>NZ_FNVF01000037.1 GCF_900107975.1 Paenibacillus sp. UNC499MF
CTGGTCGTAGGTGTATATGTAAAAACCACCTCAACGATGGTTAGTCGTAAGGTGGCAAATATAATTTATCTCGAGTTACTCCTGTTCCTAGGTTTATTTTAAGTGATTTAATAAATGCCGTATACTTTTGTTTAACATTTTAGCATACTGTTAATTTACCCATTTCCAAACTCTTTTGGCATATTCTAAAATTATATATGCTGCACCTTCTAATAGATTTGAAGTATCTATCCTAATGGATTCTTCACTTCCTAATAAACTCCCAGAAACCAAGACCGTATAAGTATTTTCTTCCCTTTCACCGTCTAATTTTATAATTATCATCGATGAATCTGACTTTATTTTTTCAAATAAAGACAAGAAGTAATCAATTCCACCAAATGGCGGTTCTTCTGTTATCCTTATCCCCAGATATTCTTTTAATTCATCAAACTGTTTTTTACTTAGGCTCATACTAATACCCCCTTAAAGATTTTGCAATATTAGAAACATCTTTCAATTTACCGGTTGATATTTGGGAAATAACATCCTTCATTGCTGACTCGCTTACTCCAGTTGATATACCATTTCTGTTCATAAGTTCTTGTATCACTGATAATGCAGTTCTTTTATTTCCATTATCAAATGTATGATTATTTACTATTGATCTTGTAATCGCCGCTGTTTTATTCCAAAATCCATCGTATCTTGATGCATTATCTAAAACAGATTCAATACTGCCGTTTAATTCAATTTGTCCATTATATGATTTGTTTATTGCTCTAATTTCATCAGCTGTAATACCATATTTAAATCCTTGTAAACCCTCCGTTCCTATTTTACCAGCAACACGGACACTTCCTGTAGTAGCCTCCACTGCACGTTCAATTGACTTGTATTTATTAGCCATTTGAACTACTAACTTCCCACCCTTAATTACCTTACCAACCGGGACAAACCCCAGTCCAGCTAAACTTTTGTCAGTTACAGAAGCGTTAGAATTAAGTAAGGTATTAATATCATCTAGAACTACAAAGTCTGCTATTGCTTTAGAACCTCTGTACACTGAGTCTGTCATCGTTAACCAAGCGTCATTTAGTTGATTAATCATTCCCTTACAATAATCGGTACCAGTTCCACCCAAGCCACATACATTGTGCCCACTCGGGTCGACATACTTCAAAGGATTATTCTCCACATACGTATACAAATTCAAACTCAGCGG
>NZ_FNVF01000036.1 GCF_900107975.1 Paenibacillus sp. UNC499MF
CGCAACTCGGGCACTACGAAAGCTCTTTATGGAGTCAGCTACTTCAACGGCACGTTTGTGGCGGTAGGGGCAAGTGGAACGATCTTGACCTCCAGCGATGGTATGAGCTGGATGCCCCGCACGTCGAGCACCACGTATGATCTTCGTACAGTCAGTTACGGCAACGGCTCGTTTGTGGCGGTGGGGCAAAATGGAACGATCTTGATCTCCAGCGACGGAACGAACTGGACGGGCCGGACATCGAGCACCACGCAATTTCTTTATGCCGTCAGCTACTTCAACGGCAACTATATAGTAGTGGGGGCAGTTGGAACGATATTGACTTCCAGTGACGGAGTGAACTGGACACCCCGCACGTCGAACACTACGAATGGCCTATATGGTGTCAGCTACTTCAACGGCAAGTATGTGGTGGTGGGGCAAAGTGGAACGATCTTGGCCTCCAGTGACGGAGTGAACTGGACGCCCCGCACGTCGAACACCACGAATGGACTAAATAGTATCGCCTACAACAACGTCATATATGTGGCGGTGGGGTTAAATGGAACGATCATTACCTCCAGTGATGGCGTGAGCTGGACGGCCCGCACGTCGGGTACCACGAACCATTTTACTGGCATCAGCTACGTTAACGGTACGTTTGTGGCGTCGGGTAATAGTGGAACGATCTTGACCTCGAGTGACGGAGTGAGCTGGACGGGCTCTCTGTCGGCGGCTACTACGAATCTTATTAACGACGTCATCTACGCCAACGGCACATATCTGGCGGTGGATTCTAATGGCAGAATCTTGACCTCGAGTGACGGAGCGAGCTGGACGAATCGCACGTCGGGTACTCCGTTTCCTCTATACGGTGTCATCTACGGCAATGGCACGTATGTGGCAGTGGGGTATGGTGGCAGGATCTATACCTCCAGTGACGGAGCGAGCTGGACAAGCCAAACGTCGGGCACCGGGAATAATCTGTATAGTGTCAGCTACGTCAACGGCATGTATGTAGCGGTGGGGGGAAGTGGAACGATATTAACCTCCAGTGATGGAGTTAGTTGGACGAGTAGTACGTCGGGTACTGCGGATGATCTATGGAACATTACTTACGTCAACGGCATGTATATGGTGGCGGGAGCACGTGGGACGATCTTGACCTCCAATAACGGAGCGAGTTGGACGAGCCAGGCGTCCAGCACCACGAGTATTCTTTACGGCAGCAGCTACGGCAACGGCACGT
>NZ_FNVF01000034.1 GCF_900107975.1 Paenibacillus sp. UNC499MF
TTAGGACAAGAACATATATCGTTTCCGGTAATTGAGGATCTTTCTTAAGAAGCAAAGAGATATGAGTTAAACGTAGAAAACGCGATGTCCAGGCAGTAACGCAGGTGACTCATTTGTACTGGTTCAGTCCGCGAAACGCCTTTATAAATGTGGTATATTTGATGTAGTGATACGCTTTCTAAGTGGAGGTACTCGCTGCCTTGACAAGAACGGAATACAAGAACTTAATTTCATAAAAAAGGTAGGTATCAGCAGGTGTTAAATTAAATCTCAATTCCGGAGTTTATGGACTGACCTTGGCGCTAAACGCAGGAGTGGGATGAGCCAGCGAATAAACTTTCTCTAATTAGTACGCGATGTCTTGATCTCCTTTCCTTCGGGAGTAACGATGAAGACTAACGGCCCGGTTCGCAACACCATAGTTGATCGACCTTCCTCACCACCCAGCGGATTCTGAAAAATGGAAGGCTGTCTTCGCAGAAAAACGCCTAATTGGTGAAAATTTGCGCAATAAATCACTACCACGATTTCATGACAATCAGCTGGACGAGGAACTTGTTGGGGGTCTGGCTCGTCAAATCTTGCACAACGTATACCAAATTGGGCAAATTGTATTGATTCGTAAACAACAAATGCTCTTGGCCAAAGGAGAGAGAATAATTTGTATATTCCGCATTAGGGCGGCTTTAATGAAACTGAGCTCTGCTGCGAAGATTGGAAAGGGGGAAAGAGAGTCGTTGACGTGAGGGATTCAATGAAACTATAATGGTTTTATTGAAAGGGGATGCCGAACATGGCCATCGTAAGCCGCTATACCGTCGCGCTTCATATTTTGACTTGGCTGGCATTTTGGTCGGAGAAGGACGAATTTTTCCCTTCCGACCGGATCGCGAACAGCGTGGGAACGAGCCCGGTTTTTCTAAGACGGATTCTCGGCCAGCTCGCGAAGGCGGGCCTGGTGTTTGTGCAGCACGGCGGAACAGGGGCCGGCTGGAAGCTGGCGCGCCGTCCGGAAGAGATCAGCCTGCTGGACGTGTACGAAGCAGTTGTGCAGACGCCCCTGTTCGAGATGCACCACAGCCAGCCGAACCCGGGCTGTATCATCGGCCAAGGAATCCAGCCTGCTCTGCAACAGGTATACGAGGACAGCGAGGAAACAATGAAACGACGGCTGGCTCAGGAGTCGATCTATAATTTGATGGCTTCGTCGCTGGAGCACGGGAAGCGGTGATGCCGCCGCAACGGCTAGGCATCCGTGTGGAGTCGCTCGCCGGAGTCGGTCAGATAGGCTGGCCGAGCGGAAACGCTGGCTAGGAAATTACGGTCGGTCGGAGAACCCGCGCGGGGCATAGCCGTTTGATAAGACCGATCCGCGTTTTTTCTTCGGCGACCAATGCAACTAATGCAGTCTCAATGAGAGGGGGCTGACAGGCAAATTCCCAGTTCTGGTTAGGATTGAAGCGGCTGAAAAGTTTCAGAAGTGAATTTACCTGATTGGGAGAATTAGAGGAAATTCTGTTTGATACTAGACTTCAGCTTGTGGCTTGCGTGCTGTACTGTCGTATCGTCCGTTGGAACGGCTCATCCTGGCGTCCAATGCAACCGATTCGGTTTTTTTGAGGGCAAGAACAGTTCAGGATGCAGCCCCGGAAAAATGTTTATATTCTTCATTGTAACTAATTTAGTTTTATTGAAATGTTGAATCTAGACAAGGAGAGGGATTCCATGGACAAACGGATTTTTTGGTTGGCGCTCGGAGGGTTCGCGCTCGGCACGGAAGGATACATGATCGGCGGGCTACTGCCGACACTGGCAGCGGCTCTGCATGTGTCGACGGCGCTTGCCGGACAGTTGGTGACGGCGTTCGCGCTCGTTTACGCCGTGTCGTCTCCGCTGCTGACGACACTGACCGGGAGAAGAAGTGTCAAATTTCACACTCCTATGGCGACCTATAAACTTGAGATAAAAACTTCCTCAGAATGTTTTGAGCTGTCCGTGGTATAATGGACCTTTGGCCCATGCTGATCAACCTTGATGCGCAGCAACCGGCATTGGTAGGGCTTTACTGGAAGGCGGATCTATTTGTCGTCCAGACCTGTGTTGCTTGCAGTAGTAACGATACGGTGTATATGGAGACTGATAGGGCAGGGAGAGCCGTCTGGAGTGAACATAATGCAATGTCGTAAGGAGCGGGAGAGATTTGCGCGGGCGCCCCGACATCCGTTTCATGGCAGCGAGTGGGACGTGCGGTTGCGCACATCGATTTTTCGAAGATAAAGGAGAGGCCGAGCGGAACATGAATGTGGAAGTGTATACGTTAAATGCGTTTGCGAAAGGGGAGCGTGGTGGTAACCCAGCAGGCGTTGTTTTGGAGGGTGGCCTTTCGCTGTGTGCTGCCGAAATGCAGCTTATAGCGAAGAAATTGGGCTTTTCGGAGACGGCATTTATGGAAAAATCCCTGTTTGCGGATTACAAAATCCGCTATTTCACCCCCGCCAGCGAAGTTGATCTGTGCGGACATGCCACGATTGCTGCATTTGGACTAATGCATTCGCTGGGTTTGGCAAAGGAAGGGACCTCCTATAAGATAGAGACCAAGGCAGGGATTTTGGATGTTGATATTAGCTCTGAGGGTCTTGTTTATTTGTCACAAGCCTTACCACAATTTCTTGAAAGGATATCCTGTGGGGAAATCGCCCCATCTTTGGGGATGAATGCCGAGGATCTGGAAACCGGATTGCCCATTCAGATTGTTTCGACGGGGCTGCGGGACATTTTGATCCCGATCCGCAGCAGGAAGCTCTTGAATGATGTTCAGCCAAATTTTGACGCTATAACCGCCATCAGCGAAAAATATGATGTGGTTGGATATCATCTGTTCACGATGGATACTCCAGATGATGCTGTTGCGGAATGCCGGAATTTTGCGCCGCTGTACGATATTCCCGAAGAGAGCGCGACAGGAACATCCAACGGTGCCCTGCTCAGCTATTTGTACCAACATAGCCAACTATCTTTGCGGGAAGTGGAGCACGTCATGTTCAGGCAAGGGTATTCGATGAATTGTCCTTCTGAAATTAAGGTAGGATTGCGCCTGAGCGAGAGCGGTGAAATCAACCAGGTTCGGGTTGGCGGTGCAGTGGCTGGTATTGCACGAAAACATATCACGATAAACGTGGCTTATTTGTCGGATGACAAGAACATATATGTTTAAAAGTCGCGTAGCAGCGGCTTTTTTT
>NZ_FNVF01000033.1 GCF_900107975.1 Paenibacillus sp. UNC499MF
CAAGAACTTATATCGTTAAAACGAAAAAAGCCGCTGCTACGCGACTTTTAAGCATATATGTTCTTGTCATCCGACAGCTGCCACCGCATTGTCAAGAACATATATCGATTGTATATCGATCGCCCGGAGTTCTCTGCGAACAACTGGCGCCACTTTTTTTGCGGGCTTATCACGGAATGAATGTATTAAACTAAACTGCCCTTTAGTTCAACAGCAAGCTGCCAAACGTGCGGCAGACCAAGACTGAAAATAAAGTCTTAGACGCCGCTGTTATCATTCAAAACGTTCTTCGTTAGCGTAACGGCATACTCAATTCGATATGTTACCTGCCAATATTATTGCACTAACATATTAACAGTCTCTTAAATCAAAAGCTTCTTCTAGTGCAGCGGTATCTTCGAAGATTTGAAAAAACCTTATCTTCTCCTGTTCTACTTCGCAAATAATTGCCCAATCACTCTCGAACACTTTCCCGGTTACATTGACCTTGATGCGGAAATTCCCCCATGCACACGCTGCTTCCTGATTACCGATGAGTTTGTGAAGGACAAACCTCTCTATGTGTTCTGCTTCTTCTAATAAGTTTAAATAATTTCTAACACCTTCTTTTCCATGAAATGTGCCGTATAAAGGAATTTTATTAGAGGGCTCTTTTTTAAGAATAATAAATTTCGCTTCATCATGAACCAATTCGATCACTTTATCATTCTGTTTGCTTCCTAATGCTTGAAAATAACTTGTTAACACTTGTTGGGCACTTTGCATTTTCAACTAATCTCCCTTCGAATGGGCGGAATAAGCTTTGCACAATCCAATAATAACATATTTATCTACCATGCCGATCGCGAACCCTCCGAGCGCCAAACAAAAAATCCGTTTGTCCATGGAATCCCTCGAATTAATACCATTTCTTGATTTTATGAATATGTAAGTTACATAGTATTTTATACATATGTCCATATGTGAAAATTTATCTTATTTCCAGATCACGGTGTACACTTTCGCGACATACATTTGTTCTTTTCCCCCTACAAAAAAAGAAGCACATTTTCGTGTGCTTCTTTTTTATCTTTAAGGGTTAACATTCAAGATAGCTCCAGTGTATTGGTCAAAAGATATACGAAAAGGGTCACCAGTAAGATTACCTTCAGAAGAAGGAATAATATCAAATATAATATACGAATCATTGTGAGGATGTGTTGTTGTGATTTGGACTTCTTGAACACTAACGTCAAGGAATGGTTGTGCCAATTGAATCGCTTTCTCTTTAATTAGGTCTATTGAAATCAATTGTTCTTTTTTCGTTTCATTTCTATTTTTTTTATCTTTCCATGCCTTCATATCATTGATACCGATTATTTTTTTATTTGGACCAATCCATACACGCATACTGTCGTCTGTGGTTACATAAGATGCAGTGGCTACTTCTCTCTCATCTGGTATAAGTGAAAATCCAGTCAAGTTAAAATACTTCTGCAATACCTGATTAGCTTCTTCCGCAGTTTTAGCTGTCGGGTTTTGGCCGCCTCCAGGCTGGGATAGCTTTACCACTTCCACTGTTTCTTTTAATTTGGTTGGGGTCGCTTGAGCATTTACCAATGAGAATGAGCAGACAGTTATTAGCGTTGCTACTCCTAATACAGATAAGCGAAAAGAATTTTTCTTAAACTGTTTAATCATGAGTATTCTCCTCTTTAGGTGCTTGTAATTGCCCGATAATCCGACCAATCCTGGATATCTCCGGGCTCCTGCATAATGCTCCAGTAAATTAATGATTGTCTGGCCGTACGCTGCTTTGTGCTCAGCTTGGATGTGGGACAAGGCTAATGCATCACAGGCTACCTCTTGGTCTGCCCGCATTCGTGCGTAGACAACCCATATAATCGGATTAAACCAATGTAAAATAACCAGAACATGCATAAGCCAATTCATCGCAACATCCCTACGCTTGATATGTGCCAGTTCATGATGGAAAATATAACGGAATTGATCGGCATCCATCGAACGAATCAACGAACGGGATAATAAAATCCTTGGTTTCATAAACCCATAAACCGCAGGACTCGGCACAGCATCTGTTTCAGTTAGAAGAATCGGTTGTTTGACCGACATCTGGCGCTTGCATTGCTCAAATACTTGTAATACCGCCGGATTGGTTACGTTGGGCTGTTTTTTGATTCGTCTATACACGTTGATATTAGCTATAAGGGTTACAAGACTCAAGACTATGACCCCTAGCAACCAACCAAACAACAGAATGTCTCGCTGCGTTATTGTGGACAGTAGATCCACAAACGATTGCTTTGCATGGACTTGTTTCTCAGGAAAGTTCGCAGTGGAATGAACGTCGGATGGACCTTGGAGTGTCCATTCGCTCGGAGAATTCACCTTATTTTTCAACTGTCGTTCATAACGATTGGATATATCATCGAGCGATCCTAAAAGGGATTCATTAGACAGCTGCTGCTTAATTGGCAATAGATTGTATACGCTGTACGAGCTCTCCGGTGCCCAAGGTAATAAGAGCCGGATGACAACAGGCAACCATAGAAGATAGTGCCACTTCGGCTGCAACTTGTTTCTGAGCATCCATTTGATCAGGATAATGAGAACAACCAGCACACTTGCCATCAGCGAAGCTCTGATCACCCAGTCGAAAAAAATCTGCATATACATCTGCACATATGTCATGGCTATATGTCCGTCTTCGATTTGTCAGCATCATTCTTGTTTTCATCGAATAATTGTTTCAGCTCATTGATTTCCTGTTCCGTCAGTTTTTTCTCCTGCAGGAAATTCGCAAGCATCGGTTTAATGGCTCCACCGTACAATTTTTGCAAAAAAGTCTTGGTTTCACTTTGCAAATACTCTTTTTCTGAAACCAATGGATAAAACATTTGGGCTCGTCGCGATTCCTCCTTGTTGATTCCAACCGCTTCTTTCTGCACCAGGCGGGTAAGCAGTGTACGAATCGTCTTCGGACTCCAGTCCATTGTTACCGTTAGTTCTTTAACAATTTCGCTGGATGGACATTCCTCCCTCGCCCAGAGGATTTTCATAACTTCCCATTCTGCATCTGTGATTTGTGGTAATTTCATGCTCAAAACCTCCTGTTACATGTAAAAGGATTACAAATGTAGGTCTACAATTCATATACTACACGTGTAGTCCTATGATGTCAACAAACGTCTCGTTTCATTTACTTTAGTGGTTAACATATATGTTCTATACGGCAAACGATATAAG
>NZ_FNVF01000032.1 GCF_900107975.1 Paenibacillus sp. UNC499MF
GTGAACGACCTTTTACATTCAACTTCTGCATGACATTCGTAATATGTTTTCAAGCACACAAGAGATAAACCTTTGCTACGCTTCATTTTAATGATGCATAAGAAAAACAGCAGCCAGATGTGTCTCTTTTTATTTTAGGAAATCAAACGGAAATGAATCGCCAAAATCAAGGGTAAACGTTGTGTTATTTGCTTTTGAACGTGTTATATTTATAGCATAGGAAATAAAGAGAGCAGCCCGAGTTATCGGAGCTGCTTTTTGTTTGTCGTCAAATAAAGGAAATTCGCACAGACCCAAGAAATTAACTGTATAAATTTTCTTGGGGTGATGGCATGGACTTACAGAGGGTAGAGTGGTTTGAGTTGATAAAAGTGGCACTACCTGTTCTTTTAACTTTAGGGATTGGTATTTTTACCAATTGGAAACTTGAAAGGACTAAAACAACGTTAAATAAGGACTTAGAAAATCATAAACAACTGCTTGCAATTATTACCGAAAAAAGCAAGCTCGATAACCAAAAGATGATGCACGATTTTAACCTATATCGAACAAAGAAACACGAGATTTACCCCGAGATGTATAAGTTATTAATAGCTGGACACTATGATATAGCTCGATTACTTGATGATTGGTCAATGCCTGATTTTAGCCACCATTCTAAAGAAATGTTGAATAGTTATTTAATTTCTAGAGGTTTATCGGAAGAGGAAGCACAAGCACTACTTATTAATCGGGGAGTTGTTAACGACCCATTTGAATTAAAATTTAGAATTAAAATGCTAGATTGGAATGATACGTTTCATCGTTTCAAATATGCAAATGAATACTATCTGCGATCTCAACTATACTTTTCAGAGGAAGCACTGAGATTGGTAAAATCTTATTTAGATATAAGTTCTGCAATAATCAAAGATTTGGTGCCGTATATACATGCTAGATCGTACCAACTTGATATGGAGGCTTACAAAGAATTGTTTAGTCTTAATTTAGAAGGGAACGTAGCCAAAATAAAAGAAGGAATCAACGATTTGAGAGAACAGTTAAAAAAAGAATTATCTATAGCTGAGTACGAACCCGAAGGTTAAATAAAGATTCATTTTAGGGCGCAAAATGATTCCGAAACGAAGCCCCCACGAAAGCAACGCCGGAAGCAATAGCGAAGGCAATGCACTCGAATGTTAAATGTCCAGTGTTAACAAGGGATGCAGCCGTTTTTAATCTCACGAAGGCAACGATGAAAGCAACGACGAAAAGGGTACGAAAGCAACGACCACCCAACAATATAAACAAGAATGTAAAGAATGAACAAGAATGTATATAAAACATATAGGGGCTTTCCTTTGGAAAAGCCCTATTTAGCATTTCTAAATCTTTAGATAACCATGATTGAATTTGTGACATTTTACCAATATAATTACTGCCTAGTACAGATGTATTGGAGGAAAAGTGGGTGTGGGAAAAATTTAAGAAATGGTCATTTGAAAATCAGCCAGCCGCTGAACCAAATGGCAGGATAATTAGGTTTGGATTATTAATGGCAATTCCAATTGTATTATGGCTATTAACCGGGATTATTACTAGTGTGTCTTACTTAGGAGTACCTGATAGTCCAGGCACTTTCGGTGATATGTTTGGATCGGTAAATGCATTGTTCTCTGGAATGGCATTAGCGGGTATCGTTTACACCATATTCATTCAAAAGAAAGAATTTCAGCTTCAAAGAGAAGAATTAAAACTACAGCGCGAAGAGTCTAAATTAACACGTCAAGTGTTTATAACTCAGAGATTCGAGACTACGTTCTTTAATTTAATAAATTTACATCATGATATTGTAAAATCTTTATCAATTAAGATACCAGTACCAGTAAATCATCATATTACAAAATTTGTAATTGAACAGGAGCGCAGGGAGTTCGATGGTAGATATGTTTTCGAGAAAATTGCACTTGATATTATAAGCGTGCATAAAAAACCTGAAAATCTGCAAGATACCCTCAATTTAATATTTAAAGACAATTACTATGTGCTTCTGGCTCCATATCTCAGGAACTTAAGAAGAATCGCAGAAATAATTTACTCGGAGGAAAGTTTGAAGGATACAAAAGACGAATATATAAAAACATTGCAATCACAGATTTCTTTTTTTGAGCAACAAGTGTTAGCCTATTTTATGCTTTGGGTTGGAAAAGATCGAGAAACAGAGCATCTTAATTACACAATTGAATATAAAAGAAACATTTTCATATATGACGAAGATTACACTAAGTTCAGTGAAATATTTAAGCGCTAAGCAGCATACCGAGTAAAATGCATTAAACATCCGTAAACAAAGATCTATCCGCTTATTGCTTGCACTATGATGAGAAGTCACAAAACGAATTAGTTTCTGCTAACATTAACTAGGGTTTCTGTATACATTAATTACACTTCAACAAAGGTTTCAGTACCGTTTCTGCAACAATAACTCTACTCAACTGGCATTTATGTACACATTAACTACACAAAAGAAAAGAAATTAAATTAAATAAAACATACATAGTCATGACCACTAGGATCATGACTTTTTGCCATACCTTTAAAATTGATTCTAAGACGTTTTATGTGCTGGACATGTAAATGGTCGTTTATAGATAAAAAGTGGTTAATAGAGGGCATTTTGTTCGTCTGATAACGCAATAGGAGGATAAGTTTGGAAAGGAAGTGAGGATATGTCATCAAAAGCTAGGAAAGCGTGCAACTCTCCATACTATCCTGAACTCACTACTGAACGATATCTTCTCTCCTTTCTGTGTACGCCTTCCTCTCGCAAAATTGTTCTTGATTAACAAATATGGTAAAATTTATATGTAGGACATTCAATAGAGAGGCTTTTATGAAAAAATTGTTTGTAGGAGTATTATCGGCAAGTTCTTTTTAACGTCAGTAAGTCCGTTATATGCCAACAACGATACACAAAGTCAGAATACGGATACAAAAGTTGAAACGTCTTGGGTGGAGAATGGTGTAGAAATAACGGTCAATGATCGTCACTCTCTTAGTGAAGAGGAAAAAGCAGCTTTTTCGAATTTTGCTTTACCCAATGGAAACGGAACGAATTCCATCCCTTTACCAGACCTCGGTGATGGGGATGTTATTGAAGGGCCGACAAAGCATGTATTTGATAGGAGAGTGGACAGATACATCATGGAAGGTGCCCTCAGAGGGGTTTCTCTATATATAACTAGTAGAATAGGAAATAATTGGGTGACTGGATTGACGCAGGTTTTTTTAGGTGACGTAACCAGTAGCTTAAAAGACAAACAATATGAATACGCGACAGTTCTTACTAGAAAAGTATACACTAGCCCCGATAATAGATATGCATATTATATGACTATGGTTTATTACAGGGACTCCAGTTTTTCGACCCCATATAGAGTTAAGACCGAGTTCATGGGATGGGCTAATTAATTCGATGATCACTAGGGAGGTGTTCTTGTATGAAAGACATAATATCTAGTGTGCTGATAGCCATCTTCATAACAATAGCTGCCTCTTTCGTCGAAAGACCTGTTAGCTTTTATTTTTTCGTGATTATCATGGTTATCATTTACGTTGTGGGCTGGATCGTTGAAAAGATAAGCAAATATATTTCGAAAGATAAAAAGAGTAAGCAATTTAAAGGTTGACGAAGGATGACAGATTAAAGATAGGGAATTTGTCATCCGGTCACTTTGACACGTTTTTCAGCAGCTCGTTATAATGGCCTTGTTCTTCCTCTCTTGTAACAACGTGTGTATGTTCTTAAGGCAAAGAGCGAAGCGTTTTTGCATCAAACGGCTACTGCCGCCATTGTTTAAATGCAGCTCAAAGCACATCAACCACATATATCAAACCAAAGTCGTCTAATCTGGGCGGCTTTTTTATTTACTGCGGTGGCGGAATAGGTAGACGCTCGACGTGCGAACGGCATGTGGAAAACATGTCAGATGACCTCTAGACGCCGAGAGAACGTTGCATCGGTAATGAAGTCTAATCAACGTTATTTAAGTATTTTATATAAAAATAGCAGCTTTATTGGAAATGGTATTACTGATATACAGCCGTTGATGAATGATAGTGTTGCGATGACTCTTCCAACTGAAACAATGGTTAATAATTGAAAAAAATGGTGACGAGGAGATTACAATCCCCCATACAAGAAAAGACCTTCCGTAATCCTTAGAGGATGACCGGAAGGTTTTCTGTGCCCTGGCAAGGGTGGCTGCGTCAGATTTTTAGCTCCCCGAGCTTGATTAGCTCGACTACCGCC
>NZ_FNVF01000031.1 GCF_900107975.1 Paenibacillus sp. UNC499MF
ATTCCTTGGGATGTCCTGGAGAAAATCTCCGTGCGGATCGTCAACGAAGTGGACAACGTCAACCGTATTGTCTACGACGTAACGTCGAAACCGCCAGCAACGATCGAGTGGGAATAGTATACAAAGATCAAGGCCGGACCCTTCCGAAAGGGCTCCGGCCTTTTTTGTCGGCTTTATCCGCCCCGTCTCACATGGAAAAAATCCCGAACATTAACTCTTTTTTGCCAGTTAAATATTCGTTATTCCGTATTGACAAGATCCGATTCGCTTACTAAAATGAAGAGGAATGACAAAATTGAATGCTTTTCGTATAATTCCGGGGATTGGCCCGGAAGTTTCTACGAGGTCACCGTAATGATCTGGCTACGAAAAGAACGTGCAGCCCAGCGGCCTTTGGCGCCTCTTTTTGAAATGGACGATCGCGAATTTGCTCCGGCAGATTAGGGAAGTTTATTTCCAAAGGAAGTGACCGATGACCGTGGGAGCCGCTCTTTCTTGCAACCGGCCCAGGTGATAAACGTCGCCCGGGCTTTTTGTTGTTCTCATCCAATTTAAGGGGGATTTCGTTGCAATGGATCGTTTTTTTAGATTAAAGGAAAACGGCTCTAACGTACGGACCGAAATTATGGCGGGCATCACCACGTTTATGGCTATGGCTTACGTGCTGGTTATTAATCCGAACATCCTGACCGCTTTCGGCAAAACAGGCATGGAGTGGTATCCCGTGTTTCTCGCGACCGCTTTGGCCGCCGGTATTTTTACCATCGCCATGGGGCTGTTCGTGAACTTTCCGGTCGCACTGGCTCCGGGTATGGGACTTAACGCGTACTTTGCGACTGTCGTGGTCTCCACCGCTTCCACCAACAACCCGATTACTTGGCAGATGGCTCTGACCGCCGTCTTTATCTCGGGGATCATTTTTATCATTCTGACCATTACGAGACTGCGGCAGATGCTGCTCGTCGCGATTCCGGACGGAATCAAGCACGCGATTACCGTGGGGATCGGTCTTTTTATCACCATCGTGGGGTTGAAAAACACCGGTCTGATGACAATTGCGGCTGAAACCGTTAACGATATTCCGAAAGGCCAGTTTACTCCGCTTAAGAGTTTTGAAACCGTTATTGAATTGGGCAGCTTTAAAAGCCCGGACGTGATTATGGCTTTGATCGGCCTCGTACTGATTTCCATTCTGATGGTGCTCCGTGTACGCGGTGCGATTTTGTTCGGTATTTTGGGTACGACGATTATCGCTCTTCTTATGGGATATGTTGATCTTAGCTCGCTGAACAATCCCCAAACACCTTGGATTCCGGACCTCGGCCAGCTTAACTTCTGGGAGTTTGATTTTGCCGGTATTATGGGCGTCGGCATTGTATCGGTCATCGTGACCTTTACTTTCGTCGAAATGTTCGACACGTTCGGTACGCTTGTAGGTACGGCTAACCGTGCGGGCATCATGAAAAACAAAGAAGAAGGCAACAAGCGCGTCGGTAAAGCGATGTTCGTTGATGCTTTTGCGGTCAGCGGCGGCGCCATGCTGGGTACCAGCACCGTAACCGCTTATGTGGAAAGCTCCGCCGGTGTAGCGGAAGGCGGCCGTACCGGTCTTACTTCGCTCACAACGGGTATCCTGTTTATTCTCGCTCTGTTCTTCGCGCCGATTATCGCTCTGATTCCGGGTTCCGCGACGGGTGCGGCCCTGATCGTCGTAGGCGTTCTGATGATGCAGGCCGTGCGTGACATCGACTTCCAGGATCTTGTGATCGGGATTCCGGCATTCCTGACCATCACGTTCATGCCTTTCACTTACAGCATTGCCAACGGTATTTCTCTCGGTATCGTAGGTTATGTCATTCTGGCGGTTATTTCTCAGTTGAGCAGCCGTGTTGAAAAGAAACACAGCATTCACTGGCTCATGTGGATCTTGTTCGTTCTTGTTATTGCGCGCTACGTGTTTATCGGCGTGAGCGGTTAAAGGGTTGCAAAGCAGCGGACCGGCCTCGGATTCAATCCGATAGGCCGGTTTTTTTATATGTTTATTTACTTGATTATATTTTCACTATTTCCAAATATTGATAGATGGTTTATACTTGGTTTTGTGCCTTCGTTTTTCCTCATCCCCCTCCCGCACGCCCCTTCCAGCTCATTTCTTTTTCATTCTCTTTATCTCTTTTTTATCGTTGTACAAGCTGAAGCTGTTTATTTTACTGTTCATTCGGCTCTTTATGTTTGTTTGCTGTGCCTAATTCTATTATTTGCTGTTTGCCAAGGAGGTTTTTACATGGTTTTTTGGAAAAAAAGCAAAAGCAACTGGGGAGCCGCCATCTTTTTGGGGACGGCCGCTTTATTTCCGTTTGAAGCAAAAGCAGTTGGCCTTCATGACGAGCCAGCCGCTGCTGTGCAGGCAGGGTCTTTTAGCGATGTAGGGGGGCACTGGGCTGAAAAAGTCATCCGCCAGGCAGCCGACCTTAACCTGGTACAAGGATACGGCGATGGAACCTTTAACCCGAACGGGAAAATTACGCGTGCCGAATTCGCGGCTATGCTGAGCCGTGCTACGAAACAGAAGGCAGAGCAAGGATCGGCCGAAAGCACACTCCCGGGTTTACAGAACCATTGGAGCCAGGCGGAGGTCACTCAGCTAGCCGCTATCGGTTTTATCGACCGGAACGATTACAAGGAAGGCTTTTCACCCGACCGGGAACTGACGCGCTATGAAATGATCAAATGGATCTCGTCGGGACTCGTCCAATCGGAGCCAAGCTTTAAACAGGCATTGGAGGACACGGAGGACACCCTGCTGCCCACACCCGAGACCTACAAAGGAGGCATTTCCAGCGAGCAGATTCCTTACGTGGCCCTTGTAAAAGGCACAGGCATTGTGGACGGATTTGAAGACGGCACGTTTCGGCTTGCCCAAGCGACCACAAGGGCGGAAGTTTCCGCCATTTTGATGCGGTATATGGAGGCGGAAGGCAGCAAAGCCGAACAATACAAGGCGCTTAACGAACTGAGGGAGGTTGGAGTTACAGGGTCGAATGTACTTTCGATAACAAAATATTTATACTCTAAAAATTTTAATAATGAGGATGCAAGCTTCGATAAAATCAAGAATAAAGAGGTAACTCTTAAAAATAATATCGCAAAAATGAAAGTTAAAAGAATTATATTTATTGATACAATCGACACAAAAGCTTCAGGTGTTTACGCTCAAATGTTCTTAGATCAAGTTGAAAAATACCAATACAATAGATACATTGCTGTTTCTGAAATTTCAGTTATTTCAAATTTAGATAAAATTGATCCTAACACACTAGCGAATGGTATGGGAAATGGAATTACGTCTGCTACCAGATTAAGCGATGCTTCAGCTACACGATACGGAGTGCCAACGATCCCCTTAGCATCTGCTGCATTTTTCAAAAAAGGAATTGAAAACTCAATTTGGGTTATTCAAACAATGCCAAAAATACCGCCCAATAATAGAGAATACATATCATATAGTATAACCACAGATTCTGGCGATAACGGCGGGATAATTCTAAGAAAATAATATAAACGTAAGGAGTGGTTCTAAATTCTACAAAGAATATTATTAGCTATATCTAGCTTGCTATTATTAACTCTGACAAGTTCATACTACAAGGTGAAAGCTGCTACTCAACAACCACCTAAAATGCAAAGATCGAGTCCTAAAACTATATATTCGGAGCCACGAATAGCTACTCCTGGTGTGTACTGGTATCAATTGGATTCTGGGGGGTTTAGAGTAGATTATTCTGGTGGTCGGAGTGATGTAGGTTGGAATGGAGATTGTTACAATCCGAGACCAGCGTACACTAAAATACCTGATGATGTTAATCTTTCTAAATGGGCGGCCCAGATATGGAAAGATGAAAGAGGGAGGATTGTTAAAGCCGAAAACGTTGCTAAAGCACATTTAGATAGTGTTGAGTATGAACCGAGTAATTCATACGACCCCGCTAATATAAAGCCGGATATAACTGGTGATGAAACGGCGCTCATTAGAACCAATACTGGAGGCAACAAAGTTCCCACATATCTTGAAGAATTTATGAAAAGACCAAATGGTTGTCCCAAAATGATTGTTGAGTATGACACTCCTGTAATGATCACCTGGGCAGGAGACATCTACGAAGAAAAAGAAATCACCGCAACGCCAGACTCGACCATCTCCGTAGGACAAAAAATTCAACTCCAGGCAAACGTCAAAACCAAAGACTGGGGAGCAAGCGACTGGGGAAAGGAATATGACGTAGCTGCCCGAACAACCGAGACCACGTGGAAATCCGAAGACGAAACTATCGCCGCAGTGAACGCTTCCGGGCAAGTTCAAGGCAAAAAGGCCGGAAAAGTTAAGATAAGAGCCACTTGGGACAACGGCGATTACCGCATTTCAGACACTGCTGAAATTACGGTTACGACAGACCCTGGACTTGTGATCAATCTCCCTCAGCCCGATTTTTGCACCTCCGACTCCTCTCCGCAGCAAGCGGAAGCCGTGCTGACTAAGCCGGACGGCACCTCATGGTCCCTTCAAAAACACGATAAACTAACTTGGACAAGCTCCAACCCCTCCATCGCAGCCATTGACCAATCGGGCAAAATCACCCTGAAAGCAGCAGTAGGAACCACGCAAATAACAGCACATTTTAAAGATGATCTTCAGCATTTGGATGAGAAAAAAACCGTCACCCTGACGGTAAAAGATTGCGGCTCCTCAGGTGGAGGAAACCCGGGTACGGGTAATCCCCAGCCCCCCGGAGGAACTAATGGATGCAGCCCGGTAATCAATCCGCCGGCAAAAGGCGCATCGCAAAACGGCACCTCGATGAATCCTCAGGCAAGCGGCATGCTTCGTGCCGACAAGCGCGGTGCCGAAACCTTCAACGTCCTCGAAGGCATCCCCACTTCCGAAAGCCTCTACGCGAATGCGTTTAGTCTCCAATACCTTTTTCAAAACAAATTCACCAATATTACCGGAGAGGTCACCTACAATGTCCCCGTCACCAAAACATATGTATGGACCGTCCCCGTTCCTCCGCCCGGCATTCCGATTCCCATGAGCCAGACAGTTACTCAAACGATGACCGTCAAGCGTCCTTACGGCTACTGGCAAATCGATAATCTGGAAATTTACAGGCCCCAGAAGGTACAGTTCAGCAATTATGCTCTTGGCGGATATGGCGGTTCGGTTACCATGGACGCTAAAAATTACACGCCTCCCGTTATAACAAGCTCAAATAAAGACGACGTATCCGCACACGTAAAACCCTCGAACTGCAATTCCGTTAACTTAGGTACCGGCGGAGGTCCGCCAATGAACGAAACCGGCTTGTTTCAAGCGGCTGCGGAAGCAGCGGTCGGTGCAAACAAAGTGAGTAATGATCTTTTGGTGTTTAACGGCGTCACGCTTATGGATGACCGGATTCACGACGCCGCGGCTCCACTGCCCAAGCCTATTCCGGAGCCTGCCAGGTTAGGTGCGGATACGTTTTACGGGACCGGCTACATGATCAGCAAATCACTGGCCAACCGGCAAAACCAGCCCACATCCGCAATAATCGCTTACACGCTTCTACCGGGAAACATTAAAGGAGGAGCGGACAAAACCTTCGAAATTCCGGGCATCAATCCCGTTACAGTTCACACGCCGGTCATTATGGTCCCCTCGGTTTCCGACGATCAGGCGCATAATCAGAAAACGTCCCCTGCCTACGAACGTTCTGCCCTAATCCTTGACCGTCCTTTTAGCGTAACCATACCCACAACGGGTCCGCACCGCGGCATACCGGGCTACGAGACTCGTGATTTCGCCAAGTACAACAGGCAGAAACAAGTGTGGTTTCCGTTTGACACTTACGACGCATCTATGAAATTCATACCGAAGGATACGTGGATCGACATACCGGTAGGACAGTTGTCTTCTACCTTCTATATGCCGGTATGGGTAGACGAAGGTCCCTATAGTGTCCTTTTTCGCTCTATTGCGGAAAATGCTCCGGCTTCGTTTACGACAGAACCACAGGCTAACCTGGACTTGACCAATCACGTTGCTACGGATACGGTTCGGGTCGATGTGATCGGACGACTTTATGATTTTAAAGTAACGGACATTGCAGACTACAATTGGGAAAGCGTCTTTCGTACCGCTAAAGGCAGTGCGGCGCATACCGAAACGAACTATTGGGTAGGAGCAAAAGGAATCGACGGTCAGCCTCGGCCCACGGGCTATCCCTTCATTCTCCCGATACATCCGGGAAGCCACCCCGAAGCGGGCTATAAGAACATAGCGGTGAAAACAGGCTATCACATCAAGTTTGACCTCAAGACCAAAGGCAATATGTTCGGTCCGGATGATGGCGTGAGGATTACACCGGCTTTTTATTTCGTTTCTAATGAAGGAGGCAAAAGACAGCCCGTTGATTTGTATTATCATACGGAGAATCAACCATTTGTCCGTATCGGTTCCCAGCAGGATGAAGAAAAGCGTTTTGTCGTTTTAAACGACAGGCTGCGCAATGTAAGTACGCAAGAGCTTGAGCAGACGGCAGGCTATCTTTTTGATCAGTCTCCGGGTTCCTTCACGAACCGGGCGTTATTTACGGCCGACTATTTAAAGAAAGCGGCCAAACCAGCCTGGGTAGGGACCTATCATTGGCTCATTTTATCCCGGCAGGTGCGGACTTTTATTGGAGGAACTCAGAACATTCCGGCGGGAGTGGATGAAGCGCGGGTCCTCGCTTCCGACCAAAAATGGTACGGGGAGTACAGCCTGCCTGCAGCGGTGTATGCCGTACCGAAAGCAACAGATCTTGCCGCTTATGGCCGAAGTCAAACACTGGATGACCGGTCACCGATCTTTTTGCGGAATGGCTACATCGTCGTGAACTTCAATATTGAAAGCATTCGTGCGGGCGATGTTAATCGGCCTTATCTGCAATATATCCATGGTCCGTTGAACAACCAATGGCAGTTGGAGGGAGGAGTTCAGAGTGTGACAGACGCCAAGGGCCATACATTCCCGGTGACGGATGGAGACGTTGTTTTCTACCATGGAGATCTTTCAAGCTATGATGATTTCGGTTCTAACGGTACTCATTAGCATTAAAGGCATCCGCTCTAAAGTTAAGAAAGCAAGCGGAATAGGGAAGAGTCTAATCACGGCTCTTTCCCCTTTCCACAAAATGGTTGTTGCAAAAG
>NZ_FNVF01000029.1 GCF_900107975.1 Paenibacillus sp. UNC499MF
TTTTTCTGCGTCGTGTTGTTGTCGGGATACGTGATGCGGATCATTTGACCCAACTGGTCGTAGGTGTATTTCGTTTCTTCCTTCTTGGCATTGATTACGGCGGTCAGCTGCCCCAGAGGGTCGTAACGGAATTCGGTGGTGCCGCCGTTCGCATCCGTGCTGGCAACGACGTTCCCGGCAAAGTTGTATTGATACGTTCCGAGCACTTTGGCGGTTGGAGCAACCTGCTCTTTCTTGACGATTCTGCCGAGCTTGTCGGCCGTCTGCCTGAATATGTTACCTTCCGGGTCAGTTGTCGTCTGAGTCAGATTATAGTCATCCGTCGTGATTCTGGAGACAGCCTGATCCGCATAAGTGATCTGGTTCTGCCGGTTCCAGGCGTCATAGCCGATCTGCGTACGGTTCCCTACGGCGTCTTCGCTCCAGATTTGGCGGCCATACGTGTCGTAGCCGTATTTAGCTTTGGCTTTGTATACGCCCTGCATGATGCCTTCTTCGGTTTTCCAGCCCAGGGGGTTCCAGGTGGTGACGGTTTCCACGCCGGTTTCATCTTTTTGACGGATTTGGTTCTGCAGGTCAAGATATTGGATACTAACCGTACTGTTGTCGGGTTGAACGGCCTTGTTCACACGGCCGAGCGCATCATACTGGTAGGTGGTCACGCCCTGGTTGCCGTCTGTCTGCTTGACCAGCAGCCCTCTAATGGCATCATATTCATACTGATTCACAATAGAGGATTTGTTCCCGTCCGCATCCGTTACCGCCATGGTCGTTTTGGTCGGAAAAGCTCCCTGGTAGTCGGAGGAATATTCCAGCTTCATAACGGTTTCGCCGGCACTGTTCTTATTGCGTATCTGAGTGACGTTACCGTATGCATCCGTATTCTCATACGCGGTTTCGGAAAGTTTAACGCCCGCTGCACTGCCTTCAAACACTTGTTTCAAGATGATGGTATGCTTGTCCCATGTGTACAGCGTGCACTTGCTCTGATTGGAGCTCCTGGACTCCAGAATACTGGTCAGCAGATGGTTTCCATTGTATCCGAAGGTTGTCGTGACACCCGCCGGATCTGTTGATGAAGTTATATTCCCATAATCGTCATACACTTTAGAATGAGTGAAAACGATCGGAGCCCCACCGTCAACGGATTTCGTAACGGTTGTTTTGTCCGGCGACGGCAAATGCCTTTTCTCATCATAGACATGGTCCGTGGAAGTACGGTGAGTCTTGCCGTCCACAGACGTTATTTCGGTTATGTTGGTGTTGTAGTAATAGGAAGGCTTCTCCCTTTCTATATAATCCTTCTTCGTTCTAAATGTGGTTTGGTTCAGCTTGTTGTCTACGGTGACTGCAAACTCCATATCCTTATCGTACGAGCTGCCCATATCCCCGTCATACGTAATATCTTTGCGGTTATAGGTCTGTATCGAGCCGTCCTGGAGTGTAACGTGATCCTCTCTGGATTTGATGCGGTAAAATCCGTTATATCCGTAATCAAACTTCCGGACAACCGGATTATCTTCGTACTTGTACACACTCTTTGCGCCTGTCGGATGCATAACCCCGGTGAGCAGAGAATACGGATTTTCCGCTTCTATTACAGAACTTGCATATAAATAAGATTTTGCCGATTTTAAGGCGTAATCGTACACGGTAGTTCTGCCAATAGGATCGACTACAGAGGTGAGTACTTCGATGTAACTTTGAAGCGACTTGTTGTAGGTTACAGTCTGGCTGCCGTTTGTCAGGACCACAGCTGTCGGATTGTAGCTGATCGTAATGGCATTGCCTACGTCACTAGAGATCGAAGTTAACACTTTCTTGTAAATCGGATCGTCGCTGTACCTGAAATAGATCGAATTTTTGTAGTCATCCTCAATTTTCACTAAATGTCCGTCATAGTTGAAGTACTGTTTGGTTCCATTGATTGATTTTAAAACGTATCTGTTTTCAAGATTGCCGCTTTCCTCGGTAATGGTCAGATCTTTCCAGGGGTACCCTTCAAGACCGCTGCTCGTAATCTTATAAACTCCCGAACCTGCTAGGTGCAAATACTTCGTATCTCCGTGCCTTTCCACCGAAGAAATGTCCCATGACCATCCCTTGCCGATCGGAAACATTTTCTCTTCATAGGGAATGGTCCCGTTCTCTCCGGTACTCCGATAAGAAGCCATCTGGTTAAATTGAGCCGAGCTGCTGTCGTAACTGCGTGTCAGGGAAAAATTAAGCCCGTTTCTCCCCCGCAATACCATATCCGTTTCCCGGACGGAGAGACTGCCGGAGAGAGTTGAAATCGTTTCATGCTCCAGGTTGACACTGTACGGGGCTTCATCCGGTTTAGTATTCACGACAACAATCTCAGGTACCGGTTCCGGACCGGATGCTGCTGCCGCCTTCATTCGAAAAGATGGAACCGGTTTCTCTTTGACTTCATTAATGATTATGCTTGAAGCCTCTTTGGATTTATTTACCGGCTTATTTTTGGTTAACGCTACTTCCAAATCCGCTTCCTTGATGTTTCTGCTTAAAGCCTGCTCAACCTCCTGGGAGTTAAAGCCTTTATCCAGGTATTTCTGAATCTTGTCGTTTTTAACCTTGGCTTCGTCGGTTTTGGCATAAGCATGCGGAATGAACAATCCTTGAGCGCACGTTAAAAGGATGGTCAGTACCATCACAAACGCGAAAATCTGTTTATTTCTTATTTTCAATTGAATATCCTCCTGCCTTCATCGGCTTCTTCCTATTGGCTCTGAGCCGTTGAGGATTTCTTGATCAGGTTTCCGTTATTGTCATACTCGTAGCGTGTATCGTTTCTTAAAGTCAGGCTGCTTAGAAAGAATGAGTAACTGGACCCGCTAAAACCGCCGTTGACTCCGAAAATTTTAAAATAGTAAGTCTGTCCTTCCGTCACTTCGTAGAGAACATTTTCCGGTATATCGGTTTCTTGGATTCCTGCCGCAAGGAGCCGTTTACTGCTGTCATAGATATTTACGTTGTAGTTCTGTCCTTTCGGTACATTCAAAGTTAAACGGTCCACACCGTTAGCCTTTGCCGTATATTTGTAGAAGTCGACGTCAGTGGCCGTGGTAATCGAGGACGCGTAAGATTCATTCATTTTGACGGAAAATGCCTGTTCGAACGTATCGTTGGGCTCATACGCGTTGGGCAGCATCAGATTGTTCCGGAAAGACCATTCCGACCATTCCGTACCATCCTTGACCCGCACCGCAAAATTCCATGACCCGCTCGTAATCGGTCCGGCCACGTGGGAAGTCGAGCCGGATTTTATCTCTCCCGAGTTATAGGCCCAATTTTTCCATCCGTCGTTCGTTCCGACAACCTGATACTCGGATTGCGCCTGCTGATCGGCGTCCTTATAGTTCCATGTAAAGGTCAACATGTTATCTGTCAGCGTCTGCCCGTCGGTATAGGAAGTCAACTCTGCTGATGGCATTTTATTTATCCGAACATACGCTAACGGAGAAAAGTTTGAAACAGCACCTTTGCTGTCTTTCACTCTCACGTACCATCCGGCGACCAATCCCCTGTTAATCAGATTAGAGGGAACGGTAAACGTGTTTGCGCTTGAAACGACCCACTGCGAGTCATAGATCTGTGATCTGCCGTCCGCGCTTAAAATAACAACCTGAAAAGCGGTTTGCATATCTCCCGCATCCGGATCGCTGAATGTCCATCTCACTACCGACGTGTCCGCAGCGATCATCTGAGGATCACTGGATGAGAAACGGCCCGGCTGTATATTCGTCGGCGCATTCGGTGCTTGATTGACCGTAATCAAACCCGTATAGACGGAGGTGACCGCTTCCGCAGAATCGCTTGCCGTAACTGGGATGTTCGTGTAAGCCCCTGCCGGTGTTTTGTCGCTGTTCAGATCCCATTGTAACGTCCAGGACGGGGAAGAAGACGTATTGGGCACAAGCATTGTCTTCGTAATCCCTGCTAGAGTGGCGCTTATGGTAACCGGATCGTTGTTCACATCGCTTACTTTACCGGTGAGTGTAACGATACCTCGTCCGTCTTCTTTCCAGACCGTTTGATTGGTGTTATCTACGCTGAGTGTGGGCGGTGTGTTGAAGGAAATGAAGTACGCGGCATTTCCGCTGTTGCTTCCACCCGTAACAAATATACGGCCATCTGGAAGAATTGTTTGCTCATAGGGATAGAATCCAGCAGGCAGTATCTTAGTTTCCGTCCATTTATTTGTCGATGGTGTATATATATAACTTTTTTGGCTAGTATTAATTATAACTCTGCCGTCAAGCAAGGTATTTTGAAGGCGCCCATAATCAGAAATCGGAAAATCCTCAGCATAGGACCATGAATTGGTTGTAGGATTGTATATTAAAGCTTTTTTTGAAGATCTCCATTCATCGTTTATGTAAGTGCTACCTCCTACAACCATAACACGTCCATCCGTTAATGTGCTTTGTCCAGCGCTTCTTAGTGAGAGAGGAAGGTTTGCTACTTTCGACCATGTATTGGATGCAGGATCGTAAATGTATGCTGTATCAACAGCTCGCTCAAGATCTTCTCCTCCAGCTACAAGCACACGCCCATCATTTAGAACACTTTGTGAATGACCCGCTCTTCCTTGGGGCATATTCGCCGCTTCCGACCATGTATTGGTTTGAGGATCATATAGATAGGCTTTATGGCTAGCGGAATAATTTTCTAATGGCAAGAACCCTCCCGTAACAAGAACCCTTCCGTCTTTAAGCGTACTTTGTCTATGTTCTTTTCTTTTAAGAGGTAACGGAGCAACATGACCCCATGAGTTTAGTTGAGTATTATAAATAAGAGCGTAATTATAATTAGGCGAGTCTCCCCCTGATACCATAACTCGTCCATCATTTAATGAACTTTTACCATAACTTCTAATTTGTTCGACCGGGATAGGCGCAGCCTGCGTAACCGTAAACGGTGTTCCTAATGCTTTGGCAAAACCATTCAAATACACGTTCCCGTACACACTGCTCTGGACATCTGTTGCAGGCAGCAGTGCCTTGTCAGTAAGATTCACCGGATTCGTGAAAGAATAATCGGACAGACTAGCGGCCCCTTCAAATCCGACTGTACTCATACTTTGTGAATATGCCGTAGTTGCTCCAAGAGTTAAAGCATTCAGCAGCAGAACCATACTAGTAAACATCCTTAAAGTTCTGTTTTTTTGTTTACGAAACCAATTCAAAAATTCCACCATCCTTAAACTGAAAATATTTTTGTTATCCTGTGATATGTATATCCCCATGGCCCTTGAACCTTTTCTTCCTCACCGCCTCAAATAAAATAAAAGAACCAACAAAGTACAATGTTAGTGGACAAACCTGTATTTAGCATTAGGAAATTTTGTCGTATATTGTAAAATTCCATCATTTTTTGACGAAATACGAAAAAAGGCCAACCGGACTCCCCGGCTGACCTCAATTCCCTAATACCCTACTGAATTTTATAGCCACGCTCTCAGCCAGCCGACTGTCAAACCAATCGACTTCCGACCAGAAATGAACATAATCGTTCACCTGAAGCTGCGTGATATGTAATACTTCCTGCGGAAAGTCTTCGAACTTGACACGATTGTTCAAGAGATCCGAAAGCACCTTAAAACAGACCACTTCAATTCCGTCGACAGTCATGCCCTCACATAATTCTTTTAGAAGCTCAATTTCCTCGATCTCTTCCGCTGAAAAGGTGATACCGTTCAGCTGCATGGATCTCCCCTACTTTTCCAATTTGTATTGGTACAACAAGCTTATGCCCTTGAATACATAAATTCGCGCACATTCGGGACACCGCCATACGTCATATTTGGGCTCGACATCGTAGATGTCTGCGCCCTCGTGCACTTTCTCTTGTATGGAATCCCATTCGTAATCCGTAAAAACAATCAATTCGATGTCGTTAGGACATCTCGAATTGGTTAAACCTTTACCGCAATCACATCTAAATACAGCCATATGCTGCTCCCCTTTTCTAAAATGTCTGCTCTCCTCAGCTTCAAGGTTCTTCCACCCAGTATAGCACTCCCTGTCACAAAACCGTTTCCTTTCGTACATATTTCTGCCAATATTCCCCTCTTAAGTTGTGAGCGTTCTCATGGAATAATGTAGGTAACAGCATGATGACCGATCCGCTTCCGAACTGTTCTTGTTCACATTTCACGGGAGGTGTTGGCTTATGCACAATCCGCTTAAAACGGCCATCGTAACGGGAGGGGCTTCCGGAATCGGGCGCGCCCTGTGCCAGCAGTTAGCCGCGAAAAACGTGTTCGTGGTCATTACCGACATTCATATCGCACAAGGAGAAGCTCTGGCGAAAGAAATCGCCGATGAGGGAGGCCAGGCTCGGTTTGTTCCGCTGGATGTAACAGATGCTTCCCAGGTCCAGAGCGTTATCCAGGCAACGGCCGATGAGTTCGGACGGCTGGATTATTTATTCAACAACGCGGGAATTTCGATGTACGGGGAATTCCAGGATATGAGTCTGGAGGACTGGAATAAAATTGTGGCGGTCAATTTCTGGGGGGTCCTTTACGGCACTCATGCGGCGTATCCCATTATGCAGAAGCAGGGCTTCGGCCATATCGTCAATACGGCATCGGCCGCCGGCCTCGGTCCGACTCCGATGGTGTCCGCCTACACCGCTACCAAGCACGCGGTTGTCGGCTTTTCGACCTCGCTGCACTACGAAGCGGAGCTGTACGGCATTAAGGTCACGACACTCTGCCCCGGACATGTCGATACGGCCATTTACGAGAACGGCTATGCCATTAATCTCGATAAAGAACGGATCAACGCATCGGTGAAGCAGCGCAAAATGATGAGTCCGGACCAATTCGCCTCGCTGGCGTTAAAAGGAATCGAGAAGAACAAAGTTCTCATCTGCCCGGTCCCGCTCCGCATCACGACGAAAGTGTTCTTCCACCTCTTCCCCGCCATGGAAAGAAAACTGATGCGGCTGGTTTGCAAGGTGATGAAAGAGGCAAAGCCGGCGAACTAAACGAATTAAAAAGATCCTTTTCCATCTAACCCCGGGTTAATGGAAGAAGGATCTTTTTTTGTTGGAAATAGGGGGAGAGCCTTTAGAAACAGCACAACCGACTCAATCTCTAAAGCCCGTGAAGCTGCCGGTACTCGTGTTCGAGGATCGCCATCAGAATCGAGTCGTGGTACTTGTGATTGTAATAGAGGGCTTCTTTCTGCACGCCTTCTTTTTTGAAGCCGATTTTCTCGTACACGTGCAGGGCACGCTCGTTATAGGCAAATACGTTCAGTTCGATCCGGTGCAGATTCACGATCCCGAATCCGTAATCCAGCATAAGGTTGAGCGCTTCCGTGCCGCAGCCTTTGCCCTGATTTCTGTTGCTGTCGATGGAGATGCGGATGCCCGCGCTCCGGTTGTAGCTGTCGATATCCTGCAGGGCGATGTCCCCGATTACCTCGTCGGTTTCGGTCAAGGCAATCAGCAGCAGAATGCTTGACGTGTCCTGCGTCTTCCCTTCGATATATCGCTCGATCTGGTTTCTTGTAAAATGTTTCTGTGTCCCGGTCAATTTGCGGGTCTCCGGCTGAAACAGCTGCTGAAAATACGCTTCCGTATCCCCGGTATCGATGGGACGCAAATAAACCTTTTTCCCTTCCAGAAAACGTACGGGAACCGGGGCTCCCGCTTTGTCCGTGCAGTCCTTTTTTTCATTCATAATATTCTTATCCTCCATGGTCCATAAATCCTTTCTGTCTCGGGTTTACTGCTAGAATACCACATTTTACAACTTTACCGTTTTTTCGGTATGATGGTGGTGGTTAACGACACGAGGAGAGGAAGTGCAGCATGAATCAGTGTACGCTTTATATCTCGATAAAAGGGTACGAAAAAATAACGGAAGCCATCCGCACCGCCTTCGGGGACAAGCAGGTTCAAACATCGCCTGACGGGAGACAGATTACGGTTGTGGATAAAAAGCTCTTCGGCAAAACGACCGTCACGTTTTCCCTGATGACACTGGAAAGCAATCCGGACGAATTTCAGCCGATGATCCGGGGAATGTACGGCTTTTTCAGCCAGATCGAGACGCCGCACGAGCACATTCAAGACAAAGTGCTCCGGCAGATTACCGGACTTAACGCGGCTGTCGGAATCGTCTCCTCGAAGGAGATCGACACGGACACGATGAACCGGATTTTGGATGCGGCGTCCCGTGTTCATGCCGTTTTGTTTCTGCCGACCGGCCAGCTGCTGAACCCGGAGGGCAAGGTAATTTTGAGCGCCCAGGGAGAGTCCGAGGTAGAAGACTTTACCGTCACGGTCAGCACGGATCTGATCGACGCCCATATCCAGTCGTCGCCGTCCGCCGAAGCGCGGAAAGAACGGAATATGCTTCTGCTGAGGGAACAAGGCGTTCCCGTTATCGAGCATTTGCCGGTCATCGACGGCGATGAATTCGCCGTTATCCGGACGAAGGAAGAGATTGCCGCACGTGCCGCCGCTCTGTGCATGATCGCCATGTACGGCGCGGATGTTGCCGAAGGCTCGGACATTAAAGAAGCGAGAGATTATATCGAGGACGTTATCGAGCTGTACGGCGTCTCCCCTTTTTTTACGGAAAAAGAACGGGCATTCCTCGAAAGCGGCGCACCCGATCCGACGGATGCGATCCAGTTCGCCTGGATGTACGAATGCTACTGGGTTCTGCTCTGGTCCCTCGGATATGTCGAAGAACTGGGCTATCCCGGCTCCGTTTGCGATGTTCAGGCGGCAGTGGACGCTTTGCGGCTGGCCGGCGATTTCGACACGTTCTATGAGCGGGCAAACGTCCGACCGAAAGAAGACATTCTCGACGAGGCGGACCGGATTTACCGCTATGACTGGGCTTGCGTAGACGCCCGGATCAACGGCCGACCCGCCCCTGCCGGACTGGACGGCGGCGTCGTTGTGGAAAGGCACCGTGCGCTGAACTGGCTCGTCCGCTATATGGATGCGGAGTGGGATGATGTAAGCATGGATACATAGGTAGGGTAGGTAGCCCGCCCACATATTTGGTCCTACACGCGTCCCATAACAAAAAAGGAGCAGCTCATTATGAGCCTGCTCCTTTTTGGGCTGCCTGCGCTGCCGGCAGGCACTTTTGGTTTAATCGTCCTTCGATCATTATTGGTCTTTGTATGGCATACGGCCGCCGTTTATGCGACCCCGGGTTCCGCACTATTAGATGATGCCCCGGCGGGCGATTCGGTTTCACATGAAAGCTTATTACCTTCAGTTGGCGGATATCAGGTTCCGGACCCGGAAGTTTCCTTGGTCTCCTGCAGGAAAGCGTCCAAGCGCTCCTTCTGTAGAAGGTGGTGGCGGTAATGCATCTCCACCAGCGAGAACCACTCGACCGCATTCAATCCGCCGAAGCCGGGGTGTCCCACCGTGTTGGCGGCCGGAATACCCGCAATCGACGGCTCGATGGCACGCATGGCGCGGATGACCTCGCGAAGGCCGTCGGCGAGCTGCTCTTTGCTTTCCGGCTGAAGAGGCGAGTATTCTTTGGACGGCGGAACTTGAATCCGGATGGGAGGGAAACTGCCGCTGGCGAAAGCGGCTTCGCCTCTTTCCGTTTTCCCCGCCGCCTCTTCCGTTACGGACGAGGTCCGGCAGGCTTCCATATTAGGCAGATGCAGATACAAAGCCGACTTGATCAAATGCACATACATTTGTCCCAGCGACCATTGATCTTCGTCAGGCTTGCGGGTAAGCTCTTCCAAACTGTAATTGTCCAGTTCTTGAATATAGGTCTCGGCCAATTGTTCGAAGCGGTTCAGTGTGTCGAGCGTGTTGATGTTCCGGTCCTGATTCTGGTTCTTTTGCATGGGTCGTTCTCTCCTTTAAAGTGAAGTTGTACCCAGTATAAAAGAGCGCTGCTGACAACAGTATGTCAGTAGCGTTTTGCCATGTCCCGAATTTCTTCTTGCAGCCGGACGCGCAGCGATTCGGGCTCCAGCACTTCAACACCGGCCCCCCAGCTCAATACCCAATGGAGAACTTCCTCTGGCGATCTGACCTTTAGTTTGACGAGCAGGCCCTCCTCTACATTTTGTGTTTCTTCTATATAATAGTAGTTCATTTCCCGGACCCGGTTTGCAAGCTCCTTGCGAAAAAGCAGACGGACCTCCCCGTGCCGGTCATCCGCCGGCTTGTAGGATCGAAGGTCGAACTCTTCCGGCTTCACGAAGGTAGTCTCCAGGAGCGCAAGCTCGCTGATCCGGGACAGGCGGAAATGCCGGATTTCCCGTCGCAGCCGGCAGAAGGCGATCAGCATCCACGAGCCGTTCACGTAGACCAGCCCGTAAGGATCGGCTTCCCGCACCGTGAACCGCTCCCCTCCCGGCAGCGCCGCATCCTTCGCCGCGTAGACGAAGCGCACCGTGCGCTCCTGCAGCACCGCGCCGCGCAGCAGAGCCAGCGCCGCCGTCCCGTTCCCGGCGGCGCCGTTTCCCAGGCCCGCGAGGAGCTTCATGCTCTCGCGGTGCTTCTGTGACTCCCGGCGCACCCGCTCCGGGAGCACGGCCTCGAGCTTCGCCCGCGCGGCATCCGCCTGGGCGCGGGAAGCCTCGTCGAACTGCTGCTCGACAAATTCGATGCCGAACAGCAGGGTAACGGCTTCTTCCGCCGTGAAGCTGACCGGCGGCAGGAAGTAGCCTTCGACGAGCGAGTACCCTTGTCCCGGTGCCCCGACAACCGGGACTCCCGCTTCGCATAGCGCCTGCATGTCGCGGTAGATCGTGCGGACGCTCGTCTCGAAGGCTGCGGCGAGATCTTCCGCGCGCTGCGTGCCCTTGCGCTGAAGCCGCAAAATGATGGCCAGCATGCGATCGGTTTTGTTCATGGCGTAAAGCCCTCCTTGTCGCCAGCGTCTTGAATAGTTACCCCTATCGTAACCCCGGCGTCGGGAGTGTGCCAGTTTTTCTTGCGCCCAATGCAAAGAAAAAAAAGGAGCCGGGGCTTCTTGCGCCCTCCGGCTCCTTCTAGTATTTGCTGCCCGTACTTAACAATAGCAAGTCGAGTTTGCAAGCATAATATCGGAAGACCGTTTAAACACTGCCGTTTACCGTTTACCGTTTACGGTTTCACTATTTTTAAAGCTCATGCTCAAATGTTCTATCATTCAACGCGAACTATCCAATCGGCTTAACAACTTTTTAGCTTTTTAGCTTTTAGCTTTTTAGCTTTTTAGCTTTTTAGCTTTT
>NZ_FNVF01000027.1 GCF_900107975.1 Paenibacillus sp. UNC499MF
GGCGGTTTCGACGTTACGTCGTAGACAATACGGTTGACGTTGTCCACTTCGTTGACGATCCGCACGGAGATTTTCTCCAGGACATCCCAAGGAATACGCGCCCAGTCGGCCGTCATACCATCGATGGAAGTGACTGCACGGATACCTACTGTGTACTTCAATAGAGTAAATTACTATTCAGTTATTGCGTTGTTTTTGTATATCAATTGTAGCGGGTAAATCTAGTCATTACAACAGTGATTTGATTCAACAAGTTAAAACGGAAGAACGTCTTCGTCGATCAGCATTAAGATCAAAAGGGGCGATAGCTTTTATTAAATTAAGGTCTAGGAGTTTTCTACCAAATAGATAAAACCTTCCATAATCCTTGATGAACTTTGTATTTTAATAAAGGTATTTCATTAGGGTTTAGTTTAGTTCGTTTACCCCTATAACTCCAATTTTCGAAGTTCTCAGAACTCATAGTCCCAATTACTCCGACAGAATATAATAAGTTAATCAGTTCTGAATTATCGATTACGCTCTGTGTACAATGTTCTGTTTGATTTATATAACCTCTAATTGTTACGAAATTAACCCAATTCATTTTCATTTTTGGTAAGATGTTATTGAATACATCTAATTTTTGCTCATCATTAAGAAAACCATACAATTCATCTTCAAACTCTTGCTTTAGGTATTTAGAATAATCTTTCGTTGCATCCCTGAGGATTTGCTCTGTCATTCTCTTCTCATTATTTTTGCATAGTTCACGGGCGGAATTAAAAAAGGCAATGATATCCCTTGGTTTGTACGTAGTAAAGTTTAATAGCCATTCCCACGAATCCATCTCTTTAACTTTTTCTGGAAGAATATTGGCTAATGCTAATTCTGATGGCTGTCCACCTTTACCAATAATAAAATTATTTATACGTTTTTGGATAAAGTCTGCAAGTGGATAATCATATTTGTTTATAGAATCATTTATCCAAGTAAGTGTCTTAGTACTTCCAAAATGAATTTTACCTAAATTTGCTCCACTTATCATTTCGTATACATCATTTCTTAAGAAAATAACAATTTTGAAGTCCAGTTCATTTTCATAAAATACATCATTTAAGTGTTTTACTGTCCATAATAAGCTATTTAATATTTCCTTGTAATTAGTAGCTTCATTTATTTTTTCGTCTAGTCCATCTAATATTAAATAAGAAAAGTCTTGTATCTGGCTTCTTTCCAATAAAACTTTATATAATTCTACTAAATCGTCTATAGAAAACACATTACTTGTTTTTTTTATGTAATTTTTATATTTTTCTGATATCGATACACCTTTTTTTAATCTTTTATTAAGTACTTTATCTAGTGTCATTTTTCCATAAAAAATTTCTTCGTACAATTCCTTTAATTCGATGTTATTCTCGTTCGAACTTAATAATTCAACTACAAATGATAGTAGTACCCACTCCCAAACGAGTTGGTATCTTTCATAGCCTATTGCTTTTGCATCTTTCAAAGCATTAAAGCTAGTGTAGTTAAACTTCTCAAAATTAATATAAGTAACTTGGTCTTTATTTATTTCCTCAATATATTTTCCAATATATGTTTTCCCCGTGCCTTTTTTTCCTAGCACAAGTTGGATGTTTTTATCGTTTTGTATTGATTCAGCAACATCGTTAAGATTATAGAAATTTTTCTCGAACTTAACTCTGTCATTTTTTAATTCATTGTCAGCATCAATAATTCCAAAATACATTTCTTTTATACTTGTCTTTATTTCTTTTGAATCAAGATCATTTTTGATTGAATAATCACTGATTAAGAATTCACGTTGGCATATGCCCCAAGTAAAAGATTTTTGTTTGTGTCCTTGCGTTTTACAATACTCTTCCACATTCACACTCAGAAAGTTCTGCATAGAAATATTAGTTAGTCTTTTATTTACTAGTGCCTTTGGATTATTGCCTTCCAAAGCTTCAAAAAGGAACGTACTCCATATTCCATGCTTGGTTTCCTCATTTACACTGGCTTTTTCCTTATGCGAAGCAGAAGAAAATACATATGTATATTCAACATTTGTTAGGTGTGATATATCAGTCGGTGAAAACTCATTGATTTCCCCATTCCTTAAGCCAAAATTTATAGTACTTTCACAAGCATCAATTAAAAAGATTGCTCTTTTACAAGAACTTTCATTAAATTGCGATAAAAACTCTACCAAGTTATGCCATGTCTTTCCTATATCGTCATTATTTGAATCCCATGATGAAATATATGGAGAGCCAAAATAATTTTTCCCATGTCCCGCAAAGAAAAAAAACAGTCTATCATCCTCGGTAAGTTTTTCAATACATTTATTGTACTTGTTTTGGGTATTCATATAGGAGGCTTCATTGCCAATTAAAAGAATACTTTCTTTAACATTAAAAACATTCTTCATGATATTATCGAATCTTATAGCATCATTTTCTGCATACAAAGTTTTATTTAAGTTGCCATATGTTTCAATCCCAATAGAAATCGAATAATCCATAAAATACATCCCCCTGTGCCAGTTTCCTACGAAAAACACCCATACTTTTCAAGATCCCTTATCATGGATGTACCTAAATTTACCTAAGTTAAAGATTTGTTGTGAAATGGAAAAACTGATCGTAATCGAATGCTACTCCCAAGACTCTATCACTATATTGCTTTACTTCTCTATTTTGTTCACGGATACTCCTTCTCCAATAAATTTGGCTATTGGAGTTAATTGCCTGTAGTAAGTTATGAAAATTATCCTCTGTATAGTTTTCCAAGTATGGTTTTATATAATGTAAATATCTATAGTCCGACTGATCGAAATTAGGACTTTTTCCAAAGATAATTATCATCAAATCATAAACTTTACTTTGCAGTCCATCCGTTGATGCTATTTCCAGTAATTTCTTTATTTCAGATTCATCTACGTAACAATCTTCATCCTCTCTTAATTTATTCGCAAGTTCTTGTATATGAGATTCCAAATTATCACTCATAAACCATGATGTTATCAATAAATCGAGATCACTATTTACCGTCGTTTCTATAATAGCTTTACAAGCATCATTTAAGGTTGTATACACCATTGGAAATTCTGCGAGGAACTTTAATAAGTAAGTTGTGGGAGTTCCTAAACTTATATCACTATAATAATTTTTTTCTTGGTTTATTAAATCCAACAAGTATCTATGATTCCTCTCAAAAATAATTTTTAATGCACGATAATTAATCTCTCTATTTGTTTCACAATCAGCATTTTCTAGTTTAAAGACAAACTTCCAAATATCACGAAAAACTTTATTCTCAACGTCTCTAACAAAATGCTGTAAAAACTTAGCTTCTAAATACCTTTTTAAATGTTGATCATCTAACATTACTTGACTTACTCTGGCTAATTCCAAAAGAAATTCGATTGTAATACTTTTGGATAGCAATGGCGCCTTTGTTAAAACACTTTCAAGTATGTTTCTTATATGCGCTCTAACGGTTTCTTTATTGGGCTTGAACAAAATGTAATTTTCGTTAATAACGGGATGTGCTGAAAGATGACGATGTGACTTTAAATTATCAATATATTGCTTATCAACATTATCAATCAAAGAAGTCCTTTCATGTATCATCTCTACAAGTCTTGTTTCCCAATCTGGTGATCGTGGGTTTTGTTGTTGCATTGTTTCAATTTCAATAATAATTGAAGTGGCTATAGTATCATTGTATAAATCTTTTAAATCAGTAATTTTGTATACTAAATCACATATTACCACAGAGTAGAGCATTACTACTGCCGATCGATAACTGCCATTATTATAGGAACTGATTACCTCATTAAAATATTCTTTGGTCTTTGGATGGTAAATTCTCTCCGCATTGTATTCTATAGAAAAATCCATTTAAGTCACCTATTTCATAGATTTTTTTGCCTGACCTTACTAGCGGCTCAACACTAATAAACTATTTCTTATGAAGAATCCTGTAACAGTTACTACATATCATTCACCTGGGTTACTATGATGCCATTCAGATTCTCTTAATTCCATGTTTGTTAAATAACTTTACAAAAAAGTCTTTTATTAATGGTGGGCTTTCTGTTTCATTATTCAATTCGATACCACCAAATCTGTAAACTTCGTATCCATTAAGTTTCAAGTCCCTATCCGCTTTAGCCATCTCTGCGTATTTTTTAGGACTTGAAATATCCCCATCCGAATAATGTTGCTTCCCGTCTACTTCAAGGACAATCCTTTGTTTATTCGAGAACAATAATAAGAAATCCATTCTCTGTCTTGGCAAATATGTTTCGTTTGTCCTTTGCTTAATCGTATAAGGATCATAGTGCAGATAAACCTGTGGAATAAGTGCAGGAAAGTTTGTATCAAACATCTCCCTAAAAAATTTGAAATACCATTTAAACAATATCTTCTCTGGTAATGAATCTAAAGAACTATATAGTCTCTTATATAAAGAAATTTCCGTTGTTTGGTCAATATTCTCAATATTTTGAATATCAGCCCACCATGTAATAAGATCATTCCATAGCAAGCCAGTATGAAGTATGGAACAATCATAGACGAGACAATTTTCTTCGTGTTTGATTATTTTAATATCATTATTTATGGAATCACTAAATATGATTTCTGGCTTATGACCAATTGCGGCAAATATTAAATTTTTCACTTTGCCCTTAACACCGACTTCTAATTTCATCACCTTATACACTGGGTAACCAGATATATTATCTGCTAGAAATAGCTTATAACCATCATTAGAAAGATGCTTATTTATAAAATTAATATAATCATCTTGCTCATCCTGTTCCCTAATTAAAGGATGCACTACTTGTTCCAGAAATTTGATAAATGTTTCGTCAGCCGAAGTAACAAGTTCTAAATATCTTTCGAATAAGTATACTTCATCCCAGTCGGAATTATTTATCATATGTTGCCAAATATCTCCCGAAGCAGTCTTGAAGCGTGAGTCACTTGAAGGCATCTGTTCTAAGTTCCAAATCCTATTCAAAAATTCAATCAAATCGTACTTACCTGTGATTTTTCCCCTTGAATACAATTCGTCTAATATATTTCTTCTAGTTACTTCACTAACTGTAAATATTGAGTTTACATGTTGTAATAATTTTAAAAGTTGGGATGCTTTTGCTCCATAATCATCTACAACTCTTTTAGCCAAATCAATAAGAAATAATAACTCTTTTCCCTTTAATCTTTTTTGCAAATACATCCTTCTACTTTGAAATGCTTCAGACTCATCCCCAAATTCTAATCCATACTTATAACAAATACTTGGCAAATCATATGCCTTTTCGTCTCTAAGCACAAAAATTATTGCATCAATAAGCTGGTTAATGCTAACCACCAAAGATCGCCCCCATGTAACCCCTTTAAAACTGTTAAGCTTTAAATATCTTTCTTTATCCTATTTAATTCATTATTTATGATTTCATCAGTAATGCCCTGTTTTATCCCAAGTTTATCTGAATAAGCTTCTAATAGTTTATCTATTATTCTAACTTTATGAGTAAACTCATCTAATTCAGAGATTAACGAATTTCTGCCTACCTCAGTGAATGTATTATTTATTCTTTCCTTGAAATAGTCATCATAAATTACATCTTCTCCTATGTCAGGATTGTTCTTATCATAAATAGATCATACCATAATATGGATTTCGGCATATAAGTCTAAAAAATAAAAGCATCCACCTTAAATGGATGCCGGAGATATTTTGATAAACTACCATCCTACACTTTCTTTACTAGTGCTTCTTTTCTAATGGCTCGATATAACGTCGCCCTTTTAATACTGGTCAATTCCTCAGTCTCTTTTACAGTATGGTTCTGAGCATCATAACAATTTCAATGCTTGCTCAAGCTTCTTCTGATCACTAACAGGTCTTCCACTTTTTCTTCCTCTTGCTCTAGCTATTTTCAAACCCGTCAATATGCGTAACATTCGAAATGAATGCTCTCTACATGAGTTTAAACGATGTTAAGTATTGTAGAATAGTAGCGCCAAATCCAAGGACTTGTATTATAAAAACAGCAAATCTTAACCATTTTTGCTTTGTATTATGCACTTCAAACGAAACAAAGTTGATTATTTTCGCAATGCCTAAAACACTCCCATATAGTCCAAAGAATAAGAACAACAAAAGTATCCAGTTGATAATAACACCATCAAAATAGTGGTAAATTATTACCCAAAAAACCAAAAATGCGAAACCTAATCCAGCATCATCAAAACCTAGTGGCTTCTCACCTATTATTTTGTTAATTTCAATACTTAATCCAATTATCCCAATAACCATTAACACTGTACTTACAGTATTTGTGACTATAACAATTCCTAAATATGATGGGTTAAAAAATAAAAATAGTGCTACTAATATCATAGAAATGGCAACAGCGATACCTCCTAGTGGCTCTTTCTTTTTCTCAACATTTTTTGAAGTCATCGCTGACCACCTCTCTAGTGTTAGGTGTTCTAATCATACTAATTATACGAAGAAACTGTTGATTTGTTTCAATTGTAAAATTATTCGTAGAATTAATATTCTGCATTGTATTTACGGCAAGTTAGTGGTATTCTATTCGCAGAATACTTTTGAAGTCTCTGTAGACTACTTCGCAGAACACTTTCTACATCTGGGGGAATTATAATGGAGCAACTCAACAGTTTCTTGGATTGGCTCATAGATGAGGGCAAAGACGTAAAGACAATTTCCGCTTACAAAACCATAGTTGGTCAGTTCCATGAATGGGTTAGAGGTACATACGATGAAAAGATGTTGTCTGACATTAAGCCCATCGACATAAAAGAGTACATTGGATATTTAAAGCACTCGTTGAACCGTAAACAAGCGACAATCAACAAAGCTACAGCAACCTTAAAGACATACTTCGCTTACCTTGTTGACAGTGGTGTAGTTTCTGATAATCCAATGACTCGAATTAAGATACAGAAAGTTCAGTCCTCTGAACAGATCGGAGAGACAGGAGTATCTAAGTGGATCTCCAAAAAAGAACAAGACAGGTTCATCAGTTATGTAGACTTAGAGAAGAATGACTTTAAGCGTCTTCGCAATCTAGCCATCATTGACGTTATGCTTTACTCAGGCTTACGTGTTGCAGAGATTGAAGAATTGAAAGTAGAGGATGTAAAGGTGAATGGGGATGTTACTCTCACGATTAGAGAAGGAAAGAAGGGAAAATACGCAACTGTGACGCTGATCGGTAAGCACAGCAGAAACCTCCGTAATTGGCTCAAACAGCGTCAATTGTTGACAGATGACCGATATGTCCATTCCCCCTATCTGTTTGTCTCAGAGCGCACAGGGAAGCTTACGTCTCGAGGCATACAGGTCATGTTGAACAAGTATGCGAATCTCGCCAGAATGGATAAAATAACCCCGCATCGGTTCAGACATTCATTCTGCAAGAACCTTGCCAATTCGGGTGCATCCATAGAAATTATTAGACGATTGGCTAGGCATGAGAACATCCAGACAACTGCCATCTACATCGACCCCAGCCACCAAGAACAACTTAATGCACTACGTAATTTATAGCCCATAAGGGCTTTTTCTTTTGGATCTTACAGCGGAGGGGGGGAGTTTACAGTCATTATGCGATGTTACTTCTCAGAACGAGGGAATACACTTCAAATCACAGAGTACTGTAAGATATTTTACGATACGAAGAAACATGCAACACTATTTACCAACAATTTGTTCTCTAATACCGTTGATTAATCGTAAGGAACTAAGGGATATTACCCCAGACCGTGAGGGGGTGTGGGGGTGGTGCGGTAGGTCCATTCATTCGTGGAGCGTAGCGACACAATGAATGGAGTTGGTTCAGCACCCCCACTTCTGTTACTTGCTGTTCTGTAACCGACACATAACGCCATTTAGCCTGAAAGTATGCCGTAACTTTTTTGCTAACCGTTCCTTAATTCCCTTGATATATCTAGTATTTTCGATCAAGTCATCACTATCTCTATATAATAAATAGAAACGATTACTTGATAGAGTGGTCGATTTGCTCTAACTTATACACGAACTTTCACTTCTATTCATCTTGCAAATCCAACGGATCAGTCAGCTTCTCTATATGTTTGTTATGGACTTTAATAACTTCAAGACCAACTCCATTTTCACTCATTGGCAATAAAGATTTTACCCTTGCATCAATCAAAATCCTGTTAAAGTTAGTTGTAACATTAATTGCTTCGAATATTTCTTTCTTTGAATATATCCCTCTCGGTAATTGATTTATGTAATCTACAAATCTGTCAACATTGTCGCCTTTCTTTTTCGCTCCTTTTTTCTGTTGGAAATCCATTTTGATGGTTTCTCTGTTATGTGTACCTTTGATTTGACTTAATACACTACTTACAATTTCTTGGTCACTATTAACTATGAAAAACTCTCCGCTCGGAAATTCATTGCGTTGAATACGTTTAATACTTTGATAAATCTCCGACGCAATGTACCCTGTCTGAACCGCCCTAAATTCATTATTCATGAATCTACCATGCAAAATTCCTGTTGACTTCCTCCCCAGATCTGATTGCTTGTACATCATGTATTGTATAAGATACTGCTCATATGAAATATTAGGTGTTCCAATAATCCAACATTGAGTGAAATCAGAGTATTCGTTTTTTCCAATTAGATTCCCAAACCAATTGATTGCAAAATTTTCACCGCTGTATTCATCACCAACGCCTATCTTAGTAATTTCAGCTTTGTAAAGCTGTTCTAATATGGCTTTGTGGTTGTCCTTATGGCAAATAATTAAAGTCTTACTATCCGATTTATGATTTGCTTTAATCTTGTCGCAAATTTCGGGATAAAACTTACTATGATTTAAGTAAATGTTACTTTTACTTGAATTAAAGTCCACGATGGTGAATCTCGAGTTTCTGTGGTCAACAATTCTCTCCTGCCCAATGAGATTGAAACTGCCCAGTTGGTAAACCCCATCAATTCCTGCACTTGCGTCAAGAATGATGTTGTTGTCTAGCCCCCATAACTTATGTTTGCGATTAAAAGTCGAGATATTACCTCCATTGTAAACACATTTTGTGTTGTACCACTGGTCAAGTCCCGCCATGAAGTGTTTCAAAGTATTCTTGGTTTTTTTATCCTTTTCATTCTCAATGTTTACTTCCATAGTTTTCTTGAAATTTTCCAGTGTTGTAGGGTGAATCTTTGGTTCACAACGCACAACTTTATTCTTGTTCTTCTCGATTTCCTGTTTTTGAAGTTCTGTAGTAAGTTTTTGGCAAACTTTATCATACTCAGGCTGAATACTTGTATGGAGTAGAGAACGAACTTCATCATAAGTTTTTTTTGAGAAAGTATAGATAGGGAAATTGACTCTTTCGTCAATGACAAGCACATCCCTGTTCTCCATAAATGCTTCTCTGACTACATCATCAAGACAGAGGTTAATATAGCGTTGATGACTGATAATTAAGACACGAATATCTTTAAGTTCGTCTAGCCTTAACTGCCATTCTCCCCAGTTATCAGATGTTATACCTAAAACATTCGTACGTAGTGAATGGTTATGCCTCTCTAGGTACTTTTCGCTATGTTCTATGTCGGTTTTGAAGCGTTTTACAATTAAGAACGAAAGAGGATTTTCCCACTCATCAAGATTCTCATCAACTACTTTCAGCGTCTGTAGACTCTTTCCTAGTCCTGCTTCAAGGCTAAAAACATTAAAGACGCTATTACCTGTATTATGAGTGGTTATCACTTGCTTTAATTCCTTGACTTTATTTAAGTACAGATCGCCATACGCTCTTTCGTATACATCCACTTCCAGTTCTCTATCAAGCGTCCCCTGTTCGTCATCCTCATGGAAATCGATCACTAGTCATTCCACCTTACAGTAGTATACTGTTGTTCAAATCAATATTTAGACTCTTCTAGAATCATAGGTAACACGCTTATTATAACCATTTTACAACTAAAAATGGGTGATCTAACATGATAAACGCTTACTACTGTTCGAAGAATTTATAGACACTATTCTTCCCACGCTCTATAGCGCCTAATTTTGCCCTGTACTGCTTTCTTGTGATTGAATTATAGGAAACCCCTAGACGCACCTAGACAGGCTTACGCTGGCTCTGGGGTCGTGTATGAGGCATATTCTTAATGCGTTGTCAGAATATAAGAGAAGCTTAGTCCTGAGATATTTTCACTTTATTCAACGGACTATGTAGCCTTCCGATCTGAAGAATATCTTCCTGTTCTAGCCCTCTTAAATATTTCGAAGTAATTTGAGTATCAAAATGCCCCAACAGCCTGCTAAGGCTGTATATGTCAATGCCATTTCTTAATTGCTTTTGAGCAAAGTAATGGCGACAATCATGTGGGGAGCATCTGACTTCCTTTCTCACGCCAGCATTAGTGCAATGCTCTTTTAGAATCTTGTTAATGCGGGATCGGGATAACCGTACAGCCGATTGGTCTAGGAAGTAATAATCCTCGATTTCATCCCGTAACCTTTTTTTGAATCTTTCCTGCCTTAAAGCTTCGTACTTCCTCATGTACTTCCGCATAATATTGCTAATGTACACTAGACGTTGTTTAGAGCCTTTACCGTGAATCAGAATATGCCGCCGCGCTATATCATCATTCTTGATGTTGCATAGCTCAGAAACCCTTATACCAGTGTCAAAGAGCATAATAAGAATGAGCTTGTCCCGAACATTGGAATACGTCTCTTCTTTGAGGTCGTTGATTATCCGCGACACCTCATCATCATTGAACGTGACAATGACTGTCTTTTCTTCTTTGAGGTTCTTAATTCTCCGCATGGGGTTGCTCTGCACATCGATAAACTCTTCGTTCACTAAGTATTGGAAAAACACCTTTAACGTGGCTATGTTGTTGTTAATCGTACTGTTGACTTCTTTCCCGACACGCTGACGTTCCTGTATATATTTCTTGATATGAAGCTGAGTCACTCCCTCAGCCTCTGTTACACCTAACTCTTTAACCGTAAACCTTTCCCACCTATACAAACGAAACATACAAAGGTCAACGTACTTCTTTTCCCTGCCCAAAATTTCTTGGTTTAGCTTAAAATCCTCAATTAGTTCTTTGATCTTGGTCATAAAAAATACTCCCTTCTATTTGCTAAACAACGCAGATAAAAGAGAGTAATTTTTGCACTCTATTGTTGCAGGTGTAGACTGGGACTCAATATTTCCAACGCCCGAAACCCTTATGTATCAAGGCTTGCGAGCGTTGGACTACATTGATTCCATCTATACTATTCCCACTCGATCGTTGCTGGCGGTTTCGACGTTACGTCGTAGACAATACGGTTGACGTTGTCCACTTCGTTGACGATCCGCACGGAG
>NZ_FNVF01000026.1 GCF_900107975.1 Paenibacillus sp. UNC499MF
TTCCCTGATAGCTCAGTTGGTAGAGCACTCGACTGTTAATCGAGTTGTCACAGGTTCGAGTCCTGTTCGGGGAGCCATACATATAACAAGAGCCGAGAGGCTCTTTTTTTGATGCTTTCTAAAGCGGACACAACTGGATTTAAACAATTACGGTCCAGCTTCGGTATGGGCGAACGACGAGAGATTACTCGGCCCACCGCCGTCTGCTTGACTTCTGCACGTTAGGGGCTGCGGGAAGATAGCTGGTGACTGGTTAAGGCGATCGGAAAGCCGGCTGGCCGGCAAATTGTGTGCCGATATATTTTCCTGGTTATACTTCAATCTCCTAGCCGGTCGATCAGCTTATGTAACCTACATGGTAGTGGTACGGACCGCGGAGCTGCAAGACATGAAGAATTCATTTCAAATGCAGGGCTCGTACATCGTGCCTCTAAAATTATGTCATGGGGTTCTTGCATACATGTCCATTCAGCGGCAGCCGTTTCTCTGTTTTACAGGGAAACGGTTTTTTACTTTTCATTGATAATAATAAATAAAAGTTCTTTTTAGCGGATTATAAAAATATAGTGAAATAAACCATTATGTAAGCGCTTAAAATAATCTCTTATCTGTAGCAGCCAGCTGTATCTAAAATAAGGAGGGCAAGCCATGGCAGAAGGAAGAAGAAAGAGGTTGAGCGTCACGGCGGTTTTATTAAGTGCAGCCTTGTTATTCGGGTGTTCCGGCCAAAGCGTAAAAACGACACCGGGACCGACCCAGACAGGAAATGATGCGGAACATTCCCCGGCCGCTAAAAAAACGATAACGATTACTTATAGAGACGATGGAATCGGCGAGCAGGGCGCTCTTTTTAAATGGATCAAGGAAGTGGCGGCCAGTTATCCGGATAAAAGTGTGGAAATCAAGCCGACTCCGATTCAGGCGTCTGAGGGGGATTATTTTGCCAAGATAGCTTTGGCACTGAAATCGAAGGATACGGCCCCGGACATTGTGACGGAGGACACGTTCATCTTGAACTCGGATGCGAGTGCGGGATACCTGGAACCGCTGGATGACAGGTTAAAAGGATGGGAAGATTGGACAAACGGCTCTTTTATCGAAGCTATGAAAAAAGGGGTTACCGCAAGCGACGGCAAGGTATACGGGGTCCCTTACAACACGGATTCGAGGGGACTGTGGTACAACAAGGAGATTTTCAAGAAAGCCGGGCTTCCCGAGAATTGGAAGCCTAAAAATTGGGATGAGGTTTTGAACGCGGCAAGAACAATTAAGGAGAAAGCTCCGGATGTGGTTCCGATCTGGATGAACATGGGCAAGGCTACGGGAGAAGCGACTTCGATGCAGACTTACGAAATGCTTCTCTATGGCACCGGGGAGAGGTTATACGACGAGGCGGGCGGAAAATGGATTGTGAAGAGCCAGGGGATTCTGGATGCGCTTGGTTTTATCGAAACGGTAACGAAGGAAAAGCTCGGACCGCCGCTGTCCAAAGTGCTGAACGGCCAAGCCGGAAACACGGCTACGCGTGAATATTTGCCGAAAGGCAAGCTGGCGATTTCCCTGGACGGGTCCTGGATAACCGGCAATTATTTGGAGGGCGGAGCTGCACCTTGGCCGGCTTATAAAGATGTGCTCGGGTTTGCGCCCATGCCGACCAGCAAAGGCCAGGCTCCCGGATCCATCACGTTAGCCGGAGGATGGGCCTTGTCGATTCCGAGTAATGCGCGGCATAAAGACGAGGCATGGAATTTTATCAAATATGCACTGAATAAAGAGAATACCCAGAAGCTCGTGATCGCTTCAGGTAATATAACGGTCCGGGCAGACGTGGCGAAAGATCCGGGGTACACGAAAATGCCGTTTAATGAGCTGGCAACCGAATATTTGAAGAACGCCGAGTTCAGGCCCGCGCAGGATAAATACCCGGAAGTGTCCACTCAGATTCAAACGATGGTCGAATCGGTGGCGACGGGGACAACGCCCGCGGCGGCTTTAAGTAAATATACGCAGGATGTAACCCGGATTGCAGGCGCGGAGCATGTCACGGCCAAGTAAACGTCAGTCAGGGTACCGCTCAAGCTCCGTTTAGAGACGGCAGGAAGGACGGAAAAGAAGAGGATGATCACCGTCATGCGGCATCGTACAATCGTACAGCACGCCGGTTGCCTCAACGAAGCTTGGGCGGGTTCTTGTTCGGTCCGAACCGCATGAAGATTTCGGCACTCGGGTTCGGCGTCTCATGACGGTGGTCACCAGTTAAAATGCGGGAGGAAGATGAGGATGGGCAGTTTGGCGGCCGAAGGCCTTTACAGGAAAAAACGAACCTCTTCGTGGTTTTATTTTTTACTTCCTTCGATAGCGATTATGCTGGTGTTTTTTATTTATCCGATTTTGCTGACTTTCTATTATTCCTTTACAAACCTGGCGTTGACGGGGGAAGCGGCGAAAGAACTCAAATTTATCGGATTCGATAACTATGTGCGTATGTTCCAGGACCCTACGGTCAGAATCAGCATTTGGAATACCCTCGTTTTTCTGATCGGATCGGCGGTTATCGGGCAGCAGGTGCTGGGTTTCCTGATTGCGCTCCTCATGAAACATAAAAATAAGCACTTCCGGCGGGTGATCGGAACTATCGTGCTGGCAGGCTGGGTGACCCCTGAAATTGTTTGCGCTCTATGTCTGTACAGCTTTTTCGGGGATGAGGGGACTTTGAATGCCATCTTGTCGTTTGCCGGCCTTCCGGTCGTAGCATGGCTGTATACCGTTCCGATGATCACGATTATTTTGGCTAACATCTGGCACGGGACGGCGTTTTCCATGCTCGTCTTTCAAGCGGCGCTGGACGATGTGCCTGCGGAGATCGAAGAGGCGGCTGTAGTTGACGGAGCATCCAGGTGGCAGATCCTGACGAGAATTATTTTGCCCCTTATAAAAGGAACTTTAACCACCAATATGATGCTCGTTACTTTGCAGACTTTAGGTGTATTCGGGCTCATCTATGCGATGACCGGAGGAGGACCGGGAACCTCGACGACGACACTGCCTATTTTTATGTATAACCAGGCATTTGTGAATTATCAGCTCGGCTACGGGACGGCCATATCGCTGCTCCTGCTGCTGCTCGGCATTATCCTCAGCTTGTTCTATATCCGCGCGATGAAAGAGTAAACTTACAAGGGAGAACACCGTATGAATACGAGCCAGCGTAAATGGATGTATCGCATTTTGCCGTATCCGATTCTTGTTTTCATCGGCATCTGTTTTATTCTGCCCCTTTTGTGGGTCCTGGTAGCATCTGTCGATTCCAATGCGATGCAGTCGCTTAAGGTTCCCGAACGGCTGACCGGGACGAATTATGCGGAGGTGATCGCCAACCCGGAAAATCAGCGGGCCTATATGATCGGTCTCATCATGTCTCTGGGTCAAGCCGTATTCGTCGTTATTCTGGCCCTGCTTGCGGCCTACCCGTTGTCCCGCTATCAATTAAAGTATAAAAAACCGTTTATGCTTACCGTCTTGTTCATGACTTCGCTTCCGATTACGGCGGTTATGGTTCCGGTATATCAATTGTTCTTGACCACCAAGCTGTATGATCATATTTTTGGCGTCATCTTATTTTTCGCGGCTTCGTCCATGCCGTATGGCATTTGGATGCTGAAGAACTTCATGGACTCGGTGCCAAGCGAGCTGGAAGAAGCGGCCTGGATTGACGGAGCGTCTGTGTTCACAGGCATCCGCAAGGTGGTGGCTCCGCTGATGGTTCCCGGTATTTGTACGGTAGCGATTTTTACGTTTTCGGGAAGCTGGGGGAACTTCTTCGTTCCGTATATTCTTCTGCAATCTCCCGATAACTTCCCGGTATCGTTGAAGTTGTATCAGTTTTTCGGGCAGTACGGGATGGCGGATTACGGCAAATTGGCGGCGTTTTCGGTCCTGTACGCCATTCCTTCCGTCATTCTGTATATCCTGTCCCAGAGATTTATGTCGAAGGGATTCGGTCTTCAGGGGGGGACGAAAGGATAGGGGGCAGCGGCAGACGCTCCAAGAGGAGGAGCCTGTCATAATGGATTGGTGGTTTAAACAGAAAACCGTCCTGGGGTGAATGGCCTCGGGGCGGTTTTTTTGTTATCCGGGAAAAGGGTGATTGAACAAAAAGACGAATCTCCGCATACAAAATGGCACCTTGATTGCCTCCGGCTGGAAACTTCGGTGCAGCAGGTGCAAAATGACACGAAGATACCAACAAGCGTCGGTGTGGAGATTCTTTTCTTTCCGGTACAATTTTATGTAAACGCTCTCTTCACGAGCAGCAATATCGAATCTGAGGAACAACGGGGGGCTGCAACTATGAATTTTGATCTGTCTGTGGTGCCATTCAGCCGCTTTGGTTCTTATTTCGCCCTATCGAAACTGCCGCAAAGCGATAAACGCAGCGAAGGGCTTTACGTACGAATGATCCGCGGGGGCGACGAGCAGGCCGGTGTCCTGTTCGGCATCACGCCCATTGATCCGCAGAGCCGGGAAGCGCTGACCGATTACAGGGTGGAAGCTTCCCCCGTCAAAGTTCGCCTGGAAAGCGGAACGGGCTGGATGGAATGGTGCATTCCGGAGCCGGACTGCATCCGTGTCAGAGGCGAAGGGATCGGTCTGAAGCTGACGGCGGAGCTAAGCGCGTACGATTACGCGCTTCCTTATCAGGAAAGAGGCTGGGAGCTTAACAGTTTCTCGCGGGAGGTCCGGATTCTGCTCTCGCCGCTGCTCGGTCATTTCGAACCCGATGTGGTCTGGGGCGGACTCCGTGCCAAACATATTTCGTTCGGGATCGTTCCCGGCGGGGAAAGCCAGTCGTTCGACTTGTCTCTCGAAGAATACCGGACAGTCCCCGGACAGCGCGGCAAATATTCTTACGAAGAGGCCGAGGCTATGGCGGGTCAAGAGTGGGAGCAGTGGCTCGCGCGCACGATACAAACGCCGGAGGACTGGGAAGAGGCGCGGACGCTTGCCGCCTATATTACGTGGTCCTGCGTGGTACGAGCGGACGGCTATTTATCCCGTCCCGCGATGTACATGTCCAAGAATTGGATGACGAATATTTGGAGCTGGGATCACTGCTTCAATGCGATGGCACTGGCCGGAACGAACCCGGACCTGGCCTGGGATCAGTTTGCGATATTTTTTGACAGGCAGGATGAAAGCGGAATGCTGCCTGACTTTTTAAACGATAAATATGCGCTCTGGAACTGCTGCAAACCGCCTATTCACGGCTGGACACTGAACTGGATGATGGAACATTCGTCGGCGGTTACGGATGAACGGCTTCGGGAAATTTACGAGCCGCTCGGCAAATGGACGACGTGGTGGTTCCGGTACCGCGATGACGATGGAGACGGAATTCCGCAGTACAACCACGGCAATGACAGCGGCTGGGACAACAGCACGGCGTTCCTGACGGATATCCCCGTGGAAAGCCCGGATCTTTCGGCGTTTCTCGTCATCCAGATGGAAGTGCTGGCAACCGCCGCGCGGAGACTCGGCTTGGACGAGGAGGCCGAACGCTGGTCGGCGAGGGCCCGGGAGCTGCTCCAGAAGCTGATCGCGCACTTCTGGGATGAGGCGGAAGGCCGCTTCACGGCCATGCGTTCCGGCTCCCACGAGCGTTCGGCCGGAGACAGCCTGCTGACGTTCGTCCCGATCGTGCTGGGAAGCCGGCTCCCCGGCCCTATCCGCGAGAAGGTGATCGCGGATTTGAAGCAGCCGGACCGCTTCCTGACCGGCAACGGGCTGGCGACGGAGAGCACGTCGAGCCCATACTATGCGGCGGACGGCTACTGGCGCGGCCCGATCTGGGCGCCTTCCACGATGCTGATCGTGGAAGGACTCCGCGGCGCGGGCGATGAGGCGTTTGCCTCGGAGCTGGCCCGCAAGTTCTGCCGCATGGCGGCGGGGTCCGGTATGGCGGAGAACTTCGACGCCGTAACCGGCGAGGGGCTGCGAGACCGGGCGTTCACGTGGACGTCGAGCGTTTTTCTTATGCTGGCCGGCAGCTGCAGGGAAGAAGAGACGGTTACGGGTGCGGCATCCGCTGACAGCCGGGAGTAGTAAGACGGCTGTATCGGGGCTTCAGTAATAATTAAAAGGGGAACGGAAAGTTATACAAGCACGAAAGTAATGCAAGTACGAAAGCAAGCCAAGCATGAGAGCAACCAAGTATGAAAACATACCAAGCATGAGAGCAACCAAGTATGAAAACATACCAAGCACGAGCACGAAGCCAACCAAGGGGGTAAAACAAATGACAACGAACAATTCTCCGCTGGATTTAACCGGCAAAACGGCTCTGGTCACGGGAGCCGCTTCGGGAATCGGTCTTGCGGCCGCTCAGACACTGGCAGCCAACGGGGCAAAGGTTATGCTGCTGGATATGAACGAAGCCGGCGGGCGCGAAGCCGAGCGTCTCCTTACGGAGCAGGGTCATTTCGCCCGATATGTCCCTTGCAACGTTACACGGGCGGAAGACTGCCAATCCGCGGTCGAAGCGGCGGTCCGGGAAACGGGACGGATCGATATCGTTTTCAACAACGCGGGGGTAATCCGGCGGAAATCGGTTGTGGAGCTAACGGAAGAGCAGTGGGATCTTGTGATCGACGTTTCCTTAAAAGGGACTTTCCTTTTGTCCAAATATGCGATCCCCGTCATGGAAAAAAACGGCGGCGGAAGCATCATCAACACGGGCTCGGGCTGGGGGCTTAAAGGCGGCGACCAGGCGGCTGCTTACTGCGCGGCCAAAGCGGGCGTAGTGAACCTGACCCGCGGAATGGCGATTGACCACGGTCCTGCGGGAATCCGCGTAAACTGCGTCTGTCCGGGGGATACGGATACGCCGCTTCTGCGCGACGAAGCCAAGCAATTGAGCCGCGACGAGGCAAGCTTCCTCGTAGCTTCCGCCGAGCGTCCGCTGAACAGGCTGGGAACGCCTCAGGACATCGCTAACGCGGTGCTTTTCCTGGCAAGCGGAATGTCCGCCTGGGTCACAGGCTCGGTTCTCGTCGTGGACGGCGGAGGCTTGGCGTAAGCTTTTGCGGCCCCGGAGCTTGCCGGTTGAGTTTGGGAACTTGGACGCGAGCAAGCGCCTGTTCAGCAAAGAACCGGCGAGTTTTGCAGCATGGGCAGAGCCGGGCAGCGATAAGCAGGCAGATTTCCAGCGCACGCGAATCGTAATCGCGCGTTGAGACACTGCACGGCGGTCGGTGGGGCCGCCTGAGCATCGACGGATCAATAAAACTCTGTGTCACGGCACAGAAAAATTGCGATTAGACATCACATGGGCGATTTTAACGGCAAGGTACTCCTCATTTTTCATCTTTTATCAGGATTTTAACATTCGACCATTAAGCAGATACAGGGAGGTTTTCCGATGGCAACCAGGCAGTCTTCATCCCATCCATATATACCGAACACGGTATCCGACGTACAAAAGGACATGCTCCAAGTGATCGGGGCGGCTAATATCGAAGAGCTGTACCGCATGGTACCGGAATCTTTGCGTTACCGCAGCGAGCTTCAAATCGGTCCGGCCTTGAACGAGTATGAGCTTCAGCGTCACATCGAAACGCTGCTGAACCGCAATCTTCATGCCCGGGAGCGGCTTAACTTCCTCGGGGCGGGCTGCTGGCAGCATTACGTGCCCGCGGTATGCGACGAAATCAGCCAGCGCTCGGAGTTCGTTACCGCGTATGCGGGAGAGCCTTACGAGGACCATGGGCGTTTTCAGGCGCTGTTCGAGTACCAGAGTCTTCTGGCCGAGCTGGTCGACATGGACGTCGTCAACGTGCCGACGTTCGATTGGGCCCAGGCCGCTTCCACCGCTCTGCGTATGGCGGCACGGATGAACGGACGCAGCGAGGTGCTGCTGCCGGCGACGACTCATCCGGACCGGCTGCTTATCATCCGCAACTACCTGTCGCCGCAAATCCGCTGCACCCTCGTCGGCTGCGATCCCGCGACGGGACTGCTGGATCTGGACGATCTGCAGGGCAAGCTGAGCGCGGAGACCGCGGCCGTCTATATCGAGAACCCTTCCTATCTCGGTCACATCGAGATTCAAGGGGAAGCGATCGGCAAGCTTGCGAAGGAGGCTGGCGCGGTGTTTGTCGTCGGCGTGGACCCGATCTCGCTGGGCGTCCTTAAGCCGCCTTCCCGCTATGGAGCGGACCTTGTCTGCGGCGATCTCCAGCCCCTTGGCATCCGCATGAACTACGGCGGAGGTCAGGCCGGTTTCATCGCTTCGCGCGACGAAGAAGCTTACGTGATGGAATACCCGTCCCGGCTGTTCGGAATCGCGCCGACTTCGGTGGAAGGCGAGTACGGCTTCGGTGACGTGGCGTATGAGCGGACTTCTTTTGCGAAGCGGGAAAAAGGGAAAGAATCCGTCGGCACGCAGACCGCACTGTGGGGAATCACGGCAGGCGTCTATCTGACACTGATGGGACCGCAGGGAATGCTTGAAGTCGGCCAGACCATCGTTCAGCAGGCGGAGTACGCCAAGAAGCGGCTGTCCGAAATCGAGGGAGTCAGCATAAAATTCAGCGCGTCCACATTCAAGGAATTTGTCGTTGATTTCAATTCGACCGGCAAAAGCGTGGCGGAGATCAACAAGCTTCTGCTGGAGCAGGATATTTTCGGAGGCAAGGACTTGTCCGCAGAATTTGCGGAATGGGGACAATGTGCGCTCTACTGTGTAACGGAAATCCACACCAAGCAGGATATCGATACCCTTGCGGAGGCGTTGAAAAAAGTACTGGGCCGTGTCTGACGATCCCCTTATGCGATCCCTTTGTCAGGGAGCGGAGAAGATGCCGGAGGAATGAGACGAGACGCGTGCACGTCAAACGATCCGAGAAATAACGGGTATAGAGACGGATATAGGATCGGATATAAACCCGGTTATAAGATTAGTTATAAGACCAGATATAAAGGCAGATATAAAACCAATATAAAACCAATATAAAACCAACCAGTAGTACCGGTCGATAGAACAAATTAACGAAACCGGTTAATGGAACTGGACAATGGAACTGGTCAATGGAACCGACGAAATTATTCGATAGAGTCAATTATCGAAGCCAAGCGCCAGAATCAAGAAATAGAACTAAGCGCCAGGACTAAGCAATAAAACCAAGCAATAAAACCAAGCAATAAAACCAAGCAATAAAACCAACCCAAAGAACCAACCACCGATGAGAGGGGATATCGGCTCCATGATCAAACGAATCGAACGAAACAGCAAGGTCCGCAAGTTCCACCAGGCGAAATGGGATGAGCCTGTCATATTCGAACTGCACCGTCCGGGCGAGCGGGGGATTCTGGTACCGGCGGCGGAGCCGGAGGTGGAAGCCGAGGTGGGCGACGGCCTGTCCTCCCTGCCGGCATCCATGCGCAGAGAAACGGCACCGGCCCTTCCCGAGATCGGCCAGGCCAAAGTGCTGCGGCACTATCTGCGCCTGTCGCAGGAAACGCTGGGTTCCGATTTCAACGTGGAAATCGGTCAAGGAACCTGCACGATGAAGTACATTCCGCGGATCAACGAGATGCTTATCCGCAGCCCCAAAATGATGGACCTCCATCCGCTGCAAGATCCGGACACCGTGCAGGGCATGCTGGAAATTTATCACGGCCTCGATTTGGCGATGAGGGAAATATCCGGCTTGGACCGGTTCTCTTTCCAGCCGAGCAGCGGTACGCAGGCGCTTTTCGCCATGGCGTCCATTGTACGGGCTTATCACGATGCGAACGGGGAAGGAGAGAAGCGCGACGAGATTATCACGACGATCTTCTCTCACCCTTCCCAGGCCGCAACCGCCGCGGTAAAAGGGTACAAAATCATCACCTTGTACCCGGACAAGGACGGCTTCCCGGATCTGGAAGCGCTGAAAAACGCGGTGTCCGAGAGGACGGCAGGTTTTGTCGTGGCGAACCCGGAGGATACCGGAATCTTCAACCCCCGGATCCGCGAATTTACGGACGTTGTGCACGAGGCGGGCGGAATCTGCTTCTACGACCAGGCCAACGCGAACGGGCTTCTCGGCATTGCGCGGGCGAAAGAAGCGGGCTTCGATATGTGCTTCTTCAACCTGCACAAGACGTTCGCGGCGCCTCACATGTGCGGGGGACCCGCAACCGGAGCGCTGGGCGTAACGGCGCAGCTGGCGCCGTTCCTGCCGGGTCCAGTCGTGGAATACGACGGCAGCCGTTACAGCCTGAGCGGGGAAACCCAGGAAAGCATCGGCAAAGTGCGGATGTTCCATGGCGTGGCCCAAACGGTGCTCCGCTCGTACGCCTGGATTCGCGCGCTGGGGCCCGAAGGACTGCTGGACGTGGCTAAGACAGCCGTGCTCAACAACAACTATTTGTATGCGAACATTTTGAAAATCAGAGGCGCCAGCGCCCCGTATGTGGAAGGCGGACGCCTGGAGCAGGTACGCTACAGCTGGGAACAGCTGACGAAGGAGACGGGCGTGACGACCGAGGATGTCCAGCGCAGAATGTGCGATTTCGGGCTGCATTACTGGACCAGTCATCATCCGTACATCGTTCCGCAGCCGTTCACATTGGAGCCGACGGAGTCGTATTCCAAAGAAGACCTTGACGAGTACCTGGATGCGCTGCGTCATATTTCGCAGGAAGCGTACGAAAATCCGGAAATCGTGAAAACCGCCCCTCACAACAGTACCGTTCACCGGATCGACGAATCCAGCTTCGACGATCCTAAAGAGTGGTGCATCACATGGCGGGCCTATCTCAAAAAAACCGAGCCGGCCGGGGCCGCCCGCTAAGGAGTCCCGCGCACGGAAGCGGGGCACCGTACTGACTGCGTTCAGGCTGCGGACTCCGCTGGGTTATATTTCAAATTCCATAGAGCGCGGGGAGGCATGTGCATACAGCCTTCCCGTGCTATAATCATTTTACGGAAGCGCTTACTTTACTGCATGCGGGGGAGATTACGTTGTTTAGACACCTGGGCCTACTGCCGATTCGTTTACGCCGGAGCCTGCAGGGGAAGCTGGTGCTGCTGATTTTGCTGGTCGCCATCATCCCTCTATTGTCACTGGGTTATGTGCTGTATACCAAGTCTTCGCAAACGATAAACGAGCAGTTCGGGCGCTACGGGGAAAACACGGTATCCCAGCTGCAGGTGCAGATCGATTCGACACTGGCTCAAATGAAATATACGGTCGGAGATATTTTGTCTTACCTGCTGGATCCTAACTTTACGGTTCTGCATGAAGAGATTCCGACGACCTACTTGGGCTTTAAAGAGGAGCAGCAGCTCGAACAGTATATAAAAGCCCATAAAACGCTGGATACGAAAGGCATTTTTATTCTGACGAAGTCCGGCTATTATTACGGCGAGCGTATCGCCAATACCGATCTCGTGGAGGAAAGCCCCTGGTTCGGCGAGGAACGCACGGGGTATCGGTTCAGCATTTACGAGCCCAAGCAGTACAGCGGCACCTCCAACGTTCCGGGCGAAAAAGTGATCGGCCTGCTTTTTCAGATTCATAACCAGGTGGGGGCACTGGAGGATGCAAGGGTACTTATAGAAGTAAAAGCCGACAAGCTGCTGGATACGTTCCATGAGTACGAACGGGATACGGGAGCTTTCCTGACCATATCGGATGAAGGACGCATTCTGTATCAGACGGCGAAGCCCTATACAAAACGTGACGACGATGTCGTCTGGACGAAACAGTCGGAGGAGACCGATTGGAAGATTGAAGTGCGGACGCCGTACCAGCACTTTTACCAGTCGTCTCTGCTGATCCGGACGTTTACGTTTACGGCCGTCAGCTTGTCCATCTTGCTGGCTTTCGTTCTGGCGTACTTCAGTTCGCTGCGTTTCCTCAGCCGGATTAAAAAAATGAAAGATTCCATCCGCGATGTTTCGCTCGGCCGTCTGGAAACCCGGATCGTCGTTGATTCGGAAGACGAAATCGGTCGTCTGGGCCGGAGTTTCAATCACATGGTTGTCCAGCTGCAGGATTTGTTCGGGGAGGTCAAACGCGTGGAGCGGCAGAAAAAAGAAGCGGAGCTCCGGGCGCTTCATCACCAGATCAATCCCCACCTGCTGATCAATACGCTCGCTTCCATCCAGTGGAAAGCGCGGATAGCGGGCAACTCCGAGGTGCAGCAGATGATTCTGCACTTGACCAAGGTGCTCGACGGCAACCTGAACTACACGCGCGAGCTGGTCAGCTTGAAGGAGGAGCTGGATGTAATTCATCATTACATGAATCTCCAGGAATACCGGTTCGGCCATGTATTTACCTACCGTATCGATACGGGAGAGCTTGAGCTGGATCAGGTCCGTATCCCGCGGATGACGCTGCAGCCTTTGGTGGAAAATATTTTTTTCCATGCATTCGAGGACGGGGCGGGCATGATTGAAATCAAAGTGCGTGAGCAGGGAAATGCGATCCGGCTGAGTGTGTGCGACGACGGCAAGGGAATGGAGCCGGAGGCGGCCCGGCAGCTTCTGGCCGGTCCCGGAGAGGCGGTCGGCAGCAAGAAACGCAGCATCGGCATCTATAACGTGGATCAGCGGATCAAGCTGCATTTCGGCGATAAATACGGGCTGGATGTAGAGTCGGAACCGGGAAAAGGAACATGCATCGGGATTATGCTTCCGAAGGAGGAGGAAACGGAATGAGCGATACGACTATACGCGTACTGATTGCCGACGATGAAGTGATTATCCGCAGGGGGCTGATCAGCACGGTGCCCTGGGAACGCTACGGGATGGAAGTTGTGGCGGATGCCCCGAACGGGACCCGGGCCTGGGAGGCATTCCTGGAGCATGAGCCGGAAGTGGTCATTACGGACATCGTGATGCCGGGAATGACGGGAATCGAGCTGATCCGCAAAATCAAGGAATACGAGCCCCGGACCAAAGCGCTCTTGCTCAGCTGTCACCGGGATTTCGAATATGCCCAGCAGGGGATCAAATACGGCGCGTCCGGCTATCTGCTCAAAACCGACTTCAGCGACGAGGAGCTGGGAGACTACCTGGAAGGCTTTCGCAGCGAGCTCCGCAGACCCGGCCGACAGGCGCCCGTACAGTCCGGGGGAGCCGAGGCGTCCTCCACGGACCAGTCCTCGGGCGTGGAAGGAGCGCTCCGCGAATGGCTGCACGGCATCCGGGACCGCTTTCCCGCCGAGCTGGAGAGGCTGCTCGAAGGCGAGTGGCGGTGGATGCGAGAGCCGACGGTGCCTTACCTGATCGGCTGCGGCGAAAGCACGGCGGGCCCGGCCGGTTCTGTCGATGCGTCCGGCGTCGTCGGCGGTTCCGGCGGTGCGGCATCCGGCTCCGCGGCGAGCGGGGTAGGCTTCGACAGCGGAAGCCGCAGCTTTGTGGCCGGGGCGCCCGGCGGAGCCCGGGCCGATGCCGGCACACAGGCGGACGGCGCGGCGCAGCGGACAGCCGCCGGCGCAAGCGGGGCGGTCGTGCCGGGCACGGGAGCCATCGCCGGCAGCGGCGAAGGCACGCGCGCGGGAGCTGGCGCTGCGCAGGCCTACGGCGCCAGCGCTTGCGGAGCCCCGGCATCGGCGGACGCGGAAGCGACCGGCGCCACGGCTGCACCGGGCCCGGCAACCTGCGCCGCGCGCCTGGCCGCCGGGCTGGCCTCCGCGGGCCTCTGCGCGGCAGCCGCCCTCAGCGGGCAGCATGTGCTGCTGCTCGTCCCCGAGGGCGAGCGGCAGGCGTGGAACGCCCGCCTGTGCGCGCGCAAAGCGGCGGACCCGCAGCTTCGCTGGACGGAGGGCGCGGCGTTTGCCGGCGCGTCCGGCTGGCTGGCGGAAGTGCGCCGCCTGCACGGCCGCATCGAGCTGGAGACGCGCCACCGCGTGCGCATCGGCGAATGGCCTGAGCCGATTGCGGCGGCGGTGCGCCTGATCGTCGAGCAGGCGGACTCGCAGCTCTCCGTTGCGGAAGCGGCCCATGAGGTCGGCCTGAGCCGGAGTCATTTCAGCACGCTGTTCAAGCGCGTGGTGGGCGAAAGCTTCGTGGCGTTTACCTGCCGTACGAAGCTCGGAATCGCCTCGGAGCTGCTCGCCACCTCAAAGCTGACGGTACAGGACATCGCGGACCGGGTCGGTATGCCGGATGCGAAATATTTCAGCAAATGGTTCAAGCGATGCACGGGACAGACCCCGAGTCATTACCGCACGGAGCGGCGGATGACGGACGCTCGCTAGCCGTTCTGCCCGTGCGGTTTCCCGGAAGGGAAACCTTCTTTTTTGCCCCGGTGACGGATCGCCGGATAAAAACACCCCCTCGCGCCGGACGTATTGGCACCTTCCCCGGAAGCTGCCCGAAGAGCGGGCAAAGCGGCACTTTTTTTCGGACATTCTTCCGTTTTGAAAACGCTTTATTTGCCGTAAACTGAAGTCAATTCAACGGATTCATCTCATCACACCTAAGATGTTTATGGGGGGAACTTTATGAAAAAGACGCTCGTTCTCGCGCTTACCGGATCCATGGTTACCGCTCTTGCCCTCTCGGGCTGCAGCTCCAAGCAGGGAGAAGCCCAAGGGGGAGGAGACTCCGGCGGCGGCGCCGGCAAAGTGACGCTGCGCTTCGCGACCTGGGATACCGGGGATTTGCTCAAAATCCAAGAAACGATCGCCAAAAACTTCGAAGCCAAGCATCCGAACGTCAAGGTGCAGGTCGAGGCTTACGGGGACGGATTCGATCAGAAGCTGGCCGCCTCCATCGGAGCCAACAATGCGCCGGATGTGATGTACATGTGGGATTTTCCGACGTATTACAAAAACCTCGAACCTCTGGATGAGCGGATGAAAAGCGATGCGACATTGAAGCAGGACGATTTTTACCCCGGACTGTTCAATTACGTCAAGATCGATGGAACCGCTTACGGAATACCGGCAGGTTTTACGACAAGGGTGATGTACTACAACAAAAAGCTGTTTGACGAAGCGGGCGTCCCTCAACCTAAAGAAGGCTGGACGTGGGACGAATTCAAAAGCGCCGCCCAGAAGCTGACGAATCCGGCCAAAAAGCAGTACGGTTTCGGAGTCCGCGCGGAGAATGATCCGTACGATCTTCAGGGAATTGTCTGGAGCAACGGCGGCAGTTTTATCTCGGATGACGGCAAAACGATCGAAGGCTTCATGAACGGAAAGCCGGCGGTCGAGGCGGTCGGCATGATCGGCGATCTCGTCAAAGCGAAGACGGCCGTGATTGTGGGCGGCAAGAACCAGCAGTCGGGTGACGACATTTTCAAAGCGGGCAAAATCGCTATGTGGGAAAGCGGTATCTGGCCGCTGGACGGATTCAAGGAAGCGAAGGTCGACTTCGGCACGGTATCCATGCCTGTCTTCCCGGGCAAGCCGGTTAAAGGCGTAATCGCCGAATCCGCGGTCTCGATGTCCAAAAACTCCAAGCACAAGGAAGAGGCGTGGGAGTTTATCAAATATTACGCTTCCGAGGAAGCGATCAAGCTGCGGACGAGCGACCTGCCGGTGCGCAAAAGCGTGGTAGAAGGCAACAAGCTTGACCAGGATCCGATGTACAAGTCGTTCTATACGATGCTCGAAGCAAGCGACAACACCCCGGCTTTCCTGCTCAGCCCGAAATGGAACGAAGTCAACCGCAACTTAACGTCGGCCATCAACGCCATTATGCTGGGACAAAACGCCCAGGAATCGATGGATACGGCCGTACGCGATTCGCAAAAGTTTTTCAAATAACCCGTTAGGGAAACGGAAGTGAGCCCATGCAACCGAACACCTTGCAGATTCAAAAAGGCGTGCGGCGCAGCATCTGGAGAAGAGGCAGGCTGACCCCCTACCTCTTCATTCTTCCCTGGATGATCGGGTTCGTGGCTTTTACGCTCGGACCCCTCCTGTTTTCGCTCGTCATTTCCTTTTTCGATTGGCCCATTGTCGGCGAACGAACCTTTGTCGGCTTCCAAAACTATGTGAATATGTTCACAAATGATCCTTTGTTCTGGCATTCCCTGGGCGTAACGATCCGGTTTGCCGCCATCTTCGTACCGCTCAATCTCGCTATCGCTCTTCTGCTGGCTGTTCTGCTCAATCAGAACGTCCGGGGAAGCGGCATTTTCCGCACTGTGTTCTACCTGCCTTCCGTCATTTCGGGCGTTGCCCTGGCGATGATCTGGGCCTGGGTGTACAGCGGGGAGTACGGGATTCTCAATTACTTCCTGTCCCTCGTCGGAATTACCGGACCGGATTGGCTGCGTGAGCCGAACTGGTCGATGATCGCGATGGTTGCCGCAAGCTTGTGGGCACAGGGCTCCATGATGCTGATCTTCCTGGCGGGATTGAAAAATATCCCGGGCGATCTGTACGAAGCCGCCGAACTGGACGGCGCGGGCGCGTTAAAGCGGTTCATCCGCATTACGCTTCCCATGCTGGGACCGACTCTGCTTTTCAACCTGATCACATCGATCATCGCCGCCTTCCAGCAGCTTACGCTAGCTTTGACGCTCACGGGCGGAGGGCCGCTGAATTCGACTTATTTTTATGCGATGTATGTGTACGAGAACGCTTTTAAATATTTCAAAATGGGTTATTCCGCAGCCAACGCCTGGGTCATGTTCGTGATCGTGCTGGCGCTGACGATGATGGTCTTCCGCTCTACCTCCATGTTCGTCTATTACGAGGGTGAACTGAAGAAGAACAAAGCCCGGAAAACGAAGCGCAAAGCGCTGTAAAGACGATTGCGAGGTGAAGACATGAAGAAAGTACTCACATATGCCCTGCTGCTGTTTTTCTCGCTGCTGTTCCTGATGCCGTTCTTCTGGCTCGTTACGACGGCTCTGAAAAGCCCGGAAGAGGTCTACATGTATCCGCCCAAATGGATTCCTTCCGAGCTTCACTGGGAAAACTTCGCGAAGGCGTGGACCATCCAGCCTTTTAATGTGTTTTTGAAAAATTCACTGACCGTCACCGTGCTGTGCAACATTGGCCAGTTAATCTCTTCCTCGCTGGTTGCTTACGGATTCGCGCGGTTCCGTTTCAAGGGCCGGGACGCACTGTTTATGGTCGTGCTTGCCACGATGATGATCCCGTGGGACGTTACGATGATCCCGCTGTACATGGAGTTTAATTTCCTGGGCTGGATCAATACGCTGAAGCCTTTGATCGTCCCGTCCTGGTTCGGCTCGGCATTTTACATTTTCCTGCTGAGGCAGTTTATTATGACCATTCCGACGGAGCTTGAAGAAGCGGCGAAAATCGACGGGGCGGGGGATCTGAAAATTTTTACGAAAATTATCATTCCCCTGATGTTTCCGGCGCTCGTGCTTGTCAGTGTTTTCAATATGCTGGACACGTGGAACGATTATCTCGGACCGCTCATTTTCCTGAACGATGCGAGCATGTATACGTTGACGCTCGGTCTGGCGCAGTTTAAAGGAATGTTCGGCGTCGACATGACCTCGGTAATGGCCGTAACGACGATCATCTGTCTGCCTCCGCTTGCGGTGTTCTTCCTTGCCCAGCGGTATATCGTGGAAGGCATTTCGATGACGGGCATCAAGTAAGGCCGATGTTCCTTTAAAGCCGGGATGAACGATAACAATGACAGAGCTATCATAGTCAAAACGGCAAGCAGGGAAGTTAACCCGCAAGTTTCGGACAGCAAGGAGATTGGACAGATGTGTTTAGTTTTCGCAGCAGCAATACAAGCATGACAACCGGAGTCCGGCGGTTTCTGGCGACGGAAGCGCTGTACGGGATCGGAATCGGGCTGTATTCGCTTGCCCTGAATCTTCACCTGCTGGCGCTGGGCGCAAGCGGGGGCCAGATCGCAAGCATTTCCGCCGTGGGCATTCTGATCATGGGGATCGGTGCTCTGCCCGCCGGAATGCTTGCGGGAAAAATCGGCCGCAAGCCCATGCTGTTGGCGGGCTCGATGCTCGTGGCCGCGGGAGCGGCCCTGTTCGCCACCGGACGAAGCCTGCCGGTCTGGTATACGGCCCAGGCGGTTGCGTCAGCCGGTTTTATGTGTATCGAGACGACGGAAATCCAGCTCCTGTTCCGGTACTGCCGCTCCCGCCGCGAGGAGAGCCGGGCTTTTCACGGGATGTTCGCGGTGTTTACCGCGTTCACGGGTCTCGGCAATCTGCTCGGGGGGATTCTCTCCCGGGCGGACGCTTCGGCGGCGGGCCACGCACCGTCGCTTTATGCTTCCGCCATATGCATCGCGGTGCTGTCTCTGCTCCGTCTGCGGCTGCTGCCGTCGGAGCGGGCGGCGGGTGGCAGCGGCGGTGGCGGAGAGACTACGCCGGCGACAGGCGGCATCGGAGACGATGACCTTCCGGCAGCGGCGGAGCCGACCGGGAGCGGAGCACGCCCCGGGACCGCAGCCGACAGCAGGGGCCGTGACACCACGCATAGCAGTATCGCGGATGGTGAACTTCCGGCACTGGCGGCAGCGGCGAAGACAGCCGGAAGCGAAACATACGCCCCGGCCGACAGGGGCACCGCAAGCGGGAGCGCGACCGCGGCAAAGGATAACAACCGTAACCGTGTCCTCGCAGATGCAGCAGCCGGCTCCCCGCCGGACTCCGCAACGGGAAACAGCGGCGAGGGAGAGAGACACGCGCTCCGCAAAAACCTGGCGAATTCGCCTGTAACCGGAGACAGTGACGCCGAGGAGCGGCATACGTCTCACAAAAGTTCGGCGAATCCACCCGTGTCACGCGGAAAGCGGCCCGCGGAATCTCTGCCGCGTATGCCTCAGGCAATCCGCAGGCTGCTCCGCAACCGCTCGCTCTGGCTGCTGGCCGCCAACGCCTGCCTGATCGGATTCGTTTTCTCGTTCATCGGCCCGTTCATGAATGTGTATTTGAAGTTCCGGGCGGCGTGGGAAGACGATCTGATTTCTTACGTGTACACGGTCAACGGGCTTGTCCTGTTTGCCGCTTCGCTGGCCGCTCCCAAAATCATGGAGCGCTGGGGCGCTAAAGCCGCCTTTACAGGCGCGTTCCTCGGCAACGCGGGGCTGGCTTTTCTGCTCCTGATCGCGCAGCCGGCGCCGGTCTTTGCGGCCCTGCTCGTTCTACGCAGCGGCAGCTTCTCGCTGCTCGGCAATCTGGTCGACAGCGAAACCATGTCCTCGCTGCGCGAAGAGGACCGCAATTTGTATGCGGGAATGCGGGCCGTTTTCCGCTGTGTCGGATCGTCTCTATCGACGATGACGGCGGGTTTTTTTATGAATGCAGGCGATTACCACACTCCGTTTCTCATTGCGGGCGTGCTGCTGATCGTGAATTATATCTATTTCCGCAGCCGCGTGCTGCCTTTGATCAAACGCGACGAAAATCTAAGGGGTGAGCCCCAAGCAGGAGGAGCATAGACATGAAGGAACTACATTTGCAGCGGCGGGATTGGGAAAATCTCGACGTGCTTGAGCGGGACCGCCTGCCGGCCCGGGCCAGTTTTATTCCCTACGGAGAAGAAAAAAAGGCTCTTACTTACGCCGAGGAACGTTCGGACCGGACGCTGCTTCTAAACGGCACATGGGCTTTCCGTTACACGAATTCGCCCGAGGAAGCGCCTGCGGGTTTTTATGAGCCGGAGTTCGACGCGGCCGCCTGGGACCGCCTTCCCGTGCCGAGCTGCTGGCAGCTGCACGGATACGGAGCTCCCCACTACACGGATTTATACTATCCGTTCCCGGTCGATCCTCCGCGTGTGCCCGCGGCTAACCCTACGGGCAGCTACCGGAGAGAGTTTACCCTGCCCGCCTGTTGGACGGACAAGGACGTGGTCATCCGGTTTCACGGAGTAGACAGCGCCTGCAACGTCTGGCTGAACGGGGAGTATGTCGGGTACAGCGAAGGAAGCAGGCTGACGGCGGAATTTGATTTGTCGCCTTTTATCCGCAGCGGCCGGAATGTTCTTGCCGTGCAAGTGTATCAGTGGTCGGCAGGAAGTTACCTGGAGGACCAGGATATGTGGTGGCTCAGCGGCATATTCCGCGATGTCGTTCTTGTGGCCCGGCCGAAGCTGCATCTGCAAAATGTCCGGGTACACGCCGGGCTGGATGAAGCATGCAGAGACGGACTTCTCAGCGTGAAGGTGGCGGTAGCGAATGCGGCAGATACGGCTTCCCGTTCGTTCACTCTGGTCTGGAGGCTCCAGGACCGTGAAGGGAACCTTATCGTCTCGGGGAAAGAAAGCGGGACCGCGAACAACGGGGAAAGTGACGGAACCGCGGAAACCGGGAAAATTGCAATTGAAGCGGAAATCAAGAAACCCCGCCATTGGTCCGCGGAAACGCCTTATTTATACGACCTGATCGTCACTCTGCTGGACGAAGAAGGAAAAGTGCTCGAAACGACAGCGCTGAAAACCGGTTTCCGCCGCATCGAGGTCAAAGGCGGTCTTATGCTCGTAAACGGGAAAGCGATTCGTCTGCGCGGTGTGAACCGTCACGATCATCATCCCGATACGGGCAGAACCGTTACACCGGAGACTATGGAGCAGGATATCCGCATGATGAAGCAGCACAACATCAATGCGGTGCGGACGGCTCACTATCCGAACGATCCGCGCTTTTACGACCTGTGCGACCGGTACGGCCTGTACGTCATGGACGAAACCGATTTGGAGACGCACGGCTTCGAGCTGATCGGGGACGCTAACCGGCTCAGCGGCGATCCCGCCTGGGAACATGCCTATGTGGACCGGATGCGGAGAATGGTCCTGCGGGACGAAAATCACCCTTCGATTATCATGTGGTCACTCGGAAATGAATCCGGTTTCGGCTGCAATCACGAGGCGATGTACAAATGGTGCCGCTCTTACGATTCCACGAGGCTCGTTCACTACGAAGGAGACCGCGAAGGAAAAGCCTGCGATGTGTTCAGCACGATGTACTCGTCTCCCGAGAAAATGCGCGGGTTCGGGGAAATGAAGGAACTGGACAAACCGCATATCTTGTGTGAGTATGCCCATGCGATGGGGAACGGTCCCGGCGGGCTCGAGCACTATGAGGAACTGTTCAGAACGTACCCGAGGCTTCAGGGCGGGTTCGTTTGGGAGTGGATCGATCACGGGCTGCGGCGGAAAAAAGCGGACGGCCGCGAATATTTCGCTTACGGCGGAGATTACGGCGATCAGCCGAACAACGGTAACTTTTGTATCGACGGACTTGTCACACCTGACCGCACGCCGTCTCCGGGTCTTTTGGAGTACAAGAAAACGATTGAACCGATATCTATTGAGATCTCCGGATGGGAGCCGGGCGAAAACCAAGGGACCGTTGATCTGATTATCCGGAACCATTACGATTTTATCTCCCTTCAAAATTTCCGCTGCACATGGAAGCTGGAGGCGGACGGCCGCCTCGTCGGCGGCGGACCGGCCGAGCTGCCGAATCTGGCAGCGGGAGAAGAGGGAACTCTCCGTCTTCCCCTGACAGTGACAGTGCCGGCGGCAGGCGAAGGAAGCCCGGCCGAGTACTGGCTGACCGTGCGCATTGTGCTGGCCTCTCCGGCAGTCTGGGCGGAGGAAGGCCACGAGATTGCGTGGGCGCAGTTCCCGCTCCATGCCGTCTCCGAGGAGAAAGCAGGGGACCGGAGAGCATCCGGGGAACCGGAGCGTGATACGACCGGGACGGTGCTCAACGCCGCCGCCGTTTCTTCCGCGGGAGCCTCTGCGAATCATGCAGCCGCTAAAGGCGGACCTGCAAGGACATCCGCGGATGCCGAGGAGACCGCAGGCGAAGCGGCTTTAAGCGAGGCTGTGGCGTCCGGCATGGCGGCAGCCGCTTCGCAGGAGACGCCTGCGCAGCATGACGCTGCCCGGGCCACAGCCGCTGACGAGATCCGGGTCGAAGAAGCGGACCGCGAGCTCACCTTGACGGGAGCGGACTTCACGCTCGTCTTCGACCGCGCCCGGGGACGCATCGCCTCCTGGCGGCATGCGGGCAACCCGGTGATCGCCGAAGGCGGCGGACCGCGGCTCGCCTTGTGGCGCGCCCCGATCGACAACGACATGTACGTTGTCGCCGATTGGCGAAAGGCGTGCGTGCACATGGCGGCCGACGATGTACGCGGAAGCGGCTGGGAGCGCCTCGCGGACGGCTCCGTCCGCGTGACCGTCTCCATCCGCACGGCACCGCCCGTGTACGCCTGGGGCTTCGCCTGCACGTGGGTCTACACCGTTCGTCCCGACGGAACGGTGGACCTGTCCGTGCAGGGCGATCCGGACGGCACGCCGCCGGAGATGCTTCCCCGCATCGGCCTGCGGATGGAGCTGCCCGGCAGCACCGACCGCGTGACCTGGTACGGGCTCGGTCCGGGAGAATCTTACCCGGACAGCAGACAGGCGGCGCAGATGGGCCTGTACGACGCGGCGGTCGACGACCTGCGCTTCCCGTACGTCAAGCCGCAGGAAAGCGGCAACCGTTCCGACGTGCGCTGGGCATACCTGCGCGGCGTGCAGGGCTCCGGTCTTATGGCATCCGGCCAGCCGGTCTTTGACTTCGGAGCCAGCCGCTACACGCCGGAGGACCTGGAGGCGGCCTCGCACGAATGCGACCTGATTCCGCGGGATTTTGTGACGCTTCACCTGGATTACAAGCAGAACGGGCTGGGCAGCAACAGCTGCGGACCGAAGCAGCTTCCGCCGCATGTGCTGGAGCCGCTGGCTTTTCAGTTTGCGGTAAGGCTTAAGCCGCTATCCGGCGATGCGCACCCTGAACAGACCGCGGCAGCTCTTCGTTCCGGCGGCATAAACTGAGCAAGAACCCCTTCATACCAAACACGTCCTATGCTCCTGTGAGCAAGGGCGTGTTTTTTACGTTCTTAACCATTAATGAGCCTGCGTTTACTCTGAATGAGCGGGATTCGACAAGCTGCCGCGCAGTGCCCCAGCACGTGCTTGTAAATTGCGTAACGTCGGAAGATTAGAGTCATGCACCCGGCGTGAATTTAAGGCAGTTCGCGGTTCCCGGCATTACATGACGCAGCTTAACCACAACCACTATGAGAGTCATGCCCGCGCAAGCGAATTTATGTTCCTGTATCATGCTTATGGTCTTAAATCTAGCGATCCGGATACGGCCTGCGGCTTTTTAAACGTGCTCCCCGAAACCCTTGATTTTGTCGGGAAAAACGCGGTTTTAAACGGCAGAAAAAGCATGACCATATAGCGGAAATTTCTAGGATATTTTGGATATAAGAAAAAGCTTGTAATCTTTTAAATTTCTGATACAATAATCCTTGTCGCCAAAAAAGACAAACATCAAGGCCCGTTGGTCAAGGGGTTAAGACACCTCCCTTTCACGGAGGTAACAGGGGTTCGAATCCCCTACGGGTCA
>NZ_FNVF01000024.1 GCF_900107975.1 Paenibacillus sp. UNC499MF
GAATAATCCTCTGAAGTATAGAGATCCGAGTGGGCATGAAGCAGCTCCCAATATTGACTGGTCGCAGTTTTATAAAGAAAGTTTAAAGGTTGTTGAAGGTGTCAACGGAATGGGATACCTTGGTGAGGTAGTCACAAATCCTGTAACAGACGCGATGGCAGACGGAGTTTTAGGCGGAATGAAAGCTGCCGCAAATATCGTGGATTATTTATTTGTTAGCGATATTATGACTTTGGTGGACCCGAATTCATCGAAGTTTGATAAAACTCTTGCAGCAGCTGGTTTTATCCCGGTCACTAAAATCCTTAAAGGCGGTCAAATTCTGATTACTCTTCAAAACGGGGAAAAGAAGGTTCAAAGAGCCGTTAAGTACACGGATGATAACTGGGCAAAGTCTTCTAAAATTTCTTGCAACTGCTTTGTAGGAGGAACTAAGGTTCTTACAGACGAAGGGGAAAAGAATATCGAAGACATTCAAGTCGGAGATAAGGTTCTCGCCAAGGATGAGAATAATCCTGATGGAGAGTTAGCTTATAAGGAAGTCACTGCTTTATACCGCAACCAACGTGATGACATTATTAAATTGCGTGTGGGGGAGCAAGTCATTGAGACGACAGATAACCATCCGTTCTGGGTTGAAGGCAAAGGATGGGTCTTCGCAGACGAACTCCAAGTGGGCGATAAACTTCAAAAAGCTGACGGAAGCAATCTAACGCTTGACAAGGTTGAGTTCATCAAGCAAGTTGAGGCTGTTACGGTTTACAATTTTGCTGTTGCTGATTACCATACGTATTATGTTACCGATTTAGGAATTTGGGTACACAATACGAATACGAATGATTGTATTATTAAAACAGGAGATAAGACTCCTGGAGGTCACTCGTTTAGTAAACATGGTGCTGAACGTGCAAACGAAAGGGGATTTACTGCTCAAGCAATCGATAACATTATCGATAACAACAAAAAGAACAGAAAAAGTAAAATTGATGAAAATGGCGGTAAAACATGGGAGTATACTGATGCCCGAGGGAATAAAGTTGTTACCAACGAAAGTGGAGGAATTGTATCCGTGCATTCCCCTGCTCAAGGAGGCATTTATATTCCAAAATCAAGTAAATAAAGGAGTTGATATGAATAAATGAACAAAGATATTTTACTAGAGATTTCAAAAACATTAAATTGTGAATATGAAATTGGTCTTTGGTCTGAATCAACTGATTTTCTTGAACGGCAAGAAGATATAGCAGAGTTTTCATTTAAATATGTGGACGGGCAGTATAACGTAAATATTAAACTTAAAGATTTTAACTTAAATGCTGCCAAAACAACTTTTGCTTCTTTGGTTAGATTCGTTGAATACAAGTCTACTTTCTATGTTAGAGAAGATAAATTAAATTCAATCCAATACTACCTACTATCTTCGACTGACGACAATAAAGCGTTCTTATTCCACGTAGTATTTCAATAAGTTTGAGCGACCTTGGGGGAATATCCTCAAGGTCTTTCTTTAACTCCCCACCTAGTGTCGAATGATTTGAGCGGCGTTATTTAAAAAATTGGGCTAACAGAACTTTTAATAATTAAATATTCCCAAGAAAAAGCTATAGAACTTTGGTGCATTGAGACTAAGGCCTTCGGTAATCCTTAAGATCTTCTACCTAGAGGCTCTATTTCTAAAGTATACTTGCCTGATGGATCTGCGGTGGATGCAACAAGAGTCTGGGTAAGAAATAATGGTTCGGGTATATTTCATGGTTATCCTACACATACAAAAAGGAGATTGTCCATGGATTTTAGAATTCTAGCAGGATAGTTTCGGTTCCTGAAATGGTAAGACTAATTGTCGAATTCAACGCAATTAACAATAAAGGAATACTCTATTATGAGTAATGGTAACAAGTTCAGGCCTTGAGGGAACACTTCTTCGAGTCTTTTCTTATCTTTCCAACAACTTCCAAATTCCAAATAAATCTAAAAGGATTAATAAGCTACGGAGGAATAGCTCAAGGTATTCACAAATTGCTTTTAGGAGAACCACACAATTTATAGAGGAAATTCCACAAGCGAAAAGAATTTAGTAACGAATACTCTCACGGTCTAGCAATGGAAAAAGACGTCGGCTATGATGGTTTGTTGCTGACCGGAGGATTTTTTTAAGGACAAAGCAAAAATTGAAAAGGGGATCGAAGTGAGAAGAAATAAAAAGATTGCTCTCCTAGGGGTTCTGGTCACTTTGGTTTTATGCAGCCCGGTTTATTATGTCACCGAAGGTTCGCCCATAGAAAGGTACAAATTCAAAAAAGAATTAAAGGGTTATATTCAGCAAAGATTTTCGCAAAACATCTTGATCGAAAATATTAAGTTTAGTTTTAAGAATGGAATTTACTGGACCATTGCTCATCCCGAAAACAATCAAGAGCTTTCTTTTCAAATATCCCAGTCGTGGAATGATCGAGGTTTATGGGATGATTACTTGAGAGCATCATGGAGTACCGAGGCCGACAAAGAACTGGGATCATTTGTGAAACAAATATATTCCCAACAGGGAACAGCCAGTATTAACTTAGGCAACACCAGATCTGCAGAAGAGAAGTACACGTCAATTCCATATGGAGAGGTACCGAGATATAAAGACGTTAAACAGGAGTTTAAAGATTCCACTATTTATATACAAATAGACCGCCCTTTTAAAAAAGAGCTCGCGGAAACTGAATATGATAGGATTTATAAAATTGTCCAATTTATCCAAGCGGAAGGGCACACGTTTGAACGAATTTCATTCGATTTTAAAAAGGGGAATAAAAATTCGCCGCCTGGAGTATCTTTTGAATTTGACTCACTTGATCAGGTGAATAGTAAGGACGATATCGTTAAATTTGAAAGGTCGCTCTACGACTAGACCTTATGATGATCGTGGGTCAACACATTTGTGCTCAAGAAATAACGATAGATACAAGTGATTAATAGAATGAGAAAAGAATTAGTTGATTCATTATACTCTTATAAAATAAGGAGCCGGGGGAAATGGTTGTTTCAACAAAACAGATAGTGGACCTTGTTCTATGATCTTTAAAAGTAAATTAACCAGGTGGATGACAATTATTATCGGATCCCTTTTAGGAATAGTTGCGGTGGTATTAGTTATTGGTTTAAATGTTTTAGAAAAGAAGCATGAAGAAGAAATAAAGGCGGTTATTTCTAAAAAGGGTGGTGTTGTACTAAAGATTGAGCGTGTAGAGCCAAAAACTAGTGCATTTAAAAATGATTTTAACAGGAGTAATGTTATTTACCGAATCATCTATAAAAATAACGTTGATTCCGAACTTCTAGCCTGGTATAGAGGTATAAACGTTCCAAATAATATTCACGGTGATAACCCAACTGCACGTGAGGGTCGGTTTAGAGAAAAATGGATATTCCAATCTGAATTGAAATAAATTTATAGCAATTCTTCAAATCTCTCATTGTTTAAGTAAATCGAATCATTCATTCATATTATTCAATTTTACAAAATATTCCCGCGATTTTACAATAAGATCAAGTGGTGTCAGTGTGGAAGGATATCACAGAAAGGGGACTTACGATGAAAAACTTGGTCATTAGTCACGGCAATCCTGCGGTTGCACATTGTGCCTTTACGTTCGATGACGGTCCGATGCGGATTCCTATTGACGCATGGCTGGAAGCCTTGGAGCAGGGAGGCGCGCGCGGGACGTTTTTTTTAACGGGGGAATGGTTCGACCGGTACCCGGCGAAAGCAAGAGAAATGATAGCGAGGGGCCATGAGCTCACAACGCATACCTACCATCACCGCAGAATGGCGGATGTGACCAAAGCGGTATTCTTCGAAGAGCTGAAGCTGGCAGAGCTCGCTTATCAAGAAGCAACGGGAAGGCCGGTTCCAGCCTACTTGCGTTTTCCGTATGCTTCTTATCGAGAGGAGAATCTGGAATGGCTCCGGGAGTGGAACTACCTGGTCGTCGAGGGAGAGGATACGGTCGACTGGTCGGGACCGCCAAGCGCGCAGCTTGTGGAGCGGCTGGTACCTAAGCTGGCTAATGGGATCATTTTTATGTTTCATGCGAATGAAATCGCCAAAGAGACGCCGCAGGCCGTTAAATCGCTTGTACACCAAGCTGACGCCAAAGGTCTTGCCATGGTAACCGTATCCGAACTGCTTCATGCCGGTGGCATCAAGGCAGGCGAACGCACCTGGCAAGTCCGCTTCAAACCGACTCTCCAGGGTTCTTTTCTTAGTGAGCAGTGGAAGGCCGTAGCGGATGAAGATGAATTGCGGAAGCTGGCCGCCGATTCACTTGAATGGGGGAACCCGAAAGCCCCGACAGGGCCAGGCGCCTATGGTAAATGGCTGCAAGCGCTCTACTCGCGGGCCCGGGCGGAGGACGAAACGCGTTTTGTCGCCCGCAGCTTTGCCGACCAGCACTGGGCATACGTGCATGCTTCGGTTCGTGGCAGCACCCTGGTGCTGGAGGATTTTGCCGCGAAGGAAGCCCATGCGGATGCCTTGGTCTATATCCTGCAATGGGCAGCTCACGAGGCAGCAGCTTTGGGCTGCGAGTGGATTACCAGCGCAATGGACATGCGACGTATTCACAAGTTGTGTGAACAGCTGGGCTTCGAGGCGGAGATTGTTTTGCAAGAAGAATAACAGCTAAGTAGAAGACATATATGCAGTACAGTAAAACCATACAACCACAGGGATCGGCCCGAATTGCGAGTATGCCTCAATAGAGAGCTGCGTAAACGGCCAGTATGCTGTATAAATGCCCCGTTTCATTAACCAATAAAGGTGCGATCCGGAATTATTTCATACAAAATAATTAAAAAGTAATCGACTTACTATACCGGACCAGACCGGAGTGACAAAAACTAAATTGTATTTTCAAGAAAATATTATTTTTATCCCATGTCGGGTGAAAAAATATTATCTTAAAGTCCGCGAAAATCGAGGCTTTTTTTGTTCTATGGGGTTTGTTGTATGGGATAAAATTCTTTTAAAAACTAAAGCCAAGTGACACAAACGTCATTCTTTCCCCATTTTGTCAAGAACCTTATCTCATTCCCGGCGGGGCGTTTTTAGCTAAATTTGATTGATAAGCGTCTGAAGCCGCTCTACAGATTAAACTAACGGTTAAGCTAACGAGCAAGACTAGCGGGAAGTTCACAAGATTACTTATTCAGGCCCCTAGTCTGCGTATCGGACTATACTTCTACTTGCGGGTTAACATCGGGGCTGGCTCCTTTGCAGCTAGAGTTCTTAATCATGTAGTTGGCAGTGTAGGCTCGGGTTGACGGAAGCCCTAATCGCTTCCATTAGCAGTAATGCCGCCTTGCCCAGGAAGTTTTTGTCTTTATAAGCGATCCCTATCGTGATGACAGGATTCAAATTGGCTAAAGGCCTTATGACCAAGGAGCCTTCCTGTTCCAGACCGCTGTAAATCGGAACGATCCCGATGCCGAACTCCGCCTTAACCATTTGCTGAATGACAAAGAAACTTCCAACCTCCATACAAGAGAATTGATTTTGCTCGGCCGGATAAATCGCCGTTTCCCAAAGCTCCCGGTAGATACAAGTCGGTTCTTTGACTAAAACGGTTAACCCCGCCAGGTCGCCCGCCGTAATGCTATCCCGATCGGCTAACGGATGATTCATGTTTAACATGACCCCTAATCTTTCTTCGATCAGCGGCTCAAACTCCAGCATAAGCTTCGAAGGTGGAGCCGAGCAAACGCCGAATTCCAGTTCGCCGGCCCGAACCCTCTCCGCAATCGATCTGCTGCCGCCTACTTCCATGGTTAACTCCACTTTCGGCCGAGTTTTGCAAAAGTGAGCTATAACGCCCGCCAGCCGCTGGCTTGCGACGGGCTCTATAGCGGCAAAACGCACCGAGCCGTTATCTCCCGCGGCAATATCCGAGACAGTCTGCCTCATGGCTCCGATCGACTTCAGCAATACCGAGGCCTCATGTTGGAGCCAGCGGCCGGCTTCGGTCACGATCACGCGTTTTCCGTCGCGTACGAATAAAGAAACCCCCAGATCCGCTTCGAGACGCTGAATTTGTAGAGTTACCGTAGAGGGAGCATATTGGAGTTCCTCGGCGGCTTTCAAAAAATGCCCATGACGTACGCAAGCCTCGAAGGTTTTTAAAGCTCGAAGATCCATTGTCATCACCTTTGTTTGTGTTAGTCGAATTATTTATTCATATTATTCAATTTTACAAAACATTACCGGGATTTTACAATAGGGTCAACTTATTATTTTGGAGGAAAATGGGCTTATGGGTACAAAATCCGCATTCAATTGGATTACTTTATGGGCATCGCTTTTGTTTGTCGTCATACTCGGCTTTTCCCGGCTCTCCTACGGCATGTTCTTGCCCGGGATACAGAGAGAGATCGGGGGGAGCTACGGACAGTTGGGGATGCTTGGCACCGTTAATTTTATCGGTTATTTGGTCGGGACCTTGTGTCTTTCTCCTTTGATCTCGCGCTTTCCGAACCGTAAACATGTCATGAATCGGGTGACGTGCTTATTGCTCGGAATGACTATGATCGGCTCGGCATTTAGTGAACATTTCATACAGCTTGGGTTTTGGCGGTTCGCAATCGGATTGTTATCGGCGCTGGCTACAGTGCTAGTCCTGTCCATTGCCATGGATGCCGTTCGACCGGCGGAACGGGGCGTGGCATCGGGTCTTATATGGCTGGGCGGATCTGCCGGCATACTAGTGACCGGTTTATTCGCACCCTTCACCATAGACCCTTCACACATGCAGGGGTGGCGGTATGCTTGGGGGATCATGGGTGTATTAGGGATAATAGTGGCGTTCGGTTTCGAGTTCGTCACCAGAAAAAGGGAAGCCGAAGAAATACCCTTGCAGGCCGAATCGAAGCCGCGGGATAAAGAAAGCGAAAATGTGTATCGTCTCCTGTTGAACCCCAAGAAACTCTTGTTCCTAATCGCTTCTTATTTTTTCTTCGGCTGGGGATACATCATCTATTTCACGTATTTGATCCCCTACCTAGTGAGCCAAGGTATTCCCTCTCTCTATGCCGGGTTGATATGGTCCGGAATCGGGTTTGCGGGTTTGTTTAACGGATGGATCGGGGGCAAAGCCATTGACCGATGGCCGAGCGGGTACACGCTTGCGCTTGGGTTAGCTATGGGGACGATCGGTGTGTGCGGGGTAACCACCAATCATATGGTATTTACCGTGCTCGGGGCCGCCGTGATTGGGCTGGTTTCCTTTATTACTCCGCCGCTGATGACGACCGCGCTTCTTCGTCGTCACGTCCCTCACCACGCTTATGCGGCATGTCTTAGCATAGCCACTGCCTTTTTTGCTTCCGGACAGATTATCGGTCCTATCGTTGGAGGCGTGGTGGTCGAACGGTACGGCCTGCAATTCGGCGTGGCATCCAGCGCAATTTTTATGGCGATTGCCGCTGCGTCGGCCGGTTTGTATGGACAACAGCAGCGGAAGCTAGAGACCCGTGATTTGCCTATCAGCGGTTGAAAAAATAGTTGTCACCTTATGATTAAGATGAACAATGTTTTATATTTGTGTTACAGGAAAAGTATCCCAAGACAATAAACGTCTACAACCCAACAATATTTTTATGTATTTGAAGGCAGTATGAGGTGAAGTAATGTTTGAAAACATAAATTTTTACCCTGGATCAGTTGAATATAACGAGTATAAAATCGACAACCATACCCTATTGGATAAAGATAATGACGATTTACAGGAAGATATGTTTTTTGTTAAGTATCCGAATAACTATGCTTTAGATGTAGGTTGGTATTTGGGAACTCAGAGTTTTTTGATTTTTGTTGTACGGGATTTAAACTGGGACGAGCCGGTCCTAAGAAAAGAATGTTTTACCTACAGCGAATTAGAAACCAATGTTATTCAGTTATCAGAATGGTTGAAGGGATTAAACAAAGATTTGTTGTGAAAATTTCTTGATGGAAGAGGTAGGGGGTACGCGAAAAACGGGGAGAAAGAAGCTACACCTTAAATTTTGAGTAATTGTAGGAGTGTAGACCGGTGGAAATTTTGAGATGGTTACAAGAGTGGTATACATGGCACTGTAATGGAGATTGGGAACATACAAGTGGTATTCGAATAACTACCCTTGATAATCCCGGATGGTATGTTTCCATAAATCTAAGTGAGACAGAATTGGCGAGCAAACAGGTAGAAATGGTTCAGATTGAACGAACGGATGACGATTGGGTTCACTGTAAAATAGAAGAAGGTAGTTTTACGGGCGCCGGAGGTCCTGAAAATCTTGAGGAGATCTTAAAGATTTTTTATCGCTGGGCAGCTACCGATTAAATTTAAATTTTTAAGTGTATTTACGAAATTAATAGTATTAACGGAAAGACAGGAGTAATTCGACAAGAGGTGCTCAATGACAAAGAAACCGTACAAAGAAGTAGGCTCTTTAAGCATCTATTCTGTTCTTGAAGAAAAATCCGGAATTATAAAAGTGTCATTGAACGGGGCGGGGTATGTAGAGGTTAGTATTTCTCAGACCTATGAGCATGGAATGACTGCCGAAATTGAATTAACGTTCGAAGAGTATGCGAGAGTGTTAAGAGCAGTCGATAAAGCGAATGACATCATTTTAAGCGATGTTTTTCATCAAGAAAGGTATCCAGTCGATATTATATACGTAAGCGGACCACCATTAGAAAGACAAGGATTTATATTAATCAATGTTTTTGAACAGTCGATTATTCTCGTAGTATCTCTAACGCACGGCGGAGACTCGGATATTATGATCGGTAAAGAAGAGATTTCACTGTTATCCTCTTTATTTAAAATGGTTAACCGTCATACTAAAGATGAATGCTAATGGCTAATTAATTCGGGGGAGTGACCCTATGGAACTGGAGACAAAAATTGATGCGTTATTTCAGGAATTGAATTTCGAGAAGGTTAGTGTAAGCGGTACTCCCCTTTTTTTACATAATGGACTTTATATTAAAATAACCTTGGTTAGAGGATTAAAGTCATATGTTGTTGAATCTGCTGATAGTTACGATAAAGCAGCTAAAAATGTTTTTGAAGATAGTGATTTATATTCGATTTCATTGAATGAGGATGAATTAATTGATAAGCTGCGGCATGATTTATTGAATTATTACTGAATTCGATATTTACTAGTCTTCGTTTTATGTGATTTCCTAATTTGTTATAAAAAGCTTTAAGGATACCGTTAATTTATCGGCTGTATTCTTGAGAGGCAGGCTCATAACCAAATGGTACAACCCATAGACACGGTTCGAGTAAAGGATTTGACGATTCTGGGCGATCCTAGGTTGGTAAATTATGGACAGATGCGGGATTGTTGTGAAAATTTTTCTTATGAATTTAGAAGCGGGCATGTATATGGAATTATAGGCGAATGCGGTTCGGGAGGCTGGGTGCTATCCTATTATTTAACGGGGAGGGAAAAAGAGCAGAGCGGGACCTTATTCCTGAATAACGTTCTTGCGGCAGACTCGTCCGTACTAGCTGGATATGGGTGTTATGTTGGTGAAGGTGTTATTTCAAGAAACCTATTTGGAGGCAGGACAGTCCGGCAGCAAATTGAAGAGGGTTTAAAACAAAACAACGCATTCACCTTGAACGAGCTGGTGGAATGGTTTGAATTGTCGTCCTCCCGTTTAGATCGAAAATTAGAACATATCAGCAACGAAAGGTGGAACGCGTCCATAGCCATTGGACTCGCGCATGGCAAAACCATCTTTTGTTTTCCCTGGTTGAATACAGCGTGGATTCAATCTTTGAGAAGTCGTATTGCAGCAAGTGTTAGGATTTTAAAAGATCAGGGGGCTATCATCATAATCCCTACCGCCAAGAGAGAGGCATTAAATCAACTTGCCGATTATTGTGTTGATATTTTTCTTGCAGAGGAGAAACTTAATTGATTTCGGGAAAGTGATTAATTGAGTTGGAGTTTTGTTGGGTGAAGGAGAAGTTGGGTTTTGAACAACTAATAGATCTGGCGCAAAAAGATTTGAAAGATCTTACATAGTTAAGAGGTGCCAACATATGAACCGGGATGAAGATTATGATAACTTGATCCGCGTAGGCTTAAAAAGTGAGTATGTTGGAGTCAGAAACGAATATTTATCGAAACGAATTTCCGAACAACTGGTTTCCGATCAAACGGTTGTAGGGGTTCAGGAAGAACTTTTTGCGTGTCCGTGTTGTGAGTTTAAGACACTGTCGGTAAAAGGAGAGTACGATATTTGTCCGGTATGTTTTTGGGAAGATGACGGGACTACAGACCACACTTCATATAGTTTACCGAATCGCATGACTCTTACACAAGCCCGGAATAATTTTTTGGAATTTGGTGCGATGAGCGAATCTTCTTTACCGCATCCCGATAGAGGTAGGCTTGATATGTACAGCAAATAGACGTCACTCATCGAAAATATACTCCCCCCAATCTCCCAACTTCCAAGGAGGATAAGTATTTGTCCGCAAACTTTTACAAAGTCCGAGAGATTATTAATGAATGGAACCCCATTGAGATTGAACCCTTACTGGATGATGAATATTCTTTTGAAGTGGAATATATTGTTGAATTTATAAACGAACAGAAAACGGACCTGACCCTTCTTGAATTAAAAGATAAAATAAACGAGATATTTAACAAAGAATTTGAACGCTTTTTTACACAAAGCGACCAAACATTAGAAGTCGCGAAAAAGATCATGAATGCATGTTTGCAGGCCAACTAAGCGCAAATTCTCTAGAACCGGCGGGTTCTACAACCTCATAGAGCTGCTCTCTTTTCAAAATATTCCCTTTCACTTCAAAATTTTTTTCACAAAAATTAACCTGCGGTCAATTGACAACTCGCAAAACCGATAGTATGATGAAATTGTGAAAATAACATAATAATTACATATTTACCAATGAAATTACAGTCGAGATTAACTAACGATTTGAAGAGGCTGTTTTTTTGTGCCATTCCATGTGTGCATCCGGTTTAACTAACATAGAGCTTTGAGTTAACGGGAATTTTTGAAAGGGGGTGTTTTGTAAGCGTTATCATATCAAGGGTTGAAGAACCTTGCAAGTAAAAAATGATGGGAGATGAATGATAAGTGAAAAAGAAATTAACCGTAATCGTATTGAGCACGATGATGGCATTATCCGCAATTCCGGTAGGTGCAGCCTCCGGCAATTCCGCGTCAGGTTCTCCGTCTGATTTGGCGGCTCCGCGTTTTATCGGTGAGAAGTGGATTGCGCCGCAGGGAGCGTCGCTGGAAGCGAAGGTGTGGGGCTACCTGAACGCCAAGAAGGGGATTTTGAATCTGACGGGCGATGCGGAGCAGAGTATCCGGATTACGGATCAAGAGACGGACGCCGAGACAGGAACCCAGCATGTGCGTTTGAAACAGTACATCCAGGGAATTCCGGTGTTCGGCACGGATCAGACGCTGCATTTTGACAAGCAGGGCAATGTCTCTGCCTACCTGGGAAGTACGGTTGCGGATAACGGGCAGCAGTCTCTCACCGCTGTCAAGCCGAAGATCAGTGCGGGAAAAGCGATCGAGATCGCGAACCGGGATATGGAGAAGCGGATCGGCAAGCTGGGTGCCCAGCAGCGGGAGCAGCAGGCGGAGCTGAACTACTATCCGGTTAAAAGGCAGAATGTGCTTGTGTACATCACGGAAGTGAACGTGCTGGAGCCTTCTCCGCAGCGCGAAACGTATTTTATTGATGCGGCAACGGGCAAAATCGTTAACCAGTACGCCATGCTGGATCATGCGACGGGTACGGGCGTAGGCGTGCTCGGGGATACAAAAACGTTTACAACGACGCAAAGCGGCACTCAATATGTGATGCAGGATACGACGCGCGGTGGAGGTATCGTTACCTATACGGCCAGCAACAGCCAATCGCTTCCGGGCACGCTGATGAGGGATACGGACAATGTCTGGACGGATCCGGCGGCTGTCGATGCGCATGCTTATGCGGGAATCGTTTATGACTATTTCAAAAATAATTTTAACCGCGACAGCCTGGACGGCAGAGGCATGGCTATCCGCTCGACGGTGCACTACGGCAGCCGTTATAACAACGCCTTCTGGAACGGAACGCAAATCGCGTATGGCGACGGCGACGGTTCACAATTTCGTGCTTTCTCCGGCGATCTCGACGTTATCGGCCACGAGCTGACCCACGGGATTACCGAGAAAACGGCGGGACTCATTTATCAAGGAGAGTCCGGAGCGCTTAACGAGTCGATTTCGGACGTTTTCGGCAACACCATTCAAGGAAAGAACTGGCTGATCGGGGATGATATCTATACGCCGTACACGCCGGGCGATGCGCTTCGCTCGATGGAAAATCCGACCTTGTTCAACCAGCCGGACCATTACAGCAACATTTACCGGGGGTCCGAAGATAATGGCGGCGTGCATACAAACAGCGGTATTCCCAACAAAGCGTTTTATCTGCTGGCCCAGGGCGGCACGCACCGCGGCGTCAGCGTTACCGGAATCGGCCGCAGCGACGCAGCCAAGATCGTATATAAAGCGCTTACTTACTACTTGACGAGCACATCCAATTTTGCGGCTATGCGTGAAGCGGCCATTAGCTCGGCCACCGATCTTTTCGGTGCCAACTCGGCGCAGGTTTATTCGGTAAAAACGGCCTATGCCGCGGTCGGCGTCGGAAGTCTTCCGCCGACTCAAGATACCCAAGCGCCTTCGGCACCGGGGAATCTGGTTTCCACAGGCAAGACTTCGAGCAGCGTAACCTTGTCCTGGAGCGCTTCGACGGATAATGTGGGCGTGACCGGCTATGACGTATACAGAGGCTCCGTTCTGGCGGCATCCGTCACCGGCACAAGCGCGACCGTCAGCGGTCTGACCCCGGCTACGGCTTACACCTTCACGGTGAAAGCGAAGGACGCGGCCGGCAACATATCTCCTGCGAGCAGCGCGGTGACGGTAACGACCAGCTCGTCGACCGACCCGACGGACACGCAGCCGCCTACGGCTCCGGGCAACCTCGTAGCGGGAGGCAAAACGGCCAGCAGCGTAACCTTGTCGTGGAGCGCATCCACAGACAACACGGGCGTAGCCGGCTATGATGTGTACAACGGCTCGACGCTTGCCACTACAGTAACGGGCACGAGCGCAACCGTCAGCGGCCTGCAGGGCGGAACGTCCTACACCTTCACCGTCAAAGCGAGAGATGCCGCAGGCAACGTATCGCCGGCCAGCAACGCGGTGACCGTTACGACGGATACAGGCTCCGGCGCTGCCGCTTGGGCCGCGTATACCAACTATCAGGTAAACGATCTAGTCACTTATCAAGGAAAGACTTACAGAGCTCTTCAGGCTCACACGGCTATGCCGGGCTGGGAACCTGCTCTCGTTCCGGCTTTGTGGGCGGTAGTTAGTTAAGATGGTCTTCATGCAATAACGAAATAACGGTTTGCTTATAAGTTAGAATAGGATGTATAGAAGCGGCCTCTTTCCGGAATCCAACCGGGGAGAGGCCGCTCTTTTTACGGCTTCTTGCCTGCCTTGATTTTCAAACTTCAACTAGTAAAAAGATCATGAATCAGTGTGCTTATATCAGACGTTAAAATAACCTGTTAATAAATATATTTATGAAATGCGTCATTAATTAACAAATTACGACAAAAATAGCTAAGTAATATAAATTAATTGCAGCCGATAATATGCTGGTATATGCATTTTAAAGAGAAAGTAGTGATTATATTTACAATAATTGTAACTTGGAGGTTAGTTGGTTTTAAGTCGCTAACGTATTAAATAAGTACACCTATGATATTTGGGGCAATCCCGTAACCGAGAAGGAAACTGTGTCAAATAACTTCCGGTACTCGGGTGAATACTGGGATAATACGACCAAGCTTCAGTATCTACGCGCTCGGTGGTACGATCCCAATCTGGGACGGTTTATTAACGAGGATACGTATGAAGGGCAGTTGGATAACCCGCTGAGTTTGAATCTTTACACCTATACCCATAACAATCCGCTGAGGTATACTGATCCGAGTGGGCATAAAGTTTTTCTTATTCATGGTACTTTTGCAAATCCTGAAAAGAACGATGGAAAAAGCACGTGGACATCTGAATTTGTGGATTATGTTCGAAAGCTCTTTAACGAGCCAGTTAAAGAAGAGAATTGGACTGGTGAAAATAATACAAAGGCTCGCTCAGAAGCGGCACAAGATATATTTAATGACATATATCAATGGCATTTGGATAATCCATATGAACCCATAAGATTAGTCGCTCATAGTCATGGTGGGAATGTGGGGATCATGATAACTAATCTTCTTGCTGAAAAGGATGTAAAAGTGGATACTCTTATTACTATTGCGACTCCTGTGAGGGAATACAAGTTAGAGACTGAGGTTGGGCAACATATTCAGGTTTATAACAAATATGACGGTGTTCAAAATCATGGAGGATCTTTACCAGGTGGTGGGGCAGCATATGACAGAGAATTTAAAGGTGCTGAAAACGTGGAAGTGAAATTATCGCTTTGGTATTATTTCAGACCAATACAAAGCCATTCAGTCATGCACACAAACATCGACATCTGGAAAAAATATATTGTACCAATTTTGAATTAATTATTACGTATCACAGGGTGATGAAAAAAGAGGGTGAAGAAATGTGGTTGAAAATCATATGGGTTGTTGCCATCGTTCTAAATATTGTATCCGTGAATTGGTTTCTAATCGGAGCGACAGCGAATTTTCAACGATCTTTAGACTTAATAGCCACTGTAACTTTAATATTTATCTGGATTCCCTCAATTGCATTAACAGTATTCTCAATTGTATTACTAAAAAAAGGGTGGATGCCCTCTAGTAGTAAGTCTTATATTGGGTTCATTTTGGGAGTGATAATACTATTACTTCTTTCTGTTTTCCTGTTTAGAGGCGTTGATACACAAGGTTGGTTAACTGAAAGGATTACAAGTGACTCATTAAAATTAACTTCAGATAAGAAGTATGAGTATCGAATTGATTTAATTAATGTGTTTCAAAAAAATAGTCATGCTCGGTTATATATAAAAAATGTTTCGACAGGTGAAGAAATGAATATTGCAGTCAATATTCAGACAAATAAGATGGTCTCAATGGGGGTTGAACACGGACGGACGAATGATTGGGTGTTAATGGAACGAACTGATATATCAGGTCGCTATAATCTCTATACAACGAAAGACTTACGTGTACCATCAGAAAAATTTGAAATTGATGTTGAAACAGGAACCTCAAGAAGACTAGAGTAGAAGTAAGGCTTTTTTATACCTTGATTGGCCCTGTGCCTTTCAAGGTTTCTTTTTGTCCGGCGTGCCCAGAAGCACGCATGATCTAGTTGTGAAAGTCCAATTGCGGGTCGGGGAATTGCTTAGGGATGCGAAGGGAATATTTTGATCTTACTTTCGAGCATGCATCGCTACTTATCCCATCATATGCTGCTTTTATTTTATAGACACGTGGGTCCTTTAATGATAAGAAAGACTGATTTGTTATTAATGAAAAGAATTTAATTCGGCGAAATTCATTGGATATATTAGTAATAAAGTGGATAATAGGAAAATAGATAAGCTTAAATTATTGAATATTAAAAAAGGGCGTGCTCCTATTTTTGATCTGAAATTGCTCGTAAATGAGCCTTTAACAACAAAAAAATTAAATAAAGAAGAACTTGTATTTGATCTTGAAAAGGACTGTGCAGAAAGAACAAATTTCAAGGATATTTAAGGATTTGTATAGTCGGTTTCTTGAAGTCGGCGAAATTTTGTGCAGCGATTTATTTCATGATCCATTGTTAATAGAAGAATGGAAAGTGTGAGTTGGGATTTAATTGGGATGGAAAAAAGGACAATCAAGCATCGTATGGAGAATTGCTTATGCACATTAGATTTTTGACCTTTTTAAAATATGCGGGTGTTCTTGCTGTCTTAATTATTTTTAATCTCATTTATCGAAGATTGGTTAATGAGAACCTTCAGTTTGATCATATACTTTACATTTTCGGTACGTATATGATTCTGGGGATCGTAAAGTACGTTCGTTCGGAACCAATGCCATCAAAGACGGGGCGTTTCCTTGTTTTCTTTTTATTTACTTTAACTGTTTTTATCGTGGATGCTCTTCTTCTTTATTGTGAAAATAAGTTTGAAATAACGGAACCGTTGGTTATGAGCATGATCTTTCTGGTGTTTGCTATTGTTATTAGTATCTTGGCCGTAGCGGATAAACAAACAGAGGATCATGAAAGTCGATAGGAGGCAGCACATGAAAAACATTGAAAACCTTTCAGTTGATGGCCTTGTCTATATAGACGAAAATGGTAAAAGCAATAGAATAGATTTTAAACAATGCCATGAAAACTGGATCCAATACCGGAAAAGAAGCGAGAATTTGACTGAAGAGATGGCAGCCGAAATCCGAAAAACGGATACCCGCATCGGACAAAGAGATTTTACGGCCTGCCCTCCTTATATTGAGTTTTTTACAAAACCCTTTACTAGAATAGAGTTTACTATTTCCGCAGACAAAAAGGATCTGCAAACCGAGTTATCTCGATGGAAAAGTGAAATTGTCTCGGCCGGTTGGACTACGATTGATTTGAGCTAAGTGACGTAAGGAAAAACGGAGGATCTCACATGGAACGGACACCCAAAGAGCGCCTGTATTGGCTGCTCAGACTATACAAGGATAAAGAAATAGAGGCAGAAGTATTCTGCGATGAATTTCATTTAACATACGATCACGACCTTGACGAGGAATTAACTGATACGGAACGAGTTCTTTTTAAAGAAATAGCTGAAGTAGCGGCGAGGTTCTCTCCATTTGAAGAAGATCACCAAAAATACCCGGGGGTTTACTTTACGACGGAGGATGTAGAGCGTGTAGTAGAGGGGAATGTTGGATGATTCATTTTTCTTTTAAAACAAACGAAGAATCTTATGCCCTATGTTATGAAATCGTAGAGTTCATGATGAGAGAGTTTACGATAGATGAAAACGAAGCTGTCTGCCGGATAAATCTTCAATGGTCGGATATGGACTTTTTGGATGAAGACGATATCCGGTATCATGAAGCTCCCGATGACTGGGCCTATATTATTTATTATGGACATGATTCTCGATGGTGGTCTAGGAAAAACGATCCTACTTTAAAACCCAAACCGATTCATGAAAATGCTAATAAAGAGCCTATTAAATGGACTTTTGTCCCTCGGGGGCAAGAATCTTTTATTTTGAAAAAAGCGCAAATCGACATTTTACTGGATCCTTATTCAACCGAAGCTGAAAAAGATGACGCGGCGATAGATCTGGGGGAACATTTTGAAGATGAAGAGACGATTGATGTGCTGCTGAGGGTATCTAATCAAGACGGTATAGGTGAAATGGTTGCTGCAAGCTGTGGCGAATCGTTAGCATATATCTGGTTAAGAAAAACGGAAATTAATTACGATCAGTTGCTGCTCTTGAAAGGGGCAGCTTTACATGAAGCCCTCTCTTTGATTAAAGCGCACAGGTCTGATTGGTTCGCGGAATATGAACGAAGATTATCCATAGAAAAAGAAATTGAAAACAGTGATTTTTAGATGAGCCGATAAGAGGAAAAAAAAGTTGTTCGCCGGAGGACGCTCATGCATTCGTATACTTATGAATCAAAAGATCCCAATAATAACAGCGATGAAATATTGGGAGTGCTGCAATTTTATACGGAATTACAGCCGAATGTATCCTGGCTGATAGGTGATCTGGAGCTGGTTCCTCTTTATTTGGGGGATTATCACCCAAGCGGGAAAGTCGAACCGCCACAGAGGGTTTCGCTTACGTTGATCCAAAAATTCCAAGAGGAAGGTTTTCTCCGGCTGTCTCTCATGGAAATAGAGGAAATGCTGAACGACTCGTTGTCAGTTCGCCATGCTGTTTTTGTGTGCCTGCCTGAGCATATGCGAGTGAGGCATTTTCGTGGAGATGCCGAAAGTTCCTCTCTACAGCACGAATCGGCTTTGCATGAAATAACGGTTTGGGATGATTTGATTATGATCCAGAGCTCCTGCAAGCTTCGACCACCAATGGATAGCGGGGAATAAGCTGGTTTCTATAACTCAACTAAGGGAGTACAAAATTTCATGAGAAAGCGATGTAGGAGTTGTAACGGTTATCTGAAATGGAGTAAAATCTTCGCAGCTTTACATAGGAATAAGAAAGTAACCTGCGCTCACTGTATGGATAAAGTTGAAGTCAGTTTGTTCAGTAAATGTATCTTTTTCTTCGTAAGTTTAGCACCCGTATTTGCGAATCTGATTGTTTACGTTAAAAGAGGAGACTTTATTCAAATAGGTAAGCTCCCTCTAACCACAACCTATATGATTTGGTACTGGCTGATTGCAATCATCGCACCTTTTCTGGCCCCAATAAAATCCAAGCCACTCCCTCAAAAAGAAGAAGCGTCCTAAAAGGCATTCTTCGGGATGATTTGATCATGAAAAACAGCTGTTCTGAACTTTTACCTCCTATAATAAAGGGAAGAGCGTGATTGTATTCGATTTAAGTAGGAGAGTCGGACAAAATGAGAAAGCATAACACATTTGAAAAAGCTCTTATTGGTAAATCAACATGAATCAAACTTTACTTAATGTTCTACTACTCCTTCTCTTCATTGGTGTAGTTATTCAACTGATTCATTATTGGATTAAAAAAAATCCTGCTCACTATTGCGATTGCAAGATTTTGGAGAAGAAGTCCGAAAAGTTTGCAGGGATGAACGGGAAGATGGTCCATATATGTAACATTGTAGTCTTATGTGAGGATACAATTATTGAGTTGCGAGTATTGGACCGGCAAACTTTTAATGCAATGCAAGAACAAGATAAAGGCAGAATTAAATATCGAGGGAATTTTATGATTAGTTTCAAAAAAAATATTTTACCATGATAAGGTGATTATAATCATCGCCCCTTTTCTGGTCCAAATAAAATCCAAGCCACTCCTCCAAAAAGAAGGAGCCTCCAAATAGGCATCCTTCTTTTCCCTTTCCCGCCACTTCCCCCCGCAAAAAAACAAAGAAATGATACAATAGACGCAGAAGTTTTTTACCTTTGCCCCACGCACCAAGAAATGCACAAACTGTCTGAAATCGGGTGAACACGATGAATCTCAAAGGGATGACGGTCCGGGAGCTGCTCCAGCTTCCGATATTGAAAGACGCGTCGCTGATCAGCGGAGATGAAGGGCTGGACCGCGTCGTGCGCTATATTGACATTATGGAGGTCCCGGACATCAAGGGCTGGCTGAGGGAAGGCGAGCTGATTCTGACCACGGGCTACTCCATGCGCAACGATCCGGGCCTGGTGCTGGAGCTAATGGAAGAGCTGAGGAGAGCGGATGCCGCGGCGCTTGCGATCAAGCCTGAGCGGTTCATGGGCGGCATTCCCGCCGAAATGGTGGAGCTGAGCAACCGATACCGGATTCCGGTGATCCAGATTCCGCCGGGAATTCCGTATATCGATATTACGCATACGGTGATGGAGCAAATTCTGAATACGCAGGCGGCTCTGCTGCGCAGATCCGAGGAAGTGAACAAGACGCTGACCGGCCTTGTGCTGCACAACAAAGGCATCCAGGTGGTCGCGGACAGCGTGGCGGAGCTGGTCCAGGCGCCCATCTGGGTGATTCACAAGAACGGCCGTGTCATCGTTTCGTCGCCGGCCGATGCGGGAGATCCGCCGGCCGGCCGGACGAAGAGCTGGGACGTGTCGGTGGACAAGCAGTTCGCCGGCCGCCTCATCATCGGGAAAGAACAGCTCGACGAGCTGGAGCTGGTCTGCATCGAGCATGCGCGGTTGGTGTTCTCGCTGGAGCTGATGCGCCGCAAGATTGCCTATGACACGGAGCAGCGGCTGCAGGGCAGCTTCTTCGAAGAGCTGCTGATGGGCTTGCCTTTGTCCAGGCAGGATGCGGAAAACAAGGGGAGGCAGCTTGGCCTCCAGCCGGACTGGTGCTGGGAGGTCTGCATCGTCGAAGGCGAGCCGCTTCTGTTCGAGGAGCACGCCTCCCTGCCGGCCGCCCTGGGCGAGCTGACGGAAAGTGAGTCGGCCGCCCGCAAGGTCAAGTCCCATCTGCTCCGGCAGGGGGACCGGCTCGTCCTTCTGCTCGCTTCTCCCGCGGCGGCCGAGCCAAGCGCAAAGCAGAAGCAGCCGGTTACCGGCAGAACGGCCGGGTGGGCCGATGTTCTGGCTCCGCTGCTGGACGGCCACAGCCACATCCGGACCGGATTCGGCGGCAAAGCTCCGCTATGGGAAGTGTACCGCAGCTACGTAATGGCCAAAAAAGCGATGACCATCGGCGCCCGGCTGGACAAGGAACGCCGCACGTTCCGTTACGACGAGATCGAAATGTTCGATCTGCTGCTGGAATCGTCGGCCCATGTAGGCTTCGATGCGTTCACGGAGAAGAAGATCGGCAAGCTCTCCAAGTATGACCGGGACAACGGGACCGATCTTGTGCCCACCTTCCATGCCTACCTGGCGGCCGGGGGCAGTCTGATCGAAGCGGCGAACAAACTGTACATTCACCGGAACTCTGTAAAATACCGGCTGGACCGCATCAAAGACATAGCTGACATAGACATGGAAGATACGTCGAAACGGCTGATGTATTATTTGTGCACATCGTTTTATTTATTGAAAAATCTGGAATGAAATTCGGCCTTTTGTGCTCCGAGCACAAAGGGCCTTCGTTATTTTTGGCAGCCGGGAACATGGTCCGCCCCTTTGGAAACGAATACAATATTACCAATCCAACATTACCAAGCCCCATGAAGTTTACAAAAGCAAACGAATACGAGGAAGGATGAGAAGCCATGATCGGAGTAATCCGTGTACTAACGACGGAAGATACGAAGGTTCTTGAGCAGCACGGAAACATACTGAAGCAGACGTACGGACTGCCGGTTGTGAGCAAATGCATTCCGGATCAGCCCCTCGGCATTTATGACGAAGAGACGGAAGCCATCGCCGTTCCGAAAATTGTCGAGCTCGGCAAACGTATGGAGCGGGAAGGCTGCACGGTGCTCGTCATCTCCTGCGCGGCGGATCCGGCGATCGATCCTCTGCGCGAAAGCGTCTCGGTGCCGGTCATCGGAGCGGGAAGCGCCGCGGCGTACACGGCATTGTCCATGGGCCGGCCCGTCGGCGTGCTGGGCATCACAGAGGAAGCGCCCGCGGTCATCCGCGATTTGCTCGGCGCCAAGCTCGTCCGCTACGCGCGGCCCGAAGGAGTCACGAACACGACGGATCTCATGACACCAGCCGGACGCGAGAAGGCGGTCGAAGCCGCCCGGTCCCTGCTGGATGCGGGGACGAAGGTCATCGTGTTCGCCTGCACGGGCTTCTCGACCATCGGCCTGGCCGCCGTCCTCCGGAGCGAACTGCATGTTCCGGTCGTTGACGCGGTCGAAGCGGAGGGATTGTTCGCCTCCCATTACTACAAGCAGCTCGATGATGTCCGCGAGCCGAATTAAGGCAAGCCTGTGACTTGGACATCGGCCCGGTCGTACCTGCTTCTGATCTTCTGCGTTTTCGTCTGGGCGCTGAACTACATGATCCGCCAAGTGCTGCTCCGGGAGTTTCCTCCTTTGTTCCTTTCGGCGCTGAGCCTGACGATCGTGTCCGGCACTTTCCTGCTGTGGGCGTGGGGAACGCGCTCTTTTGTGAAAATAACGGGAAAAGATGCGCTCTGGCTCTGCTGCTCGGCCGGAATCGGCCTCATTGCGAACCAGATCCTGCTGTTTCGGGGTCTCCAGCTTACGACGGCTACGAACGCTTCGCTTATTTTTACGCTGTCGCCGTTGTTTACGGCCGGCCTGGCCGCTCTTTTCCTGAAAGAACGGGTGACCTGGCGCATGGTGGCGGGCAGCTTGATCGCCATCTCGGGTCTGGCTTTCGCTTTGAATGTTCGGGGCCTGCAGTTTAACGCGGGGGACTGGGTTATGGCGGGCGCGACGTTCACCTTTTCGTGCAACCTGATTTTTGTCCGCATTTTGACGAGGCGGCTGTCTCCCTTTATCGTGACGGTTTACAGCTTCGCGCTCAGCGCCGTGCTCTTCGATCCGTTTGTTCTGGCGGCCGGGGAGGCCACCTGGATACATCCGGCGGGGATGTGGGCGCTCCTTATCGTGACGGTAATCGTGGCGCAGGGGCTTACGGGCGTCCTGTGGAACAAAGGGATGCAGACGCTCGGCGCGGCGAAAGCGGCCATCGTGCTGAATTTGCAGCCGCTGATGACGATGCTGCTGGAATTTCTCCTTTTCGGCCGCGCCGTTACGGCTCCGCAGCTTTTCGGAGCTTCGCTTGTTTTTACCGGGGTTCTTCTCGGAACGGTTCAACTGCGTGTAGTTTCCTTGAAAAAGAAACGGACGTCGCCGGAGGTTTTGCCGGATACGGCCGGAAAGTAACTCCTTTCGGAAGGAAAGCGCCAGCGGGCCGGTTTTGTCATACCCATGGGCTATATTCTAGTAAAGCTTTAAAGCGGTATGGGAGAATTCTGCACTTTCGTTTGTCGGATCTTTCCATTCTGCACATACTACTTGTATAAAAAATACCCGCATCTGCCTTCGGCTTCATTCCCGCGATAGAAAAATAGTTTCCTGAAGGAAACAAAAGACGGGAAAACGGTACTACATCAAGTGATTAGGGGGATTGTCCATGGAAGAGAAAGAGGTACAGGAAGAAAAGAAGCACCCGAGTATTTTCGAGCCGTTCGCACTGATTTTGAACATTGTTACCAGTGTAATCGGAGCCATTATCGGGATGCAGCTGGTTACGACGCTGGGGGTAACCCCGAATACCGCGATTATCGGGGCGCTCGTCGCGATGCTTATCGCACGGATTCCCGTGATGATCTTCCGTAAATACAAATCGATCCACCGTCAGAACCTGGTTCAGACGTCCATTTCCTCGGCTACGTTCGGAGCGGCGAACAGCCTGCTCATTCCGATCGGGATTCCGTTTGCGATGGGGGCGACGGAACTGATCGTGCCGATGCTGATCGGAGCCGCGCTGGCGATGTTTGTCGACGCGACGCTGCTGTACAAGCTCTTTGACTCCAAACTCTTCCCGGCAAAAGGAACCTGGGCGCCCGGCGTGGCTACCGCGGAATCGATCCTGGCGGGAGATAAAGGCGGCAAGCGCGCGCTGCTGCTCGGTGTCGGTACCGTGATCGGGCTCATCGGCTCGTATTTTAAAATCTCGATGTCCGCTTTCGGTGTCGCGTTTATCGGAAACATCTGGGCCTTGACGATGTTCGGCATCGGTTTGATGATCCGTCAGTACTCCGTGCCGTGGTTCGATATCGACGTCAATCAGCTGTACATCGCCCACGGGGTCATGATCGGCGCGGGTATCGTCGCGCTCATCCAGGCGGGGATGCTCCTTTTCAAGCGCCCGAAAACGGCGGGCTCCGAAGCGGAGAGCGAGGAAGAAGTTAGGGACAGCAGGCTGACAAGGACGGATAAAGAAGCCCGTCGCACCCTCACCCTCGGCTTTCTCGCTTATCTGGTCATCGCGCTGCTTATCGCCGTCATCGGCGGCATTCTTACGAAAATGTCGCTCGGGATGCTGATCGGCTTTATCATTTTCGCCGCTTTCGCCGCCTTCGTGCACGAGATCATCGTAGGGATCGCCGCCATGCATTCCGGCTGGTTCCCGGCGTTTGCCGTCGCTTTTATCACGCTGCTGTTCGGCATGCTGATCGGGTTTCCGCCGGTTGCGCTCGCGCTTCTGGCCGGCTTCAGCGCGGCGACGGGCCCGGCGTTTGCGGATATGGGCTACGATCTGAAAGCCGGCTACATTCTCCGGGGCAACGGCAAAGATCCCGAGCTGGAGCTTCACGGCAGAAAACAGCAGTACATCACGGCGATGATCGCTTTCGGCGTTGCGCTGCTGACCGTGCTGCTTTCGTACAAAGGCTATTTTGCGCAAAACCTCGTTCCGCCGATCGATAAAGTGTATGTGTCCACGATCCAGGCCGGAGCTTCGGCCGATATTGCCCGCCAGCTGCTGCTTTGGGCGATTCCCGGCGCGATTGTCCAATTGCTCGGGGGGCCTTCCCGTCAAATCGGCGTGCTTTTCGCCACGGGTCTTCTAATCGTTTCGCCGAATGCGTGCTGGGCGGTTCTCGCCGGTATTCTGATCCGGATCGTCGTTCTGAAGATTTTCAAGAAAGAAGCCGAAACACCGATGAGCATTCTCGCCGCCGGGTTTATCGCGGGGGATGCCCTGTACAGCTTCTTCAGTTCCGTATTCAAACTGAAAAAATGAGGTGACTCCCATGACGAGACTAAAGCTGAACGAAGAAATGGTAGAGCAGGCCGTTTACGGCGGCGCCGTTCTGGGCGGCGGTGGCGGCGGCTGGATCGAAGAGGGGCTGAAGCTCGGACGCCTGGCGCTGGAAGTCGGCGAACCCGAGCTGATCTCTCTCGACGAATTCGGGGACGACGACCTGCTGGTCACCGTCTCCATGGTGGGCGCTCCCGCGGCCAAAGAGCAGTTCGTGAAGCCCGTTCACTACGCGAAGGCGCTTGAGATGCTCGCGGCCACAATCGGGCGGCCCATCCAGGGGCTGCACACGAACGAGAACGGGGCCGGAACGACGGTCAACGGCTGGTTCCAGTCGGCCATTACCGGCGTGCCGCTCGTCGATTTCGCCTGCAACGGCCGGGCACACCCGACCGGCTCCATGGGCTCGATGAACTTGTCCGAGGTGGCGGACTACGTGTCCCATCAGGCGGCGGCAGGCGGCCGGGGCAAACGCTACATCGAGCTGAGCATCTCCGGATCGCTGGACAAGGCGTCGACGATGATCCGCAAGGCTTCCATCGAAGCGGGCGGCCTCGTGGCCGTGGCGCGGAACCCGGTGACGGCGGCTTACGCGAGAGCGAACGGCGCGGCCGGAGCCATCACGCAGGCGATCGAAGTCGGCCGGGCGCTGCTTTCCGCGAAGGGGGAGGCCGCCATCGAGGCTGTTGTCGCGCAGCTCGGAGGCAAAGTCGCGGCGTCCGGAACGGTGACGGACTTCTCGCTCGAAACGTCCGGCGGCTTCGATGCCGGAACGGTCCGGATCGACGACGCGTACGAGATGACGTTCTGGAACGAGTACATGACGCTGGAGAAAGACGGGGAGCGCTTTGCCACCTTCCCGGATCTGATCATGACGCTGGACGCCAAAACGGCGAAGCCGATCGTATCGGCCGCCATCGCGAAGGGGCAGCAAATTGCCGTCATCGCGGTGCCCGCGGAGAAGCTGCTGCTCAGCACGACGATGAGAAACCGCAAGCTGCTGCAGGCGGTGGAAGACATTATCAAGAAGCCGGTTCTTTCTTACCTGGATTAAATCCGGACTCATTCATTCCGACATCAAAGTGAATTCATACGGAGGAAGTTAACATGACCCTTAAACAAACGATGATCGTTCTCGATACACTCGACACCATGTATGCAAGCGGAGCGAAGGTAAAAGAATTGTTCGACGCCTATCCCGGCGTATCGGTGACCGTTTCCAAGGTCAGCGGAGAAAAAGGAAGCACGGATTTCGTTAAAATCGTGATCCCCGGCACGGACAGCAAAAGCAAGGGCGGCAGCGCGCCGACTTTCGGCATCATCGGCCGTCTCGGCGGCATCGGGGCGCGCCCCGGCCGCATCGGCCTCGTCTCCGATGCCGACGGAGCGGTCGCGGCGGTCGCAGCCGCATTGAAGCTGGCGGATATGCAGACGAAGGGCGACGCGCTCCCGGGCGATGTGATCGTCACGACTCACATCTGCCCGGACGCGCCGACTCGCCCGCATGAACCGGTCGATTTTATGGATTCGCCGGTCGATATCCTGACGATGAACCGGGAGGAAGTCGTGCCCGAAATGGACGCGATTTTGTCCATCGACACCACGAAGGGCAACCGCGTGATCAATCACAAAGGCATCGCGATTTCGCCAACCGTGAAGGAAGGGTACATCCTCCGCGTCAGCGACGATCTGCTCCGCATTATGGAGATGACGACCGGCCGGCATGCGGTAACGTTCCCGGTTACGATGCAGGATATTACGCCGTACGGCAACGACCTGTATCACATCAACTCTATCCTGCAGCCAGCCGTAGCGACGGATGCTCCCGTCGTCGGTGTAGCCGTGACGGCACAGTCCGTCGTACCGGGCTGCGGAACGGGCGCGAGCCACGAGACGGATATCGCGGCGGCGGCGCGCTTCGCCATTGAAACGGCCAAAGAAACAACGGCCGGAACATGCGCTTTCTACGACCGGGAAGAATTCGAGCTGATCACGAAGCTGTACGGTTCTATGAAGATTTTGCAGACCGCCGGCAAGTAAGCCTGGAACGGGGCAAGCTTGCCCGTGAGCAGAAAAGCGCTCGGAATGGGTGCGATATGCCTTGTTTTCCTTGTTCAGGCACAGTGTGCATACGGCTGTGGTCCGCCGCAGCGGACGGAGCAAGCCCGCACGCGTGCGGCATGGCGCCCGAAGCGGACCGGACTCCGCCCCGCTTTCCCTATGCCGCAAAGTACGGTTGCGGCCCGCCGCAGAGGACGCAGCCTTACAACAGGCTGACGGATAAGCGGCGTCCGCTGTCCGAACCGGCGGCCGCACGTCGTGCCTTGAGCGGGCAGTGAACCGCCGGGGAGTCGCTCGCCTTCCGGCCGGAGCCCAATGGTGGCTCGGGACGGAATCGAACCGCCGACACGAGGATTTTCAGTCCGCTGGTCTACCGACTGAGCAGCGGATGAGACAGGGGAGGTTCCCCTGTCCTTTTTTTTCAGCCGCTTCGGCGGATCTCAGATGGGGGTGGAGAGCATGGAAAAATTGGGGATGATTACGATCGGCCAAGCGCCGCGGACCGATGTGGCGCCGATTGTGGAGCGCTGCCTGGAAGGGCGCGCGGAAATCGTCCAGGGCGGCGCCTTGGACGGGCTTAGCAAAGCGGACATCGAGAGGGATCTTTGTCCCGAAGAAGGACAGTACGTCCTGACATCGCGTTTGACGACCGGGGAATCCGTCGTGATGTCGCGCGAGAAGCTGCAGCCTCTGCTGCAGAAGCGGATAAGCGAGTTCGAAGAGGCGGGAATCCGGCACATTTTGCTGCTGTGCACAGGCGTATTTCCCGGACTCCGTACAGAGCGGGCGTACCTGATCGAGCCCGACCGTCTGATCCCTCCCGCCGTCAAGGCGATGGCCGGGGGCCGCAGGCTCGGCGTGCTCGTTCCGCTGGCGGAGCAGTGCGCGACGCTCGCGCAGAAGTATGAGCCCTACGGCTTAAGCCCGGTTTTCGCCGTCGCGTCGCCGTACAAACCGGACGAAGCCGAGTTCCGGCAGGCTGCCGGTGAACTGAAGGAGAAGAGCGATATCATTGTGCTCGATTGTATGGGGTATACGGAGGAAGCGCGGCAGCTTATGGCGGAGGCATCGGGCAAGCCGGTCATCCTGTCCAACGCCCTGATGGGCAAGCTCGTATCGGAAATGATATAGAAGAAACCATGTGGTGACGGGCTGGGGCTGATGCAGTGAAGCAATCGGACGTCAGCCCCTTTCCGCTCTATTCCCGAATCAGAAAGGATGAAGATTATGAACGAATCGCTCATCGAAGTCGGCAAACATGTGCTGCAAAGCTGTCTGGGACTGCGGCCGCGGGAAACATTCCTTGTCGTCTCGGACGAAGATAAGAGACATCTGGCGGAGCCGCTTTACGAAGCGGGAAAAGCGCTTGGCGCGGAAGCCGTGCTTATGGTCATGAAGGACAGGCACAGACCCGGTGAAGAGCCTCCCGCCGCTGTCGCGGCCGCCATGATCACCTCGAATGTGGTCGTGTGCATCACCAAGCAGTCTCTCACGCATACGCAGGCCCGCAAAAATGCGGCTGCCGCCGGAGCAAGGCTGGCCACGATGCCGGGCATTACGGAGGACATGTTCCTCCACGGCGCTATCTCGGCCGACTATGCCGAAGTCAAGCGGCTGACGGAGAGGGTGACGAAGCTCTTGACCGGAGCCCGTGAGGTACGCGTCGAGAAGGGCGGTTATACGCTGACTTTCCCCGTAGAGGGAAGAAACGGCGTGCCGAGCACCGGCCTGTACCTGAATCCCGGCGAGTCGGGGAATTTGCCGTCCGGGGAAGCGTATATCGCTCCGCTGGAAGGAACGGCGGAAGGGCAAATCCTGATCGACGGGTCCATTGCCGGGATCGGCAAGCTGAGCGAGCCTTTGCTGCTCACGATCGAGAAGGGCCGCATCGTGCGGGCGGAAGGCGAAGCCGGTCCGCAGCTTCTCCGCATGCTCGGAGACAAAGACGGCAGGCTTCTCTGCGAATTCGGAGTCGGCACGAATGATAAAGCGCGAATCACCGGCGTCATCCTGGAGGACGAGAAGGTGTACGGCACGATACACGTCGCGTTCGGCAGCAACAATACGTTCGGCGGAACGATTGCCGCCGGCGTCCATATCGACGGTCTCGTTAAGGAGCCGACCGTATATCTGGACGACAAGCTGCTCATGGAGAAGGGGAAGCTGGCTTTTCAGGAGTAATTGCGGGAAAAGCTTCTCCAGACGCAATTCGAAACGCCGCTGTGACGAAATACGGGAATGAAGCCTCTCCAAACGCAATTGAGATCGCGCTGCAACAAAAAACGCCAGTCCTGTTCATGCTCCGGGAGAGCTTGGCGGGACCGGCGTTTTTTATTCATACGGGAGTTATGGCGGCAAGGGGCAGCGAGAGCGTGAATTCCGTCCCCCCATGCGGCTGGCTGAATACCGAAATCGTGCCGTTCATGGAACGGATCAGCTGGTAGGAATAGGTGAGGCCCAGGCCGGTGCCCGTGTTTTTGGTGGAATAATAGATAGAACCGAGGCGCCTAAGCTGCTCTTTATTCATTCCGATTCCGTTGTCCCGGATATGCACCTTCACGAGGGGGCCATCCGTATGCATCCGCAGCGAGACGTTTCCTTTTTGTACGGATGAACAGGCTTCGACGGCATTTTTTACGAAATTGACCAGGAGCTGTTTCATTTCGGCGCCGTTGGCGGTTATCCGCACAGGTTCGGAGGGAACATGCAGGGCCAGCGAAACGTTGTTCATCGTGGCATACGGAGTCATGACCTCCACGACAGCCTCAAGCTCGCGGGCGAGATCAATTTCTTCGCGTTTTTGCGTTAAAGGCTTGGACATGGACAAATACTCGGACAGAATCGCTTCCGTCCGCTTCACTTCGTCTATGCAGGTGTCGATAAAGCGGTGGAGCTTTTCCGCGGGCATGGCTTCGTCTTGACGGATCAATTTCAAAAAACCGAGCACCGTTGTGAGCGGGTTGCGTACCTCATGTACCAAGGAAGCGGCGACCTGGCCGACGGCTTCGATTTTCTCGCTTTGCTGGTACCTCAGGTACATGTCCTTATCCGTTGCGGATTTCTCAAACAGATAAAACAGGAGCAGCACTCCGACCGAGTTGTGAACGGGTAGGATCAGAATATGGTAGGCCAGATGAGTCAGAATATAATCGGGCCGGTCGATATACAGAAAGAGAAGAGGAAAAAAAGAATAGCAGAGTCCCGCCATAAGGATCACGAGATATTTCTCCCTGGTCCTGTGGTAAACCTTGCACAGCAAGACCGACAAAGGGAACGTAATGAGCAAAATGACCATAGCCGAATAGATCCCCGGTCCGCCCAAATAAAGCCGGTACAGAACAAACTCCAGCATAATCAGAAGGCCGGTCCGGAACCCGCCGAACACAAGCGAGAAAAAAAGAATGACGTAACGCACATCGAACTGGATGCCTTTTTCGACGCTGGAGGCGAATGTCATGGAAAGAAACAGGCAGATCATAGAGGTAATCAGAATAAACTTTCTGGAGTAATTGGTGTCTTTGTCCCGGTAATAAAAGCTGTACAGTACGAAAGGCATAAGGGCAAAGAAGAGCTGAAGTAAAAGATCCTTGATCTGTGCCAATATCGCTCACCCTCCGGACGTGGTTATATTCATCTGACCCCTACACTATTCGGCATGAAGGAGCAAATTCCTGGGGCTCAAAATGAATGGACGGAGAGCGGATGTAAAAGATTTTTGTGTCCGGAGAAACCCTAGTTTTCTGATTACTTAAATATGTTATAATCCACGGTAGCAGAGAAAGGGGACCCGTTATGTCTGTGAACAACCCGGAAAAAGTGACGCAGCAGAGAGAAGAGCGCAGGTCGCAGATTCTTCATGCGTCCATCGGAATTTTCGCGAAAAAGGGCCTCGCGGCAGCCAAAATATCGGATATTGCGGAAGCGGCGGGCATTTCCCACGGCCACGTGTACAACTATTATTCCTCCAAAGAAGAGCTGTTCGTCAGCCTGGTCAAGATGCTTCAGGAAAGATACGGCCGGGTCTGCGAGGAGGCCCGCCTCCGGGAAGGAAGCGCGCGCGACAAGCTTCTTTGGCATGCCCGCAAAATCGGGGAAGACGAAAACGCTTTGAACGGCATGCATGTCGTTCTGCATGCGGAGACGATAGCGAGTATCTCCCCGGAGGAGAAGCGGGAAATACCGCGCAGGGCCGTCGAGAACCTTCAGCCGATTATCGCCATCGTGAAGCAGGGACAAGAAGAGGGAGCGTTCCGGGAAGGAAAACCCGAAGATTTGGCGGTGCTTTATTTCGCTCTGTTGAACGGAGTCAGCGGCGCCCGGCGCCGGGGGTTGGACGCGGTAGCGAGCCCCGATGAGGAGCAGGTGGTCGGTTTGCTTTGCAAATAGGCCGTCTGAAATGAACGGGCTGCCGGCTAATCGTCATGTTTTGTTAAAAAAGTATTGACTTCCCAAAAAGGGGCTGATAGAATCATTCCAACAAGCACTGACTGACTAGTCAGTTAGTATAGTTTTAAAACCAACTATTTTTATATGAATATAAGGTTTAATTGATTATTTGAAAGTGAATCCATAACTCTGGTATCCTACCGGTCCACTGGTGGCACCTTGCACGGCCCGCTTAACGCGCGCTGTCGGGTGTCTTTTTTTATAATCAAAATTTGTGTGCAAAGGGGCACGGCGGATGAACAAACTTCAAGCATCGTTAGCGGCTGCGGCACTCGTCATAAGCTTGGCCGGACTTACGGGATGCGGCGCCGGACGGGCCGCGACAACCGCCTCCGGGTCGGATGCGCCCAAGGGCAAATATACCGTTAATCTCGCGAACAACGGGGGCGGAGGTCTTCTTCTCCTGGCGAAGGAGAAAGGCTGGTTCGAGGAGGAGTTCGCCAAAATCGGCGGGGATGTCAAATGGTCCGAGTTTCCCAGCGGCCCGACTCTTCTGGAAGCGCTGGCCGCGGGGCGCGTCGATTTCTCCTGGCTGGGCGACGGGGCGGCCATATCCGCTCAGGCAAACAACCTGCCGGTCACGACGCTATCTCTTCTCTCCGAAGGGTTAAAGGGACTTAACATCGTGATCGTCCCGGCGAACAGTACGGCCAAAAGCCTTGCGGATTTGAAAGGCAAAAAGATCGCCATCGCCAAGGGAACCACGCTTCATGTTTTTTTCATCAAAGCGATTAAGCAGGCGGGGCTGAAAGAATCCGACTTCCAGCTTATCCAGCTTCAGGCGGAAGAGTCTGTCGCCGCTTTCGAATCGGCGGCGGTGGACGCCTGGGTCGGCCTGGACCCGTATACGAGCATCCAGATCGCCAAAAACGGCGCCCGCGTCCTGACGAGCGGAGAGGCTCTGAACATCAAGGCGCCGGTGCTGACGATCGGCCGGACCGATTTTATCAAGGAACACCCGGATGCGGCGGAAGCTTTCCTGAAAGGATTCCAAAAGGCGATCGAGTTTCAGAAGGAACACCGGGATGAGGTTGTGGAGTACATAGCGAACGCCAAGAAGGCGGACCGGGCCACGATCGAGCTGGTGGTCCAAAATACCGAGTATTCGAATGTCCCGATTACAAAAGAGATCTTCGGCATCCAGCAGGCTTCCGCGGACATCCTCCTGGAAGCGGGCTTTATCAAGAAAAAAATCGACGTGACGCGAAACACGGACAGCAAAGCCATTGAAGCCGTAAAACCGGCTAAATAAAGCGAAGGAGGCGAAGACCGTGTCAGCTTTGGGACAATTGAACCCGTCTTCTCCGGCCGCCAAGGGCCTGGGTGAGAGGGGAGGGAGACAAGCCGCAGCCGGCAGGGCATCCGCCAGACGCGGAGGCAGACTGAAGATCGCCCTGCTCGGGCTCGTGTTACCGCTGGCGGCGCTAGTCCTGTGGCAGACGGCCAGCGGACTGAGGCTGGTTTCCCCGACGTTATTTCCTTCACCCCTCAGCATCGCGGAGGAATTTGGGGGAATGCTTCAGTCGGGCGAACTGCTCCATCATCTGAAGGTGAGCGTGCAGCGGGCCGCCTACGGCTTTTTGCTCGGCGGCTCGCTCGGTCTTCTGACCGGTATGCTGGTCGGATTAAGAAAAAGAGCCGAGTACATGCTCGACCCTACTTTACAAATGCTCCGCACCGTTCCGCATCTTGCGATCACACCGCTTTTTATACTCTGGTTCGGGTTTGACGAGCTGTCCAAAATTTTGCTGATCGCGCTGGGAGCTTTCTTCCCGCTGTATGTCAATACATTCCTCGGAGTCCGCAACGTGGATTCCAAACTTTTCGATGTCGCCAAAGTACTGGAGTTCAGCCGCTTGGGGCAAGTTACGAAGCTTGTGCTCCCCTCGGCGCTGCCGAATGTCCTGCTCGGACTCCGGCTGTCGCTGGGCGTCGCCTGGCTGGGGCTCGTCGTTGCGGAGCTGATGGGATCCAGTGAAGGCATCGGATACATGATTCAGGATGCCAGACAGTTTTCCAGAACGACCGCCGTGTTTGTGGGCATTCTTATTTTCGCTGTTGTCGGCAAGCTTGTGGATTCCGTCGTACGGCTGCTGGAAGAACGGCTGCTGAAATGGCGCGACAATTACAAGGGATAGTCCCGGGCAAGGGCAGCCGGGCTGCCGGTCGGGGTTTGCCGCTGACGATATATCCAATCAACCATTTTAAAGGAGGAAGAAGAAATGAGTGAACAAGTGAAGGTAATCCCGGTTTCAGGAAAAATTGGTGCCATTATTGAAGGAATTTCATTGTCCGGCAGTCTTGATGAAAGTACGGTAGGTTTTATCCGCGAAAAACTGCTCAAGCATAAGGTCATTTTCTTCCGGGGTCAGAATCATCTGGACAATGCCGGACAGGAAGAGTTTACAAAGCTGCTCGGCACCCCGATCGCTCATCCGACGATCAAGCCCAAGGACGGCACGGATTACGTGCTGGAGCTGGATTCGACTCACGGGGGGCGCGCCAACGTGTGGCACACGGATGTGACGTTTGTCGACGCTTATCCCGCCGCATCCATCCTCCGCGGGATCGTTATCCCCGAAGCGGGCGGGGATACGGTGTGGGCGAATACGGCGGCCGCTTACGAGCAGCTTCCCGCGGAGCTGCGCGAGCTGGCCGACAAGCTGCGGGTGCTGCACACCAATGAATTCGATTATGCGTCCACGATCAGAACGGTGAACGCCCTGGGCAGCGAGGCGGCGCGCAAATACCGGGAGAGCTTCGCCTCCACGGTATACGAAACGGAGCATCCGCTCGTCCGCGTTCACCCGGAGACGGGCGAGAAGACTCTCGTTTTGGGTGGCTTCGCCAAAAAGATTCAAGGCTTCTCCGTCGCCGATTCCCAGAAGCTTATCGCCTTGTTCCAGGAGCATATCACAAGCCTGGAAAATACCGTGCGCTGGCGCTGGGCCGAAGGCGACGTGGCGGTCTGGGATAACCGCGCCACGCAGCATTACGCCGTGAACGATTACGGCGATCAGCACCGGGTCGTCCGCCGGGTCACGATTACCGGCGAAGTTCCGGTCGGCGTGGACGGCCGCAAGAGCGTGACGCGCATCGTGTCGGAGCCAGCGGCTGCGGCGAGCGCGTCGTAAGCGGCAGCCCGGCCGCCGGGGCCCTGCGCAGGGCTGGCCCGGGCGGGGGCCGGAACGCCGACTGGAGCGCAGGCGGTGCCAAGGCAGAGCGCACTCATAGACGAGCAAAGTCAAGCGAGAGCCGAAAGGGAGCAGTGCCGTAGTGGGAGCGCACGGTCAAGCGGGGGCCCGTAGGAAGCGCACAGTCAAGCGAGAGCTGGAAGGAAGCGCAGCCGGGGCTGAGACGGAGCGGCCGCAACGCGGAACTTGGCATATGCCTGACTCGGCCCGTCATTTCACAGCGGACTCGGCCATGACGTTGCAGAAAAGCGCCGTGACCGCGCACCCGTTGTGTACGTTCCCGCACTGCACGGAGCCGGTCACGCACCTTCCGAGGCCCGGCCCCGACCCATAAAAGAGCGTATCCCCGACTAAGGGGGATACGCTCTTTTTCGTGCGCCCGGCCGGGCCTAGCTGAAGGTGTACCGCACGCTCACGGCCGCATAAACATGCAGCTCACCCGGCTGGATCGGGGTAGCCGGACTGGCGGCCAGCATGGTCGCCTTGTACGGCACGGGCTCGTTCTGGCGGCTGAGCTCCTGGACGGACTCCGGAACCGCCGCCAGGGTGACTCCGAGGGACGCCGCTATTGTCAGCGCCTTCTCCCTGGCGTTCCGGACAGCGAGGGCCAGCGCTTCCTTGCCGTATTTCTGCGGCTGGGACGTCCGGAAAGAAATTCCCGAAACGGAGTTGGCCCCTTTAGAGACGGCGGTATCGACGATCGTCCCCGTTTCTCCGACCCGTTCCGTCGTAATTTTCAGCAGATGAGTGACACGGTAGCCGCGGAAAATTTGTTTGCCGTCCTGGAAGTCGTACTGGGGATCGATCCGGAATTCGTCCGTCTGGATGCTGTCCCGGGGAATTCCGAGCTGCAGCAGAGAGTCGATCACGGCCGAGATGATCCGGGCGTTCTCGGCCTGCAGGGGGGCGAGAGATTCTCCCTCCGTGACGGCTCCGAGCACGATCACGGCCCGGTCGGGCACGACCGAGACGATTCCGTCGCCCGTCACTTCAATGGAAGCGGGGGACGGGGGGTTGCCTGCCCGGTATCCGGGCGACGGAGGAAGCGGGGGCGGGGGTGCAAAACCGTACATAGCCGGTCTCCTTTCTGGATGCAAGAGGTGGTATATCTTAGTGTATGGAATCGGGGCCTTCTCCATGCCGGAAGCGGAGAACCAAACACCGGTCCGCGGACGGGCGGCGGCAGGTTTGATTATAACGAAACTCTCCTTACGGCACTTTGCCGGCGATTGGCTACAATGGGAACATAAGAAATTGTCGGCAAGAGGAGGAGATTAACATGATTCGGGATATTCATGCGATGTTTTTGGTGACCGGCATTATGGCAAGCGGCAAATCGACGGTCGCGCAGCTGCTGGCGGAGCGCTTCGAGAAGTCGGTTCATCTCCGGGGAGATCATTTCCGCAAAATGATCGTCAACGACCGCAAGGAAGTCCGTCCGGATGCGGAAGCGGACCAATTGGAGCAGCTTCTGCTGCGGTACAGGCTGACGGCTCAAGCCGCGGACACCTATTATTCCGCCGGTTTTACCGTCATCATGCAGGATGTCGTCGTAGGCCGGGTGCTGGACGACTTCCTCGCGCTGCTGGAAGACCGGCCCTTGTACGTGATCGTGCTGTGCCCCGGCGGGGAGGAAGTCGCGCGCAGAGAAGCGGCCCGGTCCAAGAAAGGATACGGCATCTGGACCGTATCCGCCCTGAACGGCGTGCTGCACGCGGAAACCCCGCGGGTCGGCTTGTGGCTGGATTCGACCGGTATGACGCCGGAAGAAACGGTGGACGCGATTTTGGAGCGTGTATGGGAGGAAGGAATAGTCGGGGCCCGAGATATCCGGGACTAGGAAATGTACGGGGCAGCCGCGTGGTCTTCTTTTCGGATGGCTATGTCAGGAAACTCTATTGAACGTTCATTAAAGAAGGCAGGCCTCAATGCCATACGCGTTGTAGTCCAGAGGGGCGAGCGAACCCCACGCGATTTTTGAATAAGAAGAGGAGATGTATTTATGTCCGATCATTCCAATGAAGAATTGTTGGCCGGCGGCAACGTTTCGAAAGTATACCGGTCAGGTCATACGGTCAGAAGAGAATTAAAGCCGAACAGCCAAAGAATTCACGCGCTGCTAAACCATCTTGCCGACAAAGGTTACGATTGTGCCCCTAAATACCTTGGTATCGATGAAAAAGGAAGAGAAATTTTAACCTTTATCGAAGGGGAGGCCGGTAATTATCCTTTAAAAAAATACATGCGGTCGGATGCTGTCTTACAGGAAATCGCAAAAATGCTCCGTCTCTATCATGATGCCGCAAGCGATTTTTCATTTGATGACGGCTGGCAGCCGTTAGATGGTACTCCACAACCTTTGGAAGTAATATGCCATAACGATTTTGCCGTATATAACATGATTTTTCAGCAGGAAAGACCGATAGGGATTATTGATTTTGATGCGGCCGGACCCGGTCCGCGGCTTTGGGACATAGCTTATACTCTTTACACTTGTGTGCCGTTGAGCAGATTGTATCTGACTGAAACAGGCGAAATCGTTTATTATGATTCCGTTCAAGATGCTTCCAGTATTAAAAACAGAGTGAAGTTGTTTTTTGATTCTTACGGGGAAGATTTTGCGCAAACTTATATCGAAATGGTACTTCTGCGATTGGAAGGATTATGTAAAACGATAACAAGAAGAGCGAGTGAAGGGGACCCTGCTTTTCAAAAGATGTTAGATGCCGGTCATCTTGAACATTATCGGAAGGACATAGAATTCATCTCCGAACATAAGAAGGATTGGACTTAAATCATTTTTACGTTTAAAAGGGCTTTAAGCCCCGGCCACTGACTGAAATGCACCCCTTAGAATGGACATTGGAAAAACCCTTGGGTAATTCCGATGAAATTCTAGGGGGTGCATTTTTTATGCCAGCGAGAAAAGGACAAAAGTTCAAGCACTATACGGAGGA
>NZ_FNVF01000009.1 GCF_900107975.1 Paenibacillus sp. UNC499MF
GTGGAAGGTTATTTCACGAGAGACGGCAAGCCTGATTATTTTGCCGATGGTTTCTTGAATGATCCGAAACTGTTTTCCTTACTGAAAATCAGCCCGGAAGAATTGAAAGCCGAATTGGCAAAAGGTAAATCTGTCGTGGAAGTGGCGGCGTCTAAAAATGTCTCCAAACAACAGGTGATTGCTGTCATTTCCCAAACACAGGTTGATGGACAGCTTCAAGGTGAAAAGCAAGGCGAAGTACCTAAGAGTAACCAATCCAATGAACAAATGTTAAAAGCCATTGAACCTAAAGTATTGCAAGTGATTGAACACAAAAATGAACCATCTTCGAAGAAATAACAAGTGATTCCCACTCTCATTTAACCAAAGTGAAAGTAGGTCAAATGAGCCTCGTACTGCATGAAAGTAAGCGTCAAACAGCCCTCACCTCATTATAGGTGGGGGTTATTTGACGCTTTCTTTATCTCATGACAGGAGAGCAATGCGTGAGTTATGGATTGCTTCAATTCTATCTTTATGGACATTTAGTTTCATTCCAAAGGCTGATAAACTTGCCTAATAATCCTTCAATACACTAGGAGTGATAACAATGGATGGAGTACGTTACAAGATCAGAGAAGTGTTGGACAAGAGTAAGATGGATACATTTCTGCAGCAAGCTCGAATTGGACAACTTGGTATGGTCGACGGTCATCTGCCGTATGTAGTTCCGCTCAATTTCGTTTGGACAAATGGGAAGCTTTATTTCCATGGAGCCACCGGCGGGAGAAGAAATCAGGTTATGAGTGCTAATCCGGAAGTCTGTTTTACGGTGTGTGAAGAATATGGAACGATTACTGATCCGGTGCCTGCCAAGACGGACACGTCGTATATGAGTGTGATGATTTTTGGCAAGGCACAGCCTATCGTCGATCTGGATGAAGCTACACTCATGCTGCAAGAAATGATGGATAAGTATGTGCCTGGTTATTATAATCGTCCGTTATCTCGGCAGCACGTAGATAAATACCGGTCGGCGGTATTTGGCGGTGCCGTTCAGGTATACAGAATTGATCCCCATCATATCACCGCGAAAGAAAATGCAATAGAAGAAGAAAAAATGTTCAAACCTGGAAAAACCGTATAAGCTAGTTTTATTTATACATTACCTGCCGGATGGCTATTACTGGAACGTAAACGCGCACCGGGACGATCAGGAGCGGGGATGCTTGTCTTATACTAGCATCTCCGCTAGCCGATAAATGCCTTCTTCAATGGCTGTTTCATCTACTTTAGCAAAACCCAGTACCCATCCTTTACGATCGCTCTCCAAACAATACGCGCTAAGCGGATAAACACGGATTCCTTTTTGAAGTGCCAGGTTGGTCACGGCTTCTTCGTCAAAGGATCGATTAGCCTCAAGAAGCATATGCAGCCCCGTTTCTACGCCGCTTAGTGTGAAGTGTTCACTCAGACCTGTCGTGATGATGGCCTTCGTCATGGCTTCGTGTCTGCGCCGATATACATTTCGAACTCGTCTCATATGGCGCATGAAATGACCATGTTCGATAAAATGAGCAAGCGTCAATTGCTCCATAATCGGAAGATGACGATAGGTTAATTCATGGACTCGGGCAAGTTGACGAATGGCCTCTTTGGGACCAACGATTGCCGATATCCGAATACCGGGAGCAACCATTTTGGAAAAACTCATCATATACAACGTGTTCTGAGGTCGCTGACTGAACAAGGTTGGAAGCGGGTCGCCGCGATATCGAAATTCGCTGTCGTAATCATCCTCGACAATCCAAAACCGCTGCCCGGCAGCCATGTGTAGCAATTGTTGCCTGCGAGGCTCCGACATAATAACTCCAACCGCACACTGATGCGATGGCGTAACAAAGACAAGTTTGGATTGAGGGTGAATGCGGTTAACGCACAGGCCGTACTCGTCGACGGGAACGGGGACGACTTGCATACGCCGATACTTCATCGCCATCCAGGCGGCAGGGAAGCCGGGATCTTCAACCGAAACCGTTTCACCTTCATGCAAAAGGGCTTGTGCGATCAAGTCGATGCTATGCTGCGCGCCGGAGGTTAATATGATTTGATCGGTGTTCACATGAACGCCCCGTTCAAGTGACAAATAACGTTGAATCTGTTCTCGCAGGGGCAGGAATCCATAGGAGTCGCCGTAAGCCCAACTGTCCAGGTCAGTTTCAGTGGAGGCATGTAAAAATGATTGCCTCCAATTCTTTTGAAAATGTTCGTCTAAATAAGGCTCATGGGGACTGAAGTCGATCTCTACTTTTCGATTTGCTTTGTCTCCGAACCAGCTGTGCAAATGCCCGATTGCAGAGTTTAATAAAGGCAATTCGGGGGGGACGGGTCCTTGTGTCGCTGCAACCTCTGAAGGACGAGTCGCATATGTCCATTTGCTGACTCTTGTCCCGCCGCGACGAGAGGTTACGGTGTACCCGCGACTGAACAGCTCCTCGTAAACAATCTGTATGGTTGAACGGGAAACGCCAATCAAGGGAGCGAGTTCGCGGGATGGGAGCAGCAATTCGCCCGGCGGCCATTTTCCGGTTGTGATATTATGAATCGCTTGGTCTAGAAGCTGCTGCCAGATGGGACGTTCGTCATCTCGGTTTACTTTTAGCATTCGTTCACCTCAAGTGTTTCTCCGAATTATGGATTGCTCATAAACATTAACTATGAATAATCATTAACACTCCATTTACTGATACGTTATCATAACCCTAGTTGTTTTTGCAAACGATAGAATTATCGGTTTTTTTAGACCGGTACAAGTATGAATATGAGGACGTACAGGGGATAAAATGCGGAGGAACCACCGAAGGATTAAAAATCCAGTGCGGTGGTTCTTTTTTTATCTCGTCTCCTATGCCATCATTATAGATGGGGGCGATGAACGATGTTCCAGAATTTCAAGCTCGTCGGTGACCGTCCGGTCGCGCTACAAGTGAAAGAATACATCAAACGGTTAATTATAAAAGGGGCGCTTCAAGCGGATCAGAAGCTGCCCTCCACACGAGAAATGAGCGGGCTGCTAAAGGTAAGCCGCAATACCGTCATTGCAGCCTATGAAGGCCTGGAGGATGACGGATTTAGGTATGCGATTCCCGGCAAAGGCAGCTATGTGGCAGCTACGGGAGTCCATTTGACTACAGACAACGGAGGAGCTGACTGCTCTGCCGCCTGGCAGATCGACTGGAAGGCAAGAATGAACGAGTATGCTATAACGGCTGTGGAGCTGGATAGGATGAAGCAGGGCATTCGCGCCCAAAAAGAAGTCATCTCTTTCACAAGCATCGCTCCGGATGAGCAGCTGTTTGATCTAAGGGGTGTAAGGCGAGCCTTTATGGATCGGATGGCAATCGAAGGGCATGTGCTGCTCAACTACGGCTATGCCAAGGGCTATAAACCGCTGATCGATTACCTGATCCGTTATATGGAGAATAAGGGCATCGATATAAGCGGAAAGGATATGCTGATTACAAGCGGGTTTACAGAAGGCTTTGACATAGTGCTGTCGGCACTGCGCCCTTCGGCGCGCCGCGGAGCGGCAATTTGTGAAAATCCGACCCATCATACAGCGATCAAAAATTTGAAACTGCAAGGATTTGAAATTACCGGTATTCCGATGGAACATGACGGTATTGATGTGCAACAGCTTGAGAAGGTGCTGCAGAAACAGACAAATAGCTTCGATCTGGCCTATTTGACTCCTTCCTATCACAATCCTACAGGCATCGTCATGTCGCCGGCGAAGCGCAGCGCCGTTATCAAATTAATGGCCCGTTATCAGATTCCAGTGATCGAGGATGGATTCAATGAGGAGCTGCGCTACTCGGGAGCGCATGTTGCCCCGTTAATAGCGACAGCAGGGCAGGGGAACGGAGTCATCTATATCGGCAGCCTCTCCAAGGTGCTGTTCCCTGGCCTGCGAGTGGGTTGGGTGCTTGGAGACCGGGCGCTGATCAACAACCTGGAAAGCATTAAGCGTGCACGCACCATTCATACCTCAACAATCGATCAATCGATTTTATATCAATACTTGCTCAACGGAAATTTCGACAAATATATAAAAAAAGCACGTATGGAATATAAGCGCAAATATGAGCTGACGAAGGCATGCTGTGAAGCACACCTCCCTGAGGCGCAACTGTCCGGCGACGGGGGCTTGCATTTGTTTCTTACCTTCCCGTCAAGCGTAAATACTCGCCAACTGCTAGAAGCTTGCACGGAACAGGGTGTTATTTTTACGCCGGGAGACAAGTTCTTTATTCAAGAAGGCGAAGGGACGAATACAATGCGGCTTGGTTTTTCACGAGTAACGGATGAAAATATCGAGCGGGGTATACAGATAATCGGCCAGGAGGCGCGCAGTTTTCTTCAGGCCTAATGATTTTTAAGAGAATGAGGTGTCATGATGAAGATCGGCGTTATTATGGGTGGTATTTCCTCTGAGCGTGAGATTTCTCTGCAGACAGGTCAAGAGATGATCCAGCATTTGGATCGCAGCCGCTATGAGGCGGTTCCCATTGTAATCGATCGGCGAGCGGATTTAATCGCACAGGCTCAGCAGACCGGTATCGATCTCGCGCTATTGGCGCTTCATGGCCAATATGGCGAGGACGGCACGGTGCAGGGAGCGCTGGAGACAATGGGCATTCCATATACAGGCAGCGGTGTCCTGGCAAGCAGCTTATGCATGAATAAGCAGCTATCCAAGAGACTGCTGAAGACTGTAGGCGTGCATACTCCTGAAGGCCTTTGCTGGCAGGGGATGAACGATTATGAACCGCAGGCGGTGAAGCAGCTGGGTTACCCGGTTATTGTGAAGCCGAATACGGGGGGATCGAGCATCGGTATCCAACTGGTGCATAATGAGAAGGAATTGCTCCCGGCTGTTCAGAAAGCTTGCAGTTTCGATCAGGCGATCTTGATTGAGCCCTATATTAAAGGAACGGAGCTTACCTGCTCGATTGTGGACGGCGAGGTATTACCGATTATCGGTATTTGCTCCGCGCATTCGGAATGGTTCGACTACAAAGCGAAATATGAGACTGACGGCGCTGAGGAAAAAGTGATCCGGCTACCTCCCGCTACCCGGCAGCGTGTGCGTGAAGTGGCGCTTGCCTGCTACCGGCTGCTGCAGTGCAAGGTCTATGCAAGGGTCGATATGATTTTGTGTCAGGATGTACCTTACGTGCTGGAAGTGAACACCTTACCCGGAATGACCGGGAACAGCCTGCTTCCGAAGAGCGCAGCAGCAGCAGGGATGACGTATACACAGCTGCTGGACCGGATTATTGCCAGCTCGCTCCTTGAGCGGAAACAGGAATGGGGGACGGTGCAAGATGTTTAGCGAAGAGGGTACAGGGCGGTTTTTATCCTCGCGTGTACGGGATATTCGGCCTTCCGGTATTCGTGCTTTTTTTGATCTGAATGCAGCAGGCGGAGATACAATCTCCCTTGGAGTCGGAGAGCCGGATTTCGTTACGCCGGAAAAGGTACGTGAAGCCTGCATTCAAGCATTGCGTGAAGGGCAGACGAAATATACCTCAAATGCCGGCTCGATGGAGCTGCGGGAGGAGCTTTCGGCTTATCTTGCCGACAGCTTCGCGCTTTCCTACGATCCCGGGCAGGAAATCATCGTGACAGTGGGGAGCAGTGAAGCCGTCGACCTGGCTCTGCGAGCCGTGATTAATCCGGGCGATGAGGTGCTTATTCCCGCGCCAAGCTATGTTGCCTATGAACCGATTACCCATCTGCATGGCGGTAAAATCGTGGAGGTGGCGACTACGGTACAGGAGCAGTTCAAGCTGACTCCCCAAGCCCTTCAAGCGGCGATTACACCTCATTCGAAGGCTTTGATGATCAATTATCCGTGTAATCCGACCGGAACAACTATGACGGAGCAGGATTGGCTGCCGATTGTAGAGCTCATTATCAAACATAATTTGGTTGTCATTTCGGATGAAGTTTATGCCGAGCTGACCTATGGAAGAAAACATGTCAGTATCGCCTCCTTTCCGGGCATGAAGGAGCGTACGATTGTCATCAGCGGCTTTTCCAAAGCGTTCGCGATGACAGGCTGGCGGGTAGGCTATGCTTGCGGCCCGCGCGAGTTGATAGCCGGCATGCTGAAAATCCACCAGTACACGGCCATGTGCGCCCCTACCCTTGCACAGATCGCCGCGATCGAATCCTTGCGTCATGGCTTGGCTGCCAAGGATGAGATGATGGCGAGCTACAATGAACGCCGCAAGCTGTTTGTAGCAGGCTTGAATGCAATCGGGCTGACCTGTCACGAGCCTGAGGGGGCTTTCTATGCCTTTCCTTCCATTGCTTGTACTGGCATGTCATCTCAGCAGTTCGCTCTTCGGCTGCTGGAGGAAGCGAAGGTGGCGGTCGTGCCGGGACATGTATTCGGTTCCGGCGGAGAGGGCTTTATTCGCTGCTCCTATGCAGCTTCGCTCTTCGATTTGGAGAAGGTGCTGGAGCGGATGGGAAGGTTTATGCGGGTGACGCAGCCGATTTGATGATACGATCACCACATTCCGTCACCTTGCAGGAAACTATTCGTAACTGCTTCCGTCCCATTGATAAAATGCAAGCATGTCCAAGTCGATTTCAATCCCGATTCCGACGCCGGATGGAATGGCTATCTCACCATTTGAAGGTTGAACCGAAATCAAATGGTTAAACGGGTTGTCCATCACATCCCATTCCACAGGTTCGATCATTTCCGTTTCCATTTTGCTCCATGGTTCCAAGCAGGCTTGAGCGAATAAAGCATATAAGCGTGTTAATGCACCATCAAAAGCATGAGGCATTGCACGAATGCCAAATTTTCTGGCGAGGCTTAACGTTTCCCTGTACTCGTCTATCCCTGTAAGATGCAAGGGATCGGGAGTAATATAATCCAGAGCATGCCGGGAAAGCAGGGTTTTGGGACTTAAGGGAACTGATCTAGCTCTAATACAGGGTTTTTGGGCGCTTGGTATGATTGGCGGCTCGATCACTTTGCTCCGACTTAAATCGATCCAATCATTCATTCGCCGTTTTTTTGATTTTCTTATAATCCAGGGTGTGGTTATCATATGTTGGTCTATGTCGAGCATGCCTTGGGTTCATTCCTCAGGGCAAAGCTTCCCGGTTGCTTTGTATTGTGGCTTGGTTTTTATTATTGGCATATTACAGATGTTTGTCCGAATTCCGTTGTATACGTATTTTCAATTCAATATAGCTGAGGAGTATCGGGGTAAAGTGTGGGGAGTTGCGAATACACTCATTGACATTTCTGCGCCATTAGGAAAATGGGTTTATGGTTTGCTGTTGGAAGGTATGGATTGGCCATTGATTCCTGTAATATCAGGCATCATCATTTCAGTGTCGGCAGGTCTGATTAAATCCAAGCGAACCGTTCAGCGTATAGAAAAAGAACTCGGTCATTCTTGAATAACGCCGGGAGGGCGAGAACCATGGATAGAGGCTTGAGTGCAGTAGGCGCGGCTTGGTTATTCCTCATTTCTTATTTATCAGGTAATATGTTGTCTACTTTTTTGTTTCCAGATAAGCAACAACTTTACGCTCATTTAGTTTTTTTTATCTTGTATGTTGCATTTGCACAGATTGGTCTAAATGTCATGCCTGCTACCCTATGGATGAAGCGTAAGAAGCTATCCTGGAAGATTGTATTTAAGTTCCGCAAGGTCACTTGGCGAACGATGCTATATAGTTTACTAATTTATGCGATTAGCCAAATCTTCATACTCTTTATACACCAATTGACTGAGATCATTTCATCTACATTCGGTAGAACATATCAGGTATCTATTTATCCAATAGCTACAGACATCACTTCTCTTATTGTTCTGATCGTTGCTATAGGAGTCATACCACCGTTTTGTGAGGAACTTCTATTCAGAGGGGTTCTGTTAACGGGATTTGAGAAGAAAGGCAGATGGATCGCGGCGGCAATAAGTTCCTTTCTATTTGCTCTTTTTCATGATAATCCATACAGGTTAATAGAGTTATTTTTCGCTGCGTGGGTGTCTTCACTAATCGTGATATACGCACAATCAATCTGGCCAGCTATCCTTGTGCATATGGTAACAAACATCTCTTACGTTGTGGGGTCATACTTTCAAGGCGGAGACTTGGTGAAATCTATGTCCTCTGATTCACCTGAATATGTATTATTGGGCTTATCGGGTGTAGCGTCAATACCAGCATTATATATATGTTGGCTTTTACTGCACAAAATTAAAAGACAAGAACAACAATTTAAAATGGCAAAAAATTTTAACAAAGAATTAAACTATTGGTTTTTACCAATTTTCATTTCCGTAATTTGGTTTCTTTTAGAGATTTTCTTATTTTAATGCGTTAACCCGATTAACTTTTTCTTTAGCAAAGAATCTGGTAACTCAGAAAATTAGCTGGAATCAAACCACTTGTTTTTCACATTCATCTGCTCCTCTGTACGTTTGAAATCAAAAAACAGGCAGTTTTATTATGGGTTACTACTTCTGATTTATCAGAGCCTGATTACGGAGCTAAACCGATTTGCGAAATCATACTTCGAGCGCAATTTTCTCTGTCTAACCCGCACAGGGTCATGAGTCTTAAGTCGGTATCGGCACTGATGTCCGTAACTTTATGTGATATAGTAAAGGGTAGGATCTGGAAATAAAACAGGCAGGAAGAGAGGATGAAACCCATGTATGAGCGTTTGGCAGACAAACTGAAAACAACCTCCGCTTTAAAATGGTTTCCTGGCCACGGTGCGGAAGAGAGCTGGATAACGGAATTGGAAGAGGAGTTAGGATTCAGGCTGCCTCCGTCTTACCGCTGGTGGCTAACCCGCTACGGAAATGCCGGGTTGGGCGGCGGACATATTCTAACGGTCACATCTCCGGAGCACAGGGAGTATGACGACAGCGACATTCTTTATATACATAGGCTCAACCAAGCGGAGGAGTGGCTGGTAAGCCGGTTTCCCCACAGGCTGGACTTGTTCGTTCCGGATAGCGACGAGCTTTACTATTTTGATACGTCTTCCAAAGATGAACACGGTGAATTCCCGATTATGCGCTATGATCTCATGAATGACTTGATCGATACGTATGCTTTGACATTTGCGGAATTTTTAGAACAGTTGATCGATGAACGTTCTTAACTTAGAACACATCCTTCAATCGCCGCTTGAATGTTCAAGGGCCGGGTGTGGAGCGAAACTCTTCAACTGCCGAGTGCCAGATCGTAGTGGGTAGTTGAACACTGTTTGTTTGCCGGAACACGACTGAATTTATAATAAAGTTGAGGAGGCTGCCGGGTGACGGCTGTCTTTTCTTACAAGTCTGATTGAAGACGCAGCATGACGCTAACTCCATAAGCGGGCCAAAAAATTGTGAAGAATCGAGATGGAATAATTTTAAGCGAACTATGTTCTTTACGAACAGTGTTCGTTGTGGTATAAATAAAAGGTGCTCATTAACGCTCACTAAACCAACTTTGAGCAAAATATCTCTTGATCAAGTCTGGACTCCAAGAGACGAAGGGTGTTCTGCCGCTTAAAACGAACACCGTTCTTAAAGGACGGTGTTCGTAAATACGCTGTTTTCATCTTTATCACATTCTTATTACACATAAAATTACCCAAAGGAGTTGTTCACGATGACCTTAACTATTGCGAAAGAACAACGGCGTATCGCCATTATCGGAGGCGGCCCAGGCGGCCTTACGCTAGCGCTCATTCTTCAGAAACACGGCATTCCATCCGTCATTTATGAGCGGGAGCAAGAAGACAAGAGCCATGAGCGCGGCGGTTCGCTGGACATTCACGAGGAATCCGGGCAGCAGGCGCTCAAGGAAGCCGGACTATATGAGGCGTTTCAACGGCTGGCAAGATATGAAGGGGAAGATTTCCGGCTTTTCGACAAGACGGGAAGATGCTACATGGATGAAGTGGTTGAAGAGGATGTGCAAGGAGAGCGGCCGGAGATCGACCGCGGCGAGCTCTGCGATTTGCTCTTAAGCAAATTGGATCCGTCGACCATCCGATACGGGTATAAGCTCGATAAGGCTGTTTCTCTCGCCGGCGGCATGACCGAGCTGCATTTCGAGAACGGGTTCGTCGATAAGGTACATCTTGTGATCGGGGCGGACGGCACCTTCTCCCGTGTTCGTCCGCTGCTTTCGGATACGGATGTGGACTATACGGGCCTGACGATGTTCGAGCTAAATGTAACGGACGCGGCGAACCGCTATCCGGATCTGGCCGCATTCAACAGGCGCGGCAAGATGTTTGCGCTGGACGATAACATGGGCATCCTGGCCCAGCTTAACGGCAGCGGACGGATTAAGGTATATGTGAGCCTGAAGGCCGAGCGGGAATGGCTGGAAGCAAGCGGTATCACGGCCGATCAGCCCCAGGAAGCGAAGGCACAGCTGCTTGGACTGATTCAGGATTGGGAGGGAGAACTGCAGAATTATATCCGCTATGCGGATGATGCCGTTCTACCAAGACGGATCTACATGCTGCCGGCCGGCTTCAAGTGGAAGCGTAATTCCGGGGTCACGCTGATCGGCGACGCCGCCCACGTCATGTCACCGTTCGCCGGCGAAGGCGTCAATCTGGCGATGCAGGACGCGATGGAGCTTGCCCTTGCAATCGTGCGGCATGAGGGCAACACGGCAAAGGCAATCGAGGAATACGAGGAGAAGATGTATGCCTATTCTTCGGAAAAGGCGCGGGAGTCGTACGATAATCTCGTTCTGTGCTTCTCGGATAATGCCGCTCCGAAGTTTGCCGAGCTGATGAATTTCTATCACGGGCAGCACGATGGAGCTTAAACGTCCCTGCATACCGGATTTACTATTTTCTCTCGGTATGATATAAGGAAATTATGATGAAACAACCTAATCGTGTAATTGTCAGCCGCCGGGCTCGTCCGGCCAAAGAACCGCTCAGTCATGAGCTGATTGTGAAGACAGCCTATGAGCTGTTGAAAAAGGAAGGCATCTCGGGCATGAGCATGCGAAAGGTGGCCAAAGCGCTGGATACGGGACCTTCCTCGCTCTATGTATACGTGAAAAATTTGCAGGAGTTGAGCTCGTATGTGCTGGACCATGGCCTTGGCGAGCTCGTCCTGCCGGAGCTTACGGATGGCGATTGGAAGGAGCAGCTGTTCGGGGCGTTGGATTCGTATGCGATGCTGCTGATCGAGCAGCCCGGGCTTGCCGAGCTGTCGTTTCAGGCGATTCCGATCGGGACTCATGCCTTCCGGCTGAACGAACACTTGCTTGCCGTCCTGCACAAAGGCGGGATCACGTCCGTATCCGCGGCATGGGGAATGGATCTGTTATTGCTGTACGTTTCCTCCGTCGCCTTCGAGCAGGCGGCAAGGTCCAAGCACGGCGAAGAGCATATGGCGGCCATCCGGCATTCCTACCAGGCTTCGGACCCGGTCCGTTTTCCGCTCATTAACAGTCTGAAGGAGGAATTGTTCTCCGGGGACACCGTTTCCAAGGAACGGTTCTATTGGGGAATGGAAGTAATCGTGAACGGCCTTGTACAGGCCAACGGCTTGCAGCGGAGTTAAATCAACCACATCTGAAGAGGGACAGCCCACTTTAACGGGTCTGTCCTTTTCACATTGTTGTCAGCGGGAAAATCAAAAAAGAACCTGATAAAATTATCAGGTTCTTTAATCTTGCATATAAATAGGCGCGATGATATAATCAGATCACGACTTTTTAATTTTATATAGGCATATGTGTTACATCTTATACTTTAAGTATACCGTACCGGTGAACTCTTGTCAAATGTTTTTCTCAATTTAACGGTTAGGGGAGATATCGAATGAGTTCTTTGGTTCTCGGTTTTCAGGAAATGGAAAAAACGCAGCTTATGCTTGTCGGCGGAAAAGGACTGAATTTAGGGGAATTATCAAAAATTGAAGGAATTCAAGTACCGGAAGGATTTTGCGTTACAACAGTGGGGTATGAAAAAGCCATCGGACAAAACGACACGTATCATGCTTTGTTGGACGAACTAGCCCTGCTAAAAGTAGAAGACCGAGATCAGATCGGTGAAATCAGCAGAAAGATTCGGCAGCTCATTGAGGAAACGGAAATTCCTTCCGATGTTGCGGAAGCAGTCGCTCAATATCTGAGCCGTTTTGGTGAAGAACACGCTTATGCCGTACGTTCCAGCGCGACTGCCGAAGATTTGCCGCATGCCTCTTTTGCCGGTCAGCAGGACACTTATTTAAACATCATCGGCAGAGAAGCCATCTTGCGGCATATCGGCAAATGTTGGGCTTCCCTGTTTACGGATCGCGCGGTCATTTACCGTATGCAGAACGGATTCGATCACCGGGAGGTTTATTTATCCGTTATCGTTCAAAGGATGGTTTTCCCGCAGGCTTCCGGAATTTTATTTACCGCTGATCCTGTCACTTCCAACCGGAAGCTGCTATCGATCGATGCCAGTTTCGGACTTGGGGAAGCTCTGGTCTCCGGCTTGGTATCACCCGATTGTTATAAAGTGCAGGAAGATCAAATCGTCGATAAAAGAATAGCAGCCAAACAATTGGCTGTCTATGGACTGAAAGAAGGCGGAACAGAGACCCGGCAGATCGATCCCCATCAGCAAAAGACTCAAACCCTTACCGAACAACAAATTGTCCGACTGGCGCGCATAGGAAGACAGATCGAAGCTTATTTTGGCTGCCCGCAAGATATCGAATGGTGTTTGGCCGATGACACCTTTTATATTGTACAGAGTCGTCCAATCACAACTTTATATCCCCTCCCTGAAGCGAGCGATGAAGAGAATCACGTCTATATCTCGGTTGGTCATCAACAAATGATGACGGACCCCATAAAACCGCTCGGATTGTCTTTTTTTCTGCTGACGACTTCTGCACCCATGCGTAAAGCCGGTGGAAGGTTATTTGTTGATGTTACATCCATGCTGGCTTCATCTGATAGCAGAGAAAATTTATTAACCGGCATGGGACACCACGATCCGCTTTTAAAAGACGCACTTATGACCCTAGTAGATCGGGATTTCATCAAACTATTACCAAATGATACAAAAGAATCGAGTCCCGGTACAAGCAAGAAAGGTATGCCGCCTGCCGGTGCTCAGCCGCAATTCGACAACGATCCGACAATCGTTTCCGATTTGATTAAGCGTAGTCAAGCATCGATAGAAGAGTTGAAACAAAACATCCAAGCGAAGGCTGGAGCGGATTTGTTTGATTTTATCCTGGAAGATATGCAGCAATTAAAAAAGATCTTATTCGACCCGGAAAGTTCTGCGGTGTTTATGGCTGCCATGAATGCTTCATCATGGGTCAATGAAAAAATGAAAGAGTGGCTGGGTGAAAAAAACGCGGCAGACACGCTTTCTCAATCTGTGCCCAATAATATTACTTCGGAAATGGGGTTGGCGCTACTCGATGTCGCAGATGTGATCCGTCCTTATCCGGAAGTCATCGATTACTTGCAGCATGTCAAAGACGACAACTTTTTGGATGAACTGGTTAAGTTCGAAGGCGGGAAAGAAACCCGGGACGCGATCTCTACTTATCTCAGCAAATACGGCATGCGCTGTGCCGGAGAAATCGATATCACCCGAACTCGTTGGAGCGAAAAACCCATTACGCTCGTCCCGTTGATCCTGGGTAACATCAAAAGCTTTGAACCTAATGAAAGCGGCCGGAAATTTGAGCAGGGGCAGCAGGAGGCTTTGACCAAAGAAAAAGAACTATTAGAACGATTGATGCGATTGCCGGAAGGGGAACAAAAAGCCAAAGAAACCAAACGAAAGATCGACCTTATCCGGAATTTCATCGGTTATCGGGAATATCCCAAATACGGCATGGTTAGCCGCTATTTCGTTTACAAGCAGGCTTTATTGAAAGAAGCCGAACAACTCGTACAAGCGGGTGTTATTCAGGATAAAGAAGATATATACTATCTCACTTTTCAAGAGCTTCACGAAGCCGTATGCACGAATCAACTGGATTACACGATCATCAGCAAACGGAAAGACGAGTACAAGTTATATGAAAAACTAACTCCGCCGCGTGTTATCACATCGGATGGTGAAATCATCGCAGGCAAGTACAAGCGGGAAAATCTCCCGGCCGAAGCGATGGCGGGTCTGCCTGTTTCTTCGGGTGTTATAGAGGGGAGGGCACGTGTCATCTTAAACATGGAAGAGGCTGACCTGGAAGACGGCGATATCTTAGTCACCGCCTTTACCGATCCCAGCTGGACACCATTGTTCGTAGCCATTAAGGGCCTGGTCACCGAAGTTGGCGGATTGATGACTCATGGAGCGGTTATCGCGCGGGAATATGGCCTGCCGGCCGTTGTCGGAGTGGAGAATGCGACCAAGCTCATAAAAGACGGGCAAAGAATTCGCGTGCACGGAACGGAAGGATATATCGAATTCGTGTAAGGCAGGCGTTAGTTTAATGACGCAGACGACCACGCCGAAAGCAGTTTAATGATTTCCTGGTCGCGCTGCAGCAGGTTCCTAATAACGAACCGTTCCCTGATAAGGGAACGGTTTTTTTCATCTAAAGTCATCATTCACTGTAAAAATTGTTTCAAATGGTTGTCGATTACGAACGAATCCGGTTCATTGGCTCCGATCCCGAAACAGTGGCCCCACTTGGATTCGACAGGGAGGAAAACCGCGTTCGGCATATGCTTTACTTCCCAGGAGTTGTCCCCGGGAGGAAAGAAGAGATCGGTCGAACCAGGCATAACAAGGGCACGGGCGGTGATTCGGCTCAATGCTTGTTTAAAATTTCCGTTGTCTGCAGGAGTGGCGCTAATATCCCCGTGTATTCCTGTGCGGAGCATGGCAACCAAGTCGTTCGCATCGAAAGAAAAGAACACTTTATCCCAGTAGTTCTCCAGGTAAGACTTCAACGTGGGGTATCCCTCCGCTTGATAAAGCTGCTCCGAATAATAGGCCTGAGAGAATCCCCAAGGAGCGTAAGCTCGTCCCATTGCGGCAAGTCCTGCGGCGGGCTGACGGGTATAAAATCCGTCCTCCCAAACGGAGTCGGCTTGCAAGGCGGCGATCAGCGACTCAAAAACCGCTTGAGCATGCGGTCTGGTCTTTGCCGTTCCGCCGAACGGCGCAATTCGTTCCACCATCTCCGGATAGCTTGCGCCCCATTGAAAAGTTTGCAGCGCCCCGAGCGACCAGCCTACGACTAAAGCAAGCTTCGTAATGCCGAATTTCTCAGTCACAAGCCGGTGCTGCAGCCGGACGTTATCGTAAATGGTGACGAGAGGGAAATTCGCCCTGTCACAAGGAGCCGGTGTATTGCTCGGAGAGGAGGAAAGGCCGTTCCCCAGCATATTAGGCACAATAATAAAATAGTGGTCGGGATCAAGCGCTTTGCCTGGTCCGATTAACCACTCGTTATCGTTATGCAGGCCCGCAAACCAGGTCGGATAGACAATCGCATTGCTTTTGGCGGTATTTAAGGTTCCGTAGGTTTTATAGGCAAGAAAGGCTTGGGGCAGCGTGCGGCCCGATTGCAGCTCGACGTCTCCGAGCGGATAAATTTCGTAGTCTTTCATGATCCGATTCTCCTCGTCTACAAGTTTTGGGGTGAAGCTTGATTTTTACTCTACGATAGGATTAGTATCAAATCAACGAAACGTTTTTGATTGTAATGTTCATTTATTTTGAATGAAGAGGTGCCTTTCCTATGGAAATCCGCCAGCTGAAAACCTTTTGGACGCTTGCGTCCACCCGGAGTTTTAGCCGCACTGCCGAATCACTGAACTATGTTCCGTCTACGGTAACGATGCAGATCAAAGCTTTAGAGGAGGAACTCGGAGTTAAGCTGCTGGACCGCCTGGGCAAAACCGTTGTGTTAACCGACGCAGGCTTCCAGTTTTTACCGTATGCCGGCAAAATTTTAAATGATGTGGAAGAGGCCCGGCATGTCTCAAGTCAGAGCGGGGAGTTGACCGGTACCGTTATCATCGGCGCGGACGAAGTGCTCTGTACGTATCGGCTGCCCGCGCTGCTCCGGCTTTTTCGCGAACGTTATCCGCATGTTCGTCTGTTATTCCGGCCCTTCTCCAGTGACAATTTGAAACAAAGCCTGCGGGACGGAAATGCGGATGTGGTTTTTATGCTGGATGAACCTTCCGTATCTGTGGATCTGCATACGGAGCCTTTGCTGGAAGAACCCTTCCTTATGGTAGTTTCCCCCGATCATCCTTTAGCTTCGCGATCAGCATTAAGCATAGACGATTTTCACGGAGAGCATGTTCTGTTAAGCGAGAAGGGCTGCTCATACCGCGCGTATTTCTATCGCACCTTGTTGAAAAAAGGGGCCGACAGCTTGACCGAGCTGGAGTTTAACAGTGCGGAAGCCATTAAACAATGCGCAATGACGGGGCTCGGCATTGCCCTGCTGCCTGAAATGGTGATCAAGGGAGAAGTGGAGCGGGGGGAGCTGACCGTTTTGCCATGGGATTTGTCTGAAATACGATTTGCTACTCAAATGTTATGGCATCAGGAGAAATGGGTTTCCCCCTCATTTAAAGCCTTTATCGAATTGGCTAGAAATGTGTTGAAGACCGGCTCATGAGATGTTTTCTCAAAAAGCTTGAATGAGGCATGCACAAGTAACTTCCAGCAGCCAACAATTGCGACGAGCAAGGAATTAAGGCCGTTCGATAGGGTGCGAAAGGCTTATTGATGTTTCACTTGTTGATTTGGTATAAGACTAGAATACAAGCATGAAGTATTGGAGAAGATGACGATGGCAAATATTCACGATATTGCTAAGCGTGCAGGAGTATCCGTATCGACCGTATCACGTGTGTTGAATCACAATCCTTATGTATCGGAATCGAAGCGGGCAGCCGTACAGCGTGTCATTGAAGAATTGGACTATACGCCAAACCGCTCAGCTGTCGATTTAATCCGCAGGGAAACAAGAAGTATAGGCGTGATCATGCCGTACAACAACAATCAGGCTTTTGATCAACTGCTTCACGGCGTGCTTAATGGATCGGTTGAGCGGGATTATACCGTAACGGTTCTGCCTACTAAATATGATGCGGTTAAAGAACTGGACTGCCTGAACATGTTGAAGAAAAAACAACTGGATAGCATCATTATCGCCTCCCGTTCGAACGCTTGGGATGCCATTATACCGTACACGAAGTACGGGACGATCATAGCATGTGAGTTTACGGATCACCCCGAAATCGGCTGTGCTTATATAGATCGATATGGATCTTACGTGGAGACGTTTCAATTGCTAAAGAATAAAGGACATTCACGAGTCGCCTTTACGACAGCAAGAGGAGAAGAGAGCAATAGTACTCAATTGACGTTAAAAGCATATCGGCAAGTATTTGGCGATTTCCTGCCGGAGTACCATATCAGGGATTGTTACGGCATTGACGACGGGGTAAGAGCGGCACAATGCCTGCTTCATTCGGATCGTAGACCTACTGCCGTTTATGCGAACGGCGATGAGGTAGCGGCGGGTATTTATCAGTATGCAAGGAGTATAGAATTGGCTGTACCGGACGACCTGGCAATCATCGGCCAAGAGAATCAGCCCATTGGAATCGGATTACAGCTGTCTACGGTGAATCATCAATTGGTGAAGGTCGGGGAACAAGCTTTTTATCTTGCGATTGAGAAATCGAAAGCGAAGATAGAGATTCCTTATCATATCCTTGTACGTCAATCCATATAGCTGTTGACTTGAAATGGTTTTCATACTTTAGCATTGAAAGGGGAGCTCATCTCCAAGGATGCTGAAGGAGGATGGAAGTCATGCATACGACCCTAATTTTTGATATTGACGGCACATTGATCGATACAGAGCAAGCGGTGTTGGGATCTTTGCAGAAGCTGCTGAAAAAAAACTATGACCGGGAGATAAGCCGGCAAGATCTCGCCTTTGTGCTGGGAATTCCCGGAACTGTGTCCCTGCGTCAACTCGGTATTGACGATCTGGAATATGCGAATAAGTGCTGGAACGATTTTATGAGGGAATACCAGCATACTATTCATGTCTATGAGGGGATTCAGCCGCTGCTTGCTGAACTGAGGGAGCGCTCGGTTCTAACGGGGGTTGTGACGTCCAAAACCAAGCAAGAGTTTCTGGATGACTTCGTTCCGTTCGGCCTCGTTCACGATCTCCCCTATGTCGTATGTGCAGATGATACGAAGCGGCATAAGCCCAATCCGGAACCTTTGTTAAAATTTCTGGAGATTTCAGGCGCAAAGGCCGAAGACTCCATTTATATCGGCGACACCGTTTATGATTATGAATGCGCCAGGGACGCCGGAGTTGACTTTGGATTAGCTCTGTGGGGATGCAAGCAGCCGGATGCTATTCCGGCTACATATAAGTTCGAGCATCCTGCAGATATTGTTGCCTTATTAAATCCCCAATAACTCAGTAAGAACAGAGGCGAATGGACGGAAGGCATCATTTTAGAAAATAAGCCGCCAACCCGGCCTGCTTGCCTGACGAAAGCTCCTAATCCGCAACGACAAAAAGCGTTGGCCGGCCTGGGTCAGGGGGCGGCGATTAGCTTCAGGTACAGTCGTTCTCCACAGTTCTGCGATCTACGGTAATCCGCTGTGTACGGATATATTACAGTAAGTTCGGATCAATCTGCCAGGCAGGGCGCTTTTGTTAATCAAAAAAATTTTACAGACTTCTCTCTAACAAGGCCCCGACTTGTTTGGCCACGACATGCGGCGGATAAGGCATCCTGTTTCTTATCCACCATTCAATCACACCTACATAAGCGGTCCCGGCATACTGCAGCATAATATCTTCGCTTATCTCCGTATTTCTGCCGCTTTCTCTGTCAATCTCACCCCTGAATCCTTCCACAAAAGAAGCTAGAAGCCGGGTCCTGAAAGACGAGGGGGCCCCTTTAGCGTCTTTGCTCGCTAACATGGTTGAAAAAAACAAAAAATTTTTCTCGAAATATTCAAAATAAGGAACAAGAGCTTCGCTCCAATCCATCTCGCATGCCCATTTATCCATCTCACCTAATTCATTTAAGTGAGTCTCTATGAGTTTATCCAACAAATCATATTTGTCCTGATAATGAAGGTAGAGGGTTCCCCGGTTAATGTTTGCCCGGTCGGCAATATCCTGAATGGTGATGTCATCGAAGTTTTTTTCTGTCATTAACTCGATGACGGCTTTTTTTAATGCTTCTTGTGTTTTGAGAATTCTGCGATCCACTTTAGTCATAGAACGATAACTCCATTCTTTCCAAGATAATGAACAATTCCGGCTGCTGTGTTGATATATCAACAATATGCGGCTTTTTAACCATTGATTATGATTTGCTTCATTATATAATAATAGACATAAGTTGATTAAACAATGCAATTCGTTTATCAACTTCGGTTTTTTTTGTTAACGGCATTAATTAATCCATACAGGTTTACCGAATCGAGGAGAGGAAGTGTGACGGAGCGTCTAACGTCCGCATTCTGTCTCGCTTGCTTAGGAGGACGCTTAAGCAATTACACGCCCCACAAAATCTATCATTCATTGGAGGATATATATGATTACGACTCATGCACGTGCCGTGTTTAATCCGGAGGGTCCGTTCAAACTTACCGCAATCGAACGCAGAGATCTGCAGCCGCACGATGTTCTCATTGAGATAAAATACGCCGGTATTTGCCACTCGGACATCCACACCGCTCGCGGCGAGTGGGGACCTGTCCAATATCCTATCGTTCCCGGACACGAGATTGCCGGAATCGTTACCGGGGTCGGTTCGGAAGTCACCAAGTATGCCGCCGGCGACCGGGTAGGGGTAGGCTGCATGGTTGACTCCTGCGGGAAATGCACGAACTGCCATAAGGGTGAAGAACAGTACTGCCTTAACGGAATGACCGGTACTTACGGGGCTGTCGACCGGTACGGGCAGTATACGCAAGGCGGCTATTCCACACAAATCGTCGTAACGGAAGACTTTGTAGTTAAAATTCCTGAGAGCTTGCAGCTTGACGCCGCCGCTCCTCTCTTGTGCGCCGGGATTACCACGTATTCGCCGCTGCGTCATTGGGGAGCCGGTCCCGGCAAGAAGATCGCCGTTGTGGGGCTTGGCGGGCTCGGACATATGGCCGTTAAGCTCGCTCACGCGATGGGGGCGGAGGTTACGGTTTTATCCCAAACCTTGAAGAAGAAAGATGACGGCTTGCAGCTAGGTGCGGATCATTATTATGCCACAAGCGATCCGGAAACGTTCAAGACACTGGCCGGTACGTTCGACCTTATCGTAAATACGGTGAGCGCGAAGATCGATATCAACGCCTACCTTTCGCTGCTCGCGGTGGATGGTACTTTGGTCAACGTCGGTGCGCCGTCGGAGCCGCTGCCGGTTCACGTTTTCTCCCTGATCCCCCAGCGCCGCTCGTTTGCCGGTTCCTCCATCGGCGGGATTCGCGAAACGCAGGAGATGCTGGATTTTTGCGCCGAACATAATATCACGCCTGAGATCGAAGTGATTTCCGCCAGCCAGATCGATCAAGCCTGGGAGCGCGTGCTGGCTTCGGATGTCCGGTATCGTTTTGTGATCGATATCAGTACGATGATGAATGAATAACCGGGTTTCCGCACAGAGGAGGCGTGCCGACAAACGGGTGTGCCTCTTTATGCAGAACGAACTCTGCATCCAATATCGGCAAGCAGTGAAGAAATGGAGGATGTAACGCTTATGCATACAAAAGTTGCCCTTGTTACCGGCGGAAACCGGGGGATTGGATACGAGCTGGTCAAACAGTTGGCGTTGAATGGATTTAAAGTCATTTTGGCTGGTCGTGATCCTCAAAAGGGTTATGAAGCCGTGCAAAAACTAAAGGAGTCAGCACTCGACGTTTCATTTTTGCTGATGGATGTAGACCGGGAAGAAAGCATTCGTCAAACAGCGGCGACGGTAGATGAGCACTATGGAAGATTAGATGTCCTGATTAATAACGCCGGCGTTTATTTGGACGAACATGAACAGCTATTTTCCATGGACCCTGCCATTCTAAAGCAAACGATGGCCACTAACTTCTTTGGCGTTTACGATGTGATCCGTTATTTTATTCCCCTTATGACAAGACAAGGGTATGGAAGAATTATTAATATCTCGTCCGAATACGGGACGCTAAGCGAAATGTCCTATCCGGGCTCAGGCGCTTACAAGTTGTCCAAACTCGCCCTTAACGGATTGACACGGCTGGCAGCGGCGGAAATCAAAGGGGATATCAAAATCAATACGGTCGATCCGGGATGGGTAAGTACAGAAATGGGCGGACCCTCCGCACCAAGAACCCCTAAGGAGGCGGCCGAGTCCATCCTTTGGTTAGCGACGATTGGTCCTGATGGGCCTAACGGGGAATTTTTCAGAGACGGAAAACGAATCGATTGGTAACCCAATTGCAGGTACGTATTATTTCAGCAAATGAAAGCTGTAAACTTATAGAAACCGAAACTCAATGGAGGTATAGGAAGAATGGAAATCAAACGAATCGGCTCACAGCCTTCCGGCCAAGGGCCGTCTGAATATTTTACCGGAACGGTTCGTATTGATCCCCTGTTTGAGGCCCCGGACCCTGCACGCGCTGCCGGAGCGAGCGTGACGTTCGAACCGGGAGCAAGGACGGTATGGCATACCCATCCGCTGGGCCAAACTCTGATCGTAACCGCGGGCAGCGGACGGGTTCAGCGCTGGGGAGGTCCGATTGAGGAAATTCATCCGGGTGACGTAGTCTGGTTCCCGCCAGGCGAGAAACATTGGCACGGAGCTTCTCCAACCACAGCGATGACTCATATTGCCATTCAAGAACGTTTGAACGGCAAGGCGGTCGATTGGATGGAGAGAGTAAGTGACGATGAAAACGCCGATACTATCTAAAAAAGATTGCGGCAGTTGTTGATACCCAGCTTACTTTTAAAGATATAGCTCGTATTAGTGCCGTAAGTTCAAGCAAATAATGCCCAAGAATGCCGCGCTCCGCGCGGTTTTTTGCTGTGCACCAACGAATTGTTCATGGCAAAGTATTTTGTTTAGAATACTACCTTGACAGTCATAGTAATATGTCTTATCATACAAAGTGTGGAGGTGATTACATGAGCGAGAACAAAATCACATCCGACCTGCTTCGCGGACATACGGATACGATGATTTTACGGCTTTTGTCCGAAGCTGATCATTACGGTTACGAGATCGTCAAGCTGATTGCCGAGCGTTCGGGCGGCGAGTATGAATTAAAGGAAGCAACGATGTACTCCAGCTTCCGGCGGCTTGAAGCGGACGGCGACATTGAGTGGTATTGGGGCGATGAATCGCAGGGCGGACGGCGCAAGTATTTCAGGATTACCGCAAAGGGCAGGGATACATACGCCCGCAACAAAAGCAATTGGGAGTATGCGAAGCGCGTGCTGGAAAACTTATTATAAGGAGATTGATGGGATGAATCAGAAACTGACGGATTATTTGAACAGTGTTTTCACGCCGTATAACGGGGTAAAAAGCGTCACCGAATTAAAGTCCGACCTGCACTCCGATTTGCAGGAACGGTATAGTGAACTCAGAGCCGAGGGCAAGGACGATGAAACGGCGTTTAAGATGACGCTTGAAAGCATCGGCGACATCGAGGAGACGATTTTGGAGGTCGCCAACCTCTCCCGTTCGCTGGAACGGCAAGTCGTGACTAACTTTAGCGCAAGCAACCTGGCACAGAGCGACTTTGCTGGCGTTAGGGCTCATAAAGGGCAGTTTAATGGCAGCGAGCTGCGGGGTTCCGACTTTTCAGGCGCGGATTTGACCGGAAGTTCGTTTAAGAGCAGCGACGTACGGGAAGCCAATTTTGACGGTGCTAATTTGACGGACTGCAGCCTGGCCGCGCTTGACCTGAGAAACGCAAGCTTCAATAAAACGATCCTTGTACGAACCAATTTCAGCAAGTCGGGCCTTGAGGGAGCCAGATTCACAGGAGTGAGACTGACCGACGTTACACTGTCGATGACCGATCTCAGAAAAACGGTTTTTGAAGGCTGTATATTTGACGGAGCAGATTTTAATTACTCCGATCTGAGCGGGCAGTGTCTGGACGGACAGACGTTTATCGGCGTTAAGTTTGAAAAAACGGCATTAACGCAAGCTTCGTTCAAGGGAGCCGTCTTTAAAAATGTTTCTTTCCAGCCCGGGTTTACCTTCACCAAAAAGTACTATCGTATGATCAAAACTATCTGCTTTGACGGCGCAGCGATGGATAAACTGACTTATGCCGCTCTTAAAGGCATGGAAGCCGATTTGTCGAAAGTTACCGTCATTTAAGGGAGGGAATCCGATGCTAACCGTGCAAACCAAGGCTATTCAAGTAAAAGGACTGCAGAAATCCTACAAGCAGCACGAGGTGCTGAAGGGCGTGGATTTTGAGGTGGAAAAGGGCAGTATTTTCGCCCTGCTCGGCTCCAACGGAGCGGGCAAGACAACGATCGTCAAAATCCTCGCCACACTGCTAAAACCGGACGGCGGAACCGCTGCCGTAAACGGGTTCGATGCGGTACTCAGGCCCGATCATGTGCGTCAGGCGATCGGCCTGACCGGGCAATTCGCCGCCGTGGACGAAATATTGACCGGACGGGAAAACCTGATCATGATTGCCAAGCTGCGATACCTTGAAAATCCGCGTCAGGTGGCGGATAACATGCTTAAACGCTTCGGCCTGACGGACGCCGCCGACCGCAAGGCGTCTACTTATTCGGGCGGTATGCGCCGCAGGCTGGACATTGCTTTGAGCCTTGTGGGAAGTCCGCAGATCATTTTCCTCGACGAGCCGACTACCGGACTTGACCCCGAATCACGCATCGAGGTGTGGAAGATCGTCAAGGAGCTGGCCGACGGCGGCACGACGATACTCCTGACCACGCAGTATCTGGAGGAAGCCGAGCAGCTTGCCGACCGGATAGCCATTTTGCACGAGGGAAAGATTATTGCCAACGGTACGCTCGGAGAGCTGAAAAAGCTTTTCCCATCCGCAAAGGCGGAGTATGTTGAAAAACAACCGACATTAGAGGAAATCTTCCTCGCGATCGTCGGCAAAAAGGAGAGAAAATAATGGAGGCGGTAAAGAAACATTATTATAGCGATCTTGGCGTTATGCTGGGGCGTTCCATGCGCCATATTTCCCGCAGTATGGACACCATCGTCACGGTCACCATCATGCCGATCGCGATGATGCTGCTGTTTGTCTACGTGTTCGGTGGCGCAATTCAATCGGGTACGGATAACTATGTCAATTATTTGCTGCCCGGTATCCTGCTGATTGCGATTGCCAGCGGTGTGTCTTACACGTCTTTCCGCCTGTTCACCGATGTGCAGCGGGGCATATTCGAGCGGTTTCACTCTATGCCGATTTCACGTTCCACCTTACTGTGGGGGCATGTGCTGACCTCGCTGGTATCCAACTCCATATCGGTTGTCGTCATCATTCTCGTAGCGTTGATTATGGGCTTTCGTTCGTCCGCGGGGATTCTGCCGTGGCTGGTCGTAGCCGGCATACTCCTGCTGTTCACCTTGGCGTTAACTTGGGTAGCGGCTATTGCGGGACTGTCCGCCAAATCAGTGGATGGCGCAAGCGCATTTTCCTACCCGATTATTTTCCTCCCGTTTATCAGCTCGGCGTTTGTGCCGACCGAGTCGATGCCGGCCGCCGTTCGCGTCTTTGCCGAGAACCAGCCGGTGACCGCAATCGTGGAAGCCATCCGTGCCCTGCTGTCAAATCAGCCGGTGGGTAATGACATATGGGTCGCTCTTGCGTGGTGTGTGGGAATTTTGCTTGTGGCTTATATCTTTGCGATGAGGGTTTATAAAAAGCGGGTATAAAACAAGCGGGAGAGACGGGGAAGCTTTGTAGAATAGTGGTTGACCACCGCCATGTGACGCCGAGCATCGCACGCTGGGAGCTTCACGCGGTGCGGAAAGCCCCTGAAGACGGCGAGCCTTGGCCATAAAAACGCTCCACGGACGCATGTGGGAGGATAAGAAAATGCAATTGTTAAGAAGTCGCCGGACAGCGACTTTTTTTGTTTATACATGGCAAGTTAGTTGAACCGTTTATGGCCGGATGACACGAATGTAAGCGACTAGTCTTGACAAGCGAAAAGGAATTCTTTATATTCTGATTAGACCGGACGGTCGGTCTGGGAAAGGAGTGACGATATGAACAAATCTACGGACCATGGCGAACAGACAAAGCGCAACATTGCGGCCAAGGCGAAGGAGCTGTTTGAGCTGAAAGGCTATGCGGCGACCACGATGGACGAGATACGTCAGTTATCGGGATCGAGCAAAGGGAGCATTTACCATCACTTTAAGAATAAAGAAGTGCTTTTTTTGTACATCCTTGAGCTGTCCATGCTCGAATGGATCGGCAAGTGGCGCGACAAGGAAAAGCCGCTCGGTACGGCACGCGAGAAGTTGTACCGGCTTGCCGAGCATTACGCCGAAGATTTTCGGAATCCGCTACTGCGGGCCGCAGAAGAGTTTTCGGTAAGCGAAAACGGGGATCAAGAGATTAGGGACAAACTGCTGGTGCTGACGCGAATGCACTTCCCGATCTTCCAACAGCTGTTGGAGGAAGGAATGCAAAGCGGAGAGTTTCGACCGATACCGCTTGAAGATCTAACTTATATCTTATTCGGGCTATTTGGAGGCTTGAGTGTTTCGTATTTCCAATACGACACGGATAGGATTGTCAGCTTATATCGGACTGCGATCGACGTCCTGCTGCAAGGAATAGAGAATCACTAATTTTTTTTGTTCACTAATTAGACCGGACGGTCGGTTTAGTATCGTCCTTAAGGGGATATGTTATGAAAGCCTTGCTCGCCAACCGGGTATTCCGAATCGTAGCGTTCGCTGACCTTCTGCAGCAATTGGCAATCTGGATCCGAAATATCTCGCTGCTGTTCTATGTATTGGAGCAGACCGACAGTGATCCCGTCGCCGTTTCCCTTCTGAACGTAATGGAATACGCGCCGATATTTCTGTTCTCTTTCATCGGCGGAGCCTTCGCCGACCGGTGGAATCCGAAGCGGACAATGATCGCCGGCGATCTGCTCAGCGCGCTGTCGATCGGAACCATTCTATTGTTCGTGCTTGCGGGTTCTTGGGAGGCCGTATTCGCCGCGACGGTCGTGTCGGCCATCGTCAGCCAGTTCTCGCAGCCTTCCTCGGCCGTGATGTTCAAGAGGCATGTGCCCGAGGAGCTGCTGGCGCCGGCGATCGGTATTTCTCAGGGAATCATGTCCTTGTTCATTATTGTAGGACCGGTCGTAGGGACGCTCATCTATTCGTCGCTCGGCCTGAGCTATTCACTGGCCGTGATGATCGGGTTGTTCCTTACGGCGGCAGCCGTCCAGTTCTCCCTGCCTCCCTCGCCGCGCTCGCCCGAACGGGGTGCCGTGCCGATTCTCGAGGATGTGAAGGAGGGGTTCCGCTATATCCGCAGTCATCGGAATTTAATTGTTATTGCGCTTACGTTTGCCTGTATCGGGCTTGGGTCTGGCTTGATCCAGCCGTTGGACATCTATATCGTGACCGAACGTCTTCAGCTCGACAAGGAAAGCGTCCAATGGTTCTATGCACTGTCCGGCGCCGGAATGCTGGTTGGGGGCGCGGCGGCAGCGATTCTCGGTCCGAAGATAAATCCTCGTGTCGTCATCTTCGCGGGCATCGCTTTCCTGTCGTTCTCTATCATCGTCGAGGCTCTGTCCGTCTGGGTGTATCTAACGGCTGCTATGCGCTTCATGGTCGGCGTCATGACGGCGTTCATGCAAATCGTGCTCGGAGCGATTATGATGAAACTGGTTGAGGAAGCCTACATCGGGCGTGTGAACGGTGCTGTTACACCGCTATTCATGGCCGGGACGCTGGCGGGGGCCGCTCTGGCGGGGCCGCTTATGAAGTCGATTACGCTTGTTCCCGTCTACAGCCTGTCCGCCGCGATTATTTTGATTGCCGCCTTTGCGAGCCTCGGTATGAAATTAGGGGAGGCCGCAGCCAAAGCGGATCAATCCGGAGCGCATCCGGATTAAGCTGCGCTGCTCAATTCGGAGCCGCTGTTCGTTCGTCGCGATTGACGATTGGACGGCAAAACTCTACGAGCTGCTGCCGCGAATCAAACTAATGAATCTGCTCATGGAAGTCACCAACTGGACGAATTTTCATGAGCCATTTATTTATCGGTTCGTGAACGGCCAATTTTCCACGTTCTAAACGAAAGTCGTAGAAACTGCTGCAAGCACGTGCAGTGCGGGGTAGGGACCAACAGGAAGTTGAATGACCGCCGGTTCGGGTTACCGGCGGAATATCGGGTCTGATAGTAAGAAAAACGCTAAGTCGGTCACGTCCGAAGGCTTAGCGTATTTTTTCGTTAAAATGTCGGCTTTACCTCTAATTAGAACGGCAAAGGAATTGTCCGATACGAGATACAAGTGAAATAGTCATTCATCTTCCTTTCGCCGCTACTTAATAAAGTTTTTTCTTTACAAAGTAAGGTGATTATTGTATATTCGAAATGCCATATGTGGTGGATATTTCCATTAAAGCAAATTCTTTTATGGAGGTGAGAAAGACAACGAATACTAAGCAGACCGGGATTTTCGACACTTCGTACAGGGCGTTGACGATTGGTATTATGCTGGTTCTGACAACCACAGCTTTCGAGGGACTGGCTATTACGACCATTGCCCCGAAATTGGCACAAAGCTTACAAGGCATTCATTTGTACGGTTGGATCTTCAGCTCATTTTTGTTGTCTCAGCTTGTGGGTACCTTGGTCATGGGACAGCAGGTTGACAAGCGCGGCGTATTTACATCCCTGCTTGTGTCTTGCGGAATTTTTGTGCTGGGTACCGTGGTTGCGGCCGTTTCTTTGAATATGCACATCTTGATTGCCGGAAGAGCTCTTCAAGGTTTTGGGGCGGGAGCTCTGAGCACTTGTATTTATGCCAGTGTAACGCTGCATTATCCGGATGCTCTTCGTACTCGGATCTTGGCGGCCTTCTCGATGGCATTTATCCTGCCTTCCTTAATCGGGCCTTACGTGGCAGGGCTTATTGCTTCCTATATCTCTTGGCGTTTTGTTTTCTGGATCGTTTTACCCCTGATTGTGTTGGCATTAAGTCTAACGTTCCGCTCTTTCCGTGCTCTGCAGCATCGGCAGGGTTTGTCCGGTAAAGCCCACACGGGTCCGGCCCAAACATCCGGCTCGAAGGTCATCCATGCGGTTCTGCTTGCCGTCGGAACGGGGCTGATGCTCACCGGTCTCGGTATGATAACCGACTGGGAAGGAATTGTGCTAACTTTGGTCGGGTTATTCATCATGATTCCGCTATTGCGCAAGCTGCTGCCCCCAGGTACTTTTTCAGTGAAAAAAGGGCTGCCCGCAACTCTGGTTTCCAGAGGGCTATATGTCGCCTGTTATTTTGCAACGGAGAGCTTTGTGATCTTGGCACTGACCGAAGTGAAGGGGGTCTCGGCACAGTTTGCGGGGCTTCTCGTAGCCGCTGGTTCTTTGAGCTGGTCCGCCGCGGCGTGGCTGCAGTCCAAGCTTGATGCACGAGACCGGGGCCGCGGCCGAAAGCAGAGAGTCATGCTGGGAATCGGGATTATGATATCCGGAACTGTACTTGTGATCCTGGCCCTAATTTTGCCGGGCGGAGGAATTAAGCTCATCCTGCTCTCGCAGATGATTACGGGATTCGGTGTCGGCTTAGCCAACCCCACAACCGGCACCATTGCTTTACAGCATGCCGAGCCCGGGAAAGAGGGAGAAGTGTCTGCGGCTCTTCAATTCATGGATTCGTTTTGTATAGGAGTGAGCATTGGAGTCAGCGGAGCTTTAATCGCTTTGGCCGAAACTTTACAGTGGGGCGTATCTAATGGGATTCTCATCGTATTAACGCTTCAATTAGTCTTTGTCATGTTAAGTTTCTTGGCGTCCGTGCGAATTATGGAACTCATTCATCCTGAACATCATGCGGTGAGTCATGCGAAGAACAAGCTTCCCATGTAACGGACGACGGTTCCGTCGTAACAAAACCATCAAGAAGAGCGGAGGGAATATATAAATTTCGGAGGTGGGCAAGATAGCACGTGCATTAGTTGTTATTACTCCGGCTGAAGGCCATGTAAATCCGTCGTTAGGATTAGTCACTCAGTTGATTAACAATGGCGAGGAAGTTGTGTATGTGTGCACGGAGGAGTACCGTTCCCGAATTGAACAAACCGGAGCCCGGTTACTAACGTATCCCTTTCCGAAAGATGCTTTCTCTCATGATCCGGTGTTAAAACCGCTGGAGTACAAGCATCCTTATGAGTTCATTTATATGATGGCAGGCGGCATCATCCGGCGGATGATCCCCGAAGTGCTCCGAGTGATTGAAAATCAAAAGTTTGATTATCTAATCTTTGATTCCCTGATGGGCTGGGGAGGAACTCTTCTTGCAGAGAAGCTGGGAATCCCGGCGGTGTGTTCGATTGCCTCCTTTGCTTTCGTGGAGCCTTTGGGGACTGACCAAGGTCAGAGTGAGGAAGAGACGGATCCAAAGGAACTGTATGAGGCCACGATGAAAATAACGCGTGAGTTAGCGCAGCAGTATCATGTGAGTATTCCGGCCATAGAAGAGATTCCGGCACACGCGGGCCGGTTAAAGCTGGTGTATACCAGCCGTTATTTTCAGCCGCAGGCGGAAAAGCTGGACGACAGTTTTATTTTCGCCGGTCCTTCGATCATACCGCGGCAGGACGCTCCGGCCTTCCCGTTCGAGCTGCTTCGGGAACGATTCCCGCAAACCGTGTACATTGCGATGGGAACCATTTTAAATAAAAACTTGGCTTTTTATGAGCTTTGCTTTGAAGCATTTGGGGATTTGCCCGTGAATGTTGTTCTATCTTCAGGAAAATACACGGATATGGAGCCGCTGGCGGACCGGATTCCCGATAATTTTATCGTCAAGCCATACATAGCGCAGTTGGATATGCTGCAGCATACGGATGTTTTTATTACGCATGCGGGGATGAACAGTACCAGTGAGGCGCTTTATTACAACGTTCCGCTGGTGATGATTCCGTTAACGTCGGATCAGCCCCTTGTCGCCAGTCGGGTCCAGGAGCTGGGAGCGGGTATCACACTCGATAAGCACAGCCTCAGCCCGAGCGTTTTGAGAGATGCATTGGCGGAAGTGCTGAGCAATCCGCGTTATAAACGGCACGCATCCCTCATCGGTGAATCTTTACGGCAAGCCGGCGGTTACAAGCTGGCTGCCGATACGATTATGAATCATTTTGCGAAAGTTTAACCTATCTGTTATATACTCGAATGCACGTTTTCTATTGGATCTATCCGAAAGAGTTTAAAATACCGCACTAATTTAAAGAGCAGACCGGAGGGTCTGCTTTTTGGTTCTTTTGGAACAGGCATCTTGTAAAACTCCAAGTGGTGTTCCAGAGATAATCTTCTAACTTGTCCTCTCTCTCAGATCTTGCCCCGATCTCCCTTGTTTGCAGGCAGCATAACCCAGACACTCATCAGTTGAGTTACCGCAGCGTCAATTGTCTCGTATGGAACCTGGTTCCGGGCTTGTGTCGAAATTCCTTGAAGAAATGTTTCAAGTAAGGTAACCAGCATGGCGATATCCGTAGAACCCCGCAGTTCGCCATTTGATACAGCCTTTTCTATACAATTTTTTATCCATCTGCGGACCCCTTAGGCTGCTCCTTGTATATTTTCACGGATAGACCCGATCACGATGAACTCTATGAATCTTGCAGGAATCAAAGATCCAGTGCCACTTCTGCCGGCAGCGGATTTTTTTGATTGGCGGCAGTCTATTTTTTGTGTCCCCAACACTGAGTTTGTCCCGGAGGAAGTCTTTGGGCTTTTCGTAATTATACCCGCAAGGATATGCCGTTTATAAAATGAATCTTGATTTCAAACCGTGGCAGAGGTCCACGCAGGCGGAAATCCGGATGCATATGCTTACAGCAAATTTAAAAAAAAAAAAAAAGACGAGAGGGATGGCCAATGCCCGTTGGAAAAATGAAAAAGTACAAAGTCATGTTGAAACATCCCGTTTTGCGTTCACATTTACCTAAAACCCGCTGGTTTACGAAATCGAGGACCAAGCGAATGCTGAAAACCTATTCATCGGTCTTCATAAAACCTAATCACGGGAGTGGCGGCAGCGGGATTATCCGGGTCAAGAGATTGAAAAAACGATACGAAGTTCGTAGTGCTTCAAGACGAAAGGTTGTTCCATCCAGTCGTCTCTTTAGAGCCATTAAGTCATACCGGCAACCTGGACATCAGTATCTGGTACAGAAAGGACTTCGCTTAGCCAAGTACCACGGGTCGATTTTCGACATCCGGATTTACTTACAGAAGCCGAGGGGGAAATGGGTTATTTCCGGCTTGGTCGCTCGTGTCGCGGCACCTCGTAAGTATGTGACCAATTATCTTAAAGGAGGGCATGCAGTATCCTTGAATCGGGCACTTTACAGTCTTTTTAAGCACAACCGCTCCAAAGCGAATGCCTATATACGCAAAATTTCCAAACTATCCGTCACCATAGCCAAAACGATTAATAAACGGCACCCGGTTCGCGAATTGGGGGTTGACATTGCCATAGATAAAAAAGGCCGCATTTGGATTATCGAGGCCAATTCACGCCCCGGGCATATGTTATTTACTCAACTGTCCGATTCTACAATGATCAACACCATCAGGAGAAACAAGCGTATTATTCGAAAGTAGGTTTCTTGCACGTTATTTTAGGGGGAGAAGGAGAGCACTTCAATGAAAAAAACAAAACAGCTTAGAGACTTGGTCGGTTCACAAAAACCGGAGTTTATTATGGAAGCCCATAATGGTCTGTCTGCCAAAATAGTGGAGGAGGCGGGATTTAAAGGAATCTGGGCCAGTGGATTATCCATCTCCGCGGCGCTGGGAGTTAGGGATAACAACGAGGCCTCCTGGACGCAAGTTTTGGATGTTTTGGAATTCATGAGTGATGCTACCTCCATCCCGATCTTGCTGGACGGAGATACGGGGTACGGCAACTTTAATAACGCAAGACGGCTGGTGAAAAAACTGGAGCAGCGTCATATTGCGGGAGTATGCATTGAAGATAAGCAGTTCCCCAAAACGAATTCCTTTATTAACGGTCAGGATCAATCTTTGGCTGATATCGAAGAGTTTTCCGGGAAGATTAAAGCGATGAAAGATACTCAAACGGACGAGGATTTTACGGTGGTGGCCAGAGTAGAAGCATTTATTACGGGGAAAGGGCTTAAAGTGGCCCTGGAGCGGGCGGAGGCTTACCGTAAGGCAGGAGCCGATGCCGTATTTATACACAGCAAAAGATCGGATGTCGCGGAGATTGAAGCGTTCATGAAGGAATGGGCCGGAAGATTGCCGGTAGTGATCGTGCCTACCAAATACTATACGACTCCAACCGTGAAGTTTCAGGAGATGGGAATTAATCTTGTGATTTGGGCAAACCACAATTTGAGAGCATCCATTCAAGCAATGAAACACTTATCGGACCGAATTTATCGGGATCAAAGCCTAATTCATGTCGAAAAAGACGTCGCACCCCTGGAAGAGGTTTTCAGACTTCAGGGGGCCCAAGAGCTGGAAGCAGCGGAACAGCAATACCTCCCGTCAGAACCGGATTCGGGTGAACGCGCATAATGGACACAAAATTGTTAGGAGAAGAATTAGAGAAATTAGGATATACCTTTTTCAGTGGTGTTCCCTGTTCCTTTTTAAAAAACTTGATCAATTATGCCATCAACGAATGCGATTATGTTGCTGCGGCTAACGAAGGAGATGCGGTCGCTATTGCATCGGGAGCTTATATAGGAGGGAAGAAGTCAGTAGTCCTTATGCAAAATTCAGGACTAACCAACGCTGTTTCACCTTTGACCTCCCTGAATTACCCTTTTCGTATTCCGCTGCTTGGATTTGTCAGCCTGCGCGGAGAGCCGGGCATACCCGATGAGCCTCAGCATGAACTGATGGGCCGGATTACAACGCAAATGCTCGATTTGATGGATGTGGAATGGCAGTATCTCTCCACAGATTTAGAGGAGGCAAAAAAGCAGTTGTTTCAGGCTGACGAACACATAGCCCGGAATCGCCCGTTCTTTTTTGTCGTTAAGAAAGGCACTTTCGACAAAGTGCACCTGCGAAAACAGCAAACCTCCGTTCATTTAAATCAGCTCCGGCAGCATGCTCATGCGGACCATCAAATGCCTGCGCGGTATGACGCATTATCCGCGATCAACTCCGTGAAAGACGGCAATACCGTACAGCTCGCGACAACGGGTAAAACCGGACGCGAATTGTATGAAATCGAAGATGCGGAAAACAATCTGTACATGGTTGGATCTATGGGATGCATCGGTTCTCTTGGACTCGGGTTGGCTTTGAGCCAACCAAGCAAAGATATCGTCGTCATTGACGGAGACGGTTCTCTTCTGATGCGTATGGGGAGCCTGGCAACCAACGGCTATTATCATCCCGCTAACATGATTCATATTCTGCTCGACAATAACGCACATGAATCAACAGGCGGGCAAAGTACCGTATCCCATTCTATTAATTTTATAGATATTGCGGCTTCCTGCGGGTATACGAACTCGGTTCACGTTCACAGTCTCGAGGAACTGCAAGCTTTTGTACAGGAATGGAAAGTGAGCAAAGGTCTTACGTTCGTGCTCCTGAAAATATCCATAAATTCCAAAGATCAGCTTGCCCGCCCGCATATGAAGCCTCACGAAGTAAAAGAACGTCTGCAGCGTTTTATTCATAACGATCCTTTGAAAGACAAGGAAGTGGGCGGTACATGAGTTCCTCCGTCAAGAAAAACATTTTGCTTACTCCTGGACCGGCAACGACTACAGATAGTGTGAAATGGTCACAGGTGGTTCCGGATATTTGTCCTCGCGAAGCCGAGTTTGGTCAAATTATGGAGTATATTTCCTCGGAACTTACCCGGCTGGTTGCAGACCCGGATCATTATGCGACCGTATTGTTTGGCGGATCGGGTACTGCGGCGGTAGAATCCATCATCAGTTCGGTCCCGAACCAAGATACGGTGGTCATTGTGAGCAATGGTGCCTATGGAAAACGGATGTGCGAAATAGCGGAAGTTTATGGAGTGAATTATTTTGAATTCAAAAGTCCTCCTGATGATGCCATTGATTTGGCTGATTTAGAAAGGTGCATCCAATCCTCCAAACGCACCGTCTCCCATCTGGCCGTCGTACATCATGAGACGACAACCGGCCTGCTTAACAAGGTAAAAGATATCGGAGAATTATGCAAAAGGTATCAAATCGACATGTTGGTAGATGCCATGAGCTCGTTTGCGGCCGTTCCGATTCAATTGAAGGAAATGAATATTGCCTACCTGGCGGCAAGCTCCAACAAAAACTTGCAGGGAATGGCCGGGGTTTCGTTCGTGATAGCCGAAAAAACTAAATTGGAGAATTTGAAAGGTCGGAAGCCGAGAAGCTATTATTTGAATTTATATGCTCAATACAACTATTTTAAGGAACATGGCCAGATGCGGTTTACTCCTCCGGTCCAAACCCTATATGCGCTTAAACAAGCGATTGAGGAATTAAAGCAGGAGGGAGTGGATAAAAGGTACGAACGCTACGCGACATCCTGGAAAACCTTAATTAACGGATTAGCCCGATTGGGGCTGACCTATATCGTTCCCGAAGAGCACCATGCCAAAATCATCACTTCCATTCTCGAGCCTCAGTGTGCGGACTATAACTTTCAATCTATGCATGATTATTTTTACAGCAAAGGCATTATGATCTATCCCGGCAAAATCGCGAAACTAAATACGTTCCGGATAGCCAATATAGGCGATATAACGTACAAGGAAATGGAGTTATTTCTGGAATTGCTTGAACGCTATCTCGCTAGCCTAAAATGCGGATGAGAAAGAAAGGTGGAGTTCAATGGCATTGGCGACAAGAAATAAGTGGTACAAATATCTGATTTTGAGAAGGCATGCATCTCTAAAGCGTTACGTACTCAAAACGAAGCTCCTGAACCGGTATGCTTTTTCGAAACTACTCTCTAAGTACAGGCATGTTATCTTAAAACCGGTGTGGGGGAGCCGTGGGCGGGGGGTCATTCAAGTCTCCTGGAAAGGAGGACATAAGTACGCCGTACATTACGAGAATAGAAAAATTATAATTCGGGGCAGAACCAACACGTATCGTTATATCAGAAGAAAAATCGGGAACACCAGTTATATGGTTCAACGCAGAATTACCCGTCCGACCATCAACAAACGCCCTTTTGATATGAGAGTCATCATTCAACGGAGAATTTACTCATCCGCATGGGTAGTCACAGGAAAGGTTATCAAAGTTGCAGGTAAAGGTTATATCGTTTCCAACCATACACGGAGTAAGGGCAAATTGCACCGTTTTAAATCCGGCATCAGACGATCTTCCGTCCGGCACCTGTCCGCCAGTGCGTTAGAGTCCCGTATTGATCGTGTTTCCATACGTTCCGCGAAGAGATTGAGCGCATTTTTTCCAGGACATCGCATATATGGACTGGATATCGGAATAAACCGGAAAGGGCGTATCGGAATTATTGAAGCTAATCTTTATCCGGCAAGTTCTCATTTCCTGAAGCTGAAGGATAAAACGATGTATCACCGCATTATGGATTATAAAAACGGTTAACGATCACATGTACATGTTCTTGTCCCAAGGTCAAAGACAAGAACATGTATGGCACGACCTAAATACATATACCGGGTAGAAAATGAGCCCTTGGATTGGAATTGCGTTCTTTATTAAGAATTCCCAGGTATGCTTATTCTTGACGTTAGGAACGATAATAGTTATTATAGACTTGTAAAGTCTGTGTTTGAGGTGATGATGAATGAAGTACTCCAAGGCTACCGATTACGCCCTCCATACGATGCTCTTTCTTACTGCGGCGACCCCACAAAAACCGATAGGTGTGCAGCAGTTGGCGGAGCGGCAAAATGTGTCCCCAACCTATTTGTCCAAAATATTGACCAAATTGGTGAAGGCGGGCATGATTGAATCGATAACCGGGGTGAATGGCGGCTACCGACTCAAACGTGACTGGGAAAATATTTCGTTCCTGGATATTATTCATGCGATTGAAGGCTCGGCCTCCTTGTTTGATTGCAGTTTCGAACATGGACCAGGATGCCCGATACAAAAGGTCGTATTATCGGCAGAAGAGAAGATGGAAGAACAGCTCAGAAATCAGAAAATGTCTGATCTTGTGCGTGAACTGAATATAGTCATCTAATATTTTTTTAAGTATATTAAAGATAATATTAGTCTTTAATATCTATAATATTGATTTATAACTGGGTTAATCGAATCTGTAAAGGAGGTGAATAGCTGCTATCGAGTCAAACGTAATCGGGAAAGCTTGAATCAAGAAGCTGCGGCGGTGCCGCTCCGATGTGCCTGCCGAACGAGTCATGAAGCTTGTGAAGGACTATAAGGCTTACCTTGGCGAACAGCCGAACTTTCTGAAGAGGTCAAAACCGGTTCTGACAAACAGGAAGGAGAGAAAATGATGAAAATGAAAGCCATTGCACTTGGACAATACGAGGGAGCGCAATATCATCCTTTTACGGGTATCGATCAAGAATTGCAAACCCTGTTTGAACATGTTATGGACATTGAATGTACGGAGGATTACGCCGTGCTTCAGGAGGATAAGCTGAAGGGTTATGATCTGTTCATCTCGTATGCGGACTTATGGGATCTGGAGATACCCGAAGATCAGGTACAAGCGCTCATTTCGTATGTAAAAAACGGCGGGGGACTGCTGGCTATTCACAACGGTATCTCGCTGCAGCAAAGCGAAAAGCTCGAAAAGTTAATCGGCGGCAGGGTTACGGGACATCCGGAGTATACGTCACTGCCCGTTCACTATAATCAAGGGAGTCATCCTATCGTGGAGAGTTTAAGCGATTTTACGATAAATGAAGAACCGTTTCGGTTCGAACTGAGCCCCCATGAATCAGCGGTTATACTTGCCGAATACGTCCATGACGGGCAGCGCTGGCCTGCGGCTTGGGCACATACGTATGGCTCCGGCCGCGTGGTATATCTGATGCCGGGACATCATCTTCCGACTTTCCAGGTAGAATCCGTGCGTAAGCTGATCCGGAACAGCGGAACGTGGGCTGCCCGGGGAGTCGTAGAATAGTTGAACGCGGCGGCGAACCTCCCATTTAACCGACTTACTGAAAAGCCGCCTTATTATCAAAAGGGGAGCGAGAAGATGGGTGTATTCGAAAACCAGTATGAGTTGATCCGGCGCACAAGGGAATTATTATTTCGTTATTGCGAAACTTTGTCTCCCGCAGATTATATTAAAGAAGTTGAAGCCTTAGGCGGAGTCTCTATTCGCAATCTGCATGCTCATGTTGCCGATTGTTACAGGGTATGGCTGGGGAGCCGCGCCCTCGGTAAATCACTTCCTAAAATAGCCCCGGAATCCGTCGGCAATGTACAGGAGATGCGTGAAGTTTTTAAAAAAACGGATGCCCTGGTTTATGAATTTCTGAATGAATTCAAAAACAAGTGGGATCCTGACATTCAAGCATCCTGGCAGAGCGAAAGTCAAGAATTAACCGAATTATGGCTTTTTACGCACACCATCACGCACGAATTTCATCATAGAGGACAAATTGTAAAGATAGGCAGGCAGCTCGGGTATACCCCGCCCAAAATAAACCTCGTTAAACCTAAGTGATTTTATGAGATGGTTCTGGGGATTTTGAGTCAACCTCTGTGGAGTGTGGTAACGGTTCCTGCTTTCCGGGAGATGGAAAAACAGTGGAGAAATCAGAGAATGTCTAATCCTGTGGGAGCTTCATAATAGTTACATAACACTTCTTTTTTAAATTAATTAAAGATATCTAGTGCCTTTAATATCCATTATATAACGGATGAGCAATGGAATCGGTACAGCGGTGATAACGCAATTTCAAGCCCTAATAATCAGAAAATAGGTGATACATGCAATGACAGATGAACGGTTTGATTCGGCGGTATGGGAAAAAGCATGGAAGGACGATCCGTATACGGGAGTCAACAAAATGAAGAGAGCCGGCATCGATCCGGCGCATACACTTGATTCATCGGCCGACTCGTTCAATAAGGAGGTGTTTAGCGAAGAAGGCAGGGCAAGGGCCAGACGGATTATGAACTGGCTTGAGGACCAGGGAGTTGAATTACCGGGATCTTCTGTCCTGGACATAGGTGCGGCGTCGGGTGGTTTTTCCGTACCTTTCGCAGAGAAGGGAGCGGATGTAACGGCGGTGGAAACTTCTCCTCCGTTGGTCGAGCTCCTGCAGCAAAACAGTTCGGGCTTAGCGAATGGAACGGTCAAGGTGGTGCACGAGCCTTTCGAAAACATCGACCTTGAAGCAAGGGGATGGGAGCGGGCCTTTGATCTCGTGTTTGTCTCCATGTGTCCGGTTCTGGTCGATTGGGCCAGTGTGGAGAGGGTGCTGAGCTGCGCGAAGGCGTTCTGCTACATGAGCTTGTCGGTAGGTTCCAGGACGCACAGCCTGGTTGACGAGGTATGGCCGCTTGTCACCGATCGCCCCCGAGAGACCGAGCACCTGGAGATGATTTACTTGACCCAATTACTGCTGCTAAAGGGATACTCTTATCAATCGTTGGTAACCCGGGAAATGAAAACAACGACAGTCTCTAAAGAGTCCGCATTCAATGAAACGATCAAATGGCTTAACATGTATGGTATCCCGGCGGACGAGAGGGTTCGTCATATTGTCTCCCGTCATTTGGACACGCGCTATCCCGGCGGACAAGTGGAGATCCGGCAAGGCGGCCGGTTCGGCAAAGTGCTGGTTCGTATGCAAACTGAGCATATGTACGACAGAGAAGACCGTATCCAGCCTACAGCCGCCATAAATATCGAATAGCAGCTACCGGGGAGAGTTAAGAGCGTCCTAATAAAATATCCGTTATAAGAGGGTTTGTACTAATATCCGCATTTTGACCAGCCCATAACAGGGCCGGGACATTGCGCGGATCCATCGCCCCTCTTTTTTTGCGTTTAGCTGGCTCAGTGTTTGAATGCACGCCATGAAAATGATCAAAGTAGGAGTAGATTCATTCTCGCGACTCGATAAAGGATAAATAAATGACATAGAACATCCATGGAAGGAATCATCCGAACTTTGTCGAATGAAGTCAGGTGTTGCCATATAAAGAACGTGGTCGTTACTTATCTAAAAGAGTGCAGCAATGTTAGCTAAGTGCGACAAAATTTTCAGTTCGTATTGATCGGCGAGCAAGTTTCTGATGCGCTGTGAAAAAATAAACTGTACAAGGTATTTGGTGATCGTTCTTCCGGGCACCGATATGGAAAGCTTCGAGCTGATCGGAGGAAGCTAACGATTGGAACTGATAAGTATTCAACGGAAGCCTATAGATTGGAACTGAAGGAGGAGTATTATGATAGAAAAAAGTGAATGGAATCGCGTGAACGGCCATAAGGGCAAGGTGCTGTGGTTCACGGGATTGTCGGGCTCGGGCAAATCGACGCTGGCTGCCGAAACCGAGAGAGAGCTGTTCCTGCGCGGCATCCGGAGTGTGGTGCTCGATGGGGACCAGCTCCGATCGGGTATCAATCGTGATCTCGGGTTCACGGACGAGGACCGCAACGAAAACCTGCGGCGCGCGGCGGAGATCGCCGCGCTCTTTTTAAGCGTCGGCTTTGTCGTTCTGGTGCCGATGATCTCCCCGTCTGCGGAAACCAGGAACACGATTCGGGAGCGGTTCGGACCGGAAGACTACATGGAGGTCTATATAAAGTGCTCGCTTGAGGCGTGCGAAAAGCGCGATCCCAAAGGGCTGTATCGCAAAGCGAGATCCGGTCTCATCAAGCAGTTTACCGGTATCGATTCGCTGTATGAGCCTCCTTTGGAAGCGGAGCTTACGTTGGATACAGAACACGAGACCATAGAGCATTGCGTGCGGCTTCTTGTGGACAGCATTGTCCAGGACTGTCAATCCAAAGGACGATGAATCCTTGTTGCGGAAAATATATGTAGAGAAGGCTGGATGAACTCTTCAGTTGGACTTTATCTTATACTTTTGAGCGCTTTGGCGCTTAGGCTCATCTACATTTTCAGCAGCTTGTTTCCCCCTCCGGTCGGCGATGCCATGTTCTACAGCAAGATGGCCGAAGCAATTTTCATGATCGGAATACTTGGACAACGAGGCGATAAGCGAGGAATGATTGTGAGGGGGAGGCTGACTGCTCTCCCTCTTTTTGCTTTTCCGATTCCAGAAAATAAGATGAAAGTTGACGCGAAGCGATTGGAGCGGTTTACTCTCTTTTTAAAAATTGTATATATCTCATCATTTCTGTTATGCCGTTCATTTGCTTTTCCAGCTGCTCATTCAGCTTCTGAAGAGCCGCTTTGAAAGTGCGTTCTATCGTAAGCAGATCATGTGTCTCTAAAGCTTCAAGCAATTGTTTCATGCTTTCAATAAAAAAGACGGTTTTCCTTAAACTGCTCAGTACAATAATCTTTTTTAATTCCCGCGCTGTAAAGACTCTATATCCGTTTTCGGGATTCCGCTTGGCGCGGATAAGCCCTTCTTTTTCCCAGTGTCGAATAGCGGACGGGTTTACACCGGCGATAACGGCGACCTCCCCGATTTTCATTTCATCCGTGACCTGAATATTCCTATATACGGAGAAATCCGCATGATGAATGAGGCTCATGATCTCCTCTACTCGCTGCTTTTCTATCTGAATGTTGTACTGCTGTAAATTGATCTTCCAAAGTGCCTGCTCAACGTGCCCTTTTTTTAATACGTTCATGACATCGTAGGCGACGGGCAGATCGAACCCTTTAATCAAGGACCTTAAAGCAAGGAAAGCCTGAACATGGAGCGTTGTATAATATCTTCTGTTACTGGCTGTCCGCGGTACATCAGGCACCAAATCGAGACTTTCATATCTTCGCAGGGTTGTGGTGCTGACATGAAGGTTTTTGGCCATTTGTTTCGGCGTAAAGGTTTTGTCCACGTGCGGCTCCTTCCTTAAAGTCAAACACTAAAGTACAGCAACAACATTATAAGAGACAAAGGCCTTCCGTACAAGGATTCCCGGTTTATCAAACGAAATCTTGCATGAATGTTATATGATCGAAGATGAAAGGGAAAATCGGGGAGGAAACTTAATGGAACAGGGTCATTTTGCTTTAACGTACCGGAATCTTAAGCCCGGCGAGATCATTACGTTCGGCACGTATCCGCAGTCTGCAGACGGTAAAGAACGGGCGATTGAATGGCGTGTTCTTCAAAATTCAGGAAGCGAGCTGTTAGTTATAAGCGAGTTTATTTTGGACTGCAAAAGGTATCACGGCAAGAGCGCGGATCTGAGATGGCGTGATTGCACGGAAATGACGTGGCATGACTGTGATTTGCGCGAGTGGCTGAATAACGGATTCTATAACTCCGCATTCAATGCCGGTGAAAAGCCATTCATCAAGACGACTCATTGCACGGATAACGGAGAGAACTGCCCGGATACGGAGGACAAGGTTTTTCTGCTTAGCGCTGCCGAGATAAAAGATTTAACCGGGATCCACGGCAAGGATTTGAGGCGTGCTGTCGGAACCGATTTTGCCAAGTCGAAAAAGTCGGATGGATGCAGGTTGTATGTATATGATAAAACGAACTTAGACAACTATATCGTTAAAGACGGCGAGAAGACCGGCTGCTCCTGGTGGTGGCTGCGAACACAAGGTAACAAACCTTCACGTGCGTGTTTTATTGGTCCGGGTTGCAGTATCCGCAGCTATGGGAATAACAGTATAGACGGTTATGGTGTTCGTCCCGCTTTCAATCTCAATCTTGTATGACAAAGATGGAAATCGAGAAAATACCCGGCCGACTATCCATATGAAGTCGGGGAATTTTTATAAGGTGAACAAATGATTCTCAGCGAGATCCGGAACTGGATTTATATGCTAAAACTATCTTGTTTTCGAGGAGGTAAGGCATGAACCACTGTTTATCGAATAAAGCGGAGTTACAGTTGAAACGATGGCCTAAAAATACGATAGCCGTTGGTTGTCGTCATTCCGTCGGACTTAAATCGGACGGCACGGTGACAGCGGTGGGGGATAATAAATACGGCCAATGCGAGGTAAGCGGCTGGCGCGATATTGTGGCGGTAGCGGCTGGTAATGTTCACATGGCGACGAACACGGGTAATGCTCATACCATCGGCCTTAGATCGGACGGCACGGTGGTAGCGGCGGGTTGGAATAAGCATGACCAGTGTGAGGTAAGCGGCTGGCACGGTATTGTAGCCGTAGCGGCGGGGTGGCGTCGTTCCGTCGGGCTTAAATCGGATGGCACGGCGGTGGCGGCGGGCCGAAATAAGGAAGGCCAATGCGAGGTAAGCGGCTGGCGCGCTATTGCCGCGGTAGCGGCGGGTGACTGGCATACCGCAGGACTTAAAACGGACGGCACCGTGACGATTGCCGGTAATAATCGGTACGGCCAGTGCGAGGTGAGCGGCTGGCACGGCATAGTGGGGATAGCCGCGGGTTACCTTCATACGGTCGGGCTGAAATCAGACGGGACAGTGGCGGCGGCGGGACTGAATAAGCATGGCCAATGCGGGGTAAGCGGCTGGCGGGGTATTGTGGCGATAGGGGCGGGCAGTCATCATACCATCGGCCTTAAACCGGACGGCACCGTGACGGCAGCGGGTCTGAATAAGCATGGTCAATGCGAGGTAAGCGGCTGGCGCGATATTGTGGCGATAGCGGCGGGCTGCGCTCATACGCTCGGTCTTAAATCGGACGGGACAGTGATGGCGGCGGGTGATAATCAATATGGTCAATGTGACGTAAACGGCTGGCACGGCATACAAATGCCCGGCAACTAGTTTCAGTATATTTTCTTTAAAAATAGGCAGGCTCTCTAAACGCGTTCCTGTTGACATTCCTTTTTTCCAACATTATACTATTAATTAGCCAGGGAAACTAATTACAAAAGGGGTTCTTTTGTGGAGAAACATTCTATTGCCAACCCCCCTAACACAAGAGCGCGGTTAGGAGAAGTGCTGTTACAGATATCCGATGATATTCTGGATGCCATAAACAGTACGCTGAATGAATTTCATATTTCCGAAAGCAAATTTGCTTTGCTGCTGACGCTATTCCATACGAGAAAAGACCAGCCCTTACAACCTTCAGAAATTGCAGACCGGCTGGGAATACGACGAGCCTCTGTAACCAAGCAGTTAATTTGGCTAGAAGAAAATCAATTGATCACAAGAACCATAAGTCCTGAAGACCAGAGAAGGGTTCATGTCACCATCACCGAAGGAGGTTATCGTCTTCTTGACCTCGCGTTACCCCGATATTGGCAGGCTTGCGCGAATCTCACTAACAAATTAACAGAAGAAGAGACCGACAGTTTGCTTAATTTGCTGACAAAAATCGATTTATAATTTTTTTTGCGTTATTAATTAGCCTGGCTAATTAAAGATAAACAGTTTCATGACTTGACAGGAGGAGGGGAGCATACCGGGAATGCAAGTTTAAAAAAGCTCTACGACGAAATGCTTATACGAAAGGTGGAAGCTGTATGAAAATGTCAGGCAACACCATCCTCATTACAGGCGGAGGATCCGGAATCGGGCTGGCTTTTGCAGAACGTTTTATAAAAGCGGGGAATCAGGTATTGATTTGCGGACGACGTGAAAACACACTTCAAAAAGCCAAAGAACAATTCCCGGGCCTCATAACGCGTACATGTGATTTGACGATAGAATCCGAGCGTATCGCCTTATTTGATTGGGTCATCGCGAATTATCCCGAAGTAAATGTGCTAGTCAACAATGCGGGAATTCTCCAACATTTCAATGTGTTAAAAGCAGATGCGAAGCACAACTGGAGCCGCTTCAGTGAAGAAATTACAGCTAATCTTGAAGCTCCTGTCCATCTTTCCATGTTGTTCGCACCGTTCTTTGCGGAAAAAAAAGCGGCGGCGATGATTAACGTGACGTCCGGTCTAGCATTTACTCCGCTTGCGGTTACTCCGATTTATTCGGCCACAAAAGCGGCGCTGCATTCCTTTACGATGAGCCTCAGGCACCAGCTTTCAGCTACATCCATCGAGGTGATTGAAGTGGCTCCGCCGGCAGTAGATACGGATTTAAGCGCATCGTGGCTGCGTACGCATATAGAACCCCTGGATGCTTTCGCGGACGGTATTTTCAAAGCATTGGCGGAAGGCAAACCCGAAATCGGATACAGCACTTCCGCAGACCGCTTGCGTATGTCACGAGATCAGGTTGACGAGTATGCAGAAAAGATGTACAACGCAATGAAAGCCTCAATTGAATAGCCGGAAAACTTGTAAGAACATAAAGAAGTCGCATCGCTGCGGCTTTTTTTGTTTTAACGAAATACTCCGTGTACGGAGCGTCGGGCGAACAGCTTCAGATGAAATTCCCTGTCCATGGCGGTGTGATGAGACTGGGGAATCCAAAAGACTATGGCAAACAAGAGGTGTTTTGCACACACCCGGCAGTATAGCAGAAAAAGGAACTTAAATTTAATGCACGAATATCTTAAGCGAATGAGATTGCCCAAAATTTAATGACAGGAGTTTGATACGATGATAAAAGGTTTCGGAGGAATTTTCTGGAGGACTAAAAATATGGAAGTTATAAAAAAATGGTACAGCGAAGTGTTGAAGATTGAAATAGGAGATTGGAATGGAACGGTGATAAAACCTCAATCGGGAAATGAAACTATCTTTTCTTTCTTTTCCGAGCATGACAGTTATTTTCCGACAGAACAACAAGTGATGCTGAATTTCCAAGTACATAATCTGGACGAGACTATGAAGCACCTTGAACAAATCGGTGTCCCTCTTGCAAAGCAAAAAGAGATAAGCGAATTCGGAAAGTTTATTTGGATTGAAGATCCTGAAGGACGACTCATCGAGCTTTGGGAGAAATAACCGGGGACTACAACATTAGCCTAAGAACGAGAATGAGTACCTCTTGTTAATGGCAGTTAAGCACGCAAGGAGGCGAGTTTTATGCTTTATATTTTTGGCGGGCTGCCGGGCACCGGGAAGACCACGCTAGCAGCCTCTCTGGCTAAAGAACTGCAGGCAGCGTATCTGCGGGTCGATGTCGTGGAGCAGGCTATGCGGGATGCTGGAACATGGGACGACGGACCTGCGGGTTACATCGTGTGTTATGCGATTGCGTCGCAGAATCTCAGGCTCGGTCTTGACGTGATAGCAGATACAGTCAACCCTATCCATGAAACGCGTCAAGCTTGGCGCAACGTGGCGGAGGCTCTTGAAACTCCGTTTGTGGAAATCGAAGTGATCTGCTCTGACGGTCGTGAACACAGGCATCGGGTCGAAACGCGTATAGCCGATATACCTGGTTTTGTTCTGCCTACTTGGGAGAAGGTCAGGAACCGGCAGTACGATGTTTGGGACCGAGACCACATCGTCATCGACACAGCTCATCAAACCGTGGCCGAAAGCTTGAGGACGTTAAAAGAACTATTGGATCGGAAATGCAAAAAAGTTTAATTGATTGTGCTGACAGCTTCAAGTTCTTATAATCTGTTCCAACCAAGAGTGGAAGCAGGGTCTCCTGTTTCTGCTCTTTTTTGTTGGGGTGGGAGAGAGTGATAGACGTTACAGGATAGGTAGCATTACTCGAACTTTTTCATATCGAATTCAGAAACTGTCCGGTTCCGTAGGAGACCGGTTTTAATCGGGTTGGATAACTTAAGGAGTGAAAAAGAGGAAGTAAAAAATTTTTATAGATGTTGACAACAAAATTCGTCTATGGGAGTATGGATATATAAAACTTACATATTTTAGTTATTTTATTGATTTGCAGGTAAATATCATAATGCTTCATTATTTTACAAAATAACCTAAAAGAAAGAAGTGAGTATGGATTTGGGTATTAAGGAACTGGAACTAAGCATCCCGCCTCTTGTCGGTTATCAGTATCTGGCGTATCCCCTATGTACGGTACTCACACGGAATGAGGCGCTTCCATGGTTTTACAGCAATTTCATCCATCTCTATTGTCATCAGGATATTGACGGAGAGGGCGCTTCACGCTCTGTACCTATGACTTTTTACGGTGAAGATTTTATCCGCTGTCCATGGCTGATCACGCAAAAGCTGGAGCGCGAATACGTGCTGGATTCATCGCCTGGAATTACCGAATTTCTGAGAAACAGTATCCGTTCTAACTATACGGTTTCTCTTTATGTAAATGAGTTCTATATCCCCCGGAGACGAGTCTACCAGCAAACTCATTATGCTCACGATATTCTCGTTTACGGTTACGATGATACGAGAAGAACGTTTCTTGTTCTCGGCTACGACGAGGAAATGCAGTTCCAGAAGACCGTGGTGCCGTACCATGAAATGGAGCAAGGGTTCCAAAACCTGGAATGGACGGATAACTATAAAGAACAAATCTACCTGTACAAGTTCAATAAAACGGGGAGCTACCGGCTGGATGCGGCGTTCATTAAGGAATCCCTGGAAGAATACATGGCGGGCAGCAATATTTCCTTGCGCGACCGGGGAACGGCGGATCCGCTGGAGGCGGCATTCGGCATCAATGTTTATGAAGCGCTAATCCGCAACATGCCCGTACTTGTGCGCAAACGTGATATCCGGCCCATCCACATTCTGTGGGAGCACAAGAAATTGATGGGGCTGCGGATCCATTATTTATGCAATCAGGGACTTCTTTCGCCGGATTTGGCAGATTGCTTCCGGCCCGTAGAAGAGCAGGCATATGCTTTGCGTCATTTATTAATGAAATACGCTTTAACCGGGGACGATACCTTGTTAAAGCAAGGACTGGGCGAAATGACTCACATCATGGAAAGCGAAAAACGAATACTGGGAACGGTTATAACAGCGCTGGACCCTCGGGTTGTTTCCCGGTATCCGTAACTTATTCCGATTGGAGGTTATTTCTATGGAGGCAAGCAGACTCTATCCGCTCACTCATCCGCAAAAACGAATTTGGTATGTAGAAAATATATACCCGGGTACAAGCATACATAATATCGGAGGACTCATCAAAATTTACGGTCCCGTCGATTTTTCCTTGCTGGAGGAAGCCATTAATCAATTCATCCGGCTCAACGATGCTGTACGCATACGGTTAGTCGGACAAGACGGTTCGGTACAGCAGACGGTCGCGGAACACCGCAGGAAAACGTTCGCGTTTGTCGATTTTACGGACCACCTGGAATCGGATGTGGATGCCTGGGTGAGTACCGAGTTCGCCAAACCGCTCGCGCTGGACGGGGAACAATTGTATGATTTTGTACTTGTCAGGATCAGCGAAACGGAAAGCGCGTATCTCACGAAATTCCACCATATTATTTCGGACGGCTGGTCTTTTCAATTAATGACGACGCATATCAATCAGATTTATACACAATTGATGCAAGGGGAGGAAATCGGGCAAGAATCCCGTCCAACCTACTTGGATTATATCGAACAAGAGCAGAAGTATTTGTCATCCCCCCGCTTCATGAAAAATAAAAGCTATTGGAACACCAAATTCGATCATATCCATGATATCGATCTGCACCATACATCAATCGGCACCGCCGGAAACCGCAAAAAGTTCTCTATCAGCCGGTCCGCTTCCGATGCCATCCGCGACTTTGCCCAAACCCATCATATTTCGTTGAATACTTTTTTTGTAGCAACGATGCTCCTTTATCTCCACAAAGCGAATCAGCAAAACCGTCTCCTGATAGGCACTCCTGTATTAAATCGTACGGGGGCCAAAGAAAAAAATACTTTCGGAATGTTTACCAGCACGATGCCCTTTCTCATTGATATCGAGCACGAAATGTCTTTCTCGTCGTTCATACATAACGTCAACCAGGAACTCGTTCAATGCTATTTTCACCAGAAATATCCTTATAACTTGCTTGTGCAGGATCTTCAGCTTCAGCAACGGGGATTGGACCAGTTATTTCAAATATGCGTGAACTATTATAATACGGCATTCGACCGGAACTTCGGTCCCGGATGGAAAATGCAGCAGATTGAAGCGAATAACGGCAATCAGCTATATTCCTTGCAGCTTATCGTCACCGAATGGTCACCGGATGAAGAGCTGGAGCTGTACTTCGATTATAAAGAAGGCGACTACACGGAGAAGCAAATCGATGAACTGCACAGCCGACTTTTACATTTAACCGATCAAGTCCTGAGCCGTCCCGATGCTGCGCTTAATGAGCTGCAACTGCTTCTGCCGGATGAGCGCACAGAACTTCTGTATACGTGCAACAAAACGGATTGCGAATATCCCTCGCATCAAACGATCTTGCAGCTTTTTGAAGAACAAGCCGAACGGAATTCTGAACGCATTGCCGTTTCATGCAATGGACAATCGCTTACTTACGGCGAACTGAACGAACGCGCCAACCGGCTGGCACGAACCCTGATGGAAAGAGGGACAAGCCCTCAAACCCCCGCAGCTATCATGGGCCGCCACTCTCTATCCATTGTTGTAGGAATCTGGGCGGTGATCAAGGCCGGAATGGCGTATCTGCCGATCGATCCCGAATATCCCAAAGAACGGATCGAGTATATTTTGAAGGACAGCGGGGCTTCCCTGCTGCTGACACATGGCAAGGAATGGGAGCGGCTTTCTTACAGCGGTGAGGTTCTTGCACTTGATGATGAACGTCTGTACGACAAGGACGGGACTAATTTGCCTGCCATGCTTACGACAGACGATTTGGTCTATATTATCTACACCTCAGGATCAACAGGCAATCCCAAAGGTGCGATGATCGAGCACGGGGGGCTGGTGAACTACATCTGGTGGGCCGGCAAAACGTATATCCGCTCGCAAAACGATGTGTTTGCGCTGTACTCGTCCATTGCTTTCGATCTCACGGTGACCTCTATCTTTGTGCCGTTAATTAGCGGCAGCCGTATCGAGATTTACGAAGATGACGCGAGCGACTTTATAGTCAAACGTATTGTGGAAGACAACAAGGCCACGGTTATCAAGCTGACGCCGGCTCATCTGGCGCTTATTAAAGACATGGATTTCAGCGAATACACGGTCCGGACATTCATTGTGGGCGGCGAAGATTTGAAATGCTCGCTGGCTCGCGAAATACATGAACGCAGCCGTGGCGGGATAGAAATCCTTAACGAGTACGGACCGACCGAGACCGTAGTCGGCTGCATGATTTACCGGTATGATCCGGTGAGCGACGAAGGGGTATCGGTTCCGATCGGACAGCCGATTGACAATGTGCAAATTTATTTGCTGGATCGGCAGCTGGAGCCGGTTCCAAACGGATCGACCGGCGAAATTTATATATCCGGGGACGGGGTGGCCCGGGGCTATTTGAACAGGGAGGAGCTGACTCAAGAACGATTTCTGCCCAACCCTTTCCTTACGGGCAAAAGAATGTACCGGACGGGCGATTTGGCCGTTCGCCACGATAATGGCCAAATCGTATATTTGGGCCGGATCGATCATCAGGTCAAAATTAAAGGATACCGCATTGAAATGGGGGAAATCGAGCATCGGCTGCTTGAAATAAGCGGCATTGAAGAAGCCGTCGTCATTGACCGCACCGGAGAGGACGGACAGCAGCATCTTGCCGCTTATTACGTCGCTGCGGGACATCTTACGGCGCTGGAGCTTAGGATGAAGCTGGCAGAGGCGCTGCCCTCGTATATGATACCGGCTTACTTCGTCCCTCTCGATCAGGTGCCGCTTACTCCGAACGGTAAAGTGGACCGGCGTCTTCTGCCGCCTCCGGAACAGCACCTTGAAACAAGCGAGACCGGCAAGACCAGCCAGGTCGAGGCGCTGTTAATGAATATATTTCAGGATGTACTCAGCACGGATGAAATAACGGTTCAGGATAATTTTTACCGGCTCGGCGGTGACTCAATCAAAGCCATCCAAATTGTATCCAAGATTAAGTCGGCCGGTTATCAGCTAAAGGTGCAGCAAATTATGAGCTATCCCGTGATCCGTGAACTCGCTGTGTTTATCGAACTAAACACCGCTGCTCCGATCGAGCAGGTTCCGAGTTACGGGGAAGTTAAACCGCTGCCGGTTGCATCCTGGTTTTTTTCAAGACAATGGAACAATCCTCATTATTATGCGCAGTCTGTCCTGCTCCGCTTAAGTCCGTCCATAACGACAGATCAGCTTCACAATGCGTTATTTGCCTTAATCGGCCACCATGACGCCTTGAGGCTGCAGGCAGATAAAGCTTCCGGAAGCCTGGAGTACCGGACGGTCGAACGCGGGGACGTGGAGATTGCCCGCTTTGATCTGGCCGCCATTCCGGAGGAAGAGCGGGCTGGAGCCCTGAAGAAACAAGCCGAATCATTCAAAGCAAGTGTGCGTCTCGGACAAGGGCTTTTATTCAAAGCTCTTGTATTTGATGAAGGAATTGGGGGACAACGTCTCTTGCTGACAGCGCATCATCTGATTGTAGATGGCGTTTCCTGGCGCATTATGCTGGAAGACTTGGACCGGCTGCTGCAAGCGGTTATGACCGGTTCGGTTTGGACTCTGCCGAATAAAACGCATTCCATTCAAGCCTGGTCGGATGCTATAGATGCTTACGGCTGCGGAAAGGCGCTGGAATACTGCGACTACTGGCATTCGGTCTTAGAGAACGCGGAGGACAGCCTTGACACGGATTACCCCTCGGATGACGACCGGATTGCCGTATGTGCCGAGCTCGTCCGGGAGCTTTCCGAGCAGGAGACGCACAGGCTGCTGGGGGAGGCGAATACCGCATTCCGGACTCAAGCGGGCGATTTGCTGATCACCTCGTTGGCAATGGCCTTGAGCGACATTACCGGCAAGAAAAAAATAACGATCGAATTGGAAGGACATGGACGCGAAGAGCTGTTCGAAAACATGGATATATCGAGAACCGTCGGGTGGTTCACTTCGCTGTATCCCGTTAACCTCCTGATGAATGAAACCGGAACTGCGGAGATCATCAAGAGCATAAAAGGACAGCTTCGCTCCATTCCAAACAAAGGAATCGACTACGGTATCTTGGCATATGGTTCCGGCGGCATTCCGAGAACGGACAACAGCCTGCTCCGTTTCAATTATATGGGCGAAATCGATAATCATTTGCACAGCCCTCTGCTCGCCATAGCCGGGGACGATACGGGAAGTGATACATGCCCGACCAACAGGTTGTCCTGTCTGGTCGATGTGGTAGCCATGATTACGGACAAAAGGCTCCAGGTCCGCATGACATACAGTACGGCTATGTTCAGCCGGGATACAATGGACGCGTTCATCCAGGCTTTTATGAAGCGGCTGTCTGAAGTCATCCGGCTGGGATCAGACAGGGGACAGGCTGATTTTACGCCCTCTGATTTTGAGACGGTCAAGCTCGCGCAAGAAGAACTTGACGTACTTTTCAATTCCTAAAGGGGCGAACAATCGTGGTTAAGAAACTTGCTTTCTACGTACTGATGGTGCTTCTGCTAGTCAGCCCGACAGCCGCATCCGCCGAAGGCGAAGCCCCTGCTTCGCAAAAACAGCCGGATATAGATGTGGCTGCCATCGACCGGTTTGTGCAGGCCGAGCTGGTGAAAGCGCAAAGCCCGGGAGCCGCAGTCGTTATCGTAAGCGGGGATAGGGTGGTTTATACGAAGGGATTCGGGCTCGCCGATCGTGCGTCGGGGATTCCGGCTGCAAGCACTACATTATTTGAATTGGGATCGACGTCCAAAGCGTTTACCGGACTGGCCTTGTTAGAGCTGGAGCGTGAAAATGCGCTTCGGCTTGACGATCCGGTCACCCGTTATATTCCGTGGCTCTCGCTGACCTATCAAGGTCAGCCGGCCAAGGTGACGCTGGCCCATCTGCTGCACCATACGAGCGGAGTGCCGTTCGCCTCGCTCGCTTCCATCCCGATCAGTTCCGAAGAGCAGGCACTGGAACAGACTGTACGGGCATTATCAGGCACGGCGCTGGACACCCCTCCCGGAGACAAGTATCAATATGCCACCATTAATTATGATGTTCTGGGGCTGGTCATCCAGGAAGTATCCGGTATGCCGTACGAAGCTTACATGTCGGGATTACTGCAGCGGCTTGGCATGAGCAGCACAGTTCCTGCCGCACAGCTGAAGGACCCGCAGCGGCTAGCCAAGGGATATAAGATCGGATTCGGCTCGCCTCGACTATACGAAGCGCCCGATTACAGGGGAAACACGCCCGCCGGTTACTTAGTCTCCAATGCGGACGATATCGGGCAGTGGCTGCTGCTCCAGCTCGGCACGAAGAGCATATCCGAGGCGGAACGGAGCATCGTCGAACGTTCCCATATGCCCGATACGAGCGTAGGACCGGACGCCAACGGAACCTACTATGCCACGGGATGGTTTGTCACGACAGACGGCAAAGAACTCTCGCATCAAGGCTCGAATCCCAATTTCTCGTCCTATTTCATCATGCGTCCGCAAGAGCGGCTCGGCGTAGGAGTACTCGCCAACATCAATTCGGCCTATACGTTTCATATCGGCCAAGGCCTGATGAGCCTGCTGCGGGAGCAGGAGCCTCCGCCCGCTGAAGCGGATTTCTATCCGCTGCTTGATCGCATTGCGATGATCTCGCTTGGTCTTATCAGCGTCTTCATGATTATACTGGCAGCTATAGCCATCGGTATCCCCGGACAGCTGCGTCGTCAGCGTCGCACGTTCGTTCCGCCGAAAGGAAGAAGGCTCGTCGGGCTCGTAGCTGCGCTTGTGCTGACCGGAGCCTGCTTATGGGGAATCGGCCTGCTGCTCCAGACTGCATTTGCAGGCCTGCCGCTTGCCGTAGTCGCGGTATGGTCGCCTGTCACAATCATCTGGTTCGTCTATGCGCTCTACCTGTTCGTCGTAATCGCGTTCCTGTTCTTTCTTGCAGTCTGGTTGTTTCCATCGGTGAAACGCCGACGTTCGGGACCGGTTCTGCCGGCTCCCGCAGAGGAGGTGATCTAAATGAAATGCAAGCTGTTCTGCCTGCCCTACGCCGGAGGTTCGGCTACCGTCTATACGAGATGGAAACGCCATCTGCACGGCCATATTGAACTGCATCCCGTTGAACTGGCCGGAAGGGGCAAAAGATTGCTCGAACCTCCTTACGGCAGCATGGACGAATTAGTGGAGGATTTATACGAATATTTAGACCCGCAGCTGGACGAAGCTGATTTTGCTTTCTTCGGCCACAGCATGGGAGCCCTCGTCGCTTACGAGCTGGCGCACGCCGTCAGGAAGAAGCGTGGGCGCGAACCCGTTCATTTGTTCGTCTCGGGGACCTATCCGCCTCACGCCCGCAGGAAGCTCACGCTGCATCTCTTATCCGATGAAAGACTGCAGCAGGAAATCAGGCTGCTTGGCGGAACCGAGGATGAATTGTTTGAGCGGGAAGAACTGCTGCGGATGTTTTTACCGGGTCTGCGGAGGGATCTGGAGCTGGTGGAAACACATGCTTTTCAAAGCGGAGCCGAGCTTCTCTCCTGTAACATATCCGTGCTTAACGGAAAAGAGGATACAGCGACCGAAGGCTTCAACCTGCTCGAATGGTCGGCATATGGCAGCCGGGGCTGTCAACTTTATGAATTCGAGGGAGGTCATTTTTTCATAAATGAACATACCGAGCAGGTAGTGTCGCTCATCAACGATGTGCTGGGCAGCCCTGTTGAACGAATGTCCACTAAAAAGGAGTCGTGATTTATGATACGAACCGTCGGAGTTGTCGGTGCGGGTGTAATGGGCAGTGACGTTGCTTTGGATCTGGCTTGTTATGGATACGAAGTGGTGCTCAAAGATATTAGCGAAGATGTCCTGCATCAAGCTAAAGAGAAAATCAAGACAGATTTCCGGCTGTTAAAGCTGGTCAAGTCTCAGGCGAAACAGCTAACCGTGGAGGACGTCCTGTCCCGGATCACCTTTACCACGGCTTATGATGACTTCTCGCGTGTCCAGTTTGTGATTGAGAACGTGACAGAAGAGTGGGAGCTTAAGAAAACGGTGTTTACGGAATTGTCCGGGGTGTGCGGCTTACAAACCATTTATGCCGTCAACACAAGCTGCATTTCCATTACGAAGGTTGGCTCGCTAATGCCGAGACCGGAGAATGTCATCGGTATGCATTTCATGAACCCTGTCCCGATGAAGGAATTGGTCGAGGTCATCCGGGGCGAGCATACATCGGACGAGACCGTTGCCAGCGGGGAGCAGTTTTTGAAATCATTCGATAAAGTTCCGGTAGTGGTAAATGATTTCCCCGGTTTCGTAACAAATCGAGTCCTCATGCTGACGATTAACGAATGCGTCTGGACCGTACAGGACGGAGTCGCAGAGCCGAAGGATGTCGATAAGATTTTCCGTTTGGGCTTCGGTCACAAAATGGGGCCGCTTGCTACGTGTGATCTGATCGGCCTGGATACCATTCTCAATTCGCTGCTGGTGCTGCAGGACAGCTATAAGGATCCGAAATTCCGGCCCTGCCCGCTGCTCGTAAAGATGGTGGATGCCGGTTACCTTGGCAAAAAATCGGGAAAAGGATTTTTCGATTACAGCAAGTAAGGAGGGATAACAATGAACGGGGCAGCGGACAAGTTAAAAGAAGTCAAATGTGTGATCTGGGATCTGGACAACACGATGTGGGACGGCATTTTGCTGGAGTCCGACGAGGTGAAGCTAAAACCGCGCATGCGCGAGCTTCTGGCGGAACTTGATTCTCGCGGCATTCTGCAATCAATCGCAAGCCGCAATGATACGGTGCATGCGCTGGACAAGCTGAAGGAATTCGGTATCGACACCTATTTCCTGTATCCCGAAATCAATTGGAATGCCAAATCCGTATCGATCGACAAAATACGCTCAAACTTGAACATCGGGATGGACACGATTCTGTTCATCGACGATCAGCCCTTCGAACGGGATGAGGTCCTGAGCACCCATCCGGAGGTAGAGTGTCTGGATGTGACGCCTTACGAGACACTGCTCGGTCACCCGCGTCTCAATCCCCGGTTTATTACGGAAGATTCAAGACGCCGGCGCGCCATGTATCTGGAAGATATGCTGCGCAAAAACGAAGAAGAATCGTTTGCCGGACCCCAAGAGGCGTTTCTAAGCTCGCTCGGCATGCGCTTTGTCATTAGCGAGGCTAGAGAGGAAGACTTGAAACGGGCGGAGGAACTGACCATCCGCACAAATCAGCTGAATGCGACGGGTTATACGTACAGCTACGAGGAGCTGGACACGATCAGACAGTCGGATAGTCATATCCTGCTCGTCTGTGAATTGACGGATAAATACGGCTCTTACGGAAAAATCGGGCTCGCTCTGATCGAATTGAAGGAAAGCTGCTGGCATCTGAAAATGCTGCTCATGTCCTGCAGAGTGATGTCTCGCGGAGTCGGTACCGTCATGCTCACGTATATCATGCAGCAGGCGAAAAATGACGGGAAAGTACTCAGGGCCGACTTCAAACAGACGGACCGCAACAAGATGATGTATGTCACGTACCGTTTCGCTAATTTCACGGAAATTTCAAATGACGGAGAAGGTAACATCCTGTTCGAGAACGAGTTAAACCAAATTCAGCCGTTCCCGCCTTACATTGATGTGCTGGTAACGGTTGCCGGGAGAAAGGGGTAACTAGATGGAAATCAAACAAAAAATCCGCAGTTTTATTGAAAGCAATCTGGTTGTATTTGAGGATGAGGCCGTTTTCACCGATGATGATCATATTTTTCAGAAGGGCTTCGTCAATTCATTATTCGCGATGAAGCTTCTCAGCTACATCGAACAAGAATTCGGATTTACGGTCAGCAATGAGGATTTGGATATCGCTAACTTCAGCACGCTTAACAATATCGTCAAGCTAATCGAAAAGCATAAGCAGGAGGCCTAAGCGATGATTGCACAGACATGCGAGTCTGCCGCCCAAATCATAGAAGAGGCTAAAATTTTTGCCGGCCGGGAAATCCGGCCGCTCGCAGAAGAAATCGATGTCACAGGCGAGCTGCCCCGCAGCTTAATTAACCGAATGGGCCAATTGGGATATCTGGCGGCCAGTTGGCCGGCGGAATACGGCGGTCTGGGGCTGGATCCTGTGGCATACGGACTGTTTACAGAGCAGATCGGCAAAGCATGCTGCAACACGAGAGCGCTGATAACCGTTCAAACCTCACTGCTGGGAGAGACCATGCTGCGATTCGGCACAGAGGCACAGAAAAGATACTGGCTGCCGCAGATGGCGCGGGCGGAGAAGCTGGGCGCCTTCGCCTTATCGGAACCGAATGTGGGCTCGGATGCCAAAAGCGTACAGACCACCTACCGTAAAGAAGGAAGCCATTATATTCTGAATGGCAGCAAAAAGTGGATTTCATTCGCCGCAATCGCCGATTTTTTCGTCGTGATCGCAGCCGATCCGAACGGGCAGATCACCTCATTCATTGTAGAGCGCGAACGTGAGGGAGTGCATACACGCCCTATGCCGGGCATGCTCGGCAACCGGGGGGCTCACATTGCGGAGATTCAGCTCAATGAAGTGAGAGTTCCGGCGGAGAACGTGCTCGGCATCGTAGGCGGAGGCTTTACTTACATCGTATCCACCGCGCTTGATCACGGCAGATACAGCATTGCCTGGGCCGGAGCGGCAATTGCGGGCGAAGCCCTCGAAGCGATGGTAGCCTACTCCATGTCGCGGTCCCAATTCGGAGAGAAGCTGCACCAGTTCCAGCTCGTCAAAGGGCTGATCGGAGACGCGGTCACCAAGGTTCATGCCGCCCGTACGCTTTGTATTGCCGCAGGTGAAATGCGCAAAAGCGGAGCGGCGGAAGCGGTTGACGAGACAGCGATCGCCAAATATTTTACGTCGAAAGTTGCTGTCGAGGTCACGAACGATACAGTGCAAGTTCACGGCGGCAACGGCTGCCGCACCGGCTACCCTGCCGAGCGGTTGTTCCGTGAAGCCAAGGTGCTGGAAATCATCGAAGGCACCAGCCAAATTCAGCAGCAGGTCATTTCTCAATACGGACTTCGCAAATATGCGGTAAAGAAGCAGGAGGAAGTTCGAATAGGAAAGGATGGGTGATAGCGTGAAGGAACCTCAAAAGCTGGACAAAAGCAACGTTGAAGATATTTTGGCATTGACCCCTATGCAGTCCGGGATGCTGCTTCAATACTTGAGAGATCCCGAAACTACGCAGTATGTAGAGTTGATCGCGCTTGTTGTCAGCGGGGAGCTGGAGCCCTCTTTGTTTGAACGGGCGTGGGCTTACGTCGTGCAGACCAACGAGGCACTGCGGTCCCTGTACCGCTGGAAAGAGGTGAACCAGCCTGTTCAAATCGTGCTGCGGGAACATCGTCCCGTTATTCGTTATGAGGACTATTCCGGTTATCGTGAGAGTGCGCAGGCTGGGCTGATTGCAAACCGGATTGCCTCCGATAAAAAGGAAAAGTTCACGCTGGATCAGGTGCCTTTCCGTCTGACGCTGTGCAAGCAGACCGAACGCAAACACACGCTGCTGATGAGCTTTCACCATATTTTGTTCGATGGCTGGAGCACCGGCATTCTGTTGAAGGAATGGCGGAGCGCGTATCTGACGCTGGCGCAGGGGCAGGAGCCGGAACGGCAGGACAAGCCGCGTCTGAAGCAGTTTATCTCTTTGCTGCAGCAGCAGGACAAGCAGGCACAAGAGGACTACTGGAGCCGGTACTTGCATGACATGCGGAACCGTCCCATCGGCACAAGGAGCGCATTAGCTTCGGGGACACCCGAGATGGCCTTATACACGAAAAAACGGAACAGTACCTTCACTGCCCGCCTTCACCGATGGGTCCGTTCCGCAGAAGTGACGCAGGCCGTTCTTTTATATACGGCATGGGGTATTCTGCTTCAGCACTATACTAACAGTGACGACGTATTGTTTGGTACCACTGTGTCGGGTCGCAATACGAATATTCCCGGAATGGAGCAGATGGTCGGCTTATTTATTAACACGCTACCGTTTCGCATGACGGCGGGTCCGGATAAACTTTTGCCCGGGCTCCTGGCCGAGGTGAATGCCTCTATTCAAGCAAGCGAAGAGCATGCGAACACTTCGTTAACGGATATCAAAACATACGGAGGGCTCAGAGCTGAAGGGAATCCGTTCGATACGCTGGTCGTAGTGGAAAATTATCCGCTGGATGAAGTGCTTACAAGCACCGACGGACCGCTTGTCATGGAGCCTCATCATATTGAGGAAGAGACCGAGTTCGATTTGACACTCCGCATTACCGTGGCGGAAAAGCTGGAATTAACCTTTTCTTATAATAAGCAGGCGTATCCGGAAAATATGATCAAGAGGCTGGCTCATCATTACCTCTACATCCTTGAACAAATCACCCAAGTCTCCACACAGGTTACCGCGTACCGGGAGACAAGGCTTAAGGATATCGGGATTCTTACCCACGAAGAGCGGGAGCAAATTCTGTTATTCAACCTGACAACTTCAAATTATCCCGGCGGGAAAAGTGTTCATGAGCTGTTCGAGGAACAGGCGCTGCTGTCTTCTGAGAGTCTGGCTGTAACGGACGAGCGGCAATCCTATACCTATCGTGAGCTGAACGAGCAGGCTAACCGGATTGCCCGTTCGCTTCAGGCGAAAGGCATGGAAAGCGGCCAGGTTGTGGGCTTGATGGCGAACAGATCCACCGAATTGATTGCCGGAATCTTCGGCATTCTCAAAGCGGGAGGGGTCTATCTGCCGCTTGATTCCGCCCATCCGGCCGAAAGGATCGCCTACATGCTGTCCGATGGCAATGTACGCATAGTGCTGGCTTCACCCGGTCTTGAAGTCCTGATACCGGAAGAAGCTCAGGTGCTGGAGCTGGACGAAGCGCTTCTTCATCGCGGCGAAGCATCCGGGCTGCCTCCGGCAGGCGGTCCGGATCATCCGGCTTACGTCATGTACACCTCCGGTTCGACTGGTAAGCCCAAAGGCGTCATTGTCGGACATCGTGGAATCGTGAGGCTGGTCCGGAACACGAACTACGTCCAGTTTGAAGCGCGTGACCGCGTCCTTCAGGCAGGAGCAATCGGCTTTGACGCACTGACATTCGAGGTGTTCGGAGCGCTCTTGAACGGCGCCAGCCTGCATATTGCGGACAAGCATACCCTGCTGGACAATGCCAGACTGGATACCTTTTTGCGTACGCGCGCAATATCGGGCGGACTGCTGACTCCAGCCTTATTCAATCAGCTGGCCCAGCAGCGTCCGGAAATGTTCGCCGGTATCCGCAACCTGGTCGTCGGCGGCGATGTGCTCTCTCCGAAACACATTGAGGCCGTCCGGCAAGCATGTCCCGGGCTGACGATCTGGAACGCGTACGGTCCTACCGAAAACACGGTCATTTCCACCTGTTTCCGTATCGACCGCGAATTTAACGAGCATATCCCGATAGGGCGTCCTATCAGCAATTCCTCGGCGTATATCGTCGACCGCTACGATAACCTGCTGCCGATAGGCATTCCCGGCGAGCTGATCGTCGGAGGTGACGGTGTTGCCCTCGGCTACTTGAATCGTGCGGAGCTGACGGCGGAGAAGTTTATAACGGATCCCTTCCGCTCAAGCGGGATTATTTACAAGACAGGCGATATGGCGCGCTGGCAGGAAGACGGAACCATTGAATATATGGGACGAATGGACCAGCAAGTAAAAATCCGCGGCCACCGCATCGAAACCGGTGAAATCGAGACGATGCTCCTGCAGCACAAATCCGTGCAAGAAGCAGCGGTGACGGTCCAGCCACGGGGCGCCCAGACTGAGTTATGCGCCTATGTAACCGCTACTGAAACAGTGTCCGTGTCCGACCTGCGGGCATATCTTGCCGCAAAATTGCCCGATTATATGATCCCGTCTCATATTGTCCACTTGGAACGGATACCGCTGACACCTAACGGTAAGCTGGACCGCAAAGCACTGTCTGCGCTTGCTGAGGCTCCGCGCGAAGTTCAGGAAGCTGCGATGCCGAGGACAGAGCTGGAGAATCACATCGCAGACGCCTGGAAAGCCGTGCTTGAGCTGGACCGCATCGGTATCCACGACAAGTATTTTGAAGTGGGCGGCAATTCGATTAACCTCATCCAACTGCAGAGCAAGCTGCAAAGGCAGCTTAAGCGTGAGATTCCGATCGTCATGCTTTTCCAATACCCCACCGTATATGAGTTGGCTGCACATTTGGCAGGCGAAAGTGAACGATCGGCAGATCCCGGAATCGAGAGAGCAGCGGCCGGCAGGAAAAACGAGCAGTCTTCCCTGGCGCAATCCAGCCGTGCGAAGCACGACAATGAGGGTAGCCGGGACATCGCGATTATCGGTTTGGCCGGCAGATTCCCCGGCGCACGAAACGTCCATGAGTTTTGGAGCAATTTGCGGCAGGGCAGAGAGTCGATTTCGTTTTTTTCGGATGACGAACTGGCGGAGTACGGCTTTGACCGTCAGCTTTTGGAACGCCCGGAGTTTGTCAAAGCGAAGGGCGTGCTGGATGAGATGGACCACTTCGATCCGGCCTTCTTCGGTTATACTCCCGATCAGGCGGCGATTATGGATCCCCAGGTCCGGCTCCTGCACGAATGCGCGTGGCATACTCTGGAGGACGCGGGCTGCGACCCGCAACGGTATGCCGGGTCTATCGGGCTGTTTGCCGGGGTAACGAACAATTTCCATTGGCTGTCACAGCTGTCTGACCGCCTGCACGGGAATTTGTCGGATATGTTTGAGGTTGATTCGCTGAACGATTCGTACACGGTCAGCACCCGCATTTCTCATAAGCTGAATTTGAAAGGCCCCGCAATCAGTTTGCAAACGGCATGTTCTACCTCACTGGTAGCTGTGCATCTGGCCTGCCAGTCTATTCTTAACGGGGATTGCGATCTCGCTCTGGCCGGAGGCGCGTCCATCGTGCTCCCTCATAAATCAGGGTATCTGTATCAGGAAGGAATGGTTAAGTCGCCGGACGGCCACTGCCGCACTTTCGATGCCAAAGCAAAGGGAACGATAGGGGGAGACGGCGTTGGTTTAGTGGCGCTCAAATCGCTCGAGGCGGCTATTGCGGATGGCGACCGGATTTATGCGGTTATCAAAGGCTCGGCCATCAACAATGATGGCAGCCGCAAGGTCGGCTTTACGGCGCCAAGCGTACAGGGCCAAGCGGATGTTATCGCCAGGGCCCAAGAAGCCGCGGCAATTCCGGCCGAGAGTATCACCTACGTTGAAGCGCACGGATCTGGAACTACGCTTGGCGATCCGATCGAGATCGAGGCGTTGACGAAGGCATTCCGGACGGACAAGACCGGCTTTTGCCGCATAGGCTCCGTAAAAACGAACATAGGACATCTCGATGCCGCAGCTGGGGTAGCGGGATTGATCAAGACGGCACTGGCGCTTCATTATAAAGAGCTTCCGCCCAGCCTTCATTACGAGACCCCGAATCCGAACATTGATTTCGCGAGCAGTCCTTTCGTGGTCAATACCGGCCTGACTGATTGGCGCAGCGACGGCTATCCGCTGCGCGCGGGAGTCAGTTCTTTCGGAATAGGCGGAACGAATGCCCACGTCATCATGGAAGAGGCTCCGGAACAGGAAAACGCCGGGAAGGGCCGGGCCGATCAGGTGCTGCTATTGTCCGCACAGACACCGGCTGCGCTCGATTCGATGACAGCCAATCTGGGCGTCTATCTCAGAGAGCATCCTTCGGCGAATCTGGCCGACATTGCCTATACCTTGCAGACCGGCCGGCGTCCCTTCAAATACCGTCGCATGCTCTCCTGCAGCACGGTTGAGGAAGCGGTAGCAGCACTGACGCCTTCCGCTGACAGGGCTAGCTTCGATGCACGCAAAGTAATCTCCGGCACGGCCGGAGAGGAACGCGGTTCAATCGTATTCATGTTCTCCGGGCAAGGCTCGCAATATATCAACATGGGGAAGGGGTTGTATGAGACCGAGCCCGTGTTCCGGGAAGAGATGAACCGATGCTTCCGTCTGTATCTCGACATTACCGGCTCTGATATGAAGGTGATGCTGTACCCGGATGCGGGAGCGGAGGCTGCGGCGGCATCCTCTCCCTTAAATCAGACCAAACATATCCAGCCTGCCATGCTTATGCTCGAATATGCGCTCGCGCGACTTCTCCTGTCATGGGGAGTGAAGCCCGATGCGATGATAGGCTACAGCTTCGGCGAGTATGCTGCCGCCTGCCTCGCCGGTGTCATGTCACTGGAAGAGGCGATGCGTCTCATCATACTGCGCGGAGAGCTTATGCAGCAGGTCCCGCCGGGCGGGATGCTCAGCGTGCCGCTTCCTGAGCAAGATATCAAACCTCTTCTTACCGGCTCCCTGTCACTAGCCGTCGTCAACGGGCCTTCCTGCATCGTATCCGGCCCTGAAGAAGAAATCGCCGCATTCGAACAGCAAATGAAGGCGGGCAAATACGTTTGTATGAGATTGCCGGTGTCGACGGCTTCTCATTCTTCGCTTCTTCGCGAAGTGGCGGAGCCTTTCGCCGAGGCCGTCCGGCAGGTGCGTTTGAATCCGCCGCAAATACCGTATGTCTCTACAACGACGGGCAAGTGGATAACGGATGAAGATGCGACAGACCCGGATTATTGGACCCGGCACATGACCGATACGGTTCGTTTTGCGGATGGTATTGAGCGGCTTGTAGAGCAGCAAGGCAGGCTGTTCGTGGAAATCGGCCCCGGACAGGATTTAACACTCCTGGCGCGTCGCTACATCGATACGAAGCGCGGACAGCAGGCATTCAACCTTATGCGGCCTGAGCAGAACAGTATACCGGACACTTCCCTGCTCGTTAACCGGATCGGGAGATTGTGGCTCTACGGCCAGTCTGTCGATTGGAGAGCATTTCATGGGGAAGAACCGCGGCTGCGTCTCTCTCTGCCTGCTTATCCGTTTGCCGGGCAGCGCTATTGGATCGAGTCGGCTGCTGCGAGTAGTTTACTGCCGGCGGGCAGCGCTAAAAGCAAGCTTCAGAGCCCGGGCGGCAAGGTGGCCAAGCAGCCCGACATGTCCGACTGGTTCTATGTGCCGACATGGAAAAAAGAGCAGCTGCTTCCTTGCTCCGCCAACATGAACGCAGCAGACATGGCCGGTAATTGGCTTGTATTCGCCGATGAAAACGGCTTGGCCGCCGATATTATCGCATTCTTGGCCGAGTGTGAAGGGCAAATCATCGTAGTTAGCGCAGGCGAGCATTACGAACAGGCGGCTGCTCATCAATATACCTTGAATCCGCAAAATGAAGATCACTATAGGAAGCTTTTTGCTGATCTGGAAGCTCAGGGAGCACTGCCTGATCGGCTGCTTCATACATGGGGAATTTCCGCCCCATCTTCCCGCAACAGCGGTTCAGCTTGGCTGCGGGCCACACAGGAACGCGGGTACTACAGCTTGTTATACACGGGCAAAGCGCTGAAGAAACAACCTTCGGGACATGAAATGCGCATGTGGGTGCTGACGGATAATATGCAGGCTATTGCCGGCGAGTCTGTCCTGTATCCTGAGAAAGCGACAGTACTTGGACCATGCCGGGTTATTCCGCAGGAATTACCGCACGTTCATTGCCACAGCATCGATATTAACCTGCCGGAAGCGGAAAGCTGGCAGAGAGATAGACTGATCCGCCGTCTGCTCGACGAATTTGGCGCTGCCCGGTTCGAATTGGCGGCTGCCTATCGAGACAACGAACGCTGGGTACTCGGTTATGAACCGGTTAAGGTTACAGAACCTGAAGCGGAAGCGGTGGGACTCCGTCAAGGCGGCGTCTATTTGATCACAGGCGGGCTGGGATATATCGGTCAGGTCCTTGCCGGTCATCTGGCCGGAAGTGTACAGGCGAAGCTTGCTTTTACCAGCCGCTCGCCATTTCCGCCCAAGGATAAATGGGGGCAGTGGCTTGCCGAAAACGGCCCTGAGAATACCGTTAGTGTTCAGATCGGCAAGCTGCAACAGCTCGAATCTCAGGGAGCCGAAGTCCTTGTATGTACAGCGAACTCGTCGGATCAAGAGCAAATGAAAGAGGCTGTCCGGCAAACCGAGGCGGCGTTCGGTCCATTGAACGGGGTTATTCACAACGCCGGTATGACAGGCGAAGCGGCATTCAGGATGCTGGAGGAGACAGACAAAGAATTAAGCGAGCGGCATTTCCAAGCAAAGCTGTATGGACTCCTTGTTTTGGATGAGGTGCTGGCTGACAAGGAGCTTGATTTCTGCCTGCTGGCTTCGTCGCTGTCTCCGATGCTCGGCGGATTAGGTTTTACCGCCTATTCGGCAGCGAACCATTTTATGGACGCCTATGTACACGACCGCAACCGCCGTTTGCGCACGGCATGGACCAGTATCAACTGGGACGGTTGGCAGCTGGAGAAGGAGCAGACGATCCACGGGCAGGCGGGCGCTTCAATATCGGAGCTGCTCATTGCGCCTGAAGAGGGGACCGAGCTGCTGAAGCGCGTATTGTCGGTCCGGGGAGCGAGCCAGATCGTCCTGTCGACAGGCAGTTTGCAGGACCGGATCGACAAGTGGGTGAAGCGGACGGCTCAGGAAGAGGCACCTCTTCCGCAGGGTGACGGCAGCTTCTACACCCGTCCCGCGCTGTCCGGTGAATATATCGCTCCCGCAACTGAGTCCGAACGCAAGCTCTGCGGGATGTGGGAACAGCTTTTCCGGATAGACCGCATTGGGGTACAGGATGATTTCTTCGAGCTTGGCGGAGATTCGCTCAAGGCGATTACGGTCGTGACGGGAATTCATAAAGAAATGAAGGTAGAAATCAGCTTGTCTGGCTTTTTCAATATGCCGACGATCCGGCAGCTTGCCGCCTATATCGATGAGGCCGAACAAAGTGCCTATCAGGATATCGAGAAGGCTCCCTCCCGCGAATATTACGAGCTGTCCTCCGCGCAAAAGCGTCTGTATTTGATCCAGCAGATGGAGCAGGGACATACGGGATATAACGAAATTGTCGCAGGCGTTCTGAAAGGCAGTCTGGACAGGGTCCGAATGGAAGCGGTACTCCGGCAGCTGATAAAGCGCCATGAAAGCTTGCGCACTTCGTTCGAACTGGTTAACGGCTTGCCCATGCAGAAAATCAGCGAAACCGTCGAGTTCGAGGTTGAATATGCGGACTTCAGCGGCGAAATTGGGCCGGGGGAACCGGACGCCGGACTATTAGATGAAGAAGGGGAAACCGCCGAGAAAATCCGCGAAGCAGTGGCGAAGTTCGTGCGTCCCTTTGATTTGACCCGGGCGCCGTTGATGCGCGCCGGACTCATCAAGCTTGAGGATGAGCGGCATGTGCTGATGGTGGATCTTCATCATATCGTGTCGGACGGATTATCGCAGGACATATTCGTTAACGATTTTATGGCTCTGTATGCCAGCCGTGAATTGCCCGAGCTTGTGCTGCAATATAAGGATTTTTCAGAATGGCAGAACCGGATGAAGGAAACGGAGGAGCAGCAGCGGCAGGGGGCATTCTGGCTAAATCAGCTGCGGGATGTTCCACGGCTAGCCCTGCGTACGGATTATCCGCGTCCGGAGTCAAGAAATTTTGCCGGCAGCCGAGTTCCCTTTGATCTGAGTACGGAGCAGACGCAAGCTCTGAAATCGCTCTGCCTGAAGGAAGATGTGACCTTGTTTATGGCGCTTCTCGCCGTTTTCAACCTGCTTCTTGCCAAAGTCTGCGCTCAGCAGGACATTGTGATAGGAACTCCGGTTATCGGCCGCAAACAGCAGTCTCTGCAGCTTATTATCGGTAAATTCGTCAACATGCTTCCGCTGCGGAATCAATTGGATGAAGAAATGAGCTTCGGCGCTTTTCTCCAGGCAGTGCGAGCCACAACCCTTGATGCATTTGCCAATCAGGACTATCAATTTGAGGAAATGGTTCAGCAGTTGGGGCAGGATCGTGATTTGGCCCGTAATCCGGTATTTGATGTTGTATTCGCGCTCCAAAACATGCAGAACCCTGAGATGAGCATTCCCGGCCTGAAGATGGAGCCATTCCCGTTCGTTCACGACGCCTCTCATTTTGATTTGTCTCTGATCGCGGAGGAGGACGGAGAAAGACTGTCCTTTAAGTTCGAATACAGCACCCGCTTATTCCTGCGGGACACGATTGTGCGTTTGGCAGGTTATATGCAGGATATTATATCCGGTGTTCTGGCAAATCCGGACAAGAAGCTGAAGAACATTACGATTGCTCATCATCTAGCAGAGCCGGAACCTGTCTATCTTGCCGGAGCCCGGGGGGAATTCGGACTATGAGCGGACCCGGAGGAGGAAAGGGAGGAATAGGGATGGGGCCAGAAAATCGTTTGGACAGGTTGGCAGTGGCAGCTTCTCAAAAGAGCAAGGAGCGGGATTACTGGCTGTCCGCCTTGTCCGGAGAATATGACAAGAGCGGTTTTCCCGGCGATTACACGCGCGGAGCAGGGGTGACGATTGAAGAAGCTTCGTTCTCCTTTCCGCAGGAGCTGGCGGACCGCCTGCTCCAAGTCAGCAACGAATCGGATTCAAAACTTCATGTCGTACTTAGTGCCGCACTCGCCGCTTTACTGGCCAAAATGTCCAATCGCAGTGTCGTTACGCTGGGAACTCCGATCTACAAGCAGAAGGAAGAGGCGGAATTTATCAATTCCGTACTGCCTTTACGGATCAAGATCGATCATTCGCTTTCGTTCAGGCAGTGCCTTCTTCACACGCAAGATACGGTTGTGGCAGCCGTGGATCATCAGAGCTATCCGATGGAGATGATGGCGGAACAATTGGCGCTTCAGACGGATGATCCCATTGCACATCCATTATTCGAGGCGGCATTGCTGCTCGACAACATTCATGAAGAGCGTTATTTCCGGAATGTGAAATGGACTACGCTGTTTTCTTTTCAAAGGAAGCAGGACCGCATTGGCGGTACGGTTCAATATAATGCGCAGCTCTACCGCAGCGACACCATAAATAAACTCATCTCGCGTTACACGCTTCTGCTGCGGGAAACGCTGGCGAATCCGGATCTTCCGCTGAAGAGCATCGACATTCTGCTGCCGGGAGAGAGAGAGGATCTACTCGGCCCGCTCGCCGGCAGCCCGGCCGAATTTCCTGAACATAAGACCGTTCAGCAATTGTTTGAAGAGCAGACGGCACGGACTCCGCATGCGCCTGCCATCGTTAACCAGGAGCGGCAAATGACGTATCGCGAGCTGAATGAGAAAGCCAACCGGCTTGCCCGGATCCTGCGGGCGGAAGGGATCGGCACAGGCGACATCGTGGGCTTGCTGTTTGCACCCTCCGCCGACATGATGCTCGGTATGATGGCTGTCCTTAAAGCCGGCGGCGCTTTCCTTCCGATAGACCCGGATTATCCCGACGAGCGTCTGACATACATGCTGGAAGACAGCGGCGCACAAGTGGTACTGACACAACAGGCTTTTACCGGCAGAACGGCAGGCCGCAAGACGCTGTTCCTAGACGATGAAAAGTTATTTGCCGGCGAAGCAGGTAATTTGGCATTAGAAAGCACAGCGGATGATCTGGCTTATATTATCTATACATCCGGGTCAACCGGACAGCCGAAGGGTGTCATGATTGAGCACCGTTCGCTAGTCAATCTGGCCTGCTGGCACAATCGCGCATTTCGTGTAACTGCGGAGGACCGCAGCATTAAGTATGCCGGTTTCGGATTTGACGCTTCGGTATGGGAAGTGTTCCCTTATTTGCTTGCAGGGGCATGTATTTATGTCGTACCTTCCGAGATCAGACTGGATGCAAAAAAGCTGGATGATTTTTTCACGAAGAACGGCATTACTATCGCCTTCCTGCCGACACTAATGTGCGAGCAGTTTATGGATTTGCCGGACCGGGAACAGACCCCGCTGCGGATCTTGTTAACGGGCGGAGACCGTTTGAAGCGGTATAAGCCGGGCAGCTACCGGTTGTTCAACAATTACGGTCCTACCGAGAATACGGTCGTGACTACGTTCACTGAAATTAAGCCGGATAACGGAAGCCTTCCGATCGGTCGGCCGGTCGACAATGCCAAGGTTTATATTTTGGACGATAATCTCCGGCTGCTTCCACCGGGATTGCCCGGCCAAATATGTGTTACGGGTGCGGGTCTGGCTCGCGGTTATCTCGGCCGGCCTGAGCTGACAGGGGAGAAATTCGTGCCTCACCCGTTCGTTCCCGGAGAGCGGCTGTATTTGACGGGCGATCTGGGACGATGGCTCCAAGACGGAACGCTGGAGTACTTGGGCCGCCGGGATGACCAGGTCAAAGTACGGGGATATCGCATAGAGCCTGGCGAGATCGAAGCTCTTCTGCGGCGTCACGAAGAAATTCGCGAAGCTGTAATCCACATCAGGGAAGATGAGAGCGGGCAGAACATTTTGTGCGCGTATTATACCGGGCCTGATGATCTTTCCGCCGCTAAGCTTCGGGAGCATCTGTCCGGGCAGCTGCCCGCTTATATGATTCCGGCCTATTTTGTCCGCCTGAACCGGCTTCCCGTAACGGCAAACGGCAAACTGGACAGGAAAGCTTTACCCGATCCGAAAGCACATGTTCATACCGGCAAGGAATACGTGGCCCCACAGGGTGAAACGGAGAACACACTCGTCCGGATCTGGGCCGAGGTCTTGGGGGTTAGCGAAGACAAAGTGGGGGTCCAGGATACGTTTTTCGACCTGGGTGGAAACTCGTTCCAGTTGGTCCAGGTAGTCAATATGCTGAAGGAAACCTTCGGGCATGACATTCCGGTACCCGTTATGTTCCAGTACACCACGGTTTCGGCGCTCAGCGGGTATTTGCAGCGGATGGACAAAGGCGAGGCTCCTGTGCCCCAAGATATGGCCGGCAACGAGGAGATGGATGCTGGATTCGAGACCATGGAACAGACGATGCTGATTTTGGAGGGGGCGCATGATGACTAAAAGCGGACAAGCACAAGCGGCCACCGGGCTTGAAATCGCTGTGATCGGTATGGCCGGACGATTTCCCGAAGCGCGAAATATAGAAGAGTACTGGGATAACCTGAGAAACGGCAAGGAATCGATTCACTTCTTCTCCGACAGCGAACTTGAGTCCGCAGGAATCGATCCCGCACTGATACGAAACCCCAAGTATGTGAGAGCGAAAGGACTCTTACCCGATGCGGAATGGTTTGATTCCGATTTCTTCGATTATTCGCCGCGCGAGGCTGAAGTCATTGATCCGCAGCTGCGGATCTTTCATGAGTGCGCTTGGGAAGCGCTGGAGCACGCAGGCTACGACACGGAGCAGACAAGCGGTGCCGTCGGTCTGTTCGCGGGAGCGTCGTCGAGTATTTACTGGCAGCTGGTGGCCATGCTTTCGCGCAGCGAAAGCACAGCCGAGCAGTTCGCCGCACTGGCTTTGTCGGATAAAGATTTCTTGAGCACGCGAATTTCCCATAAGCTGAATCTAAAAGGCACGAGTGTGAGCGTCGATTCCGCCTGCTCCACCTCCCTGCTGGCCATTCACCTGGCCTGCAGGGCGCTGCTTACGGGCGAATGCCGGATAGCGTTAGCCGGCGGGGTTACCGTAACGGTACCCCGGACGGAAGGCTATTTATACGAGGAAGGGATGGTCAGCTCGCCGGACGGCCATTGCCGTGCTTTCGATTCAAACGCCAAGGGAACCGTCGGCGGCGAAGGAGCGGGTGTCGTTGTTCTGAAGCCGCTTAAGCAGGCACTAGCAGACGGGGACGCTGTTTATGCGGTTATTAAGGGCTCGGCGGCGAACAATGACGGTACGCGTAAAATGGGCTACTCCGCTCCAAGTGTAGAGGGGCAGGCGGAGGTAATCCGGGCGGCGCAGCGGATGAGCCGAGTCGCTCCGGAAAGCATCAGCTATATCGAAGCGCACGGAACCGGTACGGCGCTGGGCGATCCCGTCGAGATCGAAGCGCTTAAGCTGGCTTTCCAGACGGACAAAACAGGGTTCTGCCGGATCGGCTCCGTCAAGACGAACATCGGCCACTTAAACAGCGCCGCCGGAGTTGCGGCGTTCATCAAAACGGTGCTGGCGCTTATGCACAAGCAGCTTCCGCCGAGCTTACACTTCGAGAAGCCTAATCCCAAAATCGATTTTGCCGGCAGTCCGTTTATCGTCAATACGGAACTCACGGACTGGACGAACGAGCTTCAACCGCTAAGAGCCGGAGTGAGCTCGTTCGGCATCGGCGGAACCAATGTGCATGTGGTGCTTGAAGAAGCGCCTCCCCCGGCGGAAGAAACCAAAGGGAGAGATTCACAGCTGCTTCTTTTATCGGCAAAGACGGAATCGGGACTAGAACAAGCTACAGCCCGCTTCCGCGAATATTTGCGGGCCAATCCCGGCGTGTCTCTACCCGATGCGGCCTATACACTGCAAATCGGCCGCAGGGCATTCAAGCATAGACGCATGCTTGTAAGTTCTTCGGCGGAGGAAGCGCTGGAACTGCTGGACAGCCTGCCTCCTGAACGGGTTTACAACCATATCGGCGGCTCTGAACAGCCCAGACTTGTATTTATGTTCCCTGGGCAGGGCGCGCAGTATGTCAATATGGGACTGGATCTCTACAATCATGAGCCCCAATTCCGCGAAGCAGCCGATCGGTGCTTTGAGATTGTCCGTCCGTTGATGGACGTTGATTTAAAAGCTTTGATGTATCCAGCCGATAGCGAAGCGGCCGAAGATCATCATAATCGTTTAAAGCAGACGGACGTGACACAACCGGTCATGTTTATATTCTCCTATGCGCTCGCAAATCTACTGATCGGATGGGGGCTGAAACCCGCCTCCATGATCGGACACAGCGTCGGCGAATATGTGGCCGCTTGTCTGGCAGGAGTAATGACCTTAGAAGAAGCGCTGGAGTTGGTCGTGCTGCGGGGTAAGCTTATGCACAGTCTGCCGGGGGGAGCGATGTTAAGCATACCTTTACCTGAGCAGGAACTCTTGCCGTTCATGAATGAAGGCTTATCGCTTGCGGCAGTTAACGGTCCGGCAATGTGTGTCGTATCGGGATCTTACGAGGCGATAGAGCTTTTGGAAGAAAAGCTGGACCGGAAAGGGCAGGCCTGCACAAGGCTGCATACGTCACATGCCTTTCACTCCCTCATGATGGAACCGGCAATGGAGCCGTTTCGGCTGAAGTTGAGCGGAATGAAGCTGCAAGCCGCACACATACCCTATATTTCAAATGTAAGCGGAGGCTGGATCACGAAGGAAGAAACAGTCGATCCCGATTACTGGGTACGTCATTTGCGCGGCACCGTCCGCTTTGCCGACGGTCTTAGCGAGCTGCTGCATGACGACAAGGCCGTGTTTGTGGAAGTCGGTCCCGGCAACACATTAAGCGCATTCGTGCGTCGTCATCCGGATAAGAAGGAGCGGCATGCCGTCATCAATCTTATCCGGCATGTGAAGGAGCAGGTGCGGGACGACTATTATTTGCAGCAGCAGGTGGGACGCTTGTGGCTGGAAGGTGCCCGGCCCAATTGGAAGGCGTTCCACGCGAACGAAAAGCGCCGGCGGACAGCTTTGCCGACGTATCCGTTTGAGCGTCGGCGGTACTGGGTCGATCCGCCTTTTGATACGGATGTTCTAAAGCAAGGACTTGTCCGCAAGCAGACGAAGGAACCTATACCCCAAAGCGCTGCCGGTCCGGTTAAAAAGAACGCCGCGCGGGAATGGCTGTACACGCCGATCTGGGAACGTTCTCTGTTGAACGAAGCGGCGGGTGCGGCAGCGGGCATGAACGCCAAAAGCACTTGGCTTGTTTTTACGCCAGAGCATGGAATAGGTTCCCGGCTGGCAGCGCGGTTGCAGCAAGAAGGTCATCGCGTCGTTTCGGTTTATCCGTCGAATACGTTTGCTCAGCAAAATGATCATGCGTACGGGATCGATCCGGGGCAGGGAGAGCATTATACCCGTCTGCTGCAAAGTTTGAAGGAAGCCGGCACAGTGCCGGAGCGTATTGTTCATGCTTGGCTGACCGGGGAGAGCGAACACACCGAGGGGTGGACCGCTTCCTGCAGCGCAAGGGTACTCGACAAGGGTTATCTCAGCCTTATTTCACTGACTCAGGCGATCGGGACTTGCGGACTGCAGGATGAACTGCAGCTATCGGTCATAACGTCGGGAATGCAAGAGGTGACAGGAGTGGAGCGGGTGCTGCCGGAACAAGCAACGGTGCTTGGGGCATGTCTGGTTATCCCGCAGGAATACGGCAATGTGCGCTGTCGAACCATCGATATAGCGGATTCGCCGGGGCAGGAGGACTCAGAACATCGGCAGCAAGCGCTATTGGGCCGGTTGCAGGCCGAATTAACCGCTTTTTCCGAGGAGATTTTCGTCGCGTATCGCGGTCCGAACCGCTGGGTGCAGACCTACGTTCCAATACCGCCCCCCGCGGCTGTCGAAGAAAATTTCGGCCTCAGGGAAGAGGGGGTATACCTGATAACCGGAGGCTTGGGCGGTATAGGAATGACCTTAGCGGAGCATCTGGCGAAGACCGTGAGAGCCAAGCTCATCCTTATCGGCCGATCGGGAATAAGGGAAGGAGCGGATTGGCGCCACTATGCCGAACATACGACCGACGAAGCTCAGGCGATTCAGCTGCAAAAGCTCAAGGAGCTGGAGCAGGTTGGAGCCGAGGTACTGGTCTGCAAAGCGGATGTAAGCGACGAGCAGCAAATGGAGCAGGCCATAGCCCGGGCGCTCGACCGCTTCGGCACGATTCACGGCGTTATACACGCGGCCGGCACGCCCGATGGAGCGCTCATTCAGCGGCGCACCCGGGAAATTGAGGAGCATGCATTGGCGGCCAAGGTGAACGGCACGCGTGTCCTTGAGCGAGTGCTGGCCGGAAGGAAGCTGGACTTCCTCGTATTGTGCTCTTCTCTGACCAGCGTGCTGGGCGCTTTGGGCCAAGCGGGGTACTGCGCGGCCAATGCGTTTCTCGATGCTTATGCCTACCGCAAACGCGCGCTGGACGATACGCATGTGGTCGCGATTGATTGGGACGGGTGGCAAACCGTCGGAATGGCCGCGGCGGCTGAACAAGAAGTCGCCGTCGCTGCGGCTCAAGCGGGAGTGTCGGCACAAGGCCCGGACAAGCGGACCCGGCTGTTACCGGACGAAGGAATCGCCGTTTTCCGGCATGCACTGGCTTGCGGTCTGCCCCAGGTAACGGTATCGACGACGGATTTGAGTTTGCGGCTGCATGCCGCCCGCACTTCATCCTTGCAATCTCTCGTGGATGGGGAGAAGAGCGGTCTATCCCGCACAACGGCACGTTCCGGCGTCAGCACGCCGTTTGCACCTTCGGAGGACGAACTGGAGCAGACTTTAACTGAGCTATGGCGTGACTATCTGGGTATCGATCAAGTCGGCCTGCATGATAACTTCTTCGAGCTGGGAGCCACCTCGCTCGATATGATTCAAATGAACTCCAAGCTCCAGCGTTCACTCCGGCAGGAAGTGTCAGTCGTTGACATGTTCAGCCATCCGACAATTCACGCACTCGCCGGGCTGCTGAGAAGATCGCAATCGGGAACCGCTCTGCAGCAAGAAGCGGCGGACCGTACAGAACTGATACAGGACGGAAAGAACAGGCTGCAGAAGCGGCTGCAAAAAAGGAATAGAACGTGAAGGAGGTGGCAAGATGAGTGCCGAGAACGAAAAGTACGGAGAAACCGGGTTGGAAATTGCCGTTATCGGAATGGCAGGAAGATTTCCGGGTGCGAAGAACCTCACGGAATTTTGGGAAAACTTGCGTGCCGGCAAGGAGTCGGTCACTTTTTTTACGGACGAGGAACTGGAGAAAGCGGGAATTGCCCCGGAGATACTCAAGCATCCCCAGTATGTAAAAGCCAAGTCCCAGATAGAGGACGTGGAGTCGTTCGATGCGCCGTTTTTTGAATACACGCCGCGGGAGGCCGAGCTGATCGATCCGCAGTTCCGTCTGTTCCACGAGTGCGCTTGGGAAGCGCTTGAGAATGCGGGACACCCTCCGGAAACGGAGGATCAGCTAATCGGGGTGTATGCAGGGGCTTCTCCCAACACCTATTGGGTCGCCAGCCAAGTTATGAACGCCGCACATGCCAGTGATCATTTTCAAATTCTGCAATTGAATAATCCTTCGTTCACGACGCGAATTTCATACAAGCTCAATCTGAAAGGTCCAAGCGTAAGCGTGCAAACGGCTTGCTCCACCTCTCTTGTATCCATCCACCTGGCTTGTCAGGGATTGCTGGCCGGGGAATGCGATCTTGCTTTGGCCGGAGGGGTTTCGATCAATTTGCCGCGCACGACCGGCTATCTCTACCAGGAAGGAATGATCCAGTCTCCCGACGGACACTGCCGGCCTTTTGACGAAGGCGCAGGCGGCACTTTGTTCGGTGACGGAATCGGAATCGTCGTGCTCAAGCGGCTCGCGGACGCCGTTAAGGACGGCGATACTATTCAAGCCGTTATCAAAGGCTCGGCGGTTAACAATGACGGCAGCCGGAAAGTAGGGTACACGGCGCCAAGCACGAACGGCCAGGTGGAAGTCATCCGCGCGGCCCATCAAATGGCGGAAGTTCACCCCGAAACTGTCGGGTACATTGAGGCGCACGGAACAGGGACTACGCTGGGGGACCCGATTGAAGTGGAAGCTCTGCAGGCTGCTTTCGCCTCGGACAAAAAGGGCTTTTGCAAAATCGGTTCGCTTAAATCCAATATCGGGCATCTCGACGCCGCGGCGGGAGTCGCGGGTTTTATCAAGACCGTGTTGGCGCTTAAGCATCAGCAAATCCCGCCAAGCCTTCATTTTCATAAACCGAATCCCAAAATCGATTTTGAAAACTCTCCTTTCAGAGTCAATTCGGAGCTTAGCGATTGGAAAAGAACGGAAGGGCCTCTGCGAGCAGGAGTCAGCTCCTTCGGTATCGGGGGTACGAATGCCCACGTCATTCTGGAGGAGGCCCCGATTGGCGAGGCAAGCTCGGCGGGACGCGATCTGAAACTGCTCGTGCTCTCTGCCCGGACGGAGGAAGGATTGGAACGGGCGACTCGCAATCTCGGCGAGTTTCTGCGGACTTGTCCCGAAGCCGACTTGGCTGATGCGGCTTATACGCTGCAGACAGGACGCAAGCGGTTCCGCCACCGCAGAACACTGGTCTGCTCCGATGTCCGTGAAGCTTTAGAGCGTCTGAATGCTCCCGATGAAGGCAGCGTGCAAACGGGCGAGTCGGAGAGGGATCAGACCCGGGTTGTTTTCCTCTTCCCCGGACAGGGGTCGCAGTATGTGAATATGGGAGCCGATTTATACCGCAAAGAGCCTTTGTTCCGGGCGGAGATGGACCGCTGCTGCGAGATTATTACGGCAGAGGGCGGCGCCGATCCCAGGCATGCACTGTACCGGGCTTCGGACAACGCGGCGGCTGCCGATGGGATCAACCGGACGGAAGCGGCGCAGCCGGCATTATTCGCGTTCGAATATTCGCTCGCGCAGCTCCTGATGTCATGGGGCGTCAAGCCGGACGCAATGATCGGGCACAGTATCGGAGAGTATACGGCTGCGTGCCTGTCGGGTGTTCTGTCACTTAACGACGCGCTGAAACTCGTCACACTGCGCGGCAAGCTTATGCAGAGCCTGCCGGCAGGAGAGATGCTGAGCGTCTCTCTTGACGAAGCAAGTTTGGCGGAGCTGCTTCCGGAAGATCTGGCGCTGGCAGCCGTTAACGGACCCGAGCTCTGTGTCGTTTCCGGCCCTCATGCGGTCATCGCTTCCTTTGAAACCAAACTTGCCGGGCTGCAGGTGGCGCACCGAAAGCTTCATACGTCGCATGCGTTTCACTCGCCCATGATGGAGCCGATATTGGAGAAGTTTGCGGACAAAGTCAAGCAGGTCGTCCTATCCGCCCCGTTAATTCCGTATGTGTCCAATGTAACGGGTACATGGATTACGACGGAAGATGCCGCCGACCCCGCCTATTGGACCAGGCATTTGCGGGAAACGGTGCGGTTTGCCAGCGGGGCGGCCGAGCTGCTTAAGGAGAAGCCGGCCGTATTTTTAGAAATCGGGCCCGGCAATGTTCTCAGCAGCTTTATCCGTAAACAACAGGGGAAAGACACGGAGCGGAAGCATGAAGTGCTCCATCTCGTCCGTCACCCGCACGAACAGGCCGCGGATGATGCTTTCTTACTGGAGAAGCTAGGCAAACTGTGGATCGCGGGCGCGCGGATCGACTGGAAGGGGTTCTACCATTCGGAACGCCGCCGGCGGGTTGCTCTGCCGACTTATCCGTTCGAGCGCCAGCGGTATTCCGTTGAGGGCTCACAGCTCTCAGTGGGAAATACTCACGAGAGAACGGGTCAGCGGAGAATGACTCCTCCGGAAACGGAGACCCGAAGCGATACCGTCAAACAAACCCCAGCAGCCGCCCGCATGCAGTCTGTATCCTCTATTGAGCAGACGGTTGGGGACCTTGTCCAGCGTCATTTCGGATTCGCGGAGCTTGGGGTTAATGACAACTTTTTTGAAATCGGGGCAAGCTCGCTCGATATTTCCCAAATGGCCGATAAGCTTGCGGGTGTACTGGGAAGGGAAGTGCCCGTAGTTACCTTGTATTCCTATCCCACCGTTCGAACCCTGGCGGCATTCTTGCGTGAAAACGGGCAGGAAAGGTCAGCGTCCGCCAGCACGGCAGTTGAAGACGAAACGGAACGCCGTAATGTCATTAACGAGGGAATGGCGCGTTCCGAGCGGATGCGGACCATATCGGCCCAAGACAGGGGTCTGCCGGGAGCATGGGAACAAGCGGAACGTGAGGCGGCGGGGGAGAACGGACTTGAGATAGCGGTCATAGGCATGGCCGCCAGATTTCCGGGTGCGGACAGCATCGGCCAGTTCTGGAACAATTTGCGCGACGGCGTTGAGTCGATAACGTTCTTCACGGACGAAGAGCTGGTACAGGCAGGCGTCGACCCCCAGCTTGTATCCCATCCTTCTTATGTAAAAGCCAAAGGCGCTTTGAACGGAATCGATCAGTTCGATGCCGCGTTTTTCGGCTATTCACCGCGGGAAGCGCAGCTAATGGACCCGCAGCTGCGGCTGTTTCACGAATGCGCCTGGGAAGCGATCGAATCCGCCGCCTACAATCCCGACACTTATCCGGGACTTATCGGCGTCTATGCGGGCGCGACTCCGAATCTGGAATGGGTTTCCCGCTTTGCGCCTGCTTTGGGCGGAACGGAACGATTCAGCGCCATGCTTCTTAACGACAGGGAGTTTTTCAGCACCCAGCTGTCGTATAAACTCAATCTCCGGGGCCCCAGCATCTCCATGCAGACCGCTTGCTCCACATCCCTGGTTAATATCGTTCTGGCTTCGCAAGGTTTATTGGCGGGCGCGTGCGATATCGCTCTGGCCGGCGGTTCCACTGTCAGCGTACCCGACAAATCCGGTTATTTGTATGAAGACGGTATGATTCAGTCACCCGACGGGCATTGCCGGGCCTTCGACGAGCAGGCGGCAGGAACTGTTTTCGGAGACGGAGTCGGTGTCGTCGTACTGAAACGGCTGAGCGATGCCATTGCGGACGGAGACGTCATCCACGCCGTTATCAAAGGCTTTGGCTTGAACAATGACGGCACCCGCAAGGTAGGCTTTACCGCTCCAAGCACAAAGGGGCAGGCCGAAGTCATTCGTGCCGCTCATCGGATGTCGGGTGTGGACCCGGAAAGCATCACTTATGTAGAGGCGCACGGAACAGGCACAAGCATGGGGGATCCCATTGAGATTGAGGCTTTAAAGGAAGCCTTCGGCTCCGATAAAAAGGGATTTTGCCGTATCGGCTCCGTCAAGACGAACGTCGGCCATCTTAACAGCGCAGCCGGAGCGGCCGGATTTATCAAAACGGTATTGGCGCTCAAAGCGAAGCAAATTCCGCCGAGCCTGCATTATGAACGGGGAAATCCCAAGATTGATTTCGCCAACAGCCCCTTCGTCGTCAATACCGAACTGGCGCCTTGGGAAAGCAGCGGGCATCCTCTGCGCTCCGGAGTCAGCTCATTTGGCATCGGCGGCACGAATGCGCACGTTATTCTCGAAGAAGCTCCGCCAAGAGAGCCGTCGGACGAAGGCCGGGCAGAGAAGCTGCTGCTCTTGTCGGCAAGAACGCCCACGGCTTTGACGGAGGCGAAAGCACGTCTTGCCGCATTTTTGACAGAGAATCCGCAAGTTAATCTGGCAGATACGGCATATACGCTGCAAGCAGGCAGGAAGGCCTTTGAATGGAGAGCCGCCTTCGTGTGCAGGGGTGCGGAAGAAGCGATCGGCCTATTGACGTCGGACGGGTCCGGTAAAATTGCCGAGGGCCAGACGGGGGCGCAAACAAGCTCTGTTGTATTCATGTTCCCGGGCCAGGGATCGCAATACGTCGGCATGGGACGGGACCTCTACCTTAACGAACCTGCATTCAGGGAAGAACTTGATCGCTGCTTCGAGCTTCTTCAACCGTATGTACAAGTTGACCTAAATGCTGTCCTTTATGCCGGCGATCCGGACCGAGACGCGAGAGAGGAACTCCTGAAGCGGACGGATATCGCCCAGCCCGTGCTTTTTATGATCGAATACGCGTTTGCCAAGCTGCTTATACGCTGGGGCATCGAGCCCGAAGCGATGCTGGGCCACAGTATCGGCGAATATGTGGCAGCCTGTCTGGCGGGTGTATTCACGCTGGAAGATGCGCTGCAGCTCGTGGCGCTTCGCGGCCGGCTCATGCAGGGGCTGCCGGGGGGATCTATGCTCAGCGTGGCGATGCCGGAAGCGGAGCTGCGCCCGTTGCTGCCTGATCATCTTGCACTGGCGGCAGTCAACAGCTCCTCCTTGTGCGTCGTATCCGGCCCATCGGCAGAGATCGATGCCTTCTCACGGCTGCTTGAAGACAAAGGCTGTGCCTGCCGTCTTCTTCACACATCTCATGCCTTCCACTCTCATATGATGGATCCGATACTGGCGGCGTTTGCGGATAAAGTGCGCTCGATCCGGCTGCATGAGCCTGCACTGCCCTTTATTTCCAACGTTTCCGGCACGTGGATTACACCCCAAGAGGCTACGGATGAGCAGTATTGGGTCCGGCATTTGCGATCGACCGTGCGGTTTGCGGACGGGCTTGAGGAATTGTTGAAAAATCCGCGCTCCGTATTCATAGAAGCCGGTCCGGGCAATTCGCTCAGCACATTCGTACGCAAGCATGAAGCCGGTTCGCGCGACCGGATAGTCGTAAATATGCTGAGACATCCCCAGGAAGCCGTTTCCGATACCGAGCATCTGTTGAACAAAATCGGCCGCCTCTGGCTGTCGGGTATCGACATCGATTGGACGGGCTATTACGCCCGTGAGCGGCGCAGGCGCATTGAGCTGCCCACCTATCCGATGGAGCGCCAGCGCTATTGGCTCGATGATGAGCAGCAGCCGCTGGCGGGAGCGCGGCCGTCCTCAGCCCGAAGAGGCGGCAAAAATCCCGACATGTCGGAATGGTTCTATTATCCTTCCTGGGAACGCGCCCTGCTGGAGGAGTATCCGGGAGAAAGCCGTCAGAACAGTCATAACTGGCTTGTATTTAAAGATGACTGCGGGATCGCGGACGAACTTGCCGCAAGTGTTCAAAATAGAGGTGAGCGGACTGTAATCGTTAAGGCGGGCAGCGCCTTCATCGCTCATGAGAACGGAACGTTCACGCTTGTCCCGGGCTCTGCGGAGCATTACGTCCGGCTGCTGGAGGAACTGCAAAAGCGGGATTTCGTTCCCGACAAAGTCGCTCATCTGTGGAATGTTTCCTCCTCCGGGAAGGAAGAAGAGGAAATGGAACCTTCCGATGCGCAAGCGGTTGAACGCCGCCAGCAACAAGAAGGTTACTACAGCCTGATCTATTTGGCTCAGGCGCTGCGCAAGCATAAGGTAGAGGAGATCCGTATAGCAGTCGTGTCCTCGGGAATGCAGGAGGTAACGGGGACGGAGCCGCTGTCTCCGGGTAAAATGACGCTGCTCGGACCCTGTATGGTCATTCAGCAGGAATACAGCGGGATTACATGTGTGAGTATCGATATCGATGTACAGGAAGAGACAAAGCACAAGCGGCGAATCGCCGGTAATGTCATCACGGAATTATCATCTCCGTCTTCGGATCTGTTAATCGCTTATCGGGGGAACTACCGGTGGGTTCAAAATTTCAAGCCGGTGGGACTGCGCCAGGCGGATAAACCGGCAGCTCCGTTCCGGGAGCAGGGTATATATCTGATTACGGGAGGGCTTGGAGGCATCGGGATGCTGACGGCAGAGTTCCTGGCGCGCAATTACGGCGCGCGGCTCATTCTTACCGGACGTTCAAACTTTCCCGACAGGAAAGAATATACCCGTTACCTGGCCGAAAATGGAGAGGAGCATCCGCTTTCCCGAAAAATCAGACGTGTCCTGCAACTGGAAGAACTCGGCGCCGAGGTTACCTATATGCAGGCCGACTTGTCCAATGAAGAAGAGATGCGCCGGGTTTTCAAATTTATTGATCGCGAGTACGGCCGCCTTCATGGCGTCGTGCAGGCGGCGGGTCTTCCCGGCGGCGAATCTTTCCGCGCGATCGAGAATATCGTCGGGGACCAGTCCGACGAGCAGTTCCGCGCCAAAGTCCAGGGCTTGCAGACGCTGGGCAGGCTGATTGCCGACAGGGAGACAGAGATATGCATCCTGTTCTCCTCCATCGCCAGCATACTCGGTGGACTCGGCTTCAGCGCTTATTCGGCCGCGAATTTGTATATGGATGCCTTTGCCCGCAAACAGAACCGGGCAGGCGGGACGAAATGGCTGTGCGTCAATTGGGATGCGTGGGAGTTCTGGGAAGAACACCGCTCGACGATCGGAGAGTCGCTTGTCGAACTGGCGATAACGCCTGCCGAAGCGCCTGATCTGTTCCGCTACGTCTACAGCCCGTGCGGCAGCAGCCAAATCATCGTATCGACCGGAGATCTTCAGACGCGGATCGATCAATGGATTCGGCACGCGGGCAAGAAGGAAGACAGTCACGCGGCAGGGGGCGCCTCATTCAGCAGGCCGGATCTAACTACACCTTACGCGGCGCCCCGCAATCGGGTCGAGAAGACGATCGCCGACGTGTGGAAACAATTTTTCCGTATTGACGAGGTTGGTATCCACGACAATTTCTTCGATCTGGGAGCAAGCTCGCTGGATATGATTCAGGTGACCGCCAAATTAAATGAAGCGTTGAACGAAAGTATTGCCGTTGTTGATATGTTCACCTATCCGAGCATTCATGCCCTCGCTCAGCGCCTTACCCACAGCGAAGAAGACGAGGCGGAAGAGGCTGAAATGGAAAATCAGATGATCGACTCCGCCGCGAAGGGAAGAAAGCGGCAGCAGCAGCAAAAAGAAAAAAGACGCAAAGGAGAGGTCTTGCTATGAGCATATCGAGCGGTACAGAGTATAACGGGTCGGAAATTGCCGTAATCGGCATGTCGGGCAGGTTTCCGGGAGCCAAAAACTTGCGGGAATATTGGAATAACCTCTGCAGCGGCAAAGAGAGTATATCTTTTTTCAGTGATGAAGAGCTGTTGGAAGAGGGCATCGATATAAATGCGGTGACTCACCCCAATTATGTGAAGGCCAAGGGAGTACTCGATGATCTCGAGTACTTCGATCCCGAATTTTTCGATTATACGCCTCGCGAAGCGGAGCTTATGGACCCGCAGTTCCGCCTTATGCACGAATGTTCCTGGGAAGCGCTCGAACAAGCGGGTTATGATCCCAGAACGTATAAAGGCTCGATCGGGTTATATGCGGGCGCGGCCTTCAATTCCAACTGGTTCATGCGCGCATTCAAGGGGCTGGGGACGGCGGAGGAATCCGCTACCCTGGAGACGGCTATGCTCAATTTGCGCGATTATATGGCCACGCTCGTTTCTTATAAGCTCAATATGAAGGGACCGAGCTTTACGGTGCAGACGGCTTGTTCGACTTCGCTTGTTGCCATTCACCTTGCTTGTCAAAGTCTCCTCAGCGGGGAGTGCGGCATGGCGCTGGCCGGCGGCGTGTCGATACAACTGCCCAAGAAAGCCGGTTATTTCTATCAGGAAGGGATGATTAATTCGCCCGACGGGCACTGCCGGGCTTTCGACGAGAAAGGGGCGGGCACCGTCTTCGGTGAAGGCGCCGGGATTGTCGTCTTGAAACCGCTGGAGGATGCGCTCGCGGACGGCGACCATATATATGCCGTAATTAAAGGCTCGGCGATCAATAACGACGGTAGCCGGAAAGTAGGCTATACCGCTCCCAGCACTTCAGGCCAGGCGTCCGTAATCCGTGCCGCTCATCATATAGCTGAGGTGGAGCCGGAAAGCATCTCCTATATTGAAGCGCACGGTACAGGTACGACACTTGGTGATCCGATCGAAATCGAAGCATTGAAAACCGCTTTTCAAACGGACAAAAAGAAATACTGCGGCATCGGCTCCGTTAAATCCAATATCGGGCATCTAAACAACGCAGCAGGAGTAGCCGGGTTCATAAAGACGGTGCTCGCTCTGGCCCATAAACAGCTGCCGCCTACGCTTCATTATGAACGCCCGAATCCCAAAATCGACTTTGAGAACAGTCCGTTCTTTGTCAATGACCGGTTAAGAGACTGGACCAACGATTCCTTCCCTCTTCGGGCAGGCGTCAGCTCATTCGGCATCGGCGGCACGAATGCCCACGTTGTCCTGGAGGAAGCGCCGCCTGCTTCCGCTTCTTCCCGGGGCAGGTCGGCGCAGCTCATCTCTTTGTCGGCCAAGACGGAAGCATCGCTCGACAGACTGACGGAGCGGATAGCGCAGCATTTGCAGGAGCATCCGGAAGTATGCTTGGCCGACATGGCCTATACGCTCCATGAGGGACGGGCGGCTTTCCCGCACCGCAGGACACTCGTCTGCGGCAGCGCGGGTGAAGCGGCCGTAAGGCTGGCTGAGCCGGGATCGCCCGATGTTCAGAACGGACTTGCCCCTGCCGATGAGCAGCCGGTCGTATTCATGTTTTCCGGCCAAGGCTCGCAGTACGCCGGAATGGGCAGGGAGTTGTATGAGCAGGAGCCGGCGTTTCGCGAGGAGGCGGACCACTGCTTCGATCTGATGCCCGATGAGATCCGCCATGTGGCGAAGCGGGTTCTGTATCCCTCCGCCGATGAGCCGGATACGCCGCTGATTAACCGGACTGACATTGCCCAGCCGGTCCTGTTTACGGTCGAATATGCGCTCGCCAGACTCATGATGAAATGGGGCGTGCAGCCGCAAGCCATGATCGGGCACAGCATCGGTGAATACGTCGCCGCATGTCTGGCAGGCGTCTTCTCGCTGGAGGATGCGGTGCGGCTCGTAACTCTTCGCGGTCAATTGATGCAGAGCCTGCCAGGCGGTGTCATGCTGAGCGTCCCGCTGACCGAGCAGGAGGTTCTTCCGCTGCTGTCCGGCGGGGTATCGCTGGCTTCGGTGAATGCTCCTTCCATGTGCGTTGTTTCCGGCACTCCGGAAGCGGTCGCTTCATTGGCGGGTTCCTTGGAAGAGAAAGGAGTCGAATGCAGCCGTCTCCACACGTCGCACGCCTTCCATTCCGCCATGATGGAACCGATTCTGGAATCGTTTGAGCGCGAGGTAGGCAAGCTTGTGCTGAAAGCACCGCAGCTGCCCTTTATATCCAATGTCACGGGATCTTGGATTCAGGATGAGCAGGCAATCAGTTCCGCTTATTGGGCACAGCACCTGCGCGGCACGGTAAAGTTCTCGGACGGGCTCGGCACTCTGATGAACGAAATGGACGCAGCGTTTGTAGAGGTAGGCGGAGGCAATGCCCTGACCGCATTTGCGAAGAGTCATTATGAATTTTTCAAAAAGTCGGCCGGTGCCAAAAATGAGCCTGTTATGGTGAACCTCCTGCGGCATCCGAAGCAGAAAACATCCGATATCGCTTACCTGCTCCTTCAAGTGGGGCGCTTATGGAATGCGGGTGTAAAAATAAATTGGACCCGCTTTTACGGGGAAGAGAAACGAAACCGTATTCCTTTGCCGACTTATCCGTTTGACCGCCGTCGTTACTGGCTTGATGAGGAGGGAATCCGGATCGTCCACTCCGATTCGCCGGGTAAGAAGACAGGACAAAACGCCATTACCGAGCGGGATGACCGGACAGCGACGCAGAAAGGGGTATCCGAACCAAGCAGTCCGCTGGAAGAGACGCTGGCCGGCATATGGCGCAATCTGTTCGGCTTGGAGCAAATCGGCGTTCATGAGGATTTCTTCGAAATAGGCGGGCATTCTTTGAAAGCGACCAGTCTGATCACTAAGATTCACAGGGAACTCGATGTGGAGCTGGCTCTGTCGGATATTTTTAACATGCCGACCATAAGTGCGCTTGCCCGTTATATCGGGCAGACGGCTAAAAATAAATATTTAGCTATCGAACCGGCCGAAAGCAAACCTTACTACCGCTTGTCCTCCGCACAAAAGCGCACGTTCCTCATTCACCAGCAAATCGGCCCGGTAACCACCTACAACATGCCGATGGCTTTGTGGGTGTACGGAAAAGCGGAAGCGGACCGTTTTGAGCAGGCTTTCATTAAATTGATTCAGCGTCATGAGAACATGCGCACCTCGTTTCATATGGTAGACGGAGAACCGGTCCAGCGTATTCATGAGAGCTTCACGTTTACCGTTGAACGCATGGAAGCGGACGAGGAAGATTTAAAGAAAATCATGCGGAAATTTATCAGGCCGTTTGATCTGGGCAAAGCCCCTCTTATCCGCGCCGCTTTTGTCCGAATAGAGCCGGAGAAACATGTGCTGTTTATGGATATGCACAATATTGTTTCGGACGGCGCTTCAATGAATGTGTTTATTAAGGAATTCAGCGATCTGTATGCTGGAAACGAACTCCCGCCTCTGCGCATTCAATATAAGGATTTCGCGGAATGGCAGCACCGCCTGCTGGACGGGGACGTTATCCGGAAGCAAGAGGAGTATTGGATGAACCAGTTCCGGCACACAATTCCCGTGCTGAACATGCCGTATGACTTCGAGAGGCCCGAATTCCAGTCCTTTGTCGGCAGGGCGCACAAGATCCGTTTGTCCAAGGAAACCGCAGACCGGCTGAATGCTTTGGCCAAATCGCAGAATGTTACGATTAATGTCCTCTTGTTTCATCTATACACGATTGTGCTGCACGAATATACCGGCCAGAGCGACATTACGGTCGGCTCGCTGGTGGCAGGCAGGCGGCATGCCGACGTGGAGCCTTTAATAGGCATGTTCACGAACTTCCTGCCGATCCGGGTCCGGTTCCAAGACCGGCTTAGTCTTCTCGACCAACTGCAACTTCTGAATGACACGATGATGAACGCCTATGAGAATCAAGACTTCCCGTTCGACCGGATGGTGGAGAAGCTCTCGGCGAAATTACCGCGCGGACGTAATCCTCTTTTTGATACCATGATGATTTTCCACAATGAATTTGATGGAGAGACCGTGCTTACCGCCGAAGGACTCACTTTCGAGAACTTTGAAATTACGAAAGGTATTTCCAAGCTTGATTTCAAACTCGATATCGGCTTTGCGGATAATGGCGGTCTGCTCTGTGTCTTGCAGTACAACACCGCTTTGTTCGAAGAAGCTACCATGGCGGGACTGATGGGGCATTTTACGGATCTGATTGAACTGGCTCTGGACAACCCCGCTCTCGAATTGAGAGAAATCCGGCTGTTCACCGAAGAGCAGGAGTCTGAAGCGGCGGCAAAAAGAAGCAGTTCGCTGCCGGAGCGTGTCTTTACGGTAACGGCCGTCTCTACCTTTACTGCGGACCCGATCCGCCCTTATGTCAGCTGGTGGGGAGAGCAGTTCGGAACACGGGTTGACATCCGTTTCGCACCGTATCAGCAGGTGTTTCAAGAGCTATTGAATCCGGACAGCTCCTTCTCGTCCGAAGAGGCTGCGGGACTGCTGCTCGTCCGTTTCGAAGATTGGCTGCGGGATGACCGCTCTCCGGAGGCCCGGCAGATTAAAAAGCTTGAACGGGCACTGGCCGATCTGCTGCAGACTTTATCCGCAGGCCGGAGAACGGGCCCTTTATTCGCCGGAGTGTTCCCCGTATCCGCTCCACCAGGAGCTTCTCCGGTCATGGAGAGCTACCTGGAAGAGCTCGGAAATCGCTGGAAGCGCGAATTGGAACGGCTGGATCATGTTCAGGTTATCGATTTCAGAGAGCTTGACGCCGTGTTCGGCATTGAACACATGCACGATTCCGCTGCCGATCAAGCTGCACATATGCCGTTCACGTCGGAAGCTTATGCGGCTATCGGCACCCTTACCGCCCGTCGTCTGCTCGCTTGGCAGGGACACCCGTTCAAAGTGATTGCCGTGGATTGCGATAACACTCTGTGGCACGGGGTGTGCGGGGAAGACGGGGCTGCAGGAGTGACGGCTTCGGAGCCTTACCGCGAGTTCCAGCGGTATCTGTTGAACAAGCAGCAGGAAGGCATGCTTCTGGTGCTCGTCAGCAAAAATAATGAAGCGGATGTGTGGAATGTACTCGAGCATAACCCGGACATGCTGCTTAAAAAAGAGCATTTTGCGGGAACGCGGATCAATTGGAACTCAAAATCCGAAAACTTGCTTTCGCTGGCGGAAGAACTGGGGTTAGGACTGGACAGCTTTATTTTCATCGATGACAGTTCGCTGGAATGTTCCGAAGTACAGCTGCAGTGCCCGGAAGTTCTTACGCTTCAGCTCCCTGAAGAGCGGCTGATCCCGGCATTCCTGGAGCATATCTGGGCAACGGACCGTCTGCGTGTTACGGAAGAGGATAAAAGGAGAACCGAAATGTATGTCTCGGAGCGCACGCGCAAACAAATTCGTTCTACGACTTCCTCTCTGCAGGCTTTTCTCGACGAGCTGGATCTTAAAATGGGCATTTACGAAGCGGCTGCCGAACAACTGCCCCGCATAGCCCAACTGACGCAGCGCACCAATCAATTCACGCTGAACGCCGATACAAGAGCAGAGAGTGAACTGGAAGCCATGCGGGCTGAACCGGATACGAAATGCTGGGCGATTGAAGCCTCAGACCGGTTCGGACATTACGGACTGACAGGGGCGGTTATAACGCGATGCGAGAAAGACGTCGTTCATCTGGATGTCTTCCTGCTAAGCTGCCGCATTCTAGGCAGAGGGATCGAGTCGGCCGTGATCAGTTCTTTGAAGGCTTACTGCCGTGAACGGAAGGCCGAATATGTGGAGGCAGTGTGCGCAATTACCGGGAAAAATGAGCCGCTGCTCGCATTTTTCAGAAGGGGACCGTGGAGCGTCACGGAAGAGTCCGGCCGCAGGGTGCGCTTCCGGGTCGCGGTAAAGGATATCCCTGATTCTATCAAGCATATAGAAATCCTTAACGAGCCTCTGCCCCGCGCAGGACTGACTCAATCTCAGCTTTCCGGACGTGAAAATCAAGTAGAAGCGAGCAGCGCCGCAGGTACGGCGCGAAGTTTAGAAAGAACGGATTGGGCGGAAACTCTAAGCGGCAGCGGGCGTGAAAACCAGCAGCATTACCGTCATTTGCTTCCGCTGCAGTATTCGGACGCTTCCAGGCTGCTCCAGATTCCGGTGAGGGAGATAGAGGAGAGCGAGGCTCAAAGAGCTCCGTACCGGGCTCCGTCCAATGAGACAGAGGCAGCCTTAGTGCAAATTTGGGAACGGGTGCTCGGGATCGGCGGCATCGGAATTGACGACGATTTTTTCCGGCTGGGCGGAACGTCCCTTCACGCCGTTCGGGTCGAGATCGAAATGGAGAAACAAGGTTTGTCGGCGGAAGGACAGCAATTATTCAACTATCGGACGATTCATCAATTGAGTCCGTTCATTCGAATTTCCGTCATGGAATGATACGAGGCAGCTTTACCGGCAAGGCATCATGTGACAAGGCTATCGCCTGTTCACGGATGCCTTGCTTTTTTTTGGTAATTATAGGATAATGGTTGCGCTTGTTGGAAATACATTAATATACAATTGTGCATTACGCTGGATAATATATTCGTTAAAGGAGTGGATGGTAAATATATGAATAAAAATCTGATAGATTACGTTTATTCACAAGTGACGATTAAGGAAGGGAAAAAAGTAATCGAGAACGTTCTTCTGGATATTTATTTCAAACCGGGCATTTCCACCAAAGAGATTGCCAGAAAAACGCTGCTGCCCCTGCCGCTTGTGTCCGCAATTAAAAAAGAGCTGATTAAGGTTGCCCTCATCGAACAAAAACGGGGAGTAAACTGCACCGCTAGAGGAAACCGCTTTGTCGAGCAAACGATGGGGTTCGGCCATTTGGATCATGATCTGTATAAGCGCTTGAAATACGAGCAGTGGCAGCCTGAAGAGCTGAAGGACATGATGACCGGGCTGGAGAGCGTCTTTGAGGGACGGCCTCAGGTCGATGTTACGATTGACCAGTCGCGCTGCACGCTGGCTACGAGCATGAACCGGGCTGTTCTGGCGCTTCGTCATGAAGCTCTGATCGGCAGAGACATCGTTTGTCTTGGGGACGATGATATCGTCAGCGTATCGCTGGCATTTCTGCTGAAGCAGCTTTACCGTAATGATCCCTCCAAGTCGAACACCCGTATTCACGTATTCGAAATCGATAAACGTATTACCGGCTACATAAACTATCTGGCGGAAAAAGAAGATTTGCCGATCGTCTGCCACGAAACGGATTTTCGCGAACAGCTTCCGTCCGAATTTTTGCACCGCTTCGATTGCGTGTTCACCGATCCCCCTTATACACAGCAGGGGATGTCATTGTTCGTCTCCCGCGGAATTCAATTGCTGAAACGGGATGTAGGACTCCCTATCTTCCTGTCGTTCGCCCACAAGTCACCTGACTTCACCTTGGCGATGCAGCGCGAATTTGCCAATATGGGCTTGTTCGTGACCAGTGTCCTGCCTCGATTCAATGAATATATCGGTGCGGAAATTATTGGTAACACAAGCCAGATGATTGTGTTACAATCTACTGAAGAGACGCATGAAAGCATCGAGCGTGAATACAGACAGGCGCTGTATACCGGTGAAGTGAAACGTACGATTCGCTCATACGAGTGCAAACGCTGTAACCGCGTGACCGAAGTCGGCTTTCAAATGCAGTGGCAAACGATCGAGCAGTTGAAGAAAGAGGGCTGCCCCGGCTGCCGTTACGAGACTTTCGAGCTCATTCAAAAAAAGAACGCATAAGAACGCAGATTGGAGTTACAGCAAGATGCCGATTAGAGAAATCGAGCCCCGGGATATTGCCGTTATTACAAGATTCGAGACAGAAATCTCCACGATTTCATTCGGAGAAGAGGCGATTACCGATCCTCTGTTCCATACGAAAAAACTGGAAAAGGCTTATCGTTACGAGAGAAAAGGAATGCTTGTTCTCGACGTGGACGGGGAAGTTTCAGGCTGGATGTGGATAACCCCTCGTAAAAACTCGGTTACCAAAGAAACGTATGCGAATTTCAAAAGTTTCTATATTGCCGAATCCTGCCGGGGCACCGCTTATGTCGATGAGCTTTTCGAGGCGGGAATGAACTATTGCAAAAGCGAGGAAGTTACGCAGATCGTCGGTAAGGTGCATGTGGGCAACTTGCCGATGAGGCTGCTTTATAAGAAATACGGCTTCAAGCCGACCCATTTGACAATGGAGCTGTTTCCAAATGCATCCCATGATTAAATGCCTGGTCTGGGATTTAGACGATACGTTGTGGCAGGGGACGCTTAAAGAAGATGAAACGGGCATTGAACTCCTGCCGGGGATAAAAAACGTACTCGATACGTTGGACCGGCGCGGTATTGTTCAGAGCATAGCCAGCCGCAACAACTGGGAACAGGTAAAAAGCAAGCTGGAGGAGCTCGGCGTCGGTCACTATTTCCTGTATCCGCAGTGCCATTTCGACTCAAAAGCGCTCAGCATGGAACGGATAGCAAAGGAACTGAATATCGGGCTGGATTCGCTGGCTCTGATCGACAACGATCCGTTCGAACGGTTTGAAATTAACTATTATGTGCCGCAAATACGCACTTATGATGCCCGTCAATACCGGGATTTGCCTGAGTACCCCGAATTTCAGAATAGCCATGCGACCGAGGAATCGGTGAACCGGCGTCAATATATGCAGGCGCGATCCAGGCGGGAAGAAGCCAGTAAAGAGTACAAGGGAAGCCGCGAGCAATTTTTAAAGGAATGCGGTATGAAACTGGGGATCCGTTTAGCACAGGAGGAAGATTACCCCCGGGTTGTCGAATTGTCCCATCGTACGAATCAGATGAACAGTTTGCTGGAAAGAATCGACATGCCGTTCGTAGATTCCTATTGCAAGCAGGACGGCCGCTATTTGTATGTGGCCAAGCTTGAGGATCGGTTCGGCGCGCACGGGCTTATCGGAACCTGTTTTGTGAATACCGCCGGCGCAGAGATCAATCTGGATCTCTTTTGCATCTCATGTCGGATTGAAGGCCGTGGCATCGCTTCGGCATTTTTGTATACGGTTCTTGAACGGCTCGGACAACAGCACCCTATGGCGGAAACGGTACGGTGCCGATTGGTGCGCAAAGAGCGAAATTTACCGGCCAGACTGTTGTTGGAAATGCTCGGCTTCAAGAAAACCGCTGCGGATGACATGGAATCCACCTACATCCTGCAGCTGCCGATTCCGCACAAAGTATTTACTTGGCTCGAGATTGGAGAATGAACGATGAACCGTGATGCGATCGAACAAGAGATTACGGATATAATCAAGAATATGTTTCACTTGCCGTTTGTTGATAACGATACGGTCTTAATCGGCACGGCCGGAGTGTTGGATTCTATGACGTTAATCAGACTGCTTGCGGAATTAGAGAAGCGGTTTGACTTTACCGTAGACGAGGATGATTTGACTCTGGATTCCATCAGCAGCGTAAAACACTTGACGGAATGGGTGGTTAAGAGCAAACGGGAGAACTCCTGAATTGCAGCAGGCAGCAGAAGACATAGACTTTAAATACCATGATTAAGCGGGGCTTATTCCTGCTTTGTTATGGTATTTTTTATTTGTGCGAACAGACGGGTGAGTAATTATGTATGGATCATTTTATATCACTGTCAATATTCAGAACAGTTTATTATACACAATATTTACCTATTTTCCTTATTATTTACATGTTATACTTCTGTTATATCTCATACACCTTGCAGGATCTTGCGCAATCTTGTATGCGGTATAAGAGGAAGGAACCCAGGTTTCGTTCTCACCTTACTTATGGCAGTCATAACAGAACCGATTCACGTTGTACAAAGAAAAACTTTGAACTACGGGAGGAATGTACGAATGTCTAAAGCAGATGTGAAAACGAATGTGACCGATCCGCAGGCCCCAAATCCCGTGAAAATTATCGGGTATGCGAATGAATTCAGCGTCCAGCCCGGGCAAGATCTGCACTTTATGATTGATACCGGAAGCTCGGTATATGCGGCTAGTGTTGTGCGCTTAAGCGAAGGGATGCCTGATCCGGACAACTCCGTTTTGCTGCCGACGGAACCGGTGACGGCCGATTGCGCGGGGGAATATCCCGGGCGGCGGCAGATAACGGCTCCAGGTTCCTACGCCGAGCTTCCCCTGCCGGAGAATTGGATGCAGAGCGGCGAATTCTCGGCACAGCTGTGGATTTACCCGACGGTCCCCGTCTATGACTATATCCAGACCGTCTGGTCCGCACGCTCTGCGGATGGCGCATCCGGCGCTGTCCTGGCAGTAGAAACCGACGGACGTCTTGCATTATCCCTAACCGGCGGCTGCGGGCAGTCCGTTACAGTCCGCACCGATATCCCGCTTAAGAAAAATAGATGGTATTCCGTAGTCCTCCAGTATGCGGCAAGCACACAGGAAGCCAAGCTTTGTGTCACCGGCGGGGACGGGTGGAGAGCTGATGACGGCCTGCAAGTTCATACCGCTGCTGCAAATTTGGATTACAGCAGTTTCGCCGCAGCACGCGTCCTGCTCGCTGCGGATTCCGACCCTGCGGCTCCCGGAGGCACCGTTCATCATTACAACGGTAAAATCGGGAATCCCCGGTTTTGGGGACAGCTTCTGACCGAAGAGTTGATAACGGACGTGCTGCTTGGCACAAACGGAATTGGCGCTGCTCCCTTGGCGGATTACGATTTCAGCGCCGATATTTCATCTGCCAGCCTTAAGGACCTGTCGGCAGGCGGCTATCACGGCACTCTGCACCAGGGAGGCACAAGGGCGGTAACCAGTCATAACTGGACCGGGGAACAGCTCGATTACCGGCAAGCGCCCGAACAATATGCGGCTGTTCATTTCCATGATAACGATCTGGTCGATGCCGGATGGGAGATTGATATTTCCTGGAAAATCCCGGACGATCTGCCGAGTGGAATATACGCGCTCAAACTTGAAGCTGAAGGCAGCGTAGACTTTGTTCCTTTCTTTGTGCGGCCTATTCAAGGAACTGCAAATGCGCCCGTTCTGTTTCTAGCGCCGACCAACACTTACGTGGCTTACGGGAACGAACGGCTGTTTAAATTTGCCAAAGACTATCTGGGGGAGGACTACGTCCTTCCTTCCCAAGACGTTTATTTGGATGAACATCCGGAGCTGGGAAACTCCATCTACGACCTGCATAACGATGGCAGCGGCGTGCAGTTCTCCTCTCGTCTGCGGCCGCTTCTGAATATCCGGCCTCACTACCGTAACTGGCGGGCCGTACGCCATTTCTCCGCCGATTTGTACATTACAGGGTGGCTGGAGAAACGGGGTCAGAGCTATGACGTTGCTACGGACGAGGATTTGCACCATGAGGGTGTTAATCTATTGAGCCCTTACAAGGTGCTGATTACCGGAAGCCATCCCGAATACTGGACAAGACCGATGATGAAGGCTCTGGAGCAATATTTAGCGAGCGGCGGGCGGGTCATGTATTTAGGCGGCAACGGGTTTTATTGGGTAACGAGCCTCGATCCGGACCGGCCGTCCCTATTGGAAGTAAGGCGCGGCAACTCCGGTTCACGCGCTTCGGACTCTCCTCCGGGCGAAATGTTCCACAGCACGACGGGAGAGTCCGGCGGACTATGGCGTCACCATGGTTATGTGCCCCAGCGCGTTGTCGGGGTAGGTACCAGCGCTTTGGGGGGCGGATCCGCTACCGGCTACCGGCGGTTAGATGACAGCTTCAAACCGGAAGCCGCATTTATTTTTGGCGGAATCGGCGATAACGAGATCATTGGTGATTTCGGACATGCAGCCGGAGGAGCCGCCGGCGATGAAATCGACCGTTACGATTTGAGTCTGGGAACACCTCCGCACACGCTGCGTCTGGCGACATCGACTGGTCATGACGATAACTACCAATTCGTGCATGAAGACCTGCTTCACACTGCGCCGGGTCAGGGAGGCACCGCAAACCCGCTCGTACGGGCGGATATGACTTATTTTGATATTCATGGCGGAGGCGCCGTGTTCTCTGTCGGTTCGATTAACTGGGCCGGCAGCCTGGGCTGGAACAATTACAACAACAACGTAGTCCGAATCAGCGACAACGTGCTGAACAATCTGCTGCTGTAATTTAAAAGTGAAACGAACATCAATAAAGCCGAGGGAAAAGCTCCCTCGGTTTTAAGTTTATTTGCAGACAGGCAGCACGACAACGAGATTGCAGTAAACAGGGGGAGATTAACCGGATTGCGCTGCGGTCTGAAAACAGATGCGAAGCTGGAAGCGATTAGGGGAGATGTACAGAAGCAGACTGTCCCACTGCTAAAGCAGCATACGATAGCTCCTTGCGATGCAAGTAAAAAATTCCATTTTAGGATTGAAAAGTCACCCGGAACGTTATATACTGTAATCATATATGTTTCAGTTAATTGTTCGTCCGTTTATTTAAGATATCCTGTGCCTGATAGGAGCGCAGTAATTATTGAGGAGGAGAGAGAGCTATGTCCATTTTACAAACATCTTTAACGGTGGAGCAGCAGCAGTTTTTCAATGTTATTAAGGATCGCCGGTCCGTCCGCAGCTATGATCCCGATGTCAAGATTTCGCAGGAGGAAATGAACGAAATCTTGCAGCAAACGACCCTGGCTCCTTCAGCAGCCAATTTGCAGCCGTGGAGGTTCCTCGTGATCGATTCGCCGGAGCTGAAGCAAAAGCTGCTTCCGATCGCGAATAATCAGCAGCAAGTGATCGAGGCTTCGGCCGTCATTGCGGTATTAGGAGATATGGAGAGCTACAAACTGGCCGAAAAAATTTACGGAATGACGGCTGATGCGGGTTATATGCCTGCAGAGACGGCTAAATCGTTCGTGGAGCGCTATGAAGAGATGTTCAAAAGCATGCCTGCGGAAAGAATTCGCCGGATTGTTTCTATTGACGGTGGCTTGGTATCCATGCAGCTCATGCTCGTAGCCAAAGCCAAAGGGTACGATACGGTCCCGATGGCCGGCTATGACGAAGCCAAATTCATGGAAGCCTTCCATATTTCAGAGCGGTACGCTCCTGTTATGCTTATCGCCATAGGCAAGGCGACGAAGTCGGGACATCCGACGGTAAGATTGCCGATTGAGGATGTCACTTTCTACAACGAAATGCCCCAGGCATAAATATTCCACAACGAAAAGACGCCAGAGGATTCAACGGAATCCCGGCGTCTATTTGTTTAGCCGGCGATAGAGAGCGCACTATATGTCTATGTAGAAAACGTTCGGATTGCGACGATGCCGGTTCCTACGACGCGAGTGATACGCTGCAGCTCTGATATTACGGGGCCTCGCCGATGCCGAATTGGTCCGAGCACGAACGGTCACTACCCGATTTCAATATAAGCATTCATTCAAACGTCCAAACGATTTCTTTTGACCGTTATACTTCTTCCGCAACCGGCTGAAGGGCAGGCAGGGGCTGGAGAGCCGTGGTCCGGTCGAGATGAACAAACGCGTCATACCGGTCCTTCATGCTGGAAGGCACATAATTTCCGAATCGCTCCCGATTCGGATCGTAAACCACTCCGATGGCGCGGTGGCCGATGGCCGTCTGGAGCACGGAGGATGCCTCGGAGAGCAGGACCATGCCGTCCCGTCCGCGTCCGGCCCGGTGCATATATTCTTCCCAGCTTCCCGGTTGTCCGGGCGGTACGGTCATTTTCTCCACTGGTGCTCCCCAGGAGCTTCCGGCCAGCACCTCGCCCTGATAGGTACCGAAGCCGACGGCGAACACCCGGTGTTCCGGATCTTCCCGCAGGAGCTGCCCGACGTTGACCATGCCCTCCTGCGCCATATCCGTTGCCCGCGCATCCCCGATATGCGTGTTATGCTCCCAGACGATGGCTTTGGCGGAGGACCCGTAATAGGCCATAATTCGCTTCAGCGAATCAACCATATGCCGGTCCCGCACATTCCAGGACTGCGGTCCGCCCCGGACCATCGTCCGATAATAGGCCTCCGAGCTGGAAGTGACCAGCATGTTTACTTCCGCATTCAATTCTTCCTCGTTGTCCGGATGTGCCATGCGCCGGCTCTGCATCTGCTTCAGCAGCTCAATCACTTCATCCTCGCAGCTCTCCGAGAGCAAGCCCGCCGCAATGCCATACGTCTGATGGTCCCTGCCGTAGGGATCGAAGCAGGCGTAGGTCCGGCGGGCCTGTTCCAGCTGGGGAGACTCTGTCTTTTCCAGATAGCCGATAATGGCCTCCATCGATTCCCACAGCGAATACATGTCTATGCCGTAAAAACCGACCTTCTGCCGCCCGCTGCCGCCTCCGTGAATTGCCGCATTATGCGCTTTGATCCACTCCGCGAAATCCCGAATATCCGTATTTGCCCACATCCAAGCCGGCCACCGGGTAAAATCGCCAAGCGCCCCGGCCGCCGAGGAATCGGCTCCTGCCATTCCTTTGACATACCGGTTCAACCGGTAAGCCGCGGGCCAGTCTCCTTCGACACCGATAATGTTGAAACCCTTGCTTATAATCAGCCTCTTCGAAAGCTCGGCCCGCACCCGGTAAAAATCAGATGTTCCATGGCTCGCCTCGCCGAGCAGCACAATATCCGCGTCTCCAATGGCTTCTACCATCCGGTCCAGGTTATCCGTTTTGTCCAAAGGGATAAATAAGGCATTCAGCTCTTTCAAATAGGCATTTTGCCCGGTCGGTCGATCGTTGGGATTCATGAGGCAGTTTCCTCCTATTGTCGGTATGTGTGAATTATTTCCGATTTATCTAATCATTAACCGCAAACGGTTCGCGTATAGCGATGCGGCAATGACCTTTTCGCTGGCTAGCAAAACGGTAAAACTCATGGATTTGCGGACTCAGACTCGACAGCCGTTGAATGAACAAAAGGACATCCGCTCTGAAACTCAAAACGGATGTCCTTTTTGTAATCTCCATTCGCGCTGACGGCGAGATAAAGCAAATTCTTCATCCGCCCCGCTGTATGGTCATGGCGGACACTTTTACTATCCTAATCGGCCGGTTCCGTTTCGCCCCGCCAGCTTTAATGCCAGCGGAAGGATGAGAACAGCGGCGGCGGCCAGCACATATAAGCAAATGTTAAACGCGTCGGAATACGCGGATACCGAGCCGTCATAGGCTTCAAGAGCGCTAAGCCAAACAGTGCCGATCAGAGCGATTCCGATCGTTGAGGCGATTTGTATGCTGGTTGTCATGACACCGGATGCGGAGCCTATGTCCGCGGTGCGGATTTTCGCCAAAACGATATTAGTCAGCGGCGCGGCGACGAAGCCTTGACCGATGCCGAGCACTGCCAGAGCCGGGAGCCATACGCCGATATCGGATGAAACCCCGGTCGTTCGGACCGCCCAGCTAAGCAGCAGGTAGCCTGCTGTCGTCAAGATGGAGCCGAGGGTCAGCACATGGGCTCCAAGCTTCGCGGCGACTCGGGAAGAGAACAGCGATGCGAGAAAATAACCCATTCCCATCAATCCGATTACAAGGCCTGCTTGCAGAGCCGAGAAATGAAGTCCAAGCTGAAGCATGTAGGCGGCGACAAGGAAGAAGGCCCCCTGCGACGACATCAACAGCAGCACGACGATAATACCGAGCGCAAACACCTTATTTTTAAAGAGATCGACATTCATAAACGGGAGCCGGCCGCGGCGCAGCAGTCCCCGCTCGTACCAGGCGAACAAAACCAGCATAGGCGCAGACAAGAGCAAACTGGCAATGAGGCCGGCGGGCCATCCTGTACGCTGTCCCTGCACGAGCGGATAGACGAGCATCAGCAGGCCGGCCGCGGCGAGTGCGGCTCCGATCCAATCCAGTCCGGCACGATCCTGTGAGCCTGATTCCGGAATAAACGGAATCAAGGCTAATATCAGAGCCCCGAGCAGGACGCTGATCAGAAACACTGCTCTCCAATCCAGCTCCCACAGATTCATGCGAAGAAGCAGCCCGCCGATTATCTGCCCGGCCGTTGCGGCGATTCCCTGGGTCGCTCCATACATGCCGAAGACCGCCCCTCGACGTTCCGGAGTATAATTGGCTTGAATGAGGGATAAAACCTGCGGCATAAACAGAGCGGCGCCGACGCCTTGCAGGACGCGCGAAGCAATAAGCATTGTGACATGGGCAGATAAGCCGCATACCAGAGAAGCGACCGTGAATAAAGCCACTCCGATGAACAGCATCCTCCGGCGTCCAAACCGGTCACCCAGCCGGGCGCCGATAATAAGCAGTACGGCGAACGTAAGAGTATACCCGGTCAGCATGAATTGAACATCCGCGAAGCTGGCCCCGAGCCCTTTCTGAATCGAAGGCGTAGCTACGTTCACGATGAACACGTTCGACACTGCCATAAATACCGGCAAAAGCAGAGCGGGCAGCATCAGACGCGATCTGCGTCCGTCACCTTTGGAGACGGAAGCGCGAGTCCGGACCGCCTGGGCGGAAGCATCCGGAAGCATGTTGGACATAGAGAATTTCCCCTTTCGCACTACTCGCTCAATTGACAGGAGGCGAGAGGCTTTCATATAATGGAGGAGACAGGTCTGTCTCTTTATGGCGAAATGATACAGACAGATCTGTCTCATGTCAATACACTTTTTTCCCTTTTTTTGCTAACCTTTTGCAAACCAATAGAGACGGGGGACGAAAATGAAAAAAGAATCGGCTAGAGATCGTATACTGCGGGTCGCCTCCGAATTGTTTTACATGGAAGGAATACGGGCCGTCGGCATTGATCGGATTATCAAACAATCCGGCGTTGCCAAGGCAAGCTTCTATCGAAGCTTCGCGACGAAAGATGATCTGGCTGTTGCTTATCTCGAATCCAGGGATGAGCTAAAAGTAGAAAAACTGGAAAAGCTGAGGCAGATGTATCCAAGCTCCCCTAAGGAACAACTCAGCGCCCTTATTCGCGATGTGACCGAACAGATGGGGATGCCGGATTACCGGGGATGCCCGTTTTTGAACGCGGCGGTTGAATTCCCTGACCCGGATCACCCCGCCCACGTCAAATTACTGGCCATTCAGAGGAGCTTCTGGTCTCGGGTTCTGGAGCTTGCCGAGGAAGGCGGGGCACGACAGCCCGAGGAGCTGACTGTGCAGCTGAGGATGTTGTATGACGGATTCGTCATGAAGAGCTACTTGGATAAATCCGAATCTGATCCGGAGTATTTCCGGAAGGCTGCGGAGCTGCTCTTGGAGAAGCAGCTTACTGCGGACAACCATCGCGGATAACGGACGGCATTCATTTCGCCGGAGAACCCTAGCCGCTTAATGTTCATTCTCTGCAAAATCGAGTTATCGCATATTGTAATCGATGTATACGAGCCGTCCGCTCAATTTGGCACGCACAAAGCACGCACAAACTACGGCCATTAGAGCGGACGATTAGTAATCCTTCCGTTCCAACAAAGTTATCTCGCAGAACATGCGGAGACGAGAATTATATGCGAAGCAGATACGAACAGCAAAAGCAGCTCGTTCCTCATCCGAGGGCGGGCTGCTTTTTTTAAAGGGCGATGGATGGGCTGAAGCTTGCGCTCACCGGAAGATTCGCTAAGTTCCGCAAGCGTCTGTTCCAAATAGCTGCTTCAGCCGGTGAAGGTTACCGTGTGTGGAAGCGGGGCGGTGAATCGACCATGCGCAATTTGATCACGCTTGCTTTACTTCCCGGTTTTAAGCAAAATAGCTTCCGCCTTGTACAATAAGCGGAAGCTATTTATTAATCGGTGCCGGAAGCAGGGACGCCTACAAGCTCAGCTTGTCGAACCGGGCTTTAATGTCCTCAACCAGCAGCTTCGCCGCGATGATACCGCCCGATGTATTCCAGACCGCTTCATTCACATTGAAAATCCGTTGTTTTTTTACAACGTTCAGACTTTGTCCGAGAGGGCTTTTCAGCCATTCATCCGCCGTTTTGGAGGCACCCGTTTCACCGTTGCGGTCGGAAGTGAAATAGAAGAGAACATCGCCATCAAGCACGTTCATTTGCTCCGTTGTAAGATCCGCGGTGAACTCATCTTTGTTTTGAGCCTCCGGGCGGGCAAAACCCAGCTGATCAAAAACGACGCCGGCAAAATTGTTTTTGTAGTAAACGCGCACCTTTCCGGGCTGGAATCGGGCCAGCGAAACACGCATTTTCGTTTTATCGCCCAGGGCCGCCTTCGTTTGTTCGATAGCCTTGTTGTAGCTATCCAGAGCCGCTTTGCCTTCCGCTTCTTTGTTTAGCGCCTTCGCATACAGCTCGAAGTTTTCAATCATGCTATCGCCGAGATTCTCCGTAAAGACGGTTGGTGCAATAGCGGATAACTGCGGATATATTTTTTCGTGGCGGACCTTGGTTCCTAAAATAATATCCGGTTTCAGGCTTGCGATTAGCTCCAGATTGGGCTGCGACTCGTCGCCGACAACTTTTACGCCGTCCATCTTATCCTTGATATGATCAAACCAGGGCTCGCCAATCCACGACTTTACCGCGGCGACCGGTTTAATGCCAAGTTCCAATAAAGATTCGGTGCCTTGGTTCGTCAATACGACGACGCGCTGCGGCGTTCCTGTAAGGGGTGTTTCGCCCATAGCATGTTTAATCGTGCGGACCGGAGCTTCGCTGCCTTTCACTTCTGACGGCTGGGATGCGTTCGGCTTGGCGCAGGCTGTGACAAGTAAAGACATGATGAGGAGGAGAGGCAGCGCCATCCATTTTTTTGATCTTCCCAACAATAATACCCCTTTCGGTTCTCTTATTTGTAAAAATGATTATCATTCTCAATAGAGTTTTGCAAACGGCTCCCTTGATTCGAATGATGCGTCTCTCGAAGAAAAAAGAAACGTTACAGATGTAACACGTGTTATCTTCGTTTACCTTAATATAAAATCTTTTTGGATGCAATGCTTGCCGGGGAAACGGGAACAAAAATAGACACATAAGAGAATGTGTCACACTTTGAACGGTCAGCCATTTTTTATACAACTTATTCGCAGCACGGCGTTTTTTTTGAACAAGCTTTCATGGTGCAAGTGTAACTTGTGGTATAGTTGTATCGGTTTCGTATAAGCATTTCATGGAGCGCAGGTTGAGCGAATAGGATAGGAATTTACACGATAGAGGATGTGGCACACGTGAACGCGCAGTCAGGCAAACTTGCTTTACGGTCGCAGGAATGGATTCAAACCGCCTTGTTTCAACTTATGGAAAAAAAAGAGTACTCCCACATATCGATAACCGAGATCGCGGATAGGGCCGGGCTTGCACGGCAAACCGTTTATCGCAATTTTCAAGACAAAGACGTCATCCTGCTCAACTATTTGGACGGATTTATGAAAGGAATGTGGCACGATGTGGGCGCCGGGATGAAGACCCCATTCGACGAAGAGATGTTCGTCCTGCTGTTTCGCAATTGGAAGCGCAATGCTCCTGCCGCCTTAATTCATAGTATCTTAACCAAGGACCGCAAGATCAGGCAGCTCATTTATAAAAGCATTTGTGACTATTTCGACGAGCTGCTCGCAAGCAGAAGAAATGAGCCGGGCGGAAACAGGGAAGGTGCGATTCCTACATATGGGCTGTACGCCGGTAAATCGCTATCTTCCATCGTGCATATGATTCTGATCGAATGGACTCTGAACGATTTTCATCTGACGCCGGAACAAATCGGAAGTATGGTTAGCGATTTGACCGCTTCGATCCGTGCGTACCTGTAGAGCCGCAGCAGGGCGTGTTGAAACCGTGCATGCTTTTTTTACTTGACGGTTTTCGGCTTGCGCATTTACACTGACGATGGTTTAAAACCTATATTTTGTAAGAATTGGAGTGAAGCCGATGGAGCATTTGATAAGCATTGTAATGCCGACCTATAATCGGGCGCACGTCATTTCCGGCGCAATCGAGTCCATCATGCGGCAGTCTTACGCCAATTGGGAGCTGCTCGTCGTTGATGACCGAAGCACCGATCATACGGAAGAGGCCATCCGTGATTGGACGCGCAAAGATGCGCGAATCCGTTATGTGCGCAATGAACGGGAAAAAGGACCGGGAGGCGCGCGAAATACGGGGATGCTGGAGGCGCAGGGCGAATATTTGGCGTTTCTAGATTCCGATGACGAATGGTATCCTTGCCATTTGACCGACAGCGTGCGGACGCATACGCTGACGAAAGCGGATATCAGCTTTGCGCTCTGGGTGGAACGGCACGGTGAGATTACTTCCTATAACTTCGACAATCAAGTTGAGCGGAATTTGCTGCATTCGATGCGAACAACATTCGAAACATGGAATGACGGGGAAACGATTGTTTTTGAGAAAGGATTGTTTGAGGCGTTTTTGTCGCATACGCGCAATTTTTTTCAACTGAACACGATGGTTTTCCGCCGGGAGCTGCTGACCGAAGTCGGCTTGATCAACGAACATTTTTTTCTGGGGGAAGATACGACCTATCTGCTCCGCTTTTTCGACAAATACAGAATCGCCCTGCAAACCAAGCCTCATTCCGTCTACCGGGAGTCTCCCGACAGCCTCTATTTCTTCTGCGACCGCTGGCAGCTTGATCCCGATACGATTCATCTCAACGAGGACATATTTATAAAAATCGAGGGACTTAGCTTCAAATCCATCAAGGTGCGCGAGCATATCCGGGATTTGGTCGCTCAGTCCGAATCCGTCCGCAATAAAGCGAAACAGCTCTCTTACATTGACATCGGCATCGCAAGCAAATATTATACGCTCAGCTATTTGAACCGTTACGACAGAAAAAAAGCGCTCCACTACTGCCGCCAGTCCCTTCGTCACAAAGTTTCGGTTTTTAATTTGTTTTTGTTGATCAAGCTGCTGTTTGCAAGCAAGAGCGGTAATGCTTTTTTACAAAAGGCTCTTAATATTTGGTAGAATTAACCAAAATAAGTTAAAAAATAAAAGAATTTCCCCCTCCATTGTAAGATTATTACCCTATCGAAAGTAAACATTAAGCACTACTATTAGGGTAGGTTACAAGAAATAAAAGGCTTTATTTCGCTTCAATGCTTTAAATCATTGCCGCTATACCCGGTTACATAGTATGATTTTTCTCCTTCCTTCGCAGCACTCAATCGTCTACATAATGAACTGCTGCGATGTACAAAGCAAGTTTTCGTTTCATTTATCAGAATTTTCAATCATCTAGACCCCGCACAATAGCTAACCTGCAAATTAGCATGACCTCGTCTAAAAGCAGGGGCTTACCCAAACAGCAAGATCCCACACAACAGCATGAACCTACCCACTCAACAAGATCCCACACAAAATGCATGAGCTTGACGATCAATATTCCCCTCTCCCAATCGCATGAATTTTCCATTCAGCTTGATTCCGCACATTAGCATGAACTTTCTTACTTCGTACGAACCACCCCATGGGCAACCGTTTGCCGCAGGATTTCTTTTTTTAAGGGCTTTATTGCCCCAACTTGTTAATTTTCGTTAAAACAGAGAAACCATGTATGTTTGTTTTGCATTCTGGATGTTCCTTAAAAAAGAATAGCTGGAAAATAACGTTCGTTATAAGAAATTAGCTGATTTTATTTTTACAAACCACTCCATGAGGAGAGTGTATTCATGTTTAGAGAAATGCATAAGTCCAAAATTCACCGGGCTGTCGTGACAGAGGCCAATTTGAATTACGTAGGAAGCATAACGATCGATCAGGATATTTTGGATGCATCGAATATCCTTGAAAACGAGAAAGTGCAAGTTGTCAATATTAATAACGGAGCCAGGCTGGAGACGTACGTCATAACCGGCCCAAGAGGTTCGGGTATGGTTTGCTTGAACGGCGCCGCTGCCAGACTGGTGCAGCCGGGCGACCGCGTCATTATTATTTCTTACGCGATGATGGAAGAATCGGTAGCCCGCACGTATCGTCCGCATGTCGTCATTATGGACGAGCATAATCGCATCGTAACGGAGGATTATCAAGAACTGCATTCCACAACGGTGTGATAAAAGACAGAACGGAGGGCTGCCTGCTATGAGAACCATCCGTAATTTATCCGGCGTATTGCTGGCGCGCAAGGAAAACGATTCGGGAATTTTATTCTGCGAAAGCGGCGGGGAGCGCTACTTGTCGTACGGCCAATTACTTGCATCGGCCGGAAGGACGCTCCATCTGCTGCGCGAGCGGGGCCTTGAGCCAGGCGACTTTGCCGTCATGCAGACGGAAGATAACGAACGGTTTATCCTTCTGTTCTGGGCTTGCGTGCTCGGCGGCATTGTTCCCGTACCTGTGACGGCGGCGCGCACGGACGAAGGACGCAAAAAACTGATCCAGGTATTCAAGCAGTTGGAAGCGCCTACATTGCTCTGCGATGAAGAACTGTGGCCGGGAATTCAAGGCTATGCTTTGAAGCACGGGGAAGCGGAAGTGCTGGTCCGGCTTGAGTCCCGCAGCGTGCCGATTGCGGAAGTGCTTGCGGCTTCTGCGGATGCCGGCCATCCTGAGGCTGAGCCGTATGATGCAGCCGAGACGGACACCGCATTCATCCAGTTTACATCAGGCTCTACAGGAGACCCGAAGGGGGTCGTGCTGACGCACGGCAATCTTCTGTCGAACATGCGCGCCATTATGCATGGGGCGCAGTCGACGGAACGGGATTCTTCGCTAAGCTGGCTGCCGCTGACGCATGATATGGGGCTCATCGGTTTTCATCTTACGCCCCTGTTTTGTGGCATGAATCAGCTGCATTTGCCGACCTCGACGTTTGTGCTTCATCCGATGAAATGGCTGGAACTTACGCATAAGCATCGGGTGACATGCCTTGCTTCGCCTAATTTCGGTTATGTGCATTTTCTGCAGCATTGGAAGCCGGAAGGAGCGGCGGCCTGGGATTTGTCCTGCGTCAGGCTGATTTTTAACGGGGCCGAACCGATATCGGCCGCCCATTGCCGCGATTTTCTGGAGGCGATGAAGCCGTACGGGTTAAAGGCAAATTGCATTTTTCCGGTATACGGACTTGCGGAAGCGAGTCTCGCCGTGACATTCCCGGGGACGGAGGATCACCTGAATACCGTCAGGCTTGAGCGCCGATCGCTCGCTGTCGGACAGCCTGCACAAATGGCTGCGCAGGGGGATCATACCGCGATCGAGATCGTCGAGCTGGGTTTCCCCGTCCAAGAGTGCGAGGTGCGCATTTGCGACGAAGGGGGAAACCCTTCTTTAGCAGGCAGCGTAGGGCTGATTCATATTAGAGGCCGCAACGTGACAAGCGGCTACTATAAGAGGCCCGATGTCAATAAGCAAACGATTTCCCCCGATGGCTGGCTGAATACGGGAGATTTGGGTTTCTTGCTGGAAGGGCGTTTATATGTGACCGGCCGCATGAAGGACGTCATTTTCGTCAACGGGCAAAATGTGTATCCGCATGACCTGGAGGCGTTGATCAGCGGCCTGAAAGGGGCCGAAATCGGGAAAACGGCGATTGCGGCCGTTCAGGATGCGACGACCAAACGGGATGCGATCGCGGTTTTTATTCAGCATCGCGGCAAGACAGGCGGATTTGTGCCGCTGATGTCCGAGGTGAAGAAGCTGCTGAACGGATCAGCCGGTCTGGACGTTGCTTTTGTCGTCCCCGTTCGGCGGATTCCAAAGACGACTTCCGGCAAGATTCAGCGCTATGTATTGGCGGAAGCGCTGCGCGAAGGCGAGTTTGCCGGAGCGCTCGCCGAGCTGACGGAGCTGGAAGCGGCAGCCGCATTGGAGCGGTGTGATGCGGAAGGCGGAGAGCCCTTGTACGGGGATGCCGGCTTGGAACCGGCCACGGATACGGAAGAGCGAATCCTATCCATCTGGCGCGAGGTGTTGAAAAAAGATTACATAGGCCGGAAGGATGGCTTTCTTGAGCAGGGAGGAAATTCGCTCAAGGCGGCTTATGCGGCCGCCAGGCTGCAGGAGGCGTTTGGCGTCGAGCTTACGCTTACCGAGCTGTTTTTGCATGATACGGTGAGTTCGCTCGCCGCTTTGCTGAAGCAAAAGACGCAGGAAGGCGAAGGAACTGCCGGCGCCGCTCCTCCGCCGGTGGCCAAAGCGGAGGAACGTACGGTTTACCCGGCAACCTCGGCGCAAAAGCGGCTGTTCATTTTGGAAGAGCTGAATCCCGGGCTGCTCAACTATCATCTGCCGTTTGCGGTCCAGGTGAAGGGTCCGCTCGATATCGAACGATTCCGCGCGGCTTGGCGGGCCCTGATAGAGCGGCATCCGGCGCTGCGGACGTCCTTTTATATGGAGGATGGCCATGTGATGCAGCGCATCGAGCAGGGGATCGAGCCGCCGCTTGCCGTCGTTGACGGAGGCGGCTGGCCGGCGCCTGCACTGGCGCTGCGGCAGCGCGGCTTTCTGCAGCCGTTTCGTCTGGAGCAAGCGCCCCTGCTGCGCATGGAGCTCGTACACATGGAGCACGAGTCAAGCGTGCTGCTGCTGGATATGCATCATATCATATCGGACGGAACGTCGATGGGTATTTTGATGTCCGATCTTGCGAGGTTTTACGAAGGGAACGCGCCGGAGCCGTTGTCCATCCACGGCGGGGATATGGCGCTGTGGGAGGAAGCCGGCCGAAGCGGCAGCCGATTGGAGCGCCAAAAGCTTTATTGGCGCGAAATCTTCCGGGATGGGGTGCCGTCTACGGCGCTTCCGTCCCCCCGGCCAAGGCCGCAAACGCCAAGCTATCGCGGTGCAATTGAACGCTTCGAGCTGGAGCCGGAGCTTGCCGGATCGCTGCGGGCGCTGGCTGGACGCGAGGGCGTAACGTTATACACCGTCCTGCTTTCGATTTATTATGTACTGCTTGCGAAATATACGGGCGAATCCGACATCGTTGTCGGTACGGCAGCCACGAGACGTGTGCGGCCGGAGCTGCAAGGCGTAGTCGGGATGTTCATCAACATGATTCCGATCCGCCTGCGCGGACAAAGCGGCTTGCGTTTCGATCAATGGGTAAAGCAGGTCAATGGGGAGTCGCTGGCGGCTATCGGCAACGGAGATGTGCCTTATGAAGAAATAGCCGAGCTGGCAGATGGGACACGGGAATTCGGGCGGAATCCGCTGTTCGATACGGTGTTTACGCTGCAAAATATGGAGCTGCCCGAATGGCGGAGCAAGGATGTCGTTTATACGCCCCAAGCGATGGACGGCGGCTCGGCTAAGTTCGACCTGACTTGGGAGTGCACGGATACCGGCGCAGGCATCGCATTTACGCTGGAATATGCACTGGATTTGTACGATGAGCGGTCCGCCGTACAATTGGCCCGGCATTATGCAGCGCTGGCCCGGGCAGTCGCCGCGCAGCCGCATGCGGCGCTGGACGATCTTGATCTCGTCGATGCAGGGGAGAGGGAAAGGCTGCTCCGGCTTGGGCGTTCATTCGCCGCGCCGCCGCAGGAGCTCTCGCTGCACAGACTGTTTGAACGGCAAGCGGTGGAAACACCGCAGCAGATTGCCGTTGAAATGGGCGAGCGGGCATATACTTACAGCGAGCTGAACGAACGTGCCAACCGTTTTGCGCGCGCGCTTGCGCGGCTCGGCGTAACGCCGGGGTCGAAGGTGGCGCTGCTTCTCAAGCGCTCGCCCGATATGATTGCGGCAATATTGGCTGTGCTGAAAGCGGGAGCCGTCTATGTGCCGATCGACCCGCAATATCCGGAAGAGCGGATTTTGTTTATGCTGCAGGATACGGAAGCGCGGGTGATCGTGGCTGCGGCAGCGACGATGGAGATGGGCTCCCGGATCGCCGGAAACAACATAGCTGTCATCGACATGGATGGATCCGATACAAGATGGTCCGGCGAGTCCGGCCAAAATCTCGACTTCGACGGTTCGGCGGACGATCTTGCTTATATCATGTATACGTCCGGATCGACGGGCAAGCCGAAAGGAATTATGACCACGCATCGCAATGTGTCCCGGATTGCCGTCCATACAGATTATGTGAGCATTTCGGAAAAAGATGCGCTGCTTCAGCTTTCCAATTACGCCTTTGACGGTTCAACGTTCGATTTGTACGGAGCGCTGTTAAACGGCGCGAGGCTGACGCTGGTCGGCGAGGAAGAGGTTGCCGACGTTGTGCGGCTGACCGAGCTGATCGAGGACAGAGGCATTACCGTATTTTTTGTGACGACGGCACTGTTCAATACGCTGGTCGATCATGGGCTGGAGTCGCTGCGCGGCCTGCGCCATATTTTGTTTGGCGGGGAGCGGGCTTCCGTGCCGCATATCCGCAAAGCGCTCCGCGCGCTTGGACCGGGCGTGCTGCTGCATGTCTACGGTCCTACGGAAACGACGGTGTTCGCTACCTGTTATCCGATCACGGAGACATGGGACAGGCAAGGAGCGGCCACCGTGCCGATCGGCGTGCCGATCGCGCGTGCGGAAACGCTGGTACTCAATGAACAGAGCCGGTTGCAGCCGGACTGGGTGCCGGGGGAGCTGTGGATTGCGGGTGACGGTGTCGCATCCGGCTATGTAAATTTGCCGGAGCAGACCGCTTTGAAGTTCCGGCCGCATCCGATCCGTGAAGGCGAAACCGTGTATGGAACCGGCGATCTGGTGCGCCGCTTGCCTGACGGAAATCTGGAGTTTCTGGACCGGATCGACAGCCAGGTCAAGCTGCGGGGTTACCGGATTGAATTGGGCGAAATCGAGAGCAGGCTGCTGGATTGCGCGGGCGTCAAGGAAGCGTTTGTAGCTCTGATCGAGAATGACGGCGCACCTTATTTATGCGCTTATATCGTTGCGGAGCAAACCGAAGGGCAGGCAAGCGTTCGGAGCCAACTGACAGGCAAGCTGCCGGCATTTATGATTCCCGCCGCGTTTGTGCAGTTGGAGAAGCTGCCGCTGAACGCTAACGGCAAGGTGGACAAAAAACGTCTGCCTGCGCCGGAGCGCGCGCTTCCGTACGAAGCCCCCGCTACGGATACGGAGCTGATTGTCGCAGGATTGTGGCAAGAAGTGCTTCATGCGGGGCAGGTTGGCGCGCTTGACCACTTCTTTGAGCATGGCGGCCATTCCCTGAAAGCGGCCGCATTGACCTCGGCAATCTACAAAAATTGCCGGGTGCGCATGCCGCTTCAGGAAATTTTCAAGCTGCCTACGGTCAGAGAGCAGGCGGCCTGGATCGACAGGGCTGCCAAGGAAGTGTACGAACCGGTTGCGGAAGCGCCAAAAGCCGCATCCTATCCGCTCAGCCCGCCGCAGCGGCGCATGTTTTTGGCGGAAAGTATGGCTGATATCGGACTAACCTACCATATTCCCCTTGCGCTTAAACTGTCGGGTGCGGTGGGGGAGTCCAGCATCGGGCTGGCGCTTCGGAAGTTAATCGACCGGCATGAGCCGCTGCGGTCCTCCTATCAATGGATCGACGGCGTTCCGGCTCAGATCGTGCACGATTCGGCCGACTTTGTTCTGCAAACGGCGGAGCTCGCTGACACGACGCTACCGGAATGCTTAAGCGAGTTTTTCCGGCCGCTCGATCTTGCCGCAGCGCCGCTGCTTGCCGCATGTTACTGCCGGCCCGAATCCGAAGGAGCGGACGCCTATCTGCTGCTCAACATCCACCATATTGCAGCGGACGGCATATCCGTCAAGCTGCTCCTGGAAGAGTTGACCGCTTTGATCGACGGCACCGAATTTGCGCCGCCCGCTCTGCATTACAAAGATTATGCCGTTTGGCAGGAGCGGCAGTCCGGCTCGGAGCGGGCCAGGGCGAGCCGGGCGTTTTGGACAGAGCAGCTTGCAGAGCTGCCGGCGCCGCTCGATATGCCGCTGGATCGGCCGCGCGGCGACCGCCAGACATTTGCGGGCGATATGCATACCTTCCACATTCCGGCGGAGCTTGCCGTACGGCTGAAAGAGACGGCCGCAAGCGCCGGAGCGAGTATGAACAGCCTGCTTTTTGCGGCTTACGCGCTGCTGCTCAAGGGAACGACGCATCAGCCGGAATTTGCAATCGGTTCTTTGGCGGCAGGCCGGACGCATCCGGACACGGCCCGGATGATCGGCATGTTCAACCAATTTCTGCCGATTCGGATGCGTGTGGCGGACGAGCTGCCGATACGGGCATTTGTCGGCGAGACCCATGGGCGCTTGCTTGCCGCATACGAGCATGGCGATGTCAGCTTCGAGCACATGATGGAGGCGGCCCGTTATCCGCATGACCCGACTCGCAACCCGCTGTTCGATACGATGCTGATCGTTCACAACCAATTTGAGGACGAGAAGCTGACGGCGCGCGGCGACGGCTGGAGCATGGAACCCGTGCCCGTAGGCCACGGAACATCCAAGCTGGATTTCAAGCTCGATTTGTACAGCGATGGCGAAGGCGGTCTGCGGGCAGAGCTGGAGTATAATACGGGATTGTTCCGTAAAGGCACGATGGAGCGGATGGCGGAGCGGCTGCTTTACATTTTGGAGCAAACGGCCGCCAGCCCCGACCTGATCTGCGGAGACGTCGTAATGGCGACGCCTGCCGATGAAGCCGCCTTTGAGGTATGGAATGATACGGAATATCCGTACCCGGCGGAGAAGACGATTCACGGATGGTTTGCCGAGTCCGCCCGGCGGTGGCCGGACTTCCCGGCGGTGCGGTCGGCCGAAGGTACGCTGACGTACGGGGAGCTGAATGACCGCGCCGAATGTATGGCTGCCGTGCTAAGAGGCAGGGGGGTTGCAGTCGAAACGATTGTGCCGATTGCCGCTCAGCGCTCGTTGTCCATGATGATTGCGATCATGGCAGTGCTCAAGGCGGGAGGGGCTTATTTGCCCATCGACCCGGAGCATCCGCCCGAGCGGATCCGCGGCATTCTGGAGGATAGCGGGGCTAAACTGCTTCTTGCGGGGGCCAAGTGGATTCATAAGCTCCCGGACTTCCAGGGAGAAACGCTCGATCTGGACGCGCTTGCGGCTGCCGCCGCATTGGAGCTGCCGAAAAGCGATGAAGAAACGGATTTGACGCCACAAGCGGGCCCCGAGCATTTGGCGTATGTCATATATACGTCAGGTTCTACCGGTAAACCCAAAGGCGTTATGGTGGAGCACCGCGCGGCGATCAACCGGCTAAATTGGATGCAGACGGCTTATCCGCTGAATGAGCGCGACGTTATTTTACAAAAAACGCCGATTTCGTTCGACGTTTCCGTATGGGAGCTGTTCTGGTGGAGCTTTGCCGGCGCTTCGCTTTATTTGCTGGAGCCCGGCGGGGAGAAGGAGCCGTCCGTCATGCTGCGCACGATAGAGGAGCAGGCGGTCACGGTTATGCATTTTGTACCGTCCATGCTGGGTGTCTTTTTGCCTTATGCGGCGGACAGCGGCAGAGGGGGCGGGCTTTGTTCCCTGCGATACGTATTTGCGAGCGGCGAAGCGCTCAAACCCGCCCATGTCACAGGTTTTTACAGCCTGATGGAGCGCGCCGGCGGACAATGCCGGCTCATTAATCTGTACGGCCCGACGGAAGCGACGGTCGATGTCAGCTATTACGATTGCCCGGATACTGGGGCGGATACGATTCCGATCGGCAAGCCGATCCATAACATCCGGCTTTACATTTTGGACGAACGGATGAGACCGCAGCCGATCGGCGTGTCCGGCGAGCTGTGTATCGCGGGTGCCGGTCTTGCGCGCGGATACCGGAACAGACCGGAATTGACGGAGGTAAGCTTTGTTGCGAATCCGTTAGTTCCAGGAGAGAAGCTGTATCGTACCGGTGACCGCGCAAGGTGGCTGCCGGACGGCAACATTGAATATTTGGGACGCTTTGACCATCAGGTCAAGCTGCGTGGACTCCGCATTGAATGCGGCGAGATCGAGCACGCGCTGCTCTTGCAGACGGAAGTTCGCGATGCCTTGGTAATGGTCGTGACGGACCCCGCCGGAGAGCCGGCGCTTTGCGCATATCTCGTGACAGCGGATGGGGAGACGCCGGAGGAAGAAAGCCTTCGGGCCGCTCTTAAGGAACTGCTGCCGGAGTATATGATCCCTTCGCATTTTGTTGCTATGGATGCGTTTCCGCTGAGTCCGAGCGGCAAAGCCGACCGCAGCAGCCTGCCGCAGCCCCGGTTCGCTGAACCGGCATCTTTCGGCGAGGCGCCGGCTACGCCGACGGAGCAGCGGCTGGCGAAGCTTTGGCTGGAGGTGCTCGGTCTGACCGCAAGCGGGCAGGACGATCGGACTGCAATCGGTAGAGGAGCCCATTTCTTTCAAATGGGCGGCCATTCCTTGCGTGCCGCGCAGCTTGCGGGCTTGATCGAGCAGCATTATGGAGCGGCGTTTGCGATGAAGGACGTGTTCGATGCTCCCTTACTGCGGGAAATGGCGGTCCGCATCGACAATGCGGTCCCCAAGCGGGCCGCGGTTATTACCCGGGCGGAGAGCCGGCCGTTCTACCCGTTGTCGCTCGCGCAAAACAGGCTGTTTGTGCTGCAGCAGCTTTATCCCGACAGCACGGCCTATAATCTGCCGCTCGCTCTGAACCTGACGGGCAAGCTCCAGAAGGACAGGCTTCGCGAGGCGATTCAAGGACTGATTGACCGCCATGAACCGCTACGCACCAGCTTTGACTGGGCAGACGGCAGGCCGGTACAGCGTGTTCATGAGGGGGTTTCTTTTGAATTCGCCGTACATGAATTAGTGGAAGCGGCGGACTTGAATACATTCGCTCGCGCGGTCGTTCGCCCGTTCGATTTGCGAAAGGCTCCGTTAATTAGGGCGTTTCTGGCGACGGACGGCGAAAGCCGGCATACGCTGCTGCTGGACATGCACCACATCGTCACGGACGGTGTGTCCATGAACGTGATGGCGCGCGATTTCGGGCAGCTGTATCAGGGCGGCTCCTTGCAGCCGCTGCCCATTCACTATAAGGATGCCGCCGTATGGCAGCAGGAGTGGATGGGTTCGGAGGCGAGAGAGCGGCAAGAGCAGTATTGGGCGTCCGAGTTGGCGGGTACGCTTCCTGTGCTGCAGCTGCCGACCGATTATCCCCGTCCGCCCGAACAAAGCTTCGAAGGCGCCAAGCTTGCGATGCCGGTTCCGGCTGAGCTTGCCGAGGGAGTAAGAGCGGCGGCGGAGCAGTGGGACGTCACGCCATTCCATATCTGGCTTGCCGCCTACCATACGTTATTGCATCTGATGACGGGGCAAGACGATCTTATTGTCGGCACACCGATCGCCGGCCGCTTCCATCCCGCAACCGAGTCTCTGGTCGGCATGTTTGTCAATACGCTGCCGATTCGGAGCAGGCCATCCGGCGAACTGCCGTTCAAAGCGTTCGCCGAGCAGCTCAAAGAAACTGCGCTTGCGGCGATGGACAACGGCTTGCTCCCGTTTGAACATATGGTGACCATGCTGGAGGTGCCGCGCGACCTGAGCCGCAATCCGCTGTTTGACACGATGTTTGTCATGCAGCACAAGGAGATGGAACAATCGGCGGCGGACGCTTTGCAATTCGAGGCGCAAGTGCCGGACAATCGCGTATCGAAGCTGGACTTGACGTTCGAGTTTGCGGATCAGGGCGCCAAAGGCGCAGCCTTGACGATCGAATATGCGACGGCGCTGTTTAAAGAAGACAGCATACGCAGAATGGCGGAGTGGTATTTCCGTATTGCGGGCCTTGCACTGGCCGAACCGGATCGGCGGCTTGGAGGAATCGGGCTGCTCGATACGGAGGCAGCGGACAAGCAGAGCCAAGCGTTCAATCGCACGGCCGCGCCGTATGCAAGCGGGGATACGGTAGAGATTTACCTCGAAAGACAAGCGGCGGAAACGCCGCAGGCTGTTGCGGTTGCGGCGGAGGACGGCGTACTGACCTATGCGGAATTGAACCGGAGGTCGAACAGGCTGGCGCAGGCGCTCAGAAAACAAGGTGTAAAGCGCGAGGAGCGCGTGGCCGTCGTGATGGAGCGCAGCCTGGAGATGATGATTGCCATCTTTGGCGTGCTGAAGGCGGGCGGAGCTTATGTGCCAGTTACGCCGGGCTTGCCGCCGGAGCGAATCCGCTACATGCTGGACAATTCCGGAGCCAGGCTCCTCTTGACGAAGGGCAAAACCCCGGAAGGGCTGGAGACGTTCCTGCCGATTATGGATGTTCATGAGGCTCTGGCGCAGGAGCGGGACGACTCTCCTGTCGAGAAGCGGCATGATTCACGTTCGCTTGCTTATGTGCTGTATACTTCGGGCTCGACCGGACAGCCGAAAGGAGTCATGATCGAGCATCATTCCGTGGTCAACCGGATCGGCTGGATGCAGAAGCAATACGGACTGGACGCAAGCGGAGTCATTCTGCAGAAAACGCCGATTACCTTTGACGTATCGGTCTGGGAGCTGTTCTGGTGGAGCTTTGCGGGAGCCAGGCTGGTCCTGCTGCCTCCAGGCGGCGAAATGGATCCCGCGCTTATGATGGATACGATAGCGCAGCATGGCGTAACGACAATGCATTTTGTGCCTTCCATGCTGCATCTGTTCCTGGAGAATCCCGGCTTGCTGCGCGGCGAGGCCAGGCTGGAGAGCCTAAGGCATGTGTTCGCCAGCGGCGAAGCGCTGACTGCGGATCAGGTGAGGCGGTTCCGCGAGCGGATCGGACTTCCGTTCGGTGCACGGATCGTGAACTTGTACGGCCCGACCGAGGCGACGGTTGACGTTTCCTATTACGATTGCTCTGACGGCGATATTCCGGTCCAGGTGCCGATCGGCAAGCCGATCGACAACATCTCGATTTATATCGTGAGCGAAGCGTTGAAGCTCCAGCCTGCCGGCATTGCCGGTGAACTGTGCATTACCGGCGCGGGCCTGGCGCGGGGTTATATCGGCCGGCCCGATTTGACGAAAGAAAAGTTCGTCGATAATCCGTTTGCGGCGGGCAGTCTGATGTACCGGACAGGAGACCTTGCCAGATGGCTGCCTGACGGAACGATCGAATATTTGGGCCGAATTGACCATCAAGTAAAAATAAGGGGCCAGCGCATCGAATGCGGGGAAATCAAACAGGTGCTGCTCGGTCATCCGGCGGTATCGGAAGCGGTGGTCATGAAGCGGAACGCCGCAAGCGGAAGCGAATATTTATGCGCGTACATCGTTTGCTCCGAATCTGCGGACCATCAGGAGCTGCTCGATTTTGCAGCGCTTCGCCTGCCGGATTACATGGTTCCGCAGGCCGTGGTGGAACTGCCGGCCATGCCCCTGTCTCCAAACGGAAAAATCGACCGGAAGGCTCTGCCTGAGCCGGAGCTGGCGGCGGATGCTGGCGGCACTCCGTTTGTCGAAGCGGCAAGCGATATCGAACTGGCGATTGCCGCCGTATGGCGCGAAATTCTGCAAAGGGACGACTTCGGCATCCATCATCGTTTCTTTGATATCGGGGGAGAGTCGCTGCTGCTGGTGCGGGTGCATCAACGGCTGGAGGAGTTATATCCCGGCGCTCTCGGCGTAACGGATTTGTTCACCTATCCGACGATCGCATCGCTTGCGGCTTATCTGGAGTCGAGAAATCGCGAGCTGGCGAGCTGGAACTGGAGCGGTCTGCCTGTAGCGGACGACTGCGTCAGCAGCGGCTATTCCGCGGAGCGTATCGGCAGCGTTCAGTTCCAACTGGACAGGGCGGTTGTGGAAGGGCTTGCGGAACTTGCGGCATCCCGCTCGGTGACCGTTGAAGCGGCGGCTTATGCCGTATATCTGTACTTCTGGCGCGGCGAGTCCGGCATGGACCGGCTTGTGCTTCCGGCACTGACGGACAAAGGGCTGATTAACCCGAAGGAAATCGACTTTGCGGAGGTGCGCGATTTCGATACGCTGTTGCGGCATGCCGCCAAGCTTGCGAGCGCGGGTGAATGTTATACCGTGCGGCAAATCAAAAATCAGCCGAAAGCCGAAACGGGATTCGCCTTGTTTCCGTTATTTGCGGGATCAGCCCGGCACGGGTTCAAGGAACGGGAAGCGCTGCTGGAACAATTCGATGTTGTGCTGTATATGGATGGCGCCGCTGCACCGAGCGGGGCGGAAGGACCAGAGCTTGGCGGGGTATGGACCTATAACGCCCGTCTTCTCGGCAAGGAGGCGGTGCTGGATTGGGCTTCCGCTTATCTGGATCTGCTGTTGAGCGTGGTCGAGCAGTATCGCTCCGCGGCAGGCAGCGCCGTCCCGGGGGCGTAGCCTGAGGCAATTTCCGTTGCGTCTGACCTTGGGAATACATCTGACAGAGGTTGCTTAAAAAGTCTCTTTTGATCACGAAGCTATTTTGGGAGCTATTTCAACATCGAATCCTGAATTCAGCCGGGCCTAAAACGGATGCTTACGAAGTCATGTTGCCTGCGGAAACCTCTCAGGTGCTCACGTGCCCACTACAAGCCAATGCTTCCGAGATCGTTTCCGCGAAAACGTTCAGCTCCGTTCCTCCGTCTCTGGCTTCATTCAACTGAAGCGTTTTGCAAAAACGCATCTCGGAAAAATAAGCGCCGGTGCTGAAAGTCTGACTTTTTAAACATGTACTGACAGAAGAAGAAAGGAGCATTCGTGTGAAAAAAGTGTTGGCCATGATAGGGAATATCGCGCTTTATCTCGGGGTCTTTTATGCGCTGCTCTATCTGCTTCGCTCTACTTACAATTACGAAGTGACGCTGTCCTTCGCCAAGTTTCTGGATCGCAACCCGGCCATGTTTATGGCCGTTCTGTTCACGCTGATTACGCTTGTGTACATGCTCATTTTTCGTATTAAAGGGTGGATCTGGCCCCATGCGGAAAAAAGTCTGTTCCGTGCGTCGGGCTTCAAACGGCTGAGCGCCTCGCACGTCTTGTTGATGATCGGCCTGGGTCTTGCCGGAAGCCTGTTTAGCATCGGCCTTATCGTCATTGACGATATTGCGCGGCAGTTTCCGTCCATTCCCGCGCTGGTCGACGATACGATCAGGGGCGATTCGATCTGGTACGTCATTCTGGGCGCCGGTCTGATCGGTCCGGCATTTGAAGAAATATTGTTCAGGGGCCTCATTTTCAGAGAGCTTCGCAGGGTTATGCCGGTATATGCGGCTTTGCTGCTGCAAGCCGCGGCTTACGCCTATTTCCAGCCGAGCGCGGCGCTTTCGGTCATCAGCATCGGTTCGGGCCTGATTTACGGATCGCTGTATTTGCGCACCGGATCGCTGTGGGCGCCCATTCTGGCACAGAATACGGCAATGGGCACTATCTTTCTATTTAAATACATCGGGTTCTACGAATGGTTCGACAAGCTGGGCGATGTTTCGCTGTATATCATTACAGCGCTCTGTCTGGCTGCGTTGATTGGAGGTTCCGTCTATGTCTGGCGGACCTCTGGCAACGGCGGCATCGGCGCACGCGCCGGTCAAGCGCTGGCGGCTGATGCGCCGTCGGCAGCACAAAAGGGGGTCTGACCGATGAAGGCGTGGGGAATGATGCTGGCTCGCGTGGCCGTTGTTATCGGCCTGTATTTTGCATGGTTTTTTACCGTGACGACATTGTTTTTCGATTATGTGTACCCGAGAAGCGCGTGGTTTGAACGGAACACGGTATCCGTCATTATTTTAAACGATATCGTGGGTTTGCCGCTCATGCTGCTGGCCTGGAGGTTCATATTCAAAGAAAATCTGTTTAAGGCGGCCCAATTCCGCATGATGGGCGGCAAATCGGTGGCGATCGCTTTATGGATCGGGCTTGGAGCCGGCCTGTTTACGGTCGCTTTCTCCCGGCTTCCTCTCATTGCATCGGACAAGTACCGGTTCAACGAATTGTTTGATTACCTGAACCGCGCGGAATGGTATGTATTTCTCGTTTTCCTGATTCTCGGAAATATTTACAAAGAGACACTGTTCAGAGGCATTCTGATGAATGAGTTCAGACGCGTGCTTCCGGTATGGATCGCAATTGTGATTCAGGGCGTGCTGTACGGTGCGTTGTTCTTTTTGGGAGATATACCTTTGTCGCTGTACGGTTTTCTCGGCGCGGTTATTTTTGGACTCTTGTATGTCTGGTTTAAATCCATTTGGGCGCCGATTGCCGCGCAAGTCGCCTGTCAGGGCAGCCAGTACCTGCTTTGGCATTACGGACCGGAGACGACGGACGTCACCGTCATGTCCGTCTGTATGGCTGTGGCGGCGGCTATGATTGCGCTTGGCATATTCCTTGCGGTCAAGCACCGCTCTTCGATCTCTGCTCCGCTGTCTTCCAAGGCGGTGACATCGGCGTGAAGAAGGGGTTGCGAATAGCGGGAATTACCTTCCTATATTTGGTCATTTATGCGGCGATTGTGATGCTTTTCAATCACGCGCTCTACAACTGGGTCGGTGATCCCGGGCTGAAAGACTGGATCATAGGCAATTCCGGCATTGTGCTCATTGTATCCAATATCATCGTGCTTGCCGTCTATCTTCCGCTGCTTCGCTGGCAAAAAATTTCGCTGAGGGATTTGGGGTTTGTTCCTGCGCGCGGCGGATCGTTGCTGTTGTCCGCGGGAACGGGCGTCTGGCTCGGCTTGTTTATTGCCGTGTTTACCCGTCTACCGTGGGTAAAAGCGACTTTTCCGGCCATTTCGGATCTGGTCGCTTTTGTCGCCGGCGGCAGCCTGATCATTTTTGTGCTCGGCAGCTTGCTGCTTGGGTCATTGCTGGAGGAATGGCTGTTCAGAGGAATGCTGTTCCATACGCTTCGTCAACGTCTTTCGGTTCAGTGGACGGTTCTGCTCCAGGCCGTATTGTTCGGCGCGGTATTTATGAATGTGACGGTTGGCGCATTCGCGGCGCTGGGCGCGGTCGTTTACGGCGCCGTCCGCGCCGGCTCGCAATCGCTTTGGGGGTCGCTTGCGGCCCATGTGTGCAGCACAGGCACCTTGTATATCGTGCTGCAACGGGCGGGCGATTGGCAATCCGGCACGCTTGGATTATTAGCCGCGATCAGCGGACTCGGCATCGCGGCGCATGTGCTGCTGCTGCTCCGCGGGAGCGGCGGAAGGGCGAAAAAAGAACAGGCCGTCAGCAATTCCATTACTAGCTAGGAGGAAAGGGCGCCATGTTTCAACTGGATTTGCTGGATACCAAAAAAGACACTTCCCGGCGGAAGGGACGGAGCGGGGGCTCGGTCTCCAATGTTTCCCTCAAAGATATTGCGATTGTCGGGATATCCGCCAAGCTGCCGCGCGCGGAATCGCACGAAGCCTTCTGGGAACTTCTGCGGAGCGGCAAGGACCTGATAGGCGGGTTTCCGGATTCCCGCAAGGAGGAATTGAACCCGTATTTGCGCCGCATGGAGGCGCAATACGGCTCCGTTTCCTTTTTTGACGGGGCATATATCGAAGATATTTCAGGCTTTGACTATTCTTTTTTCCGGCTTTCGCCCAAGGAAGCCTCACTGATGAGTCCCGCGCAGCGCCTGTTCCTGCAGACTGCCTGGGGGGCGCTTGAAAATGCGGGGTACGGCGGAGATGCGCTGCATGGTTCGCGCACCGGCGTGTTTATCGGCTATAACGGAGACGCGCTGCATGATTACAAGCGAATCATCGAGACGCTGGATCCGGACGCCTTGTCCATGGCAGCGCCCGGCAATCTGAGCTCCATGATACCGAGCCGGATTTCGTATTTGCTTAATTTGCGCGGTCCGGCGATCAGCGTGGACACCGCCTGCTCTTCCTCGCTGGCAGCGGTCCATCTGGCATGCCAATCGATCCGCAGCGGCGAATGCGAGGCCGCAATTGCCGGCAGCGTCAAAATTAATGTACTGCCACTGGATACCGGCATAAGGCTTGGCATCGAGTCAAGCGACAACCGGGCCAGAACGTTCGACGACTCGGCGGACGGAACAGGCATCGGCGACGGCGTGATTGCGCTGGTGCTGAAGCCGTTGTCCCGCGCGCAGGAGGACGGCGATCCTATTTATGCCGTTATCAAAGGCAGCGCGATGAATCAGGACGGCAGCTCGGTCGGAATTACCGCCCCGAACGCCCTCGCGCAGGAAGACGTCATTGTGCGCGCCTGGCAGGATGCGGGCATTGATCCCGAAACGGTGACGTACATGGAGGCGCACGGCACGGGAACCTCACTGGGCGACCCGATCGAAATCGACGGGCTGACGCGTGCCTTCAGGAGATATACCGATAAACGGCAATTTTGCGCCATCGGTTCGCTGAAAACAAACATCGGCCATCTCGACCATGCCGCCGGCATTGCAGGTCTGCTCAAGGCGATCCTGTCGCTTGTCCACAAGCAGCTTCCGCCAACCCTTCATTACCGTTCGCCGAACCGCAACATTCCGTTTGTGGATTCGCCCGTTTATGTCAATGACGAATTGACGCCCTGGGAGACGGACGGCGAAGCAAGAAGATGTGGAGTAAGCGCGTTCGGCATGAGCGGAACCAATTGCCACGTTGTACTGGAGGAGGCTCCCGAAGGAATGCCTTCAGGCTCTTCGGACAAAACGGAGCTGTTCTGTTTGTCCGCGCACAGCATGACTGCGCTGGAGCGGCTTGTGCAGCTGATGCGGGACTGGGCTCAGCAGCATCATGGCGATGAGAACAGCAGCCTGGCTGACCTTTGCTACACCTTGGCTGTTGGCCGGGGAGCCCACCGGTACCGCCTGGTGATTGCGGTAAGGGGCTGGGAAGAGCTGCTTCAAACCTTGCATGCCGCAGCCGAAAGCGGCCTTACCGGCCTTGCGCTGCCGAACGTCCGCTTCGGGACGTCCGATTCAGCCGCGGCCGGAAATATGCGGCAGCTGCCCGCTTCAAACGAACGGGAAATGGACGCGCTGGAGCTGGGCCGGCGTTTCGTGGGCGGATACGAGATCGACTGGAACGCGATCTACCAAGGACAACGCCGCCGACGGCTGCCGCTTCCGACGTATCCGTTCGATTCTCACCGCTGCTGGGTGGAGGAGGCGCGCGCCGGAGCGGCGCTTTATCTGCCGTTTGCGGCCTGGAACGGATACTCGGTCAGTGGAGAAATTCCCGAGGAGCTGCAAAACGAAATGAACGAAACGTTTGCCAGATGGCAAGCGGCGCTGGAGCGGAGCGGCGGGATAACGAGCCAGCCCCGCCGCGGCGTTGCGTTAACCGGGGAGCGCTCCGGCCTGGAATGGGAGCAGCATGTCGCAAATGTCTGGGGAGAGCTGCTCGGTTATGACGAACTGCCTGCGGATGCCGGGTTTTATGAGCTGGGCGGTGATTCCATTATCGCACTCAAAATTGTAAACCGGCTCAGCGAGCTTGCGGGCGTCCGCATTCAGACGGCGGATTTGCTGGGGTTTGCGGATCTGCCTTCGTTCACGGCGCTGATCGAGCGGCGGCTCAGGGAAAGCGGCGCGGCGTCAGCGCAAAGAACGAACGGCCGGCACGATCGTCAAGGGGCGGACGTTAAGAATTACGGATACAAGGCGGACGAGGGTCATGACGGGCAAGCGGCAGCCATAAGTGTTGGCGGATCAGACGTCCAGGACGGGCCGTTGACCGGCCAGGCGGCCCACTCTTTATCCGGCATTACAATGGAGCCGATTCCAAAGGCGGCCCCCCAAGAGCATTATCCGGTTTCGTCGCCGCAGAAACGCATGTATTTGCAGCAGCAGGCGATGCCGGATGATCGCAGCTATAATTTGCCCGAATTGCTGCATTTGGACGGGGCTATCGATGCAGACCGGCTGGAGGCCGTCCTGCAAGCCATCGTGGAGCGTCACGAGACGCTTCGCACCACCTTCCATGTCATCGACGGAGAGATCAGGCAGCGCATTCACGCAGCCGTTCCTTTCCGCCTGATTCGCATGGAGGCCGATGAAGCGGAAGCGGACGGCGTACTGCAAAGCTTGTTCCGGCCGTTCAGGCTCGATAAGGCTCCACTGCTCCGCGCTGCCCTGCTGAAACTGGGGCCGGAGCGTCATATGTTGTTCCTTGATATGCATCACATCGCATCCGACGGTATGTCGGCGGGCATTCTCTTATCCGACCTGATGACTTTATATCAGGGGGGTTCGCTGCCGCCGCTGACGCTGCAATACAAGGATTACGCGGTATGGCAGGAGAGCAGGCCGCTCTCCGGAGACGCCGAGCGGTATTGGCGCGAGCAATGCCGGGGAGACTGGCCGACTCTTTCGCTTCCGACCGATGCCCCGCGGCCGCCTGTCAAAGGAAACCGCGGCGAAACGTTCGACGTATACGTCGAGGCGAGTTTGACGGCAGCCGTGCGCAGCCTCGCCGCCGAATCGGGCGCGACTCCGTTTATGGTGCTGTTATCGGCGTATTACACTTTCCTCGCCCACTATACGGGGGCCGAAGACATCGCGGTCGGTACGCCGATTGCGGGAAGGAACAGGCGCGAGCTGGAAGCGATCGCAGGCATGTTCACCGGCACGCTGGCGCTGCGCGCTTATCCGAGCGCGGACAAGGCGTTCAGAGCCTTTTTGTCCGAAGTGAAAGAGATGGCAACCGGGGCTTACGCCCACGCCGATTATCCATTCGAAGAAATCGCGCAATGGATGGACAGAAGGGACGCCAGCCGGAGTCCGCTGTTTGACACGATGTTTATCATGCAAAACCTGGGAATTCCAAATGCTTCGTCAGAGGGATTGACGTATCGCCACCAGCGCTTTGAGCATGGCACGGCCAAATACGATTTGATGATTCAGGCTGTGGAGAATGGTGAGGAATTGCGGCTTGTCGTGGAATATAATGCCGATTTGTTCCACCGCGCTACAGCCGAACGGTTCATGCGGCATTATGTACAGCTGCTGCGCAGCGTGACGCTTCGTCCCGACGCCGCGCTCGGCGAAGCGGAGATGCTGACGGAGGAGGAACGCCTGCATATGCTGGCGCTGGGCAGACGCGAAGCGGACTTTCCGCCGCCGCGCTGTCTGCATGATCTCTTCAAGGAACAGGCGGAAGCCGTTCCCGACTTGCCGGCCGTATCTTGCGGCGATGAATCCATGACCTATCGGGAACTGGATCGCCGCACCGATGCGCTGGCGCAAACCCTGCGCGCCAAAGGTGTGGGACGCGGCAGCATAGTCGGCATCATGGCGGAGCGCTCCATTCCGATGCTGAGCGCTATGCTCGCCGTTATGAAAGCCGGAGGCGCTTATATGCCGGTGGATCCGCATTATCCCGAGGAGCGCATCCGCTATATGCTGGAGGACAGCGGCGCGGAGCTGGTATTTGCGGACGGCGCGCGTTCCGGAGCCGCGGCCGTCGTGCCGGCCTCCTTGCAGGTGCTGGACATTGCGGATGAGGCGCTGTTTTCCGGCGAAAACGATGCCGCCGCCGTATGGCCCCAAGACGCCGCCGATCCGATGTATGTCATTTATACCTCCGGTTCTACGGGTCAGCCGAAGGGCGTCATCGTGCCGCACCGCAGCTTTTACAATTTCGGACATTCGCTCAGGACGTTTTTCGACTGGAAGTACGGCGAGGGAGACAGATGCCTAAGCCTGACCAATATTTCGTTTGACGTCAGCGTAGCAGAGCTGTTTATGCCGCTTATGTTCGGGGCTTGCACGGTACTATATCCGGAACCGAAACTGCTTGATCCGCGGCGGATTGCCGAGGTGATTGCGGAAGAGCGGATTACATTCGCTTACTTGCCGCCGTCTTTGCTGAAAGAGGTTGCGCGGCTGCTGGAGCAATCGGCTTCTACGATTACGCTGGACAAAATGCTCGTTGGAGTAGAGCCGATTAAAGACGAAACGCTGGAGCTGTATACGAAGCTGAATCCCGAGATTCGGATAATTAACGGCTACGGCCCGACGGAGGCAACGGTTTGCTCCAATATGTACGCATACAAGCCGGGTGATTATCGCGGCGGCTATGTGCCGATTGGCGGACCTATGCATAATGTCGAAATTTATATATTCGGCTATGGCGGCCAGCTTGCCCCTATCGGTGCGGCCGGAGAGTTGTATATTGCCGGCAGCGGCCTTGCCGACGGTTATGTGAACAAACCGGATATGACAGCCGAACGCTTTTTGCCGCATCCGTACCGCGAGGGTTGCTTCATGTATCGCACCGGCGATATCGCAAAGTGGCTGCCGGACGGCAACGCGATGTATGTGGACCGGGCCGATCAACAGGTAAAAATCAGAGGCGTGCGGATTGAAATGAACGAGGTCCGCTCGCAATTGATTTCCCTTCCCGATGTAGAGGATGCGGTTGTGGTCGTCCGCGAACAGGCAAGCGGCGACAAGGAGCTGTGCGCATATGTGGTCGCTTCGGACAAGCTCTCTTCGCGGGAATGGCGGAGAAAGCTGAAAGACAAGCTGCCGGAGGCAATGATACCGGCCTATATCGCGGCGATTGACGCGATACCCCTAACGTCGAACGGGAAAGTGGACCGGCGCGCCCTCCCGGAGCCGGAATTCGGGCTTCGGGAACGGGGAATTCCGGAGCTGCCGCGAGACGGGATGGAAGAGCGCGTCGCCGCCATTTGGCAGGAAGTGCTGGGCGATACGGCCGGGCCAATCGGTATTCACGAAGACTTTTTCGAGCTTGGCGGCCATTCCTTGAAGGCTGCCGTGCTGGCGGGCAAGCTGCAGCAGGCAACAGGCGCCCTGGTTCCGCTCAGCGTGATATTCGAGCTTACTTCCATTGCGGAAATGGCTGCCTGGCTGAAGGAGCGGGACGTCAGCGCTGCGGCGGCCGAGCCGATCCCGAAGGCGGAAAGCCGCGAATGGTATCCGATGTCGCGCGCCCAGCGCCGCCAATATATGATGCAGATGCTGGCCGGGGACGCCACCATGTATCATGTGCCGTTCGCGCTCCGTTTGCAGGGCAGACTGGATGCGGCCCGGCTGGAAAACGCGTTTACGGCGCTGATCGGCCGTCACGAAAGCTTGCGGACGACCTTTCATATGACAAAGGACGAGTTCAGACAAAAAATTCATCCGCCGTATGCATTCAAGCTGGAGACGCTGGAACGCGCAGCGATGATCGGGGACGAAGCACTGCGGGGAAGGGTGCCGGACGGCGCCGAGGTAACGAGGCTGATGGAAGTTTTCCGGCGCCCGTTCCATCTGGACAAGCTGCCGCTTATACGCGCGGGGCTGCTGCGGCTGAATGAGGATGATCATCTGCTGCTGCTGGATGTTCATCACATTATTACGGACGGCGTATCCTCCGGTTTGCTCGTGAATGAGCTGTCGCAGCTGTATGCCGGACAAGCGCTGCCGGAGCTGCGCGTGCAGTACAGCGATTATGCGGTGTGGCAGGAAGCAGGATTTGCTAACGCCGCTTATGCGGAGCATGAGCGGTACTGGATGGACATCTTCGAAGGCAAGCTTTCTGTGCTGGAGCTGCCGACGGATCGGCCGCGGCCGTCCCTGCCGAGCTATAAGGGCCGCCGCCATACGTTCCGGCTGGACGTGCGGACAACGGCGGAGGCGCGAAAGCTGGCGCGGGAAGCGAAGACGACGCTGTATACCGTGCTGCTGGGCGCTTTTGCCGCGATGCTGTCCAAATACAGCGGGCAGGCCGAAGTGATAGTGGGCACCCCTGCCGCCGGCAGGGATCATGCGGATACACATGGCATGATTGGCATGTTCGTCAACACGCTGGCGCTGCGGACGAGGCCCGAAAGAGACAAGACAGTACGCGCCTATATGGCGGAGCTGCATAACCATGTCGTAGAGGCGCTTTCACGCCAGACGTATCCTTTCGAGGAACTGGTTGAAGGACTGAAGGCAGATAGTGACAGAAGCCGCAATCCTCTTTTTGACGCCATGTTTGTCTTGCAGAATATGGACCGGGCGGCAATGGAAGCAGGCGGCCTTGTCTTTGGAGAAATACCGTTCGACTCGGGGACAAGCAAGTTCGACCTGACTTTGGAAGCGGTGGAGCGGGAAGCGGAAATCGAGCTTCAGCTGGAGTATGCAACGGATTTGTTTCATGAAGAAACCGCGCGCCGTATGGCGGAAAGCTATACCGTACTCCTGCGGGAGATGTGCGGATCGCTTGATCGCACGGTCGGCGAGCTTGAGCTGATGAGTGAAAGCGAGCGGGAGCAATTGCTGGCTCTGTTGGCGGGAAGAAGCATGCCGGTACAAGCGGCGAGTATAGAGGGGAGCAAGGGTAGGATGGAAATTGGAGCTGGGAAAGGCATGACGGACCGGCAAGGAGACGCGGCAGCGGCTTCCGCGCAAACAACGGCGGAATGGACGGGGTTTGTACAGGAAGTGGAACGCCAGGCGGCTCGCACACCGGATGCGGCGGCAATTCAGTTCGGCGCGGAAACGGTGACGTACGCCGAGCTGAACGAACGCGCGAATCGGCTTGCCCACTCCTTGCGGGCGAAGGGTGTGGGGCCCGAGCGCATTGTCGCGCTGATGGCGTCCCGCAGCCCGCTGCTGCTTGTCGCTATTTTGGGTGTTCTGAAAACCGGAGGCGCATATGTCGCCATTGATCCCGCTTACCCGAAAGAGAGGATCGACTGGATGCTTGAGGATTGCGGCGAAGCGCTTCTTCTGACGGAAAAAGCATATGCAGGAATCGTAACGAGTGCCGCTGCCGAGTGGTATCTGGACGATTCGGAGCTGTATGCGGCGGACAGAGGCAATCCGGAGTATGTCCATAAACCGGACCAGTTGGCGTACGTACTGTATACGTCTGGCTCGACCGGGCGTCCAAAAGGAGTAATGATCGAGCATCGCGGGCTGGCACATTTTATCGGCGGTTTCCGGAACCGGATTCCGTTTGAGAAGGGCCAGAGCATCCTGGCGATGGCATCGGTCTCCTTTGATATTTTTGTCGTTGAAAATCTGCTTCCGCTCACGCTCGGTATGCGGATTGTACTCGCGAGCGATGAGGAGCGGGGCGACGCCGCCTTGCTTCAAGGCCTAATCGACGCGCACGGCGTCGATGTGCTGCAAATTACGCCGTCGCGCTTCAAATGGTGGATGAATCAGCGAGGCGAAACCGACGGCCTGAAAAAGCTGAGCATCTTGATGATCGGGGCGGAGCCGCTGACGGCCGACGTGCTCGGCAGGCTGCGCGCCGCTACCGGAGCCAGATTGTTTAATTTGTACGGTCCGACGGAGACGACGGTGTGGACCTCTATCCGGGAAGTGACCGAAGGCGAGGACATTTCGATCGGCACGCCGATCGAAGGTTCAATCATGATGGTGCTTGACGAAGGACTGAAACTGCAGCCGACAGGCGTCACGGGCGAAATTTGCATCGGCGGGCCCGGCGTCGGGCGCGGGTATCTCAGCCATCCCGAATGGGATGTCGCTTTTGTGTCGAATCCGTACGCGCCGGGCGAACGCATGTATCGGACGGGCGACCTTGGGCGCAGGCTTGAAAATGGGGAGTTTGTCTACGCGGGGCGCCGGGATTTCCAGGTGAAAATCAGGGGCCACCGGATTGAAATCGGTGAAATAGAACAGGTGCTGCTTCGCCATGAACAGGTGAAGGAAACGGTCGTCACCGTGTTTCAGGAAGAAGATGAGGAATATGCGCTTTGCGCGTATGTCGTTTTGCAGAACGTCCCTGAAGCGGATGCGGAGCCGGACGGAGCCGTGCCATCAGGCCGGCTGACCGGGGAGCTGCGCGAATATCTCGGGGACAAGCTGCCTTCTTATATAGTTCCGGCCTTCATGGTCGTTCTGGATGCGATTCCGCTTACGCCGACGGGCAAAATCGACAGAAGGGCACTGCCGAAGCCGGGGCTGGACGACGCGGGCAAACGCGAGCTTGTTCCGCTATCGACGGATACCGAGCGCAAGCTGGCGGAGATTTGGAAGGAGCTGCTCGGTACGGATGCGATCAGCGCGAAGGACAGCTTTTTCGAACTGGGCGGACATTCGCTGAAAGCGGCGGGCATGATCAGCCGCATTGCGGAACGCTTTAGCATTCAAATTCCGCTGCGCGATATATTTATGAATCCTACGCTTGAAGGTTTAGCGGCCCATCTGGACACTAGCGGAACCGTCGCGGCCGCACGTATTCCGAAGCAGCCGGAGCGCGAGCATTACCCGATGTCGAGAGCGCAGCGCCGCCAATTTATGATGGGGCTGATCTCGGACGAGGCAACGATGTACCATGTGCCGTTCGCCGTGCATATGCAGGGTAAGCTCGATGTGGAGCGGCTGGAGGAAGCTTTCCTTGCGGTGATGCGGCGCCATGAATCGCTTAGAACGACGTTCCATCACGAGGAGGACGAGTTCCTCCAGCGCGTGCACGCGGAGCCGGTATTTACGCTGGAGCGGGGCGCCCGGCTGAGAATGGCGGCGGGCAAGCTGCTCGCGGAAGGTGGAGACGACGCGTTGTTCGGCGGCATCGGCACGCTGATGGAGAGATTTATCCGTCCGTTTGACCTCAGCAGCCTCCCCTTGTTCCGGGCCGGATTGATTCCGCTTGGCGAGGAGCGCCATCTGCTGCTGCTGGATTTTCATCATATTATTACCGACGGCGTCTCCGTCAGCGTCCTGCTGCAGGAACTGACCACCTTGTACGGCGGCGGCGTGCTTCCGGAGCTGGATATCCAGTACCGGGACTACTCGGTATGGCAGGAAGAACGAATCGGCAGCGAGACCTATATGGGGCATGAGCGCTACTGGCTGGAGGCGTTCGAAGGGGAACTGCCGACGCTGGAGCTTAAGACGTCCTTGCCAAGACCGGAACTTCAAAACTTCGAAGGCGGTCTGATCGGCTTCAAACTGGATGAGGAGCTGACGCTCAAAATCAAGGCATTTGCGCGTGAGCGCGGCACGACATTGTATACGGTGATGCTCGGCGCTTATTCGATGCTGCTGAGCAAATGGAGCGGTAAGGAGGATATCATCGTCGGCACGCCGGTAGCAGGCCGCAATCATGCGCAGCTGGAAGCGCTGATCGGGATGTTCGTCAATACGGTCGCGATTCGCAGCTTCCCGGAATCGTACCGGACAGTCGGCGACTATTTGACGGAGCTGCATGAGGATGTGCTGCGGGCGCTGGAGCATCAGAATTATCCGTTCGAGGATCTGGTGCAAAAGCTGGGAATCGAACAGGACCGCAGCCGCAATCCGCTGTTCGATACGATGTTTATTTTGCAAAATATCGACCGCGTCGCTTACCGTTCGGGCGGCATTGAATTCGACCCCAAGGAGTTCGATCCGGGCGTCAGCAAATTCGATTTGACGCTTGAAGCGGCGGAGCGGGACGGCGGGATCCGCTTTGCGCTGGAATATGCGACAAGTCTTTTCAGCGAAGAGACCGTCCGGGCGATGGGGAATGATTATACGGCAATTTTACGCGCGCTTGTCGAAGACGGAGCAAAGAAAAAAATCAGTGCCGTGCTTGCGGAAAGCAGGCTTGCTTGAACCACCATTCTGAGCTTAAGGGGGCGGCGAACGATGAAGCTGTCGATGAAAAGGAAACCGTTTAACGAGTTTTGGATGAACTGCATGCTGAACCAGGCGTTTTCCATTGCGGTGTCGGAGGAGCCCAGCTACAGGGATGCGGCGTATTTGAACATTTACCGGTATTATCCTTGGGAGGCCGCAACAGACAAGGACTTCCGCTATCCGACAATTGACACGCTGTATTATATGGACGATCCGGCCAGATTCCCGCTGTCGCAGGTGATCCGCTATATTGAGCCCGGTCATTTCCGCAGCAAGGAAACGGTGCCGGATGAAATCAGGGCGATGCTTGCGGGCGGACGCAGCTTGAGTGTAAACGTCGATCTGTATGACTGGTTGCCGGGCAGCATGGCCTGGAAAAAATTCCATTGGTATCATTATTCGCTGTTTAACGGATACGACAAGGAGCGCGGCGTCTTCTACGTCATCGACGATACGCTTGCGGGCTACGAGGAGCACGAGGTGCCGGAGGAAAGGCTGCTCAAGGCGTACGGCAACTCGGAATACAATGTGAACCCGGACTATTTGGGGCCTGCCTTCTACGTATACAACCTGCAGGAAAAGATTCGGCCCTACGAGCTGAAGCTGTCTGAAGTGGTTGAAAATGCGGAGCGGCTGGCGAGGGAGCTTGACGAGTTCTCGTTAGAGGGCATGTGGAATGTAGATTCCGACCCGGAGAAAAAGCAGGCTCATTTGACTTATGGCCTTGTCGGCGTCAACATCATCTGCAACCGGCATATCGCGAACATGTCGCTGCTCCGCTCCATGCGGGAGAAGAATCTGATCGGCGAAGCGCTGCATGAGTCGCTGTCCGGTCAGCTTGGGGCAGTGAAAGACGGATGGGATCTGGTGAAGGACCGATTTGTGACGGGAGACTTCGAACGCGGCAGAGAGCTGGCGCTCGCGGCCGATTTGTTTGCGAAGGAAAAAGCTTTCTGGACCACGCTTGCCGCCGGCGCGTAAAGGCAGCTTGCGTCAACATGTTACCCGGGAGGCGGGCGTTATGACGATATCTTTAATTTGTTTGCCGTATGCAGGAGGTTCCGCACAAGTGTACAAACGCTGGACGAACCGGCTGCATCCTGGCGTGCGTCTGGTGCCAGCCGAACTGGCGGGTAGGGGAAGCCGCATGGACGAGCCGTTCTATGCCGACGCGGCGGAGGCCGTCCGGGATTTGCTGCCGCTGGTGCGGGAGACGGCGCTTGGCTCCGACTCGTATGCTTTGTTCGGCCACAGCATGGGAAGCCTGCTCGGGTATGAGGTGCTGCATGCGCTGCGGGAAGAAGGATTCCCGCTGCCTGCGGCAGTCTTCCTCTCCGGCAGAGGGGCGCCGCATTGCGAGCAGAAGGAGGCTCGCCCGATCCACATGCTGCCGGATGACGAGTTTCTAGGCGAACTGAAACGGCTCGGCGGCATGCCGGACGAGCTGTTCAGGCATCGGGAGCTGCTGGATATGTTTATGCCGATTCTAAGAGCCGACTTTAAGCTTGTCGGCGAATACGAGCATGTGAAGCGGCCTCCGCTGCCGCTCCGGCTCACTATCTTGAGCGGCAAGGACGACAGCTGCGTCAAAGGCCCGCTCGGTGAATGGGAGCGTTATGCGACAAGAGGCTGCGAACTGATGCTGTTTGAAGGCGGGCATTTTTTCCTGCATGAGCGGGAGCCCGATATTGTAACGGTGATAAACAAAATGCTGACCGAGGCGCCTGCCCCGATCTGACCCTGAGGAGCGTGATGGTAGATGCTGAACAAACATACGATATGGTTTCCCGGTCAGGGCTCGCAGCGCGTCGGAATGGGAAAAGCGCTGAGCGAGCGGTATGCGGTCTTCAATAAGGCGATGGAGGAAGCGAACGAAGCGCTGGGCATGCGCCTTGACAGCCTGATGTATGAGGGACCGATGACGGAGCTGACGCGGACAGACAATGCCCAGCCCGCTATTCTTGCCGTTGGCGTGGCGATGTTCCGCGTCTACAGCCGGGAATGGGGATACGCACCCGCGATGGCTGCCGGCCACAGCCTGGGCGAGATTACCGCTTTAACCTGCGCGGGGGCCATAACGTTCCCGGATGCGCTCAGGCTTGTACGCAGCCGCGGCGAATTCATGCAAGAGGCGGCCGCTGCGGGGATCGGCGCGATGGCCGCCGTGAACGGGCCGAGTCCTGATGTTGTCGCCGAAGTATGCTTGGAAACGAGCGCAGGCTGCGCGGACGGAAGCCGTATGGTTGTGGTATCGAATATGAATTCGGAGCGGCAAACGGTGATTTCAGGCCACAAAGAAGCCGTCCATGAAGCGTCCGAAAGACTGTCCGGCCTTGGGGCCGCAGTCATACAGCTGCAGGTAAGCGCGCCGTTCCACAGCCCGTTGATGGCCCCGGCTGCGGCACATTTTGCCAGAGTGCTGAGCCGCGTCTCGTTTGGAGAAATGAGTTTTCCCGTAGTTTCCTCTTTGACGGGTCAGCCTTACGGGAATACGGCGGAAATCGCGGGTATGCTGGCAAGGGGCCTGACGGACCCCGTCAATTGGCCGGCGGTTCTTGCATTTCAGAAGAGCATCGGCGTGACCGCTGCCGTGGAACTGGGACCTGGCAATGTGTTGAAACGGCTGGCTCCACCGGGTGGAATGCGTGTATTCGCTTTTGACGACAAGGAGGATGAGGCGCATCTGGCTGCCGCAAGCCGGCAAACGGACGCATATCCGATTGAACTGCTGAATCGTTGTCTGGCTATCGCCACTTGCGTCCGCAACCGCAACTGGAACGCGGCCGAATATGAACAAGGCGTTGCTAAGCCATACCGCGGCGTGCAGCAGTTGGTCGAACGGCTGCGGGAGACGGGAGAGCAAGCGGCGGAGGCGCATGTCCGGCAAGCACTCGCGATGCTGGAATCCGTATTTCGTACCAAAGGCGCGACCGCCGAAGAGCAAGAGCGGCGGCTTGCAAGACTGCAGGGTGAGTTCGGCCTGCGCTTGCCGGGCGTTTCTCCTGCCGGCCAGCCATACGCGGGGAGTCTATCATAGGAAGGAGCGGAGGCATGGGTATCCGGCCTGCCAGTGACGAGTTGGATCGGGATGGAGTTGAGCGCTCCGCGGAACTGCCGTCACCCGTGGAGATTTTGCAGGCATTGATCCGCTTCAATACAACCAATCCGCCGGGCGAGGAAGCCGCATGCATCCTGTATATCCGGCAACTGCTTGAGAGTGCGGGCATTGAGACGCGGACCTATGCGCTTGATCCGGCCCGTCCCAACCTGCTGGCCAGATTAAAGGGCAGCGGGGAAGCACCTCCGCTGCTGCTTTACGGGCATGTTGACGTCGTTGGCACAGACAAACAAGCCTGGAGCCGCGACCCGTTTGGAGGCGACATTGAGGATGGCTTTGTCTGGGGGCGGGGCGCTCTTGATATGAAAGGCGGCGCGGCGATGCTCGTATCCGCTTTCCTCCGCGCCCATGTCCGCAAGCTGCCGCTGCGCGGCGATCTCATTCTGGCGATTGTCAGCGACGAGGAAGCGGGGGGCGAATACGGGGCTTCCTTCCTGGTCGAGCGGCATGCCGATTATTTTGCGGATGTAAAGTATGCGCTCGGCGAATTCGGCGGCTTCGCGTTTCATGCGCTGGGGAAAACCTTTTATCCGATTATGGTGGCGGAGAAGCAGCTGTGTTGGCTTAAAGCGACCATTCGGGGAGACGGAGGGCACGGCTCCATGGACAAGCCGGGAGCCGACTGTATGGCGCAATTGGGGGATATGCTTCAATCGCTTAACAGGAACAAACTGCCGATCCGTACGGTACCGGCGGCGCGGCTGATGATTGAAGGCATGGCCGCCGCGCTGCCGCTGCTGCCGGCGCTTCTGCTGAGAGGGCTGCTGCGCCCCCGGCTGGGCGGCCTTATCCTGAAGCTGCTGGGGGAAAAGGGCGGGACGTTCGCCCCGCTTCTGCGCAATACGGTCAGCGCGACCGTCGTTCGCGGCGGCGAGAAAATCAACGTTCATCCAAGCGAGATTACCGTCGAACTGGATGGCCGAACGCTGCCGGGCGTCACTCCGCAGCAATTTATAGACGAGCTGCGCCGATTCGCGATTCCTGATTCAATCGCGCTGGAAGTTCTGCGGCATGACCCATGCGCCGCGGTTCCCGACATGGGGATGTTCGGTTTGCTGTCCGATGTGCTGAAAGAAGCGGATGAGGAAGCCGTTCCGGTGCCGATGCTGCTGCCCGGAGGAACGGACGGAAGATTGTTTGCCAGGCTCGGCATCCAGACCTACGGTTTCCTGCCCATGCCGCTTCCCAAGGACATGCAGTTTACCAAACTGATTCACGCGGCGGATGAACGCATTCCCGTAGAGGCCGTCGGGTTCGGTACGGATGCGATTTACCGGGTGCTCGAGCGGTATGGAGCACAGCCACAGTCCTCAGATGGTTAGATCGAGCTTGCCGTGCACATGCCTCGACGATTGACCGATGCGAGGAACATGCAAGTTGTGCGTTGTGCATAGAAAAAAAGCACATGTGCAGGGTGACTCTCGCTCGGGAATGCCTACCATATTGTTGTGAGACAAATAAAAACACCTTCAAGATAAGGCTTCCACGTCGTGAGATGTGAATGTCAACTTTGGAGGTGTTTTTGTGTTAGGAACAAGACCGCAATTCCGGGTACGTAAGACGACAGAACATGCACTCTTAATAGCCGCGTAATCATTGGATCAGCCATCGTAAAAGTACTTATCGCCGGAGTGACCGCTTTTAATTGGGATTATGAATCGATATTCCTTTCAAAAGCAGCTTGATCGCCTTGACATGCAGGGCTGCATATTCTTCCCCGCTTAATTTCGGCATCGTAAGACAGAGCTGTGTTGCGCCAGCCATTGTGGACATTACGCCGAAACTCAACGTGTCGATATCTTCATGAATAAAAACGCCCTGGTCGATCCCTTTTTGCAGCACCTGTTTTATTGCAAAATAGGCTGCATCTGTGATCTCTTTCAATGTAGCAAATGCTTCGGATTCGCTGGAAAGTGTTCTGGCATACTCTTCGAGCGCGGGGAGTAATGGACTTTCACAATCTCTTCCGAATAAATGGGCCATGTCAAGCAATTGCTGGCTCGGAGACTTGGATTTCCCGCCCAAATGAAGCCACTTTTGTGACATTTGTTCCGAATGCTGGGCAAGCAATTGGAGAAAGAGCACCTCTTTGTTTTTAAAATGATGATACAAATTGCCTTTACTCATCTGTGTCAAAGTACATAAGTCGTCCATTGTAGCCCGCTCATAACCTTTTTCAACAAATAACGACTTGGCATGGTTTAAAATAATTGTTTTTGCTTCTTCTGCCGGCAACCGCCTTCTACTCATTAAGCTCCTCCAGGGAACCTTACGAACGGTTCCTTTGATGTTTGAAAAATTGAAAAACGCTATATGAGATAACGATAGCAAAAATCCCGAAGAATGCAAACCTCATATCTAACGTGTGGCGGTAAACAATACTTTGCAGCCCCATGTTTTCCAAAGCCGATGAGCCGTATCCCCAAATAGATGTATTGAAAATGTTCGTGGCAACATGTATCCCGATGGGAGCGGCCAATCCATTGGTGCAGTAAGCAACCACTCCCAGAAAGAATGCTCCTTGCAGGTAATACAGCGGTCCAAAAATTCCGTAGTTCAGCATTTCGGGGTTGAGTCCATGGACCAGGGCAAACGGGAGGGAAGTGAGGAGGATGGACCAGAATACACCGCCTCTTAGTGATCTGAACATACGGTACATATACCCTCTGAATAAAATCTCTTCAGCTGTACTTTGAATCAAAATCAAAGGTGCAGTAACAAGGAGTACAACTAACCACGGAAGCGGGTTGAATTGAAGCGTAAAAGCTTGAGGATGCACGGCGATATCGACAAGTAAATACACGATAAGTGCCAATACGTACAGTGAAAAATAATTCGTAAATTTTCGGTAATCAGGCCTTTTACCTTCAAATAAAAAGGTTCTAAAAGGAATGTTGAAAAAATATCTAGTGACGATGTAAACTCCGAGAATCAGGAAAAAAAAGGACAAATACAGCGTGATCAAACCAGATAACCCGGAGCGGGTTGCGGGAATTAAAGCATGAATAAGATTTAACCATAATAAAGAGCCGCCTTGCCAAATAATGAAAATGACGATGAGCCCTGCTAATGATTTGAAGCTGAATGGGATTGGGGGTCGGAGCCCATAATTTTTTTTCATAAAATACACCTATTTCTCATTGTAATTACCGACTAATTAGTCGGTAATTACAATATACTTATCCACATACAGGTCTGTCAACACAAAAAGCGTGCACGGTTGACTGCATGGGCAGCTACGAGCCAATCAACAATACGTTGCTTGCAGAGGAGATGACTTGTCCGACGCTAACATAACGAAGACTTTAAAAGCCGCATTTATGCGGCTTTTTTGTTAAAGTATCTGGATTTTTAAAGGCTGCTGATTTTAAAGAAGCGATGAAGCGTGTTATTTAGTACGGCCATAATGCTTCCCGTAAGACAGAATCTTGTCATATAAATGTTTATTTTTAAATGCTTTAAGCGGGTATATTTGCGGCCGCGTGTTCACTTCCAGAATCCAAACTTTCCCCTTTGGATCGAGAGCCACATCCAAGCCGAGCTCCTGGAAACCTTTGTGATGACGGTCAAAGTTTTTGCCGACGGCAACGCCAAGCCTTTTGAGTTTCGACTCCAGCTGTTGGGTGAAGGCAGGACTAAAATCGGTACCGTTCATCGTATTGCTAAATGTTCTAACGGTGCCGCCTTGATTATAATTGGTGGCTACTTTGCCGGATTTGCCGATTTTGGTGAAGAGGGCGGTACTAACCCACTCTCCCTGTCTCGTTTTCTGGACCATGACCCGGATATCGAATGGATTCCCATTGCTTTTGGCTAAGCGAATTCCTTTCTGCAGCAGATAAGATTTGCTCCCTGCAAAGCGATTCAGATCACGATACAAGTGAGTTTTACTTGCGTACGACGTTTTAGCAGCCTTCATCTGGCTTAGGTAGCCCTTGGCTGTTTTGCGGATACGGATAATGTTTTCTCCGCCTGACCCGATGGTTGGCTTAAAGAAGACGATGCTATAGTCTTCCAGCATAGCGGACAGATTTTTTTGGTTAAACCGTAATGTGCGCGGTACGTATTTTCGGAAATAGGAATCTTCAAGCAACCATTGGGTTTTCTTCCACTTACTACTGACAATACGGCTTTTATACTTCATTCTTAAGGGACTCCCCCTCTTGTTTTTGTTCAGCATATGCCGAAAAACAGAGATAGTCTCTATAATGGCCTTGAACTAAGATATAAGCCTGCGACCATTTTCATCTAAAAACAAGAAGATGAAGATTAAAGAAGGAGTGAGAGCGTATAAGCAAAATTAAAAAGCCGGCGGAGTCACCGAAAAAAGTACGGCAGCATGTTCATTAAAATCGTTTTCCCATTTATGCTTCATTTGAGCCGGTATTTTTACACTATCGCCGGCTTCCAATACGTATTCCGCATCGTCTAAAAACACTTTGATTTTCCCCTCCAACACAAAAGCAACTTCTTCTCCTTTATGCTCCAACTGTTTCTCAGATGAGACGGTGTTCGGTGGAACATTCATAATGGCTGTTGCCAGGTTTCCGGTAAAATCAGGCGAAACCAGCTCATAAGACAAGTTTTCAACGACCATTTTCTTTCGGTTATTCGATCTGACCACTAAATCAACCGTGTTTGTTTCTTCCATGAAAAAACTAAAGGTAGGAACTTCCAAAGATTTCGCTAATACCTTAATAGTCTGAATAGAAGGGTTTGCTAAGCCACGCTCGATTTGGCTCAACATCGAAGGTGTTATTTCCGCCAGCCTTGCTAATTCTCTCATACTTAAGTCTTTAGCTTTTCTATATTTCTCAACCTTTTTGCCAATATCTATATTTTCCATTACCATGCACCCCTAAAGTATTTTCTGTTAATTTTAATTTAATAAAATTAAATATAACTTAACAATCGAATTGGTTTATGTTAAACTCCATTTAAACATATTAAATTAAATTTTATTCGCTTTGATGCCTATAATCAAGTCAATGAGGAGGATTAACAAAGTGGAAGAGTTTGAATTCAGAGAGCTTCAATCCTGGAAAGAGAAAGAATACTTTCCTTTACTAAACAAGCTCATTTCGAAGGACGAAATGTTGTGGTTAAATCCTAAGATTGAAAAGTTTGAAACAGGAAGTAAGAAAACCCCTCTTACACAAGAGGATGTAAGGGAGGCAGAGGACAGGTTGAACCGTTTCGCCCCGTATATCGCCAAAGTTTTCCCGGAAACCAAACCGATGAATGGGATAATTGAATCTCCCTTAAAAAGAATTCCTTCCATGAAAAAATCCTTGGAACGGAATTATCAACAGCCTATATTGGGTGAATTGCTGCTTAAGTGTGACAGTCACCTTCCTATATCGGGGTCCATAAAAGCAAGAGGCGGGATTTACGAAGTTCTTAAACATGCGGAAGAATTGGCTCTTGAACATCAATTGTTGACAATTCGGGATGACTATTCCCTTTTAGATAGTGACCGGTTTCGGTCCTTCTTTTCCCAATATTCAATCGCGGTAGGCTCAACTGGAAATTTAGGACTCAGCATTGGCATAATGAGTGCGAAGTTAGGTTTTAATGTGACCGTTCATATGTCGGCTGATGCAAAACAATGGAAGAAAGACTTGCTACGAAACAAAAATGTGAATGTAATGGAATATGAAGCGGATTACAGTAAAGCGGTAGAGGAAGGCCGGCTGCAGGCGGACGGGGATCCTTCCTGTTATTTTGTAGATGATGAAAATTCCCACGACCTGTTTTTAGGATACGCGGTAGCAGCATCTCGGCTAAAAAAACAATTAGAAGAATTAGAGATCACAATTGATGAAGATCATCCTTTGTTTGTTTACCTTCCATGTGGAGTAGGCGGGGGTCCCGGCGGTATAGCTTTCGGGTTAAAGTTATTGTATGGAGATCATGTCCACTGTTTCTTTGCAGAACCAACCCACTCTCCATGTATGTTACTTGGTTTAATGACCGGACTTCACGATAAAATTTCCGTACAAGATATCGGGATCGACAATATAACGGATGCTGACGGCCTTGCTGTTGGAAGACCATCCGGATTTGTGGGTAAAACGATAGAACCGTTTCTAAGCGGTGCTTATACGGTGAGCGATGAACAATTGTATAGGTTATTGAAGGAACTAGCGGATACCGAGGGAATTCATTTAGAGCCTTCTGCCCTGGCGGGTATGATAGGACCCATCAAATTAAGTAAGGAAGGAACCGATTATTTACACAAGCATAATTTAACGGGAAAAATGAGCAAGGGTGCCCACATTATTTGGGGGACAGGCGGAAATATGGTTCCTGAAGAAATGAGGGAGCAGTATTATCAAAAAGGATTGAATTTAACACAAACGAAAAAGAACCCCTAATTGAGGGGGCTTTTTTGTGTCCAAATGAAGTTCTATGAACTAACGAAACCATTTACGCTGTGTTCAACGGTAAAACGGGGGTGAAACAATTATCGAACTACGGGCCATGACAGATCCTTCTGTCCTACCGCTAACGGTTATTCAATAAATAATACTTGTAAGCAATCTGTATGCTATCTTTTGCATTGTTTCCTATGCGAGGAATACCGTGTCCCCCTGCTATAATCGTCGGTTCAAGAGAAAGCTGCCATAGTTTAGAAAAGCTTTCGCCTAATTTATCTGCACTATATGCCAAATCGCCTTTCCAGCCGGTAGAAGCCGTGCTGCCTGTTTCACCATCCGGAAAAAACATATCTCCCGTAAACAGAACAGTATCGTGATCTAACTTTAGATAAAATAGAACACTTCCATCACTGTGACCCGGCATTAAGTACACGTAGATAGTCAAATCACCCACATGCAGTTGAGTGTCCTCTGTAAATAATTGATCGGGTATGCAAGGCGGCATGACATGGTTCGTGTAAGGACTTTGAGGTCCGAAATTTCCGGTCTCCATCATGGATTTATCGGGTGCTCCTACATAAATCCGGGCCCCTTGCTTTTGAAAATAGGCTGCACATCCGGCATGATCATCGTGTCCATGTGTTAAAAGGACATGGGTGACAGATTGTTCGCTGATTCCCCAATAATTAAGGTTTTCCAGCAGGGTATCCAATGCTCCGGGATTACTGCTATCCACCAATACATATCCTTCACTATGCTTGATTGCATAGGCATTTCCCAATTTACCGTAGGTTCCTCCCGAAAGGAGAAATAGTCTTTTTCTTACTTGCATGTACGTTCACCTCATTTAATCGTTTGCCGCACTTGAATATCGGTGTACAGTTTTATTATAGTGCCATGTGCATTTATGTGCAATAATATTTACGAATTATATCAATTTCATGAATAAGATTGCAAAACGTTGCATGACGTGGTACTTTTATTTCGAGGTGTGAACACGATGTTAATTGAAGAACGATTGGACAAAATAAAATCGATTATTGAAGCAAACAAGAGCGCGACCATTGAATTTTTATCTGAGACGCTGGATGTATCGAAGGATACTATCAGGAGAGACCTGATTAAATTAGAGCAGCAAAATGTTGTCCGTCGTACTCACGGAGGAGCGGTTTCCGCTAACCGTGAAGCCATGATTCTGGATTATGACCAAAGATCAAGCCGATTAAATCGGATTAAAGAACAAATAGCGCAAAAAGCTGCGGAAATCGTTAAAGATAACTCAAGTATTCTGTTTGATTCTTCAACAACGGTTGAAGCGGCCATTATGCAATTAGGGAATAAAAGGTTGTATGCGATCACCAATTCCTTGACTCATGCAAAATTGCTTGCAAAGCTTGAAAAGGCTGAAATTACACTTCTTCCAGGAAAACTCCATAAGGATCAATTGTTTTTGTACGGATCGGAGACAGTAAAAAAGATTGAACAGTATAACACCGACTATACTTTATTAGGCGTTTTTGCTTTATCTAAAGATGGCGTATTTATTCATACCGAAGAAGAGGGTCTGGTAAAACGACAAATGATTGCTCAAGGACATCACGTTATCGCGCTTGCCGACCACACCAAAATCGATACAACCGGTTTTTTTAAAGTATGTTCCTTAGCGGAAATCGACGTCCTGGTTACCGATCAACAACCCGAACCTCAAATGATGGATTATCTGAACGAGAACAAGGTGGAAGTAATCGTAGCGAATGAGCAAAGAGGTGAGAAATAATGACGAGTAACAAAGAAATCATTTTAGATACCGTGAAAGAACCGGCTTGTTTTCCAAATGTACCGCCCACTTTTTTGACGGATAAGACTATGAACGAGCGTAAAACCAAAGTTTTGAAGGCGATGAAAAAAGAAGGGTTTCAGATAGTGGCCATCTATGCGGATAAAGAACACGGAAGCAATTTTGAATATTTAACCGGATTTATTCCGCGTTTTGAAGAAGGACTGCTTCTTATTGAGGATTCGGGAAAGTGCACCGTTATTTTAGGTAACGAGAACTTAAAAATGGCGGCCTATTCACGGGCAGCCGTTACCTTAAAACATAGCCCGTTGTTTTCATTGCCCAACCAACCGATGGATAATGAAGCGGCTTTAGAGGAGATTCTTCAAGAAGCGGGATTAGATCAGAAGAATAAAATAGGGTTAGTCGGCTGGAAAATGTTCACAACCCAAAAAAGTGATCCTTCCACTTACTTTGATCTTCCGTATTTCATTGTGGAAGCTTTCAAGAAGGCAAAACGTTCGGATGCCGAGCTGGTCAATGCCGCTCATCTTTTTATCGGCGGAGATTTCGGCGTTCGTACAACGAATAATGCCAATGAAATCGCTCATTATGAATACGGTGCAAATTTAGCTTCCACATGTATGTTAAGGGCCATGAATGAGGTAGAGACGGGAAGAACAGAAGCGGAAATCGGAGACAGATTGACAGCGGAAGGACAGTATAACACGGTTGTCACAATTGCTGCAGCAGGTCAGCGTTTCGATAAGGCGAATTTCTATCCTACACATAAAAAAATTCAGTTAGGAGATCCCTTGTCATTAACGACAGGGTTTAAAGGAGGCTTGTCCAGCCGGACCGGTTTTGTTATTGAATCAGAAAAGCAGCTGCCGTCAGCTCAAAAAGATTATTTGGACCGGGTTGCCAAACCCTACTATTCGGCGGTAGTCAGCTGGCTGGAAACGATCCGAATCGGCATGAAAGGCGGCGAGTTATACCGCCTGATTGAAAATGTTTTTCCGAAAAATAAATATCACTGGCACCTGAATCCTGGTCATTTAGTTGCAGACGAAGAATGGATGTCTTCCCCAATTTATGAAGAATCAACAGAAATATTAAAGAGCGGGATGATCTTTCAGCTCGATATTATCCCCTCCATTCCGGGTTATACAGGGGTTAGTGCGGAAGAATGTGTGGCAATCGCCGATCAACCATTACAGGACGAAATTAAACGGCATTACCCCGGACTATGGCAGCGAATGACTACGAGAAGAAATTACATCGAAAATGAACTGAATATTCAACTGAGTAAAGACGTCCTGCCGCTGTCCAATACCGCAGCCTATTTGCGACCCTTCTTTTTAGCGAAATCTCAAGCTTTTGTTGTGAGAAAATAAAGTGCCTGAAGTTTTGAAACTCGGGAATTCAAGTCAAGAAATCAGTGAGCCCAAAGTCCATAGACAGAGAATGCCGCGCAAACGTGTGAGAGCCCGCTTCGGAAGCGAGCTCTTTCACATTTTAGACAGGGACGGATCCGTTATTAGGCTTCTCTTAACTCCTTAATTACGTCCTCGGCAAACTGATCGGTAAACCGAATGGTTCCGTGATCTTGTACGATCCGCCCTTCCTTGATGCGATTTTCGAGCCAATCCGTAATAAAGGAGGGGGCATAACCGCCTTGTCCGAATTCCCCGCCAAAGACAATGATGTTCGGATAAGCTGCCGCATATTGATCGCGACTTGTTTCCGGGTATGACTTCGTATATAACCAAAACTGCACATCATACATGACAGTCGATAATTCATCCGCATGGAAAGAAAAATGGCCTTTCTCTTCAACAATTCGTGTACATAGGCTGCGGATTTTCCATTCAATTTGTTCCACTTCGGTTACCCGAGAGCAAAGCTCCTCCAGCAAAGGAGAAAATTTGCCGTGTGCCACTTTATTTAAATCATGTTCCTTGTCTTCCTCGGAAGTATCATATTCTTCATCGCTCACTAAGCCTCTAATAAACGCTTCAAAATTATCGGCCAGGAAGGTAATCTCATAGTCATCTTCTTGATCGACATGGATAACTTCAGGTTCGCCCTCTCTGCCGCAGGCCCGATAGTCTAACATGACCACATCATGACCTGCAGAGGGACAATCACAGATGACCACCCCAATGTCGGGATATCCCCATTCTTCAATCATAAACGGACTGCCCAGATCCCCGCACAGTGAATAGCTTTTCTCGCGCCCAATACCCATAATGCCCGAAATCGCTATGTGGTCCTCAGCCCAGGAAGTAGGTTCCTCTGTCGGAAAGTTGGTATTCCTCGGTACTCCGCCATTCCGCTGCTTCATCAATTCAATATATGAGGTGGGGAGCTTGTAACCAAGCTCTTTCTCAATAGATAGGATTAGTTCTTCCGTAGGAGGCTCAGATTGATAGGAGTTTCTTGCATACTCGCTATCATCCCAGAAATCAGCCAGAGAGCCATCTGAAAAAGGAACCTTCTCCTCAACCGAACCGCCCGTCTCAAGGGAAGCTTTCTTCTTGGCGAGCCGGAGTTCTTCTCTTTTCTGCTTCTCCGCTTTTTGAAGGCTCCGTCTTAAGAAGTACTCCGTATTTGGATCGTCAGACTTTAATTCATCAGATTTGCGGAAAGCTTGAACTGCTTCCTCATATCTTTTCAGATGAAATAGACTAAAACCTGCCCGAAAATGCCAGAGGGAATCCTGTTTGCCAGCCTCGGCAACGGTCTCAAGCTGACAGAGCGCTTCTTCATAAAGCCCCAAATTGTTATAAGCTCTGGCCAGGAGACTGACCGCTTCATAATCTCGTTCTTCATCGGGAATAGCGATCAGCAAATCCACAATGTTCTGATGTTTGTCTTCTTCATGCCACTCGTTCAGTTGATTAGTAAGCGTTTCTTTCATCTCTACCTCCAAGATGTTTATTTAGATAATAGGTTCATTTGTACTTTGACAGCCTCTACCATTACTATAGTACGATCTATAAGGAGATGCCACTTAAGACGTTCCTATTGTTCAACTAAGGTGGAACGACAGGTGAACTAGCAGACCACGGCAGTGGTCTGTTTTTCTGCATTTTCATTGACGAGTCCTCCCATACCGCAAGAACTTATATTACAAAATTGTAAGGTACATGTAAGGCAATTCGATTCGCTTAGGCCAGCCTGTCAGGATAAAATTGGAACAAATAAAAATAGATTTTTTCAGAGGAGAATCGAGATGAGGCTGTTTGAACTGCTGCTTTTTTTATCAAACATCGGCTTGTTTGCATTAACAGTCCTAGTAAAAAAAGGACGGCGTACAATTCCAGTATTCATTGCAAGCGGGATCGCCACACTTTTACTGGTCATTCATTGGACGGTGGAAGGATACAGAGTTCAGCTGCTTTTCTCCTATTGCATAACGATCATTTTTTTAGCCGTTTCAGGTTATAGCTATTTTAAAAAAACCGGACCCAAAAAAATCCCGCGATTCATGTTGGGTTCAGCTTATACCGCTATAACGGTAATGCTGGCCTTAACAGCGGGGCTTATGTATGTTTTTCCTGTATTTAAACTGCCTGAACCGACAGGCGAATTTAAGGTAGGAACGCGAACTTTTCATTTCGTAGATACAAATAGGGAAGAGATTTTCGACAAAGCCAGAGCTGGTAAAAGAGAATTAATGGTTCAGGTATGGTATCCGGCTCAGGCCGGGACCGGCAAGTACGCGCCCGTTGTTCCCGACACCCGAATTTTACGTTATATGGCCGCGGAGTACGGCCTTCCCGGGTTTACTTTTCAACACTTGAAGTATGTACCTGGTCATACTTATCCGGGGGCCGAAATCTCTTCGGCACAGCCTTCATACCCGCTGATCCTTGCGAATCCCGGCAACGGCTCTTCCAGGTTCCTCCACACGTCGCAAGCTGAAAATCTCGCGAGTCACGGATATATCGTGGCAGTGATCGACCACACCTACAATACATTTGCAACCGAGTTTCCGGACGGGCGAATCACGACCAGCACAACCGACGATTTATTCTCGCCCGACCATGATTACTTGACGAGCAGAGGAAATCGCGACAAATTGGGGAAAGTTTTAACCGACGATGTGGCTTTTACGCTGGACCAATTCGAGCTTATCCAATCGGGACAGATTCCGAGTCATCTAAAAGGGCGGATTGATCTCGGTCACGTCGGGGTGTTCGGTCATTCCATCGGCGGAGCGACGGCCTATGACGCTTCTTACGATCCGCGAATCGCGGTCGGAATAGACCTTGACGGAGGGCTTTATCGTCTGCGTGACAAAGAGGGTCTGCGAAAGCCGTTTTTGTTCATCAACTCGGAAAGCTATTTCGAAAAATTAAAAATGGTGATGGATAACCGGGTCTACACGGATGAAGAGATTAACCGTATGGGGTCAACAAGAGAGTGGGAGGACCAAGTAACGGAAGACAAAAAGTTAGAGCTTGAACGGATGCGCGAAACGGTTGTTTCAGGGGGACAATTCCTCTATATCGATAATACGGAACATTTGAATTTTACCGACATACAATTCATTTCTCCGATATTCAAGCTGCTGGGCATTACAGGAAAGATTGCTCCCGAAAGGGCGAACTCCGTTATCAATGCCTATATGCTGGATTTCTTCGATATGCATCTGAAAAATCAAGCCGGAAACTTAATGAAAGGACCGGATAGCCGCTTTCCGGAAGTGAAGTCTGTAAGTTCGCTTTTATAAATTTGGGAAGCAACTAAGCCGGAAAAACCAGAAACTCCTCAATTAGTACAGAACTGCTCGAATTTACAGTTCGGAATGAAACAAATCAATTCAAGTTTGGACTCCTAAAAGCTCCGTAGTAAACTTCCGACAACGTATGAGCTTAAACTATCGAGGAAACTTTAGCTCAATACACAACATAGATGAAGCTGCCGCGGCGAACGGCAGCTTCATTGCGTGAAGGGGCAGTATTTTGAATAACTCTTGTTTTTACGCTCGAAATAATGGTAATATTTTACGGGAACATGTGTTTGTTATTATATTTTCCAATGATAGGGGAATAGGTATGGTTGAAATCATTGAAAAAGAGCAATTTTCGGTTATCGGAAAAACAGGAAAAGGTTTTACTAAGGAAGCTCCCCAATGGATGCCATCCTTATGGAAAGAAGCAAATAGTAACTTTATTGAGATAAGCAATCTCGCCATCCATCATCATGTGCAAACGGCTCCCGTTTGTTTCGTTAAGGAGCGGTTGTTTACATGATCCAATTGACGAAGCGCCAGGCAAGGCAATTTATGCTATTGAAGCACGGATTGTTGGACAAATATCGTTTTACCGGAAAGCAGGGAATATTGGATTTTGTGCGGCAGGTCGGCTGTATTCAATACGATCCCATCGATGTTTGCGGAAAAAACGCCGAGCTGGTACTGCAGTCGCGAATCAAAGGATTTACCAAGAACATGCTCGCCGAGCTGCTGTATCAAGATAGAATTCTTGTCGATTATCCCGATAAAAATTTGGCCATTATCCCTGTCGAGGACTGGCCGTATTTTGAGCGGTACAGGCAGGCCGCCCGACAACATGCCAAGCGTTATCCCGAAATGGAAGCGTTGATAGAGCAAGTACGAGCTCATATCCAAAATCACGGTGCGCTAAGTTCCGATGATCTAAAATTGGGTGGAAATTTCGCTTGGCGATCCGCCATCCACTGGAGCAGCGGAAACAATACATCCCGGTCGGTGCTGGAGCAGATGTACTCGACAGGCGAGTTGATTATACATCACAAAAAAGGAACACGGAAATATTACGATATCGCAGAGAAGTACATACAGCCAAATCTGCTGAATGCACCCGAGCCTCTGGAGGGCGAGCTTGAGCATTACAAGTGGCGGGTACTGCGTCGAATCGGCGCTGTTGGCCTTTTATGGAACCGCGCATCCGATGCCTGGCTGAACATATGGGGATTGAAAGCGGAGCAGCGCAACGAGGTTTTCCGCCAACTGTTGCACGAAGCACGCATTGTTGCTGTTGCCGTGGAACAAATGAAGGATATACTTTATTGCCGCGCGGAAGACTTGCCGCTTATTTAAACCGTTCTGCAAAATCCGGCGCCGCAATGGCGCTGCGAGCTGATTGCCCCGCTAGATAATTTCATATGGGACAGAAAACTGATCAACGAATTGTTTGGATTCGACTACACCTGGGAGATTTACACGCCTGCAATCAAACGGAAATTCGGCTATTATGTGCTGCCTATACTATACGGAGAAAGCCTCATCGGACGAGCCGAGGTAATCGCGGAGCGAAAAGCCGGGACGCTCGTTGTTAAAAACATCTGGTACGAAAACGATATAAAGCCAACAAAGCAATTGCGAACAGCCTTGAACCATTGTTTTCAAAATTTTGCATTATTCAACGGATGCGAGACAATTTCGAATGAGTCTATGAACTGAGCTTTCTAAGCCTGCAGCATATTCATCATCTCTTGTTTCCTTCTCCATACGGCAGCCCCGCTTCTTCTTAATTAAAATAATCTGCGATAAAGTCAAGAAACTTGCGCGCCGCCAGGGAAAAATAGCGGTTCTCCGACCAATAGACCCGGTAGCTCCGTTGGCAAGCAGGGGACTCGACCCGCAGCAGCTTAAGGCCTTCTTCTTCGCCGCTTTTACAGCCGAACAAAGCTACGCCTAGTCCGGTCCGAACGAGGCTGATGATAGCCGCGGGTTCGTCTACTTGGCAGACGAATCTCGGCGATATGCCTGCTTGCCGGAAGAAGGCGTCGTTTATTTTCTGCATGGCGTGGCCTTCCTTGTATCCGATAAACGGATCATCTCCTACCTCGCTGAGACGGATATTACTGCGATCGGCAAAGCGGTGATCGCGGGAAACGGCGAGATAAACATCTTCCTTGAGCACGGTCGCCCAACATAATCCCGCCAGCTCGATCGGCAGTGCCGTAAAACCGATATCGATGCTGCCGGCCTCAAACATGCGAGTCATTTCCTCCGTCGATGCTTGCGTTATTTGTATATTAACGTCCGGATATAACGCAAGAAAGGCACCCAGGGGATCCGATAAACGATCCAGTGACGTCATGGCGAGACGAATACGGCCAAACTCCAACCCTGCCAGGTCAGTCACTTCGCGACGTCCCTCCTCAAGAAGCTCAAGCGCCGCATCCACTTTTTCCAAAAAGGTTTTGCCGAATGAATTCAGCCTGATTTGCTTGCCGATCCGGTCGAAGAGCAGAACGCCCATGTCCTCTTCCAGCCGAGCAATCGTTTTGCTTAGAGCGGGCTGAGCGATTTGCAGCTCTTGAGCGGCTTTCGTCATATGCTCCATCCGGGCAACCTTCTGAAAATATCGCAATTGTAACATTTCCACAGTTGGCACCTCCACTTATATACTTGATGGAATAAGATATATGTTCAAATATGTATTTTTAATTATTGATTATCGGTTATAGAATAGCTTTAAGCAAGTGAAAAGTGTCAGGCTTTCCCAGAAAATAAGCTTGCGTACACGAAAGCAGGTGGAAAGGTGGAATTACAAGCGCAGAAGAGGCAAGGACAGCCAATCATATACATTCTCGCGTTCACGCTGGTCCTATCTGTCATGAGCGGAACGATGTTCAACATCGTTTTACCCGTTATCGCTGAACAGTTTCAGCTAACGGTCGCTCAAGTCAGCTGGGTGACGTCAGGGTATTTGCTGGTCTATGCAGTCGGAACCGTCATCTACGGGAAGTTGTCGGATATGTATGGACTGAGGAGCGTGCTTACGTTCGGCCTTGTTCTCCTTGCGCTCGGTTCGTTATTCGGATTGTTCGCGCAGGCTTATTGGATGGTTCTTCTAGGCAGGGTCATACAAGCCGCGGGAGCGGCAGTCATCCCGGCAGCGGCAAGCATTATACCCGTTCGCTATTATCCGGAAGAGCAGCGCGGCCTTGTATTGGGCATAGCGATGACCGGCATGTCGATCGGCAGTGCGATTGGTCCGGTCGTTGCCGCTTTTGTAGTCAGCTTCCTCCATTGGCGATGGCTGTTCTTCATGCCTATCCTGACCTTAATCACTTTGCCGTATTATCGCGGGTTTCTGAGAGAGGAGAGCAGGAGACAAGACAAGCGCATGGATTGGATGGGAGGCGGACTGCTCGTCGGAGCGGCGGCCATGCTGCTTCTGGCTATCACGTACGAGACGTGGATAGCGGGTTTTGGCTCTGTCGTATTGTTCATCTTGTTATTCATGCGAATTAATTACGCCAATGAGCCTTTTATTCCACGGGACTTGACTCGCAACAAAGGATTTTCGATCGGGTTAACGTTAGCCTTTCTTGCAACGAGTATCGGGTATTCGCTGTATTTCCTGACTCCCCAGCTAATGAATCAGGTCCAGCAATTGGATACTGGTATGACGGGGTTCGTAATGGTACCGGCAGCTGTTGTGGCAGCAATACTGGGAAAGAGCGGCGGCAAGCTGGCGGATGTGAAAGGGATACCGTTCTTATTTTATTCAGCGTCCGCCATGTTGTTGATCTGCTTTTCCCTGATGTCTTCTTTCGCGGAAAAGTCACCTGTTGCTATCGCGTGTTTTCTTATACTGGGTGTCGTCGGGCAGTCCTTTCTTTACATGTCATTATCTAATCAAATATCCCGGACATTAGCGAAAGAGCAGATTGGCGTAGGGATGGGCGTGCTGGCCATGTCGAATTTTATAGCTGGAGCCGTGGCCGCAAATTTATACGGGAAAATCGTCGATCATGGATCCGGTGTGCATTGGAACCCGATGATTATGGAACCGAAAGCATTCGTGTACAGCAATCTTTATCTTGTGCTTGGCTTTTTGCACGTGTTCATTCTATTGATTTACCGGTATAAACTCGGCAAAAAGGTAAGCGACCGTATAACCGGCAACAGTTGATCATTGTCCAACAATCGGATTCAAGGAGGAGATAGCAATGAAAGCAGCGGCGTTTAATAAATACGGCGGACCGGAAGTGATGAAAATAATCGAGTTTCCCGACCCGCAGGCAGGTCCTGGTCAAGTCAGGGTCCGGGTGAAAACAGCGGGCGTACAGCATTACGATTGCAGCATACGAAGCGGATGGATGCCCCCGGGAGTGAGCGATCAATTGCCGAAAATACCTGGAAATGAATTCGCGGGCATTGTCGATCAAGTAGGGGATGGCGTGCACGGGTTCGAAGTTGGCTCCGAGGTACTCGGTTTCACCTTGTTGAATGGTTATGCTGAATATGTTATCGCCGGTGTTGATCAAATCGTGAAGAAACCTGCGAGTATGTCTTGGGAGGTAGCGGGTGGTTTGACGGGAAACGGACAGGGTGCTTATATCGCGCTGCAGGCTATCCGGGTTGAAGAGGGCGATACGATTCTGATCCATGGCGCCGCCGGTTCGCTTGGCTCTTATGCGGTGCAGCTTGCGAAGCTGTGGGGTGCGAAGACGGTCATCGGAACGGCAAGCGAAAGCAACCACGACTATATTCGTTCATTAGGCGCCATACCGGTTACGTACGGAGAGGGGCTTGTCGACAGGGTACGCGCTCTGGCTCCACAAGGCGTTGATGCCGCCTTCGACACGGCAGGCGCCGACGCTGTCCGGGCATCGGTCCAACTGGTGGAGGACAGAAACAGAATCTGTACGTTTGTCGCTTACGACATTATCGAGGAGCTTGGCATCCCCGCTGTCCGCGGTGTTCGCTCTGCGGCCAGGCTCGCCGAGCTAGCCGAGCTTCACGCCAGCGGAAAGCTGCGCACGACGATACGCCAGACGTTCCCGCTTAATCAGGCCGAAGCGGCTCATCGATTGATCGAGACCCGGCACGGGCGGGGTAAAATCGTTCTTACTATCGAGTAACTATTGAGGAGGATAACAACTATGGCTAAAGAAAACTTGAGAATCGGGATTATTCTTGGAAGCACAAGGCAGGGCAGGGTTAGCCCTCAAGTAGGCGAATGGGTGAAAGGTATCACGGACAAGCGAGCGGATGCGGAATATGAAATTGTCGATATCCGCGAGTATCAATTGCCTTTCTACGGGGAAGGAAACGGGGAAGAGCCTGGCTCCAAGGCATGGCAGCAAACAATCGATCGGCTCGACGGGTATGTCTTTATCGTTCAGGAATATAACCATAGCATTACGGGCGCATTGAAAAATGCACTTGATTCCGCGTACAAAGAGTGGAACAACAAAGCGGCCGGCATCATAAGCTACGGTTCGGCGGGTGGCGCTCGAGCTGCAGAGCATTTGCGGGGCATATTGGGCGAATTGGCGGTATCCGATGTCCGTGTAAATCCGACCTTTTCCCTCTTTACAGAATTCGAACAGTACAAAACGTTCAAACCATCCGACTTGCACGCGAACAACGTCACCGCGATGCTGGACCAAGTTATCGCTTGGAGTGGCGCTTTGAAGAGCTTGCGTAAAAGTTAAGATAACGAAAAGACCCCATCAGAGCCGTGCTCGATTGGGTCTTTTTTTTGCGGGATGTAGTGGATACGCTGTAGCGAAATCGGCTAATGGAACGGTTCTTCACCTCGTTGTTCTGAAGGAAAAGAAACCAGGGAGATTTGTCAGGACGAAGATGACATTAGCACCGTTAAAGTGAAAAAGTAGATGTCAGTCCGGCATAGTCACCGGCCAAGCTTGCCAGTGGCTTCCATTTATCAACTGCCGTTTTATAATTTCCCGCATACGATGCGGAATCTATTTGCACGTGCTTTACGATTCCTAAAACCAGATGATCTCCGCCGACGGGAATAATTCGATCAAGTTTTAGCTCGAAAGCGATCGGGGCCTCAAGTACGGCTGGTACATTGACGCACTTAGAGGGCTTGGGCGTAACTCCTGCAAGTTCAAACTCATTCTTTAACGGCCCGACATTTGCGGACGAACGCTGCATCGCTTCGCCTAGAGGCTCGGAAACCATATTAATCACATACTCTCCGAGCTCACGAATATTGGTCAGCGTATCCTTGACCGTACCGTCTCGTTCGCCTACGCCCGGGCCGATGGAAATCAGCAGTGTTGGCGGGTTACGGGAAGCAACAGTAAAAAAGCTAAAGGGGGCCAAATTTAATACGCCTTCCTTGCTTTTGGACGAAACCCACGCAATGGGTCTCGGTACAACTGAACCGATCATCAATTTATACATGTCATGCTCGCTTAAATCGCTCGTATTAAACTCGATTGCATCATAACTTGGCATCATGATTATCCTTTCCTTACTTTCTCCGGCGGCAGTTTCGGTTTAAACTGGTAACCAGAGAGAAGTTAACTGCATGCACTTGGAACTCATACTAGCACATATCCTCAAAAAAAATAGTATGCACTTTAAAGTGAGTATTTTCTTTACGGGAAGGGAACTTGATGATGAAACAGACTCAATCTACGAAAAAACAGAATAGCCTGACTCCGTTTGACTATACGTTAACCATGATCGGCGGCAAATGGAAAATGAAAATCATGTATCAATTAACCCGCCAAGAGGTTATACGCTACGGTGAGCTCAAGCGGCGCATTCCGGACATTACTCACAAGGTCCTGATCTCCCAGTTGAAAGAGCTGGAAGAAAGCAATATTGTCAACCGGAAAGAATACCGGCAAACACCTCCTAAGGTGGAATATTCTTTAACTCCAAGGGGCAGAACTTTGATGCCGATTCTGGAGGCTATGTGCAAATGGGGGCTGCACAATCTCCCTAGTCATTTAAGCATGGAACCTGCAGAAAATATGAAAAACTTTTGAGTGGTGTCCACTGTACAGCAGATAATTCTCCATGCAATTGTCAGCGTTAATGGGCAGCCGGACCTTTCGTGAAAAGGATGGCGAACTTTCTGGGGGATTTGTCCTTCCAGTACGTCAGCAGTTTGCGGCCTGCTCGATTGTTCATCATTACAAATCCCGACAAGCTGAAAAGTGCCAAATTGGATAGATGGTAATTGCTGCTTAAATTGAAGAACAACCGACTTACGTATAGGTCGGTTTTTTTGTGTTGGAGTCTTAAGCTATCGTGTCACAAAATTGATCCCCCTTTTGTCTGTATATGCGTATCACAAAATAGGATAAGGGAGAGATCCAAGTTGGAAAAACTGCTCGTTATTAACGCACACCCAAAAGTAGACAGCGATTCATCCGTCAGTCTGCAAGTGCTTCGTCATTTTCTGGAAACGTATAAAAAAATGAATTCGAAAGCATCCATCGAACAAATCGATTTATATCGGGAATACATTCCTTGCATTGACCACACCTTTCTAAGCCTTCAGGAAAAAAAGGGGAGAAACGAGCGCTTGACCGAAGAAGAACAGACGCTCAACTCTCGAATGTCGGAACTTCTGCAGCAATTTAAAAGTACGAAAAAATATGTCATTGCCATGCCGCTGCATAACTTTAACGTTCCATCTAAGCTCAAAGATTACATGGATAACATTCTGATCGCTAAAGAGACTTTTGCCTATACAGACAAGGGATCGGTCGGTCTGCTAAATGACGGCAGGAACGTGCTTGTCATTCAAGCGAGCGACGGGATTTATACGAACCGAGATTGGTACGCGGAAGTCGAGTATTCTCACAAATTTTTAAAAGCGATGTTTACCTTTATGGGAGTCGACTATGGAATCATCCGTGCCCAAGGGAATTATTCCTTAAGCAGAGACGAAGTATTAGCTAAGGCATTCCAAGAAGCGGAGTCTGCGGCTGCTTCTTTTACAAGGGCTGTTCATGTAGAGGGGGCTATTAAGTGATTAGAGGATTGTACGAAGCGCACTTGCCTGTCAGCGATCTTGATCGTTCTATACGTTTCTATGAAACCTTAGGTTTGGAACTTGCCCACAGAACGGAAGGGCGCGCTTTCTTTTGGACTGAGAAAGGAAGAAGTTGGCTTGCTTTATGGGTTGCGGATCAGGTGAACATTCCTTATCACGTCTCCATCAGGCATGCCGCTTTTCGCATCGAGCTGGAAGATATGGATAGGGCCAAGGAATGGTTACAAGAGCGAAACATCGACGTGGTCAATTTCTATGAGTTTGGACCGGATCAGCAGCCTGTAGTCCCACCCCTTTATCCGCAAGTACACGGGGCTGTTTATTTTGAGGATCCGGACGGGAACTTATTAGAATTGATTGCACCGGTCAAGCTTGATGCTCAGAAACATTTCGAAACCATTGAGTTGGATAAGTGGATTAGAACTAACGGAGAATGATAGCTCCACCACGAAATAAAGACAGCCGGCTACGGTAGGCCGCCTTTATTCGTTAAAGTAACAAGCAGGAAAGCTTGAATCTAGTAAAAGCAGATACATTTCTTCTGCTTAGAAGAGAGAGTGCGTGATCCGAATAATGAGGACGTCCGTTTTCGGACGTCTTTTTTACGACTGCATAATGGAGGGGAATTGGTTTACATAATATATATTATGGTTATATTAAACCCGCAGCGCGATTGAGTGTGAAAAAGTAATAAACAAAACCTGCAGCAGGATGGTTTTAGTTACAAAAAGGATGATGTGCCGGGGTTATTGTAACGTTCCGGAAACACCATCCTTTTCATTTTCAGACTGAAGCAATCAAGAAGAAGATTTGCCGCGTGTTTCGGAACTCAGATGATGAATCTGCTCTTCCAGAACCGTACTTGCTTTCGTTAAAAATCGGTTAATGAATTCAAGCTCTTCATCCGTATAGGAGGCAGCGAGGTTAACCATCGCGTCGTGAAGCGGGAGGTACGTGCTGCTGACCTCTTCTTTGTCTTCATATAAAGGGACGATAATGACCTTGCGGCGGTCGTTCGGGTCCATTTGCCTGCGGACAAAACCGTTTTTCTCCAAACGGTCAATCAGAGCCGTTACGCTACCCGTTGCAAGTCCGGTTAATTTCGACAGTTCACCGGCGGTGATAGGGCCTTTTTCGTGCAGGATATCTATGGATAGAAAATCATTGTTGTACAAACCCAGACTGGCCGCTACATTTTGCTGGTACAGAACGGTTCGGGTTCCTAATCCGCGCATACGCAGGGTGAAATTTTCCTGAAGCTCTGTTGGTTGATCTTTCCGGTCGCTTGACAAAAGAAAACCCTCCTTTTAAGATGTATATATCTCGATGAACGAGATATTAGATATATGAGATAATTCGAAATCGAGATACTTGATACTCGTATAATTAACCCTGTTCATTATATTATCGGAATCATGACTAGTTTGCAAAGCCGATTCCCGTGCTATGTAAACCTTATTACGATACATTCCAACCAAGTTGGATGAGGAGGCTTCTTTTATGAAAGACAGCATCGAGATTAAAGGTGCGAGAGAGAACAATCTTAAAAGCATCTCGCTTTCGATTCCGAAATACAAACTGGTCGTAATGACAGGTCCGTCGGGTTCCGGCAAATCCACGTTGGCCATGGACACGCTACAGCGGGAATGCCAGAGACAGTATATGGATTCCATGGGATTGACGTCGGATTCGATCGGCAAGCCGAAGGTCGATTCCATTGCGGGATTGTCCCCGTCTATCAGCGTCGGACAGCATATTACGAACCGCAATCCACGCTCGACGGTCGGTACGGTGACAGACATTTACACGTTTGTCCGTTTTATCTTTTCCAGACTCGGGGAGCGGGTATGCCCGTCATGCAGCGGCAGTATTCCGCCTTCATTTAAACCGTCAGGGCAGCTAACAGAGGAAGACGAGGGGTTAAATCCTCAGTCGATATACTGTCCTCACTGCGATACTGAACTCGAAAAGCTGGGGATGCCGCACTTCTCTTTCAATAAACCGGAAGGAGCCTGCGAAGCTTGCGGAGGCCTCGGGCATGTGGCAAGCATCCATGAAGCAGCCGTTTTTCAACCGGAGCTTAGTTTGCGCGGCGGGGGAGTCGCTTCACTGAGCGGCGTTCATCGCGACATACAGATTCGTATTCTGGTGGCGGCCGGTAAGCATTACGGATTTGAATTCGATCCGGACCAGCCTTTAAAAGACTACGGTGAAATTCAGCGCGATCTGCTGTATTACGGAGTGGAGAGCGAGGCATTTAAGCGTCACTTCCCGAACATGAAGCCAGTTCAAGGCACAAAATTCGAAGGAGTCATTCCTAGTTTATGGCGGCGTTATAAGGAGAAGGAAGGGGAGTCGGGCGGTCAGGAGAAAGACGGCGGGTTTTTCCGCCAACAGCTATGCCCGGAATGCCATGGAGCCCGTCTGAAGAAAGAAGTCCGGCTCGTGCGTGTAGCTGGCGCGTCTATCTCCGAAGTCTCGGACTGGTCGCTGGGCGAGGTCTATACATGGACGGAAGGACTGCAGGCCGTTCTCCCGGCCGAAGGTCTTCATCTGCTGGAACCGATTCTGCACGATATGCCTACACGGCTGAAGCGGATTATCGATGTCGGTCTCGGCTATCTTTCCATGAACCGGCAGACCGTAACGCTGTCCGGCGGAGAAGCACAGCGGCTTCGTCTTGCCTCACTGCTTGGCTCCGGCCTGACCGGCGTGCTGTATATTCTGGATGAACCGACGACCGGCCTGCATCCGCGGGATACGGCCGGCCTCATCCGGGTGCTTCAGGAGCTGCGCGACCTGGGAAATACTGTACTCGTTATCGAGCACGATATCGAGATGATGCGAGCTGCCGATCATCTGATCGATATCGGTCCCGGGGCCGGGCTATACGGGGGAACTGTTGTCGGCGAAGGAAGCCTGGAAGATTTGATGGAAAGCGAGCGCTCGATTACGGGAGCTTACCTGAGAGAAGAGAGTCACCCGGCCCCGCTACGTGTACGCAGAAAAGGAACCGGACAGCATATCACGATCCGGGAAGCTCAACTCCGCAATATCCGGATTCCGGAAGTTTCCTTTCCGCTTGGCAGCCTGGTGTCCGTGACGGGAGTTTCCGGTTCGGGTAAATCCACGCTCGTCTTCGATATCCTTGCGCAAGGAGGTCAGAACGTTCCGGAGAAGACGGGATGCAAGGAAATAATGGGCTTTGGGCATGTCGGGAATATCGTGATCTTCGACCAAACGCCGATGGGGAGAGTCCAGCGCTCGAATGTCGCTACCTACACGGATGTTTTTACCCACCTGCGGCAGCTGTTTGCGGGCTTACCGGAAGCTAAGGAAAGAAAGCTGACCTCCAAGCATTTTTCGTTTAATACACCTGGGGGCCGCTGCGAGACATGTCAAGGGCTTGGCGTGCTGTCCGTAGATATGAATTTCCTGCCCGATCTCGAAGTAAAGTGCCACGACTGCAAGGGCAGAAGGTTTACGGAAGAGGTACTCCAGGTTCAATACAAAGGCTTGTCCATTTCGGATTTGCTGAATATGTCCGTTCAGGAAAGTCTGCCGATTCTCCAGACGCAGACCAAAATTGCAGGCATCGTTACCATGCTGTGTGAGGTAGGGCTCGGTTATCTGAAATGGGGCCAATCGGTTAAAACATTATCTGGCGGAGAGGGACAGCGGATCAGACTGGCGAATGAACTGAGCAAACCGTCCAAAAACCACACCCTCTATTTGTTGGATGAGCCGACGACCGGTCTTCATCCCACTGACATCAAGCAGCTTCATATTTTGCTTAGTAAGCTGGTCGATACGGGAAACACTGTTGTGGTGGTCGAACACAGCCTGGAACTGATCCGGGAATCCGACTGGGTAATCGATATCGGACCGGAAGGCGGCGCGGCCGGCGGCCAGCTCGTAGCCCAAGGTACACCGGAACAGATTGTCGATGTGCCGGCTTCCTATACGGGCATGTTCTTGAAGCGGGTTCTGACCGAGGGAATTTAACTATAAAAAGGGCATAGAAACAGAGAAGGCGGGGGAAACCAGAGACGATGGCAAAGAAAAATAAGGCAGGTTTGATCATAGCGGCGCTGCTGCTGGCCACATTAATGGCTTCGATGGATAATACCATCGTCGCGACTGCAATCGGAACCATTGTAGGAGATCTGGGCGGATTTGACAAGTTAATGTGGGTTACATCCGCCTATATGGTAGCCGAGATGGCCGGGATGCCGATTTTCGGCAAATTATCGGATATGTATGGGCGCAAGCGTTTCTTTATCTTCGGCATGATCGTATTTATGAGCGGTTCCGCCTTGTGCGGCACGGCAGATTCCATTATTGAGCTGAGTATTTACCGCGCTGTACAGGGGATTGGCGGCGGGGCTCTCGTGCCGATCGCATTTACAATCATGTTCGATGTGGTCGCTCCGGATAAACGGGGCAAAATCGGCGGATTATTCGGTGCCGCATACGGAATTTCAAGTATTTTCGGACCTCTTATCGGCGCGTATATTACGGACTATATCAATTGGTCGTGGATTTTCTATATCAATTTGCCTGTAGGAATTGTGGCATTCTTCATGATCGCTTTTTTCTATAAAGAGTCTGTCGAGCATACCAAGCAAAAAATCGATTACCTTGGCGCGGTTACGCTGGTTGCTTCAATCCTTTGCCTGATGTTTGCCCTTGAGCTCGGCGGCAAGGAATATGCTTGGAACTCCGGCATGATTACGGGATTGTTCGCTGCTTTTGCAATCCTTATCGCTGCTTTTATATTCATCGAACGGCGTGCGCAAGAACCTATCATTACATTCGGCATGTTCAAAAACCGTCTTTATTCAACCAGTAACATCATGGCTGTATTTAGCGGTGCAGCTTTTATTACGGCTTCCGTCTATATTCCAATTTTTATCCAGGGTGTATTTGGCGGCACGGCAACCAGCTCGGGACTTGTTCTGCTGCCCATGATGGTCGGATCGGTCATCACCGCTGCGGGCGGAGGATTCTTGCTTTCCAAGTTTAACTACCGTTTCATCATGATCGCGACGTTAGCGCTTCTTGTTGCCGGCATGGCTCTGCTCACGACACTTACGACCGGTTCTTCGCGGTTCATGGTCACTATTCTCATGATTCTCGTCGGTCTGGGGATTGGCTCGTCGTTCTCCGTACTGAGCAACGCCGCGATCCATGGCTTTACAGCAAAACAGCGCGGATCCGCAAGCTCAACGCTCAGCTTTACACGGGAGCTTGGAATGACACTGGGAATTACAGTTTTCGGCATCATTCAAAGTCATCTGTTTACGAATAAATTAGGTGCGATGTTCGGGAGCGGGGGACAAACGCCGGAAAATCTAAATCTTAGCGATCCCAGTAAAATCTTAACCCCGGAGACTCGCGGCCAGATTCCGGCTCAGATACTTGACAAGATTACCGAAGCGCTGTCTTCGTCACTTGTTCAAACGTTTGCTTGGGCGATAATCCCGGCAGTTATTGCACTTGTAGCAGCGTTCTTCATGAGTAAAGAAAAGTTCGATCCGGCTTCCGAGCTTGAAGAATATACGGCGTTACATTAAAAAGAACCAAAAGTTAACCGTAGATCCAAACTGAATTTCTAAAAAGTGCGATGTCGTTAAGGCATCGCACTTTTTTTATTTTTAAGAAAGAAGAGCAACGGCGATATAAGGCGGCAGTAATTAGACTGTCGGATGAGGATGACATGAATCTAATACTTAGAAAATGAGGGAGTAATAAATTTATTTATTGGAAGGATTTGCAGGACTTGAAGTGGAAAAAAGTAACAGGATTCAGAAAATGAAATCTACTGAATTCAAGCATTCAATAGCGGCGTTTTACATGCAGTAATGACGTAATTTTTTGTTACTGATGATGGGAATTTAAGAGAGAGGGTGATTTCTATCAAAATTTCCATCGAAGTAATAGACCATACGGAAGAAGAGGAGATTCGCATCAGGTGTCACCAAATAGACGATGAAATGCATGAGCTCGTTAATAAAATAAAAACCGAAACGCTCATTATACTCGGTTATCATGAGGATAAGATCAGCCGCATCAAACTTAGTGATATTTATTATTTTGAAGCTGTTGACGGAAAAGTGTTTGCGTATGGCAAGAACTCCGTCCATGAAGTCAAACAAAAGCTTTATGAACTGGAGGAACTGTGCAACGAGAAACAATGTTTTCGCGCCTCCAAATCGACCATTCTAAATATAGCTAAGATTGCCAGTATTCATCCGTCGATCAGCGGCCGTTTTCATGCCTTATTGGATAACGGGGAAAAGGTAGTCATATCACGGCAGTATGTGCCAATACTTAAACATAGGCTTGGATTATAAAAGGGGGATCTATATGAAGTATTCCGAGCTCATAAAAGAAATGATTAGAGATTTCTTACTTATATTTGCCTCCGTTATTATAATCATCGCTATTTTGCGACAAATCTATGCTCCTGATGCAAGTTTCGAATTAAAGACGATTTTTACAATTATGGTTTTCTCTTTTCTGGGTGCTTTGACCGGAATCATTTTATATACGCCGCATGCAATTAGCGAGAATAAAATGCGCATACGGATGATTTTACATTTCTTTTTTCTGGAAGCCTTATTGATTTCTCTGGCTGTCCTATTGAATCTCGTATACAGCACTTTCGGTATCCTATTATTGGCTTTGGAAATTGCCGCAGTATACGCTATCGTTCGCCTGCTGACGTATAAGAATGACAAAAAGGAAGCTCAAAAGATCAATGAAAGACTAAAAACATTTAAAAACAAGGTTTAGAACATATACACAAACCCTTCTTAAATAAAGTTGCATTCTGAGCGTAACTACACTTGATTGCCATTGTTTTTACAACTTATTGGCTCTCGGCTACAGCTTATCGTTTATGCGTATACACCTCCTCGGCCATTTACTATGATGAACTCATAAAAAAATGGAGGAGAGGCAGAGAACCTTATGGAGATTTTAATACTTGTTGTTACGTTGGTCTTTGAGCTGGCAATTGCCGTATATTCCATTGCAACCAAGCAAAGCCGCAGCAAGATAAAGAGTTGGACGAGAATCGCAATGTTTATAGGATTCGTGATGCTGATCTTGGGGAAAGTTGTCGTATGGGAATACACTTGGGGACTGTTTGCAGGCTTGCTCTTTATAGTAGCGTTCAAGGAAATTATTGCACTCTTGCGCAAACAAACACATACTCCGCGTTACAAAGTTTTTTCTGCGATATGGAAATTCCTCTTGTTAGCACTGACCGTCGTCGTTACCCTTGTTCCTGTTATCCTTTTTCCGCAGCATAGGCTGCCGCAAGTGACAGGTCCGTATGCAGTGGCGACCGCCACTTACAGCTATAAGGACAAGAATCGGTTCGAAGAATTTACGGATCAGAAAGACAATCGGTTTGTTAACGTGGAATTTTGGTATCCTGATCAGGCAGACGGAACCTATCCTTTGCTTGTGTTCTCCCATGGAGCATTCGGTATTAAAACAAGCAATACTTCTACCTTTACAGAACTTGCGAGCCACGGTTATGTCGTCGTTTCGATTGACCATCCCTATCATTCTTTTTATACCGTTTCCGAGGATGGAAAGGTCGTGAAGATTAATTCCGAGTACATGCAAGAATTCAACCATGCAAATAAGGGGGTTTATTCGGTTGGTGAGTTTTTCGAGCTTACTCAAAAATGGATGAAATTGCGGACGGATGATATGGATTTTGTCATGGATACAATTCTGGAACAAGCCGAGCAAAAGAAAGATGCTGTATATGAACGCATCGATACCCAGAAAATAGGCGTGTTCGGTCATTCTATGGGGGGTACGGCAAGCATAGCACTAAGCAGAGAACGCGATGACATTGACGCCGTAGTAAATATTGATGCTCCGTTCTTTAGCGAGCTTGCGTATGATAAAGTTACAAACGAATTGACTGCAAAATCCGAACCTTACACCATCCCGCTTCTTAACGTTTATTCGGATGATGTGTGGATACAGCTCGACAGCAGTTCTTCGTATATCGCGAATAGGATTTCGAATAAAAACTTTCAAGGTGCATACAACGTTCATTTTAAAGGCGCAAAACATTTAAGTTTAACCGATCTGCCTTTATTCTCGCCTATATTGGCAAACCTGTTGCAAGGAGGCCAAGAAGCAGAGATCGATAAATATTATGCGATTGAAACACAAAATGAACTTATCCTTCGTTTCTTTGACTATGCTCTAAAGAATCAAGGTCAGTTTGCTCCAAAAGCGACGTATTGAGTATCTGTTCCGCATGCAGAAAATTAGATTCGGAAAATCGCAGCTCGAAACCACAGCCTTTAATCGATAATAGGGCAAATAAACATAAGGGGATAACGTATATATAGCCCTGGAAACTACGTGAATCCCCAAGATTGAGAGGACGATTAGATGAATCAACAGCCGATTAAGTTCAAGATTGACCATGCATCTTTTGAGCTTCAGGGTCAGCACGATTTCACATGGCTTCAATCTATGGGTACTGTTTTTTGTGTGTTTGATCAGCAAGATTCTGGCAACATTAGTTTCGGAATCGAAAAGAACGGTAAAAAGCTATTTGTTAAATACGCTGGTTGTAGACCAATGGAGTTTTCCGGAAATCCTAGAGATGCAATTTCCAGGTTAAAGGTTGCCGTGCCGATGTACAAGACTTTGGAACATCCAAATCTCATTAGTCTTATTGATCATTTTGAAACGAAAGATGGGTTTGCTGCTGTATTTGAATGGTTTAATGGCGAATGCCTGCATTCACATTGGTTGTTTGCCGCTCAACCAAAACATAGTCATCCTGAATCGCCTTTCTACAGATTCAAACAGTTATCCATACAGAAAAGATTGCAGTCGCTCGATGCCATATATGAATTCCATAAATATGTGGAGTCCAAAGGGTACGTTGCGGTTGATTTTTATGATGGCAGTATTCTGTATGATTTTGCAAAGGATTTAACCAGGATCTGTGACATCGACCTCTACAGGCTGGCGCCTTCCGTAAATGACATGGGAGAGAACTTTTGGGGAGCAAAACGTTCGAAATCGCCGGAAGAGTTTATATTAGGCGCACCTATTGATGAAAGAACGAATGTTTTCACAATGGGAGCTATCGCTTTCGGATTACTTGGCGGCGAAATGGATCACTCGTTTTCAAAATGGGAGGCAAACCGATCACTTTACGAAGTCGCTTTACGAGCAGTTAGTAAGGAACGAGAAGAACGATTTACCACTATTAATGATTTTATAAACGCTTGGAATTCAGTTAAAAATTAAACTATTGTGTAAAAAGGCAGTGAGTTACAGAAGTTGCGATGATTCATGTGCTTTAAGGCATACATTATCGTGTTAAAGAAAGGAGGAAATTCTATGCAACCGCATATTCCTAAAGATCCTGATGTTCCCGAATTGAATGAAATACAAATAAATCAATTAACTAACATTGTATTCTTAGGCAGTGAAATAACACCTTGCGATGCAATTTTTGTGTTTGGCGGCACTCATCCGGGCCATTGGGAAGCAACAATTGATGCTTATAAAAAAGGACTGGGAAAAAAGATCATCGTCACAGGCGGGGTTAGTCCCACAGGAATTAAGCACGAAGATTGGAAAGATAAAATTGTGCCTGAAGCCCATGTGATCGTTAAAAAATTACTTAAAGCGGATATTCCTTCGAACATCATTGTGTATGAAGACCGTTCAAGGAATACTTTAGAGAATGTGTTATTCGGTAAAGAAGTGTTTGATTTCAATACTATTGAATCACTATTAATTGTATGCAAAGCTCATGGAACAGGAAGACAATTTCGTACATTGGCTAAGCATTTGCCCCTGAACATTAAATATTTTACATATGGTTTTGAGAGCACCTTTGATGGTCAGACGATTAACCGTGAAAACTGGATGCACAGTTCAAAAGGTCGTTCAAGAGTGTATGGGGAGTATTTAAGAATATGTTTTTATGGCGACCGTGGAGACATTCTTCGACTAGAACAGAAAGTAGAGGGGCTTCCAAATGCTGCGATAGCTGAATAAACCATTTAGCAGCTGCAGGTCACACCGTGTCGGATGACAACACGTATGTTTAAAAGTCGCATAGCAGCGGCTTTTTTCATTTTAACGATATAAGTTCTTGTCCAAGTCAGTGACAAGAACTTATATCGTACAAAGACAACGAGGTGAGTTAAGCGTAGAAAACGGCACGTCTAGGTAATAACGCCTATGATTTGCGGGAATCGGTAAAGCCCGCAGAAAAGCCCTTGTATTTGCTCTCACCTGTAAAGGGAATGAAATGCAACCAGCTCGTGCAATTTCACAAAGGCCGCTGTAGTGAAATCGGCTGGATGGACTTGCTGCAGGTTTATGCGAGAAGACCTTAACTGAAATGAACATTTCACTTTGGATAAACAAACATGCAAGCATAAGAAAATGAGGGCTTTAAGACTTTCTCTCAACGCAGTTTCTCGCCTAGTTTTCCGGCAGTAGAATGCCATTACCTCACAATTAATTTCTCCGTGGTAAAATCTTACCTACTAGTCATATCTCCTTACACATCCAGCTAAAATCTATTGAAATTCAAGGTTCAATTGACCGTGTGTATTCTACTCACTTGTGTTTGTGAAGCCTGAAAATAGTTTTTCATGTCATATTCATGTTATGTATATGCGGCTTAATAATCATTTTGACCGTTAAAATAAAATTTCAATTAAATTTAATCGCTTACATTTTGCTTTAAAAATTTTATTCATAAATCATGTTATTTATATTGACACCATATAAGGCTGTGACTATTATTATAAATATCACTGGAGAATATAAATTGAAATAGACAGAATTTTCGTTGAATAATCTTTAAAAACATCGGTTTATTGTCAAAATCCTTATTAATTAATTCATTGGTAAAAAAAATGGAGAATGAATAGTGAAAAAACATGACCAGGATTTTATGAAACGCCAGAATCGGCTGACGGTGTTTGAGATCATCAAGCACCAGCAGCCCATCTCACGGGCTTCCATTGCCAAGCAGACCGGGATGAGCCCGACTACGGTAAGCCGCATTGTGGCAGAGCTTGCAGAGGAAGGGTATCTGCTGGAGTCCGAACAGGTCTCTGTCGGGCTCGGCAGGAAGTCCACGCTGCTTGAAATGGTAGATGCCGCCGTACTCTCGGTAGGCGTTGAGCTGGACCGCCATCAAGTGAATATCGGCATTGTGGATTTGCAGGGCAATGTTGTAGCCATGAGCCAATATCCGCGGTCAGTGGAAGAGAGTCCCGAAGTTACGCTGGAACGCGTTGGAACAGAAATTGACCAGCTCACGAAATCCAATGAGATCGACTGTAAGCGGATCATCGGAGTTGGTGTAGGCCTTCCCGGGATTATAGATAATGACACGGGAGAAGTGATCTTCTCCGTACAGCTCGGTTGGAGAAATGTCCGGCTTGCTGAACGGCTTAAAGAAATCACCGGTTATGATGTGGCGGTGGACAACGAGCTCAAGGCCAAGGCCCTGGCCGAGCATATGAAGGGCGCGGCGATTGGCTCACAGCGGACCGTCCTGCTTGGTTTCGGGAATGGAGTAGGTTCGGCGTTCATCATGGAAGGGGAGATCTACCGGGGCAGGACGAACAGCGCCGGTGAAATCGGCCATACGACGATTGATCCGAACGGCATGCTGTGCGACTGCGGGAAGGCGGGCTGCCTTCAGACTTACATCAATATCAAATCATTGCTGTCGGAAGCGAACAAGATCCGGCCGGTCCGCTCGATCGAGGACCTTTTTGAAGCCAAGAAGGCAGGGGAACGCTGGGCACTGCATCTGATCGAACGCGCGCTGATGTACATGGCGATCACCATTAACAATGTGGTCTGCATGTACAATCCGGACAGTGTCATCCTTAGCGGGGAACTGACCGACAAATTCCCGGAGATCTTCGATGAGGTGGTCGACCTGTGTTATTCGAAATATGTTTGGGAGCCCCTCAGGGGCGCCTTCCGGATTCTGAAGTCTGAACTGCATGAGCAGGGCGTAGTCATCGGCTCGGGATTGATTTCGCAAAACTGTTTTTTTGCATTGGAATAAGTCAGAGAAGTTAAGCAGGGGAGAGCAGGATTGTACATTAAGGAGGGGACAACGATGAGATTTACACCATTAGTTGAGGAGTACCGGGGCGGTGTGCTGGAGAACGTGCATTACGGAGTGGTCAGCATCGTGGATGAGAAGGGCCGAATCCTCTATTCGGCAGGCGACCCTGAACATCTCACGTTTCTAAGGTCGGCTGCCAAGCCGTTCCAGGCACTTCCGGTTATGAAAAGAAAAGTTGACGAGGTGTACGGACTCACCGGACAGGAGGCGGCCTTGTTTGCTGCATCTCATCGTGGAGAGCGCTTTCATATTGATGCGCTGGAATCCATGCTTCTGAAGACAGGCATCAAGGAGGAAGGGCTGCACTGCTGTGAGTCGTATCCGCTCAATGAAGATGCGAAGGCCGAGCGCCACCGGGACCGCGAACCTAAGCGGAGAATCTTCCATAACTGCTCGGGCAAGCATACCGGACTTATTGCGCTGAGCAAGCATATGGGCTGGGATGAGCGGACGTATTACGAACCTGAGCATCCTGTTCAGAAGGAAATTGTGGAGACCCTTGCTTATATTGCAGAGGTTCCCGAAGCTTCGATCCCGCAAGGGATTGACGGCTGCGGACTGCCGATCTTTGCACTACCGCTGCACAAGATCGCCTATTCCTTCCTGAAGCTCGCATGTCCGGACCTCATTGAAGATAAGGAGACACGGGAGGCGGCGGCCCGGATCGCCCGGCTGATGAATGAGTATCCCGATATGATCGCGGATACCCGGTTCGTCTGCTCGGAGCTGCTCAAGGATCCGAACCTGTCGGCCAAAGGCGGCGCAAAGGGAGTGTACGGCATTGGGCTGAGAAACGAAAGACTCGGAATCTCCCTTAAGGTGTCCGACGGTTCCGAACAGGTATGGCCGTGCATTATCGCTTCGATCCTCGAGCGCCTCGGCTACAGCAATCAAGAGACAATAAACCGCTTATACAAGCTTGTACCGAATTCCATCGTCAATGACGGGGGAACGGAAGTGGGAGAACGCCGGGCGGTGTTCGAACTGAAGCCTTCATCCAGGGAATAACCTCCAATCCTGCAAGTAAGCATACCGGACATGGAGCGATTCTATATTAACTACTTTTGAGGAGTGAGACGAATGAAGGTTCAAGGAAAAATGTGGTCCACACTAATGCTGCTGCTTATCTTCGCGGTAGTTGCCGCAGGCTGCGGAGGCAATACGGAGACTGGCAAGGAAAGTGCGAATACGGGCAAGAGTGAAGGTACTAAGACCGTATCCAAAAACAAAAAAGATGTTGTTATTGCCATTAATGCCAACTTTATTACACTGGACCCTCACAACACGAGCGATACTCATTCGATTACCGGAGCAAGAACCATGGTTGAAGGCCTGATGGGCTTCGACGAGAACATGAAAGTCGTTCCAGTGCTGGCCGACTCCTACAAAATTAGTGATGACGGTCTGGTATACACGTTTACATTGAAGCAGAACATCAAATTCCACGACGGTACGGATTTCAACGCCGAAGCAGTTAAGGTGAATCTGGACCGCATCCGTGATGAGAAGAACAACCTGAAGATGCGCAAGAGCTTCGCCAAAGTCAGCAAGGTTGAGGCTCCGGATGCCAAAACCGTAGTCATCACCTTGAGCGAACCGTATAACGCCTTCCTGAACAAAATGGCGATGGCCCTGATCGTAAGCCCTAAAGCACTGAAGGAGCAGGGCGAGAATATCGGTAAAAATCCGGTAGGTACAGGTTCTTTCAAATTTAAGGAATGGGTGCAGGGCGACCGCCTTGTGGTGGTGAAGAACCCGGATTACTGGCAAAAGGATCTGCCGAAGGTGGAGAGCATCACCTTCAAGCCGGTGCCGGAGAACGGTTCCCGGATTGCGATGCTGAAGACAGGGGAAGCGGATTTCATCTATCCGATGCCAACTGAACAAGTCTCCCAAGTAGAGGGGGACAGCAATATTGTGGTAGATAAAACGGATTCCACAATTGTCCGTTACGTCACACTCAACACGACGAAGAAGCCGTTCGATGATGTGAAGATTCGTCAAGCGATTAACTATGCGATTAACAAAGAAGCTTACATCAAAGTCGTCAAATCCGGTCTGGGCGTGAAGCTGAATTCTACCATGTCTTCCAAAACGCAGTACTACTCCCAGCAGAGCGGTTACGACTATGATGTGGAGAAAGCAAAGAGCCTGCTTGCAGAAGCCGGTTATCCTGATGGCTTCACGGCCGAGATCTGGGGCGAGAATGATTCCGAGACAATGAAAGGCATGCAATTCATTCAGCAGCAACTGGCTCTTGTCGGCATCAAGCTGGATGTGAAGTCGATGGAAGGCGGTACCTTGTCTGAGCAGATTAACTCCGCTGCTACACCAGAGCAGGCCAAGATCCAAATGTGGTATGTAAGCTGGTCCCCGTCTTCAGGTGACGCAGACGGCGCTACAAGAGGTCTGTTCAGCAGCGAAATGTTCCCTCCGGCAGGAGCCAATACGGCATACTATAAGAATCCGAACGTGGATCAATGGATTGCCGATGCCAACAAGGCGACCGATCCGGAAAAAGCGAAATCCATTTATGCGGATATTCAAAAAACGATCTGGGCGGATGCCCCATGGGCCTTCATGGGTGTGGATCAGGTGATTTCAGGCAAGAGAGCCAGCCTGAGCGGCGTAAAAGTATTACCGGACGGCTCCATCACCGTTCGTGATGTGGAAGTGAAGTAATCGTTACTTAAGGACGAACAAGTCCGGGGATACAAGCAGGGAGCTAGAAGCAGAAAGTAAGAAGCTAGAAGCACTAAGCAAGCAATAGCTTGGGGATGTTGATGCAAAGCAAGGGGCCGTTTCTGTCTGTAGCTGAGGAGCGGCCCCTCTTATGTACTTGTTCAATGAAGGGGGCTCACATGATGGGAAGATACGCGCTACAAAGACTACTTGGAGTCATTCCGCTGCTGTTTGTCGTATCGGTGCTGGTCTTCATGTTCATACACTTAATCCCCGGCGATCCGGCCCGGCTTGTCGCGGGCAAGGAAGCCACGCTGGAGGAAATTAACGGCATACGGGCACAACTCGGGCTGGATCTGCCGCTATGGCAGCAATATTTCAATTATATGGGCAAGCTGATGCATGGCGATCTGGGCAGTTCTCTGCGGTCCGGCCTGCCGGTATCCGACATGCTGATGAGCAGATTGACGCCAACCCTTATTTTAACGTTTTTGAGCTTGGGCTGGGCATTAATCCTCGGTCTGCTGATCGGTACGATCTCTGCGGTTAACCGCAACCGGTGGCCGGATTACGTGGGCATGCTTACCGCAATTTCGGGCATCTCGATCCCAGGCTTTTGGCTGGGGCTGGTGCTGATTCAGATCTTCTCGGTACAGCTCGGCTGGTTTCCTACCGGCGGTGTGGATTCCTGGAAGTCCTATTTCCTGCCTTCCCTCACACTTGGAGCGGGAATTATGTCCATGCTTGCCCGGTTCTCCCGCTCATCCATGCTGGAGACGATGCGGGAAGATTATATCCGGACGGGACGTTCGAAAGGGCTTAGAGAGTTCACCGTGGTTGGACGGCATGCGCTGCGCAACTCGCTGATTCAAGTTGTTACTGTAGCGGGTCTGCAATTCGGGTTTCTGCTGGGCGGCTCCGTGATGGTGGAGACGGTATTCAGTATTCCGGGTCTTGGAAGGCTGCTTGTGGATTCGATTTCTTTTCGGGATTATACCGTGATTCAAGCACTGCTGCTGCTGTTTGCGACCCAATTCATACTTATTAATCTTATCGTTGATATGCTGTACGGTGTGCTGAACCCGAAAATCAGGTATGCGTCTAGCTAGGAGGGGAACAGGATGGACAACAATACAACGGTGATGGGAGCCGACTCCTCAGGAGCCGGTGTGACCCTGGTGACGAAGCCGACCAAAGGCCGTGCAGCGGAGTTCTTCAGTAAGTTCTGCAAACAGAGAGCGTCGCTTGCAGCAGGCATTTTTATCATTTTTCTGGCAATTATAGCGATCTTCGGTCCGCATCTTACACCTTATGATCCGAATGCGCCGGATTATGATGCGCTCATGACTGGTCCATCGGCTACGCATTGGGCCGGAACCGATGAATACGGCAGGGATATCCTGAGCCGTCTGCTTGACGGAACAAGGTTGACCTTGGCGGTCAGCTTGAGTTCCGTGCTGATTGCGGCTGTGCTGGGTACCGTGCTTGGATTGCTCAGCGGATATTACGGAGGCTGGCTCGACCGGCTCATCATGCGAGGCAGCGATGTGCTGTTCTCCTTCCCGGATCTGCTGCTGGCCATCGGGATTGTGGCGATTCTGGGCCCGGGACTGTCCAATGTGGTCATTGCCGTTGCCGTTTTCGGCACGCCGTCATTTGCACGGATTATCCGCAGTGTCACCCTAAGTGCCAAAGAGACTTTATTTGTGGAAGCTGCCCGCTCGATGGGCGCGAAGAACGTGCGCATTATATGGCAGCATATTTTTCCGCAGACCGTGCCGAGTGTGATCGTGAACGTAACGATGAAGATCGGCGGTGCGATTCTGGCGGCATCCTCCTTGAGCTTCCTGGGTATGGGAGCGAAGCCGACCGAGCCGGACTGGGGCGCGATGCTGAGCATGGGGCGCGACTATTTGAGCATCGCTCCGCACATTGTGTATTTTCCCGGGGTAGCGATCTTTCTGGCTGTACTTGCTTTTAACCTGGTTGGGGACGGACTGCGTGATGCGCTGGATCCCAAGACGAAAAATTAAAGGGGGACAGGGCCATGACACCCAGACTGCTTGAAGTGGAAGGATTGAAGACAGAGTTCAGACGTGATGGCGGAAGCGTAACGGCAGTGTCGGGCATTGATTTTCACATCAATAGAGGTGAAGTGCTGGGGCTGGTCGGCGAGAGCGGCTGCGGCAAAAGTGTGACTTCCCTGTCGATTATGCGCCTGCTCAAGGATACACCGGGAAGGATTGCCGGCGGGGCAGTCCGGTTCGAAGGCACCGACCTGACTCAGATTCAGGAGAAGGAGATGCGGAAGTTCCGCGGCAATGAACTGGCGATGATCTTCCAGGAGCCGATGACCTCCCTGAACCCGGTGCTGCGAATCGGACGGCAGTTGGAAGAGCCGATCATGCTGCATCTCGGATACAGCCGGAAGCGTGCACGGGAGCACGCCATTCATGCACTGAAGCTGGTCGGGATTCCCCGGGCGGAGGACGTGGCCGATGAATATCCGCATCAGCTGTCCGGCGGAATGAGGCAGCGCGTGATGATCGCGATGGCCATGTCGTGCGGCCCGAAGCTGCTTATTGCCGATGAGCCGACAACGGCGCTTGATGTGACCATTCAGGCGCAGATTCTGGACCTGATGAAGCGATTGAAGGAAGAACAGGAGATGGGCATGCTGTTGATTACACACGATCTTGGTGTTGTGGCGGAAATGTGTGACCGGGTGGTTGTTATGTATGCGGGACGGGTTGTGGAAGAGGCACCGGTTCAGGAGTTATTCGCAAACCCCCAGCATCCGTACACCAAAGGCCTGATCCAATCCGTTCCCAAGCTGCGCCAGAAGGTTCGCCGTCTGGAATCCATTCAGGGCAATGTGCCTGACTTAAGTGCGATGCCTCCAGGTTGCAAATTCATGCCGCGATGTGTGTATGCGATGGAGCGGTGCCTTCAGGAACCGGAGCTTCTGCCTGTGGAAGGACAGGAGCAGCGCAAAAGCCGCTGCTGGTTGACGCAGATGGATACACCGGAAGGGGGAAACAATCAATGATACAGTCACACACAGAGACTCCGCTGGTTGAGGTAAAGGGGCTGCGCAAATCTTTCGCCGTGAAAAAGGGCTGGTTCGGCGCGGCCAAATACTTGCGCGCAGTGGATGGTCTGTCCTTCGCTATACGCAAAGGGGAGACGTTCAGTCTGGTCGGGGAGAGCGGCTGCGGAAAGTCTACGACCGGGCGGCTTGTGAATCGGCTGCTGAAGCCAACAAGCGGTGAAGTCTGGTTCAACGGACAGAATATCAGCAGCCTTTCCGACAACCAGATGCGTCCAATCCGTAAAGATATGCAGATGGTCTTTCAAGATCCATACGCATCGCTCAACCCGCGGATGAAAGTGAAGGAACTTGTGGCTGAACCGCTTCTGATCCATACGAAGCTCAGCGTGAAGGAGCGGGATAAGCTGGCCCGGGAACTGCTGGAGACAGTAGGTCTCAGCAGCATTCATGCCGAGCGCTATGCGCATGAGTTCAGCGGTGGCCAGCGGCAGCGGATCGGGATTGCCAGGGCGCTGTCCGTACGTCCAAGCCTGATCGTGGCGGATGAGCCAGTCTCGGCGCTGGATGTGTCCATCCAGTCCCAGGTGCTGAACCTGATGCAGGATCTGCAGGAGGATTATGGCCTGACGTATCTGTTCATTTCCCACGACCTAAGTGTGGTTGAGCATATTAGCGACCGTATCGGTGTGATGTATCTGGGTACGCTGGTGGAAACGGCGGATAAAGACACGCTCTATGACCGTCCGCTTCATCCGTACACCCAGGCGTTGTTGTCATCCGTGCCGGTTCCAGATCCGAATCAGAAGCGGGAGCGCATTATTCTGAAAGGGGACTTGCCGAGTCCGGTTGACCCGCCTTCCGGCTGTCGGTTCCATAACCGCTGCCCGGCCTGCATGGATATTTGCAGGCAGCAGGAGCCGGTGTTCCGGGAAGTGGAACCCGGACATCAGGTTGCCTGCCATCTCTATAATGAAGCCTGATTAGGCCGTTTATTACAATGCCTAAGGAAAGGATCGCCATGCACATTACACTAGATATGACTGAACTCGCGGATGTTCTCATTCATCCGGTATATGCGGGGGAATCGTTTCCCTATTCGCTGAATGAAGCGCGCAAGCGGCAGGGCACCATGACCTGGCTGTACGCCCGTTCTGCAGGTGAAGCTGATGTGCTCGCCGCCGGAATGGGGGAGCGTTGCGCCGTAACGTTAGAACGGGTACGCCGCGCCGGGGGCGCCGCGGCACGAACTCTGCTGCAGGAAGGGCGGGGCAGCGCAACGCTGCTCAGACATCCGGGCGCAGTAGTTGGAGTTGGAGGCAGTGAGAGCATAGAGTCAGCGGCCGCGTGGCTGCAGGCCTGGATTGAGGGCTGGCTGCTTGGATTATACCGGTTCGATAAATATAGAAATGTCACGAAAATAAGCGGCACTGTGAAGTTGAATCTGCGGTCTTCAGATTGGTCTGAACTGTCCGCGGCCGGGCTGAATTCGGTCATTCAGACGGCCATCCACCGGGCGGAGGCGACAAATCTGACCCGGGACTGGGTGAATGAGACGCCGGGTACGTTGAACCCGGATGCTTTTGTGGAATGGACGCGGAATCTCTTCAAAGACAGGCCGGTAAATATTTATGTCTACCGGGGGAAGGAACTAACTGAGCGCGGCATGAACGGCCTCTTGGCAGTGGGTGCCGGGAGCAAGCACGCTCCGGCGCTAATCGAGCTGAGGTACGAAGCCTGCCCGGATGCCCCGATGCTGGCCTTGATCGGCAAGGCTATCACCTTCGATATGGGCGGCATGAACGCGAAGACGGGCCGGGACATCAGCGATGCCCGGATGGATATGGGCGGAGCGGCCGCCGTCATCGGCGCGCTGGACATTCTGGTCCGGCAGCAGGCCAAGGTCCGGGTCACGGCCCTGATCGCCGTGGCCGATAACCTGCCGGATGCCCGCGCCACGCTGCCTTCATCCGTGATTGCTTATCCGAACGGCTTGACCGTTCAAATTGCAAATACGGATGGAGAAGGCCGGCTCGTGCTGGCAGACGCGCTGATCCATGCGGCCGGGCTTGGCGCAGCGCAGGCGATCGACATTGCCACGCTAACGGGCAATGTCGGAGATGCGCTGGGACTAGGGATCGCCGGCATATGGGGCGATGCCGATATGACGCGCGAGCTGGCCCGGATTGGCGAGCGTAACGGCGAGCGGCTGTGGCCGATGCCGCTTATGGATGATTATGAATCCGAGCTGAGAAGCACTTATGCCGACCTGCGTAACGTGGGCACCTCTACGCTGGCTGGCGCCATCACAGCAGCGTTATTTATTCGGCGGTTCGTCGACAAATCCATGAACTGGGTCCATATTGATATGGCCGGCACGGTACAGTACAAGCAGGATGTCGGTTACGCAGAGGCGGGAGCGACAGGATATGGCGCGAGACTGCTGGCTGATTATGCGGTGAATTATGCCCGGAAGTGTGCCGCGGGAAAGTCAACTGGGAATGGAACAAGGAATGCAACAGATGACGTATCAGAAGATGTGTCAGAGAAAAACATCAAGAAATGAAGCAAGAGATGCAGCAGGGTTTGTATCAGGGGACGTATCCGTAAATGAATCCCGGAAACAGGAGCGTTCGTTATGATCCTGGAAGTCATCGCTACCTGTATTGACGATGCGTTAAGGGCTGAAAAAAATGGGGCAAATCGGCTGGAACTGATCACGGCCGTTACCGAAGGCGGCATGAAGAAACGACAAACAGATGAAGCAAGCTGAAAGCTTCAACAGCACATGAGTCAACCAGGGCAGCGGGTAAAGCGGGAAAGAAATGCATGAAATATAGAGCGAACGTTGTCTTAAGTCCCATCCATACAGATCTGAAAATAGGTGATTGATTTGCAGAGCACAGACAAACATGTAGTGGGAATTGACCTTGGTGGAACAAAGATTGCCGCGGCTCTCTTTAACGCTGACGGTGAGATATTGAACCGTGAACGCATGGAGACGGCGAACGCCCGCACAGCGGAAGAAGTCGTGCAGCGCATGGTGGAGATGATTCAATCCGTGTCCATGGAACACCCGGTATGCGGCGTAGGTCTGGCCTCGCCTGGGACCGTGAACAGTAAGGACGGTATCGTGCTTCAGGGCACGAACCTGCCGGAATGGAACAACGTCCCTCTGAAAAAGTGGATGGGAGACGCACTTGGCGTCGCGGTGGAGGTCGTTAATGACGCGAACGCAGCGGCATGGGGCGAGTATGTCCGGGGTGCAGGAAAAGGCTCCGGGAACATGGTATACATCACGTTTAGCACAGGCATCGGTGCGGGCATTGTCCTCGACGGGAAGCTGCTCCTGGGCGCGACTTCCTTTGCCGGGGAGTTGGGCCATAACATTATTGTGCCGGATGGGCCGGCATGCATCTGCGGGAACAATGGCTGTTGGGAGATGTACGCTTCAGGAACCGCCATCCGCAACTCGGCGCTGGAACTTATGCTGGGCAACCCGTCCGTGATTGGAGAACTGGCGGCGGCAAGCGGTGAAGAGATCTCGGCCAAGCATGTGTTCGAAGCTCACCGTCAGGGTGACCCCATCGCCGCCCTAGTGGTGAACCGGGCGGTTCATTACATGGCGCTGGGCTTAGCCAACGTGATTCATACATTCAATCCCGACCGGATTGTAATCGGCGGCGGCGTGAGCAAGGCAGGCGACCTGCTGTTCCCGGCACTGAAGGCGGAGACCGAGAAGCTGGTCATGAAGCCATACCGTGGCACGTATGAGATCGTGCCTGCGGGATTGCGGGACGACGTCGGCCTGATCGGAGCCGCAGCTTTGTTTCATACTTGATTTAAGTGGGAACTAATGAACTTTATGCTAAGTAACGGAGGGGACGGAACGATTCTGAAGAAGCGCAGCGTTCGCCTTTGTCCCGGATTTCACCCGTTAGCGGGATAATCCAGAAATCTGGGGGAGAACGGCGATCGCAAGAACGTTCCGCATCCGGAGTAGTCTTTTCAGCCGTTGTGTGTATTGGGAATCATTTCAAAGGAGACGGGGGATTGTCGTATGAGCACAAGAGAGCAAAGGACCCGGTGGTTTTTGCAGGACCGGTTCGGCATGTTCATTCACTGGGGATTATATTCCATTCCCGCCAGGGGAGAATGGATTCGAGGCAACGAGCGGATGAGTTATGAGCAGTATCAAGTGTATTTTGACGAGTTCGACGCATCCCGGTATGAACCGAAAAAATGGGCGAAGGCCGCCAAGGCTGCAGGACAAAAGTATGCGGTGCTGACGACCAAGCACCACGACGGCTTCTGTCTGTTCGACAGCAAGCTGACGGATTTCAAAGCGACGAACACCCCGGCTGGACGAGACCTGGTTCGTGAGTATGTGGATGCTTTTCGCGAGGAGGGCATTGCGGTCGGACTGTATTATTCGATCATCGACTGGCATCATGACGATTATCCGGGATATGGGGACAAAGCGCACCCGGATCGGGACAATGAAGCGGCCAAGAACAAGCCAATCGACTTCGACCGATATCTGGACTACATGCATGGTCAGGTGAAGGAGTTGCTCACGAACTACGGCAAGATTGACATCATGTGGTTCGATTTCTCTTATGATGATATGACTGGCGAGAAATGGAGAGCGACCGAGCTGATTCGGATGATTCGTTCCATCCAGCCGGATATCATTATTGATAACCGCCTAGGCGGTAATATCCGGGCGGCGGAACCCGAGGAATATGCCGGGGATTTCTTCTCCCCGGAGCAGATCATTCCACCTGGTGGCATCGTGGATGAGAAGGGGGAGGTTGTCCCTTGGGAAGCGTGTATCACCCTTAACGATAACTGGGGTTATCATGCTGCGGACAAGAACTACAAGTCAGCCAAGCAGGTGATCCGTACCCTGGTCGAATGCGTCAGCAAGAACGGGAACTTGCTGCTTAACGTGGCCCCGGATGCGAAGGGCGAGATCAACCGGGAGACACTGGAAGTGCTGGACGAAGTAGGGGAATGGCTGAGATTGAACGGTGACAGCATTTATGGCTGTAAGGCGGCTGATTTGCCGAAGCCGGAGTGGGGCCGCTACACCCAGAACGGGAACAGGCTGTATGCCCATGTATATGACCGGGGGATAGGCCCGATTTACTTCGAAGGGTTGAAGGATAGGATTGAGAAAGCCAGACTGCTGCGGGATGGGACCGAACTTAAGGTAGAAGTTCCATGGATGGCGCTGGAATACTCCGACATTGAGAACGGCGCCTTCATTAATCTTGCCGGATCCAGGCTTCCGGATGAGAGTGATACGGTGATTGAGCTTTATCTGAGATAGGGCTGCGGCTTTAACTTTTAACAGAGTACAATCTATAGGGCTAAACAGAATTGCAGGACACGGAAGGTCATCCCGTGTCTTTTTTTCATCCTCCTTGATTGAGCATGGTAGGACAAAAATATATCGTTAACCGTAATTGAAAATATTCTCCATGCATTGTTATGAAAGCAATCCTAACTGTGACCAGAAGAGAGTACGAATGAACTTCCATTTGATAAGATCGATAAAATCGCCCGAAACAAATTGAAGGAACTAATGGTTTGGAGCAAAACCCGAATACGGAAAAGGATGCAATCATGTTCAAACAATCCATCTTCGAAATTTGGGGCTACAACGGTGGAATGTAATTTGATGATCCAACATTGGGGACAAGTGGAATTATTACAACTTTACTTTGTGAAGTTATATTTAAATTGTTTAAAAAGTTTAGCAACGAACCCCAATAGCAGTCTAATTGGTCTATTAAAATAAAGTGTTAGATTGAAAAGTAAAGCATTCGACCGTGAAAATAAAGTTGTAGACTGTCAGCCGGCATTAGCCAATGGGCAGAATTAACGTAACCATTAGATGAAATTAGGGTTCTCATATGATACAATTTATCCCAGAAATATCTTCGCGGGTTAATGAAAAGCAGCGGTGATGAACAAATAGGAGACAGAAGTACGCGCAGAATGGAACTTGGTATTAAAAGGAGAGGCAGAGACACATGCGAGAAGAACAGGGAATATTTGCGGGCAAAGGATATAACAGGTCGTACGCAATTGCTACGGGTCTGCCGATTTTGAATATTAGGGGTAGTATATCGCATGAAAGTAACCGCCAACTACCGTTTCCGTGGGTGACAACGGGCATTAAGATTGATAAAGAACACATGTTGGAAACCGTTATGAAGCAGAAGTCACTCGAGTATTTGTTCATGATGCAATTTAGTAAGGAGGAACTGACCGATCGCAATTTGGTTGTAGGCTGTTATGAATACAAGGATCCGAATGACAAGGAACAAATAACGCTATATGCGCTGGTTTCGTTGAAGGAATTTCTCGCGAGATACGGCGATGAACGGGCATTGGAGATTCTGATGCGAGTTGGCTGCGCATACGAGAAGATTATGGAGGAATGCGATGAAGCCATTGAAGAACACTATGCAGTGTTGCGCCGGGCACTTCATTTGAAGAATCTGAGGGACAAATATGACGTCGTTTACGAGTGGGTTGAAGAGGAAGGGCAAAAGACGTACATAAACAGATACACCAAATCGAGTTATACGAAGATTAAAGCTGAATCATTCGCAGAGTTGATCAAACTCTATAATAAGCAACGGAATAAGGATGCAAAGAAGACGTTCTCGACTCTGGAGCCGTTAGAAGCATTCATGCAAGCTTAAGAAAACCGTCCCTTTACAGGGCGGTTTTTCAACATTTCATCGAACGAAGATTCGAGGATATCCAACGATAAAGAGGATTCTCGACAGTCGCATCGGAAAGTGCTGTACGCCATATAATACTTTCAGGGGTTTTATATTGGGGTCAGTCTAAAACTTATTATTCCAAGTCTGCCGGATGACAAGAACATATATGCTTAAAAGTCGCGTAGTTACGGCTTTTTTTATTTTAACGATATAAGTTCTAGTCACAAGTCAGTGACAAGAACTTATAACCTTACGGGAATGGCGGGTATCCGAACTCAATACCAAGTTATTTTTCAAAATTTACGCTTCCGAATCCATGAGACCGATGAATTCCCGGATCGGATGTCGTCTATATAAACGAAGGCATAAATGAACACAAACTAATTTGACGAAGAGGTGTTTTAAAAATGGCATTAACGTCCGCATTCACGAGCTTCAACCTGCCTGTAAAAAACGTAGAACAATCGAAAGCGTTCTTCACCGGAATCGGATTCGAGCTCAACCCGCAATTCCCCGAGAACGAGAATTCGGTAGCCATCGTGATCGGCGACAACCTGCAGGTCATGCTGATCAATCAAGCATTCTTTAATACGCTCACGGAGAAGGAATCCGTCGATACGAGCAAGTATGCTCAGATGACGATCGCATTGGCCTTCGAGAGCCGGGAAAAGGTCGATGAAATCGTGAATACCGCGGTCTCCTTGGGCGGCAAATTGCACGCGGAACCTGAAGATCATGGGTTCATGTATCATTGGGGCTTCGTGGACTTGGACGGCCATCTGTGGGCCATTAACTACATGAACATAGATGGGGCACAAGAGTAAGGCTAACGGAGAGCACGCTCGTACTAGGGTTCAAAAAGCAAGACGCCGGGCATCTTCCCAGGCGTCTTCTTTGCATTAGTTTTGTTCGGTATAGGCTTTGAAATTGTCCATGATCGCTTGCCAGCCTGCTTGCTGGAGCTCGACGGGATTGGAGCTTTCCGCGTCGAACGTTTCAATGACCTTCGTCTCATTCCCTTGATCGACGAAAGCAATATCCACTCTTCTTCCGTCTTCCATGGTGTAGCCGATCGCCTCATGCCGATTCACGACATTGTAGACGCCGCCAAAATCAAAGCCCATGCTGCCATCCTTCGCTTCCATCCGTGTCAGAAACTTGCCACCGGCCCGCAGATCGTTTTCGGCTCTCGGCGCATGCCAGTCGTCGGACGCTTGATTCCACTTCGTGATGTGATCCGGTTCGGTCCAATAGCGCCATACCTTCTCGACAGGGGCCCCTATGACGGCTTGCACGGTTACTTTCGTCGGTTGATTCGTTTCCATTTCAAATAGACACCTCTTTCATGATATTCGTGGTTTGGTTATTCTCATTAATATAGACGTAAGCCAATGACGAAATTCATTGGTCAATTCGCTCAGGCAGCCCAAATCGCGAAAATAGTGGCGCATGAATGAAGTTTTGAACATGCAGAATTTGATTTTCTTTGGTTTCGATGACGTGGATGCCCCAGGGTACCAGGCCAGAGCCCTCTTTGCCCGGCATATACTGGGCCAACGCCGGATAACCGCCATTCACCGTAATGGGCACAAATCGCGAACCTTCGCAATGCCAGCGAGTAAGCGAATAGAAGGCGGACAAATCTTCCTTGCCGCGGATCCACATCTCGAAGGGCGGCATCGACATGCAGCCTTCCTCGTGGAACAACGCGACGAGCGCAGTAATATCGAATTGCTCGAAGGCCTCCACATACCGGGACAGCAGCTGCTGCTCCGGTTGAACGTTCATGCTGCTGAGCTCATCCGAGCGAAGCTGCGCCCGGTCCATCGTCTCCCGGGCTCTTTGCAAGGTGCTGTTCACCGCTGCCGGCGACATAGCCAACGTCTCCGCGATCTGCTTGGAGGACCATTCAAATACATCCTTCAAAATGAGTACCGCACGCTGCCGCGGAGGCAAGGTCTGCAGGAGAGCGATGAAGCACAGTTGAAGGGTATCTCTGCGGACGAGCCGCTCCTCCGGATTGCCCCCAAAGTCGGGAGACGGCCAGATCCAGGCAGAGTCCGGCAGCATGTCACGAGGCTCGACGATGGCGACGGCCGGGTCGAACAGGTCAACGGGAAGCGCGCGGCGTTTGGATTGTCTCAGCTTGTCCAAGCAAAGGTTGGAGGCGATCCGATAGACCCAAGTTTTGAAGGACGAATCCTGTCTGAACGTGCTCCAGTTCTGCCAGACCCGAATACTCGTCTCCTGAACGGCATCGTCCGCATCGTCCATGGAGCCTAGCATTCGGTAACAGAACGAGGTTAAGCCCGGCTTCAAGCTTGCAAACAATGGTTCGTCAAATGCGGTCTCGTTCATCGCGGCCTCCCTTAGCGATCTCCCCGAAGGGTGGTACCTTCATTATATGCAATGAAGCGGACAGCCTCAATCCAAATAAATAGGCAGGATTTAGTACACGTGGATAAAAATTTAGCACGATCGTACTTATAATTCAATAACCAATAGATTAACCCTTGTCTATACTTATAATTCGCAATACCTCACGCCAAGACTTGAATTGAATACTGGAGCTATCCATGAAATCACTCATTTCAACAAAAGACTAAAAATACTGGTTAAATGAGATATTTGAAAAAAAGAGCAAGGAAACGCGGGGAGGTAGAAAACCGTTTTCAGTGAAGGAGATCAATTGGGCAGCCATATATAATAATCCGGCAGCAGAATAAATTCACAACATATTTTTATCCAATCATTTTAGGTTATGGCTCCAAGCAGCACAAGACGGTGCCCAAAGTGAATCCGTACCTAAATGGGATGAGCTAAATAAGTTAAAGAGTGGAAGCAGGCGAGTCTATCAAAATTCTCGAGGATCAATCCTGACTCTTATTTTCGATTAAATCTAATATGCGATCAATTTTTTGAGCAATCTCTTCATCATGACGTTTTTTCCAACCAGTGTAGGTAGTTATGTTAAACATTGTGTACAATAGTGCACCAAACGTAAGCATAACTATTAATGATAGCAAACCACTATCCATAATTGTCCTCCTTTTTCGTTAAGGAATTCTAAGTGTTTATAGTATAGTGAAAGAAAAGACATGAAGACAAGGATTAAATCTTGAAGGATAATGGAATGATTCATTAATTTCAAATTTCGACGATTAAAAAATTCGCCATCCACTTTACCTAAGGCAGAGTAGGGGGCGTTTTATAGATTTTTAACACATTTATAACAAGAGATGTTCCTTATAAATCAGGGTGACAACTGTTAACCAACTCTGCTTACGTCCGAACACCCAAATCAAATAATTTTGATTTTTTGGTGTTGACATTAAAAGGATGATCGGGTACATTCATTACATACCAACCGAATGTATGAAAGGAGAAGGCGAATGGCAAGGAATAAATATCCTGAAGAAACAATCAACCAAATTCTAACCGTGGCTCTTAACCTGTTCATACAAAAAGGATACGAGCAGACTTCCATTCAGGATATCATTAATGAGCTGGGCGGGCTGACAAAAGGGGCAATTTACCATCACTTCAAGTCGAAAGAGGAGATCCTGCAGGCTGTCACCGACCATATGTACAAAGGTGTTGACGAGATGCTGTCCGGCGTCAGGGACGACAAGGAGCTGAACGGACTGGAAAAGCTTCGAAAGATTTCCCGCTTCTCTCTCGATAATCCAGCCCAGAACGAAATGGCATCGGCGGCGCCGAACCTCTTACGCAATCCGAAGCTGCTGGCGGCACAGATCGAGAATATATTCGAAAAAGGCGTACCTCTCTATATCCAGCCCATCATCGAACAGGGTATGCGAGACGGCTCGATCCGAACCGACTATCCAACGGAGCTAAGCGAAGCGTTGATGATTCTCACCAACCTTTGGCTAAACCCCGTGGTCATCCAAGCTACACCCGAGATGATGTTGCGAAGGGTAAGGCTTTTCGATGAAATATTGAAAGGCTTGGGACTTGACCTATTCGATGAGCAAATGATTCAACGATACGAGGAATTGTACCGTTTGTCAGCTCGAGAAGTCAGCAAAGAAAACTAAACTGCCGAAAGGCAGCTTATTTTTAAACCTATACATACCATCGGTTGGTATGAATAAGATGATCCCGGTTCAAACGTGTGTAAGAAGACTTATAATAAGGAGATGTGAATGTTATGAATAGTTCGTCAGAAAATATGAAGGAAAAAAGAATCGCCGTGGGGCAGGATCGCCCGGAACTGCAGAAGGCCATCCAGGAGATCGTCGATTCCGGTTTCCTCGGGGTGCAGCTGCGTGTGCACGATGAGCAGGGCGAGTGGGTTGGCAGCGCCGGTGTGAGCACGCTGTGCGAAGAGGCGAAGCCGTCCACAAACGGCCACTTCCGGATAGGCAGCAACACCAAGACTTTCACCGCGACTGTAGTCCTGAAATTGGTTGCCGAGGGCAGGATCGGGCTGGATGACCCGGTGTCAGACTACCTGCCCGAGTTCGGGCTGGACCGGCGGATCACGGTGCGGATGCTGCTACAACACACCAGCGGGGTGTTCAACTTCACCGGAGAGTATTACGAAGACGGAACGGTGGTGCCGGGGATCCCATGGCAGGGACAGGAATGGGTAGATAACCGGTTCAAGACCTACCGGCCCGAGGAGCTGGTACAGCTGGCATTGTCTAAGCCGGCGCGATTCGAGCCGGGAACGGACTGGAGCTATTCCAACACTAACTACGTGCTGGCCAGGCTGCTGATCGAGAAGGTCACCGGCAGCTCGCTCGCCGAGGAGATGCAGCGGCTGATACTGGGGCCACTCGGGCTGTCGGGTACCGTGGTACCAGACACCCAGCCGGAGATACCCGAGCCGCACGCCCACGCCTACTACCGGTACGAGGACGCCGGCGAGCAGAAGACGGTCGACATCACCCGCCAGAACCCCTCCTGGATCTCCACCGGTGGTGACATGATCTCGACCACCCAGGACCTCCACACGTTTATCTCGGCGCTGATGGGCGGCAAGCTCCTTCCGGCCCCTCTGCTGGACGAGATGTGCAAGCCGTACCCCAAAATCGGCTATGGCTTAGGGGTATTCGTTCAGGCCGGCCCGAACGGCGAAGGTACCATCATCACCCACAACGGAGGCATTTCGGGCTACGCGGCACTGATGTACAGTACGCCCGACGGCAGTAAGACCCTGACCGCCTCCGTGAACTATGTGGACGACGTCGCAATGTCCTTGGCAGTGGCATTTCAGAAGGCGACGCAGAGGCTCGTCGAGGAGGTGTTCGGCGGCGGGCCGGCCAGTATACAGGGCTGAGCCCCGTACACCCTGAGGCTTGACTCTCCGGTTATGCATGGGGTAGAGCGGACGCCGGACTGACGTACTCGTGGCCAGAGTCACCGGTCAGACATAGGATGCTCGATCCGCTCGGAATGAAGGACGCCGGCTTCTACGTACCCAACGGGAAGTTGGACCGGCTGCGGACCGCCTACATCCCGATCCCCTTGGATTCTTTAAGAGTCGTGGATGCAATCGAACGTTCCATTAAAGAAGGCAGAGAAGTGAGCCTGTAAAAATCGAGCACCGGCTTCACGGTCCGGCAGCGCACTCCTTAGACTATATTCGGATGATTCCCCGGTTTGTCCGATACAGGTCTATGGAGTGCATTTCTATCGTACCTGTGGTTGAATATTCGACCTTCGGAGGGACCTGATTAAACATTCGCGACCGCCTGATAATAACTATCGGGCGGTCGTATTTTTATGGTGCGCGCGGCATAGGCGATAACTTGGCGGTAATGACATTCGTTTAAAATTTAATAGTATTCAATACAAAGATTCGACAGCATTCAACATAGATGTTCAGTTACGCTAACTGTGCCGAAAGTTGCAATCATTCTGATTTTCATTGGGAGGAATGAACTATTTCATAGTATGGATTGAAACGGTTACGCCGCAAATAGTTTTGCAACCACATTATGTGCCAGCAGCCTTGATGATGGTGGGTAAAGCTGAATAATTATTACAAAAGGTTGGTGAGTTAATGAATTCATCGTTTGTCGGAACCGATATTAAGCCATTTTAATGAATTTTGGATGAATTGTAAGTATAACGCACTTTTTTCGATAGCTTCGTATTATGATCCAACTAATAAATATGCGTCCTATGTGAATCACTATTCTTTCGAACATACAAACAACTATAAAGATCCAAGCTTTAAGTTGCCTATTATTAAGCATGCGGAATTCTCTGAAATGCTTCCAAACTTTACATATTCGATTGAGAATTGTCATTTTGAAGCATGATCGTGACATTACCCTTGATGAGGATCTCAGGAAACTTGGTTTAGATTCCATGAAATCATTCGAAATGGTTGTTCAGTTGGAAGATGAGTACGATATTGAGTTCTCAGGTGATGAAAATTTGCTTGAAAGATTCTCTACGATTCAAAAAATTAAAGATAGCGTTGACAGCAAGATAAAGTGAGTACTATTTACAAAGAAAGCTTTTTATAGAGTTATGAAATGACGGATTTTGACGGTAAGTAGTGGATAACAAGCACCAATCAAAAAGCTGCCGATTTTAAACGGCAGCTTTGCTTTGTTTGCTCCATGACGGGACAGAAGAAGAGAAGAACATTCTCGAATGACACGAACATAAGGTGCACTTGTTTTTCTAAATTGACGCAGGGTGACGGCTTCAAGTTTTGGAGTAAAGATTTTTACGGTATAATGGGTCTTATTCAGTGAGCAGGAGGGGCAGTTCATGAAATACGATCCAAGTCAATTATTTTGGTTAAATGAGCCCACGAGTTATTCGATTCGAGAAAATGAAGTTGTAATTCAAACAGATCCTGGAACGGACTTCTGGCAGCGTACATACTACGGTTTTAGAAACGATAACGCACCGGCTCTATTATTTAAGATTCATGAACCCTACTTTTCATTTGTGGTCCGAACAGAGTTTGATACTAACAATCGGTTTGATCAATGCGGTGTAGCGATCTACCAAAACAGCGACAATTGGTTCAAGGCTTCCATTGAGTACGAAAATGAACAATACCAACGATTAGGCAGTGTAGTGACGAACAACGGATTTTCCGATTGGGCGACGACAGATATTGACGCTAGTATTAAAGTTATGTTTTACAGAATTAGCCGTCGCAATCGTGATTTCTGCATCGAGAACTCCTATGACGGAGTAGAATACAGACAAATGCGTATTTTTCATTTATTTGAGGGTGGCGGGGAAATTCAACTGGGAATGTATGCGTGCAGCCCAGAGAATTCTTCGTTCACATCTTTTTTTAGTGGGATGGAGATCACGGAATGCATGTGGAAGGCTCATGAATGATTGGAAGGGGAGACAGCTGTCTAAAGACAGAAACATGCCATAATTAAAATACAATAATATCAAGGGTTTTTATTAGTTTAAAGGGATGTTTGTGTCGGAGGTTACTGACACAAACATCCCTTTAATTGTCAATTGCGGCTGGATCAAGTGCATTAGTTGGCTCATCAATAATAAGAGCGTCCGCTTATGAATTAACGCTTTGGCCAATCCAAGATTCTGCGCGTTACCAAGTGACTTCTAGCGTATTGTACACGGCTATAGATGAGGCCGTGTTCGGAGGAACAAAGTATCATACTCTTCATCGCTCCTAAGCCTCTAATAAACGCTTCAAATTATCGGCCAGGAAGGTAGTCTCATAGTCCTTAAATACTTGTATTATAATCGACCTTTTTGGATATTTAGTCAGCTTGTTACCACGTTATATTTACTTTAATCTTCCTGTATGCTACATTAACATTATAACGTTATAATCATTTCACAATGCGATTGTGCACATACCTAGGGAACCCATAACAAATAATCGTTTGCAAGCGTTCTTAACTAAAACCAGGGAAAAGGTGAAGTTCATGTATGAGCCGAAGCAAGAGTCATTTGTGTTACGTAATGTAAAACGTGTGAATGGGGAAGCTGCCGATGTCGTAATCGAAGAGGGTAAGATTACCGAGATAACGACAGCCGGGAGCGGACAAGGAAAACATGTGAAAGACTGCTCGGGGATTTACATATCAAGCGGTTGGATTGATATGCATGCCCATGCCTTTCCCGAATTTGAACCCTACGGCGATGAAATCGATGAAATCGGAATTAAGCTGGGCGTCACGACCATCGTGGATGCAGGAAGCTGCGGGGCGGACCGGATTGCCGAGTTAGCCGCAAGCAAGCAGCATGCACGAACCAATCTATTCGCCTTTTTGAACATTTCGCGAGTAGGCTTGCAAAGAATCGATGAATTATCCAATCTGGAATGGATAGATACGTCAAAAGTCATTGGAGCGGTAAAAGAGCACAAAGATTTCATAGTGGGGTTAAAAGCGCGAATCAGCAAAAGCGTGGTGGGTGAAAGCGGCATTGAACCTCTGCGTATCGCACGAGCTCTTTCCGATAAAACATTACTGCCGTTAATGGTGCACATCGGTTCCGCACCGCCAAGTATCGAGGAGATCGTCCCTCTATTAGAGAAAGGGGATATTATCACTCACTATCTCAACGGGAAGCCGAATAATCTCTTCGATGATCAGGGCAATCCCCTTCTTGTGTTAGCGGATGCCATTGAACGCGGCGTAAAGTTGGACGTCGGGCATGGTTCAGCAAGCTTTTCGCTAAAAATTGCCGAGGCAGCAAAGCAGCATGGCATCGGTTTTAACACGATTAGCACGGACATCTACCGTAGAAACCGATTAAATGGCCCCGTGTATAGTATGGCCAATGTCCTCTCGAAATTTCTTTATTTGGGATATTCGCTAGAGGAAGTGATTGCAGCCGTTACGGATCATGCGGCCAATTGGCTCGGAAAACCGGAGCTTGGCCGGATACAAGTTGGGGACGTTGCCAATTTAACCTTATTCACCCTTCGGAATGATCCGATTACCCTGGTTGATTCCGAAGGTGTCAAGTGGACAGCCGATAGAAGCATACAAGCCAAAGGGGTCGTTGTGAATGGTGTTTACATGGAATGTTAATTACGAGGTTTTAACGCGTCATTAGCGCAAGCGGGAGTATGAGTATTTAATGTTTCAAGAACGCTCGCGTAATGGGACTGAAGATACATATCGAAAGAGACCGTGTATGGCGAGTCGGAACGATTCTTGAAAGGTAGTGGATGCAGAGTGAACTTATCCCGGAATCAAAGGCCCTTGTATTTGCAAATCAAAAATATTTTAAAGGATAGAATACTGCACGGCGTGTATCCTATTAAGGCGAATATCCCTTCAGAGCCCCAATTGGAGAAGGAGTTCGAGGTCAGCAAGATTACAATTCGCAACGCCATCAAAGAACTGTGCCAAGAAGGCTATCTGGAAAAGGGCAGTGGCAAAAGGACGAAGGTTATACGCAACACGGCTACTTCCAAGCTGTCTACATGGAAACGGTTTACAGAGCTATTGGTCGAAGAAGGCAATCAGGTTCAAAAGCAATTGTTGCAAGTCGAAGTTATCATGACGGAAGAGGGTACGGAACCGCATCAGCTATTTGGAGCACAGTGCATCCGCATAGAACGTCTGTACAGCCTTAATAATGTGCCCTATACGCATTACACACATTATTTGAGCATGCGTATAGGAGAAATCGATCAATGGGAACTGAATGCTCAGTCTCTGTACGAGTGGCTTGAGGAGCAAGAAATCACGTTGGCGAAATATCGGGATCATTTTGCGGTAGCATTTGCCTCTCCTCTTATAGAGGAGAAATTACGCGTGCAAGAGAAAACCCCTTTATTGAAAAGATTGCGTTATTCCTATGATGAAACGGACGAAGTGATCGAATACAGCGAGGGCTTCTACAATACGGGAATGCACAGTTATATTGTAAATTATAATGTTTAGCCCGATGTCGGATGACAAAAACATATATGCTTAAAGGTCGCGTAGCAGCGGCTTTTTTTATTTTAACGATATAAGTTCTTGGCACAAGTCAGTGACAAGAACTTATATCGTTTTTTGTTTCCCGTAATTGAGGATCTTTTTCATGATACAAAGAAAACGATGTGTGTTAAGCGTAGAAAAGATTGCATTGTCCTGGCGTCTTGATGCCGAATGATCGTTGTTTTGAATCCTGTGTTCCAGCCGCTATAAATAACCCTGATTTCCGAAATACGCTTGGCGGTCAATATCTGAAAGAAGTGTTAGCTGACCGGGACGCCATTCGAAGCGTTCTTGGGTCAAAGCGCTAGAGGCAGGATTGTCCATCATCACAAAGTGCATCAGCCAATTAAAGTGATCAACCGCCTCCTCTGGAGTTTTGCTGACTACAGGCACATTGAGGCGGCGGCCGATTAAGGCGGCAATATCGCGAAACGCTACCCCTTCATCGCCAATCGCATGCAATCGGGTGCCGGCAGATGCAGATTCGAGCGCCAGTCGATAAAGTTTGGCTGCATCGAGCCTGTGCACAGCGGGCCAACGGTTCGTTCCATCGCCTACATAGGCGGAGACACCCGTTCTTCTTGCAACATCGATCAAAGTTGGGACCAATCCCTTGTCGCCGTCACCGTGGACGGATACCGGAAGACGAACCACGGATGCGCGAACACCTTGTGAAGCCATGGCCAATGCAGTTTCTTCCGATGCGACGCGTGCGGCTGAATGGGGATCGGATGTATCCATTTCCGTACCCAGGCGTCCAGGTGTTAAGAGCGCAGTTACGGAAGTGACTACTAAGGGTCGGTCAGAACCGGCTAATGCCTCCCCGAGCGCTTTAACCACCTGGCTATCTTGATGGTTGGCTTCGGCGTAATCCCTAAAGTCATGAACAAACGCGGCATGGATCACCCCATCCGCTGCCGCCGCCCCGCTGCGCAGACTGTCGAGGTCATCTAGAGATCCGCGATGCACCGACACACCAACTCCGGTGAGTGCCGCCGCCGCCGCTTCCGAGCGGGCAAGACCTACAACTTCATGTCCCGCTCCGATCAGTTCCCGCACTATGGCCGAACCAATAAAACCAGTTGCCCCTGTAACAAAAACACGCATAATGTATTCCTCCCACAATGTAAGTTGCAACGCTATACGTTTATTGTAGTTCAGTCTCACCTGGGAGGTTTGCCTATTCCGCGCCGCTTTTTGCCTGATCCGTTGGAAAATGGGATAGTCCCGGTTCACCGCAGGAAGAATAACACCCGCACGCCTTGTGGCTGCGGATAGAAGAGAAATCAAAAGCGAATCCACATCGCCTATAAAATGTTCAATCCCATTTGGTGCTTCAGTCGTGAGGAACTTGTTCTTGCTGCCGCCATCTGGCGATATCTCTGCTTGGTGAAATTCCAAAAAAACGGCTGTAATCACGGCTGAATTGAGAAATGCTTATATATCCAACCTGTCTGGCTGCCGTGCTGGCATTCCTTGAATCGGAAAACATAAGACGCCTTGCTTCATGCAGCCGGAGCGCTTTTTGGTATTGCAGCGGGCTCATGGAAGTGACGGATTTAAAATGCTCGTTAAACGAGGAAACACTCATATGCATCAAATCGGCTAAGTCTGTGACCTTCATCTGCTGGGAAAAGTTGGATTGGAGCCAGGCAATCGCTTTGGCGACTCGCTGCACGCCGGAATCAACGAAACCCATTTCAGCGACCTGTTTGCCAAAGGGACTTCGCAGGATGCGTATCAAGATTTCATCCATCACAAGCGGAGCAATCCATTCCGTATCTCCAGGATCGGATAAACAATCCAGAAGTCTGCTCACCGCCTTCATTATGCTTAACCCGGTGTTCGCGGCGTACCCCGCACTCCGCTGACCAAGGGGGGCAGCCCGTGAGCATATACTTTGAGGACAAGCTCGGAAATTCTTCTCGAGTCGAGATCCAGCCTGATACCAAGAAACGGCTCGGAAGGAGTGGCATTTGTAGTCTGCATGGTGACTGGCAAGGCAACGGGAAACAGGAGCATTTCTAATTTGTCCAAGGTGTATACTTGCTGACCAACCGTAATGACCTTTGCCCCTTGCACTGCAAATAATAGGGAAGGGGAATTGAAATCATTTACCGTGTCGGAATCGATCCGAGAAAAGCGGCTGATCAGCAATCCGGGAATGCGCTGTTTAAAAGCGCCGTCATAAGGGGCAAGGGCCAAAATCATTCGGGCCAGCCGGGATCTTTCCTCATCTAAGAGCCCTTTGCTCGGATTTGACACTTGCAGCCGTGAATCGGTTACGATGCGCATTCTTTCACCAACAACTCCTTATTCGGCTGTAATGGTGCTGATAGTATTTGCCGATTTGATAAATCTCAAAACTTTTATGCAGGTATCACACTTCAAATTTAATTCGTTTACCATAGCTGCAGCCTTGCTTCCAAAATTTTAGCCATCTGTTCAACCATCTCTTCTGGCGTATATGGCATAGATTGGACGACCCACCACTCAATCAACCCCGTAATGGAAACGGATAAGAATTGCGCCAATACATCCCTGTGGATACCGGTTTCTAGCTTCATTTGGTTCACCACCAAGGTGATATTCGCTTCAATCATCTGTGTCATACGGTGTCTGAACGCCGGAATACCTTTATTTGTAATCAAAACGCTATAGACTTCTGCATGCTCTTTCAGATACGTGAACGCACGAATCAGCAGTTCCCGGGACAGTTCATTGGTTGAGCCATCCTCCGGCACACAACTGTCAGCAAGCATCATCAGATACGTTTCCACGCTCTGTTCCAGCAGGTCATATTTGTCTGTAAAATGCAAATAGATCGTTCCGCGGTTGACATTGGCCCGATCCGCAATCCCTTGAATGGTGACCTTCTCAAATTCCTGCTCTCCCAACAGCCCAATGAACGCTTGCATAATCATTTGTCTTGATCGCACGATGCGCCGATCCATGGTTTTCCCCTCTTTCCTGAACACATTCAGTATTCGTTGTTCATTTCTCAACAAAAACGAAAGCAATTAGCCATTGCACCTGCATTCGTTCCAATGATATCTTGATTGTAATGAACAGGTGATAAATATTCAACAACTGTTAATTATATCAGGAGGGATAATATTGAATATACTTGTGTACGGTGCAGGTGTGCAGGGAAGCTATCTGGCACATGTCCTAGTAAAGGGCGGTCATGACGTGACTGTGTTGGCAAGAGGAAAGAGAGCGGAGGAACTGGAAAAGGAGGGACTGGTCATTCGGCATTACCTTCAGCGCAAGACAACTGTTGATCGGGTTCGTGTAATTCGTAGACTAGAGTCAGGTGACGCGTATGACTTGATCTTCGTCATGATGAAATACTCGGATTTCGGGGCTGTGCTACCGATCCTCGCAGAAAACGCTAGCCGTCATATCGTATTGGTCGGCAACAATATGAATACCTACGCCATGCAGGACCATTTGAGTAAACATGGACAGTCGCCTAAACAGGTCGCTTTTGGATTCCAAACTACCGCAGGTACACGTACCGACGGACGAGTCATTTGCATTCGTGGCAGCCATGGGGAGATGGTCATCGGGGGTCTGGACGGTCCCGTTCCGTTTCGCTCCCTGCTGGAGCAGGCATTCATGCGAACCAAGTACAAAATCAGTTACCATGATCAGATCGATGCGTGGCTGAAAAACCACATGGTGCTGGTCGTGCCCATGAACATGGTCATTCTGTTCCATAGCTTCCAGATGAAACAGGTTGTCCGTGACGACAGGCGAATGCGTCAGTTAGTGGCTGCGATGGGAGAGGGCTTCCGTGTACTTGAATCATTGGGTTACCCGTTAACCCCTGCGAAGCAGGCGTCTTGGATTACCGGCTATCCAAACTTAATCCGCTGGGCGATGAAGATTTTCTTCCTGCTTCCGGTTAGCCGGTTGATTGATGGGACAGCAGTTGAGCTCACAGCCTTGAATGAGGACTTTGCTGAATGGAGGGCAAGGTCGGATGTGCCTACACCAAACTGGGACGCGTTAGAGACAGATTGGCTTATTCAATCATAGTCACTGCTGCGTGAAGAGTGCTGTAGGAAGCTGTCGGATGACAAGAACTTATATCGTTTCCCGTAATTGAAGATCTTTCTCAAGACGCAAAGAGAACGATGTGAGATAAGCGTAGACAACGCGACGTCCAGGCAGTAACGCAGGTGACTTATAGGAACCGGAGAAGTCCGCAGAAACGCCTTTATAAATGTGGTATATTTGATGTAGTGATACTTTCAAAGTTGAGGTGCTTATGAATCCTATATCTAATCGTTTGCCGGACGGGACGTGACCGTAATAGGGACCGGCGTCAGCAACTCACCGCTGATCCGGGAATTTTTGAGAGGTTATTGATATAATACAAAGGTGGGAGATTTTTGATAGAAACAAAACGTCTTATAATTAGAGAAATGGTGCAGTCCGATTATGATGCATTGTGCGGAATATTGTGTGATGAGGAAGTAATGCGTGCTGCTTATGAAAGTGCATTCAACTTAGAAGAAGCACAAAATTGGCTTAACAGACATCTTAAAAGATATGAAGAGTATGGTTTTGGACTTTGGGCTGTTGTATTAAAAGAAACAAACGAAATGATTGGTCAATGTGGCTTGACAATGCAAGGCTGGAGAGAAAAAGAAATTTTAGAAATAGGATTTTTGTTTCAAAAAGCGTATTGGCACAAAGGTTACGCAACAGAAGCGGCAATTGCTTGCAAGGAATACGCTTTCTCAGTTCTTAATGCAAATAGGGTTTATTCTATTATTAGGGACACAAATATAGCCTCTCAAAAAGTTGCTGTTCGAAATGGTATGAATATTATTGATAAAGATACTAAGAATTTTAGGAATATAGATATGGAATTTTTTCTGTATTCTGTAGAGCGAACAAAATGAGCATAATATAAAGTAAAAAACAATTGATAATGTAATATGTATCGGATGACAAGAACATACATGCTTAAAAGTCGCGTAGCAGCGGCTTTTTT
>NZ_FNVF01000035.1 GCF_900107975.1 Paenibacillus sp. UNC499MF
TGAGCAGGTTAGATGGGGATTGCAATACTCCTCTCGCTTCTATACTGTACAAAAACGGGCACCATAAACGGTGTTTGTTTTTATATTTAATATAAGCCTTTATACGTTAAATACTTCTTACTTATCATACTCATCTCTTTTTTAAACTCCATGCTCCAATCAGAGCTAGTGCTAGAATTGCACCAACTAACCAGTATGGCATACTAAATGCTTGACCATTACCAATTGCTATTCCAATATTGTTATGCATATACATCACCTCCTTTCCATAAATCCAAATTTTCTGGATTAGAGAGTATTGTTTTTATCAATTGATACTTACCACTTGCAAGTAGTACAAATAAGATGAGATATATTAGTGTAGGATTCTCCCATAGGAAGTCGTAACCGAGGGATTCATTTATTTTTTCTACAGATTCCTTTATCTTGCTTGCTTCTGGACCTTCCATCCCAGCATAATATTTTTTGGCTAATGTCATAATCTCTTGAATATGAATATAGTTTTCTGTTTCTAGATAACGGGATTGTTGCATCCAATCTGAGTAATTGATATGCTTCAGAATTATTTCTTTTATTTCCGATGCATCCACTGGAATATGTTGAGGGAAACTTTTGATCCAGTCTAGGGCATTACGTTCAGAGAGAGTATTTTTTTGTACCATATCTTTAATAAACAAGAGCATGAGTTTAAATTTTTCAGACCATTCTGCTTCTTTATTTTTTATTTGTTCTGAAGGTCGCCCTGGTTTTCTGACTGATTTCATTTCTGTCTTAGCCAAATCATTGGCTATAAATCTAGCTTGCTCTATATCAGAGATGTGGTCAGCTATTTCCTGAAATTGGTTCATAACAGTCTGGCGTTGCCTTATCATAAGATTTCGTAATTTATCAATATCAATCGGTAAACCTGCCCCAAATAACACAAAAATTATATTCTCATATTTAATGTGAGGCATTTGTTTAAGGTGATCTACGTATTGAATAATTGTCATTGCTTCAGGATAAGTAGTGATAGGTATTTGTTTATAACCAGCGTCTTTTTTCTCTCCTTTTAAGAATCCATACTTGATATAGCGATCTAAAGTACTCTGCGTTAACTCAATTCCTTCCGCATTGGCTTGCTCCAATATATCTTGTTTTCTCAAATATCCTCACCAACCTTAGTGTTTGTAATCATTCTAACGTAGCAATAAGAGTGGTAACAACACGATTTGGTGCCTAAATGAATTCAATAGATAATTTAAAGATATAGATTAGTAACCGTACTAAATAATCAGACAACTGGAGATCCTATTGCTGCTGAGGAGGAACCTCTACGACAAACGCCAAAAAGCATCGTTCAAGAATCTCCTTTTGGATCCTTAACGATGCTTTTTGTCAAATAGAGATCGACCGGGTTAAATTAAATCATTTCTGTGCAAAACCTTTAAATAAAATTCATATGCGGGATTCCCTATGTAACCTTCTTCTGGCGGAATACCCTTAAGTATGATCAGTTCATCTAACATTTTTCGCTTCAACCCTGTAAAGTAAACGAAGAAATATACTCCTATCTGCACTTTCGAGTACTAGTTGGGGGAACTTTCCTTCTTGAATATCTCTCCACAGTAACACAGATTCCGTAATCTCAGAATTTGTTACTGGCTCATTAGCATTACATTGCCGAATCTCAGCATGCATACTCCGTCCATTATCATTAAATAGAGCGGAAAGAATTTCACAATCATTTACCCTATAACACTTTATAATGTTTTCGTAGTTAACAAGGGGATCTTTCTTCAAATCGTCAACTATTTCAATATCGATCTCGAGTGTGTTAAATTTGTCTCTAAGTATTTTCTCCGCATCTTTCACTGAATACCTGAATGGCAATTTGGATTTTTTAAAAAGCTTATCAAGTTCTTCTATTCGCATAAGACTCCCCATTAAAAGAACCTCGTCCTCACTTACAAAGATAGGATTAACAAGTCTTCCAACATCCTGTGTTAAAGTTAGTGAATTTCCTAATTTCCAATCCAAAGGTTTCCTTGCATAATTCTATCCCTATAATGGTCATATCGATTATCGTTTCCTAAAGTCGTTGCAATTTCTAAAACTACCACATATATTACACCACTAATAGTAACTGCTGATGCTGCTAGCAATTGCGAAAGCAACCATTTATAACAACTGAGTTGTATAGCGGCAATACCCACGATGAGTCGAACGCGTGAGCCGCTTTTTTTATTGCTCAGAATTTGTTCAGAATGATGTGATATGGTCAAGCGAGCTAAAGTATAGAGACTTGGGGAAGGAAGATGAAAGTTGTCGAATAAAGGAGAAACAGCAAGAAAATTTAATACGAATTTTCCTGCTTGGAGGCAAATGGCTTTTAAAATCATTCGACTAAAATTGTCGTTTTTATTGCTGTTTAGCACATTTATGTCGATCAATTGGGGAAAAGAAGCAAATGCAGCACCTATAACGAGTTCCCTTGATAATTGGTATATCCGGTCCACGGGACAAAATATGGTTGGTGTCACTTACGGCAACGGTACGTATGTGGCGGTGGGGCCAAGTGGAACGATCGTGGCCTCCAGTGACGGAGTGAACTGGATGCCACGCAACTCGGGCACTACGAAAGCTCTTTATGGAGTCAGCTACTTCAACGGCACGTTTGTGGCGGTAGGGGCAAGTGGAACGATCTTGACCTCCAG
>NZ_FNVF01000023.1 GCF_900107975.1 Paenibacillus sp. UNC499MF
GTCGCTTTGCCTCGTTTGGCGGCGACTTGACTACTATACCACATTCGGCGTTAGTAATGCAAGAACTTTTTTTGAGCGCTCCGTTCGATGTTAGCGGCTTGTCCTTAGTTAGCGACTTGCCTTTCGAAGGGGCGAAAATTAATTTACCATGAAACCTATTATGAAGTCAACCCTTTTGGACATTGGAAAAACATGACTAATGCTATCCCCTTGTTTATCAAGGGTTTGAAGCGAAAAGAAAGAAAAAAGGCAGCCTCCGCAGGCCGCCTGACTTTCCTTATCCCGTCAGGATGAGGTTAGTTTTTGAACAATGTATAACGCAGCAAGAGCCGAGAACATTCGGCGTCGGCAGGAATCGCCACTTCTTTGACCAATGTTTTTTTGACAAGCTTATTAAGGAGCTGCTGAAGATTGTTGCCCAGAATTTGAATTTCGGGCTGTTCCAGAAGCTCATCCGTACTCCACGGCTCAGGCCTTGAATCCAGAAGCTGAATAAGCGGCTTGCAGCAGCGTTCCATTTTGGACATCACGGAAAATTCGCATGCCAGAAGGACAAGCTGTATTCTTTGCTTCAGCGTTTCTTTGCTCGTGGTCAGTTCTTCATATAATTTGTACACGCCGGTGTTTATCGGGCGAACCTGATTCCAGACCGCGTCCTGGACAGTTTCCCCTTCTTCTATGATGACAATGCGCGCCCAGTGTTTCAAAGCTTCCAGCACGTTCTGGTAAGCATCGAGCAGATGTTCCTCAAGTATGTAGGACTTGCTCTTCAAATACTTGTTCAGAAAAAGCGAAAATTCCGACAGCAGCTGGCGGTCGCGCAGCTCTTCCGGCATGGAAAGCGCCCGCTCCCGAGAGTCTTCCAAATACAATTGACGATCCAATCGGATCTCCCCTTTCAAAAGACCGTTAACGATATTCAATCTAATCGCTGCAGCAGCCCCTGTTCAAGTACGGACGAATTCAACCATCTTCCTTGTATACAATGATTGTCTTCTATATAATGATGTATGGAGTTGTAAGTGTCCGGATGATTGGTAGTAAACCAGCAGAAGGATTACATATCCTTCTGTGATGAAAGCAATCTGCTGCGGATCGCGAGACGATATGGCCGCGCTTTAACGGGTTCCGGTAAATGCCGGCGGAATTATCTTTCCCGCTGCGTGTATATCCGGCTCCCGCAGCCGTCATACGTTCGTTAGAAAAGTAATTCTACTTTCCTCAGCCGTTTCCTGCTTACATGAGAACATATTGTGTTTAAATTCCGAAAATGCCTGTAGAAAGAGGGGAACACCGTTGCTTTTGAAATCAAGTAAAATCAATGAATTCCGCTTATGGGGTCTGCTGCTGACCATGGGCGGCATGCTTATTATGATCATCGGCCTGGCCGGTGTCGTGTTCGACTGGGGCGCCGCCGGGCGAATCATTGCCGTTATCTTTTTGATTCTAGGAATGATCAGTATGTTAGGAAGTATGGCCATTTATTTCTGGGCGGGCATGATGTCAACCTCCGCCGTGGCGCTCGATTGTCCCGAGTGCGGCAAAAGGACAAAGATGATCGGCAAAACGGACCGCTGCATGTTCTGCAAGACGATTTTGACGGTTGACCCTTCCATGGCACCCGCGGAAGCCGAGAGCGTAGATGAAGACAATATCCGCAAAGCGGAAACCGGTTCCGCGTCGTCCGCAATCGACTCATCTAAAAGTTAATGCGAAAAGCTGCCATCCATTACGGATGACAGCTTTTTTTGTAGGAATTTAATGATTCCGAACGACGCGGTCCAAGAAGCAGCCATCTTCCGCTTGCCCGGATCTGTTTGACCGCAAAAGCCTTCAAGGCTTATTTCGATTGCAGGGCATCGGCAATGACCTGCCATATGGCCGGTTCTTCAAAACCGCGCCGCCATGAGGCGACCCCCGCCAATTTGTATTTGCTTACGATCTCCAGACGGGCTTTGACGGAAGTTTCGTCTTCCAGCCAAATCCGGTTCAGTTTTCCGTCTTCTTTGTACTCGACGTAGTTTTGACCGGTGTCTTCACGGAACTGGGGAGTAAGCCCTTTTTCCTGTATGATCTTGCGGGGCTTCTCCATAAATACGGCCTTCGAGCTTACCTTGATACCTTCATCCTTCTGTTCTTCCGTCCATATCCGCGTATAAAAAGGAATCCCCAGCACAAGCTTGGAAGGCGGCACTTTATCTTCATCCAGTATCTGTTTGAGAGAACGCTCCACCCACGGGAGAGATGCGACTGACCCCGATTTCGGACTCGATGCCCAGTGTTCGTCATACGCCATAAGCATCATATAGTCCACTGCCGCCGCCAGAGCGGGCCGGTTATATACGCGGCTCCAGGCGTCACTGCCCGATTTTGCCGTAACGTCGATAGACAGAACCAGTCCCTGCTCATGGAGCAGCGGAGCCATTTCTCTTACGAACTGGACCAGATGGGGGCCGTCGGATTTGTTCATGTTCTCAAAATCAATATTGATGCCCTGCAAATTATACTGCTTTGTAAAAGAAAGAAGCTGGCTAATCATGTTCAGCCTGGTTTCGTAGCTTCCCAACGCCTTACCCGTCATGTTCGGTTCAAACGAGTTGTCAAAAAGCGCCCATATCTGATAATTGCGGCTGTGCGCCCATTTAATGTAGGCGGGGTCCGCCTGATTTTTGATGCTTCCCTTCTCGTCTGCGAGATGGAACCAGGTGGGACTCACGACGTTGAGACCGGGCATTTCGGGAATAGAGGCCGTTTTGGGCGTCGCCGTAACGACATGTTCCCATGTCATATTGAGCTTACCTTCCGGTTTCCAGCGCGGCTTCGCGGCGGGAGGCTGGAAGGAGGGAATCTCCTCCCCTTTTTCTTCCGTCACCAGCGACGTCTTCACATAACCGGCCCGTCCGCCGGGCAGCTGAACTTTGTACCAGCCGTTCTGTTCGCCCCAAATCATGAGATGCTCGCCATCCGCCAAGCTGCCCGTAATCGGGCTGCGAACCGAACTGCCGCTGCGCAGTTCGCCTCCTTCTTTACCGCGAAACGTCCCCCAGCGTACTTTCTCTCCGGGTTTAAAAAGCGATACAGCGCCTGTTTCCGCATCTTCCCTGACTTCTATCCCGTACAGGTCCTTTAGGATTGAAACGGGTACGTAAAACTCTTTTCCCTGCCTGATCATAGGCGATGCCAGCGGGATTTCTTTGAGATTCCGGGAAGCCGAAGCCTTGTCGGTCTGGAGCCGCACTACGGCCTGTTCCGTCGTTAAAATAACGGAATTGGTGGAGGCCTCGCCGATAACGGCCGGATCGATCCATTCGGATACGAGTCCGAGGGGAAGCTTCATGGCGCCTTTGGCCCCCAAGGCGGAGCCGCCTTCGTAAGCTTCGCCCTGATAGAAAACCGGCTTGTCCAGGTTAGCGTAGAATGGCGTTATATGGTTATTATTAGGCAGCCGGGTCATGACCAGATAAGCGATGGCCGCCAATACGATAAGCAAGAGAATAAACGAACGCAACCGGCTCTTTTTGCGCTTCGAGCCGCTCATGTAAGGCTGCTTCAAAAGCTTCTGCACATCCTTTCGAAAAAAAGAAAAACGTATCGGCACGCCCGATAACGAAGAGCGGCTAATACGTTCGCGTAATAACGTGTATGGAAGTTTTGAAAACGACGAATCAATGCGTCGCCTTTCCTGCACAATCCGGACAAAGTCCGACGACTTCAAGCCGGTGTCCGCCTACCCTAAAGCCGGTTTGCTGAGCAGCAACGTGCTCAACGTCAACGATCGGCGAGTAATCAAAATCGGAAATTTTGCCGCAGCTTTGGCAGCGGGCATGATAATGATCGGACAAATCGGCATCGAAACGGCTGGAATCGTCCCCATAGGTTAATTCTCGTACTAACCCCGCGTCTATGAACACTTTCAGGTTGTTGTAAACCGTGGCCACGCTCATATTCGGAAATTTGGATTCCAACGCCTTGTAAATCTCATCAGCCGTAGGGTGGTTGAAGGAGTCGAACAAGTACGTCAAAATCGCGTACCGCTGCGGAGTCATGCGAACACCTGTCGTTTTAAGTTTGGCAAGCGCTTCTTCCAAATGTTCGGACATGATTCTCACCACCTGTTAGTAAGGGGCAGTACTGTGTACTCTGTGGACACAGATACAACCTTTCTTCTATTGTACGTGTGAGAAATTGCACTTGTCAACGCCTGATGAAGGCGTAATGCGTTTAATTTACGGTTTCCAGGGAAATCTCGCCATCCGTTCGGATCGTAAGAACATGTTCACCGTTTCCCACAGTACCGCTTAACTTTTCCTCCACCAGTTCGATAGGGAGTCCCGTCCGGAGTGCTGTCGCGGAACCTTGGACCTTGAAGCCCGCATCCGCGGGCAGACGGACCGTAATCCGGCCATTGCCTGTGCTGGCCTGCCAGTCTCCAGACATTTCGGCGGATTCAAGGCGTACCGATCCATTTTCGGTCTCCGCTTGAACGCGTCCGGAAACATCTTTGATTTTGATGCTGCCGTTGTCCGTACGCGCTACTGCGTCTCCCTTCACCGAAGAAAGGGTGACTTTACCATTGGAGGCGGCCGCATGTACGCCCGCTCCGGTTTCCCGGACAACGACCTCGCCGTTGACGGTTTGCGCTTTGACGGCTCCCGAGATGGAGCCGGCGTTGATTTTGCCGTTTGCCGTAACCGCTTCTACATGGCCCTGGATATCGGTTAATTCCACCGATCCGTTGCTACTATGCGCAGATAACAGGTTCAAGGCCCGGAGACCCGAGGCGCGGACGGCACCATTTTCCGTTTCGGCCAGATAATCCAGAGACGCCGCACGCGGAAGCGTAACGGTAAAGTCTATCCTCGCTTTATTTTTGACAAACCAGGCCTTCGTATATTCTTCTCCAACCGCTTTAAGCGTTAATTCATTTCCTTGTACGCTTTGCTCGACATGTGAAGCATCCGCGATTTTGCGGGCTTCCTGTTCATCGGCGGCAGTCACCCAGACCGTGGCCTGTATCCGGACGGCATCCACGTCTCCGGCCGCCAGTTCAATGCGCCCGTTCGTGTTGACCGCGTGAACTTTGGTTATCGCCGGAGTCAGCGCGAACTCCTCCGTTTTTTTGTCGAAACTCTGCCCCTGTACCGATCCGATCTGAAGGTTGATTCCTGAGAGCAGTCCCTGGCTCAATCCCTGGGAACCGACGACGACGGCACAGATAACGACCGAGAAAAAAATGGCGACCGGGTCCAGTTTGACGGCAGCTCCCTTGGAATTTGACAGGAATTGCAGCAAAATGAGTTCCAGTCCTGCGGCCACAAACAAAAGGGGCCACCATTTTATCAGCTGCCCCATCATATGGGTGCCTGCGGCCCGGTCCAGAAGCATCGACACGCCAACCGTGACGAAGAGCACAGCCGCGGTGAATCTGCCCGCTTTTATCAACCCCATCACCCAATCTATTGTTTTCTTTTCGTTTCCCAGACAAAAAGAGCAATTCCGCCGATTATGAGAAAGATGGCTCCGAAATAGGAACCGAACAGCTTAAAGAACGATTCCAGCCAGATCGGTTTGCTGCTGGCGAGAAAAAGGAATCCGCCGGCCGCAATCAGCAGAATACCGAGGTTTCCCCCTTTGGCCAGTTTTTGCAGAGGGTCGGTCAATTCTTCGGATTCTCCGTAAAAACGGCGCCTGTTAACGATATCCGTAAGCTGCAAAGCTTCAAATACGTTATAGAAGTAAATAACCGGCAGAATGAGCGAGAACAAAGTGATCATGGCCACGTTCGAACCCTCATCCCGCGTTGCGAAAAGCACAATCGCGAAAATATCCATAATGACGAGCATCATGATAAACAATCCGCGCTGCATCATCCCCACATAAAACTGGCCGGTTCCCGGCATCATCAGAGAAAGAAGCATGGCCAGCCATTTCTTCTTGGGCGGCTGCTGAAAATACGGGGGATATGGCGGTACGCCGTAAGGGGGGCCGGGCGGATAATTCCGCTGCTGCTCCTCATAAAAGTGCGGGTCTTTCAAGTCATCCATCTCGGGTGAACCTCCTGGGGTGTAAGAAAATTGTTGAGACATTCCGTACCTCCTTGCTGCATGATCGTCATGCACGTTATCCTATTCTGTTGGACAAGTGTTGTACGAATTCGGACCAATCGGCCACATGCGAATTCAAAAGCTTCAACAGACCGGAGTTGATAAATATATAAGTAGCCGCTGTGGCGATGAAAAGATTGACGAGTTCCGAATGCCTGCGTTTCTTCGGCGCTACGGGCCGAAATCCAGGCACGATATTTCCCGCGGCAATCCCCTTCATCACACGGTCGGTGAAATTCGCGGAAGGGTGGAGCACCTTCATGCCGTTTAGTTCGGCTTGGAGTGCGGGCGGAAGTTCCGGGCTACTGTGAAGCTCGTGAAGCCGGGGCTGACTGGGACGTCTGGGAGTTCGTTCGGGCATCTGGATACACCTCCAACCATTTTTCTTTAAGCATGGCTTTGCCGCGGTATAAGCGCGTCTCGATCGTCTTCAGGGGAAGATCGGTCACATCCGATATTTCCTGGTACGACAACTGTTTGAAGTGATAGAGATACATCACCAGTTTGTATTTCTCCGGCATTTCGGCGATCAACCGGTGAACGGAGTCGCTCTCTTCATGACGGATCGCCTGCTGTTCGGGCTCTGTCCTGCGGTCGGCCAACCAGGTCTTGAGCTTGTCGAGCAAGGGAACTACAGGACGCCTGCGCTGGGCACGGCGGTAATCGGTAACGAGGTTAACGGTCATCCGGTATAACCAAGTCGTGAATTTGCTCTCCCCTCTGAAATGGGATAAAGAGCGGTATAGCTTCAGAAACACTTCCTGGGACAAGTCTTCGGCGGTTTCGCGATGGTTCACCGACCGGTAAATCAGCGTATACACGTAGCTTTTGTGGCGATCAACCAAAACGCGGTAAGCTTCCGCCTGCCCCCGGTTAATCTGATCCACCAGCTGTTCGTCTGTCAGGTGCTCCATTGCTTCACCGCCCTTTCTCTTGTGCCCTCTTTACTATAACTATAACGCGCTTAACATCCGGTTTACATATCTTTTGACGATGCCGATAAATACACCCCTTCAAACCCCGTAAAAAAAGAAAAGCAGGGCTTCGGCCCCGCTCCACATTTCTAACTTAATTATTCCATCGTTACTCCTACCACGCCGTCCAAATGCCGGATGTCATCCAACAGCAGAGGAATCATGTGATAATCCGGAATGACAACGTTCAGATAGATCATAATCGTCTGCCGGTCGTCCCTCTCTCCTCTTTCTTCTTCATCCACACCGAATTTGCGGATCTCCACTTTATTATTCTCGAGAATGCCGGAGATTTTGCCGAGATTGCCGGGCCGGTCCAGCGCATGAACCCGGATCAGGTGGCGCTTCTTGGCGCCGAAATATTTGTGCTCGATTTTATTTAAAATCCACAAAGAAAGAATGACCATAATCGTGGACAGGATAGCCGCGTAATAAAAACCGGCGCCCGCTGCGAGACCGATCGCGGCAACAACCCACAGGGAGGCGGCCGTCGTAAGCCCGGATACGGAAAAGCCGTTGCGTATAATCGTTCCGGCGCCAAGGAAACCGATTCCGCTGACAACCTGAGCCGCCAGCCGGGATGGGTCCATCCGGACATTCAGCTCCTTGGAAAACCCGCTGAATCCGTAGATGGAAAGCAGCATGATCAAAGCGGAACCGACACAGACCAGAATATGCGTCCGGAATCCGGCCGCCTGGTTGCTCAGTTCCCGCTCGAAGCCGATCAAGCCTCCAAGCACTAACGCCAAAATGAGTCTAATCGTCAAATCCAACTGGCCGATTACCCAAGGATCATTCAACTTCGTTCCCACACTCCTTCTCTCGTCGTGACCTGTCCTGTCTCTGTTTCATTGTATGCTCCGCCTCTTCTCAAATGTCACCAAAGCGACGGAAGGGGCAATCGTGCGTTTACCGGTACGGTGAAAGCCGAATTTCTCATAGAGAGAGACGGCGGGCAGGTTAGCTTCTCCCGTAGACACGACAAATCTGCCGGCCTGGGGGTTAGCCGCCAGCGCATGCCGAATCAGTGCGGAGGCAACTCCTTGACGGAAATGACGAGGATGAACCATCATCCGCGTTATCGTCAACTCTGTTCCGTTCTCTTCCCATGCGATAGCGCCCGCAAGTTCTTCCCGTTCCTCCGGGTCATTGAGATAATACCCCGTAAACGTCTCTTTGGAACACCTCAGAGTTAAAGGGCTGTCCTTCAGGGGCGGAATGTCTTTGTACCCGATCAGCTCCGCTTCCACGAGATAAGCCGATGATTGCAGAGCAAGCAGCTCCAGCACGGCTTGAACATCGTCCAAGGGGATTGGTCTCATCATCGTTTTCATCTCCTTATACCGGTTTACGCCCTTCTTGCTGTAAAAAAACGGCACATCCTGATGGACATGCCGTTCGTTGTGCTTAAAACTCTTTAGCTGTTCGGCTTATTGCGCCTGCAAAGTCTCCACGATCAGCTTGTTGACCAGGCCGGGATTGGCTTTGCCTTTCGTTTCCTTCATAACCTGGCCGACGAGGAAGCCGACCGCCTTCTCTTTGCCCGCTTTATAATCGGCTACGGACTGCGGATTGCCTGCCACAACCTGCTCGACAACGGATTTGATGGCGCCTTCGTCACTGATTTGTACGAGGCCCTTCTCTTCGACAATCTGCTGCGGTGCTTTACCGCTTTCGATCATTTCTTTAAAAACGGTTTTGGCGATTTTGTTCGAAATGGTGCCTTTCTCGATCAGACCGATCATTTCACCGAGTCCTTGACCGGTTATCCGGATATCGCCGAAGTCCAGTCCACCGGCATTGAGATAACCGAGAAGGTCACCCATGATCCAGTTGGAAACGGCTTTGGAATCGGACGTATACTGAAGGCTTTCCTCAAAGAAATCGGCCATCTTCATGGAAGCGGTAATAACCTCGGCATCGTAGCTCGGAAGTCCGTACTCGCTTACGTAGCGTGCTTTACGGGCATCCGGAAGCTCCGGAATCGACGATTTGACCCGCTCTTTCCAGGCGGCATCGATATGCAGGTTCACAAGATCCGGGTCCGGGAAATAGCGGTAGTCATGCGATTCTTCCTTGCCCCGCATGGAAATGGTTTTGCCTTGGCCTTCATCCCAGCGGCGCGTTTCCTGGACGACTTCGCCTCCGCCGTTCAGGACTGCGGCCTGCCGGATTTCTTCATATTCGAGACCGCGCTGTACGCCGCGGAACGAGTTCATGTTCTTAAGCTCCGCGCGCGTGCCGAATTTCTCCTGGCCTACCGGACGGATAGAGATGTTGGCGTCGCAGCGCAGGGAGCCTTCTTCCATCTTGACGTCCGAGACGTCACAGTAAAGCATGATGGCGCGAAGCTTCTCCAAGTACGCGCGCGCCTCTTCCGGAGAGCGGAGATCCGGCTCCGAAACGATCTCGACGAGCGGCGTTCCGACCCGGTTGAAGTCAACCAGAGAAGCGTATCCGCCGTCGACGTGAGTCAGCTTGCCCGCGTCCTCTTCAAGGTGCAGCCGGGTGATGCCGATGCGCTTCGTCTTCCCATCCACTTCAATGTCGATCCAGCCGTTCTCGCCGATCGGCTTGTCGAATTGGGAAATCTGATACGCCTTAGGCGAATCCGGATAGAAATAGTTCTTGCGGTCGAATTTCGTCACGTCCGCGATTTCGCAGTTCAAAGCCATGGCGGCTTTCATCGCATATTCGACCGCCTGCCGGTTAAGCACCGGCAGAACGCCCGGATGTCCGAGACAGACCGGACACGTATGCGTGTTAGGAGGCGCGCCGAATGAGGTTGAGCAGCCGCAGAAGATTTTGGAATTTGTATGCAGTTCAACGTGAACTTCAAGCCCGATCACGGTTTCGTATTTCGTTTCAGTCGCTGACAAAAAAGATCCCTCCTGTTACGCGTTATAGCTGCGGACGCTGCTTGTGATGATCGGTGTTCTGCTCGAAAGCGTGAGCTACGCGCAGCACGGTGGACTCGTCCAGCGCCTTCCCGATAATCTGCAGTCCTACAGGCAGGCCAGAGGCCAGACCACACGGTACGCTGATGGCCGGAATACCTGCCAGGTTGACCGGAATGGTCAAAATATCGTTCAAATACATCGTAAGCGGGTCGCCTACCTGCTCTCCCAGACGGAACGCCGTCGTCGGAGCCGTAGGGCCGATCACGACATCATAATTTTCGAAAACCTGATCGAAATCCTGCTTGATCAGCGTGCGGACTTTCTGCGCCTTCAAGTAATAGGCATCATAGTAACCGGAGCTGAGCGCATAAGTACCGAGCATGATCCGGCGCTTCACTTCCGGACCGAAGCCTTCGCTTCTGGACATATGATACATTTCCAGCAGGTTGTTCGCGTTGTCCGTGCGGACGCCGTAACGGACGCCGTCGTAACGCGCAAGGTTGGAGGATGCCTCCGAGGAAGCGAGCAGGTAGTACGCCGCGACGGCATACTCGGAATGCGGCAGGGAAACTTCCTCGACCACCGCTCCCAGACCTTCCAGCACACGGAGCGCTTCCTGGATCTTCTCCTTCACCTGAGGGTCGACGCCGGCACCCAGGTATTCCTTCGGCACCGCGATGCGGAGCCCTTTCACGTCGCCGGTCAAAGCGGAGACGTAGTCGGGAATCTCCACGTTCGCCGACGTGGAGTCCTGCGGATCGTGGCCCGCAATCGACTGGAGGACGTAAGCGGAATCTTCGACGTTCTTCGTCAGCGGACCGATCTGGTCCAGCGAAGAAGCGAACGCGACAAGTCCGAACCGGGACACGAGCCCGTAGGTCGGCTTCAGGCCGACCACGCCGCAGTAGGCGGCCGGCTGGCGGATCGAGCCGCCGGTATCCGAGCCCAGCGAGAAATACACTTCGCCGGCGGCGACGGAAGCCGCGGAACCGCCGCTGGAACCGCCGGGTACGCGATCGAGATCCCACGGGTTGCGTGTCGCATGGAACGCGGAGTTCTCGTTGGAGCCGCCCATGGCGAACTCGTCCATGTTCAGCTTGCCGACCGGAAGCGCCTGCGCTTCCTTCAGCTTGCGCATCACCGTCGCGTCGTACACGGGCGTGTAGTTCGACAGGAACTTGCTTGCGCAAGTGGTTGTGACGCCTTCGGTCACGATGTTATCCTTGATTCCCGCCGGAAGACCGAACAGGATTCCCCGTGATTCTCCTGCGGCAATCCGCTCCTCCAGCGCTTTGGCGGAGCGGCGGGCATTTTCCTCGTCGAGCTTCAGAAATGCTTTTACTTTGCCGTCCACTTCGGCGATCCGCCGGTAAGACTGATCGACCAGTTCCGTGACGGATACCTTTTTATCGAGCAGCTGGGTATGTAATTCTTGTAATCTCAACTCAAATAGCGACAACGTAAGGTGCCTCCCTTCAAATAACAGACAACCGTGCAAAATTCAAAACCTGGTGAATCGTTCGTATTTATTCCATAACGGCAGGCACTTTGAACTGCCCGTCTTCTTCTTCCGGAGCGTTCAGCATCACTTGGTCCAAAGGCAGGGAAGGACGCACTTCATCCTCTCGCGTCACGTTCTTGACGGACATCGCATGACTCGTCGGCTCCACATGTTCCGTATCCAGCTTGCCAAGCTGCTCGGCGTATTTCAAAATAGCGTTAAGCTGCTCCGTAAATTGATCCTTCTCTTCGGCAGAAAGATCAAGGCGGGCCAGCTTGGCCACGTGTTCGACATCCTTAATAGTAATGCTCACAGACGATTCGCACCTCTCTTTGTATGTACACGCCAAATTCATTCTACCTATTATAGCCTAGTTATTTTTTGATCTCAATTGATTCCCGGCCGAAAACGCAGAAATAAGCGGAATTTTGCGGTTTTTCGGTAATCGCGGGAATGCAAAAGTCAGATCGCAAAAAGAGCCTCTCCCGGGTCACCTAAGACGGAAAGGCTCTATTTGCAATCTTTTGTACGGGAACATGCCCCCGAAAAGCTCAAACGGTCATCTATATCCAAGCGCGGAGGTTCACCTGTTTGATGAAATCCTCGGCGCTTTGAACTTCTTTGCTCTTCTCTGCAACGATTTCAACCGGTTCGCCGTTCATCACTCGGTTAAACAGTTCTTCATTGCGCGTCGCCAGCGCGAAGTCGATCAAGGCTTCTTTCTCCAAACGGTCGACTTCCTGACGAAGCAGGACTTCTTCCAGTTCGATATCTGAGGCGGGCACGAAAAAATGTTTATTCAGCTTCGGCACTCGGATGACGTAGTCGAACAAGTTGTCGTTGTTGCGGTCATAAGCGATGATGTAGGCGTAATCGCCGATCGGCAGATTCTGCTCCAGCCGGTCTTCCACGATAATGACGCGCGCTCCCAAAGACAGCATCCGGATTCCCCCTTTCCCATGCAGAGCGGGCTGAGTTGCCCTGTTCCGATTCTTCTGAAAAGCGATGCGATCAAGCCGCGGCTCTACTATCGAATCTAGCATGGATTAGTAACATCGTACTAAAAAAAGAAGAAGCTGTCCATAAACGTCTCCCTGTTTTCCGGACGGTTTGTGAGAGTTTTTATTGACCTCCGGTTGAACCGCCACTGCTGGATCGGGCTGCTCTCAGAGGCCGAGAACGCCCTCACGGGATACGGTCAACTTCTCAAAACCGGTTTCCGTAATGACATATGTATTCTCGATCCCGACGACGCCCTGTCCGGGGAATGTGAATTTCGGTTCTACGGCGATCACCATTCCGGGCTCGAGCTTGTATTTAAACCCTTTGGCCAACACCGGAAACTCGTCGATTTCAAGGCCTATCCCATGCCCGAGAAACTTAACCTGATCCATGCCGTATCCCATAAAATGGCCGCCCAGCCCTTCGGCCGAAGCCGTGTCCAGCGATTGCAGGTAAAGATGCTCCGCAACGGTACCGGGCTTCATCATCGCCTCGGCTTCCTTCAAAATTTTCTCCGATATTTCGTAAGCGCGCTGAAGCTCATCCGGCAAAATGCCGATCACCGCGGTCCGCGTCTGATCGATCACGTAGCCTTCGATGTTGCAGCCGATATCGATAAGTATAGGCTCGTTCCGGCCGATGGGCCGGCTTCCCGCGCTTTGCGGACTTGCCGGGCTGAGCCCTCTTCCTCCTGCGGGGCCGTCAAAATATGTCGGCTCGGCCGCAGCCGCGCCTGCCGCTACGCAGCCCGTAATGAGCTCGGAGTTATACGCGCGCATGCGCATAAGCCCGAGGTGGCCTTGCAGACGGTTCTCCCGCTCGATGAGACTCATCAGCTCGAACTCGGGCATCCCTTCGCGGATACCGGCCAGCGCCTTCTCCAGCGTCCGGTCGATCACGGACGCGGCCTTGCGGATGAGCGCGATCTCATCGGCGGACTTGATCATCCGCAGCTCTTTGACGAGCAGCGAGCCGTCCTTCCACTTCACGCCCGGGAAGGCTCCTTCCAGACGCTGAAACTGCTGGACGGGGAGCACGTCGAACTCCGTGGCGATGACGGGCTCTTTCCCGGGGCCGAATACGCCGGGACAGCGTCCGGCAAGCCGGTCTTTGAGCGTACGGAGGGAGCCGAGTTCCTCCACTTCCGCGAGCGACTCCTGCCGGGCTCTCGTGATGCTTCGGCGCACAACAAACAGCGCATCGCCTTCGGCAGGCACGAACAAGTACCCGTTCTGCATGGAGCCGTTAAAATAGTACATGTCGATATGGTGATTGACCAGGAAACCGTCGATTCCGCCCGCCTGCATCGCTTTCTGCAGCCGCCGCTGTCTTTCCGCGTACGGATGATCCTTTGTATTCATTAATTATCCATCCCTTCCTACGGTTCTTATACCGCCATCATACCCCGCTCCGGCGTGAGCGCGCAAACAGATTCCGTGCGGCAAAACACGGACATGAAGCCGTCGGGCGGAGGCGGTGAAGGCAGGAAATGAACCGGAATGATCCGGCGGATGCGAGATTGATTCAAGCTCACTTAGGGTGCCGCGGGGACACTCCCAGGTTATTAGATCAATATGTTGCGGGGCTGATCCGGGGCCGCAGGGCACACTGCATGCAGCCTTTAAACCGGACCGATAAAGCGCATTTTGGTGCGAGGGATGGAGCGGATAACTGAAGTTTAAAACGGGGATCCGCCGAAGCACCGCTTCAAGCGGACTTTTTAAAACGGGGGCTTATGAACACACAAAACGAAAATAAAAAAACGCAAACCCGCGGCATCTGCCGAAAGCTTGCGTTCTTCGCAAACAAACGTATTCGTTTCGTATCTTCTTTTTCCAAAATATCACATTAGGATCATGCAGGCAAGCTTTTTATTTCAGCTTAATTGAATCATCCGCAAGCCGGCGCCCGTGGGATCACAGCCCGGTCAAAAAAGAACCCGGACGCTTTGGCATCCGGATTTTTCATGTTGTTCTTACTCGAATATTCCTTGCGGACTACCGCTCAACTAACATTTCTTGGCGTAACCGAAACCGCTGGAAATGATGACGAGAAGGATGAAAAGAACAAGAATATTGGCGGAATTGTCGGTCCAGCACTTTTTCGCGACCGGCTTGACGGGGTGACAGACAGGATAATGCGGTTTACAGCTTGCCACATACACCGGTTTTACGATAGGCATAGGCGGCGTATGAATGACCGGAGACGGCAGCGGTCCGGGATAAGGCAGCGGAGTCGGCTGCATGGGCATCGTTTGAATAGGCATAGGTGCCGGCATGGGCGCCGGCATCGGCGGGGGTGTTACGGCTTGGGGCATAGGTGCCGTCTGTTTGGGTGTGTAGACGGGACCGGTGTACGTTTTTTTAACATATTCCATTGGTTATTCCCTCCTGTATGTTACCGTTCCGTATTTGGATGACATTACGCGGAAAGTAGGCTTACAGCCTTACACCAACAGTCTATGGGTTTGTTCCCGCCCGGAACACGGTATATACCCAGCCCCGTAAAATTAGGCCCCGCATATGAAAAAAAACCTCCGGGTGCCGTGACCCGGCGAATGCCCGTCCGCTGACGCCCGTTGTCCCGGAGGATCCGCTGTCAGCAAAAGGATGTTCGCCCGGCTTGCATTCCGGAGGTTTTTTGAAGCCGTAAAAATTTACTGCCCTTAAATATAAGGATTGTTCTGTTTTTCGTAACCGATCGTCGTCTTCGGGCCGTGACCCGGGTAGACCGTAACGTCGTCGCCAAGCTCAAACAGCTTGCCGTGGATGGAGTCGAGCAGCGTATTCCAATCGCCGCCGGGAAGATCCGTGCGGCCGACGGACAAACGGAACAGCACGTCTCCGCCGATCAAGTGGTTGTCGAACAGGAAGCTGACGCTGCCCGGCGAGTGGCCCGGGGTGTGCAGCACTTTGATTTTGGTGCCGAAAAATTCGAGCACCTGTCCCTCGTCAAGCGCATATTCAGCCGGATCGGCCACGATAGGGTCCGTAACATCCGGCCAGCGCGCGGAGCCGTTCAGCTTAGGGCTGCCCAGCCAGTCGCTCTCCGCGTCGTGGAGATAGACCGGGCACTTCTTCAGTTCCCGGAGCTCCTGCACGCCTCCGATATGATCGAGATGCGCATGCGTAAGCAAAATGGCTTCGATCTCCATGTCCTTAACGCGCTTGAGCAGCGGTCCGGGCTTCATGCCGGGATCGATAACAACGCCCTTCCGCCCGCTTTCGTCGGTCAGCAGGTAAGCGTTCGTTCCCATGGGGCCGAGCGTAAAAGTTTCGATACGGATCATGTCTACCCCTCCTGTCAGAACGTGGAAAGCAGCTTGCGGAGCTCGCTTACGATGACGGACTGGTAGCCGATACCTTCGCCGTACTGGCGGAGCATCTCTGCGCGTACCGCCTGGATTTTATCGTTGTAGTCGGGCGCTTCGCGGTCCGGATTTCCTTCTTTAAAAGCTCTCATGACAGCCTGTACCCGTTCAGGACGAGGTCCCCATTTGCCAAGCACGTGCCCGCCCGTATCCGTGAAAATCACAACCGGAATGGAGCGTCCGCCGAAGGTAAGAAACTGGTCCATGACATCGGTATGCTCCTCCATAATCAGGACTTCCACCGGTATTCCGCTGTTTTCCAGCGCCTTGAATACGACCGGAATGTTGCGTACGACGTCGCCGCACCACTCTGCCGCAATGATCACGCAGCGCAGGTCGTCGCGATTGTTCATGGATTCGAAAAATTCACGGTCTTCCTCCGTCTCCCACTGGAACTTGCCGTACCAGTCAAGAAACGCTTCCTGATTGCGCTGCATGCTGTCGATAAACTGCTGCGGCGTCAAGCCTTTGCCGATAACGGCGGATAAGTTGGTACTCATAAAATCCATCCCTTCTTTGACGGCAAACGGCGTTATTTACGCTTTGCCCGCATTTTTTTGGCTACCAGATAAATGATCATAAGACCGATAGCTGCGATTAGAATCGGAACTGTGTATTTGCCTGCAATGTCGTCGATGTTCTCCCAATTGTCTTTCAGGGTCATCCCCAGGTAGACGAACAGCATGGACCACGGAATAACCGCCAGCGTCGTATAGAACGTGAACAGTCCTAGCGGCATCTTGGCAAGCCCCGCCGGTACCGAGATCGCATGCCGGACAACCGGTATGAAACGGGCCGTGAAAATAACGCCTGTTCCGTATTTGTTGAACCAGGTCTCCGCAACGTCGATGTGATGCTTATTGATGAATATGTATTTGCCGTACCTTTCCAAAATAGGACGTCCGCCGTAACGGCCGACCCAGTAGACGAAAATCTGGGCGACGACTCCGCCCACGGTGCCGAAAAAGACGGCTCCCGCAAAACCGATCTCGCCTTTGGCTACCAGATAGCCCGCATACGAGAGTACGATTTCACTCGGAATGACCTCGATCATCAGCCCGAGCATGACCCCCCAGTACCCGAGGCCTTCAAAAAATACCAAAAGCGAATGAATAAACTCTCCCATCTCCAACCCACTTTCCCCAGCATGATTGTCGATTCGCGGTTGTTCCGCGCTTTCTTCTCGTATAATCTCCCCTATTCTACCATAGAGAAAGGCCGTCAACCACTTACTATACTCCCGGGTTTTGTAAAGAGACGTAAAACCTCCCCCCTGCGGGCCGGTAAAGCCGCCGGCTCCCCCAGCTTCCCGTCGCGCGTCTTGTTTGCAGCGTGACAGGGTGCGCTGCAAACAAGACGCGCCGGGCGTAAAAGGCCGGGCGGACAAATTTTACTTGTCCGGTTATTTTCATCATGAGCTGACAAGCCCGTGCATATAGTGTACAAACTGGTCTGGGGGGAAAGCTCATGTTCAAATCTTTTGTGCTTAAAAAATATCACTTCGTTATGTTTCTCGGATTTCTTTGCGTAGCGTTCGCGGCGGTTCTGTTTTTCCGTAATCCGCAAATCTTGTCTACGGCGGCGCAGCCTGCCGCGACTGCGGAGCGGACAATCCAGCTCGTTACGGGGGAATTTTCCACCAAGCTCGATAACGGCAAAGAAATCGAGGCTTACCGGTGGGACCCCGGCACGATTGTCGTCCGCAAAGGCGAAAATATCCGGCTCAGCATTTACGGAGTCAACGGGGCCAGCCATCCTTTTATTATCGAAGGCTTGAATATCAAGGGTGAAGTTAAGAAAGGCAAGGAAACGGTCGTCAGCTTTAAAGCGGAAAAACCGGGAACTTACCGGCTCATCTGTACGACTCACACGGATATCGCCCACAGCGGGCCGATGATCGCTTATATTAACGTCATTGACTGACAGGGAGCCTCCGGCTTCCTTTTTTTATGGTCTGCCGGCTCGTTTACCAGCCTCGTCACTTCCGATTTCCTCTTCATCCCCCCCTTCCCTTACTCTTCGGGCCGTTCCGCCGCCTCTCTTCCCTTCTCACTTCCGGCGGGCCGGCCGCATACAATGAAACAGAGTCAGGAGGCGATCCGGTTGAAAAATAAAACCAACGAGAAGCACAAGCCGCAAATTCCGAGCGCCCGGGGAATACGCCGTTCGTGCAGCCGTGAGCTTTACCGAACCGTTAAAAAGCTGAAGATGTATGTCTCTCCGGAAAAAATCGAGGAAGCGGAGAAAATATACACCCGGAAAGTAGCCCAGCATATCGCGTTTATTGTTGAGCATTCGGATAACCGCAAAGTCCAGGCGGACTGGTGGGAAGAGCATGTCGCTCCAGAGATAGCCGTATTGTGGGACGTGCACGCCGATACGCTGTCCAAAGCGTTCCGCAGCGCTTACGGGGGTTAAGAATGCGCCGGTCCGCGTTTGCGGAGCCGGTTTTTTTATGATAGAGAGGATTCGGCAGCCGGATGAAACGGGATTGTAAGGGCAGGATAACCCTATCGGATATGCAAACGACAGGAGGATTCACTCAGCATGAGCATCAGTTCCGGGCCCGTCAAGGCCCTTCCTTTACGGCGCACGGCTGCGGCCTGCGCGATATTCGCTTTCTTCTCCCTGGCCCCCGTACCCGCGCCCGCATCCGGCAGGCTTCCTGCCCCAAACGGGTTATCGCCAGCGGCGGCCGGTCCGGAAGACGTGAACGAACAGCGGCTCCGTCCAACCGCTTCACCGGATTCGATACCTGCGGAGGAAAGTTCGCAGGCTGCCGCCTCCAAGCCCAGAGACCGGGATTATTACGAGCAGCGCGGAGAAATCGTATGGGAGGTTCCGTCCGCGGGCAAAGTGATCGCGCTGACGTTCGACGACGGGCCGGATCCGGGCCAGACGGCGCAAATTTTGGACGAGCTGAAAAAGTACGGGGCGAAAGCCACCTTTTTCGTCGTCGGCAAGAGAGCCGAGAGGTTTCCGGAACTGCTCAAACGAGAAGCGGCCGAGGGGCATGAGATCGGCAATCATACGTACAGCCATCCTTTCCTGACCAGCAGCCGGTCCACGGAAAGCATACGCAGCGAGATCGCGGCGGCGCAGAAGGTGATTAAATCCATAAGCGGAAGCGCACCCGTCTTGTTCCGCCCGCCCGGAGGCTATTACCACGAAAGGCTCGTTCATGTCTCCCTGGCGGAAGGGTGCCTGCCGATTCTATGGTCCTGGCACCAGGATACGGAAGACTGGAAAGCTCCCGGCGTGAGCCGGATCGTGAACAAGGTGCTGAACAACGCCCGTGAGGGTGACATAGTCCTGTTCCATGATCATGTCCAGGGTTCTTCGAACACGGTCGATGCGCTCCGTAAAATCCTGCCGGAGCTGTCAAAGCGCGGCTATCATTTTGTAACGGTTTCGGAACTGCTGAAACTGCGGGGTTCAACCAGCGGAGTAAGCAAGCCTTCCGATTCCAAAACGGACTAGTCGGCCGGCAATTTCATCTGTCCTCCCCTCTTCTTCCGATGTACAATGGAAAAAAAGGGATCCTGGTTGGAGGACGGTGGCTTTACATATGGACGTTTTAAGCTGGGAGATGCTGCTTTTTCTCGTCGTAACCGGGTTTCTGGCCGCTTTCGTGGATTCGGTTGTCGGCGGAGGCGGTCTGATTACGGTTCCGGCGCTGCTGTTTACGGGCCTGCCGCCCGCGCTCGTTCTCGGAACCAACAAGCTGTCGGGAACGATGTGTTCGCTGACCAGCATGACCTCGTTCCTGCTATCCGGAAAAATTCATTTCCGGCTGGCGGCGGCTCTTTTTCCCCTGGCCCTGGTCGGTTCGATGCTCGGCGCGCTGCTGGTGCACCGGATCCCGTCGGAGTTCCTTAAACCACTGGTCGTGGTACTGCTCATTGCCGTGACGGTCTATACCCTGCTCAAAAAGAACTGGGGAGCGGCTTCCACCTTCAGCGGACTTACTCCGCGCAGCAGGTTATGGCTGGCGGCCGGCGCCTTCGTAATCGGCTTTTACGACGGTTTCTTCGGACCCGGAACGGGTTCGTTCCTTATTTTTCTGTTTCTGCTGCTCGGCTTTGATTTCGTGGGAGCATCCGCCAATTCGAAGGTGCTTAATTTCGCCAGTAACATCGGCGCCCTGGTCACCTTCCTCATGCTGGACTCCGTAAACCTGACTTACGGAATCCCCATGGGAATCGCCATGATCGGAGGCGCGCTGGTCGGAACCCGTTTTGCGATCCGTAAGGGAGCCTCCTTCGTTAAGCCGCTTTTTCTGATCATGACCACGGTGCTGATCGGCAAACAGCTATGGACACTGATCATGTCCTGAACCGCGGCCTTCCGGACAGCCGCACAGCAAAAAGAGCCTTGCCGTTCAAGTGAACGGCAAGGCTCTTCCCTCTTATATCTGATGCGATTCGTAGATGCGGATACTTTCCCCTTTTTGTTTGGCGGCTTCCGCCATTCCCGCAGCGACCCGCTGAGCCGTAATCGGCCTATATTTACGAAGACCCCCCGCCATCAGGAAAGAGAAGGCTTTCGCGGCAACGGCTCCCGCTTTCTCGCCGAAACGGAATTCCTCCCTGTCTCCCAGCAGAAGGGACGGTCTGAATATTCGCAGTTTACGAAGTCCCAATCCGGATAAACCGTGCTCCAGATCTCCTTTGACCCGGCTGTAAAAAAATTTGGAATCCCGCTTCGCTCCCATGGCGGAAACGACTAGAAATTGACGGGCCCCGTACTTCTTCGCCAGCTTGCCCAGAAGCATCGGGTATTCATAATCGACTTGGCGGAACTGTTCCCGCGTCCCGGCTTTCTTAATCGTGGTGCCCAGCGCGCAAAAGACATCCGCCTGCTTCAATTCGCCGCGTAAAGCTTCCTCCAGCTCCTCCGGGTTCCAATCCGTCACGATCTGATGAAACTTGCTTTCACTGTCCCGCCCTTCGATAGGCGTACGGACTAAAACGATAATTTTCTCGTAACCGGGATCGGCGATAAGCACAGAGATCAGCTCTCTGCCTACAAGTCCCGAGGCTCCGGCTATTATGGCAGTTTTTTTCATTAAGCAGCACTCCTGGTTTAAAAACGTAAAAACGGGTTAAGTACATGAAGATTTTGCCATCCGGCGTTTTCTCATCCCGCGGGAAGTGCGGAATTCGAGCTAGACGGCTCCTCTACAAATATAAACAGCCCCGAAGCGGGGCCGTTATTCTATAAACGAATAGATGCGGGTTTAAGTTTCGGATGCTTTGCCTTAAATGAGCGTCTCGCCTTCAAAATACGAAAGACGCGCTTTCGGTTTCATCTCCTGGCCGCCGTGGCCACCGTGAGAACGTTTGAAAACCTCGCTTTGGGTGTACGCCTCGAACGCTTCTTTATTTTCCCACTTCGTGATCACTTTAATCGCCTGTTCGTCGGTCCAGACTTCCAGTCCGAGAAAGCCTTGGAGTTCTTTCATGTTGGGCGCCTGCTTGCGGAACATTTCGACCATTTGCGCAGGATTGGGAACTTCGATGGTATTTACGGCAATGTACATCTTGGACATCCTCATTTCTTAATTAGAGTACGAACCTTATGTATAGTGTAGACCATTGAGAGCGGAGAAACAAATAAACGGGGATATTAACCATTATTTACCTTGTAAAATAATTAATAAGATATATAATGAACAATATTTAATAAATAAAGTATTTATAAACAAAGGAGAGAAAATTTTGAAGCTTCCCAAGTTAATATCCCTGGTAACCGGCGCAGCCCTCTGCGTCTCTTTATGGACGGCTCCCGTCTCGGCCGAAGAAACCTTGAACTGGGTGGAAGGACCGAAAAAAGTGGAACTCGGTCAAATCGCCGAGCTGGACCTGGCCAAAGATTTTGTGTTTTTGAACGATACCGACACCAAAAAGTTTGAGCAGCAAAACGGTTCCCACGTAAACAACCGTGAAATCGGATCGATTTTTCCCAAGGACGAAAATCAGAACTGGGCGGTTATTTTCGAATACGACGACACCGGCCACGTCAAAGATGACGAGAAAGACAAAATCGATGCGGACGAGCTCCTTGAAAGCTACAAGACCGGAACGGAAGAAGCGAATAAAAGAGGCGACGTATCCAACCGCCTGTTCGTCGACGGCTGGGATGTGAAGCCTTTTTACGATAACGACATACATAGCCTTTCCTGGTCCCTGCTGGGACACGATTCCAACGACGAAAAATTCGTCAACTATAACGTTAACGTACTTACCCGGGAGGGCGTGATCTCCGTCGTTCTCGTGTCCGACCCGAAAAATCTCGCTGCGGACCGCAAGGTTCTGACCTCCTCCATCCTGCCGAAGCTGCAGGTTAAGGCCGGAGAACGGTACGAAGAATACAACTCCAAAACGGACAAGCTGGCCGAATACGGCCTGTCGGGCTTGATTCTCGGAGGCGCGGGCCTGGCGGTCGCCAAAAAGGTAGGTCTGATCGGCCTCCTGCTCGTCTTCCTGAAAAAGTTCGGCGTCATCCTTGTCGCCGGCCTCGCTGCCTTGTGGCGGTTCCTCCGCGGCAAGAAAAAGAAAGCGGCTGCCGAGCAGGCAGCCGAAGCGCGTGCCGCCGAAGCGCGAGCGGCCGAGCTGACGGCAGCCGGAAGCACCGCAGCCGCGGCCGATACGGCGCTTCCTGGGCAGAACGAGGCCCCCGCTCCCGGGCCTTCGGCGGAAACGCCGGCGCAGCAGGGCGACGGCGCAAACGGGCGCCCGGTGGTGCGGATGCTGTCCGGCGGCGAAGCTCCGGCGGACCCTGGTGCTCCCGCAGACGCCCGGGCTGACGGCGGCTCCGGGACTGACCCGGCGCCGGAACGGTCCCGCTCCGAGGCGGCTCCCGCAGACGGGGCCGGAACCGGCCGCACGTCTCTTACGGAGGAGGATTCCCTCCGTAAGCCCGACCGGCCCGAAGATCCGGACAAGAGCAAGTAGCCGGCGGCTGTAACCGCCGCACGGCGCAGAAGTATAAAAAGGCAGTTCCCGTCAACGTACGGGAACTGCCTTTTTTCAATGCGGAGATCGCCATACGCTGTCTTCGGCATGCTCTCACGCTATGCACTTCGGCACGCCTCTCACGATGCTCCCTCATCTCATTACACTCTATCGGTGCGCACTCTCGGCATACTCTTGCGGTACGCTCCCCCGGTACGCTTCTCGCGATGCTCTCTCAGTACGCTCTCGCGGATGCTCACTCGGTACGCCCACTCGATACGCTCTCTCGGAACGCTGTCCCCGGTATGCCTCCGGTTTGTCCCCGTAATGCCGGTCCGTCATCCCCGTTCTGGCTATATCCGCGATATTCCGCCTGGTATATCTTTTAGAGTGTAAAGGATTTTTCCAGCTTCAGACATCAGACTCAAACGGAGGTGACGGTACAAAACGTATAAAAGCCTGAAAGCACTTTATTTTATTCGGACGGAATTTGCCGCCATTACATCCACTTAATTTAGGAGGGAATTTATTTATGAAGCTAAAAAAAACGATCACTTCTCTGCTGTTGATTTCCGCTTTTACGACGTCTTCCGCTTTCGCCCAGACCTCCCCTTTAAACGCCAAAGACGACCTTTACCGGAAGGCCGTTCAAAAGGAAGTCGAAAATTTCGTCAAAAAAGCTTACACGCCGTATTACACGATCAATTCCATTGAATTATCCACGTCGGATTATGCGGTTAAAGATAACCGGTTGACGGCCCGTGTGAACATTTCCTTGAATAAAACGCTCAAAGCGAAATCGGTCGACGAGCTGCCTTACGTGAAAGGCTTGAAAAGCAAGCTTAATGTCATGAAATTGCGCAAAGACTCAAGCTCCGCGGATGCGGAACAGGTCGTCAACGACCGGCTGAAAGACCTTCAGGAGTATATCGGGACTTCCACGGAACAGAACGATTCGTTCCGCCTTACGGCTCCTATCGTGAACGGCAGTCCGGACCTCAATAACGCCAACCTGGAATTTTTGAACGGTCTGGTCGATTGGATTCCCGCGGATTATTTTATTCCTTCCAGTGAGTCCAGCATGATAGAAAACGGCGAAGAGTTTGTCACGGAAGCCGTTACGACCAACAAAAGCTTCCTCGTCAAGAACCCGGCCGAAGCTTCCCTGGCCCAGCCGCTTGCCGCCGTTACCTACGACCGGATTGCCGCCAGGGATTATGCGAACAAATGGACTTCGAACACTACGAACGCGTCCGGCTACGACACAAGCAAATGGAATCCGAACTATGCCAAACATACCGAAAACGGCGGGGTCGACTGCGCCAACTACGTATCTCAAGCGATTTATGCCGGCGGCATTCCGAAGGACAGCACCTGGAAACCGGAAAGCCTCGCGTGGGTGAACACCGGCCGTAATATCTCCAACGGTTTGAAGCAGTACATGGTGGATACGAAAGGCTATTTCTACAAAACTACCAAAACGACAACTCCCGCGGGCGGCTTCATCAGCGCCTTGAAATACTCGCACGTTATGTTCGTGGTTGCCAACGACACGGTCACGATGCAGTTCAGCGCTCACACCAACGACAGACTTAAAGCTTCCTTCGCCAACTTCTCCGCTTCGGACTATGAATTCTACTATATTAAATCGGCTTATTTAAAATAAAAGACGTACCCGGGGCGAATGGCCGCGGCTGACGGCTTACTCCGACCCCTATCCCGCGTCCAAGCGGGGCAGGGGTTTTATTTTAGACGCCGGGTAACGGCGTACTCCGCCGCCTCCCGCTCTTTAACATACATAAATCCGCCCAACTGCCTGGAGGAAATCAATATGCGGGCGGGCCCCAGCTTGTTCTTCATTCTGGCGATCACTTTGGAAATTCCGTCCGGCTGGATGTACCCGTCCCACAGCTTTTCCGCGATAGTATGCTTGGTCACGACAATCCCTTCGTTCTCCACAAAAAACGAAAGCAGCGCCGCTTCTTTCTCCGAAAGCTCAATCCTTGTATGGCCGTGCTTGATGCAGAACTGTTTCGGATGAAAATAGGTCCCTTCCCCAAGATAGACAAGCTCGGAGCCTGCCGCGGATTCATATATGCCGGGACAGGCCAGCACGGAGATCAGCTTATCCGGCGTTTCGGCAGCCTTGCTTTTGAGACGGGCGACGGGGTCCATCAATATTTCGTTTATGCCGATTTCTTTGGCATAGACCGCTTCCAGGGGAGTCATGGGCTCACGGATCATCAAATAAGTCGCCGTTCCCTGCTTGACGGACCGTTTAAGCCGGAACCAGTCGGACTCGTCCGGGCTGTCCACAGCCAGGATCGCCTGCCCGCTGCCCGGTTGCGGGAGGCTGCCGAGCTGGGATCTCGCGTAAACGGAACAAGCCGTTTCATTAAAAAAATAGGAAAGTACGTGGGCCATATCCGGGTCATCTGTGTAGATCGAGATTGTCATCAGCGGAGCCTCCCTTGCGTAATGTATAAAACAGCAAGCCGGTTTTTAACGGCGTTACAGATTAACGCAGTAAACCTAGCAGGATAGTCTTATCCTATAGATACCAGAATTAGGCATTGTTTTCAATTATTTTTAAAAAATAATTCCTTTTCAATGATTAAAAAAGAAAGATTATACCTGAATAAAAAAGGCAGCCCCCGCTTTAGGACGGGAACTGCCTTGTTTCATTTCCGTTGCGGAGACCGCCAAGCTTGTCTTTACTCCGCTTGGGCCGCAGCCGCTTCCGGCTCGGAGTCTACGACGATTTTCACCGCTCCGCCGATAGGAGGCAGGCTTTTCGTCATGACGCCGTTGTAGAAGCCGATGACTTTCGCGCCTTTAACGAGCGCCTTCTTGTCCGCTTTGGCGCCTTCTTTATCGATCACTTCCGTGGTATCGGAAAGACGCAGGACGATTTCGTTCTGGGACTGCTCGGTGAGCCCTTGACCTTTGATGGTCACGCTTTGGCTGCCGTCGTCGCCCGTGCGCACTTCTTCCACGGTGCCGGACGTTCCGAGCAGTTTCTCGGCATCCGCCGAATAGCCGGATACGGTAATCTTGTATGTAGGCGTTTGAGGCGGCAGACTCATTGTCATGACCATGGCGTGCTCCGCTTCGACGATTTGACCGAGCGCAAGCTGATCGAACGTAAGCTTGTCTCCCTTGTCGGTGACAAATACCGTGTCGTCGCCCACGTTGAGTACGATTCCGGCCGTGCCGAAGCCTTGGATTTGAACGGCTTTATAGCCTTCCGCATTGCGGACGGACGTTACAACGCCTTTAGTCATGACGTTCTCCTTCTTTTCGTCAAAAGAAATGGAAACGGAGTTGCCTTTTGCCGTTACCGTTCCATGAAGAATCTCGCTCGCAAACGAAGCCGGTACGTAAAGCTTGCTGTCTACAAGTTCTGGAGCTGTTCCGAGCGGCTTGTACATTTTATTCAGCACATAACGGTCTTCACCGGTTTTTACAACCGTCCAGATACGGTCCTTGGACAGTTCGACGGAGTAATCCTCCTGGTTCCATTTCAGTTCCATACCGATCGCTTCGGCCAGGGCGCGAAGCGGAATCATCGCCTCCTGGGCACCCGCTTTCACGTATCCTTTGGTTTCCAGAACCTGATTGTTAACGGTCACTTGTACGGACTCCGAGACTTCCGCGCTGATCGGGACGATGTTGTCCGCTTTCGTTACGACAGCCGGCGATGCGTATGCCGCCCCCGTTGTCATGGCCATGGATACGGCCAGAACGGCCAGTCCTTTTTTCATTCCATTGTTCATGCTGTTCTTTCCCTTCTGTATGTGATGAAAGTGACTTACTTATTTTCAGACGTAAATCATGCATAATTGTTGCATAAAGATACAAAGTTATAAGGAATGTCCTGGATATTTAAAGCCGCAAAAATAAAAAAAGTGCATATGCTCTAGGGGCATACACACTTTATAGGGCTTAATTTCCATGTGCCATGACGGTCAGATCGTCCAGTTCGATCTTGCGGATCTGGTTGCTCATAAATTCCTTCACGGGATCAAGCACCCGCATCGGATTCGGCACGTCCCTCATGTCCTCCCACTCGCATTCCACGCCTTTGCCTCCCGCAAAGCCCGCAAACATCTGACAGCCGCTGCAGAAATCGCTTTTCTGCCGGTCGTCCAGCTCCACGACTTTATTTCTCAGGCAGCAGTATACCTCATTATGTTCGTTCCGGTAATTTATATGATGAATCGGTGTCATCGTCAACACTCCTTTTGTTCGTATATGAAAACAGCGGAGCCGAAGCCACCGGGAAAATACGCAATTAGAAAAGACCCGCGCCGCAGCGGGGTCTCCTGACCCTTTCTATGAGAGCTACTGAATGGGATCGGGAATCAGTCCGGTTTGCTTCAACTCGCTGTTCGTTTTCATTTTTTTCATTTCGTTGCCCAGCCTGCGGAGATCGTAGGAATCCGTCGCCATATAACCGTTGCTGGCCGTCTCGACGGTATGAGGGCGTTTATTCGGCTGGTTCAAATAGTCGGCAAGCTCTTTCATGCGGCAGATAGCCGCTTCCACGACGCGGGAAGGCGGCTGCTCCTCCGTATCGAAACGGGTGTGGCCCAGGTATACTTCCGTATGCCCGTTCTCCAGAAGCCGGGTCGGTACGGCCAGCGTGTAGATCCGCTGCGTAATGGAATCCGCAAAGGTAGTGACATATAGTTGGTTCTCATGGGTCCGGGGACGCACGAAACCAAACTCGCTTAACGTCTTGTGAACAAATGAAAAGGGCCTCGTCATCGTTGCCAGCGTCTTACTGAACTCCTTCATTGGAAATTCCTCCTTTGAATTCGTTACAGTACGCATCTCCCGCCGTACTCCGAAATATCCGATTGGAACCATCGGTGTTCTTTGTTTAGATTCAAGGGGCCGTCGTGTCATTTGTCTGTCCGCGAAACTGCGTCCGGTACAGACGTGCGTAGAGACCGTCAACTTCCATCATTTCCTTGTGAGTGCCGGACTCCACAATTCTTCCTTTCTGCAGAACCAGAATACGGTCCGCATGAAGAATCGTAGAGAGGCGGTGCGCAATGACCAGCGTCGTCCGTTCTTTCATCAGCTGCTCCAGAGCAGCCTGAACGAAAGCTTCGGATTCCGAATCCAGGTGAGAAGTCGCTTCGTCCAGAATCAGGATGCGCGGATTTTTGAGCAGGGCTCTGGCGATTGCCAGGCGCTGCCGTTCACCGCCAGAAAGACGGTGTCCGCGTTCGCCGACCATGGTGTCGAATCCCTGCGGCAGAGACTGCACAAAGTCGTAAATATACGCTTGACGGCAGGCATCCGCAAGCTCTTCTTCCGTGGCGTCTTCTTTGGCGAAGAGTAGATTTTCCCGCACGGTGGCATGAAAGAGGAACGATTCCTGCGTAACGTAGGCAATCTGACGGCGGAGCGACGACAGACTAACCTTTTTCACATCGAATCCGTCTATCTCTATAGTGCCCTCCGTCGGATCATGGAGTCTTGCCATCAGACTGATAAGGGTCGATTTGCCCGCTCCGCTGGGACCGACCAGTGCAACAACTTCACCCGCTTCCGCTTGGAAGGAAATATCGGATAGAACCGTATTACCCGGCGAGTAGGCAAATGAAACATCGCGTACGGCTATGCTTCCGCGCACAGGAGGGAGCCCGGGCGCCCCCTCCTTCTCCTCCACTTCGGCTTTCATATCCTGATAATCGAAAATGCGCTGGAATACGCCGAGCGCGGTCGCGACTTCCACATGCAGGTTAAGCAGGGTCCCGACAGGACTGTACAGCCGTCCGAGATAGGCCGCGAAGGCCACGATCCCGCCTATACTCATACTCCCCTGAATGACGGAGTAGCCTCCGTACATATAAATGACGGCGGTGCCGAGCGGGCCCAGCACGCCGAGAAACATCATATACCAGCGGCCGATCAGGTTGAGACGGAGCTCCAGATCCATCACCTGCTGGTTCATACCGTTAAACCGCTCCTCCTGCTCTTTCTCCCGTGTGAAAATCCGGGTGAGCATAGCGCCGGAAACGCCGAAAATCTCTCCGAGCTGCGCGGACATATCGGCGCGGACTTTTTGCGTTTCTCCGCGCAGGCGCTTGCGGACGCCGGAAACTTTGCGTACGGGCAAAATGAAGGCGGGCAGGATGATCAGCGCCACGATGGCCAGACGCCAGTCGAGGGCGAAAAGGATGCCGACGGTTGTAACGACGACGACGATCTGGGTAATCGACGACACGACAAGACTGGTGACGACGGTCTGGACCGCCTGGATATCCTCCGTCAGCCTCTGGACCACTTCGCCGGCCCGGGCTGCGGTAAAGAAGGACATGGACTGCCGCTGGAGATTGCGGAAAAGGGTCATCCGCAGGTCTCTCATGACTCCTTGGGCGACTTTCGTGTTCAAGTGATTCTGCGCCACTCCGAGCATGCCGCTGAGCAGCGGCAGGGCGACAAGCAGAACGGCAAAGACGGCAAGCAGCCGGAAGCTCTGCTGCGGGATGGCGGTATCGATGATTTCTTTCATAACGAGCGGCGGAACGAGACCGAGTACGGCTCCTCCGAGAGCCAGCAGGACGATCACGGTCAGTTGTCCCCGGTATGGCCGGAACAGCCCCAATATGCGGCGCAGGGATACTTCTTTGAGGGTCGCTTTGGGCATTCTCCCCCCGTTCCGATCACCCAGCCCTCCGCCAAATCCGTTTCTCATGTGTATGGTTCATCTCCCTGTTTTATTCGTGTGTGCGGTGAAGAAAGTTTACAAAAGCATACAAGCCTGCGGCTGGTTGTCCGCGGGTTCATCGGGCGGACTCAGGGACGCAGGCTTCGCAACTTAGCGACGCAATTGTATAATGATAGCATATTGAGCGGGCCTCCACCCGCCCGAGACAAAACCGCTGCGGATTTCCACTGGGGGGTGCCGCCTGGAGGCAGCCGCTCTTGGACGCAGCAGACGCTGCAGCGTTTGGAGCTTGTACAGCCGGTGCGCGGCGGCGGGGTCTATCATCCGCCGGAAGCGCCCGGAGCGCGCCTGCGGCAGGCTTAGGCCCGGATCGGCGGCGGGAACGCCGCTTGGACGGCGCCGGCGATTTCCCGGGCCATGCCCATGACCCGGTTCAGCGAGGTCGTCTGAAGCACGGCGTACTGCCGGGGGCCGTCGGCGTTCACGATGGCGGCGACGGTGTAGTCGCCGACGAGCGGAAGGTTCTTGCCGAGCGACTTGCCCGGAAAAATCGGCCGGTTCGACACCTGGTACAGCCCGACGGAAGACGGCTGTCCCAGACACGCGTCGATGCCGATGACCGCGGCTCCCGCCGGGATCTCCGCCAGGCGCTGCACGAGATTGCTCGCATCGCAGGGATGCTCCAGGGTGCCGATGACGCTGTAGCCGGCTTCGTCCAGCATGGAACCGACGAGCGGGCCGAGGGCGTCTCCCGTCGAGCGGTCGGTGCCAATGCATACGAACACGCACGGAAGCCCCGCGCCCGCTTCTTCCCGGATTTCCGAGAAGAAGGCGGGAAGCTGTCTTCCGGATACTTTTTTCCAGTAGCCGTCTTTGGAGGCTTTGGAGGCTTTGGAGGCCGATGGTTTGGCGAGGCTTGCGGCTTCCGCGTCGTTCCGGAAATTATCCATGCGAGGGCCTCCTTTCTCAGGTTACGTTGTTTGGGCAAATTGTCAGGAACAGCTGTATGTGTCACGGTCGTGACGTATCGTCGGGAGTACTGTAAGAACACATCGGCAAGGGCACTGTAAAAGCACTCCGTTATGTGGTGCCATGGCCTGCCGTTATCATGTACTCTGCAATTACACGGTAGCGTATGCGCCGATATCTTTTGATACAGCGAACTACCTGTTACGGGTTACGACTACCTGCCAGAAAAAAACAGTCAGAAAGGCAAATTGTTTTCCTGCTGCGCTTCCTGCATGTCACGGGCTGGTTTCTGAACTTTTATTCCTCACCGCGCGAAGCTCCCGGCAAGCGCTGCGCGGCGTCTCATGACGGTGGTCAACCAAAAAAGGAAGAGCCTTTTTTATACAAGGCCGGATGTGCGGACAGCCTATCACCTGAATTTCCGCCGCAAGCTCCGGCCGCTCTTTTATCCCTAGTTCCCTATTATTGTTCCACAAGGAGGCTGCTCATGTCCATAGCCGGAATATTCGCTCTGGTTATTCTGCTCTACTGGCTGGCCATGCTGGCGGATCACCTGCGGAGCGCAAAGCTGTTCCGCGAACTGCCCCCTTCCGGTCCGCTCCCGGAACCCCCTCCTCTCGTCTCGGTTATTATCGCGGCCAAAGAGGAAGAAACGACGATCCGCGATACCGTGCGGCATCTGCTTGCGCAAACGTATCCCCGGCTGGAGCTGGTCGTCGTGAACGACCGCTCGGAGGACGGGACCGGACGCACGCTGGACGAGCTCAAACGCTGGTCCGAAGAGCGCGGGGATGTCCGCATTCCCATGCGGGTGATCCACGTGACCCGTCTGCCGGGCGGATGGCTCGGCAAAAACCACGCCCTGTACCAGGGCTACCGTCAGGCCCGCGGTCAGTGGCTGCTCTTTACGGACGCCGACATCCGCTTTCACCCGGATACGGTCCGGGAAGCGGTAGGCTTTGCGCTGAGCGAGCATGCGGACCATCTGACGCTTACGCCCCGCATGACGGCGCCCACCTTCTGGCTGCGCAGCTTCATCCGCCACTTCCTGTTCTCGCTGAGCCTGTTCATCCGCCCGTGGCGCGCGAATCTGGACGGAAATCATAGGGGCGGCATGGGCATCGGAGCGTTCAATCTCATTCACCGGCGGGCCTATGAAGCGATCGGGACACACGAAGCGATCGCCCTCCGGCCGGACGACGATCTCCAGCTCGGCGCGCGGGTGAAGCTGGCCGGCCTCCGCCAGCGGCTGGCATCGGGGCGCAGCAGGCTGCAGGTCGAATGGTATCCGAGCATGAGAGCGGCAATCCGGGGACTGGAGAAAAACTTGTTCTCCGGTTTCGGCTACAAGGTTTCTTTGGCCGCCGCCGCAGGAGCCGGCCAGCTCCTGCTGTTTACGTTTCCCTGGCTCGGCATGCTGCTCTACGGCGACTGGCGCAGTCTCGTACATCTGGCCAGCGTACTGATCATGGCGGCTCTTTACCGGAGGCAGATCCGGATGATGGCAGGTTCACCGGGCCTCGATATCCTCGCGATTCCGGCGAGTGCGACTCTGCTCGTCTACGTGCTTGTCCGGTCCGTAGGACTGGCGCTCAAGCAGGGCGGTGTCTACTGGCGCGGAACGTTTTATTCCTTGACCGACCTTAAAAAAATGAAATAAAGATCATTTGTGAAAGAAACCATTACAGAATGTTTACAACTGAAGCATTCTGTTTATTGTATAATGAAGAGGAATAAATAAGAGGAGGAGAGTCTTCCATGTCCACTGTGCCGACAAGAATGTACAAGTACGCCTTTGGCGCGCTGCTCCTTACGGTCAGTCTGCTTACGGCTTACACAAACATCCAGCCGTAATAGGAAAAGCGGGATAAAGACGACGATTCGGTCTTCCTGCAACAGCTGTCCGGCTTAACCCGAGTTCGTACCCCCATGATCGAATATGCAAAAAAGGCTGCCTCACTTAAAGTGGGACAGCCTTTTTTGCCTGCACGTATGGCGGGCGGGTTAACAGAAACCCGCCTTCTTCGCGCGGGGCTCAAAATATTTCATGTCCGGCCAGGCAAGGCCCGGTCCGGAAGCGGCATGGCACGACTGAACCTTAGGCTCAGCATGCGCAAGGCACGATAGACTGTTAAGCTTCGGAACCCCACTCGATCCCCTGAGGACCGGCAGCCGGGCCGGCAAACAGACCGGCTTCTCCCGTGAAGGAAAACCGGCCTGCCCGTAAAACCGTTTCGAAACCGCAGAAAAGCGGAGCGGCTCCGCTGCCGGGTGGCAGACGGTTATTTTAAATAATCGGTCCCCGTCTTTTCCGCATCTTTCCCGTCTAACAGAGCCTGTCTGCTAACAACGCGCCAGTATATCGCGAATCTCCCGGATTTTATCGGCGGCGATATCGTCTTCCACGCCTTTAGGTCCGCGGACGGCACCGCCGAAGTGGACTTCCGTCACGCCTGTATCTTTTACGAAAGATTCGAGGGATTCCGCATTAAGTCCGCTGCCTGCCAAGATCGTGATGTGAGAATCGCGGCTCAGCTCCACCAGTTCTTTCATCCGGTCCACGGCATCCAGCGCGCTCGGTTTACCGCCCGATGTCAGGATGCGGGTAATCTGCTTGTAACCGGAGAGCAGCCGGAAGGCCGCAATCTGATCCGGCACGGCGTCGAACGCCCGGTGGAAGACCACTTCCATCCCGCCGGCTTCCTCCAGCAGCGCTTCGAGCACCTGAACGTCGACCTCGTTCTGCGGCGTAAGCGTGCCGATCACGATACCGGCGGCCCCGGCTTCACGGATAAGACGGATATCCCTGCGCATCGCGCGCACATCGTCCTCATCGTAAACAAACGATTTGCTGTGAGGCCGCACCATGACGGCGGAAGGAATTTTGACGTTCCGCACCGTGCCCTCGATAAGGCCCGCGCTCGGGGTCAGCCCGCCCTCCTTCATGCCGGTCACCAGTTCCAGCCTGTCCGCTCCGGCTTTCTCGGCCGCAATTGCGTCGCCGACTGTCGTTGCGATCACTTCCAATAGCATACAATCTCCTCCTGATCCGTTCTTATTTTCAGGCGCAATAACGCCGGTCGACTCTTATTTTAGCACGGGAACGGGCGGGATTCTTCTTTTTATCCAAAAAATTCAATCTTCTGCCCACTCACTCCGTAGGATGGAATAAAGAGCCATATCGCGCTTCCCGCTTTCTTTTATCTCCCATTCCCTCATCACACCTTCGAGAGTAAACCCGAGCCGCTCCGGAATAGCCCGGCTTGCCGCGTTCTCGACATCCGCCATAATGACGATGCGGTTGAGGTTCATTCCGGACCACCCGTAACCGATGAACGCCCGGCACGCGCGGGTCATAATTCCCTGTCCCTGATGGGCCTGCCCGAGCCAATACCCGATTTCGGCCCTTCCGTGAGCGGGAACGATCGCATGATAATCGATCACTCCGGCCAGTTCTCCCCGGACCATGATGGCGGCGGCCAGCGTTTTGCCTTCCGCGAACGCCTGCAGCGTAGACCGGATAAAGGCGGCGGAATCTCCGGCTACTTTCGTATCGTTCGCCCAGAACAGCCACTGTCCCAGCTGCTCCCGGTTCTCGTCCGTCAGGCGGAACAAGGCTTCCGCATGTTTAAGCTCCAATAATTCCAGGCTGATTTCTTCGTCGGCCAGGCATATTCTCATCTCGGCGCCCCCTACAAATTTTTATCTACTTTAGGGGCTGACCATCTTCTTGTCAAGCAAAAAAGGAAGGATGCCCACTTGGCGCTTCCCTCCTTTATGAAAACGATGCCGCTAAAATTTGTATACGGCCGGGCAATCTTCGCTCGTCGGCGAGAAAAAACAGTGATTCTTAAAACGGCCCGAATTCTGCTGGTCATACCAGGTTGCCGGGCAGCCGCCCTGGGGACGGAAAAACCACAAGGAATTGCTCGCTGGATGAGTGCGTTCCCCGTTGACGGCCCGCTGTGCCAGCCGGATATCCCTGTCCCTGGCCCTTTGGTAAAAATAGCTTTTGACGGTGGCTTCAAACCCTCCGGGTTTTTGATAGACCATCTGCTGCAGATTGCGGATGTTTTTGAAGTCCAGGCAGTTGGCGAGAACGCGGTTAACCCCCACATTGCCGACCATAAGCATGCCCAGTTCACCCTCTCCTTCGGCTTCCGCGCGCATTAAACGGGCGAGCAGTCTGGTCTGTTCGGAAGTGGTCTTAATAACTGCCATAAGCCGCTCTTCACCCTCTCCTTAGCTTTCCTGCTCTATTGTATGGGAAAAGTGCTTTCCGGATCCTTTCCGCTCCCGGGAGAGGCAGTGCCCAAAAACAGCCGGATGCCCACGCCCGGAAGGGCGTCCGCACATATGCTGGAGGGAAGAGTACGGAAAACGGAGGGATGCTCGCTATGTATAAAGAGGATTTTTATTGTTTGTGCAAATCGTATATGAACCGCCACGTCCGGGTGCAGACCAAATCGGGCCGCACTTATGACGGAGTGATCATCGGAGTGGACCCGAACTATGTCCGGCTTAAAGTGTCCGGCGTCCAAGGCCAAGGCCAAAGCCCTGGGCAAGGTTACGCGCCTTACCCGGAATACGGGCAGGGGTATATCTCCGGCCATGTCAACGGATACGGAAAGACCCGGCCGAGCGGCCAGACGCCGGAGCAAACCGAAGAAAGAAGCTACTTCTACCCCCCGAGGCCTCCTTTTCCTGGATACCCGGGATTACCCGGGCACCCTCCGGGGTATCCCGGCTCCGGAGCCAACGACGCGATCCTGACGCTGGCTCTGTTCGATCTGCTGACCCTTGTTCTTCTGATGTAGAACAAGCGGGACGGCCGCGGCTGCGGAGAGAGGAGTCCACTCCGCGGCCTGCCGCGCGCGGGAAGCCGCGCGCGGGAAGCCGCCTGCAGAAAAGCACCGCCTCCGGAAACGGTCCGCTTATGCGGCCGCTCCCGTGGCGGTGCTTTGTTATCTCCGGCGACTTTCCGCGGGGATTCGAGGCCGTAAGGACGAACTCCCCTTACGGCCTCAAGCTTTAAGCGGGCTTCGGGGCCCCCGCTCCGTGCGCGATTCACAAGCCCGCTTCTCTCAGCTTTCCGCGCGGCTCGCGCCGAAAGCGGCCTCGAACCAGGCCCAGTCCGCGCCCACGTGCTCCGGCTTATGCGTGTCGGAGCCGTAAACGAGCGGAATGCCCCGGCTTGCGCAGGCGGCAAGGAACCACTGCGGCACATAGGTCTGCCCGCAGGTCGGCACCCGCAGACCGGCGACGTTCACGTCGATGCCGACGCCGGCCTCCTGGAGCTTAGGCAGCAGCGCGTTCAGCCTGCGCTCGATCAGTTCCGGGCTGATCGGCGGGAGCGCCTGGCGGAACTTCTCGATAAGCTGCACATGGCCGAGACGCTTGCGCATGGGCAGCTTGGCCGCCCACTCGATCGCCTTCTCGACGTGGTTGTAATACTCCTCCGCTGCGGCGTCCATACTCCCGTAGTGCGCGAGCAAGCCTTCGCGGAAATCGTCCGCGGAATAGTCGATGCAGCGCATGCCGCCCAAGCCGGGAAGGAAATGGACGGATACGACAACGTCTTCAAGCCGGCTTCCGTACTGCTCCAGCAGCGCGTCGGAGAAGTCTTCCCTGCCGTACAGGTAATCCATTTCGAGGCCCACGGTTACTTCGATTCTGCCGGCATATCTCGCCTTCATCTCTTCGGCGTATGCCAAATAGTCCGGCAGTTCTTCCATCGGCATAGCCATCTCCGCCATAAGCTTCGGGTCGTCCAACCATTTGTCCGGCAGCGGCGGGTGCTCGCTGATCGTATAACGTTCAAAGCCGAGCTCCACCGCCCGGTCCAAATACGCCGGTTCCTCGGCGGAATTTCCGTGATAGCAAAACTTCGTATGCGTATGACCGTCCCATTTGAATGTCATGACGTGCTCATCCTCCTCAGCCTGTACGGTTTGTCTGACTTGAGTATAGCGCGGCCCGCCAAACACGGCAACGCCGCCTTTTCTTCCCGCCTGCAAAAAAAAACCCGGATGATCTCCATCCGGACCTGCCCGCCCATGCTGTCCGCACCGTGCGAAGTTCCGGCACGCGGCGCCCGGCGTCACACCGGGTTGATAAAGACACCCGGCTTCGGCCTATTCCACCTGAAGCTTCACCTGCGGCATCGTGTGCATCGTTCTTGCCGTGACGTGGGAAATAATCAAATATGTTCCCGGCTCGTCAAATTTCTTTTTTAGCGTATACAAGCCGTCTTTGCCGTGAATTCCTTTGATTTTCTCATGCTTGTCGTCCGCGGCTCCTTCTTTCCATACTTCGAAAAGAACCTCGTCCGCATCGTCCACGGGTTTGCCATCCTGTGTGACGGTCACTTCAACCGACGCTTCCGTCCCCTTTTTGACCGGTTCAGCCGGCAGTTTTACTTTAGCCTCGATCGGATTCAGCGTGTCGATTGTCCCTTGGCCCACGCCTTGACCGCCGTGCCCTTCATGTCCGCCGCCTCCCGAACCGCAGCCGGCAAGCGCCGCCGTCAGCGCCAGCAGAACAATGGCCGTGCCGATCCCTCTGCGCCCCATGAATTTAAAGCCGGAAGAACCGGCGGTATACTCCCGTTTATGCATCTTCATATATGTTCAATCCCCCTAAATCACATAGCCTTATGCCTTGCGGCTGCTTTCATCTTTTCCCGCTAACCCAACCTATTATACCGGGAAGCCCGCAAAAGAGGGATAGCTCACTTGGGCCCTATTTGTAACGATTCCGTGAACAATCCTCTGCGGCCGTTTTCATCCGCACGGCAAAAAGACTTACAGCCCGGGGCTGCAAGTCTTTTTATATGTCGAGATCCTATTCATCGTCTTAACTGCGGCCGCCTTTTCTTCCCGCTTCCTCGCGGCTCATCTTGCCGTCATTACTGCCGCTGTCGTTTCCGCGGGATTCGCCGCCTTTACGGCCGATTTCCTGGTAGAAATCTTTGTCGTGCGTGCGTGCGGTTTCTTCTCCGCCTTTGCGTCCTGCTTCTTCTCGAGACATTTTGTCAGCCATGATGATCCACTCCTCAAACGGTAAATTTGCAGGCTTTCTGGAAAGTCTTGTTTAACCGTCGCCTACGCCTATTACTTACCCGGTTGAGAGATTCCTAAACGGAAACCTGGTAATTTACTGGTTAAATTCATTGAACCGATGCGGTGATAAGAGAGACGGGTCCACGTCCACCCCTTTTGAGAAGGTGTCAAAACCCGCCCGGTTGCGGAGCATATTTGCCAAGCCGTGCCACATATGTCTAACCGTAACGTTACCTACATCACGCGGTTTGGAGGAAACTGTCTTGATTAAACGCTTTAACCGTCTGGCCATCGAACTGCCGAAGCCGGATAAGCCCGATGCCAATGCCGCTGCCGCCGTCCAGGAACTTCTCGGGGGACGTTTCGGCGAAATGTCCACGCTGAACAATTATATGTACCAGTCTTTTAATTTCCGCAACAAAAAGAAACTGAAGCCCTTTTACGATCTTGTGGCGAGCATTACCGCGGAAGAATTCGGCCATGTCGAGCTTGTCGCCAATACGATCAATCTGATGCTGACGGGATCGACCTTTCCGGGCGACCCCGATATTACCCCCATGCGGGACGCCGTCGACAAACGGAATACCCAGCATTTTATTTTCGCCGCCCAGAATTCCATGCCCGTCGATTCCATGGGCAAGCCCTGGAACGGGGATTATGTGTTTACCAGCGGCAATCTTATTCTCGACCTGCTGCATAATTTCTTCCTGGAGTGCGGAGCACGGACGCACAAAATGCGCGTGTACGAAATGACGAGCCATCCCGTCGCCCGGGAAATGATCGGCTATCTGCTCGTCCGGGGAGGCGTGCACATTGTCGCTTATGCCAAGGCTCTCGAGGTGGCCACGGGCGTGGACGTCACCAAAATGCTCCCTGTGCCCAATCTCAGCAACAGCGCTTTTGAAACGACACGCAAGTTCGAAGCGCAGGGCATTCACCGGAAGCTGTACACTTTCAGCGATACGGACTACCAGGACATCCGCTACATATGGAAAGGCGAGCATCCCGAAGACGGGCAGCCTCTTGAAGTCATCGAGGGGATACCCGAGCATACGGGGCCCGTTCCCGATTTCGAGGAAGTTCCCGAAGAATTTGCGCCCGGCATCTCCATGGAAGATTTCATGAAAATCGCCCAGCGCCTTCAGCGCTCCGCAGGATTATAACGACAGCCCGAAGACCCTTCCGGAGGCTGCACCGGGAGGGTCTTCGGGGTCTTTTACCGCTGTACCGGAAGGAAAGGAGCCGTCAGGAAGGATCCAGCACGGTGGAGTGCTTCTCCTCGTAACGATCTTCGGCAACTTTGTTTCCTTCTTCCAAAATAACTACTTTGGGGACATAGTCCGCCGCCGTTTCCTCACTCATTAAAGCGTAGGAAATAATGATGACGACATCTCCCGGCTGTACAAGCCTTGCCGCCGCCCCGTTCAGACAGACGCATCCCGATCCCCTGGGACCCGTTATCGTGTAAGTCTCCATCCGCGATCCGTTGTTGAGATTCACGATTTGCACCTTTTCGTTAGGCAGAAGGTCGGCAAGCTCCATCAGGTCTTCGTCGATCGTGATGCTTCCTACATAATTCAGATTGGCCTCCGTAACAGTGGCCCGGTGGAGTTTGGACTTCATCATCGTTCTGAACATGCCGCGCGTCCCCTTTCCTCGTTCTTTACTGGCCTTCGCCGTAAGCCTTGATGCGGCGGTACATCGTCTTGTCTTTGAGTTTCACGAAATGAGACATGGCCGGGTACAAATTGCCTTCGAAAATCCACACATTCCCGCGCCTGTCCAGCCCGATATCAATGCCGTAGATGACCTGCTTCGGAAAATGTTCCGTCAGTGTCTTCGCGCACGCAAGGGCGACCCCATCGATCCGTTCCTGAAGAACTCTCCGGGACAGCCTGTGAAGCGAGGATCGGCCGAGCGCCTCGTCCAGAAGCAGGAGCTTGCCCTTCCTGGATGTGTTGGAGACGAAATAGCCGCTGCCCACGACTTTCGCCACCCGCCCGGTGACGATCCAGCGGCTTGAATTTTTTTTCCGCTGAACGATAATGCGCAGATCGAAAGCCCTCTCCCCGACTGTCGCGCGTTCGATACTCTGCTGGACGATATAGCTTTGGGAGCCGATTTTCTTACTCAGAAAAGCGTAAGTCTTCCTCCTGCCCGCCAGCTTGATCTTGCGGTTTTCATGCTGCACTTCGTACAGGCCGTCCGGCAGGCACGACACATGAAAAATGCCCTGCCCCTGCATCCCGCCAACGGGTTTCACAACGACCTTTCCGTACCGCTCCGCCATTTCACGGAAAGAGCTTACCGACAGCGGGCTTGTTGCCGGCAGATGGGGGGCAAGCCCGGCGGCTTTTCTCATAAACTTATATTTGGACCACTTGTTAAACCTCGCGGGAACCGCCATGCTATCGGCCACCTTTCGGATCCGGATAGATTTTCTTTCATAGACCGCTCCTTTATATATATGAGAGCGGACACCGGATGGAAAAGGCATCTGTTCCAGCGGCAGTATGCAGCCGACCCTATTTTTACAAAGATCGGGAAATAGCCTTTGTTCGCCTGTTTTCATAGAAGTGCGGCTGCGGCTTTTCTCCCATCCGCTTATTCCGTCCTTTCCGTTCACGGGACTCCGGGACTCCGGGACTCCAGTCCTCCGGGTGATAGACCAAAATAGTTGCTTATCCGTTTCAAACCCTGAAGAGCCTCCGTAAACTGAAAGGAATGCTTTCCAGTTGTGGCTACGAAGCTTATGTCTCCTTATGAAGAGTAAGAACGGATGAAGATAAGTTTTGCCTATATTGCGAAAAAGGATGGATAACGGTGAGTCATTATCAAGTCATATGGAACGGGCCCGTACTGGGCGACAACGGAATCGGAACCGCCGGCCGTGAATATGTGCTTGCGCTGCACCGGTTGGGCGTCAACGTCAAAGTAACCCCCGCGCGCAGGCGTTCGGGCCTCTCCACTCCATCCAAAAGGCTCATGCTGGCCTTGTCGCGCAGGCCTCTGGTCCTCAAAAAGCCGAAGGTGCTGATTTACCATCGCCTGCCGCATACCCTGAACATCGCCCAAGCGAGAAAAAAGTACGATTATCTCATCTTGAACGCGGTCTGGGAAACGACGAAAATTCCCCGGAACTGGCTCCCGAACATCAACCGGTTCGATGCCGTTTGCGTGCCTTCCGTGCAGAACCGGACCGCCATGAGAAGAAGCGGGGTCCGCGTCCCCGTATACATCGTTCCGCATGGTGTGAATTCACGCGTGTTTCACCCCCGAAATAAGAAGCTCGCCGTGAAAAAAAAGGGCGGCTTCCTGTTCGTCTCCGTCTTCACTTTCCAGCACCGCAAAAACCCCGAAACCCTGCTTAGGGCTTTCTGGGAGGAATTTTCCGCCCGGGACCGCGCGGCGCTGCTGATCAAAACAAGCGGATTCAGCGCCAAAGAATCGGGCGCATGGATTCGCGGCCGCATTGCCTCTTACAAAAGAAGGCTGGGAATCCGGCACAAGACGGCCCCCCTTCATCTTCTGACCGGACCTGCCAGTCCCCGTACGGTGCGGGGAATTTATACCGCGGGCGATGCGTTCGTGCTTCCCACGCGCGGCGAAGGCGTCGGCCTGCCGTTCCTGGAATCGCTGGCCAGCGGAACTCCGGTCATCGCGACAGGCTGGGGCGGTCACATGGACTTTGTGACAAAGGCCAATTCTTTTCTCGTCCCGTATAAGCTGAAACCGCCCGCATCCGGTATGAAGAAAGCGATCTCCCGCTCTTTCCGCTATTTGTTTGCGCAGAAGGGACAACTGTGGGCGGAGCCGGATCTCGGTTCGCTGAAAAAACAGATGAGACGCGCTTACGAGCATCCGGGGCTGTGCAGGCAGAAGGGACTCCGGGGGCGCAGGGATATGAGCCGGTGGACGTGGACGCGCGCCGGACACACGATGAAAAGGGCCATCGAGAAGACGATCGCTTCCAAGCGGCGTTAAGGCCGGGACGGCGTATGGATCCTTGGGAAACACATCATTATTGAGGGAGAACAGTTACGTAAACGATGGACGACAAGCGGAGCCATTTAGGAAAAGCAATCATTAACATAGGTGCCACTGACAGAGAACGAATGTAGACAAAATAAGGAGCAGCTTGCCAGTGGCAGCTGCTTTTTATTGTTAAGCTGACGGCATCAATGCGGATACAATTTGTTCCTCAGCTTAACCGGTTTTGTGATACTATTTGATCAGGTTGAGAACGGGCAGACTGGCTGTTCTCTTCAGCTTTCTCACCCATTAAATCGGGCGGCTGCCTCCATCAAAGCCTCCATCAAAAATATAAATTCTATAAGGAGCAAACATGAGATTAAATAAAACTCCAAAGTTAGAATTAACCGTTCAAGAACGGCAGGGACTCCGAAAAAACAAAATACTCTTAAGTGATATTCACAAAATATCCGTGAGTGATCTTTGTTTAATCATGGAGGTATCGGAATTAAGAGCTAAAGAATTAAAGGCAGCGTCCGAATTTCAAAGTGTTCCTTCAATTGGACCGGCATTTGCAAAAGATTTAATTAAACTGGGTTACTATGAATTGCAGGAGCTGAAAGAAAAAGATGGTGCACGTTTATTCGAAAAATTGGAAGAGTTATATAGGGAGAGGATAGATCCCTGTGTAGAGGATCAATTTAGATTTATTGTATTTTATGCTAATAATCCTGGCAGCGACAAGCAATGGTGGGATTTTACCGAGGAAAGGAAAAATTACAGAAGTGCTTTTGGATATACCGCCAGGCCGGATTAAATAACGGGGAAACACTAGTTTCATTAACCGCGTCAGGCGAGCCCCGGCAAAATACCTCGTGCAGCGGCAAAAACACGTTCCGGTTCGAGTTGAACCGGAACGTCTTTTTGTTACGGGCGGATTTACTCGTCCCGCAAAAAAGCACCCTGCCGGGAATTTCCCGCAGGGTGCTCCAGTCCGGAGCGGCAAGCGATTACTGCCCCGAAACGATATAAGCCTGATACTGATCGGCGGTCATAAGCCCTTCCAGGGCTTCTTTGCCGGAAATGTCGATTTCGGCGACCCAGCCTGCGCCGTACGGGTCCGTATTCACCAGCTCCGGTGATTCTTCCAGAGTGCCGTTGATTTGGGCAACCGTTCCGATAACGGGGCTAATCAGGTCGGAGACCGTTTTGACCGATTCCACACTGCCCAGCATATCGTCGGCTTTGACCGAAGCGCCCGTTTTCGGCAGTTCGACGAATACAATGTCGCCAAGCTGCTCTTGTGCAAAAGGGGTCATGCCTACACGGATTTTCGTATCGGAAAGCACTTCGACCCATTCGTGTTCTTTGGAGTATAACAATCCGGATTTTACTTCGCTCACGTTATTACCGCCTCACTTTTGACTGCCGTTAATAAATTTAGCTTACCCGAATGAAAACGGCGAAGTCAAGCCGGGAGCGGGCAAAGTTCATACCTTGTATTGACAGCTTATTTAAAGGGTGATACCATCCTGATAAATTCCTACTTTTCTGATTGGAATAAATAAGTTTAAGAAAGGGGTTCATTCTATGAACGCATCTATACGGCTTAACGCCGCCCGGTTCGGCTCTGCCCTTGCCGCCGGCGCTCTGCTTCTGACCTTGTGGTCCGGTCCGGCTTACGGGCAGGGAACCCATGCTGCGTCGGCAGCCGCTCCGCTGACGGCAGAACAAACCACTCTTTTGTCCGGGGAATACCGGCAGTTTTTGAAAGACCGGTTCGGCTATACGCTGCCCTCCGCACCGACAAAGGGCGATTTCGTTAAAGCTCTGGCCGCAGTTCTTAAACTGGAGCCGTCAGGCAAACCGAATCCTTTTCAGGATCTTGAGGAAAGCAGTCCTTATTACAAGTCCGCTCTGGCGTTGTACGAAAAAGGAATCCTCACCCAAGACCGGCTCGATGGCGATCAGCCCCTCACCCAGAGCACTGCCGTGTACATTGCCGTGAAAGCAGCCGGTTTAAAAGAGCTCGCCTATACTTATCCCGCCGAAAAAGCGGCGCGTTCGCTCGCCAAGCTTCATGCGGACGATGAAATCCCGCAGCTGACGCCGCAGGCCGCCCAGGAGCTTGCCGCAGCCGCGGATACGGAGCTTCTGCCCGCCGCACTGCACGGCGCTTTTCAGCGTAACGAGCCTGCTTCCGCCTCTTACGCCGAAATTTTGCTCGGACGCGTGCTTGAATTGCAGGGCCTGTACAAGCATGAGCTGGGCCGGGTGTCCGATCCCGACATACTCCGCAAGGTACGCGACGCCTGGAATGTCCAGAACCTGATCCAGGAGCCCGAGCTGCAAAGTATCGTGGACAAAGCGCTGCAAGCCGATCTGATTACGGGCTACAACGTAAAAGACGACCGGTATACGCCTCACTTTGACAGCGCGCGTTCCCTTACATACGGACACAGCGAAATAGATCACGCCCTTCAGTTGATCGGACTGCTCCGGAGCGAAAATATCGATGCCCGCGTCCAGCTGGAGCCGAAAACCTCCGCTTTTATTTACTTGAAAGAATGGGGCGAGCCGGTTCAAACCGACGATTACAAAGTGGTGCAGATCGAGAACGGAAACTACATTGCTTATGCCAAGGAATACGACCTTTCATTCGAATTCGCGACAGTCGGGCAAAAAGACCGGTTTCAGGAGATCGTCCTGAAGTACGCCAAGAAGAACAGCGAAGACCAGAGTGGCCTTCTGGCCCATTCCTGGTGGCAGCCGCTTTATTATTCCCGGACCGAGCTGCCGGATTATAAAGTCATCGCCAACAACAAAATCGCTAAAGGCCACTATTATGCGCAAACTTTTTCCCTTACCGACAAGTCTGCGGCAATAGCGGAGGGCATCCGTAAAATCAGCCCCGCCACCAAGATCGAGTCCTACCGGTTCTGGGTAGACGAGCCTTTTTACAACTATTTGATTGGAGAATACAAGTAAGAAATCGTCCGGATAAAAATCTCCGCAGGAGAAGAGGCTGAAAGCCCATTCTCTTTCGGAGGTTTTTTGTGGTGAAAAAAAGCCCTCTGCCGCAAGACAGAGAGCCCGGAAAACATTGCGAACGCGGGTTAATCCAGTTTTTCTATCGTGATCTGAGCGTTAGTGCCCGTGCCGCTGAGCGTCAACGTCAACCCTGACACGGATACCGTAAGACTTCCCGCCGTTACCGCCTGGAAGAGCAGATTGCCGCTGAGTACGCCTCCTGCCAAAGCCAGTGAAAATACCGAGGTGCTAGGCTGCGGCACCGCCGTACCGCTGAAGTTTGCGGCCACCGAAGACAGCAAGCTCAGGGTACCCGTGTAGATGTCAAAGCTTACCCGGTAATACCCCGGTTCGTTGATCAGAAAAGTTGTCGTCGGCGCAGCCGGACTGAACGTAATGGCCGTACCGTACTGGACGCCTGCCGTGTTGAACGGAACCAATCCGCCTGCGGCGACCGTTGTTCCTCCCGTATTTCTCCGGCTTGCGAACGAAGCGAGGCCGGTTCCTGCCACACCGTCAGCTCCTGCGACTCCTGGGGCTCCATCGGCACCGGTTGCACCCGTTGCTCCTGTCGGCCCAGTCGCACCTGTGGCTCCGTC
>NZ_FNVF01000021.1 GCF_900107975.1 Paenibacillus sp. UNC499MF
GTTGTCGGCACCGTGTTTCAGCGGCGACTTAAATAAGATACCACGGCATAATTACGAAGTCAACAATTTTCAAACATACAATTTTAACCAGGTGAAATATATGCCTCGGCAGCTTACACCAGAACGACTTTAAGAGCGGTCAGAAGCATTAATCCGGGTACGCCTAGAACAGACACGGTTCCAACTGTGTAGATGTTAATCGGCAATTCAAGCCCGGTATATCCGCTTAGCAGTTGTACACCGTAAAGCAGAAACGCGGCTACTACAACATGCACACCGATACTCGAAAAGATCCTGCGGGCGCCCGGTTGGCGAACCAGCATAAACAGCAGGACTCCGGCCGACAGAGCAAGCATTCCCCATACGGCCGTTTTCATCCCCGCACCTCCACAGTAATATGATAAGCGGACGTCACGTTTTGTCTTTTAGCCTGCCTGAGCAGCATTTCGTAGCGTTTTTCCGCCGCTTCTACCGCATAGATGGCATAATCGATCTCGTCTTTTTCCAGTGCGTGTTCAAAATGGTGCTGCGCCGTTTTCCACTGCGAATGAGCCAATCTGATCTCGGCCAGCAGCTCCTGCTTGTCCTGTTCCTCTGTCTTTTTCGTCCCACGTTGAAACAGAAAAGCACCCTTCCTCAGTTCCTTCATGCCTTTTCCCCCTGTACTCATATTCGCCATGAGCCTGTCATCTTTAATATTTATGGAGAAAAAGGATCGGTTTAGAACCTGTCCGACAACAAAAAAACCGCCCTCATAAGAAGGACGGCCAAGAGATATTTGTTTTACGGCAAATCAAGTATGCATTGCAGACAGTGGAGAAAGCCTATCTAGATCTCCCTGCGTCCTTCAAGTGCCTTGGTGAGCGTCACCTCGTCCGCATACTCTAAATCTCCGCCTACCGGCAGACCGTGCGCGATACGGGTAACCTTAAGGCCGAAGCCTTTAACGAGCCTGGAAAGATACATGGCCGTTGCTTCGCCTTCAATGTTTGGATTGGTTGCCAGAATCATCTCTTTGACCTGCTCGTCTCCGAGACGTTTCAGCAGTTCGGCAATGTGAATCTGATCCGGTCCAATGCCCTCCATGGGAGAAATGGCTCCGTGCAGCACGTGATAATACCCGTCGAATTCTCTCGTCCGCTCCATCGCAACCAGATCTTTCGGCTCTTGAACCACGCAAATAACGGACCCGTCGCGGCTTTTGTCCTGACAGATGCGGCACGGATCGATATCCGTAATATTGCAGCAGACGGAGCAGTAATGAAGATTGCGCTTGACGTTCACGAGCGCCTTGGCAAAATCAAGCACGTCTTCTTCCTTCATGCGGAGAACGTGAAAAGCCAGACGTCCGGCTGTTTTGGGGCCGACGCCGGGCAAGCGTGTAAATGCGTCGATTAATTTGGAAATCGGTTCTGGATAATGCAACGCGGGGTTTCTCCTTTTTGTGAATAAAGATGGAAAAAAGGCTTCTTACGAAGCCCTCTATCTTAAAACAGTCCGGGAATATTCATTCCGCCCGTAAATTTACCCATGTCTTTGCCGGCCACTTCTTCCGCTTTGTTAAGCGCATCGTTCACGGCTGTCAGAACAAGATCCTGCAGCATTTCGACATCGTCCGGATCGACAGCTTCCGGCTTAATCGCGATTGCCGTCACTTTCTTATGCCCGTTCGCAGTGACCGTAACGACGCCGCCACCGGCCGTTCCTTCAACTGTTTTGCTGCCGAGTTCCTCTTGAACTTTCAGCATCTGTTCCTGCATTTTCTTCACTTGTTTCATCATTTGGTTCATGTTATTCATATTCCCAACTCCTTCTTCTTAATGGGGCTGACCTTATTCATCTTTAATGCTCACCAGATCTTCGCCAAACAGCTTGATCGCTTCGTCCACCCACGGTTCCTTGTCCGGTTCCGAGTCTTCGGCTTGCAGCGTCATTTCTTCCCTGGCCGGCTCGGAAGCGCCTTCGCGGGCTTCCTTCCATTCTTTCTGCATGACGGTAGCCAGCTTAAGCGTTTCTCCGAGCGCTTCGGAAATCACCTGCTCAATCAACTGCTTGTTGACCGGCTTCTCCGTCGTGTCACGGTGCATGGCGCTTTTGAAAGCCACCAGCACCGTGTCTCCGTGAATAGCGACGGGCTCTCCGTCCACCAGCCAGGCATGAACGGTGATTTTCCGTTCCTTAACCATGGCCAAAATCTGCGTCCACTTGCCGAGCAAGGCACGCGTGTGATGGCTCTCGACCGCGCCCGTGAAATCGTCCAGCCGGACCGATGCCTTGCGCACCGCGGCATTAGACGAACGCGGCGCTACCGGAGACCGTGCCGGCTGCTGCGCCCCCGCAGCGGGGACTCCCCCTTGCATCAGCTTGGCAAGCTGCTCTTCCAGCTGCTGGATTCTGCGGGTGAGCTGGGACAGAGCTTCGGGTTCGGACTCTGCAGCCGAGCGGGAAACCGGGGCGGCTTCCGCCGGACGGCCCCCGCCTCCCGAAGTGATGGCTCCGCATGCTTTCATGACCGCGACCTCCAGGATCGTCTGCGGCTGCACGGAGTACTTCATCTCGCTCTGGTACTGATTCAGCACTTCGATGATCGCGATAAGCTGATCGGTCCCGAAACGGGACGCAACCTGCTCCAGTCTGGCGACATCGAAAACACGTTCAGTCAGCACGGACGAATCCGGAACGAGACGGATCATCAGAAGATCGCGGAAATAATGGATAAGGTTCTCCATGCATTTATCCGCACTCTTGCCTTCCTGCATAAACTGATCAATCAGTTCGAGTGCGGCGCCGATGTCCTGCTCCTTCATGCTTCCGACCAGTTTCTCAAACTGCTCCGATGCCAATCCGCCCGTCATGCCAACCACATCGCTCGCGGTAATGGTTCCGACGGCAAAAGAAGATGCCTGATCGAGCAGGCTTAAGGCATCCCGCATCCCGCCTTCCGACAGGCGCGCAATATAGTGAAGAGCCTCTTCTTCGATACCGATGTTCTCTTCACGGCACACGTAGGCAAGCCGCCCGACCTGTTCTTCCATCGATACGCGGCGGAAATCAAACCGCTGGCAGCGGGAGATGATGGTAGCGGGTAGCTTGTGAGGTTCCGTCGTAGCCAAAATAAAGATAACGTGAGCCGGCGGCTCCTCCAACGTCTTGAGAAGAGCGTTGAAAGCTTCCGTGGTCAGCATATGGACTTCGTCGATGATATATACTTTGTACCGAACTTCCGTCGGTGCATATTTCACTTTGTCCCGGATGTCGCGAATCTCTTCCACACCGCGATTGGATGCGGCGTCAATTTCAACGACGTCCATAACCGAGCCCTCGGAGATCCGGATGCAGGCTTCACATTCATTGCACGGTTCTTCGGCGGGCCCATGTACACAGTTAACGGCTTTGGCCAAAATCTTGGCCGCGCTCGTCTTCCCTGTACCGCGGGGACCGCTGAATAAATAAGCATGGGTAAATCTTTGTTCACGCAGAGAATTCTGCAGCGTCTGTACGATCGGCTTCTGGCCGACTAACTCCCGGAATGCTTGGGATCGCCAAGTCCGGTATAAAGCGATATGTGTCATAGGTTTACTCTCCAATAATTCGTTCTGAATTATTGAACTCATTATACTATAACCCGGGCGGGAATAAAACTCGGAAAGCGCGGGGAATCAGATACAGGGGATGCTGACCGTGAAGGTGGTTCCGTAGCCTTTGGACGAGACGCGTATGTGACCGCCCATATCATGGACAATCCGCTGGCAGACCGACAGTCCGAGTCCCGTTCCTTCCTCTTTGGTCGTAAAAAACGGATCGAATATTTTATCGATAACATAAACCGGAATACCCGGGCCCGTATCGTGCACTTCGATATTGACGAATCTGCCGTCGGGGTCCAGCTTTTCCGCTATCGTGAGAGTTCCTCCATCGGTCAGCGCCTCGATGCCGTTTTTGCATATATTCAGAAAAACCTGCTTCAAAAGCTCCTGATCGGCGATAACGGGCGGCAGTCCGCGGGACTCTTCGTAGTTCATGTGCACTTTATGCAGAATCGCCTCATTGTTGATGATCGGCAGTATTCCTTTGATGACCGTGGAAACGTCTATTTTCTGCAGCAGAACGTTCTTGGGCTTGCCGAGGAGCAGGAATTCGTTAACGAGTTCGTTTACCCGGTTGATCTCATCAAGCATCACATCGATATAGCCCTGCTCTTTGGCCATATCCTTGGATTCGAACGTCTTCTTAAGCACCTGCAGAAACCCCTTGATCGACGTTAACGGATTTCTGATTTCGTGCGCCGTACCCGCAGCAATCTGACCGATCATGGCCAGACGGTCGCTGCGCTGAACCTGGGCTTCGAGAGACCGGAGGTTGGTGACGTCTTTAAAAATAATGTAAGCGCCAACGATTTGATCCTCATTGTCCCTCAGCAAGTTGGAATCCAGCAGCAGTTCGTACCGTTCTTGATTGTTCATCCACGAAACCGCATGATTCCTCACGATTCTGCCGTCCAGCAGAGTTCTTTCGACGAGGCGGTGTTCCGGCGGGACCGCAGCGAAGATATCCTCTATTCTTTTGAACAGGATGGATTCTTTATGAAAGCCCAGCACCCGGCAGGCCATATCGCTGATATCCACGAGCCTGAATTCGGTATCTATGAGCAGAACGCCCAGATTGACATCTCTTAAGAAGGTGCCCGAGAAACGCTGGAGCAAATTTTGTTCCGATATCTCCTCCAGGTCGTCGAGCAGGAAGAGGTAATGAGGTTCGCTGTTCACTTCCGCAAACAGCATGCTGCATTTCTGCAGCTGAATAAACCCTTGGCTGTCTTTTACGATCGCAATGGGATACTTGCTGTCCGCCTTGTCGCGGTCCGTATCGAAATGCCGGCTATAGAAACGGTCGACCGGTTCAGGAAGTTGGATGACCTCCGAAAAAGGCGCCATTTTAATATCCTCCGCGGTATATCCGGTTCGAGTCAAAAATGGTTCGTTTACGTACACCATTTCATTGTGAGTGTTGGCTACAATCAAACAGCCCTTAAACATTTCTTCCAATCTTACTCCCAGCTCAGCTGCGGAAATGAACACCCCTATATGATGAAGGCTGGCATCCAACATTTGTCCTTCCCCCTCTTTATAACAGCTTTAAGCCGAAAGACTGCGAATGTTTACCTATTCTCTCATTTTTAGCATTTTCCTTCTATTGGAAAACAAAAATCGACGAACTGTCATTTTTATGTAGAAAAAGAGAACGCAAAAAAAGCCCTCCGCTGCCGGAAGGCTCGTTTTTTGTAATCTTATATAAGGCCGTGCACCTGTTATTGATAAAGCGATACGAACGTACCTTTATCGTTAGCTCAAGTTAGGCAACCCCTCGGCACATGGGCGGTCCTGCTTACGGCTGCTTCCTTCCGGACCTGACCGGGTTCACTGGTGCTCATTGCGAAGGACCCGACTCTCAACACCACGTGTAAAGGCCAGACCTCACATCGACAGTACCTCTAACAGGGATTCAACCCCGCTACAGCGGATTGCGGGCAACAGGGCACCGCTACCTCCCCGTCTAGCACGGCAAAAATAAGTATAGCCCATTGTGAAGCAAAGTGCAACTCCGGGGAGAAACTTACCAACGAACAGCGTCCAGGCTCTGGAATAAAAGCGCTCTTCTACCGTTTAACGGTAACGATAAACCGGTATCTCGGCAAATGCGTGTGCAGATCCTGCTCGGCCTGTGCCCGAATCGCCGCCGCCTTCTCGGGCGGTGTTCCCGGCTTAACGGAAAGCTTCACGTAACCGATCGGACCGTTAAACTGAAGATGAGTGTCCACGACGCCCTTCAGCGTTCCCAGTACCGACAGCGCGATATCCGAATCGGCCTGGTAAGTATGGTAACCCGGGTTTAACGCCAAATTCGGATTTGCGCTGGTTGTGCCCAAATAGCCGTCACTGGAGTAATTGTACGCTTTCGGACCGGCCGGCTGGCCCGGACTGCATCCGGTTATGGCTGCCGCCATCACAAGACCGGCCATTAAACCTCCAGCAGACCGCCTGACATTAACGTTTCCCAAAGCAAAAACCCCCCTTGGTATCCTGCTTCGTGCAAGGCACGCTATTAGGATGACCCGGGAGGGTTGTGTTATGCAATCCGAATTGAGGAAAAACCTCGAATTAGATACCGTATTTCTTCTTGAACTTGTCCACACGACCGCCGGCATCGATAAACTTCTGTTTGCCGGTGAAGAACGGATGGCAGTTGGAGCAAATCTCAACGCGGAGGTTCTCTCTAACAGAGCCGCTCTCGAAAGTGTTGCCGCATGCGCAAGTTACCGTTGTTTCGTGATAGTTGGGATGGATCCCTTGTTTCATTCCCATTCACCTCTTTCCGCCCTGGATCTATTCGTCGATCCAGAGTTATGATGACACATAAACTCATTATAGCATGAGTGTATCTTTTATTGCAATGGGGTTGTTCAAGCTCGCTGGGCACGGTCGAAGAAAGCCGGTATATGCGTGTAAGACCCGATTACTACATCCGGCAGCTCTTCACGGTAAATATCCAGCATCTGCTTCATACCAAGAATATCGCCTTGAGCTTTCGGAATGAGATTCAGATAACTCTCAGGGTCGATATTGAGGTTCCTCATCTGAATCAGACGCAGTCCGGTCCGGCGTACAAATTCGATCATCGCTTCCACTTCTTCTTCCCGGTCGGTTACGCCCGGGAAGATCAGATAGTTGATCGACGTGATAACGCCTTTGCTTGAGGCGTACTTCAGCGATTTCTCGACGTTGGCCAGCGTGTATCCCCGCGGCTTGTAATACGCGTTATAGTGATCGTCAAGAGCCGAAATGGTGCTGACCCGCATGAGATCAAGCCCCGCGTCTACAATTCCGCGGATGTGGTCGCTTAAGCCCGCGTTGGTATTGATGTTAATATAGCCCATATCGGTGCGGCTGCGTACTTCGCGCATCGCCTCGATAATGATTTTAGCCTGCGTGGACGGCTCCCCTTCGCAGCCTTGGCCGAAGGAGATAATGCTGTCGGGCGTCTTAAGATGCTCCAGCATAACTTCGGCGAGCTCTTTAGCCTGCGGCTTGAAGTTCATCCGTGTCTGCGGAGCGGGAAATCCGCTGTCGTCGGGCTGTTCGGAGATACAGCCGAAACACCCCGCGTTGCAGGAGAAAGAAACCGGCACCGCGCCTTCCCAGCGGTTCAGGAAGGTATTCGATGCGGTGAGGCATTCGTACTCCAGCGCGCATTTGGACAGATGCTCGTACAGCCTGTTCTCGGGGTACCGGGCACGCAGTTTTCCGACGCTGACCTCCAGCTCGTCCGGATCGCAGTTGCGCGGATTCCAAGGTTCGGGGTCGTCGCACTGCTCCGCGGCGACGTAGAAGGCTCCGTCCTTCCAGACAACGGCCGTATAACCGAATAGAGGGAACTTTTCCTCCTTATCGGTTTTTACATAGCCGGGCAGCATAAGCCGTGTAAAGCCCTGGGGCAGAAGCGCGCCTACGGCCGCATAATCCCCGGGGAGCACTTCCATCTCGCCCGTTTCCGTGTTGATCCCGACCGCTCTCGTATGAGGCAGACTTACCAAAGTCGCCCCCTCCGGCAGCGGGATGAGCTCTTCTTCCAATAATTCCACAATCTGATCGGCACTCCGACCGAGCGCTTCGTATTCGGGATGATCGAATACATTGCCGGACGGGTCCGCATAAACCACATTCATTGTCAGGTACTCCTTTGAATGGGGATTGAAGCGAATTTTTCAGCAACCTATATTCAGGAAGCGGAATTTTTCATTTTCCCTTTGCCCAGCGTAACGTTCCCGTTGTTGGTCTCCAGGGAATCCAGGAATTCCTGATTCGTCTTCGTCTCGCCCAGTTTCTTGATGAAAGCTTCCGTATATTCATAAGTATCGTTCATGCTTTTGCGCAGTCCCCATACTTTCTCCAGTTCTTCCTTGGTAAGCAGACTTTCTTCGCGGCGCGTACCCGAACGGCGGATATCGATAGCCGGGAATGTACGGCGTTCAGCCAGTTTACGGTCCAAATGAAGCTCCATGTTTCCCGTGCCTTTAAATTCTTCATAAATGACGTCATCCATACGCGATCCCGTTTCGACGAGCGCGGTGGCCAGAATGGTCAGGCTGCCGCCTTCTTCGATATTCCGGGCGGCACCGAAGAAACGCTTCGGCCGATGGAATGCGCCGGGATCGATACCCCCGGACAATGTGCGGCCGGACGGCGGAACGACAAGGTTGTAAGCACGAGCCAGACGGGTAATGCTGTCCAGCAAAATGACGACGTCCTTCTTATGTTCGACAAGACGCTGCGCGCGCTCCAGAACAAGCTCCGCTACCTTGATGTGATTTTCCGGCAGCTCATCGAACGTGGAAGCTACCACTTCCCCTTTGACGGAACGCTGCATATCGGTCACTTCTTCCGGACGCTCGTCGATCAGAAGAACAAACAGCTCGATCTCCGGATAATTCGTGGAAATGCTGTTCGCGATTTCTTTGAGAAGCAGGGTTTTCCCCGCTTTCGGAGGCGCTACGATCAAACCGCGCTGTCCGAGACCGACGGGTGCCATAAGATCCATGATTCTCGTCGAGAGCTTCTCGGGAGACGTTTCGAGAACAACTTTCGTCTGCGGATACAGCGGCGTGAGAGCCGGGAAATGCAGACGCTCGGACGCCGTGTCCGGGCTTTCGCCGTTGACGGCTTCCACATGCAGAAGTCCGAAATACCGCTCGTTCTCTTTCGGCGGACGGCATTTGCCGGAAACAAGATCTCCCGAGCGGAGATCGAATTTACGGATCTGGGAGGCAGAAATGTAGATATCCTCCGTACTCGGAAGGTAGTTAATGGGACGCAGGAAACCGAAGCCCTCCTGCAGAACCTCCAGAACTCCTTCCATAAACATGAGGCCGCTTTCCGCCGCCTGGGCCCTTAGAATGGAAAAGATGAGCTCTTTTTTCTTAAGCTGCCCATAGTAAGGAATCTGATATTTTTTGGCGAGCTTATAAAGCTCGGTAAGCTTGAGTGCCTCCAACTGCGCGAGGTGCATATCCATTCTATTCAACCACCAAACTAGTAAGTTATTAATTCCATAAATCTAGAAAGCTAGTACCCAGTGTTACCTTAAGGCCGCTTTCTTATTCCGGGCTATTCTTCGCTGTTCTCGCGCCATACTTCCGCGCCGAGTAAAGTCAGGTTAGCAACAAGGTTCTCATAACCGCGGTCAATGTATTCCACTCCGGTTACCTCTGTAACATCCGACGGCACGGTAAGACCCGCAATAACCAGGGCTGCGCCCGCCCGCAGGTCGCTTGCTTTTACTTTCGCCGCACTTAGCGTGCCGCCTTCGATGACGGCTGTCCGGCCCTCCACCTTGATCTTGGCCCCCATGCGGACCAGCTCGGGTACATGCTTGAAGCGGTTGCTGTAGACAAGGTCCGTCAGCATGCTCACACCTGTGGTCTGTGTAAGCAGACTGGTCATCGGCGATTGGAGATCCGTAGCAAAGCCGGGATACACCAGCGCTTTTACATCTATACTGTCGTAAAGAGCACGACCCACTACGCGGATCGACTCATCCATTTCATGAATTTCGACGCCCATCTCCTGCAGTTTAGCGGTCATCGCTTCCATATGCTTCGGAATAATGTTATCTACCGTTACGTCACCGCGCGTTGCCGCCGCGGCAATCATGTAAGTCCCCGCCTGTATGCGGTCAGGGATAATGGAGTGACGGCAGCCGTGCATTTCGTCTACGCCTTCGATGCGGATCGTTTCGGTCCCGGCACCTTTGATTTTCGCTCCCATGGAGTTAAGGAGTGTTGCCACATCTATAATTTCAGGCTCTTTGGCCGCATTTTCAATCAAAGTGAAGCCTTTGGCACGGGAGGCGGCCAGCATGATGTTGATGGTTGCGCCTACACTGACCATATCCAGATAAATCTTCGCCCCGCGAAGCTGTTTGGCCCGAATATGCAGCGAGCCGTTCTCGTTGGAAATCTCGGCGCCCAGCGCCTCGAACCCTTTAATATGCAAATCAATCGGGCGCGGCTCGAAATTGCAGCCGCCCGGCAAACCGATTATGGCTTCGCCGAATCTTCCCAGCATAGCTCCCATAAGATAGTAAGAGGCTCTAAGCTTCTTCACATTGCCGTTGGGCATCGGCTTGCTCTTCATGGCGCTCGGATCGATAATCATCTGTTCGTTGTTCCATTCGATGGAGGCTCCGAGCTCGCTAAGAATTTCTGTATAGATAGCCACATCGCTGAGGTGCGGCAAATTGTCCAAGGTAACCGTCGATTCGGCGAGTATCGCGGCGGGTATTAAAGCAACGGCACTGTTCTTGGCCCCGCTGATTGTTACTGTCCCTTTGAGCGGACGTCCGCCTGCGATCATTAATTTTTCCATAATGCGTTATCTTCCCCCTGCTTCCGGTAGATAGCTTAGCTGCTTACTACAATTTGTAAAAAATAAAAAATGACCTGCAACAACTAGAAGCAGCTCTTGTTTGGCTGCATACAAAAATAGAAGGCCGCCCGCAAAGTCGGGGCTGGCTCCTGGCTCATACGACAAACTTATCGTGGTCTCAAATCAACTGGAAATCAAAGTGTACATACTAAATAAAACGCAGTTTACGTGCGTTGTCAACTTTTAAGAGGAGTATGGGACGTCTGGGTGGATATGGAACCTAAAATAGAAGAGAGAAATGCATCCGTTAAGATGCATTTCCCGTCTCTTTCTCTATCTGAATCCGTATTAAGCTTGGTTCGCGCTGCCAAACAGTTGAATTTTGGATTTAACGACTTCAACCATCGCTTTGCGTGCTGGGGTGAGGTATTTGCGAGGATCGTATACTTTAGCGTCAGCGCCGAGAACTTCACGGATAGCGGCAGTAGCGGCCACTTGGTTCTCCGTGTTCACGTTGATCTTGCCTGCGCCAGCTTCGATCGCTTTCTTGATCATTTCGTCCGGTACGCCGGATCCGCCGTGAAGAACGACAGGAATCGGGATCGCCTGCGAAACTTTCTCGATGATGTCAAAGTGAATGTTCGGCTCGCCTGCATACATGCCGTGTGCAGTTCCGACCGCGATTGCCACACAATCGACTCCGGTTTCTTCGTAGTAACGAATAGCTTCTTCCGGCTTCGCCAGGTTAGCATCCGCTTCGTCTACGGAGATATCATCCTCAACGCCGCCGATCGTTCCAAGCTCGCCTTCAACGGAAACGCCCATTGCATGCGCGGCTTTTACGACTTCTTTGGTGAGGCGTACGTTCTCTTCATAAGAGTAGTGAGATCCGTCGAACATAACGGAGCTGAAGCCGGCACGGATACACTTCATTGCCACTTCAAAAGAGCTGCCGTGGTCGAGGTGAAGGGCGATCGGAAGACCGGACTGCTTGGCAGCCGCTTCCGCGATCGCTACCGTGTACTCGATTCCCATATACTTGAGCGCGCCTTCGCTGACACCGAAAATGAACGGAGAGTTCAGCTCCATAGCCGCTTCCGTGATCGCTTGGGCAAACTCCAGGTTGTTCATGTTGAACTGGCCTACCGCAAACTTGTTTGCCTTAGCCTTAGGTAAAAATTCATTCATTGAAACCAATGGCATGATTTCTTCCTCCTACTGTGTGTGTTGGCTTGATCGTTTTTAAGATGCGCTGCCGCTCTTTTTGTCATACGGTGTTATTATAGCACACTCCCTGACAAAACGTAACCGAGCCTGCCGGGTGACGTGAAAGTTTTCACAAAAAAAGGACCCTTTGCAATCAGGATCCCAGCGGTGTAGTTTCAATGAGCTGCGTATGAACAGCCAGTCGCAATTCGTCGATATCGAACGGTTTTGTAAAATGCATGATGGCCCCAAGCTCTGTGGCTTCTTTGATCATATCCAGCTCTCCGTAGGCGGTCATCATGATGACCTTGATGGAGGGATCGATACTTTTGACGTGCTTCAGAATATCTAAACCGTCCATGCCTGGTATTTTCATATCCAGAAGGACCAGATCGGGAGAATGTGTTTTAACAATCTCCAAGGCAGTCTTGCCGTTAGGCGCTTGATGGGTTTCGTAACCCTCGTTGCTGAACACTTCCATAAGAAGCATCCGGATTCCATTCTGATCGTCCACGATTAGGATTTTTTTACTCACGGGAAAGCCTCCTTCCACAAGCTTAAGGCTGAGTTCCGAATATGAACTTTGCAGCCGTACGAACTCGAACTCCCCCCTACTTCGCTATCGACTCGCCGATTTCCTCCCTCATTTCCGGGAGAATGTACAAATAAGTAAAAAAAAAGAAAAATCCCGGCTATTACGCCCGGGATTCTTGCTTATAGGTAAAGGCTGCTTTCACGAACTCACGGAAAAGCGGCTGCGGACGGTTTGGACGGGACGTGAATTCCGGATGGAATTGAACGGCCAGGAACCAAGGGTGGTCCGGAAGCTCGACGATTTCGACCAGACGGCCGTCCGGAGAAGTACCCGAAATGCGCAGTCCTGCGGATTCGATCAACTCGCGGTATTCATTGTTAAACTCATACCGGTGACGGTGACGCTCGTACACGAGCTCGTCATTGTAGCACTGCATGGCCAGGGAACCTTCGACCAGCTTGCAAGGGTAAAGCCCCAGACGCATCGTTCCGCCAAGGTTCTCGATATCCTTCTGCTCAGGCAGCAGGTCGATAACCGGATATGGCGTAACCGGGTTGATCTCGGAGCTGTTCGCTCCTTCGAGGCTGGCAAGCGCGCGTGCATACTCGATCACCGCTACCTGCATACCCAGACAGATTCCGAAGAACGGAATTTTCTTCTCGCGCGCATGGCGGATGGCAATAACCTTGCCCTCGATACCGCGATCTCCGAAGCCGCCCGGAACGAGAATGCCGTCCACACCGCCGAGAAGCTCGTCCACGTTGTGATCGTATACTTCTTCCGCGTTGACCCAGCGGATCTTCACTTCGGCTCCGTTGTCGATACCGGCATGGCCGAGCGATTCCACGATGCTGAGGTAAGCGTCATGCAGGGCGACATACTTGCCTACGATAGCGATCTCTGTCGTTTCTTTCAAGCCTTTGACGCGCTGGACGAGCTGCTCCCACTCGGTCATGTCCGGCTGCGCCGCGCCGCCGAGCTTCAAGTGATTGACGACGATATCGTCAAGCCCTTGCTCTCTGAGCATCATCGGCACTTCATACAAGGTTTCGGCGTCCAGGCATTCCACGACCGCTTCCGGGTCGGTGTCGCAGAACTGGGCGATCTTGCGCTTCATGTCTTCCGTAAGAGCATGCTCCGTACGGCAGACGATAACGTGGGGCTGAATACCGAGGCTGCGCAGTTCTTTCACGCTGTGCTGGGTCGGTTTCGTTTTGACTTCGCCCGCCGCTTTGATGTAAGGAATCAGGGTAACGTGAATGTACATGACATTCTCGCGGCCGATATCGCTCTTGATCTGACGGATGGCTTCGAGGAACGGGAGGCTCTCGATGTCGCCCACGGTTCCGCCGATTTCGGTGATTACCACATCCGAACCCGCTTCGCGGCCCGCACGGAACACGCGGTCCTTGATTTCATTTGTAATGTGAGGAATAACTTGTACCGTTCCGCCCAGGTACTCGCCTCTGCGCTCTTTGGTAATGACGGAAGAATATACCTTACCCGTCGTTACGTTGGAGTTCTTCGAGAGATTGATGTCAATAAACCGTTCATAGTGACCCAGATCGAGGTCAGTTTCGGCGCCGTCGTCCGTTACGAAAACTTCCCCGTGCTGGTAAGGGCTCATCGTCCCCGGATCGATGTTGATGTAAGGGTCAAACTTCTGGATGGTCACTTTCAGACCCCGGTTTTTGAGCAAGCGGCCCAGAGAAGCCGCCGTGATGCCTTTACCGAGCGAGGAAACGACACCCCCGGTTACAAAAATATACTTAGTCATCTGAGAACTCCTTTCGAGCATATCTAGATTCTTGGGTGCATAAAGGTTCGCCGTACAAAAGTGGGGGACCGAACGTCTGAGTGCATGCCGCATATGCGGCAGTCCAAGAAAACGGCCGGTCCCTTCTAGGCTTCCACCAAAACCTCCGGGGCATCAAATAATGTCCCTGAAAAAACAAAAAAAAGTGACACCCGTGGTATACGGGGCACTTTTTATATGGCGTAAATTTGGTCGTTCTTTTTAAAGCCCATGCAATAGTTTACTAAGAACGACATCCTCTGTCAAGAACCGCCACGATGAATTATTTATCCTTCTCGTCGTCGGCCTCGAAATCTTCATCGTCATCGGAATCGTCGTCGGATTCTTCATCCACTTCTTCGTCGATTTCGGCGTCTTCCAGTTCTTCGTCCAGCTCTTCTTCCTCGAAGAATTCGGTATCTTCCTCTTCTTCCTCTTCTTCCTCTTCTTCTTCGGCGTCATTCTTGTCGAAACCGTCCGCCGTGAAGGTGTCGTACTCTTCTTCTTTGTACTCTTCTTCCTCGGAGTACGGATCTTCGTCGAGATCGTCGTCCTCGTCGTTGATGATACGCGGACGCTTGGCGTTGCCTACGGCATCGTCCGATTTCTCGACCGGATACCAGCGCTTCAAGCCCCACAGGTTGGTTCCGACGCAGGCAAAACGGCCATCGATATTAATCTCTGTATATAGTTGGGCAATGACATTCATCGTTTCATCTTCAGCCAAGCCTTTGATTTTCGCGATTTCCTGCATCAGGTCGCGATAATAGAACGGCGTATTGGCCGCTTTAAGCACCTCAAACGCCAGATCCACCATCGGCATTTCCGCGGCTTTTTCCGGCTTGATTTTCAGTGTGTACGGGCTACTCATTTGTGGCACTTCCCTTCACCGTATTAACAATACTTTAACTACCTTATCCCATTTCATCCTTAAGTAAAACCTATTTTATGTAAAAATGCAACTCCCGCCCGCCTGTCCCCCGAAACAAGAGCAAAAGCGAAGGTTTCCCTCCGCTTCCCGACTGTATCCTGCGGTTACGAACGAATCGCCGATCCGCTCATCCCCGCCCCTTGAAACCGAGAGATGTTTCACCTCTCCCTTTATGGTATGTAGGCAAGAGCACGTTGACACGGCAATGCACCTATTTATTTGGAAAGAGGCCTTATTCTCAGTCGGGCCCCCCGACCTGTACATATAATAAGCCAGAATTGCACCTTCGGTTTATGGGAGGAATGGGGCTTTGGACTCGAAACGATTGCTCATGATGCTGCATGAAGAAATCCAGGCATCGCAGGGGGAGCGCCGGCACATCATTCTTTTCCAGAGCGATCGGGATTACCGGCAGGTCACCGAGCTTATCCGCCTGCACAAAGATACACATTCCAGCCTGTCCTCCGTGTATGATCTGAAACTGATCCGGGGGATCTCGTGCCCTATCCGTAACCGTGCGGAACTGATTAAGCATCCTGCCGTTCTCTCTATTGAAGAGGATGCGTCCATAACTATCCAGCTGCGGCCCAGAAAAACCGTAAAAACATCGGAAATTGTCGAAAAGGCGTCCGAAGACTCCCAGTTTATCCCCTGGGGCGTCCAGCAGGTCAAAGCTCCGGACGTGTGGAAAAAAGCCAAAGGAAGCCGCGTCACGATCGGCGTCATTGATACCGGAATCGACTACTACCATCCGGATTTGCAGGCTTCGGTCGCCAGAGGCATCAACCTGCTTAACCGCAGCCAGCCTCCCTATGACGATAACGGACACGGAACACATATAGCCGGAACCATCGCCGCCGCGGGCCGGATAGGAATTATGGGAGTGGCTCCCAAAGCCGTCATCCACGCGGTTAAAGCTTTCGACATGAACGGAAGCGCGTTCGTTTCGGACATTGTGGCGGGTATCGACTGGTGCGTGCGCAACGGCCTGGACATCATCAACATGAGTTTCGGGATGAAAACGTACAGCCGGGCGCTGGAGGAAGCGGTGATCAACGCCTATCAATCCGGCACCATTGTCGTCGCTTCTTCCGGCAATGACGGCAAGGGAGCGGCGATTGACTACCCCGCGCGTTTTCCGAGCGTCTTCTCCGTGGGGGCGACAACCAAGTTCAACAAGGTCGCCCCCTTCAGCAACCGCGGCAAACGCATAGACATTTATGCGCCGGGCGAAAGCATTTATTCATGCTGGCTGCACGGCAAGTACAACGAGCTCAGCGGCACCTCGATGGCGACCGCACATGTGAGCGGTGTCATCGCGCTTATGCTGTCGGTGAGGCCGTCTCTGCGTCCGCAGCAGATCAAGCAGATCCTCCGGCGCTGCGCAACGCCGCTCACGAAAGCGAAGCAGCCGGAAGGGACCGACGCTCCCGGCCTCATCCATGCGAGGCGGGCCGTCACCGCCCTGCTCAAAACAAACAAAGCCTGATCCGCCGAGAGCGTCAGGCTTTGTTTGTTTTGGTGTGCCCCGAAGCGGCAAAGCAGCTTCGGAGGGACGCATGCGGCCGCTCCGGGAAGCCCGGCGGAGCAGGCAGCCTTCGGGCTGCGCCCCCGGACAGCAGGACGCAGCCCGAGGCTGCCCTATTCAACGGGAATGGACAGCCCGGTGCAGACCATCCGTGGGAAGCCCGCCCATCCTCTGTCGCCGCGCGGTGCGGCACGATGCCTTGACAGCTCACGCGGCACTTCTCCCCCCAGCGGCAGTGCCTCAGCGCGCATGCAGTCGCTTCATTGTGTCATGCCCGGCCGGAGACTACATCCGGTCCGGAGCGGATACGCCTACGACCGCCAGCACGTTGGCGATAACGGTGCGCAGCGCGCCCAGCAGCGCCAGGCGGGCCTGCGTCTGCTCCGCATCCTCGGTGATTACGCGCTCCGCTCTGTAATAGCTGTGGAACAGCCCGGCCAGATCGTACACGTAGCGGATCAGGCGGTGCGGCGCATACAGCTCGGCCGCGATAGCGACTTCCTGCGGAAGCTCGCCGATTTTGCGCAGCAGCTCGTACTCGGCTTCCGTCGACAGACGAGACAGGTCCACCTGCGCCAGACCGCGCAGCTCCACTCCCTGCTCTTCCGCCTGCCGGAAGATGCTGCAAATCCGTGCATGCGCATACTGCACGTAGAACACGGGATTCTCGTTGGATTTGGAGATCGCCAAATCCATGTCGAAATCAAGATGCGAGTCCATGCTGCGCATCGTGAAGAAATAACGGATGGCGTCGACGCCGACTTCGTCCATCAGGTCTTCCATCGTGATCGCTTTGCCGGTACGCTTGGACATTTTCACTTTCTCGCCGTTCTGGAACAGGCTCACCATCTGGGCGATAAGCACGGTCAGACGGTTCGCGTCGTAGCCGAGCGCCGTCATGGCCGCTTTCATCCGCGGAATATAGCCGTGGTGGTCCGCTCCCCAAATATTGATAAGCTCGTCGTAGCCGCGCTGGAACTTGTTGCGGTGGTAAGCCACGTCCGGCGTCAAATAAGTGAAAGAGCCGTCGTTTTTGATCAGGACACGGTCTTTATCGTCGCCAAGCTCTGTCGTGCGCAGCCAGGTCGCCCCTTCCTGCTCATACACGTAACCGGATTCGCGGAGTTTGCCGAGCACGTCGTCGATCAGGTTATTTTCATAAATGGAAGTCTCGGAGAACCACTCGTCAAACTTGACGCCGAACCGCCCGAGATCCCGCTTGATTTTATCGAGTTCTTTTGTCAGCCCGTACTGGCGGAAATAAGACAAACGCTCGTCCTGTCCGAGCTTGGTCAGGCGATCGCCCTCTTCGGCCGCCAGCTCAGCGGCGAATCCTTTGATATCTTCGCCGTGGTAGCCGTCTTCCGGCATTTCGGCATCCTGGCCGAGAGCCTGAAGGTAGCGCGCTTCGATGGACTTGGCCAGGTTGTTCACCTGGTTGCCCGCATCGTTGATGTAATATTCACGCGTAACGTTATATCCGGCGAGAGCCAGCACGTTGCACAAAGCGTCGCCCACAGCGGCTCCGCGGGCATGTCCGAGGTGCAGGGAACCGGTCGGGTTCGCGCTGACGAACTCCACCTGAACCTTGCGTCCTTGTCCCACGTTCACGGCTCCGTAACGGTCCGCCTGTTCCGCCACCTGTGCAAGAATAGGATAGAGATAGCTCTTGTCCATACGGAAATTGATAAACCCGGGGCCCGCGATTTGAACTTCCGCGATCTGGGCTTTCTCTTTGTCGAGCTTCTCAATCAACTGTTCCGCAATCGCGCGCGGGTTCTGCTTGGCGATCCGGGAAAGCTGCATGGCCAGGTTGGTTGCGAAGTCACCGTGGGCCTTGTCTTTCGGTACTTCCAGCACAATCTCGGGAAGCTCCGAAGCCTGTACGAGACCCACTGCGACCGCGGCCTCGCCTATCGTTAGTTTAAGCGTTTCTTTTACCTGCTCGAGCACATTCATCTTACATCCTCCTGAATCGTTAACGATAATGTATATAAACCGGCATGATCCTCACCTACATACAGGTCGTAGCTCCAATCAATGACGCCGATGCCGTCTTGGAGATTCCGGACGTACGTCCGTGTGCGGGTTTCCATGGGGATTGAGCCCTCGGGCATCCGGTACCAGCCTGTCCGGGAATGACCCGCGACAAACGTCTGCTCGGATCCGATCTGCCCTTTTCTCGTAATCTTGAGTTCCTCGGGCCCCGCTTTTACCATCGTTGAAGTGCCGCCCATTTCTTCGGATGTCTCCTGGTAGAGGACATATACTTTCCCCTCCCGGATGTACAGCTCTCCGCGGGCTTCCTGTATGATCGATTCCTGTCCGGCAGCGCTTGTTATGCGGATGCGGACGTTTTTCTTGTTGGACATGACCCAAACGCTCCGTTCTTTCTTGACTGTGCCCGGCCGCTTCCGGGAATGTGCCGGCCTAAACCGTCTTCCCGCCCGTGCGTCCCGGCAAAAAGCAAAGTTAGCTTTAAGTGTATAGTATCATACGGGTATTTTCAATGGATCATTGCAGCCGCAGCCAAAAGCCTTTATTCGCCGGCACCGCCGCATGTGTAAACCCCGACGAGTAAAAATCCCCCAGGCACGTGGCCTGGAGGATGGGATTACGAATTGTATATGGTTAAGGTTAAAAATTATTTCACCAGTCCCAGCAAAATCTCGCGGATCAGCTTGGCTGCCACGATCTGCGTCTGTTCGGACGGATCGTAAACCGGGGCCACTTCAACCACGTCGGCGCCGACGATGTTCAGCTCGGAACCTGCGATAGCGTGAACGGCCGCAAGCAGTTCCTTGCTGGTGATGCCGCCCGCTTCGGCCGTTCCCGTGCCCGGTGCCGCGGACGGATCGAGCACGTCGATGTCGATCGTCAGATAAACCGGACGGCCCGCAAGCTCCGGCAGCACCTTCTTGAGGGGCTCCAGAACTTCGAACGGGTACAGGTTAAGGTTCTTGCGCGCGTACTCGAACTCTTCGCGCATACCGGAACGGATACCGAACTGGTACACGTTCTTGCCGCCGATAAGCTCGGCCGCCTTGCGGATCGGCGTCGAGTGGGACAGCGGCTCGCCCTCGTACTGCTCGCGAAGGTCGGCATGCGCGTCGATGTGAATGAGCGCAAGGTCCGGATACTTCGCGTACACTTCCCGGATAACCGGCCAGGACACGAGGTGCTCGCCGCCCATTCCGAGCGGGAATTTGCCGTCGCTCAGCAGGCCGCGGACGTATTCACCGATGATGTCGAGGCTGCGTCCGGCATTGCCGAAAGGCAGCATCAGGTCGCCGGCGTCGAAGTATTTCACTTCGTCGAGGCTTTTATCGAGATACGGGCTGTATTCTTCCAGCCCGATGGAAACTTCACGGATGCGGGCGGGGCCGAAACGGGAGCCCGGACGGAAGCTGACCGTGTAGTCCATGGGCATTCCGTAAAGCACGGCGCGGGAGGACGCGTAGTCCTCGGAGGCGGCGATAAAAATGTTGCCGGAGTAAGCTTGGTCTAAACGCATGGGGTCATCGCACCTTTCTGTTCGAAAACGGTCCTTATTTTACGAGATCTTCAACGAATTTAGGCAGGGCAAACGCGGCCTTGTGAAGGCGCGGCGTGTAGTATTTCGTATCGAATTCGGGAATCGAAGCTTCCTCGACTTGAAGCGGATCGTATGTTTTGCTGCCCATGGTGAATGTCCAGAGACCGCTCGGGTAAGTCGGAATATTCGCGCCGTAAACACGGACGATCGGGAAGATCTCACGAACGTCGCGGTTAACCGTTTTGATCAGGTCTGCTTTGAACCAAGGGTTGTCCGTCTGAGCCACGAAAATGCCGTCTTCCTTAAGCGCATCGTAAATGCCCTGGTAGAAGCCTTTCGAGAACAGTTCCACGGCCGGGCCGACAGGCTCGGTGGAATCCACCATGATCACGTCGTATGTATTTTTATGATCGTGGATATGCATATAACCGTCGTTGACGATCACTTCTACACGAGGATTGTCCAGCTCGCCGGCAATCTCGGGAAGGTATTTCTTCGAATACTCGATTACTTTACCGTCGATTTCAACGAGAACGGCTTTCTCCACTTTCGGGTGCTTGAGCACTTCACGGATAACGCCTCCGTCGCCGCCGCCTACCACAAGAACGTTCTTAGGGTTCGGGTGGGTAACCAGAGCGGGATGCGCAACCATTTCATGATAAACGAATTCGTCTCTTACGGTCGTCATGACCATGCCGTCCAGAACGAGCATGCGGCCCCATTCGGCCGTATCGATCATGGCCAGATCCTGAAAATCGGTTTTCTCGGTCACCAGCGTTTCTTTAATCTTGGCGGTGATGCCGAAGTCTTCCGTCTGTTTCTCGGTATACCAAAGTTCCATATTCCCAGCCTCTTTTCTTAAGTCAGTGATGTAAGGAGTGCATGCGGACAAGCCCCGAAATGAGACCGACCGCTCCATAATTTCGTACTGAATAGTATCCTCATCATTGTACCACAAGCGGGTAAATCCATGCGCGAAATGAGCCTTGCGCCTTGAGGGTTTGCACGCACAAATTGTATTATAGAGGATTGAACCCGAAATGCAAGAATTTTGCAGGACGGACGGGCCTTTTTACGAAATTTTAGGAAGCGGGAGGGAAAATACCTGAATAGGGGCCGGAAAGCTTTTCCATACTGTGTAATATGCCGCTATTATGTATCCTGAAGCTCACGCTTGAACCCGCTAGGCCCGAGAAGAAAGGAGAGTGAGGGACTCTTGGCCGATCAACAGAAAGAAGCCGATAACAACGCCGCTCCCGACAAAAAAACACCAGGTCCGGCCGACAAGAACTGGCCCCGCCGTTTAAAACGGGGATTCACTTTCTCCTTTACGACGTTTCTGGTCCTGTGTGTACTTGGAGGGGTATTCCTTCTCTATTTGCGATCACAGGCGCTTCCGGTCACGAAGGTGCTCCAGACGTCCCAGATTTTTGACGTTAACGGAGCTTTAATCGATACGCTGGATTCCGGCCAAAACCGCAAAATCGTGCCGATCAGCGATATTTCCGTATATGTGGTTAAGGCGACGCTCGCGATAGAAGATCAGAACTTCTACAATCATCCGGGTTTTGATGTCAAAAGCATAGCGCGTGCCGCCATCGTCAATCTGAAGAGCATGTCCAAGGTGCAGGGGGCCGGCACGATTACCCAGCAGCTGGCACGGAACTTGTATTTGAATCATGACCGCACCTGGACGCGTAAAATCAAAGAAACGGTGTATGCCGTGCAGATGGAGATGCAGTTGACCAAGGATCAGATCCTGGAAAGCTACCTGAATCAGATTTACTACGGACATTCCACATATGGAATCGAAGCGGCCTCCCAATTGTTCTTCGGCAAGCATGCCAAGGACTTGTCTCTGGCTCAAAGCGCGATGCTCGTAGGCGTTCCGAAAGGGCCGAAATTTTATTCGCCCTACTATAACATGGAGAATGCGATGGACCGGAAAAACGTCGTGCTCCAGACGATGGCCAAAGAAGGCTTCATTACCCAGCAGGAAGCCGACGCGGCCAAGCAGGAGAAGCTGACCGTCCAGCCTCTCGTGGAGAAGAAGCCTTCGCAGGCTCCTTACTTCCGCGACTATATCAAAACGCTCGCCGTGCAGAAGCTGGGCATTACGGAAGACCAGTTCGAGCAGGGCGGTCTGAATATTTACACGACGCTGGACCTGAAGGCGCAGAAAATCGCGGAAGAGCAGGTGGCCAAGCAGCTCTCCAAGGAAAGTGAAATTCAAGGCGCTCTGATCTCGCTCGATCCGCGGACTGGCTACGTGAAAGCGATGGTGGGCGGCAAGGATTACGCGGCAAATCAGTTTAACCGCGTGTTCGCGACGACCCGTCAGCCGGGCTCCTCGTTCAAGCCATTCGTCTACCTGACGGCTCTGCAGAACGGCTTTACGCCGCTCAGCACGGTCCGGAGCGAACCGACCGTCTTCAAATACGATGAAGGCAGGCAGTCTTACACGCCCCGCAACTACAACGACCAGTATGAAAATGCGGCCATCGACATGCGCCGGGCAATCGCCAAATCGGACAATATTTACGCGGTCGATACGATTCTGAAGGTCGGTCCCCAGAAGGTCATCGACAATGCGCGGAAGTTCGGCATCACGAGCGATCTGAAGCCTCTGCCTTCTCTTGCGCTGGGCACCTATCCGGTAAGCCCGTACGAGATGGCGGCCGCCTTCTCGGCGCTTGCCAACCAGGGGGTGCGCGTCGAGCCGACGGCCATTATCAAGATCGAAGATATGGCCGGCAGCGTGCTCTACCAGGCGGCGCCGAAAAGCGAACGCGTCGCCGACGCCGCTCCCGCTTACGTACTCACCCATATGATGGAGAGCGTATTCGAGGAAGGCGGTACCGCCAGCCGGGTGGCCGCCACGATCAAGCGGCCCGTCGCGGGCAAGACGGGCACGACCGACGCCGACGCGTGGATGGTCGGCTACACGCCCGAGCTCGTCACCGCCGTCTGGGTCGGCTACGACAAAGGACGGGCGATCAACACGGCGGAATCGCATCTCGCCTCGCCGATCTTCGCCGGCTACACCGAAGCCGTCCTGGAGGCGATTCCGCCGAAGCTCTTCCCGGTGCCGGAGGGAGTCACGACCGTCTACATTGATCCGAAGAGCGGCAAGCTCGCCAATGAAGACTGTACGACCGGCGCGCGCAACGAGGCGTTCCTCTCCGGCACGGAGCCGACGGAATACTGCACGAACCGGGCCGCCAAGGGCAAAGGGTTCGGCAGCGGAGCGCGCTCCTGGTGGGAAGATGTGAAGCGCTGGTGGAACGAATAGCAGCGGAAGCAGGCAGCATCGTCATCCCATGAAGGGATGGCGGTCTGTCATGCGGCGTTCCGGCCGTTTCATTCCCGGTGAGGCGGAAGGCACGGCGCCGGGAACGAAGCCGCCGGTGCCGAAATAAACGCCCCGAACCTCCGTACGGGCCCATGGAGCAGTCCGCTATTGACTGTCGTGATGTGACGCCGAGCGCCGCATGCGGAACTTACGCACGGCCATGGAGCGGTCGGTTCCGGTAGGATCTGTCCGGTCCTACCATGTCCGAAGTCCGAAATGTTACCCCCTTCATTGGAAGAAACCAAAAAAGGCGTATACGAGTTAGGGCTCGTATACGCCTTTTTTGCAGCACGTCCGTATGACCCGCAGATGTCCTTCCGGCAGCTTCTTTATTGAAGCTTCCTCAAAAGCCGAAAGTCCTACTGCAGGAAATAACCGGACGGGCAGTCATTTATATCCAACGCAAAAAGGCAGAACTAAGCGTCCTTAGTCTGCCTTTTTGCTGTCCTAGTATATGAGTGTAACATACACTAGTGTTAGTATACCCGCTTCCCCTGGGACTCACAATCCATGACACAATTTGTACACATTTACCGTGAGGCTAGGCAAGCGCTTGTTTAAGCTCTTCGGAAGAGTGGTTCCACCATTCCGCGTTATGCTCGATCAAAGCCTTGCGCAGCACGGCTTTTTCCGATTCGTCCAAACCTTCTACCATGATTTTGCGCTTCATGGCGGCATCCATCCGGTTCACGTGATCGGCGAGAATTTTCCACCCTTTGCGGGCTTCGGTATCGATCAGCATCTCGCAAGCCGTCACTCCGCCGTAGGAAGTTCCTTCCGGGGAACGGTCCACGGCCACCCATACGATCCAGCAGCGGCGTCCGTCCGGGACGTCTTCTTTGTTCGTCGAGAATTTGATCCGCTTCTCCACCTGGCTTTTCGCATGCAGCGCGCCCATGTCGAGGTAAGCTTCCTCCCCGTCGATAATAAGGCTGGAAACGTTGCTCAGGTCAATCGAGCCCGCTCCGAATCCTTTGTGATTCACTTTCGTGCTGACGATATTGAGCGCCGCCGGTTTTTTCTTCGGTTCTTCTTTATGGGAATCCATGAAAGGCACCTACGCTTTCCTAGAAAAATAAATCTGCTCTTCTTCATTTATTTTAGCTAATAATCCCCGGAATGCAAACATATACATGCTGTAGATGCTTGTCAACGGGGTGAAAATCATGAAAGTAAAGATGGCCAACCGAAAAAAAGCCTGGCTCGCAACCGCAGCCGCCGCGTTTCTGGGCGCGGCTTTCCTCGCCAACTCACTCCTTTCTTCCCCTGAAGAAAGGACGGGCCAGACAAGCCGGGCCGTTCTGTCCGGGACTCCGCAAAATCCAGTCTCCCCGGTGAACGCGGAACCTTCTTCTTCCATCGGTCAGCCGCCGGTGTCGGGTGAAGGCGTACACCAGCCTCTCAGCAGGCGCATCGTCGAATATCACATCAATGTGGAATACAGCCCGGAAAACCAGAAGCTCTTCGGCCAGCAGACCGTCACCTGGAAAAACCCGGGCAGTCAGCCTGTGCAGGAACTGTACATGCATCTTTATCCGAACGCCTTCGCCTCGGAAAAGACGACTTTTATGAAGGAATCCGGCGGCAAGCTTCGGAGAGATGAAGCCAAAAAAGGCAGCTTCGGCGATATGGAGCTGCGCAGCATCAAAACCGAGGACGAAACCGACCTCAGCTCCGCGATGCAGTTCGTCCAGCCCGATGACGGAAACCCCGACGACCGGACGTTGATCAAGGTTACGCTTCCGAAGCCCGTCGCCGCGGGAGCCGCCATTACGCTGCATACGGATTTTGCGGTCAAGCTTCCGCAAGTGTTCGCCCGTATGGGCGTAACGAAAGATTTCGTTATGGCGGGCCAGTGGTTTCCCAAGCTTGCCGTGTACGAGCCTGCCGGCACCCGGGGACGGACCGCGGAAGGCTGGAACCTGCATCAGTATCACGGCAATTCGGAGTTTTACGCGGACTTCGGCATTTTCGATGTCCGGGTGAAAGTCCCGGCGGACTACATCGTGGCCGCTACCGGTTTTCCGACCAAAAACCCGGTTGTCGAAGCCGGCAAGAAAACCTATCAGTTTTATGCGGATGACGTGCACGATTTCGCCTGGTCCGCTTCGCCCGACTTCAAGATGTTTGAAGAGCCCTATGCCGCTCCCAACCTGCCGGGGGTCAAGATCAAGCTGTACCTCGATCCCAAACATGAACCGTACAAGTCCCGCTATATGATCGCCGCCAAAAAAGCGCTGAGCCGGTACTCCCAGTGGTATGGTACGTACCCGTACTCGACCTTATCCATCGTCGTACCGCCGGAAGAAGCCAACGGGGCAGGCGGCATGGAATACCCTACGCTCGTTACCGCGTGGGGAGCCGCCGAGGGGACGCCCGATCTGGAACTGGAGCGCGTCGTCGTGCATGAGATCGGCCACCAGTTCTGGTACGGGCTCGTCGCCACCAATGAGTTCGAGGAAGCCTGGCTTGACGAAGGGTTCACCTCCTACACCGAGGATAAGCTGATGGAACTGGAATACGGGTCGAAGCCCAACCTTCCGGTCGAAGCCAGTTACATCACCTCTCCAGCCGCTCTGCAAAAAAATGCGTGGAGTTACCGCAGCCACAGTGAGTATGCCGACAATGTGTATACCCGCGCCAAGCTGGTTCTCAAGGAGATCGAGCACCGGGTCGGGCTAAACACGATGGACCGCATTATGAAAACTTACTTCCAGCGCTGGAAATTCAAGCACCCCGGAACCCGAGACTTCCAAACGGTCGTAGAGGAAATCACCAAAACGAAATGGACGGAGTTTTTCGATCAGTATGTATACGGCAGCATGATGACCGACTATGCGGTCGATAACATCCGCACCCGCCAGGTGAACGAATCGGGACAGACGTTGTACGAAAGCAGCGTGCTGGTCCGCAAGTTCGGTGGCAGCGTACCCTCGGTGCCGATCCGGTTCCATTTTGCCGACGGTTCGACGACAGAGAAGGTCTGGGACGGACAGGGCGAGCAGATCGAATACAAGCTGACCCATAAATCCCCGGTGGACTGGGTCTCGCTCGATCCCAAATACACTATGAAGCTCGAAAACCGGCACATCAACAACTATATGAAAACCGAAGTCGACACCACGTGGAGAATCCGCTGGACCCTCGGCGTAGTCAAACTGCTGGAAACACTGTTCGATACTGTAGCCTGGTGAGGTGATAAGATGCTCCGCTATCTTCGACAAGGCTTGACGGCCGCCCTCAAGCAGCCGTTCGCCGTCTGCGTGCTGTATGTGTATCAGTTTGCCTGGGGGATCCTGCTCTATAAGTGGGTCCAATCCATAATCGTCCCCCTGCTCCACCGCTATCCGGCCGGCGATCAGCCCCAGAGCGCCGTTCAGTTGTTCGTGGCGGAAAGCCAGTTCCGTCTTGTGAAAACGGATCTCATCCAGCCGTATCTCGAGTGGCTGATCATTCTTCTGGCCGTCCGCATGCTGATCAGCCCCATGCTGAACGCGGGTGTCCTGTATTCTTTGGAGCACCGGCAGATGAATGCGGGCTACCGTTTTATGAAAGGAATCCGCGAGCTGCTGCTGCCCTTCTTCCTCTACTATCTCCTTCAAACGGTTCTGATGCTGGCGCCTCTCTACTGGCTGGCTCCCAAAGCGCTTGCTTTATTCAATGAAGCTTACGGATACGAACAGCTTCTCCTGTCCCTGCTTCCGTGGGCGGCTCTCTATGCCGTGTATGCCCTCCTAATCCAGCTTCTCTTCCTGTTCCTGCAGTTCGGCCGGGCTTCCGAGGATCGGCGCGGACTTCTCGCGGTGCTTCCGGTCGTGTTCCGCCAAGGCTTACGGATTACGTGCAATGCTCTGCTGCTTATCCTGCTCGGCTTTCTTCTTGCCGTCGCGGCCACAACCGCATCCTATGTATGGGCAGGTTTGACCGCTCTCATCATTCATCAGATATATCCCTTGGTCCGTACTTTCGTCAAAATGTGGTCCATCGCGGCGCAGCGCGAAATCTGGGAAAGCTACCGTACCTAAACGACCGCTCTTCTGCCCGCCAGCCGGACGGACAAGACAGACGAGTCCCACTCCCGGACCCTTTTCTTAAACGCTCTCTTTCCGGATTGTTCCGGCGCGATACCGTCTCCCCCTGCCGTTCGCGGCCAGGGGGTTTTTAGTTTCCATTTGCGTTTATTTCAGCTATCATGGAGGGATAGAAGATAAAAGGAGGCATTACCGATGATATCCCCACGGACAAGCACCGTCGTGGCGGCAGTAATTGGCCTTTGTGTCGCCGCCGGGTCGTTCTTATACGGACAGTCCGACGTTAAAGCCAAAGAGGTTGTAGCGATCGGTCACGACGTCCGCATTTCCAATCAGGCATTCGACAAGATGAAAGCCGAAGTCGATCTGGCCTTTCAAATGCAGGGCGCCCAAAACACGTTGACCAACGATCAGCTTCTCGATCTGATGCTTAAGGACGAGCTCTTCGTGCGCTACGGCCAGAAACGCGGAGTCAAAGTCAAGGAAGCCGAAGTGAAGCAGGCTATCGACCAGCAGCGCAAAGCACTGGAAGCGGCCGGTCCCGAAGCGGCTCAGTTGAAGGAGATGCTCTACAAAAGCGCCGGCTTGACCGAAGCGACCTACTGGACCGATCCCAAAACCGTCAACCAGTACGCCAAATATCTCCTCCAGCAAAAGACGATCGAATTTCTCGTCAAAAAAGGCGAGCTGAAAACGCAGGAAGACCTCAACGCCCTGCAGGAAAAACTGCTTGCCGAAACGAAACCGGGACTGCGCGTGAAGTTTCCGGATCAGCCGAAGACTTAGGGTCGTTGGTTTAAGCCTCATTAAAAACCCCTCCTTTCATTTAGAAAGAAGGGGTTTTGCTTTCCGTTCATTCTTATTAAACCTTCCTATCGCACTATCTTGAAATTCTTGACAGCTTTCCTTATCTCTCCTACATCGTAATGCTTAGGCAGCTGATCTACAATCGCTGTCGTTGTTTGAATCAGTTCTTGCACTTCTCCGTCATTGATCTCCTCTTTGAAAAACTGATTGGATTTGTCCGACAAGGTTTGAACAGCATTTAAAACAGGCTGCACAGAAACACCATAAATATCAAATTGATGCTGGAGCTTAGTAAAATTAAGATATGCAAGGTTAATACGCGTGCCAGCGAGATGCAGAAACTTCGTGGGATTTTTTTCTTCATGCTTTAAAAGCGGGGTATAATCACTTGAAACGGCTTGCTCAAGTTGAGCAACTGCCTGCTCATATAGCAGTTTGGCGTCTTTGGAATCAACGGTTACCTTGCCAAACAAAAAACCTGCCAACACAATGTTCAGGAGAACGGAAATACCGAGGAGAACAAACCCTACTCTTTTTTTCATAGTTTACCTTTCCGGTATCAATTTAATGGTATTGGAGTTACACGTCCTATCCTCATTACCCTAAATCTGGATACTCAGGAACATGAATACCCCAATTTTCTTCATGCCGAATAGCATGATGGCAACTAAGCTGAAAGACATGGAAAACCCGCCCTTTTTATAGAAGAAGGCGGGTTTTTTGATCTACTTTTTCCCCTGAAATCCGACTAAATAACTGCTTTTGAAACTTTTTTGTAACTATTTTTAGTTTTTTGGAAGGAATTTCTGGACCTATGGCGAATATTTAGTGTCGGAACAGAAAAAGATTGCCGAATTTCTTCTTAGACGAAAAGGAAGAGAACGGGGGATCCACTCTGGGTGAATTGATCTTGCAACAAAGGGATCATAGGGGACACCTTCTACCGAACCCTCCAGCTAACCTCGTAGGCACAGGAAGGAGCAACACAGTTGAAGAAAGTCTTGTTGTTTGTTTTGAGCTTGACCCTGTTTTTGAGTGTGGAAATCGGCAGCGCATCCGCGAAGTCGACGCTCAGCTCCACGATTGACGGATTGGTAGGGACGCCTTACAAGTATTCGGGCACCTCGACCAGCGGTTTTGATTGCTCGGGCTTCACGTCCTATGTATTCGACCGGTTCGGCGTTGATCTGGCACGCACTTCAAAAGCACAGAACGGCCAAGGATCCTCGGTAGCGAAAAGCGATCTGAGACCGGGTGACCTTGTATTCTTTAACACCGACGGAAAAGGCATCTCCCATGTAGGTATTTACATCGGGAACAACAAGTTCGCCCACTCCGCAACGAACAAAGGTGTTACAAAGAGTGACTTGAGCGAATCTTACTATGCGAAACGATACGTTTCTGCACGCCGCGTTATCGGCGATGACCTTTTTAACAAGATCACTGCAGACTAGTAAGACGCACTCGTAATGGAACGCAGCATATACCCGAAAGGGAGCCCCGTAATCCAGGTTGCCGCCTGGCTTGCCGGGCTTCTTTTCATTTGTGGACGATTTCCTGTTACTATGAAGTTAGACGAAAAAGCAAGGAGCGTCCCTTCATTATGATCCTTTTTATTCATCGCAAAGATCTGCGGATTGATGATATGACGGCATTCGATTATATTCACAGCCTGGGGCGGCCGAGCCTGCACATTCTCATTCTGGACCCTTTTCTGCTGCGCGGCGGCCGGGACCGGGAACACAGCGGAGTCAACTTCCTGCGTCACGTCTCCAGGCTCACACGCGAATACCGGAAAGCAGGTGCGCATCTGGAGGTGCTTGCCGGCGAGCCTCAGGCCGTGGTCGACGGACTGCTCTCGGAGCTTCCGATTGAAGAAATCGTGCTGCACGGCGACGTTACGCCCTATGCCTTAGTACGTGACCGCAAACTTAAGGTTTCAGCTTCCGCCCGAGGCATTCCGGTTACTACGCTGATCGACCATACTCTCGCCGATTTCGGGGATTTCCAACACTTCGCGGAGCGCCGGACTCCTTACCAGGTATTTACCCCTTTTTATAAAAAATGGAACGCTTACATGCACCTTTTTTTCCGGCCGTCTTCGCCCGTCACCGTGCGCGACTTGCAGACACGGCCGCTGCCGGACCGCGAAGCCTGGTCCGCCCGGTTTCCGCTTCCGCTGGACCCGGAAGCGGCAGGCACGGCGCCTGATCCCGCTCAGACTCTGAGTGATTTTCTCGAAGGAGGTCTCCGCGCTTATGAAGCGCAAAGAGACCGGTACGCCTTCGAGACGACAAGCGGGATCAGCCGCCACCTGAACACCGGCGCGCTCTCGGTGCGCCGGGCGTATGAAGCCGCTCTCGGAAGCGAGCGGCACGAAGCCTGGACGCGCCAGCTGGCGTGGCGCGACTTCTACCTGTACCAGGCCGTCTATAATCCGGATTTCTTCGTCTACGAGAAGAAATTCGATTTCTCCGGCCTGGAGGACACGCTCTTCGAGCGGTGGTGCCGGGGTCAGACCGGCATTCCGGTCGTGGATGCGGCCATGGCGGAGCTGAACGCCACGGGACACATGCCGAACCGGCTGCGGATGGTGACGGCCATGTTTCTGACCAAGAACCTGCGCTGCCCCTTCACGCTGGGTGAACGGTATTTCCGGCGCAAGCTCGCCGATTACGACAACGTGCTCAACCGGGGCGGCTGGCTGTGGAGCGCTTCGCTCGGCTTCGACGCGTCTCCGTACTTCCGCGTCATGAACCCGGTCATGCAGTCGGAGACGCATGATCCGACGGGGATGTACATCCGGCGGTGGCTTCCCCGGCTCGCTCATCTGAGCGACAAGGAGATCCACAAGCCGCAGGCGGACGCGATCGTCGATCTGAAGAGCTCCCGCGCCGCAGCGATCGAGATTTACAAGCGTATGCTGGCCGAGGCGAAACCTGACTCCGGACCGGGTCCGGACTGATTTTCCCCCTGGCGGCCGTCCCCCTGTTTAAAGCCCCGTTCTTCGGGTAAATAGAAGTACGAGGTGATAAACATGGAAAATCCAATGGTGAAGTGCAGCATTGCCAACTGCGAATACTGGGAGCAGGGCAATAACTGCAGCGCGGAAGTTATTATGATCGAAGTAAACGCTCATTCGAACAAACCGCAACCGCAGGAGCGGGACGGTCTGCCTTACGATTCCGGACATCAGGATTCCGCCGAGGGCATCACCGACACCTGCTGTCAAACTTTCGAGGAACGTCATCATCACTAATTCAATCGAACTTTTCATTAAAAAATGAAAATGCCGACAGCAGAGGAACCTTACCGCTCCCCTGTTGTCGGCTTACAAAAATAATCCCGCCGGGAAGGCGGGGATTAAGGCCGGGCAGGCTTCATCCTGTCCGGCTTTTTTTCATGGTAAAAAATCCGTTTACTCCTGCAGGATCGTACTGTACGAAGCTCAGCCTTTCTACGCTTTACCAGCCGAAATCCAGTTTCTTACCCGTTTCCACAAACGTTTTGATGGCGCTCAGCAGCATCCACCATGCGGGGTCCGCCTTCTCGTAAGACGGGTGATTTTCGACCCACTGATCGTTGACCAGCGTCAGCTTGGTGCAGCCGGCGAACGGCTCCAGCTTAATGGTTACCCGCGTTGTGATTTCCGCATGATTCGGATAGTAGGAAGGTCCGGGGTGTTCGATATAACTTAAGATGCGGTTCGGCTCGTATTCTAGCACTTCTCCGTAAATATGGACGGTCTGCTCGCCGTCATTGCCGGGCCCGATAAACCGGATAGATTCACCGGGGACATAAGAAGAATCGATCACACAGTCGAAAAAGATTTTACGGGTTTTTTCCGGCGTTACGAAAACATCCCACACCTGCTCCGGGCTGCCGTCGATATAAAAATGATAAGTGAGATCCATTGAAAATTCCTCCCTAGCCTAGTGTCGGCGTCTTGTGATAGCTTGGCCGTTTTGCTACCATCAATTTTACAGGGTCACGGCGCAAAGCGATTGTAAAAAAGCGACATCTTCCCTGAGACATCATCTGGAACGGAGGCGGCTCCGCATGAAACCCGAAGAGAATCCCGTCGTCGTCAACAAAGGTATTTTAAATTTTGAAAAGGGCCGGCAGAAGTTCACCATTTCCCGAAGATTGCCCGCTCCGGAGCTGGCTTTTTTTATCCGGCATTATTGGCTGATTCATTGGGATTTGAGAGGACTTCCCTCCCATACCCAGGAGGTGCTCCAGCCTCCATGCTTTAATCTGGTTTTTGAGAAAGACAACACGCGGATCTACGGGACGAATAAGGGGAAAACGTCGCAGCTTCTTGAGGACAAAGGAGAAGTGTTCGGCGTATTGTTCCGGCCGGGCGGGTTTTATCCGTTTTACCGGCGGCCCGCTTCTGAGCTGGCCAACCGCAGCCTGCCCTTCCGGGAAGTTTTCGGCAGAAGCTGCCTTCCGCTTGAAGATGCCCTTTTCTCCGAAACGGATGAAGATGCGAAGGTCCGCTTCGTGGATGACTTTTTCAATAGTGAGCGGCCGCCGGCTGACGAACAAATCGAAATCGTCAATTCGGTGATCGATTATATTGCGGGGCACAGGGAAATCAACCGGGTAGAGGACGTCGGGGCCAGATTCGGCATCTCGGCAAGAACGATGCAGCGGATGTTCAGCCAGTATGTCGGCGCCAGCCCGAAATGGGTTATTAAAAGATACCGCCTGCAGGATGCCGCCGTATCGGCGGATGCGGAAGGATCGCCGGATTGGTCGAAGCTCGCGGTAGAGCTGGGGTATTACGACCAGGCTCATCTGATTAAAGATTTCAAAACAGTTGTCGGCAAATCTCCGGAGGAGTATGTGCGCAGCAAGCAAGGTTAAACCGGCAGAGCCGCACAAAAAATGGAACGGCCTCACTGAATTGTAGCGCTTGGAAGCACGCTGCAATTCAGTGAGGCCGCTTTCTGAAATTAGGCTTTAGTCCGCTTTCCGCAAAGACGGGATTTTAACGATCAGCCATAAGGTAAAGGCCAGCAGGAGAAGAGCGCCGCCCATTACAATGTTTTGTATTCCTACACCAACGCTGAGAAGCAGTGAAGTCAAACCGTATGAAATAGGTGTAAGTCCCATGGAAGACATAGTCTGAATACTCATCACACGACCGATATATGCTTTGTCGGCATGATTCTGGATCACGGAAATGGCACAAATGTTCGAGATTCCCATGAAGATTCCCATACAGGCGGCGAACACTGCTCCGGTCCAAAATGTAACGGCCATGCTCAACGCGAGAAAGCTGAACGACAGGCCTAACTGGGCCAGTACGCTGATCAAGCCCCTCCGGCGTTTCAAGTTGAGAATGCCCAGCACAATCGAGCTGACCAGCATTCCCCCCGCCAGGCCGGATTGCAGCATGCTGAAATCAAGTGTCTCCCCGTGCAGAACGTGTTTGACGAAAACCGGGATGCCGATGGCAAAGGGGCCGGTAAAAAACAGATTCAAAAACAGCGTCTTCAGCACAAACGCCTTCAATACGGGTGCCTGACGGACGTAGCCGATCCCTTCTTTGACGCTGGTCAGCATCGTAATCCGTTCCGCTTTCGTATCCGGCGATGGGGATTTCCGCACACGGACAAGCAGCGCGAATAGGGCCCCCAGCGCCAGCAGCACGGTAATCAGGCCGAAGATTCCTTCATACCGGAGAGCGACGATGACAAAACCGCTGATCATCGGCCCGAATATCGAGGTGGACTGATTCGTCGTCTGGATAATGGAGTTGGCCCTCGTCAGCCCCTCTTTGGAGACGATGGACGGGACGATCGAACCCGAAGCGGGCCAAAAGAACGCGTCCAATATGCCGAACAGCAGTGCGAAAGCCGTTAGGGCACCCAGTCCGATTCCCCCTCCTTCCACCAGAACCAAAACTAGGACGGCGAGCAGCGCCGATTTGGTTATCGTCGACACGAACATGATCTTCGACGGGCTGATCCGGTCCGCCAGCACGCCTCCGATCGCCATGAACAAGACGCGGGGCAGCGTCCCGATCAGATAAATAACGCCGAGGGAAGCCTCCATGTTCAAGACGTTCACCACGTACCAGGCTTCCGCAAAATAGAACATGTTCAGGGCGAGGCCGGAGAAAATCGTAGACAGCCACAGCATGGCGAACGCCCTTTCCCGGAAGAGCGACGATGCCCGCCGGGGCATCCACTCCTCCTGGATTTGGGCCCCCAAGCTATTCATCTTCCTTCACCCCTTTGAAATACGGCTCGTCGATCTGGAATGCTACCGTCATCAGATAAAAAGTTTCCATCTCCTCCTCCGAAACTTCTTCTTCCGCCATCCGGTTCAGCTCCTGGACCAGCTCGTGATATTTCGCGACCCATTTCTTAAACTTTTCCTTCGAAATGTTCACCTCAGTCTGACTCGCAATGCGGTGCCATTTCCTGTGATCTTCGGAATCCGTCAGGAAGGCGCTCTCCGGGGCCGCCAGGGCACGGCTCTTGGCCCGGTCCAGAGTGGATATCGTCATCAGTCGGCGGCTCTCCCCGTATTCATGGTGGAAGGATAGCAGGTCCGTAGACGGAATAAAGCTTTTCGCCACGGCCTGATACAGCTTCTGAGTCATGTTCCCCTTGCGATTTTCCTCCACCAGCCGAATCAAGCCGTTCTTCTCTAAATCCTGCAGGTGGTAGTGGACTTTCGACCGCGATTCCCCCATCTGCTGGGAAAGCTGCTGCCCCGACCGAGCCTCCTCTACCAGCAGGGATAAGATTTCAATCCGCAGCGGATCGCTCAAAGATTTCAACTGTTCGAGATTCGTTAGCACCATAATATCATTTTTATTTTCCATACATGTCAGCTCCATTTGACTTGTCAGTTTTTATTGACAATAAAAACTTACCAAATAATCTTCTCTCCTGTCAAGGGGAATTCAGGAACAAAAAAAGGCCGCATGGGATACTATGCGTACCTCATGCAGCCTTCTAGAGAGAAGATCCCTCAAAACCCGGATCGGGATAATGCCGGCTTCCGAATTAATTTTTGTGCAGCTTGCCGTGCCAGTTAATGAAATTGTTAACGACTACATTCAGAAACTCAATGGTCGGCTCGTGATGCAAGTTGCCGTCTTTATCGATTTTTTCATGGACAAGGCCTACGTACACTTCATTGCCCGGAAGAAGCACGGAAGAAACCCCCGGCGAGAACAAAATATCCCGAAGATGCTCTTGTGCCCGCACAGTGCCAAGAAGCCCCATCGAAGCGCCCATGATCCAGGACGGTTTGCCGATCATCACTCGGTCTCCGCGCGAAAGCCAGTCGAGGGCATTTTTCAGCACGCCGGGAATCGAGTAGTTGTACTCGGGCGTAACCCAAAGCACGGCGTCGGCGCCTGCGATTTTGCTGCGGAAATCCAGCACCGACTGGTCCGGTGTAAGCTCGATATCCTCGTTGTAGAACGGCAGATCGTTCACTCTGACAATCTCCACGTCGAGCCGATCTTTGAAAGTCTTTTGCACATACTCCGCAAGCTTCAGGTTATATGAGTTTTTGCGGTTGCTTCCGATAACTGCTGCGATTTTCATAAGCAAACCCTCCGATATATTTTTTTAGTTGCTATATCAACTAAAAGGCAAACAGGTGTGCACGGCAGCTTACCGCTTGCGCACATTGTTGCGGACCTTTGTAAGAAGCCTCCTGAGCTCGGCCGTCTCTTCAGCCGTAAAACCCGCCCGCAGATGCTGTTTCATATGGCTGCTGATCTCTTCCACGTTTTTCCGGAGCGCACGCCCCTCATCGGTCAAATACACTTCAATCGAGCGGCGGTCGCCCGCGCTGGGAGTACGCCGGATAAAGCCCTTGTTCTCCAGACTGGCAAGCATCCGCGTAATGCCGGATTTATCTTTGCTCAAGCTTTCCGCGATTTCATTCTGCGACAAGCCTTCCTGCCTCAGCAAAAGCGCGATCACCAGATGCTGTTCGGGAGCAAGCTGCATAGGCGCCAGCAATTTCTTCAAGTAGCTGGTAATCTCCAAATCCGCCATATGGATCATCAAACCGATATGTTCTTCCATGTCCCGTTCCATTTGTTCACCCTGACCATATTAGTTGATATATCAACAATCACAGTTATATTATCTTAAAAGCCGAGGGGATTGTCAAGAGCAGTGAAGTTGCACACAGTGGATTCGGATAAATTGGATAAGTCTAAACTCGACCTTGAAGCTGACGGAAAATTGTCGGACGATGGTTTCTGGGGAACAGAAAATCCGCACACTTAATAGCTTTAATCCCCCAGTGTCGACTTGAAGGAGTGATGTTATTTGAGTAGGGACAACAACATAAAGGATCTGTGGGGGGTCGCGATTTGTAAATTAAGTAACCTTTCATCGGAAATTAGGAGGCTGACTGGGAATGATGTCTTTAAAAAACATGGTACGAGGATTAAAAGATGATTCTACGGCCAAACAACTGATTCAGTTTTGGGAGTATGATGCAAAAACTTTAAAGTTTTGGAGGGCAAGCAGCAATTTCATTTACATGTTTGAGAGAAACGGAGACCGGTATTTCCTAAGATTCATTCATGAAGAGGACAACTCGATTGAGAATATTCAGGCCGAGCTTGATTTTCTGCTGTATCTGATAGCCGAAGGCTATCCTGCCGCGGCTCCAGTCCCTTCTAAATCCGGAAAATGGATCGAAACGATCCATACAGTGGAAGATGGTTGTTATTACGGCGTAGTATTCGAACAAGCAAAGGGAATCCATCTCCCGCTTGATCAAATGACAGATCGCCATGTCGTACAATGGGGAATGTCACTCGCTTCATTGCACATTCTATCCGAAAGGTATCCTTCCAGAGCGAATTCGCGAGGAAGTTGGAATGATGCACTGTCTTTCATATCATCGGTGCTGCAGCGGCATCCCGGTGAGCATGGTGCCCGAAAGGAACTTGAGCAGTTGCGCATACAACTTTCGGCACTTCCTACCGATGCAAAACATATGGGAATAATCCACTATGACTTCGAGACGGACAATATCTTCTATGAGGCGGAGAAGTCCCGGTATCACGTCATCGATTTCGATGACGCGATGATTCATTGGTATGCCATGGATATTGCTTCCGCCATATCTGATCTGGTCCCGCAAGAAGATGATCACGCTAAGCGGAAAATCAAACATTTTCTAACCGGATACCAGTCGGTCAAACCGTTAGAAGAGCGTTACGTACATTTGCTTCCCGTCTTTCATAAATTTGCGGATCTCTACACTATGGCAAGACTTCTCCGGAGCGTTGAGGATGTAGATCTCACTGGTTCACCGGAGTGGGCCGACCGGCTTAAACATAAACTGCTTGGGGTATGTGAGCGGATAGGTGAACGTTGCCACCCGAGCGTCGAACTCAAGCCCGTTGATGAGAATAACTGGTACGAATGCACCGAGCTTGAAGTTACGGATGAGCAGAAGAACGTGTTTCCCGTTCCGGTTGTATATTGGCTGGCAGAGTCCGCTTATTGCGGGTTTACTCCTCTGGCCGTGTATACCGGTGAACAATTAATCGGATTTGCGGTCTACGCCGTCGACCCTGACGATGGGAGCTACTGGATTATGGCCTACATGATCGATCATAAGTTCCAGCATAAAGGCTTGGGACGATCCGGCATGAAGGAACTGGTCCGTTATATCCACGACAAGCATGGCTGCGACAAAATCGTACTCGGACATCGGGCCGAAAACGAACGGGCGTCTCATTTATATGCTTCGTTAGGTTTTGAAGAAGTTTCCCGGGAAGGCATAGAGATTATACGGGAATTGACCCTTTCGTAACTATGATCATTAACGTTCGAGATTTAAGAGCCGCAAGATTTGCGGCTCCTTTTCATTTTCCTCGAGAACCCTAAGGGCTGCGCTTTATCGGACTGCTTAATTTCTTCGGAAATAACGGTTGCGCCAGCAATACAACACCTCGAAAATCGAGAATACGCCAACTACCGCAGCAGCCAAAAGGATTACCGAGATACCGAAAACGGTCATCGTTCCCGTGATTCCTTTATCCTCCAGCAAAAGAACACTGCCGACGACCCAAAAAATGTCGACCACGGCAATGAAAAGCACCACCTATGGAGAAACCATACTCCTGAATGCGGTCCAAACGAGAAATGCGACACCTCTTTGGCAGCACCCTAAGGGGTGGATGGGTTGTGAGTGTATTTGCCTCAAATCAAAGCAGATTAAAGAATTGCCCAATCTCTCTCTGCTTATCCAGAATATATTACAGATATCAATCAAAAGGAGTGGATATTTTGGTACGTATTCTCGATAAAGCTGCCGTTCAGCCGCGCCGCAAATTCAACTTAGCAAACTCATTTACTATCCGACGTTCACCAGCAAGATCTCGTCTTGCAACAATCAAAATTCTAATTCCAAGGAATTCTCAGCCTAATCGGGTAGATTTGGTAGCAACCGTCGGTGTTCGAGGCGTCACTGGCATTGCCCAAATATTATTTAGAATCTTCCGCGACGGGAAAGAAATTTTCAACACACAGCAAGGTATCGAATCTGCTGGTTCTGAGCAAAATTATATAGTTACGTTCCAGGCGGAAGATAGAAATGTAAGAACGGGTACCCATGTTTATACAGTCACAGCAGAAAACCTTACTCCAAATACAAGAGCAGATGTTGTCGGGCCTATATCGTTCAGTGGGCTTGCCGTTAAAACGAGAACATAAAACCCATTTGCATTTTTCAGCACCTGTATAGAGAGACCTGCAAAGGTCTCGATTTGAGGAATGGTGTAGATGAAAAAGTAAAAGCAGCTCATTCCTCATCAGAGGATGGGCTGCTTTGCTCTAGTACGGAAGAGACGGCAACTTAATTTCCGTAGATCTGCAGCTGCTTTCTTCGACCTCTGGTTTGCAAACTGTTGAACGGAAAGCCCGAAAAGGGCTGTAACAGGAAGCAACGATGTTTAGCCTTCTCGCAAAAGGGATTTGAGGGGTTGTGGCATAAAATAGTGGCGACAAACTTCCTTAATTGTTGGGTCTGTTTGAGGCCCACTCGGTGGCTCTTGCCATTAATTCGTTAACAAATGACTCCTTGCCTTCTTGATACTTATATGTGTTGTCCGGGAACTTTTCAGCCAGGCTTATTTTCAATTCACCGTATTTTTTGGCTACTTCAGGATGGGAGAGTAGGTATCCTTTGAAATCCAAATGCTTTTTAATGTTTATATTGTCGGCAGCGTAAGTATGTACGTGATGGGTTCTATTAATGCCGCCCTTTGTAAAATATCTTCTGCCTTCGATCCCTTGCTCCCCCCGGGGAGCATACCCCAGTTTGGCCATTCCATTATTGTTTGAGTCAACTATATTAATATCCCTTACAACAACCAATAGGTCTATAATCGGTTTTGCGTAACCAATATGAGGAACTGATGTGCTTCCAATATGATAGGTATCGAGAATATTATCGCCGAAAATCCGCCTTATTGCCTTTGCTTCTACAGAATACATATCGTCCCATTCTTCAGTCCAAGCAGATATTATCGTTTTTCGCATAAATCCTCCTTTGGATTTGAGTTCTCATTCAGCATGAAACTTGCTTGTTTGTCATGTAATTGCTCTCAACCTCTGTTTTGCAAGCCGCTGAACGCTAAACGCAAAAAAGGCCGCAACAGCCCGCCCCTCGGCAGCCTGTCACAGCCTCTCAACCCGCAGCCGCGGATAATCTCCGCGGCCTATTCCTCATCCCCGACCGCCACCGGGTTATCCGCATAGCTGACCCAGTCGCTCCAGCTTCCCGCGTACAGCTTCACGCCCGGGATGCCGGCTTCCTCCAGCGCGAGCACGTTCGGGCAGGCGGTGACGCCGGAGCCGCAGTACACGATCAGCTCTTCCGCGTTCTCCAGCCCGCGGAATCTCTCCTGCTGCTCCTCGGCGCTCCGCCAGGAGCCTTCCGCGTCGAGCGCGTCCTTCCAGAAGCGGTTCCGCGCGCCCGGGATGTGTCCCGCCACCGGATCGATCGCTTCCTGCTCGCCGCGGTAGCGGGCTCCCTCGCGCGAATCGATCAGGACGGTGTCCTTCGCGCCCAGCTTCGCTTTCACCTCGTCCATGCTCGCCAGCATGTGCCGCTGAACCTTTGGCGAGAAGGTCGCCGGGCTTGCTTGCGGAGCCTCGGCCGTTACGGGGTACCCGGCCGCCTTCCACTGCGAATAGCCGCGGTCAAGCACGTAAACACGCTCATGACCGAGAAAGCGCAGCATCCACCACAGCCTCGAGGCCATCGCTCCGCCCTGGTCGTCATAAGCGACGACCGTCTTGGAGGCGTCGACTCCGATAGCGCTAGCGCGCATGGAGAAAGCGCCGAGGTCCGGCAGAGGATGGCGGCCGCCGTGCTCCCGCTTCTCGCCGGACATGTCTTCCTCCAGATCCACGTAGAAAGCACCGGGGATATGGTCGATGCTGTAGTCCTGGCGGCCGCTCCACGGCTCACCCAGCGCAAAACGGCAGTCCGCGATCAGAAGATCGGGGTCCTGCAGATGTTCGTTAAGCCATTCCAAACTGACAATATTCCGCATTCGAATCAATGTCCTCCCCGCCCTGGCAGGCTGCATAATGAGTTTAAAACCGCAAGGCGGAGCGGGAAGAAACGGCCCTTCTCCGGCGAATCGCGGCCGTCCCGGATATGAAACCGGCCGGGCCGCCTAGTCTCCTACACCGATGACGGGCTTGATGGAGTAAGGGTACCATTCTTCGCGTTCTCCGCCCATTTTCTCATAAAACTTCTGGGCATTCTCATTGGCCTTGGACGTTTCCCAAAGCATGGCCACATAGCCATTATAAGCGGCATACTGGTTGCATGCACGGAACAATTTGGTACCGACGCCTTGAATCCGGCATTTTTCCGTTACGAACAGGTCATTCATAATGACGACTTTGCCCGTGCGGAGCGTACTATATGTAAAATATAAGGTTGCGAAGCCGACTAACTCCCCTTCATATACGGCGACGAATTGCGTACCTGCTTTCTTTTCCATCAAGACATCCAACAGGTTCTCCAGCTTCTCCTCTTCCGGGCGCGGATATTGATAAAAATCGTAAATATAGGTGTTCATCAACCCGCGGAGAGCATCACGGTCGTTCAGCTCCGCCTCGCGTATTTCCACACGGCTCATACACAACCTCCTCTTCTAATCCTTAGTATTCCTTAATTTCCCATTCCTGTCACTTGATTTTTATCGACAAAAAATGTGGGATTTCTTTTTGCCCTTATAGACAAGGTATTTTATAATAGAGATAATAAACGGGGGTAAGTATAAGTTTACCATATGAAACCCTATAAGAAAAATATCTATAGCGGTATATGATTTAGATCTAAATATTTATTTAGAATCTTATGCCCGGTAAAGGAGATGGATCATGCCCGAACAGGGTTATCTTGAGATGGAACAGTCCTTCAGACAGCTCTTGAGGAAAATGTCCAATGAATGGACGAAGTACGTCGATCGCTCTTTTTCCAAATCGCAGTTTCTTATTCTGGAAAAGCTGGTCAAGGAAGGACCCCAGAAAGTATCCAGCCTGGCGGAAGCGCTGTTTATTACGGCGGGAGCTATTACGGGAATGTCGGACAAACTGATTGCCGGGGGTTATGCGGAACGGATACGGACGGAAGAAGACCGTCGCGTCGTGTTCCTGGATGTTACAGACAAGGGCCGCGAGATGGTAAAAGTAATGAGTGAGTATCGGCTCAGCATTATCAAACGCATGATGCAGGGCTTAACCGACGATGACATGACCAATATGTCGCGGATTTTCGCTCACATGATCGACAACCTCGATAGAGGAGAAGGAACGGCAGACTAACTTGCCAATCTCTGCCCCTCCTAAGCGAGCGGTTCCACATCCGAATATTTTACACAAAATAACGGCCTATTCCTTCATGACAATTACCGGGGATAAGGGGCCGTTTTTACTTTTATGCGGGAATTATCATGGAATTCTCCTTCTCCCGCAGCATTCCTTTCCGAAACTGTTTCCAGTCTGTTCAAGGGGAAATTCAAGCCTGTTCTAATACAGAGTTCTGTTCTATAATAGACTCGATCCTATTTTAACCAAAGGCGGACAAAACATGACTCATGCAGCTTCATGGCGCGTGCGCCCTTTTACCGAAAGCGACGGAAAAGCCGTCTGCACCTGGTCTTATCCCGCCCCTTACAACGTGTACAATTGGCCTTCCTGGGATGAACTTTCAGCGAGAGCGGAAGAATTCGCCGATCCCGATATCCGTGAAAGACAGTACGGGGCGGTTGTCGATGAACGGGACGAGCTGTGCGGATTTGTGCAATTTTTCCCACTGACGGGCGTGACCCGCCTCGGACTCGGAATCCGTCCGGATCTGTGCGGGCAGGGGCTCGGGCCTTCCTACGTGGAACACCTGGTAGCCGAAGCGCACAAACGGTATCCCGGCAACGAAATTGACCTGGAAGTACTCGTGCGCAACGAGCGTGCCATAAAAGCTTACATCCGCGCGGGTTTTGCCATCACGGATACGTACGAGCGGATGACGCCGACCGGCATGGCAATGATGCACTGTATGGTTTACGGAGCGGAGCCGGCATAAGCTTGCTTATTCAATTGCGGGTTCAGATAATCTCCCAGGCGGGCTTTTTTTCAACGCGGGTCTGCGCGCACCTCATTATGATAGCGTTTACAATTCTGCGTGCAGGCGCCATCGTCGCCTGCCGGATTAAAAACCGTACATTCGGAAAACGATCTGTAACCGCTCACCGGCAAGGGAGGAGGACAAAGCCTCTTCCCTTGTTTGCGTTCTAACGGGGGCCGGTTTCCGAAAGTCCGCAAGCCGAACTAAACGCCCCTCTTCAGCCGGGAATCCGGAACCCAGGCGTCTTTCTCGTACCCTCGCACTTCCCAGTACCCGATATGCTCGTCACGGATCAGCTCGATGCTTTGAAGCCACTTGACCGATTTGTAAGCGTACATACTCGGGACGATCAGACGGACAGGGCCTCCCAGCCGCTGCGGGATGGGCTTGCCGTCCATAAGCAGCGCGACGAGGACTTCATCCATGGAAGCCTGTTCCAGACTGAGGCAGTCCGTATACACGCCGTCACCGGAGATGAACTTCACAAATCCGGCGCCGGGCTGCACCCCTGCCCGGCGGAGCAGCTCGGACAGCCGGATGCCCTCCCAGGTCACGCTATTCACCGACCAGCCGGTCACGCAGTGAAAGTCGCTGACCTGGACGAGGCGCTCCACCTGCTGCAGCTCCTCCCAGGTGAACCGGAGCGGCTTGTCGACCATCCCCGACACACTGAACGCCCAGTTGTCGGAAGAGAACGCGGGGATTTCCGTTACCGTGTAGATCCGGAAATCTCCTTTTGCCCCGCCGCCGATGGGAGGCGACGAGTCCGCCAAAGGCACGGGGGCGGGAAGCATGCGGTTCGCATCGGCGCGCACCGCCTCTTCCAGCCCTCTCCCGCCGAAGAGATTGCCGCGCGCCCATCGGACGAACGACGGGCCGATCACGGCCGCGAGCACCGCCGCCGCGCCCAGCTTCAGGAAGGTGCCGCGTGTCATGCGCCTTCCCAGCGAGTCGCTCCAGGCGCTCGGCTGTGCCGCCGCTCCGCCCGCATCGCGCGTCTCGTCGCGGAAAACGGCGCCCGTATCCGCGCGGAGAATAGGCTGCGGCGCATCCGCCTGCTGTCGTGCGGCTCCGGCTGCCTCCGCAGGAAGCCTCGACGCGGAAGCGGATGCGTCCCGCTCCGCGCTGCGCTTCTTCACCCAGCGGCTGCGGGTGACGGAGTGGTAGAGCAAATACGGCACGCCCACCCACGTAAAAGCATCGTGGACGAACAGGGCCGTATTGCTCCACACCGGCGGCAGGCTGCGGAACTGCCACAGGATGACGCCGCTGACGATCCAGCCGGCCGTAAACACAAGCACGCCGGCGAGATTGCCCTGCTGCCCGGCTTTTCTGCGCTTGCGCAGCTGCCCCAGATGCTTCGGCAGCAACGGCGCGTACAGCGCCAGCAGCAGGATGGAGAAGACGCCGAGCCAGATGTGCCCCTGCTTCAGCACTACACGCAGAGCCCCGAGGTCGCCGCGGATCCAGCCGATGCTGAGCACGATGCCGGTCAGGGCCAGTGCAAGCGTGACCCAGGCATTCCAGGCGTGCAGCCGGTTCAGCTTTTTGCCGAAACCGACCGACAGCCAGTTGTTTTTACGTTCCATACCGGCCTGCTCCTCCCGCTTTATCGTTAACGCGATTAATCTTTTCTTCTGTGAATGGTTTTCTTCTATTTTAACAAACGGCCGTGCCTTCCCACAAAAAGAGACCGCAAGACAGCGGTCCACTATCTATTATCCGGTCGGAGCCGGAGGCTAAGCTACAGGAAGCACATCATCGTATTTTACCGCCGAAGTAAAATCAAGGTCTGTGAGACCGCCCGCATCATGCGTGCTGAGCTGCATCGTGACTCGTCTGTCGTCCACTTTGATAAAGGGATGATGTTTTAGAGACTCTGCCACATCGGCCACACGGCGGACAAAATCAATGGCCGTTTTGAAATCACGGCATTCATAGGTTTTCTCGATGGTGCGTTCGTCCCGCAAATTCCAGCCGTTCAAACCGGCCAGCTTTACAGCCACCTGATCGTACGAAAGCTTGTTTGCATCAGCCATTGGGTTCCCTCCTTTTCCCTCTATGCAGAAATACCCTCCAGGAAAGGGATTCGAATCTCGATTTGTACACCTTTTCCACGTCCGGTATCCATATGAAACTCCCCGTTCATCAGCAGTACCCTCCCCTGCATCTGATCCAGCCCGATGCCCGCTCCCGAAATAATCCGGTTTTTGCGGTTCGTCTCTTTTAACTGGGGATCGAACCCTACGCCGTCGTCCTCGTAAAACAAACTGATGATGCTGTTCTCCTCCACCAGCCGGATCGTGACATGCTCGGCATGCGAGTGCTTCTTCGCATTATTGAGAAGCTCCTGGATCACCCGGAACAGGTGCTTCTTCCTTTCGACTTCAAGCAGCTCGATCTGCGCCGTACAGTCCGCGATAAATCTAACCTGAAATTCGCTGTAGGAACTTTCCACATCGACCAGCTTGCGGATACTGCCGACCAGTCCCGTCTTTTGCAGCACGTAAGGGTTCAGCTCGAAACAGCTCTGGCGCAAATTTTCGTTAATCAAATCGATATGCGTGAGAATGCCCGACAACTGCCCGTACTCGTCCGTCATCTTGGGAAAACGCTGAAGAATCGGGTACAGCCTTCTTTTGAGCAGAAAAAGATCCTGCATCGTCGTATCATGCAAATCCATCGCAATGCGGATCCGTTCTTTCTCCTGGATGTCGTACATCGTTTTGCGGAGCCATACAAACTCCGGCGTCGCCTCCTCGTTCGGGATGTTAGCCATGAGCTCGTACATTTTCAGCGTCAGCTTGCGGATGAGGTATACGTTCTCCAGGCTTGCGGACAAGTAAGTGACGATCAGATTGATCCAGTGCTGGTCTTCCTGACCGAGATGGGTGTTGGACTTTTTGCCGGTTACAACCAGAAAACTCCGGTATTCTTCATGCCGGTTAATCTCAAAGGCCGTATACTTATCCCCTTTGTAGACCCCATTTTCCATGGAAGTTTTTACGTCTTCCTCATCAATGTCACCCGCCGTAATCACTTGGATGCCGTCCTTTTCAACAAACACGATGGCGCCACCGTGGATTTCAAGCGTATTGACGATATCATTGAGGATGATTTCCTTAAGGGCGTTAAAGTTAGTAACCGATCCGAGAGCTCGGGAAATTTTTTTAAGAGACTGTTGTAAAAAATATTTGCGCGGGAACATGAATTTCTCGAATTTTGTAGTGAAGTATTCCATGGAGTAAGCGAAAACGGAGAAGATAACTAAAACCACTATAAAGGTATAAGAAATTTCCAACCAAGTTATATTTTGACGATATAATATTGAAACTAGGAATACGGTTATCCCAGTTGGAATAAGAGATATTAATATCGTAAATAGTATACGTCTAAGATATAAGTCAATATCATACAATTTTTTCGACAAGATTAAATAGGCAAACGAGCAAGGGAAGAGCAATACAAACCAGCTAGTATAAAAGGAATGAACAAATTCTCTTTGTATAAAAAGCATTGGCAAGAAAGACAAAATAGAAAAAGGCGCAAAACTTACAATAAGTGAATACCAAATAATCCTTATAAGTGATTTTAAACTACGGTTTTCTTTAACATGATTATTAACTTTTGCTAAAAACCAAAAACTTGATATTAAACTTAGCAGGAAAAAAGGAATAATGGTGTAATTATCATATTCATAAACATAATAAGCAATTGGATCTACAAAAAAGTTTAATCTACTTATGGTTCCAAGTCCTATTACCACGTACCAGATCTTTAAAATCTTTTTAGGAAAATCAACAATGTTTCTCTCCTTAAAAAAAACGATAAGGAAGTGTAAAAAGACAGTTGGAACTAATACTATAAACGTTCCAATCAAATTCTTACCCCAAATGTCCCCCCTGTTAGATGCTCCAAGCGACATAAATGTAATCGCAATTGTTAAAAAAACAAAAGCTAGGTAATAGGCTGATTCCAGACGCCGATCACGCCCTCTAAGAAAAACAAATGAAGCAATGAGTAGGCTGATGAGTTCAATTATCAATGAACTAATGTCATGTCGCTGCAAATTAGAATAATTAATTGAAAATACCGCATAGTGTGGAACTCCTTCTCGCAAAAAACCTATCTCTTCAGCTTGTTCTATCTGATGCCACAACACAAATTGCTTATGCTCTTCAATATCTTTACCGTTTATAGTTTTAATTACGTCGCCGACTTTTAAACCAAGCTCATCAGCACGTCCTAACTGCTCTATTTGTTGAATAGTCCATCCTTCTTTAGCAGCAACCAGATGAGCACCCAAGTAAGGATAAGAAGTGAGTTTAAAAAAATGAATCTGGAGGATACAAAAAAGTAGGATAGGTACAAATACCAAAATTTTTCTTATGATATTAAACACTCCTAGTTCTTTAATTAGTCTAGAGCATAAAGATATTTTATAAGGAGGCTTACAAATGGATATCGTTCAGTTGCCTTGGACACTTGAATTAAAATTAGCCGTTAAACAGTTAAAAAAAGGTGGTCCAATACATGATCTTTTAAAACTTACTTCTTTAGAGGAGAAGCTTTTAAGAGATGTTTACGAGGATAAAGAAAAGGAAGTACGTTATTTTTGGTACTAAATTAATAATACCTTTTTTGTATATATCTGTATATAATCTCTAGAAGACTTACCGTTAAAAAATGAATTCCTATTAACTCAAATAAAGCAATAACCCGCTCAAAAGCGGACGAGGAACGTAGACAAACACCCTTGTTTCGGTGGAAACAAGGGTGTTTGCTTTGATTTAGACGGAAGACAACATCCATAAGAAGGACGTTTCGAGCAAGCAAAGGGGGCCGAACGAACAGTTCAGGTAAATACATCCAAAATGTGCTTTTTTAAGGATACACTTTATGGTAGTATAGTCATGGGACTTTAGGTTCATAAGGGGTGATTATATGAAAATCGTTTTTGGGGTTGCAGGTGGAATTATTTTAGCTGTCATCATACTTTCTATATGCTAGAAAGAAGCTTGGTTAAACAGCATTTCATACAGATCAAATATGATCTGGTCATTTTTGTGATGTGCTTTATCCTGTATGGTTGGAATGAACTGTATTTGAAGGAACAAAGCTCCATCATGAACTGGTTTTTTACCGGGTATTATAATGACATTCTTGCCCCCATCATTCTTTTATCTTATTCGAATATCCTAATTCTGATTTTTATGAAGAAGAAAATAACAAATTTTATTGGCCTAAGCCTTTTTGTTATGATCGTTGGACTCTATTGGGAATATATAACTCCCCTATACAAAAATTCGACCTCAGATATCTATGACTTACTGGCTTATTATATAGGATTTCTCATTTATTGGCTCTCCACTAAAGCCGGAGACATAACAAAAGCTTAATCTCTTCTTTTTATTTACATCTGTACATGCTTAAGCATGTAGATCATCTGGATGGTTACTTTTAAGTTTGCTCTTATTAACTGAAAAAATAAACAAACTCTCCCCGTTCTAACGGGAACCCGAGAGTTGTCAGCAATTCGAGAGAAGTCCGCTCCTAAGCGGACTTCTCTTTTTTACGACAAAAAAGCACCCTTTAAAGAAGTATCGGAATCGGCCAATGCCTTTTCCCAACAATGTCTTTAAAGAATGCTTTCTAGTTGCCTATAAACAATAAGTCCCGTGCCTCACATCAAAACTCTCCCGCATAAGCCTCCTGCTCCCGTACATACTGCTGCAGCAGTTCTAGGAAAGGAAGTCCGTAGTTGCGGAACTTCACCTCGCCGACGCCTTTGATTTTCAGCATCTGGGCTTCGGTCGTCGGGCAGCGTTCGCTCATCTCACGAAGCGTGCTGTCGTTGAAAATAATGTACGGCGGCACTTTTTCCTTCGCGGCCATGTCCCGGCGCAGCAGACGCAGCTGCTCGAACAGCATGTTGTCTACGGCCGACTCCAGCGGCTGGCTTGGGGTTACCTTCTGGAACACTTGAACACGTCCCTGCAGAACCTCTACCGCCGGCGCTTGAAGTCTGACGACGGGATACTGCCCTTCGGACAATCCCATATACCCTTCGGCGATAAGCACGTTAATCAGATCGGCGATTTCCTTCTCGGTCCGGTCCTTCATAATACCGTACGTCGGCAGGTTGTCGAATTTGTACTGAAGCACTTTCTTGTTTCTCGATCCTTTCAGAACGCCGGCAACCATCGAAATGCCGAATCGTTCCTGCATACGGCGGACACAGGAGAAGATTTTCTGCGCTTCCACCGTAATATCGACGGTTTCGCGGTCATCCTTGCACGAGCTGCAGTTTCCGCAGGGAACAAGCTCGCCTTCATCCCCGAAATACTGCAAAATATAATTTTGCAGACAGCGCGGCGTGTGGCAGTAGTCGATCATCGTCTGCAGCTTCTTGTACTCGTTGCTCTTGCGGTCCTGGGAATGCTGATTCTGCTCGATCAGGAATTTCTGCGTCAGAATGTCCTGGGCGCTGAACAGCAGCATACATTCGCTGGGATCGCCGTCACGGCCCGCACGGCCCGCTTCCTGGTAATACGCCTCCATGTTTTTCGGCATATTGTAGTGGATCACGTACCGGACGTTGGACTTGTCGATCCCCATACCGAACGCGTTCGTGGCAACCATAACCCGCACGTCATCATAGAGGAAGGCCTCCTGGTTGCGGGCCCGCTCCTCGTCGGATAAACCGGCGTGATAGTGTCCGGCGGCCAGCCCTTTGCGGCGCAGCTGCTCGTACAGCTCGTCCACCTCTTTACGCGTGGCGGCGTAGACGATGCCGGGCTGGTGGGTATGCGCCTTGGCATAGTCGAACACAAAGTCGCGTTTGTTCACGCCCCGCAGTACGGACAGCTCCAGATTGCTCCGGCCGAAGCCCGTTACCACGACCTCCGGGTCGTCGAGTTCCAGCAGCCGGGCGATATCCTGCGTGACCTCCGTGGTCGCCGTAGCGGTAAAAGCCGCAACGAGCGGACGGCTCGGAAGGTCCTGCACGAACGGGGCTATATTGACATAGCTGGGGCGGAAATCATGCCCCCACTGCGAGACGCAGTGCGCCTCATCTATCGCAACGAATGAGATATTCATGGAATGCATCCACTGGCGGAACCAGTCGGATTCAAGCCGCTCCGGCGCGATGTACAGCAGCTTGTACTTGCCCTGCATCGCTTCCCGGATGCGGCGTCCGGCTTCTCCCGCCTCCAGCGTGCTGTTCAGGAAGGTTGCCGGAATTCCGACCGTATGCAGAGCATCGACCTGGTCCTTCATCAGCGAGATGAGAGGCGAGACGACGAGCGTTACGCCTTCCATCATCAGCGCGGGGATCTGATAACAGATCGATTTCCCGCCGCCTGTCGGCATAATGCCGAGCGTATCCCTTCCTTCCAGAAGGGCGCTGATAATGCGTTTCTGCCCTTCCCGGAATTCCGGATATCCGTAATACTGCTGCAGAAGCTCTTGCGCTTTGGCTAGCATGTTAGATTGCACCTCTTGTTTCTTTTCCTTGGCGGCTCCGTTACCGTGCATCAGAACCGCTTTCGTATCCGTTCCTACGCGGACGTCAGCCGTACGATCGTCACAACTTGTTCGTCATGATCGATCTGGATCAGGTGTCTGTCCTTCAAATAGCGCACCTTCGCATCCGCAATCTGGAGCAGCGGCTCTGAACCGAGCCCGTAGAACACGTCGTCGGCCAGCGTACGAAGGCATTCTTGACGGTCTTCCTCGGGAAGCTCCTGCCAGTCCGCCTCGCTCATTTCAAAAAAACCGTAAAACCCGTCCACATGTCCGAGCCCGTTCATCAAATCGCGGATGATGTCTTCGTACTCTCTGCCGAACTTGATCCCCATACGTTTCGAGTGCCTCCCTTAAGTGGAAAAAGCTCCTGCTCCGGAGCCTTGCTCTTGTGTTCCCAGTATACCACCGGGATGTTTGAATTTCCAAACCTGCGTTCGTTTTTTATTATTTTATCCGAATTCCTGAATCAGCAGACGTATAATGGTAAAATGATAGGAAGGCCTTGGCTGCCCCCGGCTTTTTTTCCTGCCGGTTTCATCTTTTTATTACATGCCGGACCATGCGCAAGCGTGCTCCCGGGCAAGGACTGCCGCCTCTCGGCTGATGCGGCTTTTTTCCAAGGCTGAGGCTTTTTCATCTATCTTTATGGCACGTCTAAAAAATCCTCTATTAGCCAATCCTAAACCAATGGGCAAAACAGGAAAAAATCTGGTACTATGGAGAGATAAGGATACCCCGGAGGTTCAGACGGAATGCTCGAACTGCAAATACCCAAGAACAGAATGAACTACTTGATCAAGCAGATGCAGACCCACATGGACCCCGAGGATATGGAACGGGGTTGGATGTTTCACCACAAAGGCCGTGTAAGCGGCGTGGAGCTTGTGGGAGGGACGGTCGTGCATGCATCGGTACGGGGCAACGACCGCTACCATACCACGATCGATCTGGAAAACTTCAGTGCAGGCGACTGCACCTGCTCGTTCGAAAAACCGTGCAGACACATGGCAGCGGTTATATTTGCCTTGTACGTTCCTCACGGCAGGCCGGAACTGCTCGTTCAAGAGCTGAAGCGCGCCATGACGACGAAGCGGAAGCCCGCCAAGAACGCGGACCGTGAGTCCAAGCGCCGCACTTCCGAGCCTGTGCCGGGAGGCTCTCCCGAAGACTGGCACCGCTTTTTTGAAGCGCAGTATCACGGTTTTTCGATTTCTCATCAATACTCGTTCGATCTGTTTGTCACTTCCGCTTTCGAGCGGTTTCAAGCTTATGCCTCCGGCTGGCCGGACGGCATACGCCTTTTATACGATCTGCACGTGACCTTGTTTGTCATGCACCGCATGGAACAGTTCTTCGGAGATACCAAAAATTCTTACTTATCCGGCTTTCATGAATCCAACGCCAAAACGGCCGCGGCCGACTGCCTGTCCCGGCTGGACCGGCTTCTTGCTTCCCCGGCGCTTCCGGTTTCGGTCAAGGAGCACCCCAAGCGCTGGACCGAAGCGCTGAACCGCCTGGCCTCTCTCGCCCTGCAGGGAAGAGAGGGACCGAACGACTGGCTGTATGCCTACCGTGCGGTATGGTGGGCTCTGCCGAAGAAAGCGGAGTGGATCAAGCGCGAGAAAGAAAAGCTGGATAAACAGCTCCAGAACCGGGAAGAAGGCCGCAGGAACCGTAAGCAGGACGTCCTGCTTGTGGCACGGGCTCATTTTGACCTTATGGAGAACAACACGGACGCGGCGTTCCTTAGACTGGAGGCTCTGCATCAGCGGAGAGCCCGAGATTTTATCCTCTATATGAGGCGCTGTCATGAACGTGCCCAGTGGGAGACCTTGCTGAGCTGGCTGCGTTGGCTCGCTCCGACTATGCAGTCGGCGGCCCAGGACGATTTCCGCCTGCTCTGCCAGTATTGGACGGACGCCGCCAAGCATGCCGATGCGGATGACGAATGGGTTCATATCATGGAGACGCTTCTTCCGCGTTCCTATTATGTTTACACCGGCTATCTGCTCCAGACGAAGCGCTACCGCCAATGGGTGGATCTGCAAATCGCCAACCGGATCGGCCCCCAGAACCTGTACGCCCTGGAGCTGAGATCGGTAGAGGAATCCGATCCGTCCCTCCTTCTCCCCCTGTATCATCAGGCCGTGGAACGGTCCGTGCTGGAGAAGAACCGGACTTCCTATAAAACCGCGGTCCGTCTTCTCAAAAAACTTCACGGCTACTACACGACCCTCGGGCGGAAGCGGGAATGGGAAACATACATTAACCGGCTGTCGGATCACTTTATCCGCCTCCGCGCGTTCCAGGAAGAACTGGAGAAAGGAAGCTGGCTGCCATGATAGAAACGAGTCCGTTGACGGTTCATGCCGTCTGGATGCCGTCCGGAGCCTTCTTCGTGTGGGGAACCCGGGAGAACGGCGGCATCTGGGATGCACAAGATTTGAAGGGCCTGCTTTTTGCCTGGCATGCCCCTTCCTTTTACGGAACCTTTATTGAAACGACGGAATGGGGACACCGCGAAGGCTTGTCCCTGTCCGCATTAACGGCGCTGGATTTTTTCGGCGATCCTCATACGGTGAAGCATCTTTCCATCCGATGGGATACGGACACCACGAATCTCCGGAAGCTCGCTCCCGAAGTTAAGGAAGCGCTTGCCGGAGGACGCTTCGTTCCCGATTACGAGCAGTGGAAGGCGGGCAACCTGAGCTGGAAGCTTCAGCTAGAAGGGGAAGCCGCCGCGTCCGTCACCTCGCAGGCGGAGCTTTGGCTCGACCAGCTCATCCCCGCCTGGATCGAAGCCGACGGCTCCCGCAAAGCGGCGCTCCGCCGGCTCGAAGAGGCGCACCCGCTGCTGCGCCTGGGCACACGTCCTGCCGATACTTGGCTGGACGAAGAGGACTGGCTCGTGTCGATCGGCTGGAAGCACGATCCGACGCCGTTCCGCTCCAGCCTCCAGCTCATGGAACCCGAAGGGGACCCGGACTGGAGGCTGCAGATCCTGCTGCAGGACCGCTCCGACGACACGGTCCTGCGCGCCGTAACTCCGGCAGGCGAGCCGCTGGAAGGCGAGCTGGCCCTGCCGGAGTCCTGGACCGCGGACCTCGGGCGCGTCCCGCGGGATGTCGGCAGATGGCTGCGCCTTCTGCCGTGGCTGAACGCGGCGGACGAAGGAGAGCCGCCGCAGCTCCTCACGCGGCTGAGCGACGAGCAGGCATGGCGCTTCCTCGCCGAAGGCAGCGTGCGCCTCGTGGAGGCGGGCTTCGCCGTCATGCTGCCCCCCTGGTGGGAACGGGCGCGCAAGCTGCGCCCCAAGCTCCAGGCCAAGCTCAAAAATTCGCTTGGCGGCGGAGGCGGCGAGTCGATGTTCGGGCTTACCCAGCTTATGCAGTTTGACTGGCGAGTAGCCATCGACGACTTCGAGCTGAGCGAGGAGGAGTTCCTCCAGCTGCTCGAAGAGAAGCGCAAGCTCATCCGCATCCGCGGCCGCTGGGTTCAGCTCGACCCGCAGTTTCTGCGCCAGGCCGAGGAGCTGCTCGCCAGAGCGGACCGCCAGCAGGGGCTTACCCTGCGCGAGGTGCTGGAGCTTCAGCTGCTGGGCGGCGGCACCGGCGGAGAGGCTGAAGGACCGGCGGATGAAGCCGCCGATCCCGACAACCGGCCGCCTGCGGTCGAGATCGAGCTGACCGGCCAGCTCCGCCGGCTGTTCCAGCAGCTCACGCGCACGGCTGAGCTGCCCCGCATCGATCCCCCGGCTTCGTTCCTGGGGACGCTGCGGCCTTATCAGCTGGAGGGCAGCACGTGGCTGCTCTTCCTGCGGCGCTTCGGCCTGGGGGCTTGTCTTGCCGACGACATGGGTCTCGGCAAGACCATCCAGTACATCACCTATCTTCTTCAGGTGAAGGAAACCGAAGCCCCTGACGCGCCTTCCCTGCTCATCTGCCCGACCTCCGTAATCGGTAACTGGCAGATGGAGCTCCGCCGTTTTGCGCCGAACCTCCGCGTTCACGTTCATTACGGGCCGCAGCGCGCGAAAGGCAGCTTCTTCACGGAATCCGTAGAAGGCGCAGACCTGGTCATCACCTCGTATACGCTTTCCCATCTCGATGAGGAGGAACTGCGCGAGGTGTCCTGGAGCTCTATCTGTCTGGACGAGGCACAGAACGTCAAGAACCCGTACACGAAACAAGCGGCCGCTATCCGCAGTTTCTCGGGCCTTCACCGGATCGCCCTGACGGGAACACCGATGGAAAACAGGCTGACGGAGCTGTGGTCCATCTTCGATTTCCTGAATCCCGGCTATCTCGGTACGCTCACGCAGTTTACCCGGCGGTTCGTCACGCCGATCGAGAAGTCCCGCGACTCCGGCCTTATATCCGGCGTACAGCGCCTCGTGCGGCCTTTCCTGATGCGGCGCATCAAGAAAGACCCCGCCATTCAGCTTGATCTTCCGGAGAAGAACGAGTCCAAGACGTTCGTGACGCTTACGGCCGAGCAGGGTACGCTCTACGAGCATTACATTCGCGACCTCTTCGAGAAAGTCGACGCGATGTCTCCTATGGAGCGCAGAGGGCATATTCTCGCCGCTTTGACCAAGCTCAAGCAGATCTGCAACCATCCCGCGCTCATTATGCGCGAGGGACCGCGCACTGACTGGCGCAACCGGTCCGGCAAAGTGGAGCGTCTGCTCGACATGGTGCAGGAACTGCGCCAGCAGGGCGATAAGTGCCTGATCTTCACTCAATTCGTGGAGACGGGTCATCTTCTTCAGGAAATTTTGCAGAGCGAGCTCGGCGAGTCCGTCTCCTTCCTGCACGGAGGCACTCCGCGGCAGACGCGGGATGCGATGATCGCCCGTTTTCAGAACGCGGAGCTTCCTCTGGAAGAGCAGTTCTCCGTCTTTCTGCTCTCGCTTAAAGCGGGCGGAACGGGTCTCAATCTGACGGCCGCCAATCACGTCTTTCATTTTGACCGCTGGTGGAATCCCGCCGTGGAGAACCAGGCGACGGACCGTGCTTTCCGGATCGGGCAGACGCGGGACGTGCAGGTGCACAAATTCGTTACGCTCGGAACGCTGGAAGAGAAAATCGATGAAATGATCGAGAGAAAGCTCGGCCTGAGCGAGCAAATTGTGGGCAGCGGGGAGAATTGGATTACGGAGCTGTCTACGGACGAGCTGCGTGATCTGCTTGCTTTGCGGATGGAATGGATGAATGGGTGAAATGGTAAAAAATGCTATAACTTTTCCCACATTGGTGGTATACTAAAGTTACAATAGACTAGGCATTTTCAAGGGTGGTCGGCTAACCTTCTCGAGTAGGAGGTGATGCCCTGTGGAAGTTAAAGACGCTTTGACGCTTATGATCTCATTTGCGAGCTTAGTGGTTCTCATTCTTTCACAGAAGAAGAAATAGACCTCCCTTGGGCAACCGGCCTTGGAGGTCTATCTTCGTCACACCATATGCAGCTGATCACCCTTGAAGGGCGAGCTATTGAAAAAGACCGCAGATGCCCCCGCATCCGCGGTCTTTTTGGCATGGAGAACGGTACAGCTTATGCATAAAAATACAGAAGTGCCACGGCTGCGGCACACACATAATCCATCTATACGTTAGTTACCCGTATTTTAACACAGTGCATCGGCAAAACAAAATCAATTCTTCCTTAATTCCCTGAAACGGGGTCGGCATTACGGCTTGGCCTACTTCCATTTTACCCCATATCTCTCTGGAGAACAATGACGAAAAGCACACTCGTTTTATGCAGGATTTGGTCTTTTCATGTCGAATGTGGACTAATGCTGGATTTTTCCAGAATTATTTTCAGAAACCAGGTGAACGCATGAAATTCAACCGCTCCCGCTTATCTCTTTCGTACGTGATTGCCATCGTTCTGCTGCTTGCTCTCGTCGGAACTTCCAGCTATATTTCCTCCTTGAATATGGAGCGGCAGAGCGATGCGGTTATGGAAGATGCCATTCCCGTCATCTCGGCGGCCAGCAATCTTCTTCAAGACCTGCTCAACCAGGAAACGGGCATACGCGGCTATCTGATCTCCGGCGATGCGAAATATCTGGAGCCATACGAAGACGGCAAAGCTGCCCTTCAGAAAGATCTGGGAGTCATTCGCACGCTGGAAGCGGGTCATGACGATCTCCGCCTTCTTATACAGACTCAAGTAAATCCGCATATTCAGAAAATGCTCGCGTTCTACGCTTCCCAAATCGAGCTTGTGCAGGCCGGCAAGCTGGAAGAAGCCCAGGGACGCATCAATATCGGCAAACAGTACATGGACCAGTACAGAACCCTGCACCTTAGCATCCTGGAAGTGTTAAACAAAATCAGCGACTCTTCCCACGACTCCATCAAAAGAGCCGGCTCCGTCTCGCGGATGATCATTTTGAGCGGCGGCATTCTGGGTATCCTGATCGGAATCTGGTCGGGCCTGATCCAGCTGCGCGCCAGCCGTGCGGAAGCCCAGCTTCGCAAGAGCGAGGAAACCTACCGGTTCATGGCGGAAAGTCTGGAAGCCCAGAACGAGGAAATTATCGCCCAGCAGGAAGAGCAACAGATTACGCTGGCCAAGCTGTCCGACCGCGAGCGGGAGCTGGAGCTGATTTCGAATTATCAGGAGAAGCTGACCGGCTTCACTGAATTGAAGCAGTTTCTGCAGCATTCGATTCCTGCCCTTCTCGTCTCCGTCAGCTATGACGCCGCCCTTGTCGTCCTGAAAAGCAAAGAGGCCGAACTCTACGAAGTCCTCTTCTCCAGCGGGTACCCGCGCAGCTTCGCCTCCAGAGCTCAGAGCGAGCTTTACGGCGCGTCCCAGCGGGTGTTCGACGAAGGCTGTGCCTTTGTCCAAAAGCGGGAGGCTACCGAGGCGGAGCGGGGATTCCATGACGGCATTTCCGTTGCCGTCGATCATTATTTCCCTCTGCAGGACGACCGGCAGCAGGTGATCGGCTTCCTGCTCCTGACCAACTTCCACGGCTTAGACCGGCATGAAGAGAAGGAGCGGCTGACGCTGGGTCTGATCCGACAGTTCGATCTGGCCTTCTACGCCCAGATTATGAACGACGAGCGCCGCAAGCAGGCTGCTCATTTGGAAGAGCTTAACGATCAGCTCATTCTGGAGAAGCAGTATATCGAGTCGCAGCGCGATCTTATCGAGGGGATTCTGGAGGCGGCGCACGAAGGCATGATGATGTGCGACCGGAACGGTAAAATTCTGATCGCCAACAATCAGATGCATCAATTTTTCCGGCTGGATGAGCAGATCGGGCATGACTTCGTGGATTCCTGCCGTGAAATCGCCGCGGCTTCAAGCGGGTTCACCGGCGTTTCGCAGTCCATTAAAGCGCTGTTTGACGGCGACATCAACCAGCTTAACGAACGCTTCACCTTTATGAACGGAGAAGAGCCGCAGTTCACGGAAATTTACGCCACCTCGGTCGGCGAGAACGACAGCGATGAGTCCGGCTATCTGTTCGTCTTCCGTGACCGGACGGAGGAAGAACGCATCGACGCGATGAAGAACGAGTTCGTCAGTATCGTCTCTCACGAGCTTCGCACACCGCTGGCCAGCGTACTCGGTTTCATCGAGATTCTCATCCATCGTGAGCTTCCGCGGGAGAAGCAGCAGAAATACCTGGATACCATTTTTAAAGAAGCTACGCGTCTCGCCAACCTCATTAATGATTTTCTCGATCTCCAGCGGATGGAATCCGGCCGCCAGGTGTATCATTTTGCCCCGGTGGAGATGAAAGAGCTCGTTAACGATATCGTCGAGAAATGGCAGGACAAACAAAACCATGACATTACGGTATCCACCCTTTCACCCGCGGAAGTTTGGGTGCGCGGGGATAGCGACCGGCTCCGTCAGGTCGTTCAGAACCTGCTCAGCAATGCGATCAAATATTCGCCGGGTGCGGAACGGGTAGATCTGCAGATCCGCGAAAGCGGCGGTTCTGTTTTCATTGATGTGACCGACTACGGGCTCGGAATTCCGGAAGAGGCGAAGGAGCATCTTTTCTCCAAGTTCTACCGGGTGGATAACTCCGATCGCAGGCAAATCGGCGGCACCGGATTAGGACTCGCTATCGTTAAAGAAATCGTGGAAGGCCATCAAGGCAAGCTCACCTTCACTTCCAAGATGGGTAAGGGATCGACGTTTACCGTCGAGCTGGTTCCGTTTGAGATGGTCTCGCTCAACAATAAAATCGTTATTTTCGAGGACGACGATAACCTGGCCAAACTGATCCAGGTCGCACTTGCCAAGCTTCAGCTTCCTTCGGTTCAGCTCCGCTCTGCGGAGGAGGGCATTCTCTCCCTGAATCGTAAAACGACGGAAACGCCCCTGCTCTTCATCGTCGATATTCATCTGGAAGGCAGCCTGACGGGATGGGATTTCATTTCGGAGCTTTATCATCATCCCGTTTATAACCGGACACCTGTCATTGTTTCCACCGCTTTGGAGCCGCCTCTCGATTATCACGAGAAGGATATCGAGAAGTTCATGCGGAAGCCGTTCACCATGGAAAGACTCATTCAGGTTGCACAAGACCTTCTCAGCAACAGGGACAAGCCTTCCTATGTCTTTCCGTCGCAGGACCGCAATCTGATCAGCTCTTCCTTGAAACGTAACGGAATCAAAGTGCACGATATCAAAGTAAATGCGGACACCATTGAATTCGAGATTGAAACGGAAGACGAAGATGGTAAAAAGTAATCCCGGCTTTGCATGTTAAAAGAAATAAAAAGAAGCTATCCCTTTAATAAGGTGATAGCTTCTTTGTGTTTGATCTGTCAGTCGTTAATTGTACGCAGGCTGCGTTCAGATCTATTTTCGCGGCCAGCCTGGGCAAATTTTAAAGACTCATCTGTTTCGGATTTGCTCTCTGGATGCCTCATCTTTACTGCGATTCTAGAGGTTACACTCTATTGCTCTGTATTGCCCTTATCCACTTTGCCTTTCTTGGCCGGTTTGATCCGTTTCTCCGGTTTGTCCGACTTCTGCCGTTTCTGTTTCGGGTGTTTGATCTTTTTGTTCCTAACCTCTTGGTCACTGGCTTCGTGGTCCGCAGATGCATCTCTCTCCACCGTAAACTTGCCTGACAGTTCCTGAAGCTCAGAGGCTAACCGGGTAAGCTCGGATGCCGAAAGAACGATTTCTTTCATGCCCGCGTGCTGCTCTTCCGTGGAACGGGACATGCCGTTCATTTTACCAAGCGAATCTCTGGAAATTTGAACGGTTTCCTGCATGGAAGCCGCAACTTCTTCCGTACCGGCCGAAATTTGCTGCGCCGCCGCAGAAACCTCCTGGATTTGTCCGTTAATCGAAGACACGGTCCCGAGAATATCCTCGAACACCCGGTCCGTATTGCGTACCTGCTCTACACCCCGGTCCACTTCGGCTTTTCCGTGTGACATCGATGCGGCAGCCTGTTTGGTCGCCGACAGTACTTGTTTGATCGTATCGTTGATCTGGACCGTTGCCCCGGAGGTTTGTTCCGCAAGATTTTTCACCTCTTGCGCAACTACGGCAAAACCTCTTCCGTGCTCGCCCGCGCGTGCCGCCTCAATAGAAGCGTTTAAAGCAAGCAAATTCGTCTGTTTGGCGATTTCCGATATAAACCCGACTACTTGGTGAATACGGGCTGAGCTTTCCTCCAGCGCCTTTATAGTCTGGGAAGTCGCTTCCACGGCTTCGCTTGCCTGGCTGATTTGGTGAATGGCCTCCTGCATGTCCCTGGAGCCTTGGTTTACCCTTTGCACGGCTCCCTGTGCCACTTCCGACACTGTAGAGGCGGAATCCGCAATTTTGGTCACACCGGCCGCCATTTCATTCATGGCCTCCGTTGTTTGTTCAGCCGTTTCAAATTGGGCCTCCGCCCCTTTAACCATAACCAGGACGGTCTGATTCACATTCTGGGAAACATCTGCCGATTGGGTGGCAATAGCACTTAACTGCTGGGAAGAAGCGGCCATATGCTCGATCGCCATGCTTAACTTCTGGAGAAGTGCGGAGAAAGAATTCAGCATCTCGTTGATATTTCGCTGTACATCCCCCAACTCATCCTGCGATTGCACCTTTAATCTTCTGGACAAGTCTCCTCCGGCAATCCGTTTCATCATAGCGGAAATACCGAGAAGGGGCCTTAAAATAAACGTAGACAGCCAAATAGCCGCGGCTACTACCACAATAGCGGATATGAGAACGATGATTTTGGCTACGAAGTTGACTTGATCAACCTGTGAGTAAATTTCATCCGAGTTTCCCGTCACGACTAAGCGCCAACCGGGAACCTTAATTTCTTCGAAAGCCGCAACCTTATTCGTATTGTCTTTTTCCTTATAAGCCACTTGTCCCTGTTCTTTAACAAGCACCGTCTTGTTGAAAAGCTCCAGTCTTTCCGGCGTCGCTATATCCGATAAAGGCTTACCGATCCTATCCAGCTGCGGATGAACCATATAGATGCCTTCTTTTGACATGAGATACGCATATCCGGTTTCCCCAATCTTCACCTTGTTTACCTGATTAATCATCCGGCTCGGATTTATGGAGGTTTGCAGCATTCCTGCGAATTGCCCATCCGTCCCTATAACAGGTGCGCTGACTTTCAAAGAATATTGGTTGGAACTGGCGTCCTTCACGATATCGGAAACAACCCGTTTCTTCGTCTCTTTAATGCTCTTGAACGTCTCGTTATCGGCGAGACTGCTCTTCTTGCCGTTCTGGTCGACCGCTTGTCCCTCTTTATCCGCGAACAGAGCGATCTTTACCTCCGTATCGTTTTCCGACATCGTTTTAAGAACCGCAATTCTCTGAGCTTCCGTCTGCGTACCAAGTTCCGTATGGTTTTGGATCACACTCTGAACCGTAGAAACTTTCTGCACAAGCGTTGACGATATGTAATCGGCCGTATAGGTGGTTATCTTCGTTTGATTCTCCTCAATGCTCTTCCGAAGTACCGATGTGAATTGATTACTGAGGAAATACTCCGAGACAAGCAGCGGAACCAAAGCCATAATTAATAAAAGAAGCGGGATCTTCACCTTCAACGAATTCCGGTTCAATCCTTTAAAGCTTTTCGTTAGCATTTGTTTTTTCATCTCTTTAATCCCCCTCTTTCTGTATAACGTCTATGTATTTGCCTAAAAGAGATGACATCTAGTACTATGTCCTAATCAATTATATCGGTTTAATTGGGTTAAAAGTTTTGAACAACGGTCAAAAAAACCACATAAAATTTACATCAAATAACACGGCAAGTCAGCTTTTCACACAGTAAAATCCTAGAAAATCCGATAATAAATCTATGATAACCCTTTCATTATTCGTTTTTAAAAATATGCAACTTCCGAAGCATGCTATATAAAAGAGGCTGTTAAAGAAAAGAAACAGCAAAACGCCCTGGGTACTGAGCAAATCATCATGTTTAAAAAAGTGATAACAAAAGAAGCGCAGATCCTGTAAGATCTGCGCTTCCTGTGACGTCCCAGGAGGGATTCGAACCCCCGACACACGGCTTAGAAGGCCGTTGCTCTATCCAACTGAGCTACTGGGACAGACGTATCGGGACGACACGATTTGAACATGCGACCCCCTGGTCCCAAACCAGGTGCTCTACCAAGCTGAGCTACGTCCCGAAA
>NZ_FNVF01000025.1 GCF_900107975.1 Paenibacillus sp. UNC499MF
GTGAACAATTCTCTTCATATAAAAGAGACCATTACGGTCTCTTTTTTTGTTGTCTTTTTAACCGCAAAAGAGAAAGGTCCAATTCTCGGTTTAGCTGAGCTGGAAAGAAGTTCGCTGCTCTCGGTTAGCCGAGCCGGATAGTCTTTGGTATTCGCCGTTCTTGCCCTTGCGAGCTGGATAGCGTCTGGTATATTCACCGCGTGGGAAGCTAGATTTTAAGGTAATCTTCCGTATTCAAGGTGAAAGAATATAGTTTGCAGTGAATAATAGAGAATAGCTTTAGAGCTATTGAAGCTGCTCCAGTTTGTCGGCAACTGACTGGAGTTTTTGCTGCATGGATGCCGTTTTATCGCGCCGGTCGTCAATTTTGATGGAGGTAGAGACGCGTTGAGCGCCATTTTCAAAAGGGCTTTCGTGAAGCTTAAGAATGACTTCCATCAGTTGATCCAGGGGACCTTCGATTATGGTGCTCATTGGAGTAAGCTCATAATGAAGAGGCTGGTTGTCCAATACCTTTTGCAGATGAGCTACGTATTCACTTAAGCTTGTAGAGCCTGTGCCTATAGGAACAACTGTAATTTCCGCGATCGCCATTAGTATTGATCCTCCTTGGTTTAGTGGCAGCTTTATCCTCTTTATTGTAATGGAATCGGCGACCGGTTGCCACCTGCCGTAAGAGGAAGGATGCTGTAGCTTGGAATACAACCAACCAACCAACTCAGCATGAACAAAAGGTGACGCATCTTTGCCGGAAAACAACAGGATAAACGACAGGATGAACGGGTGCCGTAAATCCCATTGATAAAAGTCGCTCCTAACGGGACGCGAGCAATTTGTCTGCATCGTCACTTTCATCGTCCATAGGGACTGTAAGCAGGTTTCTGAGCTTAAACGAACCAAAAGTTCGGTATATGCGCGATTATTACCCTTTTCTTAGCAGCGACCCTACTTAATCAGAGAAATTACATAGTGTGACTCAAATGATCTCGCTTATGATGTAATCAGCTGTACGCGCAGCTAGAGCCATTACGGTGTTAGTGGGATTTACACCGCTGGAGGTAACAAATATGCTGGCGTCGCACAGGAACAAATTCGGGATATCGTGAGTTTGGCCAAATGAGTTGACGACGGATCTCGACGAATCGCTTCCCATCCGGCAGCCCCCCATCAGATGGGCGGTATCCGGTACTACAAATTCGGGTGTACCTCCGGCAGCTCCCAAAATAGACTCCATGTTCGAGACCGCATGCTCGATAAGCCTGGTGTCGTTTTCACCAAAGCTAAAGGATACTTTGGCTCTGGGGAGCCCGAAGGCATCTTTTTCATCCGATAATGTAACGCGGTTGTGCTCCTCGGGAAGGACTTCTCCAACGAGCGTCACGCGGCCGTAAAAGTTAAAGTCCAGCATAGCCTCTCGCAACGAAGCTCCCCAGACGGGAAACTCGCCTGACTTCACGATTCCTTGGGCGAAAGCGAGAGGGCGTGTGCCGTGAGCATGCAGGGAGTACCCGCGTGCAAAGCCGCGGTCCTTGTCCGATTCGTAAAACTCCTGTGTAGTAGCCAGCACAGGGGTCCCCTTGTACAGCCGCACTTCTTCCTCGAACTTGGCATACACGTCATGACTGCTGTGCGTCATCAGTGCTTTGCCTACCCAGCCGCTGCTGTTGGCAAGCCCGTCCGGATGCCGGCTGTTCGCGGAGTTCAGCAGCAGGCGGGGCGTTTCGACCGCATAGGCCGATACGATCACGAGTTTTGCCTTTTGACGGTATTCGACTCCTTTTTTAACAAAAAGAACGCCGGTAGCCTTTCCATCCGGCCCCGTCTCGATCTGGGTGACCCTGCTGCCGGTAATCACCGTAGCTCCCGCTTGCACGGCTTTCGGAATATGCTGAATGAGGGTGCTGAATTTAGCATTAGGCATGCAGCCCTGCTGGCAGAAACCCCGGTTAATGCATGGAGGCCTGTCTTCAAAAGGCGCAGACAAAATGGCCAGAGGGGCCGTAACCGAGCGGATTCCCAAATTTTCGCACCCCTTTTGAAACAAATAGGCATTAGGGCTTAGAGGGTCCCGCTCCGGGTAAGGATATGGCCCCCGGAAATTTCCCCATGGAAAATGCCGCGGACCCGAAACGGCGATTTCTTTTTCGATCCGGGAGTAGTACGGCTCCAAATCTTTATAGTGAATCGGCCAATCTTCGCCGACTCCGTCGATCGATTTCGTCTTGAAGTCGGATTCATGGAAGCGCAAAAACACCCCGGTAAAATGTTGGGTTCCGCCGCCCACTCCCCATCCTGAATTGTTGTGTCCCATCGTTAGAGGATGCTTCCCGTCCACAAGCCGCGTATCCTGCCAGCCCAGGCACTTCATGGACAGCTCATCGCTCGCGAAATCCCTTTGAGGATCCCGCAGCGGTCCGGCTTCCAATACAACAACCTTCAATCCGGCTTCGCTGAGTTCTTGCGCAAGTACACCGCCTGCCGCTCCGGCGCCGACAATGACGACATCAACGGTTTCCGACTGAGTGCTCCATTTCATCGTTCGGGTTTCGCCTCCCACGGATCAAGATGCCCACGGTCTGCCCGGATGTAACCTCTTGGATAGGCGGGACCTGCGTAGCCGATTTCGGACCATATTTGGGGGTGAGAATAGTAGGCTTCTACTGTCAGTGCAAGCAGCCTGTTGAAGAAGGCTTTCTGTACGGGGACCGGCCAATCGCCCCGCAGGGACATACGAACCTCGGCGACATTCGTGAGAAGCTCCTTCTGCTCCGCCGGCGAAAGCTGTTGAAAGGGTTTCGAATGAAATCCGTGCGACATGGTTTCAAGCGACTCCAGCCCTTTGCGGATTAATTCGGACTGGGGAGGAGTATCCGGTCCTCTCTGGGCTTCTTCCTTTTGCCCGTACAAAGTATCATCTATATGCTCCAGAACGTATGTCAGGATTTCGGACCGGTCGTCATCGACAAGCAGCGAACATATGCTTCTGAGCTGTTCCGCCTCAAGCAGCGTTAACAGCCGATATTCACGGCGCCGCCGCAAACGGGCACTGACGATAGAGCGTGTGTGGGGATCCCAGTGGTTTTGCTCCTTCATAACATCGAAAGAAGGATATTTCGGCATTTTACTCATACAAGTCACCTTCCATAAACAGCGATTAACCCGAGAACACCGATAGCTGAGTAAAGCAGAGGCATCAGAACGGGAGGTCCGATAAGGAAATTGCGGAAAGCATAAGACCCGACTCTTTTGCCGACTCCCCGGACGTGAAGATACAGCCCGAGTAAGCCCGTGACAATCCCCAGCCACATGCCGATATGAAAAAGCTGGAGCAGCCAAGTCCGGTTTAGGAGAACCGCAAGTAATCCGGCCAGAAAGTACAGCGGAGCCGTAATTACGGGAACCAGCATGACTTTGCGGTGAAAATTTTGCCGGTAATGGGACAAGGTCACTTGAGCCGCGATAAACAAATAAGCAAAAGCCGTAAACAAAATAACGGACCGGTCTAACGTCCAGCTGTTCCAGATCATAGTATAGGGGGCTCCTTTGTTCCGTTTTGAACATTCGTTGTAAATGTGAGGTCTCTCTTATTTTTTCCATAAAAGGGAGAGTTAACTCGCTATAGGCGAAATGTTCTTGAGATTTGAGCCGGAGAGCGGACGAAAGCTTTACCAAAGGACGGCAAGTATGGGCGGAATTCGATTGGGAGACGCTAACAGATGCGGTGAAAAGCCATTTATCCATCGTCATCCGATCAGGGTAACGATAGGCAGGAGGAATCGAGCGTATGCACTATCTACTCCCTATGCTGACCAGCTTTATTCTGGTGGCGCTGCTGGTGCCCGTCATGAAGCGGATCGCTGTAAAAACGCAATTTGTCGACCGGCCGTCCACCCGTAAAATTCATGCAGCCCCTATCCCCCTGCTGGGAGGAGTCGCGATTTACATCGCGTGTGCGGCGTCTATTGTATTGTTCAGCCGTAACGGCAATCTATCCTATGCGGTACTGATCGGCGGAACGATCCTTATGCTGACCGGCTTGACGGACGACTGGTTCAAAACCCGGAGCAAGGATTTTCCTGTCTGGCCGAGGCTGATTATCTATATCGCGGTGTCCGCGGTGCCTCTTTTTTTCGGCATTCAAATTATCGGGGTATCGAATCTTCACTTCAGCGGCATGATTTTTTTCCCGGTCTGGCTTGTATGGCTCGGTACGATGGCCTGGATTTTCGGGATTACCAATATGATCAATTTCATCGACGGGGTGGATGGTCTCGCCTCGGGTATCGTTACGATCGCTTCTGCGGCGCTGCTTGTGGCGGCCATAGTCAAAAGGCAGGAGGATTCCGCTTTGATTGCGGGGATTCTGGTCGGCGCCTGCCTGGCTTTTCTGGCGTTCAATTTTTATCCCGCCAAAATTTTTATGGGCGACGCGGGCGCGATATTTCTGGGCTATACGATCGCGGTCGTCGCTGTGGACGGAGCGTTCAAAAGTGCGACGTTTGTTTCCATCCTGGTTCCCGTGCTGGCGCTGGGCGTACCTATTCTGGATACGGTCATCGTGTTTACGAGGCGACTTCTCAAGGGCGGAGGGCTGCACCGGGCCGATAAGCTTCATACTCATCACAGCCTGATGCAGTGGGGGTTGTCCCAAACCCAGACGGTTTCCTTCCTGTACCTGGTTGGCGCCCTGTTCTCCCTGCTCTCCATTATTGTGGTGCTTATGGGCGTATGAACCGCGTCCCGGGGCTATCAAGGCATCTTTAAGTGAAACGCTTACCTAGCTGTGTTACAATAATAGGAAGCACCATGGCAGCCTCGATATTACACAGATAGGGAGCTATGCGGATGGAATGGGAAAGGCTGAAGGAACAATTGGAGTCGATCGGCAAAGGCCCGGTCCAACTGATTGCAAAGACGCCGGAAGAGTGGGAAGCCCTTACAAGAAACGCCAGGAAAAATAACGGGGACAGGCAGGGGCAGAACAAGAGCAGCATGCTGATCGGAAAAGAAGTCTATTTCCTGCTAAGCAAGGAAGGAAATCAAGTCCTTGTTTTGTCTATTCCTGCGGGGAATTTGGCCGGAGACGAACGACATCTGGTCGAGTGGCTCATTGAATCCGCACAGCCGGAGAAAAGGAAGGGCGGCACTCTTCTGCTAGAAGAAGAGAAAAAGCTTTCCGCGCTCAGGGAATGGCTGCTACAGCATGCCGAAACCGACACCCAAGCGGAGGTTCCCGACACGATTTCCTCCCAGGCCGGGCTTTATTCGACCAAAATACCTTTTCTCCTGTATGGAGATTATTCTTCGAACGTACGGGCGTCTTACCGGGAGCTGAAAAGGCTGCTGGAGACGTTTTTTGACGCGGAAATTATATTGATTCCACTGCTGGATAAAGAATGGCTGATTCTCGCGCCGGATTATTTGCTTACCGTGGGGCAGGAAGACAAGACGGATACCCAGGAAGAGAGCACCGAGCAGATGCTTGATGCCCTGGCGTCAGGACTTCACGACATGCTGGCTACCGAATGGGTGGGGGAGAGCCATCTCGGAATTCACTATCCCATCCAGCCTGCCCAGACGCTTTTGACGGCCATGCTGACCCTGCGCTCGACCATCATGCTCGGCCGGTTGTACAATGTGACGAACAATATCCACACGCCGTGGCATTTACAAATGGAAAAGCTGCTGCACCCGATACCCGAGTCCGAGAAACACCAATTTCTGGAGCATGTGCTCAAGGATTATTCCATGGATGCGGAGACTCAGTCTACGCTGGAAAGTTTTTTTGCGCTGGACTGCAATGTGAGCGAGACGGCCAAAAAGCTGTATATTCATCGCAATACGCTGTTATACCGGCTGGACAAGTTCAAAAACGAGACGGGGCTGGACGTAAGAACTTTCCATGACGCCGTCCTGGTGAAGCTGGCGCTCGTATTGTACAAAGTAACAAAAAGAAAGTGAGTTTTTTGTGAAGATTGTGCATAGTCAGTCTTCGGGCATTTAAGCTAAGATAAATGTACAGATTCCAAATCAAGAACATTCAAGAACCAGGGGGAATGAACAATGGCAGGCGTTCGTCTTAACCATATTGTAAAGAGGTACCCAGGCAACCAAGAAGCAACCGTTAAGGATTTCCATCTCGATATTCAAGATAAAGAATTTCTCGTATTGGTAGGAGCATCCGGTTGCGGTAAATCCACAACTCTGCGGATGATTGCCGGTCTTGAAGAAATCTCCGAAGGCGAACTGTACATCGGCGACCGTCTCGTGAACGACGTGGCTCCTAAAGACCGCGACATCGCGATGGTATTCCAGTCCTACGCCCTGTACCCGCACATGAACGTATACCAGAACATGGCGTTCGGCCTTAAACTGCGTAAATTCAAAAAAGCCGACATCGACGCACGCGTGCGTGAAGCGGCTAAAATTCTCGATATTGAACACCTTCTGGACCGTAAGCCGAAAGCACTTTCCGGTGGTCAGCGTCAGCGTGTCGCCCTGGGCCGCGCAATCGTCCGTGAACCTCAAGTTTTCTTGATGGACGAACCGCTTTCCAACTTGGACGCTAAACTTCGTGTACAAATGCGTGCCGAAATTTCCAAACTTCACAAACGTCTCGGCGTAACGATCATCTACGTAACGCATGACCAGACGGAAGCTATGACGATGGGCAGCCGGATTGTCGTTATGGACAAAGGCATCATCCAGCAGGCGGCTTCTCCGGAAGAGATCTACAACTTCCCGGTCAACATGTTCGTAGCGGGCTTCATCGGATCTCCTTCCATGAACTTCGTAAACGGTTCGCTGAGCGACCAAGGCGGAGAGCTTCACTTCAAAGCCAAAGGCGTAGACGTTATTATTCCGCAAGGCAAAGCTCAAGTTCTTCGCGACAAAGGCTATGCCGGCAAAGAAGTCATTCTGGGTATTCGTCCTGAAGATATCCACGATGAGCCTGTGTTCCTCGAAGCTTCCGCTAAGACAGTGGTTACCGCACTGATCGAAGTGTCCGAGAACCTGGGCCACGAAATGCAAGTTCACCTTGCCGGTATCGGCGAAGGTACAGTCGTAGCACGTGTTGACGGCCGCTCCGGTCTGAAAGACGGCGCTAACGTGAAGCTTGCTCTGGACATGAACAAAGTTCATTTCTTCGATAAAGAAACGACGAACTCCATTCTTTTGAACTCCTAAGAATCATTAATTTAAAGCCAGTCCATCGTGACTGGCTTTTTTGACGTATTAGGGTTGAGAAGGCGGGCATACAATACGATGGCGAAGCAGCACCTGCATGGCAGTATTCGGGCCTTCCGGCCGGGAGGCAGGTTGATTTTCACCCGGCAGTTGAATTACGATGGAACTATTGGGAAAACAAAGGGGAATGAACGATGGGCAAAAAAGTGAGAGTGTCTGAGCTGGTTGAACATTACAACCTGGAAGTCATTTGCGGCGAAGACGGGTTAAAGCGGACAGTAACGGTTGCCGATCTTTACCGGCCCGGTCTGGAAATGGCGGGCTATTTCAATTATCATCCGCAGGAGCGCGTGCAGCTGCTGGGACGTACCGAGATGTCTTTCTTCGAAACGCTGGACGAAACGGTCCGGCTGCACCGTGCCGAACAGCTCTGCGCAAGCGAAGAGACGCCCTGCATTATCGTCACCCGCGGACTGGATATTCCCGCGGAACTGGTAGAGGAAGCGAAGAAGCACCAGCTTCCGGTTCTCCGCAGTCAGGTAGCGACCACCATTCTCGCCAGCCGGCTGACCAACTTCCTGGAAAACAAGCTTGCTCCCTCCACTACCATTCACGGTGTATTGGTGGATGTGTACGGCGTCGGAATGCTTATTACGGGCGGAAGCGGAATCGGAAAAAGCGAGACGGCGCTTGAGCTGGTCAAACGGGGCCATCGCCTGGTAGCGGACGATGCCGTTGAAATCCGCCAGACGGCCGATTATATGCTGTATGGAAACGCGCCCGACCTTATTCGCCATTTGCTTGAAATCCGCGGCGTCGGCATCATCAACGTGATGACGTTGTTCGGTGCGGGTGCGGTGCGGAATGTCAAAAAAATATCCGTCGTGGCCCGTCTGGAAACTTGGCAGCAGGATAAACAGTACGACCGCCTCGGACTGGATGAAGAAACGACCCGGATTATTGAGGCGGATGTGCCGCTGATCACCATCCCGGTTCGTCCCGGACGGAACTTGGCGGTCATCGTCGAAGTTGCGGCGATGAACTACAGGCTCAAGCGCATGGGCTTCAACGCGGCCCTGCAGTTCACCAACAAGCTGACGGAAACGCTGGCCGAAGATTTGGACGACATGGACTGAGAGCCGGTTCATACCCACAGGTAAGGAATAGGAGGATATCGACCGTTTATGCTAAATCCAGTCGCTTTTAAGCTAGGCCCGATTTCCGTGCATTGGTACGGCATTATATTAGGCACAGCGGCCCTTATCGGGCTGCTGCTTGTCATCCGGGAGGGCAAGCGCTTTAAGCTGCAGCCCGAATTTTTTATGGATCTGCTGCTGATCGGCGTTCCATCCGCCATTGTGGCCGCTCGTATTTATTATGTGGCCTTCCAATGGGAAAACTACAAAAACAATCTGGGCGAAATCATCGCCATCTGGCACGGGGGTATCGCCATTTACGGCGCCCTGATCGGAGCCATTATCGCAGCGCTCATCTATGTCCGCCGCAAAGGTTACTCGTTCTGGCGGATCGCTGATATCTGCGCTCCGGGACTCATTGTCGGCCAAATGATCGGCCGCTGGGGAAATTTCGTGAACCAGGAGGCCCACGGCGGCCCGGTCAGCGAATCTTTCCTGCGAAACGCGCTTCATCTGCCCGATTGGATCGTGAACCAGATGAACATCGAAGGCATTTTCTATCATCCCACCTTCCTGTATGAATCGGTATGGAATTTCGTCGGGCTGCTGCTGCTCTTCTGGCTGCGCCGCCGTCCGTTCCTTCGTGCGGGCGAACTGTTTATGAGCTATTTTATCTGGTATTCGCTGGGCCGCTTCTTCATCGAAGGCCTGCGTACGGACAGCCTCGATTTCACGGGACCGGCATGGCTGGCTTCCCTGTTGAACGGACTCTGGTCGCCGATGTCCCTCCTGTTCGGTGAAGCGGGTACGATGACATACGGCGGCAACATCCGTATTTCCCAGCTTCTTGCCGTGCTCATTATCATCGCGGCTATCATTATCATCGTCTTGCGCCGTCGTATGGGCTATGCGAAAACCAAGTACAGCGATCCCATCGAGAAAATAGGCGGAACATCGGCTTCGGCCAACGCAAGCCATTCCTAACAGGAAAGAACTCTTGAAAATAAGGAGCACAGCATGAAGCATACGGTATTGTTTGACCTGGACGGCACTATTCTGGACACCAACGAGCTCATTATCCAGTCGTTTCTGCATGCGCTGGAAGGAAAGACCCCCGAGCTTTTTACAAGAGAAAATATCATCCCGCATATGGGGCGCCCTCTCATTGAGCAGCTCCAGTTTTTCAGCGGATTGGATGAAGTGACGGATCTTCTTACCCTTTACCGGTCCTATAATCTTAAGCACCACGACGAGCTGGTGAAGCCTTTTCCTTATGTAAAAGAGGTATTGGCCAAGCTCCATGCCTACGGAGTCAAAATCGGCGTCGTAACCAGTAAAATCAAGCTGACGACCATGCTGGGCCTGGAGCTTTGCGAGCTGCTGCCTTATATCCAAAGCATTGTGACCGTCGATGATGTCACGAATGCGAAGCCCGATCCGGAAGGAATAAGGAAAGCTCTTCATGAACTGGGTTCAATACCGGAAGAAGCCGTCATGGTAGGAGACAGCCATTACGATATCGAAGCGGCCAAAGCCGCCGGCGTTGAAGCCGTGGCCGTCAACTGGTCTTTGAAGGGACAGGCTTATCTGGAACAGTACAATCCGGAGCATATGATCGGCGATATGCGTGAACTGTACATGATTTTTGGTATTACGGAGGAAAGCGTTTGAGGAAAACCGACAGATATCCGGTCGACGGACCTAACGCCCTATGGCAGATTTACCGGACAGTCAGCAAGTGGAAGGCGGTCAAAAATTTCGTCTGGATACAAGTCAGCCGCTACTGCCCGTCGCTTCCGATAAAAAACTGGATCTACCGGCGAATGCTGGGCATGGAAGTAGGAGAGCACACCGCTTTCGCTTTAATGGTCATGGTGGATGTATTTTTTCCGGAAAAGATAAAAATCGGCCGCAACTCGATCATCGGGTACAACACTACGATTCTGGCTCATGAGTATTTGATCAACGAATACCGGCTGGGTGAAGTACGAATCGGATCAAATGTGATGGTCGGGGCGAACACGACGATTCTGCCCGGTGTAACGATAGGGGATGGCGCCGTGATCGGTGCAGGGTCCGTCGTTCACAAAGATGTCGAGCCTTACAGCTTCGTAGCGGGCAATCCGCTGCGGGTTATTCGTACGAGAGCTTCGGATCATGGAGAAGCCGGCGTTTCAGGAACGTCGGCGGAAAATACGGAGCCCGACACGGCTTACGTCAATAGCTTAAATAAAAACAGTTCTTCTTCTTAGGAAGAGAACTGTTTTTTTGTTAGTCGCGAAAGAGGACATTGGCCCCGGAGAAACGAATGGGAATGAATCTGCAAATTGACGCCTCTGACATTCCATGATAAACTAACGGATATCCTTCAATTTGGTAGTATGGTAGCGTGCTAAAGCGTTTTGAAAATAGAGGTGTACCGGCAGGGCAAGGAGGAACATGAATGTCTAAACCTAAAGTGTTTGAAAAACCTACGGGTTTTAAAGATTTGCTTCCGGAATCGGTAGCGAGAATCCGTGAGATCGAGTTCAGCGTGCTGGACTGTATGCAGCGGTGGGGCTACAGTCAAATCGTGACTCCTACGTTGGAATTTTACGATACGGTAGGGATGGCCAGCTCCATCGAAGACCGGAAGCAGTTCAAGCTGCTGGACCGCAACGGGAAAACGCTTGTACTTCGTTCCGACATGACGGCCCCGATCGCACGGGTGGTCTCCTCTCTTCTGCGGGATGAGCCTCTCCCGCTCCGTCTCAGCTATCACGGGAACGTTTTCCGGGCTATGGAGGAAGAAGCCGGACGCGATTCGGAATTTGTGCAGACCGGAGTAGAACTCGTGGGCGATCCATCCGCGGAAGCGGATGCCGAGGTCGTGGCTTTGGCGATTGCCTCCTTACAGGCCGCGGGTGTGAAAACGTTCAAGTTTGCCTTGGGGCACGTCGGGTTTCTGCACGGATTGTTCGGCGAAACGCTCAAAGACCATCCCGAAGCACAGGAAGAGCTTAAGAGCTGCCTGCTCGGGCGGGATTACGTCGGTTACCGGACGGCTATCCGGCGGATGGGTGTGGATGAAGCCCGGCGCGGCGAACTGGAGAGCATCCTGCGGCTGCGCGGAGGGAAAGACATCTGCGAACAGGCACTCAGCGTAACTTCCGATCCGACGGCCCAGGCGGCTATCGCCCATCTGTGCGAGGTATGGAACGTTCTGGAGGCTTATGGGGTAAGCGAGCATGTGCTTATCGACCTGACGATGATCGGAAATTTTTCTTACTATACGGGTCTTACGTTCGAAGGGTACGCCGCGGATCTCGGATTCCCGCTGTGCAGCGGAGGCAGATATGACAATCTGCTCGCCCAGTTCGGACGTCCCGCACCGGCAACGGGCTTTGCCTTGAAGACGAACCGCATTCTGGAAGCGGCGGGAGATTCGGCCCGCAAGCAGCAGGAACGGGTACTGATCGTTTATGGGGATTCCCGCCGGGGCGAAGCGCTTGGCAAGGCCCGGAAGCTGAGAGCTCTTCCCGGAAAAGTCGTCGTAACCCGTCATGCCGGCAATGGTAACGGAAACGGAACCGGTCCGTCGTGGGAACCGGCAGCACTGCAAGAACTGGGACAGGGCCGTTACCGGTTTGAAGGCAACGTCTATTCGGACGTCCTGCTTTACCTGACGGATTAAATTCCAGCGCCAGATCTTGATAATCTTGCCGCCGGTATAGAGCTGTTAATCATATGAATGCGGCAGCCTTACCCGGCTGACGAAGAGATAAAACGAACGATTCAGGCCGCCAAACCGGCCTTTCCGGTTACACAGCGGGCTTGTTTGCGGATTAAGAGCCGCAACGGGTCACGCAATCATTTAGCTTCGACAGAGGCTGTTGACAGGAGGCTGAAGGCATGCAGGAAATGCTTAAGGTAGCCATGCCCAAGGGGCGTATATATAAACAGGCATTCAAACTTTTCCGCCGGGCGGGATTGCCGATGCCTGAAGATAGCGGTGACGACTCCAGAAGACTGATCGTTACCTTTCCGGAAGCCAACATGGAATTCATTCTCGCCAAACCCGTTGATGTTCCGACTTATGTCGAGTACGGTGTGGCGGATATCGGAGTGGTGGGCAAGGACGTGCTGATGGAAGAAAACCGGGACGTCTACGAGCTGCTTGATCTCGGTATCGCCCGCTGCCGGATGTCCGTTATCGCACTGCCGGACTGGCAGCCCGTTCTTAATCCCCGCGTCGCGACGAAATATCCACGGGTAGCTTCCCAGTATTTCAGGGAAAGAGGACAGCAGGTCGAAGTCATCAAGCTGAACGGCTCCATTGAACTGGCGCCGCTGATCGGCTTGGCCGACAGGATCGTGGACATGGTCGAGACCGGCCAGACCTTGAAGGAAAACGGTTTGGTCGAATACGAGGAAATATTCCCGATCACGAGCCGGCTTATCGCGAACCGCGTCAGTTACCGGATGAAAAACGATCAGATCCAGAATCTGTGCGATGCTTTGCAGGCAACGATCGCTTTGCCGGAATAAGAGCATACATACATTCCGGACTGATGAATGACATAGAGGCGGATCCACCGAAAAAACAATAACGATCAGAAGGCGAAAGCCGGCATCTACGAAAGGATGATTGCGCATGAAAATCGTGCCTGCGGAAGAGTTTGAACTCGCCCGGGAAGTGGACTACGGAACGGCGGAGCAGAACGAAGCCGTACAATCGATCATCGCCGCCGTACGCGGTGAAGGCGATGCGGCTCTCCGGCGGCTGTCCAAGAAGTTCGACGGCGTAGACCTCCGGGAACTGCGTGTCGACGAAGCGGAAATTCAGGCGGCGTACGAACGGGTGGACGCCGAGTTTCTGAAGGCGCTGCGGCAAGCCGCCGCCAACATCCGCGCGTTTCACGAAAAGCAGAAACGCGTGTCCTGGATGGACCTGCAGGATAACGGATCGCTGCTGGGCCAAATCATCCGGCCGCTGCAGCGCGTCGGTCTTTACGTCCCCGGAGGAAAGGCGGCATACCCGTCATCGGTGCTCATGAACGCCATCCCGGCCGTCGTCGCCGGCGTTCCCGAGATCGTGATGGTGACGCCGCCGGCTACAGCCGGGGAAGAGGGCATCAACCCGCACATCCTGGTGGCGGCAGCCGAGGCCGGCGTGCGGGAAATCTACCGCGTCGGCGGCGCACAGGCCGTCGCGGCGCTCGCTTACGGCACGGATACGATTCGTGCCGTTGATAAGATCGTCGGACCCGGCAACATTTATGTCGCACTCGCGAAACGCGCCGTATTCGGCGTCGTCGATATCGACATGATTGCCGGGCCGACCGATATCGTGGTCCTGGCCGACGAGTCGGCGGACCCCGAATACATCGCCGCGGACCTGCTGGCCCAGGCGGAGCATGACGAGCTGTCACCGGCTATCCTGGTGACGCCGTCACGCGCGCTCGCGGAGCAGGTCCGCGAAGAAGTGGAGCGGCAGCTTCAGGTGCTGCCGCGCAAAGCGATCGCCGAGGTGTCCACGGCGAACAAGGGCGCGATCGTCCTCGTCGGGGATCTCGACGAGGGCATCCGCGTCGTCAACGCGATTGCTCCGGAGCATACGGAGCTGCTCGTGGACGACCCGTTCGCGGTGCTGCCGCGAATCGAGAACGCCGGGGCGATCTTCCTCGGCGCGTACAGCCCCGAGCCGGTCGGCGACTATTTCGCCGGTCCGAATCACGTGCTGCCGACGAACGGTACGGCCCGGTTCTCGTCGCCGCTGAATGTCGACGATTTCATCAAAAAATCAAGTGTGATTTCATACAGCAAGGAAGCTCTTCTGGCAAACGGAGAGCAGATTATGACGCTCGCCCGCAACGAAGGACTCGAGGGGCATGCCAGAGCGATACAAGTTCGATTGCAGAAAGAAGGGAACTTTCATGGCTGAACAAGTGGACAAGAACGCACAACAGGCGGGCCTGGAAGGCGGGAACCCCGCTGAACCGGGTAACGCGGAAGCAGTAGACACGGGTGTGGGTGAAGGTTTGCCGGTCACCGGCAGGACACGCGTATCCAGCGTAGCGCGCAAAACGAACGAGACCGACATTGAACTGTCGTTCGGCGTGGACGGAACCGGTGTCTCGGAACTGGAGACGGATGTTCCTTTTCTGAACCATATGCTTGATCTTTTTGCCAAGCACGGACAGTTCGATCTTAAAGTTCAAGCTCGCGGAGACGTTGACATAGACGATCACCACACGGTAGAGGACATCGGAATCTGTCTTGGTCAGACGCTCAGGGAAGCTCTAGGGGACAAGAAGGGCATTAAGCGTTACGCCAGCGTTTTTATCCCCATGGATGAGGCGCTTGCGCAGGTAATCATTGACGTCAGCAACCGGCCTCATTTCGAATACCGGGCGGAGTATCCGTCCCAGCAGGTCGGAAGCTTCACGACGGAACTGGTTCACGAGTTCTTGTGGAAGTTTGCCTTGGAGGCCCGGATTACCCTTCATGTTATCGTTCATTACGGCCGGAACACGCATCACATGATAGAAGCGGTATTCAAAGCGCTGGGACGCGCTCTGGATGAAGCCACTTCCATCGATCCCCGCGTTAAGGGAGTACCTTCGACGAAGGGAGTTCTCTAAGCATGATTGCCATTATCGATTACGGCATGGGCAACCTGCATAGTGTGAGCAAAGCTGTGGAACGTCTCGGATGCGAGTCCGTGGTTTCATCCGATCCGGATATTCTCGCCAAGGCGGAAGGTCTCATTCTGCCCGGAGTAGGAGCGTTCGGGGACGCGATGGAACAGCTCCGGTCGCTCGGTCTCGACAGGCTTCTGCGCGAGCAGACCGCCCAAGGCAAACCGCTGCTTGGCATCTGCCTCGGCATGCAGCTGCTTTTCACATCCAGCGAAGAATATGGAGAGCACGAGGGGCTTAATCTGCTGCCCGGTCAAGTCGTGAGGTTCCGAGGGGACTACAAGGTGCCGCATATGGGCTGGAACCGTCTGGAGTTCAAGCAGTCCAGCGCGCTTTTGGAAGGGCTTGAAGAGGGCCATGTTTATTTTGTTCACTCTTATCATGTGAAGCCGGAACGTCAGGAGGATCTTCTGGCTGTCACGGATTACCATCAGGCGGTTACGGCTGTAGTAGGAAGAGATACTGTCTTCGGCATGCAGTTTCATCCGGAAAAAAGCGGTGAGCTGGGCATGCGGCTGCTTCAAAATTTCGTAGGGCTTTGTCAAAGCAAGGCGGGGGCTTAAGATTAACCGGCCCTGCGGCCTATCAGGTGGAGGTAACGAAAAATGTCCTTTATTATTTATCCGGCAATCGATATCCGGGACGGCAAATGCGTTCGTCTCGTACAAGGCGATTATAATCAGGAAACAGTCTATAACGAAAATCCTCTTGAAGTCGCGCAAGCTTGGGAGGCCCAAGGCGGTCAGTGGATTCATCTGGTTGATCTGGACGGCGCGAAGGCCGGCCGGCCGGTTAACGACAAGCTGATCGGCGAAATCGCCCGCACGGTGAAGGTTCCGGTCCAGGTCGGAGGCGGCCTCCGTACGGAAGAGGATGTCGATCGTCTGCTGTCGCTGGGTATATCCCGTGTCATTCTCGGGACTGCGGCCATCGAAGACCGGGCTTTCGTCCAGTCTCTGCTGGCTAAACACGGCGAGAATGTCGCCATTGGCCTTGATGCGCGGGACGGTTTTGTCGCAACCCGGGGCTGGCTTGAAACTTCATCGGTAAAAGCGGAGGATTTGGCGGTTCAGCTTGCCGAGCATGGAGCGAAGACGTTTATCTTCACCGATATTTCGCGGGACGGCATGATGGGCGGTCCGAATGTGGAGGCTATCGTACGGCTGGCCAAGGTTTCGGGCCAGACGGTTATCGCTTCCGGCGGCGTAAGCCGTCCGGAAGACCTGGAGCGGCTTGCCGCCGAGGCAGTGAACGGTGTGGGCGGCGCCATTGTCGGCAAGGCGCTTTACACAGGCAGCATTCGGCTGGAGGAAGCGCTGAAGTTGGTTTAGGCCGTAAGGCGTGTAGACACAGCAGCGTATTTAAAGCATACATTCACGCATCAAGATGTTCCGAGATAAAGTGGTACAGAGTTGAAGGGGGAAGTCAGAATGCTGGCTAAACGGATTATTCCCTGTCTGGACGTGAAGGACGGCCGGGTCGTCAAGGGTGTAAATTTCGTGAATTTGAGAGACGCGGGCGATCCGGTCGAGCTTGCTTCCATTTATGACCGCGAAGGCGCCGACGAGCTCGTATTCCTGGACATATCGGCTTCGGTTGAAGGCCGGGCGACGATGGTGGAGGTCGTGAAGAAAACGGCAGGCGAAATCACGATTCCGTTCACGGTCGGCGGAGGAATTTCGACTACCGATGATATGAAGCGTCTGCTCCGTGCCGGCGCCGATAAAATCGGCATCAACACGGCGGCGGTCAAGAATCCGCAGCTTGTATCGGACGGAGCCCGTAAATTCGGGTCCCAGTGTATCGTCGTCGCCATCGACGCCAAGTTCAACCCGGCCTGGGGCGAATGGGAAGTCTATACGCACGGGGGCCGGACGGCTTCCGGCATCCGGGCTGTCGAGTGGGCGAAGCGGATGGAGACGGCGGGCGCCGGCGAACTGCTTCTTACCAGCATGGATGCGGACGGAACGAAGGACGGATTCGATCTGGCTTTGACCAAAGCGGTTTCCGGATTTGTCGGAATCCCCGTCATCGCGTCCGGCGGTGCCGGAAACGAAGAACATTTCCACGAAGTGTTCACCGAAGGCCGCGCCGATGCGGGCCTGGCCGCGACGATCTTTCATTATAAAGAACTGACGGTGCAGGGCGTCAAAGAGAGCTTGAAGAAAAAAGGAGTGGAGATTCGATGACAGGCACACAACTGGACAGCATCCGCTACGATTCGCAGGGTCTCGTTCCCGCTATTGTGCAGGATGCCGTCAGCAAAGACGTTCTGATGCTGGCTTATATGAATAAAGAATCGCTTGAAAAAACGGTAGCCACCGGCACGACCTGGTTCTGGAGCCGCTCACGCCAGGAGCTTTGGAACAAGGGGGCGACCTCGGGGCACACGCAGCGCGTGGTTTCGCTCCGCTATGACTGCGATGCGGACACGCTTCTGGTGCTGGCGGAACAGACCGGACCCGCTTGCCACACCGGATCATACACCTGCTTCGGCAGCGAAATTCCGGTGAATGGCGCAGATTCCGTTGCAGCGGCGGAGCCGGCAGCCGTGCCTGCTTCCGCCGACCGTTTCGGCATTTTGTCGAGGCTGGAGTCCGTTATCGCTTCCCGCGAAGCGGAAAGACCGGAAGGCGCCTACACGACCTATTTGTTCGAGAAGGGAATCGACAAAATTCTCAAAAAAGTAGGCGAGGAAACGGCGGAAGTGATTATCGCGGCCAAAAACAGAGACCACGACGAGCTCCGGTACGAGACGAGCGATCTTATTTTCCATCTGATGGTTCTTATGCGCGAGTCCAAGCTTCCGCTTGACGATGTCATGGCAGAGCTGGAACGGCGCCACATCAGCAAAGCCAAGTAAAGGAAATCGGTATCCGGCTCTGAAGGCAAATATGCCAGCTAGAGGAACGGGTACCGATTTTTGTTTCCGAAGTTCATAAACTAGCCACAATTACCTCGATTTGGCGTCCTCAGTGCTTTTTCATTTCGACAAGTTTCATGTATAATGGTGGGGTAGGAGAATGTCCCTGGTACTAGACACTAGACAGAGGGGGCATCTTTTTTCTGGCTTACACGCTAAAAAGCGCTTTCGTATGAAAACGTATGCGAAGCGTTCTATACAGAAGTTTGACCCGTCTGCAGTCCCAATAATCAAAAACATTTCGGAGGTAACCATAACCATGGATCTCAACAACATTAAAATTTTCTCCGGCTCTTCCAACCCGAAGCTGGCACAGAGCATTTGCGACGATCTGGGCGTTCCGCTCGGTAAAATCAAGCTGTCTCGCTTCAAAAGCGGGGAAATTTATTGTTTGTATGAAGAAGGTGTCCGTAACTGCGATGTATTTTTAGTACAAACGTTTTCCCATCCGATCAATGAACACCTTATGGAACTATTGGTTATGATGGATGCGGCCAAGCGTGCATCCGCCCGCACGATCAACTTGATCCTGCCTTACTATGGTTACTCCCGCCAAGAGAGAAAAGCCGCGCCGCGCGAACCGATTTCCGCGAAACTTGTCGCCGATCTGGTCAGTGCCGCAGGAGCGAACCGCGTCATCACCATCGACCTGCACGCACCGGCGATCCAAGGATTCTTCGACATCCCGGTCGATCACTTGACCGCGCTTGATCTTATCAGCGACTACATCACGAAGAAAAACATCGTCGATCCGGTCATCGTATCTCCGGATGCCGGCCGCGCTACGACGGCCGAGCGCCTTGCCAACATTCTCGATGCACCGTTCGCGATGATGTTCAAGAAACGCCCGGCTCACAACGAAGCGGTCGTTACTCACGTGATCGGGGACGTTAAAGGCCGTACGCCGATCATCATCGAGGATCTGATCGACACCGGCACGACGATCGTGAACGTCGTGGAAGGACTGAAGGAGCGCGGAGCGAACGATATCTACGTTTGCGCCACTCACGCGGTATTCTCGGGCCCGGCCCTCCAGCGTCTGGATCACCCGAATATCCGGGAAGTCGTGATCACCGATTCCCTGGCGATTCCGGACGATCACGCGGAACGCTTCAAGGTGCTTTCCGTCGCTCCGCTGCTCTCGCATGCGGTTCGCATCGTCAGTGACGGCGGCTCTCTCTCTTCGCTGTTCAAATACGGCGGCGTTTAAATCGTGTTTTTGAAACCTCGGGGACTGTGCTATACTTGATCATAGATCTCAAAGTACCGGAGGTGCCTAGTCATGGAAAAGAAAAAGCGTGTCTCCGTAAAGCCGGAACCGAAAATTATCCCAATCAGCATGGATGCCACGTTCTTTTTTGAAAGAGCGGTTCAATCGCTCGATCGTTTCCATTACGATAAGGCGTTGAAATATTTCCGGCGAGCGGTAGAATACGAATACGATAACCCGGTGAACCACTGCAACCTTGCAGGGGTTCTCTCCGAATTGGGCAAGTACGAGGAATCCAACGACATCTTGAAAGATGTTCTTGAACGGATCGATCCCTCGATGACCGAATGCCATTTCTATATGGCGAACAATTACGCCAACATGGACCAGTACGAACAGGCGGAGAGCGCTCTTGTCCGTTACCTGGAGAATGATACAAACGGACATTATCTGGAAGAAGCCGAGGAAATGCTTGATTTCCTAAGCTACGAGCTGGAGCGTCCGGCCAAGCTTAAAACCATCAAGTCCCGCGAGGGCTTGTATGAGCATGATCAGGCGCGTCTGCTTCTGGAAGAAGGCAAGTTCGCGGAAGCCGTACGCCTTCTGGAAGATATCGTCGAAGAGCACGGGGACTTTTTGGCGGCCCGTAATAATCTGGCGCTGGCTTATTATTACACCGGTCATTTTCAGAAATCGCTGGATGCCATTGTCGAAGTGCTGAACATAGATCCCGGCAACCTTCATGCGCTGTGCAATATGGCGATTTTCTACCAGCATCTCGGACGCAAGGAAGAACTTGCCGAACTGATGGAAACTTTGCGCAAAACGTATCCTTTCCAGCAGGAACATGTCTTCAAACTTGCGACCACGATGGGAATTCTGGGTGATCATGAGAAAGCCTACCAGCTTTTCAGGAGAATCTCCCGCTCCAACGACAGCGGTCTGGATCCGTGCGTTTATCATTATGCGGCCGTGGCCGCTTGCAATATCGGCAGATTTCAGGAGGCGCGCGTTCTCTGGAACCAGGTGGATAAGCTGGAGAACGGGTCGGAAATCGCCCGCTTTTATCTGGAGCAGCTGAACCGGCGTTCCGACGAGCGCCCGCTTTCGCTCAGCTATCACTATAACCTTCCGTTCGAGGAGCAGTTCCGTCAATTGGAACAGTCGCCCGAATCGATCCCGGACCAGATTGCCAAGGACCCGCTTGTCCGCAGCTCTTTCTTCTGGGCGCTCCGCCACGGAGATGTGGAAACGAAGCTTCAGGTGCTTCAGACGTTCGTCTATATCGGCGACAATGAAGTGAAAGAGGCGCTCATCGAGTTTATCGGTGATTCCAAAGAGGACGACTATCTGAAAAAGGTAGCTATCTTCGTATTGCGGACCATCGGAGTCGAAGAACCGTTGAAAGCTCATTTGGACGGAACGCTGAAAACCGTGGAAAACTCCGTGCATACGACCGATCTACCGAAATGGGAGCCTAAATGGCAGACCGTAATGGAGACGGCTCACCGGCATATGCACCAGCGGTACGACATGATCCAGCAGCATGACCTGCAGACACTGTGGGTAGAATATTTGAGCAGGGTGTATCCGAGCGTACCGAGGATCACGAAAGTGGAGGGCTGGTCGGCCGCCCTCGAATACCTGGTCGCCAAAATGCACCGCAGGTCGATTTCCTATCACGAGGTAGCCAGCCGCTACCATACGACCGTTTCGACCGTAAGCAAGAATGTGAAGCTGATAGACGAAGCATGCGGGCTTAAGGAGAAGATGGATGCGATTCTGCCGAAGCTCTGGAACGTGGAAAAGAAGGGCCGGGATTAATCACACTTGCAAATTAGAATAATTTTAATTAGAATTATTTTAAATAGAGAATGATTGCAGGCAGTGATGATTGAACACTCACCCGCGATCATACGAATTCTGATTTGTTCCCAAGAAGGAGAGGTCGATCCATGTATAAAACAATTGTGGTAGGAACCGGGCCATCCGGATTAACAGCAGCCATCTATCTGGCACGCGCCAATCTCAACCCTCTGGTTATTGAAGGTCCGGAACCTGGCGGACAGCTGACGACAACGACCGAGGTAGAAAACTTCCCGGGCTTCCCGGAAGGGATCATGGGTCCGGAACTTATGGCCAACATGCGCAAGCAGGCCGAACGTTTCGGCGCCGAGTTCAAAACCGGCTGGGTCAACAGCGTAGAGCTTACGGAGCGTCCGTTCAAGCTTAATGTAGAAGGTCTTGGCGAGATCGAGACGGAATCTCTGATCATCTCCACAGGCGCCTCCGCCAAGCTGCTCGGCATTACGAACGAGCGCGAGAATATCGGACGCGGTGTGAGCACTTGCGCCACTTGCGACGGATTCTTCTTCCGCGGCAAGAAAATCATCGTAGTCGGCGGCGGCGACTCCGCAATGGAAGAAGCGAACTTCCTTACACGTTTCGCTTCCGAAGTTCGTCTCGTACACCGCAGAAGCGAACTCCGCGCTTCCAAGATCATGCAGGATCGTGCGCGTGAGAACGAGAAAATCACGTGGAGCCTGAACTCCACTCCGCTTGAAGTCGTTGCGGGAGACAAAGGCGTAACCGGCCTTAAAGTTCTCAACAACGAAACCGGATCCGAAGAAATTCTTGAGACCGACGGTATTTTCGTGGCGATTGGACATACTCCGAACACGAAATTCCTCGGCGGACAGATCACGACCGACGAAACGGGTTACATTCTCGTTAAACCGGGAACTACGGAAACCAACATCCCTGGCGTGTTCGCATGCGGAGACGTTCAGGATTTGAAATACCGTCAAGCCATTACGGCGGCGGGAAGCGGCTGTATGGCGGCTTTGGACTGCGAGAAGTTCCTTGAAGGCAACATGGTTCACGATTGGAGCAAGTCCCTGTAATACGGATTATTAGACTCATACGAAAAGGCGTGGAACGGCGTATACCCTTCCACGTTTTTTCAATTTGCCGTCCTTGACCTTCCTAGGGGGTTCGCTTATAGTGGGTACAGGAGCAACACCCATCGCGAAAGACTTGGAAATAACTTAACTCTTCACTGAGGTGACATTTAGCATGACACAACGGATTTATGTCGGAGTGGACTTAGGGGGCACCAGTATCAAGGTAGGCCTCTGCGACGAAGAAGGAAAATTGATTCAGACTTACGAAGGTCCTACCGGAACCGAGCACGGTCCCGATTTTGTGCTTGACCGTATTGTCGAGTACGTCCACAGGATCGTAGACGAATCGCCATACGAATGGGAACAAGTAGCGGGGATCGGAGCCGGAATCGCTGGCTTTATGGACATTCCGACAGGCTTTGTGGAATTGTCGCCTAATCTGGGCTGGCGCAATGTCGCAGTCAAGAAGACGCTTGAGGAGAAGCTTGGCAAAACCGTAAAAATCGACAATGACGCCAATGTCGCGGCGCTTGGAGAAGCGTGGGGCGGGGCCGGACGGGGCATCCCGAACCTGGTCTGCTATACGCTTGGAACCGGCGTGGGCGGCGGCCTTATTATAAACGGAAAAATTTATCAGGGCTTCAACGGGATGGCAGGAGAGCTCGGCCATATGTCCGTCGTTCCCGATATTGAAGCGATTGCCTGCAACTGCGGACAATCCGGATGCCTGGAAACGGTCTCTTCAGCGACGGGTATCGTCAGAATGGCCAACGATGCCAAAGAACGCGGCGACCGTACGAGCCTTGCGCTGATCGAGAAGATTACGGCGAAAGACGTATTCGATGCGGCCAAATCGGGAGACGAGGTAGCCGTGCGCATCGTGAACCGTGCCGCTTATTATATCGGCAAGTCCATGGCGGCTGTAGCGGTAACGGTTAATCCGCAGCGGTTCATTATCGGCGGCGGCGTATCGAAAGCGGGAGAAATCCTGTTCAATCCGATCCGTGAGACCTTCCGCAAGCTGACTCCGGAACGCGCCTATACCGGTGTTGAAATTGTGCCGGCCACGCTGGGCAACGATGCCGGCATCGTAGGGGCGGCCGGCTTAAACCTTCATTAGCAACCAAAGCTTACAATGCGGCTTCCACCCGGAAGGGTACCCTATAACGGATGAGGAAGGTGAACTCATGGAAGAAAGCAAAGCTGCGGCCAAGCTTGTCATTATTACCGGCATGTCCGGTGCAGGGAAAACAATTGCCGTACAAAGTCTTGAGGATCTCGGATTTTTCTGTGTGGACAACTTGCCGCCGGTCTTGATTCCGAAATTCGCGGAATTAATCGAGCAGTCCCACGGCAAAATCGGCAAGGTGGCGTTGGTGATCGACCTCCGCGGCCGGGAATTTTTCACGGCGCTGCAGGAATCGCTGCGCTCTATCAAGGAAGATTACACATTGACGTACGAGATTTTATTTCTCGACGCAACGGATTCCACGCTGGTTCAGCGTTACAAAGAAAGCAGGCGCCGTCATCCGCTTGCTCCCAACGATGCGCCGCTGGAAGGCATTCTGCTGGAGCGCAAGCTGCTGGAAGAATTAAAGGGCCACGCTTCGCAGGTTATCGATACAAGCGCGCTGAAGCCGGCGCAGCTCAAACAAAAAATCGCCTCCCGCTTCACCAATATGGGTAGCGGCGGCATATCTATAAATGTCATCTCTTTCGGCTTTAAATACGGCATCCCGATTGATGCCGATCTTATTTTTGACGTACGCTTCCTGCCGAATCCTCATTATGTGGAGACGCTTCGCCCGAATACGGGGCAGGATGCGGATGTATACGACTACGTGATGAAGTGGAACGAGACGCAGGAGTTTCTGACGAAACTGCTCGATATGCTTCACTTTCTTGTTCCTCAGTACAAAAAAGAAGGCAAAAGCCAGGTTGTCGTAGGCATCGGTTGTACGGGCGGCAAGCATCGGTCCGTGGCTATTGCCGAGTATTTGGGCAAGGTTATGGGAAACAGCGAGACGGAGATCGTCAGAGTCAATCATCGAGATGCGGAACGGGACCGACCATAAGAGGGTGAAACCATGTCTAAAGTTTACCGCCCTGCCGATATGCCCCGGATAGTCGTCATAGGGGGCGGAACAGGATTGTCCGTCATGCTCCGGGGGTTGAAACAGAAGCCGCTGGATATCACGGCTATCGTGACGGTAGCCGACGACGGAGGCAGCTCCGGCATTTTGCGCTCCGAGCTGCAAATCCCTCCGCCGGGTGACATCCGCAACGTGCTTACGGCACTGGCGGATGTGGAGCCGCTGCTTTCCGAGATGCTGCAGTACCGGTTTCCGGCAGGAACCGGACTCGCGGGCCACAGTCTCGGAAACCTGATTCTCGCGGCAATGAAGGACATCACCGGTGATTTCGTCACCGGTATCCGCGAGATGAGCCGCGTGTTCGCGGTACGCGGCCGTGTGCTGCCCGCCTCCAGGCAGGAGCTTTATTTACGGGCGCTGATGGAGGACGGCACGATCGTGGAAGGGGAGTCGAAGATTCCCCAAGCCGGAGGGCGCATCAAGCGGGTTATGCTGGAGCCGGCGGACATCGAGCCGCTGGAGGAAGCGATTGAGGCCATCCGCGATGCGGATGCCATCCTGTGCGGCCCCGGAAGCTTGTATACGAGCATCCTTCCCAATCTGCTCGTGCCGGGAATAGCGGAAGAGATTCTTAAATCCGATGCGGTCAAAATGTTCATCTGCAACGTGATGACCCAACCGGGCGAGACGGACGATTACTCCGTCGGAGATCATTTGACGGCCATTCATAACCATATAGGCCATCATTTGTTTGATTATGTCATCGTAAACAACGGGGAGATCCCTCCCCAGGTACAGAATAAATATGCCGAGAAAGGCGCCAAAGCCGTCCATCTGGACCTCGATGAGGTGACGAAGCGCGGATACCGCGTCATCGCCGACAAGCTGGTGCTTTTCCGGACCTATCTGCGCCACGATGCGGATAAATTAAGCGAGCATATCTATCAGATCGTGGAGAGCTGGATGCTCAGGAAGAGGTGAGTCCCCATGTCTTTTGCGGCGCAAACGAAGAAGGAATTGACCCTAATCGAAGCGGAGGATTGCTGCGAGAAGGCCGAATTGTCGGCTCTTATCCGCATGAACGGTTCCGTCCAGCTGACGAATCAGCGCGTCGTTCTTGATATTTCAACGGAAAACGCCGCTATTGCCAGGAGGATTTACTCTTTGCTTAAAAAGCGGTATGAGCTTCATACCGAGCTGCTCGTCCGTAAGAAAATGCGTCTTAAGAAGAATAACGTCTATATCGTCCGCGTGCCGAACCAGGTACAAGAGCTGCTTTCCGACCTTCACATCGTGTCGGAAGGCTTTCAATTTACTCCGGGCATAGATAAAAGCATCGTAAAAACAAACTGCTGCCGGCGGGCCTACCTCCGGGGGGCTTTCCTTGCGGGAGGCTCCGTCAATAATCCGGAGGGGTCTTCATATCATCTCGAAATTGCCTCCATGTATGAAGAGCACTGCCAGTCGTTGTGTCAGCTGGCCAACCGCTTCGATCTGAACGCCCGTTGCATTGAGCGCAAGAAAGGGTTCGTGTTCTACATCAAGGAAGGCGAGCGGATTATTGAATTTCTCAGCATTATTGGCGCACACCAGGCCCTGTTGCGTTTCGAAGATGTCCGGATCATGAAGGATATGCGAAATTCGGTAAACCGTATCGTAAACTGCGAAACGGCGAATCTTAATAAAACGATCGGAGCGGCTGTCCGGCAGATCGATAACATCCGTCTTATCGATCGGGAAGTCGGCCTGGACAGCCTTCCGGAAAAACTCCGCGAAGTCGCGGAAATTCGTATGAAGCACCCCGACTTGAACCTCAAAGAGGTCGGGGACATGCTGAAGGGAAGCGTCAGCAAGTCGGGTGTCAATCATCGTCTGCGCAAAATAGACGAACTGGCCGACAAAATTCGCAACGGCGCAGCCATCCGTTAGACCTATACGGGAACTTTTTCCTAGAGTATTTCGACTTAAAATGGTATAATATGAAGCAGATTACGCATTTTACGGCACTCGCGGTTCTTGAACGGACAAGCGCAGCCCGGTGCCAGGTCCCCGTTCGATGAACATCCAACATGAATTGGATAGAAATCATCATGCCTGATGCTTAACCGACATAAGTTACACGTAAGGGGAACCTCCGAGCGATATTGCCGGGGATGCATTATAGACTGCAAATTAAGAACGTAGGGGGAATCCAATCCATGTCGAGACGCCCAGTAGTGGTGAAATTGAAAACCGGCCTTCACGCTAGACCCGCTGCTTTATTTGTCCAGGAAGCCAATAAATTTTCGTCCGAGATTTTTGTAGAGAAGGACGAGAAGAAGGTAAACGCCAAGAGCATTATGGGAATTATGAGCCTCGCGATCAGCACAGGAACTGAAATTTACATAAGTGCAGAAGGTTCGGACGCTGAACAGGCTGTAAACGCTTTAGTCGCACTGGTCAGCAAAGAAGAACTTGAAAATCAGTAAGAACGAAGGCTTCCTGCCAAGGGAGCTTTTTATTTTTGGTCAAACAGAAACCTTTTCCAGCAAAAAACGTCTAAAGATTGGGCGATTTTTCGGGAGAAGGCTTTTTTGTCATGTCGTTTTTTAGAAAAAGGAAGGAAAAGGAGTAGGAGCATGATTCAATGGAAGAAAGAGGTTTCGCTTCTGATGGCGCTGGTGCTGTTCGCAGTTTTCCTGATGCCGATTCAGGCGCGCGCAATCTCGTCCTCATCGCAGTTAATTGTTTTGTACCTGGACAACAAGCAGGCGTTCGTCAATGAAGATCAAGTGGAGCTGGAATCGGCGGCCACCATCATCAAGGACAAAACATTCGTTCCGGCTAAATTTATCGGTGACAGTCTGGGGTTCCCCGTTACGTGGGACAATGCCGCCAGAACGATCACGATGCAGCCTCCGGGCTATAACATCGTTTTAAGCAGCGATCTGAAAAAAGCCTACATCAACGGCGAAGAAGTACCGTTCGATTCGGTTGCGGCGATCGTAAAGGGCAAGCTGCTCGTCAAACTGACTTGGGTTGCGGATTATATGGGCGCCAAGTATACGTATTACCACGAATCGCGCAAAGTGGAAATCATCTATGTTCCCAAGCCGGAAGGCATTTACGACAACGGAGCGAACAATTCGAATCCCGTTGCCAAGTTTACGACTCACAAAGAGAAATACCGCCTCGGCGAGACCGTCAAGTACATCGACCTCTGCTACGATCCGGATGCGGAAGGCATGGCGAAGTACGAATGGACAGGCAAGCAGGACGCGTTCTTCAAGCCGGGTTCCTATCCGGTTAGCCTTAAAGTCTACGACAGGCACGGACATGTGAGTAAAGTCTTCACTAAAAACGTTATCGTCGAAGATATCCCGTATGTATCGGAAGCCGAATATCCGGTTTATCACAATGAGATCGGCAGCTTCTACAAACTGAGCTGGGATACGCTGACTTCCCACTTCTACAACTTGCCGATGCTTCCGAAAGAAACGACCAACGTACCGGGCCGCAAGCTGCTTGTCAGCGACAGCCCCGAAGAATTTACGGAGCCGGGCATCCTGTATCAGGACATGATTAACGGCAAGGGCCGTTTGTATGCGGACCACATCAACGGAACGAAGAACAAAGTAACGTTCGCCATTATGGCAACGAACACGACGGATAAGCCCGTCACGGTCAAAACGACCAACAAAGGCGAGGTATGGCCTTCCGTATATGCGAACCTGATCGGCAGTGAGGCTTCCGTAGACTTCCTGCTGGGCAATACATATAACGAGAAGCTGACGATTCCGCCGCACGATACACTGGTTTACCGCCAGCTTCCGGATTTCTATCCCGGCCAGGGCGTAAACCTGTTCTATGATCTGGAAACTTCCGGTGAAGTCCAGTTTTCTTTCCTGGCGGCCGATGAGCTGTCAAGCACGACGCTATCCGAAAGCAAGCTGCTCGGCTTTACAGGGCACGTAAGGGGCTCATTCGATGTTTCCGAGATAAAATGGAATATCGATGCCTCTTCCTTCACCAAAGCGTCCAAGCTGGTCATAGGGGACGGGAAAACCGATCCTTTCGTGGATGGCTACGACGTGATGCGTAAGGAAAATGTGAAAAATGGGGGCAACTACGGCGTTGTCTACAAGATTCACGCGGACAAACCGCGCAAGATGGCTATTATGCTGCTGGCCCGCGGCGGTGTCTTCAAAGGGCCGATCAAGATCAACGGAGAGATCCAATCGATCCCGTATTCCGGCGTCATCACCGCTTTTGACGGCATGCAAATTCTCCACCGCACCACTGGGACGGAGAAGTCGCTCGATATCGAGTTTACGCCTCCGGCCGGTTCGGCTTTCCCGATCGACCTGATTTTCTATCCGCTTGCGGATCTGGACTGACCGGTTCTGTTCTAATTTCGCCCGCACTAAAAAGAAACCCCGGATTACCGACGAAAGTCGATAGTCCGGGGTTTCTTTGTTGGGAAATTAAGCTTCCTTGCCGCCTTCGGTTGTCTTCTCGATGACTTTATCGATAAGACCGTAGGCGCTTGCTTCAGCCGCGCTCATAAAGTAGTCGCGGTCGGTATCTTTATCGATACGTTCCAGCGGCTGGCCTGTACGCTCCGCGAGAATTTTGTTCAGGTTCTCACGCATTTTGAGAATGCGTCTCGCGCGAATTTCGATATCCGTCGCTTGACCCTCCGCGCCGCCGAGCGGCTGGTGAATCATGACCTCGGAGTTCGGCAGGGCGTAACGCTTGCCTTTGGCGCCCGCCGCAAGCAGGAAAGCGCCCATGGAAGCCGCCATCCCTACGCAGATCGTGGAAACGTCGGATTTGATAAACTGCATCGTGTCGTAAATCGCCATTCCAGCTGTGATGGAACCGCCGGGGCTGTTAATGTACAAATGAATATCCTTGTCGGGGTCCTGCGCATCTAGGAACAGCAGTTGGGCGATAATCGCGTTGGCGACCTGATCATTCACCGGGGTACCCAGAAAAATAATACGGTCTTTAAGAAGACGGGAGTAAATATCGTAAGCGCGTTCTCCTCTTGCATCAGGCTCGACAACCATTGGAATAAAACTCATTAATGTTACCTCCTTCGATAATACGCCGCTATAACTGCGTTAATTTTCAGTATCTACAAATATGATAACGAAAAAACGTCAAAAGGTCAAGAAAGGTCAAACTTATTTGGAAAAACCTCTCTCGTTCTTTCCCCTCAAGCGGAACCGGTGAAACATTTTAGGCTCCCGCAAGGCTTCAGTATCAAGGCTGCCCGTAAATCCAGGGGTTAAACCCATAAAATGACAGGGGGTCTGGTTCCTGCCACGACCAAAGTCCAGTTTCGAAACTAAACCGGGGGCCATTATGAAACTCCTCCTTAAAAGGTATACTGGCTAACAAAGAGAGGAAATTAATTGGAATAAGGAGCGGACTATGGAGTGGATTAGTGATCTTTTCGCACAATACGGGTATCTGGTGCTCTTCCTGGGCCTCTTCGCAGAATCGGTGGCCCTGCCTTTTCCCGGGGAACTGGCTATGATGATTTCGGGACATATGGTGCATGTAAACACGTTTAATATGGCTGGTGTTATGGGCGTTTCATTTGCGGGAGCTTTTGCGGGAACCATCTTTACGTATGTGCTCGGACGGAAGTTGGGGACGCCTTTTTTCGATAAGTACGGCAAGTATGTGCTTCTCAATCCGGAGAGACTTTTGAAAATAAAAAAATGGTTCGATAAGTACGGGGACAAAATTATACTCGTCAGTTATTTTGTGCCGGGACTGAGGCACTTTACGGGGTATGTATCGGGGATCTTGAAAATCCGCCTGAAGACCTTCCTGATTTTTAACGGGCTGAGCGGCGTTCTGTGGGTCATTACGTACGTGATGGTAGGTTTCTTGTTCGGTACGAAAATCCAGCAGCTGCTGCATGTGATTTCCCAATACTCGACGATTGCCATTATTGCGGCCGCTATCGCTTTGACGGGTCTGGTTGTTGTAAAAAGGAACAAGGAAACGGTTCTGGGCTGGCTTCGCGCCCGGTATGCGGGGATTCAAAAAATGTTTATGGGCTCGGCGGAGTAGGCAGTATAAGCCGCCGGGTGCAGCAAAAAAAGCTTCTGTCCGAAGACAGAAGCTTTTTGGTGTAAACAGTACGCGCCCGCGAGGAATCGAACCTCGATCTCAGGCTCCGGAGGCCTACGTCATATCCATTGGACCACGGGCGCATGTTTCATTAAGTAACAGCAAAGGTTATTATATGATAGAGGTATAAAAAAAGCAAGTCCTCCGGCTCAGATTTTTTTCGGACGCCCATTTACAAAAATCAAACTTTGCACACATTGATTCTTTTATACGAACTGGGGTATAATGGGGATGTGCAAGGCAAGTTTTTTTTGATCCATGTGGGACTTAAAATGCACTCGCGGGACATTTTGGGTCCCAACACGATCAATAGGAGTGTATGGCATGAGAGATATTCTCGACGTCCAGAAACAGCTCCTGCCGGACTTGCTGGAGGTTCTGAACAAGCGTTACACCGTTCTGCAGCATATTTTTCTGCTCGGAAGCGTGGGACGCAGAACCCTGGCCGGCGCTCTTGATATGACGGAGCGGGTTTTGCGCAGCGAGGTGGAGTTTCTGAAAGGCCAAGGCCTGATTGAAACGGAAACATCGGGCATGCGCATCAGCGAATCGGGCAGGGAACTGCTGGAGAAGCTTCAGCCGCTTATCAAGGAGATGCTCGGGCTTAACGAGCTGGAGAAGCGGATCCGCGACCACTTCCGCCTGGAGCAGGTTGTGGTCGTGCCCGGCGATTCGGATTCTTCGCTGTTTGCGAAGAAGGAGCTGGGCCGGGCGGCCGCGCTGATGCTGCGCAAGCACGTCACGAAGCATGACGTGATCGCGGTTACCGGCGGCTCCACGATGGCCGAAGTGGCGGAGCATCTGTCCACGACGAGCGCCCTCAAGGGCAGCCTGTTCGTTCCGGCCCGCGGAGGGCTTGGCGAAAGCGTGGAGCTGCAGGCGAACATGATCGCCTCCAAGATGGCGAAGAAGACCGGCGGGCAGTACCGCCTCCTGCATGTTCCGGATCATCTCCGCGAGGAGGCCTATCAGTCTTTGATCCAGGAACCGAACATCCAGGAGATGATGGACGTGGTCCGCAGCAGCCGCATCGTCATTCACGGCATTGGAGATGCTATCGTCATGGCGCAGAGGCGCAAGGTAGACTCCGAGACGATAGACAGCCTGCGCGGCGAAGGGGCGCTAGCCGAAGCGTTCGGCTACTATTTTAACCCCGAGGGCAAGGTTGTCCATAAGATGCCGACCGTAGGGCTGCGGCTGGAAGATATCCAGCACTGCGAAGTCGTGATCGGCGTAGCCGGCGGCAAAAGCAAAGGCGCGGCTGTAGCTTCGGTTTTAAAATACGGCCAGGAGGACATCCTGGTGACGGACGAAGCGGCAGCCGTGGAGATGTTAAAGTACACGTTATCTTGACGGGCCACAGGCGCGTCTTGAAATATAAACTTTCTACTGGGAGGAATTACAATGGTAAAAGTGGGTATTAACGGTTTCGGTCGTATCGGACGTAACGTATTCCGCGCCGCTCTGAACAACGCTGAAGTGGAAATCGTAGCAATCAACGATCTGACGGACGTAAGCACGCTTGCGCATCTGCTCAAGTATGACACGACTCACGGCAGACTTAACGCTACGGTTGAAGCCGGCGAAGGCGAGATTAAAGTTAACGGCAAATCCATCAAGGTATTTGCTGAGCGCGACCCTGGAAACCTTCCTTGGGCTGAATACGGCGTTGAAATCGTCGTTGAATCCACAGGTATCTTCACAGACAAAGCAAAAGCCGAGTCTCACCTGAAGGGCGGAGCGAAGAAAGTTATCATTTCCGCACCGGCTACGAACGAAGATATCACAGTTGTTATGGGCGTAAACGAAGAGAAATACGATCCTTCCGCTCATACGGTCATCTCCAACGCTTCTTGTACGACTAACTGTCTTGCTCCTTTCGCTAAAGTATTGGACGAGAAGTTCGGTATCGTAAAAGGCATGATGACAACTGTTCACTCCTATACGAACGACCAGCAAGTGCTTGACCTGCCTCACAAGGATCTTCGCCGCGCTCGTGCGGCAGCCGAGAACATCATTCCTTCCACTACGGGTGCAGCTAAAGCCGTTTCCCTGGTTCTGCCGCAGCTTAAAGGCAAACTGAACGGTATGGCTATGCGCGTTCCGACTCCAAACGTTTCCGTAACGGATCTGGTTGTCGAGCTGAACGCTAACGTAACCGTTGACGATGTGAACAATGCTCTTAAAGAAGCTGCCGACGGTCCGCTTAAAGGCATCTTGAACTACTCCGACGAGCCGCTTGTATCGAGCGACTACAACGGTGACCCTGCTTCCTCCACAATCGACTCTCTGTCGACTATGGTAGTAGGCGACAACATGGTGAAAGTCGTTTCCTGGTATGACAACGAGTGGGGCTACTCCAACCGTGTCGTTGACCTGGCCGCTTTCATCGCTAAAAAAGGTCTGTAATCCTAAAATAAGCCATGCAAGAAGAGGAGAAGAAATTCTCCTCTTCCCATTGCTTATCGGGGCATGAATTTTACATATATATGAAGCCCCAGGGGATATCCGAAGCTTTCCTCAGGAAAGCCTGGCCCCAAAGGTCTTGCGAAGAAGGTTTTCCTGAACGAAAGCTTTTCCGTTTCGACCGCCGGTTTTTGCCGGCGCGCTCTTATGCGGTTCCGGTTATCCATGCGGAGAGCCCGGGTCCGCTGTACGCTCGCCGTCCTTTCCGTAGAGGGAAAGGCCCGGCTTAAGTTTACGACACAGCTCTACTGGAAGTTCAGCCAATGCTTACGATGCCAGCTTTCCTTCGGAAAGCTCTCAGCTAATGCTTACGATGCCAGCTTTCCTTCGGAAAGCTCTCAGCTAATGCTTACGATG
>NZ_FNVF01000008.1 GCF_900107975.1 Paenibacillus sp. UNC499MF
GCACGCCACGGCAGCACGCCACGGCAGCACGCCACGGCAGCACGCCACGGCAGCACGCCACGGCAGCACGCCACGGCAGCACGCCACGGCAGCACAAAAAACCAGCATAGCCTTCCGGCTGCTGGTTTTTTTGCCTTTCTCGGCGTTTGTAGGGAGAAGCTTCTTCCAAGAATCAGTGGATATCCTTCTTCTTGAATTGGCCGCCCTTCACATCGTGAATATTGCCGACGGCAATAAACGCGTTTTCGTCCCATTCTTCGACGATGGATTTCAGCTTCGCTTCTTCCAGACGCGTAATGACGGTGAAAATCACCTTCTTGTCGTCGCCGGTATAGGCGCCCTCCCCATGAAGGTAAGTCACGCCACGGCCCAGACGCTGAGTGAGCGCATCGCCGATTTCTTTATATTTTTCACTGATGATCCATACGGATTTCGACTGATCGAGACCCTCGATCGTCACATCAATCATTTTCATCGCAATGTAATAAGCAATCAGGGAATACATCGCATGATCCCAACCAAACACGAATCCGGCGCTGCCGAGAATGAACAGGTTGACGAACAAGACGATTTCACCGACGGAAAACGGTGACTTTTTGTTGATCAGAATAGCTACGATCTCCGTACCGTCAAGGGAACCTCCCGAACGGATAACGAGCCCGATCCCGACACCGAGGATAACCCCGCCGAAAACGGCCGCCAGCAGCGGATCAATGGTGAAAGCCGGTACCGGATGAAGAAAGGAAGTGCCGACTGACATGGCGATAACACCGAACAACGTCGAGAAGGCGAACGTTTTACCGATTTGTTTGTAACCCAGAAACAGAAAAGGAAGATTTAAAAGGGTCAAGAAAATACCGAGAGGGAGATGGAAGAAGTGGGACAGCATAATCGAAATACCGGTTATACCGCCGTCGATAATATTATTGGGAACGAGGAAAACTTCCAACCCGACTGAAAACAAAGCCGCACCCAACGAAATAAACACGATTCTTTGCAGAAGCTTTACCGCAGTAGCCGTACGTTTGCCTGTTTTTTCTCCTTGAAAAGTCGATTTTTCCACACTCAATGGCCGACACCCCTTTTATTTGTATTTATCTAAAGTTTGCCTTAACCCGAAAAAGGAGTCTGTTTGCGGCAGACTCCGGAAATGCGATCGGCAAACAAACATCGAATACATGTATTATACCATATTATTCGCCTAGGATCACTGAATTTACCGAAATACGGTCAAAAACGGGGATCGGTATTCTTGACAAGCCTTACGGAAGTCTATCCGAAGCTTTTTTTCATGTTTTCCTCCGCAATGGAAAACCCGGCAAGCGGCGCCTCTCTTCAAGCCCGCGGACGTCTGCAAATTCCCGCCGCAGGCGCCTATTTATCGGCCCTAAAGGCGCTTAAGCTTCGCTTAGTTTTCCCAAGGTTTCAGCTTTCATTCCAATCCGCACCGCCGTACTGCAGGATATGCTGCTGCATTTTTTTGCTTAAACTGCCGCGGACGAGCATATAGGAAACGTCCACCATATCCCTAATCTCCTGCGGATCCAGGCTTCCGTCCAGCAGCACGGTATTCCAGTGGCGCTTGTTCATATGATAGCCGGGCTTAACGGCATCGGGATACTGCATGCGCAGCAGCTCCGCTTCCTCCGGCGGGCATTTCAGCGTCACGGTCCCTTCGCCCCGGGCGGCACCTTCGGAAGGCAGCAGGGCGAACATTTTCCCTCCTACCCGCAGCACATCGGTTTCATTGTCGAAGGGACGGTCTACAGCCGCACCCGGCTTGGACAGAGCGTATTCCTTAACCTCTTTTGTATTCATATCTTTGGTGACCCCTTTCATCGCAAAAGTTTTATTTTAAACGGGATTCGCTTTGTAAGGTGCAATTTCCTTTCACGACAAAAAAAGAACACCCCACCGGTTCGCTTAGGCTGCTGCCTTCCGACTCCTTTGGGGTGTTCCTGTTCTTAACTCCAGCTAACTCCGGCAGCTTGCGATCTGCCGGATTAACTTCGGGCCTTTATGCTTGCGGCTGATGGCCGTTTACGAGCGCCACGACTTCCTCGGCCGTCGACAGCTCGATCGCGCGGGCGGCGAGCTGCCGCATCTCCGCCAGAGAGAGCTTCACAATCTGGCTGCGTGCAGGCAGAATGGAAGTGGCGCTCATGCTGAACTCGTCGAGACCGAGTCCGAGCAGAAGCGGAATAGCGGTCGTATCTCCCGCCATCTCTCCGCACATGCCGGCCCATTTGCCTTCGCGGTGAGCCGCGTCGATCACCATCTTAACGAGGCGCAGAATGGCCGGATTGTAAGGCTGATACAGATAAGAGACGCGCTCGTTCATCCGGTCGGCCGCCATCGTATATTGAATGAGGTCATTAGTGCCGATGCTGAAGAAATCCACTTCTTTGGCAAACTGGTCGGCCATGACAGCCGTCGACGGGATTTCCACCATAATACCGAGCTGAATCTCGTCGGAAGCCGGAGTTCCCTCCGCCGCCAGTTTCTCCTTCTCTTCGAGAAGAAGAGCCTTCGCCTGACGGAACTCGTCCAGCGTAGCGATCATCGGGAACATGATCCGCAGAGAACCGTGCACGCTGGCGCGCAGCAGGGCGCGAAGCTGGGTGCGGAAAATATCTTCGCGTTCCAGACACAAGCGGATGGCACGGAAGCCGAGGAACGGGTTCATCTCCTTCGGAAGCTGCAGATAAGGCAGCTCCTTGTCGCCGCCGATATCCAGCGTACGGACTACGACCGGCTTGCCCTCCATCTTCTCAAGGACTGCCTTGTAGGCCTTGTACTGCTCTTCCTCGGTCGGAAGCTGATCTCTTCCCATGTACAGGAACTCCGTCCGGTACAGGCCGACAGCTTCGCCGCCGTTCTCCAGCACGCCGGCCACGTCGGCGGGCGTGCCGATGTTCGCCGCAAGCTCGACATGATGACCGTCCGGGGTCACCGTCGGCTCGTTGCGCAGCTTGGCCCATTCCGCGCGCTGCTCGGCGTAGCGCTGCTGCTTCGCGCGGTATTCTTCGACCACTGCGGGCACCGGATTGATAAGGATATCGCCGTCCAATCCGTCCACGATCAGCAGGTCTCCGTCTTTGACAAGATCCAGCACGTTCTTCGTCCCGACGACAGCCGGGATTTCAAGCGAGCGCGCCATGATCGCGGAATGAGACGTGCGTCCGCCGATATTGGTCGTAAAGCCTTTCACGTAGGTGCGGTTAAGCTGAGCCGTATCCGACGGAGTCAGATCCTCCGCCACGACAACCGTCTCCTCGGAGATCGACGACGGGCTCACGAATTTAACGCCGAGAAGATGAGCGAGCACCCGCTTCGTCACATCGCGCATATCCGCCGCACGTTCCTTCAGATAATCGCTGTTCATGTTCTCGAACATTTCGACGAACGTCATCGCTACTTCGTTCATCGCAAATTCCGCGTTGACCTTCTCGTCGCGGATTTTCGCTTTCACCGGATCGACAAGCTCGGGATCACCGAGCACAAGCAGGTGAGATTCGAAAATCTCCGCTTTCTCTTCTCCCATCTCCCGAAACGTCTGTTCCTTGATAGCCTCAAGCTCGGCGCTGGATTTCTCCAGAGCATGCTCGAATTTGGCAACCTCGGCTTCCGTATCCTCCACGGTTTTGCGGATGACGGTCAAGTCGGGGTGTTCCAGACGGAACGCCCGGGCGATGGCAATTCCCGCCGAAGCGGCAATGCCACGGATATTAGCCATTAAGCTCGCCCAGCCCTTCTTTGGTCATGATTTCTTCCAAAGCGGCGATCGCTTCCGCTGCGTCTTCACCTTCCGCGGAGAAAGTAATGACGTCGTTTTCTTCCAGACCCAGGGAAAGCACGCCCAGGATGGATTTCATAGTTACTTTCTTGCCTTTGCTTTCGGCGAATACGTCGGCTTTGAATTTGTTGGATGTGTTCACAAGCGCTGTGGCCGGACGTGCGTGAATTCCTGTATCGCTGGTTACTTTAAATGTTTTTTGCATAGTTGGTCATCTCCACTCGTTAATTTAGTTGCTTCCTCTATCTTAACCGAAAAGGAGGGGGTTAGAAAAACAACGCTCTTCTCCCCCGTTTCTCTTTACTTGATCGTAATAATATTTTTATCGCCGGATTTAACGTCGCCCTGCTTATTCAGGCGAATTTCGGTGCCTTCCGGCAAGTTCGTGAAAATGACCGGCGAGATAATGGAAGGAGCGTGCTCTTTCACATAATCAAGGTCGACTTTCATGATCGGCTGGCCGGCTTCCACGATATCTCCTTCGGAGACAAGCACCTCAAAGCCTTGTCCTTTCAGTTTCACCGTGTTGACGCCGATGTGAACCAGCAGTTCTTTGCCCGCATCCGACTGAATGCCGATGGCATGCTTGCTCGGGAATACGTTGAAAATTTTGCCGTTTACCGGAGATACGATCGTTCCGTTTTTCGGCAGGATAGCAAATCCGTCCCCTGTCATTTTCTGCGAAAAGACTTCGTCCGGGACAAGCGTGATATCCATCAGTTCACCGTCTGCGGGAGCTACGATCGTTTCTTCCTTCATCAGCTCGCTGCCGCCCGTATCGGGAGATTCCACTACCGGCACGCTCGCCGTGGAAGGAATGCGGCCCGCCATAACGTCCTGGATCTGATTTTTCAACGAATCGGAACGGGTTCCGAAAATCGCTTGTACATTGTTGCCGACTTCGAGCACGCCGGAAGCGCCCAGTTTCTTCAGACGCTCTTTATCCACGGCGCCCTTGTCCTTCACCTGGACACGCAGACGCGTGATACATGCGTCAAGGTTGGAAATGTTCGGCGCGCCGCCAAGTGCTGCCAGAATGCTGCTCGGAAGGTCGCCCGTACCCGAGGCATTGCTTGCGCCGCTGACGGGAGCATCGTCCGTATCGGCTTCCGTTTGAACTTCTTCGCGTCCCGGCGTTCTCAAATTGAACTTGGTAATCGCGAAGCGGAACACCACATAGTAGATAACCGCGAAGACAAGGCCGACCAGAATCGCGAGCCACCACGGCGTACGGTTAGGCAGAACACCGAGCAGCAGGAAGTCGATCGAGCCGCCGGAGAATGTAAAGCCGAGCTTAACCTGCAGCAGCGTCATAATCGCGAAGGAAAGACCCGCCAGCAGGGCATGGAATACGTAGAGAAGCGGTGCAACGAACAGGAACGAGAACTCGATCGGCTCCGTAATCCCCGTAAGGAATGCCGTCAGAGCCGCGGAGCCCATAATACCGGCTACCAGCTTTTTGTTCTCGGGACGTGCTGTATGGTAAATGGCCAGACACGCGGCCGGCAGACCGAACATCATGAACGGGAAGTTACCGCTCATAAACGTACCCGCCGTAAGCGGCACGCCGTCTTTCAGCTGGGCGAAGAATATTTTCATATCCCCGCGTACCAGTACGCCCGACTTGTCGATGTACTCGCCGAACTCGTACCAGAACGGCGCATTCCAGATGTGATGCAGACCGAACGGAATGAGGGAACGGACGCCGACCCCGAACACGAAGGAAGCCAGAACCGGATTCGCATCAAGTACGGAACGGGAGAACGCGCTCAGTCCGTGTTGAACCGGAGGCCAGATAAAGATCAGGATAAAACCGGCCAGCAGCGCGGCAAGAGAGGTAATGATCGGAACGAACCGCTTGCCCGCAAAAAAGCCGAGGTACGACGGAAGTTCGATTTTATGATACCTCTTGTAGAGGAGCGCCGCTATGACCCCCATAATAATCCCTCCGAAAACGCCCGTTTGCAGGGTAGGTATACCGAGCACGCTCGCGTAAGAAGGATCTTTAAGCGTCAGCGAGAAAGGGGTTACACCCGCCAGAACGCCCATAGTCACGTTCATAATCAAGTAACCGATCGTGGCTGCGATACCGGCAACGCCGTCTCCGCCTGCCAGACCGATCGCTACCCCGATTGCGAAGAGCAATGCCAGGTTGGCGAAAATAATGTCGCCCGCACTCGACATAAGGTGAGCCGCAACCTGAAACCCGTTTCCGCTGAGGAAAGGCATAAGCTCGATGGTGTCCGGGTTTTGCATGGCCGAACCGAACGCCAGCAGGAGACCCGCGGCAGGAAGAATGGAAACCGGAAGCATGAGCGCCTTACCTACTTGCTGGAGAGCGCCGAAAACGCCTTTTAACATGTGCTTCACTTCCTTTATCTGGTCATAGTGTCTATGGATTATTCAACCCCACAGGCAAGGCCGAAACAGCAAAAAAGGCATAAGCAGTCAAGGAATGCCGGAGATAGCTGCCGGATAAGGGTTAATATAACCCGAACCGGACCATTTCCATTCATTCTCTTTCTTGCTCATGCCTGATCGTATCAGTCACACGCGCATATCGCCTGTTCAGTTGTATAATTCCTAAGCACCGTCATTATAGCATGACAAATCTCAACAGACAATACCATTTTTCGCACTCCGGGCTCGTTAAAAAGGAGACCTCCCAAACGGGAAATCTCCGGTTAAAAAACGGAAGTGGGCGCGTTCCGGCAAAGGAACGTCGCCCCTTCCAAAAGGGATATCGTTCCTTAAAACACCTGCCGGATATCTGTCAGACAATTACTTGAGACATCTATGGAAGATGACCCTCCTTAGCAAAAGCGGGAATCCTTCCGGTTCAAGCGGTCCTGCCGGGGCGGTTGGTCCGATAACTCACTTAAGGCGCTTGGGCCGGAATGCCCAGCCTGGGCGATCTCCTAAGGCAGCTCGGCGCATCCGGGCGGCATGATGTTACCCGGCCGGTTTCCGGGGATAATCCGGCGTCAGAATAAACGCCGTCTCCTCCTTATCCAGTGGGGGCTGCTTCGGGAGAACACGGTCGATAAACGGAGTCGTATCCAGCTTGGCAAGCTTGACGCGCCCCGGTCCCCAGCCGATCTTCTCTCTCCAGCTGCCCAGAACGCCGGATTCCGCAAGCGACCGCTCATCGACGCTGACCGCCTCGTCGCCGTACGGAGAGACGTAAAGCGCGTCGACCGGACAGTAAACCTCGCAGATAAAACAGGTCTGACAATCGTCCTGCCGGGCGATAACCGGTATCCGGTCCGGTCCTTCGTCGAACACGTTCGTGGGGCAAACCTTGACGCACATGCCGCAGCCTACGCAGCGGGAGGAACTGACCAGCTCGATCATGCCGGCGTCACCTCCTTCCGCACGGCATCTCCGACGGCCGGCTGAAGCCGCTCATGCAGGGACTGCGCGGAATGTGCCGCCGGGGCCGCCGCCGTCAGGGGCGGGACTTCCCCGCCGCCCTCGAACTCGACGCGGATGTCGTCCAGCCCCGACACGAGCAGACGGCGCTGGTAGGCCGGATCGCTGTGCGGGTATTCCGCGAGCGTGTGCATCCCGCGCGTTTCCCGCCTCGCCAGTCCGGCGGTATGAATCCAGCGGGCCGCCGCCGTCATGGCGGCCGCTTCCCTGGCACGGACCCGCTCCCTCGCATCCCCGCCGGGGATACCGCCCTGAACGAGCGGCCACAGTCCGTGCAGTCTTTGAAGAGACTCCCGGAGCACAGGCTCGCTCCGGAAGTAGTTGATCTCCAGCGGGAACACTTCCCGCTGGACGGCCCTTACAATCCCGGGCACATCCGTCATCGCGGATGCCCCCGCTGCCCCTGCCAGCCCGGCGCCGCCTGCCGGGCGGAGATTGCGCCGGTCTGCCCGGCCGCCCAGCGCAAGCGAATACGCGGCGGCGGCTCTGCCGGACCAGGTCCCGGACGAGATCGCCCACGAGGCGTTAAAAGCGCCGCCGCCGGATTGAGCGCCCGTGACCCGCTCCCGGGTAGCCGCGTCGCCGGCGGCATAGAGCCCGGCCACGGTCGTCGAGCAGTCTTCGCCGACGAGCCGGATGCCGCCCGTTCCCCGCACGGTTCCCTCGTACCGGAGGGTCAGCGGGAACGGCTGCGTGAACGGATCAATGCCCGCGCGGTCAAGCGGCAGGAAGAAAATCGCGTGCGAGCTGCGCAGAATCGCCCGCTTCTCCGGGGTGTCCGCCTTGTCCATGACGGCGTACACGGGCCCTTTGCTCAGCATCTTCGGCAGAAAATCGTGCGGCCGGGGCCCCTCGGAATGCAGAGGCGTGCCGTCCTCGGCATAGAAGGTCGCCCAGTTCAGCAGCCGTCCGCGTGTGTTCGTGGCGAAGGCCGCGCTCGGCGCATACTGACGGCTGAACTCCATGCCGGAGAGCTCCACGCCCAGCTCGGCGGCCATAAGCAGACCGTCGCCGGTCAGGACGTTGCAGCCGAGACCCTTGCTCAGGAAGGCACAGCCTCCCGTAGCGATCACGACGGCGCCTGCCCGCACTTCCCAATCCCGGTCATCGAGCCGGGATACGCCTCTGGCTCCGCCGACACCGTGCTCGTCGACGAGAAGCTCCAGGGCCGGAGACTGGTCCAGGATGCGCGCGCCTGCCTTGATCACGGCCCGGCGCATAAGCTTCATGTACTCCGGCCCCTGCAGGTGATCCCTCATGGGAACTCCGTTCTCGTCTCTGCGGAACGGATACCCCCAGGATTCCACCAGCTCCAGGCTTTCGTACACCTGATCGAGCACGCCGTGAATCCAGGAAGGTTCGGACAGGAAGCCGCCTCCCTTCATCCGCTTCCTGACCGCTTCCTCCCTCAAAACGGGATCGGGAGGCAGGTAAAGCAAATTCGTTCCTCCGGGCGCCGTCGCCCCGCTGGAACCGAGAAAGCCCTTGTCGGCCACGACTACCCTGGCACCGCGGGAAGCCGCGCTCCATGCCGCCCAGGCGCCTGCGGGTCCGCCGCCGATCACCAGGACATCGGCCGTTAATTGAAGCGGCTGTTTCTGACTCATGGTTCTTCCCCCTGTTCTGCCGCTTATTTGGCTGCAATCTGTTTTGTGACCCGTTTTGATGCCGGTTTTGACGACCGGTTTTGAGGCAGGCTTATTTCACCAGCCATTCATCGACGTTGAAATCCGTATCGGCCAATTTATCCCCGACAAGAAAATCTTTAGTCGCCTTTAAAGCCGCAATACCGCTGTCCGTGAATGACTCTCTTTGAATGCGGGAGACGGCGCTCGTTTTTTTAACCAAATCCGTCGGTGTTCCGGTATTCTCGACCACAAACGCATAATAAGCGTCTTCCTGCGTTTTCAGACTGTCCAGCGCTTTGATTCTCAGATCGTTCCACACTTTTGCGATATCCGGCACCTTCTTCAAATAGCTCTCCGATACGACCGTTACCCCCGCGCCTACGAGAGCGGGATGATCCTTGGCCGCTTCGTCCAGAACGGGAAAGCCTTGGGGAATCAGCTTGAGCCCGCGCACTTCCGTGGTGGCTATAGCGTCCACTTCTCCTCTGACCAGAGCGGCATCCGCATCTTCATCCAGCAGATGAATCAGCTGTACGTCTTTAATGCCCTGTTCTTTGAGCAGTCCCGCCAGATAACGGTGCATGTACGAGCCTTTCTTCACGGACACTTTCTTGCCTTTCAATTCGGCCAGCGTTGCGGGGCCGTTCTTCTTCCCGAGAATAAACGCGTTGCTCCCGGAGGAATTCAAAGTGATGACTTTGGACGGCGCCCCTGCGGAACGGGCCAATATAGCCGGCGTGTCCCCGAGAGAGCCGATGTCGATCCGCCCGCTGATCAGCGATTCGCTCAAGTCCGGGCCGTTGGGAAAACCGACGAACTGCACGTCCGTGATCCCCAGCTTTTTCAGTTCCTCCTTAGTCCCGCCTTTATAAAATCCCCAGCCTTCGGCACCGCTCGGAAGATTCAGCTTGTTCGCGCCGATATAGCCGATGCGCAGCACGGAAGGCGCTTTGCCGCCCGGGTCGGCTGCTCCGGAAGGATCGGCTTCCGCCCGGCCGCAGGCCGAAGCCAGCAGGACCAGCGCGACTAGAACGAGCAGCAATCCGATAGGATGAGTATGTTTTTGGATGAATGGCGAACGTGTCATGCTAATCCCCCTCTTTATGTAGAAAATTTTCTCCGCAAAGTTTTCGTTTCCGTCTTTGTATCCGTCTCTGTATCCATCTCTGTATCCGTCTCTGTTCCCATTCCCGTTCCAGGCGCAAACTTCATTTCTCAGCCTTCAAAACTGTCCCTCCACTGCAGCAGCTTCGTCTCCAGCAGCCTGACGAACGTATCCACAAGCTTGCCGACGACCGCAAAAAGGATGACTCCGACAAAAATAATTTCCGTTACCGAATTCTGCTTCGCGAAGTTGATCAAAAATCCGATGCCCGACTGGGAGCCGATCAGCTCCGCAACGACGAGCCCCAGCCACGAAACGGCCAGCGAAAGCCGCAGCCCGAGCAGAATGTTGGGCAGGGAAGCGGGAATGATCAGCCGGAGCAGCTGTTTGTGCGGACTGAACTGCAGCACCTTGGCCACGTCGAACAGTTTGTTATCCACACTCCGGATGCCGAGGTAAGTGTGGACATAGAGCGGAAAGAAAGCTCCGTTTGCGATAATGAGCGTTTTGGACGTTTCTCCGAACCCGAGCCAGAGGATAATGAGCGGAGCCGCCGCCAGATGAGGCACGAGGCGGATCATCTGCAGCGTCGGGTCCAGCAGCTGCTCGGCTTTGCGGAAGTACCCGGTCAACAGGCCGAAGAGCAGGCCGAGACTGCCGCCGAGCAGGAAGCCCGTTAAAGCCCGCCACAGCGAAATTCCCACATGTTCCGTCAGCTCGCCGCTCACGGTCAGTTCTTTGAATGCGGCGCCGATCATGAGCGGAGTCGGCAGAAAAAACGTCGAGATCCAGCCGAAGTCGCCTGCCGCCTGCCACATCACGAGCACAAGCACCGGAAGAACGGCACCCAGGGCAAAATCGCCCGTCTTCGCTTTCAGGAACGTCTGCCGGTATTTGCGCAAACTTCCGGACCGTTCATGTGTTCCGGTGAGCCGCCGGAGCGCTTCCCCGCCACCGTTCATAGCTGTCCCCTCCTTTTACTTGCCACCGTAGCTGTCCTGCCACTGCAAAAACCGCCTTTCCAGCAGCCGGACCCCTGAATCCGCCGCCTTGCCGATCACGGCAAACAGGATAATGCCCACGTAAACCACCGCGGTTTTGTTAAACTGCCGGGCTTCCGACATCAGATAACCGAGCCCTGACGAAGCCCCCATCAGTTCGGCCACGACCAGCCCGAGCCAGGCGATGCCGAGCGAAACTCTTATGCCGAGGAAAATGTTCGGGAGCGCCGACGGCAGAATAAGCCGCACCAGCTGTTTGTATGTGCTGAAACCCAGCACTTTCGTCACTTCAAACAATTTTTTGTCTGCGCCCCTTATTCCCAGGAAGGTATTGATATAAAGCGGGAAAAAAGCCCCTTTGGCAATCAGCAGCACTTTCGAAGGTTCGCCGAAACCGAACCAGAGAATAAACAGGGGCGCAATCGCCAGATGGGGAACCATACGGATCATCTGCACGGAAGGATCGAGCACTTTCTCCGTTCTGCGGAAAAAGCCGACCAGCATGCCCAGCAGTAGACCTAGTCCGCCTCCGAGTGCAAAACCTGCGGCTGCCCGCAGCATGCTTATGCCCACATTCTCCGCAAGCGCGCCGGACTCCAGCAGGCTGCGAAGCGACTTCAAGATAGTCCAGGGAGTCGGAAAAAGCAGCCGGGAGATATAGCCCGCGTCACCGAGCACCTGCCACAAAATGATCGCGGACGCCGGTACGATCGCTCCCAGCCAGAACGACTCCAGCCGCCGGCTCCTGGATGAGCCGGAAGACGCTGGTTCTGCCGGGACAGAATCAGCCGCAGCGGCCAATAAGGCCGGGCTTGTGCCCGGCAGCGGGTTTGACGGCTTGCTCACAAGCGGCACCTCCTTCGTCAGATTCCTGCGCTTTCAACGAGCTCCAGCTCATCCAGCTTTTCGAATTCGTTTAAAATTTTGTAGCGTATTTCCTGAAACGACGTACTCGTTTTCTTCCTCGGAAAAGGCAGGTCCACAGGAACGATATTCCGGATCGCGCCCGGGCGCGGTTTAAGGATGACGACCCGGTTCGCCAGGAAAATGGCTTCATCGATATCGTGGGTGACGAACACCATGGTCGTCCGGTTGGCCTGCCAAATATCCAGCAGCACCTCCTGCATATGCGCTCGCGTAAAAGCATCCAGCGCCCCGAAAGGCTCATCCAGCAGCAAAATTTTCGGATTACGGAGCAAAGCACGGGCAATGGATACACGCTGGGCCATCCCGCCCGAGAGCTCCCTCGGATAAGACTTCTCGAAGCCTTGAAGCTTAACCAGCTCGATCAGATTATCCACCTTGGCACGTACCTGCGGGTCTTTGAGCGAAAGATCGGCCGCGATATTCTTCTCGACCGTCAGCCACGGGAACAGGCGAGGTTCCTGAAAAATGAACCCTTTATCGATACCCGGCCCCGTCACTTCCTCGCCTTCCAGCCGGACGTTCCCGTCGTGATCGGTATCCAGACCCGCCACGATCTTCAGCAGCGTGCTTTTTCCGCATCCGCTCGGGCCGATGACCGTGATGAACTCGCCCTCTTTTATATCCAGATTGATATCGTGCAGCGCATGGACATGCCCCTTCTTCGTCTCAAAAGCTTTGTTCAGCCTTCCGATTTCAAGCAGCAGTTTTCCCATCGTGATCCCCCTTCGTTTTAGGACAAAAATAAAAAAAAAGCGCATGCCGAACGGACGATTTTTCACATCCGGATCGCAGGCGCTTCTAGTTAACTAGTCAGCAAATTCAAATTTTCAATTATGGATATTCATTTTAGGCAGGGAACCGATCAGCGGGACAAAAAAGCCCTGCTCATTTTATTTCATACTATTCTTATAGGATTAGACAAATATTATCACCATCGCCCGGATCGGTCAAGACCGTTTTACAAATAAAATGGACGCAAAAAAACGAACCTTGCGCAGCGGCGCCGGCCCGTTTTAATCATACAATTTCGAAAAAAAGCAATCTTGCCGGGAATGCGGGCATTCTCGAATCAACGCTCTTCTCCAGGCTTCCCCTTCTCCAGGGAATCGTCTTTCTCCATAAGGCGGATCAGGTGCATGGTCAAATAAACCGCCTCCGCTTCGTAAACCGGCTGCCGCAGACGACGCTGCATAACTTTCATCAGGGTCCAGGCGATGGAGTAAATCTCCGGGTACTGCTGCTTAAGCAGTTCGCCGAGCTTGTCCGGCTCGTGGACCGCTTCTTTCCGCTTTACCCGTTCGATGGCAAAACGGAGATGGCGCAGAAGCCGCGAATACGCGATGGTGCTGCGGTCAATCGTAATATGCATCTGCCGCTCGATCAGGCCGATAAGCTCTCCGATGAGGCGGGAATGTTCATTGACCTCCGATACCGGTCGGTTCGTAATCGCGCCGTGAATATGAAGCGTAACGAATCCCACCTCAGCCGGGGGCAGATGCACGTTCATTTTATTATTAATGGTCTTGATGACATAATCGGCTATGGCGTATTCCCGGGGGTAAAGCTCACGGGTTTCGAGTAAAAACGGATTCTGCAGCACGATGCCCTGCTCCAGCCGTTTGATCGCAAACGCGATATGGTCCGTCAAGGCAATATGAATATGTTCATTCAGCGGCGCCCCGGCATGCTCCGAGATATACAAAATCACCTCGTTCATGACCTCGATCAGCTTCTCGTCGATTTGGGGAATCAGCTGCTGATATTGTTCTTTTTCTTTTTCATTGGTCAAAATAAACAGCTTCTCGACCGCTTCCGAAGGAATGAGATCCTTGGCTTTCCGGTTAAACCCGATGCCCTTGCCGATCACCACGACTTCGCGATGGACGGGATGTGCCGCAATGATCACATTGTTGTTCAGCACCTTGACCACTTCTATGCTGCTGTTCTTCACTTCCGCACCTCTTCCGTGCACCCTGTTGATTCCTCCAGATTACTAGAAAAAGGCGCTTACATCAAGTTGATGGGGCAAAAGCGGGCAGGCAATCCCCTAGCTTTCGGAATTACCCCCGTTTTCCCGCCATTCCTTCCGGAAGCTCTTGAAGAACCCCGCCGTAAGCTTCTTCCGGATAGTAGGCGCCGGAGGCTGGCTCCGCCGCTCCCAAACCGGGGGCGTAGCGCCTTTTCATCTGCTGGACCGACATCGCGATAATACGCGGAGTGAGCCGGTCCTTGTTCTCCTGAAGGCGTCCGAATCCTCCCGGATGAAGCATTCCCAGCAGAATGCGCAGGTACATCGTCGAGGTCCAGCGCCACAACCGGTTATGCAGCGGAAGTACGGTAAATCCGAACTGCTTTGTACCGCGGTGGATCATGGAGATTCCGTACACGCCCTTAAGATCGGCAAGGGCCGGGTCCGTCAGAAGGCGGTGCGCCAGCCTGGGCATGGAATAGCCCATGGCCCGGATCATCTGCACGGCCAGCTTCATCATGGAGGAGCTTTGCGATCCGGCCTGGCGGAGCCATTCGTTGTCGAGATGAAGCTCCGCCACTTTGTCGCCGGGGCGGATAATCTCCCCGTCGTCGAGAGCCAGCTCCTGCCCGTGATACGTCCGGATGCGGTAGTGGAGGAAGCGGTGCTCGGGATCTCCGGGCTGTACGCGGTACAGCCGGTGGAACAACCGCTCCCACAGCATCCATGCGCGCAGGGCCGGACCTCGCCTCTCCGGTGTCGGAGACGGCGGGTTGTTCGGCGCTTCGTGGGCGGCTGCCGCTTCTTGCGCGGGCCGGGGAAGCGGCGCATTCGCGGCCTCAGCCGCGGCCTGCGGGCTGTTCGCAGCCGCCGGGCCTTGCTCAGCCACGGCCCCCTGGTCCGCGCCCTGCGGATGCTGAGCGGACGCCGACGCTTCCTGCGCGATCTGTGCGTACTGCACGGTTGCAGCCGCCTGGATTGCCGCTGTCGGATGCTGCACAGTCACAGCTGCTTCCTCCGCGGTCTGCGCGTGCTGCACGGTCGCGCCCGCCTGGCCTGCCGCCGTCGGATGCCGCACAGTCACCGCCGCTTCCTGCACCGTCTGCGCATGCTGCGAAATCACCGCCGGCACAACGGTCATCTTCTCCGCGCGGCGGCGGACGAGCCGGTCCGGAAGCCTCCGGCCCGGGAGATGCTCGTCAATACGCGCAAAACGGATGCCCCGCCTGCGGGCATCCTCCAGCACATCCGCGAGTGCCTCGATCATATAGCCCGGCGCATCCGGATTCGCCCCCAGCGTATCTCCGCTGTCATGAAGAAGAATGACGGCGCCGTCCTTCACCTTCCCGATCAGCTTCCGCTTGATCTTGTCGGTTCCCCCTCTGCTGCGCCAGTCAAAAGCGGCCATGGACCATAAGACGATACGGAATTTGCGGATCAGCAGAAAGTCGAACACGTTGAAAACGCCCCACGGGGGACGGTAATGAACCGGGCGTATCCCCGTAATGCGTTCGATCACGTCGGCGGAGTGCTCCAGCGTGCGGCGTACCTTCCAGGGTGTCATGAGAGCGTTGGAGTGGTGCATATAGTTATGCAGCCCGACCAGATGCCCTTCCTCGTGCATACGGCGGATCAGATCCGGGTAATGCTCCGCCTTGGCGCCCAGCACGAAAAAAGTCGCTCTCGTGCCTTTCCGGGCAAGCAGATCCAGAAGCTGCGGCGTATACTGCGGATCGGGGCCGTCGTCAAAAGTCAGCGCGGCGCACGGGCTGCCGCTTCTGCTTTTGAACACGCCGTATCCGAGCCGCCGGATCAGGAAGGTAGGCACAAGGGTGTAGATAAGATAGAAAATAAAGACCATCCATATAATTCCTTCAACCACGGTACGTCACCCCCTTTACGGCGGCTTTGCCGTCTGTCTTACCCGAAGGCTGAAGCGGTACCAGTATGTACCACAGCGCGATGGCTCCCAGCAGAACCGCGCTTGCCGCAATCACGAAAACTTCGCCGTACCGGTCGGCCAGCCAGCCCCCGAGAACCGGGCCTATAAAGGCGCCTAGCCCCTCGACACTGGATAGCGTCCCCCATCCCATCTCCTGATGCCCTTTGGGAACGTAGAGAGCCATCAGGGCGTTCCAGGCCGGCAGCACGCAGGCATAGGAAACGCCAAGCAAAGCGGCTGTCAGCAGGGCAAGCTCCAATTCTTTTATAAACGTCATCACATACAGGGCCGCCGCAAGAAACGCAAACCCGATAATGAGAAATCCCCGGAGCCCGAAGCGGTCGGATAGTTTTCCCATCGGCATTAAACAAAGGACCGTGCACAGCCCCCCGGCCAGCAGTACCATGGAGTATTCCGCATACTGCAAGCCCATGACTCCCGATGCGAAACCCGGAAGAACAGGGACAAGCAGACCCGCCGCAAGCGTCTGCAGCATCATCGGAGGCAGAAGCGGTTTCGCAGCGCCGAGCTGTTTTTTGAGTACGCCGGCCTGCACTTTCCACGTGACGGTTTTCTTCCGCGTCCCTGCGGCCCTGCCCCCCATTCCCAGAGAAAGCAGGCAGCCCAGCCCCCACAAGCCGAGCAGGATAAAATAAGTGACGGACAGGCTGTAGTCCAGCACAAAATTTATTACGACGGGGCCCGCACCGAGCCCGGTGAGCCAGACGGTATACAGGACGCCCATTTGAAAAGCGCGCTGTTCGGCCGTTACCCGGCTCAGGCAAACGAGCCAGATCGGGGAAATTCCGACCCCGAATAAAGCCGCCGACAGGAGAAAAATAAACACGTTCTGCGGTCCTTGCAGCAGAATGAGCCCGATCAGAGAGAAGAGCATCCCTCCGCCGACGATAACCCGGGCGGGAAACCGGTCGAGAAGAAACCCCGCCAGCCCTTTTACAATCATATCGACTACATAGTGAATGGAAATCGCCAGACCGACAACCGTCACGGGGTAATGAAGAATTTTCTCCGCATATACCGGCAAATAGGACAGCAGGTAAGCGCCCCGGACGAATTCCACGACAAAAAGAATGAGTGCGTACCCGATTAATCGGGCGGTAAGCCGGCGCTGCTTGTTCTCATCCATCGTTCTCACCTCGCTCGTTCGCTGCTGCGGGCAGGATGATGCCCGATCTCTTCTAGAATATGCGAGACAATGGTCTGGCCCGCATTTTTTTTATGCAGTCTGCGGGCTGACGCGCGGGCCGACTCCGGCGGCCATTCGCCGCGGATCACCCTTCCGACCTGCCGGACAAGCTCATCCGGATTAAAAGCGGCCAGCGCCGCGCCCTTTTTCACGAAATAATCGGCATTTTCTTTCTCCTGGCCCAAAAAGGGCCTGTATACGACAACGGGTACTTCCAGGGCAAGCGCCTCTGACAAGGTAACGCCGCCCGCTTTCGTAATCATGCAGGCGGAGTCAGCCATCAGCCGGTGGATGTCCTCCACAAAACCGTGAACACACACGCGTTCCTGTCCCGCGAAAGCCGTTTCAAAATACCGCTTCAGGCGTTCGCTGCGGCCGCATACGAGTACTATTCTCACGTCCGGAATTTCCTTGAGGAGCTTGGCGCATAGACCGCGTAGCCCCTTCAGCACGCCGTACGCACCGGCCATCAGAAGCACAAAGGGAGGCGCCTGGCCGGCCTCTCCGCTTATTGACGCGGCGTTCCCGGTTTCCGCGGCTTGAAACGAGGGCCGCAGCGGGATGCCGCTGACTTTGATGTTATCCGCCGGTACGCCTTTCGCGACCAGCAGGGTTTTCAGCTCTTCCGAAGGAACGAAATAATGCCTTACGTCCGGGTGAACCCACCGGGAATGAAGATCGTAATCCGTCACGATCGAGAATGTCGGAATCGTTTCCCCGCAGTGCGTTCCCGTATCGGGCATCCCCTTCAGGGGGAATGTGTTCACCACCGCCGCCGGCTGATGTTCGCGGATCATTTGGCGGAGCTTGCGGTCTCCCAGGGAGTGGAGCCATCTGGAGAGCAGGGCATCCGCCCGCATATCTTGCGTCAGGTAATAGCTAAGGCCGTACAGGCCGATGGAAGATGTTTTTAGATACACGAAGCGGGTGAAGGAATTGAACCAGGGATGCGCCTGCGCGAACAAGTCCACAAGCTCTACGTTGCTGATGCCTTGATTTTCAAAGCTCTGCCGCAGTGCCCGGGATACTTGCAGATGGCCGTCTCCGTAACTGGCATAGAGGATGAGTATTTTGGCATCGGGGTTCATGGGCATAACCACGCTTCCTGTTATGGAATAGGGTTATTATACGAAGTTCGCGTAAATATTATTGTCGCTTTTACCAAATTTCTTGTAAAGCCGCCGCATAGCGACGTTCGCTGCGGGTTTCCAGCACGATGCGGACCGCTTCGGCCGATGCGTTGGACCGGCGTGTCCGGCCCAGATTCTCCCGCATGGTATAAAGCAGCGACGGACTTCTCAGCAGAACGCCCAACTGTACGATCAAGTCGTTCATGTTCTTCGCTTTTACGGCGATTCCCGCCTGCAGAAGGAAACGGGCGTTATCCTCTTCCTGTCCCGGAAGGGACTTGTAGATCACGATCGGCAGCTTCATGGCCATCGCTTCCGAGATGGTAAGCCCTCCCGGCTTCGTGACGAGCAAGTCCGCCGCAGCCATCCACTCGTGCACGTTGTTCACGTATCCGGTAGCGAGAATACGGTGGCGGGAATGAGCCGCCAGCTCCGTAATCTGCGCGCGGAGCTTCTCGTTGTTCCCGCACACGACGACCAGCTGCGTCCGGACCGGCAGCGCCTCGAAGGCTTCGAGCCTGTTCGCCAGCTCGCCGCCCATCATCCCGCAGCCTCCTCCCATGAACAGGATCGTCGGCAGTTCGGGATCAAGCCCGAGCTGCCGGCGCGTCTGGGCGCTCTCGTAGGTGCCCTGGAATTCCGGCCGGATCGGAATGCCCGTCACTTCGATGCGCCCTGCGGGCACGCCCGCCTGGATGAGGCCGTCGCGGACGGTGTCGGAACCGACCAGATACTTGTCGGTCTCCGGGTAAACCCAATAGCTGTGGTCCGTATGGTCCGTAATGACCGTGGCCGTAGGCACGTCGTACAGCCCGTAAGCCCGTACGGCGGACATGGCTCCGGCAGCCGGCGGGAAGGTGGAAACGACCACCGTCGGCTCCACTTCATGAAGCAGCTTCATCATGCGGCCGAGGCCGAACCGGTTGAACTGCTTGAGTATATACGAGAAAAAGTTCGCTTCTCTCGTTTTGTTGTATACATATCCGTACGCAGACGGGAACGTCTGGAGTCCTTTCAAAAACATGTACCGCCCGATGGAATTCATGAAGGGATGCGTCCACTCCATAAAATCGAGCAGGACCGTCTCCGCTCCCGGATACCTCTGAGCGATCTCGCGGCGGATCGCTTCCGCCGCCTGTTTGTGCCCGTCTCCATAGCTTCCCGAGAGAATCAATACTTTGTGTCCGTTCTTTTTCATGGTCCGCAGCCCTTTCCGTTAACCTTGTTCTTGTCACTATTCTACTCGGTCCGGAGGGTGAATCAGAACCGACTCACGACGGTTTTTATACCTGGTCTTAGGTCCAGGTAGCCCGATTCCCTCCCGCCCGCCGAGACATCCGTCAAGCCGGAACCACAAAAAGCCTTCCGGCCGGCAGGCTGCAGAAGGCTTCTGTTCTAAGATGCTTCGCTTGGTTGAGTGAGCTTCTGTGCCGTTCACGGTTATCCGTCCCGTACCGGGGATAACACGGATGCTTCCAGTCAAACCGACTCGGCTTGTTCCGCCAGACGCGAGATAACGGGCTCGCCGTCCCATACAATCGCGGACGGTGCTTCTCTTTGACGCATATGCGGTTTATCCAGCAGGGTAAAAAAGTTTTCCGAAGGCAGTTCGCCCAGACCGTGCTTTGCGCATAGTCTGCCGAGGTACGGATTTCCTTCCTGCCGGTTTCCCGAAATATTGTCCCCTTTCAGCGAGAAAGCGTAGAGAACGCTCGCGACGGGAACTCTCGTAATTTTATAAACATTAGCGGTCCGAAGGAAAAAATCCCAGTCCCAGTAATGATGAACCTCGGGATCGTAAGGACCGAGTGTATCGTGGATCGCCCTGCGGTACAGGGTGCCGGACGGAACATACGTGGAAAACGCACGCATCTCCGCGAGGTCGAATCCGTATGCGAACAACCGCCGGCTGACGGGGATACGCGTGCGTCCTTCCACCCGGTAATCGAACAGCTCCGCATCGGAATAAGCGAAGTCCGCTCCCGTCTCTTCGAGGGCGGCAAGCATGCGCCTGATATGTCCGGGCGCCAGAAGATCGTCGTCGTCGCAAAGCAAAATCAGCTCCCCGCGTGCACGGCTGAGCGCCTCGTTGCGGGCATGCACATGCTTCAAATTGACCGGCTGGTTAATAATCGTGACAGCCAGCTCCGGATAGGCTTCCGCCACAAAATCCACGGACACGCCGGCATCGTTCACCACCAGCACTTCCATGTTCGGGTAATTCTGCGCCGCCAGCGTCTCCAGCAGCTCGCCCAATACGTAAGGCCGGTTATATGTAGGGATAACAGCCGATATAAACGGCTCTCGGGATATTATCGGTTCTTGCGGTTCTCTCACTTGGCGATCCGTTCCTTTCCTTGTGCAGCAGGAGTCATCAAATCGTTTCCTCTATACTATACATGATGATGCCCGTCCGCGTCTGTATGATCATAAGCCTGTTGATAAGTATGCCGTTCTATGTCATTATGAATAAAGATTTTCGAAAAATAGGACTTAGTGCCTACACATAATACCTAGTCATTTGCGAAATCAAGGATTTTTCCTTTCATTTTAGGCAAAAAAAGGATAGAATGTAGGGTATAAACCTTTTTTGTTAGGAAAAAAGTAACGGCTTGTCAAGTTCCACTTGGAGTTTTTTTCCTTTTTTAAAGCACGGGCAGCAGCTAGGAGGTTTCTTCATGCAGGCAAGTAAAATTCTTGTTGTCGACGATGATCACCATATCTTGGAGATCGTCTCCCTGTATTTACGGCGCGAAGGCTTCGAGGTCGTCACCGCCGATCATGGGGATCATGTGCTTCAACTGGTCACCGAACAACGTCCCGATCTTATTCTTTTGGACATTCTGCTTCCCGGCATGGACGGTATAGAACTCTGCCGCCAACTGCGGAAAACAAGCGACACCCCGGTTATTTTCCTGTCTGCGAAGAGCGAAGACATCGACATCATTCTCGGTCTGAGCATAGGAGGAGACGACTACGTCACGAAGCCGTTCAGCCCCGCACAGCTTGTGGCCCGCGTGAAAGCGCTGCTACGCCGGTGCTCTCCGTCCCGCAATATGGCGGACCAGCATGTGCTGAAATTTCCCGATCTGGAGATTGATCTGCACAGTCACATCGTCAAGGTTCAGGAGCGGCCTATCGCCCTGTCCGCCAAAGAATTCGATCTGCTCAGCCTGCTGGCGCAAAATCCGAACCGCGTTTACCGGATTGAGCAGCTTTTCGAGCAGGTCTGGAGCCTGGAGAGCTTCGGCGATCCCCGGACACTCATCGTTCACATCAGCAATCTCCGCAAAAAAATCGAACCGAACCCGTCGGACCCCCGGTATATCATTACCGTGCGCGGAGTCGGTTACAAATTTAACGGAAATCCCGTCTGATCGGAAGCCGGTACGTTAAAGCAGCGCACGGCACGGCGGTACGGTGCTCCACGGCGTAACTCCGAAGCGGTATGGCACGCACGTTGAACCGCGGCATCCGGTTTGGAAGCCGGCACGATACGTTAAGCGTTACGGCAGACTGTACGGCATGACAGTAGGGTATGGCACTGCGCCGGAGCGTAAGCGATGCGACAAAAGGTACGACATGGCACTACAGTTCGGCACGACGGAAGGCACGAAAAAAACGGCGTAACCATACGGTTACGCCGTTTTGATATGAACGGGCAGTATAATATCGATGGTCGTCCCTAGGCCCGGACGGCTGGATACCCGCAGGGTACCGGCATGGTTCTCGATAATTTTGTTGCTCACCATGAGACCAAGCCCCGTCCCGTTTGCTTTCGTCGTGAAGAACGGTTCGCCGATCCTTTCAAGGTGGCCGGGCTCGATTCCTTTTCCCTGATCGGCGAAACGGATTCTCACCTTGTTCTTGGGCAGAGCGGCCGCCGTAATATGCAGCAGCCCTCCTTCCGGCATCGCTTCGATCGCATTTTTCACCATATTGATAAAGACCTGCTTAAGCTGGTTAGGATCACAGTCTATCTTCGGGATCGCGCCCTCTTCCTCAAGAATGGCGCTCACCCCCGCCTCTTTGCGCTGGTTATCGAAAAGCTGCAGCGTTTCCCTGAGCAGAGGCAGCACTTCGTGCCGGTCGAACCGGCTGTTCACGGGCTTCGACAGCAGCAAAAAATCTTCAATGATTTCGTTCATCCGGTGTACTTCCGAACTCATCATGCCGAGATAGGGCGCATCGGGCGCCTGCTTCCGCGAGAGCTGCAGAAAGCCCGAGATGATCGTCAGCGGATTACGAAGCTCGTGAGCCATACCCGCGGCCATCTGACCGACGAGAGAAAGCTTCTCGGAGCGTTTGAGCTGGAGCATGATGTCCGCAAACTGACGGATGAGCAGTACGATCAGCAGCAGGATAAAGACCGAGATGCCCAGATACGTCATAGGCGAGAACCGGATTATGATGTTCAACCGGTTCTGGAAAATATCGATCAGGCCGGTCAGACAGATAACTCCGATTCCGATGAGCAGCAGCTTCGCTCCCCTGTTTCCTTTCATTGCGCAGGCCGCCGCGCGCACGATCACAAGCGGCATACTGACAATCAGCAGCAGCTGGTACCAATCGACGATCTCCACGACGGAAATTGCGCGGCACGCGTGCAAAAGCAGAACACCCGCACTGTAGGCAAGATGCAGCTGCCAGGTTCTTCGTACATAGGCATACCTGCCGGAGCCTAGCAGATGCTCCACAAACATCAGAATGCCGATTACGCCTCCGAAAAGAGCGATCAGCTCCGCATAGGTAAGTATGGCCGGATGATCGAACACGAGATAAACGACCGAGGACCGGCAGATGCTGTAGATGCCGAAACAGACGGAAAACAAAGTGAAATCGAGAAAAACTTTATGGCTTCGCAGCCCGAGAAAAACACAAAAAGCCACGATTCCGGCCAATATGTAGCTGATTCCAAGCACGGCCCGGAAAAATTCCTGCCGGACCATCTGCTTGATAAAGCCGCTCTCGGAACCGTACATGGCTCCGTCTTCTATTCCGATATTCCGCGACTCCGACTGGAGATGAATATACAGCATCCCCTGTGTATTATCCGGAAGCGGGACTATTCTTCTCGGCGTTCCGTAATAGCGGTGTTTCCGCCCTTCCTGCCAATCCCCGAAACGGTAGGCGAGTCCTTGCTCCGTGTACACTTCCACGTTGTCGAAAGCGCGTATAAGCAGGCTCGGATCGGCCGCTTTATGGGAAGGAAGCGGCACCCGCAGCCACAAATGGCTGCGGCCCATCCGGTCCTGCGGATTGAGCAGCCGACCGGCGCTTTTCCAATCCTCCAGGCCGCCCAGTGGCACTCCCGTTCGTCCGGTTCCCTCTTCCTCCGTCCAGCAGTACTCCCAGTTATCCAGAAGGACAGGGGGCGCATTCACACGCGTGAGAGAAGCAGTTTCAGCCCGGACATCTTCCACCCCGGCGAATAAGAAAAGAGCCGCAAATACGAGCCCTAATGCAATAGCTTGAATGAACTTAGTCATGTTCTACCCTCTTGCCAACCTCAATCGCCGAATTTTCGACAATTCTTGGTTTTTCTGTAAGTAGATGTGGTTCTTTACCTACTTTTCGATTCGGAAGGACAGTCTTCCTGTCCCTCTATCAAATTTTTATGATTTTCAACAATTATCGACATTTTATGCGAAAAAGATTAGAAAACTTCCGAATTTTTTTGTCGAAATAAAGACCATATTATATGAAGAGAAAGGAGTGTGAGTCATGTCCAAAGACAAAACCATGGACCCTATGAGCCACGAAACGGTCGAAACGGACGGCGTTTATGCGGACGAAGCCGGGCGGGAAGTCACGTTAAAACGGGGCGATAAGTTTCCCGCCGATCTTGTGCTGGGAGAAACCACCTGGGAGATGAAAGGCTTCTCCCTGAACGAAGCGGAAATCGATCATCAGCAAAAAGAAAATACTCCGCCGCGCCTTCATGTGAAAACTGGCGACCGGTAATTGCCGGACAGCGGGCCTCCGGGCCCGTTTTTTTACATACCTCTTCCCAGTACGCGATACGCGCCAATAAACAATAGATCGCAAGCGTTAAGGTCCCGTTTACTTCCAGGAATGCGCCATCGCCCATACGCCCCGGCCGCTGCTCCGTTCGGCTCCAGGTCCTGGGGAGCCGCAGGCGCCCGTTCTGCTCTGCGGGCACGCATGTGCCAGGGAATGCGCTGCCGGGTGTCCACATGACGGGATCAGCACGTCCCTTAGTATTCTTGCCGCCCAGCCAGCCGTATCCTGCATGTTCAGCATGTTCTTCACGTTCCCGGTTATCCGCCGCTGTGGTATAATAAAAGCTTCCATTTCAATGAACGGAAGGAGCCGTTGGGCCGTTATGACGCTTACGCAGCAGCGGATTTTTATAGTAACCGGAGGGGCTTTCGGCCCTTGGGCGGACGAGCATCTTAAAACACTGAACCCCGGAACGGATCTCCTAGTCGGAGCCGACCGCGGCGCTCTCCATCTGGTCCGCAGCGGGTACCGTCCCCGGCTCTCGCTCGGGGATTTCGATTCCGTCACGCCGGAGGAACTCGGCGAAATCCGCCGCGGCAGCGAGGAATTTATCGCCTGCGATCCCGTGGACAAGAACTGGACGGATACGGAGCTGGCTTACACCTGGGCGCTTGAGCGCAGCCCGTCGGAAATCATTCTTCTCGGCGCACTGGGCACCCGCCTCGATCATACTCTGGCGAATATTCATCTGCTCCGCAAAGGGACGGAGGCCGGAATCCGCTCCCGGATCATCGATGATCATAACGATATCGAACTGGTACAGGAGAAGATTGAGATTACCGCCGGTCCATACGCGCAGGTATCTCTGCTCCCATTAACGACCGAAGTAACCGGCATTACGCTGACCGGCTTTCAGTATCCGCTGCAAAATGCGACTCTTGAGATCGGACAGTCCCTCGGAATCAGCAATGTGCTTCAAGACGGGCGGGGATCGATCTCCGTCCGCTCGGGGCTTCTTCTCGTGATCAGAAGCAGGGATTAACGGGCTGATCGGACCGGCTCCGTCTTCTGGGATCTTATGTAAGTAAGTCGGGTGCATCCTATTCCCGAAAGGCTTATAAAACAAGCTTTCCGGCACGATCCCAATTGGAACATTTTAGTACGTACCGGATTAAAAATCAAACAAGCCCCGGAGCGGCAAAGAGTTTCTTGCCGTTACCGGGGCTTGTTTTTGCGGGCTGCGTCAGGGTTTGAGGAAGTTCCCGATGATGGTTCCGTTATTCTTGAACGTGCGGAGACCCGCAATTATTTTTCCTATTTTTAAGAAAAAAAGCCGACCTGTAATTAACGCCGCGCCGTCACGTCAGCGCCAGTTCATCCGCTCTCTGAGAGAGGCGATATGAGCGGTATGATGCTTGCCGTGCCACACATACAGGCCGAGACCCCGCGCCAGTGTAGTCGGCCCGTTCACCGGATGCAGGAACGTCCGGGCCCAGCCCGCTTCATCCACGGTGTACAGCCATCTCACCCAGCGGTCGTGCAGCGCGTCCAGCAGCGCCAGCGAAATCTCCGGCGGAGCCGTCTTCCCGTCTTCAAGTTCCGCCCACAACTGCTCTTCGTAGGGCTTTATGACGGGCTCATGCTCCGTCGCGCCCAGCTTGAAGCGGACATAGCTGTTCACATGGCTGTCCGCCACATGGTGGATAACCTGACGCACGGTCCAGCCGCCGGGACGGTACGGCGTATCGAGCTGTTCATCAGTCAGACCGGAAGCGGCCCCGCGCAGCAGGGAAGGAGCGGCCGCAAGTTCTCCGAGCCAGTCCCGGATTTGTTCCGGGGAAATCTCTCCCTCGTGCGTAAAAGTTCCGATCGGATAACGCAAATCTTCTCCCATGTCGTTAACGCCTCCTCCGCTTTTGGGCCATTATAGCACAGGCCCCTGCCGCCTTTGAAAGACTTTTTCCCTTTCCCTGGACATTACAAGGGTCAATTCTCTCCTCGTCTGCCATGAACTGGCATATAAACGAACAAATAAATCGCGTTCCCACCAAAAAGTTCGGGTTTTCGACATTTTCTTCTTTTCAAGCGCCTGCTCTCTGAAGTATAATGAAGCCATCATTCAACAGCCAACCGAAAACAGCCAGCTCGTATAAAGGCAGGAATAGGCCTGCCAGTCTCTACCCGGTCACCGTAAATGACCGGACTACGGGTGATGACAAATTCCGGATCCACGGACGGTTTTTACCGCAGGAAGACCTTAGCGTCCTCTCTGTGGAAATACCCGATACCGCGGCATTTGCGGTTATTTGCCTTTGTCACTCGATGAACACGGCCCTCAGGGGGTCCGGTGCAGATTCGGGTTTTTTGCGTTTTTCGATTCAACTCATTATTTCATTTATGGGGGATGCCAGCATGGAACTTTTACAAAGAAAAATCGAAGATGAAGGAACGGTCCTGTCCGGACAAGTTCTGAAAGTGGATGCTTTCCTGAATCACCAGATCGACCCGGTTCTGATGTTTGAAATCGGCAAAGAATTCAGCCGCCTCTTCGCCGGCGAAGGCGTAACGAAGGTCCTGACGCTGGAATCCTCCGGCATTGCCCCGTCCGTAATGGCGGCGCTTGAAATGAAGGTGCCCGTCGTGTTCGCCCGCAAGCAGAAATCGCTGACGCTGACCGACAACCTGTACGTGGAGCGCGTCTACTCTTTTACCAAACAGCAAACGAACGAAGTCACCGTGGCCAAAAAGTTCCTGTCCGCCGATGACCGCGTCCTCATTATCGACGACTTCCTCGCCAACGGCGAAGCCGCTCTCGGTCTGGCCAACATCGTCAAAGCGGCCGGCGCTAAAGTAGCAGGAATCGGCATCGTGATCGAAAAGTCGTTCCAGCCGGGCGCGGACAAGCTCAAGGCCGCCGGCTACCGCGTCGAGTCGCTCGCCCGCATAGCTTCGCTGGATAACGGGAAAGTCACCTTTATGGACAACAACGTCTCCGAGGAGGATACTCATGCTCAACTGGTTTAAGACCGGCTCTCTGGGACTCCAGCACGTTCTCGCCATGTACGCGGGCGCCGTGATCGTACCGATCATTGTCGCCACCCAGCTTAAACTGCCTCCCGAGCAGCTCTCCTACCTGATCTCGATCGACCTGCTCACCTGCGGAATCGCGACTCTCCTCCAGGTGTGGGGCAACCGCATCTTCGGCATCAAGCTGCCGGTCATGCTCGGCTGCGCGTTCCAGGCCGTCGCTCCGATGATCGCCATCGGCGGCCAGCACGGCATGACGGCGATTTACGGCTCCATCATCGCCTCGGGGCTGATCATCTTCGTGTTCGGCGGCCTGCTCGGCAAGCTTGCCCGCTTCTTCCCGCCGGTCGTTACGGGATCAGTCGTCACCATCATCGGACTGACGCTTATTCCCGTCGCCATTCAAGACATGGGCGGCGGCCAGGGCAGCGCCGATTTCGGCAGTCTGCAAAATCTTGCCCTGTCTTTCGGAGTCCTGCTCTTCATCTTGGTCATGAACCGTTTCTTCGGCGGCTTCATCCGGGCCGTATCCATTCTGCTCGGTCTGATCTTCGGCACGATTGCCGCCGCCTTCATGGGCAAAGTGAGCTTCCAGGGCGTGCTTGACGCTTCGTGGTTCCACATGGTCCAGCCGTTTTACTTCGGCGTTCCGACTTTCCATCTCACATCCATTCTGACCATGACGCTCGTGGCCATCGTATCCGTTATGGAATCGACCGGCGTGTTCATGGCGCTCAGCAAAATTTGCGACAAAGACCTGACGGACCGCGACCTCGCAAGAGGCTACCGCGCGGAAGGACTCGCAAGCATCATCGGGGGTCTGTTCAACTCCTTCCCTTACACGACTTATTCGCAAAACGTCGGGCTTGTCCAGCTGACGAAAGTCAAAAAAAGAAGCGTGATCGCTTCTGCCGGCGTTATTCTCATCCTGCTCGGCTCCGTGCCTAAAATCGCGGCGCTCACGATGCTGATCCCGACTGCCGTACTCGGCGGCGCAACGATCGCCATGTTCGGAATGGTCGTGTCCTCCGGCATCAAAATGCTGGGCTCGGTAGACCTGAACCAGCATGAAAATCTGCTGGTCGTCGCCTGCTCCGTAGGCATGGGCCTCGGCGTAACGGTAGCGCCGACTCTGTTCAGCCACCTTCCCGAGAGCGTACAGATTCTGACCGGCAACGGCATCGTGGCCGGAAGCTTTACGGCGATTGTGCTGAACCTGATTTTTTCCATCGGCAAATCCCGCTCCAAAGCTCCGGATGCCCACAGCGCTCCGGGCCAGGAAAAGCATGATTTCAGCCTGAAAGCATCCGGCTGATCCGAATAGACTTGCCCGATCAGCAGAGTCTCAGTCCCCAAACGTGATCGGTTCCGAAACCGCTTCGCTCTACAGAGCCGAAGCGGTTTTTTTGCGTCTGGTACGGCGTTTGATGCAGCGATTGGTCCGGTATTTATCCGGCGGTTGCACCGACATTAGTTGCGGCGTTTGACCGACATTGATACGGCGTTCGAGCCGACATTCATTCTGCGTCCGCTCCTCTGCCGGGCTTTAACGCCCCGGTCCCGGATGCGGTTTACTTGGCGCCAGCTCCCGGCCCATCTTCGGTTATCAGCTCCGGCTCCGCGGGTCCCGGAAGGAGTTGAAATCCCGCCTTCCGTTCCCTCTTCTAATAATCGCGGATGCTCCCGCCGATATAAACGATAAGCGAATCCGGTCCGCCTTGACCGGCGTTTGTACGCATTCATACGTATCCCAAAACTCGAAACAGAAGAGGAACCCGATATGAAAACGAAGCTTTTATCTATGAAAATCATTCTGGCGGTTTTACTTCTCCTGCCCTTGTTTCCGGCAGGGCCCGCACGCGCGGGCCTGACCTCCACTCCGTTTCCCGATGTGGACAGCGCCAAATACAGCTGGGCCGTCCAGTCCATCACCTTTATGGCCCAGAGCGGTATTTTGCAAGGGTATCCCGACGGCACCTTCCAGCCCGGCCGCTACGTAAGCAAAGCGGAATGGTCGGTGATGGTTTACCGGCTGTTCGACAAATACCGGCCGAGCTTAAGAACGGACGTATTAAATTACAGCAGGGCCTCGTACGGGGACGTCCCCGCTTCCCACTGGGCTTACCGGGAAATCAGCGATACGTTCGTAGGAGTCGCGGATACGACGGTCACGTCCCGCAGCGGCACTCCCCTTTTCAATCCCGAGTACGCGTTTACCCGCTGGGATTTGGCTCTGATGCTGTACGGGCTCTACGGCATAAACGGAGGTCCGGAATCCACCAACGTATGCGGCGACATGAACCGGTTCAAGGATATTACGACCCGTCTGTTCAATACCGAGAATGAGCTGGAATCTTTCCGCAAAACGGACTCCCGCTACAATTCCGAGCTGCCCCCGGGCGGCATTTATCCGATTCTTTTCTTGAAAGAGGCGGACGGCACGTGCGGTGCCAATTACGACGACTACAGCGCACTGGCCGCCAACTCGCTGCTTGAAGTCCATAAAACGGGGATTCTTACGGCGGACGCGAACGGGAAGTTTTATCCTTCGTCCAAGCTGACCCGCGCCGAGGCGGTAACGGTGCTCCACCGGATTCTCGACCACTTGAAGACGCAGGGGGTTCTCGGCAATTATTCCAGCATCAACCCTTCCGGCATTCTCCGTCCGGTTCCCATGCCGGCGCCTAAACCCGGCGAAGCCGCGGAAGGACCGGGACCGTTCGACCGCGATCTCCAGCGGGACGGCGAGTTCAACACGATCGTTTACCCGAACGGGAAGAAATACATGCGGCTCGAGCTGACTTCCAAAGATGCCGTGGACCTGTACTTGTACATGAACGGGGACATCGCCTTCCTCCGTCAGGAAGAGCTGCCCCGGTACGTTCAGGTAGACCGCGTCAGCCAGATCGGCATCAAGTCCCAGAGCCGCAATCCGGAGAAACGTTCGCCGCTGGCCGCTTACCCGGCTACGCTAAAGGTGACGTTCCACGACGAGATTCCCGCGACGGGAACGGGGAACGGAACCGGTACGGGCAAGCCCGGCAAAGACAACGGAGGACAAACCGGCGGCGTGACGGCACCGCCCGGAGCGGCGGCCGTGCAGGACTTGAAGAGCCAGGGCGAGATCAACCGGACTTTTGCCCCGAACGGCTCCAAGTACATGAATGTTAACCTGGTCTCCCAGGATAAAGTCGACGTTTATGTCCAGCTCGGGACAGGCACCGCTTTCCTTAAGCAGGAGGAGCTGCCGGCCAAGATCAACGTCCTGGGCATGTCTTCCGTAACGGTCAGAACCCAGAGCCGCAATCCGGAGAAACGCACCAGCCAGCAGACCTATAACGCTTACCTGTATGTAACCTTCTCCAACTGACAGGGCCGGTAACGACATATGCCGAAATGGAAAAGCCTGCGCAGGAACGGTAAAAGCATTTTTGATAGTATGGAAATGCCGATTTATGCCTGACAGAAGACACTCAACAGAAAATTAAAAAGCCGGACAATAAAAAAACGCAAGGTTCTCTTTTCGAGAACCTTGCGTTTTTGCATAGGCGACTTTGCGGCCGGTACGGAGCGGTGGCGGATTAATGCCGCTTCGTTCCCGTTATGGCGCGCATGTTCGACAGAAAATTGCTGTGCGTCAGCACGCCCAGGGACTGCGGATTAGCCCGGCGCCGGGTTTTTATCCGCCTACTCTTCGCTGTTGCGGTTAGCCTGGTTCACCGCCGCAAGCAGCCGCTTCACTTGCTCCAACAGCTCGCCGGCCTGCTCCTCGGTTCCGCCCGCGCGGGTCATCAGACGGGCCGGAATGCACGTGCTGGGCTGCTCCAGCGCGCGTCCTTTGTCCGTCAGCGTGATAACGACACTCCGCTCGTCGCGGCTGGATCGGGTACGCTTCAGGAGGCCGGAAGCTTCCATTCTTTTGAGCATCGGAGTCAGGGTGCCGGAATCGAGAAAGAGCCGTTCGCCGAGCTCTTTTACGGTCGATTCGTCTTTTTCCCACAGCACGAGCAGCACCAGATACTGAGGATACGTCAAGCCCAGCTCTTCAAGCATGGGGTGGTACATCCGCGTGATTTCACGCGAACAGGCATATAACGCAAAGCAAAGCTGATTCTCAAGCCTAGGCTTGGATGGTGAATTCATAGGGCCTCAATCCTTATTCTGCTTATTCCGCCAGCAGCTTCTCGATATCTCCGGAAATTTTGGACGGAGCGGTCGTAGGCGCATACCGGCTGACCACGTCACCCGAACGGTTGACGAGAAACTTCGAGAAATTCCATTTGACCTCTTTGGACAAAATTCCGGCCGTATGGCGGGTTAAATATTGGAACAGCGGATGCGCGCCGCTTCCTTTGACATCGATTTTGGAGAACATCGGAAACGTAACGCCGTAATTCACCTGGCAGAACTGCTCGATCTCCTCATCGGAACCCGGCTCCTGCTCCATAAACTGGTTGCTCGGGAATCCGAGTACAACAAGACCTTGATCCTTGTAGGCGTCATACAGCTCCTGCAATCCTTGATACTGCGGGGTAAAGCCGCATTTGCTCGCCGTGTTGACGATGAGCAGCACTTTGCCCTTATAGTCTTCGAGCGGTTGTTCTTCTCCGTTAATCCGTTGAGCCGTAAACTCATACACACCCATCTTCATAACCTCCCGGGTTTATTCGACTGTTTCCATTAAATTGTGCAAAATTAAAACATCTAAAATCAATATACGTCTGCGGGAAGAAAAAGTCAAATCACCTTAGGAATGGATGTGCCTGACGCTGGCGCTGCCGCTTCCTGCCTCCTGCCTCGTGCGGGGTATTTTCGCCGGAACCGGTACCCGTTCATTCAAAGTCCGGGCCGGCGTGTCCATGCGGCGATGTCTCCCCTCTGCGGCTTTTACACGCTGAAAGTCAGCTTCGCCGCTTCATGGATCGTGGTGCCCGAATGAATGCCGGTCAGAATCCTTTTCATGGAACCCGGCTTGTCGAAGTTAAACACGTGAATGGGCATTCCGTAATCCCGTGCCAAAATAAAAGCGGACTGGTCCATCACCCGCAGATCGCGCTGAAGCACGTCGTTGTAATGCAGCGTTTCGTACATGCGGGCATCTTCGTGCACGTTGGGATCTTTGTCGTAAACGCCGTCCGCCCCCTGCTTCGCGACCAGGATGGCGTCGCAGTTCACTTCGATGGCCCTCTGAACGGATGGATAATCCGTCGTGACGAAGGGCTGGCCGTTGCCTCCCGCGAAGATGACGATATAGCCTTTTTCCAGATGGTGGATCGCTCTCAGCCGTATATACGGCTCCGCCAATGACGAAACGGGAATCGCGGTCATGACGCGTATCTCGGCATTCGTTCTCGCTTTCAGCACACCGCGCAGCATCAGGCTGTTAATGACCGTAGCCAGCGTGCCGATGTTATCGGCCTCCGCCCGCTCGATGCCCCAGTTCTCTCCCATATTGCCGCGGAAAATGTTGCCGCCGCCGATCACCAGCGACACTTCGACGCCCAGCTCCAGCACCGACAAAATTTCACGGGCGATATGCTCCAGCCTCTCCGGGTCGAACCCGAAATCGCCGCTCCCGGCTACCGCTCCTCCGCTCAGCTTGATCAATACGCGTTTGTACTTCATCCCTTCACCTCCGGAAAAAATAAAAAACACCAAAGCCTGAACGGCCTCAGTGTTCCAAACAGGAAATAAGAAACGATGTGAACTTCTGGACGTTCCGGTTACACCGCTTCATATCCCCACACCTTTCCCAATGTCTCAATAAACTATTATAAGCGTATGAGCAAAGATAGCAAACATGAACGCGGCCCGCCGGATTTCATCATGAAAAATTTACAAAACGGATTCCTTCAAAGGCAGAATCGGGGCCTGAGCGAGCGGCGAGGACAAGACAACGAGCGTGGATGGCTTGCCGAATTCCATAGACGCGTCGATAAAAGTCTCCAGCTCGCGGACGGAGCTTGTCACCAGTTTGGTCAAATAGCTGTAAGGCCCCGCGATACGGTGACATTCGGCAACCTCCGGAACCTGACGGACAAATTCCACATACCTGCGGCAGTGCTCCGTTTCCATGAGGATATAGGCGATGACCGCCTTGCCTACGGCTTCGGGAGAAACGACGGCGCGGTACCCCGTCAAAACTCCCTTATCCTCCAGGCGCCGGACCCGCTCGGCCGCCGCCGGCGACGTAAGCCCCACCAGCTTGCCGAGCTCCGTCATACTCATTCTCCCGTTCTCCTGAAGCAGCGCGAGTATGCTGCGGTCTGTATGATCCAACTCTCACTCCCCCTGTTCTTTCTTTTTTAAAACAGAGCCGTCCTAAAGCTTTCAAAGTCAAAGTGAACGGATTCTTTTCCTTTCAGTATAACCTGTAATTCCGGCGCTCGGGCAAGTAAAATGAATACCAATCACGAAGGGAGCTGTTTAACGATGCACCTGACTCATAAAGCGGTCCTGCTTGTTATCGATGTCCAGAAGGCGTTTGACGATCCGCGCTGGGGCAGGCGGAACAACCCGGAAGCGGAGAGCAATATCGCTCTTCTGCTGAAAGCCTGGAGAGAGACCGGGCGGCCGATTATTCATGTTCACCATATCGGGGCAACGCCGCAGTCCCTGTTCCGGGCCGGAAGCGCTTCGGTAGACCCCAAGCCGGAGGCGGTGCCTCTGCCTTACGAAGCCGTTATCCGCAAGTCGGTGAACAGCGCCTTCATCGGCACGGATCTGGAGGCCCGGCTCCGCCTGCTCGGCTGCACCGAGGTGGTCGTCACCGGCCTCACGACCAACCACTGCGTGGAGACGACCTGCCGCATGGCCGGGAACCTCGGGTTCCGTACGATTCTCGCAGCCGACGCTGCGGCGACTTTTGACCGTACGGGCCCCGACGGACGCCTGCATGCGGCCGAGGACATCCACGCGATAACGCTGGCGAACCTGCACGGCGAGTTCGCCGAGTTCGCGGACACCCGCACCCTGCTGGATGCGGTGAAGTGATCGTGCCAGCCGCCTGCCTCTCAGCGCTTAGGTATGCGTGCACGCCCTGGATCTTTTCTTCTTTTAGATGATAAAAAGTCCATGGCGTGTATGATTAAAGCAGCGAATGTTTTACGGGGCGGATGACTCTCATCTTTAATTGTTTACAGGGAGAGATATAAACGCACGATACCCGGATAAGCACCCTGATGCTTACAACCGAAGACATCCTTATTGCAGAGAAGGTGAACGTATGAAAAGAGGGATCAGCTTTCTGCTGCCCAATCTTTATGGAGCTCCGCTTGCCGACTTGCTGTCCCCCGTTGATCTTACCGCATACAATTGGCTGGTTGATGGCGTAGAATCCTATATCATTGAAGAAGATACGCTAGGGGGGCCGCTTTTCCCGAATTCCATCGAAACGATAGACGGCGGCCGTTTCAAGGAACGGATCGGCACCGGCAGGCATTACCTGATTTTCGTGGATATCAAAGCGTTTCCGGCAGGCTCAAAGGTGCACGAGGTTGAAGATTACGGGCAGTTTACGAGCTCCGGCTGCGAGCTTGCCCTGATTATCGTGGATTCGGTTTATGCCGCTCTCTACTGCAAGGATCAAGAGCTTCTGGCCCGTCTTAAGGAAAATGCCGTCCGGCAGGGCTACGAAGATGTCGCCTACATCACGGACGACAACGATTTCCGAACAAGATTGGCGGCGTTTTAGCTCCGGCGACCAAAGTACTTTCCCTCAGGCAGATGTTCCCGAAGGGAAACGGCGGAACGAAACAACGGAAAATATGCGCGGAGCGGCAGAGTTCCAACTCTTCAGTGGCTCCAAGGGCAGACTCCATGCACAAAAAAGCGGTCCCGGTCATCCGGAACCGCTTTTCCTTTTATAAACGCCGTTTACCGGCATCACGCCGTATGAACGGTCTTGGCCGCTTTGCTGTCCAGCGCCTGAAGGACGTGGAGGCCGACAAATCCGCAAAGCCCGATCAGCCCGTAAATCATCCACGGCCAAATTGTGCCGCCGTACTCCCCGATCAGCCACGTGCCCAGGTAGTTGCCGATCGTCCCGCCCACCGCGTAAGAGAGCCCGAAAGCGCCGTAGAAGGCACCCGTATCCTCGTTCATGCTGTACTCCGCGATCGCAATGTCCACTCCCGGCAGCACAAACGTCTCGCCCGAGGTAAACACCAGTACGCAAAGCAGGACCCAGAGTACCGAAGGAACCCACGGAACCGCGAGCAGGCCCAGCCCGATAATCAGCATGCCGTATTTGACGATCACGGCCGCCGGCTTCCGCTGAAAAACACCCCGCAGCAGAAACATAAACAGAACCGCGTACAGTCCGTTGAAAATTACGACACTGCTGACGAGTCGTTCGTTTTCACTCAGCCGGTAAACTTCGAGCGGCAGCGAGACGGACAACTGCGTAAACATGATCCAGAACATCGCCATTGCACCTGAAAACGCGAGAAACGGTCTGTTGCGAAGTACTTTTTTGTAGCTGTCGAGCATTTTGGCCGAGTGCCGGCCTCTCGGAAAGCTTTTGGCTTGTCCCAGAAGCAGCACCGAAACCAGGAGAAATAAAACGCTTCCGAAAAGCATCGGATACGACGTATGGAAACTGACGAGAATCCCTCCCGTTACGGCTCCCAGAACCGCGCCCGCGTTCAGCGCCTGATTGAAGTAAGTGAACGCACGCCTTCTCAGAACATGCGGCAGGTTGCCGAACAGCGATTTGATGGACGGTTCGTACATGGCCGGGCCTATACCGATAAAGCAAGCGGCGAGCACAAGTCCGCCGAAGCTGTCCAGCGCGTAAATCCCCAGGTACCCGAGCGCAGCCAGAAAAGTCCCCGCTACCAGCATCGTGCTGTAGCCGATGCGGTCTCCGATCATGCCGGAAAAGAGCGGCACCACCTGGTTGATCAGCAGAGCAACCGTCAAAACGGTTCCGGACTGCCACGCGGGAAACTGCAGCGTATGAGTCAGATAGACGGCCAGAAACGTAAACACGGAAAACCGGCCCATGTTAATGCAGACGGTGGCGGCTATGATTTTCCGGGCGAATGAGGGCAGAGTGAGGCTGTTTGTGTCGTGCATGGCGATAACGTCTCCTTCCGGCTGATGGGAATCTGGCTGACTGCGGCCGTACGGCTCGTGGAATCGGAAACAATCCGGACAATATAAAAACGCGACCCCTCGAAAGCGAGAAACCGCGTTATTCCAATGGTTGTATAAAGATGCTGGTGAAGGGAATTGAACCCCCGGCCTACGCATTACGAGTGCGTTGCTCTACCCCTGAGCTACACCAGCATATTCCGAAGCGAATCGTGCCGGGCAAAACCGACATGTATAAGAATATACCCGCCTGCAAAAATTGTCAAGACTCTTTCCGACCTCTTTCGGCTGACAAAAACAGGATCCGACAAACTTGTCCCGATCCCCTTCTTTTCAGGAAAAAACAGCCATGTTCCTCCCCGTTTGAAGTCCGTATCCGATGTGATATACTAAATACAAACACATGTTCTGTTTTCTATTCTGAAACGGGAAGGTAACCGGTTATGAATCCTGTCCGCTATGAAAAAGTGACGGCCAAACAAGTGCTGAACCCGGTCAAAACACCGGCGATGCCTTTCGAGCATTCCATCAACCCGTACCGCGGCTGCCAGCACGGGTGCAGCTTCTGCTACGCCCGTGCGATGCATGCCTTCCTCGGGCTGAACGGCGACGATACGTTCCAGACGAACATTCTGATAAAAGAGAACGCCCCCGAGGCGCTGCGGGAACAGCTCCGCAAAGCCGCGCGTTCCCGCAAAGGGCTGGCCGGGATCGGCCGCATCGCCATCGGCACGGCCACCGATCCGTATCAGCAGGCGGAGGGCCGCGCCAAGCTGACGCGCGGCTGCCTGGAGGTGCTTACGGAGTACCCCGTGCCCCTGACGATCACAACCCGGTCCCCGCTGATTCTGCGGGATCTGGACCTGCTCCGGAAGCTGCCCGTCTACGCCGTGAACATCAGCCTGAACACGCTGAATCGGACGACCTGGCGCAACTTTGAGCCTGGAGCCCCTTCCCCCGCGAAGCGGCTGGAGACGGTGCGCGCACTGACCGATGCCGGGATACCGGCCGGCATCTTCATGGCCCCCATGCTCCCCTACATTACCGACGGCCGGGACGAGCTTGAAGAGCTGTTCGAGGCCGCCTCGGAGCATGGCGCGCAGTTCGTTATGGCGTCGTACCTGCGCCTGAGCGCTTCGGACGTCAAGGTGTGGTTTTTCGAGACGATCCGGCGGCATTATCCGCAGCTCGTCGGCAAATACGCCAGGCTGTATGCCGCCTCCGCCTATGCACCCCGGGAATACCGCGATCCCGTCCGCATGTACATCGACGGGCTGCTGGAGCGGTACGGGCTGCGCGACATGGACGAGGAGGAAGAGGCGCCTCGTCCGCAGGAGCGGGCGGCAGCCGGCCTCCAGGGCCGGTCAAGCGGGAAACCGCTTGAAGTCGCCTGGGAGCCGCCCCCGGCTGTTCCCGGCTGCGCCGGCAGCGGCTGTGCCGCGGCGAACGCGGATGCCGCCGGGAACGGCTGTGCGGCGGCAAGTGCAGATGCGTCCGGGAACGGCGGCTTCGCCGGAGCGGCCGGAGACAGCGCAAGCCGCGGGGAATTCGCCTGCGGCCCGGACGCGGCACGGCAGAGCGCCGGGCCCCCCGGCGACGCTCGGGCGGTGGCGGCCGGCACGAAAGCCGGAGCGGGAACGCCTCCGGCGCCGGGGCCCGACTCGCCTCCGGCGCAGCTCGTGTTTTCCTTTTAAACACGGCGCCTTGAGGACGCTTTACCTTTGTCGGCGCCTGTTAGAGTCCGGGTTGATCCGGGCTCTTTTTTCGTTTACGCTTCAAGATAGATAAGGGCTGGAGACGCGTTCCGGTAAAGCGGGAGCTAAACTCCTCCCCAAACGCGGAGCCTATTTTACTGCCAAACGGGGCCGATCCGCCCGACTGCCTCCCACATCCTGACGTGATCTGCCGAATCTTCCAGACATCTTGAGCCTAGCGGCGGATAACGCAATTATGCGCAGCGATTGTGCACAACAATTGTTCGCAGCGTTGTTCGCAGCGTTGTTCACAGCGTTGTTCACAGCAGTTGTACACAGAGGCTCTAGCCCGCCTACTTTTTTATAGAAAGAAGGAATTTCATGACGCCCGAAATGTTCGATATTTACGACGAAGACGCCAACCGGATCGGGACCGCTTCACGCGAGGAGGTCCATACGGCCGGGTACTGGCATCAGACCTTTCACTGCTGGCTTGTCCGCCCGGAGGGGGAGGGACGCATGGTGCTGTTTCAGCTCCGTTCGTCTTCCAAGGATACGTTCCCGGACAAGTTCGATATTACGGCGGCGGGCCATCTGACCTCGGGTGAGACGATCCAGGGAGCGTCCCGCGAGCTTCAGGAGGAGCTGGGCCTCAGCGTTCCGTTCGACAGGCTTTCTCTTCTGTTTACCGTGCGCACCGATGAGAGGGGAACCGTGCGCGGCAGAACGTTTATCGACCGCGAAATCAGCCATGTCTTCGGTTATGCCAGCGATTGGCCCCTGGAGGCGTACACGCTTCAGGAGGAAGAAGTCTCCGGGCTGTACGAGGCCGAGCTTCACCGGCTGGCCGCTCTTTTCGAGGGCACGGCGGACTCCCTGGAAGTCCGCGGCGTATTGGCACAGTCTGCGAACGGCGAAGGGGACGGCGGCCTGTCTCAAGCCGATTCGGGCGCCGCATCGGTCCGGACCGTCACCAAGGAGGATTTCGTCCCCCATCCGGACGACTACTATCTTCGCGTGTTTGAACTGCTCGCGAAGATCTAGGCACTCATACGGGCGTGGAGGAATACGATGGAGCATGATATTCGCCTATCCTTATCATTCAGGAGGTTCAGCATGTATCCTATCTACCCTTACACAGGAAAAGAAACGAAATGCGAGGAGCAGCCGGTTCCGTTTCCCGCGCAGCATCAGCCCCGCCAGCCCGGCATCGAATCCGAAATGGTTCCCCGGCCGATCGCCGAAAATCCTTATTACACCGGCAGCGGCAAGCTGCTGGACCGCGTAGCCCTCATTACGGGCGGAGACAGCGGCATCGGACGCGCAACGGCTATTTCTTTCGCCAAGGAAGGCGCTGCGGTGGCTATCGTATTCCTGTACGAATGGAGTGACGCCGAAGAAACCCGCGCCCGGATCGAGCAGCTCGGCGGACGCTGTCTCCTGATCCAAGCGGATCTGCGGGCGAAAGCCGCCAGCTGCGAGGTCGTCGCCAAAACGTTATCGGCGTTCGGCAGACTGGATATTCTGGTGAACAACCATGCCGTTCAATTCCCGCAGCAAAGCATTCTGGATATTTCCGAGGAGCAGCTTTACGATACGTACCGGACGAATATTTTTCCATTCTTCTTCCTGACCCAGGCGGCTCTGCCCCATCTGTGCTGCGGATCTTCCATCATCAATACCGCCTCCATCACGGCGTACAGAGGCCAGAAGGACCTGATCGACTATTCGTCCACCAAAGGCGCCATCGTCTCCTTCACGCGTTCTCTGGCACTGTCGCTCGTGGACGAAGGCATCCGGGTAAACGCGGTCGCTCCGGGTCCTATCTGGACACCTCTTATTCCTTCCAGCTTCTCGGCGGAAAAAGTCCGTATCTTCGGGGCGGAAGTTCCGATGAAGCGGGCCGGTCAGCCTTTCGAGCTGGCTCCCGCCTACGTGTACCTGGCGAGCGACGACTCCAGCTACGTGACCGGACAGACCATTCACGTTAACGGCGGGGGCATGGTCACGTCCTAATCCGACCGGTAAAGCCGCCTTATGCTCCGGTGAGGCGGCCGGTCATCCGTTACCCAGCAATCCTTTATTGCTTTATCAGAGTAAAAGATCTATAATACTTCCCTACACTAAATTTCATGCACATAAGCAATAAAGGAGTCCTTATTTATGTCTAACGAGCCGCGCAAACTCGGTTTGCTCCCTCTCATTTCCCTTGTCGTAGGTTCCATGATCGGCGGAGGGATTTTCAGCATGCCTGCCGATATGGCGCAGGATGCGGGAAGCGGCGCCGCCTTGATCGGCTGGGCGCTTACCGGCGTCGGAGTCATCATGCTTGCCTTAACCTTCCAAAGTCTCGCCAACCGGCTGCCAAGCCTGGATAACGGCATCGTCCGTTACGCCGAAACCGGCTTCGGCCGCTTCGTCGGCTTTATAAGCGCCTGGGGCTACTGGCTCGCCAATATGATCACGATCGTGGCAAGCTCGGTGCTGCTGTTCGGCGCTCTGGATTATTTCATTCCCGTATTCGACGGCGGCAATAACGTCCTGGCCATCGTGTGCGCTTCGCTGCTCGTATGGCTGCTCCACAGTTTACAGCTCTCGGGAATCCGGGAAGCGACTCTCGTCCATATCGTAACGACGATGGCCAAGCTTATCCCGATCCTGGTCTTTATAGCGGCGCTGGCGACCGTCTTTCATTCGCCGACTTTTATCGCGGACCTGTGGAAAACCGCCGCCGAAGCCGCCGGGTCTCCCATCCGGTTCACGGATATAGGGAGTCAGGTGAAGCAGGCGATGTTTATTACCGTCTGGGCGTTCCTCGGCGTAGAAGGCGCCGTGGTGCTGTCCGGCCGCGCCAAGCGCAAATCAGACGTCGGCAAAGCGACAGTCATCGGCCTCATCGGCACGCTCGTCCTGTATATGCTCGTGTCGCTGCTTTCTTACGGAGCCATGAGCAGAGCGGCTCTCGCCTCGCTTCCTACGCCGTCGGCCGCCTATGTGCTGGAAGCGGCAGTCGGCAAGTGGGGCGCCGTGCTGATCAACGCCGGCCTCATCGTCTCTCTGCTCGGGCTCCTGCTCGGCATGTCTCTGCTTTCCGCGGAGACGCTCTACGTAGCAGGGAAGCAGAAGCTCATGCCGGCCTGGTTGTCCGGCGAAAACAAAAACGGCGCCCCCAAAGGCGCGCTCTGGATGACGACGGGGTCCGTCCAGCTTTTCCTGATCCTGGTCGTAACCGCCTCGTCCACCTACCATGCGCTGTACCTTGTCGCGACGACGGCGGCGCTTATGCCTTACCTGCTGTCTTCACTCTTTCTCGTCAAAACGGCGATCGGGGGAAAAGCCTACGCCACGCAGAATTCTCCCGGGGAATCCCCCCTCTGGAGCGGACCGCGCAAGCGCGAGCTGGCTTATGGAGCCGCCGCTACGCTCTACTCGCTGTTTCTTCTCTATGCGGCAGGGCTGACAAATCTGCTCTATGTATGTATGCTTTACACCCTCGGTCTTGCCTTCTACTCCTTCTCGGGAAGGGAAAAAGGCATCCGGGCGATGTACGAGCCCGCTGAAGCTTTCGCCGCCTCGGCAATCATCGTGCTGGGACTCTACTCGGCTATCCAGTTCATTTCCGGACATGCCGGGTAAGCTAGGCAAGCCTTTACGGCGTACATCCGGAAAAGCGAGGCCCGAATCGTGGCACGCTAACCGGCTAAACAACGCAGGCCCCTTAATCGGGGCCTTTTTTTGAACCGCAGCTTACGGAAAGGATCGCGGCATACCCTCACGTTGCAGCAAACCCCCGGAGGTTTGCGCGGGCTTCGACCAGCCTCCGCGCAGCGCTTCACGCGTGCGTCGGGATCGCGTAGCAAGCGACGGTGTTGCGGCAGCGTATACGGATCGCGCAGCTCTCTGGCGTAATATACCGGCCCCGTGACATCCGTTAATCACATGCAAAAAACCGCACGGCTTCCATAGAAGCACGCGCGGTTTTCCCGGCAAGCCGATGCGGCCCGCCTTTTTTGTATATGACTACTTGATCGTAAAAGCGGAAGCCAGCTTCTGCATCTCTTCCGCCATGGAGCTGAGCGACTCGGCCGACGAGGAAATGTCGTTCATCGAATGAAGCTGCCCGTTCATGCTTTGGGCGACCTGCTGCATCTGATTCAGCGTCTGCTTCGAAATATCGACCATTTCCTGCGAAGAAGCGGACACTTCTTCCGTCCCTGCCGAGATTTCCTGGGTGGCTGCGGACACTTCTTCAATCTGGGCGGACACATCCAGGATAGCCGTCTGGATGGAACGGAACGACTGCGCCATCGCGTTCATCAAGTCTTCGCCCTGGGCGACTTCCTCTAGACTGCTCTCGATAGACTCCGTGCTTTTGCCCGTGGCGGCGACGATTTCATCCAAAATCTCCTGGATCTCCACGGTCGATTGACTTGTCTGCTCCGCAAGCTTCTTGACCTCACCCGCCACGACGGCAAAACCCCGGCCGTGTTCGCCGGCTCTAGCCGCTTCAATGGACGCGTTAAGGGACAGCAGGTTCGTCTGGCGGGCGATATCGGAAATCGTACTGGCGATCTTCTGGATTTCCGCGGATTTCTCCTGCAGCGAATAAATCGTGCCCGCCGAATCCCGTACGTTACTTCCCACGACCTTCATCTGGTTCAGCGTCCGATCGACCGTTTCACTGCCCCGGTTTACCTCGGAGCGCACGCTGTCCGTCGTTTCGGCCACCTGTGTGGAGGAAGCCGCGATTTTCTGAATGCCGATCGCCATCTCCTCCATAGCCTGCGCGGTCTGCTGGGCCGCGTCATGCTGGGTTTCGGCTCCCACGGCCGTGGAATTGGCCGTTTCGGACGTGCGGGAAGCGACGCCGGCCGATTCGGCGGAAATAGCCGTCAGCTCTTCGCTGGACGACGCCATATGATCGATCGCGTTTTTCATCCGGTCCAGGATGGAGCCGAACGAGTCCATCATGCCGTTGATATCCGCATTGAGCAGACCCATTTCGTCTTTTCCCTTCACGTCCAGCCTTCCGGTCAAATCGCCGCCGGCGGCTTTGCGCATCATCCCCGAAATGTTCATCAGCGGGCGCAGGATAGCTCGGGAAGCGAGGATCGAAATCAGAATAACGAGAAGGACGGATATCGCGATTATGACGCCGGCCAGCGTTTTCGCTTTGGCCACCGTACTGTACACCTCGGTTTTCGGGGCGCTTATAAACAGCTTCCAGCCGGTTTTCTGCACTTCGGAGTAAGCCAGAGCAGCCTCTCCCACCGTCCCGTCGTCGGCGTATATATAACCGGTTTTGTCCGCGGAGGCCGCGAGCTTATTGTCCAGATCCGGCGCGATATCCTTCGCGGGCTTGCCGATATCAGCCGGGTCCGGATGGAGCAGAATATTGCGGTTTCCGGACAGCAGGAAGGCGTAGCCTTTTTCCCCGAAATGAATCCGCGACACAAGCGAAACGATTTGTTTCGGACTTACGATCGCTTGAATAATTCCGGCATATTCGCCGTTCTTGTCCAGAATCGGCTGGTCGATAATGATAATATCTTCTTTGGAGCTGACATCTTTCAAAATATCCGTGACGGCCAGCTTTTTGGACGCCTTCGCGTTTTTAACGTTCTGAAAAGCCGATACGTCCGTAACTCCGCCTTCCGTACCGTAAGAAACGTCTTTGCGGTCGATGTAGGCAAAATAGAACATTTCAGGATCGCTGTCCTGCAGAATGTCGAGATAAGGCAGCACTTCTTTCTCGGAAGCCGCCGCCGCAAATTCAGGATGCGCTTTTACGAGCCCCTCCACCGCGTTTATTTTCTGCTCCATCCACAAGTCGATATCGGCCGCGCCCATTTCTGCCCGTATTCTCAAGTTTTCTTGGGTTTGCTTAGAAATGTAGCCATTGGAATTCGACGTTAGGATAAGAGTGGCCGCAATTAATGGAACCGACGTCATCACAAGCAAAAGCAGGGAAATTTTGATCCGCAAAGACAAATCACGGAATTTGAAGGTTAAACCGGGTTTCATCAATTTCACTCCTTGACAGGTTTCAATTTCTATGTCATCTCTCCATTTTCGACAACTTTCTACATGCCTCCTTTGCAATAAGTTCCATTCCTTAAATTTCGGTAAAGTTTTCCGCGCCCCAAATGACACGAGGCACGCAAAAAACGGAAAGCCGTGGGCCATCCGTTTTCATCGTTTCAGTAATCCATGTTATATGCCCCGGTTCAGGCATGTCCTTTGTTAGTCAGATTCAGCAGCGCAACGCCGGCAATAATGAGAATAATTCCGATCACTCCGGCAACGCTCAGCTTCTCTTTCCAGACCAGAAAACCGAGGATAGCGGTAAAAGCGGTCCCCACTCCCGACCATATCGCGTAGCTGAGACCCAGCGGCAATGTTTTGAGCGCCATGGACAAGCAGTAGAACGCCGTTCCGTAACCGAGGATGACGCCCGCGCTTGGCAGCCATTTTGTAAAGCCTTCCGAAGATTTCAGCAGGCTGGTCGCAATAATTTCACCTATAATGGCAACGGCCAAATACACATATCCCATTCCCGTTAAACTCCTCTGTAAAATTTATGTAGCTACCTATCTGTTCATTATACCGCAAATTCACGCAAAAAATAAAAACGGCACCGGCCGTATAGGCCGATGCCGGTTCATATCGGTAAACTCCGGTGTCTCTTCCGTTAATTCCCGACGGGAATTTTAAACTGGGCTTCCGGGATCCACTTCTTGGCGTAAAAATCCCGCCCTTGAATCGATACCCGGTCCTCGTACACTTCTACGTACAAGCCTTCGCTTTCCTTGGCGTCCTTAAGCTTCTCTCCGCCTTGACCGTCGGAAGTCCACGGACGTTCCACGGAGGAGGAATTGACCATCGTGAACTTGTCCTTCACAAGAGTGTTCGGCTGCCGGAGCTCCCAGTGCGTATGGCCGCTGAAAAAGATCACCTGCGGATACTTCGACAAAATGCTTTTCAGCTCCTTATGCTGGACGACCGGTCGCTTGTTGGAGGCTACCGACGTTCCGGCAACCGTTCCGGGAAGCGGCTGATGCAGGAAAACGAAAATCGGCTTCCCCGATTCCTGGCCGTGCTTGGCGAGCGATTGTTCCAGCCAGTTCAGCTGCTCCTTGGAAAGATAGGCGTCTTCCATATTGTCGGGGTTGGTCTGACGGTACTGCTCCGAACCCAGGAATATAAACGGGTAACCTTTGATTTCCTCTTCATAGTAGACCTTCTTCTCTCCGGTAAAAGACAAAAATCTGCCGATGGAAGCCGCTTCGGTCTCTTTATTGGGAAAGCTGTTCGGACTCCAGTTTCCTTTCGCGTTCAGCCAGGCGGAATAAAATTCATGATTGCCGATAGTGGCGAAAGTTTTTGCGGGATGCGGGGCGCTTTTCATCAGCTCGTTAAGCCTCGTGTAATCACGGGCGGAGCCGCCGGTCAAATCCCCGTTGATCACGAGAGCGTCGGCATTCGGATTAACCCGGTTAAGGTCTTCGAGAGCTTCCGTAAATTTACGCTGGGATTCTTTCTTGGAGGCGTCGACATGCACATCGCTGATTACCGGAAAAGTCAGCACCGGCTTGTCCGCCCTCTCTTGTACCGCACCCGCGGGAACGGTGGAAAGTACGAGCAAACTCGCCGACAAAAGAAGCGTCAAACCTGCTTTATTCTTCATACACATTCCCTCCATTTCATCTTAGGACGGGGAGAAAAGGTCAAGTCAGGAGGGGCTGAAACGTTTTACGGCGGAAAAGAAAGAAGCACGTTCAAAAGAGACCGTGCCCCCATCCGGTTTGTGCCGACGGCGTCTGGACAGCCCTGTAAGAACAGTCCGCGCCGTTTCTATATATGATGAGACAATCGTTGTGTCTGACTCTGGTCCCATTCGTTTCTCTATATCATTCTCTCCGCTCTATCCGATTTCTCCAATTACCGCAGGTCTCTCTCCTCCTACGAAAAAGCAGCGGCACAGATCCGCTGAACTTGTGTCAGGCTTGACCTTTTCTCCCTTATAATTGGAAAATCATAACTTCTAATACCCGTTCCGCAAAAAAGGTAAACCCTTATGTTCCGCGGGATACGAACTTTCGCGGCATCCAAAATGTGCCTTTTCTGATTATATAGATTCCAGGCAAAAAAAGACACCCTTGCGGGTGCCTTTCGGAAAAGATTCTTTCCGACAATCGATTGTTGGCGGTAATAGTCTCCATAGAGGCCGTCCGGATTCCGGTTAAAAGAGGCCGGAGTTCATACATCCCCTGCTGCGCAGGGAGAGTTTTGTTCATGCTCTGGCTGATCAGCGGCAGACAGCCCTGCTCGAAGACTGCGGACCGGCACACCGTGTACGGAGCCGCCGCTCTTCGCTCGTCACGAGACAGCGACTGCGTGTTCAGCGGCACGGCAATTTTTTAGCCAAAAAAACCCGGCTTCCGAGTAAGTAAACCGGCGACCGCCAGTCGTTAACCGCCAAATATCCGGTTCAAAATCCAGGATTTGGGCGCCCCTAAAGTTGCTATAGCGGAAAATATATGGTAAAATGAGTTATACGTATATTTTTAGTTCTAAGTTCACATATTACAAAGGATATCACGGAATGGGTGCACTTTGTAATGTGTGGACTTTTTTCCTAAAAGGATATGGGTAAATCTTTAAATTTCCGGGAGGTTTTACAAGCATGGAAACAGGTACAGTTAAGTGGTTTAACGCTGAGAAAGGCTTCGGTTTTATCGAAGTTGAAGGCGGCAAAGACGTTTTCGTTCATTTCTCCGCGATTCAAGGCGATGGCTTCAAGTCCCTTGACGAAGGCCAACGCGTTCAATTCGACATCGCTCAAGGCAACCGTGGTCCACAAGCCGAGAACGTTGTAAAACTGTAAGCAACTACACAAACTTATAGAAGGAACTGCCTTTCCTAGGATTAGGCAGTTCTTTTTCATGAACTTCTATAACCTATACGGTCTTGCGTAGACTATAGAGAAGGCCGACTATCTGAAGGAGGGTCACTATGCATTATTCCAAAAAGAACATGGAACCTGTTCCAGAAGAAGAGATCACCGTTTGGGCGTGCAGCCAAGAAAGCTGCGTATGCTGGATGCGGGAAAATTTCTCGTTTAATCAAGTCCCTCTCTGTCCGATTTGCAAATCCGAAATGGTTAAGCAAGTCAAGATGCTTCCTGTGCTTACAAACCATAACCATAACGCCCTGGGTTAACACCGTCCCGTTTCACTAAATGTCAGCAAAAAAAGCCGAGACCTTCAGGTCTGGGCTTTTTTTGCGTTATTTGGATCGGTGCGGTCCGGCGGTGACGCTTGCCGGGTAAGCCGGGCGGCAGCCGCCCGGACAAACGCGAAAACGTCATTCGGGTTTAAACCGAAGGGACCGGCACGGCAGGCCGGGTATAGGCGGTCCCGGCTTACCGACCGCCGCGCAGGGCCGCAACGCATCCTGGGAAGCGTCCGAAACCGGCAGGCCGGCATCAATACGGCCATCGGCTGGACTAGCCGAGCCGCTTCGTCGGCGTAAACGTCAGCGGCAGGCTGCTCACGCCGTGGACGATAAACCCGCGGGCGGGCGTCAGCGGCTCCCGGTCCGCCCGGGCCAGATCCGGCAGGCGCTCCAGGATCGCCTGAAGCGCTACACGCGCTTCCAGGCGGGCCAGCGGAGCGCCGAGGCAGAAGTGCATGCCGTGGCCGAAGGCGATGTGCGGGTTCGATTCGCGTGCGATATCGAACTTGTCGGCATCGGCGAATTTGCCGGCGTCGCGGTTCGCCGAGCCCATCCAGGCCACGACACGGCTGCCGGCCGGGATCACCTGGCCGCCGATCTCCACGTCCTGCGCGGCGGTGCGGAACATCGCCTGCAGCGGCGACCGGAAGCGGAGCACCTCCTCGATCGCGGACGGCAGAAGTTCCGGCTGTTCACGCAGCTTCGCGAGCTGGTCCGGGTTTTCCAGCAGCGACAGCACGGCGTTGCCGATCAGGTTCGTCGTCGTTTCGTTGCCGGCCACCAGCAGAAGCGCGCAGAAGGAGAGAATATCGCCTTCGGAGAGATGCGTGTTGGATTCTTCGGCGGCAAGCAGCGCACTGATGAGATCGTCCCGGGGTTCTTCGCGCCGGAGGGCGATGATTTTGCGGAAATAATCGTTCATTTCCTCATGCGCTCTCTGCGATTCGCTGTTGGTCGCTCCGACGACGGAATCTGCCGACGCCACAACTTCATCGGACCAATGCTTGAACTGCTCGCGGTCTTCGCTCGGAATTCCGAGCATCTCCGCAATGACGATGACGGGCAGCGGGTACGAGAAATCGCGGATCAGATCGATGCGGCCCGTCTCCGATACCTCGTCGAGCAGCTCGTGAGTAATCGCCGCAATACGCGATTCCAGCGCGGCGACCGCTTTAGGCGTGAACGCCTTGCTCACCAGGGTCCGCAGCTGAGTATGCCGGGGAGGATCCATCGTAATGAGGCTGAATCCGCCTTCTTCCCGGTTGTCCTGCTCCGCCCCTTCCTCAAATTTGGGGCGATGCTCGGAAGAAAACCGTGCATGGTCGAACAGCACTTGTTTGACGTGCTCATAGTCGAAAACCGACCAGATTCCGAGCGGTTCCATGAACATGACAGGCTGATTTTGACGAAGCTGTGCATACAACGGATAAGGGTTTCTCAAAAAGTCCGGCGAAAAGAGCGTAGTCATTTTATACCGCCTCCAAAATAAGATGTACGAGCGCTGTCCGTTCTCGGGCCATGCTTGTTGTTATGTCATCTATGTCGCTGTATAGGGCTGCCGTTTACCGTTTTTTTTACCGTTTATCCGTGCCCAAGGCCAGCCGAAGCTGCGAGGCCATCTCATCCAGCGCCTCCTGTGCGGCAGGGACGAACTTGTGGAAGTTGGCAAAGCCGTGAATCAGAGTTTCGTAATTCTTGTACACCACTTCGACTCCCGCCTGGACAAGCTTGTCCGCATAAGCCTTGCCGCTGTCTCTGAGCGGGTCGTATTGAGCGGTCACAATCATCGCGGGCGGCAGTCCGCCGAGATCTTTATGGTGAATGGGGTAAGCATACGGATTCTTCACTTCTTCCTCCGTGTTCAAATACTGCTTCGAAAACCATTCCATCATCCCCGCCGACAGCAGGTAGCCTTCCTTATTCTCGCGCAGCGAAGCCGGGTCCTCTTCGAGGAAGCCCGCGGCAGGATAACAAAGCAGCTGGTACACGATTTCCGGGCCGCCCGCTTCTTTCGCCTTGATGCAGGTAACGGCCGCAAGCGTTCCTCCCGCGCTGTCCCCGCCGACGGCAATTCGCGTAGGATCGATGCCGAACTCTTCCGGGCGGGAAGCGATCCACTGAACAGTCTCGTACGCGTCGTCCACCGCCGCCGGAAATTTGTGTTCCGGTGCAAGACGGTAATCCACGGAAATCACCCGGGCATGAACCGAGTTCGCCAAGTTCCGGCAGATGGAGTCATGCGACTCCAAATCCCCGACTACAAAGCCGCCGCCGTGAAAAAAGACAAACACCGGCCAAGGCCCCCGGCCTTCAGGCGTGTAAATCCGGACGGGAATATCCCGCCCCTTCAGCGGAAGCTTCCGGTCCTCTACTTGCTTGACCTCCTCCACCCCGAAGGTGAAGGCGGCATTTCCCGTCCCTTTGCGGAGGTCCTCCGGCTTCAGTTCCTCCCAAGACGGCAGCGGATGTGAATTCATCTGTTTAAGCATCATGGCAATACGCGGATCCACCGGCATAACGTTTCTTCCTTTCGAATTAAGCGTTCCCCCTAAGGAAAATGAAGCGCAATAAGGGGACAAAAAAGGACCAGGATACAATCGCACGATCGGATATGGAGTTCAACATTTGGTTTCATAGTGAAATATTTAAACACGGAACATTTCACTTATCTAAATGTTAATTGCCGGGGAACCGAAAGTCAAATTTAGGGTGTTCCCCTAATTTTCACAGGATTTTGTCAGCTTGATTCCAAACGAAAACAGCCCGCCTCGGCTTGTCCGGAACGGGCTGTGTATGTTTCGGTGCGTATACGGGGGAGGATGCTTACGCTTGCCGGGCTGATCCGCAGCAATGGATTTTGCCGTGAGAATCTCTTGCTGCGGAACAGAAATAGCTTCCCCGGCCCTCTCCGGCCCCTGGCGCCAGGCCGCTCACTCCGCCACAAAACGCCATGGATAGTCCACCGCCTTGGTAATACCGATCCGCGGTGTGACGAGAACCGGGCCCGCAGGCGGGGTTCCACTCTCCAGCGCTAATCCTTCCGGCGGCACCGCAAGAAGATTGCAGCCGTTCAGATTGCGTGTGATCCCGAGACCCTGGGCCAGTTTGCCGGGACCGTTCAGCAGGTTCCGGTCCGGGGCACCCCCGCGGTTGCCGCGGATCAGCTCCAGCCCCTCCAGGGGCCTGGCCGCACGCAGCAGCACAGCACCCACCCCGCCCGGTTCATGGGCGACGACGTTGATGCACAGATGCATCCCGTAAATGAGGTACACGTACAGACGTCCCGCCTCGCCGAACATAAGGCGGTTTCGCGGGGTAACCGCCCGGCTGGCGTGACTGGCCGGATCGTCGGAGCCTCTGTAGGCTTCCGTTTCCGTAATCGCGACGCGGATCAGTCCCTCCTCCGTCTGCCGGACAAGCTCGCATCCGAGCAGTTCCTTCGCTACCGTTACGGTATCGCGTTCCAGAAATGACGCGTCCATTTTTTCCGCCCCCCTTTAACTCCCGTATTTCTCCTGCCATGCTTCGCGCCAATCCGGAAAAGAAACGGAATGGACTTCTTCCAGCGTTTTACCGTCCAGCGACCAGCCGCTGCCGGCCGAGCCGTATTGATCCTGAGGAAACGAGGTCCCGCCGAAAGGCTCCCCCTCATTTTCATACACATAAACGTCGACCTTTCCTTTGGAAAGCGGATGGCCTTTGACGACAAATTTTTGGACGCGGATCATTTTGCCCAAATAGCGATCCGGGTCTACGGACTGGAGACCCCAAACTATTTTACCCGGTAATTTCTTAAGCACATCCTTCGTCAGTTCGTAGCTTTGGACTTCACCCTCGTAAGACAAAACGCGATAGCCTTTGTCCTCCAGATAGCTTTTGGCCAAACTGTGCTCCCGGGGAACTTGAACTTCCCCGCTGCCGTTACATGCTGCCAGCAAAAGAAAAATGAGGAGCGCGGCCCGTCCCGTTTTCATGAAAATCCCTCCTTTTCGGCGCTTGAAGCGGCTTACCGGCATTCTTTTTAACGCTGCAAAAAAACAGGCCCGCCGCACAGGTTACGATCGGGTCCCGGCAGACGCCCGGTTTACGGCGGCCTCTCTTTTGCATATATAAACAGAAAGAAGAGTGAGAGCTCCGCTGCGGAAGGAGGCAGGTGCGGTGCGGCTTAACCGGAAGAAACGAAAACGAATCCGCAGAACGTCCCACTCAGGCTCCCTGCGTGTCCTCCAGGCAAAAACGGCCGTATTTGTCACGTTTTCCGATGGAATCCGGCGCAATTACGGCAACCGCGACCAGGACCCTTCCTACGGCCATATACGAATACCCGACCCCCGCACCGTGTCCTACATCAATCTGTTCGTCAACGCGGTGCTACAGCCGTCGGGCCTGTACCGGGCCAAGCAGTACGGCGGCTTCCTTGGATGGGGGAATTTTTTTAAAGGACCGCCCTCTGTAATCTTTGCAGCTCCGACCAGCCGATGAGACTTATTCCTTCGGCGGCAAGGAGATCTTTTATGACGGGATCGCGAAAAAGGCGGAATTCCCACTCGCGCTTCTGCCAATGAGGGTTGATCGCTTTCAATTCCTCGGCGGGCAGAGCCGGATGCAGAATGAACTCCGAGACCCCGGGCTTAAGAGCCCTCAATAGCTCCATGACGGTTTCCCGGAAGCTTTCGTAGGTTTCCCCTTGTTCCGTATGAAAAGGAAGGCCCAGCAAATAATCCAGAATCACCACGCCTTTGGCATCGGCTTGAGCGGCGCGCAGCCCGGCCAGCTTGGCCGCTTCGGCCGGCACCTCCAGTCCCATGTCCACGTAACGGGGAATGCGGAAAGGAAGACCATAGGACGCGCAGATATCAAAGACGATACCGAGGAAATCCCGCCCGGTGCCCAGGCCGTACAAGCTTCCCATGTGATTGTCCAGATGAGTCGGCATAACGCCCATCCTCATCGCCAGCTCGATCTGGCTCACGATCTCCGTCCGCACCTCATCGGGGTCGGCTCTCCGCTCGAATGACGCGGAATCCGCGGGAAAGTAACCTTCCCGCGTAACGAGCGACGCGACGCTCCCATGCCGGGTTACCGGTCCCCATTTGTACGGCGCCCATTCGCTCGTAAATGTCAAGTGGACGCCCACATCCGCCTGAGGATGGACGGCCGCCCACTCCGCGGCTTCTTTGGCCCAGCCGCACGGCATCATGACGGTCGCCGACGAGACCGCTCCTTCGGCCAGAAGCTGCGCGATTCCTTCGTTCGCGGCATGACACATGCCGTAATCGTCCGCGTTGACGATCAGCAGTTTTTCAGCCGGGCGGTAGCCCAGCGCTTCCGCAAGACTCATCTTCTCCCCTTCTTTCCGAAAGTAAAGATTGACGAAACCCCTTTTAGTACTATACAGTAGTAATATGAAAACAACCAAACGACCTTCCAACCGGGACAAAACCCTGGATACCGCCGAACACCTTTTTCTGACAAAAGGGTTTCTCCTTACCAGTATGGACGAAATCGTAACCGAGAGCAAAGTCTCCAAAACGAATATTTATTATCATTTTAAAAGCAAGGAGGAGCTGCTCGGAGCCGTTGCGGAAAGACTCGTCGGGCGTTACGAGGAGCTTATCCGTGAAGCCGGTTCCCGGAGCGGACTGGCTGTCCCGCAGAAAATAGCGGCGATCGGCGAGCTGCTGATGCAGAAAGAGGACGATTTCCTCGGAGGCTGCCCTTTTCTGACGCTGTACGTCCAGACCTCCAGAGAGGCCGGATTCGTAAGGGAGCGGATCGGGCGTTTTTTCCGGGAACAAACGGTGTACCTCGAAGGGCTTCTCGCGGAAGGCGTACGCAGCGGAGAGCTGAGAGCAAGTCTGGAACCGGGTCCTGCGGCCGCCCTGATCATTTCCGGTATAGAAGGCGCGCTTTTCCTCCAGCATGCCAGCCCTGATTCCACTTATATGCAACAAGTGCTTCCCGCTTTAGCCCAGCTGCTAAAGTAATTTTTTTACGCTATTTTAGTACTGCATAGTAGTATATTATAAATTCAGAGGTGTTCGTTCATGGCTCATATCTTTATCACCGGCGGAACCGGCTTTATCGGCCGGCACGTGCTCCGGGCTTTATCCCTTCCGGGGGAGGGTCAGCCCCATCAGCTTACCGTCCTTGTCCGGTCTCTCACCCGCTTCGATGCTATTCTGCAAAAAGAAGGGCTGGAGCGTTCCCCGTACATCCGTCCCGTGAAAGGCGACCTGTCGCTGCCTTCGCTCGGGCTGGACGATACCGGACTGGAGCTTGCCGGCCAGGCGGATATTCTCCTGCACATGGGCGGCCCCATGGACATCGGGCTGGGACCAGAGGAAGCCGAGAGCGTGTTTTTCCGTTCCAGCGGAGAGATGGTGTCTCTGGCGAAACGCATCCGCAAAAGCCGGGGACTGAAGCATTTTATTCATCTGGTAGGCTTCAAGAGCCCTTATCACGAAAATAACGCCGATCTTCCCGAACATATCGGGCATCCCGGCGAGCCTCCTTACGAGAACCGCAAGCTGGCCGCAGACCTGTATATCCGCAAGGAGCTGTACCGCGAAGGAATTCCGCTCTCCGTCGTGAATCCCAGCGTCGTGATCGGGGATTCCGTCACCGGCGTCACGGAGCAGACGGGGGGCCTCGGCATCCTTGTCGACTCGGTCCGGCGCGGTCTGATGCCCCTTTCGCCCGGAGGCTCCGGACACTGGCTGCCCATGGTGCACGCCGATCATGCGGCCGCATTCATCGCCGCGCTGGTCCGGGAGGAAAAGCCCGGGAACGGTACGTATTTTCTGCTGGATGAAAAAAGCGGCAGCCCTGATATGCGCGAGCTGGCGGCTATGATCGCCAAAGAAATGCGAGTCCGAAAGCCCGTCGGCACGATGCCTCTTCCCCTGCTGGCCAAGGCCCTGGGGACAAAATGGGGCCGTAAAACCGGCATTCCCGCGGAATCCATGAATTTTATCGCGGATGCCGATTTTCCTCTCGCCTCCAAACAAGCTTTGGAGCGGAAATACGGGCTGGAGATGGGGCTTAAGAAGGAAATTCTTCCCCATACCGTCGCCGACCTGGATTACCGGCTCTCTCACGGGGAGGCGGGCCTGCCGGATGCAGGATTTAAACCCGGCAGGCTGGGCAAGCTCGCCGTGTGGTTCCGCCCGGAGGGCACCGGTATCCCGATCGTGCTCCTGCACGGGACTTTCAGCGGGGCTTTCCCGCTGCTCCCGGCCGCTTCCCGGCTGAACGGCCATCCCGTATACGCCGCTGATTTGCCGGGCTTCGGGCGGTCGCCCTATCATCATGGCCGGGATGCGGTCGCCGGGTATATCGAGGCGGTCGCCGAGGCCTTGAAGGAGCTGGGACAGCCGGTGGTGCTGGCCGGCCACTCCTTCGGAGGGCTGATCGCCGCCAAGGTGATGGAGCGGCTGCCCGGCCATGTCCGCAGGGCGGTACTTCTGCAGCCGGCCCTGCATCCGGTCCTTGCGGCTCCCGGGGCGGCGCTTCCCCCGCTTGCAGGAGCCTGGCTGAAGCGGATGACGGAGCGGTCGCTGGTCCGGAAGCTGCTGAAATCCGGCAGCTTTGCGGACAGGGAGGACATCCCGCAGGAATACGTGCGCTACGTGCTCCGGGATTTGGCTTCGCCGCGTGTCCGCAAAACGAACGCGGATCTGTTGGCCGCGCTCGGTAACGCGGGGACGTTCGGCCTGAGCCCCGGGAAGTGGGACTCGGACAAGGTCCGCCTCGTCTGGGGAGGACTCGACCGGCAGTACCGTCTGCCGCCCGCTTTCCGGCACCTGCCCGTAACGGAAATCCGCGCCGGGCATCAGTTTCCGATCTCTCATCCTGACATGACGGCCAGGCTGATTTTGGAGGCGGCCCGGGTCTGACGGGAAAAGGATCACAGCTTACCCGCGGGCTGTGATTCTTTGGTTTCATTTAACCGCCTGCGGTCCGCCGGGCAGCAAAGCTTCCGTGAGCCTGAATTGTGTCGCGGCCTCAATCTTTCCAAGATAAGGTGCGTTCGCAGCCGTATAGATCGTACTCGTTCCCCTGCCCAGCTCCTGCAGGGAAAGCGTACGGCGGAGAACGAGGCCCGGCGGCCTCCCCGGAATCCCGCCGTTCTCGTCCCATACGGTTTGGAAGGTATGAAGCGGCAGCTGACGGTTATTCAAAACGACCGAAATCTCAGGGTACGTTCCGATAATGCCCGTTACGGGCTCCTTTAGGCCCGGAAAGTGCACAAGAAGCTCAAACAAGGAGGAATCCCGATGGTTCCTTACGGGACGAAGCAGAATGAGAGCATCCGTATAAACGAGACCCGGCTTTCTTCCGGAAGAGCGGTTTACTTGAAATTCGGCGATAATGCGCGGAATGGCCGCTTGAAATTCGGCTATCTGCCGCAATTTTTGAAGAAGTGGGGCGGCGTCTGAAAACAAAGTCCGGTAGAATGCCTGCAAATTCCCTATAGGCACGGCTTCCCGGATGGCACTCACGATAAGCTCCGGTGTCAGGATAATGTCGAGCGGAATGAGGGGATTGCCGCCCGGGACCGGAATGAGTCCGCCGCCGATGCCGGCGTTTTTCAGAATTTTATCCAGCGCTTCGCCGAGGCTTTCATTCCCTGTCAAAATTCCTCCCAGGCCGCCTCCGAGCACATCCCCTAGACCGCCTCCGATGGCACCCCCTAACCCTCCTCCGATCGCATCCCCTATTCCGCCGCCTATATTCCCCAAACCGCCGTACCCGGCAGGTCCGCCGGAGAAAAACGGTCCGCCGAGCGGTCCCGGCAGCTTGATCGGCACCTTGATGCTCAGATTCAGGTTCAGATTCGAACGCTTGAACTGCTGCAAAATCTCTTGAAACACATAATCCGTGAAGGCGGGGAAGTTCCCTTGATCCTTCATCGTATCGGCTACCTTCTGAGGGTCCAGGGTAACCTTGCCCAGTTCGTTCATGATCGGGTTCAATACGGCGTCGGGAAGCAGACTGTTGATGGCCGCGTCTACACCGTCCGCGACAAGCGATCGGATTTGTGAAGGCAATCGTTTTATGACCTCATCGGCCTGCCCCCGGATAGTACGCCTGAGAGGCTCCGTCAGAACAGACCGGATGAAGGTTTGGAATCTTTTCCAGGTATCACTGAGAATACGGCCGAAAATTCCGAACAGCGCCAGGAGTTCCTCCCCAAGAACTTTAAGAAATGCCTCAAGCACCGCTCCGATGATTCGTGAAGTAAATGTAGTGGATCTCGTCAGCAGGATTTCAAGCAGCGTACCGGCCAGCTTCTCCAAATTACCGCCTCTCGGTGTCCAGTCCGTTTGCCGTAAATTTTGAAGAAACGAAGAAGTAGAATCGGCATCTATCGGAGTGAAGATAACAAGCATTTCATCGAATGCATGCTGCGGTACAAAATTAGTCAATTGAGCGGCCGCTTCTCTAAACCCTGCCTGTAAAGGCGGGATGAGGAAATGGTTGACAGGCCCCGTCAAATCGAGCAGCCTGACGATATTGGGATTCGACAGCTGATTGGCCGCTTCATTCAACAGCCCGCCGAGCTGCCCTTGTATATGCATGGTAATCCCTTTGAATATGCGGACCAGGGTCCTTCCGGCAACCGCGAGCAGCGCGGAGGAAAGCGCCTCCCGGACGAAGGTCCGATCATAGCCTCCCTGATTCAAGACATAAGGAAGCCCGACACCGGCCGCTATTTCAAGCGCGGGAATCAGACCATTTTGTAAAATGACCCCCATTTCCCCAATCCCGGCAGCGGTTTGCTGGATGGCTTGCTTAAAAGCCGGCGACTTCAGCTGCTGTTCCGCAAAAGCTTGGAGCCCGGAGGTCAGTCCGGCCAAAAGAGCCGCCTGGTTAGAGCCGCCGTTATAGCCGAAGATCGCAGCAGCGCTCGCTTGAGGATCGCCCGGAAAGGCGTTTTGGAAAATATTCAGCACAAGGCGGGTTTCTTCTGAGCGGGAAAGGAGGGTCTGAAGCGGCTTTGCGGTTAAATAGGCTGTCAAATCCGATTGAGAAAGAGCCGTGCCCGGACTCCGGCCCAGTGCGGTATTGATCTCATTCGCTATGTTCTCAGGCGCCTGAACTTCCAAAGGCCCGGTGAACGGATAGAGCGTGAGCTTGCTCCCCATATGTTTGTTTAATGCCGTTAACAGATTGGCGGCCGCCCACTGCTCCGTGCCGTTCGCGCCTGTCTCCGCAAATCTTTTCAGCAGCCATCGCTGCCCTTCCGTGATTATGACCGCGATGCTTCGTTCACCGGCCTGCTCCTTCGGCAGCTCTCCGATTTCATAAGCAAGCCGTGAGCCGATGATTAGGGGTGCTTCAAGAGAGCGGATCATGCCGGACGCCCCCGAACCTGCGGAAGCGATTATTCGGGTGATGGCGGCTTCCGCATAACGGGTGATCAGTCTCCGCGGATTGTCGAAATTAACTTCTACGAATGCACGGTACCCGCCGCCGACCTTAAAACCGTACCCGGCCTCGAAAATATACTGAAATCCGGGTTTTCCGAATTCGCCATTCGCCAGAAAAGTTCCGGAGGCGACTAAATTGGCATAGGCCATGATTGCCACGGCCGCTTGAGCATGCAGCTCTCCCTGTATCGTAATTTCTTTGAGAAAAAGCTCGAACATCTCCATCGGAGCACCTTTCATATCCGGCATTCCCCCGACAGCGTCCGTAAGATCCTTGATGGACATTCTTGGCCGCAGGCCGATCCCGGCCGCAAGACTGGCAACCGCCTGAAGCCGTACCGCTAGGCCGGCCTCTTCGAACAAGTCCAGCGGCGCCTGTGCCTGTGCTTGGAAAACCGCTTTCCCGCCGGCCTGCGCAAATACAGGCACATTATTCATTTTGGCGACAAACGATTCCGCGGCGCCCGCTTTGAAATCAATTCCCCGTCGGCGCTCATTGGAATACTCGACCTTCCGGCCGCCTTTTACTTGGCTCCACGAAACGACGGAACCAGACTGATCGCTAAAAATTTGCCGATCTTGTTGAGTCTCTGGCAATGACGATCACTCCTTTCTGTTTTCGCGTTCCTACGTTCCATTATATGGCAGTTATTTTTGTTCATGTTTCCCGCTTCCGGTCTTCAGCCGTTCTCTAACCCCTGGCCATGCAGACCGTTTGTCCGGCAGGAATCTCTTTCTGACGTCAAAAAACCCCGCATCCGCGTGTCGGCGGACTGCAAGGGTTTATTAAGAGCAAGCGGAGAAAAGTAAACGCGTTAACTTTCCGGAAGCCGGAAGTGCGGAACCTCATGCCGCCAACTGCATCCCCCAATTGGTAGCACTTACTTTTATGGTCGGGCGTTCTGTGTCTCCACCCTGCTACTTTTACCATACTGAATATACCGGCGTCTGAACATGAACGGAAATGACCGATCCCTGCACTTTTATTACTTGTTTTCGAGGCAAAAAAAGAAGCTCTGCGGCAGAGCCTCTTTTTCCGGCTTATTGCTCAAACGGGACGAATGTCCGGCCGGCTATTTATTTTTCGCGTAAAGCCAGTTGTAGTAGCCCGCATGCTTGATCTCGTCCGTCATAATTTCGAATATCCAGTCGCGGTATTCCGGACGGATGTTCAAGTAGATCTTTCTGTATTTTTCGAATGCCTTAAGCTCTCCGAGTAAAGCTTTCTCGATCCCTTCCAGATAACCGGCCGGCAGGGCTTCCTTACTCTCCGAACCTGCGGGCGCATTCGCCCCCGTTAACGCCGTGTACAGCTTGCGGAACATCTGCCTGTGCTTCCGCTCGTCATCGCGGATTCCCGTAATGATCTCCTTCTCCTGCCGGGTGGGGGCTTTACCGATAAGGAAGTCGTAAAAAAGCTCGTCGTCCCTCTCCCCTTGGATAGATTCGAGAATAAGCGCGATCACCTCGGCTTCTTGCGGGTTGTACCGGTACGGATAAGGAGTTGAATATAATCGGGCGGCACCCGGAACGTACATGTCGATTCCTCCTTGCAGGCTTCTGCTTGGAATAAGGATATTCAACCCGGAGGAATAGGTGAAAGCCCGCTCCTCTAGGAAGCGGTGAGAAACCGGTCAACACGTCCGATTTTGGAACGCCTGCGCCGGAAAAACATATGCTGTACAATAATGGCTTTGAAGATAAGGGTGAAAATAATGGACAATGAAGACGGTAAGCGTATTGTCACGTTTATCATCGTGATTATTATAGCCTCTGCCTTTATAGCAGGGTTCGGAAAAGAAGAGGGTGGAGGTGTTACCGGCACGGTTATAGTATAAAACGGATGGTGACGATCCATGAAAAGAGGGAATGGAGCTGCGGGCGGGAACGGCGGCGTATTCGGCGGCAGAAACGGGAACGGCACTAAAAACGGCAGCCAAAACGGCAGCGGCAACGGCAACGGCAAGAAGAAAAAAGAAAGCAGGCTTACTCCGCAGCAGCTTGCGGTCGTGGTTGGACTGCTTACGAATTCCCTCGAAGTGTTATCCGTGCTGATAGACAAGGACCAGAGAATCGAAATCGTACTGGAGGGCTCGATCCGGAAAAAAACCGAAGCGGACCGGGTTGCGGAGGAGCTGGAGAACATCAGTGTGGCTGAGCTTATAGAAGCGCTCATACGGAGGGGTTAAGGAATTCGCGCGAAAAAAATCCGGCGCACGGTGTTTGCCTCCGCATGAAGGCGTCAGACGCGCTTCAATCAAGCAGCCGGAACCGCTCCAGCTGGTCGTGAATGCCTTCTTTCCATAAAATTTCTTTCTGCTTGGGGCCGATCAGATCAAAATGCGGAAACGGGGCCCGGTTATGAATGTACCCGGGATTCAGCCCGTGAGAAGCGCACCAGTCGGACAAGCGGCCGAGGTCGGAACAGCCGACTTTCGTAACCGTCGTAATGCCGGGAAAGCGCGGGTCCAGCCAGTAATGTGTCAAATACGCGATATCTCCTCTTGAAACCGCCTCTTTCCAGCGCTGCAGTTCCTCTCTTTTCACTCCGAAAGCCAACCGGTTCTCCCCCTTTCCGGGCATGATTATACGAGTCATACGGGCTGTAAAAGCCCGGCGGCTGCGTTCAACCGAGAAGCTAATTATACCGCAAAAAACCGCCGGGCAACATACGCCCGGCGGTTGTCCGCGACACGCTTCGCTTCGCCGTCAATCGGCGGCCGCCCAAGATTCCGCGGCGGCGTGCAAATAATAAGCCAGGCCGGTCTGCTGGCTCTCCAGCATATGCCGGTGAAAATCGTCCGTCATAAAAAACTTCGTCTGGTTAACGTAGTCTTGCGGCCCGAATGTGTGCCCGGCTTTGTTCAGGAAATCCAGATGCTCCCGCAGAAGCGTTCGCACGTCTTCGTGATCGAACTTTATGCCGTTTTTGAGTGCGGCGGCCATTCCGTCGGTAAACCGTTTTGCCTCCGCCGCCTGCCCGTTCAAAGCCTCCACGTCGATAGTTCCCTTCTCCAGAAGGTCGTACCCGTACGTTTCTTTCAAATATTCATTCTGCTCCGACAGCGCCTCTTTCCATTCCTCTTCCTTGCCGAATCCCTTGAACATGTCTGCCATCTCCATCCATTCTCCTTCCGAGGCATGCCGGATCGACTCCCGCAGCGTATGAAGAAGCTGCTCCAACCGCGCTTTCCGCGCCGTGAGCAGTTCTTCCTGCTCCGATAAAACAGCCATCCGCCGGGGCTTATCTTCCAGCACCCTCCTGATTTTTTCCAGCGGAAAATCCAGTTCCCTGTAAAACAAAATCTCCTGCAGGCGCTGAAGCTCCTCCATCCCGTACAGCCGGTAGCCCGCTTCGCTGATTTCCCGGGGCGGCAAAAGTCCGATTTTGTGGTAATGATGCAGAGCCTTTACCGTTACACCCGACACCCGTGCGATTTCCTTAACGGTCAAGAGTTTATCGCCGCGCATGGTATTCCTCCTTTCCTGTCAAAGTCTAAAGGCTCCTCCAAGAGGAGGGTCAAGAAGAATCCGCAAAATTTTATACATTTTACCGGTAACCGGGTATTAGTAGGGGATACTGATCAAAAAGGAAAAGGAGACAGCCTATCCCATGCACCATTTTAACGAAATCTTTATCCAAATTCTTGTTCTGCTCGCGGTTTCCATGGCCGTTATTGCAATCGCCAAAAAACTCAATCAGCCTTATTCCATCGCGTTGGTCCTGACGGGCCTCCTGCTCGGCCTTGCCCGGATTCCCTTCCTTGAAGCGGCGGAATCCTTCATTACACAGTCCCATGTGTTTCAGGCGATTATCATTTCCCTGTTTCTGCCGATTCTGCTCGGAGACGCTACGCTCAAACTGCCCTTTTCCCATCTAAAAGAACAAAGCAAGCCCGTTCTGGCACTGGCTTTCGGCGGTACTTTGCTGTCGTTCCTGCTGATCGCCTTCGCTTCTTATTACCTGCTCGGGCTGCCTCTCGTCGTGGCTTTTACCTTTGGTGCTTTAATGAGCGCGACGGACCCGATAAGCGTCATCTCCATTTTCAAGTCCCTGGGAGTTCCCAAACAGGTCGTCACGATTATCGAAGGAGAATCGCTGTTTAACGACGGAATCGCCGTTGTCTTGTTTCAGATTTCTTCGGTGTACTTGCTGACCTACCTCGAAATGGGCTGGGCCGGAGCGGGCAGCGGGCTGCTTCTGTTCCTTCAATTTGCACTCGGAGGCATGGCTGTAGGCGCGCTGCTCGGCTTCGCGTTCTCCCAGCTTATCCGGTTTTACGACGACTATCCCCTCGAAATCGCCTTCTCCATGCTGCTTTTCTTCGGAAGTTACTTCATCGCGGAGCATTTCCACGTGTCCGGAGTCATCGCGGTCGTTGTGGCCGGGCTCATTTTCGGGAGTTACGGAGCCAAAATCGGCATGTCGGACAAGACCTTCATGAACATTCATTCGTTCTGGGACGTCATCACGCTTATCGCGAACTCGCTCATCTTCCTTATGATCGGACTGGAAATCCGGAATATAAACTTTGCCGATAAATGGGGCATGATTGCCGCGGCTGTCATTCTCGTCCTTCTCGGCAGAACGATTGCCCTCTATGCGAGCGTCTTCTTCCTGAAAGATTTCCCGCGGGCGTGGAAAAACGTGCTGAACTGGGGCGGGTTAAAAGGAAGCTTGTCCATCGCGCTCGCTTTAAGTCTTCCGCAAGATTTCGCGGGGCGGGACGACGTGCTCGTCCTTACATTCAGTATCGTCCTCTTCTCCCTTCTCGTCCAGGGCCTGACGATCAAACCCCTTGTCCTCAAACTGGGGCTGAGCCGGCAAAAGAATTCGTCCTGAATACGGCGGCCGGCTGAAACGCTTGCGCCTTTTCTTATTAGAGATGCACTTCCATGCAAAAAAAACCGCCCTTGCACGGGCGGCTCTCTAAGTTTGTGACTTCTTCGCCCTGTTCCTCCAGAACAGGAATAAACCCCCCGCAGCACAGCCGATAACGAGGACGAGCTTCGTCTCCGGAACGATCAGAAGCCGGGAAAGATTGTCGCCCCACTGCCGCCCGATTGCGTAAAAAATCAGCGTCCATACCCAGGCTCCGCTGTAGGCATACAAAGCGAACTTGGCGTAGCGTTTGCCGTATGCGCCCATGAATACCGGAACGATGTACCGGACACACGGGATAAAACAGCTGATGCAGAGCGCAGCCGTGCCGTATTTATCGAGAAGCTGCTCGGAAGACGCGAAATACCGGGCGAATCTTTCCTTCTCCCGCAGCCGGTGAATGAGACGTTTGCCGAATACCCGGCCGATCAAGAATCCGATCGTGACTGCCGTGGCCAGCCCCAGAAAAATGCATAAATAAACGAGCCAGGGATTAAGCAGCCCCTCGGCTCCGATAACGCCGCCGGTCATCACGGTCACTTCATTGGGTACCGGAATGCCGAAAGGTCCCAGCGCCAGAGCCGCGTAAAAAAACGTATATCCGTACTGGTCCACCAGCTCCAGGATGAGATCCCCCATCACCCTCCGACCTCCTTTGTGTATATATAAGTACCTTTCCGACTCCAATCTTAATCTAAAATTGTTACGTTTTTTTGATAAGGGCCCTGAGAAATACCGGAAATACTCGTCCCTGCAAAAAAAACAGATAAAAATAAGCGAAACGTCACCTTCGGACAAGGATCGGTTTCGCTTTGTTCACGTTATCATTTACCCGAAAAGGGCGCTTTCAGGAGAGAGCCGTCCGGTCGGTTCCGCCCGGCTGTCTCATGCCGACGCGGGCCGGGCGCTCCGCGCGGAAAAGCCCCGGGCTGCCGGCCAAGAGAGCGGTCGAATGACAGAAAGCGTCTAAGCTGCCCTTAGTCCGCTCCGTACCGGAGCAGCACGCCGAGCGCCGGTTCGCTTCCGCGGAAGCTTTCGTACGCTTCCGCGGCCTGGGCGAACGGAAGCGCGGTCAGCAGCGGGGCCACCGAGATGCGGCCTTCCGCAAGCAGACGGATGTACTCGGCGGTATTGCGGCCTTCCGTCCAGCGGACGTAGCCAATAGGGTAATCCCGGTTATCGCGCTCGTACATCGGGTCGTAGCGCCCGGGGCCGCCCGCCCGGGAGATCAGCACGCGGGCCTCCTTGCCGAACATCCGGCCGCGCGAGAAATTCGCGCTCACGTCGCCGACAAGGACGACGGAGCCCCGGTCCCGCAGCCAGCCGAACGCGCGGTCGATCAGCGGCCCGCCGTCGCCGCCCACGCAGAGCAGGACGCTGTCGGCGCCGAGACCGCCGGTCACCCGCGCGAGCTGCGCTTCCAGATCCTCGGCGCCGGCGAACGCCTCGATGCCGCCCGCGCGCAGCCGCTCCGCGCGTCCCTCGTCGAGGTCGAGCCCCGCCGTCCGGAAGGCGGAGGCGGAGGCGATCTGCGCCGTCAGGTTGCCGAGGATGCCCAGCCCGACCACGACGACGGATTCGCCGAACCGCAGGTCGGCCGTACGCAGCGCGTGGATCGCGATGGCGCCCAGTCCGGCGAACGCCGCTTCCTCCGGCCGGACGTGATCCGGTACCGGGGCGGCCAGGTTCGCCGGAACGGCCAGCGTCTCGGCGTGCCGGACGTAGGGGGCGCCATAGCAGGCGACGCGCTGTCCCGGCTCCAGGCCGCGGACGTCCACGCCGGTCCGCGTCACGATGCCGACCGCGCTGTAGCCCAGCTCGACGGGCGTTTCACCGGAACGGCGCAGCATCGACAGCTCCGTTCCGGGGCTGATCGCGGAGTACTCCGTCCGGATCAGGATATGCCCCGGAAGAAGCTGCGGTTCCTCCAGTTCACGCAGAACAATGTTTCCGTGTTGTGCCGCAACGCATTTCATTGTTTTTTCCTCCGTAGCTTTTTCGTCAGCCTCCCGCATTCCCGGCCAGGCTGTCTTCTTTCGGTGGCAGCCCCGCCGGACCTAACGGTAAAGGTTGTGTTGTTCGGTCTTGGTTCGGTCTGCTCTTCGGTCTGTGGTTCGGTCTGCCCGCCGGTTCCTCTTAGAAACGGTTAATGCCATGCTTGATTCGCCGCCTCTATTTTTAATGCCGGTTATTCTCGGCCGCGTTTAATTTTTAGGTCCCTAATCTTCGGACCGGCACACGCCGCTGTCCCCTTGCTTGACGAGACGAATTTTCAATATCGTTAAGCGCTCGTCCCATTCATCCGGCAATCGTAACTCCGGCATCTTTACGTCGTCAGGAAATCGACTTCCTCCGGTATTCGCTGGGCGAAATGCCGTTGTATTTTTTAAATGTGCTCGTAAAGGTGGACGAATTGAGATACCCCGACTTTTCGCCGATTTCCGCAACCGACCAATCGGTTGTTTTCAGCCATTCCTTGGCGTGAGCCATCCGGACCTTGTTGAGATATTCCACGAAATTGATGCCGAACGCTTTCTTGAAGTAGTTCGAGAAATATTTCGGACTTGTGCCCAGCAGCTCGGCCATATGGTCCAGGTGCAGGTTTTCCTTGTAATGCGTGTTGATATACTGGGCGATAAATTCCGCTTCCAGCTTCGTGTCGCCGGCCGGTTTCCGCCATTCCGCAAATCGGCGCGCGGCATATTCCAGCGCGGCTTCGATTTCCCGGTAGTCCACCGCGTGATGAACCGAACGGATAAAGCCGTCCTGCATCCGGATCAGCTCCTGCCGGTCGACTTTGCCAGGCTCCACGTACTGCTGCATGTGATAGTACATGCACTCGGCGACGGGAACGAGCTGGTGATGGTGGACATGCCGCTCGGCGTTCTTCGCCAGGATGGCACGGATCATCGCAAGGCATGCCTCCACATTACCCCCCGCAAGGTGATTGGATAGCTTTTCGATTTCATGCAGCGGGAAATACACCTTCCACGTATACCGGATCGCCTGCGTATCCGTGACGGGGCTTGCCTCCGAAAGATCCCGGTACATCAGGCCCCGCTTGACCTCGCGGTAAGCGTCCTGGCAGTACTGGATCTTCGATGCGTAAAGCCTGCTGACGGACGCCATGACGGTGACGTCCTTCAGCGGTCCGCTTCCGGCCTGCTTCAGCATCTGCCCCATGCGCCGGATGACCGGCTCGCGGTCCGAAGGACGGTCGAGGCCGATCAGCGCAAGGAACTGCAGGCTTCCCGCATGGAAGACGGCGCAGTGGCCCCCGGCCTCGCCCGCCGCCTCCCGGAGCCCCGCCAGCAGCGTCTGCTCCAGAGAAGCGGCCCGCAGCGGAGCCGGCGGTTCGCTTCCGGCTTCCGGGCTTTCCTTCGGCCGCAGATGAATGGCGGCCATCATGAACTGGCCCGTCCGGAAGAAATCCGCGAAGATGTGCTGCATCCGGTTCTCGAATTCAAGCGAATGCGAGAATTCGTCGAGAGCGTGCAGGAACACACCCCGCCGGATTTCGGAGTGCACCGTCTCCATCTGGATTTTGACGGAGGCATTCTCCAGCTGCATCTGCTCGATGCCGCTGCGGATGCGGCTGTAATCCGCCTGCGGTTCCGCCGTTTTTCCGCCCAGCAGGCGGACCAGATCCCGGATCGGCCGGTACAGGTAGTGGCTGAGCAGGATGGAAAGACCCACCGCCGCGAGAATGCCGATGATCATGATCATCCGGTTCCAGGCGACAACCGGCGCTGTGCCCGCCAGCTCCACCGGCATTTTATCGATATAAATAAAATCGTTATAGTCGGATTTATAAAACAGATACTCGTAATCCCGGCTTTTGACCGTCGCTTCCTGCCCCGGGTTAAAGTACACCTCGTTCAGCATTTCCACGAGATCCCACTGGGGGTCCGTACTCAGAATGCGGTTGCGCTCGGCATCCATCACCATCAGGGAGGTGCCCTGCATCATCGCGGTCTGGTTCACATGCTTCAGCAGCTTATCCACGTCGATCAGCAGCATAATGTTGTACGTCGAAATCTGGTTGCTTCCCATCAGCACGATGAGATTGCGGCTTTGGACAAGCCGGTCCGCGACCCGCACTTTGAATACGCTTGCAGGAAACACTTTCTGCGTCCGGTTCGTCTCGGCAAACGACTTCCAGTATTCCGCGTTGTACGTATCGTGCCGGTACTGCTCGTTAAAAAGTGCCTCCAGGCTCGACGTTCCTTGCGAAGTAATCGCGAAGGCGGACCCTTTCTCGAACAGAACAACTTCTTCCAGATAATCCATGGATGACACCAGGGTCGTCATGTTTTTCTGCATCAGATACACGTCGTTCATGTTGATCCGGTCATCCTCCATCACCTCCCAGGACTTGTAGGGCAGGGCGTGGATCGAATAGATGAGGTCGTTCATCTCTTTGAAAGCCTGATCGAACGACCGGATGACGTGCTTCACAACCAGTTTGTTATTCTCGCTGACCTGACGATAAATACCCGAAATCGAATTCTCGAAGACCAAGTAATTGGATGCGAACATGACAACGGCCACGAGCAGAAGCGACAAAAAAATCTTCAGCAGCCCCATGTTCACTTTCCAGCGGATCCTCGGCATATTCCGTCCCCCTCGCTCTTTAACGGAAATGACGCTGTTAGTTCCCTTAATCTTCGACATTCGGCCGGGCATCCCTTCTAGCCTTTTTCGGAGCCGAGCATAATGCCCTTGGCGAAATATTTCTGGGCGAACGGATAAATCAGCAGCACCGGAATCATCGAAATGAAGATGGTGGCGTTTTTCATCGCCTCCGGCGTAAGCGCGGCCTGATCCACAAGCCCCGACTCTTTGGCCTGATCGAAGATAAGCATATCCCGGAGCACCACCTGCAGCGGATAAAGGTTGGCATCGTTAAGGTAAATCAGCGGCAGGAAAAAGCTGTTCCAGTGGCCCATAAAATAGAACAGGCCGATGGAAGCGAGCGCCGGCTTGGACAGCGGGATAATGATACTGAACAGAATCCGGTATTCCGAAGCGCCGTCGATAAGGGCGGATTCACGCAAGGACGAGGACATCGACTCGTAAAAGCTTTTGAGAATGAGCAGTTCGATCGTCCAGATCGCGTTAGGCAGCACGAGCGCCCAGATGGTATCCAGCAGGTGGAGCTTCTGCACGACAATGTAAGTCGGGATAATGCCGCCGTTCAGAAACATCGTGATCACAATCGCGATCATAAAATATTTCCGCCCGAAGAACGTTTTCCGGGAAAGCGGATAGGCGGCTACGGCCGTCATCAGCAGGTTGATGAAAGTGCCAACGCCCGTATACAGAATCGTATTGAGATAGGCGCGCGGAATACGCGGATTTTGCAGAATCTCCTTGTAAGCGTCCAGGTTGAAACCGCGGGGCCACAGAAACACTTTATTCTGCACGATATAAGCCGAATCGCTGAATGAAACTGCGATGATGTACAGCACCGGATAGACGGTTGCGGCGGCGACCAGACTGAGAATGATCACATTCATCAGATCGAACAGACCGAATTTGCGGAGTTTGCCTCCCTTTGCGGTTACCATAAGCTGCTTCCCCCCGCTCTCCGGCTGATCATATTGCTGACGAGCAGCATCACAAGCGCGACCAGCGCCTCGAACAATCCTACGGCAGCGGCATAGCTGTAGTTCGTTTCAAGCAGACCTTTGCGGTAGACATACGTTGAGAACACGTCCGCCACGTCGTAGGTCATCGGGTTGTAGAGCAGAAGCACCTTCTCGTAGCCGATCCGGAACATCGCGCCTGTTTTCAGGATGAACATAATCGTAATCGTCGGCAAAATACTCGGAATCGTGATGTAGCGCATCATCTGGAACCGCGTGCAGCCGTCCACGCGCGCCGCTTCGTATAAGGTCGGGCTGACGCCGGCTATCGCGGCCAAATAAATAATGGCGTCGTACCCGATCGTCGCCCAGATTTCCGAAGACACGTAGATGGTACGGAACCATTCGGGATCGATCAGGAAATATTTCCTGGTAAAGCCCAGCGCCTCGATAATCGTGTTGAGCAGCCCCCGGGTCGGCGACAGGAAATCGATAATCATGGACGAGATAATGACCACGGACAGGAACGCCGGCAGATAGCTTAGCGTCTGCACCGTCTTTTTGAAAAATTGCAGGCGCACTTCGTTGAGCAGCAGGGCGAACAGGATCGGAAACGGAAAGCCCCACAAAAGAGTAAACAAGCCGAGCAGGATCGTGTTGCGGAACAGCATCCAAAAATCTTGGCTGGAGAAAAACGCTTTGAAATGCTCCAGTCCCACCCATTCGCTGCCCAGGATGCCTTCATAGACGTTGTAATTTTTAAACGCGATAATCAGCCCGTACAGGGGGCCGTAGCGGAACAGGATAAAGAAAACGATACAGGGGATGAACAACAGCAGGAGCTGGCGGTCCCTCTTGATGTGCCGCAAAATTTCCGCTCCTTTGGAACGCTTCGGTTGGCTGACCGCCGTTTGGGCCAGTTCGGGTTGTGCCGGTTGCATGCAGGGTACCTCCTTCAAGGCGGAGGGGCACCCGCCGGAAACGCGGATGCCTTCCGTCTTTGCTCTGTTTCTTGCGGAAAAGCGTGCTTACTTGCTGTCGAACCGTTTCTGCGCGGTATTGTAGGCTTCAATGTAAGCGGAGGCGCCCATTTTCTCGGCGGTTTGCAGCCATTCGTTCCACTGCGCGTCTCCGTAGCTCTTATTCAGAATATATTTGGTGCTGAACTCGTTGGCGGACTTCTGCAGAGATGTCAGGACATCGGCGATTTTCTTCGTTTCGGGATCGGTAAATTTCAGAACGGGGTCCAGCATATCGATCTTGTTGTTTTTGACCATTTTGTCCTGGGCCTCTTGCTCCTTCTCCGTAAAGTTGTAGTACACGCTGCGGCTGTCCGCGCGGACGTACATCCCTTCCAGCCAAAGCCCGTAGCGGTCCTTAAGGACGCCGATGTCGACGTTCGGCACGTCTTTCAGCTCGGGATAGACGGCCTTCCCGCCTTCCATCTTGAAGGTCTCTCCTTCGACGCCCATCGTGACCAGTGCCGCCCCCGACGGGCTGGACAAGTAATCGAGCAGCTTGAGCGCCACTTCCTTGTTCTTGTTGTTGGAGACGACGATGCCGTAGTTGTCGATCTTGGAAAGCTGCTTGATTTTGCCCGTCGGTCCTACCGGATTTCCGTAGCGCAGGTTGTAGTCCGGATTCTGGGACTTGACCTGGTTATGGAACAAATCCAGACGGCCGATCCAGTCGAACGTGACGAAGGACTTGTTGTTCGTCGTCATTTTGGCGGTCCAGGACGCATCCGTATCCGTGACGAATTCGGGATCGAGCAGCCCCTCGTTGTACAGCTTCTTCATGAAATCGAGCATCTGCTTATATTCCGGCTGGATAAAAGCAAGCTTCCACGTCTTCGCGTTCTCGTCGTAGGCCGCCGGATAACTCGCTCCGCCGATCCCCCAGCCCGGCGCCCAGTCCCGGAAAATATAATCTTTCGTTTTGGACGCGTACGGATAAGAAGTCGGGTACGCTTCTTTCAGTTTTTTCAGCGCCTGATAAAATTCCTCGGTCGTATTCCATTCGGGAATGCCCAGCTTGTCGAAAATATCTTTGCGGTACAGGAAGCCGTGATTGACATCCCGGTTAATGTTGTAAATCGGCCACGTGTACAGGTTGTCTTTGTCGTCGGACCAGGACTTCATCACCCAGCTGCTGTCTTTGTTGTCCACATAAAGGCTTTTGAAGTTAGGCAGCTTGTCGAGGTAGGAATTGATCGGAGTCAGCGCCCCTTGGGAACCTAATTTGTTGGCTTCCGCCGGTGTAAGTCCGTGAAAAACGTCCGGAAGCTTGCCCGATGCCATCACCACTTTTAATTTATCTTTGTAGTTGGCGGTGGAATAGGCCTGGATGTTCAGCTTGATACCGGTTCTTTTCTCGATTTCCTTCACGATGAGCTTGTTGCTCAAATCCGGATTGTCGCTGACCAGCATCCAGTTCAACGTAACGGGTTCGTCGACCAGCGGGAGCTTGAGCCCGCCCGTGTCCCCGTAGTCGGCCGCTGCGGCGGTACTCGGTTTCGTATTCGCAGAAGCTGCCCCCTCCTGCTTGCCCCCGGCGCACGCCGATGCGATCGATGCAAACAGCGTAAGGGATAAAAACGTCGATAGAAGCTTACGGGTCATACTTGTGCCTCCTTGACCTCAATGATGGATTTGCGCTTGAGGCGTTCCGGTATCCGGCTTCTGGCGCCCTCCGCACATCCACAGTATAGAAAGCACGGAGAGATCTCGTAAATAAAGCGTTTTCACAAACCTGTGGATTTTTCTCTACTCCTCCTCGCAAAATGATCAAAGTCCTTGACAGGCAAGGGATAGAGACGATGTGGAAAATGGTAAAGCGGTAGAAAATAATAAAATTTCCGTTCTTTGCGCGGCTGCCGCGGGCGCACAAAAAAGCACCCTCACCGGGTGCTTTTGCGATGAGTGTTTTACCGGGCGTTTCTCCTCCGTCCGCATAAAAAAGACCGGGGATTTCTCCCCGGCCTCTGCTTCCGAACCGTACGGCCGGTCATTCACTGCCATGTGCGGACCGTACGCGAATTCCAGACGCGCAATTGCGGCGCTGCGCGGTAGTCTTCGGGCCCGCTTTACTGCATCGGTCCGCTCTTACTGGATCAAACCGACCGCGCGGCCGTCCAGGTTCCAGCTGCTGTTTACCGGCACGCCGAGATGTTTAAGAGCCGTCACCAGAACGTCGGCCTGATAGGTCGCTCCCGTCAGTTGTCCTTTAACGGTGCTTTCCCCGCTCGCGATCAGGAAAATGGTCGTTTCTTCACTGCTGCTGCCGCCGTGCGAAGTGCCCTTGCCTCCGTGATCGGTGCTGACGAGAATGAGCCAGTCTTCCTGGGCGTAAGTGCTGCGGGCTTTGACCGCGTCCAGGATTGTGCCGATCTGGGCGTCCACGCCTTCGATCGCTTTTGTGTACTGGGACACTTTCGGACTGAAGCCGTACGTATGACCGGCGTGATCGATATCGTCGAAATGAAGGAAAAGAAAGTCCGGATTACCGGTTTTCAGCAGGCTCACCGTATCCGACACCACTTCGGCATCGGTAGCGACGGTTTTCTCCAGATCGATTCCTTCTACCAGCTTGTCGTTGATCGGTCCCCAGTGCACGATGGAAGCCGTCGACAGAGCCGGGTTGTAAAGCTCCGCGCGCTTCATCAGGGAAGGGTACTGGCCGAATTTGCTGCCCGCCCACGTGTTGTCCTTAACGCCGTGCTTCTGGTACCAGACGCCGGTATGAAGCGTAGACCAGCCTGTCGCGCTCCACGTGTAATTGGAGTTGGCTTTCGTCGTCCAGCTGTAAGCGCCGTTCACGGCAAGCGCGTCCAGATTGACCGCGTTGGCGGCTTGCAGAGCGTCCGGACGCGTCCCGTCCAGCCCGATCACGAGGACCTTCTTCTTCTTGGCCGCAGTTGGAGCAGCCTGTCCGGCCTCCGGCTTCGCTGAGTCATTCAGAACGGCGGCGCTTTCGGGTCCTCCGGCAGTGTTCCCGGCGATAGAAGCCGCAGCCCCCGTCTCCGGTGAAGCGGCGGCTCCGGCAAGCGATGCCGGAAGAAGCAGGCCCGCGAGCAGGGCGGCGCTCACCGTCTTTTTCCAATCATTCCGTACGTGTAACATGAATTCCACTCCTTTGTTTTTAAAAGTTAAACAAGAAAAAACATATTATTTTCCGGTTTTTTGATGGAATTTCGTGTTTTTCCTTGCTTTTACCAGTATATGGGCCTATTGTTAGCCCCGTGTTAGACGGGTTTTAATCTTTCGTATAGAAGAGCGGCGCCGCCCGTTCCATTCCTAGTTAATATGGAGTTCATAAAAGCATGCTAAATTTACGGCATGGAATACAAACCACAGAAAAAGATTGTGTGGCCACACAGTTTTACGGGAGGAGAATATTGGAAATGAAAGAAACTATACAAGACAAGAAAACAATGGGGAATTGGCGGCTGTTTCTCCGCATGATTCAGGATACTCATCCTTCGAAGCTGCTGCTGATCGCCGCCCTAGTAATGAGCGTGGCAACGACCGGCGTCGGCTTTGTCGTCCCCCTCTTTACGAAAAAGCTCGTGGACGGCTTCTCGATTCAATCGATGGATCCGTGGCAGATCGGCCTGCTGGCGCTGGCGTTTATTCTGCAGGCGGTGGCCAGCGGTTTGTCCATTTACCTGCTCAACCGGGTCGGCCATCATGTGGTGGGGAGCCTGCGCGACCGCTTGTGGAAGAAGCTGCTTCACCTGCCGATTTCTTTCTACGATCAAAATGAATCCGGCGAGATGTTAAGCCGGGTAACAAACGACACCGCGCTCGTCAAAGAAGTGATCACCGAGCATTTGGCCAACTGCATCACCGGTGTGCTGTCCATTACCGGTTCGGTCATTATTCTGCTGTTCCTCGATTGGAAAATGACGCTGGTCATGCTGCTCGCGGTCCCGGTCGCCATGGTGGTGCTTATGCTGCTCGGCAAAAAAATGTTTGCCATTTCGCGGGGCATGCAGGAGGAAACCGCCAAGTTTACGGCGGTACTCAATCAGGTTCTGCCGGAGACACGTCTGGTCAAAGCGTCCAATGCCGAAGAAATCGAGTACGAACGGGGAAAAACCGGCATCACGAACCTGTTCCGGTTCGGCCTGCGCGAAGCCAAAATCCATGCGTTGATCAGCCCGCTCATCTCGTTTGTCCTGATGGCCGTGCTTGTCGCCATTATCGGTTACGGCGGCGTCCGCGTATCGTCCGGAGCGCTGACTGCGGGCGACATGGTTGCCTTCATTCTGTATCTGATCCAGATTATAATTCCGGTCACCCAGTTGACCATGTTCTTTACTCATCTCCAGAAAGCGATGGGCGCGACGGAAAGAATGATGACTGTCCTGGAAGAGGAGGAAGAACACCTGTACGAGGGAACGAAGCTGGACAACGTCTCCCGCCCGATTCATGTAAAGGACGTCGACTTCGCTTACGGGGACGAACGCATATTGTCGCACCTTAACTTTACGATCGAGCCGGGCAAAGTAACGGCCATCGTCGGCCCGAGCGGCGGCGGCAAAACCACGACGTTCTCGCTGCTGGAGCGCTACTATAAGCCGACGGGCGGCGCGATTACGCTGGGAGATACGCCGATCGAGCAGTTCTCGCTGCATTCCTGGAGAAGCCATATCGGCTACGTCGCCCAGGAAAGCGCCCTTATCTCGGGAACGATCCGGGATAATATCTGCTACGGGGTCGAACGGGAAGTGAGCGACGCCGAGCTGAATAAAGTCGTGGAAATGGCTTACGCGAACGAATTTATCGCCGAGCTGCCCCAGAAATTCGATACCGAAGTCGGCGAACGGGGAATCAAGCTTTCCGGCGGCCAGCGCCAGCGGATCGCCATCGCCAGAGCCCTGCTGCGTGATCCGCAGATCCTGATGCTGGACGAAGCGACATCGAGCCTCGACAGCCAGTCCGAGATTTACGTCCAGAAAGCGCTGGACAATCTGATGAAAGGCCGGACGACGCTGGTCATCGCCCACCGCCTCTCCACCGTCGTGGACGCCGACAATATCCTTTTTATCGAAAAAGGACATATTACGGGAAGCGGCACGCACGAAGAGCTGTTCCAGACTCACTCGATGTACAGGGAGTTCGCCTCGCAGCAGCTTCGGCTTCAGGAAGCGTAAATTTCCGCAAATCTAATACTGAGGATAAAAGTCTATTCAAAAGGAGGCACAGCCGATGGCGAACATTCTGGTTGTCGACGACGACGCGCATATCCGGGAGCTTGTGCTGATCTTTTTGCAGGCGGAGGGGCTGCAGGTGTTCGAGGCCGTCGACGGTCTCGACGCCCTCTCCAAGCTCGAAACTCACAAGATCGACATGGTCATTCTCGATATTATGATGCCGAAGATGGACGGATGGCAGCTGTGCCGCGAAATCCGTGCCCATTACGGCGACCTTCCCCTGCTTATGCTGACCGCCAAAGGCGAAACGAGCCAGAAGGTCAAAGGCTTCAACCTGGGGACAGACGATTATCTCGTCAAGCCGTTCGAGCCGGCCGAATTGGCGGTCCGGGTAAAATCGCTGCTGAAGCGGTACCGGATTTCGGTCTCGCAGGCGGTGGAAGTCGGCTCGGTAACCATGCGGCGCAGCACGTACGAGCTTATCTGGAACGGCGGGAACCTGACGCTGCCTCTGAAGGAGTATGAGCTGCTGTTCAAACTGGGAAGCTATCCGGGCAAAACGTTCTCGCGCGACCAGCTTATCGAGGAGATCTGGGGCTACGATTACACGGGCGACGAGCGGACCGTCGATGTGCATATCCGCCGGCTCCGGGAGCGGTTTCCCGAGGAAGACTGCGGCTTCAGAATCCGTACGATACGGGGGCTGGGCTACCGCCTGGAAACGGCGGAATGAGGAAGAGCTTCCTCGCCCGGGCCCGCACGGTCGCTCTCATTCTGCTTGCCGCCACAGCTATTATGCTGATCTGCACCTACGTGGCGTACACCGGCTTGCCTTTCCTGTATTCCCTGCTCGGCGCGGAGCCGGACCCGTACTGGAAGCAGGCGATTTTCGCCACCGTCTTCTTCATTCTCTTCATCGGCTGTGTCGGCGCGATTTCTTCCTTAATGAGCAAAAGGCACATGCTCGTCTGGGATATGATCCAGGACGCCATGCGGCGTATCGCCAAGGGTGACTTCTCCGTCAGCATCGACATTCCGCTGGATGAGAAGGACCGGCTCGGCACCATTGTTTCCAACGTGAACCAGATGGCCGTAGAGCTTGGAGCTCTGGAAAAAATGCGTCAGGAGTTTATCTCCAACGTGTCGCATGAAATCCAGTCTCCCCTGACCTCCATTCAGGGCTTTGCCAAAGCAATCAAGCAGGAAAATCTCTCACCGGAAGCCCGGCTGCGCTATATTACGATCATCGAGACGGAGAGCGAACGCTTGTCCAAAATCAGCGACAATCTGCTCAAGCTGACTTCGCTGGAATCGAAGCATCACCCGTTCGAACAGGTTACGTACAGGCTGGATAAGCAGCTTCGCAATGTCGTGCTGGCCAATGAACCGAAATGGCTGGAAAAGAAGCTCGACATGGAGGTCGAGCTGGAGCCGGTCACGTGCCGGGCCGACCGGGACTTGTTGAGCCAGGTGTGGATCAACCTCCTGTCCAACGCCATCAAATTCACGCCGGAAGGCGGTACGATCCGTATCGGGCTGTCCGCCCGGGAAGGCCGTGCCCGCGTGACCGTAGCCGACACCGGGATCGGGCTGACGGAAGAAGACCGGCAGCATGTGTTCGAGCGCTTTTACAAAGCGGACAAATCCAGAACGTCCTCCGGCGGAGGAAGCGGGCTGGGACTGTCGATCGTGCAGAAGATCATTGAGATGCACGGCGGCGATATATCGGTGGAGAGCAGACCGGGCGAAGGCACCGTCTTCTTGGTGGAGCTGCCCTTGGAGCTTCAGGAGTCAAGCGCGTGAAACTGGAAGCCTAACGCCCGACTTCCCCACAAAACAAGCGTAAAGCCTGGCCTCTTCTCACGGGTTTGAAGCCACCCATGCCCCGAAAAGCAAAAAAAGCCGAGTTTCCGTAAATGGGAACTTCGGCTTTTTTTGCTTTTCAATTTGGAACTTCCGTGCTTTTTGCGGCGCATTTTTATAGGCCGGGTTGCGGTTGGGCATCGGGGCGTTTGGGCATCGGGCAGCCGGCCTGCTCCAGACAAACGGGCTGCTCTATACACTCGAATTGTGCTCCATACATTCGATTCATGCTCAATGCCATTTACTTGCCCGATGCCATTCGCTTTGCTCTATGCCGCTCCCTTTACTCCAAGGGCAATCGGTTGTTCTGTACAACACCGCCTCCGCCCACGGCAATCGGCAGCTCCGGCTAGTCCTCAAGATACTCCAGCAGCAGCCCCTGCAGCTCGCCCACGGCCGATGTCCGCAGGCTGTACCCCGTGACGGTTTCCCCCGTCACATGGGCTTTGAGCAGACCCGCGCAGCGCAGACTGAACAGGTGCTCGTGGGTAATCCCCTTCGATATGCCCAGGTACCGCACCACCTCGATAAAGCTATGGGGTTCGCTGCGCAAAAAACGGAGAATCCGCAGGCGGCTTTTCTCGCTTAAACTGCGGAGCATCCGGTACAATTTCGGCGACGGCCCTTCCTCGTGGTCGTGACCCGGCATAACGGCCGGATATTGGCAAAGAGTAACGGGCCCATAGCTGTAAAACACATTCCCCGGCACAAAGTGGAACTGCGGCGTCAAAACGACTTTCTCCAAGCTTCCTCCCGGTTCGAAATACATCCCGCCCGTTGTCTGCTCCGCCAATTCGGCGGCAGCTATCCGCCCGATGAGCGCGCGGTTCTTATCCGCGTCCGCTTCAAGGGCGGTTACGAGGCCGGGTTCGACCTTCGCGAAGTACTGGCTGTTCCACTCCGACAGAAGATGGACAAACTTGTCCCGCACCGCCTGCATGTCGGCGGGAAAGTTCTGGATGTACGGCGACAGGAGGACGTATAGATCCCCCAGGGACAAGCTTTCAAGCCACCGTAGAAAACCCGGTATGCTTTGTTTTTCGGGAGACAAGTAGGCGAAAAGAAAAATCAGCCGCCATTCCGGCGACAAATCCGTCGAATCGAGCTCTTCCCGGAAATCGCCGGTCAGTTCCGCGCGGATTCCGGGAGCCCAGTCGGGGCCGAGATCGATTCTTTTATACCAAATCTTGCACAAATACGTATGCAGACTGACGATCAGTTCGTTCGCAGGCTGAAACGAAAATTCAACTTCATAAGCCAATGCCGTTCACGCTTCCCTTCGAACCCAGGCTATAGTTGTCTGGTTGCCTGTACTGTATGCGCCCGTTAAGAGGAGGGCGGTCAAACAGCTTGCACGAGATACTCAGGCGGGTCTTTTCACCTAAGTATACGGACTGCTAGAAGAAGTGTACATGGCGTCAAACCAAATGGCAAGCGACATAATGCTCGCCCCCGACGCTGCGGTATTCGGGAACGGCTTCCCTGCATACCGGCTTGGCGAACGGACACCGGGTATGAAATTTGCAGCCGGAAGGCGGGTCTACCGGGCTTGGAATGTCTCCGGTCAGCACGATTCTTTCCCGGCGGATTTCCGGATCGGGAATCGGGATGGCCGAAAGCAGCGCCCGCGTATACGGATGAAGCGGATTCGCGAACAGCTCGTCGCGCGGAGCCAGCTCCATCAGGGAGCCGAGGTACATGACGCCGATCCGGTTGCACAAATGCTCGACGACACTGAGATCGTGGGAAATAAACAGATAGGTCAGATCTTTCCGGTCCCGCAGATCGCTGAACAGATTAATAATCTGAGCCTGAATGGACACGTCCAGCGCGGATACCGGCTCATCGGCGACGATGAAGTCCGGATTCAGAATAAGCGCCCGCGCAATGCCGATCCGCTGCCTCTGTCCGCCAGAGAACTCATGCGGAAACCGGTCGATATGATGCGGAGCCAGTCCGCATACCGACATGATCTCCAGCACCCGTTCGCGGATCTCCGCCTTGGAGGCGAGTCCGTGGTCCAGCACGGCCTCCCCGATGGCGTCCCCTATCCGGATACGGGGGTTCAGGGAGCTGTACGGGTCCTGGAAAATGATCTGCATATCGGTGCGGAGCGTGCGCATCTCCCCCTTGGGCAGCGAAAAGATATCGCGGTCCTTGTAGATCACTTCACCGGCCGTTTTGTCCGTCAGACGGAGGATGGCTCTGCCGGTGGTGCTTTTGCCGCTTCCGGATTCCCCGACGAGACCGAAGGCGTCGCCCTTGTTGATCGTGAAGCTGATATCGTCAACCGCCTTGACGTGATTCACCGTCCGGTTCAGAAAACCGCCGGAAACCGGGAAATATTTTTTCAAGCCTTTGACTTCAAGCAGTTTCGTACTCACCGCACTCCCTCCTCGTATAACCAGCAGGCCGTTCTGTGGCCCGCGCCCGTCTCCAGCATCGGAGGCTGTTTCGTACGGCAGATCTCCATGCAGTGCTCGCACCGGTCGCTGAAATAGCAGGATTCCTGCAGATCCACCAGCTTCGGCACCTGCCCCGGAATCGTGTACAGCCGTTCCTTGCGCTGGTTCACGACAGGCTTGGCCCGCAGAAGCCCCTGCGTGTACGGGTGCCTCGGATTGCGGAACAGATCCAGCACCGGCGATTCCTCGATAACCTGTCCGGCGTACATAACGACGACATGGTCGGCCATCTCCGCCACGACTCCCAGATCGTGCGTGATCAGCAGGATCGAGGTGCGGCGCTCTTCCTTGATCTTGCGCAGCAGATCGAGAATCTGCGCCTGGATCGTCACATCGAGCGCCGTAGTCGGCTCGTCGGCGACGAGCAGCCGCGGATTGCAGGAGAGCGCGATGGCGATCATGATGCGCTGCAGCATCCCCCCGCTAAGCTCATGCGGATAGCTGTCGTAGATGGATTCGGCGCGTGCGATGCCGACCATCGTGATCAGCTCCAGCGCCTGCTTCTTCGCCTGCTTCCGGGAGACGAGCTGGTGCTCGATAATGGGCTCGATCATCTGCTCGCCCACGGTGAGCACGGGGTTGAGCGATGTCATCGGCTCCTGGAAGATCATCGCGATCTCGTTGCCGCGCAGATGACGGATGTCTTTCGGCCCCGCCTTCAGCAGATCCTTGTCGTCGAACCAGACTTCCCCCGCGACCGTCTTCCCGCCCGGTTCCTGGACGAGTCTCATCAGCGACATCGCGGTTACGCTTTTGCCGCAGCCCGATTCGCCCACGATGCACAGCGTCTCTCCTTCTTTCAGGCTCAGACTGACGTTGTCTACGGCTTTCACCGTTCCTTCGTCGGTATAGAAATGCGTACTCATCTGTTTAATTTCAAGCAATGGTTTGTTCATTACGCTCACCTGCTTTTCATTTTCGGATCCATGGCATCTCTCAGACCGTCACCAAGCAAATTCACGGCAATGACCGTGATAAAGATGGCGAAGCCCGGAGGCGCCCACAGCCACGGCCGCTTCTGGAAATCGATCAGCGAATTGGCCGCGTCGATCATGTTCCCCCAAGAGGCCGTCGGAGGTACGACGCCGAGCCCGAAGTAGCTCAGCGTCGACTCACCGATGATGGCCCCGCCTACCCGCAGCGTCGCGACGACGATCAGCAGCGGAACCGTATTCGGCAGCAAATGATGGAACAGTTTGCGCCGGTCCCTCAGGCCGAGGGCATCGGCGGCCTGGATGAATTCGCGTTCGCGCAGGCCCAGAATCTGGCTGCGCACCATTCGGGCGAGTCCCGGCCAGCCCACCAGGCTGAGCATGATCATGACGATATACAGCCGGTAATCGGAGGGCACTTTCCATTCGGACAGGACGGCGCCCATAATGAACAGCATCGGCAGTTCGGGAATCGTCATCAGCACGTCGGCGACGCGCATAATGACTTGATCGACGATTCCACGATAAAAACCCGCGAGAATGCCGAGCACCGATCCGATCAGGACGGACAGCACCATGGAGGCGAGGCCCACCGTAAGCGAGATCCGGCCCGCCTGCATAAGCCGGGTCAGAATGTCGCGGCCCAGCTGGTCCGTACCGAGCCAGTGCTTCAGACTCGGCGGCGCCTTAATCAGACCGGCGTCCACTTTGCCGGAGCTGTACGGAGAGAAAAACGGGCCGATGAAGCACAGCAGAAATATAAAAATCAGAACGCCCAGACCGAGCATGGCCATCTTGTTCTTCCTCAGTCTCAGAAACGACTGTTTCCACAAAGAAGACTTCGGAGCCGACGGCTGGACCGCGGCCGGATTTAACGGATGTTGAGCGGTAACTGACATGCAAGAGCCCTCCTATTTCAATCTTACGCGCGGGTCCGCCACGCGGTAGAGAAGATCGGCGATCAGATTGCTGATCACGGTCAAGGTCGCGATAAAGATCGTGAACCCCATCAGAACCGGATAATCCCGTACGGAAAATGCCTGCATATACACCTGTCCGATCCCCGGCCAGTTAAAAATTTTCTCCGTGATGATCGCTCCTCCGAACAAGGAAGGAATCTCGAAGCCGAGCAGGGTGATGGCGGGCAGCAGCGCATTGCGCAGCGCGTGCTTGTAAACGACCGTCTTCTCCTTGAGCCCTTTGGCTCTGGCGGTCCGGATAAAATCCTGCTTGATGACCTCAAGCAGATTCGTCCGGAAATACCGGGTCAGCGAACCGACGCTGAGCATCGTCAGAACAGCCACCGGCAGAGCCATGTGGCGGATAACTTCCCATATGTAGGCAAGGCCGGTCGACGTGCTGCCGGTCGTGATTTTGCCTCCCGGCGGAAACCAGCCGAGGTCGACCGCAAGCAGCTTAATAATGAGCAGCCCCACGAAAAAAGCCGGAAGCGACATGGCGGCGAAGACCAGAAACGTAATGAGGGCGTCAAACCAGGAATACTGCTTCGTAGCCGAGAAAACCCCGATCGCTATTGCGATCAGCCACGTGAAAATCATCGAGGTAAACGCGATCAGAAAAGAATTTCCGATAAAACTGACGACCAACGAGGTTACCGACTGCTGATACTGCAGCGAGAATCCCAAATCGCCCTTCACCAGATTGCCCAGCCAGATAAAATATCGCTCGACGACCGGTTTATCCAGCCCATACAGCTCTTTCAGCTCGATCTTGCGCTCCATCGACAGCTTCGGATTGGAATCGACGAAGTCGCCGGGCGTCAGCGCATACAGCATAAAAATAAGCATAGAGGCCCCGATCAGGGTGATCAGCATATAAATCAATCGTTTGATTACGTAAGACTTCATTGTTTACCTCCCAAGAAAGATGCCCAGCCTGTCAGCTGGGCATGACTCTTTCCGCTATTGATAGGATGGAAAAGACTACTCGATCTTCAGCTTAGACAGGTTGGAGGAAATCCCCGTGTAGCCGTTCGGTTTGAAGCCCTGGATTCTCGCGTTATGCGCGGAAATGATTTTCCGGTACGTCAGGAAAATAAACGGCGGATCGTCGGACAGTTCCTTGTATAGCTCTTTATAAGTCGCTTTTCTCTGCTCGATGTCAAAGGAAGAAATTCCTTTCTCGATCAGCTCATCCACTTTCGGATTCGCATAGCCGTTCGTATCGGTGAAGCTGCTTTTGTTCTTGGAGTAGAAGCTGATGACCCCGTCGGACGGATCGGGCAGCAGCGTGGTCGAGAAGGAAGCCAGATCGTGATCGCCTTTGCTTGTTCTCGCCAGCAGAGCGTTGTAGTCCATTAGTTCGGTTTCAAGCTGGATGCCGATATCCTTGTAATTCTCTTTGGCAATCGGAACGAGCACGTCGCTGAGGGCGCCTTTTGTCGTGAAGTAGTGAGCCACCAGCTTCACACCGTCTTTCTCCCGGATGCCGTCGGCTCCCGGTTTCCAGCCCGCATCGTCGAGCAGCTTCTTCGCTTTTTCCGGATCGAACTTGAACGTATTGACCCCGTCCTCGGTATAAGCCCAGGAGGCGGGTGAAATCGGCACGTTCGCAACTTGGCCGTAGCCCTGGAAGGCGGCTGCGACGATTTTCTCGCGGTCTAGGCCGTAAATGAACGCCTGACGGACGTTTTTATCTTTAAAAATCGGCTTGCTGTGGTTGAACTTGATAAAGCTGTAAGCCGTCGACGTATAAATGTTTACGTTCGCGTAGCCGAGGCCTTTGAGAAGCTCCAGGCTGTCGTCGTTGGCCGGATAAGAGCTGTAATCCACTTCCCCGGTTTGGAAAAACTGGGTTGCGTCGCCGGAGGTCGTTTTATAAATAAAATGTTCCACGGCCGGCTTGCCGCCGAAGTAGTTTTCGTTCGCGATGAAGCGGACTTCCTGTCCCGGAATGAACTTCTCCAGGTTGTACGGGCCCGTTCCTAACGGTTTGGAATGAAGTGTTTTTATGTATTCGAGGTTGCCCGGCGTGTAGTTTTTGCCGTAGTAAGCTTTGGACAGAACCTGACCGCCCAGCAGCAGAAGCGCTCTTGCGTTAGCCTTCTCCGTCGTGATTTCGATCGTTTGCGGATCGACTACCTTGATGCCTTCGATTGTGGAGGCTTTGCCCTCTTTGTAGGCCTGACCGCCTTTAACGGCCGTTTCCGTAATATCGGTTTCGCCGTCGTACGCTTTGTCGTAGAGAACGCTAAGGGTGAACGCCACGTCATCCGCAGTCAACGGGGAACCGTCGCTGAACTTCAAGTCTTTCTTCAGATGAAACGTATACTTCAGTCCGTCCTGGGAGATGTCCCATTTCTCGGCCAGCGCCGGGATCGGTTTGCCGGTTTCGTCGATGTCGACCAGCGGCGAGAACATGACGGAGGTTACGTTGCCGTCGTAGCCGTTGTGATAGAAGTATGGATTGAACACGCCGCCAGGTTCCGTAAGTGTAACTACGACCGTATCTTTCCTGGCCGTTGCGGCTGCCGGTGATTTGGATTTGTCGGAAGCGGCAATGAACTGATCCGCGCCCGTCTGCTGTTTGGCCTGATCGTCTGTTTTCGGCGCTTCCGATGCGCCCGGTGTCCCGGAGCTGCTGCAAGCCGACAAGGCCAGTGAAGCGGCCAAAATCAGACTGACAGCGTATGAAGCTCTTTTTTTCATGATATAGTTCCTCCCCGTTTTTCGGCTGTATCCCATCCGAATGCTAATTTCTTAATATCCCATTGGTTAAGTAGGGATTAATCTTATCGCCATTATAGGAGGATTTTTCAGTTCTGTAAATAGGGAACTTTAAATTTTTTCTCCGAAAACAGTACCAATAAACCGTTTTCACATTTTATGTCCGCTTACGGCGGATGATGCCCCTGTAAAAGCGCACAGAAAAGACGCCCGGCAGGTAGGCCGTGCGTCTTTCTATTGCCTGCAGGCGGCCCAAGAAGAGAACGCCTGCTTATTCGATTTGCGGGTCGGGGCTCGTCCGGAGCTCGTTCGTGGCACGTGTCCGAAACCGGCGTTTTTCCACCAATTTCCCCGCTTGTTCCCGGCACAATGTTACCCGGCGGCTTCTTCGGAACCGGGCGCGAGCTTGCTTCCGCCCCGGAAGGTCACCATCAGCAGCTTATGTACAAAATCGGCAGCCAGCAGCGTCACCGTCAGCCCTGCCAGAGACAAGGCGACGGCGAGCGGTACGTCCCAGATGCGGGGAGTCACCGTAAAAAAGGGGATCAGGGAGACGGCGAGAATCGGAGGCGCGTTCCATTTAACCTTGTTTAGCCAGATGATGACCAGCGTGTTGACGAAAAGCGCGAAGATGCCGGGAATGAGGTGGTAAATCAGGGTGCCGATAACCGAGGCCAGCACCGCTCCCGCCGAAATGGAACTCATTGCTTTCACATTGAAGGGCCGGGAAATAAACAGGAAGCTGAAAGCTCCCAGCGCCGGAAAAAACAGTCCGTGCATAGCCGGGTAGTGCTTCGAAATTCCGTAAACGAGCATGATGTAGAGCGCTACACCGATTATTTTCATATTCATGACGGACGATTTCCTCTCTCAAGCGAAAGACACCAAGTCCCGGAAGCGGGCTTGGTGTCTTCCTCTCCTTTATTGGCCATTTGCAAGGATTTGTGGAAGGTTCACGAGTTTCTTTGAAGTTCATATTCATTTTGATGCAGCTCTTTGATCATGGTTCTCAGAAAGCTGCTTTCCTGCATACCGAGACCTTTCGTATTGTCTTTTGCAATCATGTCTCCGATGGTACGCTTTAAAATCTCACTGCGTCTTCCCAACATTTTCGCATACGTCAATCCAAGTCAACTCCCGGTTCGTTTATTTCGTGTGTAAAACACCCTTCTAAGTATATAGAACGAAGCCGGTTTTGGAAAACGGACTCAGCTCCCCTGACGAAGGCTCACCCGCACTCACCCCCGAAGAGCCGTACTGAGCGGGGAAGTTCGGAAACATCCTCCCGTATCCTCCCCTATCCTGCCGTGAGTCCTCAGGGACGGGACACAAGACGAGCCGGTTTTACTCAAGACCGCTTCTCAGCCGCTCCACAAACGTCTTGGAAACCCGTGAGAAATGGCGCCCTTCCGAACGCACCCAGCCCAGATAAACCGGCTGGCCTGCCTTGAATTCCAGCTCCGCCGTCATCATGTCGACTTCCGTGAACAAAGGAGCCCATTCCCGCCGGAAGGAGTAATCCATCCCCACGGTGACCGCGTTCTGTTCTTCCACCGCCTTGCGGATGGCGTCCGTGTTGTTCGTCGTGAATAAAATGTCCACCTCGCCGTGCTCCGCGGCGAACCGGTTCATAAACCATTTTACATACTCATCGTTATACAGCACGACGGGCTGGGTGCGGAGCATCTCGGGCGTAACGGCTCCCCTGTATGCCAAGGGAGATTTAACGCTCATGCCGACGACCATCTTTCCTTCCAGCAGCCGCTCGAAGGCCAGACCCTCGCTCTTTTTGAGCAGACTTTCGAACAAAATGATAAAGCCGATGTCCAGCCGGTTGTGGCGGATATCATCGAGAATTTCCTGCGAGCCTTTCTCCGCGATCTCCATCCGCACCAGCGGATAGTCTTTCTTGAACCCCGCGACGGCATCGACCAGAAGAGACATCGGCCCCGGAATGGTTCCCATCCGAAGCTCACCGCTCAGCGTTTCGCCCCAGCCCCGCGCGGCTTCTTTAAGCTCGTCGAGCTTGCTCAGCACTTCGAACGCTTTGCGGACGATGACCCGGCCTTCGGCCGTCGGAACCGCGCCCATCCGCGAGCGCGCGAACAGAACGACTCCGAGCTCGCCTTCCAGGTGAGTAATGGACTGGCTGACCGCGGACAAGGAGACGTGCAGATTGCGCGCGGCGCTTGTGATCGAACCCGTTTTCGCCACTTCGACGATATATTCCAGCTGCTCCAGATGCAAAATTCCGCCTCCTTCCTTAAGCACGGCTTAAGTATAGCTTACTAAGTTTAAATAGTTCTATAGGAATAAAAGAGATACAATAAAAGCAAGATGATGAGGACTTGCCCGCGTGGCAGGACCTCTTGGATTTTCACGGCCCTTAACGACCGTTCACCCTACTTGAGAAACGGAGAGATACCTCATGAGATTTACCGATAAAGTAGCTATCGTAACCGGCGGCGCCAGCGGAATCGGGGAAGCGACGGTTCGCTTGTTTGCGCAGGAAGGCGCAAAAGTCGTTATCGCGGACTTTTCCGACCGCGGTCAGACCGTAGCCGACGAGCTGAAAGCGGAGGGCCGCGACGCCCTGTTCATCAAAACCGACGTCACCAAAGAAGACGACGTTAAACATATGGTTGCCGAAACGGTCAAGCAATACGGCAAGCTGGATATTTTATTTGCCAATGCGGGCATTGCCAAGGACGGCCCCGCCGACAAGCTGAGCTGGGAAGCTTGGCAGAAGACCATCGACATCAACCTGTCGGGCGTCTTCCTCAGCGACAAATACGCGCTGGAGCAGATGCTCGCCCAAGGCACCGGAGGCGCGATCGTCAACTGCGGCTCCATTCACAGCCACGTCGGCAAAGCCGGCGTTACCGCGTACGCTTCCGCGAAAGGCGGCGTGAAGCTCCTCACGCAGACGCTGGGCATCGACTATGCGCAGCACGGCATTCGCGTGAACGCCGTATGCCCCGGCTATATCGATACGCCGCTGATCGCCGGACGCACCCAGGCCATCACGGATCACCTGACGGCTCTGCATCCGATGGGACGCCTCGGCAAGCCGGAAGAGGTCGCGAAAGCGGTGCTGTTCCTCGCCAGCGACGACGCTTCCTTCGTGACCGGCACGACGCTGCTCGTGGACGGCGGATACACCGCGCAGTAACGCGCCCGCACGGCTCTTCGGGCTGATATTTCCCGGCGGGGAGTATCGGCCCAGTTCATAAACCTCCTTAACCGTTTACGCGGTTAAGGAGGTTTTTTTGTGCCCGCGGGCACGCTGTCCCGGCGCTGCCGGGACGGGGCTGCCGGGACGGGGCTGCCGGGACGGGGCTGCCGGGACGGGGCTGCCGGGCCGGGGCTGCCGGGCCGGGGCTGCCGCACAAAAAGGCTCACGCCCGCCAATCGGGGTGAGCCTTTTTGAGAGAGCGGCTGCGCAGAACCCCGGACATTCGCGTTCCGGGCTTGCAATGCGGCGTCCGCCCGAGCGCCCCTGAAGAAGCGCAAGCGACGGCGCGCTGCTCCCAGCTCCACTGCGCTTCCGTAAAGCTTCATGCTCTGCTGTTCGCGGTTAAGCTTCTTCGTGCTCGTCCATGAACGGTTTGTTCACGTAGTGATACATAACCGCCATCAGAATACCGCCTCCGATAAGGTTGCCGAACGTCACCGGAATCAGATTATGGAGAACCCCGCTCCAGGAAATCGTATCCGGATGCTCGACCACCAGCGCAATCGCGAATGTACACATATTGGCAATGCTGTGCTCGTAACCGGAAATGAAAAAGCAGAAGACAAAAAGCATCATCGCGAACAGCTTCGCCCCGTCTCCTTTAAGCGACATCGGAATAAAAAAAGCCAGACACACAAGCCAGTTACAAAGAATCGCCCTGAAAAAAAGCTCAAGCGTAGGCGCGTTCATCTTTTTTTCCGCTACGCTGAGCAGAAATCCGTTCACGTCGTGCTCCCTGAAAAGCCCCGTCGCCAGAATGAGCAGCGCGAACGCCACGGCTCCGAGAATATTGCCCCCGTAGCTTGTCAGCCATAACCGGATCACCTCAGGCCAGCGGAGCTTCCGCCTCAATGCGGCAAACGTATAATAAAACGTATTTCCCGTAAAAAGATCCCCGCCGCCGTACGAGATCAGAATGATCGCGGCTCCGAAAGTGATCGCGGCCATCGGATACGTGAACGGGGAATGCTCCAAATAGAAGAAGCTTCCCGTCTTGAACGCGACGATCACCCCGAATCCGATAAACATGCTCGCCAGCGCGGAGCGGGATAAATAGCGGAGCTTGCTCTGCTTATAAATTTTCATTTTTTTCATAGCCAGTTTCTCGACTTGCAGCAGCGGCTGTACTTCCATAACCCGGTCTCTCCCTTCCCGGTGTCTTCACCCGTTGTTGATATTTTCCATTCCTATGTAGCTTATTATGAATTGGCTTTTTAATAAAGGGCTATATGAAGAACTCGTGCCAGGCTATTAATCGGGATAAGAGATAATGATATAAAATCTAACCAGTTCATCCGTAGAATTAATATAAATATGTTCGGTATTCGCGTTAAATTTAATCGTTTCGTCGGGGGTTAATTCAAATTTCTCACCCTGAATATCGAGTGTAAGTACGCCTCGTTGTATAAGTACATATTCCTCGCCTAGATGCTTTTCGGACACATGACTAAAACCGGGTTTCAGGTCTACAGTGAAAACTTCAAACTTCTTTTCCGGATTAAAGGGGAACAGAGAATACACGAGATAGTTTCCGTCATCATCGATCAACGGGTTCAGCTGGTTGATGTTTATTTTTTCGATTTGCGGCTTATCCGTTTCCTTTAAAAAAACGGAAAAAGATACGTGCAGCCCATTGGCGATTTTCCAGAGAGTGGTGACAGTCGGATTCGATTTTCCGTTTTCAATTTGAGCCAGCATCGCTTTACTGACTCCCGTTAATTCCGCCACGCTGTCTAAGCTCAATCCTCTTTTTTTTCTCAACTGGGCAAGATTATCGGCGATAACCTTTTGAATAAACTCCATAAAACATCTCCTTGACTCTCTTTTTTGTTTAATATAGCATACAAATATACAATATAACATACAAAAAGGTGGGGAAACGATGTCTGAATTATCTCATGAAATGACTAACGAAGAAAATCTCACTACCTTCTCCCAAGGCGTAAAAGATTGCATTCCGACTTTATTCGGCTATATCAGCATCGGAATTGCCATGGGCATTGTCGGGGTATCATCCAATCTAAGTATAGTAGAAGTTACCCTTTTATCGGCATTGGTTTACGCCGGAGCGTCTCAATTTATTATTTGTGCCTTACTCGTTTCGGGAAGTCCTTTCTCAGTCATTATATTTACAACTTTCGTTGTGAATCTACGGAATTTTTTATTGAGTATGGCATTGGCTCCCCGCTTTGCGAAATATTCTTTATTAAAAAATATCGGGGTTGGAGCGTTCGTAACGGATGAATCGTTCGGTGTAGCCATGAACAAGATTGCCAAAAGAGAACCGATAAATGTCCAATGGATGAATGGACTGAATGTAACCGCGTATATCTTCTGGGTTTTATCTTGTATGTCGGGGGCTTTCTTCGGCAAATGGATTTCAAATCCCGAAGTATTCGGTTTGGATTTTTCTTTGACCGCTATGTTTTTGGCGCTGCTTGTGCTGCAATTACAAACCGTTAACAATGGAAAGTTGAAGTTTTATTTAACCTTAATTATTTATGTCGTTATATTGATGCTGGTGCTGTGTATGTTTGTTCCTTCATATGTAGCCATCATTTTATCAACGATTATTGCTGCAACTATCGGGGTGGTAAAAGACAAATGAGTATTCAGATCTCCTTTTTATGGATCATTTTAGGGTGTACCGCCGTAACCTTCCTTCCAAGAATTATCCCGTTTATCGTGATAAGAAATATTAAACTTCCGAAGGTTGCAGTCAAATGGCTTTCGTATGTTCCCGTTTGTATTTTTACCGCACTTATCGTCGAGAGTTTCATTAAGGAAGATGAATCCTTACTGGCCATTGACTGGAGCGTTCTCACGGCCATCGTACCGACTCTTGCTGCGGCCGTATGGACGAAGAGTTTATCCGTTACGGTTATAGTTGGAATAGTGTGTATGGCTGCTGTCAGGCTTTTGATTGCATAAAATCCGATTCTTCTATTTTTATATAACCTTCTTGTCATTTCCGCACAAAAAAAAGATAGGACAAACAAAATTTCTGTTTGTTCCTATCCTCTTCTATAAGTCTTTTCCCGCCGTTAACGGCAGAAACGACTGTCACTTCAAGTAAAAGCTTAACCGGCCGGAGTGCCCTGGCACGCGATTTCCCTGCCGGCCCGGGCGGATTCGTAGGTTCCCAGTATGAGCTCCAGCGAATGCCTTCCCTCCGTTCCCGGCACAAGGGGCTCTCTGCCCTCCCGGACTGCGAGAGCCATATCCCGGATCTGAATCCGGTGTCCGTCGGGAATGACCTTGAACGGTTCGAATTCCGGGTGCTCCACAGGTTCACCGTCGATTTTAAGCGCCACAATATCGTCGTCTTCAATCACCAGGGAGCCCCTCTCCCCGTGAATTTCGACGCGGTGCACAGGCCCAAGGTGCGCGGTGGTCGTAATTTCAAGCAGGCCCAGAGCGCCGCTATCGAACTGCAGCACCGATACCGCGGTATCCTCCACTTCGATATCCCTCAGGACGGCCTTAGCTTTGCCGTACAGGGAAGCGACGGGGCCCGCCAGCCACTGGAGCAGGTCTACGGTATGAATCCCCTGATTCATCATGGCCCCGCCCCCGTCCATCGCCCAGGTGCCGCGCCAGCCCGCGCTGTCGTAATAGTCCTGGCTGCGGTAAATGTTCACGTAGCCCGAGCAGAGGCTGAGCTTGCCCAGCCGTCCCTCCCGGATCAGCTCCCGGGCATACCGGGCCGCCGGGGACATCCGACGGGGGAATACCGTCGAGAGGAGAACGCCGTTCTCGCGGCTGACCCGGACCATTTCGTCGAAGTCGGCCATGGTAATGGCCATCGGCTTTTCGACGAAAACATGCTTGCCCGCTTTGGCGGCCTGCACGGCCTGCCCGGCATGAAGCCCGCTCGGCGTGCAGATGCAGACCACGTCCAGATCGTCGAGGGCGAGCATCTCTTCGAGGCTCCCGTAGACCGCCGCCGAGTAGGTCTGCCCGAAGCGGACCGCGTTCTCCGGCACGAAGTCGTACACCGCGGTCAATTCTGCTTCCGGCGTCTCCCGGATTCCCTTGGCATGGATGTCGGCGATGATGCCGCAGCCGATAAGGCCGAACCGGACTGGCTGCGCCGTAACCGGTGTTGTCATAAGAAAGTCACTTCCCTTTCGATGATAAGCTAATTGCCGCCGGGAGCGGACACGGATGAAGAGGCTGGAGATGCCGATGCATCCGGGGAGGCCTGTGCCTCCGATGCCGGCACTGCGGCCGATGCAGGCGCTGCTGTCGACGCCGGTGCTGTCGCTGCCGACGCTGCGACCGGTTTCCGCGGTACAGATGTCGTTGTCCGTACCGCAGCCGATGCCGCCGCCTCCCGGAGCAGCTGCCGAACCGCGTCGCGGTCATGGGCAAGCTGCTCGATAGGTGGGTACGGGGCGAAGCATTCGAGCGTCACCCAGCCCCCGTAACCCGTCTCCGCAAGCGCCTCGAAAAGCTCGCGGTGATCCACTTCCCCCTCGCCTAGTCGGCACTGGAGGAAATGCTCCTCCCCATGGCGGGTGACGTTGCGGAACGTTCCCGTTCCCGGCCCGCCCGCTGCGGGGATTCTTTTCTCGTCCTTCACATGGACATGCTGCAGGCGGCTGCCCAGCCCCGTCACGGAAGCGCGGCCGAAATCGGTGTCGCTGATGTACATGTTTCCCGCGTCGTGAATCAGCCCGACATTGTCTTCGCCGATCATCTCCAGCAGACGGAGGGAGCTTTCCACGGTTTCGATCAGGCTCACATTGTGAATCTCCAGCAGGATCGTCTTCTCGTATCTGCGGGCCTCCTCCGCGCATTTTCTGAGCCAGTGGGCCGCCTTCTCGTAATGATAATCGGCAGCCAGGAAAGCGTTGGGCCCTCCCGGAAAAACCCGGATCATGTCCGTTTCCAGATAATCCGCCCGCTCCAGCAGGGCGAGAAACTCGTCGTAAGCGGCTGCGCATTCGGAATCGCCCGATTCGGAGAACCGCCCCATGTAACCGCCCAGCACCGGGATGTCCAGTACATGCTCATCGGCGAGCCTGCGGATCTCCTTCACCCTCGGAATTGACGTCTGGGGCGATAAATGGGGCTCCCGGCACGCGATTTCAATCCCGTCGAAACCGAGATCCGCCGTGATTTTCATCGCTTCCTGAATGCTGTACTCCATGAGAGCGCCGCTGAATGCCGCGATTTTCATAAGAGAGCCGTCTCCTTTCATTTAATGCCCGAGGCACTGTGGTTCTGCACGAAATATTTTTCCGCGAACAGGAATACGATCAGAATCGGCACCAGACTCAGCAGAGCGGCCGCAACCATGAGCTGTTCGTTCCCGAACCACTGGCCGCCCAGCGAAAGAATTCCGATCGGAAGCGTAAACTTATCGTTCGAGGTCAAATAAATGACCGGCGTCAAAATTTCGTTCCATTTGCCCATAAACGTAAAGATCGCCAGCGTAGCCAAGGTCGGTCGCGCCATCGGCATGAAGATCCGCCAATACACCTGGATCGGGTTGCAGCCCTCCAGCTTCGCGGATTCCTCGTACTCCTTCGGAATGTTCATGAACGCCTGCCTCATCAGGAAAATACCGAACGGCTGCGCGAGCCACTCGATTACCCAGAGCGGCGTAAGCGTATCGAGCATCTGCAGCTTATTGAAAATAATAAAATGAGGGATGATGATGACGACCGGCGGGATCATCATCGTTCCGAGCACCATGACGAACAGGGCGTTCTTCATCGGAAACCGGAGTCTGGCGAACGCGTAGCCGACCATGGAGCACGAAAGCAGCGCCCCTACTACGGAAAGCAGGGCAACGGTAAAGCTGTTCAGCGTGTACCCGCCTATATTGCCGAGCTTCAGCACCTCCGCGTAATTCGACCACTGGAAAATTTCCGGTATCCATTTCGGAGGTACGGACGTGTACTCCTTATACGTCTTGAGCGAATTCATCAGGGCCGTCGCAAACGGGACGAGCATCACCAGCGACGACAAGATAATGACCGTATAGCGGAGAATCGTCGGCAGTCTTTTATGTTTCATACTAGGGTCTCCTTTCCGGCGGCGGAACCGCACTAAAGTCCATTCCGCAAGACAGGGTCAATCGTAGTGGACCCATTTCTTCTGCACCTTCATCTGAATCAGGGTTAGCGTGAACAGGATCATGAACAGTACCCAGGCAATAGCCGAAGCATAGCCCATCCGCATGAAGGTGAAGCCCTCGCGGTACAGGTACAGCATCAGAACCAGGCTGGAGTTGTTCGGACCGCCCGCGGAGCTCATTTCCCCGCCCCCTGTCAGAACATACACCTGCTCGAAAGCCTGGAACGTGCTGATCGTGCTCAGAATGATGACTAGGAACGTGGTCGGGGATATGAGCGGAAACGTAATCGACAGAAATTTGCGCAGTGTGCCCGCCCCGTCTATTTCGGCGGCCTCGTACAAATCCTGGGGCACGCTTTGAAGACCCGCCAGATAAATCACCATGATATAGCCGATCCCCTTCCAGACGGCGATCAGAACCAGCAGCGGGATCACGAGTTTCCCGTCCTGCAGCCAGCGCTGCGGGTCCAGCCCCAGCGACGCCAGAATCGAGTTGGCGAAGCCGAAACGGGGATTAAAGATCGCGTCCGACACGTACAAAATGACCGTCCACGATGATATTACCGGGATGAAATGGGCCATGCGGAACAGCTTCAGCCCTTTCAGCTTCTGGTTCAGCACAACGGCCAGAATCAGCGCCAGAATCGTCTGGGCCGGAACGAACAGAACCGCAAAATACAGCGTGTTCCACAGCGATTTCCAGAAAAGCTCGTCCCCGAGCAGACGTCCGTAATTGTCCAGCCCCGTCCATTTCGGCGGGTTCATCATGTCGTACTGCGAGAAGCTGAAATAGAGCGAAGCGACAAGAGGCCCGGCCACGAATATGATAAAGTGAATCAGGTAAGGGGAGACGAGAAGCAGTCCCCATTTCCCCTCCTGATCAAGCGGTCTGAGCTTTTTTGCCGGGGTTTGAGCTTTCGCATAGGCTTTGCCGCTTACGGTGTCGTTCATAGAAAGCCCATCCTCCCTTCCGTAAATTGCGGTTTACTTCTTATAAAAATCATCCAGCACCTTCTGCACCGCCTTATCGGCATCCGCCAGTGCGGCGTCTATCGGAGCGTCTCCAAGGAATGCCCTTTGGGCGTTCTCGTTAAACTTGCCGACCCACTCTTCCCATACGGCGTTGTTGTCGAGCGTTTTGGCAAATTCCAGGCTGTCGAGGAAAGCCTTCCGGTTAGCCGGCTTCTCGCCCGCTTTCAGGAACACGTCGGAATTCGCGACCGATTTCTTCACCGGAATCGCTTCGCCGAGCGCCGCCCATTCCTTCTGGACGTCGTCCTCCGTCGCCCAGTATTTGATCCATTCCCATGCCGCCTGCGCCTTGGCGTCCGACGACTTCTGGTTCACGACCCAGGAATTCGCGATAACCGGCGATACCCGCTTGCCGTCGGGTCCTTTGGGCAGCAGCGTGACATCGTAGTTCAGCTTCGCTTCGTTGGCGGCCAGCACGCGGGCGTAGATGCCGATGCGCATCGCGGCGGAACCGCTCGGGAATACCGCCATAGAGCTCTGGAAGCTTTTCAGATCGACGGGATCGGTGATAATGCCCCTCTTCATGCCGTCCACCATCCACTCGAACGCCTGCTTATTCTGCGGAGTGTTAATGACCGACTTCTGGACCGTATCGTCCAGGACGCCGCCCCCGTATGATTTCATCACGGAGAACCAGCCTTCCGTAATGCTGAAGAAGGTCAGTCCGAACTGGTTGACGTTCTTCGGATCGAAGCCAGATTCGTCCGCCTTCTTGCCCTTGGCGTCAAGCGTGAGCAGCGCCGCATTTTTCTTCAGGTCTTCCCACGTCCAGTCCTCATTGGGATAAGCGACCCCAGCTTTGTCGAACAAATCCTTGTTATAGAAGAGCGCCCCCACCTGAATGCCCTGGGGTACGGCCCAGTACTTTCCTTTGGCGTCTTTGTTGAAATCCAGCCCGTAATAGTCGTCCTTCTTCAAATCCTTGCCGATCCATTCGGTGAGGTCCTTAACCGCGCCCCGTTCGGCATATTTCATGACATAAACTCCGTCCGAGAGCCATACGTCCGGCGCCTGCCCGGCCGCGATCTGCGTATCGAGCTTCTGATAAAACTGTCCGTAAGGCGCGCTCTGGGTATTTACTTTGATGTCCGGGTGCTTCTTCATAAACTTGTCGATCAGCTCTTTCATCTTCGCATCCGATTTCCCGTCGGAATAATAACCGAGCAGGATCTCGACCGGCTTGCCGCCGTTGTCTTTGGAACCTGCGCCCGTCCCCGTCGTTTCAGCCGTTCCTTTCGAACAGCCCGCTCCCACAACTGCCAGTGTCAGTGCGGACAGGAGTACGGTCGTCCAAGTTTTTCTTCTCATCTCTCTGTTCAGCCCCTTGTCTTTTCAAAATAAAGTTGCTCATTCGGCGGCTGACCGCCGTTATGTGACGCCAGCAATTCGCGCCCTGTGGAGCATCGTTCGGTGTATCACTCGGTGCATCGTTCGGTGCATCCTCCGCTTGCTGAAAGTTCGTGAAACAGCTGCCCTCGCGGATGCGGTTCGCCGGCTCAACCGGCCTCCGGTATCCGGCGGGCCGCCGCGCAGTGCCGCAGCGTGCTCCCGGATTCACCCACGCCGCTTAGCGCCGGAAGCCCGGACTGCCCGCCCTACTTCTCCGCGCCGCCCCAGACGGCCGAAGCTTCCCGGGGCTTGTCGTAGGCATGCGCCCAGTAGTAGCCGGCCGCCATGATCCGCCGCGGGGCGAAGCCGATCTCGCCGGACGCGGCTTGAACGGACTCGGACGCCGCGGTGAACGTCCCGTCGGATGCGGACCGGCCGTCCACGTACTTGCCGCCCATCCGGGTGAACCGCCCGTGGACCGCGGCCGCGACGGGTTCGCCCGTCCGCATGTCCGCCGTTTTCAGCCGGACGGAAGCTTTCGTGCCGTCATACGTCACCTGCATGCCGTCCACGATCATCGGCTTCAGGTCCGTGACGCCCGTCTTCGCGGATACTTCCGGCGAGGCCGGGCCTTCGTTCCCCGCCGCATCGAAAGCCGCTACACGGTAGTAGTACACCGTGTCCGGCAGAAGCCCGCCGTCCTGGAACGAGAGGCCGCGCGCCGTACCGGCCAGCAGCTCACGCGAAGGCTTGAATCCCCGCACGGTGCTCCGGTAGATCTTGTAGCCCTCGACTTCCATGTTATCGGAAGCCCGGCCGTAGGCCAGATCGATCCGCTGGTAGTCGAATGCGGCCGCTTGCGGCCTGCCTTTCACGGCCGAAGGAGGCCGGTTGTCGGCCGGCGGCTGCCAGAAGCGGGCACCGGGCCCCCAGGCGGAAGGCAGCGCGCGCAGCGTATCGTAGTGATGCAGCGCGATTCCGCCGAATGCGGCGTTCCCCCCGAACGCGGCGTACACTTTATCCAGCTCCCGCTCCATGTAGGAGCGCCCTTCTTCGCTGAAGGAGATCGTTTCCGGATCGCCTCCGTCCGCGATGTCTTTGGTCTCTACGCCGAGGATGACAGAGTTCGGCTTGCCGATTTTATTGGCGTAGTCGATCTCTCCCTGCGCCTGCTGGATGATGCCGGCACCGCCCTCGGCCTGATCCCGGTAATCCATGATGGCGATATAGTCCGCCGTGTCCTGGATATGCTCGGACAGCCATTTCGTGGAGCCGTTCCACGTAATGCTTTTTGCCGTGTCGGACGAATCGTACCATCTCGGGATGGCGGGTCCGACCGGCAGGAACAAGCCCGACGCGTCTTTGCGCTCCATCAGTGCGGCGAGCATATCGAGGTATTGAATCTGAACGTCCGGGTAGCTCGTTTTAAAATCCGGCAGCGAATACGGCTCCGTGTCCACATTCACTCCGTCAAACCGCTCCGCAGCTTCGGAAGCCAGGTTGTAGTTCAGCACCTTTTCGAATTCCCGCAGCGCCGCTTCCCTGTATCGCGGATAAGTTCCGAAGTACGGCGGAACCGTTCCTCCCGCTATCAGCGCCTGCACGCGGTATCCTTCGGCATGAGCCCATCGTACGAAATCCCGCACCTTGGGCCTTTCATCCTCCAGCATGTCGGTGCCCCCTAATTTGTCGACCCCGAGATACAGCGTCGTAACGGGGTCCTGGCCGAACGTCTTCGTATCCTTCGCCATCGCATCGAGTACTTGCCGGGAACCCGGCGTCTGGATGAGATTGTAGGACGCGTTCTCCCAGATCCACATGGAGCGGTCCTGGCGGGGCAGCACGGTGACGGGTTTCGGCTCCGGCCCTCCGCCTGTGCGGACGTACGTCGTCAGGCTCCGGCCCGTATGGCCACGCACGTCGGTCGCCCGGGCCTCGATGCTGTTCGTGCGGCTTCCCGTTTTCTTCGTATCCCATTTGTAGAGATAGCCGCTTCCTTTCTTCTCGGCCCGCTTCCAGTTCCCGCCGTTTATGCGCACCTCCACGGATTTAACCGGATTCGCGCCGTAAACGTTCACCGTTACGTCGGCAGTGCCGCTTACCTTGTCACGGTCCGCGGGACTCGCGATCGTTACCTGCGGCACGCCCGCGGCCGGATTATCCACCGTCAGACGGGTGTAGGCCGACCAGGCGTTATACCGGGTCGCCGTATCCTTCGCCCTGGCGATCAGCTCGACTTCCCCGTCGTATGCGGTAGTATCCAGGTCATAATACCAGGTACCCGCATCATCCCCGTTGGGGTCGTCCATGTGCGCATCCGCCGCTTTTTGACCGTTGATTACCAGCTCGACCTCGTAAGCTCCCGCATAAGAACCGCCGATCCTGACCGTACCCACTTCCAGACGGCCACCGTCCCTGTGGGAATCGATCGTCAGCAGGGAAGCCGCATTGCTCCTGGATACCGGAAACGTCATAACACCAAGCAGAAGAACCAGTGCCAAAAGAGAGCCTTTTTTCCAGCCGTTCCATACGGATGTCACGGAATCATCCTCCTTGTCGGATTCAAGTTCATGTTGCGGCCCCGGCGGGCATAAACGCTTTTTTCGCCTAGCCAGGGCAATTTTTAACGGATCGATAAAAATAAAGCGTTTTCAATGTGTAGCTGTAGTATACGGGATGAAAAAGCGGCGCCGCATGGTTTTTTATTTACAATTGGTGTTTTTTTGCTACACTATTTTTAACCCGGACTATGAAGAACGGAAGAGGGGGTGTGACGATGAAGACCCGGAATTCCCAACGCAAAATCGTATCGATCCACCGGCGGCTGTTTATTCTGATCATTTTCTTCATCGCTCTGCCCGTCCTCATAATGGGGTGGCTCTGGTACGAATCCTCCACCCGCACAATCGAGCAGTCGGCCATTGAAACGAACCGGCGTTTTATCGAACAAACCGGCAAAAACCTGGACTTATACATTACCAATCTGGAAAACTCCACGTATCCCATCGTAACCAGTGCCTTGACCCAGCAGTTTCTGGCGCCCGGGCTGCCCTCCGCCTATCCTTACTACCAGTTGACGGAAAAAGTCGAAAACGATCTGTTCGCGCAGATGATCTACGGGCGCTCCGATATTGTCGGCATTTCCCTGGTGGGCAAAAACAGCCTGCAGATCAACGATTTCAGCGAGGCGAAAGAAATTCTCGATATGAACACGATCCGCAGCCGCAACGCGGACCTGCTGAAAAGACTGGACACTCTCGGCAATTTCGAAGTGCTCGGTTTAAACCGGATCGGCTCCAGCCCCGTTCTGACCGTCGCGCGCAAGCTGCACAGCAGCTCGACCTATCTGTACGAGGGACTTCTCATCGTCGACCTTAACCTGCAGCAGATTGAAAATATATGCAAAGATGTTTCGCAGGGAAGCTTCAGCGCCTGGATCTCCTCGGCAGCCGGAGAGCTTGTCTACCATCCCGACGCCTGGAAAGTCGGCACCCACCTTCCCGGTGAGCAGTTGACCCGGTTCCGGGGAGAGCAGCCGGATTCCTTCCGGACGGATACGCCTCAGGGAGAAGAAATTGTCATTTATGAAACGTCCCGGGTCACCGATTGGATCGTCGGAGCCAACATTCCGATGGAGACGATTATCGGAAACCTGATCCGTCTGAGAAACATCTCGCTTGGCGCCGCACTGCTGCTGTTTATGATCGCGCTTTCAATCGTGGGCGGCTATTCGCTCTCCATCACGCGTTCTTTGACCTATCTGCAAAAATTGATGGCAAAAGTCGAAAACGGCGACTTTAACGTCCGGATCACCTCGACGCGGGAGCGTAACGATGAAATCGGGCTTGTGTTCCGAAGCTTTTCCAAAATGGTCAGTGAATTGAACCGGCTTGTGAGGGAGGTTCATTCTTCCAAGCTGAAAGAGCAGGAACTCATTATCAAGCAGAAGGAATCGGCCCTGCAATCCATGCAGGCGCATATTAATCCCCACTTTCTGTATAATTCGCTGGAAATTATCAATTCTCATGCCATCCTCGAAAATAACCGCAGCATCAGCAAAATGACGGCGGCCCTGGCGCATATTTTCCGCTACAACACGGGAAGCGCCGGACCGCTCGTGTCGCTCGAGGAGGAAACGGCGCATATCCGCTCCTACCTGGAGATCCAGACTTCCCGCTTCCGCAATCTTAAAGTGGAGATTGACGTCGGGGAACCGTGGCTCAACACCGTCACGACAGTCCGGCTGACGCTGCAGCCCCTGGTGGAGAACGCGTTCATCCACGGGTACCGCGACAAAAAGCCCGCGTATATCGGCATTATCGGCAAGCCCCGCGACACGTACTACGCCGTCGAAATATCCGACCGCGGCCTGGGGATGAGCGCGGAGACGGCCGGGAGGCTCGTCTCGCTGCTTGCCGGCAGCACCGGTGATGGTCCGGCGGAACCGGGGCCGGACGCCTCTTCCCCGGCAGATCCGCGCGAAGCTCCGCCGGCCGCGGCCGGACGTGCCTCCGAGGCTGCCGCGGATCTGCCGGAAGCGGCCCGGGAAGCGGCATCCGCCTCCGGTGGCAGAACGGCGGATGCCGCTGCCGCCAACAGGCCGCTACCGGACGGTGGCGCTTCGACCGGCCGGACATCGGCGGCCGCTCCCCCGGACGGTCCCAGGCTTCCGCAGAAGCGTGCCGCCGGCAAGGAGTGGCCGGATTCAGCCGAGACGCTGCCGGACGGCGGCGGCCGTCAGGGGGGCATCGGCCTGCTCAATGTGCACCAGCGCATCCGGCTGACGTTCGGGGAGGAATACGGAGTCTTCCTCCTCTCTTCCGCGCCCGGCGAGGGAACTTGCTTCGAGATTCGTCTGCCCTATACGAAATAACGAGGAGGTCTTGCCATGTACCGGATGATGATTGTCGACGACGAATATATGATCCATCTGAGTGTCCGTAAAATGGTGGAAACGTCCGGACTGGACATTGTCATCGCGGGCGAAGCGGAAGACGGAGAGGAAGCGCTCCGGGTGCTCGGGAGCTGTTCCCCGGACATCGTCCTGACGGATATCCGCATGCCGGAGCTGGACGGGCTCTCCTTCATCGAAGCGGCTAAAAAGCGGAATGAACGGACCCAGTTCATTATTTTGTCGGGCTACAGCGATTTCGAGTATGCCCAGCAGGCGATCCGCTTCGGCGTCTCGGATTTTCTGCTGAAGCCCGTCGATCCCGACCAGTTCCGCGAAGCCCTCGGGCGGGTGTACGACCAGCTCGCCAGCAGCGAGACGAAGCTGTCCCGGCAGCATGAATGGCTGCTGACGCTTCAGGAGCTGACCGGGGAGCTGATCGAGCAGCTCTGGGCCGCCTGCGAGGACAAAGCCCAGCTTCTGGCCGGAGAAGCGCTCCGGCATTACATGAGCTCGGGCCCCGCCGAGCTTAGCCCTCCGCAGTTTGCCCACCATTTCACGGGCATGCTGGAGACGGAGCTGGGCAAACGGGATTTCCGGTTTGCCCGTCCCTACGCAGACCGCGAATGGCCGGGCCGTTCGGCGGAGCTCGGAGAGGCTCTGCGCGAGACCTTGAGCGCCATGATCCGCGAAATCAAAGGAACCCGCAACCTCGGGTCCCGGCAGAACATCCACAGGGCGATGCAGTACATGCGGGAGCACTATGCCCGCGAAGATCTCTCGCTGAGCGTGGTAGCGGAGGCCATCGGCATGTCCGACGCGTATCTGAGCCGCATGTTCAAGGAGGAGACGAACGTGAACTTCGTGAAGTACCTTATCCGGCTGCGGATGGACAAAGCCAGAGACCTTCTGGAGCACACGGATTGTCCGACGACGGACGCCGCCTATCAGGTCGGCTTCTCCGATTACTCCCATTTCAGCAAAACGTTCAAAAAGACGTACGGGCTTACGCCTTCCGAGCTTAGGAAACAAAGCCGGCAGCATCCGGACGGATAGCTCCGCATAAGCAGAAGCCGCAAACGGATTCCCCCGCTTGCGGCTTTTTTGCATGGTCATCAGGTCGGAAAGGAAAGACAGCCGCCTAATTATCTGGTAATTTCATTACATTTTCTGGTAACTTCATTATAACTTTTTAATTAAATAGATGAAATTATTTACATTTTTTCAAGAAGTGTTAAGCTTTTTTTGTAAGAACCAAAAAAACTATAAAGGATGTGTGCCGTTTGAAGAAAATGAAGACCGCTCTCGCTTCCAGTCTCACTCTGCTGTCCCTTGTAGTCTCTCTCGCCCCTGTGTCCGCTTCGTCCAATAACCAACGGGAGCTGGAGAAAGAAGTCGCCGCCGGAATTACCGGCCAGGAACGTCAGATCATGATCGACGTCATGAAAAATCTTCCCAAAGAAGAGCGTGAAAATGTCATTTATATCGACGACAACGGGCAAATTCATGCCAACAAGACAGAGTTGAAAAATGTCTTCGGCAAAGCCGACGTATCGGAAGAGAACACTGTAGCCGTCAGCAGCAACGAAACCTTCACCCTGCCGAAAAGCACCGACTCGCCGGCACTGAACAAGAACGCTTCCGTTACCCCGATGGCCGGTTATGCCTGTGGAGAAGCGGGAGGTCCTTACCGCCGCGTATTCTCGAATCCCGGTTTCTCCTGGTGGTCCGGTAACGTATACCTGCCTTCCAGCGCCAACAATGAAGTTTACGTAAACAACGCTACTTCCAACGATACTCCTTACATTTATACGGGCGGACATGCCAGCAACGGAGCCTCCGAAGTCGATGCCGGATTCCAGTACAGCAAAACGTACAACAACTGGGCCCACTCGATCTTTACGGGCGGCGTCTACTACCATAACACTTCCTTCCGCTTCAAGGCCGGGCAAAATCTTACGTTCAAATTCTACGTACCGGCAGACGGACAAGTCGCTCTATATGCCGCAGGCATCCGGTATGACACGAATACGGCGGACAACTATACCGTTGTAACCAATGCGTCGGGCTGGAAAAAAAGCGGAGCCGGCAACGAGATCAAACGGATCACGGCCATTGCGAGCAACGCCCCTAAGCCTTACAGCACCGGCACTTATCTGAAAAACGTCAAATGGACCAATTCCATGATCGGCACAAGCTCGACCAGTAATCACCAATGGCTGGCGGCAGATACGGGCGGCTACTGCACTTATCCGAACTCCACCCAAGTCAGCGTGAACTATGTCAACGCGGGTGAAGAGACCGTCAACATCAGCATGAACTAACCTGGCTGCTTTCAATTCCGTTCGTTCCGCAATCTTTCCCATAAATTAATCCCTTCGGGCAGGTTTCACAGAGGCGTTGGATAATATCGCTCCCGCCCTGTGCAAGACAAGGTATATCCCCTTTGCGGGGATATACCTTTTTTACAGTCCGGGTACCCGTACTAAGCCTGCGACCCGGTAACCATCCGGGAAATAAACTCCATAAATTCATTCTCTAATTGATAGAATACAGTCGTCCCTATTCCCATATAGTGTAAACGCAACCGTAATTTATACCCTATCAAAATTAGAGGAGATGAATTGATGAGAGTAAAAAAATGGGTGCTTGGCTTCATAACGGCGGCTTTGCTATCGTTAACGCTGATGATCAGCGGAGCGGCCGCAGCACAGGTAACGAGTGTTCACAGTGTCTGGTCTACGAAACCTATTCAGGTCATAGACAACGGTACCGTTTACAAAGCCAAGGCGGGCAATGTTATCGTCAGTTGGACGAATCAGCCCCTGTCTTCGGGTGACAGCGGTTTCTTCAACGCGATCGTGCAGGCAAACGGCAGCCAATATGAGTTCCGGCTCGTGTCGTTCAGCTCTAGCACAAACGATGAGATTACAGGCAAATTCGATATCTACAAAAACAACATCCTGGTCACCACCGTTGCCGGAACCGCTTACGGGTTGAGCCAGCCGGTCGGAAGCTATTTCAAGTTCTACGACACGTCCCAGCAGTGGCATGTTTCGGCTTACATTACAAGCCGCTTCGATTATTAATCTCCGGCTAAATAAAACGTCCGTGCCAATAACCCGCAATTCCAAACGGCTCTATATATAAAGAACGGTTGCAAAAAGGTACATTCCCTTCACGGAGGGTAATGTACCTTTTTAAATGGGCGGCATTCCGATAATCCGTTTCGGCTGCCCGTTCATACGACAACGAATGTGCGGCTCATTATTTTCCGAAAGAATGAAGGGCCGTATCTCCAGACCGTACCCGGTCGGATCGATATTTGCCGAAAAAACGGGCCGTTATGAGTCATGCTTCCGTTTCTCCGTGAATCCTGCCTCATATCACCGTCACATTATGCTCCTGCCGGTATTCCGTGGGCGTCTGCATAAATTTCTTGCGGAACACCTGCGTAAAATGCCGCACATCCTGGTAGCCCACCCGCTCGGCGACTTCCGCCAATTTCAGCCGGGGGTTGCATAAAAGCTGTTTGGCCTGATCCAGCCGCAGCCCCGTTACATATTCTTTGTAGCCCTGGCCGGTCTTCTGCTTGAACAGCTGGCTGAAATAGACCGGATTCAGGAAGACGACGGAGGCCATCTTCTCCAGAGACAAGTCTCCGGAATAATGAGCCTTGATGTATTGCAGCGCCACCTCGATGGATTTGTCACCGCTCATTTTGATACTGTCGTATTCGACCGTTGCCGAAGCCTGTCTCAGCCGGGTGACAATTTGCGGCACGCTTTTAAAATCATGATGGAGTCCCGAGTTCAAAATCTGGAAAGGCACCTTCAAATAGTGCTTGAGGTGACCTTTCAGCGCGTCCAGCAGGGTATCGATCCGGGTTCCTTCGCTGAGTGCCGCAAGGCCCAGCAGACTCTGGCGGTCGTAGCTGACGACAAAGCCCTGGCCATGCGTCTCGATCATCTCGGAGAGGACATTTTCCACAATAAAATGCTCCAGATGAACGCTCTTGTTTCCGGCATCCATCTGCACGAACACGAGGTAATAATCCGGGAAGTCCTCCACGAATGACTGAATATCGAGGTTGCCGGTATCCAGTCCCGCCGCCAGCCGGAGAAAAACGGCCTCCCGCAAATATTTCAGACTCGACTTCAGCCTCACGCTCTCCTTGCTTTGGAGGTTCTCGCGATTGATCTCGGCGGTAAGACTCTCGATCAGCTCGATCAGCTTGGACTTGCCGATCGGTTTCAGCAGATAGTCGCGGGCGCCGAGCCGGACCGCCTCCTGCGCGTAAGCGAACTCGGAATGCGCCGAAATGACGACCCATTTGATCGCCGGATGCTTCCGCTTCGAAATGCGCATAAATTCAAGACCGGTCATGCCCGGCATAATAATGTCGGTGAGCACGATATCCACGTGCCGTTCGCCGAGGATTTTGACCGCTTCCTCGGTCGAAGCCGCCACATAAACGCCGTACCCGGGGCAGGCGTTCTCGATCGTGCGCTTGACCCCTTCCCGGATAACGCTCTCGTCGTCGGCAACCAGAATGTTCATACGTTTTTCTCCTCCTTCGGAAGCGGAACCCGCACGATGACGGTCGTTCCCTCGCCCGCTGAACTTTCGACGGTGACGCCGTATGCTCCGCCGTACATGTGCTGCACGCGCCGGTGCAGATTTTGCAGCCCGATGCCGCCCTGGGATGGTGCGTCTTTCTCTCTGCTTCCTGCATCCTGCCCCGAAGAAAGCCACAGGCCAGCCACGGGAGCCGGGAGACCGGCGTATGCCGGAGCACGCGTGGTTCCAGCGACAGCTACAGTGCTGGAGACTGAACCGGCACCGGTATCAGTAGGGGCGGATGCTCCGGCGGACGCGGCGGTCGAGTCCGCTGCCGGTACACCGCTGCCTTCGCCCGGACCATCCGGGCTCTCTGCAGCGCCAGTGGCGCCCCCGTCGCTCCCCCTGCTATCCGGTGCGCCTCCACCGCTCCGCCTGCCGCCGGCGGCGCATTCGCCGTAAAGCGATTCGCGCAGCCGGCGCAGCTTCTCTTCACCGATGCCGACGCCGTTGTCCCCGATCCGGATCGCCAGCTCCCCGCCGTCCGCGAAGGTAGAGATGGTGAGCATCCCCGGGCGGTCGAGCGGCTCCAGACCGTGCTTTACGGCATTCTCGATGATGGGCTGGAGCGTCATCTTCGGGATACGGATGTCCATGTACCGCTCATCCGTCTTCAGTTCCACGTCCAGGCGTCCTTCGAGCCGGACGAGAATGATGGTCAGATAGTGATGAATCTGCCCGAATTCCTCGCGCAGCGTAACCTCAGCGCCTTCTTCCCACTGGCTGCTGTAGCGGAACATGTGGGAGAGCGAAAGCACGACTTCGCCCAGCTTGTCGTTGCCTTTCTCGTCCAGCATCCAATAAATCATGTCCAGCGTATTGTAAAGAAAGTGGGGATTGACCTGGGACTGAAGCGCATGAAGCTCCGCGTTCTTTTCGCTGACCGATGAAATCTTCACCCGTTCGATAAGCTCTTCGATCCGGTTCACCATATGATTGAACGATCCGACCAGAATGTTGATCTCCCGGTAAGAAGTCACACTCACGATTCCTTTGAAATTGCCCTGCTCCACCTGCTTCATCTGCCGGATAAGCCGGACGAGCGGCATCGAAATCCGCTTGGATACGATGGAGGCAATAAATGCCGAGACGAGAACGAGAATCGTTCCGATCAGGATAATATAACGCTGCATCTGCACAAGCTCGACGTTCAGATCTTTGTAAGGCGTCAGGCTGACCACCAGCCAGTCGGCAAAAGGCAGCTTGGAAGCTACCGCCAGCCGTCCGTTCTTCTGATCGACGGTCATTTCCCGGGAATCGTCCGGCAGCGGGATATCCCGGAGGGAAGGCAGCGCTCCGGCCGAAGCGGTGGAAGACACGAAGCGCCCTTTATCCGAGACGAGGTACACCTCGCTGTGTTCGCTGAGTTTCAAATTATTCAACGCGGACAGAATCGCCTGCGGATTCGCTTCGTAAAGCACGATCCCGATCGGCTTATGCTCGTTAAGATCGTAAATCTGGCGGCCGAAGGCAAACACGGTCCGCTTCTCGTTCTGGTCGATCAGGGAGTGCGGAAACACGCCGAGCCAGACCATTTTGCCCGAAGATTGACGGACGTCCCGGTACCAGCCGGAACTGCGGTATTCGGGATCGACCACGTTCATGTAGTTGCCGTAGTTGTAGATCTTTCCCTTATCCATGATGACGTGAATGCCGATCAGATCTTCCCGGGAGTAGAAAATCGCCCCGATCATATTAGTGACGGAGCGAGTGTTAATATAATCGAGCGCGGGCTCTTGCGGCGATTCCGTCAGCAGACGGACGAGATCGAAATTGTTGCCGATCGTTTTGGACAAGCTGTCGTAGCCTTTGAGCAGCAGGTCGAAGAGATCGACGGTCTGCGAGACGTTTTTCCGGGAAAGGTCGCTGATTTTCGTCTGGAACTGTTCCGTCGTGCGGCTGTAGAACAGCAGGGAGATGACAATCAGGATGCCGGACATGCAGAACAGGAACAGAAAAAACAACCGGTGGTGGATGGATTGGAAGCCGCGTCTCAAGGATTTATCCCCTTTCGTTGTTTCGCCCGGTTCTCCATGCCCTCCGTGCGGCGCCTACCCTTTTACCGCCCCGGCAACCATGCCCTTCGTGATTTTTTCCGAAAGAATGAAATACAGGAGAATGACAGGCACCGCCCCCATGACGAGAAAAGCCCCGATGTTGCCGTAATTGACGGAATACTGGCTCACAAAAGTGTACACCCCGAACGGAAGCGTCTTCAGCTTCTCCGAAGAAATGAACGTCGCCGCCAGGATATATTCGTTCCAGATATTGATGAACGTCAAGATGCAGACCGTCATGACCGGCGGAACGGAAATCGGGAGGATGATGCTGCGGAAAATGCGGTACACGCTCGCCCCGTCCATATAAGCGGACTCTTCGATTTCGTGCGGAACCGTTTTCATAAAACCGCTCAGGATAAAGACGGCGACCGGCGTCTGGAACGCGATGTAAGGCAGAATCAAGGACAAGTGCGTGTTGAGTATGCTCATATTTTTGAAAATAATCATCAGGGGCAGCAGCGTAGCCTGCAGCGGAATCATGAGCCCGATCAGGAAAACGAGCATGACCACGGGGGCCAGCTTCCAGCGGAAGCGCGAGATGGCGTAAGCCGCCATGGAGCTAAGCAGTATGACGCAGACCATCGTAATAACGGTGACGAACACGCTGTTGAACAAATACTGCAAGTAATGCCCCGCCTCGTAGGCTTCTTTGTAGTTGCCCCATCTCGGGGATGCGGGCAGGGAGAAAAAGCTGCTGCCGAGAATCTCTTCGTTGGTTTTCAGGGAGTACGTAAGCAGCCAGAGAAGAGGATACATCTGGGTGACGATCAGAATCGCGAATAGCGCGTAGACGATTCCTTTTTTAACGGGTTTCATGGGTATCCTCCTCCTAGCTTACCTTATTTTCCAGACGTTTGAAAACCACATTAATCAGCACCGTAAACGCCAGGCACAGGATGACGAGGAACGTGGCAATCGCGCTGCCGTACCCGTATTTCTGGGACAGGAACGACATGTTGTACATATGCGTCGAGATCACATCCGTCGAGTGTGCGGGTCCTCCGCCCGTCATGACCATCACGAGATCGAACGCCTGCAGGGAGCCGATAAAAGCAAGCACGAGCGAGATTTTCAGAATGGGCACGATCATCGGGAACGTGATGTAGCGGTCAGCCGTGAAACCTTCCGCGCCGTCGATGCGGGCCGCCTCATAGATCTCGGCCGGGATGTTCTGCACCCCGGTGAACTGGATGAGCAGGTGATAGCCGAAATACTGCCACAGGGACACGATATACAGGCAGAACATGGCGATGTCCGGCTCGGTCAGCCAGCTGTGCGTCCATTCGGTCAGGCCCATTGCGGTCAGCAGCCCGTTGATCATCCCGCCCATCGAAGCCGGGTTGTAGACGGTTTTCCAGAGCTGCCCGATAATGACGACCGACAAAATCACCGGCAGAAAGTAAATCGACACGAGCGAATTGGCTTTTTTCACATATCTGTTCAGCAAAATCGCCACCATCAGGCAGACCGGAATCTCGATCATGGAAAAAACCGCGTAAAGCAGCGTCCTGCGGACAGACGGCCAGAAGACCGGATCGCCGAAAAACATCGTCTTGAAGTTGGCCAGGCCAACGAATTTGGAACCGGATATGCCGTTCCAGTCCAGCAGCCCGGTGTAGAACGAGACCAGGATGGGGACGAATACCATGCAAACGTACAGCAGCAGGCTTGGCAGCACGAAGACGGCGATGGTACGCGCAGGTACTTTTAACACATTCACACGAGTACGCCTCCTGTAGACAAACGGCCGCTTGCTCTTTCACCCGATGCTGCGGCCCTTGCGAAAAATATCGAATGCCGATGAAAAAGGGGCCCGGTTTGACCCCCTCCATCGCAGCGCTCTTTTTTATTTGTTGGCTTCGAATGCGCTCTGATGCTCCTGCGCGACCTGTTTCGGATCGGCTTTCTGGATGAACAGGTTCTGGATGCTGCCGAGGTGAACTTGAGCGGTGGCCGGATTCATCGTGTTGTCGAACGCGAGGTCGCCGCCTTTGACGTTTTTGAACAGATCGAGGATGGAAATGGCCAGATCGGAGTAACCCGCCGCTTTAAAATCCCCTTCTACCTTCTGCCCGATGCCCACGGCGTTCTTCAGCTCGAACTGGACTTTCGGAAGATTCAGCGTGAAGTAGTTCAAGAAGTCCTTCGTCTCCTGCAAATGCTTGCTGTTGGCCGAGATGGCGAAGGCGCTGCCCGGCGCGATCATGTACTGGTTCACGTCGCCTTTGCCGCCCACTGTCGGGAACTGGAACACACCGACCTTGCCGCCAATGGAAGAAGCGTCGATGGCGCCCGTTTCCCACGTACCCATGACGTGCATGGCCGCCTTGCCCGTTTTGAAAATGTTGCCGCCCGCATTGTAATCGACGGACGTGGCGCCTTCGTTAAACGCTCCGGCCTGCACCAGCTCCTGGAACTTCGAAACGGCTTCCGTAAATGCCGGATCGCTGAACGTCTTCTTCTTGTCGAGCACGTCCTGGAGAAAGCCCGGACCGCCGTTGGTGCGAAGCAGCATATTCATAAACAGGAACGAACCCGTCCAGGAGTCCTTCTCCCCGATAGCGATGGGCGTGATGCCTTTGGATTTAAGGAGTTTCACGTCTTCCAGCAGTTCCTCGAACGTTTTCGGCGTGTCCTTGATGCCCGCCTGCGCAAACAAATCCTTGTTATAGTAAACGACCTGGATGTTGTTGCCGTCCGGCAGCGCATAGACGTTGCCCGCAAAACTGTAGTAATCGAGCAGCCCGTCCTGGTATGTTCCTTTCAGCCCGTTCTTATCCAGCATGTCGTTCAGCGGAGCAAGCAGTCCGGCATCGACAAACGGCTTCATCTGGGCGGCCGGGTTCACGATCGTGATGTCCGGAATCTCTTTGGAAGCTGCCTGGGTTTTCAGCTTCATTTTCTGCTGGTCGGTGTTCATGGAGTCAAGCTCGATATGAATATTGGGGTTTTCCTTTTCATACTGCTCCACGATTTTATGAAGCATTTTGTACGTAGGTGTCGTCGGATCGGGGTAAATGTTCTGGAACGTGATGGTGACTTTCTTGTCCCCTCCCTTGGATCCCGTATTCGTATCCTGCGAGTTTGCGGTACCCGCGGATTCATCGGCTCTTCCGCAAGCCGCCAAACCGACCGCCAAGACACCGACCAGAGCCGCTGCGGAGATGCGAGCTGTTTTTCTGCCCATTTTCCTAACCCCCATTAAGTTCGAAATGTAAGTTTATTATCATCGTTTGGAGCGCTTTCAACAATGCAAGAAATTTAGGTTTGTGGTTTACTTTTTCAAGATTGTGGAATTTTTAAATTGAACAACCACAGTTAAATCCTTCCGCCAACTGGCAAAGCGCAGTAAAACGTCTCCAGCCGCAGCCGTGCTACACTAGTACAAAACGGCCTTGATCTATGCCGGAGAGGATGGTTTTACAGATGGAACATGTCCGCATCGGAATCATCGGATTGGGTAACATGGGATCGGCGCACGCGAAATATTTGATTCAGAATAAAGTAAAAGGCGCGGTTCTTGCAGCAGTGTGCGACGCGCGGACCGAACGGCTGGAGCGGGCGGCACGCGAGTTCGGAGACGGGGTGGCGCGCTTCACCGGCACCCTGGAGATGTACGCCTCCGGCACTATCGACGGCGTGATCATCTGCACGCCGCATTACGGCCACCCGGCGGAAGCCATTGAAGCGTTCCGGCACGGTCTGCACGTGCTGACGGAAAAACCGGCCGGCGTCTATACGAAGCAGGTCCGTGAAATGAACGAAGCGGCCGCAGCATCCGGCAAAGTGTTCGGCATTATGTACAACCAGCGCACGCAGCCGCTATACAAAAAGCTCCGGGAGCTGATCCAAGAAGGCGAGCTCGGGGAGATCCGCCGGATCAACTGGATCATTACCCTCTGGTACCGGTCCCAGAGCTACTACGATTCCGGCGGATGGCGCGCCACCTGGGCGGGAGAAGGCGGCGGCGTGCTTATCAACCAGTCGCCCCACCAGCTCGACCTGTGGCAGTGGATCACCGGCATGATGCCCAAACGGCTTCGCGCCTTCTGCGCGTTCGGCAAACACCGGGACATCGAGGTGGAGAACGAAGTGACCGCCTACGCGGAGTATGAAAACGGCGCGACGGGCGTATTTATCACGTCCGCCTGCGAAACGCCGGGTACGAACCGGCTTGAAGTCGCGGGCGACCTGGGACGCATGGTCATCGAAAACGACAAGCTGACCTTCTACAGACTGCGGCAGTCCGAGACGGAATTCAACCGTACCTATAAAGGCGGCTTCGGAGAGCCGGAGATGTGGAAAATCGACATTCCCGTCGGAGGAGAGCGCGGCCAGCACTACCTCATCACCCAGGATTGGGTGAACGGCATTCTTCACGGCACTCCCCTAATCGCTCCGGGCGAAGAGGGATTGAAGGGACTCACGCTCTCGAACGCCATGCTTTTGTCCGCCTGGACGGACGAATGGGCGGAGCTCCCGTTGGACGAGGAGCGGTTTTACGAGCTGCTCCGGCAGAAAATACAGGCTTCCGGAGCCGTGAAAAACGCGGAGGAGAAAACGCTCGATACGACAGGTTCTTACTGACAGGAAGAAGCGCACATCTATGAAGCCCGCCTTGGCTGCGGGATTTATAGCGGGCTACCGCGATATGGCGTGGTTGTGACTACGGGCACCTGTCTCCCACCCTTTGATTGGCCGCCGTCATAAAAGACGACACCCTGTAGTCACAAAGTGTACCGCAAACGACGCTCTGGCCACGCCTTCCTTGCAAATAGAACCAGGAAGCGCTTCCATGCTACACTAAAGACAGAATGGCCGCTTCCGGGCGGCCTTTACATCCCGATAAAGCGTGGTGCTCTCCCGCATGTTCAAGAACCTGCACGACCGCGAAGATACGCTCGGCCTGAGCTACCGCAACGAGGGAAAGGTCGATTCCGTTTTTCATTCCCATGCGTATTACGAAATTTATTACTTCCACGGCGGAAGCTGCAATTATCTGATCGGCGGCAACATCTATATGCTCCAGCCCGGGGATCTCATCCTCATGAACGGCATGACGCTCCACTGCCCCAAGGTCGACAACGCCGTCCCTTATATCCGGACGACCGTGCATTTTGAACCGGCAGCCCTCAAACCGTATCTGGAGCTGCCTCATGCGGTCAATGTTCTACAGCCTTTTCAGGAATTGAAAAACTGCCGCCTCACTCTCCGCGGTCCCGAAAAGGAAGAAGCGGAGCGCATCCTGCATGAAATGAGCGTCCACCGCAGGACGGACGGCCTGATCGCCTACAACCGGCTCCACCTTGCATTCCTTGACCTGCTGTATTTCGTTCACGACCAGTGTCAGCGTACGCTCCGCGCGGGTCGCGAGTTTTCCTCCGAGAAGGAAAAACACGTCCAGCGCATCGTCAGCTTTCTCGAAGAGCGCTTCGCGGACGATCTGCACCTGGAGCATCTTCAGGAGCACCTGAACTTCAGTAAATTTTATTTATCTAAAATATTCAAGGAGATTACGGGACTGACTATTTTTCAGTTCGTGTACCGCCGCAGAATCAACGAGGCCAAAACGTTGTTCCTGCACAATCCCGGCCACTCCGTTACCGATGTGTGCCTGCAGGTCGGCTTCAAGCATCTCGCGCATTTCAGCCGCTTGTTCAAGCAGCAGGTCGGACTGACGCCGGAAAAATACAAGAAAACAGTTCGCGAGCAGCTTTCTTCATAACCGCCGGTCACAGGGGATGAACTGGCGTCAATTCATTCGTCGTGAAGGTTTCCACAAGAGCCCCGGTCTCCGTGTTCCCCCTCATTCGAGAAGGGGTCTCACTGGCGGCAGTAGCCGGATACATCGCCGTACAACATCTCATACGGAATCTTTTCGTAGCGGGCATGATCCTACCATCATCCTGAAAGGAGCATCTCTTTTGAGCAAAAATGACGGCATGAACTATGCACCCGAAGGCAAACCGGCACCAGTCGTCGCGAGGGGCGACTTTATATTCGCGGCTGCGGCATTGGAACACGGCCACATCTACGGCATGTGCAACGGCCTGCGGGAAGCCGGGGGCGAGCTGAAATGGGTTTACGATCCCGATCCCTTGAAAGTAAAGGCTTTTCTGGCCGCTTATCCCGGTGTCCGCGCCGCCTCGTCGCTGGAGGAAATTTTGCAGGACGGGGAAGTCCGGCTGGTAGCGTCCGCCGCCGTTCCATGCGACCGGGGGCCGCTCGGCGAGAAAGTGATGCGCAGCGGCAAGGACTACTTCACCGACAAAACGCCGTTCACCTCGCCGGACCAGCTTCAATCGGCCAAAAAAAACGCAGCCGAGACCGGCCGCAAATACACGGTCTATTTCAGCGAGCGGCTTCATGTCGAAAGCGCCGTCTTCGCGGGGCAGCTCGTCCGCGACGGGGCGATCGGGCGGGTCGTGCAGGTGCTCGGCCTCGGCCCGCACCGGCTGAATGCCGCTTCGCGTCCCGGCTGGTTCTTCGAGCGGGCCAAGTACGGCGGCATCCTGTGCGATATCGGCAGCCACCAGATCGAACAGTTTCTGTTCTTCGCCGGCTGCCGGGATGCACAGGTGCTGCACAGCAAGGTCGCCAACTACAACAACCGGGAGTATCCCGAGCTGGAGGATTTCGGCGACGCGACCCTGCTCGGTGACAACGGGGCGACCCAGTATTTCCGCGTCGATTGGCTGACGCCGGGAGGCCTGTCCACCTGGGGAGACGGGCGCACCGTTCTCCTCGGCACGGACGGCTATATCGAGCTGAGGAAATACGTCGATATCGCCCGCAGCACGCAGGGCGACAACTTATACCTCGTGAACGGCGAGGGCGAACGCCGGCTTGAGCTGAGCGGCAAAGTCGGCTATCCGTTCTTCGGCGAATTGATTCTCGACTGCCTGAACCGCACGGAGCATGCGATGACCCAGGAGCATATTTTCAAAGCCGCCGAGCTGTGCCTGCTCGCCCAGCAGAAAGCGGTAAGAGTCGAGTAGCGTCCGGCGGAAGTCCCGCCTTTTACGGACGATACATTTTCGGTGCACAGACACTCGGCCAGTGAGCTATTTATGCACTCTTTAATTGTAGACTGCTTCCTGCTTCCTGCTTCCTATCTCGTATTCTGGTCGTATGTGCAACACTAAACCATTTTTCACTTAACACACAGACTTGGGGCCTCTGCCGGTAATCCGGGCTGTTTCCCTCTTGCCGAAAGACCTGTGCACTTACTGTCCGATTCACGGGGTAAAGTCTGAGGCACCCAGAGTTTGACTGGCTCGGCAGCCTTCAACCCTAAACTACATGATCATAGACATGCGGTGCCGCATCGTGCGCTGTGAACGGATGCAGTGTGACGTTTTAATCATAACCAACTATCCGACCGGAGGTGTCCTACCGAATGAAACTGTCCGTGTTTACCGTAGCTACACCCGAGTTGTCCCCCGAGCAGCTGGCCGCCGCCGCCAAAGAAGCCGGAATCTCCGGCATCGAGTGGCGCTACAAGGAGATTCCATCCGAGATGGCCGGCGAAGCGCCTTCTTTCTGGCGCAACAACCTCTGCTCCATCTCGCCGGACTGGGACGAGGCGGAGCTGAGCCGCTTCCGGGAAGCCGCCGCGCGCCACGGGCTGCGTTCCCTCAGCGTAACGCCTTACCTCGACGCCGGCGATCTGGAAGGCACCGAGCGCGTGCTTGACGCCGCCCGGCGGCTCGGTGCCTCCTTCATCCGGCTCGGCGTGCACCGCTATGACCGGACGCGGAACTTCCGCGAGCTGTTCAGACTGCAGCGGGCCTATCTGCGCGAAGCGGAAGCCTTGTGCCGGGAGTACGGCGTGAAAGGGCTCGTCGAGACACACCACGTGACGGTTGCGCCGAGCGCTTCCGCCGCCTACCGTCTCGTGGAGGGGCTGCGGCCTGAGCATATCGGCGTGCTGTATGACCCCGGCAACATGGTCTACGAAGGCTTCGAGAATTACCGGATGGGAATGGAAATTCTCGGTCCTTACCTCGCCCACGTGCACGTCAAGAACGGGGGCTGGGCGCCGGGTGCCGAAGAGAACGGCATGACCCGCTGGGTTTCCGCCGCCCGCCCTATGAACCGGGGAATGGCCGACTGGAAGCAGGTCATCGCGGATCTCCGGGCGGTCGGCTACACGGGCTGGCTGGGCGTCGAAGATTTCAGCGGCGAGCTGCCCGGCCCGGAGATGCTGAAGAAATTCAGCGCTTTTATGAACGGCTTGTTGCAGCAGCAGTTCGAGACGTAAAAACCCCGTCGAACGATAAAAACCAGCCGATTTTTCCGGCTGGTTTTTCTGTGTCAGGGGACGGTGCGATTTTTTCGCAGTCCCTTTTATTTAACCATGCCATTTAAATTACACTATTATCCATATAAAATAACAAACTACATATATAAGAATTTCTCGAAGTCCTCGTTAAGTTGCTGAAAAATACTTGGGGTTTAGATTTATAGGTTTAGTCGTTGAATTGTGGTAAGATGTTTGTAATTGGATATATTTGTATAAAAGAGAAACATGAAGGGAATTTTACCCAATGTTTATCTTATTGATTGCATTGACAGTAGCCTTAATAGCACTGCTAGTCTTAGAGAGATTTAAAAAAATCTCTTTTGGGAAGAACATCTTTTTATTAACCGTGCTGACTTTACTACTGACAGGATGCCAAAATCGCCCCGCCGAACCGGACCCAAAACCATTAGCGGATTATTTCAAAGGTGAGTGGGACAAAATCGATCGGATCGATATGCGCAACGGCGCTACCGGTGAAGTACGAACATTTAAGGAGAAAGAGATTCTCCGAAAATGGATCGACGAAACCCGTATCATCAAGATAACCGCCGATCCCAATCAAGAAGCGAGAACAGGTTTTAGATATTCAGCAAATTTATATGAAGGTGATAAGCTGAAATTCGGCTTTACGGATGGCCGCATCGGGAATGTGCACATACTCTCTTCGGAACTGCTTTATAATCAGCTCGAGAGTTTGTTCGAGTCATAAAATTCCGGGCTCTAAACTTACAGATCATCGTTATGGATACCTCTACTTTTCTAAATAAAAAGGCCGTCCCCCCTGTCATCTAATGACCAAGGAAAACAGCCTCTTTTAAGCCAAACTCCGCTGGCTACCCCTTACCGCCTACCGCGCCTCCCTGCCCAAAAACCGCCAGAAATTGCGGCTGTACAGATCATCGAAATCACGCTGTATCTCTTCCTCCGTTACGTACCAGCCGCTTCCGTGAAGCTTTTCATACTTGTCCACAAGCACCCGGCCGATTATGGAGCGGGAATACTCCCACTTGTAAATAAGCTGCTCAAGAACGCGGCAGTCCGAGTGCTGCGGAATGAACGAGGTGCCGAGAAGCTCCACCCGGAAGCGGGTCATCTCCTCCACGATCGATTCCACATGCAGGAACCACCAGCAGCCGAAAATCATCAGGTTGCGGAATTTGCGCGCAAGCACCGCCAGCTCATGCTGGTTCTCGCGGGCCAGCATCGTGACCAGAAATTTCTGGTCCGGATAGCGCCGGCAGAGGGCTTCCACCGCGGTCACGTCCGAGTGCATGCTCATGTCGCCCGCCAGACGGAGGCCCGGATTGACCGAACGCCGCACCCCGATCATGAGCGCAAAAGGAATGCCGTGCTCCCGGCACACCGGAATCATCGCTTCGTCGATCATCCGGCTGCGGTGATCTTCCGACGGATACACGAAATCCCCCGGCATGGAAACCGCCAGATAGAGCGCGTCCATCCGCCGGATCCATTCCGACAGGAAGCGGCGGACTTCTCCACGCGTCTCCTCCGTCCACGCCTCCTCTACGCGGTATCCGAGCTGCTTCAGCTCACACACTGCCTGCGGCCAGTTGTTCAGCAGGGCATCTACGCGCAGGGCCGCTGAAAAACGCGGATCGGTATTGCCACCCCGGTCCAGCCACACGGCCCGTTCGGCCGCATCAAACGGGTCGTTCGTCATCACGATGTGCTCCACCTTGGCCAGCTTCATGACCGTGTCCAACTGCTCTCGCGAATTTCTCGCTGCCAGTACCCGGCGATATTCTTCCAGATTGCGGCTGGAAACATCAAGGCCCAGGCGGTTCAAAATCGTGATCAAGCCGCTTGCCGCCTCGCTCACCGGAGAATGGTCCTTGAACAGCTTTTTCCAGATGAGATCCGCCTGTTCCCTTTTTGACATCTCCCAGAAAGCATCATACGAATCTTCCGACCAGCGGAAACACTCCGAGATCAGATAATGATACGTAAGCAATTCATCGATTCCCCAGAGCAGAGAGTCTTCAAAATCCGCTGAATACAGATGGGTATGCATATCGGTGACCGGGGTGGAAAGGGCAAGCCGCCCGACGATTTTTCTAAGCTCCGTCACGTTTTGGATCGTTTCTGCCTTCATGGTTCCACATCCTTTTTGGTAGGTTAGATACCGCATAAAAGCCCCGCCGAAAACGCCAGGCCCTAGATCGTCATAGCTCCGAATCCCCCGTCGACCCGCAGGATAGAGCCGGTTACGAACCCCGATGCCGCGGGGGAGGCCAGGTACACGGCGGCGCCTTGAAGCTCGCGCGCTTCACCGAACCGGTTCATCGGCGTGTGGCTCATAATGGAGGAGATCCGCTCCTCCGAAAGAATTTTGCGGTTCTGTTCCGCCGGGAAAAATCCCGGTACGATCGCATTCACACGCACTCCGGCCGGGGCGAACTCTCTCGCCAAATATTTGGTCACACTGTTCACACCGGCCTTCGACGCGGAATAAGTGAACACCTTCGATAACGGCGGATCGGCCGATACGCTTGAAATATTGATAATGCTGCCGCCTCGGCCGCTTTCCACCATATACTTACCGAAGACCTGGCAGGCCAGCATGACGCTTTTCAGATTGACGCTCATGATGCTGTCCCACTCCTCTTCCGTGATCTCAAAAAAAGGAGTTGCGCTGTTTTTGCCCGGGCAGTTGAGCAGGATATCCGCTCTGCCCGTCCAGTCCAGCACTTCGCCCAGGACACGCCCCAGATCTCCCGAGGATGTCGCGTCCGCCCCGAAACAGCGGGCGTCGCCGCCCCCTTGCTCTATACGGTCCCGGACCGCGGCGGAGGTATCCGGGTTGCGACCCACAACGGCCACCCGCGCTCCGTGTCCCGCCAGTCCGGCCGCCATTTCCCCGCCCAGCGTGCTGTTGCCGCCGATGACGACGGCCGTTTTGCCCGTTAAATCGAATAAGTTCATGGAAGTATAACTCCTTTAGAGTGCTCCGGCTATGAAGAATGGTCCGATTACATATAATTAGGACACTAGCTATCCTCTCCACACATAAGCCGGGCCTTATAGTGAATGAAACGAATTCGCTTTTATTAATCTGCTTCTACCGTACCATGAGATCCTGTAAAACGATTTCTTCTCGTTATGCGGCTTCCTTCACTTATTTATATCTGGTTGGTGTGATTCTCGGAGGGATCATGCTAAACTGTGTGTAAGATTAGGTCGGTTAAATAACTGATCGGAACCCCGAAAATCCGGAGGACAGCCCTATGAGCCTGATGGAATCTTTTACGAAGCCGATAGAAGCTCTGTTCAATACATCCCGCATTCCCGCCGGTTTTCATTCCCATCTGTATTATGAAATTTATTATTTTCACAGCGGACAATGCAGCTACCTGGTCGGGGACCGGATATACAATCTTTCCCCGGGTGATCTTCTTCTCATGAACGGGATGACGCTGCATTATCCCAAAATCAATCCGGCTTACGAGTACTGCCGCACCATTGTGCATTTCGATCCGGCCTTTGCCGAAGGGCTTTTTCGTGCTCCGCTGCTCACTCCCGTACTTAATCCTTTTAAAAAAGTGGATAACCGGCTTATTTCCCTGGAGTCCGGAGAACGTGAGAAATTGGAGCCGATGCTGGAACAATTGTGCTCTCTGTCCGGAAAAAACGACATCATATCCCGCGACCGGTTTCTCGTCGCCTTTATGCAGGTGCTGCTCCAAGTGTATGAAATCGCGGACAAACCCCGTAACCGGAACCACGAGCCCGGCGGACCCAGACAGCAGCATGTGCAGCAGCTCATTTCTTATGTGGAGACTCATTATTCCGAAGATTTGACCCTGGATGACATGGCCGAAGCCGTCCACTTGAACAAGCACTATCTAGTCAAAATGTTCAAGGAAACGACCGGGATCACTTTGTTTCACTACTTGTACCGGCGCCGCATCAACCAAGCGAAGGTTCTTTTCACTCTGGAGCCCGAAAAAAGCATCACCGAAACCGCCTATGAAGTCGGCTTCAAGCATTTGTCGCACTTTAGTCAGACGTTTAAAAAGTTTACCGGCCTGACGGCGGACGAATACCGCAAACAGGTGCTTTACACCTACCCAAAGTTGTAAGGTGCTGCTGCGGGCCTGCCGCGTTAAAACATAAGAAAGCACCGCAGCTTATTGCTGCGGCGCTTTCTTGCTCCAGCGGAATAAACCTCCCGGCAATATTTTGTTCTTGCTCTTGTTCTTGTTCTTGCTCCCTCTCACACAGTCCGCTACTCCGCCAAGCTTCCGTCCCTTCTTCGCCCCCGCGAATCCGTTACGATACCGGCGGACGGGTCAATCGCTTTCACTATGGCTTTCAAGCGGGCTTCCTCCATAAAATGAATGGTGTAAGAAAGGCTGCGGTCCTTGCCGTGGCTGTATCCTGCGCTTATCGCCTTATGCAGCCCGTCTTCGTCCGGCCCCGGGCCGCTTCCGATCGCCCCCTCCCCCACAAACCGGCGGGGTTCAACAGGCTGGAAGTTCGCTATGACCCGCCCGGAGCGCCTGCTGAAGAAGCGTTCGGCAACCCGTCCCAGCCCGTTAGAGTGAAGCTCTCCCGGCATTTCTTTTTTTGCAGCCGCCTCGCGTTTTTCCGCGTTTTCTGCATGATAGACAGAGGCTTTCCGTCCCAGTCTGGCCTCCATCTCCTTTTCGATTTCGGCGCAGTGTCCGCTTACTATCGTAATCCGGCGGTGCACGGAGAATCCACGCAGGCTGAAATGGACCGTTTCATATGCGAGCAGGTAAGCGAGAATGGAGTACATCGCCTGCTCCCAGCCGTAAATAAAGCCCGCTCCCGCTAAAATAAAGCAGTTCAGCAGCATGAAATCCTGATCTTTGAAGCCGAATTTCACCAGTTTCTCGGTGTGATCCCGCGTTTCCAGCGTATCCAGAGTCCCCCCGTAACGGATAACCAGACCGATCCCCAGCCCCAGGGCGGTTCCTCCGCAGAAGGCGGCCGTCATCGGATTTTCGATCAGAGCCGGTACCGGATGCAGAATTAGGGCGCTGAGCGAAAACACGAGCAGGCCTAGAACCGTGAGCACCGCGAAATTTCGCCGCACCTTACGGTACGAGAGCAAAATAAGCGGCAGGTTCAGAACGAACAGAAACAGGCCGAGCTTCATTTCCGTAAAGTGTGCGGCCAAAGCGGAAAGGCCCGTCATCCCCCCGACCAGCATCCGGTTCGGAATCAGGAACAGCTCCAGCCCGACTGCGGCCAGCACGCTCCCGCAAATCACCATCAAGAGCTTAAAACACCACTGCGCCAAGGACCAGCCGTCCATTGTTTCACCGGCCGAGCTCATGCGGACATTTTGCAAAAGCTTCATCGGAATTCCTCCTCATCGCTTAGATTCCGTCCTTACAGGACCGTACAATCAGCCAGCGTCCGAGTGCGAATATCCGGCGGCGTTACCCGCTTCCTTCCTTTTGCAGAACGGTTTTGCTTTCCTTTTTGCCGGACGCGTCTTTGAAAGGAATCACTTTGTTCATCCACTTGTAAATGGTTTTGCTCTCCTTGGTAAGCAGGGGCCCGAGAATCGCCATAATGAGCACGTATAAAGCCGCAAAAGGCTGCAAAACCGTCAGCAGTCCGCCCGCTTTACCGAGATTGGCCATAATGATGGAAAATTCGCCGCGCGATACAATAGTCAGGCCGATATTGGCCGAAGCCTTCGGAGGCAGTCCGGCGCTTCGCCCGGCAAGCAGTCCGGCGGCCAAGTTGCCGATCAGAGTTATCACGACGGCTCCCAGCGACATCCAGACGGCTCCGCCCAATGCCAGGGGATCAATGGTCAGCCCGAAGCTGAAGAAGAAAATGGCGCCGAAGAAGTCCCGGAACGGCATGATCAGATGCTCGATCCGCTTGGCATGCTCCGTCTCCGCCAGAACAAGCCCGACGAGCAAAGCTCCGATCGCTTCCGCGACATGAATCGTTTCGGAGAATCCCGCCACGAGGAACAATGCCGCGAAAATCACGAGCCCGAACAGCTCATTGGAGCGGATGTTCAGCAGCCGGTTCAGAAGAGGAACGGCTTTTCTGCCCGCTACGAGCAGCACCAGCATAAATCCGAGTGCGATGAGTGCGGAAAGCAGTACGCCTCCCAGTGTTGTAGAGCCGCTCAGGACAAGGCCTGACAGAATAGAAATATAGACGGCGAGGAAAACATCTTCGAACATGATAATACCGAGGATCATTTCGGTTTCGGGATTGGCCGTTCTTTTCAGATCGACCAGGACTTTGGCCACGATGGCACTGGAGGAAATCGTCGTAATTCCGGCAATCACCAGAATTTCGGCTAGAGGAAAACCGAGCGCCCAGGCAAATAAGACGCCCAGAGTAAAATTAATGAGGATATAAATTGTACCGCCTACGGCGATAGAACGTCCCGACTTGATAAGACGGCCTACCGAGAACTCCAGTCCCAGATAGAACAGCAGGAACAGGACCCCGATCCGGCCCATAAATTCGATCAACGGCGCGCTTTCAATGAACCGGAAATCGAAATGCCAGATCTCCAGCGCGTGAGGACCTACGGCCATTCCGATCAGAATATAGAAAGGAATGACCGAGAAACGGAGTTTGGCCGACAACAACCCGGCCGCCGCAATAAGCGCGATGGCCAGCCCCACCTCAAATACCATGTGATTCATCTATTCAACCACTTCCATTCTTTAAAATGTGCCGGAACAATTTTTGCTGCTGTCTCTCTCCGACCACGATCAAGGTAGAATCGGCGGACAAAACATAATCCGGTCCCGGATTGATCTGCTTGCCATGATTTTTTTCGACAATCGCGATAATGGTCGCTCCCGAATTTTGCCGGACGTCCAATTCGCCGATTGAACGGCCGATACAGGCATACTCGGGTTCCATCTTGTACCACTCGATGATTAAATCGTCCAGAGCCACTTCAATCGACTCCAGCGCCTTCGGTTTATACGTCAGTCCGCCCACGATTGCGGCAAGCTGCCGCGCTTCATCGTCATCGAGCGTAACCATGGACAAGCTCTCATCGGGATCGTCATAGCGAAAATGATACATTTCACGTCTTCCGTCGTCATGAAGGATAACGACAATCTTATCTCCGCCGCGGGTATTCATCAGGAATTTTTTTCCTATCCCCGGCAAATCGGATTCTCTTACGTACATAGCGGAACAGCCTCCTATAATTGAGTGTGTTTGGGGGACCGTTCGGTCCTGGTTCAGACATATTTCAACGGTTCGTTTCACCGCTTCATGTTTTGCAAATCGAATCGTGTCAACTGGCCCATGCCCTTTGCGTAAGGAGTCAAGGAATTTGGACAGACGGGGGCCTTGCCGCCCGGCTTATTTTTTTCGCCGAGGCTCTTCATTGTTTCTTGCATCATACATCTTGAGTTTTTATACATACTTATGCATAATTTATACATTTGATCGATTTCGGACAGACTCAAAGAAACCCGCTGTAAACGGTCGAAAAAAATGATTTGCAGACAGCTTCGTTCAAAATTCAGTATGGACGGGACTAAACGGTTTGCCGGACAACGGCATGGAAATTAAACCACGTAATTGGACGTGAATTTGATGGGAAGAAGGAGTTGTTTGCGCCTTAACAGGCAGACGAAGGGTTTGTACGGAAGCCCGGGAAGCGGGACTTTAAAGAGGGTGAACAGGCACAGCACGGATAAGACCACGAGGGTAATCGCCGCCTTCACCATTTTGGCAAAATGATGGGTAACGGCTTTACGGATCACATACTTGGATTTGTGTTCGCCAAGCGGAGGAACTGACTCATAAGTGGAGGACGCCTGAGCAGCCGCGGCTTCTTGGGTCAGAGGCACGGGCGCGGAGAAGCCAAGCAGGAGGGAAAGCATAAGAAACAGACACCAGCGAATGAACGCGTTCTTTTGCTTCATCGTCTCCCCCCTTTGCAATCTGTTACAACTATGATAACACATTTTGCGTCTTTACGAAACAGTTTCAGGATTATTTTATTCATTTTTTTGTTTGATTATGCAATACCGGCAGCCTGTCCCTACTGCTCTTCCGCAACTGTAACTTTCCAACTTGTCCGCCAACCCATACAATGAAGAAGGGGATAATTGGAAACCCCTTAGAGAGACCCGTTAGAGAGACCCGTTAGAGAGAGAGGAGACTATCATCATGGCAGCAACCAGAGAAGAACGTCATACAAATTTACGCGAGGCGGAAAAAAAAGCGCTTGCGCTTTTCGAAACGGCCGAAGCGAAAGGAATTCTGCGCAGCGGAGTTACGGAGAAAGAATTAAACCGGGAAATTTATCAGCTCGCCTTCGAGCTTTACGGGATCAAAAAGTATTGGCACAAGCGGATCGTGCGTGCGGGAAGCAATACACTCCATCCGTACCGGGAAAATCCGCCGGACAGGCTGGTAGAGCCGGGAGACATCCTCTTTATCGATTTCGGCCCGATTTTCGAAGATTGGGAAGCCGATTTCGGACGCACGTACGTGTTTGGAGACGACCCTGTGAAAAATAAACTGCGGCGGGACGTCGAGCTCGCCTGGCATGACGGCAAAGCCTTCTTTGAATCTCGTCCGGACATAACGGGCAGCGAGCTCTACGATTTCATGACCGCTTTGGCCCGCGATTACGGCTGGGAGTACGGCGGTCCTCACGCCGGTCACCTTATCGGAGAGTTCCCTCACGAGATCGTACAGGGCGAAGAAGTCGAGAATTATATCCATCCCGATAATCACATCAAGATGCGGGATAACGATAAGAACGGTCTGCTCCGCGACTGGATTCTGGAGATCCATTTTGTGGACCGTGAGCGCGAGATCGGCGGATTCTTCGAGCAGCTGCTGACCGTGGACTGAATCATCCCTTACCAAAAAGGAGCCTGCAGGTACTCAAGCGAGTACCGTGCAGAGCTCCTTTATTTTTAACAGGATGTTCTCTTCGGTCCGGTCATCGGCGGCGATTTTTTCTTTGGCCAGTTCCGCCAATGCGTCATGGTCCCCGATAAGAACGGAATGCTTCGCCATCCGGAACAACGGCAGGTCGTTGTTGTCGTTGCCGAAACAGACGAACTCGTCCAGCGGGAGTCCGCATCCGCTCAACGCGGCCATCTTGTTGACGCCTTTGCCGGTCAGATCCAGTATCCCCTCCGAGGAATGATGATGGATCGTGACGTCCAAAGCCCGCAGCTTCGCGGACAGCTCCTCAAACCTGCGGCAGGAGAGCACGACGATTTTAATAAAGGACTGAATGTCATCCGGTTCTACGCGTTTTGCCAGCCCATGAGGATCCACATTCGCCAGGAACGGATGCTCCGGACTCAGACGGTAAGCGTAGTTCCATGTATCGTCGATCAGATATTCGGCTTCATAATCATTCAGCAGATGAATGATTTGCCCGGCTAACGGCCCCGGTATCGGCTGGTATGTCAAAGGCTGCTTGCGGTAAAACGTCATCGCCCCGTTCGCCCCGATCAGCAGATGGCCGGCGAATCTTTCGTCCAGCACGGGGAGCATGTCCCGGCAGGGCCGGGCCGATGCGAATCCGACAAAGTGCCCGGCTTCCTCCAGCTCCAGCAAAGCATCCAGAATGCGCTTCGAAATCGGCTTTCCTTTGAAGCAAATCGTTCCATCCAGGTCAAAAATAAAATTCATGTCCACGCCCACCTTACTCGGTTGATATACCTAATCGTAACGGGTACGGATCGGCCGTTAAAGGGACAGAACGCGCAAAGTGAGCAGGACACCCGCCAATGCGAGACAGGCGTACGGCAAGTTCCGTCCGCGCCATGCAGCGGCCTCCAGGCCCGTACCGTAAGGGCGGTACGGGCCCGGCTTGCCAGGCGCAACCCCCGCCTTCCTGCATGGCGGTACGGGCCGGGCTTGCCGGGCGCGGCCACGCCTCCTGCAGGGCGGTGTACGAGGCCGGCCCCAAAACACCGCCGGCCCTACCGCTAAGCCACCGCTGCGGGAACAAGCGCCCGCCGCCACAATCCGGCGGCTTAGAACCACGCTTCCGCCAACGCCTTCACGCCGGCGGCAATTTCCTCCCGGCCCAGCGCCCCGTATCCGAGCAAGATCGTCGGATACTCTTCTCCGGGCCGCAGCCAGTACCGGGCGGTGCCGTATACCCGCACGCCCTTCTCCAGGGCCGCTTCGATCAGCTCCTCCTCCGACCGGTCCGTCCGTACGGTCAGGAAAGCGTGAAGCCCCGTGTCTTTTCCCTCGGCCCTAGCTTTTTCAGGCATATACCGTTCGAGAGCCTCCGAGAAATAGCGCTGCTTCTCCTCATAAAGCCGCCGCATCTGCTGCAGATGCTTGTACCAGTACCCGTCGGACAAGTACCGGGCAAAAGTAAGCTGGTCGAGTTTCGAAACCGGCTGGTCGTACTCCGGTATTTTCGAGTGAAACTCGGAAAGAAGTCCGGAGGGCAGCACCATGTAGCTGAGATTGAACACCGGCAGCAGCGCCTTGGAGATCCGGCCGATGTAAACCGCCTTCTCCGGGATCATGCTTTGAATCGCCGGAAGAATCCCTTCCTCGTACTTGAATTCCCATTCGTAATCGTCTTCGATCAAATATTCGCCGAGGGAACGGGTCCAGTCCGCCAGCTCCGCTCTTTTATCCGCAGACATTATAATCCGGTTCCTGAACTGCTGGGAGGGGCTTACATACATCACGTTCGCTCCGCTTTCCGTCAGCTCGCCCAGCGAGACGCCGCTGCCGGTCAACGAAACCGGATGAACCCCGAAACCGAGATTCAAGAACGTATTCCGGGCCCCATCGTAACCGGGATTTTCCACGCCGATCCTGTGCTTCTTCGCATCGAGAAGCTGGCATAACAGCATCACGAGCTGCTGGGGGGCAGCCCCCACGACGATCTGGTCCGGCGTGGCTGTCACCCCCCTGGATTCGTACAAGAGTCTGGAGAGCTCCTTGCGAAGCGGATATTCTCCGTGATTCGTCCCTTCGACGGCATAACGGCTCTGGTTCTGCGCGATCACCAGATTTCTCACTTTGTTCCAATGCCGGAAAGGGAACGTACCAAGCTCGATATTACCGTAGCGAAAATCCGTGGCGGCCGCAAAGCCGCCGGCATCTTCAGCTTCCGCCGGGGCAGCCTCCCGCTCGTTAGACTCCGGCTCATACGTCACGCAAAAGCCCTTTTTGGCGATATTCCGCAAATACCCCTCCGAAACCAGAAGCTGATAGGCGCTTTCTACGGTGTTTTTACTGATACCGAAGGATCGTGCGCAGCTGCGGATAGAGGGAAGATAGTCCCCCTTCCTAAGCTTCCCTTTCCGGATTCCGTTTTTGAAATACGTATACAACTGATGGAAAATCGGCTTCGGACTCGCCGAAAAATCAAGGGTAAATTCACGCATAACCGGCGCACCTCCCAAGCTTGGATACTGCCTCCGGTTTTACCGGAAAACGCTTTTGTATACGGCAGTCTTATCCTTTAACGAGTAAATTACCTCAAATTTTATCATACAGATCCCGCATTTCCGCCCACGATTTCAGTCCTATCTTCCCAAACTTCCCCTGAACTTTCAACAAAACATAATTTTATAGAATTTTGTCGTTATTTGTCTTAAAATTTTACATTATTTTACCGATATACATATAGAAAGGGGAGATATCCTGAATGACAAACGTAACAACCACCAAAGAACAAGTAGTCGAAAGAATCAGCGGGATCATTTCATCGGAACTTGAGCGTGTTAAAACACAAAATCCGTTCTTTTTGAACTTCCCGGCGGAAAAAGATCCGCAGTATTTTGTCTGGTGCAACAACCTTTACCACTTGTCCAAACATTTCGGCGAACTGCTGAAACTTAGATGGGAACGGTTCCCGGATGTGGACCACGATGTTTTCTCCACTCACTACGACGAAGAAAAAGACCATGCCGAAATGCTCCGCAAATGGATGATCGGTATCGGCTTGGACGATCCTGAGAACCACACGGCCAATTACGAGACGGAGCACTTTATCTCCCTTCAATACCGCGCCGTTGCGGCCATGGATGAAAACATGTCGCTGCTGATCATTAACAGCACGAGCGAAGGCTTCGCTCATGCCGTCTATCTTCACGCCTACAAAATTCTGCAGGAGACCGGCTTCACGGATCTCGAATACTGGGCGATTCACTGCGAGGCGGACGAGGAACACAGCCAGGTGTATCACCTTATCCGGAACATGACCGAAAAACAGCTGCAGGAAGCCGAACATCTCGTGAAGTATACCTGCAACACGCTGGACGTCATGCTGGCGTCCTGGTTTAAATAAATCGCGAAGGGGTAGCAAAATGAGCGTTCAACTGAAAGATAAATTCAGCTCCAGCATGGATAAGGCCAACCTTGTTTTCGCCTGGCAGGTTGTCGATAACCTGACGGTCGAGGAAGCCAAGGAAGCGGCCCGTATCATTACCGAAACCGTGGAAAACAGCGCCAAATCGGGCAAAGTAAAGCTGCTCGTCGACAACCGTTTCATGGAGCGCGACGGACGTCCGATCGTGTTCACGCCGGAAGTCAACAGCATTTGGGAAGAAGCTCAAAGAACGGTATTCCCTCATGTTTCCCACATTGCCGTGCTGTGCAGCGGCTCGATCATGAAGATGCAGATGGACCGCATCTCCAGAAACTCGAACATTTCCGATATTCAGAAAAGCTACTGGAACAAAGAAGATCAGGTTATGCTGAAAGAAGCTTTCGACTTCCTCGGCATAAGCTCCAACGATCTTGTCAAAAACAAGTAAGAGCCCAACGGTCCGAGTCCCGCGTTTCCTTCCGAGGAAACCGGGGCTTTTTTGCGCATGTCCGTTTGCACGTCAAACAAAAAAAGCGCACAGATCCCCAGGATCGTGCGCTTTTCCTCGTATTAAGCTGTCTACCTGCGGTCAAAAAAAGAATTCCCTCAGCCCGATTCTTTAATATCCCGGACTTCCAGCGTGACGGGCTGCGTATACAAGTCATACTTCCCGCCGTCGATAACCGCCGTATATCTCAGCAGGGCGTGAGCTTTACCGGGCCTTTTTGCCGTGATCCGGCTTCCGTAAGCTTCCACGCTGCTCTCGCCGTCGAGCAGAATCACATCGGCCGCCTTCTCCAGCCGGTCGCCTTTGAACGTTTCCATCAGGACGGACAAGTCCTTGCTTTCGTAGTTACCGACGACGATATGGTCCTGCACCGGTTTAACCGAAGCCGCCCAGTCCGAAGCCCAGAACGCGTAGTCCGTCGTAATGCCGAACGCGCCGTAACAGAAAAATTTCGCAAAATTGCTTTTATCGTTAAACGTCCAGGGAGAAATCAGAACTCCCCGGTGCTTGGCGGCCTCCATAAAGTTCGGCCCCAGCCCTTTGTAAGTGGTATTGAACGTGGTATTTCTCTGCTGCATCAGCCGCAGCGTATTGGTCAGCGATCCGTCGATATTCGCCTCATTGGCGGTTTCACCTGTCAGCAGTCCCATCGGCATTTCGGGCATCAGCTCGGAGAGGCGTTTCAGCTGGTCCGGATTGAAAGCCATCGTGTTGATCAGATCTTCGGCGCCTTTAGCTTTAACCACCCTAACAAAAACATCCATCGCAGCCGGGTTCTTCGATTTCATCTCGGCCATAATCATCTTGCCCTGACTGCGGGCTAGGTCGATCTGCTCTTCGAGCGTCGGTATCTGAACGTTCAGGAATCCGGCCGGATAAGGTTTATTGGCGTTCAGCTTTTTCAGCTGAGCCAGGGTAAAATCCTCGACCTTGCCTTTGCCGTTCGTCGTGCTTTCGAGCAAAGGGTCGTGAATGATCACGAGCCGGCCGTCTTTTGTAAGATACATATCGTTCTCGATAAAATCAGCTCCTGCCTCCAGGCCGAGCCGGTTGGAGACGATCGTGTTCTCGGGAGCCTTCGACGGCATGCCCCGGTGACCGATGATATACGGCTTGCGGATCAGCGTGTTTCCGTGGGAATACACTTTCAGTGCCTTATAGGCCGCCTTGGGCGAATCGGTCACGATACCGTTGACCCCGGCCGTAATCAGCGTATGCAGCCCCAAATCCCGGGTGGCCTTCGTTCCCGCTTCTTTCGTCCATACGACGATCAGCCTTTGCTGAAGGTACGCGACGGAGGACCGGGATGCCGAGGCACCCGGCAGAATGGCGATCTTGGCCAGACTGGCCGTCGTTTGCCGGCGGATGTTCAGCAGATCCTCCGCCGACAAATTGCCGGCTGCGCTGAAATCCACGATGCCGCGCACGGCCGGGTACAGCGTTCTGGCCCGCTTGACGAGCCCGCCTTGGTCGGACACGACGAAAGCGTCCTCGATGCCGTTCTTCTTCAGCAGCCCGGCCACGCTGTCCGCCGTCTTCCCGTCCCGGACGTAGAAAGCCGGGATCATCCGGCGGCCCAGCGCATCCAGGACGGCCTCAAGCGTACCGAGGTCCGTCTTGCCGGACGGGTCCGTGATGCGGAGTCCGCTGCCCACATGGAGAATGACCGTGGCGGGCTTCGCCGGACCGGACAGCTCCTCCAGCTGCTCCCTGCTGCGCAGCTCCGTCACGATAGTCGGCGCGATGGCGATGCCCGTCTCCGGCTCCGTGACCTGCACGAGCTTCCCGCCGGCCGCCGGAGGCTGCTTCACCGGCTGCGCTGCGACACCGGCGCCTGCCCCGATAGGTGGAGGCGCCGCGCCCCCTCCGGCGGACACTGCCGCTGCGGCCGTTCCGGTTTGTTTCGTTTTATCCAAAAGGATGTTCGGGTGATCCGGGGTTCCGCCTGCAATCGTCGTTCCGCTTCCAAGCGCCTGACTTCCTGCATCGGCCATATGAGCCTGCGGCATACCCGCACGAAACGGAACCGCCATGCCCACCAGTGCCAACGTAACTCCCACATAGAAAATGTTCCAACGACGTGTCGACTGTTTGCGCTCTTTCCCTGTGGAAGGTTTCAGGTACTTGAAAAATCTTGCCGGTTGCTGCACGGCTCTCCCCCTTACATGTGGTGAAATCTCTCCACTCCCGGTAAATCCCATGTGTATATGCAAATTATGGTGGATACACCCTCATTGTATCAAGTTCTCATTAGCGGATAATCAATTCTTTATAAAGAATGTTTGAATTTTCCTTAAACTTTTCTTACAAAAATAAAGACTTCCCGACCATAGATCGTCGGGAAGTCTTTAGAGCAATCCGGGCTTATCTCAAGCCAGACATTAAGGGAGCTGGTTAAGGAAAGGCTTAACCGTTTTGGCGAAGCTGTAGCCGTTCATGCCGTCCCAGTTGATGGACCAGGTCATGGCACCGCGGATGTCCGGATATTTCGCTACCGGCTTGTAACTTCCGCAGCTGTTGCCGGTTGCCAGGCAGTTCAGCGCGTTGTTCACGACCGATGCGGATACATAACCGCCGCCCGCAGCCGAAGAGGTTGCCGGAACGCCGATACCGAGCTGGCTAGGCGATACCCACTGGATCGCGAGATCCGTAAGAGCCGTCAGGAAGTCAACGGTTCCCTGGGAGTAACATTTGCCGTCACGGCCGAGCATACAACCGGAGTTGTAGTACTGGGTGTTGATGACTGTCGTAATGTCTTTCACATTATTGTAGAACTGGATGTAGCTTGTTTGGTTGTTCTGCATGTCGATCGTTTGCGGAGCCATGGTCAGGATGAAGCCGGAACCGACCTTCGCCTGAATCTGGCGGACCGCCGTGGTCAGGTTCGGAACGTTGAAGCCGTGCTCCAAATCGACGTCGAGGCCGTCAAATCCATACTCCGTAATCAGAGCGGACATGGTGCTCACAAAGTTCGTCACGTTCGGCGAAGCGCTGCTGAGGTCGATGTTGCCTTTCTCGCCCCCGATGGACAGGATGACTTTCTTGCCCTGCGCCTTTTTCGCTTTAATATCGTTGATCAGATCCGCATTGGTATAACCGCCCAGAGCTTTGGACAGATCGGGATCGATGCCGAAGGTAACGCCGCCCGGCTTGGTGCGGTCCATTTCCGCGAACGATACGGCAATGATGTCGTACTCGGCCGGCACTTCGCTCAGCTTGAGATTCTTCGCTCCGTTAACGAAGTTCTGCCAGTAGCCGGTCACGATATGCTTAGGCAGCTGACCGCCGCCTCCGCCGGTCGGCTGCGTTTTGGCCGTAACCGCTGCGCTCGCCGGGGATACGTTGCCTGCCGCGTCTTTCGCCTTCACCGTAAAGGAGTAGGAAGTATCGGCCGTCAGGCCCGTTACGGTGGCGGTCAAACCCGTTACCGTCTGCGCCAGGGAGCCGTTGCTGTAGACTTCGTACTGGGTTACGCCGACGTTATCCGTCGCCGCGCTCCAGGACAGGGAAACACTCGACGTTGTCGAGCCGGTAGCGGCCAGGTTGCCCGGTGCCGTAGGCGCCTGGGTGTCGGAGCCGCCGCTCGAAGGCAGTGTAGTCACGCTTAGCGCGCTGCTTGCCGCCGACACGTTGCCTGCCGCGTCTTTCGCTTTCACTGTGTACGAATATGCCGTATTCGGCGTCAATCCCGTGTTCGTATAAGTCAGCGTACTTCCGGAAACGCTTCCAACAAGCGTGGCGCCTCTGTAAACATCGTAGCCCGCAACACCGACATTATCGGTGGAAGGATTCCAGGCCAGCGTGATGCTCGTGGAAGTCGTCGTTCCGGAAACCTTCAGGCCTGTCGGCGCTGTAGGAGCCTGGTTGTCGACTGTTCCTCCGCCTTGAACTTCTTTCCACAGGGCGGGAACGTTAGGCGGCTCCCAGCCGTTTAACGACGTATGCGGCTGTACGACCTGATAAGTTTTGCCGCTGTATGTGACCGTATCGCCAACCGCATAGGAAACCGATGACGCCCAAGCTCCACGATCGGCCGCCGAAGCCATTGCGGGAATTAAAGAGGCGAACAACGTAGCGGTCAACAGAAAACCGGCGGTTTTCTTCACAACCGATTTTGGACCGGTTAAAATTTTTTTCATAAATGAGATCCCTCCTGAATTGGTTGATCTGCGTTCCGTGGAACGCGGAATGGAATGCCTGCTGCATCCGAAGTGCGGAGCGTCTTCCCACCTCCTCATGGATATAAAAACGGTTGGCGAAAGGAATGAAAGCCCTTTCCTACTTCCATTTAAACACGGGCAGATAACCAAAAGTAGGGATAAATCTATTGAATATAGGGAGAAGATTACAGAATCGGGCATATAAAAAAAGCGCCATTCCGTCTGGAATGAACGCTTTCCCGGCTTGCGCAGGGCCATGCAAGCAATCTTGCTATACCCGGACCCGCTGCGCCGCAGAAAATCCGGTCCCGTTGAATGTCTATTCTTCTTCACGCCGCCAAATATCGTGATATTCCTTGTGCCGCTTGAAAAGGGCATGCGCGTACGAGCAGGCCGGAACGACCGTCTTCTTCTCTTCCCTCGCCTGATCGACGACGGCCCGTACCAGCTCCTCGCCCACTTTCTGGCCCCGCAGAGCTTCGGACACGAAAGTATGATCGATCACCAGCGACTCACTGCCCAAAGGCTGATACGTGATTTCCGCGACCGCTTCCCCGTTTTCCATTACCGCGTAGCCGTTTGCCTGTTTGACGGTTTCTCTCATGGTATTGGCCTCCTCCTGATCTTTTCTTTTTATTATTAACCATATTTTAGCCTTTCTATTTTCCCGGAAACTCGGCAAACTCAAAATGAGACCGGAAGGCCGGCCAATTTATCGGACGTTACGGGCCGGTCAGTATTCATTAAGGCGGTGAAATAATGAAAGAAAAACGAGTCCGGGAAATCCGCATAACCGATTATCCGGCCATTTACTTGTTAAACCGGGACTTCAATCCCGACCTGCATCCCTTTTCGGAACAAAAAGTGAAAGAAAAGATTGAAACTATCACGCGAAAAACAAACGATATCGTTTTGGTCTGTGAACAAGAGGAGGAAGTTATCGGATATATCCATGGAAGCCCCTACGAATTGCTTTTTTCCGATTCATTCGTCAATATTCTGGGGTTTGTCGTGAAGAAAGCGTGCAGAAATCAGGGTACAGGCAGTATGCTGATCGAAAGTCTGGAAACCTGGGGAAAAACCAACGGATTTTCCGGAATCAAATTATTATCCCATCCGAGCCGGACCAGTGCCCACCGATTCTACGAGCGTCGCGGCTACGCGTTTACAAAGGATCAAAAAAATTTTATAAAAACGTTCGGCTAACCGCAAAAAAAGCCTTAACCCTCCTGCCGGGTCAAGGCTTTCTTTCCGTAAATTGTTCGCGGCCTGAATTATTTCACCAGCTGGAAATCGCCGGAGCCGGTTCTTACTTTGAGCTTCACTTCACCGCTGCCGAATTTCCCTTTCAGTCGGTCTTTCTTATCATTCTTCTCTTCGGAGGAGAAGTTTTCCCAGTCGACGCTTCCGTTGCCGCTGCCGCCCTCAAAGTCGACGGCCAGCGATTTGGGCTCCTCGGTCAATTCTATCTTCACGTTGCCGCTGCCGGATTTCAGATCGGCATCCCGCAGAATCTCGCCCGCTTCTATCCGGATGTCGCCGGAATGCGTCTCGCCCTGCAAGGAAGCCTTGCCCTGCTTTAATTCGACATTCCCGCTGTGCCCTTCGAATTTCAGGGAGTTCGCCGCATACTGTTCGGCTCTGATATCGCCGGAGTCCGCTTTAAGCGTTATGGCGTCTCCTTGCACATCGGTCACGGAAATAGCGCCGCTGCCGGCATCCGCAGCCAGCTTGTCGGATTTAATCTCCCGGAGTGAGGTATCGCCGCTTCCCGCTTTGGTCTCGACGGAATTTCCTTTCAGAGATTCCAATTCGATATTACCGCTGCCGGATTGCACACGCACGGAATTCCAGTTTTTCTCGGGGAGCTCGACAATCAACTCCACGTTGACAATCGTTACGCCCACCCCGATTTCGCTCGGCTCCTCGATTCCGACCGATAGCGTATCGCCTTTGGAATCGACCTTGAGCTGAAATTTCTCAGCCTGCTTTTTGCTGACGCTGCCGTCCAGGCGTACGTTCACTTGATCGCCCTCGCCTTTGACGATCCGGGCATCGGCGCTTCCTGTCTCTACGATAATATTTTGTAAGGAAGCTCCTTCCGCCGTTTTCTCCAGATGAATATCCTGCGTCTTGAAAGAAAGTCCGTTCCAGGAGAACACGCCTACCGGATTAAAGTAATACAACAGGGCCAGCACTCCTACGCCAATCAACAGAAAACCCATATTTCTTCTCATGTAATTTTTCCACTCCAATCAACCGACATTGTTCTTGAATTCAGCCGAGCCTTACCTCGCTTTCAAAGTATATCACCAGATATTGACTGCCCGCATTGGACCTGCGAAGGTAATTCTTCCCCGTCTGAGGTCCAGGGGGAACGGCCGGGCACCAACCTCCCGCTTTTTCATAAAATGAACAAAAGAGCGTTCGGAAAGGAGCCTGTAAGCATGTACAGTCCCCCCTATCCTCTCCCGTATCCGTCCCATCTCCCCGCCTTGGTGCTTCCCGTTCAAGGTTGGCCGGCTGGGCCCCTGCCGTTTCCCCGGTTCCCGGAAAATGCCGGATACCCGTCCGCCGATCCGAAGCAATTGATTTCGTCGGCCGCTTCTTTCCGCAAGCTGCTCGCCGACGGCAATATCGTGCTCGCCCGGCTGTCCGACGAGCCCTTTGCCCTCCGGCTGATGACGGCGGCGCAGGCCGGCCGCAAGCAGGAGGTCGACCGGCTCATGAAGGGCATCGCCGTTTCATCGGCACTGGCCGCCCGGTACACTCCGAGCGGACTGATCGTGACCGTGACTCCCGGCGCCCAGGAACTCGCATGCTGCGCCCTTACGATGTCTCTGAAGTGGGGGCAGTAAGGGCGTCAGCGGCATGACGGCAAAGCGGGCACCATGTGGGACGGCAGCTCCCGGTCCGAGCGGCCACCGATGCTTCAGAACGAACTGCCGCGAAGCGCTGCAAGCTTGCGGACCTGGAGGCCCCTCTCTTGCAGCCCGGACGGCTTTGCCTCCGGCCTGCCGGCCCGCGGCCACCCAAACGCGGCGCCAAATACTGCGCGCGCCGCCGAACGCGGTGCGAAAACAGCCCGCACCGCTGCGCAAACCAAAAGACCGGAGGAATCATCTCCTCCGGTCCTTCCATCGGCCGGCGCGCTTACTTCCCCTGCGCCAGACTGGTTTTAAACCCTTCGCGCCAGCTCGGGTACAAGGGCTCCCAGCCGTAATCGCGCCGGGCCTTGGCATTGGACGCTCCGCGTTCGCCCCGGCCTTGGCCCGGCTGGAACTCCGGCTCGGGGGCTCCGAGCGCCGAAGCGTAAGCGGGCAGCCAGAGCGTGCCCGGGGCCGGCTCGTCGTCCACGATGTTGACCGTCCCCGATGGCCACTCCAGCGCTGCCAGCGCGGCTCTTGCCGCATCCTCCACGTGGAGGAAGGAGGTGACGCCTTCGGTCGCCCTCACTTCGCGGCCGCGGACCTTATCCGCGACAGCCCCGTCGCGGGCATACCAGGTTCCGGGGCCGTACAGCAGCCCGTACCGCAGAATGACGGACTCCGGCATCTCCGCCGCTGCACGTTCCAGTGCGGCTACGCCGTCCACCGTCGTTTTTCTCGGCTCCGGAGCCTCCAGATCAAGCGGCACATCTTCACCGGCAGGCCCGTCCCCGGGCTCGTACATCCACGAAATGCTCTGGGCAATCATTTTCCCGGCCCCCGCCTCCCGTGCGGCGTCTACCAAGTTCCGCGTGCCCTGCTTCCTGATCCGGGCGTTCTCTTCCAGATTATAGCCGCTAAGCGCCGTAAGCTGATGAATCACGACCTCGGGCTCTGCCCCCCGGAGCTGCGCAATCAGTTCATCCCGGTCAAAGACATCCGCCTCAACCGGTACGGCCCCTTGTGCAAGCACCGCTTCCTTCCCCGCCTTGCCGCGCACCATGGCGTATACGGTATGCCCTTCCTTTACCAATAGAGGAAGCAAGGATCGCCCGATTACTCCCGTAGCGCCTGCCACAAAAATTTTCATCTCCAGCACTCCTTACGAGTTCCCTGAGCGGGATTCTATTCTCCTGTTAGACAAAGGAAAGAACGTTTTCGTGACAGGCTGAGCCCTTTTAAGCTAATGAATGATTTAGAAAGCGAAAGCTCGGCGGAACGGCCGCCCTCGCCGTATTTATCCCGCTAACTCTTCACCCGGTAAATCCGGGCCTCGTACGGCTTCAGGTTCCATGAAGAACCGGCCGGACTTTTCACCTCGTAATTCGCAAGAATCAGCTCTTTTTCCGCTGAGGCTATGGATTCCGGCAGCATACAAACCGTACTCCCATCCGAAATATTGAGCAGAGTCAGCCATTTCTCACCGTCCAACACGCGCAGGAACGCGTAAATCCGCTCATCCTCTTCAAGCAGAGGCTCGTAGGTCCCGTAAATCATCACCGGGTTTGCCTTGCGGAGTCGGATCAGCTTCTGATACGTGTAGAAAACCGAATCCGGATCGGCAAGCGCCTGCTCCACATTGATCTCCCGGAAATTCGGATTCACCTTAATCCAGGGGGTGCCGTCCGTAAACCCGCCGTTGGCCGAACCGTCCCACTGTACGGGAGTGCGGGAATTGTCCCGGGCCAGGTGCAGCAGGCTCTCGAAAACTTCCTGCGGATCGCGGCCTTTTTCCACTTCTTCCTTGTACTTGTTCTTTAACGCGATATCGTTATAATCCCCGATCGAATCGAACCGTACCCCGGTCATGCCGATTTCTTCCCCCTGGTAGACGTATGGCATTCCCGGAAGGGTGTGAAGCAGCACGGCAAAGCATTTGGCCGATTGCACGCGGTACTCCTTGTCGCTGCCGAACCGGGTTACAAGCCGGGTATGGTCGTGGTTGTTCAGGAACTGGGAATTCCAGCCCCGGCCCCACATGCCGTCGTACCACCTTTTCTGAATACTTTTGAACTTGTCCATCTCCCAGTGAGCCATGTAGTCGCAAACCTCGAAATGGAACAAGGTATTCAGCTCGCCGCGGTCTTCGCCTACATAAAGCAGCCCGTCCTCCGGCGTGACGAACGGGATTTCCCCGACGGTAAAAATGTCGTAATGTTTCAGAACCCGCTCATGCATTTCCTGCAAATAATCGTGTATCCCCGGGTTATTTCCCAGATACGAAATATTCTCCGGATGCTCCGCATCGGGAAAACCGGCCTGCTTCGCGAGCAGATTAATGACGTCCATCCGGAAGCCGTCGATGCCTTTATCGAGCCAGAAGCGCATCATATCGTAAATTTCTTCGCGCACCTGAGGATTTTCCCAGTTTAGATCCGGCTGCTCCGTTGCGAAGGAGTGAAAATAATATTCCTGCGTCCGTTCGTCATATTCCCAGGCTGAAGGCGTAAAGTACGATCTCCAGTTGTTCGCTTCCTCGCGCCAGATATAATAATCCCGTTTGGGGTTATCTTTGGACGAGCGGGATTCCGTGAACCAGGGATGCTGATCGGATGTGTGGTTGACCACCAGATCCATAATCAGCTTCATGCCCCGGCCGTGAACTTCACTGAGCAGCTTCTCGAACGTCTCCATGGTGCCGGCCTTGGCCATCACGGTCCGGTAATCCGATATATCGTATCCGTTATCGACATCCGGCGATCCGTAAATCGGATTCAGCCAGATCACATCCGCGCCGAGCTCTTTTATATAATCCAGTTTGCGGATAACGCCTTCCAAATCCCCGTATCCGTCTCCGTCCGTATCGTAAAAACTTCTCCAGTACACCTGATAGACAACCGCTTCTTTCCACCATGTTTTTTGCATGCGCTTACACTCCTCGCTGTTAAGATCGGTATCCAAATCTACTAATTCGGCACAGGGGCGCTTCTCCCCTTTAAAAGCCGCCCCCGCCAGGCCCCCTGTTCAACACGACAGCGCCCGGTTTTTTCCGGGTTTATCCTAAAAAAATATATTTGTTCCGTAAAGCGTGACAGACAAGTGAACGACACTGTCAATATTATACCCTCGGTCAATAACCTGTGGTTAATTCCCATTCCCTCCTCTTGGACCTTTCTCCCTCTAAGCGGTTCTTCATTGCTTGGAATTGCTAAAATTAGTTAAATTTTATAAAAAATGTTTGACAGAGCTGTGAACACATTCTATACTACAGATATTAAAACAACTTTTCCTACCTGAATACTTGTATATCTAATTTGTCGTTCTTTCCTCGTCCCGCCGTTTTTTTTAACGGCCGCTTTTTCGACCCACTTGGAAAGGGGTGATGCCAATCGGTTTGCAAGGCTGTTTGCAAGGCCTCAGCTCAGATCAACCGGCTATCGCGTTTTACCCGGGACGCCGCACAGCGGACGTCAACCATTTCCTAGGAGGGATTGTATTTATGAAAAAGAAGCTGACATCGCTTGTACTCGGAGGAGCACTCCTGATCGTATCCGCTCTGCCTGCAGGTGCGGCAACCGCCGAGGTTGCGACGCCGAAATCCGTCACCCCCAAATTCATCGGGGAAACGTGGAAAGCGCCGGCCGGACTTTCAAACGAAGATAAAGTGTGGGGATTCCTCGATCATAAGAAAGAGGCTCTGAGCCTGAGCGGAAGCGTAAAGGAAAATCTTAAAATCGTTAACAAACAGAACGACGCCGCAAGCGGCACGAGTCACTACCGCCTGAAGCAGTATATCAAAGGAATTCCGGTATACGGAGCGGAGCAGACGGTGCATCTGGATAAGAACGGCAACGTGTCTTCTTATCTCGGAAGCGTGCTGGCGGACTCGGAGCAGGAAGTGGCCAACGGCGTTAAAGCCAAAATCAGCGCTTCCGATGCGATTAAAACCGCTATTGCGGACACCGAGAAAGCCGTGGGCAAGCTCGGCCAGCAGCAGAAGCCGGCACAGGCGGAGCTGACGATTTATCCGCTGGAAGGCAAGAACGTGCTCACCTATGCGACAGAGGTGAACGTACTGGAGCCGTCCCCGATCCGTACCCGTTACTTTATCGATGCCGTTGACGGCTCTATCGTGAAGAAGTACGACCTCCTTGACCGCGCCGTAGGCACGGGAACAGGCGTACTGGGCGATACGAAGCAGTTCATCACGACCCAGAGCGGCTCAACTTTCCAGCTGAAGGATACCACGCGCGGCAACGGCATTGAAACATACAGCGCCAACAACGGTTCCTCTCTGCCTGGGGTACTTAAAACAAGCACCAACAACAGCAACTGGACCGACCGGGCGGCCGTAGACGCTCACGCTTACGCGGAGAAAGTTTACGACTTCTACAAAACGAAGTTCGGACGGAACAGCCTGGACGGCAACGGCAAGCTTATCAAATCAACTGTCCACTACGGACAAAACTATAACAACGCCTTCTGGAACGGCGTACAGATCGTGTATGGAGACGGCGACGGCGTCAACTTCCTGCCCTTCTCCGGCGATCCGGATATCATCGGTCACGAGCTGACGCACGCCGTAACCGAATATACGGCCGGCCTGGAGTATTACGGCGAATCCGGCGCCCTGAACGAATCGATTTCCGATATTTTCGGAAATACGATCCAGAACACCAACTGGCTGCTCGGCGACGATATTTACACGCCCGGCAAGGCTGGCGACGCGATCCGCTCCCTCTCCAATCCGGAGCAGTTCAACCAGCCTAACCACTACAGCAAACGTTATACGGGCACTTCCGATAACGGAGGCGTTCACACGAACAGCGGCATCAACAACAAAGCGTTCTACCTGATCGCGCAAGGCGGCACTCATTATAACGTTTCCGTAACGGGCATCGGCCGGGACAAAGCCATCAAGATTTACTACCACGCCCTGACCAACTACCTGTCTCCATACTCCAACTTCTCCAACATCCGTGCGGCTGCCGTACAATCGGCGGTAGACCTGTACGGAGCCGGCTCCGCCGAAGCCGTATCCGTAGGCAATGCCTACACCGCGGTCGGCGTGAATTAACCGCGACCCGGTAAGGAGATCAGCGGGCGGCTTAGCCCCAAAGTTTAGTCCGGCGGCAGCATTTCCGTAAAGTCTGCGTCTGCCGCACGCCGGTCATAAGAAAACCGCAGTCCTCCATCCGGAGACGACTGCGGTTTCTTTTGATGATGACGGAACCTGCCCTGCACCGGTCAGACACCGCCCGGCGGACTTGTCCTTTTTAACGGAAATAGGTGTGTCTGGTTTTCCACTGCTCCAGCTTGATGCCCGCCCAGAAGAAATAAATGCCCAGCGTCACAAGGCCGAGCAGGAACCACTTGATCCATGAACCGAAAAGCCCCACTGCCGTTCCTTCGAAACGAAGCCGGCGGCCCTCGATAACCGTATGCTCGATCTTCCAGCGGTAAATAATGACGAGGCTCCACGGGTAACAAATACCGGCCGTAATGCCCGTGATGATGGCTCCGAGCAAATACAGGCCGATGAGTTCCAGCAACCCTCCGTCAAAATAAGATTCGCCGCCCTGCGGCCTCCGGTTGGAATCGAAATCGAAATCCTTCGGGAGCGTTACGTTGATCGTCGTATTGGACATGTCTTTAGCGATCTTCCCTTCTTATTCAGCTTAAAAAGGTTTTATTTGCCGGACTTCCATTTATCCATCTCGGCCTTGGGAACTTCACCCGCAGGAACTTCTCCGATATAAGCTGTAGACGATGGGCCGTAATAGTTAACCGGCAGCTCAAGAATATCGCAGGCGGCTCTCATCGGAACATACGTCGTTCCGTCATACAGAAACGTACTTGCGGCAATGCGTTCCCCGTGCACCTTCACCTGCACACGATCCAGATAAACGTCTATCATTCCGCTGCCCGGCAAGAGCGTTCCGGCTGCCCCATCCGCGCTCTCTTCCTGGCTCTGCTTCTCCCACTCGTCGATAACCTCATCGGGTACTTCACCGGCGGGGAGCTGGCCGATATAGGCGGTCTGGGTCTCCCCGTAGTAATTCACGTCCAATTCGAGCAAATCAGCCAGATCCCGTATGGGCAGATAGGTAGTCCCGTCATACAAAATATTGGGCGCCACGAAAGCCTGGCCGTTCACCTTGATGTTCATCCGGTTAAACTGGACATCCAGCCGGGCCTGTACGGCATCCCCTCCGGTTTCCTCCGCTCCGCTTTCTTCTCCGGAACAAACGGGCGTATCCGGAAAATCTTCACAAAAATTTTGACATAACTGATCCCCCGGATCTTCCTCGCAAATTTCGATATAAGCGCTGTGGGGCAGAAGATAATCTCTTGCCATTGCCGCACCCGAAAAGCTTGCCACGGCCATCATTAAAAGAAGCGCCGCCAGAAAAGACGTTTTTTTCAGCAAATTAAATCCTCCTTTTCCATCTAAGCTGCCTTCATTATAAAAGGCAGTCACTCAATATTAGGCATATACTCCTATATTTATCGGCTTTTCCGGCAATGTTTGTGAGTCATTCGACCTAATTTATTTAAATGTATTTTTATTATAAAAATAGGAAGAATCAATACTTTACCCCTCATGCGGTGTGACAAGCCATGTACAAGGGGCTTTCCCATGCAAAATTCTCTGCACGCAAAGTTCTTAACACGCAAAAAAACCTGCGCAGAAGTTCTGCGCAGGTTTTGAAACCGGGTGCTTCCGCTTGCGTCCTTGCGTCAGTTGATAAAGCCTGCGGTGACAAGGAACCGCCGCAGCATGGCCGCGGACTGAGCGCGGGTCGCTTCGCCTTCCGGCGCCAGCGTGCCGTCTGTCATGCCGTTCATGAGACCGGCATGAACCGCTGCGGCTACTTCCGCCTGCGCCCAGCCGATCTTGCCCGAATCGGTATACCGGGCAAGAATCTCTTCCCGCTGCGGCTCCGTGAGCGCCGCAGCGGATGCCGCGCCCGCATAAGGCAGGGCGCGGACGAGCATGGCCGCCTGCTCCTCGCGGGTGATCGGGCGCTGAGGACGGAACGAGCCGTCCTCATAGCCGCCGATCAGACCCGCTGCCGCCGCGGCGGCCACATCCCCGGCGAACCAGTCGGCGGAGCCGACGTCGCCGAAGGCTGCCGGCCCGGCCGCTTGAGGCAGGCCGAGCGCCCGGACGAGCAGCGCCGCGAATTCGGCGCGCGTAATGCCGCGTTCGGCGTCGAATCGGCCGCCGCCGCTGCCTTCCACGACGAGCTTCGCCGCGAGCAGCTCGACATCGGCCTGCGCCCAGTGGCCGGTCATGTCGGCGAAGACGGGCGCGCCGCTTACGACCGCGTAGAAGCCGCTGCCGCTGCGCTTGAACGTCACGGCCGTCTTCGCCGTGCCCGCCGGTGCGAAGAGGGACGGCGCGAATGAGAATTTCTTCTCATTCGGGTAAACGCGCACGCCTGTCGCTCTCTTCGCGTCGAATGTCCCGTCCAGGATCAGCTCCAGCTGCCCTTTTGTCTCCAGCGCCGCAGAGCCACCGGACTGGGCTTTCGCCGCGATTTCCAGCTGCACCGGCGTTCCCCCGGACTGGAGACCTGCCGCTTTCACGGCCGTTCCGATCGCGGCCGCATCACTGTCCCCCGCATAGCGGAGGGTGTAGCGGACCGTCATCCCGCGGGCCTCGCCTCCCAGCCTGCGTGCCGCCTCGTCCAGCTTCAAATCCCGGAGCTGGACGGTGTATTTGCCGACCGGACCCGAGATAACGAGTGTCCGATTGCCTGGAGAGGCGTCCATCAGAGCGGACGCCGGGATTTCGACCGTATCGCCCGTGTAGGCGATCTCTACGGTCGGGTGAGTTTTGAGCGCTTCCCGCAGGGCGGAAGCGTCTACGGCACCTCCGGATGCCGTCACCTTGCCGGCTCCGTTGTTTCCGTTATTACCACCGTTGTTTCCGTTATTTCCGTTGTTGCCATTATTATTTCCACCGTTATTTCCATTGTTGCCGTTGTTGCCGTTGTTTCCTCCGCTTCCATTATCTCCGCCGCCGTTGCCTCCATCACTGCCTCCGCCTTTTACTTCGACAGTTACCGGCTGGGTGTAGAGATCGTACTTGTTAGCGGCATCGATAGAAGCCGTGTACCGCAGAAGAGCATGGGCTTTCCCCGCTTTTTTGGCTGTGATTTGGCTGCCGCTTACGTCTACGACATCCTGACCGTCCAGCAGGACGATATCCGGTGCGGCGTTCGTCTTCGTTCCTCTGTAGGACTCCACTTCCAGGGAAAGCGTTGCTTTTTCGCCCGGAGACAGGCTGTACGCGCTCTTTCCGGGTTTAACCGAAGCAGCCCAATCCGCGGACCAGGATGCATAATCGGTCGTAATGCCGAAGGCGCCCAACCCGAAAAACTTAATAAAATCGTTCTTGTTGTTGAACGTCCACGGAGAAATGATTACGCCCCGGTGTTTGGCGGCTTCCATGAAGTTTTTACCGAGTCCGCCGTAGCTCGTGTTGAATGTCGCGTTCAAAGGCTGAAGCACCTTGAGCGTTTCTCTCAACGATTTGTTGACATTAGCCTCGTTGGCATAGCCGCTTGTCAGCAGTCCCGAAGGCATTTCGGGCATCAGCTCGGCAAGCCGCTTCAGCTGATTCGTGTCGAAGGACATCGCATCGACGAGGTCTTCGGCTTTCTTTTCCTTGATGATTCTTACAAAAGCATCGACCGCCGCGGGCGTACTCGTTTTGATTTCGGCCATTACCATGCGGCCCTTGGATCTGGCCAGGTCGATCTGTTCATCGAGTGTCGGTATTTTTACATCGGGATACCCGTTCGGGAAAGGTTTGTTCGCGTTAAGTTTTTTGAGCTCGGCGAGGGTAAAGTCTTCGACTCTTCCTTTTCCGTTCGTCGTGTTTTCCAAGACGGAATCATGAACGATTACAAGCTCGCCGTCTTTGGTCAGGTACATGTCGTTTTCGATAAAATCGGCTCCATACTCTATAGAAAGCGCGTTGCTTTCGATCGTATTCTCCGGAGCTTCGGATGGAATGCCCCGATGGCCGATAATGTACGGCTTCCGAATCAGAGTCGTTCCGTTGGAATACAGCTTCAGCGCTCCGACAGCCGCTTCCGGCGCATCCGTAACGATCCCGTTCGCTCCGCCCGTAATCAACGTGTGCAGGGACACGGTTTTGTCCTTTTGGGAAGATTGATCCTGCGCCCACACCACCAAAGCCCGCTGCTGGAGATAAGCCATATTCTCACGCGTAGCCGCTTTTCCGGACAGGAGCGCGATTTTGGCCAGATTCACGGTCGTTTGCCGGCGGATTTCCATCAGCTCTTCGCTGGTATCCGCTTTAGCCTGACGGAAGTCCAGAATGCCGCGGATAATCGGGTAAGCCTGACGCGCTTTCTTAACCAGCCCGCCTTTGTCGGACACGATGAACGCGTCCTCGATACCTCTCGCTTTGAGCGCCTCGACAAGCTTGTCGGTGCTCGCCTCATCCCGGACATAGAAGGCCGGAATCACTTTGTTGTTCAGCGCTGCCAAGATGTCGTCCAGGCTGCCGATTTCAGCGCCTCCTGGAGCGGTGATTTTCAGATTGCCGTTCACATACAGCATAGCCGTCGCGGGAAGAGAAGTTCCCTGCAGCTTAACCAGGTCGGCGGAGGATTGGAGCTCCATGACCACGGTAGGGGCCAGGGAAATCTTCGTTTCCGGCTCCACCACCTGCACGAAGCGCTCGGAAGGCAGCGGAGGAAGCGCATCCTGCTGGAGGGTGACGCGGATATTGTCCACCTTCATGCGGCTTCCGTTCGCCTGAAAGCCGATGCGGCCCTTCTTGTAAGCGCCCGCGTTATCGGTATCGACGAGAAGCTTGTCGCCGATCCATTCCTGTACGCGCTCGTTGTAGGCTTTTACCGTGTAACGGTACATTTTTGCGGAATCGATCGCTTCGGTGTAAGAACCCCGGTCCATCACATTCCATTCGTTAGCGGGTGTCCGTTCCGCGAATTCAACCCCGTTGACGGCAGCCGCGTTTTGCCGCACCGCCATCTGATAATAAGGGATGTTGTCATTTTGGATACGGAACATGATCGAATTCCACCGTGCCGCATCATTAGCGGACAAATGCGTGATATCCGCTTCGATTTTGTAATTGCCGAACAGTCCCAGATACTCGGGGAGCAGCACGCGGGAAGGGTTGTCCGGAGCGGCGGAAGCGTTCATTTCGAATGCGCCCGATTTGACTGCTGCCGCAGAAGCGGTCGTTCCTTCTTTGCGTGTCCAATCCTTAGGAAGCGTGCCTTCGGCCGCTTGATCGAAGTTTTCCTCGTAGAGGGTATATTCCTTTTCCCCCGGATTTTTGGCGATGACCATTAAGGTGAGCGACGCGTTATCCTTCTGAACCGTAACCGGATAGGCGCCTTTTGTGTTCACCTGCAGAGTACCGCCGGAGACGGAGATCTCTTGACCGGCCGGTTTCCAGAGAAGCTCTCCGCCTTTCAGCGTGCCTTTGGAGAAGTCGCTGAATTCAGCCTGGAAACTCACCGTGCTGAGGTCCAGCTTCGCGCCGGTATCCGTCAGCACATAGCCTTCCGCATGCTGCAGCTTGACGGCTTGGGCGCCCGTCGCCGATGGAGTGACGGTGATTTCACGCGCCGCTTCCGCGTTGGCGTAGACCGCTTTTACGGCCGCTTTGCCCGCTTTTACCGGATAGAGCTGGTTATTCACGATTTTGACGACCGATTCGTCGGACGAATAGAGACGAATCGCGCCGGGCGCCGGAACTTCCGTCAGCCCGTCCGAATAATACACGCTGCCCGTAACGGTTGCGGGGCCCGTCAAAGCTTCCAGCGTGCCCGGTATCGTCACGTCCAGCCGTTCGGCCGTTACCCGCGTCACCTTCAGGTTGTCGAACGAAACCTTGCTCTGATCGGCCTGAAAGCCGACTTTTCCTTTTTCCAGAAGATTGGAAGAAAAGTTCTGATCCATGAGAAGCGTAAAATCCGCCTCGTCCTTGGCTTTGATATATTCTTTGACGTTGTTTCCGACTGCGCGGACTTTCAACGTATACTCCTTGTCGAGCTCCAGCGGTTTCCACATGCCGCTTACGGGCGTAGGCGAAGCCCAGTTGTTATTGGGCATCCGGTAAGCCAGCTCGAATGTCCCGTTGCGGCGGACCGCCATCTGGTTGTACGGGTTTTTCCCGTCGGCCGCTCCCCGGAACATGAGAGCCGCCCATCTGGCGTCGTTCAGCACGCCTTCAAACCTCACGTCGGCTTCGACGGTGTAGTCGTCCCACTGGACAGGCGCGGAGATACGGGCCTGCTTCCCGGAAGCTTTGCCGTCGAAGTTCATGCGGCCGTTCCCGTATGTATCCTGAACGACGGTAAAGGGATCGCTGCCCGCGTTCACATCGGAAATCCAGCCGGCCGGAGTTTGCCCCGGCGCGTAGCCGTCGAAATTATCCTGCAGGAGCACGGGGTCGATTAGAGCGGAAACCGGATTCTCGTCTTTCAGGTTGAGAATTCCGTAACCGGCCGTGTCGTTCCAGAACGATTTGGAGTTAAACGCGCTCCAGTAGCTCGTCCGCTGCTTGCTCGTATCGGCTTCGTAACGGTCCGTTACGCCGATTTCAAAGCCGAGCTGCTTTTGCAGGCCCGCGTCGAAACGGAGCATCTCCCACGGAATCGCGGTTTCCAGCGTCCAGCCGTCCTGACCGGCCGCGATTGCCCTCAAGATTTTCTTCTCGTCTTTGCCGCTGTGATTGCCCAGGGCCGCTCCGAAATGAAACTCCGGCGTCGAGCCGGGCCGGTACACGAAGCCCGCCTGCATATCGTCGGCTGCGAAAGGCGCCGACTGGTGAAGAGTCGGATCGAAGAAGAAATTGACAGCGTCCTGCTCGAACCAGTACCCCGTTCCGCCCGGGAACAGCGTGTCGTCCTCGGCTTTCACGCCGATATACAAATACTTGTTATCCCACAGCATTCCGAACCGGGCGTTTTTAAACGTGCCTTCGCCTGTCCGGACATTCATCGTTTCGCTGACGTTCCAGAGCGATTCGTCAATCCTGCCGTCGATTACAGGCGGAGTCAGCGTCTTGCGGACATCCAGCTCCTTCCTCCCCGGGTCGGCAGCGTGCGCCGCCCCGTCGAACAGGCCAAGCGGAGCCGTACCGCACAGTAAAGCGGCGGTTAGAACCAGGCTCAAAAACCGGGAAAATCTCCTCATTTCGTATCCATTCCTTTCGGATGAGATATCCGGATCGGTTCCGGACGCCAAGGAGAGAACAACAAAAAAACCCTCTATCCATCAAACCGAAAATGCCGAAGCAAGACATTTATCGTTTGTGCATAAAGGGTTTTCTCCTGGACTCTTACCCTTGGATATTCAGTTGTTCCTGCATGTCCCTTACTCTACCAGTACTATGTCAGCGCTGCGTTAAGTATGCTTGAAGATTTTGTAAGGGTATGGATGGAAACGGCGGGAACGTATTTGCACCGAAGGAATGGAAAGGATTGCGGATTGACTTCTTAAAACCTATCGGTTAAGTTGGTTATAAATCTTTGACAACCCGTGAGGTGATCTTCTTGAAGGAAATCCCTATGTCCCATATCAAAGCGAATCAGGCCGGCATCGTCCTGTTCGTGGCGCTTACCTTCGCTGCCCGTCAGCCTTGGCTGCTCGGTTTGCTCCTAGCCGTCCAGCTCGCGGGTCTGCTGTTCCGGTGGAACTTGTTCGTGCAGCTGGCCAAACCCTTCCTGGGGACGGACGGCGAAACCCAGGCGGCGGAGCTTCAGCGCTTCAATAACGTGCTCGCCGTGCTGTTCCTCCTTCTGTCCGTTCTCTCGTTCTCCGTCGGCTGGACGGCTGCGGGCTACGTATTTGCCGGCATGCTGCTCGCGGCAGCCGGCACCGCTCTGCTCGGCTACTGCATCGGCTGCACGCTTTACTTCCAGTACAAGCAGTTTCTCGTGAGAAGACGTCTGAAGCGCTCCTGATACCAGTTTCAGCCTTCAATCCACGCGCGGAATTTCGCACGTCTGTTCGATATTTAACCTGGCTTTAGCCCGCCACCTCCTCAAAAGAAAGAACCCGCCGGTCAACCGGCGGGTTCCGCAAAAACGCAGTCATCCTTCCGTCGGTATAGCTCCCGGAAGGAAAACAGGAAGGAGCGCGGCTCCTTCCTGTTTTTATTTTAAGCGTACAGCATAAAGAAGTTCAGCTCATGGCCGTTCTGCTTCAAATAATTGTACAGCTGCGAACGGTGGTGAAAAAGATGCGTTACGATTTCGATCAGCCATTTGATTTGCGGCATGCCGTGCTCCAGATAGAAGGCTTTCGTCTCTTTGTTCAAAAGCTCTTCCTCGCTCAGTGAAACCATATAAGCTTTCAGGGTATCGAAGTGGGTCCGCAGCCGCTCCGCCAGCTGTTCCGGGTCCGTAATGTCCTGCGCGCCGTTCTCGACAAGTTCAACCTCCGGCTGCGATTTTTCCTGCAGAATGGCCAGATCCGAAGCCGGGATGGCGACAATATGATGAACGAGCTGAAGAAGCGTCCGCATGTTATCCCCCGGGGTGAACGCCCACTCCTCCGGTCCGATCCGCCTGATCAGCGTCTCGCTTGTCCGGACAGACAGCTCAAGCTCGTCCAGAAGATGGTCCCTGATTTGCATAACTCCGTTCATAGATAGCCTCATCCTTTCTCAATTTCCATCGAAGACAGATATCAGTATAACCAAACACGGCCCTTTACCGATTGGATAAATCGGACATGCCCCGGTATTCGGCTGCCGCCTGCATCGGGGAAGCTCCGTAAAATCTTTTGAACTCCCGGATCATATGCGCCTGATCGAAAAACCCCCGCTCTGCAGCCACAGCCGCCCAATTGCTGACGGAACCCGCCTGAATGTCTCTAAGGAGCGTTTGGAACCGCACGACTTCGGCAAACTTTTTGGGGCTGAGGCCCACCCATTGCCGGAAAGAGCGGTGAAGCTGCCTCGTGCTGATGGTCTCGGACCGCGCCAGCTCGCTTACGGTTGCCTCACCGCCTGTAATAAAGACGCGGTACAGCACATTTTTCAACCGGGCGTCCCCGTACGTCTCCTTGTTAACCAGCTGCCGCAGCAGGCACGCTTCGACCGCTCCGATTCTGTCCCGGAAAGACCGGGCTTCCCGCACGCGTTCCCCGGTTTCCGCCCCGATAACCGGACCGATCAGCTCTGCCGCAACCGCCCGATCGTGAAATTCGGACACCGCCGTCTTCAAGAACGGATACGCCCCGCCGGGCATAAAACGGATTCCGAAATTTCTCACGGGCGTTCCCTCCGCGTAGGAAATGGTAAAAGCCTGCTGGAAAGTGCCGCAGTATCTAACATTCCATTCACCCGAGGCCAGATTCTCCGTAAATATGATATCCGTACAACCGTCGGGAAGAACCCGGTCCACCGTGTCCGGCTGAAAGAGCGGATGCCTCTCCCCGGCTCCGCGCGGTTCGGACTGCCAGTAACAGCATACGTACGGCTTGAGAGCGGGGGACGGCGCTTTTTCCGCATATATATAGGAAGAAATTCTTCCGTTCGCCTGAACGGGCCGGAATAAGTCGTGCAGTTTCGCATCCATCTTCCCCCAGAAGCCTCCTCGTCCTTTTTCCTCTATCTCCCACTATAAGCCCGCAGCAAAAGCCGAGCAAGGCTCATTTTAAAGGCAAATTCCAGCCCTTTTACCATCAAAATAAAATATTTTCTGTAAAAAAGCTGAAATTAACCATTTTTTATGGAATACAAGACCTTTAAGAACTGTCTTACATAGTGTACAGGCCTAATCTTGATAAAGGGAGGAGGTTCCGGATCGTTCACTAGCTCGTTTATTGTTCAAATATGAATGAAAAGAGGGAACTAGTTGAAAAATCGCCATCTCATCCAAAAATTATCCGTGATGTCGCTCGCGTTTGCATTCGTTGCAGGTACGGCGCTGCCTCATGCCAGTGCAGCCCAGTCCGGCAAAAGCATCCATCCGCGTACCCAGCTCAATGGTTCTCTGAATCCCGGTACAAACTCGCTCCCGGGCCAGGTCAAGGGGTATATTTCCCCGAAACTGAATACGGCCTCCACGAACTCCGTCCGTGTCATCGTCCAGCTGCAAAATCAGCCGGTCGCCGTAGGCAAGTACGCCGCCAAGCAGGGCATGTCCGCTCTGGCAGCCGAATCTACCGAAGCGGCCATCAAGCAGGAGCAGACCGCTCTGGTCAGCGCCGCCAAAGGCAGTGGAATTAACCTGCAGGTCAATTACCAGTATAATACAGTTTTAAACGGACTGGAAGTAACCGTTCCGGCGAACAAAATTCCCGCGCTGGCAAAACTGGCCGGCGTTAAATCGATTCACCCCAGCGCCAACTATTTCCCTATCCCCGTAGATGAACCGAAAGGGCTCGATGTCAGCAGCCCCAATTTCGACATCACTCCGCTGAAACAGATCGGCGCGGATGTCGCCTGGGCCAAAGGCCTCACCGGCAAAGGCCTCAAAGTCGGCGTTATCGATACCGGAGTCGACTATCTTCACCCCGACTTGAAGGATGCCTATAAAGGCGGCTACGATTCCTTCGAGAAGGATAACGACCCTTACGAAGAGCCTCCGCTTACTCCGGAGGAAGATCCTTACGGCACCGGATTTGAAGGGACGTCTCACGGCACCCACGTATCCGGAACGATCGTAGGAAGAGCATCCAACCCAAGCTCGGACATCGTTCAAAAAGGCGTCGCTTACGAAGCCGATTTGTATGTATATAAAGTGCTCGGCCGGAATCCCGAAACGGGAAAATCGTCCGGCTCCTCGGCCCAGGTCATCGACGGCATCGAGCATGCGGTTAAAGACGGCATGAACGTCATTAACCTGTCTCTCGGTTCCGATTCCGAGAAAGACCCGAACTCCCCCGACGTCGTGGCCATCAACAACGCCGTGCTCGGCGGCGTAACGGCCGTTATCGCGAACGGCAATGCGGCGGATAAAGGGCCTTACTACTATTCGCTGGGCTCGCCCGCCACCTCGCAGCTCGCGATTTCCGTCGGCGCCGTAACCAGCCCGAAAACGCAGTATACGGCAACCGTGTCCGAAGCGGTCTATACAGCGCCCGTCAGCGCCGGTGCCGCCGCAGTCACACCGGTGACACCTACGGCGGCCGGATACAATCTCAACGTGATGGCCTGGGAAACCGGCCTGGAAAACTTCGCCTCCATCCTGGGCACGAACCCGAGAGACGTCGTGTACGTCAACCTGGGCCAGCCTCAGGATTATGAAGGCAAAGACGTCACCGGCAAAGTCGTCCTGATTTCCCGCGGAAATCTTGCCTTCGTGGACAAGATCGCCAATGCCAAGCAAAGAGGCGCGAAAGCGGCGATTATTTTCAACGGCAACACCGAACGCACAGACCCGACTAAAGTCGATCTTTCCGAATCGGTCATCGGCCGTGACGGCTTTATCGGTTCCGCCGCTTATCTCGGCGACGGCTTCGAATACATTCCGACCTTCGATATGAAAGGTACGGAAGGACGCGCCCTCGCCAGAAAAGCGCTGGCCGCTCAAGGCCAGACGCTGAAGCTCGCTTTTGGGGCCAACTATCCGAAGAGCGAAATCCCGGGCGATACGATGGCGACGTTCAGCTCGCGCGGTCCGAACGTGGACAGCGACCTAAGTATCAAGCCGGATATCAGCGCACCGGGTGTGAGCATCCTGTCCACTTGGCCCGCCTACGGCAAGCAGAAGCCGGATGCGAACTACAATACGGCCTACAGCCGCATCAGCGGCACAAGCATGGCGACTCCGCACGTAGCCGGACTTGCGCTGCTGCTGAAACAGCAGCATCCGGACTGGTCGCCGCTGGATATCCGCGCCGCGCTGGCTAACACGGCGGACACAATCAGCGACCTGGACGGCAAGCTGTACGACGTCTACTCGCAGGGCGCGGGCCGTGCGAACGTCGGTACTGCCGTGAAAACGCAGGCGCTGCTCCAATCCGTGGAGCCGATCACGATTCTCGACAAGTACTGGCAGCCGCAAGCCGTGACGAATTACAATCCGTCCGTCAGCTTCGGCCTTCTCGCTCCGGGAACGAACGCCCAAAAGGAGCTCCGCCTGAAAAACGTGTCCAAGCAAAGCGTGACATACTCGGCCAAAGTCGTGCTGCATCCGAACGTAACGTCGGATCCTAACGCTCCGACCCAAACGCCGGATGTCGCTAACCTGACCGCTCAGCTGCTCGGCCTGCAAAACGGTAAGCTGACCGTTGCGGCCGGTGCGTCCAAAGGATTTTATTTGTCCGTAACACCGAAAAACAACGCGGTTAAAGGCGTTTATGAAGGCGAAGTGCTTCTCGAAAGAAGCGGCCAGCCTTCGCTGCACCTGCCTTTCGCCGTTCATGTCGGCCAGGATAAGCCGGAAACCGGATTCGGTCTGCAGGAACTGGAGCAAACGGAAAATGCCATTTATCCCGATAATCTTGACGGCTCCCCGACCACAACCGATCTTTCCTTCCGTCTGACGGCTAAAGATGTGAACGTGATTTCCCTCTGGGCTGTGGGACTCGACGACAAAGAGATCGGCATCATCGACGAAATCACACAGACCGATGCTAACGGCCGCCTTAAACTGATCGAGCCGGGCGTTTACTCGTTCGAAGGCATCGACGGTTCTTATGTCGACGGAGAACTGGATGCCAGCGGTGAACTGAAGGTGAAGCAGCTCTCGGCAGGCACCTACAAGCTCGCCGTAATCGCCCAGAAGATCGACGAGTTCGGCAACAACGTGGACGGCATCACCTACACGGCTTACAGCTCCCTGCGTATCGCCAATCTGGAGAGCGACCGTGTCGCCAAAGCGAAAGACGATTTTAAAGCCAAAATCGTCAATACGCGCAAAATCAACCAGCCGGTTCTGCAGCTTCCTAAAACGGACGGAATCGTGTACAAGGTCACCAACAGCTCCAACAAAGCGTATGTCGACAACAGCGGCGTTCTGAAGTTCGTTCCGAACAGCGGAGTCGTCAATGTCGAGCTGACCGTCACCATTTCATCCGCCAAGAACCCGGCCGTCAAAACTACGGTCAAAGTTCCTGTCGTGCTGAGCAAATCGTCCATTCCGCAGCGTCAAACTGCCGATGAAGGCGTGCTCGCCGAATAAGGCGTCAGCAGCGTCAGCAGCGTCAGCAGCGTCAGCAGCGTCAGCAGCGTCAGCAGCGTCAAAAAGCCATCCTCCGGCAGCCTTCGGGCAGCCGGGTGGCTTTTTTTACGGTTCGGCGGATGTCATCAACCGATCGGCATTTTGCCTGCTCAGCTTGAGCCGCCGTTGTCGTCTATCGACACATCTGTCCGTTTCAACGTATAAAAAAGGTCCATGCCGGAACGTCACCGTTCCTGTACACGACCTATATTTCATTTATTCGAGGGATTCCCCCCGCCGTTCCACCAGAGGCCGAAAAGCATCTCCGCCCATTCCTCGGTCGGCACGTTCAACCAATTCGGCGTATCGATCGCATGGAAAAATACCGCCGTAATCACCGGAAGAGGAATATCCGCCCGCAGCGCGCCCGCTTCCTGGGCTTTTTGGAACAGCGCAGTCAGCTTTTTTTTCAAATCCGCGTGGCCTTCATTCAAAAATTCGAGATCCAGTCTCGCTTTGTCCGAAGCACTTTCATCGATTTTGGGGGCCGCCAGCATCAGCGTATGGAAATTCGACAGCTCCAGAAAAATAAGCAGCACTTTTTTTATGGCCGCTACAGGCTCGAGATGCTCGATCCCTTCGCAGGCCTCGATCGTCTGCTCCATCGTTCTGCGCATGCAGGCCGCGACGATCTCTTCCTTGTTGGCGTAATATTCGTAGATTGTGCTTCTTGCGCCCGACAGCATTTCGGACAAGGCTTTCAGGTGAAAGCCGTCGTAGCCGCGCTCCATCAATAAGCGCTCGGTCGCGTCCAGCAGCTCCGATTTAGTAAACGCCCGTTGTCTCGCCATAACCCTCTTCCCCTTCCTCCCCCTATCTTATCACCGCGCGGTAAGACAGACAAACCCCGCTGGAAAGCCCGGACGCAGCCATCGAAAAAATCAAAACTGATTTATCAGCAAACAAAAAGACGATCGGCCCCTATCTTAAAGAACCGATCGCCCCGCATGTAACGGCAGGCTGCTCGAAATTATTGTTCCGTTCCAAATACATTGATGCGCCTAAGCAATTTGTGTTCATTGTCATGAATAATAATATTGCCCTGGCTGTCTACAGCAAAGTCTACAGGAATAGAATCATCGAAAAATTCCATTTCTAAAGTTCCCACAGTAACCTCCCCACCCGGTCCACGCGGGCCAAACGGAGTATAAGGCAAATCCTCAAAATTAAAGTTACTCGTCGCGATACGATCATAGGTTTTGGTTTTAGGCTCATACAAGCCACTATTGTAGCGAAGCTCGCTTAATTTCACGTAATCCTCGACTTTACCGGTGACATCGATTTTATAGAATCCCTTTTTATCAGCCGCATAAAAAAATTCGCCTTTTGAGGCGGCTGCACCGATCTTCTCCATCTTTATTTTGGCAACCTCGATAAGACGTCCGTCTTCCCGCAGCATATGAATGGTTTTATTTACGTAATCCATTAAATAAATCTTGTTGTCCTTAATGAGCGAAACAAGCTTAGGCTTTTTTTCAGCTGCTATAACCGCTTTTAGAGATCGTTCTTTTCCCGCTTCTACCGAATAAATACTTCCAAAGAATGTATTACTGAAGATCAAGTTGACGCCATCCAACGTTGTCATTATGTCATTTTCTTCGTCGAACAAGGTCTCATCTGCATTATAAGTAATTAATTTTAACTCGGGAAGAATTTCATAAATGACTATTTTAATATCTTTCTTGTCTACACTGGCCAACATATACAGTTTGTCGCGCTTCTCATCGTAAAAAATTTTCTCGGGTGCCAAATCTCTATAGGACAGACTTTGAACCTGATTTTTTTTATCCAAATACTCGATATCAAACTTTTCGTTTAAATTCAAAACTTGTTCCAACTTTCTGTTATCTCCCGTCTTTTGATTATACTTGGAGATAACATACTCGTGCTTGATTGGGCGTTTCGCATCGTAGTCAATCATATAAATATCGTCGTTAGAATCGGTCACAAAGCTGGATACAAAGCGTGTTTTGGCACTCTTGCACTCTAAAAATTTAATACATATCTTTGTATAGGATTTCCCTATCTTAAGAGAGAGATTATCGACGGTCGGATGCTCCAGTTTTTTCTTTGGAGCTTCTTTTTCAGGGGCTGGAGGAACCGGTTTAGTCTCTTCTTTAGGTACGATAGTGATCACCTTGGAAACATTGTCGTAAGCAACGTTGCGGTTCAAACTCTCGGCGATAAAGCGCAGAGGCACCAGAGTTGTCTCATTTACGATTGCAGCCGGCTGATCCAGAACTGTCGGAACTCCGTTTACGTCGGCTTCGGGCTGACCTACCGACAACGTGACGGTACGATCGTTGCCTTTGAGTGTGACCGTCTGTGTGGAATTTTCCCAACTCACTTCGGCTCCCAGCAGTTCTCCGAGAAACCGAAACGGAACCATGCTGGTATCTTTAATCAATACTGGCGCTGCAGGCATAACAGTTTTCTGCCCGTCAACATCCGCTTGCGGATTCCCAATCGACAGGGTAATAATCCGGTTTTTCCCCGCAGACTCTGCCGACGCATGATCCTGATATTGAAAACATATAGTTACTCCAAATAATAAAAGAGATAACTTTAATAACTTTTTTATTAGCATATATTTCCTCCTGTTTTGTACTATTATCAGTATAATATTTTTGTTCCTTCCTGTATCTACCTAATTTGAGCTTTATAAGTCTTATTTCATAACAAAAAACAAGAAAGATCCCGAATCTTCTCGGACCTTTCTTGTTTATATTTGAAGCAGCCGAGCTTACACATCTCCCACCGAATCGCCCTTCACCAGCGTAACGTAAATCCGTTCATGCTCGACCGTCTCTCCGGCGATCAGCTTCAACAGCTGCTCCGCCGCCAGCGCGCCCCACTTGTGTTTGGAATAATCGATCGTAGCCAGCCGCGGGCTGACGTACGCCGACAGCTCAATATTGTCGAAGCCAATAAGATGGATATGCTCGCCGATGCGGTAATCCGATTCGGCCACAGTGTTATAGACACCGATTGCCATCTCGTCATTAAGACAAAGAACGGCGGTCGGCTCCTTATATTGTTCCAGAATGAGCCTTGCGGCTTTCTCCCCGGACTCTTTATCGAAGCTGCCCGGCAGTTCGGTGCAGTCGACATCCTTATAGCGGCTCACGGTTTGCCGGACGGCATGTAAGCGCTTGTCGGAATCGTAAGAATCCGGCGGTCCCGCTACCACATACAGCTTACGGTGACCTTTTTCCAGAACGTAATCGGCAGCCAGATTGGCCCCCGCTTTGTTATCCAGAAGCACCTGATTGATGTTCGGGTGAATCAGCTCGCGGTCGAGCACGACGATTTTATGCCCCCGGTCCGCATGCTGCAGCAGTTCTTCGTTGGAAAATGCCGCATCCAGGATAATGGCCCCGTCGATCAGCCGTTCCGGCAGGAAGCGGTGAGATTGGGACCCGCTGCAGACGATAAGCTCGTAGCCGTGCTGGTTTAAATAAGCCTTGATTCCCTGCAAAAGATGTCCGTAGAATGGACCGCTGAAATCGGTCAGAAAAACGCCGATAATTTTGCTTTCCCGCTTTTTTAGCGTGCGGGCCGCCGCATTGGGGGTATAGTTCAGTTCCTTGGCGATCGCCAAAATCCGGGCGCACGTCTCGTCGGTTACTTTGGGGCTGCCGTTTAGCGCGTAAGATACCGTTGAAATGGATACGCCGGCTTTTTTTGCGATATCTTTAATGCTTACCACTATTCTCGCTCCTAACCTTGTTGCATTCGCTGTATTCTCTGGTTTCGTTTAGCCTTCTCACACTCCGTACTCTCGCTTCTATTTATTTACTATACCATTAAATGAACCTGTAAAAGAGATGCAAAAGGGCGATCCGTGAAGATCGCCTTTCGCCTCGTTTAGCTGTAAATCTCGATCACGTTCGGCCCTTCCGCGGTCAGGCTTTCCAACTGCCCGCCGCTCAGGCGGAATCCTCCGGTCCGGTAGCGGTTGTGCAGTCTCTCGGCGGACGCTTCGTGTCCGTTTATCGTGACGCGGGAAACTTCACGGCCGCTCAGGTGGTACACAAAGGTCACCGGCCGGTCCAGAATGCGGAACTGGAAGCAGAGACCGTCCAGCTCTTCGCCCAGCACGGGGTCCACAACGAGACTTCCGGCGTCCATGCGGATGCCCAGACCGTTCGAAATGAGCTGGTTCATGTAAATTCCAGGGCCGCTGGAGTAAATTCTCCAGCCGCCTTTGACCGGCACGCTGCCGTCGCGCAGCTCGTTAAAGCGCTCCTGCGCCTCATAGCGCGTGTTGAACTTCCCGTCGGAGCTGCTGAAATACGCGTTGCTCTGGCGGAGCTCCGCATTCGGCACCACGTCCTGAAGACGGACGGGGTTGATCATCTGGAGCCCGCGCCACACTTCGCCGGTCTTGCCCAGCTTCGCCATCGCTTCGACGTAGCGGATATGGGCATGCACGTACTGGAGGCCGACTTCACGGCCGAAATTCGCGGCCTGCTCGGCACGCTTGAAGTTCGTGCTGACGCCGCCCGCGTAATTCGCGGGCCGGTTCATAAGGCGGACGCCGTCCGGGCAGTACATTTCCGCCTTGATGAGGCGGTAATGGGCTTCCGCCTGCTCCGGCGTCAGCAGCTCGCTGATCATGCTGCGCGTCATCGGCAGCAGCCGGTAAGTGATCCCGGTCTTCGTATCCTCCGGATGGAGCATCTTCTCGGCTTTGCCGGGCTCCTCCAAGTACAAGAAACCGGGGATCACGGACTCTTCGGACGGCAGCATATAGCGCATGTAATCGGCCTGGATGCTGTCCGCCATGCCGCGCAGCTCCGCCGCCAGCGCGCCGTGGCTGTCCGCCAGCACGCCGGACAGCCGACGGAAGACCTGATAGGTCAGCGATACGGTCCAGGAGCTGACCATAAACTTCTTCAGCTGGGCGTTAGCCGGCTGAAGCGTGTCGTCCCAGTCTCCGTCCCCGTAGGAGGACAGATGGGTATCATGCAGGAAGTGGCTGCGGATGTAGCCGATTTCCTTGACGGCATGCTCCAGCAGAGAAGCGGTCTCTTCCGTAAAGTTCCCCCCGTGGCGCTGCGTATACGGAAGCTGTTCCTCCAGGATCGAGAAATCCCCGGTAGCGCTTAAATAATCCGCGAGCACCTTCAGAGGCCAGACGATAACGTCCCCGTGGCTTTCTTCCTGCTGGATATGAGAATACCGGTCGAACATGAACCACTGCGGCCAACTGCCGTCGTCTTCGAACTGATGGGAAAACACGGTCCGGATAATGTCCCGGACTTCGCCGTACTTCCCGGTCGCCAGGAAATATTCGGACGGCCCCTGGCATACGTCACGCGTACCCCATGCCGCTCCGCCGTACTGTTCCAGGCCGTGCGGAACGGAATAATGAACGAGCATGTTGTGCGTGTACCACCAGGCAAGCACGTTCATTTTCGCCAGCTCCGGATCGTTCTCACCGCCGGCCCGGTAGAGGTGGAAGCCGTTCATGACAGATCCGAGGAACGCACGGTAACGCTCCGCTTCCGAATCCGCTTCCCGGTCCGCGAACGCCAGCTCTTCCCCGCGTAAAAGACCTTGGACGGTCATGCTCCAGGCGGAGCTTTCCCCCAGCTCCAGTACGGCCAGGGAAGCGGAACCCCGTTCCGCCTTCGGCGCAAGGCGCGTTTCGTCCGTCAACCGGAGAGGAGCCCCCGTGACCTGCATGCGGTAGGCGAGCTCCGGCCAGACCTGCGCACTGTCCGAATCTTCATCCGCGGTGAATGTAAGCGTCCGGCCGTCTTCTTGTACCGACAGATGAAACGGAACTTCGTACTCGTTGTTGTTCATCGAAACCTGATGAGTCACCAGGAAGCGGTAGGCTTTGCCTCCGTCAGAACGGAGCTGGAGACGCAGCTCCGGCGCATCCGCTGCTGTAAAGCCCGTTACAATGACCGTGTCATCGGCCAGTTTATAGTACCAGCGGGTATAGTTGAACCCGATTTCGAACAGGGACGGCATCGTCAGCAGACGATATTTCCCGCCGGTTTCGATATATATGCGCTGCCCCGATGTTTTCGAGACGTTGAGAGCATTGCGCGCGTTCGTCAGCATTTTGTTAAACGACGTATTGCCCACGGTCAGCTGGGAATTGAACAACCCGTACATGTAAGCGGTCGACGTTAAAACAGCTTCCCGGAGCCGGGCGTTATCCCCGCTCATCAGAATATGCCCGTGCGGACGCTCGACGCGGAGCTCCTTGGCTTTCAGCACGACGTGTTCGTTTGTGTCCGTGAAAAAGGAAAGCAGCTCGCCTTCCAGCGATTCTTCCAGACGGCGGTCGGGAAAATAACCGGCCACTTCATCATGGGTCATCGTCAATCCGGCAAGCGGCGCTCCGATATCTGCCGCCAAACGCACCGGCTCCAGAGCTGCCGAATCGCTCACGCTGCCGCTGCCGCCGACTTTGCCTCCGATGCCGCTGGCAGCCGTGTTCAAAGATTCGGCCTGTTCTCGGGCGGCGGAAACTTCCGCAGCGAACTCGAGAGCGGTAACGGCTTCGGGGTGATTCTCTTTGAACAGTCCGTAAAAAACGAACCGGACCGGCTCAGCGCCCGGAATGACCCGGCCGGATTGCAGCGCCGTATAAGCAAACTCGTACTGGTAAATCTCATTGGCGAGATGAGGACGGGCTAGCGCTTCGGGCTTATCCGTTTCTTTATAGGAAAGCCCGTAAAATTGGAAGCCGTCGGTAGAGTATCCTTCCGCTCCGGTCAGCGATCCCTGCTGCACATACGAAAAAGCGCCGCCCTGCGGCTGATTCTGTCTCGAACAGACGACATACCCGCGCTTTTCGTCCCGGTAAACGCTGTGATCGATATATTGGGACATGTACGCTTCGTTGCTCCGTACCGCCCCTTTATCCGCAAGACCGAGATCCTGACCGTACAGGATATCAACCGGAGTGTCTCCGGCGCCTCCCGTCAGCACTACGTCCCAAAACCAGACGTTTTGCGGAGTCAGCGTAAATGTTACTTCGTAAGCTATGTCTTCAACCTTTCCGTTCCAGGCGAAGCCGGATTCCTTCCGTCTCATAAGGCTGCCGGAACGGACGCCAAGCAGAGGAAACGCCTCAATGCCTTCTTCACGGTGTAAACGCAGATACAGGTTGTTCATCGAGCCGTCCAGCGGGTTTCCGATCCACTGGTTGATCAGGGTCGAACCGGAAACGATTTGCCCGATATCCCCGCTGTTCAGAAAAGAAAATTGCAGGCTGCCCGATTGCAGCTGGTAGGACCGATCCTTCAACTGGGTCATGGTGATGTTCACTCGCTTTCTTTACTTCGTTAGTCGGAACCGGAGCTCTGCGGTATCACGGCTGTTCGGGCCGACGAAGACGGCAAACTCTCCCGGATCGCTTGCAAAACTCAGATCGGAATGATGATAACGGAGCTGTTCTTCGGTCAAGTCGAACCGAATTTCGGCTTTTTCGCCCGGCTTCAGGAATAATTTCCGGTACGCCTTCAGTTCCTTAACCGGACGGACAACCTCACCCGACAGGTCACGTATATACAGCTGGACGACTTCTTCTCCTGCGGTTTCTCCTGTATTGGTCACGTTGACCCGTACTGTCAGCGGCTTCTCCGCCGTCATGCTTGCCGAGTCAAGTGTCGGAGTGCCGTAGGCGAAGGTCGTGTAGCTTAAACCGAATCCGAAAGGAAGCAAAGGCTCGTTGGGAATATCCAGATATTTGGAAACGTAATGCTCCTGGGCGTCCTGCGCATCTTTGGGCCGTCCCGTATTAAAGTGATTGTAATAGACCGGCACCTGCCCGACGCTGTAAGGGAAGCTCATGGACAGCCTTCCGGACGGGTTGGCCCGGCCGAAGAGCAGATCGGCGACCGCCGAGCCTCCTTCGGTGCCCGGGAACCAGGCCTCCAGCACGGCGTCCGCCTGATCGATCAGGCCGTGCAGGTCGAGCGGACGGCCGTTGAACAGCACGGCCGCCATCGGCTTGCCGAGCGTCTTCAGCTCGGCGACAAGCCTCAGCTGCGCTTCCGGCAGCCAGATGTCGCCGCGGCTGCAAGCCTCGCCGCTCATCCCGGAGTGCTCGCCCAGCGCCAGCACGATGACATCGGCGCCGCGCGCCGCTTCCAGCGCGGCCGCGGTCTGCTCCGCCGTGCCGCTTTCGATGCCGCAGCCTTCCGCAACGGCGATCCGGGACGGATCGGTGTGCGCGGCCATGCCGGCAGCCAGCGGCACCGCTTCGTCCTGCGAGCCGAGCCACGACCACGGCCCCAGGATGTCGCCGCTATTGGCGAACGGGCCGATCAGGGCGATGCTGCGGTCCGGCTTCAGCGGCAGGACGCCTTCGTTCTTGAGCAGAACGCACGATTTCTGCGCCAGTTCTCTTGCCGCGCTGCGGTATTCCGCGCAGAGCACCACTTCCCGCTCGCGCTCTTCATCCGCGCCGCGGTAGGGATCGTCAAACAAGCCGAGCTTCTGTTTGAGCCGCAGAATGCGGAGCACGCCTTCGTCGATGAGCGCTTCGTCGACTTCCCCCGAAGCGACTAGTGCCGGGAGATGATGCACGTAGCACGCGGTCATCATCTCGATATCGACGCCCGCCTCGATCGCCCGGCGGGCGGCTTCGGCTTCATCCGCGGCGGTTCCGTGCGGAATCAGTTCCTTGACGGCTCCCCAGTCGGAGATCAGGACGCCGTCGAAGTTCCATTCCCCGCGCAGCAGATCGCGCATGAGGCGTTTGTTGCCGCTGGCCGGAATACCGTCCACGGTGTTGAAGGACGTCATGACCATCTCGCAGCCTTCCTCCAGAGCGGCCTTGTAAGCCGGCAGATACTGCTCCCGGAGCTGGCGTTCCGACATGTCCACGGTGTTGTAGTCGCGGCCGCCTTCCCCCGCGCCGTAGGCGGCGAAATGCTTGACGCAGGCCGCCACCCGCTCCTTGTCGCCGGTCAGGTCCGCGCCCTGGAATCCGCGCACGAAAGCCCGCGCGTATTCGCCGTTCAGGTACGGGTCTTCGCCCGTCGACTCCATCACGCGTCCCCAGCGGGGATCGCGCACCAGGTCGGCCATCGGGGCGAAAGTCACGTGCACGCCGGATACGGCGGCTTCTCTCGCCGCGATTTCCGCGCTTTTCTCGGCCAGCTCCATATCCCAGGAGCAGCCGGTGGCCAGCGGTACCGGGAAGATCGTCCGGTATCCGTGCACGACGTCCGCCATAAACAGCAGCGGGATCGCTTTCGGTCTGCCGCGCAGGTGAGCTTCCTGGACCGCCTTGACCTGCCCGGCGCCGGCTACGCCCAGAACGGAGCCCGCGTGGGCCGTCATCTCGCCGGTAATGCCCATGGAAGCCATGGGACCGGTAATCTGCCCGTCCGCCCCTTCAAAAAAAGGACCCGCCAGCTGCAGCAGCTGAGCGATTTTTTCCTCCAGCGTCATTTCCTTCATCCTAGCCAGCAGCTGTTCTTCCGTCATACCGCCGCCTCCTCGCGCAGAATTTTTTCTTGCTTTTTCTTATAGAAATTTTAGTAGCACGAGTGCCGGAGCACTCCGAAAAAGCTTGCATAAAACGATAAGTGAAACGTTTCGATTTCCTTTGATTTGAATTATAACCGTCCTTTTTGAATGAAGTCAAACGGAATCTGTCAAGGTAAATAGGATTTTGTAAGCGTTTTATGCTTGTTAGAAATAGAACTTGAATACGGTTCCAGGATGTTTTATAATGATTTCGAAACGTTTCGATTGCTTTTCAGCTAACATTTAACCTTTACGATTAAGGGTAAACTATCACCATAATAAGGATTCCTACGGGAGGCAGACAGTATGAAACGGAAAAATTGGGCGGCAGGAATTGCGACTACGGTTCTTTTGACAAGCGTTCTATCGGGTTGCGGAGGAAGCGGCGCAAGCGGCGGCGACAAAGGCAGCGGAGAATCCGGAGGAAAAGTGACGCTGAACGTATGGGGAATGGGCGAAGAAGCGAAATCCCTTCCGAAAATCGCGGAACAGTTCGAGAAGGATAATCCGAACATCAAAATCAACGTGCAGGCGCTGCCTTGGGCTTCGGCTCACGATAAGCTGCTGACGGCGGTCGCTTCCAAGAAAGGTCCGGACGTTCTGCAGATGGGAACGACCTGGATTCCGGAATTCGCGGCGGCAGGCGCTTTGATGGACCTTAAACCGATGACGGATAAATATCCCGAAATCAAAGAAGACAATTTCTATCCGGGTTCGATCCAAACGACCAAATATGATGATAAAACGGTAGGCGTGCCGTGGTACATCGACACCCGCGTTCTGTACTACCGCACGGATCTTCTGAAAGAGGCGGGCTATAACGAGGCGCCGAAAACGTGGGAAGAACTTCAAGACGCGGCCCAGAAGCTGACCAAGCGCGGCAGCGGCAAGTACGGCATCTCGCTCGATCCGAAAGAGCAGTCCCTGACTTTCATGTTCGCCCGTCAAAACGGCTCCAAGCTGCTGGACGGCAAGCAGCCTTTGTTCGATCAGCCGCAGTTCGTTGAAGCCGTAGAGTATCTCAACAGCTTCTTCAAGAACGGTTCCGCGCCGAAAGATCTCGGTATCGACGCCGTACAGGGCTTGAGCGGCGACGGCATCGTGCCGATGTTCATCAGCGGCCCATGGATGGTTAAGCTTATCAACGACAAGGCTCCCGAGCTGAAAGGCAAATGGGCCACGGCCGTCCTTCCGAAGAAAGAAAACAACATTTCCGCGCTGGGCGGCTCCAACTTGTCGGTCTTCCAGCATACGGAGCATAAAGAAGAAGCGATGAAATTCCTGGCCTATATGAGCAAGCCGGAAACCCAACTGAAATGGCTCGAAATGACACAATCGATGCCGGCAGCCAAGAAAGCCTGGGAAGATCCTGTCCTGAAGGAAGATCCGAACTATAAAGTGATCGGCGAGCAAATGAAAGCTTCCGAGCCGATGCCGATGATCAAACCTTGGGAAGAAATCGCCCAGGCTTACCTGAAAAGCTTTGAACGCATCTACCGCGGCCAGGCGGAAGTAAAGCCGGAGCTGGATGCCTTCAACAAGCAGGCTCAGCAAATTTTGAACAAGTAACCGCACGGACGGAAAATAACCCGAAGCCGGCCGGCCCTCAGGGGCCGGTCCGGCTATTAACGGTCCATCCTTTTTAACCGGGCTGGACGACAGTGAAAGAAGGGACATGAGATGAAGGGCTTCAGCAACAGCAAAGCACCGTACTTTTTTATTGCGCCGACTCTGATCCTGCTCACGGTTTTCTCGCTGCTGCCGATCTTTATTGCGCTCATTATCAGTTTCACCGATATGGATCTCGCGGGTCTGGCCGATTACTCCAACATCAATTTCATCGGCTTCAAAAACTATATCAGTGTCCTGCAGGATCCGATTTTTATTAAATCGATTACGAACACTCTTTTTTACGTGATTATCGGGGTTCCGTGCGTCGTTATTTTATCGCTCGGCATCGCGCTGCTGATCAACTACGGAGCCTCCCGCGTTTTTAAAGCATTCCGGGTCATTTACTACCTCCCTTCCGTTACCAACGTAGTCGCGGTAGCTGTCGTCTGGAGCTATTTGTACAACCCGGCGTTCGGTCTGTTCAACTACGTGCTGGAATCGGCCGGTTTCGATAAGGTTCCGTGGCTGACCGATCCTCTGATCGCGAAAATTTCCCTGATCCTTCTCGCCTTGTGGCGGGCGGTAGGTCTGAACATGATTATTTTCATCGCCGCTCTTCAGGGTATTCCGAAAACGTACTACGAAGCGGCCCAGCTCGACGGAGCCAGCACCTGGAAGCAAATGATTCATATTACGGTTCCCATGCTGCGTTTCGCCATTTTCTTCGTGTCCATCACGACCATGATCGGCTGGCTGCAATTCTTCGAAGAACCGTTCGTTATGACGCAGGGCGGACCGCTGGACGGCACTACGTCCGTGGCTCTGTTCATCTACAACAACGGTTTCAAGCTCAGCAACTTCGGTTACGCCGCGGCGGGTTCGTTCGTCCTGTTCGTCGCCATCATCATCATTACGCTCATTCAGTTCCGGCTTCAGAATAAAGATACGGACATGTAAAAAGAACGGAGGAAAAGCTTATGGCTGCAAAAGCTGCAAAATTACGTCCGGCTGGCGCAGGGACATCGGGATCGAGCCCCTTTTTCCAAGGACTTGTATTTGTCCTGCTGGCCTTGGGCGGCATCGTCTTCCTCATTCCGTTCGTTTGGATGATTCTGTCGGCGTTCAAACCGGAAAGTGAAGTGCTGCGTATTCCGCCCACCCTGTTTCCAGAGACGTTTACGATGGAGAACTTCAAAAATCTGTTCGAACGGATGAACTTCGGCGTCTACTTGAAAAACACCCTGATCGTCGTGCTTTTCTCCTTCGTCGGCCTGTTCCTGAACGCGATGGCGGGCTTCGGCTTCGCCAAATACCGCTTCAAGGGACGCGAAGGTCTTTTCTACCTCGTGCTCGCCACGATGATGATTCCGGGACAGGTCACGATGATTCCCGTGTATCTGATCCTGAACTCCATCGAGCTGACGAACACGCTGGTCGGCGTCGTGCTGCCCGGCCTCGTCGGGGCGTTCGGCGTCTTCTTGTTCCGCCAGTTCATGTCCACGATTCCGGACGAACTGCTGGAAGCGACCCGGCTTGACGGCGCCAGCGAGCTGCGCACCTTCGCCCAGATCGTGCTGCCGATCTCCAAGCCGATCCTGTCGGTGCAGGCGATCCTGACCTTCATCGCAGGCTGGAACAGCTTCCTCTGGCCGCTCATTATCGCCAACGACGAGAAGCTGTACACCCTGTCCGTCGGCTTGTCGCTGCTGAAAGGCCAGTATGACAGCAACTTTGCCCTGCAGATGGCCGGTTCCGCCTTTATGGTCGTGCCGATTCTGATCATTTTCGCGATCTTCCAGAAGTACATCATCGACAACTATTCGATTTCGGGGATGAAGTAAGCGGTGCGAATGAAATTGTAAACACATAGGATTCGAGGATATAGCCGGTGCTGGGAACAGTACCGGTCAGCCTGTAGACACTGTTCCTTTCGGAACAGCTTCTACAGGCTTTTTTGTTGAAGCAATAAAAAGATTATTTACATATATTTCAATATAAACCCATATTTATAAATACGAGTATATTAAAAGATTTAGTATAAAAAATATGGGTTATATATATGTGTAAATTAGTTATAAATTAGGAGGTAAAAATAGTGGAATTAATTAAAGTGATAAAAAAACTCACCACTGCCGGATGCTTAGGAATAGTATTATTTGCCTCGCAGAGCAATATAAGTAGTGCAGCGACACCTCTCACAAATGCTGCGGCTTTCTGGAAATGTACTTGCTTTAGCAACGCTAAAATTGCAGATATTCAATGGTATAAAGACCCCTCTGTTGAACAATTTGGCTTCAATTGGCATGTCAATACAGCAAAAGAATTATGGGATGCTGTTCCAGGGGCAAATATTGGCTTTCAAAACGTAACTTCCTCTGACAACGCTGATCTTCGATTTTTTGCAGGAGACTATTATTGGTCAGAAACTTACGGTATTTTAGCACCTTATGATAAGAGCGGAAACGAAATCCCTGGCTCACTAGCCTATTTAGATAATCCTACTGTAGTATTTTATAAGGCTCATATCCGACTAAATAATTATACGATGAATAATGTTGCTCTTCCTAATGGTGGCACACGACAAATGAGTGGAAATGAAAAGTTAGACGTAGTCACTCACGAACTCGGACACGTTTTGAAATTAAAACATCAGGACGATGGTGTACCGTCAATCATGCAAAGAACTAACATAACCCAATACGGAAATGTTCCACAACTCGATAAAAGTAATGTAGCATTTTACTATTAATTGCAACATTATGTAAATAATTTGCGTCTCTATATTTGTGACATCCAATGAGGAGGATAAATATGAAAAACAAGAAGATTTTTGTTACCATAGCGGCCGCAATCACACTTTCATCATGTATATATCTTGCAACCGAGGCACAAAATCAAAATCATACATCAACTCAGTCTGCAATCAAAAATGACAGCAAGATAAACATTTCTTCAACCGACGCTAAAGTGGTTAAGTACGATGATTTGAAAATGTTGGAAAGTCATTCAGACTTAATTATACAAGCAAAGGTTAATGGCGAGACTAAAATGAAAGAATTTTCTCAAAATAATGTTGTTATCGACAAAGTGGGAGTAACCCCCGTTAGTATCACAAAGGTATTTAAAGGAAATCTCAAAGCTGGGGAAGAAATATCTGTTTTTGAGAACGGGTACTATAAGCAAGACAATTTAATTACTACCGCTGGTTATTTGCCAATGAATAAAAACGATGATTATCTGCTGTTCCTAACTGCAACCCCAGAAAATGGAATTTACACGGTAAAAGGAGTATATCAAGGCAAATTCAATTTAAACTTATCTACTCCCGCAACTAAATTGAATACTCTCTCAGTAACAAAATCTGAACTTGACAATATAGATTTTGTGGGAGAAGATACTCAGCATTTTAATGACCTCAAGACTGAGATCTTGAATAAATACAAGTAAGTCACAGAACGCCTACGCATTTAGTGGGCGTTCTTTTTCAGTTGTATAAAAATTTACTTTTTACATATATATCCCCCTTCCAGTTAATAAAATGAGCGTAGTAGAATTACGTAAGTATCAACTTGTTGAAACAGTAGTTGCTATGCTAAGAGCATTTAAAATAAAGCAAGCGAGAAAAAGACCGGCAAATAATTTGTTGTTGCCCGAATACCATGGTAAGAATTTTATTGAGGATGGACATCCGCTTGTACCTAAAAGTATTCAAACCAGAATGGCCCGATTACTGATGAAAACAGTGCTATCTAAATCCGGCATACACTTATTAGTATGTTGGCCGAGGCAAGGGTCGATATTAACACGATCATGAAACAGGCGGCCACGATGACATGAAAACTGCAATGAAACTATATACATACGTCGCTGACAAGATAAAAAAACGCAGTTCCGTCACGACCGCTGGTAGCATCGGAGCCGCAGAAGACGGCTTCCGACGGCATTAACCGCCAAAAAGGTCAGAACCGTGGGAGCTTAAGCCCGCGAGACTGACCTTTTTGGCTTATTAAAGCGGTCAGGTTATTGTTCCCTTAAATTTCCGAGGAGGAAGCCCGCAATGCTCGTTCAAGCTCCCTTGTTAAGCTCTTTTTTGCATAGAGCTTTTACGGATAGAGACTTCCGAGTCGCGCTCGCTGCGCTCCTTCACCGTGCCCGGCTCCTCCTGCTCCGCGTCTTCCTGCTTCATTTCCCGCTCCAGCAGCAGGAGGAAGTACATCGCAAACGTCATGAGCAGCCGGATCCTATCTGGTGAACTCAGTATACCAAGGCAGGCCGGACGAGTTTTGACCGTTCTTGCTCTTTTTGGGGATTTTGGCGCCCTAACAACCGCTGCGGAATCGGCTGGCGCAGCCGGTCGGGCAGCTCCCCAAGCAAAATCCGGGGCCGCTATTTCGACACTTCCTCCACATCCTTCGCGCTCACCTTTTCGCCGCCTTTATCGAAGCGGGCCACGTATTTCACATAGGTGTTCTTTTGTTTCTCCCCCTTGTCGTCCATCACGTTCGCGTTGATCGTCACGTGCCCGTAATCGTACCCTCCGGCGTCCAAAACGGCCGCGATCTCACCCGCCGCTTCGGCAACCTGCTCTTTGGAAGCGCCCGCCGCATCCGTCACCACGTGGATGTACAGCGGCTCATCAAGCTTCAGAGACGGAGTCCAGGCGGTATTCTCCGCCAGTTGTCCTTTGACGACCTCAAGCTGCACAGTAACCTCGCGGACCGCGGGAACCCGCCGGGCAAAAGCGCCCTTAAGCGCCGCGGCCGCCTCTGCGCTCAGCCGCTCCATCAGAGCCGTATCGAGGTTGGCGGACCGGATGCCGTCCACTTTCACCTTGGGAATCCAGCCGCCTACGGAAAATTCATACTCCGGCGCCTCCCCTTTATCTGCGTCCGCCCCGATTTCCTTCACCCGGTACTCGTAATTCTTGAACTTGAAGTTATAAAACCCTTTCTCGATCCTCAGCCGCTTCTCCGGATAGCGCTCCGCCAGGAAATGCTGCAGCTCCCGCCCCGCCAGCCATTTACTGAGCGGATTCCCGTTCAGCGAGTTATACAGCGAACCGATAAACAAAGCAAGCAGCACCAGCAGCGCGATGTACAGACTCTTTCTCTTTTTCCTTTTCTTCATTCCGAATCGTCTCCCGTCTTTCTGATCTTTAACACCAGCAGTCCCATCAAGCTTCCGATAAAGGCAAACAGGCTGTGAATGAAAGCCGTCAATACAGCCCCCACTATAGGTACAAAGACGAGCATACCTACTCCCCCGTCTCCCGAACCGTTTACGGCCGAGTAAATACTGTCTCCCAGTGACCACAGAAAAACAGGCGCGAACGAGAGGAATAACACAATCTTTATCTGCTTATAAAACAGGTACGTGACGAAGCCGAGCACGGCATACCACAAAACGAAACCGAAGCTTTCGTTAAGCAGCGACGTACGGATCGCCAGCACGAACGAGATCGCCATAAACAGCAGTTGATAAAAAGACAGCTTCCGGTTGATCTTCGCCATCATCTTCGCATAGTCCTCGGCCGGCTCCGGCAGCTCCGGTTTGAGCAGACTCTGTCCCGACAGACGGACGAGCCTTGCGTAATCGGGGTCCCCCGCCGTCTGCGCTTCCAGCCACTTGGCCGTCTCTTCGCTGAGCAGACCTTCCTCATAAAGCGGCAGCAGGTCTTCGATGATATGCCGCACCGTATTTTTATCGTTCATAATATCCCTCCAGCTCTTTGTGCAGTTGGAGCTTGATCCGGTAGAATTTTACCCGGACGCTGTTTTCCGTAGCGCCGATAATGTGTCCGATCTCCCGGAAAGACAACTCGGCATACATGCGCAGCGTGACGATTTCCTGGGCAGCCTCATCCAGCCGGAAAATCCGTTCCAGCAAAAGATCGCGGTCCTCCCGGTCCAGCACCTGCTTCTCCGGGGTAACGGATTCGCGGTTTTCCCATACAAGCTTCGCCGCCAGCTCCTGCCCGTATTTTTTGGACCGGTAATATTTGCTCAGCTTGTTCTTCGCGATGCCGAAGAGCCAGGTCCGGACCGTCGAATCTCCCCGGAAGGAGCCGTGTCCTTTGACCGCCTCATAGAAAACTTCCTGGGTCAGGTCTTCCGCGGCTTCTCTGCTTTGCGTTTTCACATAGAAAAATGCGTACAATTTCGGTTGAATCTCTTTGTAAAGCTCCTCAAGCCCCATGCGCCCTCCTCATTCGAAGCCTCATCCGACGGGCATGTTTTAATGTTTCTTCTTATTTGTACCAGACGGCGTCATTTCGTTACAGCATTCCGGAACCTTTTTTATTTTTAGCGCAAAAAAAGCCCCGGGTCCGAATCCGGTGATCCGGTTCCCGAGACACAGCATAACAAAAAAAATCCCCGGGAACGAAGAAGCATGAAGCTTTCATCGTTCCACAAGGGGATTTTTGGCCGCCGCCGGCATTCAGCGGCCGGTCATGCGCCGGATGATATCCCGGCTTTTTTCCAGATAGCGCACGGAATCTTCGTACTCCCGGCTGGCTACGCCCAGGTACAAAATATCAATGACATTCAGCTGCGTCATCCTTGACGACATCGCTCCGCTGCGGATTTCGTTCTCCGTCGAAGAGGTGTATAAGGGATAATCCGCATGCGAGCTGACCGAATTGTTGCCGTATTTCGTGATAGAAATCGTTTTTGCCCCGCATAGACGCGCTTCTTTCAAACATTCGATAACATGATCCGTTTCGCCGGAATAAGAAATGCCGACCGCCACATCTTCCTCGTTCAGCATCACGGCGGATGTCAGCTCAAGATGCGGATCGGTAAACGAATAGCTGGTCTTGTTGATCCGCAAAAATTTGTGCTGGGCATCCTGAGCGATCAGATTCGAGGCGCCCAGGCCGTAAAAGTACGTCCGTTTCGCCCGGCTTAGCGCTTCGACCGCGTTTTTGACCGTATCCGCATCCAGAATGGTCACGGTATCGCGGATGGACTGGATGTTGTTGGCCGATACCGTATGAATAATCCGCTCGATGGAATCGTTCGGACGAATCTCCCGGTACTCGTATCTTTCCTCGCTCTGGTTCAAGTCACCGGCTACTTTGAGCTTCAGCTCCGGGTAGCCTTTCACGCCCATCGACTTGCACAAACGGATAATCGCCGCCTGGCTGCCGCCGCTTTCGGCCGCTAATTGCGCTACGGACATTTCCAGCATTCGATGCGGATGAGTGAGCACAAATTCAGCCACCTTGCGTTCCGATGGCGTGATATCGTCCAGAATCTCGCGCAGCCTGACTAATCCTCCGTTCATAATTCCTCTCCTTTGCCTGCGTGCCGCGCTTTAGAAAAATTGTACGCGTTTCGAAAGCGCGCCCGTCGGTACCGCGAACGCTTGAGCCCGTTTGAAGTTAGCCGGAGCGCCGCGCACGATCGTCAACGCTTTATAGTATTCGATGAACGGAAATCCGTAAGTTTCACCGCGTGCGTAGGCATACACATTCATCGCTTTAACCCAAGTCTCGTATGCTTCATCGGGAATGTCAATAAAAATTTCCGGGTTGAAATCGTACGGATCTTCCCAGTTGTCGGCATAGTACAGATGGTTGGCGTAATGGGACGGAAGCTCGCGCTCGATCGTCTTCAATCCGGCGTAAAAACGCGCGTCATTGACAATATAATGCGTATTGGCGTGGTCTTTATGAATACTGCCCTTCCAGTGGGTGAGAATGATATCCGGTTTCACCTCGCGGATCACGTCGGCCACCTGGTATTTCACTTCTTCGTCGACGGGGAGCTCGGCGTCTTTGTAGGCCAGGAACTTGACGTCGGCCCCGACGATTTCGGCGAATTTGTGGGCTTCTTCGATTTTCTGCTTCGCGTACTCTTCCGGAGTCAGGCGGGGATGCCCCTTCTCTCCCGGCGTCAGGTGCAGGAAAGTCGCTTTATGGCCGGCCTGCGTATATTTCGCGATAACGGCGCCCGCCGTCAGATCCAAGTCGCCGGCGTGACCGCCGATCGCCAAAATATGATGCTTTTGCTCTGTCATGTCAATTCGCTCCTTTGGGTTGGATTACTCGGTTTACCGTCCAGTCAAAATCTCTCGTTCGTCACAACCGCTCCCGCGATCGCGTTATGCACGCAGGCGCGAAGCGCCGCCACCGTTCCGCCCCGTCCGTAATAGACCCGGTTGGTGAGCAGCACGACGGCCAGATCCCGCTCGGGGTCCACCCACAGGCTGGTGCCCGTGAAGCCCGTATGGCCGAAGCTGCGCGGCCCCATCCAGTCGCCCGAGGCATCCAGCGGGTCGCCCTTGAGCGCCCAGCCGAGGCCGCGGTTTGCGCCCGGGATGTTCTCCGTGCGGCTGCGCACGGAGGCAAGGGCCGCCGCCCGCGAAAGGATGCGCCGCCCGGGCGCTTCCGTTCCCGCCGCGGCGTCCGGCCCTCCGGCCGGGGCGGGAACGAGCCCGCAGCCCAGCCACATGCGGGCATAGCGGACGAGATCGCCGGCCGATGCGAACAGCCCGGCGTGGCCGCTGACGCCGCCGAGGGCGCGGGCGTTCTCGTCGTGGACGACGCCGTGCAGGCGGACTCCGGCGGAGGCGTCGAACTCCGTCGCCGCGATGTCCGCCGCCCGCTCCGCAGGCGGGCAGAACCCGGCGCCGGTCATGCCCAGCGGCCCGAAGATTTTATCGTGCGCCGCCACATCCAGCGGCACGCCCAGCATCTCCTCGGCTATTCGGCCGAGGGTCATGTAGCCGACGTCGCTGTATGCCATCCGCGTACCGGGTTTCGCCTGCAGCGGGGTGCGGTACACCGTCTGCCACATTTCTTCCCGCGTCAGATGCGACGCGTGCAGATTAACCAGCGGCGGAAGTCCCGACGTATGCGCCAGAAGCTGGCCTACCGTGACTTCTTCTTTGCCGCCGCTTGCAAACTCAGGCAGCCGGGAAGCCGCCGGTGTATCCAGAGTCAGCCGGCCTTCGTCTATGAGCCCGAGCACCAGCGGCAGCGTAACGGCCACCTTGGTGAGCGAGGCGCAGTCGTACAGGGTGCCGTCATGTACGGCGGCAGGCTCACGGCCTTCCGGCTCGGCGTAACCCGCCGCGTATACGAGGTCATGGTCTCCGCGCACGACGGCCAGCACCGCTCCGGGAGTAACGCCCGCCGCGATCTCGCGGTCAACGGCCCGGCAGGCGGCGATCACCCCTTCCGGCGAAAGGCCCAGCGCCGAAGCGCCGGATGCGGCCGCCTCATACCCCATTGCCGCGGACCCCGGCGGCGGAAGCCGCCCCTTCTTCTCCGTAAAGCAGATACTTGCTGCGGATGCCGGCCCATTCCTTGCCGTCGCGTTCCCAGGAAGCGATAATAGCTTCCAAAGCGCCGGGCTCGTGCAGAGTCAGGCGAATCCGGTCGCTGCCGCTCAGCAGGTCGATGAAGGTGGACTGGCCTTCCTTGAAAGGAGGCAGCCATTCGAACTCAGCCGGATGAAGCTTTTGAATCATACTCAGCAAGTGAAGGCCCGTAACGGCCGATTTGTACACGTCCGGCTCCGTAACGAACGTCATGACACCGTTGCACAGCTGACCGGCATGTTTCGAGAAGGTCGGCGTGAACGTGACGGGATGGAACCGTACTCCGGGAAGGTTCAGCGCATTCAGCTCACGGCAGGTTTCCTCCGCCTTCAGCCAGGGCGCTCCCACCTGCTCGAAAGGTTTGGTCGTACCGCGTCCTTCCGACAGGTTCGTTCCTTCGAACAGACAATGTCCCGCGTAAATACGCACCGTATCCATGGTCGGCATGTTCGGCGACGGCGGAAGCCAAGGCAGCCCGGTATCGGAATATTCCATGCTCCGCTCCCAGCCTTCCATCTTGACGACATACAGCTCGCACGGCGTCTTCATCCCATCGGCCGCCAGCAGCGCGAATTCGCCGATGGTCATGCCGGTACGGGCGGGCATTCTCCACGCTCCTACCATCGACAGCAGGCTCTCGTCCAGCAGGCCGCCTTCCCACTGAAGCCCGCCGAGCGGATTGGGCCGGTCCAGCACAATCACGCGGACGCCCGCTTCGGCGCAGGCTTCAAGGGTATAGATCAGCGTGCTGAGATACGTATAAAACCGGACGCCGAGATCCTGAATGTCAAAAACCATCGCCTGAAGCCCCGACAGCATGTCGGCCGTCGGTTTTTTATGCTTGCCGTACAGGCTGTATACCGGAATGCCCAGCTCCGGATCGGTTTCATCCCCGAACCGGACGCCTGCCTGGCGCTCCCCGCGGATACCATGCTCGCAAGCGAACAGCGCGCCCAGCTCCGCTCCTTCCAATGAAGCGCTAACCTTAATGGTCGACTGAAAATCACGATTGATCCCCGTCGGGTTCGTCAGCAAGCCGAATTTACGGCCTTTGAGCAGCGCGGGCCCCATTTCCGGAAACCGGTCGGCTCCCGTTTTCACCTTCCCTTGCATGAGGTTACCCTCCCTTGTCGATAGTAAAATCGAATGATTATTTTCCAATTAACTGTAACCGCTTTCTATGTGCTATTATATCGTTTACGAAATTTTATTTCAATTATTTTTTACTGTATAAAATTTTGTTTCTTGCGGATTTTCATGAAAATTTCCTTTTAATACGGGCGATTTGAAACCATTTAAAAATCATCTGAAAGCCTGTTTTCGATCAAAATTTTATTTCAAAAGTTTCAAAAATACATAAACTTTTATTTTACAATCCTCCTCTGCTTCCGCTATACTATTGGCAGGGACTTCAGGTTTATCCCCCTTTTTTCTCCTGTTTCCGCATCTTTATTTAACGGTGGAAGCTGCTTTATCCCGTTTCGCATTCACTCGATTTCCAAAGTCGATAATCCCGATCCCGCCCGGCTCCGGCCGCGGCAGGCAATCGGCTGCGTTTTATACATCATGCCGGCATACTTTCACTTTCCACAAAAATAACGGAAGAAAAGGTGACTCCCATGGATTACGTCATCGGCCTTGACGGCGGCGGCACCAAAACCGAAGCCCTCGCAATCGACTTGAACGGCGCGGAGCTCGGTACCTGGACGGGCGGCCCGGGAAATCCCCATGCCGTTACTTTCGCAACCGCATCCGCAGAGCTCGGCCGGCTTCTCGCCACGGTCAGGGAAGCTTTGCCGGGACATAGATGCCTGGCCGTTTGCGCCGGCCTTGCCGGTGTGGACACCGCCGAAGAACGCGCCACGATGGAGCAATATCTGACCCGGACGCTTACGGGAAGTGCTTACGAAGGTGTTGCTCTTCTCATTAAAAACGATGCCGAAATCGCGCTGAAAGCCGCCCTCGGCTCCAGTACCGGCCTTATCGCCATTGCAGGCACGGGCTCCATCATTTACGCCTTCGATTCTCAAGGAAAGAAGTACCGTGCCGGAGGCTGGGGGCATCTGCTCGGTGATCAAGGCAGCGGCTACGACATCGGGCTCTCCGTTCTTCAAACCGTCATGAAAAGCTATGACGGCGTCCTTCCCCCGACCGCGCTCACAGAAGCCGTCCTTCAAAAGCACGGCATCCGGGAAGCGCCGGAGCTGCGCGGAATCGTTTATCAGCCCGGCGTGCAGAAGGCGCAGATTGCCGAGCACGCGGAGCTCGCCGTCCGTGCGGCCGCGGCGGGAGATACGCTCGCCCGGCAAATCATCGTGCGCTCGGCCGAAGATCTCGCCGACCTTGTCGTTGCGCTCCGAAACCGCCATCCCGAGCTTCACGGCCTGCAAATCGGCGCGGCCGGATCGATTTTCGCACATTGTCCGCTCTTCTACGATACCTTCCGGGTGAACGTATCCCAGGAAGACGATTTATCGGACGTCATCTTGTCCGGCCGCCGATCATCCGCAGGCGCCGCCCACTACGCCGGGGAGCTTGCGGCTGCCCGCACGGCGAAGTAGACAGCGGCGATGCAGAAAACGGCGATGCTGCCTTTCTATCTCTTTTTAACTACCGGAGGTACCTTATGAAAGAAAACATACACAGTCTTACGACCGAGCAGCAAAATCCCCGGACCCGCCAGCTCGACCAGAGATCGGCCCTGGACATTGTCACGCTGATCAACCAGGAGGATTTAACCGTTGCGGAAACGGTCCGGCAGGTGCTTCCGGCCGTCGCCGAAGCGGTTGATTGGATCACGCAGCGGCTGTCCGCAGGCGGCAGGCTCTTTTATTTCGGGGCGGGAACAAGCGGAAGGCTGGGTATTCTCGACGCGTCCGAATGTCCGCCCACTTACGGAACCGATCCCAAGCTGATTCAGGGAATCATTGCGGGGGGACCCGCTGCGATTCTGAAAGCCGTCGAGGGAGCCGAAGACAGCGAGCAGCTCGGACGCGACGATGCGGATGCCTGCGGCATCAGCACCAAAGACGTCGTTGTCGGTATCGCGGCAAGCGGCAGGACGCCTTACGTGATCGGCGCCATGAAACGCGCCCGCGAACACGGGGCGAAAGTCATCGCCCTATGCAACAACCACGGCACCCCGATGGCGGCTATTGCCGATCTGGCCATTGAGCCCGTAGTCGGTCCGGAAGTCGTGCTCGGATCGACCCGCATGAAAGCGGGCACCGCTCAAAAAATGGTGCTGAACATGCTCACGACGGCGTCCATGGTACGTCTGGGCAAAGTTTATGATAATCTGATGGTGGACGTTCAGCCTTCCAACTACAAGCTGGTCGAACGCGCGAAACGCCTCATTGCGATGGCGACAGGCGCGGACAGCGAAGAGATTTCCCGGGCTTACACGGAATCCCAGGGCCACGTCAAAACCGCCATCGTCATGCTTCTTGCCGGCATGTCCTATGATGAAGCGGCACGCAAGTTAAAGGAAACCGGCGGCCAAGTCCGCACGGCGGTTGAATCGTCCGAAAGCGCCTCATAAGCGTTTATTTCTCAGCGAAAGGTTGCATGCACATGAATGTCCGCTTAGTGAAACCTGATGAAATGACCGGAGCCGCGGCGCTTGCCGACTCGATTTTCCGGGACGGCGAGCAGGTATCGATGGCCGCCGGCTTCCCTTATTTGTTCTCCGCCGTCACTTCTTATTCGTTCGGAGCGTATGGAGAAGACGGCCGCATGACGGCTTTTATGGGACTTCTCCCGTCCGCCGTCCGGATCGGGGCCGCGCGGCTTAACGTGTTCTCCGTCGGCGCGGTCTGCACGGCCCCCGAAGCACGGGGCCACGGGGTTGCCGGCAAGCTGCTCGATGCCGTCAAGGAACAAGTCGCCGCGGCAGACGGCGACCTCATCCTCGTGTCCGGCACGAGAAGCCTGTACACGCGCGCTGGCTGCCGCACGTTCGGGACAATCCGGCGTTATACCCTTACGCCGGAAATGGCCCCTGCGCTGCGCGAAGCGGCGTCCGGCGCGGCTGCGGCGGCACAAGCCGGTGCAGGCGCGGCCGACACGGCTGCTCCGCCAGCTTCGCAGGCTGGCGCTTCCGGCGGCGCGGCTGCGGCTGAGCCGTTCCTCTGCCGGGAATGGACGCGCAGCGACCTGCCCGCCCTGGCCAAGCTGGCCGCTTCCCGCGAAGTCGCCTTCGAGCAGAGCCAGTGGGACTTGGCCATGCTCATTGACGCGCAGGCTTACGCGAGATGCGTGAAGCTCGGCCACCGCGTCTACGTCGCGGAACGCCGCGGTGTTCCGGCCGCGTTCCTGGTCGCCGCGCTTCCGGGAAGCCTCCGGCCGAAGATGACGCCGTTCGCCATCGAATGGGCGGGCGAAACTCCGGCCGTAGCCGCTCTGCTCGCGCATGCGCTGGAAACCGCGGCGCCGGAGAAGCTCGACGTGCTGGCTTCCCGGCACGATGCCCGACTGGCCGCGCTGCTGCAAGAGCATGCTCCGTTCGCGGACGAGCAGATTCTGGGCACCGTGTACGTGCCCGATGCGGCCCGTCTTTTCCGGCGCCTCAAGCCGTACCTGGCTGGGCTGCAGCCGGAAAAAGCGGCGGGGCTGGAAGGGAGCCCCGGCGCGGCCGATCGCGGCATCCGGTTATCCTATCCGGGCCTGGATGACCTGGAACTGGATGCTGACGCGTGGATCGCGCTTCTGTTCGACGGAGCGTTCGTAATGCCGGAAGAGGCAGCGGATTCGGCTGCAGCGCCGGTTCTTCCCGAAGGGACACCGGCACAGTGGCGCGAAACGCTTACGGGTTTGTTCCCGGTTCCGTTTCCGTCGACCTCCGGCCTCAATTACATCTGACGCGCGCATACCGTTTTCCCGTCGATACCGGCGTTCAGCCGGACCGGCGGGATATACGGCAATGTGCAGCCAATAAAAAAAACGCCGCCCGTAAAGGGCCGGCGTTTTTTTTCGTTTCAGTCCATCCTGCTGTAATACCGGTTCGACCGGCGGGTATGTTGAAACCTCCCGTCCAAGTCTCCGGTTCAATGCATGAGCCTCTAAAATTAGGGCAACCGGATCATATCCCGGGTATGCTTACGGATCGCTTTCCGCTTGCGAGGCAGGTTCACACAGGCATCCCATACAGTGCTAGAGAACAGGGAAAGCTGTCCTCCCTTAAATTCCCCGTCCGGCTTAGTCCCCACAATAGGCCGCTCCCTTTACTATAGTTTGGGGGGCCGGTGCCTTCATCCGGCAGAAAAACTCGCGGCAACTTTACGAATTGCAAATGAAATTATCCATTAACTTAAGTTAACTTGGAGCTTGTTTTTTTATATAATGATACAAAACAGATGGAAACGACCGCGGCTCTCTGCCGCTTGTGGAGGACTTATGACTGATACGGCTCCCGATGCCCCCGTCATTTTAAAAACCAAAATAACGACACCCTTTCCAAAGGCGAATCTGGTTGCCCGCGGGCGGCTGACCGATTCTTTGTCCAAGGGAATAAACGGGCGGCTTACGCTTGTGTGCGCTCCCGCGGGATTCGGCAAAACCACGCTGCTTACCCAGTGGGCACACAACAGCGGGCCTACCTGCGCCTGCGCCTGGTTGTCCCTGGATGCCAGAGACAACGATTTTATCCGCTTCTGGCGCACGCTCGTCCGCTCACTGGCCGATAAGGCCGGAGAGCCGGCCGGGCAGCGGCTTACGGCGCTTACCCTGTCGCTGCAGGATATTTCCGTCTCCACTTTCCTGGACGCGCTTTTAAACGAGCTTTACGAGCTTCCCGGAAAAATGGTGCTTGTTCTCGATGACTATCACCTGATCGGAGACACGCGGATTCACGACAGTCTGGCTTATTTTATCGAGTACCTGCCGTCTGCGCTTCACGTGCTTATCGCAAGCCGCAGCGAGCTGCCTTTTTCGACTGTGAAATGGATCGCGAAGCGGGAGCATAACGAGCTGCACACGGCCACCCTACAGTTTACGGCCGATGAAACCGCGGCTTTTTACCGGGATGTTCACAATCAGCCTCTAACGGATGAACAGATCCGGCGTCTCGCCGTACGGACGGAAGGCTGGGTAACCGGTTTACAGCTGGCGCTGCTGTCTCTTCAATCCGGAACGGACACCGCACGTTTTCTCGATGAATTCCACGGGGACCACCGGGTTGTTTCGGATTATTTATTTGAGGAGGTTGCCTCGCAGCTTCCGCCGGACCTCTATTCTTTCGTGCTGAAAACGTCCGTTCTGCAAGAGATGGACGCCGATTTATGCGATGCGGTCACGGAAAGGGCAGATGCCCGGAACCTGCTTGAGCTGGCTAAAAAATCAAATCTTTTCCTGCTGCCCCTGGACGAGCGCGATGCCTGGTTCCGGTACCATCATTTGTTTGCCGGGTTTCTCCAGGAGCTGCTTAAACGCAAGCATCCGGAGGAATGGCTGCGGCTTAACCGCCTGGCAAGTGCGGCCTGCATTTCGCGCGGCTTTATGAATGAAGCGGTGGAATACGCCATAGCCGGCGAAGATTATTCTCTGCTGGCAAGCTGCCTAAAGGCCCATATCCCGGCCGTTTTGGAAAGCGGAGAACTCGGCAACCTCCTGCGCTGGTTCCGCAGCTTTCCCCCGGCGTATGCCATACCGCCCGCGTTGTCTCTGCACTATGCCTTCGTTCTTCTCATGACGGGCCAGGCCGAGCAGGCCGAGCTGCTGCTGGACCGTGTGGAAGCGTCCCTGGATGCCGCCATGGAGCAGGAGGAGCGGAAAGAGCTGCAAAGCGGACTGCTCTTCGTGCGTTCGAATCTGATGTTTATTACAGGCATTTTCGATAAATGGTTTGCTCATATAGGCACTCTGCTGCATGACATTTTACCCGCCGATCCGGCCTTTTACACGTTTAACTACAACCGGTCCGAGCCGCTCGTCAGACGGACTCCGCTCGGCCTCAAAGGCGTACTGTCGCCCGATACGGAAAGGATCGGAGCCATGTTCACAGACCTGCTGGAAGCCAGGGGCTGGCAGGGTTCCTACATCTATTTGTACGTCATGCAGTCGCTCAGCGAGGGCTACTATGAATGGAACCGGCTGGAGGACAGCCGGAGGCTGGCGGTGCTGGTCTCACGTTCAGCCCCGGCCAGGGAGCTGCCCGGCTTGTATGTGCCGATGCACCTGACGCAGGCCATGCTGTATGCGGCGGAAGGGCGCTTCGAACTGGCCCATTCCGCTGTGGACGAAGCTTTCGAGGCAGCCTCCGGGCTGGAAGACAGCCGCTGGCGGCAGCTTTTGCAGGCGGCCAGAATCCGCCTGTATCTTAAAGAAGACCGCTCCGCAGACGTGAAAAAGGCGCTGCCGCAGCTCGGTGTGTCCGGTAAGGATAAGCCCGGCTTCCGGCAGGAGTTCGAGTACGTGACGCTGGCGCGCGCGCTCGGCAGCCAGCGCAAGGAGAAAGAAGCGCTGCGCCTGCTGGAGCTGCTTAAACCCCAGTGCGAGCGGGAGCAGCTTCTGTCTGGCATCATCGAAATCGGCATTTTGCAGGCGCTTCTGGAAAATCAGCGGGGTCAGCGTACAACGGCGCTGCGCCATCTGCACGAAGCGTTGGAGCTGGGTTCGCAGAACGGCTACATCCGGAGTTTCCTCGATGAAGGTTCCGCCATGGAAACCCTTCTGCGGGCTTATGCCAGACAGTACCGCTTGACCCCGGAGACGGCCGGGCAGGGGGACGGGCTGCAGGATTATGTTCTGATGCTGCTCAGCCTGTTCATGCCCGCATCTGCCCGGCGCAAAGCCGCGGACCCGGCGCTCGCGGAAGAACTCAGCCGCAGCGAGATCAGCCTGCTCCGCCTTATCCGTCAGGGCGCTACCAACAAACAGATGGCGGAGCATCTGACACTTTCCGAGGGCACGGTCAAGGTTTACCTCTCGCGTTTGTATGAGAAGCTGGGCGTCTCCTCCCGTACCCAGGCGCTCGTCACCGCGCAGGAGCTTAAGCTCCTGGATGCGGAATAGCCTGCCGTCCGGCCGAAGTATCGGCATCTTTTATATTTCCCGGCCTGCTGTATGCCAAGGCCGTTGTTTCGTCTATCCCCTCCAGGTTGCAGCCGGAGGGTTTTTTTGCATCTACAGATTTCAGAGCAGATTCAGGCTGATTTAATCCCCTTTTAAGAACTGCCGGTTACAATGGGTTCAGGACAGCGGTTCAAACGTTTGCCTCAACCCGTTTTAGAAGAGAATTTGCCGGGTAATAATTCCCTCCGCGCAACGGAAACCCGTCTGCTTCGTATAAGACTTAGAGGAAGTCCTTTTCAACCTACATACGAATTCACTCCATTCGCTTATCTGCCTACTTACGCTTATAGATACGTTTGCCCGTTTGCCCGCTCGACCTACCTATTCGTTTACAGAAAAGAGGAAATACGCATGAGACCCAAACATATTTTAATCGCAGGCACGGTCGCCTTTGCCATCACGATCGGCGCCGGGTTCTGGAATGAAGAAAGCACCGCCGAAGTCCATATCATGATCCCGGATAATCCAGCCGCATTCGATAAAGTGAAAACCGCCGCCACCCAAACCGCAATCGCACCCGTCCGGGACGAACTGCATCAGGCGCTGGGCGTCACTTCCGACGAAGAAATCTACGACGCTCTGTATAACGGGCAGTCTCTTGCCGAGGTAGCGGCCAGTCGTTCGCGCGATGTGCAGGATGTCATCGACTTGCAGACGGCGCAGTTGTCCGCCCAGCTGGATGAGCGCTTCGCCGGCGGAAGCTTGTCCCCGGAAGCTTACGAAGCTCACAAAGCCGAACTGACCGAGGTTATTACCCGGAGCGTCACGAACGTAACCTGACCGGCCAACGCTGGATCGCCATTTACCCAGCCTGTATCGCGCTGGTAAAAGCCAAAAAAGCGCCCCCGTTAAAATGGGGGCGCTTTTTTTGATGAGCTCTGCCAAGTGCCGCCGCAGCAAGTCACCTTCGCGCGGTATGCACCTTCCAGCGCACGGTGGAGCATGCATCGCACGGTGCGGCATGCAGCGGCCGGTCCGGCCACCGATATGGCCCGCATTCGCAGGCCACCGCCGGGCTGGCCGTATACCGGCCGGCAAACCTGCCTGCCGCGGCAAGCCGGGCACGAACGAAGCCTACGTCTGCTGGAAGTGAGTAGCCGCCACTTGGCAGTCCTTGCAGACGAACGCATACGTAATTCCTTCGCCGTAATCATCCGCATCCTCCCAGGAGAATTGGGCCAGGAAGGTCATTTTCGCCGAGCATCCCGGACAATCCGGGTACGCCGCATCCTGAATCCACGTGGGATGGCCTCCCACTTGGGAAGCCACGGCCGGCTCCTGAGTCCAGACGGCGGCATAGTACGTTCCCCGCTCCTTACCGGAGAACCGCAGAGCGGGCCGCTCTCCGGCATCCGGCGGGCCGCCCTCTTCCTGCACCGGAGAAACGGCGGGGACGGGATTGTACCGGCTCCAGCCGCTTCCCCCTTTTCCGTCTATATCGGTAAAAAGAAAGTCATAGCAGGTACAGCTCAAGCAGGTCGCGATTTTCAGCCTCTCGCCTTCCATGTCCAGAAACCGCAGCGAGGGATGCTTAAGGTCCAGATCGAACAGAACGGTCAGTTTGTTCCCGCAGCCTCTGCAAATCTCTCCGGTTTCACCGAAAAGGGCGGCAGGCTCGACGCCGGAAGGCGTCCCTTTCTCGAAAGTCCGGCACTCCTTGTAAAACAAGTCGCTTCGCGAACCTTCCCCGTTCAGCACCCATCCTGCCTCAAGCGAGTACCGGTGAGGAGGTACATACAGCTCCCCGGCCCAGACCGGCGGCGTCTCCCGCCATTGATTAAAGCGGACCGCCACCGCCTCATCTCCGACCCAGGCCAGCGCAAGCAGAAGGAAGTTGCGGTTCTCCGCGTCCTTTTCCACTTGATCCAGCAGAAAGTCCCGGATGGCGGAAGGAGCCTGCCTGAAGAGAATGCCGGGGTAATAGCGCCCCTTGCCGATAAGAGCAGGCAGGCAATCGTGCACATGTATACCTCTGAAGCATACCAGCGATAACAATATATCTTCCGTAATATCGAGCTCATCTTCCGAAATCAACTCGGCCGCGTAAGCTTGCATCCTCTCCGCATCCGCCCCGGACAAGGAGGCATACAGCTCTTCGGCCGTTTTCTCGTATGCCGTATAACGGATAAGAGGATCCGGGACTCTCCGCTCGCACATGATTTTCAAAATCTCCACGGGGTCCGTTATCCCCTCATAGAGATTCACGTCCCTCCGGTTCCGGCGTATAAATTCCTCCCGTTCCAGCCGCTCCCGGTTCTGTACGCAGGGCATACAGTAACCGCCTGTCTTCTCGGCCGTCCGGGGAAGGATCGTCACCCGGCAGTCCGCGCTTCTGCACGGAATACGTTCCGTCATCGCCCTTCATCCTTTCGTGTCAGGCGGGTCCGAGCGAAACGCCCGCCCGGATTTTTCTCTTGAAGTCCTTCACGAAAACAAGAAGCCCGCCTTCCGGGTATTCTTTTTCTTCCGTTTCTAAGCTTTATTGCGGATTTCTTCAAGAATCTGCCCGCAAATCTCCTCGATCGATCTAGGTCCCAAATCCCCTTCTCCGCGTTTGCGGACCGCCGCCGTGCCCGTATTTTTTTCGTTCTCGCCGAGAACAAACATGTACGGCACTTTTTCCAGCTGCGCTTCACGGATCTTGTAGCCCAGCTTCTCGCCCCTCAGGTCGATTTCCGTCCGGATGCCCGCTTCGTCCAGCGATTTCTTTACGAGCATGGCGTAATCGGCATAGGGGTCGGATACCGGCAGCAGCTTCACCTGCACCGGCGCCAGCCAGAGCGGGAAAGCACCGCTGTAATGCTCGGTGATGATCCCGATGAACCGGTCGACCGACCCGTACACGGCCCGGTGGATAACGACCGGCCGGTGCTTCAGGCTGTCCTCGCCGATATAGGTGAGATCGAATTTCTCCGGCATTTGAAAATCGAGCTGGATCGTGCCGCACTGCCAGCTCCGCTTAAGCGCATCGAGGATGTGGAAGTCGATTTTCGGCCCGTAGAACGCGCCGTCGCCCTCGTTGATCCGGTATTCGATGCCGCGGTTATCGAGCACGCTTTTCAGGGAGCCCTCCGCCTGATCCCACAGCTCCTGGGAGCCCATGGAGTCCTCGGGACGCGTGGACAGCTCGATCTTGTACTCGAACCCGAAGACGCCGTAAATATGGTCGATCAGCTCGATCACCCGGCCGATTTCTTCTTCGATCTGATCGGGGCGGACAAACAGATGCGCATCGTCCTGGCAGAATGTGCGCACGCGCATCATTCCGTTCAGCGCTCCGGACATCTCGTGCCGGTGCACCTGCCCGTACTCGGCAAGACGTATGGGAAGCTCCCGGTACGAGTGCAGGCTGTTTTTATAGATCAGCATATGGCCCGGACAGTTCATGGGCTTCAATGCGAAACTCGTATCATCCACATCGGTAAAGTACATGTTGTCCTTGTAATGGTCCCAGTGTCCCGACTGCTCCCAGAGGCGTCTGTTCATCATGAACGGCGTGCGCACTTCGTCGTATTCCCGCTGCCGCTGCAGTTCCCGGGCGAAGCTTTCCAGCTCCGTGCGGATCGTCATCCCTTTGGGCAGGTAGAACGGCATGCCGGGGGCTTCTTCGGAGAACATGAACAGGCCGAGTTCCTTGCCCAGCTTGCGGTGGTCGCGCTTCTTGGCTTCCTCCAGCAGATGCAGATGCTCGTCAAGCTGCGCTTTCTTCGGGAACGACGTGCCGTAGATGCGCTGCAGCATCTTGTTGGCGGAGTCTCCGCGCCAGTAAGCGCCCGCCACGTTCAGCAGCTTGAACGCCTTGATCCGCCCCGTCGATGGCAGATGCGGTCCCCTGCACAGGTCGACAAACTCTCCCTGTTCGTAGACCGAAATTTCCGCCTCTTCCGGCAGATCGCGGATCAGCTCCAGCTTCAAGGGATCCTCCATTTCGCCGAAGATGCGGAGGGCTTCCTCCCGGCTTACGACCCGTCGGACGATCGGCAGGTTTTCGCCCGCGATCTTCTCCATCTCCTTCTCGATGGCGGCGAGGTCTTCGGTGGAAAGCGGCTTTTCGAGATCCAGGTCGTAGTAAAACCCGTCTTCGATTACCGGTCCGATGCCGAGCTTCACGGCCTTGCTGCCGTAAATCCGCTTGATGGCCTGGGCCATAAGGTGCGCCGTGCTGTGCCGGTAAATGTCCAGCCCTTCGGCGCTGTCCGGCGTAATAATCTCCAAAGCGCCGTCCCGGTCGATGACCGTGTTCAGATCGACCGGTTTGCCGTCCAGTTTGCCGGCAAACGCGTTTTTGCGGAGTCCCGGACTGATAGACTGAGCCGCCTCTTCGACCGTTGTCCCTCCGGAGTACTCCCGGACCGATCCGTCTGGCAATTTCACTTGAATGTTCATCGTCTATCCCTCCACGAGTGTTTTGTTGAACGCAAAAAAACGCAGCTCATCCACAAAGGGACGAGTGCGTTCAGCTCGTGGTTCCACCCTCATTTGATCTGCCGTAAAGCGCGCAGAATCCTCATTTGGCATCAGGTAACGGAGATGATCCGGTGCCATCTACTGCCGCCGGTTTCATTGCGGGTTCGATGCCACGGCTGCAAAGGGGTAATTCCGCATCCGTCGGCAGGAGAAACTTTCAGCTGGCGCTTCTCTCTCTGGGCAGCCCGTGAAGGGAATCGTGTCTTTGGTCAATGCCTTATGGCTAGAAATTATAGATTCGCCTCCGAAAGATGTCAAGCCGCGAATTTCTAATTTTTCCCGCTTGGGGTCACTTCGTACCGCCTGCCGTACTGATTTCGACCGGCTCCGAATTATTTCTTCCCCCCACCGCTTTAACGACAAACTCGTAGGTTTGTGAGGAATCGATGCCATTCAGCGTATAGCTGTAGGCGGTTTGCCCGCTGACCGCCGGAACATAGGCGCTCCAGAGGATGCCTGCCCTGCCGTTTTTCTCGTAAATGCGGTAGCCTCTGACAGGCTCGGAGGTGCTGGCCGGAGCTTTCCAGGAAATAACCGCCTTGTTCGACTGCTTGACGGCGCCGGCATTCTCCACTTTGCCGGGTTTGCCGTCCGTCCGCTTGATGCTGTAGGACTCGTAGACAGCGACAGGTTTATCTTTTACGGCCGTGTAGGACGTGAATTTGAGAACGTCGCCGGTGATCGATACATCCACGAACATCTTCTTGTTCGGCTGCTCGTTCTTGGCGGCGAAGAACGTATCCGCGTCCGGATTCCGGTCGTAGAACTTCGAAGCGGCGGAGTTGCCCATCAGGTACACGGTACCTTTCGGGTTCACCACATTGCCCTGCTCGTCGATAATGACGTTTTTGATGGGAACGTTATTCAGCATCTGGTAGGATCTCATGTACATATGGTCATGTCCTTCAAAAACCATGTCCACGCCCAGCTCGTCGAATACCGGAATGAGATACTTGCGGTAAAATTTGACCCGGTCGTCTTCAGCGGACGCGTTATCTCCCGAGGAATAAGGGCCTTTGTGCATGGAAACGAATTTCCATTTCTTATCCGACTTGGCCACCTGATTCCTCATCCATTCCAGCTGCTTCGTAAATTGGGGATCGGCTTTATACGGAGAGACATCGCCCTCGTACTGCGAGTTGATCTGCATAAAGAGCGCATCGCCGTATTCAAACGCATACACCGATCCGTCATGGGCGCCTGTGCCGACATCTTTGGGCAGATTGAAGTGGTTATAAAAGTTATTGTTGGGATAGTCCTCCACCTCATGGTTGCCGATAATCGGAGCGAACGGCACGTTGGCGAATTCCTTTTTCGGAACGCCCAGGAACCACTGCCACAGCTGCTCCAGATCGCCGTCATCCGTCAAATCGCCCGTCAGCAGGACGAATTTGGGATCTACGGTTTTTTCGATGGCTCTCTTGAACGTGTCCTGCCAAAGCTCGAAGTTGGATTTGCTGGAGCCCTGCGTGTCGGTCACGTACAGGAAATGAAAATCCTGGTTGTCGGCCCGGTCCGTCGTAAAAGAACCGGTCTCGCTCCAGCCGTCCGCATCCCCGTTGCCGACCCTGTACACATACTTCGTACCCGGTTTAAGCCCGTTAGCGGTCGCTTTGTGACTGGCGAATTTCTTGTATTTCTTCGAGCTTCTGTCGCTCGCGGTCATTAACGTGTCGATAACGGTGGCGCTGCCTGTATAGCTCTGCGCCAAATCAGCCGGGAACGTGCCTTCCGGAGCTTTGGAAGCCTCGACCACCTGGACAACGGTGCCCTTCACCGTCTCTGCCGTATACCAGTCGAACGAAATGCTCGTTTTCGGATCGCCGTTGAACGTCATGTTCAGCAGCGAAGGCGCTTTGTTGCCGGAGTCCGGCAGCCTTGTGGTGAAGCTCCACGTAATATCGGCGGACGGGTTTACGCCGTCCTGGGCGCCTTTTACGAGTCCCTTGGGTACGGTAACCTTGTAGGTTTTTCCGGCGGCCAAATCGGGATGGCTGATTTTCAGCGTGCTGCCGCTTACCGTCGACGAGACGCCGGAAAGCGAAGCGCCGCCGCTGTCCGTGACCGCCGCTTTATACGCGTTATCCTGCACTACGGCTTTGTTGAAAGTCACGCTGATTTCAGTGTTCACAGCCGCATCGGCCGCTCCCGGAGCGGGAGTTCTGCTTACGGCCGTCGTCGGATTTTCTCCCGGCTCGCCGCTTCCGCGTTCGCCGGTTATGAGTACATCCTTGATCCGGCTGGAGCCGGAGCTGGATACCGTGCCGCCGCTTGCACTGACGGTCGAGTTTACGACCCAGCGGACGTACAGGACACCCTGATTGTTGGCCGCCTGCGGCAGAGGAAGATCAGCCAATTTGCAGGCATTGTTCGGACAACTGAAATTATTTTGGGCGAGAACCAGCTTTCCGTTCGGAACGTCCGTCCACGTCTGCTGATCGATGCTGAATTGAACCTTGAAGTCACGCGGACCCGTGCTTGATGAAGTCTGCTGCGAAGACAGGGTGATATTTTCGTATCCTTGTGTGGAAAGCGCCGCCAGCCAATACTTCTTGCCGCTGCCGTCGTGCCAGCCCTGGTTGCGGACGCTGTTTTCACCCGGTTCGTATGTGTACTGGTCGGTACCGGTGCCTATGTCTCGGATGGAAGAAGCCGATTGGAACACACCGCCCGTGGCGGGGAACACACCGTTGGTGCCCTTGTCTTTAAAAATCCACTGCGCCAGCGTTTCTTTAACCGCCGCCGCTTCCGTCCGTGCGCCGCTGCCCGTTCCCGCCGTCCCGCTTGCCGCAGCGGCTCCGGCCAAGTCCAGCGCCAGCAGCAGGAACACGACGAACAGGCTGATGGAACGCCTCATGCTTTTTCCCGGAAAAACTCGATCCTTCCGCATTTCGCTTCCTCTCCTCATATGATCAGATTGGTAAAGCGGTGCATCCACAAAATTAAAGCGCTTTAATTTTGCCTCATTTATCTTAGCATGGATTCCAAATTTTTGTAAATTATCAAAGATAAGCGAGTATAAAAACAAAAGCACTCCGGCAAGCCTGTCTTTACAGGCAGCGCAAAAAGCACGGGTCCTCACGGACTCGCGCTTTTCCCGTCCACGCTTCATCTGACGGTCTTGTCAGCCTTTCAAAATACTGTCGGAGCTGTACGTATCCGAGTATTTCGTCTCGCCTTCCTTCAGCCAAACATCCGCAAATTCATCCGGATTCTGCTTAAATTGCTCCAATACGTACGAGCAGGCTGGAATGATTTTGCGGCCGTTCTCGCGGGCTTCAGCGACGACACAATCCAGCAGCATCCGGCCCAGGTTGCGGCCCCGGTACTTGGGATCGATGAACGTATGATTCACGATCCAGGTATCGACGTCGACCATGTGATAGGTCATCTCCCCCACAGTACCGCCTATACCCGTCAGGATATAGCTGGTTCCCTGCTTTTGGACCACAATATCCACGTATCCCTCTTCACCCGTCTCACGAGGGGTAGAATCCTTTTCTTCCGGCAAATTCCCGTTCAATTCACTCATTTTATCGCACCTCCTGAAAGAGTAGTCGTTTCTGTCTTTTCGCGCAAAACATGAAAGCACGCTGTAAAACCTCTTTACCCGCAGAGGGGGGTTATGAAGCTGATTATATTGCACAGGAGCCTGCAGAACCTTCCCTTCCAAGGACGGAAAGCAGGGAGATTTTTGACGAAAAAAGGCAGTTAAACGCTCTGATACCGCGCTCCGTGTCGAATGGAGATAATTTCTACAAATAAGGACAAAAACTGAACAAAAAATGTCGATTACTTTTCTAATTGGATGTGGTACTATAATTTGTAAAAATACTTTATCCCGATAAAGCTTTGAAATGCGCTATTTTTGCAAGCGCTTCGATTAGTTTGAAAGTTGTAAGTTTACTCCGTTAATTACCTATAAAATGAATGGTTGAAAAAATGAACGGCTGGAAATTTTACTTTACCAAGGAGGTGAAATCAGAATATGTATCTTCCAAAATGGAGCGGTTTGTACGTCCATGTCAAATGGTTTACCGAGGATCATGTCTGGAACCCTCAACCTATGGCGAAGGTCATTACGCCCGCTTTCCTGCTGTGGCTGGGCGTTACGGTAGCCGCTCTTCTCGTTTGCGTCCTCTTCAGCCAATCGCTGGAACGGATCGGACTGGTGCGCCGCGTTCATCAGTTTTTGAATGGAATAAAGCGCTACCATTTGCTTATTCTGCGCGTCGGCGTCGGCCTGGGCCTGCTGATGCAGCTTTTTACGGGCACGTATCTCGCGCCGGCTTTCGTGTCGGACCATGTCTGGGTATACGCGGTGCTGATTGTGGCCATCGCGGGACTTTTCCACCGCAGGCTGCTGGTCGTGAGCGGGATCGCACTTGGCGTCCTGTACGGGTACGCCCTCGTTACGTACGGTCTCTTTCACGGGCTTGATTATTTTTTCTACGCAGGCGTTATTTATTACCTGCTCGTCTCCGAGAGCCGCTGGAAGCAATCGGCTACCCCCATTCTCTACCTGTGCACGGGCCTGTCTCTTGCCTGGCTTTCCATGGAAAAAATGACCCTGGCCAAGCTGGCCTGCTCGCTTATGCACGAGTACGGGCTTCCTACGCTCGGCTTCACGGTTGAAGATTTCGTGCTTATCAGCGCATTTATCGAAATGGGGCTCGCCTGGGCTTTTATTATGGGAATTATGAACCGTTTTACCGCTCTACTGCTGACCGGCGTTTTTCTCATGACGACCACCTTTTTCGGATTCAAAGAAATCGTGGGTCATACCATTATGCATACGATTCTTATCTTGTTCATTATCGAAGGGAGCGGTGCCGCCAAGACGCTATACCAGTTCCACCGTACCGCCTACATGCGCTGCCTGTTCGTTGCCGTTAACTTCTGCATCGTCGTGTTTGGCTTGATGGGCATTTATATCTGGCTGGGACAATTTAATCCACTTTAATTTACGAAAGAAGGAAACTAATAGACACTTTTCTGTACACAAAAAGGACGCAGGCTGATCTTCGGAACAGCCCCGTCCTCTTTTACATTTACATTCCCCGGCTCTTTACATAATCGCGGTAACCCCAGAAAGCTTCCTCCCGCCCTCCTTCGCCTTCCAGCAAAATCATAACGGCATACGAGAACATGTCGAGCCACTCTTCGAGTGTCTCCGTCTGCTCTGCCGAGATCAGTCCGTTCCGCTGGAGCATACCGTCCGACTGCAGAGACCAGGCCCTCGCAAGCTGGGAGATCCCCCAGAGGCACGCCATGATTTCCCGGTCCACCTCACCGCGTTCCAGCTCGTCCGCAAGCACTTCGACAATTTCCATAAGCTCATGAAAATTACGTTCGTCCAGCTCGCCGCCGAATGGCCGGAGCATCCCCAGGAACCCGCCGCGCATCTTCTCCGACTCTATATTGTCATGAGCGAAAGCGTGACATTTCAGCAGCTCTTTCGCTTCTTCTTTGGTCATCGCACAAATCCGCTCCCCTTCATGGTGAAGACAGAACGGCTGTCTCGCCGTTTGCCTTCCGTTCATCGCCCGCCGCCAAGACGTATCCTGTTACCGGCCCCGGTCGGCACGCAGCCCCAGACTTTCCAGCTCCGCCAAGGCATCTATCGCGCTCCGCTGCGGATTTAGCGCCGCTATAAGCTCTTCCGTAACGGCCTCACCCGCGAATAACCCGCGTACCGCTTCAAGATCGACCGGTTTCTCGTAGTAGGACACGGCCCACTCCGCATGTTCTTCCGGTGTATTCTCCAGATAGCCGAGCAGGAAATCGGCCCCGTCGTCCAGCCCTTCGGCCTCTTGAAGATCTCCGGTCTTCCACACCGGATCTCCGGACTGCCGCCAGATACAGAACGTGACGTCCTCCCGTTCGAACAGGTCGTTGTCCAAATAGGCGAGCAGTCCGGCCGGTGCCGTCTCATACATGCCCGGCCATACGCCATACTCGTCCCGGGCATGCGGGCTGAGCGGAGACATGTGGTCGAAGCCCTTGAGGATGACTCCCTCGGCCGCAAAAACCACATACACGTCATCGCCCGCCCCGTTTCCGATGATCCCCAGTGCGGCGCCCGCCTTCCATTCCGGTATGTACCGGTACACCCTCAGCCATTCTTCCTCGCTCATGATCACATCCAATGCGGCCATATGGAGCAGCTGCCTCTTCAGTTCGGCCGGCTCTGCCAGCGGACGCTCCCAGTTTTTCATTCGTTTCTCCCCCTGTCGGCAAGATTTATCGGACTCTTCGCGGAAGCTTTTTCTATCCCGGCGCTACTTTTCGTTCGGTAAGGATCATCTTTATCGTATAAAAATTTTCCTGCCCGTACAAGTCGACAGAGGTTTCATCTGATTTCAGCGTACTTGCCGGCTCAACGCCGCATTCTAGACATTTCACGCTTGACGAGAGTTATTCGGCAGCAGCCCGCCGTCCCGCCGGGTCCGTCTGAGAGCGGAAAGCGTTCCTTTTTACGACAATCAGCACAAACGCCAGTCCCGCAAACAAAACTCCGCTCCAGACAAGCTGATGAACGCCCAGCCGGGAAATAAACCAGCCGCCGGCCGCGCTTCCAATCGTAATCCCCAGATTCGAAAACGATACGAAAAGACTGTTGCCGAACTCGGGAGCTTCCCCCGATTCATCCATCAGCCATGTCTGGCTGATAATGAGGCCGCCTGAGTGCACAATTCCCCACAAGACAATCATTCCGAGCATCGGTATCAAGTACGGTCCCATCCAATAGTTCAGCAAATAAATGACGATGTACAGGAGCGGAAACAGCATAACCGTCTTTGTTACGCTCTTCTGGAGCATCACGCCGAACAAAAAATTACCCGCAATCATAACGAGACCGAACACCATCAGCAACGCGCTGATCAATGAACCGGACATCCGGGTCACTTGGCCCAAATATTCGGCAAAATAGCTGTATACCGAGAACATGGCCGCAAACAAGCACATAACGGCGCCAATATTGAGCCACAAGCCCGGTTTCCGCAAAATGCCGAGCTGTTTGCCGTAAGACATTCTTTCCCCGACCGGCATGGAAGGCAGCCAGAAAAGAATACCCAGAAAAGCGGCCGCGTTCACAAGAGCCCCAAACAGAAATGCCGTTTCCAGCGAAAATTGTTCCGCCAGATAAGAAGTAAGGGGCACGCCGAAAGCGAACCCGACCGTAATGCCGGCAAACACTTTCGTCACCGCCGCGCCGCTCTTCTCCGGGGGAACGAGCTTGGCTGCCGTCACCAGCGCTACGGAGAAAAACACCGGGTGAAAGAACGCCGGGAGGATGCGGAACAGCATCATCACCCCGTAGCTGTCCGTGATCATGTAAACGACATTCGAGATCGTGAAGACAAGTACGGAAAGCAGCAAGATCCGTTTGCGGTTCATTCCCGAAGCAAGCAGCGTCAGAAACGGACCCGACACGGCCACCACGAGGGCAAACAAGCTGACCAGCAGGCCGGACTGCGAGGCCGTCACTCCGAATTTTTCCGTAATCCGGGGCAGCACCCCGACCACACCTATCTCTGTCGTAATAATGCCGAAGACGCCCAAGGCGAGAATCACAATGAGCAGCGGGTTTCTCTGTTTCATGCAGCAAGCACTCCTGTCTGACACGTATTTTGAATCTATGTGAAATGAGATAATCGCGGGACGGAGATTATCCGTTCGTATTGGATCTAAGTGGCTCTAATGCAGCCCGATCGGCCTAAGCCGGTCATATATGCGGTTCGTCCAGACCAAGTAGAATGTCCGCTCTTTACCGTTAGAGTAGTTCCCTTGAAATTATTCTCATGAAAATGAATCGGCAATTTAATCTATTTATCTAAATATATAGATATATTAAGCCAAAAAAAATGCCCTCCTCTCCTACAATTCATTCCGGATATAATCGGCAAACTCCCGGATTGTTTTCTCATTGCGTCTGTAGAACGTCCACTTGCCCACCCGTTCCGATTCGACTAAACCGGCCTTCTGCATGGTGGCTAAATAGCTGGAAATCACCGACTGCGCAAGCCCCGACTTCCCCTGGATATCCGCTACGCAGACGCCGGTTTTGAATTCGATGCCATGCCGGAGGTACGGTGCCGGATCGAAATGTTCGGCAGGATCTTTCAGCCAGTCGAGAATTTGCCGCCTTGTTTCGTTGGCCAATGCTTTATAGATCAATAAAGGTTCCATGCTCCTATTATATCTATATTTATAGATTTGTAAACCCGGTATTCCGCCAATCGCCCGCCATCCTCTATGACTAAAATTAGTTGTTCGCTTGCAGTAACTCGCCCGGAGAATCTTCATCCTCTCCCATACCCTTGGCGCCAAACACCTGCTGATCTCACCATCACGGCGGGCTATACTTAGAAAAAGCCGGCTTCTAAAATTATCGAACACCATGAAAACATTTGGAGCGGCAGGTTTGCTTCGCTACAGCCTATGAAGAGCATCGCTTTTGGGCCTCCCGCAAAAGGCAAAAAACCGCCGGCAGATCAGCTTCCAAGCCGGTCCGCTTCGGCGGTTTCATTTATTCGCCTGTGGCGGCAAAACGTCGAATGCGCTCCCCGATTTCATCGCGCACCCGCCGGAAAACAGCCCGCTTCTCCGCCTCCGTGCCCTGCGCCTTGGCAGGATCGTCGAAGCCCCAGTGCTCGCGCCGGACATGCGGCGGCGTCACGGGACAGCGGTCGGCGGCATCTCCGCACAGGGTGACGACAAGATCGGCCCGGTCAAGCAGCGACGGATCGATTTTGTCCGACGTCTGGCCCGAAATGTCTAATCCTGCTTCCTTCATCGCTTCCACCGCACCCGGATTAAGCCCGTGTGCCTCAATGCCCGCGCTGTGTACGTTCCAGTCCTCGCCAAGCAGTTCCTTGGCCCAGCCCTCCGCCATCTGACTCCGGCAGGAATTCCCCGTGCATAAGAAATAGATCGTTTTCTTTGGCATGCTTGTGCCTCCCATGTCGTTTCATTCAACTTCCGCCTGCATTCAAGCCACTATCCTTAGCCAGAAGTACAGCCCCAACAGCGTAATAAACAGGGTAGGAACGGTAAGAAGAATACCCGTTTTAAAATAAGTGCCCCAAGAGATCTTCACCCCTTTGGAATTAAGGACATGAAGCCAGAGCAGCGTGGCCAGCGAACCGATCGGAGTAATTTTGGGCCCCAGATCAGAGCCGATCACATTCGCGTAGATCAAGGCTTCTTTCGTGACACCTGCCGCATGAGTCGCATCAATGGCGAGAGCGTCAATCATAACGGTCGGCAGATTGTTCATGAGCGAAGAAATCAGCGCGGCAAGAAAGCCCATCCCCATCGTCGCCGCAAATATCCCCCGGTCGGCCGCAGCCTGAATAACACCGGCCAGCAGATCGGTTAAGCCCGCATTGCGCAGCCCGTATACAACGACGTACATCCCTATGGAGAAAAAAACGATCGCCCACGGGGCGCCTTTCACCACTTCCCGCACCGGAACCGCGGCGCTTCTGCGCGCCATAAGCAGGAAGAAGACGGCAATAATTCCGGCAATGACCGACACCGGTATGCTCAGAAACTCGCTGACGAAATACCCCGCCAGCAGAACTCCAAGCACCACCCACGACAGCCGGAACATGGCGGGATCTTTAAGCGCGTCCGCCGGTCTTCTCACCTGCTCCGCGTCAAAATGCCGGGGAATGCTTTTCCGGAAGAAAAGATACAACACCAGAATGCTGGCAGCCAGCGAAAATAAATTCGGCACTATCATCCGCCCGGCATATTCCATGAAACTGATACCGAAATAGTCGGCCGAAACGATATTCACCAGATTGCTGACGACCAGCGGAAGCGACGTCGTGTCCGCGATAAATCCGCCCGCAATAATGAACGGGAACACCTTCTTCTCGTCGAAGCGCAGCGCCCGTACCATCGCCAGCACAATCGGCGTTAATATTAGCGCGGCCCCGTCATTGGCGAAGAAAGCCGAGACGAAGGCCCCCAGCACCGACACGTAAATAAACATGCGGAGACCGCTGCCCTTGGCTGCTTTTGCCATATGAAGCGCCGCCCACTCAAAAAAGCCGATCCGGTCCAAAATCAGCGAGATCAGGATAATGGCCACGAATGTCAGGGTTGCGTTCCAGACGATGTCCGTAACATCCCGCACATCCTGCAGGGTGACCACGCCCACAAGAAGGGCCGCAGCCGCTCCGCCGCACGCCGACCAGCCGATAGACAAGTTTCGGGGCTGCCAAATAATCAGTGTCAAAGTAATGATAAAAATAAGACTCGCCCAAACTACCGTACTCACTGCTTCAACCTCCATTTTAACGCTGCGATCATTGCTGTAATTTATTTTTTGCTATAAAAGCGTTGTAGTCCGGGATATTTTAAAACAATAAGGAACCGACATTATTATATAACCATATATTTATATATACAACCTCTATTTCGTATGAGGGATATACTTGCATTTTGCAATTATATGCTGTATAAAAGATGCAGGAGGTGATATCTATGCAGGATGAACGGGAGCTTTTCCAAGTGATGACCCGGCGTTTCGGGCTGCTTAACAAGAACTGCTGTACAGTGGGCGGATGCGATATATCTCTTGTCCAAAGTCACATTCTTTATGAAATCGACCGCCTGCACAAGCCTTCCATGCAGCAGGTAGCGGAGACGCTCGGAACCGATATTACAACCTTCAGCCGGCAGGTGCAGTCTCTGGTCAAAATGAAGCTTATTCAGAAAACGCCCGATCCTGTCGACCGGCGTATCCACACGCTTTCCTTGACCACGGAAGGAAAATTCGTCGCAACCGCGATCGATACTCAGATGAACGATTATCTCGAAGAAGTTTTTTCTTATATGAGTGATTTTGAGAAGGAAACGCTGATCCGCTCCATAAAGCTGTTCAACGACGCGATGGGGAAATCCAGCCGCTGCTGTGCCCCGGTTTCGGGGTAAGCTTTTCCGATTAATACTTGCATTTTGCAAGTATATTAGCGGCCTATTTATAGTTTAAGGAGTGATTATGATGACAAAAGCAAACCGCGATCACGATCTCATTCGTCACAATGTACGCAGCAAATACAAAGAAGTAGCCGTAAAATCCATCCCGCTGAGCTCCTGCTGCTCTACGGGTACACCACCTGCGGAAAGCCAAGCAGAAAACCAGACGGAAAGCTGCTGCGCTACTCCCGCCGATTTCGATGCCATTTCGGCTAAGCTGGGCTATTCCGGCGAGGAGCTGAGTGCCGTGCCCGAAGGTGCCAATCTGGGCCTCGGATGCGGAAATCCCCAAGCCATAGCGGCACTGAAGCCCGGCGAAACCGTGCTGGATTTGGGCAGCGGCGGGGGATTCGACTGCTTCCTGGCCTCCCGGCAGGTAGGTGCGGCCGGCCGTGTCATCGGAGTCGACATGACTCCCGAGATGGTTACCCGCGCGCGCCGCAACGCGGAGAAGGGCAATTTCTCCAACACCAGCTTCCGGCTCGGAGAAATTGAGCATCTGCCCGTCGGCGACAGCGCGGTCGATGTGATTATCTCCAACTGTGTCATCAACCTCTCGCCGGATAAACAGCAGGTGTTCCGCGAAGCTTTCCGCGTCCTTAAACCTGGAGGCAGACTCGCCGTTTCCGATATCGTTACCACCGCCGAGCTTCCGGAGGAGATCAGAAACGACATAAACGATCTTCACTCCGGCTGTATTTCCGGCGCTTCTTCTATTGAGGATGTGGAGCGTCTGCTGCAAAACAGCGGCTTTACCGGCATTTCTATCGAACCGAAAGACCAGTCCAAAGCTTTTATTAAAGACTGGGTTCCCGGGGCTGCGATAGACCGGTACATTGTCTCGGCGGTTATCCAGGCCGTCAAGCCTTCAGGCGCTGACAACTGATGACAAAAGGAACTCTTGGCAGCGTCTCTCCATGCGGCGGACGTTGCCAAGTAGCATACGTTCCCCGCAACCCGATGGCATCGTACTCAGGTGCCCCTGCTGCGCCCGGGAACTCTGCAATCTCGGTATTGGCCTTCGCGGGCTGACTGACTACCACCGGATCTGCCGGATCAGATCGAGTACCTTCTGCCGTGCCGCGGGCTCCATCGGCCACTCCTTGATCTCTCCGGCAACCCGTTCCAGGCTCGTGTAGCCTTTGGCCAGTCCGTTCAGCCGCGCCGCCAATGTCGAATTCACCAGCTCGCGGTGAGAAGGATACAACTTGCCGAGCTTGTAGACGGCATCGGGAAATCTTTTCAAATAATATTTCTGATGCCGCTCTTCAGCCGGATAAAAAACCGGGCAGGGAGCCACTTCCGTCTCCGTCTCCGTCTCCGTCTTCGTACTCCCCTGCTTCTTGCGCCTGGAGATCACCGCCTGTACGGCCTCCTGCTGCTCCCCGTTATGACACAAAATCAAGGACATATACTGCCGCCCTTTGTATCCGTTAATATTTACGGGATTATGGTGATCCCAGAACACGTCCAGAACATCCTCAAACGTAATCACCGCCGGGTCAAACTCCAGCTCTACCGTCTCCGAATGGTCCCCCATATCGCGGTATGTCGGCTGTTCCGCAGTTCCGCCCGCATAACCAGTCTTGGTGCGGATGACACCGGGCAGATGGCCGAACAAGGCGTCGGGGCTCCAAAAACAACCCATGCCGAGAGTTGCCTTTTGCAGTTTTTCCTCCGGCACAATAAGCTCTGCCGTTTCGTTTCGCATATGGCGGTCGTTCATTCCATCCTTCCTCCTTCTTAAGGACCTGCCTGTCCAGTCTATTGTTCCCCTTGAACAGGCGCATCAATAAAAAAACACCTATCCAGGTGTTTTATCGTTCTAACAGTTCGTCTATTTCTTTTTTCAATAAAAGATACCTGTGAACGCTTCTCATAATCGGCACCTTGGTCAGTGCGTTTTTATCTACGAAGATTTTCATCTGATCTTTGGACAGACCCAGTAAATTTCCCGCTTCCGTAACCGTCAAAACAACTTCGTTACTCGTCGCATTGAACGTCTTTTTCACCTTTTGATTCCAATCCTGGAATGCTTGCATAAGACGGCAACCTTCCTAATCTTAGCCAGTACATTTCTTGACCGATTCTTTAAGTATACCACAAGAAGGGAGGTTTACCTAAGCTCACCGGAATTTGGAACAGTCGCCTCTAGTTAAGCACCGCTTATGACAGAAACCCATATAATACCAAGGTCAAATACCTACACCATTAGATTGGAGGCGGAACATATGAGTTTTCACGGAGGGTTTGGACCCGGTGGTTTTGGGCATGGAGGGTTTGGGCACGGAGGATTTGGAAGTCCTTTCGGATTTGGAGGCTTTGGAACCCCCTTCTTTAATCCTTTCTTTACTCCCTTTTTTAATCCTTTTTTTAATCCCTTCTTTAACCCTTTCTTTTTCCGCGAAAATAATCAAGGAACAGCAGCCCCGTATTTCCCCGGACAATCCACCATATCCTACACAGGAGCTTCTCACTACACATACCCCGGGCAGCAAACGGCACCTCAATTTTACAACGATCAGCTATGATCGGTTTGGGGAGATAACACAAAAGGAGCTGCCGCCCGCAGCTCCTCTAATTATTTATCCCGCCAACTTTAAACCGCCGACGGAAAATATAATGCCCAGAATACAGCCGATCCGCATCCAGCCTCTCGGTTCCTTGAAAAATAACATCCCCACAACTGACGCTCCGACCGTTCCGATTCCCGTCCATACCGCGTAAGCCGTTGCCAACGGGATCGTTTCCATTGCCCGGATCAGCAGCTGGAAGCTGACGATAAATCCCCCGATAAGGATCACATTGTTCGTGATATTGTTTTTTTGGGCGACTCGTTTGATCCCGATCACCCCGATCACTTCCAGCAGTCCCGCCGAGATAAGCAGCAGCCAATCCATCACGTTTCACTTCCTTTACCCGACAATTTCAAACCGACGATAAAAGCCAGCAGCAGCAGAATGAAAACAATCCGTAACAAGCTGACTTCGCCCCCGGACATAATCATTTCCACAACCGTAGTCCCCAGCGTTCCCATCCCCGCAAACACGGCATATACCGTCCCTACCGGTAAAACCTTGGTCGCTTTAATGATTAGCTCGAAGCTTGTCAGCAAGGCGATAAGAACGGCAATGCCAGGAATAGTATCGTATTTGAATCCGCTCGCCCACACAATCTCAAGCACGCCTCCCAGGATCACATAGAGCCAGGCCCTTCCCTCACTCATCCGTACTTCCGGTTTGGCTACTGATTTGGCTTCCATTTCCCCCCACCTCCTCCAAATGTTCTAAATACCAGTCGACAATCCGGTCGATATGATCCATCACGTCGGCGTCCATGCCGTACACCTTCGCTTCTTCGCCCTTTTCGGGACGGATTAAGGTCCAGTATTTCTCGATGAGCTCCTCATCCCGCTGAAACCAATCCATCGAAATTTCTACGATCCGAGCCGCAAGCTCTTGAGAAACCGCTGAAGACGGAGGCTCATGCAGATGCTCCTTGACCTCCCGGATCAATTTGGCCCACGCCATATTCCGCGGATCGTCTGCGCTGAGGTCCGGCAAATTTTTAATGATCGTGATCTCTTTTTCCGTAAAATTTTGAGCCAGGAACGTTTCCCTGCCTTCGGACGGAACGCTTAGAGACCGGATAAAAAGAAAAATGTCTTCCGATTCGACGTCCCCCTTCATCTCGAACGCGTGCCGCGTAATTTGGAGAAGCTTCTCCATCTCATCCAGCCGTCTTCTCTCTTCCGCAATGGCAGTCAGCTCAAAATCCAGATAAGCCTTCCAGTCGATTTCGCCGGATTCCTTCCCGGAAGACAGCATCTTTTTGATCGCGGCCAGCGTAAACCCCAATTCCTTCAACGCCGCTATATGCCGGAGCAGCTTAATCTCTCTCCCGGAATAATACCGGTAGCCCGAATCCGCCACCTTGGCCGGTTTCAGCAGCCCGATCTCATCGTAATATCTCAGTGTTCTTATGGATATGTTCGTCTTCTCGGCCAATTGCCCGATACTATACACGGCGCCCCCTCCTTACACCCATAATTATACAGTCCCCAGTATAGGAGAGAGTCAAGAAAGAGTTTAAATAAAGGAAACAAACATACCCAAAAGAAAATTTCACCTGCCGACAAACCAATCTCGGACATTTAGTCCAAACTTAATGTTTGATTATGTTAATAAATGATAAGGAAGGTTTAAACATATACGATTTTAACAACCAATATATGAAGATAACATTCCGGCTAATGCCTTCACACCAAGACGCAGCAATAACTGAGCCAAACAAGAAATAAGAGGATGTGGATTGGGGAATGTCGAAAAAAGTTGTCATTTCAGGACTTATTTTGCTTATCGCAGCTTTAACCACTTGGTGGTTTGGATGGGGCAAAGCTAATAGCTATCACCGACCGCTGCATGCCGAGGAATTGAGTACAATAAAGGTTTATCGTAATGCCGATGTATATCAATTAGATCCGAGTCAATTCCAACACGTTGTAGACCTCTTTAACAAGGCTCATTTTGAAAAAGACAACGATGAGGGCCTTAGTACGACTCTGGATGCCGGTATGATTTTTAAATATAAAAATGGAAAGTACGGCGGGGCTCGGGAATACGGAAAAACATTATCGATCATTCGTGACGATCACGTCAATTGGCTCAATCGCGATCACTATGAAGGTAACAAAACCAGATACTTCGCCACTTCTCCAGAACTCTTGGACTTCATTTATAAAGAAGTCGAGAAGCGCAAACAGACCAATGATCAGCCGGATTAGACGTTTTTAACCTTAAAAAAGAGCAGAAAAGAAGGTCCGTCCTTCTTTCTGCTCTTTTGTATATAATCAGAAACATTTGTCCCAAATTGTATCGACCTCTATTCAACTCCCAAACCAACGTCGACACCCCACCTAGGCACATGACTACTAAACCGTACTCCCGGTTTCACCGAATTTCAATCGTTCCAAACGATCGATTAGCTGCCTCAGGCTTGTTTGGTCTTTGCCATAAGACCTGACATCTTCTCCAAGCCGTTGATCGGCCTGTTCTCTTGTGAGCGTAAAACTATACGCCGAGTCATCGTTACGTCCCATGTCATCGGCAATCGAGTACGTTATCCGATCGACGTTATCAATCAGGCTCAGCAGCAGGACGGCATTGCGGTAAAAAGCTTCGCCGCCGATCACCTCGTTTTTTACCACTTCCGTAGAGTCGTTCATTTCATAATAAATAGTCAGTCCGTAAGGCTGGGCCTTCGTTTGAAGTTCAATCCCTCTGCCTTCCAAACCGCCCGGCTTGGGCATTCCCCCGATAAGCCCGCCTACCTTTATGTGGTTGCCGACATAGAGTGTTTTGTTCCCCATAAGCATGTCCATATCATATCCGGAATAGAGCGGCTGCGAGGATAGCTGGGACGATTGTGACAAAGGCTTGGGATTAGTTGAACATCCTAGTACAAGGGCCGCAATAACAAGCACGGAAACCGCGGCCATCCGGGAGGAGGGCTGACGGTAGGCGAGAATATTTTTAATCCTGGCCTTAATATTCCCCTCTCCGAAGGCAAGCGGACTACCGGTCTTCAGCCCGCTCCCCCTTACCGCAAGCGAAAGCAGGGTTGTGGAGTAGCTTCCTTTAATCCGGTCGCCCATCTTTTGCACCACACTCTCGTCGCAGGACATTTCCATATCCTTGCTCATAAGCGAATAAGACAGCCACATAAGAGGGTTAAACCAATGGACCGTCAGAATGACGAACGCCAGAGGTTTTAGCCAATAATCCCGTCTCTGGATATGGGTCTCTTCATGCAGTAAAATGTACGGCAGCTCATGCTCGCTAAGACCGGTCGGAATGTATATTCTCGGTTTCAGAAAACCGCAGACAAACGGTGTCGTGATTCGGTCCGTTTCGAAAATATTTCCTTTTACGAGAGTCGCCGTTCGGATTCTGGATCTTAATTTCACGTAAGAAAAAGCACTATAAAAGAGGAGTACGAAGGCCCCCGTTATCCAGATTATGCTTCCGACCCACAGGATGGTCTGCATAAGATCGACGCTTGACGCTGGTGCGGCAGCCGGAAAAGCCGAGTTGATAAAATGACTGATTCCGCTTATACCGGCGTCCATCATAGGATTTTTGTGCATGGCCATGTCCTGCGGAATAAATTCCAGGTAGCCCGTGCCCGCTTTGCCTTGAGGTTGTATCGGCTGTAACAGGCTTAAACTTGAAGTGAAGCTGACAGGGATGAGCAGTCTTACGGCTACGGCCGACCAAAGGATGTAGGAGAATATTTTGGGAGCCCGTTTTAAGAGCAATCTCGTGATCATAACCGCAAGTGCGACATAGCTGGCCGTAATGCTCATATTAAGGACCGCAAGAAACAGGCTCGTCATCGGGTCGCCTCCTCAATAATCCGCTTCAGCTCCTCAGCCTCCTTCTCCGACAATTTCTTTTCGCCCAGAAAAGCAGTTAAAAACTGCGGCAGAGATCCGTCAAAAGCTTTATCGACTACCGTCCGGCTTTCGTATTTCTGCGCGTCGGTTTTCTTAACGATGGCGGTCACCGTCGCTTCCTCGTTCTTGAGGATTCCCCGTTCGCAAAGCTTTCTTAATACGGTATACGTCGTGGACTTCTTCCAGCCAAGCTTTGTCTGGCTTAGCTTTACAAGATCGGTAGAATTGATCGGTTCATGATCCCAAACCAGACATGCGAATTTATATTCGGCATCGAATAGCTTATACGGTTCCATAGGAACGCCTCCTCACAGGTTTATTTAGATAAACCTCATTGCAATAAGTTTATTGCAGTAAACCTTCGTTGTCAAGAAGCGGAACCGCAAAAAAAAGCCCCGGCGTTTAAGCCGGGACTTTCGTATGTACAGGACGGCTCCCGCCTCTCCTCATAATGAGAAATCGGTCACGCCCTTCTTGTAAGCATACTTCAGAGTGTATGTTTCTCCGTTCTCATAAGGCATGGCAGCAATTTTAATTCGGGTATAATCCAGCCTGTGTTCTTTTAAAACCTTTTTGATCAAGGCAACACCGCGTGCTTCATCATTAACAACGCAAAATATGTTAAGCGCATACGCAGTCGGGTCGGAAACACATTTCCCCATATCGAAACCGTCCACATGGCCAAGCCCGGCATCAGATAAAAAAATCTCCAGGTACTCCGTCACTTTGTCCTTTAACCAATGATCCCGCTGGCTCCCTTTTGCGCTTTTGAGGGGAAACTGCACGACCAGCCAACTTTTTTCATTCATCTAAGTCACCGCCTAAACGCTAAGTTATTTATTCCTATCTTTTATTTACAAAAAAGGGTGAATTGCATAAAATGATGATGATAATTTCATGTCACGCGTTAACTTTACCACTCCACTACCCTTCTTGGAACAGATTGGTGGTCATTCTTTCTTTTAACGGGGAGCCATATGCAAATGGAAGAACTTGATCGGCTTTTTAAAAAATCCAAATTACCGTTCAGGTATTTATTGGAAGATGCGGAGAAAATACTTAGGGACAAATATAACATAATCGAGATCGATAAAGAAATAGTTGCCGATTTGAAAAAAGATCCCTTTGTTAACTATGACAACATTATCAAGTGTTATGGGATAAATGATAGTGAAATTCTTTCCGCCCTCTTTAATGATAACGAACGGAGTATGCACGCCGAGATGCGGCATTGTAATGCTAATGAGCCCATACCAAATTCAGAGATTACGGAATCTCAACTGCTCTGGAGAGATATTCAAGAAGGCAATTCCCTCCGACTAGTACTGGAGAGTGCAGATAAGGAGTATATTTCGTCGTTTACTTTACAAGGTTTAAGCGGAAAAATGTTAGATGAATTAATCATACTTAAGGGTATTCCACCAGAACAAGGTCATATAGGGAATCCCGCGTATGAATTTTATTTAAACGTTTTGCGCAGAAATGATTTAATTTAAATCGGTTCAGCTCTATTTGACAAAAAGCATCGTTTAAAAATCCAAAAGGAGATTCTTTGACGGTGCTTTTTGGTGTTTAAAATAGAAGTCCTTCCACCTCAGCAGCAACTGGATCGCCAGTTGTCGCTATTCCTCATTGCAGGAATGGTAGAAAATCGCACACCTGTAGGTCAGGTTCTGCTTTCGCTGCTACCTCAAATTGAACCCGTGTTCCATGTTGCATGGCCTTCCATACAACGGCCACCTTAGCGGTAGATTGAAACCCCGTGCTCCTCCACTACCGCCCCATCCAAGCAGATTGAGCCCTTGAGGTTTTCCTCCCGGACTCCTGCGGAACAGCAAAAAGGGCCCCAGCCTCTCGGCTAGAGCCTTTCTGCTGTGTATGGAGGCGCGCCGTGGCTTGATAAATCCACAATTCGCCGCCGCGTGATGCTCAGGATGGTTGGGGAGGCAGCTTTTCCTAAATCCCCCAAAGTGCCACTCGATAATGTTGACTGCTCAGATCCGTATTGCCGGATCTGGGCGTTGCGCTTGCTTCGTTGAAGCAACCATTACTGACTCCCGCGCAGCGCGCCTTTGACTGCAAAATAGTAGGATTCTATCGTTCGCCTGCCCCGTTACGCTGTAAGTTATCCTCCTAACCATAGCAACCTCAGCCGTTTCATAAACGTTTACCGTCGTTTCCCGTCTTAAATCAAGCCGGATTTTTGCAAAAGTCCCTGAATAATTTTTGCAACCTCAGCTCTGGTCATGTAATCTTTCGGCGCAAGCTCATTGCCGCTTCTTCCGGATACAATGCCAGCCTGTACACTCTCCGCAACGCTGCTCAGCGCCCACGTGGATACAGCTGCCGTATCTCCATAGGAACGAAGTACGGCATCAGCCGATTGAACAGAAAGACCGTCTTTCAGTCTAGTGATCGCCATCGCTTTGGAGAGGACCACCATTGCCTGTTCCCGCGTAATCTTATCCAGCGGACGGAAAGTGCCGTCTTCAAAACCACCGATCAATTGATACGCATAAGCAGTGTTGACAACGCTGCTGTACCAATCTGTCGATTTTACATCCGAGAATGGGGTTGCTCCATTCTCCGCTTTCAGTCCCAAACCGCGAACAATGATGGCTGCAAACTCGGCACGAGTAATATCGCGATCGGGACTGAACATACCGTTGCCCGTACCGTCGATGATCATCCGTGATCCCATATCGCCCACTACTTGTTTTGCCCAATGATTCGCCACATCTCCAAATTCAAGCGGATGCCAAACAAGAGAATACGTGCTATTCGTCAAGCTGTTGATTTGGGCGTAATATTTGCCGCCAATCACGACAATCTTGGTCGGTACATGACGAACGGTTCCGTCTGCTTCAACAACGACCCCTGTAGTAATCTTACCGGGATCAACACCATCCGGAATCGCAAGGGTTCGTTTGACATAGGCATTGAATTTCGATACTTCAATAGTCTTATCTCCGTAGATGCCTTTCACCGTAAAGTTTAACGGCGGTACGACAAGCGTGAACGTTCCCTTGGCTGCCGCGTTTTCAACAACTTTCACCACATCGGTCGTTGGTTCGGAGATTTCGATTTCTACCTGGATGTCTTGTAAGGCTGCCGGCTTACCGACTTGTTCGGATAGGGTGTCAATATTGATTTGCTGCGCTGGAATCGTATAGGTCGCACGATCGGTTTTGATCTCAAGAACAGCTTGCTTGTCTTCCATGTTTTTCACCATCTGACCGTTCAGTGAGCCCACGGCCACATGGGACTTGTTGTTTACAAGAATCGCCACCACAGCATGTTGACCTTCCGCCGCGAGCTTGTCCTCCAGCTTTTTCTGATCCACAAACACGGTTGTAACGGTTTGACCGTTTCGTTGGGTTCTCGTAACGGTTCCCGCATTCTCCGCTTTACCGTTGACAAGTATATCCGCGTCCGTATTCGTTTTCTCCGGTACCGTTGGAGTACTAGGCACGGATGGCGTATCGATAGGGTCCGTGCCGCCACTTGATGGCGTTTTCGGAATGACCGCATTCGAATCAGCGGAAGCTGTACTTTTTCCTATACTATTGATCGCTTTCACCGTAAACGTATAGCTCGTTCCATTCGTCAAACCCCTAATAACAATCGGACTGGCCGCCCCCGTTACGACTACTTTCCCTGATGAAGCTGTTACTTCATAACCCGTAATCGGACTTCCTCCGTTGTCAGTTGGAGCCGTAAAGGTAACGGTAGCTTCTCCGTTTCCAGCCACTGCCGAAACATTTGTTGGTGCTGCCGGAACAGTTGCAGGAGTAGCTTTTGCCTGATTCGATTCCCCGCTCAAGCCTCCCGAGTTACCTGCTTTCACCGTAAAGAAATAGGTCGTGCCGTTTAGCAAGTTTTGTACATTGTAGGTAGCGGAAGTGACGGTAACAACTGAAGCGTTACTCAACTGACTTGGATCCGTCGCCATATAAATATTGTAATATGTCGCTCCCGTTACCGTATTCCAATTTAGTGTAACCTCACGGTCTCCTCCGGAAGCCACAAGGTTTTGTGGATTCGGGAGAGCGTCAGGCAGGTTCACAGTCTGCGTCACTGTAAACGTCACATCCGTCATATGGGTTGCCGATAACGTTAACGTTGCGGTATATGTCCCGGCCGTCAAACCGTCTTTCGCTTTAACCGTAAAGCTTGACGTTGTCGCTCCGTTCATTAACGTTGCACTCGGTTGCGTAATCACAAAATCGCTGGCATGGGTTCCGCTAACCGTAGCCTGCAGATTCGACAATTCGCTCGTGCCGGTATTTGTTACATCGATGGTTTTTGTCTCTTGGGTACCCGGAGCGTAACCTTGAGTAAGTGAAGCTAACGTTTGATCCGCAATA
>NZ_FNVF01000003.1:0-66533 GCF_900107975.1 Paenibacillus sp. UNC499MF
CGATCAAGGATTCCAGTACACGTCTCACGCGTATCACGACATGCTGCCAAAGGTTGGCGCCCGAATCAGCATGTCTAGGCGGGGCAATTGTTTAGACAATGCCTCCATGGAGAGCTTCTTCTCGCATCTCAAAACGGAAGGGCTCTACTTGTATAATATCCGAAGTCTTGATGAAACACAAAAAAGAATTTCGGATTACATCCATTTTTACAACCATCATCGTCCACAGCGAAAGCTAAACAAGCTGACGCCGATGGAGTATCGACGCCAGCTTGCAGCCTAGGCTTTTTTCAATGTCCGTTAAATGGGGGCTTGACCATAACTCAGGCCGGGCTTTTTTTGTCGCTAGGCTGCCCCCATTTCCGGACTCCGCGTACCGGTCATCCTCGCTGCCGTATTTTTTATCCGGCGGTTTACGTCCTTGCAAAGCCGAATCCGCTTCATTGGCGTCCTCGGCTTTGATGACGCCTAATAGGCAACCGGCTGATCCGTTCTGCCTTGAAGCTCCGCCATCCGCATCAGAACGATGGCCGCCTGCGCCCGCGTTACTTTGTCATGCGGACGGAACTCGCCTCCGATATCCTGCATCAGGCCCAGCTTCATGACCAGAAAGACGTCGGCTTTGTTACCGATGCTGTCTTCGTCCGTTACCCCGATTTTGCCGATCGGTTTATTCAGCAGGGAGGAGAGCTTCTCATACCGCAGCTCGTTGACAACCGCCCAGGCAAGCTTCTCGCGCGTCAAAGGCTCATCCACACCCAGCTTTTTCTCCGGGTCTACTTTCAACCGGTTCAGATCGGTCAGCAAACTGACAGCTCCGTAGTAGGGACTCCCCGGCTGGACATCCGCATAAAGCGTTTCGGCCTTCCGGTAGCTCTCCCCGTAAAACGGCACCGGTCTGATTCCGCGTGCAAACATCGTCAGCCAATCCCCATAAGTCAGAACGGCATCGGGGTTCACATTGCCGTCCGCTTCGGGCACGAAAACTTGGAGACGGACGAGTTCGACCAGCTCTTTTTGCGCCCAGTGCCCTTGTATATCCTTAGCCTCGGGCGGCTTGGCGGCCGGCTGGCTGAACGGCCTCATATCCCGGATCTTGCCGGACGACGCATCGAGCACCTGCTGGATCGTCTCCTCGCCGGCAACCTGCCGGTAAACGAGCAGCAGTTTTTTCTCTTTCTCATCGCCTCTGTTGTAGAAGGCCCCGTTCATCGTATAGGACAAGCTTACTTGACCATCGCCCTGCAGGCGCTTCAGCGCTTCCTCTTTCGTCACGGCAGCGGGCTTAACCGCCTTTAAAGCCTCTTCGATGTCTTCCTGCTCGTATGGAAGCTGAAGGGTATAGAGACTCCCGTCTCCGCGGAGATGGAGGATAATGAGCTGATCCTGAACGGGAATTCCTTTATAAACCCGCTGAAACTGGTACGTGAACGGCTCATTTTTCTTATTCCATGCATTGTCCGCTGCCAAATTGTTCTTCACCAGCTTCCAGTTTTCAGAAGCTTGCGGAATGAGTTTGTCAATCAATTGAAGCGCTCTCGCATCCGCGGTTTCTTGTGTAATGCTGCGTGCCTTCACGTCAGGATTCCGATTCCAGGGCGGATAAACTCCGTTATCGCTTAATTCGAGGATTTGACCCGTCCGGGCATCGACAACCGCATTGTATTTGTTGCCGTTTTCGGTCTCTTCCTCCCAGTTCAGACTCCAGACAAGCTGTCCCGGCACGCGCCAGTCTTCCTGTTCGGACTTCTGGACCAGCTTGCTTCCCTCCGGAACGTAACCCGTCGCTTTTACGAGTTCTACGGCCTGCTCCGCACTTAGCGTTCCTCCCGTATGCGCTTTGAAAGAAGAGCCGGATTTCGGGATATCCACATAAGCCGAAGAGCCGTAGGCGGTATAGATTCCCGTGGATACATACTCCCCGCTCTGAGCGTCGACAGGCATGTAAAATAAAGGATTCCGCACATAGCCGAGTATCCATTCTTCAGAGCCCGAGCTGCTGTGGAGCTTCACGTATTGCAAATCGACCGTAAAGTCTTTCTTGTACTTGGCGGCGGCTTCCTCTCCGGTTAGCTTGGGAGTCACGGAAGGAAACGGGCTCCGGTGAAAATTGGCCATGAGCCCCGTAACACGGCCCTCCCCGTTTACCCGGACGTTGATGCCTTCGAAATCGACGAACAGCCCGTTCACTTTACGCCTGAATGACAAATCGTATGAGACCGGCCCGAACAGCGCGCTTTGTGAGCCGTAAGTAAAATAAGGTTCGAGGGTTTCTTTTTCCAGGGACGGCACAGCCTTTTTCACAAAGTCTAAGGCGATTTGAACGGCTTTCTCCTGATTGACCGCCGGGGGGTAAAAGCTCTCTTCTTCTTGAAGCCTGTCGGGAGGAAATGCAGTGGACAGAACATCTCCTATCTCGGCATCCACGGTACTGTGAAAGGACGAAGTGGAATTTCCCGTCGTCACGGACCATGTGATCGTCCAGAAAAGCCCCGAAGCGGGTGGATAGCTGTCCGTAGAATCGTCCAGCTTCGCCGACGACACTTCCGCTTTTTTCAGGTCGGGAAACAATTCTTTCAGCCTGGCGATCGCCTGCTCTTTTGTAATCTTGGCCTCTTTCTCCAGCTTGGCGTTGACCCGGACATCGGTTGACGGAACCGGGGTAATTCCGGTCACGACTTTTGCATCCTCCTGAAACCTGTAAGCGGGAGTCGACAACTTATTGTCGGCATATATATTTCCGGGCAGCAGAAGACCGACTCCGAGAGAGCCGGCCACCGTAAGCAGCCCCGCTTTGTGCAAGCGGACCGCACGTTTGTTATTCATCCTAATTCCCCCATCTCCACTTGTTAGAGTTTTCCATATTGTTTAAACGCATGGAAGAAGGAATAGTTTCGCTACAAGAGAGAGACGGCTTTGTTTTCGTCGATCATATTTTCGTGTCTGTATTCCAGCTCTTTGCTGAATTTTTCCGAGATCTGCTTTCTATTGCCGTATACGTACAAAACATCCCCCGCTTCTATGGTGGTATCGGAATTCTCGCTCCGTCTCCGGATTCTGAGCGATCCCCGCTGCACAAAGAGCAGGTTAATGTCTTCATCTTCCGTACAGAGCTCGTCGATATGACAATGCTCGTATTCGGAATTTTCCATGATGGGAATATCGGTGATCCAGTCTTCTTCGTCCTTGTATAAAAGCTCGCTTACCGGCAGCTCCTCCACGCCTTCGTCTTCCTCCAGAGGCGCATGAAGCTTTTCGCTCAGCCGTTTGTGCATCGGCTTCAATTTCAGAAGAACCAGCAGCAAAACCAGAATACCCGTGATGATAAGCAGTTCCGGCAGCCGGAACCTCTTTTCAAGCAGGTTGGATACCAGGGTAATGATAACGGCCAGAGAGAATACGCCGAACAAAATGAGAAAAATCCCGATTCGCCTGCGAACCGGATGCCGGATAATGAGCTCGGATTCCTGTGTGGTAAAGCCCGTGCCTGTCAGCAGGGAAGTGACCTGAAAGCGGGCGATTTCGTGATCCAGCCCGGTGAGCATCATTAGTACTGCCGAAATTTCAATAACAAGCAGTACGATCCCCAAATAGATGACGATTAATAGTAGCTCCATGATATGCCTCCCAGCCTCTACACCTTTTCAATAACCGTTCCCGCGGGTATGTGAAACTAACAGCTTTTGACTGCAACCGGGGGCCGCATGTCGTTTTCATGCCGCTTATCCGGCCCGCTCCGCCGGTAATTTTCCGGCCGATTGACTAGTTCGCTCCTGCAATGCGATAATGAGTTCGTCATCTCGAACCATCTGAAGGGAGTTACTGCATGTGACGTTCGGAGCCAGAATGTTAAAGACGGGCATGGCCGTCACTCTAGCTTTGTACTTAAGTATGCTTTTGCATACGACCGCCCCGGTTATTGCCGCGGTTGCCGCGATTTTCGCCCTGCAGCCGTCCATTTACCGTTCCTGGCGTTATTTTCTCGATCAGCTGCAAACCAACACCTTGGGAGCCGCGCTCGCGCTCGTCGCCGGTACGTTCTTTCCCAAGCACCCGATCGCCATCGGGATCGTTTGTATTCTGGCCATTATGATCTGTCTTAAAATGAAAATGGAAGCGAACATCGGCCTCACCCTCGTAACGGTTATCGCGGTCATGGATGCTTCCGGCGGCCACTGGTGGTTCGCCGTTAACCGCTTTCTGCTTACTTCGCTCGGAGTCGGGTCCGCTTTCGTCATTAACGTGCTGTTCTTCCCGCCTAACTGGCAGAAGCGGTTTATGGAAGAAGTGCACGGGGTCTTCAGTCAGATCTCGCCGCTACAGAGGACCGTCATTTCCAATGAAATGAAAGAATCCGTTTTTCAGGAGACGAAAGACGGCGTCGTGGGCGCGCTGTTCCGGCTGGAGGAGAAATACAAGCTCTTCGAAGAAGAGCAGAAGAAGCTCAAGCGGCTGAAATACAGCCAGTCCAAGCGTCTTGTCGTCTACAAGCAGATGCTTCACACCCTGCGCAAGGGCGTAGACATTTTACAGCTGGTCGAAGAGCATTATTTCCAGGCTTCCCGCACTTCAAACATGAACGCCTTCGTCGACGAGCACTTGGAAGCCCTTACCCAATATCATGAGTACGTGCTTATGAAATTCGAGAAGAAGTACAAGAACGAGTCCTACGAGAAGCTTGAAGCGATGGATCTCAAAAACGACGCTTTCCTGAGACTCATAACGGACGCTTCCAGCAGCACCGGGGACCTGCACCGGCTCGTTGTGGTTGCTTCCGGGATCTATGACTACGGTCATCAGATCGTGAGGCTGGACAAACTGGTCGAGCAATTTTTCAAAGGCGCCGAAGAAAACGAAAAACAGACGGGCATTAAGTTTTTTTAATGTCTGGTCTGTTTTTTCTATTTAAAAAGCTATGTTAAGTCTTAAGTTGTTTTTCAAGCAGTAGAATACCCGGACGGCACGCTGTTTAAAAGCGAAGCGAAAGTTATAATCCGGCGGGGTCCGGCACATACTAAATCCATCCAGGCCCTCCAAGCGGAGGTCTTTCTAAAGGAGATACAGTCTATGGCCGAAAATCACGATCCCAATTTCGTACTGGGCGCCCCCCAATCCTCCGAGGATGCAGGCGAAGCCTCTTCCTCCCAGGGAACGGAACTGACCCGGGAGCAGTTCCTCAAGTCCTACACAGCCGGCACCATCGATGATGACCACGGCTTGGGCGAGGAAGCGGAGGCCGGCTACCGGCCCGAATCCTCATCCGACAGAGCTTGACCTGACGCCGCAAAAGGCGTAAGGTCGTTACTCCGGGCGCGGCACGGAAGCCGCATTCACCGGAACCGGCTATGCAAAAACCCCCGCAGTCGTGAGGCCGTAAGGCTTTCCTGCGGGGGTTTTGTATGTGCGTCGTCCTGTGTTCAGGCTGCCTGCGGCCTTACTCCACGGCGTGAAGGCCGCTCAAACGCGAGACGGTCAGCAGCAGCTCGTCGCGCAGCGGAACGATGAATTCCACCGCGCCCATGGCGAAGATGCCGCTTCTGTTGTGAAGCTTTACTCCGCTGACGCTGAGCTTGTAATGCGGAAGACCGGCCGACATCGAAGTCAGCTCGCTCCCGCCTCCGCTTCGGGAAGACAGCGTAAGCGTGCGTCCTTTGGCCGCCTCGAAAGGCACGATGCTGAGAATCGCCTGCAAAGGGATATAGTAATTGACGTGGGGTTTCTGGACGATGAGTTCTTTCGTCGTGACCGTAAGTCCCAGACCACTTTTTTTATGGGAATATTTCAATTCGCCGTCTGTCATCTGGATGGAAATAAAATCGGGATTCATTCCGTCTGGCGCCCCCTTCAAAAAGGATGTACGTCCACCTTAGCATACCGGTTATGGACTGACAACCTTAGGGACTTTTATCCCGGAAGGGAGAAGCTTGGAAAATGCGCTACGACGCCAGCATCAGCACCTGAAAATCCATCTCGATGCTTTGGGCCGACATCAGGCCGCCCAGCAGTAATTTGGCCTCCGTCAGGCGGGCGAGATCCCCGCGCAGAATCAGGTGAGACCGGTGTCTCTTCCCGGGCGTTTTCCAGGCCAGCAGAGGAGCCAGCATATGTTGTTTCAGGGTTCGGATCACCGTATGTAATTGTTCCTGTTCCGCCACTTTGACGATCAGAAATGTATGGTCCATCACGATCTCCTCCGGTCGTTAAAAAGAATGTGCGTTTCCGGCCGAAAATATGGCGCAGCTGCGCCGGGAGCCGGGGGTTGAAGTCCACAGCATAAAGCCATCCGCGAGCAGCAGCGGACGGCAGCCTTTCCATCATAGGGTGTTTGGTTCAAGGAGTCAAGTCGGATGGCTTACTTCCCTGCTCTTCGGCCGGGCGGCCCTGGAGGCATCCCGGCTTAACGACTGTCGCCGTACCTTTGTAATCCCGATAAAAATAATTCCTATGTATTTTTTTATTCTACCACATCAATTGGAGTTTTTCTTCATTAATCTTCAAGTAGTTTCCAGTTTCGTTTACCCGGCTTTCTCCGGCATGAATCTTTACTCGGCTACAAAACGGAACAGCTTCCAGAAAACGATTACGTTGACGGCCAGCAGAAGCGGAATTCCGTATTTGAACGCGAAATGTCTGGTCTTGTGCTTATAAGCGTACATGCCTGCCCAGATACCGGGAGCCCCTCCGATAAGAGCCGTCAGGAACAGCCGCTTCTCCGGTACGCGCCACTCCCCGCTGCGCGCCCTGCGTTTGTCCGCGCCCATCCACACGTACGCGACAAGATTAACGATAAGAAGATATATAATAAGAATCCGGATGAAAAACACCTCTTTTTTTAATATAAAGTCCCTTTCCTTATCAGTTTACAATTATTCGGTTAAAAAGCGAAGACCGGAGCGCACCCCGCTCCGGTCTTTCTATTCTTCATACATCATTTTGCGGGTCATTCCCCCGTCCAGCACGAGGTTCTCTCCGGTAACGAAGCCGTTCTCGGGATCGGTCAAATAAAAGCAGGCCCTGGCGACATCGTCCGGCGTCCCGACCCGGCCTGCAGGGTGCTGCTTGTGGTCGGACGGCTTCAGCGCCCCGTAATCCCCCGTCTCGATCCAGCCGGGACTGATGCAGTTCACGCGGATGCCGTCCGGGCCCAGCGAAACCGCGAGCGCATGCGTCAGCGCCGCGATCCCTCCCTTCGAAGCGGCGTACGCTTCCGAGGACGGCTCCGACATCAGCGCCCGCGTGGACGCGATGTTGACGATGCTGCCGCCTCCGGTTTCGCGCATCCGCTTCGCCGCCTCCCGCGCGCAGAGGAACGTGCCGCGCAGATTCGTGTGGAGGACTCGGTCCCACTCCTCCACCGTCAAATCGTACGGCGACTTCCATTCGGAGACGCCGGCGTTGTTGATCAGGCAGCCGATCGCGCCGTACGCGGCGGCTGCCCGTTCGATAAGGCGGACGATATCGCCGGGCCGGCTCATATCCGCCGGAACGAACAGCGCTTCCCCGCCGTCTTCGCGGATTCTGCGCGCGTTGTCTTCTCCGGCAGCCTCGTCATGATCCGCCAGGACGACGGCCTCCCCCCGCTCGGCATAGCGGCGCGCGAGCACGCGGCCGATGCCGGAGGCCGCTCCCGTCACTATGACGGCTTTGCCGGCCGGTTCTGTTTTCACACACGGACCCTCCCTTGTATTCCTTTATTTTTTGAGCTTGTTCGCTTTCGCTCCTTACCCGCTTCTTGTATAATCAGGAGAAAATTCTCAAGGAAAGGCGGGATCGGGATGCAGGTCACCCATCATTATCTCGAATTGTGCAGAGCGTACGGCGCCGTACCCCAAGGGCTTCCCGTCTCCCTCACCCAGGAGGAACTCGCCGAACGCCTCCACTGTACCGTGCGCAACGTCAAAATCGTGATCCGCAAGATGTCCGAATCCGGCTGGATCACCTGGGTTCCCGGCCGCGGCCGCGGGAACAAATCCGAGCTCCACTTCCATTATACCCTGGAAGAAATGCTCATGAAGCAAACGGCCGAATTTGCCGAGAAGGAACAATTTCAGCAAGCTTTCGAATGGATACACCAGTATGCGGATACGCCTCTGATGAAAGAGCAACTGCTCCAGCACGTATCCCGCTATTTCGGATACAAGGCGAAGGAAACGGAACAGGACGCCGACGTGCTGCGGCTGCCCATCAACAAAACTTACCGGACGTTCGATCCGGCCGCCCTGCTCTTTGCCAATGATGTGCATTTGAGCCGCCAGTTATTCGACACTATCGTGCGGTACGACAGAGCCGCAGGCGACTTCGTCCCGAGTCTCGCCCATCACTGGGAGTCGGATGAAACCTGCACGGTCTGGACATTCTACCTGCGCAAAGGCGTGCTCTTTCACCATGGCCGCGAGCTGGAGGCGGCCGATGCCGAGTACTCCTTCCGGAGGCTGCTCGATCCCGGGGTGTACTCGCCCCAGCGCTGGATGCTGAAAGATGTCCGGCAGATTCGTGTTCCAAGCCGGATGACCATCCAATTCGTGCTGAGTAAGCCGCACGTGCTTTTCCCGCACTGTCTGACCTCTCCGTCCGCGGCGGTTCTGCCACGAGAGCTTTGCGAGTCGGATCCCGCGGCTTACTTCGCCTGTCCGGTCGGCACCGGACCTTTCCGGCTGGAGATCCGCCCCGGCTACGGGTACCTCCTGCACGCCAATGAACGCTATTACCTGGGGCGCCCTTTCCTTGATGTCGTCGAGCATATTCTGCTCCGGGATTATCCGGAACTTGTGGTGATGACGGACGCCTGCAATGTGGTTCAGCGCTCTCCTTACGCCCCGGGTTCCAAACCTCAGCAGGACTGGCAGGCGGTGGAATGCATCTCGTCGGGATGCGCGCTGCTGTCGTTTAACCGGCGCAAGGAGGGCCCCTTGCAGGACGCCGGCCTCCGCCGGTATGTGCGTTCCGTAATCCGGGCGTCCGCTATGGTCGAAGAGCTTGGCGCAAGCCGCGCTCTGGCGGCCGCCAGTTTTTTGCTCGATAAGAGTTTGAAGCTGGGCTGCGATCCTTACCAGAATACCCGGGAAGAAGACACCGCCGGTATCCCGTATTCCCCCAACTATGCCGGAACGGAGCTGACGCTCCACTGCAAGGATTCGTGCAAAACGGTTGAAGACTTCGATTGGATAGTAAAACGCTGTCTCAAAGCGGGACTTCATATCAAGGTAGTGCTTCATGATCGGAATGAGCTTCTCACACCCGATGTGATGTGTGAAGCCGATCTTGTTCTGTATGAAGTCGTTCTGGACGAAAGCGAGACGCTTTCTTTGCTGGAGTTGTTTATGCAGGAGGAAGGGTCGATCCGGCGCATGTTTGACGACCCGCTGCGCGCGGAGCTGAACCGGAGAGTGGCCGGACTGCTTGCCGAGCCCGATCCCCGCAAGCGGCTGGACCTTTTCGACAAGCTTGAATCCCTTCTTACGGAAGACGCCGCGGTCCATTTTCTTTATCACCGGAGAATGCAGACCACCTACCACAAGAGCGTAAGGGGGCTCCGGCTGAACGCCTTCGGACATATCGACTACCGCCATATCTGGTTCGAGCCGGAAGACCGGCTTAACGGCTGCGCGGCCTCGGCGGACGCGGCCTCCCCGGTCAGCGGTACTCACTGAAAAAAGCGCCCGCAAGAGGCGCTTTTCGGGTTGAGGCCTGTATGTCCGTTGCACCGTTTACTCAGGCATTGGGGCGCCACACGGTGTCCTCGGTCAGCCAAGAATCTTCAGTTGCCCGGCCATCCCCGGTAATGGGAATCACATCCCCCAGGTAGGTAGGCTGCGGTTTGAAAAACCGGATCAGAGCGAAATCTTTGCTTCTGGCAGCCATTTCCCGGGCCTTAAATTTCGTCATGCCCCGGTATTCCTGACGGTCCGCCGCTACGCCGTACGCTTCAATGCCAAGTCCCTCCGCATCATACAGCGCGCGTGCCAAGTGATAGTCCTGGCTTACGACGACGGCTTTGCGGATCTGAAAAATAGCCTTGGCCCGGTACATGGATTCATACGTGTTAAAGCCGGCATGATCCATAAAAATATGCTCTTCCGCGATCCCCCGCTCAAGAAGGAAATCTTTCATCGCTCTTACTTCGTTGTAGCCGAGTGTCCCGTGATCGCCGGATACGAGGATTTTATCCGCCTTTCCGCTCTCATACAGCTCCGCTGCCGTGATCATCCGGTCTTTTAACATCTCCGAAAGCCGTCCGTCCGGATGCACCTTGGCTCCGAGCACGATAATCGCGTCGGCACCGGGCGCATTTTCCGCACTGACTTTGCGGGCCGCCCCATCTCTTCTCACTTCGTAGTCCGAAGCGGCCAGCCAGATTCCCCCTGCGACAGCCAAGGCTCCAAAGCCCGCTGCCCACCTTTTCCAACGCAGCTTCATTCCAGCTCTCCCCCGTACCTTTAATCGTGCTTTTATTCCCGATCCGGCTCCAATAGAGTGAACAAGGAGATCGAGGATATTATACCTTAATTTTCCTTTTATTCGCTATAAAAAGGTTCCGGCCCTATTCCTCCGAGATAAAATCCGGCGCTCTTACGCAATCCCGCTTTACGCACCGTGTGAAGCTCCCGGCATGCAGTGCCCGGCGTAACATGCGGGTGGCTAACCACTCACGCCGCCGGAACTGCCGTTTCCATCGTCATCGAGATGAAGAGGGAACGCGCCGAGGCTCGGGAGATCTAAGAGTTGCCCTCCCGCTTGTTTCCAATTGTTTCCATACACGAAAAATCCCGGCCCGTGTACGCAGGATGCGCCACAAGCCGGGATTTTGCTTTAGATCTGCATTCGCCGGAATATCCGAGCGCAAGTTATGAGCATTTAGTCGGACAGACTGTCCCGCACAATCTGCTCCCACTCGTCCTCGGTTAAAATCCCCTTCTCGACGACGAGCTGACGGAGCGGCTTCTGCGTTTTGAGCGATTCCTTCGCAATGTCGGCCGCCTTGTCGTAACCGATAACCGGATTCAGCATCGTGACCAGGGACAGGCTGCGGTCCATCCAGTAGCGGCACTGCTCCTCATCGGCTTCGATCCCTTTCACGCACCGTTCGCAAAACGCGTCCGCCGCAGTGCTCAAAATATGCGCCGACTGCAACACATTGTGGGCGATGACCGGCATCATCACGTTGATTTCAAGCTGGCTGCCTATCATCGCCGTCCGAACGGCCGTATCGTTGCCGATCACCTGGCAGCAGACCATATACAGCATCTCCGGGAGCACCGGATTTACCTTGCCCGGCATGATGGAAGAGCCGGGCTGCACCGCGGGCAGCCGGATTTCGGCAAGGCCCGTCTGCGGGCCGGAATTAAGCAGCCGGATGTCGCTGGACAGCTTAATGAGATGCACGGCGGCATCCCGCAGGAGTCCGCTTACACGGAGAGCCGCCGACGGGTTTTGCATAAAGGCGAACCGGCTTGGAGCCTGCCGGTAAGGCGTGCCGGTGCGGCGCCCGATCTCGGCCACCATCCGGGCGGCATATTCGGGGTGGTTGTTCACGCCTGTGCCGACGGCGTTCCCGCCGATGCCCAGCTCCAGAAGGCCGTCCGCGGCGCCTTCAAGCTGTTTCCGCATCCCGCCGATCGTGGCCGCGTAGCCTTCGAACTCCTGCCCGAGACGAAGCGGAACCGCATCCTGAAGATGGGTGCGGCCCGATTTTACGACGGAATGGAACTCCCGGGCTTTATTCGCGAGCTCGTTCGTCAGCTTTTCCAGGGCGGGCAGGACCTTCCGCTCCAGGGATTCGTGCAGGGAAATGCAGATCGCCGTCGGAATCGTGTCGTTGGTCGACTGCCCTTTGTTCACATGATCGTTGGGATGGATCTTATCCTTGCGGTCGCGTTCCAGCCCCAGCTTCTCCAGCGCAACGTTGGCGATCACCTCGTTGGCGTTCATGTTCTGCGACGTCCCCGCCCCGGCTTGAAAAGCGTCGACGACAAACTGGCTATCCCAGCGTCCCTCGATCACCTCGTCCGCCGCAGCCAGGATCGCATCCGCGATGCCGCCGTCCAGTTCACCCAGATCTTTATGTACGGCCGCGGCCGATGCTTTAATGATGCCCTGGGCTTTGATAAACTCCCTCGGCAGCCGGTAGCCGCTGATCGGAAAATTCATCACCGCACGCTGAGTCTGGGCTCCGTAATAGGCGTCAGCCGGGAGCTGAACCTGTCCCAGGGAATCGCCGGCAGTGCGCTGCTTCGTATTTTGCCCGTATCCGTTGGATGGTTGCTGTTCTGTCATGATCTCACCCTTCCTTCCGTTCACTCTTCTTCGGCCTCCCGATAAAAGAGTGTTGACCGTTCCGGTACGGCGTACGCTTATTCTCGCCTTTGCCTACGGATGCCGCACCGGTTCCGGTAAAAGCCTCTTTTCATAGATACCCGTTTTATCTGACGGTGATACCCCATACACGAAAAGAACGAAGAGCTTTCGCTCCCCTATTTCTGCGGCCCTGATTTAAAAAGAGGCTTTTTGCGCGGGCTGTCTTCCCTTTAAACCTGCCAAAGCGCTGAGACAGGACGGAGGGAGGGCCGGTGTGCGAACGGCTTCCGGAAGGAGTATAATAAATAAGGATGCCGGTCCGTGAATAGATGAACCGGCTCGTATACGTTCATTTGCCTGGCATTTATTCCAGGCGCCGCTTTTCAGATAGGGCGTCTTGACGCCTTTTTTACTTTATAAGCTTTTTTTCGTATCAAAAGGAGGAGATTCTTCATGACTACAACGACTTCCGAAACGACTTCCAAACGCTGGCTCAATTACGTGAACGGCCGATGGATTCAAGCGGAAAGCGGCAAAACGATCCCGGTCGTTAACCCTTCCACTTTGCAGGAAATTGCGACCGTACCGGATTCGGGCGCTGCCGAAACGAAGGCCGCTATCGAGGCGGCACATAACGCTTTTCAATCGTGGAGCACCTTGTCCGCTTACGAGCGTTCGGATATCCTGATGCGCTGGTACCACCTGCTGATGAGCCATCAGGAAGGGCTGGCGAAGACGATGACGACGGAACAGGGCAAGCCACTGGCCGAAGCCAAAGGCGAGATCGCCTATGCGGCCAGCTTCATCTCCTGGTATGCCGAGGAAGCCAAGCGGCTGTACGGGGATATCATCCCCGCTACCAGTTCCGGCAAGCGGATGTTTGTCCTGCGTCAGCCCGTCGGTGTCGTGGCGGCGATCACGCCCTGGAACTTCCCCGCCGCCATGATTACGCGCAAGGTAGGACCTGCGCTCGCGGCAGGCTGCACCTGTATCGTCAAGCCGGCGGAACAGACGCCTTTGACGGCGCTGTATATGGCCAAGCTGGCCGAAGAAGCGGGCATACCCGCCGGGGTACTCAACATCGTGACCGGAGAAGCCTCCGTGATCGGCGACACGCTGTTTGCGGACTCCCGGGTAGCGAAAGTGACGTTCACCGGCTCGACGGAGGTCGGCAAGCACATCATGCGCGCTTCCGCCGATACGATGAAGAAAATATCGCTGGAGCTGGGCGGTCACGCCCCCGTTATCGTGCTGGACGATGCCGACGTAGAGCTGGCCGCCGAACAGACCTTGCTGTCGAAGTTCCGCAATGCCGGTCAAACCTGTGTCTGCGCCAACCGGATTTACGTGCAGAAGGGCATCCGTCCGGCGTTCGAGAACCTGCTGGCGGACAAAGTCCGGGCCTTAAAAGTCGGCGACGGCATGGACCCGGACTCCGCAATAGGACCGGTCATCGATGAAGACGGGCTGAACAAGATTCAAAAGCATGTGACCGACGCCGTCGAACGCGGAGCAACCGTCGTTGCGGGCGGCAGCCGGAAGGAAGTGCCCCGGCATGCCGGGTACTTTTTCGAACCGACGCTGATTACGGGCGTAGACAGCTCCATGCTGATCATGAAGGAAGAGACGTTCGGGCCCGTCGCGCCGATCGTCGAATTTACCGATCCGGACGATGCCGTCCGGCAGGCGAACGATTCTCCATACGGACTCGCGTCCTACGTGTTCACTTCGAATATCAACCACGCCATCCGCCTCGCGGAGCGTCTGCAGTACGGCATCGTCGGCGTAAACGACGGCCTGCCTTCTTCCGCCCAGGCCCCGTTCGGCGGCATGAAAGAAAGCGGCCTCGGCCGGGAAGGCGGCAAATACGGGATCGAAGAATATGTAGAGATCAAGTACATCTCGCTCGGCCTTTACTGATCATAAGGCAGCAAACAACGGCCTTCCGTAAAAAACAAACGTCCTGCAGCGACCCCGATTCACCGGTCAACTGCAGGACGTTTTTTCATAGCAGCTATATCCTTACATACTTATCCTTACATACTTCACGTCTCACACCGCGGAAATCTTCGCTTTTCCTGTGTCCGCCGTCCGTGGGCCATCCGGGTTCTCTTCGAAATACCGGACGATCTGCTCCTTCAGGCCGGCAAAATCCCGCTCCTTGCAGGACAGCCGGACAGGGTCCATCGCGCCGGCTACGATAATATCGATCACGGGGCCATTTCCTTCCGCAACTTCGTACGTGATCAGCCGGCTGCGCTCGTAAAATTTCGTCCCGGCCTTCAGCCCCTCCGTCCCCAAATAAAACCGTTTCAGCCATTCGAGATAAAACCCAAAGCCGGAAAATGCGGCAAACCACAAACTTAGCTTACCGAACATCCAAAAAAGAAGAATCATAACGGCGGCAAAAATCCAGAACTCGAGCGGATAGATCGGCCCCTTCACCACCACATCCCCTACCTTCTTAACCGCCTGCCGCGCTTGATACGCCTTCCAGGCCACGACCCCTAACAAAAGCAGACCCGCTATCGTGCTTGTAACCATTATGAAGATCACACTCCCGCTCAGATGCTTTCATAATACCTTTATTTGGCATTTTTGTTAAGCCCTAAAAACTCGGCAGCATATAAAAAAGACCGCTCTCGCGGTCCGGACCGATCTTTCAAAAGGCAGCGGGCGCTTTGCTCACGCCTCGGGAAGCTTCCAGCCAGCTTATCAAGTCTTCCATCACTTCTTCGCGGTTCACTTCATTCAAAATTTCGTGACGTTTGTTTTCGTACAGCTTGCAGTCCACCTGCTCCAGCCCCAGTTTGCGGTACAAGGCCGCAAGACGTCTTACGCCTTTGCCCTGCCCGCCGACCGGATCTTTATCACCCGCCAGAAGCAGGACAGGAAGGTCCTTCGGAATGCTCCGCATATGACGTTTCTGATGAATATCGGACAGATGGATAAAAAAATCTTTAAAAAATCCGGTTGTGCAAATGAACCCGCAAAGAGGATCTTTTACGAATTTATCGACCTCCGCCTCGTCGGTGCTCAGCCAGTCGAACTCCGTCCGGTTCGGACGGAAGGGGCGGTTGAAGCTGCCGAGCGCCGTATGGCTCAGAAAAGTGCTGCGGGCGCGGTCTCCGCTGCGGGCGACGAGTATTTTGGCCAGCAGGATGCCCGCTTTCAAAATCGCGCCTTTCGGTCCGTTCGTCCCAATCAGAGCCACACCTTCATAAAGCTGCGGAGCCCGGTACATCACTTTCTGGGAAAGAAAAGAGCCCATGCTGTGCCCGACCAGATACAGAGGCAGGCCTTCTCGCTCCTCCCGAATCCGTCTGCCGAGTTCGATCATATCGTCCGTCATGCCCGCAAACCCGTCCGGACCCGGGTATCCCAGGTCGTTCACATGGGCGGCCGTCCGTCCATGCCCCCGGTGGTCGTTGGCGTAGACGATATAACCGCGGGCCGTGAGCCTTTCCGCCAGCCGCTTGTAGCGAAACGCGTGTTCCGCCATGCCGTGCGCAATCTGCACGACGCCCCGGAGGGGAGTGTCCCGGTCCGGCTCCCAGCGGAACACAAAGACAGGCGTACCCGTCTCTTCGTTTACATAAAAATGTGTTTCTTTCATCCGATCACCCTTGCTATCCGGTTTGGGCGGTGGATTCAGCCGTGGAAAAATCCGATCTGCACGATAAACAGCGCAGCGAACACGTAAAGCACAGGATGGATTTCCTTGAACCTTCCCCGGGCCGCCTTCAGTATAATGTAAAAAATAAATCCGATTCCGATGCTCGTCGATACACTGTACGTCAGCGGCATCGTGACGAGAACGAGAAAAGCGGGGAAAGATTCCTCGAAATCTTTCCAGTCGATATGCAGCAGATCGGTGATCATATAATAACCGACCACAATCAGTGCGGGCGCCGTGACAGAAGGCAGGTTAGCCAGCGTTTCCGCTACCGGAGCCAGAAATGACGTGGCGGCCAGCAGCGCGCAGGTGACGACCGACGTCAATCCCGTCCGGCCCCCTGCGGCTATTCCCGAGCCCGACTCGATCAGTGTCGTTACCGGGCTTGTCCCCATTACGGCGCCGGCCGTAACACCGGCCGCATTCGCCATAAGCGCGCTTCTGGAACGGGGGAAAACGCCGTTCTTCATCAGTCCCGCCTGCTCGGCGAGGCTGACAAGCGTTCCGGTCGTATCAAACACCGAAATCAGCAGAAACGTAAACGTGACGGCGAACAATCCCTGTTCGAATACGCCTTTCACGTCCATCTGCATGAGTGTTCCCGTCATCGTGCCCGGCCAGGCGAACCAGTGATCCGGCAAAATCAGCAGCCCCATCAGCCAGCCGATCGCGGCCGTCAGCAGCATTCCGATAAAAAGCGCCGCACGGACGCGGTAGGACATCAGAATCAGAGTGAGCACGAGCCCGATGACGGACAGCAGAGCCGCCGGCTCGTGCAGACTTCCTATCGTGACGAGCGTATCCGGTGAAGCGACGACCAGCTTGGCGTTTTGCAGCCCTACAAAACAAATAAACAATCCGGTGCCCGCTGTAATCGCATATTTTAACGAAGCCGGAATAGATTCGATCAGCAGCCGGCCGTGCCGGCTGAGTGAAATCAGCATAAACAGAAGTCCGGCCAAAAATACGGAGCCAAGCGCTACCTGCCAGGACACCCCCGCTCCCTGGACGACGCCGAAGGCAAAAAAAGCATTGATGCCCATGCCCGGAGCTATGACGATCGGGTAGTTGCCCGCCAGTGCGATTATGAGTGTCGAAAATATAGTCGTCAGGATCGTTGCGATGAAAACGGCATGAAAATCCATGCCCGATGCGCTTAAAATGCCGGGATTCACGATCACTACGAACGCCATCGTCATAAACGTCGTACATCCCGCCAGCACTTCCGTCCCGACCGTCGTCTGGCGTTCTTTTAATTTAAACCATGTTTCTGCCTTGTCCAATCAATTCCAGTCCTTTCCTTGCCGCTAATCAAGAATTGTATCATGGATTGAGGTAGACTTCACGCTGAATTTATTTCGTGACGGTAGAACCGCACCTTTTACGGTTCTCTATATTTAACATTATTTCCCATGCGATTTAGTTTCAAGCCCTGCCGACGAAAAAGACCCGCTATCCTCATGGATAACAGGTCTTCATTAAGTACAGGGTCGCGGGAAAAGCTCGCTATCCCCGGCCGTCGCTCGCTTTACGCTCGATATGCAGCTTGGCTTCGGCGCCGGCCGCGCTGCGTTTCGTCTCATTGTCAAAACGTTTCCGTTCCGTCCGCTCGATTTGAGCGACCCGGCCGTCGTGAATAATGATTTGAACAGTTCCATACTCCAATCCGTTAATGCTTTGAATGATCCGGTCAATCCAGACTTCATTCAGTTCAACAGGTTTGGCCATAATTCTCATCCTCTCTACCCTCGATTCAAATCATCCAATCGTACCATTCTTTTTTACGCTTCTGCAGGTCTACCAGCCAAGCGGACGTTTTGCCTATTAAAGTAAAAGTGGCGTCACGGTTCGAGAACGTATGGTCGGCCTGGAAAATGAGTTCCAGATCGCAGCGTCCGTCGGCGCGGAGCCAAAACATTTTTTGATAAAGCGGGGCGTAATCTACCGGTATGTCTTCGTCCGCCGTGCCGTGTGCGATGAGAACATCTCCCCCGAATTTGCGCAGCTGCTCGAACGGTTGATGCTTGGAGAGAGAGTCGAAAAAAGCCGGGGTCAGCAGATACCCCTGATAGTCGATGCCTTTGTCCGGCTCCAGCTGGCGATAAGCTTCCTTGCCTACAATCCGTACAATGTCATTGTGCGGGTGGGCTACGGCCGACCACATCACCAGGGTCCGGACGCGATGGTCGGAAGCGGCGGTAAGCAGGGCGACCGCGCCGCCCAGGCTGTGACCCAGCAGCGTCACGCTGCCGGGGTCCACGCAGTCCAGGCTGAGCGCGTAATCCAGCACCCGGCGTGTCTGGGCGATCATCGGATCGAGTCCTCCCGCTCCGTAATCGCCGGTGCTTTCACCGCATCCGCCGTAATCGAAGCGGAGTACCATGTAGCCTTGGCTGCTCAATGCCCGCGCCGTCTTGACGAACAGCCGGTCGACGCCGATCCGGTTGCCGATAAAGCCGTGGCAGATGATGACAACCGGCCATTTGCCCGCGCCTCCTCGGCAGTCGGCCCCCTCCCCGTCAGTCGGATAGTGCAGCGTAGCCGCCAGTTCCAAATCCCCGCTCGGGATTGTGATGTGATGTTCCATAGCCCTAGTCCTTTCTGCAAGTGCGCTTCTGTGAGGTCCGGATCAGATATGAACCGGCATGGGATCGTTTTTTAAGGCATTTTCAACAGTTCTTGTCTGATTGCCGTCGAAGATATACAAGCGGTGGACCAGAACATGGACACGGTCCCCCGCTTCAAGCTGAGGCAGTTCCAGGGAACGGTAGCCCACCAGTAGGTTGGGTCCGCTCTCCACTTCGATCTGCCAGTTCGAACCGCGGAAATACGTGCTTCTGACGATCGCCTCCGCCGAAGCCGTCTGGCGGCTGATTTCGCCGGGCAGCCCGATCTCCACGAATTCCGGCCGGACGACAGCGGACGCCTCTCCCGCTTCGGCAAACCCGATCAGGGAGCCGGCTTCCTCCAGCGGCGAAGACTCGCCGATAAAAGAAGCGACGAACGGAGTCAGCGGCTCGCGGTAAATGTCGATCGGCGAGCCTTTCTGCTCGATCCGGCCTTTGTTGACGATCATGATTTCGTCGGCCACTTCGACCGCTTCTTCCTGGTCGTGAGTGACGAAGATCGTCGTGATGCCGACCCGGGAAATCATTTCCCGCAGCCAGCTGCGCAGCTCCTTGCGGACTTTCGCGTCAATCGCCGCGAACGGTTCATCCAGCAGGAGCAGCTGCGGCTCGGGTGCGAGCGCCCGGGCGAAAGCCACCCGCTGGCGCTGGCCGCCGGACAGCTGGTGCGGCAGCCGCTTCTCCAGGCCCGCCAGGCCGGTCAACTGGAGCAGCTCATGGACGCGGGTGCGGATTTCCGCCTTGCCGCGCTTCTGCACCTGGAGGCCGAAAGCGATGTTGTCGTACACGGACATATGCTTGAACAGCGCATAGTTCTGAAAAACAAACCCGATATGGCGTTCCTGCGGCATAAGGTCATTTACCTTTTCGCCGTGGAACAGAATCTCTCCCGAATCGGGCGACTCCAGTCCGGCAAGCATCCGGAGTATCGTCGTTTTGCCTCCTCCGCTCGGGCCCAGAAGGCCGATCAGCTTGCCCTGCTCAATATCGAACGAAATATTTTTGGCGGCTTCATAGGAGCCGAACGACTTGTTGATTCCTTTTACACTGATATGCATAGGTTAACTCCCCTCCGTTGCCTGGTTTAAACCGGAATCGGCATGCTGCCGGTTGGACTGGTGGAACTTCCATTCGGCCAGACTTTTCACGATCAGCGTCAGCACGGCCAGCATAACGAGCAGGGAAGCAACCGCAAATGCAGCCGAAAATTGATATTCGTTGTATAAAATCTCGATATGGAGCGGAACGGTATTCGTCTTGCCCCGGATATGACCCGAGACGACCGAGACGGCACCGAACTCCCCCATCGCTCTCGCATTGCATAAAATGATTCCGTACAGCAGTCCCCATTTGATGTTGGGGAGGGTCACTTTCCAGAAAATACGCCAGCCTTTGGCGCCGAGTGTGGCCGCCGCTTCTTCCTCCTGCGTGCCCTGAGCCTGCATAAGCGGAATCAGTTCCCTCGCAACGAACGGGAAGGTGATGAACACGGTCGCGAGCACGATGCCCGGCAGGGCAAACACGATCTTGAGATCGTGATCGGCCAGCCACGGACCGAACCAGCCTTTCGTCCCGAACAGCAGAATAAACATGAGACCCGCAATGACGGGCGAAATGGCGAACGGAAGGTCGATCAGCGTAACCAGCACGTTCTTGCCGCGGAATTTAAACTTCGTGATCGCCCAGGCTGCCGCCACGCCGAACACCACGTTCAGCGGAACGGCTATCGCCGCCGTCGTCAGCGTCAGCCGGATGGCCGCCCATGCCTCTTTCTGGGTCAGCGCCGCCAGATAAACTTCGGTGCCTTTTTTGAAGGCCTGGATAAAAACCGTCACAAGCGGCAGCACCAGAAGTAGGGTCAGAAACAGCAGGGCTCCCCCGATCAGAAGCCACTGGACGGCCTTGGGCTCGGTGATATGCTTCGCCGGTTCCGACGAAGGCCCGTTCAGGTTTGCAGCTACGTTGCCTGCCATTATGCTTCAGCTCCTTTCGCGGTCATCCGCTCACCCGCCGGTTGGATTTCATCTGCAGCGCGTTGGTGACGAGCAGCAGCACGAACGAGATGATCAGCATGACCAGAGCTATGGCTGTCGCCCCGGCATAGTCGTACTGCTCCAGCTTCGTCATGATGAGCAGCGGCGTAATCTCCGTCTTCATCGGCATGTTGCCGGAAATGAAGACGACGGAGCCGTACTCGCCGATCGCCCGGGCGAAGGCGAGGGTGAACCCCGTCAGCAGCGCGGGCACCAGCTGCGGAAAAATGACGCGGCGGAACGTACGCCAGCGTGAAGCGCCGAGGCTCACGGCCGCCTCTTCCGTTTCGTGTTCCAGCTCCTGCAGCACAGGCTGCACGGTGCGGACCACGAACGGAAGCCCGATAAACGTGAGCGCGATGATGATGCCAAGCGGCGAATACGCCGCCTTGATGCCGAGCGGAGCGAGCAGGCTGCCGATCCAGCCGTTGTCGGCATACAGGCTTGTCAGCGCGATGCCGGCCACGGCCGTCGGGAGCGCGAAGGGCATGTCGACCAGCGCGTCGACGAACCGTTTGCCCGGAAAGCGGTAGCGCACAAGCACCCAGGCCACGAGCAGGCCGAATACGGTATTGACCAGCGCGGCAGCCAAAGAAGCGCCGAAGCTGAGCTTGTAGGAGGCGACCACCCGTTCATCGGTGACTGCCTGCCAGAACTGGGCGAAGGTCAGCCCCGTCGTTTTCCACACGACCGCGGAAAGCGGGAAAAGCACGAGCAGGCTCAAGTAAAGCACCGTAAAGCCCATCGACAAGCCGAACCCGGGTAAAATACGTTTCGTTTTGTTTCGTCTTCCCATTGCGAACACGTCCCCTTGATCGCAGACCGAGTGGTGCCGGTTTGTACCGTCGCACCCGGGCACGCAGTTTTATTTCGGTTTGTAAATCTGGTCGAATACGCCGCCGTCGGCGAAGTGTGTTTTCTGGACTTTCGCCCAGCCGCCGAATTCGGGATCGTCGATTTTAAACAGGTTCACTTGCTTGAATTGATTTTCGTACTGCTTCGCAACGGATTCCAGACGCGGCCGGTAGTAATTTTTCGCGGCGATTTTCTGGCCTTCCTCCGTGTACAGGTAGTCCAGATAAGCCTGGGCCACTTCTTTCGTGCCTTTCTTGTCGGCATTCTTGTCAACTACCGCAACAGGAGGCTCCGCCAGCACGCTGATCGAAGGCGTCACGATCTCGAACTTATCCTTGCCCAGCTCGTTGAGCGACAGGTAGGCTTCGTTCTCCCATGCGATCAGGACGTCGCCGAGTCCTCTTTCCACGAAGGTCGTCGTTGAATCGCGCGCTCCCGTTCCGAGCACCGGCGCGTTTTTGAACAATTGGGTTACGAATTCCTTCGCTTTGGCTTCGTCGTTGTTGTTCTTCTTGAGCGCGTAGCCCCAGGCCGCTACATAGTTCCAGCGCGCTCCGCCGGAAGTTTTCGGATTGGGGGTGATGACGGACACGCCAGGCTTGATGAGATCGTCCCAGTCCTTGATTCCTTTCGGATTGCCTTTGCGTACGAGAAATACGATCGTCGATGTGTATGGAGTGCTGTTGTCTTTCAGTTCCGTTTCCCAGCCTTTATCAATAAGACCCGCCGCTTGAACCTGATCGATATCGTAAGCCAGCGCTAGCGTAACCACGTCCGCTTCCAGTCCGTCGATGACCGAGCGGGCCTGTTTGCCCGAACCGCCGTGAGACTGGCTGACCGTTACGGTCTGGCCTTTCTTTTCTTTCCAGTACTTAATGAAGGCTTCGTTGTATTCCTGGTACAGTTCTCTCGTCGGGTCATAAGATACATTAAGCAGTTCGACCGATTTTGGTGCGGAGCCGCCGTTATCCGTTCCCGTTTTCGTAGATGCCGTTTCGTTTCCTCCGCCGCAAGCGGTCAAACCGGTGAGCAGCGAAGTCAGGGCAAGGACGGAAACCGTGCGTCCGAGAACCCTTTTGAAAGAATGCGATTGTAAAGCAGCCATGTACATATACCCCTTTCGAATTTGGCACCTCGTTGTCTAGCTTTTCACATTCCCTACTGAACTTTTTCTTCGCGTCTCCGGTGATCCGGTGGACAAAATAAACAAATCCTATAAGTTTAGTAAGAATTATTTATACATCAATATAGCATCGCCTATAAATCGTGTCAATACGTTTTTTTGCAAAAAATGTAAGTGCCCGTCCACCGGTCTCCGAGGAAAAAAATCCCCCGTTTCAAACCTACCTGCAGCGTGTAAGAAAGGCGTGGGAGTTATCTTGGAAACAAGCCGGCAAGCCCAGAAATCACTTGCTTCAATGGAGGTCAAAGAAAGATGAACAACAATTTAACCGCAGACGCCGAACGCGTTTTAATCGTTTATTTGAATAATGACATCGTGGTGGAAAATGTACCGGGAGAAGTCGATGTAGACTCTTATCTCGACGAACAGGATTACGACGCGCGTCAAGTCGAGCTGATTTCAATGGGCGAGTTTAACGATCGCCTGGATCAGATGCTGCTTCAATACTAGTCGCTCGTTCCATCAACTTGCATGATAGTGAAAAAAACAGAAGCCTCCGGGCTTTTCACATAAAAAGGCAGTTCCTTTCGTTAGAAAGGAACTGCCTTTTTCAACGTGGGTATGCTCCGGTCCGCCTTAATGGATGCGAACATGGAGCCGGGAATCTCCGGACGGCTTCGCCGCTCCCTGACGCAGAGCGCATTGCAGAAGCCGGGTGATTCTCCGTCCAAACCGCCCGCTAACGGCTTCGCCGGCATCCGTTCCTGCTTATGTATACCCATACGCAGCAACGGATGCCGGCGAAGTCCTAAAAGCCCGCCGGCGTCAGAAACTTATCCCCTGCCGGACAGCTCGCCCGAATGACGGCGACCCCAGTCCGCATTATCCGAGGCTTTCCATGAGACGAACCCTCTAGCGGCCTTCGAACAGATTGCCGAGTCCTCCGAGTACGCTGCCTTCTTCCTTGCCGCGAACAGAACCGCTCAACACTCTTTCGGCCAGGCGGCTGAACGGCAGCGACTGCAGCCATACTTTGCCCGGTCCTCTCAGCGTGACGAAGAACAGCCCTTCGCCTCCGAAGACGGCGGTTTTGATGCCCTTTACGAACTCGATGTCATACTGGACGTCCGGCGTCATCGCGACGAAGCAGCCCGTATCGACGCGCAGCACCTCGCCCGGCTGAAGCTCGCGCTCCAGAATGGAACCGCAGGCATGCACGAAGCCAAGTCCGTCGCCTTCCAGCTTCTGCATGATGAAGCCTTCGCCTCCGAAGAAGCCCGCGCCCAGCTTGCGCTGCAGCTCGATACCGATGGATACGCCTTTGGCCGCGCACAGGAACGAGTCCTTCTGGCAGATGAGCTTGCCGCCCAGCGCCTGCAGATCCATCGGAATGATTTTACCCGGATACGGAGCGGCGAACGTGACATGCTCTTTGCCCCGCCCGTTGTTGGTGTAGACGGTCATAAACAAGCTCTCGCCGGTAAGCAGCCGTTTGCCCGCTCCCATCAGCTTGCCCATCAGACCGCGGCCGCCGCCACCGCTGCCCGATCCGTCGCCGAAGATCGTTTCCATACCGATGCTGCCTTCCATCATCATCATGCTGCCCGCTTCGGCGACGACGCTTTCCTGCGGGTCCAGCTCAATTTCTACGTATTGCATTTCATTTCCATGAATTTTGTAGTCAATTTCATGAGCGTTCAATCACAAGCACTCCTCTGTTTAGTGGGATAAGAACCGGTTTTATTGACGCGTAACTTTACCTATTGGTACGGTTCGGAAAGCCGCCGGTTCCGCTTCCAGTCAAAAAACTTACGCGCGCTTGACGCTCGTCAATCGGCTTCCCGTTCCGCTTTGCGTTTCCTTCGCGCCTCATAGCGTGACGGAGCGGATTCGTACAAGCGCATTTCCCGCTCCGTCTCCGGTATAACCGCAGGAACGGGAGTCGGCCGGCCTTCGTCGTCCAAGGCTACGAACGTGATAAACGAGGTGGCGGTAGTCCGTCTTTCGCCGGTAAACATGTTTTCGGCCACCACCCGCACGTAGACCTCCATGGAGCTGCGGTGCGTCCAGGAGACGAAGGCTTCCAGCTCGATGGCTTCCCCCAAATGCACGGGTGACAGGAAGTCAAGGCTGTCGCTTGAAGCCGTCACGACTCCGCGCCGGCAGTGGCGCATGCTTGCGATTGTCGCGATCTTGTCGATATATTCCATGATTTTGCCGCCGAAAACCGTCCCGTGATAGTTCGTATCCAGCGGAAAAATAACCTCGGTCATGATAGAGCGGGAGGTGCTCGTCGGTTTCGCTTCCATAGGGGTTCATGCCTCCTTCTCATCGGCGGTACGAAAGCCGGTAAAATCCGGCCCCCGCTCCGTTCTTTTTCGTAACGCTAATCCGGCTCGCCTCCACTTGCGCGTATGGCTTTATTCCCCGTAACGGATAAAAAGCTTGCCCGCCGCTTCGGCAGCCATCGCTCTGGCCGTTTCCGTGTCCGGCGCGGCGGCAAGGGCAACCGCCATCCGGCGGCCCGGCTTCGTTTCCGGCTTGCCGAAAATCCGCACCTGGACATCCGGTACGGCGAGCGCCTCTTCCAGCCCCCCGATTTGGAAATCGGTGCTGCCCCGGTCCGCCTTCAGCGTATGGGAAGCGCCCGGCGTAAGCAGGCGGATTTGCGGAATCGGCAGCCCGAGAATGGCTCTGGCGTGGAGCGCGAACTCGGACAGGTCCTGTGTCGCCATCGTGACCATGCCCGTATCGTGCGGACGCGGCGAAACCTCGCTGAAATACACGCCTTCGCGTGTGAGGAACAGCTCGACGCCGAAGATTCCATAGCCGCCGAGGGCATCGGTGATCGTCCGCGCCATCTGCTCGGCTTCGGCGATTTGAGCTTCGCTCATCGCATGCGGCTGCCACGATTCGATATAGTCCCCTTCCTTCTGCACATGACCGATGGGAGCGCAGAAGGAGGTGCCGCTTACCGAACGGACGGTGAGCAGCGTAATCTCGGATTCGAACGTCACGAACGCTTCCACGATGACGCGGGCTTTTTTCGCCCGTCCGCCTTCGAGAGCCGTATTCCAGCAGGCTTCGATATCCGCTTCGGACCGGCACACGCTCTGGCCCTTGCCCGACGAGCTCATGATGGGCTTGATTACGCAGGGCGTCCCGATTTCCGCAACCGCGGCATGAAGCTCGTCCAGCGTATCCGCGAAAGCGTATTTCGCCGTGCGCAGACCGAGCTCCTCGGCAGCCAGCCTGCGGATGCCTTCCCGGTCCATCGTCAGGCGCGAGGCGTTGGCGGTCGGAATGACGCGGTAGCCTTCCTTCTCCAGCTCGACAAGCTCCTGAGTGGCGATCGCTTCAATTTCGGGCACAATCAGATGGGGCCGCTCCCGTTCGATAAGCTCACGAAGCGCCTGTCTGTCCAGCATGTCGATCACATAGCTGCGGTGCGCCGCCTGCATGGCAGGCGCGTGTTCGTAGCGGTCGACCGCGATCGTTTCGATCCCGAGCCGCTGCGCCTCCAGAATGACTTCCTTGCCCAGTTCCCCCGAACCGAGCAGCATGATTTTCTTCGATTTCCCTGATAGCGGTGCTCCAAACATACGGTGTCCTCTCCCCTGAGTGCAGCAGTGTGCCTCTATATTTATTAAGCTTGCGGTTAGGCAAGTATTCCTATGGGTGATAACGTTCATAGCGGCAAGAACCTCTAACGCTTGAGCGGCTGCGCGCCTGCGCGCCTGAGCGTCTGAGCGGCTATCCGGCTTGCCTCCCTTATCCGCCGCTGCGCAGAAGCAGCCTGCGCAGCAGCGGAGCGAGATGCTCCGGCAGCTCGGCGGCGTGCGGAACCACGATCCCGTGCCGGCCGTAGATGTTGCGCATCGTGGTCCGCTGCGTTTCGTGCACTTCGCCGCTGGCGAGGAAGACGCTGATCACGTCGATCCCGAGCCTGCGGCATTCCAGGACGGCCTCGTACGTGTCGAGGATGCCGTCCTCCTGGTATTCGGCGGCGGAAGGCTCGCCGTCGGAGAAGACAAGCAGCACGCGCTGCTTCTCCGGCCGCCGCAGCAGCCGCCGGGCGGCGTGACGGATCGCGAACCCGTCACGGTTGTCCTGCTGCGGCTCCAGCTGCAGCAGAGCGGCGCCGCTCCGCGGAGACGAGGACGAGCCGAAGTCGATGACCGTGTGGAACACGTTCGGCGCTTCTTCGGCCGTGACCCGCTCCGCGTCTTCCCAGAAGCCCGTCACCTCGTGCGGGATGCGCAGAGTCCGGAGCGTCTCGTGAACGAGCGAGATGCCCAGCTTCGTCTCTTCCATCTTATCGTACATGGAAGCGGAGCAATCGACAAGAAGCGAGAAAGCCGCATCCAGCTCCGGCGCGGGGTTCTGCTTCTTGGTGAAGAGGCGCGGCGCTTCTTCCGTCACGCAGCGCAGCAGCTGCCTGCGGCCGAGCCGCCCGTAGAGCAGGTCGCTCCGCGGAGCGATCCGCTTGCGCTCCAGCGTCAGCCTCACCGTGCGGGTAAGCTGCCTTATCAGCGGCTCCACGGCACGCACCGCTTCGCGGTAAGCGTCTTCTTCGGCGGGAGCGGGCCTGCGCGGGGCTTGCAGCTCGGCGACAGCGCGCAAGCCGGAAGGCCCGTCCCCGCTTCCCGCGGAGGCCGCGGAAGGCAGGAACGGCGCGCCGCTGTCCGGCGGCGGCTCCGACGACTTCCTCTCGGAAGCGGCGGAACGCCCGCGCGCTGCGGCCATCGCCTCGTCCTCCGAGCCGTCCCCGGGCCTTGCCGCGGCGCCGCTGAATCGCGCGGTCCGCGTGCCGCGTTCGAGCGACTGCCTCAGCGCTTCCCCGGCGGTGCTCCGCGTCTCCCGGTGCCACATGGACTGGCGCTCGCTTCTGCGGTCCTCGTCCCGCCGGGGATTCAGGCGTTCCGCGTCGTCATTCGCGAGCCGCTTCGCCTTCTTGCCGGAGGGATGCTCGCCTCGCTTCAAGGGCGCGTCCGTACCGCTTCCGGGCCGGACCGAGAAATAGGCTTCCGCCGCATCCCGCTCCAGCCGGTATTCCAGCAGCTCCAGCATGTGAAGGCACAGCCGGGCGTTTTGCTCCGTCGTCTCCGCCGTTTCAGCCTCTTCCAGCAGCGGCTGTATAAGCCTTAGCAGCTCTTCCGTACGCTTCGCCGGCGCGGAAGCTGCCCTGAAGGGGCTTCCCGCCCGATCCCCCGTTTCCGAGTACAGCGTCTGCACATCCGCCCCTTTAAACCAGAGATAGACCGATACGAACAGCGTGTCCGCAAGCTCGCCGCGGGTGAGGTGCGATTGGAATTTATGCGTAAAATAACCTTTGTATACGTCCGAACGTTGTTCGAACACGGCTGAAGTACCCGGACGGATGCGCCGGCATATCTGTTCCAGCCGAAGGTCTTCGCAGAGGGCGAACAGCTCCACACCTAGCCTGGAAAGCCGTGATTCCGAAACGGATTCCAGAAACGCGTCGGTTTCACGTTTACCTGTATACCACGCGCTGCCGAGTGCGCGGAGGTAGACGTCGCTTTTCATCCCCGCTTCCCGCTGGTCCGGCTTCCAGTCCCGCCAGAACTGGCTGACCGTCAGCAGCCCTTTGCTTTCCTCATAATGGGAATGAAAGGCCAGCTGAAGCTCCAGATTGCCGTTCCGGGTAAAGGTCCGGGCCAAATCCACGAGCTGCATAAGCGCAAAGGCTTCCAGCCGGTTATCGAGCAGGTGCAGTTTTCCGACGAACATCGTTAAAAGAGCGTCTCCGCCACATTGCGCACGGCGGCCCTTTCGCGGTCGTCTTCCAGCTTGGCGGCGATAGCCCGTTCAACGGCCCTCCGCGGTGGCATGAACGCGGCGAGATCACATGCGTCCAGCAGGGCGCGGATAGAAGCGGCTTCATCGGACAGCTGGCCCATCTGCACGAGCGCGAGCAAATCGGCGGATAATGCCGCGAACGCTTCGAGAAGCCGGCTGTCCCGCAGAATCGTACGCTCTCTCAGCAGACTGAGGAGAGCCTCGCCCTGCAGATAGGGGACGTCGATGGCCACGAAACGGTTTTTCAGCGCTTCGTTAAGCGGCACGGTTCCGATATATCCTTCGTTGATCGCCGCGATGACGCGGAAATCTTCATGAGCCGTAACCGTCTCGCCGGTGAACGGATTCGTCAATGTTCTCCGGTGATCGAGAACGCCGTTAATAAGGGGCAGCGTCTCGGGTTTGGCCATATTCACTTCATCTATGTAGAGGATATGCCCGGCTTTCATGGCGGTAATGACCGGTCCCGGCACGAATTCGATTATCGTGCTTTCCCCGGACCGGCTCAAGGTTTTGAATCCGAGCAGAGCTTCCGCGTCAAGATCCGTGGAGCAATTGACACTGTGCATCGGCTGGCCCGTCAGAAAAGACAAGTGCTCGGCCAGCTTCGTTTTGCCGGAACCCGTCGGTCCTTTCAGCAAAAGAGGCTTGCCGAGCGCCAAGGCGATAATCGCATCCGTGAGCACTTCGGGCTGTGCGGGAACGAATCCCGGTTGTCTGACCAAATGTAACTGTTCCTCCGGCAGCGTGCCGGATTCGATCCGGTTTCGCAGCGCCAAGAGTCGGTTTGTAATACTTTCTGGGAGTTCCCATTGCTGCAGTATAGCGGCTGGTGTCCTGTTCATCCGGCGTTCTTCCTTCCCGTGTTGCGTTCTCTCTTTTAACTATCTGCCAAAAGAACAACCGGTGTCAAGTTCCCCACTCCTCAACAAGCGCGTACGGATAAAAATGCATATCATTTCCGCAGGAAGGACAACTCATATAAGACGGGATGTCGTTGAGCATCAGCGCCATGGCATAGGAAGATTCGTAGTTGACCGCCCGGATAATATCCTGGGGATGCACATAGGTGCAAGAAGATGATCCGCACGTCGCGCGGACTTTGTATGCGTTTGCCACTGGTTTCCTCATTTCCGGAGGACGCAGGCGTTAAGCCTTGTCCTCCCCTTGTTTGCGGTTGAAATCCAGATTCAAAATAACTGTAAACCGGTCCGGTTTCGTCGGTACGATCGAAGCGATCTCGATATATGAAGTGCCGAACTCATTTTCCGCCCGGTCCACGAGGCTGTTCAGACTATCGCTCAGCGTCGCGCTTTCATCCAAAACGACTTCGGCGAAGTACTGTTTAATCATGTCTATTCTCCGTTCCCGGCTGTTCTTTTTCATAAGCGATCAAGGTGATTGCTTCCCCTGTCTGTTCCTGCAATTTGCTCTCCAGGGTGCGGATTTCTTCGATCAGATCTTCTTTACCGTTCAATTCAGCAAACGTATACCCGCTTGTTTTCATGTGTTTAGCCTCCTGTCGGATGTCTTGCCGCAGATGATTAGTGGGGCTTGTGCCTTACCGCTTCTTATTCTTTCCACGCCTGTTCTTTTTTAAAAGCAACCCGTTCCGATTGCCGGAAGCGCATAGAAATATTGTTAAATCACGTATTTTTCAACTAGTATAGGTATTGCGCCTCTTATTAAGTAAATATTTACCTCTTATAATGTTAATTACATGCAACTTTTATAATTTGATCACGTAAGTAAAAAATGTTCGGCCTGGAAGGATATTTTACTTCACGATTTTCAGGCACCCTAAACCGAAGAGGAGTGAGATGAATTTGAAGAAGAAATTAGCCGTTACCGCAATCGGAGCCGCCATGGTACTCAGTATGGGTACAGGCGTACTCGCCGGAGCCAATCTCCAGGAGATCAAAGCTTACTTGAACGGTTCCATTACGGTGAAATACAACGGTTCCCCGGTCCAGCTTCAGGATGAGCAGGGAGCTGTCGTGCTTCCGATCACATATGACGGCAACACCTATCTTCCGGTCCGCAGTATTGCCAAGACCTTGAACGTGGCCGTTAATTACGACGGAGCGACCAATACGGTCCTGTTAGGCGAGCAAAATGAAGGCGTCGCGCTGGCCAAGAACTTCAGCAATTCTTCGTCGTATCATACGAAAGATCCCGATCTGACTACCTACAAGGGAAAAGACTACAAAGACGTTTATTTCGATAACGCAAAATCGAGCCGGGGCAGCAGCTTCATGCTGTATCCGAAAGGCAAATACCAGAAGCTCGTGCTACAGGTAGCGGCGACCGGTAATGATATCGAAAGATTTTTCGTTCAGGACAGCAAAACGGACACGAAGCTCAAAACAACGACGATCGCCGTTGATGAAGGCTTGAAAACGATTGAAGTGGATATTGCGGGAGTAGAGGAAATTTTCGTCCATGCGGATATCGAGGGAGACGGCGGCATGTTCGTCCCGCTTACGACCTCGTATTTCAAATAATCCGACCTTATCCCGTGAAGATCTCCTTACGATACAGTAAGGGGATCTTTTGGTTTCTGTCGTGTGGTGCCCTCCGATGTCATCCGGCTTCTGCCTTACGCGCCGTGCCTGCCACAGACTTTGCGCCCGACAAAAAAAGCGTCCCTCCCGGGACGCTTTCCGTAACGCTTATTTCAATTCATCGAGCTCGCGAAAAAGCTGCTTGACCGCTTCTTCGTCCACTTTGCCTCCCTGCTTCATCCGGAGAAGCCGTTCCCGGACTTCCCGGGCAAAACGTTCATCCCCATCGGTATCTTCAGCGTAACCCGGATCAAACCAGATGTAGAACCCTTCGGGACCGTTTCGCAGAAAAGGTCTGTTCCAGGCCGCCGGATATTCGTAGGGCTGATCCGAGAAAAGAATTCCGAGCACATCGTCGCTTTCTACGGGGAGGAGCTGATGAAACTGCTCTTCCTCGCCCGTCCCCGAAATTTGGCGGTGTCTGTACGCATAATGCACGTAATGCTCGCCTGTTTCCTTGTCTTTGGACAAAGCGTACATGTCCAGTTCGCCCTGCTTCAGATCTTTGACCGTTTGGAGTCTTTCCTGAAGGAGGTCCCCGGAAATTTTGCCGAGGGCCGAGAAAGATTCAGCTGACATCGAACTCTCTCCTTTCTTCCTGCAGAGCGGGCGGCCGCTGTTTGTTCGGCACGTCGTTCTGCTGGAGCAGCGTCCGCAGGGAACGGCGCGGAAGCTTCCACTTGAAGATGACCGAGAACATCCGGGATACGACGACAATCATGAACAAAATGATTAGACCGAGCGGATTCTGGGGCCAGCCGATACCGATAAGAAAGCCGGCCAGCATGGCCCAGACCGCGTAAATTTCGTCTCTTAAAACGAGAGGCTTACGCCCGGCGAGGAGATCGCGGATAACCCCTCCCCCGATTCCCGTAAGTACGGCCGCTACGATCGAGGCGCTTACGGGAAGCCCCTGATTGGACGCATAGAGCGCCCCCTGTATGGAGAAGGCCGCCAGACCGATGGCGTCGAAGAACGATTCCCAGGATTTCCACCGCTTGATCCAGGCCAGCGGGAATATAAAGACCAGCGTCATTGCGGCCAGCGCAATCGTAAACTGGAACCCCTGCTGCCAGAGCATCGTCACTTTCTCTCCGATGAGCAGATTGCGGACAACCCCTCCGCCAAATGCCGTTACAAAACCCAGCACATAAACGCCCAGAATATCATAGTCCTCTTCCATTGCGACAATCGCGCCGCTGACGGCAAACGCGATCGTTCCGATTAAGCTTAACGCCATCCAATCCACTTTTCTGCAGCTCCCCCGGGTTAGTTAGATAAATCCCAGTCCAGTTCAACCTCTTTGCCGGTACGGGACGATTCGTAGATTGCATTGAGAATCAGGTTGTTCGTATAGCCCGACATGACGGAGGTCATCGGTTCGCTTCCCGTCCGGATGCATTCCAGAAAATGCATGTTCATGAGGAGGCGGGGATCGGTCTGCTGCTCGGGCAGCTGAAGCTCCACGTCGATTTCCTTATCGAACATTTCCGCAAAAAGCTTGCCGTAGGAGCTTCCTCGCAGCGTCGCTCCGCCTTCCGTGCCGAGAAGATGAATATACGGCTGATTGTCCGTTTCGGTGAGCGCCGCCCAGCTCACATCGAGCGTCAGCGTGCTGCCGTTATCCATCTTGATCAGCGCCGTCGCCAAGTCTTCCACGTCATAGCTGCCGCTCCAGTTCGGTTTGCCCCAGCTGCCGATTCCGCGGCGTTTGGGCCCAAATTCCGAATAGGTGGCGCCGAAGACGGAAACCGGACGCGGATTGCCCATCAGCGACAGGGACAAATCCAGCATATGCACGCCGATATCGATCAGCGGTCCGCCGCCCGATTTGGACATCTGAGTAAACCAGGTGCCCCAGCCCGGAATTCCTTTGCGGCGCAGCCAGCCGGTTTTCGCATGATAAATGCTGCCGAGCTTGCCGCGCTGAACAAGCTCCTTCACCTGCATATTGAGCGGTTCCCACCGGCGCTGATGCGAAATCATCAGAACCTTCCCGCTTTCGCGTTCGGCCAGAACGATTTCCTTGGCGGCCTTCACGTCGATGGCCATCGGCTTCTCCAGCAGGACGTGCTTGCCGGCCTGAAGCGCTTTTACCGCGAGGGGGGCGTGCCATTCGTTCGATACGGCGATAACCACTGCATCTATGTCGGGATCATGGATCAAATCTTCACCATTTCCGTAAACTTTAGAGATCTGATGTTCTTTGGCCCGCGCTTCGGCAAGCGGAAGAAACACGTCAGCAACCGCGGCTACCGTAACGCCCGGGGTTTCTAGCAGCCCTAGTATGTGCACGTTACCGATATTGCCCGCGCCGATGACGCCTATTCTGATCTCATCATTGAGTGCCATTGTGCAAAACCCTCCGATATCACGTTAAAGTAAGTTCGGCTTTATTTTAACACAAATGAAGGACAGCATCAGCCTTCCCGCCATATTTTCAAAAAGGTTTTCGCCAAGTGAATTTGGAAAGGAATAAAACGCTTTATTTTTTTATATAAAGTGTTATGAAGAAAATATATTTCTTTTTACTTTAAAAAGCGAAACATTTCATGGACCACGGCTTATTAGACAGTCCCTGAAATCCCTATCCTAATGAAAGCAAGGAGGAATGACACATGACCGGCCGGAAAAAGCACGGCCCCCGGCGAACCGGTGCCAGGTTATTCAAACCGCTTGCGCTGCTGATTCTGGTGACGCTCTTCGCCCAGCTCTTGTATGCCATGCCCGCTTTCGCGCAGGAAGACCGCCAGGCTCCTCAATCCAAAGCCGCCGAGAAGAAACGGAGAGAAGCCGCGCTCCACGGCCCTTCCATCCAGGTTGATCCCTCTTTCGCCTATTACCAAAACCGGACGCCCGAAAGCATAGCCGATGAACTGCTTCAGCGCGGATACAAAACGGTTCATTATTTTGTCGTCAACGAAAACGATGTGAACCGCGCCTTTATCAATGCCCTCCAGGCAAAAGGCATCGGCGTATGGGCGCTCGTTCTCGGCAACGGAAGCTACTCTACGGCGCGTTTTCCGGCGGACTGGCCTTCGTGGCAGATGGAGCTGCTTAAGCCTCTGAACGACGGGTATTACCGGTTCTCTCCCCACAGCCCGGCCTATGTCCAGTGGAAAAAGCAGGCGCTCGCCAGGCTCGTGCGCGATTATCCTTTTGACGGGATCGAGGTCGCGGAGCCATACTTTCCCGAATGGGACGGAATTAACCGCGGCGTGTACGGGGACGTAGGGCCGCTCGCACGGAAAGCGTTCCGCGACAAAACGGGGCTGGAGATGCCCGATTTTACCGACGCGTCTTCGCCACGCTATTATTTGACCGATACGGTGACTTACCGGAAATGGGTAGACTTCCGCGTTGAAGCGGTGAACGATTTCCTGAACGAGCTGATCAACGGAAAAGGCGGCGTCCGGGAAGCCCGGAAAGATATCCTCGTGGCCACCTGGTCGCTGGCCGTAGATGCGGGACCCGGGTCCTTTGACAAACTGAGGGAACTGCAGGGCCTCGATGCCGCAGCCATGGCCGGCCGGGTTAAGCCGGACATCCATTTTCTGCAAACCCACTGGCCCGACTGGCTTAAACCGCAGGAAAGCCTCCCTCCGGATTATGTGAAGCAGTATGAGGTTTTTGCGGATAAAATCAAAAGGGAGCATCCGGGGCTTCCGCTGGGCGTTCAGGCGGACATCGGCTCAGCCCTTCTTATGGTTAAGGACGGCGGCTGGTTGAGCGCTTTTTCAGATTCAGTCCGTGAACTCGGCTATTCCACCTGGACCGCGTACGAATATCACCTGGGCGGTTATATGTACAAGGAGGCTCCCGCTCCCGGCAAAGCGCAGCGGCTATCACGCACGGAAGTAAAGATTCCTTTTCAGAAAAGAATCGACGAAGGCTCCGCTAAAGCCGAAGGCAGCGTGATGGTATCGGCAGATGCGGAAAGCTTTATTCTGAGCCCCGGTGAAATTACGGTTGACGGCAGCAATCTGCTTATCCGGTCCGACCGTTTGCCCAAAAAAGCATTCCGGCTGACCCTGAACGGGATTAAAGACACGCCGGGCTTCTGGTTTCACAACAAAACGCAAACGCCCAACAGCATCGCAGGGAACGTGATTGTAGACGTACCGAAGCATTAGCCCGCTTGTGAACAACGACGGCAGTAGCTGCCCGCTGGCGGCTTCATTCCTGCCTGGGTACGACGGCATCCGGAAGGCGAAAAACAAAAAATCCTGTTCACGACTCGTGAATACAGGATTTTTTTGCTTTTTAATGGACGATTTGTGCGTGCTGTATGTTTATCATGGTTCAAAAACCTGCTTGTCCAGCCGACTTATTGCGGGAAATATTCGCGGTGAAGCTCTTCGAGCTCCGCGATGGAGCGTCTCGCCCACTCTTCCGTCTGATGCAGCATATTCAGCTCGCGTTCGAGTGCCTGCTGGAGCGAAAGGGTGTAATCCGGCACATTCCCGTGATAGGCATGGATGCTCGACAACGGCATCAACGCGATTTCCTGGAAAGCGAGCGCCCGGCGCTGATGAAAGAACGGGACATCTCCCTGCTGGGGGTTATGAAGATCGCCTTGCGAAGGATGCTTAACTACCGCGAGAACCTGAACGGCCGCTTTGATATTGGAAGGCGGTTCCACGATGCGGCCGATATACTCTCCCGTTTTGTACGTTGCTATGACCAGGTCACCGACAGAAGCAGTGCTTTCGTTTCTATAGTTCATAAGTGGATGCTCCTCTCTGTTACGGAGTGTTTTCCGGATAATCCGACGACGCGACGATCCTCAAATGCTGCATACCCGTCAAATAACGAAGTTCGGACAGCAAATAATCCACCGATTTTACGGCGTAAATAAATCGTACGGCATTTCCCTTCTCTACCACCACTATACAGGGGATGGACGAGATTTTCCACTTTTGCACGGAGGCCCCCGCGTAATTCGCATTGCAGGCTTTAAGGGGCAGTTCAGGCTCGATCGTCATAGCCACGTCAAGCATCCGTCTGGCGACTTTGCAAGTTCCGCAAAAAGGGGTATGAAAAAATACGGCGAACGACTGTTTTTCTTTAATGGCCTGCCCGATTTGCTCATCGTTCCAATCCTGCATACCAATCTCCTTTCCGTAAAAAACGTAGTCCGGCTGCAAGGCTCCGGATCGGTTGACCACCGTCATGTGACGCTGAGCACCGTGCTCCGGGAGCTTCGCTGTGCGAAAAAAATCAGGGCAGTTCCCTAGCGGGCATGAGCCCGGCAAAGCTGAATGACCCGTGCCGCTTCAGGAAGCGAAGTTATCTCTGAGCACGGACAACGACAACAGCGTATGTTCCAGCAAACCTTCAAAGTCGTCGAGATGGCTTTCGTTGACTTTGCGGCCGAATTCGAGCAGCACCTCGTTGTGCCAGCCTTCGTTTTCGGAGCCGAACACGTAAGAAAGCGTCTGAGTGATGAGCGGCCTTCCGCTCCAGATGGATTCCAGCGAGGACCCGGCGGCGGGGCAGTCCCGCGAAGGGTCGTGGGTAAGGAACCCGAATTTTACCGTCAGCGTACAGCCCGGTTCGGCGCCTTTGCGGCTCAGCAGCTCAGCGGCCAAATCTTCCAGCTTTGCCTCCAGGTGAAGTTCCGCCCAAGGAGAAGCCGTATTCTCCCCGCCTCCCCGGAGGACAAACCGAATCCGGTAATGGCGGCCCAGGCTGGACAGATCCATCACGTCCGACCGGTTCGTCACCAGAATCTCGCCGGACAGATCCAAATCGTAAACCGTCCCTTCCAGGACGACTTTCAAATTCTCGTAAACCGTCGGATCAAACATACGCGGCAGCCCTCTTTTCCATTTAATTGGCGTGCTGGCAGCACGGCCGCGGCAATCGGATTTCCCGTCCGTCCCCGCGTCCCGGAGCGCAGCAAAGGCGCCCGGATGACAAGCATCCAAGCGCCTCTTCTGTGTATCCCATTGCAAGCCTCTACTGTTTAAGCGTAGTATTCTTCACGCAGACGGCGCACATCTTCATTTTCCAGATATTCGTCATAAGGCATCATCCGGTCAATTACACCTTTTGGCGTAATTTCGATAATGCGGTTGGCAATCGTCTGAATGAACTGATGGTCATGCGATACGAACAGCATCGTGCCGTCAAAGTCGATCAGCCCGTTATTGAGAGCCGTGATGGATTCGAGATCCAAGTGGTTCGTCGGCTCGTCAAGAATAAGAACGTTCGCGCTTGCGAGCATCATCTTGGAGAGCATGCAGCGCACTTTCTCGCCCCCGGACAGAACGCTCGCTTTCTTAAGCGCCTCTTCACCGGAGAAAAGCATCCGGCCCAGGAAGCCGCGGATAAACGATTCGTCCTGATCTTTGGAATATTGACGCAGCCAGTCGACGAGGTTCATATCGACACCATCGAAGTACTGCGAGTTGTCTTTAGGGAAATAAGCCTGGGTTGTGGTGACGCCCCATGTGTAGGTGCCTTCATCCGCTTCCGTTTCACCCATCAAAATCTGGAACAAGGTCGTTTTCGCGTGACCGTCCGGACCTACGAAAGCGATTTTATCGCCTTTGTTTACGGTGATGGAAATATTGTCGAGAATTTTCTGGCCTTCAACGGACTTGCTTACACCGTCGATCGCCAAAAGCTGCTTGCCCGCCTCCCGCTCCGGTTTGAAGTTGATGAACGGGTATTTACGGTTGGAAGGCTTGATGTCGTCCAACGTAAGCTTCTCGAGCTGTTTCTTACGGGATGTCGCCTGCTTCGATTTGGAAGCGTTGGCGCTGAATCTCGCGATAAACGTTTCGAGTTCCTTGCGCTTCTCTTCGGTTTTCTTGTTCTGCTCTCTGGCAAGCTTCAAAGCCAGCTGGCTGGATTCGTACCAGAAGTCGTAGTTGCCGACGTACATCTGAATTTTGCTGAAGTCGATGTCGGCGATATGCGTACAAACCTGGTTCAGGAAGTGACGGTCATGGGATACCACGATGACGGTGCCTTCAAATCTGGACAGGAAGTTCTCCAGCCATTGGATCGATTCGAGATTCAAATGGTTGGTAGGCTCATCGAGCAGCAGAATATTCGGGCTGCCGAACAACGCCTGCGCAAGCAGGACGCGGACTTTCTCGTTGCCGTCCAGATCTTTCATCTTCTGGTCGTGAAGCTCTTTCGGAATGCCGAGACCGATCAGAAGCTCGGCCGCATCGGACTCCGCCTGCCAGCCGTCAAGCTCGGCGAATTCGCCTTCAAGCTCGCCCGCACGGATTCCGTCTTCCTCGGAGAAATCCGATTTCGCGTAGAGAGCGTCTTTCTCTTCCATAATTTGAAAGAGGCGCGCATGGCCCATCATAACCGTTTTCAGAACATCGGTTTCATCGAATTCGTAATGGTTCTGCTTCAGAACCGCCATACGCTCGCCCGGAGCGATATGAACGTCGCCTTTGTTGGGCTCGATTTCGCCGGACAAAATTTTCAGAAACGTGGATTTTCCCGCCCCGTTAGCGCCAATCAGGCCGTAGCAGTTGCCGGGAGTAAATTTAATATTAACGTCTTCGAAAAGAGCGCGTTTGCCGTATCGAAGCGTTACATCCGTTACAGTGATCATAAGTGCGGTTAACCTGCCTTTTTGTAGAATCACGGCTTCTTCCAAGCCAATTCCTTTTAGTATACCATAAAAAAGGGCTCCCCGCTTGAAATTACGGGAATGAGCCTACTTGCCGCGCTCGATTTCCTCCACGAGCTCCGAGAGAACGGTCCAGCGTTGCATGGCCTGCTCCAGCTCTTCACCCGCGGCAATCTCTTCGGCGTACAGCTCCTGTACCCGGCCGTAATCGCTTCCGGCCTTCGCGATATCGCTCTTGATCCGCTCCAGCTTCTCTTCGAGCGCGGCGATGCGGTCTTCGATCGTATCCCATTCCTTCTGCTCGTTGAAGGAAAGTTTTTTCTTCCTGGCGCGCTCTCCGCCGGAGCCCGCTTCGGCACCGCCGACGGATGGAGCGGACGATGCGGCGGCCTGAGTCCGGGCTTTATCTTTGGGCTCGGACTTAGGCTCGGTGGCTTCGCGCTGCTCTTTGAGCTCCAGGTATTCGGAATACGTTCCGATATACTGTTCGATTTCGCCCCCGCCCGTAAACGAAAACAAATGCTCGGCCGTCCGGTCCAGGAAATAACGGTCATGGGATACCGTAATGACGGCGCCCGGGAACTGCTCCAGATAATCTTCCAGAATGGAAAGCGTCTGAATATCCAGATCGTTCGTCGGCTCGTCAAGAAGGAGAACATTCGGCTCTCCCATCAGTGTACGCAGCAGATAGAGCCGGCGCTTCTCGCCTCCGGAAAGTTTCCCGATCGGCGTCCACTGGAGATTCGGCGGAAACAGGAATCGTTCCAGCATCTGTGCCGCCGTAATGCTTTCTCCGTCTTTGGTGCGGATGACTTCTGCCGCCTCGCGGACATACTCGATGACACGTTGCTTCTCATCCATTTCGACGCTTTCCTGTGTGTAGTAGGCCAGCTTGACGGTGCTTCCCCGCTCGATTTCCCCGCTGTCGGGGTCGAGGCGTCCGGCCAGCATGTTCAGCAGCGTCGATTTGCCGCTTCCGTTGCGGCCGATAATGCCGATCCGGTCATCCGGCAGCACGATGTAGCTGAAATCATGGATGAGCTCGCGCCCTTCGTAGCCTTTGCTCACCTGCTTCAGCTCGATGACTTTGCGTCCGAGGCGGCTGCCCGCAAGAGCCATATCGAGCTTAGCCGCAGGCCCGTCGACTTTGCGGTCGCGCAGCTCCTCCGCCCGTTCGACGCGTGCTTTCTGCTTCGTCGTGCGGGCTTTCGCGCCGCGGTGCAGCCAGGCAAGCTCTCTGCGGAGCAGATTGCGGCGCTTGTCTTCGCTGGAGGCTTCCCGCTCCATGCGCTCGGCTTTTTTTTCCAGAAACGTCGTGTAGTTGCCTTCATAGCTGTAAATGCTGCCGCGGTCGAGCTCCAGAATCCGGCTGGTTACGCGCTCCAGGAAATAACGGTCGTGCGTGACGAGCAGCAAAGCGCCTTTCCATTTGCTTAAAAACTGCTCCAGCCAGTCCACCGTCTCGTTGTCGATGTGGTTGGTAGGCTCGTCGAGGATAAGCAGGTCGGCGGGCTGAATCAGTACGCGGGCCATCGCGACACGCTTCCGCTGGCCGCCGGACAGTTCGCCGACAGGCTTGCCGAATTCCGTAATGCCCAGCTTCGTCAGAACGGTCTTGGCCGTTGTGCCGGCTTCCCATGCGTCTAGCTCGTCCATTCTCGCCTGCACCCGCATCAGCTTCTGCTGGGCAGCCTCGTCTTCGGGGCTGTTTTCGAGGGCGGTAAGCGCCTGCTCGTAATCGCGGAGCACCTTCATAAGCGGCGTCTCCCCGTAAAAAACCTGCTCCAGAACCGTTGAACGTTCGTCGAACTCCGGCTGCTGGGGCAAGTATTCCACCCGGAAATGATTGGAATGAACGATCGATCCTGAGTCGGGCGTTTCCAACCCGGCCAAAATTCTCAGCAGCGAGGACTTGCCGGTGCCGTTGACACCGATCAGGCCGATCCGCTGTTTTTCCGAGATCGTAAAGGAAATATCGTCGAAGAGAACTTTCTCTCCGTAAGTTTTTACAAGATGTTCGGCATGAATAATACTCATGAGTTCCTCCGTCCTTAAGCGGTCGCGCGAAATGAATTCCGGCTGCCCTCATATCCGCCGTTCGGCGTCGGATGAGACCAACCGGAAGTAGAGTCCGGTTCCCGGGATGATTAGACCGGGCTTACGGGATTTTCGGGCTGCCCCGGTTCGCTCGCCGCCGCGGCCGGATGCAAAATATATTGCAGCAGCAAAGAAGCGGTTCCCGCAATGGCGTCCACATGCGTGCGTTCCATACCGTGCGAGGCATGAACACCGGGGCCGATCAGCGCGGCACGGATGTTGCTGCCTCCGCGGAGCGCCGCCGAAGCGTCCGAACCGTATTGCGGGTATACATCCACCGCGTGGCGGATACCGGAATGCTCCGCGAGACGGATCAGTTGGGAAGTCATCGCGTAATCGTAAGGACCGCTGGAATCTTTGGCGCAGATCGAAACGTCCTGCTCGGTGCAGGTCAGATCGTCCCCCATGGCCCCCATGTCGACTGCGACCAGCTCGTCAATGTCTGCCGGGATGTAGGAAGCTCCATGGCCGACTTCCTCGTAAGTGGTCAAAATGATTTTAACGGTGCAGGCCGGTTCGATCAGCTCGTTCTTAAGAAGATCCATAAGAGCCAAAAGGGCGGCCACGCTCGCTTTATCGTCCAGATGGCGTGATTTCACGTACCCGTTCTCCAGCATTCGGACCCGCGGCTCGAAAGACACGAAATCCCCGACACGAATTCCCAGCTTCTGCACCTCATCCTTGTTAAAAGCCAGTTCGTCCAGGCGGACCTCCATGTTCTCCTCGACGCGTTTGTGGTCTCTCGCATCCGGAAATACGTGAACCGAAGGTTTGGTGGTCAGAATAGTGCCTTCATAACTAAGCCCCTGACGCGTATGAACGCGGCAGTACTCGTTTTCGATGGCCGCCATCATAAAGCCGCCTACCGATGTGAGGCGCAGACGCCCGTTGTCCTTGATGGAGCGAACCATCGCCCCAAGCGTATCCACGTGAGCCGAGAGACCGATCGTGTAATCGCTCCTTTTGCCAGGAATCGTAATGATGCCGCAGCCTTTATTCGTCAGTTCCAGCTTGTAGCCCAGCTTCTCGGCCTCTGCCTTCACTTTGTCCATAATGTGGTGGGTGTACCCGCTCGGACTCGGTGTATTTAAAAGCATGTCCAGCACTTCGAGCAGATACGTTCTGTTTACTTGCTCCATAAACTCAACCTCTCCTTTTCTGTCCCCGTACGAGTAGTGTCGCCCCCGCAAACGAAACCGTACAGCGTAAAAATTTATGCCTGAGGCTTCCGCTTGCCGTTTCCGGACGCTATGTAAAGTCTTGCTTCTACTTAATACCCCGAAATTCCCTTTATCCACCAGTCTTGAAACAGTCGTCGGTTTTGATTTACGGGCATCCGCGCTTACTCGCAGAAAAGGCGTCGGTTTCGGCTTGCGGGCAACAGCTTTTTATTTCGAAATAGGCGCGATTGATTTGAAAGAATTTTTCGCTATCTAACTTAATTTCGGAAATATTTTTTTCTATTGCGGTTCTTTCAATAGATGTAAATACGGGTGCGGATCCCGAAAATTTTGGTAAATCCGGCTTCCGTTCAAATGTGCTCTCATACAGGTGATACTACACTGTTTCCCCGCTGTTTTCAAACGATAAACCCGTTTTGAGGAAAACAATCCGGACGCCGCTGGAAAACTTTGACCCGTGAAATCTAGCAAATCGCATGCTAGGATTAAATGGCTTCTTCCGGGACAGAGCGCGGCACAGAACGGGATGCCTGCCGCTCATCTCAGGCGGAAAGCAAAAATCAAGGCCGAAGCTTCTACGGAAGCACGGGGGAACCCATTTTTGGGGTGAAGCCATGATGTTCATGGCCGGGTGATTGCTCTTTGACCCGAATCCGTCAGCTAACCTCGCAGGCCGAAAAAGGAGAGATTCCAACTTGAAATCTATTAAAAAAGCAACGCTAGTCGGTGTTTTCGCCCTCACGTCCGTTTTCGGAGCAGGTGCCGCATCCGTATCCGCCGCGCCATGCAACGTTTCCGGTGGGGAAACACTTTCGACCCTATCGAACAAATACGGCATTGATCTCGCTTCTCTTCTTACATCCAATCCGCAATTGAAAAACGCGAACTTCATCTGGAAAGGCGTGCAGATCGTCGTACCGACAGCGCCACCCGCTCTGGAAAAACCGTCTGTACAGACGCCGTCCGCACCTGCACCTGAAAAGAAACCGGAAGCCCAGAAGCCTTCCGTACCTGCGGCAAAACCGAGCACTCCCGCTCCGGAAACCGAGGCACCCGTAAGCACGCCGAAACCGACAGCCAAGCCTTCCGCACCTGCTGCGACCCCAGCTCCGAAACCGGTTGAAAAACCGGCCGCATCCCAATCGGAATACGCGGACCAGGTTGTAACGCTTGTAAACCAGGAACGCGCCAAAGCAGGCTTAAAGCCGCTCGCTTCCGACAGCGCGCTGGCCGCGATGGCACTGGATAAGGCGAAGGATATGTATACTAACAACTATTTCGACCACAACTCTCCAACGTACGGGTCTCCATTTGATATGATGAAATCTTATGGCATCTCCTATACGTATGCAGGTGAAAATATCGCCCAAGGACAGCGCACCCCGCAGGATGTGATGAACTCCTGGATGAACAGCCCGGGTCACCGTCAAAACATTTTGAGCCCGAACTTTACAAAAATCGGAGTCGCTTACTATAACGGCGAATGGGTCCAAGAGTTTATCGCGAACTAATCGGTTTTCGTAAATACGCGAGTATGATTATTGATCTCATGCTATAGTCTCATCTTAAATTTTCTATCTTAAGCTTTATAAAATTCAGCTTTGAAAAGCGGTCTGCTCCGAACAGGAGCCGGCCGTTTTTTTGTTCGTAAAGACAGGCGATAAGGAGCAAGATGATTGAGGAAGGAGAGGAGCCGTAAGGCAGCGGGTGTTGGGGGAAACTGGGGTGGATGAAGTTTTTAGGGTGGGTAACGTTAATGAAGAAAGGCGAATATAAACTCAGCTTATTCATGGTTAGGGAAACTTCCGGTGATCAATGACATCGGGACCAACGAATTCGTTCACCTTGAGATGATGGCCATGACGTTCCGCGCATGTTTTGACGGCGGCTAAAACGATAAAAAAACCTGCCGCGCTAAACGGCAAGTTCTTAAGTGAGCAGCTAATTGACTGAAAATTAGCTTTCAAAGTCTACGCAAGGAGCAACGCCGTCTTTGGCTTCCCCCATATAAGCGAGCACATCCTGATGGACCGGGTGCACATTGTAAGCTTTGAGGTCTTCCAGGGAGTTGAATTTGGTGATCAAAACCAGATCATAAGAACGCTCGGAATGGATCACATCCGCGCCTACTTCGATATGCAGCAGTTCGGAAATTTTGCCTTCCATGTTCTGCAGTTTGGCTCTTGCTTGCTCGACGGACTCCGGGCTGCGATCCTTAAGCTTGAAAAACACGACATGTGTAATCATTGGGCATTCTCCTCTTTCCCGATTCTTCAACAACTTGTCCATTATATCATTAACGTAACGGGACCGGAACTGATCAGCACGATCGGAAGCTAAATTCGGTATAAATCATGCGCACCACGTCTCCGTCTTTTAAAGCGACCATCTGATAAGGTACCAGCATCCCGTCGTTTAGAAACGTACCGTTTCGCGAACCGAGGTCCTTAACCGCATAACCTTCCGGCGTCCGCAAAAACTGCGCATGAATTCTGGAAATTCCCAGCACATCTTCGATATAGTCGGCATCCCCCTCCGCGCGCCCGATTATAAAAGAATCCGTATCCAGGAGAATCGTTTCTTTCCGCCCTTCCCGCATAACCTCGAGTACGGGATGACGGAATTTCGGGGAGGGCGGTGCCGACTCGACCCCGAGGAAAACCGTTTCATCTGCGGACGTTACCGCAGATAGAGGGGGAGCCAAAAGCGTCGTACGTTCGCCCAAGCGGGCGTAGTACTGCTCTAGCGATACCGGCTCCTGTTCCGCCGCTGGCGGATATAGGCTGCTGCCGGAGGGTGCCGCTTCTTTCGTATGGCTGATACGGCGGCCGGGAAGGCCGACAGCCAAGAGTATGTAAGCGGCATCCAGCGCCAGCAGCGTCGCTCCGCTGCTGATATAGAGCAGCGGGGTTCCGGGAGCGCTGAAATAAGCGTTCCAGATCATCCCGATGATCAGGAATGCGCCTCCCAGCGCGAGGATTTTGCCGCGGGACCCGCGAAGGGGTCCCGCGGGGGCCGCCGCACCGGCGGGCGGCGGCACGTTTGGTGCAGCCGCGGTTGTGGCAGCTGCAGTTGGCGGCGGAGCGGTTCGCGTAACTGCCCTATGTGAAGCAACGGTATGCGATGGAATCGCTTCGCTTCCGGAGGGAGCTACTGCGGCTCCGCTTGCGGAAAAACAGGTTAGAGCAGCCCCGGCCGCTGCGGTTGAACCTTTTGCAAAGGAAGCCGAAACCGCACCACCGGAACCCCCAGCGGAAACAACATTTTCCGGTGAGACCGGCTGCGTTAAGCCCGCACAACCCGACGCAGTCATCACACGATGATCTTCGCCGCCCGCAGTGAGTTGTTGACGACTTTGGATAAACTTCTTTGCAGCACCGCGCGGCGGCTTACGTTCAATACGACTCTCATGCGCAATCCTATGAGCCGATCCGGACCGGTCATGCGGCATGTGCTCGCTGTCTCGTGGCAAATGACCACCGCCGGCCTTGTTATTTTGACGGTGAAACTGCAGCGGTTCCGTCTCAGGAATATTCCTTTCTGCGTTTGTAGAAACAGAAAGCTTCCTATCCTCCCGTTCATCGAAATCCGCCGGGTTCTGTATACCTGATTCAGGGAATGCCGAACTTCGAATTAGCCGTTCCAACTGCTCTCCTCCCTTCCAGCCGTCCGTTCTAAAACTTTCCTTATTCTCGCTTATTTCCAGGTATACTCTCCTCTTAAAGTCTCGAACAGAGAAATCTTCACGCTCGCAGAACTCCGCAAGTCTCGCAAGGCGTCCTCGTTCTTTCCCCATGAGTCGGCTGCTTAAGTCACGCACAAGGGCTCCCCAACTCCCGGAAGTGAACGCGGCCGGAATTTCCTTTAATGGAAAGCACAGCAGCGAGACGTCTGCCCAGCTCCTATCCATATAAATATAATTCTTATCCACCAAAAATTGAGCTTCGTTCAACATGAAATTGCCGCTATCGCTCACACAAGCCGCCGCTTCGTGCAGCAGTTGAAGACATCCGGCGAGATCGGGACTATGCTCCTTAAGAATAGATGCCAGTGAACGCCGGGAACCCAGTTCATAGAGCAGCTTGAGCTGTCCGCCGATCTCTTCTGTTTTTAGAGGCAGCACTCCGGGAATCGGATATTCTTGAATCATCTTCAACTGCAAAGGCGTCAGAAGCTCAAATGTCAGCCCTTCTTCCAAGCCCACTTCCAACCATCTGCCTTGTGATAAACGCATGCTTGCCTGCAACCCGAACCGTTCCATAGCTCCATCCTTTCACTTTCCTGAAGGGAATCAGTTAAAAGCAAGGCTTCCGTACCAATAAGCAGCCAGAACCCCCGGCAGTACCGCATACATAAACGGAAACCGCAGCTGATCCTTTTGTTTCAGACTTTTCCAGAATGAAAAATCTTTAAGACATACAAACATGGCTACTCTGCCCAACAAGCGGCCTAATCGTTTGACTCCTTCTTTTCTGACAAGAAGCAAAACGAATCCGATTGCTCCCGCAAACAATAAAGAATAAACCGCGCACGTAAAAACGGATATCCCGCCCGTTAAAGCTCCAATGGCCCCGAACAGCTTCACGTCTCCCGCTCCGAGAGCTCCCGCCGCATACAAAATAAAGAGCACGATAAAACCAGTCATGCAGCCCGCCAGAGAGAAAAAGAGTCCGCTCCAGCCACTCGCAAGAAAATGATACACAATTCCGCCGAAGGCACCTGCGGCAGTCAAGACGTTCGGAATGACCGCTTTTCGTACATCGGTTACAAATGCGGTCAGAATAAGAAGAGAAAGCAGCAGCTCTTCCATAATGGTGTGTCTCCTTTATGCGCCCAGCCAGACCCGCTCGAGCGCTTTCTTTTTCAAAACAAGCGTACGACTGAAAAAAGGAACGGCAAGAGGATAATCATAGGTGACTTCGAACCCGAGATAAGCCCTCTCCCGGTTGGTTAAGCTGGGCAGTGTTACCCCGCTGACGCGGAATCGTTCCTTCTTCAAAATCCGTTTGTCCGCAAAACTGTATACGATCGGTTTCATGGCATCTCGCAGAGCCGCGCTTGCCGCATCCTTAGCCTCATCCACACCGTATTCGCCCGTTTGGCGGACCCATGCCAGAAGTCCGACTACCGGATCTGGAATATAAGCTTCAACCGAATCGATAAATTCTCCCGCTTGTGCGGCTTTTTCCCTTAAGTTTTGAAGAGCATCCATTACCTGCTGCCCTCCTGACGCCAGTGCTGTCTGATCGAAAGCTTCTTTTCCCTGTTGATACAGCACCTCTGCCGGATAAAGTCCTGCGGCCAGAACCTTCGTAGATTCACTTACCGCAGACCGTAGTGCCATATCCGCTACCGCTATTTGGATGCATACGATAAGAGCTACGATAAATCCGACGAACATCGGCAAAATGAGTGCCGCTTCCAGCACCATTCCCCCTTGCTCACTTTTTCTAAAAATGTGCATAAAACCGCCCCATCCCATTGGTTCGCGTTTCCTAGTAAGCCAATTCCGCACGGCTGACAAACCGGCACCGGTTTTCTCTAACTTCGCAGGAAGAAATGCCCGTCCCGTTCATCAGCTTCATGAATCCCGGTAAAAACCATAAAGATACGGAAGATTCGGCGTACCCTTGTATGTAAGTTACTGCTTTGTCCAGCGTACGTTCCGTATTCAGTTCGATCAAGGATTGAAATCGTGCCAGAAGGTTCGTGTCTCCGCCGTGCAGGAGAAGAAAAATCCGCAAATAGTCTTTATAAGTGAAAGTAAACAAAGGATTCGTCAGTTTGCTGGATACCGGAACTGCTTTTCCTTCGGTTAAGCTCTCCATATCCGCCAACGCCTCGACGGCAGCCTCGGCTGCACTGACCAGCAGTACCAGCAGCGGGGATCCCGCCTGGAGCAATTCATTTTTAGGGTCCATCAATTCTTCGACCATATGGACCGCAAAACGAAACGCAAACATTTCACCGTAAGCCGAGGACATGTTCTTGGCACAGGAATTGAACCCGTACAGCAAATACTCGACTTCTTGACCGGGAAGCTTATGGCCGGACGGCTCGGACAGCGCGTGAAGCGGCTTTATCTGTCCTGCCCCGTCCATTTCCCGCCCATACGTTCTGTAGTTAAACTGAGATAAGGCGTACTCATTTACGAACAGCTCATTGCGGATAGCTTCACCCGTTTGGCCAAGCCGCTCCAGCAAACTCATGGCATGCTGAATTTCCGTATCGGGCTTACCTTCCAGATCGTACACCGGTCTGCCGCCGGCATTTGAAACGCTCTCGTTTAACGTCATGTATTTGCGGTATAATCCCTCTTTCCCACTCCCCTCCAAAATCTCGTAAAATGACGTAACCGATCCTCCCCCCTGATCCGTGCCGCATTCTCCCATGGCCTGTCTGGCCCGATCTAAAACCGCTTGTATTTTCGAACGCTGCTTTTCTTTTTCTTTGCGGATATTCTCGTTCCGCTTGTTTCGCTCCGTTTCAATGTCAAGCTGTTTGCGGTAGGTTTCGTCCATTTGGGCCTGGTAAGCGTCGTTTGCGGCTTGGAGCTTTTGAGCGTTGGCATTCGTGAACAAATTGATGCTTCCGATACCGCTGCGAAAACCGCTGAATAGAGCGGCGCTTGACGCAACTCCCGTCATATAGAGACGTAAATCTTCCTCGCTAACAACTTTCAAACTTTTGAATGCTTCGAATGCTTTAAGTTCATTTCCCTCAGCCGAGGATAGGCGTTTCAGCTCTGTATTCAGTTCGTCGTTTGCTTTCTTCGCTTCGCCGAGCAGCTCCTGAACGGATCTTTGCAGACTCTGCACTTTCTCGTCGTCACGGACGATTTCAAGCTTGGTTGCGCCCAGAAGTGCGGTGTATGTCAAAATATTTTCAAGCAAGGTCTTCAGATCCGAAAGCTTGTTTTGCAGGATAGACATCTGATCTTGAAGCGAACGAATGCTGTCCATCAAGCCTTGAATGGCGGCGGCCGCTCCCGGTCCTGAAGCTGCTGCGGCTGCAATAGAGCCGTTCATACTGGAAATAGAGTCCGAGAGTGAGCCGATTTGCTCTTCCAATGTTTTGATCTGCGACCTTACCTCGTCCGCGGTATTTAAACCGATCAGCTCCGAGAGTCGGTTCAGTTCGGTTATTCTTGCCCGGTAGGTAAGGTGCCGGCCGCCCAGCTCTTCCTTCATTTTGACCGTTTCCGCCCAAGCCTTATCGAGCAATTCTTCCCGCTTTGCAAGCAGTTTTTCGATTTTTTCGGCTTCTTTGGCGTACGCCGCACCGTTTGCCATCGTTTTGACGGCACCGGGCTTTTGAAGCTTATCCGTTATTTCCAGGGTGAATTCAATCGGCGCCGCGTATTTCATATGTTCAAGAATTTGTTCTTTAAATACACTGTGATTGGCAAGCGTGTATAGAGAGGCCAGTGATCTTGCCCCCTCCTCCGGTTTTGTATCCAGCATTTTATAGAAAACACCGTTCGAACTGCCCGAAAGATTTTCTTTGTAGATCGAACCGAACAAGGATGCCGAGCTTTCCGGCTCCTCGGTGAGTCCGAAAAGTCCGTATTTTTGAAGCTCGGTATCGAAGGCGGACAAAACAGATCGTACCGCAGCCCGTGCCGCCGTGTCCGCTTCTCTCTCTGCAGCCTTAACCCGCGCGAAATCGATCAAGACCGCTTGCAGAAAAAAGATAGGAACAAGGATAATAATCAAATAAATGGAAACGGCACCCGTTTCCGAGTTATAGAAACTTCTCAAAACACACTCCTTTCCGGGCAGCCGAAGCTGCCCTCATTTATTCGTGCAAAATGACAGAGATGCCGTTTTGAGCCAGTTCCCGCTGAATGGCTTGTGAGGGTGCTTTTCCCGATTTGGTTTTGAAAAAGTGCCACACGATGCCTTTAACCTGTGTTCCTTCCTTTTTCAGAAGAACGTCTTTGCGCATTTGTTCCCTCAGATTCTTTTCATTGAACGTGTAGAAAGCGAGATGCGCCGTTCCGCCGGCATCCAAAGCATCTATCGTTCTTTTATCGCCCTCCGGGGTAATCACTTCCGTTTTCCGCCCGCTGACCAGCTTCCGGATATAAGCGCTTGCCTGCGCTTCGCTTGTAATCCCGCTTGTGGAAGGAATGGCATCGGCTTCGGGCTCGGTCAGCACTTCCCTGGCCTTCGAAGCGGTAATTCGGTTCTTTACCGCCGGTATGTAGCTGCGTGTCAGATCCACGTTCCTGATCAGTTCAACGGGGTCGATTACGTGCGAAATGCCCTGCCCGCTAACGTGATCGCGTATGACATTCCCCGGCAAAAAGGAACGCGTGCGAAAAGGCTCCTCCAACTCGGCCGAAACTTTACGTTCCCATAGATGATTCACGTACGACATCGAGCCGTGAGCTCCGGCGGGAAGGAGGGCGGCCGCTCGCGACAGTTTCCCCGCAGGACCGCTGCCTCCCGCTGAGCCTGGAACTTGGACAGTCGACGATTTTCCGCTATAGCCGAAAATACCGAGAATGCCGTCCTGCGTTAAACGCCAGTAAAGTCCGTCACCGGCTCCCGGTGTGTAAGCTCCCGTTACGGGATCTTTACGGCTGTTATTCCACGAAAACGCAGCTCGTTCGGAAGCGATACCGGCTTGCTGCTGAAGGGCGACGCGATTGTACACAAACATGCCGAATAGGATAAGAGTTAATGTAATGAAGATCATCACCGGAAACAGCAGGGTCCCTTCCAGGGTGAAATTGCCCGCTTGGGAACGGAACAGACGTACCAGTCCATTATCTGTCTTCAATTTCACAAGCATCTCCCTACGGCGTTTTAATGGCATCATCGCTTTTGGAATTGTTAAATTCCGTGTCCGCTTTACCAATCAGTTCGTTGAACCATTTAATAATCCACTTTCTGAAAATAACGGCTACCGCTATAAGCACGGCTACGATAAGTAAAATTTCAAGCGTGCCCAGCCCTTCTTCATCGTTCCAGAAACGGACCGCGGCTGTTTGTAATCGGTTCTTCATTGTAGATAACCTCCCTAAAATGTGGATCGTTTTTGTCCGTCAGCCATTTATGGACAGGACGGCGGGCGAAGCAACGATAATCATGACAACGAGAAAAATCGCCACCATCGGAAACACCAGCTTCGAGGAAGCCTCCTCGCCAAGCTTCCGGGACTCGGCCTTACGGCGGTCCCATAATTCCTTCGCGAGCGAGCGCAGGGCGACCAGAAAATCTTCTCCACCTCTCCGGTAGTTCAGCAGAATTGTCGTTGTGAACAGTGCCGTTTCCTGCATGGCGCACCGCTTGCTCAAATCCTCAAGCACTTTAGGGAGCGACACGTTCATCTCCAGTTCCCGTACTGCCTGCCCGAACTCGGCGTGAAGCGGAGACGCCGCCGCACGTGATGAATCCACACTCCGGATAAGCGCCCTCTGGAGAGTTTCTCCCGCATTGATAAGCAGGATCATCTTGCTCAAGACTTCCGGAAGCTCCAGAACTATCCGGCGTTTTCGCAGCATGATTTTCTGATCCAGCTGTCTGAGCACCAGTAAAGGAGTCAAGCCGGCAGCCAGCAAACCCAGAAGCAAAACAGCCGGATCCCCGCCTCCCGCAATACCCAGCAGGGCGCTGAACAGGAGAACGAGCAGTGCCGTAACAATCATGTCTCCCATCACAAGCTTCGCCATAAACAGCGTGTCCTTATGACCGTAAAGCGAACGGATTCGCTGCATAATCCGGACACCGGCATCCGGGAAACGCTCCATGGTTTTGAACCGTTCGACCGCATAAAGACCCGCGGGAGCCAGTTTTCTCATATGCAGCGCACACGGATAGTCCGTCCTCATACCTTTAAAGCGCCTCGAACCTAGGACGTATAACAGCAGCAGCGCCGAAAAAGAACTCACACTTAAACCCAGCAGTACAAACATGTTGTCACACCTTTATATCCATAATCTTGCCCGTCAGCCACATGCAGCCTCCCAGAGCAAGCAGCCCTCCCGTCATGATGAGGGGGCCCGCGCCGCTGTACAGGGGCGCCATATAATCGGGGGAGCTGAATCCGAGCACCGCGACCATACAAACGGGGGCGGCAAGAAGTACGCGTGACTCCAGCTTTTTCTGGGCCACCATAACCGAAATATCCTGTTCAATGTCCAGCTTATCTCCGATAATGCCGGCAGTTCGGCGAATGACCTCAACCAGGTTGCCCCCCGTCCGTTTGCAGGTCGTGAACACGTCGGAAAAATTCGTAACATCCTCGCACTGTGCCCGCACCGCAAAATCCGCCACGGCATGTTCAATCGGCTCCCCGTTATCTAAACGCCTTACGATGACTTCGAATTCCCGGACAATAAGGCAGTTCGGATCAGGATAAAGCATATGAAGATCTTTCCACGCTTCACGGAACGAATTTTCTACGGACCTTCCCGCTGTGAGCGACGTAGACAGGCAATAGAGAGCCTGCTTGAACTGAAGAATCAATTTTGCCTTCCTTACCGTTATCAGCCGTATTTTGCGGAAACGGGGAACCAGTAAACCAAGCGGCGTGCAGAGCATGGCAAGCAGAAGCTCCTTGTAAAAAATGAATGCGACACCTGCAAAGACGAGCCCGGATAAACCTGAAGTCAGCACCGTTTCACGAAGTGTCATCCGGTAGCTGCCGTAGTCCATAAGCCCAGCAGAAACGCGCAGCGTCTTGTTCCTTGCAGAATGGGAATCTTCTTGCCGCAACTGCTGTGCATTCCGCTCCTTCTCTCCGTTATCGCCTGATTCCGGCAGTTTCCGCCGCTTCCTCTTGTCCTGCACCATTAAAACAAGCCAAAGAACCAACCCGGCCAAACAAGCCGTAACCGGAAGCATCATGAGGCCGCCTCCTTCTCACGTGCCGTCCAGTCCGGTAATCTAACCCCTGCAACGCCGCATTTCCACCCGGAGACGAGAGGATTTCCCGTGTAAACCAGGTTGCCTTTCACTCTTCCGTTTTCGTCCTCACCCTGATCTTCAAACCGGAACAGCGGATTCAAGCCGATTTCGCCATCCTCAATACCGGCAAGCTCGCTGATCTCAACGACCTTCCGGGAACCGTCCCTCATCCGGGTCAGATGCACCATAAGATCTATGGCCGAGGCGATTTGTTTGCGGATTACCGGCACCGGAAGGTCCGCCGCGCTCAGCACCATCATTTCCAGACGGCTCAGCATATCAACGGTTGAGTTGCTATGACCGCTACTAAAACTTCCCTCATGGCCGGTATTCATAGCCGCCAGCATATCAAGCGCCTCCGCTCCGCGGACTTCCCCGACGATAATCCGGTTCGGCCTCATCCTCAGCGACGAACGGATAAGGTCCCGGATTCCGATCCCTCCTTTCCCCTCGGTGTTCGCGTTGCGTGTTTCCAGGCTCACGAGATTGGGAACCGTACGGATTTGCAGCTCGGCCGAATCCTCAATCGTAATAATGCGTTCGTCCGCCGGGATACCTTGGGACAGGGCGTTTAAAAAGGTCGTCTTGCCGGAACCGGTGCCGCCTCCGATAAAAATGTTGTATTTAGCCTTCACAAACACGGCGAGCAGCTCCGCCGCCTGCTCCGTCAACGCTCCTCTGGCAATCAGGTCGCTCATGGTCAGTGGCTGTGCCGGAAACTTACGGATCGTCATCGTCGGACCTTGAAGCGCCACCGGCGGGAGCACCACGTTGACACGGGAACCGTCCTGCAGTCTGGCGTCTACGATCGGCGACATTTCATTCACGGTCCGGTTCACTCTGGCAACGATGGCCTGAATAATGTCCTCCAGCTTCTCCCGGCTTTCGAAGCGGGCTTCGTTCCGGATGACACGCCCGTCACGCTCGATAAAAATATCCCGGTGGCTGTTGATCATAATTTCCGTAACGGACGCATCGTCGATTAAGGGCTGCAAAACATCAAGCCCGCGGTAGGAATGGAAAATACGCTGCACCATCTCCCACTTTTGTCCGGCCGTCAGCCGGCCGTCTCCCGTTTCACGGAGCACCACCTCCTCGATCAATTCCATCAATTCTTCGTCCGAGGTGGACTGTGTCGGGTCCAGACGGGCGTTAACGGCCTCTTTACAAGTACGGACCCATTCTTCTCTCACAGCGCCTCAGCTCCCTCGTATAACCTTCGTAAAATACGGCCGACCTGTGCGGCAAAAACAGGCTCGTTTAACCAGACAGCGGGGTCCGGCACGCTTTTCCAAGAGGGGATATAAGGAAGCGTGTCAAATAGGGTGACGTCAGCGTCTATCGCCATGCCTGCTTCACCTCCCGTATATTTGTTCAAAACAAACAAGCTCTTGCCCGCGCAGCTCTCCATGGACTCTGTGGAATTCAGGGCTTCCCGGACTTTCCGAGTTTTGTACAAAGCGTGCGAATCTTCCGTAACCAGCCACACGACATAGTCGCTGGCTTTCAAAGCCCCCAAGGTCCTTGGCTGAACGGCACTGTCCAAATCGAGCAGCAGAACGTCCCAAATTCCGCTGTCCGCTACACGCCGGGCTAGGCTCCTTACGTCTTCCGCATTCAGCTCGTCCGCTTCCCGGATATTCGGAAAAGGAGCCAAATAATCGAAACCGTACCCGGGATGACGACACTGCAGCAGTTCCGCATATTCCGCAGCCCGCTCCTGGGACTTCCTCCACGCATAGAGAAGCCGCGAAAACGAATCCGGCGGGCCGTCCGGCATAAGCAGAGCGGAAGAGCTTACCGCTTCCAGGGACACATACAGCGCCTTCCTCCCCTGTACGGCGAGCTGCGCCGCCATATTCAGGGCGAGAACGCTTTTGCCACTCCCGCCGGAAGCCGAGTACACGGCGATTACGCTCGTTCGGCCTTCTCGGAGTGCGGTCTTCACGTGCCCGGACTCGCCGGTGTACTCCGCTGCGCGCAGCAGCAGATCTCTCAGCATTGTACGAAACGGCTGATACCGGTAAATCATATTCTCTGCCGGCAAATCCCCGCATCCCGGTGTCTCCGACAACCGGTAAACAAGGCTGTCCTGCGGCTGGCCGAGCCAGCGGCTCACTTCTTCTTCCGCAATCGTTTCCGCATGGAGAACCAGCGGGAATGCCTCCTTGTTCTCCATCATGACCGCTTCGAGCTGCTCGCACCGGGTAAACCGCCGGATATCCAGCCGGTCACGAAACTCTCCCTCCCGGACAAAGCGTTCCAATACGGACGCATATTCCATGTCGGGCTCGATCAAAATCAGCAGCCTTTTCATTTCTCCGCCTCCTTACCGCTTCTGTATCATCCGCTCCACTGTAAGATCCCGCCAAGTATGAGCACTATGCCGGACACGCCGGCGGCTAGCGCTATGCGCCATTTCGTTTGCCTTGTCATCCTTCACCTCACTTGTTTACCGGAAATCAACGCAAAAAAGCACCACTGACAGGGAAGAAACGAGTTCTTCCACATCAGCGGTGCTTCCGCTTTTGTGCATCCGGTTGTTTAATTACCGCTAATTATACCATAATTACCCAATCGGTCAACGATTATTTTTATTTTTACAGGCATACCTGTCCCGCATTTCCATATACCTATATTAATGGACAAACAATCCGGGAGGGGGTGCCTTTTTTGTTCTACCCGTTTATGCTGGCCGCCGCAATAACGTATACACTCTTGCTCTTATCCGCCGCTCTCTTCCCCGCCGATATACGGTGGTATTCTTCCGTCAAAAAGCCGGCATGGGCTCCTTCCGGACAGCTGATCGTCAGCGCAAGAGGATTTATGCACGCGTGTATGGCAGCTTCCGTCGCACTCGTCTACGTAAAAACGGGCGGATTTCAAAATGTGGGGATCGCCTGGATTTTTGTTATGATCCTCCATTATTTATGGAGCCAAGCCTACGGCTTTTTTCTGTTTACGGCGAAAAGCTTCGGACTCGCTTTGGCAGGCAGCATGTTCGCCTCCCTTACTTGCTGGTGGCTGCTTGTCCTGACCGCGCCGCTGGCGAAAGAAGCCGCCTGGCTGCTCCTGCCCTGTCTCGTCTGGAGCTGCCTGACGACTTTTTACATGTGGATCATCCGAATGATGAACGCCCAATGACTCCCGCAGGTTTATTTTTTGATAAAATAAAGCGTAAGCTCTTCGCGGTTATGAAACAGTTGTTTCGCCTGCCGCAGGTCCAGATGCCCTTCAAAATCCTGTTTCAGCTCTTTCACCGTCTGAAAGGGTTTTTTGTGCATCAGTTTCGCCGTAATGATCGCCGTCCCCCCGCTTCGCAGCGCAGGCAGGAGATCGAGGATAAGCCGGCTCATCTGCCGCGGACTCCAGCTCATATCGCAGACAAGAAGATCGAACTCGTCCTCGCGCAGCTTCACGTCCGCAGCATTCTTGCCGTGATACGTAAGCCGCGGGTGCTTGATAAGGCTCGGGTGCATTTTGGCCGGGTCAATCGCGGTCACGTAAAGGCCCCGCTCCAGCAGCAGCGAAGTCCAGCCGCCCGGAGCCGCGCCTACATCGACCGCTTTGCGAAAATCCGCAAAATGCAGATGAAACTTGCGCTCCGCCTCAAGCAGCTTGAATTTTGCGCGGGAAACCTGGTTCTCTTCGCGCTGAAAGCGGATGGCGCCGCCGCTCCAGTCGGACAAATTCTCTTCCGGCGCGGAGACTCCGGCATAAATCGCCTGATGCCCGACATAGACCGAAAGGATGTTGTCCGCGTGACGCACGAGCGTCTCGGCCCCCGTCGCCTCGCCCATGGCGACTTCGCAAGCCGCGCGGACATCGGATGAGCCGTAAGGCACTTCCGTGCCGTCGGCGATTCTCACCTGGACGGCTGAGCTGCTGCCGGCATGCAGACGGCCGAGTCCGGACGCCAGCTCAGCGGCGGCCAAGATGTCCTCGTCCGTTCCGGACAAAGCGCGCTCCTCCTGGACAGGCTGCATATGACGCAGAAAAATCGGCTCCTGCGCCCGGATGGCCGCCGATACTTCTTCCCAGCTTCCTGGCGCTTCCGCCAGAAACGTCTCCGTCGGAACAAGCGTCCGGAATTTCACTCCGGGTATGAGCCGCCGGATTTCTTCCTGGGCCTGCTGGGCGTACCCGCGGTTGGCCGTGCCGATCAGGCGGGCCGTGTTTGTAGTCGAATCATGTTCTGTCATTCCTTACAGCACCTTTATCCATGGTCTATTGCGGAACCACTCCACTTCGAGCGGAACCTGAAAAGCTTGGTAGAGATGTTCAGGCGTCAGCACTTCTTCCTTGGGACCGGCCGCAATGATCCGTCCCTGCTCGATAAGCGCGACGTGCGTAAACATCGGGATGATTTCTTCGATATGATGCGTGACGTAAAGTACGGTCATCTCCTGATCGCTGAATTCGCGGATCGCCGCCAGCAGCTTTTCGCGTTCGTAAAGATCCAGCCCCGAGCAGGGCTCGTCCATAATCAGAAGCTCCGGCTTCTGCATCATGGAACGGGCCAGCATCACTTTCTTGCGCTCGCCCTGCGAAAGCGTCCCGATCGACTGCATGGCGACATGCGGCAGTCCGATTCTTTCCAGCATGCCGATCGCTTTCTTTTTCACATCTTCCGGAATTTCCTGGTAAAAGCGCAAATAGGCGTATTCGCCGGTCGCCACCGCTTCCCATACGGTATCCGCAAGGTTCATTTTCTCAAACAGAGACTGGGAAATATAGCCGATCCGCTTGCGGACTTCACGCACGTCAACTTGTCCGTAGCGGTTACCGAGCACTTCGACTTTTCCCCTGGAAGGAAACTGGTAACCGTTCATAAGTTCAAGCAGAGTCGTTTTGCCGGAACCGTTCTTGCCCAGCAGAACCCAGTGCTCGCCTTTTTCCGCATGAAAAGAAACATCCTGAAGAATATGCCGTTCTTCGCGTATAAAATGAATATCGTTTAAATGAATCATGTCACAGAATCCTCTCTTCTTGAAAAATGGTTGAATGAGTCAGCCCCCGGCAAGCTTGGCCAATAAACCGGCAGGCGGAGGTCCCGGATGAAGAGAGGTTGCGGAAGGAACCGCAGCGTACAAAGCCTGGTACATCCGGTTCCGGCCTTCCAGGCTGGAAGTGTGCAAATAAATACGGGCCGGAAAAATACCGGTCCCGATCATCCAGGCGACGATATCCCACCCGGATTCGTCCCAGCCCAAATCGTAATCGAGCGACAAAATGTCGACCTCGCATTCCTGCAAAAGCAGCCGGCATTCCTCCACGCTGCGCGCAAGGGTAAAACCCGCCGGACATCTGCGCTGATCGTCCAGAAAAACGTGAATCTTCATCAGGTATCCTTTCCCGCCGCCCCGGCTGTCCGCTTAACCAGCGCAATCTCTTCCTTGTGCGTACCGTCCGGACCGCTTCCCGTTTCGAGCACAAGCGGTATGTCCCTCACGATATCCGAAGCCAACAAGGACTTGAATGCTTCCAGGCCGATGTACCCTTCGCCGATATTGGCGTGACGATCCTTGCCGGAACCGTGAGGATAGAGGGAATCGTTGAGGTGCACAGCCTTCAAATGGTCAAAATACCCGAGTTCGGCGCCTCTTTGCTCGACCTCGTCCCAATCGTTCCCATGCCAGAGTCCTGCCGCAAACGCGTGACACGTGTCCAGGCAGAACGCGATTTTGTCCGGGTAATCCGAAAGCTGTCTGATCCGGGCCAGTTCCTCCATCGTCGTGCCCATCTGGGAACCGCTGCCGGCCTGGTTTTCAAGCAGAAGAAGCGCGCTGCCCCGCCACTGGCTCAGCGTCTTATTCGTACATTGTATTATATTTTTATAGCCTTGTAACGGATCTTTTCCGGAAAACTTCCCGAAATGTACGACCAGCCCTACGGAACCGCACGCATCCACGATCTCCAGCGCGTTCAGCATCGCTTCCACCATCACGTCCTGCTGGCCGCCTTCCGCTGCCGGATTGAGGGGGTAAGGCGCATGCCCGATCGAAAGAAGGCCGTTTTCCCGGCAGTATTCCGCGCACCGTCGGGCGTCGTCCCAGTCTACATTCGTTTTCAGAATGAGGCTGCGCGGATTTTTCGGAAAATATTGAAAAGCCCCGGCTCCGATCGCGGAAGCGGTCACCGCGGCTCCGTAAAATCCTTTCCGGGTGCTGATATGCGCCCCGATGTGAAGCTCTTTTCTCTTTTTACGTGCCATGTCTCTTCTCTCCCCTCGCTATTAGGTCTGGCAGTTGCTGCAAAAGAAACATTTACGCGAAGACAGCGTCTGAAACACTATCGGGTTCCCGCATCTTACGCACGGTTCGCCGCCCCGGTCGTAGACACGGCAAAGCTCGTTGAAGCCGCCCGTCCGCTCATCTCCGCTGTAGAGAGGCATCTCCATGTAGCCGCCCGCTCTGAGCGCTTCGGTAAGTACGCTGCGCATGGACGTGTACAAACGGGCGGTCTCGTGTTCCTCCAAAGCAGCCGGGCGTCTGGAAGGCAGGAGACCCGCGGCAAAACAAATTTCGTCGGAATAGCAGTTGCCGATTCCGGCCAGCCAGTGCTGATCGGTCAGGCACGTTTTCAGATTGCCCTTGCGGGTTTTCAGCATGTCCGCAAACCGGGCAGCGGTCAGATCCGCGTCAAACGGCTCCGGTCCCAGGGAACTCAGCTCCTCCTCCAGTCCCCGCTTATCGTACAGGTGAAGATAGCCGAGCCTCAGCCCGATAAAATACAGCGCCGTGTCCCCGAAGTAGAGCTCGATCTGTGTGCTGCGATCCGGCTTGTCCGCTTCCGTACCGAGATGCATCATTCCGTCCAGCATAAGATGCAGAAGGAGATAACGTTCTCCGCCCAGGACGAAAATGAGCTGTTTGGCTCTCCGGTCCACCCGCTCCACAACCGTTCCCAGAACGGTCTTGCGGAACTCCTCTTCCGAAACGTTCAGCGATTTCGGTCTATTAACGGTAATACCGCTGATCTTGCGGTTTTGAATCCTTTTGTTCAATTCCTGGCGATAATGCTCCATCTCCGGCCACTCGGGCATAAGGGCACATCCTTTCTCCGGCTTCTTACTGGTATGTCCGTGCTCTCCCCCCTTTAAACGTCGGGTTCTTCTTCAGTCTGCCCGCAAAAAACAGCGCGGACCATAAAGACGGTCCACGCCGGGATCTATTCTTCGTTTTCGGTTATCCGGACCACGGACGCATTGGAAACGGCAACGGTGACAATATCCCGTCCCGAAGGAGAACGGACCCCGTACGTGACCTCGGCCGTGTTCACAAGACGCCTGTCGCGCCCGCCGGAGCCTGCCTGCTGACTTCCCTGGCCCCCTTCGGAGGGATCCAGCGAGACGACGCGGACCCGGAAGGATACCGCCACCGTCTCGCCCGGCGCGACGGAGCCGAGCGGGATGCCGGTTTCCGGACCGGCGCCGCTTACGACGGCTCCTCTCACAACCACGCTGTCCGGCACAAACGATACCGCAGGCGGTAGAAGATCAGTGAGTACGGCGCCGGTCGCCGTCAGTCCGCTCACGTTCTTGACGTTGATCGTGTAGCGGAATTCGTCTCCGATAAAGCTTTCTTCCGTATCCGCGTTTTTAAAAACGTCCAGCACGCGGATAACCCTGACGCTCGCAGCCGCTTCAAGAGACCCTCCGGTTTCGCTGACGGCTGTAACCCGGTTTACGAAGAGCGTACCGGCGGGCGTTTCGGGCGGGATGCGGAAAGGCTGCGACAACAGAACGCCGCCGCCGAAAGGCAGGGTGCCGGGTCCGATCGTGACGCCTACCCGCGGGTCGTTCAGCACTCCCGTCAGAAGCGTATTGCCGATGTTCAGCGCCTCGATCCGGTAGCGCACGGTTTCGCCCGCAACCGCGACCGGGGTGCTCGCCTGCTTCCGCAGAACCAGTTCGGGCACCGGGGCAACGATCACAAGAAACGGGGCGCTTTCCTCAGGTGTCTCGTTGCTTGTCAAGCTCACCACCCCGGGAATTTGCGTGCCGGCCGGGGTGCCCGGAGGGACGTTAATGACGGCCGTGAACGTGGCCGTTCCGCCGGGCACGAGCATGGAAATATTCTCATTCAGTCCGAGCAGACTGTTCGACACCAGCACGTTGTTCAGCACGACATTGGATGGATTGGTGACCGTTACCATGACCGGCACACGCTCGCCGGGTCTCACGAATTCGGGATTGGGCGTAACCATAATGGATATGTTCGGCGGCGGAAGAATCCGGATATCCACCGCCGATACGACGGGCGCCGTCTGATCCGACCGCAGCTCGGCGGTATTTGTAAATACCGTGCCGGGCGCGAGACCCTCGGGAAGACGGAACGGAACGACCTGCCCCTGGCTTTCCCCCGGAGCGAGCGAATTCAGCGAGAAGGTAGCCTCCAGCACCGGATCGGCGATGCGGATATTCGTCAAAGTCACGTTTCCGGTGTTAACCAGCACGAAACCGAAGGCAATCTCGCCTCCCGCCGGAGCCTCTTCATCGCTGACGAGCTTAATGAAGGCGACGGAAGGGGCCGCTCCTACCGTAACGGTAACCGAAGCCGTTACCGGCACCGTTTCCGCCGACTGCGCTTGCGCGGTGTTGATAATCAGCGTGCCGGCCGGTGTCCGGAACGGAATCGTAAAGGACGCAAACAAGGTTTGGGTTTGCCCCGGCGCCAGCGTCCCCAGATTCCGGTCCAGCCCCAGCACCGCATCGGTGACCGTCACGCCGGTCAAGACCTGGGCGCTCGGATTCGCGACCGTCAGCGTAAAGGTGACCGTTTCGCCCGGAAGCGCCGTAAGACGGTCGGCCGTTTTGACCAGCGTGATCGCGGGGGCGGGAGCTACCGTAACGGTCGCCTCCGCCGTGACGGCCGGCGTCTGGTCCGAGACGGCCGATGCCTGGTTCGTGATTACGGTGCCCGGCGGTGTTCCTAACGGAACGGTAAACGTTCCCGTAAGCGGCACCGTTTCCTCCGGTCCGAGCACGGGAATCGTGGTGTCGACCCCGAGCAGACCGTCCGTGATCCGCAAGGCGGTTAGAGGAACATTGCCCGTGTTAGACGTCGTGATCGTAAAGGTTACGGTTTCTCCGGGAAGCGGTAGCGGCAGATCGGCCGTCTTGGTCAGAGAAAGGGACGGGATGCTGAGCACCGTAACCGAGACGGAGCCCGAAGCGCTCAGTCCGGAACCCGCAACCACTGCGGTGTTCGTGATAACCGTTCCTCCCGGAGTTCCGGCAGGAACAATCTGACTTGGCGCGAACAGAATGGAGGCGCCCGCTTCCAGCAGCGGAATATTCTCGCTGAATCCGAGCGTGCTGTCCGAGAGGGTCAGATTGGTCAGCGGAACGTTGCCTGTGTTCGTTACCTCGATGACGTAGTCGATGAAATCTCCCGGCGCCGCTCCGGTCTGCTCCGCCGTTTTGACCAGTGACAGGCCGGGGCGTATGACGAACAGGGAAGCCGAAGCTTGGGCGCTGACGGATGTCTCCGCACCCGTGCCTTCCACTAGGGCAGTATTGACTATCGTTTCGGGAGCATCCGGCGGAACGACGAAGGCAATCGTTCTCGTTTCCGACGCGCCCGGTGCAAGATCGGGGATCGCCGAATCCAGATTGACCGTCGAGTCCAGGAGCCGCACGTCACGCAGCGTCTCATTGCCCGTATTCGTGACGGTAAACGTATACTGCACCGTCTCCCCCACACCTGCGGAGGCCGGATTCACGCTTTTCGCAAGAGACAGGGAAGGAACACCCGTGACAATGACATTCTCGGTATCGGTCCGCTCCCCGGTTTGACTTGAAACAACCGCCACGGTGTTGGAAATGATCGTACCCGCAAGCGCATTTGCGGGAATGACGAACGATCCGGTAAACGTTACTCTTCCTCCTGGAGAAAGAGAAGCGACCGTCTGATGCAGCCCGATAGCATCATCGTCGACCTTGAGTCCGGTTAAGGTTGCATTTCCGGTATTAATCACCTCGATGGTGTACTGGACTGTTTCGCCCGGCCTGGCCTCCGTACGGGACGGTCTTTTGCGGACGATAAAAGCGGGACTCGGCGAAACCATCAATTCGGCGGAGGCTTGAAGCTCCGGAGTCTGATCGGACCGCGCCGCCGCCGTGTTGCGGATGATGCTGTCCGCTGCCGCATCGGCCGGTACGATGAAGATCGCTTCCCTTACGGCACGCTCGCCCGGCGCCAATTCATCGATCGTCACATTCACTCCCAGCAAGGGATCTTGAAGGACGAAATTCGTCAGTGTGGTGTTTCCCCTGTTTTGAACGATAAACAGATACGTCACAGATTCCTGAGGCGCCGCTTGGGCGGGTTCTACCGTTTTAAAAAAACTCAGCAAATTGACCGGTGCCACGGAGACGGTAACGCTGTCTGTACCCATGGCTCCTTCCTGGGACGAAACGAAGACAGTATTGGTAACGGCCGTGCCGGCAGGCGTTCCCTGCGGAATCGTAAATGATTGGTTATACGTTGCCGTCTGGCCCGGAGGAAGGGAGCTGATTGTTTCGTTCAGACCGAGCATTTCATCGGTCACCGTTACGTTCGTCAAGGTACTGTTCCCCGTATTCGTCACTGTGTACGTATAAACGACGGTTTCCCCCGGAACGGCTGAGCTGCGGTCCGCTTCTTTTACAACCGTCACGCCGGGAGTCGGCTGGGAAATCGCGATGTTCGCCTGTGCCTGCTCGCGGATGCCGACATCGGGCTCCGAGACGGTAAAAACATCGGTAAGTACGGACAACCCCGATGAAGGCACGACAAAAGGAAACTGCCGGTTGACCGATTCGCCCGGACTCAGGAAAGGAATCGTTTCATCCAGAAGCACCTGCCCGTTCGCTGAGAGAACATCCGTCAATCTAACCTGGCTTAGCACGGTATTGCCCGTATTCGTTACCCGTACCTGAATAAACACGGTTTCTCCAGGATTGGCATTGACGCTTTCCACCCCGTTGATCGTTTTCTCCGCTCTGACGGACGGTCTGTTCTCGTACTTGGGCACGACAACGATCCCGATGGACTGGTCGCCGACAGGCACGGAGGCGATGACGGTGCCGGTCGCCAGGCTGATGACGGATACCACATTCGTCCGTGTGCTCACATACAAAAAGGCCCCATCCGGAGTGACCGCGATATATTGGGGAAATGTTCCCGTAGGCAGCGTGCCTCCGCTTGTGTTTCCGGCCACATTGACGACGGTCAGGTTGCCTGAAACTTCATTAGCCACAAAAATTTGCCGGCCGTTCGTCGCGATCCCGATCGGGGAAATTCCCGTAGCGAACGACCCTGTCACCGTGAGGCTTGCGGTGCTGATGATATCCGTCCGGCTTAAAGCCCGGGTCGTCACGTAGACGCTTTTGCCGTCCGGAGAAGCAACCACGCCGATCGGCTGCACGTCTACCGGCACGTTGGCGATCACCGCGCCATCTTCCGCACGGATCACGGAAACGGTGTTGCTCTGCTGATTCGCCACGTAAACGAAAGCGCCGTTCGGAGTCACGTCCACGCCGACCGGATTTACTCCAACGGGAATGGTTTGAATAACGGTATTGGTCGCAACGTCGATGACGGATACGGTATTGTCCACGGAATTCGTCACATAAACACGGGTTCCCGACGGATTGACGCTTACCCCCTGGGGGCCGCCGCCTACCGGTATCGTGGCGACAATCGTATTGGTCGCCGTGCCGATAACCGATACGGTGGAAGCGGCAAGATTCGCCACATAGACGAACTGGCCGTCCGGTGTGGCGTCGAGCTGCTGCGGATTTGAAAATCCCGGTATCGTAGCCGTGACGGTATTGGTCGTCTGGTCGATCACGGACACCGTGTTGGAGCCGCTGTTCGCTACATAAACGGGCATGCATTTACTCCCTTCCCCCTGTTCGGGCAGACGCTGTCGAACTAGTGTATGGCGGAGGGCTTGGCAGACATGCCCCGTTTTCACCCTGTAATAAAAAGGAAAACGCCAAGCCTCAAAGGGCATGACGTTCAATAAATCGTATTGCGAATATGGGAATTAACGTCAGAGGATGCCGTACTTCATATTCTTGAAGCCGGAGGTACGGAGATTCCTTCCGCTCCGTGATTGATATCAATACGCAGCAAACGGGACGTTCCGTGACACGTCAGCTTGAGCCCCCAGACACATCAAATAAACTGTCGGCCGCATAAGCGGGCCGGGGTTTACCGGGCGGCTTGGCGGCAGACTTGGCCTGTCCGGAAGATTTGGCCGGCTCCGTGAGACCTGCCGGTTTCGCGGATGCCCGGCTTCCCCGGGCCGGCTTGCCGCAATCCCGGAGCTTGCGCTGCAGCCGTTCGATTCGGTGCGCAATCCGCTGCTCCTCTTCCGCCGCCTTTCCGCTGCGCCGCAGGAGCCTGCGTCTTTGGCGGAGGACATCGAGCGCTTCACACGACAGCTCCAGCGCAAGCGCATAGTCTTTGCATCCGTGCTCGTAGTGCATCGCAAGCTCGATATAGGCTTCTACATGAGGCGCAGCGGCAGGTCCCGCCTGCCGGATCTGCCGGGTCCACAATTCGACGGCCTTGTCCCGCACGCCCGCTTTTTTGTAGTGGGCCGCATATCGGAGAAACAGATCCCCACCGGCATGACGGCCTTCTTCCGCCTGCTCCAGGAGCCTAGAAAAGCCCAATTCCAGAATCCTCTCGGCGGACGGGAGCCGGTTCATTTTCAGCAGCCACTGGCCCAGCCGGTATAGATCCCCGGGCGTTTTTGCCTCCAAGGGCTCTTCATCGGCCAAATACCGGGAAATGAGAGCGGACAATGCCGCCAGGGACACGATATCCCGCTCGTTGTGAACGAATACGCCCCGCAGCACGTCCGTTTTTCCTTCCGCGAGATAAAGGACATACAGCTCGGGAGCGAACGCGCCGGAAACGTCGTCTTCCCGCACATAACCGAGCTGCGCTTCCTCCACTTTCCCCAGCCGTACGGAAGGCATGGAATGCTTCCACAAGCTGCGGGACGGGTGCAGCAGGTCAAGGTGCAGCAAGCGGTCGATGTCCGGCCGCATCCGGTTCAGAATAAACCGGTTCTGCAAAATCGGCCAGTCGAAGGTCCTTCCGTTGTAGGAGACGATGTGGGTGAACTTCTCCAACTTCTCTTCCAGATAGGCGAGCATCGCACGCTCTTCGGCCGGATGCCGGATAAAAAGCTGCTCGACGACAAAGTGACCAGCTTCGTAATAGCCGATGCCCACGAGAAACGCGACATTGCCCGCGCCGACGCCGAGCCCCGTCGTCTCCGTGTCGAAGAACAGGAGACCCTCCGCATGGACTGGCTCCGCTTGGGGATGGAAGGCCTCAAGCTCCCGGATATACTCATGAAGCGCGTCGAGCCGGTACCGGCCGTGGCTGGCATCCTGCGGGTACGTGCACACGCGCCGCACGAACGACCCTGCGGAGAACTCGTACAGCTCCGCGCCCAGCTTCGCCCACTCTGCGGCCTCCGGATCTGCCGCCGGGGCCGCTTCGGGAGCCTCAGGCTCGCCGGGCCGGAAGGCGCCTTGCTTCGCGTCAACCGGAGAGGTAGCGGCCGGTATGCGGCTATCCGCCGCTTCCGTCGACTCACCCACAGCCACGAGTATGGGCCGCTTCGCCGCCTCATCCTGATGGGCTGAATCCGCCCGCTCGTCTGCCGCTATATGCGGAGATCCCGTCGACTCCGGCTGCAGCCCTGCCGCTTCCCCGCACGCCTGCGCCTGCTC
>NZ_FNVF01000003.1:67154-566836 GCF_900107975.1 Paenibacillus sp. UNC499MF
CGGCACTGTCCCGCCGCAGTCCGGCCGGCCGGGTTCGGCGGACGCGGGCAGCCGCAATCCTCGTCCCTCGCGGAATTCCCGCATCGCCATTCCGGCCGCTAAATATTTATAAGGCTCAACACTTTTATTTCGGTACCGATACATGACGGGCATCCATCCTTACCTGGGCATTTTCGGGTAAACCTCGTTTAACGTTCATTCGCCGATAACCTTCGACATACGAATATTTGTAGCTTTAAAACCGGCAGATTTATAAAGGTTCAGGGCGATTTCATTGTCTCCGAAGACATGCAGGGAAATTTTCGGAGGCAACCTTCTTTCTTTTATGAAAGCCTCCAGGGCATGCAGCGTTTTCTTGCCGAACCCGTTCCCCCGGAAATTTTCATCCATACGAATCCCGTAAATAAATACTTCCTGCTGTTCCTTGCGTACTTTGATCCACAGCGTACCGACGATTTGACGGCTTTCCTCGTCCATTGCGTTGAAAATATAGCTGTCCGCCGTATTTAATCCGTCCGGCAGCAGCTCTTTAAATTCACGAGCCGAGTCTTCCAAGGCTTTCCCGGCCTCCGTATTACCGGCTTTCGATTTACTTTCGGCATATTCCCTTACGGAAAGCTCCAGCCAGCCATCAAACTGTTCGGGCAGCATAGGTTCTAACACGACCATACGGGCACCTCCGTTTATTTGAAAAGTTAGCCTGCCGTCTCTCCGGTTACAGCTGATCCAGCAGCTTAAGACTGGTCCGCTTCGCATGGACTCCTTCAATCTCACTTCCGATGCAGGACGGACAGCCGTCTTCGCACGCGCATTTCCGGATGAGATTTTTGGCGGCCTGTTTAACTTCCTCGAAGCGGCCGTACACTTCCTCGGCCAGGCCAATTCCGCCGGGATAGTGATCGTATATGAAAATCGTCGGCAGGCCCGTATGAGCCGCCTTGATTTGCGAAACGACGTGAAGGTCGCTGCGGTCGCACATGACCAGAACGGGCGCGATATGCCGCAAGACGTTTGAAATTCCCAGCAGAAGCTGCTCCAGCGTTTTAACGCCAAGCTCCGGATCGACCTCGGCAAGCTGCACCCAAGCCGCGCTTGTGTGCAGCTCTTCTTCGGGCAGATGAATGGGGCCGGAACCGATATTTTCAAAGGTGCTCAATTTGATTTTCTTGAAAATAGTCGGCATCGCGTTCACCGTCACGTCCCCGTAATGCAAAGCCGACTTCGCAAGGCTCCGCGTCTTGTCAATCTCCAGCACTTTCAGCTGGACGGCCAGGTTCGCATCCGTGTAATATTCAACGTCCACTTCGCGGACGTACGCTTTTTTGTGCTCCCAGTCCAGCTTTTCGACCTGATACTGCACGCCTTCGTGAAGATAAATCGCTTCGTCATGCAGAAGCGTCATAGCGCTGAACCGGTCCATTTCCCCGATAATCCGGACGTTCGCCACATCGGACTGGTCGATAATGACCACGTTCTCCTGGGACGCCGACCGCAGGCTTATATTGCTGGCGGGAAAAGACTGGTCCGCCCAGTAGAATGTATCCGCATTGCGGTGCAGCACGCGCTCTTCCACGAGAAACTCCATAATCTCGGTAACCGCCAAAGGCCCGTACTCCTCCGTTTCCTTGAAGGGCAGCTCATAGGCGGCGCATTTCAGATGATCCACGAGAATAATCAGATTCTCCGGGTTGATCCGGGCGGCTTCCGGGGTTCTCTCGAAAAAATACTCCGGGTTCTGCACCACGTACTGGTCGATAGGCGTGGAACTCGCGACCATGATAATGAGCGCTTCCCCATGACGTCGTCCCGCCCGTCCCGCCTGCTGCCAGGTGCTCGCGATACTTCCCGGATAGCCCGTCATCACACACACCTGCAGCTGTCCGATATCGACGCCGAGCTCCAGCGCATTCGTGCTGACGACGCCGAGAATTTCGCCGTCCCGGAGCCCTCTTTCGATTTCCCTCCGCTGTTTCGGCAAATACCCGCCCCGGTATCCACGGATCGATTTCGTGCCGATTTCGTTTTTGACGAGTTCCTGGATATGGCTCAAAATAATTTCGACCCGCACGCGGCTTCTCGCGAAAATAATGGTCTGGATTTTATTTTTCAGAAATTGCTTGGCCAGGCTGTTGACTTCGGCTGTCGCGCTCCGCCGGATATTGAGGGGCTTGTTCACCACAGGCGGGTTGTAAAACACGAAATGCTTCCGTCCTCTGGGAGCGCCGTTATCGTCGATCAGCCTCATCGGAGAGCCGGTCAGCTGTTCCGCCAGCTCTTTCGGGTTGGCAATCGTGGCGGAAGTGCAGATAAACACCGGATCGCTGCCGTAAAACTTGCAGATCCGTTTCAGACGCCGGATTACGTTCGCGACATGGCTGCCGAATACGCCCCGGTACGTGTGCAGCTCGTCGATGACGATATATTTTAAATTCTCGAACAGGCTCACCCATTTGGTATGATGCGGCAAAATGGCGGAGTGAAGCATATCCGGATTCGTAATGACGATATGCCCGGCTTTCCTTACGACCTGCCGGATGGCCGGGGAAGTATCCCCGTCGTACGTGTAGCTTTTGATGTCGATGCCCATTTCGCCGATAATTTCGTTCAACTCGCTCTTCTGATCCTGCGCCAGAGCTTTCGTCGGAAACAGGTAGAGCGCCCGGCTGCTGTCGTTATCCGCGATGGCCTGCAGGACGGGCAGATTGTAGCAGAGCGTTTTGCCGGAAGCCGTGGGCGTCACCGCCACGATGTTTTGTCCGGCATGCACCGTCTCGTAGGCGGTGTGCTGATGGGTGTACAGCTCCGTGATCCCCCGCTTTGCCAGAGCCGACTTGATCCGGTCGTCCACACTCCCGGGTACGGCTTTTGTTTTCGCTTCCTGGGGTTCGATCTCGTGCCAGTTCACTATATTTTCATCGGTCCGGAGTTCCTGAATTAATTCGGCAAGCTGTTTCTTTCTCATGATTCGCGTCCCTTCTTAACCTTGACTGCTTAGAACGGCTGTTCTCATTATTATACGCTTCCCGGGCAAAAGAAAAAAAGCCCCAGTTTTATACGGGGCTTTCGTTAAGACAGACACCGGCGCCGGGCGCAAGGGCAAGATCGTCCCGGCCCATCGCCTCGTCGAGCAGCTTCGCTCCCTGCATCACGATGGGGATTCCCCCGCCGGGATGCACCGAGGCTCCGACCGCGTACAAGCCCCGGATCGGATAAGGCTTGACCTGCGGCCGGAATACGCCGCTCTGAAGCAGGGTCGGCGCAATGCCGAAGCTTCCTCCGGCATAAAGCCCGCCGGCAAGCGAATCGTGCGGGGTCCGCACCTTGCGCCACCGGACCGACTTCCGCAGCCCGACGAATCCGCGCTTCTCCACTTCGTCGATGACGGAATCGGCGAGGGCTTCCGCCCCGCTCCAATCGAGATGCTCACCGGACGGAACCGGGACGAGCATGTACAGCACGCTGTGCCCCCCGGGCGCCAGGGAACCGTCGATCAGCGACGGGTTGAACACATAAATGCACCGCTTCTCGGGCACGACTCTGCCGTGAAACACATCCTTCATCATGCCGTCGAAATGGTCGGAGAAATAGAACTGGTGAACATCCTTATCCGCGTAAATGGTGTCCACTCCCAAATAAACGAGCAGGCAGCCCGAAGACGGCGTAAACTTTCTTTTTCCCGCGGAATGCTTTTCGTCAAAAAGGCCCGAAACTCCCGGAAAATCCCCGTTGAGCACCACCCGTTCCGCTCCGATCTCCTCGCCTCCCGCGGATATTCCCCGGCACACGCCTTCCGCGTGAAGAACGCGCTCCACGGCGCGTCCGGTATGCACGCGCACGTTTTTGGCCAGCAGCTCCTCATGGAGCGTTTTCGCAAGTCCGGCATATCCTCCCTGAACATACCAGATGCCGTGGGCATGCTCCGAGTAAGGCACGAGCGAGTACAGGGCCGGTGTGTCTGCGGGATTGCCCCCGATGTACAAGGTTTGGAACGAATATGCCTGACGGAGGCGCGGATCGCGGAAAAATCTGGCGGCATCCCGGCTTACGCTGAGATAGGCCCGCATTCGGAGAAGCTCCGTCGTGTTTTTTACCGTAAAAAAGTCGCGCTTGCGCAGGAACGACTTTTCCAGAAACGCGGCCCGCCCCCTTTCGAAGCGGACCTTCATTTCTTTCATGTAGGCCCGGTATCCGTCCGCTTCCCCCGGAAACAAGCGCTCGATTTCTTCGATCTGGCGCGCTTCCTCCCGCCATTTCGTGAACACCGTTCCGTCCGCAAAATGAATGCGGTACAGCGGATCGCACGGGATTAGCGGAACCCGGCCGGCCGGGACACCCGCCTCTTCCAGAATGCCGCGGATCATATCCGGCAGCAGCACGATAGTCGGCCCCTGGTCGATCTTGTAGGTTCCGTTTCCTTCGTACGCCAGGCGTCCGCCCAGAACCGGCCCCCGCTCGTACAGCGAAACCTCGTGCCCGCGCCCGGCGGCATACAAGGCGGCTGTCATCCCCCCGATGCCGCCGCCTACGATGATCGTGCGGTTGCGGTCCCTCATCGTCCTACCTCCCGCGTCCCGGCTGTCCGGCGGAAGCGCTCCGCCGCCGTATATTTGGCGGCAATGCCCCTGGCAGTGATGCGGGCCGACTCCATAATCGTCGGCAGTCCGCTGCCCGGATGGGTGCCGCCCCCGACCAGCCAGCAGCCATCCGCTTCCTCGAAGCGGTTGTGAGGGCGCAAATACATCATCTGGCTGAGATTATGCGCCAGGTTGAACGTCGCGCCTTCGTAAACATGATGCTGCCGCTCCCAATCCAGCGGCGTGATCATTTTTTCGCCGACGATATGCGACGACACCCCCGCGAATCCCGCCTGTTTTTCCAGCTTCGACAGAAGCAGTTCACGGAAGCCGTCTTTCTCCGCTTCCCAATCGATGCCGCTCGTGTTGTTCGGAACCGGAGCCAGAACGTAAAGCCCGCTGCAGCCGGCAGGCGCCAGGGTCGGATCGGTGACGGCGGGGTTCTGCACATAAACGGACGGATCTTCCGACAAAATTTTGGACGCGGCGATTTCATGGACATTCCGCCGGTAATCGTCCGCGAACAGAATCGTATGATGCGCCCCTTCATATACTTTGTCCAAGGCGAGATACATCATAAAAGTCGAGCAGGAATACGATTTTTTCCCGAGACGGCGGGGCGTGTATTTTTTCAAAACACCGGGTTCAAAAAGCGTGTTCATCGCCTGGGCGAAATCCGCATTCACAATGACCTCGTCGGCCTCCACCTTCTCACCGTCCGCCAGTTCGATCCCGGTTGTCCGTCCGGCTTTCACCAGCACCCGCTTGACCGCGCAGTTCGTATGGATTTCTCCGCCGTATTCTTCCACGACCCGGGCCATCGCCCTTGAAATTTCGCTGACTCCGCCGATCGGGTGATAAATGCCGTAGGCGTGCTCGATATAAGAAAGAATCGTAAACGCACCGGGGCATTCCCAAGGCGACATGCCCAAATACTTGGCCTGGAAAGTAAACGCGAGCCGGAGCCGCTCGTCCGTGAAATAAGAAGCCAGACACCCGTAAAGCGATTTGTGAACCGTCAGCTTCGGCAGCGCTTTAAGAAAACGGGGATGCAAATAATGAAGCAGAGAATCGTGCTTGTTCTGCAAAATAGGAGAAAGCGCCTTCAGTTTCGCTCCCTCCTCGCGCATAAACCGGTCGTAACCGGGCCCGTTTCCCGGAAAAATACGTTCGATCTGCTCCACCATCGTATCCCGGTCCCGGTGAGCGTAAAATTCGGTTTCTCCGAATACGAGCCGGTACATCGGATCGATGGCTTTGAGCCGGACATAATCGTGAACGCTGCGCCCGGCGTCCTCGAAAAGCTCTTCCAGAATATACGGCATATTTAAAAAAGTCGGTCCCCGGTCAAACCGGTAATCCCCGAGTGTGAGGGATGAGTTTCGTCCCCCGACGGCAGGCCGGCTTTCGAACACGCTTACTTTATAGCCTTGGCTGGCCAGAAGCATGGCGGCGCTGAGACCTCCCGGTCCTGCTCCGACAACGGCTATATGCCTGCTTTTCATCTTGTAAACAACCTCCTCTGTCTAACGTTTGGACGGTCAGGTGGACTCAAAAATGTTTTTATGTATAATGTTAGTATAATGTATTACAACGTTTTTGAAAACAATTGAGCTTTTTGTACAAGGTTTGTTATATGTAAGGATTGTTAAAATTTCTAACTTGAGGTGATCATGTTGCACGCTGGCGACCTGGAAAACGCTTACCGTTACTGTGAGAGCATCGTCTGCAAGCATTCCTCCAGCTTCTACCGGGCCTTCTCCATTCTGCCCGAGAGCAAACGGAAGGCAGTCTGGGCCGTGTATGCCTTCTGCCGTACCGTTGACGATATCGTCGATGAAACACCCGGAGATGCAGGTAAGCTGCTGGGTGAATTCGAGCAATCCTTCAACCGCCTGCTGCAAGGGAAACCGGATGAGGGGCCCGGCTGGACGGCGCTTGCCGATGTATTCGGCCGCTATCCGATGGAGCCCGGGCCGTTCCGGGACATGATTGCGGGACAGCGCCAGGATCTGAGCCAATTCCGCTACGGCAGCATGCAGGAGCTGGAGCGCTACTGTTATCTGGTCGCCGGCACGGTCGGGCTCATGCTGCTCCCCATTCTTACGGACAAGATTACGCCCGCACTTCGCGAGAAAGCGATCCGGCTCGGCGTCGCGATGCAGATCACCAATATTTTGCGTGACGTCGCGGAGGACTATGGCCGGGGCCGCGTCTACCTCCCGGAAGATCTGATGACGCGCTTCGGTTACCGGGCGGAGAACATTCCCGCGGGCATGGACGCTCCGGGCTGGCGTCCCCTGTTCGAGCATCTGGCCAGCCGGGCCGAGCGGGACTACAGGGAAGGCTTATCCGCCCACCCCTATTATCCGCGCGACAGCCGGGCCTCTCTCTCGGCCGCCGGACTCATCTACCGCGAGATTCTGGTGCAGGCCGGAGTCCGCGGCGGCGACGTGTTCAGCGGGCGCATACGCGTGTCGGGAAAGCGCAAGACGGCGATTCTGCTTACCCTCCTGCTTCAGCGCGGGACCTGGAGGAAGCCTCAGCTCCTTCCCGGATCGGAGAGCAGTCTCACATGCTGAAGCCGCTTTTGTACGTCTACGCGTTCTGGTTTCTGTGCGGCTTCGTTCTGCTGCTCGCGGATCTCCTGCCTCCCTGGCTGGAGTGGGCCAACAGCGTCTACCTGATGCTCGGCGGAATCGCGGCGCTGCTCTGGGTGCGCCGGGAAGCAGGCACTCGCCGGATGCTCCTTTTCCTCATCCTTTGCGGCGGCTTGTCCTTCTTCTCCGAGTGGTTCGGTTCTCATACCGGCCTGTGGTTCGGCCGCTATTCGTACACGGACCGCTTTGCCCCGCTTCTTTTCGGGGTCCCGCTGGCGATTCCGATGGCTTGGTGCCTCATACTGGCCATCGCCAAATGGTTCGTCCGGGGCAGGGGAATACGCGCAGCCGCTGCCGCGGGCGGGATCGCGTCGATGATCGACCTCGTGCTCGATCCCGTTGCCGTACGCCAGCGGTACTGGGTGTGGGCCGATCCGGGAGCGCTGTCTTTTCACGGCGTGCCCTGGACCAATTTCGCCTGCTGGTGGATAACCGCCTCCCTGATTTACGCGTGCTGCATGCGCTGGAAGTTGGCCCCGCGCAGCCGGCTTCATTCGCCGGGCCGGACGGGCCGCCTAACCGCTCTTATACGTGCCGCCGATGTCCAGGCCGCCGCCCCGCTCCTTCTATTCGTTACGCTTGAGCTCCTGTTTCTCGCTCTCGGCAGTTCATTCGGCCTCTGGCCGGCCGTTTTGATCAACGGAAGCGGCGCCGCTCTGCTTCTGCTGTGGAGATACGCCGCCTCGGGACGGGCAGCCCGCGGAAACCTGCAAGACCAGCCGGATCTTTTTGCTCATCCCCGTTCCTGACTGAAAGGAGAGAAACACCATGATTGTTTCGCTCATCGGCTCCGTCACGCTCTTTTTCACCTTATGGCTCCTGTGGAACATAAGGCAGTGGCCGAAAGTACGGACGGGCGTTCCCGGGGTTTTTCCGCGGGTGTCCATCCTGGTGCCGGCACGCAACGAGGAGCGCGGCATCGTAAGATGCGTCGAAAGCCTCGCAGCCCAGAACTATCCCGACTTCGAAATCCTCGTGCTCGACGACCGCTCCGAGGACCGCACGCCTGCGCTGCTCGGCGGGCTTGCCCGGCGCCATCGGCAGGTTCGCGTGCTGCACGGCAGGAAGCTTCCCGAGGGCTGGGTCGGAAAAGTTCATGCCTGCCACCAGCTTTACGAAGCGTCCTCCGGGAGCTGGCTGCTTTTCGTCGACGCGGATACCGTACATACGCCGGATATGCTCCGCTCGGTCCTGCATACGGCTTTTACGCGGGAAACTTCCTTCGTTACGGGCTTCCCGCGCGTCTTGTCCGCACACGCTTTCGGGTGGCTCATCCTGCCGATGCTGCATTTTATTATCGCGCTCCATCTGCCCGTCCGGTTCGTATCGCGATCCCGGGATGACCGCTTTATGGCGGCTCACGGCGCTTTTATGCTTTTTTCCAGAGAAGCTTACGAGAAGATAGGCGGACACGCCGCTTTTAAAACGGAAATGGTTGAGGATATGGCCCTGGCGCGGGCCGTGAAGAGAGCGGGCTTTCAAGCGGACCTGCTGGATATAACGCCCGTTACCTCCTGCGAGATGTACGAAACGCCGCGCGATGTGGTGGAAGGGTTCACCAAAAATATTTTTCTGGGCGTCGGCCGCTCCTCCGCGGCGCTTTTTGCCCTGCTTTTTTTGTACGGGTCGCTTTATGTATGGCCGCTGCTCGGTGCTGTTTTCGCTTTTGCCGGTGGAAATCTGTATGAAGGAGGCTTCTGGACGGGGATTTACCTGCTGGGGGTTCTCCAAAAATGGACGGTCGATCACCGGTTCGGCACGAAAGGCCCGTGGCACTGGTTTTTGCCCCTTTCATTCGCAGGTCTGGGCTATATCGCGCTCCGCTCCTGGTATATCGGAATAACAAAACGGGGCTATTCTTGGAAAGGCAGGGTTTACAGATGAATCGCACACCTGAAGGCGTCATAATCGGGGGCGGAATCGGGGGGCTTGTCGCTTCGATCAAACTCGCTTCCCTAGGATACAAGATCACGCTGCTTGAAAAAAACGCCTCTCTCGGAGGCAAGCTCCAGGCCCACGCTTACGGCCCTTATTCGTTTGATTTCGGTCCTTCTACCATGACGATGCCCTGGGTCTTCAAACGGCTTTATACCGAGTGCGGCGAGCAGCAGGATCCTGCGCTCCAGTTCATCAAGCTTGACGTGAACTCCCGCAATTTTTTCCGGGACGGGTCCGTCATCGATTTGTCTGCGGATCCTCATTTTATGGAAGAACAGCTGAAATCTTTCTCCGCCCGCAGCCGTCAGGGCTTTAAAAACTACCTGCGTGAAGTGGAACGGATTTACCAGATCGCAGAGCGGCAGTTTTTCTCCCGTTCGTTTACGAAATGGAGCGATTATGTCTCGCCCGCGCTCGGAATTTCCCTGCTCGGCGTCCGACCATTCACAACGATGAACAAATTTCACGAGACTTTTTTTGACGATCCCCGTCTGCTGGCCATGATGAACCGTTACGCGACTTACGTCGGCTCTTCCCCTTACCGGACTCCCGCGACATTGTCGATGATCGCTTACCTGGAGCTGTTAAAAGGGGTGTATTACGTTCAGGGCGGCAACTATAAGCTGATCGAAGCGCTGGAAAGGCTGGCACGCAAAAAAGGAGTGGACATCAGGACGTCCATTCCGGTCGGGCATATCTCTGTGCGGGGCGGAAAAGTGCAGGGCGTTGAAACTCCCGGCGGCTTCGTTCCGGCTTCGTTTGTCGTATCGAATAACGATTATTACGCGACGCAGCTAAACCTGATTCCGGAAGAGTTCCGCAGTATCCCGGGGAGCATCTTCTTGGGCCAAACGTCGACGAGCTTGTCCTCTTCGGGTTTTCTTATGCTTCTCGGCGTGCGCAAAACGTTTCCGCGGCTTCATCATCACAATCTGTTTTTTCCGGACCGGTATGAAACCGAATTTACCGACCTTTTCGAGGGCGAAGTCTGGCCCCGCAATCCGGCTCTTTACGTGTGCAACTCCTCCTATACGGAGCCGCAGCGGGCCCGTCAGGGCGGAGGAAGCAATCTCTATATTCTCGCGAATGTTCCCGCCGCCGTTCCCGGCAGACTCGGAAGCCATCCATCGGAACTCGCCTCCGTGGCGGATTTGTACAGAAGCCGTCTGACCGGCCTCTTGGAGAGACAGTGGGGCCTCCAGGGATTGTCCGCGAACACGGAAGTCGAACGCGTCTTCCATCCGGGAGACATTGCCGAAATTAGCGGCTCCATGTACGGAGCCCTCTACGGGCGGGCGTCCCACGGACTGAAACCGACCTTCTTCCGGCCGTCCATCGCGGACCGCCGGATTGAAGGCCTTTATTATGCGGGCGGAACCACGCATCCCGGTGGAGGAACGCCGATGGTCGCGCTGAGCGGTATGCTGGCGGCAGAGGCCGTATCCCGCAATTATCCGGTTCTTGAAGGTTACGCGAGATCGGACGAATCGTCATAATCATAGCGGATGCCATCCTGAACGGCGGTTGTGAAGGCGCTCTGCTCCTGCAGAGCCTGCATGGAACTAAGCTGGAGCTTGTGAAGCACCTCGCGGTATTCCTCGGCTTTCGTCTCCTTCGTCTCGCTGCGGATGGCAAGCTGAAGGGCTCTTTCAATCACAATGATATCCTGGCTTGTAAAGTTCATGTTCAGCACCCCCATTTTGTTAAAAAGAAGCTGTACTAGCATGCCCTGTTTTTTCCTCTGTCATACGCCGCTTTGTTTAGGATTCGCCGTTTGCGTCCAAATAAAGAGGTGTACCGTTTTTTGCTATCGTCACTCAAAAGACAGGAGGAATGGTCATGCCGGAACATCGTTTCGACGTACAAAATGAGCGTCACGCCGCCTATGACATCAATCCGATCTTTCTTAACCGCTGGTCGTCGCGGGCTTTTCTCGAAAAGGAGATCTCGGACGAAATTCTGATGAGCCTGTTCGAAGCGGCCCGCTGGGCCCCGTCCGCCAGCAATCTTCAGCCATGGCGTTATATTGTCGCACGTACGGACGAAGAGAAGCGGGTATTCGCCGAATTTATTTCAGCTTCCAACAAATCCTGGTGCCTGAGGGCGCCCGTGCTGGCTCTCCTGCTTTCCCACACGCCTTCCCCCGCCGGAGGGGTAAACGGTTCTCATGCGTTCGACGCGGGAGCTTCCTGGAGTTATCTGGCACTGGAGGCGGTCCGTCAAGGGCTGATTTCCCACGCCATGGCCGGTTTTGACAGGGAGAGCGCCCGCCGGCTGCTCGGCGTGCCCGACGATTACGATATCCATACCGTTATCGCCATCGGCTATCACGGCAACACGGACTCTCTCTCCGAACAGCACCTGCAGCGCGAGCAGCCGTCGGGACGGCGCGAGCTTGACGATTTTTTATTTGCGGGAAAATTTGGAAACTCTTTTGAGTAATTTCAGACCTCAGGCCGGTCTTCAAAGTCTGGGGCCTCTCTTTTATACATAGGGGGGCTCCCAGGCTTTTTTCGTCCATCCCAAATGTTCGGACAGCACCTTCATTTCTCTATCCAGCGTCACATCAATGCCGAACGGCAGCTTGTGCTCATGCCAAAATCTCACTTCGCGCCATTTCACCACGTATCCTTCTTCATGCGTATCCCAGCTTACATGACCGCTCTGTGCAAAAGCCAGAAATGCCCGGACACCTTCGGCAGCCATCGCCGCCTCGACAACCGGATGCGTCCGGTCCTTGACGTAGGTATCCTTCAAAACGATTCTCGCCCCCCGCACCGTTCCGCTGTGAAAGCTGTCTTCCGTTTCCGCCGCAAACTGCCAGCTTCTCCACGTCAAACCCGGAACCAGCAGCAGCGGGCCGGATGCCCCGAACCGGTCTTTCACATAGCCGCTCAACCGGCGGAAAAGAATTCGCTTATGGAGCCATCTCGCGATTACGTAAACGAAACTAGCCGTATATACGGCAGCCATGCATACCCCAGGGTGTATCGCTCCCGCCGCCCACAGCAGAGCCCCGCCTCCGTGAAGCACCAAGAGAAACGGATCGGTAAGAGGCAGAATATCGAGATGGAGCCAGCGGGATGAAAAGGGCCTTAAACACTGCACGCCATATGCGTTCAGCAAATCCAGCCCGACGTGGAGTATAACGGCCGCGGCCGCCCAGCCGAAAAGGAGAGCGTAATGGTCCCATGTGCCGAAAACCGCTGCGGCCAGGGCGCTCAGCAAAGCGGGCCAGACCAGCAGGGCAGGCAGCGAATGCGTGATTCCACGATGATGCTTGAGATAGACGGCATACCCTTTGAGGCGGGTGACCGTATCGAAATCCGGCGCATGAGAACCCGCTACGGTTGCGGCCAGCACCGCCTGCAGAAGAAGCGGATTTTGCGCGACATCCGGCTGCAGTGTGGCCAATCCCGCCAGCGTGACTCCGAAAAGCAGATGACTACCCGTATCCATGCTTATTCCCTCCCTGGACTGCTGATCTCGGAGCATCGGGCTGCGGGGGAGGTTGCCGCAGTGTCAGCGGCTGAAGTTACTGCCGCGGGCTCACGCTGCAAGCTCCTCCTAAACTGTCGGTTCACGGCGTGGATCGAATGCCCGCCCGGACCGTGTCCGCTCTCACGCACGGCAAAGTTATTGCGCCGCCGGCAGTATTACCGGGCAGTACGCCCCGTTGTTTCCCCCGGGTTCCCCTTCCCCGTATCGGGCAGCCGGCCGCGTGCGCGGTGGGCGAATCGTGACGGCCGTTCGTCCCCCATCCCGAGCTTGCCTCCCGGCAGCGCCCGACCCCCTGGGATCAGCCTAGCAAGCCCGCATCATTGGAACGTTAGCAGAAGATGAAGATTTTATGAATACGCTCTGCGTCAAAAGCGAATCGTAGGAGATGGAAAGGAGGGATACCGATGGCCAAAAAAGATAACCGCGGGGATAATGCCGTTCATCTGAAAAACAGCATCCGGAACACGGAAGCCCGCCTTCATGAAACTCAGGAATATTTGGACGAGCATGCGGACGAAATTTCCACAACAGAACAAGAGGCGCTTCAAGCCAAGAACGAACGCCGCCGCCAAAGCGTGAGCAGCTTCAAAAGCGAACTCCAGGACGAAGCTAAATTCGATACGACCGAGTGATTCCGGCATACGCCGGTGGAGCGGAAGTAACCAGCGGCTCATCAAAAAGCTTTGCATAGAAAAAAGGGCCCGGCTGGTGTGATCCCGCCGGGCCTTTTTTCTATGCATTTGTTCCTAGGGGAACCGGATAGCCCTGCTCAGCTCTGTTTGCGCGGAACCACGTGGCTGTAGAAGTCTTCGGCCAGCCAAGAATCCGGGTGAATCGCTCTCGCTTCCTCAAGAAGACGATCGGCTCCCTCTCCTTGATAGCGCGAGGAGATGTGCGTCATGATCAGCGCGCCGACGCCGCCGTCCGACGCCGTACGCGCCGCCTGTTCCGTCGTCGAATGGTCGTACGCCTCGGCAAGATCTTCCCGTTCCGCTCCGAACGTCGCCTCGTGAACGAGCACGTCGGCGCCTTCCGCAAGCAGCGCCGAATTGCCGCACGGCTTCGTGTCGCCGAGAATCGTCACCGTCCGGCCCTTGATCGAAGGCCCGACGAAATCGCTTCCGTGCAGCTCGCGGCCGTCCTCCAGCTTCACCGTCTGGCCCTGCTTCAGGCGCCCGTACAGCGGTCCGGCGGTAATGCCCAGCTCATGCAGCTTCTCCTGCTGGAGCTTGCCCGGAAGGTCCTTCTCGACGATGCGGTAGCCGAAGCACTCGATCCGGTGCTCCAGAGGCGCGGCCTCGACCCGGAACGTCTCGTCCTCGAAGACGACTCCGCCTTCGGACGGGATTTCCCGGATAACCAGCTCGTAGTCGAGATGAACCTGGCTCAGCTGCAGGGACATGTCCACATACGCTTTAATGCCCTTGGGTCCGTAAATCGTAAAAGGCGTATCCCCGCCTTGATAAGAACGGCTGCTCAGAAGTCCCGGCAGGCCGAATATATGATCGCCGTGAAGATGCGTTACGAACAGCTTTTCCGACTTGCTCAGCTTGACGGGCGATCTCAAGATCTGATGCTGCGTTCCTTCCCCGCAGTCAAAAAACCAGATGCTCCCCCGCTCCGGCAGCAAATTCAGCACAATGGATGTCACATTACGGTGTCTGGCAGGCATGCCTGCTCCCGTTCCGAGAAAATACAATTCCACGACCCTGTTCCTCGTTTCTGCAGATATCGTTTCCTGCTTTTTAACATGCTATAAAAATTCGTTCCGGAAGTCAAACGGCCCCGTATTCCATGGGAAAGCTCCTTTAATGGCTCCGTAAATTTCTTTGCCGCAGAAGCAATTCCCTTCCGGGACAGACTTCCCCGGCTCCTTCCCGCTGCATTCGCCCCAGGTAGAGGGCAAAAAAGACGGTTCTTCTCGGAAGAACCGTCCTGCTTTTCGCAGCCTGCCGGCCGAACCGGTGGTCAGCGTCTATTTATTCATAATCATTTTGCGGGCGGGACGAAACGTTAAACTTTGTCGACGTTAAAATACCGCGCTTGAGGATGGGCGAACACGATGGCCGATACGGAAGCTTCCGGTTCCATCATGCAGCCTTCGGTCAGCTCGATTCCGATATCCTCCGGCTTCATCAGCTCGAACAACGGCTCCTGATCCTCCAGATTCGGACAAGCGGGATAACCGAACGAGAACCGCTGGCCGGTATACTTCGCCCCAAAACGCTCCTGCATCGTCATTTCCGCACTATCCGGAATGCCCCACACGTCGCGCATAATATGATGCACGCGCTCCGCGAAACCTTCCGCGACTTCGAGAGCGGTCGACTGCAGCGCATGGGAGCGCAGATAATCGCCCTGCTCGCGCCATTCGCGCGCCAGCTCGCTTACGCCCTGCCCCGCCGTGACGACGAGGAAGCCGATGTAATCCATAACGCCGCTGTCTACCGGCTTGAGATAATCGGCCAGACACAGGAACGGCTCCGTTCCCTGACGCGGGAAGGTGAACCGCTTGAGCACCTTCGTCGTGTCCGCGGGATCGTACACGACAACATCGTTTCCGTCCCCTTGGGCCGGGAAGAACCGGTACATCCCCTGGGCACGGATGATGCCGTTCTTCTGCGCTTCGTACAGGATGGTGTCCACGGTGTCCTTCAGCTGCAAGGCTTTCGGGTCCTGCTCGGCGATGAGCTTATCGACCTTGCCTTTCAGGCCGAGGTGATGCCCGAGGAGCATCTGCATGTTCACGTACGGCATGAGATGGCCGATCGGATAATCCCGCAGTACGTGGCGGTCCAGATCCGGCGGCACCGCCACCGGCAGGGTGCGGTCTACCGTGGACGAGAACACGCGCGTCAGCACCGGCATTTCCGTCCCTTCCTTGCGGCCGGCTTCCATCACATCGGAATCTTTCGCTTCCCGAAGCTCCTGGATAAGGCGCTCCCGCTGCACGGGGTCGCTCAATTTGTTCGCGATGTCGAGACCGTCCATCGCGTCTTTCGCATACAGCACGAGGCCGTCATATTCCGGCGAGATGCGCGTCTTGGTGAACTTCCGCGTCAGAGCGGCGCCGCCCACCATGATCGGAACGTCGATTCCCGCGGTACGCAAATCCTGCGCCGTGACGATCATCTGCTGGGCGGACTTCACGAGCAGACCCGACAACCCGATCGCATCCGGCTTTTCTTTGCGGAAAGCCTCGATCAGCTGCTCCGGCGGAACCTTGATGCCGAGGTTCACGATCTGGTAGCCGTTGTTGGATAAAATAATTTCCACGAGGTTTTTGCCGATATCGTGGACGTCGCCTTTTACGGTGGCCAAAATAATTTTTCCTTTCACCGCAGACTCGTTCTTCTCCATAAACTGCTCCAGGTAAGCCACGGATGCTTTCATAACTTCGGCGCTTTGAAGCACTTCCGCTACGATCAGCTCGTTGTTGTTGAACAGGCGTCCGACTTCTGCCATCCCTTCCATCAGCGGACCGTTGATCACTTCCAGGGGGGAATATTTCTGAAGCGCCTGCTCCAGATCGGGAAGAAGCCCTTCCTTCGTTCCCTCGACCACGTAAGAGGCCAGCCTCTCTTCGAGCGTAAGGGTCGATATCTTTTCCTTCTTCTCAACCTTCTTTACCCGGAAATGAGCCACAAATTCGGCCAAAGTCTCGTCGTTCGTCTCATAGATGAGCCGCTCGGCAAGCGTTCTTTCCTCTTCGGGGATGGAGGCGTACCGCTCCAGCTTCTCCGTGTTCACGATGGCGTAATCCAGGCCCGCTTTCGTACAGTGGTACAAGTAAACGGCATTCAGCACCTCGCGCCCGGCTTCGGGAAGACCGAACGAAACGTTGCTGAGACCGAGAATGGTTTTGGTTTGGGGCATCGCTTCTTTGATAAGCCGGATGCCTTCGATCGTTTCTTTGGCGGAACCGATATACTGCTGGTCTCCGGTGCCGACCGGGAATACGAGCGGGTCGAATATGATATCTTCGGCGTTCATTCCGTACTTGTGCACGAGCAGATCGTGGGAACGCTGCGCAACTTCCAGCTTGTCTTCGCGCGTTATCGCCTGGCCGCGTTCGTCAATCGTACCGACTACCGCCGCCGCTCCGTAACGGTGAATAAGCGGAAGCACCTTCTCGAACTTCTCTTCCCCGTCCTCCAGGTTAATGGAGTTGATGATCGCTTTGCCCTGCGAATGTTTCAGCCCCAGCTCGATGACACGCGTATCCGTCGAGTCAATCATGAGCGGAACCTTGATCTTTTTAACGACAAGCTCCAGGAACTTCGTCATGTCTTCCGTCTCGTCCCGGTCCGGGTCCTGCAGACAGACGTCGATAACGTGGGCGCCGCCCTTAACCTGGGCACGGGCGATCTCGGAAGCTTCTTCATACTTGCCTTCGGCAATCAGACGCTTGAACTTCCGGGAACCGAGTACGTTCGTCCGCTCGCCGACCATGTAAGGGCGGTTCTCCGGTTCGATGTATACCGTTTCGATACCGGACACGGCCGACGGGTGCGTTCCAAGTTCGGTACGCGGTTTGTAAGCGCTCAGCGTTTCGGCGAGCGCACGGATATGAGCGGGAGTCGTGCCGCAGCAGCCGCCCGCGATGTTCAGCCAGCCCTGCTCGGCAAAAGCCGCCATTTTCTTGGCCAGGGATTCGGGCGACTCATGATAATGACCGTTCTCGTCGGGAAGCCCCGCGTTCGGATAACAAGAGATATAAGTGCCCGCAAGCCCGGACAAGGTACGGATATGATCCCGCATAAATTCCGGCCCCGTCGCGCAGTTCAGGCCGATCGAAATCGGATTGAGATGCTCCAGGGAAATATAGAAGGATTCGATATTTTGTCCGGCCAGCGTCGTGCCCATCGGCTCGATCGTACCGGAAATCATGATCGGCAGCTCGATACCCGTCGTCTTAAAAGCCCGCTGTATCGCGATCCCGCCCGCTTTTACGTTAAGCGTATCCTGGGAAGTCTCCAGCAGAATGGCATCGACGCCCGATTCGATCAAGGCGACCGTCTGCTCGTAATAGCTCTCTTCAAGCTCCTCGAACGTAACGCCTCCGGTTACCGAAAGCGTCTTCGTCGTAGGTCCGAGTGCGCCGGCGACATAACGCGGCCATTCGGGAGTTGAATATTTCCGGGCGGCTTCGACGGCCAGTTTGGCGGCGGCAACGTTAATTTCGCGCGCCTTCTCCGGTATATCGTATTCGGCCAGGACGACGCTCGTTGCCCCGAACGTATTCGTTTCAACGATATCCGAACCGGCTTCGAAATATTTCTCATGGATGCGCTGAATGACATCCGGACGTGTAAGAACGAGCATTTCATTACAGCCGTCGAGCTCTTCTCCTCCGAAATCGTCGGCCGACAAATCTTCCTGCTGGATCATCGTGCCCATGGCACCGTCCAGAATGAGAATTTTTTTCTGTAGTTGTTCTTTCAAACTAGGTTTCATCGTCCACCCTACCCTTTCCACGAACCTCCTGCTAGAACGCGCCTTTTAACGTAGAAAAGCGCACAAGTTAAGAAATAGTTTAGCAGATACGTGGGGGGAAGAAAAGAAATTTGTCGTTTTTCCGCCATAAGCCGCAGCGGATTGCAAAAGCCTTCGGATCCATCATGCGCAAACGAGAATATCTCGGGGACACGGACGCCAAACTATAGTCGGGAAACTTTTACTGAATGTAAGCGAACGGAGGTGATTTGTATGAACAAACGGATAACAACCTTGGCCGGCATCCTGCTCGTGACCGCTTCGCTGGCGGCCTGCGGCCAAAAGGAAACCGCGCCTACGCCTCAGCCGACCACTCCTGCCGCAACGGCGTCTCCGACAGCTTCACCGGGTGCCGCTGCGGGCGGCAACGCTCCCGAAGGCGAAGGCAGCGGAAGCCAGACGGCTCAGGCCGAATCTCTCTACAAGGCCCAGTGTATCGCCTGCCATGGCGTCGATATGGGCGGCGGCGTAGGCCCGAACCTGCAAAAAGCGGGAAGCCGTTTAAGCGAGGCGGACGTCAAGAACATTCTTCTGAACGGAAGAGGCGGAATGCCGGCTTTCAAGGGCAACCTGAGCGACACGGATATCCAGGCGCTGGCCGCATGGCTCGCCGCCAAGAAATAAGCCGCTTTTTCCACGCCAACGCATTCAGCGAGTTATTGTCCGAACCAACGCACGGATCCGCTACAGAAAACGGAATCTTCCGAAAGATTCCGTTTTTTCTTTTTCCTTACATACAAATCGGCAAAAAGGTGATACTTGGATATAACACTCATCTCGAAAACTCCACTTCTCTTACAGGAGGAACATCATGGCAGAAAATCAGCAGACCAAGCAGCCCCGGGACGAATCCCGGCGAAAGTTTCTGAAACTGTCCGGCGTAGCGCTCGGCGGAATTGTGGCGGGCGGAGTCGTCGGCGGTATCGTCGGCAATTCCATGGCCAAGAACAAGCAGGCCGCTCCGGGCAGCCCGCAAGGTCAGGGGCAGGCACAGACGGGCAACGCCAAGGATTACAACCAGGCTCCCATGTTTTTCAATCAGGAGCAGCTGCGTATTACGGAAGCCGCGACGGAGCGCATTTTTCCGAAAGACGAGCTCGGTCCGGGAGCCAAAGAGCTCGGTGTCGCTTATTATATCGACCATCAGCTTGCCGGCCAGTGGGGGATGAACGCCCGCGATTATATGATGGGGCCTTTCTATAAAGCCGAAGCGACCCAAGGCTACCAGGCAAGCTACAAGCGGCATGAGCTGTTTGTGATGGGCCTTACGGTCATGAACGACTACAGCAGGCAAAAGTACCAGAAAGCCTTCGCGGATCTCGCCGAGAACGAGCAGGACGAAGTGCTGAAAGCGTTCGAAAGCGGCAAAGACGTGCAGCTGAACGGCGTGCCGAGCCAGACGTTCTTCGAAATGCTGCGCAGCCTGACCATCGAAGGCGCTTATGCGGACCCGCTTTACGGCGGCAACAAGAACATGGCGGGCTGGAGAATGCGCAAGTACCCCGGCGATCAGATGAGTTACACGGCGATCATCGACAAAAAAGAGTTTGCCGTCATGGAACCGCTCAGCTTGCACGACCACACGAATCATTCCTGACAAGGAGGAGCAACGAAGAATGGCAACCAAACTTCCCAAAGTACCCATCCTGATCGTCGGAATGGGCTGGTCCGGCGGTATTCTGGCCTCAGAGTTAACGAAAGCCGGGCATAAAGTCGTCGCGCTCGAACGCGGCAAAAGCCGTAAAACCGAAGACTATTACATGGCCCACGACGAACTGCGCTATTCCCAGCGCTACGAGCTGATGCAGGACTTGTCGAAGGAGACGGTGACGTTCCGCAGCAGCGAGAAAGTACGCGCCCTTCCGATGCGTTCCTACGGCTCCTTCCTGATGGGCGACGGCGTCGGCGGGGCCGGCGTGCACTGGAACGGCCAGAATTACCGTTTTCTGCCCTACGATTTCCAAATCCGCACCAAAACGATCGAACGCTACGGCAAAAATAAAATTCCGCAGGGCATGATGCTGCAGGACTGGGGCATCACTTACGACCAGTTGGAGCCATACTTCGACAAGTACGAGAAAATGGCCGGAATCTCCGGCGAAAAGGAACAAAACGAAATGGTCGGCAAACGCTCCGCCCCCTTCCCGACGGGACCGATGAAAAAGACGCCGGGGATGGTCCTTTTCGAGGATGCCGCCAAAAAGCTCGGCTATCACCCGTATGTCATCCCGTCCGCCAACTTGTCGGAGAACTACACGAATCCCGACGGGATCGCCCGTGCGGCCTGCCAGTACTGCGCGTTCTGCGACCGGTACGGGTGCGAGTACGGGGCGAAAGCCGATCCGGTCGTCACGGTGATCCCCGTTGCCGAGAAGACCGGCAACCTCGAAATCCGCACAAACTCGAACGTCACCAAGCTGCTGCACACCGGCGGCAAAGTGACGGGCGTCGTATATGTCAATACGCCTACCGGCGAAGAATTCGAGCAGCCTGCCGACCTTGTCATCCTGGCGAGTTATGTATTCAACAACGTCCGGCTTCTGCTCACGTCCAATCTGGGCAAACCCTACGATCCGAAAAGCGGTACGGGCGTTATCGGCAAAAATTACGCCTATCAGATTACGGGCGGGGGCGCAGTCGGGTTTTACGACGACCAGGAATTTAACATCTTCGCGGGCGCGGGTGCGCTGGGGAGCTGCTTCGACGACTTTAACGGCGACAACTTCGACCACAGCTCCCTTAATTTTCTTCACGGGGCTAACATCCGCTTTACCCAGGCCGGGCTCCGTCCGATCGCCCACAACCCGGCTCCCAAAGACACTCCGCGGTGGGGTAAAGATTTTAAGCAGACCACGATCAAATACGCCAACCGGTTCCTGAACGTCAGCACGCAGGGCGCCAACATGCCTTGGCAGCATCACTTTCTGGATCTCGATCCGACCTACAAGGACATTTACGGGCTGCCTCTGCTCCGCCTGACCTACGATTTCGAAGATCAGGACAAGGAAATGGTCAAATATCTCGCCGAGAAAACGACGGCCGTGATGAAGGAAATGAATCCGACCAAGGTCGAGACGTCCAATACGATCAGCACCTATAACATCGTGCCCTATCAGTCCACCCATAACACGGGAGGCGTTATCATGGGGGCCGATCCTTCAACCTCCGCCGTCAACAGTTACCTGCAGATGTGGGATGTTGAAAATCTGTTTGTCGTCGGCGCTTCCGCTTTCCCGCACAACAGCGGATACAATCCGACCGGAACGCTGGGAGCACTCGCTTACCGCGCCGCAGAAGGAATTTTGACCTATTTGAAAAAAAGCGGCCCGCTGGTCTGAACCGACCGTCAAGGCATCGGGCATGGAAATGAGGTGACTGCTTATGGACCGGCCATCCGAAATGATCGGTCATCTGGAGGAGCTGCGCAAACGGCTGATTCTGGTGGCCTCGTGGTTTTTGCTGGCTCTGATCGGAGGGCTTTACGTCTCCCCCGTTATTCTGAACGCGGTAAAAGAGTCTCCGGCGGCGCTTTCGTTTCACTGGAACGTGTTCGCTCTTCCGGACGGGCTGGCCATATACATGAAATGCGCCGTTTTGTTCGCCGTCCTGCTCACTCTACCGCTGCTTCTGTATCAGCTCTGGGCGTTTGTCAGACCGGGCCTGAGCGAGCAGGAAGCCAAGGGGACGCTGGTCTATGTGCCCGCTTCCTTCGCGCTTTTCCTGTCCGGCGCCGCCTTCGGCTACACGGTCGTGCTTCCGATGATGATCCGGTTTATGCAGACCATCAACCGCAGCATCGGGGCTGCCGAGACCTACGGCATCGACCGTTTTTTCGGTCTCGTCTTCAACGTCGTGTTCCCGCTCGGAATCGCGTTCGAGCTGCCTCTGCTCGTGCTTTTTCTGACAAGGCTCGGTCTCTTGACGCCCGAAAATTTGCGAAAAACACGCAAATATACGTACATCGGACTTGCAATCGTGGGAGCTTCGATCTCACCGCCCGATTTCTTCTCCCACATTGCCGTCACGATTCCGCTGATCGCGCTGTTTGAATGCAGCATCCTTCTCTCCGCCCGCTATGTCCGCAGGATGAACCTGTCCGCCGGATCAAGCTGAAGTCAGAATGAGCGCCTTAAATCATCCAGGAAAGGAGACACACCCATGCTCAACAATATCGGTATATCGGGACTACTCATCATCTTGATGCTGGCCCTCATTTTGTTCGGCCCTTCCAAGCTGCCGCAGCTCGGACGCGCTTTCGGGGACACGCTTCGCGAATTCCGCACATCGACCAAAGAAATGGTGGACGATGTGGAAAAAAGCATCGAAACGACAGACCGGGACAAACAATCCTGACGGTTTGGCGGGTACAACGGGAAGCGGCGCATCACCTCGTCTAAAAGAAACACATCGCTTCCCTTCGCCCTGTCGTCTTGACTTCTTAACCGGATATCTTCGTGCATTACCGCCTGGCCTTATTAGGGCGGCATCGCGTATATCTAGAGCGCCTCTCCCGCCGGAGAAGCGCTCTTTTAAAATCCCATCGGAAAAGTTGTATTTTTTGCCGGGAATCATCGACAGCCGGGAGTTTATCCTCTATAATCAGGTATAAACCTATTCCGACCTACGGGCGGCTATTATTTCCGAGAAAGAAAGAGGGATGAGAAATGGCTGAAATTCATATTCGCAACACGGGTGAACGCATTTCCGGAGAGGAGAATGTCCGGGCGTTTCTGGACCGTCAGGAAGTTCTTTACGAGCACTGGAATCCGACCAAGCTGCCTGCCGGCATTCAGGAGAAATTCATTTTGTCCGACGAGGAGAAAGCTCAAATTTTGAGCACTTACGACGAGGAGATCCGCGATCTTGCCAAGCGCCGCGGTTACCAGACGTGGGACATTATCGCTCTTTCCGACGCGACTCCTAACCTGGACGAGCTTCTTAAAAAGTTCGAGCAGGTGCACACGCACACCGAGGACGAAGTCCGCGCCATTACGGCCGGCAAAGGGATCTTTATCATTAAAGGTTCCGACGATGTCGGTTACTTCAACGTAGAGCTGGAAGCGGGCGATGTCATTTCCGTACCGGAACACAAGCCGCACTTCTTCACTCTGATGGACAATCGCCAAATCGTCGCGGTCCGTCTCTTTATCGAAACGGAAGGCTGGATTGCCCACCCGTTTGAGGATCCGACTTTTCAAAAAGCTTAAGACACCTGAAGCCGGATAATGGCACTTAATCATTTCTTCATAGAAAAAGCGAAAACCCGCCGCTCGTATTAAACGAGAGACGGGTTTTGTTTTTACCCGGATATTTGAACTTCCCGTTCCGCTTCCAGAATACCCCGGATGTCGCGAAGAGAAGTAATTTCAAACGTCGGCTTGGCTTCTCCGTTAAAGAGCATGCCGTGCCGGTTAATCCACATGTTCTTCATCCCGCAGCGGAAGGACCCGAGAATATCGGTCGTCAGCTTATCGCCGACCATTACACATTCCTCGGCCTTCAGACCGAGCAGCTCCATGGCGTGGTTGAAAATCGTGACAGCCGGCTTACCGTCGCCGAAATCGCCGGAGATGACGATATGATCGAAGTAAGGAGCCAGTTCGGGGACTCCCGCCAGTTTTTCGCGCTGCAGATCAGGGGATCCGTTCGTCAGCAGCAGCAATTTGTACGACTTCTTGAGCTCGGCGAGCACTTCGAACGTCTCTTCGTAGACGATGGGACGCGATCTCCGCTCGGCGGGAAATTTCTCGGCGAGCCGTGCTCCAAGCTCCGGATCGTTAACGCCGAGAGCGGCAAGTCCGCGGGTCCACGCTTCTTTGCGGTAACCGGGCGCCAAAGCCTGCAGCTTGCGGAACTCTTCCTGCTTCCCCTCCGTAAAGTTGGCCCACAGCCCCTCAAACGGGTTGATTCCGATATGCTGGGTGAACGGAAACGTTTCGTAGGCTTCGTACAAAGCCCGTGCTTCCTTGCGTACGGAAGCTTCCAGCTCTTCGGGATTCACATCCGCATGGCGGGCCGCCTCCTCGCAGGTAGCCTGGAACGCTTCCTTCACACTCCGGTCATCCCATAACAGAGTGTCGTCCAAGTCGAACAAAATTGCTTTTACCGTCATCTTATAGATCCCCTTTACTGCCTTTGGCGGCCGATAATTTTATTGTTCATCCGTATAATGGATGGAGTCCAGCTGACCTCTTAGCTGTGATTTCATTGCTGCAATATATTCTTTACGCAATTCGTTGCGCTCCTCAAGCTCAGCCTCGGACAATCCGACGCTTTTTGCTTTGCGGGCCAACTCGTTAATGCGCTGTACTTTAAGTTGGAAATTGTCGCTCATACGTAAACCTCCTATCCAGCCGTTCAATATCTATTACTTTGCCATCCGCTATGTCGATTGTCAAGAAGCCGTCTGACTTAAACGGACACGAAAAACGAAAAAAAGACATATCCCGCAGGACATGTCTTTCGCAATATCGTTATTTTGGATTTGGTCCTTCAGAGAAGGCGGATAGAGCCGACAGAGCTGCCTTTCTAATAGAAGAAAGAGCTACGGCAGCTTGATGACATCTCCCGCTTTAAGCACGTCTCCCGCGGACAAATCATTGATCTTGCGCAGCTTGTAAATATACGCCCGGACATCAGAGCCTTCCGGAGCTTGATTCGCAGCGATACTCCAGAGCGTGTCTCCTCTTTGTACGATGACGGAAGGCTCCGCGGTCTCCTGCTTGTTAATTGCCGCAGCCTGAAGCTCTACGTCAGCCGTGCCGTTCTCTCCGCTCGCGAACGCCCGGACCATAATGACGCAGCTGAAAGCGATCAGAAGGACAAATGCGATTACAGCCGTACGTACGATATTGCGGTTGGATTTTTTCAAAGAGGGAACACTTGTTCTCTCCCCTGCTGTGCGGACACTCCGTTCGGCCTTGGAGTCGGATGTACGCGCCGTTAGACGGCCGCTATTGTGACGAGGATCGTTCGCTTCATTAACTGCCGGTGTATGGGGTGAAGCCTCGTCTTCCGGGGACAATTCCCCGTTTCGTGTATGTAAGGTTAATTCCGGATTGGCAAAGTATGCGATCATCAATAACGCCTCCAAACATTTGTTCTGTTTTGAATTTAACACGAACGAATGTTTGTGTCAACGCATTTTTTCGAACTTATGTTTGTACGAACTCCGGTTCTGTGCTATACTTTAGGTAATTTATACATATTGGAGTGATACGTAATGGGCAAGGTCTCGCAGCGCCAACTGGCCATCCTTGAATTTATCAAGAATGAAGTGAAAGATAAAGGCTACCCGCCATCCGTCAGAGAAATCGGAGAAGCCGTAGGTCTGGCATCCAGCTCGACGGTGCACGGGCATCTCGAACGCCTGGAGAAGAAAGGTCTGATCCGCCGGGATCCCACGAAACCGAGAGCCATCGAAATTACGGACGGAGATTCCGATTTCGCGCTTTCCATCGCACAAGTCCCTCTCATCGGTAAAGTAACGGCCGGTGTGCCGATTACGGCTACCGAGAACATCGAAGACTACTTCCCTCTTCCGATGCACCTCGTCAGCGACTATAACGTCTTTATGCTCAATGTCGTGGGCGAAAGCATGATCGAAGCCGGCATTCACAACGGCGATATGGTGATTGTCCGCCAGCAGCAGACGGCTAACAACGGAGACATCGTCGTTGCCATGACCGATGAAGACGAAGCGACGGTGAAGCGTTTCTACAAAGAACGCGACCATATCCGTCTGCAGCCCGAGAATTCCACCATGGATCCGCTTCTGCTCAACAATGTTACGATTCTGGGCAAAGTGATCGGTTTGTTCCGCAATATCCATTAATCCGGCCTTGGCAATGGAGCTGCCCGTTACGCTGAACATATAGAAGAACCCGCAGAAATTGCTTTCTGCGGGTTCTTTTTTGTGAGCCGGCCCGGGGGCCGGTTTCACGATTTTCGGGACACCCCGATCTTAAGACAGACCTAAGATCCGCCTTAACCGGTTATTTTTAGTAAAGCGTCATGTACTGCTCGCGTTCCCATGCGTGAACTTGAGTACGGTACATGTCGTACTCGATTTCTTTCAGTTCCACGAAGTGCGCCAGCGCGTGTTCGCCCAGCGCGTCGCGGATCACTTCGCTTTTGAGCAGCTCGTCAAGAGCTTCTCTGAGGTTACCCGGCAGACTAGGAATGCCCTGCTCGATACGCTCTTCTTCGGTCATTACATAGATGTTGCGGTCAGTCGGAGGCGGCAGCTGAATTTTGTTCTTGATGCCGTCCAGACCCGCTCTCAGCAGAACCGCCAGAGCCAGGTACGGGTTAGCCGCCGGATCCGGGTTACGAACTTCAACGCGCGTGCTGAGGCCGCGGGAAGCCGGAATACGGATCATCGGGCTGCGGTTGCTCGCAGACCAGGCTACGTAACAAGGTGCTTCGTAACCGGGCACAAGACGCTTGTAAGAGTTGACGGTCGGGTTTGTAATCGCCGCAAATGCACGTGCATGATGCAGGACACCGGCCATGAAGTGACGAGCGTCTTCGCTGAGACCCAGCGGATCTTTCTCGTCTACGAACGCGTTCTCTCCGCCTTTGAACAGGGACTGGTTGCAGTGCATGCCGGAACCGTTTACGCCGAAGAGCGGCTTCGGCATGAACGTAGCGTGCAGGCCGTGCTGTCTGGCGATCGTTTTAACGACAAGTTTAAACGTCTGGATCTGGTCGGAAGCTTTAATCGCGTCCGCATATTTAAAGTCGATTTCGTGCTGTCCCGGAGCCACTTCGTGGTGGGAAGCCTCGATCTCGAAGCCCATTTCTTCAAGCTTAAGTACGATTTCACGGCGGCAGTTCTCGCCAAGATCCGTAGGAGCCAGGTCAAAGTATCCGCCTTGGTCGTTCAGTTCGAGGGTCGGGTTGCCTTTCTCGTCGGTTTTGAACAGGAAGAATTCCGGCTCGGGACCTACGTTCATCGAAGTATAGCCCATTTCCTCGGCTTCCTTCAGCGCACGCTTCAAAATTCCGCGCGGGTCGCCAGGGAACGGATTTCCGTCCGGCAGGTAAACGTCGCAGATCAGGCGGGCGACTTTGCTTTCCGTAACCCAAGGGAAGATGACCCATGTATCCAGATCGGGATACAGATACATATCGGATTCCTCGATACGCACGTAACCTTCGATGGACGAACCGTCGAACATCATTTTGTTATCAAGCGCTTTTTGAAGCTGACTGACCGGGATTTCCACGTTTTTAATCGTTCCAAGGAGATCGGTGAATTGAAGACGGATAAAACGGACGTTCTCTTCTTTGGCGATTCGTAGAATATCCTCTTTCGTGTAAGAAACTGTCATGAAACTTCTCCTCCTCTTACCCCATGCTTTTTATTTTGGAAAAAATCGGGATAACTCACCTTGAATCAGCGATACCTGGCCCGGACGCTTGCCTCCGCCGAGCAGCTGCTGCTTCAGCATTTTGTGCAGCTGGGTGTCTGTCAGTTCTTTGCGTTTCACTTCGGTTTGTTCGGTAATAACGGTAGCTTCCTCGGAGTCTTTGGAGATCGGCAGCAGCACTTGTTTAATGCCCGCAATGTTAACGCCTTTCTCAATCAGATCCTTGATCTCAAGCAGTCTCTCCACATCGTTGAACGAATACAACCGCTGGTTGCCGGAGGTTCTGGCCGGGATCACGAGTTCGTGCTGCTCATAGTAACGAATTTGTCTGGCTGTCAAATCGGTCAGTTTCATTACAATACCGATTGGAAAAAGAGCCATATTTCTGCGGATATCATCACTCATGATCGATTCACTCCTGAACGTTAAGTTCTGATCTTATTGTAATGGAAAGTACGGAAATATGTCAAGTCATGTTAGCTTAATTTACAAGAGAAAATAAAACAGACATTCCGGCGCTTTAAAATGCCGAAATGCCTGTTATTTTTCCGTTGCCGGCGGTTTTCCCGCCTGTTTTCGATCAAACCTCACATGAAGTTTATAGCAGACCCCGCTCTTTCATGTGCTGCAAAGCCGTCAGTACGCCCAATTTGCAGTGGGAATAGGTAAGACCGCCCTGCATGTAAGCGATATACGGCTCGCGGATCGGAGCGTCGGCGGACAATTCCAGGCTTCCGCCTTGAATGAACGTGCCCGCCGCCATAATAACGGGATGCTCGTATCCCGGCATATCCCACGGCTCGGGCGTCACGTGCGCATCTACCGCCGATGCCCTCTGAACCCCCTGCACGAAAGTGATCAGATGCTCGGCGCTCGTAAACTCGATCGCCTGAATCAGATCCGTGCGCGGCTCTTCCGGTCTCGGCCGGGTTTTGAAGCCGAGTTGCTCGAAAACGGCCGCGGCGACGACCGAGCCTTTTACGGCTTGTCCGACGAGATGAGGGGCCAGAAACAGCCCCTGATAAATCGAGCGCGTCGTTCCCAGCATGGCGCCGACCTCGCCGCCGATTCCCGGTGCCGTCAGCCGGTAGGCCGCCATCTCGACAAGCTCCTTGCGCCCGGCGATATAACCGCCCGACGCCGCAAGTCCGCCTCCGGGATTTTTGATCAGAGACCCCGCGATGAGATCCGCTCCCACCTGATTGGGCTCCAGCAGTTCGGTAAATTCACCGTAGCAGTTGTCGACGAATACGATCAGATCCGGACGGATGCTTTTCACAAGCTCCACCATCTCCCCGATGGCCGCAACGGTAAACGACGCCCGCCAGTCGTATCCTCTCGAACGCTGGATGCCGATGACTTTCGTTTTTGGCGTAATGGCCGCGCGGATGCCCGCTTCATCCAGTGAACCGTCCGCCAGAAGAGGAACCTCCCGGTAACCGATCCCGAAGTCCTGGAGAGAACCGGTACCGTCTCCCGGCTTTCCGATCACTTTATGCAGCGTGTCGTAAGGCTTGCCCGTGATATAAACCAGCTCGTCCCCCGGCCGTAATACGCCGAAAAGCGCCGTACCGATCGTATGCGTCCCCGATACGAAATGAGGACGAACGAGCGCAGCCTCCGCGCCGAACACTTCCGCATACACGAGATCAAGCAGCTCCCGCCCTCTGTCGTTGTAGCCGTAACCGGTAGAAGAAGCGAAATGATAATCGCTTATGCCTTGATTTTGAAAAGCGGCTATAACCTTCCACTGGTTATGGTCGATCGTCCGTTCTATCTCACGGAAGCGCGGCTGAACGCTTTCTTCCGCCTGCTCCATAATAGCCATGATGTCTGAATCAAATTGCATATCGTCCGTTCCCTCTCCTTATTCTCCCTGCTGATCCTGCTGCTCTTGTTTATCCTGCATATCCTGCTTGTTCTTGTCTGCCTTAACTTCATAAGGAGAAAGCAGGTACTGAACTTTATCGTAATCATCCTTGTTGATGTTGACCCGGAACGTCAGCACATCTTCCTCGGCCCCGCTTTCGGCCACGTCGCCGATCCGGTACACGAGAGCGATGATATCTCCCTTATCCGCGGGAATACGGAACGTGCGGCTGTCGCCCATTAAAGTTTCCTGAATGAGCAGCCGTACTCTTTCCTGGTCTTTCTCGTCATAAGCGGAAATCCGCAAGTGCGGCAGGCTCGTCGTCAGCATCTGCAGCTCCTGCTCCGTGCACAGGTCGATCTTGTTAAAAAGCACCGCCTGGGGTTTGCCGCTCGCCCCCAGATCGCCGAGCACTTCATTCACCACACGCATCTGCTCCTCGCGCATCGGGCTGGAGCTGTCCACGACATGAAGCAGAAAATCGGCTTCGCAGGCTTCCTCCAGCGTCGCCCGGAATGCCGCCACGACATCGTGAGGCAAATTCTGGATAAAGCCGACCGTATCGGTCAGCACGACTTCTTTGCCGCTCGGAAGCTCAAGCGTGCGGGAGGTCGGATCGAGCGTGGCAAACAGCTCGTTCTGAACGTACACGTCCGCGTTCGTCAGTTGGCGCAGCAGCGTCGATTTGCCCGAGTTCGTATATCCGACAAGGGCGATCTGATAGACGCCGGTTTTGCGCCGGCGTTCGCGGTGCAGCGTACGGTGGCGGACCATCTCCGACAGGTGCGCCTTCAGCTCGCCGATGCGGCCGCGGATATGACGGCGGTCCGTCTCCAGCTTGGACTCGCCGGGTCCTCTCGTCCCGATGCCGCCGCCGAGACGGGACAAGTTTTTCCCGTGTCCCGAAAGCCGCGGAAGCAGGTAGCTCAGCTGCGCCAGCTCCACCTGCACAATCCCTTCGCGGGTGCGTGCGCGTCCGGCAAAAATATCGAGGATGAGCTGCGTCCGGTCGATAATTTTGACGTCCAGCGCTTCCTCCAGGTTGCGCACCTGCGCGCCCGAAAGCTCCTGGTCGAAGATCGCCGTCGTCGCTTCATGCTCGTCGATCAGCGCCTTCAGCTCTTCGACCTTGCCTTTGCCGATAAACCATTTCGTATCGGCGCTTTCGCGGTTTTGCGTCAGCGTTTCCAGCACTTCGACGCCGGCCGTTTCCGCCAGCTGGATCAGTTCCTGGAGCGAGTAAGCCACGAGTTCTTCGTGTTTTTTCATACTATCCGTAACCATACTTACAAGAATAGCCCGGTCTTTCATTCCGGTTCTGACTTCATGACCTGTTTGTTTCATGCAGCGTCTCCTTTTGGGTATATGTATCCGCCATGTAGGTGGGAATTATAGGCTCGTTAGAGGGTCTAAAGCATCATTATCTCTCATTATTACCTTTTTTACAAAGGTATTCACCAATTTCTTTTGCGTCCGGCGGGCTCCCATCCTTTTACGGCTTTTACACGGACTTTGCCTGCTCCGATCAGGTGGAACACAAAGCCGCTTTCAAATAAAAAACTCATCCTGGTAAGGATAAGTTTTTTAAGACCAGGTGGAACGGAAAAAGTTAACCCGTAATCCTTCTGTTATTCGGTTTTCGGTTTTCGGTTTTCGGTTTTCGGTTTTCCGTTTTCGCTTTTCCGTTTTCGCTTTTCCGTTTTCGTTTTCGTTTTCGCTTTTCGCTTTTCACTTTTCGTTATTCCGTTTTCGCTTTCCGTTCACCGTTACCCATTTTCCCGTCCAGTCCGCGTCTGTCACGCCAGACTGCCGGTTCCGCTTTACCGTCTAGCTCCACTGGCGGCGATTTATGAAACACCATATTCCATTTTAAGTTTGTTTTCCGCCGCCGTCACATCCTGAGGCAGAATCTCCATCAGATCCTGCTTGGACGGCTTTTTGTACCGGCTTAATAACCGGACGGCCTGATTTCGTATTGATTTCTCGATCACATTGCGCACGAAACGCGCGTTATTGAAGTTAAGGCTCGTTTCTTTCTCCATGATAATGATGTCCCTCAGTTTATTAACCGATTCGAGGCGCATAATGTAATCACGCTCGTTAATCATCAATTCCGCAATTTGAATAAGCTGATCCACATTATAATCCGTGAAATCAACCTGGATCGGAAAACGCGAAGGCAGCCCGGGATTCGTCGATAAAAAATAATCGATTTCGTCCGGATACCCGGCAAGAATCAAAATAAAATCGTTTTTATGGTCCTCCAGGCTTTTTACGAGACAATCGATCGCCTCCTTGCCGAAATCCTTCTCCCCGCCTCTGGCCAAACTATAAGCTTCATCGATAAAAAGGATGCCGCCGAGCGCTTTTTTAATCAAATCCCTCGTCTTGATAGCCGTGTGCCCGATATATTCTCCGACCAGATCGGCCCGCTCCACCTCGATCAAATGGCCTTTGCTCAGAACCCCCAGGCTTTTGAACAACTTGGCCAGTATTCTCGCCACCGTTGTTTTCCCCGTTCCCGGATTGCCTTTAAAAATCATATGGTATACTTGCGAATTATCTTTAAGTCCGGCTGCGCTCCTTAGCTTGTTGATATGCAGCGTGGCGTACATTTGATAAATAAGATCTTTCACTTCCTGCAGGCCGATCATCGTGTTCAGTTCCTTCAATGTTTCGTTGAACGTTTCCGATTGGATATCCAAGGTTGTATTTTCCGGTTCCTGTATAAGTGGCGCAGCCTCTTGACTGTTAAACACAATATTGATCTGCGAATTGCTCCTGACCGTGATTCGTCTTGAAGTTGCGTCCATTCTCCTCACCTCTTTCATAATTATATGCAGAGAAGGAACGGGGTCATGCAACAAACTTGGCGTCGGGACAGGCGCGTTATATGAGAAAGCTGCGCAGGAGATTGCCGGGTTCCAAAAACAATTGTTATATTTTGGAATATGTGGTAGTGTCGCTTTGTATCTTTATCTTTTTCGGGAAAAGGTGAGTCTGTGAATAAATTCGTTTGTGTATTGCTTGCCGCAGCCGCTGCGGCAGCTTCTACGCTACCTGCGGCAAATGCGGCGGCTGTAGATTCCGCCTATATCGACCCCGTGTCCGGTATCCGTTTCAGCACGTTCGATGTTGTCTCCGGGCAGCAGGGAGTCCAAGATGCGGCGGTTCCGTATACGGATCCTCAACGTATTCCGAAGGACTCGTCCTTGCAAAATAAACACTCTTCTTTCTCACCGGCAGATCAAATTTCCGAAGTGTACAGTCATTCCGTCTATTCCAATGCGGGAACGAGCGTAACCCGTTTGAACACCGGCCCCCGGCAAAATGATATTTTTCTGGGATCTTCCGCCCGCGGCAGCAGCTTTACCCTGACAGGACGTAAGCAAATAAGCGCTTCTAAGCAAATCAGCGGGTTATATAACAGCGGTATCGCCAGTCTTGTAAAGCGGGCCGTAGCCGGCAATATTTCCGGAGAGTTCCACTATGTATGGCCGGATTCCAAAGTATACACGGCTCCTGAAACAGTGCCTTTTCATCGCGATTATTATGGAGCTATCCAGTACGACACTTGTTCAACGCTGGTTCGCCAGAAAGATATTTATAAACAATATTACAGATCCATTTATGTAAGAGAGGTTCAGTATGAGCGGGGGATTGTCGAGACTGTTTCTTCCATTGCCCCTAAAGGCATAGAATACTCTATCGATTTTTAGAAAGCCTCTTAAAACCGTTAAACTTCCGCTTTTTCATCTCTGGGTTTGGTACCGTCCGTTCCAGAAGACAGAATCATGGGCGCCTGAATCAAAAAAAGAGAGGCTCCTACGCCTCTCCTTTTCCTATAAACATCTCAAGATGAGGCTTACCTGCATCCTGCACATAGCCGATCGTACGATCACTCGCGTTCTTCCGCATCCGCTGTTTTCTCCAGCTCACCGGAATCTTCTTCCCCGGAAGCCGCGTCATTCTCGTCTTCTCCCCCAGTCGCAGGCATTCGATCCGATGATCCGCCGTCCTCCTTGTCCAAATAAAGCGAATCCAGATCGGTCCGCCAATCCGCCACAAAGTAAAGGATATGCTCCGAAGGCACGCCGGCCATATCCGCCTGATCCCAGTCCCCGGCCAAGTCCGTGAGCTTCAGATCTTCCCCTTTATAAGGTCCCGAGGCAAAAAAATCGTTCGCCCAGTTGAGCTGGAAAAGATGGCCGTCAGGCGCCTGAACCGCGGTGGGCGCGTAGCCCATCCGGATTTCTCTGGCCCAGGACGTCGCCAGCCGGACATCGGCCGGAAGCGTATACGGAGACGGCTCCACGGCCGCGACCTCGTCGCAAAAACGGATACGTCGGCCGTCCTGCCACAAATCAATCGGGGGCCGGCTTTGAAAGCTGACATACGCCATGTCGAATGTCTCGCCCCGCACGGTCGTTACCCGGCAGGGAACTTCCGCGGAAGTCCGGCCGCCCGCAATGCTGCTCTGCGCCGTAGCCCCGATTTTGCCGAGCTCATCCCAAATTTCATCGGACACCTCGTATGTACCCGCATTCCAATGCTCCACCAGCCCGGCTTTGGACGGATGGATATAAGACATCATAATGCCGTCCCTGCCCAGGTACCACCTGCTGCCGCAATTTACGCACGCATACTCCCAGCCGTGCTTGAGCTGCCTCTCGATCTTGAGCGCCCGCTGCACCTGCTTCGATTCGGCATCGCTGCCGTGCTGGAACCTGGCCCAGTTAAAAGAAATATACCTCTTGCCGCTGCACTGAGGGCATGCCGCCGGAGGCGATGACTTGCGTGAGAGACGAGGCATTATGCCTCCTCTCCTTTCAAGGTCAGCAGCCCGATAAATTCTTCCTTGCCGACCGCTCCGAAATAGGCGGTAATATCCGTTCCTTCCAAAGCCCGTTCCAGCGACTGCGTATCGTACTTCACGCCGGTAAGCAGACGCTCGATTTCTTCGACGTCTTTTACTCCGAAGAAGTCCCCGTAAATTTTCATTTTGCCGATCCGGCCTTCTTCCAGATTCATCCGCACATCGATCGTCCCTGCCGGAAAACGTTTGGAGTTGACGAGTTCGCTTTTCGGGGATCTGCCGTAATTCCATTCCCAGTTGCCGTAACGTTCCGCGGAAAGCTCGCGGATCGCCTCCCAATCCTTCTCCGTTAAAACGTATTGAGGCACTTCCGATACCTTCATGCCGAAAATATTTTCCAGAAGCTCTTGTCTGAATTCTTCAACCGTCATAGGCTTCTTAAGAAATTCCGTAATATTGGCGACACGGCTGCGGATGGACTTGATCCCTTTCGATTGGATTTTCTCCGCTTTGACCCTCAGTGCCGAAACGACATGCTCAATATCGGACTGAAAAAGCAGTGTCCCGTGGCTGAACAGGCGCCCTTTCGTCGCGAACATCGCGTTCCCCGAAATTTTGCGCTCGCCTACTTGAATATCGTTGCGTCCGCTCAACTCGGCGTCTACCCCCAGCTTGCGCAGGGCCTGGACGACCGGCTCCGTGAACTTACGGAAGTTATGGAACGATTCGCCGTCATCTTTGGTAATGAAGCTGAAGTTCAGATTCCCGTGATCGTGATAAACGGCACCGCCTCCCGACAATCGTCTGACGACGTGAATTCCGTTCTGTTCCACATACTCCGTGTTGATTTCCTCGACCGTGTTCTGGTTTTTTCCAATAATGATCGAAGGCTCGTTTATGTAAAAAAGCAGATAAGTTTCGTCTGCGGGCAAATTCTTAAGCGCATATTCCTCAATCGCCAAATTGATCTGCGGTTTTGTGATGGATTGATTGTCGATAAACAGCATACGGACCTCCACAGCGTTTTTCTTTTATTTTAAATCATTTTTGTCGAAAAAGATATTTTCAGGCCGGCGGCGGATCCCATCTTGAAAGTTCTTGAATAAAAACAGGAGTTAATGTATTTTTATACATAATTACGCATGATTATAAGTCGCCGGCTCGTTTAATTGTTTCCCCTGCGTGGTAAAGACGAGTTAGGTCAAGGAGATGACCCGATGAACACGAAGGCGGATATCCTGACATTGGAAAAATGGGCCGCGGACCAGTGGCCGCCGGAAGAAGTGGAAGCTCTCGGGCCTTGGCGCCTGAGGGCGGCGGGCGGGTTTACGAAACGCGCGAACAGCGTGCTTGCTGCCGGAGACATGCCGGACGATCCCGACTGGTTCGAGCGGATACGCCGCTTCTATTCGGACCGCGGACTGCCCGCCGCATTTCATATCAGCGATTCGTCGCCGCCGGAGCTGGATCTCATGCTGGAAGACAAAGGGGGCATTATAACGGCCCCCTGCTTCGGAATGATCGCTCCGGCAGCAGAAATGCTTGCGGGACTGCGCCCACATCAAGAGCGCGCCGGCGTCACCGCCGAGCTGTTTACGGCCCCTGATCCGGCATGGATGGATGATTTCATGGGACTGGAGGGGTATGCCGCGGAAGCCCGCTCCTTCTACGAAGGTTTGCTGGAACGCATGCCCGCTCCGAAGGTGTTCGTCCGCCTGGTGACGGACGACGGAGAGACCGTCGCGCTGGGTACGGCCCGTACTTCCGACGAACAGGCGATTCTGTCCAATATCATTGTCTCGAAGGACCGGCGGGGACAAGGCTTCGCGAAAGCGCTGCTGTCTTATTTGGCTGTCTGGTGCGCCGGCAATGGCGCTTCTTCCGTTTTTTTTGCAGGTGCTGCAGGACAACAGGCCCGCTCTTCGTTTATATGAGAGCGCAGGGTTCCATCCCCTGTTCCGGTACCATTACAGGGTTTTCCCTCAAGCATGATTTTTTCCGAGAAAGGTAAGCTAGAACAGAAAGGAGACGGTTTTCATGACGACGAACAAGGAGCAAAAGCAGACATTTCCACCCCAGCACCAGAACAATCAACCCGGTATTGAGACGCAAATGACTCCTCAGCCGCAATTCGAGGATAGCAAGTACAGGCCGGCCGGCAAGCTTAAAGGCAAGGTCGCGATCATCACCGGAGGTGACAGCGGAATCGGCCGGGCAGTTGCCGTGGCTTACGCCCAGGAAGGAGCGGACGTGGCCATTGTTTACTTAAGCGAGCATTCGGACGCGGAAAAAACGAAGTCCCTTGTGGAGCAGGAAGGCCGCAAATGCCTTCTCATTCCCGGAGACCTCGGAGACGAATCCTTCTGTAAACAAGTAATCGACGAGACCGTCAGCGGGCTGGGCAAGCTCGATATCCTGGTCAACAACGCGGCCGAGCAGCATCCGCAGAACAGCTTGGAAGATATTACGGCGGAACAGCTGGAAAAAACGTTCCGGACCAATATTTTCTCGATGTTTTTCCTTACGAAGGCCGCCCTCCCTCATTTGAAAAAAGGAAGCGCCGTGATTAACACGGCTTCCATTACCGCATATAAAGGAAATCCGACGCTGATCGACTATTCGTCAACGAAAGGGGCTATCGTCTCCTTTACGCGTGCACTCTCCCAATCCGTTATTGAAAAAGGGATCCGTGTTAACGGCGTAGCTCCGGGGCCTATCTGGACCCCGCTTATTCCTTCGACCTTTTCGGAGGACAAGGTAGCGTCTTTCGGTTCCGATACGCCTATGAAGAGAGCCGGGCAACCCGAGGAACTCGCTCCGAGTTACGTCTTCCTTGCTTCGGACGATTCTTCCTACATGTCGGGACAAATTCTTCACGTCAACGGCGGCACCGTCGTCAATGGCTGAGGCGAACCTATCGGCGTTATAAAGAGAAAAACTGACGCAGAGACATTCTCTCGTCAGTTTTTTTGCTGTCCGGGGCGGAGATCTTGACAATTTTGTTAAAAACCAAAAAAAGACAGAAATTTTTTCTGTCGAATTTCCCGATAAGACTTGCCTTTTATTGGTAAATGGGGTATCTTACTAGAGTAGTAAAAATTTGATAGAGAAAGGAGGCGACCTAAAATGGAAAAAATGTGCATGCAAATGATGATGACCATGTGTATGGATGAAATGATGTGCAAAATGAACACCATGAAGTGCATGATGGACGGCATGATGCAAATGAACATGATGTCCGAAATGAATATGGATATGGACATGATGATGGGCAAGATGCAAGAGTGCGACGAGAAAATGACGATGATGATGAAGATGATGAGCGAAATGAAACAAATGTCTATGTAATTCGGACTTTTCTAACTGAATCCCCTATTCATCCCACAATGAGTAGGAGCATCATCCCGGCAGAGCGGACGACCGCATGTCTTTTTTTTTGCCTTTTTGCCTTCTCAAGACATTCGCGGCAAGAACCCCGTAACCTTTGACCTGTCAATCTTACTTGACTGCCAATATTTTCTTCGAAATTTCAATCCTCTGCGATTTAAGCACCCATACCTGCTCCCGGATCGTTTCAATCTGCGTGCTGTCCTTGCTCTGCCTGAGCTGCTCGAACAATTCCAGCATTTTCAGATTGATCGAATCATACATCTTCCAAAGATCTTGCTTCATCTTCGCGCGAATTTCCTGTTGGACGTAATTGTCCCGGAACTTGAGCGATTCCTTTATAGCTTCCTGCCATTCTGTGTCTCCAAGGGAGCCGGCGTAATTATACAAATCAAGATGATCATCTACCCATTTACGGGACCATTCTTGTATAGAGGGTATTCGCATGACCATCAGCTCCTTCAGCACCTTATACCTAGTATTATACTGGGATTAATAAGAAATACAAGAGGGTAATTGAAATAATTTACAACTATTTTCAGCCCGTAAAAAAGCACCCCTCACCTGTCAGGTAAGGGGTGCTGAATATAGGCCAGCTATCCGTTGTTCTGCTGCCTGTCGTCGTCTCTGGAACCCGAGGTTCCCGTGCCGCCCGGTTCGGACGGAGGTGGAGTTGGGGTCGGGGTCGGAGAAGCCGTCCCGCCGGAAGCTCCGCCGTTTCCTGAGCCACCGTTCGTATTGCCCGGGTTCTTTTCTTTGTCTTTATCTTTATCTTTGTCTTTATCTTTGCCGGTATTGCCGTTTCCATTGCCATTACCGTTGCCGTTGTTATTCCCGTTATTGCCGTTATTATTTCCATTACCATTGCCGTTCTCATTTCCGCTGCCGTTCCCGTTGTTGTTTCCATTGCCGTTGTCTCCGTTGTCGCCGTTCGGATCGGCAGGCGGCGAAGTCGGCTCCGTCCCGGGAACGGTTACGGACGCAACGTTCGATTGGATTCCTGCCGCGTCCCCGTTGGCCGGAACGACGTAGTACTCATACGTCCCGCCGGGCTGAACGGTTTGGTCCATGTATTCCGTAGAGTTGGAAGGCGTAAGCTGACCGAAGTCGGTTTCTCCCGGGCCTTTGCGGAAGACCTGGTAGGCGCTCGTGCCTTCAGCAGCCGTCCAGCTCAAGCGAACGCCGCTGTTTTGCCAGCCTGCTCTCAAATCCGTAACGCTCTTCTTCTCCTGGACCGGAGGCTTCTCCTGCTCGATTGGTTTGCCTCCGCTCGGACGCTCGAAATCTTTTACAGGAATGCCTTTCATCGCCTCGGCCATAACGGCGCTGAAGACCATGTTGGCGCGGTCCGAATAATTTTTGCGGATATAATGCTTCGAATCCGTCTTGTCGAAACCGGCCCAGACGGCTCCCGTCCACTGCGGCGTATAACCGACGAACCAGATATCGCGGTAGTGCGATTCCAGTCCCTTCAAGTCAAGTTGGGTCGAACCTGTTTTACCGGCGAGAGGGCGGCCGAAATCGGCTTTCGTACCCGTACCGCCGCTCGTTACGACTTCCTTCATCATTTGAGTCATGTACCAGGAAGTTTTCTCGCTCATCACTTTCTTGGGCTCTGCTTTATAATCGATTATGGTTCCGTCGCTTTTCTCGATTTTCAAGATCGCGTGCCCCTGATTATAAACGCCGTTGTTCGCGAATGCCGCATAAGCTTGCGCCATTTGCAGCGGAGACTCCCCTTTGGTCATACCGCCCAGGGCGATGGCCAGGTTGTTGTCGTTTTCGTCGAACGTGATGCCGAGCTGCTTGGCGAAATCTTTACCGGTGTTGATGCCGATTTTGCTTAACGTCCATACGGCAGGAATGTTTTTGGATTTCTTGATGGCATAGGTCATATCGACTTGACCCAGATACTGCCCGTCATAGTTTCTCGGGGCGTATTTGCCGAATTCCTGCTTTGTGTCGTCCAGAATGGACGTAGGCAGGTAGCCCTTCTTCTCGATCGCCGGCGCGTAAACAACGAGCGGTTTGAACGAAGAGCCCGGCTGCCGCGGTTTAAACGAACGGTTCCACGTTCCCGATTTATAGTCCCGGCCGCCGATCATCGCGACGATTCCGCCGCTGGCGTTATCGAGAATAACCATCGAACTCTGCATCGGCTGCTCCGGTCCGTCCGGCTGGAACAGCTTCGCGTTCGTGTACGCCTTATCCATCGCCTTCTGAGCCGTGCTGTTCAGCGTCGTATAAATTTTATAGCCTCCGTTGGAGATCTGCTCATCCGTAACCCCGTATAAGTCGTAGGCTTCTTTGATGACGTAGTCACGGAAGCTTGGGAACAAGTCGCTTTGGGCAACCGGTGTCTGCTTCTTCGGATCGTAATCGACGGCCGCCGCCTGCGCGCGCTCTTCTTCGGTGATCAAGCCTTGATCCGTCATAAGTCTGAGAACGACGGCTCTGCGGTCTTTCGAAGCCTCGGGATCGGAAATCGGCGAATACTTCGAAGGTGCTTTCGGAAGACCGGCCAATGTTGCGATTTGCCACAGTTCCAGGTCTTTCAAATCAGTCACGCCGAAATACCGCTTCGCCGCCGCTTTCACCCCGTAAGCCTGGCTGCCGAAGTAAATCCGGTTGAGATATTTCTCCAGAATTTCTTCCTTAGTGAACTGGTTGTCGATAGCCAGCGCGATGGACATCTCGGTCCCTTTGCGGAAGAACGTTTTATCCGAGTTTAGGAAGACGTTCTTCGCAAGCTGCTGGGTGATCGTGCTCCCCCCCTCGACAGCGCTGCGAGCGATAATATCTTTGACGACCGCGCGTCCGAGCGACCAGAAATCAACCCCGGCATGCTCGAAAAAGCGCCGGTCTTCCGTCGCCACAAACGCGTTCACAAGCTGCTTCGGGAACTGCTCGAATTTTACGTTCTCCCGGTTTTCCTTAATAACTTTGGCGATTTCCTGTTTATCGGCATCATAAATAACCGATGCTCCCAGGGCATCGTCCAGTTTGTCTATGTTCGCATTAAGGATTTTAAGACCATTCAAATAAACGACTAAATAAATGCTCATCGCGCATATGAGCGCGAGAAGGGCGGCAATAATCACACCCAATATAACCTTCGCCGCATTCCCCTTTTTTTTCGGTTTCTTGCCTTTCGAAGGCGTTTTACTGCTTGCTGCCATTAACGCTCCCTCTCTTTCTGTGCATGGCTCTCTCTGGGGCAGGCTGCCTTGCAAAAAGTGTCAACTAGTAAAAGAACAACCCTATAAAATAAGGTTGTTCCGGACGATTCTTTAATTTAGACGAAGCAGGTAAACAAAAAGTTGCCGACCGGTTATTCGGCAGCGGACTGTTCAGGCGCCGGCATCAGAGATACGGAACGCTGAGGCGTAAACGTGGAGATCGCGTGCTTGTACACCATTTGCTGTCTGCCGTCGCTGTCGATAATAATCGTGAAGTTGTCAAAAGCGCGGATCAACCCTCTGATTTGAAACCCGTTGGTTAAGTAAACGGTAACGGGAATGCTTTCTTTACGGAGCTGGTTCAGAAAATTGTCCTGAATATTGATCGATTGTTTCATCAGAAGGTCCCCCTTAACATAATCAAACTGAGCCAAGTCTAAAAGCAAGCGTTTGCTTATGCATTATATTCGTTATCGTGTACAAACTTTCCTGTTATTATATCATGGAAATGTTCGAGATGCCCAGAAAAGTTTGCGGTATCCGTGACGTCTATCCACTGGATATCCTTCATATGACGGAACCAGGAAAGCTGCCTTTTGGCAAAATGTCTCGTGTCCCGCTTCAAGAGTTCGACCGCTCTCTCCAAGGAGATCTCCCCGTCCAGGTAAGAGACCATTTCCTTGTAACCGAGGCCCTGCATCGCGACAGATTGGCGGGGCACTCCGCTTTCAAGCAGCCTTGTCACTTCATCGACAAGCCCTTCGGCCATCATGATGTCGATTCTCTCTTCGATACGCTTGTACAGCAGCTGACGGTCCATGGTCAGTCCGACTATACATAGTTCGTAAGGGGATTCTTTTTTCTGGGCGGCATTATGGGCCGATAACGGTTTTCCCGTCAGATGATACACTTCCAGCGCCCGGATGACGCGCCGCCGGTCGTTGGGATGCAGTTTAAGCGCGGAATCGGGGTCCACCTCGGCAAGCGTCCGGTGGAGAGCTTCATCTCCATGCTCCTCGGCGAACCGATTCTTCTCCAGGCGGAATTCTTCGTCCGCCCCGGCTTCCAGAAACTGATACTCGTAGCAGACGGATTCCACGTAGAGTCCCGTTCCGCCGACGAGGAAAGGAAGCTTGCCGCGCTCCGTAATCTCAGGCACTAGCTGCCTGACGCGCTGCTGAAATTCCGCAACGGAGTAAGGGTAACCGGGATCGTGAATATCGATCATATGATGAGGGATTTTGGCCCTCTCCTCGGAAGTCGCTTTCGCGGTCCCGATATCCATTCCCCTGTACACCTGCATGGAGTCCCCGGAAAGAATCTCGCAGTTCCACCTCTCCGCGATTTCAAGGCTCAGCTTCGTTTTGCCGACCGCGGTAGGGCCGATCAGAACGAGCAGCTTCGGTTTCACGCCCGGGCCGTTCAGCATCGGATCACCCCGTAAGCCAGTTTGCTGCCGGTAGGAACGGTCTCGCGGAAACCAAGCCGGTCGAATTCTCCGCTCTGCCGGCCTTCCTTGAGGATGACGCAGCGGCGGGCGACACGACGGGCTTCTTCCACGGCCGCGGCTTCCAAAGGGCGGTCGTCCGCCGCACTGCGCAGAGGCGACAAACCCGATGATTGTTGGATCGGCGCCCGGAACATCGGATCGAAATACACGATGTCGCAGCTGTTGTCCTCCATGGCGCGCAGCCCGTCAAGATGATCTCCCTGCCGGATGGCGACGCGTCTCATGGCGGCGTCGAATTCGGCTTCTCCCGTCCGGTAGGATTTCAAGCCCTGCTCGAGCAAATAGGCCAGCACCCGGCCGTGTTCCCAAGCCGTTACGGAGCCTTCTTCCCCTACAGCGAAGGAAAAAAGGATCGAATCGGAAGCGAGTCCGGCCGTGCAGTCTACGACGGCGTCGCCCCGGCCGGCTCCCGACAATTGAAGAAGCGGATCGGTCGAACCCTGACGCAGCCGTTTGTAGCGGACCAGGGCCATGCTCGGATGGAAAAAGAGCGCGTGAGGGCCGCCGAAGTCATATTTTAAGCCTTCCTTCGTAATGAGAAGGATTTCGTTTTCTCCGAAACGCGAACGCATTCCGGAAAGCGTCAGCCGTTTTCGCGGTATAAAGCGGCCGCCCAGCGTCCGGGCTGCGGCGATCGCTTTATCCACGTCTTCGGAGGCTGGGTCGTAAGATGTGGTTACAAGCACAACATTCCCTCATTATCCGTTAGCGAGTTTTAAGCCGATGACGGGACGGTCGCCCGTTTCCGCCAAAGGACATGTACACCATATCACAAAGTCTTTCCGCACGTCAAAACGCGTGTTCGTATCCTTTCGCATCTGCCGCAGAGCGGAAAAGTACGCCCTGTAAAGGCTTCCCCCGCTTAAAACAGGCACGGGGATGCCAACTTTTACATGACGCGTTTGAACATTTTCTCCAGCTCGTAGGTCGAAAACGAAATGACGATCGGTCTGCCGTGAGGACACGTATAAGGATTGCCGCATCCGCCCAAGCGGTCAAGCAGCGCTTCCATTTCCGCGGTACTCAGACTCTGGTTGGCTTTGATCGAGGCTTTGCAGGAACATAGGGTGGACGATTTTTCCCGGAGCTTGGACAGGTCCACTCCCTTGCGCTCCGTCAAAATCCATTCACACATTTCCTCGACGATTGCCTGCTCGTCTCCAGCCGGAAACCAGTGCGGATAGGCTCTCACCAGGTACGTATTACCCCCAAAAGCTTCCAGATAAACGCCTACCTGCTCCAAAAGCGGCAGCTTGTCCCGGAGGGCTTGAAAATCCGCCGAGGTAAACTCCAGCGGGATCGGAACGAGGAGCTCCTGGCTGGCTTCCTGTGGTTCTCCGAACTTGGTGTAGTAGTATTCATAATTAATCCGCTCGTGGGCGGCATGCTGGTCGATCATATAAAAGCCCGCTTCGTTCTGGGCGAGCAAATACGTGCCGTGCAGCTGGCCGATCGGCGAAAGCGACGGAAAATCCGGCCGCTTGAGCGCTTCCTTGTCGCTGCGCGTCGGCAGCGCGGCAAGCAGGCTGCCCGCCGCCGCCTCGCGGGAGTACGGCCGGTCGTCCTGCGCGGATGCGCGGCCGGTCCGGCTTCCCGCGGCGGAGGCGCCGCCTCGCGGCTGGCCGCCGTAAGGCGCGCCGGATGGCTCGGCAGCGGCCGGCCGGGACTGCGGCTCGCGCAGCTGCGAAGCCGCCGCTTCCCGCGCGGCTGACGCCGGCACGCCGCCGGTAGCTGCTGCGCCTGCGGCGAAGCCGGAGCGCCGGTCGTCCGCTCCGTGCGGCGCGGACGAGCCCGCGAAGCCGCTGCCGGCTTGCGCTTCCGTGCCGCGCGGCGCCTGATGCGGTGCCGCTTCGGCGCCGGCCCGCAAGCCGGCTGTTCCGGCAGCGGGAGACTGCCGCTCCCGCCCGACGTCGCCGTCAGGAGCGGACGCTTCCGCCGCGGAGCCAGCTCCGCTTTCGCCTGCGGCGTCCGGCGGAGCAAGCGAGTCGAGCGAAGCCAGGCTGCGCAGGCGCTCGTCCTCCTCGCTCCCTCGGGCAGCGCCCCGCTCTTCTCCGGCCCCTTCGCGGATTTCCGCGGAAGCCGGTCCTTGTCCGTCCGCAGGGACGGACAGCTGTTCTCTCCACTGGGCCGGGGTAGTTCCCTGCTTCAGCAAAGGATCCGCCTCCGGCCTGTACAGCGTCATCGTCTCCTGGACGAACGATTCCTTGATCCGTGCGGAGGCCTGAACGCCTTTTGGAATAAGAACCTGGCGTCCCAAAGCTTCCTTGATCATGTCCTCGATCATTTTTACCAGTTCGGGCTCTTTGCTGAAACGGACTTCAAGCTTGGACGGATGCACGTTCACATCCACAAGCGAAGGGTCCATCTCGATGTGCAGAACGACCACCGGAAAACGGTTGATCGGCAGAAGCGTATGAAATCCGCTCATGATGGCATGCTGGACGGCGAAGCTCCGCACGTACCGGCCGTTCACCATAATGGAAATGGCGCTGCGGTTCGCCCGGTTCAGCTCGGGACGGGAAATATAGCCCGAAATTTTGTAATCCAGGCTCTCTCCTCCGACCGCGATCATCTGCTTGCCGACGGCGGATCCGTACACTCCCGCGATAACCTGCAGCAGATCGCCTCCTCCGAGCGTTTGCAGAAGACTGTTGCCGTTATGCTTTAATGTAAAAGCGATATCCGGGTGCGCCAGGGCGAGCCGGTACATATAGTCGGAAATATGTCCCAGCTCCGTCTGGATGGTCTTCATATATTTCAGGCGTGCGGGCGTATTGTAAAAAAGCTCTTTGACCGAAATATCGGTCCCTTTGCGTGCGGAAGTTTCTTCCTGCGTAACGACGTCCCCGCCGTCCACGGCAAGCTTGCGCCCCAGACCGCTGCCGTCCGTCGACGTCACGAATTCCGTTTTGGAAACGGCCGCGATACTCGGGAGCGCCTCACCGCGAAATCCCAACGTACGGATGGAAAAGAGATCTTTGCCCGACTGGATTTTGCTCGTCGCATGGCGGTAGAAAGCCAGCTCGCAATCCTCGCTCTCGATCCCGGAGCCGTTATCTGTTACGCGGATGAGCTGCAACCCGCCTTCTTCCGCAACGACATCGATGCGGCTGCTTCCGGCGTCAATGGAGTTCTCTACCAGTTCCTTCACGACCGATGCCGGACGCTCTACTACTTCGCCAGCTGCGATTTGGTTGGCGATATGCTCGTCAAGAAGCCGAATTTTGCCCATCTTAACCTACTCCTTCTCCGTCTCCAGCTGCAAAAGATTGTCTGCATCTTCCCAGTGCAGCTGCGGATAGATATCGTCAAATTTATCCAGATTGATATAGCTCGTCCCGTTCTTAAGAAGAAGGGTGTCGGGTGACATCGCGAATGTGTGAATTCCTTTACCGTTGTTTATGTTAACCGCCTGTGCGGTCTGATTCCACTTGATTTCGGCCCCGATCAGGGCCGCGAGCGTACGGGAAGCGACGAAAACGTGTCCTCCTTCGCGGATCGGTCTGTACGGCTCCGTCACTTCCACCTGATTGACGGTTACATCATGTTTGGTCACGCGTACCTGGAACGAACTCGTTCCCGCTTTGCGCAGGGCCGTAATGAGCTGGGCCGTGTAGCCGTCGGCTTCAACGTCGGGCACAATACCCACTCCGTTGACCGGCTTCATTTTTGGAGTCAAATATTCCTCGAAAGTCACCTTCACCGCGCTTTCATCGGAAAGACTGTGCAGACTCTGCATACTTCCCTTGCCATAGCTCTTCATGCCGATAACCTCGGCCACTCCGTAGTCCCTCAGGGCTCCGGCAAGCATCTCGGATGCACTGGCGCTGTTCTCGTTCATAAGCATGAAAACCGGCAGGTCCTGAGTCGTTCCTCCTTTGATTTGGAGGGGCGTATCTTCGTTGTTGCGGTTTTTCGTATGGGCGAAGACGCCTTCCTTCACAAATTTGGAGGCGATATTCTGGGCCGATTCCACGAGTCCGCCCGGATTATCGCGCAAATCGATAACCAGCGATTTCATGCCCATTTTTTGCAAAGCCGAAAAGGTCGCGTCGAAAATTTCATCCGCATCGCTTGAGAAGCTGTCGATTTTGATATAACCGGTGCTCGGCGTGATGAGGTAGCCTTCTACGTTAGGCATATGGATTTTCGCCCGTGTGAAGGTCAGTTTCACTTCTTTACCGTCACGCTTAACCGTCAGTTCGACTTTGGTTCCTTCGGGGCCGAGAACCCCGCTCACCACTTCGCTTACATTTTTTCCTTGAGCGGAAACGCCGGCGACTTTCAGAACGTAATCGCCTTTCTTAAGTCCGCCCTTCTCCGCCGGAGATCCTTCGAAAACCTTGTCCACATACACGCCGATATCGTCATTGCCCATCTGGGCGCCGATGCCGTAATAATTGTTTTCCAGGCTGTCCGTGAATTTTTCCAGTTGTTCTTTGGTGAAGTAGGTTGTGTACGGGTCTTTGGCGTTAATTTTTTTCAGCATGTCCGCAATGCTCAGACCTTTAAGCTCACCGGCCGTAACGCCGCTTACGTGATACTGGCCGAGCACTTGTCTCACTTCGTCTGTAATCTTCGCGCTTTCCTGAGCCCAGGCGGAAGCCGGAAGGACCGCGCCGAACACCAATGCGGCGGCTGCGGCCGTTTTAAATATACGAATACCGGGAAAACCCATTCATAATCACCCTTTTATTAAGATACGATGCGGCAGGAAAACGGAGGCGGACCCCCAGGTATCGCTTAATCCCGGCTTCGTGCGTCATTTTGATTGGAACTGTTCATCTGGAAAAAGACCACTTTTCCGCTGTCAGCTCTGTAATTTTTTCTTAAGCTCATACAAAACGTTGATCGCCTGAAGCGGCGTTATATTCAGCAGATCCAGCGCTTTGAGCTCTTCGATGGCCGCTCGCGTCTGCGGATCGGGTTTGGCGGCAGGCGTCTGAGCATGCTCCCGGGCCGGCTTCGCCTCTTCGAAAAAGCTCAGCTGCTCCACGGGCGATCCCGCTAATCCCGGGGAGGCCGCTCCCTTCGGCGTAGCGTAAGGAGCGCCGGCTTCGCCGATATCTCCCGCTGCTACTGCGGACCCAAGGGATGCAGCAGCTCCCGCCGGAACGGCCCCGCCGGACGATCCGGCTCCCGGTTCCGGCGCATCGGCTGCCGCACGCGCTTCGAATGCCTGCAGCAGCTCGTAGGACCGGGATATAATGCCGTCAGGCAGACCCGCGATCTGGGCGCAGTAGATGCCATAGCTCGTACTGGCCGCGCCCCGGATCAGCTTGCGCAGAAACGTAACCTGCTGACCGCTTTCCTTGACGGCCATGCAGTAATTCCGCAGCTGCGGCAAACTCTCCTCCAGGTGGGCCAGCTCGTGAAAGTGAGTGGAAACGAGCGTTTTGCACCCGATCTCGTGATGAAGGAACTCGATGACCGCCTGGGCGATCGCCATGCCTTCGCCTGTCGAGGTTCCACGGCCCAGCTCGTCGATAATGACGAGGCTGCGCTCGGTCGCTTTCTCCGTCATCACCTGGATGTCCATCATTTCGACCATGAACGTGCTCTGGCCGCCGATCAGGTCGTCGGCTGCCCCGATCCGCGTGAAAATACGGTCGATGATCGGAATCTTCGCGCTGCTTGCCGGTACGAAACAGCCGATCTGCGCCATCAGGCAAATAACGGCAACCTGCCGCATATACGTGCTTTTACCCGCCATGTTCGGGCCGGTAATCAGCAGCATGCTTCCGTCTCCGGCGGCAAGCTTCGTCTCGTTCTCGATGAACGCTCCGCTTTCAAGCACCGCCTCGACGACCGGATGCCTGCCTTCTTCGATGTGCAGATCGTAGCCGTCGCCGATCTCCGGACGGATAAACCGGTTGGACGCGCTTACCGCAGCCAGCGACTGGTACACGTCCAGCTCGGCTATCGCCTCGGCCAGCTTCTGAAGGCGTCCGATCTGCGAGGAAATCCGCTCCCGAAGATCAACGAAAAGCTGGTATTCCAAATCGGTGCGTTTGTCCTCCGCCTCAAGGATAAGCGCTTCTTTCTCCTTCAATTCGGGAGTGACGAAGCGTTCGGCGTTGGCGAGTGTCTGCTTGCGCTCGTAGCGCCCCTCGGGAAGGGACCCGACGTTGGCTTTGGTTACCTCGATGTAGTAACCGAACACTTTGTTGTAGCCGACCTTGAGAGACTTGATGCCGGTCGCCTCGCGTTCGCTTCTTTCCAGCTCGGCGATCCATTTCTTCCCGTTGGTGCTCGCTTCGCGAAGCTGATCCAGGTAATCGTGATAGCCTTCGCGGATCATGCCTCCGTCTCGGACCGATACCGGCGGCTCGTCTTCGATGGCACCGAGAATCATCTCCGAGATGTCGGAGCAGGGGTCCATTTCGTCGACAAGACGCTCCAGTACACGGGCGCCCGCACCTGCGCAGACGTCCTTCAGCCGGGGTACCTGTTCCAGCGAAACCCGGAGCGCGATCATGTCCCGGGCGTTGGCGCTTCCGTAGGCCATCCGGGCAACGAGCCGCTCCAGATCGTATACTTCTTTCAAAACGGTGCGCAGATCGTCGCGCAAAATAAACTGTTTGTACAGCGTTTCCACCGCGTCGTGACGATTGCGGATCGCATCGGCCTGCATCAGCGGCTTTTCGATCCAACGGCGCAGCATGCGCGCACCCATCGCGGTGACCGTTTCGTCCAGCAGCCATAGGAGCGAGCCTTTGCGGCTGCGTTCGCGGACCGTTTCCACGAGTTCCAGGTTGCGGCGCGTGAAAGGATCCATCGTCATGTACTGCTGGGGCGAGTAAGCGCGAATTTCTTTGATATGCGTCAAGCTCTGCTTCTGCGTTTCATGCAAATAGGCAAGGAGAAGGGAAACGACGCGTCTTGCGGAAGCGTCCAGCTTCCCGGCCGCCCCTTCGCCGAACTGCGGAGCGAGCTTGTCATCCGCCGCCTGCTCCCACGCCGTAAATACCGTGGATTTCGCCGTAAGCGGAATTTGCCCGCGGACCCGGTCAAGAAGCGGACCGTCCCCGATAATCTCCGCCGGTCCGTACGCGTTCAGCTCGTCGATCAGCAGTTGGAACGAGTCCGACAAGGAGGTTGCGTACAACTCCCCGGTGGACACGTCGCAGGCGCTGAAGCCGTACCGGCCTCCGACCTGTGCAACGGCCGCTATGTAGTTGTTGCTGGCGTCACCGAGCGTCTTTCCGTCCATCACGGTGCCCGGCGTCACGATCCGGACAATTTCCCGGCGGACGACGCCCTTGGCTGCGGAAGGGTCCTCCACCTGCTCGCAGATGGCGGCCTTGTAACCTTTCTCTATGAGACGGGAAATATAATTGTCGGCGGAATGATAGGGAACCCCGCACATGGGAATCTTCTCTTCCGTGCCGCCGCCGCGTCCCGTCAAGGTTATCTCCAGCTCGCGGGAAGCGTTGATGGCGTCTTCGAAAAACAATTCATAGAAATCTCCCAAACGGAAAAACAAAAAAGCATCCGGCACCTGAGCCTTGATTGCCAGATACTGTTGGATCATGGGTGTGTATTGAGTCATTCTAAACCTCCGACAAAACGTTCAGCGGATAAGGCTGTCTATGATTCTTCTATTATAGCATGTTTTCCCGTGCGTCATCCTGTTTCCGTCCGTAGGGACCGATTTTCCAGCTCCGCCGGAAATCGGCGAGTTCCTGCCAGCCTTCCATGCGCCGGGACTGTTCCCTTAGCGGACGCAAATACCTGGCGAATTCCCCGTACATGGGCTGTTTCTCGAGATCCGCCCATAAGCTTTCCGCGGCATCCGCGAGGGCCGGCTTATTGCCGGCATAATAGTTCTCCTGCGCGTCGAGGTCGTCCAAGGGCCGCCGGTCCAGCTCGTAATAGCGGTCCGCGATAATCCGCGCAAGCGAGAAAACGCCGAGGGCGATTTCGGGCGAAACGAGCCAGCTCGGGAGCGTCCGGTACTCGAATCCGCCGTGCCGCTGCCGGCGGTAATCCCCGAGAAGCCCGTAGCGCGGGCGGCGCAGCGCCGTCGTCTCCCCCTCGATCATCATGAGAGGGAGCGCCAGGTAGTTATCCAGCGCGCGCAGCAGGTGCGAATTCAGCCAGCAGCGGCTGAAATGAACGTGCCCGCCGAGCGGAAAGCCCGGCAGCGGCATGCCGCCGGCGATCCAGGCGAGGCTGTCGTCGCCGATCTTGCGGGCGGCCGTACGCATCGTCCGGCGCAGATTGGCGGCCAGCTGCGCCGGCTCGCTGCTCGGCTGCGGCCGCAGCTCGGCCAGCGGCAGAATGACGCGGTGGCCGCTGAGCACGATCGCGTCGCAGCCGACCTGTCCTTCCCGCTCCAGGTACTTGGAGGCGGATACGACTTTGCCGCGCGGATTGACGAGCAGAAACTCGGGATCGCTCCCGAGTACCGCCGGCTCCGTCCGCCCCAGCTCCTGCGAGAGCTGCACGGCGTAACGCCCGATGGCTTGCGCGAAGAGCGCCGCGAGCGGCCGGTCGGGCTCCGGCGCAGGATCCACGCGCAGCACGAGCGTCCTGCCGGACGGCTCGATCGCAACATGCACGAGGCCGTAGTCGAGACCGAGAGCGTACACCGCCTTGACCGACTCGCGGACGGCGCGCTGGGTGTGAAACGTCTGCTGCTCCAGGCTCACTTCCTGAAAGCCGGACGGCTCTGTTCCGGCCGAGCCTGGAAGAAGCAGCAGGTTGTTTTTCTGCCGGTAGACGGCGAGGGCTTCCATATGGAAAACCGGAATGCGGTATTCGTAGGAATAAGTTCCGCCGCCCCGGCGGATGCCGCGACCGCGGCGTTCGGCCTCCGTACCTCCCCGGGAACCGTGGATCGTCCGGATGCCGTGTACGGCAAGCTGTATCCTTGCGTCCTCTTCCCTCACCGCCAGGGAGACTGCTTCCGGAGTCTGCAGCAGAGTGCGCCGGGGCATGGCGGCTAAATCCCCCGCCTGCTCCGCAGTTAGTTTGCCCCAGGCCGCGATTCTTGCAGGCGTTTTGTCCGGGAGCTTTTCCCCATGCGGAATATTCAGAAGATCCAGTTCCCGGCCAATGACAGAAGCCGCCTGCTTATTATCCCGCCCGGAGTACAGCACGAAGAGCTGCATAGTCGTCCTCCTCCCGGCTGCCCATTTTTATCCGGAGAAACAAAAAAGAGGGCAAACGCCCTCTGCCCCAGCTTCTTCCGGTGCATAAGATGAATTATCCTTTAACTTAAATCATCTTCCAGCAGATCGGGGTTTAAATCTTCGAAATCTCCATCATCGCTGATGAGATCGAAGTCTACATGCTTCTCTTCGAAATCTCCGCCGTTCGGATCCACAATCACGTGCACTTTCGTTTCCGCCGTCAGCTCCACATGAAATTCGCGCTCTACGCGGATCAGCACGTTCCCGCCTCCGGAGATGCTCGCTTCCACACAGTTCGGTTCCTGCGTTGCGACCGCAGAAACTTCCGCCGTGGCAGACTTGTGCCGCTTGTCGAGATACGACAAGCCGACTACCTCCGCATAAGATACCGTTTCTTTCGCGACATCGGTTTTCGTATTCCGATCATACGAATACCAGATGTTGATATCGTAAGTACCGACGACCTCGACTCCCTCTCCAGACTTGACGGCTTCGTACTGATTGTTGATAATCCAGGCGCCTAAGATACTGGTTGGAGCATGAGGCGGAGTCACGGTATGACTTACGTGCGAAAATTTGCGTCCTTTGCCGCAGACAGCTTTCACGATGATCTCTCTGCTTTGCAAATTTCTATCTATTGACATCCTTTCAACCTCCTCCATGCAATCATTCATTACAAGTGTATGCAGGACATAGGCGATTGTTGATTGAACGGACACAATCCAATCAAGATAATTTGTAAAATCCGCATTAAATCAAGCTGCGTCTTCTTATAATAGTTAAATGGAAACAAACCGATTTAGATGAAAGCGGGCCAGTTTAGGGTCTGTCTTCAAAAACCGGCTGCGGTTGAACGCAGCCGGTTATCTTTTTGTCCAGTTTCGTGCACGGGCTTAAACGTGTCGTGTTGCTCTGGCGATATTGTGCAGTTGCTTTTAAATCTCCATCAAATAATCATCCGGTTCCTGGAACCATACGACTCAAATCCGGCAAAAAGAAAAAAGCCGGCAGTCTTCGTTACACACATCGGATTCTGAACGATTTTATCATACAGAATTAAGACGTTTTCCCATTTACTCACTTCCCAAACTCACATAAAATAATGAGAGACTTTTTTATTTTCTACAAAGGTGTGAAGAAGGAGCATGCATAACAGGAAAAATAAACGCTGGTACTTTTTTAGTCTTTCGGCACTTTTTTTGTTAGTTCTCTCTCTGTTTGTTTTCAAAAATTTTTATCCGGAACCCTACTTGTTATATATGTACGGAAATTTCATTCTACCCATTATTCTTACTGGGCTTGCTTTCGGCTCTTTAATGCTTAATGAAAAAGATGAATTATTAACGTTAGCGTTTCTATTTGCAGCAGCTTTCTTTTATTATTTCTTTGAGTTTGAAAAGCTCCTCTTGGTTAAATATTTATTGACAATAATCCTGCCGATAATTTTTATCATAAGATTATTTCAGTACTTTAAAAGGAAAAAATTATTTTAAGCCTTTATTGGCGATCATGCCCGTCAAGTATACACAAACAAATGATAGTCTAATTAAGCTGCGGCCGTTTCCCCGTTTTATACCGGGGCACGGTCGTTTGCTTTTCCTGATCTCTGTGCCCATTCAAGCATTTCACCCAGCTCCAGGAGCTCCTGCCCGCCCCGGACTGTCATCGATAAAAACCCAATCCCCCATACTCCCTACGGTCCTACAAAGTGATTATTTTCACAAACTCACGAAAATACACCAAGAACGGATGAACATAAATAAGAGATTTGAGAAAGTTCAACGCTTTCACCATGGTTATAATGCCTGTTGTCGTATACGGCCGTGGTTTGAGGCTGGCAACATACGGGTTAAGCGCATTTTGAATAAAAAAAAAAGCCCCTGAACAGGGGCCTTAAATAGTAAGGTATCTCATTGTCCACTATCACTTTATGTACCCTATAAAAGTTTGATTGGACTTAATTGATAGACACTAGACGAATGCCCCTCCGCATGTACCTCTTTTTCCAATAATAGGTTAACGTCCTTTCGTACATGAGATACCTGTCATAGGATGATCTTGTATTAAACATTCCGAGGAGGTATCTTAAATGAATTGTCCAAAAAGAAAAAGATGTCACAAAAAAACAGTTATCGTGTGTAAACCGAAAAGAAAAAATAAAGTCGTTATCGTTAAAAAGAAAATCGTAAGAGTATCCTGTCCTCCGCCCAACGTAAACGTAACGCCCCTTCCCGGACCTCAAGGCCCGCAAGGACTTCCAGGTTTAACGGGACCCCAAGGCCCGCAAGGACCTCAAGGTCTTACCGGCTTAACCGGGCCTCAGGGAATCCAAGGTCCTGCCGGACCGCAGGGACCCGCGGGCGGAATTTCATCCTTTGCCTTTTTGTGCAGCACAGAGGCGCAGACGATAGCCGCGGCAGCCGTACCGGGAGGGCAAGGCGGGGCCGTATCCTTTAACGGCTTCGTCATCAACGCCACAGCCGTCACATTCGCGCCTCCGTCCAGCATTGTCATAAACGAGAGCGGCTTTTATAAAATAACTTACGAAGTGTTCCCTACACCCGGAAATAACGCTTTCGGCTTGTTCTTCGACCCGGATGCGGCCGGCCCGGTCCCTCCGGCTTTAGTACCGTGCAGCAACTACGGAACCAATGCCGGAAACAATCCGTACACCGGGCAGGTACTCGTTCAATTAACGGCCGGCGGAGTATTGACCTTAAACCGGATAGATAATACGGGCGCGTTAACTCTACAAAACGCAATCGGCGGAGGAACTCCGACCGTAAGCGCCTCACTTTCGATCGAGAAACTGGCCTAAAATTCGAATCAACGATATAAAAATCCGGGCCTTCAGGAGGCTCAGGGGAATCATCCAAAATAACCATAGGATCAGGAGCGCGCGGAAGCGGGCTTCTGTTTTTTTTGTTTTTTGGCGATATTCAAATACTGGTTCAATTCCCGGGTTAACTGCTGGAGAGCCGCTCTCGCCTCAAACTCGGAAAGCGTCTGGGGCAGCGTCTCCATCTTGAAGTTCGCCTGCAGGGCGGCCAGCTTTTTCTCCGAACGTCCGGTGTAGTAGTCTACCTTGCAGTCCCTGCTCAGCTCTTCGAAAATGGAAGCGAGACTTTCCCCGAGAGGCAGTTCTCGGCTTACATGGGACACCAAGAGCGCCATCCGCTGAATGGATTCGAACTGCTCGTTGCGCATGTAAAAATAAAGCTGTATGTCCGTATAGGCATGGGTGCCGAAAAGCAGCGCGTTCTCAAGCGAGCGGCTGGCGGTCTCGGTGCCCGTTTGCAGCACTTCGTCCAGCTCCAGGAGCTCCTTGCCGCCCCAGACGATCGTCGTATCCCGGAGATGCTCGGCGATATGCAGAAAGACGTCGGAGAAAAGTCCTTCGACTTTGGCCCGGTAAAATTCGATTTCTTTGTCCGCCTTGGGCATATACGAAATGTTGATCAGTGTCGCGGTGCCGAGTCCTACGATAAGAAGGATGATTTCATTTAAAATAAGCGGCGCGCTGATCGACTGCGCATTGTATAGATGGAACATGGTTACGGACGCCGTGACGGCCCCGTCGCTCAGCTTGATCCGGTGGAGGACCGGAAACACAAGGAGCACGAAAAGGCTGAGCACCCACACGTGGAAGCCGAGCAGGCTGAACAGCACGGAGCCGAAAAGTACAGCCAGAATGGATGCCGCGATCCGCTGAAACGCGTTGTTGATGCCGCGGCGCTTCGTCACCTGCACGCCGAGAATGGCAAGAAGCCCTGCGGAATTGGGGCTGGTTAAGCCGATCCACTGGGCCAAGGTAATCGAAACGATGACGGCCAAAGCCGTTTTTAAGACGCGAATGCCGATGAAAGGAATATTCATAGATGTATGCTCCGTCATGTGGATATTTTCTGCTTCGATTATTCCATGTTCGGCGCTTCAGTTCAAGTCTGCCGGTCACAGGGTCCGGAAGTTCAGGCTTCTATCAGGCTTACCGCCGGGACATCAGTTTATTCTCCAGGTAGACGACAGCCTGATACATAAAGGTCGCGACGATTGCGATAACGACCAGGCTCGCGATTACGAGGGTGAAGTTAAACACCTGGAAACCGTACACGATGAGATACCCGAGTCCCATTTTGGAAACCAGGAACTCTCCGACGATGACCCCGACCCAGGCAAGGCCGACGTTCGCTTTCAACGTTGCCACTATCGTGGGAAAAGACGCGGGAAGAATCACTTTACGGAAGACCTCGCCCCGGCTTCCTCCGAAGATTCGGACGACTTTGACGTAATTGTCGTCGACCTCCTTGAAGCTTCCGTACACCACAAGCGTCGTAATGATGACCGTCACCGACAGCGTCGTCGCGATAATGGACAGCATTCCGGGACCGAAGCCGACGATAAAGAGCGGACCCAGCGCCACTTTCGGCATGCTGTTCAGCACGACGATGTACGGATCGAGCACGCGGGACAGGAAGGGCGACCACCAGAGCAGCATCGCCAGCGCCGTTCCGAACAGCGTACCCAGCACGAAGCCTACCACCGTCTCATAGACGGTATATCCCGTGTGGGGAAAAATGGAGCCGTCCGCGATTTTGGAAGCCAGGAGCACGAAAACTTTACTCGGATAGCTGAACAGAAGCACATCGATCCACTTCATCCGGCCCGCGGCTTCCCACAAGCCCAAACTGACGGCCAGGATAAGCAGTTGGGTCACGCGGACGCGAACCGCCGTTTTGCGTTTGCTTTCCAGATGGGCCGCATGGATCGTTTCCGCAAGCGTTCCGCCGCCCGTATGATCCGAATCGCGCGCCGCCGGGCCGGAACCGGCTTCTTTATGTCGTGCAGGTCCACCTGCCGGATCATGACTCATGCTTCCGTCCCCTTTCCGCCCATGCGTTCGAATTCCTGCCAAATCTCGTGGAAAAGCTCATGGAAGCCCGGTTTTTCTCTCGCTTCGAAAGGCAGCGTCTGCCGGATGTGTTCCGGAACGGCGATTTCCCGCCGGATCCGCCCCGGATGCGGTTCAAGCAAAATAATCCGGTCGCTCATCGCGATGGCTTCCGTAATGTCGTGCGTAACGAGCAGCGCCGTTTTGCCTCGCGAACGAAGCGTCTGCACGACGAGATCCTCCAGCTGCAGCTTCGTCTGATAATCGAGCGCGGAGAACGGCTCATCCAGCAGCAGCAGCTCGGGCCCCGCGGCCAGCGTCCGGACGAGCGCGACACGCTGCCTCATTCCGCCCGATAACTGGGCGGGCCGGTAATCGCGGTAGGCGGCCAGCCCCATCTCCTCCAGGAGATGGTCAACGTACGCCTCCGTTTCCTTGTTCAGCCTGCCCAGCAGCTCAAGTCCGATAACGGCATTGCCGTAAATCGTCCTCCACGGAAACAGGTAATCCTGCTGGAGCATATACCCCACCCGGGAAGTGGGCGCATCCATTTCCCGGCCGTTAATCAGCACCTGCCCCCGGGTCGGCCTGATCAATCCGGCGATAACGGACAAAAGCGTCGTTTTGCCGCATCCGCTCGGACCGATCAGGCTGACGAATTCGCCGGGACGGACGGTCAGTTCGATGTTTTCCAGGGCCGGATTCGCCTGGGCGTCCGACACGTATACATGCGTCATGCCGCTAACTTGAACCGTAGCCGCTGTAGCCATGATCGCATCCCTCCTTATCCGCTTGCACGAGAAAGGCCCCGCAGCCTGAACGGGCAGCCGTGCCGGTGAGCAAGCCCTGCCTGCTCACTTCACATTCACCTTGGCCTTCTCGGCAAAACTGTTGTCCACCAGCTTGCTCCAGTCGGCCTTCGTTTTCAGCTCACCCGCCTGGGTCATAACGTCCTGGAGGTTGTTCCATTCCGCCTCGTCGATAATGGGGTCCCCGGCATAAGTATTCTGGTCTTTATACCGTTTGACCACGCTCTTGACGATTTCCGGATCGGTATCCTCAAAATAAGGCAGGACCGCGGCCGCGATTTCATTGACGCTTTTCGTCTGCATCCAATTCTGGGCCCGCTGTACGGCATTCGTAAACTTCTGAACCGCGTTCGGGTTTTTCTTGATAAAACTTTGTTTCGCCATATAGACGGTGTACGGCAGCTTGCCGCTTTCGACTCCGAACGAGGCGAGGACGTAACCTCTTCCCTCTTTCTCGAATACGGAAGCCTGGGGCTCGAAAAGCTGGACATACTCTCCGGTACCGGACGAAAAAGCGGATGCGATGTTCGCAAAATCGACATTCTGAATCAGGTTCAAATCGTTATGGGGCTCGATGCCGTGCTTGCGCAGCGCAAACTCGCCGGCCATTTGCGGCATTCCGCCCTTGCGCTGACCGAGGAACGTTGTTCCTTTAAGCCCGTTCCAATCGAAATTTCCCGCCGGTTTCGTACGCGATACGAGAAAGGTGCCGTCCGTCTGCGTAAGCTGGGCAAAGTTGATGACGGGATCTCCGCTTCCCTGCTGGTGCACGTAGATCGACGTTTCCGATCCGACCAGCGCCACGTCGATGCCGCCGGAGAGCAGCGCTGTCATCGTTTTGTCCCCTCCCGCCGTAGTCGTCAAGTCTACCTCCAGCCCCTCATCCTTGAAAAAGCCTTGCGAAAGCGCGACATATTGAGGCGCGTAAAAGATCGATCTCGTCACTTCACCGATACGGATTTTGCTGACTTCTTCCTGTTTCGAGCAGCCCGGCAGAATCAACCCCGCCAACAGCACCGACAGCAGGAGGAAGACGATGGACCTGCGTTGCATGGGCGTCTCCTCCATTCTTCTTAATTGCTATCAGCATATGCACAAGCAGGCGGGCGGGTTAACGGCCGGAGGGCTTTAGGCACAAAAAAACGCCCCGAAAGGCGTTGGCCGAAGCGGCCAACGTCATCCGGGGCGTTTTTACAACTTCTATCAGCTTAAGCCGTAGAGCGGCTTATATTTGTCCTTGAGGTAATCCACCAGATACTGCGGATTGAGGTCCTCGCCCGTCACGCGGCGGACGATCTCGTTAGGCGTCTGGGATTTTCCGTAGCGGTAAATGTGCTCGACCAGGAACTGCTTGATCGGTGCGAAATCGCCTTTGGCAAGCAGCTCGTCAAACGCCGGAATCTCTTTGCGCAGCGTGTTGGTGAACTGCGCGGCGTACATGTTTCCGAGCGCGTAGGACGGGAAGTACCCGAAGGAGCCGCCTGCCCAGTGCACATCCTGAAGCACGCCTTCCGCGTTCGTGTCCGCCTCGATGCCCAGGTACTCGCGGTATTTCGCGTTCCAGGCTTGAGGCAGGTCGGCGACTTTGAGCTCGCCGCTGAACAGCGCTTTTTCAAGCTCGTAGCGGATCATGATGTGGAGATTGTAAGTAAGCTCATCCGCTTCGATCCGGATCAGAGAAGGCTCGGTATGGTTAATCGCCCGGTAGAACGCGTCTTCGCTCACGTTATCGAACTGTCCGGGGAAGGTGCGCTGCAGGTCGGCGTAATAGCGGGACCAGAACTCGCGGCTTCTACCTACCATATTCTCCCAGAAACGGGATTGTGACTCGTGAATGCCCATCGATGTTCCGGTGCAGAGATTCGTGCCGATCAAGTCTTCGGAAATGTTCTGCTCGTAGAGCGCATGACCGCACTCGTGAATCGTACCGAAAAGCGCGCTCGTCGCGTCTTCGGGCAGGTAGCGGGTCGTAATCCGGACGTCGCCCGGGCTCAGACCGGTCGCGAACGGATGAACGGTTTCATCCAGGCGTCCCGCTTCGAAGTCGTAGCCCAGTTCTTTTAAGATGAACAGGGAGAAATGCTTCTGCTTCTCCTTGTCGAACGTCTGGCGCAGGAACGAGCGGTCCGGCTGCGGTGCCTTCTTGATATCGGCCAGAAGAGGCACCACTTCGCTGCGGAGAGCTCCGAACACTTCGTCCAGCTTCTCGACGGTCATGCCCGGCTCGTACATATCGAGAAGGGTGTCGTACTTATGCCCTTTGTAGCCCCACAGCTCGACGAACTCCAGATTCGTCTCCACAATTTGTTCCAGATAAGGCTGGAACATGGCGAAATCGTTCTTCTCTTTCGCCTCTTCCCAGACGCTTTCCGCTTTGGAGGTCAGGACGACGTATTCCTGGTATTTCTCGGGCGGAATCTTTTTGCTGCGGTCAAATTCCTTCTTCGCTTCCTGAACGATGCGGCGGTTCGTTTCGTCCAGCTCCTCGATGCGTGCCGTATCGGAGAGAAAATCCAGGTATTCGCCCATCTGGTCGGATACCGACAGCCGGAACGCTTCGGTGGACAGCTCGCCGAGTACTTCGGAACGCTCGGACACCCCCTTCTTGGGAGCGCCGGTGCGCAAGTCCCAATAAATGAGGCCGACTGCTTCTTCATAATGTTTTATTTTACGTATGTATTTGCGGAATTCATCCAGTTTGCCCTGATAGTCTGTCTGGCTCATGGTGGATTCTCCTTTCACTAAACAGGTATAATGTCATCATACTTTCTACGCGGGAGATAATCAAATTCTTCCGTTTGTGATACAATTGATAAAAAGGAGGGAGCTTACGAATGTATATTCACTTTAGCGAAGCGGCCGTCGAAGCCCTTGCGAACCGCCTGCCCCAGGACGCGATCCTCAGGCTGTTTTACGATACGGAAGGCTGCGGATGCGCGCTGGCCGGGGTAGCGGCTCTTCAAATCCAGGCCGCTCACACCGAAGGCGACGTAGACGCGCGCAGCAATGCGTTCACTGTGCAGTACGATCCTCGCAAAGAAGTTTTCTTCGAGGAAAATCTGTCGGTCGACTACATGCCCCAGCGGGGAACCTATGTCCTGAAAAGCAGCCAGCAGACCTACAATCCGGCCATGAGACTGGTCAACTGCGTGAACTAGCACAAGGCGGCCTTCAGGCGGTCTTTGCCATAAAAAAGAAACCATACAATAGAAGCGGAGGATTATGCATGAGCTTGATATCCGAAATTCTCAATTACAATGAATCTTTTGTGGAGTCCAAAGAGTACGAACAGTATTTGACTACGAAGTTTCCCGATAAACGGATGGTTATTCTGACCTGTATGGATACCCGTCTGGTGGAACTGCTTCCCAAGGCGATGAACCTGCGCAACGGCGATTCCAAGATTATTAAAAATGCCGGCGCACTCGTCTCCCACCCTTTCGGAAGTATTATGCGGAGCATTATTGTGGCCGTATACGAGCTGGACGCCGATGAAGTTCTCGTAATCGGACACCGCGACTGCGGTATGACCGGCCTGAACTCCGAGAAGGTCCTGAGCAAGGCGCGGGATCGCGGCGTGCAGGAAGAAGTGCTGGACACCCTGCATAACTCCGGTATCAACCTCGACAAGTGGCTGACGGGCTTCGAGCATATCGACGAAGCGGTCGTCGGAAGCGTGAACATTATCCGCAATCACCCGCTCCTGCCGAAAAATCTTCCGGTACACGGCCTGGTCATGAACCCGCAGACGGGTAAACTCGACCTGCTTACGGAAGGATACGACGCTACTCCCATAAAAACGAACCCCGAAGAGTATCCGTTCATTTAATTTTCCGGAACGTTACTCAGCCGACTGTTTTACATACAAAAAAACCGCCTTTCGGCGGCAGGCGCTGCAAACGCATTGCGCCCGCCCGAAGGCGGTTTTTTTATTGACTGTAGGCGGTCGTCAGCCGCCGGATCTGCCGCATCAGGAAGCCTGCGCGGATTGGTCCGGTCTGCGCGTTTTTTTGTAGACCGCCTCGACCACAGCAAGACCGAGCAGATAGAAAACGGCGAAGCCGACCGTCATCCAGAGCGCCCGGGAAGTGCCCGCATGGTCCATGACGTATCCGATCAATGCCGGAAAAACGGCTCCCCCAAGACCCGCCAGTCCGGTAATCAGACTTGTCACGAGCCTGGCGAGACCCGGAAACGTATGGTTGGCGTACACCATCGTAATCGAATACACGCCGGACAGCAGCAAGCCAAGCGCAACAATCAGGACATACCCCGTCCAGATGTTTTGCAGCACGATGAAGGCGGCCAGCACGAGCAGGCTGCTTGCCATACTGATAAACAGAAACCGGCTGTAAGTGACTTTCCGGATAATCCAGCCCGTTGCGAGACGTCCCAGGACCATCGCTCCCCAGAACAGACCGACGCTTAGTGCCGCAAGGAAAGGTGCCGCATCCAGGTACGAGATAAAGATGGAAGACAAGAAGTTGTTCATGCTTCCTTCGATGCCACAGTACATAAAAATCATAAATCCGAAGAAAACGAGCAGCAGCCATTTTACACGGGCCGACATGTTTTCGGGCGGCGCCATGTTGCTCGCATCTTTTGCGGCGTTATCGTCGAGATCCGTTTTGGAGTAGGTAATAAACACCCACACGCCCGTCATTGCAAGAGCCATGACTCCCGTAACCACGAACGAGTATCTCCACAAATCCATCGAGATCAGCAGGCTGGAGATGACGGGCATCAGCAGAGCCCCCAGGCCGAACGAGACTTCAAGGTAGCTCATCACAACCGCCCGGCGCCCCACAAAAACCTCCATCATGAGCGTCGCCACAATCGTTTCGACGGCAGCCGTTCCGAGACAGTTCATAAAGTTGGTAACCAGTAGAGTCGAAAACGGCGGCAGCGACCACATCATAAACTGGGAGCCGGCAATAATCAGACAAGCCAGCGCCAAAATCTGCTTTTCGCTATAACGGTTTAATAATAGAGTCGCAACCGGCACTCCCACGAGAAACCCGATAGAGCCCCAGAAAACAAGCTGGCCTCCCATCGTGTATGTAACATCATAGTGCTTTAAAATTTGCGGTAAAACGGAACCGATCGTGGTGATGACCAGTCCCGCCAGAAAATACATCACGTAGGATGCTTGTGCAAAACGTTTCAACTCCGACTCACTCCTCTATCGACAGGGCGGGTTCTTTCCGGTCCTAACGCCCGATCGTATGCTGGTTAAGCGTTCTTATCCCTGTTTCTCCGGATTAACGCGTCCCCTCTATGCTAGTAAAGGAAGCGGAATTTTACAACGAAAAATTTTTTCTCAAAAATTTACAATAGGAGAAAGTCATTATTTTATTACGCCATGAAGTTTTTTCTTAAAAAAACGCCGCTCCCCGGCGGCGTTTTATCGTGATTTCGGCTGCGGCAGTCAGCCCTGAATTGTTTTGATCAGGCGTCTCACGGGACCGTTCGGAGTTTCAATCACTTCATAGATATTAAAATGGGCTCCGGAGCTGAACTGCTCCGATTTGACATCGTTGAAGAAGAACGTCTGCTTCCCGGATACGAGGCGGCCGGTACCCAGGAACGGAACCGTCTGACTGGCCAGAGAGCGATTGTCGGGATCAAGCAGTTCGATTTCCATTTTGGAGAAGTTCGAATCGACGATCACCTGCTCTTTGCGCGTAATCGTCATGTCCAGAATCAGCTTGTAGGTGTACTGGGCATCGGTCTTCGTGCTGTAAGTCCAGCCGACCGTGGAATCGTTAAACGCAACCTCGAACGGATAGAACGACACCGGCCCGCTCTCCGCCTCCGCCTGGAAGGCGACCTTGTAGGAACCGAGCGACATTTTGTCGGCGTCGGTGACCGTCATGGCAAGCGTTTCCGACTTGTCCGACGGCGGGATCATATAGGAGTAGCTCACCACCGCGGCGGTGCCCGGAAGAATTCTTGCGGCTGCCGACGACTGGCGCGTGCCCGCATAGACGAGCCCGTCCGGCGTGGTCAGTTCCATGCCGAGCTGCGGCAAATCCAGCGTCTTGACGGATGTGTTCGTGAACTTGTACTTGGCGACGGCGGTCTGATAGCCGAACTCTTCGTTCTCGTGCTTGTGGAATTCCACAAGCGAAACGCCGAGCCCCGCTTCCAAGGCCCCGCCCGGAAGCGGCAGCTTCCCGCCAAGGGTGTACGGCTGGGCGGCCGCATAGTCACCGCCCTTGCCGGAATCCGCCTTGGCGAGGGAGAGTGCGGCCGCGGGCACGTATCCAGCCGCCGTCTTGTCGGAGGCCGGCGACACTCCGGCGGCGGTGGAAGAGCCCCCCGAAGCGGCGGCTTTGCCCGCGGACGTGGTTCCGCCGCCCGCGGACGTTCCGGCGGTCGAAGCGGACGCCTTCGCGTCCGCGGCGGACATGCCGGACGTGCCGGCCGCATCGGCCGAGCCGGTTGATCCGGCGGCGCTCCCGGCCTCCGTCTCCTTCGCGAGCAGCAGCAGCTCGATCGCGTCTTTGGAGACGCCCCCCGGCAGGGACGCGGTGTAGCGGTATGAGGCCGCCTCGTCCGGGGCGAGGAAAGCCGAGGACGGCTTTGCGTCGATCACGCCGTCAACGGTCGCCCGGCTGCCGAACTGGTATACGGCGGACAAATCCGGAAGCGGAACGTGTTCTTTGCTCGTATTCCGGAATTCGACCACGGTCTGCACGGTCGTTCCGTCTGTTTTGGCGTTGACCACCGCGCTCCGGTACGTCAGCTCAAGTCCGTCCCCGTTTATGTAGGGGATAGCGTCCCCTACGCCGGCGGCAGCGGTTCGCTCGGGCAGCGGAACGGTTCCGATCGTGAAGGTGCCCCCGCTGTTTTTCGCGCCAAGCACGAGTTTCAGACCCGTTCCGGACGACTGGCTGCCCGCTCCGGACGTTTTCACTGTCAGGGTAGCCGGCTCCTGCGGCTCCAGCAGGGCATCCCCTCCGCTCACGACGGCAGCCGCGTAAGTGCGGCCCTTGGCGTCCTGCACGGACAGCAGGACGTTGTCGTTCCATTTGAAAGCTGTCGTGCCCTGATTGACAACCGTCAAATGGGTGTACAGCTCCTGACCGCTGTCGCGGTTCCAGCGGATGGAATCCTTCGCGACAATTGTCACTGCGGCATCCTCGGGCAGCGACGCGTCCGCTTCGTTAAGCTGGACGCGAACAGGCTTACCGGAGGAAGGCGCCGCGGCCGCCGCAAGCGGCAGGCTGCCTATGCCCGCCCCCTTCGAGATTCCGTCCGAAGCCCAGCGGTTCAGCGAAAGCTTCAAGCTCTCAAGCGAAGCCTGCGAGGAAACGTCGGCCGAATAAAGGTAGCGTCCCGTCGAAGCCGGCCAAACCCGGGCGGAGGATGTGCCGCTGAGCTTCGGTGTATATTTACTTCCGTCAGGAGCGTTCACGCTTACCGCAAACGCGTTAAGATCAGCGGTGCCGCTTCCTTCGTTGTGCAGCACCAGCGTGAAGTGCAGGGAGCTTTTCCCCGTTCCCTTGGCTAAGGATACGTCTTCTACGGTAAAGTAAACGTTCGGCGATACGAATATCCCTGCCGCCCCTGCGGAAACCGTACCGGTAAAAGAACCGGACCAGCCGGCGGATGAGATGGCGACGGCGGCCGTAAGCGTGACGAGCAGCTTCGGAAGCTTGTTGCATTTGTCTTTTTCCACTTCGTTACCTCCTGAGATGATTTGGGGCTGAGTTAATCGGAGCGCAGCGCGTCGATCGGATGCAGCTTGGAAGCTTTATTGGCCGGATAAAGGCCGAATACGACGCCGACCAGTACGGAGAACGCGAACGCATATACGCAGACGTCCAGCGACAGGCGCAGGCTCTGCTCTTTGGAAAAGAGCGGCCAGCCGTACACGATGCCGATGCCGAGCAGAAGACCGAACAAGCCTCCAAGACCGCTGATGACGGTCGCCTCTACGAGAAATTGCAGCAGAATGCTCCGGCGTTTGGCGCCGATCGATTTGCGGATTCCGATTTCGCGTGTCCTCTCGCTTACGGTGACCAGCATGATGTTCATGATGCCGATGCCCCCTACAAGCAGAGAAATCGCGGCTACGCTGACAAGCTGCTTGGTAAGCGTATCGGTCGCTTTCGTGCTCGCGGCGAGCAGCTCATCCTGATTAATCAGAGTAAATCCGGTATCGGATTTGAATTTGTAAGTCAGATATGACTTCATGGTGTTCTGTGCTTTGTAAATATCTTCACGTGTCGGGGCTTCGATGTAGGTCGTGCGGATCGTTCCGAGCTGGAATTGGCGCCGCGCCGTCTCCAGCGGTACGAGAATGGAGCTGTCTACGGAGGTGCCGCCGATATTGGAGCCTTTTTCTTTCAGCAGCCCGATCACGGTAAAAGGAATGCCTTCGATGCGGATCGTCTCTCCCACCGGATCGAGCGTTCCGAAATACGTTTTGGCGGTCTCGCTGCCGATTACGGCCACTTTATTCCGGAACTCAAGATCCGACGGGCTTAGAAAACGCCCCGAAGCCAAATCGGCCTTGACGATATTCTGATAACGGTCGTTCGTCCCGATCACATTGGACGTATCCTGCGTGCGGTCCGCTTTGATATGGGCTCCGTTCTTGGCCATCGTCGGCGCGATCGCGCTGATTTCGGGGAAGCCCTCGAACTGCATCAGCTCGTTGTAATCGAGCTGGGTGGCGCGGCCCATGCCGTTCACGTTCACGACGAGCAGATTCGTGCCCAGGTTCTCATACTGGGCTTTGATCTTGTCGGTCGTTCCGTTGCCCAGCGCTACGAGCGCGATGACGGAACAGACGCCGATGATCACGCCCAGCATCGTAAGAAATGTCCGGAGCGGGCTCCCGGTCACCGTTTTCATCGCCATCCGGATCAGTTCGTTGAATTTCATGAGGGCACCCCCTGTGCCGCCTGCGGCAGGCTCAGCCGGTCTCCTACGATTTCACCGTCCCGGATGGACACGACGCGCTTCGCGCAATCCGCGATATGCAGATCGTGCGTGATCAGCACGATGGTGTGTCCCAGCCCGTTCAGTTCCAGAATGAGCTCCAGCACTTCCTGCCCGGTCCGCGTATCCAGCGCGCCCGTCGGCTCGTCGGCCAGCAGCAGGGGCGGCGACAAGGTAAGGGAACGTGCTATGGCCACGCGCTGCTGCTGGCCTCCCGACAGCTCGCTGGGCTTGTGGTGCTCCCGCCCTTTCATGCCGAGCTTCTCCAGCACAGATCTCGCTTTCTCCGCCCGCTGCTTGGCGGGAAGTCCCGCGTAGATCATCGGCAGCTCCACGTTTTCGAGAGCGGACAGCCGGGGAAGCAGGTTAAACTGCTGAAAAATAAATCCGATCTTGCGGTTGCGTAGTTCCGACAGCTGATTGTCCGATAAGCGCTCGGTCTGGACACCGTCGAGAAAGTAGCTGCCGGTCGTCGGGACGTCCAGGAGCCCCAATGTATTCATCAGCGTGGATTTCCCGGAACCGCTCGGGCCTACGATGGCCACAAATTCTCCGGCGGCGACAGACAAGTCCAGCTCTTTCAGAATCGTCAGCTCCTGGGCGCCTTGGCGATATACTTTCGTAATGCCTTGAAGTTCAATCATATTCATGCCAATTACCTCCTTGACCGACCTGCCTTATCTCGTCTGGTTTGCACGCTGGCCTCCCGCGCCTGAACCGCCCGGACCTCCTTGACCGCCTGCGGGGAATCCGCCTCCGCCCCCGCCTTGGAAGCCTGCGCCCCCCTGGCCTCCCTGGCCGCCTTGATACTGCTGCCTCAGCCGGTCTATCTCCTGCTGGCTCATTTTGGTCTGTTGGGTTTTCTGCGGTACCACGACCGTGTCGCCTTCTTTCAATCCTTCGGTGATCTCCACTTGGGTCGTACTGCGGATGCCGATCTTCACTTCGTGCTGCGGTTCCAGCGTGCCGTCCGCTTTTTTGAGGATGACATACCGTTTGCCCTGCCGTGCCTGAAGAGCTTCCGGGGACACATACAGGACACCCGTTTTATTTTCGATCAAAATGTTCGCGGTCGCCGTCATGCCGTATTTCAGTTCGTTTGTATTTTTGACCGCCAGAATCACGTCATAGAACGTCACCCCGTTGGTCGTCGTTCCCATGCTGGAGATTTGCGTCACTTCGCCTTCGAATTTTTTCCCCTGCAGCGAATCGACCGACACTTCCGCCTTCATACCGGTTTTGATCGCATTGAGGTCGAGCTCGTCCACCTGGACCGGCAGCTGCATCATGTCCATGTTTGCCACGGCACCGAATTCAAAGGCGTTTTTCACCTTGGCCCCCGGTGTCAGGCTTGCCAGGATGTTTTCCTTCGTATTGACAAAATCGGTCGAGAACACGCCGTCAAAAGGCGCCTTCACCACCAGATCGGCCACTTTGTCCCTCGCTTCCTGCACGGCCAGCTTCTGCTGCTCCAGCGCTGCTTCCTTGTCGGAAATGTCGCTCTGGATCGTATCGTTCTCCAGTACCGCCACGCTGTCTCCCGCTTTCACGGCGCTCCCCGACTTGTTCGGAAGCGAAGAGACGGTGCCCTGCACACCCGCAACGACCGCAGCCGTTTTGGCGTATTCCAGTGTGCTTTCAGCCGCCGCTTCCACCGGTACGCTGCCGATCCGTGCGGATGCTTTCACTTTAAGCCCGGCATCAAGCGTGCCGTCGTTTTGAATGCGGATCTGCACTTCAAGCGCTTTTCCACCCTTTCCGTCGGACTTGGCCGTTTTGTTTACGGTGTCTACCCGGCCTGTTTTGGTTAGCGAAAATCCGTCGACAGCCAGATCGATTTCTTCTCCACTGCGCAGCTGCAAAGCTTCTTCGTAAGGAAAAAGCGCAGTCGCCAGCAGATTGGCCGTATCGTTAACCGTCGCGATCTTTGTATTTTTATTGACGCTTGAACCGATTTCAATGTTGGGAGTCAGCACAAGCTGACCGCCGATTGGTGCCGAAGCTCCCATGTTGGCCTGCTGCTGCCGCAGCTCGGCGATCTGCTTTTCGATGTCCGCCTGGGTCATCAGCGCTTTTTCTAAATTATTTTCCAGTGTGGGGCTGCTCAGCTCCACAAGGACTTCTCCAGCTTTAACGGGCTGATTCCGCGTAAGGTGCATCGCTTTAATCGTGGCGTCCGCAGGAGAGACAATCGTCTGTTTTTCCTTCGGTTCGAATTGGGCTGTCCCTGATACGGTAGAACGGATATCGCCTTTTTTGACGGCAACCGTGACCTCTTGAGCGGCGGCACCCGCCATCGGTTTTTTAACGGCTCCGAACGCAAAATAGCCTCCGGCTCCGACCAGCAGAACGCCGGCCAAGCTTATTCCGATTAGTTTACCTGACCATTTCATCGCTTATTTGTCCCTCCCTGTTATGGTCGCTGTTTTTAGAGCGTTAAGCATTTGCAGTGTCTGCTGCTCCAGGCTTAGTTCCGGCTCGTTCCGGACCGGGCCGCAGTCCAGTTGCCGGTCAGCCGGAGATCCGCCGGCCGGCTCTTTTTCTCCGTCCGAAACGCCTTCGTAAAAATCGGGAGCGGTCTCGCCGCAATGCTCCCGGTTTCTTCCGGTTTCGAGGGCGCGTCTCTGCAAACTTCGTTTGGCGTCGTCCGCAAAAATCTTCTCGAACCTGTCCCGCTGCCTCCCCGTGAGCAGGTGCTTGGCTTCCTCACTCTCCTCCTGCGTCATTTCACCTTGGCCGATACTGCGCCGAACGATGCCGGCAAGCTGTTCCGCTTGCGATGGGGTGAGTGAAAAGTCCGGTTCTTTGCCGACTTCGAGCAGTGTGGCGCAAAACAAGACGAGAAGGCGTTCCCTGCTCGTCTGTACGGCAGGCTCCGTATTCTCATAAAGATCCCCGCCTTGATAGGCGGCAGTCCCGCCTGCCGCGTCATCCGGCTTCAAAGCGGATAACGCGAAAGTATCGGGTTCCGGCAACCCCGCAGGAGAAGGCCCATTCCCCGCAATCGCAAACGTAAACGCAAGAGGCAGCAGGCAAGCCGCCCCTATCCAGCCCGAATACAGCTTCCGGCGAAAATCCATGGCCCCCTCCTTCAACGCAAAAATCCCGCCCTTAAGGGCAGGATCGGTTTGACGCCGTTCAGGCGCTTGCCGGCATCCAACCTGTCCCTATGAACAGGATAAGAAATGCCTTTGATGAAAAGATGCTCGATTTGTAAAAGGAATGTGAAAATCATCCAGTAGAGGAACCGGCATCCGTCTTTCCACCCGGATACCCGCCGCTGCCGCTTACACATGGAAACTCCACGTAAAAAGAGGTGCCTTCCTCGGGCCGGCTCTGTACCGTAATGCGGCCGTTCATCGCCTCGATCAGATGCTTCACAATCGTCAGGCCGAGTCCGACGCCTTCCGTCGTTCCGCCGCGGGTCCGGTCGACTTTGTGGAATTTCTCCCAGATGCGCTGGGTTTCTTCCGCCGTCATCCCGATTCCCGTATCGCTCACGGTGAGAACCGCTTTGTCCGCTTTCCGCTCCAGCCGGACCTTGACCGTCCCGCCTTCAGGCGTAAATTGCACCGCATTGTACAGCAAATTGTGCACAATTTGCGCGTAGCGGTCGGCATCCAGGCGGGCGAAAAGCCTCTCACCGGCCGGCACGTCGACCTCCTCGGCAAGCTCCAGCCGCTTGCGGGCGAAAATCTCCCGCATCACGTCCAGCACTTCCCCGGTCTGCGCCGCCATGTCCACCGGCCGCAGCTCGCGCAGTCCGGCTCCGTTCTGGATGCGGGCCAGATCGAGCAGCTCCTGCACGAGCCGCTCCAGACGGCGGACTTCCGACTCGCAGATCCGGAAGTAGTGGCCGTACTTGTCCGGCTCGATAATCCCGTCCCGCATGGCGGAGATGAGCCCTCTGAGCGAGGTCAGCGGGGAGCGGAGCTCGTGGGACACCTGCGCGAGAAATTCCTGGCGCGTGCCTTCCCACTCCTGGAGCCGGTCGACAACGCGGTTGAAGCTCTCCGCCAGCTCGCCTACCTCGTCCTTCGAGGTGACGGGAACGCGCAGGGACAAGTCTCCCTGCTCGATGGCCGAGGCGAGCTCGTTCATCTGCTTCAGGGGGGCCGTCATCCGGCGCGAGATGAAATAAAGCAGCAGTCCGACGGCCAGCAGCGAGAACAGGAGCGGCAGCAGGATGATCAGCCGGATGACCGAGATCGTCTGGCGTATTTCGGCCACGGGCACCTGCAGGAAGACGACGATCGTTTCGCCTCCGATCTGGGCCGGCGCGTAGTATGTCAAGAGCGTGTCCATCGGCCGCTTGTCGCCCGGATGCCTCGCGCCCGGCGGCTGGTCGAAGAGGAAACCGGATTTGCCTTCGAGCCCGCTTCCCAGCGATTTTTCCAGAGTCGGCGGCAGCTTGAAGGTCTCGTATTCGGTGGACCCGTTCAGAATAACTCCCTTGCCGTCCACGAGAAAAATACGCCCGTTCACTCCGCGCGCGACGATCCGTGTCGCCATCCGCAGCTCCCGGGTGGACAGGGTTCCTTCCTGGAAAGGAGCCAGCAGCTTCGTTACCTCTACATACCCTTTTTTCAAAAATTCCTGCTTGTCTTTGTAAAAGAAATTTTGGAAATACATGTTCCAGAACAGGGCCAGTCCTACGAAAAACAGTACGCATACGGCGAGGAACAGAAGAAAAACCCGCAAATACAAACTGCCGAACCGTCCCCGCCAAAACTCCAGAAGGCGCTCAGTCCTTCTCATGCGCCGTCACCTCGAACGAATAGCCGATTCCCCAGAGCGTTTCGATCCGCCATTCGGGACGGCTGCCCAGCTTTTTGCGCAAATTTTTGACGTGGGCATCCACCGTTCTCGTACCGCCCGGAAAATCGAACGCCCAGACGCCGGCGAGCAGATCGTCCCGGGAAAACACCCTTCCCGCCCTGCAGGCGAGGAAATAAAGAAGCTCCGTCTCCTTCGGCGTCAAATCGACCCGGTTGCCCTCCAGCTCGACCCGGTAACGGGCAAAGTCGATGGTCAGGGTGCCGATGCGGATCGGCTGGGGCAGCGACGGATCGGCCGGCACGGCGGCCGCTTCTTCCGGCTTGCTGCGCCGCAGAACCGCTTTGACCCGCGCGATCAGCTCGCTCGGATCAAAGGGCTTCACGATATAGTCGTCCGCTCCGACATTGAAGCCCTCCAGCTTGTCGAACGCCTCGCCGCGCGCGGTGAGCATAATCACCGGCACGTCGCAGAGCGGCTTGCTCATGGCGCGGATCGAGCGGCACACGTCGAAGCCGGACCCGTCCGGCAGCATCACGTCGAGAATCACGAGCGACGGCTTGTGCTCGCGCAGCAGAGGGAGCACCTCCGACGCGTGATCCGCCAGCAGCGGCCGGTAACCGGCATGCTCCAGATAGAGGCGGGCCACTTCGGCAATGTACGGCTCATCGTCGATGACCGCGATTGTGTCCTTCACAGCGTCCCGCCTCCCTTCCGCCGCAGCTTCCTGGCTTCCAGCTGGCGCGCTCTTTCCTCCACGACATCGCTGCGGTCCCGCAGCTTGTGGCGGTCGATCAGCATCGGGTTGCTTCCGTCGCTCACCGCTCCCCAGGCGAATCCAAGCCGTGCGCACTGCCCCTTGCACGCTTCGAGCAGAAGGGGATCTTCCACCGGGAGATCCAGATCCGCATACGGTACGGCGTCAAGCTCCGTTTCCCGCACTCTTTGCCGCACCCGGGCAACCAGTTCTTCTCCGGCCAGGCCGAGACCTTTCAAATGCTCCTCGTTCAGATAAGAAAGAGAACTGCCCAGCATTTTCACGGCTCCCGCCTTGTTTCCTCTCCGCTGATGGTAAAGGCCGACGGCCACCTGGATCAAACCGACCAAAGTATCCGCATACGGATGATCCGGTTTTTCTTTCCAATATTCTTCCAAAATTTCATGACATTCAAAAAAATCACGGTCCCCGTGAAAATGAACCAAATAATCCACTACTTCCTGCGGATAACGCTCCATATATAGCTTCCCCTCATCCCGGTTTATCGCCGACATCATGCTTTCATTTCCATGTTAACCAAAATACGCGGCATCGTCCAACGCCGCTTCGGACAGATATCCGCAGAGACCGGAACATCGCCATAAAAATTTGCCGGACGGCACGCAAAATTTTAAATTTTCTTGGCCGGACACGTATAAAACCATGCCGAATACGCCCACCCTAATAAAGCTGGAAAAGGGAGGTGAATCAGCATGGCTAAAGATGTTCTGTGTGAAGTGAATTCCTGCAAGCACTGGTCGAACGGAAACAGATGCGAGGCAGAATCGATTTATGTCGTGAGCCACCACGACGGCAATCAGGCCCGTCATTCCGAAGAAACCGACTGCAAAACGTTCGAATCGAAATTGTCCTGATGCTTACCGGAAAAGAGAGGCCTGTCGGGCCTCTTTTTTATTTGCCTAAAGCCATTGTAACCAATAATGATAATTATTATCAGCGATTGTCGAATTTTTGGGCTCTCCCTAAAATTTTTATAAAAAAGTGAAACCGGCTCCCGCTTCCGTACGTATAGCATGTTTGCGGACGAGCATCGTTTGCATAATTATTTAAGGGGGACATTTATTTTGAAGAAATGGTTGCTTTTAGTTATGGCCTGTATGCTTACATTTTCGGTGACTATGCCCGGAACCGTCGAGGCCAAGAAGTCGTACAGCTCCACCAAAAAATCGTATACACCGTCCACAACCAATAAATCCAACGATACAGGCGTCAACAAATCCACACCAAGCAATTCGTCCAAAACGACGTCTACCGCTCCGACTCAAAAACGCGGATTTTTCAGCGGCGGTCTGATGAAAGGCCTTCTGATCGGCGGTCTGGCCGGCATGCTCTTCGGAGGATTGTTCGGCGGCATGGGAATGCTCGGCAACGTACTCGGATTCATGGTCAACATGCTTGCCATCCTGCTCATCGTGATGGTGATCCGTCGTATTGTCGTCTACTTCATGGACAAGCGTAAAGCCGATAAGCTGAAGGAGAAGCACAACCTGACATGAAACTGACCGAACAGGAAATCACGAACGCGTTATGCGTCAACATGGCGCAGCGCAAACAGCTCCACCCTTCCCAAGTCGAGGTCGTTCTCATGTGGGACGAGGATCTCGGTTTCTCGGCGGAAGTATTTGCGGAAGGCCGCAATCAGATCCTAATCGAGGCTAACATTTATGAGGCCATCATGCAGTATCTGAGCCAGCAGCAGCTCCGCGTTTTCCGCGACCAGATCCAGCTCGATCTCGAAGATGAAATCGTCGCTTATATCCACGAGTAGACGAAGAGATTGGAAAAAGCCTTTTCCGGCAGAAGCCGGGGAGGCTTTTTCTTTTTTTATCCCCAAAAACGCAACTAAACGGCACGCTTGAACGTCAAATAATAGGAAGATTGATAGAAAGAGGCGTGATAAATGAAAGCAGTGCGTTGGATACTAACAGGAGCCGTCGTCGTCAGTCTTTGCTCCCCCCTGCAGGCTCAGGCGGCGGACAAAACCACGAAATACAGGGTTTACCAGAACAACAAAATCGTAACGGAGCTCCCCGACTACAGTCAGGCCGAGGCTTACGCCAAGCAGTTCAAAAATTCCCATGTCGAAGAAATCTCCACACGCAAGTGGCTTTGGAACAACTTTCCCCGTTATCAGGTGTTTCAATATGATTTTACACAACCTCAGTGGACGTTTCCTACCCTGGATGCGGCCGTTGCCGAAGCTAAGCGTTGGGGACATGCGAGCGTAAGGGATTTGCAGAGCGGCGGCTGGGTTTGGAACAACTATCCCAGATACCGTGTTTATCAAGGGGACAGCACGCAGGCATCTTGGGATTTCACGACGCTGGCCGACGCGACCGCCGAAGCCCGTAAGTGGAGGCACGCCCATATCATTGACCTGAGCACGAACAAGTGGGTCTGGGACAATATCAGTGCCGCCGACAAAAGCTCCCTCCGTTCCGGAACGCCTGTCTACCGGGTCTATCAGGATACATATTCGGCGCCTGCCTGGAGCTTCGCTTATCTGGAAGACGCCGTTAACGAATCTCTCAAATGGGGAGGCTCCAAAGTCGTCAGAACGACCGACAATGCGGTGGTGCATACGAACGAGGCTTCCTACAAAGTGTACCAGAGCGACAATTTTCTGAGTGAATTCCAGTCCCTGGATGCGGCAGCGGCCTACGCTTCCCGCTGGGCACACAGCGAAATCTCATACAACGGCAAAATTATCTGGAGCAATTATCCGTATTATCAGGTTTTGCAGAACAATACGCTGATCGGAGATTTTAACACCATTCCCCAGGCGCTGGAGTACGCATCCAAATACTCGAACAGCACGATCCGCACCCTGGACCGCAATGTCATTTGGGATAATCTGCGCAAAATGCAGTACTGGGGCTGGACGGGCTCTTCCGCCGCCTCGACCATCCAAGCGCAAGCATCCGGCACCGTCGGCCTTGATGTCGTATCGCCTACCTACTTCCAGCTTGCGGATGCGAGCGGCAAGGTCGACGACAAATCCGAAGCGGCTACGGTCGACTGGCTCAAAAAACAGGGATTTACCGTGTATCCCCTGATTAACAATCAATTTAATGCGGAAATGACCTCGGCTTTCCTGGCGAATCCCGCCGCTCAGACGGCCTTCATCCGCCAGATCGTCGATAAAGCCACCGCCTTGAAAGTAGACGGGCTCAATCTCGACTTTGAGAGCCTGAACGCCAAAGACAGGGCGGGTTACACCGCCTTTGTGAAGCAGTTTGCGGATGCCGCTCACGCGAAAAAATTGAGCGTTTCGGTCGATCTGCCGCGCGGAAGCATCAAATGGAACGAAAAAACCGCGTATGACCATGAGAAGCTCGCTGCGTACGTGGATTACATCGCCATCATGGCCTATGACCAGTACTGGAAAGGCAGCACGGAGCCGGGCTCCGTATCCGGTCTTCCTTGGGCCGAGCAGGGCGTGATCGAATTCCTGAGCTACGGGATTCCTCGCGACAAGCTGATCATGGGCATCCCTTACTATGTACGTGACTGGACCCTGGATGCCGCAGGCAAGCCTGTAGAGAACAAGGCGATCCTGCTCAAGGACATCCCCGCGCTCATCACGGCTAAGAAAGCCGTTAAAACGTGGGACAACGAGTTCAAGCAGTACCGGGTCGACTATACCGAAGACGGCAAAAAGCACGTGTTCTGGCTGGAAGACAACGACACGGTCAAGCAGCGCCTGGCTATTGCGCGCAAATATGATCTTGCCGGCGTCGCCGCCTGGCGTCTCGGCTACGACACCCCGCAGCTTTGGGAAATGATGCTGCAGGAGAAATAGCAAAAAGCTGGCACCTTTGGGTGCCAGCTTTTTTTGGCTTCATAAAAATAAGGGAAGTATCCATAACTATAAGGGCAAATCATAAACCTAAAGTTTCACCGCTAACTAGGCAACGTCGCCTGATACTGGCTCCAAAGCGTGTTCACGTCTGTCCCGGTAATCACTTTAAACTGATTTTCTTTCCACAGCTGAATTTCATTGGCATTCCCGAGGAGGTTGTAAGGGATCGCAGCCGCGTTGAGTTCACGGATGAAGCCGCGTTTTTTCGTATCTTCAATCCAGCGAAGGAAATTCGCGGTTCCTTGCGTCTGCCAGGTTCCACCCTTGGTCGCGCCGTAACGGTCGTGATAGCCTGTCTGGTAACGCAAGCTGTCGGCTATCGCTTCGACATCAAAGTTGCTGTACTGATAAACATGGCCTATTTCATGATAAAGAATGCCGATGATTTCTTCACGCAGTGATTTGGAAGGGCTGGCTACGAATTTTTTCAGATACTGGGAACTGAAGCCGACTGTCTTCTGCGCGGCGTTTCCTGATGTCCAAGCCACTCCAGGAACGTCTTCGATGGTCACCACGATTTTTTTGACGTCAACAGGGGCGTCTGCGGGATTGCTGTATAACAGCTCGTGTACTTTACGGGCGACGGCCAAGATTTCTTTCTCGGCATTAGGAAGGGCATCCGTGAATAAGCTGCCGCCGCCTGTTGGATCCAGGTTCTTCACTTCGATAACCGGGTTGACGGCATGCCCGATATCATTCGTACGGGAAAACTCAACTTCACCCAATTGGATAGAGGTTCCGCTGTGATTTTTTATGTTGTTGAGCCTGTAATACCGGTAGGCCTTAGTATTGTTCGTTAAAAGGTAATGCTTGCGCTGGTGTCGGACGTTGAAGTTCTCGTTGCTTTTCGTATCTATTCCGGTCCAGGTCTTGTTGTCATTGGAGCCTTGGAGAACCCAGCTTTTGGGATCGCGTTCGGGTCTGTCATTAGCTGCCGTAAGTGCGTAGCCATCGAGCGTCACCTGTTCGCCAAAGTCGAACTTAAGCCATGCGGTATCGTCTTTAATTAACCATTTGGTGACGCTTGTCCCATCCACCAAATTTTCTTTGATGTTGGTAGGCGTATGTTCTCCGCTTGCCGTAACTGTGGGCTTGGTCGTACTCCATGTTTTTGCGCTGCCGTCGTAGATTTTGATCTCGGACAGCTGCAGGATGCCGCTTCCGCTCTGATTGTTAAAATCATCGAATTTTACGTATTTATAAGCGGTCGTATTGGTAAATGAATACGTTTTCGTCTCATGCCGGGAAGAGAAACTTTGGTTTTGCCGTGTGTCCAGCGGAGTCCAGTCCGATCCGTTGTTAGAGCCTTTTAACACCCAGCTTCTCGGGTCTCTGTCAGGTACGTCCTCGGCGGAAGTAATGGTGTATGAGGTTACGGCTTTCGGAGCGGAAAATTCATATTGAAGCCAGGCAGGACTGCTGAATGTCAACCATTTCGAAAAAACATCCTGGTCAAACGCTTTGTCCTTCCCTTGGTGCGGCGCATACTCTCCGCTTGCCGTTACGTTGCCGCCTAAAGCCAAATTGGTCGGTATAGCGATCGAAGTCGGCTGCGCTGCTGACGCAGATGGAAGGTTCACACTGCTGCCGAAGGCTATTCCTACTGCCGCCGCTAAAATAAGACCTTTGAATTTCCTCACGTCTGGTCCTCTCCTCTATCCTTTTATTGGTATTTATTAGTAAATATACCACGATAGAGTTAGAACCTCAATTGACGAGAATTACGGAAAATATGAAGTGATCATAAAAGAGTTCATTTTTGCAGGAAACAATTTGCGCCGACGGTACATGCAAATGTAAGCTAGAGTAAATCTTTCCCCGCTATTCTCTAGCTGTCACCCTTCAGGCGGCTTATTATATCCCTTCTCCCCGTAAGGCTCCAGCTTCTCCAGCCACCGCTTTTTCAGCTGCTTCCGCTCCCAGCGCATGTCTGTAATTTCCGAAGCCTCTTTCTGCTCCAGCACCTCGAAGGCAAAGTTTTCAGCCCCTAGTTCTTTCCAGTCTTTCTGAAGCTGTAAGTTGGCAAACCTGCCCATATCCAGTTGAGCCTGAATGGTGATCCATTTGTTTTTCAAATTGGGGTAGGTGTCCACGTATATTTTACCGTTAGTTTTGTTCAGAATTTGAATAGCGCCCATATAGGTCTTCACCTGCTTATATTCTTCCAAAAGCTCCTTGCGCTTGGTTTTATCCATGTCTCTTTCTCCTTTCGCGTTTTACCGTCTGACAACAGCAAGATTTACACATACCGGGCGATAATCCGGACCAGCTTAGCCGGCAAGTCCGCCAGATTTGTGATATCCAAAAATTTTTCGCTGCCATAAATTTGATGAATGACATCCTTGTCCTGGCCGATCGCGGCTGCAAGAAAAGTAACTCCTCTGCGTTCATATTCAGCCATCGTCTGCTGCATGTCCCGGATAGCGCAGGCTCCGGTATAATCGTCCATCGCTTTGGGCTGCCCGTCGCTTATGCTGATGAGCAGTTTCGTCTGCTGCGGGAAACCGGCTAACCGGTCGGCTATTATTCGGAGTGCCATCCCGTCCCGGTTGTTGCTGCGGGCCCGGATTCCCGTCAGTCTGTACCGGTCGCCCGGATCAGTTTTGTCCGAATCCGCATAGGCGTAGACGGACATTTGTTCCAGCCTGGAAACATCCGCCGTATCTCCGTAAATCAAGACCGGTATATGACACAATTGACAAAATTCATAGACGGCTATCACCGCACGCTTGGCGGCTTCCAGTCTCCCGTAAGCGGACATCGATCCGGATTCGTCCACCCTTAGACCGACGGCAAGAGAAGGAGAATCGGTTGGCGGAATTTTCTTGGCGAAATTTCTGAAATCCCGGTAAACCGCGCTGTCCGCCTGAAATTTGCTGCCGTAATATTGATGCCTCGCAAATTCGGAGGAAGTCTCATGTTCCAGCAGCGGCAGTGTTTTTCGGGCAATTTCCCGTACGACGGGCATGAGCTCCGCACTTAAACGGGCATATTCCGTTTGGGAATCGGCATCGTAATCGGGGCGGTGAACAATAAGCTTCACCTTGCGGTGAATCGATTCGGACACAGCCTCCCTGGCGTCGCGGTTAAGCTTTTGGCGGAAGTCCCGTTCCTTTTGTTTGGCTTGGTCCGCCTTAAGGTCAGGATTTGCCTGATGATATTTCGGGGTCCCGTTCTCTTCCCGGTCTGAGCTTTCCGTGCGGGTTGAGTCATCCGGAACCCCGGAAATATTTTCTTCACTATCGGGGGATTTTTTTAAAGCGATTCCTTGCGCATCTTGCTCATTGTCCTGTTCAACATCCGGAACATCGATGAATCCGCCTGTTTTCAGCTCCGCCTCGTCCGTTATTCTTTTTTTTTGCTTCGGCATCGACCTGGTCAAGCCCGTCCAGCAATCCACGGTTTTCTAACGCTTCTTCCAAAAGGCGGACCTCTTCGGAGTCGGTCGTTATTTTGTAGATGACTTTGTGGTAAAGGGATTGTTTGGCCGAAGCGCCGTCGGCCACGGCATCCGCCCAGTAGAAGAAGGAGCGCATGCCCGCCACACCCTTAATCGCGTTGGCTCGGGCGGTTTTATCCAAAAGGATAATGATCTCGGCTAACATATCCAGCACCTTTTCATTGCGGAAGCCGGTTTTGGACATCGCCCGTTCTACCATGATTTCTTTGGCCGGCAGGTCCATCTTTTCCGTATGCTGAACTCTGTCGCGCAGAGCCTCGTTTAACGGACGGGTTCCCGCATAGCTGCGGTTCGTTGTGATGACCGCGACGAAATCGGGGTGTCTGTGAATGATTTCCGTGGGAAGGCTAATGCTGCCATCCGGCTCTAGAGCGGAGTTAAGCGCCATAAGTACGGCGGCATCCCGGATTACGGTCGGTTCCTGAATTTCGAGAAGATACCCGTTTCGATAGGCTCTGACAATTTCGGAAGGATAAAAACGGTACTCCACCACATCGTCAGGAGAGTTTTGCTCCATCTTGTCCAGCAGCCGCTTCAGCTTTAAGGCAGCCTCCTCGCGGGTAACTCCCAGCACGTTCATCACGATTTCAGCCGCGCTTTGAAATCCGTCGCTTTTATACAAAGCTTTCAAAACGGTTTGCTCCGCGGCCTCCATATTTTCCAGCCCGCCGGACGCAATGACGGGCAAAATCGCCCCGATGATATCGGTTTTGTCCATATCGGCGAAACAGGTCACTTTCGTGTAAGGCAGTCCCAAATCAGCCGACAAAGCTTTGGCAAGCTGCGTCTTCCCGGAGCCGGCGTCGCCCTCCAGCAAAATAGTGGCGATTTTCATTTCCCCGCGGTTCCAGTTGCGTTTGATTTCTTTGCAAATCCGGACTTCCTCTTCGCTGACCTTGTGAGAGGCCGGCTTTTTCCAAACCAGTGCTTCTTCCGCATCCGTCAGTTTCCTGTCAGGAGACACGTAATAATCCTGGTTGACGTTCATTTCCTTTCACCTCTTTAAAAAGGGTCAATACCCCATTTCCTTCAGCAGCCGTGATAACACGCTAAGCCGCTCCCCGATCATTTCGCCATCCTCGCTAAGAGCCTGGGCAAACAGCTTGATGTCTTGATCCAGCATGGGATTGTCTTCGCAAACGGATACACTCATCGCATCCCCCTGCAGCCCGATCCGGTCAATCATGGGGTTCTCGGGATCGTACATTTTCGGAAAGCGGTAGGCGTCCTGAAAATATAAGCTGCTTCTGCATATCAGAATGGCGAGATCAAGCACGCGGTGCATGGGCAGCTCTTCGGATTGCCTGGACCATTTCTCCCCCGTGTGTCTCCAAACTTTGGCCGATATATCGACTTTGCCTCTATCGTTCCACTGGGCCAGCCCCAGGGATAATCCTTTGGCGTCCGTATTGCGGGCGAGCCGTCCGTCCACCTGCTCGTAATTTTCTGACACGATCACCGGTTTATGTTTTAACGTCGTCGGGATTTTCATAATTAACACGCTCCATTCACATTTTACTAAATTACTGATTTACTTATTTACTAATTTACTAAATCTAAAGTTATCTTACCCTTAGTTCCAGGGATTGTCAATGGGCTCTCTGTTCATGAAAAAAAGGCCGGTAAACCAATCGGTTCAGCGGCCCGTATAGGGTGGATTAAGTTGACGGGGAGGATTTAGTGCTGCTCCGTAAAAACCGAATAAGATTAATAGAGCCGGAAAATCAATTAACATCTTGTTCAGAAAGTATGCACTCATGGAAAAAGTAAAAAGTACGGATGTTATTAAAGCAGCCGTTAAATATTTGATTGTATTTACTCCTTTCAAATTCCTGGAGTCTGCCGGCTCCCGCTACAAAAACGCCCCGAAGTAGTACTGCAGCGCTTCCCGCGAATAACCGTCATCCCCCTGCCAGCCCGCCACGGAGTTAAAGTCGTGATCTCCGCCCCGGCGCCTGCGGGGTGTGTCCCCTTCTGCCAGCAATCCGGCGTATCCCCAGATCTCCATGACCACATCCCGTTCGTTCTTGCTGGATGGGAGTACATCCTTCCAGCGTTTCTCCAGCTTCCGGGCGCTATCGTGAGCTTCACATTCCTGAATCGCTTCTGTCATTTTGTGAAAAATAGCCAGATCTTCCGGCGTTACGTCGAAGGCTTCCTCTTTGCTGAACAATTCGAGATCCAGCCAGCAGTAAAGGAGCCAGTTCAGACGAATGCCTCCCCATTTGACCCGCTCGAAATTCAGCACGTTCAAATCCTCATTGACATATTCGGGGTTCGACATGAGCCCATGGTGGTTACAGTCGCCGCAGCTGCTGTAATTAGGCCGCACCGCGCTGCGCTCTCCATACGTGTGCAGGGGCATCCTGGCTGTCAACGCCCAGCTGGAAAGGGCGCTTCGCAGATGGACCTTTTTAGTGGAAAGACTATGCAGAAAAGCGGCGGCCACTTGTTCTTTCGTAACGGTTTGATGGAGGTCGTGAAGCCGCTTGATCAGCTCGTCATGCGTAACGGTAAGGGGATCGAACATGAGCCCTTTGCTTTTGGCATATTCAAAATCTTCGCCGGCATAAACTTCCGGCCTGTTTTTCCAACCGCCGGCAGACCAAAAAGTGGCTGCCAATATTTTTTTCGCTTTTTTATCCACCGATTCACGTCCTTGTCCGTTTCTCGTTGCCCGGTTCATTTCCCTACATCATATCATGACCGTAAACGGTTCAGGATGAAAAGAAGCCGGCGGCCCCAATCTAAGACAGCAGTGTCTTTGTCAGGATGATTTCCATAGGTTCGTTTTCGAGCAGCAGACATCCGGCATCCCAATACCCCAGCTTTCTGTAAAAATGCTGTGCTTCTTCACTGGCCAAGGTAGATGTCATCACCAGCTTGAACCCTTGTTCAGCCATTTCTTTTTCCCAGAATAGGACGGCTTCCTTGCCAATACCTCTGCCCCGATACGGTTCGTCGATCCAAAGCATGTTCATAAACGGGGTGTTATCCCAAAAATAGCCGTATCTCAACCAGCCGAAGTTAACGCTCTCTTCATTCTGCAGCAGGTAAATCTCCTTTTCCCGGATTTTGGGCAGGATCAAATTTTCTTTAATATGAGGGTCTCGATCACATATGTACTCAAAATCATCGACGGTTGCCGAAACAATTTGCATGGTGTTCTCCTTTGTTATATTCCATCCGCTATTTATTTTAAAATCTATCTTTCTTACTCTAGCATTAATTCCTATAGTCATCCATTCTGAAGATTATCTATTCTGTTAACATAAACTATTTGTCCGCAAGAGAATAAACATAATTTTACATGGTTTTATCAGTAACTTTATTACATTATGTGGTAATATGATGACTTAAACCTCTGAGGATATTGATATTGGTAACATTTTCTAGTTAAACTATATTTGAGTCAGAAATACAACTGAAAGGAGATGTTTACAAAATTTTTCCTGCTCAGCATTTCCTTTATGGATCAGGGTCACATGAGTAAAAGCTTAGTCTAGTGTCAAAAGAAGAATTAATTCGTAATTAAAACTAAAATTTAAAGGAGGAATTTTTCCATGAAAAAGAAAATCGTCTCGTTAAGTTTAGCTGCCATGCTTTCCGTAATCAGTTCAGGTGCAGTTCTGGCCGTTCCTGGAGATTCAACTAACGTAACCGCTTATCCAAACACGAATAATGCAACCCGGAGTATTGCCGGAGCTGATGCTTACGGTAAAGCTACTCTGCAATCGCAAGGAAACGCTTCCGGATATGTATGGGAAGTATGTCCCGGCATTTCCACTCGAGTTGTTGACCTTTCAACCAACAGCTCCAAGCAGGAAGATAGCTACACTATTTACATGAAAGCAGGCTGCAATTACACGTTAAATATTTCGTCTCTGAGCAGCTATGCCGCTAAAGGTTTTATCCGAAATTACAATTAGTCTGTAAGAATTTGAAGAAGTCTCAGCCAAAAAGCATGCACCTTGGGTGTGTGCTTTTCGGTGTTCTAACTGTCTCTTACCACAAACATATCTGCCGTTACCCCTAGTCAAATAGAAGGTCAACAATCAATGGGTATCACATTTAAAGGGCATAAAACTTCGCTTGAGGCTTCTCTTTTTTATAATAATTCAACTGGCGGTTCATCGCTCCTTCAGTCTTGTACAGCTTTCCGTATGGCCTGTCCTCGGCAACCATCAGCTTGTTCACCACTCTGTCTTTAGGGCCGTAATAAATCTTGCAAGTACGATCCGAGTAAATAAGTCCGATGGCGTATGTAAACATGGTATGCTCCCCTTTGAGTCAGCCAAATGTAGTCGGTTTGTTAATCTATAAATGATCTGTATTATATGAATTTCTTTTTATTTTCAAGAAAAGCGAACACGAGTTCCTATATAACATCATTATAACACGAACGTCTGTTCTAAAAAAGTCATATTTCCAATATCCTGAAATTAAAAAACCCGCTTCAGCGGGTTTTAAAAAATTGCTTATTCTGTATATATTCTTTTTATCGTCTCCGGATTCAGGAAATCTTCTTTAAGCCGGTGATAGTTATAAACCTCGTAACCGTTATTCATCACTTTGGAGATACCGAATTGCTCGCTTATTTCTTCATAATGCTGCTTTGTCAACTCGTTGTTCCGGTCATAAAGCGTTTTCGCCATGTATAGCATTCCCGAGTTTCTGATTACATAAGGCGTTAACACTTTAACCCAATCTTCATGATAGCTTTTCACGGCCGATATTCTTCTTTGTATCAGAAAACGGTCCGCTTTACCGTCCGTCTGGCTCCTCGTAATGACGTTTCTCAGCACATAATCGCTCTGTTCGAGATCCGCGGATGCCGGCGATTTCATCGTAACCTTGGCCTCACCGTTCTTCTTGACATACGTTCTCTCTTCAAGCGCTCTTTGAATAATAGCCGTGCATTTGTCCGAAACCCGGATTATTCTTGCTGTTCCGTGATTATGAAGCTCAAGCATGTTGTTAGGGAGTATGTGCTCTCTTCTCAAATTAAGAAGCTCGTCATAGCCGATTCCATACAATCCTTCAAACAATCCCACGACTGGAAATGCGTCTTGTGCATTCAGACACCGGTCTACCATTTTATCGATTTCTTCTTTTGTGTACAGCATTTTTTTGGAAGTGTCTATAAACTTTTTGTAATACGTATTTTCAGCCAATACATCCAACGGATTCAACTTTGTTTCCCGGAAGCCCTGAACGATTCCCCATCGGATATAGTTTTGAATCAGATAAAAATTTGCCCGGCTGGAATTAAGCGTGGAGGGGTTCAAGTAATAGAAGAGGCTTTCGATCTGGCCCAGATTAAAATTCGCTAAGTCCGTATCGTATTTCTCCTCCAACGCTTTAGCCCTGGAGAGAACGCGTTCGGCTTGCTTGGCTGAAGTTTCGGGCAAAGACGCAAGATAACTGTTTTTTTGAACTTCGTTATAATAACCGCCTTCATATATCTTATTAGACATGTGGTTTACCCCTCTGAATTGGAATACAATTCGTATGCTAATTTTTCGGCATGATCTTGAATGAGCCGGTTAACGGAGGACGAGTTATTTCGACCGCTTGCCAGGATTTTTCTCCATTCTTCTTCCCTCTTTTTGATCTCGTTTAAAGCGGTCGTCAGTTCAGGTATGGGAATCTTCATTTCCTTTAATTTGTGTGCCAGCGCCATATAGCCGACAAACATTCCGGGGTGACGCAAAATGCTGTCTTTATTATGAAAATCCTCCCGGTAATTACCGAGCAGGCAGTTGAAAAATTCAGTCAGATAAACGCCAGCTTCTCTGGCTTCGAACAAGCTGCCAGGTGCAAATGTCAGATCAATCGCTTTAGCCAAAGTATCTGAAGTGGTGTAGTGCCCGGCTAACTCACTGATTTTGGCTCCCGAGGAAATACGCCCTTTCAGATCGGAATTAAATTGAAGCTGTTTTACCGTGACGTAAGCGGCATTCTCTTGTTTAAGTTCCTCCAGCCGTTCTTTGCGGACGGGGTTTATCGTATTGATCTGCCCGAAATATTTTCTGGCGATTTCCGCAGTAAAGACCCGGATGCTTAAAATAATCGTCTGCTTCAGTTCAGGATTAACCGCCAGTGCCCTGGCCGCCCCCTGAAGACGGTGAAACCCGTCCAGAACGGAAACATCCGCTCCTTCTTTAATCGTCAGGGTGCCGGACTTCGGATCGAATACTACCGGGGTATCCGCTTCCGAATCTACGTTAAGCGTAATCATATCGGGGATATAAGTCCCATCCAGCATATGCTGGGCAATATCCTTTACACTTTTAAAATTGAGATCGGGAACGGCGATTACATCCTCTTGCTTTCTTTTGTATCTGGCGCTTCTTTGTGTTTCAAAATTATAAGTAACGATATTGCAATGGTACCATTCCACGATGATAGCAATCGGGACGGCCGTCACAAAATTTTCGTGATCGATTTGAATGACGTTATTTAATTGGACGGGAAGTCGTATAGTTTCCGCTTCTGTTTTATTGTATGTTTTTGTTTCTTTAATCTCATCCGTTGTAAAATACCGATCCGCTTTCAGGTTCTCCGTTTTTTCCAGTTGATAGAGAACCATCGTAAGAAGACAAAGTTCAAATGGGCTAATTTCCGTCAGCAGAACGGGTCTTGCGGCTATTTTGTTAAAAAAACCGGTTTCAATATTATGTTCCGATAATTTTTTATTTATTATCTCAACGTTTTTACGTTTATATTTTATTTTTTCGATAGATTGTTCCAATATTTGTTCAAGCTCAGAACGTTCTTTGATCATTCAACCACTCCCTGCCCTAAGAACAAGCTTGTTTGTAGTAATTATAACATAATGCGGACGGCAAATATAAGCGTGCAGCTTGGATTTATCACTTATTATAAAAATTTTTATTTTTTATTTATAACATTTTTAAACACCCTATGACTAGGCTTAAATAAATATCTTTCACGTTTTCCTTAAAAGTAAGGTTACAAAAAAAGACATCCTTCTATAAAGGATGCCTCTTACCTTCGGTTCAAAGCCTTCGCGCTTCAATGAAGCATGGGACGGACCCCCGCAATGGATTTTGCGGAGCGCAGTACCTGCCTTACAACGCCTTCCGCATGACGGCGAACTGCTTCACCGTCGTAAATCCGGCCTTCTCGTAAATACGGATGGCCGGGTTGGTGCTGCCGGTATACAGGGACATGTAATCCGTCCCTATATCCTTGAACGCTTCGCACAGCTTGAAGAAAAGAAGGCTGCCCAGCCCGTGCCCTTCATGCTCCGGATGAACGCCGATGCCCGCAAAATAGCCGCGTCCGCTTTCCTGGCGGATAACGGGACCGGCGAAGCCGACCGCTTGTCCCTGGCGGGCCGCGATAACGACAGGCACGCCGTTTGCCGTGCTTGCGGCAATTTCCTTCTGCCACAGCGGGTTGTCGAAGCCCTGAAGCATGGCTTCTATGCCCTCATGCCGGGCGGGGTCGAACAGTCCGACCGAATAACCTCCGGCTGCGGCATGCGCTTCTTTGGCCCGGATTTCGTCCGGGATGGAGAATTCCGCCAGATTCAAATACATGGCGCATTCTCTGGCCCGCTCGGCATAGCCTTCGCCAAGGAGAAATTCGTACAGGCGGCTGTCCGCGGGAACTCCCGGAGCATTGTTGTGTTCATGCCCCTGCGTACCCGGGATATACCACGGCAGCATCATCGGGTTGAAGAAAAGAACGTCGGCCTGCTTTTTGCCGAGCTGCCGGAACCGCGCTTCGAGCGCTCCCAGCAGCAGGCGGTAATTCGCATCTGTCTGACGGTCCGCCGAGAGCACGATGCAGGTGATATAACCGGCGATATCGCCCAAAGGAAGATCGTCGCCCGTGCAGCCGCAGGCGAAGCCGATGACGGTTCCGTCCTCCTCTCGCAGAACGAACGTATTTTCCTCGTCAAAATAAGGACTGGACAGGAAAATCCCGTTAAAGCTCCCGCCGGTCAGTTCTTTGTAGCCGTCCTTAACGGCTTCCGTGTTCCACAGCCGGATCACCGCGTCCGAAAAGGATTGATTCCATGTTTCGATCATCTTGACACTCCCTCTCCCTTTTACCTCATAAACCTGTATTGTCCGCCCGCTGTAAGCCTATCCGGCCCGAAAATACCGCGCTTCCCTGTCTATGCCTATAAAAAAACGGGCCTCCGTAATCCGCCGAGATTCTCGGACAAAGCACCCGCACGGGCATCGGGAAATATCCGGATGCCTTCGTGCGGGCCCGCTTTTCGGAATAAAAGCCCGTCTTGTTTTAGTACGCCGCGATTCCGCTCTTACTCACCAAGAATGAACGAAATAACCGGATAAGCGTGTCCGTATTATCCCTTCACCGCACCTACGGTAACCCCTTCAAGGAAGTACCTTTGGAGGCTGAAGAAGAGAACGAACATCGGCAGGGCGGAGATGGTGGCACCCGCCATCATCGGTGCGAAATAAGTCGTGTTCGCAAACCGGAAGTTTTTGAGGCCGACCTGAATGGTCTGCATATCCATCGTATTGGTTACAAGGAACGGCCAGAAGAAGGTGTTCCAGCTATCCATGAACGTCAGGATTGCCATGACGGCCAATACCGTTTTGGACAACGGAAGAATAACCCGGAAATAAATCTGGAACTGATTGCAGCCTTCAATCTTGGCGCTTTCGATAATCTCGGTCGGAATGCTGCTCATGAACTGCTTGGCAAGGAAGATGTTATACACGGTGACCAGGCCCGGCAGAATAAGCGCACTGTACGTATTCTGAATATGAAAGATGTTTACGATCAGGATATAAAGCGGAACTTGTGTAACCTGATACGGAATCATCATCGCGATCAATAGGATGGTAAAGAGCATCGCTCTGCCTTTGAATTTGATTTTCGAGAACGCATAACCGGCCATACTGGCGAAAATCACATTGGACACCATCACGGTCGTGGCCACGATCAGTGAGTTGAGCAGCCAGCGGATGGAATACTCGCTATAATCGAAGAAAAACTTGTAAGATGCCAGTGTAAATTTGGTAGGAAGCAGGGAATAGCTCACCGCTCCAGCCTCGATCGGATCTCCGAAAGAAGAAATAAGCATAAAGTAAATCGGGAAAATCGTAGCCAGCGCAAACAGGGTAAGGATTACGATAATGACCGCATTCCGGCTGTATTTGGCTGTGCGATTTCCTGCGTGATTGTTATAGAGCGCCATATCTCGCCCCCCCTTTCCTCAATATTCCACTTCTTTGCCGAGGAATTTGAACTGAACCAGTGAGATCCCCGCGATAATAAAGGCCAAAATCAGAGACTGTGCGGCCGCTTTGCCGAAGTCGAAGTATTTGAACGCGTTGTTGAACACGAGCAGGCCCACCATCGTCGTCGCATTGTCCGGACCGCCGCCCGTCATGAGATACGCGTTCTGGAAAACCTGGAACGAGCCGATCACGCCTGTCACGAGCAGGAACAATGTAGTCGGTTTCAAGCAAGGAATAACGATGTACCAGAGCTTTTTAAAGAAATTCGCTCCGTCAAGCTCGGCTGCCTCGTAATAGCTCTCATCGATACCCAGCAGCGCGGCCAAGTAAATAATAATGCTTGTGCCGTGACTGGACAGCCAGGCCATGAGAACCAATGAGAACATTGCGGTAGCGCTTGATCCGAGCCAGTTCTGATTGCTGATTCCGATATAACTGATCAGCTTGTTCAGAATACCGGACGGCATCGGGTCGAAAATCCACAGCCATACGACCGACAAGGCAACGCCGGAAGCTACGGCAGGCAAGTAGTAAATCGCTTTGAACGTCGTCTGCAGTTTTTTCTTCAGCGGAAGAATCAGGATCGCGACCCCAAAAGAAAGGAGCAGGGCGACAGGTACCGTCAGAACCGTATAGACGATCGTATTAACGACGGATTTCCAGAACAGCGGGTCTTTAAAGGTCGCCGTATAGTTGTCGAACCCGATAAAGGTAGAACCCAGCGGTCTGTATTTCTGAAAGCTAATGATAAAGGCACTAATAACCGGGTAAGCCGTAAACAGCGCATAGACGAGAAGCGCAACCGCGATAAAGGCATAGCCCCAGGCGCCGTCTCCTCTGATTTTCCGTCTTTTAACCGGTTTAGCTGGTTGAGTCATCTCTCGCACCCCTCTCCATCCTGTAATTCATTCTACATATCAGATAGCCGCATGTTGGGCACACGGCTATCCGATTATAAGCTCTCTATTCTTTTACGACGCCGTCTGCGCCGAACGTTTGCACGGCTGCCGACTTAACCGCTTCGAACATCGCTTCAGGAGTCATTTCGCCTGAAATTAACGCCTGCAGCTTAGGAATAATCACTTCTTCTTCCAGCTTGATCGCTTTGGCGCCCAGGTCGGCCGGGATATCCGGACGGGCAGGAGCCGCATTCTTCAGCATCGTTTCAACCGCCGCTTTGTTATCGGCATCACGGTTAACGGTCATGCTTTCGGCTTCTTTTTTGCCGCTCTTCGTAATGTGAGCGACAAACAGATCGTTGTTCGTCGTTGCCGCTACTTTACCGCTTGCGAGGAAGTAGGCCGCTTTAACGACGTTGGCTTTATGCTCGGCCGTCGGTTCTTTCGAGCCGCGGAAAGTCACGTAACCGTCGACCGCTACGCTGGACTGCGGTTTTTGTCCGAGGAAAGTCGGAACCGGCAGGACCGTGTATTCAACCGGGACGCTTCCTTTGACGGCGCTGCCGTCATTGGCCTTCAGCTTCTCGTTGTTTTTCTTGGCGGAGTTCTCGAAAGTCGCCAGTCCTTTACCGGTAATCATGGTTTGACCGGTCAGGAACATGTTCCAGCGCTTGCCGGCGTCGATGGAGCTGAGCTCTTTCGGCATGGAGCCGTCATCGATCATCGTGCGGATGTCTTTTAACACTTCGAGATAGTTTTTGCTGGTGTATGCGTATTTCAGATCTTTATTGAACGGTGCAGGCATGCCCGCATTTTTGATCAAGATGTTCAGATAATCTTTGGACGCTACGCCCGCAGTCGCAAACACGAAGCCGTAGCGGGATGTTTTGCCGCCTTCGGAAACGACGCCTTTCTTGATCGCTTCGCGGAACTCGTCAAACGTCCAGCCTTCTTTCTGGACTTTCTTCCAGTCGATGCCCGCTTTCTCGAGGTACTCGCGGTTGCCCCCGATCGCGTGAACTTCCATATACGCCGGGAAGCCGTAAAGGCCGTCGCCCTTCTTCATATACTCAAGCGGAGCCTGGTCGAAATCTTCCACCATTTCCTTGGTGGCCACGTCTTTAATGTCCATCATCATTTCCTGCTGCATGTACTTGGAAATGCCGTCGGAGCCCATGAACGCGATATCCGGAGGGCTGCCCGCATTCACCTGCGTATCCAGCTTCTGTGTAATGTCCTCCCAGCTTGCCGGTTCGATTTTCAGCGTCAGGTTCGGGTACAGCGCGTTGAAATCTTTTGCCATCTGGGCAAAATTGTTCTGGTAGCTCGCGGAAACCGGCGGAAGCAGGGCCGTGATGGTGTCTTTGGCGTTCGGATCGCCCGCCGCGCCGCCTTCTTTTTTACCGGAATCTCCGCAAGCCGCCAGTGTGGACATTGCCATGGTTAACGCCAATACCGATGCTGCTGCACGCAATTTTCTTTTCATGAATAACAAGCCTCCCCCAAGGATATGAAAATTTACACCACGTTGGTCGTGGTTCGTATTGCCGCCTTTAAACTGCCCTCGCACTGATCGAGCACCCGCTGCGCCGAAGCGGCGTCCAAGCCGCTTTTGATCATCATGATCGCCAGCTTACAACTCATGGAAGCGCTTTCCAAAACCGCAGCGGCGGTCTTGTCATCCACGCCCGTGGCCGCTTTTATGATTCGTACGGAGCGGTCTATCAATTTGATGTTGCTCGCTTTCAGGTCTACCATCAGATTGTTGTAGGTTTTGCCGAGCTTCACCATTGTACAGGTCGTAAGCATGTTCAGGACCAGCTTCTGTGCCGTACCCGCTTTCAACCGGGTCGATCCCATAATGACTTCCGGCCCGACAACCGGTGCGATGCATATGTCGCAAACGGATTCGAGTTTGGAATGCTTGTTGTTCACAAGACCGATGGTCGCCGCTCCGATTTCCCTTGCCCGGTTCAAGCCGGCGATGACAAATTGTGCGCTTCCGCTGGCCGTAATTCCGATTACCGCGTCTTTGTCCGTTACGCCGCACCGTTCGATAAGGGCGATGCCCTCCTCTTTATTGTCCTCAAAACCTTCCACAGCTATTCTTAGTGCCCCATCTCCTCCGGCGATATGCCCCTGCACCCGCAGAGGATCGATACCGAAAGTTGGAGGACATTCAGATGCGTCGAGTACACCGAGCCTGCCCGAAGATCCCGCTCCGATATAGAACATTCTGCCGCCGTTTTTAAGGACTCCATGCAAAATATCAACCGCTTTCACAATTTGCGGTATTTCAGCCGCAACCGCAGCCGGAACCGTCGCATCCTGCTCGTTCATCAGACGCAGCATCTGTTCCGTCGTACATTCGTCTATCATTTGTGTCTTCTCGTTGATCTCTTCGGTCGTTAGTCTCGCCAAATACTCATCCACAGCTTTCTCCCCCCCCATCTGTTTAGTTCAACTTCTTGATTTCATCTTAACGAGAAATTTCAGTTTGGTCAACAGTTTTTGAAATAATATTTTATGGTGAAACATTTTATTGTTTTTTTATTTTCTACTTCTACCTGCCTCACGGCATTTTCCTTTTCTTTTCGCGCAAAAATAAAAAGGACCTTATTCCGGTCCTCCATTTGTCTTATTCGATATAGCGGCGCTTTATGACTGAGCGGCAGACGGATGCCGGCATCAGCGGCCGCCGTCGTCTATCCGGCCGAACTCGACTTCCGAAGGCAGGTCCGCGTCCTTCAAATCGGACAACATTATCTCGAGAAGCGGCGCATGCTCTTTGGTCAAGATCATACCGCCCAGGATCTTGCAAAGGGTTTCCAGATCTTGCGGGTCCCATTCCGCCAAGCTCTCTGCGGTAAACGGCACCGGTTTGCCGAAAACTTCTACACTCATGACGGCAAACCGCGCTTTCTCTTCAGCGGAAAACCGCTTGAGCAGGGCGGCCGCTTCCTCTGCTTTCGTGCCGGACATATGCTTCTCCACCTCTCCGGTTAAATTAACGCCGCTGTTTCCCCGCCACGATATTGTGCGTTTTGGTCAAATATTTTTTCACGTGTTTGTACTCCGCACTTGCCACTCCGGCGAAAAGAATATCCACGACCGTGAGCATCGCAATCCGCGAGCCCATCGCGCCGCTGCGGATCGTGATTTCCGGCGTGGAAATGCTGAGCAGGATGTTCGCCTGATCCGCCAGCCGGCTTTTCGTATACTTCGTGATGGCGATCAGACAGGCGCCGTTCTTTTTGGCGATTTCCAGGGCATCGAGAACCTCGACGGTTTCTCCCGAATTGGAGATGAAGATGGCCGCATCGCCTTTCTCCAGCAGTGTCGCCGCCGTCAGCATGCTGTGCCCGTCCGTATAGGTGTGACACATTTTGTTGATCCGCGAAAATTTCTGCTCCGCATCGATTCCGACCAGACCGGACGCCCCGATTCCGAAAAAGGCGACCCTCCTGCACGAGCGGAGGACGTCAACGGCCCGCGCAATTTCGCTTTTGTTGATTACCTGCAGCGTATCTTCAATGGACTGGCTGTTGGTGCGCGAAATATTCACAATAATCGTGGACAGGTCATCGCCGGGCTGGATATCCCGGTACGGATTCGCTTCCTCTTCGTGCATGGAGCCAAGGGAAGCCGAAATACTGACGATAAAGCTCCGGTAGCCCGAGTATCCCATCGTTTTGCAGAACCGCAGAACCGAGGCGTCGCTGGTTCTCGTCAGCCGGGCCAGATTTTTGATCGAGAGGTGCGGAATTTCCTCCACGTTCTCCAGAATGTACTCGCCCACCGCTTTCTCGACGGGTGTCAGGCTCGTTTTCATCTGCCGGATTTTAATTAAAACGTTATCATTTATGGCCATATTTTTCCCTACTCGCTATAAATTCTTGAAGCTGAACCGGTAAGAAGAGAAGCTGGAACGGCGATGGACATGGTTGACCTCTAAAATAATTTCATCATAAGCGCAATTATTATAAAATACAAGATTAATAGCTAAAATTGAAAAATAATAGAAAAAAGAAGAAAATGGCCTCTGCAGGGGAGTTATACTGCCCATCCACAGAAAAAAACCCGCAAAATCCGTCAGGAACCGGCTGCAGGCTTTTTCGAAGCGACCGTCCTAGAGGCAGGGCGGATACATGCCGGGGTGAAATAACCGGACCGGGTCCGGCAGAGGCTGCGCCGGGCAGTCGTTCGCCCCGCCCAAACGTGACGTCCGGGCAAGTACCGCCCATACAGGGCCGCTCCGGCAGGCATACCCTGTTGAAGTACGGAAAAGAAGCGGAAGGAACGGCCCGGTCTTACCCGTTTCCGCTCCCGCGCTGATTGTTCTCCTGCTCATAAATGTTCATCTTCTCGAAAGCGGCCTCCACCATATAAGCCCGGGCCAGCTCGGCTTTGCCGGTCGCAATGAACATCCGGACCAGAGAACTGCTTGTCTGCATGTTCGGCGTATACGGCGACAAATAGACGGTGTCGGCTTTCGTCGTATTCCGGACGTACTGCTCCAGCTGCAGCTCGTACTCGAAATCCGTCGCGTTGCGGATGCCCCGGACGATCGCCCTGGCTCCCGCTTCATTGACATAGTCGGCTACAATGCCTTCGAAAGCGACAATTTTGATCTTTTTGCCGGAAGGAATGGAAAGCCTGACCAGCTCGGTTCTCTGCCCGATCGTAAAACGATGCTGCTTGGCGCGGTTATTGGCGACCAGAATGTGGAGCTCGTCGAACAGGTTCGTGGCTCTCTCGATGACCGACGTGTGCCCGAGGGTAATGGGATCGAAGCTTCCCGCATAGACGGCTATCATGCCTGCTCCTCGCTGACGACAACCGCATCCCGGATCTGTTCGAAGTTCAGCGGCGTATAGTCCCAGTGCTCCACGCACACGTTGAAATAGTTGTTGCCTTCATATTTCTGGCCGTGGATATGACCGTGCACATTGACGTACGGCATGTGTTTGTTCATATAAAGCGGCTCGTGCGAAAGCAGGAAAAAGTTTTTATACAGAACAGGATATTCGCTCACTTCGTCAAACCCGGCGTCCAGCCACCAGGAGCGGGATCTGCCTCTGTCGTGGTTGCCGAGGACAAGAAATTTATAGCCGTTCAGCCGGCTGACGATTTCCCGTGTCCTTTCCTGATTCAGAAACGAGAAGTCACCCAGATGAAAAACTTTGTCTTCACTGCCGACGACGGCGTTCCATTTGTCAATCATGACAGCCGTCATTTCGTCCGCATCCGCAAAAGGCCGCGACTCGAAATCGATAATCAGTTTATGACCGAAATGATGGTCCGAAATAAAAAAATCGTTAGGCATGCGCTGCTCCTCCTTACATAAGATTCCGGAATGTTATTCCAGCGGGGCTTTATACTTGTTAGTTTACCAACTTCGCCGCAAAAAGGCACGAAAGGTGCGTTAATCTCCAACCGGCAGACCAAGACGCGGCACTTCGCAATACTCTCCGGCAAAACAGCGCGGCACCGTTCCGGGTCCTTTCTTTTCTTCAAAATAAAATCAAGTTTTTTAGGGCGGACAAGGTTCCCCCTATTTTCTTTTACATAAAATGTGGCTAACAAATTAGGACATTCGTCCGTGCGGAAATACGATTCATTCCTCCTCCTAAAAATTTTGCCCTCAAGAAACTTTTTGTTGACAGACAAAAACTGTTTGCCTATACTAACATCATAAAGCAGCGTTAACGGATGACGGATTTCCATAAATAAAATTTTGCACTCGGCAAACAGTTTGTCCGAAGGGAAAAAGAGAGGTGGACCCTATGTCTTTATCGGAATTGTCATTGGACCAGGTCAGTGTGGGAAGCGCCGTCCGGCTAAGCCGGATCGAAGTACAGGGAGGAATGCGCAGACGGCTCCTTGATCTCGGATTCGTTCCGGGAAACCGCGTGGAAGTGATCCAGCGCAGCCCACTCGGCGATCCTACCGCTTTCCGCGTCAGTAATACAACCATCGCGCTCCGGAAAGAAGAAAGCTCGCTCATTTACGCGGAGCCGGAAGGAGGCGACAGTCTGTGAAGAAATATACCGTAGCACTGGCCGGCAACCCGAATACCGGCAAAAGCACGCTGTTCAACCGGCTGACGGGACTTCGTCAGCATACGGGCAACTGGGCCGGCAAAACCGTGTTGACCGCGGAAGGCGAATTCGAGCGGAACGGAATCGCATACAAGCTCATCGACCTTCCCGGCACGTATTCCCTGTATTCGAATTCGGCGGATGAGGAAGCCGCGAGAGATTACATCATTTTCGAGCAGCCGGACGTCACGCTGGTCGTGCTCGACGCGACCTCGCTGGAGCGGAATTTGAATCTGGCGCTGCAGGTGCTGGAAATGACCAGCCGTACGGTAGTCTGCATCAATCTGATGGATGAAGCCGAGAAGCTCGGCATCAAGATTGATCTGGATCGCATCCGCGAGAGGCTCGGCGTGCCCGTTGCCGCCATTTCCGCGCGCAACAACAAAGGCATCGGCCCCATGCTCGATCTCGTCCAAAAGGTCGCGGAAGGCGTCATCCATCCCGAGCCCCCGCCTATCGCGTACAGCGAAGAAATCGAGCGGCAGGTGCGGGAATTGGAGCCGTTCGTCCGTGAGACGCTGGGCGCCCGCTTCCCGGCCCGCTGGATCGCGCTTCGTCTGCTGGACGGAGACGAGAACCTGCTCGCTTCGCTGAAGCAAAGGCTCGGCGAAGCTTCGGAGGCACAAGGACAGGGGGTAATGGGCTATGGCCACACCGCATGCAACTAACCGGCCCGATCCGCTCGATTCGCTGTTGTCGATGGCGCAAACGATTACGGGCGGCAGCTCTATCCGGGACGGGATTGTAAGCGACATCTATAAAACAAGCCGCGAGATCTGCAGCGCGGCCGTCCGCTACGAGGACAGGAAAAAGCTTGCCAGCACGCACAAGCTAGACAAGATACTGACTTCCAAGCTGTGGGGTTATCCCATTATGTTTGCGGTGCTCGGCGCGATCTTCTGGATCACGATTGCCGGGGCCAACGTTCCATCCGGCTGGATCGCGGATTTCTTCGGTGTCATCGAAGGCTATCTGACGGCCGGATTCCAGGCCGTCCATGCCCCCGCATGGCTCCACGGCATCCTCGTACTCGGCTTTTTCCGGGGAACCGCCTGGGTGATCTCGGTTATGCTTCCCCCTATGGCAATCTTCTTCCCGATTTTCGCGCTGCTCGAAAACTTCGGCTATCTGCCCCGGGTCGCGTTTAATATGGACCGCCTGTTCAAGAAGTCGGGCGGCCACGGGAAACAAGCCCTGACGATGTCGATGGGCTTCGGCTGCAACGCGGCGGCCATCTTGTCCACGCGGATCATCGAATCTCCGCGCGAAAGAATGCTGGCCATCCTGACGAACAACTTCGTCCCGTGCAACGGCCGCTGGCCTACGCTCATTTTGCTGTCGTCCCTGTTTATGGCGGCGGGTGCCGCAGGAGGATGGCAGACGCTGGGAACCGCTCTGTTCGTCATGGGGCTCGTGCTGTTCGGGATAGTCGTCACCTTGACCGTGTCCTGGGTGCTGTCCAAAACGGCACTGCGCGGAGTGCCCACGCACTACACCCTGGAGCTTCCTCCTTACCGGAAACCCCAGATGTGGAAAACGATTCTGCTCGCCTCCCGCGACAAATCGTGGGCGGTGCTCAAACGCGCCGTTATCGTGGCGGCCCCCGCGGGAATCATCACCTGGATTCTGGGCAACATCATGATCAACGAAACGAGCGTTCTTGCCCATACGGCGGCTTTCTTCGATCCGTTCGCCCATATGATCGGTCTGGACGGTTATATCGTCATGGCGTTTATACTCGGCCTGCCGGCCAATGAAATCGTCCTCCCCATTCTGCTCATGGGCTATATGTCTTCGGGCGCCATGGTCGATGCGGACGGGATGGACAATATCAAAGACCTTTTCCTGCAGCACGGCTGGACCTGGCTGACGGCTCTTAATATGATGCTGTTTTCGCTGCTTCACTACCCTTGCGGCACGACCTTGTTCAATATTTATAAAGAAACCAAGAGTACGAAATGGACCGTTCTTTCGGCCCTTATCCCCTTGGCCATCGCCATCCTCGTTACTTTCGCCACCGCGCAAGCGGCCCGTGCTTTCGGATGGGTATAACATTTTTATAGAAAAAGAGAACGGAAAGGACTATACCGGTACCCATACACTGGACACCTTGAAAAAAGGTGCACGGCGTGCGGGTACTTTTTTTGTAAACTAGAGTCAGTGATGGAGGCGAGAACATAAGCCAAATACATGTATTGAAGAAGAACGCTAAGGGCCATCCACAAGCCTTCATGTCGTACGTGTGGGTGAAAAATAGCCCCTCGCAAACACGCTCCCTATAAACGTATGGCTGAGGATACACAAGAGCATCGGCCCCTCCCCAATGGAACCGAAAAAAGATGATTCCCGTCCAATACAGGAATCATCTTAATAAAGGCATTTTCAACTGTCCTTGAGCACTGTCTTTTTTTGTTGTTTGACATAGTTTGACGAGCTATTACAACAAGCGCATGGTTTATTTTTTGCTTTCTACAGGAATCGAAATTTTCTTATTATAGGTTTTAATATATTGTAATTCGTCCAGCAGCAGGAATTCCGGTATGTCCTTGGTGTTAAAAGAATACGTCTGCTCCCACATAATGTTACCGTTCTTCAGATCCCAAGGGCGTGAGGAGGAAATCTCTGATACGGGAACAACGCTGCCGCCAGCTTGGATGGATATATTGTCCTTTTCCAAGAAAACAAATTGGTTTCTTGCGATTACGATATCATAGCCTGTATCGGTTTTTGTCACGTTTCGAATCCATAACTTTTCATGACCCACGTTGATCGAAAGATCTGATGGCGAGGCAAGAGAGATGGGTTTTTCTATTTTCTGTATTCCTGTGAAATTTTCCAGCACAAGTTCAATGGACTGAATCTTGTCTGTTGGAAGCACATCGAATTTAAGTTCAAATTCAGGACTAGTCGCCTTCATTCCTAAGCTTTTCACTTCTGTTCCATTCACATAGAGCTTTGTTTCGTCTGAAAATCTCGGAGGTCCCTCTAATTCATAATGCCCTTTCACGATGGTTGAAGACGGCGAAGCTGTAATGGAGTCATAGTGAATCTTCCCCTGATCAACAGGAATGGTTTCAGAAAGGTCCTCTTTGATTATACTCTTCATCGCCTTATTTGCATCAAAGTCGAAGGAGATGGGATAGGATACTCGTTCCCCATTATCCAGCCGCTCATTTAATGTCAAGGTTAATGTTCTGGAGAATGGACTAACAGGCTCGAACTGGTGTACTCCAACAAACTGAGATTTGTCTTTGCCAGGATTGCCGCTTCCTCCTCGCGATTTGGAATCAGTCAAGAACCCTTTCAAATTACCGAATTGGTAGCGGATGAAATCTTCGTCGGTATATTCGGTTCCTGCAGGTCGATCGATGGTGTAGTACAAGGTAAATACATTATCGTCGGCGATAACGCCATTAATGGTAAAGACCGTTCCGTCTTTAAACGCTGTGCTTTTGTTTACCTGCTGCCCGTATCCTTGCTCTGTTAATTCAGAAAAACTAAGAGAGTTCAAATTGGCTCCATTAAACAGCTTACTTCCGTAATAAGCGAAGGCAGGGTATTCATATAAACCAACAATCATAATGAGCGCTGCAACAGCTGATGCAACCCATGCCGCCGCTTTATTCATGTTTCTTTTTTTGGCGGGAATACGCTGAAGTGCATCCCGAAGCCTTCCTTCAAGTTCTGAGGGAGCCTGGACCCTTTTATACTCCTGTAATTTCTCCTCGATCGTTTTCATAACGATTACCTCCGATCATAGCTTTTAGTTTGTGTAGTCCTTGCGAGATTCTTGATTTGACGGTTCCTAGAGGCACACCGGTCATGTCCGCAATCGTCTGATACGGAAAATCATGAACATAGCGAAGTTCGATCGCTTCCCGTTGCGGGGCATTCAGATGGGATAGCAGCGTATGCATATCCAGTTCCGACTCAGTATGGTGATACGGATTATCGTCAGTGAATGCAGCAAGGGCTTCTTCTTGCTCGTCTTCCAGCGGGGAAAATCGCCCCTTTTTACGAAGTAATGTTTTGCACCGATTGACGAGAATGGTTTTGCTCCAGCTGTAGAATGCTTCGCTTTTTTGCAATTGATCAATCTTTTCGTACAGCGTGACAATCATGTCTTCCATGGCATCCATCGCATCATGCTCGTTCCCCATATAGGCATAGGCAAGACGATAATAAGCGTCCTGATCGGCCATGATTAGTTGCAATAAAGCCTCTTTGTTGTCTTTTTTTGCTTGTTTGACAAGATGGCTTACTTTCATGTTCTCTCCCCTTTCATAGATAAGAGATCCCAGAGGTTACAAAAGTTCATTTTATGCAAAAAAAACTTTATCCCCCTATCATGGGGAAGTTACTACCTCCCTATGAGGTTGGGGAAGAAGATAAGGAAAAAGTCCACTTGCGCAAACACTAAGAGACACCGCCATAATCAGCCGTGCCTCCATCCGTCAGTATTCGTTTTTATAACAACCTTTGCAGATCTGCTGCGGCGAAGCGCCCCGTTTGCGGCAGCAGAGTAACAGCGGGATATTTACGGAAGCGCAAGCTTCCCCATCACAGTCGGCCGCGATGCCCCCGTTGCCGATGGGAGATTGTTGGGAATGCCGCGCAGGAAGTCGTTGCCGAGCAGTGCGAAGATGATGGCCTCCTTGGCGTCATCGTGCACACCGAGCGCGCCCGAGGTCAGCACCTGCTGGTCCGGCAGAAGCTCCGCCAGCATCGACAGCAGCGTCCGGTTGTGAGCGCCCCCGCCGGAGACGATGACCTCGTCCACGCGGCACCGCGGGAACACGAACCGCCGGCAGCCTTCGGCAATCGTGGAGGCCGTGAACGCCGTGGCCGTCGCCACGATGTCCGCGTCCGCCAGTCCGAGGGCCTTCGCCCGCGCGACAAAATCGGCCGCGTACGCTTTGCCGAACACTTCGCGGCCGGTTGATTTGGGCGGCTTCAACGAGAAGTACGGATGTGTCATGGCGTCTGCGACAAGCCCTTCATCCGCACGTCCCTGCGCCGCCCACGAACCGCTTTCGTCATAGGAATGCCGGCCGCCCGACAGCTGATAGACCACCTGGTCGATCACCATGTTGCCCGGCCCCGTGTCGAAAGCGAACACGTCGGACGGCCCCGCCTGAGGGGGCAGGACCGTGCAGTTGCCGATGCCGCCTATGTTTTGGAGCAGGCGGCCTTTCGTTTCATGGCGGAACAGGATGAGATCGCCATAAGGAACCAGCGGCGCGCCCTGTCCGCCGACCGCCATATCGGCCGGCCGGAAGTCGCCGACGACGGGGACACCCGTCCGCTTGGCGAGGACGGACAGGTCGCCGAGCTGGAGCGTCGAGCGGACGAGGTACGGATCCCCCGCGTCCTGCTCGGGGATATGCCAGACCGTCTGCCCGTGGGAGGCGATAAACCCGATGCGGTCCATCGGCAGACCCGCTTCGCGCACCGCCTCCAGCGCGGCTTCCGCCATCCGCTCGGCGAGGAAGACGTTCATCCCGCAGACGAGCGCGACGTCCGAGCGGGCGACGGAGCAAAGATCCTTCAGCTTTTCCCGGAGCGCATCGTCGTAAGGTCTGCTGTAGAAATGCAGCAGTTCCATCCGGGTCTCCGTTCCGCTTCCCTTTATCCGCACAACCGCGGCATCGATTCCGTCGAGCGAAGTGCCGGACATCAGCCCGATAGCGGTTACTTCCTCTTCCTTTTTGCCGAGTATCATATATACCCCTCCCAATTGTCGTCTCCGTGCCTCCGGACAATATGTGGAACAGGCGCACGGGTTCCGGTTGGCTTCATTATAGAGGGGCAGAAATATTTTTTCAATCTAAACATGATTTATAAACTTTTATTTCACGCCTGCTTCTTATGGCCTCTTACCTGGACCCTTAGCATAACTTAAAAGACCCAGTCGAGAGATTCGCGTTTATCCGCCGCTTTCGTTCATTTCGACTTTTTCCGAAAAAACACATCCGCTTTCTCACGGATAGAAAGGGCGGGTGTAAACACCCATTCCTCCCCGGAACCCGGGGCCGTTTCCGCTTGCACCTGCCCCCCTGTATTGTCTCCGGCTTTGTTCCATTTGCGGATCATGATCCAGGTTACAAGCCCGATGGCGCCGATAAAGCCCAAGCTGACATAAAAGCCCGGGCGGCTGCCTTGATGCGCCAGCGTTCCGCTGACGGCAAGCAAAATAAGCGCGATGCCCGCAAACCGCTTCGTTTGTCCCAGCGCCTTCAAGCGGAGCAGTTTTCCCGCCGTTATCAGTATAAACAGCCAGTTGTAGATAAGCAGCAGTCCGGCCGCGGTAGTAATGTATTCGTATACGCCCTCGGGCATGAGCAGGGCCAGCACGATCGAAGCCGCCATCCCGCAGGCTGTCAGGCCGAGCGCCGGGATCGGGAGATTTTTTTTCCAGCGGCGGGCGAAAAGCTTCGGGGCATCCTTATCTTCCGCTAATGTCACCAGCATGGTGGTTACCGCGAAAAGCGAAGCCACCATGGTGGAAAATCCGGCGATAATCAGCACCCCGTTAAACACGTGCGGGATAAACGGCAGCCGGTAATGGCTCAGCGCCAGCACAAACGGGCTTTCTTTCGTATGGAAAACGCTCCAGGGGAGCAGCGTGACCGCCAGTCCGATCGACAACACATACACGACGGCGAGCAGGAGCAGCATGATTTTCCCCGCCTTTGGCGCTTCTTCCGGCTTCTGCAGCCTGAGGGCCATGAGGCCCATGATTTCGATGCCGCCGAATGCGTAGAAAGCGAAAATAAGCGAAGACCAGAGGCCCGTCGCCCCCGCGGGAAACAGTGTCGAAGCTTCTGCGGGAAAACTCGGAGCCCGGCTTCCGCGGATGACGCCAAACAGGGCCAGCGCCGCAATAACGAGAAACATGACGATGGCGGAAATTTTGATCACGGCAAACAAATTTTCCATCCGTTCGAAACCTTTTGTGCCCAGCAGGATAATACCAAGCCCGAGAATGCCATATCCGGTCGCAAACACCCACATGGGAACGGACGGAAACCAGAAACGCGAAAACAGGGACAACGCCGTCAACTGGCTGCCCATGATGAGAAGCTCCGAACTCCAGTACACCCACCCGCTGCTAAAGCCGGCCCAGCGGCCGTATGCTTTTTTGGCATAAGAACGAAAAGAGCCCTTGATAGGGTCTGCGGCGGTCATTCTTGCCAGGACGTCGAATACCATGTAAGTTCCGAAGGCGGCCATCACGAACGAAATCAGCACGGCGGGGCCGCCGATCGTAATTGCCAGGCTGGAGCCGAGGAAATAGCCGGTTCCGATCGTAAAAGCGACGCCCAGCAGGGAGAGCTGCCACCATTTCAGCTTTTTTTCGTTTTCACCGGCCGTCTGTTTCTTTTCCACGGAAGTCTCTCCTTTGTAAATGAGTCATACCTGTCTTTTAAGAAGAGTTCCCCTGCGGCAATCTTTGTATGCTGAATGAGACCTTGCCCTTCTGTAAGCACCCCATTCCCGGAGAATGGCCGCTTCCGTCCGCCATGTTACGGTGCTGTTAGCGATTGGCGCGCCGGTCCGCAGCAAAAAAACAACCGCCTGCATAGTTGCAGACGGCCGCTGAGCGGGTTTGGTGTTTTTCGCAGGCTTCGTTTCTTTTGCAGGTTTGGTGATGTTATGAGCTTCCGTTATGTTGTAGATTCCGTGTGTTTTGTTTGGTAGGTTACGGTATTTTACAGGTTAGGTCTCTATTGCAGGTTTCGGTGTTTTCGCAGGTACCGTGTGCTTTGCAGGTTTCGTTTGCAAGACAGGTCCATTGTATGGGTCGTGGATCGGTAACGGATAGTTAATGGTTTTTGTGCTTATTTTTAATGAGGCTCTGACTTTACTATAGACCGTTATCTGGCGATTGGGTCAGCCGGTTTTCCTTTGGCCAAGTAAACGGTCACCCAGCAGGAAACGGCCGCGGTCAGGGAAATAACGATGCCCATCAGGAGACCGACAAACTGTATGAAAGGATCTTCCTCCGCAGTAGAAGGCGGCAGCAGGAAGATTTGCAGAAGAAGATAGACGCTGAGCACCCAATAAAATGCGCTTCCGATCCCGCCGATGATGCGCTTCTCTTTCTTTGAGCCCCCTCGCGAGATGCTCATTTGAATCCAGATCAAAAAGCTGATTAACACGCCGACACCCGCAAACAAAAACAGCGATAACGCGACATTCATCATCATGGTGAACACCACAAGCGCCGTAATGACAAGGAAAATAACCATGTTCAAGATAAATAAAAAGCCTCCGTACGCGTAAGGGGATTCCAGTCTGGCCGAAGCGGCCATTCTCGTAAACCACGGGATCGGACGGAACGTAATCCTTCGAACAAGAATGATTTGGATCAGGACAAGAACCAGACCGAACAACAACAGAACAGTCACTTCCAAGCACTCTCCCTTTTTACTCTGCATGTTTTCCTGATTATAGCAAACGCGGATACGGTGCAACAAGACGAAGCTGGTTTTCGGCGGTTTCGGGTCTTTCAGGTGTTTCAGATCTCTTTCGAGTCTTTCAGGTCTTTGGGATTTATGCTTCCTGTTTTCCATTGACAAGTAATAGTTGTTTAACATATAGTTGTTAAGACAATCATTTAGCGCGGAGGGATCAGATGACAACGGAACCCATCTTGTACACGAACGGATTGAACGATTCCTTGGGCTTTTTGCTCGGCGTGGCTTACCGGAAAATTTCCAATGTGCTGTCGCAGCGGCTGAAAGAGTACGACATCACGCCCGAACAATGGTCGGTGCTGTACCGGGTCTATGAACATGACGGCCTCATCCAGAAGGATATTGCCGCCAGGGCGGGCAAAGACAAGCCGACGACGACACGCATTCTGGACTCGCTGGAGGCAAAGCAATTTATAAGGAAGCAGGTCGGGCAGGGCGACCGGCGTTCTTTTCATATTTACAGTACGGACAAAGGCCGTTCCCTGATCGAGGAAACAAAGCACCTTGAGCAGCAGACCATACGGGATGCCGCCGCGGGTTTGTCCCAGGAGCAGTACGACCAGCTCATTTCTTTTTTGCACGGGATTATCGGCAACCTTACTTTGACATCAGAAAGCGAATAGGAGTGTCTGCATCATGTCTAAACATCCAGAAAAGCTGGAACTGCTTCACCATCCGGATGCGGGGAAAAGCGAACCGCTCTGGACGAAATCGTTTATTATGCTTACGTTTTGTTATTTTCTTCTGTTTCTCTGCCTGCAAATGCTGCTGTCTCCCTTCCCCACCTATGCGAAGGACCGGTTTCATTCGGGCGATTTCACCTTAAGTCTCTTAACCAGCCTCTTCGCCATCTCGGCCATTATTACCCGGTTCGTAACGGCCGCCCTTATGCGCCGGGTGCACCGCAACACGCTGCTGTTCTGCGGAGTGGCTTTCGCCGCCGTATCGACGGCGGCTTATTCGTTTGCCGGCTCCATGGGCATGCTGCTGGCGCTGCGCGTCTGCTTCGGCATCGGCTTCGGGATGGCCAGCACGGTCATGCCGACGCTGGTCTCCCAGATCATCCCCCGCCGCCGAATCGGCGAAGGGGTCGGGTACTTCGGGCTGTCGAGCAGCCTGGCGATGTCCGTTGGGCCGACCATCGGCCTCGCCATGATCGGCAGCTACGGCTTCGCTCCGCTGACCGCCATGGGCACGGCCGCCGCCGCCCTGATCGTGCCGCTGCTGCTCGGATCGCGAAGCATCCCGCCCCAGCCGGCTGCCGCTGCCGTTTCGCCTGCCGGTATGGCTGCGGACGGTCAGGCGCACGGCTCTGCCGGCGGAGCCGTGAAGCGCAGCCGCTTCAACAAGAAGCTGCTGCTGCCGGCTCTGCTCAATGCGCTGCTGTCGGTGACGTACGGCGGTCTGCTCAGCTTCATCGCGTTGTACGGCAAAGAAGTGCATCTCGAGCAGATCGGGCTGTTCTTCCTCTTCAACGCGATCACCGTTCTCGTTGTCCGTCCGATCTCCGGCCGCCTGTTCGACAGCAAGGGCCATGCCGCGATTCTCATTCCCGGCGCGCTCATTCTGATCGCGAGCCTGCTCGTTCTGTCCGTTGCGACAACGATGCCGGTGCTGATCGTCTCGGCCCTGCTTTACGGTCTCGGCTTCGGCGCTCTTCAGCCGACGACACAGGCCTGGATGCTCCGCGAAACGCCGCCGGAGCAGCACGGCACGACGAACAGCCTGTTCTACAACTCCATTGATTTCGGAGTCGCTGTCGGCTCCATGCTGCTCGGCCTCGTCGCCTCCGGCACCAGCTATGCGGTGATGTACCGCTATGCCGCCGGTGTGATGGTCCTGTTCCTTCTCGTGTACGCCGTTTATATGTTGACACGCCGCCGGAATTCGGGCGCTTCCGCCATACCGGCAGTGACCGAGATGGAAGTTACCTCCTGAAGATCGCAAAAAAGACAAGGTCAGAGAATTCCATGACCTTGTCTTTTTTATTCACAGGTAAGCTAAATTCTTAAATCATCCCTGAACGAGCCTCGGCCGCCCAGCCGTAGCTCTCGAACCAGAGGCTCTCCTGCCGCTTCAAAAGCGCCTCGCGCACATAGGGCACCATCTCGGCGGGAAGCCTCTCTTCCGGAAACCAGCGGAGCTCTTCGCACTTATGGGGCTCCATGTTGCCGATCTCGCCCTGCCAGCTGCGCGCCCTCAGGAAAAAGTCGATCCACTCGGAATTCGTGTTTTTGCGGTGCATAATACCGATGATTTCGAGATCCTCGGGCCGGATGTCAATTCCCGCCTCTTCCTTTGCTTCCCGCACGGCGGCCGCTTTCACTTCTTCTCCGCCGTCGATTCTACCGGCCACGACACTCCACTGGCCGTCCGCGAATCCCGTATTTTTTCTCTTTAATAGAAGCGTTTCCCCATTGCGGGACAGAAAAACATGAACGGAACCGTAAAATATAGGTGTTCTCATTTTTTAAAGCCTCCATGGAATTGAACATTAAGCAAAACTTTTCTGAAACATATTTCGTTTCATATTATGAAAAACCGTTTAGTAGTAAGTGGATCTTTGCAGATTAGCCTGCAAGCTCCTGATTTTTGACTTTAAATTTATGAAAACAAACGCTTTTCCCCTTAAATTTCAAACATTCTGTGGCGGAGGTTGATCGTTTCCAAAAAAAAATTGAAAAATCTATCGTTTTTTTAAGTTTCCTTTAATATTCGTAATCTATACTATTTTCAAAGATTGATCTATCTTACAGGAGGTAGAAATCACATGAAAACCATAATCGTATTTAACAATCAAAAAATACCCGTCTTTTATACAGAAGCGAGCAAAAAAGCGTTAAGCTTACTGAAAATTGCTTTGGAAGCGAAATGGAACAACGGAAAACGCGCTGTAAAGACGTGTCTGGAGAACCTTATCTCCATCGAAATCGAGGGAACGGAAGCGATTCTGCATTCCCGCCGCGAAAGCGATACGCTGGCTTTGTCTCTCTACTAATCCAGTCACGAATATTCTGTCACGAACAAATCGATCAAGGCCTCTTACATACGGCCCCGCGAAAAAGATCCCTTTCGGGATCTTTTTTGTATGTAGCGCGGTAATTTTCGCGGCTTAACGCTTCTCGTTAACCGCTTCATTGCGGAGCGCCTGCTCGAAATCGGCGATGGTTTTTTTAAGCATCGGCCCTTTATGGCCCGAAAGCATCCGTTTGTTTTCCTTCTTCAACACCGCCAAAATAAGCTCCTTCTGATCCCGGCTGAGCAGCATGATCCCAACCTCCCTTTCCCCGGCAAATCTTTTGCACGTCAGCCTGTGAGGCCGGATGCCTTCCCTTCCTTGTTACGGGAGTCCCCCTATTTTATCATGTTCGCCGCTCGGCGGGATAGACCCGGAAACTTTGCAAGCCTCCAGTCATATTTTCCGCGCTAGTTTGATATAGATACAATATCACGGATGACAAGCTATGAGAGCTGAGCCGAGCATGATACCTTTCCTAAGGAGGCAGTGTGAAATGAACGAACTGACCCTGACGGTCCGACCCAAAATCCAAAGATTTCTGAACGGAACGAAGCGGCTTTTCATCGACGGGGAATTCGTCGATTCCGTTTACGGGCGCACGTTCACGACCCCGAACCCGGCAACGGGCGATATTTTGGCGGTCGTAAGCGAGGCGACCGAAGAAGATATCGATCTGGCGGTAAAAGCCGCCAGGCGCGCTTTCGACGAAGGCCCCTGGTCCGCCGCCAGCGCCGCGGAACGGAGCCGGCTCATTTACCGGCTGGCCGATCTCGTCGAAGACAACCTCGAAGAGCTGGCCCAGCTTGAGACGCTCGACAACGGCAAGCCGATCGCGGAAACGCGCGCCGCCGATCTGCCGCTGGCCGTCGAGCACCTGCGCTACTTTGCCGGCTGGTCCACGAAAATCGTCGGTCAGACGATCCCCGTCAGCGGCGGGTATTTCAACTACACGCGTCATGAGCCGGTCGGAGTAGTCGGGCAGATTATCCCGTGGAACTTCCCCCTGCTCATGGCGATGTGGAAGCTTGGCGCCGCGCTGGCTTCCGGCTGCACCGTCGTGCTCAAGCCGGCCGAGCAGACGCCGCTCTCGGCCCTCTATCTCGCCGGGCTGATCCAGGAAGCTGGCTTCCCTCCGGGCGTGGTCAACATCGTGCCGGGCTACGGGGAGACGGCGGGACAGGCGCTCGTCAACCACCCGCAGGTTGACAAGATCGCCTTCACCGGCTCCACGGAAGTCGGCCGCTCCATCATGCGGCAGGCCGCGGACCGCTTGAAGAGGGTCACGCTGGAGCTGGGCGGAAAATCCCCGAACATCATCCTTCCCGATGCCGATTTGTCCCGGGCCATTCCGGGGGCGCTTTCGGGGATTATGTTCAATCAGGGGCAGGTCTGCTGCGCGGGCTCCCGCCTGTTCATCCAGAAGAAGATGTTCGACAACGTCGTCGCCGACCTAGTGCTGTATTCCCGCAAGCTCAAGCAGGGCGCGGGGCTTAGCCCCGACACCCAAATCGGGCCGCTCGTATCCGAGGAGCAGCAGAACCGGGTGCTCGGCTATATCGAGCGCGGTCTGGAGGAAGGCGCCGAACTGCTGACTGGAGGAACGAACCCGTTCGAGGAAGGCTATTTCGTGGCGCCGACCGTTTTTGCCGGTATCCAGGACAGCATGACCATCGCCAAGGAAGAGATATTCGGGCCGGTGGTGACGGCTCTGCCTTTCGAAGATCTGGACGATGTGATCGCCCGGGCCAACGATACGGATTACGGACTGGCTGCCGGACTGTGGACCGAAAACGTCAAAAACGCCCACTATATCGCGAGCAAGCTGCGCGCCGGAACCGTGTGGGTCAACTGCTACAACGTATTCGACGCGGCTTCTCCGTTCGGCGGTTACAAGCAGTCCGGCCTCGGACGCGAAATGGGGTCTTACGCGCTGAACAATTACTGTGAAGTCAAAAGCGTCTGGATCAACTTGAACTGAACCGGATTTACGGCTCGGCCGGCATCAGGCTCTGTCCCAAAGGGACAGAGTTTTTTTTGATGCGCAAAAATATAACGGGATAATAATCGGTATTTCCGATTGATTCCATCAAAACTTTCGGATTTTCCGATACCGTTTTTGATTGTACACTTGAATAAACAACTTACAACAAATGGAGGTATTCCCATGAAAGAAATCGCGGCAAGAATACATGACAGGACTTATGAGATCGCATCGCTATTGGAGACGGCGGAAAATTCGCTGCTTACCAGACGTCCGGGACCGGATAAATGGTCCGTTAACGAAATTCTCGGACATCTCTGCGATTCGGCTCTCAATAATCTGCCCCGTTTTATCGTAAGCCGGTATGCCGCCCAGCCAGCCGTGTTCCAGCCTTACCTACAGGATTTCTGGGTAGCCGCACAGAATTACCGGGATGCGCCTTCGGAGGAAATTATCGCCTTGTGGGGAAGCCTGAACCGCCAGGCTGCACGGGCTATCGCGTCCGTTACTCCGGAGCAAGAGAAACTGCTCTGTAAAATCGGAGAGAACGAGCCGGTCACGCTCCGCTGGCTTATTGAGGATTACGAAGAACATCTGGAACATCATCTGGGACAGATTATCCGGTTGAAAGAGCAGCTCGAAGGAGAAATTTAACAAACGGCCGCTTCAGGAAATATTCCCGCCGGTTTTTATACCGAGTGAGGCTCCCGGCGAGGGTAGTTCGCGGCGTGAAGGAGTCGGTCGACCACAACCCGAGTTGTCATCTTCGGCACCGAAAAAGCCTGTTGAATAAATCAACAGGCTTTTCTCCGTTCCCCGAAGAGGCTTCAATCTTCCACGACCAGCACGATTTTCCGCGGCCGTGACCGGTTTCCATTTCCGTGTGCGCTTAGGCCGCCCGGCTCAGAGGGAACGTTGGCCCCACGTGGATGGCGAGCTGTCCCCGGGTATACAGCTCAACCGGCTCGGCCAGTCGTTCCGCCGACCGCCCGCCGCCTTGACGCGCACTCTCACTTCTCCCGCGCTTGCCTGCGGCGCTGCGATTTCCAGCGGTTCCAAGAACGTCCGGCGGGCCAAACTCGGTAAACCCCATAACTTTCTTCCTTGTTTCCTCCTCTTTTATGCGGCTCCACGAGCTGCTTATGCTGCACTTGCTGCATTTGTTGCATTTGCCGCGCTTGCTTCACATGCTGCACTTGTACGCAGCCGGTCGCACATCTTCTTCACGGTTGCCTGCTCCCTTATCCGCATTTTATAATGGAAGCCTGATAATAAAAACTACTTCTTGCCGCATATCACTCATTCCTTCAGGTATATAAGAGGAGGGCACATGGAAATTTTGCAGCTCCAGTATTTCCGTACAGTCGCCAGGCTGCAGCATATGACCAAAGCCGCCGAAGAGCTTCACATCGCCCAGCCGGCGCTCAGCAAAACGATTGCCCGTCTTGAGAACGATCTGGGCGTTCCTCTCTTTGACCGCCAAGGGCGGAAAATCACCCTCAATGCGTTCGGGAGAGCCTTCCTGAACAAAGCGGAGGTCGCCCTCACCGCGCTGGAAGAAGGCCGCAAGGAAGTCGCCGATCTGGCCGGCATGGAGCAGGGCAGCATTTCCATCGCTTCGCCGGTCCTTAACCGGCTGTCGGGTCCTTTGGGCGAATTCCTCGCCCGGTATCCCGATATCCGGCTCCGGCTCACGCAGGTGCCGACGGAGGATTTGGCCGGTATGCTCGAAAAGGGTGAAGCCGATTTCTGCTTCACCGCTTATCCGGTCGCCCGGCCCGGAATCGTCGAGGAGCCTGTCCTCAGCGAAGAAGTTTTTTTGGCCGTGCCTCCCGGGCACCGATTCGCGGACCGCACGAGCATTGCTTTGCGCGAAGCGGCCGGGGAGCCTTTTATCGGGTACAAAAAAGAGCACGTCTTCCGTCAAAGAGACGACGCGCTGTTCCGGCAGGCGGGCATGACGCCCGATTTCGTCTGTGAAGTAAACGAACCGTCGGCCAAAGCCGCACTCGTCCGTGCGGGACTCGGCGTCGCGTTCGTCGGAGCCTGCAACCGCAGTGAAGAGCCGCCGACGGCGCTTATGGTCCGGATTCCGATTTCGGAACCGGCCTGTTCGAGCTCTTATCAGCTGGCCTGGCATGAGAAACGCTATTTATCCAAAGCCGCTCAAAAATTCCGTGATTTTATCCGTTACTATTTTTCAACCGGTAATGACACGGAGACTTGAAACGGGCCGAGACTCCGGCAACGCTACTACAACCGTCGTTCCTCACGCATTTTTTGCTAAAAAGAATGCCTATCTGTACCTGTCCGTTCGGCTCCGCCCCGATTTGAGAAGTATGGGTCCCCCGTCTGCCTATACTTTGGGTAGAAAGCCGCCATACTAACGCAATAACGGTAGCTTCCTTGGGGGTTTCTGGTTATAATGATTCAAGCGAAACGGATACGGATGTACATCCACGTCGTTTCGAGGGTGGGCCGAGGGATATTTCAGAAAGAAGGATGAATGTTGGTACGTTTTCTCGATCGCCGGTTCGGGCTTGAGGCCCACGGAACGACTGTGCGCCGCGAGCTTTTGGCCGGATTGGTGTCTTTCGTGACCAGCGTCTATATTATTATTGTCAATTCCGCGATTCTGGCGGATGCCGGTATCCCCGTTCAGGCGGGAATGATCGCCACCATTGCCACTTCGTTCGTCGGCTGCTGGCTGACCGGCTGGTGGAGCAACACGCCGCTCGTTGTCGTACCGGGCATGGGAATCAACGCCCTGTTCACGTACACCGTCGTGCATACAATGGGGCTGTCTTGGCAGGAAGCGCTTGCGGCCGTCTTTGTCTCGGGACTTCTCTTCTGTCTGGTCGCCTTTACGGGGCTGGCCGGACGGATCTCGCAATCGGTTCCGCATACGCTGAAAGAAGCCATCGGGGTCGGTATCGGGCTGTTTCTGACGTTTATCGGCCTGCAAAAAAGCGGCATCGTCGTGCCGAGCGCCTCGACGTATATCGCGCTGGGCGATCTCGGCAGTCCCGAAGCGGTCGTCACCCTGCTTACGCTCGCACTCATGACCGTACTGTACGTCCGCGGCGTGAACGGCAGCTTCCTCATCGCCATCGTCTTCGGAACCGCCGTCGCCTGGCTGCTCGGCCTCGTAAACCCGGCTGCCGGAGGACCCGGGTTCGGACTTCGCGATGCCGCCGCCGTCTTCGGCGCGCTTTCCTTCGGGAGCCTCTGGACGGTGCCGTTCTGGATCGCGGCCTTCTCGATGGCGATGGTCATCGTCTTCGAGAACCTGGGCCTGATCCACAGCCAGACGGCCAGCTTCGGGCGCCCGGACACCTACCGGCGCGCCTTCCAGGCCGCTGCCTTGTCGAACGCGGCCGCCGGACTGCTCGGCTCGAGTCCGACCGTATCCGCGGTCGAAGGCTCCGCCGGCATCGCTTCCGGCGGACGCACGGGTCTGACCGCCCTGTTCACGGGCGTGCTGTTTCTCGGCTCCTACTTTGCGGTGCCGCTGCTCCAGGCGATTCCGGACAGCGCGATCGCACCCGTGCTGATTATCCTCGGCTCGCTTATGCTCGGCAGCATCAAAGCGATCCCTTTCGAGGATTTCAGCGAAGCGTTTCCCGCTTTTCTCGTGATCGCGCTGATCCCGCTGACATACAGCATCGTCGACGGAATCGCGTTCGGCTTTATCGCTTACCCGGTCGTGAAGCTTGCGGCGGGCAAGGGCCGTCAGGTTTCCGTCACCCTGTATGTCATCGCTCTTCTCTTTCTCCTGTACGAAGTTTTGCAGGTGATGAGCAAGTAACGGAAGCTTTGGAGCAATCCGGTTTACCCGGCTGCCCCCGCATACTTTTTCCGGCATAAAAAAAACGCCTGTCCGAGCTTCCTTCCGGGAAGACGGGCAGGCGAATTTTTTGACACGAAGCCGCGCGGTCACGAGCTCCATCCCGAAGCCATGACGATAAACGTAACGAGGGCCGCCAGACCGACTACGAGGTAGACGGCTCCCTGGACTTTCTTTTTCTGAAAAAACCGCATGATGCTCATGCTGACCATCGACCCGATAAAAAGGATCAGCAGCAGGCTCGTTACGAACATGCCGGTTGTTAACGCATCCAAAGAAGTTGTTGCCACGACGTTTTTCACCTCGATAAGATTGGTTTTCCGGTATCCTGTAAAGATCCTTTCTCGATTATAACCGGAAACAAGGCGGAAACGGTACATTCTTTCTACATTTCTATGAACAAAAAAGAAAGGCGGGGGTCCGGATGATTCTGCATAAAGGCGAAGTGCTGTTCCGCCAGGGGGAACAAGGACCCTTGTTCCGCATCCGGAGCGGCCTGTTCAAGGTCGTGCGCCTTCAGGAGAACGGGGAACAGTTTCTGTTCAATATTCTGAACCCCGGGGAGCTGATCCCCCACCATTCCCTGCTCACGCCCAAAGAATACCACGGGACCGCGATTGCCCTGATCACAAGCGAAGTAGAGGTTATTCCGGCCGCGCAGTGGTACGCGGAGCTTCAGGAGAACCCCCTGCGCTACCGGGACGCCGCTCTTGTGCTGCAGGACAAGCTGAGAGCGATGCAGCAGCGCATCGACCAGCTTACCGCGCTCACTCCCGCCCGCAAAATCGAGCTGCTCGGGCAATGGTTCGCCCGGTACGTCGGGGACGTTCCGCTTGGCGACGTGCTGACCCAGGAAGAGATCGGGCAGCTCGTCGGCCTGCGGCGCGAAACGGTCAACCGGCTTCTGCGGAAGGGGCGCTGAGCGCAAAAGAACGGGTCCGCCACGGAGGCGGACCCGTTTTCTTTTTTACAGGTTAAGCGACGGACCGAAAAATTCATAGTGGAGAGATTCCGCCGGAACGCCCAGCTCCCGCAAGTACCCGATCATGTCGCGCATAAACGATACGGGGCCGCAAATATAATAGTCGGCCTTAGCTCCTGCTTCCGCCGTAATTTCCTTCAGCTTCTCTGCCGTCAGCCGTCCTTCCGTATGAAAGGCGCCTTCGGATCTGTCTTCATCCGCCGGCTGCGTATAACAAATATGCGTGCGCAGACCATTTTCCGCCGCCGCGGTTACCCCCTCTTCCTGGAGCATATCCTTCATGGCGTGCAGTTTGCCGCAGGCCGCCGTGTGGATGAACGTAACCGGCCGCGCGGGCTGCTCGGCCCGGATCGTTCTCAGCATGCTCGTCAGCGGAGTCAAGCCGACTCCCGCGGACAAGAGCACGACCGGCGTATCTGCGGAACGGTCCAGCGTGAATGCCCCGGCGGGTACGGAGAGCAGCAGCGTGTCCCCTTCCTGCACGGCTTCGTGCAGATAAGCCGATGCCACGCCCGGCTCGCGGGTGTCCGTGCCCGTTTCCTTCTTCACCGAGATCCGGTAATACGGCTGTCCGGGGCGGTCCGACAAGCTGTACTGCCGGTTCACGAGATGCTCGCGTCCGGGGATCTTCATCTGCACAGTCACGTACTGCCCCGGCTCGAAAGACGCCAGGGGTCCCCCGTCCTCCGGAACGAGATAGAATGACGTGATGTTGCCGCTTTCCGCCATTTTCCGGCTCACCGTAAACTTGCGGAATCCCGCCCAGCCTCCCGGCTGATGAAGCGCCTCATCCGTCATTTCCGTTTCTACGCCGATAAAAGCCCCCGCAATTACGGAGTAAGCCTCTTCCCAGGCGCCGAGAATTTCCGGCGTCGCCGCATCGCCCAGCACCTCGGAGATCGCGCTGAGCAGATTCTCTCCGACGATCGGATATTGGTCCGGGGTCACGCCCAGACTTACGTGCTTATGAGCGATTACCTTGACGGCCGGCATAATCTCATGCAGCCGGTCGATATGAACGGCAGCCGCATAGACCGCGTTGGCCAGAGCCGTCTGCTGCCGCCCCTGCTTCTGGTTGCCGTGGTTGAACAAATTCAGCAGCTCCGGGTGGCTTTTGAACAACTTTTCGTAAAAACGGGTCGTAATGGCTTTGCCGTGCACTTCAAGCACCGGTACGGTGGATTTGATGATGGCGATCGTTTCGGGTTTCAACATGATTAATCTTCCCTTCGTCTTCGTTCTTGTTTACAGTATAAAAAATCACACCCCTTTCCCCGGTGATTACAATCACACCGCTTATTGCAGCTTTGTGAACACTCTAGCAGCTCTCTCTTCGGCTTTTTTTCGTCATAGAGTCGGTTTTCCCCTCATAGAATGAACTATCATCTGCAAGGAGGATTTCTTTACTCATGAACAAAAAGCACATCGCCGCACTGGCCGCACTCGCCTTTACAGCCGCCTTGCTCGTGATTTTGACCGGCTCTCTGACGGGGCGGAAATCGCTTCTTGCCCAATCGCCCGGCGCTGCCGCGGGCTCCGCAGCCGCTTCGGTTACGCAGGCGTCAAACCAGGCGTTATCCGCCCCCCGGCAGCTCCGGGCCGTCTGGATCGCCACGGCCTGGAACATCGACTGGCCGTCGAGCCAGGGACTGTCCGCCGCCAAACAGCAGCAGGAGTTCACCGCCATGCTGGACGAAGCCAAAAATGTGGGCATGAACGCCGTCATCGTACAGGTCAAGCCCAACGCCGATTCTCTCTATCCTTCGGAGTACGGCCCCTGGTCCGATGTCCTGACCGGCAGGCAGGGCCAGTCTCCGGGATATGACCCGCTCGCTTTTATGGTGGAGGAAGCGCACAAGCGCAACCTGGAATTCCACGCCTGGTTCAATCCGTACCGCATCGGCAAAACCAAAGACACCGCGAAGCTTGCCGCCGATCATCCGGCTCTGAAGCATCCCGACTGGGTGGCGTCTTATGCGGGTACCCGGTATTATAATCCCGGCATACCGGAGGTCAGGGATTTTGTCGCGGCCGGCATCGCCGAGGTCGTCCGGAAGTATGATATCGACGCCGTTCATCTCGACGATTATTTTTATCCGTATCCCGAGAAAGGCAAAGATTTTCCCGACGATGCCGCTTACCGGAAATATGGTCAACCGGAGTTCGGTTCCAAGCCCAATTGGCGCAGGGACAACGTCAACCGGCTTGTGGAGGCCATTCACACCGCTATCAAAAAGGAAAAGCCTTACGTCAAATTCGGTATTTCCCCGTTCGGCGTATGGCGCAACCAGAATATGGACCCGACCGGATCGGAGACGACGGCGGGCACCACGAATTACGACACGCTTTTTGCGGACACAAGGGCGTGGATCAATGCCGGCTGGGTCGATTATATCGCACCGCAGCTGTACTGGAACTTCGGCTTCAAACCGGCGGCCTACGATAAGCTGGCGGACTGGTGGATCAAAGAAACCGAGGGCAAACCCGTCCAGCTGTACATCGGGCATGCGCCCTTCAAAATCGGCCAGCAGGACCCTCCGGGCTGGCAAAACCCCGACGAGCTGCCGGACCAGCTCAAGTTCAACGCCCGCAGCGCCGGCAAAATCAGCGGCAGCATTCTGTTCAGCCTCAAGGATATCCGGCGCAATCCCCTCGGATTCCGCGACCGGCTGAACACGGAACTGTACGCCAGCCCGGCGCTGGTGCCGCCCATGCCGTGGCTGGGAAGCACGGCGCCTCAGCCGCCGGAGGCGCTCTCCGCCGAGAGCACGACGGACGGCGTGCGGCTCGACTGGCGCGAAGGCGGCGGGAGCCCCGCGTACTACGCCGTCTACCGTGCCGAGGGAAGCGGCCCGGACGCCGCGCGCCTGATCGGCACCGTCCGCAGCGGCGGAAGCGGGGCCGGGACGTTCACCGACCGCGCCGCTCCGACCGGGAAGCCCCTGCATTACGTCGTGACCGCGCTCGACCGGCTGCACAACGAAAGCACGGCGAGCCGGACCGCCTCCGCCGACGTGCCGGGCAGGTTCGCGAAGGCGAAGTAACGCAAAGACCCTCCATCCGGTTCTTCCGGCTGAAGGGTCTTTGCATGGGCGGAAACATGGCGGGAGCGGCAGCGGCTTATCCGCACAGGCGGCCGGCCCGGTCTCCGCCCCGGTAAATGATCTATGTGCCGGTCGATCCGAGCACCCGCCCGGTGGGAACGTGGTACCGGCAGATGCCGTCGATATTGTCCTGCAGAACGCCTCCGCAGCTTTCAATCACGCGGCGCGACGGCACGTTATCTTCATTGACGGTCAGCAGCGCTTCGCCTATGCCTTTGACGGCCGCTTCCCGGAGCAGAAGCTGCAGCAGCGGCTTGGCATAGCCTTTGCCCCGTTCCGCCGGGCGGATGACATAGCCGATGTGGCCGCCCCGCTTTTTCAACGGTCCGTTCAGGGCATGGCGCATTTTCCCGTAGCCGACGGGCCTGCCGTCCGCATAAAGCCAGTATACCGTTTGAGGGACAAGCCCTTCCGGCAGCTGCCTGGCCCGGGCCATATTATAATTTTTAACCAGAATGTTATGAAACTCGTCCAGGGTTTCGCTGTAAAAGCTGTTTACAAATCCGTTCGCACCCAGTCCGATCTCACGCGTCATTTCAAAGATGTCCGAGCCTTCCTCCACATTCAGTTCGCGCAGCTCTATATTCATACGGGCAGCTCCTTTACTCCTTTTGAAAAATATACGGGATTTGGCTGCAGAAAAAAAGCCCCCTTTTATAGAAGGAGACTTTCGGACCATACTCGTATGCGTCAGTTGAACCAGGCATTCCTGCAAAAAAAGAAATTTTTAACACCTGACATATTTACGTTTGAAACCAAGCCGGCCTTTACTAACTGCCTTTTCAATATTTTCGGAAGCATGCAAAGACTTGCCTTTTGTCTTGTCCGTGTTGACTTCTACAGGGCCTACCGCCTTTGCGGTATCAACCGCCTTATCATGGAGAGGCAGATAGGATGTCCCCACTGTGTAAATAAAATTGTTCATCGCATACTTAGCTCTTTCGGGAGAATCATGGATCGTATTTCTCACAATTTCCAGCATATCGGCAAGCTTGCTTTCGGAAAACTCACTGTCTTTGCGGCTCCCCAAAAGCCAGCAGTAACAGCTCCAGCCCGCCGACATTCTCAGCTCATGACCGCTTGCGATCCATTTATCCGCCACTTCTTGTGCGATATCTGTTTCTGCCAGCGTTACGGCCACTACATAATCGGACAGCATATAAAAATACGCGGCCTCTATCCAGCGCTCAAAATCCGCATCCGTCATTGTTTTCGGGTCCGCTATGACGCCGGCAAAGTACATGGCATCATAATTCCCCGTGTTGTAAAGCTCTTCTGCCAAAGGCTGATTTTTTTTAATTATCTTCGCCATGGGCTTCATTGCACCCGTAGCCACACCAAAGAGCGGTTCGTGCGCGCCGTTCGACATGTACATTTTTTTGGTTCGTTCCTTGCCGAGACTTTCAAGTTCCTGCATGACCATTTCAAAATTCACTGTGTATCACTTCCTTTTTCGCAGGATTTCGTCACGTTTATTATAGCCTCTACCGGATAAAACCATTGGCCGTCTGGCCCCGTATAGAAGCTTCACTTCTTATTATACAGACATTTTCCCGCTGCAAAAAATTATTGACGTATAATCATGTCCGGAATTTGCGACAAGAACATACGTCAATAAGTTAATCAGGCTTTTCGCGTCCCGTTTCCCCAATTTTAATCACATTTTTTAGCTTCGCCGCGGTAATTTTCCATTCTGAAACTGGCTCCACATCCACATGAAGCTCTTGCATTAGGATTGTTCAAGGTGAAACCGCCTGTCATTCCCCTTTCTTCATAATCAATGAGAAGACCTTTAATATAGGGAACACTATCCGCGTGAACCAATATACTAAATTCACCTTTATTTAATAAGATATCCTCCTCTGTCACCTGCTCATCCACTGTAAGAGTATAGGACAAACCACTGCATCCCCCCTCATTGACGCCTATTCGGAAAAAAGAATTTCGGGCCTCGTCATTTGCTAAGATTTCGGTAATTTTTTCCGATGCTGCTTCACTGACCTGTATCATCGTTCATTTCTCCTTTGACCGTCATTTTTGGTTAGCCGGTATGTTCGCAACAAGAGCACATCTAAAAAATGGTTTGTATGGACAGATCCATGTCACAAAGAACATGAACATGGACCGTTTTTTTTGTAAAGATCGGAAGGCTTGTCGGTTTGTTAGTTAGCCGGTCTGATCCGGGTGCTGGCGAATAAACTCATAGCGATTAATAAGAGATGAAAACCCATCGTCACAATTAATCCGGATTGCAGGGACATCCCTGCAGCTTGACAGACAACGAGAATCGAGCCGCCTATCCCGATAACAACGCCCGGTGTAAAAGAATCCGCGAATTGCAGATTTGCCGAAGTTTCTCCAACATCCCCTTTCCCTGTTTGGGAAAATGCCACAACGCCGCTAATGGGGTGCGCCAATCCAATTCCGATTCCGGCTATGATTTGTCCGATAACCGCAACGGCAACCGTCACGACAGGCACCCAAAATACTAAGGCAATTCCAATTGCAAGCAGCAGCACACCCAAAATAATTCTTGCATTACGTCCCCGCCCCTGGTCTGCCGAATCCCACCGTCCCTGTAAGTAAGCAATGAGGCACCAGCTTAGCGCAGCGCTCGCTACGATTAATCCAGCCTGAGAAGGAGTAATGCCTTTCACATCTATTAAAGCCAGTACCAGGAAATTTTGTGTACTTGTGTAGGCCGCGAAGAACAGCCCCCGCGTCGCCAGAATAGCCGGCATGCCTCTTCCGAAAGCAAGAGTTCCTTTAGGCAGCAACTTGCGCAGCGGATATCCCATGAGCACCAAGCCGATAAGGACTAAAACAAATCCCGGCGTGGCCGGCAGCATGCTTAGACCGACCAGGAAAATCCCCGTACCTACCGTTAACAGTAAAGCCAGCCACGCAGCCGAAGTCCCGTTGTCCCCTTGTGTCTTCTGCGTCTTTAATTTCCTGAACGCCGGTAAACTAAGCAGTGCCGAAACAGCCAGAATCGGCAGTATCCCCCAGAAAACCAACCGCCAGGACCACTGATCCGCGATTAGACCCGCCACGTATGGACCGAGCATGGACGGAAGTACATAGGCAGTACCGAATGCTCCGAGGATTTTGGCACGCAATTCATCCGGATAACTTAACGATATGGCCGTGTATACACAGGTCATCATAGCTCCGGCGCCTAAACCCTGCATAGCCCGCGCTCCTATCATCGTATACATATCTCCTGCCGTCGCGGCAGCGATCAATCCGACGATAAACAAAATAAGCGCGAAAGTGAACGGTGCCGCAGGTCCTTGTCTGTCAATGATCCGGCCGACGACCAAGGTCCCGATAATCTGCGCAAGCAGGTATGTACTGAAAATCCAGCCGAACAGGCTGAGGCCGTTCAAGTCACCGGCAATGGAAGGGGCAATCGTCGTTACCGACAAACCTTCGAATCCCACTGCCATTACCGACAGGATGATTCCTATGGACAGGGCAAAATAGCGCGGGCTGAAAATACTTTGAGGAGCGCTTTCTGAAATGCTTTGAGCATGGGACGACATGAAATATAACCTCCAAGAAAAATTTTTATGTATACATCGTATCCGGATACTTAGTAAACATTTATGTTGATAAAGTTTAAATTACAGTCCGACTTTGACTTTGTCAACATTTTTATTTAAAATGTAGACAGCGATGTAAAACCGGCTGCTTAATAAGGAGGCTCGTCATGAACCGAAACGAAATGAATAAGGCTGCCTCGACCAAAACACGGAGAGCGATCATTGATCTTCTCAAGCAGCAGGGAGGAATGGATGTTGCGGCACTATCCTCCAAATTTTCGCTGTCCGGAATGGCCATTCGTCAACATTTAAATGCGTTGAAAGAAGAAGGATTCGTTACATTTGAGGAGGAAACTCGTCCCATGGGACGGCCGACAAAGCTGTGGAGATTAACTCACGAGGCGGATCGTTTTTTTCCAAGCGGCTATTCCGAATTGTCCGTCAGTCTGATTCATTCGATGAAAGAGGCTTTCGGAAACGAGGGGCTGGACAAGCTGCTTGCTGTGCGGAACAAAAATATGCAAGAACAATACCTCCGGTACCTTGACGGCGCATCCGGCGTAAAAGAGAAGCTGGACAAACTGGCCGAAATTCGAACCGTCGAAGGCTATATGGCCGAGGTCAAAGAACAAGGCGACGGCAGTTTCTTGTTGGTTGAGAAGCATTGTCCCATCTGTGAAGCTGCTGCTGTATGTACCGGGTTATGTAAAAATGAATTGCAATTATTTAAAACTATTCTTGGCGATCATGTTCTTATTGAACGTGTGGAGTATATTTTGGCGGGTGGAAGAAACTGTGCGTACAGGGTTAGGGAAAATATTCTGTGACCTAAGAGAGCATGGGACAGTAATTGAACTCAATTAAGTGAGGTTGCACACAAAAACACCGCAGTCCGGGAGGACTGCGGTGTTTGAGTATGCCAAAGAAAAGTTAAAGCTCCACTACCTTCGTCGCGATATGATCGCAAAATTCACGATCGTGCTCCACAAAAAGAATGGTCGGCTTGTGTTCGAGCAGCAGCTCTTCGATCTGCATCCGTGAAATGACGTCGATAAAGTTAAGCGGCTCATCCCAGATATGCAGGTGAACAGGCTCGCAAAGACTTTTGGCGATCAGTACCTTCTTCTTCTGCCCTCCGCTAAAAGACGAAATGTCTTTCTCGAATTGGACCCGTGCGAAATCCAGTTTTCTCAAGATCGCTTTGAACAAGCTCTCTTCAATGCCGTTATCACGCGCGAAGTCGGATAAGCTGCCGCGAAGATGGGCGGTGTCCTGCGATACGTAGGATATTTTTAGCCCGCTCCCCTTTCGGAAGGTGCCGGTATAGTTCATATCTTCGCCGAGAATGAGCTTCAGAATACTTGATTTTCCGGAGCCGTTTTTACCCGAAAGCGCAATCCGCTCTCCCTGCTCCACCGTAAAGCTGACATCGCTGCAAACCGTCCTGTCCCCGTAATGAATCGACACGCGTTCAAGCTCGGCCAGCTGATTTTTGTGATAAAGGAGCTGGGAAATCTTCAAGCTCTCGGAGCTTTCGATGTTTTTCAGGAGACCAGAACGTTCCTCTACCGCGGACTGCTGTCTTTGCTCGATGGTTTTGGAGCGTTTCATCATTTTGGCGGCTTTATGGCCGACGTATCCTTTATCCACCTTGGACCCGGAATTTCGTGTCCCGTTTTTCGTTTTCTCCACTTCGTGTGACCAGCCGCTTGTCCGTTTGGCCGCATCCGATAAGCGCTTGATGTCTTTACGCAGCTTTTCGTTCTCCGCAAGCTCAAATTCGTCCTGCATTTCTTTGTTTCTCCACCAGTCCGAAAAGTTCCCTTTCTGGATTTCAATGTTGGTTTTATTGATGGACAAAATGTGATCGACGCAGTGATCGAGGAAAGCCCTGTCGTGAGACACCAGGATGTACCCGCTTTTGCTTCTCAAATAGCTGCTGACCAGTTTGCGTGCTTCCATGTCCAGGTGGTTCGTCGGTTCGTCAATAAGCAGAAAGCTGTTCTCCTTAAGAAACAGGGCGGCCAGCATCACTTTCGTCTGTTCCCCGTTCGACAACGAGTCGAAAGGGCGGTCCAGCACATCCTCCGACACTTTCAGCAGGGATAATTCGCGCAATAGTTCCCAATGCACATAATCCGGAAAGATGTCATGGATTACATCCAGCGTCAGATTTTCCTTGTGATCCACCGGATAAGGAAAATATTCAAACTGGACTTGAGCGGAAATTGTACCGCTGTATTCGTACTTGCCCTGCAGCAGGTTCAGAAAGGTGGTTTTCCCCCGGCCGTTTCTTCCTGTGAAACCTAATTTCCAATCGGTATCGATCTGAAAGCTTACCTCTTCGAATATGTTATCGTAGCTGCCGTCATAAGCGAAAGTCAGGTTAGAGACTCTAATCAGTGACATGATTGAATCCTCCTCCTTGGAATAAAAAAATGAGCTGCAAGAAAGTTACCTTTCCCGCAGCTCAAATATGAAAAAAACAAATCCAACCCGTGACAGGGTCAGACGTGAATATCCGATTTGAGTTGAAAAGGAGATGTAACTTTCTTGCAGATAATAAATAAAACAAGCGAAAAATTCGCTCTTTGTTTTATCATTACGCGCGCAAGAAAGTGTACATTATCCTCTTCAACTCCTTTAGTAAATTATTGACATCTTAGCATACCCGCACTCTATTTGCAACCCGCCGCCGTTTTGTGCGTATTCTTCTGCCTGTTTGCAGCCGTCCTTTTCGGACAAAGCAGGGGTTACACCGAACGAGCCAGACGGAAGCCGAGGTCGTCTATGCCAAAGGTCGGATGGCTCCGGCGGCGGCATGCCCGGGTTTAAGCGGAAGCCGAATCTTAAGAGGATACCGAATTATCCTCAGGAATATGGTCCTTTCGGAACCGGGCGGCAATAAGCTTTTCATGCAGCAAATGGCCCGCATACATTCCTCCCATGATGAGCAGAAACCCCAGCGGCCCTCTCTGCAAGGCCGTCTGCCAGCCTTCGTAATAGGCGAAAACACCGGTTAACACACTTATGCCGAGCACGTACACAAACATTATCTTTTTGCGGGATTCTTTTGGGGGAACATACAAAATTTTTTCACGAAGCCGGATATTCATCGCTGCCAGAGTGGTCAGGACAAAAAAGACTGTTTTACCCGGGTGCTGCGATTCGAAGAGAATGTACTGATATGACAAATAAAAAGCGACTCCGTACGTACCCGCAAAGATTGCGTTATACGCCAGCCTGATTTTCAGCGGGACCATTCAGTTCCCCCTTATTTCCGGCGGTTGCACCGCTGAATTCGGTTTGGATGCCATGTACGTATCGAAAGCTTTGTTCGCTTTGAGGGCGAGCCTGATCAGCACGATCAAGAGAATGATCCCTAGTACAAGCAGGGCCGCGTATCCCGCCGTCATCAGCAATTGAATCAGAATGAACGGATTGACCGCCCCGGCAGCAGTACTTTCCACTTCCATCTTCCTTCCGGTAATTAAGGTTTAAATCCATCTTACGAAGCTTTTGCGGATAAACGCGATGTTCCGGGCCTCCGCCCAGCTGCACAGCGCCTCCATGCCTTCTTCATCCTTTAAGCGGAACGTCAAATGAGCGGGAACGTCGAAGCGGCCTTTGAGTTTAATGCCGATCACATCGCTGCCGAATTTCCCCCACCTGCGAATTTCTTCGATTTCATCGGGTTTCACTCTCCGGCCTTCGGCAACGAGCGCGTGGGGTTCCAACAGGACGAAGGACCGTTTCCGAAAAGCCCGTACCGCTTGTACGGCTAACAAAACGGCCCAGATCAGCAATAGACCGCCAAATACATAAGCTTGCTGCATATTTCCTCTGTAAACCGTCATTATGAAACTTGTGAGCGAAATGCCGGCCAGTATAAGCTGCATGAATAACAAGACGGGTCCCTCCACAGGTTTAACGGAAACGGGAACGGGCTCTTTCATGTTCAGTTCCACTCCTTTGACGGGTTTTCCAGCCATCTGTTATATTTTACCATCCGAAACATCTTATTCCTAGTTCTTATTCGTCCTTGTCGTAAAGCCGCCTTATTTTTTTCGTTTCCGCGATTAATCCCGAACGAAGTTCTTCCGGCGTGACAGCATAGACCCCGCTCCCGTAACTGAGCAGGATCCCCAGGGCTGATTCGAGCGTATTGAATTCGACGTCAGCTTTCACCCAGCCGTTATCTTCTTCGTATGGCTGCCGTACTTTTGCAAACCGTTCTCTGGAAAAGCGGTGAAACACCGTCTCCCTGATCCTGATTTGTGCGGGGTAACGAGGCAGCCGCGCTTGAAAATCTTTAAGCGACTCCTCCCAGTACTCGGCGAGATCGAATGACGGCGGCCTTGTAAAACGTTCCTCCAAGAGCTCCGCGTCAAGCAGCCGAGAGATTCTGTAGGTTCTCATCTCTCCCTCTGTTTCGGCAGCCGCATACCAGATGCTGCCTTTGGCGACGAGGCCGAGCGGACAGATGATCCGCTCCGCGATCCGGTCGTCGCGCCGGTAGCGAATGCGCAGCTTCCTCTCCTCCCACACCGCTTCCTGGACGAGCGGAAGATGGGGAAGCTGCTCCACCGAGCGGTGCCAGCCAGCACCGTCGATATGGATGCGCTGCCGGACGCGCTCCGTTTCCTGCCGCAGGGACTCGGGCGAAGCCGCCAGCAGCTTCTGGAATGCGCTGTCGTATTCGCCGCTCATGCCGAGATCCGTCAGCAGGGCGGACGAGTTTGCGATCAGCAGCGTTGCGATTTCCTCCGCTTTCATGCCGGTCAGCCGGGTGCGGTATCCTTCCGTCAGGGACCATCCGCCGCCCGAACCCCGCTCGGCATAAACCGGAATGCCCGCCGCGCTCAGCGCCTCCATGTCCCGGAAAATGGTCCGTTCCGACACCTCAAGCTTCTCGGCGAGTTCGCGGGACGACATTTTCCCCCGGTTTTGCAGCAATAATAAAAGAGACAGCAATCGGTCGGCTCTCATCGTTATTCCTCTTTCCTTCCCTTTAGGCGTTCCTGGACGTTCTTTTTCCTCAGCGGTTTATCCCGATCGGCAGTTCCGAACGGCGCGGGGCTTGCCTTAAATTTACTATAACAATTATGACAAAGGTTGTCATATATCCCCTCTTATACTGGGTACAGCTTGCGGGCGGCTAATCGATCCGCTGCCTGCACAGATACAGCAATCCGCTATTCATTGGAACACAAAAGGAGAGATCGCGATGAAATCGAAAGCACTGGAAGGCACTATCGCCGTAGTGGCAGGAGCGACGCGCGGCGTCGGACGGGGCATTGCAGCCATGCTCGGGGAGGCGGGAGCGACCGTGTACTGCACGGGCCGCAGTATCCGGGGAGCCCTTTCCGACATGGGCCGCAGCGAAACGATCGAGGAAACGGCGGAGCTTGTGACCGCTAAAGGAGGGCGGGGAATCGCCGTCCGCGCTGACCACACGTCAGAAGAAGATGTCAAGGCGCTGTTCGAACAAGTCAAACTGGAGCAGAACGGCCGGCTGGATCTCCTGGTGAACGATGTGTGGGGCGGCGATCCTTTGACCGAGTGGGGAAAAACGTTCTGGGAACATTCTCTGCAGGACGGACTTCTCATACAGAAGCGCGCGGTTCATTCCCATATGCTCACCAGCTATTACGGAGCCCCTTTACTGGCGTCCCGCAAGCAGGGCATGATTCTCGAAATCACCGACGGGTTCGACTACCGGTACCGCGGGAACTTGTATTACAGTCTGGCCAAAATTGCCGCCATCCATCTGGCGGAGGCGATGGCCGCGGATCTGCGGCCGTACGGGGTAACGGCGGCAGCCGTCACACCGGGATTTCTGCGCTCGGAAGCGATGCTGGATCATTTCGGCGTCAAGGAAGAAAACTGGAGAGACGCCATCGCGCAGGAGCCTCATTACAGCGAGTCCGAAACGCCGTTCTTTATCGGACGGGGGATCGCCGCGCTTGCGGCCGACCCCGATAAATTCGCAAAGTCCGGGAAAGTGCTGACAAGCTGGGGCTTGTCCGACGAATACGGCTTCAGCGATGTGGACGGCAGAAGGCCGCATTGGGGCCGCTATGCGGCGGAACAAGGCTTGTAAGACATTCGCCGGAACGCATAAGACGCCAAATAAGGCAGCCACGATTCAGGTGGCTGCCTTAAGTATTTTATGCGGCTCCGAAGATCAGCCCTGTGCTACTCTTCCTGGAACAAATCGGTAGACAGGTAGCGTTCCCCGGTATCCGGCAGCAGGACTACGATCGTCTTGCCCTTGTTCTCGGGGCGCTCCGCCAGCACGGAAGCCGCATGAACGGCCGCCCCCGAAGAAATTCCGACGAGCAGCCCTTCGCTTCTCGCGAGCAGCCGTGCCGCCGCAAGAGCTTCCTCGTTCTTCACCGTCACAATTTCGTCGACGACGGAGGAATCGAAATTACCCGGCACGAAGCCTGCTCCGATTCCCTGGATTTTGTGCATGCCTCTTTTCCCGCCGGACAGGACAGGAGAATCCGCCGGCTCCACGGCGACGATGTTCACCGCGGGATTTTTCGCTTTCAGCGCCTGCCCGACTCCGGAAACCGTGCCGCCCGTACCGACCCCGGCGACAAAAATATCGACGGCGCCGTCCGTGTCGCGCCAGATTTCTTCGGCGGTCGTCCGGCGGTGTACGTCCGGGTTCGCCGGATTCTCGAACTGCTGCGGCACGAAGGCTCCCGGCAGATCGGCCGCGAGCTCCTCCGCCTTGCGGATCGCGCCCGACATCCCCTCTTCCGCCGGTGTCAGCACAAGCTCGGCGCCTAACGCCGCAAGCAGCTTCCTGCGCTCGATGCTGAAGCTCTCCGGCAGCGTGATGATGAGCTTGTAGCCGAGAGCCGCGGCCGCGAAAGCGAGACCGACGCCCGTGTTGCCGCTCGTCGGCTCGATAATGACGGAATCCGGCCGGAGCAGCCCCTTCTCTTCCGCGTCTTTGATCATCGCGTATCCGATGCGGTCCTTTACGCTGCCTGCCGGATTAAAGTACTCCAGCTTAGCCAGCAGCCGCGCATCCACCCTCTGTTTCTTGCCGTAATTCACCAGCTCCAGCAGCGGTGTGTTGCCAATCAGCTGCGTCAAATTCGTTGCAATGTTAGCCATGTATCTATCCCCCGTTTGGAATGCTTTATCCCTATCATGTTAGTCGGTTATCATTCTACGATACCACCAACGGATGAAGATGACAAATGGGGACAGTCTACTTTTTACCGGCCTCCGGCCGCTTCCAGAAGCGCGGCGATTGCCCCGAAATTACGGGAGACCGCGTGCCGGTAAGGCGTAACGCCGTCCCCGTCGGGCAGATTCACGTCCGCCCCGTGCTCCAGCAGCAGACGGACTATCGTCTGGTGAGCTTCTCCCCCGTCACCGAGGATGACGGCTTCCAAAAGCGCGGTCCAGCCGAGCCGGTTCACGTGGTTAACGTCCACTTGAGTCCGGGTAAGCAGTTCCCTCACGATGTCGGTATGCCCCCGTTCCGAAGCGGGAATGAGCGCCGTACCCCCGTACCGGTTGGTGAGGGCGGGATCGGCACCGGCGGATATGGCCAGCCGCAGCAGCTCCATATCCCCTTCGGCTCCGGCATAGAGAAACAGATTGTCGGAACGGTCGTTGCGGATATTCACATCCGCTCCGGCTTCCAGCAGGAGCCGGACGGCTTCGGGCTGGCGGTTGATCGCGGCGGCCATAACCGCCGTATTCCCCCGGCTGTCCCGCGCGTCCGCATCGGCCCCTTCCCCGATCAGCGCCCGGATTTTGTCCGTGTCGCCTTTCGCAGCCGCATCGAGCAGACGCTTGTTTTTTTCATTGGACATCTCCATCTTTCCATCCCCCTCCGTTTTCTGTACTTGCGATTGTTGAGAAACCGGCGTTTGCGCCGTTCCCGGTTCCGGGCCGCCGGCATTCCCGCATCCGGTCAGCATCGCGGAGACCACGACCGGGACGATCAGAACCGGAATGAAGCTGTTAAACCTTACGAGCATTGGCAGCCGCCTCCTTAATCCATATAGGCAAAAGACCTCCGCAGAGGTCTTGTCGAAAGCGTGAGTTTAGCTGCTTTTCAGAGCATCGGTATTCAAAACGATCTTGCCCTGCTGTGTTGCCCACGCGCCGGAAGCCGTCACGGTATAAGACTTGCCGGGACTCAGCTGCGTGCCCGCAGGCAGATCGAACGTGCCGACCGCCCCTTTGCGGCTCGTTACCTTGTAGACGGCCGTCAGCTTCTTGCCGTCCCCGTCCGTCAGCTCTACGCTGCGGCCGGAGAACAGCTCGTCACGCGGGTCGGCCGTAAGCGTGATGTCGACGGAGGCCGGGCTGACGGCTTTTGCGGACGCGATCACAAGCGGTGCCGCCGTCCGGGCAGTGAAGGACCCTTCCGTCACGGTCGCCCAGTCCGACGTTACGGTATATTTTACCCCGGGAGTCAGGATCTGTCCCGCCGGAAGCCGGAACTTCGGCGCCTGTCTGTCATCCGTTGCCTGCGTATACGGAACATACGCGGCGCGGATAGGCTGCCCGCCTTCCGGTGTGAGAGTGACGGACATATCGCGGAGAGAGGAAATGATATCGTACGATTTTCCGCCGCTTGCGTTGCGGTCGTTCAGGTACATTTCCAGCCCGCCGCGCGTGCCGAAGTACGATTCGACCACATAACCGTAATCGACGACTCCGTCTTTGCGGAACGATTCCAGCTCGAACGTATCTGCCGTCACCTGCCGGGCTGCCGCCAGTTTTACCGTATGGGCGGAGCCCGTGAACTTGCCGGCGGCTTTGCCTTTGTATGTCAGCGTGTATGTTTTGCCGGGCTGCTGAACGGTGACGGGCACCACATACGTGGAACGGGCTCCGTTCTTAAGCTGCGGAACGTTGCGGATCGTCATTCCGTTATCGAACCGGAAATTCGTTTTCGCTTTGTCCAGATTCACGTCGGCCGCCGTCAAGGGAGAATCGAACGTGATTTCGAGCGTTGCGGAGGACAGTACCTTGATATCTGTCACCGCGGCGTGCTCCGAAGGAATATGAGCGATCGCTTTCATGCCGATCCGGGCCGCCTCACCTCTAGTGACACGCGCATCGGGTTCGTAATTTTTCAGCCACTGCTGAATGACCAGCGGTTTCTTCTCCGTCAGTTGGGCGATCCGGCTGACAAGCTCCTGCTGGGTCAGCATCAGTTTCCCATGGTCCGAGTAATGCCCGGCTGCCGGCGCAAGCTCACCGTTCACGGATGCGGCCGGAGTCTGGCCGGATTGGGCGGAAGCGGGAGCGGCATTCAAGGGAAGCAGGACCGAAGCGGCTACGGCCGAAACCGTCAGCAGTTGAAGCAGCGTTTTTTTCATAAAAGTTCCTCCTGTAAGGTGATTGTTAAGTTCATGATTTCATCCTACAGAACGAAACTAAACTCCCCGGAAACAAATTCGAAACTTTTTCTAAACAGCTTTTTCTAAACAGTTCACGAGTTAACCCGAAAACCGGTAGCCGACTCCCCAAATCGTCTCGATATATTCCGGCGCGGAGGGATCGGCCTCGATTTTCTCGCGGATACGCCGCACATGTACGGTCACCGTCGCGATGTCTCCCATCGAATCCATCCCCCATATTTTCTCGAAAATTTCCTCCTTGCGGAAAACCCGGTTCGGGTGCCTGGCGAGAAACAGCAGCAGATCGAACTCCCTGGCGGGAAGCGGCACCTCTTTGCCCCGGATGTAAACACGGCGGGATTCCGGTTCAATAGCCAGTTCCCGGATGCGGATTTCGCCCGGCGCCGTCTCCTTCAGCCCGACCAGCCGTTCATAACGCGTCAAATGCGCCTTCACGCGCGCAACCAGCTCGCCCGGACTGAACGGCTTCGTCATGTAATCGTCGGCGCCCATGCCCAGTCCGCGGATTTTATCGAACTCGTCTTTCCGTGCGGATACGATGAGAATGGGCACTTCCATGGCTGAGCGGATTTGACGGCATACCTCGAAGCCGTCTTTTCCCGGAAGCATCAGATCCAGAACGATCAGATCGTAGCTTTCCGTAAGCGCCTTGTGCAGCCCGTCGTCCCCCCGGGTCGAAATCTCGACCTGAAACCCGTGCAAATTCAAATAATCCCGGTGCAGTTGGGCGATCGACGCCTCGTCTTCAATAATCAGAATTTTTTTCATCGTGATGAGTTCCTTTCAGCAGCGGAAGCCGGATTACAATGCGCGTACCTGTCTGCGGATGACGCGCTGACACGCCCTCCGAAACATTCTCCGCATATATGCTTCCCCCGTGGTTATCGACAATTTGTTTGGCGATGGCCAGCCCCAGCCCCTGCCCGCCCGATTCCCGGTTACGGGACGTTTCCGCCCGGTAAAACCGGTCAAATACGTGAGGAAGCGCCTCGGGATCGATTCCCGGACCGGTGTCGGTTATTTCGAGCACGGCCGTTTCCCCGTCCCGGCGGAGTTCGAAAGCAATCGTTTTTTGCGGCTGCTCCATGAACTTCAGACTGTTTCCGACGACGTTGTTCACGACCCTTTTCATATGCATGGGGTCCATCCGGACGTATAAAGGTCCAGGCGGGTTTCCGCCTGTTGCCAGTCCGACGCCTTCTTTTTCCAGTTCGAAACGCAGTTCATACACCACGTCCGCGACGAAACGCGTCAGATCCACCTCCTGCAGGGCAAACGGGACTTTATTCAAATCCAGCCGGGAATAGAGGAACAGCTCCTCGATAAGATGATCCATTTCTTCCGCTTTGCTGTATATGATATCCACATAGTTCTCCAGTTTGTCGGGCGTATCCGCCACCCCGTCCCGGATTCCTTCCACATAGCCGCGTATGGCGGACAAGGGCGTTTTCAAATCATGCGAAATGTTGGCGATAAGTTCCTTGCGGTTGGTTTCGTACTGCTTTTGCAGCTCCTCGGATTCCTGAAGTTTCCCTCTCATCTCCTCGAAAGCCGCGGATACCTGGCCGATTTCATCGTCGCCCGGCTGAATCCGGAACCACAAATCTCCCCGCTGGATGCGTGCAGCCGAAGCCCGCAGCAGGTTAAGCGGCCGGATCATCCGTCTCGTAAGGAACAGATAGATGTAAATGTTCGAGCCTACGAGCAGCAGAAACAAAACCGACACGAACAGAGGCAGCAGCTTGCTCATCAGAACCGCGAACGGGCTGACCTCCCGGAAAACGAACAGCCTCCCCGGCTCCCCGTCCGCAAACCGGAAGTCGTACTTCGCGTAGCCGAAAAAGTTTTTTCCCGCCTGCAGCGTGCTTCGCATATGCACGTTTTCCGATTCGTACGGAGGAAGAAGGGCGTCGATCCGCATTTCCGCCAGACCCGGAGAAATAAACGCGCTGCCGGTCCCTTTGCGGATCAGAAGAGAGGCGTGCGCAACCTTGAGCTGAAAGTCGTATTCTTTGTAGATGTCCGGCAGGAGCAGCTCCTCCGGCTTCGTTTTGGAAAGATGCTTTAGATCCAGGAAAAGCGTTTCCTGTTCGGGGGTAAGCGGCTTCAGCCGGAGATGAACGTTGTAAAAAGATGAAATGCCCCTCACGTCCCCCGTTACGGCTGTCGTGACGATAAAGGCGGCTGCCGTGAAAAGCAGTACGGTGGTCACGAGCAGCAGAGTGAAAGAAGCGAGCAGGCGGGCACGGATGGACATGATTTTGCCTCCAGGTGATTTAAAATCGCGAAGTTTTCCTTACAGTCTACCAAGGAATTTTACGGGGATCAAAACAAAATTTTCGTCCCGGGAGATTAATAAATACTTGATAAGATCAAGAGATTTTTGATGTAAGCGGTTTATTTTAGCTTATTTTTCCTAGTTTTATGCTTGTTTTTGTAATTTTTAGTCGAAAAAGAAGTGATTTCGGGTAGACTTCCCACCCTTGCATCCTTTACTATGAAAGTACAGGAATACGAATACAGGAGATATGCGAATGCAACATGAAGCTGGGAATTACGATGTGCTGCTGGTCATTCTCTCGATCCTGATGTCCGTGACAACCTCCTACACCGCGCTGGACATGATCGACCGTCTGCTCCGGGGCAGCCGCTCTTTCCGTAAAATGCTGCTGACCGCTGTCGTAACGGGTTTAGGCCTCTGGTCCATGCATTTTCTGGGCATGCTGGCCATGAAGTTCCCTTTCGAAGTTCATTATCATCTGCCGCTGCTCGCCGTCTCTTTAATACTGCCTGTTCTTGCCGTTTTCCTGTCGCTGCTCATTCTGGACCAGGACCGCAAACCCGGAAAATGGTTTTTGAGCGCCGTCGGCCTGCTGGCCGGGCTTGCCTTCGTTTCCATGCATTACTCCGGCATCCTTGCCATGAAAATACAGGCCGTGTACCACCAGACGCCGGGGAGCCTGCTCGTATCGGTCATACTGGCCCTTATCGCCTCTTATCTTATGCTGTCGCTGGCGGTCTACGCGCGCGGGCTGCCTGACTATAACCTGCTTTCACCCTGGAAAATCGGGGGAAGCCTGCTCGCCGGAGGCGTTATAGCGGGCATGCATTACACGGCGATGGCAGGAGCTGCTTTTATACCGTCGGACCGGGAGCTTTCTCTTACAAACAGCTCCATTATCGGGAATACGCTGCTGACGGTTCTTGTCGGTTTTACGACCTTCTGCGTGCTTTTCTGGGTTGTGTTCGTCCTGTACCGGGACCGCCAGAAGGTCCTTACCGCCTCGCGGTTCAACGAGCAGAGATATACCGCGCTGTTCGAGCACAGTCCCGACCTGGTCGTCTGCATGGATCCCGTCAAAAAGTTAGTCGTCAGCGTAACTCCGTCCGTTTACGACAACACGGGCTATACGCAAGCGGAGCTTATGGTTCTCACCCTGCAGGAGCTTCTTTATTCCCGGGACGATAAGGTGAAAATCATGAACGCCCTCTCGGAAGCGTCTCAAGGACAAGCCTCCAAAATCGAAGTTTCCATCCTTACGAAGCAGGGAGTGCGAAAATATCACCGCACCTCGGTTTTTCCGCTCGAACATAACCGGCAGCTGCTCGTTTATTTCGTATCGAAAGATATAACCGACAGGATCGTGGTTGAGCAAGAACTGCGCCGGGCTAAAGAGTTAGCTGAAAGCGCTGTCAAAATGAAGAGTGAGTTTCTCGACACGATGAGCCACGAAATCCGGACGCCGCTGACCGGCATTATCGGGATTAACCAGCTGCTGGCGGAGTCGGCGGAATCTCCCGACGATCAAGAGCTACTGGCGCTTCAGGCCAAAAGCTCGCAGGCGCTGTTGAGAGTCATCAACGACATTCTGGAGCTGTCCAAAATGGAAGCCGGACGCATATCGCTCCACCAGGAGCCTTTTCAGCTTCGGGAGCTTATCCGGGAGTGCCTCGACTTCTTTGCGATCATTATCCGCAATAAGGAACTCGCCATGGACACGTTCATTGACCCCGCGGTACCGGAAACACTTGTCGGCGATTACGGCCGTGTCCGCCAGATTCTCGTGAATGTAATCGGCAACGCCGTGAAATTTACGGATCAGGGCCTTATTTCTCTCGAAGTCCGGCTCTCGGAACGCGGCGAAGAAGACTGCCTCCTCGAATTCGCCGTCAGCGATACCGGGATCGGCATCGACTGCAGCAAGCTCGACCGTCTGTTTCAGCCCTTCACCCAGCTTGACGGGGCCCCGAACCGCAAATATGAAGGTACGGGCCTGGGGCTTGCCATCTGCCGCAAGCTTGTTACGCTTATGGACGGCCGGATTTGGGCCGTTCCCGGCCGGACTGTCGGAACGGAATTCCGGTTTACGATCCGGCTGCGGGAACTCAGCCATTTTATGCGCGAAGGAGACGGTCAGGAAGCCGGATGAATTCATTTGCGTGCGCCCAGCCGTACATAAAAAGAGAGAACCCTCCTGACCGTGACGGTCGGGAGGGTTCTCTCTTTTATTCCAGCAAGCCCAATTTTTCATAAACGCTTAGCGATACGACACCGTCCGCTCTGAGCCCGTGATCCCGCTGAAATCTCCGCAGGGCTTCGGACGTCGAAGCCAGAAACTTCCCGTTGCAGACTCCGCCGTAATAGCCTGCGCTTTTCAGCCGGTTCTGGATGAGCTGGACTTCCGCCCCGATATCTCCTTGGGCAAGCTTTCTCGGTTCATGGCCGGGATCTCCCAGAACATGCCCCGCGATCGTCACCTTCGTGCCGATCGGAATGAGGTCGTAAAGCTCCTCCACGTCGCGGTTTCTCATCCTGATGCAGCCGTGGCTCAAATGCTGGCCGATGGAATGCGGCTTATTCGTTCCATGGATGCCGTACGCTCCCCACGGAACGTTAAGTCCCAGCCAGCGCGGTCCGAAAGCAGGCCCCCAGTCCTTGCCTTTATAGATCACCCGATATTCGCCGACAGGCGTAGGCGTTGCCAGGTTCCCGACCGCGACAGGGTAAGTTTTATAATGCTTCTTGTCTTTAAATACGACAAGCTTGTGCTTCAGAGGATATACCTCAATCGAGAACGGCCCCCGGTCCGCAGCGATAGGAATGACGGGCTCTATCGTGTCTTCCGGAATCGGTCCGGGTATGTCCGCTCCCGCGGCATTTCCCGGCATCGGCACAATCAGCAGTATCAGCAGCAGGCAAAGAGCTGCCGGCCATATCAGCGCCCATCTTTTTAACTTCAAAAGCGGTTGTCTTTTGTTCATGTTTGATCCCCGCGGCAGCATTCATTTTTTTACCGGGTGTCACGTCCGCTTTCGCTGCGCTTTCCTGGACGGTCCGGCTCCGGGTATTGAAATCGGGTCAATTCCCATGGGTCGTACAAAGAAGCGCGGATGAAGCCGAAGCGGCAAATCGCTTTGCGCGGGCGTTCTCCCTTTTCCTCGAAAGCGAGCTCGGCCGGAATCTCATAAGCGTACTCCAGTTCAGGCTTGCCCGCATCTTCCGGCTCCCATTCCGATAATCTGCGTACGGAAACGAAAGACCGGCTGTCTCTCTTCAGCTCTTGGAGCAGGCCGCGGTTATGCGAACGGACCAGCAGATCCAGCAAAGCGTCATCATGCTGGTGAACGGCCGCGACAACGAGATCCGCCAATTCCTGCGGAGAAGCCTGTCCGGCAAAGCTATCCGCCTGGCCCGCGGCACGGTGGACCATAAATTGGTGCACCGTATCTTTGGAGCGGGACTTGTGGGTCGTGCTCCCGGCAAAATGGATGCAGGAATGTCCGCTGAACCCGTTTTCCGGAATGCCGTCTCCGCCATGCGGCATTCCGTTCATGGAAGCGGCATAGCTTTTCCCGTTAAACCGGACGAGAACCGCCCGGCGGTCCCAGCTCCATTTTCCCCCGTAGATGGTCTTCATAACCTCCGTATCCTTCTTCGTTAGCGGCTGCACGTCCGCATGCTGCCGGCCGGCTCTGCGCTGAACCCGGAACGTGAGCCCGGTTTGCAGATCGAGCACCTCGAATCGGGCCAGACGGGGAATTTCTTTCTGCGCATCATTCCAGGAAACCAGCTCTCCGTAATGTTTTTGGCGAAGAGCTTTGATCTTCCTCACAAGTTCTTTTCTGTGCGATTCGTCCGGGCGGATCACTTCATGCTCCATGGAGTCATAAATCTCTCCCGCCGGGCTGACCGGATAGATGCGTTCTCCGCCTCTCTCCCTCACCTTTACAACCGTATCCGTAAAAGGAAAGAACGCCGCCTTGCGATGTACGCTGCTGCCGAAAAGGCGGCCCGCGCTCAGCTCAGTCCCGGCTTCGCTCCGGTAAAGCGCATCCGGCGTCGATTGGACGGAAAGCACAATGCTCCCGTGGTCTCCGGGCTCAACGGCTTGCCGCATGGCTGCCGCTTCCGGAACGAGTAAAATTCCACCAGCTGCCAGAAGCAGGAAAAGACTTCTTATCCATCTGCCCATTGTTTTTATCACCTCACCTCGCTTCTTTTCTTTCCGTTTCACCTCTCCGCTGAACATGTTCTTACTTTCCCGGATAGTTTTCTCCAAAGCTCCGAAATCATGTGAATGGGCGTGCAAATTGTCAGGTGCGTCTGCCCGGTACATATGGGGAAAAGAATGTGTCCGATTTTGAAACGGCGGAAAAATTATTTTCTGTAAATTTCCTTTTTTTTTGTTTTGGCACAAAGCTAACGGGTAATTAAAAGTCGGGAAGCGATAAAATGTTATTTTATTTTCTTCTGGCATCTGAAATCGAAGGAGGAAGTTAACTTATGTTCCGTCATCAGAAAGAATTGCAGTTCGAGGTAAAAGTAGACCGGCCGGACCCTATGCTGGCCCGTCAAGTGCAGGAAGTATTGGGTGGACAATTCGGTGAAATGACTGTCATGATGCAATATCTCTTCCAAGGTTTTAACTGCCGCGGAGAAGAAAAATATAAAGATATGTTAATGGATATCGGTACGGAGGAGATCGGACACGTCGAAATGCTGTGCTCCCTGATCAGCCAGCTCCTGGACGGCGCTTCTCCGGAAGATCAGGCCGAAGCGGCGAAGGACCCTGCGACGGCAGCTATCATGGGCGGTATTAACCCTCAGCATCTCCTCGTCAGCGGATTGGGCGGCCTGCCGACCAACTCCCTCGGCGTGCCGTGGAACGGCGGTTACATTGTGGCGAGCGGCAACCTGCTTGCGGACATGCGCTCCAATCTTCACGCGGAAAGCCAGGGCCGCCTTCAAGTGGCACGCTTGTACCACATGACCAAAGACGAAGGCGTGCGTGCCACATTCCGTAAAATGCTTGCCCGCGACCGTTACCATCAGTATCAGTGGATGGCCGCGATCAAGGAGCTGGAAGAGAAGAACGGTGTCGTAGTTCCGGCTTCCTTCCCGCCGGAAGCGGAGCTCGAATCGCAGCCGCACGCATTTGAATTCTGGAACTTGTCGGAAGGCACAGAGTCTTCCGAAGGTTTGTGGGCAACCGGTTCGGCGCCGGACGGAACGGGCGACTTCGTTTACGTGTCGGAACCGGTTCCGCAAGGACAAGTTCCCGCACCGAAGGTTCCCGCAACCGAGCTGCATCACGATCTGGACGAATGGGAAAGCTTGAAACAAGCGGTTAAGAAATAAGAAAAAGGCTCTTCTCCTTGGGAGAAGAGCCTTTTTTATCGTCTATTTTCGCGGTGCGGGTGCGCCCGCGTTTATAGCCGGATCTCCACAACCGTATGTGCCCCATGCTCAATTTCCATCATATAGAGCCCGTGAACGCCCGAAAAATCGCATTTTCCGGTCATTTTTGTGCCGTCCCGGTAAGCGGTAAACGGCCTTTTGTACCCGACACGAAGGGTTCCGGCCAAGGAGGCGGTAATACGGCCTTGTGTGAGCCGTCCGCCTTCCCACTCCATATCCGCCTCGTAGCCTCCGCGCGCGCGCAGTCCTTTGACGCCTCCGCCCGGCCAGGCGGACGGCAGCGCGGGCAGAAGATCCAGAAACCCTTCGTGGGACTGGAGCAGCATTTCGGCGGCGGCGGATGTCCCCCCCAGGTTCCCGTCGATCTGAAACGGCGGATGCTCCGTGAACAAATTAGGGTCGGCCGCGTGCCGAAGCAGAGCCGTCAAGTGGCGGTGAGCTTCCTCGCCTTCTCTCAGCCTCGCCCAGTAATGGGCGATCCACACGCGGCTCCAGCCGGTATGTCCGCTGCCACCGGCCAGCCGGCGCTCCAGCGTCACTCTGGCCGCTTGGGCCAAGGCCGGCGTACGGACCGGGGAAATAAGCTCGCCCGGGAATAGGCCGAACAGGTGCGAGATATGCCGGTGGCCCGGGTCCTCTTCCTCCTCGTCGCCGAGCCATTCGAGCAGCTGTCCGTGCCTGCCCGTCGCGGGCTGCGGCAGGCGGGCCTCCGCCGCCGTCAGCTCCTCCAGCCATGCGGCTTCCGCCGGCAGGGCGGCGTGCCCGCGCACGGCCGCATGTGCGCCGGCGGCGCTGGCCTCCGCGGAGAGCGCCGGACCTTTGGCGCTGCCCGGAGGGGGCTGTTCCGGCAACGCGGCTCCGGGCGTTTCGCGCTCGTCCGCGTTAGGCGCCGAGCCCGCCGGCACCCCACGGTAAGCGGCCGCATCGCCGTCAGCGCAGACGCCGATGCGGCCGGGCTCCGGCTGCTCCGCGCCCATCGCCCGCCCGTCCGTCAGCACGGCCGCCACTTCGCGGACAGCCCCGAAAAGCGTGCGCGCGAGCTGAATGTCCATGGCCGGAGCCATGCACAGATAGCCGCTTTTTCCGCCGGGAAGCACATATTTGTTCTCCGGCGATACGGAAGGGCCCGTGAGCAGCCCGCCCTGGCCGTCCTCCGTCATGAAGTCGAGCAGAAACCGGGCTGCTTCTTTCATGACGGGATAAGCCCGCCGGGCCAGAAAGTCTTCATCCCCACCGAACCGGTAATGCTCCCACAGATGAAGGGCGAGCCACACTCCGCCCATCGGCCAGACGGCCGCCCGCGGAAGCATTCCGTTGATGCCGCTTTCCGCCCACAAGTTTGAATTGTGATGAACCACAAATCCCCTGCACCCATAAAGATTCCGGGCGGTTTCTCTGCCGTTCTCGACCAGCCTGTCGATAAAATCGAACAGCGGTTCATGACATTCGCTCAAATTGCACACTTCCGCCGGCCAATAATTCATCTGCAGGTTAATGTTCAGCGTGTAATTGCACTCCCACGGAGGCTGGTAGTCCGCATTCCAGATTCCCTGAAGGTTGGCCGGAAGCGTGCCGGGCCTTGAACTGGCCAGAAGCAGATAGCGTCCGTATTGAAAAAAAAGCGCAAGAAGACCGGGGTCCTCCCCTCCCTCGCGAACGCGGTCAAGGCGCTTGTCCGTGGGAAGCAGCCGGGCATCGTCATCCGGCGTATCGAGCTCCAGGCTCATCCGGGCAAAAAGAGGCGCATAGTCCGCCTCATGCTCCATTTTGACCGCTTCGTAGCCCTTCCGCACGGCCTCCGCGACCTGCCGCCTGCAGACGTCGGCGGGCTCCTCGTGGCGGAAGCTCGTCTGCGCGGCGACATAGATCGTCGCCGCGGCCGCTCCCTTCACGAGGACGAAGTCACCGGCCGTACGGACCGTGCCGCCTTCGGCGCTCACGCCCGCAAGCGCGGCATACCGCACGCCGTCCGGTCCGCACCGGCCCTGCATAAGCACCGCATGCGGACCGTCGGGCGCCGCTCCTTCGTCGAAGGGACGCCGCCCCAAATGAAACCGGAAGCTCAGTCCTTCCGGGTGAGTCGTTGTTAGGCGGAGCACCAGCACACCGGCCGGGGCGCTGGCGAACAGCTCCCGGGTGTAGCCTGCGCCTTGCGACGTGTACTCGACGCGGCACAGCGCCGTCGCCAGGTCCAGCTCCCGGCGGTAAGTACCCGCTTCCGGCTCATGCTCTCCGAACCAGATGCGCAGGTCTCCCAGCGGCTGGTAGGGGCCGGCATATTTCGGGATGGGGGTCAGCCCCACATGCGCCAGCTCCTGCGCCTCGATCACATGGCCCTCCATGAGCAGCCTTCTGACTTCGGGCATAGCGGCAGCGGCCTCCGGATTTGTCCGGTCTTTGGGACCGCCGTACCACAAGCTATCCTCATTAAGCGAAATCAGTTCTTCCGCTGTGCGGCCGTAAATCATGGCACCCAGTCTGCCGCTGCCGACCGGGAGAGCTTCGGTCCATGCTTGAGCGGGCCGCGTATACCAGAGCTTGTTAGCAGACATGGTCCGCCTCCTTTACAGGCTTGCCGGTGCCCTGTTCCGAAAAGGGCACCCGCCATTTTTTATTTACCGCCTTCACGAGCCCCGTCGCATTTCGCACTTACGGGTTATACCGTTCTTCCGCTTCTTCCGGTCCCTTCAGAATCAGCGGGACCGATCCGCCACCCGCTTCCGGTTCCCGGCCATCCGCCGAAGCCTTCGTCCGGGCTTTCCTTGGCAGGCTTGGAAACCGGCATCATCATCGTCATCTTCGTCCCGGTGCCGGGCTCGCTTTCGATACGGAGGCCGAATTCCCCTCCGAACACCAGCTGGATCCGGCGGTGCACGTTCAGCACACCGATCCCGCCCATTCCGCTCTCTTCCAGTTCCGCCGAAGCGGGAGCATCCGTCAACTGCTCTGTTTTCAGCTTGGACTGAAGTTTATCCAGCGTCTCACGGCTCATTCCCGCCCCGTTGTCTTCCACCGAAATCCAGAACCTCCCGCCTTCTTCTCCGGCATCGATCCGGATCCAGTGGTGATCCTCCAAACCGTCCGGAAAAGCATGCTGGAACACATTTTCGATCAGCGGCTGCAGGGTAAGCCGAACCATTTTCTTAAGCAGAAACTGCGGCGGAACCGCGACATCCAGCTCAAATTCCCGGTCGTGCCGGTGCTTCAAAATAATCATATAGTTCAGCACATGATTCAGCTCGTTGGCCACGGTTATCTCTTCCAGGTTCGTTTGAACCGAATAGCGCAGCATATAGGCCATCGATTTGACGATTTCCGAAATTTCTTCCGAATCCTGCACGACGGCATAGCATACGATCGTTTCCAGCGTGTTGTAAAGAAAATGGGGATTGATCTGAAGCTGGAGAGCCTGGAATTCGGCCTGCTGCCGTTCGAGCTGTGTTTTCTGCTGCTTGAGCTCGCCTTCGTAAACCTGCTCCACAAGCTCCGACAAACGTCCCACCATCAGGTTGTAGCGCTGCATGAGCTCCGTGATCTCGTCCCGCCGGTTCGGCAGCGGCACCGTGGACCATTTGCCCTGCTCCGTCTGCCGCATGCCCTGAATAAGCACAAGAATCGGCCGTGTGATCGAGCGGCCGAACCGGTACGCGAGCGCGACCGCGATAGCCAGCGTGAACAAGCCGATCAGAATCGTCGTCGTGCGGATGGCCGTCACCGGTTTTTTCAGCTCGCTCATCGGCATCGAAACGACGAGATTCCAGCCGGAGTAAGAAGATCTGCGGCTCATGTAAAGCCGCTCATCCCCGTCCGGCCCTTTATGCAGGAAGGAGCCCGTCTCCCCGGAACGGACAATCCGGGGCACCAGCTCCGGCAGCGCGTTCGGGCTGATTCCGTCCTTGGACGGCTGATAAATCATCTCGCCTTTGTCGTTGACGATGAAGAAATAGCCGCCTTCGCCCAGATCGATCCCTTTCCAAAGCATGGAAAGATCGTTCGACCGGATCTCGACGGCCAGAATTCCTTTATAGTCCGCCGACTGCAGCCCTTTAATCTGCCGGGACAGCCGGATTACACTGCCGTTCATCGCCGGAAGAATGCTGTCCGTCGTAATGCTCAGCGTTCCGTCCGGTTCCGTGACGCTCTTCAGCCGCTCCATCTGGCCGAGTGTCTGCTCCCGGGAATAGGTTCCCTCCGCCTGATCGTTGCTGTAGCCGTAAATTCCGTTGCCCGCAAAGCTTATCGCGTACATGGACACAATCTCGGGATTGCGGATAAAAATCGGCTGAAGCGCGGTTTCCCGGATCGTGCTCCAGAACTTGTAATAATCGTAGGGCTCCGGAACCGGAGGAAGATCGACGAATTTCTTGATGTCCCGGTTCGTCAGCAGCGAAATCGTGAGCCGGTCGTAGCTTTTCACATAGACATCCGTATGATGGAGCGCATTGGTTAAAATTTGATTCATATGAAGCCGGTTTTGTTTATCCAGCTCATCGGACGCCTTTTTATACGTAAAGATCCCGACAGAGGTCAAGGTGATCAAAATTATCGAGAGCAAATAAAGAAAAATTTTGCGGGAAAGGTTCCATTTAATCATTTAATCCCCAGCTGCTGCCGGTATTCCGAAGGAGAATAGCCGGTCGTTTTCTTGAACATTTTCGTAAAATGCGGATAGTCTTCGTACCCGACCTTGGCGGCCACGTCGACGATGCGGATATGCGGGATCGCCAGAAGCTGCTGCGCCTTCTCCATCCGCTTCTTGATCCGGTATTTCACAAACGTTTCATTGGTCATTTTCTTGAACATGGAGCTGAAATATGTCGGAGTGAAGCCGGCCATCTCGGCTACCTCGTCGAGCGTAATTTCTTCGGCCAGATGCGTGTCGATATAAGTCTTTACTTCATCGAGCAGATTTTTGTAGGTGCCGCTGCGCTGCTGATGCAGCTTCTCCATGATGTCCTCCAGCCGGAGCTGCATCTGCTCGAAAATCTGGTCCTTGGAAACGCAGCGCCCGTCCTCCCATTCGTTCTTGACCGGAAGACCCCTGGCCTGAAGCCTCTTGAGAAGCAGCGCCATGCATTCCTTGATGAGCTGCCGGAGCTGGAGCATGTTCATTCCGCTCGCCAGACAGTTCTGCTTCCACTCTCCGATCAGCGTGCGCAGCCTGTCCTCTTCGAGGTTCCAGAGGAGCTGTTCCATCCGTTCGATCACGTCCACGCAATCCGACAAAGCCACGAACCCTTTCACCCGGTTTTTCATAAAATCGGCCAGCACCTCATGAAGATCCGGCGCCGTCACCGGCTTCAGCAAATAATGCTTCACCCCGTAGAACAGGCATTTCTGAGCGTAGGAGAAATCGCCGAAACCTGAAATCACGATACACGGAATATGGCTGTACTGCTCGTGAATAACACGGCACAGCTCCAGCCCGTCCATTTTCGGCATCCGGATGTCGGTAAACACGAGGTCGATCTCGCGCTCCCGGATAATTTCAAGCGCGGCGGCGCCGCTCGCGGCCGTATGAATGCCGGCGAATTCGAACGGATAAAGCTCCGCCATTTTTACGAGGCCTTTGCGAATAATCGGCTCATCGTCGACGATCAACAAATGCATGGTAACAGCTCCCCCGTCGCGAAGTATGTGCTTTTGCAAAAAAAGCTGGCCTCCCCGCTAACTTCTGCAAGGGAGGCGGATCTTTTGGTCAGCCGGAATTTAAAACGCTTTCATTCTAGCTTAAGTTTAGCTTTGCTTAACGGGCGCGGTCAACCACGCCTTCTTTTTTGTTGTACCGTTCCGTAGCTTCCTTAATAATTTCTTTGCCGCCCTTGGCTTTGTACTCTTCGATCACTTTGGGCCAGTCGGAGATCGGGCGTTTGCCGTATATCATCTGGATCATCTGGTCCAGAATGAATTTCGGACCCGTATCTCCTCCGGAAGCCAGATCCGGGTATTTCGTAAAGGAAGCCAGACTCGTCGTAAACGTGATCCCGCCTACGCCTTCCTTGGACAGCACGTTGTCGAACGCTTCGACCATGTCTTTGCCGTCTTCCGTCAATTCGGAAAGCTTCTTGTTGTAGGTCAGGTCATGGACCATCCAGAGCGTCGTCTGCCGGTAGTTCGCCTCGTCGATTTCTTCCTTCGTTTTCGGCTGTTTATAGTTGATTTTGCCGTTCTCCTTCGTATAGGTTTCCCCTTCAATTCCGAAGGTGAAGAACTCTTCCGCTTCTTCCGTACTCATCCAGTCGAAGAACTGGATAATCTTCTTGGCTTTCTCTTTGTCCACCTTGCTGTTGATATACTTCGCCGTCGAAATATATCCGTACACGCCGTGTCCGCCCTTGCCTTCGGGACCTTTGGGGGACGGGACGATATCCACTCTGCCGTCCTTCACCGCATCCTTGATCTTGCCCCGGAAATTCAGCAGCGCCTCGCCGTTCGCCGACCAGATGCCGGATTTGCCCGCCGCGATATTTTTGTTATAGTCGGTTTGGGAAACGGTTGCAAAATCTTTCGGAATGAGTCCTTCCTCATACATCGTTTTGTACGTCTGGAGAGCTTTCGTCATATTTTCCACATCGAAAAACTTCGGCACCACTTCGCCGTTCATCAGCTCGAACTGATACGGCATCACATCGTAAGCGCCCAGGAACGTGTCCGCATATTTAAACTGCTCGCGGATCTGGTACGGATTTTCCACGCCCATCTTCTTGAACGCCCGCAGAACGTCCAGATATTCCTCGACGGTGACAGGCTGCTTCAGGTTCGCCTTCTCCAGAAGATCCGTCCGGATAAAGGTCGCCCGTCTCGACGGGTTGGTCAGCCAGCCGGGTATGCCGTAAATTTTGCCGTCGTACGATGTTTCTTCCCACGCTTCCTTCGGAACAAGCTTCATCAGATTCGGCGCGTATTCCTTGAGCAGATCGTCAAGCGGCATAAACACGCCCGCTTCCACCGACCCGGACATGGAGGATGTTGTCGGCCCCCCGCGCAAATTGCTGACGACATCCGGAATATCGTTGCCTGCAAACATCAGGCTCATTTTCTGATCGAATTCTTTGTGAGAAAGCGGTTTCAAATCCAGGTCCGTGTTTGTGCGTTTTTCCAGCTCCAGCACCCATTTGTCTTTGTTGATATCGGATGCGGATTCCAGATAGGCATTGCCCCCCGTAGAGAAGGAGACGGAGAATTTAACGGGACCCGCGCCCGCCGCGCCTTCTTTTGCCGGTTCCTTGGAATTGCAGCCCGCAAGCGTTCCGGTAGATAGAACCGCCGCCAGAAGTATACCCAAGCCTTTTTTCATCAAGAATCCTTCCTTTCATCTCTTCCTCGTGATACGACCCCGGTTACACTTTCATGATAAGGGCTGGAGATTTTTACGGGTATTGGGATTCTTATTTTGGCGTTGTGTTCTTTTATGATTTAATCGACCCGATAAGCATACCTTTTATGAAGTATTTCTGCAAAAAAGGATAGATTAACAGGATCGGCACCGTCGCCACCACGATTACGGCCATTTTGATGCCTTCGGGCGAAATATTCAGCGTATTCTCAAACGTGGACGTCATCTCCCCGAAATTGTCCGTAATGACGATTTCTCTCAGTCTGACCTGAAGCGGAAACAGATTCCGGTTATTGATATAATACAAGGCATTGGAGTAGGAATTCCAGTGGGCCACCGCATAGAACAAGCCCATCGTCGCCATAACCGGCTTCGACAAAGGCAGCACGATGCTCCAGATCAGCCGCATTTCGCCGCAGCCGTCGATCCTGCCGGAATCGACAAGCTCGCCGGGCAGCCCCGAGAAGAACGAGCGCATAATAAACAAATTGTAGGCGCTGATCATGCCGGGAATGATGAGCGACCAGACCGTGTCCAGCAGCCCCAGATTTTTGATGAGCAGATAGTTCGGAATAAGCGGCGCGCTGAAAATAAACGTAACGAGCACCATAAGCAGCAAATACCGGCGCCCGATATATTCCGGACGGGACAGCGGATAAGCCAGCGAGGTCGTCGCGATCAAATTGATGAGCGTTCCGGCGACCGTCACGAACACGGAAACGAGAAAACCCTGCCATACGGAGCTGTCGCTTAACACGAACGCGAAGTTGGACAAAGTAAACTCCACCGGAAAAACGGACACCCTGCCCTGGTTGAGCGCCAGCTCGCTGCTGAACGACTTCGCCAGCACGTGGACGATCGGCAGGATCATACAGATTGCCACTACAGTCAGCAGCACGTAGTTAAACCCCTGGAACGAGCGCTCTCCCCTGCTTTCTTTCATCATAAAACGTCACCTGCCCTAGTATAAAGATTCGCCTGTCGCTTTCTTGCTGAGACGGTTTCCGATCATGATAAGCACAAGGCCGATCAGCGATTTGAACAGGCCGATGGCGGTCGTATAGCTGTACTGTTTGCCCAGGAGCCCGACCCGGTAAATGTACGTATCCAAAATTTCGCCGCTGTCCGAGTTCAGCGAGTTCAGGAACACATATCCCCGCTCGAATCCGAAATCGAGAAAATGCCCGATATGCAGCAGAAACATGATCGCGATCGTCGGCATAATGGTTGGAATCGTAATGGCCGTCGTCTGCTTCCAGCGGCTCGCTCCGTCGATTTTGGCCGCCTCGTAAAGCTCCGGGTTAACCCCGGCGAGCGCCGCCAAATAAATGATCGTTCCCCAGCCCGCGTCCTTCCAGACGCCCGAACCGATCAGAATACTGCGGATATAGGAATCTTCCCCGAGAAAATATACCGGCTCCATGCCGAACCAGCCGAGCATCGTATTCACGATTCCCGTCGTCGGAGAAAGAATGCCTACCGCGATTCCCCCGATAATGACCCAGGACAGAAAATGCGGCATATACACGACGGTTTGAAGAATCCGTTTGTAGACCATTTTGCGCACTTCGTTCAGCAGCAGCGCCAGAACTATCGGCACCGGAAACGCGATCACGATATCGTACAGCCCGATCAGGAGCGTATTCATGAAAATTTTCAAAAACTCGTCGTATTCGAACATCCGGAAGAAATTATCAAGGCCGACCCACGGACTGCCCGTGATTCCCTTAAACAGGTTGTAATTCTGAAAAGCCATGATGCTCCCCATGAGCGGCACATACTTGAACACGATAAAATAAAGAATGCCGGGAATCGAGAGCAGATACAGCGCTTTGTATTTGCGCAGATTCGATCCGACTTCATGCCTCTGCACGTACCTGACTTTGTCGGACGGCTGAATTTTACTGGCCATAAGTACCTCCTGGGCTGTCGGAATAGACTTGATCAAAGACTTTATATTGTGCAGGGACCGGGTTAAAAAAGAGCGCGGGGCACGCCGGCCGCTTTCAGCCACGCATCCGCGATAAGCGCATGACCGGCGGGAGACGGGTGCACCCCATCGGGAGCCCAGTACGTGCAGGGCGCCTTCACAGAAGCCTGCGCGAACATGCCGTCCAGCGGCACATAAGCCGCCCCGTATTCCCGCGCCAGATCCCGGACTCCGTGAATTTTCGGGTCGAGATCTTCCCGCCAGCGCCGCCGGTCTTCGGGAACCGGCAGCACGAACGGCTCGATCAGCATCAGCTTCACGCCGGGAAGCCCCTCTACCGTCCGGTCCAGAAGGTCCCGGTAGCCGGCAATGAACGCTTCCGCGGATGTCGGATCGCCGCGGTCGTATCTTCTCCACGTGTCGTTGACACCGATATAGATCGAGACGACGCCGGGCTTCAGCTCCAGGCAGTCCGTCTCCCAGCGGGCCTGAAGATCCCGGACCCGGTTTCCGCTGATTCCCCTGTTGAGGAACGTGACGGTCAGTTCCGGGTACAAGCTGCCGAACCGGGCCGCCGCCATCCAGGCATAGCCTCTGCCGAGCTCATGGCCCGGCTCCCGTTTGGCATCGGTAATGCTGTCTCCCTGAAACAGCACGATATCGTTTTTACGGATCAGCATGAGGGAGGCGCCTCCTTCAGCGGAATCACCAGATTCCAGGTTTTCGTGCAATCGTGGAACCCCCTCGTGCCGTCGGAAGCCGCCGCGAACAAATGAGTGGGCACACCGCCCTCCATGAGCAGGAACGGCCGTTCCAGATTGCCCGCCTGCCTCACGACGCCGTCATCCCACAGGAAGGTGCGGGAATAAGCTTTCGGAGGATCGCACAGCGACCACGTCACCCCGTCCGGCGAAGAGGCGCGGATGCCTCCGTATTTTTCTCCGCACAGGCGGCCGGTCATGTCTTTGGCGATCATCGAAAAGCCGTCCTCCGTCTTCCACACAAACGGGTCTTCGATGTTGAAATGCACCGGGAACAGGGGCCCCTCGGCCAGCCTCGTATACGGGCCTTCGAAGTGAGGGGCTTTCGCCGCCCCGATTGTCATCTCCCCGTGACGGAAGCCTTCGTACTTCCTTGCCTTGTAAACCAGGAGGACCGAACCGTCCTCCAGTACGCAGGGAGCCGGATTCGACGTCAGGAAGCTATCGAACTTGCCGGGGCGCACATCCAGCACGGGTTCGTCCCGGCGGAGCCACGGACCTTCCGGCCGCCCTGCCGTGGCGATGCCGATCCGCTTATTGGAACGGGCCACGACCGTAACGGGATCATCCAGGCCAAGCGGCTCTCCCGGCTGCGGATCAGCGAACGGATGAGTCGAGCCCATGTAGTAGAGCACATAAGTATCGCCGATCCGGACGATATGGGGATTGTGCGTGCTGCGGCCGTCCCAGTATTCCGCTCCCCGGGCGGGAAGCACCGTTTCCGCATACGTATACGGCCCTTCGGGCGTATCGGAGACGGCGCGCACCACTTCGGACGAGACGAGCCAGCCGGGATGCATCGGCAGACTGTCCGGCCAGCGGGACGCGAACAGATGATACCGTCCGTCCTCGCCCTTCACGGCCGAACCGCACCAGACCCAGTATCCTTCCATGCGGAATCCGCCGCCGACCGGAGCCGGCTTAAAGCTGAACATGCGTCTTCTCCTCCTCCGTTAACGCTTTCATAACCACCTGCTGCAAATTCATCAAATAACCGCCTCGTATGTTTTCAGCCCTTACCGTCAAGGTGTATGTGCCCGGACCCGGAATTTCGAGGCCGCCAATCTCACGGACCGCAAAATCATACGGTCCCTCTGTGGGAACGACTTCCGCCCGGAGCGTCTGATCTCCGCAGAAGACGGAGTAAACGCCTCCCGAGACGCCGGGTTCCGCCGCATACGACAGGCTGATCCCGTACGTTCCGGGCTGCGCCGCCCGGAACGTCCACGAGAGGCTGTCGCCCGCCCGGCTCCAGTCCGTGACGTTATCGCGGCCCTTCTTGCCGGTGTCGTAGCGCAGCCGCTCCCCGGCGGCTTCCCCGTCGAAAGCCGGGAAAGTCGTCGCGCCTTCCTCCATCAGCCGCTTGTGCGGGTCGGCTGCAAGCTCTCCTTCGTATTGGAGCACCAATACGGAAGAAGCGTTGTCCGGCAGGGGGCCGGGAAGCTCCACGAGCAGGTCGAGCCCGTTCAGCCGCCGGAAGCGGAGCGCGGGCGCCGCCGGATCGTGCAGCCAGCGGACCGCGGTGACCGGGCTTGCGATGCCGGGCACGATCATCCTGCCGCCGGGCGGCCGCCGCAGGATGTGCAGGAACAGCTTCCGCTGCCGCGGATCGGCCGTGCAGCAGCCCCACTCGGGGCTCCCGATCGGGCTGCCCTCCGTGCCGCGGACGCTCGTGTGGTGGACGGCCATCCACCGTCCGACTTCCCGCAGCAGCTCGCGCGAAGTTTCATCGATGCGCCCGCTGCCTTCGGGGCCGACATTGAAGACCGTGTTGCCGCCCCGGCTCGCCGTCTCAACCAGAATCCGGATCAGCTCCTCCGGCGTTTTCCAGTTCCGGTCCGCATGCCGGAAGCCCCACGAATCGTTCAACGTGAAAATCGATTCCCAATCCGGCCGTGTTACGCGTACGCTGAGCTGGTTGTCTCCCGGATTGCCGTAATCCGCGAATTCGTCGGAACGGATTCTTTTGTTGATCAGGCAGCCGGGCTGGATCGAACGGACCAGTTCGGCGAACTCGCGTCCCTGCTCATCCGTGATTTTGTGGCCGCAGTCGAACCAGAGAATGCCGACGGGCCCGTATCCGGTGAGCAGCTCGCGGATTTGGGGGAACGCTTTCTCCCGCAAATACCGGTCATACCGGCGGCTCTTCGCTTCATCCCCGGTCCAGCTTTCGAGCGAGTCCCAGGCTCCGATATTATCGGGGTAATCCAATGTATTTCCTTGGGAATCGGGGTGATGCCAGTCCATCGCATGGGAGTAATAGAGGCAGAACGTAATTCCGCCTCTTCCGCATGCCTCGCTTAATTCGCGGATTGGGTCCCGTCCGCTCGGACCGAGCGCCACGATGTTGTACCCGCTCGCTTGCGAGTCGTACATGGCATACCCGTCATGATGCTTTGCCGTAACGATCATATATTTCATACCGGCTTCTTTGGCGGCCGCGACCCACTCGTCCGCTTGGAATCCGCTCAGGTCCATTCCGGCGGCCACCTTCTCGTATTCGCGGACGGGAATACGTCCCCTAAGCTGGATATGCTCGGCGTAGGCGGCCTCGATCTCTTCCCCGTTCCATCTTCCTCCGAGCAGCGAGTACGGCCCCCAGTGGACAAACATCCCGAAACGCGCCTCCCGCCACCAGGCAAGTCTGCCATCGTAGCTTTTCCCGCCGGAAGCGCGCACCTCCGCCGCCGGACTATCCGGCGGGCGGCTGCGTCTCGCTTCCGCTTCGGCCCCGTCCATCAGCGGATCATTGTCCCGCACGATACATCCCTCTCTTCATCTGTAAATTCGTATCCGGGTTAGCGTTTGACGAGATCTTCCCGGACCGGCGTAAAGCAGTCCAGCAGGATGCTCGTCTCAAGCGCTTTCGCGCCGTGTCTGGCGTGAGGGGGAATACAGACCGATTCCCCCGCCCCGATGACCTTTTTTACACCGTCGATCGTAAATTCCATCCGCCCTTTCATGCAGTACGACAGCTGCTCGTGCGGATGAGCGTGCTCATATCCCTCCGCCCCCGGCTCAAAGTGGACTTCCATCAGCATCAGTGACTCTCCCGGCTGCATGATTTTGCGCTTAACCCCGGGTTCCGCGTCTTCCCATACGTTAATATTGCTCATCGCCAGATTCCTCCTTGGTGCGTATAAGTTCCAGTTCCAGTTCCATTTTCAGTTCCCGTTTACGGGCCCCGATAATACCGGCAGTCTTGACAGTATCGGCATTTCCGGCATTTCCGGCATTTCCGGCATTTCCGCCAGTATCGGCAGCCCTTCCCGGCCCCCCGCGTGACATTGTTCTAGAAAGTTTTCTGCACGTCGATTTTCCTTGTCTTCCCGTTATCCGTAAAATAAAGCGAAAACACGAAGCCCTGGTCGTCCATGAAATACGATACGTAGCGGTCCTCTTCTCCCGTTTTTTTCGGCACGAGAAGCGTCACGAGGCGGTGGGAAACCGCCGGAGAAGACTCCGCCTTCAAATGCCACTGACGGGAAAGGCCCTCGATCTCCTTCTCGTCCACGCCGGAAAATTCATGGCTCTGGGAAAGCGTCAGCTCGCCGGACGTGCAGAATACGAAGCGTCCCTCCAGCGAAGCTTTTTTCCCGGTCACCCGGAAAGACTGCTCCTGCAAATCCATCTCGTACATGGCATGGTACAGCCATTCGATTTTACCGGGGCGGTTCAGGTCGACGGAATCGACCACAACGAAATAACTGTGGTCCACAAAATAAATCTCCCGCTCCACCCGTTTCGCATAAGGTACCGGCTCCAGATAAGCGGCGGTCACATCCATCTTCACGTAACTTCCGTTCTTGTCCCGCTTCGCCTCCACGACTGTGCCGGATGCCGCCATATTAAGCGATTTGTCCGTGTCCGCGTACTGTCCCGCCCCGTCGATCAGCAGGCTGTTTTTGGAAACCGTCTGCCTCCGCCAATTGCGGTGCATCGTGCTGTTAAACGCGACATAATACCCGGTTTCCACCGCGAGCGCTTCCCCGAACGCATGAATATAAAAAGCGCCCTGATCCGCGTGACTATGGCTCACGGAGCCGTACTTGCTGGCCTTCGTCAGCAGCATGATCTGCTCGCCGGGATCGTCCATCCGGTGATGCATCGCCACCCAGCCTACATCGCGGAACCATTTCAGCTCTTCGGCATCCGCCGGCGCTTTCGCCTCTATCTGCGGGTAAGCCTCCCGGTACACGAGCTCGTCGAAGCGGAAATCCCACCAGCCGTGATTGTGGAACTGCTTAGCGGCTTCAGGGTCCGTCTCTCTGATTTTCTCGTAATACCACTGGTACCGGCCGTCTCCCGTTACACCCGCCAGGTGGCGCATGTTGTAGCCCGTTTTAGCGCCGATCTTCCCGCCCAGGCTTGAATTGTCGCCGAAGGTTGTGCGCGTGGAAGCGTTGGGGCTGTAGACATACAGCGGAAAATCGCCGGTTTTGTGAAAAAAAGGCCGGTCGAACAAGCTGAGCCGCGCATAGCCGCGGATCCATTCGATCGCTTCCAGCAAGGCCGCCATTCCGGTCGTCCAGTAATGGGGGCCCTCCGCCCAGCCGCCGTCCTCGCCGCCCCAGGGGGTGTACAAGGTCCAGAAATACTCCAGTGTGTAATGAAGCCACTCTTCCGCTTCCGGTTGTTCATGCAGAAGCGAGATGCAGCACGGCGTAAGCACGGACGACAGCGACCGGACCGCATGGCTGTCGTAAGGCACCTGGTGAATCTTGGACCGCCGGATCGCATGCACCGCCACCTGACGGGTCCGGGCGGCCAGGCTCCGCTTCACCTTTTCTCTCTCCCCGTCGTCCAGCTCGCCGTGCAGCCAGTCGTAGCCCCAGGCGAGAGCTCCCGCCATCCGGAAAGCGGCTTCGTCGTTATAGTCCCGGCCCGTAGGCCCGTCCGGGTCCCAGGAAGCGGCGGCCAGTAACCAGTCTTTCGCCCGTCCGAGCAGACGGGAATCTTCCAGCACCCTTCCCGCAATGCTCAAGTGGCGGATCGCGTACAGCATTTCCTGGCAGGTGATATAAGATTGCCTCCAGAGCTCCACCGTCCGCTTGTTGCCCGGATACGGACCGGGCTCCTCATGCGGCTCCCGCTCCGACCAGGGCAGAACCGACAGCTCGTAGAACAGCTTCCAGCCGGTTCCTTCGGGATCGGCAGCGATTCTGTCCCGGTAGCGGGCAATCCCGTCCTCGCCCTGCAGCCATAACCGCGGCCTTGCGCAACCGCTTTCCTTAAATCGTTCGCCTTTGGCCGGCAGCGGAGTTTCCGGCACATTTTCCGGTACCGCAAATGAACGCGCGACGCTCCATTCGGACGTGCGCTTATCGTTCTCATACAGCGCATACCGCCAATAATACGTACCGGGCGCGAAACTTTTTTCCGGCGTAAAAAAATTATAGGGAACCGGAGCATACATCCGGGAAAGCTCTGCGGGGAAATCGTCCCGCCCGGATATTTCCAGCACGTAACAATCTTTCTCGAGCCTGGCGGGAATCCACGTAAAACGGGGCGGATTTTCAATCACCTTCGTCTGCGCGTCAGGCCCGTATTGAACCGTCAGCACGCCGCTGCGGGGTTGGTACAGAGATTTGCTCATGTCATCGCTCCCTCCGGTGGTCAGCCGTTATGCCGCTGCTTAACATTTCTACCTGCTTTCATCTTCCTCTGTATCCAGTATAAAAGTGTTTGCCTCCCGTCTGAATAGAGTCAATTAAGATCGAGTTGTGCTTTTTTACGATTGGGGGCAGCCGGGCAACTCCTTAAAAAAAACCATATTTTTCTAAAGTGCCTCTCTGCTATAGTGAAGGTGCTTTAAATCATTCTTACGAAGGTGAGGTGTTTCGGTACATGAAAGCCGTTTCCGTCAACTCAAAAAGGCTGCTGGCTGTCCTGACCGCCGCTCTCGTGCTGCCCCAGCCACTGCTGACGCTGCAGGCAGCCCAGGCCCGCGAGCAGGGGCAGCAGGCCGTGCAAACCGCTTTGGCCGCAGCCGGGCAGGCAGCAAACCCGGCAGCGTCGGCAAGCTCGGAAGTAAGCGGCCGGGAAGCATCCAAAGCCGTCGACGGGGACGCTGCCACCTACTGGCAGCCCTCAAGCACCGACCGCGAGGATATGAATGTGTGGCTTTCCGTCGATCTCGGCCGGAGTACATCCGTCAACAAAGCCGTGTTTTCGCTTAACCGGGCCGATAACCTGGCCTCGTATGCTATCGAGTATTCTTCCGATGGCCTCTCATGGCATACCGCCTGCTCCCGGAACCAGCCGCCGAGCAAGGATGAGAACGCTTACTTTGAAGAAGTGACGGCACGTTATTTCCGGCTAAATCTGACCCTCGGCAAAAACCTGAATGTGAATGTGTTCGACTTTCAGCTTATGAAGGATGTGAATAGTGAAAATCCCGTGCCCAGCGACCTGAAACGTATCTATTTCGCAAACGACGTCGGCCAGGAAGTTCCGATTAACGGAGAACTGACCCTTCAGAAAGACGCCGTAAAAACGTTAAACGTGAAAGGCGTCACCTCTTCCGGCAGCATCGTGCCCCTGCCCGGAACGGCGGTCAGCTGGATTTCCGCCGCCAAAAGCATCGAAATCAGTCCGGACGGAACGGTCAAAGCGCTCAAAACCGGCGCTGCGATGGTCAATGCCGAAGTCACCGTAAACGGCGTGAAAATCAAATCCCCCGACTTCTGGATTGTCGTGGAAGATCCGGCCGAATTCGAGGGAGAAGCGTTCATCGCCGGAACGAGCCTGTCCCATCCCACGCTCCGCACTGAAATCGGCCAGCCCGCGATTCTCTCAGCCGGCGAAGCCCTCCCCGCCATCGGGGTCCGGGCCAACACGGCCCTGACGCTGAGCGGGGAAGTGCGACTGAACGGCAGTCCCGCTGCGGGCATCACGCTCCCGGTTACCGCTTTCGGCAAAGGCCAGCGGCAAACGGTGCCGTTAACCGGACAAAGCGCAGTCCCCGGCCTATACGAGATCCGGCTGACGTTCTCGTCGCCCGGCAGACCGGATTACCACGACACCTTCTCGTTCACGGTGCCGGACGAGACGAAAGCGGCCGGGACGCAGAGCAGCATCGCCTTTCTGGGCGAGAGCGGAAAGATGACGTACGTCCCGGATTTCAAAGGCAACCGGATTCTCGATTTTTCCGGCAGCGGCTATAAAGGCGGCGGGGTCCCGATCCCGAACGTTCAGGCCAAGGCAGTTGTCTCACCCGGAGAGGGCGACGATACCCGCCGCATTCAGGACGCGATAGACGCGGTATCGCAAATGCCGCCCGGACCCGACGGCTTTCGGGGCGCCGTTTTGCTGACGAAAGGCAGGTTCGAAGTGTCCGGTACGCTGAAAATTACCGCCGGCGGAGTCGTCCTGCGCGGAGAAGGCCGGGATGCGGGCGGCACGGTCCTACTCGGAACAGGCGCCACGGCCCGCAATCTCGTCGAAATCGGCGGCACATCCGGCGTTGTGACGGATAATGCTTCCAAAACGGCGGTAACCGACCTGTACGTTCCGTCCGGCGCGGTTTCTTTTCACGTGGCGGATGCAAGCGCCTATAAAGCCGGAGACAAGGTCGTCGTCCGCCGGATCGGCAGCGCCCGGTTTATCCATGAGATCGGGATGGATCATATTTATATGCGGCCCGGGCAGGGAGGTACGCAGCAGTGGGGCGCGTTCAACCTCGATTTCGACCGGACGGTCACCAAGGTGGAAGGCAGCCGGATCACCCTCGATGTGCCTCTGGCCAATTCCATCGATCTGAAATGGGGCGGCGGCGAGCTGTACAAATACAGCGATGCGGGGCGGATCGAGCAGGTCGGCGTGGAAAATATGCGCGTCGATTCCGAATTCGACAAGAGCATTATCGATACCGTCATGGATAACGGAAAAACGGACCCGTACTATGCCGACGAGAACCATGCGGAACGGTTCGTCGTTTTTAACAGCGTGAAGAACGGGTGGCTGCGTGAAGTGACCACAACCCATCTCTCCTACGCCACGGCTCTCGTCGGCCGCCAGGCGAAATGGATCACTGTTCAGGACACGACCACGCTGGACATGGTCAGCATTATCACGGGAGGCCGCCGGTACGCCATCCATTTCCAGGGCCAGCAGAGCCTCGCCCAGCGCAATCACGTCGAGACGTCCCGCCACGCTTTCGTTGTAGACAGCCGGGTGCAGGGACCGAACGTCTTCCTGGACGGAACCACGGACAAAAATTTCAACACAAGCGAGCCGCACCACAAATGGTCGGTAGGCGGCTTGTACGACAATATCCAGGCGCCGATCTCGATACGCGACCGGGCATGGCTCGGAAGCGGCCACGGCTGGTCAGGCGCGAACTACGTGACGTGGAACACGGAAGGCGCGCTTACTTCGCAGCAGCCTCCGACCGCGCAGAACTACGCCATCGGCCACGTCGGAACCGTGGTGCCCGGACTCGTGCCGAGCACCTACGATCCCAGACCGCGCAGCGAAGCGTTCTGGGAGTCCACCGGCGCTCACGTGACGCCGGTCAGCTTGTACAAGCAGCAGCTTCTGGAGAGAAAAGGCCCGGACGCGCTGCAGTTTATTTCCCGGCTTCCGCTGCCGTCCGGTTCGCTGAATCAGCCGTAACGCAGCGCGCCGGATTCTCTCCGGAAGTGGGCGTGCGCCAGGCTGCCGAGCGCCGTCAGCGGGCAGCCGAACAAGCCCTTCTGCCGGGCATTGGTCGGGCGGCAGGCCAAGCGTGGCAGCGGAACCGGCGGCCGTGCGGCTGAGTACCGGCGCCGCTTCCCGGTCCGGACGGCAGGTGGGCGGCGCAGTGCCATATACCCTCCGGCAGCCGCCGGGACACCCCTGCGCACACTAAAAAGCAGCCGTACCGCTACGGCTGCTTTTTCACGCATACCAAACATCATCGGTCTGGCGTTCCCTTTATAAAACCTGCCTGCCCGCCATAACCGGCATCACTGCGCAATCGGCGTCCGGCTCTTCCGCACCGCGTGAAGCTCCCAACGCGCGGTGCTCGGCGTCACATGACGGTGGTCAACCACGTGCCCTCTCCAGCGTGATCCGTAAAAGCTTTTCCCCTAGCGCTCACTGTTCTTTTCGATATCCAGAATCGGCAGCTTGTCACCCTGCCCGCCACCGCACTCGCTAAGCTGGATCCCATAACGCTCGGTGGTTTCGATTTTTTCAATGGAGGCGCACTTGTACGTTTGCTGCTGTTTGGGCGAGCTGTGCGCATCTCTGGTATTGTCTACTGTCCACGCAATCTGTGTCCCGTCCGTATGCACATCATGTATCCACGGGCCGCTGTCAATCGTCGGTGAAATCACCATCAGATAATCTCCCTGAGCCCGGTTGAACCGGTCTACGAGTTCGTCCAGCCTTTTCAAATCCCGCTGATCGAGATTCACAAGAATGTCGGCGTTCGCTTGAACCACTGAAGGCTGGAACCAGTGGGTTTTGACCACGGCATAAGGCATAAATCCCGCAAGGAATGCCACCCCCATTAAGACGATCGCAAGCTTTTTGTTCATGGGTTTGCTCTCTCCTCCACTCCGTTTCTCGAACCGGTCAAGTCTGCTCCCGCCCTGATGCCGTCCGCCGGTTTGGCGTTTCACGATCTTTCCGCATATCCCCTAATCCAGCAAAACCGGTCTGCCGGGATTCTCGGCCATTTCGAACATGGTAAGCAGCTGGGCCTCCGTGTTTCTCTCCGCCGACAGTTCGGGCAGCTCCTCTTTTCCGAAAAAAGCCGCCTCGCTCGTTTCGAGCCCTCCTTGCATCTCACCCCCGGTAACGGTGCATAGCACAAAAAATTTGTACACGTGATACGGGGATTCCGGATGATCGTGAAATTTTTTATCGAATACGGCCAGCAGCCTGTCCGCTTTCACTTCCAGTCCCGCCTCCTCTTTGACTTCCTTCACCGCCACTTCCGAAGGCGACAGCCCGATGTCCGCCCAGCCTCCCGGCAGCGACCAGGCCCCGTCCAGCTTCTCCCGCACAAGCACAAGCTTGCCCTCCCGGAAAACGACCGCGCGGATGTCCACCTTGGGGGTAGCGTACCCTGTTTCGTTAGCAAAAAGATCCCGGATTTTTTCCCGATGAAGGTCCGTATACTCGCTCATAATCTCCACACTCAATTCCCGCAGCATTTCATACCGCTCCAGGTCGTACACGTCTTTGCTGTAGGCAAGCCCGATTTGCGAAATCGCCTGGATCTGCTTGGCCCATTCCAGCCATTTGGCGCTCATGCTTTTGTCCTCCCCGCTTCGTTCCTCTCATAAAAAAAGACGAGCACCGGTGATGAGGTGTCGTCTCGCAAGTATATCCATTTTAGCATGGAGCTGTGCAAATAAAAACAAGCCCGTCTTTCGCTTACTCCGTAACCGCTGAATTCATTTCCGTTTCGGCAGGCTGCTTGGCGGGTTCCTCAGCATCGTTCTCCGGAATCCACCAGTCGTCCCAGGTGCCGTGAACATGATACCAGGTCATTCCTTCGGGAGACAGCCACTTTTCAAAAGCTTTCACAGTCTGCGGGACAAAGTAGCCCTTCGTATTGTGAATACGGCTCCAGTCGGGATACTTGTACGTTGTCGTGCGGGACGTGAGCGGAACCTCTTCGTCCGTCGGAATAATACCGGCAGGCCGCACTTTCAGCGCCAGCCCGGGATTGACCCATACCGCACCGGATTCCGTCCGGATATGCACCCATTCCAGCTCCCCGTCCTTCCACGTTTCAAAAGCGTCATAGCTGCCCGGCGCGACTTCCGCATAATTTTCGTCGTCGTAATAAGTCGGCTTCTCGAATCCTTTGCCGCCGGTCGGCAGTTCCACTTTACCCGTCGTTTCCTGAACCCCGGCCAGCTCGCCCTCGGGTAAAATCCAGCGTTCCCCTTCCGGAAGGGAAACTTTATACCACGTCGGGCTGCCGTCACCGATCGTAGGCGGAAGCTCCCACACGGCCGTTACCGGATATCTTCCGGATTTGAGCGTTCCGGTTTTGGCTGAACCCGTGTAAGGCAGTTCGAAGCTTTCCGTATCCTTAAAAAGATCGACGGTAGTCGAGACCGCTTTTTCCCGGATGGCCTCCTTATAGAAGCTGTTGTAGATCCACTTCTCTCCCAGCCAGGTCCGGATGCGGTAAAATTTTGCCGTCCGGGGAGGTCCGAAATCCGCTTCGTCCCATTCAATCGTTCCCGTTACCGTTACCTGCTGCGGGGATATGACCGTTCCGCCGGCCGTTTCTTGCAGCGGCTCGTCGTACAGCTCCTGTTTATCCACGAGAGTGATCGTCGCGCTCTCGGGCCTGTACGTACCGGGAACGAGCGTTTCGGGATCGGCCTTGATCCATTTCTCTCCCTGCCACGTTTCGATGAGGTATCCCTTATCTTCCGTATGATCCTCCATACTCCAACCGCTGTCTCTCTTCGTAATATGAACGGTTTGAAAAGGAGCCAGGCTTCCCGCAGGCTTCGTGAACGTTTCATCGTCGTAGATTGCCGTCTCCCGGATCAGCGTCACGTCCCAAGGAACGTTTACGATCATCGCGTTCGTCCGTGCGGGAGCCAGTATGGAAGCGGAACTTGCGAGCAGCAGGAAAGCCGTGCCAGACATGAGCCATTTTTTCAACGGGTTTCCTCCTTCGTCAACGGATAGTTAGTTGGGGTTAAAAAGCACCTGAAACCGCCGGGGTCTCAGATGCTTTCAACAGGATGCGCAGCGTATTCGATCCGGAGCGGGCCGCGCCCTATATGGCCTTCAGCAGATAGACCCTCGCCTCATAAGGACGAAGCTGAAGCTCCGCGTCCAAACCGCTCGTCTCGCTTCCTTCCCCAACGGGGTAATTGGCGATCAGCAGCTGACCGCCGCCTCCGGCCAGAAGCGGGTAAGGGCTCGCGAACGAAGCCGTTTCTCCGGTAAAGTTGAGCATAACAAACAGCCTGTCGCTGCCGAGCGTGCGCGTATACGCGTAAATACGCTCGTCATCCTCGGCCACGATTTCGTAGCTGCCGTACACGATGACCGGGTGGATTTTGCGGAGCGCGATCAGCTTCCTGTAATAATGAAAAATAGAGTCCGCATCGGCCAAAGCCGCTTCCGCGTTAATCTCCGTATAGTTCGGATTGACGTGAAGCCAAGGCGTTCCGGTCGTAAAGCCGGCGTGCTCTTCCGCATTCCACTGCATGGGAGTCCGTGCGTTATCCCGCCCTTTGATGCGGATCGCGTTCATAACCTCTTCGTGGCTGCCTCCGCCTTCGGTGACGCGCTCCCGGTACATGTTCAGCGTCTCGACATCCCGGCAGTCCTCGATCCCTTTGAACGGCACGTTCGTCATGCCAAGCTCTTCGCCCTGATAAATGTATGGCGTTCCTTCCAGCGTATGAAGGAAAGTCGCCAGCATTTTGGCCGATTCCACGCGGTATTCGCGGTCATTGCCGAACCGGGACACCATTCTCGGCTGGTCATGGTTGTTCAGGTACAGGCTGTTCCACGCGCGTCCGTGCAGGCCCGTCTGCCAGCGGCCGATCGTCGCTTTCAGATCCTTCAGCTTCCAGGCGCAAGGGTCCCATTTGCCGCCCCAGCCGCTGTCCAGCTCCATATGCTCGAACTGGAACACCATGTGCAGCTCGGTGCCGTCCGCATTCGCGTAACGGGCCGCGTCATCGGGGGTTACACCCGGTGTTTCTCCGACCGTCATGATATCGTAACGGGACAGCACCTTCTCGTTCATTTCCCGCAAAAATTCATGAACCTTCGGGCCGTTCATAAAGTAATCCCCGCCCCAGGCATACCTGTCTCCGCCGGCGCTGGGAAGCCCTTCCGCCTTGGAAATCATATTGATGACGTCCATGCGGAATCCGTCGATTCCCTTATCGAGCCACCACGTCATCATGTCGTAGACTTCCTCGCGTACCTTCGGGTTCTCCCAGTTTAAATCCGGCTGCTTGCGGCTGAACAAATGAAGGTAATACTCCCCGGTCTGCTCGTCATACTCCCAAGCCGGACCGCTGAAGATGCTCGTCCAGTTGTTCGGCTCGCGGCCGTCACGGCCGGGCCTCCAAATGTAATAATCCCGGTACGGATTGTCCTTGGAGGAGCGCGATTCGAGGAACCAGGCATGCTCGTCCGACGAGTGGTTCACGACGAGATCCATAATGAGCTTCATGCCGCGGCCGTGCACTTCCGCGAGCAGCTTTTCCCAGTCGGCCATCGTTCCGAAGTCGTCCATGATCTCGCGGTAATCGCTGATGTCGTAGCCGTTATCGTCATTGGGCGATTGATAGACCGGAGACAGCCAGATCACGTCGACGCCGAGTTCTTTCAAGTAATCCAGCTTCGAAATTATACCGGGGATGTCTCCGATTCCGTCCCCGTTGCTGTCTTTAAAGCTGCGGGGGTAAATTTGGTAGACGACGCTCTCTTTCCACCAGGCTCTGCCTCCGGGGCCCCCGCCGTCGTCTTCGCCCGCCTCGCTTGCGGCTGCGGCTTTCGGCCGTGCGGGAGTCCGTCCGCTTGCGGCCGGAGCCGTTTCCCTCAGCTGGGCCGCATGAGCCGCGGCGACCCGGAGCTGAGCCTCCTGGTCACTGCGCCGCCGCTCCTCTTCCTGCCAGGCTCTCTGACGCTCTTTCGCCTTGTCCGCCGCTTCGCGGATCAGCTCCTGGTAGAGCGACTTGTACTGCAGAGCCGATTTTTTCCAGCTGAAATCGGTTTTCTTGATATTCGCCATCAGGTTGCGCCAGGCATCCTGGTCATGAAGATAGAAATCTACCGCTCGTCTGACCGTATGCAGCATATCGTGCGCGTTGTACGAGCTGAAGCTGAAGCCCGTGCCTTCGCCGGTAAACTCGTTGTAGGGCTCTACCGTATCCTTCAAGCCGCCCGTCTCGCGGACGATCGGCACTGTCCGGTAGCGCATCGCGATAAGCTGGCCGATTCCGCAGGGCTCGAAAAGCGAAGGCATCAGGAAGAGATCCGAGCCCGCGTATACCTGACGGGCCAATCCGTCGTCGAAGGCGATGTAGGCCGCCAGCTTGTCGGGATGCCGGGCCGCCGCTTCGCGAAAGAGCTGCTCGTATTCGTGATCCCCCGTCCCCACGATGACCCATTGGGCATCCAGGGACAGCAGCTCCGGCAGCACGTGGCGGATCAGATCGATGCCCTTCTGCTGCACCAGCCGGGTCACCAGCGAAATAACCGGCACGTCGTCGCGGACCGGCAGCCCCAGCCGCTGCTGAAGATGCGTTTTGTTCAGCCGCTTTTTGGACAAGGAGTCCCGGTACGTGACAGCGAGATGGGAATCCGTCATCGGATTAAAAAGATCGTAGTCGATACCGTTGACGATACCCACTGTCGCATCGCTCCGGTAGCGGAGCAGGCTGTCCATATGCTCACCGAAAAACGGCGTGCGGATTTCCTCCGCATATGTGGGACTAACCGCAGTAATGCGGTCGGAATACAGCAGTCCGCCTTTCAGGAAGCTGCCGCCGTCGTACATTTCCAGCTGCTCGCCGCTGAAATAACCGGCGTTCAGACCGAACAGATCCATCATCGTCTCTTTGGAAAACAGTCCTTGATAGCGCAGGTTGTGTATCGTAATGACCGTTTTGATATCTTCATAGAACGGATAGTAAGGACTGTACTGCGTTTTCAGCAGGACCGGAATCATTCCGGCCTGCCAGTCGTGGCAGTGAATCACATCGGGCTTGAAGCCGAGATGCGGAAGCGAGTCGATTACGGCCCGGCAGTAAAACGCGAATCGTTCGGCGTCATCGCCGTATCCGTAATGCCCGCTTCTGCGGAAATAAAACTCGTTGTCCACGAAATAAAACGTGACGCCTTCGTGTTCCAGGGTTTGTATGCCGCAGTACTGCGAGCGCCAGCCCAAGTTCACGCTGAACGTGACGAGGTTCGCCGTCTCCATCTTGTCTTTGAATACTTGGGGAATCTCGTCATACTTGGGCAGAATGACCCGGACATCCGCTCCGTTGCGTTTAAGTTCCTTTGGCAGGGACCCGATTACGTCACCCAGTCCGCCCGTCTTGGCGAAAGGCGCCGCTTCCGAAGCCGCAAACAAAATGTTCATGCACGTCTCCACTCCCGTCTTCTGAATTTCTTCTGAGTTTTTATTGAGTTTCTATTGGCAAAAAGCCAAACCGGAACCGCATGGCGGCGTCCGGTTACGGCTTTTGATTGTCGGAATCCGTTTTAGATGACCTTCATTTTAGCCGCGATGAACGGCGCTCTCATATCCCCGGTCAATACGCGTCCCCGGCTGATGAATACGTCTTTGTCAAGAATGGCGTTCTCGATCACGACATTTTCTTCTATGGAGCAGTTCTGCAGGATAATGCTGTTTTTGACGACCGCACCCTTGCTGATTTTTACCCCCCGGGACAAAATGCTGTTATCGACCTTGCCTTCAATAACGCAGCCGTTGGCGATCAGGGAGTTGCGTACGTTCGCGTTCGCCTCGTAACGGGCCGGCGGTTCGTCTTTTACCTTCGTGTAAATGAGATCTCTGCGGAAGAACAGCTCCCGCAGCACGGCCGGGTCAAGCAGCTCCATACTGTGCCGGTAATAACCCTGGATCGAATTCACGATCCCGAGATAGCCGTCATGGCGGTAGCCGACCACGTTCAGTTTGTCGACGTTCTTCATGATCCCGTCCCGGACCAGATGGTCGTAACCCTGTGCCAGGCACGTCTCCACCATATCGAGAAGCAGCGACTTGCTCATGATATACATTTCCATGGACACATTGTCCGTACGCAGACGTCCGGTCTGATCTTCTATGACCGTCACTCTGCCGTCCGGACGTATCGCAAGGCGGCGGTAGCTTCCCGAGTATTCTTCTTCCGCTTCTTTATAAATGACGGTAACATCCGCTCTCATATCTTCATGGTAGCGGACCGCGTCTTCGTAATTAATGTTGCAGACCATATGGCTGCGTCCGATGATGACCAGCTCTTCCCGGCCCCGGTAGAAATAATCGCGGTGGGAGTAGAACTGGAACAGATCTCCCCGCGACATGCCCGCCGGATCGTCCTGGACGGACGGCAGCACGAACAGGCCGCCTCTCTTGCGGTCGAGGTCCCATTCCTTGCCGGATCCCAGATGGTCCATCAGGGAACGGTATTTGTGCTGGGTAAAAACAGCCACGTTGCCGATCGAGGAATTCACCATGTTGGATAAAACAAAATCGATCAGCCGGTACCGGCCTCCGAACGGAACCGAAGCGGCACAGCGGTGAAGCGTAAGCTCTTCCAGATCGTCCGGCTCGTTCACCAGATTGATAACGCCCATTACATGCTTCATGCTACCCTCATCCTTTCGATTCCGTAGTCGCCCGTATGTGTTCTCCAGCGCCGATCAGCACGATTTCTTCCCCGTCTCCTACGGCCGCCCCGTCCTCCACGATCGTATTTTCCCCGATAATCGCTTTGCGGATGGTGACATTGTTGCCGATTCTCGCTCCTGGCATGATGACGGAGTCCCGGATCACGCTGCCTTCGCCGATATGGACGCCATAGAACAGGACGGAGTGGTCCACATCCCCGAACACGGAGCACCCTTCGTTCACGAGTGAACGGCGAACTTGGGCCCCGCCCGAAATAAACTGGGCAGGCTGGTAAGGCGTGACGGAATAGATGCGCCACGATTTATCGTTCAGGTTCAGCTGGGTCGGATCGTCCAGCAGATCCATGTTCGCTTCCCACAAGCTCTGTATGGTGCCGACATCCTTCCAGTAGCCCTGGAACGGGTAAGCCACAAGGTTCGCCCCTTCTTCAAGCATCGCCGGGATGATGTCCTTGCCGAAATCTTTGCTGGAATCCGGATTCTCGTTATCCTGAATCAAATATTTTTTCAGCGCTTTCCAGCTGAACATATACACGCCCATGGAAGCGAGGTTGCTTTTGGGTTCTTTCGGTTTTTCCGCGAACTCCGTAATTTCGCTGTCTTCATTTACGCTCAGAAGACCGAAACGCGACGCCTCTTCCCACTTGACCTCAATCACCGCGATCGTGGCGTCGGCGCCTTTCGTTTTGTGATACGTGAGCAGCCGGTCATAATCCATTTTATAAATATGATCGCCCGAGATGATCAGCACGTACTCCGGCTCATAGCGGTCGATATACCCCATATTGCGGTAAATCGCGTTCGCCGTCCCCTGGTACCAGTCTCCGCCGCCCTGCTCCATAAAAGGAGGCAGCACCGTTACGCCGCCGTTTTTACGATCCAGGTCCCAAGCCCCGCCTATGCCGATATAAGAGTTGAGCACGAGCGGCTGGTACTGGGTAAGCACCCCCACCGTGTCGATACCCGAGTTGGTGCAGTTGCTCAGCGTGAAATCGATAATGCGGTACTTTCCGCCGAAATGAACGGCCGGTTTCGCCAGCTGCTGGGTGAGCACCCCAAGTCGTTTGCCCTCTCCTCCGGCAAGCAGCATGGCAATACATTCTTTACTTCGCATCTTTCGATTTCCCCTTTCGTCGCGGAGTTCGTTCGACTTGCGATCGTTTCAGATAAACTGCGGCAAGCGGCGGTACGCGAAGCGATAAGCTGTAGTCAAAACCGTGCATCGGAACCGGCTCGGCCGCAAGCGGTTCGCCGTTGGACTGGCCCGATCCGCCGTACGCTTCGTCGTCGCTGTTGAAAATTTCCGCATACGTCCCCGGTTCGGGAACGCCGATCCGGTAATCCGGATGGACGACCGGCGTGAAGTTGCACACGACGATAAGATCGTCCTTGGGCTTCTTGCCTTTGCGGATAAAGGCGACGACGCTTTGGCTGGAATCGTCGGGCGAAATCCAGCGGAATCCGTCGTGGCCGTGATCGTTCTGCCATAAGGCAGGCTGCTCCAGGTAGAAACGGTTCAAGGCCCGGACGTAGGTCTGCATTTTACCGTGCAGCTCATAGTCCAGTAAAAACCAGTCCAAATCCTCCAGGTCCTTCCATTCGTCAAATTGGGCGAATTCGCCTCCCATGAACAGAAGCTTTTTTCCCGGATGACCGGACATATAACCGTAAAGCACGCGGGTGTTGGCGAACTTCTGCCAGTAATCCCCCGGCATTTTATGCAGAATGGACCGCTTGCCATGCACAACTTCGTCATGCGAAAGCGGCAGCACGAAATTTTCGTTAAACGCGTACATAAACGAGAATGTGATGAGATTATGATGATGTTTCCGGTGTATCGGGTCCATTTTCATATATTTCAGCATGTCGTTCATCCAGCCCATGTTCCACTTGTAATTAAAGCCCAGCCCGCCCGCATCGACAGGCGCCGTGACTTGAGGCCAATCGGTGGAATCCTCGGCCATCATTAGGGCATTGGGATAAGAGCCGAAGACGACGGTGTTTAATTTTTTCAAAAATTGGATGGCGGACGGATTTTCGTCCCCTCCGTGTTCGTTCGTTACCCACATGGACTGCGGTTTGCCGAAATTCAGATACAGCATGCTTGCTACCGCATCGACCCGGATGCCGTCAATGTGATATTTGTCCATCCAGAACATCGCGTTGGAAATAAGGAAGCTGTGAACCTCCGGCTTGTCAAAATCAAAGGCCAGCGTCCCCCATTCCGGTTTTTCGGCCAGATTGGGCTCGTCCGGCTCATACAGCGGCTGTCCGTCAAACTGGCGAAGACCGTGGGCATCTTTGCAGAAATGGCCCGGCACCCAGTCCATGATGACGCCGATACCGGCCTGATGGCACCGGTCCACAAAATACATAAAGTCCTTCGGCTCGCCGAATCGGCTCGTTACCGAAAAATAGCCCGTTGCCTGGTAGCCCCACGAACGGTCGAAAGGATGCTCCGCAAGCGGAAGCAGCTCGATATGGGTATATCCCATCTCGGCGGCATAGCCGACAAGGTCGTCCGCAAGCTCGCGGTAGGAGAACAGCTCATCCTCTTCGCGGCTTTTCTTCTTCCACGTACCGAGATGAACCTCGTAAATGTTTAACGGCTGGTCGTATGCCGGTTTGCGGGCGCGCTGACGCCGCCAGTTCTGGTCGCCCCACTTGTATCCGTCCAAGTTATAAAAGCGGGAAGCGGTGCCCGGGCGCAGCTCCGAATAGACGGCATAAGGATCGGCCTTCAGAATGATCCTGCCGTCCGGTGTGTGGATTTCATATTTGTACAGGGAGCCTTCCGCCAGACCGGGTACCGCAAGCGTCCAGATGCCGCCAGACTCCGGCACGGTCTCCATACGGTGGTTTTCACCGTTCCATTCGTTAAAATCGCCGACGACGCGCACTTCACGGGCATGAGGCGCCCAAACGGTAAAGCGTACGGCCGTTGTCTTACCCCTTTTCTCTGCGTGTGCCCCGAATAGGCGATAACTGTGATAATACGTTCCTTCATGGAACAAGTAGATGTCTTCGGAGCCGGGGATCTGTTTACCCGCCATATGCTTCAACCCATCCCCCTCTTGTATAGTCATCTTTTTGTACCCGATTCGGCACTTTGTGAAACGAAAAGGCGCTTTATCGGGCACACTCCTTATATTGGCTTCCATCAAGGGATGTTGTACAATAGATGCTTAGAAGAAAACGGTGTTAAAAACCGCAAGTTATACCGGTATCCGCCCGCGGACGGATAGCGTTTTTTTGAATGAGGAACCGCTGTACATTTTGACGCGAGGAAAGAAGGAAATGAACCGATGTATGTAGCTAATCGCTGGAACGACTATGAACTCCTGGACACCGGCGGAGGAGAAAAACTCGAACGCTGGGGTTCTTATGTATTGCGGCGTCCCGACCCGCAAATTATTTGGCCGCTCGCGGCCGAAACGGCAAGCTGGAAACAGGCCGAAGGACATTACCGGCGCAGCTCTTCCGGAGGCGGCAACTGGGACTTCCGCCAGACCCTGCCGGAGCGCTGGACGATCTCGTATGACAACAAACTGCGGTTTCATATCAAACCGACCGGCTTCAAACATACGGGCCTCTTCCCCGAGCAGGCCGCCAACTGGGACTGGATGATGGACAAGATAAGTAAAGCCGGCCGTCCCGTTAAGGTATTGAATCTGTTCGCCTATACGGGCGGAGCTACCGTCGCCTGTGCTTATGCGGGCGCCTCGGTCGTCCACGTCGACGCTTCGAAAGGCGTTGTGCAGTGGGCGAAAGAAAACGTCGAGCTGTCCGGCCTCGCCGACCGCCACGTCCGTTTCATTACGGACGACGTTTTCAAATTCGTCCAGCGCGAGCAGCGCCGCGGCAACAAATACGACGCCATCATCATGGATCCTCCGTCCTACGGACGCGGACCCAACGGGGAAACCTGGAAGCTGGAGAACGATTTGTATCCGTTTATCGAGACGTGCATGACGATCTTGTCGGACAACCCGCTGTTCCTGCTCGTCAATTCCTACACGACCGGCATCTCTTCCACGGTGCTGAAAAACATCCTGACCATGGCGATGCACAAGCGCTACGGCGGAACAATCACCGCAGGCGAGATCGGACTTCCGATCACCGCGAGCGAGCTGACATTGCCGTGCGGAATTCTCGGCCGCTGGGAGGCGTAAGCCATGGCGGGACCGAAGCATGCGGCGGACGGGGCGGCGATTCCCGTCCTCTACGAAGACAACCACGTGCTCGTCGTGGAGAAGCCCGTCAATATGCCGACGCAGGAGGACAGCTCGCGCGACCCCGATCTCCTGAGCGTGCTCAAAGAAGACTTGAAGCGCCGGCATCATAAGCCGGGCAACGTCTTCCTCGGGCTCGTGCACCGGCTGGACCGTCCCGTCGGCGGCGTCATGGTGTTCGCCAAAACGTCCAAGGCGGCTTCCCGCCTCTCGGACAGCGTGCGGACACGGACGTTCGACAAGACGTACGCGGCCGTTGTGCGCGGCAGACCCAAGGAGCCGCAGGGCTCTTTGCGGCACTGGCTGCTTAAGGATACGCGGACTAACACCGTATCCGTGGTCAAGCCCGGCAAGGACGGCGCCAAAGAGGCGCTCCTTGACTACCGGGTGCTCGGCAGCGCCGAAGGGCTCAGCCTCGTCCTGGTGAAGCTGCACACGGGCAGGCCGCATCAGATCCGCGTGCAGCTTGCGGCCATCGGCTGCCCTCTGTACGGGGATCAGCGGTACGGCGCGGGAGAGAACGAACCGGGGCAGCAGCTTGCCCTCTGGTCGGCCCGGCTGTCCTTCCCGCACCCGACGCAGCAGGAGACGCTGACCTTCCGGTCAACTCCGCCGGAGCGTCACCCCTGGTTCTTGTGGCAGGAGCTAGTTCGCAACCTTCCCGAGCAGGTAAACGAGTAGCTGCTGGTTGTGGGAGGAAATGCGGCTAAGATACGCATCCAGCACTTCCTCACGGATTTGCAGTCCGCGCTCCCGCTCGGATTTTCCTTTGTCCGTCGCGTCGACCCATACGACGCGGCGGTCTTTTTCATCCCGGCTCCGGCTGATTAGGCCCGCCCGCTCCATCCGGTCCAGGAGAGTCGTCACGGCCGCCGGTGTCGTAGCCAAATATTCAATAAAATCGGAAGGCTTCATCGTGCCGTTCGCCGCAAGCAGCTCAAGCACGTGAAGCTGTCCTTCCGTAATCGTCGGTGCAAGCTGGTCTTCCATATTGGATTTGAGCTCCTTGGAAAGCTTCGTCCACAGTTTCGCAAATTCTACCGAATACAATTGCAATCACTCCTCCGATTCAAGGCTCATCCACTCTTCTATCCAAGTATATCACGTGTCCAATGGCGAAATATAGGTTAATGCCGTTAATACTTTAAGACAATAAGCCGGGCGTTTCGCGCCTTTTCGCTAAGTTACGGGCTCCGCGGACGGAAAAGTTGTCCGAATTGCGAGAACGGGCGTCTGCGTCTTTAGGCTCGTTTTTCAGCTTCGTTCTGGCTTCGTTTTTAGATTCGTTTTAAATTAGCGTCTCTCTCCGGCCGTTTTGAACATGTTAGCCTCCTTTCTCTTCTCATTCTTCTGCATGCACTCTTCAGTCAGAATTCTTCTGTCAGAATTCTTCTGTCAACATTCTTCTGCATTCATTCTTCTGCACGAATTGTTCTGTAAGCATTCTTCTGTAAGCATTCTTCTGTAAGCATTCTTCTGTAAGCATTCTTCTGTAAGCATTCTTATGTGAGCATTGCCCTTCTTCTGCAAGCCTTGCACTCTTCTGCACGCGTCTCTTTCCTGTTCGCCGAAACGCGGACCCGTCCCGCACATTTCTGGGCGGATGCACATACACTGTAAGGAAACGGCAGAAGGAGGGATCGCCCGTGCACATAAAAAAAAGCGCGCTGGGACAGCGCGCACTTGATCTTGGCTTATTGAAGGACCCGGGCTGGCTGGATCGTCTGGACGAACAAGTGCCCTTGTGGGTCGTACTGGAAATCGCTTTTCAGCTCATGGAAACGATGGATCCGCCTACCACGAGCTATGATTGAAGTCTAATCTGATATGTCTCACGCGTTCGGCGGACGTTTATCCAGGCTTGCGTTCTTGACAAGGGCGGTAATGCTGTCGCCTTTGGAAACCGGCACAACCTGTTTTCCTATCGATTTACGGTCATCAAGCGGGGCCTGGTTGGTTTTGAACACTGTTTTGTCTCCGCTGCCGTTCCAGGCAGTAATATCGTAGTCCTGTTTGAAATAGAACATGCCGACCAGCTCGCTGCCGTTGGATTTCACGCGCTTGCCTTCTTTGAATTCGAAGGTGCCGATCCCTTTGCCTCCGCGTCCCTGCAGTGGGTAATCCACCAGCAGCGTACGTTTGGCATAGCCGAGATCGGAGATCACGAGCACCTCACCCTCGTCTCCGTATACCCAATCCGCGGCAACCACTTCATCGCCTTCGCGCAGCTGAAGCCCGCGGACTCCCGCCGCGGCGCGCCCCATCGGATTGACTTCTTCCTCGCGGAAACGGATGCTCATTCCCTGCTTCGTCGCCAGCATGATATCCTTCGTACCGTCGCTAAGCTGGACATGCAGGATCTCGTCTCCCGCTCCTACCTTGCAGGCGACAATCCCGCTGGAACGGTTCGTGTAATATTCCTTAAGATCGGTCCGTTTAACCTGCCCTTTGCGGGTAATGAAGACGAGCGATTTGCCTTCTTCGTTAAAGTCCTTGACGGGGATCATGTCCACGATCCGGTCGTCTTTCGCTATCGGAATAATGTTTACGATGGCGGTGCCGTTATCTTTCCATTTGTACTCCGGAATGAGATGAACGGGAAGAAGGAAATACTGGCCCTTGTTAGTGAAAATGAGCAGGCTTTCGATCGTATTGACTTCCTTCAGATGACGGAGATAATCGCCTTCCTTAAGTCCCGTGTTGTCGACCGCGCCTCCGGATCTCGTATAAGAAAGCATACTTGTCCGTTTGATATACCCTTCGTTAGACAGCGTGACGAGAACATCCTCCGGCGTCACCATCACTTCCAGGTTTACCTTGATTTCCTCTACCTCGTTCTGGATATCCGACCGGCGCTCAATGCCATACTTGGTCCGGATTTCAGTCATTTCGTCCTTGATGACGCCAAGGAGCTTCTTCATGCTTCCCAGAATTCCGCGCAGGTGATTAATCGTCTTCTGCACGTCCTTCAGCTCTTTTTCCAGCGAAGTGATTTCCAGGTTGGTCAGTCTGTACAGCTGGAGAACCAGAATCGCATCCGCCTGGCGCTCTGTGAAACCGAACAGGTTGACGAGGTTTTTCTGTGCATCAAGGCGGTTTTTGGATGCTTTGATGGCTGCGATAACTTCGTCCAGAATGTTCAAAGCCTTGACGAGCCCCTCCAGAACATGCGCGCGGTCTTCCGCTCTCTCAAGATCGTACTGGGAACGGAACGTGACGACTTCCTTCTGGTGCTCGATGTAGGCCGAGAGCATGTCCTTCAGCCCGAGCTGCCTCGGCGTTTTGTTCACGATGGCCACCATATTGAAATTATAGGTAACCTGGAGATCGGTTTTTTTCAGCAGATAAGCCAGAATTCCCTGGGCGTCGGCTTCCTTCTTCAGCTCCACGACGATACGCATGCCGTCTCTTCCGCTTTCGTCGCGGACTTCGGCGATGCCTTCGACCTTTTTCTCCAGACGGATATTTTCAATGGCGGTGACCAGTCTCGACTTTACGACCTGGTACGGAATTTCCGTCACGACAATTTGCTGCCGGCCCGCTTTGAGATCCTGAATCTCCGTCTTGGAGCGGACATAGATGCGGCCTTTGCCCGTATTGTACGCGTCCCGGATGCCTTCCTCGCCCATGATGATGCCCCCCGTCGGAAAATCGGGGCCTTTCATATGACGCATCAGCTCTTCAATGCCTATTTCGGGCGAATCGATCAGCGCGATACACGCATCAACCACCTCACGCAGGTTATGCGGGGGAATCTCGGTCGCAAATCCCGATGAAATCCCGCTTACGCCGTTGACGAGCAGATTCGGATACCGGGAAGGAAGAACGACGGGTTCTTTGGTCGTATTATCGAAATTATCTTTGAAAAGCACAGTCCGCTTCTCGATATCGCGAAGCAGTTCCATCGCAATGGGCGATAGCCTTGCTTCGGTATACCGCATAGCGGCGGCCGGATCGTCATCGATCGAGCCCCAGTTGCCGTGGCCGTCAACGAGCACGTGGCCCATTTTCCAAGGCTGCGCCATGCGTACCATACCCTCGTAAATAGGGCTGTCGCCGTGAGGATGATAGTTACCCATAACATCCCCGACCGTCTTCGCCGATTTCCGGTACGGTTTGTCCGGCGTATTCCCGGAATCGTACATGGCATACAGAATCCGCCGCTGCACGGGCTTGAGTCCGTCACGGACATCGGGAATAGCCCGGTCTTGAATAATATATTTAGAGTAGCGGCCGAACCGGTCCCCTACTACTTCTTCCAGAAACGCGGGTAAAAACTGTTCCAAACTGCTCAACTCGGTTCACCTCTAGACGTTCAGTCACTCTTCGGATTCGGTAAAGTCTACATTTTCGATAATCCATCGTTTGCGCGGATCGACCTTGTCGCCCATCAGCGTCGATACCCGTCGCTCCGCCTTGGCCGCGTCCTCAATCTGCACCTGCAGCAAAGTGCGGCTTCCCGGGTCCATCGTCGTTTCCCACAGCTGGTTCGGGTTCATTTCGCCCAGTCCTTTGTAGCGCTGGAGTTCGATGCCTTTGCCCAGCTCCTTATGGAGCGCCTGCAGCTGTTCTTCGGTCCAGGCGTAGTGGACCGCACTGTTTTTGCCTGATTTCTTGGTCACTTTAAAAAGCGGCGGCTGCGCGATATACACTTTGCCGTTATCGATCAACGGTTTCATGTACCGGTAGAAGAACGTCAGCAGCAGCACCTGGATATGGGCGCCGTCCGTGTCGGCATCGGTCATGATAATGATTTTGCCGTAATTGCTCTCCTCGATGGCAAATTCGGAGCCGACTCCCGCACCGATAGTCGCAATGATCGCCCTGTATTCATCGTTCTTGAGAATATCGGCGAGCTTCGCTTTCTCGGGGTTGAGCGGCTTCCCTTTCAGGGGCAGAATCGCCTGATGCTTGGAATCGCGGCCCTGCTTGGCTGAGCCGCCCGCGGAATCGCCTTCCACGATGAAAAGCTCGTTGCGCGCGTAGTCTTTCGATTGCGCCGGCGTCAGCTTGCCTCCGAGATTGGAGCTTTCGCTGCGGCCTTTCTTGCCGCTGCGCACTTCCTCGCGCGCTTTGCGGGCCGCTTCACGGGCTTTGGCCGACTGGATCGCTTTTTTCAGCATACTTTGGGCGATTTGCGGGTTTTCCTCCAGGAATACGGCCATTTTCTCCGATACGATAGCGTCTACGGCACTTCTCGCCGATGCGCTGCCGAGCTGGTCTTTCGTCTGGCCGACGAACTCCACCTCGCCCATCTTGATGTTGATTACCGCCATCATGCCTTCACGCAGGTCGGTTCCGTCGAGGTTTTTTTCTTTTTCCTTCAAAATGGCGGTTTTACGGGCATATTCGTTCATCGCCCTGGTGTAGGCGATTTTAAACCCGGTTTCATGGGTGCCGCCGCCGCGTGTCGGAATCGAGTTCACGAACGAAGCTATCGTTTCCGTGTAGCCGTCGTTGTATTGGAGCGCCACTTCCACCTCGATATCGTCCTTCTCGGCCGCAAAGTGGATCACGTCGTGCATGACCGATTTGCCTTCGTTGAGGAACTTAACGAATTCGCTCGCTCCGCCGTCGTACTTGAACGTTTCGGCCTGATCCGTGCGCTCGTCTTTCAAAATGACCTCCAGCCCGGAGTTCAGAAAAGCGATTTCTTGAAGCCGTTCGGCGAGGGTGTCGTAGCTGATCGCAATGCCGTTCTGGAACACACGGCGGTCCGGCTTAAAGGTAACACGCGTACCTGTTTTGTTCGTGGTCCCCGTTACCTCAAGCCCGGTTCTCGGTTCCCCTACATGCTCTACGCCTTTCTCGTCGACCCAATATTCGAAACGCTGTTTATGTATCTTGCCGTCTCGAAAGATCGTGACTTCCAGCCACTCCGACAAAGCGTTCGTCACCGATGCGCCGACGCCGTGAAGACCGCCGGACTTCTTATACCCGCCGCCGCCGAATTTTCCTCCGGCATGAAGAATCGTAAATACAACCTGCGGCGTCGGTATGCCGGTCTTGTGCATGCCGGTCGGGATGCCCCGGCCGTTATCCTGTACGGTGACGGATCCGTCTTTATGAAGCGTCACCTCAATTTTGGAACCATGCTTCGCGAGGTGTTCATCGACCGCGTTATCGACGATTTCCCAAACCAGATGATGCAGGCCCGAAGTACTTGTGCTGCCGATGTACATGCCCGGCCTTTTACGGACGGCCGTCAGCCCCTCCAGTACCTGAATCGCATCGGCATCGTACTCCGCCGGCTGGTTCGGTTGATTCGTCATCATCTCTAGCTGCTCGGTCATCGAAGCGCCTCCTTCTTTCCTTTTTCCATTCCCGAACGGGTTCATACGTTAATTTAAAATATCTTTACGGGTAAATACCCCAAACGAAACGAAAAGTGAGATCACAGCCCAGACCGACAGAACGGCCAGCGAAAACCCGAGGCTCATGCCTTTAATCGGAGGCAGCGCGCCCGTCATGTAATCGGTCAGCTTTAGATTCACCATAAACAAATATTTGGCCGCTTCCCAAGAGGATACCATATTGGTCAGGATCGTGCCCGAAATAAGCACGGCCAGCATAATCCCCATTCCGGCCGCCGTCGAACGGATGAGCACGGACAGCATCAGGGAAAGGATGGCGACCACGATGCCGACAAACCAGACAAGCCCGGTTTCCATCAGCAGGTACTTCCACTGGTCGATGGCGTGGACTCCGCTGAGATCCACATCGCCTCCGCTCGTTTTGAAGCCGACAAACACCGGCATGTTCCATCCCCCGTATCCGAAAACGAGTCCGGATATGAGATAACTGAGCGCGGCGGTCGACAAAACGACGAGTGAAACGAACAGGATCAGCGTGATCAACTTGCTCATTAGGATTTTCCATCGCTTTACGGGTCTTGTCAATAACAATTTGATAGTGCCGCCCGAATGTTCGGATGAAATGATATCCGCCGCGATGACCATAATGATGAGCGGAATGAACAGCGAGATGGAGTTGTTCAGAAACTCCCGGGTGAAAGTGACGCCGTTGGGAGATTGCGGATTAATATCATGATCCAGATAATACTGGGATATTTTTATTTGTGCCCGCCTGAACTCTTTCCATTCCTCGGGAACGCGGGCGGAGCTGAGACTCCGCTGGTAATCCACGATTTTCTGACGCTCCGAAGCTCTCCAATCCGTCGTACCGAATTGCTTGATTGTATTCTGGGAGACGCGCATCTGTGCATAAGTAAACATGGGAATGAGAGCGAGCAGGATCAGAATGACCACAAGAAAACGCCGTTTTTTAACCATTTTGATACTTTCATTCTGGACTAACGCCGCCAAGTTACCCAATTTTCTCACCCTCCGTCAGACTCAGGAACAGATCCTCCAGTGTCGGATGTTTCATTTCGATAGCATAGATCCGGATTCCTGCGTCGACCAGACCGCGGTTTATTTCCGGAATCCGCTCCTCGCTCAACTGTGTGACTATCGTTCCCGCCCTTGCTCCGGCGTAGAGCGATGATAATACCGCAGGCTCGTCTTCCTCATCGGCCAGCTCTTCGCGCCGCCCCAGTATCGTAACTCCCTGCTGCCTGCCCAGCCAAGCTTCCGCTTCGTCAGCCGGGTCGACGGACCAGAGGACCGTACTGCCGGACTGCACGATCAGCTCGTCCACTTCCCCTACCGCAATCACCCGGCCTTTGCTGATAATGGCGACGCGGTCGCAGAGCTGCTGGATTTCGCTGAGCAGGTGGCTCGATACGAACAAGCTGAGCCCGCCTTTGGCCAGCTTGCGGATAAAGATCCGCATCTCCTTGATGCCCTGCGGATCCAGACCGTTGGTAGGCTCGTCCAGAATAAGAAGCTTGGGCCGGGCCAGAAGAGCCTGGGCGATCCCGAGGCGCTGGCGCATGCCGAGCGAATACGTTTTTACCTTGTCGTGGATGCGTGCATCCATGCCTACGAGGTCGACGACTTCCCTGATCCTCTCTTCGCCCGTATCGGGAAGCATACGCGCAAAGTGCTCCAGGTTCTCCCACCCGGTCAAATAGCCGTAAAGTTCAGGGTTCTCCACGATACAGCCGACATGCCGCATCGCTTCGTTATGCTGCTTCTGGACATCGAAGCCGCAGATTGTCACGGTTCCCGAAGAAGGCTTAATGAGATCCACGAGCATCCGGATCGTCGTCGTTTTGCCGGAGCCGTTTGGTCCCAGAAATCCGAAAATTTCGCCGCCGTACACATCGAAAGAAATGCCTTTGATAATTTCCTTGCCGCGGATGCTTTTATGGACATCCCTCACGGACAGCACCGGTTCCCGGTCTTCAGCCATAGATACTCCCCCCGTCATTTCAAAATTTGCGCCATCCGGCTTGCTATCCGTTCGTACCCGTCCTGATTCGGATGAAAATGATCCGTAAACAAATATTTATTCAAATTTTGTTCGAACAAATCGTAAGTGGGCACAAATATGGCATTCGGAAATTTGTTCGTCAGCGCGAAAGCCCCGTCGTTAAATTTCTGGACGATCAGGGAACCGGCTTTCTTCGGATCGAGATCGAGAAAAGGATGATACAGCCCCACGTACATAACCTTCGCATCCGGATTCGCCTTGTTGATGTTCGTCAAAATTTTATCGAGATTAGCAAGAGCCGGCTCAACGCGCTTGGCTGCCGCTTCGGGATTGAACCCCTGGTCATTGTTCGTGAAAATGTCGCTGCCGCTCTGGAAAATATCGTTGCCGCCAATCGTAAGCAAAATAAGATCCGCCTGCTTCAGCGCATCTGTCGTCTTCTTGCCGTCCCATTCCTTAAGCAGCGCATCGGTCGTAGCGCCGGGAATAGCCAGATTATTCAGCACATAAACGGGCTTGCCTGCCTGTTCCTCCAGCTTTTCCCGGAATCGTCCCACATATCCTTTGCCCGTACCGTCTCCGGTGCCTGCCGTAAGCGAATCACCCAGGGATACGAGCTGAATTTTATTTTTCCGGTCCAGTTCGTTCACGGCCGGTGTTTCTTTCGGAGCCGCCGTCATCTGCTCCCCGCCCGAGGCCGGAGACAGGACATCCTTGACCGCATAACCGAATCCCCCGGCAAACAGCAATGTGGAAATCAGGCCGGTCGTTCCGACAACAAACCATAATGTTCGCGATTTCATAGGTATAGAGGCCCCCTCGACTTGTCCGTTCGTTCCTACTTAAAAGAGTATCCGTTCGTCCGTCTATTTGCAAATGGGATGCGGATAAGACAAAGCTTGATGCTGACATGATTTCTTCATTATAGAACACACGTTCCCTGATTTCAAAGAATATTTGAACGCCTCTGAATTCTTCCTGGAATCTGATTGGAAAATATGGTAATTTGATAAAGATTTATTTTTCGCTTTTTATCTCTGAGAGCAAAGGAAGAACCCATTATGCGTCCCGTAAAAGTAAAGAAGCGTTTGGCGGGCTTGTTCATGCTGGCTTTGCTGGCGGGCGGCTGCTCCGCTCCGGCGGTTACGCCTCCGTCCGGAAGCCCCTCTCCTCTCCCTTCCGCCGTAGGACCGGAACAATTGATTGTGGAGCCGGCCGATCTGTTCGCGGGGGACGCGGACAAATTCAGCCCTTTCCTCGGCAGCCACGCGGGCAGTGTACGGGTGCGCTACGAAGGCCGCAAAAAACAGCTGAACATTTCCTACAAGGTGTGGGAAAACGGGAAAGCATCCGAATCCGCAATCTCTCAGATTTCGCTGCCTATGGGGGGCGGTGACGCGAATCCGCAAAAGGATTACAACGCAGAGTTCATCGTTTCGGTTCATGAGGTTAGAGACGAGAAAGACGAGAACATCCTGCAATCCTATGCCGTGATGTACAGCCTTAAGGACTCGGCAGGCTCATCGTCTTCAGGCTTTAACGTTCCCGTCAACCGAGAGCACTTTACCCAATCCCACTTATTGAAGCTCCGGGAGAAAATTGCGATTCCGGATTCCACCCCGACTGCCGTCTGGGGTTTCGCGGCATCGAACGCCAATGCCGTCACGGTTACTTCCGGAAAATCGCCGGAAGAAGAAGCCGCAAAAGCCCCCTACGCTTTTGTGATGTACCTCACCCTGGAGTAAACATGGCTCGCCCGCGCATAAAGAAAATCACGTCCGCTTGGACGTGATTTTCTTTGCCGGAGCCTCAACCGTTCATCGGAACGTTTCCAGGTGAAACTGGCTTGCCTTTGCCGGGCTTCAAGGCGCGGGCGGCTTTGCGGTAAATAACGGCGGCAGCGAGCGAGCCGAGCAGGGCGCTCAGGAAGCCCAGCAGCACATACAGATCGTAAGCCGCCATACCGCCCGGGGCCGGAATTTTCAGCTTAAAAGCCGTTAAAATCAGCGGGTGCATCAAATAAATGCCGAACGAAAAGGAACCGAGCGGCAGCACCCATTTGGCGGCGCCCGGCAGTTTGTCCAGCAGCCACTTGCCCGCTCCGAGCAGCACCACCGAAACGGAAGTCGCGTAGAACAGCATAGCGATCACATACCAGGTGTTCTCGAACATCCGGCTGTCGTACCGGTTAAGCAGGAACATCTCCACGTACGTTCCGCCGGACACCAACATAACGAGCAGGGCCCACGACACGATACTTTTCATTTTTTGACGGAAAAAATCATAATACAGGCCTATAAATCCGCCCGTCAGGAAGAAACTGAAGTAGGTCGGCGCCAGCGAAGGGTAATGATCGATACTCTCTACCCAGTGGCTGTAAGAATAAAAACCGAGCTGGATCAAAATGCCGAGCGGAACCATGGAAACGCGGAACCATTTATACTTGGCGAGAAACATCAGCACCGGGAAAATTACATAAAACTGCAAAATAATAATCATAAAATACAGATGATACCCCGTATCCGCCCACTGGATGTCCCCCAGAAACTCTTTCGCGTCCAGTTCCACGGGCTGCCCGGATATCCAAGGGTTGTATATATAATAAAAAAGAGACCAGATCAGATAAGGGACGACAACGCTCCATAACCGGCGTTTGTAAAATTGGACGGCCGTCTTTACGTTCCAGCTTCCCGAATACCGGTAGAACAGGACAAGCCCGCTAATCAGAATGAAGACAGGCACCGCAAATTGGCAGGCCCGGTTGAGAGTGAACATAATGATCTGGGACAAACTTCCCTCGTCCGGTACGACCTGGCCCTCCCACGGATACACAGCCGCTTCGGTTGTCGAGTGGATAAGTACGACGGCCATAATGGCAACAGCACGCACGATGTCCATTTCAAAAATTTTCTGTTTGCTTGTTTTTACAGTAGTCTGGCTGTTCAAACAAATCCTCCTTCACTCATGTTCCATCCAATTAATTACCCTATCACGACTTGCCCCTTCCTGTCGAGAGAGAACCGTTAACATTATGCCCTTAAGCGGTTTTATCTCGAATCGTCCACCAGTTTAGTGCCGTAAACAAAAAGAACTCCCGAAGGAGTTCTAGTGATTCATTTTCGATTCATTATCATTTCATCTTTATTCATGCAGACCGGTCAAATCGCATCCTGCAAAAATTTATACTGGGCCTGAATGAGCCCGTAATAAATGCCCTGATGCCGCATCAGCTCGTCGTGATTACCGGTTTCCATCATTCGCCCGTGATCGAGTACGATGATCTTATCCGCTCCGCGGATCGTAGACAGACGGTGGGCGACCATGAAGGAAGTCCGGCCTTGCAGCAGCGTTTTTAACGCTTCCTGGATGCGCAGCTCCGTCTCCGTGTCGATGCTTGCCGTCGCTTCGTCCAGAATCAGGATAGCGGGGTCCGCAAGCAGTGCCCGGGCGAACGAAATGAGCTGCCGCTGTCCCATGGAAAGCGCGTTCCCCCGCTCCTGGACTTCCGTGTCGTAGCCGAAAGGAAGCTTCTGGATGAAATCGTGAGCGTGGACCGCTTGGGCCGCCGCCTCCACCTCTTCATCTGTCGCATCAAGCCGGCCGAATCGGATATTGTCGCGGATCGTTCCCGAGAAAATAAACGTGTCCTGCAGGACGATCCCGATCTGGGACCGCAGGCTTTGCAGCGTAACGTCCCGGATATCCGTCTCGTCGATGCGAACGCTGCCCTGGGTGGGATCATAGAAGCGGCAGAGCAGATTAATGATCGTGCTCTTGCCCGAGCCCGTATGGCCGACAAGCGCGATGCTCTGCCCCGGCTGCACGTCGAGATTAATGTTGTGCAGGGCGGTGCGGCCTTTTTCATATTCGAAAACGATATTCTCGAAGCTGACATGTCCGCGGATCGGCGGCAGGGCAGCCGCGTTATCCTTCTCGCCGACGGTCGGCTGCTCATCCATAAATTCGAAAATGCGCTCGGCAGACGCCATGGCCACAAGAAGCTGCGAATACATCTGCACCATGCGGTTGATCGGCTCCCAGAAGTTGCCGATATAGCTCGCGAAGGCGACGAGAAGGCCGACTGTGATCTCACCGGACTGGATCAGGCTCGCTCCGTACCAGAACAGGATAAAATACCCGATCGCGCCCGTAATCTCGATGATCGGCCCGAAGCTCTGGTTCAGCTTGGAAGCCCGGTTCCACGCCTGCTTGTTGTCCTCGTTCATCTGCTCGAAGAAGCGGATGTTTTCTTTCTCCTGCGTGTAAGCCTGCGTGACCCGGATGCCCTGAATACACTCGTTGAGATGGGCGTTCAGGCGGGATTGTTTAATATTTACGGTCTGCCACGAACGTCTGACCCGTTTGCGGAGCTGGGACGAAACGATAAACATGAGCGGAACCGTAATGATAATCGCGGCTCCCAGCTTGAAGTTGATCGTCAGCAGAATAATCACGATCCCGATCAACTGGACACAGTCGATCATCATGTTGACGACCCCGTTCGTGAATAAATCCTGAAGGGAGTTCACGTAGTTGGTTACCCGTACCAGCACCGAACCTGCCGGCCGCTTATCGAAAAATTCAAAGGACAGCCGCTGAATATGCCGGAACAGGTCGTGTCTCAGATCGTAAATCACGCGCTGGCCGATGACACTTGTATACTTGATCCGGTATTTGTTCGCCAGCCACTGGATGATGTACACCCCAAGCATTAAAGCGACCATGCCGAACAAAAATTTAGCGTCCCCGCCGACATAAAGCGACGAATCGATCGTCGTACTGATAATAAGCGGGATCGACAGCTTCGTTACCGCTCCGACGATCATCATGACGATAACGATCGGAATAATCTGCTTGCTGTAAGGCTTCATGTAAACGGCGAGCCGTTTAAACTGCCCCCAGTCAAACGATTTTTCCAGCATTTCGTCGTCCTGGTAGACGAACCGTTCGCCACCCCCGGCTCCCTTGCCGTTCATTTTCTCTTCGGACTGCCGCTGCCGGTTACTCATTGACTGCCGCCCTCCTTTGCTGCGCATCCGCCGCTCCCGCGACATCGGGATGATCCGAATATTGGATGCGGTACGTTTCCAGATAAGGGCCTTCCCGGCGGATCAGCTCCGAGTGAGTCCCTCTTTGTACGACGCGTCCTTTATCCAGTACGATAATTTCGTCCGCGTGTTTGAGCGAAGAAATACGGTGGGCGATAATGAACGTCGTCCTTCCCCGCATCACTTCCTTGAAACCCGCCTGAATTTCCTGTTCCGTCTCCATATCGACCGCACTTGTCGCATCGTCCAGGATCAGAATTTTAGGATCTTTAATCAGAGCTCGGGCAATGGCGATTCTCTGTTTTTGTCCTCCCGAGAGGCCCATTCCCCGCTCGCCCACGACCGTGTCGTAGCCGAGAGGCATCTCCATAATAAAATCATGCGCTTTCACAAGCTTGGCCGCGCGGATAATCTCGTCCATCGTCACGTCTTTGCGTCCGTAGGCGATGTTGCCCTTGATCGTCGAGGAGAACAGGAACGTTTCCTGGAATACCGTCGCAATCTGGCTTCTCAGGCTTTCCAGCCGGATGTCTTTAATATCCGTACCGTCCAGCGTGATTTGTCCGGTTTTCACGTTATAGGCCCGCATAAGCAGGGAAATAATCGTCGATTTCCCGGAACCCGTTCCGCCCAGGAAGCCGATGACGGATCCGGGAGTCGCGTTCAGGCTAAGGTCGTGAATGGCGGCCTCCGCATCCGGATAGGCAAATGTCACCCGGTCGAAATGAACGTGCCCTTTTACGGTATCGGGGTTCAGTTCGACTGCATTCTCCCCGTCCTTCACATGAACGTACTGATGGAGTATTTCGAGAATTTTTTCACCGGACGCTTTGGACTGCGTATAGTTATTAATGTGAAACCCGATTCCCCACATGGGGCCGATAATATACCAGACAAGGCTGAAAAAGGCGACGAGTTCCCCTACGGACAGCGATCCGAGTATAACCATGTAACCGCCCACACCGAGCAGAATAACGGCGCTCAGGTTCGCGATCAGCTCCATTACCGGGAAATACTTGGACCAGATCTCCGAGGTAATAACGTTGTTCGCCCGGTATTCCTCGTTGCGGAGCGTGAATTTCTCGACTTCGTAAGGTTCGCGGGCAAACGATTTCACCGTGCGCACCCCTGTAATATTTTCCTGCACAGCCGTCGTCATATTGCTCATGGAAGCCCGGAGCGAACGGAAGGCCGGATGGATTTTCCCTTCAAAACGGATAGCCGCGAAAGCCAGAAAAGGCATCGTCAGCATCGTTAGAAGCGTCAGCTTCCAGCTGATCGAGAACATCATGACCATCCCGAAAAGAACCATAAGAAACACGTTCAGAATCTGCGCGAAGCCGAAGCCGATAAAGTTCCGGATCGCTTCGAGATCGGCCGTAAGCCGGGACATTAGATCTCCGGTACGGGCTTTGTCGTAGTACTGGAAAGATAAGTACTGGAGCTTCTCGTACATCGCTTCCCGCATGTTGTACGCGACCCGGTTGCCGAGCCGTCCCCCGCTGAATCCGTGCAAAAACTGGAACAGCGCTTTGACCGCGATCACTCCCACAACCATAAGAGCCAGTGCCGGAACCTGATCGTAGCGCTTCACCGCGATAACGTCATCAATGAGATAACGCAGCAGGTTCGGGTACACAAGCCCCAGAGCCGTCGTGCAGATCAAGCAAAAAATAGAAGCGAAAAGCAGCTTCCGTTCGGGCCAATAAAACCGTTTGAGCCCCTTAAAGACTTCCATAGCATCCTCCTGGACATGGGCCAAGTTCACCGAATTTTGAGCAAGGCTTTACCTAGCAAACCTTAATGAATCTTAACACCATCCCCGTAGGGCGGCAACGAGTGGAAAAAGGCTGAATTCCCCTTAACCTTTCATATGTTCACGAATTAGACACCTGAGGGTTGCTATCCTTGTAAATCATCAAATTTCCCATCAATGAAAGCGGTATCATAACAAACCTAACTAAACCCCGTTTTTTCTTTAATGCGTCTTTAAATACATTTTTAAATACATGCCGCGCCATAACCTTTTCCTGTAAAAAAGGAAAGACCATCACTTGGAATTCAGTGAAGGTCTTTTTCTTTTTGAACATACGTTTTCCAAAGGCAACGCGCCCAGCTAAAGCATTCCGTCCGGTTAATCCGATTACTCAAGATGCCTGACCGGCTCCCGGCTCAGCAAGTTTGCCAAAGTTAGGGAACAGGCGCACGTCGGAAAAATACGGACTGGGTTTCAGCCTGCCGGGCATCTCCCCTGAATGCCGCAGGGGGTCGAGACGAACGGCCCGCACGTTGTGGCAGTCCACTTCCTTCTCAGGATAAACCTCTGCGGCAGTTCCACTCGAATACGGGACTACCCTGAGCCTGAAACAGCCGAAAATGCCGGGACTATCCGGTTACCCGTTCCTGCCCGTCTGCTGTTTCTCCGCTGCGCGACGGCATCCATTTGGCGAGCTCGTCGCGCTTGGCTGCCAGCACGCCGACGTCCGTCCGCATTTGAAGCGCATCTCTCATGCCCTCCAGATGTTCGCGGTAGCTCTCCAGGTGTCTTTCCTCCAGAACGGCGAATGTATCGGTCAGATGTCCCGCATACAATTGTTTCAGCATTGCTACGGCATTATCCACGAAACGTGCGACAGGATCGTTCAGTCTGCCTTCCAGCTCCGTCCTCAGCTTGCTTTTGCCTTCGCCCTCGAAGAAATGTTTGGCGCTCTTGAAATGAGCGGCAAGCACTTTATCCGTAACGTCGGGAGCTTCCAGCGGAAGCTTGTTATCCGGCGTGTCGAAAGACACGGATTCGAACGCTTCGAATTCGTAGCTTTCCTGCAGCTTGCGGAGTCCGGTTCCCCATGTTTCGTAGGTTCCTTTCGCAAGCTTGTTCAGAAACTGCTCGATCCGCAGACTGGTCGCCAGCACTTCCTGCTGAAGATCGAATTCGATCATCCGCAGGAGGTCGCGCCAGCTCTCGCGCAGGGCGGCTTTGGGATCCCCGACCCCTTCCCGGAAAGAAGCCGGGTTGAAGGAAGCGTTATACAGCTCGCCGAACCGGTACATGGTCCGCTGCTTCACGTAATAAAGCAGCTCCTGGATTTCTTTCGCCAGTTCCCGCTGCACAGGCGCAGCGTCCGTTTCCTTCAGGAGACGGACGGCCGCTTCCTCCGCACGCTCCAGCGCCTGCAGGCGTGCCTTGCGGGCCTCTTCCCCCTGCTGCGCCCCTTCGATACGTTCCTGGAGAACATGCAGCGCCCGTTCAAGCTCCTGATCGGCGGAGCGCAGCGAAATATCCGTCAGCTCCTCCAGCGTGAAGCGGATAAAATCCCGTTCGAACGGAACGATACCGGAAGCCTCCAGCTTCCTGTCGTCCCCGGACAGCTTTCCTTCGGCCGCCAGATGACTCGAAACCGGGTAAATTCTCGGATGACGGATTCCGTGCTGAAGCAGGTTCGTTTCAATATGGCGGACAACGCCCTGCAGTTCTTCCTCCCCGGCCGCCAAATCCGCGGCATTGACGAGAAAGAACATTTTATCCAGCTCGAAGCTGTCTTTAACCCTTCCGAGCTGCAGCAGAAACTCCCGGTCCGCCTGGGAGAACGCATGGTTATAGTAGGTCACGAACAAAATCGCGTCCGCGTTCTTGATATAGTCGAAAGCGACGCCCGTATGGCGCGCGTTGATCGAATCCGCACCCGGCGTATCCACAAACACGATTCCCTGCTCCGTGAGCGGCGTGGAATAATGCAGTTCGATGTACTCGACGAAGCACGACTTGGATTCTTCCGCCACATAACCGGCGAATGCTTCCTCCCCGACTTTCTGCTGCGTCCCGAGAAGCGGGGCGGCATCGGGCCAGCCTTTGGCAACCGCTTTGAGGAACGTATAGTGCGGCTTGCCCTTGGCCGTTACGCTTTCCGGAGTAAGCCCGCGGATCGCGGCCAGCGCCTCATCTATCGCAGACGCCCGGACGCCCAGCATATCCAGGGAGAACAGCACGTCCTGGAGCATCACTTCGGCCGTCTTCATCTGCACCTTGGCCGTTCCATGCGGCCAATCGGCCGTAGGCGGCACGATCTTGTTAATCGCCGCGGTCGTCGGATTAGGCGACACGGGCAGGACGCGCTTGCCGATCAGCGCGTTGGTGAAGGACGACTTGCCGGCACTAAAAGCGCCGAACAAGGCGACCGTGAACGTCTTATGCCGCAGACGTTCGGCTTTCTCGCGCAGCGAGCGCACAATCGATCTCATCGACGGCATATCGCCGAGGAGATCCGCCGCCGCCGCGAGATCCTGTGCGCGGCGCTCCGCGCGCTTCGCGCCGAGCTGCAGCCCGCCCGCGGCCGCTTCCGTGGCGGCGCCTGCCGCGTCGGCCGCCGGTGCCGCGAACGCTCCGTCTGCCGGAGCGCCGCCCGGTGCGGCAGCGCCCCCTGCCCCGCCCGCGAGGCTGTCACGATCCCCTGGCGCGGTATGCGCCGCCCGCAGGATCGTGTCCATCTCGGACGTGTGCAGCACGCCGCGCAGCTCCCCGGTCTCTTCGCCGCGGTAAGCGGCAAGATCCGGCAGCTCGTACGCCTTGGCGTGCGGCCAGGAAGCCAGCGCACGCAGAGCTTCCTCGCGGGCCGCCTCCTCGCGCTCGAAGCGTTTCAGCTCGCGCAGGGCGCCGAGCCGCTCTTCCAGCTGCCGCAAATCGGGCGCCAGCTCGGAATCGAGCCGGACCGAGCAGCTTCCGGCAAGACCGGCGAGCCGGTCGATCAGCGCGAGCGCCGAGCGGCGCGCGGCCGTTTTGAGCTCCGCGGCCGTCTGGCGCATATACGTCATCGTGTATTCGTTTCCGAACACGGCTTCCGTGTTAACCTGCGAAGCGAGCCATGAGGACGTGACCTCCACGCTGAACGCGTCAATATCGGCCAGCAGCTTCTCGTCGCTCATGCCGATGCCGCTGTACGCCCGGCGCAGCGCATCCCTCAGATGCCAATCCATCTGGGCGTGCACCTGCTCGGCGTAATCCTCGCGGAAAACCTCCAGACGCCGCTCCACCTCCGCAGCCGTCTTCGCGGCCGCTCCGAAGAAGCCGACCTTGAAGCCCGGCTTGCGGCTCAGCAAATATTCATGCGCTTTGTCGCGGGTCAACGCAGGCGTCACGTTCGCATTGTCGATGATCGCCGCAATCTCTTTCCTCAGCGAGTCCGTCAGCTGCCCGGGCAGCGACTGCGCTTCGTTCAGGCGGCGGGACAGCTCCTCGTACTCGGCCAATACTCCGGCCGATTCCTCTTCGTCCACGCGCTCGCGCAGAACCGCTTTCTGCGGTTCGCTCTGCTCCCTCAGCCACTGGATATGCTCGCCGATCAAATGATCCGCGGCCGCGTCCACGCTCGCTTCGCGAAGCTCCCGCTGCATGCCGATCAATCCGGACAGCAGCCATTTGAGCTTCCCGGATTCGTTGCGCGGGTGGTCCGGCTGCTTCATCGTTACGAAGAACATCCCGTCCGGATAAATGCCCCAGCTGCGGAACGCCTCCAGTGCGCTTTCTTTGTAAGTATCGAAAGACAGTTCTTCTTCCCGGTGTTTATCGATTTGGTTTACGATCAGGTAGAGCGGCTTGCCGCGTTCTTTCATCTGTTTCGTAAAAGCCAGGTTTACTTCCGATTGAACATGGTTATAGTCCATGACATAGAAAACCGCATCGGCCAGATGAAGCGCCGACTCCGTAGCCATGTGATGGGCCCCGTCCGTCGAATCGATTCCCGGAGTATCCAGAAGCACGGCGTGCTCCCCGAGAAAAGGCAGCGGATACGAAATGTGAACTTCCTCGATATCCGTTCCGTTGACGCAGTAAGCGTCGAGTTCGTTCAGCGGGATCCGCCGTTTTCTGGCCTCTTCCTCGCCCTCGCTCCTCTGAACGACTTCCGCCCCTTCTTCCCCGCTCTCAATGCTAACAATATTCGCACTCGTCGGAATAGGGCTGGAGGGCAGAAGCCGGTGCCCGCATAAGGTGTTGATCAAAGTGGATTTGCCCGCCGAGAAGTGCCCGCAGAACGCAAGGACGGTCTTCTCGCCGCCTAGCTTGTCTTCCAGCTGAATCAGTTTGCGCACCCGCGCGCCGTCGCCGGCCCTCTTCATTTCTTCCCGAAGACGGCCGAATGCGCGGAGAACCTCGTCCTTTCTTTGCTCCATAAGTCCATTCATTGAGTTTCTAATCTCCCATGCCATTGATATCGGTATAAGTGTAATCCCGGGTGTAGCGGAAGTCAATTTCTGTTTATACGCAAAAACCCGTCCGTTCGCGCACGAGATGCAGACGCCGAGAAAATCAGCGTGTCCCTGTGCGGACAGACGGGTAACCTGCTTGGAAGCCCGGTTGAAGCGGAACAAAAGCGGTTTAGGAAACCACTGCGCTCTCTTTTTCTTCCGGAAGGAAGATTTCGAAAACATCGCCGTGTTGAAGGATGGTAATGTCGCCTTCTTTCACTTTCATGACAACCACTTCCGGTTTTGTTCTCATTTTTTCGAGATAGTTCTCAGGCACTTCGCCGGATTCGCTGACGATAACGCCCTGAATTTCTTTTTCTTCATTTTCGGAGAGCGGTGTGTTCATAATTGTCTCGTACAAATCGGAAAATAGTTCGAAGTCTTTCGTGTAAACAGCTATGCATTTCATTTCTACTCATCCCTCACTACACATTCTTTTTAACTAGTTTTGCGTACTTTCTTGATTTTCATACGCCTTTTTCCTTCCGGACAGATGTCAAGCAGCGGGCAAATATCGCATTTCGGCGATTGCGCCTTGCAGTGGTACCTGCCGAAAAAAATAAGCCGGTGATGCGTCAAGGTCCATTCCTCGCGAGGCACTTTTCGCATCAGTTTCTTCTCGACTTCGAGTACGGAGTCGTCCTTGCCCGCCAGTCCAAGCCGCTTCGACACCCGTTCTACATGAGTATCGACGGCGATTGCAGGAACCCCGAAAGCATTGGAAACGACTACGTTAGCCGTTTTGCGGCCTACACCGGGCAGCTCCACCAGTTGTTCGTGCGTGGTTGGAATCTGGCCGTCGTAGCGTTCGAGAATGAGTTGACACAGCTTCTGAATGTTCTTCGCCTTGTTGCGGTACAAACCGATGCGTCGGATGTCCTGCTCAAGCTCCTCCAGAGGGACGGCTAAATAATCTTCCGGCGTCTTATATTTTTGAAACAGCGTCTGGGTGACTTTATTCACGGTTTCATCTGTACACTGGGCGGATAGAAGCACCGCAATGGTTAACTCGAACGGATTCGAATGGTTCAATTCGCAGTGAGCGTCTGGAAACATTTCCCCAATCGTGTCCAAAATGTGCCTTACCTTCTGATTCATGAGTACCTCTTCTTCAATTCCCCGTTTTCCTTTTACAAGTGTAGCGGAATGTTTGTCAGGTTGCAATGGAAGGATGCAAACAAATGCGAACATTTTTCAAAAAAATTTTGGCAACCAAAAAACCGCCCTCGGGAGAGGACGGTCAGGCAATCCTTACTTTTCCATTTCGATGATTTTGTTATCCACGATATAGACGGTTACCGTCTCTCCTTTGTTGAAAGAGGAGGCGGTGAGGGTTTCGGCGCCTTTGTGATAGTAAGCGCTGCGGTGGATATTATAACGCTCGGTAGAACCGCTGGCGTCGAACTGGATTTGGTTCACCGCGTACTCGTAGCTGCTGAATGTCTTGGTCATGGCAGCGGCGAGCTGGATGTTGATTTTGCCGTTCGACTGCTTGATCACTTGGACGCGATCCCCGGCTTTTATCGCATTCAGACCGATGAGGGTCGTGCCGTTCTTAACCACTGCATCCGTTCCGATAGTGTACAGCTGGATTTTGCCCGTCGGCTCCTGAATGGTCAGCGTGCCGTTGACGGAATCCACATTCGTGACTTTACCGCGGGAAGGGCTTACGATCTCCGCTTTCACGACGCTTCCGCCTTTATAGGTCACATACAGGTAGTCATCCGGTAAAATATCGGCCGTTGCGGCAGACGTACCGTCGCTTTTAACAATCTTCGTGTCTTTCAGAGTAAACGTCAAGCCGTTGTTAAGATCGTCTACGGCCGTAACCTGCTGGGAGCTGTTTACATACTGAACCTTCACGAGTGTAGAACGGTCGACGACTACTTTCGTTACGCCCGCCTGATTGTAATCGAGGGATGCCGTTACCAGGTCCCCGATTTTAAGATCGGCGAGGGTTGCGCCGCTTTTGTTCGGAATTTCTACGGCCGGCGAGTACATTTTAAATGTAAACGACTGTCCGTTGTTCGCACGGATCGACATTTCATTGGCTACCGTGTTGATTTGCGTGATCGTACCGCTAACGTCAAGGGAAAGCTGAATCGCCGTCACTTTGTTTTTCGATACTTTCAGGTCGACTTTCTTGCCCTCGGTGAAAAGGGAAGCGAAGCCCGGATAGTTTTTAAACGACATCGACGTGCCGCCGTAAGTAACGACCGTATTGTCCGAAATCGTGTAGGCGCCCGGCGTTCCGTCCGCATGCTGGACGTTCAGCTGGTTGTATTTCGAATCGAAACGGATAAACGTAGCGAACAAAAGGTTGGAAATCGAACGGTTCGTCACGGTGATTTTCACGATCTGATCGTTCGCGATATCCATCGTCAGCTCGTCATTCTCATCCAGGTCATACAGACTTGGAGAGCCGACTCCGTCAATTACGACTTGAACGTTAGTCGCTAATTTGCCGGCGCCGAAACTGCCGTCCGTTTCCTTGTAAAAGATACCCGTTTTATCACTGCTCAAACTGGAGAAAGTACCTTTAACCGTCTTGCTGACGCCGGTTCTCGTTTTGATTTTGACCTGCGTGATTTGGCTGTTCTCAAGCGTATAGGAGACGGCGTCTCCCGCTTTGATCGCGGTTTTGTCCACGAGACGGTTATCCGCATCTACGATCGTCGGATTTTTGGCCAGCGTGTATGACTCCGATTGTCCGCTCGTCAAGTCCACAAGCGCCACGGTGTCGCCGTTTACGCTCTGTACCGTACCTTCGGACGTTTTGTTCACGGGAACTTCGCGGACGACCACTTGGCCGTATTCCTTGCTCCCCGTGATAGAGTTGCGGCGGAGTTCCAGCTTGCTGCCCACGACGAGCGAAGACAGGCTGATTTCCTGGCCTTTGCCATCAAGCACCAAAGCGCCGCTGCCGATTTCGTACGCTTCGAAATTATCGAGTGTAAGCTTGCGGTCCTTCACGTTCAGCAGCGTTCCCGTAACTTTCTCGGAGCGGTCTTCGTCTTTTAGGACCTCGGCATAGTAAGCCGTTCCGCCCTGCTGGACGAGGGAAACCTGATAAGTGTACGCCAGCTCCGAAGATTGGATCGGATTATCGTTTTTGTTTCCGTAGAATACGGATTCCGGCGTCAATTTATAAGAAGTGGTTTTCCCCTTCTCGTCGAAAATGCTGATCTTATCCGCGCTTACATGATTCACATAGCCGCGTACGACGCGGGAAGACAAGTTCTTGCTGTGACGCTCGGCACGGCTGAGGAACGTAGCCATTTGAGCACGGGTGACTTCTCCCTTCGGACGGAAAGTTCCGTCTTCAAAGCCGTCTACGATTCCCAGCACGGTAGCCGCGCTAATGTACGGCTTGGCCCAGCTGGAAATGCTCTTCAGATCGGTAAAAGCCGGCGTATCGTCCGCCAGGCCGTTAGCCGTTTCCTGCTGCCCGATCGCGCGGATCGTCAGCTTCGTTACCCATTCACGGGAAGCCGGCTTGCTGCCCCAGTTTTTCGAGCCGTCTTTTTCTTCGTCTACGGAAATCAGCTTCTTCTCGATAGCGGCCGCTACATATTTCTGAGCGTAAGTGTCCACTTTCAGAGGGAGATTGTAAGAAGTATTATCACTAAGGCCGGATTCAAGTCCGAGTGTGCGGACCGCCATAATGATAACATCCTGCTGGGATACGGAAGCTTCCGGACGGTAATTGCCTTTCTCATCGCCTTCTACAATGCCTTCAAGCGCGAGTTTGGTAATGTGTCTTAGTGCCCAATGTGTATTTACGACATCCGGAAAATTCTTCTTAAGCGCTTCAGCGATTGTGGATTGAGCGGATGACGTCGTCTCGGTGGTTTTGTTGTCCGCATAAGCCGGACTTAAAGAAATGCTGGAGGCGATCAAAGCGCCTGCCAGCAACATTGCGGTTTTATTCGTTTTCATGCTTGCCCGTGTTCTCCTCTCGATTGCACGTTCTCTCTTTATTTGCGTTTAATCGGGTAAGGCAGATCCATATGGCCCATCAGGGATTCCACCTGTCCGCCGTCTTTCGTAATGTAGATGGCTTTCACTTCCGGGAACTGGAACACCGTTTTCTTCAACGCATCCAGGAAAAACTGTTCCCCGCCGGAGCCGAGCTGTGCGCCTTCGCCCAGTTTCAGATCGAGTTTGAGCTCGTCCTTCTCGAATTTAACCGATTGGAAAGTGACGTCGTTAAAAAGCGGTACGGCTTGCGCGTCGTCGCTTTTCTTCAAAGCTTCCAGGGCCGATTTGTACTTGTCCCCTTCGGTTTTATAAGAAATTTTGACGTTCTTCTCTACCAGCTTCGTAAGATCCGGATCGCTGTAATAAGCTTTAATCTCAGTTTGTTTAGCCTCCGGTGAAGGAGATGGTGACGGCTTTACGGAAATAGTCGGCTCAGGTGAAGGGCTCACGGTTTCAACCGGTGCCGGTGTGGAACCTCCGTTATTGCTTGCCAGAGGCTGCTGTTTCTGGCCGCAGCCGGATGCGACTGCCAACACCAGAGAGCCTACCACGATCCCCTGTACCCATAATTTTTTCTTCATGCTACACCCACTCCTTGCTTATTACGAAATCTTCAAATACTCTTTGATGGCAGCTACGAAAGAGGCCGCGACTTTGTCCTGGAAAGCGGACGTGTACATCAGAGCTTCCTCCTGCGCGTTGGATAAAAATCCGACTTCGGCAAGGGCTGCCGGCATCTTCGTTTCTCTCACTACATGAAGGTCGCCTTCTTTTACTCCCCGGTTTTTGAACCCGGTCGCTTCCAGCAAATGCTTCTGAACGACGTTCGCGAATGCTTTGCTGTCCGCACGCTCGTAATAGAAGGTTTCGGTACCGCCTGCTGTCGGAGTCGCCTTGTTCGCATGAATCGAAAGGAACAGGTCGGCATCCAGGTTATTAGCAAATTCGGAACGGCCTTTCAGTGTGACAAAAGTGTCCGTCGAACGCGTCATATACGTCTGGATATTCGGTTCTTTCTCCAGCAGCTTCGCTACTTTATTCGCGACGGCCAGTACAAAATCCTTTTCTTTCTTGTTGGTCAGGGAAACCGCACCTGAATCCGTTCCGCCGTGACCTGCGTCAATAACGACTTTGTATTTGGTTTTACCCGGTTCCGGAGCTTTCAAAACTCCAACGAGCAGGTTCGCCTGTCCCGCTGCGGCACTGATCGTAAGATCCGCGTTCGCTTTCATGTCAAGCGTAATTCTTACGGTTGCCGGATCATTGTTGAAATTCGAAAATCTCACCTTCTCTACCATCGGATGCAGGGAAGGGACTTCACCGACATTGTTGACGAGTTTGCCGGCAAGCGAGGCGTCAAGCTCCGTACCCGGCAGATCGATGACGATCCGGTCCGGCGAGGTAAGCTTGAATACGTTCGCTTGGGGAGACTTCTTGTCCGTTCCGACCAGAAGCTGATCCTTGGTCAATTGGATCGTTTTCACAAGCACCTTATCCGATACCTGGCCGGGATTCGGCGTCGGCGTCGGTGTCGGTGTTGTGGGCGGTGTTCCCGCACCGGAGCCTTGTCCGCTCTTCGGGAAAATTTGTACTGTGCTGGTTTCTTGAACCCATTTGAAATCGTAGCCGATTTTCTGTCCGACGAACCTAACGGGAACGAGCACATTGCCCTTCACGTTCATCGGGGCGACCTCAAGTTGTTCAGCCCTGCTACCGTTGACGACCGGTTTGCGGTCACCGACTGTAAGCTGGATCTTCATGCTGTCACGAACAATAGTCGCGGTCTGCTTCGACTGATCCCAGGTCACCTTGGCACCGAGTTTCTCGAAAATTTGCCGAATCGGAACCAACACATTACCATCCACGTTGAGCGGGTCCACTTCGGTTGTCAGCGTCTTGCCGTCCAGCACGATTTTAGCGGTTGGGGGGGACGTTGCACCGAAAGCCAATGAGGGCAGGAGCAGAGCGATCATGAGCAGCGTGGCGACAGTGGACCAAAGTTTCATCATACACCTCTTACACTTATTTTTCAGCGTTCGTCTCTTCTCGCCGAGTTGCCCGCCTCATCTCTATTCTACCAAATTATGCTACGGTCAGACAACGAGAGCATAGATTCGACGGCGCCGAACATAGAGTTAGACGCAGGTTTAATGCCAAAAGTTGCACGAATTCGCCTAATAACCTTCTATATCGGCTTTTTTGAGGCAGTTTGGTAGATTTAAAGAGATATATTGGAAAAGAAAAGACATGCAAAAAAACCGTTCCCTATGGCAGGAAACGGTTTTTTGAGGACCGGCTTACGCCGTCTACAGATTCAGTGCAAGACGGCCTTGATGCTGAGCCTCATAAGCGGAAATTTTATCCGCATGCTGCAGCGTCAGTCCGATATCGTCAAGCCCTTGAAGAAGGAATTGACGGCGGTGCTCGTCAAGATCGAAATCGATCTTCAGACCGTATTCGTCCGTCAGCGTCTTGTTTTCCAGATCGACGTTGAGCTTGTAGCCCTCATGCTGCGCCGTACGCTGGAACAATTCTTCCACCTGTTCTTCGCTCAGCTTGATCGGCAGAATGCCGTTTTTAAAGCAGTTGTTGTAGAAAATATCCGCGTAAGAAGGCGCGATGACGACTTTGAAGCCGTAATCGAGAATCGCCCAAGGCGCATGTTCCCGGGAAGATCCGCAGCCGAAGTTCGCACGCGAAATGAGCACGGAAGCTCCCTGATAACGCGGCTTGTTAAGGTCAAAAGTCGGGATCACCTGGCCGTCCTCGGTGAATCTCCATTCGAAGAACAGAAATTGTCCGAAGCCGGTGCGCTCGATACGCTTCAAAAATTGTTTGGGGATGATAGCGTCTGTATCTACGTTAACACGGTCAACCGGACCGACGAGCCCGGTATGTTGTTTGAATGCTTCCATGATTGATTTCCTCGCTTCCTGTTATCTCGTTCTGGTTACGCTTCCTGCGGCACTTTGTACGTCCAGCCGCGCACGTCCGTGAAGCGGCCTTCGATCGCCGCTGCGGCGGCCATCTCCGGAGAAACAAGGTGCGTTCTGCCTCCGCGGCCCTGACGGCCTTCGAAGTTGCGGTTCGATGTGGATGCGCAGCGCTCACCCGGGCTGAGAACGTCCGGATTCATGGCGAGGCACATGCTGCAGCCCGCATCGCGCCACTCGAAGCCCGCTTCGACGAAGATCTTGTCGAGGCCTTCTTTCTCAGCCTGCAGTTTAACGCGGCCCGAACCGGGAACGACAATCGCGTTCACGTTCGGATTGACTTTGTAGCCGTTCGCCACGGCCGCGGCACGACGCAGATCCTCGATGCGGCCGTTCGTGCAGGAGCCGATGAATACGCGGTCGACGGTAAGCTCCGTCATCGGTGTTCCGGGCTCTAGGCCCATATATTCAAGCGCCTTCTCAGCCGCTTTACGCTCATTCTCCGTCGCCATTTCCTGCGGGTTAGGCACGCTGCTTGTGACGCCTGTGCCCATGCCCGGGCTTGTGCCCCAGGTAACCTGCGGCACGAGGGAAGCGGCGTCGAAGTCAACGACGAGGTCGTAGGACGCGCCTTCGTCCGTGGTCAGCAGCTTCCAGCCTTCGACCGCCTGGTCGAAGGCCGCATCCTGCGGCACGTACTGGCGGCCGCGCAGGTATTCGAACGTCGTCTCGTCGGGAGCGATCAGTCCCGCTCTGGCACCGGCTTCGATCGACATGTTGCAGACGGTCATGCGCTCTTCCATGGACAATCCGCGGATCGCTTCGCCCGTATATTCGATGACGTAGCCAGTCGCAAAATCCGTTCCGTACTGGGCGATGATGCCCAGAATAAGGTCTTTTGCGGTAATGCCGACAGGCAGGGCGCCGTTTACGCGGACTTCCAGCGTCTTCGGTTTCGACTGCTGCAGCGTCTGGGTAGCAAGCACGTGCTCGACTTCGCTTGTGCCGATTCCGAACGCCAGGGCGCCGAAGGCACCGTGCGTGGACGTGTGGCTGTCGCCGCAAACGATCGTCTTGCCCGGATGAGTCAGGCCGAGTTCGGGACCCATAACGTGGACAACGCCTTGATCCACATGGTTCAGGTCGAACAGGGTAACGCCGAAATCGCGGCAGTTTTGCGAAAGCGTATCGATCTGCTGTTTGGAAATCGGGTCTTTGATGTTAAAACGGTCTTTCGTCGGCACGTTGTGGTCCATCGTGGCGAAAGTCAGCTCCGGACGGCGCACCTTGCGTCCGCTCAGACGGAGTCCTTCGAAAGCCTGCGGAGAAGTTACCTCGTGTACGAGATGAAGATCGATGTACAGGATGCTCGGTTTTCCTTCTTCTTGATAAATCACGTGGTTATTCCAAATTTTTTCGAATAATGTTTTTTTACTCATGTCGCTCACCCCAGATAAAGATTCCGTTAATCTAATTGATAATCTTATGCTATCATTTCTTTCTTCATTGTTCCAAGATATAATAACTATAACCTTCATAGGTAAAACCAATAATTAAAGGAGCCTTCATATGGAACTACGCCAACTGCAGTACGCCGTACAAATCGCCCTGGAGCGCAACTTCTCACGGGCGGCCGAAAAGCTACATATCGCCCAGCCTTCGCTCAGCCAGCAGTTGTCCAAGCTGGAACGCGAAATAGGCGTTCTGCTTTTCCAGCGCAGCACCAATTCCGTAGAGCTGACTCATGCCGGTTCTATTTTTGTAGATAAAGCCCAGAGCATACTCGATTCACTCGAACAGTTGAAGCAGGAAATGGAGGATATCTCCCTGATGAAGAAGGGGAAGCTCGTTGTCGGAAGCATGCCGATCACCGGTTCTACGATCATGCCGTATGTGCTCCCCGTCTTCCAGGCCGCCTACCCGGATATCGAAGTCGTTCTCGTCGAGGAAACTTCCGCCAATCTGGAGAAATTGACGACCAGCGGCCAAACGGACATTTCCCTGCTCGCTCTTCCCATGCAGGAAGATTCGCTCGTCTACTCCCACCTCCTGGACGAAGAAATCGTCATCGCCTTTCCGCCAAACCATCCTCTGGCCAAGCGGCACATAGAAAACGGAGAGCCCGTTACGATCTCCGAGCTGGAAAACGAAGCCTTCATCGCGCTCAAGAAAGGCCAGGGGTTCCGTAAAATCAACGTTGCCCTCTGCCAGGAAGCCGGCTTCACCCCTAACATCGTTTTCGAAAGTTCCAATATGGAGACGGTCCAGTCCCTTGTAGCCGCCGGTATGGGAATCGCCTTCGTACCTTATCTTATCTCCAAAAGAACCCGCAGCGAGCTGTCACCCGTTCACCTTCCGCTCCGGAATCATCCCTCCCGGACTCTGGTTATCGCCCACAGGCGGGGGCGGTATCTGTCCAAAGCGGCGGACGCCTTTATCGAGACGATTCAGGGGGTCATGAAGGACCAGGGCGGCCTCGACTAGGCGGACTACCGGCAACTTGGTGAAGCTCCGTTTGTTTCATCTCTTCTCCTGGCGGGTAGAAAAAAGTACGACAGAATCAATAAGTTAAAGGGGAGTGGAACCATGATAGGCTTCATTATTACTATTATAATGGCCGTAGTCATCGGGATTATCGGCGACGCGATCGTAAGAAGCAATATGCCCGGAGGCATACTGGGATCCATGTTGGCCGGTTTTGTCGGAGCGTGGCTCGGTTCTTTGCTTCTCGGCAGCTGGGGTCCCGAAATCGGAGGCTTTGCTGTCATTCCGGCTATTATCGGTGCAGCGTTATTCGTTTTCCTGATCGGCTTAGCCAGCCGCGCTTTTCACCGCACCAATGTTTAACCCGCGGAAACACTTCACATTTCTATAAATGTATCTTGTGTTTTAAAAAAATGATATTCAGGTAAAGGAGATGGATCATATGTCTAACGAATCCAAAGGTAATGGCGTATTGCTTGGTACTCTGGTAGGTGCAGGTGTAGGCGCGATCACAGCCCTTCTTCTTGCCCCTAAAACAGGCCGTGAAATGAGAGAAGACCTCTCGGTTAAATACTCCGAATGGATGGCGAAAGGTCAAGAACTCGCTTCCGACGCTAAAACGAAAGTAGCGGATGTAGCCAGCCGCGTGAACGAGCAGACCAGCAATCTGGTCGACCGCTCGAAGGAATTGGTAAACAGCGCAGCGACTTCCACGAACCGCGCTCTCGACAATGTGAAAGACATGAAAGAAGAGCGTACGGACCAGATGCTGAACAGCATGGACCAGTCCAATAAACCGATGAACTAAACCGCTTCGGGAACCCCTATTGGAATTGTTCCGAGCATCGGCAGCCAGCTTCTCTGCGGAGAGCTGGCTGTTTTGGCGAAAGCCGCACAGGAGCCGTTCAAACTGACCGAAAGAGGTGCATTCCTTATGAGACAGTCTTCTCCCACCCGTGAGCGCCGAGTCCCTGGAGAGGTACCGATTCCTTCCCAGGAACCGAGCCGGAAGGAATTGGCGCTGGAACGCCTTGCTACCATCCTGGAACGCTCCGAGTATAAAGATGTGATCGAAAATTATCTCAATCCGCGTAAACGGATCATTACGAATTTCACGGCCGGCTTGGCCAGAGGCCTGGGACTTACGATCGGAACCACGGTAGTAGTCGCGCTGCTCGGCTGGCTCGTTTCCCAATTCGTTTCCATGCCGATTATCGGTGAATTTATCGCGAAGCTCGTATCCTACGTGGATATGTATAAATAGTAAAAAGGCTGCCGGGCGGGCTACAGACTCCAGGCAGTCTTTTTCTTACTTCACGTTTTTTAAGGGTATCCGTTCCGCCTGTACTTTACATTACTTTTGACGCCCCGGGTCTTAATCGGTTCTTGGTTCTTTTAATTAGCAGACTATGAATAATTGATTTTTAGTCGGCCCTTACTGCGTGCGTAGTCTGTACCCCCTCCCTTCCCGCTCCGTTCTACTGTGTTCCAATGAAATTGAACTTCAACGATCTCGGTTGCTTTTATCAAATGTTTTGTCCCTATGCTCTGCTTTTTCGCCGGATCATCCTTAAGAATCCGCTCTAGTCCCTATTGCTGCTCAACAAAAAAACAGCCCGGCAGAGATCGCTCTGCACAAGGCTGTCGTTATTTCGGTAATCTTACGCAAAGAGTGCATTCACTTGTTCGTTCTGCATCTCTTCATTCAGAATTTTACTTACCGGAATCGGATGTTTATCCGGCTTTACCAGGAAGGTCTCTTGCAGGTAAAAACCGTGCTCTTTCGCTTTAGCATACGTTTGGCAGAAATGATCGGCTGCACGGACTGCCCGATAAAATTCTGAATACGTTTCCAAAACATTCCCATTGCCAAGCGGGTTCGTACTAGCGCGTATACAAAGCTGATAAGTTGCCCCGTCAACTTCACGAACCAGAATTTCGCTGCCTTCACAGTCGATCGTATATTTGACTGTCATAAGACTCACCGCCTTCTTTAGAGTGGGAATTCATTTTAATTGGGTATGGTCTTTATTTACCCATATTCCCTGCAGCTTGAAACGATTTTTTTCTTATACCGCCCCACCGACCAAACGCCGGATCGGCCCCTAACGGGGCCCGTCCGTTTATTTCAGATTGGAATTCTTGCTTTTGCCCTTAATAATATCGCCCGTCCAGCCCTTCCAATGCAGCCAGGCAAGAACTATAAGCGGCAAAGCCACAATGAGGCCCAGAGCAAGATAATAACCGCTGTTCCACTTAAGCTCCGGCATGTTTTCGAAGTTCATGCCCCATATCCCCGCAAGCATCGTGGGTGGCGCAAATACGGCCGTAAAGACCGTCAGAGTCTTCGTAATCTCATTCCCCCGGTAGTTCGCGATGCTCGTATCCAGAGCCAGCAGGGCCTCTACTTCTTCCGTATAAAGCTTCAGCCGCGTCATAATACGCTCGATTTTGATACAGGTTCTACGGTGCTCGAGCCCTTCTTCCATGTTCTCGACAAACAGTTCCTTGGTTGTCATCATCGTGTCTTTAAGCGGACGCACCCATTTAGTCATATCGAGAAGCTCGTGCCGGCGGTCAAGAATGCGGTCCAGCAGCTTGGAATTGTTTCTTTTTCTCATATGCTCCCCGACCTGACGCATTCTTTTCTCATAATCCGTCAGAACATGCAGCAGCCGCTCCGCAATATAACCGAGGATAACGAAAAGGCCTTCAAGCGCATTCTCCGCATTTAACGTCTGTTCGCGGATCAAGTCCGGATCAAAGGGTGACAGCAGCTCTTCCTTAAAATTGATCGTAACCAGATGTTGTTCATTAACAAGAAAGTGAAAAATCGGAGTGCCTTCCCGGCATTTGGAGTCAAAATCATAATAAAACGCCCCCTCCAGCAGCTCACTTCCTTTATTGCGGTACAATCGGGCTTCAAACGGTTCCGCTGCCGCTTGCTTTACGAGCGGCTTCAATTCTTCGGGCAGCTTATCGATCGCCACATTGAGGTTTCCCTCCTTATCATGCAGGTCGTGCCAAACCCAATTCGATGAAGATTCCAGCTCTTTATCTTCCATGTTTACCCCTTCCTCTACCGGTATATTGTCATTAAAAAAGAACACGCTGTAACAACGTGTTCTTTTCTGCAAGTTCTATTGCCGCATGAACGTTTCAAGCGCCTTCCCCAGGCTTGTTCTTCTCGAAATATTTGCGCAGCTTATCCAGCGCTCTGCGCTGAATACGGGATACGCTCATTTGAGAAACGCCAAGATCCTGAGCGATGGTTCTTTGAGAATACCCATCCACGTAAGCCAGCATCAGGACTTTCTGCTCCTCAGGCTTCAGGTGGCTTAACGCCTCCTGCAAATCGAGTTTGTTGTCGACATTCAGATACTCATCCACCTGAGTACCCAAGACGTCGCCAATCGTTGATCCGTTCTCTTCGGTTGAAAGCGGCATGTCCAAAGACACATAATGATAGCATTCGCGGCCGGCCAAAATTTCAATCGTTTCCTCGACAGTCAGACTCAGTTCTTCCGCAATTTCATTCACATTGGGAGAACGCTCCAGCCGCATTGTCAGATGATCGATTGCCTGCTGGATCTGGAATCCTTTTTCTTTAATCCGTCTCGGAACCTGGATATACCACGATTTGTCACGAAGATAATTCTTCATGTGGCCGATAATGCTTTTCATCATATAAGCATCAAACTGCACCCCGTGAGAAGGGTCAAACTGCTTAAACAGCTTCAGCAGAGATATTTGCCCGATTTGAATCAGATCTTCATACAGATCCGGACGGTTGCGGGACATCTTCGCTGCAGCCATTTTCACAGTAGACTCGTATTGAATAAGCAAAGAGGTAGCGATATCATTGCATTCGGTTTCCTGATACTGTCGAATCAGATCATGGATATGCTCCATCTCTTTCCTCTCGGATTGTAATTTCATACCATTTCCTCACTTTTGCTGACCATCTTCGTTAAGATAACAACAGTCCCCTGATCCCCTTTCACTTCTACATGGTCCATCAGGGCTTGCATAAGATATAATCCGAGGCCGCCGCTGCTCACTTCATCCAGAGATTTATTGTGCAGCGAGTCGGCGGAACCTACTTTCGTGACATGGTCAAAGCTGAGACCCTGATCCTGCACGGTAATTTTAATGCCGCCGTCCACCTCTTCGAAATGAACTTCCATTTTGCCGCCTTGGCCAGGCTCATAAGCGTGAACTACAACGTTGTTGCAAGCCTCCGAAACGGCGACTTTCATATCTTCGATATCTTCATAAGAGAAACCCATCTTGGAGCTGATTCCATAGAGCGTCAAACGGACGAGATCGATGTATTCAGCTTCAGCAGGCAGCGTTAAACTCACAGTACGATTTTTGGATTCCATAGACCCTTTTCTTTCCTTTCTTAGTTCACAGTATTCGCTACAGCCGACAAAAACGGTGTTAACCCCGTAAGGTCAAACAACTTCTGGACCTTGGGAGGGATATTCTCAACCGCAAAAGGAGCTTTTAAAGCGTGACGGGTTTTGATGATCGTGAGTATAACTCCGATTCCCGTACTGTCGATATAGGTTAATTCTTTAAGATTGAGAATAAGTTTGCGTCCCACATCTTGCACAAACGGGTCCACGTTTGTATTAAACTCGGATGCTTTGGATAGATCCAGCTCCCCGATCAAAGAAATGATGTTATCATCATCTGTAATTTGTTTTTCCATTCTGAATTTGTTCTCTTGCACCATTTATTTTGTCCTCCTTAGTCAATGACCCACCAATTATAATACCTGCACATACTACTTACTTTACCCGGCATGAATCCAGGTGAAACAGCTTTTTTATTTTACCTGTTATTACCAGCCCGCTCGGGCTATTCTTTGTAAGAAGCCGTCTTACTTGACGGCTACGCTTTTGCTGTTCGTCGTGCGGCTCTGCTTCAATCTCTTCCACATATCGACCGCTACCGGAACCAGCGGTGCGATGCGGTTCACGATGCTTTTCGGAGAGTTCAGCTCTTTCTCCACTTTGTTTCTCATTGTATTCGTTACGGTAGCCGAGGTTTGGCGCACGGAAGTCGTAATTTCGCTTACCACGTCCCCGACATTTTTAATGGTATAAAAGGTTTTGTCGAGCGCATGCAGCTTGTTGCGTACGTCCAGGCTAACCTCATTGGTATGACGAAGCAGTTCGTTTGCTTCCTGGCTTACCACCGTCACCTGCTGCTGTACTTGCTGAATGGTCTGGTTAGTCTGGGCAACGAGATCGGTCACCGACCGGAGTGTCTTTACCAGAAAAACGACGAGCACCACAAAGGCAATCGCAATAACCGCTAAACTAATTTGCCATATCATAAGCTATCCCCTCCCTTATACATGAACCTTGCTCATAACCTTCCGGATCGACCGGCTTATCTCAGTTTTACCACCTTCCGGGCACTTTGAAACAGCGGATTTCCCGCTATAATTTCCCTTGTTTCGCCCGGTGAAGCTGCGGGTAATGAGCTTGTAGACACGACTATTCAGAGTTAAAGGGAGGAATTAAACATGGCTAAAACATCTACAGCTAAAGAACAACAAACCGTAACTTTACTTAATAAACAAGTTGCAAACTGGGGTGTCATGTACGTTAAGCTGCATCAGTTCCACTGGTACCTTAAAGGTCCTTCGTTCTTCGTTCTTCACGTTAAATTCGAAGAGCTCTATAAAGAAGCCGACCTTTACCTGGACACGATTGCCGAGCGTATCCTCGGACTGCATGGAAACCCGCTTTCCACGACGAAAGAATTCCAGACGAATTCTTCTATTAAAGAAGTTTCTCCGGAGCGAAATGCCGGCCAGATGGTAGAAGAGCTTATCCAGGACTTCCGCACCATTACGGAAGAATCCAAGGAAGCGATCGAAACCGCCGAGAAAGAAGGCGACCACGGTACCGCAGATATGCTGACTGAAATTTGCACTAACCTTGAGAAACACATTTGGATGCTGGAGTCTTACATAAACGACTAAGACTGCCGCAATTGATTTCGTGCAGGGAGGAGGGTTACCCATGGATCAAGACAAGAATGTCGACATTGAGCAGAGGCATATTGAGAAAAGATCGGATTCGAGCGCAGTCGCTTCCACTTTTATCAAATATGCGGCTTATCTCATCATTTTCTTTGGTTTCCTTTACTTCCTCGTTAAATATGTATTCCCCAAATTTTAATAGATTTCCTTCCATCAGCCTTCTTCGAAGGCTGATTTTTTTTGTGCCCCCGTTACATTGGCGGCCCTTCCTCTTCCGTTTATTGCGAGTGACACCGGCATGCGGACGACGGCGCGCCGCACCGAGCTGCCCGCAACTCGAAGCGGGCATGGTTACTCTCCTCATCACTATCAAGAGCAGATAGTCCAACAATCTCAATGAAACAAAGGAGCTTACGGCTGCTCCGACGGACGTTAATGGCTTTTGCAGGGATACCCGCAGGAACATCGGTCAAAACCATATGAGCTTTCGCATCTCATCTCTCTCGGCTCAACCTCTTCCGTTCTCCGCTCGCCCGCCAGCCGCTTGCGCTACATGCTCCGGCGGCAAGACACCGCTCTTCTCAGGTACCTTTACAAAAAAACAGTTACTCTCCTTGGTGTTCTGCCCTGGCAACAGAGCTTTACGATCCGCAACCTTCATCATCATTCACGCGGCTACCCCATCGGGAAAAACAAATCCGCTCGACCACCGCACTTCTTTCTCCTGTACAGAGTTTCGTTGGATCGCCATAGAACCTATACGTTATTAATTCGCCGCCCCGGTCCTTTGTTTCACCTCAAAAAAGAGACAGACAACAAAAAGACCCGCTTGGCGCGGGCCTGTTTTTAGTATCTTGATTCTATTAGTTGAACCCTTACTCCGTAACGCTGGAAAAGAACTGAACGGACTTTAACTGGCCGCTGTCAGGGTCTACGAACAATTTTAACGCTTGATTGTCCTGCGTGTAGACCAAGCCGTCCTCGGCTGCCCAGTAAGGCTCTCCCAGCGTCTTTTCGAGAGCTTGCAAATTATTCGCGACTCGCTTGCCATCGATCGTGATCTGTTTATGCTCCGGCGTAACTTCTACGTATTCCACCCCGTATTCGCCTACGGCCACGCTGCAATCGGGATACTCAAGAATTTTCGTATCTCCGAAAAATTCATCCTTCCGGACAGATGTCGGCTCTCCCTTATGTTTGACAATCGTATCCACATCGTCAGATAAAGAGATGCCATTTATACGTTCCAGCTTTACGGAGCCGGACGCCTCGGCAGGCGCTTGCTCAGCAAGAACTACCGCCGGTTTAGCCGACACCGTTTCGTTAGCGCTCTTATAACCCGTTACGTCCGTAATGGCGCCTCCAGCACCAAGAACCAGAGGAGGTGCCGCTTTAGAAATGAGTCCGTCATCCGCGCCTGCGGACGCAGGCACCTCAAGTCCTCGAGCGCCGCCGAAAAGCAGCGCACCGCCAAGCAGCACCATCGTCAGTGATTTCTTGTTCATCTGGAGTCCCTCCTAAGACGTATTGGGGTCATCATGAGCGGCTAAGGGATGTTCAACAGAAGGCAAAATTGTTCGTAAAACGAAAACCGGTCAAATATCCGTGCGAGTGATTACTGCCCTGACGCAGACGCTTCAATCGCCTGATCGGCATAGCTTGCATCATAGGCGTAAATAAACTGGCTGGGAACTGCCACAACGACAATGCGGCCGCGGGAAATCTCTTCTTCGTAATGAGGAATGGCACTGCCGGCCAGACCCAGCGAAATGAGCTTGGAGCGCATCGCTCTTCCGCTGCCGCGGAAGATAGTCGCCATCGTGTAAGCCATCTGCTCGGCGGAGAAGCCGATACGGCTTGTGTAACGCGGTCTCAGCATCTCTTCCGTGTCCACCGCTTCATCGGACAGCACGTGAATGCAGTGCGGTTCGCATCCGGCGGTTTGAAGCTGACGAATGACATCCCGGATTTCCTTTTCGCTGTCGACGACAATTATGGAATGATTCACTTGAATATCCCCCTTAACCGATACGCTGCTCGAGACGAGGCAAGTAAATTTTCGGAGCTTTGTCGTTGATCTTGTAAAGCACTTCATGATCTCCGACCACACTAATCGTTTCGGCATCCGTCTTGCCAACCGTTACACCGTCACACAATACGCTTCCCTCACCGATAATGGCTTTGTGGAGCTTCACATTGTTCCCTATCCGGACATTCGGCATGATGACGCAGTCCGTCAGAACGCTGCCTTTGCCTATGTAAACTCCATGGGAGATTACCGAGTTCTGAACTTGGCCGTATACGGCGCAGTTCTCGCTGATCAGGGAACGGTCCACTTTGGCCGTACGGTCGACGTGCGGCTTCACGTTGGCAATCTGGGCCGTATACATCGGCCATTCCAGCTCGCTCATCAGCGGGGAACCGTTTAGCAGATCCATCTGTGCCTGCCATAGACTGTCGATCGTACCTACATCCTTCCAGTAACCTTCGTAGGAGAAGGAATGAACGCGCACGCCTTCCTCCACCATCATCGGAATGACGTCCTTACCGAAGTCGTGGGAAGATTGCGCCGACAAATCATCTTGTTCCAGCACTTTCTTCAGGAAATCCCAGTTGAATACGTAAATTCCCATTGAAGCCAGATTGCTTTTCGGTTGAGCCGGCTTTTCTTCGAATTCAACGATGCGGCCTTCTTCATCCGTGTTCATAATTCCGAAGCGGCTCGCTTCGTCCCAGCCTACCGGCTTAACCGCGATTGTCGCGACCGAACCGAGCTTTTGATGCTGTTCGATCATTTTGCTGTAGTCCATTTGATAAATGTGGTCGCCCGAAAGCACCAGTACATATTCCGGATCGTGCTTTTCGATAAAGTGGCGATTCTGATAGACCGCGTTTGCGGTTCCCGTGAATTCGTTGCCGATAACATGCTCCTGGTTTGAACAAAGCACTTCGACGCATCCTTTGTCCGTTTCGCTCAGCCAAGCTTCGCCCGTTCCGATATGCTGATGAAGGGATTCCGGTTTGTATTGGGTTACTACACCGATCGTGTCGACGCCGGAATTGCGGCAGTTGCTCAAAGCATAATCGATCATACGGTAGCGGCCTGCGAAATGAACAGCCGGTTTCGCCGTATTTTGGGTCAGGGCACCGAGTCGGCGACCTTCACCTCCTGCTAGTAGTATTGCTACACTCTGTTTTCTCATCTCTTTCACCTGATCCTTTCGTAGTTGTCGATATCTCTTTTCTACTTTTCTATAAGAAGAAGTACTTGTTTATTTAGGCACATGCGGTACTTGTCTAACTTTAAATACCCCGTGCGGAGAATTCATAATCACCTTAATTTGAATTACCCGGTTTTATTTGTACGACCTGTAAATGTATTGCACTAATGAAATCACAGCCCGGTTTAAATCTTCTTTCTTGGTTCCACCCGCCCCTATGTCTCGGTAATACCTGTTCTTACACCACCCCCGTCCCTTTGAAACAATAAAAAAAGACAACAAAAAAAGCCCCGCAAACCGCATGCTTAGCGTGTTTACGAAGCTTTTATCATGCGCGGAGCTCTTCCGCCTGTATGGTAAAAACAAATTCGGTGCCCTGCCCCTCTTCCGAATAAACCTCCATCTTGCCGGACATGAGCTCCACAAGATTTTGGCAAATGACAAGGCCTAAGCCGGTTCCCCCGTATTTCCTGGTCATCGAGGAATCGACCTGTGTAAAAGGCTGGAACAGCCGGTTTCTTTTCTCGGCCGGTATGCCGATACCGGTATCACGGACCCGGAATTGAAGAATAATCCGGCTGCCGTCCCCGACTCTTCCCAGATGGGTCACTTTAACCTTAATGCCGCCCGTCTCCGTGAACTTAACCGCGTTGCCTATCAGGTTAATAAGCACCTGCCGGAGTTTCAGTTCGTCCCCGATGAGATGGGACGGCACGTTCTCCGCGATTTCCCGTTCCAGCTTGAGGTCCTTCTTGCGGCATTCGCCGTAGAACAGATCCATCGTTTCTTCCATGCAGACGTCCAGATCGAACGGTTCGGTGTTCATCTCCATTTTGGAAGATTCCAGTTTGGTAAAATCTAGAATCTGATTGATAATATGCAGCAGCGCGGCACCGCTGCGTGAAATGGTGTCGGCGTATTCCCGCTGTTCATCCGAGAGCTCCGTCTCCAGGAGCAGATCGGTCATCGCCATGACCCCGTTCATGGGTGTACGGATTTCGTGGCTCATCAGTGCAAGGAACTCGGACTTCGCCCGATTGGCGGATTCCGCCGATTCCTTGGCCGTCAGCAGTTCCTGTGTCCGCATGTTAAGAAGCTCCGATTGGTGCTGGAGCTTTTTCTGAACGAGATACAGGTTGACGAAGCCTTCGATCTTCGCTTTCAGCGTGTGAGGCACGAACGGTTTAACGATATAATCAATGGCCCCCACGGAATAAGCCGCGAATACATGCTCCTTCTCGTGGGAGGCCGCCGTTATGAAAATAATCGGGATATCCTTCGATTTCTCCCGCGATTTGATCCAGCGGGCCGTCTCGAAACCGTCCATACCCGGCATCTGAACATCCAGGACAATCACGGCAAAATCGTCGTGCAATAAACATCGAAGGGCCTCTTCACCCGAGCCCGCTTTTACCAAATGGTAATTCTCTTCCGCAAGAACCGCTTCAAGCGCCAGCAAATTCTCGGGCTGATCATCCACCATCAGTATTTTAATCGGTTCATCCAAGTTCACTTCGAGAAACCCCTTCCTCCAACTCGTCTCCTCATCTTATGCAGCGTCACTGCACCTTGCGGTATATTTTGTCGGCTGTACTGACGGCTTCGTAAGCGGACGCGTGCTTGGTGAAAGTGATCGTTTCTTTATCGCCCAAAATCAGAAAACCCGAAGGTCCCAGACTTTCGTATATGAGCGTATGCACCTGGTTCTGCAGCTGCGTATTAAAATAGATCAATACGTTCCGGCACAAAATCACGTGGAATTCGTTAAAAGAACGATCCGTAACCAGGTTATGCTGGGCAAAAACTATATTGTCACGCAAAAAAGAATGAAGCGTAACGGAATCCTTTGAAGCCGTATAATACTTCGAGAAAGCTTCCTTGCCTCCGGACTGCAGGTAGTTTCTCGTATAATCTTTCATGTTGCGAAGCGGATAGATTCCTTTCTCCGCCTTTTTCAGCACATCCTCGTTGATATCCGTGGCGTAAATCCGGGTACGGTCGTAGAGCCCCTCTTCATGCAGCAGGATGGCCATGGAGTACACTTCTTCCCCGGTGGCGCAGCCCGCATGCCAGATGCGGATCGCCGGATACTGGCGGAGCAGGGGAACCACCTTCTGCCGGAAGGTAAGGAACACCTCGGGATCGCGGAACATCTCGGTTACGTGAATCACCAGGTCCGAAAGCAGCCGTTCCAGACATTCCCGGTCGTGCAGAACTTTCTCCTGCAGGCCCGAGACCGTAGTCAGCTTCTCCGCCAGAATGCGGTGCCAGATTCTTCGCCGGATAGAGGGGTACGAATAATTGCGGAAATCATAACCGTAAATGCGGTAAACGCCCTCCAGCAGCAGGTTGATCTCAATACGTTCGTGCTCCGCCTGCTGACCGGAAAAGGTCGGCAGCTGATCTATAGGTTGAAAATTGGAATCCAATTGTCTCTCTCCTTCTCCTCCGAATCGATCCTGTGGTACGTCTGAGATGTTTCTCATCAGAGGGTTCGCATTTGCTCCTTCTCTTACTTAAACAACCAAACGCGAATTAGAGACATTAATTGATCATTATTTATCGGTTTTGTTATATAATCCGACGCGCCGGCTTGAATACACTTCTCCCGGTCATCCCGCATGGCCTTCGCCGTCAGGGCGATAATCGGCAGATTATCGAACTGCGGCATGCTGCGGATTTCTTTCATCGCCTGATAGCCGTCCATCTCCGGCATCATAATATCCATCAGGACCAGATCCAGGTCCGGCTCCTTCTCCAGAATGGAAAGAGCCTGGCGGCCGGTCTCCGCAAACAGCACTTTCATGTTGTACCCTTCCAGCAGATTGGAGAGCGCAAATACATTACGGATATCGTCGTCGACGAGCAGAACCTTTTTGCCCGAGAATACCGCTTCGCTGCTGTGCAGGCGCTGGAGAATTTGCTTTTTCTCTTCCGGCAGGGTTTCTTCGACCCGGTGCAGGAACAGCGCCGTCTCATCAAGCAGCCGTTCGGGCGACTTCACGTTTTTGATGATGATGGACTCCGCGTATTTCTTAAGTCTCATCTCGTCCTTCTTATCGTATTCTTTTTCCGTGTAAATAACAATCGGCAGCCGGCGAAGCTCCTCTTCGGCTTTAATCCGCTCCAGCAGATCGAATGCGGACTGATCCGCCAAACCGATATCGAGCACCATGCAGTCGAAGTGCTGCTCTCTGAGCTTCACGATCGCATCGTCGGCCGTAAGCGCCACTTCGATAATGACATCGTCATGGCGGATCAGCTCGATCAGATTGTTCAGCTGAACGGGATCGTCCTCCACGAGCAAAAGCTTGCGCAGGTTCTGATCGATAAACCCTTCCAGTTCGACAAAGGCCTGCTCAAGCACATCCTTACTGGAAGGCTTGCGCATGTAAGCTATCGCGCCCATGGACAGCCCCTGGTGCACTTCGTCGACGACCGACATCACGTGCACGGGGATGTGCCGGGTCTCGGCATTGTTCTTGAGCTGGACCAGAATCGACCAGCCGTCGACGATCGGCAGCTGGATATCCAGAATGATGCCGTCCGGTTTATACTCTTTCGCCATCTGCAGCCCGATATCCCCCTGCATCGCGACCAGAGCCTTGAATCCGCGGCTGCGGGCCATATCGACGAGCACGTTCATAAAGTGCACGTCATCTTCGACGATCAGCAGCACTTTATCGTTGTCGGCGATGGTGCCGCGGTCGTCTTCCACCTCGCGCTGGGCCGACTTCGGAGCCGGTTTAACCGGCATGGGGGCAGGTGCCGGAAGCGGTGATACCGCCGGGGCGCTCGGAAGCGGCAGAACCTGCTGCTCCTGTCCCGCGGCAGCGGCCTCCGACGCTCCTCCTACGCGTTCGGAATACTGCCGCTGCGGGATAAACAGCGTGAAGGTGCTGCCCTCCCCTTCCCGGCTGCAGATTTCGATCGTACCGCCGAGGAGGCCCGCCAGTTGTTTGGAAATGGACAGGCCCAGACCCGTTCCGCCGAACTGGCGGCTCGTCGTCCCGTCGGCCTGCTGGAACGCTTCGAAAATGAGCTGCTGCTTCTCTTCGGCGATGCCGATACCCGTATCCTTGACGGAGAAAGCGATCTGCGGCGTTCCCTCCAGGACAGGATAGACATGCAGATGAACGGAACCTTGTGACGTGAATTTAAAAGCGTTGGACAGCAGATTCCGCAAAATCTGCTCCAGGCGCATACTGTCCGTATAAAGCATCCGCGGCACGGCGTGGTCGATCGTAATTTCGAAGCCCAGTGATTTCTTCCGGGCGACTTGTTCGAACGAGCGCTGGATCGTTTCCATGATATCCGGCACGAGCACATACTCGTCCTGAACCTCCACTTTCCCGGCTTCCACCTTGGAAAGGTCAAGGACATCGTTGATCAGTTTCAGCAGATCGGAGCCGGAAGAGTGAATCGTCTCCGCGTATTCCACCTGCTTGTCGTACAGGTTGCTGTCCTTATTCTCCGCAAGCATCTGCGAAAGAATAAGCATACTGTTCAATGGAGTACGCAGTTCATGCGACATATTGGCCAAAAATTCGGATTTGTACTTCGATGCCATGGCCAGCTCGAACGCCTGCTTCTCCAGCGCTTCCTTCGCTTCCTCAATCTGGCGGTTAGCCAGCTCCGTCTCTTGAACCTGAATCTGGAGCTGTTTCGTTTTGCGGAGCAGCTCTTCGTTATTCTGCTCAAGCTCTTCCTGCTGGGATTGCAGCAGCTCTTCGGACGCTTTCAGCGCTTTTGTCTGCTCCTCGAGCTTCTCGTTGGAGGTGCGCAATTCCTCCTGCTGGGAAATAAGCTCTTCGGACTGGCTTTGGAGCTCTTCCGTCAATGCCTGCGACATGCGGAGAAGCTCTTCGACCCGTTCGCGGGAACGGATACGGCCGATGGAGACCGCGAGATTCTCCGTTAGCTGCTCCAGCAGATCCAGTTCTTTCTCGCTGAGCATTTTCAATCCCGCAAATTCCACGACCGCTCCGATTTCTTCCTCGGACACGACCGGCTCCACAACGAGATACTTCGCGTCCAGCTGTCCGAACGAGGACTGGATAGTCAGATACTTATCGACCTCGTCCTGGACCATAATCCGCCGGCCGTCGGCGGCCGCCTGGCCGACAAGACCCTGACCGAGCGCGAACTCGGGAAGAAGATTGTCCTCGGGATCTTTGTCGAACGCGTAAGCGGAGGAGAGGACGAGCCGTGTTCTCATGCCTTCCCGCTCCAAAAGATACACAGCTCCGAACGTCGCACCGATCATCCGGGACGCTTCCGAGATAAAGCTGTTCGTCAAGTCGTGCATGTTCGTCTGATCCTGAAGGAGCATGCTCATGTTCGCCACGTTTGACTTCAGCCATGCCTGGTCTTCGTTCAGCTTATTGAATGTACGCTCGTTGTGCATCAGTTCTTCCAGGTCGTCGGCCATCGTATTGAAGACGTCGGCTACTTTGCCGAATTCGTCCGTCGTCGTCACCTCGACGCGGTAGCCCGGATCAAACCGGCCGTTGCTGAAGCCTTTGATCATGCCGGTCAGGAGGGCAAGCCCGCGGGACAAGCTGCGCATGATCCAGTACATGATCCCGAGACCGATCACGAGAGCGGCCACTGTCAGCAAAATCGTCATAAGCAGCGTTTTGCCGTTGGAAGCTTTAAATTCGTTAATCCCTTTTTGTACGTTATCGTCCAGATACTGCGTTAAATGATCCACGCTGTCCGTTACCTGGTCTTGATAAGTCACGCCGATATCCGTTCTCAGCTTGTTAGCTTCCACGATCTTGCCGCTTTCATAAAGCTCGATCGCCTGATTCAGGTAGGTCATAAAATTCTCGGTGCTCTTGACCGTTTCATACGTTAACTGCTTCTCCACATCCGAATCGGCGGATTTTTGGAGCGCGGCTACCCCTTCTTTCAGCTTCTCTTTATAAGTGTTCGCTTTAGTCAGATTTTCTTTGGCTCCCAATTGATTGGGGTCTGTGTTAAGCAGCAGATTCGCCATATATTTGGCGATCGTATTGACATCCGAACGGGCCGTATAAGCCATTCGTGTCTTGTTAAAGCGGTTGACAAAGGCGCTGTCAAGGCTCTCGTCGATACTGCTTATCCGAGTCGTCCCGATACCCGCAAGCACGAACATCAGAATAAACAAAAGCCCGAAACCCGCCATGAGCTTTGTTGATATTTTCATATAAAACTTCCCTCTCCCCTTTATTCCTGTCTCTGTAAACGGCCTTTCCTTAAGGAATATCGATCCAGATCAGACAAATATCGTCCATATGGTTGTTCTGAACTTCTTCGTCCAACAGTTCGTCCACTACCGCATGAAGCCCCATATCCCCTTTTTGCTGAACGGCCGTAATAAGCCGTGTCGGCAGCTCCGCGTCGGTCTCTTCTATTTCTTCAAGAAGTCCGTCGGTATACAGAAGGATCCGCGATTTGCCCGTATAGGTGATCCGCCCCGGCTTGATGTCCATTTCCTCGAAAAAGCCGACCGCGCAGGTGCCGTTCATAAGCGGGAACGCTTCGCCGCTTTCGTTCATAAGAAAGCCCGGCGGGTGGCCGGCATTTACATAGTCGATTGTTTTGTTTTTCGTATCTACCAGCATATAAATGGCCGTAAAATAGTAATTCAAATGATTCTGGTCATTATGCAGCCGGTTCATATACCGGTTCAGCTCGGCAATAACCAGCTCGGGCGTCACAAACTTGGTAATCGTATCCCGGAGGACCGAAGAAATGAACATGCAGACGAGGGACGAGGAAATGCCGTGTCCCATAATGTCCAGCAGCATAACCCCGTAACGGTCTTCATCGATGGGATACCAATTGTACAAGTCCCCGGCCAGCTCGTAAGAAGGATTATAATAGGCTTCGATCCGGAATTTCTCGGTTTCGATCGGCAGGCTGAGCACGCTGCTTTGAACGTTTTTGGCCAATTGAAGCTCGGAACGGATGCGGTTGTCGTTCTCTTTGTGCCAGTCTTTCTCGTATTTAAGACGCAAAGCGGACTTGATCCGGGCTACCAGCTCGATCTTGTTGATAGGCTTGGTAACGTAATCGATTGCTCCCGCTTCCAGAGCCTCCGCCAGCTTAATGGAATCTCCCATAGCCGTGATAATGATAATCGGAATGTCTTTTAGTTCCTCGATCTGCTGCAATCTCTTGCAGGCTTCGATTCCGTCGATTTCCGGCATCATCAGGTCCATCAGGATTAAATCAATTTGTAAATCCGAAGAACTCGGATTGTCGATCTTCAACATATCAAACAGTTCCATAGCAGAAGAAGCGCGGTGCATGTTGGAGTAGCCCGCGCTCTTCAATATTTTTTCGATCACAATAAGGTTGACCGGATTATCGTCTACAATCATGATGCTCATTCCATGTTCTCCTTTTATAGTGGAATTCTTCTGTCCGTGATTCCTCGATCTATTCGGGAGTATTTTGTAACCAAAGCCGTGAGCGTCCGCTTTTCTTTTCTTCAAAGACTCGGTAAAGCCGAAACGCGCCGGTTTGGGGGAATAAATCTGCTACCGCACACTTTGTCTCCCGCCGCTACCGTCCAGAGATTGTCGTGCGCCTGAAATAAGGCAGCTGTACATCTATCCTATTATATAAAATATCCTATTTAAAAGTAACCCCGAAAACGACTCTTGAATCAGGAAAGATTTGATAGTTCATATGCTAAGGATTTTGTCAAGAGTTTTGTTTCAGGGAACTGGGGGGCGGTTAATAAGAGTCATGAACGACAGGCAAACAACCTGAACAAACGAAGTCGCCGCGGCATCAGCAAGAAGGTTAAGAAAGCTGCGGCTTAAACGATAAGGAGGAGAATGAACATGGAAACCAAAGTGAGACTTGCCGCTAACGAAGAACAAGCCCTGCGCGAGGTAAAAAATTTGCAGGCGGAAGGTTTTAATCTGGATGAAATTTACGTAATGACGCATGATTCCGACCGTACCGAAGGCGTGGCGGAAATGACGAATACGAATGAAGTCGGTGTAGCGGAAGAAGGCCTGATGACGGCCGCCGCCAACCTGTTCCGTTCGAAAGGCGACAAGCTGCGCGCCAAAATGGAATCGCTCGGCCTAAGCTCTTCCGAGGCGGACACCTACGAAAAAGAGCTTGACCGCGGTAAAATTCTTGTGGTCGCTTATGCGGACCGCGACGGTGACGGCTATCCACACGACGGACGTCTCCGCGGAGACGAAACGACGCTCCCGCCTACGGGCATTTACATGAGCGGCCGCGACAACCAGAACAGCAATCTGTTCTGACAAGATTGCCACCCAGGGTGGCAATCCATACCGCACAGCCATGAATGGCTTGCATATCGAGCGTATCAATAAGAAGTATAAAAACGATTATTTGAAGGAGGGTTTCTCATGTTAAAATGGGCTATGATTTTTCTGATCATTGCAATCGTAGCGGGTATTTTCGGATTCTTCGGAATCGTCAGTGCCGCAGCCGGTATCGCCAAAGTCCTTTTCTTCCTGTTCCTCATCCTGTTCGTCATCACACTGATAACAGGTCGAAGATCTTCAGTCTAACGCCGGCTGACAGCCGGTTATAGGCTAACAACCGTCTCTCTCTCAGAGAGAAACAAAAAAACGCAGTCCTTCTTCTTGAAGGGCTGCGTTTTTTGGCGTTCCGCTATTCGTATACGGCAGGGCGGCGGTCGGCGAATACGGGAATTTTAGCGCGAACGGAGGCCACTTCGGCTAAATCGACTTCGGCGAAAATGATTTCTTCCTCTTCTCCGCCCTCGGCCAGCACCTGCCCCCAAGGATCAATCACCATAGAATGACCGAAGAATGAGGTCCCCTTGCTTTCTCCGACCCGGTTGCAGGAAACGACGATCATCTGATTCTCGATGGCACGCGCCATCAGCAGCGTACGCCAGTGATGGAGCCGCGGATGCGGCCACTCGGCGGGCACGAAAAGCATCTGGGCCCCTTCCAGAGCGAGCTTGCGGGTAAGCTCGGGGAACCGGATGTCGTAACAGATGACGGCTGCGGCCGGAATCCCGTCCAGCTCGAAGCTGCCCCTTTCACTGCCGGCGGCAAGGCTCAAATGCTCGTCCATCAGCTGGAACAGATGAATTTTGGAATATTCCAGAATTCCCTCGCCGTTCCGGTTAAACCCGTAGACGGTGTTTTTAACTTCCTCGCCCTTCTTCTCCGCAACGGAGCCTCCGATGATATGTACCCCATGTTCTTTGGCAAAAGAACCGAGCATTTCACGGGTTATACGGCCTTCCGGATCGGCAAGCTCATGAATCCGGTCCAAGGCATAACCCGTATTCCACATTTCCGGGAGCACGATAATGTCCGGTTTTTGCGTTCCGCCGACTGCCTCCAGAAGAAGCTTCTCTACTTTACGCCGGTTTATTTCCGGCTCTCCGATTGTAATATCCATCTGAATAAGCGCTAGACGGACTTTGTTAGGCAGCGATTGCTGGTTATCCATTCAGGCACCTCCTGGTTTAGTCTGCCGGGTACGTCAGTCTGCTTTCATGATAGAGGATCGCCCTTCATAGATCAATTCTTTTCTTCCCGTTCTTCTCTGTCAAAAAGGCGCGCTCGTCTCTTTCGTCCACAAGTCGGAAGGAAAATACTGGGCCGGCGGCGAAATCCAAGGTTAACCATCATATCAAGTACCAATAAGGAGAGATACCTATGAATTCGTCCCGACCTCTCAGCAGAAGAAAGCTGCTCGCCGCACTCGGCGCGGCTGGAGCCGTTATGGCTGCGGGATCGCTTCCGTCCGCGGTCAAAGCGCGAGGAGCGGAAACTCTCATACATAACGTAAAAGAATACGGCGCCCTCGGACAGGGCTCCTACGGTGACACGGACTCCGCCGGCATTCAGAGCGCCGTTCACGCGGCGGCCCAGACCGGCGGCATCGTCTACATACCTGCGGGCCGGTATATCCTCACCAAGCCCGTTCAGCTGAAAAGCGGCATCCGGATTATGGGAGCGGGCATCGGCCAGACGATCGTGACGGCCGCCGCCGGCTGCGCCTTCACCTCCCTGCCGCCTGCCTCGGATATCGAAATCGGCGGTCTTTCCTTCCACGGCGGTAGTGCGCCCGGGGCAGTCGCCTCGCCTGTCGAAGACAGCATCATCTCCCTGCTTCAAGCGAGCCATGTCAGCATCACGGACTGCCGCTTTTTCACCTTGTCCAGTCCTGTCCTGCTTCGTAACTGCCGCGCGTGCCGGGTGGAACACTGCGACTTCGAGCTTATTCTGGGCAATATACCGGGTAAACCACATTACGGCACCGGTATTTACTGCAGCGGAGGCGAAGGCCATACCTTTTTCCGCAACACCTTCAAGAGCGTAACGAACACAGCCGTCTACCTGGACGGAGGCTGTTCCCGGTCGGTGATCCAGTCCAATGACGTTACCTACATCGACCAGTACGCCTTCCTCGTCCAATCCGATCAGGCAGCGGAACCCGCCTCCCGGAATGATATTATTTACAACCGGATCACCAATCTGGCTGCCGCTAAATCGGGGATAACCGGCATTCTGCTGAAACGCAATGTCTCCGGCTGTACCGTTTCCCACAATGAAATCACCAGCCTCGACGGGGACGGCATCCGGTTAGAAGGCGATCAGGAGTCCGGCAAGCTCCAGCCCGCGGACCATACTCTCCAGGGCAATACGCTCAAAGGAATCAGCGGAAACGGCGTCGTGCTCAGCAACGCGGTACGCGCAACCGTTCAAAGCGGTACGTTCCGCAATCTGGGGGCAAGCGGCATCCACATCGAATCCAGGGGTGAGACCGGTTCCCGCGAAAACGCGGCCGGCGGAAATCTGTTCAGCGGCTGCAAAACGGCCGGCATCCGGATTTCCGGCAAGAAAAGCACCGGAAGTCTGCTCTTCGGCAACGGAGGAACCGGCAACGGACAGAACGTTCTCGACGAAGGGACCGGAACCGTGAAAGAGGGCTTTTAAACGGACAATTCCGAGTGGTATACATCCTTTTGAAATCATGATAAAGTAGGGGTAAATTTAGGATCATACCGGGTCTATCCCTAACGGATCAGCATGATGGAGGCAGTATAATCATGAACGATAACCTACAAACCGGACGCTCTCCGCAGCCGGATCATAGCCAGTCCCCCTTAACAAACGCGTCAGTCCGCCCTTTGCAGATCGAAGCGGCCGGCCGTATGGCAAGCCTGCCTTCGCAGTTTTTTGCGGGACTCGTCCGAAAAGCGAACGCCCAAATCGCCCAAGGGCACGATGTCATCAATCTCGGGCAGGGGAATCCCGATCGGCCCACCCCTTCCCATATCGTAAAATCTCTTCAGGAATCCGCGGAAAACCCGCTGTATCACAAGTACCCGCCCTTCAGCGGGTACGGCTTCCTGAAAGAAGCGGTTGCCGCACGCTACCGGGAGGATTACGGCGTCACGCTGGACCCGGAGACGGAAGTGGCGATTTTGTTCGGCGGCAAGACCGGTCTCGTCGAGATCAGCCAGTGCCTGCTTAATCCGGGAGACGTCTGCCTCGTGCCGGACCCGGGTTATCCCGATTACTGGTCGGGCGTGGCGCTCGCGGGCGCCGAAATGGCCTTCATGCCTTTGCGCGAAGACAACGCCTTCCTGCCGGACTACGGATCGTTGTCCGAGAACGACGTTAGACGCGCCAAACTCATGTTCGTCAACTACCCGAACAACCCGACAGCTTCCACCGCTTCCGAAGCCTTCTACGACGAAACGATCGCCTTCGCCGCGAAGAACGGAATTGTCGTGGCCAGCGACTTCGCTTACGGCGCGATCGGATTCGACGGCAGCAGGCCCGTCAGCTTCCTCGAACGGCCGGGCGCCAAGGAAGTCGGCGTAGAGTTCTATACCCTGTCCAAAACGTACAACATGGCCGGATGGAGGGTCGGGTTCGCGCTCGGCAACCCGGATATTATCCGCATCATCAATCTGATGCAGGATCATATGTATGTCTCGCTGTTCGGCGGGATCCAGGCCGCTGCAGCCACGGCTCTTACCGCTCCCCAAGATTGCGTGCACGAGCTGAGAGGCGTCTACGAAAGCCGCCGCAATGCCCTCTACGGCGCACTGGGCGAGATCGGCTGGGAAGCCAAGCCTTCGCAGGGCTCCTTCTTCGCCTGGCTTCCCGTGCCCCGCAAATACGGCTCGGCGGAGTTTGCGGATTTGCTGCTGAACGAAGCCAAAGTCGTCGTGGCGCCGGGCATCGGGTTCGGCACACACGGAGAAGGGTACGTCCGCCTCGGACTACTGACAGGCGAAGAACGCCTCCGGGAAGCCGTCCGGCGCATCGGCGAGCTTCACCTGTTCGATACGTAATCCGCAGAAGCGGATATGGTTCTCTTTGCGGAGAGCCCTTCTTTACAAGCGGCGGCACGCGTGCTATCCTAGTAAGAAAACATCGAACGTTGTGATGGGAATAGTAAGGAATAACCCGCTTCGCTTCAGAGAAAAGCTCCCCGGCTGAAAGAGCTTTGCAGCAGTTTTCCCGAACCCGCCCCGGAACGGTCAGCGACGAGCTGAACAGTCCCCTGCTGTTATCAGGGACAGAGATGGATGTGCATCTCGATCGGACCTTTTAAAGAGGCCCCCTGTTCGCAGCGGGTGCCGGCAGGCCGCTCGGATACGCATCAACCTAAGGTGGTACCGCGGAAGCCCAGGCTTTCGTCCTTACGAGGACGAGGGCCTTTTTTGCATTCTTCCATCCACACGCTCCCGCCTTCGGGCTCCTGATCAGTCAACGAAGCTATAAACGGAACGGGGTTCAGACGTATACTACGCGGTCGTACAGACCGTTTTCCAAGGAAGTGAACCAGATGCAGCAGCGAATCGTTGTAAAAATAGGAAGCAGCTCGCTCACCTCGGATGCCGGAGGATTAAACCCGGCTCCTATCGCCTATTTTGCCGCCGAGCTTGCCCGGCTTCAACAAAACGGCCACGAAGTTGTCCTAGTCACTTCGGGCGCCGTAGCGGCGGGCTTTTCCTTCCTCGGCTACAAAACAAGGCCCAAGCTGCTTCACGAAAAGCAGGCGGCCGCTTCCGTCGGTCAGGCGCTGCTTATGCGCGCTTATCAGGAAGCTTTTCACCAATACGGCATCGGCGCCGCCCAGATCCTCCTTACACGGGACGATTTCACCAGCCGCAAGCGGGTTTCCAACGCGACCGCAACGATGGAAGAGCTGCTGCGCCGCGGATTTATCCCGATTATTAACGAGAACGATACCGTATCGGTCGACGAGATCAAATTCGGGGACAACGATACGCTGTCGGCTCTCGTAGCCAACCTGCTCAAAGCGGGCCAGCTGATCATCATTACGGATACGGACGGCTTGTATACGGACGATCCCCGCAAAAACAAAGACGCGCGCCGGATCGAACGTGTCGATGAAATCAGCGACGAGCTGTACCGGATTGCCGGCGGGTCCGGCAGCTCCGTAGGCACCGGGGGCATGCGCTCCAAAATCGAAGCGGCCCGCATCGCCATGCGCGGGGGAATTCCCGTCTTCGTCGGACGTGCCACGGAGCCCGGGGATTTGGGGACGGCCGCGGAAGGGAACGGACGGGGGACCTATTTCTCCGCCGCCGATCACACGCTGTCCATCAAAAAGCAGTGGGTCGGGTTTCACTCCGTTCCCCAGGGAAAAGTAACGGTCGACCGCGGAGCGGAGCAAGCCCTTCTGTCGGGGGGCAAAAGCCTGCTGCCGGCCGGCGTGACCGCCGTCGAAGGCGATTTTCACCCCGGCGACGTGATCGAGGTGTGCGGTGAAGACGGCTCCGTGATCGGCCGGGGCGTCGCCAATTACGTGGCCTGGCAGCTTCAGGCCGTAATGGGCCTGGGCACCGGAGAAATCCAGCGGAGAGTCGAGGTTCCCCGCATCGAGGTCATTCACCGGGACGAATGGGTAACCCTGCAGGCTTACCGCGCTTCGCACAATACGCAGCTGCCGCTCTAGTGCCGGCCCCCATACCCGTTATAGTGCGGAGGCTGACAAGGTCGATCCTCGGATCCTCTGTTTTCAGACACATGCTTTTTCAGCCCAGCCGGACACACGCTTTCACCGCCAGGTGGTTCTGCATGTTGCACGCACGCCTTACACTGTTAGCGGATAAACCCCTGAACGCTGAATTTCGAAGTGGGCTTCCGCTATTTTTATAAAACAATGAAATCCAATTCCATTAGCCAAGGAGTGAGCTACATGAGTGAAGTCAGACAAAAAGCAGCTGTCGCAAAAGAAGCCTCGACCCGTCTCGGAAACTTGACCACCGGCCAGAAGAATACCGCCCTTTTAAGAATGGCGGAAGCTCTGGTCGCCGAACAGGACTCCATTATCGCGGCCAACGCCGAGGATTTGAAACGTGGCGCCGATACCGGGCTAGGAACTTCCCTGCTGGACCGGCTGGCTCTTACGCCCGAACGGATCGCAAGCATGGCCGAGGGACTTCATCAGATCATCGAGCTTCCCGATCCGGTCGGCGATCAGCTCGAATCGTTTGTCCGGCCCAACGGCCTGCGTGTCGAGAAGATCCGGGTGCCGCTGGGCGTAATCGGCATCATTTATGAAGCCCGTCCGAATGTAACCGTCGACGCTGCGGGCCTTTGCCTGAAAACGGGAAATGCGGTCGTTTTGCGCGGTGGCTCTTCAGCGCTGCGCTCTAATGAACGGATCGTTGAAGTCCTGCAAGCCGCGCTGGCAGGCACGGACGTTCCCCCGGGCGCCCTGCAGCTAATTTCCGATCCCGACCGGGCTTCGGTTGACGAAATGCTGAAGCTGAACGGACTGCTTGATGTGCTGATTCCAAGGGGCGGAGCCTCCCTCATTCAAAACGTGGTCAAAAACGCGACTGTGCCCGTAATTGAAACCGGAGCGGGGATCTGCCACACGTTCGTCGACGAAACGGCAAAGCCCGAAATGGCCGAGAAGATTACTATCAACGCGAAAGTGCAGCGCCCTTCCGTCTGCAATTCGATCGAAACGCTGCTTGTGCACAAGAGCCATGCGGAGGAGCATCTGTCCGCTTTGACGGGCAAGCTGTCCGCTTTGGGTGTCGAGCTGTACGGATGCGCGCGGTCACAGGAGCTGGCTCCGCAGATCAAAACGGCGGCGGATGAAGCCTGGGATACCGAATACAACGACTATGTCCTCAATGTGAAAGTCGTTGATTCTCTCGACGAAGCTCTCGATCATATCCGCCTTCACGGCACGATGCACTCCGAATGTATCGTGACCGAGAATGAAGCTCACGCTGCCCGCTTTCTGCAGGAAGTGGATGCGGCCGCCGTTTATCATAACGCCTCCACCCGCTTCACTGACGGGTTTGAATTCGGTTTCGGCGCGGAAATCGGCATCAGCACACAGAAGCTTCATGCGAGAGGTCCGATGGGACTTCCCGCTTTAACTTCCACCAAATACAGAATTTATGGCGACGGCCAAATCCGGGAATAATTTTAAGAATAAAAAGATCCGTTCCTTGGGGGAACGGATCTTTACCAACAGGAGAGTGAGACTTGTGAACAGCATAATTCACACTAAACGCATCGCATTTGTCGGTGCAGGTTCCATGGCCGAGGCTGTTTTACGCGGCCTCATCGAACGGGAAATCACGGTGCCCGGGCAAGTTTTCGCCTCCAACCGGCAAAATGAAGAACGTCTCCGTGAGCTTAGGGAGCGTTACGGTGTCGAAGCGAGCTGCGAGCCTCTGACCAAGAGAGAACGCATTTCTTCCGCCGATATCGTCGTGCTCTGCATGAAGCCCAAAGACGTCGAAGCTTCCTTCGATGAACTTAAACCGATGCTGAACGAGAGCCAGCTGCTCGTGTCCGTCATTGCCGGGCTGACGATCCGTAAAATCGAACTTTTGCTGGATACCAAAATGCCGATCGTACGGACGATGCCTAACACGTCTTCAACCATAGGACTTGGCGCTACCGGAATGAGCTTCTCCGAAAGCGTGTCCGAAGAGCAGAAGGAGCTCGTGACGAAAATGTTTGAAGCCGTCGGAATGGTGACGGTCGTTCCCGAAGATTACCTCGAAATCGTAACCGGACTTTCCGGAAGCGGTCCCGCTTATGTATACTACTTTATGGAGGCTTTAATTCAGGCAGGCATTGCGGGCGGACTCCAGGAGAACGAAGCGCGCCGGCTCACGATGCAGACACTGCTCGGAGCCGTTCATATGGTAGAGCGTACGGGAGAAGAACCGGCGGAACTCAGACGTAAAGTTACCTCTCCGGGCGGTTCGACCTTGGCCGCTCTTCAGACGCTGGACCGCTACAAGTTCCCGGAAGCCGTAGCCGCCGCCGTCTTCAGCTCCGCAAAACGGGCAAAAGAAATGGGCGCCGAGATTGCTCCCCATATCCGTTAAGGCGTGCTGCCTCCTATCTTTTCTTAAGCAGGTGATATGTTGTGAATTCTTATTGTTTGGCGACTTACCGCTGTTATGACGATACAGCCGATTTTAACAAGAAAGCGCAGGGTATCGCTGTCGGCCTTACCGTCGGCAGCTGGACCGAGCTTCCGGAAGCCCGCAAAGCCGAGATGCAGCGGCATCTGGGCCACGTCGTTTCCGTCGACGTCCATGAAGCCGGAGAAGCTTCGCCCGAATCCCGGCGTTACGCGGATATCCAAATCGCTTACCCCGATGTGAATTTCAGCCGGGATTTGCCGGCTCTGCTGGTTACCGTTTTCGGCAAACTGTCCATGGACGGGAAAATCAAATTGACCGACCTCTCCTTCTCGGACTCGTTCCTATCGGCTTTTGCCGGTCCGAAGTTCGGCCTGCAGGGCGTAAGAGAGCTGCTCGGCGTACACGACCGCCCGCTGCTGATGAGCATTTTCAAATCCGTCATCGGCCAGGATCTGCAGGGACTCGGGGAGCAGTTCTACGCACAAGCGGCAGGCGGCGTCGATCTCATCAAAGACGACGAGATTTTGTTCGAGAACCCGCTCACTCCGATTGAGAAAAGGGTCGCCGTCTGCATGGAAGCGGCACGCCGCGCCCGCGAAGTAACGGGACAGAAGCTGCTCTATGCGACGAATCTGACCGGCCCGACGTCCAAGCTGGCCGATCAGGCGAAGAAAGCGATCGATGCCGGAGCTAACGCGCTTCTGTTCAATGTGCTCGCTTACGGATTCGATACGCTGTGCGAGCTGAGCGCCGACCCGGACATCTCCGTCCCGATTATGGCGCATCCCGCCATGGCCGGGGCATTCTATCCGTCCCCCGAGTACGGCATTTCCGCCTCTCTGCTGCTCGGCAAGCTTATGCGGGTAGCCGGAGCCGATCTCGTTCTGTTCCCTTCCCCGTACGGCTCCGTCGTGATGCCGCGCGAAGAGAACCTGGCGATCAAGCAGGTCCTCCTTACGGAGAACCTGGAGCAGGACTATATTTACCGCCATTCCACGAAGGAAACACCTGCCGGTCAGCCATCCGCTTCCGCCACCGGAAGCGCGGCGCTTAAAACGAGCTTCCCCGTTCCTTCGGCTGGCATCCATCCCGGGCTTGTCCCTCTCATCCTGCGTGATTTCGGCACGGATGTCGTGGTCAACGCCGGCGGCGGGATTCACGGCCATCCCATGGGCGCCATTGCCGGCGGACAGGCTTTCCGGCAGGCGATTCAGGCGACGCTGGAGGGGGCAACGCTTCAGGAAGCCGCCCTGCAGCATCCGGAACTGAAAGCCGCAATCGACGCCTGGGGGGTTAAATCTTGAGTACCCGACAAAAAATCGTGTTCTGTGATTTTGACGGCACGATTACCGTAAACGACAACATCGTGGCGATTATGAAACATTTCGATCCGCCCGGCTGGGAAGCGATCGTGAAGCGTCTTGTGGAAGAAAGGGCGATCTCCGTGAGACACGCGGTCGGTGACATGTTCCGGCTGATCCCTTCTTCCCGCCAACATGAAGTGATCGATTATGCCATCTCGAATGCGGTTATCCGTGAAGGCTTCGCCGATTTTGTCGCGTTCTGCAAGCAAAACGGAATCAAACTGCTCGTGACAAGCGGCGGAATCGACTTTTTCGTCTATCCGCTCCTGGAATCCTTCGATATACCCCGGGAGCATATTTACTGCAACGGAAGCTCATTCGAAGGCGAAGCTATCGAAATTTTGTGGCCGCACGCCTGTGACGAGCACTGCGGAGCGGACTGCGGAATGTGCAAAACGTCGATTATCCGCTCGTATCCCGCCGACGAGTATGAACGCATCCTGATCGGAGACAGCGTAACGGATTTTCAGGGAGCGAAGCTCGTCGAGAACGTTTATGCCCGCTCTCACCTGATCGAACTTTGTGAGGAACTGAAGCTCCCTTATGCTCCTTTCGAAACATTCCACGATATTATCCGTGACCTGGAGGCGAAAATAAAAGCATGATCGAATTAACGTTGGAGCAAAAACAGCACGCCTATGACGAGCTGCGCGAGATCAAAGCAAACCTTGCGGCCCGCGGCTGGTTTCCGGCTACAAGCGGAAATCTGTCCGTACGTGTCGGCGAATTCACTCCGGAGAACTTCACATTTGCCGTAACGTCCAGCGGGAAGGACAAGTCACTCCAATCGCCGGAAGACTTTCTTCTCGTGAACGAAAAAGGAACGCCGGTCGAAGCGACCCGTCTGAAGCCTTCTGCCGAAACCCTGATCCACTGTGAAATTTACAAGTATACGGGTGCAGGCGCGATTTTACACGTACATACCATGTTTAACAACTTGGCATCCGAGCTGTACGGCGACGAAGGTTCCATTCCGGTAGAGGGGATTGAAATCATCAAGGCCCTCAACATTTGGGAAGAGGATGCCAAAATCCGCATTCCCGTTCTGCCGAACTACGCCGACATTCCGAAAATCGCCGAGCTCGTGCAGGGCGCCATCGTTCCGCGCATTCCGGGAATCGTACTGCGCAAGCACGGGATTTACGCCTGGGGTGCCAGCGTGGCCGAAGCCAAGCGGCATCTCGAAGCATTCGAATTTATGTTCGAATATGTGTATCGCTGGCACCTGCTTAAAAAATAAGCTGTTCTTTCCGGCTTGAACAGGCGTTTTCTACGGATTGGCCGAACGCGTCTGCTGTTTCTTTTACACGCGGGATAAATATTTCCTACCAACACGCAAAACCCCCGAAGGAATCTCATTCGAGAATCCAATCGGGGGTTTCTTGTTAGCGGGCGGACCGCTCTGTAAGAACGAGCTGTACGTACGACTAGCGGTTACCTCTGAATTTTTGTGTAAATTCTTTCGCCTGCTCCACTGTCGTAATTCGATTCCGGCTCCATTCCAGCAAAATGCGGTCCACATAGCGGAAATGGACTTTGCCCGCGAAAACGGCTTCTTTGAGAGCGGCCAGCACAAGCTCTTCCTTGTAGCTGTCCCTATCCAGCCAACTCGTTATCGTTTCAAGCTCCATCGGAGTCAAAGGCCTGGCAAATTCCGCTTCGAAGATCGAATACACATCCTTTTCACGTCCAGGCTGCGCTTCCGCTTTCTGGGCTTCCGCCTGCCTGGCCGCTTTTTGAAGGAGATCCTCCGCATAGCAGCTCGCGATTTTTTCGTACATCGGCCTCAAATTGTACCGCTCGTACTGGATATCCGACACGCTGTCGATTTCCTGTTCAATCCGGAGCACGCCGCTGTTCACAAGCTTTTGAATGCCTTCGATCACTTGATCCTGCGGAGCCGTCATCCGGTCTTGAATTTCATCGTGCGTCGGGAAATCCTTCTTTTCATTCTCCTGGAAAGCCAGGATATGAATGAGCAGCATGACTTCAAGTTCGGACAGCTTCATCCGGTGATAATACCTCAAAAGCAGATGCGGAACGGCCACGGTTCCTGCTGTCATTCCTGCAAGGAGAGCCCGCTCTACCCGCTTGCGATCGTTATCGTTCGGTTTCAAATCCATCCTCCTCTTTCTAGCTCGGCCGGTGTGACCGGCCACCCCGTACGTAAAGGCTTCATACCTTCCGTATTACGGGTACAAACGGTAAAGCAGACGCGGGAACGGAATCGTCTCGCGCACATGCTCCAGACCGCAGATCCAGGCGACCGTGCGCTCCAGACCGAGTCCGAATCCGGAATGCGGAACCGTGCCGTATTTGCGCAGATCCATATACCACTGATACGCTTCGGAAGACAGCTCGTGTTCCTTGAAGCGCTCTTCCATCAGCTCGGGATCGTCGATCCGCTGGCTTCCCCCGATAATTTCGCCGTACCCTTCGGGCGCGATCATATCCGCGCAGAGCACGACTTCCGGACGGTTCGGATCTGGCTTCATGTAGAAGGCTTTAATTCCCGTCGGATAGTGCGTAATGAAGACCGGCTTCTCGTACTTCTCGGCGATGGCCGTTTCATGCGGAGCGCCGAAGTCTTCTCCCCAAGGGAATTCATGACCCGTGTCCTGCAGGAACTGAACTGCTTCATCGTACGTAATGCGGGGGAACGGAGCCTGAATTTTCTCCAGCTTGGAGATATCGCGGCCCAACGTTTCAAGCTCGCTGCGGCAGTTTTTCAGAACGGTCTGGACCACATGGGAAACGAACTGCTCCTGCACGCGAAGGCTCTCTTCGTGATCGACGAACGCCATTTCCGGCTCGATCATCCAGAATTCGATCAGGTGGCGGCGTGTTTTGGACTTCTCCGCACGGAAGGTCGGTCCGAAGGAATACACTTTCCCCAGCGCCATGGCGGCGGCTTCCATGTAAAGCTGACCGCTTTGGGTCAAATAAGCGTCTTCATCGAAATATTTCGTATGAAATAAATTCGTCGTCCCCTCGCAGGAGGATGGCGTTAAAATCGGCGGGTCGACAAGCTGAAAGCCCTTGTCATCGAAAAACTGCTGAATCGCACGGATAATTTCCGCACGGATAACGAGAATGGCGCGCTGACGCGGAGCACGCAGCCACAGGTGGCGGTGATCCATCAGGAAATCGACGCCGTGTTCTTTCGGCGTAATCGGATAATCCTGGGTAATTTGAATGATTTCCACGCCTTCAACCGTCAGTTCATACCCGCTCTTGCTGCGCGGTTCCTCGCGAACCGAGCCCGTCACGTAAAGCGAGCTTTCCTGGGTTAATTTCGAAGCGGCTTCCCAGACGTCTTCGCTCACTTCGCTTTTAACGACAACCGCTTGAATAAAGCCGGTTCCGTCACGCAGCTGCAAAAATTGAATTTTGCCGCTCTTGCGCTTGTTGTGCAGCCAGCATCCGATTCTTACGGATTCGCCGACATGATTCTTGACTTCATGAATCGTACTCATATTGCTCATATGACGTCTTCCTCCTTGCGTTGACATGGAAAAACGGCTCTATGGCCGTTTTCTCCCATCCACCTATTGTACTATAAACCAGTGGTAAAAAAAATCATTTTACCGCTTCGCTTCATGCAGCTGATTCACCAGTTGGAACGTATCCCGCGCGATCATCCACTCTTCATTCGTCGGAATGACAAGCACTTCTACCTTCGAATCGTCCGTCGAAATACGCTTCTCGACTCCCCATCCGTTAATGTTCCGCTGGGAGTCGAGTTCCAAACCGAGATAGGAAAGTCCCTCACATACCGCTTTGCGCAAAATAACGGAGTTTTCCCCTACACCGGCGGTAAAAATCAGGACATCGATGCCGTTCATCGCCGCCGCATAAGAGCCGATAAATTTACGCAGCCTGTACGTATACATATCGAAGGCCAGCTTCGCGTTCTTATCCCCGCTGTCCATCGCTTCCGTAATTTCACGCATATCGCTGCTCAGCCCGGATATGGCCTGCAGCCCGCTGTGTTTGTTCAGCATAGAGTTCACTTCGTTAAGAGACAAGTCCTCTTTGCCCATTGCGAACGTAACGACAGCCGGATCGAGATCCCCGCTCCGCGTTCCCATCATCAAGCCTTCAAGCGGGGTAAGCCCCATGCTCGTATCCACGGATTTACCGTCTTGAATAGCCGTGCAGCTTGCGCCGTTTCCGATATGGGCAGACACGATTTTAAGCTCTTCCAGCGGACGGTCCAGGAACCGGGCGGCACGCTCGCTCACGTATTGATGAGAGGTGCCGTGGAAGCCGTAGCGCCGGACTTTATGTTTGCTGTACCAGATTTTCGGAATCGCGTACATGTAAGCGTGAGACGGCATCGTCTGGTGGAAAGCCGTATCGAACACGACCACCTGAGGCACGTCGCCCATATTAGCCTCTACGGCGTTAATCCCCAGCATATGCGCGGGATTATGTAGAGGCGCCAGGTCGAACAGCCGCTTGATCTCCTTCTTCACTTCTTCCGTGACGACAACCGAGGAAGAAAACGCTTCCCCGCCATGCACGATACGGTGACCCACCGCATCGATTTCATTCACCGACTCTAAAACCCCATGCTCTTTATGAACGAGCATATCCAGCACCTTTTTGATTGCCGTCGTATGCTCCAGAATTTCGCTGACCTCACGGACCTCGATCTTTCCTTCCGGCTCGTGGGTAAGAATGGCCGAGTCCAGCCCGATCCGCTCAACGCGGCCTTTAGCGAGCACGGACTCATCCTTCATATTGTACAGCTGATATTTTACCGACGAGCTTCCTGCATTAATGACGAGAATATTCACATTCTGTCACCTTCCTTATCGTACCGGAAAAATCCTTCCCCGGTTTTAACGCCCAAATGTCCGGCATGCACCATCTGCTTCAGCAGGAAGGAAGGCCGGTATTTCAATTCGCCGAATTCGCGGAACATCCGGTCCAGCGCGGCCAGCACCGAGTCCAGTCCGAACCGGTCCGCCATCTCAAGCGGTCCGTGCCGGAACTCGTAGCCTTTACGCATCGCCAGATCGATATCTTCCGCCGAAGCCACTCGCTCCGCAAGCGTATGAACCGCTTCGTTAATGAGCAGGCAGATAAGCCGGGACGTGACAAAGCCGGGCGACTCGTACACTTTTATCGCCGTTTTCTGAATCACGTCTTCCACGAAGCGGCGTGTCAGCATGTACGTATCTTCCGAGGTTTTCAAACCGCGGATAATTTCGACAAGGTCGATTTTAGCAACCGGATGAATAAAATGAAGACCGATCACCCGCTCCGGATGCTTCGTGGATGCGCCCAATTCCGTAAGACTGAGCGTGGACGTATTGGAAGCCAGAATCAGGTCCGGGCCGCAAATTTCGTCAAGCTTCCGGAATAAGCTTTTCTTAAGATCCAGATCCTCGGAAATCGTCTCAATCACCATATGGCAGGAAGGGAGCTCTTTCAGATCGGTCGTTTTATGAATGCGAGAAAGAATCAGCTTCTTCTCCGCACCGGTAATAGCCCATTTCTCCAGCTGTTTATCCAGACTCAGCTCAATCATGGCCCAAGAATGTTCCATTCGTTCGTTATCTTTCTCCACCAGGACAACCTCAAGGCCTTTAGCCGCCAACATCTCGGCTATCCCCTGCCCCATCGTTCCTCCACCGATAACACCTATCTTTTTATATTGCATCCCTATTCTCCTCTTCATCCGTTAATCTAGGGGTGTCGATTTATATCTCTTTTCAAGTCCATCATACACCGTTTTCATGCCTTTTTCATTAGTATACACAAAACTTTCAAAAGCAACTGCCGTATTTCGACAACTTTCGCACACTGTGAAAAAGAACACAGACAACCACGCTTCATTATACGGATTCTTACCCGTTTAGAAATAGTGGAAATGTGGAAGTTTGCAAATGCTTAACTAAATGAAAAAACACCTCCGCAAACGAATACAGCGGACGTGTTTTTAGAGTATAAATCGAACGTTTGTTAAACGAAAAGATGTGATTCGTGAAGCATTTATTCTTCACTGATATGAAAAATCCGTTGACACTGCTCGGCTATCGACCGGTCGTGGGTTACCATCACAATGGTTTTTCCCTGTTGGTGAAGAGTATGAAACAATGCCATGATAGATGCCTCCGTTTTTTCGTCTAACGAACCTGTAGGCTCGTCGGCTAAAATGACATCCGCATCGTTAACTATTGCCCGGGCAATTGCCGTCCTTTGACATTGTCCTCCCGAGCATTCGGAAGGGTAACGGTTTCTTAGTTCAAAGATACCTACCGACTTTAACACCTGATGAACTTTCTCCGTCATAAAAGCTTTGGACATTTTATTGTATTTTAAAGGCAGCATAACATTTTCAAAAACCGTCCGGTCCTGTAGAAGCGCGAAGTGCTGTACGATAAACCCGATATGATTTCGTCTGAAGCGGCTTAGCTCCGCTTCCTTTTTTCCATTTACATTCTCCCCATTAAAACAATACTCGCCGCTATCCAGGGAGGTTAGTCCTCCCATGACGTTCAAAAGCGTCGATTTCCCCGACCCGCTTCTACCCATGATAGCCACCATCTCACCATGTTTAATCTCAAGAGATAGATGGTGAAGCGCTCGGACGGCCGCTTCTCCGCTTCCGTAAGTTTTACAGGCGTCTTTAAGTTGAATGTCCGGCATCAATCCTTCCTCCTTAGCATCGTATCCACGTTTAATCGTCTTAAATGAACTAGGGGCTGTATACTGCTTGTCAGCAGCAGCACTAGGCTTAAACCTATCCAAATTGGACTGTAAGTGATCTTGTCACCAAACAAGAGTAGAGTAATCAGAAAAGCCAAAAGATGGGCAGTCGCAAAAATAAGGAGGTTTTCCAATAAAACAAACCCCGTAATATGCCGCATACTCCCTCCGCACAGCAAGTGAACACCGTATTGGCTCCGGTTACGCCGGATCTTGCTGGACATGATAACCGAAAGCGTCAGCACGGCGAAGCCCGCCATCAGCAGGCCAATAGTCAGCATGTGTCCGATATTTTCCCCCGCGGTAAATTTTAATATTTTCAGTTCCCAAGGAGAAGAATTCCAAATATCGAAATCAAACATCTGATAGCGCTGTCGCAGTTCTTCAAAATTGGCTGCAAAGCTTGCAAGAGTGTACCCGTTCTCTAACTGAACAGTGCCGCTTAATTTAGTTAAATTACTGGTTTTTTGGAACGTATAATCTTCTTCCGTTACCGGCGGTTCATTGACCACTACGGATGGCAGCACAATATAACGGTCTAAATAAAGCAGTTCTCCTTGTCCTCTTGCAGGCATAACGGAGTTCTTTTCCAAAAACCCGACTATTTCCATCGTAAAATTTTTAAAATAATACTGAATTTGAAGATGATCTCCGATTTTATAAACATCTTGATACTCGTAACCTAAGACAGCAGGAAGGATTCCCTGATTGGATACACTAAAATCACTTTTATCAAAGGCTCTGCCCTCACTTGTGCGGAAAGAAAATTCTTTCCATGTCTGTTCATTGACTGCAGCCGCTTTGACAAATGTTAAATTCAGATCATTGGATTGGTAGTAGGTAGGCTCTCTTCCATCTTCATAGCCACTAGTAAACTTCTCCGAACCTCTAAAATTGGCGACATAAACAGGCTGCAGGATGCGTTCCAAAAAGGTAAACTCCTTTTGTTGAGTAAGGTCTTTATAAAATCCTTTTAAATCTTCAAGCACTCCTTCTCGTCCCAGAAAGGATCTTTCCTCTTCGCCTTTCAGCTTATCCGACAATTCATATCTTGGTTTCTCTTGTAATTGTGTAGCATAATGTTGTTCGCTTTTTTTCATAACACCCAAGTTTGTCCATATGGCATTCAGCACTATAAAGGAAATTGTAAATTGGATTACGATAAGAATGCTGAAAAACCTCCAATTTTTTAAACTTCTAATTGCTTCTGAGACTATCATTATTGGACCCTCCTTACAGCTCGGTCCGTTGATCGTTTCATCATGAAAGTCAAGGGTATTAAGCAGACTACGATCCCAACCAAAAGCGTACTTCCGTATTGAGCAAGCAAATTTGCTGGAGAGTAAGAAGATTGCGGAAGTACAATAATGCCGATCATGCTGCCCCCTGTATAAGATAATACGGAGACAGCCAAATAGCGCTTGAAGGAATCCCAAAATATTAATCGTGTCGAAAATCCGCACAATTTTTGTATAGCGATCATTTGTTTTCTTTGTTCTACCCAATAGACCGTGAGGGCTGAAGCACATGTTATAAAACTTAAAACTACAAGAGAATCAATCATTTTAAAAATGGGCTCGTTCTGAAAAAATCGCCGGAGTCCTTCTCCCGGTACATCTACTTTTTTGACACTGCCCCCATTTTGTTCCGAGAAACGCTGAATGTTTTGAAAGGTTTCTTCGAGATTCTTATTGCCATCCAGAATCCATATTCCTTTAGTGTCTGCCTGGGCATTATCCGTTTGTAAAAAAACCATACGGTCCAATTTACTTGGCTTCTCCATCCCCGTAACTCCTATGATCTCGTGAGAGAGTCCGTTATACATATGGGGTTCTTTTTCACCCATTTTTTTACGAATCTCTCTACCCACGATCGCAATATTTTTACCCGGCTTGTTTTCACTAAAGGAATGACCTTCGATCATAGGAAAAGGACTAATCGTTCCCTTATATAAAATTTCCTTAATTTCAGGATCGATTTTTTTGTAAAGGATATCTCCCTGCTTTAACGTATTTCGCAAGGAAGTTTTATCTGCGAAGCTTATTCGTTCAAATCTAAAAAAAATGGCCTCGTCACCGACATAGTTTTGACTAATTTTTTCAACAAGCTTGTACTTGTCCAGGTACGAAACAGCCATACTCGTAAAAAAACCAATGCAAACAAAAACAAGTAATAATAAAATGGACGATGAATTCATTTTAGGCATCCGGTTATCTTCCTTCACTGAAAAATGTGCTTATTCAATGCTATACACTAAAAACCAATAGGATCTCTAGTATTTTCCATATTTAATTTACTATAGAGTACCTTATCGCTATTAGAAATTATTTTCAATTTTATTAAATACTCCCTCTCAAAATCAAAAAAAAACCAGCCCGGCTGATATACAGCCAAAACTGGTTCTTATTTGTATGCGATTATTCGTAAACTTAAGCCAATACCGGCTCCAGATGTCTTTTGCTTCCTTCAAGAAGATCACGGAACTGCTGACCGGAAATGACCTCTTCCTTAAGCAGGATATCCAGCGATTGCTCGAATACGATCCGGTGCTTCGTCAGAAGCTCTTTTGTACGAGCCATCAAATCATCGAGGATGGCGTTGTTCACTTCCATCAGCTTCTGCTGCGGAACCATTTTCAGGTCGACGATGCCCAGAGACGTCAGGCCCGAAGAAATCATCGTGCGGACCATATCGATAGACTTTTCGAAGTCGTTGCTTGATCCCGTGCTCCGGCCGCCGTAAATAATCTCTTCCGCAGCGGCACCGGCCAGCGCGATCATAATTTGATCTTCGATCGCTTCCTTGGAGTACAAATACTGATCCTGCGGCGGGTTATGGCGCACATAACCGAGCGCTTTGCCGCGGGGCCGCAGGGAAACCTGGGCGACGGAATCCGGACGCACCAGCTCAGCAATAATGGCATGGCCGAGTTCGTGATAGGCGACGCGGATTTTCTCTTCCTGGGTCGCTTCACGGTCCGTCTGCTCGCCCATCATCACTTTATCGATAGCCGAAAGCAGATCTTTCTGCATAACCGCATCCTGCTGGCCGCGCAAGGCGTAAATGGCCGCTTCGTTCAGCACGCTCTCAAGCTGCGCACCGGAAAATCCGAAGGTCTGCTCCGCGATTTTCTCCAGATCCGCCGCTTCATCCAGCGGCTTGTTCTGGGCATGAATCTTGAGAATGGACAGGCGCCCCTTCTTGTCCGGCAGCTCGACATCGATGTGACGGTCAAACCGTCCCGGACGGAGCAGAGCCGAGTCCAGCATTTCTTTGCGGTTAGTCGCCGCAATAATGAGAATGCGCGGAGTCGTATTTGTATGAATGCCGTCCATTTCGGTCAGGAGCTGGTTCAGCGTCTGATCGTACTCGCGCTGCTGCCCACCGTCGCGTTTGCCCCCGATCACGTCGATTTCATCGATAAAAATGACGGCGTTTTGTTTGTTTTCCTTCTGTGCTTTCGTTCTCGCTTCCTGGAATAAGGTACGGATCCGCGAAGCCCCTACACCGACATACATTTCCACAAATTCACTGCCGGAAGCAGCAAGGTATACGGAATTCGTATGGTGAGCGGCCGCTTTGGCCATCAGCGTTTTACCCGTTCCCGGAGGACCGGTCAGCAGGATGCCTTTAAGAGGGCGGATGCCGAGCTTTTTCGTTTCTTCCTGTTTCACGAGAAAATCAAGCGCTTCGACGAGCTCTTTCTTCGCGCGTTCCTGACCGCCGATCTGATCGAAGCTGAGGTAGGAAGGCTGACGCGATTTGCCGCGCGTACCGGCTCCCGCGCCGATTCCGATGCCGGAACCCCCGCGGCTTTTCATCATATAAAGAACGGCTGTAATAAGGGCGGCTGTAAACAGTAAAGGGATAATGTTGACTTTAATAAAAGCAAGAAAAATGAAAAGTACCGGAGCGGCGCCAATCGCTATCTCTTTTCCGTATTTGCTCATTTAAACACCCCAACTTTTTCGGCATTTCGCGGCAGCACCACGTATTTGTGCTGATCCCCTTTTTGCAGATGAACGTAAACGTTCTGCTCATCCATTTCGGTTTTGACCACCAAACTGCTGTCTTTGTCCGTTTTGTGCTTTTCCAGTGCCGTTGGTATATCGGCATAGTGACGGGTTTCCATCGCCTGGGCGACATCGAACAGCGCCTGCGCCCACCATTTATCGAGATCCGGAGATTCTTTTGTATTGACCGACAGTTTCACGTCCCGGGAACCGATTGTAGAGGCTCCTTCTTTTGTAATGCGGCCGTACACTTCTCTTAAGCTTGTATCAGGTTTGAGGGACAGACGGATCGAAACTTCTCTGTCATTATATGTGACCTGGGATTGCTCAACCCCCGGTGTTTCTTTCACGATATTGCCTAGCGGTTTTCCAATGGCGTAGGTCTGATAAGCGAACCAGCCGCCAAAGAGGAAAAAAGCGGTGATGACGACACTTAACAGGACGGGCAAGAGACGTATTTTACGCAACTTACGTCCCCCTTTCTATATCACTCGTATTTAGCAAATGCTATACGAATAGTATATCACAGTCCGTAACCCGTGGGCAAAGAAAACGGTGGAGTCTTTGACAAATTAACGAAATGAGAGAAAGCTCACCCTATTGAAGGCTGAGCTTAAATGTATCTTCGAGAGCACCCGTTTTTAAATTGTAATAATCGTAGAACGCCCGGTCCTGCTCGTCTTTATAAAAGACTTCCCAGACATACTTCCCCTTGAATTCCCCCGCGTTGACGCGCAGAATATCCAGCTTGGGGTTTTTCTTCGCCATAATGCCGCGCACGGCTTCTTCCGTAATGTTCTCGGCCGTCATTTCCGTATGAATTTCATCTACGGCCAGACCCGTCCCGTCCTGCTTGAGCGGCACCCAGACGATCAGCCCGTTGCCGAGCTTGTCTTCCCCATACACGACTTCATAGGAGCAGGCTCCGTGAAAAGCCTCGACCCGGTTTGCCTTGGTCATCGTCGTTTTCTCATAAGCCGCCTGAACAGCCTCGGAATTCGATTCCCAGTGGGTCGCCTGCACGTTTACGTAAAAACGGTTTATGCCGAACCCCGAAGTCAGCACGACAAACAGTCCGATCCAAATCGCTTTTTTAAACATTCCGTTCCCTCCTTCCTTCCGCCGAAGACTAGCTGCTCGTCAAACGGGCAAAGCACGACTCGAATTCCCGTTTGATTTTCTCTTCGTCAAGCGTCAGGCATTCGCGGCCCCGTACGATCCAGCTGCCGTCCACGCACACATCTACCACATCATGGGCGGATGCCGAATAGACGATATGGGAAACATAATCCGTGCGAGGCAGAAAATGAGGCTGGTCGATATCGAGCGCGATAAAGTCGGCTTTCATTCCAGGCTGGAGTGTACCGATATCGTCAAGCCAGATGGAGCGCGCGCCCATCGACGTGCCCATGCTTAAAGCTGCGGCCGCCGGCACGGCAATCGGATCGCCGGATACGCCTTTGTGGATCAGCGCGGCAAGACGCATTTCCTCGAACATGTCGAGGTTGTTGTTGCTGGCCGCTCCGTCCGTGCCCAGTGACACGTTTATGCCGGCTTTAAGCAGCTCAGGCACACGGGCGACACCGCTCGCAAGCTTAAGGTTGCTCCCCGGGTTGTGCGAAACCCCGACGTTATACTTGGCAAGAACGGCGATTTCTTCGTCCGTCAGGTGAACGCCGTGCGCCACGAGTGTCGGCCGTGTGAAAACGCCCAGCTTTTCCAGATGCTCGACTGGCCGTGCGCCATACTGCTCCGCGTTGGCTTCCACTTCTTTCAGCGTCTCGGACATATGGGTATGAATAGGCAGGTCCAGATCGTGTGCGGCTTGGACAAATCGTTCAATGTAATCCGGCGGACATGTGTAAGGAGCGTGGGGAGCCATCATCGTCGTAATGCGGCCGTTCGCGGCGCCGTTCCAGTCCTTGGCGAAAGCGACGGCTTCCCGGAGCTTGGATTCCTGAACGTCGGCCGGACAAAGTCCGATGACACCGCGCGTCAGGCGTGCCCGCATACCGGAGTCGGAAACCGCCTGGGCCACTTCGTTCATATGATCGTACATGTCGACAAATGTCGTCGTTCCGCCCTTGATCATTTCGAGGATGGCCAGAAGCGTTCCGTAGCGCACGTCCTGCGCCGTGAACCTGCCTTCCATCGGCCACATTTTCTCCTCCAGCCAAACCTGGAGGGCAAGATCGTCTCCGTAGCCGCGCAGCAGTGTCATCGCCGCATGGCCGTGCGTATTGACGAGACCGGGCATGTAAAGCTTGCGGTCCCCGCGGATGACTTCATCGTAAGTTTCAAGCGGATGCGGCGCATCCTTTCCTATATATGTAAGCTGATTTCCTTCCATAACCATACAGCCTTCGATGACGGGCGCGGCTGCGTCCCCCGTTACGAACAAGCCGTTTATGATAATCGTTTTTTTCATGGGATAGCCCTCATTCCGTATAAAGTGCCGAAATCGGCAGTTATTCTTATCTTTTCAATGTACAACGTCACCTGTTTAAAATCAAGCCGAGCAAACAATTGAAAAAACGCTCAACCAGTGATTGCTTTCTGGGGAAATGTTATGATATTTTTAAGTTTGTGAGTTTAAGCTACAAAATTCTACATACATTAAACTTAACTTCACGGAATCTTTACAATCGAATCACTAGGAGGAACCGTAATGGCATCGCTTTTTAGCAGTAAAAGAGGAGACGTCGATTTTTTAAACCTGCTCATTCGGGCGGCAGAAAACACACTCCATGCATCCCAGATGTTCAGAAACGCGATGATGGGAGATAAAATTCCGGAAAATTTTTTCCAGATGATCAAAGACATCGAGAGCAAGGGCGATCAGATCACCCACGAAATCTTTAAAGAGCTGAACAAAGTCTTTATCACTCCGCTTGACCGTGAAGATATTATGGAGCTGGCTTCCAAGCTCGACGACGTACTGGACGGCATTGAAGCGACTGCGGCACGTTTTGATTATCTCAACATCAGCCAGACGGACAAGGTTATGCAGGAATTCTCCGCCGTGATCGTGTCCAGCTGCCAACATATGCTCGATGCTTTCAAGCTTCTTTCCAAAAAGAAGTACATGCAGATCCCTCAACATACGGTAGAAATCAATGCGCTTGAAAACGAAGCCGACCGCCTGATGCGCGAAGGCATCCGCGAAATTTTCATTACCAAACGCGATCCTTACGAAGATTTCAAACTCAAAGAACTTTATGAACGTCTCGAACAGACCACCGATGCATGTGAAGACGTTGCCAACATCTTGGAAAGCGTCGTGCTGCGCTACTCGTAAGCCCAGCAGTTTAGGAGGATTTCATGACGACAACAGTTCTTATTACCTTGATTGCGATCGTTTTTCTCGCCCTTGCTTTTGATTTCATTAACGGTTTCCACGATACGGCGAATGCGGTAGCGACTTCGATCTCTACGCGCGCAATGAGTCCCAAAGTGGCCATTATATCCGCCGCATGTCTGAACTTCGTCGGCGCCCTGTATTCTTCGGAAGTGGCCAAGACGATCGGCAGCGGGATCGCGGATCCGTCCAAGATCAACCACGGTGAATTTATCGTCATCGCGGCCCTGCTTTCCGCCATTATCTGGAACCTGGTTACCTGGTATTATGCCATTCCCTCCTCTTCCTCCCATACGCTCATCGGATCCATTGTCGGTGCCGTGCTGGCCGGGGCGGGAGCCGACTTCGTCAAATGGGGCGGTCTCGGCAAGATCGTACTGATTCTGGTGCTTTCACCGATTGTCGCGTTTATAGCCGGCTATATCATCATGACGATCATTAAATACCTGGTTATTCTGACGGGCAACAAGTCCCGCTCGAAGCTGAACCGCGTGTTCAAGTTCTTCCAGATCCTGTCCGCCTGGCTGCTGTCCTTCTCCCACGGGGGAAATGACGCACAGAAAGCGATGGGCATTATCGTGTTCGGACTCGTCGCTGCCGGAGCCCAGACAACCATGGACGTGCCCTTATGGGTAAAAATCGCGGCTGCGACCGCAATGGGTCTCGGTACCTCGATCGGAGGCTGGAAGATCATCAAGACGATCTCCAAAAACTTGATCAAAATCGAGCCGATCAACGGATTCGCTTCGGATTTGACTTCCTCCATCGTGATTCAGACTTCCACGCATATGGGGATGCCGCTTTCGACCACTCACGTAATTTCCTCCGCCATCATCGGTTCCGGTTCCGTACTCCGGTTTCATGAGGTGAAATGGGGTACCGTAACGCGCATGATCGTAACCTGGATCATTACGATTCCGATCAGCATCATTCTGTCTTATGTGATCTACACCGTGCTGTTTAAGTTCTTCGTATAAAAATGAATGTGAATTCCATTAAAAAACCGCCATACGGCCCAACCGGCCCATATAGCGGTTTTTCTGGTTTTTAAGACTAAATACCCTCACTTGTTTATTCAGGAAGGTAATAGGCCAGGCTCTGGAGCTCTGCGGTAAAGTCCGCATGATGCACACGGATTTCTTCCGGCACTTTCAAAATGGACGGAGCAAAATTCAGAATCGCTTCGATGCCCGCCTTCACGAACTGGTTGGCGACATTCTGCGCTTCCGGCGCCGGAACGGTTATGATGCCGATTCGAATGCTGGAATCCCGGATAACATCGGCCAGATGCTCCATGGGCAGAACGCTCATGTTATTGATGACCTGGCCGATCTTGTCCGGCGACGAATCGAAAATCGCCGTTATTTTCATCTGATCGCGCAAATAAATGTTATAGTTGCACAGCGCCCGGCCCAGGTTACCGGCTCCCACGAGGGCAACCGGTATTTGGCGGTCAAGCTTCAGAATCTGGCGGATCTTCTCGATAAGATAGGTTACATCGTAGCCGATCCCCTTCTTTCCGAATTCACCGAAGTAAGCCAAATCTTTGCGGATTTGGGCAGGATTCAGATTCAGCTTCTGCCCCAGATCCTGGGACGAAACCGTTAATACGTTTTTCTTCGACAGTTCGTTAAGAAAACGCAGATAGATCGGCAGACGTTTTACGACTGCCTCGGATATTTTAGGTGACTTCAAGCGTGTTCTCTCCCATCCATTCCTGAATTCTCGGTACGATGCGCTCTACAGGCATATGTTCAATCTTCGGCCCCGGCAGAGAGTAGAGAAAGTGCTTGCCGTACTGCGTCTCGATGACACGCGTATCGTAGATCAGCACAATGCCTTTATCCGAAGCTCTGCGTACGAGCCGGCCGAACCCCTGCTTGAACCGGATGACAGCCTGAGGCACCGACAGCTTCATGAACGGGTTCTGATTCCGTTTTTTCAGGTTTTCGCTCTTCGCTTCGACCAGCGGATGATTCGGAGGCTGGAAAGGCAGCCGTACGATCGCCAGACAGGTCAGAGCTTCTCCGGGAATGTCCACCCCTTCCCAGAACGAGCTTGTGCCGAGCAGAACGCACGCTTTATGCTCTTGGAAGAGCCGGGTCAGCTTGCTGCGGTTGCCGGTGTCCACCCCTTGACCGAGCACATGAATCCCCTGCGGACGGAGATTTTCTTTCAGAACCGCGTGGGCCTGCTTCAGCATCCGGTTCGAAGTGAACAGAACGAGCATCCTTCCCCGCGTGGCCACGGCCACATCCGTCAGCGACTCCGTCAGCGCTTTGAGGAACTCCTCCTCGCCGCTGCGGCCCTTTAACATCGGGAAATCCCGCGGAATGCAGACAAGCGCCTGCTGCCGGTACTGGAACGGGGACGGAAGCTGGACGGTCTTCAGCTTCGGATTCTCCTCTTCCTCAGCGGGCAGTTTCAGCCCTAGCTGGTCCGCCGAATACTGGAACGATTTGTTGACCGACAGGGTGGCCGAGGTGAGAATTACGCTCTCCTTGTTGTCAAAGAAATGTTCGCGGATCAGGGGACTGACATCCATCGGCACGGAGATCAGATTGATCGAACGGCTTTTGTTGTACGTCCCCGCTTCCACCCAGTACACAAAGTTGTCGTCCGCCATTTTCATAAAGAAGCGGAGCGTTTCCTTGGCAGCCTGCAGTTCCTTCGCAACCCCGCCGAGATCGGTTACGAAGCTTTGGACATCGTATTCTTCCTGAACTTCCTTCAAATCCTGAGCGAGCGAATCGACGGATTTGTACACATCCTGGATGTGCTGTTCCAATATCTCTTCTAGATCCGTGAAATCGCTCCAGTTCGGCGGGAGCGATTCTTTCTTCAAACGCATCACCAGGGAACCGGGATCGATCTGACCGGGCTCGGAATTCGTCTGGAGCAGCTCGTAAAACTTTTCACAGAGTAAATCCCAAGCTTCCTTGATCAGCAGCGTTTTCGGGAAAAGGTTGTCGATGCCGTTCATCCAGGTAGCCGCGCGGTAGTCGTCGTCATAGCGCTGAAGCTTCGTCCGAAGGGCCGGCAGCTGCCCGTTCCGGCTGTCTTTGAACAGCCAGAGAAGCTGATTGGTCAGTCCCAGATAATGAAGCTCCTTGCCCAAATGCTTGCTGGCCACTTCTTCGAAATGGTGTGCCTCATCCAGGACGAGGTGCTTATAAGCCGGCAGCACCCGGTTCTCGGCCTTCATATCCGTAAACAGCAGCGAGTGGTTCGTAATGACAACGTCCGAATTGTTGGCGTCATGGCGCGCACGGTGATAAAAGCACTTTTTGAACCACGGGCAATGCCGGTTCTGACATGACTCCGCATCGCTCGAAACGGTATGCCAGAAAGCGGCGCCCTTGTTGCCGAAATGCAGCTCCTCTTCGTCGCCCGTCTGCGTCTGACTCAGCCAAACGACCATCTGTGCGGCCGTTATGGCATCCTCCTTGCCCGTGTCGAACTCCTGCATGGAGATGCGGTTCTCGAACTTGCGGAGGCACAGATAATGGCTGCGGCCTTTGAGGACGGACGCTTTGAAATTTACCGGAAAAATTTCGTGAAGCAGCGGGATGTCCCGCTCCCGCAGCTGTTCCTGCAAATTGATGGTGTGCGTGCTGACCACCACCTTCTCGTCGTGCTTAATTCCGTAATAGAGGGACGGAATCAAGTAGCCGAGCGATTTGCCCGTGCCCGTACCGGCTTCGATCATGAGGTGCCGGTCATTCTGGAAAGCTTCCTCAATTTCGTGAATCATGATCTCCTGGGCTTCCCGGCTTTCGAAATGCTCGAACTTCGCTTTCAAAGCTTCTTTTACCTGCTCGTAAACGTCTTCAAAAGAGTCGCTCAGTTCCAGCACATCGTTCTCGTCGCGTACCGGGTCTTCGTCCCCCCAGTCCTGCACGTTCAGTGCGAACTGGCGGTAATACTGATGAACCGATGTATCCAAAGGTGTCTGCTGTTCCTTGAACCCGGCGATTTCCGACATAAACCAGCCGAGGTCGCTCGTCTCGGCGGGCAGGATCTGCGCCAGCCGCTGAACCGTTAGCAAAGGCAGGGAAAGCAGCCTGTCCAGGCTCATCGTCCAGATCTCCGCCGTAACGTCCGCATCGCTGTCCGCCTGATGGGGCCGCTCATGCTCGATGCCGAAGGCCGAAGCCACCATGCCGAGCTGATAAGTCGGAAGAGACGGAAACACGATTCTCAGCATGTCTATCGTGTCCAGGACGCGTCCGGTAAAATCGGGATAGCCCGTTTTACGCAGAGCCCGCTGCAGGAAACCGAGATCGAAAGAAGCGTGGTGAGCCACGAGCACGCAGTCAAAGAGCAGCGGATACATCTCCGCCATAATATCATCGAGCTTCGGGGCATGCTCCACCATTTCGTCGGTAATGCCCGTAAGCTCCGTAATCGAAGAAGGTATACTGATCCCCGGATTTACCAGGGAAGTATACCTGTCGGTTACTTCCATATCATCTATAATAACGAGACCGACTTGAATAATATCGTCAGCCGGGCCCGTTCCAGTCGTTTCAAAATCCAAAACCGCAAATTTCATAAGTTCAAGCCTTCTTCCTTTCTCCAGCTTCTATCCTAAGCATACCACATTTAGAGGTCCAGAGGGGAAGTTAGTTTGTCGATTCCGCAAATAAAGAGATCATCCGTTCTTATTTCTTCTTATTCGTTCGATGCGGAAAAAAGCTCCAGACAATCCGGATCGGCATGGTAAGCTTTTTTGAAATACTCAAGCGCCTGTTCCAGATTCCGGTTCTGAAATTGGATGCAGCCCATCGCGTTGTAAGAGATGGCTTTCATCTGTTTATTTTCGGTAAGTGCCAAAAGAAGGGTGAAGTGCCGGGCGGCTTCCGCCGTGTCTCCCTGGCGCAGATAACCCATGGCGAGATAAGCTCTCGCAAGTAAAAAGTCCGGTTCTCGCGCAAGCAGAGCCTCGAATTCCCGGGTCGCCTGCTCATACATAAAAAGCATATAAAATCCCTGTCCGCGGACAAACTCCGCCGCTTCCCTCCCCTCGGCCTGGTTAGGCTGATCGGCTTCGGCAGACAGCGGCAAGTCGGGCTGCTTCTGCGGATCGGGTACAGGGGCTGACATAGACGGGACGGACGCGTTTTCGACGGACAGGGTTTTTCCAAGCTTCTCCTCAAAGAGGAGCCAGTGCTCGATACAATCGTCACTAATGGCCTTCAGGGCTGCAAGCTCATCTTCAAGCTCCGCTTTTAACGCGCCTTTCGCATTCGGCAACTGAAGCAGAATTTCATCCAACACTTCATTCATCGTGGCGAACAAATGTTTGAACACTGCGCATCCCCCACCTTCGGCTTTGCTGTCGTACACTCATTCTGCGTTGCCGGAGGTGTTTTCATACAAGTTCTTTAAGGGTGCCAGACGTTACAGTACGGTTGCATGCATTTCCTCTTTTAACAGTTGGGCCACTTTATTGTTCTCTCCCATGATCGCTACGGTCGGCTTGTGGCGCCGCGCCTCTTCTTCCGTCATCATCGCGTAAGAAATGATGATAACCGTGTCTCCCGTCTGCACGAGCCGCGCCGCGGCACCGTTAAGGCAGATAACACCCGTTCCGCGCGGACCCGGTATAATATACGTTTCCAGGCGGGCCCCGTTGTTGTTGTTCACGATCTGGACCTTCTCGTTGGGCAGCATATCCACCTGATCCAGCAGATCCTCGTCGATCGTAATGCTTCCGATATAATTAAGATTCGCCTCGGTCACCGTCGCACGGTGAATTTTGGCTTTCATCATGGTTCTGAACATGCGATCACTTCCCCAGGGTTAAAATAGTGTTGTCGATAAGCCGCGTGGCGCCGAATTTGACCGCCAGCGCGACGATAAGCTGTGAGGGTTCCCCTGCTTTTACCGCTTCCGGACGCTCCAGCTGCGGGTACGTCAAAACCTCTACGTAATCGATTTCGGCGAGAGGAGCTTCTTCGATGACGGCCTTTACGGCGCCGCGGAGATCTTCCGCCCGGAAAGAAGCGTGCTTCCGCGCCCAGGCTTCGGCAGATCGCAAAGAGCGGCTCAGAACGAGTGCCTGCTCGCGTTCGTCCCTGCTGAGGAATACGTTCCGGGAGCTCATCGCAAGCCCGTCTTCTTCGCGCAGAATGGGGCATGCCACAATGTCCACGTTCATGTTCAAGTCCTGGACCATTTGCGAAACGACGGCAACCTGCTGCGCATCCTTAAGTCCGAAGAAAGCTTTATCGGGCTGAACGATATTGAACAGCTTGGCCACGACCGTTGTCACCCCGTCGAAGTGCACGGGACGGGAAGCGCCGCAGAGTACCGAAGTGATGCCCGATACGGAAACGGTCGTTTTGACCGGTCCCGGGTACATTTCTTCGACCTGAGGCAGAAACACGATGTCCACGCCGGCTTCTTCCGCCAGCTTCAGGTCCCGCTCCGTATCCCGCGGATAACGGTCCAGATCTTCGGTTGGACCAAACTGAAGCGGGTTGACGAAAATGCTGAGCACGACGATTTCGCTCGCTTCGCGGGCCGCTTTTATCAGACTCAAATGCCCTTCGTGAAGGTAACCCATCGTAGGCACAAAGCCGACCGGGGCTTTGAGAACCGCCCCGATCTCGGATTTTTTCTGTTCCAGCGTACTGCGAAGCAAGGCTATGCTTTGAATAACTTCCAACGTCTCTCTCTCCTTCGGGACTAAAGGTAGGATAACCGTTTATTTAACGGCCGTTCCGTACAAATACTGGAGAACTTCGTTGTCTCCTTTAAAGCTGTGCTGTTCGGCGGGGAACTTGCGGCCCTTCACTTCCGCCACATACTGCCCGATCCCTTCGCGTATGGCCAGACCGACCTGGGCATAAGCTTTTACGAATTTTTTGGCCGGAGCATCCGGCTCGTAACCGAGCATATCGTGAAAAACGAGAACCTGACCGTCACAGGAAGCGCCAGCACCGATACCGATCGTCGGGATGGACAGCTTGCTTGTGATCCATTCGGCCAGTTCTTCCGTTACCAATTCCAGTACGATCGCGATTGCGCCCGCTTCTTCCAGCGCTTTGGCGTCTTCCATCAGTTTGCGGGCCTGCTCGGAATTTTTGCCCTGTACGCGGTACCCGCCGAGCACGTGAACCGATTGAGGCGTCAGTCCGAGATGGCCGACGACGGGAACACCCGCCTGAGTCAATGCTTTAACCGCATGGGCGATTTCCGCGCCGCCCTCCAGCTTGACGCCTTTGGACAGCCCTTCGCGCATGATCCGTCCCGCGTTCTGCAGCGTCGTATCCAGGCTTCCGTGATACGTCATGAACGGCAGGTCCGTTACGACAAAAGCCGTTTTCACGGCACGCGTTACCGTTTTGGCATGATAAATCATTTCGTCCAGCGTGACGGGCAGAGTGGACTCGTGGCCTTGAATCACATTTCCAAGGGAATCTCCCACCAGAATCATGTCTACTCCCGCTTCGTCCGCCAGTTTGGCCGTCAAATAGTCGTAGGCCGTCACCATCGAAATGGGCTCCTTGCTCGCTTTCATTTTTTGCAGCTTGACAGTCGTCATCGGTTTGCGCTCTTGCGCCATGTCAATCCCACGCTTTCTTTTTTAATGTGGAAAAAATAAAACCGTGCTTCCGTCCAAGCCTTGACCGGGTTCTAAGCATCAAAAAAACCCTTCAGCAAACAGACTGAAAGGGCGCATAGTCAAAGAATCGTGAATCGTATGATCCTTCTGTCTCGGTCCTTCAGGCTCAGAGCAGAATCAGAAAACACACAAACGTACTTTATGCAATTGTCTAAAGCGTTAACCGTATAAGTGCAGTTCCGAAGATACCGCCTTACGGTGACAGTATAACAAAAACCTGTTCTTTTGAACAGACGGTTTAGCGTAATTCGACATCGCCGCTGTAAATTTTAACTTTTCGGCCGTCGTCTGTAAGCACGGTCAGCGCCCCGCTGTCATCGAGCGAATCCGCCCGTCCTTCCAGCGTTCCCTCGCTCGTTTTGACCCGGATGGGGCAATTCAGCGAGACGCTCATCGCTTCCCACATGATCCGGATCGGAGCGAATCCGCTTTCCAGATACAGGTCGTACAGCTGCTCCAGCTCATTCAGAAAAGCAGCAATCATCGCTTCCCGCCGGATGGGCGAGCCCGCTTCCAGGGCAAGTGAAGTGGCAACCGGCTTCAACTCTTCCGGGAAATCGGTTTCCGTCAGATTCGCCGTAATGCCGACACCGACGATCACATATTTCAGCCGTTCGTCTTCCCCGCTCATTTCAAGCAGAATCCCGCTTACTTTGCGGCCTTTAACGAGAAGATCATTGGGCCACTTGATCCCGACTTCGACGCCGCACTCCCGGCGGATGGCCCTGCAAAGAGCTACCGCGGTAAGCAGGGTAAGCTGCGGAACGAAGTAAACCGGTACGCGCGGCTTCAGGATCAGGCTCATCCAGATACCCTGCCCTTTCGGCGAGTGCCAGTGCCTGCCCATCCGGCCCCGTCCTGAGGTCTGTTCTTCGGCAAAAATCAGCGTTCCTTCTCCGGCACCTTCCGCGACAAGCCTGTGTGCTTCATTCATAGTGGAATCTACCGCTTCGCGGACTTCGATATGCCTGCCCATGAGACGGGTCTGCAAAGCTTCGTCGATAAGAGCTGCCTGGAGCTTGTCCGGCTCATCAATCAGACGGTAGCCTTTCCGGGTGACGGCTTCGAACTGAAACCCGTCCTGCCGGAGGCTTTCGATATGTTTCCAGACGGCTGTCCGGCTGCAGCCCAACTCCCGGCTGATTTGCTCGCCGGACAAATATACGCCCGGATTGCTCCGGAACAAGTCTACAATTCGCTCGCGTACCGCCATGAATCATTCATCTCGCATTTCTGTAGGACGGAAAGCTTCCGTCATTAAGATTTCTTTGGTGTTTTCCAAAAGACCCAGGGCAACCCGCTCCAGAAGCATATTCAGCGTCTCGCCTATCCAGGGTCCCGCTTTTTGTCCGCTTCTCGCCATCAAATCGGTACCCCCGACGGCGAGATCTTTAATCCCATGGACCGGCATTTCGCGTATCCAGGATTCACCGTTATCCAGGTAAAGGACAGCTTCGCCCGCCATAAAGCGGAAAAGCTTATCCAGTCCTGCTTCACCGGCCGCTGCATCTGTTTCTGGATCCGTGGAAAGGTGCCCGGAAGCTTCTTCCGGGCCCGGTGCGCGGCTAGGCGGCGCCGAGTCAGGTATAGCGGGAGTTGTGGATGGAGGAGCGTCTTGCCCGGGACGTCCGGTTTTCACGGGTGAAGCTGCAAGGTCGTGGGGCTCATCTTTCAGCGCAGAGCACGACTCCGCGGCAGTCGCGGACGGCAGGCCCTCTTGCCCGGGGCGTCCGGTTCCCGCGGGTGAAGCTGCAAGGTCGTGGGGCTCACCTTTCAGCGCCGGGGCCGACTCCGCGGCATTCGCGGACGGCAGGCCCTGTTGCCCGGGGCGTCCGGTTCCCGCGGATGAAGCTGCAAGGTCGTGGGGCTCACCTTTCAGCGCCGGGGCCGACTCTACGACATTCGCGGACGGCAGGGCTTCTTGCACCGGACGCTCGCTCCCCTCGGGTGAAGCGGCTCCCGCGCCGGCCTGCTGCCGCCACGCGGCGCTCAGCAGCCCCGCCGCGCGCAGCCAGCCGCGCGCCGCTTCCTTGCCGTGAGCAAGCACGGCAAGCTTAAACCGCGCGGCTGCGCAACCCACCGCGGACGCCGGAGCGTCCGCCCGCGGCTGTACCGCCGCTTCTTCAGCATCATCACGCTGAAGAAGCGCATGCATGGCGAGGATGCGCGTCAAACGCGCGATATCCTCGCCGGGGAACGTCAGAGCGCGCAGCTCCGCTCTGACGGCGTCAAGCTGCTGCGAACCGATCAGCAGCAGCAAAACCGCCCATCTGTCCTCTTCCGCAGGGACAGAGGACAGATGGGCGATGACCGCCCGCGCATGGGGATGTCCCCATGCGGCGAAGGGCAGCGCGAGCGGAGTCTTGGCGTGCCGCCACAGCCCGCTCGCGAGGAGCAGTTCCGCGGCGCGGGCCGGGTCCGCGCCGCCCACCATGCGCTGGAGCTCCGCGCGTACGCGCTCCATCGCGATGTGACGCAGCAGAGGGGCCTGCCGCAGCAGAGCCTGCCACGTGGCCTCTTCGATGCAGAGGCCGTATTCGGCCGTGAAACGGATGCAGCGCAGCATCCTCAAGGCGTCCTCCCCGAAACGCTCGGACGCCTCCCCAACGCATCTCAGAACGCCTCTGTCCATATCGCTCCGCCCTTCGAACGGATCGATCAGGCTTCCATCCGCGTCCATGGCCATGGCGTTCATCGTAAAGTCGCGCCTTTTCAAATCTTCTTCCAAGTCCGTAATATATTCGACCTCCGCCGGCCTGCGGAATCCCTCGTATTCCGTTTCCTTCCGGAAGGTTGTCACTTCAAAACTGTAAGCCCCCGTAAGAACGGTTACCGTGCCGTGCTGAAGCCCTGTAGGCACCGTCTTGGGGAAGGCTTCCATCACTTCTTCGGGTTTGGCCGAAGTTGCGATATCCACGTCTTTTACGGGCCGTCCCAGGACGTAATCCCTGACAAACCCGCCGACGAAATAAGCCTCATGCCGCCGGGACCGCAGCTTCTCGAGCACACGGCGCCCTTCCTCGATCATGGTCCGGTTTTTCTCTTCCATGGTATGTACTCTTCCTTCCGTTACCGGAACACGCTTAGCTTTCCGCGCAAGCTTGTTTGTCCACCCGGTGCGACGGAGGCAGTTCTTTTCCGAGAACCCGGTAATAAATTTCCTCGTATTGCATCGTGATCCAGTCGTTGCAGAACGTCGTGCGGGCGCGGTTCAGGCATGCGGCCGACATTTTTTCGTACGCCTGCGGATCACGGAGCAGCTCGACCGCATACTCCGCCATTTTCTCGGTATCGCCGATTTCCGCCAGAAAGCCGGTCTCCCCGTGCGTTACGAGTTCGGGAATGCCGCCCGCTATCGAACCGACTGTCGGCACGCCGCAGGCCATCGCTTCCAGAGCGACAAGCCCGAAGCTTTCTTTTTCCGAAGGCAGAAGCATAACGTCACCCAGGGAAATAAGCTGCGCCACATCATCTTGTTTGCCGCAAAATTTGACCCGGTCGCTAAGGCCCAGTTCTTTCACGTACGAAATCACTTTGGACAGCTCCGGTCCTTCGCCTACAAAAAGAAGGCGGCTCGGAATTTTTTCGCTGACGCGCTTGAAAATATCGACGACGTCCGTGACCCTTTTGACCGGCCGGAAATTCGAAATATGCAGCAAAATTTTCTCGTCGTCCCGGGCGAATTCCTTCCGCAGCGACTTCACGTCACGCGGGTAATAGACCCGCTTGTCCACAAAATTATAGGTCAAATCGATGTCCCTGGAAATATCGAGCGTTTCTCTCGTTTCCGCGATGAGATCATTGGATACGGCCGTAACCGCATCGCTCTCGTTAATGGCGTACCGGATCAGATCGCTGATGGACTGATCTTGGGCAAGTACCGTAATATCCGTCCCGTGAAGGGTCGTAACGACTTTCAGATCCGGGCCTACCATCTGCTTGGCCAGCAGCGCACAAACGGCATGAGGAATCGCGTAATGAACGTGCAGAAGATCCAGCTTCTGCATCTGAGCGACCTGCGCAAGCTTGCTCGCGAGGGACAAATCGTATGGAGGGTAGCGGAAAACGTAATAATCGCTGACCTCTACCTCGTGATAATAGATGTTTCTATGAAATTTACCCAGCCGGAAAGGCATGCTGTGCGTAATAAAGTGGACCTCGTGGCCTTTTTCCGCGAGCAGCTTGCCGAGTTCTGTCGCAACCACTCCGGAACCTCCCAGCGTAGGGTAGCACGTGATTCCGATTTTGAGCTTGTCGTTCATGCTCAGGTTCCTTTCTTGGGCAGAAAGTATTGAAGTGCAACGGGCAGCTTGGACATAAATCCTTCCGCGTAAGCCATCATCCGCTTCTGTCCCAGCAGCGCGTCTCTTGCTTCCACGCGTTCCACGTAATTCCGGTTCAGAGGCGTCAGCACGATGTCTTCCCCGACCTGAGGAGGCGTGAATTGGGAACGGTAAGCTTGTAACACTTCTTTCTTGCCGGGGTATGTGTCCGAAACATCCACAACGATGTCCGGGTCAACCGTATCGTTTATGAAATAAAAGAAAAGGCTATCGACTTGAAAAGCTTCGGTTTCAGGCAAATACCGTCTGAGTTTGGCGTTGAAAACCGCTTCCTGGACCAGATGCGAGCACGCGATATGATCGGGATGACGGTCTTCCCAGTAAGGCGCAAACACGATTTTCGGTTTTCTCAGCCGGATTTCCTTCGTTATCGCGTCAATCTGATCCTTCGAGCCGGGTGATAAGCCCCGGTCGGGAAGGCCCAGATTGGAACGGAGCACAATCCCCATCGCTTCCGCGGCCTTGTTCGCTTCTTCCAGCCGGTTTTCAGGCGTTCCGTTCGAAGACATTTCGGACCGGGTCAGATCGCACAAGCCTACGGTATAACCCGCTTTTGTGTGCTTCAGAATGGTACCGCCCATTCCGATCTCCGCATCATCCGCATGCGCTCCGAATACAAGGATATCGACGGTCTGCATTACGCTTCACCCGGCTTGTACTTGTGGACAAGCTCCCGCCACGCGAAATCCCCTCTGTCCAGAGCGCGGACAAGAAGCTCCGCGGTAGCGATATTCGTGGCGACGGGGATGCCCATTACGTCGGATAAACGGAGCAGAGCGATGATATCCGGTTCATGAGGCTGGGCCATCAAAGGATCCCGGAGGAAAATAATGAGATCCATCTCGTTTTGAGCTACCATCGCACCGATCTGCTGATCCCCGCCTAGGGGGCCTGACATAAACCGGTGGATCGTCAAACTTGTATTTTCCATAATCCGTTGTCCCGTAGTTCCGGTTGCGAAAAGCCGGTTCCCATCGAACACCTTTTCATAGGCGGTTACGAAATTGACCATCTCGTCTTTCTTGCGGTCGTGGGCGATTAAGGCAATATTTAAGCTCACTTGTAAACTCTCCCTTCCCTGCCTTCAGGGGGCCTGCTGATATGTATGTTTCGTAGAGGAGCATGAAAAAAAAGGATAGTAGGTAGTCCGCATGCGGGAATGAGAAATTCAGCCAATCAGTCGATAAAATGCTCGAACCCGTAGATCATGCCTTCATAAGTCATCACTTTATGCACGGCCGTATTGACGCCTGGCATGTAAGCCGCCCGCTCGTAAGAATCATGACGGATTTTAAGCGATTCTCCGTATGCGCCCATAATAACCTCCTGCTGGGCAAAAACACCCGGAAGCCGGACACTGTGGATACGGAAGCCGTTATAATAAGCTCCGCGCGCTCCTTCAAGCTGTTCCTCTTCCTTCGGATTACCTTGCCGGAATTCTTCCCGGTTTTTGGAGATCAGTTCCGCTGTTTTGACGGAAGTGCCCGAAGGAGCATCAAGCTTCTGGTCCCCGTGATATTCGATAATTTCCAGATGAGGAAAATATTTTGCCGCCTGGGAAGCGAATTTCATCATCAAAATAGCGCCGATGGAGAAATTGGGAGCGATCAGTCCGCCGATTTTTTTCTCCTTGCATTGTTTGTCCAACTCTTCGATATCCCGTGTCGTAAAACCCGTCGTTCCGATTACCGGTCTTACGCCGTGACGGATAGCCAGCGCCGTATTGGCGAAAGCGCTCTGAGGCCCGGTGAAGTCAACCAGAACGTCCGCTTTGCCTTCAACCATAGCCAGTTCCAGATCGTTGGACATTTTTACGCCGCAATCCGGAAGGCCCACCAGAGAAGCCGCGTCTACCGGACCGGAGGACCGGTCAACGGCAGCCACCAGCTTTAATGAAGAATCTCCGAGCACCATTTTTACTACTTCACGGCCCATCCGTCCGCTTGCTCCGGCAACCGCTACTTTAATTACTTCCTGAGTCATCACATATACCGCCCTTTCTTATCTTGTGCAGTGTTTAAGGTTTCAAATACTGGCGCAGCTTCCTGCGGTACTCATCCAGCAGTTCCGCGGCTGCCTTATTCAGCGGTTCAAGGCGTATGGCCTCTTCGGCCGCATGTACGGCCAGATCAAAGTCGCTTACACCCGCGTAAGCGGCTGCAAGCTTCAAGCAGGCCTCGGCACTGAGGGGATCCAGGGCAGCCGCCTGCTTCAGCAGAACGATCGCGGTTTTAAGCTGCTCCCTATCCTTGCTTTGGTCCAGACACTTGTCCGCTTCCGCAATCAGTGCTTTGGCTTTCAGTGTAGTGAGATGATACTCATAAGCTTCGCTTTCGGGCTCCAGTCCGTAAGCGTCGACCGCATGCTCGATCGCTTTCGCGAGCTTTCCGCTCCTGGCGTACGTAATCGAAAGCTTATAATGATAAGAAGCGTTGCCTGGCTCCGATAAAACCGCCTTTTCGAACCAAGTGATCGCTTCTTCAAAATCATTGTTCAGAATAGCCTCGTAAGCCTTCTGAATTTCGTGTTCCCCGTCCATCCGTCCATCCTCCTTCCGCCCGCAAAAGAGCCGGGGATGGTACAGCATATGAGGTTTAGTCGGAATCGGTGTTTATTTTCGTCCACCTGTCCGCATCCCGGGTGTTGAACTTCTTCATCACTTTATCGTGCGCTTCCGTTAAATCAATCCCCAGTGAATTGGCGAAGCAGATGGTGATAAATAAAATGTCACCGAGCTCCAGTTCTATCGAATTTTCTTCTTCGGTTGCTTTTTTAGGCTTTTCCCCGAACTGGTGATTGACTTCCCTGGCCAATTCCCCGACTTCCTCGGACATTCTGGCCAGCATGGCAAGAGGACTGAAATAGCCTTCTTTAAACTGCGATATGTATGTATCCACTTCCTGCTGCAGATCCTTCATTGAACGTTCCGCCATAAAAAGGGGCCTCTCTTTCTTTCCAGCCTAACTTAAATCTTACCAACATCTTATTATAGACTCGTTTTTATTGCAATTTTCGATTTTCGGACAACACTTTCCTTGTATGACATTCAGACTACAGGGAAAACCAAAGATAAGCAGCAAGCGAAGTCATACAAGAAGGCGGGATTCAGATGAAACGGCTGTACAGTTTTTCGCTCTGCGCAATGATGCTCTTATCCGTATGCGGCACCTGCATCGCGCAATCCGCTGAGCGGGGCATAAAGGGAGAACCCGGAACGCTCGGTTATCCCGGTAATCAGCCCTCATCCTACGGAACTCAGCCGGTCAAGTCCGGCATCAGCGGGTCCACCGGAACGGCCGATCCGTCTGAGTATTCTAACGGCGGCGTAGGCACCAGTTTGCCCCAGCCTCCGCTGGATCCGACTCCTAAGCCGGGCGATTACCCTCCGTCCAAACCATATAACGTCAATCTGATGCAGTTCGATTCCAAAGTATCCGACTCCGCAAGGAGGGACGATCCCGACTGGGACTGGCTGGGCTTTATAGGTCTGCTCGGATTGGCCGGATTTGTGGGTAAATATCGCAAAAAAGAATTTTACTAACGGTTTTTCTTCCCATGCAAAAAAAAAACAGGCCAAAGAACCGAACGGCCTGTTTTTCCTTATGAGTGGCAGGGAAAGCTATGTTCCCGCGGGGACCCGGATGACAACGGACCCGAATTTCATTACAATAGGATTGGTGATTAGTGGCAAGACCGGGAAGGAGGAAACAATCATGGCCCTGGCATTAAAAGATAAGACAATGCCGTATTTGAAGCAGTTTTTGCCGATCGCATTCGGAACCGCCATCTTTTCGTTCGGGGTGCATTATTTTGTCATTCCCAATGAGCTTATGGAAGGCGGACTAACGGGCATCTCGCTGCTTCTGCACTATATTTTCCAGCTTCCGCCTTCCGCAACGACGCTCGTTCTGAATGTGCCGCTCTTTTACTTGGGATGGAGACATTTCGGCTCCAAAGCTATGGTCTATACGATTTTCGGCTCTCTTTCTTCGTCGTTTTTCTTATGGGTTATGGAAATCATGATCGGCAAAGGATGGATTATCCCCTTCATCACCAAGCAGGATTATTTGCTTGCCGCATTATATGCGGGCTTTACGATAGGCCTTGGACTCGGCATCGTATTTCGTTTCGGGGGGACGACCGGGGGATCGGATATTCTTGCCCAGCTCGGCAACAAGTGGAAGGGCTGGAGCGTCGGGCAGGTCATCCTGCTGATCGACCTCATCGTTATCGGGACGTCTTTACTCTACATACCGAAGGAAAAAGTACTCTACTCACTGGTCAGCGTGTTTATCGGCTCCAAAATGATCGACTACATCACGGAGGGCTCGCATTCCGCCAAAGCATTTACGATCATTACCAATGATGCGGAACAAGTCTCACAGATGATTCAAAAGGAATTGGACCGGGGGGTCACCCTTTTCCCGGCCAAGGGAGCTTTCTCCCGGCAAGAGAAAGAAGTGGTCTACTGCGTAGTCTACCGGCAGGAAATGCGGCGGCTTAAGGAACTGGTCAAATCCATTGATCCTACCGCATTCATCATTATCAATGAAGTGCACGAAGTACTGGGAGAAGGCTTCAAGGTTGACTAGAAGCCTTCTTTATTTTTGTCCCGGACGGTGTCGTAACCGGGCTTCAGCCGGAACATCCTCCAGCCGGCAAACAGCAGGACGCCGATGATGAACGCTCCGACTCCGAGCGACCAGAAAACGGGTTCCTGCGTGTCGGGCAGCGGCAGAAAAGCTTCGCGGTCGGAACGGCCGAATATCCCGTCGATCGTTTTCCCGAACTCCTCCGAGGCTCGAAGCACATTCGCCTTGTCGGGAGCGGGCGCGGACAGTTCCTTTCTCATGAACACGAGCAGGGAATCCAGCTTCTCCACTTCCGCGGGAGCACGGCTGATAAGCAGCGCCGGACGAATCGTCGACATATGCCGGTACAGCTTGTTATAGTCCAGTAAAGCTTCAAGTTTTTTGCGGGCCGCCACGTTCGTGTCGATCCGCTTCAGATCATCTTTGATCAGCTTGTAGTACTGAAGCCACATCGGCTGTCCCCGGTGGGTCAGCGCGTCGGCGGCCAGTCTTATTTTTGCGGCGGCAAAGCGCGCTTCATCCAGGGAAAAAGAAACAGAGGCATAGGTTTTCTTCGCCTCCGTGATCGTTTCCGTCAGAGCGTGCAAACCTTCTATCGTAATCGAACCGTCATACGTCAGCTTCGTCGCAAGATCTCCGAGCTGCTCCAGTTCGATTCTGGCTTCGGTCGTTTTCCCCTGCTCCGACAGCTTGTACAGCTGTTCCGCGGCTTCATTCAAGGATTCAGCCGTCTTCATTTGAACCGGAGTCATCGATGCCGCGGGAACCGCTTCTTTCGGAGCGGGCGCGCATCCGGTTGCTACCGAAGTGAAGATTGCCCATGCTCCGAGCAATCCGATGATCCGCCTGCAAGATCTAAACAACATGTGGACATCCCTCCTACCACATCATATGGAGGGATGTCCACATTTAGACCTTGCGTTGCCGGTGTTTTTGATAAGGCAGCCAAGCAAGCGCCACAAGAATGCCCGCAGCGCTTAAACCGATCGTAAACCACTGGATCGTATCCAGATGTGGCATGAGAACCTCGGAAAGTCTGGGGAAAATTCCTCTCGTGTAGTCCATAAAGTCGTTCGCGAACACCCAAACGGCTACCAGAATCAAGGCAGGAACCGAGTAGGTCATTACCGACGCGAATAAAAGCGCCTCAACCGCCATACCCAGATGAGAAAGGGTAAGCATCCAATCCTGCCAGGCGATCGGATCTCCCAGCGCATAGCCTGACCAGATCATGGCTACGGCCCAGATCCCGTACTTGAAGGAAGTCACAAGTCCGAACGCTTCGATAAATCCCCGCAGCAGCGACCGTTTCCCCAATCCGACTCCGTTCGTCCGTTCGTCGCTTAACAGATAAAGAAGGGTAAGCGTAAAAAACAGGCTTGCCGTCGGGCTGTCCGGGACAAAAGGCAGATACCAGAGAGGCTCAAAATCATACGTATCTATCAGCTGATATTTATACCAATAGTAGCCGTATACCGTTCCTAAAGCATTAATCCAAAACAGCAGCCAAAGCATAGGCCGGCTTCTCAAGAGAGTAAGCGCCTGATGCAGGGTGGCATTCTTTGTCATCCTTCTGCTCCCCTCGGAAATCCGGCTAACGGATCTCTTGCGTACATTTTTCATTTTACAAAAAAACCTGACCGTCTGCATACGGTCAGGTTTTTAGACTTGCTTATTGGGCTTTCTTTTGTTTTGCGAGCCAGTCAGACAGTTTGTCCAAATCGGCATCGGTCAGCCCTTTGGCGATATTGTCCTTGTATTGAGGCTGCATAGCCCCCTGGCCGTTCTTGATGATGTTCATGATTTGTTCCTTATCATGCTTGTCGCCCACACCGCGAAGTGCCGGGATTCCGTTGTTCGGCATCCCTTTCAGGTCGCCGCCATGACAAGATACGCAAGTCGCTTTCTTGTAAATCTCCATGGCCGGATCGTCTGCGGCGACGATGCCTGCCGCTTTCTGCTGCTGTCCGCCACCGCCGGAAGCGGCTCCGCCAGCTGCTTTCTTCTCTTTCATTTCTTCTTCACGCTTGATGTGCTCCGGAATCGTGTTACTCGCTTTCAATTCCAGCTGGTAATGATGCCAGGAGGTATACGTCAAGTATGCGGAAGCGATTAACGTCAGAAGCGCCAGAGAAGAAGCGATCGGGCGTCTGTAGAAACGGCGCTCTTTACCTGTATCCAGGAACGGAGCCAGAAGAAGTCCGCCGAACATCAGTCCGGGTACGATCAGCGTACCGAAAACTACATATTGATCCGATGTATACGGATATTTCAGCAGTTGGTACATAAACAAGAAGTACCAGTCCGGAATCGGAATAAAGGCCGTGTTCTTAGGATCAGCCGGGTAGCCGAGCGGCGCCGGTTCTGAAATAACCAGACACAATACACCGACCAGAAATACAACGGCAACCATCCATTCTTTCAATAGAAAGTTCGGAATGAACGCTTCGGATTTACCCGGATAAGACGAATAATCCGGAGGTACGGTGTTTTTTACTGTTTTCTTAACACGAGAGTCGCCTACATATACGACTTTCTCGCCATCTTTTTGTCCGTGAGCCACTTAAGTACCCTCCTTTCATTTTATAGCGGTCCGGAAATCCCCTGCCTGCGAATCATCAAGAAGTGTCCGGCCAGTAATGCGAGGAGAGCTGCAGGTAGGAAGAACACGTGAAGCGCGAAGAATCTCGTCAGCGTCTGCGCACCTACAATATCTCCACCCTGCAGGAACGTTTGAACATATTGACCCAGGAAAGGAATCGATGCCGCGATCTTGATCCCTACTTGCGTAGCATAGTAGGCTTTGTTATCCCAAGGAAGCAGGTAACCGGTAAATCCAAGACCCAGCATAACAAAGAAAATCAGCATACCGACGACCCAGTTCATTTCACGAGGCGCTTTGTAGGAGCCCGTGAAGAAAACGCGGAGCGTATGTAACAGCATCATAACGATAACAAGGGATGCTCCCCAGTGGTGCATACCGCGCACGATAACGCCGAATGCGACCTGGTGCTGCAAATAGTCAACGCTTGCATAAGCGTTGATAATGTCCGGTGTATAATACATCGTCAGGAACATGCCGGACAAAATTTGAATTACAGTGACAAAGAACGTCAGACCGCCGAAACAATAAACGAAAGCGGAAAAATGGTGAGCCGGATTGACGTGTTCAGGAACCTCGTGATCGGCTACGTCCCTCCAGATCGGCGTGATATCTAGACGTTCGTCGATCCAGTTGTACATATTTTTAAACATCTGATCGTTACGCCCTCCTTATTTCGCCCTTGTGTTAGCGTGCAGCTGTCCCAGATAGACGAATCCTTTATCGATTTTTACGTCGTATTCGTCCAGCGGAGCTGGAGCTACCGCAAGGTTTTTGCCGTCAGCGGTATAGTGCGCGCCGTGGCATGGGCAAAAATACTGGTTTTTGTACTCCGGATTGTTGTTCCAGTTAACCGTACAACCCAAGTGCTTGCATGTCGGGTTCAAAGCGAAGATTTTGCCGTCTTGACCCTTGGTGATCCATGCGGTAAGTTCCACATCGCTTTCGTACCAGCCGTCCACCTGATGGACCTGGAACGTGAATGATTTGGGCTCATTCGTAATTTTGCTTTCTTCAACTACTTTGATCCAATCCGAAGCCTTCTTCGGCTGAAGCACCGGATCCACCGCGAATCTCAGCATTGGAGCTACCATACCGGCCGCCATGAAAGCAGTGGTACCGCCGAGCGTGTACGAAAGAAACTGGCGGCGGGACATTTGACGCCGTACTACTGGCTTTTTGCCATGGTGCTCATTCGAATTGTTGCGTTCACTCATTTCGCGTGCTACCCCCCTAAGCCATTCAATTTGTCGCATGACAAATCGAACCTATATCACGTGTCGTTCGACATTATCTTACACTTCATAGACTAGGACATTACTAATAATATCCTACGACCTTTGGGGCGTCAAGGATGTAGCCGCAAGGTCAAGGGAGTGCCTTCTCGGGTTATCTTGTGAATTTAACAAAATTGTCACAATTTCCTCCGGGAAACACGCCATCCTTTTTATCTTTACCAAATTTTCGAATTCTAACGAATCTCTTCTGATTTTTTTGCATACCAGAGCTGCTCGATCCGTTCCCCTATCGCTTTCTTCGCTTCCTGTCCGGGAAACTGCAGCGCTTCGGGGGAAACGTACACGATCAGATCCGCATTTTGCAGCTGCCAGGCTCCAATCTCCGGATGGGCGGTTACCACGACGACATAGGCGAAACCGACCTTCCTTGCCTGTGCGCAGGTACGCTCCACGTATTCGCGGTCCGCATCTTCCCCAGTACAGTAATGGAGAGCCGGGTAGGTAACCACTCTTCCTTTGTAAGGAATCTCCAGCACGTCCAGCACGTCCCTGAGGCTTTCCAGGGCGTCTCCCGCTTCCCAGGGCTGCTCCGCGCCGTCCAGGCCCGTAACGGGAAGTAGGCAGGTGTCCAGGTACGGCTGCAGATCCGTCCAGTCTTTTTCCGTAATTTCGCTAAACTTCATCTTACTCTCCCCTTCCGATCACTAGAGCTACTTTACCATACCGGGACAAACGGAGGGTACCCTTTTTACAATCGTATAACCCGCGGAACTCAAAAAACCCCCTCCTTCCGCAGACCCCATCCGCCCGGATGGCCTGCAAGAAAGAGAGGATAATGACGGGACATGCCGCGGTTGCGGCCGTCCTTTTTTCATAAACTTTGCGACAATACGGGAGACGGTCAGCCTAGCCGGGGGATTGGATGGATTTGAGTTCGGCGGTAAGCGCTAGAAAAGTAGCTTCATCACCCTCGGCTAGAGCGCTGTCAATCTGTTGATAGAGATGGTTCTCTTTATATTTCCGCATGGCGTCGTCCATTACCAATTCAGCGATCAGACCCAACAGCGCTTCATTTGAAACATTCATTCTTCCCATAGGGATCTACCTCCAGGTATCGTCCGCACAATGCAGAGCAGCGATAGGATTGTATTACTTCCCTGGTTCCATCCGGTACTCTCTTCCCTTGCTTACATAGTTATCCGTCGTGCGTTTCATCCGTTCGAGATCCTCTGGTGTTAATTCCCGCACAACTTTGGCCGGTGTTCCCAGCGACAGCGTATAAGCCGGAAGATGCGTACCTTCAGTAACGAGAGAACCTGCCCCTACTAAAGCATATTCACCGATCTCGGCGCCGTTTAGTACGATCGCCCCCATTCCGATTAATGTGCCCCTGCCTATACGGCAGCCATGAATAAGGGCACCATGACCGACGGAAACGTCGTCTTCTACAATCAGCGGCTTGTCCTTGTTGACGTGTCCGATGCATCCGTCTTGAATATTGCACCGGTTCCCGATCCGAATCGGAGCCAAATCTCCTCTCAGGACGGCATTGAACCAAACGGTGGAATTTTCACCGACGGATACGTCTCCGATAATTTGTGCGCCGGGGGCGATGTAGACCGTAGACGCGATAGCGGGAAATAAACCTTTAAAAGGATGCAGCATGGCACAGCTCACTCCTCTGGATTTTTCCTCATCATAGATGGAGGGAGGAGAGGCCGTCAACGCGGCGGTCCGCTGAGGGCGGCCCCGCAGATCGACGGAGCTATTCTTTCAAATCGATTTTGTCTTCGTCGGCAATCTGATTGCCTGCGATTGTTTTGCCGCCCAGAGGGCTCATGCGGACCACGGCCCCGGCATGTTCTTCTTCCCCGACGGCAAGCAGTCCCAGATGCATCATCATCCCGATAATCCGCTGTTCGAAAATCGATTCCGGCGAATCGTAGTAAAACGGCCGGATCAACGGACACAGCACTTCCGCCAGCGATGCGGTCGTCACCCAGTTGTCGGCCAGCCGGGCCGTCCACTGTACGATGGACTGGAGGTTGTAGACGGGGCCTTTGTAAAGACGGAGCCAGAAGCGATACAGTTCGTCCTGGCCCGGCTTTATCCCGGCGGCCGTCATTTCCGCCCCTTTCTCCGTCGGGAGCAGCAGTCCGCCTTTTTCCTGGAGAAGCCCCTCGAAAAAGCAGTAATCGTAGATCAGCGAAAACCGGTTCGGATATTCCTTGAACTTGCGTCCGTAACCGAATCTCCATGCCGTCTTGCCTACAAGCTCTTCCTTAACCGCCATGACGCCCAGTATTTGAGACAGCTGCCGCTTGTACATGACGTCTTCATGGGTCAGCAGCACTTCATGGTCTCTGACATACCGCATAAGCTGAAGCACATCGTCAGCCATCAGGGTATGTTCGTCGCGGTAGACGGCCGGATCGTCCGTGTAGGTAAGGCGGCTTTTGTAATTGCGGGTGAGCACATCGCCGAAACGCCGCTTCAAATCATGAGGCACTTGGAAAAGATACTTCGTCTGCTGGGAATAGCCATGAAACAGCCAGCCGTGCTTTTTGAATTTCGAGATCGTGTCGCGCGGGTTGGAGTTTTCCTTCTCTTCCTTCAGAAACTTGGCCTGCTGCACGCGGGCAACGAGCTCCTCCAGACTGAATAACCCCCGGTCTTCAAACAACAAGGTGTTCAAAAACCGGATATCTTCCATCGTCAGCGCGTCTACCCTTTGCTCGAAAATGTCTCTGCGGCTGACCGTAGTCAATATAGACTGGATCAGTTCGTTCTTGGAGTGCATGTTGCATTCGCAGGCATACGTATCCGCAATCCGGTTGAGATCATGGATATCCGCGTAACTGAGCATATCGGCCAGATTCAAGTCCGCCACCTCCCTTCACGATTCCTGTCCGCCGTCTTACCGACCGCAATCTTCTAGTTAGCCGTATACTTGTTGGTACTAACCAGTATGGGAATAATTCCCTGAATTAAACCTTCCACGCAAAAAAAAGCACATCCGCCTTCCGGCAGACATGCTTTTCCAGGTTCAACTGCTTATACGATTAAATGCTCCGTACAATTATACAGGGTGCATTCCCACAATGCCGTACCTTGGCGTACAATCGTCAAAGATGCGTTCGTAAGCGGGTCGTCCGGACGTTCCAGTTTCATCGTTTCGAGCGCCCGTCCGATAAATGCGCCATGGCTGACGATAAGCATCCGCCCGCTGGGATAATTCACGCATAAATCCCCGTAGAACGAAAGCCAGCGGCTGCGGACCTGCTCGTCCGTCTCTCCGCCAAGCTCCAGCCGCAGCCAGTCCGGACCCCAGCGGTCGATCCGTTCCTGCAGCGTCGTCCCCTCTACCTGCCCGAAGCCTTTCTCCCTGAGCCTCTTGTCCGTTCCGGCGATCGGAATTCCCGATCGTTCGCTGATCAGCTCCGCGCTTTCCCTGGCGCGTTTCAAATCACTGCTGATAATGCCGTCCCACGCTTCTCCGCGAAGACGTTCACCCAGCTTGCGTGCCTGTTCTCTTCCCTCTTCGGTAAGCTCCGTGTCGAGCGCCCCTTGTATTTTGCCCAAAAGGTTCCACTCGGTGCTTCCGTGCCGGACTAATCCGATCGTGGTCAATCTTATCTCCTCCATAAACAAGCCAGCTCCGTAAGAGCTGGCGGGTACTTTTCTTTTATTGTTTCCCGCGTCCGATCCAGGCACGGAATAGAAAACTCACAAATAAACCGATCAGCGACAGCGCGATGAGATGATGTACGTAGGGCGGCAAAGCAAACGTGCTCCTGGTTGGCATCACAGCCGAAACGTTGAGACCCGCAACAGCCTGCTTCATCGTACGGCCGTTCATCGCGGAGGCCGCTTCCGTCCCCGGCGATGCGGCGTAGGCATGCTCATAAGCCGAGCTTAACCCCTTCCCCAGGAAATCGGGAGACGAGTTCAGAGAGAGGCACAGCAGGACGCCTACGAAAAGCAGCAGGCAGAACGAGGCCGCCAAACGGCCCGCGCTTCGATATTTGCGCCCGCGTCCGGAGCTTCCCGGGCCCCCTGCCTGCGCCGGATAACGCCACGGCTCGTAAGCGCCGATCCGCTGCATCACCGAATCCGCGATCGATACGCGCGGGACAGGCGTATCGGTACGCAGCGATAAGCGGATCAGATCCCGGCACTCCTGCCAGGCATTGAACTGAGCCGAGCAATGCTTGCAGCTGTCCGCATGGACCCGGACGGCCTGGCGCCTAAGATCGCTGGCCGTACCGTCTATGTATTCAATCAGCCATTCCTGAACGTCCTCACATTTCATCTACGCGCCATCCCCTCGCATTCTTCGAGCCAGCTATCCGTGTTGTAATAAGGCTCCAGCTGCAGCTTTACGCTGGCTCGGGCCCGAAACAACAAGGACTTGACCGAACTGACGGTTTGTCCCAAAATGGATGCGATCTCCTGGTAATCCAGCTGATCGTATTCTCTCAGGATAAGAGCCGATCTTTGCTTCTCCGGCAGACTGTTGATCGCAATCCGGACCATGGAGACTTTCTCCTTCCGGATGACGGTCTGCTCGGGAAGCGATTCAAACGAAGTTTGAGGGGTATGTCCGCAATTGTCCAGCGATATCTTAACGATTTTGTGTTTGCGCATTTCACTCAGCACGGTGTTACGTGCGATCGTATACAGCCAGGTAGAGAAGGACGCCTCGGCTTCACGGAACGAACTCAAGCTCCGGTATGCTTTGTAAAAGGTTTCGTTGCACAAATCTTCAGCCATCAGCTCAAGCTGGGCACTTTTGAGCATATGATAAATAAAGACGAAAATTTTGCGCTCATAACGCTGCATCAGCTCGTTGTATTTCCCTACATTTCCATCCTTCACTTCACGAATCAATTGGGTATCCGTCATTACGTGCACCCCTCCTGCACAGTACGTTCGGGTTCCCCGCTTCGGTTTACAAGCTTATACCGGGCGGGAACCAAAAAGTTGCGCGGTCTGCGGGCTAACTTCCATCAATCGAAGCACAACATGTACTCACTATAACAAATATTGTATAGAGCTGTAAAATTTTCTCCGTCCCCGCGGCAATAACGAAAAAAGACAAAAAAAAAACCACCTCTACGAGGCGGCTGCACAATGTGCGATTATCGGATAGGAGTGGAGAGAAACCATACTGTACTTTTATTATATGAATCCGTTTACAAAAAGTCAATGCTTTTTTGAAAACGTTTACGAAAAAGTTTTTGAAGGCTGCCGGCACTCATTAAAAAAGTCTCTTCCCGACCCGCACAGCTCCTTAAAAGGCATCTGTGACATCGGAAAGAGACTTAGCAGGCTCCGTGAGAAGAGCACGATCTATACGTGGATGGAAAATTGCTCGCTGAGCAGTGCCGACGCTCTGTCCGCGGTCTCCTGGTCCCGGAATGACAGACGAAGCACGCCCGGTACGTCGAGACGGCTTTCGATAATCTGCAGGTTGCTCAGATTAAGCCGGTGTTTACCGAGCAGCGTAGCGATTTGCCCGATCATTCCCGGATGGTCGGGAATATCCGCATAAATGTCATACAGCGGGGTGAGCATGCCTTTCCGGCGGTCGGGAACCTGCTTGCGGAATGTCCCCGCTACTTCGAACTGCTTCTGGATGCCTTCTCCGTCTTCCTTCTCAAGCAGCTCGCGGAACACCGAGATCTGCTGATCCCAGTCGTCCAGAAGCTTCAGCAGGACCGTGCGGTTGTTGATAAGGATATCCCGCCATATAAACGGATCGCTGGAAGCGATGCGCGTAATATCGCGGAAACCGCCGGCCGCCAGATTTTTGTAAAGCTCATTCGTGTCGTTGTACGTCCGGATCTGGTTAACGAGCGCGACTGCAATCATGTGCGGCAGGTGCGAGATGGCTCCCACGATATCGTCGTGTTCGCGTGCGTCCACTCGGATGATCTGGGCTTGCGTATACGCAAGAAGTTCGGCCAGACGCTCGACTTCAGCAACCGGCGTGTCAGTTCCCGGTGTCAGAACGTAGAATGCGTTCTCGAACAAATGCGAAGAGGCCGCTTCCATGCCGGAACGCTCCGAACCGGCCATTGGATGACCGCCGATGAAATAAGCGTCCGTGAAGCCCAGTTTCTCCGCACACTGTACGACGGACAGCTTCGTGCTGCCCACATCCGTTATAATGCAGCCTTTTTTTAAGGAAAACTGCTTTAACCGTTCGAGATACGATTCCAGCGCCCCGACGGGCACGCAAAGAAAAATGATATCGGCGGCTTCGGCCGCCGCCTGCATCGAGGTCGTTCCTTCGTCCACGATGCGTCTTTTCACCATATTTTCTACCGACGTCGGGTTATTGGAGTGCCCAATTACCGTAATGTCCGGTTTGCCTTTGAAGCACAGAGCGAGGGAGCCGCCAATCAGTCCGACGCCGAAAATTGAGATTGTAGTCATGTTTAATAACCTTTTCCTATACGTATTATGATTCTTGAACAGCTCCGTGTAGCACAAGCTCAAGCGCACGAACGAATGCTTCGTTCTGCTCTCTGCTGCCCACCGTTACTCTCAGCATGGTCGGGAAATCAAGTTTCTCCCCGCTGCGGACGATGATGCCGTGACGAAGCAGCTCGTCAAATACCGGACCGGAAGGACGGCCGATGTCCACCAGAATAAAGTTGCCGTGCGCCGGATACGAAGAAAGCTCCAGTCTCCGGAACTCACCGAGCAGATACCCGATCCCTTCCCGGTTGAGCCTGCGGCACTTATCCACAAAATCCTGGTCGCGGATAGCGGCAGCCGCGGCCGCTTGAGCCAAGCGGGTCGTATTAAACGGTTCCCGTACCTGATTAATCGTACGGATCACATCCGGGTGACCGATGCCGTAACCGATCCGCAGGGAAGCGAGCCCGTAAATTTTCGAGAACGTGCGGAGGATCACGATATTCGGATAGGTGTTCAGCAGTTCCAGACTGTCCGGATACGCCTCATCGGTCGTATATTCATAGTAAGCCTCGTCGAGGGCCACCATAATATCGGAAGGCACTTTGGCCATAAAGGCTTCCAGCTCTTCCCTCGTTACAATCGTTCCGGTCGGATTGTTGGGGTTGCAGATCCAGATGATTTTCGTGCGCTCATTGACACGGCGAAGCATTTCGTCCAGATCGTGTTTTCCTTCTATTAAAGGAACCTCAACCGAAACCGCGCCTTCGATCTCCGCGTTATGTTTGTATTGGGGAAACGTGTGGGTCGCCATGATCGTCTCGTCTCCGGGAACGAGATAAGCGCGGGCGATCATAAGGATGACATCGTCCGATCCGGCTCCGAAAATAAGCTGGTCCGCCTGAACGCCATAATGATCGGCAACCGCCCGGGTAACCTCCGCTCCGGCTCCGTCCGGATACAGCGTCAAGTTGTCAAGGTCAGCCAAAATCGCTTCTTTGGCTTTAGGCGAAAATCCGAACGGATTTTCGTTGGAAGCCAGCTTGATCACATGAGTCAAGCCAAGCTCCCTTTTCACTTCGTCGATCGGTTTGCCCGGCTGGTAAACCGGCAGTTTCGTTACCTGTTGTTTGGGTCGCATGTCTGTCACCTCAGCCTGTCTCTATCTTCATTCATACTGCTTTGCTCGTTAGCTTTGCGTCTGGAATGAGGCGCCTTTCAAGTCTCTCACAAATTCACCGATTTGCCCCAGCGCCTCTTGTTTTGTGCTTGGGTCCAGAAGGCGGTGCTCCTGCTCGCCGATGCGACGGACAATAGCGCTGCCCACAACGACCGCGTCGCACGTTTTTTCAAAACGTTCCACCTGCTCGCGGTTCGAAATGCCGAAGCCGATAGCGATCGGCAAATCCGTGGCCGCTTTTACCGAAGCGAGGAAATCGTCTAAACCGGCATGAAATTCGGAGCGCACGCCGGTCACACCCATGGAGGATACGCAGTAGACGAAGCCCGAAGCCCGGCTGACGATTTTTTGCACACGCTCGTTGGAAGTCGGCGCAATGAGCGGAATCAGGTGAATGCCGTGCCGTTCCGCCAGCTGCTTGGCTTCAGCGTCCTCCTCCATCGGCAGGTCCGGAATAATAACGCCGCTTATATCACTTTCCTTCATGAGTTCAAAAACGCGCTCCAGCCCGATGCGGAGAAGCGGGTTGTAGTAAGTAAACAAGATCATGGGCAGCTCGGAGCCCCCGCTGCGCGCCTGTTTGGCGATTTCGATGACTTTGAGCACCGTAATCCCGCTTTTAAGGGCACGTCCGGAAGACTCCTGAATAACGGGGCCGTCCGCGAGCGGGTCCGAGTACGGAACGCCGAGCTCCAACAGATCCGCACCGGATTTCTCCAGTTCACGGATAATGTCCAAGGTAACGTCCGCTGTAGGATCTCCTACCGTAATAAAAGGAATCAAGGCGTTCTTGCCGGCAGACTTTAGCTCCGCAAATTTACGGTCAATTCGATTCATGATCAGCACCTCCGAGATAGCCCATGATAGCTTCCACGTCTTTATCTCCCCGGCCCGACAAACAGATGACAAGAAGCTCGTCAGGGGACATAGTCGGAGCCGTTTTTATCGCCTGTGCCACCGCATGCGCGCTTTCCAAAGCCGGAATAATGCCTTCCGTCTTGCAGAGCAGCTGGAGAGCTTCAAGCGCCTCCGCGTCGGTGATCGGCACGTATTCGGCACGTTTCAAGTCTTTCAGGTAAGCGTGCTCGGGACCTACGCCGGGATAATCGAGGCCCGCCGAAATGGAATGGGCCGGAATCACTTGTCCGAACTCGTCTTGAAGCACGTAACTGAGAGATCCCTGGAACACGCCCGGGCTTCCCTTCGCCATCGTGGCCGCATGCTCTTCGGTATCCACGCCTCGTCCGGCCGCTTCCGTAGCGATAAGACGCACGCTTTCATCGCCGACGAACGGATAGAACATCCCCATCGCGTTGCTGCCTCCGCCGACACAAGCGATAACCGTATCCGGCAGTCTTCCTTCGAGCTCCAAAATCTGCGAACGCGTCTCGTCTCCGATCACACGCTGGAAATCGCGGACGATCATCGGGTACGGATGCGGGCCGGTTACGGATCCGAGGATATAATACGTATCGTGCACGTTGCTGACCCAGTAGCGGAGCGTTTCGTTGCACGCGTCCTTGAGCGTACGGCTGCCGGAGAGCACCGGTACCACTTCCGTTCCGAGCAGACGCATGCGGAATACGTTCAACTGCTGGCGTTTCATATCTTCTTCGCCCATGAACACCTTGCATTCCAGGCCAAGCAGTGCCGCAACGGTAGCCGTAGCGACGCCATGCTGTCCCGCTCCGGTTTCGGCGATGACCTTATTCTTCCCCATCCGCTTGGCCAGAAGCGCCTGGCCGATCGTGTTGTTGATTTTGTGCGCGCCCGTATGGTTAAGATCTTCACGCTTTAAATAAATTTTAGCGCCGCCAAGCTTCTCGGTCAGTCTCTGCGCGTGATAAAGCCGCGTCGGTCTGCCGGAATAATCATGCAGCAGCGTTTCAACCTCTTTAATAAATTCGGGATCCTGTGAGTATTGACGGTAAGCTTCTTCCAGCTCGATCAAAGCGTTCATTAAAGTTTCAGGTACATATTTCCCCCCGAAACGTCCGAATCTTCCATGTTCATCTGGTACTACTGCTGCCATTATCCTGTCACCCTTTCCACAAAAGCTGCAATCTTGGCAATATCTTTAACACCATCCGTCTCGACTCCGCTCGAAACGTCAACTCCGTCGATTTCATAACGTTCAATGAGACCGCCGACATTGTCGGGGTTCAATCCGCCCGCTACAATGAGGGGAATGCCCGCTGACTGTGCCCACTTACGGGCGGCGGGTATGCACTCCCACGAGAAGGTTCGTCCCGATCCTCCGCCGTAGACGGGATCGAACGTATCGATCAACACGGCATCCACCGCATCGCGATAAGGGTCCAGCCGCTGAATCCAGCCGTCAACCCCGTACTTTATATCCGAAAAAGAGCTCTCGTTGACAGGAGGCTCTTCGCTTTTAATCGAGGATACTTTCCAAAGTTCCACACCGAATTGTTCCTTGATGCTTCTGCAGGTGTCAGGCGATTCTTCCCCGTGAAACTGGATAATATCCAGTTTGGCAACGGACAGAACTTCCGCCAGCTCATCACGGGTGGGATTGACGAACACCCCGACCGTCTTCGGAACACGGTGGCCCTGCCGGGCACGTTCATGCAGGTACGCAATCATCTCGGAAGCTCGTTCCGGTGTGATTCGTCTTCTGCTGGGTGCAAAAACAAACCCGATCTGGCTAATCGGGAAATGTACGATTGATTTTAACACTTCAACGCTTTGAAGTCCACAAATTTTTACGTCCGGCCTTCTGGTAACCGACCCCATTTTCTTCACTCCCCGGCAGTCAAAAAGCTTGTTTTGCCGCCATTACTCCACTCGCTGACGATGATGCTTCCTCTACAGCCCGCCTCTTGCATTAAGCATTCGGGGTTCTGCTGAGTTCGCCCATCAAGTCACGGACGGCTTGGCCGACGTCCGGCTGCCTCATAAAATGCTCACCGATCAGCACGGCTCCCGCACCGGCTTTGCGGACGAAATCCAGATCGCTCCGGGATGATATCCCGCTTTCGCTGACCAGAATGCGGTCGTCCGGTACGATGGCCGCCAGTTCTTCCGTCGTATTGATATCGGTCACGAATGTTTTCAGGTTCCTGTTGTTGATGCCGACCAGAGTCGCGTCCTGTTCCAGGACCGTCTCCAGCTCCCGGCGGTCATGAACCTCCACGAGAACATCCAGCCCCACATCCTGCGCAAGCTGTTTAAGCTCCTTCAGCTCGGAAGGCTTCAGGATGGCGGCAATGAGCAGGACCGCATCCGCGCCGATCACTCTCGCTTCCAGAACCTGAAGCGGATCGATCGTAAAATCTTTGCGCAGAAGCGGCACGTTAACCGCTTCGCGGACGGCGCTCAAGTATTCGTTGGCGCCTTGGAAATAATCGGTATCCGTAAGCACCGAAATGCAGTCGGCCCCGGCTTCGGCGTAGGCCGAAGCAAGCTTGACGGGATCGAAATCGGCACGGATAAGTCCCTTGGAAGGCGAAGCTTTCTTCACTTCCGCGATAAGTCCCGTCGGCCGCTTTCTTCCGTCACGCAGGGCATTCTCGAACCCCCTGCATGCCTGAAGGGCGGAGATACGGCGCTCCAGCTCGGAAGAGCTTACCCTCCCGCGAAGCTCTTCAACTTCTCTGCGCTTGGTCGTTACGATTTTTTCAAGAAACATAGCTCAGATCTCCTGTATAGTGGGCTAATTGCTGTAATTTCTCCATGGCTTTGCCGCTGTCGATGACATCTGCCGCCACCTTGACGCCTTCCTGCAGCGTGCCGGCAATTCCGGTCACGTAGAAGCAGGCGCCCGCATTGGCAAGCACGATTTCGCGGTGCGCGCCTTTGGCTCCGGTGAAAATCGTGCGGATGATCTCCGCATTCTCCGCCGCGTTACCTCCCTGGATTTCCTGCAGGGAGTACGTTTGCAAGCCGAGATCGTCCGGCGTGACGGAGTACGTGTTCACCGCTCCGTTTTTCAGCTCCGTCACCTGAGTAGGCGCGGAGATGCTGATTTCATCCAACCCGTCGTGGCTCGATACCACGACGGCCCGCTTAAGGCCGAGCGCTCCCAGCACTTCGGCCACGAGCTCCGTTTTGCCGCGCTCGAACACTCCGAGCACCTGGCGGTCGGCGCCGGCCGGGTTGGTCAGCGGGCCGAGCAGGTTAAACACCGTCCGTACCCCCAGTTCACGGCGGGGACCCGCAGCGTGCTTCATCGACTGGTGATACCGCTGGGCGTACATGAAGCAGATGCCGATCTGATCGAGGCACTGCGCCGCCTGATCGCCGTCCAGCTCGATGTTAACCCCTAGCGCTTCCAGCACATCCGCGCTGCCGCTGCTGCTGGACATCGCACGGTTTCCATGCTTGGCGACGCGGATGCCTCCGGCTGCCGCCACGATGGCGGAGGCGGTCGAAATGTTGAACGTTCCGGCACCGTCTCCCCCCGTTCCGCACGTATCCAGCAAATTGTCCTGGATGGTCCGCACCGAGGTCGCTTTAAGCCTCATCGCTTCGGCAAAGCCCGTCACCTCTTCGATTGTTTCTCCCTTGATTCTCATCGCCGTCATTACACTGCCGATTTGGGCAGGCGTTGCCTCCCCGTCCATGACCGACAGCATGACCTCCCTCGCTTCATCACGGGACAAGTTCCCGCCTCCAATGAGTGTCGAAATCGCCCGCTGAATGGTACCATTCGCCGCCATTTGACCGTCCTCCTTCTTCGATATGGATTTTATCCTGCCGTTCAATGTTGAGTCCGTTCCGCCTTATCGTTCCGCCTCCTGGCGGGCTATGCCTTTCCTTCCCTCTTAAAGGGCCGGAACGTGGACATAGTAGTCGAGGTTCGGATTATCCGCCGCCCGCTTGAACATCGCTTCCGCAGTACGGATCGCCGTCATCATACCCCGCGCCTTGTTCACCGTCTCTTCGTATTCCTTCTCCGGATCGGAATCGTAGACAATGCCCGCTCCGGCCTGAATGTACGCCTTGCCGTTTTTGAAAACAATGGTCCGGATCGTAATGGCCGAATCCATATTCCCCGAGAAGCCAAGATAGCCGATCGCTCCGGCGTATGTGCCCCTTCTTTCGTTCTCCAGCTCGGCGATGATCTCCATCGCTCTCAGCTTCGGCGCACCGGAGACCGTCCCAGCCGGCAGACAGGATATGAAGGCATCGAAGAAGTCCTTCTCTTTGTTCATCGTCCCCGATACGTTCGAGACGATATGCATCACGTGCGAGTAGCGCTCGATCTGCATAAAGCTGTCGCAGGCGACCGTGCCGTACTCGGCAACCCGGCCCACATCGTTGCGCACAAGATCCACGAGCATCAGATGCTCCGCGAGCTCTTTCTGGTCCGCAAGCAGGTCCTGCTCAAGCTCAAGGTCCTGTTCGGGGGATTTGCCTCTCGGGCGCGTGCCCGCAATCGCCCGGGTATCCACTCTCTCATCCTCCACGCGCACCAGCATTTCGGGAGAGGTCCCTACGATGACTTCGTCGTCCATTTTCAAATAGTACATGTAAGGAGAAGGATTCAATGTCCGGAGTACCCGGTACACCTGCAGCGGAGAGACATCCGTATCCGTCTCGAAACGCTGGGAAAGCACAACCTGAAAAATATCTCCCGCTTTTATATATTCCTGGGCCGCCTTCACGTTAGAGATGTATTTCTCTTTGCTCAGGTTGGAACGGAAGCCGTCCAGATCCGTCGGGGTTTCCACTTCGCTGTGCGTCATCATGCCGGTCGGGAGCGGTTTTTTGAGCTTTTGTATCGTCGCGTCCAGCTTCAGACAGGTTTGGCGGTAAGCTTCCGCTATCGTTTCCTCGCTTGCTCCTTCGGGAATGTGGACATTGGCGATCACGTTCATCTGCTGTTTAAAGTGATCGAAGGCGATAACCTGATCGCAAAACATAAACTGGATATCGTCCATCTGAATATCATCGACGCGGTGTTTGGGAAGATTCTCATAGTACTGGAGAAGATCGTAGCCGAAAAACCCGACCGCTCCCCCCGTGAATCTGGGCAGTCCCTCGATCGAAGGGCTCCGGAATAACGCAAGCTGGCTTTTCAAAGCCTGAAGCGGCTTTTCTTCCGTCGTGATTATTCTTCCCTGCGTCTCCAGATGAGTCTTGCCGTCGCGTGCCCGGATAATGAGAAACGGGTCTGTGCCGATGAACGAATACCGGGCCCACTTAATGCCGCCCTCTACGCTTTCAAGCAGGAATGCGCGTTTCTCGTCGGCAACATGCTGAAATACTCGGATCGGTGTCTCCGTATCCGCCAGCAGGCAGCGTACAATCGGTATCAGATTGTATTCTTTTCCCAGGCGGATCACTTCTTGAAGCTCGGTATTCATTCTTGTTTTCCCCTTTCTACGGGCAGCATTTGAAAAAATAAAAAAACCTCTACGCATCCGTAGAGGTTTGGTTGAGTTCATTTGATTGGTAAGAGTGCAGAAAATTCAAGGCGCATCGTCATATAGCCTTATGGGTTCATTAAAGAAACCGGCTATAAGCCTATAGTTCCGCTCTGCACAATAAGGCTGCAGAAACCCTCTGCTTACGCTAAGGGATGGAACGACTGTTATCGTCCTTTCGCAACTCATGCGAAATGCTAACGATCGATATGCGCTGTCTTCGCTCAACTCTACTCTTCTCAACTGATCTCGTCTAAGCTCTACTCATCTATAATGACTATACTACCCGGATTAGGGATTTGTCAATTTCACAATGTCCGGACGCAGCACCTGCGCGCCTTTTAAATAAACGTGCTTCATTTCATCCTGGCGTTTCGCCGTATTGGCCAGCACCATAAGCCGGATACATTTCGGAAGACTGTTGTCTACATCGATTTCGATGGAGCACATAAGCGGGACGAGGTCCCAGCCCGGCATCTGACGGATCGCTCTTGCGGGGAACGTCGCGGTAAGCTCCTTGGTAACCGTAATAAACACCGAGGAAATTTCATCGGGTTTCACGTCGTTCTCGTGGACAATCTTTTCCAAAAGCTCCAGCGTAGCCGCCAGAATCTGTCCTTCTTCGTTGCTTTCCACGGTTGTTGCGCCGCGGATTCCTCTAACGAACATGGTTATGCCTCCCGCTTTAGTTGTTCCACGACTTCTTCCACCCATTCCCGGCGGACATCGCTGCGGATTTCCACCTGCCCGACAGCCGTAGGAATAATGAACGTCATGGTGCCTTCCTTGAACTTCTTGTCGTGCATCAATGCGCTCATAATCCGGGCCGTATCATACTGCTCCGGCAGACGGATGGGCAAGCCGAAGCTTTCCAGGATGCGTTTGGTGACCGTGTAGATATCTTCGGAGTATCCGAGTTTCATGGCAAGCCGCGCCGAACCGACCATCCCGATGGAGATGGCTTCGCCGTGCAGCAGCTCGTTATAGCCCGCGACCGCCTCCAAAGCGTGGCCGATCGTATGGCCGAGGTTCAAGATCGCCCGGAGGCCGTTCTCGCGCTCGTCCTGCGACACGACCAGAGCTTTAACTTTGCAGCCCTGATAGAGGCCGTACTGCAGAGCTTCCGGGTCCAGGGACAGCAGCTTCTCCCGGTTGTCTTCCAGCCACGTCACAAATCCGGCGTCCCAGATCAGGCCGTGCTTGATCATTTCCGAGAATCCCGCGGAAATATCCCGCTTCGGAAGGGTTTGTAAAGTCGTTACGTCGTACAGCACCATCTCCGGCTGATGAAAAGCCCCGATAATGTTCTTCGCCAAAGGATGATTGACCGCAACCTTGCCCCCGACACTGCTGTCATGAGCCAGAATAGTGGTAGGCATTTGAACAAAGGCGATGCCCCTCATAAAGCTTGCCGCGGCGAAACCGGCGAGGTCTCCGACGACGCCTCCGCCCAGGGCGACAATGGCGGACTTGCGGTCCAGCCCGGCTTCCAGAGCGGCGGTGACGATTTTCTCCAGCATCTGCAGAGATTTCGAGCCCTCGCCCGAAGGCACGATAAAAGATGAAGCCTTATATCCGCCGGCTGTCAGGCTGTCCATGACGGGCTGAAGATGATGGCGCGCGACCGACTCATCCGTCACGACCAGAAGCGGGGCGCGTTTGCTGATGGCATGTTTATCGAAATAAGCGGCACAGTCCTTAAGCAGCCCTTCTCCCAAGTAGATCGGATACGAGCGCTCGCCGAGATCAACTTTCAGCTCCATCATCTTAGTAGGTCTCCACTTGCTTCAAATAATTTTCATAGTTGCGGCGGATCTCTTCAAGAGAATCCCCGCCGAATTTCTCCATAAACGCCTGCGCGACTTCCCAGGCCACCACGTTCTCCATGATGACGCCGGCAGCCGGCACGGCACACGTATCGGAGCGTTCCACTTGAGCCGTAAACGCTTCTTTCGTATCGATATCCACGCTTTGCAGCGGTTTGTATAGAGTCGAGATCGGCTTCATGACGCCTCTTACGACAATCGGCTCGCCGGTCGTCATACCGCCTTCGAAACCGCCTGCGCGGTTGCTCGCCCGGCGGAAGCCCTTCTCGGGATCATACTGAATCTCGTCGTGCACGCTGGAGCCGCGCAGCTTGGCCGCTTCGAATCCGATTCCGATTTCGCAGCCTTTGAACGCCTGGATAGACAGAACCGCCTGAGCGATCCGGCCGTCCAGCTTGCGGTCCCACTGCACGTGGCTGCCCAGTCCGACCGGAGCGCCTTCCACGATGACTTCCACGATGCCGCCAAGCGTATCTCCGTCGGCCTTCGCCGCGTCGATAGCCGCGATCATCGCCGCTTCCGCTTCGGGGTCCGTCACTCGCACGGGAGACTGCTCCGTAATCGCGATGAGCTCGTCGATCGGCAGCTGCGGAGATTTCGCCTCCACTTCGCCGATGCGCACCACGTGGCTCGCCAGCTTGATGCCGAACGCTTCCAGCAGCTGTCTCGCGACGGCGCCGCAAGCGACGCGCATCGTCGTCTCTCTGGCGCTGGAGCGTTCCAGGATGTTGCGGAGGTCGCGCTGGTTGTATTTCAACCCGCCGTTGAGATCAGCATGCCCCGGACGCGGCCGGTTAACCCGGCGCTTTCCTTCATCCGTATCCGGCTGCTCTTCTATATTCATAATGGAAGTCCAGTGCTTCCAGTCGTTATTCTCGACCACCAGGGCAATCGGCGCACCCGTCGTTCTGCCGTGACGCACGCCGCCGACAATGCTTGCGGTATCTTTCTCGATCTGCATCCGGCGTCCGCGTCCGTGGCCTTTCTGCCTTCTATGTAATTGGAAATTCATCGCTTCAAAATCAATCGTTACATTACTCGGAAATCCTTCAATGATCGCAGTCAGCTGCGGACCATGCGTTTCCCCCGCCGTTAAGTATCTCACTACTCTTGCTCCCTTCTAATCCGTACAACTACGGTACCGACAAACACTTTAGCGCTTTCAAGTGCCTAAGTTTTTCTATCATTATAGTATACCCCTATGCGTTTGACAACCGCGCGCACAAAAAACACGCCCTGCGTACCCGTGGCACCAAAGCGTGTTTTATCCGGTTTCCGCTATACCCCGATTTCCGATCGTCAGCCTCCGGCGGATTGCTTCTGCCAGGGACCGGACGGATCGGCCATCTTCGGGTCGTTCATCATCCCGAGAATCTGCACGGAATCTATGCCTAGAATCTGTGCGCATTCCTGCATGGTGATAAAGCCCCGGCGATAAGCGGAAATAACTTTACGTTTATCCATTTGAGTCCTCCTTGAAAGACAGTACTCCAAGTATCGGTTTCAAAAGGAAAAGTTATACATCCTACCCCTTTTTCCGGTAAAAAAAGGTATCCGCTGGTTCGAGGTCGTACTGGGCCGGAGAAAAGATCTGCTCGGTGGAGCCGACGAACAAAATGCCGCCCGGTTTTAACGCTTTGGAAAATTTCTGGTACAGCCGGTGCTTCGCTTCTTCCGTAAAATAAATGATCACGTTGCGGCACACAATCAGATCGAAGCCGCTGTCGAAACGGTCCTCCAGCAAATTCTGTTTCTGGAATTTCACCGCTTTCTTGAGTTCGTCGGAGACGTGGAAGCCGAGCTGTTCCTGCTTGAAATACGTTTTCACGTAGTGGGGCGGAACGTCTTTAAGCGATCTTTCCACATATATGCCGCGCCGCGCCTTTTCCAGCGCTCCTTCGTCAATATCGGTCGCAAGAATGGAGGCGTCACGCAAAGCGCCCATGTGGGACAAAATCATCGCCAGCGTGTACGGCTCCTCGCCTGTCGAGCAGGCCGCGCTCCACACCTTCAAGTTACGGCTTGCGGTTCTCAGTTCCGGCAAAAATTTCTGTTCCATCACTTCCCAGCGGTTCGGGTTGCGCCAAAATTCGGAGACATTAATGGTCATCCGGTCCAGAAATTCGTAGAAGAGTTCTTTATCCTTCGACATGGCCTCGAAATAGGCCGAGAAGGAGTTGTAGCCTTTTTTGATCCGCAGCGTCGTGAGGCGCCTTTTCATCTGAGCTTCTTTGTATAGTGCGAGATCTATCGATGTGAACTCTTTGATTTTGCGGATAAATAACGGAAAATCGTCGTTTTCCAAGTTGTATCCCACCTCTGATGTATTTGTCCAGGTGTTGATATTCCCTATCCCGGGCGGATTCTCCTGCAAAAAAGAAAAAGATATAGGCAAAAATGCCCATATCTTTTTCCCTAAGTTATGTCCGATTTACAGCCAGCGGGATACGTCGCGCTTGTAATCCAAAATTTCTTCCGGCTTGAAGAAATGGTTGATCTCGCGCTCCGCGCTCTCCGGTGAATCCGAGCCGTGAATCAGGTTTAATCTCGTATGTAAGGCGAAGTCGCCGCGGATCGTTCCGGGAGCCGCTTCCAGCACGTTCGTTTTGCCGTTCAAAATGCGGGAAAGCGCAATCACCTGCTCGCCCTGCCAGACCATGGCAAATACGGGACCGGAAGTAATAAACTCAACGAGCGGTTCGAAGAAGTCTTTGCCTTTATGTTCGGCATAATGCTCTTCCGCCTGCTCTCTTGTCATCAGCATCAGTTTAGCGGCTACCAGCTGGAAGCCTTTCTGCTCCAGTCTCTTGACGATCTCTCCGATCAGTCCGCGCTGGACGCCGTCCGGTTTTACCATTAGAAAAGTTTTTTCCATGTAATCTGCCTCCAATTGGTAGAAAAGTAATCTCTCTTACTGTACCACCGTTTCAGCAGCACGTACAATGAACAATTGCACACATTCGCGAAACCGGAGACCCGCCGGGCCGATATAAGGTAAATTAGTGCGTTCGGTTGCCGATAAAATGGGCGACCTGAATGAGATCCTGCTTGGCCCGGATATTAGGAAGCGTATCCAGAGCCGCAATGGCTTTTGCGATATAGCGGTCGGCAAGGGCGCTGGATTTCTCGATCCCTCCGCTCCCGCGGATCATGTCCAGGACGCGGCTGACGTCCGTCTGCCCGTCCGCTTTCTGTATCCGGTCGATCTCGCTCAGAATCGGAGCCCGCAGCTTCTCCTCCTGCAGGGCGAAAATAACGGGCAGTGTAATATTGCCCTGTTTGATATCGCTTCCCGGAGGCTTGCCGATCTCCTTCTCGGTGCCGCACAGGTCCAGGATGTCGTCCCGGATCTGGAAAGCGAGCCCCACGTTGTAGCCGAATGCATACAGCCGGTTGGATACGTATTCGTCGGCTCCCGCCACCATAGCTCCGAGCTGGCAGGAAATCGCGATAAGAAGAGCCGTCTTCCGCTTGATGCGGAGAAGATAATCGCGAAGCGTCTGCTCCGTATGGAAGAAGAAACGGATCTGTTCCATTTCGCCGATGGACATTTCCACCAGCGCTTTCGACAGGATCATATGGACACGCGGATCTTCCAGTCTGGCGGCAATCTCAAGCCCCTTGGCAAAAATAAAATCTCCGGTATACATCGCAATCCGGTTGTCCCATCTGGACTTTACGGTATCCTGGCCCCTCCGGGTGTCCGCATCGTCGATCACATCGTCGTGAACGAGCGAAGCCGAGTGGAAAAGCTCCAGCGGCACCGCTATCATTTTCAGCCGCTCGATATCATAGGTTCCGAATTCCCCGCCCAACAGGACAAGAACAGGCCGGATTCTTTTGCCCCCGGCCTTTAGCAGATGCATGGACGTTTCCGTCAATAACGCGTGGTCGGTCTGCAGGTTAGCTTCCAGTTCCCGCTCGATGGCGCCCACGTCTTTTTTCTTGCGCACGTATATGTTAAGAATTTTCATTCCGTCACCCGCACCCTCGTATTATCGGACCAGATCTGGATGGAGACCTCTTCCGGTAAAAAACCAAGCTCCCAAGCATAGCGGTAATACAGTTCGAGACCGCTCCACTGCTCGGGACCGAATTCGTAGCAAAGATTTCTGAAATAATGTTCCCAGTAAGATTCCGAACCGCCGATTTTGAGGACGGCTTCATTAATAACGCCCGTAAGGTCCTCCAGCGACTTGCGTTTGCTTTCCACAAAACCGTCAAAGATGCTTTTAACCAGCTCCGGAGACCGCTCGATGGTATCTTTACGGACGGCCCATACGGCAAAAGACATCCAATGGCCGGTCCATTCCTTCCATTCTTGCCCGAGGTCGGTTACCATATACCCGCTGTCCTGCCAGCCGGCTTTGATGGCATGGTCGCCGATCAGGAGCGCCGCGTCGTTGTCTTTCATCATATCTTCCAGCACGGGCGGAGCATAACTGTAGGTCGGATTGCCGCCGTATTTTTTGTTCATGATGATTTTCAGCAGGTTCGTCGTCGTAGCGGACGTGGTCGGAAGGGCAAATTTTCCGTTTTTCAATTGTTCCAGCGGTTTTTTATGAAATAGCAGCAGTGAATTCACATAGCCGTAAGCACTGACCGACAAGTCGGGAAACAGGACGTAATCCCGGAAGTTTTCCCCGTAAGAAAACGAAGAGATAGCGCTCATATCGATCTCTCCGGCAGCCAGAGCCCGGTTCAATCCGGTCGGAACCTGACTTACGAATTCAACTGAATTTGCCAACTTCTGCACCGGAAAATGGTAAAACACAGGCCAAGCGTTCGTAAATTCAATTCTCCCGATGCGCAGTTTCTTCTCTGTTGTCGTCATTGCCTTCTCCCCATCTTCTGAACAATTCATGATCCAAATCCATGTTGTCTAGTACCTTCCCCACGAGAAAGGCAACGATGTCTTCCAATGTCTCCGGCTTCTGATAGAAGGCCGGCATGGCCGGAATCAGCTTCACGCCCATTTTGGCAAGGACGAGCATGTTCTCCAAATGAATGGCATGCAGAGGCGTCTCCCTGGGAACCAGAATGAGCCTGCGTCCCTCTTTCAGCATTACGTCCGCGGCACGCTCCAGAAGATTGTCCGAAGCTCCGCGGGAAATTCCCGCCAAGGTCCCCATCGAACACGGCATAACCACCATGCCCTCTGTCCGGAACGAGCCGCTTGCTATCCCGGCTCCGATGTCTTGAAGCGGATAATATTCATACGTACCCGGGAAACCGCCAAAGTGAGCTTCCAGTGTTTCTTTGCGCTTGGCAGCCGCCCAATCCAGTTCCTCATGAAGCACCCGCCAGCCGGCATCCGTAATGACCAGATGGACGGGAACGCCTCTTTTCAGAAGTTCCTTAACGAGCGTCACCCCGTAAATCGCGCCGCTTGCCCCCGTAATTCCGACGACCCAGCCGCGTTTCTTCATCGGAACGTATCCACCAGTACATCCACCAGCGTGAAGACGAATACAACCATACTGAGTATCCCGTTCATGGTGAAAAATGCCGTATTCAGCTTAGACAAATCCGTCGGCGAAACGAGACGGTGCTCGTAAAACAAAATGATGTACGCGATAATGATGCCGACGAGATACCACCAGCTGAGGTTTGTCATAAAAAAGATCGAGATAAGACCTACGGCGGTCAGCGTGTGAAGAACGCGCGCCGTAATCAGCGCCGCCGGAATACCAAAGCGGCTCGGATAGGAATGCAGACCTTCCTCCCGGTCAAATTCCACGTCCTGGCAGGCGTAAAGCAGGTCGAACCCGGCACTCCACATCGCTACGGTAATGAACAGGATAAGTGCGGCCGGCGTGATTCCTCCGGTAATCGCCACCCATCCGCCGAGCGGAGCGAGGCCCAGGGTAATGCCGAGGACAAAATGACACGCCCACGTAAAACGTTTGGTGTACGAATAAAAGACAAGAAAAAAGGCCGCAACCGGTAGCAGGTAAACGGACAGCATGTTCAGGTGGTAGGCTGACCAGAAAAGCAGCAGGAATGAAAGGATAATAAATATCGTCACTTCCGCGACTGAAATCAGGCCCGCCGGGATCGCCCGGTTTGCCGTCCGCGGGTTTTTCTTGTCGTACTTCTTGTCGATGACCCGGTTCAGGGACATCGCGGCCGTGCGGGCGCCGATCATCGCAAGCGTGATCCACATGATCTGCGTCCACCTCGGCAGGTGCCCCGTTTCCACAACGGCTCCAAGAATGGAGCCCATATAAGCGAAAGGTAGGGCGAAAAGGGAATGTTCGAATTTGATCATTTCCAGGAAAATTTTCGTTTTATGAATGAGTTGTCGCATCTGTCTTACTCTCCTGACTCGAATTCCCTTTGACGCCTATATGAAGCGCCGCAATTCCTCCGGTCAGAGGGTAAGCTTCGACTTTGTGAAGCCCCGTTCCGCGAAAAATTTCGGCAAGCTGTTTATAGTCAGGGAAACTGATTAGCGATTCCGGAAGCCATCTGTACTGCTCGTAAGACTTGGCAATCAATTTGCCGAGCACCGGAAGCACTTTCTGAAAATAAAAATAATACAAAGCTTTAAAAGGCCGCCAAGTGGGCTTGGACAGCTCAAGAGAAACGACAAGCCCGCCCGGTTTCACGACGCGCTGCATTTCACGCAGCACCTGCTCCACGTCCGGCACGTTCCGAAGCGCGAACCCGATGGTGGCATAGTCGAAAGTGTTATCGTCGAAAGGGAGGCTCATGGCATTGCCGTGCACGAGGCGGATCTGGCTGTCCAGCCCTTCTTCACGAATTTTGCCCGCACCGTAATCGAGCATGTTCTGGCTGAAATCCAGCCCGATCATTTGCCCGGTGCCGCTTGCCTTCGCCATGGAGATCGTCCAGTCGCAGGTGCCGCAGCAAATATCGATGGCGGTCGAGCCCGGCTTTACGTTCATTTTGGCCATCGTAAATTTCCGCCAGGCCTTGTGCCTGCGGAAGCTTAGGATACTGTTCATTTTGTCGTATTTGGGCGCGATACTTTCAAACACGGAATGAACAAATTGTTCTTTCGTTTTGCCTTGCACGGCTTTCCCCACCTTTATCTCTCTTCCAGTAACCTGGTTTTGGAAATGAAACGAAAAAATGGCTCGCCAATGTGAAACAGTTCACTTGCGAGCTTGTCCGAATCAAGCTGCTTTACTTTCGCTTCAAGCTGTTGAAGCTGGGCCGCAAGCAGGTTGTACAATTGGGACGGCACGTTGTATTTGTGAATTAGCGCTTTGAGTTTAACCGGATCCTGCTCCTGAGCTTCGAGCAGCTTGCGCTCTTCTTTGGAGCCGTTCTGGATAATGTGCCAGTAGCCCCAGCTCCCGTGAAAATCCTGAAGAGACTCCGAACGGAAAATTTCCTTGAAAATCACTTCGCAGCGGGTAAACGCTTCGAGAATTTCAGGCCAGGCGCGGCGGTTTACTTCTTCCATTAGTCCCCCGAACGACTTGAACAGGTGTGACTTGATATCTACGGACTGCCTCACGTAGTCCTCCGCCGTGACTTTAAGATGCTTCATCGTCACATACAGATTCGTTTTGAGCCGGTTGAGCTCGCAGATGGCCGTGGACAGCCGTTTGATCAGATCAATTTGACCCGCCTGCGAAAGCAGGTGGTAAAAACGCGAGCTGAAATAATCGCCGGCCAGCACTTTCAGCTGACGGGATCTGGCGGCTTTCTTCTCTTTCACCTCATTAGAAACCGTTACCTCGTCATGCGTATCGAGTCCCATCTGGACAAGCGAAGTGACGAGCGCAAACAATTCGGACGAAGGGTTAAGCCGGGAATCCCTGCTCAAAAAAGCATACAGAAGCTGCGCCCGGAAGTTCGGGAAATCAGGCAGATCCGTATGCTGGCGGATCATGTCATAATCCGTATATTGTTTAGCGATCTCAGGGATCCGATATGGGTTCATACAAAAGCCTCCGTACGTGTGCCAGTTTCATAGATCGTATCTAAGTAATTATAGCATAACCTTTTGAGCGGCGCACAAGCAATTATTCTGGAAAGTGCTGCTGCCATTTCTTTGTAAAGGTGAGAAGAAATCTGCGCTGAAGCTCGGCAGCCACCTTGTCTTCTCCGTCGGTTCCTTTCAGGGAGGACAATGCCTTCGCCTCCGTGCGGGCGGCTTCCATCGCCATAACGAGCTGCGGGCCTTTATCGGCCGGCTTCGCGCCGTATTCCACAACCCTGACGAGTACCCGGCTAATGTTGGAGGTGCGTAGCAGGGACGACTGCGTGATCCGCAGCAGATCCCCGTAAACGACTCTCTTCTCCGCCGTTCCCGGCATGAGCAGGTCCAGCGACAGAATGGAATGGGTAAGCTCCACTTTGCGCACGCGAAGCTGAAGCGGCAGACCGTTTACGTAATCGGGCAGGTTGGCCTCCGTCAATTCCGGACCGGAGATGCTTCTCCAGGCGTCGGAGCCTTGGCCGCCGTTCTTTCTGTCGAGAAACGGGACGAACGCCATAGCGAGCACAACGGCCGCCGACAGACCGGCTATCGTCAACAGACGGGCAATTTTGTTCATCGTACAAGGGCACCTCCTGTCTATATCCCATTGTACAATGAAAAAAAGCAGGCTATGCCTGCCGACGCAAATTATTGTTCGGTTTCGATGTTGCCGAACTTCGTCATGATCAGCGCCTTGCCGCGGACTTTCACCGCCGAAGTGTGTTCCGTGAACTGGGCGATCATAACCTCGCCTTTGTCCAGCTTTTCGGTATGATGAAAGCGCGTGTCGTGTCCTCTTGTCAGGCCGATCACATGTACGCCGTTTTCCTTGGCCTTAATAATAAAATAATCTCCCTGTGTCTGATCCATAAATCGGTACCCCCTTCTATCCGTGCTGCTTATCCGTCGTATATTACTTACAATTTATCATGCTTTAAAAAGAAGCCGCCTGTCAACCCTTATTCCGCGCCGGACCGCTTCGGTTTAAGGCGGACGATTTTGTCGTCGTCTCCCGCCGGTTTCCCGCGCCCGTCCCGGTTGCTCGTCAGCAGATACAGAGAGCCGTCAGGGCCTTCCGTAACCGAGCGGAGCCGTCCGAAGCTGCCGTCGAACGCAGCCTCCGCCTTGGCCAGCTTGTAGCCGGGTACGGATGACGCCGCTCCGGAAGCCGGTGCGCCTTCCGGTTCGAGCGTAAACAGCAGCAGCTTCATCCCGCGCAGACCCGCGACGGCGAGCCGTCCCTGCCAGGGCCCTTGGCGGATGAACGTCATTCCCGAAGGCGCCCACGTGTCTCTGCCGCTGTGCAGAAGCGGCGGGATCAAGGGGCCGGCCGCCTCGGGCGAACCCGTTTCGTCCGCTTCGATCAGAGGCCAGCCGTAGTTTCCTCCGGGCACGATGACGTTCAGCTCGTCATGAGCCGACTGTCCGTGTTCGGAGCTTAGCAGCGCACCGTTTCGCGGGTCCCATGCCAGGCCCTGTGCGTTGCGGTGTCCCCAGGAGTACACGGGCGAACCTTGAAACGGATTGTCATCCGGAATCGAACCGTCCGGCTTTAGCCGCAAAATTTTGCCGCCGAGGCTGCTCTTGTCCTGAGCCAGGGGCGGATCATATTTCTCGCCCGTTGTGATGTAAAGCATGTTGTCGGGACCGAATTTGATCCGGCCGCCGTTGTGATTCTCCGCGCCCGGTATCCCGTCGATCAGCACACGGTCTATTCGCGCCTCGTCGCCTTGCAGCTTCAGCCGGAGCACCCGGTTCTTCGTTTCGCCTCCGTCTGAATACGTGTGATAAACGTACAGGTAGGAATTGACGGCGAAGCCGGGATCAAGCGCCAGACCAAGAAGGCCCCCTTCCCCGCTGCTGATAAAAGGGTCTTGCAGTTTCAAAAGCGGCTTTTCCTGCAGCTTGCCGTCCCGGATCATGCGAAGCTGGCCGGGCCGCTCCGTGAAGAATTGGCGCCCGTCCGGCGCGATAACCAGCTCCCAGGGCACATTAAGGCCGGAAGCCAAGATTTCCTGCGTATAGTCCGCCGCTTTCTGCTCTGTGAGCTTGGGCACGACGGGAGTATTCCGGGAGCCACTTTCCTGCGTGCTGCCGATGTTTGCCGGTCCGGGCGCTTCCGTGCCGGCAGAGCCTCCTACCGCGCCCCCTGTGGAAGCCGGCTTTCCTTCACACCCAGCCGTCATGACGGCTATCGCTGCCGCCGCCGTAAACAGAACGCTTTTAACGCGTGTTTGACCGATCTGCCGCATTTTCGTTTCCCTCCTGCGGATTCGTTGGATCTATCGTAACACAATTGGGCGTCCCTTCCAAAAAACGCTCACCGTCATGTACTGCCGTACACCGCTTACTGAGAGCTTCGCCCCCGCCGGAGGAAAAAGCATTAAAAAATGCTTCCGTCAGGAATTCATCCCGATCGAAAGCATTTGTGTTATGTATGGGTTTCATGGTCGGAGTAGCGGGATTTGAACCCACGGCCTCACCCACCCCAAGGGTGCGCGCTACCAGACTGCGCCATACCCCGACGCCGTATCCCTATTATACCGGATAATCGCAAGTTGTCAATGCGGAAAAAAGGGGACAATAAAAACTAAACCGCGCGCCCGGAGGCACACGGTCTACACAAAATCCATATGTAAGAGAAGCGATTATTGAATGCCGTCTCTCAGCGCTTTGCCAGGTTTGAAAGCAGGAATTTTGCTTGCAGGGATTTCGATTTCATCGCCTGTTTGCGGGTTGCGTCCTTTACGTGCGGAGCGCTCGCGAACTTCGAAGTTGCCGAAACCAACAAGCTGAACTTTGTCGCCCTGCTGAAGAGCTTCGGAAATTGCATCGAACACAGCGTCAACCGCTTTCGTCGCATCCTTCTTGGAAAGCTCGGAGGTCTCAGATACTTTAGCAATCAGTTCGGATTTATTCATGCCTTTCACCTCCCTCCCAAAATATCTACTGTTTTACTTTCTGTTTTCACCGTTTCGTTAAAAAATATACATGAACCGGGCAAAAGCCCAAGCCCATCAACGAAAAACGAGTACCGAAGAAAACGAAACAAACTTATAGTAATATACGCTAGAGCTTATTTCAAGTCAAAGTCGCTGATTTTGTGGAAAATGCACAAAAAAACAGGGAAATTCTTGGAGAACGTGAAGTTCTCTGAAGAATTCCCCCATTGATAACGAAAGCACACGAAATGTCAAGCTGCTTATAAAATGATGGCGATGAGTCCGCCGGAGCCTTCGTTGATAATACGTCCGAGCGTTTCCTGGAGCTTATAGCGGGCATTATCCGGCATCATGGCAAGCTTACCTTGAATGCCTTCCCGTACGATGGAATGCAGAGAGCGGCCGAAAATATCGGACTCCCAAATTTTGAGCGGATTGTCCTCGAAATCCTGCATCAGGTAGCGTACAAGCTCCTCGCTCTGCTTCTCCGTTCCGATAATCGGGGAAAACTCCGACTCCACATCGACACGGATCATATGTATCGAAGGAGCCGTCGCCTTCAGCCTCACACCGAAGCGGGAGCCCTGTCGGATAAGCTCCGGCTCATCCAGCGCCATTTCCGCCAGCGTAGGCGGCGCGATGCCGTAACCGGTCGTTTTGACCATTTCCAGCGCTTCGGCGAACTGGTCATATTCCCTCTTCGCATGAGTGAACTCCTGCATCAGCTGAAGCAGGTGATCCTTGCCGCGAATCTCCACGCCAACCACTTCGACCAAAATTTTATCGTACAGTTCATCCGGTGCGTACAGGTCGATCTCGGCCACACCCTGCCCCATGTTCATTCCCGCAAGGGCCGCCCTGTCGATGAACTCGTATTCGGAAAATTGTCCGACAACCCGCTCTACGTCGCGCAGACGCCGGATGTCCTGGACGGTATCGCGGACGGAATTTTCGAAATGCGTACGCAGCCAGTGCTTCTCCGGAAGCACCATCACCCAGCTCGGCAGGTTTACGTTCACTTCATGCACCGGAAATTCATACAGAACTTCACGGAGCACGCCGATCATCTCGTCTTCGCCCGCCGTCGCTACGCTCATCGTGACCACGGGGATGTCGTACTTGCTCTGCAGTTCGCTGCGGAGCTCCTGGGCCGGCTCGCTGTTCGGTTTTTGCGAGTTGATGACAACGATGAACGGCTTACCGACTTCTTTCAGCTCCGCGATGACTCTTTCTTCCGCCAGCACATAAGACGAACGCGGAATATCTGAAATCGTCCCGTCGGTCGTCACGACGACCCCCAGTGTCGAATGCTCCTGAATGACTTTGCGCGTGCCGATTTCGGCCGCTTCCTGGAAGGGGATCGGCTCGTCAAACCATGGCGTCGAAATCATCCGGGGACCGTTTTCATCCTCGTAGCCTTTCGCGCCTTCCACCGCATAGCCGACGCAATCGACCAGCCTGACGTTGACGTTCAGCCCTTCCGCTACGGAAATCTGCACGGCGTTGTTCGGCACGAACTTCGGTTCGGTCGTCATAATCGTGCGCCCTGCCGCACTCTGCGGGAGCTCATCCGTGGCTCTGATGCGATCGGTTTCACTCTGGATGTTAGGCAGTACAACTGATTCCACGAAGCGTTTGATGAAGGTCGATTTTCCCGTACGGACCGCTCCAACGACCCCCAGGTAAATATCTCCTCCCGTTCGCTCAGCAATGTCCTTAAAGATATCCACTTTCTCCAAGAGAATCCCTCCTACAGGTTGTTAAATGAAGCGAGAGCCACGATACGTTCTTCAGCCGGCCTTCCCTTTGCCATCCGTATGCGACATAACTCGTACATCATTTGGACTTGTAACAAATATATGTGCCGGTCGTCGAAATATGCCTGGCAATAATCTCTGAAAAAATATATGAGCACCGGTACTCGAATATGCGCCGGACGCGAAAAACCCCTTTTCTCCATCGCGGAAAAAAGGGGGTCGGAAGTCCGTATAAGGTTTATAAAGCGCCTTGCAGGCTCTGCCCGCCGACTATTTCAAGAAGGGGACAGGTTTGCTTGTCGCGCTGTCCCATTTGTACTCAAACGACATGACAGGAACGAAATAGGAGTCTTCCACCAGTAGAGGCAAGAGGTCCTGACCGTCCTTCAGCGCGGCCTGAAGCTGCTTGTCTCTGATCTTTTGAGCCAGATCGGGTGCATAATCAATCGCAACTTTGCCGGAGTCATGGACAAGGAAATTAATCAGGCTCTGACGGTTGTAGACGCTTTTGATTTCGGGCGCCTTCATGCCGATTTTGCCGAAATCGACATACTTGAAGCCCGGGGAATAGGTCTCGCCGCCCGGAACGGCGCCGTTGTTTTTGCTGATATAGTCGTTTACTTTCTTCTGAATGTCGTCCGTGGTCCGGTAAGCCACCAGATCGAAAAGCTTTACTTTCGCCTTCGAATCGGGGTCTACGAGCACATAAATAAAATCGCCGCCGCTCTCATAAGCATTGCCCGGGAGGTTCGACAAATAGCCGCTGTTTTTCAGCTTTTGAAAATCGATAACGTACTTTTCATAAAGCGGCGTGTCCATTTCGCTGTTCTTAATGGGGTAAACGCTTTTTTTGGTATGATACTCGTCGATGCTCTGCTGGACTACGGCAATAAACTCGCCGGGATTCGTCTGATTTTCTTTGCGCATTTCTTTGGGATACATGCAGCCGCCAAGCAATGCCAGCGAAAACAAAGCGGCCAACAGCACCGTAAGACGCCCGGCAAGAGCGCCCTTTACGATATTCATCATCGGTTCTCCTTTGGTTTCGTTTCTCCTGAATCACTGTGAGGATCGGATCTATGGCCAGTCGTCCTCTTCCCGCTGTTTGGCTAGTTGAGCGCGTACAGCGGCTTTCAGCGGGTCTTCGGGGACGGTCACCGTCACATCGCCCGTAATCCGCGCCTGACAGGACAGGCGCAGGCCCTCCTGCAGCTGGCCGCCGAGCTTGAGCCGCTCGTTCTTGTTCGGCTCGGCCAGGCCGCTCTGGTCCCCGGCGTGCACTTTGCACATCAGGCAGGCAGCCTGCCCGCTGCACCGGGTGCGGATGTGCACGCCGGCCCGGCGCGCGGCATCCAGCAGAGTGGTATTCAAGCGGACGGAGGCGCTGCGGTTGTCCGGCATAAACGTTACCTTCGGGTTGATCCGGTTCATCTCTCGCCCTCCCTCTGTCTACAACATTTGCTTCCTTCTAAGCCGGTTCCCGTTACTTGGCTCAGCCGGGCCTCCGGTCCTGAGGCGAAGGCCGGAGCCGCGGAAACGGCACATACTTCTATAAGCCCGGAATTAGGCGCCTGACGGTCGACAGAGCGGGCTCTCCCCAGCTGTTTCGGGACAGGAGGTCCGTCAGGGCGGCTTCATACCGGCCCGGGCAGCCGTTGATCGTCTTCGCGATAGCCTCGTACCGATCGGGACGTTCACGCAGGATGTTGAAGAGCAGTTCGTGCGCAAGCGGCATTAACGCCACACTTTCGCCTGCCAACTGCCGCAGCTCCGCGTACTTCTCCCTTAAGTAGGCCGCTTCGACCGTGTACTGCGATCCCGCCGCGCACACTTTAAACCCGCCCACGAGCTCCACCTGAATGCCGCCGATGGCATAATGACTGAGCAGCGATTCGTAGATGCCCGTACGGTCCAGCTTCTGCTCATCGACGGCATACGGCTCCAGAATGCGGGCCGCAGCGGCAGCCTGATCCGTATCGACATACAGATCCAGATCCCGCGGCTGCGCTCCGATTTCCACGCCCTGCAGAGCCAGAGCACAGCTTCCGCCGATCAGCCAGCCGGTCCCGGTGCCGTTGAGCAGACGGGCCGCCTGCCTCATGCCCAGAACTAACGGTTCTTCCAGATGGAGGTTCCGAGAAGTTTCGTGCTCCGTCTGCCGCTCCGTTGATCGTTCGCTTTTCATGGCGGACCTCCTAGAAGTAAGGCTTGTGAGTAACGGAAACGTCGCCGGTCTCCTGAATCACAGCCTGACATCCGAGACGATAGCCCAGCTCGATTTCTTCGGGCTCCAAACGGTCAAGTTCCGCTTCCGTCGGCGGTGCGAGCCGCTCCCGGCCTTCTTTGACGAAGCATCGGCAGCGGGCGCAGGTTCCCCGCTTACAGGAATGTCCCCACTCGAGTTTATGTTTAAGGGCCAGCTCAAGTACGGTAAGCCCCGTCTCGCTTTCGACGGTCTTGTCCCCTTTTCTCGTACGCAGTGTAATCATGTATGTTTCCCCCTTTGTGTAAGCGATGCTGCTTCATTCCTAGGTTGATTATAGCATTCCAGCGGAAACTTTGTGAATCACGAGCAAAAGGACCGCGGTCTGCCTTTACGGCTTCCCACGGTCCCCTCTGCAGGCGTTACCGCTATTGTTTCATGATGAGGTTCATCATCTGCTGCATGTTGTTGCCGTCCAGCTTGCTGCTTTTAACCGCTTGGACGATTTCCCTTACCGTTTCTTCGGGGACGTTAATCCCGACAAGCTGGGAAACCTGCTTAATGAGCTGCCGCAGCTGCGCTTCATCCTGAACGGTTGACGGTTTCACACCGCTGGCCAGCTTCTGGATATCTTTCTCGGTTACGCTTTTACCCGTTTTTTTCTTAACGGCATTAAGAATGTCTTTCGGATTTTTAGGCACGCTGCCGCCTCCCAACCATATTGTCCGCTATAAGAAACTGGACTTGAATCTATGGTAGTGTATGAAGGCTCGGCAGGAATGGTGTAGGCTAAAGAATCCATTTATCCGTCTGATTGGCGACCTCTTCGATCTCATGCGTACGGCCGCGGCCCATCAGATCCTCAACCGCCGCACGAGGGGTTTTGCCTTCGAACAGAACGTGGTGAAGTTCATTCGTAATAGGCATGGTGACGCCGTATTCCTGGGCAAGCGCATAGGCGGACTTCGTCGTTTTAACGCCTTCGACGACCATGCCCATCTTATCGAGAACCTGGTCCAGCGGTTCACCCTGCCCGAGAAGATAGCCCGCTTTCCAGTTGCGGCTGTGCGTACTGGTACAGGTGACAACCAGGTCGCCGATTCCCGCAAGGCCAGCGAAAGTCATCGGGTTGGCTCCCATCTCCGCGCCGAGGCGCGCGATTTCGGCGAGCCCCCGGGTTAAGAGAGCCGCCTTCGCGTTGTCGCCGAACCGGAGACCGTCGGAGAGCCCCGCGCCGAGAGCGATGATATTTTTGAGCGCCCCGCCCACTTCGACTCCCGTTACGTCCGGGTTCGTGTAGACGCGGAAATACGAATTGATGAACAGATCCTGAGCCGCTTCGGCCGCTTCGATCGTCGGAGACGCGACGACGACGGTCGTCGGGCATTCCCGGATCACTTCTTCCGCATGACTCGGTCCCGACAGAACGACGATTCGTCCCGGATCACACTGCGGGAGCTCCTCGGCCAGTACGGTGGTCATCCTTTTGAGCGTGAGCGATTCAAAGCCTTTGGTCGCGTGAATCACAAGCGTGTCCGGGCTTAAGAATTCCCTCACTTGAGACGCCACCTCGCGCATTCCGGCGGACGGCACTACGAATATGACGGCGTCCTTGTTTTCAACCGCTTCGCGAATCGATGTAGTCGCACGGATGCGGGGGGACAGCGCGATGTCCTTCAAATAACGGCTGTTGGTATGTAAAGTGTTGATCTCTTCCGCCTGTCCGGCGTTTCTCGTCCAAATCGTTACGTCCAGATCGTTGGCGGCCAGTACGGAGGCAAGAGCCGTTCCCCAGCTTCCCGCTACCAGTACGGATACGTGTTTAGTCATGGCTGTCTCCCTTCTAAGCCGATTCATCGAGCAGGCTACGCCTTTTTGGAGCCGATCTTATTTTCTCGGCCTTGAACCAGTTTACTGATATTTGTACGGTGCCGCCAAAAAGTAAACAGCCCGATTACGATAACGCCCCACAATATTTCGACCGGTCTTCCCATGCCCCATACGAAAAAAGGTAAGAGTGTGGTAAACAGCAGGGAGCCGAGCGAAACGTAACGGGTAAGAAAAATGGAAGCGATCGCGATGATGCCCGCGAAAAGCGCGGGGAGAAAGCACAGGGTAGCCGTTACTCCAATGGCGGTAGCGACGCCTTTACCACCCCGGAAACCGAAAAATACCGGCCAGTTATGACCGATAATTACGGCAAGCCCGCAAGCGACATGGACCCAGATCAGATCCGGAGCCATCCACTTGCCGATCCACACAGCCAGGATCGCTTTCACGACATCCAGCGCAAGTACCAGAATGGCCGGCCCTTTGCCAAGCACGCGGAGCGTGTTGGTGGCTCCGGCATTTCCGCTTCCGTGCGCCCGGATATCAATCCCCTTGACCAATTTCCCAATTATAAAGCTGAAGCTGAGCGAGCCCAGCAAATAAGCTGCCACTACGGGAATGATGTAGATCAAACGAACTCTCCCCTATTCGTCGTCGGATTTTCTTCGCGTGAACAAACGGATCGGGGTTCCCTCAAAACCGAAAGCTCCGCGAATTTTGTTTTCGAGATAGCGCTCATATGAGAAGTGCATCATATCCGGCTCGTTTACAAAGAAAACAAAGGTCGGCGGCTTAACGGAAACTTGTGTGGCATAGTTAATACGCAGACGCTTGCCTTTGTCGGTCGGAGGAGGGTTAAACATGACCGCATCGGAGACCACGTCGTTGAGCACGTGAGTCTGAACGCGCATCGTATGCTGCTCCGCCACCTGGTTGACCATGGGCAGAAGCTTCTGGACACGCTGGGTGGTGCGGGCGGACACATACAGAACCGGCGCGTACGTCATAAACAGGAAGTGATCGCGGATCTTCTGCGTGAACTGGTGCATGGTCTTGTCGTCCTTCTCCACCACGTCCCACTTGTTGACGACGAAAATAGCCGCTTTGCCCGCTTCGTGCGCGTAGCCGGCGATATGCTTGTCCTGCTCGATGATCCCTTCTTCTCCGTTGATGACCACAAGCACGACGTCGGCGCGCTCAATGGCTTTCATGGCGCGCATTACGCTGTATTTCTCCGTATTCTCATACACTTTACCGCGTTTGCGCATGCCGGCCGTATCGATAATGACATATTTCTGATCGTCAAGCTCGAAAGGCGTATCGATCGCATCCCGGGTCGTACCGGCCTGGTCGCTGACAATGACCCGGTCTTCGCCGAGGATGGCGTTTACAAGCGATGACTTCCCGACGTTCGGTCGTCCGATCAGCGCGACCTTGATGACTTCCTCGCCGTATTCTTCGTCCGCATGGTCCGGGAAATGGGCGGATGCGGCTTCCAGCATATCGCCGATTCCGATGCCGTGGGCGCCTGAAATCCCGATCGGGTCCCCGAAACCGAGGCTGTAGAATTCGTAAATCTCATCCTGCCGCTGAATGTTGTCCACCTTGTTGACGGCCAGGACAACGGGCTTGCGGGACCGGAAAAGAAGCTGGGCCACTTCCTGGTCCGCCGAGGTAACGCCGGCTTTGGCGTCTACCATGAAAATAATAACGTCCGCTTCTTCAATCGCGAGCTCGGCCTGGACACGGACGGACTTCATAATCTGATCTTCGCCTTCGACTTCGATACCGCCGGTGTCGATGACGCTGAACTCACGGTCCAGCCATTCGCCGATCCCGTACAATCTGTCTCGGGTCACGCCCGGTTTATCTTCAACGATGGCCAGCCGATCGCCGATTATCCGGTTAAATATCGTCGATTTACCGACGTTCGGACGCCCCACAATCGCTAGAATGGGTCTTGCCATTCGGTTCACTCCTTACTGATGGTCACTCAAATTCTCATTATTGGAAATTTCACATTCTTCATCATAGCAAAAAAGCGCTGGATTGGCTAATGTTTTCAGTGAACGTTATCCCTTGTGGTCGACAAGGATGAAAGTTCCCGGTTTTAAAACGTGAGCGTTGACATCCAGAATTTTCTCCAGATTAAAAGCGAGCTGCTGGAGTTCGGCTTCATCTTTTGCATAAAAAATGGGGGCCCCTCCATCGACTTTAACGCCTTCCACAACCGCCACGGCTTTAATCGTTGCCATTTATTACGCCTCCTTGTTGGGTCCGGCCGCAGACTCCGTCGGCATGCGAATGGCGCTTTCCAGTACCGGCACCCGTTTAAGCGCGGCCGCCGCTTTCTGTGCGTCCTTCACTTGAGGAAGGACGAAGATTCCGAGCGTCCCCGAATCCAGATGGAGCTTGGCCATCGGCATCAAGGCCGGCTCTCCGCTGTCCCTGTAAACTCCGAGGACGGTGGAAATATCGTGCAGGATAGCCTGGCGCTGGCCCAGATTAGCCAGGGTGACTCGGGCGTCGGGATTTTTCGGAACGGCCAGCAGTCCTACCCCCTGCCTTCCGATAAGCTCCCGGTCGCTCTCCAGCCCGACGTTCATGATGTAAATATCGCCTACATACAGATTAGGGCCGTCCAGCCGGACTTCGCTGATCCGGATATCCGCGATATGGGTCATATTTTTTCCCGTCTTGAAATAAATCGATACTCCGACGGCAGCCAGTCCGGCAGCCGCCCCCCAATACCAGGCAAAAACGAGCGTAAACAGCGATGCCATCATGGACGTGAAAATGACGAGGTAGTTCCGTCCTTCGAAAACCATGGCGATGCCTTCAATGTAGGAGACGCCCCGCGGCACAAGCTCCATCTGATCCACCTGCATCAGACTTTGGCGCTCCATATTCCGCACATCGCGGAACTGTTGAGCCGCAACGGTCAAGAACGTGACGGCCGTGTAATTTTTGTCGAGCAGCGCAGGTACCGCAACCGCACCGAGACCGGCCGCAATCACTCCCAGCGAAACATGAATGATTTTGCCGTGGGGATAAGTCGGATATTGACGATAATCCGTTCTTAACAAATACAGACGGGACGCGATGCCGAAAAACAATCCGACAAAAACAGCGACCGTTTCTTTTTGCGACAGCATATGCGCTATCATTTCCTCCAACCTCGCTTTCGCCGGATCCAATGACGGGCGGTCGTCCTGCATCCCGAATATACCCATTCCAGGAAGACGGTCAGAATCCGCGCCGTAAAAAAGGAGAGCCACCATTTATCCAGAAACGAGGGTGTACCGAGATGAACCGGCATCAAGCCGTGGTGCATATAGGCAAAAGAAAGGTCTCCCGCAATCATGGCCACCGTCAAAGACACGTACTGTTCGGCTGCTCCCCGGTGCATCCCCATTACCAGTACCGCAAGGACAAGGGCAATATCCCATTCGGGTTTCAGCACAATCATGACCGGGTCCACGCTGTACAGCTCCAGCATCAGCAGATGAACGGCACCGAGCAGCAGACCGGTCGCGAAAAGATGCCCGCCTTCCCAGAAGCTCTTCTTGCGGATAGCGATCAGAAGAGCCGTACAGACGGCTACGGGGACAGTCCCGTTGATAAGAGCGCCTCCAGCGGAAACGGTCATCAGGGCGGCAGGCAGCGCGAACATAAAAAAAAGAAGTATGTCGCGTCCGGATATACTTCTCATAAAAATTTCCCGCCATCCGCTGAGCAGAAATATGACAGAGATGGCGAGGAGTACGGAAGCAAGATAACCTGGATTCATAGTTTTGTCACCCTAGCTCGTTTCGTTACTCCTAGTATGACAAAACATCCCGTTTTTACTCCGCTTCCGTTCTGCAGGCATATTCAGTTAAATCGATCCGGCGAGCCCGGCACCATTCCGCGGTCGAGCCCGTGATTATCACGGGACGTGTCCACAGCTGTTCGATGCGCGTCGTTCCCAGAGCGGTCATCATCAGAACGATCCCGTGGTGCAGCTCGTCGATGTGATCGATCAAAGCTTGCGTGCCTTCGCTTTGCAGCACTTTAAGCAGGGCTCCGGCCATTCCGGCCGCCGAAGCGCCAAGGACCAGCACCTTGACGATATCTTCGCTGGTGCGGATGCCTCCCGTGGCCATAACTCTGCCACGTTCGTAGACTTGCAGCGCTTCGATCAAGGTCACGCTCGTCTTCATGCCCCAGTCGTTCAGCCATTCGAGGGGAACCTTTCTCCGCGCATTCTCGATCGCGGCAAAATTGGTCCCTCCGGAGCCGCCGACATCCAAAATTTGTACGCCCGCCGATTTGAGCAGCCTCGCGTTCTCAAGCGGAATGCCGAACCCGACTTCTTTGACGATTACGGGCACTCCCGTGCCTGCCACAATGCGGCTTACGCGCTCCAGCATACCGTGGAAGCTGCGGTCGCCTTCGGGCATGATAAGCTCCTGCATCACGTTCAAATGGATCTGAAGCGCGTCCGCGCGAAGCATGTCTACGGCGCGAGCCGCCTGCTCCAACGTCGCTTCGCTGCCCAAATTCGCAAAGACGAGCCCGCCTGGATTCACCTGCCGGACAATCCGATAGCTCGACTCCTGCAAAGGGTCCCGCAAAGCGGACATTTGGGAGCCGACCGCCATGGCGAGTCCCCGTTCCCGGGCCGCCACTGCAAGCTCACGGTTTATATCTTCGGTTTCACGTGCTCCTCCGGTCATCGCATTTACGACAATCGGCGAACTCAAATTGAGTTCGCCGATTGTCGTAAAGAGAGCGACAGACTCGGTGGAAGCGTCTGGCAGGCAGTTAGGCAACAGCTTGACATCCGTCAACCCCTGGTTGCCGGACTGCCCAGTCTGGAGCGCAAACTGCACGTGATCCATTTTGCGCGATGAGCGCATTCCGCTTCCTCCTGTTCAAGTCGTCATTATTTTTTAAATTTGGAAAGCTTGTCGCCGAAACGCTCGCCGAGCGTCATGGACAGACCTTGATTGCTTAGGGAAACATTCTCGTTGCCAGCCAGTTCCTTCTGGTGGTTGGAGGATCTTTCCGGTCTGGAAGAATAGTTGGAAGGTGCGGAAGATGCGGTTTGAGCCGGAGCTTCTTCCGTTTCCTTGATGCTGAGGCTCACGCGCTTCTCAGCCGCGTTCACGTCAAGGACTTTCACCTTAACTTCCTGGCCTTCTTTCAGAACTTCCTGCGGAGTCGCGATGTGACGGTGAGCGATCTGGGAAATATGAACCAGACCTTCAACGCCCGGTGCGATTTCAACAAACGCGCCGAATCCGGCAAGACGTTTAACCGTACCGGTAATGATTTCGCCGGTCGTGAAAGTTTTCTCCGCCTTTTCCCAAGGACCTTCTTGAGTGGCTTTCAGGCTCAGGCTCACTTTGTCTTTCTCCGGATCCACTTTCAGAACCTGTACGCTTACTTTGTCGCCTTCTTTAACGATTTCGGAAGGGTGCTCAACATGGTGCCAAGCCATTTCGGAAATGTGCACCAGGCCGTCGATACCGCCGATATCCACGAACGCGCCGAATTGAGTCAGGCGTTGTACGGTACCTTCGTATACTTTGCCCACTTCGATTTTGCTGATAATGTCTTTCTTCTGTGCTTCATATTCTTCATCCAGAACGTCCTTCTGGGAAAGAATCACTTTGTTCTTCTCGCGGTCGATTTCTTTCACTCTCAGGCGCAGAGTACGGCCTTTATAGTCGGAGAAATCCTCAACAAAGCTGCGCTCTACCATAGATGCCGGTACGAAGCCGCGCACGCCTACGTCAACAACGAGGCCGCCTTTAACCACTTCAGCCACGACAGCTTCGATGATGACTTTCTCGTCCAGTTTTTGCTGCAGGGTTTCCCATGCTTTTTCACTGTCAACAGAGCGCTTGGAAAGAACCAGCTTTTCTTTGTTGTCGTCAATCGTTACGATTTTAAGCTCAATCTCCTGGCCCTCTTGAACCGCTTGATCCGCGTTCTCGATTTGGACGGAGGACAGCTCGCGAAGCGGAATCGTGCCGTCGTACTTGTAACCGATATCTACGATTGCCTGATCCTGCTCGACTTTAATGATTTTGCCTTTAACGACGTCGCCTTTCTTAACGGCTGCGACTTGGCTCATCGCTTCTTGAGCTTCTTGGCTTTCGTTCGTTTGATTTTCGTTTTTGATTTCTTCTGACATGGGATACCCTCCTCGAAAATAAACACACCGACGGTTAATTTTGTATAGGCATCTGCACGGCGCGGATTGCGCGGCAGGATTTCCTTACAACCGGGTTCGTTTTTTAGTTAAGCGACTTCTTTCCGGTGTTCCCGGATCAAAGTCTGAATTTCTTGCATGATGTACTCGGTCACCTGCTCGAGATCGGCCGATCCGGCTTCGCTGAATGGAGTCAAATCAAGCGGTTTCCCGTAAATGACCGTCATTCTGCCGAATACCTTGTAATCGCCGATGATGGCGGTCGGCACAACGGCCGCGCCGGATTTCAGGGCAAACATCGCTGCGCCCTTCTTTCCCACACCGGGATTTTTGCGGCTTCCTTCCGGAAAGATGCCAAGCACGTTTCCATCCCGAAGCAAGTTCAGCGTTCCCTTGATCGTTTCTTTGCTGACGCCTCCCCGTTTAACCGGAAAAGCGCCAATTTTACTAATTATTAGACCTAAAACCGGAATTTGAAACAGCTCCGCCTTCGCCATAAAATGAACTTTGCGTTTGAGGCGGATGCCGACAAGCGGAGGATCAAAGTTGCTGATATGATTGGAACAGAGCAGTACGCCGCCGTGCTCGGGGATGTTCTCCTTGCCGATCACGCGAATCCGGAACAGCAGGGAATACACCACATTGCAGACTCCCCGCGCGAAATGGTAAAAGCTCATGCTCTTTCACCGCCTGTCCTCAACCGGCACATCTCCAGGATGCTCTCCACCACTTCGGGAATGGTCAGATCTGTACTGTCCAGCATTACAGCGTCGGCCGCTTGTACAAGGGGAGATACTTCCCTGCCTTCATCCAGCATATCGCGGCGGGCAATGTCCTTTTCCATCTCTTCAAGAGTGGTCGCCATTGCCGTGCCCTGAACTTCTTGAAACCTTCGTTCGGCGCGCTTGCGCACGCTCGCGGTAAGGAAAATCTTCACTTCCGCATCGGGAAGCACGTGAGTGCCGATATCCCGGCCGTCCATCACGATGCCTTTGGAAGCGGCCATCCGCTTCTGCTTGTCTACCAGAAGCTTCCTCACTTCCGCGATGGCGGCGATTTGTGAAACCTGGTCCGTAACGAGCTTGGTACGGATATCGGAAGATACATCCCGGCCGTCTACAAATACAAGCTGTCCTTCCGGTCCCGGCACGAGTTCGATCTCCATGCCGGCGGCCGTATCTGCGACGGCCTTCGTGTCCAGAGGGTTAATCCCGTCCTGCAGCACCTTCCAGGTGACCGCCCGATACATCGCTCCCGTGTCCACATAGACAAAACCAAGCTCGCCGGCGACCTTGCGGGCTATGGTGCTTTTGCCTGCACCGGCTGGCCCATCTATCGCGATATTAAATTTAGTCAAAACAAAGGCTCCTCCTAACAAAACCTTACGAACAAAAAAGCAGGCGCAGCCTGCTAACGCTGTAAATTATACCATAGCCGGAAGACAGATGCAAAAGTGTGCGGCCCTCCTGAATTTTCCGGAAAGTCGTTATTCCTCCGACTGCCTGACGTAAGGCACGCCTTCCAGAGGTTCGACCCGCGTGATTTCTTTACGCACACCCGGAAATTGAAGAAGCAGCTGGCTAATCAGCAAACCGGCCAACAGTACGTATAAACATCGTACGAGCACCTTCTCGACCCGCTCGGAAAATTCAATGAACAGACGTTCGTAACGTTCATAAGTTAATGGGCGTTGCTGCCCGGACCTCCGGATATTCACTTGCATCCTCCCGTAAACGAGCCTTGTTTGGAATGCAGTGTTTCCCGAACGGACCGAATTTATGTAAGCTACTTCTTGCGGAAATCGAATTGTTTCTCAAAGCAGTACTGAATCAGCTTCTGACGGTCGCGGTCCGTAATTTCGCTGAACTGCAGCATGACGATTTTGCGTCCCGTCTCCAGCGTTTTCACCCGGACGACCTCCGCTTTGAACGGCAGATGTTCCAGCGTCCCATTCTTGTAAGTTACAAGAAGCCAGCAGTTTACCTGGGTGACATGGTCCTGAAATTCACTGCCTTGGCAGGTGAAGGAAACCCCGCCTCCGCCGACGTCCTCCGTCAAGGCCACGATAGGAACCGTATCGCCAGCCTGTACGGAAATTTCCAGCTCGGCCGGAATCCGCAGAAAGCTTCTGCGCTGGACTTTCGTAATCGAGGCCGGATCGGGCATGGCCAGGGCGACCAGACGGATCCCGTCTTCCTTGAAGCCGATGACCGAGGTCTGGAAATAATTTTTCACGCCTCCGTCCGTCACGAAAAAGGCGCTTACCTCGTCCCCCGTGTAAAGGCGTTTCAACCGGCCCGTCCGTTCGTTCATCGGAGTTTCGATCCATATACGGTCCGGCAGCACGTCCGAAATTCTCGCTTTGTATTCTTGTTTCGCTTCTTCTTCGTCAATCGTATTGACGTGAAGATGCAGAAGCTGGTTAATTTTCATAAGCTGAGCCACGGTAACCTCATCCTTTTTTCGGCTAAATCCTGCATGTTTCTACTTGATTATAGCACGCCTCCACCATTTAGGAAGACACAAAAAAGCGGCACAGAGTTTCCCCTGAAGCCGCTTGTTTCGAAAGGATTCCGTCAAGTGCCCTGCGTAACGGGCTGCTGCTTGGCCTGCTCGGCGTCTTCCCTGCGGATCGTTTCCACTTTTTCTTCCGTACCGTCTTCTCCGTTGACATAAATCCGGTACGTCTGACCGTTCAGACTGCCGATAAATTCGTGGCAGAGCACTTCCTGATTGAGATCGTTGACGATAAGCGCCTTCGTATGACGGGCCACTTTCAACTGAGGGCTCAGGTGGCTTCTCGCCTCTTCTTTCGAAAGCTTCGGCTCCTGGTCGATATTTTTGTGATTGCGGTTGGCAAACACAAAATCGGTCGCCTGAAGCCCAAGAATCTGACCGTCATCCAGAGCGACGTTAACGACAAGCTTCTCGGGATAAATGACGGTGTCCTTCTCTTGTCTGGCGAACGTCATATTGCAGATGTTCTGGTGACGGTCGAAACTGACCGCGGTCATATTTTTATAACCGTGCCGCTCCAGAAACTGTGCCGCCGCTTCGCGCGATTGCTCGACCTGAAGGTTGGATGCCTTCACTTCACGGGGATTCATGAAGTAAATCAGTTGACCGCCTTTTTTCGTAAAATCCATCGAGATATCGCTGCCGTTATTTCCCGGCAGTGAGCATGTAAACGACTCATACTCGACGCCTCCGCTGCCGTTCTTGACCACATTAAAAATAGCCGGGTTGTTTACTCCGAGGAAAGCGGCCGCTCTCTTACGGACTTCCTGTTCGTCAATCTCGGGACCATCCAGCATTTGAGCCGTATATTTGGACTGGGTAGACAGAGTGAAAGGGCCTTCCTTCAGATCGTTGTATGCCCCGACTTTTTTGTCCACCGTCTTGAAGCCGTCAATAATGGTGTTGTCGTTCGGCTCCTTATTGGCACTGAGCGCCAGGTCCACATCCATCCAGCGCAGGTTATTGGCGATAACCTTCTCCTGGACTCCGCGCAAGTCCCCCGTAATTTCCTTGGAATGCTCATACAGGGTGCTCAGTGTTTTTAATTCGCCGTCCGTCAGAGGCTTTTTGGCCAAATCCCTCGTCGAGGTCTGGTAGCTGAACTTCGCCACGTTGGACAGGAATTCTTCCGTTTTGTTAAAAGGTAGCAGCCCAAGCGGCAGCTGGTTCACTTCGTTCTGCGCCTGGCTCGTCAGCCTCCAGACATTCACCAGACCTTTGCGGTAGGTGTCATTGGACGTGGAATTAATCGCCAGCGTGTTGCCCAGCTCCGTATGTAGCTTTTCGACATGATAGGACAAATCGTGAAAAGCGCGCTGATACTGGTTTTCCGCCTTAATGGAGACTTCATTTTTCTGCCTTTGCTGGGAATACCCCCAAACCCCCGTACCGACCAATGCCGCAGCGCACACCGGAAATAAAACCATACTCATTTTTCTGTACATGCTTGTAAACTCCTTTCTTAGGCTTATTGCCGTTATTGTCTGCCTTCGAAAGGAAGTTTATACAGCAAAAAAAGCCTGCACGTCACATGCAGACTTTCTTGCTTTTCTTCCTGTCACTGGAGTTCGATCAGTCTTCCGTTTCAACCTCTAAATCGTGCTCGTTATCACAAATGCAGCGTTTGAAGCCGGTCTCGATTTTGCCTTTGTCCCGGCGCCCTTTCAGGATAAATCGTTCTCCGCACTGTTTGCAGCGGATCGTAACTTTCACCCGGTTCACGGTCATGTGTTCACCTTCCGCGCCATCGCTTGCGCAACAAATAAGTGTTCTCACAACCAGTATGGTCACCTTCAGCCGATTTTAAACTCCTCTTCCCCGCGGATGATGCGGAGCGGAGAGCGGTCGTTGGCCCGGTCAACCTTCCAGAGTGTACGGATCCAGAGAAGCGTCATAAACGGCAGCATAAACCAGATCCAGTTATTGGCCGCCACCAGCAAAATGTAGTCGAACGCCCCGTGCCATAAGATAGGCAGGAACAAAGAAGCGAGCAAATATTTGCGCTCATGGGTGCGCATAAATTTGGCTTTCCCGAGATAGTATCCCATCATGACGCCGAAAAGCGCGTGTCCCGAAACGGGAAGCAGAGCGCGCATAAGCAGCGAGGACATGCTGATGCCGTTCGCGAACGCGTAGAGAATGTTCTCCAGCGTAGCGAATCCCAGGCTGACGGCCACGGCATAAACGATTCCGTCGTAGGGCTCATCAAACGAATCGTGGCGGTAAATCAAATGGTACACCACGAACCATTTCAGAAATTCTTCCAGGCCGCCGGAGATGAAGAAAGCGAAAGTAAAACGGTTATCCCCGCCAATTTCCTGCATAAACGAATTCTGAAGCACCATGGCCGGAATAACGAGTAAAACCCCGCATAAAAACAGCTTGCCGACCAGATGAATCGGCTCCGTTTCGTAACGGTCCTTCAAATAAAAATAAGCAAGAAGGGAGATTCCGGGAGCGACTGCCGCCATTAGAACGGAAAACATGTTCATCCCATTTCCCCCTTTCTGATCCGGTGAACGATTCCGTTCTTCTTATACCCAGCCACGGAAACGGGCGGCTTCCGCCATTTTGCGAACGCCGGTCATATAGGCCGCCAGACGCATATCGATTCCGCGTGTTTTATGAATAGTATAGACATTTTCGAAGCCTTTTTCCATCACTTCTTGAAGTTTGGAATGAACTTCTTCTTCCGTCCAGTAATAACCTTGGTTATTTTGTACCCACTCGAAGTAGGAAACAACCACGCCGCCTGCGCTTGCCAGTACGTCCGGTACGAGCAGCACGCCGCGCTCCGTCAAAATTTTGGTCGCTTCGAGCGTAGTCGGTCCGTTCGCCGCTTCGACCACGATGCCCGCTTTGATGCGATGGGCGTTCTCTTGGGTGATCTGGTTCTCGATCGCGGCCGGAACGAGAATGTCGCAGTCCTGCTCCAAAATTTCCGTGCTTGGCATTACATTCGGGAACAAGTTCGTCACCGTTCCGAAGGAATCGCGGCGGTCGAGCAAATATTCGATATCAAGGCCGTCCGGATTGTACAAAGCCCCGTTCACATCGGCAATTCCGACCACTTTGGCCCCGGCTTCGTGCATAAACTTGGACAGGTAACTTCCCGCGTTGCCGAAACCCTGCACGATGACACGTGCGCCTTGAAGCGGAATACCGCGCTTCTCCAGCGCTTTGTTGATCATGATCGTGACGCCTTTGGCCGTCGCCGTCTCACGGCCGTGGGAACCTCCCAGCACAATCGGCTTGCCTGTGATGAATCCCGGAGAATCGAACTCGCGGATGCGGCTGTACTCGTCCAGCATCCAGGCCATGATCTGGGAGTTCGTCATCACGTCGGGAGCCGGAATGTCCTTGTTCGGACCTACGAGCTGACTGATCGCCCTGACGTAACCGCGGCTGAGCACTTCCAGTTCGCGGAACGACATGCTGCGCGGATCGCAGATGATACCGCCCTTGCCGCCGCCGTAAGGCAGATCCACGATGCCGCATTTAAGGCTCATCCAGATGGAGAGTGCCTTCACTTCGTCTTCGGTCACGCCCGGATGAAAGCGGACGCCGCCTTTCGTAGGACCCACCGCATCGTTATGCTGGGCGCGGTAGCCCGTGAACACCTTGACCTTGCCGTCGTCCATACGGATCGGTATACGAACCGTCAGCACGCGGAGCGGCTCCTTGAGAAGCTCGTACATCTCGTCGGAATATCCAAGTTTCTTCAAGGCTTCTTCAATAATCGTTTGAGTCGATTCCAGCACGTTTAAGTTTTCGATGTTAGCCATGTTGACCACCTCGTATATGTATTATGACGCAATGAAAATAAAGCATCCTGCAAAAACAGTTGTTTTTGGAGAATGCTTTATGAAGCAGGTGCCGCCTATATCTTGTCCGGCATGCAGCCACCCGGAGCCGTGCACATTCGGGCAAGGTCGGGATTGGTCCGCGCCGGTAGTTGGAGTGTAAGGCATCATGCGAAATGCCGGCATAATTCCTGGACCGCATTAGCTTCAATAACAGCTTTTCCATACTCTTCGAGCACGGCCTTCGTCACGTTGGTCGCATCTCCGTACTCGGATAGGACGGCGATGAGCGTCTGAAGCTTGCCTTCCGGCAGATCAGTCGGTTCGAGCTGAAGGATCCATTTGTTTTTATACGTATAAAGCGCTCCACCATCCGTTAGCATCGGATTGACGACTTTTGAAGCACGCAGCAAATCTTCGAAATCGCGGAAGGCGTATGAAATGATGTCGCTGTGTTCCAGCGTTACTTCCATTTCGTACACTTCTTCGTCATCATGGTCATCCAGCAAATCCGCTTGCAAGGACAAGTCCATGCTGCCCCTGGTCACTATGACGACCATTCCCTGGGCAGGGAGCGCAAAAACTTCTACAGCTAAAGGTCCTGCAGGTTCGAAACCCAATTCGGAATAGGCCTGATCCATCATGTCGCTGAAAAGATCGTGAACTTTGGGGATTTCCCTCCACATGTCATCTTTCTGGATGCCCCGTTCCGTCAAATCATCGAATGTAAGGAAAATCCGTATTTTATCCGGGCTTAAACGTTCGATTTTCATGACAGGATCCTCCTTTCCATGACACCTCTGTTTGAATGGTTATAAACAAAATATGCCGGTTTGAAAACCATGGTGTGTGTGCTTGCGGAAACAAGCACGCTTATGGGTGCCACCTAGTATTAGTATACCATGTTAGAGCCAAAATGTTAGCTATGCGGCAAAAATTTAAAGGCACCTTCTCTGCGGAATGCAGAAGAGGTGCCTTTCGGTCGCATGAGCTCCAGACGGAGCAGCCAGCGCGGCTTTACACTCAGTGAGTCGCCGAGGAAGAAGTCGCGTTTTTCACCAGAATCTCATCTACGGCCGCTTTAACCTGCGAATCTTTGGCGATCAGGTTTTCCAGCGATTCCTTGCCGTCGGAAGAATGGGACGCGCCGGATGCGCGTGAAGAGCCGGAATTGTGATCCGCTTGGTGTTTGGACCCTTCCTTGCCGCCTTTTCCCGACACAAAATTTTTCGTCTGTCCGATCACATCGTTTAAGGAGCTGCCGATTCCGCTGCTTTCCGAGCTGAACATGGCGGACCTCATGCCTCTTATCCGCTTGCCGGCATACAAAGCCAGCGCGGCGCCCGCGACGCTTCCGATAAGGAAAGTGCCTATTCTCATCCCGTATCCCTCCAAGTTGTTAAAATGTATGAGTCTTGATTAGGGTGTGTCCGATCGGCGGGGGCCATGCGTCCCTAAAGTGGGAATAGGAGGGATTGGGTCCTTATCATTTCAGCCGTCAAGGGGACAAAAAAACCTGACGAACCCCGTGACGAACGGCTTTATGCACCGCGCGTCTTTGGGATTGTCAGGAAGCGGCCGGGTTGCGGCCGGACTCCGTCTCTCAAGTTCCGGATGTATAACGGATTCCCCACCAGCCCAGGCCCATGACGAGAAGAATGAACAAAAAGAGAAGCAGACGGTAAAACCAGCGCGTAACTTTGGCCCTTTCGGACGGATGTACCGAGCTTCTCGGCGGCAGGTAGTGGCTTTCTTCTTCATTTTCATTTTCATTGAATAAATCGTTTTCCGCGAGTATCGGCTGTTCGTACTCAATCCCCTGTGTCTTGTTGCCTTCCATGCCGGATTACTCCTCCTTGCCGTAACGTAAGATGCAGCCCGAAATAAAATCAATCATAAAATGGGCGAAAATAGCGGTCCACAAAGACCCGGTATGGATAAAAATCCAGCCGATCCCGTAGGAAATGCAAAAAACAAGCCCCGTCATCAGCCAATGCTGAAGATAACGGATATGGATGGCCGCAAAAACAATGCTCGTCCAGTAGGGGCCCATATAATGCTGAAGGCCCGCGCGGAACAGCAGTTCTTCGCATATCGACACCAGCAGGCAGATAACCGCGATATGCCACAGCGGACGCCTGCCGAAGATGCGCTTGTTCACTCCCCCGTCATCCATGACTTCCTCGGGGACATATTTGGTTACGATCAGGTCCGCGGCCAGCACCGCCAGTGCGATACCGCCTCCCCAGAAGACGATCGACCAGCCGGGAGCCAAGCTGAAAAGACTCCGCCAGTCCGCCCCTTGAACGAGAAGCATAATAACGCCGATCACCAGCAGTATCGCCTGGGTTCCATATAAGTTAATAAGCAGCATCCGGTCATTGAGATCATCAATCCGGACGTCCGTCTTAATGCGGATATTTTTCAGCTCTTTCCATTTCCAGTTCCATTTTCTCATCATGGTCCTCTCCAGGGAATTTCCCCTATTCAAGCCGTTTATTTGTCCGTGATTCCGATTCTCCATACCATCATCTTTATACTATTAACATACCATGAATCTCACATAGAGGAAATCTTGTCCTCTTAATAGAACGGATAAGTGCGGCAAAAGTTCCACGGGGGATCATAAAAAAAGCGCCCATCCGCAGCGGATGTCGCTTGACATTCACCAGGGTTAGGCACTTCGTTTCCTCAAAGGCATGACTCGTCTGGCCTCTCTTAATCGTAGGCAAAACCGCGCAGCATCGCCAAAGCCGCCATGCCGCCCCGGACATTCACCAGCTTGTCCGGATCGAAGCCGTTTCTTTCCAGGTACCCGCACACCATTTCGCTGCGCACACCGTGCGCGCATACGACATACAGGTCGGCGTCACCCTCCAGCTCGTCCAATCTCTCGGGTATGGTATTCATGGGGATAAGCTCCGGCTCCTCCAAATGGTAATAGTCCCATTCGTACGGCTCGCGGACATCGACGATTCGGATCTCTTTGAGCATTTCCGATTTGTCCAGGAGTTCAAGAAATTTTTCGGGCGCGATATGTTTCATGCAGGCTTCTCCTTTTTTTACATGCGCTTACATGTGGAAAATTTTCAGTTTAACAGAAGAATAGCGAATATTAACTCCGATTACAAGGGTAATAGTACGGATTTATCAGCCTATTTGGCGTTTCGTTTGTTAAAACGGCGTGAATATTCGGGTAACCCTATTGACACGTTGCCGGGGCCATGTTACATTAAGTGAAACTTAACGACATATACCACGTTAAAGCGTTGACGGAGACCCGTATGGTTGGACAGCCTTTCAGAGAGCCGATGGTTGGTGCAAATCGGCAGGACGCCTTCATACCAAGCACTCCGGAGCATTGAACCGAAGCGAAAGCCGCAGGTTCGATCGGCAGAACCCGTTATCGTTCAGGTCCCGACACGGACCGATAAGGCCTTGCGTGAGAACGCCGGGTGAAGTAGGGTGGCACCGCGAAGATAACTTTCGTCCCTTCATACGGGTTACGTATGAGGTTCGGGAGTTTTTTTATTTTCCAAGAGGAGGCTATATACATGTTTAAAGTACTTGTATCGGATCCGATCAGCGATATGGGGATCCAAATGCTCTACGACGCAAGCGATGTTGAGGTGGACAAAAAACCGGGATTAAGCGAAGACGAGCTTGTTGCAATCATCGGCGAATACGACGCCCTTCTCGTCCGCAGCCAGACCAAGGTTACCCCGCGCATCATGGCGGCCGCTCCCAAACTGAAAGTAATCGGCCGCGCGGGTGTCGGCGTCGATAACATCGACCTTGAAGCGGCGACTAAGAACGGCATCGTTGTCATCAACGCGCCGGACGGCAACACAATCGCTACCTGCGAGCATACTTTCGCGATGATGATGTCGGTAGCCCGCTCCATTCCGCAAGCTTACAAAAAGACCGTCAGCGGTGAATGGGACCGCAAATCGTTCGTGGGCGTCGAGCTCCGCAACAAAACGCTGGGCATTATCGGAATGGGCCGTATCGGAAGCGAAGTCGCCAAACGCGCCAAAGTCTTCGGAATGAAAGTGATCGGCTACGATCCGTTCCTGACGGAAGACAGAGCGGAGAAAATCGGCGTTAAGCTCGGCACGGTCAACGATATCGCGGCCGCGGCCGATTTCATTACCGTCCATACGCCGCTGACGAATGAAACGCGCCATATCGTAGGCCCGGCTCAATTCGCCATCATGAAAAAAGGCGTCCGGATCATCAACTGCGCACGTGGCGGAATCATCGACGAGAACGCCCTCGTGGCCGCGATTGAAAACGGCACCGTAGTCGGAGCCGCATTCGACGTATTCGAACAGGAGCCGCCTCAAGCGAGCCATCCGTTCCTGAACAACCCGAGCATCATTGTCACGCCGCACCTGGGCGCATCGACCATTGAAGCTCAGGAAAACGTGGCGATCGACGTCTCGGAAGAGCTTCTGCATATTTTGCGCAACGAACCTTTCAAAAATGCCGTGAACATGCCGCCGGTACCGGCTACCGTGATGAGTAAACTGCAGCCTTACTTCAATCTCGGAGAAAAGCTCGGTCTTATCGCCGGTCAGCTGACCGAAGGACCTGTCAATGAAATCGTCGTCAGCTACTCCGGCGATCTTGCCGATGTCGACACGAATCCGTTGACCCGTTATATCGTCAAAGGCGTTTTCACCCAGCATCTCGAAGGCATCAATCTCGTGAACGCCATGCATATGGCGAAATCCCGCGATATCAACGTCACGACACAGCAGTCGTCCACGACGGGAACGTTCACCAATCTCGTGACGATTACCGTAAAATCGAAGCAGGGCGACCGCACGCTGGCTGGTACGCTGCTGGCCGGTTACGGCGAGCGCATCGTGCGCATCGATCAATACCCGGTCGACTTTGCACCGGAAGGCTCGCTTCTTCTCATCTCCCACAACGACAAACCCGGCATCATCGGCCGCGTAGGTACGCTGCTGGGCAGCAATGACGTGAACATCGCGACCATGCAGGTAGGCCGTACGGTAGTCGGCGGATCGGCGATCATGGTTCTGACCATCGATAAGACCGCTCCGAAAGAAGTTATTGCCGAGCTGGAGAAACAGCCGGAAATCGTCAACGTTCGCCAACTGGGCATCTAAGCACTTTTCGGCCGATTTAATCTGATCCGGCGCTTGCAACGTACGTCACGGCGCCGGTTCCTTCCTTATCCGGCCTGCGGAATGTTTCACGAACAACAAGATTTAAATCGTTTTTTCAACAAAAAAGGCGGAAAGCAGCTGAATGACTCAGCAGGCTTTCCGCCTTTTGCGCGTAAATCTTGCAGAGCACGGGCCGAAGCCGCGCGGAGCTGCCCCGAGCTTGTACGGTCCGTTCGCTCAGCTCCCGATGCCGGCTCTCCCTGTCCCCCTTCTTCGGTTGACCACCGTCATGTGACGTAAAGGGGAACTGAACTGGCCCCGCGTGCCCTAACGCGCTTTTCACGGCAGGAGAATCGTAAACGTCGTCCCCTGCCCGAGCTTGCTGCGCATCGTGATCGTTCCCTGATGGGCGTCCACGATATTCTTGACGATGGCCAGTCCAAGGCCCGTGCCGCCGGTCGCTCCCCGTGTTCGTGCCTTGTCCGCTTTATAGAAGCGCTCGAACACATAAGGGACATCCTCGGCCGGAATTCCCTGGCCTTCGTCCGTCACTTCCAGCTTGCAGCCGGGAGAAGACTTGTACGTGTAAGGCTCCGCCTTAATCGTAATCGTCTTCCCGCCCGGCGTATGCCGGAAGGCGTTGTCGAGCAGGTTCGTCAGCACCTGCTCCAGCCGGTCCTCATCCGCCGTACAATACAGCTCCCCCTGCGGGAGCTCGATATTAAGGCGAATGTCCTTCTCTCTCGCCAGGACCGTAAACTTGCGGTGCATCCGTTTCACGAGCCCGCCGATATCGGTCCTGTTGAAATTCATCTCGAGATGTCCCGCTTCCATGCGGGCCAGATCGAGGAGATCCCGGACGAGGCGCCCCATGCGCAAGGCCTCGTCATAGATCACCTGAGCGAGCTCCTTGCGCTCCTCGGGAGATCCGGCGATGTCGTCCAGCAGCGCCTCGCTGTAGCCCTGCACCATCGACAAAGGCGTGCGCAGCTCGTGCGAGACGTTCGCGACGAAGTCTTTGCGCAGCTTGTCGAGCCTGAACTCCTCCGTCACGTCGCGGAGCACGGCGACGGCGCCGCGCACCCCGTCGCGCGAATGAAGCGGCGTCATGGCGACGGACCAGACCTCGTTCTCGACGTGAAGCTTGTCGGTCTGCTCCCGCGCCTCCGTCACCACCTGGTGGAACATCGGCTGAAGCGGAGCGGGAATATGCCGGTCCAGCGGCAGAGGAAGCGCAGCCGGAACGCCGCCGTTGACGGGCGGCCCGTCCGGGTTCCAGGAGAGCTCTTCCCACTCTTGGATGATTTTATCCCCCTGCGGGTTCGTCACGATGACTTTGCCGCCGGCATCGAACGTCATGACCGCATCGGTCATGCTCCGTAGAACGCTGGAGAGGTTCTCTTTTTCATGCCGCAGGGCTTTCACGTTCTCCTGGAGCTCTTCTCCCATCACGTTGAACGATTTGGCGAGTTCCCCGATCTCATCGGAAGAAAGAATCGGAACCTTCGTGCCGTATTCCCCCCGGGAGATTCTGCCTGCCGCGTCTTTGAGCTGAAGCAGAGGCCGGGTGATTCTGTAGAACAGGAAGAACGCGAATACGGTCGTCATCAGGAAGCCGATAATCGAAACGATCACGAACAGGCGGAATACGTCCCACTGGGTCGCTTCCAGTGACTTCAGGGATTGATACAGGACGATGGCGCCCTGCGTAGCTTTGGCTCCTCCGTCCGGCGTGTGATAAAGCGGCACGGCCACGGCGATATAATCGTTGCGCTGGTTGATTTTCCCCTGCTTGTTATAGGGGATGCGTTTCTCCAGCATCTGGCCGTTCAAGACCGAATTCAGCTCCGCTTCCGAGAAAAAGTCGGCCGCTTTGAACCGGAGAAGCTCCTGGTTTTTGCCCTCGACCGACGGATTCAGTTCTTTCAGACTTTTATCCAGCGCAATCATGCGCGCATCCTGAAGTTCCAGAAGCTGGTTCGCCATCTTGTAAAACTCTTCGTCCTGGAGATGAAGGGCGGCGCCGTTCGAATAATCGCCCGCAAGCTGCTTCAGATTATGAACCTGATCCTCGGACTGGGAAAAATATTGTTCCAGCGACTGCACGAGAAACACGCCGAGCGTGATCAGAATAACCGCTACAAGACCGATAATCGTCAGCCAGAGCTTGCCGACTACGCTTCGCAGGCTGAACACGTTACTTCGGTACCTCCAGCTTGTAGCCTACGCCCCAGACCGTCGTAATCATCGCAGCCGCTTCCGGCGATACTTTGTTGAGCTTCTCGCGCAGTCTTTTCACATGAGTATCGACCGTGCGCAAATCCCCGAAAAATTCGTAATTCCAGACATCCTTAAGCAGTTCTTCCCGGGAAAACACCTTGTCCGGCGATACGGCCAAATAGTGGAGCAGCTCGTACTCTTTGGGGGTAAGAGCGACTTCCTGGCCTCCTGCCGTTACGCGGTGAGCGTCGTGCTCGATGACCAGGTGCGGAAAGACGATGTTGTTGCTCGAATTCGCATCCTTGGACAAGAAAGCCGTTGCGGACGAACGCCGCAGAATCGCCTTCACCCGGTAGATCACCTCGCGCGGGCTGAACGGTTTGACGACATAGTCGTCGGCCCCGACCTCGAATCCGTGGACGCGGTTGGTTTCTTCGCCCTTCGCGGTAAGCATGATGACCGGTGTGGACTTCACTTGGCGCAGACGCGCGCATACTTCCGTTCCATCAATTCCCGGCAGCATCAGGTCGAGCAGAATCAGATCGAAGTCGCGTTCGGTCGCCAGGGTCAGGGCCGTTTCGCCGTCTTCGGCTTCTTCGATGCCGTAACCCTCTTTCTCCAGGTACATCCGAAGCAGACGTCTGATCCGTTCTTCATCGTCTACAACCAGAATATTCAATCTCTGTTCCATGACGTTCACAATCCCTTCCGTCCGTAAACGATTGTAGTGAATGATTTGCTAAAATTATACACCCGAATAGGAGTGCAGGCCAGCGATGACCAAGTTTACCCCGACCAGCGTAAACATAACCACGATAAAGCCGATTACGGCCAGCCATGCGGAACGTTTGCCCTGCCAGCCGCGGGAAAGGCGGAGATGCAGGAATACCGCGTAGAAGAGCCAGACGATCAATGCCCATACTTCCTTCGGATCCCAGCCCCAGAAGCGGCCCCAAGCTTTATGAGCCCAGATCATCGCGAAGATGAGGGCGCCGAGCGTGAAAATCGGATAGCCGATGGCGATGGAGCGGTACCCGATCTCGTCAAGGTCTTCCGGGTCCATGCCTTTCATAATGGGCGAAATCGCCTGGCCGATCGGCTTGCGCAGGATCAGTCTGAGCAGGACATACAGGAGGACCCCGATCAGAACCGTCCAGATGACCGTGTTGAGCTTCCGGCCGGCATTTTCTCCGCTCATCCAGGAAGGCGCCGTGAACAGCGGCTTGTCCATCCCGAGGAAGGAATCCATCGATTCAAGCGTGGTCTGGTAAGGAGCCACGATAGGCGGAAGCACGTAAGTGACGGTCTGGCTCACTTTTTGCTGGGTGCCGTCCTCTTTGGCAAGGATTTGTTCTTTCACGAATTTGGCTTCATAGCCGGCCGCATTAAACGTAAATACGGAAGCGATGAATGCGATAAGCATGAAAATAATGAGCAGGGTGAATTCCACCCCTCTCTGCTCTTTCCGGTCGGCGGCCGTTTTGCCTTGAAAATTCACCGTCCGGATCAAGTACATTAACCCGGCGGCAAAACCGACAGCGAAGAATGCCTCGCCTGCGGCCGCGGTCGTAACGTGGATTTTAAGCCAGTAGCTCTGCAGCGCCGGAATCAGCGGCTGGACTTCGTTCGGGAAAACGGCCGCGTAGGCAATGATGAGCACGACGACCGGCAGAGCAAATACCCCGAGAACCGGGGTACGATAGATGGCATAGACGATAATAAAGGCGATCATGATCATCATACCGAGCATCGTCATAAATTCGAACATGTTGCTGGTCGGAATATGTCCGCCTCCGTACCAGCGGGTGAAGAAATACAGCAGTTGGGACACAAGGCCCAAAACGGACAGGCCGTAAGCGGCTCTGCCCCATTTGCGTGCGTGAACTTCGGGATCCCGGTTGCTCCATGTCTTGCCTGCGATTGAAAGTACAAACACCAGAAAAGCCACACAGTAGATAACAAATGAAACCAGCAGCGCGTTCCCGCTGAAACTTAACCAATTCATGTAGCTTTCCCTCCTTTTTCAAGCGTTTTCTGATCCACCGTGATGCCTGTTTTATTCAATGCCGCGGCCACTTCCTTGCGGACGCCGAACCAGTTCTTGTTCGTATGCGCGCCCAGTACGAGCCTGCCGTCGTCGATTCTGAGCCATACCCGGCGGTGCTGCCAGTAGAAGCCCATGATGAGCCCGATCATTCCGATCGCGGCCCCGATCCAGATGTAAGGAAGCGCACGGTCCGTACGGATATTCAGGAAAGAGGTATAGCTGGAGAACGTTACGTTCTCCATCGATCCGACAGATAAGTCGAATTTGGCGCCTATTGATCCGTTAATTTCGTCCTGGCGGAACTCCTGCTTGTCTATCTGTCTCGGGAAATAGATGTAAGGCTCACCGCCCGGAGAAAGCCCTGGTCCCGTAATCTGAAAAATAAATGCAGGCGCTTTCGCTTCATTCGACTTCGTAATAGGCTCCCCTTTGTCGTCCAGGCCGAATTCCGGGAAGTATCCCTTTAACGCGAGCTTGTAAGGCCCTGCCTGATACGAATCCTGAGGATCCTTCATCGGAAGCTCGAAGCTTCCGTAAGATTCGCCCGTCTGTTTGTTCGTCAGCGTCGGCTTGACCGAAATCAGCAGCGGATCTTCTTTGTAATCGTATTGAAAAGCGAGAAGCCCTTTGTAATCGAGCGGTTCGTTCACGATAATTTTCTGCCGGTGCACTTCTTCAAGCTCCGGTTTTTTGCCGGGAATGTCACAGTCCGCTTTACAGGTGTAAATCACGGCTTCCGTTTCGTAAATTTTCGCGACGTTCCGTTCTCTTTTTCTAAACTCTTCGGTCATTTCTTCCGGCTTGTAAAAGTCGATGGTGAACTTCTCGTTCTTGATATAGAGCGACGTATCGGGAATTTTCTTGATCTCCCCTTCTCGCAGCCCCATATACTCATCCATCTGCCAGCCCGGGAAACTGCGCATCAGTACGGCCAGCAGAAAAATAATAAGGCCGATATGAAGCACGTAAGGCCCCCAGCGGCTGAACCGGTACTTCTCGGCAAGAAGAGCGGCTCCGTCCGTATGGACGCGATAGTGTTTTTTGCGGAGCTGGCGGGCCATCTGTTCCGTCCATTCTTCTTCGGAGACACCTTCCGGAATATGCCCGTCGTAAGCGACCTTCTGGCGGAGCAGGAAGCTGTGGTGCTTCTGAATCTTCTGCTTGGAAAGAGCCCTGTACAGCGGAAGAACGCGGTCCAGGCTGCAGATGACGAGCGAGGCGCCGATCATCAGAATAAGGAGCTTAAACCACCACGATTCGTACGTGTGGGATAAGCCCAGCAAATAATACACGTGGCCCAGTGTTCCGTATGTATCCTTATAGTAAGTGGAAGGGTCTACCTGAATAAAATTGCTTTCCTGCGGATAAATGGTGCCAAGCGAAGAACCGATCAAGGTCAGGACGATAATCGTCACGGCCACCTTCACCGATGAAAAGAAATTCCAAATCCGGTCCAGCCAGGACGGATTTTCCCGCTGGGACCGCCGGGCGACCCCATCATATTTCATTTCAAGCGGTTCGGTCGAAAACGCTTCTTCGGTCAGCGGCTTGCCGCACGATTCGCAGAGCAGAGTCCCTACATGGTTCTGGTGCCCGCAATCGCACTTCGTGTTCTGAAACACGCCGCATTCCCCCTCTATGCTGTTTAAATTGAAACTTTTACTGGCCGCCTACGGCCGTGAGCTTTTTCAGCGTATCCGCGATAAATGCCTCGTCCATCTCGCCTTTATGAATTTTCATGACCGTTCCGTCGGGTTTGATAAAAAATGTCGTCGGATATTCCACGACCCCGAACTGTTTCCGCACCTTCTCCTCGTTATCGAGCAGGATGGGCAGGCTCAGATTGTACTGGTCCACGAAGTTTTGAACCGTTACCCGGCTGTTGTCCAGGTTGACTTCAAGGAACTCCACGTTCTTGTCTTTCCAAATGTCGTACTGCTTCTGCAGGGCGGGCATTTCCTTCTTGCAGGGAGGACAGAAGGTTCCCCAGAAATTAATCAGGACGCCTTTGCCTTTGTAATCTGAGAGCTTGTAGGACTTGTTATCGAGTCCGGCAAGCGTAAAGTCCGGCGCTTTCGAGCCCTCGACCGGATATTTTTTATCGTCGGCGGATGTTAGGTTATTGACGATCGTAAATACACCGATGATAAGAACAAGGCCTAAAATGATAATCTGAACCCATTTTTTGTTCTTTTTCATAGCGAGCACCCTCAAAAATTTGACATAACTATACTCATTATAACGAAAAAAAAGGCCAAGCTTAGCGGCCTTTTTGAATTTTATGTGACTGCAAGGCCGCATCGCGCAGGCTGTTAATTTCGTCATTGCGCAGGACTCTGTACTTTGCTCTCGGAAGACCCGCCAGCAGTAAAGGTCCGTATTGTACCCGTCTTAATTTGACCACCGGAAAAGATACGGCGTCGAACATTCTTCTCACTTGACGGTTCCGGCCCTCGTAAATCGTAATGGAAATTACGCTCTCGTTCTGTTCCGGACGCACATCGACGTATTCGACCTCGGCGGGAGCGGTCATGCCGTCCTCCAGCTCGATGCCGGCTCTCAGACGGTCGAGTACGGAACCGTGCACGACACCCTTGACAGTCGCATGGTACGTCTTGGCCACATGATGCCTCGGATGCATCATCAGGTTGGCGAATTCTCCGTCGTTCGTCAGAATGAGAAGCCCTTCCGTATCGTAATCAAGCCGTCCGACCGGATACACGCGCTCCTTGATCCCCGGCAGGTAATCGGTTACGACTTTGCGGCCTTTAGGGTCCGCAGCGCTCGTAATAACGCCTTTCGGCTTGTTCAGCATCACGTACACTTTCGTCTGCTGCTTAATGGCCCGTCCGTCTACGGTTATGACATCCTCTGCGGGATTCACTTTCACGCCAAGCTGCGTGACGACTTCTTCGTTCACGCTCACACGGCCGGCCAGGATCAGCTCCTCGCTTTTCCTGCGGGATGCTACGCCCGCCTCGGCCAGCACTTTCTGCAATCTCTCCATCCTCAACGTTCACCTCAAAGCTAATGATAACCATCCTTGCGTGAAATCACAAGTTCTCTGCCGGCGAATCCGCAAATGTTTTTCAGGGAATACCGGGCAAAAGCCTCCCCTCCCATCTTGCATGGACGGGCGGTGACGGATAAAACGTCATAAGCAGGTGCGTATACCGGACGGCCTAATTTTGAAAGGTTCTTCTGCTAATCGTTCCCTTAAGGAGCGGAAAATAATCATATTTTGCCAAAATGAAGGCCGGACGGGCGGGTTTTCTCTGAAAAACAAAGAAACCGCCCTGTCCGGGCGGCCATCAGGTTGCGAACACGAGCAGGCAGATGACGATGGAAGCGACGAATCCGACCACATCGGAAATAAGGCCGACTTTGAGCGCATATCCGGCTTTCCGGATGCCGATCGCCCCGAAGTATACCGTTATGACATACAGCGTCGTATCCGTGCTTCCCTGGACCGTCGAAGCGATCCGGCCGACCAGCGAATCCGGGCCGAACTGGGCGATCAGGTCGGTCGTGAAGGCAAGGGAGCCCGCGCCCGTTATCGGGCGCAGGATCGCCAGCGGGAGCACCTCGGACGGGACACCGAGAGCCTGGAACAGCGGCTTCAGCCAGCCCAGGGTCAGTTCCAGCGCCCCCGATGCCCGGAACACGCTGATCGCAACCATCATGCCGACGAGATGGGGGATGATTTTTACCGCCGTGTCGAAGCCGTCCTTGGCGCCGTCGGTGAACGATTCGTACACGGGCACTTTCCGGTAGGCGGCATACAGCGGGATGAAAACGATAAGGACCGGGATGGCCCACGCCGAGAGCACGTTCACCCAATCGTACATCGGCGGCTCATCCTTTCACTACAGGGTTCGCCGGGAGCTTGCGCCTGTACCAGCGGTCGACGATGATCGCGGCGGCGGTCGACACGACCGTGGCCAGCAAAGTCGTGCCGACGATTTCCGACGGATTTATGGAGTTATAATTCATCCGGATGGCAATCAAAGTCGTCGGAATGAGCGTGATGCTGGCCGTATTCAGCGCCAGGAGCGTGCACATGGCGGGGCTGGCCGTATCCTTATGGGGATTGAGCTTCTGCAGCTCCTGCATCGCCTTAATTCCCATCGGAGTAGCGGCATTGCCGAGCCCCAGGATGTTCGCGCTCATGTTGGACATGATGTATCCCAGCGCGGGATGGTCCTTCGGGATGCTGGGAAACAGGAAGCGGACGACGGGACGAAGCAGAACGGCCAGCTTGGACAGCAGGCCGGCGTCCTCGGCGATTCTCATCATGCCGAGCCAGAAGACCAGCACGCTGATGAGACCGAAGCAGACCGTCACGCCGCTTTTGGCGCCGTCGAAGGCAGCCTGCGTTACGGCTTCGACGTTGCCCTGGACTGCGGCAACCCCAAAGCCGGTTACGATGAAGAACAACCAGATCCAATTCACCATCGTTCTTTCCTCCTTTCCTGTACTTGCCTACATGCCGGGTGACAGCACCGCCCGGACAGCTTTGCGCAAGGTTACACTCCACGCGTTCCAGACACCGGTGTCCGTTTCGGTCGCCTGAAAACCGAATGCCGCCTTGTCTGCCGCTTTCAGGCGCGGGCTTGATGGGTCCACCAGCGGCACGGTGCCGAGCAGGCGGTCGTCTAGCTTCAGCCGGAGACTGCCTTTCTCGCCAAGCCGCGCATCCAGAGACTCCGGCGGGTACGACTCCGGTTCGGAGGTGACGCGGTCTTTTTCCGCAGAGAGCAGCGGGTACGAGAACCCTCTCTCCGCCACATAAGGCGTCCCTTCTACCGCCTGTCCCTTGTTCAGCAGAGGAACAAGCGGATAATGCTCAAACCCCCACTGCAGCAGACGGGTATGATCCGCCCAGTCGTCGCCGTCGTTTAAGGTCACCACGACGAGCTGCTGTCCGTTCCGTGTGGCCGAAGACACCAGACACCGTTTGGCCAGCTTCGTGTAGCCCGTTTTAACCCCGTCGGCCCCGTCGAAAAGGCCCAGCATTTTGTTTTTGTTAAACCAGGTGTACTCCCACGATTCGTTCGGGTTCGGAACTTTGATCATTTTCGTCTGGACAATTTCCTGGAACGTCGGGTTTTTCAGGCTGTAAGCCGCCAGTTTCGCCAAATCGTTGGCGCTGGAATAATGATCGGCACTCTCGTCCAGCCCCGACGGGTTCGTAAAATTCGAATGGTCGAGCCCGATCTGTTCGGCTTTCCGGTTCATCATCATGGCAAACCCTTCCACGCTGCCGCCTACATGCTCGGCTATGGCCGTCGCCGCATCGTTTCCGGAACGGAGCATCAGCCCGTAGAGCATGTGCTTCAGGCTCATTTCCTGCCCCGCCTTCAGGTACAGGGACGAGCCTTCTTTTCCCGCCGCGCGGGTGCTCACTTTGACAATGTCCGTAAGCTTGCTCTCCTCGACGGCCACGATCGCCGTCATGATTTTAGTCAGGCTCGCTATTCTCATCGGCCTGTCTCCCCGCTTCGAGTATAGTACTCTGCCCGATTTCACGTCGACGAGGGTCGCGGCCTCCGCATTCGTTCCTATCGCCGGGGGTTCCGCCGCCAAGGCCGCTGTGCCAAACACGTTCAGCATGCACAAAAACGCCAGCATACCGGATATCCACATCCGTTTGCTCATATGCCCTTCCTCCCATTGCCCCTCGCATCCGGGTCAAGACTTGTCTTCCCTACAGGGAACTTTGTACAAGTATATGCTTGACCCGCCCGCTTATGACCCGCTCCTTTGACCGCAGGCGGTTCTTTACAAATTCGTGCTTCTCCGGTATACTTCTTTAGGATTGTTTAAGAAACGGCCCGGAACACCAAGCAACCGCATATGGAGATCACCGGAGGAGCCTGTCATCACAGGCTCCTTTTTGCGCTTTTTTCCTTCTGTATGCGTTTAACGGGCAGCCGTGCAGCAACCTGAATCTGTGAACAGGCAGATGCAAATAACGCTTGAAAGCCGCTAACCAAAGGAGAGATCATGTCATGACGCAAGTCTGGATCGCACTTATCGTTTTTCTGGCAACCTATGCCGTCATTATCTCAGAGAAGAAAAATCGTGCCGTCGTCGCCCTCCTGGGGGCCGCCGTCATGGTCATCTTCGGCATCGTCGATATCCACAAGGTGTACACGGAATATATTGAATGGGGGACCATCGCCCTGCTGGTAGGCATGATGATCCTTGTCGGCATCACCAACAAAACCGGCGTGTTCCAATATGTAGCGGTACGCGCGGCAAAATTGGCCAAGGGAGATCCGATGCGCATTCTCATCTTCTTATCCCTTCTGACCGCGGTCGGGTCGGCCATGCTCGATAACGTAACGACCGTGCTGCTGGTCGTACCGGTCACCCTGTCGATAACCCGGATGCTCAACATTAACCCGGTTCCTTTTCTCATATCCGAAATCATCGCTTCCAATATCGGAGGAACCGCTACCCTGATCGGAGATCCGCCCAACATTATGATCGGCTCGGCCAACCCTTATCTCACGTTTAACGTTTTTCTGAGCAATCTCGCACCCGTGACCGCTGTTATTCTCGCCGCAACGCTGGTGATGCTGCGCATTATTTATAGAAAGCAGCTTAAAGCGAGTCCCGAGCACAAAGAAAAACTGATGAAACTGGACGAAAAATCGTATATCCAGGATCCCGTTCTTATGAAAAAATCACTCGTTATTCTCGGAATTACCATTCTCGGCTTCGTGCTGCATTCGGTCATTCATGTGGAAGCCGCTGTCGTAGCCATTACGGGCGCCGTGCTTCTTATGCTTTTCGGATTAAAGGAAAAAGAGGTCGAAGAAGCTTTCGATTCCGTCGAATGGGTCACGATTTTCTTCTTCGCAGGTTTGTTTGCCCTGGTGGGAGCCCTGCAGGAAGTCGGCATCATCAAAAGCCTGGCCCAGCAGGTGCTCAACATAACCGGAGGAGACGTGCGGCTCGCAGCTCCGCTCATTTTGTGGGGATCGGGGATAGCGTCCGCTACCATCGACAATATTCCTTTCGTCGCGACTATGATTCCCCTCATTAAAGATATGGCCGTGAGCATGCAGCTTCCCGCCGATTCAATGGAAATTAATACGCTCTGGTGGTCTCTTGCCCTGGGAGCATGCCTTGGGGGCAACGGCACTCTCATCGGCGCTTCGGCCAATGTCATCGTGGCGGGCATTGCCGCTAAAGAAGGCAAAGGATTCAGCTATTGGGAATTTCTCAAAATAGGAGCGCCGATCACCCTCGTTTCGCTCCTTATTTCGCAGCTTTACCTTTATTTCCGTTATATGATTTTTTTACCGTAACAGCGGCATTTCGTATAACTGGTTAAAAGAGACAGAAGCCCGGAATCGGTTTGAACCGATTCCGGGCTTTTGTACTGCGAGAAAAGAGTTACAACTTGATGGTGTCCGCCTCGATATTAATGTTCGAAGCCCCTGTTCCAGCACCGCCAAGACCCGAAGCGTTTCCGCCCTGCTTGAACATGGACTGGACACGGTCCACGATTTGCGGAGCGGAGTCGATCAGTCGTTCGATCAGATGAGTCTGATTGTCGAGCGGCACGATCTTCACGCCATGTATGCCTACGACAAGAAACGCGATCGGGGTAATGGATACGCCGCCGCCGCTTCCGCCGCCGAACGGCATTTCCACGGCCGCTTTCTCAAGACCGCCGCGGCCCACGTCCGGAAGAGTTTCCGTCGTGAATTCACTGCCGCCTGCCGCGAAACCGAACCCGACTTTACTGATCGGCATAATGACGCTGCCGTCCGGCGTTTCTACCGGATCGCCGACGATGGTGTTCACATCCACCATTTGCTTGATGTTTTCCATGGCTGTTTTCATCAGCCCTTGAATCGGATGATCGGTCAATGAAGTCTCCTCCTTTGGGTCCCTTCAAAGCGGAAGTTCCTTGCTTGAAGGAATGTTAGGTCTGCATCCGATAGGTTACCCCGGGAATGAACTTCGTATGTAAACCGTCTGAGTCCTTGCCGGTTTTTACGTAGCGGCCGGCTCCGGCCTTTTCGATCGCTCTCCGTCTCCCTGAATCACCTGGCGCAGCAGACGGAACCAAGCGCGTGTTCCTCCCGGCGTTCTGAAGATCCTGTAGATCAATCTGCACCCGGAAAGACCCAAGGCTGCCGCTTTAGCCTGAACCACACACACAAACTGAATTTGAAAAGATGTGCGGTTATACTGCGGATTCACAGCCAGCTTCGGAACGGCGGTTAGCGGAATATATTTCGTCAGCAGCCCGACAGCCGCCGACTTTATAGTCCAGAGTGTTCCGGCCAAAACAGCCGTCTGCACCGCATCGCCCGCTCCTATTCCCGTGCTCCATTTTAATTGCGTGCAGCGGAACACGCCGAGAGTTCGCTTCAACCAAGCATTGAAGCCTTCCGTATGCTGCAAAAGATCTTTACCTTCGCGGTAAATGGCCCGAATGCGTTCTTTATCGACTCTAGCCTTGCTCTTTTTAGCTATATCCATCGTATTCTCATTGGTTTGTTTTACTTTAAGCGTCAGTCCGTCGATCAGATTATGGAACTGAATGGCCGGCACGTTCAACCGGTATTTAATCCAGCCGTACAGCGCCCGGACTTGAACATACATTTCGTCATTTTCTCCGACCCGGTTCCAGTAAAGCGTAAGCTGAACGGAGCTGAGCATGACCAGTACGACCGCCAGGATCAGAACAAGCATAACGGCGGTTATGATTCCCACGATTAACACAAGCACCCTCCTCCGGCAAACCGACCTTCCTAGTATCACCCGCTCCATCCAGATCATGCATACTTTTTAAGAGGAGAATCCCCCGCCGCGTTTCCATACAAAAAGCGTCCCGCTTGCACACGGCAAGCCAGGACGCTTCTTCTGCTTATTCTTTGCCGGGCGTATCCGACTCTTTACCGAGACCTTCGGGCATCTCCGGCATGTCGGGCATCTCCCAATCTTTCTGTTCCCCGGCATCATAGCGGAACGGTTCCGTTTCCGAAACGGGATTATCCTCTTCCCCTTCAAAAAGCGGCAAGACCCGCCCGTCTTCCTGCCGCAAAGCGGCCTCCCCGGCAGCCGCTCCGTCCAGCAGCTCACGACCCAAATCTTCGAAAGTAAGCTGATCGGTACCGTCCCCGTTCAATTTATCAAACAGGAGTTTGGTCTCTTCCTCAAGATCGAAATCTCCGACAAAAGCCGGCGATTCCGGAAGATCGTCGATCGAACTCAAACCGAAATATTCCAGGAACGGCTTCGAAGTCCCGTATAAAATCGGCCGTCCGATCGCTTCGGCGCGCCCCGTTTCCACAATGAGCTCCTTTGCCATTAGGGTATGAAGAGCCCGCTCGGATTTGACTCCGCGGATTTCCTCGATCTCCACCCGGGTGATCGGCTGTTTGTAGGCAATGATGGACAGCGTTTCAAGCGCGGCCTGCGACAAAGACGAACGGGAAGGAGAATAAGCCAGCCGTTCGAAATAAGGCGCATGTTCCGGAATCGTCGTCATCTGGTAGGCGCCGGCGACCCTCGTAATCTGAATGCCCCTGCCTCCGCGGCGCAAGTCGTCCTGAAGCTCTTCCACAAGCTCGGTCACGATGTGCGCGTCCGTCTCCAAAATATCGGCGAGCTGTTTCTTGTCCAGGCCCTCGTCGCCCGCCACGAAAAGCAATCCTTCAATAATCGATTTCATCTGTTGAAAGTCCATCCGTCAACTCTCCCTCTTTGGCCTGAATGACGATGTCTTCAAACAGCCGGTGCTGAAAGCATTGAATCTTTTTCATCTTCATCAGTTCCAATATCGCCAAAAACGTCACCACGATTTCCTCGCGGCTGCATTGTTTTTCGAAAAGCTTCGAGAACAGGAGCCGCCCGCCTTTATTCCGCAAAAGATCCACCAGATCCGCGATCCGGTCCTTGACGGATATTTCGTCCCGCCGGATTTTCGTGACCTGGTTCCGGTGGACCATCTTCCGCAGCGTACGCTGAAAGGCCAGCATCAGATCGTTGACGTCCAGCCCTTTAACGGGGTTCTCCTGCACCTGGGGAACATAGGGCGCCAAATCCTCGGGCTCGCGCGTGAACACGAGGCTCCGCTCCACCTCCTTGTCGCGCAGCAGATCGGCAATCGCTTTGTACTTGCGGTACTCGATCAGCTTCTGCACGAGTTCGGCCCGCGGATCGAAGTCGTCCTCTTCGTAATAATCGAAGTCCAGATCGAGCACCGGAGGCTTCGGCAGCAGCATCTTGCTCTTGATCGCCAGCAGCGTGGCGGCCATGACCAGAAATTCGCTTGTCACTTCCAGCTCCAGCTCGTGCATAGCCTGGACATATTCCATATACTGCTCCGTGATGTCCTTGATCGGGATATTGTAAATGTCGACCTCGGACTTATCGATCAAGTGAAGCAGCAGGTCGAGCGGCCCTTCGAACGCTTCAAGTTTGTACAGCATTTTCATGAATCTGCTCTCCCAAAAAAAGATCCCCGTCCTAAGTGGCCGGGGCTCCGAATCGCTTGCCAAGCGCTGTAGGGAGTGCGCGATCTGAAAACCGCGTTCAGCCCTGCAGCTGCTTCGTAAGATTAGCCATTTCTATCGCGGTAACGGCGGCATCCCAGCCTTTGTTGCCCGCTTTCGTGCCGGCCCGTTCAACCGCCTGTTCAATCGAATCGGTCGTCAGGACTCCAAAAATAACCGGAACACCTGTTTTTAATGAAATGGCGGAAACGCCTTTGGCCACTTCGTTGCAAACATAATCAAAGTGAGGCGTGGAGCCGCGAATTACGGTTCCCAGCGTAATGACGGCGTCATATTTGCCGGTTTCCGCCAGTTTTTGTGCAATCAGAGGAATTTCGAAAGCGCCGGGTACCCAGGCGACTTCGACTTCGGTATCTTCCACACCGTGGCGCTTCAGCGCGTCGAGCGCCCCGCCCAGCAGCTTGGACGTAATAAATTCATTGAAACGGCCCACAACGATGCCGTATCTCTGTCCTTGGGAAATCAGATGACCTTCATAATTTTTTACCACAATAACCGACTCCTTCTAGTATACAAATTGATGACGCAGATAAAAAGAGATTTTTAGAAAAAAGCATCAGTTTGGATCAAATTGGAGCAAATGGCCGAGCTTTTCCCGCTTGGTATGCAGATATCTGGCATTATCTTCATTATGCGGCATCTGGATCGCGACTCTCTCAACAACTTCTAACCCATAACCTTCCAACCCTTTTATTTTCCGCGGATTGTTCGTGAGCAGACGTATTTGCCGGATTCCGAGATCTTTGAGGATCTGGGCCCCTACTCCGTATTCGCGCAAATCGGGAGCGAAACCCAGCTTGACGTTCGCTTCGACCGTGTCGAGTCCTTCTTCCTGCAGCACATAGGCCTTCAGCTTGTTGATCAGCCCGATGCCGCGCCCTTCCTGTCGCATATAGAGCAGTACCCCCGCTCCCGCATCGTTAATCTGCTGCAGGGCGGCGGCAAGCTGAGGACCGCAGTCGCAGCGGTGGGAGTGGAACACATCTCCCGTTAGACACTCGGAATGGACGCGCACCAGCGTCGGGACGGAACCGTCGATATTCCCTTTGACCAGCGCGACATGTTCTTTGGAGTCAAGCTGGTTTGTATACGCGATGGCCTGAAACGTCCCGAAATCCGTCGGCAGCTTCGCCTCCACTTCGCGCTTGACCAGGTTTTCCTTCTCGCTGCGGTAGTGAATGAGGTCCTTGATCGTAATGATCTTCAAGTCGTGTATGCGGGCTACCTCCATCAGATCGGGAACACGGGCCATCGTTCCGTCTTCTTTGATCACCTCGCAGATCACCGCCGCGGGATACGAACCGCTCATGCGGGCCAGGTCGACGGCCGCCTCCGTATGACCCGCGCGGCGCAGGACGCCGCCTTTTTTCGCAATGAGAGGAAAAACGTGCCCCGGCCTGCGGAAATGAAGCGGCTTCGCTTCCGGATCAATGAGAGCCAGGATCGTAAGGGAGCGCTCGTGGGCGGATATCCCCGTCGTCGTGTCCGCATGATCGACGGACACTGTAAAAGCCGTCCCGTGATAATCCGTATTGCGCGATACCATGGGAGGCAGGTCCAGTTCCTGCGCCCGTTCTTCCGTAATCGGAGCGCAGACGAGTCCGCGGCCTTCCTTGATCATGAAATTGATGACCTCGGGCGTCGTTTTATCGGCCAGAGCTATGAAATCGCCTTCGTTCTCGCGGTCCTCGTCGTCCACGACGATAATGACCTTCCCCGCGGCCAGGTCGCTGACCGCTTCTTCGATGGAATGAAACGAGTAAGTGTCTTTCTCTGTCATTTTGTCCCCTCCTTCAAAAAAATACCGTTGAGCTTATCTTCAGAAAAATCCGTTCTCCGCCAAAAACTTTTCGGTCATCCCGCCCTGTCCGGTATGGGAATGTGTCTTCACGGACATACCCGTGCGGAGCAGTTTTTCAATATATTTCCCAAGCACGTCGCATTCGATGTTCACGCCGTCCCCGGGCTGTTTGTCCTGGAGAATCGTTTGGGCCAGCGTATGCGGAATGATCGATACCGCAAACGTGCTGTCGGTCACATCCGTAAGCGTAAGCGAGATGCCGTCTATCGTGATGGAGCCGCCCGCGATCATATAGCGCAGAATAGCGGGGTCATCCGGCTCCAGCCGGTAGACGACCGCATTTTCCTCCGGCGTTCTGGCCCGGATCCGGGCAGTGCCGTCCACGTGCCCCTGCACGAGATGGCCGCCGAAACGGCCGTTCGCCGGCATCGCCCGTTCCAGATTGACGCGTGCCCCCGTCTGAAGCGCGGCCAGGTTCGTTTTGCGGTACGTCTCCGGCATGACGTCGACGGAAAAGGTTTCCTTGTCATAAGCGACGACGGTGAGACAGACGCCGTTGACGGCTATGCTGTCGCCGAGCTTCACATCCTCCAGCACCAGGCGCGCGCCGAGGGTCAGGACCATCGCCTGCCCCTGCTTGTGTATGCGGCGCATGACGCCGATTTCTTCGATTAATCCGGTAAACATGATGAAGCCTCCTCCTCGGCGTACTGCGGGTAACCCGTGAGACAGACGTCTTCGCCGACGGTGTCGACGGTCATCCGCGCGAGCCGGATCGCCTCGCTCATGCGGCCGAATCCGGCGAACGACGCGTTGTCCGGCGCCTCCGGCCCGCCGCCGATCCATTTCGGGGCGAAAAACAGCACCGCCTTATCCACCAGGCGGTTCTCCAGCATCGCCCCGCTGAGCCGTCCTCCGCCTTCCAGGAGGACGGAGGGCACCTCCCGCTCGCCCAGCAGCCGCATCGCGAGCGGGAGATCGACGTGCGGGCCGCCCCCGCACGCCAGCACTTCGGCGCCGAGCGCCTCAAGCGCTTCGCGCTTGGCCGGATCGGCGCCGGCGGTGGTCAGGATGAGCGTCGGCCGCTCATCCTGCCGCCGCAGCACCCGCGCGGACAGCGGCGTCCGGAGCTGCGAATCGACCACGATTCGCAGCGGGTGGAGCGCCGGCACGCTCAGCCGGGTGGTCAGCTCGGGATCGTCGGCAAGCACCGTGCCGATCCCGACCATGATCGCGGCGTGGCGGTGCCGCATCGCGTGGACGAGCTCGCGGGCGGGCGCGCCGGTGATCCACTTGCTGTCTCCGGTTTTGGCGGCGATCTTGCCGTCGAGCGTGCTCGCGGATTTCATCGTGACGAAGGGCAGCCTCGTCACGATAAACTTGTTGAACGCCTCGTTCAAGGCGTTCGCCTCGTCCGCGAGCAGACCGGCCTCCACGTCGATGCCCCGGCTCCGCAGTCTCGCGATTCCCGATCCCGCCACAAGCGGGTTCGGGTCTACGGCTGCGACGACGACGCGGCGGATTCCGCTTTCGATTAGCCGGTCGCTGCACGGAGGCGTTTTGCCGTAGTGGCTGCACGGCTCCAGCGTGACGTAAGCCGTGGCGCCTTCGGCTTCGCGGCCGGCCATCTGCAGCGCGTGCACTTCCGCGTGGCCTTCGCCCCGCTTCAGATGGGCGCCCATGCCGACAATGCGGCCGTCTTTGACGACGACGCAGCCGACGACGGGATTGATGCCCGTCTGTCCGAGCGCCGCCTGGGCCATTTGCAGCGCCACGCGCATATAGGTTTCGTCCTGTAGAGGTTGAAGCATGAACGTTCTCCTTTCTTGCCGGGAAGGGGACCGGGAGGGGCTCTTCCCTTGCCGCATTGTCAAGCTTGCCGCCTGCCTTTAGTCTCTCCCGCTTAAGCCAAAATGTTGAACCTGAAAAAGCCCCTGTCCGTTTAGGACAAGGGCGTTGGTTGGAATAGCAAGAACGTGCGTGGAACCAGTCTGCGGGTACAAAAAAGTACCTCCGGACCCTAGGGACCGGTTACGGGATTCTCCGGCAGGTACGCCAAAGAAGCGTGCTTCTACCCGACATTCGTGTCTATCTTGCGGAAAAGGCGTCATCGGCATCAACGGCAGTGGAAAAAAGCGCAAGCCAAGGCCAGACGGCCCCGCTGTCTTTTGAACCGCTGCGGATAGACTTCAGAACTTCACAGCACAAATAAACCGGCCGGTAAGGCCGCGTATGTACTTAAACAAGCTCTTTCCGCAAGAATGCAGGTAAAGCTGCGTATGCAGACTGAATCGTTTCGTTCTCCTTCTCCCATCCAGACTTTAACTGTCGGTCTCGGACTCTCACCAAGTCAGCCGGATTGTCCTGCGTTCGAACGCTTAAAAATCAGACAAGCCGGGTCACGGACTGAGCTGCAGACCGGATAACCGGTACTGCGGCAACACCGCCGGTAGGGACTTTCACCCCGCCCCGAAGGATTGATTCAATCTTATTCGATTGTTGACTGAATAGTACCATTGTCATTTCCAAAATGCAAGTGGCAAGTTGACTAGTCCGGTCGGAAAACGTATAAGAACGCTCCCTGCCGGGAATGGCTGAATAAGGTCTGTCCTGTGGATATCGCGCGGAATGAAAGTTGAGGGCAGTCCGTGAATGATTGTTGTATGCCGTAACGGAAAAAATTGGAGCAAGAGGCAAGCGGTCTGTCATTCACGACATGCGGGACATACAGTTCCTCCCCTTATTCATGTCAGTCCGAAACCCCAGCGGTCATTCTTCAAGGAGGGAAACCGGATAAATGAACCGGAATACAGATTTCTCGTACACTGAGTTGAAAGCTGCCGAAAAGACCGGGGAGGTCCCTTCTAGCCCATCCCGCTGCGATGATTCCGCAATCCCTGTTATCGTGCGCGGCCATGTACTCCCCGAGGGACTAAAAGCCTGCGGTTGGGACAAAGCACGGCTCTGGCACGAACTTGACCAGGCCGGCATGGATTCCCTGCTGGATGTCGCGTACGCGGAAATAAGACGCGACGCCCTGATCATAAAAAGCCCCTGACCGGCCGCTTCATTACAGCGGTTGGTCAGGGGCTTTCGGGTTCAATTCTTATACTTCGACGATTTCAACTTTCTCCATCGTGTCGCGGCCTTTGAATGCGTCCACGAATTCCATGCCTTTGGTTACTTTGCCGAAAACCGTGTGCTGGCCGTCAAGATGAGGCTGCGGCTGGTAGCAGATGTAGAACTGGCTGCCACCCGTATTGCGGCCGGCGTGCGCCATTGCAAGCGTTCCGCGCTCATGCTTGTTCGGGTTGATTTCGCAGTCGATCGTGTATCCGGGACCGCCTGTGCCGGTTCCTTGAGGGCAGCCGCCTTGGGCTACGAAGCCCGGGATGACGCGGTGGAAATTAAGTCCGTTGTAGAAACCGGAATTAGCCAGTTTCTCGAAGTTTGCCACCGTGTTGGGGGCATCCTTTTCAAAAAGGTCGATCAGCACTTCGCCGCCGCCTGCCATCGTAATTTTCGCTTGTTTTGCCATGTGGGACACTCTCCTTTTATGTATCGGTTCCTGCTTGGATTGCGGGGTTCATGATTGTGAAAGCAATCTCTCTCATTGTACTCCATATTGGATGGATGTACAAATAAACAAGCCGGAGGGCAGCCCTCCGGCTTGCTGGCCGTTCCGGGAGATTATCCCCCCGGATATCCGGACTTCAGCGGACCGGCTGAATTTGTTTCATCCGTTCCGGCACGACATCATTGCGGACCAGATCTTCATACGTTTCCCGTTTGACCGCCACGTCCGCCATTCCGTCTTTTACGAAAACGACGGCGGGTCTGCGGATCCGGTTATAGTTGCTGGCCATGGAATAATTGTAGGCTCCCGTACTGGCAACGGCCAGAATATCTCCCGACTGCACAAGAGGAAGCTCCACGTCCCAGATCAGCATATCGCCGCTTTCGCAACACTTGCCCGCGATGGAGACCGTCTCCCGTGAAGGCTCCGAAGCCCGGTTTGCCAGCATCGCTTCGTACTGGGACTGGTACAAGGCCGGACGGGGATTATCCGTCATGCCTCCGTCTACGGAAACATACTTACGGACGCCGGGAATGTCCTTGTTCGTTCCTACGGTGTATAGAGTCGTTCCGGCATCGCCGACGATGCTCCGGCCGGGTTCGATCCAAATCTCCGGCATCGGATAAGATACGGCCTCGAAGCGGGTTTTGACCGCTTCCGCGATCGCTTCGACGTAGGTCGACATCGGCAAAGGCGTGTCACCTTCCACGTAGCGGATTCCGAAGCCGCCGCCCAGGTTGATGACCGAGAAAACCACGTTCAGCTCATCCCGTACCTGCGAGGCGAACTGGGCTACCTTCTCGGCCGCCACCCGGAAACCTTCGACCTCGAAAATTTGCGAGCCGATATGGGAATGAACGCCGAGCAGGAGCAGATGATCCGCCGCGGCGGATTGTTTGACCGCTTCGAAAGCGGCCCCGTTCCCCAGGTCGAATCCGAACTTCGAATCGATTTGGCCGGTGGAAATATATTCGTGCGTATGGGCTTCGACGCCCGGTGTTATTCTCAGCAGAATCGGTACGCGCTTGCCTTTGGAACCCGCAATCGCATCAAGCATGCGGAGCTCCGTGAAGTTATCGACGACGAAACAGCCGATTCCGGCGTCAAGCGCCATCTCAATCTCGGCCGGCGTCTTGTTGTTGCCGTGGAAGTGTATGCGCTCGGGAGGAAAACCCGCCTGAAGCGCCGTAAACAGCTCCCCGTCGGATACGACGTCAAGGGACAGTCCTTCCTCGGCTACGATGCGGCACATCGCCATGACACAGAACGCTTTGCTTGCGTAAGCGACTTGAAATTTTAACCCGGACGCCTGAAAAGCATCGACAAACTCGCGGCAGCGCCTGCGCACGAGCGCCTCATCCACAACATATAACGGTGTTCCATAGCGGGCGGCCAGTTCCGTGGTATCCACACCGCCGACTTCCAAATGGCCTTGAGCGTTAACTCGGCTTGTTCCATGAAGATGCATCGTCCGTTTCCCCTCTTCGTTATCCGTATCCGTGACTGCTTCCGTTTTGTTTCTCCATTACATTATTAACTAAAGTAACACAATGTCACTTAGCTGACAACACAACTTTCACGGAAGGAGGCAAGCCGGAACGGACGCGCCGTCATTCGGGCGCAGGCTGGCGGGTTCCGTCTTTCGAACGCGTGATGCTCAGCCTTGTTTTGTGCTTCAGCACCGGCAGGCGGAACAAGATATTCAGCAGTCCCATCGCATTGAACGGAAGGAAGGGCCACATGTAGGGAGCCGTATGCGAACGCTGGAGGGACAGGAACATCAGCCACACCGTACATGCGATGACGAAACCCGGAACTTTGAAAAGCGCCACGGAAAACAGCAGGATAAGCCGGACGATCCGGTTGGCGAGACTAAGCTCATAGCTTGGGGTGGCAAACATGCCGATCGTCGCGATCGAAATGTAGAAAATAATTTCATTCGTGAACAGCCCCGTTTTGACGGCAATGTCTCCGATAAGAATAGCCGCTACCAGCCCCATGGCCACGGATAAAGGCGTCGGCGTATGGACGGATGCCATGCGCATCAGATCGATCCCGAGTTCGGCCAGAAGAAACTGGACCAGAACGGGGATTTTGCCCGGATTTTGCGGTCCTATGAATTCCAGTCCGGTCGGTTTGAGACCCGGTTCCAGGACCATCAGGAACCATAAGGGCAGAAGAAACAGCGAAGCCATTATCCCCAGAAAACGGACCCAGCGCAGATAGGAGCCGATGATGGGAAGCTGGCGGTATTCCTCCGCGTGCTGGAGATGATGAAAGAACGTCGACGGCATGATCATGACGCTGGGCGAAGTATCGGCCATCAGAATTACGTGCCCCTCCAGCAGATGAGCGGACGCAACGTCGGGCCTCTCCGTGTAGCGGACCAGCGGATAAGGGTTCCACCCTTTCGCCACAATCGCTTCCTCCAGCTGCTTCTCGGCCAGCGGAATGCCGTCGAGCTCCACGTTTTTGACTTTGTCGCGTATAGCTTCGACCAGCTCGGGATTCGCTATATCGTCGATATAGCCGATGCAGATATCCGTGCTCGTCCGCTTGCCCACCTGCATGATCTCGACCCGCAGCTTCGGATCGCGCACTCTTCTACGAACGAGGGCCACGTTCGTCATCAGCGTTTCCACGAATCCGTCCCTGGATCCGCGCACGACTCTTTCAAGGTCGGGCTCTTCCGTGGAGCGGACAGGGAAATTTTTGGCGTCTACGGCGAGTGCCGTGCTTTCCCCCTCGATAAAAATACCGGTCGCACCCGTCATAACCTGGCCGATGACTTCTTTCATCGTTTGGTAAGGATTCACCTGGATATGCGGAATGAGATACTCTTTCAGGCTCTCGGCCGGATTTTCCTCCATTGCCGCATGATCCGCGTAACTTAACCTATCGAGAATCATGGTCAGAACCTGATCCTTGGCCAGCCCGTTTACATAAAAGAAGCCTACCCGGACCGAACCGAATACCATTTGGCGCAGCACCAGGTCGAACGAGGTCCCGAGTCCGGAGCGTTCCTCCAGCATGTCATTGACTTCCTGCATCGAAAGCGGGATGGGATCATCTTCGGGCTTGGAAGCATCGCCGTTAGACGGCTCCTTATCCTTTTGGTTTTGCTCGTCCCCCATGCCGCCGGATTTCCGCTTCCGCCCCTTCGAGTCCGCGTTTTTCCCACTGCCGCCCGCCTTAGCGTCTTTGTCCCTGCCTTTCTCGGGCTGCCCTCCGCTCTCCTGCTCCTCTTCTTGACCTGCAGCCGGATTTTTCCGGGAGAAAGAAGCTTGAATAGGTCCCTTATGCCCATCCTTCAAAAGCTTCTTGATTCCGAAAGCATCTTCTTCGGGGAAGCCCCCGGAACGGACATGCTCCTTGTCTGAGGTATCGTCGTCGCCGGAGGCTTCATCCGCTTGACCCAATCGGGGCCGGCGGCTTTTTCCCGCTCCTGTCCCCCCTGCGGATCGTCCGTCGCCGGTAGCTTCGTCCTTGCGGTTCCCGGCAGACATTCCGCCTGCTGCGGGATTGCCCTGGGCCGCTTCCTGCCGGGATTCGTCCGCATTCCCTTGCGCAGGTTCGTGCTTACGGCGATCGGAATTCCCTCGCCCTGCACGTTCGGACGCTTCTTTTTCCGGAGCATCTTCCGGAGCCGTGGCCAGGCTTTGCGGCTGTTCCTCACGTCCGGCATCTCCGGTCTCTTCGTTCAGCTCCGTACCCGATGGAGCGTTCTCCTCCGCTTCCGGAGCGGCGAAGAGATTGCCCGCTTCATCGATCTGGAGAGCGGGAGGTTTAATCCTGCCACCGGCGGCGTCACCGTGACCGGTCTCATCGCCCGGTCCCGCGTGCCTCCGGTCTTTATCTTTTACCATCTTACCGATCAATTTCTTCATGCGTACTCCTCCTCAGCCTCAATAAATAAACCATTCGAACAAGGAGCCCAGAACCTTGCCTGCGATCATGGCCGTGAGCAGCCATACCATATAGGACGTTACGCCTACCCGTTTGGCGAGTACCGGCAGGACGTTGATAATTTCCGTCAGGGCTGCGGACAGCATGCCTATAAACGCACCGGCAAACAGCCCAAAAATCCCCGTCCACCAGACCGGAGCGGACAGCGTCCAGTTAAAGAAATCCGTAACGGTGAAAAATAGCGAGCCGGCAATGACCGCGATCTCGCAGCTGCGGATGCGGTTCTGAGCCCGGCTCACCTGCAGCAGACGCGGGATGATATCCAGCACTAGCAGGAAAGCCACCATTCCGCTGCCGACCGCGATGCCCCCCGCAAGCCCGATCACAACGGCAGCCGTCCACCCCAGCAGCGTAATCAAGAGGAAGGCTCCTGCGGTTTCTCACGGTTTAACGCCTGGTATTCCTCGGTTATCGTATAGCGGTCGATATTCTCCTGATAAGTAAACATTTCAACTTCGAGCGGGCTCGGCTCTTCGTTGAATTTTTTCTTGAAGAAATGATTAAAAAAAACCGCCATGCCGATTCCGATTCCAAGCGAATACGGAATTTGCAGAAACAGCGGATGCTCGGTTTTTTTGCCGGTTACAAGCTCGTACACCCGCTGATGCACCTCCAGCATGCTGACGTCCGCATGGAAATTCATAATGGTAAGGCCCGACCCGATAAAAAGCAGAACCCAAACCGCCGCGAGGAACAGAAAGTTGGGTTTGCGGGAACCCGAATCGATCTCCACGAGCGTATGCGGTTCGCCGAAATGTTCGATCTGCAAATGAGGGTGCACGTTCTTGACAGCCGCCACAATGCCGAGCATATCGATCAGAATACGATTGCCGTCCTTGACTTTCGGATGGACCAGAACAAGCTCCCGGAGCGTGCTCTCATATCGGGGCTCGACGATCATCTGAGCGACCTTCCCCAAGGTGACCGGCTCCCGTGCGGGTATCCGTATTCGGCGGCGCAAGCGGATATAGAGACAGGCGTCTGCGGTTTGATTCAACCCTCATCCCCCCAAAACATCCTTTTGCCAGTAGTATGCGGCACATTCGGCAGAATCATCCAAGGAACCGTTCCCAAACTTTGACGCGATGCGTCCCGCTTAAACTCGTCATGTATAAAAAATCCCCGCCGAGGAACATTAGGAACGAAAAGGTTATTCCAACTTCCAAACAGGTGGTGAACACCCATGTCTCGAATCGCTCTTACCCTGATTATCGTAGGCGCGCTGAACTGGCTTCTCGTAGGAATCTTCGAGTGGGATCTGGTATCCGCGATTTTCGGCGGTGAAGTGCACCGCGAATCTTCCGCCTTCAGCCGCATTATTTATACGCTGGTCGGATTGGCGGGCATCTACAGCCTTTCGTTCTTCTTCCGGGACGATGCGGCCGTGCGCTAACAAAGCATGATCCCGGCTCCGCTTCAGAGGCCGGGACAGATCCACGAAACGTTTCAGCTCCAGGGGCGGACGTATCGTGGATTTTTTCGCTTTTCTTCGGAAAAAGAGAAAAAGACCAGAGCGCTATTGAGCGATCTGGTCTTTTATGGATTGCAATATTTTTTTCTCCAGCCTGGATACCTGGACCTGTGAAATGCCGAGCCTGCTGGCGACCTCCGACTGCGTCTGATCCCGGAAATACCGGAGATACACGATCAGCCGCTCCCTTTCGTTCAGAGCGCCGATGGCTTCATTAAGAGCCAGCTTCTCAAACCATTTGTCCTGGGTTTCGTCGGCGATCTGGTCCATCAGCGTGATGGGATCCCCGTCGTTCTCAAACACCGTCTCGTGGATCGAGGAAAGCGGCTTGCTCGCCTCCTGCGCGAAGACGACTTCCTCCGGCGTAATCCCCAGCGCATCGGCGACCTCTTTAATTGTCGGAAGGCGGTTCATGCCTTTGGAAAGCTCGTCCTTGGTCTTGCGGATTTTGCTGGCCAGTTCTTTAAGCGATCGGCTGACTTTCAGCGTTCCGTCGTCACGGAGAAACCGCTGGATTTCCCCGATTATCATCGGAACCGCATAGGTCGAAAACTTCACATCGTAGGACAAGTCGAACTTGTCGACCGATTTGAGCAGTCCGATGCAGCCGATTTGAAACAAATCCTCGGCTTCGTAGCCGCGGTTCAGAAAGCGCTGAACGACGGACCAGACGAGCCGGATGTTGGAATTAACCAGCCGTTCCCGGGCGAGCGAATCACCCGATTGGCTGAGTGCGATCAAACGCTTGACTTCACTGTCATCCAGGAAACTGTGCGAGGAACCTTTCAAATCGACATCCATCGTATCAAACCCCTAGTTTACCAAAGCTTTTTTGGATTCAATTCTCTTCTTCATCCGGATGCGGGTGCCGGCACCGACTTCGGTGACCACGTCGACCTCATCCATAAAATTCTCCATAATGGTAAATCCCATCCCGGATCTTTCCAGCTCCGGCTTGGACGTATACAGCGGCTGCTTGGCTTCTTCCAGATCTTCGATACCCGCACCGTTGTCTTCCACGGTGATATAGACCTCATCATCCACAATTTCCGTTACGATCGTGACGACTCCGTCGGGTTTGTTGTCATAGCCGTGGATAATGCAGTTCGTTACCGCCTCGGAAATTACGGTCTTGATATCCGTCAATTCGTTCATGGTCGGATCGAGCTGGGAAATGAACGAAGCGACGGCGACACGCGCGAAAGCTTCATTCTCGGACCTGCTGGCGAATTGGAGCTTCATGAAATTCGATTCGCTCATAACGCGACCTCCAGACTGGAGATCGCGGATCTCTCGTTGTCTTCAATCGTTACGATCTTGAACATGCCCGACAATTCGAACAAGCGGTAAACTTCCGGAGAGATGTCGCAAACCACCATGCGGCCGCCTTTACCCGTAATCTGCTTGTAGCGCCCGAGAATGACACCCAGACCCGAGCTGTCCATGAAGGAAAGATCCTTCAGACTCAAAATGAGGTGCTTGGTATCCTGCCGGAAAATGGCATCTTCCATGCGGGTTTTGACCACATCGGCCGTATGGTGATCCAGTTCCCCTTTCAGACGAACGACCAGCGCTTTACTTCTGTGCTCAAATTCGATTTGCAAACTCATGTGCCATGTCACTCCTTCCCACATGACTCACAAGTTCTACAATTCCTTTGGCATTTCCTGCCTGCTGACAAAACTAGAAGAAAAGCGCCAAAAGCTCTTCGGAAGCGGGAAAATGCGACTTTATTCTCCGCCGAACAGGCTGCGCGCCGACCTCTTCATCAGCGTCCACCAGCCGGCTTTTTTGACCTCGGCGGGAGACTCGATCGGGTACTCCGTCAGCACTTCGTTGTTTTTGTACACGACGATTTTGCCGATAGGCTGCCCCTTGGCGATCGGCGGCTTCAGATCCTGGTTAAGCTGGAGCTCGTGGCGGATTCCTTCTTTGCCCTCGCCTTTTTTCATGAGAATGCTGTACGAACGCGCTGCCGTCAGAGGAACCGACGCCACGTCCCCCTTGCTGATCTTAAGCTCTCCGAGGGCGTCTCCGGCCTTGAAGATCGGGAAATTCGTATACTGGGCAAACGCGTAGTCGAACAGCTTCGTCACTTCGGCATTGCGTGTTTTCGTATTGGGTTCGCCAAGCACGACGGCGATCACGCGAAAACCGTCACGGATAGCGGTCGCGGACAAGCAGAACTTCGCTTCGCTCGTATACCCCGTCTTCAGGCCGTCGGCTCCCGAATAGAAACGGACGAGCTTGTTTGTATTGACGAGCCAGAACGGTTTGGCGGAATCTTTCCGCAAATGGTCTTGGTAGTTGCCGGTAAACTTCGTGATGCCGGTATGTTTGAGAAGTTCACGCGACATAATCGCGATATCATGCGCGGAGGTATAATGATTTTCCGTCGGCAGCCCGTTGCAGTTGGAGAAATGGGTGTTGTTCATTCCGAGCTGCTTGGCGCGCTCATTCATCATCGCGACGAAGTTTTCCTCGGAGCCCGCCAGCTTCTCGGCCATCGCTACGGACGCGTCGTTCCCCGAAGCCATGGCGATACCCTTGAGCATTTCTTCAACGCTCATCTCTTCGCCGGGCTCCAGAAAGATTTGCGAGCCGCCCATCGACGCCGCATATTCACTGGTGCTGACTTTGTCCGTCATTTTGATTTTTCCGCTGTCTACGGCTTCCATAATGAGAAGCATCGTCATGATTTTCGTGATACTGGCCGGCGGAAGCTTCGTATCCATGTTTTTGTTCACAATAATTTCGCCCGAGTCCGCATCCATAAGTACAGCCGATTGCGCATTGGGAGCGAGATCAACCTGCTGAGGCTTCTCCTCTTTGGCCCAAGCGGCCGGCCCGGCTGCGGTCAGCAGCAGACTCAGCGCCAGAACCGCGCAGCTCATTTTCTTCCACATCGTCTTCTACCCCTCCTGCTCAACAATTAGACATACGGTTCACAAACCGGATGGCCGGAAGATAAACCGGGAATTTCATTAAGCAGTCTTGACGGAACCGGGCGAAAATATTCCAGTGATTCCCTGTCCCAGCAAAAGTCTTCCATAAAAAAAGAGCGGGCTTCTCAGCCGCGCTCTACTCTATCCTGTACTTCAATTCTCGTTTAACCAGACATTCAGCAGAGAGATCAGCTGATTTAAATCGACGGGCTTGGAGATGTAGTCCGAAGCTCCGGCTTCGATACATTTATCCCGGTCGTTCTTCATGGCTTTGGCCGTGACGGCAATGAGCGGAAGATCCGCCCACTCTTCGCGCTGCCGGATGCGGGTCATCGCCTCATATCCGTCCATTCCCGGCATCATGATGTCCATCAGCACGACGTCGATACCCGGCGTCCGATCCATCAGCGCCAGACATTCGATTCCGTCGCCTGCCGTCAGCACGCGCATCCCTCTGCTTTCCAGCGCCACACTGAGCGCCTTGACGTTGCGGGGATCGTCATCCACGATAAGCACCGTTTTTCCGGCGATAATCGTTCCCGTACGCCCGGAAGCTTCGCGCTTCGGCTTAACCGGCGCCGGCAGGGCAGCGGCCTCCGCTTCCAATGCGGAAGCCGCTTCCAGACTGGCCGTATCCGCCCGTTCCAGGCAGCAGATATACAGCGTGAAGGTGCTTCCCGCTCCTTCCTCGCTCGCCAGATGGATGCAGCCGTTCAGCAGGCCGGCCAGATCGCGGGAAATGGACAGTCCCAGCCCCGTGCCTCCATACTGCCGGCTCGTGGCCCCGTCCGCCTGTCTGAACGCCTCGAAGACATGCTCCTGCTTATCCTTGGGAATGCCGATCCCGGTATCCCGGACGGATATCGCAAGTGCCGTCGTCCAGTCGAGACCGGGCAGCAGGTGGTTCTCTTCGTCTTCTTTGGCACGCCGCAGCGACAGGGTTACCTCGCCGTAATGTGTAAATTTAACCGCGTTCGACAGCAAATTCTTGACGATTTGCTCCAGCCGCTGTCCGTCGGTCTGGATGATCTCCGGCAGTCCGGGCTCGATGGTACGTTTGAACGCGACATCTTTGTCTTCCAGCATTTTTCCGAAAAGATGTTCCATTTTGTCGGGCAGCTCCGTCAGATTAAACGGCGCGTAATTCACTTCAAGCTTGCCCGCTTCGACTTTGGAAAGATCGAGAACGTCATTAATGAGCGCGAGCAAATCGTTGCCCGCCTTATGAATCAGCTCCACGTATTGAAGTTCCTCATCGCTCAGCGTGTTGTTCTGGTTTTCGGCGAGGAATTGGGACAACAGCAGCATGCTGTTCAGCGGTGTCCGCAGCTCATGGGACATATTCGCCAGAAATTCCGATTTGTATTGGGAAGCCAGCTGCACCTGCTCCGCCTTGGCCTGAAGCTCCAGCGACGCCTGCTCAAGCTCCAGCGTTTTTTGTTCCGATACCCGATACTGGGCTTCCAGCTCTTCGTTGGTGACCTGCATTTCTTCCGTCTGGGTGCGCAGCTCTTCGGATTGAACTTGCAGCTCCTCCGCCATCACCCTGGATTCCTGCAGGAGGCGCTCCACTTCCATGCGGCTTCCGACGCTGTTGAGAATAATGGCGAACGAACTGAGAAGCTCTCTCAATACCTGACGCTGAGAAGCCGTAAACGGTTCGAAGGAGGCGAATTCCACCACGGCCGTAACCGAACCTTTGAAGGAAGCGGGCGCAATCAGAATATGCCGCGGCGCCGCTTCTCCGAGGCCCGAGCGGACCGTCACATAGTTTTCCGGCAGGTGGTCGACGGCCAGCATCCGGTTTTCTTCGGCGCACTGCCCGACGAGCCCTTCGCCCGGCTTAAACATGCGGCGGCGCTCTCCGTCTCCGCCATCGGAAGCATAGGCCGCCATCCGGTGAAGGCCGTACTCGCCTTCGACGGTTTGAAGCACGTAGACCACGCCGTACGGGGCGCGGAACAGTTCCGCCGCTTTGCGGACGAACATTTCGGCAAGAGCCGTCGTGTCCGTAAAGCCCTGCAGGGCGGTCGTCAGCTCGGCCACCTGCGTTTTCTCCTCGGTCTCACGCTGCACGTTGTCGAGCAGACGGTTCGTGGCGTCCCCGAGGTCGCGGATTTCATCGCGCGACTTCACTTCGATCCGCTCGGATAAATCTCCGTCCGACGAAGCCAGGTGGTTGATGGCGCGGATAACCTTGCTGATCGTTCCCTGAATCGAGCGGGAGATGAGTATGGCCGTCGCAATGGCTACAGCCGCCACGCCGAACATCATCAGGTACAAGGCGCTGCGCATATCCTGATTCCGTTCGTCCAGATTGGCTACCCGGTCCACCGTCAACTTCGTTTCCGTGCTGCGGAACGTGTCGATCATCACACGGATCCGGTCCATATATTTTTTACCGGGATCCTCCTGAAAATACTGCTGGATTTGCGGAGTATTCCCGGCTTTTTTCCAGGCAATGACAGGCTGTCCCGACTCGGCGATCCATTCCTCGATAACCGACCGCAGCTCCTCCAGACGCTTCTGCTGGGAGGGATTGTCGGCAACAAGCCCGTGAAGCGTATCGTAATCGGTCAGCCAGTTCGCCTGCGCTTTCTCGTACGGTTCCAGATAGCGGTCGTCGCCGGTAATGACATACCCCCGCTGGCCGGTCTCCATGTCGAGAAGCTGTTTTTCTATCTCCGACGTAATGTCATGCACCGCGATATCGTGCTCGGTGACAAAGTCGATCTCGTTCTGTAAAGATACAATCCGTCCGTTAACGGCAAAAATCGAGGCTCCCAGGCAGATCAGGATAAGCAGGTAGCCGGACATAATTTTCCACCGGATACTGAAACGCCGTGCTCGCGCCACACTTACTCCCCCTAGCTAGTTATACTTCTCTATAAACGAATACAAGGGCACGGCTGATAGGCCGCATGCTCCGGATAAGGCACACGACTAGCAGAGGCCTGCAGCAAACACAGCCTTTCGCATTCGCAATAAAAAGCTCAATTTAACTAGTATACTACTGATCTCTGTCACGTGCTAACTGTCTTTACTAGATTTTTATAAAAAGAGCCCCTGCCGCGCGCGGAGAAACAAAAAGGAGCCCGCCAGGGACTCCTTTTCCATAACCGTACCGCTCTTATTCGACCACCAGAACCGATTTCATCTCGTCATGGCCTTCGCCGCAAGGCAGGATACATTTAATTTCGTATTTGCCCGGCTTCTCGAAGTTCACTTCCTGGGACTTGTTCGTTCCGTCCAGCTTAACGTCAACGCCTTCACCCGTAATGTCGATGGCGTGCACGCCTTCTTTCAGGATGAGAGAAACCTTGGTCTGGCCTTTCGGAATTTTGTACTCCGCTTGATCGAATTTCCAGTTGGATGCTGCAATTTTGAGAGAAGCGCCGGCTGTTTCTTCCGCGGCTCTTTCCGCTTGTCGGGCATTGATATCTTGAAAGAGGAAACCCACTCCCATAGCACTCGCGCCGATAAATAGTACAAACATGATCCACTTGTACATGAAGATCCCCCCATCGCGTAATTACCTAATTATTGTACCTAAAATATCGGAAATTGCCTAATCCTTTCCTGAGGCAAACTTCGAATAATTTGTGACAATTTTGTGATATTTGATCTCCAGGCCGCTTCGGACCGTTCTCTGCCCCAAGCGGCGCCGTCTGCAAAAAGCTCTACAGCTCCTCGATAATGCCGAGAACCAGCTGAAGAAACTTCGGCTTGACCTTCTCCGTCGTCTCCATTACTTCCTGATGGGAAAGCGGCTGGTCCAGGATGCCCGCGGCCATGTTCGAGATGCAGGAGAAGCCGAGCACTTCGATGCCGGCGTGGCGTGCGACGATCACTTCCGGTACGGTCGACATACCGACGGCATCCGCTCCGAGCGTACGGATCATGCGGATTTCGGCCGGCGTTTCGTAAGTCGGGCCGAGAAGGCCGAGGTAGACCCCTTCGCGCAGAGAGAAATTCTGCTTCTCCGCAACGTTGTGCGCAAGCTTGCCAAGCCTTCTGCTGTAAGCTTCGGACATATCGGGGAACCGCACTCCGAGCTCGTCGTCGTTAGGACCGATAAGCGGGTTGCGGAACATGAAGTTGATGTGATCCTGGATCACCATCAGATCGCCGACTTCATAAGAGGTGTTCACTCCGCCCGCCGCATTGGTCACGATGAGCGTCTGAACGCCAAGATCTTTCATGACACGGACAGGGAAAGCGACAGTTTCCGCGCCGTATCCTTCGTATTGATGGAAGCGGCCTTTCATCATAACGACTTGTCTGCCTTTAATCGTACCGGCCACAAGCTCGCTTGCATGACCTTCAACGGTCGAAACCGGGAAATGCGGGATATCGCTGTAATCGATAACGACAGCTTCTTCGATCAGATCGGCCAGGACGCCGAGTCCGGAGCCGAGAATAAGACCGACGGTAGGACGGAAGCCGAGCTTCCCCTCGATATAAGCCGCCGCTTCGGTGACGCGTTGTTTTTCTGTGCTCATGTAAGAACACTTCCTCTCTTATTGTGTCCGATTATTTGAATTCCTTGAAAAAGGTTGTTTCATTTGGACAACCCCCTCCGGTTGTCAAATGCGGGTACAGCCTGGTCATTTTTTTTATGTAAGGCAAAAACAGCATGGACATTATCTCATTATTGCCCCCGGGATGCAAAAATACCCAATAACGCATTGACGCGTTAAAGGTAACTTCCGGACCGGCAAAAGGAAAAGCCCCTAAAGGGGCCGGGTAACCGTCACGTCATTTTCGCTCTCGGATGCGTCCGGTCGTAAACTTCCTTCATCTTGGATTTCGTCACATGCGTATACACTTGTGTAGTGGAGAGGTCGGCGTGACCCAGCATTTCCTGCACGGAACGCAGATCCGCCCCGTTCTCCAGCAAATGCGTGGCGAAGGAATGCCTCAAGGTGTGCGGCGTAATGTCCTTGTCTACTTCGGCGTCCGCGGCGTACCGCTTTAGCATTTTCCAGAAGCCCTGGCGGGTCATGCGCGTACCCAGATGGTTCACGAACAAGGCCGTTTCCGGCTTGTGAACCTTCAACAGCTGCGGCCGCGAAGCGGATACATACTCGTCGACCACCTTGGCGGCCATGGTTCCGAGCGGAATAATCCGCTCCTTCGCCCCGCTTCCGACGCAGCGGACAAATCCGAGGCTCGTGTTGACGTCGCCGACATCCAGGCTGATCAGCTCCGACACGCGGATACCGGTCGCGTACAGCACTTCCAGCATCGCCTTGTCCCTGATGCCGTTGCTCGTGTCCGTCTGCGGCGCCCCGAGCAGCCGCTCCATCTCGTCCATGGTCAGCACCTGGGGCAGCTTCTTCTCCTGCTTCGGATTCTCGATATCCCGCGTGGGGTCGAAATCCATTCTTCCGCAGCGGATCATATAACCGTACAAGGAACGGACCGAAACAAGCGTCCGGGACTGGGTCGCCGTTGCCCTGCCGAGCTGCTTCAGACGGGCGATATAGCTGACCACATGCACCTTGCTCGTCTCACCGAGCGTCCGGACGTTCTGCTGCTCCAGAAATTCTATATACTGCTGCAAATCCCGAGCATACGATTCGAGCGTATTCCGGGACAACCCTTTCTCATGTTCCAGATAGTCCATGAATACTTCCAGATCTTCTCTCAAGGTTCCTTGCTCCTTCATGGCATTTCTAAGCTAGCCGGTTTTAAGTCTATATACCATTCGTCACAAATCCGGTAATTCCTCTTTATTCCCCGTACCAATAAAACAAACGGAGCCTCGTGGCCATGCTCTCGCTGCCTTCCGTCTGAATCGCGTGCTGCTGGAACACTTTTACCGAGGTTCCGCTGGGATGACGGTATTTGTCAACCGGTTCGACCCAGACCGAGAACAGGGCAAACACCCGGTACAGGACATACGTAAGCGTGACGAACAAAATGAGAAACTTGGTTCTTTCCAGCCATTTATGTACGGATACGATCATATAACCCGTCCCCCTTTATTACAAGCGTATGACCGGGGAACGCCGGATATGCGGCTCCGTCCGCACTCGGGCAAGGTTCTGATTTGTAAAAAGGAAAAAAGGAGCACCCGCAGGCGCTCCCCTGCTTAAGCCGTTATAGAAGCGACTCCGCCCCGTCGATGTATACTTCCGTGCCCGTAACGTGGCTGGACAAATCGGAGCCAAGGAAAACCAGCAGATCCGCCACCTGCTCCGGCGTTCCGGGACGGTCCGCCAGCGGCATGCTCGTCTCCGGATATTCGACCGGAATCCGAATCTCTTCCAGCTCCGGCGTACGTTCCGTGCTGTCCTCGATGTTCGTGTTGATCGAACCGGGACAAATCACGTTGACGCGGATTTTATAGCGGGCCAGCTCAAGTGCAGCCATTTTGGCGAAAGCCACCTGCCCTGCTTTGGAAGAGCTGTAGGCCGTGAACCCGAAGTTTTTGAAAATTCTCGTTCCGTTGATGGAACTGGTAATAACGATGCTGCCCCCGTTTTCTTTGAGCAGGGGAATCGCATGTTTTACAGTCAGGAACGTGCCTTTCAGATTGGTCTGCAGGGTCGCGTCCCACTCCTCCGGCTCCAGATCCTCGATCGGCGCTATTTTGCCGTTGATGCCCGCATTGGCGAGCACGATATCAAGTCGTCCCCACGTATCCCGCACCTTCCCGAACGCGGTTTTGACCTGCTCCGGGTCGGAAATGTCCGCTTCCGCGACAATCGCTTCCCCGCCCTTGCGCATAATAATTTCCTGGACATCCTCGGCATGCTCTTTGCTGATATCCACCAGGCAGACCTTGACCCCCAGCTTGGCGAGTCTGAGCGACGCCGCTTTGCCTATCCCCGAGCTTGCTCCCGTGATCAGAGCCGTTTTTCCGGCCAAGCCGTAATCCCCCGTATGTACGCCATTCGTTTGCTCCATGGTCCGTCCTCCTCTGAAAGCCGATCCTGCGCCAGGCAGCGGCATGTTGGTGATGGGTATGTTCCACTGCCTCCTTACCCGGTGAACCGCCCGAAGAAACGAAAGAACGCGCCTGATATTCATCTCCTCCGGGAAAGGATCCGGAAGCGGCAAAAACCCGCTGAATTTGCAGCGGGCTTTCCGTCATCACAGGACGCGTCAGACAGACAAAAACCTTCCGCGCCGGTTTTAAACGAGCGTGGAAGGTTTTGCGCTTGCATGATGATGGTGATGCTTGTGGTTAGTGTCTTTATTTTTCGGCTGATCGGCGCCTTTCTCCTGACATCTGTGACAGATACCCTGAAAATCAAGGCGGTGATCCAGCACTTTAAAGTTATATTCACGGGCGAGCCGTTCTTCCAGCGGTCCCAGCCAATCTTCCATAATTTCGTCCACTGCGCCGCACTGCACGCAGATCAAATGATGATGATGGTGATGGGTGCTGTCGCTGCGCAGATCGTAGCGGGCTACGCCATCTCCAAAATTCATTTTCTCAAGCACATGCATATCGCTAAGCAATTCGAGCGTCCGGTACACGGTAGCAAGTCCGATTTCAGGAGCTTTGTCCTTGACGAGCATAAATACGTCCTCGGCGCTAAGGTGATCTTCTTCATTCTCGAGCAGCACTCGAACCGTCGCTTCCCGCTGGGGAGTCAGCTTGTAACCTTGGGATTGCAGCTGCTGCTTGATCTTCTCAATACGTGCTTCCATACTCCTCCCCCTCTTACAACGCGTCTAAACGGCGCGATAGTTTCCCTTTTTTCATTATAGAGGGAGGGAGTCACGAAAGTCAAACGACTATTTAGAATAATTCTAGTTAGCAAAAGCCGCCAGCATCGGTGTAACCCACTTCATCATCGTCGGAGACAAAAATGCTTCCAAAAGCGCCGCCCCAAGCATGCAGACGCCCATCGCCAGCGTAACGCCCGAGTACCGCATGAACGGGTGGTAGATGGTACCGCTCCGGCGGACGAGCCTGTTTTTGATAATGAAAAGAGAGAAGCTGATGGAAACGACGCTGCAGATCAGAATGGCCGGTACCACGATCAGATTCGGAGGCGCGATGGAAACCAGTGCGAAAGCGATCCCTTTCCAGGAAAGCTGCCCGACCATAAAACCTACGCTGAAGCCGATCAGCACACCTTTGAGAAAATCGAGCACAAGGATGAGCGGCAGCCCGATTACGGACAGCCCCAGCGTCCAAATAAGCAGGATCCATTTCATGTGAAGGGAGAACGCCGCCAGCATCGACTGCTTTCCGTCCACCTGTGCCCCGTCCTCTATCGTCCGGTAGAACGAACTGAGATAGCGCCCCAGCTCCTGCTTCTGCTCGAGAGACAGCGCGTTGACCATGACTGCGCCGAACACGACACCCACGACGAAGAGGACCGAGACGAATAGAAAGAGCGTAAACTGTTCTCTGAAATACTGTTTCAAGGTCTGCATAGCCGGCATGATAAGTCCTCCTTGTCCGCTTGTTCACTATAAGCATTCTATGCGGGAGACAACAAGGATAGACCAGGCGGCGGGCGGTGCGAAAACGGACAGGATTGGCGACCGGCGCTATGCGGCGCTCCCCCGTTTCGTCGGCTTGAAATAAAAAAAGCCCTCCTAAGAATCGAGGGCTTTCCTTTTTGCGGCAGTGGCGGCAGGCGGTCGATCGTCCGGCAGGAATGCCATCCGTCGTTCTCCGCCGGATTCTGCCCGCTGCGCGAGGATGCGTCTGCTGGTGGCGGGCAAGGTCATCGGCTGCTGCGCGAATGCCGCTTTCCGTCTTACGCCGCCGGCAGAGGCGTATCGGTCGGCTTGCCCGCACTGCCTTGGTAGGTCTCGTCGATCACCTTGCGGATTTCGAGCGGCGTCCTGCCGTCCTTCTTGAGCGAGACGGCCTTTACCGCGATCTCGAGACAGATGCCGCAGCGGGTCCCGTGATCGTCCCAGACTATGGAGCCGTCCGCGTTCGTTTCGCGGATAAAGCAGTTCTGGTTGCTCTTGTGACCGGCGCTCTCGCCGCAGCCGCAGTAGCACGGCATGGACTGCAGCAGGTCCGCGTTTTTGCCTGCCAGCTCGTAAACGAGCCGGATCTCTTCGCGCTGCTTGTTCAGGAAAGACGGCAGGACGGCGGACGAAGCCGTCTTCTCCTGCAGGTCCCCGTTCGCGGCATGATGCGCCTCGCCGGCTCCGTGCGCCTCCTGCTTGGCTCCGCCGCTTCCGCAGGCGGCCGCCAGCATGCTTGCGCACAAAAGAGCCGCCGTAAGCAGTCCCCATTTTTTGTTCATCTGTACATTCCCCTCTCCCTATGCGGGAATTAGATCAATCTTCCCGCTTCAGCTTTCTCAAGCGGGCGAGCTTACGCCTTCAGCTTTAGGTTTCCAGCCTCAGCTTTAAACCTCGGCCTTCGATTCCCAGGCCTCAGCCTTCCAGCCTTCAGCTGGTTGAGCTTTCGTCCGTCGTACCCTCGTCAGCCGGCTGCGCTTTCGCGGAAGCTTTCGCCGGCGCTTTTACCTTCCCGTAGGTGCCTCCGCCGCCCACCTGGAGATCAAGAACTCCCGAACGGGCCTCCAGAATCATCCCGGCGATGTCGTCCCCCACCGTCTCGGCCAGTTCTTCCCGTGTCGCCCGGTGCAGGATGTTCATTTCGGTGCCGAATCTGGCCAGCAGCCCGTCCAGCTTTCTTTTGCCCAGTCCTGGAATAAACTCCAGGGGAACCTGGTAGTAGTAAGGCGGACGGTAATCCGGCACATACGGCTCCCCGCGTCCGGCAAGCTCCAGAATGCGGTCCATGACGCCCCGCACCACTTTGGGGCTGCCGCAGTACAGACATCTTCCGACGGCCGCCTCGCTCTCATCCAGGATGCTTTCGCAGCTTAAACAGTAGGTGCGGTGATACTTGCCGAGCCGCGGATTAAGGCCGTAGTTCGCGGTAACCGCCCGCCCGCCTTCCCTCCGGAGAGCGAGCACAAACTCCTCGAACGTAGGCTCCGCCAGCAGCAGCTCATTGTATTCGCGGCCGATTTTTCCGAGCGAATGAGCATCCGAATTCGTAACGTACGTGTAGCGGTCCAGTTCCGGCAGATAGCCCGCCATCTCGGAATCGGAGCTCAGCCCGAGCTCGACAGCCGCCAGCCCGTCCAGCTCCAGCATGTGCTCCATACGGGTCGATCCGCTGCCGTAAATGCTTTTGTGCGGCGTAAAAATGTGGGCGGGAATCATAATGCCGCCCCGGCCCAGCACCTCGGCCTGAAGCTCCCTGGCCGTGACGTACATGCGCTGGGAGCTCAGCTCCACATTTTTCATGCGCGGACGCATCCACTCCGTAAACTCTTTCATCTGAGCCAGTTTCGGGAGAAAAACGAGCAGATGCACCGGTCCCATCCCGGGATCGCGCACCTCGATTTCGCTTCCCAGCAGAACGGTGGTCTGCTGATAGCGGATGCCCCCGCCGTCCAGCTCCTTCATTTCTCCGGCCGCGAGATAGTGCTCGATTTCTTCCTGCACCGCCGGAGAATGACAGTCGATGATGCCAACGATCTCGATCCCTTTACGGTCGGACGCCTCGCGGGCAATGTTGTAGAACGTCAAGTTCCGGGCTCCGCTGATCTTGACGGCGGCTCCCTTCTCCGTCCGGCCGATATGAATGTGAAGATCCGCGTAGTACGTCCGCAGCATCAGAACGAGCCCGTCAGCTTGTACGCCTGCCAGGCGTACACGGCCGTAATGGTTTTGGCGTCGCTGATGCTCCCGCGCGCAATCAGCTCTTTCGCCTCCTGGAGGGTGATTTCTTCGCACTCCAGAAATTCATCCTCGTCCGGCCGCGCTTCCCCCCGCACCAGATTTTCGGCTACGAACAGATGAAGAATTTCATCGGCAAAGCCCGGCGACGTATAAAAGGAGCAAACCGGACGGACCGACTCCGAGCTGTAGCCGGTTTCCTCCTCCAGCTCGCGGATCGCCGCCCGGATAGGCTCTTCGCCCGGATCGAGCTTGCCCGCCGGAATCTCCACCTGGCTTTTCTCCAGCGCCTTGCGGTACTGCTCCACCACGATCATCCGGTCGTCGTCTGTTAAGGCCAAAACCGCCACGGCGCCCGGATGCTTCACGATCTCGCGCGTAGCCGTTTCCCCGTTCGGCAGACGGACATGATCCACCTGCAGCGTGATGATTTTCCCCTCGAAGATGGGTTCGGTTTTTATCGTAACTTCCTCAAATTTCCGGTTGTTTTGATCTGCTGACATGTTCCGCTCCTCCCCCGGGCAATCCCCGGAAACGCTTTGTTTTCTCCCCTATTATATCAAATGTCGGAAAAAAAGCGGCTTTACCCTGTGTTGAATTATGGCAAAACGGGGAAAGAATGAATACAGGGTTTTGTGCCTTATTTTAACAGCTGACATAACTCGTCCCTTACTCGCATAGGTTTTTAACCTAAACTAATTGCGGAAATGAGGAATGAATCATGAAAAATTATACAGCTTCCGAAAGCCTGCGTCTCGTCGGAAAAGCATGGGAGATCAAACAATACCTGGAGCTCGCCGTAAAGAAGGGCGGACGCGACCTGCCGCTCGTCGTTTTCCTCGAACAAAAATCCGGATAACCCGGCGCTTCGCAGCCCTCGGCAGGCATCAATCGATTACGGTCTCCCGAACCTGCTTCCGTTCCAGAACTCAATCTTGTCGTAACTCCCGTACGATTGTAAAGGTGCCGCTGTATGGTCCGGCTGTTTACGGATGAGCCGCTTCAATTCGGCCGATACCCGGCTGCGCTCGCTCTCCGTTATATTCATATATGACACTCCACCGATTGTCGCCGTATCGGCTTCAATCGGCATCGTAACCACGTCGTCTCCGGTCAGGGCCGAGAAGGTTCCCGCAAACTGGAATACGGTCCGGGCCGGTATGTCCATGCGGACATTGCCGCCCATAATTTTGAGCAGGTTATTGATCTTAGCCACGTTGCGGTATTGAACCGTCTGGGTAAGAAGCTCGCGCACAACCTGCTGCTGGCGGCGCATTCGCCCGAAATCTCCGTCCGCATCCCCCCGGTACCGGGCGTAATTCAGCGTCTGCTGACCGTTCAGCGTCTGCCGGCCTTTCTTGAGATACACATGACGATGGGTAATCCGGTCGTCGAAGTCCATATTTTTCTCCACGTCAACAGAAAGTCCTCCGAGCGTGTCCACAAATTCTTTGACTCCGTTAAAGTTAAAAGCCACATAGTAATCCACCGGTATGCCGAAAAACGCTTCGACCGTCTTCACGGCCAGATCCGCTCCCCCGTAAGCGTAAGCGTGCGCCAGCTTCTCTCTGCCGTGTCCCTGAATGCGGATTCGCGTATCCCGCGGGATCGACAGCAGCGTTATTTTCTGGTTCGAAGAATCGGCAACGGCCAGCATGTTCGTGTCCGAACGCCCCTGCTCGACGTTTCCCGAGTCTATTCCCAGCATCAGAAACACGTACGTCTCCTTGGCAAGGGTTTCACGGACCGGAGCGGGATTAACCGGCGTGCTTTGCGGAACCCCCGTTTCGGTCCGTTCTTTGTACACCAGATCCCAGCTGTGATAAGCGTGCCAGCCGTAATAGCCGCCTGCCGCGAGCAGCAGTGCAAGAGGCAGCGCCGCCCAGAGCCAGAGTTTTTTTCTTCTGCGTTCTCGTTTCATCCGTTCCGTCCACCCCCGGTTATGCGTTGTCCACTTATCCGTAGTATGGGAAAACCGCCGGTAAAAAAAAGATCCCCGCCTCTAACATCTTCTGTAGAAAGCGGGAAACTTTGAGAAACCGGAACAAAGACGTACTTCTCCGGGGGAGACGTACGTCTTTGCCGATTATACCGGAGCGGACCAGAAACCAAAAAAAACCAAAACAAAACCTCCATCCGGAGTGCCGTTAGGGCTGCCCGAATGGAGGTTTTGGGAGTGCTTATTTCGCTTGTTCGGTTACTTCACGCACGATAGCCACGACCGCTTCCGCTGTTTTCACGAGATCGGATACGGCGATATGTTCGTTCGTGGTGTGAATTTCCTTATAACCTACCGCCAGGTTTACCGTAGGAATTCCCATGCCGTTGAAAATATTCGCGTCGCTTCCTCCGCCGGAATGGAATGTGCCGGTTTTGCAGCCCATGCCTTCCAGGGCTTTCATGGCCAGCTTCACAACCGGCGATGTTTCGTCGTGCATGAAAGCGGGATAGACGATGTCGGCTTCGAAATCGCACGTCGTGCCGAAATCGGCCGCCGTATCTTTGCACGCCTGCTCCATCGCGGCCAGCTGTGCCTCCAGCTTGCTTTGGACGATGCTGCGCGCTTCCGCTTCGAGAAGCACACGGTCGCAGACCACGTTGAGGGGACCGAGACCGGAGAAGCTGCCGATGTTCGCCGTCGTCTCCGAATCCAGGCGTCCCAGCTTCATGCGGGATACCGCTTTGCTCGCCACTTGAATGGCCGAAATGCCGTCTTCCGGATTCACGCCCGCATGAGCGGATTTGCCGTACATGACGATTTTGATTTCGGCGCGGGCCGGAGCCGCAACGGCGATCTCGCCGATTTCGCCGTTAGAGTCGAGCGCATAGCCGAACTTCGCCTTCATGACGGACGGATCCATCGCACGGGCGCCTTTCAGCCCGGATTCTTCCCCGACCGTGATCACGAATTGGATGGGACCGTGAGCGATATTCTGCTCCTTCAGCACCCGGATAGCCTCGAACATGGCCGCGATTCCGGCTTTATCGTCGCTTCCCAGAATCGTCGTCCCGTCGCTGCGGATAATCCCGTCTTCACCGATCTGCGGCTTGATTCCGTTGCCCGGAGCCACCGTATCCATATGGCTGGTGAAGAAAATGCACGGAGTCGATTCCGGTGCGCCGTTCGCTTCCAGCATGCAAATCAGGTTGCCGGCGCCATGTCCGGTTTTCTCGGCCGCGTCGTCCGTCTGGATCGAAAGACCGAGGTCCTTGAATTTCTTTTGCAGGACTACACTGATCTCCTGTTCGTATTGCGTCACGCTGTCGACCTGGACAAGCTCGATAAATTCTTTTATTAACCGTTCCTGCTGGATCATGGGTTCCCTCCGTTGTTGCTATGGTTTACAATAGAGTCAGCGAAAAGTTTGTCCGAATAGGAGTGATTGGTATGAAACGCAACCGTCTGTTCAAAATCGTCGTGTACATCATGCTGTTCAGCATGGTCGCCTCGACTTTGATGGTCTCCCTCAGCTTCCTGACTACCTCATAATACGCCTCAATACAGCTTGGTTTCAAGATTGTAGGCTTCCATATTTTCCTTCACGCGCTGTAAAAAGCGTCCGCAGATAACCCCGTCCAGAATCCGGTGGTCCAGCGACAGGCAGATGTTCACCATCGAACGGACCGCGATCATATCCTGGATGACGACCGGCCTTTTCACGATGGATTCGAAGGTCAGGATGGCCGCCTGCGGATAGTTGATAATCGGCTGCGAAAGGATGGAACCGAAGGACCCCGTGTTGTTTACGGTAAAAGTGCCCCCCTGCAGGTCGTTTAACGACAGCTTGCCGGAGCGGGCCTTTTTCGTTAGGGTGTCCGCTTCGCGCGCCAGCCCGGCGATATTCATCTGATCCGCTTTCTTGATGACGGGCGTCAGAACGGATTCCTCCGTGCCGACCGCAAGCGCGAGGTTGATATCCCGCTTGATAATGATTTTGTCGACCGCCCAGACCGAGTTCATGATCGGATAGTCTTTGATGGCGTTGACCACTGCTTTCAGAAGAAACGGAAGATACGTCAGATTGATCCCTTCCCGGCGCATGAATTCTTCTTTAACCTTGCTCCGCAGGGTTACGAGATTCGTGACGTCCACTTCGATCATGGTCCAGGCGTGCGGAATTTCCGATACGCTCTGGCGCATGCGGCTCGCGATCGTGTTGCGGATCGGCGTCACGTCGATGAACGTTTCGCCCCGCGAATCCGCAATAGCGTCGAATTCGAGCGGCGTCGGCGGATTCTGCGAAAGGTGAATGCCGCTGCTGCGCACCGGAATTTGCGGCTCCGGCTTGTAAGGATTGACGGCCGGCGCTTGCGCGGACGGCTGCTGAGCGGGCGCGGATGGCGCCTGCTGCGCCGCGGAGGCTGCTTGTGCCTGCAGTGCGGCGGAAGCCTGGCCGCCACCGTTCGGAGCCGATGCGGTTCCGCCCTGCGCTATGTAGGTTTCGACGTCCTTGCGCGTGATGCGCCCGCCGAAACCCGTGCCCTTGACGCGGCCCAGGTCCACGGCGTTCTCCGCGGCAAGGCGCTGTACGGCGGGCGAGTAGCGGCCGCGCATGCTCTGGTCGGCGCTGTCCTCCGCGATTGCCGCCGCGGAGTCTGCCTGCGGTGCAGAGCCGCCGCTTGCGCCTGCGGAAGCCGCTTCCGCCGTCTCCGGCACTTCCAGGAGGCAGATCGGGTCTCCTACGGCTGCGGTTTCCCCGCTGCCGACAAGAATTTTGACCAGCCGGCCTTCGATCGGGCTGGGCATTTCGACGTTGACTTTGTCCGTGTACAGCTCGCAAAGCACGTCGTACTGCTGGATATAGTCACCGGGCTGCTTCAGCCAGGTACCGACCGTAGCGGAAACGAGACTTTCCGCCAGATGAGGCACCGGCACTTCGGCCAGCCGGAATTTTGATTCGCTCATATCGCGTTCCCCCATTAAAACTGCGCGAGTTCTCTCATCGCGTCCGCTAATTTGTCCGTGTTAAGCAGGAAAAACTTCTCCATCGGCGGGTTCATTCCGACAGCCGGAACATCCGGTCCGCATAAACGTCGGATAGGCGCATCGAGATCGTACAGCAGCTCTTCGGCCACGATGGCGGCTACTTCCGCTCCGATTCCGCCTGTCTTGTTGTCTTCGTGGGCAATCAGAACCTTGCCCGTTTTTGCCGCCGCTTCCAGAATCGCCGGGACGTCAAGCGGCTGGATCGTGCGCAGATCGAGCACGTGGGCGCTGATGCCTTCCTTCGCCAGCTCTTCCGCCGCCTGAAGGGCGAAATGCACGGCAATTCCGTAAGCGATCACGGTCAAATCCGTGCCTTCGCGCTTCACTTCGGCTTTGCCGATCGGTACGATATAGTCACCCTCCGGCACTTCCGCCGATAACGAGAGGTAGCATTTTTTATGTTCAAAATAAAGCACCGGATCCGGGTCCCGGATAGCCGCCAAAAGCAGCCCCTTGGCGTCATAAGGATTGGACGGCGCAACCATTTTGAGGCCAGGCGTTCCGAAGAACACCGACTCCGGGCACTGCGAGTGATAAATCGCTCCGCCTCCCGCCGCTCCGTAAGGGGCGCGGATGACGATCGGACAGCTCCAGTCGTTGTTGGAGCGGTAGCGGATTTTGGCCGCTTCGCTGATAATCTGGTTCGTCGCCGGAAAAATAAAATCCGCGAACTGAATCTCCGCGATAGGCTTCATCCCGTACATCGCTGCTCCGACCGCCGCACCGACGATAGCCGATTCGGCCAGCGGCGTATCAAGCACGCGGCTCTCGCCGTACAGGTCACGAAGACCTTTCGTCGCGTTGAGCACGCCGCCTTTGCCGACGTCTTCTCCCAAAACAAATACATTTTCGTCGCGCTGCATTTCGTCCTGCATCGCCGAACGGATTGCTTCCAAATAGGTAATTACTGCCACGTTGCTGCCTCCCTCTGCTCTTGCACTTACGCCTGGGCGTATACGTGCTTCAGCGTATCTTCGCCTGTCGGATAAGGAGCCGCGTCCGCGTAGGCTGTCGCTTCATTGATTTCCTTCTGAATCGCAGCCTGAAGCTCCTGGTCCTGCTCTTCGCTCCAGATGCCGCAGTCGATCAGATATTGACGGAATTTCGGCAGTCCGTCTTTGGCGCGGTTCTCTTCCACTTCTTCCTTCGTGCGGTACAAGAGATCGTTGTCGGACGTGGAATGCGGAGGAACCCGGTACAAGTCCGCCTCGATCAGCGTCGGGCCTTCGCCCCGCAGAGCGCGCTCGCGGGCTTCCTTCACCACCCGGTACACTTCAAGCGGATCGTTGCCGTCCACCTTCACACCCGGGAAGCCGTAACCGATCGCCCGGTCGGCGATATTGCCCGCAACCTGCTTGTGGTGCGGAACCGAAATCGCGTACCGGTTATTCTCGCACATGAGAATGACCGGCAGTTTGTGCACGCCGGCGAAGTTGCACCCTTCGTGGAAATCACCCTGGTTGCTGGAGCCTTCCCCGAAGGTTACGAAGGAGACGAGCTCGTCGCCCTTCATCTTGGCGGCCAGGGCAATCCCGACCGCATGCGGCACCTGGGTCGTAACCGGGCTGGAGCCCGTCACGATCCGGTGCTTCCGGTGTCCGAAGTGGCCCGGCATCTGGCGGCCGCCGCTGTTGGGATCTTCCGCTTTCGCAAATACCGAAAGCATCAGCTCCTTCATCGTCATGCCCACCGAAAGAACAAACGCGTAATCGCGGTAGTAAGGCAGGAAATAATCTTTCTCCGCGTCGAGAGCGTATGCCGCTCCCGCCTGGGCCGCTTCCTGGCCTACGCCCGATACGTGAAAGGCGATCTTGCCGGAACGCTGCAGAAGCAGGGACCGCTCGTCGAATTTGCGCGCGAGCAGCATGGATGTATACATTTGAATGACTCTTTCATCGGAAAGTCCTAATTGCTGATGCTTAACGTATTGACCGATGGACATTGGGGCTGCGCCTCCTTTTTGTTACCTGGTCTTAATACTAGACACTATATGTTTATTATAAACGGTATTCTTGTCCAATTCAACGGACATTTGGCACAGACAACCGTTTTAGACCCTTGGTTAAATGTGGATCGCCCGACCTTCGGCGGCGAGAACGGCCTCCGCGAACGCCTCCGAAAGGGTCGGATGCGGATGGATTGTGCTCCCGATTTCCCAAGGGGAAGCTTCCAGAAGCTGAGCCAGCGCGGCTTCCGCGATATAATCCGTGACGTGAGGCCCGATCATGTGAACGCCGAGCAGATCGTTCTTGTCCGCGTCGATCACGACTTTGACAAACCCGTCGTTCTCTCCGTACACGATGGCTTTGCCGAGCGGCTTGAAGCCGAATTTGCCGGTTTTGATCCGGAAGCCTTTCTCCTTGGCTTCCGCTTCCGTCCAACCCACGGACGCGATTTCCGGCCGCGTGTACACGCATCTCGGGATGCGGTGCGCCTCGTGCGCGTGGGGCTTCAGGCCGCAGATATGCTCGACCGCGACGACGCCTTCGTGGCTGGCCGCATGGGCCAGCTGCAGACCGCCGATCACATCGCCGATGGCGTAAATATGCGGGATATTCGTCTGCATATGCCCGTTCACGCGGATAAAGCCGCGCTCCAGCTTCACATCGGTGTTTTCCAGCCCGAACTGTTCCACGTTCGGAGATCTCCCCACCGATACGAGGATCTTGGCGGCGGAGAGCTCCACGCGCTCGCCTTTCTGCTCGGCCGCGATCGTGACGCCGGACGCGTCCTTGCGGAGCGTGTCCGCGAGCACGCCGGCGTTCGTCAGCACCTTCACGCCGCGCTTGCGGAGCAGCCGGTCCAGCTCGCGGGAAATTTCCTCGTCCTCAGTCGGGACGAGACGTGGGCCCGCTTCCACCACGGTTACGTCCACGCCGAAATCGTTCATCATCGACGCCCACTCCACGCCGATAACGCCCCCGCCGACGATGATCAGGGACTCCGGCAAGCTTTCAAGCGCCAGAGCTTCGTCGCTCGTCAAAATGTGCTCGCCGTCCGGCTCCAGACCCGGCAAGACGCGCGGACGTGATCCCGTGGCCAGAATAAGGTGTTCCGGAACCAGCGTTTCGAAGCTGCCGTCCGGCATTTCGACGGAAAGCGTGCCGCTTCTCGAAGAGAAAATCGACGGGGCCATAATGCGTCCGATTCCGTTAAAAACGTCGATTTTATTTTTTTTCATCAGATACTGTACGCCCTTGTGAATCTGCGCCACAATCCCGTCTTTCCGGGACTGCACACGGGTGAAATCCAGGGAAACTTCCGGCGCGATGACGCCGAACTCTTCCGCCTGCCTAGTCGTCGCCAGAACCTCCGCGCTTCTGAGCAGCGCTTTGCTCGGGATACAGCCGCGGTGCAGGCAGGTTCCCCCCAGTTTGTCTTTCTCCACCAATGCCACTTTTTTGCCGAGCTGGGCCGCACGGATTGCGGCCACGTAGCCGCCCGTTCCGCCTCCGAGAATAACGATATCGTATGCTTGTCCACTCATTCCTGTTTCCTCCTGTTCTTTAACAAAACCGGTGCCTCCGGCCATTCCTGGGATTAATCTTTAGATTAATCTTTGGACCAATCTTTGGATCCTTTTCGGATCTTTGTTGAAACCGGTTGTTCATGCTTCTATGTGTATGTATTTTTTATGTAAGGCAGGGCTGGTTCGTCCTCATTGTACAACGTACAAGGGCCTTCCGTAAAAGCCGGCGGCCGGGCAGGCGCGTGCCCCCGTACGGCCGATCCCGTCCCGTTCATTGTAACCCCTGTACGCCCTTAAAATATAGTAGCCGCCCGAAAATAGACAGAACCATCCCGACACGGTATCATGGGAATAAAGGCGCTGAGCCCTCACTTATTCTCTTCTCTGATTTGTAAAGGAGCCGCATTATGAAAGATAAATTAAGCCGTTTTGTCGCGATTATGCTACTCGTTATTCCCGGCGTTATGGCGACCTACGGTTTTCTGTCCATGAAAGACGCGTTCTTCCATCAATTCGAGGCGGAAGGCTATATGCAATGGGGCAAATTCGTCCTCGGTTTCATTCTTTTCGGTCTCGGCGTCGCTTTTATCGGAGGCTGGACTTTTTTCCGCGACCGCAAGCGCAATTACGTCGCACCGCGGTTTAAAGCGAAGCGCAGACGGTAGTCATCCGATCGGCCGGCTTGCGGGCAGGAATACGCAGCTCCCGGCATTCGGTTTGCATCGCCTTACACAGGATGGATGACCCGCGGTTATCCGCCCGGCAGAAAATCATCCCGGACCGTCCGCTAACGGAGGACAGGCACTAAAGCACAGCACATCCCGTGCGGTCTTTTTTTCCAGACAAACAGCCCCGCCGCCCGAAAGGATTTCCTTTCAGCAGGGAGCTGTTTTTTTTATACCGCGGAACCAAAAAATCAAGTTAATGAACGACGCCTTTGAGCGCCTGCTCCACCCGTGTGACTCCCTGGGACATGGCATGCCCGCCGCCGATTGCGGCCGCGACCGCTACCGTTTCCATAATTTCCTCGGCGCTCGCCCCTTTGCTCAGCGCTTCCTGGACGTGGTAGAACGTGCAGACTTCATTGTTCGCAAAAAGCCCCATGCCCAGCGCGATCAGCTGCTTCGTTTTCGAAGGAAGCGCGCCGTCTTTGAAGCATTCGCCCGTAAACTGATGATAAGCGTCCGCTACCGCCGGCAGCTGCTGCTGAAGCTGCGAGATTCCCGTTTTATAGGCGTCGATCTTGGCGTCCATCGCCCCGCCGTCTTCATGTGTTACCGAACTCATATTAGTCACCCCACTGGCAGATTCCGTTTAGTCTCCCATAGAGTGCCCCAAGCTTCTTGCCTCCATACGAAAAACAGAAAGGGGGGAGTTTCGGCTCCGTTCCGCTTTCCCTTATCCTGACAGTTGGAATTCCCTCGCTGCGCTTTCAGTCTTCTTCGTCTTCGGGCCTCACGGGGTGCTCCACGATTTCCCAGGAGATGCCCACTTCCCGGTCCGCCCAGCTGCGGATATTGATCTCAACGGCTTGAAAAAGCTCTTCCTCCGTTAAATGATCCACTTTACGGTCCTCAATCTGGAGAAAAGCTTCTTTTACGTTCTCGCCGCCTACGGAAAGGTCAATTCTGATCTTCACGCTTCCCGGCACCTCCCTATGTGTCCGCGTTTTTTTGCAATAAAGCAAGCGTCCCCTAAGCTTCAGACCCTTCCGTCCCGCATGCTCCGTCCGGCCCTGCCTATGGTCGCGTTCCTGCCAGTACTATTCATTGTCAATCCGTCGTCTGAAGGAGTATACTAGATAAAGTATTCAAGAGTCTGCCAAGACTTAAAAAGGAGGCCAACCCGACATGGCGATCAGCCGAGCACGCAAGCTGCGGGACAAAAAAATCCGCGAAGGAAAACTCGACCCGGCCATCAAAAGGAAGACGTGGGACGGCGTTCAGCCCACCACCAAATCCACCCCGACTCTGCAGGAGAAAAAGAGAAGAGTCGCTCACAAACATAAACGGAACTCGTTCCCGCATACGGAGGACGGTTCCGTTTATTATTTTCCGCCGGCTTCTTCATCCGGAATCGTCCAGGGCAGAGCAAGCGGGTTATGAGCGTTTAAGTACCGGACGAGCTGCTCCTTCTCCTCGGGCTTGAAGGTATATTTGCAGGCAAAGCCGTTAAACATCAGTTCCAGGCCGCGTATGCGCCCTTCCGGCGAAGCCAGAACATCCACGACGTAGTAGGAATCCGGTTCATCTTCGAAATGAACGCCGACGGCAAGATTCAGTTCGTTTTCCGCCGATATCACTTCCGCATAATCGATCTCCAAAGGGCCTCCAACCTTTCTATTGAATACAACGTGCTGAATTTATTATAATATAAAAATCCACTGCCTGTCTTTGTCCGAAGACGCAGGAGTGACTAAGGAGGAAGAAACATGGCATATGATCCGCAGGTTGTTGAAGCAACCAAAGTAAGCGATAACCCGAAAAACGGCTTGTTTGAAGTCGTTGTCGTTCTGAAAGACCGTACACACGGCCGTATTTTCTTCGAACGCAATCTGCAATCCGGAGAAATCAAACCATCCCGTATTTCCCGGCTGCTGAAGGAGCCTTGCCCGATCTGCCGCAAAGATTTCCTTTGCAACTGCCTGGACCGGTACCTGGACAACATTTCCGGCCAAGCCCTTCAAAAAATCGAATCCTAACCCTTCTCCGGAAGGAAGCATAAAAAGCCTGTAGAACGGTTCATCCGTTCCGCAGGCTTTTTATAATTCGGGCATGTATCGCCCTCCGGGGACAACACGTCCGGCAGGATTGCGGAACAGCCCGTATGTTTATCCGAGCAGGCGGGCGAGAAAGGCCAAAGAAAGGAACACAAGAAGAAAAACACCTATCGCGGCATAATCCCGAGCCTGCATCCGCAGCGTTTGGCTCCGGGTTCTGCTGCCTCCCGTGCGGCTGTATCCTCTGATCTCCAGAGCCGTCGAGAACTCGTCGGCCATGCGGATGAGAGCGAACATGAACGGCAGCGCCATAATCCGGAACTCGGCAAACCCAAGTCCGCTTTTAACGCCGCGCCCCTGTCCCCTGGCTTTGGCGATCCGGCCGAACCGGTTCCACAGCCCGCCGATAAGCGGAATGAAACGAAACATAAGGGAAGCCGTCAAGGCGACAGCCTCCACGGGGAACTTCAGCCGCGCGAGAGCGGACAGCCCCTGCTCCACTCCCTGTTTCATCCGCAAATAACCCACCGCAAGCGGAAAAAGGACGCCCAGGACAAGCACCAGCATCAGGTTCGATAACGCCCGGACGGCCGAGAACGCCGCTTGGGGATCGAAACCGACGGGGCTTCCTCCTTGACCGGCTCCAATCTTCAGTCCGGCGATAACGGCCGACACGCCCGTGAAGATCAGAAATGCGCGCAGGGGCTTCCAGACCGCCCCGAAGGGGACCTGCGACAGCAGGACGGCCAGCACGGTTATAACCGCGGCTGCGGCCAGGCCGGCCAGCGAATGCTGCAGCAGGATTCCCGCCGACACAAGCACGTAGCCGATCCAGAAGGTCCGCGGATCGAAACGCCGGCCGACCGGCATGGCGGGCGGACGGGGAGCCGCTGCCGGGGCTGGGCTGCTGTGGGAGGACGGCGCGGAAATGCCGCTGGCTGCGGGAGCCGGTGTGCCGCTGCCTTCAGCGTTGGCGGGCCGTATGTCGCAAGCGGAATACCGTACTTCATTCAAGATACTTGCAGGTTCGGTCTCCCCTGCCCGGGTGCTGATGGCAGAAGCAGAGGGATTGTCCGCCGCTGTCCCGTCTGCCAGAGGGCTGACGGAAACCGCACCGCTTGCAGAAGAGAGGCTCAAGCCGGCAACGGAAGACGGAGACCGGTCATCGGCCGATGTGCCTGCTTGTACTTTCTCTGCGGTAGACGAGTTACCCTCCGCAGCCGGGGAGGCGGCCGGTATGCCGCTTTCAAGCGGGCCGGCTGAGAATACATCCGCCGGGTCCGTTGAGCTGCCCGAAGCGGCAGCTGGCGGGCTGCCTGAAGCGGCAGCCCCGCCAAGGCCGCGAAGCCCGGCCTCGCGGGCCTCGCTGCCCGGGCTCACGGACGCATGCGCGGACACAGCGGCGCTCTCGCCCTGCGCCCGCGCCTCCGTCGCGGCAAAGCCCGCCGCCGCAGCGACTGCGCCTTGCCCGCGGAGCGCCTGCGCCGCCAGCGCGGCGGCAATCGCCCGCGCCGTCTCCTCCGGCGCGGGAAGCCCTGCCGGCACGTCCACGCCGTGCCGGCGGAGCAGGCTGCCGAGCGCCAGCGCTTCCGGCAGCAGAAGCCCCGCGTCCCCCGCAAGGGCGGGACGCGCAGCCAGCTCCGCAGGGGTACAGTCGTGCACGACTGTGCCCTGCGAGATCATCACGATGCGGTCCGCCACCGGCAGGAACGCATCGAGATCGTGCGTCGCGACGAGCACGCCGCCGCCCGTCCGCCGCGTCCAGTCGCGCAGCGTGCCGGTGAGCCTCGCGGCCGCCTCGTGGTCGAGGCCCGCCGTCGGCTCGTCGAGCAGCAGCCAGCGGGGCCGGGACGCGAAGACGGACGCGAGCGCCGCTCTGCGCTGCGTGCCGCCGCTGAGCTCGTGAGGGCGCTCGTCCAGCAGCTCCGGCCCGAGGCCGAACAGCTCCAGCGCTTCGGCTGTGCGGACTTCCCGCTCCTCCCTGCTCAGCTTGAACGGCCTCAGCGTATACTGAAACTCCCCCCGCACCGTAGCCGCGAAAAGCTGCTCGTGCGGATGCTGGAAAACAAGCGCCAGCTCCCGCCTCGCCTCCCGCACGCTTTGTCTGCTGCCCGGCCAGAGTCCGGTGTTTCCGTACCGGATGCTGCCTCCGCCCGGAACGGACAAACCTCCCAGCATATCCAGCAGCGTCGATTTACCCGCTCCGCTGCGTCCGATAAGCAGCGTAATCTCCCCAGCCCGGGCTGTAAAGGATACGTCCCGGACGGCAAAAGAAGCCTCAGGCCCGCCGACCGTTTTCGAAAGGTTTTTAACGTGCAGATCATAGTCCATATCGCTTCAAAACCTCCATCAATTCGCTCGGCGTTACAGGCCGCTCTTCAGGGCCGAGCGCTCCGAGCCTGTGCAGTTCCCGCGTCACCTCTACCGTGTAAGGAAGCTCGTATCCGTGCTCCAGACAAGGAGAAGGGGACGGACTGCTTTCTATACCTGTGCCACGATAACCTTCATCCGGCATGCTCCCGTAGAAAAAATCTATGGGATCCCCCGAATAGACGGTCTTCCCTTCGTCCAAAACTATAACCTTGTCCGCGTGAGCCAGCTCGTCCAGCCTCTGGGTGATCCAGACGACGGTTATCCCCTGCTCGTGAAGCTGCGAAAGAGCGTCGATCACCATACGGCGCGAAGACGAGTCCAGCATCGATGTCACTTCATCCATCACCAGAACGGAAGCGCCGACAGCCAGCGCTCCCGCCACAGCCGTCAGCTGCTTCTGGCCGCCTGACAAGACTTCACAGCTGTCGTTGCGCTTGTCCGCCAAGCCGACAAGATCTAATACATGAAGGGCTGTTCCCGGCATCCGCTCGGGATGAAGTCCGGCATTTTCCATACCGAAGCAGAGATCTTCATACACCGTTTCTCCGATAAGCTGGGTGTCGGGATTTTGCAGCACCATGCGCATCCGCTCCCCGGCCGCCCAGCCCGGCTCGATAGACCCGCCCGCCGCCGGAATGAGGCCGGCCATCACTTTCGCCAGGGTGCTCTTGCCGCTTCCGTTGGGGCCGACAATGGCAAGCCACTCGCCTTTATGCAGTTCTATATTTATTTCGTTAAGAAGTGTTTGATCCCCGGCTGAGACGCCTTCAGCAGGCTCTCCTCTTTTTAAGACGGACACTTCGTGCATTCTGTAGGGAGATTGCGTATGTTTCTCGTGATCGTTTTCCATTTCCCGTGCAAATACCTCCAGCCTGTTCACAAACCTATTCACAAAACCGCTCCTGCTGTGCTACAATGCGGATTGTCAACCGAATTACATAATACAAAGTTAACAAATGATTGGAGAAGATGCAATTGAAACGTTCGTCATTCACCGTCCGCGGGATTACGTTCAGCGCGATGTTTGCGGCACTGCTTGTTGCGCTTAGCTTCGTCAACATTCAATTCGGCTTTTCGCAGGTGCCTTTTACGCTGGCGAATTTCGCCATTATGCTTGCCGGAGCTCTGCTCGGCGCCCGTTACGGCTTTTTCAGCATCGCTCTTGTCGTAGGCTTAACGGCCATCGGGCTTCCGCTCTTGCACGGAAGAGGAGGACTGGACCTGGTACTCGGTCCGACGGGCGGGTTTATCTGGGCGTACCCTTTCGCCGCTCTGTTCATCGGCCTCCTTGTTCCGCGTATCAAAGGCAGCGGAGTCACCGCCTTCGCGCTTATTTTCTTAACTCTCTTCGTATTCGGCTCGCTGCTGCTGTACGTTACCGGTGTTCCCTGGATGGCCCATGTCGTTACCAACATGAGCTTGACCAAAGCTTTGGCCGTCGGCTGTTTTCCTTATCTCCCCGGCGATGCCGTAAAAGCTTTTGTCGGAGCCTTGATCGTCCTGCCTGTCAGAAAAATGTACCCCGTTTCCAGGCTGGACGGTGCGGGCAGCGCCTGGGTTTCCAGGTAAGCGGTGCCCCGCGTTTCACAGCAAAAGCCGTGTCTGCTTCCGCAGATCCGGCTTTTTTACGTGCGCTGCTATTTTTTCTTCGTGTTCTCTTCGAACGTCTTGATCTCTTCATCGGACACGTTGCCGGCAATAATTCTCTGCTTGGGCATGATGTGCTGATTGCGAGCGATTACATGAGTCCGGACAAAATAAATCCCGTCCTCTTTAAACGTGTTTTTTACGCTATAGACCCCCTTGTCCTCGTAGGCTGCGACCACATTTACGGCGGTGTCGACGTTCTTGACATTCCAGATTTCGAACTGGATATCTCCCGCATCTTTGACGGGCTCCTGGCCCTGCTTGACCTCTACCTTCAGAACGGTTTCCTGGTTCAGCGGCACTTTTTCCGGCGCCATAATGGTCACGGTTAGCTCCTCTGCGGACTCCTGCTTGGTCCCTCCCGCAGTGTTTGCCGTCTGCGAACAGGCCGATAGCGCCAGTGAAGCGGCAAGTAACGTTAATGCGAGTATTTTTTTCATAGTAGACGCCTCCGGTTATCCGTTTAGCTTTACGGGCCGCGGTAACCTTCTATTCGAATCCACACGTTCTCACTCTCTTAGAATAGGAGATTTAAGCACGTTAAACAAGCCTTTTTTACATAGTCTTCCACGGTTCGTCATTTTCTTGAAAAAGCGGATAATACCGTTTAAAAATTCGTTTTAAAAAAATATTTTCAACCTAATCAGCGCAGCTGAGACGGATTCATTTGACACCCGGCCGAAATTGGCTTTAACTGATTTTAAGGGCTGGCGAACCTTCGCGTAAACAGCCGACCTCAAGAGAACGGAGATTATCGATCATGTACGCCCATTTAGAAGACTGCATAGCTGATTTGGAGAAAAACGGACACCTGATCCGCATCAAAGAAGAAGTCGATCCTTATCTGGAAATGGCGGCCATTCATTTAAAAGTCTATGAAGCGGGTGGTCCGGCACTGCTCTTCGAAAAAGTTAAAGGCTCGAAGTTCCGGGCGGTTTCCAACCTGTTCGGCACGCTGGAACGAAGCAAATTTATTTTCAGACATACATGGCAGGACGCCGAAAACATCATCGCCCTGCGAAACGACCCGGTCAAGGCGCTTAAGCAGCCGTTCAAAACCGCGGGCAACGGTCTTGCCGCCTTTAAAGCCCTTCCGTTAAAAAAATCCGGCCTTCCGGGGGATTTCAGGGAAATCTCGATTTCCGATCTTCCCCTGATCCAGCATTGGCCCATGGACGGCGGAGCCTTCATTACCCTGCCGCAGGTTTATTCGGAGGACCCTGAAAAGCCTGGTATTATGAACTCTAATCTGGGGATGTACCGCGTCCAGCTCACCGGCAACGACTACGAAACGGACAAGGAGATCGGGCTGCACTACCAGATTCACCGGGGCATCGGCATTCATCAGGACAAGGCGACCAAGCAGGGGGCCCCTTTAAAAGTAAGCATCTTTGTCGGCGGTCCTCCCGCTCACACGCTGTCGGCCGTTATGCCTTTGCCGGAGGGACTGAGCGAAATGACCTTTGCCGGCCTGCTTGCCGGACGCCGCTTCCGCTACAGCTATGCGGACGGCTACTGCATCAGCCACGATGCGGATTTCGTCATTACGGGAGAGATTTATCCCGGCGAAACGAAACCGGAGGGGCCTTTCGGCGACCATCTCGGCTACTACAGCCTGACGCACCCGTTCCCGGTTCTGCGCGTGCACAAAGTGTACGCCCGGGAAAACGCCGTCTGGCCGTTTACCGTCGTCGGACGTCCTCCCCAGGAGGACACCTCTTTCGGCGAGCTTATCCACGAATTGACGGGGGATGCGATCAAGCAGGAAATTCCCGGCGTCAAAGAAGTTCATGCGGTCGATGCGGCGGGCGTGCATCCGCTTCTGTTTGCGATCGGCAGCGAACGGTATACGCCTTATCAGCAGGCTAAGCAGCCTGCGGAAATTCTTACGCTGGCCAACCGCGTGCTCGGCACGGGGCAGCTGAGCCTGGCCAAATATTTGTTTATGACGGCGGAAGAGAAGCAGCCGCTTGATACCCATAAAGAAAAAGATTTTCTCGCCTATATCCTCGAACGGATCGATCTGAGGCGGGACATTCATTTTTACACGAACACCACCATCGATACGCTCGATTATTCGGGTACGGGCCTGAATACCGGAAGCAAGGTGCTTTTTGCCGCTTACGGGGATAAGAAAAGGGACTTGTGCACGGAAGTCCCCGCTGCTCTGACGGAACTTTCTCCGTTCGGAGGGGCAAGGCTCGTCATGCCGGGCGTTGTCGCGATGCAGGGATCTGCCTTTGAGACTTACGAGAAGGCTATGCTGGAGCTTGAGCATCTGTGCGGCGCTATTGCGGGCAAAGGACCGCTTCCGGGCTGCCCGATGATCGTTTTGTGCGATGACAGCGAGTTCCTGAGTGCGGACTTCGCCAATTTTCTGTGGGCCACGTTTACCCGCAGCAATCCGTCGCACGATATGTACGGCGTGAACAGCGCCTATGAGTATAAGCATTGGGCCTGCGACAACGTCATCATCGACGCGCGCGTCAAGCCGCATCAGGCTCCGCCTCTCGTTCCCGACCCCGAGGTCGAGAACAATATCCGGCGGCTGTTTGCCCCCGGTGCAAGCTTGGGCGGAATCGTTAAAGGCTGAGCGGCGGCGGAAGCTTTATCTGTTTATGGCCACTGCAGGCCGGTACGCCTGCATGAAGCTTTATGCGGCACCATGCACCAGGCAGGCGTACCGGCTGCAATCGGCGGTTTGCATGGAACATCAAACACCACAGGCTTTAAGCCTGTGGTGTTTTTTATTTATATCTCTTTTCTTTGTGTTCTCATATACTTGGCTTTCTCGAATTTTCCATTCAAACAAGCTCCTCTTAATACGGATGACTGGAAAAGAAAACTAGGCTTCTTCCATACAGTTATCATTTAACCGGATAGCTTTAAATTCTTGAAGCGCAGTCCGACTGTATTTTAGAAAATCGATAGGCAGCTATCAATTGGTGGATTCTTCTGGGGTCTGTACCAATTTCCCGCTTACTATTTGGCACCAGCTATTCAATTCGTCATTCGTTTATTCGGCTTATTTTTCGGGCTGCACGCCAGTCCAGTCACTCAGTGTTGATAAGGCTTTGTCAAAATTCCTCCGTCTCTTTCTTCATCCGCATTGTCAAAGCATCGAGCAGGTGCAGCATGTCCCCGATTCCGCGGCTGTTTTCGAGAGGAAAATAAACGGCTGCCGCACCCGCCAGCGCTCCGATAATCGGGCGGAACTTTTTGCCCCCGAGCACTTCAATCCTGCTGTAGGTGTGCAGGCCCTTCTCTTTCCACTGCTGAGCCAGTTCTTCCGAAGAGATGATGCCGGCATTCGCAGTTCCGAAAGCTGTGTCATAATTGCCGACAACGGTATCTTCTGGCATGAGGAAGCCGTGTTTCGCGGATAAAATGACCCAATCGTAGCCGCATGCTTCCGCGTAAGCCCGGGCCTTCCGATTCAGTGTTCCGGTGTAAGCGTCTTTCGCAGGTGCCGGTCCGTGGGCGGCATCCCGGTCCCACAATTTTCTTTTGCCGGGAGGAATAATGCATAGGGTATCGGATTTCATAGTCTGGGCCTCTCCATAAGATGAGTTTGCCTTAAGTGTATCAGAGTTTATGACCCAGCGCTCCTGCAGCCGGATCGGATCGGCGGATTTGGCGCAAGTTGCTAGCCTATTCATCCTCCCTCTCTCATACGTTAGTAATAAACGAGCGGGAAAGGAGGCGGTTCTATGGCGATCAAGCCAGTAGCACTGCTGCCCGGCGATACGGTCGGAATCGTCACCCTGGGCAGTCCGCTGAGCGCCGAAACCATTCAGGCACGGATTGCCTATTTGCAAAGCTTGGGGCTCAAAGTTCTTCTGGGCCGCTACGTGTACTCCGCAAACGGATATCTCGCCGGAACGGACCGGGAACGCGCGGAAGATTTTATGTCGGTTTACGCCGATCCCCGCGTGAAAATGATCCTGCCGACAAGAGGCGGCGTAGGAGTGGCGGACATTCTGCCGTACCTGGATTATGCTTTTATCCGGCAAAACCCCAAGATTGTGACAGGCTACAGCGATATCACCGTGCTGCTGAACACCCTCTATAAGCTGGCGGATCTGATTACGTTTCACAGCCTGCTGCTCATCGATTTCAGGCCGGACACGCCGTCGTACAATTTCGAGCAATTTTTTACGGCGACCTCATCTATTGCGGCCCCGCGCCCCATCGCTAACCCTCCAGGCATCCCATTAATCGGGCGAGTTCCCGGCAGCGTCTCCGGCCCGGTTATCGGAGGGAATCTCACCTCCCTGGTAGGGTCGTTGGGTACACCTTTTGAAGTCGACACCACGGGAAAAATATTGCTCCTCGAAGAAACGCACGAGCCGGTCAACACCGTGTACCGCTACGTCGACCAGCTTCGGCTGGCCGGCAAGTTTCAGGCTTGCGCCGGTATCGTCATGGGCGAATGCACCAACTGCCAGACCGCTTACGGCAAGACGTATGAGGACCTCATCAGCGAAGTGATCGTTCCCTTGGGGAAACCGCTGCTGACCAACCTTGCCTCCGGGCACGGCCTTTACAAAGCCGCTATCCCGATCGGCGCCAATGTGAATTTGAACGCGTCGGCCGCAGCGCTCACGCTGCTGGAAGCGGCTGTAAGGTACTGAACGTAAAAAGCTCACGCTGCCGCAAGGGCTGGGGTGAGCTTTTTCGATGTTAGTTACTAATTATACTGCTTTTCGTTAAATTTCATCGTTTGCAGTAATTGTTGAAAGTTTTCGAGCGAACTTTTATAAGTTTCCGTATAAGATGAGTTCCTAATGGTATAAAATCGGGAATCCGATTTGAAGACGATAAGCGTATCAATTCTGCTGTTCCAATCAAGATGATTTTTGTAAGTCAATTGGGCAGCGTCATACCCAAACACGCTTATTTGTTTTTCATCCAAAATATCATCGCTGGAAATGGCCGCCTTCTTTTTGACAGAATTCACGTATTGTTTGAGTGTAAAGTTTTTGGTCTGCTGGTTTTCGGGTTCCTCGGCTATAAATAACATCGTATAATTAAAATACTTTAGCGCCAAACGGATATTTTCCTCATCTTCTATGCTGATATAATCTTGAGCCAGTTCATCCACTTCCGGTTGTATAGAATCGATTCCGTCCAAATTACTCCAGAGCCCGTATGCTGTAAAGCGGAACTTGTTATCGGTACTCGTATATTCGTTCTTGCTATAGATCATCGCATCCTTCCTATTCGGGTCCCATTCCACCCTCGCCCCCGCAGATTCCGAGACAAACCTCAAAGGAACAAACGTATACCCGTCCTTTAGCTTGGGAGCCACAGGCAGATTAATAAATTGACCGTTCACCTTTGCGACGGGGTTATCAATTTGCAATTCAATTAAAGTATCCCCTCTCTCCCCTTTTACGGTTCGGGTCTGTTCATCCCATGTGATGTTCAGCTTCATCCGTTCGAAAACAGGCCGGAATGGAACAAGTGTCGTCGAATTTTCCATAAATGGCGGGCTGTCAAATTTAACCCACTTTGCGTCTAAAATGACCCCGATTTCTTCTTCCGTATCCGTAAAATTATCCGCTCTGACATTCCCCGGACCTGTAAACAAAAAAGATAAGACCAGCAGCATCCCCACATAGTTAAACAACCTTTTTGACATCGGAACACGTCCTTTATGATATAAATTTCACAAAAAAAAGACCGAACATTGGCACCCGATCTTCCTCTATCTTCCAATAAGAATAGTTTTTCAGAAAAATTTTGTCAATTACAAATGATACAAAGGAGAAAGGAGGATAGCTTCCTTCCTTATACCGGCTTATGCAACTCAAAATTCGGGGCTGTCAATAGGCATCAGCATAGTCAATAGTTATTCACCTACATATCTTGAAATATGATATTTTTTTGAATACCTGACTAAAGGAGTGGAATCAAATGTCATTTTTCCAACCCCCGCCGCCACCTCGTCCCCCTGCATTCGTACAACCAAATCCCTGTTTATATAAACTAACTTATGTCCAGCTCTGGACTGGAGAGCGATTCTGGTTCTATCCAATTAATGTATCGTTCAACGAAGCTTCAGGTTATCGATGGACCGGGGCATTCTGGGTCCGTTACCGGTTTGATCCAAGATCGGCTTATATCTTCGACTGTTCTCCCGTTCCAACGCTTTACTAAGCCGGCTATTAAGTTTGATTTCCTTTTTCCATAAGGAGTGGCTCCGACTGTATTCGGTTTGCTCCTGAGAATCGCAAATTTGCGATATTCCTACGACCCGGTTTCTCCATAAAAAAACCCTTCGAGCAGACAACATAAAGACCACCTTATCAGATGTCTCCATTTCGTTGTCTACCGAAGGGGATATTACCCTACGTAAAATCTGCGTGAGAGGCTCCTATTTCTTTTTACATATAAAGTACCCGTTCGAGTCTGAACTACTTCCTCAAGGATAATACATTCAGAAGAATGACAACCGCTTCCGCACGAGTTGCCGGTGCCAGAGGAGCGAATGTCCGGTTATCCCGTCCTGTAACGAGGCCTTTGCTCACAGCAGCCGCTACCCACCCCCGTGCCCAGACGGGAATATCGCCTTGGTCAACGAAGGATGTTAAATCCGGAGATTCTTCCGCCAAATTCAATGACTTCACGGCCATTACCGTAAGCTCAGCTCTCGTTATATCCTGTTCGGCACGGAATGTGTTGTCTTGATAACCGGAGATAAGTCCTTTTTTAACCGCCTTCGCGATGTCCGGCTTTGCCCAATGATCTTTTAGATCCTGATCGCTGAACGCTAGCTCGGTCTCTTCATCCAGTTTTAATCCTCTGACGAGCAAGGAGGTAAATTCGGCGCGCGTGATCTTCTTGTCCGGCTGGAAAGATCCGTCCGGATATCCTAGTATCAATCCTTTTTTAGCAGCTTCTTGTATTTTTTCTTCTGCCCAATGACCATTCAAATCATTTAAAACAACTGCTTCTGTGTTGTCCGTTGGAATTTCGGGCTCTACATGGCCTCCATTATCCGTACCGGAACCGGTACCGTTGCCGTTACTGTTACTGTTACTACCGTCACTACCATTGCCGTTACCATTGCCGCTACCACTACCGTTACCATTGCCGTTGCCATTACCATTGCCGGTACCGTTACCATTGCCGTTATCAGTTCCGCTTCCGTTATCTCCCGGGTCAGGTTTAACGGGACCCGGCTCTTCTGTTGAAGCTTGGACGCTAAAATGAAGAGAACTCGGCGTCACCGCCATTTCGCTTCCCTGTTTATCGGCAAGGATCGCTTGAACCACCTCAATCTTGCCGCTTACAGCCTCCGTCGCTTTTTTGGCTTTAAATGTAAGCTTCAATAAGTCGGCGTTTCCTTGGATTTCTTGTCCCTCGCCGGCAATCACGAACCGCAGACGTCCGGTATCTTCCGCCTTCGACTTGAGTATGGATACGCCTTTTTGCACAGACTCGGCGGAGACAAACTCCAGCACATGAGCATCATAATCGAGTGTCAAGTCATGGGAATACATATCGCTAACAGCTTTTTTGATTCGGTAGGTAACAATCAGCGGCTCACCCTTAATGACGGATTGATTTCCGCTTAATTCCGTATCCGCATTAGCCAGGACGACAGTCAATTTTTGTGCTTCTTCCATATTGCCGGCCTTATCTATCGAGCGATATTCGATGTTATGCACACCTTTTTCCCGAATAACGCCCTGACCCGCTTTGACTGTCGTCCATTTCCCGCCATTGATTCGATACTCGCTCCTCAAAACACCCCAACCGTTCGGATCGTCCACCGCGGTAAAGTGCAGGGTCACGTCCTTGTAATTTTCTTGATCCGCTCCGCTATTTCCATCGACACGCACGGAGGTTGCAGGCGCTTTCGTGTCTTTAAGCAGCACTTCCAAATAAGCCTGATATTTTCCATCTTCACTTTTGCGGCTTCGAATCGTTGACGCCAGGTTACTTCCGACCTGCTGCAAGGAAAAGCTTGCCACTTTGTCCCCTTGCTGCTGTGTCAGCACAAACGGAGTCACATCGAATTTACGCCATTGTTCCGGTGTTGTGAACGTAGCCACATCAATTTGTTTACCTGACGCCGGCTTATTCGCAAAAGTCAAGGTTGTTTCTGTCCAGCTGTCATCGGGCACCTCATAGACGCCAATATCCGAGATATTACCGCTTCCGTCTTTTGTCTCCCCGTAAACATTAAGGCTCACAGTATGAATTTCCTGCAAAGAGGAAGGCAGCGCAAATTTCAAAAAAACTTTGCGGTCTGTGTTTCCGCTCCCATTTCGAATATTTAAATAGCCTCTACTACCAAAATTGTTGTTCGCATCTGTCCCGCCATTAACGAATGTATCTTCCGTAACCGGAACTCGAACCTTTGCGGCGGGGTCAGGTTCATAATCGGTTTCCCCCGGAAGCTCCACTTCCTGATCCGGGTTAATTTTCAATTGAACACTGTGGCTTCTTCCCAAAGACCCTCTAGTATCTACTTCCAGCTGCACGGTTGGCAGCATCCGCAATACTTTCACGCTGGGATCACTCGCAAGCACCTGCGAAGCGGCGGCAGCCAGCTCCACTTTTACTTTGGACTGGGATTGGGTCGGGTCTGACACCGAAATCGTAAGCTCATCGCCTTTTTCCTTCATCATGAGCGAAGCAGGCTGGTAGGCGCGTATGCGATCCAGCGTCCCCGGTACCCAAAAGTGAACCCCGGTCAAGCCCAATTTGGTTTCTTGAACACCTTGAATTTGAGCCGTGTTGCTCAAGATACGCACATCCGGATTTTCACTATACGATTGGGTAGCCGCCGCATTTAAAGCAGGCAGCAGCACGTAGGAATAAGATTGATCGGCCGGCTTGGTTCCATGATCGATCGCTAAGCTGACATAATTACGCGTGATGATGTCCGTCGGGCCTGTCGGATTAATATCTCTCCACGAACCGCTTCTCGCCTCCCGTAAAGCGCTGACATTTGCCGTTTCGGGAAAATAATAGCCGATATCGGCTCCGGCTGCCGTACCTTGCAAGTTGGCCCACTTTACTCCGGCAAGATTTTTGGACCAGCCCAAATCACTCGGCATCGTCTCTCCGTTCACAATCAGCTTGTTGTTTCCCGCCGGATTAATCATCCGGTTCTCCACAATCGTTTCGACTTTTCGGCTGTCGGGAGTTGTGATCCCCGCTCCCAATGCGACAATCTCGTTATCGAACATAAACCATGATTTTTTTCCATTTAATTTACTGCCTGGAGGAGCCAGATCCATTCCGGCCGTACCATACAACTCGTCCATCGATGCTCCGCCGACCCAGCTTTTAGAGGTTACTTTACTGCCTGTCCTTGGCAAGCCGTCGGAGGTTGTTCCCGGCATCCGGTATGAATTTACCGTCGGCCAGAATGCGTCTCTGAACTGAGCGGCATCGTTATTGTACAAATACGTCATGCCGTCGCCCGTGTACCAGCCCTTCGTATGCTCGCCGTTGATTCCCCCCTCATAGTTGGAAATTCGCGAAGACGACATGCTGATAGCGTAGGCATATCCCTCCCGCGCATGAACAACACGATCCATCGCCGAAAATTGATGATGGACAATCAAATCCCCGCGCGGCACGACGGACGTATCCTTCATTAAAGCTTTGAAAAGAACAAGATCCCGAATCGGCATGCCCTCATATTTGTTGGACATACTCGTATCCGATAAAACCCATTCTTTGACCATGCTTTTGTAACGGGCCGCAAGCTCGGGAGGAGCAAATTGTGACATCCGGTTAATGGTCCACGCAGTTCCGCGAGTGTTGTTGTTATACCGCGATACCGCCCGCCCGCTGACCATTTCCATCATATGTCCGCCGTAAATGAGCGGCTCGAACGAATGGGTGATCCAGTCGTACGCATTCGCCAAGTTCGGATCTTGAATCGGCCAAGGCGAATCATTCAATATCGTCAAAAGCTTAGCGATATCGCCAAGCAGGACACTTCCGTAACTTCCGGTATACGCAATATTGTTATGCTGAATAAAAGAACCGTCGGAATAAAAACCGTCGCCGCTTGTTACCGGAGGAAATACCGAGCTAATGGAGCCGCGCGCCTGAACGATTTTCGTTTCACTTTTGCCGATAACTCCCCGAATCAGTACTGCCAATGCTTTATCCAAAAGGTTTGCGCCTGTTTCTTTCAATGTGCTGCCCAGCCGTAGGGTGGGATCGGGTATAAACTTGTCAATCGTCCGGGTATAACGGGCAACTTGCTCGGGAGAAAGGTGGTCATACATTAAAGTCATGATATCGCCGAGAGACAGCGGTGATCCGATTTCCCAATCCCACCAGTTGTTGTATTTCGCTTTATTCTCATTAAAGCGATTGGTATACATCCAATCCAAACCCGCCATAATATCTTGTTTAAGCCCCTCATTCCGGTACAAGTCCGAGCCTTGAGTCGAGTAGGCAATCGCCATGTCCTTCAACCGGTTATAAGAAAGGGTAATATGGCTTGAATCCGTCGTACTCCCATAATCCGCCCACAACGACTTGCGTGCCGGGTCTTTAAGGAGCAGGTCCCAAAAGCCGGTTTTTTGGTCGTTGGTTACCTTTTTGGCGTTCGCCTCCACCGCTTGACGGATATCTTCATCGTTCAAATCGATTTGCCTGCCGCCCGTCAAAAACGCAAACCATTTGTCCCTCATGGAATCGATCGGGTCCGGCTGCTGAGCTTGAACAGAAACGGGAAAAGAGGTGAAAATGAGCGCGACTATCGTTAAAGCAATGACTCCAACTTGCAAAATGGACTTTTTCACGAAAATAACACTCCTTTCGTTTATATAACTGACTTATGGAAAAATCCGCTCCGCGAACCACATCAGGTCACTGCGGTCGATTTTATGGTCTCCGTTCACATCGGCAGCCTTTACCGTTTCCCAATCCGGGCTGCTTGTATCTTTACCGAAATGCGCGGCCGCCATAGCCAAATCTCCGACGGTTATTTTTCCATCGTTCGTAAGATCCCCCTGGATGCCTGCTTCTTTTACTGTAATTTCACTGGTTGCCGCAAAAGTTCCGTCCTCAGTCATCACCGTTACGATCGCCTTCCCCGGCTTCAGAGCCGTCAGAACAGCAAGAGAACCTTGAGCCTCCACCTGCACAGCATCTTTGTTGTCGACCCGCCACTGCAGCGATAAACCGCTTACATTTTCAGGCGTCACCTTGGCCGTCAGGACAGCGGTTTGCTTTGTATCCATTGTCACACTCGTTTGGTCCAGCGCCAGGCCTGTCACACTGTTCCATTTAACTAAAGAAATATCATCAAACCACACCGTACCTGTCCCTGTTTCGAAAAAGGGTTCCAGCCGGATATACTTCGCGTCCTCCGGACTGTTTATGATCACTTCCCGCTTCATCCAGTCTTGAGTCCCCGTTAATTCTTCTGTCGAAGGCCCCGAACCTATCTTTTCATCTAGCGTTTTTCCGTCAAAACCTTTGATGCTTTTAAAAAACTGTGTTCTTACAAACACGCCAATGCCCGAATTGACATCCTTCGTTTTCACCCAAACGCTCAGTTTATACGTTTGTCCGCCTGCAATCGGTACATCCTGAGAAAGACCCGTTCTGCTCAGAGCCAAATGTTCAAGCTGGACCGCTTGAGTCCCAGTATGGTAAACATCCCCGGTCACAGAGGCCTTTCCTGTCCCGCTTGCCAACCATAACCCCCAACCAACGGGTTCAGCTCCAGCCGCCCACTTTCCTGCCCCTGACTTTACACTTTCAAATCCGCCATTAGAAACCAAATCAGGCTGCGGCTCGCTTGCATGGACGGCTGTCACAAATGAAAGCGCCTGCATCATGAAGCAAAAAAACAGAATTACCGAGATTCTTCTGCTCATCGAAGTCATTCACTTTGCTCCCCTCTCATTCTGATTTCAAGAATAAAATTCCTCTCCATCCTATCCTAGAGAAATATTTAGCAGCGTCCTAGTTCATTTTTTTGCTCTATCGTGAACGATTTTGACTTTATCAGGTCATTTTTTTACCTTATCTTGTGAGAGTATAAAAAAATACCGCCCTTCATCGGATTTTTGCAAATCCAATAAATAACGGTATCGGTTGGTATTTGGTGCATAAAAGTTTATCGCTTAGTATCGCTGATTTTAGAGAATTACCGCAAAAATTGTTCTTCAAGAATATCCGAAACCCGGTCAGCTCTAAGCTTACCTTCAGCTCACCTTGTGCTCAATCCGCAGCTTATCCGCCACCATCGCGATGAATTCGCTGTTAGTCGGTTTCGACTTCGAAATGTTCACGGTGTAGCCGAAAATAAACGAGATGCTGTCGATGTTGCCGCGCGTCCAGGCGACTTCAATCGCGTGACGGATGGCGCGTTCGACGCGGCTCGGGGTGGTTTTGTATTTTTCCGCAATGGCGGGATACAGCGTCTTGGTGATGGCGCCGAGAATTTCGATGTTGTTGTACACCATCGTGATCGCTTCGCGCAGATATTGATATCCTTTAATATGCGCAGGTACGCCGATTTCATGTATGATTGTCGTAATGTTAGCGTCCAGATTTTTGCTTTTCGGCATCTGAACGACATTCGCTTTCATGGAACTGGTCGACGTAACAGCCGGCTGATTGCCCACCAGCTGACGGATCCGGTTCGTCAGAACTTCCATGTCAAAAGGCTTCAAAATATAATAGGAGGCGCCAAGCTGCACGGCTTTCTGCGTGATATTCTCCTGGCCGAAGGCCGTGAGCATAATGATCCGCGGAGCCGGATTTAAGTTCATTTCGCGAAGCTTCTCGAGTACACCCAGGCCGTCCAAATGAGGCATGATAATATCCAAAATGAGAATATCAGGCACATCATTCTGCGTTTCCATAAAACGGAGCACTTCGTTTCCGTTATAGGCGATGCCTGCAATCTCCATATCTTCCTGTTCACTGATAAATTCGGAAAGTAAATGTGTAAACTCTCGGTTGTCGTCCGCTAACAAAACTTGAATCTTTTGCAACTTGAAAGCCTCCTTTATTTGTAAAAAAATCGAGGGTTTTCTAATTCCTTGTTGTATCATTTCGACACGCCTAATCAAATTCCTTCTGTCGAAAAATTATTTTCTTTATTTTTGTGAGCAGTTATTTTATAATAGAGTTTTATTTTGGTATTTCAACATTTTTCGACAAATCGTTCGCAAAAAAGAAAGAACCAAAGGCTAACTCGCCTTCAGTCCTTTCGCATCTGATTCGGGCCGGAGCAGAATGCCTGCATCCTGGAGCATCCATTCAATAAAACAGCCATACCCGCTGGAAGGATCGTTCACGAAAACGTGGGTGACGGCGCCGATCATTTTGCCGTTCTGGATGATCGGGCTTCCGCTCATCCCCTGCACGATGCCGCCGGTCTTCTCAAGGAGCCGTTTGTCGGTTACTTTGATAACCATGCCCTTGGTTGCCGGGCTTCCCTGCTTCGCCACATGCACGACCTCGATATCGAACTTCTCCACTTTTTGTCCGTTCACGACCGTGTAAATTTGAGCCGGACCTTCTTTTACCTCTTCCGCGAATGCGACAGGAATCGGAGTTCGGGATAAACTATACTCAGGAGCTTCTTCCATTTTGCCGAAAATGCCGAACGGGGTGTTTTTCTCGATCGTTCCGATCACCTTGCTGTCCCGGAAAATCTGCGCATGCTTCTCGCCGGGCTCGCCGTTCTGGCTCTTGGCGATCGACGTGACGCTCGAGTGAACGACCTCCCCGCTGCCGACCACGATCGGAGTCTGGGTGTCCATATCGGTAATCACATGGCCTAAGGCACCGTAAACGTTCTGTTCGGGCGCGTAGAAGGTCAGAGTGCCTACTCCTGCCGCGGAATCGCGGATATACAGACCGAGCCGGTACGACTTGTCCACGACGTCATAAGCGGGCTTGAGCTTAAGGTCGAAGCGCTGATTGCCTCTTTGCACCGTCAGCTCCAGCGGTTTCTTGTTTTGACCGGCTTTGTTGACGAGACCGGACACCTTGGACACGTCCGCGGAAGGACTCCCGTTGATCGCAACAATCAAATCACCGACCTGCACCTTCGCTTCTTCACCCGGCGAGATCTTCTGATTCTCGGTCACGGCGACCAGATGATGGCCTACAACCAGAATGCCGGCTGACTTGATTTTGACGCCAATGGTTTGCCCGCCGGGAAGGACTTTAAGGTCCGGCACGACATTGACCTTAACGGTCTTGAGGGGTATGGCTCCGAACAGCTTCAGTTTCATCTCGGTATAGCCCTGCTGATTGGACTGGAGGGAAATCGGATCTTTCAAATTAACTTGAAATGAGTGCCGGGAGTTCCCGTTAACCTTGACTATTTCGGGGTCTTCCACCGTAAGCATGGCGTTGACCGGCATGGAAAGCCTGATTTCTTTGGCTTGCCCGCTGAAAAACCGGAGCTCATCGGGGAAGGAGGCGAAGCTTTGGAAAGGGGCGGATACACTTAGGATACAAACGAAGAAAACGAGCAGGAGACCAATGAATCTTCTACGACGATTCGATTTCACAAGACACCCTCCTTCTGCTTTCTTGCCCTGACGAACCCTCGTCAAATGCGTACCTTTAAGGTATCCTCCCTCCATTCGTTTTATAACTGCAAATGCTTCTAGGGGCCTCAGTTAGTTCCTTGACTTTTTTTCGTCTGCCAATGCAAGCATTTCTTGAGCATGATGCAGAGTCGTTTCCGTCACTTCGACCCCTCCGAGCATCCGGGCAAGCTCTTCGATACGGCCGCGGCGGTCCAGATCGGTCACGCGGGTAAACGTGCGTTCTCCCTGAACTTCCTTATGAATGTAAAAATGTACGTCGGCCATGCATGCCACCTGGGGTAAATGCGTAATGCTAAAGACCTGGCAGCTGCGCGAAAGCAGGGAAAGCTTCTCCGCGATCGCCTGGGCCGCCCGTCCGCTGACACCGGTGTCCACTTCGTCGAACACGAGGACCGGGATCTGATCCAGGCGGGCGAAAATGCTTTTCATCGCAAGCATAATCCGCGACAGCTCCCCGCCGGAAGCGATCTTGCTGAGCCCGCGGAGCGGTTCTCCGGGATTCGGCGCCATCAGGAACTCGACGAGATCGACACCGTCCCGGGTAAATTTAACGGGCGGCTCGTCGCCGATCTCCAGCCCCCCGCTGCCTTCAGGAACCGGCGTATGCGATACCTGGACGCGGAACTGCGTGCGCTCCATATGCAGGTCGCGGAGCTCCGTCTCGATTTCTCCGGCCAGACGGTCCGCGATTTTTTTGCGGGAACCGGACAGCTTCCGCGCCGCTTTCGTGAGCTGCACGATTTCACGGTCGAGCTTTTCTTGGAGCTTCTGGATAATCTCGTCCTTGTTCTCGATCGTGGCGAGTTCCCCGCTGATTTTCTCGCTGTAAGCCAAAATCTCCGCAATCGTATCGCCGTATTTGCGCCGAAGCGAAGCGATTAAATCGAGCCGGAGCTCGATTTCGTCAAGCCTCTCGGGATTGAACTCGATATCGTCGCGGTAATCCCTCAGCTGGTAAGCGGCATCTTCAAGCTGGTAAAACGCGCTCTGCATCTGCTCCAGCAGAGGGGCGATTCCCGCACTGTCGATAGCCGCCACGTCCTGGATGCGGGTGATGGCTTTGCCTATGGCTTCCAGCCCGCTGCTCGCGCCGTACAGCGTATCGTAGGAGCCGGCAACGCTCGAATACAGCTTTTCGGCGTTCGCCAGCTTGCTTTTCTCCTCCGTCAGCGTGACGTCCTCGCCTTCCTTCAAGGCTGCCGCCGCGATTTCGTCCACCTGGAAACGGTAAAGATCGATCATTTGCAGCGACTGCTTGCTCGTTTCCCGGAGCGCCTTCAGCTCTTTGCGGAGCTTCGTGTAGCGGTCGTACGATTCGCGGTATGCCGCCAGGTTGGGACCTACCTCTTTATCTCCGTATGCATCGAGCCAGTGGATGTGTTCGTCCGATTTGAGAAGAGACTGATGCTCATGCTGGCCGTGAATATTGACGAGCCAGCCGCCGACTTCGCGCAGCATCGTCAAATTGACGAGCTGGCCGTTGATCCGGCTGGAGCTTTTGCCACTTGCCGTCACTTCCCGGCGGATCAGCAGCTGTTCCTCTCCCGCGGCTTCGATACCGAGCTGGGCAAGCGTGGCCCAGACGGGATGTCCTTCGCCGATTTCGAAAACAGCCTCGATCTCGGCTTTCTCGCTGCCGTAGCGGACCAATTCGGAGGAACCCCGGCCGCCGACAATCAAGCTCAGCGCGTCGATAATGATGGATTTACCGGCACCGGTCTCACCCGTCAGAACATGAAAGCCGGATTTAAATCCGATGTGAACGTATTCGATAACCGCCAAATTGCGGATAGACAGTTCTGTGAGCATAGGTCCTCCCCTGAATTCGCTGCATGACCGAGTCAGATCAGCGACATAATCTGATTCACGACTTTCTGGCTGACGTCCTTCGTCCGGCAGATGATCAGAATCGTGTCATCCCCGCAAATCGTCCCCATGATTTCATTCCATTCCAAATTATCGATCAAGGCGCAGATCGTATTTGCCGTTCCCGGCATACACTTCATGACAACCAGATTCTCGGTAAAATCGATGTTGATAAAATGATCGCTTAGCGCCCGTTTGAGCCGCTGCATCGGATTGTAGCGCTGATCAGCCGGCATTGAATATTTGTACCTTCCGTCATCAAGCGGGACTTTGATCAGATGCAGTTCTTTAATGTCCCGGGAAACCGTCGCCTGGGTCACGTTGAAACCGGCGCTGCGCAGTGATTCCACCAGCTCGTCCTGAGTTTCGATCTCATGGCCCGTAATGATTTCCCGGATTTTAACGTGGCGTTGCCCCTTCATTCGAACACCTCAATGGTAAACGTAATTTGTTTGATCTTGCGTCCGTTCATGTCCACGTACAGCACTCCGGCCGCTTCCGGCACGAGGAGCGAATACACCAGCAGCATGTCGCGGATAGCGCTTCCTGTCATCTCAAGCGGCCTGCGTTCGCGTGCCACCTTGACGAGATACAGATTGTCCTCTTTTTCAGCAAAATAGTCGATAAACAGGCGGCTGTACAGCTCATCCTTCTGATTCAGGGTCATGGAAATCGGGATTTTGGTTTTCCCGCCGACCACGTCAAACCCCGCACCGATCAGAAGCTCGACAACTTCATCGTCCTCCGGAACTTCGTTATAGTCCGTCATGCGGACAGGTTGGAACGAATCCGTGTAAGGCTCGTACAGCCACTTTCGGAAACTTATGCCGGCCCATGCTGCGAGAAGTCCTAAAAGCAAAATTAGGATAAGCGTATCCCCGTGCTGCATACCGGATCACCTCGACGTACCTATTCGCTAAGGGAGGCGAGGATTCCTTTTGCCGGGAAGCCTTTTCCGGTTGTTTTGCCGTATAAAAACCTTCTGCGCGGACCAGCTTGATATTTCAATACCGGGCTTCAGGTTTGGCGAACATGGCCTTGGCCTCCGGAACGACTCGGTCGATCAGGGATTGAATCGGTTCTTCCAGCTTGTCCGGATCTTCGGGATTGCAGGTCCAGTAAGCAAGGAATTCAATGTTTCCTTCGCCCCCGGTAATCGGAGAGAACGTCAGTCCTTTTAAGTAAAAGCCGATGTCCTTCGCGAATCCCAGGACACTTTCCAATACGTCCTTATGCACTTCGGAATCCCGGATTACTCCGGATTTGCCTACTTTATCGCGTCCCGCTTCGAATTGTGGTTTGATCAGGGCAACCGTCTCCCCTTTTATACCCAGCATCGCTTTCAGCGGAGGCAAAATAATTTTCAGGGAAATGAAAGAAACATCAATCGTGGAAAAAGACGGGGACGGACCGGTCAGTTCTTCCGGCGTCAAGTAACGGAAATTCGTGCGTTCCATAACCTGGACACGCTCATCCTGTCGAAGTGACCAGTCGAGCTGGTTATAGCCCACATCGATCGCGTACACATACGAAGCTCCGTTCTGGAGCGCGCAGTCCGTAAAACCGCCGGTAGAAGCTCCGATATCGAGCATCACCGCGTTTTTCACGTCAATGTCAAACTGTTTCAGCGCTTTTTCCAGCTTCAAGCCGCCGCGGCTCACATAAGGATGCACCGCACCTTTCACTTTCAAGGCGGCTGCGCGGCTAATTTTCATTCCTGCCTTATCGACAGGCTCCTCATCAGCAAAAACAAGGCCAGCCATAATGGCGGCCTTGGCTTTTTCCCTGCTTTCAAAATAGCCTTGTTCGACGAGCAGCACATCAATTCGTTCTTTATCTGTCGCCATTCCATAAGCTCCTGTTATCGTTCGTCGTTTGGGCCGGCTGCTGCCGGCACGTGTAAGCTGGTTCCCGGGAGTGACTGTCGGCATGTGACGACAAGCCCTGCCCGCCGGGTTCCTGGCGGGATGTTAGGCGTTAAGGCCCGCGGAACGCTGGCGTTTGCGCGGCAGCAGCGTGTGAACCTGCGTAATCAGGTGTTCGGCGGTTAAGCCGACTTCCTGGCGCTGCTCTTTGATGGAACCGTGCTCCACAAAGTAATCCGGCACGCCCATCGTGCGGACACGAACGCCTTCGATGCCCTGCTTCGCGTAAAATTCGAGCACCGCGCTGCCGAAGCCGCCTTGTTCCGATCCTTCTTCCATAGTGATGATCGGCATATGCTCTTTGGCCAGCTGGAGAAGCATAGCCTCATCCAGCGGTTTGATAAACCGGGCGTTGATAACGCGCAGGTTAATGCCTTCTTTCTTCAGCATATCCGCGGCTTCCAGAGCGACCTGATTCATCGGGCCGACGGCCAGTACTGCCATCGTATCCCCTTCGGTCAGCGTCTCCCAGGTGCCGATCGGAATCGGCTGCGGATTCTCGTCCAGAGGGACGCCGAGCCCGTTAATGCGGGCATAACGCACGGCGACCGGCCCCTCGTTATAATCAATCCCCGTCCGCATCATGCGGCGGAGCTCGTTCTCGTCTTTAGGCATCATAAGCACCATATTCGGCAGGCTGCGCAGGAACGAGATATCGTACACGCCCTGGTGCGTTTCCCCGTCGGGACCTACAAAGCCGGCGCGGTCAATGGCAAACATGACGTTCAGCTTGGGACGGCAAATATCGTGCACAACCTGATCATAGGCGCGCTGGAGGAACGTCGAATAGACGGCGAATACCGGTTTCAGCCCTTCCGCAGCCATGCCCGCACACAAAGTGGCCGCATGCTGTTCGGCGATACCCACATCGATCATACGCGTAGGGAAACGGGCGGCGAAATTCATCAGCCCCGAACCTCCCGGCATAGCCGGCGTTACAGCTACGATGCGTTCGTCTTGCTCCGCAAGCTCTATCAACGTATTGCCGAAAACTTCGGTGTACATCGGATTGCCCACGGCTTTAAGGAACTGGCCGGATTCGATCTTATACGGGCTGGCTCCGTGCCATTTGTGGGAATCCATCTCCGCGGGGGAATATCCTTTCCCCTTGGTCGTAATGACGTGGATGAGCACAGGGCCATCCACTTTCTCGGACTGCTTCAGCGTTTCAAGCAGCAAAGGAAGATTATGACCGTCGACGGGACCGATGTAATTGAAGCCCAGCTCTTCGAACCAGACACCGGAAACAAGCAAATATTTCAGGCTATCCTTGACTTTCTCCGCCGTCTTGGCCAGAGTCCCTCCGATAGCCGGGATTTTCTTAAGGAGACTTTCGACTTCTTCTTTCGCTTTGCGGTAATGCTTGTCGGACCTGATCTTGCTCAAATAATTGTGGATCGCGCCCACGTTAGGGGCGATGGACATTTCGTTGTCGTTCAGAATAACGGTTAAATTCTTCTTCTCGTGGCCGATATGGTTCATCGCTTCAAGCGCCATACCGCCGGTCATGGCTCCGTCGCCGATAACGGCAAAAACCCGGAAGTCTTCGCCCTTCAGATCGCGGGCCATGGCCATCCCCATCGCCGCCGATAGCGAGGTGCTGCTGTGTCCCGCTTCCCATACGTCGTGATCGCTTTCCGCCCGCTTGATGAAGCCGCACATCCCTTTATACTTGCGCAGGGTATCGAAGCGGTCTTTGCGCCCGGTTAAAATTTTGTGCACATACGCCTGGTGCCCCACATCGAAAATAAATTTGTCCCGGGGGCTGTCATAAAGCGTATGCAGCGCAATGGTCAGCTCCACTATGCCCAGGTTGGAGGAGAGGTGCCCGCCGGATGCAGACAGCTTTTCGATGAGAAATTGCCGGATTTCTCCCGCAAGCTGTTCAAGGTCCGCCGTAGACAACCTCTTTAAATCCTCTGGCTGGTTAATATGATCGAGCAGCACATTAATTTCCTCGCTTTCCGAAGGTGAAAATTAGCAAAATTTATGAAATACGTTCATGTGTTCGTGTATTTTATTTTACCATTATACCACAATTTCAACGGTCACGCTTCATCAGGTAATCGGCCAGCTCAAGCAGTCTCCGCGGATCCGGCAGAACCCCTCCGGAGATCGCCGTTTTGGCCTCGTCCGTCAATTGGGCGACCCGCCGTTCCGATTCCTCCAGCCCGATGAAAAAAGGATACGTCACCTTCTGCTGCTTCTCGTCGCTGCCTACGGCTTTGCCCAGCTTCTCCTGCGTGCCGGTCACATCCAGAATATCGTCCTGGATCTGAAACGCCAGCCCGATCGAGCGGCCGAAGTCCGTAAGCGCTTCAAGCTGCCTGTCGTCCGCCCCGGCTATCCGGCCGCCCGCGCGGAGCGAGAAAATAATGAGATCGCTCGTTTTGTGCTGATGAATATATTCCAGGCCGCTCAGTTCCGTAATCCCCTGCTCGCCCTTCATGTCGGCCACTTGTCCGCCGACCATTCCCCGGGCGCCGGAATATTCGGCCAGCTCCTCGACAATCGTCAGTACTTGTTCGGCCGGAACGCCATGCCTGCGCGCCTGTGAAGCGCTGTAGAACGCCTGAGTCAGCAGAGCGTCTCCGGCAAGGATGGCCATCGCTTCTCCGTAAACTTTATGGTTGGTTAGTTTGCCCCTCCGGTAGTCATCGTTATCCATGGCAGGCAAATCATCGTGAATCAGCGAGTACGTATGAACCATTTCGATGGCGCAGGCTACCGGCATAGCGGCTTCCTTGCGTCCTCCCAGGGCTTCCGCCGCGGCAAGGACAAGTATCGGCCTAAGCCGTTTGCCTCCCGCGTCGATCGAATACTGGGCGGACTGCCGCAGCACATCCGGAATGTCCCAAATCCGGGGAAACAGCTCCTGAAGCTCTCCCTCGATTTCTTTCGCATAAGAAGCGATATATTCTTGGATGTTCATGTCGTTGTTCAACGGGATTCCCCTTTGTCCTCGATCATATTGGCTCCGAACGGCTTCTTCGAAAGACCGGCTTCGCTTTCCACGAGCATTTCGATCTTCTTCTCCACCACCTCAAGCTTCTGGCCGCACAGATGAGACAATTTCATGCCTTCCTGGTACAGCTCGATCGCCTGCTCGAGAGGCACATCTCCGCTCTCCAGCTTCGCTACGATTCCTTCCAGCTTGTCCATCGCTTCCTCGAAGCTGATGGCGGTTTCTTCCTGCAAATTACTTTCGTTCCCCATTTGTTTTCTCCTCCATCGCCCAGACGTGGCAGTCGAGCCGTCCGTCGGTCAGCTGAACTCGGACCATATCGCCGATCTGAACCTGCTCGATCGAATTTAATACGCGTTTTTCTTTCTCGTCGTAAACAAGGCTGTATCCCCGCTGCATCACTTTCAGCGGGCTCAGCGCATCCAGGTGGCGCAGCGTGGATACAAGCTGCTGCCTGCGGCCCCTGGCGACGCCCTGCATCGCCAGAGTGAGCGCCCGCTCCGCGCCTTCCACGCGCTTGCGGGCGTAACGCACCTGCTCCTGCGGGTTGAAGCCCGACAGGGTGCGCTCCAGACGCATGCGGCGGTCGCCGGCCCGGCCGACAAGCTGACGCATGCGGAAAGAAAGCTGCTCGCCCAGCCGGTCCAGCCGCTGGGCCGGATGCTGCAGAAGCTGCCGGTGCGGATTGGTCAGGTAAGGCGAGCGGCGGAGCCGGTCCAGCCGGTCCTGACGACGCTGCAGCTGCTGCAGCAGGCCGCGGTGCAGGCGCTGGCGGAGATGAGCCATCTGCTGCTTCAGCTCCAGATGGTGAGGCACCGCCAGCTCCGCCGCGGCCGTAGGCGTCGCCGCCCTGAGGTCGGCGACGAAATCCGCGATGGTGAAGTCGGTCTCGTGGCCGACGGCCGAGATGACGGGGATCGCGGAGGCGAAGATGCTGCGGGCAACGACTTCTTCGTTGAACGCCCACAGCTCCTCCAGCGAACCCCCGCCCCGGCCGACGATCAGCACGTCGACTTCACCGAGCCTGTTCATCGTCTCGATGGCCCGGACGATGGACGGAGCGGCCTGAGCGCCCTGCACCAGCACCGGAAACAGCAGAATCGGCACATTCGGGAACCGCCGCTGCAGGGTGATAATTATGTCCCGGACGGCGGCCCCCGTCGGCGATGTGATCACGCCGACGGCCTTCGGCATCCGGGGAATCGGTTTCTTCCGCTCGGTGCGGAACAAGCCCTCGCTCTCGAGCTTCTGTTTGAGCTGCTCGAACGCGAGGTACAAGCCGCCGATTCCGTCCGGCTGCATCTGCGTGACGTAGAACTGGTACTGCCCGTCCCGTTCGTAGACCGAAACGTTCCCGCGGGCGATCACCATCGTCCCTTCCTTCGGACGGAAAGGAAGCCGCTGGTTGTACGACGCGAACATGATGCTCTTGAGGCGGCTGTCTTTATCTTTAAGCGTAAAATACATATGGCCGCTGGAATGATGCGTAAAGTTGGAAATCTCACCGCGCACCCAAACGTCCTGAAGGCGGTTGTCGCCTTCGAGCTTCATTTTGATATAGCGGTTGAGATCCCTAATGGATAATACGGCGCGCTCGCTCATGCGTTACACGCCCGCTTCTGTACCCGTATTGGACGCGCGGCGGGCCGAGCTCAGCGTATTCTTGAGCAGCATCGTGATGGTCATCGGACCTACACATCCCGGAACCGGTGTAATGTAGCCCGCGATTTCTTTGACGGCATCGAAATCGACATCACCGCACAGCTTGCCTTCGGCGTTGCGGTTCATCCCGACGTCGATCACGACCGCGCCCGGTTTCACGTGCCGGTCTTCAATCACGCCGGCTTTGCCAACCGCCGCAACGAGAATGTCCGCCTGGCGTGTAATATCCTGCAGGTTCGGCGTGCGCGAGTGGCAGATTGTAACCGTAGCATGCTCGCGGAGCAGCAGCATCGCCATCGGCTTGCCGACGATATTGCTTCTTCCGACGACAACGGCATGTTTGCCGGCCGGGGACACGCCGATTTTTTTCAGCACTTCCATAACGCCTGCCGGCGTACAAGGAAGCATGCCTTCTTTGCCGATCATCAGATTACCCACGTTAACCGGGTGGAAACAATCCACATCCTTCTCCGGAGTAATCTCATCTACGACCTGCTCCTCGTTGATGTGGCCTGGAAGCGGAGACTGGACGAGAATTCCGTGAAATTCCGTGTTACGGTTATATTCGTGGATCAGCTTGACAAGCTCTTCCTGGGAAGTATCGGCCGGAAGACGGTGAACATGAGACTGGATGCCGACCTGGGCGCAAGCTTTTTCCTTGTTGTTGACGTAAACATGGGAAGCCTGGTCGTCGCCGACGATAATCACCACAAGTCCGGGTGTCGTGCCCCGTGCGGAAAGCTCCTCGACTTCCTGCTTGATTTCTTCCCGAATGGAACGGACGATTTCTTTGCCGTTAATCACTTCTGCTGCCATGACGGTTCTCCTCCCTAATTCTCCGTGAAATGGTTTTCTCTGTTTTTCCTGTGTCCCTGTTATCTTTGTTATTTCCTTATTGTAGCCCGCAATAAGCAGATAGCGCAAAGCTGCCCGGACAATTCTTCTCAGAAGTCCCGACAACCGTGCGCCCGGTTTATTACTCTTTGCCGCCGCGGATATTTTCCCTCAGCGTATCTACGTCTTTGATCATTTTGCCGAGTACGCCGTTCACGAATTTGCCGGAATCGTCCGTACCGAAATGCTTTGCCAGATCGATGGCCTCGTTAACGACAACCTTCGGCGGGACATCTTCCTGAAACAGCATTTCGAACGCGGCCAGACGCAGCACTTCACGGTCTACGCGGGAAAGCCTGTCCATTTTCCAGCCCTTCAGGTAACCGGCCAGCAGCTCGTCGATGCGGTTCCGGTTGCTTAACGTGCCGTCCACGAGCTCGCGGATATACTCCGGCATAATTTTTTCCTTATGATCTACCTGGGCCTCGTTATCGTTCTCCGCCTCATGTACGGCAACGTTCACCGCTTCCGCCGCCGAAACCCCGTTCATATCGATCTGATACAAGCTCTGCAAAGCTATTTCTCTGGCTACTCTACGCCTCATTGTATGCCTCCCACATCTTAAACCGCTAGTTCGTTCGTCTACGTCTAGTATACGTCATTTTAAATCCAACCCAAACAAAAAAATCCAAGGTTGAACCCAGGATTTCAGCGAAACATTCTCCATTTTTGCGTAAGAAATTGCCAAAGGTTCTGGAAAGGGAGCAGAAAATCTTCGCCCCGGTCTACTTTTTTGCCGATATAATACCCCAGGAACACGATAAATGCAAAAATCAGCATATCCCAGAAGCCGAAAAACAGATAGACCAGGCCCAGAACAAGTCCGGCGCCTCCGCCGGTTATCGTTCCGGGGTGCTCCTGCCACAATTTTCTCCACATGAGAGGACCCACCTCTATTCTACCCGGCTTTTAAACGTTGGGGTATTCTGCACGATATTCGCCACATACACGGATACGACGGAGACCGGGATTCCCGTAATCTCTTCCACGTGATTCTTGACCGCGGACTGCATTTCCTCCGTAATTTCCGGAATGGAAGTTTCCCCGTCCACTACGGTGCGGATACCGATCTCGAGTCCGGCTTCGCTCACCTTCACACGGGCGCGCAAATCGCGTACGCCACGGCTTCTTCCGGCCGCTTTCAACGACAGATTCTCCACCGTTTCCACCGAAATCCGGATATCCCCGTACTCGCTGCGCTGGTCGATAGACGGCGCCTGCGTACGGCTTCTGCGGACAGATATGTAAAAAAAGCGGATGCTGATCAGAAAAATAACGATTCCGGCTCCGATTACCCATGCCTTGGATACGGTAAAGCCGCTGTCGAACACATCCTGGAGAAAATAATCGGTCGATCTCATCGGAATGAGCTGAAAAGCTGCGAGTACGGCGATGGCGGAAAGGAACATGATCGCGAGGCTAAAAAGAAATAACAGGAGTCTGTCCAATAGTTTGACCACAGCAAATGGCTCCTTCCGAAATAAGTGAGGAACCCCCGTCCTTAGCGGTTGGGGGTCAGTGTGTAGCCGCTGCTATTTATTATTTTACGCGCAGTGCGGCCGAATCCTCTTCAACCGGCTTCTCGGCCGTCTTGAATTGGACGTCGTGAATGTGAACGTTTACTTCCACGACACTCAGCCCTGTCATCGATTCGATTGCCAATTTCACGTTCTGTTGGATCTTGCCGGCCACTTCGGGAATCCGGTGTCCGAATTCCATCACGATCGAAACATCGATCGCCGCTTCGCGCTGACCGACGTCCACCTTGATGCCTTTGGCAAAGTTTTTGCGTCCGAGAAGCTCGGTAATGCCGTTGACAAAGCCTCCGCTCATGCCGGCCACGCCTTCAACCTCGACGGTAGCGAGTCCCGCAATCACTTCTATGACTTCGGGAGCGATCTGAATGGTGCCCATATCTGTCTTCTCGTAATCCGCTGCAATCATCGTCATCCTATGCAACCCTCCTGCACGTTTGGGATAAGCCCACTAATTTAATACTATACCATTCCGGGATTTTTATGACAACGAATCCGCTCAGGATTCCGGGTCGTTCACGTCGTGCTCTTCCAGGAATTTGATATCGAAGTCTCCGCTCAGGAATTTGCGATGATTCAGCAGCTTCAAGTGAAAAGGAATCGTCGTATGGACGCCTTCGACTTCAAACTCGGCCAATGCACGCTTCATCCGGTTCACGGCTTCTTCACGGGTCGCTCCCCATACGATCAGCTTGGCGATCATGGAATCGTAATGCGGAGGAATCACATACCCCGGATAAGCCGCACTGTCCACGCGGACGCCTATGCCGCCCGGAGGCAGATAGAAGTTGATGCGTCCCGGAGAAGGCATAAAGTTGCGCTCGGGGTCTTCCGCATTAATCCGGCATTCGATCGACCAGCCGTTAATCTGAATATCTTCCTGCGTAAACGGAAGCGGGTTGCCTTCGGCGGCGCGGATCATTTCCTTGATCAGGTCGACGCCCGTAACGTATTCCGTCACCGGATGCTCCACCTGGATACGGGTATTCATTTCCATGAAGTAGAAGTTCCCGTCCGGCCCGAGCAAAAATTCAAGTGTTCCCGCACCGGAATAGTTGACGGCCTTCGCCGCGCGTACGGCAGCTTCCCCCATCGCCTGACGGATTTCAGGCGACAAGGTCGGGCAAGGAGCCTCTTCGACCAGCTTCTGGCGGCGGCGCTGCACCGAGCAGTCGCGTTCGCCGAGATGGACCGCGTTGCCGTGCTTGTCCGCTATGATCTGAATCTCGACGTGCTTCATGCCCGTCAAGTATTTCTCCAGGTAAACGCCGGAGTTGCCGAAGTTCAGCTGGGCTTCCTGCTGGGCCGTCATAATATGCTGGATCAGCATATCCTCGCTTTCGGCGATCCGGATGCCTTTGCCTCCGCCGCCGGCCGTCGCTTTGATAATAAGCGGATAACCGATGTCACGGCCGAGAGAAATGGCTTCGTCGAGGTCCTCGATCAGCCCGTCGGAGCCGGGAATAACGGGAACGCCCGCTTCCTTCATCGTCTGCTTCGCGACAGCCTTGTCCCCCATTTTGGTAATGGCTTCCGGGGAAGGACCGATAAACGTAATGTTGCAGCTTTCGCAGATCTCCGCGAAATCCGCATTTTCCGCCAGAAACCCGTAACCGGGGTGAATGGCGTCCGTATCGGTGAGCGTGGCCACGCTCATGATATTTGTAAAATTCAAATAGCTGTCTTTGGAAGGCGTAGGTCCGATGCAGTACGCTTCGTCTGCTAGACGGACGTGAAGAGCGTCCCGGTCCGCTTCCGAATAGACGGCAATCGTCTGAATGCCAAGTTCACGGCAGGCGCGAATAATCCGCACGGCAATTTCACCGCGGTTTGCAATTAAGACTTTCTGAAAACCCATTTTGTTCCCTCCGTTCAATTACTCCGGCTTCACCAAGAACAGAGGCTGGCCGTACTCGACAAGTTGGCCGTTCTCGACCAGAATTTCAACGATTTCGCCTTTTACTTCCGCTTCGATCTCATTCATCAGCTTCATTGCTTCCACGATGCAGACGACCGATTTCTCGTTCACGTTAGAACCTTTCGAAACAAACGGGGCAGATCCCGGAGAGGAAGCCTGGTAGAATGTGCCTACCATAGGCGATACGATTTTATGTAAGGTAGAATCCGATTCCTTCTGTTCATCCGCTTTCGGAGCTTCTGCTGCCACTTGTGCGGGAGCGCTTCCGGGTACCGCTTGAGCAATGGCGGGCGCGTACGTTTGCTGCACGGGAGCCGCCGTAACGACTACGGACTCGGTTTTGTTAGGTTTGCGTATCGACAAACGCGCACCCTCGTTTTCAATTTCGAGTTCCTGCAGGGACGTCTGGTCCATTAGTTTCATTAATTCTTTAATTTCGCTCAGCTTGAACATCCATGTCACTCCTTCAAAAATGGTGAACCGATGCCGTAATACGACGTATGTATTATATCACAACCGCAAGAAATGGAAAGAGTCCAGTTTGTCCGGACTCTTTCCATTTCTGATAGCTATGGGGTTAAAGGCTTTCTCCCGGCCGAATTCCGGGCCTTTTTTCCTGCCGCTTACTTCACGTACTGGACCGAAATTTCGGGTCCGACCTTCAGTTCCTTCATCACGGTTTCCACGATGGAAACCGCCTGGCTTTTCTCGAGTTTATCCGACTGTACGGTCACTTTCCACTTGCTTCCGTCCTGGGTCAGAACCGCGTTCGGGTAATCTTTGGAGAGAACGTCCTCCACATTCGTTACGCGCGTATTCGTATCCTCGATCTGCTGAAGCTCCTGCTGAGCTTTGCTCACCGCTTCGGAGGACTGATTTTTATCGGTGATGAGCGTCAGCAGCTCTTCGGTCTTCTTGGACAGGGCGTCCTGGCGGTCGAGCTGGAGCTTCGTGAGGTAGTCACGGCCGGATTTGCTGCTGGCCTGCGTCTGCTGGCTCACTTTGGCTTCCGCCGAAGCCGGAGCGGCCGCCGCATCTTTGCCGTCTTTCGACGCGGTCGCGTCCGTTTTCGTGTCCTGCGCCTTGGAATCGCCTGCCTTCGCTTCCGCTTTCACGTCGGTCTTGGCATCGGTCTTGCCGTCAGTTTTGGCGTCGGCTGTCGCTTTCGTGTCGCCGGCTTTCGCATCGGCCGCTTTATCGGTGGCGGAAGCTTTACCCGCTTCGGCGACGGCCTGCTCCGGGGATACCTGGCTCAGATCAATTTTCACTTCATCCGCTTTAGGAGCCGTGGAAGCGACATCCACCTTGCTGACATCCTCGGTGAACAGATAATAGGCGGACAGTACGACCATCAGGCTCAGCATGGAAACGAGCCATATTGTTTGTCTTTTGGCATTCATAGAATAATTCCTCCTAACGGATTAATAAGTAATGGGATTGCCGCACACGGCTTTACATGCTGCTTGATTTGCTGCCTTACTTGCTAGCTTACTTATGCCGGAATGCCTGGGCTTTCTTGCAAAGCCCCGCTATTCGGCTGTTTTTCTCGGGAGAATGGAGATCCGGTGAACCGGAACGTCGATGCCCCGGGCGACGGCTTCGATCATCATCTTCTTGACGGTAAGATCTTCGGCCCCTTTGGCGACTACGAGCACTCCGCTCACTTTGGGTTTAATCGTCTTGACGACAAGGGGCTGCTGATCGCCCGACACCTGATAAAGCACGACTTTGCCTTCCTTCGTAACCTGGGAAATATTCCGGTTCGCGCCGTTCGTATCTTTTTCCGTCGTCAGCTGCTGGTTTTCCTTCGAATCCTTCTCCACGACGATTTCTTCCGTAGATTCAATCGTAATCAGCACTTCCACATCCCCCACGCCGACTACTTTGCGGAGGATATCCCTGAGCCGGGATTCGTAGGCTTCCTCGTATTCCCGGAAAGGCGTTTTGTCCTTGGCCGCTCCGCCTATAAACGTTTCTTTGCCCGGCTGGGACAAAGGGGACGCCCGGCTGTCGCCGGCGGGTTCCACTTCTTTGAAATTGAGAAACGAGCTTAAAATCATCAAGGCGGCACCGACCAGACCGAGCAGTACAATCCAAAGAAAGGAATTGGAACGTTTGCCGTCCTCGCCTGTCCCGAACCATTTACTCCTCCACTGCTTCCAAGAGCCCATCCGCTCACCTCACCATCGCTCCCTGCCGCTTCTTCTGGTTTTCCTAAAGCTTCGACTTTTCCTTCGTCCATTGCACCGAAATGTGAGACGGGTCAACCTTCCAGCCAAGCTCTGCGGCCTTGGCGAGCTTCTCCTCCGCTGCCCGCTGCGCCGGGGTCGGCTGCTCCCCGGTCTGTGCGGCAACGGCACCGTCGCCCGGGCCGCTTGGGCCGCCGATGCGGACATCCACGGGCGCCACGGAGGCGATGGGCGCGACCGGCTTTACCGGCCCCATGCCGGATGCTCCGGCCTCACCCGCGAGGGCGCCGCTGCTGGCGTCCGGTGCCGCAGCCGCAGGTGCCGCGTCGTCCAGCGTCAGCTCGACGCTGGCCACCGATGCGGCGCCCTGCCCGTCCACCGCCGCCTTCACCCGGATGTCCCGGATGAGATAAGGCGTTTCCTTCTGCAGCGTCTGCCTCATCTCGGCGGCCAGCTTCTCTTCCAGCAGGCGGACGGCCTGCTCCCGGCTGCCGGCCTGAAGCCGGTCCGACTGCTCCATGACCGCCTGAAGCGATGCCGGCTGGCCGGGAGGTCCGACCCCTGCGGGTGCCTGACGTCCGCCGGCCGCCCCGGCGCTCCCAAGCTGCTGCCCCTGCTGAGCCTCGGCGAGAAGCCGTGCCGGGTCCCAGCTTTTGCGGGTCAACTGCAGCAGGGGCGAAAGAAGCGTCAGCAGGATGAACAGGCTCATCGCCGTCCGGACATACCGCTGCATCTTGTTCGTCGGGAGCATCAGCTCGATAAAAGCGGCGAGCAGAATCAGGGCGACGACCGTCTTGAGCCAACCGCCTAGCCAATCCACGGGGCAAGCCTCCTTCTTAGGCGAGCAAGCTCCCGTCCGGCAGCTCCAGGTTGTTTGAGCTTGTTCGCCTATGCTTGTATATATTCGTCAACATTTCGGGATATGCCAATTTTTTGACGGATGCTTACGGGTCCTGCCTGCCTAGCGCACCATTACGGCGATATTCCCGGCCGTTATCATAATCGTGAGGGCAAGGAAAAACATGAGGCCGACGGCCGACAAGGCGGCGAACACATACACCATGCTCTTGCCGATCGTGGACAGACAGGCGATGATGGGGCTGTCACCCAAAGGCTGCATGACGGCCGCACTAATGTGGTAGATCAGGGCCAGCACCAAAATTTTGATCGCCGGAAACGCGCAAAGCAGAATCACGATGACGACTCCGGTCAGGCCGACCGCATTTTTCACAAGCAGCGAGGCTCCCAGCACCGTCTCCGTCGCGTCCGAGAACAGTCTGCCGACAATCGGGATAAAATTGCCCGCGATATACTTCGCGGTTCGCAGCGTTACGCCGTCGGTTACGGCCCCCATGCTCCCCTGCACGGAAATGACGCCCAGAAACACGGTCACGAATACCCCGAGCGTACCGATGGCGATTTTCTGGAGAAGTTTTGCCAGTTGGGTCACTTTATACTTGTCCGTCATGGAACTGACGATATGGAGAACAGCCGAGAAGAACAGCAGCGGAAAGACGAATACATAGATGACCGTGCCGATGGTATGGATCATGAACACAATCAGGGGATGCAAAATGGCCACCGACGTGATTCCCCCCGAAGAAGCGAGCAGAGACAGCAGAAGGGGCATGAGGGCGATCATAAACTGAATCATGGACGAAATCGCTCCGTTGGCATACTCGATAGCTACCTGAAAGCTGTTCACCGCTATAATCAAGAGCACCAGATAAGACACGACAAAGGCGACCTTGCTGACATTGTTGCGTTCAAACGAGCTTTGCAGCGTCTCCAGCAGCATGCTGAATACGGTAAGAATCACAATCGACACAAGCAGCTTTCCATTGACCACTATTTCGTGAAAAAGATATTTTAGCGCCCCTTTCCACAAGTTGGAGAAATCGAACGCTTTCGTCCCGGTGATCAGATCGGAAAAGCTCGGAGGCCGGTTTTCGGGAAAATAGCCTCCGTAATCTTTCATAAGCTTGTCCCAGAACTTCTCGACAGACGCCGTATCGAGCTGGTTCGTCTGTTCTTTAACAAGCGTATCGATCGGGTTGACGGGATTTTGACTTTGCGCCCCCGTGTGGCTGAGAAAGCCTAAGAATAGTGCGACGAATAAGACAAGTATTGTCCACGTCCTTTGCGGCATCTGCTGCGCCAATGCTCTCCACTCCCTATCCGGTCCAGCTCCCGTTCAGGCTTGTCCCGTTGTTCAGGCGGCCGGAAACAGTTTAATCACGGTTTCGATAATGACGGTAATAATCGGAATGGCCATGACCATAATGAGAATCTTGCCGGAGAGCTCGATTTTCGAAGCGATCGATTCCTGCCCCGCATCCCTTACGATCTGCGCACCGAATTCCGCTATGTACGCGATGCCGATGATTTTGAGGATCGTTTTCAAAAACACCATGTTGACGCCGGACTGCTGCGCCAGATTATGGAGCACTTCGATGACCGAAGCGATTTTGCCGACCAGAAAAAGAAAAATCAGAATGCCCGTAAACGCCGCCAGCAGGAAAGCGAACATCGGCTTCTGTTCCTTGATAATGAGGATGAGGACAGTGGCGATCAGGCCGAGTCCGACGATTTGAATAATCTCCACGTCATCCCTCCTACTGGAACAAAAAGATGGTTTTGATTTCCTGGAACAAATTATCGAGCAGCCTGACCACCATAAACAGCACGACGACGAAACCGATGACCGTTACCCAATGGGCCATGTCTTCTTTCCCCATCTGCTTCAGCACCGTATGGATCATGGCGATAATAATCCCGATTCCGGCGATCTGAAAAATGGCGTTTACATCTACGTTCATGCTCGGCACCCCACTTTAATACATCAAAATAACGATCAATGCTCCCACCAGCACGCCCAGGCTTTTCCACATCGCTTCATAGCGCTTCTGCTCTTCCGCAGCCGTTGTCTCTTCGGCCTGGAGCTGAAGAACCGACAGGCGCAGATGCTTGGCCTGATCGGTACGGTCGCTGGCCCCGAGCGTCTGCCCGAGCCGGAGGACGACCTGCAGCTCGGCCGGTTTCATCGCGGAGTTCCGCCAGCCGTGCTGCACAGCGTCGCGCCAGATGGCGCTCAGCGTGTCGTCTTGCGGCTCCGACAGGCGGTCCGCCAACTCGCGGAACACGCCCGCCAAAGGCGCCCGCGTCTGCCCGCTCAGCGTTGCCATCGCATCGGGCAATGGCGTCGAGCCGTAGACGATTTCGGTTTCCAGCCGCTGGAGCGCCTGAATCACTTCCCGGATCTGCTGCGGCCGTCTCCGGTACCTTCTCGCTTTGGCGAATCCGAAGCCAGCTCCGGCTCCGAGCACGAGAGCGGCTCCCGCAAGTTTGATCCACATCGCTTCATCCCCTTCCGCCGGTTGAAAATATAGTGTTCCAACCGCCTGCCTTCTCCGCGGCCGGAGTACGGTATGCACCGAAGACGGCAAGCTGGCGGCCTTCCCCGTCCAGCACGTGCACGAGGCGCCCGCCCGCGGCCGAGCGGCCGAGAATCACATAGCGGCCGAAAACGCCGCTTTCGAAAAGCCCCCCGAGGGCGGGTCTTCGCTTGACATCGTCCAGGTCCCGGCCGTGAGCCGTGGCGATGACCCGGATTCCCGCATGAAGGGCCTCGCGGATAGCCTCGGCATCTTCATAGCGTCCGATCTCGTCCACGATCAGCACCTCCGGAGACATCGAGCGGATCATCATCATCATGCCCTCCGCTTTCGGGCAGGCGTCCAGCACATCGGTGCGCGGCCCCAGGTCGAATCGCGGCACCCCGCGCTCGGAAGCGGCGATTTCGGAGCGCTCGTCGACGATGCCGACTTTCCAGCCATTGCTCCTCCGCGGGGTCTCCCGCGCGGCGCACGGGCGGGCGGGATCCGGGTTCCTCGCAGCGGATCCGGCACCGGAAAACGGGTTCCCGGCTCCTCCCACTCCGCCCGGCAAGCCCGGGCCGCCGCTAGTGCCGGCACGGGAACCGCCGCCGGGAGAGGCACCGGTCCCGCCGGGACCGCCCTCGCAGCCCGCTGCCGGCAAACACGCTTCCCCGCTGCTGATCAGCCGCGCCAGATCGCGGATCAGCGTCGTTTTCCCCAGCTGGGGAGGCGAAATCAGAAGCGTATGGTGAACGCTTCCCGACTCCGGATCGAGCAGATGAGGAAGCACCGGTTTACCGGCTCCGGGCAGTTCCCTCGCGATCCGGATGTTAAACGAGCCGACATCGCGAATATGTTTGACGCTTCCCCCTTCGAGGACGACCCGTCCCGCCAGCCCTACCCGGTGACCGCCCGGAATGGTAATATAACCGCGCTTCAGTTCTTCCTCGAAAGAGTAGAAGGAATGACGGGTCAACAGTTCGAGCAGAGTTTTGCACTCTTCACGGGACGGCCTGTACGCCCGCGAGGCTTCGGTGTCCGGCAGACCATCCCGCGTAACGAACGCGCAGCTCCGGTCAAATACGATCTCCAGGGGACGGTCCTGACGGATCCGGATTTCTTCCAGCTCCGCGCGCAAATGCTCAGGCAGGGATTCCAGTACCCCCCGTATGGAAGCGGGCAGATGGGCGAATACGGACGCAAGCACAGCCTCACCTCCGGAATGTCTTGTCCTTTGTCTTTATATGTATGTCCCGGTGCAGTGAATATGTCGGTTTACTTTTTGAGGATGCCGATAAAAATGCAGCTGACGCCGGCCACGACCCAGAGCATTTTGCCGAACGAAAGTTTCTCCGCAATCCCGACAAGTCCGACGGTAGTCGTCGCCAGAAGAATCAGCGGCCCCGCCATGGCAAGGCCCGTATTGACGAGAAGCGCTTTTTCGATCTGGTTGAAGCGGAGCATCAGCAGCGCCGCAATAATTTCCAGCGAACCCGACAACAGGCGCAAGGACGCCATAGTGAGCACGATTTTGTTGATCACAGCCGTCACCTCTCCTTTTTCAGAGCTATTCGATTCACCATATGCGGGCCTGTCTGATTTTAGGCATACCCGGCACCTACCCAGAAACGGCCGCATAAGATGACTACGAAATTTACTCCACCGGAAAGTACTGAGGTGAGGACGTTATGGAAGAGTCTTCTTGCAAAAAGTGGCATCCGATTCTCGCCGATCCGACAGGGTGCCGGCAAAGAAAACCCCGAACACTCGGAAAAACGATGGTTATGGACAAAGGCCTCGGCCTGAACGCCTACGACGATTTGCTGCAGGCCGCCGGAGAACATGTGGATTATATAAAGCTGGGCTTCGGCACTTCCCCGCTCTATCCGCGGGAACTGCTCCGGCACAAGATCGAACGTGCGAAAGCTTTGGGGATCGATATCTATCCGGGCGGCACATTTCTGGAGGTGGCGGTCCAGGAAGGACTTATTTCGTCTTATTTCGACACGGTCGCGGCGATGGGTTTCACTTGTGTCGAAATATCGGACGGCACGATCGAGCTGGACCGGAGTATCCGCAGCGAGCTGATCGTCCGGGGGATTGAAGCCGGACTTAAAGTAGTCACGGAGTATGGCAAAAAATGCTGGGGCTCTTCGGTAGAAGCGGATGCGCTGGTCGCTACGGTAACCGGGGATGCGGAGATGGGCGCGGAGCTCGTTACGATCGAAGCCCGGGAATCCGGGGTGGGGGTCGGCATCTTCGACGAGAACGGCGCCTGCAAGGATGAGGAGCTTAACGGGGTTCTCCGCTCGGTTCCAAGCCCGGATATTCTCCTCTGGGAGGCTCCGCTCAAAAATCAGCAGATTCATCTGCTGGAGCTGCTGGGGCCTGACGTCCACCTCGGCAATGTCGCTCCGGCCGATGTGATCGCTCTGGAGGCGCTACGCCGCGGCCTGCGGTCCGACACGTTCCATTTCGGCGCAAAGCTCAGGAAAAGCCGACGGGAAGAAGGCGCCGAAGTCCATGCGGATTGACGTCATTCCGACCCTCGGCGAAGTGCGAAGCGATCTGCTGGCCGGGCGGACCGCTATCGTCATCGACGTGCTGAGGGCGACAACGACGATCACGGCCGCGCTGGAAAGCGGCAGCTCCGGCGTTCTTCCCGCCGAGTCCGTCCAGCAGGCCGTCATGCTGCGCGGGAAGGAGGACGTGCTCGGCGGAGAACGCCGCTGCCGGCGCATTCCCGGCTTCGACCTCGGCAACTCGCCGCTGGAGTATACGCCGGAAGCCGTCGGCGGACGCCGGGTCGTGCTGACCACGACCAACGGCACCCGGGCGCTGCAGAAAGCGGCTCCGGCGGATAAAATCGTGGCGGCGTCCCTGCTGAACGGCGAAGCATGCGCTAGGGCGGCCGCCGGTTGGAAACGCGACATCGCGATTGTATGCGCAGGCACAGCCGGCGCGTTCTGCTTCGAGGACGGCCTCTGCGCCGGGCTCATCGTCTCCGCGCTGCAGCGGCTCTGCGGAGGGGGCGCGGACGTCTGCGATCTGGGCCGCAGCCTCGCGGCCTGCTACGAGCGGCATGCGGACGATCCCGCCGAGCCGCTGGCGGCCTGCGGCAGCGGCCGCAGGCTGGCTTCCATCGGCTGCGAAGCGGACACGGCTTTCGCCGCCCGCGTGAACGTCTCGGAGGTCGTTCCGGTGCTGAAAGCCGGCGTCCTCGTTCCCTGCACGCCGGCCAGGGAGCATTTTGCCCGCTGAATGCGGGACGGGATGCCCGTACCGGAGCCGGTGCCGGAGCCGGTGACGCGGCTGGTGACACTTCTGGTAACGCGGCTGATAACGGCAGTCGGTGACGAAGCCTGACAACTTGCCGAGCTGCCGCTTGCCGCCTGCTGTCTTCCGCATGGCGTACGGATTGACGCCCGGCACAACGATGGCTTCCCTACGCTTGCACCTAGCCGTATCCGTACCGGAGAGCTCGTTCTAAAACCTGTCCCCGTTCATACAATAAAGGGAGACTGGTACAAGGAGTTTTCCCATGAACGGAGATCTGCTTCTCGTTATTCTGATTATCGTCGGCATGATCGGACGCTCCCCCATTATTACAACGGCGGCTTGTGTCCTGCTCGTCGTCAAGCTGATCAGCCTCGACCGCTACCTGCCCGCCATCGAACGAAGGGGGCTGGAGCTCGGATTGCTGTTTCTGACGATGGGCGTGCTCGTCCCTTTCGCGAGCGAACGCATTTCGTATAAGGATATCTTGACGGTGTTTACGACTTGGCCCGGCATTCTCGCTTTGTCCGGAGGCGCAATCGCCACCTACATGAACGGCAAAGGGCTCGATTTATTAAAAGTCGATCCCCAATTGATCGTGGGGCTCGTGATCGGCTCTATTTTCGGCATCATTTTTATGCGGGGCATCCCCGTCGGTCCGTTGATGGCCGCAGGCATAACAGCCGTACTGCTGAAAATATTCACGTTCGTCGCCGACCGCATCTCCTGAGTTCCGACCATCGCGGATTTGCAGCCTGGAAATAAAAAAAAGCGCTTAACTGTCCTCGGACAGTTAAGCGCCTGGCCGGCCTTTCGGGGCCGGTTTTGTTTTAGGTTATTTTTCATGCTTCCGCTTAAAAAGCCGCGGTTGCGGGACGATTCCCCTGACCGGAACGACGAATTAACGTCTATCCTGCGGGCCGCCCACGAATACCTGCTCCTGGGCGTCGAGTCCGTAAGCCGTGTGAAGAGCCTGCACGGCTTCCGGCAGCAGCTTACCGTCGATCACGCAGGAAATTTTGATTTCCGACGTGGAGACCATGTTAATGCTGACGCCGATTTTCGAGAGCTCGTCGAACATTTTGGCCGCCACTCCCGGTGTGCTGACCATGCCGGCGCCGACGATCGAGATTTTAACAAGATCGCCTTCGGAAGTCACTTCGCGGAAACCGATCTCTCCACGGATGTTTTCGATGGTCTGAAGCGCCTTGTCGCGGTCGGAAAGCGAGACGGAGAAGGAGAAATCGGCCAGGCCGTTCAATACGCCGCTTTGTACGATAATATCCACGTCAATCTGTTCAGCCGCCAGGGATGTAAACACTTTGGCCAGCTGGCCCGGTTTGTCCGGTACGCCCAGAATGCTGATTCTAGCGATATTTTTATCGTACGCGATGCCTCTTACGACGATTCCTTGTTCCATCTCCGCTTCCTCCTTGACATACGTGCCTTCGTTTTGAGTGAAACTCGAACGAACGACAAGCGCCACATTGTAATTTTTGGCATATTCCACTGCACGGGGGTGCAGAACCGCAGCTCCCAGATTGGCAAGCTCCAGCATCTCGTCATACGAGATTTCTTTCAATTTTCGCGCATTTTTGACAACACGGGGGTCGGTTGTGTAGATCCCGTCTACGTCTGTGTAAATTTCGCATAGATCGGCATGAATCGCCGCGGCCAGCGCCACAGCGGTCGTATCGGATCCGCCGCGTCCGAGCGTCGTAATCTCGCCGTCTTCGGTCATGCCCTGGAAGCCCGCCACGATCACGACGTTGTCTTTCTCAAGCGCCGTGTGAATCCGGTGGGGCTGAATGTCCGTGATGCGGGCTTTACCGTGCAGATTTTCCGTAATCATGCCGCTCTGCCAGCCGGTGTAGGAAACGGCCGGTTCGCCCAAATTTTGGATCGCCATCGATAAAAGCGAGACCGAAACCTGCTCTCCCGTAGTCAGCAGCATATCCATTTCTCTTGCCGGCGGTGTGCCGTCATACAACTGCTTGGACAAATCGATGAGATCGTCCGTCGTGTCGCCCATCGCGGAAACGACTACGACACAGCGGTGTCCTTCTCTTTTGCGGTCCACGATCCGCTTGGCCACACGTTTCATCCGTTCGGCATCGCCAACGGAGCTGCCGCCGAATTTCATCACAATTAATGACAACCCTGTTCACTCCCTATGCTTGCAAATGAATAATTGTAGATCATTATAGCATAAACGTTCGGAATTGTGGGAGCAGAAAACAACACTGTCCGACATTTCCCCTTATCCCCAGCAGAATTGGAGGAAATCACATTCTATTTATATGAAAAAAAAGAAAGCGTGCCTGCTCCGTTGTCCGGCCGCAGACACGCTTTCCTGAATGCTCGACCCGGTAGATTAACCTAATACAACCCGGTCGTCGACGAACTTCTCGCCGCGGATTTTTTCGAATTCCCGGAGCAGCTTCTCTACGGTCAGATCCTGTTTCGAAGCCGCCGGAATGTCGAGAATGATCCGGCCCTTGTCCATCATGATCAGCCTGTTTCCGAGCCGGATGGCCTGCTCCATGTTGTGCGTCACCATCAGCGTCGTGAGCTTCGACTCCTCCACGATCTGTTTCGTGAGCCGGGTGATCAGCTCCGCACGGGACGGATCAAGTGCCGCCGTGTGCTCATCCAGCAGAAGAATGTTCGGCTGCGTAAAGGTGGCCATCAGCAAGCTGAGCGCCTGGCGCTCCCCTCCGGAGAGAAGACCGACCTTGGCGTTCAACCGGTTCTCCAGGCCGATGCCGAGCCGCTCCAGGTGTTCCTTGAACGCGTGCTTCCTCCGCTTGGTCACGCCCAGTCCGAAGCCGCGCTTGCCCGCACGTGCCAGCGCCATGGCGAGGTTTTCCTGGATTGTCATGGTAGGCGCCGTGCCTGCCATCGGGTCCTGGAAAACACGGCCGATCCAGCGGCTGCGCTTATGCTCGGAGAGCGACGTGATGTCTTTGCCCTCGATGCGGACGACGCCGTAATCGGGCTGCATCACGCCGGAAATGACGTTCATGAGCGTCGATTTTCCGGCTCCGTTGCTGCCGATGACCGTAACGAAATCGCCGGGAGCGAGGTGCAGCTGTATGTCCGAAAGAGCGACTTTCTCATCCGGGGTTGCCGGGTTGAATATTTTGGATGCTCGATCAATGTGAAGCATGCTCCACACCTCCGCTCTTCTCCGCAAGTTGCGCTTTCCGTTTGCGGATAATCGCCTTCTGTTTCAGAGAACTCTGGATTTTCGGCAGCGTTAACGCGATGATGACGATTAGTGCGGTCATCAGCTTCATGTCCGTCGATTCCAGACCGACCTGCAGCGCGATCGCCACGACGAACCGGTAGACGATTGCACCTAGCACAACGGCTAGGGTGGCCCGGATAATCGTTTTCGTCCCGAAAAGCGCTTCCCCGATAATGACGGAAGCCAGGCCGACGACGATCATGCCTACGCCCATCTGCATATCCGCAAAACCGAGATATTGGGCGACCAGCGCGCCGGATAACGCCACCAGACCGTTCGAAAGGGAAACCCCGAGAATAATCGTGTTATCGGTATTGACGCCGAAGCTCCGGATCATCCGTTTGTTGTCGCCGGTGGCCCGCAGCGCAAGTCCCAGCTCCGTGTGAAGAAACCAGTCCAAGGCGAGTTTGAGGGCAACTACGATGATCGGCATGATATACAGCAGCGATTCTTTGCTGATCAGAACCTCGCTACCGAACAAGGAGGTGTTCGCTTTGCCCATAATTCTCAGATTGATCGAATACAGGGCGATCATCATGAGAATCCCGGATAGAAGGGCGTTGATTTTGCCTTTTGTATGCAGCAGACCGGTAATAAGCCCGGCAATCGCTCCTCCCGCAAATGCCGCCAATGTGGCGAGCAGAGGCGATATCCCGTTGGTAATCATGATCGCCGCGATGGATGCTCCCGTCGTAAAACTTCCGTCCACGGTCAAATCCGGAAAATCCAAAATGCGGAAGGTCAGGTATACGCCGAGCGCCATAATCGCGTAAAGCAGCCCTTGTTCAAACGATCCCTGCACGACCGCTCCCCAGTCGATGGTCATCATGTTCACTCCGTTTCGTGTTCAATCATAAGGCGGCTTCGAAATCCGAAGCCGCCCCCATTCTTTCTTATTCAAACAGGTTGGCCTTTTCTTTCACTTCCGCTTTCATTGCGTCCGTGACTTCAACGCCCATATTTTTAGCGGCTTTCATGTTGATGGCCAGATCGAGCTTTTTCGGATATCCGACCGGAATGTCCGCAGGCTTTTTACCGTTTTTCAAAATTTCGACGGCTTGAAGACCTGTCGTATATCCCAAATCGTAGTAGTTGGAACCGTAGCCCGCAAAACCGCCGGCTTTAACGGAATCGTTCTCGCCTACGAACAGGGGCTTCTTGCCCTGCTCCGCGACCTGGATCACCGCGTTCAAGGCCGAAACGACCGTGTTGTCGAGCGGCACGTACAGCGCGTCGGCTTTGCCGATCAGCGATTCCGCCGCCTGCTTCACCTCGGAGCTGTTGGAAGGCGATGCTTTGACGACTTTGATATTATGCTTGGCGAAAGCTTCCGCCGCCTGCTTCACCTGCACCTGGGAGTTGCGCTCCCCTTCGTTCGCGATGATTCCGACCGTCTTCACGTTCGGGAACTGCTTGCCCACAAACTCCGTCAGCTGGTCGACGGCCTTGGGATCCAGGTCCGAAGTGCCCGTCACGTTGCCGCCCGGCTTCTCGATGCTTTTGACGAGCTTCGCGTCGACGGGATCCGTCACAGCCGTAAACAGGACGGGCGCGTCCTGGACGGTCTGCGCCGCAGCAAGCGCGGAAGGTGTCGCAATGCCCAGCACAAGGTCTTTTTTGTCAGCCGCGAATTTCTGTGCGATCGAAGTGTTGTTGTTCATATCGTTCTGCGCATTCTGGTAATCGATCTCGGCCGTTTTCTTGTCTTCATAGCCGTTGTCCTTCAGAGCCGCGATAAATCCTTGGCGGGCGGCATCCAGAGACGGATGCTCGACGATTTGCATAATGCCGATTTTTACTTTTTTGCCTTCCGGAGCCGCGGAGGCCGCCCCGCCAGTTGTTTCCGGTGCCGCCTGTTTGCCGCAGCCTGCGGCGGTGACCAAAGAAGCCGCCAGTAAAAGCGTAACGAACGGTTTCATTTTCATCTGTTTTTCCCCCTAAAATTAACCATCGGTTGAATTAATGTTTTACTGCATGAAAGCATAAAACCTGTAAAGCGTTATTGATATAATAACCCGCTGGCCTAAAGTCGTCAATGAAAACGTTTCATTCCCGAAATGATATTTTTTGAACCCTTTTCCCTCCGTCCGCCGGAGCGCAAAAAGCCCCCGATTCCTTGGCGGGAATCAGGGGCATATCGAGCCTGCAAACTAGGCGCGGGAGATATATTTGCCTTCGCGCGTATCGATCAGAAGGACGTCGTTTTCGTTGATGAAAAGCGGTACTTGAACGTTCAGGCCGGTTTCCACCTTCGCGTTCTTCGTTGCGCCTTGAGCCGTGTTGCCTTTAACGCCCGGCTCCGTTTCAACGACTTTGAGCTCAACGCTGTTAGGCAGGTTGATCCCGAGGATTTCTCCCTGGTAGCTCATGATGTGGATGTTCATGTTTTCTTTGAGGAAATTCAGCTCCCATTTCAGCTGCGCTTCTTCCAGGGAGATCTGGTCGTAAGTTTCCGTATCCATGAACGTGTACTCGGAACCGCTGGCATACAGGTACTGCATTTCGCGGTTTTCGATATGAGCGCGGCCCACGTTCTCTCCTGCGCGGAATGTTTTCTCCACCACGTTGCCGTTGCGCAGGTTCTTCAGCTTGGAGCGGACGAACGCGGCGCCTTTACCCGGTTTTACGTGCTGGAAATCGATTACGGAGAATAAATCGTTATCTACTACAATCGTTAAGCCTGTTTTGAAATCGTTAACTGAAATCACGTCTCAAGTTCCCTCCTGGAAATAAATCAAATGGTGATAAGCTCTTTCGTGGAATGCGTCAGCAGACGGATACCGTTTTGCTCGATGACAACGTCGTCTTCGATGCGGACGCCGCCGAACCCCGGGATATAAATGCCCGGTTCGACCGTCACGACCATGCCGGGCTCAAGAACGCCCGCAAAGCCTTTGGCAAGCCGCGGCTGCTCGTGGACTTCCATCCCGAGACCGTGTCCCGTACTATGGCCGAAGTTGTCCCCGTACCCGTAGCCGGCAATAATATCGCGGCAGAGCGCGTCGCCTTCGCTTCCCGTCATGCCGGGCTTCAAGCTGCCGACACAGTTCAGCTGGGCTTCGAGTACAATGCCGTAAATTTCCTTGTGCCTGTCCGAAGGCTGACCCAGCACGACGGTGCGGGTAATGTCGGAGCAGTAGCCTTTATACAAGGCGCCGAAATCCAGTTTGACGAATTCGTTGGGCTGAAGCACCCGGTCACTCGCCACACCGTGAGGAAGAGCCGATCTTTCGCCGGAAGCGACGATCGTATCGAACGAGGAGGATGTGCCTCCGTTCTCCCGGATGAAAATTTCCATCTCCAGCGCGATCTGCTTTTCGGTCACGCCCGTTCTCAATCTCGTTAGTATGTAAGAAAAAGTCCGGTCCGCCAGATCTGCGGCTTCCTGCATGATTTTGAGCTCGGACTCGTCTTTGACGATCCTGAGCTTCTCCACAATACCGCCGGTCGGGATCAATTCAACCCCTTGCAAATCGCCAGTATAGCCGGAATAAGCGGAATAAGTCAAGTCATTTTCTTCAAAGCCGAGCTGCTTGATCGACTCTTTGCCGAGAATATCCAGAATAGTCCGGCCGATTTCACCTTGATGGTCGATAACTTCGTAGCCCGCGGCTTCTTTCGGAGCCTGCTCCATATACCGGAAATCCGTAATAAGGACGGCTCTGCCGCCCGTTACCAGCACGATACCCGCGCTGCCCGTAAAGCCCGTCAAGTATCTGCGGTTGATGGCGTTCGTAACGAGTACCGCAGGAATTCCCTGCTTGGTCAGCTGCCGGCGGAGACGTTCCAGACGCTTGTCCTGCATAATATCACCTAGCTTCCAAAAAGTGTTGATGAAGCGCTCTTAATCCGAGTTCATAGCCGAAAGCCCCGAAGCCCGCAATCTGTCCCACCATTACGGCGGCCAGAACGGAATGGTGCCGGAACTCCTCACGCTTGTGAATGTTCGACAGATGCACCTCTACGGCGGGCAGTCCGACCGATGAGATCGCGTCGCGAATGGCGTAGCTGTAATGGGTGAAAGCCCCGGGATTGATCAGAATCCCGTCCATCGTCCCGTGGGCTTCGTGAATCCAGTCGATCAGCCGGCCCTCGTGGTTGGACTGGTGGAAGGTCAGCTGGAGATCCAGCGTTCCCGCTATTTCCGTCATCGCCGCTTCAATATCCATGAGCGACGTCTTTCCGTAAACGGCCGGCTCCCGTATACCGAGCATATTCAAGTTCGGCCCGTTAAGGACCAGCACTTTATTCACGCTGAGGCGCCTCCTTCATAGCCGGCCGAACGTGCTCCGGCTTCTCGCTTTACCGTAGCCATTTTACCATAAGTTGCTTGGAAAAGGTAGCTGGCTAGGCGGGCTTGCGGCTGTGCTCTTCCGTAAATTCGAAGGCGGTCGAATAGCCGATAAACATCCCCCAGAGCAGAAAGAGGCAAAAATCCGTCAGGATCGTGTTCCAGTCGCTGTAGTACAGCCAGCCCATCATGCCCGTCCAGGGGCCGATCGCCAGATAGAGCAGGCACCACCACGTGATTCCGTACCCGACCCCCATCCAGGGTCCTCTTACTTTCCCTAACAGAAACATATAGATGAAAGACGCGAGGATCGAAAACACGATAAAAAACACCCAGCCCACCAGCGTGCCCTGCCATGTAATCAAAAAGTCGTGCCTGTAAAACGGTTCGGCCAGAAAAGCGGGAATAATTCTTGTAAACTTGAAGATATACTCGATGATTTTGACGCCCCCCCAGATTACTCCCGCAAAAAAACCCAGATACAGGGCGAAAAAAGCCCGGTTCGTCTTCTTCTCGTCTCCGGCCGCTCCGCCGTTTTGCGAAAACGACTTTCTTTGACCGCCGGCAGCTTTTCCATGTCCTGCCGCGGCTGTCGCCTGCGTGTAGTTAATCATCTTCCTTTTTCCTCCCGGCTGTTCCATTATCCGTAAATTCACGTCTCGCCTAGTATGTACCAATTCCCGCTTCTTAACCCGAACAGAAAGCGGTGGCATTCTGCTGGAAAATTCGCTAAAATAGAGAAGAAACCAGCTATTTAGAGAAGGTGGATAGAACGTGTCACAATCCAATACAAGCATTTACGGCGGACAAGCCGTTATTGAAGGCGTCATGTTTGCCGGCCGGAATGTTCATGTTACCGCGGTCCGCAAGAAAGACCGCACCATCGATTTTCTTGAAGTTCCCAAGACCGAGATCGGCTGGGTCAACAAATTGAAGAAAATCCCGCTGCTCCGCGGCATCGTCGGAATTATCGAATCCAGTGCGAAGGGCGCGCAGCACCTCAACTTCTCGGCCGAAAGCTTCGCGGAAGAAGAGGAAGGCGAAGGCAAGGCTCCCGCTAAGGAAGAGAAGTCGGGCTTCAGCCTGTCGATGATTCTCGGGGTTGCCGTAGTCGGCGTCCTGTCCTTCCTGATGGGGAAAGTGATCTTCACGCTCGTTCCGGCTATTCTGGAACAGACGCTGTTCGGACGCTTTTTCCAGGAGCATCAGATCTGGCATAACATCATCGAAGGACTGATCAAGATCGTTTTGCTCGTGTCCTATATTTACATCATTTCGCTTACGCCGGTCATCAAACGGCTGTTCCAGTACCACGGCGCCGAGCACAAAGTCATTTCCGCCTACGAAGCCGGCGTCGAGCTCAATGTCCGCAACGTCCAGAAGTTCAGCACGCTTCATTACCGCTGCGGCAGCAGTTTTATCGTCTTTACCGTCATCATCGGGGTCATCATTTATTCGTTCTTCACCTACGACAATATGATCGACCGCATCATTCAGCGCCTGGTTCTTCTGCCGGTCATCATCGGCGTTTCTTACGAAGTGCTCCGTTTTACGAACTCGCTTCGTGAAGTGCCGGTTCTCCGTTTCCTCGGTTATCCGGGGCTCTGGCTGCAAAAGCTGACGACCAAAGAGCCTACGGACGATCAGGTGGAAGTATCGATCGCCTCATTCAACCGGATGCGGGAAGCCGAAAGCCGGCTCACCCAATCCAAGGCAAGCGCATGAACCGCCGTTGGTCGGCCGCTACCGTCGTCATCGCGGCGCTCGCTCTGATCGGACTCGCCTACAGCTTAAACCAGTTTCTCATTCCCATCCTCGTACTCGGCCTGATTTTCGTCCTGTACAAGATGGCTCCCCGGAAGGGGCAGGGCACCTCCTACAAAACACGCTCCGCAGGCCGTAAGCCGGATCGGCTCTCGGCATCGGAGCGGAGGCGGAAAGCCAAGTTCCGGGTCATTGAAGGCAGCAAGCCTTCCGACCCTCCAGAGGACCCGCCGAGATACCACTGAGAATATGGAAATACAAAAGCGGACCTTAGAAGGTCCGCTTTTTTTGTGGCGGGATAGGCTGCCGTTCCCGGCGGCTTTACTCTTGTAATACTATGCCGGCGAGGGTTACAGGCTCTTTCGTCCTGCGCCGTACAGGCAGCCTTATAGGCAGCCGTAAAGTTCAGCCGATTTCCGAACAGCCGCTCCTGCCCGCATCCGCCTCCTCATACCGGCTTGCGGAGAACATATTTTTCGTAAGCGGACTCATACAGATGCATGGACCACTTGCGGAAATAGTCGTCGGAAGCCCGGTATCCCGCTTCGTACAGGTTTTCGCTGTCTTCCAGGGTCAGATTGAACTGGGTCGAATTCACGTTAAGCGCGGGTATTTTGATCGTCCGGAAATAATTGTTCTCTTCGATGTACCGGGTATCATGGGCGTCCATCATGGTCGTAAACAACGCCTGAAACATGGAGATAACCCCGTTGATTTTATGAATATGCTTCGGAATTTTGCCGACCAGGGAGAAACCGAGAGTCGGAATACGGCTAGGCTGCTGCTCCGGCTCGTCGAAAAGCCACAGCGGAAAGTTGCTCAGAATAGCCCCGTCCACAATGTATACAAACTGGTTGCGGAACGGCTCGTCGTGCCGGGTCTGCCGCGCGGGTTTCCGGATTTTCACGGGATCGAAAAAATACGGAATCGAAGAGCTCATCCGGACGGCGCGGGCAATGGAGAATCGGCCGGGATCGATCCCGTACTGGGCGACGTCGTCGGGAAAAACGAGCAGCTTGCCCTGGGAAATATCCGAAGCCACGATCCGCAGCTGGTTTTTGCGCAGGTCGCCGAATTTCCGGATTCCTTTGACCTCCAGTTTATGGCGGACCCAATCTTCCAGGGCGTCACCGGAATAGAGCCCCTTTTTCCAAATCAGCCTGGCGGCCGACCCTACAATTCCCGTATCGAATATGGGAGAGCGCTTTAGAAATTTGTGAAACGGCGTTTCAATAATGAGCCGCTTGATTTCTTCCCCCGTGTACCCCGCCGCGAGAAAAGCCGCCACGATGGAACCGGACGAGGTACCCGCCACGTCGTGAAACTCGAATCCGTTATCCATCGCGGAGCTGACAGCCCCTGCCAGAGCGATTCCTTTGACTCCGCCGCCCTCGAATACCGCGTTTATTTTCATTCCGCCACCTCCGCACACCTTCCCTAGGTATGTATGCGGCAGCGGACGTTCCTAGACGCGAATTCTGTATCCATAAACGAAAAAAACGTCCGCCGTCATAGTTAGGCAAACGTTCAGGTCTTATTCGGAGTCCGAGCTGTTGTCCAGCTCCGTCCTTATGCTTCGGAGATCTTCCAGTCTCGCCGGATCCCGGTTCAAATATTCAATCAGTGTTTCAATGCAGGTAATGGAATCCCAGCTCAGATGATGCTCGATTCCTTCCACATCGCGGTAAATATTTTCTTCCTGGACACCGATAACGGTTAAGAATTGTTCCAGCAAGGCATGTCTGTCCACCAGCCGCTTGCCCATCTTTTTGCCTTTTGAAGTCAGAACGAGTCCGCGGTACTTCTCATATACGAGATATTTATCTTTATCCAGTTTCTGGATCATTTTCGTCACGGAAGAAGGATGTACTTCAAGGCCTTCGGCAATGTCGGACACACGGGCGTAGCCTTTCTCGTCGATCAGTTTGTAGATCCGTTCCAAATAATCTTCCATACTGGGCGTCGCCATCCCGAGTTCCCCCTGCTTTTGCTAAAATTAGTTACTACCTTATTTGCTTTAGTATAATACCGTTTATTAACTAATAAAGCAAGTTAACGGAATGCGCCTCAGCCATTTCCGCGAACTTTTCCCACGGTTACGGGCCCTGTCCCGGGCGCAGACTATAGCCGAACGGAAGGACTGTTCCGTTACTCCCGTCTTAAAGGAGCACGCCATGGCTACTGAGCAGATGACCCGCACCCGAAGCACCGCGTTGTTCGTGCCCGAGCTCGTCTATTTCGAACCGGATGCCCTGCTGTATCCCAAAGGCAAACGCATTCTGGAATGGGCCCAAAGCAAAGGGCTGCCCATCCACATGACAACTTCCCACAACCGGATTACAAATCTGCCGGGCGAAACCGAGCTGGAAAAGTACCGGATCGCGAAGCGTACGCTTGTGGTGGGAATCCGGAAAACACTGAAGTTCGATACGTCCAAACCGTCCGCCGAATACGCCATTCCGATTGCGACAGGCTGTATGGGACACTGTCACTACTGCTATCTGCAAACGACCCTCGGCAATAAACCTTATGTACGGGTATACGTCAATACCGACGACATACTGAAAGCCGCCAAACAGTATATCGAAGAAAGGGCCCCGGAAATTACGCGGTTCGAAGCGGCTTGTACTTCCGATCCCGTCGGCCTTGAGCATATTACCGGCTCGCTGAAAGAATACATCGAATTCATGGCGAACGAGCCGCTCGGCCGTCTCCGCTTCGTTTCGAAATACCACCATGTCGAGCCTCTGCTCGATGCGAAGCATAACAAGCATACCCGGTTCCGGTTCAGCGTAAACGCCGACTATGTCATTAAAAACTTCGAGCCGGCCACCTCGGCGTTTCATGAACGCATTGAAGCGGCCGGCAAGGTAGCCCGTGCGGGGTATCCGCTCGGTTTCATCATTGCCCCGATTATTTGGCACGACGGGTGGGAAAAAGGCTATGAGGAGCTGATCGTCAAGCTCCATAATGCCCTGCCGCCCGAAGCGCTCGACGACTTGACGTTCGAGCTGATCCAGCACCGTTTCACGAAAACGGCGAAAAATGTGATCGAACGCCGTTATCCCAAGTCGAAGCTGGAAATGGACGAGGCGAAGCGCAAGTATAAATGGGGCCGCTACGGCCGCGGCAAGTATGTATATCCCGACGAGCAGGCGACCGCTCTGCGCGAGTTTATCACAGAGCAGATTTTCGAGAAGTTCCCGAACGCCAAAATCGAATATTTCACCTGATCCTCCGGAGTCACCCCGTTAAAATTGCAGCCATTGAGGCGTTATGTTGTTCAGCCAGATTGTAATTTTGTACATCTGATTGGTGTACAGCAAAATGGCGAAAACAATCATGACGCCTCCCCCTATTTTCATGATCGTGGCGGAGTAGCGCAAAATCCATTTGGTGGAACCGATAAAAAAGGATAAGACGAAAAACGGAATCGCGAATCCGAGCGAATAAGCGCTGATCAGCGGCAGCCACGAATCCGGCTCGGCGGCAGCCATAACGAGCATCGACGATAATATCGGACCGATGCAGGGCGACCAGCCGGCGGCGAAACCGATTCCGATCAGGACTGATCCGAGGTAGCCCGCAGGTTTCCATTTCAGCTGGAGCTTGCGCTCCCTCATCATCCATTTAGGCTGGAAAATGCCGAGCAGAAACAACCCCATGACAAGGATGAGCAGAGCCGCAATTTGCCTGAGAAGATCGCGGTTCGTTACAAAAAACTCCGAAACGGAGCTGGCCGCGAGCCCCAGACTGTAAAAAATGATTGAAAATCCGAGAATGAATGCAAGCGTATGGGCCATCGTCTGAAGTCTTGCCGCGCCTTTCGTCTGTCCCGACTTAAGCTCACTGACCGATATTCCGGTGATGTAAGACAAATAAGAAGGATAAAGCGGCAGACAGCACGGCGAGATAAACGAAGCGAACCCGGCCCAGAATGCGAGCCAAACATTAACATGCTGCATGTGTAAGCATTCCTCCTGCTTCCGGCCGCCGGTTTATGCGCGGCGGACCGTTTTCCAAACCAGCTGAAAGATGAGGACGACGATCAGGGAAAGAACGATGGTCGCTCCCGGCGCAAAATCGTACCATGCCGCCAAGGCCAGTCCCGCAACGACGCCAATCTCCGATATGATGACGGACAGCACGACCGAATGCCGGAAGCTCTTCGCCGCAAGAAGGCTGCAGGCGACCGGGATCGTAAGCAGTGCGGATACGAGCAGCGCTCCCACGATCTTGATCGATACGGAGATAACCAGCGCCGTCAGCATCGTGATCATAATGTTGTACACTTTCAGCGGCAGCCCGCTTACTCCCGCCGCTTCCTCATCGAAGAACATGAGGAACAATTCTTTGAAATGAAGCGCAACGACGGCGAGCACAAGAATACACACGCCGAAAACGACCCACAGGTCGCTGGAATCGAGTGTGTAGATACTGCCGAAGAAATAGCTCATCACATTAATATTATACCCTTTGCCCAGCGTAAACAACAGTGTAGCCAGCGCTACCCCGCCGGACATGATGATGGCGATGGACAGCTCCGCATACGTTTTGTACGCCTTGCGGAGCTTCTCGATCGCAAACGATGCCAGAAGCGCAAAAAGCAGCCCCATGCCGATCGGATATACGCCGAGAAGAAATCCGAGCGCCACTCCCGCGATGGATACATGCGCAAGAGTATCGCCGATCATCGAAAGTCTCCGCAGCACCAGAAAGACACCCATCAACGGGGCGGTCAGCCCGATCAGGATGCCACCGATAAGTGCTCTTACAAAAAACGGTTCCGTAAAAATGTCCAAGCTGCTCGCCCCTTACTTACTTCCTCTTAATCTATCTGTCAACAAGCCCGGCCTCTTGCCTTCATTGACTTGTTTGAAGCTCTTTCACGGTGGAATGCGTCAGGTCGGTCTCTGCGCAATTCTCCGGTTCATGCGTGTGCTTCACGAAAAACTTCAGTCCGCCGCTCTGCGTCTGCGGCTCCGAACCGAGATAGGACCTCATCATTTCCCGGTCATGAGACACCATAATGAAGGTCATGTGATGATGCTGGTGCATGTGGCGGATCATGTTGAAGAATACCGCCTGGCTTTCCGCATCGATCCCCACCGTCGGCTCATCCAGAATGAGCAGCTCGGGGTTGTTGGCGATCGCGCGCGCAAGGAACACCCTCTGCTGCTGTCCGCCCGACAGTTCCCCGATTCTGCGTTTCGCCAGATCTTCGATGCGCATCGCTTCCATCGCATCGTCACACCGGCGCATATCCTCTTTGGACAGGCGCTTGTACAGCTTTTTTTTCGTATAAAGCCCGGACATAACCACCTCGCGGACAGTTGCCGGGAACAGCGGATTCAGCGAATTCTTCTGGGGTACATACCCGATTCGCTCCCAGTCCCGGAACTGCCGGATCGGCTGTCCGAACAGGCGGATATCTCCTTGAGTAGGCTTATGCAGCCCGACCAGCATCCGCAGCAGCGTCGTTTTACCCGCTCCGTTGGAACCGATCAGACCTACGAAATCTCTTTCAAGAACATCAAAATTTAAATCCGTTATAACCGGCTTGCTTCCGTAGGAGAAGGAGATGCCGCTAAATTCCACGATTTTGTTATGGCAGCCGTCCGGTTTCCACGTTTCCATTCCGTTCTTCTGCTCCCTTCGCCGCCAGGCGGCTTTCGCTTCTGTCACTCACTTCGATGTTGAGTCCCTTCTATTGTAAAGCTTTCGTCAAATTTTTCAAATTTTCTTCCATGACGGAAATATAATCTTTGCCCTGCTTAACCTGCTCTTCCGTCAATCCTTCGAGCGGGTTTAATACAAGCGTTTCGACGTTCGCATCCTTAGCCAGCGTTTTCGCCAGTTTGTCCGAAACCAGTTCTTCGAAGAAGATATATTTAATTCCGTGCTCCCCGATATACTCTCTCATTTTCTTCATATCCTGAGCAGTCGGCTCGGCATCCGGAGAAAGTCCCATGATGGCCATCTGGGTCAGCCCGTAGTCATGGCACAAGTAAGCGAAAGCCTGGTGGGAAACGGCGATTTCTTTCTTCGGCAGCCCCGTGAGGCTGTCCTTGTACTGCTTATCCAAAGCGTCCAATTTGGCCGCGTATGCGGAATAGTTCGCTTCATAGTCGCTTTTGTGAGCCGGATCGGCCTCTACAAGAGCGTTTTTGATATTCTCGGACATTTTTTTTGCGTTCTTGGGACTCAGCCACGCGTGAGGGTCCGTATCTTTTCCGGCTTCTTCCGTATGGTTGTGTTCGTCCTTGCCGTGATCGTGCCCGTCCGCTTCTTCTCCGGCTTTAAGGAGCTCGACCCCCGTGCTCGCTACGACGGGTTTTACCTTGCTGTCCTTCAAGCTTTTGAGGAAATCGTCCACCCAGCCTTCAAAACCCGCACCTTGATAAAGGAACAGCTGGGAATCGCCGATATTTTTGATGTCCCGGCCTTTCGGTGTCCAGTCATGAGGTTCAACGCCCGCGGGTACCAGATTAATGACATTCACATGGGCGCCCCCAACCTTGACCGCAAAATCGTAAAGCGGGTAAAAGCTCGTCGTGATGTTGATTTTATCTTCCACGACCGCCGACTTTTGGCCGCCTCCGCAGCCCGCCAGCAGCAGAGATATTGCCAGTGTCAACCCTGTAAGTATACGCCGTCTTTTCATAGAAAATAACTCCTCCCGGCAGCTCGCCATTATAATCATGCTGTGTAAATCGTAATTATTTTTATTTACTTGCTGATTATACGGAGCCAACCCGCCGCCTGTCAATACTAATCATAAAGATTACGATTAAAAGACATAAATTTGCACCCGCCCATGTCAAAACCCGGAAAAACGCGAAGGTTGTCCGCGTTTTTCCGGGTCGGATAGGGTGTTTATTTCACGATTGCGCCGTTCGGCATCGAATCCGGCACGGTCGCCAGCGTCAGTCCGTCGCCTTCGGAAGCCGCCAGGATCATCCCCTGCGACTGCACGCCGCGAAGCTTCACCGGCTTCAGGTTCGTCACGCAGATAACCTTGCGTCCGACAAGCTCTTCCGGCTTGTAGTACTTGGCGATGCCCGAAACGACCTGCCGCTGCTCGTAGCCGAGATCCAGCTGAAGCTGCAGCAGCTTGTCGGCGCCCTTGACGGGCTCCGCCGCCGTAACCTGCGCCACGCGCAGCTCCACCTTCGCGAAATCGTCGATGCCGATTTCGGGCTTCGCTTCCGGCGCGGGCTTGGCTTCAGCCGCCGGCGTATTCTCTGCCGGGGCGGACCCTTCGGCCGCGGAAGCAGGCTCGGCTGCGGCTTCACCGGCCGGCGCCTGGCCGCCTGTCATTGCGGCCGCGATAAAAGCGACCTCTTCCGCCATATCCAGGCGCGGGAAGAGCGGATCGCCTTTGGCCGTTTTCGTGCCGGGCGGCAGCAGACCGAACGTGTGGGCGCTGTCCCATGCGGTAAGAGCTCCGGCCTGGATGCCGAGCTGCTCCCAGATTTTCGCCGGCGTGCGGGTCAGGAACGGCTGCAGAAGCACGCTCACGATGCGCTGAGCCTCGAAGAGGGCGTACATGACGGAACCGAGCGTGCCGTGGTTCACGTCGTCTTTAGCCAGAGCCCATGGCTGCGTTTCGTCAATGTATTTGTTCGCGCGTCTGACAAGCGCCCAAATGGCCGACAATGCGGTAGAGAATTCCATCTTCTCCATCTGCGCTTCCACGGTTTCGACCGTTTCCTTCGCCGTCGCGATCAGTTCCTTGTCAAAAGCCGTTGCTCCCGGCTGGAAGTCCGGTACGACGCCGTCGAAATATTTGCCCAGCATCGCCAGAGTCCGGTTGAGCAGATTGCCCAGGTCGTTGGCGAGATCGTAATTGATCCGCTCGACAAACGCCTCGGGCGTGAAAGTGCCGTCGGAACCGAAAGGAACTTCGCGAAGCAGGTAGTAACGCAGCGCATCGAGGCCGAAATGGTCGATGAGCGTAACCGGATCAACGACGTTGCCTTTGGATTTCGACATTTTGCCGTCCTTCATGAGAAGCCAGCCGTGCGCGAACACTTTTTTCGGCAGAGGCAGATCCAGCGCCATCAGCATGATCGGCCAGTAGATGGTGTGGAAGCGGACAATCTCCTTGCCCACCAGATGGACGTCAGCCGGCCAGTAGCGCTCATACTTGGACGGATCCTCGCTGCCGTAGCCGAGAGCCGTAATATAATTGGTCAGCGCGTCGATCCAGACATAGATGACATGCTTGGGATTGCCGGGCACTTTAATGCCCCAGTCGAACGTCGTCCGCGAAACGGCGAGATCCTCCAGCCCCGGCTTGATGAAGTTGTTGATCATTTCGTTCTTGCGGGATTCCGGCTGAATGAACTCCGGATTTTCCTCGTAATATTGGAGCAGTCTGTCGGCGTATTTGCTCATCCGGAAGAAATAGCTTTCTTCTTTCACCCATTCGACGGGGCGGCCGCAGTCCGGACATTTGCCGTCGACCAGCTTATTTTCCAGGAAAAAGGATTCGCACGGCGTACAGTACCAGCCTTCGTAAGTATCCAGGTAAATATCTCCCTGCTGAGTCAAACGGTCGAAAATTTTCTGGACGGTGTCTTTATGCCGCTGGTCCGTCGTGCGGATAAAATCGTCGTAAGAAATATCGAGCCGGCTCCACAAAGATTTAATGCCGTCGACGATTTCGTCCACGAATGCCTGAGGGGTCTGCCCTTTTTCCTTCGCCTTGCGCTCGATTTTCTGTCCGTGCTCGTCCGTGCCCGTCAAATACATGACATCGTAACCCCGCAGCCGCTTGTAGCGCGCCATGGCGTCTCCCGCCACCGTCGTGTAGGCATGCCCGATATGAAGCTTGTCGCTGGGGTAATAGATCGGTGTCGTCAGATAAAAGGTTTTACGGTTGTTGTCCATGTTACCCATCCTCTTTCTTCGTTAATGTTCTGATTTGTCTATGAAACAAGAGACGGAAGCGGAAAACCACAAAAAGCCCCCGTCCAACAAAGGGACGAGAGCTGTGCTCACGCGGTACCACCCAGATTCCTCCGCCTCTTGCGAGGGCGAAGCTCGGCAGCCGCCGGCTTCCCGGCGGCTCTGTCCGTTAACGCCGGACAAGCGATGCCCCCTTACGCCCTGACTGCGGAAGCACACTCCTTCCACACCGGGGCCGCTCGAAGGCATGTTCTCCGGGACCATACTCCGGGGTTCCGACAGCACCGGCTTTCACCTGACCCGGCTCTCTGCAGCAGCTTCCTCCCGTACTCATCCGTTCATCGAACATGTTTATTCATAAAAGGATCGTTTTGATTCCATTGTTCCCGCCAAAAGGCAGGTTTAACCAACAATATAGCGAATCCCGCAAATTGTGTCAACCGGTATTTCGCCCTTCCTTCCGCGGCGGCGGAACCGGATCAACCCCGCCGGGATGAAACGGGTGGCAGCGGCAGATCCGCTTGGCCGCCAGCCACGATCCGTACAGCGGCCCGTGCCGCTCTATCGCCTCCAGCGCATACTGGGAACAGGTCGGATAGAACCGGCATGTAGGCGGTTTGAGCGGAGATAAATATTTACGGTAGGCATGAATGGGTGCCTGAAGCACCTTTTTCATTTCTGGCATTCTTTGCAGTATCCGTAAATTTCGAATTTATGTTTGACCGCCTTGAAGTCTTCCGGCAATCCCTTCACCTCGTCCATGGGACAAAAAACGAACGGGATCGTTTTCTCGCACTGCAAGCAGATCAGATGATGATGATGGTCCATTTCCGAACAGCGTGCACGGAATTTAATCCCGTCTTCGAATACAAACTGTTCCAGGACGCCCATGTCGTGCATGATTCTCAAATTGCGGTATACCGTATCAAAACTAAGGCCGCCGTATGTTTTTCCCATGCTTTCATACACGGCTTTCGGTGTCACATACCCTTCGGACTTGGCGAACAATTCCGCCAGCGTGCGTCTTTGATCGGTTATCCGCATTCCTTGTTCGGACATGGCCTGTATAATTTCTTCGGCTTTCACTGCGGTCCCTCCAAGCTGCATCATATCTCTTAATAATGCCTTATAAGAACAGCAGCGTCAATAAGAGAGCAGGCCGAAGGTCCCGCTTACAGGCCGCCGATAGGATACGACCTCTCCCTCCGGTAACTTAGCCGGCCTTGCCGCTCACGCTCGCAGGTACACTTCGGTTTGAAATGCTTTCGGCGGCATACAGGAAGCCTAGTTCAACCGTTAAGCCGGCGCTGAACGACGGATGGGACGAACCGGATGTCGGTATCCAACGGTCCGGGTGCCCCTAAGGGAATATTAACCCTCGCTTCTCCCGCCGATCTCTTTCATTTCATCGTCCGCGTAATAAATGAGCCGCTCTCCCGGAACAAACAGCTTGAACTTTTGATGCGGATAGGTGTGATGAACGTAGTCGACAAAATAGGCCGGATTTTCCGTATTGAACGCGAAAAGGTCGTAGTGCATGGGAACAATCAAGTCCGCTCCGATTCCGACTCCCAGATCCGCCGCTTCGCGGAAGTTCATATTGCCCATGAGATTCGCTTCATATCTCTTGATATCCCGGCCGTTAATAGGCAGGCAGGCGATATCGATCCGATGCGGCCGAAGCGTCTCCAGCAGACCCGCGTACCCGACCGTATCCCCCGCATGGTACAGCGTAACTCCGTTAAGCTCCAGAACATAACCGAGATACTTGTGGTCCCCGTTCTCGTCCGTTTCGAAGTCTTCATGCTTACCGGCCACCGGCGTAATCCGCATATCCCGGAAATCGATCATTTGCCCCGCCCGGGCCCCGATAACCGCATCCGGAGCTATGCCGAGTTCCGTCAATTGCGGAACCACCGGAGCCGGACAGATCCACGACGCTTGCGGAGATGCGATAGCTATCGCGCGTACGGAGACGGGATCGAGATGATCGGGGTGATCGTGCGTGATCAGGACGAGATCCGCATGCCCGATGAGCTCCGGAGAAAGAGGCGTTTCGAATTTGCGCGGCGAATTGCCGAATTCGTCATCTATGTAATTGCTCAAATACGGATCCACATAGCCGATGATTCCCGCCGCTTTGAAAGCCATTCCCTCCTGACCCAGATGCCACAGCGCAACAGCTTTATCCGGAACGAGCGTACGGTCGATTTGTCCGATGATCGGTTCGCCCCGCTTGGTTTTGTCTTTGTCTTTTTTATCTGCCACCTTAAGATCGCTCCCTTTCGGCTGGATTGAAAACTCCATCAGGTTTTTTAGCCGTTTTCTCCCTGTCTCAAACAGTATTCCGGTTTTTGGCAGAACGGGGCGTTTCGGTTTCCCGCAGGAAGTATACTATAATGAGTATGGCATTATTTCGATAAGCGCATGGTAAGATCCCAGGACGGAAGGAGCTGACTCTATTGATTATCGATGTTTTTCAAGATACCGTCTGTCCCTGGTGCCGGATCGGCAAGTCCTATCTGGCGGAAGCTCTCGGTTTATGGAAAGGCGAACAAGTCACTGTCCGCTTCCGGGCCTTCCGCCTCGACCCGTCTATCCCGCCTCAGGGCGTCCCTTTTGCGGAAGCGATGAACCGGAAGCTGCAGGACCCCGGCGGGGAAAAGCTGCAGGCTTTACTGGACGGGGTCACCCGTGCCGGCAGGCAGGCAGGCGTCCCTTTCCGCTTCGACCGGATTACGACGATGCCCGATACCCGGCTTTCTCACCGTCTGATCGCCGCCGTACCGGAGAGCTCTAAATCGCGCGTTCTCGACCGTATATACCGGGCTTATTTCGAAGAGGGCCTTGATATCGGCAAGGAGTCCGTACTGCTGCGGGTTGCCGGAGAATGCGGTTTAACCCCCGCCGAAATCTCCAAGCGCCTTTATCACGAAGACGTCGAAAACAGCGTACGGGCCGATTATGCACTCGCTAAACGGCTGAACATAAACGGCGTTCCCTTTTTCATCCTCAATAAAAAAGCGGGCTTCTCCGGAGCAAGACCTCCCGAAGCTCTGCTGGACTTAATGAAGCGCGTAAGCGAGGACCGGAATTAGCTCGTATGGGCAAGCCACGGTCAGAATGGCGATAACGTTAGGGCCCCGTGCCGGCCCGTCTGCCGCCTGCACTTTGTTTCAACAACGCTCACAATAAGGAAAACGGCTTCCCTTTAAATTTTGCGCTATCCGGGCATACGTCCATGACAACCGCCCCCGCCCTTCATAGAATATTGTGTAAACCAAAGCAAACTAACACACTCGGGGAGGCGTTTATATGTCGGGTTACGGAACAGGCGGTATCGGTGGCGGTTGGTACACGAGCACAGCGGTGATTCTGGTTCTTTACATCCTGCTGGTTATCATTCTCGCTACATTCTAAGCAGGTTAATCAGGGTTTTACCGTCTTCACAATCGAAAAAAAACACAAGAAACGCCGCGGATCCGCGGCGTTTCTTATGTTTGATCAGGAGACGACCTGCTGAAGAAGCGCTTCTTCTTCGGGACGTTCTTTGCGTACGATAAGCCGCACGATCCGCATATGCTCCACTTCGTCGATAATAAACTGAAGCGGGCCGAGATGAATGCGCTGATTTTTCTTAGGCGGAATTTCCACCTGGGAGTAAATCCAGCCGCCGATCGTGTCGTAATGCTCCGTTTCGATTTCCGTACCGAAATGATCGTTCACTTCTTCGATAAGCATCATGCCGTCGATCGAGTACGTAAATTCGTCTTTCTTCTCCATAACGGGACGTTCATGGTCAAATTCGTCCTGAAGCTCTCCGACGATTTCTTCCAGAATGTCTTCAACCGTTACAAGCCCCGACGTGCCCCCGTATTCGTCGATCAGCAGCGCCACTTCCGTTTTGCGTTTCTGCATCAGCTTCAGCAGCGTGCTGATCGGCATCGATTCCGGCACCGTCATGAGGGGGCGTATAATCTTGCGTATATCGTCAAGCTGGTCGCTTGCTTTTAGTAAATCCTTGATATGGACAAATCCGATAATGTTATCTTTGTCCGGGTCGCAAACCGGATAACGCGTGTAAAGCTCCTGGATGGCCATTTCCTTGTTTTCCTCGAAGGAATGGGCGGCATGCAGGCACACCATTTCCGTACGCGGAATCATAATTTCGCGTGCGTTCGTTTCCGTGAATTCAAAAATATTATCCACCAGGGTAAGCTCCGTATTGTTGATCAGCCCGTTCCTGTGGCTTTCTTTCATCAGCAGGCGGATCTCGTCCTCCGTATGAACCGTATCGTGGTCGCCCTCGGGTTCAATACCGGATTTGCGGAGCAGCCAATTGGATGTTCCGTTCAGCATCCAGATGAAAGGATACATGATTTTGTAGAAAATCAGCACAGGTCCGGCAACCCAAAGAGTCACTTCTTCCGATTTGCGGATCGCATACGTTTTGGGAAACTGCTCCCCGATAATAATGTGAAACGCCGTAATAACCGAGAATGCGACGATAAAAGAAATGGTGTGAATAATAACAGGTGGTACACCAATGTTGACCAATAGCGGTTCAAGTACATACGCCACCGTCGGCTCGCCGATCCAACCGAGCGCCAAAGACGTCAGTGTAATGCCGAGCTGGCAGGCGGATAAATACGCATTCATGTTCTGAACGATTTTGCCGGCGAAGCGCGCTTTCACATTCCCTTCTAGGGCGAGCGCATCGATACGGCTTGCGCGCACTTTCACCATCGCAAATTCCGCCGCCACAAAAAATCCGTTCAGTAGAACGAGAACCACAATCAGTACAAAGTTCAATAACACTGGTAAAGGGTCACTATCCAATTAATCCCTATCCGCCTCATGGAAGCAGACAGGTACACCTCCTTTTAAGTTGAAAAATGAAAGATCAAAAAAGATTTGAGTCTTTCCTACTTTACAGTATAGCGTCTCGCGGTTTTTGAAGTCAAAGCCAGGGATAGCCAGCATGAAGGCGCGAACCGGAGCATCGTCCGGATTGTGACACCCCTTTCGCACTTTTTGAGGATTTACTCCATGCTATTCGCCGCGGCTTGGAATTTATACCATTTTCCGTCCCGCAGCAGCCTCCTTTTTGAGCTCCCCGCATAACTTTCGTCAGGCATTCCCATATTAAAAACAGAACATTAAAAAACTATCGCCGGGAGGAATACGATTATGCCTGGTATCCGCTACCGGTTCTGCAGACTGTTCGCTGCGTCCGTTTTGGCAGGCGCGTCCCTGTTTACGGGACCCCCAGAGTTAACGGCGGCCCGCCGTGACGAGCCTGCGGCCGCCACCGTCCGAAAAGCCGCCATCATCATTGACGACCTCGGCAATAACATGAAAGGCACCGATGAGATTCTGGATTTGCCTTTCCCGATTACGGCCGCCGTTATGCCGTTTCTTCCTTCCTCGCACAGCGATGCCGAGAAAGCTTTCGGCAAAGGCCACGACGTGATCGTCCATCTTCCGATGGAGCCGCGCAGCGGCCGCAAGAGCTGGCTCGGCCCCGGTGTGATATCCACCGATCTGAGCGACGACGAAGTACGCAAGCGGGTTAACGCCGCCATTGACGACATTCCGCACGCTATCGGAGTGAACAACCATATGGGCTCCAAGGCGACGGCCGATGAGCGCGTGATGCGGCTTGTGATGGAAGTGCTGCACGAAAGAGGACTTTTCTTTCTGGACAGCCACACGAATTACCGCAGCATCGCCTGCCGCGAGGCAAAAAAAGCCGGTGTTCTTTGTCTGGAAAACCATCTTTTTCTGGATGATATCCATACGAAAAGCAAAGTAACCCAGCAGATTCAACTGATCGGCGCCCACTCCAAGGCGCACCAGCCCTGCATCGCCATCGGCCATGTCGGAGCCAAGGGGGAAATAACGGCTTCCGCCCTGCGGGATACAGTGCCGAGGCTGAAGGATACGCTGTCCTTTGTAAAGCTCAGCGAATTGTACAAGCCTCCCGCGCCCGAGACGGCTCCGTGAACAAGCGGGTTGTCTCCAGCCTTATTTTCCCGATACGGAATGAGGGCCAGTGACCGTTATGAGACGCTGTTAGCGAATAAGGAACAACGCACGAAGTAAACAAGAAGCCCTTGATCGGTTTTATCTGATCAAGGGCCTTTTGCCGTGAGAGCTTATCTTTTTCCGCCGGAGGTCCGATTAATAATTACTGGGATCTTCCGGGTTAACAGGAGGCGTGGTTTCGCCTTTACCGTTATCGTAGGCGTTCACTTCGAACGTGATGATTTTGTCGTACAGGATGTAATCCTTACGGTTTTTAAACGGTCCCTTGTTGTTCTCGTGCTTGTCGATCGCGAACATAACCGGGCCTTTGCCCGCCGCGCGGCCTTCGTACCAGGCAATAAACGCGTTAACCTCGTTCATGGAAAGGTCGTACTCTTTCTCGGTTCCGTTGTTAAGCGTGATGACGAGAATAGCGCTGTCACCGGATTCTTCCACCGGCGGAATGACTACGTCTCCCGCTTTAGGAGTAGCGGACGCTTCGTTGGACGGCGCGCTCTCTCCAGCTGCGGCTACCGCCGTTACTACATAGTAGTAAGTCGTGCCGTTGACGACATTTGTATCGGTGTAGCTATAAGTCGCACCCGTAACCGAACCGACGGTAACATACGGTCCGCCCGCAGTCGTGCTGCGTTTTACGTTGTAGCTAGTCGCGTTGTTCACGCTGTTCCAGGCAAGCGTAACTTTCTTGTCCCCGCCTGCGGCTGTCAGGTTAAGCGGAGCTGCAACCGGCGGCTCGACGCCTTTGCCGAAAACGTTCCATTCTTTAACAAAACCATTGCTGTGTTTCAGGACGACCACGCTTACATTTTTTACTGGAGCAGCTAAAGTTTCTACTATATCATTTTGAACGGGAGTGTAGCTGAAAAGCAAATTGCTGTTAGTATCGTAAAATTCAACGATAGCTCCCGAAGTTCCGTTTACAATAACGGATTCGATATTTTTTGGAGTATCGAAATTGTACCAAGCCATTCCTCTCAGCACAAACTGAGTGGCGGTATTATTATCGGTCATAATTCGTTCCGCACCCGTAGGATTGGAAATCGCTGAACCCGTTTTCAATATCTTACGATCCAACAAGCCTCCCGTGTACTTGGTTGCTTCCGGTTTGATTTCTTTTTCCGGAGAGGGCGCGCTCTCTCCTGCTTCATTGACAGAGGTCACTACATAATAATAAGTCGTTCCGTTCGTTACGGTTGTATCTGTGAAGAAAAGTTCCTTTGTATTGGCAATGAGAGCGTAAGGTCCACCCTTTGTTACGGAACGTTTTACATTATAACTTTTAGCGCCCTTGGAATCCCAGTACAAATCTACAGTCCGGTCACCGGCTTGAATCCAGTTAATGACCGTTGGAAGGGGCTTTGCGGATGGGCTTTCAAACAGGTTCCACTCATTCACGAAAGCATTTGTGCTTTTTTTCAAAAGAGCAGTTGTGACGTTTTTCACGGGTGTCGGTAAAGATTCCACTCCGTCTAGTGTGATAGGCGTGTAAGAGGACAATAAGTTGTCATTTGCGTCATAGAATTCGACGGTTACCCCTCCCGTTCCTTGGATGAGAACGGAATTGATTTCTTTGGGGGATTGAAAGGTATGCCAGACAAGAATCCCAGGTGTTAGTAAATAACGTGTCGCGGCATCGTTATCCGTCATAACCCGCTCGGTTCCTGTGGGATTGTTTACAGCCGGACCTGTCTTTAGCCATAAACGATCCAGCAATCCACCGGTATACTTAGTCGCCTCCGGCTTAATTGATTTTTCCTGAGAAGGAACACTTTCACCTGCCTCATTGACGGCTGTAACTACATAATAGTAAGTTACTCCATTGGTTACAGTCGTATCCGTGTAGGTTGTCGAAGTAAGATCGGAAGCAAGGAGCGCGTAAGGACCTCCAGGTGATACAGAACGTTTAACTTTGTAGGATTTAGCGCCGGTAGAATTCCAATTCAGATCCACCGTTTTGTCGCCGCCCTGAATCCAATTTATGGTTGTAGGCAGAGGAGCGGCCGTCGGATTTACAAACAGGTTCCATTCGTATGCAAAAACATCCCTGTGTTTCAAAACAACAGTAGATACGTTTTGGACTGGTTGGGGGAGAGTCTCAACCCCATCCAATGTAACAAGCTTATAACTGTATATTAAATTGTTGTTAGAATCGTAAAAATCAATGACACCGCCTAATGAGCCAGCTTTAAAAATTACAGCATTGACTTGTTGAGGCGTGGAAAAGGTATGCCAGAACATTGTGGGAGCACGAAGCACCGTTCTTGTGGTCGCATCCCCATCCGTGATTTCTTTTACTACTGTTCCCGTCGGCTGCCCGACGGTTGTGCTCGTTTGTAGGGACACACCATCTAACAATCCTCCTGTATATGGGCTAGCCGCTTCTGCACGATGACTCATCATACCGGAAATAAATAAAAAAGCAAAAAAGATCAATATTATCTTCATTTTACTTATCTTCATTTCTTTTCCTCCAAAGTTTTTTTATTTTCCATTAATATGATACTATAGAACTATATTTATGTCATTAATAAATTTTATTATGAATTATTATTTGGAAATTAATATAACGTTAGGGTTCTTCAAAGTCTTTTATGAATAAAAGAAAAAGAGCTGATTAATCAGCTCTTTTCTTTTTATTCCATTTACGTATAGAAATCTATTCCGCATCCGCCGTAATATCCAGAATCACTTTCCCCTTGTTCCGGTTCGCTTCCATCCACTGGTGGGCTTCACGCACGCGGCTCCACGGGAAAATCCGGTCTACGACCGGCTGGAGGGCACCGTCCGCAAAGCCGTGACCTGCCTGCTGCCAAAACTGCTGGGTCAGCCGGATTTTGTCCTCGCGGCTGCGGCTGCGCAGGGTAGACCCGATGATGGAAATCCGTTTCATCAGCAGAGGATTGAGATCAAAGCTCTCCATCGGAACTTCGGAACCGCCCGTCATGCCCACCAGGACGATACGTCCTCCTACGGCCGCACCGGCCAGATGGTCCGTAAAATACGGGGCGCCAACAAGGTCGAGCACGATGTCGCTCCCGTGGCCGCCTGTTGCCTCCCTAAGCCAAGGGAGGAAGGAGCCTTCCCGGTAGTTCCAGCCGTATTCCGCGCCGAGTTCCCGGCAAAACTCAAGCTTCTCGCTCGAACCCGCGGTCACCAGAACATGGGCCCCGAATTCCCGGGCAAGCTGGATCGCCGCCGAACCGACGCCGCTGGCGCCGGCATGAATGAGCACATAGTCCCCTTCCGTCATTCCCCCCAGTTTAACGAGATTCAGATAAGCCGTAAGGAATGCCTCTGGAATAGCGGCTCCTTCCGCATAGCTGAGATTAGCCGGCAGCCGCATCGCCATGCCCGCGGGAACGGTTACTCTCTCCGCATAGCCGCCCCCGGGCAGAAGCGCACAGACGCGCTCCCCTTCTCTCCAGCCGGTAACGCCGCTTCCTACACCTATAACAACGCCTGCCATTTCCAGGCCGAGTATGTCCGATTCCCCGGGAACCGCCGGGTATTTGCCTTCACGCTGCATCAGATCCGCACGGTTGAGACCCGCCGCCTTCACTTGAATAAGCAGTTCGCCTTCGCCCGCAACGGGGTCAGGCCTTTCCCCGATATACAGCTCTTCCGGTCCGCCATATTGTTTGATCTGTACCGCCTTCATCGGGATCACTCCTCTGGTTGATAAACATCTGCAATAGGACTAGTATACCACGCGCGATAGGTATTTGCTTGCTCGCCCCCACGACGGCAAAATTGTTCCAACCGAGGTATACTTAAACTATCCGCTTGAAAATCGGACAACAGGCCGGGATTTACCGTACAATCGAACTTATTCTTAAAAAGACCCCCGGCAGCCAATCAGCATTCAGCATTCAGCCGTCAGGCATACCGCAAAAAAACAGTTCAGAAAGCGAGGCTTCCGAACATGAATCATTCCAATCGCATTTGCGACCTTTTCCGAATCCGCTATCCCCTTATCCAGGCCGGAATGGCCGGCGGAAGCACGACGCCGGCGCTCGTAGCCGCCGTATCCGAAGCCGGCGGCCTCGGGACGCTCGGCGCCGGCTACATGACGCCGGAGCAGATATCCTCCGCCGTCCGCGAAATCCGCCGCCGGACGAGCCGCCCTTTTGCCGTAAACCTGTTCATCCTGCCCGAACCCGGGCAAGGCCCTCATGAACAGGAACAGCGGCAAAAAGCCGACGAAGCGTGGCGGCTGCTGGCTCCTCTGCGGGAGAAGACGGGCACCCGCGAAGAACGGCCTCCCGCCGTGTGGAGCGAATCGTACCGGGAACAGCTCGCCGTCCTCCTGGAGGAACGGGTCCCGGTATTCAGCTCCACATTCGACGTGCCGGATGCGGCGACTTTCGCGGAATGCGCGCGTCTTGGCATCCGGACCGTCGGCACGGCGACCACCGTTCGGGAAGCCGCCGCGCTGGAAGAAGCCGGGGTCGACGCGATCGTCGCCCAGGGCGGCGAAGCCGGCGGCCACCGCGGCACGTTTCCCGGCGAGAACGACGGCGAGCCGCCGCTCGTCGGCACGATGGCTCTCGTGCCCCAGATCGCGGACCGCGTCCGTGTGCCGGTCATCGCCGCCGGCGGAATCATGGACGGCCGCGGCATAGCCGCCGCGCTGGCCCTCGGGGCGGAAGCCGTTCAGCTTGGCACGGCTTTCCTGACGTGCGCGGAAAGCGGCGCTCACGCCGTCCATAAGGAAGCCGTGCTCGCCGCAAGCGACGAGTCCACCGTGCTCACGCGGGCGGTGTCCGGCAAGCATGCCCGCGGCATCCGGACGCCCCTGCTGGATGAGCTGCGCCCTTTGGACAGCCGGCTCCCCTCCTACCCCGCCCAGAATGCTCTCACCCAAGGCATTAGACGGAACGCCGCCAAAGCGGGCAATTCGGCTTATATGGCCATGTGGGCGGGCCAAGCCTCCTCTCTCGCCAGACGCGTAGGAGCCGCGCAGCTCATCGAAGAACTGGTCCGGGAAACCAACGAGAGGCTGAACAGGATGGGCGGACTGAAGCTCTGATGGTGAGTGTGTTTGCGACGGCCCTACCGGTCTGCCGCATGGTGCAAGGATAGCGGATCGAGACGTGCAAGCGCCTGCAATCCCAAAACCCTTGCAAGCCGCTGAGCAATCCGCTGAAATCGGCCTCCAACCAAGCCGCCAAACCGTCTATTCACGCAAAAAAGCCTGCACGGAAAGGAAATCTCCCTTCCGTGCAGGCTTTTTTCATTCTAATTCCTTACTTCGTTTTCTTCACCCAGTCGGCGATATCTTTAACAACGGAAACCGGTGTGTTCGCCGGCTCGTTATATTCCGAACCGGTCGATTTTTCTTCAACCTCGGCAAATACGTGGTTCAGCTTCGGATACAGCTTGTATTCTACGTTCGAACGGTCTTTGAGGGCTTCTTTCCATTTGTCGAGATGATAAGAAAGCACCTGGGCATCGTTATCTCCCTGAAGGATAAGCATCGGCTTGTCCTGTTTTTTGGCGATTTCGGAAGCGGAATAATTGCGGAAATCCATCCACCAGTAGGCATTGCTCAGCGCCAGATCCTTCGGCAGATTATTTACGGAATACTGCGGGTCTTTGATCAGCTTAATCTGCTGCTCCCAGAAAGCGATCTGCTGCTCCAGCATGCTCGTATCGAGACCGCGTTCACGGCTCACTTCCAGCTGGTACTTGGACTGCTCCAGCACGACGTCTTCGATGGAATTCGTCGGTCCGGCCATTACGACGGCACCCGCCAGCTTCACGTCCTTAACTCCGTCGATAATGCGCGGAACGACCATTCCTCCCTGGCTGTGACCCGCTACGAAAATGCGCTGGGGATCGATATCCGCCGTCTTCGCCAGCTGATTCACCGCGTATACGGCATCCGCTACAGTCTCATCCTGTACGGTAAAGGTCGGCGTCGCCGATTTGAAAGGATGCTCCCGCGTCACTTTCTCGTAACGGAGAGTGGCGATTCCTTCGGCCGCCAGACCGACCGCCAAATCCCGGAACAGCTTGGAACCGCCGATCGACTCGTTGCGATCGTTGGCGCCCGAGCCGTGAACGAGGACGACGACCGGATGCGGGCCCGGTTTAGCGGGCAGTGTAAGGGTTCCCGGAAGTGTGAGCTTGCCTTCGCCGAGCTTCACTTCTTTTTCAACATAAGCGCTGGAATCGTCGTAAGACGGCTTCCGGTATGTATCCGGAGAATAGTAGGGCGGTATGTACAAATCGTCGATACGTTCCTGCTTGTCGAACCGGACCGTCATCTGGAACGGCAAGGTGCTCTGCGTTTCATAGGTCAGATACACATTTTCATGAACGGAATTGCTTGACTTCCCGGACTCAAGCTGCCCGGTTATCTGTCCGTACATATTTGTGTAGTACTGCGATATGTAGTGAAGCTGATTGGCGTTGAGGGATTTTTTGAGATCATCGTTAAAATACGAAACCGCGCTCTCGCTCTCCCCCTGCAGCCAGTGGCTAGCGAAGGCGCTTGCGGCGGCCTTCAAATCCCCTTTCGGGATAATGAGCTTGCCGGATTGCGGATCCCAGGAGACAGCAGTGTGCAAAGCCTCCGTTAAAAACTTGAGAGGAACGAACGTTTTATCGTCCTTGATTTGGACCGCAGCCCCCAAATCGACTTCTTTTTCGTTGATCAAGGCCGTAGATTTTCCGATCGTGAGCGTGATCGTATCGCTCCCAAGCGACAAGGTTACGGTTCGTTCTTCATTGTTCCAGGCTACCTTTGCACCGGCCGTTTCGCTTACGAGACGCAGCGGGGCAAGAACAGCTCCCTGTTTCGTATCGGCAGCGGAAACGGATCCGGCTGCCGGTGTATCCGCGGAAGCTCCCGCAGGCAGGGCACCGGCGAGAAGCATGGAAGCAATCACGGCGGATTGCCAGACAGGCAGACGTTTTTTCATGGGGTCACCTCAATATAGAAATAGTTGGAGAAACTAGCAGCCGCTTTCTAGCAGCCGCCATCTATCAGTATAGCACAATCTTCCAGACGGTCGACGGGACTAAAGTAGGAAGTGCGCCAAAAAGACAGGTTCCGCGGGAACCTGCCTTTATTAAGAATAATTTATACGCGGCCCAGGAAGGCGCCCAGCATCCAAACGTGTTTCTGCAGCGTTGCCTGCAGTTCCGTCAGCATATCGGCCGTCGGCTCGTCGCTTTCTTCTTCGGCGGCCGCGATGCCTTCCTGCAGGAAACCGATGAGCCGCTCAAAGTCGGCGAGCACGGCTTCTGCCATCTGCTCAGCGGTTTCCGAGCCCCCGGCTTCCTGGAGACGGGCCAGCTTTAAAACCTCGGCCAGCGTCGCAACCGGTTTGCCTCTAAGCGCAAGCACCCGCTCGGCGATCTCGTCGATATACTGAGCCGCTTCATTGTAAAACTCCTCGAATTTCTCGTGAAGCGTAAAGAAATGAGGCCCGCTGACGTACCAGTGGAAGTTGCGCAGTTTCATGGAAAGGACCGTCCAGTCGGCGGCCAGTTGATTTAATTGGGTCAGAGTTTTCGCTTGAGTCACAGTTTTCATGGTTAGTTTCCTCCTCGGATGATACTCAATAGGGTGCATTTTTTCTTCTTTTATTGCCGTACATTTAGTTTACCACCGCCCTTATTTAAAATCAATACTTAATTATAATAATTCTAAATAAGGGGTTGTGAAAAAGGCAGGAGTTCACTCCCGCCTTTTGGGTTAATACCGCGTGACGCAATCGACTACCGTGCCGCTTCGCAACACGTGCCTGGAATTCGTCCGCGTTGGATGTTAATCGTCTTTTTTGGCTAAAGCCGCCTTAAGAGCATCCCCGAGGCTCGATCCTAAATCTTCTTGCTTGCTGTACTGCTTGACGAGCTTCTGCTGCTGATGCTTGGCGACTTTCCCCGTGCTTTCTCCCAGCACTTCGACTACATTGCACGGGAGACACTGGACATATTTGCCCGCTTTGCCGGTTTTCAGCTCCATTTTCTTATGACACTGTGGGCAGCGGCGGTTAACGAGCTGCTTCTCCGCGGAGCGGCGGTATTCGCATTCGCGGTTTGCGCACACGAGCATTTTGCCGCGCTTGCTTTTCCGCTCCATTAACCTTTCCCCGCATTCGGGACACCGGCTGTTCGTCAGGTTGTGAGGCTTGTATTCCGTCTGGCTTGTTCTTACGCCGGTTACAAGCTGCTTGGTCATATCGCGGATTCCGCTGAGGAACGTTTCGGTGCGGCCCTTCCCCCGTGCGATATCTTCAAGCTCCTGTTCCCACTTCGCCGTCAGCTCGGGAGAACGCAGCTCTTCGGCAACCAGCTCAATGAGCTGCGTTCCTTTGCCTGTCGGGTGGAGGGACCCGCCTTCGCGTTCGATCGTATCGGAGCTGACGAGCTTCTCGATAATTTCCGCCCGGGTCGCAGGCGTACCGAGATGGTGCTTCTCCATCTGCGTCAGGAGTGTCGCCTCCGTATGCCGCTTCGGCGGCTGGGTCCGGTGCGTGCCGACCTTGCAGCGGACCGCTCCGGCACTGTCTCCGGCGGACATCGCGGGAAGCTCCTGCAGATCCGCGCGGTCAGCGCCCTCACTGCCGTCCTCCTCGTCGCCGTCTCCGGAGTCCGCGGCGGTTCCCGTGCCGTATACGCTCCGCCAGCCCGCATCCTTCACGACGCGGCCTGCGACATGAAACGGCTCGCCGGCCACTTCGACGACCATCGAGGTCGTCTCATATCGGGCGGCCGGATAGAACAGCGCGAGAAAACGGCGGACGATAAGGTCGTAGAGCTTTCTCTCGTCTGTCGAGAGAGCGGAAAGATTCACATATTCGTCCGTCGGTATGATCGCGTGGTGATCGGACACTTTCGAATCGTCCACAATCCGCTTCGACACGGGCAGCGGGCCCTTCATGAGCGGCTTCGCAAGCGGCGCGTACGGTCCGACGGCTACGGACTGGAGCCGCTCCTTGAACGTGCCCGTCATATCGCTCGTGAGGTACCGCGAATCCGTCCGCGGGTACGTCACGAGCTTATGCTGCTCGTAGAGCCGCTGGAGCGTCGAAAGCGTATGCTTCGCCGAGAAGCCGAACCGGCGGTTCGCATCCCGCTGGAGCTCCGTCAAGTCGTAGGCGAGCGGCTGAGGCTCCGTCTTCTCGGTCTTCTTGACGGAGACGACCTTGCCGCTCTTGCCCGAGACGCACTGCACGAGCTCGTCGACGCGCTCGCGCTCGAACAGGCGGCTCTCTCCCGAGCGCTGGCGCCATATCCCGCGGAACGCGCCGAAATCCGCCTGCACGGTCCAGTATTCCACGGACCGGAAGCTCCGGATTTCTTTCTCGCGGTCCATGATCATTCCGAGCGTCGGTGTCTGGACGCGTCCGGCCGATAGCTGCGCGTCATACTTGCTCGTGAGCGCGCGGGTGATGTTCAGGCCGATCAGCCAATCGGCCTCGGCCCGGCAGACCGCCGACTGGAACAGGCGGTCGTACTGTTTGCCGGGCTTCAGGTTCGCGAAGCCTTCGCGGATCGCCTTATCGGTCTGCGAAGAGATCCACAGCCGCTGGAAGGGCTTGTTCCACCGGATCATTTCCATGATCCAGCGCGCGACAAGCTCGCCTTCGCGGGCGGAGTCCGTCGCGATGATCAGCTCCGACAAATCTTTGCGCTTAGCCAGATCCGCAATGGCTCGGAACTGGTGGGACGTTTCCTTCAGCACTTTAAGCTTCATGCGGCCCGGAATAATCGGCAGATCTTCCAGATTCCACTTTTGATAGCGGGTATCATAGTCTTCGGGCTCCGCAAGACCCACGAGATGTCCAAGAGCCCAGGTCACCACATGCGTGGGACCTTCGAAATACGATTTATGCTTTTGACCGCAGCCGAGCACACGGGCGATTTCTTTGGCCACGCTCGGCTTTTCGGCCAGTACGAGTGATTTGCTCATCTATTTCTCCTTTAATAAACCGGTAACGGACCGTAAAGCACATGACGGCTTCTTTGATACCGTTCCTGCTGTATCGTGCTTCTATTGTAAAAATGTTTCAAGGGCCGCGTCAACCAAGGACGCCTGCCGTGGGGTTCGTCCCGCCCGCGGAAACGGAAAAAACCCGCCGGATTGCGGCGGGTTCATCGGGTCCGGGAAGAAAGGCATGCTAAGCGGTTCCCTGCAGTTCTTCCCCCGATTCGCGGTCGAGCTGACTGAAACGGAGCAGCAGCAGGCTGGCCAGCACCGATACGACGGCTCCGGCCGCGAAAGGAAGGCCGTGCTGGATGCCGAAGAGCGAAGTTCCCGTAATCGGTCCCGCGATGCGGCCCAGACTGTCCATGGACGAGCTGAGACCCGTGGTGACCCCTTGTCCGTGCCGGGTACGCTGGGTGAGCAGCGAGTTGATGCAGGGCCGGATCATCGCGTTGCCGGCGCTGAATACGGTCAGGGCCAGCGTTGCCGACCAGAAACCTGTGGAGCCGAGCACGAGCAGGAAGCCTGCGGCCGAAGCGAACAACCCGCCAAGAATGGCGATCTTCTCCTTCTTTTTCTTGGCAATGACTCTAACGAGTCCGCCCTGTACCAGCGCGTCGGCAAATCCGCTGAACATAAACATCAGGCCGATTTGCAGCGGAGTAACGCCGAAACGGGCGATCTGAAAATACTGGAAAGTCGCTTCCAGCCCGGCGAGCGAGAAGGTGACAAAGAAGGTCATCACATACAAATAGCCGAGCTTTCCGCGCAGCAGAGACCAGCGGGACGGCTTGTCCCCCTGCTGTCCCCTGTTTTCCGGCAGCGATTCTGTAAGCTTCAAAAATCCGCCGCAGAAAATACCCGCGGACAAAAGCGCGGCTCCCCAGAACGGGAGTGACAAACTGACCACGCTCAAGGTTCCTCCGATAGCCGGGCCGAAAATAAAACCGAGCCCGATCGACATTCCGACGAAACCCATCGATTTCGTCCGTTCCTCATGAGTCGTAATATCCGCCACGTAAGCCAGCGCGACTCCGCTAAGCGCTCCCGAGCAGATACCGCCCAATATCCGCGATAAATAAAGAAGCGGCAGATTCGTTCCCGCCAGCGCGAGCAGAACGAAGGAAATCATGAAGCCGAAAATTCCGGTCAGCAGAACGGGTCTGCGGCCGATTTTATCCGATAAGCCTCCCCATAAAGGAGAGACCAGGAAGGACATGACGGAGTATATGGAAAGAACCCACCCCAAATGCGTCTGTCCGTTCGGTATCCCGTGCAGCAGCTCGGGCAGGACGGGAATGATCAATCCGAATCCGAGATAGACGGTAAACATCAGCAGCATGATGAACACGACACGCTTGTTCATACGATCGGCCCCTTTGGAAGTACTTTGTATCTTGTCTCAGGATTACGCTTTCTTGACCTGAGCTTTTTTCATCTGTTGGTGTTTCTTCGTGTTCGTCAGCTTGTGGAAAATAAGAATCTGCCACGCGTTGCAGGAAAGCAGGACGAGCGATACATACAGCAGCGAAGTCAGATCGTTAATGCTGAAAGCCGGGAGCATCTCCAGGCAGGTGACCACGATTATAAAAAACAGCGTCGGAATCCTGGCCGAAGCATTGGTCAGTTTCACCTTCACCTGCGAAACGATCAAAGCCGCCGCGACGATCAGAACCGGAATGCCGGCATACATCGCCAGGCTCTCCTTTCCTTCCGCAAAGCTTTGGTAACGCAGGAAAAACAAGTTCGCGATAGCCATAACGATAAAGAAAAGCTGAAGGCCCGACCAGGCGCCTTTGCGGTTGCGGAGAATTCCGATCATGTAGTAGTTGGTCATCAGGTAAGCGAAATATCCGACCACGCTGATCAGACACATGGTAAGTGTCGCCATAATAATCATAGAAAATTCACTTGCGCCGCTCACCGCGACGTCCATGGACACAAAGTCCGGGAAAATCGCCTTGCCGATTCCCCAGACGGCAATACCGAGAACAAGCCCGCCCAACATCGTGGACCAGAACAGAAACAGCATCGGTTTTAACATGATCTCTCTCCTTAACCGGATACACGGACAAAACCGTCCCCCATTCAGGCAGGGACGGTTCTACCGCTTTTTCGTTTACTTAAAATATTCCGTAGCCGAGAAGCACGACGATCAGGATCAGAACCGCCCAGACGACAAAAAGAATCTTGGTGGAAGATTCCTTGCCTTGCCCTCTTTTCATGCGGCCGAGAATCATTTCCATCAACCCGATTACAACGATGGCGATAATTCCCTTCACCACGTACTTGACCGGGAAGCCGTAGCCGATCAGCATGCCGATTCCGGAAACCAGCATAATCAGGTAGAACAATCTGAGGAGCATCGGAGTAATTTTCTGACGGTAAAAAATGGCGCTTACCACAAACAGGATGATGATGAATGCCCACGATCCCGCATGCGACTGGTGAAAAATGTTTAACAACTTGTCTGACATGTCGATTCCTCCATGTTCGTATATGTATTCCTTGTAGACGCAGCAACGCCCTTATCATATCAAGCCGACCGAGGGTTTACAAGGTCTTAGGGACAATAACCCGCCCAATAAGACACTAGTGTCGGAAAGTGTTCACAAAACTTTGAACGGGAAAGGGGCGAAAAAAAAACCTTGTGAAACGGACAGATTCCCGCATCAAGCAGGATATCCGCCGGAACGCAAGGGTCCGAATTCCATGAAAATAATATCAGCTCAGAACGACCGGCTTGCCCGCCCGCGCCGATTCGTACGCGGCCAGGCCGACGGCCGCCGCTTTAAGTCCGTCTTCACCGGTGACCGGTACGGGCTTCCCGCCGAGAAGAGCATCGACGAATCCTCTGAGCATGTATTCGTCCATATCGTCTCCCCAGTAGCTCCATTGGGCCTTGCCGGTAACATCGCTGAAAACTTCGTTTTTCTGCGCGAAGGAATCGATGGAAATAACCCCTTTCGTCCCGGTAATTTCCATCGTTACATCGCCCCAGGTCGGGAACGATTTGCTGCGGGACCAGCTCGGATCCAGCACGGCAAAGACGCCGTTCCCGAACCTTACGTGCACCATGCCGGCATCGTCGATATCTAGGTCGTGGAAGCGGGTATCCGCATAGGCGAACACTTCCCGGACATCGCTGCCGAGGAACCAGCGCATCAAGTCCATCACGTGAACCGTATGGTCGAACACGGCCCCTCCTCCGGAGAGTTTCTTGTCGACGAACCATCCGCCCGGCATGCTGCCGCGGTTCGTTCCCTTGATGGCGATAATCTCGCCGATTTCCCCGCGGTCGACAGCTTCTTTGGCCTGCACGACAGCCGGTATGTAACGGCACGGAAACGCTGTCATCAGCTGCACGCCATTGTCCTTGCAAACCGCAATCATCTCTTCCATTTCAGCCGTGGAGATGCCCAGCGGCTTCTCGCACAGGATATGCTTCCCGGCTTTTGCGGCGGCAATCGTCAGTTCCGCGTGGCGGGAATTCTCGGAGCAGATGACAACGGCATCTATGCCGGTTTTCAGCAGCTCTTCCGCCGTGCCGTAGTAGGAGATCCCGTAAGTTTCCGTAAGTTTGGCGACACGTTCCTTCTCTTCGTCGGCAATTCCGGCAACCTCAACCTCCGGCATGGCATTCAATGCGTTAAAATACGAAAACGCGTGGCCGTGAGCAAAGCTGATCATTCCGATTTTGAGCTTACGCATGGGCAATCCCTCCTTTTAGCGGCAGACGGACAGGCTGTCCCGTACGAGCGGATTCGAGAGCGGCCAGCACGATTTCGAGAGCGCGCAGCGCGTCTTCCGCCGTAACGAGCGGCTCCTTGTCTTCGCGGATGCAGGTGATAAAATGCTCCAGCTCGTAGTAATAAGGGTCTTGATAAGACGGGCTTTTCGGTACCTGCACCCTGCTTGCCGATGCCTTCGCCGCTCCCTTCCGCAGCAGCTTCAGGGAATTCGAATCCCCGCTGTTCATCCGGATAATGCCGGATTTACCGGCGAATTCGGCGGCTGTCGAGAAGGCTCCCGGATACCCCCAGTGGCCTTCAAGGTTCGCGATGGCGCCGCTTTCAAAACGCAGGGTCACAAGAGCGTAATCCTGGTCGGCGCTGCGCCGGTTGAGGGCGAACACTTCCCGCACTTCGCCGTACGCCCAGCGGGCAAAGTCGATATCGTGAATCATCATGTCCATGATGACGCCGTGACTTTTGTCAAAATCGTTGTACCAGTCCTTGGCGGTTCCCGGATGCGAGCCTACCCGCTTCAAATGAGCCACTCCCGGTTCTCCGGCCGCTCCTGAATCCAGTTTGCGCTTGAGATCGGCATATTCCGGGAAGAAACGGACCACATGGCCGATGAACAGACGCACGCCCTTCTCTTGGCAGTAAGATATCATCTCTTCGGCATCTTCCAGCGTCAGGGCGATCGGTTTTTCGCAGATCACATGCTTGCCCAGATCCGCCGCTTTCATGACGTATTCTTTGTGCAGGTGGGTCGGCAGCGCGATGCTTACCGCATCGATCTCCGCCTCCGCCATCATGTCCTCGAAAGAAAAGTACGCGATCGTCTCCAAGTGTCCGGCAAGATCCCGGGCCGTTTCCCGGTCGAGATCGCATACGCCGGTTAATTCGACTCCCGGCAGCAGACTGTAATCCGTTCCGTGAACGGTCCCCATTGTTCCGCAGCCAACTACGGCGACTTTCATGCTTGTTCTCCTCTCCCTGAAGCAAAATCTGTGCGAAGCGCACAGCTTCTTTCATTATATAGGATGGGAGGAAGCCATAAAATGTCTCTTTCTTTAGGAAGCGGATATTTTTTCCTGACTGATATGCTGGAGCCGTTTGGCAGGAGGTGTGTGGCGGGGCCTGTCGAACCGGAAGAGCCGATCCCCCGGATGCTTTAAGCCTTTCAGCCGGTTTACAATCATCTCTGCGCCGAGCACGGAGTATACCGTTCCGTTCCCGCCGTATACGAGTGAGAACACACTGTTTGGAAATCCGTCCTGTGCCCCGATGAGCGGGTACCCGTCATGAGTTTCGCCGAATACGGCCGCCCAAGCAAATTCCGCTTGAAGATCAAGCTCCGGAAACAAGGCTCTCGCTTTGTCCAGCAAAATATCCTTCTTGACTGCAAGTCGGTTTATCCGTTCCTCTCCGGAAAGCATGTCCTCGTCTTCACCTCCGACAATAACCCGTCCGTCCGCCGTTGTCCGCATATATAAATAAGGGCGGGCCGTCTCCCAAATCATACATTCCTTGTACCATCCGGGAAATTCCCCCAGGGGTTGAGATGCGATCGCATAAGAGGCGAGAAGTTTGGCGTTGCGGTTGCGCTTCATTTCCTGGGTTTCATATCCCGTCGAATAGACCGCATACTTCGCCCGTATCCGCCGCCGTTCTTTCGTATAAAAAACCGAGCCGCCCTCCGTCTCCAGCCGCGAATCGATTTCGGTCCGGGCATAGACCCTCATTCCTCTTGCAGCCGAGACATCGATAAGCCCGTTTACGCAGGCGTACGGATTAATGGCCGCATCACCGGATGCCAGGATAGCTCCGGGTTTTGTGAAGGGGAATTTATCCGTTATATCGCCCGGATTCAAGTATTTCACTTTAAATCCGTATCTGCTCAATGTCCTGTACTCTTCCTCCAGCATCGGCAAATCCGCTTCATTGGAAGCCAGGTAAAGAGATTCCCGGGGCTGAAACTGGGCATCAATCCCTTCTTCTTCGCAAATCCGCCCCAACTTGCGGACCGCTTCCTCGCAAAGCTTATAGAAGGCCACCCCATTCTCTTCCCCATAGGTGTGAATGCAGCTCGTTAAGGTTTTATCGTTGAAAAATTGAATGAGGCCGGTATTCGCCATCGTGCTGCCGCCCGCGATTTCCCTTGAATCTACAAGTACGGTATCGAATCCGGCCTTAGTAAGCATGTAGGCACTCATAGCCCCGGACATTCCGCTTCCTATAACAAGAACTTCGCATGCGATATCTTTCTCTAATTGAGGATACGGCTTGATTTCGCCGCCGATATGCGGCCATAGTGGTTTGCCTGTAGTCAGATCCATGGTTTCAAGGCTCCTTGTCGTCTGTACTGTTTACCGTTCACTACCCCATTCCGGAAAAGTCCTAACTGGAAACCAATTCCTGTTCTCGTTTCCATCAAAATAAGACAAAAAGCCCGCCTCGTATTTTCACGAGGCGGACCTTGCCGAATATGGGAAGGGTAGAGCCATTGAAGTGCCTGTATTTATTAAGGATTAAGAAAAGATTACGTTTGGAGCAGCCGATGCCGATGCCGATGCCGCACCCGCACTTTAATTTATGCCCGATCTCTTTCTATCAAAACGGAATAATGCTTCTCCGGGATGAGGGCGTCCTGTTGCACGGGCGGCGATGATCTCGGCCCCCAGAACCGAGTACACGATCCCGTTCCCTCCGTACCCCAGGGAAAACTGGCTGTTCGGAAAACCCGGCTGGGTGCCGATCATCGGATAACCGTCATGAGTCGCCCCGAAGATACCCGCCCATGCGTATTCCGCCTGAAGATCCAGATGAGGGAAAAGTTCCTTCGCTTTTTGCAGCAAAACGTCTTTTTTTACCCTCAGTCGCTTGGCTCTCTCTTCTTCTGACATTAGTCTCTCATCCTCTCCCCCGATTATAACCCTTCCGTCTCCGGTGGTACGCATATACAGGTAAGGGCGGGCCGTCTCCCAGATCATACATTCCTTATGCCAGCCCGTTATTTCCTGAAGTGGTTTTGTCACGAGAGCGTAGGTGGTGAGCAGCTTCGCGTTCGGATTTCTTCTTATTTCCTGGGCTTCGTGTCCGGTGGAGTAGACGGCCCGGCGAGTACGGATGCGGCAGCGGTTCCGGGTCGTGAATACGATCCCGTCCTTGGTATCCACACGGGAAACGATTTCGGTTCCCGTATACACCTTCATCCCCTTGGCAGCCGAAGCCGCTATCAAGCCGTGCACAAAAGCATAGGGATTAATGGCGCTCCCTTCGGGGGTAAGGATGGCTCCCGGTTTTGTAAATGAGAATTTATTCGCAATCCGTCCGGGCGTTAAATATTCGGCTTGAATACCGTATTTCACCAAAGTCCGGTATTCCTCCAGAAGCATGGGCACATCTTTCTCATCCGAAGCCAGGTACAGCGAATCCCTCTGCATAAAGTGAGTATCCAGCTTCTCCGCACGGCAGATCTCCCCAAGGATCCGGACCGCTTCTACGCACAAGTTGTAAAAAGCGACGCCGTTTTCTTCTCCGAATGTATGGATGCAGCTCGTCAAGGGTTTATCGTTGAACACATGGACAATTCCCGTGTTGACTGCCGTACTCCCTCCGGCGATATCCCGGCTGTCCACCAGCACGGGAGTGAATCCCTCCTGGATTAGCCTGTAAGCCGCGAGCGCACCGGACATTCCCCCTCCGATGATAAGAATCTCGCATTCGGTATCTCTTTCGAGTTTCGGATACCGGGCGGTTTCCGGTTGAACATGCGGCCAGTAAGGCTCTCCTGTAATGAGGTTCATACGGCCATGCCCCCCTTTCTTTTGAAATCGGCGTATTCGCGCGTGCCGCGGTTTCCGGGTCGGAATCGTTCTGAAAGCGGCTATAAAGTTATTCTTTATTATGCCCATCTCGGGAACCCTCTACCTTTTAAAGACGGCAAGAAAAAACCGCCTGACGCAGCATCTGCATCAGACGGTTATTTTTCATTTTTACCAGGTTACAAAAGGGATCGAGCCCGGCGTATCTCCGCCCATCATCTGGGCGACCGGTATCGTATACGCGACTAGAATCAGGACGGCGGTAACGCCGAGCCAGAGTCCCCAGCGCTCGAACAGCTTCGGAGTCGGCTCCGATGCGTCCCGCACTTCGCCGAGCGGGTATTCCGTCTCGCCTTTAGGCGAACGCATAAGCGCGACGACATTATAGATCATCAGCACCACGGCTACGAAAAGAATCATGCCGCCGATCGCCATCGCAACGTGGTACGGCATCCACAGCACCGTGTCGGGATGGTTCTCGTACGTCGTGTACGCGGTGCGGCGGGGCGAGCCGAGCAGGCCGACCGTATGCATGGAGCCCGACATGAAGAACATGCCGACGCACCACAGAATCGTCTGCCAAATCCCCAGCTTGTGCAGTCTTGGCGTCAGCTGCCGGCCGGTGATCGACGGGATGAGCCAATACGTAATCCCGAAGAAGGTGAGCGCCACGCTCGTCGCGACGGTCAGATGAAAGTGCCCCGTTACCCAGAGGGTATTGTGCACGACCTGGTTCATCTGATTGCTGGCATTGATGATCCCGCCCGCTCCCGCCGGGATGAAGACCAGCATACCCATAAACGGAGCGAAGAAGCGGACGTCTTTCCAGGGGAGGAACTTAAACCAGCCGAACAGGCCTTTGGCCCCTTTTTCCCTGCCGGTCGTTTCAAACGTGGCGAACAGCGAGAACGCCGTCATCAACGAAGGCACGATAACCATGAAGGTCAATATAACCTGGAGAAACTTCCAGAACGAGCTGATTCCGGGTTCCGTCAGCTGATGGTGGAATCCGACCGGAATCGAGAACAGCAGAAACAAGATGAACGAAAGCCGGGCAAGCGCATCGCTGAATATTTTGCCGCCGATCACTTTCGGAATAATCGTATACCAGCAAATATAGGCGGGCAGCAGCCAGAAGTAAACGAGCGGATGGCCGAAGTACCAGAACAAGGTCCGGCTCAGCAGGACGTTTACGGTGTCAACCCAGCCGAACGACCAGGGAATCAGCTGAAGCAGAATTTCCGCCGCCACGCCGATGGTCGCCACCTGCCAGAGCAGCATCGTAATGACCGCCATGAAGGAAAACAACGGCGAAAGCTGTCCTTTATGCGTCCGCTTCCAGAAGCGGTAATTGATGAAGATGCCGAAGCCGCTCATCCAGCTTCCGACGACTACCATAGTCAAAGCGATGTAAAAATAGGGCGACGCTTTAAGGGGAGCATAGAACGTGTACAGCACGGACGCCTTATTGAGCAGGATAAAAACCGTTCCCAGCGCCGTTCCGCCCGCCATCAGGCCGAATCCGAGCCAGCCGAGGCGCCGCGGGAGCGGCAGCAGCTCGCCTCCGAGCGTTTTGGAAATACCGGAATACAGGAATCCGATAATGAAAAAGGTTGTAAAAATGAGTGCCATGAGCACGCCGTGAGCCGTCAGAAGCTGATAATAGCCGATCCCGGCGGGCAGTTTGACCATGCCTCCGCGGACCAGGCCCTGCAGCACTCCGGCGATGCCTCCGAGAAGAAGCGCGCCGAAAGCGAATAAAATGTGAGCGAGAACGAGCTTGCTGTCTTTCGGACTAAAAGAAACGGAGGCTTGCCGCGCGGGCTGCGTTTCGGTTCCGTTCATACATAACGACTTCCTTTCTGCCGGTGGGTTTAGTTAACGACAATCGTCGTTTTCATCCATTCGTGGGCTCCGCCGCAGTATTCGTTGCAGAGCACAAGGTAAGAACCCGGCTTGTCGAACTTATACGTAAGATGATTCACTTCACCCGGAAGCACCATCATGTTTACATTTGTGCCCGGGATTTCAAACCCGTGGACAACGTCCTTGCTTGTGATCATAAAATGCACGGTCGCTCCCGCGGGAATTTCCATCTTGTCGGGTTTGTAGCCGAACGCGAAGGCGGTCATCACGGCTTCGTATTCGTTCTCTCCGACTTTTTTGAGGCCCGGCTGATCGAACGGCGGCGTCAAATCAACCTTCGCCGGATCAATCGTGTGCGCATGGCCGGTCGGCGGGTTCATTCCCATCGCAAACGCCGATACGCCGATCACGGACAGGAAAACGATCAGCATGGAGATGCCGAAAACGATCCAAATTTTTTCCAAACGATGAATATGCATGTAATTTCCCCTCTTTTTTTCCGATTCGCGGAACTTTTTGCGCCTTTGCCCCGTTAACTTCTTATAAGATACAGAGCAAACACGCCGAACCAGGTAATCAGAATAAACGCGCCCAGAATCATAACCGATGCGAAAGCGCCTTTCAGTTCCGGCTCCTTCTCGTCCGCCCCGCTTTGCGGAGCGGGCTTAACGTCCTGCTTTTCCTTGGCAGGCGCGAGCTGTGCCATAGCGGCATCCCCCTTTGTCAATGAAGCTTTTCATGGTTTCATCTTACCCTCGGCGTGAGCACCCACATGTGATAAGAATCACAATTTCTTTATCAAATTGTAACGATTTTGTTACAAGGTTTTAGGTATCGAGACCCGGTCCTACATGGTATAATGGCATAGCAAATCATATGTAAAATGTTTGTAAATTGAATGAACAGGGAGATCTGTGATGCAGAAAGGTATTCATTTTATAGCGCGTCGGCTGCACTTATTCGTTTGGCCCCTGCTGCTCGTTGTCTTCATTGAGTTTTTAAATCGGGGAGGAGTGATGGCCGCTCTATCCTGGGCCAAGCACAGTCCGGGAGAAATGGTGCTGAACTATTTGCTGACCTTCTGCCTGTTCCTCGTTTTTACCGCATTGACCGGCCGGAGCCGTATCGCGTTCTGGATCGTAGCGGCTTTCATGCTGATCTGCGGTCTTATCAGCGGAATTAAATTCAAAATTCTCGGCGTGCCTCTTCTGCCCTGGGATTTGTTCCTCGGCAGCGAGACGACCGATATTGTCCAATACTTGAACGGTTTGTTCGATAAAACGATCGTGATCGGCATTATCGTCTTCCTCGCGGCCAGCGTCGCGCTGCTCTATTTCGTTCCTTGGACCCACTCCCGCTTCCGCTGGAAAGAGAACATCGTTCTCGGTGTCCTGGGCGTCGCGCTCGCCTGTGTCGTCTATTTCGACAAGCCGCTTCCGATCAAATCCGCCCTTCATATTTCCACCATTCCCTGGAACCAGGCCGATAACTATCATGTCAACGGGTTTATGCTTTCCACCGTCATGAATATCGAGCAGATCATCATCGACGCTCCACAGGGCTACAACCAGGCGAATATGGATAACTTCGTGAAGAAGGTCGAACGCCGTACAAACATAGATCCGAATGTAAAACCGAACATTATCGTTATTCTCGGAGAAACGTTCTGGGATCCTACCAGAATGAAGAACGTCACGTTCAGCGAAGATCCCATTCCGTTCGTCCACCAGCTTCAGCAGAACTATTCCAGCGGCTATATGCTGTCGCCCCAGTTCGGCGGAGGAACGGCGAACGTCGAATTCGAGGTTCTCTCGGGAAATTCGATCCGGTTCCTGCCGGAAGGCGCGATCGCCTATAACCAGTACATGAACAGACGCGTCGATTCGCTTGCCAGCATATTGGCCAGACAAGGCTATCAGACTGCGGCCATTAACCCGTTCCACAACTGGTTCTTCAACAGCCGCAACGTGTATCAGAATTTCGGATTTTCCAAATTCATCTCGCAGGAATACTTCGAACCGGAATACAACGGTCCTTATCTGGCCGACAAAGCGGTGATGAAAAAAATCATCGAACAAGTCGACAACTCCGCCGGTCCCGATTTTGTCTTTGCGAATACGATGGAGAATCACGCGCCGTTTACGCCGGACAAATTTAAACAGAACACCATCAAGGCGAGCGGTAATTTCCCGGAAGAAACGAAGGGCATGCTCGAAACTTATGCACAGGGCGTTCATAATACGGACGAGGCGCTCAAAATGCTCGTGGAGCATTACGAGAAGAAAGGCGAGCCGACGATCATCATGCTGTTCGGTGACCACCTGCCGTCTCTTGGCAACAATTATCAAGCTTACAAAGACACCGGCTATTTAAAAGACGACGACGATTCCGCAGCGGTACTGGATAAACTGTACACCCTCCCGGTCGTCGTCTGGAACAACTATTTGCCGAAGCATCAGGATAAGCTCGATATGAGCTCATCCTTCCTGGGCCCTTACCTGCTGAATCTGGCCCAGCGCGAAGGGACGCCTTACATGGACTATCTCTTCTCCTTGTCCAAAAAGTTCCCGATGATTCCGCCACGCAATCATTACGAGCGCATGAAGCTGACCGAGCAGGACGTAACGGAGTATCAGATGCTTCAGTATGACGTGCTGTTCGGGGAGCAGTACAGCTTTAACGGCTTCCGTGACAAGATCATCAATCCGAAATACACACTCGGCTTCGGTGAGATGACGATCGACAACGTATCGCCGCTTCACCAAAGCACGGCCGGAGGCACCGGAGGAGACTCTTCCGTAGAAATCAGCGGCAAAAATTTTGCTCCGGGCTGTGTCGTCTATATGAACGACAAGGCTTTGAAAACAACGTACGAGAACCGCCAATCGCTTTCCGCCATCGTACCGAAAGATGCTGTCGAATCGGGTAAACCGGTGAACCTGCAGGTAAAAGTGATCGATTCCAAAAACCTGCCGATCCAAACGACACCGGTCAAACAAGTGAATGAGCTGAAATAACGGCAGTAAAAAAGACTTGGCCGTACGCTTCCCCAAGGAAGCGTACGGAACCAAGTCTTTTTTTTGTTGCGCCCGAAAATTTTAGGAAGAAACGACCCCGTTCAACACCCGGCATCTGCCGGGAACGTCCGTACGGAATTTTTCCACGTTGCCGTTGTCCGCTACGGTAACATAGACCGTTCTGCCGTCCGGACCGCCGAAGGTCAGGTTGGTGCAGTTTTTGCCTTTCAGAACGACTTCCTGAACAATTTTACCCTGAGGAGAAATTTTCAGGACCGTTCCTTTACCGAACCGGGTGCTGTACAGATTGCCCTGCGAATCGCAGCGCATGCCGTCCAATCCGAAGTCAGGGAATTCGATGAACAGACGCTTGTTCGAAATCGCGCCCGCTTCGGTCAGATCGTATACCCAGATCCGGCGCTGTACGGATTCGTTCACATACAACTTTTTCCCGTCCGGCGAAACTTCGATCCCGTTCGTTGTCCCCATTCCGCTCTCCAGTAGGGTCACGCTGCCCGGGGTTACCCGCCACAGGTTGCCCGTGTTGTTGCTCCAGTTCGGATCGCTGGCAAATACAATATCGTTAGCTGAAATGGCGATATCGTTCGGCTGGTTCATGCCGGGTCCGTGAGCCCAGACCGAAACGGCCTTTGTGTTCATGTCCACTTTCAGCACGTTGTGGTTCTTATAATCGGCAATCAGCATCTCTCCGGCCCGCGTAAAGCGGATCCCGTTGCCGATGCTGCCGTTCGGAAGCTCGATGAACACGCTGCTTTCTCCCGACGGCGTCACTTTACCGATGGTGCCTTCTCTCGCATAGTTCACGGCATACAAGTTTCCTTTGGCATCGCAGGCCGGTCCTTCGATTCCGCCCGTAAAACCGTGAGGAGGCGTAAATACACTGCTTTTGAATAATTGTTCCATGTCTGATCTCTCCTTTTTTTGATCCACTCCACTTTCCGGGATCGCTGTGTATAGCCGGCAAGCGGCTTTCTCTTTAAACGAAAGAAGATAGATGAGAACTCAGTGGGCGGAAAGCTGGCGGATGACCAGCCCCGCCGCCCCGATAGCGAGCGCTTCCTCTCCGAAGCTTCCTTTGCTGAATAGCACCTGGTAGTCGGGGTAATAATAAGTTTTCTTTATCGCGGTCTGTGTGGCGGTATAGAAAAACAGATCATTAGTCGAAATAAGCGGTCCGCCGAGCACGACCTTCTCCGGATGCAGCATATTGAGCAGATTGGCCAGTCCGATGCCGAAATACACGGCAGCCTGGGTCATCACCTCGACCGCCAGCGGATCGCGGTTGTTCAGAGCCTGGACAATCTCGCGGAATGCAAGGGCATCCGGACTGCCGAACGAGGATAACATACTGGGCCGTCCCTGTTTGAGCTTGGAGCGTATTTCCCGTTCGACCGCATAAATGGAAGCATAGGACTCCAAGGCTCCGTAATTCCCCTCCTGGGACCGGGGAGCGACGCCATCCGTCTGGATGATCATCTGGCCGATCGAGCCTTCCATATCGACGGCCCCGTAGATGATCTTTCCTTCGCTGAGCATGGACGAGCGGAGTCCGACGCCGAGGTGTACATACAGCATATGGCGGAACGAGCGTTTATGCCTGGACCAAGATTCCGCGAGAAGCGCCGTATTTGCTCCGTTATCGAGCAGGACGGGCATACCGAGCTTGTCTTCCAGCATACGGCGCACGGGCACGCCCTGCCAGCCCGGTGTCGGGAAATAGCGCGGATTCAGGATGACGCCTTCTTCGCGGTCCACCGGGCCCACGGCTCCGACACCCATCCCGAGCACATGCTCGGAAGCGATCCTTCGGCGCTTCAGCATGGCCTTCGCTTCTTCGGCGAGAGCGGCCAGCAGTACATCGGGCGTCATCGTCTCGTTCATTTCCCACGTACGGGATTCGAGCACCTTCATCTGCATGTCGGTCAGCACGAGACGGGAAAGCGTCCGGGATATATCGACGCCGAATGCGCAGCCGTAATTGGCCTGGATCCGGTACAGAACCGGCCTGCGGCCGCCTGTCGACGGGCCGTGCCCCGACTCGGCGATCAGCCCCTGCGTGCACAGTTCGTCCAGAAGCCGGGTAAGCGTGCTTACGGTCAAGCCGCTTTCTTCCAGCAGTTCGATCTTCGAGACCGTTCCGCCTTGACGGATCAACTCGAACAATTCTTTTTGTTTGCGGTTTCCGATACGCTCGGAAATCGGACGGTTAACCATAAATCGCCACACCCACTAACGCACTAAGCAGAATAACGGACAACGGATGCATTCGGTAACGGATAAGCCCGAGCAGCGCCAGCAGAAATATCGCCGCCGAAACGGCGGACTTCCAAGTCCACCATTCCGCCCGGAAATAGGTAAAGCCGAAGCGCAGAGCCGCCACGGCGACCAGCGCGGCTACCACGGGGCGCAGCCCGTAGAACACGATTTTGACGGTACGATGCGTCCGGATGCTGTAGAAGAAACGCGCCACGGCCGCGATCAGAACGACGGACGGAAGCACCATGCCGAGCAAGGCTGCCGCCGCTCCGGGAAGTCCCATCGTCATTTTGCCGATATAAATCGAACAGTTCGTGGCCAGGGGCCCCGGCGCCATGCCGGAAATCGCCACGGCTTCCGAAAACTGCCCGGGCGTCAGCCACCCCTGCAGCTCAACCTCATGCTGAATGGCCGGAATCATGGCGAAACCGCCGCCGAAGGAGAGAATACCGATTTTCAGAAACGTCCAGAAGAGGATGATCAGCATCTGTTCTCTCCCCCTTATATGCCTTCGCCGAAATAGCATTCCAGCTCGGGATAACGGGGAACGGCCGGGGCAGCGGGATGTTTCCGTTTCCGCTTTTTGGGCTCAAAGCTCACGGCGAAGCCGAGCCGGCCTTTGACCAGTACCAGCGCACAGCCGGCAGTGACGCCGAGAAGCATGACGAGCAGAGGATGGATTCCCGTGAGCAGTAAGGCCGCGACAGATCCGGCAAACACAAACAGCGAGGCACCGTCAAAGACCGAGGAGCGCAGCAGCTTCAATCCCGCATAAGCGATCAAAGCCAGAACCGCCATCTGAATGCCCTCCATTGCCGCAATAACTTTAGGATACTGCCTGAACGCCGAAAAGCCAATAGCAAGCAGGAGTACCAGAACGAAAGTGGGCAGCATCATGCCGAGAACAGCGGCCAGCATGCCGGGCACACCGCTCAGCTTATAGCCGACGAATGCGGCCGCGTTCACGCCGACGCCACCAGGTGCTACGCCCGAAACCGAAATCACCTCGCCGAATTCGTCTTCGTCCAGCCAGCGGCGGCGCAGCACGATTTCCCTTTCCAGAATAGGCAGCATGGCGAAGCCTCCGCCGAAGGAAACGGGCCCGATGCGGGCGAACGAACCGAACAAGTGAAGCAGCAGTTTCATACGGGCAGTGGAAATTTTCAAGAGAGTCATCTTCTTTCGTGTCTGTAGGGTAGGATAACTCTATTTTAAACAACTTTATTTCATTTTGGAATAAACTTATGCGTATTTCTATGAAATTAGACGTTTTTTTCTCTTTACTCGCCTATTTCTTATTCACTTACAACTAATTTCATATAAAAGTTGGGATTTTTTACGCCTTTTCCCTTCTGATATACAGTTATAATCCGATCCTAATAATAGGACTTACTTTCCCGTTTTCGACAAAAAATGACCTTACCTGCCTATTTTTTTGTTTCACTCTACCTTTACCGGGTAAATAAATTTAGTTTCTAACAACCCGTACGTCATGTGCCCGAATCTTCGATCGGAGAACTCCGGGACAAGAGATGAATACCATGAAGGAGGTTGTTTTGTGAAAAAACACTTGACGGGAGCCCTGGCTCTTCTGCTTACGCTAACGTGGCTGCCTTTTCAGCAGGCGTCGGCCAAAGAAGCCGGGCCTTGGACCGATCAAACCCTGATCGCCCATGCGATGGGCGGAATTTCCGGCGAAACTCTCACAAATTCATATGAAGCGTTTCTGGTGAATTACGAAAAAGGGCACCGCCTGTTCGAGGTCGATCTAAATTTGACATCCGACGGCCAGCTTGCGGCCCGGCACGACTGGATGCGTTATTTGTCCGACCGTCTGCAGCCGACACTTCCCGATCATCTGAAAGACGGGCCGATCCCTTTGGCTGATTTCAAACGCCATAAAATTTTGAACAAATATACACCTCTTGATTTTGATCTGCTGCTTCAGCTGCTGGAGCAATACCCGGACGCCTACATCGTCACGGATACGAAAAGCGAAGATCCGGAAGTCGTACAGAAACAATTCGAGCTTATCGTCCAAAAAGCAAAAGCGGTGGACCCGGCTCTTCTGGAACGCATCGTTCCCGAATTGTATGAGATCGAAATGATTCAGCAGGTGAAGAAAATCTACGATTTTCCGAACTATCTTTTCTCCATATATATGACAAGCTATTCGGAAAAAGAAATCATCTCGCTCGTGAAGAAGCATAACATCAAAGCGGTCGCGATGCCCTACGAGCGGGCGACTTCAACGATGATCGGGGGCCTCGACAAACTGGGCGTTCCGGTATACGTTCACACGATCAACGAGATGAATGAAATCAACCGGCTGAAAAAAATCGGCGTTCACGGGTTCTACACCGATTTCCTGACTTACCGCCAAGTGTCGCCGAATTCCGCGGCCGCGAAAACACAGGAAACCGCTGCCGTCAAAACGGCGTCGGCCGCTCCGGCGGACAGCCAAGGCGGCAACGTGGCACAAGCCGGAGTAAAACCCGCCGCTGCGGCTGCGCCCTCTGCGCCTAAAGAGACGCTTATGCAAAAGCTCGCCGCGCTTGTCAATCAAGTTTTCGAAAAATAGATAAAAACGGGCCCTAGAGCGGCCCGTTTTTTTATGGTTTTTTTTCCGGTCCGCCTTGCGTCTCCCCGTTAACCTCTCTTGCATCCTCCATGCCCAACAACCGGTCAGGACGCCAATCGATAAAAGCGCCGCCTTATTATGTTCTCCGCCCTCGTATGCCGCCTTCCCCACTTCCCTGGAAACACAAAGAAACCGGATCTCAAAGATCCGGTTTCTTCTTATCATAGGAACGGAGCGTTCTCCGTTTCTATTCCGTTATCGTTCTGCTCAGATGCGGCGGTCGGTGTCCGCCGGAGCGTCATCACGGTAGCTGCTAGACCAGCGGTGATATTCGTCCTCCGCGGCATCCTTCGTATGTCCGTAACGCTCTTGAAGCTTGCCTACCAGTTTATCTTTTTCGCCGTTAATAACATCCATATCGTCGTCCGTGAGTTTACCCCACTGTTTTTGCGCTTCCCCTTTGAGCTGTTTCCATTTCCCTTTAAATACGTTGTTGTCCATGGTATCTCATCTCCTTAGAGGTTATTTGTTATCTCTACATCCTTTACTTACCCTCCCAGGCGGTTGATGAAACCCGTGCCCATATACGGCGCCGGAAACGGCCGGACATCAAAAGAGCCGACTCTCTTGGAATCCAAGCAGCTGTCGGCTATCTTTATTAGATCATATTTCCTCCAGCAGCGGCAGGGGGAAATTTTTACAGAAGGGGATACATATGTACACTCCCTACAACATTATATAAACATTTCATAAAAAGGGCATCGCGATATCAGTCGGCGCCTTCACCTTCCGCCGGTTTACAGGCCGCTCCCCAGGTTCCATTCGGAATAAAACCGCACCAGATACTGCTCCATAAACTCATGCCGCTCTTCAGCCAGCTGTCGGCCCGTTTCCGTATTCATCTGTTCTTTAAGCTTGAGGAGCTTCTCGTAAAAATGGTTGATCGCCGTGCTCTTGCCATCGCGGTACTGCCGTACGGTCATTTCCGTACGGGGTTCAAGCTGCGGATCGTAAATCAGACTTCCCCGCGCTCCCGCGTAAACGAAGGTCCGTGCTATGCCGATGGCTCCGATCGCGTCGAGCCGGTCCGCATCCTGAACGATCCGGCCTTCCAGTGTGCTCATTCTTGTACCGCTGCCAGCCTGAAAAGACATGGTGCCGATGATGTCAAGGATATGCCGGGCGGTTTCCCCGGGTACCCTGTTGTCTGCCAGCCACCCGGCAAGTTTCCCGGTTTCCTTCTTTTTATCGTCCACCAGCTTCTCGTCAATGAGATCATGCAGTAAAGCAGCCATTTCGCACACAAACTCGTCGGCGTTCTCCTTCTTCGCGATAAGCTTGGCCATGCGGGTCACCCGGTGAATGTGCCACCAGTCGTGTCCGGTCGGCTCATCCTTCAGCTTTTCCCCGGCCAATTGATACGCTTTCTCCAATACAGTCTGTTGTTCCATAGCATACAATCCTTTTTAAATGATAATTGTGGAAAAGAACGACTCGCTTTTGCCCCGATTTAGCTTCTGACTTGCAGCGGATCTATTCTCCGGACAAAAAAAAGTGTACTCCCCGGAATTGCGAGAGTACCAGAACGTGTGGAGTGTGAAATTGAAGCTGACCCGTACCCTTATTACACCATAAATAGACAAAGTTCATAAGGGATAAATTCGGCGAATAAAGGGCACAATTATCTACTCTTTGCGGGAATTCCCTTTCTTGGCAGGAAAAATACCGCATACGGCTCCTGCCTGCATGCGGTATCGGGCTTATTATGTCTGCACTTAAGAAATAGCGCGAAGCAATTCCTTCACATCTTCAATGCGGGTCAAGCCTGTTGCGGAATCGATAATCGACGTGTACACGTGAGGAATGATGATTTCGGCACCGTTCTCCGCGCAAACTTCCACGACTTTGCCGATCGTATCGATATCGATACCGCCGGTCGGTTCGAATATTTTGATTCCCTGGGCGACGGAAGCTTTCACCATAGCCGCCAGTTCGTCAAGACGCGTCGTGCCGCCGATCGGATAGAACTTCACGGAGTGAACGCCGATTTCGGCGAGCATAGCCGCTGCCGCTTCGCAAGAAATCGTGTCGTTTTCAAAAGAAACGCTGGTCGGGCCCGTGGCGATCCGGACTTGACCGGCCGTTCCGCTTGGCGTAATCAGGGCGTTCACGAGCGTATCTTCGCTGCCCACCGCGCGCATAGCTCCGAGCGTGTAACCCGCAGCCGGGAACACCTGGTTCACGTGAGCCGGTTTGGTGCGGACGGAAACGTCCACAACCTTGCTCCACATCGCCGGATCGCCGGCGCCGAGACCTACGGAAACCGGTACGCCTGCGGCTTGAAACTCTTCCACGGTTTTAACCGCTTCGTCCACGGACGGGAAATTTTTAACCATCAGGCCCACATATACGCGGCCCTCCGCTGCTTCTACGATTTGCTTGGCGTTCTCAGCCGTTTTCGCTAGTACGTTTAATTTAATCGTCGGTTGTGCCATTTCGTTCTCTCCATCTCCTTTATCTTTAAGGGGGTTTTAAAAACTAGGCTTGCAGAATTTCTTTGATTCTCTGCGCGATCACGCGCTCCTGGCCTTCCAGCAGCGGACGAGGGTCCACGCTGATGATTCCGAGGTTGGAATAATGATTGCGCGTGTACACGGCCGGGCTGCCCGATTCGAGCTCTTGGATGAGCTCGTAGGCGGTTTTGCCCGCGGCTTTCGCGTCGATGGTGAGCTGCGCGCGGTAAATGGCGCGTCCCGCTTCATCCTGAGTGATGGCGCCCTTCACGCCCGGAACGTCTTTCAGCTCCCCGATGAGCCATTCCATGCGCTCACGCTGCTGCTGGGACTCGTCCGGGCGGTTGTCGTAACGGCGAAGCGCCGTCAGGAGGCCGATGATGCCCTCCTTGCCGATCTTCATCGGGCGGCCGACGCCTTTGTACTGCGCCCGGCAGGCGACCATCAGGTCAGCGCGTCCGCAGATGAAGCCGGAGGTCGGGCCTTCCAGGGCTTTGCCGCCGCTGTACACGACGATCTCCACGCCCATCGCGACGTACTTGCGGAAATCTTCTTCGGCGGCCGCGTCCACGATAAGCGGGATGCCTTTGTCCTTGGCGATCGCCGCCATCGTTTCGATGGACTGCATGCCCTTCTGCACCGCGTGGTGAGACTTCACATACAGCAGGGCGGCGGTTTTGTCCGTGACCGCTTCCGCGATGTGGTCTTTCTCCACGTGGTTGGCCTGGCCCACCTCGACGACTTTGCCGCCGCCGATAGCGATCATCTGCGGAATGGACGCTCCGAAATGGACGGAGTGGCCTTTCTGGATGATAATCTCGTTGCGGAGGCCGTCGGTGAGCGGGATACGCTCGATCAGCGACAGGCTCGTGCCGGCGATAACGGCCGCGACTGAAATCGCGATGCCTCCGGCCGCACCCGTAGTCGGACAGCCGTCTTCGGCGCCCGTTACTTCGGCGATGACCTTGCCGGCCTGCACCATCAGCTCGCTGATGTCCACGTAGTCCATTGCCGCCTCGGCTACCGCCGCCGCCACATCTTTGTGAACGGCGCTGGCTCCGAGGGCGGTCATTTTACCGCTTGCATTGATGACTTGCTTACAACCGTAACGCTCAAAAATACTCATGGTCTCTCTCCTCTATCCTTGATTTGAATCCATGGTATGAACATCTTGTCGTGCAGGGCTGACTTTCGCCAATCTCGCTTATTTCGTTACGATCGGGAAGATCGCGCCGAGGATCATGGCTCCGATAATCGCGCCGCCGGCGATCGGCTTTTTATAATAGTAGAAAATAGCTGCGCCGATAGTTGCGCCGATCCCGACCGGAATGGAAGCCATAACGGCGGAGATGACAATCAGGGGGCCCAGATAGCGCCCGGAGGCGTTCCCCGCACCCATCATGACATCCGCTCCGAACGTCGAATTCGAGGCGTTGATCGTAAACTTACGAATCAGGATGATGACTGCTCCGACGGCTACGCCGAGTACGGCGCCTGTCAGAAGAGCCAGCGGGAAGTTCGTGAGCGGTGCCGTCATACCGGCGCCGAGCATAAGAGCCGGCACACCGATACCGATTCCGGTTTGAAGAGAGCCGCCGATGTCGAGGATACCGACCAGAGGGGCTTCGAGAATACGGGCGAACAGGAAGCTTGCGCCGAATGCCGCTGCGGCTCCGTAGCTGCCGCCCTTCAGACCGGCTTCCAGCATGGCGACGATCGCGATATCGTTAAAAGCGCCTACATGATATACATAGTATAAGTGAGTTCCGGCAAAAATCCCAGAAGAAAGACAAGCTACGAACAAAACAAATGCCCATTCCGAGAACCAGAAGCCTTTTTGCAAGTTATTTTCCATGTTATTTCACCACCGATCCGAAGAATGCATGCAGGTCGATCAGCCACTGCGGTGTCGTTAAGTTCATGCTCTTAAGAAGCGCCACGTCAAACGCGCGGAAGAATCCGCTGAAAATGAACAGCAGGATAACGGCTACGAGCATGGTCTTGGTGATCCGGTTCCAGCCGCTGTCGTCCACGCCCTTGCCGATGAGAATACCGAGCACGATACCCGGCACGGCGTTGCCCATGACGAGGTGGGAGAAACCGCCGAGCATGGTCGCCCATACCCCCGTCCGTTTGCCCGCATCCATGGCGGCGGTCCAGAATACGATCGGCATGATCGGATTGATCAGCCAGTTTGCCGCCGGGACAAGTACCTTCGTCGCGACGGATTGCAGCGAAGCCGGAATCGCCGCCGCGGTCGAGTTCAGAAGCGCGACCACCACGGCACCGATAATTGCGCCGGTCCAAGCCATTTTACGCGGGTCGTGAAGTGTTTCCTCCAGCTTTTTGTTGCGGGAAAGCAGCGCAGCGGCCGACCAGTGCGGAATGATCCGGTGGTCGACGTCCTGGGTCAGGGCGCCTGCGCCCACAACGGATGCCCAGGCGTTGAACAGGAAGCCGAGGCCGAACGAGAAGTGAGCGACGGCGTCGCCTTCGCAGGCGTTCAGCTCGCCGAAGGTGCGGAACGCGCCCATTCCCTGCACGTTCGGTGCGTGGAACATCCGCGCCGCGCCGGCTCCGACCCCGAAACCGACCAGGAGTCCGATAATGATGGACTCAAATACAATCATCAATGTGTTCATGTGTATCCCCCAAAACTTCAGTATACAGGTGGTCTCCAGATCTCTCTATCCTCACACAAATCTTCACACAAAACAGCTGCCCCGGCAGTTCAGCGCATATGAAGCAGACGCTGATACTTGCTCAGGTTCTCTTTATTTTCAGTAAATTCCACTTCCGAAAGGTTCACATATTTCAGTTTGACCGTTATTCGCAGAGTCACCTCGTAGCGAGTTCTCGTCCGCGGAAATAAGAATCCGAGAAACTTCTCACGGTATTGCGTCAAATGGGCCGAAACGACTTCCACATCCTGAGGCTCGATTTGCAGAAGAACATCTGACGTCTCCTTCGAAATTTGGCTTTTCATGCGGGTCAGAGCCTGTTGAAAAGCTCCCTGCTTGGTTTCCGACATCCCGCTTACGACGAGTGTTAACGGCTTTTCCTGAAACATGGTTTACCTCCCGTTTTTCTTGATAAATTCTTCGGTTAAACGGCGGCCGAGTTCTTCGACATCCATGAAACCGAACCCAAGAACTTTTTTGCCTTCGCGGATCGCCGTAACGCCCGCATCAATGGAACGCATGCCGAATTCCATCGGATATTTATATTTGGTATTCGCCGTAACCGCACCCGCTCCGCCGCTTCCGCAGAAGGAGATGCCGAAATCGGCGTTTTCCTTGTTCATTACGTCGCCAAGCTTCATGTCGGCTCCGACGCCCGGAATAACGATAGCGACTCCGCCGGCGGCCTCTACGCCTTTTGCCACGTTTTGGCCTTTACCCAGACGGTCACCGATAACTACTTTCACTTTGTTTTCCATAAACTTCCACTCCTCAAAGATTAGTTTTCGCCGCTTCGAAATGAACTGCCAGGAAAAATATTTCGGCATCATCCAGTTTTCTTTGCGGCGGCATGTTGTAGCCGGCGAGCAAGCGCTTACTGAGATCGATAGACTCCGCACTGATCTCCTCGAACATCTCCGGCTCGATTTCCGGCAAATATTCGTCCTGATCGACTCTTCTCAGGAAAGCGAGAAGATGAATGCCGATAATGACGGCTTTCGTATGCGGTATACTAAGCCCGATCTCTAGCGACATCGGGCGAAGTTTCGTTAACAGGTCTTCTACCGCTTCGAGCTTGTCGGGAGAAGCTTCCGTTTTCTGCGGGATTTCTTCCACGACTTCATTTATGTTGTACATGGTGTATCGCTCCAGCTCTTAAAGTATATTGCGGCAGCAGCTGCTGGTCGTATTGAACCGTTTTGCCTTCCGAATCCGTAAGGGAAACTGCCTCCTGCACAAGCCGGAATACGGTGATATCCGCTTCGGCGCCTTCGCGGAGGGTACCGATTTCGTTTTCACGCTGCATGGCTTTGGCCGGGGCCACGGTGGACCAGGCTACTACCTGCTCCAGGGAATAGCCCATCGCCAGGAGCTTCGTCATTGTCAGGGCGAGGCTGTAAACCGGTCCGCGCTCCAGATTTTCCAGATACAAGTCCGTGGAAATGGAGTACGGATCAATGCCCAGCTCCTTCGCTTTAATCATCGTATCGAAGCTGAAGCTGGAGCTGCCGTGTCCGACATCGAACAGGACGCCGCGCTCCAGCGCGCGCACCGCCTGCGGAATCAGACCTCCGTCCGCACTCAGGATGCCGCCCGCTTTGCCGTGGAAGGCATGCGTGACGACATCCCCGGCTTCCAAGAGATCCAGCACGTCTCCCAATTGAGGAGGAGCGTTGCCGATATGAACCATCACCGGAATGCCCGCTTCTCTGGCCGTATCCTTGGCAATCTCCAGGGGACGGATGCCGCTCGTTTTGACGACCGATCCGCTCATGCGGGCTTTGATGCCGATAATCCGGTCCCGGTTGCGCTCAATGACCGCAAGGACTTCCTTCGGATCGAGCTTTGCCAGATCGGCCAGCTCCGAGCGGCCTTCGACGAGACCGGGGGCCGAGATGTTCAGCCAGGCATAAACCCGGCTTTTGCTCGGTTCGATGCTTCTGCGGACGAAATCGTCGAAATTGGCGGCTCCCGAGCTGCCGGCGTCGACAACGGTCGTTACCCCCTGGTCGATCCCGACGCGGTCCGGGGCTACGCCCATGGCCGGTACGCCTTCATAAATGTGGGTATGCATATCGATGAAGCCAGGCGACACGTAACTTCCCGAAGCATCGAGCGTCTTTCCGGCTTCTACGGCGACCGTGCCCGCTTCGAACACGCCCGCGATTTTTCCTCCGCTTACCGCAACGTCAAAGGCACCGGATATTCCTGTGGATGGATCGATTACTGTTCCTCCGTGGATCAACAAATCTGCTTTCATGGTTACGCACTCCTCTCAAAGTACCGTAAAATGGCCATTACTTCGCCTTCCGTCGCATGGATGCGATGTTCGGAAAGCAGCATTTTTAATTCCTCCGCCAGTTCGCCTTCCGCCCCTTCGGCTGCAGGTGCGGCCCCCGTCTGGATATAAGCCGTATCGAACGCGATGCGGTTCATCATGAAAAGCAGATGAAGCGTCAAGCCTTCGAGTCTTTCCTCATTCAGATACGGGGTAAAACGCGTCCGGATCGCCCGGCTCAGTTCAAAGCCTCTCCAGATTATATCCTGGAACTTTTGTTCCAGATAGGAAAGTTCGGGCCTCTGGAGGCTCGATGACCGGACCTCCGAGTTACTTCCCGCGTCTTCTTGCTTCTCCAGGTTTTCAAGTCTCAGCCGGATCGATTTAAAATCGTTCTTGTCCGGAATCGGATTGACGACCACGACAGGTACGGACGCTTCAATCGGGAATATGCTGATGACCAGATCGAAATCGCCGCCGGCCTGCTTGTCAAACTCCATTACGGAACAGAAGGCCGCGACCTGGAGTGTCTTGATTTCATTCTCAATGACCGTCTTCAAAAGCTTGGATGTCCCCCGGCCGGTTCCACATACGACCAGCGCCCGGTACCGCTGTACTTCCTGCCTTCGTTCGAAAGCGGCCTGGAAATGAAGGACGATATAAGCGATGTCCGAAGCCGACAGCAGAATGCCGTAAGGAGAAAATACTTCTCTGCAGGCGGAGCTTACGGTTTCGAACATGCTCCGGTAAGATCGCAGTATTTCTTGAAGCAGCGGATTCGGTTCCGCGACTCCGTAGCTGTATTTGTTCAATTTGTCCGCAATATGCGCATGAAGATGCTGAATGAGATCCGGATCTTTGCGGAACCGGACATGAACCGACTCGCTGACTCTGTCAATAAGCTTCTTCGTCACGGCAAACGCGTCGGGCAGCTGCGCCCCTTCTTCATCCCGCTCCTTGAGCAGCGGGGGAATCAGGCCGATCGCCGGCAGGCTGATATAGCGGATATTTTCCTCGGATAGAGGAAGCTCCAGTTCCGCAAACAGTCCCGTTAGCTTCTGCCGGAACAAATCCGAGATGCTCAGATGGTAGCCCGCCAGCGTCCGCTGATCGAAGGCGACGGCGCGTTCGCCCGGATCGGAGGCGGCTTGTTCCTCCGCCTCCGCCGTGTATTGTCTTTGAATGACGATGCAGAGCCGGATGAACACTCCGATGATCGCGTTGTCCGTCAGCAGCAGCTGAGTCTTCTCCCGGATTTCGCGGACCAGCGAGCCGACTTCCTCGAACACGCGGTCGAGATCGCGCACCGGCTGCAGAAACCATTCCAGCAGCTTGCTGAAGTGAAGGTGCGGCCGGCGTTCCTGCACGACCCCCTGCACGATCTGGAACATGTCGTTCCCGTCCAGCAGGTCCTGAATCACATGCTCCAGGACGGCGCGCCTTCTCATTTCGGAACCGCTTACCCGGATTCCGTGGCGGGTCCGGCTGAGAGTCAGGTCCGAGCCCGCAAGCAGCTGATCGGCCAAAGCCAGATCCGCCTGAACGGTGTTCCGGCTTACGTCGTGCTTGGCGACGAGTTCGCCGATAGTGAGGTAGCCGTCCAGGAGCAGAAGATCGATCAGCATATGCCTCATCCGCCCCTGCTGGTTCAGAAAGACGTGCTCGCCGACCGCATCCAGTTTCTCCAGCAAATGAATGCGCTCCGTATCGGTGCAGTCGATCCAGATTCCCCGGCTCGGCTTCGAGAGCAGTTCGATCTGTTCCTGCTGAAGCCAGAGCCGGATCGTTTCCAGATCGTATTTGACGGTCCGTTCGCTGACTTGAAACTCTTCCGCACATTCCTTGATGCGGAGCGGACTGTGGGAATAGACGATTTTTTTGAGCAGTGCACGAGATCGCGTTGTGAGCGTCATGATATCCCCTCCTGCATATTCATCCTGTTAACGTCTATTGTACCACTACCCGCCCGCCGGTACGGAAGAAAAACGAGTCTTTTCCCTAACGGTCCGTCATCTCGGTTACCGCGGATTTCATTTCCATGCGCGCGTTTTTTCTCTTGAAGGTATTTATAGACTTACCGGTATATCGGGCCGGCCCGCGCAAAAGTTTACAGCCACTCCGCAACGGCCGGGACCCGGCTTAAGATATGACGGCGGATTTCCTCGGCCGTGTCCAGTTCCAGCGCTTCGTCCGCCAGACGGCTCAGCTCGCTCCGGTCCAGCTTGTGCATCAGCGCCCGCGCCTGAGCGACGGAGCCGCTTCCCATGCTGAACTCATCCAGCCCCATGCCCAGCAGCAGCGGGATGGCGATTACGCTGCCGGCCATTTCGCCGCACATGCCTACCCAGCGGCCTTTCGCATGCGCCGCCGTGATGACGTGGCGGATCAGCCGGAGCACCCCCGGATTGAACGGTTCGCTCAAATGCGCGACCGTTTCGTTCATCCGGTCCGCCGCCATCATGTACTGCACGAGGTCATTGGTGCCGATGCTGAAGAAGTCGGCTTCGCGCGCCAGCTGATCGGCCGCCATACCCGCCGCCGGCACCTCGATCATGATGCCCACCTCGACGCCGGCTGCGTAGCTGACGCCTTCGGCATCCAGCTCCGCTTTCGCTTCGGCCAGGACCGCATTCGCCTGGCGGAGCTCCTCAATGTTGGAGATCATGGGGTACATGATCTTCACATTGCCGTAAGCGCTCGCACGGAGTATCGCGCGCAGCTGCGTGCGGAACAGATCTTTCCGGTCCAGGCAGAGGCGGATGGCGCGATAGCCCAGGAACGGGTTCGCTTCCTTCGGCAGGCTCAGATAAGGCAGTTCCTTATCGCCGCCGATGTCCAGCGTCCGGATGACGACCGGCCGGCCGGCGAACATTTCGGCCACGATCTTGTAGGCCAGAAACTGCTCTTCCTCTGTTGGCATCGAATCGCGCCCCATGTACAGGAACTCCGTCCGGTACAGCCCGATGCCCTCTGCCCCGCCGTCTCTGGCGGCCTGGGCGTCCTGCGGGCTGCCGATATTAGCGGCAAGCTCGACATGATGCCCGTCCGCGGTTTCCGTCGGGCGGCCGATATAGGCGCCCAGCCGGGAGCGGCGCTCTTCGTACCGGGCCTGTTTGCCCCGGTACAGCTCCAGAAGCCCGGCATCGGGATTGATGTGGACGGTGCCTTCGCCCCCGTCCACGATCACGTAGTCGCCGGGCTGCACCCGTGCCGCTCCCGCGCCCATGCCGACGACCGCCGGAATTTCCAGGGAGCGGGCCATGATCGCCGAATGCGAGGTCCGCCCGCCCACCGCCGTAACGAAGCCGGCGATGCGGCTGCGGTCGAGCCGCACCGTATCCGAGGGCGTCAGGTCATGGGCGAAGAGGACGACCGCTTCGCCGTCCCCGCCGATGTCGCCTGCGGATTCCCCGCGCAGCAGGCGCTGCAGGCGGCCCGCCACGTCGCGGATGTCCGAGGCGCGCTCGCGCATGTACGGGTCGCTCATGTTCTCGAACAGCTCCACGAGCGCCTTCGCCGCGTCCTCTACGGCGGCTTCGGCGTTCAGCCGCTCCGTGCGGATGGCGTCGGCCGCCGCCCCCACGAAGTCGTCGTCTTCGAGCAGCAGCATGTGCGTTTCGAAAATTTCGGCGTGAGCCTCACCCAGTTTGAGAGCGGTTTCTTCTTTGAGGCACTGAAGCTCGTCGAGAGCTTCCCTTGTCTTCTCTTCCAGCCTTGCAGCTTCAGCCGCGGTTTCTTCTTCAGCCAGCGTTCTGCGCTGCGCTTTCTCTGCCTGAGGCTGCCACAAATGTGCCTTCCCCATCGCGTAGCCGGGTGCGGCCGCGATGCCCTTCACGCTTTCCGTTTCTCTCTCCACTATCATCCGGTCACCTATTCAAGTACGGACTCGAGCATGGTTCCCAGCTCGTTTACCGCTTCTTCTTCCTGTTCGCCGGAAGCTTTAACCGTTACTTTATCCCCGTAACGCATTTCCAGGGAAAGCAGACCGACGATGCTTTTCGCATTAACGCTTTTGTCTCCCTTGGTAATCGTAATATCACATGTAAACGCTTTTGCTTTTTTCATAAGTGCCCCTGCGGGACGCGAGTGAATACCTAACGGATTCTGTACGGAAAACTCTTTCTCCATCTGTGGTATCTCCTTCCGATTTGAAGCTGGTTTCTGCTTAAACTTTTTGTAAAGGAAAGGTTCCTGTAAGCCCAAGATAACGCAACCGCTTCCAACTGAAAAGATCAAACCTTTTGCACCATCCACGGTGCAAAAAGAAACCGGGTCTGGGAAAATAGTCCCAAACCCGGTTCTTCAGTTGCCGCCATGCAGGGAATTACGCCGGAAAATTAGGCGGTTGAGGCAGATGCCCTTCCCCCGCGGAAGGCTCCGTTTCTTCTCTTTTTTTACGGACGTCGGCCATCAGCCTGACTGCTTTCGCCTGTACGACCGGAATGGAAATAAGACTGACGAGCGTGATTCCGATAATGGAAATATACAGCCAGCCCTCCAGTTTATCCAAAGACATAATGAACATCAGCAGCACGATCCGCATTCCGACCAGCATCGTTTCCCGCCAGATGAGAAAGGCCGCTTTTCTGCCCGGAGTATAGTCTTCAATACATTGAAACTGCTGGGCGTTCCAGATCATCGCAAAGAAAAACATGCCGAACGCCGTAAGCACATTCGAAAGGATCAGCAGCGGTTTAAGGGGAAACATCGCAATCACAAATCCGGCCGAAAGCAGAATAACGCCGAGCCAGAGACAGAAATTATCGTTCCATTTGAACTTCCGGTACAGAACAAGCCCGAGAAAAGCCGACCCCGTATACAGCAAATTCAGCAGCGCGATAAGCAGCTTATCCTGGGTGACCGTGAATGTGAAAACGAGCGTAAACAGGTTTTGAAACTGCAGGAATACGCCTCCCGCCAAAATCGAAAGGATCAGCCAGACGGAATGGCGGCCTCCGAAAACCCGCTTCCATTGAAGCTGCTGCCAGAAGCCCATGGGGGGCGTTTCCGTTCTAGGCAGGGCTATACGAGGCATCGTGGCCGAGAAAACCAGCATGACGATCAGGAAGACAAACATCAGAACAAACGAACTCTCATACCCGAACCAGCCGATAAATTGGGCTGAAATAATGGGGATAACCATAGACAATATCGACGCGATGAGGTTGTTGGCCGCGAAAAAGGAAGCGATTTCAGTTCCTTTACCTGAAAAAGAGACGCTCAAATTTTGGGCGACCGTATAAAACCCCCACATGAGACCGACCGGAAATCCGATAAGGGCGATCCACACAATCCGGTTCTCCAGCGTCAGGAACGTCAGCATAATAAACGCGGCCGCTCCCCCGAAGGCGGACAAGGCAAGCAGCAGGCGGATCGTGCTGTGATAAAGCAGTTTCGCCCCGAGAACGAACGAAAATCCCCAGCCGATAAACATCACCATGTTGAACCAGGATATTTCAAAAATGCTGGTGTTGGCCTGCCAGATGTACAGATTCACGAAAATCCCGATGTAAATAAAAATGATGGACGAAACAAAATTCATGATGAGCATTTTTCGCATGTTCGTCGACAACGGATTCACCCTTCCGGCTCAAGCATCCAATCGATCGGGAAAGTTTTCCGATTCTCAAGCCCTGTTCGCATTATAAGCATAAGTTGTATACGCGTCCATGATTAAATTTGTTAATATCCGCGATTATTTTTTTATAAAGGGACAACCCCCCAATCCTCCCTATCTTCCGGTTCATAGCATAGAGAGATTTCTAAACGAAACCGGGAGGAATGAGCCATGACGACTTGGATCGCCACACTCGCTTTTATTGCCGCGGCAGCCTTCGTTTATCTGATTTTCCGTATAAAAAAACAGCCGAAAGAACCCCATCGGCCGTTCCAGCTGATCGTAAAGTTCAAGCCGGAAACACCGGAAGAGCTTATCTCGAAGCTTCATAAGAAGTACAAATGCAAGGTGCTGGAGCAATGCAGCACGCTCGGTCACCAGGTTCTGTTCACAAAGCAGCCTCTGCTCAAAACGATTAAAAAGTATGAAAAACATGACGTTGTGGAGTATGCGGAACTGAATTATATTTATCAGGCGTTCGATTTCCCTCCCGCCGCCGGCAAAAAACAGGGGAAAGGCCCGTCCTCTCCGGATACGGAAGCGTTTGCGATCCCCAACGATCCTTATTTCAGCCTCTATCAGTACGGTCCGCAGAAGATTTCGGCGCCTTCGGCTTGGGATGTTGCGCAGAGCGGCAGCTCCATCGTCATCGCCGTCCTGGATACGGGGGTCGAGCTGACTCATCCGGACCTGGCCGCGCATCTGGTTGCCGGGTACGATTATGTGGACAACGATTCGAACCCGAGCGACGGCAACGGACACGGCACCCATGTGGCGGGCATTGCCGCAGCCGTTACGAACAACGGGATCGGCATCGCCGGCGTCGCCCCGCTCGCTTCCATCCAGCCGATCCGGGTCCTTGACAACGCCGGCAACGGAACGGTCAGCAACATTTCCAACGCGATCATTTATGCTTCTTTCTTCGGCGCTCAGGTCATCAATCTTAGCCTCGGCTCTCCTTACAGCTCGACTACTCTCCAATACGCGCTCGACTACGCCTGGGGCAAGGGCTCTGTCATAGTGGCGTCCGCCGGGAACGACGGAAGCATGACGCCCAACTATCCGGCCGCTTACTCAACCGTCATTTCGGTAGCTTCCACGGATTCGGCCGACAACATTTCCTCCTTCTCCAACCGCGGAAGCTGGGTGCAGGTCGCCGCGCCCGGGACGACGATCCTCTCGACATTCCCCGGCTCAAGCTATGCCTACCTCAGCGGGACGTCCATGTCCGCTCCCCACGTGTCGGGTCTGGCCGCTCTCCTTGCGGGACAGGGACGCACGAATGCGCAGATCCGCGACGCGATTCTGTTTAACGCCGATCCGATCGCCGGAACAGGCACGTACTGGGTGTACGGCCGGGTTAACGCCGACCGCGCGGTACGGTCTTAAGATAAGCTGCTTCTTTCGAAACCCCGATTACCAGACGGTCGTTAGTTTCTGCCAGATTCCTTATTTGAACAGGCGTATTGGCGAATCGCTCCTCATCCGGTCATTCTTCATCCGGTCGGCGCACAGGCCCCTCTCTCCTCGGCTTAACATGCCTGTTCCAATTAAAGCTCCCTTACCGGGAGCTTTTTTTTAACAGCTTCCGTTCTAATTCGGCAGGCCACGGGCCATTCGATTGGAGAGCTTCTCCAAATCTTTTGATTTTCTTGGAAATAAACCGCTTTCAGCCCGTCATGTCCCCCGTACGGCTTCTTTTCCCCTTATATGAGGCTCTATCTGCCTTGCCCACCGTTTCCATTGCCCTTTACAATAAAGAAATGAGTTTATCCCTGAGGAGGTGGTGGCATGGGCAGTCAAAGGCTGCTTACGAACTATGTGAAAGCGAACCTGGGGCTGTATTCGGTCGGGGTCGCTTTTATTATCCTGTCTAACGTTGTGCAATCGTTCTTCCCCCGGGTACTGGGAGAATTTACGGACGATCTGCAGCTGAAAGTCGCCACATCCCACACGATCGCAAGCTACAGCATGCAGCTTCTCGGAATCGGTGTGGCTTACGGAGTGCTTTTCGGCATCGGCCAGTATACGAACGCCAGGCTCGGACGCCGGTTCGAATACGCGACGAGGCAGAAGCTGTTCCGTCATTTCTCCACGCTCAGCGAGCATTATTTCTCCAGGCACGGTGTCGGCAAGCTCCTCAGTTACGTCATGAACGACGTGACGGCCGTAAGAGAGTCCATCTCGAACGGAGTCAACCAGACCACCAACGCCATCTTCTTTATTCTCTCCGCTTTTGTCATGATGTCTTTCAGTTCCATTCCATTTGGCTTGATAGCTTTGAGTCTTGCACCTATGGCACTTATTCCGTTCATCGTCGTGTTCCTGGGGCCGCGTATCCGCTCCCGGTCTCTTGAAGTGCAGGAATCGCTGGCCACGATGACCGAATCGGCCGAAGAACAGTTCGGCGGCATCCGTGTGACCAAAACGTTCGCGGCGGAAGAAATCGCCTACGAGCGGTTCGGCCGGAACGTTGACGCGATCCGGGAAAAGCAGCTCCGGCTCGTCCGGATGTCTTCGCTTTTCCAGTCCCTGCTTCCCCTGATGGGCTCCTTCTCGATGATTATCGCCCTTCTGGCAGGCGGTTACATGACGCTGCACGGTCAAATTACGCTCGGCAGCTTCGTGTCCCTTACCTTCTACCTCCGGATGATGATGACGCCTCTGCAGCAGATCGGCAACGTGATCAATATGATGCAGCGTTCGCGCGCGTCGCTGGAACGGCTCAATCATCTGCTGGCCGTAAAACCCGATATCCGGGAGGAAGCAAAAGCGGCGCAGCTGGAAAACGGTGCGGGGGAACTGGAAATCCGCGGACTTTCCTTCTGCTACTCCGGTTCGGACCGCCAAGCTTTGGAAGCCATCGATCTGAAAGTGAAGCCGGGCAGGACACTCGGAATTATCGGACGCACGGGGAGCGGAAAAACGACGCTCGTCAAGCTGCTCCTGCGCATTTACGATCCGCCCGCGGGCACGATCTATATCGGAGGCCACGATATCCGCCGGGTTACGCTCGACAGCCTGCGCTCGCAGATCGCCTATGTCCCGCAGGACGGCTTCCTGTTCAGCACGACGATCCGGGACAACATCGCCTTCTCCAGGCGGGATGCGGCGGACGATGAAATGCAGCAGGCCGCCCGCGAGGCGCAGATTTACAGCAGCATTACGGAGCTGCCGCGCGGCTTCGAAACGAAGCTCGGCGAACGCGGCATCACCTTGTCCGGCGGGCAGCGCCAGAGAGCGAGCCTGGCACGCGGTTTCATGAAGCAGGCGCCCATCCTTATTCTCGATGACAGCGTAAGCGCCGTGGACGCCGTGACGGAAACGAACATCGTCCGCCAGATCCGCGCCGCCCACCGCGATAAAACAACGCTGATCATCGCCCACCGGATTAGTGCGGTCAAGCATGCGGACGAAATCGTCGTCCTCGACGAAGGGCGGATCGTCCAGCGGGGCACGCATAAGGAGCTGCTCGCCCGTCCGGGCCTGTATGCTTCCCTGTATCAGATTCAGGAGGAGGGAACCCGGCATGCCTGAACCGAAATCACCGGACAGTAACGCTCCAAGGGAGCCGGCTTCCACGGGTCCAGCCGGACCGAATTCTGAGGGGCCCGGACAAACGGCGGAAACCGTCAAGAATCGCGGAACCTCCGATCCGAAAGAGAATCCGCGTCCCGGAAGACTCGCCGCATTTAAAGCGACGCTGACGTATGCCAAGCCGCACAAGCTGACGTTCATCGGCATCTTCTTCTGCTCGCTGATCGCCATCGTCGCCGAGCTGCTGCAGCCGTATCTGGTCAAGATCGCCATCGACGACCACCTTTTCGGCGGGAGCGGAGCCATGCGGCCGCTTGTGGTCATCGGGCTGTTCTACCTGGGGCTGTCCGTCGTCAACTTTGCTTTTACCTATGTCCAGAACAACCTGCTCCAGTATGCCGGGCAAAGCATCGTTGCCAGTATCCGCAAAAATTTGTTCGCTCATATCTCCAAGCTGTCGATGTCTTTCTTCGACCGGTATCCGATCGGCAGCCTGGTTACGCTCGAATCGAGCGATACCGAGACGATCAGCCAGTTTTTCACCCAGGTGTTCCTCAGTCTCGTACGGGACGGGATGACCTTGGTGCTTATCATTTTTTTCATGTTTCAGCTGGATGCCACACTCGCCTTGTACAGCCTGCTTCTTCTGCCGGTCATCGCGCTGATCGCCGTCCTTTTCCGCTCCATGCTGAGAAAAGCTTATCAGGAGACGCGGGCGCAGCTGTCCCGCCTCATCGCTTATCTGGCTGAAAATCTCGCCGGAATGAGCCTGATTCAGACATACAACCAGCAGGATGAGCAGTTCGAGCGGTTCAGCGGCCGCAACGGGCAGTACTTGAAAGCCAACTTGAAAGAAATCCGCACGAACGTGCTGTTCAACCGGTCGTTCGATATTTTCGGCAACATATCCGTCGCTCTTCTCGTCTGGCTCGGCGGACTCGCTTTTCTCGGGGGCAGTATCGAATTCGGCGTGCTCTACGCCTTTATTACATACATCCGCCAGTTTTTTCAGCCGATCAACCAGATTACCCAGCAGTGGAACACCCTGCAATCGACCTCCGTGTCGATGGAACGGCTGTGGAACATTTTATCCACGGAACCCGATGTAAAAGAACCTGCCGACGAAGAAAAAGCCGAAATCGACTGGAAAAAAACAGCCGGAAAAATCGACTACAATCACGTGGATTTTTCTTATGTGGAGGGAAGCAGGGTTCTTCGGGATCTGGATCTGCACATCAAGCCGGGGGAAATGATCGGAATCGTCGGAACGACGGGCGCCGGCAAAAGCTCGCTGATCTCCCTGCTTACCCGCTTCTACGACGTGAACGCCGGCAGCGTTATGATCGACGGAACCGATATCCGGCGTATTCCACAGGATACGCTTCACCGTATGATAGGGCTTGTCCAGCAGGAGCCGTACCTGTATTCCGGTACGATCCTCGACAACGTGCGGCTGTTCCGGCAGGAAATCAGCCGCGAAGAGGTGACCGCCGCCTGCAGGGCGGTCGGCGCCCATCCGCTCATTACCCGGCTCAAGGACGGGTATGACACGAAGCTTTCGGAGCGCGGCAGCGGCCTTTCGGCCGGCGAGAGACAGCTTCTGTCGTTCGCGCGTATTCTCGTATTCAAACCGAGAATACTTATACTCGACGAAGCTACGGCCAACCTGGACTCCCATACGGAGCAGCTCGTGCAAAAGGCGCTCGCCGTCGTTTCCGAAGGCAGGACGTCCCTGATCATCGCCCACCGGCTGTCCACGATCATGCACGCCGACCGGATCATCGTCATGAAACACGGCGAAATCGTGGAGGAAGGCAGCCACCGGCAGCTGCTCGCCAAGAAAGGCACCTACGAGGAGCTGTACCGCCACTCGCAGGGCATGCAGGCGATCGGTTCCTGAGCGTCCGCCCCGCTTGCCTGCCTGCCTAAAAAGACCCGCAGTCCGCGTTCGTAACCGAACGTGAGACTGCGGGTCTTTCTTTTGCCAACGCTAAAGGCTTCGGACGCGTGGTGCTGTTACGCATGGGCGATAACCCGCATGCTTGAAAAACGGCGGCTTGCTTGCGATGAGAGCGCGGAGCCGGGTCTGCTCATGCAGCAGCCTGCCGTGCATACCGGGGAGAGCGCGCAGACAATGCGCGCCAAGGCGCTCACGCCTCCGCCGATTCCGCGGGCGGGGGCAGCAGCTCCCGCTCCGCGCGGTCGGCAAGCTGCTTCAGCGTGACGTCGTCCATCGGGGGATTGTGCAGCCCGAACCGCACATCCCGATACATTCGCTGAAGCGGGTGAGTCATCGCCAAGCTGTGCGCGCCCGCGATCCGCATCGATTTGTCGACGACGGTAAGCGCCGTCCGCACGGCGAACGTCTTGACGGCGCTCAAGTCCGCGGCGAATGCCCCCGGATTTGCGGGGGCGCTCTCCCAGCGCTGCGCCACGGCGTAGAGGAAATGCCTCGCCGCGGTGAGTTCCAGCTCGATTTCCCCGATAAGCTGCCGGATATGGGGCAGCTCCAGAATCGGGTGAGGAAGCGAGTTCGGCCGGTAATCCGCCGCGAAGGAAATCGCTTCCCGCCTTGCCGCAAGAGCGATACCGAGGTAGCAGGCGGGAATGTGCAGCAGATACGGATGAGCCGCCGGCCCGGGTCTGCTCGGTTCGCTGCGGGTGTGCTTTACCCTCGCCTCCGGCGGAACAAGCACATCCTCCAGCACCAGGTCGTGACTGGCCGTTCCGCGCATGCCGACCATATCCCAGGTCGGCTCGATGCGGACGCCTTCCGTCGCGACGGGGAAAACAAACTCCCCGTGACATCCGTCCGGCTCGACGGATGCCGTCACAATGACGAGGTCAAGGGCGGGTGCCAGCGTCGTAAACGTCTTGCGTCCGTTGAGGAGGTAACCACCCTTTACCTCTTCCGCCGTTGTAGCCGGACGGCCTCCGCGCGAAGGGCTCCCCGTCCCTTTTTCCGTGGCCGCGCGGTTAATCAGGAGACTGCGGGAGGCGATGTCTCTGCACAGCGCCTCGTATTTGTCGTGCCAGGCGGGCTGGTTCGCCAGCTCCAGAACGATGCCCAGATGCCAGCCGATTCCGAGCGCGGTCGCCGCATCTCCCTGCGCGAGCCTTTCCTGCAGCAGAACGAACTCATACAGGGAAGCCCCGGCTCCTCCGTACTCGGAAGGAACGGTTAACGAAGGATAGCCGGCTTCTTTTAACGCGTCGATAGCCCCGTAGGAGAAGCCGTTCTCCTCATCAACTCTTGCCGCTTCTTCACGTAAATTGTCGGCCAGCCGCCCGATCTCATCGAGACGCGCCTGCTCTTCCGCCGTCCGTGCGAAACTGAATGGAGACGGATTCATTCGCTCTTCCCTCCTCCCGTCTGCATGATCCGCTCCAGTACCCGCTTCTCCAGATGTGCGAACCCCGGGTCCGCCTGATCCCTCGGCCGCGGAGCCGGGTTGTCGGCGTCAAGCGCGATTCTTCCGTCTTCGATAAGAAGAATCCGGTCCGCCAGGCGGACCGCTTCGCTGACGTCGTGCGTGACGAGCACGGTCGTGAAGCCGTGCCGCTGCCAGAGCGTGCCGATCAGCTGCTGCATCTCCAGCCGGGTCAGCGCATCCAGGGCGCTCAGCGGCTCATCCAGCAGCAGAAGCTTCGGCTGACGGACAAGCGCCCTCGCCAGGGAGACCCGCTGCTTCTGGCCTCCGGACAGGACACCCGGCCACTCTCCGGCGCGGTCCGTCAGGCCCACCTGCCCGAGTACGTGCAGGGCACGCGGGCGCCAGTTCCCGGATAAACCGATGCCGATGTTGTCCAGCACGGTTTTCCAAGGGAGCAGCCGGGCTTCCTGGAACATGACCGTGGTATCGCGGCCGATGCCGGACACGGACCTGCCGTCGATCTCGATCCGGCCCCCGGAAGGCTTCTCAAGCCCCGCCAGCAGTCTCAGCAGCGTGCTTTTTCCGCTTCCGCTCCTGCCCGCGACGGCAATAAACTGGCCCGGGGAGATCGTCAGATCCAGTTCGTCCAGCACTTTTTTGCCTCCGAACGATTTATGAACTCCCTGCAGCCTGACAGACGCCCCAAACAAGCCTTCCCCGCTTTGTCCGGCAGTATCGCCCGAATCCGTTCTTCGCTTATCACCTGCGAGGGCTTCCGTATATAAAGCCTCCTCCGCCAACTGACTCCAACCGCTCACTTGCGGCACCCCCGTTTACATTGTTCTAGGCTTTCCGGTAGGCTACATTCCACTTGAGCACGGAATGCTCCAGCCATTTGGCGATCACATCCGCCAGTTTGCCCAGCAGCGCATACAGCAGAATACTTAAAATAATGATATCCGCCTGCATGAATTCGCGGGCATTTAAAGCCAAATACCCGATTCCTTTATCCGTGGCGATCGTTTCGGCTACGATCAGCGTCAGCCACATAATTCCGAGTCCGTAACGGATTCCGACAAAAACGGAAGGAAGCGCGCCCGGCAAAATAACATGGCGGAAAAGCTGCCAGGAGGTAAGCCCGTAGACGCGGCCCATTTCCAAATACCCCCGGTCGACCGACCGTATGCCGTGAAACGTATTTACGTAGACCGGGAAAAGCACGCCGAGAGACACCAGAAACACCTTCGCTCCTTCGTCGATTCCCATCCATAATATCACAAGAGGCACCAGCGCAAGATGCGGAATATTCCGGATCATCTGGATCGACGTATCGAAAATCCGGTAGGACGTGAGAAACAGTCCGTTGGCGGCCCCCAGCAGCAGCCCGATGCCTCCGCCGATGACAAAACCCGCTGCCGCCCGGCTGAGACTGATACCCAGATGGTACGTCAGCTGACCGGAGGCGAGCAGCTTCCATCCCGATTTCGCCACCTCAAGAGGAGGCGGGAACAGCCGCTGGGAAACGGGCCCGTAGACGGCGGCCATATGCCAGCCCGCCAGGAGAAGAACCGGGAGCAGCCAGGGCAGCAGTACAGCAGCCCACGTATCCCTTCGCCTCGTATCCGCTTGCCGCACGCGTACGCTTACCGGCATCTCGTCATCTCCCTCCCATTAAAATATGCGCTCATTTCCTGATCGCCCACGCCTCTTGGACCGGCATCAGCGGAGCGACATCGATTTTATCGCCGATGAGTCCGATCCGGTGAAACGTGTCGGCCAGCTTTTGCTGCGGCCCGATGATTTCCGGAGTCAGGTTTTCCACGCCGTACGTCCGGCGGTTTACCGCCCGTTCGATCGCCTTCCGGTCAATGCCGAGCGCTTCCGTCAACTGCTTGACGACTTCCGGCTTGTTCGTGTTGGCCCATTTGTCGGAAACGTCGATTTCTTCCAGAATGGTTTTAATCAGGCCGGCATTGCCTTTCGCGAACGTCTCATTGGCGTAATAAAAAGTCCGGTTCGGCGAAAATCCCGTTCCGTCGGTCAGCGTAACCGGCGACAGATCGTTCTCGACCGAAGCGAAAAAAGGGTCCCAGGAGCCTAGCGCGTCCACCTGCTTCGTTTCAAACAAGGCTCTCCCTTCGGATGCGTCTTTGACGAACACGAATTTGACATCGTCCAGTTTGAGACCGGCTTTTTCTATGGCCAGAACAGCGAGATAATGATGATTCCCGCCTTTCGCCACGGCGATCTTCTTGCCCTTCAAGTCCGCGGCCGTTTTCACCGGAGAACCCGCCTGCACCACGATTCCCATACCTTCCGGGTTGGGAAGATCACAGCCCACGTACACAAACGGTTTGCCTCCGGCCTGCGCGAATACGCCTGAACCGTCCGCGGCATGCCCGAAATCGATGCTTCCCGACGTTAACGCTTCCAGCAGAAAATTACCGCCGGCGAAAACTTTCCATTCCACGGTGATATTCTCTTCTTTCAGCCGTTTCTCCAGATTGCCGTGCTCTTTCAAAATATTAAGCGTATTTCCTTTCTGATACCCGATTCGCAGTACCTTGGCATCCCCCGATACGGCGGATTTCGCCTCTTTCGGCGCTGCCGCTCCGGTTTCTTTGCCCCCGCCTGAAGCGCATGCGGACAGCATGGCCGCGGCCGCCAGCATTAGGACCGCCAGCCATGCCTTGGTACGTGCGGAACGCGTCAGCCTCCCGGTTTTCTTTGTCATTTTCGTCTCTCCCCTTTTCTGTTGTTCTCCCGCTTCCACTTTTCAAAAAAAAGAAGACGCACTTTTCCCTGAAAGGAAAAAAGCGCGTCTCCGTGCGAACGGTAGACCGTCGTTTAGTTTTTTTGATAATTCCGATTGGATTAGTAAGTTATCGGATTTTCAAGTAGCTTAGCACACGTTTTTTTGAAGTGTCAATGTCTTTTTTATAACGTGATTTAGAAAGGAATTCTCCAATCTAAGGGATGATTTACAGCGTAACAGTGTTATGTTACAATCTTTTTCAAGAGGTGTTAAGATGACGAAGGAATTGATTTCGAAAAAAGATCTGCTTGAATTGACCGGCATATCCTACGGACAGCTTTATCGCTGGAAACGCAAAAATCTTATACCCGAAGCATGGTTTATCCGAAAATCAACCTTTACGGGTCAGGAAACGTTTTTTCCCAAGAAGGAAATTCTCATCCGCATCGACAACATTTTGCATCAGAAAGACGATCTGTCGTTGGATGAGCTGGCCGATCGCTTCTCTCCCCATCCATCCGACCTGAGCATGACAAAAGAAGAGCTTATTCTTCATAACATTGTTTCGAAGGTAGCGATGGATTATTTCGTCCGGTTCTGTGGAGACGCCGAGGTTTGGCCGTTCGAGCGCATTTTTGCCGTTTATATGTTTCATACGCTGCTTGAAACCGGGGAAATCGGCCTGGAGGAAGGAAGCGGCCTCATCCAGCTTATGATGGACGAGTATCCCAACATGAGCGGCAGCGACGGGGAACTACTTTTTATCCGCAAAATGGGGGTATCCACCTGCCTTCTGAAGCAGGGCGCCGGGGAGATTTATCTGGAAAAGGGTGTGAAAGTGGCGGTGCGACTCCAGCTTTCCGCATCCGTTGAAGAGTTAAAAACAAAAATTTGGCGGGAGGCCTGACCATGGAAGCACAACCTATTGTAACGAATGATTTATCGATCGCGGGATCGGGTTCGGCAGACGGCGGACGATACCGGAACGCGAGAATTAACGGTAACGGACGAATAGACGGGGACCTGGAGTGCAGAAGCTTTAAATCGGCCGGTCACAGCCATGTTTACGGAAATTTGGCCGCCCTGGAAGTTATCGTACGCGGTAGCGGATCCGTATCGGGAAATGTCCGGAGCGAACTGCTCAGCGTAAGCGGAAACGGGGAAATCCGGGGCGACGTGGCTGCCGGCCAAGTGAAAGTGAACGGATCGGCCGGCATCGGCGGCTCCTTGACTACAGACACGGCGGTTATTCGCGGTTCCGTACAGATTGGCGGAGACTGCGAAGCGGAAAAGTTCGAAGCCTACGGAAATTTTGAAGTCGGCGGCCTGCTGAATGCCGGGCTTATCGACATTCGTCTGTTTGGGCCGTGCCGGGCCAGGGAAATTGGCGGGGAGTCGATCCAGGTGAGAAAAAACGGATTCCTCAACTCGCTGGCTTCTCTTTTCGGTTCCAAACTGACCTCCCTGGAAGCCGGAATCATCGAAGGGGACGTCATCTACTTGGAGCATACATCCGCCTCCGTCGTACGGGGAAGAGACGTGAAGATCGGTCCCGGCTGCGAAATCGGCCGTGTGGAATACTCGAACTCGCTTTACGTGGACAACCATTCGGCTGTTGCCGAACGGCAGCAGCTGTAAACTGCGCAAGATCGATCAAGTTTCTATCCGGCTCTCCATGATAAGCTGATAGCGGAAAGGCAGGTGATATCCGGTATGGTGCAGGCAGCCGTACATTCGGAAACGGTCAACCGGACCCTTTCGTATATTGAGGCTCATCTCAAAGAGGAACTGACTTTGGAAATCCTCGCCGAGCGGGCGGCATTTTCCATGTATCATTTTCACCGGATCTTCCAGGCTCAGATAGGTATGCCTCCCGCCGACTATATCCGCAGGCGCAGACTGTCCAGTGCGGCTTGCAGCCTGCTCGGAACCGAGCGGAGGATTCTCGATATCGCGCTGGAATACCGCTTCGATACCCAGGAATCGTTTACCCGCTCTTTCAAGCGAATGTTCCTCATGACACCGGGCCAGTACCGTTCCTACTACCGCAAGCTTACGATGCAGAAGGAGAGTGAAGCCGAAATGGCCGAACAGACGGAAGGAATGAACGCTTTCCAAGGAGAACCCCGGGGCTGGATGCTTACCGGCACCCATTCGGGAGATTACGAGATGGGCATAGACCGGCTGGAGGTCCATCACGGCAAATCGTCGGGTTATCTGCGTTCGCTTACGGAAAGGACTCTCGGCTTCGGAACCATGATGCAGATGTTCAAAGCGGACGCTTATTCGGGTACCCGGCTTAGGCTGAGCGGATTCGTCAAAACCGAGCAGGTCAAAGACTGGTGCGGTCTGTGGCTGCGCATAGACGGCCAAGATCACGACGTGCTCGGGTTTGACAACATGAGCGGCAGACCCATCCGCGGAACGACGGACTGGAGTCGTTACAGCGTGGTGCTGGATGTGCCCAAAGAGAGCGTAGCCATCGCGTTTGGCGTCCTGCTGAACGGAAGCGGACGGGTCTGGATCGACAGCCTCCAGTTCGATACCGTCAGTCTCCAGGTGCCTGTGACGAATCTCGACGAGATTGCCGCACTCCCTGACGCTCCGGTTAACCTGAACTTCGAAGAAGAACCCGGCCTGTAGAGCATGGGAGTGACGACAAAAAGACGATTCCCTGTGGGAATCGTCTTTTTTATAAGCAAGCGCCGGGACGGGCCCGGTAAGCGGTGCCGCTCTCTGGTAAGCAGGAATCGGCTAGGTGCTCTCCGTCTGCTGCTGGTGCTCTTCATGAATTTTATAGAGCGCCTGCACAAGCGGATCGGCCGGATCGCGGTTCAGCAAGTGAAGCGTCATCAGAAACTGGAGCGGAAGCGCAAACGTGTTGTTCCCTTCTTTAATGGACGGGAAGCCCACTTCGAGAACGGGACCCGCTTCCGGGTGCATCTCCAGATCGACGTAGATCTGTTCTTCCGGAAATTCGCTTCTTACGCTCTGCGCGCAGTGAGGCACGATATAGTTGTCCAGCAGCTCTTTCGCTTCTTCTTCGCTCTGAGGAGCGGCCGGAAGCGGACGATTGTCGGAGCTGCGGATCAAGTCCACGAAGAAGGAAGACATCCATAGACCCGGATTCTCCTTGTTCTGGAACGTATGAACGAGTTCGTTGAGGAAAAATCCACAGGAATAGCTGTTATCGTTTTGACGGACCGTGTAGGCGAACAAAGGACCGAAGACGGGATGCTGGCCCACCTGTCCTTCCACTTCGTAGTCGGAAAACTGCTCTTTCAATACCTGCTCGGCATGCTTGTACCAGGCAAAAATAATTTCGTTCTGCTGCTGTTGCTCCTGCTGTTCTTTGGCTGCCTGCTCTTCGGGAGACAGCTGCTCTTCTTCTGTCGCTTGAGCTTCGATAGGCTGATCGCCGGATTCGTTAGGTGTGGTCATATATACTCCTCCTTGCCTCCCATCTTATCATGTTCTGGAGATGATGGGAAAGCGCCGTCTTCTTTTCCCCGCTCGGTTATAAAGCGGCCGTTATTTCACATAAAGCCTTCCGGTCTCTTCCCAGATTTCTCCGGGATCCAGCCCGAACAGGCCGATCTCTTCCGCCGGCAGCGTGGTGTTCGGCGCATTTACGAGGTTCACCTGCGGCTCCGGGCAGAAAAACCCTTCTTCCCCGAAGTGGTTCCAGATCATCCACTGCTTGAAGGACGTGCCCGCATCGTAAACAAGAGTAATGTTGTTCTTCGTGTCGGTCAGTTCCATGCGGTTTCGCCCGTCCCGGGCGGACACCGTATAATGGTTGTCCAGCGGCTCGTAGAAGGGATAGATGCCCTCGTCACGGAGCTGCTCCTCTTCCCGCGTCAAGTCTTGCTGCCTGCCCGTAGGAAGCATACGATCGTTCATCTCCCAGCGCTTGCCTATCGTCAGCTTCACGCGGTAATCCTTCGCCGAAGCATCCGGCGCGAAAGGAGCGTTCACCGACGTATGAAAAGCGAGCAGACAAGGCATCCGCTCTCCGCCTTCATTGCGGATAAACAGATGCTGGGCCAGACCGTCCGCGCTGAGCGAATAGCGCAGGCGGATCGTGAAACGGAACGGAAGAAACTTGTACACCTCATGGGCTTCATCCACCCGGACGGATACGCTTACGAAGCTTTCGCTCTCCGTCGTCCCGTATTCGTCGACCTGCCAGGGGATTTTATGTAGAAATCCGTGCAAATGATTGCCCGTCGCTTCTTCGTTAATCGGAAACCGGAGCACTTTGCCGTTCCACGGAAACTTGCCGTCTTCGTAGCGGTTTGGCGGAAAAAGCACGGGTATTCCATGAATTCCCGGATTCGCCTTAAACGATTCCAGCTCTTCTTCAGCCGGTTCGTGCAGAAACCGGTACCCCTTGTCCGTATCCCGGAAGGCGATAAGGTTGCCTCCGTATTCCGGGAGCATGACGGCTTCATAACCGCCCCATTCCAGCCGGACGGCTTTCATTCCCTGATAATCACTCTTATACGCACGGTTGTGTGTCATGCTTCTCTCTCCCCTCGTCAGTTACAGTGCGGCCTTTTTCCCCGTTATTATACCATGAAAACTCTTTCATTCCGCTTCCCCGAAATCGAGGATAAGCTCGATAACCTCCGAACGGCTGGCGATCCGTATGGGCGGTCCCCATGTGCCGAAACCGGACGATACGACGACATGCATCTTATCCTTCAGCATATAGCCCCAATCCAGCTCGAATAACCTTCCCGTAATCCAGTGATTCGGCGCGAACTGCCCGCGATGCGTGTGACCGCATAAAAGCACGTCCGCTCCGGCGGCAGCGGCCTTGGCGAAATGATAGGGCTGATGGTCCATAAGAAGAATCGGCTTCGATGGATCGAGCCCGGACAGCAGCTCGTCCACCGTCATGCGGCCGTCGGTATCGAACGACTCCGCCGTCTTGTCTTTGCGTCCCGCGATATAGAAGGCATCCTCCACGGATACCGTCTCGTCCCGCAGCACGCGAATCCCGATCCGCTCCATCTGGGAGATGTGCTCTTCGATATGGCCGCCGTAATATTCGTGGTTTCCCAGCACCGCATATACGCCGTATTTCGCCTGAAGCTGCTTCATGACCTCCGACATCCCGTTGCGGATATACGGCTCGATGCTGTCATCGATAAGGTCGCCGGGCAGCAGAATAAGATCGGGCTTCATCGCGTCGACCGTCTTAACCAGCCGGGCCAAGTGCCTTTTTCCTACAATATTACCCAAGTGGATGTCGGATGCAACGGCTACCCGGAGCTGCCGCAGCTGACCGGCTTGCTTATCGACCTTCGCCCGGTACGTCCGGACGATGGGCGTCCAGGCATTCCAGTATCCTTTGGCAAGCAGGATAATCAGAATCACAAGCACGACGCTTCCCGTACCTCCGAAATAAACGGCGGGCGGAAATCCCGCAAGTTTCAAGAGCCAGGCGGCCAAATCACCGAGCGGAAGGAGAATCACGGCAAATTCCAGAACGGCGAAGTAATAGGATCCGATAACTTTCAGCAGCCTGCCGGGAGGTCCCGGAACTGCAGGAGAGCGGCCCAGCATGTAAGCGAGAGCCAGTACGGCCAGCAAAGTCCAGTACAGCCCGCCCGGAACCGAAATTCCCCAGAAATCGAGAAATCTCGCTCCGTGCCAACCGATGTAAATATTAAGCCCCCCATAAACCAGCAGGGCCAAAACAAGCAGAACAAGACGCGATTTCACCGGCGCACCGACCCCTTTATTTAACAAGTAAACAGATGAGATGTCCGCATTATACCACGGGGAGACGGCACCGAACCAATCCCCGCCTCATCCGCTGCATCTACCGGTTAAAAAGAAGGTTTTCTTCCGGATAATCATTATAAATACGGCTGCCCGGAGAGCCGGCACTTTCACGCCATAAAAATACACTCCCTGGAGATCACCGGCTGAAACCGAAATTCCGGCGAGTTCCAAAGAGTGTATTCCGTCAAAACGCGGGCTCCGCCTTCCGCATAACGGTCAGCCGCCGGGCGTATCCCTGCCCTTTCGCTGAGCAATCCGGGCTTGAGCGGGGCACGGGATGCCGCCGGTCAGACCGGCTCTCTTAACGGTCCAGCGATTCCGCCAGCCGCGGCAGAAGCTTGCCGTCCGGGTCGCCGTTCAGTTCCCAGAACATGGCTCCGCCGAGGCCTTTTTCCTTAATGAATTCGGCTCGGTAGCCGATCGATTCTTCATCCTCATAGGAGACGAACTGGCCGGTTTGCTTGTTGTACAGGTAAGGAACCTTGGCGCGGTCGTTCCAGTAACGCTGGAAGCCCTCCGGCTTTTCGGTCCAATCCACGACATCCCCGCCTTTGCAGGCCTGGTAAAGTCCATTATTTTCGGCTTCGCAGCCGCCCCACGACCGGCCGTAGAACGGAATGCCCAGCACGAGCTTTTTGGCCGGCACGCCCGCATTCAGGTGTCCGTTCACAGCCGCTTCCACATAGAACCGGTGCGCGTTAGGGTCCGGATCGGCCGGATCGTAGTACAGGGCGGCATTGTTGTTGCTCGTCTCCTCCCAGCTTCCGTGCAGATCGTACGTCATGATGTTGACGAAATCGATGGATTCGGACACTTTATCGAGCTCCGTATCCCTCACGTAATTCGGATTCGCGCCCGACGCGATCGTGAGCAAATAATGACGGCCGTCTGCACGTCCGGCGTCTTCCAGCTTCTCGCGGATGGTTTGCAGCAGGAGGGTAAAATTCGTACGGTCTTCCGGACGGCGCACGTTCGTTTCCAGACCTCCCGTCACCGGGTACTCCCAGTCGAGGTCGACTCCGTCGAAACCGTTCTCCCGGATAAAGCGCACGGCGCTGTCGGCGAACTTGATACGCGAAGCTTCCGTAAGGGCCGCGTCCGAGAACCGGCCGGACCATGTCCATCCGCCCACGCTCACCAGCGTCTGCAGATGCGGATTCGCCTGCTTTAATTTGGCAAGCTCTTTGAAATCGCTTACGAATTTGGCGCAGTCGTCTCCTTGGCACGCACCGGGATAAGCCTCTTCCTGCTCTTTAGGCGAACTCAGCGCCACCTCTCCGTCCACAATGTTGGCAAACGCATAGTTGATATGCGTAAGCTTGGACGCGTCGATCTCGGAAGCCTTCAGTTTTCCCCAGGAAGTGAAGTAGCCGACGACTTTGTACGCGGGGCTGACGATCGCCATCCGTCTGGCCTGATCCCATTCAACCAGATTGCGCGCCGCCTCCGATACGAAACGGAGAGGAACGTAGACCGCGTCACCGTGCTTCGCCGGAGCGGTTTCAAGCTTAACGAGCTGATTGTTCACGCGCGCTTCCCTGGAGTCCAGCTTCAGCTCGATATAAACACCTGTCTTGGACAGCGTAAAAGTTCCATCTTCTTTCAAGCCGCCGAGCTTCAGCTGCAGCTGCTTGGCCAGCCCTTCGGCGGGAACGGTCAAGGTATCCCCCTGCAGAACAGACTTCTGCTGCTGCACGGCGACACGGCTTCCGTAAGCGATGCTGATATCCCCGGCCGACGACGCTCCCATGGCGGGAACGGCTCCCAGCGCGAGTCCCAGCGTTAATGCGGTCACTAAAGAGGGTTTCCATTTTTTCAAGAACATGACCTCCTGTACATGATAGCGGAAGATTCGGAAAACGTCCCCTGAGGCGAAAATCCGTAAGGAAGAGGCTGTGCGGGGAAGGTAGAAGAGAAGACTTGCTGCAGAGCGGGAAATCATCTCGCCCGCCTCCCGGGAAAACGCTTCCAAATCTTTCTATGGCAATAAGATAGCACAGGAAACTTCCATCTGTACAAGGAATTTTTATTGCGGTTTTCCGCACTTTTGGAGAAGAATTTTACCAATTGAAATCCAGTTCTCGAATCCGGTCCTGTCGGCTGTTTCCAAAATTTTTTTTAGTTAAAAAAACATGCAGCACCGGCAGTTGCCCCGCCTTGGCTGCATGCTTTGTATCCCGCTCCGCTGTATACCCGCGCTGCTATACGCGGAAAAGTCCGTATCCGTCCAGCGGCACCACCGGGTCCGTGTCGATAACCAGCCCTTCGCCACGGCCGTTCCAGGCAATATCGGCCAGCCAGCGCGTGAAAGGAGCCACGTTCATCGTCTCCATTTCCTCCCGGCTGTAGAACCCCGCGGCATCCACCTCGGAATTGTCCGGTACGGGTTCGCCGCTTACGTAATCCATCGCGAAGGCGATATAAATGTTATGAATGCTTTTCGGCATATCACGGAGCGCCACCACTCTCGTAACGGAAGCCTCGATGCCCGTCTCCTCCAGCACTTCCCGCGCAATCGTCTCGTGAATAAGCTCAAGCTGTTCGATAAAGCCTCCCGGGTTGGTCCATCTTCCCCTGCCCGGCTCTTGCGCTCTGCGGACAAGCAGAAGCTTATTTTCCCGCATCACGAGAGCCCCCACGCCCGCGCTGTAGCTGCCCCAATGGACAAAGCTGCAGGCCGGACAGGCCCGGCGGAGCGTTCCGTCCATATCCCTTGTTTCCAGCGGGGTTCCGCACGCCATACAATAATTCGCTTCCATCGGAGTCACCTGTTTCATTTGAGAATGGACTGCATACGTTCATGCAAGGGCCATTATACTCCTTTCGCGGCTTACGTGAAAGAGCGGCCCGGCCGTAAAGCGAAGGCGGCGGAAGACCGTCCGCCATGACCGGGCGGAGGATTTCTTTTTTCGGGCGGAGAGATGGTATAATGGAAAGGTCAGGAATCTAACCGACATTAAAGAACTTTTTAAATAAAGGAGCTGGGAAACCATGAGTTTGGAAAACAAATCATCCGAGCTGGCAACATTTGCGGGCGGCTGCTTCTGGTGCATGGTCAAGCCGTTCGACGAGCAGCCGGGAATTCTCAAGGTCGAATCCGGCTACACGGGCGGTCACCTGGAGAACCCGACATACGAACAGGTCTGCTCCGACACGACCGGCCATTACGAGGCGGTTCAGATTACGTTCGACCCTGCCGTGTTCTCTTACGAGCGGCTGCTTCAGGTATTCTGGCAGCAGATCGACCCGACGGACGCGGGCGGCCAATTTAACGACCGGGGCCAGTCGTATCAAACGGCCATTTTCTATCATAGCGAGGAACAGAAGGCGGCAGCGGAGAAATCCAAGCTGGAGCTGGCCCGCAGCGGACGGTTCGACAAACCGATCGCCACGGAAATTTTACCGGCCAAGCCGTTTTATCCGGCGGAAGAGTATCATCAGGCTTACTATAAAAAAAATCCCCTGCGCTATAAAGCGTATTCGGTCGGATCTGGGAGGGCGGCATTCTTGAAAAACACTTGGAAAGACCACGCGAAAGATCAGGATCTCAAAAAGCGCCTCACGCCCATGCAGTATGAAGTGACGCAGAACAGCGGCACCGAGCCGCCGTTCCGCAATGAATTCTGGGATCACAAAGAAGAAGGACTGTACGTGGATATCGTGTCCGGCGAGCCGCTTTTCAGCTCCCTGGACAAGTTTGACTCCTCCTGCGGATGGCCTTCCTTTACGCAGCCGCTCCAGGGCGAGCAGGTAACGGAACACGTGGATCTGACCCACAATATGGTCCGTACGGAAGTCCGCAGCAAGGACGCGGATTCCCATCTGGGGCATGTTTTCGAAGACGGCCCGGGCCCGAACGGGCTCCGCTACTGCATCAACTCGGCCGCTTTGCGCTTCGTTCCGAAACATAAACTGGAAGAAGAAGGCTACGGCGATTACCTGAAACTGTTTACGAAATAAGAACCGGGCCGGGTTCCTCTTGGGGAGCCGGCCTGGCCATTGTTTAAGCCGCGGGGGTATCCCCGCTTTTTTTATTGAAAGAATTTCTTAACCTTTTTGTAAAAAGATCCTAAGCAACAAATGATACAATGGAACCATTATGACTGCCGGCCCGCCGCAAACGGGCAAACAAAGGATGAAAACGGACATGGACAAGCATATTCTGATCGTCGACGACGACGATAAAATCGCTCAGCTCATCGAAATTTATTTGCAAAACGAAGGCTATACCGTCTACAAAGCCGACAACGGTATGACGGCTCTGGAAATTATGGCGGAACAGACGGTTCACCTCGTCATCCTCGATATTATGATGCCGGGCATGGACGGCCTTCAGGTGTGCATGAAAATACGCGAAAAGCAAATGACCCCCATCTTGATGATCAGCGCCAAGGACGGGGATCTCGATAAAATTACCGGGCTGATGACCGGGGCGGACGATTACGTCGTGAAGCCTTTCAACCCGCTGGAGCTGATCGCCCGTGTCAAGTCCTTGCTGCGACGGGCTTATTTCCAGGCCCAGGCATCCGTTCCCGCCGAAGAGCATACGACCCGGATCGGCTCCCTCCTGATCGACAAGCAGACCCACACCGTAACGGCCAACGGACGCCTCGTCAAGCTGACGCCGATCGAATTCGGCATTTTGTCCCTGCTGGCGACTCATCCGGGACGTGTATTCAGCTCGGAAGAAATTTTCGAGAAAATCTGGAAAGAAAAGTATTTCGAGTCCACCAACTCCGTTACGGTCCATATCAGCCGCCTCCGCGACAAGCTGGAGAAGGAGACGGAAGGCGAGAAACTCATTCACACGATATGGGGGGTCGGCTACAAGCTTGAAAACTAATTGGAGCAGAGCCCTGTTGTACAGCCTCGGATCGGCCCTGATCGTGCTGCTTCTTATTTTTCTCCTGGGCCGCACGCTCTTCTATTCCTATCTTTCCGAGCGGATCAGCCTGGAAAATATTTTGATCTGGATCAACTACCGGATCGGCTATCCCGATGCTTATATTCAGGCCGGACTGATCATCTTCCTTCTCTTTTTTGTTTACTTTTACCGGCTGGAGCAGCGTCACCGGGACAAGCGTACGCTCGCGCAGATTATCGAGAATATGCAAAAAATAACCGACGGCGATTTTAATCACCGCGTTCCGGCGGGAGGCTCCGGCGAGCTCGGTCAGCTTGCCGTGCACGTCAACCGGCTTGTGGACCGCCTGAAGCTCTCCCTGGAGGAAGAACGCCAGGCCGAACAGGCCAAGAACGACCTGATCACGAACGTGTCGCACGATCTCCGGACACCGCTCACTTCCATTACCGGTTATCTGGGCCTGGTCGATCAGGACAGATACCGGGACGAGGTGGAGCTCCGTCACTATATCGGGATGGCTTACGAGGAATCCCAGCGGCTGAACCAGCTCGTTCAGGATTTGTTCGAGTACACGCGGCTGCGGAACAAAGAAATGAAGCTGCAGCTCGTCAAGATCGATCTGGTCGAAATGCTGCATCAGATTTTCTCCGCTTTTCAGCTGCAGCTTAAGGAGGCGGAAATGGACACGCGCATGACGTTCGAGCAGCCCCGCCTCTACGTGCTTGCGGACGGCAATAAACTTCGCCGGGTGTTTGAAAATCTGATCACCAACGCAATCAAGTACGGGCATGACGGAGCTTATCTCGACGTCACGGGACGGATCGAGGGCAGCGAAATTGTCCTGTCCGTAACCAATTACGGCGAATCGATCCCCGCGCCCGATCTTCCGCGGATTTTCGAGCGGTTCTACCGCGTCGAGAAATCCCGTACGAAGCATCTCGGGGGCTCGGGAATCGGTCTGGCCATCGCCAAGCAGATTATCGACCTCCACGGCGGAACGATCGAGGCTTACAGCGATCCGGAAGAGACGGTATTCACAGTCCGCCTGAGGACGCTGAATCCCGAAAGCTCTCCCCCTTCCTCCGTCCGTTCCGGTTCTTTCTAGACGCGATCCTCCGCGGAGGATCGCTTTTTTTATCGCGGAAATAGGGCTGTGCAGGGAACACTCAAAATCTGTCTAAAATCACAGAGAAACGTAATTATTTCGTAAGGTTTTCTTATCGGATTATTAAACGTTAGGGTCCAATATAGAAGAAGAACAGTTACCGCCTCAGACCGGAAAGGAGCATTACCCCATGAAACTAAAAACAACCCTGCTGGGACTCACGGCGGCCGTCGTCGCCCTGACCCTGGTTTCGGATCCTTTACATGTCATTAAACCACGCGCCGTGTCCGCTTTATCGACGCTGCGCTCAGGTCTTCTGGGCGGAAGCGGCAGCCCTTTAACTTCTTCCGTCGAGGGAGAAGCCGCCGTACTCATGGACGCGGATACCGGCGAGGTCCTTTTCGAGAAGCAGATGGACTCGCGCCTTTATCCCGCCAGCACCACCAAAATCGTCAGCGCCATGGTCGCCCTCGAGAAAGGAAGCGCCAAAGACCGCATTACGGTCGGCGACGAAATCCGGCTGAAAACGCCGGGAGAAAGCACCGCGGGTCTGTGGGAAGGCCAGCGCCTTTCGCTTGAGGATCTTATCGCCGCGATGATGCTTCCTTCCGGCAACGACGCGGCAAGAACCGTCGCCCGCTACATAGCGGAGAAGGACAGCGGCCGGAAGCTTTCCGCGGAGGAGGGCATCGACTATTTTGCCCGCCTGATGAACGAGAAGGCCGCCGCAGTCGGCGCCAAGCGCTCCCACTTCACCAACCCGCACGGGCTGCACGATCCCAAGCATTACACGACTGCGGGCGATATGGCTCTGCTTGCCCGGGAAGCCATGAAGAACAAAGTGTTCCGCAGTATTGTCGATGAGCCCCGGCATACGGTCGCTTCGTCCGGACATTCGCAAACGTTCGTCAACCGGAACCAGCTTCTTCAGGAAGGCGGCGCCTATTATTTCAAAGGCGTTAACGGCGTCAAAACTGGCTTTACGGACGAAGCCGGCTATTGCCTTGTTTCGTCGGCCGATCTCGACGGAAAGAACCTGATTACCGTCGTACTCCGTTCAAGCTCCGGCGGCGTTTATACCGACACCCATGCGCTGCTCAAGCTTGCCGTGAACAAGGAAACGGCCTGAACCGGACGGCTCCAAGCCGCGATAGGGAACGGGCTAGGCTTCAGCGGCGCCTTCACGGCTGTCTTACTTTCCTTGTCTGAACGGCAGCGCCCCGTTTGAACGAATGGTGATTGAACCTGCCGGGCAAGGTGAGTCATCTCGTATCCGCCGTTAACAATCACATCCGTTCGGGAGCCGGCAGTCCGAGCACATCGAGCGCTTTCCCTAACGTTTCGCGGAATTTCCACGTCAGCCAAACCCGCAGCTCCACCCGGCCTGCCGGACCTTTCAGTATCGGACAGGCTCCGTAGAAGTTGTTGAACAGCAGCGACAGCTCGAAAGCATAGCTGCAGATCAGATTCGGAGCCAGCTGCCGGACGGCGGCATCCATCGTCTCGGTCCAATACGCGATCTGCTTCAGCAGCTGACGCTCGGGGGTTTCCAGCGTCCCGCCGTCCACGCAAGGCACCGGCGGCTCCTTGAGCGCTTGCCCGTTCTCTGTCCGTTCTGCACCCGCCTTCTCCAGCACACTCCCGGCACGGGCGTACGCGTACAGCAGATAGACGCCGGAGTTGCCGCTTACTTCCGTCGCCTGGCGCAGATCGAAAACGACTTCCGTCTGAAGATGATATTTCAGCAGGTAATACCGGATCGCGGCGGCCGCAATGTCCCGGCTGGAGAGCCCCTCCTTCCGGGAGCGCTGAGACTCTATGCTCTCCTCCATCGCCTGGAGCAGCTCGGCCACCTTGATGCCTACACCCTGTCGCCCCGACATGGCATACGAGCCTTTCCCTGCGGAAGTGTCGACTCCCAGGCTGCCGGCCGTTTCGGGGCTCAGCGAAACGACTCCGTAGCTCACATGCCGCAGCCGGGCCGCCTGCTCGCTGTAGCCGAGCGCTTCCAGCGCCAGCTTGACCATCGCCTGCGGATACTCCTGCCGTTGATCGATCACGTTGATCACCGACTCTCCGCGGCCGAACGGCCTCGCTTGTCCTTGCGGCTCGGTGGACCAGACGCCATCAGCAAACGGCCTGTACGTAAAATCCTGAGGCAGCAAACCGAACTTCCACAAATGGTACGCGATATCCTTAGCGGTATACGTCAAAATTCCATTCGACCGGACGAGTACCTTATCCGCCTGATGCGCTTCCGTGTCAAGACCGTCGGGCCCCTCCGCTTCATCCCTGTTCGCGCCTCCGTGGCGCAGTACCCAACAGCCGGCCAGCTTGCCTTCCTCCACTTTGTAAAACGCATCCGTAGCCTTAAGATGTTCGAAAGCGGCTTCCCACAGCCCTTCGGCCACAATACGGCTTTCCCACACGAGCACGTCGTACCCGATGCCGAACGCCTTCATCTCGTGAAGCTGTTCCCGCACGATTTTTTCCGCCGTCAAGCGTCCGATCCAGGCCGCAGAAGATTTTCCTTCCTCCAATTCGTGGAGCACCCTCGTTCTCTCTTCAAGCAAAGCGGAATTCTCCTTGTACGCTTTGTTTACTTTTGCATAGGTATCCCAGCAAAAATCACCGAAACGGACATGCTCCCCTTCCGCACTCTCATGAAGAATACCTACCACCGTATCGGCCAGCTGATTTCCCAGGTCATCGATGTAATTGTGAATTTCCACCTCACAGCCCGCTCTCACCAAAAGGCGCGCCAGCGTATCTCCAATGCAGGAATTGCGCAGATGACCGATGTGAGCCGATTTATTCGGATTGATCGACGTATGCTCGATCACAACCTTCCCCTTCTCCGTCTCGCCTTGGTAAGCCGAATATTCCCGATGGCGGTTCAGCCAGACGTTCCAATCGATCGAAAAATTCAAAAACCCCGGTGCCGCGGCTTCTATACTTGAAAAGATGCCTTCTGCGATCTTCGCATGCTCCAGTTCACTCTTTAGCTTATTTGCAATTTCCAAGGGAGACTTTCTCATAGTTTTAGCCAAAAGCATGGCGACGTTAGTACTGTACTCCCCGTGTTCGGGATGAGCGGGCCTATCCACCAGCACTTTCAGTTCGGACGGCCACGAGATGCCCGCTTCGTCCAGCAGCTTCCGGACCCCTCTTTCGACTTCAATGCGCAATGCTGCGGATATCATTTTCATAACCCCCTTTTGATGATAAAACGCAAAAAGCCCCCGTCTCTATGAAGAGACGAGAGCTCGTAAGTTCCCGCGGTACCACTCTAAGTGCCCGATTCCGCCAATGCGGAAAACCGGACCTCTTTTGATCGATAACGGCGTTCAGCCGGATCTTCCTACTTTCCGTTCAGAAGACCATCTCCCGGGCCCGAGGCCAACCAGACATCCGTACCGGCTCTCACCTTCTCCGGCTCGCTGTGACTATCCGTCTGAATGCCAATCCCATTCTTAAACGTTTCTGTTTTTTGCGTTGTTTGAATAATTAGATTATTTATACCGGAACATCCGCATATTGTCAAGGCGGCATTTGGTAAGGAGAGCTGCAGCAAGGAAAAACTTCCGGAAAAAATCAGCGCGGCTCCGAATAGGACATAAGCTAAAAAACCTATGCTGAAGCACGCGTTCACGTTATAAAATGATCATGATTATAAGAAATATTCATTTTTTACAGAAATATTTCTTCATAAATTCAGGTAATAAATCCATTATCCGTTTTAATTTCTTTTATTAGATTATAACCATAATAATTACAGATTTTATTTTAAATTCCGCTATTTCAACCGTTTACACTTGCACGTTAATGTGTTACTTTGATGATGTAATCTAAATTATGGTAAAGGGTGTGTAATTATGAAAAGTAGAGTTTTAGCCATGTTGTTCCTCTGTTTCGCCCTGTTTGTTGTTGTCCCCCTCTCCGCATCAGCAGCTACGAGTGTGCAGGCTACAGGCCAAGGCCAGCTGAACATTACGGCCAATTTCACAGGTGCTTCTTATGCTGAGGTTTATGTCAGCAACCAGAATGGTCAAGCAGTTTACAACAAAATCTTCACCTCCGTTGGCGGAAATGGAACAATCAACGCTTCGATCCCTAACCTTCCATACGGCACTTACAAGATCATTATCGGCGGACAAGCTATTTCGGTCTCGAACCTGCATTACGGCTTCCAATAATGCAATATAAGAAAAGCCTCGAAATCGAGGCTTTTTTTGTTTATTTCTTATCCCGATACTTCCGGTACATAAGCTAAGGATACAATAAAGTTCTAACTTGAGGTTTACTTACCAAAGGTTAAATCCCAGATTTGTTCCACAACAGGGGGATTAAATTCTTGGGGATACAACAAAATCGAAATCAACAACGTTAGCAGGATTGCAGTGGTAAGCGAAACACCACGATTGATGAACTTTCTTTTTTTGAAACCAGCCGCTATCACGACACTGTTTACAAGATATATAGCAGGCAGGGCAGCAATTCGACCAAGACCCGTATAGGGAAAGAAGTGGATTAACCCTGTTATCACAAGCATACAAGGAGCAAAGGCCCAAACACACTGATCCACAACCGAAAATCTGAAAAGAGCAGCCTTTTCCAAGCCGGAAAAATGTTTATAGAACATATGACCGCAGTCGAGGCATTTATTATCGTAGGGAACTGCAAAAGGAATCAAGGATACAAGTGCCCCATAAGAAACACCTCCCGTAAAAAACAGAAAGGTAAGAAAAAAATAAACAGAGAGCAGCAGTCTCGTTAAAATTGAAGAAGTTTGCATGATTCGGTCCCCGTTACACTTAGAACAATGCTTCACTAGAATCTCCATCCCTTACCGGCCAATTAAGTATCGTTAATATGAAGAGCTTACAATCCTAAGTGTACTATTCTTTTTTGCCGATTGATTTCCTCTTTTATCCACTAGCATAATCTAACCAGCCGTTAACAGCCGAATCCGATTACACCCAGCCTGCTGCTTCTAAACTGGCTGAGTTTGCTATATATCGAAAAATCATCTTGCTCGCGCCCACAAAAAAAGAGCTCTCCCGCATAAACGGGAAAGCTCTTTGAACCTCGCTCAGTGAGCGACGGTATTGTAAGTCATAATCCAGATGGAACCTGCCACGATCGTCGTCAGAATCACGAGACCGAGAATCAAGGTCATCAGGTTGTAACGCGGTCCCTTCTCGTCCGTCAAGTGCATGAAGAACAACAGCTGCACGGCGAACTGGAGAACGGCGGTAATGAGCAGGACCAGAATGGCCGCCTTGCCCGTTACCATTTTGTTCAGGACAACGACCAGCGGAATAATCGTCAGCACGATCGACAACAGGAAACCGATGACGTAAGACTTCAGAGAACCATGCGATTCATGGTGTTCATGGTCGTGCGCTCCGCCCGAATGGGTCGTATGTTGTGCCATCTTACATCACCCCCATCAAGTAAACGAACGTGAAGACGAAGATCCAGACCACGTCCAGAAAGTGCCAGTACAAGCTGATGATGTTCACTTTACGGCGTGTTACCGTGTTGATGCCGTGACGGCTGAGCTGGATCATCAACGCAATCATCCATACCAGACCGACGGATACGTGGATTCCGTGCGTTCCGACCAAGGTGAAGAAGCCGGACAAGAAACCGCTCGTTGAGATCGTTGCGCCTTCATGAACCATTTTGACAAACTCGGTTACTTCCAGCGTGATAAAGGAAGCGCCTAGCAGCGCCGTTACGGCCAGCCAGCCGATCAGACCTTTACGGTTGCCTTTATTCATCGCCAGTACGGCCAGACCGCTTGTAAAGCTGGAAGTAAGGAGGATGAACGTCTCCGCGATAATGCCCGGCATTTCGAACAGCTCCGCCGGAGTCGGACCGCCGTTAGTGTTGCCGTGAAGAACGATGTACGTGGCGAACAACGTACCGAACAGAATAACGTCGGTGATCAGGAAGATCCAGAAGCCGAACATCCGCAGCGATTCGAGGTCATGATGGCCATCATCATGGCTGTGATCGTGCTGGTGAGACATTGCTTTATTGTGACTGCTTGCTTGTGCCAATTAGACCGACCCCCTTGCCGCGGCTTCCGTGCGTTCAATCTCATCCACCGGAATATAGTAATCTGTATCATAGTTAAAGGAATGTGCAAGCATACATACCGCGACTCCGATCATGCCCGGGATGGCGAAGAACATCCAGCCGAACACGAAGCCGAAGCCCGCGATGAACCAGCAAAGCGATTTGATGAACGGAATCGCCGAGTTTTTCGGCATGTGAATCGGTTCAAGCTTCGCTTTAGGCGCCGGTTTGCCGCCCTGCTCCAGACGCTGCTTCTCTTCCCACCAAGGATCCTGCACGCTTGCCGTAGGAATCGTCGCAAAGTTATAAAGCGGAGCCGGCGAAGGAATGGACCATTCCAGCGTACGTCCGTCCCATGGATCGCCTGTTGTGTCGCGCTCCATGAACTTGATGCTGTGTGCGATTTGCCATACTTGGAAAATGAAGCCTACCCCCATCAGGAAGCCCCCGATAGTGGAAGTCAGGTTCAAGCCGTACCAGCCCGAATCCCAGCCGTACGTGCTGAGACGCCGGGTCATGCCGTCCAGGCCGAGGAAATATTGCGGCATGAAGCAGACATAGAAACCGATATTCCAAAGCCAGAATGCCCATTTACCGAGCTTCTCATTCAGCTTGAAGCCGAAAATCTTCGGCCACCAGTAGTAGAGACCGGCGAAGTATCCGAATGCGACACCACCGATAAGCACTTGGTGGAAGTGGGCAATCAGGAAGTAACTGTTGTGGAACTGGAAGTCGGCCGGCGCTACGGAGAGCAGCACCCCTGTCATCCCGCCCACGATAAAGCACGGAATAAATCCGATCGTCCACAGCATCGGGGTATCGAACCTGATTTTCCCCCGGTACATGGTGAACAGCCAGTTAAATACCTTCACGCCCGTCGGAATCGCGATAATCATCGTCGTTATGGCAAAGAAGGCATTGACATTGGCCCCCGAACCCATCGTGAAGAAGTGATGCGCCCAGGTAAAGAACGAGAGAACGCTGATAATCATCATGGCGAACACCATGGATTTGTACCCGAACAATTTTTTCTTCGCGAAAGTCGAGACGACCTCCGAGAAAATACCGAATGCCGGCAGTACAACGATGTAAACCTCAGGGTGACCCCACATCCAGATGAGGTTGATGTACATCATCGGGTTGCCCCCGCCGTCCAGCGTGAAGAAGTGCGCGCCCATGAAACGGTCCAGGAACAGCAGAGCGAGCGTCACGGTCAGAATCGGGAAGGCGAAAATGATCGCGATACAGCTGGAAAGCACGGACCAGGAAAACATCGGCATTTTCATAAGCTTCATGCCCGGTGCGCGCATTTTCAGAATGGTCACGATAAAGTTAATACCGGTCATCAAACTCCCGATACCGGAAATCTGAATCCCCCAGATGTAGAAGTTCTGCCCGACCCCCGGACTGTGTGATAGCTCCGACAGCGGCGGGTAGGCCAGCCAGCCCGCATCAGGCGAGCCTCCGATAACGAAAGACATATTGAACAGCATCGCGCCGAAGAAGAACAGCCAGAAGCTGAGCGCGTTCAGGAACGGGAACGCGACGTCGCGCGCTCCGATTTGAAGCGGTACGGCGATATTGAACAAGCCGAACATCAGCGGCATCGCCATGAACAAAATCATGATTACGCCGTGCGTGGTGAAGATTTGGTTATAGTGCTCCGGCTGCAGGAACTCCATATCCGGCATCGCCAGCTGCGTACGCATAAGCAGCGCATCGACGCCGCCGCGGAACAGCATCAGGATCGATGCGATGATATACATGATACCGACACGCTTATGGTCGACGGTAGTCAGCCATTCGCGCCACAGCCATGTCCATTTTTTAAAATAAGTCAGTACAAAGATGATGGCGATAGTCGCCAGAGCGATACTCACGTCAGCGCCGTAGATCAGCGGATCGCCGGTTACGAAGAACGTGGACGCGAAATCTTTGATTTTATCCAGCATGATGGATGTTCCCCCTTTCCTCTCTATTCATGGCCCGTATGAGCGGCGGAAGCTTCCTGCTTCACTGCGCCCGAGCCTTCCGTTGAACTGTTTCCGGCTGCTTTGTCGGAAGAACCCGACTCGGTACCTGCAGACGGCTTGGCAGGCGCAGGAGCACCGAAGCCTCCATGGTTATGGGACGGGGAGTATCTCGTTACGATCTTCTCAAACAACCCTTCCGGGAATTTGGAGAAAGACTGAACTTCCGATACGCCAGGCTCGGCAAGCTTCTTGTATCCGTCCAGCGTAAGCTCCGGAGAGCTTCCCTTGATTCCATTGACCCAGGAATCGAACTCGGCTTGAGTCGTGGCTTTCGCGACGAATCTCATCTTACCGAAATCTTTACCGCTGAAGTTAGCGCCCGAACCCATATATTCGCCAGGCTCGTCGGCCATCAGATTCAGCTTCATGGCCATTCCGGACATCGTGTAAATCTGTCCGCCAAGCTGCGGAATCCAGAAAGAGTTCATCGGTGCGTCCGAAGTCAGCTCGAAACGGACCGGTACATCTTCGGGAAACTGAACATAGTTAACTGTCGCGATACCCTGCTCGGGATACTTGAAAAGCCATTTCCAGTCCAAAGACGTAACTTGGATCGTGATCGGCTTAACCTCTTTCTCGGCCGCAAGCGGTTTGGAAGGCTCCAAAGCATGCGTGTAACGGACGGTAACGATACCCAGTGCCAAAATAATCAGAATCGGGATCCCCCACCAAATTGTTTCGAGCTTGGTGCTGTGCTCCCAGTTTGGCGTATATTTCGCCTTTCTGTCCGGCTTGTCACGGTAGCGCCACACGATTACAAAGGTAATCACGAGTACGGGTACGATGATGACCAGGCAGAGCAGAGTCGAAATCACGATCAAATCCATCTGCTGTTGACCGACGGGACCTTTCGGATCCAATACGATCGGACTTTTACAGCCTGCGGAAACGACCGCCATCAAGACCAGCATGAATACTGCGCTAAAACGCCGGAACAAGTTCCCCTTCTTCAATTCTCCTCATCTCCTGACTAACGCCCCCGCCATCCTAAGACGCGGAGATCGTTCGTTCTTTCATGTATGTGATAAACATAACAGAAACGGAATCGAACATCTGCCCTGTTAACAAAGGTGTCATCGAACCGTTGAAATTCCGTAATAGAAAGTTCAACGTTTCGACGTTTTTTTGTAATGAATAGGCAGAAAACCTTGCCAGACCAGCGTTTTCACCAAAACTTGGATGAAACCTGAGTCCCATCCCGCTATAATTGTGAACGCAAATTCTGTCCGATTTTGTCGATCCGTAGACACACCTTTAGGTTCATTACCCGAATTGCCCGTCTTCTAACAGCCCTTTCCCCGTTAAAATTCCGCTTACCTTTACACGTTCCTATCGGAAGACAATAAAAAAGAAGCCCTCCACCCTGACGGGTCCGAGGACTTCTTGTTCATTCCGGTTATTCGGTTACTTCACCGTTCTCCTGCTGTTCAAACTTACGCTCGTGCACCAGGTGAATCGCTGTGCCGATCGTATAAATGAACACGCTGCCGACCATAAAGCCGATGCCGACCATCAACGTCAGGTTCTTGTCGCTAAAGTGGAATACGTTCCACAAACTCATAATTACGCCGATTACTAGCGCGCTCCATGCCATCAGGTTCATAAAAGAAAATAAGCGACCAACTTCGCGTTCGTTTTTTTGTCTTTGCGGTACGGTTAATGTTTTGGTTGTCATTGAAATCACTTCCCTTTCGTGCAGTAAGGGTCTATTTGTGTCTATTATAGCACAATCTTTAAAATTTGTTCAAACAATTTTCAAATTTTGATCAATAATTGGACACTTTTTATTACCCGAAACGAGAAGGAGGTAAACATTAGGGAAACAACCGCTTCATATACGCATTTTTGTGCATGCCGCAAAAGACTCCTTTTCCCGCTGATCCGTCAATAGACTCTAATGAACTTACGGCATCCCCTTCTTCCGATTATCGTATCGCTGTCGCCAGGACTCGTTTTTCCTAACCACATGGGTATGTTGCCGTTAATAAAAAGCTAATATTCGCTCCGCACCGCGAAGCTCTCCGTGCACGATGCTTGATGTCACATGGCGGTGGACTCTTTTTTAGACTAGGCTGCATATCTTTCCCTTCCCGCTTTCAAAAAACGCTTCCCTGCCAGCCGTTCAGCTTTGCGGCCGCCTCGACTAAGAAATAGTCTCCGTAGATCAGCCCCACATCGACGTTCTGACCGGCGGGCTTATTGCCCGTGCCTTCCCGAAGAATCGCTTCGCTCCCGTCATCAAAAGAAGCGTATGAACCTGCCAAAGCCGCCATAATCCTTGCCGCCGCTTGTTCATACAGCGCTCTCTCGCAGGCCGGCACATGCTTTGCGATTTCAAGCATCCCCGACGCGGCGCAGGCTCCCGCTGAAGTATCCCTCGGCTCCCCTTCCGCATTCCCGGTACGGAAATCCCAATACGGCACGCCGTCTTCGGGCAGGCAGGCCAGAAAATAATGGGCGACTCTTTTCGCCGCATGAAGGTAACGCAACTCGCCGGTATATCGGTAAACGTTCGCCATCCCGTATAGGGCCCAAGCCTGTCCGCGGCTCCATCCCGATTCTGGCGAATGCCCCTGGCCTCCCAGCGCTTCCAGGAAAGCTCCCGTCTCCGGATCAAAGCTGACAATGTGCCGGACCGATCCGTCTTCCCGGATAAAATGTTCCAGCACGGTATCCGCATGGGCGGCCGCTATATGGCGGAAGCGGGGATCCTGTATTTCTTCCGCCGCCCAGAACAGCAGGGACAGATTCATGCAGGAATCGATGATCGCCCAGCCGGTCTTGTCCTGGTTCCAGGCCCGCAGAAAACGGCCGGCGGGATTAAACCGCCCCGCTAAGAAATTTGCCGCCTGCAGTCCTCTTCTGCGTGCATCGGCGTCTCCCGTAAGCTTGTATTTAACAACCGCCGTCGGAAGAAACTGAAAGCCAACGTCATGGTGAAGATTGGAGGCGTTCACCATACACTGCTCCAGTTTCGCATCCCAGTTCCACGCTTTCTCCCGCAGTGACGGCTCACCCGTCATGTCATGCATAATCCACAACATTCCCGGCCAGAAACCGGAGGTCCACCAATCGATCCTCATATCATCATATACCCCGTCAAAAGCCACATGAGGCGACCGGTCCCCCATTTTTTCCGCCATAACGTTTACTTTCTTCTGCAGCTCGGTCCATAGTTGTTCGTTATTCACTCTTATCCCTGCCCTTTCCGGCGATCCGTCCGGCCCCCTACTCTACCGCCGGACTCCGTTAGTGTCCTTATTCTCCTATCGTAACAAAACGCGTCCGGCATAGTTTTGGGAATATTATGATATAATGTTGTCAAATTACGAATTCACAGAGGGCCTTATCATGAGACTTGATAATTATGCCGATCTCGGACGGCATCCCGTGCAGCTTTCTCTTTGTGTTAACCGTTCGGAAAGCTTTCGCGATGTTTTTCACGCCCACCAGGGAATCGAAATTTTATATGTTCACCGCGGCAGCGGAAGGGTCATGATCGGACAGGATCTCTTTGAGATGAAGCCGGGCACGCTTCTGTTTTTCAAACCCTTCCAGCTTCATACGATACGGATGACCATTACCGAAGTGCAGCCCTACATCCGTTCCATGCTGCTGTTCGATCCGGCTGTTTTGCTCCGGTATACCGAGCCTTACCCGACGTTAAACAGCTTTTTGCTGCATATTTGGAAACATCCGTTGAATCATCAGTGGGTAGACGTGCCGGATCCGGAAGCGATGGATGCCCTTTTTCATTTTTACAAAGGGGATACAACCGTGAGCGGAAACTCCCCTCTCCAATCCGAAAAAATTGTGTTGGATACGATCTCCCTTCTCCACCGGATTCAAGTTCTTTTCGAAAAGGGATCTGCCGCCGGAAGAATCGGTACCACGCTGCGCTTTTCCCCGTCCGTCGCTGCCATACTGGATTGGATCGAAGTCAACTATGCCTCGGAATTCCGCCTCACTGATTTGGCCGGGCATGTGCACCTTACTCCCAATCATGTCTCCTATCTGTTTCACAGGGAAACGGGGAGCACCTTAACCAGCTATCTGACCGCCAGAAGGCTGCAGCAAGCCTCTTTTCTTCTTAAAACGACGAACTTATCCGTCCGCGAAATCGGCCATCGAATCGGGTTTTCTAACTTCTCTTACTTCTGTCAGTTGTTCAAAAAACATAACGGCCTCTCGCCCGCAAAATATCGCGCCAGTTAAGCGCAAAAAAGGCAGGAACGTCTTTGGACGCCCTGCCTTTTTCTTTCTACGTGTACAGCCGTTACAGTGTTAGACCGCCGTCGACTACCAGAACGGAACCTGTCATATAACCGGACTTGTCCGATGCTAGGAAAGCGACAGCTTCAGCCAGCTCGTCAGGCTGCGCATACCGGCCCATACGCATGTTAGGTACTTCTTCCGGCACAAATCCGGACGTTTTAAACATTTCGGTTACGCTGTCCGTTAATGCGGTTTGGACCCCACCCGGGCAGATCGCATTGACGCGGATGCCTTTTTTGACATACTCAAGTGCCGCGGACTTCGTTAATCCGACAACCGCATGCTTGCTGGCCGAATAAACGCTCACGCTGTGCTCACTACGGATGCCTGCTGTAGAAGCCGTGTTAATGACCAAGCCGCCGCCCTGCTTTTCCATCACCTGCAGCACATATTTCAGACCGAGAAAGACTCCTTTTACATTCACGTTCATAATGCGATCGTATTCATCTTCCTGAACTTCCGTGAGCGGACCAAACTTCTGAATAATTCCCGCGTTATTAAAGAAAATATCGATGCGGCCGTACTTTTCTACCGTTTTATTTACATAGTTCTGCACATCGTCACTTAAAGCCACGTTAGCCTGGACAAAAAAAGCTTCTCCGCCCTGCTCTTGAATGAGACGAACCGTTTCTTCACCGGTCTCTTTGTTAAAGTCTACCGCTACGATTTTTGCACCCTCTTCGGCCAGCTTCAAGCTGCTTGCTCTGCCGATTCCGCTGCCTGCACCTGTCACTACTGCGATCTTAGCTGATGTTGTCATGTTCTCAATCCCCTTGAGCCAGAGTATAATGAAATTATGATAGTTATACTATCATATTGATTGTTATTATATCATTCTTGAAAACCATGCTCAACAACATCTTATGGAAAATGAAAGACAGCTTGCATTGACAATTAGCGGAAGGTTTGCTAGGATGGCAATCAGCCCAACCGGGATTGAAAGGACGTGAGCTTCAATGCCCCCCAAAACCAGATTGGAACAAGAACGCCGTGAAGGCAAGCAAGTCAGAAAAAACAGCCTGATCGATGCCGCTGAAAGAGTTTTTATGCGTAAAGGTCTCGAAAAAACAACCATGCAGGAAATCGCGGACGAAGAAAATATCGGCATTGCAACGGTTTTCCGTTATTTTCCCAAAAAGGACAAGCTGATCGTTGCGGTTGCCGTTAAAATTATTGAGTCCCAAATCTCAACTTTTCAGTCTGTAGCCGATTTGCCTTGCACATGTATGGAGAAACTGGACAAACTTTTTGACCATTTTATTTCGTTCATTGAGCCGCAGCATTTGGACAATACCCGTTTTATCGAGGCTTTCGAGAGTTACGCGGCCCAATCCTCCGTTCCCCTGACGGATATCGAGCTTTACAACGCCGCTATCCGCAAGTTCAGCGAAGTCCTTACCGAAATTATCACAATCGGGCGGATCGACGGCTCTATTCGCAGTGACATCACAATTCAGGATACGCTCTCCAGCCTTATTCATGCTTTCGGTATTTTCTCCAAGAAACTTTCCATGCAAAAAAGCATCGTCATGCTGGAAGCCAAGCTTCCGCCCGAGACTCAGTTAGCTATCCTCAAAACCATTTTTCTTGACTATCTTAAACCGCCGATCCAGGAGACACCTTAAACATCGAGATTTTTTAAAAGGCTATACAAGCCACACCTCGGGTTATGGCATTATCGCTTTGAAATGCTTTTAAACAAAACAGTCTATGCAAAACAACCCTGTTGGAAACTTTCAACAGGGTTGTTTTGGTACAGATAGTTGAGGACAGCTAATGAAAGAAAAGTTCATAACCGTTGTCTGCAAACTTGTCATCTTATAACTGCTTGTTTTCTATGCAACATAACATGTTAATGAAACTGTTATGCTTATTGAATTGAACTATTGAGCCACGTCGTGATAAAAGCATGCCGCTTTACCTAATGCAACTGTGACTGTAAATGAAAACAAAAAAAAGCCCTCTTGAACGGTTACGTTCAAAAGGACTCTTACGTGCTTGGCAACGTCCTACTCTCCCAGGACCCTTCGGTCCAAGTACCATCGGCGCT
>NZ_FNVF01000004.1 GCF_900107975.1 Paenibacillus sp. UNC499MF
TCAGCCTTGTCGTTGTCCGCTTCGTTCTAGCGGCGACTTAATTAATATACCACATTCACCTAGTTGATTGCAAGCTTTTTTTTCGATGAATTTTTTCAGGCTTTTTAACTTGTCGCTTCTTTCGGAAGGCGGAATACAAATATACCATCGCCACACCGCCATGTCAACAAAAAAGTATCTTCCCTTGGGAAGATACTTTTCAGCGAACCTATTCTGTTCTTAACGTGCATCAATGACCTCTTGAATGTACAGATTTCTTTCCAAGGTAAGGTTAATGATTGTTCCGTTAATGTTGACCCAGGGACGTGTCGGATACGAACGATCCGAGAAAACAATTTCACCTACACGGTTATCGTTCAACCTGACAATCGTTCCGGTATGAAACGAGGTTACTTTGTTAATGAACGTATTGACGATAGCCGGATCGACTTTGCCGAAAGCATCTTTGCTCAACTGCTCCAGAACCAGATACGGGGACGTTGCCTCCTGATGATAACGCACGCTCGTCATGGCATGAAAGATATCGGCTACTGCAACCACCTTGGAATAGATGTGAATCTGATCGCTTTTGAGACCAAGCGGATATCCGGAAGCGTCCTCCCGCTCATGATGCTGCAGAGAACAAAGCTTAACTCCCTCGTTAAGGGCTGCTATCGGTTTTAGCACATTATAGCCGTACAGGGTATGCTTGCGCATTTCCTCAAGTTCTACAGATGTTAACTTCGTCGGTTTAACGAGAAGAGCCTGATCTATTTTGGCATTGCCGATATCGTGCAGGAGTCCGGCCAAGGCTATCTGTATCCAATCCTTTTGAGGGAGTCCGTGCCATTTAGCCAAAAGATAAGCCGTCAGGGAAACCATAATGCTGTTGTGATAAACAAAATCCTGCAGTTGAAACTGCCGCGGTGTAAACGTAAGGACCTGGTATCCTTCAATATGCTCAATGAGCTTGTGAAGCTCATTACGCATCTCCAGCACCGGCAGGGCAGAGTTACCCAGCACAAGACCGAACGCTTTCTTAAGAAGCTGCAGCATATGGTCATAAGAAAGATCAAAGGATGAGATTTGCTTCGTATCTATATCCGCTGTAGCAACCGCAACGGCCGATTCCTGGCCAGGATTGCTCGTCCTGTTATCAATGGTTACGGTCGAGATCAAGAAAGCCTTCAGGATCTCCGTATCTCTCTCTGTCAGGATTCTGCCCTTATAAAATAATGCATTGCCGAAACGGCTGTTTACAGCCTCCAGCAGCTTGTCGCCGGCTTTAATTTGTGAGACAGAGACTGTCCGCAAGGTATTTCCCTCCGCTTTACCTAAGTTTGTCAATTTTATTGTAAAACAAAAAAGATGGGGATGTAAGTCCCCACCTCCGAATTCTAATTATTAAATTTCGGTATCCTCATCAGGATTTTCTGCTTGTGCATCGGTTTCATCCGGCGCGGCTGCTACTTGTTCCTGATCTTCTTCGTTAAACTCATCATCCTGGCTTTCCTCGCTCTTGGCCACATGAGTCACAGTCGCCACCTCATCATCCTCACGGATGTTGATTAGACGAACCCCTTGCGTATTACGTCCCATTTCGGAGATGCCCGAGATGCTTGTACGGATAAGAGTCCCGCTCGCGGTTATGATCATCAGGTCTTCGTCGTTATTCACGACTTTAAGACCGACAACCGCACCGTTCTTGGTGGTAACATTGAGCGTCTTAATGCCCTTACCGCCACGTGATTGAACACGGTATTCCGCAATTGGCGTCCGTTTACCGAAACCTTTGGAGGTCACAATCAGGACGCTTGCGTCTTCATCCACCACGTCCATATCGATAACGGTATCTTCCGAACCGATTTGAATGCCTTTGACACCCGTGGCCGATCGGCCCATGGATCTGACATCGTCTTCCGGGAAACGAATGGACATGCCGTCGCGTGTCCCCATAATGATATGGCGTTTGCCATCCGTCAGTTTAACCCCGACAAGCGAGTCATCGTCACGGAGGTTGATTGCGATCAAACCGCCTTTGCGGATATTGATGTAATCATCCAGCGGAGTTTTTTTCACTATCCCCTGCTTTGTGGCAAAGAATAAGTAATTGTCCGCACTGAATTCCTGAACCGGGATAACGGCACTGACGGTTTCGCCCTGTTCAATCTGAATCAGATTGATAATCGGGGTTCCGCGCGCAGTCCGGCTAAGGTCCGGAATCTCATAGGCCTTAAGTTTGTACACTTTACCCCTGTCCGTAAAGAAGAGAAGGTAGTGGTGCGTGTTGGTTACGAAAAGATGGTTTACAAAGTCATCCGTCTTCGTATCCATACCTACGATTCCGCGGCCTCCGCGTTTCTGGCTGCGGTACGTGTTTACCGGAAGGCGTTTAATATAGCCCGTGTGGGTAATAGTAATGACAACATCTTCTTGAGGAATCAAATCTTCGTCTTCGATGCTGTCTTCGCCTTTGGTAATTTCACTCCGTCTTTCATCACCAAAGTTTTCTTTAATCTCATTGAGTTCGTCACTGATGATGGCAAGAATAAGCTGCTCGTCAGCAAGAATAGCTTTTAATTCCGCAATCTTCTGAAGAAGTTCCGCGTATTCCTGCTCAATCTTCTCACGCTCCAAGCCTGTAAGACGCTGCAGACGCATATCCAAAATGGCTTGCGCCTGATCGTGAGAAAGGCTGAAGGTAGTCATCAAGCCTTCACGCGCGGCATCGGTTGTACGCGAAGAACGGATCAGAGCAATAACTTCATCCAGATTGTCGAGCGCGATACGCAGGCCTTCGAGAATATGAGCACGGGCTTCGGCTTTGCGCAAGTCATATTCCGTACGTCTGCGGATGATGACTTTCTGGTGCTCCAGGTAGTAATAAATCATTTCTCTCAGGTTCAATACCCGGGGTTCACCATTTACGAGAGCCAGCATGATAATACCGAAATTAGACTGCAAAGCCGTATGCTTGTACAAGTTATTGAGAACTACGTTAGGATTTACATCGCGACGCAGCTCCATAACGATGCGCATACCGTTACGGTCCGATTCATCACGCAAGTCTGTAATGCCGTCGATTTTTTTGTCGCGTACGAGTTCGGCGATTTTCTCAATGAGACGGGCTTTGTTTACTTGATAAGGAATTTCATGCACGATAATCCGTGCTTTATTGTTTACTTCTTCAATATCGGCTTTCGCTCTCATGGTAACGGAGCCTCTGCCTGTAGCATAAGCCTGCCGGATTCCTTCGCGACCGAGTATATACGCACCCGTCGGGAAGTCCGGTCCCTTGATCGACTGCATCAATTCCAACGGAGTGACATCCGGGTTCTCGATCATTTGCTGTATTCCGTCGATAACCTCTCCAAGGTTATGAGGCGGAATATTGGTGGCCATACCTACGGCAATCCCGGAAGATCCGTTTACAAGAAGGTTAGGGAACCGTGCCGGCAGTACGACCGGTTCCTGTTCCTCTCCGTCATAGTTCGGGATGTAATCGATGGTCTCTTTGTTGATATCGCGGAGCATCTCCATAGCGATCTTAGAAAGGCGTGCCTCCGTGTAACGCATAGCTGCGGCCATGTCGCCATCTACGGAACCGAAGTTGCCATGCCCGTCAATAAGCATGTAACGCAGCGAGAAATCCTGCGCCATCCGGACCATCGTTTCATACACGGGAGAATCCCCGTGAGGGTGGTACTTGCCGATTACTTCGCCGACGATTCTGGCTGACTTTTTGTGCGGTTTATCTGAATACATGCCCAGCTCGGACATCGCGTACAAAATACGCCGGTGAACCGGTTTGAGGCCGTCCCGGACATCGGGAAGCGCACGGCTGACGATAATACTCATGGCGTAATCTAAAAATGAGGTGCGCATTTCCGAACTAATATCAACCTCAACGACTTGCGAACGCATTTCTTCGGTCATGATTTATCCTCCTGAAACGTGCATCCTAGACTGGAAAAAAACCAGCCCTCTATCTCTTGAAGCCTTTAAATATCCAAGTTCTTTACATACTTAGCGTGCTGGTGAATGAAGTTACGTCTAGGTTCCACGTTATCTCCCATCAGCGTATCGAAAATAGAATCGGCATCCATCGCATCCTGGATAGTGACTTGCAGCAGAGTACGAGTCTCCGGATCCATGGTCGTATCCCACAATTGTTCCGCATCCATTTCCCCGAGACCTTTGTAACGCTGAACGTTGACTTTGGCTCCTTCGCCAAATTCTTTCATGATCTCATCCCGCTGCTTGTCGCTGTATGCATAGCGGGCTACTTTGCCCCGCTCCAGTTTATAAAGCGGCGGCTGCGCGATATACACATACCCCACTTCAATCAGCTTGCGCATATAACGATAGAAATACGTAAGCAGCAAGGTACGGATATGAGCTCCGTCGACGTCCGCATCGGTCATAATGATCAGCTTGTGATAACGGGCTTTGGTAATATCGAAATCGTCGCTGATGCCGGTACCCATCGCCGTAATAATGGCACGGATCTCAAGGTTCGATAAAATTTTGTCCAGACGTGCTTTCTCCACGTTCAAAATTTTACCCCGGATCGGCAGAATGGCCTGGAAGTGACGGTCACGGCCCTGTTTGGCCGACCCGCCGGCGGAGTCCCCTTCCACGATGTACAGTTCACTGATAGACGCATCCTTGGACGAGCAGTCAGCCAGCTTACCCGGAAGGGAGCTTACTTCGAGCACGCTCTTGCGGCGGGTCAGTTCTCTCGCTTTACGGGCCGCTTCTCGCGCACGGGAGGCCTGGAGGCCTTTCTCCACGATCTTCTTCGCGATCGCCGGGTTTTCGTCCAGGAACTCGAGAAGCTTCTCGGCAAACAGAGAGTCGACGATTCCGCGCACTTCACTGTTGCCGAGCTTCGTCTTGGTCTGTCCTTCAAACTGCGGTTCGGGTATCTTGACCGAAATAATGGCGGCCAAGCCCTCACGCACGTCGTCACCGGACAAGTTCGAGCCGCTTTCTTTGATCGCATTCGTCTTGCGCGCGTAGTCATTCAGAATCCGCGTCAATGCGCTTTTGAAGCCGGACTCGTGAGTACCGCCTTCGTGTGTATTGATATTGTTAGCAAACGAATAGATGTTCTCCGTGTAGCTGTCATTGTATTGAATAGCCACTTCAACCTGGATATTGTCCTTACTGCCTTCGACATAAATCGGAGGTTGATGAAGGGCTTCTTTGTTCCTGTTCAAGTGCTCGACGAAGGACTTAATCCCTCCCTCGTACATGAAGCTGTCGGAAGTATCCGTACGTTCGTCGGTCAGATTAATCTCGATTCCTTTATTCAAAAACGCCAGCTCACGGAGTCTGGATTGCAGAATCTCGTATTCGTATTCGGTCGTCTCCGTAAAAATCTCCGGATCGGGCGTAAACGTAACCGTTGTTCCGGTCTCTTCCGTTTCGCCTATAATCCGAAGATCGTATTGCGGTTTACCCTGGCGATATTCTTGCTCGTGGATTTTACCGTGCAGCTTGACTCGAACGAGAAGATGCGAGGACAGGGCGTTAACAACGGAAATACCTACCCCGTGAAGTCCGCCGGAAACTTTATAACCCGAATCGTCTCCGCCGAATTTGCCGCCTGCATGCAGCACGGTGAGAACTACTTCTAGCGCGGGGCGCTTCATTTTGGCATGTTCCCCTACGGGAATTCCGCGTCCGTTGTCAATTACGGTAATCCGGTTGTCTTTATGAACGATGACGTCGATACGGGTACAATAACCGGCCAGCGCTTCGTCGATGGAGTTATCGACAACTTCCCACACGAGATGGTGCAGGCCGCGGCTGCTGGTCGAGCCGATATACATGCCCGGTCTTTTACGAACGGCTTCCAGCCCTTCCAGTACCTGAATCTGATTCTCATCGTACGAATTTTGGTTCAAAGTCATACACCCTTCACCTGCTTTTACATAGTCAAATCGCTCAGTTCGTCAACAGCTGATTTGCGCGTTTCTTCAAAGTCATCGAGGAGATTGGGGAATAATACACTTTGCTTTGCGTCACGACAAGCGATTTGCATTCCTCTTCGCCAATGATCTCGATCTTCTTGCCGCGAGCCGCCTCCGCAATAAACTGCTTGGATATCTTCGAAGACTTCTCGATCGACAGATCGAAAATCGCGATGAGTTCCGAGGAACGAATAATCTTTTCGCCGCCTAAATGGATAAACACAATCTCTCAACTCCTGTCGATGACGCTGCCGCTCGAAACATGAAAAACGGCCGCATGGTCTAACTGGTCCAAATGAACGCTTTCGAGTCCGGTCGTTGTGATAAATGTTTGTACTTTCTTCTGGAACGTCTGGATGAGTTGGGTCTGTCTATATTCGTCAAGTTCGGAAAGAACGTCGTCGAGGAGTAAAACAGGGTACTCGCCGACCTCCTCCCGGATCAGTTCGATTTCGGCCAACTTTAAAGAAAGAGCAGTCGTCCTCTGCTGCCCTTGGGATCCGTACGTCTGTACGTCTTTGTCGTTAATGCAGAAAAGAAGGTCGTCCCGGTGCGGACCGATCAATGAGACGCCTCTTCGCATTTCCTGTTCTTTTATCTGTGATAACTTTATCATAAATCGGTCCAATAAAACAGATTCATCTTCAAAGTGCCCGTCCGCAAAGGAAGGAGCATACTCCACCCGGAGCGTTTCCTTGCCGTCGGTAATTCCCTGATGGATCTGTTCCGCCCAGCTTTGGAGTTTCTTTATAAAGCTTTGACGCTTTTTCATAATTTTAACACCGAAGGCCGCAAGCTGTTCATTCCACACATCAAGCATGGAGCTGTTGGCCGCGGAGGGAGGGTAAGACTGCTTCAGCAAATTGTTGCGCTGCACAAGCACCTTCTGGTATTGAGTGAGGTCGTAGAGATAGCTGGGGTAAACCTGCCCGATCTCCATATCGAGAAACCTCCGGCGGATGCCGGGGCTTCCCTTGACGATCTCCAAGTCTTCGGGAGCGAACATCACAACGTTGAGCGCCCCGACGTACTGGCTCAGCTTTTTTTGCTCAAGCCCGTTTACTTTCGCTTTCTTGCCTTTGCCCGTTATCGAAAGCTCGAGCGTACTCATTCCGTATTTCCGTTCCACCTCGCCGAAAAGTCTGGCATGGTCCTCCTGCCATTGAATCAATTCTTTATCCTGATGGGTACGGTGGGACTTGGTCAATGCAAGCACATAAATGGATTCCAGCAAGTTGGTCTTCCCCTGCGCATTGGGACCTACAAAGATGTTAACATTCCGATCCGTCGAGATTTCCACATGTGGATAATTTCGATAATGATCCAACAACAGCCGTTTGACAAACAATGGCGTTCCTCCTGTGCTTCCTCGGGCCTACTCCCGGGAAACGACGAATTCCCCGCAGCCTTCTACGGCGACTTTGTCTCCGGAGTACAGCTTCCGCCCGCGGCGGTTTTCAACTTCTCCGTTTACTTCGATATGGGCTTCCTGAAGAAAGGATTTGGCCTGTCCCCCGGTTTGGATGCAGTCCGCAAGTTTTAAAAATTGACCCAAGGTTATATATTCCGTACGAATGGTGACCTCTTTCATCGAGTCTCCTCCGTTTGTTTGATGTAATTGCCGGCTGGCTTTAGTTCGTAGTGCGGTACGGGAGAATAAGCTGCAAAATATTTTGCTGCTCCTCCGGACGTATAATGATCGGCTGCATGGCGCCGGTAAAACCGATGTGAATGTTGTCGCTATCCATGACTTTAAGCGCGTCGAGCATATATTTGGAGTTAAAAGAGATCCGCAGTAGCTCGCCGTTGATCTTCTGAAGCTGCAGCTGCTCCGTTACTTTGCCCAATTCGGACGAACTTGAAGAAACCTCGATGGTTTCATCTTCTTTCATCACGAGTTTAACGATATTGGTCTTATCTTCTCTGGAAAGAAGGTAAGCACGGTCGATCGCATCGGCCAGTTCTTTGGTGCCGACAACGAGTTCTGTCTGGAACGATTGCGGAATAAGCTTGGAAGTATCCGGATAAGTTCCGTCCAGAATACGCGTATAGAACAAGATCGAGTTCATTTTGAACAGAACCTGGCTGTCCGCGATAACGATGTCGATCAAGGAATTCTGATCGGGCAAAATTTTGCTGAGCTCGTTAAGCGTACGTCCGGAAATAACGATCGGGTGGAACTTCTGTCCCGCTTCCAGATCGAGGTTAATCTCGCGGGAAGCCAGTCTGTGGCGGTCGCATGCGATAAATTTAAGCTTGTTGTCCGTAATCTGCCAGAGGACACCGGTCAGAATAGGCGTAGTTTCGTTCGTCGAAACGGAAAAAGAAGTCTGCTTGATCATCGTTTTGAGCAGATCGCTTGGAATCCGGATCGTGCGGCTTTCTTCGATTTGTGGCAGAAGCGGATATTCTTCAGGGTCGAGACCCATAATTTGCACTTCGGAAGATCCCGAACGAATCGTGGTTTGAAAATGGTCCTTAACTTCGATCTCGATCGTTTGGGAAGGGAGCTTGCGGATCATTTCCATGAAAAATTTAGCGGGGAGCACGACGCTTCCCGGTTGAAAGAGCTCAATTACTTTCAGCTCAGCAGTTTCGGTCGGCATAAAGCTTTGGATGGAAATGTCGGTATCACTGGCAGTCAGTGTTACACCCTCTGAAGTGGCGTCTATTTTGATTCCGGTCAAAATCGGAATAGTCGTTTTACTGGAGATTGCCTTGGAGACGTGCTGAATGGATTCATTAAGATAATCTTTCAATATCGTTAATTTCATGTTTTCACTCCTGTGGTTCTAAATTCTAGCCGGACTGCATACCCTTATATAATACCTTTTTTTTATTAGTAATAGTAGTAGAGGCACTGGATATGTGGATATGTGGACGAAAGTCACAAAAAACAAGCCTATCCACATGTGCATAGTTTGTGCATAGGCTTGTAGTTATTAAGAGGACGGATTCTTGATTTTTTCCGTCAGGCTATGAATGATTTTGAAAAGTTCCTGATCTGTCTTCAGGGCCTCGCTAATTTTTTCGTGCGCATGGATGACTGTCGTGTGGTCACGCCCGCCGAACGCTTCGCCAATCTTGGGAAGTGAGAAATCGGTCATTTCCCGCGATAAGTACATGGCAACCTGCCTCGGAAAAGCAACGGCTTTGGTCCGTTTCCTCGCTTTGAAGTCCTCCATTTTCAACCCGTAGAACTCTCCGACTTTCTGTTGTATATCCTGCATCGTAATAACACGCGGCCGGCTTGAAGGGATAATATCTTTCAACGCTTCCGCGGCCAAATGAGTCGTAATATCCTGGTTGCTCAAGGATGAATAGGCGACAACCCTTATCAGCGCCCCCTCAAGTTCCCGGATGTTTGTATCGATCTGATTGGCGATATACACCATCGCTTCATTCGGGATTTCCAGATTCTCGGCCTTGGCTTTCTTACGGAGAATCGCAATACGCGTCTCCAGGTCGGGAGGCTGGATATCCGTAATAAGTCCCCATTCAAAGCGTGAGCGCAGACGGTCTTCGAGCGTCGGAATCTCTTTGGGAGGCCGGTCGCTGGAAATGATAATCTGCTTTCCTTCTTCGTGAAGGGCGTTGAATGTGTGGAAAAATTCTTCCTGCGTCTGTTCTTTTCCCGCAAGAAATTGAATATCGTCAATAAGAAGCACGTCGATGCTTCTGTATTTGTTGCGGAATCCTTCGCCGCGGTTGTCCCGGATCGCATTGATGAATTCGTTCGTGAATTTCTCGGACGAGATGTAAAGAACGCGTGCCCGCGGGTTATGCTCAAGCACATAATGCCCGATGGCATGCATCAAGTGGGTTTTACCCAGTCCCACGCCTCCGTACAGAAAAAGCGGATTGTACGCTTTGGCTGGTGCTTCCGCAACGGCTAGTGAGGCTGCATGGGCGAACCGGTTGCCGGCGCCGATAACGAACGTATCGAACGTATACCGCGAGTTCATCATATGATGAAAAGTTTCTTCTTGAACGGGAGCAGCAGGCTCCTTCGGAATTTCCGGGGGCGGGGTTTGTACCGCAACGGGTGATTTCTCGTCGGACTCGTTAATGAATTTAACCTCGACTTGCTTGCCGAGAAATTCATAGATCGTGGTTCCGATCATTTTCGCGTAGCGGCTTTCCAGCCATTCTTTCGCAAAATTGTTCGGTGCGCTGATGACGACAGTCGTATCCGTAAAGACGGTAGCTCTTGTGGATTTAAGCCAAGTATCGAAACTCGGCTTGCTTAATTTTTTTTGTATGATAGACAGGACTTGCTGCCATGAGTCGGTCGTATGGCTATCCACAACAGTTCACTCCTTTAAACATAAAAAAGACTTGCGGAAAACGCCATGTCGCCTTGCTTCATGTCAATTACCACAAAATCTTGTCGATTCTTATCCACACGAGTCAGGTTATGCAGAAGAGACTTGCTCGAATAGAGGGAAAATTGTTCACAATGTTATCCACAGGCTGTTGATAAACGAAGGGAGTCAGGAGAATATCCACAACAGAAACAATACTATATTAGCAAATGAGAGAGGGATTATCAACGCAATGTTTTTATTTATCCACATATTCAACCCCTTGTGTAAAGTTAATATTAACACCACTAGATATTGTTGATAATTTGTTTGCTTTCGACAAGTTCTGCACAAGGGGCCGAAAAGTTTGTACACAGGTTGTTCCGGCGCAGCTTCCACCTTGACTTATAGTCTCTCTTTGTGCTTTAATTGAAAAAGACATTTTTGGGATTAGATAGATCCTCAGGGAGGTGCAAATAGATGCGTCCTACGTTTAACCCGAACACAAGAACACGGAAGAAGAACCATGGTTTCCGTAAAAGAATGAGCACGAAAAACGGCCGTAAAGTGCTGCAAGCACGCCGTCAAAAAGGTAGAAAAGTACTGAGTGCTTAATTGCCAGGCCACTTGATGTGGTCTTTTTTTCTGGATTTTTATAGGGTTGTGAGGGTTTCGACCGATTAAACCGCCCGTCACCGGTGAAAACTAAGGAATGGGCGGTCAAAGAAGCGGTTTTGTTTGGAGTGCTTGCTTGTGGAAAAAAAGCTTAGGCTTGCAAAAAGAGAAGATTTTCAAAAGGTGTACCGCTACGGAAAGTCGGCAGCGAACCACCAGTTTGTTCTATATTATATGCCCCGCCGTGAGAACGAACATTTCCGGCTCGGGATTTCGGCCAGCAAAAAGATTGGAAACGCCGTCATCCGCAACAGGCTGCGCCGCGTTCTTAAGGAAATTATCCGGCTGAACGAGGAGCGGTTTCCCGGCGGCTACGATTATATCGTGATCGTGAGAAAGCCGGCCGTCGAAATGGATTTCCACGAGATGGAGAAGAGCATCTACCATGTTTTCAAACGGGCGGGGCTGCTGCGAAAAAACAGCTGATTCCGGCCCGGTTTAAACATGCTTTAATTTCCAAGCAATTATTTCCTTGCCGGATTAAACTATGGTATAGTTTATGGTGGAATAGAAAACTGGGAGGACCTCAATTGATTCGTCGAACCTACAAATATGCACCGCTTCTTTTGCTGTTGTTCGTGCTAACGGGTTGCGGCACGTCGCCTACCTCGTATCCTCCATTGGATCCCGCGACAGCAGGGTTTTTCACCAAATACTTCATTATTCCTCTGTCTGATCTGCTCGATTTCTTTGCCAATTCGATTGGCAATTCGTACGGTATCTCTATCCTGATCGTGACTATAATCATTCGCCTGATCGTTCTGCCGCTGACGCTGAAGCAGTACAAGAGCTCCAAGCGTATGCAGGAAGTCCAGCCGGAAATGGCTAAAATCCGCGAGAAGTTTAAAGATAACCCGCAAAAGCAGCAGGAAGAGACAATGAAGCTTTTCCAGAAGCATGGTGTCAATCCGCTTGCCGGATGTTTCCCGATTTTGATTCAGATGCCGATCCTGTTGGCGCTCTATCAAGCGATCGTGCGGAATCCGCACATTTTTTCACACCAATTTCTATGGATGGAACTCGGTAAGCCCGATCCGTTCTATGTATTGCCGGTCTTAGCTGCGGCCACAACGTTCATTCAGCAGAAGGTGATGTCGGCTCAGAACCCGATGAACAAACAGATGCAGAGCATCATGTTTATTTTCCCGGTCATGATCTTCGTGATGTCGATGAGCTTCGCATCCGCTTTGCCGCTGTACTGGATTTACAGCAACATCTTCACCATCGTTCAGACCTATTTCTTGTACGGTCGATCTCCTAAAACAAAAGGTGGACAGGCTGCATGAAAAAAGTGATTGCGACGGGAAAAACGATTGATGATGCAATAAAGGCCGGTCTTGTGCAGTTAAGCACTACGCAAGACCGGGTGCATATCACCGTCCTGGAACAGCCGTCCAAAGGTTTTCTCGGATTGATCGGCACGAAGGAAGCGAAGGTGGAGCTCGAGAAGATCCCGGATCCGATCGAAGAAGCCGTTGCTTTTCTGAAAGAGCTGTTCGAAACGATGGGGCTGGCTATCTCCATTGACCAGAAGCAAACGAAAGAAGGCCATTTGTTTAACTTAAGCGGATCCGAACTCGGTATATTGATCGGTAAAAGAGGACAAACTTTGGACGCGCTTCAATATTTGGTCAATATCGTCGCAAATCGGTTCTCAAGCGCGCATGTCCGCATCCTGCTCGATGCCGAGCAGTTTAGAGACAGACGGAAGCAGACGCTGCAGGAACTGGCACACCGGCTTGCGGGCCGCGTCGTCCGTTCCCGGAAAGAATTGATTTTGGAGCCGATGAACGCTCAGGAGCGCAAAATCATTCATGCCGAGCTTCAATCGCATCCGTCGGTGAAAACATACAGCAAAGGCGACGAGCCGAATCGTCGCGTTGTAATTACGTTAAGATAACTGTCTGCAATGACCCTGTATTTTCTAGGCGTCATTGCTTTTTTCATAATTTGAGCGGTTACCGCTCCGCTTACGGGGTGTTTATTTATGATTTCAGATACAATTGCCGCCATTGCGACTCCGCTCGGAGAAGGCGGTATTGCGGTTGTGAGAGTCAGCGGCGACGAAGCCGTCACGCTGGTGGAGCCGTTATTCCGGTCTAAAGTGAAATTGTCCGAGGCTCAGACACACACCATTCATTATGGGCATATCATTCACCCTTCATCGGGTGATAAAATAGAGGAAGTTCTCGTCAGCGTTATGCGCGCACCGCGTTCTTTTACGACGGAAGATGTCGTGGAAATCAATTGTCACGGGGGAATTGTGTCCGTGAAACGGGTGATGGACCTTCTTCTGGAGCAGGGAATCCGCGTTGCCGAGCCCGGTGAGTTCACCAAGCGTGCTTTCCTGAACGGACGGATTGACCTGACCCAGGCGGAGGCGGTCATTGACCTGATCCGATCCAAATCGGACCGTGCTTTTCAAATTGCGCTGAAGCAGGTAGACGGTAATTTATCGAAAGCGATAGGCGAGCTGCGCTACCAACTGGTTGAGCTTATGGCTCATATTGAAGTGAATATCGATTATCCGGAGCATGACGTTGAGGAAATGACCAACGCGTTTATCCGCGAACGCTGCATTCAAGTGAGTTCCCGTATCGATGAGCTGTTAAGAACGGCCGAACACGGGAAAATTTTGCGTGAGGGTATCGTGACGGCGATTATCGGCAAACCGAACGTCGGAAAGTCGTCGCTGCTCAATACACTGGCGCAGGAGAACCGTGCCATCGTCACGGATATTCCCGGAACAACCCGCGATGTGATTGAGGAATACGTCAATGTGGGCGGTATTCCGCTGAAGCTTCTTGATACGGCCGGAATCCGGGAAACGTCGGACCTTGTGGAGCAGATCGGGGTAGAGCGGTCCAAAACGGCTTTATCCGAGGCGGATTTGATTCTCCTGGTGTTGAACAGCAGCGAACCTTTGCTGCCTGAAGAACTGGCCATGATCGAAGAGCTGCGGCAGCGTCAAACCATTGTGATTTTGAATAAAACGGATCTTCCCTTACAAATAGATAAAGATGAGATCGAGGCTAAATTCCCGCAAGGACGAGTGGTTTCCCTATCTCTCCTGGAAGGAAGCGGCCTTATCGAGCTGGAAAAGGCGATTTCGGCTATTTTCTTCGAAGGCAATTTGGAATCGACGGACTTGACCTATGTCAGCAATGTCCGTCACATCGGACTTCTGAAGCAGGCTAAAGGCTCGCTGCGCGAAGCGATGGACGCCAACGATGCCTATGTGCCGATCGATATGATTCAGATTGATATCCGGGCTGCATGGGAGCATCTCGGTGAAATTATAGGGGATTCGGTTGCCGAATCGTTGCTTGATCAAATTTTTTCACAGTTCTGTCTTGGGAAATAAGACGGTATAGGAGGTAGAAAGGATGGGCTACACAGCCGGAAACTACGAAGTTATCGTCATCGGAGCGGGCCATGCGGGCGTCGAGTCGGCGCTGGCAGCAGCCAGAATGGGCTGCGAAACGCTGCTGCTGACAATCAACCTGGATATGGTTGCTTTTATGCCTTGCAATCCCTCTATCGGAGGACCTGCAAAAGGGCACGTTGTCCGTGAAATCGACGCGCTTGGCGGAGAAATGGGACGCAATATCGATAAAACATACATTCAAATGCGGATGTTGAACACAGGAAAAGGACCGGCCGTTCACGCTCTGCGTGCCCAAGCGGATAAATTTCTGTACCAGCATATGATGAAAGAAACCATTGAAAGCACTCCAAACCTGACGTTACGTCAGGGAATGGTGGAGGAACTGATTGTGGAAGATGGCGTCTGCAAAGGCGTAGTAACGAAAACCGGGGCCGAATATTACGGCAAAGCTGTCGTTCTGACGACGGGCACTTATCTGCGCGGGAAAGTCATTATGGGAGAGCTGATGTATGAAAGCGGCCCTAATAACCAGCAGCCTTCCATCCGGTTATCTCAATCTTTGCGTGAGTTGGGTCTGGAGCTCGTCCGTTTCAAAACAGGAACTCCACCGCGTGTGCATAAAGATTCCATTGATTTTTCCAAAACGGAAATTCAGCCGGGAGACGAAAAACCAAGATTTTTCTCTTACGAAACGAAAGAGGGGACACAGGATCAGCTCCCTTGCTGGCTGACTTATACAACGGAGAATACTCACGAAATTATTAACGACAATTTGCATCGTGCGCCGATGTTTTCGGGAGCCATCGAAGGAACGGGACCCCGTTATTGTCCATCTATCGAGGATAAAATCGTACGTTTTGCCGATAAGCCGAAGCATCAGATCTTCCTTGAGCCGGAAGGACGCAATACGTCGGAGTATTATGTTCAAGGACTATCGACAAGCATGCCGGAAGACGTTCAGCTCAAAATCCTGCGTTCGATTACAGGCTTGGAAAAGGTTGAAATGATGCGTACCGGTTACGCAATCGAATATGATGCGGTTGTTCCGACGCAGCTGAAACCGACCCTTGAAACCAAGCTGGTTGACGGGTTGTTTACGGCGGGCCAGATCAACGGCACATCGGGTTACGAGGAGGCGGCCGGTCAAGGAATCATGGCCGGTATTAATGCGGCCTGCAAGGTACAGGGGAAGGACCCTGTCATTCTCGACCGTTCCGAAGGCTACATCGGCGTATTGATCGATGACCTGGTAACCAAGGGGACGCCGGAACCTTACCGTTTGCTCACTTCGCGCGCGGAATACCGTCTCCTGCTTCGCCACGATAACGCCGATCTCCGGCTTACTCCGATCGGTCATAAAATCGGACTGATTCCGGAAGAACGTTATCAGCGTTTTCTGGAGAAGAAGGAACAGATCGAACAGGAACTACAGCGTCTTAAAACGACAAAGGTCCGTCCCGAACCACACGTTCAAGCAATTCTGGAAGAGGCGGGCACGGTTCTGCTGAATAATGCGGTTGATCTTCTTACCCTTCTGAAACGTCCGGAGATCAATTACTCTCATATTGAGGGAATGATTCCTCTGCCGGCAGAGCTTTCCGATGAGGTAAAAGAGCAGGCTGAAATTCAAGTGAAATATGCGGGATATATCGAGAAACAGCTGGCCCAAGTAGAACGGCTTAAAAAGATGGAAAAGAAAAAGATTCCGGACGATATCATCTATGAAGATATTCACGGAATTGCAACGGAAGCGAAGCAGAAGCTTGCAAAAATTCGTCCGGTTTCGATCGGACAGGCGAGCCGGATTTCCGGGGTAACGCCGGCGGATATCTCTATCCTGCTTGTGTACCTGGAACATTATAATCAAGTTATCGCTGCAAGGGGATAGAGGAACTTATGGCCGATTTAATACAGGAGCAGTTTGCTAGTCATTTGCAGCCTCATCAGCTGTCATTCTCCGATGAACAGCTTCAACAGTTTGAGACGTACTACCGGTTGCTTGTGGAGTGGAACGAAAAAATCAATCTGACCGCGATCACTGAACGCGACCAGGTTTATTTGAAGCACTTCTATGATTCACTTTCGCTTGCTTTTTATGTGGATATGGCAAAAGTAGAGACGCTGGCGGATATCGGCTCTGGAGCCGGTTTTCCCAGCATCCCTCTGAAAATCGCTTTTCCGCATCTAAAGGTTACGATTGTAGATTCTTTGAATAAACGGATCGTTTTTCTGAATGAGCTTGTAAAAGAACTGGGCTTAAAGGATGTAACTTGTGTCCATGCCCGCGCGGAAGATGCAGCCCGACTTCCTCAGCACCGCGATCAGTATGATCTGGTTACGGCGCGTGCGGTTGCAAGGCTGAGCGTGCTAAATGAATTTTGCCTGCCTTTTGTAAAGGTAGGGGGATTGTTCGTGGCGATGAAGGCTGCGGATGCAGAAGAAGAAATGAAAGAGGCGGCCTTTAGTACAGGCTTGCTCAAAGGCCAGCTTAAACAAGTAGATCGTTTGGAATTGCCAGTCGAGAAGTCCGTGCGACATTTTATCCAAATCAACAAGATAGCACCTACACCCGGTAAGTATCCTCGTAAAGCTGGATTACCTTTAAAGCAGCCTTTAGTTAAATAAGATGTTTCACGTGGAACATCATTACCAGGAATTTCATGATTTGTTGCCTTTATCGGCAGGAAAAGATGAGCTGCTGACGAATAACTTATATAGAGGATTTTGCCAATAAAGATCTATGGATACAATTGTCGTATAGGGGAGTCTGCGACCCTTCTTTAATTCTTTGGTTTCAGATAAACGGGTTGGTAGAATGCCGAGGCAATGCTTTCTCCTTCCTGTAAAATATCGGGGAAGAGTTGGGTGGTATTATATTCATGAAAGAGCAGCTGTCAAAACTTTTTGGTTTTACGGAGCGAAATAATATGGATGAAGTTAAAAACATTCCCGTACAAAACATCAATCCGAGTCCGTACCAACCAAGAACGATTTTTGATGATGATCGCATTGATGAACTTTGCCAAACCATTCGTACACATGGCGTTATTCAGCCTATCGTTGTAAGGGTACGTAATAATACGTTTGAGTTAATAGCGGGGGAACGCCGATTAAGAGCGGTTAAAAAGCTTGGACTGGAAACCATTCCTGCTATCGTGCGGGAATTCAACGATTCTCAAGCTGCTTCCATTGCATTAATCGAAAATCTGCAGCGTGAAGGTTTGACGGCGATCGAAGAAGCGGCCGCTTATCAGCAGCTTATCGAAATGCATGATCTTACACAAGAAAGTCTTGCACAGCGACTGGGCAAAAGCCAATCCACTATCGCCAACAAAATTCGTCTGTTGAATTTGAGCGAACCGGTTAAAATGGCGCTTATTGAACGGAAGATCACGGAGAGGCATGCACGTGCCTTGCTTTCTTTGGATCAAGAAGAACTTCAAGTTAAAATTCTTGAAGAGGTCATTGCCAAAGAGCTTAACGTGAAGCAGACGGAAACACGCATTCAATTTCTGAAAGAAGCTACCCAGATCAAAAAAAGCAAACGGGTTTCTTTTTCAAAAGATGTACGTCTGGCGCTGAATACCATCAGGCAGTCCGTTGAAATGGTGGCCAGTTCAGGTCTCAATATTAATACGGCTGAGCAGGATCACGAAGATCACTATGAAATCATTATTAAAATTCCCAAGCAGCATTCAGCTAAATAATCGAAGGATTAAAGCATAATCCTCCTGTATAACAAAGACAGTAAATCCGTAAAGGAAACTGGATTTGTGACAGGAGGATTTTTTATTGCCGATTCGTAATGGAACAATGAGTTTGATTCGGTTAACGAGTTACAGGGAAAGATGATTTGAAATTGCAGCGGGGTTTTGAAAATTTAGTTGCAAATCACCGGGTAAAGTGCAAACTTTTTTGGTGCGAGATACGTCATAGGTTTGTTCGTTATTTAGGAGTGTCCTTCTACAGGGAGACGGGCAGCCTGCTCCGGTTTTTCCGGTCTTAAGCACCCGATTTGAAAACGATTGCCGAGTGAACCGCCAAATTTTTTCATTTTGATGTCGGAACCTGCATTTTTATTAGTTTCGGTCTCTTGATTATGGTAATATAGTAGTATTCTCTTTGTTAAGTTTTTAATGAGAGGTTTTAAGGTAGTGGGGTGAATGAATTGTCCAAGACAATCGCGATAACGAATCAAAAAGGCGGCGTAGGGAAGACAACTACATCCGTCAATCTGGGTGCTTGTTTGGCTTCGCTCGGTAAGAAGGTACTGCTGGTGGACATCGACCCTCAAGGCAATACGACGAGTGGGATTGGGGTAAATAAAGCAGATGTGGAATACTGTATTTATGACGTCCTGATTAACGATATTCACCCGAAAGACGCTACAGTTGCCACTAAAATACCGAATTTAAACATCATTCCGGCTACTATCCAACTGGCGGGCGCTGAAATTGAATTGGTGCCAACGATATCGCGCGAAGTTCGGTTGAAAAAATCGCTTCAGCTTGTCGAGCACATGTACGATTATATCCTCATCGATTGTCCTCCGTCGTTAGGGATTTTGACCATTAACTCACTGACGGCATCCGATTCTGTGATCATTCCGATTCAGTGTGAGTATTATGCGCTGGAAGGATTAAGCCAACTGTTGAATACTGTCAGACTCGTGCAGAAGCATTTAAACACATCGCTGCAAATTGAAGGCGTTCTCCTTACGATGTTTGACGCCCGTACAAACCTAGGCATTCAGGTCATTGAAGAAGTGAAAAAGTATTTTCAGCAAAAAGTGTATCAAACGATTATACCGCGTAATGTCCGGCTCAGCGAAGCGCCGAGTCACGGGCAATCGATTATTACTTACGACCCGCGGTCTAAAGGTGCGGAAGTATACTTAGAGCTTGCAAAGGAAGTGATTAGTCTTGAGCAAACGACTAGGTAAAGGTCTAGGAGCGCTTATTCCGGAGCTGGAGATCGGGGAAGAGGACAAGGTCATAGAAATTCCTTTGAACCAGCTTCGTGCGAATCCATACCAGCCTCGTAAACATTTTAACGAAGACGGTATTCAAGAGCTGGCTTCTTCCATTAAGGAACATGGCGTTATTCAGCCCATCATTGTCCGCACGGTTTTAAAAGGCTACGAGATTATTGCCGGAGAAAGAAGGTTCCGGGCTTCTCAGGCAAGCGGTCTAGCGACCATTCCGGCTGTTGTGAAAAAGCTCTCCGACCAGCAGGTCATGGAAATCGCTTTGATCGAGAACGTTCAGCGTGAAGATTTGAATGCGATGGAGATTGCAATCGCCTATCAAGCCATCATTGATCAATTTTCATTAACGCAAGAAGAGCTGTCTGTAAAAGTAGGCAAGAGCCGTTCTCATATCGCGAATTTCCTTCGACTTCTTCATCTCCCTGAATCCATCAAACAATATGTTTCACGTGGAACACTTTCGATGGGACATGCACGAGCGATTGTAGGGGTTAAGGACGACAAGGTGAAGAAAGAGCTGACGGATGCTTGTATTAACGGTCAGTGGAGCGTTCGCCAGTTAGAGGAAGAAATTAAGCGACGTGAAGAACTCGCTTCCGAAGATAAGGAAAAACCGAAAGTGAAAGACAAGAAGAAAGATCCTTATCTCCATCAGGCGGAAGAGCAGCTTCAGGATCAGTATCGTACGACGGTCCGGATCAAGCACCAGAATTATAAAGGACGGATCGAGCTCATGTATTACTCCAAAGATGATTTGGACAGATTGCTGGAAATGCTTCAAGGGCAAATTTCCTGATAGTTATCTAACTACACCATACATAGCATACAAATCTTTGGCTTTCTGTCCGTAAAGAAAGTGAGAGAAGGTATGCTATCTTTGTGAGGAGGGACCGGCAGTGACGAAGCCGCTATTGTATTTCGATAATGCCGCTTCCTCGTGGCCAAAACCGCCGCAGGTCGGAGAGGCTGTACTGCGCTGCATGAATGAGTGTGGCGCTAATCCCGGCAGAGGCAGTCATAGCATGGCTGTACAGGCAAGCCGGTTTGTGTTCGAAGCACGCAAACATGCTGCGAAGCTGTTTGGTATTAAAAACCCCAACGATCTCGCATTCGGCTCCAACACAACGGAAGCTCTCAATTTGGCCATCAAAGGTCATGTAAAAGAGGGAGAGCATGTTATCTGCACGGCAGTCGAGCATAACTCCGTCCGAAGACCTCTGGAATATTTGAGACGCACCAAAAATGTCCAGGTCACGTACCTCGAAACCGACCCATTCGGTAGAATAAACATAGACGTCTTAAAAGAAAATATTCAAAAACACACTTCGCTCATCGTAATCAACCACAGTTCTAACCTGCTCGGAAGCATCCTGCCCGTCACGGATATCGGACAGCTCTGCAGAGAAAAGGGAATAGCCCTGCTCGTGGATGCCGCTCAGACGGCCGGAATCCTCCCTGTTCACGTGGAGCAGATGGGGATTGATATGCTGGCGTTTCCGGGCCATAAAGGTCTCCTGGGGCCTCAGGGGACGGGAGGACTATATATCCATCCCCGGCTTGATTTGGAGCCGCTCATGCACGGCGGAACAGGCAGCCAGTCGGAGGCGGTCGACCAGCCTGGAGTAAGACCCGACAGGTATGAAGCGGGCACGCCGAATACCCCGGGGTTGGCCGGGTTAAGCGAAGGTTTGAAGTTTGTCCTGCAGACGGGCGTGGAGAACATTCACGCGAAGGAGTGGCGGCAGACTCAGCGGATCATGGAAGCGCTCCGGGATGTGCCGGATCTTCGGCTTCTCGGTCCGGCAATAGGCGAAGAGCGGACGGGTATCGTATCCTTCGTCCTGGAGCACATGGACGCGTCTGAGGTCGCATTCATCCTGGATCAGCATTACGGGATCGCGGTCAGAGCCGGCTATCACTGCTCGCCGCTTGCGCATGAAACCGCAGGCACGGCAAAAACCGGTGCCGTTCGGGCAAGCGTCAGCTATTTTACGACAGATGAAGAAGTGGATACTTTAATTGAAGCGGTCAAAGAAATAGCGGACTCCGTTATTTTATAAGCAGGAACGCAGCCGACTGGGATGGAACAAAAAACAGCGAGACAAGATAGCAGAGGGGAAGAAGGACATGGGTGAGAACAACATCGGGCTGCCGGTTGAACCGATTTTATCGGTTCTTTGTTTGCTTGTCTTGTTGCTGTTAATCGGAATGCTTGTGTTGTGGATTAAACTGGGCAAGCTTCGCAAACAATATAAGAAAGTCATGAACGGAGCCGGAGAGGTCAACATTGAACAACTGCTTGTTCACATGCAGCAGCAGATTGAGGACCAGATCATTCTGCAGGGAGATATGGCGGACCGGCTGAACCGGATCAGCCAATCCATGAAGCGGATGAAGTCCAAAGTCGGCATTCACCGCTATAATGCCTTCTCGGACACGGGAAGCCTCATGAGCTTCACGGTGGCTATTCTGGACGAATGTGAGGACGGAATACTTATCACCGGCATTCACAGCAGAGAAGATACATACATCTATGCCAAACCGGTTGAGAAGGGCGGTTCCCCATACTCGCTTTCTCCCGAGGAGAAGGAAGCGATCAGTCTGACGTTAGCGCAGAAGTAGGTGAAGAATGCCGGACGGAGTAGAGGGCGTGATGAAGGGAGCCGGCGATAACGTCGGCCATATTCATGACCAGGTTGAGGCGAGTGTTTTGAAGCACGAAATATTCCATAAACCCGCCGACGTTAACAATACCGGTAACATGAATATCGCCGACCGACGGAAGTTCCTTATTAACGCCTGCTCCCGGCTTAAGCGGTCCATGTCCGACTTGAATAGAGCCGACGCTGGATACCTGACCTAGACAAGCGTCGATCGCCACGATAAAGGGATGGCGGTGGGCCGCCTCTATAGCCGTAATCGTATCGGACAAATTCATGGCGTGTACCGGCTCATCCAACGTTCCGTACAAGGAATAGGACGCGCCGCTTCGTCTCTTTAAATTGCTGCCAACCAGGGGGCCTAATGAATCGCCTGTGGAACGGTCCGTACCGACACAAACGATCACAATAGGTTGATAGGAGGGCAGCTTTTTTAGAATCTCGGAAAAGTAAGCGGATAGGACGGCTGGCGTGCTGCTGTCCGTATGAGAAAGTTTAATAGAAGCGGGCTGCCCGGCAGCCGGCTTCGGGGAAAAGCCGAATGGTTTCATTGAGGATCCCTCCGGGTTTGTCTTCTTATCGTGGTAAAGCGGCTTTCGGCAGGTATCAGCGGACGCTTAGAAGTTTTTACTAGTATACGGAGAAAGCCGGGAAAATATACGTAGTCGATAGAGAAGAAACTAGAGTGAAGAGAGGGATCGGAATGGAGGAGTGGCTGCTAATAGCATTCGACTCTACCCAGCAGGCGCTGCGGGCCGAAATGCTGCTCGAATACGCGGATATTGAAATCGACCTATGCCCGACTCCCAAAGGTGTAACGGCAGGCTGCGCGCTTTCCATTCAATTTCCGGCAGAGGACTATACGGAAGTGCAGCGGATCATCGAAACGGAGCAGGTCGAAATCAGAGGCATTTATTTCAAAAAAGAATCCGAATATGTTAGGATGGAAAAGTAAGGGCGGTGACAAAATGACTAACATGGGAAACAGACTGGCTGCCATTACGGGACTGAAAAATCCTGAAGAAACGGTGACCCATTTCGTGGATGATATCAAAAAATATTTACTGGATTCCCAACAGCTGATCAAGTACGGAGCTACGATCGTTGAAATTATCGTCATATACGTACTCTCTCGTTTAATTATTAAAGTGGCCGACAAGCTTGTTAACCGGATGATGGAAACGAGGGAGAAGAGCCCTCTTAAGTTCGATCCGAGACGCACGGCTACAATCGGCAAGCTTATTCACAACATCATTTCTTATGTAGTCAACTTTATAACCATTCTGCTTATTCTGGCTCAAGTAGGCATTAATCTGGGACCTATTCTCGCCGGAGCGGGTGTGCTCGGACTGGCGATCGGTTTCGGAGCCCAAAGTTTGGTGAAGGATGTCATAACGGGGTTCTTCATCATTTTCGAGGATCAGTTTGCCGTAGGGGACGTTATTCAAGTCGATACGTTCCGGGGAACTGTGGAGCAAATCGGCATCCGGGTAACACGGCTTCGCAGCTGGACAGGGGAAGTTCACTTTATTCCGAACGGAAATATCAAACAGGTTACGAACTATTCGATCAACAATTCGCTGGCGATCGTCGATATTTCGATTGCTTATGAATCGGATATCGATAAAACGATGGAAGTTCTGCAAAAAACCGTGGACCGGATGGCGGAAGGCAACGAAAATATCGTAAGCGAGCCGAAGGTGCTCGGTGTCCAGTCTATGGGGAATTCGGAGGTTGTGCTGCGGATAACAGCGGAGTGCAAACCGAATATGCAGGTCGATGTGCAGCGTAAAATGTTCGCGGAAGTGAAAAAGCAGCTGGATGCGCACGGAATCGAGATTCCGTATCCGAAAACCGTGACCTATTTCAAAGGGGAAAGGGGAGCCATGTAGCCCTATGGAGAAGAAGCAGTACGAACTCGGGGATATCGTGCAGATGAAAAAGCAGCATCCCTGCGGAACGAATGAAATGGAAATTATTCGTATGGGCATGGACATCCGGATCAAATGCGTAGGCTGTAAACACAGCGTGCTGGTGCCGCGCGCGAAGTTCGAAAGCAAACTGAAGAAGGTGCTCCGGTCCTCGGCAGACAAGGGAGCGGAACCATCCGAAAACGGAGTGTCAGGGTCTTGACGCTCCTTTTTTTCTTGCCGAATTTCCCTCTTGCAGACTAACCACAGCTTGTGCTACAATAAAAAATGTTCTCGATACGGAAAGGTACCCAAGAGGCCCAAGGGGGCTGACTCGAAATCAGCTAGGCGGCGCAAGCCGTGCGTGGGTTCGAATCCCACTCTTTCCGCCATAACCTTACCTATGATAACCTCCTGCTTCGTTATGAAGCAGGAGGTTTTTGCATATCACTGCATGGTTCCGGTTAATCGGCTCCAGAAGGAGGCCGATGATTCGTTTGCGAAGCGGCGAAATCCATTCGATCTACAACACCGAAGCTCCCAGCGCAGTGCTCAGCCTCACATGCCGGTGGTCACGCACCAATCCCAGTCGCACGCTGCGATACTGCGATGCGGTTGGTTTGAGCCCCGCCTTCAGGCCGCCCCGCCGGTACGTCCCTGCCGTTCTTTCCGCACAACGGAAAAACGGTCGATGATGTAACCGATAAGCGCCCAGGAAGCTACCGTGAGCACGTAGATCACAAACATTTTACCCATGGAGATCTCATAGACATTCGTGAACATGGGAGCAAACCAGGCAGGCACGCTGAGGGAGTAAAAGAGCAGATACAGCGAGTCCCGGTCATGGCCGAAATAATGAATCAGGCAGAGTAAAAGGCCGAAAATCGTCGCATACAGCGTGAAGGATTTCTTCATAAAGGCAGAGCCCCTTTTCAGTGGTACAGCCGCTTCCATTTGCGGTTGTGATTTTTGGTGTCGGGAAACGAGTCACCTTTCTTCAAGTGAACGATTTCGGGGTTGTTGATCCCCATATGAAAGGCATTCTCGCCGATTTCGATGTAGCGGCCTTCGTTGGGTGCCTTGTCGCCAGGCACGAACTGCGTCTTCTCACCCATCTTTTTCACCCCCAGGCTTTTGAATTACGGACTTAGTATGTCCGCCGCTCACGAATAGCATGTGCCCCGCAGGAAGTGCGCCGGCAAGCAGACATTGGCAGTTCCGGAGCTTGGACAGGTTATGACTTGTAATGGGGAAAGCAATCTGCTATAGTATTTAGGTGCGAGTTTTGTAATTCAATTAATTCTCGCTCCTTGCTCCCGATCAGAATTGGGAGCCGCTTAGTCCAAAAGGAGGTGACAAGCATGCGTAAATACGAAGTGATGTATATCATTCGTACAGACATTGAACAAGAACAAGTTCAATCTACTGTAGAGAAGTTCCAAGGCATTATCACCAACGGTGGTGGCGAAATTACGAAGCACGACCTGATGGGTAAACGTCGCCTTGCGTACGAGATCAACAAGTTCCGTGACGGAAACTATGTCCTCGTACATTTCAACGCAGAACCTGCTGTTGTAGCAGAGCTTGATCGTGTAATGAAGATTTCCGACGAAGTCATTCGCTACCTGATCGTTAAAGACGTAGCTTAATCAGCGTGTTAAGTAAGGAAGCATCGGAGGGATGAACGTTGTTAAACCGTGTAATTCTTATCGGCAGACTGACAAGAGATCCTGAGCTGCGTTACACACCTGCGGGTGTGGCCGTAACCCAATTTACACTGGCGGTGGATCGACCGTTCGTAAGTTCGCAATCGAAGGAACGGGAAGCCGATTTCATACCTGTCGTGACTTGGAGACAGCTTGCGGAAACTTGCGCCAACTATCTTCGCAAAGGCCGTTTGGCGGCAGTGGAAGGACGTATGCAGGTACGCTCATACGACAATAACGAGGGACGTAAAGTTTACGTTACCGAAGTCATTGCCGACAATGTGCGCTTCCTGGAATCGGCTAATTCCGCAAACCGTGAAGAGGGTTCATACTCCGGCGGTTCAGGCGGTGGATATGGCGGCGGCGGAAGCGGCAGCGGCCGAAATACGCGGGATCAACAGCAGGATCCTTTCCTCGACGACGGGAAACCGATCGACATATCCGATGATGATTTGCCATTCTAAGTAGAAAGGACTGACTCAAATGAGCGAACAACAAACAAGCAGCCGTCCGCAACGTTCGGAAGGCGGTGATCGTCCGGAGCGTTCGGAGCGCAAGTTCACTCCACGCCGCGGTAAAGGCGGTAAGCGCCGTAAAGTTTGCTACTTCACAGCAAACAAGATCACTCATATCGATTACAAAGATATCGAGACCCTTAAGAAATTTATCTCCGAAAGAGGTAAAATCTTGCCTCGTCGTGTAACGGGTACTTCCGCGAAGTATCAGCGTATGCTGACAACAGCAATCAAGCGCTCGCGCACAATTGCTTTGCTTCCATACACTACGGAGTAGTTTGTATAGAGAAGAAGACAGCCGGTTCTGCCGGCTGTCTTTTTTTATGGCCAAAGAAGGTTAAGCCGATTTAAAAAGGATCAAGGCAGGAGGCCGGAGAAAAATCTCCGGTTTTTTTATGCTCCGATGCGAAGAGGGACTGTGGATAACCGCCGAAGTTAGACAGTCCACAGGAACTTTTATAGAATGGAGATAGGACTTGGGGACATGTGGAAAACATCGTGACTAAATCCCAATGAAAAGTTATGCACATGTGGATAGAAAACTGATGAAAGTTATCTACAAAACGGGGAGTGGCGGGTGATTTGAAAATCAGTAAGCAAAACGCCGAACATTACGTATGGGGAGACGGATGCGACGGCTGGTATCTCCACAAAGGTGATGAAACGATCATTCACGAACGAATGCCTCCCGGAACGAGCGAGGAGAGACATCTGCATGAGCGCGCGGCCCAGTTCTTTTTCATTTTAACGGGGCAGGTTGTGATGGAGACGGACGGCGAATGGCATGAGCTGGGTCCACAAGAAGGCATCAGAATCCCGCCGGGCACCCCGCATTGTATCCATAACCGTTCGCATGATGCCGCGGAGTTTCTAGTTATCTCCAAACCGGGTACTAAAGGAGACCGAATCCCGCAGGATAGGCTGAAGCTGACTGAAATTTAAGGTGCCCGGAGCACGATAAGGACCAAGTTCAGGAAACACAGCTGGAGCTGTTTTGTGGTATAATCGTGTATAAAGCTTGTAAGGGATAAGGGGAGGAGCGGTCATTGTCCAATCGGGAAAGAGAGGTTGATCTCGCGAAGCGGGTCAAGGTCATTGAATGGCTCAAAACCGAGGTTGTCGATCAGGTAGCGCGTCTGTTTAAAGGGATATGGAAGGGCAATCAAGCTAAAATTACAGATGGCCTTGCCAGTCTGATTTCCAGCGTATATATACTTGGCCGCCGGCTTGGGGTCTCTTTTCGAAGTTTAGATGAAGCAATCATGGATAAAATGAAAAAGCATAGAGAAGAAGGTCACCAGCTCGAGGATTGGTATGGAGATATCTCGGCACTGGAAGATCATCTTCGTAAGAGGTGAACGCGTTGACAAAGAAAAATTTGCAGTTCATCGGATGGGGTCTGCTGTATATACTCTTTCTGTTATCTTTTATGACGTCCTATTTAGTGATTACGGCCAGTTTTCTAATGATTCCGGTCTTGATTCTGTTCGTGAAGCTGGACGCCAAACGGTTTACGGCTTTTTATCTGGGAATACTCCTGGTTGTCAATTTATTGCTCGGATGGACGGGATTCGTCGTCTTGGCCATTTCGTTATTCCTGCTGCCGCCGGTTATCGTAATCGGTACGCTTTATAAAAAGAAGGCGCCCGCACATCTGGTTATCACGTACGGTACACTTACTTTTCTGGCCGAAATGCTGCTTACGCTTGTAATCGGGTTCCTGTTCAACTTGAATTTCATCAAGAAATTCAAAACGATCATGCTGGATTATTTGAACAATATGCAGCCTGCCGTAAAGGGAATGCTGCCGACCCAGGGCGACATGCAGTGGTATGTGGATGTGCTCGTACAAATCATTCCGCTGGATATGATTCTGTTCTCGCTCTACTTCATCGGAGTTACTCATCTGATCGGACGCCGCCTGCTTAACCGCATGGGAGAGGACATTCCTGGCATGCCGCCTGTAAGAGAGTGGAAGCTGCCGAAAGCGTTCGTCTGGATTTACCTCATCGCGTTCGCGGCGGATATGCTGTTCGTCTCGGCGACCAATTCGCTGATGTCGGCTCTGCTTATCAATCTGCTGCCGCTGCTTATGTTCGCGTTCGCCATCCAAGCAATTTCGTTTCTTGCGTTCGTGGCCCATTATAAAGGTTGGGGTAAACTGCTGCCGGTGGCCGGCACGATTCTTCTGATCGTGTTTATGCCGTTTTTGCTTGTGCTCTACAGTTTACTCGGCGTGTTCGATGTGGCTTTTCCGTTACGGGAAAGGCTCTTCAAATCTAGATAAGGGTCAGGGGAGAGTAAATGCCGAAATTCTTGTCGAAACGATGGCATGGACAACATATGGTATGGACGTTTGCGCTGCTGGGCGCTTTAACGATCGTACTGTTTCTGTATGAATGGGTATTGGGTGTCGCTGCTCTGCTCGCCTCGGGACTTGTGCTGTACTTCTCGTGGAAGGCGGAGAGTGCTTTTCGTCACGATTTGAATGCTTATCTGGGCACCATCACGCACCGGGTTAAAAAATCCGCCGGCGATGTGATATCGGAGCTGCCGATCGGCATGATTCTATATAATGAAGAAAAAGAAATCGAATGGCATAATCCGTTCGTCGCCAAGCTCGCCAAAAAGGACTCCGTAATCGGGGATTCCCTGGAGGAAGTGTTTCCAAGCTGGAAGCCGGGCAAGGAGAAGGAAAAGGAAGAGACGTACGAAATCGAGCAGGACGGCCAGGTGTATAAACTCTGGCACCGTCCCGACGAGCGTCTTCTGTATATCCGCGATGTGACGGATTACGTCCGGCTCGTTCAGAAGCATGACGAGGAAAAAATCGCGATCGGGATCGTCCTGATGGATAACCTGGATGAGGTCACCCAGGGAATGGACGATCAGACGCGGAGCATCATGCTCGCCCGGGTAACCGGTGAAATCACGGAGTGGGCTCACCGGTACGGAGTCTATCTGCGCAGGACCTCATCCGACCGTTTTCTGATTCTGATGAATCAGAAGGCGCTGCGCGAGCTGGAGCAGAACCGGTTCGACATCCTCGATGAAGTGCGCGATCTCACGATGGAATACAAGCTGCCGCTGACGGTCAGCGTGGGGATCGCTTCCGGCATCGAGGAGCTTGAGGAGCTCGGCCGGGTCGCTCAGACGAGCCTGGACATGTCTCTGGGCCGCGGAGGCGACCAGGTGACCGTCAAGGCGGGCCAGCGCATCTCGTTCTACGGCGGGCGCACCAACGCCGTAGAGAAGCGCACACGCGTGCGTGCCCGCGTGATCTCTCATGCGCTGAGGGATCTGATCAAGGAAAGCGACAAGGTCATCATCATGGGACACCGCTTTCCGGATATGGATTCCATCGGCGCGGCGATCGGCCTGCTGAAGGCCGTGCAAATCAGCAACAAGGAAGGCTACATTGTGCTGGAAGGCATCAATCCTTCGATCGAGAAGCTGATGGCGATGATCGAAGAGGATGAGAAACTGAACCGGTGGTTCATCACACCGGCGCAGGCGATGCAGATCACGACGCAGCGGACGCTGGCCGTCGTGCTGGATACGCACCGGGCTTCGATGGTTGCCGAGCCGAAGCTGTTCAACCTGACACACCGTGTCATGGTCGTGGATCATCACCGCCGCAGCGAAGAGTTTTTCCACGATGCCGTGCTTGTGTACATGGAGCCTTACGCGTCGTCGACCTGCGAACTGGTCACGGAGCTGCTCCAGTACTTCAACGAGAAGATGTCGCTGGACGCGCTGGAGGCGACCGTGCTGCTGGCCGGGATCGTGGTCGACACGAAGCAGTTCAGTCTCCGTACGGGTTCCCGTACGTTCGAAGCGGCTTCTTTCCTGAGAAGGAACGGGGCGGATCCGACCCTCATCCAGAAGATGCTGAAAGAAGATCTTCAATCGTATATCGAGAAAGCCGAGATTATGAGACATACGGAAATGCTGTATGATCACATCGCTCTGGCGGTCGGCGAACAGAATCACAAATATTCTCAGTTGATGATCGCCCAGGTGGCTGATACCTTATTAAATATGACCGGCGTTTTCGCCTCCTTCGTCATTTGTGAACGGCCAGACGGATTAACCGGCATCAGCGCACGCTCGCTCGGCGCGATGAACGTTCAGATCGTGATGGAACGGATGGGCGGCGGCGGCCACCTGACGAACGCAGCGACCCAGCTTGAGCTGAATCCGCAGGAAGCGGCGGCGAAGCTGAAACAAATATTGCAAGAGATAGAGGAAGAGGAGGGGCTTTTCGAATGAAAGTCGTATTTCTGAAGGACGTTAAAGGGCAAGGCAAAAAAGGGGAAATCAAAGAGGTATCCGAAGGTTACGCAACGAACTTCCTGATCCCCCGCGGACTGGCCGCGGCAGGAACGAACGGGGCGGTTAAACAGGTGGACCAGCAGAAGAAAGCCGAACAGAAGCGCAAGGATCAGGAGAAAGAAGACGCGGAAGTTCTGGCAGGCAAGCTGAACGAAACGACCGTAACGATCAAAACGAAAGCCGGTGAAGGCGGCCGGTTATTCGGGGCTATCACAAGCAAGCAGATCGCGGAGCAGCTTGAGAAAGCCGGCTACAAGATCGACAAGCGTAAAATTTTGCTGAACGATCCTATCCGCTCTCTGGGCGTAACGAAAGTGTCCGTTAAGCTGCATACGGAAGTAACGGCTACAATCAGCGTGCAAGTATCGGAAGAATAGACGGTGTTATTATTCCTTCTAAGATTGGACAGGATAGAAACTAACAATAGAACAGGTGAAGCTTCATGAACGAAGAAATGTTCATGGGACGTGTTCTGCCGCAAAATATAGAAGCCGAACAGGCCGTTCTCGGCGCCATCCTGCTGGATAGCGACTCGCTGATCACGGCGATGGAGCGGATGAGCCCGGACGATTTCTACCGTCCGGCCCATCAGCACATCTTCGAAGCGATGATCGAGCTGGCGGAGGAAGACGAGCCGGTCGATCTCGTGACGCTGACCGCCCGGCTGCAGAACAAGCAGCAGCTGGAGGAAATCGGCGGAGTCGCCTATTTGTCGGAGCTGGCCAACGCCGTACCGACGGCAGCGAATATCGACTACTACGGGCAAATCGTAGAAGAGAAATCGCTGCTCCGCAGACTCATCCGTACGGCTTCGCAGATCGTTTCGGACGGCTATGCGAGCGCCGACGATGTGGGCATGATGCTCAACGATGCGGAAGCCCGCATTCTCGAAATCTCGCAGCGCCGGGCTTCCAACGGCTTTATCTCCATCCGGGACGTTCTGATGGAAGTCTTCGAACGGGTGGAGTTTCTTTATTCCCATAAGGGCGGCTCCACCGGAATTCCGTCGGGCTTCAACGATCTCGATAAAATGACGTCGGGCTTCCAGCGCTCCGACTTGATCATCGTGGCGGCTCGTCCTTCCGTAGGTAAGACGGCTTTCGCCCTTAACATCGCACAGAACGTCGGTGTGAGGGCGAAGGAAACCGTCGCGATCTTCTCGCTCGAGATGGGCGCCGCGCAGCTTGTGCAGCGTATGATCTGCGCGGAAGCCAACGTGGACGCTACCCGGCTTAGATCGGGTTTCCTCGAAGGCGACGACTGGGAGAAGCTGACGATGGCGATCGGTTCGCTTTCCGAAGCGGATATTTACATCGACGATTCGCCGTCCGTCACGGTAGCGGATATCCGGGCGAAGTGCCGCCGTCTCAAGCAGGAGAAGGGGCTCGGCATGATCCTGATCGACTACCTGCAGCTTATCCAAGGCAGGGGAAAGGGAGACAACCGTCAGCAGGAAGTCTCCGAGATCTCCCGTACGCTGAAACAGATCGCGCGTGAGCTGAACGTGCCGGTCATCGCGCTCTCCCAGCTCAGCCGGGGTGTGGAGCAGCGTCAGGACAAGCGTCCGATGATGTCCGACCTTCGGGAATCCGGTTCGATCGAGCAGGATGCCGACATCGTGGCGTTCCTCTACCGGGACGATTACTACGACAAGGAATCCGAGAAAAAGAACATTATCGAGATCATTATCGCCAAGCAGCGTAACGGCCCGGTCGGCACGGTAGAACTGGCGTTTCTCAAAAACTTTAATAAATTCGTCAACATGGATCGCGCCCATCAGGAGATGCCGACAGGTTGACTGGAATATCCGAACAATCATACTAGAGATAGTATGATTGTTCGCGTTTTATTGACTTTGCTTCATGCGGTCTGCTACACTAAAGTGGTGTGTTAAAGAAGTAAGCAAAATGAGTGGCGATACAGATTCGCCTAACGGAGGTAATACAGAATGTCAACAGTGGTTGTAGTCGGAACCCAATGGGGAGACGAAGGGAAAGGGAAAATCACGGACTATTTGGCGGAGTCCGCGGAAGTGGTCGCCCGCTACCAAGGCGGCAACAATGCCGGCCACACCATTCTGATCGGAGGCAAGAAGTACAAGCTGACGATGATACCGTCCGGTATTTTCAATCACGATAAAATGTGTGTCATCGGAAACGGCATGGTCATCAATCCGGCTGCTCTGGTAGACGAACTTCAATATATCCGCGATAACGGATTTTCCGTAGATAACCTGAAAATCAGCGACCGCGCCCATGTGATTATGCCTTATCACCTGCTTCTGGACGAGCTGGAAGAAGACCGCAAAGGCGCCAACAAAATCGGCACGACCCGCAAAGGCATCGGCCCTTGCTACATGGACAAAGCGGCACGCAACGGTATCCGCATCGCGGACCTGATGGATGCGGCAGAGTTCGAACGCAAGCTCCGCCATATCGTCGAAGACAAGAACACGCTGCTGAAGCAGGTGTACGGTCGGGACGGTCTGGATGCGGATGCGATCCTGAAAGAGTACCTGGGCTACGCCGAGCAGCTCCGCATGTTCGTAACGGACACGTCCGTGGTTCTGAACGATGCGATTGACGCCGGCAAGCGGGTGCTGTTCGAAGGCGCACAGGGCGTTATGCTCGACATCGACCAAGGCACCTACCCGTTCGTGACGTCGTCCAATCCGACGGCCGGCGGCGTATGCATCGGTTCCGGCGTAGGCCCGACGAAGATCAATCAGATCATCGGCGTGGCGAAGGCGTACACGACCCGTGTCGGCGACGGTCCTTTCCCGACGGAACTGAACGATGCGATCGGCGATCAAATCCGCGAAACGGGCCACGAATACGGCACCGTAACCGGACGTCCGCGCCGCGTCGGCTGGTTCGACAGCGTCGTCGTCCGTCACGCCCGCCGCGTGAGCGGCATTACCGGCCTGTCCCTGAACTCCATCGACGTGCTGACGGGCCTGGAAACCGTGAAAATTTGTACGGGCTACAAATATAAAGGCGAGATCATCGAGCACTATCCGGCGAGCCTTAACATGCTTTCCGAGTGCGAAGCGGTATACGAAGAGCTTCCGGGCTGGAGCGAAGACGTCTCCAACGCGAAATCGCTCAGCGACCTGCCGGAAAATGCGCGTCATTACCTGGAGCGCGTTTCCCAGCTGACCGGTATTCCGCTGGCCATCTTCTCCGTCGGCCGCAACCGTGAGCAGACGAACCTGGTCCGCCCGGTTTACGCGTAACCAATCCTGAAGAAGCCGTATTCAGACGGCCTTCTCCTAATCATCGACCTTAAGACCTCCCGCAGCCGGACTTGCTTCCGGCGGCCCGGGGGGTCTTTTTTATTGTCCGGAAGGAAGGGATCGCAGGGGACGGGTGGCCACCTTCATGTGACGCCACGCCTCAGTCAAAGCTGCGGACTGGAAGTTCTCCGGTATTTTTTGGGGAATAGCGGGTTGATCCGGGTCTAAACCGTCAATACTGGGCTTATAGAGAAACCAGTATAAACGAGAAGTTTCAAGGCGGTGGATGAACCTATGAAATGGTTGGGACGGTTAGGCAGGTGGGCGGCCGGTGCGGCTGTGATGTCTTTTTTGTCCATTTTTACGACGTATGTGATTGTGACCACGATGGTAGATGAAGTGCTCAAGCAGTTTCAGCTGCCTCCGATAGGGAATAAGCTTTCCTTTTCGCAGATCACCGGGAAGCTGGGCGAGCAGCTCGGGTTAGGGACGATAGGCAGGGGAGGATCGGTCAACGAGCGGGTGGAGCGCATTGCGGCCTCCTCGTCGAAGCCCAGTCCGAGCCCCAGCCCGACGCCAAGCCCGAACCCTTCCGCTACCCCCGGAGGAGCGGAAAAGCCCATGACGGGCAGTCTGGACGGCTCAGGCACGCCGTCACCGTCCTCTTCGCCGGTGCAGGGAGGCGTTTCCTCGCCGGAGCCGAGCGGTATGCCGGATGCGGTAGCCGTAATGGGCGAGTTGAAGGAAGGCCAGGCGTCCCCGGATCCGAAGGATGCGCAGAAGCGGGACGTCGTCATGTCGACGGATGACTTCTCCAAGAAGAAGGACGCTCTGTCGAGCGGTGACAAGCAGAAAATTTTCTCCATTCTTGTCGCAAAGCTGCCCCCCGAAGAAGTTCAGAAGCTCTCCTCCATGGTGGAGGACGGCATTACAGCCGAGGAGCTGAAGGAAGTGGACGGCAAGCTTAAAAAATACCTGAATCCGGCCGAATATGAACAGCTTTCGGGGATTTTGAAAAAATATGGGGGCTGATCGGGCCCTTTTGAATCCTTTTCACTCCTGATTTTTGCGCTTCTTCCAGACCGTTCCTAATAGTGGAAACCCCCCGTTTTCTTGAAACTGCAAGAGAAGGTGTGGTAAATTATTAAGGGAGTTTTACGCGTTGGTAGAGTCGGAGACGATAGGCTGGGCCTGTTATTCTCTTGCCACGTGAAGAAACAAACGGATAAGGAGAAGGATATGAAAGGTTTTAAAGCGGTAGATTGGGCCAGGAAGTTGTGGAATCAAAGCCGGGCTCAGTGGCAAAGCTTGACCGGGAATAAAGCGGAACCTTCCACCGAACTTGCGGCAAGTCAGTCAGGGCGGGGAAAGTGGTTCTTCCTATATAGCGTCAGTTCCATTGCAATAGTCGGATTTTTAACCGTTAGCGGTCAGCAGTATGTCAAAGCGAATCTCGCGGATATTTACCCGGTCAAAGTCGGTCAGGAGACACTCGGTTATATCAGTTCGAAGGAAGTTTTACAGGAGTACAAACAAGAGCGGGAAGAAAAGCTGGAAAAGCAGTATCCGGATGTACATATGGCATTACCCGACATCGAAGAACCCAAGCCGGAGAAAGCTTTTATGAAAAAAACGGAGGATCAGAAGGTGCTTGCTCTGCTTGACGAGAAGCTCAAACCTGTCGCCTCCGGTGTAGAGCTGGTTATCGAAGGCAAAACGTACGCGATCGTCAAAGATCAGGCCACGGCGGACCGTGTGCTGGCGGAGATCAAAAAGCCTTTCGAGCAGAAGGACAAAGAAAGCAAGGTCGCTGTTCTGTCGGCGGACGGCAGTCCGTCTGCGGCTCCGGCTACGGTCGAGAAGGTTGAATTCGTCCAGCAGGTCAAAACGGAGGAAGCCGTCGATATCCGGCCTCAGGATGTGATGAAGCCCGAGGAGCTGATCGCCAAGATCAAGACGGGCGGCGTACAGCCGACGAAGTATACGGTTGCAGCAGGAGACTGCGTAGGCTGTATCGCCCAGAAGCTGAACATTCCGAAACAGGTGATCTACGACAAGAATCCTTGGATTCATGACGATATGATCCGCGAAGGCGATGTGCTTGACCTTACGGTTGTTCAGCCGGCTCTGTCCGTCAAGACGGTCGAGAAGATGGTGGAGAACCAGGAAGTCCACTTCGAGACGGAAGTCGAGACGGACCCGACGATGAAAGAAGGCATTGTGGAGACGATCTCTCCCGGCAAGAACGGATTGAAGCAGGTCACGTATGAGCTTACGAAGATCAACGGCCAGCTGATGGACGAGAAAATCGTCGGAGAAGACGTCGTCGAGCAGCCGGTCACGGAGAAAGTAAGAAAAGGCACCAAGGTTGTTAAAGGAGAAGGCACAGGGACATTCGCATGGCCGGTTCTTTCCCAATCCATTACCTCCACGTTCGGCACGCGCTGGGGCAAGATGCACAAAGGCATCGACATTGTAGGCAATCACACGATCATGGCGGCGGACAACGGGAAAGTGGTGTCGGCCGGATATAAATCGGATTACGGCAATTATGTTCTTATCGATCATATGAACGGATACGAAACGATGTATGCCCACATGAGCAAGGTGGAAACCACTGCCGGCACGATTGTGGAAAAAGGAGAGAAGATCGGGATTATGGGAAGCACGGGCGACTCGACGGGCGTTCACCTTCATTTCGAAATTCACAAAGGCGGCAGCCTGGAAAATCCGCTGAAATATCTGAACCGGTAAATCAGGCGAAACGCCTATTCATAGACGCAAGTTTTTTAAGAGAGATGTGGCCTCCCGGGCGGGGGGCCATGTCTCTTTTTGCGTACAGGTATGTTACAATAAAAGGGTATGGTTTTCTAGGTGAAGGACAGGTGATGAATGAAACATGTTCGGCACAAATGGCAAAATACTCGTGGTCGACGACGAACAACCGATTGCAGATATATTGAAGTTTAACTTGGAAAAAGAGGGCTACCAGGTCGTCTGCGCCTATGACGGCGGAGCGGCGGTAGAGCTGGCTTTTTCGGAGCGGCCGGATCTTATTCTCCTCGATCTGATGCTGCCGGTCAAAGACGGCATGGACGTGTGCCGGGAAATCCGCGCCAAGCTTAATACGCCCATCATTATGCTGACGGCTAAGGACACGGAGCTGGATAAAGTGCTGGGTCTGGAGATGGGGGCCGACGACTATGTGACGAAGCCTTTCGGCAACAGGGAGCTGCTTGCCCGCGTCAAGGCGCATCTGCGCCGCCAGAGCAAGTCCGTGCCGGCCGGACAAGCCGAGCCCGAGCCTGCGGAGGCGAACGGAATCCGGCTTCACGGGCTCTTTATCGACAGCGACATGTATGTCGTCTACCGGGACAACGAGCCGCTGGATCTGACCCACCGGGAGTTCGAGCTGATCCACTATATGGCGAAGCATCCCGGCAAGGTGATGACGCGCGAGCATCTGCTCCAGGCCGTATGGGGCTATGACTATTACGGCGATGTCCGGACAGTGGACGTCACGATACGGCGTCTGCGCGAGAAGCTGGAAGCCGATCCGAGCAAGCCGGAGTATATCGTGACCCGTCGGGGGCTCGGTTACATGATGCGGGGAACGAAAAACGGAGGCTTCTAAGATGAAGGTGATCCGGTTTTTCCAATCCATCCAGGCGAAGCTGATTATTATTTACGTCCTGCTTATCCTAATCGCCATGCAGCTGATCGCCGCTTATTTCTATCAGACGCTCGACAGCCATTATAAAAATGAATTCCGCGATTCCATCAACAGCCAGGCGACGCTCATAGCGGGGCTTGTGGAAACCCAGTATTTGAACGAGCCGAGAAACAGCGATACGAAGAACTTGTCGGAAGAGCTGACTTACTTCGTCAACAGCCTGTTTGCGCCGGGAAATACGGAAATACAGATTATCGACGCCGGCGGGGTCGTGCTCAGCACGTCGCTGGAAGCGAATAAACAGATCGTGAATCAGAAAACGACGAAGACGGAAGTGACCCGCGCCCTTCAGGGAATCCGGGATAACGACCGCATGTTCACGGACGTGGACAATACGCGCAAGTTCGCGACGGCGAAGCCGATCGGCAGCGGCGTCCGCGTGCTGGGCGCGGTATATATCGTCTCCTCGATGGAGGATCTGTACAAAACGATGTCCAGCATCAACCGGATTCTCATCGTGGCGACGCTGATCGCGCTTGCTTTTACGGCGGGGCTGGGCGTCATTCTGTCCGGCACGATCACCAAGCCGATCAAGGAGATTACCCAGCAGGCGACGGCCGCCGCCGAGGGGAATTTCGACCAGAGCGTGAAAGTGTACGGCAAGGATGAGATCAGCCAGCTCGGCCATACGTTCAACTTCATGATGAACCGGCTCAAGGAAGCCATCTTCATCAATGAGGAAGAGAAGGAGAAGCTGGCCTCGATTCTGACGAATATGAACGACGGGGTGGTCGCCACCGACGAAGCGGGGCAGATCATCCTTATGAACCGCAGGGCGATGCAGATCCTCCAGGTGAAGGAGGAGCATTCCTCACAGCGGCACATTTCGGAGCTGCTGGGCCTCACCCGTGAGGAAATCGACCTGTACGTGCACGGCGAGCGCAACACGACCCTGATCGATGTGCCTCTGCCAGATGACGAGGACGTGCAGACCGTGCGGGTCACGTTTACGACGATTCACCGCAGGGGGGACGGCGTAACCGGAGCGATTGCGGTGCTCCAGGACGTCACGGAGCAGGAGAAGCTCGAGCAGTCGCGCCGGGAGTTCGTCGCGAACGTGTCCCACGAGCTGCGGACGCCGCTGACGACGATCAAGAGCTACCTCGAGGCGCTGGAAGACGGCGCGATGGAAGACAAGCAGCTCGCTCCGCGCTTCCTGAGCGTGACGCGCAACGAGACCGAGCGGATGATCCGGCTCGTGACGGATCTGCTCCACTTGTCGCGTCTGGATTCGAAGCAGGCGCTGCTCACGAAGGAGCAGACCGACATCGCCGATATGCTGGAGGAGGTAGCGGACCGCTTCTCCTTCCAGCTGCGGCAGAAGAGCATCCGGATCCGCATCGTGGCGGAGCCGGGAATTCGTCCGGTGGCGCTGGATCGCGACAAGATCGACCAGGTGCTGGACAACCTGGTCTCCAACGCGATCAAATATACGCCGGACGAGGGGGCCATCACCATCTATACCCGGATGGCGGAGGGAAATCAGCTCGAAATCTCGGTGCAGGATACGGGCATCGGGATTCCGAAGAAGGACCAGCCGCGTATTTTCGACCGGTTCTACCGGGTAGATAAGGCGCGTTCCCGCAACATGGGCGGCACCGGTCTCGGACTCTCGATTGCCCGGGAAATAGTAAAAGCCCATGGCGGCGCCATGTCACTGGAGTCCGAGCCGGGGTCCGGCACGAAAGTCACCTTTATGCTGCCGGTCCTGCCGGAGGAGGAGAATGCGTCATGATAGAGAAGCTGAAGTCGGTCACGCTGACCGTACTGATTCTGCTGAGCCTGCTGCTCAGCTATCTGCTGGCGTACAGCACACCGAATTACGAACCGCTGCCTCCTTCCGAATATATTTCCAGCGAACTGGAAGGGACGAAGGCGAAGCTGGAAGACCTGCTGTTCCCGGATCAGATTGTGCTGCATTTCGGCAATCAGCAGCATACGGTCCTTTATCCGGATTCCGCCTCATACTCGACCATTTTCGAAAGCGTCAAGCAGCGCAAAATGGAACGCTTCCGCAAAGTTAGCTTGAATCAGGAGCGTACGAATTGGGACGAAATACGTGAGAAACAAGAAGGCGTCGAAGTGCGCTTCCGTGACGGTCTTCCGCTGAGCGTGCTGCAGAATACGTTTCAGATCAAAGGGGATCTGCCGGACGACACGGAGCTGATTACCCGGATCTGGATCTTCGCCAGCAGCGATAAAAAATCCGCCGAGACTTACTTGTTCACGGATTCCGCGAGCACGGCTTTCGAAGTGCTCGGAGCCGACTTTACGGCGAAGGATGTAGAGAACTTTACGGCGATTGCCGGCACCAATCCTCCGTATACGGCGGCTTCCGGCGGAGAGTTTTATTTGCCGGTTAACCCGATACCTGTGAATTCCTATGATTTCGGCTACAAGGAATTTCCCACGGAGCAGCTGAAAAGCAGTCTTTTCGCCGATCCTTCTCTGACGAGGAACCTGAAAGACCGGGACGGCTCGCAGATTTATACGGACGCGAAGCGGGGCTTGCAGATCAACCAGGAAAAAAAGTGGATGAAATATACCGATCCGCTCGCGGTAACGGACAGCAAGAACAGCATCAAGGAAAACCTCGATGCGGGGGTTCAGTTTATTAACCAGCACGGCGGCTGGAACGGGACTTACACGATCAGCAAGCCGCAGCAGCAGCACGCTTTTTCAAATCAGATGTTTGTGTTCCGGCAGGTGTATGACGCGTTCCCGATTCTGACTGAGCAGAAGGAAGGCTACGGGGCCATTCATATTACCCTGCAAAAAGGAGTCGTCTCCAACTACGAACGCTCCGTCGTTTATTCCGATTTGAAAATTACGGGCCAGCAGAAAACCGAGCTGATCGGCGGTGAAGCGCTGAACGCGAAGATTACGAATCATCCGAAGCGCTACAACATCGTGAACGTGTTCCCGGCTTACCGCCCGACGCTGGGCGTCAAAACCGTCAATTTGTCTCCCGTATGGGCGATTGAGTTCAAAGACGGGACTTACGAATTTTTTCGCTGAGTTTACGGGGAGCTTTCAAGAGCTTTTGGACCAAGTAGATATAACATTTACGTGGACATTTATTATTTTGCGGGAAAGGAGGCTGCGCAGTTGAACTGGGGAAGAGCCAAAACCATTCTGATTCTTTCGTTTTTCTTTCTGAATGTGGTGCTGGGTTATCTCGTATGGACGGGAAAAGCGAAACAGACCGAGCTGGCGACGGATATGACGGGCGTGCTGGAGGAGACGAACAAGCTTTTGAAGGGAAAAAGCATTCAGCTCAGCCACGAGCTGCCAAAGGAAGCGCCTAAGCTTAAGGAAATCACCTTTAAGTTCGTGGAATCTTACCAGCCTAACGTGATCGTCAAGCTGCAGTACCCGTTCAAAATCGCCAGTCTCCTGAACCGGATTTCTCCAAAGGACGATTTTCCGAAAACCGATATTCCCAAGCTCGACGCGTACAAGCACGACCCGATTCTCAGTAAGAAAGGGATGTACGTGCTGAACCAGATGTACAACGATTATCCGATGTTCGACGTACAATTAAAGCTGTATGAAACCGATGCACAAATTACCAGTTACCGGCAGGCGTATGTTGAAGTAGAATCAGGTGGAGAGGACAAGGAGCAGAAGGTTATTCCGGCTTATATTGCGGTGCGCAGTCTGGTTGAGAAGTTTCTGCTCGACGGTTCGGTGATTACGGATGTAAGGCTCGGCTATCATGGACAGCTGTTTGATTCCCAGACGCAGTATATGGTGCCGAATTGGCGTGTCACGATTAACAACGGCGATATTTATTATGTGCATGCTTTTAACGGGGCGGTTGAAATGCAGCCGGCCTCCGCGGAAGATGCAAATGCGGATACTAAAAAGTAATCCTGCCTTCGGGACGGGATTTTACGATAGAGGAGTTAACGCTTATGGGGTTACGATTTACGGTGCTCTCCAGCGGATCTACGGGCAATGCGACCGTTATCTGCGACGGGGAAACGAAGCTGCTGGTAGACGCGGGACTGAGCGCCCGGAGAGTCGAACAGCTCATGAAGGAACGCGAGGTCAGCGGGGATCAGATCGATGCGATTCTGGTGACCCACGAGCATTCCGACCATATCAAGGGCCTGGGGGCCATTGCGCGGAAATATGATCTTCCCGTCTATGCAAATACCAAGACTTGGGAAGCGCTTGATAAACATATCGGAACGATAGCGGAGCCTAAACGACGGATTATGGAGACGGGCACCGAAGAGTATTTCGGGAACATCCGGGTGGAGTCATACGGCATTTCCCACGACGCGGCGGAGCCGGTCGGATACTGCTTCCACTGCGGCGGTCAAAAGCTTGCCATGGCGACGGATCTGGGCTACATGAGCACCAAGGTCAAGGACGTCATCGGGGACTCGGACGCCATTATTCTGGAAGCGAATCACGACATCGAGATGCTGCGGATGGGACGTTACCCGTGGAACATCAAACGCCGGATTCTGAGCGATCTCGGCCACTTGTCCAACGAAGCGGCCGGAGAAGCGCTGCTGGATATTATGACGGCCCGTACGAGAGCCGTGTATATGGCGCATTTGAGCCAAAATCATAACATGATGGATTTAGCCAGGCTTACGCTGAATAGTGTATTAGAAGACCGGGGCGTCTCTCTCAAGGAACGGAATATCCGGCTGATGGACACGTATTTTGACCGTCCTACGAAATGGGAGGAGCTGGGTACGGACTGAAGCTGCTGTCGAGCTTGTCCATCCGGTTCTGAAGTTCCTGCGTGGTCAGCACGCCTTTGTCGATCAGAACGTCGATGAGAGCGGTAAGAATGAGCGAATTGCGGTAGTGATCCTCCTTGAGATCGGCAAGCTTGCCGATGAGCTGGACTTCATCCAGGTGGGTGCGGATACGGTTGTTCATGGAGAGGAGCTCCTTTACGGATTAGTGGGCTTGGGCTTCGTTGATCTAGCATTCTTATAAAATCATTTACTATTATTGTAGGCGGTTTGGTCTCGAAACATTCCTGATCTCTCCGTAAATTTCCTAAAATGAAGTGCAGCATGTGTACAATAATCCGCCGATAGAGCGAGAGGTGTGATCGCGTGAGTTTGTTCGATGACGATTTCTATTCTACGAAGCTGCGCAAGGATCGGCGGAAGCAGGAGGACGGAGGCTGGTCGAGGGGAAAGACTTTCACCTCGGGCAACCGCCCGTCAGCGGGCCTGAGAGGGCTTACAGACCCCCGCAGCCGCACGGTGTGGTTGGCAGGAGGCGCGGGAGCCGCTGTCATGCTGGTCGTCGTCCTGCTCGTGCAGGCGCTTGCCGGGACCGGCAGCGCGAAGCCTGCGGCCTTGTCCGCCCAGCAGATGGAGGACTCCTACAACAACGCTGTCGTTCAGGCCGCGGAGCGGGTGAAGCTGGCCATCGTCAGCATCGTCAATCTGCAGACGAACGACAAGAACGAACTCAAGCAGACGGGCATCGGGTCCGGCATTGTGTTCGAGAAGAACGGCTCGAAGGTAAGAATAGTCACGAACTACCACGTGGTGGACGGAGGCAAGCAGTTCGAGGTTTACACGGCATCCGGCGAGAAGAAGAAAGCCGAGCTGCTCGGCAAGGACCAGATCACGGATCTGGCCGTGCTGGAGACGGACGCGTCGAACTTGACGTCCATCGCGGAATTCGGCGACTCCGGCAGCCTGAAGGCCGGGGAAACCGTCATCGCGCTCGGCAATCCGCTGGGGCTCGGCTTCTCGCCGACCGTCACCAAGGGCATCGTCTCGTCGCCCAAAAGATCCATCCCGATCTCGTTCGCCATGGACGGCCAGTACGACTGGGAGATGGAGCTGATCCAGACGGACGCCTCCATTAACCAGGGTAACAGCGGCGGTGCGCTCGTTAACCTGAACGGCCAGGTCGTCGGCATTAACTCGCTGAAAATCTCCGACATGGGCGTGGAGGGCTTGGGCTTCGCCATCCCGATCAAGGATGCGGAACCTGTGATCCGGTCGCTGATCGACAATCACAAAGTCATCCGCCCGCTGATGGGCGTGTCGACTCAGGAGCTGCAGCTGTTCCAGGGGACGGAAGAGCTCAAGCTGCCCGCGGACGTGAAAAGCGGACTGATCGTCATCGAAGCTTCGGGACCGGCCAAGAGCGCGGGTCTCAAAAGCGAGGACGTGATCGTGGCGCTCAACGGGAAGAAAATCGAGACGACCGTGCAGCTTCGAAAATTTTTGTATAACGAAAGCAAGATAGGGGATAAAATTGAAGTTGCGTATTACCGCGAAGGAAAGAAACAGAAGACCGAGCTGACGCTTGCCGAAGCGGGAGAGAATTAAGGGAAGAAGGGGCCGAGCAATGTATTCCGTCTGTAAAGAGCACCTGGAGCTGGCCATTGACGTATTCGTGGACGAATACGAGGACGCACCGGACATCGTGGATTTGGGCAAAGTGAATTTCGCCGAGTGGGAGCCTCCTGCTCATTGCGCGCATTGCAAAGAAAAACCGCAGTATCTGGTCGTTTGACGATAGGATGTTAGAAAAAAGAGGCCTCTGCACAAGGTTCGCCGAAAGCGAGCTTGGCGCAGAGGTCTTTTTGGTGTGGGGGAGTGTAAAATAAAGCGGCGTAATTTGAGAAAACCTTCAGTTTCCGATAATATAGAATATGGAAATATTTCTTATTAAAGGAAGTGTCAGGTTGAGAACTTTCATGGAAACTTATCATAGAATCATGGTTCCCTCTACCGCGTTTTTTATTTTCGCCCTTGTAGGGGTGGGAATTTTATATTTTAAGCAGGGTGATTCCACGGAGGCTAAACGAAGCGCAAACCGGTATTTGACGGCAGTTATTAAACATAATACGGAGGCGGTTGAAGAGAATGTGGTCTATGATGTACCGCTTACGTCCAGCGAAAGATCAAACTTTAAAAAGTACATTCAGACCAGTGATATGAGAGACTTTGAAATAAAAGAAGCTGTCTTGTCCGAACCCGGCAAGTATGAAATGCGGGTTCTTATCATGAAGGAAACCAGTCAGGAAGAAAGCAGGATTATGGTGGTAAAGGCGGATAGCAGGTGGAAGGTTTTAATTAAAAAGCCCGTCGGATAAACCAAGAGACCGTAAAGACAAAGAAGTTTGTCCTGACGGTCTCTTTACGTTTTTTATGAGGAAAGCCGTTAGAATAATGGCTTATTTGGTGGTCGTGCGGCGCTGGTACTCCGCGATTATCGAGAACTCCTGCTCCAATTTGCGGTAAACGCGGTCGTAGAGATAGTAGAGCTCGATGTACGTCGGCGAAATCTCGATGTTCGGCTCCTGGCGCTCCGTAATCGGGATGAGTTTGTTCACGTCCTCCAGACGCTCCAGTGCGCCTACGGCGTACATGGCGAGCACGACGGCGCCGAAGCTGGAGCTTTCGTGGCTCTTCGGAATGTGCACCGGGTAGCCGAACATGTCGGACATGATCTGGCGCCATTCCGGGGAGCGGGCGAAGCCGCCGGACGCCCGGATTTCCGTTGCCGGACCGGCCAGGTCGCGCAGAGCGATGCCGATGCCGTAGACGGCGAACAGGATGCCTTCGAGCACGGCGCGGATGAAGTGCGGCCGCTTGTGATGGAGGCCGATGCCGAAGAAGCTGCCGCGCGCGTCCGCGTTCCAGTACGGCGCTCTTTCGCCGGAAAGGAACGGCAGGAAGAGCAGGCCTTCGGAGCCCGGTGCGACTTCCTTGGCCGCCGCGATCATAACATCGTACGGGTCGCGGCCCGTGCGGCGGGCTTCCTCGACCTCCGGCCAAGAGAACTCGTCGCGGAACCAGCGGAGCATAAGGCCGCCGTTGCTGGTGGCCCCGCCGATGACCCAGTGATTCTCCGTGAGCGCGTAGCAGAACGTGCGCTCCTTGGCATCGGTCAGCGGCTTGGGCACGACGGTACGGACCGCACCGCTTGTCCCGATCGTGAGCGCGACCACGCCGGGATCAACCGCGCCGACACCGAGGTTGGCAAGCGCTCCGTCGGCCGCGCCGACAACGAAAGCGACCTCGGGATCGAGGCCGAGCAGGTCGGCGAATTCGCGGTTCATGCCGCGCATAATGTGGGTGGTCGGAACGAGCTCGCTGAGCTGATCCTCGCGGATGCCCGCGATGCGTAGAGCGTCGGGGTCCCAGCTCATGGTGTTCAGGTTGAAGAGGCAGGTACCGCCCGCCACCGAATGATCGACCACGTAACGGCCGAAAAATTTGTAGAGAACATATTCCTTGATCGATATGTATTTAACGGCTTTCTCGAAAATATCCGGACGCTCTTCCTTCAGCCACATGATCTTCGGAAGCGGGGTCATCGGATGGATCGGGATGCCGGTTTTATGATAAAGCATGCTGCTCAGATTCTCGTCTTTCAGGCGCTGCACTTGGGCCACACTGCGGTTATCCGCCCAAATGATGCTGTTCATCAGGGGGCGCCCGCCGGCATCCACCGGAATGACGCTGTGCATCGCCGTGCTGAAGCCGATCGCTTCGAGCTGCCTGCCGTCGATGCCTGCGCGCTGAATCGCTTCCTTGATGGATTGAAGCACGGCTTCGAACATCAGGTCCGAGTCCTGCTCCGCCCAGGAAGGCTGCGGTACGGCCAGCGGATAGCCGGCTTCCCCGGCTCCGAGGAGGGTTCCTTTTTCGTTCGTGATGATGGTCTTGGTGCTCGTCGTTCCAATGTCAATTCCCATGAAATAGGTCAATTCTAGTTCACCTCTGCGTCGGTATGGTCGATCTCCTTGCCTCAATGGTCCGTATCTCTATCTTCATTATAAGGCTTATCGGGCAGACTTTCGAAAATGCAGCTCTTTTTTATGTGTCTGGTGGCTGCAAACCGCACTCCAAGAGGTTTTTTTCCGCGGCAGGAGCCCTGCTGGAAACTACCCCCTACTGGCATCATACCTGCTTGGGGGGAAACGTCAAGTGTGTTTTTTTCGGATCGGGCGGCGTGAAAATACGGGAATTGGCCGGGAAGGTGTTTTCCGGGACGGGGCAGGTTGGATTCGGGTTGGAATTGGGCTGGATTCAGGTTGGATTCAGGCGGGATTTGGGGTACAGTAAGGGAAGATTAAGCCATTGACCGGTAAAAAAAGGAGCGACTTCGCACATGCACATCACGATTGCCTCTGTCGGCAAACTGAAAGAGAAATACCTCGTCAACGGAATTGACGAGTACGTCAAGCGCCTTGGCCCGTATGCCAAGGTGCAGCTTGTGGAGGTGCCGGACGAGAAGGCACCGGAGAGCATGAGCCCTGCGGAGGAGCAGCAGGTGCGGGCGAAAGAGGGCGAGCGGCTGCTGGCCAAGCTCGCCCCGGACGCTTACGTCGTGGCGCTGGCCATCGACGGCGAGATGTGGACGAGCGAGCAGTTGGCGGGCTCGCTCGATAAGCTGGCCACCTATGGGCGCAGCCAGGTGGCCTTCGTCATCGGCGGCTCGCTCGGGCTGTCGAGTGAGGTGCTGCGCCGCGCCGACGCGAAGCTGTCGTTCGGGCGCATGACCTTGCCGCACCAGTTGATGCGGCTGGTGCTGGTGGAGCAGGTTTATCGGGCGTTTAAGATAAACCGGGGGGAGCCTTATCATAAGTGACGGCGAAAAATTTTTAACGAAATGGAGTGGATGAGCCCTTGCCACTTCCACTTGTACCATTGAAAATACCAGAGTATTGGACGGTTGTATGGAATCACTTTTCTCAATCGCAACCGGAGAACTTCATAAATGAAAGATAAGGTTTATGAAGATGAATTTCAAGAAGATATTTTCTATTATAGAAATGAAGATAAGCGAAGAATTTTGGACTTGGGATGGTATCCTCAACATAATCTAAAAATAAAAAGCTCCGTCCCAAAAGGGGATCGAAGCTTGATTAATGAAGTTATAATTCATTTTTAATAATTTCGTCAATCGTGTTGTATTTGTTATCTTCATTTTTATATTCAGCGTAAATGTAATTGAGGTTTTCATCTTTTGTGCTCAAAAGTTTCTTTAAGGCAGACTCCACATCATTCTGAGCATTCTTTATTGTTGCGGAAACTTCCTCTAACTCTGGAACGCTTAACTCATCCAATGTTTTGGCTAACGAATCGCCAAAATTGGTACTTACTAGCTTACCGTTAATTTTAATGTGTTGAAAAATAAATCCTTCGGGCTGGCTATTTCCAACTAATTCAACAATAAATGTTTTGTATACATCTTTTTCCTTTACGGCTATGGTAAAACCTTCATCCGCGGTAATGATTTCGATTCCAGTACCGTCAATATAAAATCTGTGGCTTGTTGGCTTACTGTACTTTAAGCCCGCATTTTGGAGAAAGTTTTGAACATCTTGTAGTGCTACATTCGATAGGCAAAGAGAAGACCTTGCGCCAAATTCTTCGCACTTTGAATTGTAATCTGCTACGTTAGCTTTAATGCTTGATAACAATTCCTGTTTCATCAAGCCCTCGTTTTGAAGTTGCATAATGTCATCTATATTCATGTGTTTAGCCCCCATTCGAAAATTCCACTGTTTCCAATATATCACAAATCAAAAGAGTTAGTCCATGTGTACAACATGGTTTTACGTTTCCTTACGGCTGATGCCGCTGGAGTAGTTGTATCGAGCGATTAGATAAATTCGGGGAGCTGTTCGATATGTAACGGCGAAAAAAAGTTACTTATTGTCTGTTGACTTATTGTCTGAAAAATGGTGTAGTTTGTATTGGGTGATGGTAATGAGTTTACAGCATATTTTCGCTGTCAATTTAAAAAGATATCGGACGTTGAAAGGTATTTCCCAGGAGGATTTTGCTGCAAAGGCAGGACTCCATAGGACATATATAAGTGCAGTAGAAAGAGAAAAGCGCAGTATTGCACTGGACAACATAGAAAAGATTGCACATGCTCTGGAGATTGATGCGTATTTACTATTCGTAGATAAAACCTCTCATGGACATATGCTTTATAAGGAGGGGGTTTAAATTGAATTGTGTTGCTGTAGATTTATTTTGCGGAATTGGTGGCCTGACGCATGGATTGATTCAATCAGGGATGCGTGTTAGCGCTGGTATTGACATAGATGCAACATGTCGATATGCATATGAGACAAACAATCAAGCTAATTTTGTTCAAGCAGATATCGCCCAATTGCCTTCAAGTGAACTGTCAAAACTTTATCCAAAAGAGGCGATTAAGGTTTTAGTTGGCTGTGCACCATGCCAACCATTTTCCAAATATACACAAAGATATCGTAAGGAAGGACACGTTGGCGACAAGTGGAAACTTCTTTATGCTTTCATAGATAAGATAAGGGACATAGAACCCGAAATAGTATCAATGGAAAATGTACCTGAGTTAGCAACTGAAGAGGTTTTTCAAGATTTTAGGACTTCACTTTCTGAAATGGGTTACTCTATCTGGTGGGGTATTATTTTTTGTCCAGACTATGGTGTGCCTCAGACTAGAAAAAGATTAGTATTACTAGCATCTCGGTTAGGGGATATATCCCTTATTGCGCCACAGTATACACCAGAGACTTACCTAACTGTAAGGGATTCAATAGGCAATTTACCAGCGATAAATGCAGGGGATTCTTTAGATGAAGACCCGTTACATTGTTCTTCTAAACTATCTCCAATAAATCTTGTCCGAATAATACAATCACGGCAGGGTGGAACGTGGCGAGATTGGGAAGAATCCTTACAATTAAGCTGTCACAAAAAAGAAACGGGTACCACTTATCCATCTGTCTATGGTCGAATGTCTTGGGACGAACCAGCACCAACGATCACTACTCAGTTTTATGGATATGGTAATGGGCGTTTCGGTCATCCAGAACAAAATAGGGCTTTGTCTATTCGTGAAGGCGCGATGCTTCAGTCTTTTCCTAGGGATTACGCTTTTTTACCGGAGGGATCACGCGTAAGTAAAAAGGCGCTGGGGATACATATAGGGAACGCAGTTCCAGTGAATCTTGGGCGTGCAATAGGCGAAAGCATCCAATCTCATATCAAAGAGGTTATGTAAATGGCTAAAAAAGAAGATAGAGTAATTTCGTTCGAAGAAAAGCAAGCGGCTGATATCCAACTAAAAGCATTGCAGAAACAAATCGAGTATGATACCAAAGACTATCCTGTTGAATTAATCGTGTCCAAGTTCGATAAAAAGGAATTTTTTATTCCAGAATATCAGAGGGATTTTGTTTGGAAGGAGTCGAACAAGGCTTCGTTTATTGAATCTGTGCTTCTCGGACTTCCGATCCCGTTCATGTTTTTTGGGGATTGCGAAGATGGAAGGATGGAAATCATTGATGGAGCACAGCGGGTACAAACGCTTGTCGCGTTTACTCAAGGACAATTAGCTCTTGCCTCGCTCCCTAAACTGACGAGTTTGAAGGGGTTTGTGTTTTCTGATTTATCAGAAGCACAACAGCGACGCTTCTTAAATAAAACAATGCGCGTTATTATACTTGATGAATCCACACCAAATAATATTCGTCAGGATATCTTTAATCGAATAAACACTTCAGGAATAAAGGCAAATGAATCAGAAGTTCGTCGCGGCTCATATCCTGGCAAACTGACGAATTTTATTGATACATGTGCTAAAGATGAATTGTTTATTCAGTTATGTCCTGTTACTGAAAGCCAACGTAATAGGCACGAAAGATTTGAACTTTTGCTACGCTTCTTTGCGTATGTTAATAGCTATCAATCGTTTGATCACAGGGTAGCTGATTTTTTAGATGAATACTTGATTGCCCATCAGAATGATTTTGATGAACAACAATATTTGATTGATTTCAATAGAACTTTACAATTTGTTTCCAAGCATTTCCCGTGCGGTTTTGCAAAGAAGAAAACCGCTAGAACTACACCGCGTGTTCGATTCGAAGCTCTTTCTGTTGGAGTAGCCCTGGCTCTAAGACTTAATCCAAATTTACAAGTTGATTCAATTGATTGGATTAATTCGAAACGATTTCAACAATTAACAACTTCTGACGCTAGTAATAACCAAGGAAAATTAAAGGAACGGGTTGAATTTGTAAGAGATCAATTGTTGAAGGATGCTAGAGATGAATAATACATTTACTCTTTTTGATGACAGGAAGCAGGAGATCCAATTCTACTATTCAATAATGGTTGAGATTGATAATGATAGCCCAGATATAAAAACCATCGATAACGGGCGATTTCTGAGGATTTTGAAATCGAACTTTCTTCTCATGCTCTATAATTTTGTGGAAGCATGTGTAGTCAGTGGTATGGTGGAAATATATGAAAAGTTAAAAAACAGTGGTAGTAGTTATGGCGAGCTTATAAGTGAAATTCGCTCGATTTGGTCTAATTATGAAATTGGAAAAGTTTACTCGAATCTTGCAGGGAAAGCTGCATACGAAGATCGGGTTCAAGTAATAATAAATCATGTCATAGACAGTCAACCAATTTCACTTAAAAAAGAAGCGCTAGGTATAAGTGGAAATCTTGATGCGAGAGCTATTAAAAATCTTTGTGATAAGCATCGAATTAGGTATACAGCCTCTGATAATAATGGTTGCCTTAGAACTGTAAAAGAAAAACGAAATAATCTTGCTCATGGAGATGAATCTTTTGGGGATTGCGCTAGAGACATGTCCGTAGTAGATTTGGAACATATCAAAGATGAAGTTATTGGCTTTATAAGTGGTATATTAGACGGAATGAAAGAGTATTACGATAACAGACGATATTTATTTAGTAACATGGCGTGATATTCTTGTCCAGCCTCCAAACACGCTCCACCCAGCCAAAACAAGCTAAACCAAAGGAGAACGTCCATCACAGGCGTTCTCCTTTTCCGTCACGCATTATCTTCCATTGCCTCTCTTGCCACTTGCTGCGCATAGGCTTCACCCAAGCCAATGGATTCGTAATACTCCCGCGTCGCCGTTTCCATAAGCTCGATCACAGCATCATGCTGCTCCATAGGGACAAACTGTAGAATCGCCGCTACGATGGCCTGTTCGCGCGCAGCCTCACGTAGCTTAATCTCCTCCAGCCCATAGTGCGTATAGCCGCCAGTGCTGCCATTGGTCAGCTTCTGTTTCATCTCCATAGCCTTTATGGCGGTTGCTGGACTGATCACATCCATCCTGCTCAACGTGTCGAAGCCCTTCTGAATTACTTCATCTAGTAGCTCCATGTCGTGCCTGATACGCTTCGCAGACTCTTGATCCATCGTTTCAGCCATGATGTTCTTGGCTCTCGCCCGATCTTCAGCACGATTCTGCTTGCTCTGTTCGCCACCCTTCTTCGCAGCGTCCTCCAGTGCCTTCCTCAATGAATCCTCGGTCTTCGGCTGAAGTAGCTCATCGGTGAGGTTGTTCACCACAGCTTGCTTGCGCTGCTTCATGTAAGTGTACATGGTTGGTAGACTGATCGGGAACCCATTCTTGTTACACCATTCCACCAGTTCCTTCGCAGGTGTCTCATCATCAATCATCTTATCCAGGAGTGGGCGTTTCCTCCATTCCAATAGTGCTATAATCTTTCCAGGCGTGGACTTGTTGCCACCACCGCCTTTACCACCTTTCTTGGTTGCCATCCCATTCACCCCACGTTATTTGAAACTGTATGCACCGTAATATACGCCCTTAGCTCATAAACCTTTACAATTTAGGGTGGCCAACTTTAACAGCACATGCGTCACAGTCAGTGCGAATGATGAGTTACTTTCTGCACGCTTCTCCCATAAAAACAAATGCTCACCCTATAAGCGTTAGGTGAGCAGATTTGAAAGCCTTTTCATAATTTCAGATGGCGATTTCGATTTTCCCCCGCTTCCTTGCTTGCTTACGTTGGAGGGAATCCTCCGCTGATACTGCGACAGGAGAATCGGAAAAGTAGAATTCCACGTTTTCATCGAAGCTCAGTTCAATGGTCTTGATCTTCTTGCTTGTATCCAGTGTGATTCGCTTGATAAACAGGTGTAGCAACGTTTTTCGCTGTTCGAATGGTGCAGCGGTGAGCACTTGGTGGAATCCAGTAATCAACTGGTGCACCTGTTCAAAAACGACAGGAGAGGTATTGTAGTCGGTTAGTTCAAGCTCCAGCCGAGACTTCTCCGCGTGTTCGGGTTGCGAGTCGGTGGTTAATTTTGTCATGGCTTTTAGAATGAGGTCTTTGGACAATACCCGCACTAACCGATTCATCACTTCTTCTTCGGCCTCCTGTTTTCGAATGCTATTGGCGGAGCACACGCTGCTCCCCTTACTCCGAAAGGCTCCACACGAGTAATACAGGCGATTCACAATTTCTCCAGCTTTTGTTTTGCTCCGGGTACGACTGGCGACCATCGCCGCGCCACACTTCGGACAGCGAATCAGCCCGGATAGCAGGAACTCACCGTCAAAGATACGAGATGGCGTGAACGTTTTCTTTTGGAGAAGGAGCTGGACTTTTTCCCATAACGCATCATGAATAATGGCTTCGTGCTTTCCATCGGCAATAATCGGTTCTTCGCTCTTACCTCGCCTTCGCTTGTTGCTCCAGTTCTCGTAGCGGTTATACCGAATTTTGCCGTTATAGAACGGGTTATGCAGGATTTCTTTAATGGCTGTCGTGGAGAAGGTATTACCTGTCTTCGTTTTGTAGCCAGTGTGGTTAAGCTCGTTCGCAATGCTCTTTAATCCGCGCCAAGTGGCGTATAGCTCGAATATCTTGTGGATGATGATGGCTTCGACTTCCACGACTACGATAGAAAATTGGTGTTCTCTAGGGTAGAAGCGAATAAATGCTACAGGCATCGCCAACTTTGGTCTCTGATTGATACTTAATTGCGATCAAAACCCCGATTGAAAAAGCTTGGCATTGTAGTTTTAACTTTTTTAAAAAATTAAGTGAATTTTTATGTATGAATGCAACATATTTGGTAAAAAAACGTTTAAAAATATAGGGAATATCTAATAAGTAAAAAGGAGGAATAGGTAAAGCGTCACCCAACTGGAATTCCTACAAGAACTATACCTCAACAGAGAATATGTAAACGGCGTATGTAATTATCCACATAATAAGAATTTGATGTTAGTTTGTTACTCATTTTGCGATAAGATATAGGAACTAATGGACCTAGCAAGGATAGAAGTATTATTGTTGAACACATTTGTTACCTTGGGTAATAACGGATATTGAGTGGAGGGACTTTATGAAAATTTTTAAAGTTTTTACTTGTTTAATAATGCTATTGCTAATGATATATCCTCACCAAAGTAATGCCGCCGATTCGCAGTCAAAGAATGATATTCAGGTTTTCCAAGATCAAATGAGTGAACAGCAATTATCGCAAAAAGAATTTGATGAAATAGCAAAAGAAACATTTGGTGATCAGAATAAACTGACTAAGAGTTCATCCAATATAAATCAGTTAGATTCATTTGGTACAGTATTTTTTGATTCCAAAGATAATAAAATTGTAATTGGTATAGCAAAAGACGTAGAATTGACAAAAAAATTAAAGGATAATATCGGAAAAGCAAACAAGAAAAGAATAAAAGTAGTTAAAGTGAAATATTCTACGAATGAACTTATGGACGTAAAAAATAATGTTTTTAACACGCTGACTGACTTTGAAGATAAAGAGACTGAAATCTTGGAAGTAAGTTTAGATAGTGCTGCAAATAAAATTGTTATTCAAGCAAAAAAAATATCCGAGAAAGTTCAAAAGAAATTAACTACATTATATGGGGATAAGATTGATTTTATAATTGACGAAAAATTGGAGCCAGCTCAAACAACTGCCAATACTTTTAGAGAACATAATTTTGATAGGTTAGGTGGCGGTATTGGTATACAAACTAATAGCCAACAAGCAATATGTTCAACAGCTGCAACTGCCACAAAAGGTAGCACCAAGTTTATTATTACAGCCGGTCATTGTATTAAAAATCTAAATGGAACTGCTTACCAATATAATAAAGCCGTTGGAACGGAACACTATTCTGGCATAATCGCTGGTAATAATTTAGACATTGGCCTCATACGAGTCACTGATACGGGAAGAACTTTAACTAATTTGGTATTGAAAAATGGAACTAGTGACTACGATGCAAAAGTCACTAGTTTGGGTGATTTTGTTCAAAATCAAATTGTGTGCAAAGCAGGAAAGACAACGGATTATACTTGCGGGACCGTGAATAAAATTAGTACAGATATTAATTACGTGGATGATAAGGGTAATTTTGATTTTACTGCAAAAGATGTGGTAAAAATTAAATCTGGTACTAATAAATTTTGCGATCATGGTGATAGTGGTGGAGTGGTATGGACATCTGAAACGTTATTGGGAATTGTTTCAGGAACAGCTAACGATTTCAGCTATGGGTATGCGGCTAAAATAAATCCCTATGTGTACCAATTATTTGACGACGACAAAAGATTTTTTCTCACTCTTAGCTAGACAGACCCAAAAAGGGGGGGGAAACGATTGGTATTTAAAAATTTATTACGTTTATTTATTTTATCTATATGCTTGATTGCTGTTGTCGGATGTAGCGAAAGCTTCACATTTAATCCTTCTGAAATTACCGGTGTTAAAGCTCAAAAACATAGTAGTACAGATGGTGGAATAGATTTATCCGAAGATCAAGTTGCCATATTCCTCAAAGCTGTTAAAAAAGCAAAAAAAGTTACTGAAGGTGTCAGTACTACAATAGGGAGTTCCGATGAGTTAGTTCTTACTGAGAAAAGTGGAAAGAAAACTGCCCTGCAAGTATTCTATTATGATTCTTATACCCTATTCTCAGATGGTGAGTTCAATTATAAAACGACTGGGGAAAGTGCTGATGAGCTTATCACCCTATGGAAGCAACTTGGACTCCAAAAATAATTTGGTTTTTGTGCTAAACAGGCCGTTTATGCCTGTTTTTTTTCATATTGAGGAACCGCGCACTAAAGTCACCGTTAACCCAAGAATAGAGAGAAGGCCACAAATACATTATCTGACATGAGACGAACTTGATGGGCATCTTCGGGGCAGGCTCCTTTCGTATTTTTCGCCGATAGACCCGTTACGCTGAATCTTATCATAAGTAGGTAGTATATGGTGATTGTTAATGAATATCATCAAAATTAGCTTTGTTACCAAGGGTGGTATGTTTTATTGGATAAGACCAAAGTAATGGCTTGAGAAAAGCCTTGAGTAAGATGGACATAAGTGTTAATGATGAAGTTAAGAACTTTGCTATAGGCTATAATTTTACTTTTGAATCTATCCAACTATTACATGAGTTTAATTTTGATGTTGTTGCTATTAGGGAATTTCCTTGGACTGACGAAGGGTGCAAATCAATTAAGGGAAGCAACAGATGAAATGAAAGGAAACCATACATAAAAACCACTCCATTGTAAGGAGTGGCTTCTAGGTATCCCAAATCCCGCTTAATCGCGAGACCAGTCCCGCCGCAGCGAGAACAACTCCCGCAGCGCATCCGTCGACAGCTCGGTAATCCAGCCCTCCGAGCTGGAGATGACGTTGTCGCTTAGCTGCTGCTTGTTCACCAGCATCTCGTCGATGCGCTCCTCGAGGGTGCCGAGCGAGATGAATTTATGCACCTGCACGTCGCGTGTCTGGCCCATCCGGTAGGCGCGGTCGGTCGCCTGGTTCTCAACGGCCGGGTTCCACCAGCGGTCGAAGTGGAAGACGTGGTTCGCCGCGGTCAAGTTAAGCCCGACGCCTCCCGCCTTGAGGGAGAGGATGAACACGTTCGGCTGCTCGGACGGCGGAAGGTCGCGGGACTGGAACCGTTCGACCATCCGGTCCCGCTGCGCCTTCGGCGTGCTGCCGTTCAGGTATAGCACGGGTTCGTCCAGCTCGCGCTGCAGTACATCCTGTATCATCTTGCCCATGCCGATGTATTGCGTGAAGATGAGGCAGCGCTCGTCCGCCTCGCGCAGCTCCTTGACCATGGCCAGCAGCCTCTCCAGCTTGGAGGAGCGGGCGACGATCGCCTCCGTATGTAGAGGGCCATCCTCCAGCTCCGTTCCTATATCCTGATCCAGTAGAGCTGGATGGTCGCAAGCCTGCTTGAGCCGCGTCAGCGCCCCGAGAATAGCGCCTTTGCGCTGGATGCCGTCGAGCTTCTTCAGCTTCTCTAGCAGCTCCTTAACGCAATTGTCGTACAGGGCGGCCTGCTCGGAGGTCAGTGGAACATATGTCTTCATCTCGTTTTTGTCCGGCAGGTCGAGCTGGATGGCGGGATCCTTCTTCTTGCGTCGCAGCATGAACGGTTTCACTAGCCGCTTTAGTTCAGCCATGCGACGCCCGTCCTGCTCGCGCTCGATCGGAGAGGCGAACCGTTCCTGGAACGACTTGGCGGCCCCGAGATAGGTAGGCACGATAAAATCATAGATGGACCATAGCTCCGCCAACCGGTTCTCGATCGGCGTCCCGGTGAGCGCGATGCGATGGAGCGCGGGAAAGCTCTTGACCGCCGCGGCCTGCCTGGTCCCGGCATTCTTAATGTTCTGGGCCTCGTCCAAACAGACGGCGCCCCATTGGAATCCGGCGAGCGTCTCCTGGTCGAGCGAGGCGGTAGCAAAGGAGGTCAGTATGACGTCAACGCTGCGGGCCTCGTTCCGGAACGCGTCGCCGCTCTTACGCCCGGGGCCGTAATGCATGGCCACTCGCAGCGACGGGGCAAAGCGGGAGATCTCCTTCTGCCAGTTGCCGAGCACCGACGTGGGGCAGACGATAAGCGAAGGGAGTCCCATCCCCTCGTCCGCCTGTTCCTTGGCGTAGAGCAGGTAGGTAATCAACTGGACCGTCTTGCCGAGGCCCATGTCGTCCGCGAGACAGGCCCCGAGCCCGAAGCGGCGGAGAAAAGCCAGCCAGGCGAATCCGTCCTGCTGGTAGCTGCGCAGCTCGGCACGCAGACCGGCCGGCGGATCGAGCCGCGGCCATTCGCTCTGCTGATTAATCTTGGCGAATAGGCTGGTCAAATGCGCGTTCAGCTCGACATCGAGCTCAACGCGAGCAGCATTGGTCCCGAATGTCTCCGCACCGGCATCCGTGGCCCCGCCATCCGCGCCGGCGTCCGTCTCGGCCTGCGAGAGCAAATGCAATTGCAGTACATCCTGGAAGCTCAATCCCTGGCTCTTGTCCATGCCTTCCATCATGCGGCGGATCTGGGCAATCAGCGCCGGGTCGAGCACGATCCAGCGGTCCCGGAACTTCACGAGACGCTCCCCTCGCGCGAGCAGCTCGTTGAACTCCTCCTCGTTCAGGTCGGCGCCGCCGATAGAGATGCGCCAGCTGAAGCTCAGAATCGCTTCCAGCCCGAATAAAGACTTGATGCCGCCACGTTCTTTGGACTCGTCCTCCGACTGCACCGCCGCGCGCAGCCGCGGTTTCTTGCGGCTTGCGGCTTCCCACCATGCGGGCAGCAGCACCTGCCAGCCGGCTTCGAGCAGCCGGCGGCTGTCCTCGTTCAGAAACCGCCAGGCCGCCTCGTCGTCAAGCGGCTTGCCGAGCACGTCCTCGCCGCGCGACAGCCGATCGTGCGGAAGGCTGGCTCGCAGCCGTTGCAGCCAACCGTCCGAGCGGCTGCGGACAGCCTCCGCCCATGCGTCAGGCCACTTGCCGACCGCCGAGCCGTCGTCGCCGAGCCGTACTCTGCGGAGCTTAGCCGGATCGCTCTTGTCCTGCAGCACGAACCGCAGCCGCCAGCGGGAGTGCTCGTCGCCCTCCCATGGCTCCAATAGTTGCAGCAAGGGGCGGAACGGCGCGACATCCGCTTTCCAGCCAATTTGCACGAGCCAGCTCTCGTCGTCCAGTCCCGCCGTCGCGGCCGCCGCATTCTCGCGCGCGAACAGGGCCGGGAATTCGCGGCGCAGATCCGCCTCGTCCGGCTCCGTTCCGTAGAAACGGCTCATGACGACCGCCGAGAAGGCCGCCTTCAGCCCGTCGCGCGCCTCATCGCTCCAACTGCTGTTCTTCAGGTCCAGTTCGTCGCGGCGCGCCTGTCCGAAGGTCGCACCGACCGCCGCCGCATCCCAGCTCCAGCGCAGCGAGCCGCTGCGGTAAGCCGCAAGATCGGGCGCGTACAGCCGCTTCTCCAGGCATTCGGCCAGCAATGGCGCCAATTCGGCCAAGCGCGCGGCATCGTCTTCCCACTTCCACTCCGTATGTGCCAGTAGAGGTCCAGATGCAAAGAAGGGGATGACCTCTTCGGCGGGCAGCACAATGGCTTCGAGCTCCCCGACCTTGACGAGCTCCAGCTCGGTGCCATAGAAGGACGGCTCGTGCCAGGCGAACAGGCGATGCTTCAGTTGAACCCCGGTCCACTCCCGCAGCGAATCCGGGTCTGTGAAGAACAACGCGTCGCCATGCGACGTCAACACCATTCGAACCGCGATAGTATCCAGATTATCGATCGTCGTCATGGAATCAGCTTTCCTTTCCGCAGCTCTTCCTGGAGGGCCCGCAGCCGGCTATGCCGGCTAACGAATGTCTCTATGTACACGTCCCACCGCTGCTCACGCTTTAGCTTCTTGTACAGCTTGGCCAGCCGTTTGAGCAGCTTCACCGCGCGCTTGTAGCCGTGGCGATTTCTTAACAACACGTATTTCTCTGTGCCTTGGTGGTAGAACGGCAGCAGCGCCTCCGGGGCCTCCTTCTCGATGGGCTGCAGATCCTTCGCCCGGAAGTCGAGCGGATCGCTGCCGAGGCTAAGCTGATAATCAACCCACTGACGCCAACGGCCGAAGCGCATCAGGTTCTCCTCGTACAGGCTGCTGGAGTAGGGAAGCAGGCTCGTAATCGCGCTCCACATGTTCCTCTCGGCCTCCGGCAATTGTCCGACGACGGCTTCCCAGTAGCGTCCATATGTATCCAGGCTGCCGGGGCTGCGACCGACCCGCTCGGTGGCGCAATGGCTTAGCCAAGCCTCTAGCCGTATCCATTCGCCAGCCTCCTCCAGCACGCGCAGAAAGCGGAACACATGCCCGGGATTCAGCCGATGCCGCTCCGCTGCTTCGAGCAGCCGCCAAGCAGCTTGATCCTCTTGAAGCCAGAAGTGAATCCAAGCGCGGGCGACAAGCGGGAAGAGCTTATTTTCCTTGCCGAATCCATCGGCCAAATGGGACAGCTCCTCCTTAAAGAGGCGAGGGCTGTCCGCATCGGACGATACCAGGATCAACCACAGCTCCACATAGATATCCAAATAGGCTGGAGGGAACCACGCATTCGCCTTTACCGTTTCGCGGATGTAAACGGCCGTCTCCAGCAGGCGCCCTTGATGCTTGACCGCGATCTCCGGCGGCAAGCCGCTATTGAGGTGAGCCTCAATCGTATCTATCGTCTCGGATGCCGCCACCTGGGCGAAGTAGCCCGAGTGGCGGTCGGTCGATTGCTTGCGAAGCAAAAACAGCCCGATGTTCAGCTCGAGCAGCCAGGCCTCCTCGGGTGTCAATTCGGACAGAAAGAGACGCACTTTGGAGCGCACTTCGTTACCGTAGTTTATTTGAAACGGGCTGCTCGCCGCTCCCTCGGCGCAGCCTGCGATCAGGCCCTGACACTCTTCAATGCTCAGCTCGCTCAGTCGATTTGACTCGGTTATCGTCATAATGCCGGACATTCCTTTCTTGAGCTTTGGCCGCTCGTAAATCCCTCCCCTCATTATAACGATAAATGGTAAAGATGGCATACAGCCCAAAGACCATTGATCTAAGACCCGATTAACGTCGGCTTAAAAACGACCACCCGCCGCAATGACAGCTAGTCCGATAAGGACCACAAGGGATACAAGGGGATTGAAGTTGGTTGTAAACAGTGTTACTCTAACAGCGGTAAATTCAAAATCCATGGTTTGCCATACATCTAATAGCCACTATTTTAGTGATAAAGAAAGGTAATACTATGATAAAAGTCGATAACTTATCCTTCTCATTTCCGCAAAAAGAACTATTTAACAACATTTCATTTACGTTAGAAGAAGCACAACATTGTGCTTTTATCGGAACAAGCGGCAGTGGGAAAAGCACATTGATAGATATACTGATGGACCCGGAAAGATATCTTTTCGATGGTAAATTAGAGATGGACCCCGATTGTACAATCGGATACGTAAGTCAGTTCTCAGAACTAGACAACACGAAAGAAACAACCGTTTTTGAATATATAGGAGAACCATTTATAAAGCTTCAAAATGAAATTCAATCGATTTGCACGGAAATGGAAACCTCAACAGATATAGAGCCGTTACTGGAAAAGTATCAATTCGCTTTAGACGCATTGGATGCTATTGGTGGGGATGATTTTGAAAGCAACATTCATAAGCAGCTAAATGTAGCAAACCTTATGAAGCGAAGAGATAGTAAGGTAGCCGACCTGAGCGGCGGGGAATTCAAACTTATTCAAGTGATGAAGGAAATGCTTAATCGTCCCGACATATTGATTATGGACGAGCCTGATGTATTTCTAGACTTCGAAAACCTAAATGCGCTTAAAAAACTTATTAACTCTCACAAAGGAATGCTGCTAGTTGTTACGCACAACCGATATCTACTCAATCATTGTTTCAACAAAATTATACACCTTGAAAATAGGGAGATCCAAGAGTTCGATGGGCGATATATTGAGTATAATTTCTCATTACTTCAGACAAAAATTGAGCTGCAAGAAATCGCAGTCGCTGAACAAGAAGAAATTGAGAGATACGATAACATTATTGATAATCTTAGAGCTATCGCAACTATTAATTCAGAAGCATCCAGAGGGAGGGCGTTAAAAGCTAGAGTTAGATTTCAAGAGAGATTGGAAGCGCGTAGAATTAAAGCGCCATTTGTTGATATTAAGCAGCCGAATATTAGTTTTGATATTGATCATGAGATTGAAGACACCATTGTTGTAAAGGTCAGTAATTATAGTGTTGCTTTTGATGAGCTGCTGTTAGACAAGGTTAGCTTTGAGATAAAATCTACGGATAAAGTAGCTATTATCGGTCCAAACGGTACCGGAAAAACGACTTTACTCCGAGATATCTTTAAAAAAAACCATGATTCCATTGAAATAAATGCGGATGCAAAAGTGACTTATCTATCTCAGTTTCAGGGCGAGGTGTTAAAGGATTCTAATACAATACTAGAAGAATTCATTGAGGCTGGGTTTAGTACTTATGATGAGGTTAGATCGTATATCTCTCACTATGGCTTTGAAGGAGAAATCGTTAATCAGAAAATAGGATCTTTATCTGGTGGAGAAAAAAACATACTCCAATTGGCCAAAGTTTCTGCCAGTAAGGCAAACGTATTGCTTCTTGATGAACCTACAAGCCATTTAGACACCTATACGCAAATTGCACTGGAAAAAGCCATTGAAGATTATAAAGGTGCGATTCTCATGATATCTCATGATTTCTATACTGTTGTAAATGGTATGGATTATGTATTAATCATTGAAGATAAGACGATTAGAAAAATGAGTATGCGAAAATTTAGACAGATGATTTATGCTAGTCATTTTGATAAAGACTATTTAGAAGCGGAACAAAACAAAAAGTCAGTTGAAATGAAAATAGAATTGGCTTTAAAAGATACTAATTTTGAACTTGCAAAAGGATTGGTAGAGGAGCTGGAAGAGCTGATTAAAAGGCTTTAAAGGACAACCCTCGAAGTGAGGTCAGTTAGCAATAAAACATGATGATAGTGGAAAAATATCAATGATGTAACCCAAATAAACCACTCCATTCCCGGAAGTGGTTTGTTTGAATTCCCAACTGCACTAATAATGTATTCAATGCGACGCAGGACGTTGCCGCCATCTTCCCCCAATTATAGGCAGTTTGATGATACAATAACGGGACAAGATTACGGCGAATACGGAGGGATGCGCATGGAAAATAATCCGAGTCGAAACAAAGAGAACTCTCTTTCTCATTCCGAAGAGAAGCAAGAACATGAGAATGACCACCCATATGCAGACGAGGAGTGGGACTTTGAGTCGGAAGAGGAGGACGACGACGGGGGTTCATCGGCCAACCGACGGAAGTGGATCAGAAATACGGTCATATTTCTGCTCGTTGCCGGTCTAGTCGGAAATATATTGGCCTTCTGGCCGCAAATCTACAACATGAAGACGCTCCCGCTCTTGTTCGGGTCGAGGGAATTATCCAGCCAAGCTGAAATCCAAAGCTATAAAGAAGCGGTTGTTACAGTCAGCACGGACAACGGCAAGGGCACCGGATTTCACATTAACGGCGGCTATATTGTGACCAACTACCACGTCATCGAAGATAACCGCTATATTATAGTGAAATTCCCGGGGCAAAGTCAGAGTTATAAAGCGGAGCTGTCGGGCAGTGATCCCGATCTGGATATCGCCATACTGAAGGCGGACATCGGGGATCAACGGCTGCCGTTTATTGAAGTCGAGCGAGACAACAAACAGTGGGAGCCTGATGAACAAATCTACGTGATCGGCAATCCGCTTCATCTCACGCAAATCGCCATCAAAGGGGCTATTATCGGCTTGGTCCCGATCCAAGGCCGTCAGACGCCGGTCATGGCCCTCGATGCGCCGGTCTATAACGGCAATAGCGGCTCTCCCGTTATTAACAAGCGTGGCAAAGCCATCGCCGTTGTATTCGCTACTGCCGGTGTCGAGCATCAAGACCAAATGATAGAGGCCGGTTTGGCCGTACCGATTGCCGACATGGAGACCCTGCTGCGAACTTCGCTGCCGCCAGTAGAATAAAAACTTTAATAGTTTCGATATCTTGCTAAAGTAAGGGTGATAGCCATGAGCGTAATACGTTTGGAGAACGTCACGAAGAAGTATGAAGGGTCCATGATCTTTCGCGATATTTATTTTCGAGTTATGCAAGGGGAACGTATCGGCCTGATCGGACGAAACGGTGCCGGCAAGTCGACGGTATTTAAGCTCATTATGGGCAAAGAGGAGCCGACTTCCGGCAGAGTAGAAATAAATCCTCAGTTGAAAATCGGATATTTCTCTCAATTCTCGGAATTGAGCGGAAGCCTGTCTGTTCAGCAAGAACTGGAAATGTGCTTCGAGCAGGTTGTCCTTATCGAACGAGAGCTACTAGAGGTAGGAGATAAGCTGGGTTTGGTTACAGACAATAACGAAATGGAGGGGCTGCTAGCGAGGCAGGCGGAGTTATTCGAGCAAATGGATCATCTCGATGGCTGGAACGTGTCCGTCGAGATTAACACAGTGCTCATGAAGCTAGGGTTCAACGACAGATCTCGCAATCAGCCGATCGATGAGTTGTCCGGGGGATGGCGTAACCGTGCGGCGCTCGCGAAGTTACTAATCGAGCTGCCCGATGTCGTTCTGCTCGACGAGCCTACGAATTACTTGGATATGGAAGGCATTGCATGGCTGGAGCAGTGGCTGTACCGGTTCAAGGGAGCCATGATTCTGGTGTCGCATGACCGGCAATTCATCGATAAGGTCGTCACGCGTACGATCGAGATCGAGAATTATCATTTTCAGGAATACGAAGGCAACTACACCGATTACGTCCGTAAGAAGAAGATGCGCAAGAAGGAGCTGGACCGTCAGTTCGAATGGGAGGAAGAGCTGCTGCTCATGGAGTCTGAGGCGATCGACGACCGCGCGAGCAGGAAATCCGCTTCCAAGGACCGTCTCTCACGGAAGCTGGCGGATAACAAGAAGCGGATCGAGCCGCATCCCGTTAACGTACTGATTACCGATATTTACGAGAGGCTGCGTTTCCCGGATAAGCTATGCGAAGTGAAGAAGATCGGACAGACCTACGAGGGCAGGCAGATCTTCGAGAACGTTAGCTTCGATATTCAGAAGGAAGATCGCTTGGTCATCGCGGGGCCGAACGGAAGCGGGAAGTCCACGCTCATCAAGACGCTTACCGGGGCGGAGAAGCCGGAGTCGGGAGAGGTTATCTGGGAGAAGGGCGTTAGCTACGCCTACTTCAACCGGATGTGGGAGGAGCTTGATCCCAAGGATACCGTTAGCCACGCGGTGAATACGTATGGATTGGGGCTGGACGCCCCGCGCAAAAAGGTGGCCAAATTTCTATCGATGCTGCAATTCTCGGAGGCGGATCTGAGCAAGGAGATCGGCAATCTGTCCGGCGGACAGAAGGCTCGGGTGGCGCTGGCCAAGTGTCTTCTATCGGGTTCGGCGGTTATCATCTTGGACGAGCCTACCAACCATCTGGATCTCATGAGTATTCAGGTCATGGAGCAAGCTCTAATCCATTTTCCCGGCGCCGTCATTACGGTCAGTCATGATCGCTTCTTCATCGATAAGATAGGGACGAAAATGCTGACCTTCGATCCGGTGACGGGAGTGACCGAACAAAGTCTATAAGGGAGAATGATTCTCTCGATACCTCTCAACCTTACTCTTCATTATGAGGCTGACGCTTTAGCTCTCTTTAAGTAGGGAAGCAATGAAATTAAGCCCAAGATCGCCAGAATAAAACCGACCCATAACGGAGAGTCGAGCCCGAATCCGCTGTCGATGGTCAGTCCTCAAATAGGTGGTATACACTTGCCATCCTATTATTTTTTAACCACGGGGACCCAAAATTCTCCATAGAAAGTGCCGTTACCGTTTTCTTTGCGATAAGTCGCATTTGGACCGCCGATGTAAGCATAGTCAGTGATTTGTGCCAAGACTTCGCCAAAAGCGCGGTAAGTCAGCTGATCAAACAAAGTTTCCTTTTCGCCGGTTCCTGCGAGCACGATGTACTCGCTTTCCGGAAATTCGATGATACGTGTTGCGTCAGCCACCGATTTGCTGGCTTCTACCGCGAAATAATTCCACGGTCTGCCTTGATAAACCTCATTGACGGACCATTCGCGATTATCTTTTGCGGCCGCCTTGAGCTTATCAAAACGTCCGTCGGCCTTGAGTCCTGCCCAAAACGCTGCTTTTTCCTTTTGCAGAGCTGGGGCGTCTTGAAAATTCGATTGAAGTGAAAAACCATAAGCGGTCAATGTAAATGATTTTTTGTGTTCAACTGTGTAATTTGCCATGAGAGACCTCCTTTGACTGAGATTAGTCTACTACTTTTTTTACACGAAGCCACATTTCTCCGTAGAATTTACCGTCTTCAATTGCTTTGACGAATGTCGAGTTACCTGGACCAACGTATTTGTAGTCCGTGATTTCTTGCAGCAGGCCACCGAAAACTTTGCCTGTTATTTCGTCAGCAAGGCGGTCTTTGTCAGAGCCTGCGCTAGGCACCACGAGGTAATCCCCAGCGAGGAAGTCGAGGACGACCGCGTCTTCCACGTCGTATGCACCCTTCACGCCGAAGCCGCGCCAGGCTTTGCCGTCGATAACGTAGTTGATTTGAGATTCCTGCCCGTCAGCGAGTGCGAGAAGTTTGGCAAGCTTGCCGTTTTCAGTGATTTCAGCTTTTTTCGCCGCAGTTTTGGCGGCATTACCTGCCCAGTCGTTGTAGTCCTCAAGTGAAACACCGAAAGCAGTCATTTTGTAGTTTTCCGAGATGGTTTGGATGGAGTAGGTAGACATTTTAATCTCTCCTTTAGGGTCATATCTTACAAGATTGATACTATTCGCTAAATGTATCAAAAAATGAAACCTTTTGTCCGATATCAAAAAGTAGTGCAAAAACAGAATCAAAACCAGAACCAAAATCATTATGGATGCTACAATTCTGATACAATAAAATCATGAAAAAGATAGAACGAGTGAACCTGATCATGCGCTTCATCAATAACCGCGCGCATTTCACGATTGCAGAGATTCAGCGTGAGTTCAAGATTTCCCGCGCGACGGCGATTCGCGACATTAACGAGATTCAGGCGATGGGTTTTCCGCTGACGACCGAGCTTGGGCGCGGGGGTGGATACAATGTCCTGCAAAATCAGTATCTGTCCGCTGTCCGTTTCACACCGGAAGAGCTGAAAGCGATATTTATCAGCTTTATCGCTTCGAAAAACTCGCAGTTGCCCTATTTGCAAAATCGCCGTTCCATCACTGAAAAACTCATCGGCATCGCTTCGCAAACCCAGCACGACGAGTTGATCGAGCTGAATAATATCTTGCTTTTTGAAAATACAAATCCTGCTAATCCGAATCTGTTGGAACTCGATGACGCGGCGCCTGCGGAGTTGAACCAGTTGATTTCGCTTGCTGCGCGGGATAAGCACTTGCGTTTGACTTATGAGCCGAGTCCTGGGTGGCCACAGTTAATGGACGTTTTTTTGATTCATATTTTTAATTCAAACGCTCATTGGCTGGTTGAGGTTTATGATCTTGATACCGACGAGTTTCGTTATCTGCCCGTTGAGATGCTGCGGGATTCGGCAATTTCTAAGCAGGAGATGAAGCGGTCTGAGCAAGAGATTTTAAGCAAAAAACGGCTTGATGCACGTGAATCCAATCTGGTTGTAAAGCTTGATACGACTGGAGTTCAGCGCTTTAAGCGCTTGCATCCGCCGGGGATTATTTTGTCCTTTACGGGGATGTTCCAGTCGAGTGGGATTTTCAATGTTCAACTGAATGTGACCGATGTTGAGGCGCTAGAGTATTACGCGGATTGGCTTTTGTTTTTGGGGAAAGGAGTCGAGTATGAACGGATTCCTGATGAACTGCGTTTGATTTTGGAAGAGCGGTTAAGGGGAAGTGCGGACACTTTAACAAAATACACGCTAGGCACAAGTTAAGGCTATCCTGCTGCAGGATGGCCTTAACAATTATATTTTAGTAGGCGGAACTTTCAAGCTTAAAATTTGGGTTGATGTCAAATTCCGCTGGCCTCTTCTTATCTGCCTTTCGCAAGAGGCAGAATTCGGAATGGTAAACCTGAATTTCATATCTCTATGTTTGTCTCCAAAAACTCAAGATACTTGGGGTCGTCTTCCATAAAAATTTCAATACCGGCACCCATGTAAGCCCGGGTTAACTCATCAGCTGCCTTTTCAAAGTTTTCCAGTTCGTAATATAACTGCCCCAACCGAAGATGAATATACGGATTCCCCAACCCGTTCGGACACTGCACGGCATTAAAAAAGCACTTGAAGGCCTTATCGTAATTCTTCAAACGATAGTGGACATCCCCAATAGCTGCATATATCCAGGTAGCGGCCTCCCATTCTTGATGATTTTCAGGCAATAAACGGAGGGCGGCCATATAATTTTGCTTGGCGGCGTCAAAATCGCCTGTCTTCACTAAATCATCGCCTTGTTTACATAGAGCCCTAATTGCGGAATAAGTGGAATCTGGGAGCTGCAACGTGATCTCTCCTGTTCTATTGATTGATTGGATAAACGAATGCGTTCGGCACAGTCTTTGACTTCAGGCAAACAATCCCATAGTTGTAACAAGGGGATTGTCAATTGCTAGAATTTCTGCAGGACTAAATAAGCCCCTGTTGATGGAATTGATTGGATCTGTAGCTCGGAGCATTTGCCCTCGGTCTGGTAAGGGATATTGGCAGGGAAATTAGATGCAGCCTGGCACTCGACATTTGTCGAAACTCATGAATGTCCCTTATGTTTGTAAGTCCATAATATGGGATTATTATACACCTTCCATGATATAATGTACCGCATACAGCACTGCTCGTCATCACCAACCAGCCGCTTTACATTGGAAAGGCAAAATGCGCTTCGCAGAGCTTTGCTATGGCGGGACATTTATCGAAATGATACCGAACGAAAATAGGGGACCTGGAAATAGCCGGCCGAACCATTGACGCGATGAAAGCCGTTTACACCGAACTCGGATACGAAGTAGTTGAGCTTCCGCATTGCACAGCATCGAAGACCAAGCCGAATACATCCGGTTGAGCATACGCTGGCGAAGAATGATGAAGTGTTAGGCATTAGCAATGAAATGTAAGTAGAATGGTACGGGATCAAAAAGTGAGCATCGGATTAAGGGGAAACGGGAACGGTAGTTCCAATATACTGAAAAAAGAGGGGAAATGTAGCATGGGGGTTTCTGTTTATTACACTTGTATGAGAAATCATAACCTTACCAGCAGTGAGGAGCAAGAGATAACAGCCATCATTGATAAATACAATGCGGGTTTTGAAATGAAGGATATTGGAGAAACATTTTGTGTTTATGACTATGATCAGGATGAACCAACCGTGATCTTTGCAGGATCGACAAAGCTGCCCTCTTCAGATGATTTTGAAGTGATATTGAATGCGCTGTATTATTGGTTGACCTGTTTGACGTATATTAGAAGAAGTATTTCTAAGGGGGATTGGCATGTTCATCTAGATGATACAGATGCCATTTGGGATGAAGAAACGGGTTGGCAAATGCCACAATATTAGTACTCTTATTCCCAACAAAGTAATGGAGGGATCTTATTTAGGTACCGTTAGAAAAGGAGGATTCTATAATTCTCCTGCATGATTTGATTAAGTTGAATTTATAGCTTTGAGATAAAAGAGGAAAAAGGAGCTTTAAATGATCTGCAAATTTACAGAAGTGCTGAATGATCTGATAGACTATTTCATTCTCGGGGATATTTTGCTGCTGGAGAGCTGGAAACAGTCCAATCATCTTTCGGACAACTTAGCCATGGAGTTTACAACAAACGAAAGCGGCGATCATGCCGTGCTTGATGGTATCGTACTTCCAATGGCAGGGATTGAAAACTATCCCTATACAATTATATTTAATCTTTCTGGTGATACACCGGAGTTGTTGAGATCAGATAGCCATTTACAATTTAGACGTGGTGGTTATTCGCTTAAAGTTGAAAACAACATACTGATGCTGTTTACTTGGCGAATACTAGAACAATTCACTAACGAGAGAGTCAACGCTTTACTTAATCATTACCGGCAATACAAAAAGCCGATGATTGAAATTGAAAACGGCTGGTACAGCATAGAAGTATTGGGTGGAGAAACGTTGCAGGATTCATATTATGAACCCACATTTGAGTTTGTTTTGCAAAAGACAGAAAGGAAAGGGACAGCGGAAATTGACATCAATTTAGATTTTAAGATTGAAAGTACCACCTACTAAATAGAAAGTTTGCCAGCCCTCGCATCGGTAAAGCATTTAAGGGACGATCTTCATAAGGTAGACTATTCTGGAGATAAGGGAGCACGTGGTATGCTTAAACGGGTATTGGATAAAGAGAAAGATATCATTCGGGCGTTCGCAAAAGAGATTGTTGACTCCATCGCAGATGGACGATATGAGGAAATTGCTCAAAAAGTTGATGATATGCAGGATTGGGACGTTGAGCTATTAAAAGAGGTCATCGAGAGTTTTAAGGAAGATAATGAGTTGGGGCAGATCGATAGGTTTGATGTAGAATGTACCTTTAGGCCTGTTTATAAAGACGGCAGTGTTTATCAACAAGAATCCTTCTATTACTTTAACGATGGAAGCGGAATTGCTTACGAATATGCATTGACGACAAATGGCGAACCCAATGATTTGACTTTGAGTTTTGAGTTTCACTTTGAGGGTGACTCTCTGAGAGTCATTTTTAACAGTGGGATTACTGTACTTTAATGACATCGTATTTTATATGAAAAATATTGTTTTGGGTCAACCCAATTGAATTCGGGGAACATTTTATTCTACAGAGTCTTCGGCTAAAATCAAAAAACGCGCCTGAACCAGGGTGGTTTGCGCGTTTTGTTGGGACGAATACGGTGTCAGGACGGAATGTTCATAGCGGTCTGAATATTTTTCAAATCAAGCTGAATTTGCTCCGGAGTATGGTAGGGGTGGTATAGGCCCCGCTGCATCATGTAGTTGGTTATCTTTTCATGGGAGTCTATAGCTTCGTTGAGCTGTTTCATCAAAATTTGCTTGATTTCCGGGGTGGCACATTCGGTTACGGCCATGGCATAGTTTCTGACTCCGCTCTTGGCGTTCATCAAAAAATCCATTGCGATCACGTCGTCGGTCAACGTATCAAGCCCTGTCAAGTGTTCTAATAGGATGTTCATTGTTTCTATCTCCTTTAGGTTAGGGTCACTTTAGACAGCACTCCACCGAGCTCCTGAAGCTGCTGCTGTGATAATTGCACGTCTTGCTGTAAAATTTGCTTGAGCTCCGGGTCGGTTACCAGAGCTTGCATGGTTTTGGATTTGGTCAGGCAGACGGTCTTGAACGCAGCCATTTCATGAACCTCCAGCGTCTCATGCAAAGCGTAATTAGAATTCATTCGGATTTTCCTCCCCTGTATTTACCCGTACTCAGGGCTTTAAGATGACTTTGATGCAATTGTCCGTTTTCGTATCGAACTTTTCATAGCCTTGCTTGGCTTCACTAAGCGGAATGACATGCGTAACAATATCCCCAGGGTCTACTTTGCCCGATGTTACCAGCTCGTACATATACGGCATGTAGTGAATGACCGGGGCTTGTCCGGAACGGATATTCACGTTGCGCTGCATGATGTCGCCGAGCGGGAATCCGTTATAGCGTCCGCCGTATACCCCAGTGACTTGGATGGTCCCGCCTTTACGGACAGCCTGAGACGCAATGATAAATGCGCTCATGGTGCCGCCCTGCAGTTTCAAACCGCTGGCCAGAAATTCAAGATCGCTCATCTTGCCATCCATCCCTACCGCGTCAATCACGACATCGGCGCCGCCTTTGGTCATTTCCTTAAGATTGTTGCCGATATTCTTATCCTGTTCGAAGTTTACGATTTCCACATGGTTCGTTCGCTTCGCATGCTGTAAGCGGTAATCGACATAGTCTACGGCGATGACCCGCTTTGCTCCCTTCAGCCAGCAGAATTTCTGGGCCAGAAGTCCGACCGGACCGCAGCCCAGCACGATGACTGTATCTCCGTTCTTGACGCCGGCGTTATCTACGCTCCAGAATGCCGTCGTCATGGCATCGGCGATCAAGCTTAGCTTTTCGTCCGGTTGCTCGCAGTTTTCAGGAATCTTGAAGTGGGTAAAATTAGCAAACGGAACACGTAAATACTCAGCTTGCCCCCCGGGGTAACCACCGGTCGTTCCGGAGTAGCCGAAATAGGCGCCCATATCCCCGTTATCGTTTGAATTGTCGCATTGGCTTTCCAGCTGATTCTTACAATAGAAGCAGTCTCCGCATGCGATGTTGAAAGGGATGATCACTCGGTCGCCTTTCTTTACCTTGGTCACTCCAGAGCCTACCTCTTCTACAATCCCCATCGGTTCATGCCCGATTACATAGTTTTCCTGAAGGTTAGGGATCATCCCGTGAATCAGGTGAAGGTCCGAACCGCAAATGGCGGAACTGGTCACTCTTACGATCATATCGTCGGGTTTCTCAATCTTCGGATCCGGCACCTCTTTGACCACGACATTTTTAATCCCTTGATACGTTACCGCCTTCATGCTTTATGTCCTCCAATATGTTCATCTGGGGTCCGATCAAACATCCCTTTACGCGATGTATCCTCCGGGAACAAATTCATCTGCCCGATCATCACCGTATTGTTCGCTGAAAGCTGGTCGAGTTGGTACTGTTCGTTCAGCTCGTAAGGATGAAACCATTTTTTGCGAATCATAAGCTCCGAGATTTCCTGGTGCAGTGCAATCCCCTGCATTAGATGATTGCGCAGCAGTGCTCTTACATCGGGAGAAGCCGTTTCCGTCAGGGCGATGGACAAATTTCGTACACCCTCCTTGGCACGAATAAGGAAATCCATTGCGAATGTCATGTCTGCCATCTCTGGCATATTTAATGAATTAATCGGATCTAAATAATCGGTATTCATTGGCGCTCCCCTTTAATGAGTGATAGGTGTCGGGTTATTCGGAACAGGCGCTTGGAATGGAGCTCTTGCGTAGATGGCCTGGAGCTCGGCGATCTGTTGCGTGGATAATATGACGTCCTTCTGCATTAACGCTTTCAGCTCTTGGTCAAAGACCAAGCCTTGCATTAGTTTTGATTTAGCGAGACAGAGCGTTTTGAAGTTTAAGGCTTCATGCAGTTCCATCGATTCGTGTGGCGCTAGCGTTGGTTTATTCATTGAGAAATTATCCCCTTCCTTGCTTTCTTTCATCAAAGTTAGATTTTCCTACGCATTGGATTCCTATACTAAAATGGATTGCCGGAAATGTAGGTCCGAATATTCCCATGCAGTCGCAAGAATATAAACAAAATCTCAACCGCATACTTATTTCTGTTTAAGTTATTGATCTTTGCTCAGGGAAGGAGGAATCATCTTGCCCAATGAAAACAAAATTGGTCTAGCTACCGAAAATGCAAGAAAACCGGCAGAAGGTACACTTCACTCGAGCGGCAATACGCTGGAGAAGCATGCATCTAATGCGGTTTCTGATGCGCAAACGGCTTTAAATCAGGCAATAAACTCAATAAGTGAATCTAATGCGGCAACAAATTCACAAGCTTTGGAGACGGCCCGGCAGCATTTGACCCAAGCAGAGGAATTTTTAGATCAAGCGCAAACTTCGGCAAACGCATTACGTCTGCCGGACCAACAATAAAACAGTAGCTTTGGTAGTGGCAGAGATTCTCCTTCTTTTTCGGATACACTTGGAATCAAGCTCACTAATGTCGAGGTATGGTCGCCATATACACGGAGAGGCACCGACGAACGCGCTTGATTTACCGGACCAGCGCAGCGAATTATGACATGGGAAAGGGGCTGTCCCAAAAGTTTTTTTGGTTTTTTGCCCTAACAAAACGAAGCCTTCAATTCCACTTTAATAGTGGTTTTGAAGGCTTCTTCAATATAATTCTGGAACTGGCCCACTGCACTATATTCTTTTGGGACAGTGGGGGATTTGCCGTTTATGACAAGAACGGAATACCTGTGAACTTTTCAAAGGCAACTAACAATCATTCCATAGTACTGCCTGAAGATGGGATGATCGTTTTTGGCGGGAAGGCGGATATTGAATTAAAGACTAAATAGAATAAGAAAAATGACTGGAGAGCTGATGTTCATCCGGTCTTTTTTAATAACTTCATAAGACAAACCCCTACTCCGTTGCCGTTCCTTCCGCCGCGGAGAACCCTATCCTAAGTGACGAAAATTTGCTTAGGAAAAGGCATACCTTGCCGGGAGTTGTTATAATAGATCCATGTTAACTCCTATAATCGCCTCCAAGTTATATATCCCTGCGCCTCGGTCGAAAGCGGTACTGCGCCAAAGATTAACCGAAAGGCTGAATAAGGGCTTGCACCGAAAACTGACCCTTATTTCGGCCCCCGCGGGCTACGGCAAAACGACTTTAGTCTGTGAATGGATAGCTGGCTGCGACCGGCCGGCCGCATGGCTTTCCCTTGAACAAGGGGACAACGAACTTACGCGTTTTTTGACTTATATGATCTCCGCTCTTCAGACCCTATCGGGGAATATAGGAGAAGGCGTACTTTCCGTACTTCAATCACTTCAATTGGCATCGACAGAGTTGGTGCTTACGGCTCTTCTAGATGAACTCACGGCTATGCCGTCTCCTTTTATCCTTGTCCTTGACGATTATCATGCGGCGAGTTCGAAAGAGGTCGACGAAGCTCTAATGTTCCTGCTGAGCCACCTTCCCAAACAGATGCACCTAGTGATAACGACTCGCGAAGACCCTGCAATTTCTCTGCCGCGATTACGGGTTCTGGACCAAATAACCGAGCTGCGCACTGCCGACATTAGATTTACGTTTTCGGAAGCCGAAGCTTTTTTTAATCATGTAATGAACCTCAATCTCTCGACAGATCACATAACCGAGTTTCAATCACTCACCGAAGGGTGGGCTGCGGGTCTGCGCTTGGCTGCGATCTCCATAGAGGAAGATCAGGACGCCGGTCAACTCCTCCAGTCTTTCACAGGCAATCACCATTTCGTGTTGGATTATCTGGTAGAAGAAGTACTGCAGCGACAGCCCGAAAACATACAGGCTTTTTTATTGCAAACTTCCCAACTCGACCGGCTTTGCGGACCGTTATGCGATGACCTGTTACTTGATCCTAAGGTAGCCGGTAAGGAAATGTTAATCGATCTGGAACGTAAAAATTTGTTCGTCATTCCTCTGGATAAAGAACGGCGTTGGTATCGTTATCATCATTTGTTCGCGGATATTCTTCGTAAAAAGTCGCTGGATAACTATGGTGCGGACCATATCGCAGAATTGCACAAACGAGCGAGCACCTGGTACGAAGGCAGCGGATTCGAGCTCGATGCGTTCCGTCATGCCATAGAAGCGGGGGATATAGAACGAAGTTCACGTCTGCTTCAAGGCAGCGGGATGCCGCTGCATCTGCGAGGGGCTGCCAGAATGACGCTCAACTGGCTGGAGTCGCTGCCTGTCAATGAGCTGGATGCCAGACCCGAATTATGGGTGTTTTATGGTTCCGCTCTATTGATTGCCGGTAAGCCGACAGGGGTTGAACACAAGCTCCAAGCGGCAGAGGCGGCCATGGAGGGCATGGAACAAGACGCCGGTATCAGGGACATGATCGGATGGATTGCGGCGACCCGTGCTACACTGGCATCTTTAAGCTTGACCGATAGTCACGACCTTGCCGAACTAAATCTTCAATCAGCCGAAGAGGCTTTGCAAGACACGGAGCTTGAAGACAAGACCGAGGGGCTTGTCGGATTGATTGGGTCTGCACGGAATGCGGAGGTAAGAGGAACCAACGGAATAGATGATGTTATCGCCCAATCACGCCGCGCGCTTGCCTATCTGCATCCGGATAACCTGCCTGCCCGGACGGCATCCGCCTGGATGCTGGGCGTGGCTTGCCAGCGACGGGGAGATTATGCCGGTGCATGTGAAGCCTATAACGAAGTCATATCGAACTGCCTAAAGATTGATCATCAACTGATGGCTGTAACGGCCATGATTGGATTCGCTCAAATCAGGGAAGCGGAAGGGCGGCCCGATCTGGCGGCAGAGCGTTACCGGACGGCCCTGAAGCTGGCCGGTGATCTGCCGCACCCTGTAATTAAAGAAGCTCAAACGGGTTTGGAGCGCGTGAACCGCGTCCTTGAGGACGGAATGAGGGGCAGCCGGATTGAGCCGCTCAGCCAACGCGAAATCGAAGTGCTGGAGCTCATAGCCCAGGGACTCTCCAACCGGGAAATCGCCGAGAAGCTTTTCCTGGCCTTGGATACGGTGAAAGGACACAACCGAAGAATTTTCGAAAAGCTTCACGTGCAGCGGCGCACGGAGGCGATCGCCCGCGCCCGTGAGTTAAATTTGTTCACGAACACCCCTAAACCACACTAAAGTGTCTACAGGCCGATTCCTCTTCGAGCTATACTGCAAATAAATAGCTCAGAGAGGGGATAAGGCATGAGAAAAGCTGAAAGAGCGGCAGGGGTGTTATTTTTGTTGTCGACGGCTGCATTCCTGATTGGAAGCGGGATATTGGATCCTATTTTGCATCGGACTGATTTACTCAGCAGTATGTATTCCGAACGAACAAGCGTGTTTACGGGGTTGCTCTTGGAGTTGATCAATGCCATCGCAGTTGTGGGGATTGCCGTGCTGCTGCACCCGATATTAAAGAAACATCATGAAACGTTTACGATGGGGTACTTCGCTTCCCGGGTTATGGAGTCTGCCTTGCTTATTTTGAGCTTATTAGGACCGCTTGTTCTCCTTGCGTTGAGCAATAAATCCATATCGGGTGGAACCTCCGACGATTCCTATTTGCAAATGATGGGGAATTTAGCGGTGGACGTTCATTTCCTGTTATTTGACATGGCCATGATTGCGCTGAGTTTAGGCAGCTTGTTGTTTTGTTATATCCTCATTCGATCGAGACTGGTTCCACGATTATTGTCCATCATTGGCCTGATTGGATATACGGGACTGTTGGTAAGCAGCTCTCTGTCGATCATCGGCCTGGATTTAGGAAACGTTCTCTATATTCCTGGAGCGATATTCGAAATCGTTCTACCGGTCTGGCTTATCGCTAAGGGATTTAATTTGCGCACGGAGGAAAACTGATTTGTGGAAATGAGAATGAGTAAGTTTTCCTCAGACATAACTCTAAACAAGCCTGCCCAGTGGCGGGCTTTTGATGTTCTACTAGACTGGAATTATTACATACACATTCCATAGATTGAAAGCAAAACTAGCAGAGGCATAGTATAATATAGGAAAAAAGTATGAGTAATAGGCCGCAGGGGGTAACGGGAAGTATGAGAATCAACCGAAGAAATATGTTGAAAGCGCTCAAATTTCTTTTTCCTGAGTATCAACTTGTTGAACTGATTCGGGAAGAAGGATTTTTCGATAAAAAAGAAGCCCCTCCAGCTCCAACGAGACAAGCGCAGCCGACGCAACCCTATCATAGAGGCTCGGGAGTCAGAAGTGCAGGTCCGAACTATTCCGGGCAGACCGCAGCGGGACGGAACGTTACTTCATCGACTTCCCGCCCTACTCAGACCCCAGCCCGTGCGTCACATGGAGAAGGCCGGAATGACGCGCAGAGCGATTTATCTCCCAAGCAATTGGACCAATTGTTCCGGGAAGCAGGAAAGAACGTTAATAGTCATGTAATGGGACAGCCGCTGTTCGTCGACGATTTGGTTGCGGGGTATAAGCAGGGATATATGAATGGGCGCCAAAGTAATAAGCCAAGGAACGTGATCCTACTGGCCGGGGCCCCGGGAACGGGCAAAAAAACAGCTTTGGAATGGCTGGTTCGGGAGATATATGCACGCGGACTAACATCCGGGCCACATCTTTCGGAAATTGATTTACAGCGTTATGAGGCCGATGAACTATCAGGAAATTTTATCAGTGATATGGCGGAGGCTTTCCAGCATTCCGAGGGCACGGTGTTGTTCCGCGGGATCAAAGGGGCTGACCCGGCTTTTATCAGCCTAATCGCCAAGCTTGCCGGGGAAGGCAGCTTCCGAACCAAAGAAGGGGTTCGCATCAGCGCCGCCGATTATTTCATCGTGTTCTATGTCGATGAACATGCAGAGAGAGAAAGCGAATATGGGCAAGTTCCGGCCGTGCTGGCAAAGCTTCTCCCCGTGTCTATCTTACAAACTGTCCTTGCATCGGCAATATCGTCACCGATAGAGCGGGAGACGATGAAGCAGATCGCCGAGATCTTACTCGGGAAAGCGATAGAAGATCTGTCAAGGGATATGCAGACAAAGATTGCCGTCCATCCTTCCACGTATGAGGCGCTGGCCGATATAGCCGCAGCCAATAAAACGTTCGGCGAGGCTGTGCAGCACTGGATTGATAAGGAGCTCATCCCCATATTATCTGGTCTGCGGGCCCGTAATGAGATTCGTGGCAATGAGAGTGTACGAATCCATTTCAAGAACGGTTCTTTTGTTGTGGCGTCGAATTCGTTTGAAATCCCGATCAAAGCCGTATCTTTCGTTCGTCAGGAGTCGATTGACGATGTTTTGGAGGAATTAAATGCGCTAACGGGTCTGGAACCTGTTAAAAAGTTCGTCTACGAGCTGATGGAAACGGTCCAGGTTAACCGGCTGAGGGCCAGGGAAGGCGAGGGCTCTGTGGCAATGTCGCTTCACATGGTGTTTACCGGGAATCCGGGAACCGGTAAAACGACGGTCGCCCGCTTGATCGGACGCATTCTGAAGGCGCTCGGTTTACTGCCGCAAGGTCAATTGATCGAAGTGACAAGACAGGATCTTGTCGGACAATATGTGGGCTCTACCGCTCCGAAAACGATGGCACAAGTCAATGAGGCCTTGGGAGGCGTATTGTTCATCGACGAGGCATACACGCTCGCCCGTCACGACCACGATACGTTCGGCATCGAAGCGATCGACACGATTGTCAAGGCGATGGAGGACCACCGGGATCAGCTTGTTGTCGTGCTGGCAGGGTATACCCAGGAGATGGAGACTTTTCTGCGGTCGAATCCGGGTTTGCGCTCCAGATTTCCATTCATCGTGGAATTCCCGGATTACAAGGCGGCAGATATGCTGGACATTATGATTCAGATGGCGAGCAAGAACGGTTTCCGGATAGAAGAGGACGCTTACGAGGGTTTAATCGAGCTGTTCGATCAACGGCAAATCCCCGGCCGCAACGACAGCGGCAACGGCCGGCTTGTCCGCAATTTGTTCGAGGAGGCGGTCCGCAAGCAGGCGACCCGGCTTAGAGAGCTGATGTCAGGGGCAGCTGCAGCTGCAGACTTGCAAGTATTGACCGGGGCAGACTTCGGGATCGGGGAGAAGGAAGCCTTTAATATCGAGAATGAGCTCGCCGGAATTGTCGGATTGGAGAAGGTCAAACTATTCGTCCGAACGTTAGAGAAACAGCTTATTGTTGATCGAAGGCGGAAGGAAGCCGGGATTCATGTCGACACCGGGCAGACTCTCAACATGATTTTTTCGGGGAATCCCGGTACGGGCAAGACGACGATGGCGCGGCTGGTGGCAGGGATGCTCCGGTCCATGGGCTATTTGAAAAAAGGACACCTCGTTGAGGTGGACCGGTCCGATCTGGTAGCGGAATACGTCGGCCAGACGGCCAATAAGACCAAGCTGGTTGTCGAATCTGCTCTCGGCGGCGTGCTCTTCATCGACGAAGCCTATGCGCTTGCGCAGGATGGCGTGCAGGGCGGGGGCTTCGGTAAAGAAGCGATCGATTCCTTGGTTCGTCTTATCGAGCTGCATAAAGACAACCTAGTTGTCATTTTGGCGGGATACACGGAAGATATGCAGCGGTTTGTTCAAGTAAATCCGGGTCTGTCCTCGCGCTTCCCGCTGCAAATCGAGTTTCCCGATTATACGGCAGGGGAAATGCAGCAAATCGCTTCGATTATGGTGAAGGCGCGTGGCTTCAGCTTAGCTCCGGGTGTAGCGGGTTTACTCGAACCCTATTTTAACGGGAAGCAAATCCCGGGCAGAAAGGACGGGGGCAACGGCCGGCTCGTCCGTAATACGCTGGAGGGAGCGATACGCAAGCAAGCGGAACGATTGGCCGATCACCCCGATATTGCGGCGGATCGGTTAAATGAGCTGACTGTAGAGGATTTTGGATTGTCGGTACCTGTTGACCTTGCGGTGAAGCAGGCGAGTGCGCTTGGAGCGCTCGACGACGTTGTCGGTCTGTCCTCCGTTAAGGAATTTGTGAGAAGCCTATCGGCTCAAATTGAGGTGGCCAAGCGCCGTGAAGAGTTGGGGCTGCCCAAGGCTTCCGCTCAAGCCCTTCATATGGTGTTTAAGGGAAATCCGGGAACCGGCAAAACGACCATTGCCCGTATTTTGGCCCAGCGATTTAAAGAATTGGGCGTGACCAAGGCCGACACGCTGGTAGAGACGGATCGTTCCGGCCTGGTTGCCGGTTATGTGGGGCAAACCGCGCTCAAGACGAAAGAAGTTATCGAGCGCGCTCTGGGCGGAATCCTGTTTGTGGATGAGGCTTACGCTCTGGCGGAAGGGGATCAATTCGGACAGGAAGCGATCGATACGCTAGTCAAGGCCATGGACGATTACCGGGACAGGCTCATCGTGATATTGGCCGGCTACGACGAAGATATGGAGCGTTTCTTGAACCGCAATGCGGGGCTCCGCTCCAGGTTTCCCAATATGATTACTTTCCCCGACTATACAGCCGGAGAAATGCTGCAAATTGCCCGTCTCCTGGTAAAGGCGCAAGGGTATGTGATCGTCCCTGAAGCGGAAGCCGCGCTGCTCTCCATTTTGGAGACCTATGAAGGAGATAGGACCGCAGGCAATGGACGGCTTGTTCGCAATTTGGTCGAGAAAGCGATTCGAGGCCACGCCTTGCGTATGAGCATGAAGGCCGATGCCACAGCCGAGGAATTGTCCGCATTGATGCCTGAAGACTTTCAAGGAAAGACGGGGTGATGGAATGAATGTCCTGAAATGGCTGCTTGCTCTCTTATTTTTTCATCCCCTCATGATCGGGGTTATTTTCCTTACGTTTCTCATGCCTTTCATGATATATGCCGATCTAAATAATATTCTGGTAAACGAGGTTCCGGTCGCTGGTGGCGGTGTGATCGTACTTAGCCTTTTCGCTTTTTTTATTTATTTGACCATGAGGGTCAAATTTTTAGGTATCCCCTATCGTAAAATTACGATCTTGCTTCCAGCCTTGCAAATGCTCATTTATACCAGCTTCGCTCTATCGGTAGGAGTTATCATTCTCAACAAATGGGCGGACGAGGGGCTTTATTCCAAAGGATGGGCCATTACGCTTCTGCTGCTTGCGATTACGGCTATCCGATTATGCATGTCTCTGCTGTACTGGAAATACCCGGTTGTTCGGCGGACAAATCGATATAAGGAATAGTGAGGAGAAGGAAATTGACAGATCACCGACAAGATGAGCAAAGACCGAAGTCAAACGAGCCCGACCCATATGAGCTTCGGCAAACGGAAAATGAGGATGTCCCTAAGGAATTTACAGGGGCGTCAGACAATCGTAAGTCATCTTCTAACGGAAAAAAAGGAAATAAGCAACGATTTTGGATCGGAATTACGGCGCTTATCACGTTTGGGATGTTCATGTATTTCCAAGGTCCAAACGGCAGTATAAAAGATGTTCAATCGAATGGTATCGGTAAAGGGATGAAGGCGGGTATCCAACTGGTCGCGGCCGATGATTCGGCGGGACTCGAAGCCAGGGATTTCAACATTGAGATGAAGAAAAATACGACGACAGGCCGCATGCTGATCTGGGATTTCGCCGCGGAAGACGGCGATGTCGTTACGGTGAAGGTAGACGGCAATATTCTTCAATCGAACATAACTATCATGCACAGCCCGGTGGCGCTTGATATTCCGATTCCAAGCGTGGTTGAAATTACAGGTGTCAAGGACGGCGGAGGCGGGATTACATACGGGGTTAAGTTCCCCGGAGCCGTTCAGAATAACGCTTATTTCAATGCGGCGCCGGTAGGCTCCTCTAACGTCTATACGATAACCGGGCAGTAGGGAAAGCGCTAACCATAATGGAAATAAGAGACATAGATAGCACCGTAGGATATGAACAAGAACTAGCGGGAAAGACCATTCGAGGAGGCCGTCACGTGGGAAGATCATTTGCAAATTTGCATATCAAGTCGGGAAACCTTGAGAAGACTGTCGAAGCATTAAGAGAGCTGAGCAAAGCGCATGGCCATGTTTTAGGCAAACGAAATAATGAGGCTCAAGCGACCAAAGATGTCATGTATATAAGCAAAAGCAACGAGAACTGGATCAGCGTGCTCCACGACTATTTTGTATGGGGTACGGTGAAGAAGGCCGGCAAAGCGTTGTCCCAGCTTATCGAGGGGCCGGTAATGACCGCCTCATACATGAATGAGGAAATATTCGAGTTGTCGATTTTCGAGAATGGAGAGATAGTGGGTGAAAGAATCTTTTGTGAGCAGTGGACGAGGGAAGAATATGAACAACTGAAAGAAGAGCGCATGAATGATGACTACCTGCGGAAAGCGTTGGATATTTCTAATGAGGATTTTGACGACTTAATTAGCATTACGAGTCCGGCCCAAGCCGTAGATAAGCTGTCCGAACTCGTGGGAGTGTCTTTATGGAGTGATTCGGAGTGGATACCGCACGAAGAAACTCTCAGAGAACAATTTGAGAAATATATATTTTAAGATGCTCTGAAGGAACAAAACCGTCTGTGCGTATAAGCCAAGATGCGATTTACGATTTGAGCAAATCGTGGATTTTCAGCAAATATGAACTTGTGATCGATGGCAATTAGGGAGGGTTTATGAATGCGTAAGATATGGAAAAGAAGGATTCTGATCGATAACCCTGCTGCGCTGGACCGGGTTCAGATCGAGCAGGACTTGCACAGCGGCAACCAAGTGATTGTCCAGTTCTCTCACCCGGATTTTTATGGCTCCATCCTGGAAGAAGTGGATGAGCTCTGCGCGCGCTGGAATGAGGATTTCGGAGTACGTTTCTACGCCCACTATTCTCTGTCTTTCGATTGCCATACTCTCTTGCGGATTCCTCATGTCAAAATGCTGCAGCTTAATAGTCTCGTTCAGGCACATAACACAGAAGCATTGGCCAAGCTGGACAACCTGTCCAGTTTAAGTTTGGAGATATACGAGCTGGAGAATTCGGAAATTCTCGGGATGGATACGCTGCGTTCTCTTAAAATTTTAAACGTTATCTTCGATAAAAAGACCCTTAACCTGCAATATTTTAAAGAATTCTCTTGTCTGGAAGAGCTGCATGTAGGGGGCAAGGTTAAAAACCTTGATGCCATCGGTTATCTGGAGGATTTGAATTATCTCGCGCTGCATTCGATCAGCAAACTGCCGTTACATTTTATTAACCGGCTGAGGAAGCTGAAGCACCTTCGCATTTTGCTTGGAGGCCGGGAGCATATTCAGGAAATTGAAGAGAATGAAATCGGGGATCTGGAGATCGTTAGAGTCCGCGGTTTTCATGACCTGACCAATATTACGGCCTTTCAAGCGCTGAATAGGCTGGTTATTGAGGATCAGATCCAACTGCAAGAAATCAGCTTTGATCAGGAAATGAAGGCACTGGAGGAGCTGTCTATCCGGAATTGTAAAGGCTTGTCTCGCTTGACGGGATTGGAGCGACTGCCTGTGCTGCACAAGCTTCGCCTTTTAAAAACGGCAATCGATTTTGATTCCTTTATCAATCAGAAACTTCCGAATTCCTTATCTTCAGTGGAGTTTGCGACTTTCAAAAGTAAAGCAGACCGGGAAATACAACAATCTCTATTAAAATTGGGTTATCAATAAAAGGATTAGTCTTGGCGGCCGCTTCGTTTCTCCGGAATCCCTGTGCTTTCCGGTTAAGTTGACTTAAGTATAACTAAGGAAGATGGGGGCCGAAATCATGGTTGCGTTAAAGTTTATCTGTACCTGGATATTGCTCGTTGCATCATGTTCGGCGGTATGGTGGAGCTTCAGAACAGAAAAGCTTATAACGGTCTCTTGGCTGGCGTTTCTGCTTCCCGCCGTCTTCCAGTTCGCGGCCGCTTTTCGGATCGGCCCCGGCCAAGCGAAGTCGCTGATCGTTTTCGGCTGCATAAATCTTGTGCTTACTGCCCTTGTGGGTGTGGCTGTCTGGTACCTAGTCCAAGTGGCTAATGCGTATAAAAGAGGCAAATGATTCGTATAGGAAGAGAGGACCGAACTTATGTATGAGCGTTTGGCAGAAAAACTGAAAACGACTTCCGCACTAAAATGGTTTCCTAACCGTGGTGCGGAAGAGAGCTGGATAGCGGAAGTCGAGGAAGAATTAGGATTTCCCCTGCCGCCATCTTATCGCTGGTGGCTGGTTCATTACGGTAATGCCCGGTTAAGTGGCGGGAATATTCTAACGATCGCTCCTCCGGAATACAGAGAGGACTATGACGGCGACCTTCTTTACATCCATAGACTGAATAAAGCCGAGGAGTGGTGGGTAGACCGGTTTCCCCACAGACTGGACTTGTTCGTGCCGGATAGCGACGAGCTTTACTATTTTGATACGTCTACTAGAGATGAACAGGGAGAATTTCCGATCATGTGTTATGATCTTATGAATGATATGATCGACAAGTATGCTTCCACGTTTGCGGAGTTTCTGGAACGGCTGATTGACGAGCGTTCTTAAATAAATGATAAGCAGGCTGGAAGCTGCGCGCTGCCGCCGGCTGGATTTGAGATCCGCCGCGCCCGGGCGATCTTGGCTCGATTGAAGGCGAAATAAGGCTGGCGCAACTAGAAGACGGCTTGAGCTGATCGACCAACGGAAAGGAGGGCCTTTCATGAAGCCGATGCAAGAAATAGAGAGGCTGGCGATAGAGATCGCCGATGCTGCCAGAACGTCTTTTCGCGCTCTTTTTGAAAATGGTGAACGTTATTATTACTGTACGCTCTATACTACAGGCGAGGGACATGCGCCAAGCATCTCTGCCTGGTCGTGGGAAGCTTTGGAAATGGAATCGGCCAGACAAGGAGACGAAAGTGGCACACCGGGATCGACGATTGCGGAACTCATCAAATGGTCCTATGCCGATTCGCCCTATTGTTGTTTCGGGGATGAGAACTTCGATCACGTTAAACAACGATTTATGGAGCGTCCTATCCTTGGGGATCTTGCAAATGACGAGGGGAACCGCGAGTTTGATTTGAGGCTGAAGGCCATGGAAATGGCGATGAAAATGCTCGATGATGAAGGCGTGTTTGCCTTGAATCAACCGCGGGAGTCAGTATGCGTCCTTGTCGAAGTCATGCCGCCGGATGAGATCAATACTGAAATCGCCCTGCGTCTGAACCGGGCGGACTCTCAGGCTATGCAGGTATGGCTGGCGGAAGCGGCGGAGTAGAAGCATCCGCTTCGGGAACTCTGGCGTCTATTACGTTTCGACTAATATGATGCTTAAGCAGAGTTTAAGCCTTGCAGCTCTAGGGAACATGCTTTTCGTTTCCTCAAGAAGAACGTTTAAGAAGAACCGTTCAAGGAGAGCGACTTCATGAGCGCAGGAGATACCTAAAACGCCCAAAACACCTCCCAAAAGGAGGTGTTTTGACTTTTTAAGCTAAAGGTATGTTACTTACTTAGACTCCGTGAGCCGGCCTACAAGCAGCCCATACATCAATAGAGCGAACAAGGTAATTGCAGCAAGGATCCATAACACCGTTCCGAAAGAGACTGCATCCATGAGGGACGCGGTGTAGGTGATGCCGATGGAAACGGCCACATTCAACACCAGGTTATAGAACCCGATGGCGGTTCCCGATCTTTCTACGGGAATGGAGCGGATACACGAATCCAGCATAGGCGCGTACATGAAAGCGAAGGACCCCGAGAACAGCAGCATGGAGAGAACATATACAAGAACTGAGCCTCCGATAAGGCCGGGTAAAGCCAGGCTGCATACGATAATGATCATAGCGATGGAAACCGCTTGCTTATTGGTCAATACTTTTGCTATTTTTCCTGACAGAGATCCGACCAGTATCGCCGTTACATAACCGGGTATCAGCAGCAGTGAGATCGTGTCGAGCTGGAGATTATACATTTTCTGAAGCAGGAACGGGAAAATAAAGATGTAGCCCAGTTGAACGGAATAAATCACAAAGGCGATGGCAAGAACCGCCGCAAATCGTTTATTTTGGAAAAAGGAAATTCCGATAAACGACTTCTTGCTCTTGCTGATATAGCCAAGAAATAGTGCGGCTGCGGCTATGAAAATCACAATAAAAATCCAGTTGAAATCCGTTAAATACATCATGACTGAAGTAGTAATGGCGGATATTAGAAGCAGTCCGATAAAATCAACATGACTCTTCCGGGATTGTTCCTTCGGCAAATATTTAAGAATGAAGGGAAGCAGGATTAAGGACAGCAGCGGGATTAAGAATAACGTGGACCAATTTAAATAGGTGGACACGTAACCTCCCGTAATGGAACCGATAACAAGAGAAAGCGAATAGCTGCTTGTGCTGAGTCCGAGGAACTTTTTCTGCTCCTCTTTGGGCAGGTGTTTCGTTACATAGATCACATATAAAGTTTCAGCCGCGGCCAGCCCTGCTGTCTGGATCAAACGGGCAATAATAACGAGCAGATAAGAGTGTTGAAAAATAAAACCGATAACAGAGCCGATGCAGATTAAGATAATCCCTGCACTTAGCAGCTTTCTGATACTGATCGTGTCCGCCAAAGAGGCATAGATGACAGCGCCGATTCCAATCACAAGTCCGGCCAATGAGGCTTGCCAGCTGACCGCAGCCGCCGAGATTCCCAGATCTTCGGCTATAGCTACCGAAACCAGCTTGAATGAGTTATCGACGATCAAGGCAAAAACGAAAAAGAGCAAAATGACAGGCACAGCCCTTTTCGCGTGAAAGGATGGGGTAGTTTGCGGTGTTTGTTCAGTTATTGCAGCCATTAGCCACATTCCTTTCTTGGGATGGAAGGATTAAGCAAGTTCCAGTGCAATTTCCATCATTTTAGTGAAAGCTGTCTGTCTCTCTTCAGGCGTCGTGGATTCATGTCTGAAAATATGATCGCTGATCGTCAAGATGCAGAGTGCGTTAACGCCCGCATGAGCCGCGTTCATATACAAGCCGGCGGATTCCATCTCGGCGCATAGAATGCCCATTTCACTCCATTTCTTCAGCGCCGTTGGGTCCGCATTATAGAAGATGTCACTGGAGAGCACATTGCCTACATGAACCTTCTGTCCCTGCGCATCCGCTATTTTCTTGGCTTTTTCCAACAGCTCAAATGAGGCCGTAATCGAATAGTGACCGGGAAGATTGTACTGGTGTCCATAATTGGAATCGGTTGCAGAACCCATTGCGAAAACGATGTCATACAGGTTCAAATGATCTTGAATCGCCCCGGCGGAACCGATTCGGATGAGATTCTTAACACCGAATACATGAATCAGCTCCCATGAATACAGGCTCATGCTTGGAGTTCCCATTCCGGTTCCCATCACGGATATTTTTCTGCCCTTGAAAGTTCCCGTGTAGCCCAGCATACCGCGGACTTCATTGAACTGGACGACATTCTCCAAAAAGTTCTCTGCAATAAACTTCGCTCTTAAGGGATCGCCCGGCAATAGAATCGTCTCGGCGATCTCCGCTCCTCCAGGTTGGATATGCGGCGTTTCTTTAGGGGATATACTCATTTTAAATCTCCCTTTCTTTACAAAATGGTATAGTTGTATATTAAGTTGTCTAATTTGTACACAGATAAAGTACCATACATCGCATTCTTTTATCAACTTATTTTTTCTGGATAAATTTCGAATATTCTATTCTTTAGGGAGTCTGTTATGCAAAAAGGGCAGTGATCTCTCCTTTATGGAGAAACCACTGCCCTGCAGTTGGATACGTCCTATTTCCTCGAAGCGTTGATCACAATCCGGCTAAATTCTTTAGGAATATAATATTTATTGTATACGATAGGGTATTGTTCATTTACATACAGACTTTCCAGCAGCAAGTCACACCCCTCGGAGGCATTAAGTTCAAATTTTTGAGAGGAGGTATTCATCACCGTGGAATGTTTGACCTCCACCGTTGCGGAATTAGCCAACTCATATACTTTATTCTCCAGCATGTCCAACAGCTGCTTTTCATTTTGGAGGTCCAGGTTCAGTTCGGTAACGGCCTCAATTGCCATAAAGGTAAAGCCGAAAGCCACCGCCTGTCCTTTACTCATATACCAGCGCTCAACGGCTACCACGGCCGTGGCTTTCCTTTTCAGGACCTCTTTGGTGTAGTCACTTTCCAAGTCCAGTCTGAACTGGATGTCGACATGGTCAATGTCTTCTGTATGGCACTTATAAATAGGGTTTCCGATTTTATCCAGCCCGTCGTTTCTCTGCACCATCCGAGATTGGGTAACAAAGTTTCCTTTACCGTGAATACTTTTTACCAGCCCGTCATCCTGCAAGAGAGCTAATGCCTGTCTTAACGTCATTCTGCTTACGTCGAACATTTTGGCAAGTTCAGGTTCAGTAGGCAATTGACTGTTGGAGGGGAACACACCGTTCATGATTTTATTGAAAAGTTCATTGTATACGGTAAGGTATAGCGGTTGTTTTACTTTGGCTGGAGGTTCCGGCTTTATTTCCATCGGTCCACACACCTGTTCTCTAAATTCATCCGTTAGGGCTTATTATATCACACCTGTAATCGTTGAGTTTAAACGGATCTTGCTGCCAGACTTGTTCATTTTATTAAATGGCCTGCCCAAAGGAACACATCCGCTTCACCTGCAATATGATGAGTCTAGAAATCTAAAGAGGTGAGCCGAATGGCAGTCGTAAAAGCCAGAGACCAGGATGTTGATATGTTGGCGAGGTTGCTTCGAGCCGAAGCTGAGACCGAAGGCGAAAAGGGCATGCTCCTTGTCGGAAATGTCGGCATTAACCGGATCAGAGCGAATTGCTCCGATTTTAAAGGCATCCGGACCATTCCCCAAATGATCAACCAGGCGCATGCGTTCGAAGCATTGCAGCACGGTTTGTACTATCAAAAAGCAAGAGACAGGGAACGCCGTCTGGCGCGGCGGGCTGTGAACGGGGAGCGGAATTGGCCGGGGAAATTCTCCCTGTGGTATTTCCGTCCGGGAACGTTCGAAAATCCCGGACCATGTCCGCCGACTTGGTATAATCAGCCGCTCGCAGGACGATGGAAGAAGCACTGTTTTTATGAACCGACCGCGGGAGAATGTGAAAATATCTATAACACGTTTTAATTTATAATCTATCTCATTTAATGCCGCGTACATCGCGGCTTTTTTGAGTTTCGTATAACAAGGAAGTTCAACACGTGAGAGGGGAAATAAGGGTTAGTCGACAAAGGATGGAATTATTAATGTTGCTTCCTTGTAACTACGTGTGGTATTAGAAGGTAAAGGAAGTGGTTAGAAAACGGTTGGAAGGTGATGAACATGAATAAAAAAATCGGCGAATTTATTAGTTGGGCTAAAGAAAACGGTTGGGATATAACCGAAAAATCCGGATCTCCATTAAATTTAGATAGCAGCATTATAACTAGATACAAAGAAATCCCAAAGGAATATTTGGATTTTTTAAGTGTGGTTGATAAATGTGTGACACCCGATGAGAAGACTTGGTTTATTTGTGAGGATGAGTTCAACAATAGCTCGGATGGTGCTTTTAAATGGAATGAAGTTGAGTTGCTCAGTTTAGAAGCGGCAATGGATGATAGTAACTGGAAATCGGAAATAACTACGTGGTGGCATAGTTACTTGCCCATAGTTATGTCCGTTGATGGTGGATATTCCTTCTATGCGATTGATTTAACAAACGATAAAGGTGCTATTGTACATGGGTGTGAACCCGAATTCGAAGAAGTTGAAAAAGCGGCAAATACTCTTGAAGAATTTTTGGCATTAATTATGTCGAATTCAATAAGATTCCAGTGATACATAAAGGTATATTAAATGGTCAATATCATCTCACTTGTATAGCAATCTTCTAAGGAGGGATCATGTTGCAGCAGCTCTTTAAAGATCTGATTAAGCACGATGTAAAGCCGTTCCTTGCTAAGCATGGCTTCGCAAAGAAGAGTTTGACTTTCAGTAAAACAACAGAAGGTCTCATCTACATAATCAATTTCCAAAAATCGTCCGGAAATGCGGCGGACAATGTCATGTTCTATGTGAATTGCGGCATTTATTCGGCGGAGTTAGCGCAGATCCAATCGAAAGAGATTGTGACGACGCCTCAGGAAACGGATTGTCACTTCAGAGCAAGAATCGGGGAAATTGCCCGGGCTGTGCCGGACCGATTCGCAATCACTCCCGATACGAATATGGATGATTTGAGAAAAACGCTGCTAAGCGGATTGGAAGAAGTTATTCATTTCTATGAGACGATGACGAGTGCGAGATCCATTGCAGATTATTATATGGCGGGTCCGTTTCTGCATCTGGGCGAAGAGAGCTTTCATTTGCTGTTGAAATCCGACGATGCGGCAGCGGCTAAACGTTATTTGAAGGCATTGCATGAAAAATACGGAGCGGAAAGTCGATGGACCATATTCGAAAATAAGTACAAGACCATCTTCGATAAATACGGAGTGGAATTCGATAAGCATTAAGCTCAGACGAAAAAACCGGCATCGCCCTCGAACAAAGGGTACGATGCCGGATTTTAAATTAACGGCTAAATTCCTTGTTGAATATTTTGTCCCTGCCCGTGATAACATCCGGACCAACCGCGTTGATAACCGTTACCAAAATGTGATCCCCGCCCAGAGGGCCGCCGGCTCTCGACTCAAATCCGAAAGTGCCTCCGGCATGTCCCCAATAAGATTGCCCGTCCGGTGTTTTCTCTTCATATACGCCTAGTCCGACTTTACCGATTGGGCTGTCTACTGTTGTGAGCATCTGGTCCATCATCTCCTTATTAAGGAGCTTTCCGCCTAAAAGGGCGCTGAAAAAGGTGGTCAGGTCATCGATTGTCGAAACCATATCTCCGGCTGCATTTGCCCAGGATTGATTTACATCCGTCATATCATACAAATGGCCCGACCTGTCCATGTTGTATCCCCTGGCGTGATTACCGGGAATCTGGGTATTGGCTTCCGTAACGAAGGTCCCCTTCAGCCCAAGCGGTTCGATGATCCGTTTTCTGATCTGCTCCGCATACGTATCCCCGGTTACTTTCCGGATAATTTGACCGGCCAGCACGGTATTAATGTTGGAATAGCTCCAGCCCTCTCCCGGCGCGAATACAGGCGGTTTTGCAAGTGACTTGCCTATGAGTTCATCCACGCTGTAATAGCGGAATGGATTTTGAGGCAGGACAATGTCCCGCATATCCAAATCGGTGTAGTTCGCAAGCCCGCTCGTATGATTCAATAACTGACGAATCGTAATTTTATTGCCGTCATATCCGTTGCCTTGTACGACACCCGGCAGCCATTTTTCGACCGAGTCATCCAAGTTTAATTGCTTTTCTTCGGCCAGCTGTAAGACGACCGTAGCGGTGAACGTCTTCGTGATACTTCCTATGCGGAATGAAAAGTCTGGCCGGACCGGGCGCGGCACCTCCAAGCTGGCTGTGCCTTTGGCATAAGACCAGCGTTCTCCATCCTTAAGTCCGCCTGCCGTTACACTCGGAATGTTCTTGTTGGTTACCACTTGATCCACGACAAGTTTGACTTCATCGCGTTGCTTTTTTTTCTTCTCCTCCTCCGTCAGGTCTCCCTTGGTTTCTACAGCGAATTCAGGTGTCAAAATATCGTTGATATGGGTTTCCGCACCGCCCAGCACATTGAAATTGATCGAGATGACATGTTGGCCGTCCGCTGTTCCGCCTGCAAAATTGGTAAATCCGGGAATTCCGCCGCCGTGTCCCCATACGCTGACGCCATTCGGCAGCTTTGTTTCATGCAAGCCAAGTCCGTAATTCCCAAGCGGGCTGTCGACTGTGGTTAGCATTTCCTTCTGCATTTCCGGCGTCAGCAGCTTTCCGCTCAATAAGGCACGGAAAAATGTCGTCAAATCTTCCCCGGTCGAGATCATTTCCCCGGCGGCATTGGTGAAAGACGGATTAAGCCAAGTAATATCCACTAATTTGTCTCCGGTGTTCAGGTAGCCCCGGGCATTTTTTTTCGGAATATCTGCCGAGCTGCCAGGCAAAAATGTTTCTTTAAGCTTAAGCGGCTCAATAATTCGTTTCTTGATCTGCTCGGCATACGTATCTCCGGTGACCTTCTTGATAATGAGCCCCACAAGGGCTGTGTTCGTGTTCGAATACTGGAAGCCTGTTACCGGCTTCATCGCTAAAGAGCGGGCTATTAATTGTTCGGCTGTGAAATTTTGATCCGGATTTGCAAGCAAACTATCCTTGAGCGATCCGTCCAAATAGTCCGGAATTCCGCTCGTATGATTTAGCAGCTGGCGGATCGTCACTTTATTGCCGTCATGCCCATTGCCCTGCACGACACCCGGCAGCCATTTCTCGACCGTATCATCGAGGCTGATTTTTTTCTCGCCGGCAAGCTGCAAGGCAACCGTGGCGACAAACGTCTTCGTTGTGCTCCCGATCCGGAAAGCGGAATCCGCATCCAATTTATGATTCTTCTCGATATTGGCTTCGCCGGCAGCATACGACCAGCTTGCATCGCCCTTCTTTACGGTAACAATAACGCCGGGAATGTTCTTCGTATTGGCAGCTTTATCGATAGCTTGCTGGACGGGCGTTTGATTCGCCGTGCGGGCACTTCCATAACTAGGGAAGATTAGCGTCCCTGCCACTATCGCGGACAAAGTTAAGGCAATTCCCTTTTGAATAGTAAATGATTTCATCTCGCATCGCTCCTGTTATTTGGAATGTTGTGTGTTCGTTTACGTTTTCACCTTACCCGGAGTCCTGTAAAAACGGATAGCAGCAAAACCGCCCGATTTTTAATGACATTGTACTTAGGCGTGTCACATTTTCGTTATGACAAACTGTCAATTGTCTGATGTGACGTGCTCGTCCGGACATTACTATTCTTCTAACTGTCCTTTTCTTGACGAAGCGGGAAAGCATGAGGCATGATAAATTTGAGTTACACTCGGAATGGTCCCCCACAAAAAATAAAAGCAGGTGCATATAATCGGTGTTGCCCATCATAAAAAAGTGGTTCTGGTACGATTGGATCGTTTTTGCGATACGTACGTTCTGGCTGGTCGTTATCTTAAGCGCCGGATTTATCAACCCGTCCTTGATCGTTATGCCGTTCTGGACGGTAGTCATCCTGGCCTCTGTGGTCTATGTCCTTCCGTTAATCATCCGATTCCGAAAAGAAAGCTGGTATCTTGGGGCCGAAGTCATAGCGGCGGGCGTCTTCCATCTTTATTTAGCCTACGCGGCGCCGGGATTGCTCTGGACTTTCACTTTACTCGTCATGATTATCGGCTTAGGCAGCAACCGGAGGACGTACGTGTGGACGGGAATCCCGGTCGGGATCGTTTTTCCTGCTATCAACGGCTGGATAGCCGACCGCTCCCCGTTTGAGTTTATCCTCAGCTGCTGCTTTGGTTTTGCCATCGGTTTCGCGTTTAACGTATTAATTCAGTCGAACAAGCAGGCCCGGATTATTCAAGAGCAGAAGCAACTGCTGGAGCAGCATATTACACGGATTGAGGAGCTTACCTTAATGGAGGAGCGCAATCGGTTGTCACATGAGCTTCATGACACGATTGGCCATACGTTAACTTCGATGATCATCGGGGTAGAATCGCTGAGACCGTCCGTCCCCGACTCGGAAATTGAGAGGATCGATTCCCTTGTCAGTGCTGCACGGCGAAGTCTGGACGATATTCGTAAGCACCTGCACCAGCTTTCTCCTGTTTCGCCGGGCCCTTCGTCAGGTGAGTCGCTGCGGCAATTGTCGGATGAGTTTATGAAGTCAACCGGAGTGGCGGTCAGCTTCCGGGTAATTGGAAGTGAAATTCGCCTGATGCAAAAAATAAACTTTTGTTTATATCGCTGTCTGCAAGAGTCTCTTACCAATGCGGTTCGTCACGGTCAGGCGACCGCGATATCCGTTCAGCTCCATTTCGATAGCCAACAGCTCCGGTTACAGATTGAAGATAACGGTGTTGGAGCGGAAAACATCCGCTTCGGGTTCGGCTTGAACGGTATCCGGGAACGGCTTGATCTGCTTCATGGAACACTGACCGTTCACTCTCAAGTAGAACAGGGAACCGTCATTATATGTAACATCCCTCTGCAGACAGAGCCTGTACAAGGTATGATCCGGCTGCTGATTGTTGACGATCAGGAGATCATTGCCGACGGCTTGAAGCAAGTTTTTGACCAGCACGCCGATTTTCTTGTCGTGGGTACGGCGGGGAACGGTCAAGCGGCATTAGAATGCTGTGAGCAATCCGAGCCGGATGTCGTGCTCATGGATATCCGGATGCAGGGAATGAACGGGCTTGAAGCTTTAATTGAGATCAAGCACCGCTGGCCCGCCATGAAGGTTGTGCTTATGACGACGTTTGAGGACTCCATACCGGCGGCAACCGCACTGGAGCACGGGGCGGAAGGCTATATGCTGAAGTCGATTCATCCGCGGGAGATGAAGGAAGCCTTGAGGCTGATCTATAACGGAGGTACGTGGATCGACCAATCGATCGCCACGCGGTTATTCGAAGAGATGAAGCGTCAGCGTGAGCAGTTGGAGAAGTACAGCTCAAGTCCGGAGCATTATCCGTATGGACTCACGAAACGCGAGATGGAGATTTTAAGGCATCTTTCGAACGGACTGCGCTACAAGTCGATCGCCGCCAAAATGTGTTTGTCGGAGGGGACGATCCGCAATTATTGCTCGATTCTCTACTCGAAGCTCGGGGTCAGCAAGCGTGAAGAAGCAGTAGGCTTGGCGCGAACGGAAAGTATTTTATGACACGCTGGGAGGCGATCCAAGGCTATGCAGGAACCCGATAAAACCTACAATACTGCTGTGGAGGCCACTCTCGAAGTGATTGGAGGCAAGTGGAAGCCGGTCATTCTGTTTCACCTAACGTTCGGTAAAAAGCGCAATGGCGAGCTGATGCAGCTGATGCCCGCGGTCACGCAGAAAGTGCTGACCCAGCAGTTAAAGGAATTGGTGGAGGACGGGATAGTATCCCGTATTTCTTATAACCAAGTGCCGCCGAGAGTCGAGTACGAGTTGACGGACTATGGCTGGGGCCTGAAGGATATTCTTCATCTCATGTGCAGATGGGGCGATACGCATATTGAAAAGGTGTACGGGGGTAGAGGAAAGGTATTATTCGTACCGCCGCAATCCGACATATGAGGTACAAAAGACACATAAAACCGGTTCCTGGACATGAGGAACCGGTTTTATGCATTTATCCCTAGATTACGGGATTACTTTACGCTTACGGAAGTCCTCAAAGATGTCCATAAACATCTTCTCCGTATCGATGAAATCGTGGAAGCCGAAACGGCGGGCTTTGGTGCCGTCGGCAAAAAAGTCGTAATCCCAGGAGAATACAAAGTCCCCGAACCGCCAGGAGGAAACGTCTTGGAAGCTGTTATCCGCCAAATCGTATTTCTCCACCATGGTGTTCCACAGCGCCTCTTTGTCCGCCATAACGACTTCCAAAGACATCGGCAGCGGTGGAGCTGTCTCCAGCCCGAAAAATGCCGCGATCTTCGGCCAAAGCTCATTCCAGCGGAAAAGGTCCCCGTTCGTGATGTTAAATGCCTGATTCGCGCAGCGTTCATCGGTTGCCGCCCATACCGTCGCCCGGGCCAGCAGACCTGCATCGGTCATTTCCAGCAGGCTGTTATAGGCGCCCGGCTTACCTGGAAAACGGAGCGGCAGATGAAGCTCTTTAGACATGGAAGCGTAAATCGCGATAACCATGGCGAGATTCATCGGATTGCCCAAGGCAAATCCGCAAACGACCGATGGGCGAAGAGCCGACCAAGTCCACTTGCTGCCCGGCTGCCGCTGCTCAAGGAATTGCTGCTGGTCAACGTTGAACTCCGGCGGCATATGATGGGCATCCGTTTCGCGCGCAGGCGTCTTGAAGGGACCGAGGTGTGCCCCGTACACCTTGTAACCTTGCATGAGACTGATATGCTCCAGTTTAGGGGCAATCGGTTCGATCGCGTTAACCGTGTTTACGAGCATGGCCAAGTTGGGCGGAACCAGTTCGGCCCATGTAGGGCGGTCCTGGTAAGCGGCATAGAAGATATGAGTGACTTCGGTCAGATTGCCCAGCTTATCCCGGGTATCCTCCTCATTTAGCAGATCGGCCGCCACATACCGTACCCGGGGCGTATCCTTTCCGCCGCGCCGGGAAACTCCGATAATATCCCACTCGGGGAGCGTCATCAAATGCTCGATGAGGTTCCGTCCGATTACTCCGTTAGCTCCAATGACAAGAGCGGTTTTACGTGAAAAGGCTGCTTCCGGTTTCATAGGGCTCTCCTCCTTCTTCTTATAGTCGCTATTATGAGAGGGAAGAGGAAGTTTGAGAAGTACGCACTTTGGAATCACATAAGCACTTGAAAGTAACGTAGGGGGCCTGGAAGAGCTGTTGATCGAACTTATAAATGCGATCCGCCCGTGGCATCGACCATTTGTCCGGTAACCCAACGAGCGTCCGATGAAGAGAGGAAAGCCGCGATGTCCGCAATATCCGCAGGCTCGCCGACCCTGCCGAGGGCAGACATTTCGGCCGCATGCTGCTGGCCCTCCGGTGTATGCAGCCATTCCGCATTCACGTCCGTATCGACGATTCCGGGGAGCACGGCGTTAACGGTAATCCCACGGGGTCCTAACAGTTTCGCAAGATGCAAGGTAAACGTGTTTACGGCACCTTTCGTCAAGTTGTACGCCATAATATGGGGATATGCGATTCGCGTCACGCCTGAAGAGATATTGATAATTCGCCCTCCGTCTCGAAGAAGCCGCAAGGACTGCTGGACGAGGAAAAACGGCGCTTTTACATTCACGGCAAATATCGCGTCAAAATCCTCCTCTGTGGTCTCCTCCAGTGTTTTGGAAGTTCCTATACCGGCATTATTCACGAGAATGTCGATCCGGTTCTGACCTGTTAGGCGAAGGAGCGTTTGCTCCATGACTTGAACCAAATCCGTTACCCCGGCAACGGTTTCGAGATTGGCTCCTATAGCCACAGCCCTTCCGCCTCGGGCTTCAATGGCTCGAACAACTTCCTCCCCCGCAGCTCTTCGGCTGCCATAGTGTACGATCACCAGAGCGCCCTCTTCCGCAAGCCGCAGCGAAATTCCCTTTCCGATACCGCGGCTTCCGCCTGTGACCAATGCGATTTTTCCTTCCAGCCGTTTCATAGCTCTCACTCCTTTATGATGGGTAGGACTACTGTACACCTTCCCGTAAAGGGGAGAGTCAAGAGGAGATGAACCTATCTTATTCAGAAAAAAAGAACCTCCAAGGAGGCATGGAGATGCAATGACTTTATCCGAGCTCAAGAGGAATGAGCAATTCTGCCAATCGCATTTTTCCGTAAATATCTTTGTCCGAGGTTAAATAGATTTCGCGGATCGGCTCTTTACAGGACTGGATATAACCTTGAGACGAGATCCACGAGACTAACTGATCGGCGGCAAGGCAAGAGTTGTCATAAGGGTTGCAGCGGTGCACAAGGGAAGCGGCCGCTTGTAACTCGGGCATAAGGCGTACGTTCACTCTTCCGCTGCTTGGAATAGACTTTGTTAGCGGTAAGGCGACCTCAAGATCGGCCAGATCCGTATCCGAGTTGTCATGACCGTACCATAAAACAGTCAAATCTCGTCCTTCGTCCTCCACGTACGAATTAACGTACCGGGTGAGCTCATCAAGCAGAAGGCATAGGTGCGTCCGTGGAACCGTATCGCGAATAGAAGCCGTAAGCTGCGGTTGTACGTTACGAACGATTATCGGCATTTCCTGCTGGCGCGTATCCGCTTGTTCGACACGGGTAATGCGGTTATTGATTTCTTTCAGCTGCTGCTGCGCTTCCAGGATGGAACGCTCCAGTTCGTTCTTTTTATCAACCAACTTCAGTTTTACGTCGGGTATCGGGTGCTCTTCCAGGAAGTGTTTAATTTGCTCCAGCGTGAATCCGTGTTCTTTAAAGGCGGTAATGCGCTTAACGGTCAGAAGCTGTTTCTGAGTATAGTACCGATAGCCGTTATTTGAGTCTATGGCGGCCGGTTCAAGCAGTTTCAACTTATTGTAAAATCTTAATGCTTTGACAGAAACACCGCTCAACTTGGAAAATTCACTGATCTTTAGCATTCCACAACGGGCTCCTTTCTTATAATCAAATGTCCTATATTTATACTATAAGGCAGCTACATGTAATCGTTCCATCTATAATACAACGATTGTTGGTGAAACGTGGGGCTTATCCGAACCGTTGGATATTCCGGCATTACAAAAGAACCGTTACCTAATAGCCGCTTTCATAAAGGCATCCCGTCTGGCTGTCAGAAACTATGGCCGGAGATTAACCAGATTACAAGAGCATTTCCTATTGACAACGAGAAAAAGAAAAGATAAAGTAACTTCATGTGAGATTGATAATCATTATCATTATAAGGGGATAAATAAAACATGAAGAAAAAGCTCCTCCTTCCGTTGTTTCTGCTGCTGCTGACTGTAATTAGCGCGTGCGGAAACAAAGCCGCTAACGACAATCAGGCGGGCTCCGCCTCATCAAATGCGGGTCAAACGGCCAATTCCGCAGCGAACTCCGACACGGCGTCCAAATCGAATGCCGGTACAAAGACATACCAGTCCGAGACCGGTCCCATAGAGGTTCCGGCCAATCCCAAGCGAATCGTCGCACTGACGAATGCGCCGAACGTGCTTTCGCTTAACGGTACGCTGGTGGGTGTCGACGAATGGACGAACAAGAACCCGTTGTTCACCGGCAAGCTGTCGGGCGTAAAGGTCGTATCGCCGGACAATCTGGAAAAGATTATCGAGCTGGATCCGGACCTCATTATTACCGGTACCGAGACCAAAAATATAGACAAGCTCAAAGAGATCGCACCAACCGTCGCGTATACATGGGGAAAGCTGGATTATCTGAACCAGCAATTGGAAATCGGAAAGCTGCTGAACAAGGAGAAGGAAACCCAGACCTGGATCGACGGCTTCAAACAGCGGGCCGCCGAGGCAGGCAAGGAGATCAAGGCGAAGTTCGGGGACAAGGTGTCCGTGTCCGTTATAGAGACGGACTCGAAGAGTTTCTATGTATTCGGCGACAAATGGGCGCGGGGAACCGAAGTGCTTTATCAGGCGATGGGACTGGGCATGCCGGAGAAGGTCAAAGCCGAAACAACGGGCCCCGGCTATTATACGCTATCATCTGAGGTGCTTGGCGATTACGCCGGTGATTTCCTGGTTCTGAGCAGAAGCTCCAAGGGTGATAATTCGTTCATGAAAACGGCGACCTGGAACAACATCCCGGCTGTCAAAAACAAGCATGTCATCGAGATCGACACGGAATCGTCCACATACAGCGATCCGACGACGCTTGAGTACTTGCTCGGCATTTTTAAAACCGCTTTTCTTCAATAATCAGAGAAATATTTCATAGAATGCAGCGGGGTTTTCCGCCCCGCTATCCAGGAATCCGGCGTTTTTATAACGCATGGATTCCTTTTATTTTTGTAGCGCTGAAACTGGACAAAATTACATCCATAATGTCGGATGGATAACAGGCTAAGTAATTGGGTGTATAGGGGTTATTTTTCGTTCCGTCTCCACCTACAAATAAAAACTCCTTGCTCTCTCGTTGAAAAAATCAGTTACATTGCTATACTCCGCTATGTCTATACGGTTCTGCCGCAGTATTTTCTGAATAAAGATCGTGTCGGTGAAAATGGCGTTGATGATCTTTTCGCACCATAGAGGGGCAGTTTTGAAGTAATCTACCAGGGCGTTAATTTCCTCAAAATTAAAATAAAGGATATACGCGACATAATTCTGAAGCAGCGTTTTGAAACAATGGTCGCGATAAGAGCTGGAGTGGTGGTCAGAGAGAAAGTCCGCCATCACGTTAAACAGCTCGGCTTTATTTTGCGCATACCTATGGATCAGCCAATCGACGTTATTGATCCCCTGCAGGATATCCTCTAACCCTTCTTTGTGCGGCATCGCCAGCCTGGATTTACCCTCGATTGCACTTAACAGCTCCAGGGTGACATTTTTGCACGTTTGGATTTCATGGGGGGCCAGGTCCATTTGGTCCTTATACTTGTCGAAATTTTCGCTGTAGTAGTCATGATAGTTTGAAAAATAGCGTTCCACGCTAATGCCGGTCCTGGTATGAACCAAATTGTGCCCAAGGAATGAAAAGGAATAGAGGGTTTCCTCGTTAACCGGGTGACAATAAAGGTAGAAAAAGAAAAAGAAGTCCCTAAGCTGAGCCCGCTGTTCTGTGCTTAGTGCGGTGATATCGTTCAATTGGGATAACTGGAAAAAACAATAGTTTTTCATAAAATCATTCATTTCGTTGTACGCGTTAACCTTAACAATTGACGTTGTCGTGTTAACCGTAAACAGCAGGTAATAGAAGATCAGTTCTTCGTATACATCCAACTGTGCAAAAGCCGTCGAGAGCACAGGCTTCCAGTCCGGGTTAGCCGTGTAATTGGGATCTCTCGGCTGTAATTCAGAGATCCATTCGCTGAATGGCAGACTCTCCCGGCCTGCCAAAAACAGCTCTATACTCTCATCTTCACATAAACCGTATTCGAAGCCTCCCGTTAGTACGGGCGGTAATTTCCTGTTGAATTTTAAATTCAGGTAGTCCTGGTACAGCAATTGAAGTTTCATGGTCCGATCCCTCGTTTGTTGATGGAGTTTTGGTCAAACAGCTCTTTTCCGGATTCTATGCTGTGTCCATCATAGCGGCTCTTTGACGCTTGTTCAAATAACATTTTTGCCGGTACAACATTTTATCCTTTCAAGAAATAAATGGAACATTTTAAAAAGGAGTACATAATTAGATGTCGAATTTATTTGTCGAAAAATAGCAAAAAAGAAAGAATGGTGGACAAACCCACTCGCTAGATATATACACCCGAAGGTGTCATATATAAATCTGAACCCAATAATATAAGGAGGATGTTACTTGAAAGAAGGAAGGTTAAGACCGGTTTTAGCGTTGGTGTTATCGATCCTGCTGTTACTGCCAGCCCAATTCGCCTACGGTGCCAAGGACGCAGGGACAGGGGATGTATACGATTTTTCATTGACTGTCAGCGAAATCGTCAGCAGCGGCAGCAACGGAACGAGCGTCGTTGTCGAAAAAGCTCCCTTACAAGGGGTAAAGGTATCCGTTGACGGAAAAGAATATACAACAGACAGTTCGGGCCTCACTGTGACGGCTTTGTCTAATGGGACTTACGGTTTTTCGATATCCAAAGACGGGTATCAGGGACAAACGGGAACCGTTACGATCAATGGCGGTTCCCAAACTCTAACGCGGACATTGACCCGAATGTCGCCGCCAACCGTCAAGCTGGCTCCGGTGGGCCAGATTACTACGACTACCGCGGATGTCGGCGGTAAGGTGACGAACGACGGCGGGGCAGCCGTGACCGAACACGGAATCGTGTACAGCACGGTGCGCAATTTTGCGCCGGAGAACGGCACGAAGGTTATCTCAAGCGGCACGGCCGGGACGAACGAAGTGTTCATGGCCGCTTTGTCCGGGCTGCTTCCGGGGGAGAACTACTACTATTTCCGTGCGTACGCAGCAAACAGCGTAGGAACGGGTTACAGCGATGAATTTTCTTTCTACACGAAGCGCACCGAGCCGACGGTGACCACATCGGTCTACACCGCTTCGGTGACCAGCGTCACGGCGACCGTATACGGTAATGTGCTGAGCACCGGCATATGGCCCTTTGTTGAGCGCGGTATCGAAGTGAAGACTCAATATCCGACGATGAAAACAACGAAGTATCCGGTGGCGGGTACAACCGGCGAATTCAGTGTACCGCTCGCCGATTTACAGCAGGGCATCCGCTATACGGTGCGAGCCTACGCAAAGACAACCCATGATTATGCCTACGGGGATGAACTGGCCTTCGACACCACACCGAAGGAGCCGGAGCTCACGACAGAGGTTGTTACCGTAGATTACATGAACGTTGTTTTGGCGAGCAAAATCAAGTATATCGGCAGCAATGTAACGTCGATTAAGGATAGCCATAACAGCCGTGGTTTTGTTATAGATACCAACCCGAATCCGACGCTTGAATCCGGTATGAAGATTCGTGCGGGTTACGGAGAACCGCATAAAGAATTCGTAACGTATATGCTGGCGCAGGAGCTAGCCAGAGGAACGACGTATTATGTGCGCTCTTTTGCAACGAACGATGAAGGTTTGACCGGCTACGGCAATGAAGTCTCTTTTACGACGGTAAGCTTAGCTCCGACGGTGACGACACCGGAAGCTTCGCTAGTCACGGCGACAACCGCTACCATTGGCGGTAACGTGACCATGGACGGCGGTGCTGCCGTTACAGAGCGCGGCGTGCTTTACAGTACGGACCCGAGCCTTACCGTCAGTAGGGGTACGAAAGTGACGGCTCCGGGCACGACGGGCGAGTTCAGCGTCCCTTTAACCAACTTGACGCCCAATAAGACCTATTACATGCGCGCCTATGCGATCAACAAAAACGGGACGAGCTATGGCGCCGAGAAGTTTTTTGAAACATTAGGAGCTTCGCCGACGCCTACCCCGACACCGCCAACGACGCCAAACACCAAAACTCCGACGTTGACGACTATAACGAATATGCTGAATCCTTCTCAGCAGGGACAGTCGGTCACGTTTATGGTGAAAACTACTTCGCATCCGCAGACGTCCGGCACTTTAACCGGAACGGTTAAGCTTATGGACGGTTCGGTATTGCTGGATACTCTGACGCTGGAGCCCAAAGGAATATCAAACGGATATGCGATAGCAGCGTACACGACAAGCGCTCTAAGCGTGGGAGACCATTCGCTTACGGCTGTATACAGCGGAGACAATCAGTTCGCCGAAGGTACGTCCGCGCCGTTTATTCAGACGGTAAAGGGAACGACAAACCCAGGCGGCGGTGGGGGTGGCGGCCATGACCAGGACGATGAGCCGTCTCCGCCACCGGCCGAGCAGAAGCCGGAGCCTGTTCCGCCGACTCCTTCACCGGAAGTGAAGCCGAAGCCGGAACCGACACCGGTTCCGCCGAAGCCGACGCCTGCGCCGGAGGACGACATTTTCAAGAAGGATGTCTTCAAATCGGGCAAAAATGTCGTTCAGGACATACAGGCCAAAATCAACGAGGCTCTTAAAAACCCGAAACCGGCGTTTACTCCTGCCGATACGAAGAATCATTGGGCCGAGCAGACCATCGATATTTTCTTGAAGCTTAATATTATTTATGGCTACGAGGACAACACCATTAAACCGAACCGCGAGATGTCCCGCGGGGAATTTGTCGCGATTCTTTCCCGTATCTTTGACGTCGGAGGCACGAATCCGACCGGTTTGAAGGACGTAAAAGGACACTGGGCACAAGAGCCGATTGAGAGGTTTGTGCAAGCGGGAATCATCGGCGGATTTGGTGACGGAACGTTCAAACCGGACCGATTCATAACCCGCGAAGAGATGGTCGTGATTATGTCCAGGATCGTTAATCTTCAGGGTGCGGGTCATACGGGCGATTCAAACGCCGATCCGATTGACTTGGCCGCTCAGGCGGGTATTATCGAAGGCAGCGGCGACGGGAAGTTAAACCCCGGCGGCACGGCCGGTCGTGCCGATGCGCTGCAGCTTATCCTGAATACGTTGAAACTCAACTCAAGTATTAAGACGATGCTTGAAATCATGGCGGATTAACAGGTCATCCAACTAATTTTACAGTCTCGGAAGAGCACCCCGATTGTATTCTTATGGAATAGATCGGGGTTTTTTATGTTTAAGAGGCTGTGCAGGGGAACCGGCAGCCCGAGAATTAGAGTTATGGAGATAGAGATGAGCGGATTGTGAAATTGAGAGACACCGTTTTTGCACGATAGCGACAAGGCGAGGCTGTCCCGGAGGGGGCAGCTTTTTTACTTAAAGTTTTGAGATTTCCGGAAATTGTAATATGATAGATATGTTACCATTATATGTATAGATGGCGTTGCTCTTACACGATTTAGAGAACCGTAACCTAAGGAGTGATAGAAATGGCGCGTGTATTATTTATTAACGCGGGATCAGAGGGACATATCAATCCGACGATCGGCGTTGTGCAGGAGCTTATTTCGCGTGGGGAAGAGGTAGTGTACTTCTGTAATGGAGCTTATCGGGAACGCATCGAGAAGACGGGAGCTTCGGTACGGACATTTGACGACCAAAAATTTATAGAAGCCTTTATTTCCGGTGGAAGAGATTATCTGCTCGAAAGAGCCAACGGTCTTCTGCTGACGGCGGATGTAGTTATCCCGGTCGTTCTGGAGCAAACCCGGGGAGAGCATTATGATTACATGATCCATGATTCCATGTTCGGATGCGGGCGGCTCCTTGCCGGGATTCTTAAGCTTCCCGCGATCAGTTCCTGCACTTCTTTTGCGCATACAAAAGAAACGTTCGATAAGATCCTGGAACCGTCTTCGGTAACCCCCGCAGAAATCGTTGGACGGTTTCAAAGCCTGGCGGCAGCGGTGAGCGAAAAATATGGGGTGGAGATCCGATCCCCTTACGAGGTGTTTTATAACCCTGCTCCGTTTACCATCGTGTATACGACAAGGGAGTTTCAAACGGATGAAGAGGTATTCGATCAAACGTACAAATTTGTCGGTCCGTCTATCTCTTCACGGGCGGTTCAACAAAATTTCGACCTGGCTGCAATCAAGGGGAAAAACCCGATTTACATTTCATTGGGCACCGTTTTTAACGAGGCTGTTGATTTCTACAAGCTTTGTTTCGAGGCGTTCGGGAACACGGAGCATACGATTGTCATGTCTATAGGAAACAACACCCTGATTTCCGAATTGGGGGAGATACCCGGTAACTTCATCGTCAAAAATTATGTTCCGCAAACGGAGCTTCTGCCCCACACGAAGTTGTTTATCACACACGGGGGCATGAACAGTGCCCATGAAGGTCTTTATTACGGGGTTCCGCTCGTTGTTATCCCGCAAAGCGCCGACCAGCCGATGGTTGCGGGGCAAGTCGTCAAGATCGGAGCAGGTCTCTCCTTACAGATGCAAGGTTTGACTGCATCTCAACTGCGTGAAGCTGCCGACAGAGTGCTAAGCCTCCCGTCTTTTCAAAAAGCCGTTGCGCATATCGGCGAATCTTTTCGAAATTCAGGCGGGTATCGTCAAGCCGTTGATGAGATTTTCGAATTCAAAAACCGGTTTCATGTCCGGGTATAAAATTTTTCAAGCAGTGAAGAGATAAGGCTGTCCCGAAAGGGACGGCCTTTTGTGCGTATCAACCGTTGAGGCTTTGAATACTGGTCATTTTACACTCCAAGCCGTTTTTCCAGGAGAGAGTTTTATTTAACAATCCAATGACATATTGCCGGATTTACCATAACAATCTATTCCTACAATAGTCCTATTACACTGTGGATGGGGCGATTACTTGCTTATGTCAATCAAAGGGTTTAAAAAAAGCTTAGCCATCTTTCTAACGATTATGGTCGTGTTTCAAACATTTTTAAGCGGTATTGTCGTAAGCGCTGCCGGAGAACCGTCGGTATCGGATGCGGCTTCCGTGAAATTGATCGATAAAGGCTCCTCCTGGAGCTACAGCGATGAGGGGCTCGACTATGGATATGCGATGAAAGGTCCTTTTGACTTCTCAAAATGGAAGGTAAGTTCGGCTCCTTTCGGCTATAAAGTGACGGGCGGGGTAGCCACGGGAGACGTTGGGCCTCAAACCGATTTCGGCAAAGCCGCAACCGTGCTCAGCTTTGGCGGTAACGAGAAGAAAAAGCACATTACGACTTATTTCAGTAAAACCGTGCCGATCAGCGACATCAACGCTTACGAATCGTATAAAGCGGCGCTGGGAGTAGACGACGGTGTTGTTCTTTACGCGAACGGAATCGAAGTATACCGGGCGGGGATGTCCGTAACGGAAGCGACGTACACGACGTATGCGACTTCGAATAAATCCGATCCGGTCGTATACAAGGAGGATTTAAGCGTAAACCTCAAGGCGGCATTGAAAAACGGCGACAACGTGATTACCGCCGAAATTCACAATTCGAGCGATTCCAGCTCCGATTTGTATTTCGACATGGAGCTGACCGCAACGCTCAAGCAGAGCGGCAGCGGTGGCACGGGCAACGGTCCGGGAACAGGGCCTGCTGAAGGGAAAAACATCGTTTTGCTGCCTCAGAACGCGGCATGGAAATATCTCGATAACGGAACCGATCAGGCATCTGCGTGGAGGGGAGAGCAATTCGCCGACTCCGCCTGGAACATTCAAACCGGACCTTTCGGTTATCCCGCAGGAAAGGCGACAGACACATTCGGCAGCGTTAAGCAGCCGATCAGCTACGGGAATAACGCCAGTATGAAGTATCGGACTTCCTACTTCCGCACCACGATAGACGTGAAGAATCTCGACGATTATAAGAAAATCGCAGGCACGTTCGGCATCGATGACGGGGCCGTCCTCTATGTCAACGGCAAGGAAGTTTACCGTTTTAATATGCCGGATGGCGAACCGAATTTTCAAACGCTCAGCTCCGCCACGATCAACGAGCCCGCGACAGAAACGGTGGATTTAACGGCCGTGCTAGATGGAGTGTTACATAACGGTGTCAACGTGCTGGCGGCGGAAGTCCATCAGCGCAGTGACAGCAGCTCGGATCTCTACTGGGACATGAAACTCGTCGCGAATCCGGAGGAGACGCCTTCAGGCGGAGGGGCAATTAAAGGTCCCGTCGTTCCGTCCGCCGTCGCCTTGACGTTTAACGGTGATCCGAAGACATCGCAAGGATTCGCCTGGTATACGGATCCCAGCATAACGGGCACTAAGCTGGAGATTGCGGAATCCGGTAAAGTCGTCAACGGCGCGTTCCCGTCCGGTACGGCACAAACGTTCGAGGGAACGGCACTGCCGGTCAGCGTCTACCAGTCCAGTACGGACAAGGGTTCAGGCAAGCTCACGACTTATGCCAGCCATAAGGTAACGGCGTCCGGTCTCAAGCCGGGAACGGCTTACAGCTACCGGATCGGTGACGGACAAGACGGACATTGGAGCGACATTCGCAGCTTTGCCACGGAGGGGTCCGGAGATTCGTTTACATTCCTGTATACAACGGATCCTCAAGGGACGACGGAAAGTGAATACGTCACATGGAAGCACACTTTAGAGGAAGCCCTTAACAAGTTCCCGACTTCCAAGTTCGTAACCATCACAGGCGACCTCGTCGACAACGGGGATATCGAAAACCAATGGATGTGGCTGCTGAACCAGCCGAAGGATATCTTCTCCAAGCTGCCGGTCGTACCGGCACTCGGTAATCATGAGAGTAAGGCAAACAATAATTTCACGTATCATTTCAATTTGCCCAACACTTCAAACACGGAAGCGAAGCCGGACGGATCGGTTTACTCATTCGATTACGGTCCCGCTCACTTTATGGTGATTAACACCGAGTATAACGAAGCCAAAGGCATCGATACCGTCTACAAGAAACAAGAAGAATGGTTACGTGCGGAAGCGGCCAAAACGGACAAGAAGTGGAAAGTCGTAATGTTCCATAAATCGCCGTACTCCGTGGCGAGTCACACGAACGACAGCGATGTCCTGTTCTTCCGTAAAAAGCTGACGGCTCTGTTCGATGAATTGGGTATCGATGTCGTGCTTAGCGGACATGATCACACCTATACGAGAACGTATCCGATGTTTGATAACGTGCCGGAGAAGACATCGACCAACGAGAATAACCAGATAATCAACCCGAAAGGGACCTTGTATCTGGTGAGCAATGCGGCGGGAGATAAGCGTTATACGCCAAAAGCGGGACCGTTCCCTTTTGCCGCTAAGTATGGGCAGCCCGGCAAAGAAATGTTCACGGGTATAACGGTCACGGATAATTCGATGTCGTTCCAAGTGTATACGACGACGGAGACGGGAACGACGGATCTGTACGATCAATTCAGTGTTCAAAAAACGGGTGCCAAACCTAACCCGGTTAGAGACGCCCGGATGAGTACCATTCAAAACGGGCAGTCCACGCTCACGTGGAATGCTCCGCAAGGCGGGCCGGCGCCGACGGCTTACCGGATCTATGAAAAAAATGACCAATTGGGAGCAAACTGGAACGCAAGTGTTGTTCCGACGGTAAGCTCTGCGACGTATGCTTTGACTAATCTTGACCCGTCCAAGACATATCGATTTGCTATTAAGGCTTTGAGCGGCAAGTACAGCTCGGATGAAGTTATCGCTGCTTATGGAAATACCGGTAACGGCGGCAACAGCGGCAGCGGTAACAGTGGTAACGACAACAACAGCAGCGGAAACAACGGCAGCGGCGGCAATGTCGGCAACAATGGCAGCAGCGGTAATGGCAGCAATGGCAATAACGGTAACAGTGGCAATAACGGCAATAACGGCAGTAACGGGAACACTAATGCAGGCGGGGGAAAACCGGTACCGAAGCCGCAAGTGCAATTAACGGATATTAAAGATCATTGGGCTTATTCCGTCATTGTCCAAGCGCTTGAAAAAGGATTTATCGCGGGATACGACGATGGTTCGTTCAAGCCGGATAAGCAAATTAACCGCGTTGAGATTATCTCGATGCTTGCCAGGGCGCTTCAATTGAAAAACACAGGGACGGAAGTCGCTTTTGCGGATGCGGACACAGTTCCGGAGTGGGCGCAGGCATACGTTTCTCAGGCTGTGAGTGCAGGGTTAATTGACGGGTTTTCGGACCATACACTCCGGCCGAATCAATCACTTTCCCGGCTGGAGTTGGTTACTCTAATCGTTCGCGCTTCTAAAATCGCCGTTGATCCGAGTGCTCAACCTGCCTTCTCGGATTCGGACAAGATTCCTGCGTGGGGAGCTCCTTATGTCGCGGCGGCGGCTAAAGCGGGACTCGTTCAGGGAATGGGTGACAATAAATTCGAACCGGCAGCCACGGCTACGAGGGCCGAATCGGTGACCATGATCGTATCTTTGCTGAAATACCTTAAAATGTAACGGATCGAGAGATAAGCTTCCCCGTAATTAATTTAGGGGAAGCTTATTTTTTGCTGCAGTATAGATCAAATAAAATTGCGTTGAATTCGTTGCCGGCGGCAAAGAAAACCGTTTGAGGCTGCCCGTAATTTTACAAGTCATGCAGGCGTCCGGGACAAGCAGACAGAATGTTGTTGTCAAATTCATTTCTCCGTGGTACTATGTTTTCAAATAAGTTAAACGATTAACGAAAGCGTTACCAACTGCTAAGGGGGGAGGTTGTATGGCAACTCTAAAGGATATTGCCAAGCATGCGAATGTGAGCGCCTGTACGGTTTCGAGATATTTAAATTCCAATATCGTGGTTAAAAAAACGACGGAAGCCCGGATTCAGCAGGCCATCAAAGAGCTTGGATATATACCCAATGTAGTGGCCAAAGCGCTCAAACGTAATGAAACTTCTAATGTTGCCGTCATTTTGCCCAAGATTAACAATCTGTACTACTCCGAGATAACCTCCGGGATCAGTCAAACGTTAAGCAGTCATCATTACAATCTTTTTGTCTATGAAGTAGACAATCAGAATATGAATGAAGAGGACATTCTTCAGCTCATGCGTGAGAATATGATAGCGGGAATCATCTTTATCGGATTATTTTCGGATAAGTCTTTTCAAGAAAGCATTCAGAGTGTTCTCGAATGGGAAATTCCCGTTGTGTATGCGAACAGATGCATTCCTTATAAAGGTTTTCCGCTGGTATACCCGGATCTGGTAAAGGCAGGGAAACTAGGTGCGGAGCATCTTTTCTCAAAAGGAAAAAGTAAGCTGGCTATCGTTCATAAGCATTTGCCGAACCCGCTGCTTGATTACTTTATCGAGGGGTTTAGACAAGCCGGAGACGGGGCATGCGAACCGGTGATCATGGTCATTGAAGAGGGCAGGGATTTGCCTGACAATTGCGTCTCCACGCTCCTTGAGAATAAGATTGACGGCGTTTTTGTACTGAATGAATTGAGCGCGATTTATTTGACCAAGGCTTTAAACAAATCCGATATCCGGATTGTGCAGGATATGGCGGTATTAAGTCTCGGGAATTCCCTGATGTCTGAAATCTCTACGCCGGAGCTTAGTTGTGTGGATTTGCAGAACCGGGAACTGGGCGTCAGAAGCGCGGAAATGATTTTAGGCCAGATCCGGAAACAGGAAATTGAACCGGTAACGGTTTTGGAGCCTTTGATTATCGAACGAAACTCTACCTGATTTATGGAAACGGCAGGAGCCGAATCGGGCAGCCGCGTAAGCGGAAAAAGCCGGTTTCGTATTTTAGAGTGGAGCGTTCTTCTACCCATTTAGTTAAACGATTAACTTAACTTTTTTGCAAGTCTGCAAGATCGTTTTTTTAAACCCAATTAGTTAATCGATTAACTAACTTGTTGTGAAACGGTTATTGAGTCCGGATAAGTCTTGAGCCCAGCTCTGCTTATACATTTCTTTTTACAAAGGAGAACGAACCTATGAAACAAACGGAAGTCAATCATCTTGCTAAAGTTCATGCCATTTTTGATGTTTTAAACGGCAAAGAAGAAGCCGATCTCCTTCTGAAAAACCTGAACATTCTGGATGTGCATGGCGAAACGGTCTACCAGGGTTCTATCTTGGTCTATGATAAACGCATCGTCGCACTTAACCCGGACGAGTCTCTGATTCGAGTAAAAGAAATTTTCGACGGACAAGGGCTGTACGCCATTCCCGGTCTGATTGATGCGCACCTTCATTTTGAATCTCAGCTAGCAAATCCGACGGCGCTGGCGGAGGCGATGGTTCCGTGCGGAACTACAACGATCTATGCGGAATGCCTGGATCTTCTTAGCGCGGCGGGCGATAACGGCATTCAAGCGGCTCGGGATTTGTTCAAAGATTACGACAAGCTGCCTTATCGGTTGTATGCGTTTGCACCGGGTAAAAAAACGGCCGCCGAAGTCACAAAAGCAGTCCTGGACATGGAGCCGGTAATCGGTCTGGGTGAGTTTGAGCACTTCACCTACAGCTCGGGCGACGAGGACGATTTCCGCAAAGCCGCATGGATCAGGGAAAAAGGCGGTTTTATGAACGGGCATTGGGGAGTGACCGCTCTTTCCGACATGATCTTGAACTATTTGCCTGCGATCGGCGTTTCGAATAATCACGACGTCTGGACGGGGGACGATATTGAGAAAAGCATCCGCTACGGCCTGGCCACTCAAATCAAGTTCGGCGTAGGCAGCAGCGAAGTGATCAAAACCCTGCTTAGGTCGATTGTGGACCGCAAGTTCCCGACGGATAACTTTATGCTGTGCACGGACAATATTTCCATCGAACGGCTGTTAAAGATGGGACATATGGACTGGATTATCTCCCTCTGTACCGAAATGGGCATTCCTCCTATCAAGGCCATCAAAATGGCTTCCTACAATACGGCAAAATCGTTCCATATGGAGGATCAGATCGGATCCTTGACGCCCGGACGCTTTGCGGATATCGTCTTGACCGACAGCCTGTCTAAAATAAATCCTCTCTATGTGTTTAAAGACGGCGAACTGATCGCGAAGGATAAAAAAATGCTTAAAAACGCGGATATCGACTACTCTTCGATGCGCACGAAAGGGAAGCCTGGACTGGATGACCTGTCACCGGAGCAGCTCGATATCGTGCCCCTGGAAATATCGGAAGACGGGACGCAGGCAAAAGTGTATTTATTTGACGTCTACGGCCGCGGCCATGCCAAATTCTATCATGAAGTATGGGTTCCGCTGAAAGACGGCAAAGTTATTCCGGAGTATGAAGGAGAGAAGTACAGCCGCCTGTCGGTCATTCAGCGCTATGCCAATGGAAAACGGCACGTAGTCAACGGTCTGTTCAAAGGCGTGTCCATAGAGCGCGGCGCGGTCGCCACTTTCTGGCCGGCTCCGAAGCCATACTTTGTCGTTGTCGGACAGGACAGCGAAGAAATGTGCTGCTGTGCCAAAGAGGTGGATCAGTACTCGGGAGCTTGCATCGTAACGGAGAACAAAATCAGTAAAGCCGTCATGCCTCTCGAAATTTACGGGGTGATGGCCGATATGACCGTGAACGAACTAACGTCCAGCGCAGATGCGATCGATGCTGCCTTGGAGGAATTCGGCAACCGTAATGAAGGCGAGCCGGTCGTGAACAAGCTCCTGAGCCTGTTTATTTCCCTGCACCGCTTCCGCTTCATGGAGTAGCAGAGAAAGGATTCGAAGTTCAGCGAGGTTTTTGATCGAGAGGCGAACCGATGTCCTAACGCGAGGATGCCGACGAGGCATTCTCCGGGGGACGGGATGAGCTCAAGAGTAAACCGCTGTGATTTTTATATTGTGTAAGCGCTTCCGTTACTGAGATAATAGTTCGACCAGGCAAGCCGGGATCACCAAAAAACATGTAGGAAGAGGGAAGGTATATGCAACCAACCAATACGGCACCCGCAGAGCTGCAAGGCAACAGTTTGACCAGGCGCTGGATCTTGTACTTAATCGGCATTTATATCCTGACTTTAGGCGTCAGCCTTGCAATAAGAGCCGGTATCGGGATCTCGCCCCAAAGCAGTCTTACCCGGGTAATGACGGTCATCCAGCCTAACCTGAGCCAGGGTACTTATAATTTTATTCTGGAACTCTTCATGCTGCTGTTGACTTATCTGGTTTTACCGAAGGATTTTAAGTTAAAGAACTTTGCTTCCCTGATTCCGGCCTTGGCCCTGGCTTTTTTCCTGGATTTTAATTTGCAGCTCACCAGCTTTATTAAATTGGACGTGTATTATACAAAGCTAATGCTTCTCGTTTTCGGAGACGCAGCTTTGGCTCTCGGTCTCTTCATGATGATTCAGGCGAACCTGGTCCTTATGCCTATCGACATGTTTGTTAACACGGTTTTCAAAAGAACCGGTAAGAAGTGGGGCAACATTAAAACCGTTTTTGACTGCTCCCTGCTCCTGCTTGCGGCGTGTATCGGTTTGATTTTCCTGCATAAAATCATGTTCATTCGCGAGGGGACGATACTTAACGCCATCCTCGTCGGGCAATATATCAAGTTGTACACGTATCTGTTTAACCGCTCAAGAGCGAAGAAGGGACTGGCTCCCAAGATTGTGAAGCACTAAAAAGATACGGCGGCATCGCCCTTTGCCTGCAAGGACTCCGGTTGCGGAGTTCCGCAGGCAAACCGGCAAAGTGCGGGAGCTTATCCGTCCCTTGCAATACAAGAAGGCAGCCCGCGATTAAAGCGGCCCCCTATACATGTTCAAGCCTCTCTTGAACACCTAGCGGAAAATCCCGGACAACCGGGATTTTTTGTGTCTGTGTACGTGTTCGCCAAAAAGAATCCGGGATGAACTATTCAGACCGCGGCAGGCTGGAGCCGGTACCCGAAGCAGGAGGTTGGAGCTTGCGTTCGTCTCATTTGCCCCCGTTTCCGGCGGTTATGTCAGCTTCTCCCCATTGATCCTCACACCATCGAGAATCGTATTCCCCCAAACCGGAAGCAGGCCGGTCTCTCCCGTAAAACGGCTTCCGGCTAACGAGCCGTTATGAAAAACAGCCCCTTCGAAGCTGCATTCCTCAAACCGGCAATGCATAAACATGGCGCCGCGAAAATTAACATCGGAAAAACGGCATCGTATAAACGACACGTCGTTTGCTATAGCTTTGCTTAAATTACTTCCCGTAAAATCACAGTCCTCAAACCGTTCGCTGATCCTGGCATTGTTCAGCTTGGCTCCCCGAAACGAGCAGCCGCTGAATTCACGTGTCACATACCGGCTATCCAGTTTTACCATGTTAAAACAGCAATTTGTAAATGTCGAGGTGTTCAGACTTGCGGCCTCCACGAAGCGGGCATAAGACAGATCGACGCCCTGTACCGTCAGGTACTGAATCGTCTCTGTGAGTTCGACTCCCCGAAAGTCCTCCAATCCGGCAGCTGTCTGACCGAAGGGGGAGGAAGGGAAGGGCCGTTCTTTTTTGTGCAGGTTTTGTTTGCCTGTAACGGCGGCCAAGGACCGGTTCGCTTCAGCGAGCTGCTCGTCATCCCACCTTGTAATGAATGGCTTTTTACTCAAAATGATAACCCCCGTTTCACCGGTGAAGTTTAGGCGCGTAAGAGCAATGCGGATTTCAACTCTTTTTTATAAGTTCAGTTAATAGTAACATAAATACCGGAAGGCAAAAAAAATAACGTACAGACAACACAATGAGTGCTACCCTGAATAACAGCGGCGGAGAAGATGCCGTGAGCATACGCGAACGGGCAATAGCCAGGGTTTTGATACAAGGTGTATAAAAAAAGGACTTATTGATGTAAGTTATACGTAGAGGCAATTCAATGACTTCCAGAGAGCAGGAACGATGAAATGACAGATAATAAGAAAGAGCGGTACCGCTTCAGTGAAGCGCCTATATGGAATATCCAGCGGAAATATTATGAAGAAGCGGGAACGAAGGCCTGGAACAATGACCAGGTTCCTCAATACATAACGAGTAATCCGATGATCGGAGCCGCCTATGCGGAAATGATCTTTGGATTTCTTCAAGACCGGGCGAATAAGGGGTATGGTTCGGAGCCGGTTACAATTGTAGAGCTTGGAGCCGGAGCCGGACGTTTCGCTTACCATGTGCTGTATGAGTTGTGTCAGATGAGAGACTACGCGGGAATACCGCTGCCCCCGTTCCGCTATGTCATGACGGATTTGGCGATGAGCAATGTTCTGGCTTGGAAGGAGCATCCCGCCCTGCAATCTTTCATAACCGAGGGATTGCTCGATTTTGCGCAGTTTGACGCTGTCCATGGTACGGTGCTGAACCTCGTTGTGTCGGGTGACACCATTGACAAAGGAGATTTAAAACAGCCGTTAATCATTGTGGCCAACTACTTTTTTGACGGCATCCCGCAAGAGTTGATTTATGTGAGCGAGGGGCAGATTTATGAGGCCGATGTCGATGTCGAGTATCCCGAACATAAGGATTCCCTTAAACCGTCGGAATGGTTAAATCAAATCACTTTACACTATGAGCATCGGCGGGCCCCCGAGTACGAACAAGAAACTTATCCTTACCGCGATGTCATCTCCCTTTATCAGGAACAGCTGGAGGATTCCCATATTTTATTTCCGGCCGCGGGATTAACTTGTTTACAACGTTTGAACTCATTATCTCAGGCAGGCTTTCTATTGATAACGGCAGACAAAGGAGATCATCTGCTGGATAACTGGAAATTCGCGGAACCGCCGGAGTTGGTCTTGCATGGCAGTTTTTCTTTAACGGCCAACTACCATGCGTTCATACATGTTTTTGAACAAAGAGGAGCCGAGGCGTTATTTCCTCCCCACCATTATAAAAATATAAATATCGGTTGTATCCTCCATTTGGACAAACCGACGGACTATGCAAATATGAGATTGGCTTACCGCCGGTGCATCGAACGCTTTGGTCCGGATGAGTTTTTTAGTATGAAGGGTTGGGTAGACCGGAATCTGGAAAGCATAAGGCTGGAGCAAATCTTAAGCTTCTGGCGTCTGGGCGGATATGATGCGGAATTTTTCATTCAGAGCGCGAAGCAGATCTCCAGTCTGTTACCGGATGCGGACGATGAAGAAAAGCTGGATTTGCTGAGAGGCATAGAGCTGATGTGGTCATCGTATTACGTCATGGAGCAGCGTTATGATCTCGCGCTTGATGCCGGATTGATCCTGTTTGAGATGGACATGTATGAGCATTCCAAACGGTATTTGGAAATTTCGGTACAACAAGAGCAGGATGAGGTCGTATCCACCGTTTTTTATTGTCTGGCCATTTGTTGTTTCGAATTAGAATTAGTGGAAGATGCAGTGAGTTATACGAGAAAACTGTTGGAACTTGAGCCCCATCATGAAGAGGCGTTGGCGTTGATCAGCCATTTTGATGAGCCCGAATAAAGCAGAGGTAACTGCAAAAAGGTTCGGCACACAATTCAGGATTTGGCTATAGCTAACCGGGAAAGCAAGGCTGGCTGTACCGAGAAAGGGCTGTCCTCCGGTCATTTGAGATGACGGGTAAGGGCGGCCCTTTTGTATGCCTAAAAGCCGATTTTACAAATATCAGATTATGAAAATAAGGGTTCCACTGATATAGAAATCATCGATCTATCAAGAAATTATGTTGAAAAAAGCTGTATTTACATATTTTTAATACGTATGTCATTGAATATGTCAGTGACATTAAGTAAGCTCAATTTAGATCACCTGTAATTAAGCGTCAGGGAGCAAGGGAGACAAGTAAAACGACGCCCAATAACTCAGGAAGGGGAAAGTCCGACATCTATGGATAAATATGCCGACAGAGAGAAGTCATTGGCCAGGGAACACCTTACATGAAACATGTACAGGCGACCAAGAAACCGAATCTGCTGTATCTGCAAATTGCCGATAAGGTCCTGGAGATTATCCAGAGCCGCAGGCTTCAACCGCATGATCCCGTCCCTTCGGAAGGAGAGCTCGCGAAGCTGTTCGGCGTAAGCCGGATGACGAGCAAGCTGGCGCTGGAACAGCTGGCCGAGAAGGGGCTGGTGTACCGTTTGCCGAGAAGAGGGACCTTTCTCTCCGGAAAACAGGACGGCGTGCCTGAAAGCGGACTGCTGCCAGCAGAAAAGAAAGCGCTTCCAGAAGAAAAGAAACAGAGTAATCAGATGGCTCTCATCGTGCCCCATCTATCTGACTACACTTCAAGAATCATTGCCGCAGCCGAGAACGAAGCACGAAAGCACGATTGCGATCTTATTCTGAAAATCAGCCGGAATAAAGAGGATGAGGACCGCTGCCTGCAGAGGCTTGTGGATGGGGGAATAAGCGGCATCATTCTATTTCCCCAAGGGCGCAAGACGTGCAGTGACCAAGTGCTGAGATTAAAATTGATGCAATTTCCGATTGTTATTATCGACCGCATTTTTCACGAGGTTCAGATTGATTGCGTGTATCACGATCATTATCTGGGCTCTTACCAGATGACCAAGTATCTGATCGGGAAGGGACACAGGGAAATCGGATACACGTCGAACTCGCTGGATAATATCACGAGCCGGGAAGAGCGGTATCAAGGTTATATCCAGGCGCTGCTTGATCATGCGATTCCGGTCAAAAACCAATCTATTCATTTTAGAAGCGTCCCTTGCAATCCGAGCAATATCAACGAGGGAGACCCGGAACAGGAACGGTTTATTCATGAGAATCCGCAGATGACAGCCGTTATGTGCGGGGATGATCATGTTGCCATCTCAACCTTGTATACAGCTTTGCGTATGGAGATTCCCGTCCCTGAAAAGCTTTCTATTGTCGGGTTCTCCGATATCCAATTATCGGCTTTGACTCCGATTCCTCTTACAACGGTCAGACAGGATACCGAGCAGCTTGCCCAATCGGCATTTAATCTTCTTATGAAGAGGGTCAAACATTCTCTTGAGAAACAGATTACCATCAAAATTCAAACGACGATCGTAGAGAGGAAATCCGTTCTTTAGGATTGACAGAAGGAGTTTATATGAAAATTCATTTTCTGGGAACAGCGGCCGCAGAGGGCTTTCCGAATGCATTTTGCCGCTGTGAATATTGCCTCAAAGCACGGGAGCTCGGAGGAAGAAACATCCGTACACGAAGCTCGGCCATCATTGACGATGTGATCAAATTCGACTATGGCCCCGATTCTTATATGCAGGCGCTTCGCGACAACATTGATTTGGGCGCCATCGAGCACCTGCTCGTCACCCATACGCACTCGGATCATTATAACGCTTATGATTTGGAATGCCGCAGAGCGGGAATCGCTCACAACCTTCCGTATCCGTTGCATATTTACGGGAACGATGCCGTGATGCATCATACGCGTGCTGCCATCGGCCGATTTGAAGGGGAGCGGTTTGCCTTTCATCTCCTTCGGCCGTTTGAGACGATAACGGTAGGCGATGCGAGGGTTACTCCCCTGCTGGCGGACCATGACAAGATGGAAACCTGCTTGTTGTACGTGATTGAGAAGGAGGGCAAAAGCCTGCTGTACGGGCACGATTCGGGCTGGTTCCCGGAAGCTACGTGGGCGTGGTTAAAGGGAAGAAACCTGGACGGAGCCATACTCGACTGCACGCACGGATACACCGGGAAATCCCGCGATCGCAATCATATGTGTATCGAGACGGTATTGGAGGCCCAGCGTGAGTTTCGGAGCGAGCAGATTTTAAAAGAAGAAGGACGCATCATCGTCACGCACTTCAGCCATAATTCCAAACTGCTTCACGATGAATTTGAAGATATATTCAAACCAACCGGGGTCGTGGTGGCCTATGACGGAATGATCCTGCACATCTAGCCATACAGACGGGGCCTATGAAATACTATCGTTTTATAAAAATTCCAACTACATGAATAGGGAGTGTGAATCAGAATGTTCAAGAAAATGATAAGTGCATCTTTGTTAACGATCCTGTGTCTGGCGGTAACTGCTTGCGGTGGAAGCAATAACAACGGGAATGCGGAGGGGACTGCCCCATCGGCCAATGCCTCGTCCGCACCGGTTAAGAACGATAAGCTCATTGTTTATACAAACGCGAATTCGGACGGCCGCGGCGAATGGCTGGTTGACAAAGCGAAAAGCGCCGGCTTTGAGATTGAGCTTGTCGGCGCAGGCGGTGCCAATTTAACCAACCGGTTGATTGCCGAGAAGAACAATCCGATCGCGGACGTTGTGTTCGGCTTGAACAACATGCTTTATGAAAATTTGAAGAAAGAAAATGTTCTGTCCAAGTATGTTCCGAAATGGGCCGGAGATGTGGAGCCGGGCTTAAACGATCCGGACGGTTTTTATCACGGACTAGTGAAGCAGGCTATTCTGCTCAGCTACAATCCGGATAAATTCACGGCCGAAACTGCACCGAAGGATTGGACGGAGCTCTATAAAATTGATGCGTTTAAAGGCAAATATGAAGCTCCAACCCTGCTGGGCCAAATTACGCCGCAGCTCGTAGTGGCGGGCATTCTGACCCGCTACCAGGATCCGAACGGTGAACTCGGCATTTCCAAAGAAGGCTGGAATGAAGTTAAGCAATTGTTTGACAACGGAGTGCGCGCGGTAGAAGGGGAAGACTTCTATGCCAATCTGGCAAGCGGCAAGACGCCGCTTGGGGCGGTGGTTTCCGGCACACTAAGCAAGAAGGAAGAACAGTATAAAGTGAAAGCAGGCATCGTAAGTCCGCAAATCGGCGTGCCTATGATTGTGGAACATGCGGCTATCATTAACGGTACGAAGAAGAAAGCAACGGCAGAACGGTTCGTCGAGTGGATAGGAACTGCCGAAGTCCAAGGGGAATTTGCCTCTAAATTCAATTCCATGCCCGCGAATACCCAGGCTGCCGCAAAGGCTAACGAGTCCGTGAAGGCCTTATATGCCAATTTAAAAGCACAGCCTATGGACTGGGGCTTTATTGCCGGCAACATCGGAAAGTGGGTAGAGAAAATCGAATTGCAGATCATGAAATAAACAGAGCGGGATGAACGACAGACTGCATATTGGGGGGCCAATATGCAGTTATTCTTTAAGAAAATAAGGATAGGGGTAACTATGATAACATTTAATGAAATTCAAATTAAATTCGGTCATTTCCACGCCATCAAAAACCTCAATCTGCAAATAAAAGAAGGCGAGTTCTTCACCTTTCTCGGTCCGTCGGGGTGTGGAAAAACTACGATTCTGCGCAGCCTCGTCGGATTTATTAAACCCACGAGCGGACACATTATGCTCGACGGCAGAGATATTACCCATGTGCCTATCGAAAAAAGAGGAATCAGCATGGTGTTCCAGAGCTATGCCCTGTTTCCGACTATGAATGTTTATGATAATCTCGCTTTCGGCATGCGTGTCAAGAAGGCTTCCAAGGCCGATATAGACCGGGAAGTGAGGGACATTGCGCAGAAGGTGGATCTGAAGGAAGACCAGCTTTTTAAGAAAGTGTCGGAATTGTCCGGCGGCCAGCAGCAGCGCGTAGCGATTGCCAGAGCGCTGGTTCTAAAGCCGAGTATTCTGGCGCTGGACGAGCCTTTGTCCAATTTGGACGCCAAGCTGAGGGTGCAATTGCGAAATGAGTTAAAAAATCTTCAGAAGAAGTTCGGGATCACCACGATCTATGTCACGCACGATCAAGAAGAAGCGCTGACCTTGTCGGATCGCATCGCTGTCTTCAATAACGGGATCGTCGAGCAAGTCGGCAGCCCCCAAGAAGTATACAATCAGTCCAAAACGGAGTTCGTCTGTAACTTTATAGGCGATATCAACAGGATCGACCCGCTGATTATTCGAAACAGCCGATTGAAGGATTTCATCGACCCTAACAAAATTGCCTATATCCGCAACGAAAAAGTGAGCCTGCTGCCCCTGCCCGCTGCGGAAGCCGTACAAATGAAAGGCAAAATCGTAGATCAGGAGTTTTATGGGCTGTACAGCAAATATGTAATAGAGGCGGCCGGAGGGGGATTCATCAAGACCATCGAGAAAGAAAGCGGGTTTGCTCCCAATAAAGTCGGCGACGATATTGATATGTATATCCGTATCGGCGATATTCTGCAGTACTAAGGGAAGGAGGAAGTGTGTTGAACACAGAGAAATTTAAGAAAAGGCTGGCAGCCATCAATCCGACCGCATTCGTTTTTTACGCTGTGATAGCCTGGTTTGTGATAGCCTTTCTGATTTATCCTAACCTGAACACCTATTATGAAATCTTTTTTAAGGGCGGCAAATTTTCGTTCGAAGCGGCGGAGAAGCTGTTGTCATCCGAACGTGCGATGAGGAGCTTATATAACAGTTTTATTCTGGCCGTATCCCTTGTTTTTACGGTAAACATCGTCGGCGTTACTCTGGTTCTGATCTCGGAGTATTTCGATATTAAAGGTGCGAAGATTTTAAGGCTTGGCTATTTTACAACTCTGATCTACAGCGGCGTCGTATTGGTATCGGGGTACAAATTCGTATACGGCGAAACGGGTTTCATGACCAAGCTGTTGGTCAATCTGTTTCCTTCCTTTGATACGACATGGTTTCACGGCTACTGGGCCGTTCTGTTCGTCATGACGTTCGCCTGCACTTCCAACCACGTCCTGTTTCTAAGCAATGCCGTTCGCAAAATTGATTTTCAAACCGTAGAAGCGGCAAAAAATATGGGGGCATCGACCTTTTATATCCTGTGGAGAGTCGTTCTCCCGGTCTTGAAGCCCACGATGTTTGCGCTGACCATCTTGATCTTCCTGACGGGACTCGCAGCAACGTCCGCTCCTCTGATCTTGGGCGGAGTGGAGTTTCAAACGATCACACCGATGATCTTAACGTTCTCGAACAGCTCGTCCTCCAAAGATTTAGCCGCGCTGCTGGCCCTCATTCTGGGCTTGGCTACTTTAATTCTGCTGACCTTTATGATCCGATTTGAACGAAAAGGCAACTTCATGTCCGTTTCCAAAGTCAAGTCGGAGCTGGTTAAGCAGAAGATCAACAATAAGCTCGGAAATATTGCCGCGCATATTCTGGCGTACTTCCTGTTTCTCCTTTATATCATTCCGGTCGTGCTCATCATCGTCTTTTCCTTTACGGATGCACACAGCATATCAACGGCCACGTTGAGTTTTCACAGCTTCTCCTTGAGCAATTATATAAATGTGTTCTCCAACATGTCCGCGTTCAAACCTTACCTTGTCAGCATTGTGTATGCCGCTGCGGCATCGGTAACCGTTGTGGCTCTGGCCTTGGCGGCATCGCGCATTTTGCATAAATACAAGAACAAGTGGACAACGGCTCTGGAGTACGCGCTGCTGATCCCGTGGATGCTGCCGTCGACTTTGATCGCAATCGGGCTCATCGTAACCTTTAACACGCCAAGACTGATTATCGGGAATTACATATTGGTGGGGTCAGCCTGGATGCTGTTTCTTGCCTATGTCATCGTGCACATACCGTTCACTCTCCGGATGGTCAAAGCGTCCTTCTTCAGTCTGGACAGCAACCTTGAAGATGCGGCGAAAAATTTGGGCGCGAAGTCTTTCTATACATTCACCAAAGTACTGCTGCCCATTATACTCCCGTCAACGCTGGCCATCCTTGCGCTGAATTTCAACGGTATTTTGGCGGATTACGATCTTACCGTATTTCTCTATCATCCTCTCTACCAGCCTCTCGGTATCGTGATCAAGAACAGTACGGATGCACAGGCTCTGGCCGACACCAAAGCGTTAACGTTGGTCTACTCCGTCATATTGATGATTATGTCCGCTATTACGTTATACTTTGTATATGGGAGAAAAAGTAAAGTGTGAGAGTCTTCTTGATAAGAAGGCCACGTATAGATATCGCCTAAGGCCCTGATAAGGCTCAAGTAAGGCATATGCCAAAACCTTTTATCATGAAATGGACCCCCTGCTTTATAGCAAGGGGTTTTTATTCTAATTATGCCGCTAGAACGACCGGGAACCGTATAAAATAATGTTCTGAGGAAGACAGGAGGACGCGGGGCCGTGTGGAATATAGGTAGCAGACATTATTAGATGCGGGGAGGCCAAACTCTGGCTTGTATCCCCAGTCTATATTTGGCGGTGAGATAAATGGATCGATTGAAACACAGCGGATTTTATAAGCTGAAATTTTTTGTAACACCGGAGGAATTTAAAAATATCTTGGAGCTCTTTAACCCAAAAGAAACGCAGTTTCAACTTAGTAATTACGCTCAGACCAAACACGACCAGAATCAGGTATACGAGGCTTATACAGCGTTTTACCGGTATTTTACGGCGCAGGAAAGGCCCGATTACCACCCTTTCTTCGTATACTCCATTTCTATTGCTAGGGGTAATGAAAGCTCCGGATTCTTTGTAAAAAATGAAGGAGTCGGGTTTCCTTATCACGGTCAGTGGGCGGAAGATGAACTGCCGTATATCATGCTTTCGCTTCCCAAAGGCTTCCAAATCAATCGGGAGGATGAAAAAGGCAAGTATTATGTGTATGAAGATATCCGGGAACACCGGCCGTTAACTTATGCGTTTTTTGAGGAACTGGCAAGCTATACGAAAAAAATCACGAAGCCGCTTCGTTATTCAGTCCGTGAAGCGGCTGCCGGGCAAGAGCAAAAGCAAAAGCCGCCTGTGCGCATAAGCGAAAATGCGGCAAATGAACTGGCGGCTTCGTGGATTTTCAAGAAATATGAGCTTGTTATGAATGGAAAGCAGTAGAATACCTTTCCACTGGCGGCCATCGCAAAAGGTTGCATGATGAGGCTTGATAGGATGCCGCCGGCCGTGTTAAGCGGCGGTGTCCGGCATTTACAGCCGACCCGACAAAGTACGGACCACATGCTCCATATGTACGGTCCAGTCGGAATCTCCGTCTCTCAGTTCATACAGCTCGCGGTCGCCGCCTTTATTATCGAGCACCTGCTGAACCAGCTGCTTTAATTCGCGCAGATCCTCTGTCTCCAGGACAATCTCGTTCAGGCCGTTCAGCTGCTCGTACTTCGTCTTTCCGTCTTCGATATAGGCGCATACGATTTCAGCCAGAGCGATGGCCGTATTATCGTAAAGGAAATCTTCCTCTTCAGGGTCCTCCGCAAGGAATCCGATTTCCCTGAAATGAGTGATCAGCTCTTTTAACTTGACCGATTTACGCTCCGCTGTGTATTCCGTTAACGCATGAAGAACGTCCAGTCCTTCGTCACTTTCCAGTGATGCCGTACCCCAAGATCCCATCGTTTATCTCACCTTTCGTTAACTGTTTTCCGCTAGTCTTCTCAGCTTTAAGCACACGGCGTCCAATGACAATGCCCCAGGCGAGGCCCTTTCCTTATTCGGAAATGGAAAAATGATCCTACCTAACAAGATTAATTTAACCAAGAAAATAAGTCTATATTTTTAAACTATTTAAACATATTCATCCGGAGACGGCCGGCCGGCAGTCTGACCCCGATATCGAAAAAGCGCCGGACGAACTAAAACAAGAGGACCGAAATAGACGGTAGTCTAGAAGATTTCACAAAAAAACACAAACCAGACTCCTCAATTCAGCATAAACTGAGTTAAGGACTTGGTTTTTTTTGTTTTTAGGGCGTTTGGAAGTACTTAATGGTAGATATTTTAGTGTAAAAATAATTATAATAGAGTAGATAGGGTTATAGTGGAGACAGAATCGGTTTGTTCTTAGGTGGTGCCTTGCTTTTTTACTATACGAAGCAGGCGTGCCTGCTCTTTTTTTATAAATATAGAGGATAAGGAAGGTTATCATGAAAACAGACGTTATCTTAATCGGTGCCGGGGTCATGAGCGCGACTCTGGGATCGTTACTGAAAGAGCTAGTGCCGGAATGGGAAATTAAAGTGTTCGAGAAACTCGCAAAGGCAGGAGAAGAAAGCTCTAACGAATGGAATAACGCGGGTACAGGCCATTCCGCACTGTGCGAGCTTAATTATACTTCCGAAAAACCGGACGGTTCCGTAGATATAAGCAAAGCGATTCAAATCAATGAACAGTTTCAGCTTTCCAGACAGTTCTGGTCTTATCTTGTAAACAAACAGCTGATCCGCAATCCGCAGGACTTTATTATGCCGATTCCGCATATGAGCATGGTACAGGGGCAAGAGAATGTTACGTTCCTGAAAAAGCGGTTTGAAGCGATGTCGAGCAACCCTTTGTTCCAAGGGATGGAATTTTCCGATGATCCGGAGAAACTGATGGAATGGATTCCGCTTATTATGGAAGGCCGTACTTCAAGTGAACCGATCGCGGCTACGAAAATCGACTCAGGGACGGATGTCAACTTTGGCGCTTTAACGCGCATGCTTTTTGAGTACCTGCAGACCCAGAATGTGGAGATGCATTACAAACATAGCGTGGACAATATTAAACGTGCCGCCGACGGATCGTGGGAATTGAAAGTACGCAACCTCGATAACGGCAGCGTCGAGCGCCATACGGCGAAATTCGTCTTTATCGGTGGCGGCGGCGGAAGCCTGCACCTGCTGCAGAAGTCCGGCATTCCCGAAGGAAAACATATCGGCGGATTCCCGGTAAGCGGGCTCTTTATGGTATGCAACAATCCGGAAGTGATCGAACAGCACCATGCCAAAGTATACGGCAAAGCAAAGGTCGGAGCTCCGCCTATGTCCGTTCCGCACTTGGATACACGCTATATCGACAACAAAAAGTCTCTGCTGTTCGGGCCTTTTGCCGGCTTCTCGCCTAAATTCTTGAAAACCGGTTCCATGTTTGACTTGATCACGTCGGTGAAACCGGATAATGTCTTGACGATGTTAGCCGCCGGCGTCAAAGAGATGGCATTGACCAAATACCTGATTGAGCAGGTACTGCTGTCGAATGAAAAACGCGTGGAAGAATTGCGCGAGTTTATCCCGAACGCCAAAGGCGAGGACTGGGATATCGTCGTAGCGGGCCAGCGTGTGCAGGTGATCAAGGATACGGAAGCCGGCGGCAAAGGTACCCTTCAATTCGGTACGGAGGTTATTACGGCCGCCGACGGTTCGATCGCCGCACTGCTCGGCGCTTCTCCGGGGGCTTCCACCGCCGTTCACGTCATGCTTGAGATTCTGGCAAGATGCTTCCCGCAGCATATACAAGAGTGGGAGCCGAAAATCAAGGAAATGATTCCTTCTTACGGCCTGTCCCTCTTGAATAATCCCGAGCTCTTCCGGGAAATTCTTGCATCCACTGCGCAGACGCTTGGTCTGGCTGAAAAAGAATTGGCGTACAGCTGATTTTCTTATAAAAAGAACCTTCTATCCTTTTTGGGTGGAAGGTTCTTTTGCATTTGCGGCAGGAAGAGCGGCCGGATGGATAGGCAGGCCATTTTCAACAGACTGCAAACTGTAAGGGGGAGGATAGAAGCCGTTCCAATATATAGTATAATGAAGTCGTAATGAAGGTTGAAAGATCATGACACAGGAGGAAAGATGCATGTATCTGGTATCCCGGCCTAAACCGCTGCCTGAGGGCATCAACCGAACGATTGCGGAGGAAGTGGCCGCTTGTTTTCCACCCGGCTATCTCCGGTTTTTACGTTCCTTCGGCGAAGGGACCTATAGCGGCTGGATGAATGTCCAGCTGCCGGACCCGGAGGTGCTTAAGCCATTTGCCGAATACGGGTTGTGGGAGCATGACGCGGACAGCCCGATTACCGAGCGCCAGATCGGAGAGTGTGTCGCTATCGGCACGACTGTGGACGGCGATTTTCTGGCGGTGCATCCCCCGACGGCCGGGCTGATCTGGCTGCCTCGTCACGGGGAACAAGTGACGGCTGTTTCTCTTCGGGCGCGTGAGCAGGAAGATGAAAGGACATACGCTTCGGTGCTGGACGAAATCTATCGTCAGGTGTACGGATGCGGCCGGGAGAGGGCCGCTTATTACGAACCGTGGACGGGGACTCGGAGCCATCTCTTTCTGCGGCTGCCGCCGGGACTGGATCAGCTTTCGCTGCCGGATCTGTCCGGAATGTGCCGGGCTGCTTTTCCGCCGGATCTGTCCGTTGAAACCGATTATTCTTGTCACCTCTTCTATCAGACACTTGGGGGTTATGTGAGATTTAATTATGCCAACAAGCAGGAGGTGGCCGTCATGTATGAACAGGACGCACCGGCGCAAGAGGCGTTTGCCGCTATAAGGCAGTGGCTGGTGTCAAAAGGATGCGAGCCGTATTCGGACAGCAGATGAGGCTTGCAAAACGGCGGCTTTTTTAGACGGGTCAAAAACGGTACTAAAAGGAGGAAGGAATGGAACTTTCCTTTTATGCAGATATACATGGAACGTGCGTGGGGCAATTGAGAGATGAACTGCTGCCCTTGGAGGAAGCGGCCCGGGCATGGGATTTTCCGTATGCTGTCGTTGTAGTATTTCGGGTTCTGCCTGAAAGCTATGAACGAAGAACATTCAGACGTTTTGATAGTTCGGATAATATGCTGGCACTAGACATCAGCCTAATTTATGAACAGTATCTGCGAATGTCTAAGAACGAGCAGCGTGAGGCGCTGGGCATCCGGTTGTACGATTATTTGTCGGAGTCGGTTGCGAAATACAAGAAGCACGCGGATAAGGATACCAGGGACCGCCTGCTGACTCTGGTGAAAGGCTGGATGCAGGAAAATAACTGGCTCGACGGAAAAATAAATAGAGCGCGGGAGCTTCTCGCACAGGATAAGGGACTTTATGAGGTTGGCCAGGAACTGCAAATGCCTCTGGAGGAAATTGAATATATCTTGCTGCGTATGAATGACTGCGAGCCTGCGGACGTTCACCCCGATAACAGGAACATCAGGGTCGGATAGACCTGACAACGGACCGCCCTTATATGGTAAGCCTTAAATCCTATAGACCCCGGCTGGAAAGTTGGTATAATAAATAAATCATCTTTGAGGAACAGGCATCCGGTAGGGGGATTATAAGGGTATGGTTGAGAAAAAGGTCACCTGGTTAGAGCTGTTTTATGATCTTCTTTTTGTCGCGGCAGTCTCCAAAGCAACTCATGTTCTGCTGCATGCGGAAAACGGAGTTATTCCCATCGAATATTTAGTCAAATTTGTTCTGATTTTTATCCCGATCTGGTGGGGATGGGTAGGACAAACGCTTTTTGTAAACCGATTCGGTCAAGATATCTTTATCCATCGAATATTGGGCATTTTGCAGCTCTTTTTTATTTTAATCATGACAGCTAGCTTGTCTCCCGATTTCGATCAATACTACATTCCCTTCTTTATCGGATATATAGGCTCGAGAGCGCTGACCGCCATTCAATATCTGCTGGTGCATAAATCCAAAGCCGCTCATCAGCAATCGACCGCTTCTTACTTGGGGACCCACTTTTTGATCGGAATTCTGATATCCTCCTGTTCGCTTTTCTTTGACTCGTGGATCCGTTATGCCGTTCTGTATTTGGGAATTGCCGTCGATATTATACTTCCCTTAGTCGGGCGAAAACATCTGGTAAAAACACCTATACATACCCCTCACTTATTTGAACGTTTCGCTTTATTTACGCTCATTCTTTTAGGAGAATCGGTGGTCAGTATTCTGGCCGTGCTGCAGTTCAACAGCTGGGATCTGCCCTCCGTTTTGTTTGTCGCGTTTACAAGCGTCTTAGTGATCGCCATCTGGTGGCAGTACTTTGAAAATGTTGAAACCAAAGTGAGTAAGGAAATCCAAACGGCCGGCCAGACGATTATTTACGGACACTTATTCATCTACTTGTCCATGAGTATGTTAGCCGCTGCCATCCAGCTGTTATATCAAGAGAAACTGAATTATACGTTCATGTTGATGTTTGCATTCGGGTCCGTTCTTCTTTATTTTTTCTCCACCTCTCTGGTTTTTCACTTGTACAGACCGAAACATCTGCGTTTGAAGCCCTATCACTTGGGCGTATTATTAGGGATATTGGGCTGCTGCATAGCATTGAACTTAATTTTCCCTGTACCGAATTATGCGATCGTCGGGGAGATGATGGTTTTCTTTATCGCGTATGCGAAACTGACGACTTGATTTATTGAACGATCAGGAATCCTCAAAAAAGATTGATAAACCATCCAAGGAATAATTAATTTCCAGGGATGGTTTTGTTTTTACGGCAGAGGTCAGTCTGTCTCTTTGGGTGCAGTGCATCCGTACATTTCCTGGCTGCTCTAACATCGTGTTAAGGATGACTGCTCATAGAACCTGTTTCTTTTCCGTGGCAAAATAAAGCAGTGCAGCGACCGGGAAGGCGATTCCGATCCATAACGCGGCGCTCCATCCCCCCGAGGCGAATATCCATCCCCCGACTGCCGATCCGACGGCTCCGCCAAAGAAGAAAATAGCCATAAAAAGCCCATTCAGACGGCTGCGGATTTCCGGACTCAGTGAGAAGAGCGCGCGTTGTCCAAGTACAAGATTTGCGGATACGCCGGCGTCCAATAACAGGGCTGAAGCGACGAGAACGACTACTCCCACGGATGAACCCGTACGGATTATAAGCGGCAGCAGCATAGAAATAACGACCGCAGCGAGTGCAATCCCTGTTGCGGGTCTGGTCCAGCCGCGGTCGGCCAACCGTCCGGCTACCGGTGCCGCTATGGCACCCGCGACTGCGGCAAGCGCGAACAACGCGATGGCTTTCTGGGAAAAGTGAAAGAGCGGACCGGATAGCAGCAGCGGCGCCGTTGTCCAGAACAAGCTGAAGGTCGCAAACACACAGGCATGATAGGCAGCCCGGCGGCGTAGGATCGGGGTTGTCCGCAGCAGGTGCCACATCGAACCGAGCAGAGCCGTATAGGTTGTGTCTGTCGAAGGTTTTCTGGCAGGCAGCACCTTCGAGAGGACGACAGCCAGAATTACTACAGCCAGGGCCGACAGAGCGAATACGGCATGCCAGCCGAAGAAGTCCGCTACCAGGCTCGACAGGGGACGCGAAAGCATGATGCCAAGCAGCAGCCCGCTCATGACATTGCCGACAACGCGGCCGCGTGAAGTTTCCGCTGCCAGGTAGGATGCGAACGGGACGAGTACTTGCGCGGCAACCGACCCTAATCCGATGACAAACGAAGCGGCTAAGAAGGGGACAGCCTGTTTCGACACGGCCGTGACGGCAAGGGCGGCCCCAGTCAGAAGTAAAGAAACGACAACCAGCCTACGATTTTCAACGATATCCCCCAGAGGCACGACAAACAACAAACCCACTACATAACCAAGCTGCGTTAACGTCACGATAAAACCGGAACTGTTTGCGGACAGCCCGATTGAGGCACTGATTTCCCCGATCAAAGGCTGCGCATAATAAAGATTGGCTGCAATGATGCCGCATGCGGCTGCCAGCAGCAGGGTTAGCCATGCGGGGATATTTTTTTCGGTTGTTTGTTTTTTTAAAGCAGTCATTATAGACAACTCCTTATATCGAAATATCATGCTGTGAAGCAGTGACTGCATGGTTCCATGCCATTACAATTTCGTGTGGGGTTCTTCAGAAGATAATTACTCCCTTCATCGATTTTAAATACTGAACGTTTAGTTTATTAATTGGTAACCAAATAATATACTGAACGTATGGTTTTGTAAATAGGTGGTTTCAACTTTCTTTTTTATTCACAATTGGTATACTGAACGTGTAGTTTCTTAACGGTTAAGCGAGGTTTGGACGAAAGGAGACGATTACGATGAATGGCAAAAGAGGCAGACCGCGTAATGTCGAAGCGCAGAAGGCTATCCTTTCCGCTTCTTATGAGTTGTTGCTGGAAAACGGCTTTCAGGCCGTCACAGTGGATAAAATTGCCGATCGCGCCCAAGTCAGCAAGGCCACGATTTATAAATGGTGGCCTAACAAGGCTGCCGTGGTAATGGACGGTTTCCTGTACGCCGCCACAGCCAGATTGCCCGTGCCTAATACAGGCTCGGCAACGAATGATATTGTCATTCACGCCACGAATTTAACCCGGTTTCTGACAAGCCGTGAAGGAAAGATCATTACGGAATTACTGGGCGAAGGACAGTTTGATGCAGGGTTGGCGGAAGCCTACCGAACCCGTTTCTTCCGTCCCCGCCGGCTTGAGGCAAGAGGTCTTCTGGAGAAGGCCGTTCAACTCGGAGAATTGAAAAAAGAGCTCGACATTGACATATGCATCGATCTTATCTACGGACCGATTTTCTATCGGCTGCTGGTGACAGGGGACGCGTTGGATGAGCCCTATGTACAGCATTTGGTGCTAACCGCCTTAGAAGGAATCCGTTCCAGCTGTGCGGAAGAGCAGCTTGGCTGAATTTTTGAGCGGAAGGAAATGCTTGGAGCAAATGGAAAATCCGATAGCAGGTTTTTGTCAATTCTCCTAAACTTACGAAATAAGTGAGCGGCATGCGAGAGTCCCAGCCCCTTAGACCGAATATAAGAGCAACATTTCAAAATTTATCCTGTGCTATATTCTTCTTGAATTCGGACAAGGAGATGAGAGCATGAGGGAACTGGAAGGTAAAATTGCTTTAGTAACGGGAGCGAGCAGGGGGATCGGCCGCGCTATCGCACTGCGTCTGGCCCGGGAAGGCGCGTTTGTCGCCGTGCATTACGGACAAAGACGTAACGAGGCGTAGGCGGTGGTCCGGCAGATTAGCCAAAGCGGAGGAAAAGCGTGCGCGATAGGTGCCGACCTCAGCTCTCTTGAGGGCATCCATGATTTATTCGCGGCACTGGATGAGGCGATCCGGGAACATACGGGCGGCAGCGGATTCGATATTCTGGTCAACAATGCCGGAATCGGGCAAATTCTCAGCCTCGAAGAGACGACGGAGGCTTCTTTTGACGAAGTGATGAAGATTAACGTCAAAGCTCCGCTTTTTGTTACCCAGCAGGCTTTACCGCGCCTGAAGGACGGCGGGCGCATTATTAACGTGTCCTCTTTTGTGACGCGCGCCGCTTCTCCCGGTGTGTTCACCTACAGTATGTCGAAGGGGGCTATCGACACGTTTACCCTTCTTCTGGCTAAACAGCTGGGGAGCCGCAAGATTACGGCAAACGCCATTCAGCCGGGCATCATTAACACGGAGATGAATGCGGGAACGCTGCAAGATCCGAACGGGCAAAAAAGTGCGGCCGGACTCTCCGTCTTTAGCCGGTGGGGAGAGCCTGAGGATGTGGCGGACGTCGCCGCCTTTCTCGCTTCGCCGGACAGCCGCTGGGTAACCGGCCAGTTGATCGACGCGAGCGGCGGATCGCACCTGTAAGCGAATCGTGAGACATAAAGAGAGAGCCCGGCTTTGCGGCCGGGTTCTCTTTTTTGCATAGCCGGGAGGTTTGACAGCGCGCGAAGAGGCAAGCTTTTCGCTTCCCGGCTAATGGCCGCAATCGTGCCCAACGGCCGGGTCTCTGTTGTTTTTTGCCAGTTACTTTTCTATATTTAATATAAGACATGGGTAGGAGAGGATAATCGATGATCCAACTGAAAGATATCGGAAAGTTCGAGAAGCTGCCGGAAATCGCGATGCACATTTACAAAGGGAATATGCCGGCTTTACGGGAAGCCGTTGCGGCCGGCTGGAATATCGAAGAGGGTATCGTACTGGGTAAATATACGACACTGAGTCCGCTCGACCTGGCGCTTATATCGGAAAGACTGGACGTTGTAAAACTGCTCGCAGAGAACGGCGTCAACCTGAATGTCCCCGATAATCCGGCTTTTCTGCGTGCTGTCCGCTACTGCAAGGAAGACATCGTCCGCTATCTGGCGGAGCAAGGGGCCAGGATGGACAAGCTCAATCATATCGGCACGGGCGCTTATTCCCAGGCCTACTACGGCAATAAGAACAATATTCCGCTCCTCCATGAGATGGGATTGGATATAAAGCGGCACGGCAGCGCCGTACTGCGCCAGGCCGCTTCGGACCATGATCTTAAGACGCTCGCGTATTTACTCGATCACGGGGCGGACATTAATTACAATAAGGCGGATCAGGTCTATCCTTATCAGGCGACTCCTTTAACCGTTGCCGTGCGAATGGGCAATATGGCGATGGCCAAGTATTTGATTGAACGCGGCGCGGACGTTACGATAACGGAAAAGGACGGCGACCGGGCATATACGATTGCGGTCGGCAATAAGGATGCGGCTTTGGCCGATTATTTGAAATCTCTTGAGCCGGCAGAGCTTCATGATCGGGAGAACAAGAAGTTTGAGCTGAAAAAGTACAAGCTGACCGATGAACTGCTCACCTTTCTTACCGGAGACAAGCTGCGTCTGGAGCTGGCGCCCAATGAGTATGAGATCGGGCATATTGACTTTTTCACTCTGACCGATACTTTTGAGATGAAAATCGGCCGGCAAAAGCTGCTGCGCCTATCGGCCGATATCGACAACTACTCGGATCTGCTCCTCGTCTGGAATCCGAAGAAAAAAGGCCTGATAGGCTGTTATGACGTAGAGCATCAGGAGTATGCGGATTTATGCGGCTTTACGGAATTCCTTACGCAGCCTGAAACCTACCTCATCCGATTTCTTGAGGGAGAGCTGCAATAAGGGTCCGCCGCTGTCTGTCACGCCTGCAGCGGAGCAGGTGTATGCAGGGAACTTTGTTTGTGCCCTGATTGCGGATAGTATCCGCCGGAAAACCTCACCGATCAAGCGACTGCCGTGCTCTGCGGCAGACGCTTTTTTTTATATCCGAATAGCGCCCGCGTTGTTTATCTTTTCCATAGTCGTAATACTTTCGCCCTGTTGGCCTGCCGCGGAATATGGGATGATGAATCCATCAAAGGTTCGGAGTCACGGACTGTGAACCTTGAACTTCAGGCTATTGCGATCCTTCCTTCTACTTCATTGGGCGAATTAGGGTCGCAGCTTTCCTGAAGGATTTCTATTCGCGAGAGGAGGCGTCCAGGCTATCATAGTCCTTCCTTCTAAGGGCATTCCGCCAAACACAGTAGGGATATGGCTTTCCTGGACTCTTTTTATGAACATAAATACCATCTATGTACGCAGAGCGGCTAAAGTGATTGTGGAGCAAGGAGAAGGCGCGGGTCGTCTTTCTAAAGCTTACCTGGCCGCGGCCTTAAAAAATATCGAATCTCTTGGATTTACGTTCTCCCGCCGCTTGATGCGTGCCGTGTCCACCTTATCCAAGGAGCAATTTGAGAAATTTTATCATGGGCTGATCGGTGATCTGAAAAGGCTGGTCGGTGCCCATGTGAAGTATAAGCCGATGTATCCCGGCTTTCCGGCGCAGGTGATGCGGGAATATGATGCGGAGCTTTATTGGAACGCCGTTTATCATTATCTAACGCTGGATTTGCCCGAGTATGAGACGCAGGAAAGACTTCCGCTGCGGGACGAAGTAAACCTGAAAGCGATTGATCTTGGAAGCAAAGCGGATTTTCACGTCATGATAAGCCGGCTGGTTCAAGCCAAGACATCGATTTCGGAGACAGACAAAGGAGATATCGATGCGGCTATAGCATGCGCGGACCCGGATGAACTGGAGGCCATCCTCCCGCCCGAGATTCCGTTCAAGGAGAATGCGGCCTTCGTGGCGGCTTCCTTGTTGAAGCATGACAAAGCGGGCACGGACCGGATCGGACGATACTTTAAAACCGCAACGGATGTCCTGCGCCTGGCCGCGGCCTGGTCGGATGGCGATGTCAGTCTCGCCGAGCCCGCCCGTTTCCGCAAGTTTAAGCGCAGCGAGAGACGGCTGCTGCTGGGCCTGCTGGAACGGTGTCCTTCCCTGACGGAAGATATGCGGAGATATAAGGACCGCTGGATCCGGCTCGGAGAGATCCTTCATCCTTCCGAGTATAAGAACCGGTTTACACGTTGTCAGGAGGCTTTCGGAATATTACGCAATAACAAGCCCTTCACGACCTTCGGCGGGAGCGTGGAACTTGCCTTCCGGTACGGGCAGGTGTGGACTTTGATCGATCTGTTGATGCGGCGTCCGGGTGAATTCGCAAGAAGACTGGATCAACTGCTGCGTTCCACCCCTCACACGGAGTATGTCGTGCTGGCATTCGGCGAAGTGGCGGACCAGGTATCGACGCCCGTGCTGCTGCAGGTGAAGAATCATTTTGCCCGCCGTCCCGAGCGTCCCGAGCTGCGTGTCTTCTTCCCGAAAGGCAATACGGCCAAAGCGTTTGCGATTCCCCATACGCTTCCCGAGATCGGCGAAACGGCATGCCGGAACATCGTCGAGGTATGCGAGAAGACGCTGGTTCAGCGATTCTCCGAGCTGCCTTCTTTGGGGAAGACCCATGTCGATATACGTTTGAAGGACTACCATGTCCCATTTTCCCAACGATCGGCAAGCAAAGCGCTGCATACGCTTGTACGGGGAAGCCGTGTGCCGATGGCGGAGGGAGATACGATCCGTTTCTTCAACTGGTGGAAAGAAGGAACCGTGGACGGCAAGCCAACGGGCCGCGTGGACATCGACTTGTCCGCAGTCATGTACGACCGCAACTGGGAGTATGTGGAGCACATTTCGTATACAAATCTGAGGTCTTCCAAGTACCGGGCCGTCCACAGCGGAGACATCGTTTCGGCTCCTCAAGGGGCCTGCGAGTTCATCGATCTTCATATTCCTTCCATCGTTGAATACGGCGGGCGTTATATTGTGGCTTCCCTGCATTCCTTTACGGAACAGCCGTACTGCGATTTGCCGGAGTGCTTTGCAGGCTGGATGATGCGCAAGAAGCCCGGTTCCGGGGAAATCTTCGAGCCTGCGACGGTGGTCAACAAAATCGATATCACCGCCGATACGCGGATTGCCGTTCCCGTCATCCTGGATCTGGTGGAACGTACGGTCATTTGGACGGATCTCTCCCTCACGAGACAACCTCACTACCAGAACAATGTGGAAGGGAACCAGAAGGGAATGGTCTTGATCGGCAAAGCGATGAGCACTTTGCGGAAGCCGGATCTGTACGACTTGTTCGCCCTCCATGCCAAAGCCAGAGGAGAAATTGTAGATACGGCGGATCAGGCGGATACGATATTTTCGGTGGATAGAGGGGTTACTCCCTACGATATCGAGCACATTATGGCGGAGTACGTGGTTTAAGCTGGAGCGTCCGCCTTGGGAACGCATCATTTCCTAGAAAAAGGATAGACTTAACTTATTAGCCTCACAATCAGGCAGGCAAAGGGGAGCAGACGCTCCTCTTTTTACGTTTTTCAAGGAGATTTACGATACTCGAAACCCAAATCTTGAATTTTTAATGAACTTTTCCATTGTTCTCCGTTGCAGCTGGGAAAATATTTTGTTACTATTTAGACATATAATATTTCGATATCTAAATATTATATCGCATGTATCATGTCTGTTCCTCCACGAAAGGAGTCCGTCGAGTATCGAAGAACCGGAGTAGAACAAAATGATAGGCTTCGCCATTTGTGAGAATGGCATAATGGAACGTCATCTTAGTTGGAACGGATATTAGAAGCGGGGAGCGAACAAATTTTATGAGCCAAAACAAAGGGAGAATTCACTATGCGTGGTGGATTTTGCTAGGGCTATGTATTATGGTCGGCTTGGGTAAAGGTACCCTGAATAACTCAGCCGGTCTTTTTTTGGCGCAAGTATCCAAAGATCTTGGCGTCGGCATGGGAAGCTTGAGCCTCTATTTCAGCGTCTCGGCTATCGTGACCATGGTCTTTTTGCCGATCGGCGGTAAACTGCTTGCGAAATATGATACTCGTACGCTTTTAAGCGGCGCGATCATTCTGCAAGCCGGAGCGTTTGCATTGTTCGGATTGATGAGTTCTGTATGGGGCTGGTACATCCTGGCGATTCCTCTCGCTATGGGCGGCGTATTCATTACCGTACTCGCAGGACCGGTATTAATTAACCAATGGTTTAAAAAAAGCAAGGGTTTGGCCCTTGGAATTATGGGAGCCGCAGGCGGAGCGATCGGCGCAATTTCTCAACCGGTTGTAGGCAATCTGATTGCCAATCAAGGATGGAGAACCTCCTACATCATCGTTGGTGTTGCGGTTATCGTGATTGTGGTTCCCATAGTGCTCCTGCTGTTAAGGAAATCACCTCTTGAAAAGAAAACGCTTCCCTATGGAGCGGAAGCCGCAGGCAGTGCTGCGGCCAACGCTGCGGCTGCAGAAACGGAAAACAAAGGCGTCACACTGGCTGCGGCCAAAAAGTCCTCTTCCTTCTATGCGCTCATCGCGTTTTTCTTCCTGATCACATCCGCCGCAAGTTTCTCGGTGCATATTCCCAAGTACTTGGCGAGCAAAGGTTTCGATGTTGTTTTTTCGGGCAATGTGATGGCGATCAATATGATCGGCGTGCTGATCGGGTCTTTGATTATCGGTTTTGCAAGCGATAAGATCGGTGCCAAGAATACCACGTTTATCGCCATGACTCTGGGCGTGATCGCGATCGGCATGTTGTTGTTCGCGTCCTCCAGCACGGTTATCATCTCGCTGGCCGTAGGACTCTTCGGTCTGGTTTCCGCTTCGATTGGGACATTGGGACCGGCTCTTACATCAAGTTTGTTCGGCAACAAGGAATACAGCCAGATTTATTCCAATGCTTCCATGGGCCTCGCGATCTCTTCGATTATCGCTCTGCCGGCCTACGGGTTCGTATTCGACTTTACGGGAAGCTACACGCCTGTCTTGTACGCCATCGGCATTATGCTAGTCATTAACATCGTCTGCATAAGCATTGCCTTCGGCGGGAAGAAGAAGCTGGAGCAGGCCGGTTTATGGAACTAAACCGGCCGGCAAAATCATTCACAGAGAAATGGAGGACCTACACATGAAATTGCAAGGCAAAGTAGCCATCATCACAGGCAGCGCTTCGGGCATCGGCCGCGGTATTGCCCTTGCCATGGCTAAAGAAGGCGCACATGTCGCCATTGTTGACGTGAACGAGCAGAAGGGGCAGGAAACCCTTGCGGAAGTCAATCAGCACACGGAAGGATGCCTTTTTATCAAGGATATTTCCGTAAAAGAAAATGCCAATGAAATCGTAAATGAAGTCGTCAAGAAGTTCGGCAAGCTGGACATTCTCGTGAATAACGCGCATGCTTCCAGACAGGCTTCTTTCGTGGAGACAACGCAGGAGCTGCTGGACCTGTCCTTCGGAACAGGCTTCTACCCGACGTTTCATTTCATGCAGGCCGCTTACCCCGAGTTGAAAAAAACGAAGGGCAAGGTCATCAACTTCGCTTCGGGCGCCGGTCTTGACGGACAAGTGACGCAAACCTCTTACGCGGCCGCCAAGGAAGCGATTCGCGCCATTTCCCGCGTTGCCGCGAACGAATGGGGTCCGGACGGCATCAACGTCAACCTGATCTCGCCGATCGCACTGACGCCGGGCGTGGAACAATGGCGTGAGAGCGCCCCGCACCTGTATGACGCGATGATCGAGCGTATTCCGCTTCGCCGTCTCGGCGATCCGGAACAGGATATCGGCCGTGTCGCCCTATTTCTGGCAAGTGACGACTCGAATTATATTACCGGCCAAACCATTATGGTAGACGGCGGTTCAATCAAACTACGTTAGGAGCATGTAAAATGGGACAATTGGATAACAAAGTAGCGATCATTACCGGCGGAGCTTCCGGTATCGGCGAACGTATGGTAGATCTTTTCGCACAGGAAGGCGCCATCGTTATCGCGGCGGACATCAATGAAGAGGCGCTTGAGAGAGCCAGCCAAAAGCAGAATGTACACGGGATGAAATTGAACGTGGCTTCCGATGAAGACTGGGCGGCGCTTGCGAAGGAAGTAAACGAGCGCTTCGGCAAAATCGACATCCTCGTGAACAACGCGGGCATCTCTTCGGAAAAACCTTTCCAGGAAATCGACGCGCAGGATTGGCAGAAAATGCTCTCCATTAACGGCTTTGGCCCGTTTGCCGGTATAAAGCATGTTACTCCGTACATGGCTGAGCAGAAGCAAGGCTCCATCGTAAACATTTCTTCGTACACGGCTATGATCGGCCAAGGTTTCAACCATTACTCCGCATCCAAGGGTGCTGTACGCGCTCTGTCCAAAGCGGCTGCCGCGGCATTCGGCCGTCAAGGCATCCGCGTGAACGCTCTGTTCCCGGGGATCATCGAAACTCCGATGACTCAGGCTCTGAGCACTTCCAAAGACCTGCTGGGCCGTTTGATTCAAATGACGCCTCTGCAGCGCCTGGGACAACCGGACGATATCGCCAAGGCGGCCCTGTTCCTGGCTTCCGACGCTTCTTCCTATATTACGGGAGCCGAGTTAGTTATTGATGGTGGATACTCCGCGCAATAGCGTGTAAAATTATGACAGCCCCTCATTTTCATCGGGGCTGTCGTTTCTTTTTATCAAGGAGGATTTTATGGAAGAGCAAACGGTTTTCGAACTTATACATAACATGGACAAATTCACGAACGGGTTGATTGTCCAGTGGAACAAAACATTCAACGAGGACCTCGGCGTCTCTCATGTTCTTGTGCTTGGTCATCTCAAGCAGAACGGGAAAAGCCGGCCTTCGGACATTGCGAAAATGCTGGGGCTTACGCCACCGACGCTCAGCTATTTATCGGAAAAGCTCGTCGCCAAAAAGCTGGCTGTTCGTACGGTAGACGAGTCCGACCGCCGCATCATTTATTTGGGCATCACCGACCAAGGGGCGAAGGTTCTGAAAAGAGCCACACTGGAGGGGGAGAGACTGCGCCGGAATTTATTCGAAAAATTAACCAATGACGAGAAAGCGGAACTAGCAAGCCTGTTTAAAAAACTGAACAGCTAGAAACGCGTCCGTGACGAGCCGGCCATCGGGCTTCAGCTGCGGATGTAACTTAAGGATGCGTGGACCGGAGACCGCAGCTTGCGGGTCAGGCAAGCATCCCATCGTAGTCGTAAGGGGGAGTACAGCAGAATGAAACAAATCCTGCACAAGTATCTGACCCGGTATACATCCCTTAACGAAGAACAAAGGCAGGCTGTCCTTGAAGAGATTCCTGTCAAGGAGTATAAAAAAGGGACCGTGCTCCTTAAACAAGGTGATGTTCCCACGGCCTGTTTTTTCGTGCTGAAGGGTTGTGTCCGGCAGTTCTCGATAGATGAAGCGGGCAGAGAGACGACTACGAATTTCTACACGGAAGAACAAGCCGTCGCGATTTTCAATCACCATAAGCCGGACAAATCTTCGGAATACACCTTTACGTGTCTGGAGGACTGCGCAGTGGTTGTCGGCAGGCTGGAGATCGAACAAGATATGTATGCCAGACACACTCAGTTAGAATCCATGACACGCAGGATGATTGAACAAAATTTAGGTCAGGTGCAGGAAGAATTCGCTGCTTTTATCGCCTCTACCCCCGAAGAACGTTTCAGAGCGCTGGAAATAAAACGCCCTGATTTGATCGGCCGTGTACCCCAGCATCAATTGGCAAGTTATCTCGGTATGACCCCCGAATCATTAAGCAGAATTAAGAATCGGGTGAAGCGGGATAAGATTTGAGAAGAATCCGCGTCTTACTCCGTGCTCTTCCCCCTCGTGCCAGCAGCCACACTCCAAAGCCCAATTCCCCTACAACCATCGGGATCATAAATATGACATGAAGCAGCATCGCAAGCGTCTCGTTGTCCGGAAGAAACGTTTTGCACAGGTGAATGACCATATAGCCGATGGAAGCCAACCACAGGAAAATGCCAATGATCTTAGGAATGCGGTCAGATTTGAAAGCCAGAATGCCTACAATCAGCAGATGCCCTCCGAAAATAATCAAACCAATCGACCAGATCAGCTCGAACGCCTCCAAGTGCATCATCATAAAGGCATGAAGTTCCCCGGTATCAACAACGGATAAATAGCCGGCTCGGCCGGAAAGCAGCAGCACAACGAGTAAATTCAGCAGAGCGGTTCCCAAAACAGCCGTGTAGGCGAGACGGAACCATGCACCGAGCAGGGACAGATCCGGATGAATCGGCTTCAGAAAGATGTGAAAAGCCCAGGCGACCACAATGTCACAGATCAGAATGACGACCCAGCCCAAGATTTCCGCTTTGAAAAGGGTCCTCGAAGAAGTGACGGCTTGAAAGGTGAGACCTGCATCGCCCTGCACAACAAGACTTCCATGAACATAGCCGTAAGAAAAAAATGCCGCAAGCGACATGACGATCAACGCGATGCCGGCAGTCAGAGCCGCTGTTCGCTGATCCGTGCGCTGTATTCTCGATGGAACCACAACATTACCTCCCCAGTTGCTGTATGGATTTTATTGTAATAGGCATCTCGGAACGGTTCATTGACTTAAATCAAGAGGGATGCTCATTTTGAAAAAAATTCCGGAGCGGATCGTGATTTCGCTTGCAGCTTACGCAGCGTAAGCTTTTATAATACAGTTACCGGTATACAGCTGGCGCTAATGAAGCGGAGATGATGCATGAAGAAGCATTGGAAAGTAGGAGACCTCGCCAAGTTGACGGGTCTTACCGTACGTACGCTGCGTTATTACGATCAAATCGGCTTGTTCTCTCCCTCCGCCCAGACGGAATCCGGCCACAGGCTGTACAGCGAGCCGGACTTGTCGCGCCTTCACCAGATTTTGTCGCTTAAGGAGCTGGGGCTGTCTCTCGAAGAGATCGGCTCGGTCCTAACCGGCGGGCAAATCAGTCCGCTTGAGATCGTCCATTTGCAGATAGACCGGATCAAAGAGCATATGAGGCGGCAGCAAAAGCTGCTGGATCAGCTCGGACATGTATCCAAGCTTATGCAGGGAAGGGCGCAAGTAACGGTAGAGGATTTCACTGGCCTTTTGCAAGCGATGCAAACGGGATTTGAAAAGCCTGTCATTGAGCGGCAGAGAAGCTGGGAACGACATTTGGACCGGTTGGGAGACTACCTTGCGGGAGAGAATGGAATGCCGAAACCTGAGGAGGACAAACAATGAACGAACGATTCGTCAAACATGCAACCTTCGTCGTCGAGAAGGTTTATGCCGCATCGCCGGAGCGGGTGTATCACGCCTGGGCCGACCCCGATGCCAAAGCCAAGTGGTTTTCGAAGCCGGACATCTTCGAGTTTCGGGTCGGCGGACGCGAGTACAGCAGCGGCGGGCCGCCGGAAGGTCCGGTTTTTACCTTCGACGCGAGCTATCAGGAACTTGTCCCGGACCGGCGCATTGTGTATACGTATACCCTGGATTCGGGCGATACGCGCATGTCGGTCTCTATCACAACGATCGATCTGATGGAGACGGAGGGTGGCACGAAGCTTATTTTCACGGAGCAGGGCGCCTTCTTTGACGGTCACGATACGCCGGAGGTGCGGGAACACGGCACACATGCGCTGCTGGACGCACTGGGCAAAGCATTGGAAGGGGAGGAATGAGCATGGCGACCGGTGAAAATGAACTCGTAACCACGCGCGAGTACGATGTACCGCGGGAGCTCGTTTTTCGGGCATGGACAACCCCCGAGTTGTTAGCCCGGTGGTGGGGACCGAAGGGCTTCACGAATACGTTTCACGAGTGCGACATCAAGCCGGGCGGCACGTGGACCCTCACCATGCACGGACCGGATGGCACGGATTATCCCAACCGCAGCGTCTTTGCCGAGATCTTGGCGCCGGAGCGGGTTGTGCTGGATCATTTATCCGGTCACGAATTCCGGTTAACGGGAACCTTCGAGGATCTGCATGGACGCACCAAGGTTACGTTCCGCCAGCGTTTCAAGGTAAAAGAGGAGTTCGAAGAGGCCAAGCCTTACTGTGCGGAAGCCAATGAACAGAACCTCGACAGGCTGGGTGAGGTGCTGGCGGAATTGGCCGGAAGCTGACCAAGCTTGCGGCGGGCATCGCCCGGAAACCTTTTATCCGAAAAGCCGATGAATCAAGGAAGCTTCCCGCATTAGGGGGCTTCCTTTTGTGTTCCCCGCGACAGCATCGAAAATCATTAACCCGGCTTGATTGCTTACCGTCATGGGACGCGAAGCATCCGTACGCCGGGAGCCTCGCACGCTTCGGAATCTTTTTAGGAGAAGGATGAAGTAAGCTTCGTCCAAGCTTTAGAAGCTCCCGTTTGCCGGTCCATCCGTTTGGTTTAAATAGAAGAGAGACTGCGCACTTGGCAGGAACCTTTCAGATGGTTCCATTCGTATACCGACAAACGCATGAAGGGGATGTTAGAATGAGCACTTATGAAAAAAATCAGGAAGCTGTCGAGAAGGTCCGGGATCTAATCAAAGGCATCGACGTCGCCATGCTCACGACCATAAGCAGCGACGGGCTCGTTTCCCGGCCGATGAGCACTCAGGAAGTGGAGTTCGACGGGGACCTGTGGTTTATGACGATGAAAGATAAGAGCGTCTATCGGGAGCTTCTTGAGAATAAGAGCGTTAACGTCGCTTACGTGGACAAATCGTATGTATCCGTCCGCGGCGAGGCGGAACTGATAGAAGACCGGGCCAAGCTGGAAGAGCTTTGGAGCCCCATTTACGAGAAGTTTTTCGGGGTTTCGAGCGATGATCCGAGTCTTGTCCTAATTAAAATTAAAGCGGAAACCGCCGAGTACTGGGAAGCCGGCAACAGGATGAAGCTGGTGAAGAATATGTTCAAGAAACTGACGGGGAAAGAGAATGACGAATCGGATCTGAACAAAACGGTCGAATTGGGTTAGGGTAGCGGGAAATCCAATCCCTATAGACTTTGCTGGTAAGGCTGGTTTTAAAATCAGAAATAGAATGAAAGTTTTATTGGATGATTTTAACGAACAGGATGAAACAAAGAAAAGCAGTACTATCTTTCCAGCACGCGCGCGTCTCCTTATTGGGACACGCGCTTTTTTGTGGTTTAATGGAGGTGACGACCAGGCATTTGCAGAAAAAGGGAGGGATTTTCCCGGATGAATAAAATCATGATCGTCGAAGACGATCCCAAAATAGCGGAATTGTTGAAGTCGCACATTCAAAAGTACGGAGATGAAGCCATCGTGGCGGATGATTTCCAGAGTGTGATGGAATTATTTCAAGACCAGATGCCGCAGGTCGTGCTGCTGGACGTCAACCTGCCGAGTTACGATGGCTATTACTGGTGCCGTCAAATCCGCACGGTGTCCACGTGTCCGATTATTTTCATTTCCGCCCGCAGCGGGGAAATGGATCAGGTGCTGGCCCTGGAGAGCGGGGCGGACGATTATATCACGAAGCCGTTCCATTACGAGATCGTGATGGCGAAGATCCGCAGCCAAATCAGGCGCGTCTACGGCGATTATGCGACGAAGGAGCGCATTGTGGAGCGGGACGGGCTGTTGCTGTATCCCGAGCGGATGGAGCTGCGGCTGAAGGAGCGGTCCGCGCTTTTGACGCGCAAGGAATCGCTGCTGATGGAGACGCTGATGCATCACAGTCCCCGGATCGCCAGCCGGGAGGCCATTCTCGACAAGCTGTGGGACGATTACAGCTACGTCGATGATAACGCGCTGAGCGTTAACGTTACACGGCTGCGCAAAAAGCTGGCGGAGCTCGGCATCGATGACGCCATCGAAACGCTGCGCGGCGTCGGGTACCGGCTGCACCTCACATGGAAGGACGAAACCGGGCGATGAGGTTATTTGTACGGGACCATGTGCCGCTTGTCGGGTTCAGCCTGGTACAGATGCTGGTCATCCTGCTGATCTGCTGGCTGGACGGGTACAATCATCTGGGAACCGCTTTGTACGCGCTGTTTCTCGGCCTGTGCGTGCTGTCCGGCTATTTGGCTTACCGCTATGTCCGGCTTCGGGCGTTTTACCGGTATATCTCCGGCCCGAGCGATGTCCTGCCGCGGGAGCTCAAGGTAAGCCGTGCGCCGCTTGCAGCGTCTTTAACGAAGATTCTGGATGCCCAGTATCGCAGAGGTAAACAGCGGGAGCACGTATGGGAGGAAAAACAGCGGCAGCACCTGACATTCATGAATCAATGGGTGCATCAGATGAAAACCCCGCTATCGGTTATCCAGCTCATCACGCAGAACGGCGACGACGAACGGTTTGCCAGCATCGCGGAGGAGTCCGACCGGCTGCGTCGCGGGCTCGAAATGGTGCTTTATATGGCCCGGCGGGAGACGTTCGCCCAGGACTTCCATATTTACCGGGTGCAGCTGAGAGAGCTGGTCAACGAAGTGATTCAAGATAACCGGCGGTCGTTTATCCGGCATTACGTGCATCCGGAGCTTCTCATCGGCGAGAGCATCACGGTCGAGAGCGACGCCAAATGGCTCCGGTTTATCGTCCAGCAGCTGATCTCGAACGCCATTACTTATTCGGCGGGCAGCCGGACGAAGGTTGTCTTCAAAGCGCATGCGGAGGATAAAGCCGTTATTCTAAGCGTGACGGACTGCGGCGTCGGGATTCCGCCATCCGATTTGAAGCGGGTTTTCGATCCCTTTTTTACCGGCGAAAACGGGCGGAAGTTTAAAGAATCGACAGGCATGGGCCTGTATTTGGTAAAAGAAGTGACGGACCGTCTGAATCACCGGGTGGAGATCGAATCCGAGATCGGCCGAGGGACGACCGTCCGCATCATTTTTCCGTACGCGACCGAACGGGGCGAATAGTGAGCGATCACTCTTCGCCTTTTTACATAGACCGGTATGAAAGTTTTCCGGAGTCTTACAACCCTGTAAGATTGGCGTAATGCAGCGGTATAGGAGCGGCGGATTGCCTGGGGTATGCTAGAAGCAAGAAGGGACGTGACGGGCTTGGACATTTTGAAAGTGACGAACTTGTGCAAGATTTACAACGAAAAAATGCCGTTCGAGGCATTGTCGGATATTAACCTGACGATCGAGCAAGGCGAATTTGTCGGAATCATGGGGCCTTCGGGAAGCGGTAAAACGACACTGCTCAATCTGGTATCGACCATCGACGAACCGACGTCGGGCGAGGTTTGCGTGGACGGCAGTCATCCGCACCGGATGAACGCGGACGAGCTGGCGCTTTTTCGCAGACGCAGGCTGGGCTTTATTTTTCAATCGTTCAATTTGCTGCCTACGCTGACCGTGAAGGAAAATATTTTACTCCCGCTTACGCTCGACGGGGTCGCGCTGGATCAGATGAAAAGCCTGCTGGAGCCGATTGCGGAGCAGTTGGGCATTACGCCGGTCCTGGACAAGCGGACCTATGAGATTTCCGGCGGGCAGGCTCAGCGTACGGCTATCGCGCGTGCGTTGATTCATTCGCCGAAGCTGGTGCTCGCCGACGAGCCGACTGGCAATCTCGATTCGAAGTCCGCGCGCGATGTCATGGAGCTGCTGACGACGATGAACAAACGGCAGGAAGCGACAATGATGCTGGTCACGCACGATGCGATGGCGGCGAGCTACTGCGATCGTGTGGTGTTTATTAAAGACGGCAAGTTTCATAACGAGATCACGCAGGGAGGGAACCGTGAGGTCTTTTACCAGAAAACCATCCATGCCCTCTCGCTGCTAGGAGGCTACAGACATGACTTTCCGGCAGTTCGCGTTTAATAACGTCGTTCGGAACAAACGGATCTACCTGGCGCATTTCTTAAGCAGCTCGTTCTCCGTCCTTGTTTTTTTCGTCTATGCCCTGCTGCTGTTTCATCCCGATCTGCAGGGAGAGCTGAGAACGACGAGCAGAACGATCAGTGCATTGGCAACGAGTGGCATGCGCGTCTCGCAGGTGATCCTCTTCATTTTTTCGTTTTTCTTCTGTCTGTACTCGGCCGGCACTTTTCTGCAAACCCGCAAGCGGGAATTCGGCATTCTGATGATGCACGGCATGTCCCCGCGGCAGCTGCGCCGGCTCGTTTTCATGGAGAACTTGCTTATCGGGGGAGCGTCGATTGCAGCGGGTATCATCGTGGGGCTTGTTTTCACGAAGATGATTCTGCTCGGCATTGCCAAGCTGCTCGTCATCAAGGCCGGCTTGACCTTCTACGTTCCGGTGCTGGCCATTATCGTAACCGCGGCCGCCTTCGTTCTGCTGTTTGGCTTTGTCGCGCTGTTCACCTCCCGGATAGTGAAAGCCGGACGCCTGGCGGATTTATTCCGGTCGGATGAAAAACCTAAGCCCGAACCTAAGCCCTCGCGGCTGCTGTCGGTCCTGGCGATTGTCCTGATCCTGACCGGATACGCCGCTGTGATGATTTACGTGAATGGGTACTTTCACTCGTTCTGGCTGCTTTTCGCCGGTGTGGGCCTCGTCGTCGCCGGCACGTACTTTCTGTTCACGCAGCTCAGCGTGTACGCGCTTCGGAGCTTGAAACGGAAGGACCGTGTGTTCTTCAAAGGGACGAATCTGCTCGTTTTGTCACAGCTGTCGTACCGCATGAAGGATAATGCGACGATGTTTTTCATGATCACGATCGTGTCGGCGATTGCCTTTACCGGAATCGGCACGGTGCTTGCGACGAATCATCCCGGGCTGAAGGAGATGGAGAATCCCTATGCCTTTACTTACAAAACGGATCAGAGCGTCCAAAAGGAAGAAGAAGTTATTTCAGAGATTCAAAAACAACTGGGTGACCACGGTTTCGCTTACGATTTGAACGCCGTCCATGCCAAGCGGCTGTGGGGGCGCCTTGTCCTCGTCAAGCAGAGCGAGTTTAACGCCCTGGCCAAAACTTTGGGACTGCGCGATACAGAGGAACTGGCGGACGGGGAAAGTCTGCTTCTGCCGGGCAGCCTCTTTTTGGCTACTCAGATTAAAGAGAATAAGGAAACCGTGCCTCACGCCATTGACCTCGGAATAAGTGAAACCTGGCAAAAAAGCGTGATGGTAAAGCAGTACGTGCCGACGGTCATCCTGCCGGACGGCCACTATACCGTTGTCGTTTCCGACCGAATGTTTGATACCGTGCCGGAAATTGAAGACACGCAGCTGCATTTTAATTTTTTCTACGTGGCCGATTGGGAGAATACCCGGGATGTCGCCAGCGTGTTGGCAGACAAGATCGGCAAGGACGATTTCGACCGCTTCGAATTCGATGCGCTGGTGCTGGACTGGCTGGCCGATAAGCAGACTAACGGACTGCTGTTCATTATTAGCGCGATGGTAGGCGTCGTATTTTTCACCTTCGCCGCCAGCCTCCTGTACTTCCGGCTGTATGCCGACATGGAGCGGGACCGGGAACAATACCGGATGATCGCGAAAATGGGCCTGCTGAACAAGGAGCTGCGGAGGATCGTGACGAGGCAGCTCCTGCTCATGTTCTTCCTGCCGATCATACTGGCGCTCGTGCACAGCGGCGTAGCGTTCATTGCTCTGCAGCAGCTCGTGGATTTCTCCGTCTGGATGAATTCCGTGCTCATTTTCTTATCCTTCATCGGAATTCAGATCGGTTATTTCTTCCTTATCCGCTGGCGTTATTTGCAGCATATGTATCCGAAGAACGGATGAGAATCAAACGGCTCCGCGTTATGCGGGGCTATTTTTTTGCAAGAAAAATCCCTCTGCGGATATCGAAAGGGAGAACAGACACGTTTCTTTCCGCTGAATTTATAGATTTTTCCGATTACTGGATCCGATGAACCTTTGAGATAGCAAGGCAGCCAAACAGAGCTTATGGCTTGATTTTTCAGAGTCACTAAGCTCTTTCCGTCTAAAAAGATTTGAAATTTCGTTCCGGATAAGAGAATAATGAAGAAAGCCCTAACGGGCGAAGGGGCGAAAGCAGGAGTACGGCACCGCGTTCCTCCCCGCCTGGTATACAGGTTTACATAGAAGGCTCGGCACAGACAGGCGGCTTCGAGTGATTCGTATCTAGGAAGGGTAATATAGTTTATAAAAAGCGGGACTCTGCGGAAAGGGCAGTGCCGTGTGCAGACATGCCCCTCCTATCCGCAACCCGTTAAGCGATCCAAATAAAATGATCGAGAACAGAAGGAGATAAGATGACGGATAAAAAAGCAGGACCGGAAACCGGTTGGAATTTTGACAATAGTTATGCCCGTCTGCCGGAAATATTTTTTACCAAGACGAATCCGACTCCCGCAGCTTCGCCGGATGTAGTCATTTTTAACGATGCGCTGGCGGCGTCTCTGGGACTGAACAGTCAAGCGCTTAAAAGTCACGAGGGAACCGAAGTGTTCGCCGGCAACCGGATTCCCGAAGGGGCCGAGCCGCTGGCTCAAGCTTATGCGGGGCATCAGTTCGGGCATTTTACGATGCTGGGCGACGGACGTGCCGTGCTGCTCGGAGAGCAGCTCACTCCCGCGGGCGAGCGGCTGGACATCCAGCTCAAGGGGCCGGGCCGGACCCCGTATTCCCGCCGGGGCGACGGCCGGGCGGCTCTAGGGCCGATGCTGCGCGAGTATATCATCAGCGAGGCCATGCACGGACTCGGCATTCCCACTACGCGCAGCCTGGCCGTAGTGACCACGGGCGAACCCGTGTACCGCGAAACGGAGCTGCCCGGCGCCGTTCTGACCCGTGTGGCGGCGAGTCATCTGCGCGTCGGGACCTTCCAGTTCGCCGCCAAGTGGGGGTCCGCCGAGGATCTGCAGGCGCTGGCCGACTACACCCTGCAGAGGCACTACCCGGAAGCAGCGGCCGCCGATGGCGGAAACCGTTATCTCTCGCTGCTTCAGGAAGTGATCAAGCGCCAGGCCACGCTTATTGCCAGGTGGCAGCTTGTCGGCTTTATCCACGGCGTGATGAACACCGACAACATGACCCTCAGCGGCGAGACCATCGATTACGGGCCCTGCGCCTTCATGGACGCCTACGACCCCGAGACGGTGTTCAGCTCCATCGACACGTACGGTCGCTACGCCTACGGCAATCAACCGCACATAGGGGCCTGGAACCTTGCCCGGTTCGCCGAAACTCTTCTGCCGCTGATTCATGCCGATCAGGAGCAGGCCGTCAAACTGGCCGAAGAGGCGATCGCGAATTTCGGCGTGCTGCATAACCGCAGCTACCTGGCCGGCATGAGGGCGAAGCTCGGCCTCTTTAACGAGGAGGAGGGGGACGAGTCCCTCATAGAAGATCTCCTCGGTTTGATGCGGAAGCAGGGGGCCGACTATACCAACACGTTCCTTGCCTTAACTTTCGGCAAAACGGAAGACACGGCCTTGTCCGGGGCGGAGGAGTTTACCCGGTGGCATGAGCTGTGGCAGGCCAGACGGGGCAGGCAGCCGGAATCCGGGGCCTCCTCGCATGACCTTATGCGAAGCAGCAACCCTGCCGTAATCCCCCGCAACCACCGGGTGGAAGAGGCGCTGGAAGCCGCGGTGGAACAGGGGGATTACAGCGTAATGGAGCGCCTGCTGGCTGTTCTGGCGGACCCCTTCGCGCATTCCCCTGAACAGGCTGCTTACGCCACCCTGCCGGAAGCCTGCGGCAGTCCGTACCGGACGTTCTGCGGCACTTGACCGCAGATCTGAAGGGGTTTGTTCATCCGAATCTTAAATAATTCGGCCCTAAAAGGCTGCAAAAAGGCACCGTTCTTTCGAACGGTGCTCTTCTGTATGCCGCCTGACGGATGGGGGACCGCCGCGTCCCTTAAGGCACGGCGCCTTAAATCGCCGTGAACTTAAAGGTCCTAACTCCGGCGGCTTACGAATTCCTGCGGGTTCTTCGCTCTCACCAGTCTGGCGTTCCTTGTCAAAAGCTGCCGGTCGCTTATGATCCACGTATGATTTTTGGAATTTTTTCTGCGGATCGCCAGAAAGTTATGGGGGCTCCCTGAATAAATCTCAAAGCCTTTTGCTTTGCTGTCGGAACAAAATTTCACGCATTCGCCCCGGTTCAGATCCGGGAAGCCGACTTTATCGAACAGGTGCCGCTTCACGAGGAGGGTTGCCCCTTGTACCAGGGAGACAGGCCGGTTTTTCCGGGCGGGATAACGCAGAAGGAGAGTCTTCGTCCCGGACAAATACATATAATGGGCCCGCTTCCCTACAATGTCGGCACCGGTTTTCAGCATGGTCCTCATACTGTCCGTCAAATAGTCCGGGGCATAATAATCGTCATCGTCAAATTTAGCGATCCGGTTGTATTTCGATAAACGGACGCCGAAATTCATACACATCCCGAGGGACATTTGCCCGGGCAAGCTGTATATCCGGACATGTTTATAGGCTTTTGCGGCTTTAATATACTCATTTGCCTTCAGGTCGTCCTGATTCAGGATCACGATCAGTTCTTTGTTTCTGAAGTTTTGCCTGCCGTAGTTCCGGAAAAGAGTCTCCATGCAGTCCCTTCGTTTGGTACAAGTAATGATGGAAACGGCATGTTCCCGCCGATCGGCATCGTGGTTCGCCATTAGAGAACGCCGTCCTTGAGCTTTCTTTGCACGAATTTCTTGTAATCGCTCACGCCCGGGATTTTCTTGTGATGGGCAATTAGCTCTTTATCACTGATGATCCAAGTATGGTTGCTGGAATTTTTCCGGCGTACGGCAGCGAAATTGTTTTTTCCCGCGGAGTAGACTTTGAACCCTTTTTTCTTGCTTCTTATGCAAAAAAGATCATCTTCCCCGACGTTCCGGTCCGGAAACGGAACCTTCTTCAAAACGTCGCGTTTAATGACGAGTGTGGCTCCCGGCAATCTCGTTACGGGGCGATTTTCATCCTGCGCAAAACGGAGGATAAGCGTCTTCGACCCGCGGAGGTACATATAATGGGCCCGCTTTCCTATAATATCGGCTTTTGTTTGCCGGAAAGTCCGCAAGCTTTCGGTGAGATAATAGGGAGCGTAATAGTCGTCGTCGTCAAACTTGGCAATATAGCCGTGTTTTGCTTTTTTCACCGCGTAATTCAAGCAAGCGCCGAGAGAAGTTTTTTCCGAAACCCGGAAGATGCGGACATTCCGGATTTTTTTGGCCGACTCCCGGTAGGGAGCCAGCGGTATCTTATCGTTATTCACCACAATGATGAGTTCTTTGGCCGCGTGGTCCTGTCTTTTGTAATTATCGAGCAGATTTTTTAAATAGCTCCGGCGGTTTGTGCATGTGATAACGGAAACTCCCTGTTTTTTAATCGAGCCCGTTGAACTGTCTTTCATATTCCCTTCCTCCTATCCGCAAAACTGCGTACCCTCACAATCTACGATATGTAGAATGCTAGTAATAGGAACGGCAAGCCGGGAAAATAGAGCATAAGCACAAGCTGTGCCGATGTCTGTTGAGGGAAAAACAGTGCGTTTGAAAGACGGGGAATGTGATGCACATGTCAAAAGACGCCGGGCCGCCGGCGTCTTTTTCCTGATTCATATTCTCCAAATTTTTATCTGCCGGACTTAATGCGCTTTCTCGGAGGCTTGCTTGGCTTTGCTCTGATCAATCGTGAACTGCGCTTTCCAGCTGCCTTTCACGGCGCCGATGCGGTTAATATCCACGTTCAGGCGGATAGACTCGGGCAGCTTGGCGTTTATGGCGAAAGCAAGCACGCCCTCCGGCTGATCCTTCTCGGCGATGCCTGTGTTGATTTCGTTTCCGGCCGCGTCCGTCAAGGTGAACGGAAGATGGTCCTTTTTACCTGTGCCGATAAAGCTGAGGACCGAAAAACCTTCCAATCCCTTCTCCTGATAGGTCGGATTTTCGACCTGCTTGCCGTTCTTCTTGCCGTCATTAATGACATTCAGGCCGCGGGTATCGAATTCGTAAGGAACGAGCTTCCCGTCTTCCCCGGTGATCTTATAGTGTACGAGTACTTTGCTATCCTCGACGTATACTTCGGAGAACTGGACGGTGAGGCCGCGATCGGTAATTTTCTCGTTCATCTGAACCGACAAGCCTTCGGAAAGGGCGCGTTTGGTGCCTTCATTGACCAGCCCGTTGATGTTGGCCGAATCTTTGAAGAAGTAAGACGTTCCGCCCAGGGAGGCGAATACACTCGTGGGAACAAGGATAGCGGCGGCGATACTGAAGGCGACAAGTCTTTTTTTCATGGGTTTGGACTCCTTTTTTTTATGAAATTCGAGGAAGGATTGGCGGACACGCCGATCCACTTCCTGCGGGATCTCAACGTTTTCGATTTGATCTTTCAGTGTTTCTTTAATGTTTTCTGGAATAGACATTCGGGTAAGCCTCCTCGTCCAATTGAGTGTCGAATTTATTTCGCAGTTGCTTCAAAGCCAGATGTACTCTGGATTTTACCGTGCCCGACGGAATCGCCAGCAGTTCGGCAATTTCGTCGTACGTATACTCGTAGAAGTAGCGGTATATAATGACCACCCTGAGTTTATAGGGCAGCCGATTAATGGCATCCCGCACATCCTGCCGAAGTTCGTTGCCGGCCAGAGCTTCATCCGGCGTCTCCACATGCGGCTCTTCGCTCAGACGAGAAGTTTTGTCGGTCAGACGGAATCGCCTCCAGAGCTGCCGGCGCCAACTGCTCACCTGCCGGATGACAATTCCGTTCAGCCAGAAATGAAAAGGACGGCTGCGGTCGTAGCCGGGCAATGCGCGCCACAGCTGGTAATAAATTTCACTCACGATATCGTTGACGTCTTCTTTATTGGAAACGAGCACGGCGACGGTTCCGTAAACTTTGCGCCGGGTCATGCGATAAATCTCTTCCATCGCTTCCTGATCCCCGGCCGCCAGCCGGTCGAGCCAATGTTCGAGCTGTTCATCATTCATTCGAGGGCCCCCTGAACTTGTATACATGAGAGATTGGCTCTTCGGGCCGAAAAGGTTCACTGATTTTAAAAAAAATTTGCGAAAGGATACAAGGTTATCCGGATACGCCTCGCGGCGGACTTGCTTTCACGGATAGTAGGACGAACGGGGGCGGAAAAGGTTAGGGGAAGTATGGGAAGGAAAGAAGTGCCGGACGGGCATATGTTGTCGACAAGGTGGAAATTTTCATTATCTATGCGGGCTTACCGCTTTTTTGGAAAGGCGGAGAAACATATGGGATGAATGTGCGAATAAACAATAGTTAATTGCATGCGGAGGAGGATAAACCATGAAACAATGGCTTTTGGCAGGCCTTCTGCTAGGCTCGCTTGCCGCTTGTTCCGAAAAGGCGATAGAGGACAAAGTTACGAAGGAGTCCATTACAGAAGTATCCGCCGGAAACGGCACAATCGTGAACCCGCTAAGTGACGCGATGGACCGCGGTCAGCATGAATTGGAGAAGAATGTGGCGGTAGATACCGCCTATTATAAAACCCGGATCGTGGCAAGAGGGGACATCGTTTACTATGGGGATAAGAGTGTATCCAGAGTGGTCGCGCTTCCGAATGAGAAAATAAAGATAAAGAACGGACAAATTTATATTAACGGGGCCAAACTGGCTGCGTTTTACGGAGCTGCCCATGTTCGGGGCTATGATGATAAAGAGTTCCAAGCGAGTGACATGGAAGAGCCGGCCAAACAAAATCTGATCGCTGAAATTTTTAAAAAAGAAGTCAGCGAGATTACTTTGGGCGGTGACGAAGTATTCGTCATTGGCGACGATTGGTCCAGAAGCGGCGCCCCCACCTCTCGCAGCTTGTCTTTGCAAGATATAAAGGGCCGGGTAATCGGAGTCTGTACCGCATGCGGCAATCCGTGACGGCGGGCCCTTCCAGCTCCCGTTTTGTGTCCCTCGCCGTACACGATGTATTCCCCTGCGCTTTCCAGCCCCGTTCCGCCCCATCCCGCACTACCCATGACGCCCGCGGAAAGTTATAATTGCTTTATTGGGGAAAGGCAGGGTGGACAGGCATGAACATTAAACTGAAGGTATGGTTGGGAGCCGCCGTTTCGATCCTCGTTATAGGCGGCTTAACCGCGATTGCTTGCGTATTTTTAGACGGAGTGTTTTTGGCTCTTTCTTTGATTTTAGGATTATTCGGCCTGACTGCGGGCATTTATCTCATTGTGGACGTCCACCGGGGAATCAACAGAGGCATGCACCGGGTCTCGCAGATCGTCGGAGACATGACGCAGGGTACGGTAGACCCTTCCGACCGTTCCGCCGAGGCGGGGGACGAGTTCGGGCAGCTGGCGCAGTCTTTCCGCTCTCTGGCGGTAGATTTGTACAACAAAACCGAAGAGGAGCGCATCCTGCGCCTCGAAGCGGAGGAGCAGGCATGGATCAACGTCCATGTCACGGAGATGGCGATCCTGCTGCAGGGGTCCGTTCAAATCGATACGGCTTCGCGGATATTCATCGGCAAGCTGGCTTCGTGCGTACAAGCGGCCTATGGGGCACTTTATGTACAAAAAGACGGCCTGCTGCAATTCGCGGCCGGCTACGCTTACGATGATACGGCGGCTGAGCGGCGGCAGCCGATTGCTTTGGGCAGCGGCCTTGTAGGCCAGTGCGCCCTGGACAAGCAGACGATTCTGCTGCGGGATCTTCCGGACGGTTATGTGAAAATTCATTCGGCGCTGGGCGATACGAAGCCTGCGGCGTTAATAATCGTCCCCGTCTGCTATGAAGATGAAGTCGTTGCCGTTATCGAATTGGCTTCATTGCGGGATTTTACGTCCAAAGAACGCCAGTTGATCGATCAGACCGGCGCGAATATGGGAATTCTGCTTAATACGCTGGCGGATGTGGTACGGATCGGCGAGCTTCTGAAAGAAACCCAGCTGCAGAAGGAAGAGCTGGAAGCTCAAACCGAGGAGCTTCAAGCCCAGACGGAAGAGCTGCAGGCACAGACCGTGGAATTGCAGATGCAGGCGGAGGAGCTTGAAAGCCAGACGGAAGAGCTGCAGGCTCAAACCGAAGAACTCCAAATGCAGGCGGACAACCTGCACACGTCCAACGAGCGGCTCCAGGAAGAGATGAAGCTTACTGAGCTTCAGAAAGAGGAAATCAGGCAGCAGGCGGAGGAACTGAGAGCTCAAACGGATGAATTGTTCGAGTCCAACAACCAGCTCCAGGAGCAGATGGAACTGACCGAGCTGCAGAAGACCGAGATCGCCGAGCAGGCCGACGAGCTCAAAGAACAGGCGGAGGAACTGCTTGCCTCCAACGAGAATCTGAAGCGGCAGGTCGAGCTGACCGAACAGCAGAAGGTCGAAATCAAAGAGCAGGCCGATGAAATTTTTATGGCGGCTCAATATAAATCGGAGTTTCTCGCGAACGTTTCGCACGAGCTGCGGACGCCTCTTAACAGTCTGCTGATCCTTTCTCAGATCCTTGCGGAAAACAAGGAAGGAAATCTTCAATCCAGACAGCTTGAATACATTCATACCATTTTCTCGGCAGGGAAGGACCTGCTTACGCTGATTGACGAGATTCTGGATCTGGCGAAGCTGGAAGTCGGCAAAATGACGGCGGTCGTCGAGCCGACCTACCTGAAAGATGTCAGCAGCCATTTATACCGCCATTTCGAACAACAGGCACGGGAGAAAAATGTCCATTTTGACATACACAGCGACAGACGGCTTCCCGAAAGCATCCTGACGGACGGCCACAGACTGCAGCAAATCTTGAACAACCTGCTGTCCAATGCGCTTAAATTTACGGAAAAGGGGGCCGTCACGCTTTCCATTCAAACGGCCCCCGCTCCATCCGGCGGCGCGGACGGATCCGCCGCCGAGGAAGTCGTCTTCTCCGTCACCGATACGGGGATCGGCATTCCCGCCTCGAAGCTCGAAAGCATCTTCGAGGCGTTCCAGCAGGCGGACGGCACGACCAGCCGCAAATACGGCGGCACGGGCCTCGGCCTGACGATCTGCCGGGAGCTGGCGGCGCTGCTGGGCGGCCGGATCGAGGTCCGCTCGGCGGAAGGGGAAGGAAGCACCTTCTCCCTTCATCTGCCGGCCTCGCAGCCGGATACGGCCGGTTCCCAGGCCGCGGCGGCGGCCGACACCACGTCCGCTGCATCCGAGCAGGCCAAGCGCGGGAAAAGCAGCTTCCAGGAGTCCTTCGTCCCGGATATCTCCATCTCGAATCCGAAGCTGCTTCAGCTCGCGGAGCTGGAAGACGACCGCGACAACCTTCAGCCGGGCGATACGCTGCTGCTGATCATCGAGGAGGACGCCGAGTTTGCGTCCACGCTGCTGAACCTGGCGCGGCAGCGAAACTTCAAGGCCATTGTCGCCTCCCAGGGAGACCAGGGGCTGGCCTTGGCTCACGCGTACAAGCCGGATGCGATTCTGCTCGACATCCAGCTTCCCGTGCTGGACGGCTGGTCCATTATCAGCCGCTTGAAAGGCCGCCCGGAGCTCAGACATATTCCGATTCATGTCATTTCGACGGCCGATGAGAACCAGCAGGGGCTGGCCATGGGGGCGCTCGCCTTCTGGAAGAAGCCGAACGACGTCCACGAGCTGGAGGCGGCCTTCCTGCAGATCGAATCCTACATCCGCAGGCGTACGAAGAGTCTGCTCATTGTGGAAGACAACCCGGTTCTGCGCAGCAGCCTAGTCGCGTTTATCGCCCATCCGGACGTCAATATCGTCGCGGTCCCAACGGGCCGGGAGGCACTGGAACAACTGGCCTCCCATCATTTTGACTGCATGGTGCTCGATCTGGGCCTGTCCGATATTTCCGGCTTCGATCTGCTTGAGCAGGTCAAGACCAACCGCAAGCTTCAGACGCTGCCGGTCATCATTTATACGGGGAAGGAATTGAGCAAGCAGGACGAGCAGCGCCTCCATCATTACGCGGAAAGTATTGTGATCAAGAACGTAAGGTCCATGGAAAGGCTGTATGATGAAACGGCTCTCTATCTCCACCGTAAACATGCGGATCTGCCTGCGGACAAGCAGCAGCTTATCGAGAAGCTCCATAACCCGGAAGCGGCGTTCCAGGACAAGAACATTTTGCTGGTGGATGACGATATGCGAAATATTTTTGCTTTGTCCAGTGTGCTAGAAGGGTATAACATGAATATAAAGTTTGCCCAGAACGGCAAAGAGGCTTTGAGCATTCTCGGGGATCATCCCGAAGTCGATCTGGTTTTCATGGATATCATGATGCCTGAGATGGACGGCTACGAGACCATGAGGGAGATTCGCAAAATGCCGGCGTTCGAGAAGCTCGTCATCATCGCGCTGACAGCAAGAGCCATGGACGAGGACCGGGTCAAATGTCTGCAGGCAGGCGCCTCCGATTACATCTCGAAACCGATTAATACCACACAGTTAGTCAGTATGCTCAAGACCTGGTTGATCACCTAGATCATTTACCGGATCCGTGCGAGCTTGTTACGGGGGATCAGAATGAAGTATCCGATTCGCATTTTATTGGTCGATGACCGGCCGGAAGATTTTCTCACCATACAAGCGCTGCTGGTTGATACGCCTTATCAGTTAATCCGGGCGTCCTCCGGGATGGAGGCTTTGAAGTTTCTGCTGGAAAGCGAATATGCCCTCATCATTATGGATGTCCTGATGCCGGACATGAACGGGTTCGAAACGGCGGAGCGAATCAAGAGACGCAAAAAGTCGGAGGACATTCCGATCATTTTCCTGACTGCTCTTACCCCGGAAGTCGAAGATTATATGAAAGCTTATACGGCGGGCGGAATCGATTATTTGACGAAACCTTTTCATTCCGACGTGTTAAGAAGCAAGATCGAAGGGTTTGTACGTTTGTACAAAGCGCGCAAAGAGCTTCAGATCAAAACAAACGAGCTTCAGCGGCAAGCCCTGGAGCTGGAAGAAGCCAACCGCGTGCTGACCCAGCTTAAGGAAACGGCCGAGGTCGCTTCGAGGATCAAATCCGGTTTTCTGGCCATGATGAGCCATGAGATCCGCACCCCGCTGAACGGCATCCTCGCCTTGTCGGATATATTGAGGGCTTCGGATTTGAAGCAGGACGACGCGGAAATGGCCGAGATTATTCATACGAGCGGACACGCTCTGTTATCCGTCATCAACCATATCCTCGATTTCACTAAAATCGAATCGGGGAAGATGGAGCTCGACTATGAGCCGTTCAATCTCACGATCTGTCTGAAAGAAACGATGGACCTGTTCCGTGCTCTGGCACGCGAGCGCAACCTTCGTCTGGAAGCGCACATAGAGCCTGGAATTCCCGAGGTCCTGATCGGCGATTCCAATCGGCTGAGGCAGGTGCTGAACAATCTGATCGGAAACGCGGTCAAGTTTACGGAAACCGGCAGCGTGAAGGTAACGGTCAGCCAAAAAAGGGTAGATGGTAATCTGATCACCCTTGAGTTTATCGTGGAGGATACCGGAATAGGCATTCCCGCAGACAAAATGAATCACTTGTTTCAGCCCTTTACGCAGATTGACGCCACCATCAGCCGGAAATTCGGCGGCACGGGACTCGGCTTGTCGATTTGCAAAACACTGGTCAATTTGATGGGCGGAACTATCTATGCCCGGTCGAACGTCGCAAAAGGAGCGGTCTTCGTGTTCACCATCCAGGCCGGCATCCCTGCGGGCATGCTAAGCAATCCGTCCCGTTGAAAAAGCACCCCTTACATGTTCACGGTTGTCCCTCGAAGGGAACGATCCGTGATCGGGTAAGGGGTGCTTTTTTTACCGGAGTCAGCCGGGTTGAATCAATAACCGCCGCTCCCGGAAGGGTCAATCCTGCGGGAATGCATCTGGAGACACGCGCCCCGGAATCCGGGCCTGCTTCAGAAATTGAAGCAAGCAGCTCCTCGTTGAATTTCTCCGGCTCGTCGAACATCATGGCATGCCCGCTGCCTTCGAAATGCACGATGCGGGACTGCGGAATGCTCTGGCGGGTAAGCTCGGCCAGCTCGGGCTCTTCATCCGGTAAACTGCGGAATACATGGGATCGGTATGTAGCGAATTGTTTATTTTATTTAATACAAATAAATAAGGGTAATTCAATTTAAAATAAACTCTAAATACAGTTAATTTTTATCTACACGCCTAAATTTACAATTTGGTATACTAATTTTAACCAATTTGTGATTATAAAATTTTAAAAGGACGATGAAAATGATGAACTTTCAGGTTAATTTACAGGGTGTCATTGATTTGCTGTCGAATCACCTTTACTCCGATCCAGGGGTCTTTATCCGGGAGTTGCTTCAGAACGGCGTAGATGCCGTTACGGCAAGAAAACGACTCGGACAGGAGTTTAAAGGAGAAGTAAAAGTAGAGGTGTTCTCTTCAAATACGATTTCTTTCTCCGACAATGGCTGCGGCTTAACGGAAAAGGAAATCGAGCAATTTCTCGCCAAGATCGGAAGCTCCACCAAACGGGAAGATCAGGATCTTGCAGATGATTATATCGGACAATTCGGCGTCGGTCTTCTGTCCTGCTTTGTCGTCAGCGAAGAGATCGTACTGATTACCCGTTCGGCAAACGGGGAAGGCGACTCTTTGGAATGGCGGGGCAAGCCGGACGGCACCTATTCCATCAAAAAATTAGAGCGCCAAGTTCCTGTAGGAACTACGGTATATTTGAAAGCGAAAACGGATTACGAAGAGTATTTCGAATTTTACCGGTTGAGAGAGTTATTGGAGAAATACGGGGAGTTCCTGCCGACACCGATTATATTGTCCGAGGATAACTACGAAGTGAACATCAATACTTCCATCCCGCCGTGGGATATGGAGAAACAAGAAGCCATGGATTTTGTAGAGGAAACGGCCTATTCCAGACCCATGGATGTAATCTCGCTTAGTTCGGTCATCGGGGGCGTTAAGGGCATCGCTTCGATCCTGCCTTATGCGGTAAGCCTGCAGGATGAGAAAAAACATCGTGTTTATTTGAAAGGCATGCTTTTGTCCGATAAAATGAGCAGTGTTTTGCCGCCTTGGGCTTTTTTTGTGAACGGGATTATTAATACGGAAAATTTACGGCCCACGGCTTCACGGGAAGCTTTCCAGGAAAACGATTTGTTTTTTAGCGTTAGGGATGAACTCGGAGAATGCATCAAGAACTACTTGATCGAATTATCCCAGGAGAATCAGGAGCTGTTTAAACGCATCGTACTGGTACACTATGCTTCTATCAAAACAATGGCTGTTGAAGATGAAGAGCTTTACGAGCTTTTTATCCGGCACTTGAGTTTTGAAACTTCTTTCGGCGATCTTAAAATGGCGGAAATTCTTGAAAGACATACCCATCTGTTAGTGGCGCCCACTCTGGATGAATTCCGGCAGGTAGCGCGGGTGGCTAAGGCGCAGGATTTGATGGTTATCAATGGCGGGTTTGTTCATGACTTGGATCTCGTACTGAATCTGCGCAGCGTTGTGGACGATGTTTCCGTTGATGTTCTGGATATTTTGGAATTTGCAAACCGGTTTAAAGAGCTGAGCGTTATGGAAAAACAAGAAACCCGGCCTTTCCTTGATTATTCTAATGAAATACTCCGGAATTTCCAGTGCCGCTCCGTAGTCAGATGGTTTGAGCCTGCTGATATTCCGGTTCTATACAATACGAATCAGGAAGTTAATTTCTTTAAGCTGGCGGAAGAGAGCGAGAAGGAAGCGAACCCTCTATTCGCTGAAGCCGTGCGCGTCGTCAAAAATGAGCTGTACGATCAACCCTTTGCGAGGCTTTGTTATAACTACAACAATCCCATTGTCCGGAAAGCCATGGAGTCTCGCGACTTGGAAGCCCAGAAAGCTTGCGTCGAGCTGCTTTATACCCAAGCGCTGTTGCTGGGGAACCATCCTTTAAGCCCGGCGGAGCTTTCCATGATGAACGAATCGTTGTTTCATTTCATGAATATGGGTTTGGACCGGATGCCTGAGGTCGGACAATGAAGCAACGTTTCGATGAATTGAGGCGCGGAAGCTGGAGCATGCCGGACGGAAAACAGAAGCTGGCGGTCATGGAGGAAATGATTCGAATAGCTGATCTTTACATGACGGAAGAAGACTCTTACCACGTCCGGATGAATTACACGTCAGCGGCCATGGATGCGGGCTTTTCGGAAAAAATGTTAATCTCGTTTGCCTGGTGTGTAGCCAAATTCGATCAAAATCCGGGGAGATACTCGCATTTTGATTTACTCTGGCATTATAAATGGATTCTGGACAGCGTATGGAGAATACCCGAAATTACGTTTGAGCAGATGGAGCGGATGTTCGAGGATTTTAAAGAAAGATGCATCCGCTATGGGTATAATTTGCGGGCCTACCACCAGAAGCGGGTAAACTTGTTTATCTCGCTTGGGATGCTTCAGGAAGCTGCCGAGTCTTACAAGCTGTGGAGATCGACGCCAAGGGACTCACTGGCGGACTGCCAAGCCTGCGAACAGAACTTATTCGGGGAATTTTCATTTAAAATGAATCATTTAAAAAGAGGCATGCAGGCCGTGAAGCCCATTCTGGAAGGCAGGATGAGGTGCGGATCGGTTCCGCAAAATACGTACAGCCTGATTATCATGCCTTTGCTGAAATTAAAAGAGTATGACAGGGCCGTCTCAATTGCGAAGAAGGCCGTCCGTGAACTCGAAGGCCCGCAATATTTGGAGGAATACGGGGTTTTCCTGGAATTCTTCACCATAACCGATATGGCTAAGGCGACAAAACTTTATGAGCAGACGATAAGATACGGCCTGGAGAGCAAAATAGGCTGGTCCAGGCTGCAATATTTTTACTCGGTCCGTTTGTTTCTGAATGAGTGGGGAAAGACGAAGCGAAGGAAAAGGCTGGCCGAGTCAGACCGCGTTACTTTGCCCTGGATCGACCATGAGATCGCAAAGCTGACGGAAGCGTTCAACCGCAGAAACGGAAGCACCTACGTGAATGAATTTCTTGCGGAAAAGCAACAGCATACCGAGAGACTCGTTGCCGCTTACCGGCACAACAGCAACAGCCAGTAACAAAATCATGATTCGTATAAGAAGAATCAAGCGTCGGGGCCTTCCTGGTCCCCGGCGCTTTTTTGCGCGCGTACATAACCCGCAATCAACTCTTCAACCGCTTCTCCAAGCTCGTCCTCATGCCCGGGAACGAGCCAGCGTCCGGGAACGATCAGATAGCTGCGGGCGCTCCCTTGCAGAAAGCTGTACAGGATCTGCGCCTCGTCAATATCGTGCCGGCTGATTTTGGGGCGGGGTGACACTGGTTCTTCCGGGCGGAAGGCAGCCAGAATCGCAGAGCGTATCCCCATGCGGAGCGCATGCGGCGCTGCCGGCCCGTTCCGGTCACCGCATGGAGCCGCGACTTTGGCATCCCGCACAATGCGGTTCCCTTTAACGAGGATAAGCTTAGCCTCCCGTTCGTTAATGGGTTCAAGGATGACGATGTTCCGGTCTTCTTCGGCGAATCCGATCACCTTCTCACCCCGGATCAGGGAACCGACGGTTTTCATCAGGTCCCGGTATTTGGCGGCGGCTTCGAAATGGTGATTTTCGGCCGCTTCCATCATCCGCCGTTCCAGATCCTGCAGAACAACCGGAGGTTTCCCGCTCAAGGAAGAGATGATTTTATCAAGGATGGCGTTGTAGGCTCTTACGGCGTCCTCCCTGCCCGTGCACATTCCAATGCATAAGCCGAGAGAGTGATTGAGACAGGGCGAGTGCTTGGCGTGGGGACTGCTGCAGAGTATCCGGTAGCTTTCCCGGAGTCCTTGGACGGCTTTTTCCACCGTACTTCTGCTCGTGTAGGGCCCGAAAAAAAGATCGCCTTCCTGCCCGGCAGGGTCGTTCGTAATGTCGATACGGCGGAGACCCTCCCGGCTGCTCCGGATGACCAGATACGTATAGGCGAGGGGATTTTTCATTTTTTTATTGTACAAAGGCTTCAGTTGTTTGATTAACCGGCACTCCAGCATGAAAGCCTCGAATTCCGTATCCGTCAGCCGGATCTCGAAATCGCGGATGTTGCTTATGAGTCGTTTGACTTTGGGAGAATGGGCCTTGGAATGCTGAAAATAGGTTTGGACTCTTTTCTTGAGAGACTTGGCTTTGCCCACATAAATGATATGGCCCAGGCGGTCCTTCATCAAGTAAACGCCGGGTGTTAAGGGGAGGTTTTTTACCTTTTCCGCGAGATTCATAGAAATCCCTCCATTGCTCTTGTACAGCCCTGTCATTATATCAAATGCCTGATCGGACAGAAAGCGCGGCGGACTCGGGGAACCGGGATCCAAGGGGAAAAAGGAAATTAATCTGCCCCAAATAAACTGTTAATATTTACCAAACATTTCTTTGCTAGGATGAAGTGATTTCATTCTTGTTTGAAGGGGTGTGTATGATGTACAAATTCAGCAAGTCCAAGTGGCTCGCCGTGCCCATGGCCGTTTTCGTGGCGGCGGCCGTCGTTTTACCGGGAGCGGGCCCCGGTGCTCTGGGAAGCTCCACAGCGTCCGCGGCAGGCACCAAGACTCCGACGGCTTTGGCGCTGACGTTCAACGGCGATGCCAAAACCTCGCAGGGCTTCGCCTGGTATACCGATCCCGCCGTTACCGGCACGAAGCTGCAGGTGGTGGAATCGTCTCTCGTTACCGGCGGCGTATGGCCGGGGAGCGGCGTCATTACCTTCGAGGGGAACACGGCGCCGATCCAGGTTTATCAGTCGAGCTCGGACAAGAGTGCGGGCAAGAAGACCGCTTACGCCGATCATAAGGTGACGGCAACGGGCTTAAAGCCGGGCACCCAGTACACGTACCGCGCCGGAGACGGCCAGGAGGGCAACTGGAGCGAGACCGGCACGTTCAAGACCGAGGAACAGAGCGGCGGAGCGTTCACGTTCCTGTACACGACGGACCCGCAGGGTACGACCGAGCGGGAATACGCGACCTGGAACCATACGCTGGAGGAAGCGGTCAAGAAGTTTCCCGCGTCCCGTTTTATTACGGTTACGGGGGATCTGGTCGATAACGGAGATATCGAGAACCAATGGTTTTGGCTGCTGGGCAAGCCGCAGGCCATTCTGAAGAAGATGCCTCTCGTGCCCGCGCTCGGCAACCATGAGAGCAAGTCGAACAACAACTTCTGGTACCACTTCAACCTGCCGAACACCTCCAATACGGGAGCGAAACCGGACGGATCGGTATACGCCTTCGATTACGGCTCCGCCCGTTTCCTGGTCATCAATACCGAGTACAATGAGGCGAAAGGCACCGACGCCGTGTACCGGAAACAGGAAGAGTGGCTGAGAGCGGAAGCGGCCAAGACGGATAAGAAGTGGAAGATCGTCCTGTTCCACAAGTCTCCTTATTCCGTGGCGAATCATACCTCCGACAGCGACGTGCTTTTCTTCCGCAAGAAGCTTACGGCTTTATTCGACGAGATCGGTGTCGACGTCGTGCTGAGCGGTCACGATCATACGTATACGCGCACCTATCCGATGTACAATAACGTGCCGCAGAAAGACACGGCGGCGGATAAAGACGGTAACCTGATTAATCCGAAGGGAACCCTTTATCTGGTCAGCAATGCCGCCGGAGACAAAAGGTACACGCCGAAGTCGGGGCCGTTCCCTTTTGCGTTTAAATACGGCCAGCCGGGCAAGGAAATGTTCACGGGCATTACCGTGGCAAACGATAAAATCTCGTTCCAGGTGTATACGACGACGGAAACGGGCGCGACTGCTCTGTACGACCAGTTCGGCATCGTCAAATAGGACGCCTCGCCCTTGGAGCAGCGGAGTGATTTCATTAACATCCGCATATTAATGGAATAAATGCTTAAGCGAGCAAGAGAGCCCCAACGAATCCGATTCGAATGGGGCTCTCTGTTTATCCCGTTCTCGCAGAAGCGAGTTTGGCTAACGAGCGTTGCTATCCGTCTAACCGGTTAAGGAGCAAAGACCCCTTCTCCCGAAGTTACGGGGTCTTTTTGCCGCGCTTAGCGGCGTACTCTTTGATCCGGACTGCGGCAAAGCGAGCAAAGCATTCGATGAAATCCGGATCAGAGGGCACTTTTTTATAGTCGGCGGGTGCTCCAAAGTAGCCCAAAGGCGTTAGTTCCTTTGCATGTTGACCTCCTCTTTGCCATTCCTTAAGATGCTCGAAGGTTAGCCGGGCAGGAGGCAGTTTCTGCGCGAGAGCTTCATCGACAAGTCCGGGAAAATGTTTGCGCATACTTGCCGTTCCGTTTTCTCCCGCATGGATATCCGGGAACGGGGTAGGCCGGGGTTCTTCCAAGGGAACCTGGAAAATGAGAAAGTGCTCATCGTCTTCCTGAATCCTTAAATCCTCGGCGATCCAGTGGGAGATAACGGATTTCACATCCATTTGCAGCCGGATTCTCGCCTCTTTAATCGCTTCGTACAAGGCCATTCCATGTTTGTGGTCCCCGTGCACATCGACCAGGAATGCCTGATGAATCCCCCATCGCCCAAGACAGTCGAAAATATCGTATAACATCGCTTGGACGGTTTCTGTTCTGGCCGTGAATGAACCCGTGAACGACCCGGTAATCTGATTGATCCCCCAGTAAAAAGGCGGTGCGATCAGGGTGCGGATACCTTCCGCCTCCAATTCCTCGAGCATGAGCTTGCAGATCAGGTGACTCTCGTAAATGTCCTTCCCCGTGCAGATATGGGGCCCCTGCTGTTCAATAACGCCCGAAGGTAGCAGCACAACGGCTCCCTCCATAATAGCCGCTTCGATTTCGGTCCAGCTCATGTCAGCCATCGTCTTTTCGAATAAGGAATAAGCCAAGTTTAATCCCCCCGGGTATCGCTATTTAATGAATATGATTACAAATTATAGGAGAAAGTAATGAAAATACAAGTCTGTTTATGAATCCGTTGTTTTGCTATACTTTCAAAAAACAAGGAAGACCCGGCTCGTGCCGGTTCACTTTAAGGCAGGCAAACCGCGGAATGTTTGTCAGGACGATGAGAGTATGGCAGAATATAAAGATAGAAGGTACTGACTAGCGAATGGAGAACAGAACTTATGTCGAATCTGCCAAACTGTCCGGCATGCAATTCCGAATATACATATGAGGATGGAAACCTTCTGGTTTGTCCGGAATGTGCCCATGAATGGAATTCCGATTCCGAATCCGGTAACGGGGAAGAAGAAAAGGTTGTTAAAGATGCCAACGGCAATATTTTAAAAGACGGTGATTCCGTCTCCGTCATCAAAGACCTGAAAGTTAAAGGAAGCTCTTCCGTTCTGAAGATAGGCACCAAGGTAAAAAACATCCGTCTCGTGGACGGAGATCATGATATCGATTGTAAAATCGACGGCTTCGGAGCCATGAAATTAAAGTCGGAGTTCGTTAAGAAAATTTAATGCGAAAATAGAGCAAAAACGAGCCTGTATCAGGAAGCCCTCTGACTTGGAGGGCTTTATTTTTGCATCACCGTGACCGGGCGGTCCATCGGGACAGACGGGCGTAGTACCTTCAAAAAAATCTTAACTTTAAGATACATGAGACAGCGAAAGGAAGAAGACTTATGAACAGGGAATCGTTTGACGAAGTATTTGAATTAATGGAAGCTTCTTTTCCCGATACGGAAATTAGGACTTATGAAGGGCAGCGGAGGCTGCTTGATCATCCCGCTTACCGACTTAACGTAAGCCGGAACGAGAACGGGGATATCCTCGCTTTTATGGGAGTCTGGGAATTCGAAGGGTTTCGTTTCGTGGAGCATATTGCGGTCAACCCGAACATGCGGGGAGGAGGCATAGGCAGAAAAATGATGACAGCCTATACGAGCGAATCCGCGACTCCCGTTGTACTTGAAGTAGAGCCGGCGAGCGACACCGATTCCAAGCGGAGAATTGAGTTCTACGAGCGTCTCGGCTTTCATTTGAACGCTTTCGATTATTTTCAGCCTCCCCTCAGGGAAGGACAGCCGGAGCTTGCCCTGCAAATCATGAGCTATCCCGGTCCGATGAGCGAAGAACAATTTCTGCCGTACAAAAAGGTGCTGATGGCCGAGGTCTACAAACAGCCCGCATCCAGCCGGTAAAGCCGACATCGTGAACGGTACGACGGCCGATTTGAGCCTGCACGCTTTCAAAGCTGCGGAAGACGGAACCTAAAAATCAGGAGGACTGCACAATGGAGATAGGGATAAGCACGTTTGTGGAAACGACGCCGGACGTTCATACCGGGGAGGTAATCAGTCACGCGCAGAGGCTGCGTGAGGTTGTGGAAGAGATCGTACTCGCCGACCGGGTGGGGCTGGACGTGTACGGGGTAGGGGAGCATCACCGCAAAGATTATGCGGCTTCTTCTCCAGCGATCGTATTGGCCGCAGCCGCGCCGCAGACAAAGCGGATCCGGCTGACCAGCGCGGTCACGGTGCTCTCTTCGGCGGACCCCGTACGCGTGTTCCAGGATTTCGCCACGCTGGACGGCATATCGGGCGGCCGCGCGGAAATCATGGCGGGCCGGGGCTCCTTCATCGAGTCGTTCCCGCTGTTCGGCTACGATCTGGACCATTACAACGAGCTGTTCGATGAGAAGCTGGAACTTCTTCTGAAGATCCGCGCGTCCGAGAAAGTGACCTGGCAGGGCGGCCACCGGCCCGCAATCGACAACCTGGGCGTGTATCCGCGTCCGGTTCAGGACCCTTTGCCGGTCTGGATCGGCAGCGGAGGTAACCAGGAGTCCGTAGTCCGCGCCGGTCTGCTCGGTCTGCCCCTTGTGCTGGCCATCATCGGAGGCAGTCCCGTGCAGTTCGCGCCCCTCGTGCAGCTCTACAAAAAAGCGGCCGCTCATGCGGGCCACGACGCCTCGAAGCTGCCGGTCGCCTCGCATTCGCACGGCTTTATCGCCGAGACGACGGAGCTGGCGGCCGACAAGTTTTTCCCGTCTACGCAGGCCGTCATGAACGTGCTGGGACGGGAGCGGGGCTGGGGGCCTTACGACCGGTCCAGCTTCGATTCCGCGCGGAGCTTTAACGGAGCCCTGTACGTGGGGGACCCGGAAACTGTCGCGCGCAAGATCATTCATCTTCGCAAGAACGTGGGCATTACCCGGTTCCTGCTGCACGTGCCGGTCGGCACGATGCCTCATGACGAAGTCATGAGAGCCATCGAGCTGCTGGGAACCGAAGTGGCGCCGCGGGTACGCGAGGAAGTAACCGCATGGGAAGCGGAAGGCGGCGAGAAAGCCTAGCCGCGGCCGGGAAGAAGCCGATGAACGCGGCTGGCGCGGGTGTGCGGCAGGACTACGTAACGGAAAAGCGGTAATCGCGAAGACAATAAAGCCCGTTAGCTTGTTTTAAGCTAAACGGGCTTTTTTTAGAGAATAGGCGGGTTTAAGACCTCCCGCAGCTAGTTCACAGGCCGTGTGGGCTGGAGTCCGGACGAAGGCTTTTTCTGCGGCAAACACGCTGGGAGGTCAGGCCATCAGGCTCCGGCTCTCTCGGCCGAGCGTACGGTTAGTTCTGATTAGCAATCGTTTCGGCTGCGAACATTGCGGACCAACGCTCGTCCATCCGTCTCGTCCATCCGCCATCTCTCCAGTCTCAGGTGCGCGTCTGCGTTTTCGGCTGCACTCCCGGTGCCGCCCCCGGCTGACTCCGGCGACGCCTTTCCAGGTAAAAACTAAAGCCCAGCAGGGCTGCAGCTCCCGCGCAAAGCCACACGTTGATTTCGAACACCGAGCTCAACGCGCCGAGAAGCCGGTCCGGTTCCGAAGAAGCGGACTGAGCCGCTCCTTGGACGACTCCGAGCCCCAAAGCGGCTCCGACGACCATGCCCAGGTTGCGGGTTAACGCGATCATGCCGCCAATAGAGCCAACGTGCTCTTTCGGCGCGTGATGGAGAATGGTGCTGTTGTTCGGCGAGGTAATCAGGCCCATGCCTAGGCCGACCAGCGCCAGAAGAGCGGCCAATCCCGCTATAGGCAGCCCGCCGAGGCCGAAGGAGAATACAGCCGCACCGCCGCCCATGGCAAGCAGTCCGAGAAGGACGAGCAGGCCCGAGCCGAAGCGGTCCGATAAATGACCGGCGAACGGACCGGTGACGGCGAGCAGAATCGGATAGGCCGTCATGACTGCTCCGGCGGCTGACGGGGACATCCCGGATACGCCGGACAAGTAGAACGGGAGAGTGACCAGGAAGCTGTTGGCGAGCACGAATGCCACGCAGCTGATGATGAGGCCGGCGGACAGCGCGGGGATCCGGAAAGCCCGTACGGGAATGAACGGATTCATCTGCCTCCGTTCCCAGATCAGGAAGACGGCCAGCAGGAGCGCCGCAGATGCCAGCACGAACACCGATATCGGAGACAGCCATCCCCTGGATGAGCTGCCGGATATCGTCCAGATGACGGAGCTGATGATCGCCATGAACATTAAGCCTCCTATTGTATCGAAAGGAGCGGATGGGCGCTTTTCCATGGCGGGAGCGGGCGGAATATAGCGGAAAGCCAGCACGGTTGCGATAGCCGCGACAGGCACGTGAATGAGGAACAGCCAGTGCCAGTTCAGCCACTCCGCAACCATTCCGCCGGCGATAGGCCCGCTCATGGCGCCGAGAGCGACGGCGGTATTAACCGTTCCCAGCGCGCGTCCCCGGTTTTCTTTGGGCAGGTGCAGGGTTATCAGCGCCATATTGGTCGCCTGAAACATGGCCGCGCCGACCGCCTGCACGATTCTGAAACCGAGCAGCGCCCCTATGCCGGGAGAGAAAGCGACCAGTACGGAGCTGACGCCGAACAGGACGTACCCGAGGTTGTGGATGAGACGGAAGCCCCAGCGGTCTCCCAGCTTGCCCATCACAGGCAGCAGGGAAGCGATAACGAGCAGGTATCCGGTCGTAATCCACTGGGCCGTGCCGAGCGTAGTCCCGAAGATGGCGGCAAATTGGGGCAGAGAAACATTCACGATCCCGGCCGTAAAATGCGAAATGAAGGCGCCCAGGCATATAGCCGTTACCATGAGCGATGGCCGGAGTTCCTTTGTCCGTATTGTTGCGGATTGCACGATCAATCACCTCCGATAATGGTATAGATACTAAACTAATAAGACAAAAAAATAATGCTCTTGTCGTTCAGGCCCTATGGGGTCTTTATTTTTTTAAAAAAGCGATCAATTTGTCGATGCAGGTATCGAACACTTCGATTTCCTGCTCGGTAAGCTCCCCCCGGAGCTGTGCGTAGAAAGCGCGATGCACCTCGTCATGAGCCGTATGGGCTTCCTTGCCCTTGTCGGTCAGCGAAAGGAGCGTTCCCCGGGAATCTTCCGGATGCGGTGAACGCACGACCAGCTCCTTGGACTCCAGGCGCGCAATAAGCTGAGTCACCGCTCCCTTCGTGATTTCCAGCCTTCCGGCCAGCTCGCTCATAAGAATGCCGCCCTCGGTTCCGATCGCCTCAATCGTGTGGATTTCGCTGGGAGTGAGCGGTCCCGCGCTTCCGAAAGTCTGGGGCCGCCGTTCAAGCCGGCGGAGCTGCAGGATCAGACGGCCGAGGCTGCGGCCGCTGCCGGTATCATCCGTTCTGTTGTCAGTCTGAGAAGTTCTATTCTTTTCCATGGATTTAGTATAGGTTCTAAACTATCTGTTGTCAAAGAAAAATTCCGGCCGGCATTATCCGCCTCTATGAAGCCGAAAACAGCGGATGCCTTCCAATCTCGCGGTCGAAACATAATGACTTCTTGATTCATCTGCTATAATGAAAGAGAAGGAGCCTGAGCTTCTTCCATATAATAAGCAAGGAGAACTGCGGATCATGATCATCCAATTCATCCGATATCGTTAATGAAAGGTACAGCTAAGCCAAACTCTTCCGTTTTTTTACGAAATGGATCAGGGTTTGTTTACCTGTGCCTTTTTCATTCAACTATTTCGAATGAACGGGGTGTTTTTGGCATGTCTTGGGAAAAAAACGGGGCCGCCCGGCTTTTGGCGGCCCATGAAACGATATTCAGCTGTCCCGTCTGCGACGGGCGGATGAAAGTAATAGAAGGAAGAAGTCTGCGCTGCGGCGGAGGCCACAATTTCGATCTCGCGAGAGAAGGATATCTGAATCTGCTCACGCAAGCCGTTAAGAGCAAATACGGCAAAAGTCTTTTCGCCGCGCGTAAAGCCGTAAACGAAAACGGGCTTTTCGACCCGATACGCGACGAAATCGCTGAACGGATTGCGGAAGGCGTTCCACCGGATAAACGGCGCTCCCGCCTTCGAATACTCGATGCCGGCTGCGGAGAAGGCTCTCTTTTATCGGGTATCAAGAGACAAGTGAGCGGCCGGACCAAAGGGGATTTGCTGGCGGTCGGCATGGACCTCGCGAAGGAAGGGGTCCGGCTGGCGTCCAAAGGAGATGCGGAAGCGCTGTGGTGTGCGGCAGATCTTGCAAAGGCGCCTTTCCGGGCGGCCTCGTTCGACGTTATTCTGAACATCCTGTCGCCCTCCAATTATGCGGAATTCGGCAGGCTGTTGAGCGGGGACGGGCTGCTGATCAAGGTTGTCCCCGAGCAAGATTACCTACGTGAAATCCGCAGGAGGCTGTATGCCGGCACACAGCGGGAAGCGTACTCAAGCCGCCGGGCCGTGGAGCGGTTCCGGGAACGCTTTACGCTTCTGGACAGCAGGCGGCTGAAGTACACCTGGCAGCTCCGGCCGGGGCTGCTGGAGCCTCTGCTGGACATGACGCCTTTAGCCTGGGGTGCCGGGAAAGACCGGCTGCGGGAGGTTTTGGCCATGGAAGCGGATGAAGTCACGGTAGACGTTACCGTTCTTTGCGGCAGCCCCATACAGCCGTCCGCGACAGGACTTCGCCGGCCTTTGATTTAATGTGCAGGTCTGCAGGTGCAGGCCCGCCGCAAAGGGGAAGCGTAATCTCAAATACAGCTTCGCCCTTATCGTTGAACCAAGCGGCTCTGCCATCCGGCAGGGCTGCTTTTTTTTGCGGAGAAGGGAATAATACGGTCACCGCCTACATTTCGGATACCGGAGGTTTTCATAAGATGAGAAAAATGGTGTTGACCTGGCTGTTGTTTACGCTTTTTCTGGCCGCCGAATCTGCGGAACCGGCTAAGAATGCCGGCTTGCCTCGGAAGGTCTCCGATAAACCGGATATCCGCTGGGGCAAATAACCTTTTGTACCCACTCTCCTGTCAAGGCAGCCGCTAATTTCCAAAATCTGAAACAGGCGTTAAGATCCTACCTCAACGGGCGAAAACTTGATATACTTAAAAGGTTTTTTATCATACTGTGCAAAAAAATAACCGACAAGCGAGGTACTCCATGATTGATTTTTTACAAAGTATGATTAATCTGCTGAACGACCTTCTATGGTCTAAACTGTTGATTGTCCTGTTGATCGGCATCGGTCTTTATTTTACGTACCGGTCGAAATTCATGCAGTTCCGCATGATCCGGGAAATGCTGCGGGTCCTGTTCGAGTCCAAGAGCGGCGCCGGCGACAATATTTCGCCTTTCCAGGCGTTCTGTATCAGTATGGCGGCCCGCGTGGGAACCGGGAATATTACCGGGGTGGCTATCGCCGTCGCTTTGGGGGGACCCGGCGCCGTATTCTGGATGTGGATTATCGCGCTTATCGGTTCGGCTTCCAGTTTCGTTGAAAGCACGCTGGCGCAGGTTTATAAAATCAAGGATAAGAACGGCTTCCGCGGAGGACCGGCTTATTATATGCAAACGGGTTTGAAGAAACGCTGGATGGGAGCGCTGTTCGCCGTCCTGATTACGATTTCTTTCGGTCTGGTGTTTAATGCGGTACAGTCCAATACGATTACGGTCGCGTTCGAAAATTCTTTCGGTACGGATCGTCTGACGGTCGGCATCATCATGACGCTGGTTTTCGGAGCGATTATTTTCGGCGGGGTCAAACGGATTGCGAAAATGTCCGAGTACATTGTGATTGTGCTGGCGGTATTGTATATCGGGATCGCCGTGTTCATCGTCCTGATGAACATAACGAAAATGCCCGAGGTCCTGGCTCTGATCGTCAAAAACGCCTTCGGAATCGAGCAGATTGCGGGCGGTTCACTGGGAGCGGCGCTGCTCCAGGGAGTGAAGCGCGGCCTGTTCTCCAACGAAGCGGGGATGGGCAGCGCGCCGAACGCCGCGGCGACGGCTACGACGTCCCACCCGGCGAAGCAGGGGCTGATCCAGGCTTTCGGCGTGTTGACCGATACGCTGGTCATTTGTACGAGCACGGCCTTTATCGTGCTGCTCTCCGGCGCGTACACCGATCCGAGCCTCAACGGCATCGAGCTTACGCAGGCTGCCTTGAGCGTCCATATCGGGTCATGGGCATCCGGCTTCCTCGCGATTATGGTGTTTCTTTTCGCGTTCAGTACGCTGCTGGGCAACTACTATTACGGAGAAACGAACATCGAATTTCTCCATTCCAATAAAGCCTGGGTCCGGCTTTACCGGATTGCGGTTCTGGCCATGGTTATTTTCGGCTCCGTCGCCAAGGTCCAGGTCGTGTGGGATCTGGCCGACTTGTTTATGGGCTTGATGGTAGTGGTTAACCTGATCGCGATCACCTGGTTATCCAAAATCGCCTTTGCGGTTTTGAACGACTATATGAAACAGAAAAAAGCGGGCAAGGACCCTGTTTTCACGAGAAACAGTGTGCCTGGGCTGCAAGACCTTGAGTGCTGGGAGGACCCGGCTGCGGAAGGAACGGATAAAACCCGTACGTAAGCCTGTCCGTAAATATTCCAACCCTGTTAAACCGAATGATTTTGGTCATCCCAGTAAGGCGTCCGGCAGCCGGGCGTCTTTTTGGCGTTATGAAGGCTTGCCGCCCCCGGTCGTTTCGTTCGACTGGTCCTTTAACGAGGTACTATTTACTAATAAACTATTAGATGTTAAAATATATGCAAGGGAGATGAATATTATCATGTCTGAAAAATTACAAGGCAAAGTCGCCATAATAACAGGCGGAGCTTCCGGTATCGGCAAAGGGATGGCTATGGCCTTCGTCAAAGAAGGGGCGACCGTCGCCATTATCGATTTGAACGAGGAAGTGGGCAAGCAGTCGGTTGAGGAACTGCAGCAGTATCAGCCAGACTCCATGTTTATTCAGGCCAATCTGGCTGAGCATGACAAGCTGGAAGGCCTCGTGAAGCAGGTTGCCGAGAAATACGGCAGACTGGATATTCTGGTCAATAATGCCCATGCGTCCAAAAACATGCCGTTCGAGCAGATTACGCAAGAAGTGCTCGATTTGTCCTTCGACACAGGCTTTTATCCGACCTTCTACCTGATGCAGGCGGCCCTGCCTTATTTAAAAGAATCCCAAGGTAAAATCATTAACTTCGCTTCCGGAGCAGGCATCAACGGGGACGTGAACCAAGCCTCTTACGCGGCTGCGAAAGAAGCGATCCGGGCGATTTCCCGTGTGGCCGCCAATGAATTCGGACCGTTCGGCATCAATGTCAATATCATTTCGCCGATCGCGAACTCTCCGGGCATCCGGAAATGGGCGAAGGAGCAGCCGGAATATTATGAGGCGATGCTGTCCAAAATTCCGCTCCGAAGACTCGGGGAGCTTGAAAGCGACATCGGCCGTGTGGCCGTATTCCTGGCGAGCGAGGATTCCGACTACATTACGGGACAGACCATTATGGTTGACGGTGGGGCGACGAAGCTGAGATAATCGGCGAAAGCTGCCTACCTGATCCGATCAAGCAGCCCTACTTGTATGACTTTTCTGTCAAGGAGGCTACTTTGGAAAAAACCGATGTTTTCAAACTGATCCATGCCGTAGAACTGTTCACGAACGAAGCGATCATCCGCTGGACGAAATCTTTTCAGCCTAATATAGGGATTTCTCCGATTATCGCTCTGGCCGAGCTCAACCAGCATGGTCCTCAGAAGCAGAGTGTGCTGGCTGCCAAGCTTGGCTACACGCCGGGGGCTATGACGAATATAGCGGGCAGGCTGACGAAGCTGGGGCTTGCGGAGCGCAGATATAACGAGAACGACCGCCGGAACGTGTTCCTGGCGATTACGGACAAGGGAATTACCGTCCTCCGCGAAGCCCAGAAGAAAGGCCAGGAACTGCGCATTGAGATGTTCCAGGTGCTGAACGAGGAAGAGATCCAACAATTTCTGTCCATTTACGAGAAGCTGCTTAAAAACTTCAAAGATAAGAGCTAAGCAAGTATACAGGGGGTTATTATGATGGGAAGAGTACAAGGTAAAGTAGCTTTAGTAACAGGCGGGGCGTCCGGCATCGGGTTGTCCGCGGCGGCACTGCTGGCCAAAGAAGGGGCCAAAGTCGTAATCGGCGATTTCAACATCGAAGGCGCGAAAGAAGTTGCCGAAACGATTAAGAGAGCAGGCGGGGAAGCGACAGCCACATTCCTGGATGCTTCCAATGAACAATCGATCCGCGAAGCCGTTGATTTTACCGTGGAACAATACGGCACCCTGAACGTTCTCTTTAACAACGTGGGTCTGACCAATTTGAAGAAAGATGTCGACGTCGTGAACATGGATCTCGAAGAGTGGGACCGCCTCATGAACGTCAATCTGAAAAGCGTGCTGCTCGGCAGCCGTTTCGCGATTCCGCATATGATCAAAGCCGGAGGCGGCTCGATCATCAATACGGCATCGATGGCCGCTTTCGCCTCGGATGCGACACGCTCCGCGTACGGTGCCTCCAAGGCAGCCGTCGTGAACCTGACCCGGTATATCGCGACTCAGTACGGCAAGGACAACATCCGCTGCAACGGTGTCGCACCGGGTCTGATTCTGACCCCGGCGGCGAAGAACAACATGCCGCAGCCGGTGCTGGACATTTTCGCCAAGTACAACGCTCTGCCTTATCACGGCGAAGCGGACGATATCGGCTACACCGTGCTGTTCCTGGCATCGGACGAATCGAAGTTTATTACCGGCCAGACGATTCAAGTCGAGGGCGGACACTACCTGGCTAATCCGACCGTTCCGGATTTTAAAGCGTTCATGGCCCAGGCTCAAGGCATACAGGGCTAAGCGTCTGCGGGAGGCATCGTGCCGGGGCCATGCGGCCGGTGCTGACATGACGGGCTTGGCCCGATCCCGCGCGGCTTTTAGCCGCTCAGGCGAGGACTAAAACAAACAAACAAGCTGACACTGCTGGATTATAGCGGTGTCAGCTTGTTTGTTGTGGGGAGCCGAGCATGCGGCCGGAAAGCGGCTCTCAGCTCCAGAGGTTAAGCCAGAACGCCGAGATGCTGCTTCGCGTCGTATTCCTCCAGCGGTTCGCCGTTCTTCAAGCGGTGAATAAAGTCCGGGTTCGGAATAAGCGGACGGCCGAAAGCGGCCAGATCAATCGTTCCCTCGGCTAAAGCCCGCTCCGCGGTTTGGGGGTCCAGCGTTCCGACGCCGACGATAACACCGTCCCAGTATTTGCGCACGAGCTCATGCATCGTCTTCCCGTCGGCAAGCACCCGGGTAAACTGCATGGTGGAAGGGTGGATCATGGTCGCGCCCGCTTCCCGGAACGCCTCCGTGAACGTACGGATGGCACTGTCCGGATCCGGCCACATATAAGCCGGGTCATCGACTTTGTGGGCGGAAAAGCGGATCAGCGTTCTCTCCGCCCCGATCGCATCGATAACCGCCTTCAGCACTTCTTTCGTCAGCGTCAACCGCTGCGCAAGGCCGCCGCCGTACCGGTCTGTCCGGCGGTTGCTTGCCTCCGAATTGAACTGGTCGATGAGATAGCCGTGCGCACCGTGAATTTCGACGCCGTCGAAGCCGGCTTCGATCGCGTTGCGGGCCGCCTGGGCAAATTGGCCGACCAGCTCGTGAATGTCCGTGAGGGTCATCTCTTCGGGAGTGTCATAAGGCTTGCGCAGCCGGGCCACATTCCCTTCCGCCCGGATGGCCGACGGGGCTTGAGGCGGCAAACCGCCGGCAATCTCATGGTGAGACAAGCGGCCCACGTGCCAGATCTGCGCGATAATTGTGCCGCCCTCCGCATGTACGCCTTCGGTTACTTTCTTCCACCCTTCGATCTGTTCCCGCGTGTAGAGGCCGGGAACCCCGGGATTCCCTTTACCGCGGGGACTGACCACAATGCCTTCGGAAATGATCAGGCCGATTCCGTCCGCAGCCCGCTTCCGGTAATATTCGGTTACGTCATCACCGACGACGCCTGCCTTGTCATCCGCGAAACAGCGGGTCATCGGGGCCATGGCCGTACGGGTTTGAAGGCTCCAGACTCCGATTTTCACCGGTTCGAACAGCTTGCTTTCCGGCCCGTCCTGCAATTTCCCCCAAGTGCTTATGCCGGTTGCTTCAAAAACTCCTTTGTCCTCAGCCATCGTAACTCTCCTCCGTTTTTTATTAATTTTATATTTCTGCAAATACCGAAATAACAAATGTGCGGGTTACTCTCTAAGCAGATAAGGCGCGTATTGTTCCAGAACATGCCGTTGTATGCGGTAGTAACGGAACGTTCCCTCCTTACGGACGGCAATCACTCCGCATTCGAGAAGCGGCTTCAAGTGATGCGTCAAAGTGGAAGCGGCCGTGTTATTCAGCAATCCGGCCATCTCCAGGCAGGCCAGTTCCCGCCGTTTGACCAGCATCCGGACGATCTGCAGACGCGTGCTTTCGCCGAGAGCTTTGTAGACTTTAACCGCGCAATCATCGGTCACTGCAAAAACCCGCTTTCAAGAAGTCCTAGTATTTTAGTATTTCTAGAAATAGCGTAGTTCAACAGGGATTTATTGTCAATGGTTCTAAAGTTATGTTAGTGAGCAGGAGGATGCTTTGAAAAGAGGACACGCGGACCGGAGAATGAGAGCAGAAAACGGGTGGACTCCGCGCCTTCCTAAATTCCGGAAGCATAAAAAACCTCCAGTTTGCACCGGAGGTTCGCCGTAAAAACTCATTTTACACCCTTCATGTAGCCCTGAATTTTCGGAGACAGCACGTAGAGCAGCAGGCTGAGCACGATGGCGGCTCCGCCGATGACGCCGAAATAAAGCATCTCCGTTTCGGGCGTGTAGAACTTGACGATCTGCGCGTTGATCGCCTGCGCCGCCGCGTTGGACAGGAACCACAGGCTCATCGTCTGGGCCGTAAAGGCCGCGGGCGCAAGCTTCGTCGTGGCGGACAAGCCGACCGGCGACAAGCATAGTTCGCCGACTACGACGATGAAGTAGCTGAGCACCAGCCACAGCGGGTTCACCAGGGCGTCTCCGCCGAAGTAGGCCGGCAGCAGGATGACGAGGAAGGACAAGCCGGCGAACAGCAGGCCGAGCGAGAACTTCTTCGGAATCGTCGGCTGGCGGTCGCCGAGCCGCATCCACAGCCACGCGAAGACGGGCGCGAAAACGATAATGAACAGCGGATTGAGCGACTGGAACCAGGCCGGCGAAATGTTCAGGCCCATGAAGTCCAGCTGGGTCCGTTTATCCGCGTAGTTGGCCAAAATCGTGGAGCCCTGCTCCTGAATGGCCCAGAACATGATCGACGCGATAAACAGCGGGATATAAGCCACGAGCCGCGAACGTTCTACCGCCGTGGTTTTGGGGCTTCTATACATGACGATGAAGTAAATCGTCGGAATCAGAAGACCGAGTACCCCGATGAGCTTGATAAACGTGGAGAAGGTCAGCAGGCCCGCCGGGATGGCGATGGCAACCAGGACGGCCACTACGACGATTCCTATTCCCATAATCGTGAAAACTTTCTTCTTCTCGGCGGGCGACATCGGGTTGGCCACGATGGTTCCGGCAAGCCCGAGGTTCTTTTTCTTGGTCAGAACGAACAGGACCAGTCCGAGGAACATTCCGATAGCCGCCAGACCGAAGCCGAGGTGGAAGTTCTTCATCCCCACCGTTCCCACGATAAGCGGAGAGAGAAAGCCGCCCAGATTAATTCCCATATAGAAAATGCTGAAGCCGGAATCGCGGCGGGTATCCTGTTCGCTGTAGATTTCACCTACGATACTGGATACGTTGGGCTTAAGCAGCCCGGTTCCGAGCACGATCAGCACCATCGAGACGAAGAAAAGAGCGACGTTGCCCGGCACGGCCAGCACCAGATGCCCGAACATGATCAGAATTCCGCCGTAGAACACGGCTCTTGAAGTACCGAGCAGCCGGTCGGCAAGCCATCCTCCGATGATCCCCGACATATATACGAGGGAACCGTAAATCGACACAATGGCCAGCGCGGTTCCTTCCGGGAAGCCGAGACCGCCGCGGGTCACTTCGTAGTACATGTAGAAAACAAGGATAGCTTTCATTCCGTAATAGGAAAACCGCTCCCAAAACTCTGTAAAAAATAAGGTGAACAACCCCTTGGGATGTCCGAAAAACCCCTTTTGGGGTACACTTTCTACGATTTTCTGCTTGTCGATAGCCGGCATATACCATTCTCCCCTGTTTAAACGATTCTCTTTATGGGCGGAGCCAAGTAAGTTTTTCCCATAAGATATAATACCCAGGTGTCATAAGTTACAATCTCGCAGGGCAAAGAATGCTTATAATGACGTGAGGGGTGCAAGAAGCCACATTATCAGATTACTAGAAAAATGCTATTAATGTCAAAAATGTAAATTATGGAAGTCAAAATTAGACGGATTAAAGTAAAAATATTGCACGTGGAAGGCGTTATATTGCCGTATGATGGGAAAGATAACGCTTTCATAATGTTTTCGATAAAATAGAGGAGGTATGCTCATGTACCGTCTGACAAAAACTTCGTATCTCGCCGTGATCCTCTGTTTTTCCCTTGTCTTTACCTTGCTCGGTGCGGGAACGCGGCCGGTCCGGGCGGAGGATTCTTACGACGGCATGCGTTTAAAGCTGCTTCATTTGATTTTGGGAGACGACCAATACTCCCTTCCTGTTTCCGACCCCTTGCTGCAGGACAAGCTTGCCAAAATGGACAGCGCCGTTTCTTCCTGTGCGGCGGCCTCGGCCCCCTGCTCAAGCGGCAAAGGAATATGGGATATCCTGAACCGCGGAGCGGACCGGACCTATTTGTGGATCGACCTCCCTTTTACCAGCACGGACAGCTATACAAAATCGGGGGATATCACCAATTCGTATAACCGCCTGCTATCGATGATCACGGCGTACTACACGCCGGGCTCCTCCTTTTACGGAAATGCAGCTCTGAAAAACGACGTGCTGGGCGCTCTCGACTGGCTTTATACGCAAAAGTACAACACAAGCGTGGCTCCTTACGGCAACTGGTATCACTGGCAGATCGGCGTGCCTCAGGCGCTGACCAAGATCGGCATTCTGATGCGGGATGATTTAAGCGCCGTCCAGCTAACGAATTATATGAATGCGGTGAACCGGTTTATTCCGGATTCGGCGGCAAGAACAGTGAGCGGAAGCCCGGTTATGACCGGAGCCAATCTGCTCGACCAGGCCGTTTCGGTCGCTTACCGGGGCATTCTGGTGAAAGATGCCGCCAAAATAACGAATGCGAGAGACGCGCTCGGAAGCGTTTTTGCCTACGTGAATCCGGCTTCGGCTCCGAATACGCCTGCACGCGACGGTTTCTATCAGGACGGTTCCTTTATCCAGCATGCGGCGATGCCCTATATCGGAGGCTACGGAACTACTTTGCTGAACGATATCGGAATCCTGCTTTACACGCTGCAGGGTACCCAGTGGGACGTGACCGATGCGGGCAAATGGAACGCCTACAAGTGGGTGTTCGATTCCGTGGAGCCGTTTATTTACGACGGCAATGTAATGGATATGGTAAGGGGCAGAAATATTGCCTATGGGCCGGCGCTGGGAAATACGGACAGCGGACCGGTTCTGACCGGCAAAGGGCTCATCGCCTCCATCGGTTACCTACTGCTTACGGCTCCGTCCACGAATGAACAGATGGGGGAGAAATACCCGGACAACCCGAAGCAGGCTATTCAGGGCATGCTGAAATACTGGTTAAGCAAGGACACCTCCAATCAGATTCTGGATTCCTCTTCAATGTACCAGTATTTTCAGCTCAAGCAGATCGTAAATTCGGCGGTTCCGTCCCGAGGGGAGAAGACGGGAACCTCGATCTACGCGAATCAGGACCGTGCCGTGCATCTGCGTCCGGGCTTCGGTTTCGGGCTCAGTCTGTCGTCCAACCGGGTCGATAAGTACGAATCGGGCAATAAGAACAACGTACAGGGCTGGTATACCGGGGACGGGATGACTTACCTGTACAACGCGGACAGCGGCCAGTACGACAACTTCTGGCCGACGGTAAACCGGTACCGGCTCCCGGGCACGACCGTCGATACGCAGACCCGTACGAACAGCAGCAACTGGACAAGCTATTTGAGCCCGAACCGGTGGGCGGGCGGCGCGGAGCTGCTGGGAACTTACGGCGCCGCCGGCATGGACCTGAAGTCGCCCGGTGATATCGGCAGCGGAGGAGCCATTCTGACTCCGTCCAATCTGACGGCGAAGAAATCGTGGTTCATGTTCGATGACGAGATCGTATCGCTCGGGGCGGGCATCACGAATTCCGGTCAGACCGGCAGCGGATGGGACGGTTCTCCCCGCAAGGTGGAGACCGTCGTGGAGAACCGCAAGATCGCCGGAGGCAACGAGTTCGCCGTGAACGGAACGGCTCAGCCTGCGGCTTCCGGCTGGTCGGTGGCTCTGCCCGGAACGAACTGGGCGTATCTGCAGGGCAATACGGGCGGGGAATCGTCCAGTGTAGGGTATTATTTCCCGGGTTCGGCCGCTTTGAAGGCGTCCCGTGAAACAAGAACAGGCTCCTGGAACGAGATCAACGAGGCGACGCCCGGCGTATATAACGTAATGGGAACGGAAGATTCCTATGTTCGTTCCAATGAAGGGAACCATGGCGCGGAGCCGACGCTGGTTGTCAAAAACGACGCCAACGGCTACGCCAGAGAAACCTATCTGAAATTCGATTTAACGAATTTCGTGCCCGGTCAGGTCAAGTTCGACAGCGCTAAAGTCACGCTCGTTCCGACTGCCATCGGACCTACGGCTAAAGCGGTCCAGCATACGGCGGAATGGGTTCCCGACAACTCCTGGACGGAAACCGGCCTGCTCTGGACGAACAAACCGGTCTCGAATCCGCTTAGCCCGGTCCAGCAGTGGTCGGGCATGCAGGCGGGAACCCCCGTCACGATCGACGTGTCCCAGGCGCTGCAAAACGCTCTACAGAATAACCGGAAAGTGTTCTCCCTGCGCATCTATGCTTCGTCGCCTGCAGACCCGGACGGAACGGTTGCTTACGCAAGCCGCGAGAATCCGAATTCAAGCTATCGTCCCAAGCTGGTGCTGAGCGGCTATAAGGAAATAAAAACCGCCGATTATCTGACTCTCTGGATGGATCACGGCGTGAATCCTTCGAACGCTTCCTACAGCTATGTCACGCTGCCGAACCGCAGCCGGGCGCAGGTGCAGGGCTATGCCGCCAATCCGGACATCGCGATTCTGGAAAACACGACGGCGGTTCAAGCCGTCAAAGAGAAAACCTTGAACCTGACCGCCGCAAATTTCTGGCAGGACGGTATCAAGACGGTCAAAGCGGACGGGACGGATGTTCTGACCGTGGATAAAAAGGCCTCCGTTCTGGTTAAAGAAAGCGCGGACGGATTGGATGTTTCCGTCTCCGATCCGACCCAGCAGAACAGCGGCACGATCCAGGTCGAAATCAACCGCAGCTACAGCGGCGCCGTTTTCCTGGAACCGGGGATTCAGGTTATCCAGTCGAGCCCGACGCTGAAGCTCTCGGTGGACGTAAACGGTTCTTACGGCAGGTCGTTCCACGCGAAGTTCACGAACGCGTCCGCCACCCTGTTTCCGTCCAAGGGAGACGCGACCGTTCGGGACGGCAGCTATGCGGGAACGAACTACGGAACCGCCGGCTTCATGGAAGTGAAGAATGAGGCGGTGAGCTACAACCGCAGCGCGCTCGTGCAGTTCGACCTATCGTCCTATACGGGCGCAGCCGGCCGGGCAGCGATTGTTCTGACGCCGATTGACTCCCCGGCCAAGGCTGTCACCCATCAGGCCAGGCTCGTTTCCGCACAGTGGGATGAGAAATCGCTGACCTGGAGCACCAAACCTGTGCCGGGTCTGCCCCTGGCCGAGTGGAAGGTGCCTGCCGCCGGGAGCCCTGTCATGATCGACGTTTCGGAGGCAGTGCAGCGGTCTTTGGCTTCCGGGGATAAGAGGATTGCCGTTGAGATCCGTTCCCTCACCAACGGCTCTGACACGTACGTCAGTTATGCGAGCAAGGAAAATGCCGCAGCCGCGAGCCGGCCTGTTTTAAAAATTACGGCTCCGTAAAATCAGATTTGTATGGTCCATTCAAGTTCCATCGGCATAAAAAGCTGTCCCGCGGTCTCCGGACCTGACGGGGCAGCTTTCTTTATGGGGAGCGGCTTTCCAGTACTGGGAGGTTTTCGGCGCCGCCTTGAAAACATTTTCTTTTAACCTAATCAATTATTTGAATACGGTTGCGAGAAGGACAATCACGCGGCCTGTAGAACGTAGTATCTGGGTAAAAAAACGGTTACACGCATCCATTCTGCAAGGACACGGCCTTTTGAGGGAATTTTCTGCAAGGAATTGCTCTGTCAGTCCGAAGCCACGCTTTTTTCGGAGTTTTTGAAGCTTTTGACTCGATGAAACGGTGTAAAGAGCTTTCAGTCATCGTCAGATTCGGTCTTTATGCCCATACAAAAAGAGACCGGCCAAGCCGGGAACAGGAAAACAATTGGGGAGGAAACCGCTAATGAAATTGCGTTTCGAAGGAGATTTGACAGGCCTGCAGCCGGGTCTTCAGGTATTGCTGCAGGAGCTTTCCGTCACGGAAGCGGAAGACGGGTTGAAAGTTGCCGTGGGGCCTTCTTCCGGCGATTTGGAAGTGGGTCTGGAGCAGGGAGAGGCTTACATCCGTTACGGTCAAAAGCACCAGTTCTACCGCGCGCTCGGCCTTCTTGTGCAGCACGGCCGCGGCGGAGAGGCGTTCAGCATCCGGGAGAAGCAGCACCTGGACGTAGTCGGGCCGATGTTCGACTTGTCCCGCAACGGTGTGCTGACGGTTGAAAGCTTTAAATTTATGATCCGCAAAATGGCGCTGATGGGCATGAATACGGTCATGCTGTATCTTGAGGATACGTATGAGATCGAAGGACAGCCTTATTTCGGATATATGCGCGGGCGCTACACGCAGGCGGAATTGAAAGAGATCGACGATTACGCCGATCAATTCGGAATCGAAGCGTTCCCGAGCATCCAGACGCTTGCCCACCTGGAGGAATTCCTGAAGTGGGAGCCCGTCAAGGAATACAAAGACACGAAGGGCGCCCTTCTGGTCGGCTACGACAAAACGGACGAGCTCGTCGAGAAGATGATCGATGCGGCCAGCGCTCCGTTCCGCAGCCGTAAAATCCATATCGGCATGGACGAGGCGGAAGAGCTGGGCCGCGGCAAATATTTGGACAAGAACGGGTTTACGAGCCGTTTTGACATTATGATCACGCACTTGGACAAGGTGCTGGACATTACGCGCCGCCGCGGGCTGAAAGCGATGATGTGGAGCGATATGTTCCTCAAGCTGGCTTCCGGCACGGGCAGCGAGCATTACAACAAGGATACGCAAATTCCGGCTGAAATGGCCGCACGTATTCCCAAAGACGTCGATCTGGTGTACTGGGACTACGTTCATACCGAAGAAGAAGACTACGAAAGCCAGATTGCCCAGCACGCTCCGCTCGGCTGCAATCTCGTCTACGCCGGCGGCGTCTGGGTGTTCAATACGTTCGGCGTGAACTACGGCCTGTCGCTGAAAGCGACCGACGCCGCGCTGCGCGTGAATAAGAAGCACGGCATCCGCGAAGCTTATGCTACCATGTGGGGCGACGACGGAATGGAGAGCAACCCGTACATCGCGCTGCTCGGTCTCCAATTCTATGCGGAGCACGCGTATACGGAGGGCTCCCCGGACTGGGCGGTGCTCGCCGAGCGTGTGAAGTTCTGTACCGGCCTTGATGCGGAAGCCTATCTCCAGATGAAATATCTGGACGAAACGCCGGGCTCGGAGCCCGACAACCGCAAGCAGAGCAACCCGTCGAAGTTCCTGCTGTACCAGGATGTGCTGCTCGGCTTGTTCGACAAGCAGATCGAGGGTCTGGAGATGTCCGCCCACTACGCGAAAGTGGAGCAGGACATCCGCAGCAGGCGCGACCCGGCCGCGGCGCTCGATTACATCTTCGACGTGCCGGAGAAACTGGCCGGCGTGCTGAAGCGAAAGAGCGAGATCGGCATCGAGCTCAAGCGCGCGTATGATGCGGGCGACAAGGATACGCTGAAGCGTATCGCTCAAGATGTGCTTCCGGAAATCGCGGAAGCGGTGCGCGCCCTGCGGGCCGCTCACAGAACCCAGTGGCTGAGCATGTTCAAGCCTTTCGGATGGGAAATCATCGACATCCGGTACGGCGGCGTTCTGAGCCGTCTGGACACCGCTTCCGTCCGGCTTATGGATTATGCCGAAGGCCGGATCGTCCGGATCGAGGAGCTGGAGCAGGAGCGCCTGCTGTACAGCACGTCGAACCGGTTCACGAACAAAGGCGTCGGCTGGTGCAGCTTCTACTACCGGATGGCGTCGCCAAACGTCTTTTTCCACGTCCAGAATCCGTTCTAAGCCGGACTCCGGTATCGTCAAGCCGCAAGGAACAGCCGGAAGACCCGTCCCTTTCAGGGAGGGTCTTCTTTTTTATGGGAAACCGGCAGGAAGGAAGGTACAGTCCTACCTCGCTGGTTGGACACCACACCGTCATGTGACGCCGGGCACCTTGCGCCGGAAGTTTCGCGCGTTCGGTTTATGCTTCTTTTTAAAGGAGTCGGCTGCCGCGTTATAGAAAGCGTTTCGGACGAAAGCCGTGCATGACGGGAACCCGTGATGGCGGCTTTTCTTAATGTCGTCTTATGTCAAATTTAATTGAAGGGGCATTGCTTTGATTTGTGACTTTGTGGCAGTATTAAGAAGTAGAATATTTTGGCAAGAAAAGCGGATTTTAAGCGTGAACATAGATAACGGCGATATAGAAGAATATCTACATTAAGGAAGTGAAGGCTTGAAGAAAGGAACTTTGATCATGCTCGGTGTCGTTTTGTGTCTGATTTTGTTCCTGACGTTCAACCGGAAAACGGATGACGCTTCCCCGATGCCGGTCCCTTCCGGAGAACCGGCCGGGCAGAATGGAAAAATCATCAACGTGCAGAATGAACGCGAGGCGTTGTATGCTTTTATAAAGACCCGCATGACGGGTCCATTCGGCGTGTTTACGAACTTCAAAGAAACGGATGAAGCCGGGGAAGCGGCCACGGGCCGTGAAGTGCTGAGCGAATCCGCTTCACTTCAAATGAGGGAAGACGCACGATCCGGCCGGAAAGAACAATTTGCGCAGCATTGGGCGCTGGCCAAGCAGACGTTTGATCTGAAGCAGGGCTTCAGTTACCGGTACAGTCCCAAGCAGCAGAAGAAATATTCGCTCAACGCGGCCGTGGACGACCTGCGGGTCATCCGGGCTCTGGCTGAGGCGGCCAAGGCCTTCGACGAACCGGCTTACGCCAAGGAAGCGGAGAAATACGGCAAGCGGTTTTACGAGACGAACGTGAAGGACGGCAGGCTTTACGATTTTTACGATGAAACGTACGGGATTACGAACAAGTTTGTGACGCTCTGCTATATCGATTTGCGGACGCTCGGCATGCTGCCTGTGCCGGATGCTTCGAGACAAGCGCTCCTGGATAATATGAAAGGTCTTATCTCAAAAGGGTATTTATCGGACGCGTTCCCTTTTTACGAGACACGGTTCGATTACGAGAAGAACGCCTATGTCTCCGAGGAGATCAATATGGTGGAATCTCTGCTGACGGTGCTGCATTTGGCGGAAGCGGGTGAACCGAAGCTGGCTTCCATTCGTTACATCAAAGAGCATGTACAAGCGGGAACCCTTTACGGCCGCTATACGAAAGAAGGCACGCCAGCCAGCCAGGTGCAGTCTACGGCGATTTACGCGATTACGGCGATGATCGGTTCGGAGACCGGCGATGCCTCGCTTTATCGGGACAGCATTCAGAGAATGAACGCCTACCAGGTGAAAGACGAAGGCAGTCCGCTTAACGGAGGCTTCGGCGATACCGCATCCGGCCAGGCGTATTCCTTCGATAATCTGATGGCCCTGCTGGCTTATACTTACTAACACGAAAGAAGGTGATCCGGATGACGACGGAAAAATCCATCAAAGAGCGGATTCTTCAAAGATTTATTCTAGCGGGGCGTTATGTTTCCCCGGCTCTGCTGGCCGCTCTGGGTGTTCTGCTGATCACCGGCTTCGCCTTATTTGTTCCTCCGTATATCGGAGTAGCCGATAACGGGGACTTTTTCCGGAGTATCTACAGCGAGGGCCTTTATTTCAATCTGCCGGATTACGACAGCCAGCGCTTCGGCTATTTCGTCAAGCAGTACGGCATTTACCAGTACTTTAACGAAAACGGCACGACCATAGTGTCGTCCCAGTCGCTTTTCATTAAGGCGGCGCTTCTGTTAAACCAGCTTCTGTTCAGCTCGGTTGTATTCGACATCCGCTTTCAGGCGCTGCTCTTTACGCTGCTGCTGACGGCCGCCGTGTATTTGCTGGTGGAAGCTCTGACCTGGAAAATCGCCAGGAAACACGGCTACCTCATTGCGCTCCTGGCTATTTTCATGTTCGGTGACACGGGGTATACCGCCTACTTCAGTTCCTTCTTCGGGGAAAGCATCGTGTACGTGATGATGCTGTTCGTCTTCGCGTCCTGGCTGCTCTTGTACCGCAAAAGATACAACGATTACGCGCTTCTGGCTCTATTCGTAATAAGCACGCTCATCCTGACGACGTCCAAGCAGCAGAACGCTCCCGTCGGCATTATCGTCGCCTGCATGGCGTTGGTTCTCCTGTGGGTCCGCAAAGAGAAGCTCTTCCGGCTGCTTGCGGCGGGATCGCTGGTGCTGCTGTTCGTGGCCGGGGTGGCGACTTACGCCATGATTTCCAAGGAGTTCGTGAACATCAACCAGTATCACGCCATGACGCGCGGGGTTCTGATGCAGTCTGAGAATCCGGAGGATACGCTGAAGTCGTTCGAGATCGACAAGCAGTACGCGGTTCTGAAAGGGAGCATTTTTTACGAGCCCTACGCTACCGTAGACGTAAATTCGCCTATGCTGGAAAAAGATTTCTACAGCCGCTACGGGTTTGTTTCCATCCTGGCCTACTATGTCACTCATCCGGATAAGCTGCATTCCATCCTGAATGTGGCGGCCAAGGACGCCTTTACGATCAGGCCTACGGCGATGGGGAACTATGAAGCCTCCGCCGGAAAACCGTTCGGGACGCACGCGGGTTTCTTCTCCGGCTACAGTGCGATGAAGAAAGGCTTGTCGCCCAAAACGTACGGATTCATCGTCATCTGGATCGTTGTGATCGTGGGCCTCTACATGCCTTCGTTTATCGCCGCTTTCCGGGCCCGCGACCCTCGGCTTGCCCAGCGTCTACTTCTGATCATGACGATGATTTTTATCGGCCTGGCGGGGATTCTCGTTTCGATCATCGGGGCAGGGGACGCGGATCTCGCGAAGCACGAATTTCTGTTTACGGTCGCGTTCGATCTCGTCACGTTCATGGCGATTGCAGACGGAATAAGCCGGCGCCTGATGCGCAATCACGAGTATGCGGGCGGAGCGGATGAGATCCGCACGGAAGCCGGGAAAGGAGGGAACGCGCTTGCGCAGCATCCAAGCCTGTAAAATCAGCCTGGCGGTCCTGCTCCTGCTTGCCCTGGCGCTGATTCCTCTGCCGCGTGTGTCCGCTGCCGGCTCCCAGCCCGTCAAGGTGCTGCTGCTCTATGACAGCCTGGCCAAAGGGACGCCGCGCGAAGGCAATGTGACGGTGCTCCAGCAGCTGCTGGCCTCTTATCGCGCGGAGGTGACCGTATCGAGTATCGACAAGTACAAGCAGGGAACGATGCAGGCTTACACCAACGTCATTACCGTCGTCAACGACGGGGATATCCGGATAAGCAGCCCGGCGTATCTGGACGACTTGGCCGCTTATCCGGGCGCGTATCTCCATGCGGGCTATCAGCTGCCCCCGGCGATCCGCGACAAGCTCTCTGCCGCAACGGAGAAAGTCAGCCGCGACACTGCCGAGATTGCCGCAGACAAGCGGACGCAGCCGAATGTCCCTGTCCGGGATATCGAGGTGCTGACGCAGACGAGTGGAAGCACATACGGCACGATTACGCTCAGCGGAAGCGGCCGTAAAGCGCCCTTCAGCGCCAAGGCGGGCGGCACGGCGTACGTCCCTTATTTCCAGAAAGGGAATTTGAGCGAGCTCGCCATGGCTTCCGTGTTGAAGAAGTGGCTTCGCATAGAGGAGGACGGCCAAGCCTATGTGGTCCTCAAGGAGATTTATCCCTTCTCCGATCTGGATCTGCTGGAAAAGACGGCGGACCGGCTGTACGGAGCGGGAATTCCTTTTGTGATCAGCATCAGGCCCGTATTCAGCAACACCGACTTCCCGGCTATGCAGCGGTATGCGGAAGCGCTGAAATATGTGCAGACCCGCAACGGAAGCATTCTGGTCAACGCTCCGGTCGTACTGGACGGAGTAAGCCGGGAGGGCGGCGACCTGCAGCGGAAAATGAGCTGGTTTATTTCCGTCCTCGCGAAGTACGGCGTGGCTCCTCTCGGCGTCGGCACGGAGATGTACTGGGCGTATGACAAGGAGTACGCGAAATCGGGTCTCGGCTTTTTCGATTCCGCGGTACTTTTTCCGGATGTTAAGACGCTGTACATCGATCCGTCCGATACGTCGAAGCCTTTCGCGTCCGCCCCGTACAGTATGCCGATGAGCTTTCTGCGTCAGTTTGGTACCCCGGACCGGTCGGTACCCGCCTTTCCGATGGATACCGCCGTCGTCTATGACTTTTTCGCGAGTAAGGAAGAGATGGAAGAGGCTGTCGGAACGCTGGGCTCCTCCGGAATCCCGTTCGCGGATTATAAATCCGGAAGCCATGAGGTGAAGGCGGGCGACATCGTCGTCGCATCCTCACGGGGAGCCGTCACGATCAACGGCAGTCCGGTCAATACGGAATACACGCCCAAAAAAATCAGCGCCGATTATGAATACGAGAAGAAACAGCAGCAGAGCCTGGCAGGGGCATTCAGCGTCCAAAACCGCATTTTTATCATCATTATCCTGGTGTCCCTGGTTGTCTTCGGAGGTTTGATCGTGGTCGGATATCGTCTGTACCGCAAAAAATATTTAAAATAAGGAGCTCTCCATGACTATCTCAGACTACCTGATGGTGATAGCGGTCTTATGCATCTGGTCCCTACTTCTCGTTAACGTTCTGCTCATTATCGCGGGCTACTTCTATTACGTACAAACCGAGAGAGAGCCTATACCGGACATTCCGGCGGGAGAAGAACCTTTCGTCACGATCATGGTCCCGGCTCACAACGAAGGCAAAGTGATCAGCCAGACGGTGGAAGCGCTGCTGGCCTTCGATTACCCGCACGACCGGTATGAAATTATCGTGATCAACGATAATTCCTCGGATAACAGTGCGGAACTGCTGGCAAACATCCAGGCGAGGAATCCCCAGCGCAATCTCATCATCATCAATACCGACTCCGTAACGGGAGGCAAGGGGAAATCCAACGCGCTCAATCTGGGTTTCGCGCAGAGCAAGGGCGAGCTGATCGCCATCTACGACGCCGACAACACACCGGAGAGAAAAGCGCTGCGGTACCTGGTGGCGGAAATCACGAACGACGCTTCGCTCGGGGCCGTCATCGGCAAGTTCCGCACCCGCAACCGGGACGTGAATCTGCTTACGCGCTTCATTAACATCGAGACGCTTTCGTTCCAGTGGATGGCTCAAGCCGGCAGGTGGAAGCTGTTCAAGCTGTGCACCATCCCCGGCACCAATTTCATTATGCGGCGGCATATCGTGGAGAGCATCGGAGGCTGGGACGTGAAGGCGATCGCCGAGGATACCGAGATCAGCTTCCGGATCTACATGATGGGCTACCGGATCAAGTTCCAGCCGAAGGCCGTCACGTGGGAACAGGAGCCGCAGACCGTCAAAGTGTGGTTCAAACAGCGGACCCGCTGGGCCAAGGGCAACATTTACGTGATCGTGAAGAACTGCAAGCTGCTCTTTCACCCCGAAGCGAAGAGGATCCGGTTCGATATCCTCTATCTGCTGTCGATCTACTTCCTGCTGGTGACGGCGCTCGTGACCTCGGATGTTCTGCTTGTGCTCAATGCGCTGGGTTATGTACATACGACCATCGCAAGCTTCAGTACGTTTTTGTGGCTGCTGGCGGTCACCCTCTTTGTAGTAGGCACTTATGTTACGTTAACCACCGAAAAAGGTGAGATGAACCTCTCCAATGTCTGGATCATCATGCTCATGTACGTATCCTATTGCCAGATGTGGATGGCGGTCGCCGCTTACGGCCTTTATCACTATTTCAAGGATCAACTTTTCGGCCGGGAAGTAAAATGGTATAAAACCGAACGCTATTAATGCGCCTAGGAAGATTTCAACGAAAAATCGAGTACAGGAGAATTCCATGATGACTATGAAAAAATGGCTGCTGTTCATCTGCCTCTTATCGATATTCGCGGCCCAGTTCGGACAGGGCGCCGCGGCTGCTCCCGCGAACGGGGAAGCGCGTACGTATCAGACTCCGTTCACCGAGAGCGAAGCATCGTTATCGGGTGCCGTGAGCTCCAGGCAGAAATATTTCGAGCTGATGGACTACTGGAACGTAGAGACCGTCAAAATCAATCTGGACTATCAGGCCACGCAGCTGGCGAAAGAACTGATATCCAGTGTCACTTTATCCGTCAACGGCCACGCGTTTCATTCCTTCCGCCCTGTGGCGGCCGATAACGGGCGCCAGCGTCTTTCGGTATCCGTACCGAAGGAATGGCTGAAGAAGGGAAGCAACATGCTGGAGATTGCCGGGTACATCCGCACGGTCGATAACGAGGTGTGCGCGCCGGACGATGCGCCCGATCACTGGCTCAGCCTGTTCACGACATCGAGTATCGATGTGGCCTACACGAACGCGGAGCTGAAAGCGGCCATCAACGACTTCAGTCACCGCTTCTCGGGGCTGGACACGGTCGGAGCCGGGCAGAGCGTTCTGACGGTGCCGGATAACGGCGATCCCGCCGAGCTGGAGACGGCCGTATATGCGCTCTCCGGCTTCGCCAAGGCCAAGAAAAACGCGGACAAGGATATCCCGCTGCTGCCTTACCGGGCCGATGTGATCAAGGACAAGCAGGCGGTTGTCCTCGTCGGGCTGTATGACCGGCTTCCGGAAGGAATCAAGGGGCTGCTGAGCAAGCAGGATTACAACACGAAGGCCGTCGTCCAGCTGGTGAACAAGGATACGCAGCCGACGCTTGTCGTGACCTCCCAGAATCCGAAGCTGCTCGTTCAGGCCGGCCGTTTCGTCGCCAATCCGTCCCTGATGGAACAGACGGACAGCGACCTGAAGATCGTCGAGGAAAGCACCGATGTGGCGACGCCTCCCGTTGCTTACAGCACGCAGGTAACGTTCACCGAAACCGGTGACGAGTTGAGAGGGCCGGGCCATCAGGAGAAGAGCTATTTCGTGTCTCTGCCGACGAACCGGTCCATCGCGGATGCCGGTCAGATTACTCTCGACTTCCGGTATGCCCAGAATCTGGATTTCAACCGTTCCCTCGTAACGGTCTCCATTAACGGCATCCCGATCGGCAGCAAAAAACTGACGAAGGAAATGGCTAACGGAGACAAGGCCGTTTTCGCTATTCCGTCCAACGCCGCGGTATCCGGCAACTTCTCCGTGACGGCCGCTTTTGACCTGCAGATGGTCAGTGCCGCTTGTACGCAGAACGGCAATCAGACGCCCTGGGCCTTCCTTACGAAGGATTCCATGATCAATTTCAAAACCAAAGACCGGACGGATATGCTGTTCAACAACTATCCGTATCCGTTCCTGCGTGACGGAATATACAACCGCATAGCGGTCGTGCTTCCTGAGGCGAAGGATGACTACACGTACCGTTCCCTCTCGAATGTGTTCAACCTGCTGGGCCAATATGCCGCCGGCAACACCGGGGACGTCCGTTTTTACAAGGATACGGCAGGCTCGGACGAGCTGAAAGATTCCAACATTATCGCCATCGGCACGTTTATCGACAACAAGCTCATTCAGGAAAACAACAAGAATCTGTACTTCAAGTACGATTCCAAGGGCGAAGGCATTCTGTCGAACGAAAAAATAAGCATAGAAACCGAGTACGGCAAACGGCTGGGCACGCTCCAGCTTCTGGCCTCGCCTTTCCAGGCGGGCAACGGTTTTCTGGCCGTGACGGGAGCCCGTGCCGAAAACTATTATCTGGCTTCCAAGCTGATCGCTAACGAGAACGCCAAGTGGAAAGTATACGGCGACGGCGTCATGACCGATAAGGACGGAAGCGTCAGTGCCTACCGGTTCAAGAAAGAAGCGGGCGAGGGAGACCAGTCCCTGGTGAAAGACGTGCTGCAGCGCGGCGACGTTCTCGGTTTCCTTGTCGCTTTCGTGCTGGTTGCCGCTCTTGCGATTCTCTCGCTCATTCTGCTGATCCGCAAACACTTGAAGAAGAGAGGTGGCCGCGATGAAAGTTAATCGTAGTTCGCTTCTGTCCGACATCGCTTTCCTGGTGCTGCTGGTGCTTTGCAACGTCTGCGTCGCTTTTACCGCCGGGGACCCTAACAGGTACGTGGAAAATCTTATTTTCCTCAACCTTGCTTTCTTCTTTGTAGTAGTCACTTACTTCACGACGGTCACGGCAGGGCTCATTCTGAACATCGTGTTCATTTTCGGGTACGGGACTTACATTCTGTACGAGACGGTAACCCGCGGAGAGACCATCGGCGTATCGACTTACTTCTGGCTGATCATGACGCCGGTGCTGACCGTGGTCATCTGGCTCTTTACGACCGCAACGAGGCAGCTCCAGGCCGAGAATGACGATCTGCAGAAGCAGAAGGCCCGGCTGGCGACGCTGGACGAACGTACGGACCTGAAGAACAGCATCGCGTTCAGGAAGGATGCGAGTGTGTTCGCGGGGATTTCGACCCGGTATAACATTCCGCTGACGCTGCTCGTCATCAAGGTGAAGTACTGGAACGAAATCCGCCCGCTCATCGGCGATGAACAGCTTGCGGAAGCCATTATCGACGTCTCCAAAATCAGCCAGGCCAGCATCCGTACCAACGATGCCCTGTACTTGCTGGACAAGGAAGACGCCACATGGGGGCTGCTGCTGTTCACGGACCGTGACGGAGTCAAAGTCGTGATGGAGCGGATCAAGCAGAGCCTGGAGGAGTTCAACACCCGGGATTTTGCCCAGAAATACAAGGTCGACCTCAGCCTGAAAATGGGCGCCGTCCAGTATCAGGCCGATACGATCCATTCACCGATCGACTTTATCGTCCAGGCGAAGAAACAGCTGGAGTACGACGTTTAGGGAATTAATAAAACGGCACGCTGATTCGTTCAGCGTGCCGTTTTTTGTATAGAGGCGGGGCTTCCGGGAGAGATTGACCCTTTTGCCGCCAGAAGCCTGATGTGAACGAGGTGCAAGCGGATTGGAAATATACAAAGTGGCGGATCAGATGGCTTGTCAGATTTCAAATTAGAACAGCATTACCGGGGCTTTGCCTTTTATGACCGCCTTTGCAGGTTTCCGTTCGTTCCTTCGGTTCTATTAACATTCGCATGAATCGTAACCATATGGACGTTCGGTTAATTCAAGACCTTTTCCCGAAGAACCGTTCTGCCTCCGACCTCAAGAAGCAGGCTCCAGCCGGTCAGAACAACGGCCGCCGTGACCATGATGCCGCCCACCCAGGTGGTATGGATCAATCCCATACGTTCGGTGACGACACCGCCCAGGTAAGCGCCGAGGGCGATCCCGGCATTGAACGCCGCGATATTGATCGCGGACGCGACATCCACCGCTGCGGGAACATAGCGCTTGGCGAGCGTCAGTACGAAGACTTGAAGCCCGGCCACGTTCATAAAGGCGAACAGCCCCATCAGAAGAACGGTGATCAATCCGGCCGTCTTGTAGGGGGCCGTAAAAGCAAGCGCGAACAGGACGACCGCCTGCAGAAGAAACATGACCAGCAGAGCGGGCAGGGGCTTGCGGTTCGCGGCTTTACCGCCGATTACGTTGCCTGCGGCAATGGCGATTCCGTAAACGAGAAGGAGCAGGGTGACGGTATTCTCCGCGAAACCGGTGACGGTATGCAGCAGCGGAGACAGGAACGTGAATACGACAAAGGTGCCGCCGTAGCCGAGCGCAGTAATGACGAACATCAGGAGCAGCCTGCCGTTCGTCACGAGCTTCAGTTGATCGCGGAACGTGGTGCGGACTCCCTTCGGCAGTGTGGAAGGGATGAGCATGCTGTTCGCGATGAAGGCGGCGACGCCCACAATGACGATGGCCGCAAAAGCGAGCCGCCATCCCCACTGCTGGCCGATGAAGGTGCCGATCGGCACGCCGGTAATGGTCGCCACGGTCAGTCCCGTGAACATGATGGAGATTGCGCTGGCGCGCCGGTGTTCGGGCACGAGATCGGCTGCGATGGTCGAGCCGACGGACATGAAGACCCCGTGGGCCAGTGAGGAGACGATGCGGGCGGCAAGCAGGACACCTATGGTCGTCGCTCCGGCCGCCAGGCTGTTGCCGACGATGAAGACGACCATAATCCACAAGAGCAGCGTTTTCCGCGACATTGTGGACGTTAGGGACGTCAAGATTGGGGCGCCGAGCGTAATTCCGAGCGCATACACGGAGACAGTAAGTCCCGCTGTCGTCAGGGAAGTCTGCAAGTTCTCCGCAATCAGAGGCAGCAGCCCTACGCTGATAAACTCGGTGGTGCCTATGGCAAATGCGCTAATGGCCAGAGCCAGTAGAGCGAGTGTGCTTTTTTGTGAATCGGCAATCATGGATCTCTCTCCTATCGGTTCAGAATTCCGGGTATAATTGGAAACCTGTTATTTGTCAGCCTGTATGGTGCATACCGGCCGGTGAGTGCTATTATGGGGGATAGAGTTCCGCTTGAAAAGAACGTACTTTTTAGTATTATAGGTACCTGGGAGTACCGTAGTATCTTTGGGGAAACCTATAATAGGGAGGCTAAACCATGACGACAAAGAAGAAATACAACATACCGGTTGAAGCGACATTGGAGATTATCGGAGGAAAATGGAAGTGTGTGATCCTGTGCCATTTGACGCACGGAAAAAAGCGCACCAGCGAGCTGAAGCGCCTTATGCCGGCGATTACGCAGAAAATGCTCACCCAGCAGCTGCGCGAATTGGAGGAAGACGGAGTAATCAAAAGAACGATCCACCAGGAAATCCCGCCTCGCGTGGATTACGAGCTCAGCGAATACGGGTGGGGGCTGCAAAAAATCCTCGATTCTCTGTGCGCCTGGGGCGAGAAACATATTATTAAAGTATACGGGGACAAGTCGGCGGTTCTGGAAGACAGCTTTTTAAACGAGAAAAGCTTCGGGGACACGGAAGAGGCCGGCGAGTTGACATAACATAGAAGAGAGGACTAAAATAGTTCTATGACTATCGAACAATTAACTGTGGAAGACGAGCAGCGGGTCAAGATTTTTAAGGCGCTGGCCGAAGTAAAGCGAATCGAAATGATCCGGTATCTTCATCGTCATGACCGCAGCAATACATGCGGCGAAATCGGCGAATCCGTAGGCATGGATAAATCGAACGTATCGTATCATTTGAAAATTTTGTATGAAGCCGGCCTCATAAAAGTGATCCGCAACGGCCAGAATAAAACGAGCGAACTGCGGAAAGACGTGTTTCACCAGTTTTTGCCGGGTTTCTTGGACAGTTTGTAAAATTGCCGGGAAACCTGGGTTTTTCGGCCTAATAGTTGCATAGTTTTAAAACTATCAAAATCGGGTAAAAAACAGGTCATGTCCGCTTTGGTACAGCTAGTTTGTATGATAGCATCCATTTTTATTAACCATTGTTCAATAAAATTAACGAGAAATGAGTGAATTCATGTGCCGATGAATAAACAAATCGTACTCCGTTCGCGTCCCGAGGGGATGCCGACCGTCGATAATTTCGAATTCCGGGAAGTTCCCGTAGCCGATCCTGCCGAAGGCCAGGTTGTCGTGCGTTCCCTATACTTGTCCGTTGACCCGTATATGAGAGGCAGAATGAACGACTCCAAATCTTATGTGCCACCATACAAGCTGGACGAGCCGGTCAGCGGCGGGATTGTAGGGGAGGTCGTCTCTTCCCGCTCGGAACAATTCGAAACCGGCGACAAAGTGCTGGGCATGCTCGGCTGGCAGTTGTACAACACGGTAGACGCTTCCTCCGTCCGCAAAGTGGACGAAAACCTGGCCCCGCTGTCCGCGTATTTGAGTGTCCTCGGACTGACGGGAATGACCGCCTATTTCGGTCTGCTGGATATCGGCAAGCCGAAAGAAGGCGAGACCGTCGTCGTGTCGGGTGCGGCCGGAGCGGTAGGCATGATGGTGGGACAGATCGCGAAGCTGAAAGGAGCACGCGTCGTCGGTATTGCCGGTTCGGACGAGAAAATCTCCTACTTGGAGAAGGAACTCGGCTTCGATGCCGCGGTTAACTATAAAACGGCGGAGAACCTGAATGAAGCGATAGCAAAAGCTTGCCCCGGCGGAGTCGACGTTTACTTCGACAACGTGGGCGGACAAGTTTCGGATGCCGTGATGAAACAACTGAACGACCATGCTCGCATTCCGCTTTGCGGCGCCATCTCTTCCTACAACAGCACGGACGGCGACCTCGGTCCCCGGATTCAGCCTCAGCTCATCAAGACCCGGTCTTTGATCCAAGGCTTCGTTCTGAGCGATTATTCTTCCCGTTTTCCGGAAGCCGGAGCGGATTTGGGCAAGTGGCTGTCCGAAGGCAAGCTGAAGTACGAGGAAACGATCGTAGAAGGCTTCGACAACGTCCCCAAAGCGTTCCTGGAACTTTTTAAAGGAACCAATCTCGGTAAAATGCTTGTAAAAGTAAGCGGGACGAACGGAGAGTAACGGGAAAACGTCAGCCGTCCAGCCAAAACGTAAGCGGCGACCATCAAGCCGCAAGAAAAAAATGAAGCAACGAATGGCGGGGGACTATATGTCCTCCTCCTCTCGTTAGACGGCAAATATAGAAAAGGAAGTGTTCAAGATGGCAGAATACGGGGAATTGGTCACACGACAGCGGACATTTTTCCATACCGGACAAACGAAAGAGATGGGGTTTCGTACCCGGGCTCTGAACAAACTCCAGGACGCCATCGGGAAGCATGAGAAAGATCTGCTGGCCGCCTTGAGAAAAGACCTGAACAAGTCGGAAGCGGAGGCTTATTCCTCCGAGATCAGGATCGTTCTGGAAGAAATCCGGTTCACGCTGGAAAATATTTCGTCGTGGATGGCACCGAAGCAGGTAGATACGCCGTCTTTCCTGGGCGATGCGACCAGTGTCATTTACCCGGAGCCGTACGGAGTAGCGCTCATCATATCGCCATGGAACTATCCGTTCCAGCTGGCCGTTGCGCCTCTCGTAGGGGCGATGGCTGCGGGCAACTGCGCCGTCCTTAAACCTTCGGAGTTTACTCCGGAAACGTCGCACATGCTTGCCAAGCTGGTGCGGGAAGACTTCCCGGAAGAGTACATTGCCGTAGTCGAAGGGGAAGTGGAAGCGAGCACGGCGCTGCTGAAAGAGAAGTTCGACACGATCTTCTTTACGGGCAGCACGCCGGTCGGCAAGGTCGTCATGGAAGCCGCGGCCAAGCATCTGACCCCGGTTACCCTGGAGCTCGGCGGCAAAAGCCCCTGCATCGTCCACGGCGACGCCGATCTGGAATCGGCCGCCAAACGCATCGCCAGAGGCAAATTCCTGAATGCCGGCCAAACCTGCGTGGCACCGGATTATCTTCTCATTCAGCGGGAGGTAAAGGACGCCTTCCTCGCAGAACTGAAGGCTGCCATTCATGCCCTGTATGGCGAGGACATTACGCGGAATCCGGACTTCCCCCGCATTGTGAGTGAGAAGCATTTCAACCGTCTGAGCGCCTTCCTGAGCGACGGGGAGCTGGTATCCGGCGGCAGGACGGATGCGTCCAGACTGTTTATCGAGCCGACGATCCTGGACTCCGTTACGTGGGAAGATCCGGTGATGCGCGATGAAATCTTCGGTCCGATTCTTCCGGTCCTGGTCTATGACGACCTTACCGAGGCGCTGGACAAAATTACGAGCCGTCCGAAGCCTCTTGCGCTGTATGTTTTCTCCGAAAACACCGAAGTGCAGGACCGGATTCTCGGCAGTGTTTCCTTCGGCGGAGGCTGCGTCAACGAAACGCTGGCGCATCTCACGTCGCCTTTCCTTCCGTTCGGCGGCGTGGGCGAGAGCGGAATGGGCTCCTACCACGGCCAGGGCAGCTTTGATACATTTTCGCATAAGAAAAGTATTTTGAAGCGCAAGGCGTAGCGCAAAACAGATAAAGCAAAACCCTCCGGTTCCGCATTTTGCGGGTTCGGAGGGTTTTTGCGTTTTGCCGGCTTACAGCCGTTCATTAGGGAACGGATTGCTCGTTTTGGACGTGATGATTTCATGCTGCGAGCCGTCTTTCTTAACACGACCGAGAGAAAAAACGATATCCGCGTAACGGTGCGTTTTAGAACTCTTTGTTTCATAAGTCATGAAATAGATCCAATCGCCGATCACGTTTAACTTAACGAGCGTGTTGTTTATCCGCAGCTTTTCCCCGCCGCCTTGCAGGTCGGTCAGGTACACTTTCCGGTCCAGGAAGCTCAGCGCCTTTTCCAGAACGAGATAATCGGGACCCACATAATAACGGCTCAAGGGCACATTGTCTACAGCCACAGATTCCTCGCCGGTCTGTATGGACATTTTCAGAAGCTGGTTAGCGTCCTTATGGTAGTAGATAAAGCCGTTGGCCGCGCGCAGTTCATGGACGAATTCCTTTGTGTAGGTTTTGCGGTTTCGGCCGTCAAAGTCCAGTGAATAGAGACCTCCGGTGCTCCGTTTGTAATAGATGCGTCCTTGATAAGGGACGAAATCCATGACGTCCTCGTCTTTTTGCGAAAGCTCTTGTTTGCCGCTTCCGTCAAGCTTCATTTTGAAAAGAGGGCCTGAGCCGAAACCCGCGGTAACGTTATAGTAAATCCAGTCCCCGGTTACATAGACTTGTCCGGCTTTTTCTTTGCTGAGCTTCGTGCGTTCGCTGCCGTCGGGCCGAATCCGGTACACTTCTCCCGCGTCGGTCCGTTCCCCTTGAGTAAGAAGCCGATAGTATACCCAGCCCCCGGTCACTTGGATCTGAGCGGCGGGGTCGTCCGAGATTTTTACAGACTCGGACCCGTCTTCTTTCATCCGGTACAGCTTGCTTTCATCACCCACATTCTGATAATACACCCACCCGTTCGATTGGGTGACGAATGCTTGATTCAGAATGTTTTGGACGTCGTTTCCTTCCCCCGGAGCAAACACGGAGGCAGGTGCCGGCGTATCACCCAGGGTTACCGTATGTGTATCGGCATTCCAAGCGATCGCAATGCCGAGTGCCTCGGCAATGAAGCGGACAGGCACCATGACCCGGCCGTTTTCTTGCTCCGCGGAGGACTCCAATGCGGCCTCCCGCCCGTCAATGTGCGCCAGAGTGCTCCCGACCGTCAGGTCGATAAGGGTGGCGCCTTTGCGCACGGTGGCGGTCTTCGTCGATTGGGACCATTCGACTTCCGTGCCGAACGCCTCCGACAGCGACCTCAGCGGGACGTAAGTCAAGCCGGATTCCGCTTGAATATAGGCGCGGGAATCGGGAAACAGTTCGGCGCCGTTGACGACGACCGACACATCCTGCCCCGGTGATGCGGATGCGGTGGAGATCCCTGCGGAGAAGTCGAACAGAGAGAGTCCGATCAGCGCGGGAACAAGGCGCAAGAGCCAACCTGTTTTACTTTTTAAGCGTGAAGAATTATCGTTCTTGCTGTTGCTGGTATGTAAGCCTGAAGAGAAGAATACGTTCATTCCGGATACAACCGACCTTTCCAAAGAAGATAGTTCCTATATCGGATGATGAGGACAATCCTTGCAGACCTTTCTCTAGGCCCGGATATAAAGCGTAAATTCCTGGCCGTCTCTAACGGGCTCCTGGGCCATCGTATAACCGTGCTTCACCACTTCTTCCGGCACGTTGCGGAAGGCGGCCGGGCAGTCTGCAATCACCTGCAGAAGCTGCCCTTTCTTCATATCGCGAAGGGTTTCCAGCGTATAAATGACGGGATACGGGCACGATTCGCCCCTGATATCGAGTGTGTAATCAACGGACATGGGTAGTGTCCCCTTTCTTGAATCCGGTTCCGAACCGGTAATTTTTCTGCCAATAAGCGGCCACGGCGAATCCGGCCGCAAGCAGCGCGAGCGTGGCGAACAGGGCGCCGTAAGGGCCCATGAGCGGGATCAGGTTAATCTTCGAGCCGCTCTTGGCGAGCAGGTTGAAGACGCCGAGATGATCCCAGGCGTAAGCGAGTGCGGTCGCTCCGATAATGTTGCCGATAAATACCGGCAGAAAGACGACCTGGCCTTCCATCAGCCGGTACATCATGCCGGTCTCGCAGCCCCCCGCAAGCACGATGCCGAGGCCGAACAAGATTCCGCCCACAAGCGTGCTGGGTGCGGCGATTTTGGTGATGGGCTCCAGCCCGTACACGAGAATGATGACCAGCGTAGCCACGGAGCTTATCGCCATCCCTGCGGTAATGGCCTTAGTCATGGTGGCGCGGCCGCTGATCCAGAGATCCCGGAACGCCGAGGTGAAGCAGATCTGCCCGCGTTCGATCAGAATACCGAAGGCTGCGCCGAAAATCGCGGCGGTGCCCAGCATGGTTTTGCCCGAGGCGAAGAAATAAACGATGAGCGCCGCGTAAGCGAGGGCAATCCCAGCCCCCACATAGGGCTGTACGACCCGTTTCTTCACGGCTGAAGGAGAAGCGGCCGTATTGCCTTTGCTCAGCACGGGCTTGCCTTTCCACCAGGCCGTGTTCACGACTTTCACGCCGAGATAAGTGCCGATCGCGGTAGCCGCGATAAAGATCCAGGAGTGCAGCGAGAACTGCGGCACCCCTGTGAAGAAGGCGGCCAGGTTGCACCCGAGGGCCAGCCTTGCGCCGAAGCCGGCGATAATTCCTCCCGCAAACCCCTGCACCAGGCGGCGTTTTTGCTTCGGAATGCGGATTTTAAAGTTGTTGCTGAACAGAATCATAACGAGGGCGCCGATAAACATTCCCCAGACGATCCATCCGTCGGTACGGGTCAGCGTAGTCCCGTTCATGCCGACCAGCTTGAAATAAGCCCAGTCCGACACATCCACGCCGAAGAGCTGGAGAATGTGACCGCCCAGACGGGTGAATTCTCCGGTTACCGCCCAGACGGTTTTCGTAATGCCGAAGTACAGAGCGCTTAATACACCGGCCAGACCCATGGCGATATAAGGACTCCAGTAATGAGTAAAAATTTTCTTGATGGTTCCCTGCATACTTCTTCTAGCCCCTAACTCTAAGTAGTCGAATTTATCCATTCCTCATTCTACTCAAACCATTCTACTACAACCTCCGGAACAATGGGGCAATCCCCTTTTATAAAAAATGCCGAAAACACAAAAAATCAGGGCAAAAAGTTTCTTTTGCACCTGATCCGATTTGTGACTTTATCCGTTTCATGAGGGAACGCGTCATTCGCTTCCGTTTTTTACGAAGTCCAGCAGCTTTACCAGCCATTCCGACTCCAGCTTCATCCGGTTATGAACATAATCCTGAATAAGATGAACGCTCGGCGGCGTTTTGTCCTTAAAGGCTTCCCAATCCTGATTCTGCTGCTCGCTCCGGTTCTTCATCTTGTCTATAACTTCCTCGATCAGAAAAATAAGCTTGTTCTTATCGGCATGCTGCAAAAACAAGGTAGACGAGTAGAGCGATTCGACTCCGGTGAAATTCCGAAAGCTCGCGTAGATTTCCTGCTCCAGGAACTCGCGGCCATTCGGTGTAATTCCGTAGGTCGTTTTTTCCGGTCGGTTGTCCTCGCGGATGACTTCGCGTTTTTCGATATAGCCCTTTTTCAACAGGACGTCAAAATTGTAATAAAGGGTCCCGTCGTTGATCTTGTGAACGTCCTCTATGTTGTTCTTCTTGAACATTTTCTTTATATCGTAAGGGTGGTGATTGCCTTCGCATAAGATTCCCAGAATAAAAATCTGAAGTGACATCGGAAAGTCTCCCCTTTGAACCAACATGTTGAAAAACCGGGGGTCCGCCGGACCCCCAAGCCTTCTTATTGTACACGAAGAGGGCTCAAGAAGCATCCGTCAGCGCTTTTTTCTTGAATCCGGGAGAAACGAACAGATAGGCCAGCTGCCCGACCACAAGCGACGCAAGGGCCATACCGGCGAGTCCGAGAAGGTTTTCCCCGACCTTGCCTCCGCCGAAGAGCAGGCTGAAATCGGTTTGTACGGTGTAGTACATGATGGAGATGTGGCTTATCCATCTGAACAGAGCCGGCATCATATCCTGGGTCATGACGGCGCCGCTGCTGATGGTCTGGAACAGCATAAGCGTCAGGTTCGCGAAAATAGCGGCGTCTTTGAGCAGGTAGCAGAAAATAGACATAAACTCGATTGCCGCGAACAGCTCCAGCGCATGAACGAGCCATACTTGAAGGAAGACGCTGGCTTCGTAACCGCCTTGGACCAGAAAATAGATCGTAAGTCCGATCAGCGGGGAGAAGAAGGCGACAAGCGCGTTTACTCCCTGTGCGTACCAGAATGCTTTGGCGCGGCCGAGGATAGGGGTATAAGCCCGGGTTGCGCCCGTGACCATCATGGAGAAAACCATGGCTCCCACATAGCTGACCATCGCCAGGAAGAAAGGCGCCATCTGATTATGCATACCCGCAGGCACTTTATTGATATTGATCATGTTGGGCGCAAGCTTGGCGGGAATTTCAGCCGCGAGCTGCTTGGCCTGTTCTTCGGGCATGTTCAAACTTTGCAGAATGCCCTGTGCGTTTTGTACGGCGAACTGCTGGTTCAGACTTCCGGTAATTTGCGTAACGACCGACTGCATCGTGCTGGTAACCGTCGCCGGGTTAGACTGGTTGATCATAAAATCCAACGGAGCTTTCTGATCCTGCTTAGAAAGCTTCTCCGTAAAGTCAGCCGGGATATGGATGACCATATGAACGTCTCGGTCGTTCAGCTCTTCCCGGGCCTGCTCCAGCGAAGCGCCCATAGTGACGTGGAAGGGCAGCTCTTTCTGCAAACCAGCTGCTATTTCCTTGCCGGCCTGCGTGTCTTCGTTGACAATCGCGACCTTAAGCTCGTCGATATTTTTGGGAATCGCGCTGTATCCGGACATAAAAATGGCGATAAACGCGACCTGGTAAAACAGGATCATCGTTAACCCGCCGATCACGGCTTTGCTTTTCATAAATTTTAAAAATCCGTTCACGTGCTCTCACTCCTAGAGAAATATATTCTAATCAAAGTACTCTAATTAGAGTAATTTATTTTTGTAATTCTACGCTTGGCAGAAGGACTTGTCAAATGAATAAATGATGAACACGATCCTCAGGATGAAACTAAGCCGTAAGACTCAAAATTTACGAAAAATTTATCGAAAACAGTCGAAAAATCCATGTTTTAAAATCATGTTTTCAGGTTTAATAGGAGTTAAGACCTAAAACTACATAAAAAAAGAGGAACCTTATGAAGTTCAAACAGAAGCTTGCGCTCAGTTTCGCAGCGGTATTGCTGCTGACTCTCACGGTCGGGGCTATCGGGCTCTACCAGCTTACCTCGGTAAATAAGGTGTACCAGAGCCTTATTAGCGACCGGGTGGAGAAAATTCTGCTTATCAAGGACCTGGAAACAACCGCGTCCGAAGAAGCCAAAAACGTGCGGGGATACCTCCTGACGGGCAATGAAGAACATTTTAAAAGCTATGAGCAGGACAGACAGACGTTCAAAGCGGAAATGAGCAAGCTGCAGGCTAATATACATCAGGATAAGTCCAAAGAACTGGCCGCCCGGTTAAGCAGTCTGGAAGAGCAGTATGCGGGCATAGTGGCCGAGATAGCGGCCTACAAAAAAGTGGAAGATATCCGGAATTACACCAGGCTGGTAGAAGAAAAATGCGTGCCGATGGCCCGCGAGCTGATGCAAACGGCTTCGGAGCTGGAGGACTATCAGCAGTCCTTGCTGGACCAGTCCGTCCAGGAGACTTCTCATCAGGTTGGCGACATCAAGACGCTTCTCTGGATCACGCTTCTTGCGGCGCTTGTCGCGGGCGTCGTGCTCGCTTATCTGATCACCCGGATGATCGCGCGCCCCGTAACGCTGGTGGCCCAGGCGGCCAAGCGGATCGCGGAGGGCGACTTGACGGGCGACGATGTGCGGCTTAAACAGAAAGATGAAATCGGCCAAATGGCGGGAGCTTTTAATGAAATGAAAGCGAACCTGAGGACGCTGCTTGCCAAAATCAACCGGAATGCCGTCGAAGTGGCCGCCGCTTCCAGAGAACTGTCGGACGGCTCCGAACAGGCGGTCGCGGGCTCGCAGCAGGTAGCCGAATCGATGCAGGATATTTCGGGCACCGCCGACCGGCAGGTGAACCAGCTGCGCGAGAACAAGCAGGCCATCGAAGAAAGCGCCCAGAGTATCCAGCGCATTGCCGAGTCGGCTTCCATTACGGTGGAGTCATCGGAGCAGGCGGCGCTGCAGGCGGAAGAGGGGAGAAAGCTGCTCGGGGAAACCGTCGTCCAGATGAAACAGATCCGGACCACGATAGAGGAATCCGCCGCGGTTATTCACGACCTGGGCGAGCAGTCCCGTAACATTGAGAAGATTACGGCCTTCATCAAGGATATCGCCCAGCAGACCAACCTCTTGTCGCTTAACGCGAGCATCGAGGCGGCCAGAGCCGGGGAGAACGGCAAAGGGTTTGCCGTCGTAGCGGGAGAAGTGAAGAAGCTGGCGGAGCAGACGGGAGAAGCCTCGGAGCAGATCGCCAGAGGCATTCAGCGGATGGTTCAGACGGTAGCCCAATCGGTGACCGCCATGAACCGGGGCTCTGCCGAGGTGGAGGCCGGAACGCGCGTTATGGACCGTACCGGCGAAGCGTTTAACGGCATCTACCGGGCCATCGGGACCGTAACCGGCCAGGTGCAGGAAGTCTCGGCCGCGACCGAAGAGCTGTCGGCCGCTACGGAGCAGCTGCTGAAGGCGGAGGAACAGCTTTCGGGCTTGTCCGCGGATATTTCCGGCCACTCCCAGAGCGTGGCGGCCGTCTGCGAGGAGCAGCTTGCCTCTATGGAGGAAATCTCCGCATCTTCCGAGGCGCTCAGCCGCATGGCGAAAGAGCTGCAGGACGAAATTCAGAAGTTCAAATTCGAGAGTGACGAACCGGAGGCCGCAAGCAGTCCCGGCGTTCATTACCGGGGACACGGGGAGCTGGCGGCAGCCGCTTCCTAAGCTATCCGGTCAATATGCAGCAAGAAGCCGCCTGCCGTGGAGTAAGATCCGCGGCAGGCGGCTTTTTTGTGGATGGGCAGAGACCGGGGGAGGCGGCAACCCGACCGGGTGTCCGCCGGTCAGCGCAGGATGTAACCGCCGTCGGGGAACAGAGTGCTTCCGGTCGTGCAGCCGTTCGTCATCAAGTACACGACCGTCACGAGGAAATGCCTTTTTCTTATGACCCAAGATTGTACCGGCAAAACGCTCGCTTCATCCACCTTTTGCTGCGCAAAAATTATAGTCTCGCAAGCTTGGAAAGGGGACACCTTTTCCCGCTCCGGTAACATCCGCTCCTTCAAAAAGATATTTGCGATTTCGGAAGAAAAAGCATTGACGCCATATACTTATCGTTATAATATTTATCGTAATAAATAAATGCAGGAAAGGAATGCCATGAAACTTACCGATTATTGCGTCAAGGTGGGCGAGCTGCTGCGGGTGATCGATACGAAACACGCCAAAATCGTCAACCAGCACTATTCTCCGCATAATCTTACGGCTCCGTCGATCAACATTTTGCTTCTTCTCGATAAGGAAGGGGCGATGAGGGTCAGCGATATCGGGGCGGCGCTCAATATGGTCGACAGCAACGTTTCGGCCATTTGTTCCCGGCTGGAGAATATGGAACTGGTCGAGCGTTTCAGGACGAAGGAAGACCAGCGCGTGGTCAAGATCCAGTTGTCTCCGGCAGCGGAGGAAAAGATGAAGGATATCATCGCCAACGTGCGGGATTTTCAGGAACTTTTCGTTAAAAACTCTTCGCGGGAAGAGCTTGAAGAAATTGTCCGGGGACTTTCCCTGCTGGAGCGGCTTCTGGATAACGTTTTGAAAGAAAAGATGAAGTAGGCCGGGCGCAGTGCGACTTGAGCTGAAAGCAAGGAGAAAGATGCAGCACCCGTTCGGAAAAATCGCCAACCGGCCCGGCAAGGCGGAAAACTAAGCTGCCGAGGACTCGAAGGCACCAGGGACGCTTTAGGGATGTTGCCGAAGCCGTCCACGAGCATTTCTTCTGACTTCAGCTTGCTGAAGAGGCGGAGTCGATTGGCAGACGGAGGAAACGAGCGCACGGTATGCGCCGGACCTGCCGCGGAAATCGTCTTAAACGGCGCAGGCTGGTAATAAGCAGTCTATGCCGGGCGTTCTGCTATCATTTATCCGACTAAACAGATAGGTTTAGAAGTAAACAAAAAGATTTCATACATTTGCAGTATTTTAAATTTTGATCTGGAGGGGTTTTTATGAAAAGGTCCAAAAGCTTGGCCGTTGTCCTCATGTCCGTCATTCTTCTCTTGGTAAGCGCCTGCAGCGGGACGGGGAGTCCGGAAGGGGCCGAGAGCCCGTCCGGTCCGAAAACCGGGGGCAGCCTCATCGTGGCGATCAAGGATGACCCGAAAACGTTCAACCCCCTGTACGCCGGGGACCGCATGTCCCTGACGATCGGCAAGTCGCTGTTTTCGCCGCTTTTCAGCATTAATGACGGCAAGAAAACATTCGTGCTGGCCGAGAGCCTGACGCCTTCCGCGGACCTTAAATCGTACGTGCTGAAGCTGCGCAGCGGCCTGACGTGGCATGACGGGCAGAAGCTGACGGCCGACGACGTCGTGTTCTCCTTCGAGCAGGTGCTGGACGAGAAGCAGCACAGCTATTTCCGCAGTCTGTTCGTGCTGGACGGCAAGCCGATTCAGGCGAAGAAAGTCGACGATCTGACGGTGGAGTTCCTCCTCCCGCAGACAACGGCGGCATTCGAAGGCGCGCTGGTCCAGCTGATTCCGATTCCGAAGCATATTTTTGCCGGAGAAAGCGATTTGGAGAAAAGCGCCAAAAATAATCAGCCGGTAGGTTCGGGGCCTTTTAAATTCAAAGAGTACCGTCCGGGAGAATACGTGACGCTGGAACGGTCCGACTCTTATTTTGCCGGAAAAGCGAAGCTCGACAGCATCACTTACCGCGTGGCCAAGGACAGCAGCGCGGCCGTGCTTGCCCTTCAGAACGGGGAGATCAACATGATGCTGATCGAGCCCCAGGACTACAACAAAGTGAAGGGCACCGGTCAGGCGAACGTCATCACGTTCCCGTCGGGCGGCGTTACGACACTGGTATTCAACACGAACATCGAGATCATGAACAAGAAAGAAGTCCGTCAGGCGATCGTGCACGGCCTCGATAAGAAGGAACTGATTACGACAGGTTTTTCGTCGCAGGAGTTTGCGGAACCGGCTTCTTCCATTTTTTCGCCGGATACCTTATACCAGCAGAAGGACTTGAAGGGTTACGACTACAATCCGGAAAAAGCGAAAGAGCTGCTTAAAGCGGCCGGCGCCGAAGGACTGAAAATCCGCTTCGCGTACTACAACGGCAGCAAGGCGGAAGAGAACATGTCGCTATATCTGCAGCAGAAGCTGAAAGCTATCGGCGTTACCGTAGAGCTGATTCCCCTGGACGGAGCGGCGCTGGGCAAGAAAGCCCTGAACAAAGACAACAAGGAATACGACCTGTCTTTCGGCGGCTACAGCATGGGCTTCGAACCCGATGCCTACAAACCGCTCTATCTCAGCAGCGGATCGTACAACTATTCTCATTATAAAAACAGCGAATTCGACGCGCTGTGGACAAAAGCCGCCGTGGAGACGGATCCGGCCAAACGCGCGAAGCTCTACCAGACGATTCAGGAAATTTCCGCCGAGGAGGTCACGACGTACCCGATCGCTTACGGCAAGTCTATCGTGGCGGTGGACGCGAGATTCGGAGGTCTTGAAGAGGCGGTGCCGAAACAAGTGGTGCTGTTTGACGATTACTCGAAAATCTACATGAAGTGATGCCGGTAGCCGGGACGGAACCGAAGACAACCAGGCGTCATTGACGGAGGAATTTCATTTGGGAAAATACGTGCTGCACCGCATCCTGCAGTTGATACCTATCCTGCTCTTTATTTCGATCGTTTCGTTCGCGCTGATCCGGCTGGCGCCCGGCGATCCCGTACTTTCTTTCGTAACGCCGAATATGAGCCCGGAGGATGTGGAACGGATCCGCCGGAACATGGGGCTTGATCAGCCTCTTTATACGCAGTACTTGCTCTGGCTGAAAAATGTGCTGACGGGCAATTTCGGTTACTCGCTCAACAATCACAGGCCCGTGCTGACTCTGATCGTGGAGCGCCTTCCCGCCACCATCGGGCTGATGGGCTCGGCTTTCCTGTTATCTCTGCTGATCGCGGTTGTGCTGGGACTGATTTCGGCCGTGTATAAAAACAAGCTGGCGGACCGTGTGCTCAGTCTTCTGTCGTACATCGGCATATCCCTGCCGGGCCTGTGGTTCGCGCTGATTCTGATCTATGTCTTCACCGTCAAGCTGCACTGGCTTCCGAGCATGGGAATGCGGACGATCGGAGTCCATTCCGCCTGGGATGTCATCAAGCACGGTATCATGCCGTGCCTGGTGCTCTGCATCACGCATGTGTCGGTGTTCATGCGCTACATCCGCTCAAGTACGATCAGTCAGCTGGAGGAGGATTATGTCCAGATTCAGTATGCTTACGGCTCGACCCGGCGCACGGTGCTTTTCCGCCATATTCTGAGGAATGTGCTCCTGCCTGTGATCACGCTGTTCGGCTTGTCCTTTGCGGAGATCATCACCGGCGCTTTTATTGTAGAAAGTATTTTCTCGTGGCCCGGCATGGGCTCGCTCGGCATCAACGCCGTCTTCGGTCTGGATTATCCGCTCATTATGGGCATGACGATGATGTCGTCCTTCCTGCTCATATTCGGTAATTTGCTGGCCGACGTGCTGTACGGCCTGGCTGATCCCCGAATAAAAACGATGAGGTGAGGACGAATGAACACCATGAGATGGCGCCTGCTCAAGGCGCAGCTGCTCCGGCAGAAGTCCGGCCTCGCGGCGCTGATCCTGCTGGCGCTGTACGCGCTGGCGGCGGTATTCGCATTCGCCGTCCCGTACGATCCGAATGCCATTCAACTGACGGAGCGGCTGCAGCCTCCGAGTGCCGGGCACTGGTTCGGGACGGACGATAACGGCCGCGATTATTTTGCGCGGGCCTTATACGGAGGCCGGGTTTCGCTCAGCGTAGGCTTCCTGTCGATGATCCTGTCCGTCTTTATCGGGACGGCCGTAGGCACGGTCAGCGGCTATTTCGGCGGCAAAACAGACAGCTTTATTATGCGCGGCGTCGATATTCTGCTGTCCATTCCGTCTTTTTTCCTGATGCTTATTCTGAACGCTTATTTAAAGCCGAGTATTTCGACTATCATTCTCATTATCGGTCTGCTCAGCTGGATGTATATCTCGCGGATCGTGCGGGCGGAAACCATTTCCGTCAAAGAAAGAGAGTATGTGCTGTATGCCCGGGTATCCGGGCAGAGCACCTTCCGGATCATCGCCCGGCACATTATTCCGAGCATTATCCCGACGATTATCGTAGCCGCCACCATTTCGATAGCGGGCACGATTATGATGGAGTCCGCGCTAAGTTTTCTCGGACTCGGCGTAAGACCGCCGTATGCCTCCTGGGGAAGCATGCTGAACAACGCCAAAGGCTATCTGGGCGAAAGCCCTCATTTGGCCTTGTTTCCGGGCCTGTTCATTCTGACGACAGTTCTTAGCTTCAACTATCTGGGTGATGTGTTCCGTTCGGCGTTCGAACCGAAGGTGAACCGGCGCTAACTTTTTCAGCAACGGAGTGGAGATGAATGGCTTCCTTATTATCGGTTCGTGATTTAAAAACCTCGTTCTTCACCCGGGAAGGCGAGGTGCAGTCCGTCCGGGGCGTAAGCTTCACGGTAGAGGCGGGCGAGATGGTCGGGATCGTGGGCGAATCAGGCAGCGGCAAAAGCGTGGCGGCCAAGTCCCTGATCCGGCTGATTCAGCCTCCCGGAAAGATCGTCGGCGGCGAGGTGATGCTCCAGGGGGCGGATACGCTGCGGCTGCCGGAAGAAGAGCTGCGGAAGCTCCGCGGCAACCGGGTGGCGATGATTTTCCAGGATCCGATGACTTCGCTTAATCCCGTTGTCAAAGTCGGGGCTCAGCTCACCGAAGTGATCCGCCGCCATCAGAAGCTCGGCCGCAAGGCGGCCCGCCAGCGGGCTGTAGAACTGCTCCGGGAGGTCGGCATTCCGTCGCCGGAGAAGAGAATCGACCAGTACCCGCATGAATTCAGCGGGGGCATGCGGCAGCGGGTGATGATCGCGATGGCGATTTCCTGCCGGCCCGAGCTGCTGATCGCCGATGAGCCGACCACCGCGCTTGACGTTACGATCCAGGCTCAGATTCTGGATTTGATGAAAAATCTGTGCGATACGACGGGGACGTCGGTTCTGCTCATTACGCACGATTTGGGCGTGGTCGCGCAGGTGTGTAACCGGGTCGTGGTCATGTATGGCGGGCTGGTGATGGAAGAGGGACCGGTGGACGCCATTTTCGGGGCACCGCGGCATCCGTACACGCAGGGGTTGCTGCGGTCCATTCCGAAAGCGGGGGGCGCATCCCGGGAGAAGCTCGTGCCTATCGAGGGCACACCGCCGAATCTGCTCGATCCGCCCCCGGGCTGCCCGTTCATGGAGCGCTGTCCCCATGCGATGGAGAAGTGCCTGCGGCTCCCGCCGTATTACGAAAACCAGCCGGGGCACCGCTCGCTGTGCTGGTTGGGGGAAGAGGCGGGAGAAGACTCGCCTGCGGCTCCCGTAGAGGCGGATACCGCTGCTGCCGGAGCCGGAGCGGGTTTCGGCTTCGCGGCGGAAGGCCGCGGATTGCCGGGAGCGAAGCGGAGCCTGGCGCCGGAGAGAGACGTACGGATCGCCGGCACGCAGGCGGGAGAGCCCGGCAGCCCCGATAGCGGGAGCGTGCCGCAAGGGGTGGACGCAAAGCGAAAGGAGGAAGACGCATGAGCGGAAAGCACGGTACGACAGTTTCAGACGCGAGCCCTGCTGCGCCGAAGGGGACGGATTTCGGCGCGGGGGAAGACCGCAAAACCGGGGCCGCGAGCCGCTCCGCTGCTTTAGCGGACCCGGACTCTGTCCGTCGGGAACCGGCAGACGGCTCCCTTCTCCCGGACCGGGACGTGCTGATCGACGTCCGGGGGCTTAAAAAATATTTCCCGGCGTCCCGATCTTTGTTCGGGCGTGTCACCCGGGAGCTGAAAGCGGTCGACGACGTCAGCTTCCGCATCCACCGAGGCGAAACATTCGGGCTTGTCGGGGAATCCGGCTGCGGCAAGTCGACGACGGGCCGCTGCATCATCCGGCTGCACGACGTCACTTCCGGGAAAATCTCCTATGACGGCCGCGACATGGCCGCTATGACCGAGAAGGAACTGAAGCCTTACCGGAAGCGGATGCAGGCCATTTTTCAGGACCCGTATTCCTCGCTGAATCCGGGTATGAACGTCCTCCAGCTGATCTCCGAGCCGATGGAGATTCACAGCGCCTATTCACGAGCGGAACGGCGTGAGCGCGTGTTTGAGCTTCTCGCCAAGGTCGGCTTGAAGAGCGAACATGCCGAGCGCTACCCCCACGAATTCAGCGGAGGCCAGCGGCAGCGGATCAGCATCGCCAGATCGCTGGCGGCCGGACCGGAATTTGTGCTGTGCGACGAGCCGATTTCGGCGCTGGACGTGTCGGTGCAGGCACAGGTGGTCAATATGCTGGAAGAACTCCAGGATGAACTCGGGCTGACCTACTTGTTCATCGCCCATGACTTGTCCATGGTGCGCCATATTTCCACCCGCATCGGCGTGATGTATCTCGGTAAGCTGGTGGAGGTCGCCCCGAGCGAGGAGCTGTACACGAATCCGGCTCATCCTTATACGGAGGCGCTCCTGTCCGCGATACCGGTTCCCGACCCCAAGGCGGCTGCGGCAGGCGGACGCATTCTGCAAGGAGATCTGCCGAGTCCGCTGGAAACGATAACGGGATGCAAATTCCGCTCCCGCTGTCCGTTTGCGATAGGCCGATGCGCGGTGCAGGAGCCGGAGCTGCGGGAGATTGCACCGGGGCATTATGCGGCCTGCCACTTGCATGAGTAACGGGTTTTTCTATAAACTGGAATGAAAATAAACCAAGATGCCGCGGGCACCAACAGGCGGCATACGAATAGAGGTGGTTCTATGGAGACGCAGGCAAGATTTTCGCAAAAAACGGCCATACTGCTGGAACGAGTACGCCGGTTAGGGCTTTCCGACGAGGTGCTGCTGGCCAGCGCGGCGTCCGGAGATGTTAAGCCTCTGCAGGAAGCTTCCGGCAGCGATACGGACTACGAGGATTTTTTCGTTTACGGTGAGACTCATGGCGAACAAATTGCCGAAGGCATCCGAAACGGCTACCGGATGAAGTTCAATACGATCGGCGGGCTTCAGACGTGGCTCAAAGAACGGCTCGGCCGGGAAACCGGCACGGATTTCACCGCGTCCGTAGGCCGGATCGACGGGCTCTCGCTGACGGCGGACGAGGCGGAGCTGCTCGGCGGTTCATTGGCGTCAAACTGGCTTCTGCGGGAGGCGTCGCTGGAAGCGGAAGGAGGGGCGGATCAGGCATCCGTGAATGAGAATGCCCCCGCACTCTCGGCCTCGGGACAAACCGGCACTTATTCGCTTCTTCTTAAATTTTTGCCCGAGAGAGATTGATACACAAGCGAAGGCTGGAACCGAGCGTTATGCGGGGTTCCGGCCTTTTATTGATGCAAGCGGGCCGCAACCTTCGCTGCCGTATAGACTGCCGGAGGAAGCAGATTCGCTGCATGTTTTATCCCGCCCTGACACATTCGCTCGTAAAACGTTGACTCGCCAAACCGGCTGTGGCTCTCACGGCATCAATGGGTAATACCCGCCGGATAGAATGCAGCACAGATAGCAGGGGAATCGCACAGCGGCGGTCGGACTAGGCCGGTTCACCGCAAAAAAGGAATTCCGCAACAACATTCGCTTCCCCCCCCCCCCATTCTCAGAAAGGAGGTCAGCCTGATATGCTGACGACAAGCGAGTTCCAAACGTACAAGCCCGCTATTCTTTCACTGCCGGCGGACCGCCCGCTTACCAAAGAAGACCTGCTCACGGACGACTTTCTTATGAAGCGGAGCGGCCGGCTGGCCATGTATTACGCGCCCCACAACGAATTTATCCGTCCGGCCGCCCGGGTTGTGATCGTGGGGATTACGCCGGGCTGGACCCAGATGAAAACGGCCTTCGAAACGGCAAGGGCCGGTTTGCTTCAAGGACTGCCTGAAGGCGAGATCGTCCGAAAGGCGAAGGAAGCGGCAAGGTTTTCGGGAAGTATGCGCCGCAACCTCATTTCGATGCTGGACGAGCTTGAACTGCACCGCTATCTGGGGCTTCCTTCGAGCGAGGAGCTGTTCGCGCAGGGCACAGGAACTGTGCTGCACACGACTTCTCTGCTGAGGTACCCCGTTTTCGTACAGGGAAAAAACTACACGGGAGCCCAGCCGCCCCTCTTATCCAATAAATTTCTGCGGGAAACGGCCGTCGCCTTTACGAAGGAAGAGCTGGACCGGCAGCCCCGGGCGCTGATTATTCCGCTTGGCAGGACGGTGGAGGGCCTGCTGCATCTGATGGAAGAGGAAGGGTTTCTCGGGCAGTGCGGCATTCTGCACGGGTTTCCGCATCCTTCGGGGGCCAACGGACACCGCCATAAGCAGTTCGCCGATCACCGGGACGCCATGAAGCGGCGGCTGGAAGAGACGCTCGGACAGGCAAGGTGATTCAGGCGCGAGTTACCAGTTCCGGTAAGCGTCGATAAACGCCTGGGATGCCCGCGAAAGCCACCCGTCCTTGAGACCGACCAAAGCGGATTGAGCCGGAAGGATATCCCCTTCGATAGGGATATACCGCAGGAGCGGGCCGGGGTGCAGCTTTAGCACGGTTTCCGGCACGATTCCGGCTCCGAGACCCGAGGAAACGAGCTGGAGCAGAGTGGACATGTCGGAGCATTCGCACACGATGTCGGGCGTGAGCCGCCTTTTCGCGAATTCTTCATGAATCATATGATGAAGCCCCAGCCCCTCCGTGCTCGGAATAATGAGCGGGTACTCGCGGATCCGCTCGAACGTGATGGGGCTCTGCGCTTCCGTGTCACCGGCGGCCGTTACGAAGAAGTAATGCTCCGAACGCAAATAATGTACCGTAAAATCCTGCAAGGGCAGGGGAAGCGGCATGCGCACAATGGCCAGGTCGATGGCCTGATCTTTAAGCAGCCGGCAGAGGAGCGACGATTCGTTCTGATGAATTTTGAACGTAAACTGGGGGTGATTCTGTCTGAATTCGCCCAAAATGCGGGGAAGCAGGTCGTCGGACAGCGTATTGACCCCGATGTAGAGCCTGCCCGACCAGCCGCTGCGCACAGCGTGAATCTCTTCCTGCGCTTCTTCCATGGAAGCGATGATTTTGACCGCATGCTTGTACAGGGTCCGGCCTTCTTCGGTGAGCAGCATTTTGCGTCCCTCTCTGCGGAATAAAGGGGCGCCGAGCGTTTCCTCCATCGCTTTCAGCTGCTGGCTGAGCGGGGGCTGGGCGATATGCAGTCTTTTGGCGGCGGCCGTAATCTGGCCTTCTTCCGCAATGGCTTTGAAATAATGCAGTTGTTTCAGATCCAACACTAATCGTCTCCTTCCTTCCATACGAAAATCATATAGGAAACAAATTTTATTGATATTATTTATATACTTCCCATCATGATACCATGGAACTGGCGCATTTAATCCGAATCGTGGAAAGAGGGAAGTTATCCGATGAATTCAACCGATGTATTTATAAAGCGGGCCGTAGAGCTTGCATGCACGAATACGCGTGACAAAAAAGGCAAACCGTTCGGAGCCGTAATTGTAAAAGACGGCCGTATTATCGCGGAAGGCGTCAACGATGTGCTGGAGACGCACGATCCTACCGCTCATGCCGAAATCCAGGCCATACGGGAAGCGAGCCGGGTCCTGAGCCGGCCGGATTTATCCGATTGTGAGCTGTATGCCAGCGGCGAGCCCTGTCCGATGTGCCTGGCCGCCGTCTATTGGGCCAAATTCAAGGCGTTTTATTACGCCTATACGGAAGAGGAAGCTTCGCGAATCGGCATGAGCACGAAATTCGTTTACGATCAACTGGCGCTTCCTGCCGATAAAAGAGTCGTTCAGCTCGTCCGCGTGGAGCCGGATTCTCCGGAACATCCCTACGCGGTATGGAAAGAGAGCCAGGCCTGAGCATGCGCGCGATGTTAACGCCCAAGATGTCCCTGGCCGGCCTCCAATGGATGTTCTTCATTCTGACGAACACGATTGTGGTACCGCTCACGCTGGGGCATGTCTTCCAGCTGCCGCCGGGTCAGATTGCCTTCTCTCTGCAGGTATCCTTCGTGCTGACCGGCGCCGCCTGCATACTTCAGGCGTACTGGGGCCACCGGTTCGCCCTGATGGACGGTCCGGCGGGCGTCTGGTGGGGCTTCACGCTCAGCATTGCCGCATCGGCCGCCGCAAGCGGCGCGGATATGAAGGCGGTCGGCGGTTCTCTTGCCGCCGGGTATCTCCTGTCCGGCCTGATGATGGTCGTCCTCGGGCTGCTCGGTTTCGCGCGTATTCTGCGCAAGCTCTTTAACCCGGTCGTCATCAGCGTTTCCCTGTTTCTTCTGTCCGCCCAGCTTATGGCGAATTTCTTCACAGGCATGCTCGGCATCGGGGAAGACGGGCGGATGAATCCGCCCGTAGCCCTTCTGTCGGTGCTGATCGCGCTGTTCGTCGCGGCGGTTTATTTGAAGGGGCGCGGCTGGGTGAGCAACTTTGCCATGCTTTTCGGCATTTTGCTGGGCTGGGCCGCATATGGCCTCACCTTCCCGGCACCCGGCAGCATGCCGGAACATGCTGCGGCCGTACGCGAGCTTTTTCCATGGGGAAGTCTCCGGCTGGATCCCGGAATTATGGCCGCTTCTTTCGTCGTCGGCTTCATCAACATGTCCAACACGGTGACTTCGCTGAAAGCCGCCGAGAGGCTGTACGGAGAAGCCGCCACGGAGAGCCAGTACCGCCGGTCGTTTACGATCACCGGCCTCATGACTTTGCTGACACCGGTATTCGGCCTGATTCCGTTCGGCACGTTCGCCTCTTCCATGGGGCTGCTGGAGAGCATGAAGATCCTGCACCGGCAGGCTCTCGCCATCGGCGGCGGCCTTTTTCTCATGCTGGGACTGATCCCGGCTCTCGGAGGGTGGTTTTCCGGCCTGCCGGTCAGTGTCGGGAGCGCCGTTCTTTTCGTCGCTTATTTGCAGATGTTCGGTACGGCGGTCCGCTCTGTGGAGGGGACGGCATTCAATTCCAAAACCATTTATCGTCTGGCCCTGCCCATTCTGCTCGGCATCAGCATCATGAACACGCCCTCCGTCGTATTCTCGGCCCTGCCCGTTTATATCCGGCCCCTTGCGGGCAACGGTCTGGTAGTGGGGATTCTGATGTCCCTGATCCTGGAAACCTGCGTAAACTGGACAAAGCTGGATATCGCCAAGGAAAAGGGGTACGATTAAAAGAAACCGCATAAGCTGGGAATCAGACGCCGAAACCGGGTAATAAACAGGAAACCGCCAAGGCGGATTTATTCTGAAGATCCGGCGGTTTAATCGCTTAAGAGCGGATGAGTTTAACGGCTCCGGCCTCTAAAATTCAGCCGTCTTATCGTTGAAAGACGCGGCAGGGGAGTGAGACAATGGTTCAATTCGATTACTTGTTGAGGGTGCTTGTCGCCGGTATATGCGGAGCGCTTATCGGATACGAGCGGAAAAGCCGCTCCAAGGAAGCGGGGATCCGTACTCATTTTGTTGTGGCCGTGGGTGCGGCGCTTATGATGACGATTTCCAAATACGGCTTTCAGGATCAGCTGGACTGGCCCAATCTGGGCTTGGACCCTTCCCGTGTGGCTGCGCAGGTCGTCAGCGGTGTAGGCTTCCTCGGTGCCGGCATGATCTTCATGCAGAAGCAGACGGTGAAGGGGCTTACGACTGCCGCCGGCATCTGGGCAACGGCCGGGGTGGGGATGGCGGTCGGTGCCGGCATGTACTGGCTCGGAATCGGCGTCACGCTCCTGATCCTGGCTGCGCAGAAGGTGCTGCACGGCCGGTTCAATTGGCTCGCGGCTCCGAAAAGCGAGCATTTGTTCATACGTCTGGCTAACGAGCCGGACGCACTGGAGACGATTCTGGCGGCCGTCCGGGGCCGGGGCATCAAGGTACTCAGTTTTACGATGGACAATGCCGCCAAGGAAACGGATGAGATTGTTCTGGAGATCACCGTGAGGCTGCCCGAAACGTACCGGCTGGAGGAGCTTCTGAGTCTGACTCGGGAAGTCCCGGCCCTGCTTGCCATCGAAGTTCAGTAAGCATGCTGCCGCAATACCGTCCCCCATCCCGGAGGGCGGTATTTGTTTTGAACGCGGTAAGTCCGCGCTGCATATACTGCATAACCGAAGCAGAGGCATCGGAAACGCTTGCAACCGTTCGCAGAACGGATATCCAAACTTTTTCGCCGAGGTGAGGCTGGTGGGAACCCGATTATTAGCCGAGCAGTTGATTCAGCGGCGCTATCCTCATTTGAGATATGTCCGTGTTCATACAGACGGTAAAAATACGGCGGTCATCTACGCGTGGAACGAAGAACTCCTTCTAACCGCGGAAGACATTGCCCATTTAAAAGAATTCGCTTCGAGCTATTTGCTGCCTCATGTCTGCTTTAAAGTAAAACCTTACGACCAGATCAAGGCGGACGGCATTCCGCAGGCCCGCGTCCAGGAGCTTCCGGAGACGATCTGGAAAGCGGCGGTGGCCCGGGAATCCAGCCAGTACCGCATTGCGGCGGCGCTGAACGACATGTTCACGTCGAGCATCCGCTTTACCTTCAGCCGGTACGATTCGGTCACGGGTACCGTCCATTTCGTAGCCCGGGCTTCGGTTCCCGTCACCGACGCGGTCAAGGAGAGAGTCCAGCGCTACCTCTATGAAATGCTTCCGCTGGGAGCCCGGAGCGAGGTTACGTACTATTGAGAGGTCTCGCATAAAAAAGATCACCCCTGCGTGAAGCGGATGCGCTTCCCTGCAGGGGTGATTTGTTTTCCGGCCGCCACTTTTGGGGGCGGCATGCTTTCTTTAGTCCCGGCGGTATCCTGCTGCGGGTTAGTTTAGAGCAAGTGCGGTGGCCTAACGGGCTTTATCCGGCTGGATGAAGCAGAGGACCCGCTCAGTTGTCCGGCTCCAGCTTGAACCGCCGGGTCTCGCCGATCAGATGCTGTGCCGTCGCTTTAAGCTGGTCGGACATGTCGGTCAAGGCGACGACGGCCGTACGCTGCTCTTCCATCGTGGCGGCGACCTCCTCGGTTCCGGCCGCAGTCTGCTGGCTGATCGCGGACAAGTTCGAGATGGAATTCAGCATGCCGTCTTTAATCGCGGTAATCTTATCAATGCTTTCGGACATCACTTGGATGCGGGAAGTGGTTCTCTCCACCGCGTCCGAGATGCCGGCAAAAGCAACCTTCGTGTATTCCAGGGACTGATTCTGCTGGCTCATCAGCTCGTTATACTCGGTGAAAGACACAAGGGTGCTGCCGATTTCCTGCTGAATGTCCATGACGATGGAGTTGATAATGTCCGCGGACTGCTCCGACTGCTGGGCCAGCTTCTTCACCTCATGGGCGACGACTGCAAATCCGGAGCCGTGCTCGCCGGCTCTGGCCGCCTCGATGGAGGCATTCAGCGCAAGCAGGTTGGTTTGCGAAGCGATCTCCCGGATAATCCGGATGATATGGCTGATTTCTTCGGACTTCGTTTTAAGCGCGTGAACGATGGCATGGGTATGCTCGTTCTTCCGTGTTCCTTCCGCCGCAAGATTCTGCAGGGAATTCAGCTGCTGGAGTCCGGCCGCGCTCAGTCCTTCCGTATCCTGAGCGATGGCTACCGTCTCTCCGGTATCTTCCCGGAGCCGGAGCATCAGCGAGTCGATGTCGTTCACCATCTGGCTGTTCTGCTCGGCTACGGCCGCCTGTTCGCCCGCCCCGGTGGCAATTTCCTCGACGGACCGGGTGACCTCCAGCGAAGAGCCGGAGAACGATTTCGTCTGCTGGAACACTTCGCCGGCCACCTCCGTCACGGTATGCGCCGAAACCGACACCTGGCGGATCAACCCGGCCAGGGAGAGGGCCATGTCGTTGAAGCTTCTGGCGAGATCGGCGATCTCGTCTTGTCCCTTCAGCTTCACCTTATGCGTGAAGTCGCCCGCCTCCAGTTTGTGCATCCCGCTGCGCAGAGCCTTGATCCGGGCGGCAAACTGGCGTACAAACAAGTAGAGACCGGTCATGCCGATGACAAAGGTTATACCCAGAATCCAGATGGTCTGGATCTTGATATTGTCGCGCATCACGCCGGCCATGGCGTTCAAGCCGAAATCAAGCCCGATGACGCCGATGACGGTGCCGCTGGCATCCTTGACGGCTTTGGACAGCGTCATAGTCGAGATGCTGGTGTTCACGGCGTCCAGGTACGGATCGGACCAGTTTACCTTATCCGGATTGGCGATGGCCGCTTTGTACCAGCCGCGTTCCCGCGAATCGAAATTCGTGAGATCGACTTCAAGGGGAACCTTGGGATAAATGTAGGACTGGCCTTTGACAGTCGAGTAGAACATGCTCAAATAATAGTTCTGATCGAGCAGGGTAGGGAAAAAGTTCACGTAAAAATCGTTTTGGCGGACATCGTTCACTTTCTGCATATTCTGGTAGTCGGTCCGCTTGGGTTCAGGGAAGGCAAATTTATCAAGCTGCATTTCGGGTTTGGCGGCTGCTTCCAGAACGAGCTTCTCCGCTTCGGAGAACATTTCCGCGAAGCGGGGAGACAGCTTTTCCAGCTCTTCTTTTTTACCGGTTACTGCCGTGTAGTTGACGAATTCGGTCTGTTTGTAAGTGAGATAACCGAGCAGAGATGCGGGCAGCAGCAGTGCGGCGGCTATAATGATAAACAATTTTCCCTGCACGCTGCGCAGCCGGTTTAAACCATTCATAGATGAACCTCCCTAAACAATATCCATTAAAATTTCCCTGTATAGTGTGAAATAAAGCGGCAAATAGGCGCTGACTGGCTGGAAACCCGGAATTTCAGGATTCCGCAGATGCCGGCAGTTGATTTCAGCGAGTTTTCCCGGAGAGGCTTGCGATAATTTTGTAAGCGCGTTCAAGAATGCTGCATCACGCTCCTTAATAAGACCATAACCGGACTTTTAAAGCGGGTGTGTGACTTGTGGACCTCGGCGCGTCATGCCGATGCTTCTAAGCTTCAAGTTAAATGGTTTGACTCGGCAGTATCGAATCAGGTCCTTTTCGCATCGCTCCTTCCGACAGACTCATGTACAGCCTTTACATGAAATGTAATCTTTTTCAATGCAGTTTACATTTTATTTTCGTATTTCGACAAAAAATTACACCATCCTCTCCATTTCGATATGAACACAGGGTATTCTAAAAATAATTCAGCTCATAAAAGGAATTATCAATTTTGTAAAGGCAGATGGGGGAATAAACGTCTGTGGTATACGTTTAAAAGTTTGCAAGAGGCAGGGATCGGCGGATAGGGGCCAAACTGAGAACCGTGTGGGGTACAAATAGACCAAGTTGAGGCGTCCTATGGTATACTATTGTTAAATTATGTCTGCCAGTTCTGGAACGAGGAGATTTACCATGAGCAAAAAGCCAGACCGCATTACGTTTCAAACCCGGTTCGAAGAGATGGTCGGAACCCTCCGCAAAGAGATTTTATCTTCTATCCGGCCCGCGGGCGATTACCTGCCTTCCGAGCTGGCTTTGGCGGATCAATATCTGCTGAGCAAAAAGTCCGTCCGCAAGGCGCTGGATATCCTGGTGTCCGAAGGACTGATCGAGAAGGTTCCCCGGGTGGGAAACCGGATTATAAAGCCGGACGCGGAGCACGCCGTCACCGTCAGGATCGGCTGCTATCCTTCGCTGGACAGCGAAACCGGACTGCAGGAGCTATTACGGCAGTTTCGGCTTCAGCACCCGCATATTCAGGTGGAGACGGCGGCGCTGCCTTATACGAATTATCCCGATTCGGTGCGGGGCTATTTGAGCAGCGGCTGGCTCGACGTCATGTCCCTCAATAATTGGAACTTTCTTGAGATGGCGGACCGTGGCGCGCTCGACCTGTTCGAGCCCCGGCCCCCGAATCCGGCTCCGTATTCTTTCCTGCCGGGCGTGTTCGCCCGCGGCGGAAAGCAGATCGCCCAGCCTATGCTGTTCTCGCCGGTCATTCTCTGCTATAACAAAACGCTGTTCCGGCAGCTTCAGCTTCCTGAGCCGGACAGCAGCTGGTCCTGGGACCGGCTTTCGGAAGTCTCTCTGCGGATCAGGGAAGAGTCGGGCATTTCCGGCTTCTATGCGCATATCGCGTCGACCAACCGGTTTCCGGTGTTCCTGCTGCAGAACGGATTTAAGTTCAAGCGCACGGAAGACGGCTGCCGGTTTGACGATCCGCTGCTGTGGGAGAGTCTCGAGACTTTCCGCGACCTGATCCATACCCAAGGTCCGGTTCCCTCTTTCTTGTCCGAGGGGGACGCCGACGCGGAGAAGCTGTTTGCCCAGCAGAAAACGGCCATGATCATGACGACCTACTACGGCTTGAAGTATTTAAAGGATCTGCCGTTCGAGTACGATATCGCTCCTCTGCCCTACACGGGCAGGGCCAGGACGCTGCTGCTTGTGACGGGACTTGCCGTTAACCGGGCGTCCAGACACAAAGAAGCGGCGGGCATGCTGGTCGATTTCCTCTGTTCGGAGAGCGCGCAGTTATTTGTCCGGCGCAATACGCTCAGCATCCCGGCCTCCAAATCGGCGGCGGAGTGGGAAGGGGCGGAAACGGTGTACAGGCCCTCGCGCTACTATATGTACCGCGAAATTATTCCGACGTTCGGCGGCTATGAAGAGCTGAACATCACAATCGAGGAACTGGACAGGCTGCGCAGCGAATTAAAGCTGTTCTGGTCCAATCTGGAGCAGTCGGGGTCGGTAGTCGAACGTCTTGCCAGATAGTCGGGGCGATTCCGTTCGGATGCCGGCAAACCGGGTTTTTCGCCTCCTGCCAGGTTTGAAAGCTGCAGCAGGATGAAATTGCCGCACCGCTCATTACAAGATCCGGAAACCGCTTATTCGGGCACGGTTGGGTATTTCGTTCCCTTTGCCCGCAAGAACGGTTTCTTTTTTTGCATAACGGTCCGGCCGATCTTCTCCGGCAGGAAAATCCGCATGACGGTACTTGAACCGAAACATGTCACCAAAACGGCAGGTCGGCTTGCCCGGCGCCAAAGAAACGCGGATCGGCAAGCCGAGCGGTTCGGAGCAAAGACGTCTTGGTTTCGGACGCTGTCTGGCCCCCGACCCGGATCTGTTCATCTTCGAGTACCCGGTTTGGAGCGAAAAAGGTAGGGAGCGAGCCGGAGGAGATCGGCCATCTCTCGCAGAGCCCGCAGGAGCCCGTCAGTGCCGACGAAGCGGGCAGTTTGGACGAGAATGGCCAACTGGCTTCTCCGCGTCTTAGGAGGCCCCTGCAGCGTCTCTGACGGCGGGCTCAAGCTCCCGGGGGGCGGCGAAAGCGAAGCCATGCCGGACGGCAGAGGCTCTTCCTTCGCCGCGGAGGTATCGGCCGAGGGCGGAGTGCCCGCTGCGGAGGCTGCCCGGCCCCGGCTCTGGCGTCCTCCGCTGGCGCTGCCCGCACTGCCGGGCATGCTCCGGCCGCAGAGACTTCCGGCGCCGCCGGGAACGCGCTCGCCGGAGCGGACGCCGATGACCAAAGCTTTCCGAAAAAAGAGAGCGCTTGGGCCGCAGAATCTATCGCCCTCAGCCTGATCGTTACGGACGCAAGCGTTTCGATGAGTAAAACATACACAACCAAGGAGGAAAGGAATTACGAATGAACAAAATGCTGAAGAACATGCTGACGACGGTGGTTATATTCGCGGTAACGGCGGGAGTGGTTTGGCTGTTGAAGCAGTAGCAGTAGCTTCCCCCTTCCATACCGGTTTGGGTCCGCCAGGCAGCCGATACGGCGGAATTCGTTATTTTCGAGTTATGTGATCAAAAAAAGCCTCAACCGGCCTTAAAAAAGGCGGTGAGGCTTTTCGTGTATACGTCCGGGATGTCCGGGCACAAGTAAAATTAAATGATACCTTGGGCGATCATGGCGTCGGCCACTTTCTTAAAGCCCGCGATGTTCGCGCCTACGACCAGGTTGTCCGCGTGATCGTACTCGGCGGCAGCCTCAATCGAAGCTTGGTAAATGTTCTTCATAATCTGATGGAGCTTCGCATCCACCTCTTCGAACGTCCAGGATTGGCGCATGCTGTTCTGCGACATTTCCAGCGCGGATACCGCCACGCCGCCGGCGTTGGCCGCTTTGGCCGGGCCGAAAAGAACGCCTGCCTGCAGGAACGCGTCGATAGCGTCAAGCGTCGTCGGCATATTGGCGCCTTCTCCGATCGCTTTTACACCGTTGCCGATAAGCGTCTTGGCGGACGTGATGTCGATTTCGTTCTGCGTCGCACACGGGAGGGCGATATCGCAGGGAATCGTCCAGATCTTCTCGCAGCCTTCATGGTAGAAGGAACCGGGATGGAGAAGCGTATACTCGCTGATCCGTTTTCTCTCGACTTCCTTCAGCTGGCGGACCGTCTCCACATTGATGCCGTTCGGATCGTAGATATAGCCGCCGGAATCGCTGCAGGCCACTACTCTCGCGCCGAACTGCTGAGCTTTCTGCATGGCGTAGATCGCCACGTTGCCGGAGCCGGATACAACGACGGTGCTTCCGTCGAAGCTGAGGCCTTTGGCGTGAAGCATCTCGTGCACGAAGTAGACAGTGCCGTAACCGGTTGCTTCCGGACGGGCCAGACTGCCTCCGTAACCGACGCCTTTGCCGGTCAGGACGCCCGCTTCGAAGCCGCCGCGGATCCGCTTGTACTGTCCGAACATGTACCCGATTTCGCGGGCACCGACACCGATGTCTCCGGCAGGAACGTCCGTATCCTGGCCGATATATTTACAAAGCTCCGTCATGAAGCTTTGCGTGAAGCGCATGACTTCCCCGTCGGATTTGCCTTTGGGATCGAAATCCGATCCGCCTTTACCGCCGCCGATCGGCAGACCGGTCAGGGAGTTTTTGAAAATTTGCTCGAAGCCGAGAAACTTGATAATGCTCTCGTTTACGGAAGGATGGAACCGGAGTCCGCCTTTGTAAGGACCGATGGCGCTGTTGAACTGAACGCGGAAACCGCGGTTTACCCTAACATTGCCTTGATCGTCCACCCAGGGAACACGGAATGAAACGAGCCTTTCCGGCTCGACCAGTCTTTCGAGAATGCCGGCTTTCATGTAATGCGGGTTTTTGGCGAAAACGGGAACGAGGGATTCCACGATTTCCTTAACGGCTTGCTGGAATTCATATTGATTCGAATTACGCTGTAAAACAGTCTGATAAACTTCTTCAATATACGTTCTTGCCGCCACTTCGTTTACGGCCTTGCCTCCTAGCGATACTCCCATTCACTTCACCAACCTTGTTAGGTTTAATTTTCTAATACTATTACATGTTTTTAATGGGAGAGCAACCATATTTCCATAAAAAATGCTTTATAGGGCGATAAAAAAGGTCGATGGCAAAATCCGAATTTTAATTGACCGATGGATGATTAATGTACGATTTTAGCTTCCGATATGCTCTGGCGAGGGCTGCGGAAGGGCTAAAACAGGGGCCGGATCCTGCGCGGACCGAGCTTTCGGGGCCTGTTCTTTTTGGACAAGCGAACGTCCTTTTCCGGTCAATGCCTTACCGGTTGAAGCAAGCAGCATGACGATGCCGAGCACCAGCAAAAATGTGAACAAATTTTGATAAGCGCCGAGAAGCGCCGTTTTTTTCACCTCTAGGAGAAGCATGGAAGCCGCCGTTTTTTTTGCTTCCGCGGCGGAAAGACCTCCGGCCGTGAGATGGCCCGCCAGCTCCGATATATTGGCGTTCAGGGCCGGATTTGTCACGCTCATCTGGCTGCGGAGCGTTTCGTAGTGGACGGCGCTGTGACGGTACAGAAACCGGCCTACGAACGGAGCGGCTAGGGCGCCCGCCAGATTGCGCATAAAGTGCAGGGATACCGAGCGCAGAGCCGCGTGGTGAAGGTTGCCCGCCATGGCCGTACCGAGCGCGCCTGAAATCAGCGTCATGGAGATACCGCCGCCCAGACAAGCGATCTGCATGTACATCGTAGACAAGGGAACTTCAGCGTCCAGATGCAGCCATTGAAGACTGACCGCGATGACCGCGAGCGAGCCGATGAAACCGAGAATCCCCGGTCCCAGGCGATCATACAAAACCGTGCAGAGCAGGGCGGAAACCATGATGCCTATGAAAAGCCAGAGATAAAAGTACGTGAGGTTTATAAAAGGAATCTCCCGCACGCTTCGCAGCACTCCGTTGGTGCCGGCCAGAACGATAATCAGTGAGATGTGGCTGGCTATGCTCATCACAGTGCCGAATACGGGCTTGGAGAACAGAAGTGCCCTCCACGGCAGCAGCGGGTTCTCCTTTCCGTAATCAAGCGTCAGGAAGAGGATGAGCAGCAGCAGACAGATGATAAAGAACGGCCAGACATAGAGCGAGCCCGGTCCTTTTTCCTGCAAATAGTAGAGCGGAACCGCCAGCACCGACATGAAGAGCGTCAGCACGGCGATGCCGCTTTTGTCCGGCGCGGGCTTCGGGGCCAGCGATGATGGCTCTGCCGGAAGAGCGGTAGGACCGATCAGCAGGCACAGGATGGACGTTAAGGCGCTTAAGGCAAACAGCCAGCGCCACGTGTCCGACGTCAGGGACATGGAACCGAGCAGCGCTCCGACGGCGGACGAACCGAACAAGCCTCCGATGGCGAGCAGCAGGAACCGGTTGCGCACCCGGTTAGGGAAGGAGCGGAGGCTTACGGGCAGAATCGTAAGGAACAGCGAACCTGAGCCGAGGCCCTGCAAAACTCTTCCCAGCAGAAGAAGCCCCATGTTGGGGGACAGCAGGTTGAGCAGCGACCCCAGAAGAAATACGAGCATAAATGCGGAATAGCTTCTGCGGATGCCGTAGCGCCTGGTGACCGCAGGTCCGATCGGGACGCATAGGGCGAAGGCCAGGTTGGATACGATGGAGAGCAGCAGCAGGCCCTTAGAGCTTGCGGTCAGCGTGCTTTGGATCAAGGTCTGATTGAGGATGAACGAGACGTTCAGAAAATATTGGGGACCGATCGTCAAAATCGTCAGGACGGAAATAATCAGATAGGATGGAATCTTTCTGATTCCTCTACCTGCGGCGGAGCCGGTCCCGGGTACAGTGAACTGGGTCATAGAAAAAGCCTCCCGGAAGCATAATATTAGCGAGTTTCATTATACAAGTTGTATGATACAAATTGCAGTATACACCAAAATGCGGATAAATCAACCGGGAATAACCGGATTTCCTTCCGTGAAGGGCCCGTTAAGAGGGTCTCGCCTGATTTTATATGTAACCGAGATTGCATAATACAAGCGTCCGAATGTATCCTAAAAGTAATCAATTGAGAGCCTGCGGAAGCGCGGGAAGGAGCCGATATGAAGGATATTTTGGAGAAGATCGAATACGAAATCGCCCTGCTCGTACGCCTCACGACGGCCATCAGCCCCAAGCTCGGCGAGCTGGACCGTTCCGGCTATATCCTGCTGAGCAAACTCGAGGAGAGCGAGCCCGTGGCCATCAACGCGATCGCCGACGAACTCCGGCTCAACGTATCAACGGCGAGCAGACAGATCGCGGCACTCGAAGCGAAGCAGTTTATCAGACGCTCTCCCGACCAGAAAAATGGCCGGACAAGCCTGATTGAAATTACTCCCCGCGGCAGAGAAGTGTTCAGAAATGTCCGCAAAGCGCGCATCGGGGCCTATTCGGAGATTTTGGGAAGCTGGCCTGAAGCGGAGCTTTCCCGGCTGGAAGAAACCTTGGAGAAGCTCAACCATTCTCTCGCCGATTGGGAGAAAAAGTGATTTAAAAGCCCTTCCTATCCGCCAAACCTGCTATAATTGAACCGGAAGAAACCGCCAACCGCGGGCGAGCGGAGAAGCCGGTAACCGAATAGATCCGATAAGTCCCTTCTTAGACAGGATGTTGACCGGAAGGTTGCATGCGTGCCGTCAGAAGGGATTTTTTTGTGCTGCATTCATCGGATTTGAACCCGGATTGAACCCGGAACCGTCCGCTTACGACTATAGTATAGCGCGCTTATTACGGAGTATGAGAGGTTAGCATAGGAATGAAAAACATAGTTTTGGCGGCCTGCGGCATTTTTTTCGGGATTCTTCTGATTTATATGGTCGGATGGGACAGGAGTGGACGGGAGAATGCGGCAGGGCCGGTCTATTACGAGAATAAAGCCATCGTTCTGCTGTACCATGATATCCGGAAGACGGCCGGCAGCCGCAGGGATCTTGCTTCAACCGTGACTCCCGGGCGGTTTGAGGAGCACTTGAAGATGCTGAAGGACCGGGGATTTCATATCGTTCCGATGGAACAGTTTGTACAGTTTATGCGGGAAGGCGGGAAACTGCCGTCCAATGCCGTTGTTTTGACCTTCGACGACGGGTACGAAACCTTTTATACCGAAGCCCTGCCGATTTTGAAAAAACACGGCGTGACGGCTTCCAATTTTATCGTGGGCATTTCCTCGGACCTGTTCAATCCGGACGCCGAGCCCCATTTGAACTGGAATCAGATCCGCGAGCTGAGGGATGCGGGCATGGGCATTTATAACCACACCTACAACCTGCACCGGCAAATATCCGAAGGAAGCACGGAGACGCTGACCCCGGCGCTAATCTCCCGGATGTTCCTGGAGCAGAAGAAGCGGAGCGAGATCGACGGAGAGTACCGGAAACGAATCCGCAGCGACATCGCTTTTCTGGAAAAGAGACTGGATGAAGAAACGGGCAGCCACCGCCGCCTGCTGGCTTTTCCGTATGGGGCTTATACGGACGCTGTCGCGGTAGAAGGCCGGCGGGCGGGAATCGAGCTCTTTTTTTCGATTGAAGACGGGATTAACCGGCCGGGGAGCGAGATTGTCCGCCGAATAAACGCCGGAGAGCCTTATATCACCGCCGACATCTTGTGGAGTATGCTCAAAAAGGTTTTTTAACTTTTTTTTGAACCGATGCCGGACTTCTTACGCCAATAGATAGAGAGAGTGTAGAAGGAGGGTCAGTATGGAACTGGAAACCGAGCAGCAGCAGCTGGAAGCTATCCGGCGGGGAGACAAGGATGCATTCCGTGCCCTGGTCAATCCCCTGATCGCGAAGTCATACCGGTCCGCTTTAGCCATTCTGGGCTCTAGACAGCTGGCGGAAGAGGCCGTACAAAATACATTGATAGAGGCGTACTCGACGATTATGAGCGGCAGGGAAATCAGGCGGTTCCCGGGATGGTTCAGCCGGGTGGTAGCCAACCGTTCGATTGATGTAGCCCGGAAAGAACAACCTTACAAGCACAGCCTGGACATTGAAGACCAGATCATCCGGGATCCCGGCTCATCCCCTCTGGAAGACTTGCTCCGCAAGGAAAATTCGCAGCGTGTGATCGAAGCGGTTCTGGCTTTAAAGCTCCAGCAGCGGATGGTCGTCGTGCTGTATTATTTTCAGGAGCTGAGTATCGAAGAGATCGCCGAAATGCTGGGATTGAAGGCCGGAACGGTGAAATCCAGGCTTTATCATGCCCGGTTGAAACTCAGCCGGGATCTCCATCTTACGAGACCGCAAACAAAGGAGATAATGATATGAAGAGCGATCATAGTTTGAAACAGGCTTTGGACAAGTCGTTTGACAATATCGCCGTGCCGGAATCGCTCTATCAGTTTGCGGACGAGCTGCCGGACAAATTCGATGCCGGCGAGCTGGAGCATACTCCCGCCGCGGGGCAGGCTCCTTCCGCGAGGCCCCGCCGGTACCGGCGTGCCGCTGCGGGAGGTGCAGCGGCTGCGGTGCTGGTGCTTGTTTTCTCCTTCGGCGTGAAAATGTCCCCCGCATTCGCTTCCTTCGTCAAAAGCGTACCCGGTTTCCAGATCGCGGTGGACTGGCTGACGGATGTGCGGAAAAAGGACGGCGTCCAGAACGCGATCGACAACGGCTATTCGCCTATCGAGCCCGTTACGAAGCAGTTCGGAGGCACGACGATTACGATCGGCGATATTTATTTGACGGAAGAAGAGCTGATCTACAAAGTGTTCGTCCGCACCGATGAGTTCGATATATCCGAAGAAGACAGGAACTTGGACATCTGGGTAACTCCCCGTGATTTGCCTGCCGGAGGTTCGAGGACATCGGCCTCCGTTACAACCGAAGGAAACAAGCCGGTTCGGCAGGAGACATACAAGTTTCAGCTTTCTCCGGGGGAGCATTCGGCAGGAGGGCTTCTTGATTACGGCAACGAGATTCAATTCACTGTGCAAAAACATACGTCCGACGCGGCTCTCCGTAAAATGGATATAGACGAAATCGGAAAAATCGGCGTTCCCTTCGATTCCAGTAAAATTTTGCACAACAAAGTGTTCCGTCCGGAAATAGCGGCATCCGTTCAGGATAGGGATTGGAAGGAACTGAAAGTCGATAAACTTACCATTCAGCCGACCACCATGAATGTTATTCTTAAAGGCCGCGAAGGCTGGGGATACAATTTCCCGAGAGAGGATGAAGAGGGAGCGCCTTACCTCAAAGACGATAAGGGCAGAGTGTATCCCTACGATCCCGCCGGCCCGGGACTTGTACTGAAGGACGGCTACCTGCAGCTTCCTTTCTCGAACTCGGTTTTCTTCGACAATGACGTGCGGAAGCTGCTTCTGCACATCGGCAAAGTAACCATAACCGAGCACAAGCCCGAAGCGGCGTTTAAGCTTTCCATGAACGAAAAGTTCCCCAAAACGGTCCGTTTTAAGGGTCGGGATGTCGTCATAGAGAGCGTGGAATACCATAAAGAGGGCTACCTTCAGCTAAAAATAAGAAAAGACACGCTGGACAAAAAGCTGGAAAAGGAGGCCCTCTTCATAGGGGAGAGCCTGCCGGAAAAATCGGTGGAAGAGTATCAAGAGTTTATGCGGCAGGAGGAATCTATCCGCGAAGCCTTGGGCATCCCCGGTTACGGAAAATTGGAGGATAACGAGCAAAGCTCTTCGTTCAATGTGTATCTGCTGGCGGAGAAAAAAGACAGCTACGAGCTCTCGCTTGTCCGCTCCAACGCGGAAGTGATCGTGGATCAGGATCTGCCGATCGACTTAAAGCCGTAAGAGGCTGGTCCCGGGGCAGATGCTCGCTGCACCTGCACCTGCGGCGACGGGAAGCCTTCATGGGAGAGGAGAAACCGGACGAAGAGCTTAGGAGGTACCGTAAGTCTTCTCCGGGATTGTCTGCGGCAGTTTTGAGCCGGAGCCGGAGGGCCGCCGGGAGGACCGACTTCGGGCATTAGGCACCGGATTGCAAAAGAAAGCCTTCGGAACCGCTTGTAAAAGCGGCTCCGAAGGCTTTTTTGGCGTTACAGGCTACAAAGCGGCATACTTGGCGATACCGCCGACAATGGCCGGCCATTCGGCCCGCGGAAGCTCGTGCCCTATGCCCTGGAGCGTTAACAGCTCTGCACCCGGAATCGAGTCGCGCAGCGCTTCCCCGTGTCCGTAAGGGATGATAGGATCTTCCGTGCCGTGAATTACAAGGGCAGGAGCCTGAATCTCGCCGCTCCGGCCCAGATAGGCTTCTCCGCCTGTCACATAGCTGTGGTTGAAAGAGCTCGCGTAGTTAAGGGCCCTCGCAATGTCTCGCTCGGCCAGGGCGGTTACTCTTTCCTCGTCAAGCGGATGCTTCGACCCGACAAGGATGCGCCATTTGTCAACGGCGTTCCGAAGGAGCGTCTGGGGATCGGACCAGTCCATCTCTCCCATGGAATTGAAGAAAGTCTCAACCTTCGCTTCCATCGGAGGCAGATCCTCCCATCCCGGGCCGAAATACATCGTGCTCAGAAGCGAGATGCCCTGCACGCGTTCGGGATGCCTGAGGGCGATGATCTGGATAAGCATGCCTCCCATGGACATTCCCGCGAAATGGGCTTTTTCCACCCCGTAGGCGTCCAGAACGGCGATAGCATCGTCCGCCATATCCTCGAACGTATACCCGGGATGGCCGGGTTCATAGCTTACGGAGCGACCGGTGTCGCGGTTATCGTAGCGGATCACGAAGAACCCTTTTTCGGCCAGCAGCCTGCAGAAATCTTCTTCCCACCACAGCATGGAAGCCGTTGCCCCCATAATGAGCAGGACGGCCGGATGTGCAGGATTCCCGAAACTTTCCGTGCAGAGTTCAATATCCTTGACGCGTATCATTCGTTCACTCATGTTTATACACCCTCCGATTCTTAGAAAAAATAAAAAACACAGGCGCTGCCTGTGTCGGGTGACCGGAAAGGAACGCGAGTGCCCGAAGCCCTTACGCGTGTGTGTCCCCCAGGCTGCTCGACAGCCTGATACCCCCGCGTACACCGCATGCAGCATCCGTCCGGAGGAAAAACCGCGGACCGAAGCGAGCAGCGGCTTTTGCCGCGGAAGCGTCCGGCCAAACGGTGCGGCGGTACGGAACATGCGGCTGATCAGCATTTCCGTTACCGGTGCACCGAAGGGATGCCGGAGGGCGGGCCGCAACGAAAGAGGTTGCTATCGGCGGCAGAGGGCATAGAAAAAGAGGGCGGAGAAGTCCCGCCCTCTATAGCCTATGGCTAATTTGGGTTATGAAGCAGGCAGACCAATCCCGATCACCCTGCACAGGGCAGGGCCTTTAAGCGCTACTTAGTTAGCTGCGTAAAGTCGATCGAAATTAACTGTTCCCACACATAACCCTCCGTTCTTTATAAGATAAGCACATTTTACCATTTCGCCGGAGTGAGGGCAAGAACGGAATACACCGGATGGGAAAGCCAGGCACCGGCAGGGAGATGAAATTCTGCATTTCATGCAGAATCTGGCCTTAAGCTGTGTCTTTTTCGGGTTCTCTGGACGGCGATTCCTCATCCGCCTGATTTCGGCCCGATAGGCGGTCTGCCTGGCGCCCACATGCAGGAGGGTCCAGCCTCCACTCCTCCGGCGGCTTACTCTTCGACAGTGACCGGCAGCGAAGTCAGGTTGTGGCTGTTCGGAGCCAGATGATCCTGCGGCCGGAAGTCGTCCGGGATGGAGTATCCCGAGAAGCGGTCCACGAACGTTTCCAGCGCCTTCACCGCTTCCATTCTGGCGAGCGGAGCCCCCAGGCAGAAATGCTGGCCGCTGCCGAACGTCAGGTGCTTGATATCCTTGCGCTGCACGTCGAACGATTCACCGTGCGGAAACTGGTTCTCATCCCGGTTGGCGGATGAAACCCAGGCGATGATCAACTGGTCTTTCTTCATCTTCGGGCCGAATACGTCCGTGTCTTCCCCGATTCTCCGGTCCAGGGAAGCCGCAAACCGGTAGCGCAGCGTTTCTTCAACCGCCTGCGGCACCAGACTCCGGTCTTCACGCAGATGCCCGTAAGCACCGGGCTGGTCCTTGACCAGGCTGTAGAACATGTTCGTCAGCAGCGTGGTCGTGGTTTCGTTCCCTGCGCCGAGCAGGCCCATGGCGGTCTGAGCGACCTCGGCATCCGTGAAAAAGGCTCCTTCGTATTCCGCGAGAATCAAATCCGAGATGATGTCGTCCCGGAGCTGCGTCCGCTTCTGCCCGACAATCGGGAGCAAATATTCGATAAACTCCTTGCTGGCCCGGGCTTTGGCGGCCTGCATCTCTTCGATATGCTGAAAATCGTGGGGCATGAACAAAATGTCCGACCAGTCTTTAATCTGCTGCCAATCTTTCGAAGGCACTCCCAGCAGGTCGGCGATGACCGTGACAGGCAGAGGAATGGCCAGTTCTTTTACGAGATCGACGGATTTTTTTTCCGCCACGCTGGCCACAAGCTCGTCCACGATAGTTTGAATCCGCGGTTTCCAGTCTTCCAGACTGCGGGGAGTGAAAGCCTTGGCCAGCAGTCCTCTGCGTTTGCGGTGATCGGGCGGATCGGAGAAAATCAGATTCACTTTATTGTCGCTGAGGGGAACCGGAATCAGGCTCCGGTCTCTTTTGCTGGGAAAAAGTTTGTAGTCGCTTAGAACTTGCTTGGCATGGTCATAAAGAAACACATTCCACGTATCCTGCCGCTCATCGTAGAAAACCGGCGATTCTTCGCGCATTTTTTTGTACCAGGGATAGGGATTCCAGAACTCGTCCTTCGTTTTGAAGCCGGTAATTTCATGAATGAACAGCTGCTCTTTAACCGCCATAATAAAGCCTCCCTCATAAGAATGGATAGTATGGTGTACAGGCCATTTTGATTTTTACCCTTTTTTGGTTAAAAGGAAACAAATGTTAATTTTTATGAGCGTAGGGGGCTTGTTATACATGTTCCACGTGAAAAAAACCGCCTGCCCGGAAAGGCAAAGCGGTTTGAAGAAAAATGGGGATTGAAGCCGTGGTCGGCAGGTCCGTATGCTCGCGGGCTGAGGGCCATGCGTTCGCATAAAACGATGCCGCTGCGGTGTTCAAGTGAGTCTCGAAGGGAGATCCGTTTCGAATAAAGCAATCGGCGGAAAATCGGCCGTTTACTGCTCCCTGGCGGCTTCCGCCAGAAGCTCGTAGGAACGCAGCCGAGCCCCGTGATCGTAGATCTGAGAGGTGATGATGAGCTCGTCCGCCTGCGTCTCCGCCAGCAGGTAGTCGAGCCTCTCCCGCACGGTCTCTTTCGTTCCGGCCGCCGTAATGCTGAGCTGCTTCCGGACGACGGCTTTCTCGTGCGGACTCCACAGCTCATCCATGTTGTCCACCGGCGGATTAAGCAGGCCGGTCTGACCGCGGATGAGCTTCAGGAACTGCTGCTCGTGGGAGGTCGCCAGCCTGCGCGCCTCCTCCTCGGTATCGGCGGCGAATACATTGACGCCGATCATGGCGTAAGGCTCCTTCAGCGCCCCGGACGGGCGGAAGGAGCTGCGGTACAGCTCCAGCGCCGCGATCAGGTAATCCGGCGCGAAGTGGCTGGCGAAGGCGAACGGAAGGCCGAGCTGGCCGGCCAGCTGCGCGCTGAAGCCGCTGGAACCGAGCAGCCAGACCGGAATGTTCAGCCCTTCGCCGGGCACGGCTCTTACACGGCCTGCGGAAGCGCCGGGTCCGGGGTTCAAATAGCCCCGCAGCTCTTCGAGCTGCTGCGGGAAGTGCTGGCCGTCGCTCTCGGGACCGCGGCGAAGAGCCCGTGCCGTCAGCTGGTCGGAGCCGGGCGCCCGTCCGAGGCCCATGTCGATGCGGCCCGGGAAGAGCGACTCCAGCGTGCCGAACTGCTCGGCGATGACGAGCGGCGCGTGGTTCGGCAGCATGATGCCGCCTGAGCCGACGCGGATTTTCTTCGTGCCGCCGGCGACGTGGCCGATCACGATTGAGGTCGCCGAGCTTGCGATGCCCGGCATATTGTGATGCTCGGCCAGCCAGTAGCGGTGATATCCCCACTGTTCGGCGTGCTGAGCGAGATCGAGTGTATTTTTTAACGAATCCGCGGGTGTTGCGCCGAGGACGACCGGAGCCAGATCCAGAATGGAGAGCGGGATACGGGTGATGTTTTTTGCCGGTTGGTTGGTGTCAGCCATCGGAATCAGCCTCCTGAATTAAAATGCCGGACCGGATATCGCTGCCATCGGTGCCGGATAAGGAAACCCCCGCCTTCGGATACAGGTAGGGGTTCATGTTCGTGTTTTTTGGCGAAATGCCTCAAGCTTGTGCTGCCCGTTTTCCGGATCGGAATACAGGCAGCCTTGCTTGCCGTAATTATTTTATTGAAACTGTCCGCGATAAAATAAAGACTTGGCCGGACTCCGTGTCAGGACATCAGGAAACCGCCCGGTCGCTTTTTTTCCTTTTTTCGCCGGTGAGTATTTCGGTTCTTTCGTTTTTCCTTCGAGCACTTTAACGGTAACAAAAAGCTCCCGGGAAACATCTCTCCTATAGAATCCTCCAATTAGAGGAGGAGCATACGGAATACAGAAACGATTCCAGACGGCATAAACCCCCCGGAGCCGTGAAAGGATGAGGAAAACAAAATGGTTAAAGAATAAACAGGCGGTACCTGTTATTATGAAAGAGCACATATACGAATGCAAGTACCTACTTTTAAGTGATATAGGTACTTTAAGGATACTAAAGGAGCAGACCTATGGGAGATCAACAGTTTAAACAATCCGTGGAATTGACGCTAAAGGTAGTCGGAGGCAAGTGGAAGCCGGTCATTCTTTGTCATTTGACGGAAGGTACGCACCGTTTCGGGGAATTAAAGCGGGAAATGCCGGAGATTACCCAGAAAATGCTTACCCAGCAGCTACGTGAGCTTGAACAGGACGAGATTATTCACCGCAAGGTATACAAACAAGTCCCGCCCAAAGTGGAGTATTCTCTTACGCCTTACGGGCTGACCATCAAGGAAGTATTGAATGTCATGTCCGTGTGGGGAGCCAACCATCAGAAGAAAATGCACTTGACTCCCGACGGTCCGCATAAAGAAGCGAACGAGACTTGATGCTTATTCGCATCCGGCCGGCGATTCAGAGCTGGAACGAGCGCCGGAGGCCCGCGTTCTTTTTAACGGGGGACGGAACGATTTATCGGGCGGTTCAGCTTATAGAAAGCTCCTCTTCGCAGGGGCTTTTTTTGCTTCCGTGGGAACCCGATTGCCGGGATTTTTATAAGCTTTAGTATCCTTTTGGTGACTACGTTCCCTAATAGTGCGTACTTTCTTTTCTGCTGCCGGGGATCTAGAATAAACGCATGGCAATCGACAAATTCCAACTGACATCATAGGAGGTAATCATACATGGAATTACAATTGGCGCTTGATCTTGTTAACATCCCGGAAGGGATTGAGCTGGTTAAAGAGTTGGAGCCTTACATCGATATCGTCGAGATCGGAACACCGGTCATCATCAATGAAGGCTTAAAAGCAGTCAAGGAAATGAAGCAGGCTTTCCCTAATCTGAAAGTCCTTGCCGATCTCAAAATCATGGACGCGGCGGGTTATGAGGTTATGAAAGCATCCGAAGCGGGCGCCGACATCATTACGATTCTGGGCGCGGCGGAAGATATGAGCATCAAAGGGGCAGTCGAGGAAGCAAGAAAGCAGAATAAAAAAGTTCTGGTCGATATGATCAGCGTGAAAAACCTGGAAGAACGCGCGAAAGAAGTCGATGCGTTCGGTGTCGATTACATCTGCGTTCATACCGGATATGATCTGCAGGCTGTCGGTAAAAATTCGTTCGAAGATCTTCAAACGATCAAACGGGCCGTTAAGCGGGCAAAAACGGCAATCGCCGGCGGCATCAAGCTCAGCACACTGCCGGAAGTGATTAAGGCGCAGCCGGATCTCGTTATCGTAGGCGGGGGCATTACCGGACAGGACGACCGCAAAGCGGCCGCGGCCGAAATGCAGAAGCTGATCAAGCAGGGGTAAGCTCTTATGCAGACGACTCAATATTTGGCGGAGATCCGGGAGGAGCTGCACCGCACGGCCGAAGCTGTCGCGAGCCGCGAAGCGGAGGAACTGGCGGATGCCATTCTGAATGCCGGCAAAATTTTCGCAGCCGGAGCGGGCCGCTCCGGACTGATGATGAAAGCTTTTGCCATGCGCATGATGCACCTCGGCTTCGACGCATACGTCGTCGGCGAAACCGTTACGCCGAATCTGACCAAGGACGATGTGTTCATCGTCGGTTCGGGTTCAGGTGAGACGAAGAGCCTCGTCTCGATGGCGGAGAAAGCGAAAAATTTGGGCGCTTCCGTCGCCGTCATCACGATTTTTCCGGAATCGGCTCTCGGCCGGTTGTCGGATATCGCGGTTAGGCTCCCGGGCTCGCCAAAAGACAAGTCGGACAACCCGTATCCGACGATTCAGCCGATGGGTTCCCTTTTCGAGCAGACGCTGCTGTTGTTCTGCGATGCGATTATTCTCCGCCTGATGGAAAAGAAGGGGTACACGTCCGAGACGATGTTCGGGCGCCATGCCAATCTGGAGTAAACCGCGCCGGGCCTGGTGCCGGAACGGTTTAAACTTTAAAGCGAAAGCCGCTGCGTTTCCTCATGGAAGCGCAGCGGCTTTTTTTTGTCTGGCATTCTGGAATACAATGATTATAGATGCAGCCCCCTTACACGCACAACCTATAGGAGGGGGGCAGAGAACGGCGCAATTCCGGAAAGGATGACGGTAGTGAAGATAGACCGACTGCTTGCAATGACGGTGCTCATGCTCAACCGGGGGCGGATAAGCGCCAAGGAGCTGGCCGAACGGTTCGAGGTGACGACGAAAACCGTCTACCGCGACATGGAGACGCTCAGCCGGGCGGGAATTCCGGTTGTCGCCCATCAGGGCGTATCCGGCGGATTCGAGATTATGGAGCCGTATACGCTGGCCAGGCAGCTTGTCTCGCTTAAAGAGATTTCATCCCTGCTTGCGGCCGTTAAAGGCGTAAGCACGGCTCTTGACGATCAGACCTACGCTAATCTGGCGGAAAAGGTAGAGGGGCTTCTATTGCGGACGGATACCGCGGATTGGGAGCGGCGCAAAGACGACCTCGTTTTCGATTTCCATCCGTGGGGGCAGGGAGCGGCGGCGAAAAACAAAGTCTCAGCCTTGAAAGGAGCGATTGAAGATGGCCGGAGGGCCGCAATCACTTACGTAAACACGAACGGGACGGAGACCGAAAGAATCGTTGAACCCGCGGCTCTTATCCTGAAGGGGTCCGTCTGGTACCTGCACGCGTACTGCACGCTGAGAAAAGAATTTCGTATATTCCGTCTCTCCCGGATCGCGGATTTATCCGTTCTTTCCCAGGCTTCGGAGCCGCGTGAGGTTCCTCCGCTGGAAGGATACAGCTGGAACTCGGAGTGGCTTGCCCACAAGGAAGTGGAGATGACGCTCCACTTCCGTGCGGAGGTCCGGCACCGCGTGGGAGACGCTTTCCCGCCCGGCCTGGTGAATTTGCTGCCGGACGGAAGCTTGTGTGTCCAGGGAGTTTTCGCGCTGGACGAATGGTTTTACGGGATGCTGCTCAGCTTCGGCGACAGCCTAAAGATCGAGCATCCGCCCAGCCTGGCCGGCGAAATCCGGGAGCGGGCCCGCAAAATTTTGCTCCGCTACGAAAACTAGACATACAGGTGTCCACTTTTCCCGGCTACACTACTTTTAAACAGGGAAAAGAGGAGAATGAATCTATGAATATGAAATCCGTTCTGGCAAACAAACCATCCTTCAGACTGGCGGGCGTGAGTGTCCGAACCACGAACGCCGCAGAGGCGGGACCGGAAGGAAAGCTTTCGCAGCTCTGGCAGCAGTTTTTCGGGAGCGATATCGCGTCCAGGCCGGGCGTTGTGAACCCCCATCTGATTTACGGCTTGTACACGGATTACGAGAGCGACGCGTCGGGAGAATATACGGCGCTGCTGGGCCACGAAATCAGCGGAGAAGCGTCCGCAACCCTTGCCGATTCTTCCGGTCTTCAGCTTGCGGAAGTTCCCGCAGCCAAATACATGGTTTTCGAAACCAGGCAAGGTCCGGTACAAGAAGTGGTACCGCAGTTATGGCAGGAAATTTGGGGCTATTTCCAAAACGCGGAGGAACAGCGCACGTACACGGGAGATTTCGAGGTGTACGACGGCCGCGGCTTTAATCCCGAAAACGGTATCGTGCAGATTTATATCGCTATCCGATAAAAGGAAAACGCCGGCATCCAAGCCGGTGTTTTTCTTTGTCTTGACATGAAACCATAAGGTTTCCTATAATCGAATATGAAACCAAAACGTTTCCTAATATTACGGAGGAATGGAACCATGTCAGAAGAATTGCTCAAAAAACTTCGCTATAAAGAAGGACGGGCTCTCGTCCTTAACGCGCCTGAAGGATACCGCCTCGGTGTAGAAGCGGAAACCGGAAGCCCGCCGGAAGATAAGGCCGACTTCGTCCAATTATTCGTAAACGACGGGCAGGAGGCCGACGAGTGGGTGCCGAAGGTAATCCCCATGCTTCGGGAGGACGCCGTTTTCTGGATCACGTATCCCAAGCAGAGTTCCAAGGTCAAGACGGACATTAACCGGGATACTTTAGCCGCGAAGGTACAAAATAACACGGAATACCGGCCCGTCAGCAATGTGGCCGTCGACGACAAGTGGTCGGCTTTGCGTTTTCGCCGCTCGGACCTGGTAAAATCCAAGAAATAAATACCTGCCTACAGGAGGAATTATAGATGACTGACACACCGAACCGTCTGCCGGATATCCGCCAGACTCAGCTTTTTAACGCCCCGATCCAGAAGGTATGGAACACCGTGGCGACATCCGAAGGAATCGCCGCATGGTTTATGCCCAATGATTTTCAGCCCGAACTCGGCTATGAATTCCACCTTGAAGCGGGGCCTTTCGGGAAGTCACCCTGCAAAGTGACCGAGCTTGATCCGCCGAACCGGCTTTCTTTCCGGTGGGGCAAAGACTGGACGCTCACCTTCGAGCTGGCCGACCTGGACGGCAAAACCGAATTCACCCTGATTCATGGGGGATGGGATCCGGAGAAGGTGACCGAATTCGGACAGTCTCATGCCGAGGTGCGCGAGCGTATGTCCGGCGGCTGGACAGGTCTGGTCGAGGCGCTGCGCAAGCACGTCGAGGCCTGATATGGGCGCGGCCGAACCGAAGCAGGACGTATTTCAGGCCATTGCGGACCCGACCCGCCGCAAGGTCCTGAGTCTGCTTGCCGGGCAGGAGATGCCCGTCAACGCGATCAGCGGCCACTTTCCGATGAGCCGGACGGCCGTTTCGAAGCATCTGCGCATTCTCGCCGATGCCGGCCTTGTCCAGGAGCGGAAGGTCGGCCGCGAGAAGCGGTACCGGCTTCAGCCCGAGCCTCTGCAGGAGCTGAAGCGGTGGCTGGCGTACTACGAGCGGTTCTGGGAGAACCGGCTCTCCGTTCTCAAGCAGCTCGTGGAAGCGGACGAACCCGGCGAAGGCGGCGGCAGTCCGGCTCCCGGGCTCAAGGCCGTTGAGCCGGGAAGCAGGCTTTAGCCCTCCCGCGTAGAGTTCAGGCGCGCGCCGGCCCCGTACGGCGCATGCGCGAAAGCCCGGAACCCTCTACCGAGGGGGCCGGGCTTTTTTTCAGCTTAGCAGAAGGACTGCAAAAAGCATGGTATCGCGAAGGCCGTTCAGCGCCATGACCGGTTAAGGCGATTCCGAGGGATGCCGCTAAAATGTTTCACGGGAAACATGTCGAATTAACCGGAGAAGGGAGCGGAACGGCGAAACGGATCGGAAAGGCAGCTGACTAAGCGGTTCCCGCAAAAAAACTTATTGGGGAGCGGCAATTTGGCGCAAACCATTTATTTAAGCAGACATGGGGAAACCATTTTAAATACACAAGGGAGATACCAAGGAGAGCTTGATTCCCCTTTAATTTTAGAAGGAATCGAACAAGTGAAAAATTATATCCAAGTTATAAAAACCGTAATTGGCGAGCTTAAAGAATAGGAAATCATTTCGAGCCCGTTGGTTGGTCAGACTTTACAAACTAAAGAAATTATATGCCCGAACATGGGGGACCAATAACAAAGGACATAACGTACCGGATAACCAATACGTTATGTCCTTTAGTTTTATAAAACCCTTCACCCGGTGCTCATGCGCCGATCAATCCTCGTCCGGCTGTGCCCAGACGGACACGCTTCCCCCGTTCACCGGGAAGGCGGCAAAACCGTCCTCGCCGATGGTGATCTCATCTTCCCGCGTGCCGGTCATATCGAGCCACACCTGGCCGGCCCGTTCTTCGCCGACGAACATGCGCTTCTCGCCGTTGTCGCCGTTGGAGATGACGACCGCGCAGCCGGAGCGCCCGATTTCCGCGATTCCCCGGCGGACCCAGCCGATCGTGTTCGGGTGATCGAAGTAGTCCTCCTGCTCGCCGTAGGCTTTATGCTGGCGGGCATAAAGCAGCGGATCGATGGCCGCCGCTTTGCCTTCCGCGGGAGCCTCTCCGCCTATGCCGAAATAATCTCCGTAGAAGACGCACGGGTAACCGTCCTTACGGAGCAGGACCAGTGCATACGCGCTCTGCTTGAACCAGTCCTCGATCCACGATTCCAGCGATTCGTTAGGCTGGGAGTCGTGATTGTCCACAAAGGTGACGGCATGCAGCGGATGGGTTTGAACGAGAGTGTCCTCGAACACGGTCGTGAGGTCAAAATCTTTGCCGGCCTGCGAGGCGGCGTGGAGCTTGTAATGGAGGGCGACGTCGAACAGATCGATTTTGTAATCGACGTTATCGAGAAATTCGCGGCAGGCCGCTACCTCGGGGTTCCAAAATTCTCCCACGATGTAGAAGTTTTCTCCGCTTTTCTTGATCATCTCGCTTGCGAATTCCCGGATGAAATCGTGGTTGATATGCTTGATGGCATCCAGCCGGTATCCGTCGCACTGCAAAGTGTCGACGAGCCATTTGCCCCAGGTGATCATCTCTTTTCTCACGCCTGGATGGCTGTAATCGATGTTGGCGAACATGAGGTAGTCGTAGTTGCCGAATTCGTCGTCGACGTTGTCGTTCCAGCTCTTATTTTCCCCGAGGATGCGGAAGATACCCGTTTTATCCTCTTTGGCATCGTAATCGGTGCCGTTAAAATGCCCGAAATCCCATTTGAAAGCCGAGTATTTGTCGCCGCGCCCCGGAAAAGTGAATTTCGTCCAGCCTTCGATATCGAAAGGCTCGGAAATCACCTCGTTGCGGTTCTGGTCGTTCACCTGGACCACCTTGAACAGCTCTTTCTCGTCCGCGCCCGCTTTATGATTCATCACGAGATCCACGTAAACGCAAATCTCGTTGTCCTGGCACGCTTTGATCGCCTCCAGCAGTTCTTCCTTCGTTCCGTATTTGGTCCGGACCGTCCCTTTCTGGTCGAACTCGCCCAGATCGTACAGATCATACACGCCATAGCCCGTATCCTGGTCAGACTGTCCTTTGGTAACCGGGGGAATCCAGACGGAGTCGAACCCCTTCTTTTTCAGCTCGGGAGCCAGCTCCTTAAGCCGTTTCCAGTGGGAGCCGTCCGCTGGGACGTGCCACTCGAAAAACTGCATCATCGTGTGATTCCTTGTCATTCCTTTTCCTCCTAATCGACTATGGGCCTTTTGTAGCAAAGGGTCGCTCATCTCTTTTGGTCTAAGGAATGGTTACCCAAGTGGACGTCCTGTCTAAACCCGCGTATTTTAAATAGGCGGATACCGGGATTGACCGGCGGTTAAATACGGGACTTAAGAATCATTTTAAGCGTTTTCATTAAAATTATTAAATATTTTACACACGGTTAATTCCTAACCTGCTAAAATCGGTAAGTAACTATTTACAGGAAGGTGGAATTCTCGCAATGGGATCCAGGAAGTTCAGAAGAATGAAGAAGCTCGCGACCGCTTCCCTAGCATTCGGCATCATTTCATCCCAGTCTCTAGGAGGCATTGTGCAAGCGCAAACATCCGCTTCCCCGACCGTTAATCTTCGTATCATGGAAACGACGGATTTGCATACGAATCTTGTAGACTATGATTATTACAAGGACGCTGCGGCGGCAAGCGTAGGTTTGGCCAAAACCGCCACGCTGATCAAGGAAGCGCGTAAGGAAAACCCCAACACTTTCCTGGTCGACAACGGAGACTTGATCCAGGGGACTCCGCTCGGAACGTACATGGCCCAGATTAACCAGCTCAAAGACTCCGGTGCCGTTCATCCTGTCTACAAAGCTATGAATCTCTTGGATTACGATGCGGCTACCTTCGGCAATCATGAATTCAATTATGGCCTTGATTTTCTCGACAAATCGATCAAAGGGGCCAAATTCCCGTACATTAACGCAAACGTCTACATAGATGACAAAGATAACAATCCGGACAACGACGTCAACAAATTCACGCCGTATCTGATTATGGACAAGACGTTCAAAGACGAGAACGGCAACGACCAGAAAATCAAAATCGGCGTCATCGGACTCGTGACTCCGCAAATCATGGAGTGGGACAAGGTTAACCTTACCGGCAAAGTCGTAGCCAAAGACATCGTCGCGACAGCCAAGAAATTCGTGCCTGAAATGAGAGCCAAAGGCGCGGATATCGTGATCGCGATGGCGCACTCCGGTTTTGACGGTACGGCTGCGGCGAATGACCAGCTGGCCGAGAACGCGGTTCTGCCTCTCAGCAAGGTGCCCGGCATCGACGCGATTACATTCTCGCACTCTCATAAGGTGTTCCCTACACCTGACGTAAAGAAGCTTGACGCGCTGTTTAAAGACGCGAACGGCAACCCGGTTGCCGGCGTAGACAACGCCAAAGGCACAATCAACGGCGTTGCCGCCGTGCAATCCGGCTACGGCGGCTCGAACCTCGGTCTTATCGACCTGAAGCTCGTGCAGGAGGGCGGCAAGTGGAAAGTTTCGAATTCCCAGTCCTCGACCCGGTATATCTATGACAGCACGGCCAAAAAAGCGCTTGTGGATACCGATCCGGCTATCGTACAAGCGGTTGCGGCCGAGCATGAAGGCACGAAGAAATACGCGAACCAGCCGATCGGCGAAACGACGGCTCCGATCCACAGCTATTTCGCGCTTGTGCAGGACGACCCTTCGGTCCAGATCGTCACGAACGCTCAGAAGGAATATGTGAGCAAATACATTTCGACGACTCTGCCGCAGTATAAAGATCTTCCGATTCTCTCCGTGGGCGCTCCGTTCAAAGCGGGACGCAACGGCCCGTCGGAGTACACGGATATCGCCAAAGGTCCTATCGCGATCAAGAGCGCGAGCGATCTCTATCTGTACGACAACACGCTGAAAGCCGTCAAAGTCAAAGGCTCCGGCGTGAAAGAATGGCTGGAAATGTCCGCGGGCATGTTCAATCAGATCGACCCGGCCAAAACGGACGAGCAGCAGCTGCTTAACTCCTCCTTCCAGGTGTTCAACTTTGACGTGATCGACGGAGTGACTTACCAGGTGGACGTAACGAAACCGGCGAAATACAAAGTGGACGGAGCCGTTAACGACGCTTCCTCCAGCCGGATTGTGAATCTCCAGTTTAACGGCAAGCCGATCGACCCGAACCAGGAGTTCATCGTGGTGACGAACAACTACCGCGCAAGCGGGGGCGGCAACTTCCCCGGCCTCAAGAACGCGGAGCTGATCGTAGATTCCGCGGATGAGAACCGCGAGGCGCTGATGGATTACATTTCCGAACAGAAAACGATCAACCCGGCTGCGGACAAAAACTGGTCCATCGCACCGGTTGCCGGCAATGTGAAAGTCACGTTCACAAGCTCTCCGAGCGCCGTTACGTACCTGCCGGAGAACCCGCATATCAAGAGCACGGGGGCAACGACGGACAAAGGCTTCAGCGTCTATTCCATCGACCTGAGCGGAAAAGGCCAGCCTCAGCCGGACAACAAGAACGTCAAAGTCCAGCTCCTCGGCATTAACGATTTCCACGGTCAGCTCGATACGACGACGGAAACCGCGGCGGGCAAAGTGGGCAGCGCTCCTTATCTGGCGACTTACTTGAAGGAAAGAAAGAAAACGAACCCGAACACACTGCTCGTTCATGCAGGTGATTCCGTAGGCGCGACCGCACCGGTCTCCTCGATGGAGCGCGACAAACCGACCCTGGAATTCATGAACATGCTGAAATTCGACGTAGGCACGCTGGGCAACCACGAGTTTGACCAGGGCGTAGGCGCTATGCTCGCTCAAATCAACGGCGGCACCGATACGAAGAACAAAGACGTGACCTTCGATAAATTGAACTTCCCGTACGTAAACGCCAACGTAGTGGACGAGAAGACGGGCGAGAATATCCTGCCTTCTTACGTAATCAAAGAAGTGGGCGGCCAGAAAGTCGGATTTATCGGCGTGGCGACCAACTCCACTCCGTCCAAAGTATCTCCGGACGGCCTGAAAGGCGTTAAGTTCGTCGAGCAGGCTCCCGTTGTAAACAAAGCCGTACAAGAACTGAAAGCCAAAGGCGTAAAAGCGATCGTCGTTCTGGCGCACGATCCGGCCAGCGTGAAAGACAACGTGGCTTCCGGCGAGGCGGTTGATCTGGCTAACGCGATCGACGATGAAGTCGACGTTATTTTCGCCGGTGACAACCATGCCAAAGTCAATACGGTCGTAGACAACAAGCTGATCGTTCAAGCTTATTCCTATGGCACGGCTTTTGCCGACGTCGACCTCGAAATCGATCCGGCTACCGGCGATATCGTGAAGAAAACGGCGGAAATCGTTGATGTGAAGCAGGAAGGCGTAACTCCTGACGCGGATACGGTCGCTCTGATCAACAAATACCTGGACAAATATCCGGTTCTGAAGCAGCCGGTCGGTACGACGGATTCCGTGATTTCCAGAAACAACGCCTACAACGAAGAAGCTCCGCTGGGCAACCTGATTGCGGACGCTATGCGTGACGGCATGAACACGGACTTCGCTTTCATGAACCCGGGCGGTATCCGCGCCGATCTGCCTAAAGGAGACATCAAATTCTCCGATCTCGCAAAAATTCAGCCGTTCGGCAACACGCTCGTTAAAATGACGCTGACAGGCTCGCAGATCAAAACGCTTCTGCAGCAGCAGTGGGGCAAGAAATCCGACGGTTCCGCAGATACCAAAACGCTGCAAATTTCCGGTCTGAAGTATACGGCCGACTTTAGCAAGCCGGCAGCCGAGCGTATCGTGAAGCTGACGAAAGCGGACGGCACTCCGATCGAGGATGCCGCCGAGTATACCGTAACCGTGAATAACTTCATGGCTGCGGGTGGAGACAACTATAAAGTGCTGGTTGAAGGCAAAAATTCTCAAGCCGGCCTGATCGATCTCGATGTGTTCTACAACTACATCACGAAAACGTTCAAAGGCGGCAAAATCACGGCGGCTCTCGACGGCCGTATCGTGAACCTGAAGTCGTTCTCGGACGTTCCGCAGACGCACTGGGCTTATAAAGTCATTCAAGAGCTTTCCGGCAAGCAGATCATTGACGGCGTAGCCGACAACCGTTTCGAGCCGGAGCAGGATGTAACCCGCGCCCAGTTCGTGAACATGATCGTGAAACAGATGAAGCTTGTTTCTTCCAAGCCGTCCGCGTTTAAAGACGTGCCGTCCGGAAGCTGGTATGCGGAAGCCGTAGCGGCCGCATCCGAGAAGGGCATCGTGGAAGGTAGCTCCGCGGATACCTTCGCGCCGGATCAGAAGATCACGCGTGAAGAGATGGCGGTTATGATTACGCGTATGTATGCACAGCTTCAAGGCACGACAGGTACGCCTAAAGCTGTCTTTACGGATGGCGGGGAAATCAGCGCCTGGGCCAAAACGGCTGTGGAAACAGCCGCCGAGAAGGGCTTGATGACCGGACGTGCCGATGGCGTATTCGCACCTCGTGCGAAAGCCACGCGCGCGGAAGCGGCGCAAGTCATTTATAACGGCATTACGAAGTAACCGGATCGCGTTTGCGGCATGGCGCCGAGCCGTCCGGAAAAGCCGCCGGGGAAGATAATTCCCCGGCGGTTTTTTATTGTTCATTTTTGCACTATAAACGGGCTTTTTATTATCGTTAATAAGTATAAAAAATCCGTGAATTTAATAGCCGGATAGAGAATTATCCCCTTCCAGTGGATAAAAACATCCCTGTTAACCTTTTGTAAAACCATTATAATTATTAGTAACTTGCATAATAACTTCCGCAAATATATCCTCAGTTTTTCCCCATTTTCGGCTTGTCGTCATTCATAACAGGTCATTAATTTTGTCGTAAAATTCATTCACTTCAGTCTCTCATCGAGCAGCACACGTGTATCCTTTCAATGGCATTATGTAACCGTTTACCAAGTTTTCGGATGAGCTTTATCTATCTTTACGAGTTTGTTTTAAGTTCATGCCAAGCGGCTGAATTTAGAAGCAGTGCCTGCGAAGAGAACGTAATGGAGGTGAGAGGGATTCCTCTTTGGAATGGCATTGTATAAATTTGATGAAATTGGGGTGTAATATGAAAGCGCTTAAGCAATCATTTGTCTGGAGATGGCTTGTTTTACTTATATGTACAAGCATGGTCTTTTCAACTTATCTGACTGTTGTTTCGGGACAAGAAAGCACCCGGCCGGCCGATATCAAGGGGCATTGGGCAGAGAAAGAGCTTGGCGAATGGCAGGATAAAGGCCTGATCGAAGGCTATTCGGACGGTTCTCTTAAGCCGGATAATGCCATTACGCGCGCAGAGCTTATGGCGCTTATTAACCGGTACTATAAATTAACGGCTTCCGCTTCGATCCAGTTTACGGACGTTACGGCGGAGCAGTGGCAGTATGAACAAATCAGCAAAGCGGTTGCGGCCGGTTATGTGGACGGCTACAGCGACGGAAGCATCCGTCCGGATCAGCCGGTCAGCAGACAGGAGTCCGCGGTCATGCTCTCCAAGCTGCTCAAGCTGGATGCGGCTTCCGAAGACCCGCTGAAGAGCATCAAAGACGCGGCATCGATTGCCGACTGGAGCAAAGGCGCGGTAAGCGCCATGGTAGCCAAAGGAGTCATCGAAGGCTACGAAGACGGCACCTTCCGTCCCGAAGGCAAGCTGACCCGCGCCGAGACGGTAGTCCTGCTGGGCCGCGCCCCGTCGCTACAAACCGTTTCCTACGATAAGGCCGGTACGTTCGGGCCTGCTGCGGGAACCGAAACGGTGAACGGGAACGTTGCCGTTAACGTATCGGGCGTTACCCTGCAAAACACCGTCATTCAAGGCAACCTCCTTCTCGGTAAAGGCATCGAAAACGGGGATGTCACCTTGAAGAACGTGAAAGTGTCGGGAACCGTTACGGTCAACGGCGGCGGAGAAAATTCCATCCACCTCGTAGATACGGTTCTGATCAAGGTTGTTGTCGATAAGGAAACCGGCGTGGTCCGTCTCGTGGCCCAAGGAAACTCCTCCGTTCAGCAAACGTTTGTCCAATCTTCCGTTAAATTAGAGGAAAGCTCTTTGACGGGAGCCGGGTTTATCGATGTGATCCTTCCGAAAGAACTGCCTGCCGGTTCTACGGTCCAGCTGATCGGAGCATTCAACTCCCTTAACGTGCTGGCTTCCGGCATCAAAATCGATCTTTCCAAAGGTTCCATCGCCAAAGTAACCGTGGACGGAAAGGACACGACACTGGCGGTAGGCAATGACGCCAGCATCGTTTCTCTCGTGCTGAACGCCTTGGCCAAAATTACCGGCTACGGCTCCGTTGAAAACGCGACGGTCAACGAAGGCGGCAAAGGCTCTTCCTTCGAGAAAGCTCCCGTCAAGGTAGACGGCCCGCAGAAAGACTCCATCACGACAGGATCGCCGATCGGCGGCGGCGGTGGCTGGGTCGGTGGCGGCGGCTCCGGCGGAGGAGGCTCCACGGATGCAGCCAAGAAGGTCATCGCGTATGTGCCGGGCTGGAAAAACTGGTCGGCCTCCAACCCGATCGACGCAGCCAAGCTGACGCATATCAACTACGCGTTCACCCATGTAAAAGACAATAAAATCGTCGCTCTTCCGGGACAAAACGACGATGCGAACTATGCTTATCTGCAAAGCTTGAAGAAAGACAATCCGAAGCTGAAAATCCTTCCTTCCGTCGGCGGATGGGGAGCGGACGGCTTCTCGGATGCGGCGCTGACCGACAGCTCCCGTAATACATTTGCGGACAGCATCATCGAGTATGTCAAGAAATACAAGCTGGACGGTGTCGACCTGGATTGGGAGTATCCGACGCAAAGCGCCGATGGCGTCATGAAGGCGCGGCCGGAGGATAAACAGAATTTCACGCTGATGCTTCAGACGATTCGTGAGAAGCTGAACGATCTGGGAAGCCAGGACGGCAAATATTACGAGCTGACGATCGCTGTCGGCGCTACGAAGAAATACCTCGACGGGGTTGAAATCGAGAAGATTACCCCGCTGCTCGACAATATTAATCTGATGACCTACGATTTCCACGGCGGATGGGATACCAAAACCGCTCATCATACGAATTTGTATGCCGGTGATCTGAGCGTAGATTCATCCGTTAAGCTCTATCTGGCCAATAAAGTTCCGGCAAGCAAAATCGTAATCGGCGGAGCCTTCTACAGTCACCTGTGGACCGATGTAGAAGCGGCTGGCGGTAAGATCGTGGGCCAAAAAGCCGTCGGCAACGGTGCAACACCGACTTATAATGAAATCATTTCGAATTATAATGAAGCTCTCGGCTATAAGCGCTATTGGGATAATGAGGCCAAAGCACCTTACTTGTATAGCGAGCAAACGAAAGTATTCCTTTCTTATGACGACCCGCAATCCCTTCATGAAAAAGGAAACTATGTACTGAGCCAGAAACTGGGCGGAGCGATGTTCTGGGAATACAGCCAGGATCAGACGGGAGCTTTGCTGGACGCGCTGGTTAAAGGCGTTAAGGGCCAAGCGCTGAACCCTGACAATACAACCGTTCCTGCCGCGCCTGCAGTTACGGGCGTAAGCGAAGGGCAGACTTACAAGACGGGCGTACTGCCTAACTGGAAAGACGCGGCGGGTACCGCAAGCGGCGCTACGCTGAACGGAGCCCCTTACACCAAGGGAACCGGCATTATCGAAGCGGGCGAATACACGCTCGTCGTTACCGCAGCTCACGGAAAAAGCGGCAAAACGGCTTCGACGACCGTGAAGTTCAAGGTCGAGCCGGAAACGAAGGTCATCGCCTACGTGGCCGGATGGAAGAACTGGTCCGACGTCAAGCCGGTCGACGCAGCCAAGCTGACGCATATCAACTACGCGTTTACGCATGTCAAAGACAACAAGATCGTGCCGATCGAAGGACAGAACGACGAAGCGAACTACGCTTACCTGCACAGCCTGAAAGCACAGAATGCGGATCTCAAAACGCTAATCTCCGTAGGGGGATGGGGAGCGGACGGCTTCTCGGACGCGGCATTAACAGAAGCCTCCCGCCAAACGTTTACCGACAGCATCATCGAGTATGTGAAGAAATACAACCTGGACGGCGTCGATCTGGACTGGGAGTATCCGACGCAAAGCGCCGACGGTGTCATGAAGGCGCGTCCGGAGGATAAACAGAACTTTACTTCCCTGCTGCAATTGATGCGCGACAAGCTTAACGCGCTTGGTCTGGAAAATAACCGCTATTACGAGCTGACTATCGCGGTCGGTGCGGGAAGCGGTTATCTGAAGGGCGTTGAAATCGATAAAATTATTCCGGTGCTGGATAACATCAACCTGATGACATATGATTTTTCAGGCGGATGGGTTCAGAAGACGGAGCACCACACCAATCTGTACGGAACCGGAGCCAATAGTGTCGATCAATCCGTACAGCTTTATAAGAACAACGGTGTACCTTCGAGTAAAATCGTCATCGGTGCCGCGTTCTACAGCCACTTGTGGACGAACGTGGAATCTTCCGCCAATAACGGGCTCGGTCAAAAGGCCGTAGGCACTCCGGCGACCCCAACCTACAGCGTAACGCTCGCGACTTACAGCGAAGCTAACGGGTATACGCGTTATTGGGATAAGGATTCTAAAGCACCATACCTGTATAACGCACAGACAGGAATCTTCATCTCGTTCGACGATCCTGAGTCCATGGCCGAGAAAGCGGCTTACACGCTGAAAGAGAAGCTCGGCGGAGCTATGTTCTGGGAGTACAGCCAGGACGAAACGGGTGCCCTGCTGGATGCGCTGGTTGACGGGCTGAAAGGCAACCCTTACACGCCGGACACCACTTCCGTACCTGCCGCACCGCAGATCGCCAACGTAACGGCCGGAGAGACCTACACGACGGGTGTGCTGCCCAACTGGACGGATGCACCGGGAACAGTCGGTGTGGCTACGCTGAACGGAGCGGAATACATCAAAGGAACAGGGATTACGGAAGCGGGCAACTATACCCTGGTTGTCACGGCTGTTCACGGCAAAAGCGGCAAAACGGCTTCTACGACCGTGAATTTCAAAGTAGATCCTAGAAAGAAAGTCATCGCTTATATCGCCGGCTGGGAAGACTGGTCCGTCACGAATTCGGTTTACGCCAACAAACTGACGCACCTGAACTATTCCTTTACACTGGTAAAAGACAACAAAATCATTACGCGTCCGGAACAAAAGGACGATCAGAACTACCAATACATTCACAGCCTGAAAGCACAGAATCCTAACCTTAAAGTGCTGTTTGCCGTAGGCGGCTGGGGAGCGGACGGCTTCTCCGATGCGGTTTTGACTAACGAAGCCCGCGACACCTTCTCGAACAGCATTATCGACTACATCAAGAAGTACAAGCTGGACGGCGTGGATATCGACTGGGAATATCCGACGATCAGCGCGGACGGTTTAATGAAAGCAAGACCGGAAGACAAGCATAACTACACCTTGTTCCTGCAAATGCTGAGGGACAAGCTGAATCAACTGGGACTTGCCGATAACAAGTATTATGAATTATCCATGGCGGCAGGAGCCGGTCCAAGCCACCTGAAAGCTCTCGAAGCCGAGGAGATTTCCAAATATCTGGATAATTTCAACATCATGACCTACGACTATTCAGGCGGTTGGGTTCAGAAGACGGAGCATCACACGAACGTTTACGGACCTGGACTCAGCATGGATACCGTGGTTAAACGGTTTAAAGACGCGAAAGTGCCCGCTAACAAAATCGTCGTCGGCATCGCTTTCTACAGCCACCTATGGACCGATGTGCAGTCGACTGCCAATAACGGTCTGGGGCAAGCCGCCAAAGGAAGCGGCGCAACTCCGACCTACAACGAAATTTTGGAGAAATACAACACGGCCAATGGCTATACCCGTTACTGGGACGATGCAGCCAAGGCACCGTACCTCTTTGACGGCAGCACGTGGCTTTCCTACGACGATCCCGAATCCATAGCGGCGAAAGCTCAGTATGTACAGGATCAGGGGTTGGGCGGTGCGATGTTCTGGGAATACAGCATGGACAAATCGGGCGTTCTTCTCGATGCATTGATCAATGTGATTCCCGTTAAGTAATCGCGGCTCGCAAGGATGCGGAATGAACGGATAGGCGTATAAAAAAAGAAACCGGCGGAAGGCTTAGCCTTTCCGCCGGTTTTTCTTGTTTCCGAACCGTTATTTATAATCCCTTGCTTGGGCCAGACTCGCGCAAGGGGGAAGATCTTTCGACTTTTTCGCTCTGGCGGCTAATAAAGAACGGCGAGGCACGTTGACAAGCACGATGCTAACCACGATGAGGACGAGTCCCGCCAGCAGGTTAATCGTAATCGCTTCGTTCATGAAAATGGCGCTGGCGGTGATCGAGATCAGCGGAATGAGGAAGGTGAAAGAGGCGACTTTACTCGCTTCGCCCGAACCGACCAGCGTGAAGAACGTCAGCCAGCCCAGTGCAATGACGAAGACCGAAATGAACAGCAGGCTGAAGATGAAAGGGCCGGTCCATGCGATGTCCGAGACGCTTTCCGTGGAGAGGCCGGTGCCCGTCAGAACGACACCGCCCATCAGCAGCTGCATCGTGACCATCCAGATGGAGTCGACGCGTTCGCCTGTTCTTTTCATATAAACGGTACCGAAAGCCCAGCTTACCGCAGACCCGAGCGCCAGCAGAATGCCGGTTATAGAGATATGCCCGCTAAGCCCGGCGGATGTAATGGTCGCCACTCCGGCGAAGCCCAGGAGCAGACCGAACATTTTAAGCCCGTACATGGACTCTCCCAGCCACAGCCAGGACAGAATCCCGAGCAGCACCGGCTGGAAAAACACGATAGCGGAGAACAGCCCTGAGGGCAGATAGCCGAGGCCGACGGTTTGAAGGCCGTAGAACAACATGATGTTCAGCACGGCGGAAATCAGATAAATGTGCCATGTCCGCTTGAAATTAAGCTTTTTGTACCGCGGGATGGCGACGAGCAGCATCAGGAAGCCGCCGATCAGCGTACGAATGCCCGCGAATAGCAGGGGCGGTGTATAAATGAGCGCGTGTTTGGTCAGAGGCCAGTTGATCCCCCACATCAAGACCAGAAACGCGAGCAGGAAAGCCGTTCGTTTACGGGAAGAACGTTCCATATGAATCACTCCTTGGTTAGAACTGCTTTCTTATGATACGATGGGCTATAAGATAAATAAAATGAATAATTTTTATGAGGAGCATAAGCGAAAGGTTATGACTATTACTCAATTTCAGGTTTTTGTGAAGATAGCGGAGACGGGAAGCTTCACCAAAGCGGGCCTGGAGCTCAATATGACGCAGCCTGCCGTGAGCCACGCCATCTCAAGTCTTGAGGCCGATCTCGGCATTCATTTAATGATCCGGGACCGGAAGAACGGCATTACCCTGACCCATGTTGGCAAAAGAGTGCTGATCCAAATGCGCGAGATTTTGCAGCGTGTCGAGAACATCGAGCAGGAAATCGCGGCGGAGAAAGGGCTGGAGGTCGGAACCGTCCGCATCGGCGCTTTTCCTACGGCCGCTGCTCATTTTTTGCCGAAAATCATGAGCACGTTCAAGCGGAAATATCCGAATCTCCAGCTGGTGATCCATGAAGGCACGATTGCCGAGGTGAAGGAGTGGCTTTCGACGAGGTTTATCGATGTGGGTCTCGTTATTTTTCCCGATGCGGATATGGAGATCGTTCCTCTTTTTAGAGACAAGATGGTGGCCGTACTTCCCGAGACTCATCCGCTGGGCGGCAGGGGCTCACTTACGATCTCCGATTTGAGCGGGGAACCGATGATTTTGTGCAGAGGAGGATACGAAGCGCCGATTATCGATTTGTTTCAAAAATCGGGTGCGGACCTCCAGCTCGCTTTTGCGGCGTCCAATGTCGCGACGGTGCTGAATATGATCCGGGAAGGACTGGGACTTGCCATCTTGTCCCGCTTGTCCTTATCCGCCCTGCCTCCGGGCCTCGTTACGCTCGATCTGGAGCCTCGCGTCTGCCGGGATATATCCGTAGCCGTGCCTTCATTGAAAGAAGCTTCGCTGGCGGTCCATTTATTTATTCAAACGGCCAGAGAGCTTTTTCCGCGGGAATGACGGGGAGGCAGCGGCAGAGGTTTATAGGACGGAAAAGAAGCAGAACCGATATTTTCGGGTAAGGAACAAGTAACGGATCATTCGAGCGAAAGGGGAACAACATGAAGAAAATACGCGTGATAGGGATCGCCCTGCTCCTCCTATTTCTTACCTGTACGGCCGTGTTCGCCGCCGCCGTGCCCCGGAAAGACGGAATCGTGACCGATCCCGCCGGACTGCTTACGCAATCCGAGGCCCGACAAGTGGAAAGCGGACTGAAGAACAGAGATTACGAAGTGTTTGTACTTACCGCTAAGGGTTTGTCCGAGAGTGAAGGAGAACGGCTCGCGAATGAAGCTTACGATCAATGGGGGCTGAACCGGAATCAGCTGATGCTGGTCATTACGACTCAGCCGAACTATGTCCATTTGGTTTACGAAAATGAGCAGCTGGACGCGGCCGTTGCGCGGAGCAAAGCGAAAAATGCCAAGGGGATCGTGGATCTTAAGTTCGTACCGGCGGCGGGAGAAGGCAGAATTGGAGGAGGTATCCTGGCAGTCAGCGGCTATGTGAACTCGATTGCCGGAGCGGGAGCATCTTCCGGGAACAGCGGCGATTCGGGCGTAAGTGATTCCCGCGGCTCCGGTATGGCTTCCATTCTCCCGGTTGTGCTGGGACTGGCCGTGATCGGAGCGGGAATTTGGGCCTTCTGGCAGTACAAAAGAAGAGCCGCGGCCCGGAAACGGCTGGCAGAAGCGAAGCAGCTGCTGGACGGAACGCAGCCGGTGCTGAACGGAATGCTGTTTTCGGAAGTTTTTCAGGACCTGGAGAAACAGTTTTTACAGGGAGAAACGAAAGAAAAAGCCGCCGAGCTGGAAAATGCGGTAGTGCGGCTGCAGGGGGAAGCCGAAGAACTGGGCGGACGCCTGGCGGCACAGAAGATTCCCTTGCTCATTAACGCCAAAGCGGAGGCTGAGACAAGAAAGCTTCTTCAAGCCGTACAGGAATTTGTCCAAAAGATAGCACCGTATGGGACGCAGCTTGCGGAAATCGAAAAGCAGTCCACGGAAGTCAGAAAATCCGTGGACCGGGCAAAGAACGGCATCGCCGAGGCAGAGGAAGCCGTCGAAGCGCTCGCCCGCCGGACGGGTTATCCGCTTACCGTGCTGAGGAAGCATGCGGAGCAGGCCAAGACGGCTTATGCCAAGGCCGACGAGCTGGATGAATTCGACTTCATGCAGGCGGAAACGTCGGTACAGACCGCGCTCGGGGAGCTGGATTTCATCCGGAAAGCGATGGGGGAGTTCGACGCGTTGTCGGCAAGGCAGCCCGGAATTTTGCCCGCGGTTGAAGTGCTGGAAAAAGAACTCCGGGAAATAGTCCGGCGGGAGAGCCTTCTGCTCACCGATGGCGATCCCTACGCCCTGCTCCGGCAGGCAAGGGAGGAAGCCGCACGCCTGGAGACTCTGCTGGAAGCGGGCGATACCGAAGAGGGCGGCCGCAGCGCGGCTGCCATAGACGAGAGCATGAAGGCCACCCGCAGCCTTGTGGAGGCGATGATCGCCGACCGGGAGTCTGCGCGGAAGACGGCCGGGGACATCGGGGAGCTGACGGGCGAACTCGGCGATTTCGGCCGCGCTTACCGGGAGGAGTCCCTTAAAGTCGCCCGCGATTACGCGGAGGTGCACCGTCAGGAGCTGCAGGCCGACTACGACCGCCTGATGCGGGCGCGCGAAGAGCTTGACCGGCGGCTGACGGAGATCCGGTCCGGGCTCGCCCCGGACGTCCAGAAGTACCGCTCGGCCCGGGAGGCCGGTACGGAGGCTCAAGCGCTGATGACCGAGATTCGGGAGCTTCGCGCACGGATTCTCGGGTATCACGACAGCTTGAACTCGCGGGCACGGGCCGTAAAGCTTGCGCTGGACGAGGAACGCGGGCGGCTGCGGCAGGCGGCTTCCGCGTTCCGGGAGCTCCAGGTGGAATCGCCGGAGCTGTCCGCGATGATTGGCGACGGCGAAAGCAGGCTGGCGCAGCTGGAGCAGCTCGCGCAAGCGCCGGTGCTGGACGTGGGCCTGCTGGAAGAGCGCCAGCGGGGGCTCGCCGTCCAGGCGGGGCAGGCCGCGGAGCGGGTGCAGCAGCTGCTGCGGGAGAAGGAAGAGACGCTGCGCTCGGTCAGGCAGCTCGAAGGAGAGTACCGGAGCCGGCATTCCCGGTACGGCGGCAGCATAAGCCTGTCGCCCTATTCCTCCGGCTACGAGACGCTGATGGAGGAAAGCCGGGGGCTTATCGCCCGGGGACTTTTCGCGGAAGCGATGCAGCGCATCTCGTCCGGCCAGCAGCTGCTGGAGCAGATGGACCGGGACTATCAGCGCCGGATGTACGAGGAGCAGCTCCGCCGCAGAGGTCCAGGCGGACCCGGGGGAGGAGGCTACTCCTCGGGGAGTTCCGGCTGGGGAAGCGGAGGCGGAGGACGTTCCTCAGGCAGCTCCGGCTGGGGCGGCGGCTCTTCCGGAGGGCGATCCTCGGGATCGTCCAAATGGTAGGGTGCCGCGCGGCATGAGAAGCGCAGACAAGTCGCGGGGATAAACGAAAAGAAGGAGGAACCCACGAGTCCTCCTTCTTTTTTTGCATATTAACGAAGGTGTGAATTCGCCGCGGCCCCTTGCCCTTTGACTTCTCGGGGACTAGACCGACCAACGCGCAGCGTCGCAGCGGTAAAAGCTGCCCAAGGGGGATATTCTGCCCGATCTGAAACGTTTCCGCTGCCCCGCCGTATAGTACACCCAAAAGGAGGTATGGCCATGCTAAAAAAATTGCTGACTAAACTTCTTGGTGCCGACAAGCACAAAGGCTCCCACTACCGCCCCCACAGCAGCAGCGACAATTTCCGCAGACATTCCCACAAGAATTACAACGGCCACAATAACTACGGTCACAATCACTACAAGAAAAAACGTTCTTCCAGCTCCTACAGCAGTTAATCCTCATCCTTCAAGTTTCGCCAGAATTCCATCGATTTCGTTTTGTATCTCGTCCGCACGTTCATAAGGCTGTTCCGTCAAAAGCAACCGGCGGAGCAGTTTTTTCGTTCCGGGATGAAGCGGCAGCTCTTTTTCCCAGCTTAATCCGGCGTCTTTTGCCGTATTTTCGTCTTCCGGGGAATAAGTGCTGTACAGCAAAAATAAAAGCAGATGGCCGGTTGCGTAGAAATCGCTGGTCACATGGACGGCCCTCCGGTATTTCTTCTCCGACGGATCGTCGTTGTCCACCTCCGCATCCCACCGGGATAATTGCTTTTCGTGAGGGCTGTCCGAAGCGGAACCGCCGGAATCAACCGCACGGGCAAGCCCGAAGTCGATCAGCTTCACCCGGTCTCCGTCCAGCAGCACGTTGGCGATCGAAAAGTCCCGGTGGACGATTCCCTGAGCGTGCAGCATCCCGGCAAGCTCCAGCAGCCGCCGGACAAGCCGCAAAGCTTCCTTCTCGGAGAAAGCCCTGTCCTCACGGAACAGCAGGACGTCCAGCGAGCTCCCCCGTACATATTCCATCGTAAAACAGAACTCGCCCCGCCAGGTGAAAGCCTCATAGAATGCGGGAATATCCGGATGCCGAAGCTTCCGGAGCATGGCGGTTTCCTGCGCGAAGATGTCTTCCGCCCGCTTTTTTCCGCCTCTCACGGGCGATACCCTTTTCAGCACTACCTGCTGTCCGTTAACCGTATTCAGGGCCAGATAGGCGACGCCGAAACTGCCGGCTCCGAGTTTTTTCGCGATTTTGTAGGTGCCGGCAACTACAGTGCCTTTTCGAAAAGGCAGACCGCGTATAGAGCGGAGGCTTTTGCCGAAGCATCGATGGAGATAGGTATGCAGGTGCTTGAAGCGTTTGAACATCCTCATGGCAAGTTCTCCTTTTCCGGCCGGTAGTACGGCTTCCGATCATAATCAAGACGGGCAGAATAACGATCATCGGGCGGAGTGCGTCATTTTTTATCGTCAGCAACGCTGCCGCCTATTCATAAGCATGTTATACGCAAAAACGCCGTCCGAAGTAGCAGCCCCCTTTTGACAATCCGGCGGGTGTCTTTGTAAAGTAACGGTAGCGAGACCGGAAGGAGTTAGAAGCATGGCCGTTAAACAAATTTTGTATATTGAGGACGATCCCGAAATCGGCAAATGGGTAAACAGCCACTTGATCGAGCGGGGCTATGAAGTGAACTGGCTGCAATCCGGAGAGAAGGCGGCCGAATACTGGGAGAACAGCGACCTGGTCATTCTGGACGTGATGCTTCCGGGACTTGACGGCTTTTCGATCGGGCAGCGGATGAAAAAGAATTACCCGGATACGCCCGTTCTGATGCTCTCCGCCCGGACCTCTATCGACGATAAATTGCAGGGTCTTCAGTTCGCGGACGATTACGTGACGAAGCCGTTTCATCCGGATGAGCTGGCGGCCCGTGTCGAAGTGCTGCTGCGGCGTACAGGTAAACCGGCGCAGGCGGAGCTCACGCTGCATCATTTGCAGGTGAATATGGAGGAGAACCGGATCGTGGATACGCGGACCGGGGAAGAAATTATTTTGACGGGAAAACAATTTCAGATTTTCATGTATTTTCTGCGTCATCCGAATCAGATTCTTACAAAAGAACAGCTGTACGAAGGGGTCTGGGGAGACCCTTACATCGACGGGGACAAAACGCTGATGGTTCATATCCGTTATCTCCGCGAAAAAATCGAACGGGATCCCAGCCAGCCCGAAATCGTGGAAACGATCCGCGGCATCGGTTACCGGGTGAGAGCATGAAGTGGCGCCACTCGCTGCTGGTCAAATATTTGTGCATCGTGGTGTTCGCGATGCTGATTTGGCCGGTTGTTTTTCCGATGGCCGCTGTTCTGTATTATTTGCCGCATTCGTTCAAAACCCAGGAAGAGAACCGGAAGACCAACCCCTATGCGAGGGGAAATGATATCGAGAAGTTCTGGCATGGGGAAGCCAAGAAGCTGCTGGGCGCCGGAGACGAGGGGATCGACAAGCGGATGCGGGAGCTGAAGAAGGAGTATCCGAAGGCGGATCTTTTCTGGGTTGACGGCAGCGGCAAAACGCGCTTAGCCCTGCCGGAAAGGCAGGACCTTCCTGCCATGTGGGAAGCGGCCGATACGATCTCTTTTATGAAAAAGAGCTACAACGGCGATCCTTTTACAACGGTCGCTTTTGTGGGTGAGGACGCTGCGCAAGGGTTTATGGTGATGCAGATTCCGCGGGCGCTGATGAAGGAGGAACGGCCTATCTACAGCGACAGGTATGTCATCGGCCTCGTCCTGCTGGCCTTCGGCTTGTTCCTGTTCATGTCGTGGCTGTTCTTCTACCGCATCCGGAAGCGGCTCGTTCACCTGGAAGAGGCGATGGCGCTGCCGGAGGGCCGGGATATTCCCCATCCGATAGCCGTCAGCAAGAAGGACGAAATCGGACAGCTGGAGCTGGCCTTCAACCGGATGATCGAGGAGCTGACGACGAGCCGCCAGCGGGAGCGCAAAGAGGAGGGCCTGCGAAAGCAGCTGATCGCGAACCTGTCCCACGATCTGCGCACGCCGCTGACGATTATCCGCAGCCATGCTTATTCTTTGCAGAAGGAGCCGATTTCTGCGTCAGGCAAAACTTCGCTGACGCTGATCGAGGCGAAGTCCGACGATCTGAACCGGCTCATCGACAACCTGCTGTCGTACACGCTGCTTTCCGCCGGGAAGTACCCGCTCCAGCGGACCGAAATCGACGTGGCCCGGCTCGCCCGGACTTCCGCCGCCGCCTGGTATCCCGTGTTCGAGGAAGAAGGCATATTCATGGACGTCGGCGTGCCGGAGTACCCCGTATATTGGAAGGCCGATCCCCAGTGGATGAACCGGATTCTGGACAATCTGTTCCAGAACGTGCTCCGGCATGCCAAGTCGGGTGGATATATCGGCCTGCGCATCGAAGAAAGAGACGGCCGGACCGCTCTTGTGATCGAGGACAAGGGCCCTGGCATGAAGGCGCCGTCGGCGGAGAAGGGGGCGGGAATCGGGCTCACGATCGTTGCGCTGATGGTGAAAGACATGCAACTGGGCTGGGAGGTCGTCAGCTCGCCGGAAGGAACGGCGATCTATTTGTTCCCGCGTGACCGGTGATTTTAAACGAATCTTAAACAATCCGCACCCTGGGATTAACCTTCGCTCTTTAATATAAGGGGCGAGGTGATTTTCCATGAACGAAATGATTATTCAAACCTTCGGGTTGTCCAAACAATACAAATTGAGATCTGCCGTGGACAACGTGAATCTCCAAATCCGCAAAGGAGATATTTACGGCTTTCTGGGGCCCAACGGGGCGGGGAAAACGACGACCATCCGAATGCTGCTCGGCCTGATCCGCCCGACGAAAGGGACGGTTCAGCTGTTCGGCAAAGATCTGCGCAAGGAAAAGCTGGCGATCCTGCGCAAGGTCGGCTCCCTGGTGGAGTACCCTTCCTATTACGGTCATCTGACGGCTTACGAAAATCTGGAGGCGATCCGCCGCATTCTCGACGTGCCGAAACAGCGGATCGACGAAGTGCTGGCGATTGTCCGCCTGACGAAGGAAGCGAAGCGCCCGGTGAAGGGCTACTCGCTCGGCATGAAGCAGCGTCTGGGCATCGCCGCCGCGCTGCTGGGCAGCCCGGAGCTGCTCGTGCTCGACGAGCCCACGAACGGGCTCGACCCGTCCGGCATCCTGGAGATCCGGGAGCTGATCAAAAGCATGCCGCAGCAGTACGGCGTGACGGTTCTCGTATCGAGCCACCTGCTGAGTGAGGTGGATCAGATGGCCAGCCGCGTGGGCATTATCCGTGGAGGCTCGATGATCTTCGAAGACACGATCGAGAGTCTTCGAAGAAAGGCGGGCGGCCAAATCCGCATTGCGGTGGACGCGCCCCAGCAGGCGCTGCGCACCGCCGCTTCGTCCGGCTGCTTCGCGGTGGCCGACGAGTCTTCGCTTCTTCTCGAGGAAGCTCCCGATGAGAAGATCGCGCAGGTTGTGGCCGGTCTGGTCCAGGCGGGACATTCCGTCTACCGGGTAGAAGAGAAGAAGAAATCGCTGGAGGATTTCTTCCTGGACCTGGTAGGGGAGGGAGACAGCTTATGACCGGCAGAGTACTTGCCGCGGATTTCCTGAAAATCCGCCGGACGCTTGTCTGGTTCCTCGTGCTGCTGGGTCCCGTAGGCGTGGTCGGTCTCCAGGCCGTCAACTTCGGGCTGCGTTACGATTACCTGATCAAGGCGTACGCGAACGATCTCTGGTACGGGCTGCTCTCGAACGTCCAGTTTCTCGCGGCCCCGGCCCTGCTGCTCGGCATGACGCTGCTGACGTCGATGATCGCGGGCTACGAGCATCAGAGAAATTCCTGGAAGCAGCTGCTGGCCCTGCCGGTTTCCCGCTTCAGCGTCTTCACGTCAAAACTGCTGCTCGTGCTCATCCTGCTGCTCGTGTCGTGCCTCTTGCTGGCGGCGGGGTCCGTGCTGCTCGGCTTCCTGCTCGGCTTCGGGATGAACGTTCCCGTTATGCACGTCATCCGCATCAGCCTGTTCCCGCTTCTCGCCGGCACCCCCATCCTGGCCGTTCAGCTGTGGTTGTCCGTAGCGGTCCGGAATCAGGCCATCCCGCTGACGGCCGGAATTTTGGGAACCGTCCTGAGCCTCTTTTCGATCCGGCTGCCGGACTGGTTCCTGTGGAAATGGCCCCTGCTCGTGAACGAAGCCGGACGGCCCGAGCTTAACGTGTGGCTTGGAATCGCCACGGGCATCGTCGTGTTCCTGATCGGGCTGACTCATTTTACAAGACAGGATGTGAACTGAGATGGCCGCTTTCTTTAACATACTGGGTGCCGAATGGCTGAAGCTGCGCAAAACGAACATTTGGCTGCTGATTTTCATCTCTCCGCTGCTCGCTTTCGCGGCCGGGCTTGCTATGACAGTGCCGGCGAATGAACCCCTGATCGCATGGGCGCTTCTGCTCAGCACGATGGCCGTCATACATGCGATGCTGTTTCTCCCGCTGCTGACGGGCGTCTTTGCGGCTTACGTATGCCGCTACGAGCATACGGGCGGAGGCTGGAAGCAGGTGCTGGCCCTGCCGGTGTCGCGTTCGCACCTGTTCATCGCCAAGCTCCTGCTCGTCACCGGACTGCTCGCCGTCACTCAGCTGCTGTTCCTCGGCGGCTTGCTCGGAGCGGGCTTCGTCAAAGGGCTCGGCGCCAGCATTCCCTGGAGCCACCTGCTGTGGCCCGTCTTCGGCGGCTGGCTCGCTACTCTGCCGCTGGCGGCTCTGCAGCTCTCGGTATCCGTAGCCTGGGTGAGCTTCGCCGCTCCGCTTGCGCTCAACGTTATCTTCACGCTGCCGAACATTCTGGTGGCCAATTCCGAAACGTACGGCCCGTTCTACCCGTGGGCGCAGCCGTTCCTGGCGATGCTCCCGGCGACGGAAGACAGCTTGGGGTCTCTCCACGTTTCTTTCGAAACGCTGATCTATGTCATTCTGGGAGGTTTCGTCGTTTTCTTCCTGTCAGGATTACGCTATTTTCAAAGAAAAGAAATTTGATGAGATTTTACGGATTTCTCCCCATTTTCTGGATAAATGATAGAATGAGAGAAGGTGCCTCAAAGGTGCATCTTCTCTTTTTTTCGTTTAGGGAGGCGGAGGTGCACGGGGCAAAAAATTTTCGGAAAAGCTCCGTAAGGTGTGATTCGATTAAAGAGGTGTTGGCAGTTGAACGGGTTAATCGGACTTTTATGCCTCATTTGGGGCTACAACTGGGTCATTATGAAGCTCGCAAACGGTGTATTTCCTCCGGTGCTGTTTGCCGGATACCGTTTCGGAGTAGGGGCGGCCGCTCTGCTGCTGTTCTGTCTGTTCAAAAAGGTCCCGCTTCCGTCACGGAAAGATTTGAAATGGTTCATCCTGTGCGGAATTCTTCAGACGGCTTATTTCAATCTCGCGATCCAGATCTCGCTGGAGGATATCAGCGCGGGGCTTACCTCCGTGCTAACGTACAGTATGCCGCTCTGGTTGACGCTGATGGCGCACTTTCTCATTCCGGGCGAAAAGCTTACGACCCGCAAAACGATCGGACTGATCGCGGGAATCATCGGCATGTTCTTCGCTTTGGACGTGCGTCTCGGAGGAAGCTTCTGGGCCATGCTGCTGGCTCTGTCGTCTGGACTTGCCTGGGCCGTCTCCAACGTCATCATCAAGCGCAAGCTGGCCCACTGCGACAACCTGCAGTTTACGACCTGGCAGATGGTAGCGGGAGCGGCGGGTCTGTTTCTGTATTCGGCCGTTTTTGAACACGGGGAGAGCCACTGGGGACTTATGCCCGCGGTTTATGTCGGCTTTGCCGGGATTGTCGCTTCCGCGTTCGCTTTCGTCCTGTGGTTCCATATTTTATCGCGTGCCGAGGCGGGCAAAGCGTCGGTTTCCCTGCTGCTGGTGCCGGTCATAGGCGTTCTGTCGGGCGTTCTTTTCCTGGGTGAAACCTTGAGGGAGGGCACGGTGACGGGCATCGTCTTCGTACTGATCGGCATCTGGTTCGTCAATTCAAAAAAGCCAATCCGCAAGGAAGAACGTGCGGCAGGATAAGGGCCGCGTGCACACGGGGCAACCCCGGGCATGCGGGATGGCGAAAACCGGATAGGGGTTTTCAGAAAAGGTGATCTGAATTTCTCTAGCGGGGTAAGTACAGGCTAGAGATGGAAATTGGCGTAAGCGGAGGAGGCGGTGGGCATGTTCAAAAAAGCGATTCTGATTCATAACGGCAGCGCCGGACAGGCGGAGACGGGCAGCAGGCTTGGAGCGGTGATCGGTCCGCTTGCAGCCGGGATTGAAGAACTCACGCTGGTACAGACGAAGGAACCGGGAGATGCGGAGCGGATTTGCCGGGAACGCGGCGGGGAGACGGATCTTCTCCTCGTGCTGGGCGGCGACGGAACTGTCCATGAATGCGTGAACGGGCTGGCGCCGCTGGAAGATCCGCCCGTCGTCGGCATTCTGCCCGGCGGGACATGCAACGACTTCTCCCGGGCGCTCCAAATTCCCCAAGAGCTGGAACGGGCCGCAGAGACTCTTATGCGGGGGAAGACACAGGCGGTAGATATCGGACGGGCGAACGACCGGTACTTCTCGAACTTTTTCGGTATCGGCCTTATTACCGACGCTTCGGTCAACATCAACCCGCAGCTGAAAGGAACGATCGGCAAGCTGAGTTATTTTATAAGCACGCTCCAGACGGTAACGTCCGCAAATCCTTTCCGCTTTACGCTGGAGCACGACAGCGGGCAGACGGGCGGGGAAGCAGTTATGCTTTTCGTCGCCAACGGCCGGTTTCTCGGCACGAGGCCGCTGCCCTTGGCTTCGGATGCTCTTTACGACGGCGTCCTGGATGTGGCGATCATCCGTGAGGCGGGTCTTCCGCTTCTGAAGGAGCTTTTCAAAATCAAAAATTTCCAGGAGTGGGATTCGGAGAAAAGCAGCTTCGAGTTTATCCGCACGACTTCTTTGAAGCTGACTACGGATCAGCCTATGCAGGCGGATATGGACGGGGAAATTTATGTGCAGACTCCGGCGGATATCTCGGTTCTCGGGAAAAAGCTGACCTTCCTCGTCGGGGAAGAACAGCCGTGAAAACAAGCGGCAGCCGGAAGACCGAAACGCCCGTATCTCCTCCAAAGAGACGGGCGTTCCTTTTTTTTGGCAGGCATCCGGCAACTTCTTCGTTCCGTTTCGTATGAATGGTGTATAGGGAAGAAAACTCATGATTACGGAGGCTGCCATGAAATCGAAAAAGAAGGTCGGAACCGGCTCAACGCTGTTAAGCATTTTGGGCGTTCTGATGCTTGTCGGGAGCTACCTGATCTCGGAGAATCCTGCCGGTAGCGAATCGGCGGGCATTCGGCTGCTTTTTTATACCGCCATCGGTTCGCTTGCCGCCAGTCTTGTGCTGGGTTATGCGGGCATGCTGAAAGAGGAGCGGGGCTTTCTGAAATTTGTAGCAGCGGGAAGCATCTTCCTGGTCGCCGGGGCTTTGATTGGGGCTCTGCTGCTGACGGTTTTTGCCGGGTTCCGGGAGCCCTAGTTTAGTCCGCTATTTTCTCAAGTCCTTTGCTGTTCCCTGCTATATGGCATTTCCGGCGGTCCCCTTCCATCTTGATACCCGTTTCCTTCCTAACGGAATAAGCATCTCCCCCGAAGGTCCGTTTTTGTGAAAGAGCGGCGGCGCGAATTGCCTCCGGTTATGGTACAATACAGGCATATAAATCGGTGGGAACTCACAACCTAACAGGCAAAAGAAGGGGACAGCAGCTTCATGCGGATCAATAAATTCATTAGCGAAACGGGCATTTGCTCCAGACGAAAAGCGGACGAGCTTGTACAAGCCGGACGTGTGACCATTAACGGGGCTCCGGCGGAGCTGGGCAGTACGGCCGAGCCGGGGGACGATGTGAGAATCGACGGCAAGCCCCTGGGTACTAAGAAGAAGCCCGTCTATATAGCGTTGAATAAACCGGTTGGCATCACGTGCACGACGGAACGCCACATTCAAGGCAATATCGTCGATTTTGTGCGCCACCCGGAGAGAATTTTCCCGATCGGACGTCTGGATAAAGATTCGGAAGGCCTTATCCTCATGACCAATGACGGGGATATCGTCAATAAAATTTTGCGTGCGGAAAATAATCATGAGAAAGAATATATCGTCACCGTGAATCAGCCGATCACAAACTCCTTTGTGCAGGGCATGTCCACGGGCGTCCGCATTCTGGGAACGAAGACGAAACCGTGCAAGGTGACCCGGATCAACGACCATACTTTCCGGATCATCCTGACGCAGGGATTGAACCGGCAAATCCGGCGCATGTGCCAGGCGTTCGGGTATCAGGTGCACCGGCTGCAGCGGGTGCGCATCATGAATGTCAAGCTGGACGGGCTTCCCAAAGGAAAATGGAGAGACCTGAGCGAATCCGAGTTTAGCCGGCTCATGGAGCTGCTGGATTGAAAACGGCGGCAGTGAAGGGCAGCGTCTTATCTACATCCACAGGAAGAGGTGCGCGATGGAACAGGCGTCCAGTCCCGGTCAGACTTATAAAATCGTAGATGTGTGCCTGCTGGCGGGTAAAATCATGCTCCAGAACGGAGCGGAAACGTATCGGGTGGAAGATACGATGACCCGCATCGCGGCCTCCTACGGCCTTCATCATACCCACAGCTTCGTGACCCCGACGGGCATCATCTTCTCCGTGGACGGCAGCGATCCGACCAAGCTGGTCCGGATTTCTACGCGGTCCACCGACTTGCACAAAGTGACGCTGGTCAACGGGCTCTCCCGCAAAATAAGCGACGGGCAGCTTGACCTTCAGGAAGCCCACCGGCTGCTTCTTAAGGTGGATAAAGCCAATCTGGCCTATCCCGTGGCCCTGCAGATTGCGGCGGCGGCCGTGTCCAGCGGCTGTTTTACGATCATGTTCAACGGCGGGTGGCTCGATTTTATTCCGGCCGTCGTCACGGGCGGGCTTGGTTTTATCGGGTTTCTTATTTTTCACCGCTATGTGCTGTTCAAGTTCGTAGCCGAGTTTCTGGCTTCCTTCATTATCGGCATGCTGGCTTCTCTGTTTATATGGACAGGGCTCGGACAGGAGCTGGACAAAATTATTATCGGCTCCGTCATGCCGCTTGTACCGGGTCTGCTGATCACGAATGCCGTGAGGGATTTGATAGCGGGGCATCTCGTGTCCGGCTTGTCCAAGGGCGCGGAAGCTTTTTTGACGGCGTTTGCCATCGGGGCCGGTATCGCGGTCGTCTTTTCATTTTATTAACGGAGGAATCCCTCAATGATTGCACAGCTCGTGACGAGTTATATTGCCTCCGCCGCCTTCGGCATTATTTTTAATGTTCCCCGGAATACCTTGATCCAGTGCGGTTTCGTCGGAATGATGGGCTGGCTCGTGTATATCGCCCTCGTGCGGAGCGATACCAACGCCATCGTGGCCACCTTGGCCGCGGCTTTCTTCGTAACGGTCATATCCCGGGTATTTGCCCGTCTCTACAAAACCCCGATTATCGTTTTCAGCGTGGCGGGGATCATCCCCCTCGTTCCGGGAGGCATGGCCTATGACGCGATGCGCTCTTTCGTGGAAAACGACTATAATCTTGCCGTCCAGCTCGCCGCCAAAGCGTTTATGATTTCCGGTTCGATTGCCGCCGGTCTTATTTTCTCCGAGGTGATGAACCAGCTTTTTAAAAGGCCGAAGATATAGCCCGGACTTAAAATACGGAGGTGCAGCGCTTTGCCGCCGCACCCGCGACCATCCGCTGAGTTCACGGGTGGTTTTTTTGTTGGCCGGATGAGGTGTTTGGAAAACGGCCGTTTTTTCGGACGAAGGATCGTTTTTTACGCGGGCCGCTTGTCTCACCATGAGCTTGCCGGCGATTTGCCGCGGCAAACATGGAGAATGACAGGTTAGTAAAGCAAGAAGGGCAGGGCCATACTAATTCCAAAACCGAATGAAAGGGCGGTGTGGTGCCCATGGCGATTTTTACACCCTCTATCCTGCCGGAAGAAAAGGCCCCGTCCCATGCAGCCGGGTGCAGGTTATGCGAGCTGGCGGATCAGCGGCAGCGGGTCGTCTGGGGAGAAGGGGACCCGAAGGCGAAAATCGTGCTGATTCTGGACAACCCGGGCGCCCGGGAGAACCGGGAAGGCGACCCGTTCCTCTGCGGAACGAGGGAAACGCTGCAGGCCGGCCTGTATGAAGCCGGGGTGGATATCCGCTCCGTGTATGTCACGTATCTGCTCAAGTGCCGTCCGGTCAGAGCGTATGACAAGCCTGCGGCAAGGGCCGCGTGCTTTCCTCATTTGAAGGCCCAGCTCGGAGCCAAAAATCCGCAAATTTTGTTCGGATTCGGCAACACGGTCGTCCAAACCTTGTTTGCGGACGAAGAGAAAGACGTCAAAGGATTAAGGGGCGGATGGCATACCGTAATGGGGCTGCCGATAGCTTTTTCCTATCATCCTTTAGCGGTCCGGCGGCGGCCGGTTTTGATGAAATATTTTATCGAAGACTTGTCCCTGCTGGCAATAAAATCCGAGGAATTACTGGAATAAACAAGCACGTATCCCTGCTTTAGGTGCGGGGGTGAAAAGAAAAGTGATTTTTGTCACAAATTATTCACATGTGTAAAAAATTGTTTTTCTCATGTCCGCAAGACGGAGGTATAATAGAGGTACATAGGGTTCCGTTTCGACCTGTTCGACATTTTTCCCGAACTTGCAAGTAATGGACTCGCAGCCAAGAAAAACCTTCTTCCTTTTATGTGAAAAATGTTACAATCTTATCAGGCCGCGCGGTTTCATTTATCACGAATAGGGAAACTTATGCGAAGACAGAAGACGTCTCGATGGCTAGGCAGGGATCGAAAAATAAACGGGCTTCTATTTCAAAGTAAAGGAGGACGTTAGCTTATGTCAGAAACATCCAATCCAACCCCAAGCACTACCGAAAAAAGGGAACCCCAGGATGTCCTTGATCAGTTGATGAAGCCAGAGGTTCAGGAGTCTTTAACCGTTCTCGTGGAGAATCTGCCGAAATTGGCGGAAATGGTTACGATTCTTACCAAAGCTTACGACTTGGCTCAAAGCGTTGCGAGCGACCAAGTTCTGATCGACGACCTCAAAGGCGGTATGAACGAATTTGTTAAGCCGATCACCGAGAAAGCGAAAGGCGTGGCTGCTTCCGTAATCGAAGCAAACGACCGCGCTCAGGCGGAGCACTCCACAATCGGTCTGTTCGGACTGCTCAAAATGCTGAAAGACCCGCAAGTACAAAAGACATTCCGTTTCGTACAGGCATTCTTGGATGTTCAAGCCGAACGGCAGCAACAGCGTTAATCATAAGGTAAGCTGAAACAAGAATGGAGGATGAGTATGTCCAAGCATATTTTGATCTTAGGTGGCGGTTACGGCGGCTTGCTCAGCGCACTGACGGCCCGTCAACACTTGACTGCGGAAGAAGCTACGATTACGGTTGTCAACCGTTTTCCTACGCACCAAATCATTACCGAGCTGCACAGACTGGCCGTAGGTAATCTGCACGAGAAAGCAGTTGCCCTGCCTCTGGAAAAGCTCCTGCGCGGCAAAGACATCAACCTGGAAATCGGCACGGTCGAAACGATTTCCGCGGACAGCAAGCGCGTCATCCTGTCGAACGGCAAATCGTTCGATTACGATAAGCTCGTTGTTGCCCTGGGCAGCGAAACGGCGTTCTTCGGTATTCCCGGCCTCCAGGAGCACAGCTTCACGCTGAAATCCGTTAACGACGCCAACCGCATCCGCGAGCACGTGGAAGCGCGCATCGAAGCTTACAGCCAGACCAAGAACAAAGCGGACGCTACATTCGTGGTCGGCGGCGGCGGCTTGACCGGCATTGAGCTTGTGGGCGAACTCGCCGACATGCTTCCGGGCCTGTGCCGCAGCAAAGGCGTCGATTTCAACGACGTCTCCCTGTACTGCGTAGAGGCGGCTCCTTCCATCCTGATGGGCTTCCATCCGGAACTGATCGAGCGCGCTACGACAAGCCTGCAGAAGCGCGGCGTAACGTTCCTGACGGGCGTTGCGATTACCGAAATGCAGGAATCCGTCGTTTCCCTGAAAGACGGAAGCACAATCGAAACCAGCACGCTCGTTTGGACAGGCGGCGTACAAGGAACTCCGGTTGTCGCTAACTCCGGCATCGAAGTGAACCGCGGCCGTGCGACGGTCAACGAGTTCATGCAGTCCACGTCCCACCCGGACGTATTCCTCGCAGGCGACTGCGCGGTTGTATTCCCGGCCGGCGCAGAGCGTCCGTACCCGCCAACCGCACAACTGGCTTGGCAGATGGGCGAAGTGGTCGGTTACAACCTCTTCGCGGCACTGAAAGGCGCTCCGATGGACGTCTTCACGCCGGTATTCTCCGGTACGCTCGGAAGTCTGGGCCGCAAAGACGGAATCGGTTCGATCGGCGGCAATCAAACCCGCCTGAAAGGCCTGCCTGCAACGCTCATGAAAGAAGCGAGTAACATCCGTTACCTGTCTCATATTCATGGCCTGTTTGCACTGGCTTACTAAGAGCGGTCCGGAATCGCATTCGGAATCAACCGGTCCAATCCTAAGTCCCGGCATTCTCCTTCGGGGGAGTGGCGGGGCTTTTTTATTTTTTTATAAGAGAAAGAAACAGGCTGGCAGCACAAAAAAAGCCCGCTTAAAGAGCGGCAGCGCTTCTTTAAACGGGCTATTTAAATGTTCCGGGCAGGCCGCTGTGAAGGCCCGCTTTATTTGATTACAAGCTGATCGCCGTTTACGGTTACATCGGCATTCAATATCTTGGAGAAGAAGGATGCCGGCACGTACATGTTGCCGTCTTCTTTAATGACGGCCGCTTCGCCAAGGGAGAACGGCGCCATTTTATTGATGGTATACGCATCTTTTCCCTTGTAGACGCTTGTCCATACCGCACCTTTGGACAACTCGGCTGCCCATTGCTCCTGGTTCCATTTAAGCTGGAAGCTCAGCTTCTCGGCCGCAACGCGGAGTGGAACCATGGTAGTGCCCGCCGCCGTGGTGTAGAGAGAGCCCTGCTTCGCCGACAGCACTTCGCCGCCCACTACGAGACTGGAAGGTGCGGAAGAGCTGCCTCCTTGGGAGATAGGGATGGAGAACTCCTGGATACCTGCGGCATAAGGGGCGATTTCGTAAGGCGAGAACACGATTACCGCTTTACCGTCCTTGATCTGGAAAGACTGCGTGTCGGTAATGCCGGAGAACGCGTCTTCAAAGAAATCATCCGGATGTTTGGCGATTTCCTGACCGATCTGCTTGTCGATAACCGCTTTATAGTTGTCCCCGAATAAATCTTTCAGCTCAACTAGCTGAGCTTCCTCCTCATTCAGGACGTTATAGGTATCCACACGCGGCATTCCGTGAGCGCCTCCCGTAAAAACGGAAGTTACCACCCGCAGCGACAGGCGGTTCGCGTCTTTCTGACCACCCGATGCGCTTACTTCAAATACCGAATCGACCGAATAAGGCATGGCCAGCTCGCTTGCGGAACCGTTGGCGGCTGCCAGGTCACCTTGGGCCTGTTTGCGTACGGCCTCGACATCTTTCATGGCGTGCCGGTAAATAATATCGTTAAGCTCGTCCTGATACTGCTTATCTTTCATACCCTGTATAACGGGAATCTGGAGATTCACGCTCAGTTCGGGGGATTCTTCCTTAATTTCTTTGGTTGTCACCTGTACAGCTCCGTTTTTAACCGGAGTGGCTGCCGGTTCCGCCGCAGCGGATACAGAAGCGGCTGCAGACGGCTGTACCGCGCTACTCGCATAAGAAGTTCCGGCTGAGGCCGCAAGCAGACAGGAGCCTGCCAGGCTGAGTGTCAGAAGTTTGAATGATTTTTTCATAATAAGTATCCCTCCTAGGTTGTCCGGTTTTATTATAGGCACCCTTTGCATCAAGGTGGGTTACAGAGAGGTAACATTACCCATCCGGAGGCAAACTGTAACCGGATTTTAACTTTTGAAGGATAGGGTAGAAGGGTTCCGGAAAGATCGAATATACGATTATTTTTGGTCTTTTTCTCCTGAAATTTTCGGCATCCGAAAACAAAAGTTCAATGGAGCAAGCTGGAAGGGACATGCTATAATCGGTTCCATGGACTAGGAATAGTGGTGGATTTTCAGACCGCGGCGCAGCTTCCCGAAAGGGGGTGAGGCCGATGGTCGCACTTGTGGCGTTTTATGACGTACTGCGCTGGATCGTAACGTTACTGAGCCTTGTGTTCGGTATCCGTAAGCTCTATCGCTGGGCGCGTCGTAAGTTCCGGAACAAGCGAAAAAACCACCGCTAAGTAGGTTAGGAGACCTCATCGGTGGTTTTCGCTTGCATTACATTTAGTTGTGCTTTGCGCGCCGTGGTGTTCCACAGCCTTTCGGGTCCTAAAGAGTTTTCACCGCGCCAACGGTGAAGGCTCTTTTTTAGTATAGATAGCAAGAAGTAACTTCATACGATAAAACATAATTGAGAATACTACAAGTACGTATTCCTTATACGCATTATAGCATAATTTTTGGAACGGGAGAAGTTGGTTAGGTGCATTGTTCGCATAAAATATTGTCTAATGGCGGGCACAAAATGACTTGAGCGAGATGTTTAATATCTCCCGCATTGCGGAGTTTGAATAATAGCCGATTCAAGCTACTGTTGACAAAACCGATATCCTGTAACTATAATGGTTACATGTAAGGGGCAAACTAATTCGAAATCATCTTCCGGGAGGAATCCGTTATGAAAATAGCTATTATCGGGGCAAGCGGCAAAGCCGGCAGCCGAATTTTGAAAGAAGCGCAGGACAGAGGGCATGAAGTTACCGCAATCGTGAGAGACGCGTCTAAAGTAAGCGCGGAAGGCACAGCCCTTTTGGAAAAGGACGTTTTCTCTCTGACCGCGTCCGATCTGAAAGCTTTCGATATCGTCGTCAACGCTTTTGGAGCGGCTCCGGGACAGGAACATCTCCATGTTGATGCGGGCAACGTGCTGATCGAAGCACTGAAAGGCGCACCGGAGACCAAACTGATCGTCGTCGGGGGAGCGGGCAGCCTGTTCGTGGATGAAGCGAAAACGACGCGCGTGCTGGAAACGCCGGATTTCCCGGCCGCCTATTTTGCAACGGCATCGAATCAGGGCAAAAACCTCGAAATCCTGCAAAAGACCGAGGGGATCAAATGGACGTTCGTCAGTCCGTCCGCGATTTTCGCGATCGGCGAGAGAACAGGGCAGTACCGTACGGGCAAAGATAACCTGCTCGTTAACTCCAAAGGTAAAAGCTACGTGAGCTATGAAGATTTTGCGGCCGCCGTTTTGGACGAGATCGAACAGCCGAAGCATGAAAATGAGCGTTTTACCGTCGTTTCCGAATCTTAATATACGGAAGAGCCGCCAGTGCCCTGCGCACCGGCGGTTCTTTTTTGCTTTTGCCGGATTTCACGTAAAAAAGAGAAGCTCGTGACTTTTGAAAAGGAGCGGAGTATGGTGGATAATAGAACTATTCCATAGCGGTTTACTTACAGTTTACGAGGACGGACAGGTGAGACAGGATGCCCATTTCGCGAAAATACATAAGGAAGTACTGGAAGCCCTTTAGCGCCGCCGTCGCTTTTCTGACCCTGGAAGCCTTGTGCGATCTTATGCTGCCGACGCTGATGTCCAAAATCATTGATGTGGGCGTAGCCGGCAAGCAGATGGATTACGTCTGGCGGGTCGGGGGGATCATGCTGCTGGTGACGGCGCTGGGGGCCCTATCGGCCTCGGTCCGCAACGTAATTTCGAGCCATGTTTCGCAGAAGTTCGGGGCCGAGCTCAGATCGGATTTGTTCCGGAAAATCCAGTCCCTGTCTTTTGAAAATATCGACCGGTTCGACCGCGCCTCCCTGGTCACCCGGCTTACCAACGACGTTACGCAGGTTCAGATGTTCGTGAACGGCCTGATGCGCGTATTCGTCAAAGCGCCGCTGCTCTGCATCGGAAGCTTGATTATGGCGGCCCGTCTGAACCCGCCTCTCTCCGTCATCCTGGCGGTTGTCGTTCCCTTTGTCGGCATTCTCATCGCAATCAATATGAAGGTCGGCTTTCCTTACTTTATCAAAGTGCAGCAGGCACTCGACCGGGTTAACGGGATTATGCGGGAATATTTGTCCGGGGTCCGGGTCGTCAAAGCTTTCAACCGGTTTGATTACGAAGTCGGCAAGTTCGGCGGGGCAAACGAGGAGTACCGTTCCCGGTCGGTTAAGGCCATGAGGGTCATGTCGGCCTTCAACCCGGCCATTACGCTCACGGTCAATTTCGGGATTGTGGCTGTGCTTTGGCTTGGCGGCCTCCGTGTAGACCAAGGCCAGATGCAGGCCGGCCATATTATCGCTTTCGTCAATTACATGACGCAGATTTTGTTCTCGCTCATGCTGATTTCCATGGTGTTCAACATGTTCGTGCGCGCGCGGGCTTCCGCGGGCAGGATCGGCGAAATTTTCGCGGAGGACAACACGATGACGGTGCAAATTCCGGCCTCCGCTGCAGCCGCCAGTGCCACGGCAAGCTCCGCGGATGAGCCGGTATCCGGCAAGCAGGCGGGAACCCGGCCCGGAGGCGCACATGCGGGGACGCAGCCCGGCCCGCTTTCCGGCACGATAGCGGCCGGTCAGGCAGCCGCACCCGGGGCCGTCGCCGACCCGGCAGCCTGTCGGGAAGGCTTCACGGCCGCGGGCCGAAACCCGGATGCGGCTCCGTCCGCCCCGCCTGCCGGAGGCAGCGTCGAGTTCGAGAACGTCACGTTCTCGTACGAGGGAACATCCGGCGAGCCGGTGCTTAAAGGGATCACCTTCTCCTGCGGGCCGGGCCAGACGGTCGGCATTATCGGCTCCACGGGCTCCGGCAAAAGCACGCTCGTCAGCCTCATTCCGCGCTTCTACGACGCGGTGTCCGGAACCGTCAGGGTGAACGGCGCCGATGTCCGGGAGCTGGAGCCAAGCCGTCTGCGCGAGAAGATCGCCGTCGTGCCCCAGAAAACCGTGCTGTTCACCGGCACGGTGGCCGACAATCTCCGCTGGGGCAAAGAAGACGCCTCGCCGGAGGAGATGGAGCATGCGGCCCGGATGGCCGAGGCCCACGAGTTCATAGCCGCTTCGCCCGAAGGCTATGAAACCAGGCTCGGGCAGGGAGGCGTGAACTTCTCCGGCGGCCAGAAACAGCGGCTTTCGATTGCGCGGGCCATCGTGAGAAAGCCGGAGATCCTCATCCTCGACGACTGCACCAGCGCCGTCGATGCCGCAACGGAAGCGCGGATCAAGGACGCGCTGAAGAAATACGCCGAGGGGCTCACCTGCCTGCTGATCGCCCAGCGGATCACGTCCGTCATGGACGCGGACAAAATCGTCGTGCTGGATCACGGCGAGATTGTAGGCTCCGGCACGCATGACGAGCTGCTCGGAAGCTGCCGGGTCTACTGGGAAATCTTCCAGTCGCAAATGGGAAAGGAGGTAGGCTGACATGGCAGCTTCCCAAGAACGGCCGGGCGGGCAGACTCCTCCCGGCAGCCCCGTGACAGTTCCGCCCAGAGGAGGGCGGGGACACGGGGGGATGCGCGGCCGCGGACCGGTCGTGAAGCCGAAGAACTTCAAAGGAACGCTGCGCAGGCTCTGGGCTTATTTCGGCAGCGAGCGGAAGCTGCTGACGGTCATTTTCGGCCTGATTCTGGCCGGGGCGGCGCTCACTTTGGCAGGGCCTTATCTGATCGGGGTCTCCGTGGATGCGATGTCTCATCCGGAGCAAGGCGTCGATTTCGGCATTCTGCGGACGATGGTGCTCGTACTCCTTCTGGCGTATCTGATTGACGCGGTGTTCACCTTCGTCCAGAGCTGGCTTATGGCCGGCGTATCCCAGCGGATTGTGATGCGTCTGCGTGGAGCTCTTTTCGCCAAGCTTCAGAAGCTGCCGGTCGCTTATTTCGATACCCGGCCTCACGGGGAAGTGATGAGCCGTCTCTCCAACGACATCGACAATGTGAGCAGCACGATTTCGCAGTCCACCACGCAGCTTATGAGCGGTGTCATCGCGATTGCCGGCTCTCTGGTCATGATGCTCGTACTCAGTCCCACGCTGACGCTGGCCAGTCTGGTTACCGTGCCGATCCTGTTTATACTGACGCGGACCATTACGAAGAAAACGAGCGTCCTGTTCAAGAATCAGCAGATCCAGCTCGGCAAACTGAACGGACATATCGAAGAGACCATTTCCGGTCTCCAGGTCGTTAAAGCGTTCAATCACGAAGAAAAGGCGATCGCCGAGTTCGAGAAGGTGAATGCCGAACTGTGCGAGGTCGGGCTCAAGGCTCAAATCCGCTCCGGTTTCCTGATGCCTCTGCTTAACGTCATTAATAACATCGGCTTTGCCGCCGTGGCTCTCGTCGGGGGAATTCTGGCCGTTCGCGGGGATATTACCGTCGGGGTTATCGCCAGCTTTTTAAGCTATTCGCGGCAGTTTGTCCGGCCGCTGAACGACCTCGCCAACATTTTCAACATTCTCCAGTCGGGCGTGGCGGGGGCGGAGCGGGTGTTCGAGGTCATCGACGAGAAGGAAGAGCCGTCCGATTCCCCTGAGGCGGCCGAGCTTCTTCATCCGAAGGGACACGTCGTTTTTGAGAATGTAAGCTTCGGCTACCGTCCGGACGTGCCTATTCTGAAAAACGTAAGCTTTGACTCCGCTCAAGGCAGCTCCACGGCTCTTGTCGGTCCCACAGGGGCGGGCAAAACGACTATCGTCAACCTTTTGACTAGGTTTTACGACGTAACCGGGGGCCGTATTCTGATCGACGGACGGGATATACGGGAGTATACGCGCGACAGCCTGCGGAAGACGTTCGGTATCGTGCTTCAGGATACGTATCTGTTTTCCGGAACAATCAAGGAAAATATCAAATACGGCAGGCCGGACGCTTCGGATGCCGAGGTTGAAGCCGCAGCGGCCATGGCTAACGCGGATGTGTTCATTAGCCGCCTGCCGGCGAAATACGAGACTATGCTGACGGAGAACGGCGGAAACCTGAGCCAGGGACAGCGGCAGCTTTTGGCGATTGCCCGGGTTATTCTGGCAAAGCCGTCTATTCTCATCCTGGACGAAGCCACAAGCAGCATCGACACGCGGACGGAGCTTCATATCCAGGACGCGCTGCTCAAGGTTATGCAGGACCGGACCAGCTTTATTATCGCGCACAGGCTGAACACGATCCGGGATGCGGATACGATTATGGTCATTGATCATGGAGAAATAGTGGAAAAAGGCGCCCATGATTCACTGATCGGACAGCAGGGCGTCTATTACCGGATGTTCTACAATCAGTTCAAAAATATAGAAGGCGCCGTTTAAAACGATGCCTGAATCCAACGACTGAAACGATCGGGGAGATAGCAAAATTGTTCCTTGTGGAACAATTTATGCCGTTAACGATATAAAGCTTGCCGTACGGAAAGGAGAGAGCTGCTATGCTGTTTTATTTCACCGCCGCCTTGGTTGCAGCTGTCGACCAGTTTGCCAAAGCTTTGATCCGCGCCACGATGGCGGTCGGGGAATCCGTCCCGTTCTGGGGGGATATGGCGCTTACGCATTACGAGAACAGCGGGATGGCGGGAAGCAGGTTCCAAGGGTACGCGCGCGTATTCGCCGTGCTGGCCGTCGTGTTCATCGCTATTGTGCTCTACTATCGCCGGAAAGGGGAAGTTCAAGGGCCGCTGATGAATATGAGCATGGGGTTTCTGACGGGCGGTGCCGCAGGCAATGCCATCGACCGCTTCTGGTTCGGCAAAGTGACCGACTTTCTTGAATTCCGTCCCGGCGGAGGCATTCTGAATTTGGCCGATATCGCTATCAACATCGGTGTTGTTCTTTTCCTGATCGCGGGCGTTCTGGACTATTACCGCAAAAGGCAAAAACCGGTTACGGCCGGGGAAGAACAGGGGTAGCATGGTCTGCCGCTGGTCCAGCCTCTGATGGCACGGCTTGTGAATGACGGTCCCATGGCGGCGTCATACGGGTGCAGTAACTGCGTGCGGCGTGAGAGTATCCTTCAAAAGCAGGGGGAGCAAAATAGTGACCGGCAGGTGGTGTCTCCGTCCTTATCAGGCGGCCGCTTATGGCATCAGTTGGTCAGAACCATTTTCCGATAAGAAAATGAAGCTCTTCCCGCACCGCACTGCGCGAAGATTCCGGCACGCGGTGCTCGGCGTCACATGACAGTGGTCAATGATGAACCAACACTTTCAGACTTTTCCGATTTCCGGAGGAGTCTTTTTTGCGGCCGGCCGGTGTCATGATTGAAGGTCCTTGCTCCGGAGATGCCGGTAAAGTTAAGATTCGTGGGGAAGGGTTTGACGGTTATTAGGGGCCGTTAAGGCTGAAGTCTGCCGGCGCTTTCGGGTTTACTATGGTTGGGAAAAAAACCGGAGAATGATATAATCGGAGGATAGAACGAACGTTCGCGGAGCGGGTATTGTAAAAAAGGGCGGTGAATGAATGACCGGCGAAGTGAAAATTTCAGTCCGCGCCCTGGTGGAATATGCTTACCGGAGCGGAAGCATCGAATCCGGTTTCCGGACCGCCACGGCTTTAACCGAAGGGACCAAGGCTCACCAGAAGGTGCAGAAAACTTACGGGGACAGCGACCAGAAGGAAGTTTTCCTGCAAACGGAGATTCTCCGGGAAGGGATTGTCTTTGTGCTGGAGGGACGCTGCGACGGGCTGCTTTTCGGCCCTGACGGCGACGAGGTAACGATCGACGAGATCAAATCTTCGACGGGAGATCCCCGGCTAGTGGAGGAAAACCGGCATCCCGTCCACTGGGCCCAGGCGGTCTGTTACGCCTATATATACGCGAAGCAGAACTCGCGGAACCGCATGAAAGTGCAGCTTACGTACGTCCAGGTCGGGACGGAGGAGCAGCAGCGGTACGTCAGGGAATACACCTATGAAGAACTGGAGGCCGCCGTGCTGGAAGCCGTCCGGCTTTATGCTCCTTATGCGGCGATGCAGCTGCATAACCGCCGGGAACGGGACGCCAGCATCAGGGAGCTGCCTTTTCCGTATCCGGCCTACCGGGAAGGACAGCGGCAGTTCGCCGGATCGGTTTACAAAACGATCAAAGACGGCCACAAGCTGTTCGCGAACGCGCCTACCGGTACAGGGAAAACCATTTCCACTCTGTTCCCGTCCGTCAAAGCGGTAGGTGAAGGGCTTCTTCAGCGGATCTTCTATCTGACGGCGAAGACGCTGACGCGTACGGCCGCTGAAGAAGCTTTTTCCCTCATGATCGAGCGGGGGCTCCATATGCGTACCGTCACGCTGACGGCGAAAGACAAAATTTGTTTCCGTGAAGAAGTGGATTGCAGGAAGGAAATGTGCGAGTTTGCCGACGGGTATTACGACCGGGTGAACGGAGCGGTTCTGGACATGCTGACGCATGAGAAGCTGATGAACCGGAGTGTCATCGAGACATACGCGCGCAAGCACAAAGTCTGTCCGTTCGAGTTTTCGCTCGATGCGGCTTATGCGGCCGACGCTGTGATCTGCGATTATAATTATATTTTCGATCCGAAGGTATACCTCAAACGGCTGCCGGAAGAAGTGAAGAAGCAAACGGCGCTCCTGATCGACGAGGCGCACAATCTGGTGGACCGCGGCAGAGAGATGTTTTCCGCAGAGCTGACGAAAGCCCCTTTTCTGCAGCTGAAAAGGGATTTCAAGGGGCGAAACTCAGCCGTGGAAGCCGCGGCCAAGGCCGTGAACGACTATTTCATCGCCTTCCGTAAGGAGCAGGGCGGTGGAGGCAGCTTCGTGCTGCGGGAAGTGCCAGAAGAGCTGCCGGTCCTGCTGGAGGCGTTCGCGCAGCAGGCGGAACGGGAGCTCTCCGCTCCGGGGCAGGGCGGCGAGAAGCAGCAGCTTCTGCTCGACACCTACTTCGCGGCGCAGAGCTTCCTGCGCACGGCGAAGTACTACGACGAGCGGTATGTCACCTTCGCCGAGGTGCAGCGCAGCGATGTGCGGCTCAAGCTGCTCTGTCTGGACCCTTCCGCCCTGCTGGCGCAGATGGGGAAGGGCTACCGCGCGCATGTGTTTTTCTCCGCGACGCTCTCGCCCTTTTCCTACTACATGGATATGCTGGGCGGCGGCGAAGACGATTTCACGGTATCGATCCCGTGGCCTTTCCGGCAGGAGCAGCTCGACGTATGGATCGAGCCGCTTTCCACCCGCTACAAGGACCGGGACAAGACGAAGCTGCCCATCTCCCGGCTTTTGGGAAAGCTCGTCCGCGAGAAACCGGGCAATTATCTCGTCTTCTTTCCTTCTTACGAATATATGAGGGAAGTGGCTGCCCTTTTCCTGGAACAGGAGAGGGGGCCGCAATCCGCCGCTCCGATTGACGGAGGAGCGGAGGGCACGGAAACGGCTGCAGCGGCATTTGAGGATGGCGAAGCTCCGGCGGCTGCTGCAGCACCCCCGGAGCTCGCCGCTAATACTGCCGGTGGAGCCGCCTCAGACAAAGCGGGACAAAGCCTTTTCGAAGCGGTGGAAGTCATGCTTCGAGATAGGCTGCCCGCTTCGGATGAGAATCAAGACGCAGGCAGCCTGGCGGAGAAACCTGAGCCCGGCGGCTCCGGCAAGGAAGCGGGGAGCGGGGACGGCAGCCGGATGCTGCGCATCCTGGTCCAGCAGCCGTCGATGCCGGAGGAGGAGCGGGAATCCTTTCTCGCTTCCTTCCGGGCGGACCCTCCCCATACGCTTATCGGCTTTGCCGTCATGGGCGGGATTTTCTCCGAGGGAATCGATCTGAGGGGCGACCGGCTTACGGGCGTGGTCGTGGTGGGGGTAGGACTGCCCCAGGTGGGACCGGAGCGGAATATTATCAAAGACCATTTTGACCGGGATGGCCGCAGCGGCTTCGATTACGCGTATGTGTTTCCCGGCATCAACAAAGTCATGCAGGCCGGCGGCCGTCTGATCCGGACGGAGAACGATTACGGGACGCTTGTTCTTATCGACGACCGGTTTCTGCAGAGACGCTACCAGTCTCTGCTCCCGCCGGAATGGCGCCATTTCACGATTCCCGGACAGGACGAAGAAAGGAATCGTTAATCTTCCCGAGACTGCTCTTTGTTCTCCTTCTCGTATTTATCCTGATGTTCTTTCTTCATGCGGATATAATCCTCGTCTGTCTTCGCGATTTCCCACTGGGCTTTGAATATAGCGGCGGATTCCGCCTTTACGGGATCGTTCTGATAGGGCAGGATCGAACCGTCTTCTTTCGAATATTTCCGGCCGCCCTTATGGTTCGTATAGCGCCTGGCGCGCGTGTAACCCATTTGGAGAAACTTTCTCGCCATGTCCATCCCGATAAAATCACCTGATTTTTTATAATCCAGAAACATGGCATAAATTTTTTCGGAAGATTCCTTCGCGATTTCCGGCGTCTTAAACCGCCAATGCGGCAAAATCTCGCCCTTGTAGGGCTCGACGAGCAGGACGCCTTGTTCTCCGCGTCCGACGGTGTAGAGCTCAGGTTTCTGGCGGAGGTCGAGATGCTCGTAATCCAGTGAATAGTCAAATTTTTTAGCCATGAGAAACAGCCTCCTTTCGGGTCTTCGGAAAGATTGGATATGTCTTATCCTTACCCCGACAGCCGCATATTGCCGCGAAAAAATCCCCTTCAAGTAAACTTTACGGCGCCGCGTTTATCGGCACTGTTCACTTGAAGGGGATAATTTGTTTAACTCGAAAATTTCATGGTCTCATATTCATTTCCGCTGCTTAACAATCCGAATTTACTTGGCGGGCTCGGCGGAGTTAAGCTTTACTTTGACGGATTTATAGCCGGTGAGATCGCCTTTGCCTGCCGTTTCGAACGTGGTGGCCGAGACGCTGTCTCCCGTGGCTCCGGTGCCTGTGCCTTTTACAGCGGCAGTGCCCAGCTCCCGGCCTTCCGCATCATAAAACTGGAGAGTCGCGTCGAAGCGGAGCGTGCCCGGTTTCTTCACGCCGATCCAGCCGCTGACTTTGGTGAAACCGTCTTGTTTGATCAGCTTCAGCGTTCCGATTCCCAGTGTGCCGCTCTCGTCGGAGACCGACAAATTCGGAGGAACGGGGAGCGGATGCGGCACGGGTCCGGCTTGAAGCGAAGCGAAGGCATAGCCGCTTACATTGTGATCGGCAACCGCTTTGAAGGGCTTGATTTGATCGCCTTCAGCCGTAAACTTGGTCTTAAGCGGGGCTTGGCCCAGCGGTTTTCCTTGAGCGTCAAAAAACAGGATAGTTCCCTCCACGTCCACTTCCGAGCCGGGCTCAATGCTGTTCCGCGCTTGCGCCATGCGGTCCCAGTGGTCCTGGCCTATGTAAAGCTGTCCTTCCACCGTGCTTGCGGCGGCGTCGGATACTTTCAGATGGCCGGCGCGGATGGTGCTGTCCATAGTGGTCACGTTGAACCCGTTATCGATGGAAATGGTGTTTGTTTTGCCTTCGTATGCGACTACGGCGCCAAGACTTTCCGCCGCGAAGCGGATCGGCACGTAAGCGTGTCCGTCCACGTTTAATGTTTTATAGTCGTCAGGTAATGTTTTCGACTCGCCGTTTACCTGATATTTTGCGGGAAAAAGCACGGCTTGTATCGTATTGCCCGCATAAGCTACCGTAGAAACGGACACAATCGCTCCGACGGCAAAACCGATTACATATTTTTTCATGACAGACAGCTCTCCTTATGGTTCCTATTGGAAGATTTCTCTATATTTAGAACGGATGAAAATTTCTGAATGTTGCAGCAGGGCCGCAAAAAGCTGCGAAATTTAAGAACGCGCATGCAGTGAACGGATGCAAACCCGTACAACGACTAAACTGTTTGCCGTTTATGCGTCGAATAATGCCTACAAGCGCAAAAAAAGACCACGCGAATATTTCGCGTAGTCTTTTTTATCCTGAAATTCAGGTTAGCTTACGGTTATGCCCGTTTGCTTCCCATAGAACGCAGGATGAGGCTTACGATGAATACCAGTACGATACCACCGATCAAAGCAGGGAAGAAGTAGAAACCTCCGACTTCAGGACCCCAGTTGCCAAGCAGCAGACCGCCGAGCCATGCACCCAAGAAACCTGCGATAATGTTGCCGATAATGCCGCCGGGAATATCTTTACCGATAATCATGCCGGCTAACCAACCGATGATACCACCGATAATTAAGGACCATAAGAAACTCATCTAGATTACCTCCTAAATGTTTATGTTTTAGTTTGTGTTACGTGGTTGCTTAGTATTAACCTCATTGCTTTTTCTTTAATCAGGTTTGCAAAAGTTACCTCAAAAAATGTTTTCCGAAAAGAATTGGAAAATAACTTGCACTTGGAAATTGCCTATGGTAAGATGAAGTCAATCGAGTATTTGAAACCTGGAATTCACTTATTATAAAGGGTTATCATTTGTGAGATGGAGCCTTTTATAATATGTGAATTTTTATTTGCTTCAAGAGTAAAAAGAACATGTTAAATTTAAATTTCTAGGAGGTACCACACATGCAAACTGGTACAGTTAAATGGTTCAACGCTGAAAAAGGCTTTGGTTTTATCGAAGTTGAAGGCGGCAACGATGTATTCGTACACTTCTCCGCAATCCAAGGCGAAGGCTTCAAGTCCCTGGACGAAGGCCAACGCGTTGAGTTCAACGTAGTTCAAGGCAACCGCGGACCGCAAGCTGAGAACGTTGTTAAGCTGTAATATCAGCTAAACGAGAGAAGCTGTTCACAACCTTATGTTGTGGACAGCTTCTTTGTTTTATCCCGGCAATTGCTGGGACGTTATTTGATTCTGCCGATGGACAAACTGACTTTATAATTGCCGTACTTGAGTAAATCGTCGAGAAAGGCATTGAGATCTTCGTTGTTTCCGACCTGCACACGCAGCCAGTAACAGCCTTCCCCGCTTACGCGGTGGGCTTCCAGAATGCGGGAGTCCCGGGAGGCGAACGTTTGCAGGTCGCCGTGAGCGTTTTGGGATTTCAGAAATACCGTGACCATGGCATGCACCGCAAGGCCGAGCTTCTCCGGATTCCATTTGAGGGTCCGTCCTTCGATGATACCCCAATCCTCCAGCTTCCGGATTCTTGCGCCTACCGCCTGGCCTGTCAAATGAACTTTGAGGCCGATTTCTTTATTCGAGCGGGTCGCGTCCTCCAGCAGGTACTGCAAAATCATGTGATCCGTCTCATCAATGCCGAACATGTCCATCCGCCCTCCGAATACTTTCATGGTGAAAAAGGGATAACCTCAGATCTTTCACGGGGTCCTTTCCGGAGCCGCTTCTCTTTTTATAAAATTGTATCAAATGCTCCTATAAAAAGATATTGGCGATTACGGAGGCGATTTTATGAAAATCCGGTTGATACGAAACGCAACGCTGTGGCTGGAATACGGAGGCCGGCACATTCTGGTGGACCCGATGCTGAGTGCGGCCGAGGCCAATCCGGCGATCCCGAACACGGCCAACGACCGGCGTAATCCGCTCGTGCCGCTCCCGGTGCCGGCGGAAGAACTGCTGGAGCCGGACCTGGTGCTGGTCACGCATCTGCACCGCGACCACTGGGACGGGGAAGCCGCCGCGAGGCTGCCCAAGGGAACGCCCGTCCTTTGCCAGCCGGGGGACGCGGAGACGCTTGCGGGGCAGGGCTTCACGGCTGCGGCGGCCGTTGAAGAGGAGACGGCCTGGGGCGGCCTGCACATCGCGCGCACATCCGGCCGGCACGGAACCGGCGACATCGGCGCCGCGATGGGTCCCGTATCGGGCTTCGTGCTCCGCGCGGAAGGGGAGCCGGCGGTATACATCGCCGGCGATACGATCTACTGCGCCGAAGTGGTGGAGGCGCTGGAGAGACATCGACCTGCGGTAACGGTCGTGAACGCGGGAGGGGCCGTTTTCACGACCGGCGATCCGATCACGATGACGGCCGATGACGTGGTCTCCGTTTGCCGCAAGGCGCCGCAAACGCGGGTGATCGCCGTGCACATGGAGGCGATCAACCACTGTCTCCTGACGCGCGAGGCTCTTCTCGCGCGCCTGGAGCAGGAGGGGCTGTCGGCACGGACCGATGTTCCGGCGGACGGGCAGTGGCTTGAGATCGCGGCGAGGCACTAAAAAGAAGGCTCCGGTCTAAATGGCCGGAACCTTCTTTGTTTTTGCCGTTTTTTGCGAACAGGGCGAGCAGCAGGCGCCAGCCGTGACAATCGGCATCATGCGTGTTTTTCTTCGGCGATGCCTTTTTACAAATACGGCAGAATAACGCTTAGCAAGAAAAGCCGGAAAAGCAGGATGAAGCCGCGACGACGTGAACCGCATTGTCGCTCCCATTAAGCCACAATCCAAATCGAGCTGCAGGGGGAGTCAATTATTGAAGGGCTGAAGAAACAGGCATTCATTCCATCCTTAATGCCCGTTACCGGGCTGTAAAGGTATACCGGTACGTGGAGAATGTGCCCGATGTGTAGTAGTTGTCGAGCTTTTTTTTCTCGCCCGGCGCAAGGATGACGTTGTCATAGGATTTTTCATGAACGACTTGTCCCTGGGCATCATAGGTAGTGAAGGTCAGGCTGCCCTGGAACGTATACGAGGAACTATAGTTCCCGGCATACACCCGGATATCGTAGGTATCGCCGTCATCTTCAAAAGCGCCCGCGGCAACGGCCAGACGGTCGATATCTTCCCGGACCTCGGACTTGTTCACCCGGTCCTGGTAATGCCGGTCGAGCTCCGAACGCATCGATTCGTCGATTTTATGGGCTCCGTGGGTGATGGCAGCGATCGGAATGGTCGAAACGACATACAAAAGGAGCACGGCTCCGCCGCCGCTGCGGAGGATCGTCCGCTTGTCGTAACCGCCCGCGATGAGGGCGATCCAGGCGATGAGAATAAGACCGAGCGTAATCAAATGCCACTTTGAAATAAACATATCGGCATACAGGCTCATAAGGGGGCCTCCTCTTCTTCGTTAAGACCGAACTGTCTCCGGAGCCACCAGACCATCCCGAAGGGAAGCCAGATCGTCAAGGGCAGCAGGATCGTCGCGCCGATAGCCGTGCTGTAAAATTCTCCTCCGGCCCCGGTATCCGTCAGAGGCATGACAGCGCCGATGAGCACCCACCCGATAAAGGCGGTGATCATAAACCGGCCGGCATGCCAGAAGGTCAAGCGGTCGGCCATGACGAAGTAGGAAGCCGCAGCGGCCAGGAAGCAGCCGATGCAAATCCACATGTTATCCTGGGATACCCGGCCGTCGACAACGAAACCGGTCAGCACGTACAGGGCGGCGAACAGCAGCGCGAAGATCACGACAGTGGACATGCGCGGCTTCCTTGAGCTTTCCCGCCCCGGCCCTTGGCCGGAGCCGTTCTCTCTGACGGCCGCTCCTCCGCGATAAAACGGCCGCTGAGGCTGAAGCCGGGTGCTTGCCGACCGTGGAGCTTCGGAGCCTCCCGGGCTTACCGCCGCGGCTTCCTGTCCCGCGCGTTCCCGCTCGCCGCGCTTGCGGCCGAGCTCGTAGAGCAGGTTGTCGAGCCGCTTCTTGAAGCCCTTTCTTTCGATGTCGAAAGGAGCGGTATCGAGGGGCTCCCGAAGGGCGGATAGCTGCTCGGCTTCCGTCTTCCGCTCCAGCAGAAGATCCGTCACCCAAATTTCGACAGCTCCCCGCTGTTTGAGGTGCTTCAGCCATTTTTTCATATCCGGCAGTTCGTAGAAAGGAACTTTCAGTATCCGCTCCCGTGCATCTCTCCGGTAACGGACATACAGCATGGGAAGCAGGTGGAAGACGGACTGGCTTTCGAACCACCTCGTCTTTTTGTAAGCGTAATGGTACTGAGCGACATAGTACGCTATGTATACCCGGTCCGCTTCATCCAGGCGGACGGAGCCTTCTTCTTTTTCGCCATACTCATAATGCAGGTAGCGGATTTCGTCTTTATACAGACTGTAGCGGTCCAGGTGCCGGTTTTTCCAGACATAAGCCTTTAACGTGAGGATGGAGAACCGGATGAGCCACAGGCCCGGAGCAATAAGAAGGAGCGACAAGTAGGCCCAGAAATGACGGAAAGTGACGGCCAGGTACACCGGACCGGTCGCGAGTGCAAGAGCCAGCAGCAAGAGCAGAGTCAGAGCCTCGAAAGTTAGAATCCAGTAAAAAGGCTCCATGCGCCGGCCGGAGCGTTCATGAATCAAAGACGGATTTGTAAGATGTTCCTCTGTTCGCACAAGTGTAAGCCTCCTCGGTGGCAGGAATGGAATGAAGTTACGTAAAAGTTTCTAGTACGAGGAAGTGTTTTTATGGTTTCATTGGAAGAAATATTCCAGCGTATAGACTTCTGAGTTGCCATACCCTTTCTAGAAGCTATTGAAACAGGAAATATACGAGTTTGTCCGAATAAACCGCGAAGGGGAAATTTCGATGGCTGTTTTACGACCTTATTTGTACAGTGAAAATGCAAGGGAACAGGGAGAGTTCTATGCCCGGGCCTTGAAAGGGGAGATTGTAAGCATCCAAACCTTCGGGGAGGCACCCGCCCAATACGGACAGGACCCCGACCGGGTGATGCATCTGGTGTTGAAGGCCTGCGGATTAACGTTTTACATGGCGGACAGCGACCGGGTGGAGAGGGGCAACGGACTGGACCTTACGCTTGAATTCGTCACCGATGCCGAAGCGGAGGGGGTCTTCTCCGCATTGTCGGAGGGCGGCAAAGTCCTGATGCCGCTGCAGCGGATGTTCTGGGGGACGATGTTCGGCCGCATCGAGGATGCCTACGGCGTTCGTTGGCAGATTGCGACGGAGTCTATAGTTAATCAGGTCGAGGCTTGACAGGAAAACTAAAGTCAGCTAGACTAACTTATATAACAAGGTAGTTATCAGGTTAAAACTCCTTGTTTTCTTTCTAGGCTACTATATTGTAATACAAGTTAGTTGTGGAGGAATAAGGGCGGATTGAGGGGATGATTTACATTTCTACGTATACGCAGATGTTAAAGGGGATCTTGGAAGGGTGTATTCTCGCCATCATCTCGCAAAGTGAAGTCTATGGTTACGAACTGTCCCGAAAGCTTCAGGAAAGCGGGTTCGACTATGTCAGCGAAGGAAGCATTTATCCGCTGCTGCTCCGCATGCAGAAGGAGAAATGGATTGAGGGCTATATGAAGGCCGACTCACGCTCCGGAGGCCCTCCAAGGAAATATTACCGGCTTACGGAGGATGGCGGGGAGGTACTGGCTCAGTTCCGCGGCAACTGGAGCGCAATGAAGCGGAGTGTGGATCACATTTTAGAAGGGGGCAATCTCGATGAAAACAAGTCAGATGGTTGTTGAAAATGCCAGGCTGCAGCAGCAGCTCAATGAGGAGAATAACAAGTATTACGGAGACATGCTTGTTTATATCCGGACGAGTGATATCGATGAGAGACAGGGGGAAGAGCTGCTCCTTGAAATGCTTCAGCACTTGCTGCAGGCGCAGAAGGAAGGGCGCAGCGCCCGCGTCGTATTCGGAACCGATCCTCTCGCATACTGCAGGGACATTGTTTCCCAGCTGCCTTCTCGGGGCGGGTCGGAGCGGTTCCGCATGGTTGTTATGATCCCCTGGATCACCCTTACCTGGATGTTCTTGGCCTACGCCGTTACCGGCTTTATAGCGATAATGGCGGGTGCGGGGATCGGACGAATGAACGAAGTCAGCTTGGCTTTTCTGCTTATTGTCGCCGTTGACTCTATCCTCTGGGTGAAGCTGGTTCTTGCTCTTATGAATAAAACCGCCTTTAACGGGAGCGAGCGTAAATTTCGTCTGCTTTTCCTGCTGCTGTACATCGTAAGTATCGGAGCCGTGACGGCTGCCGGGCTGCTGTTAAAGCCTTATCTGCCTGTCTTTACCGTATCGCCCTGGATTTCCTTGTTGATTTTTGCGGCCGGATTTGCCGGACAGAAAGTGATGTTTGGAAGCAGGGGAAAAAGGGGAGGAGCGGGGGCTGCGGGATAGATTCCGTTCTCGGGATGAAATAAACCATAACGGAGCTGCCTGTGTCAAGGACAATTTCGTTATTTCTTTAGTAAAAAAATGGTCTGTAAGCGTTGACATAACCCATTCCAGCCTTTATGATATGAAATAAGTTAATAATTTGTGACGGAGATGTGGAGATTCACGTAAGTTGTAAGGTCCCGGCGGCCTTGCAATTTATGTGAATCTTTTTTCTGTCGGATTATAACGGCTATCCTTCGCTTTACCCGGTACGCTCTTCCGAAGAGAACTGCCGACGGTGAAACCGGGAACCAGTTCAAGCTGCAGATGAACCTCCGGACGGATAGGTATAAAGCACGATTGAGAGAGAGGGGTATGCCGCTTGCCAAGTCATGAAAGCGTTTTATCGAAAAAGAAAAGATGGCGGGAAAACGTGCTTGCGTATTTCTTTCTGGCGCCATCCCTGATTATTTTCGCCACCTTTTTGTTCTACCCGATGCTGAGATCGGTATACCTGAGCATGACGCTCACCGATCCGAGGGGGCGTGTCGCTGAATTTGTATGGTTTGATAACTTCGTCGATTTGTTCCAGTCGGGCCAGTTTTATTCCGATCTGAAAGTGACGCTGCTCTTTATTTTATATACCGTACCGACTAGTATTATCTGGGCCCTGCTTCTGGCAGCCATTACACACAACAAGCTGAAAGGGATGAAAATATTCCAGTTCGTATTTTCCCTGCCCCTCGTCATTTCGGTAGGTACGGGCTCGATCATCTGGCTGCTCCTGTTTCATCCTACGGCCGGCATGCTCAACTACTTCCTGAGCCTGGTTCACATCCAGGCCATCCCGTGGCTGACCGATCCCGCCTGGGCGCTGATTTCCGTCTCCCTTATGACCGTCTGGATGAACATGGGCTTCCTGTTTATCGTTCTGTCCAGCGGCATGCAAGGGGTGCCGGAGGAAATTTACGAGAGCGCCAAAATCGACGGATCGGGTCCGGTGCGCACCTTTCTCCAGATCGTTCTGCCGCTGTTGTCCCCGACGCTGTTCTTTGCTCTTATCGTATCGGTAATCGGAGCGTTCCAGGCGTTCGGACAAATTAACATCCTGACTAAGGGCGGGCCGATGGATTCGACGAATGTCGTCGTTTACTCCATCTATCAGGAAGCCTTCGTCAACTTCCGTTTCGGAACGGGAAGCGCCGAGGCGCTCATTCTCTTCTTTATCATTCTGATATTGACCGTTCTGCAGTTTACGGTTCTGGAAAAGAAGGTGCATTATCAATGATCGCACGGAGACTGAACAACACGCTGCTCTATCTGCTTCTTATCGTGCTGGCCCTGGTGGTCCTGTACCCGCTTCTGTTCACGGTGTTCTCTTCGTTCATGACGGAGCAGGAGGTTTCCAAATTCCCGCCGGCGCTTGTGCCCAGCCAGCTTTACTGGGGAAATTTTAAAGCCGCTATCGACAACGTTCCGGTCTTCCAGTTCATCTTGAACAGCTTTATCGTGTCGTCCGCGATTATGGTCAGCCAGGTAATTACATCCGCCATGGCGGCCTATGCGTTCTCTTTCTTGAATTTTACCGGTAAAAACGCCCTGTTCATGGTTTTCCTGGCGACCATGATGATCCCGTGGGAAGTTACCATCATCCCGAACTACCTGACGATTAAGTCCTGGGGATGGATGGACAGTTATCCGGGGCTGATCGTGCCTTTCATGGCGGCGGCTTTCGGGGTGTTCCTGCTCCGCCAGTTTTTCCTTCAGCTGCCGCACGAACTGTTCGATGCGGCGAAAATCGACGGATGCGGGCACTGGCGGAATTTCTTCTCCATCGTGCTGCCGCTTTCCAAGCCGGCCTTGTCCACGCTTGCCGTCTATGAGTTCCTGACGCACTGGAACAGCTACCTCTGGCCTTTGCTCATTACGAACAAGGTGTCCATGCGGACCGTTCAAATCGGCGTCGCCATGCTCCAGCATGCGGAAGTCATGTCGTGGAACATGATTCTCGCAGGTATCACCATCGTCCTTCTGCCGTCCTTCCTGCTGCTTGCGCTGGGCGTCAAACAGCTCGTAAGAGGCATTACGGCCGGGGCGGTCAAAGGCTGACGCAAGCTTCACTCTGATGTCTAATCTGCCGCCGGTTTCCGGCGGCGGATGATTCATAAATAAAAACAAACCAATCTTGTTTAACTAGGGGGAAGAAATAGCTATGAATAAAAAAGGAATGGCTGCTTCTTTATTGACGGCTGTTATGCTCGTTTCCGCCGGCTGCGGCGCATCGGATACCGGTACGGGAGACAAAGGAAGCGCGGACGGCGGCTCCGGCAGCGGACCGAAGAAAGTCGTCTTCTGGCACGCCATGGGCGGAGCCAACACGAAAGTCGTCGACCAGCTCGTGGCCGATTACAACGCTTCCCAAGACAAAATTAAAGTGGAAGCGGTATTCCAAGGCTCCTACGACGACCTGCTCAGCAAGCTGAAAGCTTCGATGGGCACGAAAGAGGGCCCGTCCGTCGTGCAAATGTACGAAATCGGAAGCCGCTTCATGATCGATTCCAAGATGGTCACCCCTATGCAAAATTTCATAGATGCGGACAAATACGATCTGACGCAGCTGGAGCCGAACATTACCGGCTACTACACGTTTAACGACAAGCTGTTCTCCATGCCGTTCAATACGTCCAATCCGGTTCTCTACTATAATAAGGACTTGTTTAAAGCGGCCGGACTCGATCCGGAAAAACCGCCGGTAACCTACGAGGAATTCCAGAAAGCGGCGGAAGCCATTTCGAAGACGGGCAAGGCGACCGGCGGCAACTTCGCGATTTACGGCTGGTTTATGGAGCAGTTTTTCGCCAATCAAGGCGCTGAATACATCAACAACGGCAACGGCCGCAAAGAGATGGCGACCCAGTCGCTCGTCAATTCCGAAGCGGGCGTCCAGACGCTCACCTGGTGGAAGAACATGGTGGACAGCAAAGCGCTGAACAACCTCGGCCGCAAAACCGATGATTCGAAGAAAGCCTTCTCCGCCGGCCAAGTCGGCATGATTCTCGATTCCACGGCAGCCCTGAAGGGCCTTGTGGACAGCTCCAAAGGCAAGTTCGAAGTCGGAACCGGCTTCCTGCCGAAACCGGCTAACGCCAAAGACGGAGGCGTCGTTGTAGGCGGAGCGAGCCTGTGGATCATGAACGACCGTGCGGAAGACGAGCAGAAAGCGACCTGGGACTTCATCAAGTTCCTGACTTCGCCCAAAGAGCAGGCGTACTGGCACATCAACACCGGCTACTTCCCGATCACGAAGAAGGCGTACGACGAGCAGAGCGTCAAGGACAACATGAAAAACTTCCCGCAGTTCCAGACCGCTGTCGATCAGCTGCACCAGACGAAGCTGAACACGGCTACCCAGGGCGCCGTTATGGGCGTATTCCCGGAAGCCAGACAGATTGTCGAAGGGGCGATCGAGGAAGTGCTCAACAACAAGAAGTCTCCGAAGGAGGCCTTGGATGCGGCCGCGAAAGACATTACATCGAAGATCGAGAAGTACAACAAAACCGTGAAGTAAAAAGACGGGATAAAATCCGGGCGATTTCCAATTGTTTGTTAAAAACAGGCCGGAATTCCGTTGACAGATGCAGCGGACCGAACTATGATAGGGTACAAGTAAATACTATGTGACGGAGAACAGGAGACTCACATAAGTTGCTTGTCTAGCGACAGGTGGCTTATGTGTTTTTTCTATTCGGCGCCGGCAGTTTAACGATTTTGTAAAACCGTATGGAAACGCCTGCGAAAGGATATTTTATCCGGGAAAGAGAAGTACACTTAGGAAGACGGCCGGAATACGTCCGGGATTCGCACCACAACGACGCTTCGGAGGGAGTAGGGAATTTATCATGACAGCTAACAAACCGATGATTATCGCGCATCGCGGTGCCAAAGGGATGGCGCCCGAAAATACGCTCGGCGCTTTTAAGCTTGGGCTTGAGCAGGGCTGCGAGGGCATTGAGCTTGACGTCCATCTGTCCGCCGACGGTGAATTGATCGTGATCCATGACCATACGCTGGACCGGACCACGGACAGACAGGGAGCCATCGCGGAGAAAACGCTGGCCGAGATTAAAGAAGCCGATGCGGGCGCCTGGTACTCGGAAGCCTACAAAGGGGAGAAAGTGCCCACTTTGGGGGAAGTATTCGATCTGGTTCCCGACTCGATCATGATCAATGTCGAGATCAAGGCGCCCGGTAACGGCATGGAACAGAAGCTGGCGGATTTTCTGAACGAACGCGGGCGGATCGACAACGTGGTGACTTCTTCTTTCGATCACAAATGCCTCAGACGCCTCAAGCTGATCGAGCCCAAGGCGAAAATCGGTCTGCTGTATGCCAACAACCTGCTTGACCCGACCGCTTACGCGCGCAGCTTCGATGTGGAAGTGTATTCCCTGCATCCCCATTACAAGGCGATTGACGCGGAAGACGTCGTGAAGGCGGTAGAGAACGGACTCCAAGTGTATCCGTACACGGCGAACGAAATCCAAGATTTAAAAGAATTGACGGACAAAGGGGTGTCCGGGATCATCACCAACTATCCCGGCCGACTGAAAGATTTGCTCCAAGGCGGAGCGGCGGAGTGAGCACAGCATGAGTTACGTATTTCTTCAAAAGCTTTTTATGGCGCTGATTCTCGGAGCCTTTATCGGGATCGACCGCCAGCTCAAGCATAAACCGCTGGGCCTCAAGACAAGTATGGTCATCTCGGTGGCCAGCTGTCTTATCACCATCGTGTCCATTGAATCCGTCCATAAGTATGCCATTCCCGGGACGACGACTATGGACCCGATGCGTCTGGCCGCGCAGATTATCAGCGGCGTCGGTTTTATCGGCGCAGGGGTTATTCTGCGGCGCAGCAACGAGATCATCTCCGGCCTGACAACCGCGGCGATGGTATGGGCGGCTTCGGCGCTCGGCATCGCCGCGGGCGCGGGCTTTTACAAGGAAGCGGCGACGGCGGTCGTGCTGATCATTATGGCGATCAACCTGATCCCGCTCTTCTTCAAATGGTTCGGACCCCGCAAGCTGAGCGAGCGGAACCTGGCCATTCTCATTATTGTAAGCCCCGGCGCCGACTTGTCCTATGTTATCGACGAGCTTCATCAGGAGTTCCTGAAAGTTAAGCACATCAAGATCAAGGACTTGAAGGACGAACTGAGGCAAATCCAGCTGGTCGTTTCCGCGCCGGAGAAGCACCGGACCACGGTCATTTACTCGAAGATCAAGCACATCACGGACGTGGTGGCCGTCGAGGTCGAAACGATCAGCTCGTAAGTCCGCAGCAAAGGAGCTAAGCCTATGTCGTTTAACAACCAGAGGGTTCTGCCCGCTGTTCGCAAAATCAAGGATCTGGAGAAGCTGCTGACGTCTCCGTTCCAGTACATCGTGCTGCTCGACTGCCATATCGGCATGCTGAAAAGCCTTGTGGACCTGGCGAAATCCCATGGCAAAAAGCCGCTTCTGCACGTGGACCTTGTGGAGGGGCTGAAAAACGACGAGTACGCGACGGAGTACCTCTGCCAATACATCAAGCCCACGGGCCTGATTTCAACGCGTGCGAGCGTCATCATGAAGACGAAGGAGAACGGCCTGCTGGCGATCCAGCGCCTGTTTCTCCTAGACTCCAGCGCCCTGCGCAAAAGCTACACGCTTCTGGAGAGGACGAAGCCGGATTACATTGAGGTCCTTCCGGGAGTCATGCCCCACATTATCAAGGAGGTCGGGGAAGCCACCGGCATTCCGATCGTTGCAGGGGGCTTGATCCGGACCGTAAGCGATGTCGAGAACGCGCTGGAGGCGGGAGCCATGGCCGTGACGACCTCGGACAGCTCGCTCTGGAAACACTATCAGGCGTGAGCCCGTTTTGCTCGGCATTGCTTTCAAGTTTTCAAGGTATATGGTAAAATGATCGTATAAGTTCATACATTTGGTTGGAGATCAGGAGAAACCACGACAGCCGTTACGTTCAGACGTAGCCGGCATGTTTGTGGTTTTTTTGTTTATCTCAGAGGGGAGAGCAACATGGACACAGCTTTTTCGGGAGATACAAGAAAAGAAAGCCTTTGGAGAATGGAAGACCGGATATTTGACGTTCTCGTGATCGGAGGAGGCATTACGGGGGCGGGAATCGCACTGGATGCCCAGTCCCGAGGACTGAAAACGGCGCTGGTCGATATGCAGGACTTTGCGCAGGGCACTTCGAGCCGCTCGACCAAGCTTGTCCACGGAGGGCTGCGTTACCTGAAGCAGCTGGAAGTCAAGGTTGTGGCGGAGGTCGGCAAGGAGCGGGCCATCGTATACGAGAACGGCCCGCACGTAACGACGCCCGAATGGATGCTGCTGCCCTTCTATCAGGGCGGAACGTTCGGAGCCTTCTCGACGTCCATCGGTCTGCGGGTATACGATTTCTTGGCCGGCGTGAAGAAGAGCGAGCGCCGCAGCATGCTGAGCCCGCAGGAAACGCTGGATAAAGAGCCGCTGCTCAAGGAGAAGCACCTAAAAGGCGGCGGCTACTATGTCGAATACCGCACGGACGACGCGCGGCTGACGATCGAAGTGATGAAGAAGGCCGTCGAGTTCGGCGTGCAGGCCGTGTCTTATGCGAAAGTGGAAGCTTTCGAGTACGAAAACGGACGGGTAACCGGCGTGCGCGTAGCCGACCAGCTGTCCGGCGAAACGCATCTGATCCGGGCGAAGCGGATCGTCAATGCGGCCGGGCCATGGGTGGACACTCTCCGCGAGCGCGACGGCTCGAAGAAAGGGAAAACGCTCCGTCTGACGAAGGGCGTTCACCTTGTCTTCGACGGGGAGCGGTTCCCGCTGCGGCAGGCGATTTACTTCGATACGCCGGACGGCCGGATGCTGTTTGCCATTCCGAGAGACGGCAAAACCTACATCGGCACGACCGATACGAACTATAAGGAGGACATCGCTCATCCTGTCATGACTACGGAGGACCGGACGTATATCATCCGTGCGGCCAACGAGATGTTCCCGACCCTCCGGCTGACGGAGCAGGACGTCGAGTCCAGCTGGGCGGGGCTTCGTCCGCTCATCCATCAGGAGGGCAAGGACCCGTCGGAGATCTCTCGCAAGGACGAGATATTTGTTTCGGACTCCGGCCTGATCTCCATTGCGGGCGGCAAACTGACCGGGTACCGGAAAATGGCCGAAACCGTCGTGGACCTGGTCGTCCGCCAGCTTCAGGAAGCAGGGGGCGTCCAGGTGTCCGAATGCCAGACGAGAACGCTCCCCATCTCGGGCGGCGATGTTGGCGGTTCCGCCCGCTACCCGCAGTTTGTGGAGCAGAAAGTCGCGGACGGGCAGAAGCTCGGCCTGACGGTGATGGAAGCCCGTCTGCTTGCCCAGCGCTACGGCTCCAACATCGACAAGGTTTACCGTCTGATCGACACGAAACGGGAAGAAGCGGAGGCGTTCCGGATACCGGCCTCGCTGTTCGGTACGCTCGTATATTCGATAGAGCAGGAGATGACCGTCAAGCCCTCGGACTTCTTTGTCCGCCGGACGGGCGCGGTGTTTTTCAACATCAAGTGGGTGAGAACGTGGAAAGAGCCGGTGATCCATTACATGGCGTCCCGTTTCAACTGGACGGAGGAGCAGCGCGCCGCTTATACGGCGGAGCTGGAGAGGGATCTGCATGACGCCGTCGTGCCGATTGACGAGAAAACCCCTGAGCTTGTCCGCTGATAGATCGCATGAATTGGAAGCAATGATAGAGAGCAATGATAGAGAGCATTGATAGAGAGCATTGATAGAGAGCATTGATAGAGAGCAATGACGGAGAGCATGGATAAAACATATCGCTAGAACGAAATGACCTTTATGAAATAAAGGCGGGATAGAGACTCTTTGCCCGGAAAAGGCCTGTCATACAGATGCCTTTCGGGTGAGGGGTCTTTTTTCGCCGGCTAAAATAAGGATGGCCCCCCGGCGGCCCTTCACCCGGGCTTTTGTTGACGAGGCAGGCAATATTTGTTATAGTTCTTTCATTAAATAATTCTACAGGTGAACTATATGATTGTAGAACTATGTAGAACACAGCGCAGACCCACAGGAAAGGAGTTATTATGGACGAAACATTGCTGGCACAAATTATCGACAGATACGAGAGCACGTCCTTCACGGTAAACCGGCGGCTCAACGCCATGATCAAGGACCGGATGCCGGAAGAGCTGACTCAGGAGCAGTATTCTACCCTTCGTTATATGCAGAGCCGGGATAAATGCACGTCCTCCGAGCTGGCGGACATTTTTTGCGTGGGCAAAAGCTCCATTACCGCGATTATCACCCGGCTTGTCGACAAGGAGCTCATTACCCGGCTTCCGGACGAGAAGGACCGCAGAGTGACTTATTTGGCGCTCACCGACAAAGGAACGGCGGCCGTCAACGAGATGCGATTCCGTATTCAGGAGCTGCTGGCGGGCGTTATCAAACATTTTGACGGGCAGGAAGCAATAATGTTTATAGAGACCTTTGAAAAACTTGCGAACGTCTTGATGCAGACGGATGAGGGGAGCAGACACAAGGGATGAGAACCGTACTGAAGCTCAGATGGCTTATATTGGTACTGTGGATCGCCGTGGCGGCGGGGCTGATGCTCACTGCGCCGAATATGGAATCGCTGGTCCGGGAGAAAGGCCAGATTACCGTACCGGAAGGGTATTCCTCCACGAAGGCCTCCAAACTGATCGAGGAAATGAAGAAAGGCTCTCCCGAAGCGGAGGGAGAAGAATCGTCAGTGCTGGTATTTCACGGCACGGAGAAACTGACGCAAGCTCAGCTTGACGAAGTCAAGCGGGGAGTCGACAAGCTTAAGAACGCCAAGGATTCCGCGGGCGTTACGAGCGTGATGACGCATTTTGACAATAAGGAACTGGAAAAGCAGATGGTGTCCGCGGACGGGAAAACCGTGCTCGTACTGGTGAATACGGCCAAAGACGGCCGGGAAGCCAAAGAAATCCGCGATGCGCTGTACAGTACCGTTTCCGACATTAAGGTGGAGCACTATTACACCGGAAACTGGCTGATCCAGGAGGATGTAATGGCAAGCTCTCAGGACGGGCTCAAGAAAACGGAGTATATTACCGTTATTTTCATTCTGGCCATCCTGTTTATAGTATTCCGCTCGGCGGTGGCGCCTTTTATTCCGCTTCTGACGGTGGGCTTCAGCTACCTGGTTTCGCAATCCGTCGTGGCTTTTCTCGTGAAGTATGCGGATTTTCCGCTGTCGAACTTTACGCAGATCTTCCTCGTCGCCGTCTTATTCGGGATCGGGACCGACTACTGCATTCTGCTGATCTCCCGGTTCAAGGAAGAGCTTGCCCATTCGGGAGATAAAACGGAGGCGATCCTCGCCACGTACCGTACGGCGGGACGGACCGTGTTTTTCTCGGGTCTGGCGGTTCTGGTCGGATTCGCTTCCATCGGTCTCTCGACCTTCGTTCTGTACCGTTCGGCGGTTGCCGTTGCGGTCGGCGTAGCCGTGATGCTGCTGGCGCTGGTTACGCTCGTGCCGTTCTTTATGGCCGTTCTGGGCAAAGTGATTTTCTGGCCGGCCAAAGGCTCCCTGGAGCATAAACCGAGCCGTCTGTGGGGCGCCGTAGGTTCTTTCTCGTTAAAAAAGCCGCTCTGGTCCCTGGTGATTCTCGCGGTGATTATCGTTCCTTTCCTTGTCGCGTACAAGGGATCGACCTCGTTCAACTCCCTGGATGAAATCGGGGAAAAATACGATTCGGTCAAAGCGTTTAACCTGATCTCCTCCAGCTTCGGCCCCGGAGATACGCTTCCTTCGACGGTCGTCGTGAAAACCGACAAGCCGCTCGACAATTCGGAAGGGCTGGCGGCCGTCGAGCAGATCACGCGCGAGCTCGCGAAGGTCGACGGCGTGAAGAGCGTCCGCAGCGTAACCCGTCCGACGGGAGAGCCGCTTGACGATCTGCAGGTAGCCAATCAGGTCGACAAGCTTGAAGGCGGCATCGGCCAAAGCGGCGACGGCCTCGGAGAGATCGGCAAAGGCCTCTCCGAAGCAAGCAGTGCGCTCAGCGCCAATGCGCCGAAGCTGAACGAGGCCGCGGACGGCGCGAAGCAGCTGGTCGACGGCACGAACGCCCTCAAGACGGGCGTCGTTCAGCTCGGCGACGGGCTGGAGCGCCTGGAGGCGGGCCTGCGAAGCGGCTCCGCCGGTGCGGGAGAGCTCCGCGCGGGGCTCGCGCAGGCCAAGGCAAGCGCGGATCAGCTCGCGGCGGCGAGCAATGATCTGCTTGCCGGTTACAAGCAGGTCGGCGGCGGCCTCGGCCAGCTGACCAAAGCTTACGGCGACGTCGCCTCGCAGGCTTCCGGCCTGGCCCAAGGGCTCGGCGACGTCGGCCAGGGGCTGGGCGGTCTCGCGCAGAAGTACCCCGAGCTGAAGTCGGACCCCGACTTCCTCAAGACGCAGGGCGCGGTGAGCCAGCTTCAGACGGGCGCGGCGCAGCTCGGCGAAGGGCTGAAGCAGCTGAACCAGCAGCTTGCCGGAGCCAGCCAGGGCCTTCAGCAGGCCAACGCCGGCTTCGAGAAAGCCGCGGGCGGCCAGGCCGCGCTGGCGCAGGGGCTGGCTCAGCTCTCCGACGGCATCGCCAAGCTGCAGGCGGGCATCGATCAGGCGGCCGACGGCCAGGGCCAGATCGTGGCGAAGCTGCCGGAGCTGACCAAGGGCTTCGACAAGCTGAGCAGCGGGCAGCAGGAGCTGCAGCAGGGCTTCGCCCAGCTCAACGGTCAGCTCGGCGAGCTGACGGGCGGCCTCGACAAGAGCGTAAACGGCTTGTCGCAGGTGTCCGGCGGTCTGAAATCCGCGCAGGACTACCTGAAGGAACTTTCGGCCGCGCCGAATAAGCAGATCAGCGGCTGGTTTATGCCGCAGGACGTTATCTCCGGGGCGGACTTCCAGCCTTCGCTCGACGCGTACATGTCCAAGGACCGCAAAATCGCGAAGTTCGAAGTCATCTTCGAGGGCAACCCGTACGAAGTCGAGACGCTGGAGCAGTCCGGCGAGCTTACGGCAGCCGTGGATCGCGCCGTCAAAGGCACGCCGCTCCAGAATGCGACTTATGCCGTTGACGGCGTCACGAGCATGAACAACGATTTGAAAAACATCTCCGCAGCGGATTATTCGCGTACCGCGATGCTCATGCTGATCGGAATCGCGCTTATTCTGATCGTCTTGTTCCGCTCGATCGTCATTCCGATTTATCTGATTCTATCGCTGCTTCTGACGTACTACACGTCCATGGCGATTACGGAAGTGATTTTCGTGCGGATGCTCGGATACTCAGGTATTTCCTGGGCCGTTCCGTTCTTCGGTTTCGTGATGCTGATGGCGCTCGGAATCGACTACAGCATTTTCCTCATGGACCGGTTCAAGGAATACCGCCATCTGTCTCCGCAGCAGGCGATTCTGGAAGCGATGAAAAACATGGGGACGGTCATTATGTCCGCCGCCCTCATCCTGGGCGGAACGTTCGCGGCGATGCTGCCGTCGGGCGTCATGTCCCTGCTGCAAATCGCCACGATTGTATTGTGCGGACTGTTCCTGTACGCGCTTATCATGCTGCCGCTGTTTATTCCGGTCATGGTGCGGATGTTCGGTCCGGCCAACTGGTGGCCGTTTATGGGCCGCAAAGAACGTGGAGAAGACGCTTCTTACAGCGCCGACTCGGCTTCACGCAGCCTGCATTAAACGAATGGAAAATTGAAAAGAACCTCCGGATTCGCTCTATTGAAGCGGTCCGGAGGTTCTTTTATTCATTTAAACCACGTACCACTAGGTTGTAGTCAATAGTTGATCCGTCATCGTTGTACATGTAAACCGTATAAACCCCGTGTACTCCCGGCAGATCTTGACTGCTTTTTTGAAAAGTAAAGGAATGTGACTCTCCGGGTTGAAGAATCGTCCTCTCTACCTGATTTTGCCCGTTCGGGTAGTTCACGCGATAAAACAGGCGTTGGGTGCCTTTGTTCTCCAGATAAAACTGAAAGCCGTCCCCGGCTTTAAAATCGAAGGCCGCCATACCATCGCCGCCTATAGATCCGCTGGCGTCCGCAAGTGTTCCGGACTTGCCCTTCTCCTCTTGAGTCGGTGGTTTCGCAGGGTTGGAAGAAACCGGAGATACGGTGGGAAGCTTGACGGGCGTTGAGACGGGCACAGTCGTACCCGCCGTACCGGATGAAGGCGTAACGGCTGCGGACGTTTTGCCAGCTCCTGACGAGGGTGTTACGACCGGAGAAACCGGGGGTCCCGCGGTATTAATTTTCTCTCCCGTGCCCGCACTATCGCAGCTCGCCAGCAGAAGGAGCGTAGAAGTCAGCATAAAAATGTATTTTTTCATCCTTAAACCAATCCTTTATCCGAAATAACAGTTCTCTATTTTGAAGTCATTCCTATTCATCCTATAACTTTCCAGAAGGTCTTGTCCAGCTTCCGCTCTTCAATATATTGGCGAAAAAAATCTGTTTTTTTAAGCCCAGGAAATGAAACCATAAGGCTAGAGTCCACGTAATGAATGGTTATCTTTATATTAAGGGAGTAGATTACCGAAATGGAAAGTGACAGTTATTTGTTAAACCTTTTTATGATTGCTTTATTGATTGGACTCTCCGCGTTTTTCGTGGCAGTGGAATTCGCCGTCGTACGGCTCCGGGGCAGCCGGGTGGATCAGTTGATCGCCGAAGGCAAAAGCAACGCGAGAGCCGTGAAGCAGGTGCTTGCCAATCTGGACGGATATTTGTCCGCGTGTCAGCTCGGCATTACCATTACGTCTCTGGGTTTAGGCTGGTTGGGTGAACCGACGGTCGAGAAAATTTTGCATCCCGTTTTCGAATCTCTGCATCTGCATGAATCGTTAACCGGACTGCTTTCGTTTCTTATCGCGTTCGTTATTATTACCTTCCTTCACGTCGTAATCGGGGAACTGGCTCCGAAAACGATCGCTATCCGCAAAACGGAGGCTGTGGCGCTGCTGACTGCTCGTCCGATCATCTGGTTTAACAAAGTCATGTATCCTTTTATCTGGGTGCTTAACGGTTCCGCCAACCAGCTCGTGAAGCTTTTCGGCATTAAGCCGGCATCGGAGCATGAGGAAGCGCACTCGGAAGAAGAGCTTCAGATTATTATTAACGAAAGTTATGAAAGCGGTAAAATTAACCAGGCCGAGTACGGCTATGTCAGCCGTATCTTCGCTTTTGACAATATGCTGGCTAAAGATATTATGGTGCCCCGCACCGACATGATCTGCCTGTACGCGAACAAGACCAGGGAAGAGAATCTGGCGATTATCAAAGAACAGCAGTATACCCGTTTTCCCGTTGTCGAAGAGAGCAAGGATAACGTAATCGGGATTGTGAATACGAAGAAATTCTTCCTGGCTTACGAGGATGACGAGGAGCTTGATGTCACCACGCTCATCCAGCCGGTTATGGCGGTTTCCGAAGTCGTTCCCGTCAATGCACTCCTGAAAAGGATGCAGAAGGAAGGCACGCATATCGCCATTCTTATCGATGAATACGGCGGCACCTCGGGGATGGTTACGATTGAGGACATTCTGGAGGAGATCGTCGGCGAAATTCGGGACGAATTCGATATGAAGGAAGAGCCGGAGATTCTCGTAAAAGGCGAGGGCCATCTCGTATTGGACGGCAAAGTTTCCGTGCCTATCGTAAACGACCGCCTGCTTGTGGATCTTGAAACCGAAAGATGGGATACGATCGGAGGGTGGCTGTACGGACACCGTGACGACCTTTCCGAAGGGGAATCCCTGACTTACGAGAACGTGAAGTTTACCGTGCTGGAGCGGGAGAAGAACCGGTACCTGAAGCTTGAAGTGGCGCGTATCGACGATTAACGGCAGCTAGCGGGCAAAAAGCGGGCAGACGGCCCGTGACCGTAGTGAACGGATACAGCCGAAGAAGCTTCACCCGTTACGGGGTGATGTTGAGAAACGATTCTCATTCCCGCGGCAGAAAATATAGAAAAAACCCCGGATTCGCTCTAATAAGCGAACCCGGGGTTTTTGTCGTTTTGGCGTGCTTGCGGTTAACCCACTTCGCGGAATTGGCTGCTGTACAGCTCGTAATAGAATCCTCCGGCGGCCAAAAGCTCATCATGCGTTCCGCGCTCAAGGATCTTACCGCCGTTCAGGACAAGGATAAGGTCGGCGTCGCGTATCGTGCTGAGGCGGTGCGCAATGACGAAGCTGGTCCGCCCTTTCATGAGCAGATTCATCGCCTCCTGGATATGCATCTCCGTCCGGGTATCGACGCTGCTGGTAGCTTCGTCGAGAACGAGGATGGCCGGATCGGCGAGAATGGCGCGGGCAATCGTGATCAGCTGCCGCTGGCCGTGGCTGAGATTGCCGCCTTCGGAGGACATCGGCGTGTCGTAGCCGTGAGGAAGCTTGCGGATGAAGCCGTCGGCGTTCGCCAGTCTGGCCGCAGCCTCCACTTCCTCGTCGGTGGCGTCGAGCCGGCCGTACCGGATGTTCTCGCGGAGCGTGTCCGAGAACAGATAGGCGTCCTGGAGAACGATGCCGAGCTGGCCGCGGAGGCTGTCCTTGTCGAGCTCCCGGATATCGGTTCCGTCGATCCGGACAGCTCCTCCGTCAATCTCGTAGAACCGGGTGAGCAGGTTGACGATGGTCGTTTTGCCGGCTCCGGTCGGTCCTACGAGAGCGATCGTATCCCCCGGCTTCGCGGTAAAGGAGATATCCGAAAGAATCGGGGAACCCGGCTTGTAAGAGAAGGAGACATCTTCGAAAACGACTTCACCCGCGACTTTCAAAGGAGGCCCGTCAGCGTCATTGTCCTTTTTAGATTGAGGGATTCCGGGGTACTCCGTCTTGGCATCGAGTACTTCGAATACCCGTTCGGCGCCGGCAATCCCGGACTGGATCAGGTTGTACTGATTCGCCAGATCGTTGATCGGGCGGGTGAACTGCTTGGAATAATTAAGGAAGCTGACGATGACCCCGAGAGTCGTCCAGCCTCTGATTACGAGCCATCCGCCGATTGCGGCGATAAGAGCGAAGCTGAAGTTATTGACCACGTTGTTGAAAGGGCCTACCATGCCCGAGTAAATCTGGGCCTTCGTCCCGGCCTCCCGCAGCTCGCCGTTGATTTCCTTGAAACGTTCGGCTGTCTGGCGCTCCCGGCGGAGCACTTGAACGACTTTCTGGCCCGATATCGTTTCCTGGATAAACCCGTTCAGCTCTCCCAGGCTTTTCTGCTGGCCCTTGAAATGAGTGCGGGTCCTCCGGGAGATTTGCCCGGTTAAATAAATGGTCACCGGAACGGAAAGCAGCGTAACCAGCGTGAGCCAGATGTTCATGGTCAGCATAAGCACAAGCGAGCCTGCAATTGTGACCACACTGGTCATAAGCTGAATGACACTTTGATTTAACGTGTTCGAAACGTTCTCGATATCATTGGTCGTGCGGCTCATCAGCTCTCCATGCGTCCGGGTGTCGAAAAAATTCAGCGGCAGCTTCTGAAGATGGGCGAACAAGTCATGGCGCAGGTTCTGCACGGTACGCTGTGAGACGGCAGCCATCACGTAGGCCTGAAACCAGTTCATCACGGAGCTGAACAGATAGATGCCGAGCAGAAGAAGGCAGAGCCTCAGAAGGCCGCCGTAATCCCGGGGCAGAATGTAGTCGTCCACGGCCCGCCCGAGCAGGTAAGGGGCGATCAGCCCGGCACCGGCAGTGAGCACGGTCAGGATGACGACAGCCGCCAGTCCCTTGCGCTGGCGTCCGAGATACCGGCTCAGCCTGCCGAGTGTGGCGCCCGTGTTCTTGGCGCGTACTTTCTGCGTCATGGGCGGGCCTCCGGGACCCGGACCCCGGCCGCCAGGTCCGCCTAAGCCCATTGGGGGCTGCGGTGCGGAGGAGCCGTTATTCTGGGGTTTATCCGCCATGGATGACTTCCTCCCTTCCTTGCTGGGATTTGTAAATGTCGCGGTAAACGGGACTGCCGGCGAGCAGCTCGGCGTGGGTGCCGCTTGCGGCGATACGGCCGTCTTCCAGCACGAGAATCTGATCGGCGTCGACGACCGATGAGATGCGCTGCGCGATAAGCAGGCGTGTACTGTCCGCCATCCTTTCCTTCAGCGCCTGCTGGATACGGGCCTCGGTCGCCAAGTCCACCGCGCTCGTAGAATCGTCGAGGATGAGAACAGCGGGTCGAATCAGCAGAGCGCGGGCGATCGAGATGCGCTGCTTCTGGCCCCCGGAGAGATTGACGCCTCTCTGGCCAAGCAGGGTGTCGTAGCCTTCCGGCAGACCGGTGATGAAGGCGTGGATTTCGGCTGCGCGGGCTGCCGCCTCGATTTCTTCCTGCGTGGCGTCCGGCTTGCCGTAGGAAATATTTTCGCGGATGGTGCCGCTGAACAGAATCGCCTGCTGGAGCACCATGCCTACACGGCTGCGCAGGTGCTCCAGAGCGATGTCCTTGACGTCGGTTCCGTCAATAAGGACGCGTCCGGCCGTCGGGTCGTACAGCCGCGGGATGAGATGGACGAGGGAAGTCTTGCCCGAGCCCGTCGCTCCCAGAATGGCCAGCGTCCGGCCGGGTTCGACCGTGAAACTGATGTCGCTGAGGGCGAGCTCCCGGCCGTCTTCGTCGTAAGCGAAAGAAACGCGGTCGAAGACGACACGGCCCGCAGCGACGGCATCGGCGGAAGCGTCCGGTTTGTCCGCGATTTCCGGCTGCGCCTCGAACACTTCATTGATACGCCCGGCGGAAGCTCTCGCTCTCGTGACAAACATCATCATCATGCCTACGGTAAGCAGGGAAGTGAGAACCTGGGTCACATAGTTAAGAAAAGCGATAAGGTCTCCCACGGGAAAAGAAAGATTCCACGTCTGGGCGCCGCCGTACCAGAGCACGGCTACCAGACTGACGTTCATGATGAACGTCATAACGGGGGCGTTCAAAGCGATCGTCCGCGCCGCTTTCAGGGCGATATCCGTGAAATCCCGGTTTGCTTCGCCGAAGCGTTTGCGCTCGAAGTCCGATCGCACGAAGGCTTTCACCACACGAATGCCGCTCAGATTTTCCTGGAGGACCGTGTTCACCCCGTCTAGCTTCTCCTGAACCTTCAAGAAGAGAGGCTGGGACACGCGGATGAGCAAGTACAGCACGAGAAAAAGAACGGGAATGGCCGCAGCCAGGATCAAAGCAAGCCGCGGATTCAGCATAAACGACATAATGACGCCGCCTATGGCGAGAAAAGGCGCCCTGACGAGAACCCTCAGGGTCATCTGAACCAGGGTCTGGACCTGCACGATGTCTCCCGTCAGCCGCGTAATGAGCGACCCCGATTTAAACTTGTCCAGATTCCGGAAAGAGAATGTCTGGGTTTTCCGGAAAAGATCGTCCCTCAGATCGGCACCGAAATTTTGCGAAGCGATGCTGGAGTATACGGTGCATCCGGCTCCGCCGATCAGACCGACCAAGGCCACGCCGAGCATAAGCAGCCCTTTGTTTCTTATTGTGTCGAGATCCCCGGCCACGACGCCTTGATTGACGATGTCGGCCATCAGCTTGGGCTGAAGCAGATCCATGTAAACTTCAAGAATCATGAGAAGCGGAGCGAGTACGGCCGCCTTCCAGTAAGGTTTTAAATATCGGCTCAAAGCAAACAGAGCGGTCACCTCCTTTTAATTTGCCGGCTAATCGATTTGTTCCTCGATATCTTTCAAGTTTTCATACATTTGGAGCAGAAGACGGCGGAAAAGAAGCTTCTCTTCCGTCAGAAAGCCCTTCAGGCATGTTTCCTCGATTTCGCGGAGAGCCTGCTTGACGGCGGTCGTTGCCTGATGCCCCTTATCCGTCAGATACACACGCGATACCCGTTGATCCCTGCTATCGGTTCCGCGCCGGAGAAGTCCGGTTTTCTCCATCCGGGTAATCATGACGGTAAGCGTGGCAGGCTTTACGCGCAGTTGAGCGGCCAGTTCGTGCTGGCTCTGGCCGTCTTTCTCGGACAAGCGGATGAGCAGGGGCGGCTGCCCCGGATAAACCTCGTACTCCTGGAGCAGCTCGTGCAGGTGGCGGCGGTGCAGCTTGAAGACCCGTGACAGGATCTGCAGGACGGAATCCGATTGATAGATGTCCATAATGACTGCGGGCTCCTCCTTTATTAGTTAGTCGGCTAAACATTAGTGTACGGACATTTCCGGGACGGGTCAATGGACAGAATCCTTGAAAATGGACTGCCCGGAGCATACATGAAAAATGTGCTGCCCTAGCACACATGAAAAGGCCTGTCCGGAGTATGCATGAAAAAAGACCTGCCCGGAGGCAGGTCCCGCTTCTAATGAATAAGCTTGCTTTCTTTGGCGCGGCTTATGAATTTGGCGCTGGATTTATTGATGACTTTCTTAAGCGCCAGTCCGATAAGCAGGGTAATCCCGATATAGACGGCCATCATAACCAAATCTTCCATAATAATATCCCAGAGGATGCCGCCGACGGCTTCCCGCATCATGCTGATTCCGTACGTGAAGGGCAGATACGGGTGGATCGCCTGGAAGAACGGAGGAGTCACCTGGATCGGGAACGTCCCTCCGGAACCTGCCAGCTGCAGCACGAGAAGCACGATGGCCATCGCTTTGCCTACATTGCCGAATACGGAGACGAGCGTATACACAATAAGCATGAAAACTGCGCTGAGCACCATTCCGAACAAGACAAACCACAATTTGTCCACGACATAGGTTTTCAGGATGAACATGTCGCCCAGCGTGACCATCAGAGACTGCATAACGGCCAGCGTGCCGAAGGTCAAATAACGGCCGAAAAACACCTGGTAGCTCTTGTAGCCCGGCTCGTGCACTTCAACTGTCAGCAGCGACACGAGAAGCAGAGCGCCGACCCACAGGGAAAGTGTCGTAAAGAACGGCGACATGGCCGACCCGTAATTCGGAATCGGGAACAGCTTGTTTTCTTTGAGCTGGACCGGTTCCGAGAAGAACTCGCTTTCTTTCTCGAAGTTGTTTTTCAGAAGGTCGATCAGCTCCGTCAGGTTGCCTTCTTTCTCAAAGGCACGGATTTTATCGGCCAGATCCTTGATTTTCGTCTCTGCCTCCGGCAGCCGGGCCTGGATCTCTTTGAGCTCCTTGTCACCGAGAGCCAGTCCCTTCGCCGCGTCTCCGAGAATTTTTTGAAGATCCGGGATGCTGTTGACAGCTTCGGTCAGCACGGTATGGGCATTCTGGGCGGTCTTCTTCGCCTTGGCGATTCCCTGGAGAATTTGCGGCTGAATTTCGCTGTCGTACCGGCCCAGAATGTCGCCGATAAATCCGGCCGCTTCCTTCGAGAGGCGATTCAGGTTGTCGATCAGCTCCTGCGCCGGTTTCTCGCCTTTGTCGATCGCATCCCTGATCTTGCCGACCGTCGTCAGCTGCTGCTGGAAGCGGTCTTTGACGGACTTCAGCCGGTCGATCACGAACGGCATCACTTTGCCGCCCGTGTACTTATTCAGCTGTTCGAACAAACCGATCATCCGGTCCGTCACCTCAACGGCAACCGTGAGACGCTGCGAAGCCCGGTCGAGAGCGGCCTTTGCGACGGCGGGATCGAAGTTGGCGTCCTGCAGAATGCCGGTCAGCTCCTGTGTGGCCGTCGCCGTCTGCTGGAGCAGCAGGAGGTCCTGCTTGATGTTCGGACCGAGCGCTTCGACGGCCTCCGAGCCTTTGCCGAGGAAGTCGCCCAGCTTGTTGGTGAAAGCTTCCCCGTCTTTGGCGAGCTGGGTCACGATCGGCAGGTTGTCCTGCGCTTTTTTTACAATGTCATTCGACTTATGTACATCGTCCAGCGCGACACCGACGGCCTGATTGAGCTCGGGAAACACTGTTTCCAGTTTGAAAACGAGTGTTTTCACTTTCTCGATTGTCGGCAGTTCGTTCTCAAGCTCGACGCCGACCTCGTTGAAGATCTGGAAGATCGTTCCGTTCGCCACCTTGATAAAATTGCGGCTGACTTCGTCAATGACGCCTGTGGCTCCCTTGGACGTGATTTTCGGCGAGACGGCGTTGATCTTCTCGTTCACGAAGTAGAGAATGTCCGCTTTTTGCGGATCATCGGTCAGCACGGTGGCGATTTTGGCGGAGAAATCGGCGGGAATGACGATGCTGGCGTAATAATCCCCGTGGTTGACGCCTTTCATCGCTTCTTTCTCATCGACGAAGGTCCAGCCGATCTTTTCATTTTTTTTGAGGGAGGCTACAATCTCTTCCCCCAGGTTCAGCTGCTTGCCGCGCAGGGCGGCTCCTTCGTCGTTGTTGGCGACCGCGATAGCGATGCCTCCGGTCTGGCCGTACGGATCCCAGGAAGCCTCGATATTAAACCACGCGTAAAGCGAGGGAAGGAATACAAGGCCTAGAATAATGACAGCGGCCACCCAATTGGTCGCGATGTTCCGGATATCACGGGCGTAAATGGACCCAATTTTTCTCATAAGCGTTTCTGTGTCTCCTGTCTCCATACAGAGTTGATGTTAGTATTGCTTAGCTGCCTCCCAGACATACCCATTATCGGTCGCAGGCTCCCTCATTTGTATATTTAAACAGGGAATCACGATGATAACAACACCGGGCGGTTTTGGCAAGCAGGGAATGGGAACAGAGGCCGGGACAAAAAAAGCGGCCGGATGCAGGCCGGTCCTCTCCCGGTTTCATGCGGTACGGGCAAATAAAAAAAGAGCAGACCGGAGTCTGCCCTTATTAACGACCCGCTTAGGACGGGTTCAATTCCAATTCATCCTCTTCGTCGCGGTCAAAGGACGCGCGGTCGAATTCTCCTTCGGAGTTGGCCACGATCAGCGTGGACACCGTGGTGCCCGTAGCGTTGATGGCCGTACGGCCCATATCGACGATCGCGTCGATCGCGAGGGTGAGGCCGAGACCTTCGAGCGGCAGGCCGAGAGCGGTCAGAACGACCGTCGTCGAGATGGCAGCCGGTCCGGGCACGCCGGCAACGCCGACGGAGGAAATCATGCTGACGAGCACGATCAGAATGTAATCGGACACGCTCAGCGGAATGTGATAGACGCCTGCGACGAAGATCGCAACGACAGCAGGCCATACGCCGCCGCAGCCGTTCATGTTGATCGTCGCGCCGAGCGGAGCCACGAAACTGGCGATACGCGGAGATACGCGCAGTCTTTTCGTCAGGACTTCCAGGTTAACCGGGAGTGTCGCGTAGCTGCTGCGGGTAGTGAAAGCAACGGCGATCGTCGGGTAAGCCTTGCGGAAGAACTTGAACGGGTTGACCTTGGCTACGAACGTAACCAGACCGCCGAACGTAATGATGAAGTGAAGCAGAAGCGCCGTGTACGTGGCCAGAATGAGCATGATCAGCGGCTTCAAGGTATCCACGCCGTACTTGGCGGACATAGCTGCGATCAATGCGTATACGCCGTATGGAGTCAGGCGGATAACGTACTTGATCACCTGATGAAGCACTTGAGCCAGAGAAGCGATAAGGTCCTTCACGGGCTTGACGGCGTCGGGCTTCTTGGAACCGATATGAACGATGGCAACCGCCACGAAGATCGCGAAGATCAGAACCGGAACGACTTTGCCGGTCGCCATTTCATTGAAAGGATTCGACGGGACGAGATCCAGGATAACCTGGGAGAACGTCGGGATTTCTTTCGGTTTGAAATCTTTAAGCGTGCCTTGCGGAATACCGGAACCCGGATCGAACACGAGTGCGACAAGCAGCCCGATCAAAGCGGCGATACCGGTTGTCGCCAGGAACAGCCCGATCGTTTTCAGCCCGATTTTGCGGAGCTGTCCGAGGTTGGAAAGACCGGCGATGCTGTTGATGACGAGCACGACTACGAGCGGAATCACCATCATTTTGATGAGATTGACGTAGATCGTACCGATCGTGCTGACGCTTTTGGCGTCGATTTTGTAGGTGTTGAAAATAAATCCTACGATAAGACCGATACCGAGACCGATCAGGACGCGGTAGCCGAAGCTGACGCGTTTTTTGGCCAGGAAATGAAGAAAGACGATAATAACCAGAGAAACAACCAGGGAAATCCAGTTGGTCTCGAAAGCTTTAATCAAGTTGTTATTCATGAAGCCTGTTCCCCCTTAATGCTCATAAGTTTAGTCGGGATTAATGATATGTATCGTACTACCGGAACTCTTAAACGTCAAGCGCCAATTTTCAAGTTGTTTTTCAAATCTATGTAAAGGGCCGCCGGATTAGAAGAGGGGAAAGAACGGCGGTCGTGAGAAAATATTCAGCTTGGAGTTCAGGGTGTGGCGGAACGACTGTAAAAAGACTAGATTTCATTTCATCTTTTGTAAATAAATTCTAGCATCCATTATAATGAAGAAAAGAGTTCAAAGGAGTCGATAAATATGTCCTTTACAGAGACCGACAAATGGAGAAAAAGCGCACTGCTCGGCCTGCTTGTCCTGTCGCTGGGAGCGTCCGCGTGTGAGTCGGCCGGTTCCCCCGAAATGGCTGCAAAGAAGGCCGCCGAAGAGGCCGGCAAACAAGGTGCGGCAGCCGCAAGGAACGCCGCCATCGTTTTGCCCGAAGGCGCCACTTTACAGGAGCGGTTCAAAGTGCCGAAAGGGTACGAACGAACGGAGGCCAAGCCGGGAAGCTTTGCGGCCTTTTTACGGGGACTGGAGCTGAAGCCGGACGGTTCGGTCGTTCATCTGTTCGACGGACGCGAGAAAAACAAGCCGGGGGTCTACGAGGCGGTAGTCGATATTCCGATCGGCAGCCGCGATCTGCATCAGTGCGCCGATGCGGTCATGCTGCTGCGGGCCCAGTATTTATTCGACCGGAAGCAGTACGGGGAGATTCATTTTAACTTTGTGAACGGGTTTAAGGCCGAATATTCAAAATGGATGAACGGATATCGGATTAAGATGAATGGAAATCAGGCATCGTGGGTAAAAAATGCTGGAGCCGATAACAGCCAGGAGGGATTCCGCAAGTTTATGGATGTGGTTTTCGCCTATGCGGGAACGTTATCGCTGGAAAAAGAGCTGATACCGGTCAAGAAAAGCGATGTGAAGCCGGGAGATGTGTTTATTGTGGGGGGATCGCCGGGACATGCGGTCATTGTCGTGGATACGGCGGTGAATAAGGCGACGGGGGACACCGTATTTATGCTGGCGCAAAGCTATACGCCCGCCCAGGAGACACAAATATTGGCGAATCCGGCAGATCCCGCTCAAAGCCCTTGGTACACGCTTAAAGAAGGAGGCGGTCTGAAAACGCCGGAGTGGGAGTTCGGCGAAAACAGCTTAAGGAGATTTCAGGGGAATTAGGAAGTAAAAACCGTTTTCAAACCTGAAATACTCAATAAAATGAAATTTTATCCTTAAAGGTTGTAAATTAGAACGTTTATTAAGTAAGATAGACGTAAATCCATCCATTATGTGACATAGGGAGCGCTTGTCATGCAAAACTTTTGTTCGAAATGCTTCGTTGGGGAGCGCGGCTACACGGTCTATTTTGGCGGAAGTGAAACTTCCGCGTTTCTGGATGCCTATTTGCCGGAATACCCGGCGGATCAGTGGGATAAAATCGATTCACGGCTATATTGGATGCACGAATCTCTGTTCAACGCCATGGTCGATTACGTGACCGCGCATCTGGAATATGCCAATATCCGGGCCGTACGGGCGGACAAGCATGACCCCTTGCAGGGGCTGGACAAGCTTAAACCGGTCCAATTTTTCAAGGAAGAACGAGATGCCCACTGGATTGACGATATCATTACTAACCGCTCCATCCGGACTTTTTATCAGCCTATCGTTTCTTTCGACGGGGTGGAAAGCTCCATTATCGGCTACGAGCTGCTCTCGCGGGGAACCGCGCGGGACGGCGGGCTGATTCCGCCGGTTCAGCTGTTTCAGGCCGCTAAAGCGAGAGACCGCCTGTTCGCGCTGGACCGTACGTGCCGACTCGAAGCGGTCCGGAACGCGGGCGGCCTGGATGACGGGCTGATTTTCATCAACTTCCTCCCGACGTCCATCTATAATCCCGTTCATTGTCTTCAATCGACGGTAGAGATGGTGGAGAGAACGGGCGTAAATCCCGAATCGATCGTTTTCGAAGTGGTGGAGAGCGAAGAAATCAACAACATGAATCACCTGAGAAGCATCTTGGCTTTTTACAAAAAACATGGCTTCCGCTATGCACTGGATGATGTCGGAACGGGTTTTAACAGCCTGCAGGTCCTTTCCGAGCTGGAACCGGACGTTGTGAAGCTGGCGCTTGAATTTTGCCGGGGCGTGAGTAAGGACAAAGGAAAACAGCGCGTCGCACGCGCTGTGGCAAGAATGACCCAGGAGCTTAATTCCCGCGCGCTCGCGGAAGGAATCGAAGACCGCGACGATCTGGAATGTCTCCGGGATCTGGGGTATGAATGGTTTCAGGGCTACTACTTCGGCAAGCCGGAGCCGCAGCCGCTGAGGGTTCTGCCGTCCAGGCCTGCATAAATATACAGCCTATACCAGAAAAACGGCGGCCCGCCTCAATCCATTTCGTAGATCGAGCCGGATTTGCTCGCGTAGAGCTCGGCGGCGACTTTCTCCGCGTAGGCATCGGTCATGCCGGAAATATAGTCGGCGACCAGACGGGGCCAAGACCAGACGGAGCGGTGGCGCTCGTAGTTCTCGATCCAGTCCGGCGGAATAATAAGCTGCCCGTGATCGGGCACTTTAAAGCTGCCCCACAGCCGGCGGATGATGATTTCGCTGCGCTTCTGGAGCCGCTGGACACGGAAGTCCTTGACTAGCGTGACCCAGGCGAGCTTCTTGATGATCTCCATCGTACGGAGAAGATCAAGGTCCTGGCGGCCCTCGCGCACGAACGTGACACGCTTCCAGCCTTTATCCGGGTCGTCGATGATGCCGACTTTGCCGGCGAAGGAGCTGACCCAGCGGGCTTTCATCTCTCGGCGCGTGCGCGAGGCTTCCCGGTCGCACTGGGCGTAGATGAGCTCCCACTGCTGGAGGTAGGAGGCGAGCACCTGCTTGACCATCGCGGCAATGTCGACCTGCTCCCAGCCGACCTCCAGGTTGCCCTGGTCGTTCACGATTTCCTGAACGAGGTGCCCGATCAGCCGGTCGTCTTCGAAGAAGGAGCGGTTCATCTGGATTTTGCCGGCACGGATGCCGTCCTCGATATCATGCGTGGAATAGGCGATGTCGTCGCACAAATCCATCAGCTGGGCTTCCAGCGTCGGGCAGCCTTCCGGCATGTTCCACATGTCCCGGAGCTGCCGGATGCCCTCCCATTCCATCCCGTACACGCCCTTGAGCCGTCCCGGCTCTTCCAGGCTGTACGGGTATTTGTTGATGGCCAGAAGCACGGCGGCCGTCAAATCCAGGCCGCTGTCGCTGCCGGCCCGCTTCTCCAGAAACGTCAAAATCCTGAAGTTCTGCGCGTTTCCTTCGTAGGAAAGACCATGCTCCTCCCCGAGGAGATGATTGAGCACTTCCTCGCCTTTGTGGCCGAACGGAGGATGTCCCAAATCGTGCGCGAGCGACGCGCATTCCACGACGGCAGGATCGATCATCAATCCGGGATGCTCCCCGCCGATGCAAAACGCGTATTGTTTTCTCATACGCCGGGCAACCTCGCGGGCAATCTGCGAAACCTCGATGGAATGGGTGAGCCGCGTTCGGTAATAGTCACCGGTCCCCGCACCGAATACCTGCGATTTGCCCTGCAGCCGGCGGAACACCGGAGACTGGATAAGACGGGCGTAATCGCGCTCGTATTCGTCCCGCTCTTCGCTGAATGTCCCCTGGGAGGGTTCATCCAAACGGTACTTGCGCATATCCATCCACTGCTTCCCCCTTCCTGTTTTCTCTATATGTGAATAATCCTGACACGTGAAGACGTTTTGCAAATTGTAGCACATCCGGTCCCTGCGGGAAAAGAGGACAAAGATTCAGACGACCATTCGACCATATCGCGGCGGCCGGGATAAAGGGAGCCGCAGACGGGAGTTCGGAGGGAAATGCCGGGCCCGCATCCGTTTTATTTGTAAAGGATATCGCTTTTCAGGGATCCCACTTTATCCGTGATTTGACCGATATCTTCCTCCGTAACTCCGAAATGCCGCAATGAGGCCTGCAGGTGATGGACAATGCTGTCGAAATGCTCCCGCTGCAGATTAAGTCCCGTATGGGCCGCGGCCATCGATCTGCCCGTGTAGGGAGCCCCGCCGAGCGCATAGCTGATGAAGGCCGTCTGATGAGCAGCTGTTTCGCCATGTCCGTATCCCGGAAGAAATGATTGACCGATTCGTCCTCCATGACGCGCTTGTAAAAATCCTCCACGACCTTGCCGATTACGTCTTTTCCGCCAAGCTTGTCGTATAAGCTGGTTTCCATTATTTATCGCCTCCCGGGTATGGTCTTGCTCTCTTATATTACCCTTCTGAACGCTAAAATCTCAAAAAATCCCTGTCCGTCAATCAAGGACAGAGATTAAAGCTGTGCACGCCTGGACTCTGTCTCCTTGTAACGGAACGCGAAAATAAACAGCCTCCGTTTTTGGAGGCTGCCGACCGACTCATTATCGTGCGGATTTTTACTAGGTAACGTCTACCTCCAAGATATCCAGAGGGCCTCCTTCTGCCGCAATGGGCAGCAGATCATAGACCGAAACCGGAAACATGGGAAATCCGACGTAATACGGTGTGATTTCAAGAAGATCGAAATAGAGGACCAGCGCTTTGTCCGCCAAATAGAAGTTTTGATCGGGCCAGACGGATTTGAACGGAGGATGGAGCAGGGGCAGTTTCCGCCGCTGAAGCTGGACCCTTACGTGCTGCGAAAGCAGCTCCACGTAGCCGCATCCGGGTTTGAAAAGCTGCGACAGAGTGAAAAAGCTCCCCGAATTCACATCGCATGTAAGAGATTCCGCAACGGTATATCCATGGGCCATGGGAGCCGAATAGGCATAATTGGTGGCGATTAGGCTGAGAAGCCCTCTCTCGTTCGTCTTCACCTCATAATGCCCCGTCATCTCCCGGAGGGTACCGGTCTGATATTTCTTCTGTTCGTAAACGAGTGAAGACGTAAGATCGGAGAACGCCGCGTTCAATTTTTTCTGAGCGGCGGCGTTCGCGAGGCCCGAAAGTTTCGGCGTATAGATCGTCACATCCGGAGATGTGAGAGTTTCCGTTTCTACCTGCACGGGAAGCTGAAATAAGGAGGTCATGCTCTTCTTCCTTTCCGGATGTCGTCTCATGCTTAACCTATTGCGGGAAAAAGGTTTTTAGACGTCCGGTCAGGCAAAACCGCCCTTGAAGGCGGCATTCGGGCTTCATTCAGCGGGCAAGCCTGCGGATCAGAACGGAAAGTTTCAGCAGTCCCTTTTCCAGATCCTCGAAAGAAGCGTAAGAATACGAAATCCGGAGATAAGGGCCGGGGAGAGGATCGTACAGGCTTCCGGGATTCAGAAGGATGCCTTCCTGAAGTCCCTTCTCAAACAACTCTCTCATGGAAAGGGAGGGGGTCAGTTTGAGCCAGATGTAAAAGCCTCCCGAAGGAACCTCCCAGGAAGCGATATCCTTGAACCCGCTGTCCAGCAGCTCCAGGGTCCGGTTGCGGCGCTTCCGCATTTCCGTACGGACTGTCTCCAGATGCGGCGCATATAACCCGCCGGAGAGAAGCTCGGCGGCCGCCCACTGCGACAGTGAGCTGGAGCCGTAGTCTGTCTGCATCTTAAGGTCGGCCAGCCGATCGATGACGGCTTCGGGTCCGACCACCCAGCCGATGCGCAGGCCGGGACTCCATGTCTTGGACAGGCTCCCGAGGTGGAGGACCAGTCCGCTTCTGTCCATCGCTTTCAGGGGCGGAGGCGGGGGCTCGTCGAGCCAGAGCTCGCGGTACACGTCATCTTCTATGACGGGAAGCTGCGCTTTCTCGCACGCGTCAAGCAGCTCTTTTCTCCGTTCCTCCGGCATCAGGGTGCCGGTCGGATTATGAAAAGACGGGATCGTATAGAGCATGGCTCCCTTGGTACGTTTGGCCAGCTCCGGGATGCGGTCCGCCATTATTCCGCGCTCATCCATAGGAAGGCCGCATAGTCGGACCCCGGCCGATTGGAACATATGGAGCGAGAACAAGTAGGACGGCTTCTCCAGCAGCAGGGTGGAGCCCGGCGGCGATAGGCCCAGAGAAATGAGCTGGAGCGCCTGCAGAGCTCCCGAGACGATCAGAATGGACGAAGGCGAGGCTTGGATGCCGCTTGTGCCCAGATAAGCGCTGACCTTCTCCCGGAGGGGGAGAAGACCCTTCGGCTCCTCGTAGCCGAGCGAAGTCATGCGGCCCGGCAGCCTCTCCAGCACTTTTCTCGTCATTTCATGGGGGTGAAGGTCGGGAGAAAGTTCTCCCGTTCCCAGCCTGATAATGCCCGGTGTAAATTCCGCCCGGTTGATCTCGCGGACCATCGCCCGGTTAGGCCGGTGGACGCCCGATTGCACGTAGGAGGGCCAGTCGGGAGCAGCGGCCGGCGCGAGCAGCGTCCAGGAATTGTTGACGACCCGCGTGCCGCTTCCGCTGCGTCCCTCCAGAATTCCGTCGGCGATCAGCTCGTCAATGGCCGCCACGACGGTGCTGCGGTTGACCTCGAAGACCGCGGCCATAGTCCGCTGAGGCGGGATTTTCACGCCTACGGGCCACTCGCCGTTTTCGATTTTGCTTATAATGTACTGCTTGATTTGAAGAGATAAGGGGATGGAAGAAGCCCTGTCGGGTTTCCAGCTGCTGTCCTGCATGACGGTTCCTGCTTTCATGGGAATAGCGGATTCTGAAACGCGCTTCCGTACTAAGCCGGTTGCGGTCCGATGGTTCCAGTATAACGCTTGGTTGGCTCCCGATCCATCCAAATGGATGGAGACAAAAGGCGATCTTTCTATATCATGAAGAGGGTAAACAAGAGACTAACCGTGGAGAAATGGAGGAATCGGCATGATGCTGACGGCTGCGGCTGCCCTGCACGGCCTGATACTGGCTTTGGGGCTTATTTTGCCTCTCGGGGTGCAGAACGTATTTATTTTCAACCAAGGGGCTTTGCACCAAAAATATACCCGCGCCCTTCCGGCCGTTCTGGCCGCTTCGGTCTGCGACACGGTTCTGATCGGTTTGGCGGTTTTCGGCGTTTCCGTGCTCGTTCTGAAAATCTGGTGGATCAAAACCTTGCTCATGAGTGCGGGCGTAATATTTCTTGCCTATATGGGCTGGACAACGTGGAAGAGCGCTTCGCGCGAGGAAGGGAACGAACCGGCGGCCGGTGATGAGGCACGTTACCCCGCACGCAAGCAGATCGCATTCGCCGCTTCGGTTTCCCTGCTGAATCCTCATGCCATCCTGGATACGGTAGGTGTGATCGGGACGAGTTCCCTGCAGTATACCGGTACGCATAAGTGGGGGTTCACTCTGGCATGTATTCTTGTTTCCTGGGTCTGGTTCTTGGGACTGGCCGCGCTGGGCTGGCTGACGGGCCGTGCAAGCGGGTCCGCCCGGTTCACGGCGGTACTAGGCAAGGTGTCGGCCATTGTGATGTGGCTGTCGGCCGGTTATATTGTATTTTCTTTTTAATGTTCGTGTTTTGGTCGCTTTAGTGATTTTTTTCTTTGTGAAATCGTCATTTACAAAAAATAAACCGAATATTTAATCGGATTTAGGTTGACTTTGAACATAAATTTCGTTAACCTGTTTAAGGGGTAATTGCCCCGCCAACAACTTAATTTGCGTTTTACCTATTCGTATATCTTTGGCAATACGGGCCAGAGGTCTCTACAAGGAACCGAAAATTCCTGGCTACGAATGGACGGTTTTTCCGTACCATTCGAAGGCCGGGATTTTTTTGCGCGCCCGGCTTAAAACCTGATACCTTTCATAACTGACTGGGGGATACGATCATGAGCAACCGTTACGACGTCATTATTGTGGGGGCCGGACCGGCCGGGATATTCGCTGCCTATGAATTTTCATTAAAAACACCGCACCTTAAAGTGCTGCTTGTAGATAAAGGGCATGACATCGACAGCCGCCGCTGTCCGATCCTGGAAGAAAAGATCAAGCTGTGTCCGCCTGCCGCGGGACGCAAGGAATTCGCGGGCTGTCTGCCCGCATGCTCGATTACCGCAGGTTTCGGCGGAGCGGGGGCTTACAGTGACGGCAAGTTCAACATTACGACGGAATTCGGAGGCTGGCTGACGGACTATCTGCCGCCATCCCGCGTTTTGGATCTCATCCGGTATGTGGATGACATCAACCTGAAGCACGGGGCACAGCAGACGCTGACCGATCCGCTGACGGACGTCGTGTCTTCCATTGAGAACCGTGCCTATGCGGCGGGACTCAAGCTCCTCCGGGCGCAGGTCCGCCATCTCGGGACGGAGCAGAATCTTGAAATCCTCCGTTCGATCAATACGTACCTGAAAACAAAAGTGGACATGCGTTTCAAAACGGAAGTGGCCGATCTGCTGACGAGCAAAACGGCCGAAGGCCATAAGATCCGGGGCATTGTGCTCAGCAGCGGGGAAGAGATCGAAGCCGATTCCGTGGTCGTAGTGCCGGGCCGCGACGGGTCCGCATGGCTGACGAACGTTCTGCGCAAGCGCCGCCTGAAAATGTACAACAACCAGGTCGATGTCGGCGTCCGCGTGGAAACATCTGATGTCGTGATGCAGGAAATCAACAAGCATCTGTACGAAGGCAAATTCATTTTCAACACGTCGGTCGGCACCCGTGTCCGCACCTTCTGCAGCAATCCTTCGGGACATGTTGTCGTGGAAAATCACAGCGGCGTCATGGCGGCCAACGGCCACGCATACAAAGATCCGGCGCTCGGTTCGCGGAACACGAACTTTGCCCTGCTGGTCTCGCATCAGTTTACGGAGCCGTTTGATAAACCGAACGAATACGCACGAGAGATTTGCAAACGTGCCAACGATCTCTCCAACGGAGGCGTCATCGTACAGAAATACGGCGACATTATCCGCGGCCGCCGCTCTACGGAAGGCCGGATCAAGGAAGGATTTCTGGAGCCGACATTGAAAGAAGCCGTTCCCGGCGATCTGGGACTCGTTCTTCCTTACAATACGATGAAGAGCCTGGTCGAAATGGTAGAGGCACTGGAAAAAGTAACGCCGGGCATCGCGTCCGAGCATACGCTTTTTTACGGCGTGGAGGCGAAATTTTACTCTGCCCGTCCGAAGCTCACCGAGCAGCTCGAAACCGAAATCGCCGGTTTGTACTGCGGCGGGGACGGAGCGGGCGTAACGCGGGGACTGGCCCAGGCGGGAGCGGCGGGCGTATGGATCGCCCGTGCGGTAGCGGAACGGGCTCAAGGTTGAGCCTGAGCGGGCTTTAGGGCGGATGAATCGCCGAGCTGACCTAGTTGTGTGTTAGCCGGGAAGCGTCATGGTCCGATAACCTGCTGCGTTAGACGCGTGCTGCGAATCGGACAAGCCGAACCGGACTCGGCGCGTGCGGTTTTAATGAAGCAAGCCCTGTAGACGGAATTCGTCTGCAGGGCTTTTTAGTGCACGCGAAGCCGGGCGGATGGAGTATGAGAGGGCTGTCATAAGCAAGCCGCTCATGCCGGGTACCCCCGCCGGAAACAACCAGAGAAAACAGCGTGCTAGGAATAACGGAGGGTGCTGCGAGAAGCGGCGCACTAAACGTTACCCGCTTACGTACCCGCCGGCATATGCAGCCACCAGATCCCGGCACACTCCGGGAGGGTGACCCAGCGGTTCCGTACGGTTTTCGCCGCCAGCTCATCTCCGAAGAAGAAGCGTGCCATTTCTTCGGCTTCCTTCAGGGAGGCAAAGGTGTAGTCCAGACGGAACGTCTCGTGGGCAAAGCCGTATTTTTGTGTCAGCAGCGCATAGTAAGGCTTCAGGAAAGCGGGAGGGTCCGGAACCTCAGTGCCGGTGCCCATCGTTTCCAGCAGAATGAGAGTTCCTCCGGGACGCAGTACCCTTCTCATCTCGGCAAGAGCTTGCGCCACGTTTGCTTCCCAGTCCGGGACGTCGGGGCCCGCGAGGTAGCAGAGGCTCCAGCCGCAGACGAGAAGATCGGCGGAGTCATCCGCCAGAGGGAGACTGCGGTGGTCGGCGGCCGTGCAGCGCCAGTTCGTCAGCCCTGCCTGCCGGAGCTTGGAGGCGGTGACCTCCAGCATGCCGGAAGAGGCGTCCAGGGCGGTGACCGATGCCGCCTTCGATGCCAAAACGGCCGTCAGGCGGCCCGTTCCCGCTCCGAGGTCCACGATATCCAGCCCTTCATACGGCCGGATACGTTTTATCCTTTCTTCCAAGCCGGGCTGTCTGGAGATCATCCGGTCATACAGATGAGTCTGATTGCGGTAAATGTCGGTATGGTCGGGCATGCGGTTCGTTCCTCCATTTGTGTAATAAGAATGAATGTGGAATGAGATTCCTTCTATACCCTAAGCGTTAACGCAGCGGCAAGGTCAAGGGGGAGTAGACAAAATGGAGCTTAACGGTACAAGACGGAAAGCCAGCCCGGACCCGGCATTTCTGGTGAAGCCCCTATATTACACAAACCCGCGCCGGGCCGCCGCCAGATAAAGCTCGGGTGAAAGCTTGAGGCACTTGCTTTCAAACCCGTTTGGAGCAAACCAGTCCAAAAAATCCAACTCACAGGCCGCCGAACCCAAACGATCTTTGCCGGCTGGAACTTTTCCGCCGGGACTCCTGTTTATGAATCCCGTAATCGCTATGCGGCCCTGCGGCTTAAGAACCCTGGCCATTTCGCTCAGTGCCAATAGCTGCTGCCTGCCGGACAAATGGTGAAACGCAAAGCTGCTCACCACAAAATCGAACTGCCCTTCCGTGTAGGGAATAGCAAGAAAATTGCCGATCTTGGCCGTCATGGCCGGAAATTTGGAGCGGCAAATACGAAGCATTTCCTTGGATTGGTCGATTCCGTTCATGACGGCACCGCGTTCCATCAACAATCCGGCGAGATTGCCGGTCCCGGTGCCCAGATCAAGCCCCGTTTCTCCGGGTGCCGGATTGATTTCCTCCACGGTCCGTTCCAGTGCCTCCCGGTAACCGGGATAGGCCGAATCCCCGCTCCATACCCGCTCGTCGTGAGAAGAAGCCAGCTCGTCGAAGTTCCAGCGGTCCTCCCAGTTGCGGAGCTCCCGGACTTCGCGGGAATCCTGGGCCAGCCGGTAAAACTCCTCCAAAGGAAGCCCCCGGCTCCGCTGCAAGAGTCCGATCATATGATCGGTCGTTTGCAGGGTTTGCCTGGTCTCCAGCATGCGGGCGTAGAGGACCGAGCGCTGCAGCTCGAGATAATGGAGCAGTTCCTCGTGCCCGCCACGTTCCACCTGCACCAGAGCGGCTTGAATATCGCTTACGGACATGCCGGATTCGCGCAGGGCGACGATCGTCTGCAGCCTCCAGATTTCTTGTTCGGTAAAAGACCGGTAACCGCTGGAGAGTTCCTTGCCGGGTGCGACCAGCCCTTTTTCTTCGTAAAAGCGGATAGCCCGAGCCGATATTCCCAGCCGTTTGGCGGCTTCCTTGATATGCATAGCGGTTTCCTCCCGTAGTTCAACCGGCCGAGCGCCGGAAATTGCCCTTTCTCTTCCTCCATCGTAAACCTTTCCGTAACGTCAAGGTAAACCTTTTTTCCGGGGCAGTCCGTGGATCTGTCCGAAAGTTTAATTTTGTGATTCAGCCTCTTATACTGTTTAGTAGAGGATTAAATAGAATAAGAGAGTGAGACCGGATTTTTTCCGAACCGAACCCACCCGTTTAAGGAGGTCCAAACGATGCGAATCGTATCAGGCGAAGAAATGTACGAAATCGACCGTCAAACCGTGAACCTCATCGGATTAAGCGCCGACACGCTCATGGAAAGCGCAGGCCGGGCGGCCGCTTCCCTTCTGCTGGAGCGGATTCCGCCGGAGGCGAAGGTTGTCGTGCTTTCCGGGGCGGGAAGCAACGGCGGGGACGGAATCGTAATTGCCCGAGTTCTGAAGGCGCACGGCCGGCCCGTTTCTCTGTGGCTGATTCCGCCAAGGGACAAAATCAGAGGGGCCGCCGCGGCCGCTTTGTCCGTTTACGAAAAATCAGGCTATACCGCTTCCGATTACAGGGGCTCCGAAGCCGGGCTGGAACGCGAGCTTGAGCGTGCGGACGCCATTGTCGACGCCCTGCTCGGCATCGGGGTGAACGGCCCTCTCCGCGAGCCGTACCGGAAGCTGATCGGGAAGATCAACGAGCAGCGCGCGGAGATCTACGCGATTGATCTCCCGAGCGGTGTTCCCGCGGACGGGGGACCCGTCGAAGCGGCCGTCCGGGCGGATGCCACCGTGACCATCCAGTACCCGAAGCTCGGAACGTTCACGAATCCGTCGGCTTCTTACGTCGGCGAGCTGCTCGTCGCCGACATCGGCATCCCGCCGGCCGCCGCCGCAGACCTTGCCCGCCGTGCCCTGTGGACGCTGGCGGACGTGCGGCGGACTCTGCCGCGCCGGGAAGCGTCCTCGCACAAAGGGACGCACGGCAGGCTGCTGGTGGCCGGCGGGTCCCTGCCGATGCCCGGAGCCGTCGTGCTCGCATCCCGCGCGGCCCTCCGAAGCGGAGCCGGGCTCGTGACGGTGGCGGTGCCGGACTGCATCCACGCGATTGCGGCGGGGCATTACCCGGAGGCGATGTATCTGCCTTCACCGTCGGAGGACGGTTACTTCCGGGGCGAGCTGCCGCTGGACGGCGCCTCCTTCGGCTTCATCGCCGCAGGGCCCGGCCTCGGCCGCACAGCGGGCGGCCGGGCTGTCGTGGAACAGGTGCTGCGCCAGGACGTGCCGGTCCTGCTGGATGCGGACGCCCTGTTCCACGCCGCAGAGCTTCTGCCGCTGCTGCGGAAGCGCACCAAGCCTACGGTGCTGACGCCGCATCCGGGCGAAATGGCCTGGCTCGCAGGCAGCACCGCCGCGGCGGTGGAGGACGACAGGTTCGGCGTGTCCGCCCGCTTTGCGGCCGAGAACGGCGCCTATGTCGTCCTGAAGGGGCCGCACACGATCGTTGCGGCCCCGGACGGCACGCAGCACGTCAACACGACGGGCAGCGCCGCACTGGCCAAGGGCGGCTCCGGCGATGTGCTGACCGGCATCGCGGCGGCGTTTCTTCTTCAGCACGAGGATGTTCTGGAGGCCGTCAGCAATGCCGTGTTCATCCACGGGCTCGCTGCCAGTCTGCTGACGGAGGAACGCCACTCCCTTGCGGATGTTCTGGCCAGCGACGTAATCGAAAGTATCCCGGCGGCATTCCGGTATATTTACGGAGATGAGGGAGGCGCGGAAAGGAAGCGGAAGAGATCCGGTGTCCGCTTCTTGTAGGCGGTATTCGCAGCTTTTGAGAACTTCCCTGCTGCGGATACGTGCTTCCGATCCGGCTGGGCGGCTGAAATATGCCGAACTGCCGGTTCGAAGTGCTGTTTGGTTGCCGGCATTCACCCGGGCAACCGCGCCACACGTTACACGCCGCGGTGCCGTATTGCTGCCGGCGCTGACCCGGACGTCCGCTGCTTACGCGCGGCGGTACTGTGTTCCTGCGGCACCCGCGGGGGGTGAACGCCGTTATGCGAAGCCGCAACCGCTGGCCGAATCCGTACTCGGCGTGAAACGGCGGCGCGTAAGACGAAGACGGGCCGGTGCCGGCCGTTTATCCTGTGCATCGGAAGATGTGGAAGAACTTTTTATGCAGGATAGAACGTGTCGTCGGGAGAATAGCTCCATAATGAGGTTTTTACAACAATTTGCATGTTTTAGAGCGAGATGAAGGAAGGATTCCTTTTCATATATTCCGTTTATTTACAAAAGTGGGGATGAGGCAGGAATTCAGGGACCGGAAGCGAATGCCTATTAAGGATCGCGATGTGAGGTTTGGAGGTTTTTGTATGCGAAAAATAAGTCTGCTGGTGCTTGCCGTACTATTGGCCCTGAGTCTGTTTGTCCCGGCATTCGGAGCGGAGTCCCAAGCGGGCCTGAAAAAAAGCGGTTCGACTCCCCGTTACGAAAGACCGCAGGCTTTGAAGGAAGCGCTGCCCGGCCAGGTTATCGTCAAATACAAAGAAAAAGCGGATACGATGAATGTGCAAGGTTTGATGGGACCCGAAAAGAAAGCGGAGCTTCCCGATCCGCCTAGTCCGAAATACAAGCAGCGTGTAGGACCGAAAGGTTTGGTCACGATGGAATTTCCCAAATCGGAGCCGGTTTCGGACGTGCTTGAGGAACTGGAGAACGATCCCGAAGTTGATTTCGTCGAGCCCGTTTATCCCGTATGGGCCGCCGAGACGAAAACTTCCGTACCGAACGGAGGCGACGGGCGGAGCGCTGCGGCACGGACAACGACGGGTTCCGCAAGTGCGGCGGATTCGCCCGCTAAAGCGGCTTCCGTACCGAACGACCCTTACGTGGAGCAGCAGTGGTGGTACCGGGCGATTCAGTCGGATCTCGCGGATACCGGTGCGGCGGATGCCAAGCTCTCGGGTGTTGTGATCGCTGTTGTCGATACGGGCGTTGACCCGTACCATGACGATCTGAAAGGCAGTCTCGTGGAAGGGTACAACTTCGTCAACAACACGCCGAATACCCGGGACGATAACGGTCACGGTACGAATGTGGCGGGGATTGCCGCCGCACCGAAGGACAACGGTGTCGGAATTGCCGGAGTGGCCGCCGGAGCCAAAATTATGCCGGTTAAGGTTCTCGACAGCGAAGGCTACGGAAGAACGGACGTCATTACCGAGGGCATTTATTGGGCCGTAGATCACGGAGCGGATATAGTTAATCTCAGCCTGACTTCGGGGAGCTCCTCCCGGGTTATGGAAGAGGCGGTACAATATGCCTTGCAGAGAGGTGTGATCGTCGTTTCCGCCGCAGGCAACGAAAGCAATCACTGGACGGGCAGCGACACGGGAGAACTGGACCAGGTAAAAGGCAGCGAAGATCCGCTGGCCCACCGGTTCGTAAAGGATGTGGCCTTCCCGGCCAAGCTGCCGGGAGTCATCGCGGTAGGCGCCGTCGACTGGTATCCCCAAACGGAATTTATCGTCGCGGATTTCTCCAACTCCGGCAGCAGCCTGAGCGTGGTCGCACCGGGCGTGGACATCTACAGCACGGACAAAGGCAACGGCTACACGGGGCGCAACGGCACTTCGATGGCGGCTCCGATGGTGTCCGGGCTTGCCGCTCTCATCCTCGCAGGGGACGCCGGTCTGGATGGTCTCTCCACTTCCGAAAGGGTGGAGCGTGTAGGCCGTATTATTTCCGAAACGGCCCGGGATCTGGGGCCCCCGGGCTTTGACGATGAATATGGGTCCGGGCTGATCGACGTCAAAAAAGCCATGGAAACACCCCGTGTAAGCATCCAGGCGGTTAACGGCAGCACGAATCTGACCGACACGGACGAGCTCCGGGCCGACATCCGGCTTCTTAACAAAGACGGTTCTCTTGCCTCAGGCGCGGGCGGAGCCGGCAAGGCGGATTTGTTCGCTTACACGTCGAACGGCATGGAACCCCAGTTCGTCAAAACGTTAACGTTTCAAGCGAGTCAAGGAAAAGCTTCTCTTACATACAAGCCGGATAAAGCCGGCAAATATTTGCTTGTTGCCTATAACGACGAGAAAAGTCCGCTCTGGGTGAGCGGCGAGCTTACGTTCCGTAAGAACCCCCAAGCTCCCCAGGCCAGTCTTCGGAGCGGGAGCTACACGGGTACACAGAAAGTTACGCTGACCGCAGCCGATCCCGGCGCCAAAATCTATTACACCCTGACGGGAGCGGCCCCTACCGTGCAGTCAGCCGTTTATACCGGTCCGATCGAGATCTCCCGGACGCAAACCTTGAGAGTCATCTCGGCGGCAGGCGGAGCCGTAAGCGAAGTCCGGACCTACCGCTACGATATCGCGACAAGCGGGGGGAATACCGGCGGAGGGGACGGAACCGGACCGCCTTCGGAAGAAACTGCCACGGCCGTGAAGTCGGACTCAACCGTCATCCAGGAAAAAGGCTATGCCATGCTGGATGTAAAGGTCGCCGACGAGAATTTGCAGCCGCTGCTTAAAAATCCCGATGTAACCCTGATCGGCGTGCAGGCCCTCTCTTCCGGAAAGGACAATACCGCCGGTGCGAAGGTTCATCTTCCGGCATCCTTCTTCGGAAGCGGCCAGTCCAAAGGGCTGCTCATTACGACCAGCGAAGGAACGCTGAGGATGGACCCGGGTTCTCTGCAAGCGGACGGCGGCGAGGAAGTGGTTATTTCACTCCGCCGGACACACGCGACCGAGAGCCTGACAGCGGCTTATCCCGAAGGCGCATCGCCTATGTCTTCCATCCTGGAGATTAAAATAACGGCCGGGAACCGGTTGATCGAGAATCTCCAAAAGCCTGCGAAGGTCACGCTTGCTCACGCTGCGGCGTCCGATTCGGGGGCCGATCCGGAGAAGATGGGCGCCTTCGTTTACACGGACGACGATTCCGAGTGGAAGTATGTTAAAGGGGCCGACAACGAAAACAGCATAACGTTTGCGGTCGAAGGCCCTTCGTATGCGGCCGTTTTTGCGGTCAGCCGCACGTTCGCGGATATGAGCGCTCATTGGGCGAAAAGACCCGTGGAAGTCCTCGCTGCCCGGCAGATCGTGGACGGGATGGACGCGAGCCGCTTCGTTCCGCAGGCGGGCGTGACACGCGCCCAGTTCGCGGCGATGCTGGCCCGTCTGCTCCAGCTTCCGGCGGCCCCGGAAGGCAGGCAGCAGTTCCGTGACGTCGCGAAGGGCGCCTGGTACGCCGACGTTATCGCCCGCTCTTACAGCGCGGGGCTCGTCTCCGGCGTCACGGACGACCGCTTCATGCCGGACGAGCCTATCACGCGCGAGCAGATGGCCGCTATGCTGGTGCGCGCCTTCGCTTACGGCAGCGGCATAGCGCCGGACGAGCTTCCCGTGCCTAAGACGGCGTCCTTCACAGACGAAGGCACGGCGGGAACCTGGGCGGTGCCGTTTATGCGGAAGGCTGCCGGGCTCGGTCTGATCGACGGCTACGAGGACGGCACCTTCAAGCCGTTGAACGGCGCTACGCGCGCGGAATCGGCAAGCGTGATTTATAAGCTGAGCGCGCGGTAATACTGATTTTTCACAAACGCTGAGAGTTCATAAACGCTGAAAGTATTGCAGAGTTCCCCGTTCTACTAAAACCGTCCCGGGCTTCGGCCGGGGGCGGTTTTTTGGTTTTTTAGCGCCCAATGGAAAACCGGTGCGGCCCCGGCGGCATTTTAAAAAGAAAAAGCGATATTTAAGCCGGAGGCAGGCGATACTGATGGGCATAGGAAAAACGGGGAATATGCGCGGGTACGGTCGTGTCAGGGAATGAGGAGGGGTAAAGAGCCGGCAGCGGATAAGATCGTGGACTCTCCGGGGCGCGGATCGTCTTTTGCAGGTTGAACTCTCCCTTTGTTATGGGTATGATGGAATACAAATACCGAATTGGACTGCGGCAGCGATTTCCGATAAGAAAGAAAGGTTGATCCGGATGGAGAACAAAAGCGGCACAACAAATACAACCAACACCAATTTCATTAAAAACATCGTGATCGAAGATCTTAACGAAGGCCGTGTGGATACGGTCGTCACGCGCTTTCCGCCCGAACCGAACGGGTATCTGCATATCGGGCACGCCAAGTCGATCTGCCTGAATTTCGAGCTCGCGGACGAATTCAAAGGTAAGACGAACCTGCGCTTCGACGATACGAATCCGGCCAAGGAAGACGACGAGTTCGTCCGGGCGATCAAGGAAGACGTGCAGTGGCTGGGCTTCGAGTGGGACGGCCTCTTTTTCGCTTCCGATTATTTCGATTATATGTATGAAAAGGCGCAGCTCCTGATCCGCAAAGGAAAAGCGTATGTGTGCCAGCTTAATGCGGAACAAATCCGCGAAGGCCGCGGAACGCTTACGGAGCCGGGCAAGGAAAGCCCGTACCGGGACCGTCCGGCGGAAGAAAGCCTGGATTTGTTCGAGCGCATGCGCAAAGGTGAATTTAAGGACGGGGAAATGGTCCTACGGGCGAAAATCAACATGGCTTCGCCGAATATCAATCTGCGCGATCCGGTCATTTACCGCATTTCGCATGCGCATCACCACCGTACGGGAGATGCCTGGTGCATCTATCCGATGTATGCTTTCGCGCATCCGCTGGAAGATGCCCGCGAAGCGGTTACCCACTCCATCTGTACCTTGGAGTTCGAAGACCAGCGTCCGCTTTACGACTGGGTTATTCAGGAGTGTGAGACGGAACATGTGCCTCATCAATATGAATTCGCCAAGCTGAAGCTGACGGATACGATCATGGGCAAGCGCTACCTGAAGCAGATGGTGGACGAAGGGGTCGTGGACGGCTGGGACGATCCCCGCATGCCGACCGTTTCCGGACTGCGCCGCCGGGGCTTTACGCCGGAATCGATCCGTAATTTCTGCCGCGAAATCGGCGTGACGAAGAGCGACAGCACGGTCGACGTGAAATACCTGGATCATTTTATCCGGGAAGATTTGAAGCTGAAGGCTCCGCGCACGATGGGCATTCTGAAACCGCTCAAGGTTGTGATCACGAACTATCCCGAAGGAAAAGTGGAAATGCTGGATGCCGAAATCAACTCGGAGAACCCGGAGATGGGCGTCCGTCAAATTCCGTTTTCGCGGGAGATTTATATCGAGCAGGACGATTTTATGGAAAATCCGCCGAGCAAATATTTCCGCTTATTTCCCGGCAACGAAGTGCGCCTGAAGCACGCCTACTTCATAAAATGCGAAGAAGCGGTTAAGGATGAAGCGGGCAACGTGATCGAGCTCCGCTGCACTTACGATCCCGAAACGAAGAGCGGAAGCGGGTTTACCGGCCGCAAAGTGAAGGGAACGATCCACTGGGTGGAAGCGAGCCGCGCCGTGCCGGCCGAGTTCCGGCTCTACGAGCCGCTGGTCCTGCCGGAACAGGAAGAGAAGGAAGAAGGAAGCACGTTCCTCGACCGGATCAACCCGAATTCCCTGGAGGCTCTGAACGGCTTTGTGGAAGAGAACATGAAGGATGCCGGGGGCGGCGATAAATTCCAGTTCTTCCGTCACGGGTACTTCAATGTTGATCCTAAAGCCTCCACGAAAGATCATTTGGTCTTCAATCTGACAGTATCGCTGAAAAGCTCTTTCGATATCAAGCAGGCCTAAGCCCTGACGAATGGAGAGGAAGCACGGCCCGCTTAAGGCCGCTTCGGGCTTATGTGCCGCATCGCGCCGTTTTCCGGTTTGCGGCCAAATAAAAAAGCAGGTTCAGGAGAAATTTCCTGACCTGCTTTTTTTATGTGCCGGCTTCAAACGGCTAGCTCCTGGAGGCCGCCGCTTGAAGCCGGGCCGCGAGCAGCTCGCCGAAGGCGTCGGCGCTCCTCGGCGGGTCGGCGCCTTCCCGCAGCTCACGGGGAAGGGACTGCCACAGCCGGAGGAGCAGGGGCAGTTCCAGCCCGATGCGTCCGATGGTCTCCGTCTCCGCGAAAACCTGAGCGGGCGGCCCCTGCAGCAGACAGGCGCCCTTGTCCATGACCAGCACCTGGTCCGCCCATGTGTAGGCCAGGTCCATGTCGTGGGTCGCCATGACCACGGTGACGCCGCTCCGCCGGATGTCCGCCAGCTCATCCAGCAGTAGCCGTTCCGACGCGCGGTCGAGATACGCCGTCGGCTCGTCGAGCAGGAGAAGGCTCGGCTCCAGCACGAGAACGCCGGCCAGGGTGACGCGCTTCTTCTGCCCGAGGCTGAGGTGATGGATGGGGGTATGGGCAAGGTCTTCCAGGCCCATTCTTTCCAGCACCGCCCCGGTCCGCGCGCGGATTTCCGGCTCGGGAACGCCCGCGTTACGCAAGCCGTAGGAGACGTCCTCGTACGGCGTACCGAGAATGAGCTGCTGCTCGGGGTCCTGGAACACGAGTCCCACCTGTCTGCGCAGCTCCAGCAATTCCTTGCGCTTGTAGGACACAGGGGCGCCTTTCCAGCGCACGGTCCCCGATTGCGGCCGGTGAATGCCAACGGCATGCAGGAAAAACGTCGATTTGCCGGAGCCGTTATGTCCGCAAAGCGCGATTTGGCGGCCGGCCGGAAGCGCCAGGCTTAGCCTGTCCAGGGCTTTATTATCGGTGCCGGGATAGCTGTAGACGACGTCCGCCAGTTCCAGAATCGGATTCGGATTCTGATTCGGATTCATGCGAATCCCCTCCATTTCAGCCAAATCTGTGCTGCCGTCAGCATGAGGATCCCCGTCACGCCTTCGGCTTTGTAGCGCCGCGGGACGGGAATCGCTTCATAGGGGGCGAGTTCGATCCGTTCCGTGAAGCCGCGGGAAGTGAGCCCGTAGGTCAGTCCCCGGTAGCGCTGCATGGTCCGGCCGAACAGATGAACGATCAGCAGCGCGGTATCGCGCAGGCCGCCCGTGAATCCGTTCTGCCCGCCCCGGCAGCGCTGGGCGGTCCGCATGGCGTGAGCCGTATCGGCCAGCAAAAAAATAAAGCGGTACATAATCAGGGTCAGCTCGATCACGATCTGAGGAACGCGGATTTTTTTCATCACCTGAAGAATTTCCAGCAAGGGGGTCGTAAACAAAACAAATTGCAGACAAGCCAGGCAGGCGGAAACCCGCATAAACAGCTCTGCTGTGCGGGATAAAGATTCTCTCGTGACATATACGGTCCAAGGACCGGCCGTTCCGATGATCCACCCCGAAGCAAGGGGAACCCCGTTTTCCGCATGTGCCGCGAATTCGAGAAGGAGAGCCGGAAGGCTGGCCGCGAAGAACAGCAGAGAACCGCCGTAAACGAGCCAGTAAAGCTTGGCCGGGATACGCGCGTAAAGCAGTGACCAAAGTGTCATCCATCCGAACACGGCGGCTTGAACAGGCGGCGCCCCGGCATAGGAAAGCAAAAAGAGGCAGGTGGCAAATCCACACTTCCAGACGGGGGAGACTCCCCGCAAAGCGTTGGCATAAGAAATCGTGTCAATCCGCTTGAGCATCATGCTTTCGGTTTAGGTTTGGAGGCTCTCCCCTTATACAGGCCGATTACATACCCGATAAAACCGGCTCCGAGCGCGGCCTGCAGCGCGAAAAGCATGCTCTCGGTTTCAGCCGGAGGCTCCATCAGCGATGCGAACCATGGCTCGTAATCGGGGGCGATCTCTTGAATCGCTTCTTCCGCGGCTCCGTCGGCCCCTCCGAACTCTCCTTGAACGAAAACGAGCGGCAGCACGGCAAGGAGGACGACTGCGGCCAGAATCCACACGTTCTTTTTCCACGTTTTCATGAACGGTCAGCTCCCTTCAAATTGCGCTGCAGAGCGGAAATTTCATGCGGCGTATAGGCTTGCAACCAGCCCAGAACCAGTACGGTCAGCAGTCCTTCGCTAATCGCGAGCGGAATCTGAGTGACGGCGAAGATTCCCGCAAATTTGGCAAAGGACGCGAGCATGCCGCCCTCGGCCGCGGGAAATGCCACCGCAAGCTGTACGGAAGTGACCAGATAGGTGGTCAGGTCGGCAAGCGCGGCGCCCGTAAAGACGGAGAGCTTCTGCCTTCCCGTTGATTTGATCATGAGCTTGTACACGGCATAGCCGACGAAAGGACCCGCTACGGCCATCGAGAATGCGTTGGCGCCCAGTGTCGTAAGACCGCCGTGGGCCAGCAGGAGGGCTTGGAAGAGAAGGACGACGGAGCCGAGCACGCTCATGGGGAGCGGTCCGAACAGGATAGCTCCGAGACCGGTACCCGTCGGATGGGAGCTGCTTCCCGTGACGGACGGGATTTTCAGGGCCGACAAGACGAATGTAAAGGCGCCGGCCAAGCCGAGCATAAGCTTAAGCTCCGGCGTTTCTTTGGTGATCCGGACCAGAGCGCGGACGCCCAGGATGAAGAAAGGCAGGAAGACGATCCACCAGAATAAGGCCCAGAAGGGCGGCAAAAAGCCCTCCATGATATGCATGGCGTAAGCCGATTGCGGCTCGTTTATCAGGAAAAAGCAGACGAATCCGGCTATGAGCAGGAAAGACGCCAGGGGTTTACGGATGTTCATCGGAAATCCTCCTTTATGATGGGGGCCGCCTTATTTGGCGGTGATGCGACAGTAGGGGTTCTTGCCCCTGCCGCGCTTTCGGCGCTGGTTGTTTCCGCCGGCGGTCAGGCCGACGGTTCCGCAAGCTCTTTCCGGTGATTCCGATCCGGCGGTTTCCGGTCCATTTTTTCGCACACAAAAAAAGACATCTTTCCCTTCGTACGGGAACACGATGCCTTATGCACGCAACAAAAAAAGTTTGCGATCTCAAACACCTCCCTATTCCTCGTAGGTCGTATCAGTGCTGTCAAAACAGGCAGGTCTCCTGGCTCGGGGCGTCCATACCGGCGCCTTCCCGGAACGTTCTGGTTCCAGTGGCTTCTTGCCGGATGTGAATGAGAGTGTTTCCCCTTACAGTGGCGGGACCGCGACGGCATTTCACCGTTCTTCCCTTTTAAATTTTAGAGTGTCTCTAAAATACCTGTTTCCACAAATATGCGGTTTTCCGTGATAATACTACAGGATGTCCCAAACCTTGTCAATCGCGGAAAAAGGCGTGAATTTTATGACGGAACCGATGCGGGAAGCCGCTTCGCAGATTTTTTTCCACGGTATTTGAAATCGCTGTCTTTTAACGGGGCAAAAGAAAACGAGAGGGGTGGCCCGCCCTCTCGCGTAACGCATTTCTATAGAGTTGGATCAAAGCCCCGATTGCCAAAACGGACGGGCTTATAGAACGAAAATGCCGACCACGCCGGTTACGATGCCCGTCAGGGCGACCATACCGGCCGTGAACCAGAGCACCCGCACGGGAAAAGCCTTGCGCACCATAATCAGGGACGGCAGGCTGACGGCGGGCAGCGTCATCATAAGCGCGGCGGCCGGTCCCGTGCCGAGGCCCAGGGCCATCATCGTTTTGGCGATCGGAATTTCCGCGGCGGTCGGGATGACGAAGAGGGTACCGGCCAAAGCCAATCCGATCAAAGCGACGAGGCTGTTGCCGATCGCGGGGTCAAGGGCCGGGAACAGCCAGGCGCGCAGGGCACCGAGAATGAACACGGCGATGAAGTAGACGGGCACCACGGTCCAAAACATCGTCCAAAGCGCTTTGAGCCAGCGGACGGCCAAGGGACCGGACTGCGGCTGCACAGCCTGCGTTTGCGGAAGCTCACCTGTCGCTTCATCGCCCTGCTTAACGAGGCGTTCCGCCCAGTACGAGACACCGAACACGAGCACGATACCCGCGGCAATTCTCAGGACGGCGAATTTCCAGCCGAGTACGAAGCCCATGAAGATGATCGTCGCGGGGTTCAGTACCGGATTGCCGATCCAGAAAGCGAGAGCCGACCCGATGGAGCCCGACTGCTTGCGCATGCCGACCGCTACCGGAGCGGCGCAGCAGGAGCACATCATGCCGGGCATGGCGCTAAGGCCGCCGGCTACCGTGCTGCCGAAGGTGCGTTTGCCGAACACCCGCTTCAGCCAGTCCTGCGGGATGAGCACCTGAAGGAGAGAGCCGAGGACGATGCCGAGAATAGCGGCTTTCCAGACGGCTTTGAAATAGACCACGGAGTAGTCCCAAGCCGCGGCCAGCGAAGGCTCGGCGGTGCCGGCGAGTATCGACTTCCCGATATCATGCTTGGCGGCTGCGGTAAGCGCTTTGTGGAAGTACGGCTCCCACTTTACATAAAATAGTCCGCCTATGAGAATGGCGATAAATAAAAAAGGCTTCCAGTAAGCAGCGCGCGGTCTGCTTTTGGTGGAAGCCGGAATTGGAGATGTATTCATGTGAGGTTCCACCTTTCTAAATCCACTTGCAACTATATCATAGTCACCGGGGAAAAAGAATGGCTTTCTTCTGTCAAAAATCCCATTTCAAGCAGAGAAATAAGGTTTCAGTAAGTCGTAAATCCGAACATATCCTGCAAATGATAAACGACCCGCTTGAAGCCGACCAGCTTATCTTCATAGGCGGGATAGTCCAGGGAATATTCGGCATCCCGGTTATTCCACAGACGGTCCCAATAACGGTCGAGGTCCTTCGTAATCTTGCTGTCAGCCGGAGCTGTTATTTCCACGTTCGTTTCCAGGTTAAGATCGTCGAGATTACGCGGCGTGAAATTGGCGGAGCCCCCGTTAATGACGGCGTTGCCTTCCGGATCCCGGATATCTATCACCTTCGTATGAAACTGCTCCTGAGCTGTGTTATACCATTTAACGGCGATTTTGCCGCCGGATTTCTTCCTCAGCTCCGCGGCGACCGGACGGTTCGGAATTCCGGTCTTGCTGTGCCCGAACGCATTCTGGTTCGGATCGAGCAGCAATTGGACGGATACGCCCCGGGCCGAAGCGTCCAGCAGGGCGTCGATAACCTTGCGGTCGGCGAGATAGAACATGCCCATACGAATCTCGCTGCCCTTGGGCGCGGCCGAAATAGCGGCAAGCAGGCGGGAGTAGATTTTGCCTTCCGTAAGCAGCCGTACGGTTACGGCGTCCTTGGACGAAGCTGCCGTTTCTTGCGTGCCGTTTCCGGACGCCTCCTCCGAACCGGCTGATTCTCCCGGTTTATCGCCGGCCTTCGGCTGAAGAAGCCCGGGCCCGCCGGACATCAGGGAGGCGGCCTGCTCCGTGCCGACGACTTCGGAGATGAAGTCTTGGCTTCCCGTTATTTGAAACCCGATATTCGAGTTATTGAAGCTGGCGTCATGCGGGTTGGCGGATAGCACGAGAGCCGTATTTTCGGTGGCGACGACTTTACGGTGATTGGCTTTGACATTGAAAAGCTTCAAATAAGAGCGCAGTGTCACCTTGGGAGCGGAATCCGCCAGAGGATTGGGCAGCCAGCCCTTGCCCGACTGTCCGAACCACTGGAGCCCCATGCGCCAGACGGCGGAGTACAGCGGGACGGAGTCTCTGAGCGGGTCCGTGTCCGTAAGTACTACCCCGATACCGGCCGCCTTAAGCCGTTCAAGCTCCGGAGACGGGTGCGAGCCGTAGGTCGTGTTCACTTCATCGGAAACGACCGTGATCGGCATGGCCGGGTGTCTCCGCTTGGCCTCCAGCAGGCTTTCCGTCAGCTGCCCGCTCAGAGGAGGGAAGGATTGGTCGTTGTCGTAGTACCCGCTGTACAGGAACATGTCGATCACGATAAATTCCTTCGCTTCCGCGATAGCATGTTTGACCCGGTCGAAAATCATCTGTTCCTGATGATAGCCGCCGTCTTTTTTATAAGAAAGATCATAGAGAAAATCGACGCTCTCCGCCCGGTAGGCTTTTCCTTCGAATGACAGGCCGGCAGGCAAAGCTTTATGTGTATGAATGGCGGCCACGATGCCCGCCCAGAGAAAGAAGACGAGAAGCAGGATACCGCCTTTCAGCCAATTCGAAGAGAGCCAGCTTTTTTCGGTTTGCTTCCTTGTATCTCCCGAAGAGCGGCCCGGGGGCCAAGTGTTCCGTTCGGTTCGTTTTAAAGGCTTCATGGGCATTCTCCCGTACTTGTAGTGGACGTAACGGAGTTTCTCTATGCCGCGGATGCCGGGAATCAATCTATAGACTCCCGCAGGGCAGGGCAGGCCGTTACAGGCTACCGAATATTTAACGCCGGGAAGGGCCATGTGAAGCAGGGGAGTTTTTGGCATACAAAAACGAGAAGGGGACCGCGGCGGCAGACAGGCTGTCCCGGGGAACACACGACGTGAAGTTCCCGGCGCCCGGTGCTCGGCGTTACGTGACGGCGGTCAACCACGGACAGGCTCCGGTCAGGACCCGGAGGAACCGGGGAGCTGCATCGACTCGTGGGCGTCCCGGACTTTCTGGACGAAGATTTCAAGCGCCTTCGAGTTCTCGCCGGCGGCTCTGCGCACCATCGTCAGCGTCCGGGTCAAGCGGCGTCCGTCCGCCCCCAGATGGACGATTTCCCCCGATTCGAGCTCCTTGCGTACGATCCATCTCGATAAGATGGCGATTCCGAGCCCGGCGGACACCGCTTCCTTCACGCTCTGGGAGCTGCTGAACATAAAGGAGCGCTTCACGCCGAGCTGCCATTCCGCGATCAGCCTGTCGCTGTAATCGCGCGTTCCCGAACCAGGTTCCCGCCAAACCCAGGTCTGATTTTGAAGGGCATGGAGCTTGAATGGTTCCCGGGTCAGAGGATGATCGCGCGGAGCGATGAGAATCATTTCATCCTCCATAAAAGGCTCGATCTCTACGTCCGGAGCGTCCGCGGCACCCTCGATCAGCCCGATATGAAAATGATCGCGGCGCACGCCTTGGACGACTTCGACGGTGTTCGCGATGGTGGAATGGATGTCGACCTTCGGGTAATGCTTGGCGTAATCGGCCAGCAGGCGGGGAAGGATATATTCGCCGATCGTAAAGCTGGCGCCGATTTTGAGCGATCCCGTCACCACATGCTGCAAAGCGTCGATTTCTTGCCGGGCCTCTTCATACAAGCGCAAAATTTTTTTGGCTCTCGCATAAAGAAGTTCCCCGGCTTCCGTCAGTTTAACCTGCTTGGGCGAGCGGATCATAAGCTTGGCGCCGAACTCCTGCTCCAGATTGCGGATATGCTGGCTGACGCCGGGCTGGGAAATATTTAGGGCCTCCGCTGCCCGGGAAAAATGGCGCTGTTCCGCTACGGCGGCAAACACGCGCAAATGATCGACGATCATCGTAACTTCCTCCGTAATCGAGTGGTATACAAACTATAGTGTTTGAGTGCGGCTAAAATGCGGTGTACAAAAGCCCTTTTAGAAAACATATAAAGAGCGCAATGCCTTTGGCACCATTGTATCATAAGTATTTGTAATGATTGGCATCGCGTATTCGTATTTCCGTTCCTCTGCACGTCCTTTTATAGTGAAAATAAAGAACGTTCGAAAGCCTATAAATACGAGCAGAAGAAACTGGAGGGGTCGACAGATGAAAACTTTCACACAACGGTTAGGAACCCCGGCTGTACAAGAAAAGGGACCAGCAAAGACGGATTCGAATATGAAACGCTCCCGGATGAACGAAGAATTAAGCGCCGTTTCTATAGATCGGACAGATTCTACTGTTATAAAAGAAGAAACACGGCCGAAGGGGACGCAAACAGAGGGAACGGGCAAGAATGCCGCCGATACGATTGCCGCCTACGGTTTCACGGCTGAGTCCGCGGAGCGTACTCCCGGTTCCGGCGGAGCGGAAAGCGCGCCGGCCATCCCGGCAGCGGCCGATTTCTCCGGCAGCACAGCCGCAGGAGCCCCGGCCGGCGGAGCCGCTCAAGCGGCTTCCGCAGCGGAAACCCCCGCGGCCGCGGCAGAAGCTCGGGGTCCTTCCGCCGCCTCGGCAGCGGCGAAGCCCGCGTCCGGGCTCGGGAGAGGCCCCGCCGGGCTCGCCACAGGCCTCGGAATGACGCTTGCGCTGGCCCTGGCGGCCAAAGCGCTCGCCCTCATTCCGGGCCTGAACGTCGTCGGGCAGCTCGTGCTCGCTCTGCTGCTCGGCATCGCCTGGCGGGCGGGCGCCCCCGTTCCGTCATCCGCTCCCGCGGGGCTGGCCTTCGCCAGCAAAAAGCTGCTCCGCGGAGGCATCATCCTGCTCGGCATGCGCCTCAGCCTGATGGATGTGGTGCACGCCGGTCCGGCGGTGTTCGCCGCGGCGGCCGGCAACATCCTCTTCGCGACCGTCGTCGTGTACGCCATCGCCCGGCGGATGAACGTAGGCCCGCGCCTCGCGATGCTGAGCGCCTGCGGCACCGGGATTTGCGGGGCGGCGGCTATCGCCGGCATCTCTCCGCAAATCAAGGCGGACGACGACGAAACGGCCGTCGGCGTCACGGTTATCGCGCTGCTCGGCACACTGTTTACCGTGGCCTACACGCTGATCTACCCGCTGCTCGGCTTCTCGTCCGCCGAGTACGGCTTCTTCTCGGGCGCGACGCTGCACGAGATCGCCCACGTCATCGCGGCCGCCGCTCCCGGCGGCAGTGCCGCGGTAGACAGCGCGCTCGTCGCGAAGCTGACGCGCGTGGCCCTTCTCGCGCCGGTCGCCCTGGCGCTCGGCGTCTGGGCGGCGCGGCGGGAACGCCGGAGCGCAGGCGAAGGAGCCCCCGGCTCGGCGGCTTCGAACGCAGCCGCGGGTGCGGCCCGCAGGGCGGGCGTGCCGGTCCCGTGGTTCATCGTGGGCTTCCTGGCGGCAGCCGCTTTGAACACGATGGGGATCGTCCCGCAGCCCGCCGCGGCGGCCGCCGTTCAAGGCGCCTACCTACTGATCGCGATGGCGATGGCAGGGCTCGGCTTGAACGTGAACCTGGCCGTGTTCCGGCGCCACGGCCTGCGGGCCTCCGCGGCCGTTCTGCTCGGCTCGGTGCTGCTCTCGCTGCTTGGCATCGGAGAAGTCTATGTGCTGCGCCTGCTGGGCTGAGTGCCAACATAGACGACTGAAACGGCCGTTCGGAGCAGCTTTTTGAAGCTCTATAAAGCCCCTTGCAGCGGCAGGACACTTGGCGATTTCGGCCGTACTGCCCGCGCAAGCGGGCTTTTTTGCTTATCCGAAAAGTTGTATCCGCCCTCTCGTTTGAGGTTTAATAGAGACAGGGAACGGAAAACCCCTGTTTGAACCGGCGTTCCGCTGGGCACACTTCCATTGGAAGGTCTGCTCGCAGGCCGGCATTTTATACATACACCTACCGGTTAAAACGGATGTTTCGAAAGCCCGCGAGACGGGTAATGAACAAGTTGAAACTTAAAGGAGGCGCTCATATGCAAATTACTTACCACGGGCATTCGTGTTTTTTGGTAGAAAACGAAGGATACCGGGTACTATTGGACCCTTTTCTAAGCGGAAATGCACTGGCTGTTGCCGATCCGGGAGAAATTCAAGTGGACGCCATCCTGCTTACACACGGCCACAGTGACCACATCGTGGATGCCGAGGAAATCGCCCGCAAAAACGACTGCGTCATTATCGCGAATTATGAAATCGCTTCTTATTACGCATCCAAGGGACTTAAAACTTTTGCCATGAACATCGGCGGCAGCGCCAAGTTCGAATGGGGCACCGTTAAATATACGTTAGCTTTCCATTCCTCCAGTATTGAAGTGGAGCCGGGCAAATTCGTGGACGGAGGACAACCCGCGGGCATTCTTCTGACCATGGGAGGAAAAACGTTCTATCATGCGGGCGACACGGCCCTTTTCGGAGATATGAAGCTGTACGGAGAAATGTACAACATCGATGTGGCCGCGCTGCCGATCGGAGACGTTTTTACGATGGGACCGGATGAGGCGGTGCTTGCGGCGACGTGGCTGCGCGCCAAAAAATACATTCCGACCCATTACAATACGTTCGACGCGATCAAGCAGGACGCGAGCGAATGGATTCAAAAGCTGAAGCAGGCGTATCAGGATGGCGTCCGGCTCGCTCCGGGCGAGACCCTGGAAGTATAGTGCAGGACTTGTGAGGGGATTGCCGGAGCAAAGATAGGGAAACCGAAATGGAGGGGGCTGTCCGCGTACATACGTACAAAGGCAGCCCCGCTTCGGTATCCGGGAGCGCGGATTACGCATCCTCTGGAGTTCATGGGAAAAATCGGCGATAATGCTGTTAACGATAAAAACCAGGAAACCGGTAGCATCCGTTTGCCCATCCGGTTATGCCCTGTCGGAGGGATTCATCTATGCAGGAACTTCAGGAACTTCAATCGAGAGAGAAAAAACCAAAACAGACCAAACATATCGCGACGGTTTCGCTAGGTGTGATGGGAGCGGGCTTCCTGGCCACGCTTCCTTTCGCTCCGCATACCGCGGGTGCCTTTCTGCAAAGCGGCTTTGAAGCGGGCCTCGTCGGGGGACTTGCCGACTGGTTTGCGGTCACGGCCCTGTTCCGGCATCCGCTGGGAATCAAGATCCCGCACACGGCGCTGCTTCCGAACAACCGCGCCCAGTTGACCAAAGCGGTCGTTTCCGCGGTGGAGGACAACCTGCTGGGCAAGGAAAGCATCGCGCTGCGGATCGGCCAGATGCGCCTTGTCGAGACCATGCTCGCCAAAGCCGAAGAGGCGCTTGGCTCGGAAGGCGCGCGCGAGGCGGTGCGCAGCGCCTGCCGCTACGCGCTGGAGCGTCTGCCGGCCGAGCAGATCGCCGCATTCGCCTCACAGCAGATCCGGCAGGCGGCGGGCAGAATGGACCCGGCCGCGGCCGTCGGGCTGATGGTCTATCAGGTGCTGACGCACGGCTACGAGGAGCCGGCCGTTGATTTCCTGATCGACCGTGCCGAGCGCTGGGCCGTGCGGGCCGAGACGCGCCGCCTCCTCGGGGAGATTGCCGAGGGGGTTATCCAGGGGATCGAGATGAACGGGCTGATGGGATTCGCCAAGAACGCTTTCCTCGGATTCATGTCCGGGGACAAGCTCGGCGGCATGCTTCAGCATGCGCTTCTCGATAACCTGGCCGCCCTGCGGCTCCCCGGCCACCGCAGCCGTGCCGGGCTGCTCGACCTCGTCCGGCGGGAGCTGGCCGGCCTCAAAGACAACGAGCGGCTGCACGAAGCCGTCGGTAGCCTGGCGCAGCAGCTGCCGGACCGGCTCCGGCTGGAGGAGCGGCTTGCCGCTCTGATCGAAAGCTGGCGAGACCGGCTCCTCGAGCAGCTGCAGGAAGGTCCTCTCCTGGATGAGACCGTCATGCCTCTGCTCCAGGAAGGCGTCCGGCGCCTGCGCAGCGACGAAGATACTGTGCGCAAGCTTGAGGAATGGCTGAAGACGCAGATTACGGAATTCGTCGAGCGCAACCATTCCAAGATCGGCGCTCTTGTCCGGGAGAATATCGACAAGATGGACAATGCCGCCTTGATCGATTTCATCGAGAACAAGGTCGGCAAAGACCTTCAGTGGATCCGGGTCAACGGCGCCGTCTGTGGATTTATTATCGGGATTGCTCTCGAAGGGGTGCGTATGCTCTTCGGACAATAACTCGGGCCGCTTCGGATGACGGCATCCCGGAGATGCCGCCGGATAAATACGGGCGCGTGCTTGCTGTCCGTTAAGGGGCCATCGTTTCATCTGTCCTATAAGGACCGCGTCCGGATGCGGATAAGCCCCTGAGGCAGGAGCGGAAAAAAGTATCCGCCCGATAGGCAAGTGAACAGGCATAAATGTCTCTCCTTTCGTATGCTGAATTAGAAATAACCGAAAGGAGAGGTTCAAATATGAGTCATCATCATCACCATCATCATAAACATTGTCTTTGCCCGGAGAAGCAGGTATTTGATCCGCCGACACGCGTTTACAGAGATTTTTACCATCCGCAAATCGTGGAAGTCGTTCATCCGATCGAGATCGTCAACCGTCATCACTGTGTTCCCGTGCCTAAGCACGTTTACTGTTACACGGTGAAAGACGAATTCTGTCCTTCTCCCGTCCGTTAATTGTTCCAGCCAGCTGCTGCGCGAAGGTGCCGGAGAATCGTTCTCCGGCGCTTTTTGTGCTGCTTCGTTGTTTTCTGCCGGGCTTTCTCGCGCGGCTTTGTTTTGTTTTTTTTGCGTATGTTCTTGTTGCCATAAGGGCCTTCAAACGGGAAATCTCACGGGCTGGGACAAACGGACAGAATTCGGGTAATCGTACCTATGTGTTAAAATGGAAAAAAGCGGCTGGCTGCAGCCGCATAAAAAGACGCTGCCGGAGGAGGGATTGGCATGATACGGATCGGATTGGCAGGCTGGGGGGATCATGACGATCTTTACACGACTCCTGCGGACAAAAAAGAAAAACTGAAAGTATATTCCTCACACTTTCCGGTTGTGGAGCTGGACAGCTCCTTCTACGCCGTCCAGCCTTTGCGCAATACCCAGAAGTGGGTGAGGGAGACGCCGCCCGGTTTCGGATTTGTCGTCAAAGCGTACCAGGGCATGACGGGACACCTGCGCGGGAAAAATCCTTTTGACAGCACGGAGGAGATGTTCCGGGCTTTCGCCGAATCCATCGAACCGATGCGCGAGGCGGGTAAACTGACGGCGGTGCTGCTCCAGTATCCGCCCTGGTTTGACTGCGTCCGCGAAAATGTGGACACGCTCCGTGAAGCGAGGAGCCTCCTGGACGGGCTGCCGCTTGCGGTGGAGTTCCGGCACCGCAGCTGGTACGCGCCGGAAGTGCGGGAGCGCACGCTGGGCTTTCTGGAGCAGGAGGGCTGGATCCACACGGTCTGTGACGAACCCCAGGTCGGCAGCGGCTCCGTGCCGATCGTGCTGCGCGCCGCGAATCCGGACCTGACGCTGGTCCGGTTCCACGGGCGCAACGACGGCGGCTGGGTCGGTGCGCCTCCGGGCAAGAGCTGGCGCGACGTGCGGTACCTGTACCGCTACAGCCGGGCCGAGCTCCTGGAGTGGAAGGAGCGACTGAAGGTGCTGGAGCGAAGCAGCCGTGAAGTCGCGGTTATTTTCAACAACAACTCCGGCGGGGACGCGGCCGCCAACGCCAAGGAGATGATGGAGCTGCTCGGAATCGGGGACGACCAGGGACTCGCCCCGAGACAGCTGGACTTATTCTGATTTTTTGTTCCTTACGAAAGCCATGATGCCTTTTGCGGCAAATGGCTTTTTTTGTCGTTTTAAAGAGGAATCCGAAAACGCGGGAAAGAATGTGACTCGTAATATTGGGAAGGATCGGTCAAGCTCCCGTAAGGGCGTATATCTCCGTAACTTTATCGCCTTGAAACGCCGATAAATTTAAGGCAAAAGTCCAAATCTGAGCCGGATCATTCAACTAAGAAAATTCAACCAAAGCGGAGATGAAAGATGAGAAAGATACGAAAAATTCCACAAGTATTATCTGTTGTGATGGCAGGCGCTCTGGCAGCTTTCGCCGGAACGGCGGGAGGTTCGCCCGTAAGCGCGGCCTCCGCGGCCCAGAAAGCGGGCTTTACCGATCTTTCGGGCATAACGGGAAATCCGCTGCAAAGTATTCAGCGGGCGGTCGAGCTGGGGCTTTTCGACGGAGCCGCGGAAGCTTTCCGGCCTAAAGATTCGCTGACCCGGGCGGAGATGGCGGTTCTCCTTACACATGCATTGGAGCTCCCGCTGGACGCTTCGTCCTCGTCTTTCAAGGATGTTTCCGCAAGCAGCTGGGGAAGCCCGTATATTGAGGCGATCCGCAGGGCCGATATCGTCCAAGGCGACGGAGAAGGCAACTATCGCCCTCAGGCTCCCGTAACCCGCCAGGAAATGGCGGCCATGCTGATGCGTGCCGCCAAGCTATCTCCCGAAGGGGCCGGCTTGTCCGGTATGCCCTTAGATTGGGACCGGACCGCTCCGTGGGCGCAATCTTATGTCCGGACCAGTCTGGAACAAGGTTCCATGAAGCTTGCCGGAGGTTCTTTTCTCCCGGCAGGCACCGTCTCCCGCGGCGAAGCGGCTGAAATGCTGCTGGCCACCTTTTTTTCCGTCGAACATGACATGATCCTTCAGGAAATCAGGGATTCCCAACACATCCGGCTGAACGGTGTCGTATATGAGCTGTCCGATGAGACGGCGGCCCTTTTTACGGAGAAGAACAAGGAAGTTCTTTCGAAAGCGAAGCTGAAGATTCATGCGAACGGCCGCAAGATCGACGCGATCCGTTCACTCGAACTGCGCGCATCCGGAAGTCCGGCCGGGGAAGGGGAAGAGGAATTTTCACGCAACCTGGTACTGGACGGAAACGGGGCTGTTCTCCCCGGGGACCTGATCGTATCGAATAATTATTTGTCTGTGACGGGCCTGCAAATCAACGGCGATTTGACCGTTGCGGAGGGGCTGGAAAACGATTTTTACGCAAACGGTATCAAGGTGAAAGGGCATACGAGAGTAGCCGGAGGAGACGACAATACGGTCGTTTTTGAAAATTCCGAGCTGAACGGCGTGACGGTTCTTAAAGAAAACGTGCGGATCGTGGCCTCGGGCAACACCGTTGTCCGGCAAATGGACATCCGGTCTTCGGCCCAGTTGGAAGTCGGCGTGGAAGCCCGGGTGCCGGAGCTTACCCTTTCGGACGGTTCCGCGAAGGTGGATCTGCACGGATCGCTCGGACAGGTTACGGTACAGAGCTCGCAGTCCGCTCAGATAACAGGGAGCGCATCGATCAGGCAGCTCAACGTAACGGGTTCCGCATCCGTAAGCATCGACGGCACGGGGACGATTGATCAGCTGCAGGTCGCGAATGCGGGCTCCCAAGTGGTGGTCGGAGTGTCGGCCCAAGTGACGACGGTTTCGCTGGGTCAGGGCGTGCCTGACTCGGCCGTTACGAGAAGCCAGGCTCCTTCCGGCGGCACAGGGGGCTCCTCCTCTTCGGGTTCGTCCAACGGCGCGCCGGTCCAGGTGACTCCGTTCGCCGACTATATCTTCATGGAGAGGGGAACGGGGACCTCGATCGACCTGTCGGCATTTTTTACGGATCCCGATGGAGACATCCTGAAAATTTCGGCTATCTCCAGCAGCAACAGGGTCGTTACGGTATCAACGAGCGGCAGTACGGCAACTTTGACGCCAGCGGCAAACGGGACCGCAACGATTCGGATTTCCGTCGACGACCAGCACGGCAATAAAATCAGCGGGTCCGTCAAGGTTACCGTTTATGCGCTGCCGGTCGCCCGGACCATTCCGGATCAGCTTATCCAGTTGAACGGAACCGCCGGCGCTGTGCGGCTGAGCGATTATTTCAGCGACAAGGCGCTGCGGAATCTGACATACTCCGTTTCCTCGTCAGATCCGGCAATCGCGGATGTGTCGGTAAACGGGGACGGACTGACTATGTCCCCTCTCCGCTCAGGGCACACGTCTGTCACCGTGACGGCCCAGAACGATATCGTGGCGAATGACGGAACGCGAGGCGAAGCGTCGGTTACGTTCGGGCTCACGGTAAATACCCCTCCGGCGGCATCGCAAAATCCGGCTGACGTGTATTTGGCTCCGGGAGCTGTCCATTCGTCTCTCGATCTTTCGCGGCTGTTCACGGATGGAGATGGAGACGCGCTCACTTACGAAGCGGAGCCGGGCGATCCGGCCGTTGCCGCCGCAAGTGTCCAGGCCGGCATGTTGACGATCCAGGCCAGCCAGCCCGGCACCACGGTGATCAAGCTGCGGGCGAAGGACGGCAAAGGCGGAGAAGGCACTGCCGATCTGACCGTTCACGTCAGCCCCTTCAACCAGTCTCCCGTGGTGAGCCTGCAGCCTGCGGACAGATTGCTTGCCGTAGGCCAGACGGATACCGCTTTGGACCTGGCGCAAGTGTTTGCCGATCCGGATCAAGATGCGCTTGTTTACGAATATACCGTATCGGAGCCTTCCGTCGTCGGGGTGGTCCGTGAGGGCGATTCCCTGCTGCTGACGGCGCTCCAGGGCGGTCAGGCGGTGATTAAGCTGACGGCCAAAGACGGCAAGGGCGGAGAGGTGAGCGTTTCATTCACCGTATCCGTTAACCGTGCGCCGGCGGCTGTCCGGAATCCCAACGATGTGTACCTCGTTGCGGGCAGAGCGGACGGCGAACTGGATCTTTCGCAGCTGTTTACGGATGGAGATCAGGACCCTCTGGTCTATGAAATCCAGTCATCGGTTCCGGGTACGGCGTCCTGGGAGGTAACCGGGCAGAAGCTGAAGCTGCACGCCCTTCAGGCCGGCACCTCCGCTTTCCGGGTTACCGCCAAAGACGGACGGGGCGGCGAAGCTTCAGTGACCTTTGCCGTCAACGTGCGTATGCCGAATACGCTGGGCACGATCCCCGATCAGACGGTGGAGCTCGGAACGCCTAAGCTGCTGGATCTGACCGCCCTTCTGGCGGGCTTCGATTCCGCTGCTACGGTAACCGCCAGCACGTACGATACTTCTGTTGCGACGGTCCTGTTGTCGGACAGAAAACTGACCATGACGCCGGTTAGCGAAGGGACGGCTACGGTTACCCTAAGCGTCTATCACCCGGTTGAAGGCGATCAGAGCACGCAATTCGCCATCCGCGTCGTCCAGCGTCTGAACAGCGCGCCGACGGTGGCGAAAATCATCCCGGATCAGCTCCTTACACCGGGCGTTACGAATGTGCGGACGTTCGATCTCGCTTCGTACTTCACGGACGCGGACGGAGATGCTCTGTCGTACACGGTGTCGGGCTTTTCTCCTGCGGTCGTTTCGGCCGCCGTGTCGGGCAATATCTTGACGCTGAACCCGGGCATGGGAAGCGCGGACGGACAGGTGACGGTTACGGCGGACGACGGTAAGGGCGGGACCGCCGAGTTCCGGATCAACGTGCGCACGGCTCAGCTCGTAAACAGCGGGATCGTTACCGTACGGACCAAACAGGGTGTAAAGGACCCGCTCACTTACAATTTGACCGAGCTTTTCCCGGGCGAGAACTCGTTCCGCGTGTATAAAGGCACGGCAGATATGATTGTCGGCGGTCCGACTACTTTTAACGGGACCCAGATTATGTTGGGCAACGAAACCCCTTATATGTGGGTAATCGGCGCTCAAGGCAAAGCGGCCGTATTCCAAGTCGTTACCGAGGCGCAGGGCACCCCGCAAATTTTCTTCTCGGAATATTTGGATGCGGGGAACGGAGAGGTCGCGATCGAGCTTTTCTATAGCGGAGATATGGATCCGAGCAAGAAACCGACCGGGTATACGCTTGAAGTGCATCAATATATGAAGAAAACCGGGAAAATGAACGTGATAAGCAAGCCGCTTCTTGATCAGGGGCCGGGCAAGCCGCTTATTACTCCTTACATTTTTATTGATTCTATTTTTTACTCTTTCTTTGATAAAACGACAGCTACCTACTATAACGACGACGAAATGAGATTTTACAATCCTGCCGAATTGAATACGGTGGCTCTGGTATTGAAAAAAGACGGCCAGGTTGTCGATGTGGTCGGAGATCCGGCTTCGATGGTGCAGTTCCTGCCTGACGGAGGAACGCTTGTAAGGAAATCCGGCATTTCTACCGGATCGAAGCAGTTTTCCAAGTACGGGGAATGGAACATGTTCCCGAAGGGGTCGTACCAGTTCATGGGTCGGCACACTCCGTAAAACGAAAAGGACTTTGGAGGCGAATACGCTCCAAAGTCCTTTTTTTGCCGCTTCCGGCACAGCTTTTTTACCGTTCCAGCTTGGTAACCCGCTGCTCCAGACGATCCAGCCGCTGATCGAGCCGGTTGACTTCCCGCGTGAGTCTGCCCAGCTCCCGGTTAAGCTGGTTGAATTCGCGTTCCAGCCGGTTTACGCGCTGCTCCAGGTTTCCGAAGCCGGGACCCCCCGGACCGGGTCCAGGTCCGGGTCCCGGTCCCGGTGTAGGTCCAGGCCCAGGCCAAGGTCCCGGACCAGGCACCGGTCCGGGAGCGGGAATATAGAGCGTCTGCCCCACATAGACATAAGGGGTGGACAAGTTGTTGGCACGGAGCAGAGCCTCCACCGTTGTGTTGTAGCGGTTAGCGATCAGATACAGCGTGTCGCCGGGCTGCACGACGTAAGTAATCATATACGTTCCTCCCATGGTCGGAGTCAGGATAGTAACTGACGTATTGTATGTGCGGGCTGGGCATTCGGTGCGGGACGTGAGCCTGGAGCGAGATGTTTTGACATAAAAAAATTCCATTGCCGACCCCGGAGGAATGTGCTAGATTTGAAGCGGAATATAGATATTACCAAAATTTTCATGGGGAATGGGGTCAAGCAATGCTAAAACGCAATACCTTCCGGCTGTGCGGAATTGTGCTGGCGATCATGCTGGCGGCCGCTTCCGGATTCGGATTCGGCACGCCTGTGCGGGCTGCGGCCGATTCGGACGAGCTGCCGCAAATTATCGCGCGCACATCGCCGTCCGTAGTGGCCATCATCGGCAAGCCGACCGGCGGCAAAACCGATAAAGGCACAGATAAAGACCGCTACGATCTGGCGCACGGCACGGGAGTGATCATTAAATCGAACGGAGTCATCGTGACGAACGCGCATGTCGTGAAAAGCATGAGCAACCTCGTCATCGTGACATCGGACGGCAAGTCTCATACCGGCAAAGTGACCAATCTGGACGAGCAGAGCGATCTGGCTCTCGTCAAAATCGAAGCGTCCGGCTTGCAGACAGCCTCGTTCGCCGATCCGAAGAGCCTTCGCGTCGGTGAGACTGTCGTCGCGATCGGTACGCCGGTTTCATTCGCGCTGCGCAACTCCGTAACCGTGGGGATCGTGAGCGGCATCGACCGCTCGGTGAACGATCAATACCGGCTTATCCAGACGGATGCGGCGATCAACCCGGGCAACAGCGGGGGCGCTCTCGTGAACATGAAGGGCGAAGTGGTCGGCATCAATACGCTCAAATATTCGGAGTACGGAGTCGACAATCTCGGGTTTGCCATTCCCATGGATACCGTAGACTACGTGCTCAAACATTTCGAAGCTTACGGCAAAGTGAAGCGCCCGTTTCTGGGGCTGAAGCTGGAAGAAAGCTGGGAAGCGGCCGTGGGCCTTCCTTCCGATGACGGCCTGACGGTGTCGCGTGTCGAACCGGGCTCACCGGCCGAAAAGGCGGGTATCGAAGAGGGAGACACCCTGGTATCTATCGGTGACAAGGCGGTAGACACGACCGTTCAATACAACGAAGTTCTGAAGCAGTACTTGCCCGGTCAGAGCGTAAAGCTGACCATGCAGGCGGGAGGCAAGACGGTAACCCGTGAGGTCGTGCTGGGTGAAGAGAAGTCCGAGGATACCCGTCAGACCGATAATACCGATAACACGGGACTGAATACGGACCGGGGCAAGACGAAAATCGGAGACAGCAGCATGGGCTGGTCGATGAAATATCCGAGCGGGCTGATCAAGCAGTTCCAGAGCGCGGACGGTACGGAGGTTCGGTTTGCCGACGCCAAAGGCGACTTCACGCTCTCCGTCTCCGTCGAAGATCAGGATGACGAGCTTTCGCCCGCCATGCTGCTTAAAACCGCTGCAGAGCTGAAAATGGGCACGATTCTGGAGAAGCAGTACGTCAAGAGCGGCCCGCAGCCGTACGCCAAAGTATCCGGGAAGCTGGGAGGCATGGTTTACCAGATCCGGCTTTATCAGGACCATGACAAGCTGTACGGGCTGGCTTTGACCTACAGCGAGGACAAAGAGAACGGCACGAAAGCGGGGCCGAACAGCTACGGCGATCTGCTCGACAGCTTCCGGACCGCTTTCGACCGTCAGGACGCCAAGCTCAAGGACATTGCCAAGACGAAAAGCGGCGGCGGAGACGAAGTATCGAACGAGTACGGGCTTACCTTTGCTCTGCCCGATAAATGGAACGAATCTCCTTACCGGCCCGATATCCAGTATTCGAACGACACCATGACCCAGGGTATCTCCATCGAAGTGACTTCCCAGACAAAGGGAGATACGCTCGATGCCTGGGTGAAACGGGACAAAACGGCTTTCGAAGAAACCTTCGTGCCTTCTTACAGGGAAACTTCGGAAATAAAACAGGGAACACTGGACGGCACGGAGTCGCGGGAGGTCACGTTTTCCTCGACGATGGGCGACAAATGGGAAAGTATCCACCATGTTTACCTGGTGAAAGAAGGATACAAATACAAGTTTTCGATTCATTACCCGAAAGAACTGAAGGCCGGCGAAGCAGACAAGCTGCTCGGAACCGTAATCTCTTCCATTCGTCTGGATGTGAAAAAAATGGACGCCGGCGTAGGCTTCATTCAGGACGAGAAGGAAATCCTGGACAAGAACCGTACGATCCGCTACGCCGACGAGGACTACGGATATTCCGTGAAAATACCGGAAACGTGGACCCGCGAATACGGGGAAGACTACGGGTACCCGGAGTTTGAGAAAGGCGGCGCTTCTCTATTTACCTTCACCGGCGGTTACTTTGCCGTAGGCGTGGAGGAAGGGGAAGATTGGCAGGAGAAGGCCGCGGAAATAAACGCCGGCCACGAGGAAAGCGCCGAGGCCGATGCGGATTACAAGGTCAAAGCGGAGGATGTCAGCCTGCTGGGAACGACAGCCCGCAAATTTACCGTTCATTACTCGGTAAAGAAAGTCGGTTACGAGGAAACCGAGTATGTGCTTTCGAGAAACGGGAAGGTCTACGTAATCACGGCGTACCTGAACGACGCGGTGCATACCGAAGCGAATGCGGAGCGTTTGAACAAGGCGGTCCGGTCGATAGTTTTCGGAAAATAGTCGGATTTGTGTGACGGGAACGATTGCATGTCCATCCGGCATCTCTTACAATGGGCATAACAGGAACAGACGGCCGGGAGACGCGTTCTCCTGACCGTCTGTTTTCGTAACCGGAAGAGGAGAGGACACAGCAGATGCGTACATTAGGAGCAATTGAAGCAGGCGGAACCAAGTTTGTCTGTGCGATAGGCAATGAGGACGGAACGGTACTGGAGCGGGCAAGCTTCCCGACGACCACGCCGGAAGAGACGATGGGCAGCGTCCGTGCGTTCTTCGAGGGCAAAGGAATCGAGGCGCTCGGCGTAGGCTCGTTCGGGCCGGTAGATCCGAATAAGAAGAGCCCGACTTACGGCTATATTACAACGACCCCCAAGCCGCATTGGGGCAACTATAACATTTTGGGCGAATTGAAAAAGCATTTCGACGTACCGATGGAATTCGATACGGACGTGAACGGCGCGGCGCTCGGGGAAGCGACCTGGGGAGCGGCCAAGGGGCTGGAGAGCTGCCTCTATATTACGGTGGGAACCGGCGTCGGGGCTGGAGCGGTCGTTGGCGGCAAGCTCGTGCACGGGCTTACGCATCCGGAGATGGGTCACATCTTCGTACGCCGCAATGCGGAAGACACTTATGAAGGAAAATGCCCTTACCATAAAGACTGCCTGGAAGGACTGGCGGCAGGCCCGGCCATCGAGGCGCGCTGGGGAGTGAAGGGAACCGGGCTGGGCACGGACCACAAAGCGTGGGAACTCGAAGCCGACTACCTGGCCCAGGCGCTCATGAACTACATTCTGATCCTGTCGCCGGAGAAGATTATCATGGGCGGAGGCGTGATGAAACAGCAGCAGCTATTTCCGCTGATCCACGCCCGCCTGCAGGAACTTCTGAACGGTTACGTTCAGAAAGAAGAAGTTATGGCGGGGATCGCCGACTACGTCGTGTACCCGCAGCTCGGCGACAACGCCGGAATTTGCGGCGCGCTCGCGCTGGCCGCCCGCGCGCTCGGATCGGAAATCCGATAGCGGATCCGTAAAGACCGTACCCATTCTCCCGAAACCGGGCGGATGGGTATTTTTTCTTAGATAAGAATAAGTATAATCGTCCCGGAAATCGTCACGTTTAGGTGTGATAATGATTATCAACTTCATTGACATTGAGCCGGGCGTATCTTACACTAAAGGGAGAATAGGGATAGGGCGTAAAGGGTTTGGACGTATGCCCGGTACTCGCAAAAGGGGTTTGCCGATTTTGCCTCTAAGAACGAACACATTCAAAACCATAGGACTTCTGGCCGGTGCCGCTTTGCTTATACTCGCTATGGGATGCAGCATCGTTTACGGATATACGGGCACGAGCTGGCATACCGCCTGGGATGCCTACCGTGCTTTCAACGGCTCCAACGAGCATCTGATCATCCGCGAAGCGCGGATGCCCAGGGCGCTGATCGCGGCCGCCGTCGGTTCGAGCCTCGCTATCGCGGGTGTGCTCATGCAGGCGCTTACGAAAAACCCGCTCGCTTCGCCGGGGCTTCTCGGCATTAATGCGGGCGCGGGCCTGCTTATCGTGATCGCGATGTCGCTGCTGTCGGTCAGCTCGCTGTCCACGCTGGCGTGGATCGCTTTTCTGGGTGCTGCAGTCGCGTCGGCGGTCGTGTACATGCTCGGCTCCGTCGGCCGCGAAGGGCTTACGCCCATGAAGCTGACGCTTGCGGGAGCGGCGGTCGCCGCCTTGGCGAACTCGCTGACGCAGGGCGTGCTGCTCTCCAACGAGACGCGCATCCAGGACGTCCTGTACTGGCTGGCCGGGTCGGTCGAGGGGCGCAAGCTGGACATTTTGCTCCCGGTGCTGCCTTATCTGGGAGCGGCCTGGATCGCCGCCCTGCTGCTGTCCAGCCAGATCAACGTCCTGATGATGGGCGATGACGTGGCCGTCGGGCTGGGCCAGCGCACGGTTTACATCAAGCTGATCGCGGCCGTCGTCGTCGTCTTCCTGGCGGGAGGCTCCGTCGCCGTGGCGGGTCCGATCGGATTCGTCGGCATTATCGTGCCGCACCTCGTCCGGTCACTCGTCGGCTTCGATCACCGCTGGGTCATCCCGTACGCGGGAATCTGCGGTGCGCTGCTGCTGGTGGCGGCCGATACGCTGTCGCGTTTCATCATCATGCCGCAGGAAGTGCCTGTCGGTGTGATGACGGCTTTTATCGGAACGCCGTTTTTCGTCTATATCGCGCGGAGGGGGTTTAAGACTTCCTCATGAGCCGCTACAAACATATTCGTCTAAAATGGCCGTCTGTTTCATTCGTGCTGGATAAACGGGCCCTGCTCGTCACCGCGGTTCTCGCGGTGCTGCTCTTCCTTCTCATGCTCGTCTCGACGGGCACGGGAGAGATCAAAATCAGCCCGCTGCAGGTGCTCCGCACGCTGTTCGGGATGGGAACGCCGCAGGATGCGCTCGTCATTCACACGTTCCGGCTGCCGCGTGTTCTCGTGGCGGTCATGGTAGGGGCGGCTCTGTCTATGGCCGGAGCGATCCTGCAGGGAGTCAGCCGCAATCCGCTGGCGTCCCCGGATATTATCGGCATTACCGACGGTGCCGGCGTGTTCGTCGTCGCGTTCATCGTGATGACGACCGGCACGAGCAGCACGTTCCTTTCCCAGGCCCAGTGGCTGCCGCTTGCGGCCTTCGCCGGGGCCTCGCTGACGGCGCTGGTTATCATGGCTCTGGCCTGGAAGAACGGGCTGCCGCCGGTAAGGCTCGTGCTGATCGGCATCGGGATCGCGGCTTCCTTGTCCGCGGTGAACACGATGCTGATCCTGCTCGCCCCGCCGGTGCTGACCACCCAGGCCGTCACCTGGAAGGTGGGAAGCGTGTACGGCTCGAACTGGAGCCATGTCGGAGCGCTGGCCTTATGGCTGGCCGTGCTGATTCCGATTCTCGCTTACATGGCGCGCAGCCTCAATGTGCAGGCCCTGGGCGATTCGGTCGCCACCAGCGTGGGCAGCCGGGTGAACCGCCAGCGCGTCGTGCTGATTCTGCTCAGCACCGCTCTTGCCGGTTCGGCCGTAGCCTTCGGCGGAGGCATCACCTTCGTCGGGCTGATTGCGCCGCATATGGCGCGTCGGCTTGTCGGAAGCGCGTACGGCGCTTTGCTGCCCGCATCGGGGCTGTTCGGCGCTCTGGTCGTGCTGGTGTCCGATTATATCGGCCGCACGGCGTTTCCGCCGCACGATTATCCGGCGGGGATATTTACGGCCTGCGTCGGTGCCCCGTACTTTATTTACCTGCTGTATAAATCCCGGAACACGTGAAAAAGCGATCCGGTATATAGATAGTAAGACGCTGCGCCTGGAGACGGCTGCAGCCCGCATGTGCGGCTGACAGCCCTGCGGGGTGGAAGTTAACAGCGCCTGCCGCCGCACAAAAAGATTAGACGCCTCTCGTCATCTGGATGAACACCACTTTTTCTTGGCAAAGGAGATTGAGCGTATGTATGGGATCGAAACCAAGTCGCTGACGCTTTCTTACAATCAAACGGATATTATCGAGGATCTCGATCTGGAGATTCCGAAAGGTCAGATTACCGTCTTGATCGGCTGCAACGGCTGCGGTAAATCGACGCTGCTGCGCTCCATGGCCCGGCTGATGAAGCCCAAAAACGGAGCCGTGCTGCTGAACGGCCAGGAAATCGCGAAGCAGTCCACCAAGGAAGTGGCCCGTCAGATGGCGATTCTGCCGCAGGGTCCTACCGCTCCGGAAGGAATGACTGTCTTCGAACTCGTGAAGCAGGGGCGCTATCCGCACCAGAACTGGCTCAAACAGTGGACCCGGGAAGACGAGGCTGCGGTAACGAAGGCGCTGGAAGCGACGGGGATGGCTCCGCTGGCCGAGCGCCAGGTGGATTCGCTGTCGGGCGGGCAGAGACAGCGGGCCTGGATCGCCATGACGCTCGCGCAGGGAACCAATACGATCCTGCTTGACGAGCCGACGACGTATCTCGACATGACGCATCAGATCGAAATTCTCGATCTTCTGTGGGAGCTCAACGAGAAGGAGAACACGACGATTGTCATGGTTCTTCACGATCTCAACCTGGCCTGCCGCTATGCGCACCATATCGTCGCTATTTGCGACAAGAAGGTCTATGCCGCGGGCAAGCCTGAGGAAGTCGTGACGGAGGAACTGGTCCGCCATGTGTTCGGCCTGAACTGCCGTCTGGTCCGTGATCCTATTTTCGGAACGCCTACGTGTGTGCCTTTCGGCAAAGGGCGCAGACTTCCGGGCTGCGAGGAGATGGTGAATTACGTGAACGCCAAAACCGCGACGTCCCCGGATTCGCCTTTGTCTGACCCGGCGCCTTTGCCGGTTTAATCGAATAGATCGTGACGCGGCGGCCCTTGCGGGCGGCCGTTTTTTGTTTCGCCCGGTAGTCCTCAAGAACTTATATTGATTTATTGAACATAGGTCAATAATAACTGGACACACCCTCTCCTTTCCGATAGAATAAACCTCTGTTTATATACAGACTTATATACAGACCGTTAAAATCCTAGACTAATACAAGCAGGTGACAGCATTGAGCAAACAAGATTTAAACGGGGGAGCTTCAGGCCCGGCAGCAGGTGAAAAGAGCGGGGAGCGTTTCTCTTCTCTCGGTTTTATCATGTCGGCGATCGGGAGTGCGATCGGTCTCGGCAACCTTTGGAAATTTCCGTATATAACGGGGATATATGGCGGAGCGGCTTTTGTGCTCCTGTTCATCATCTGTCTTATCATCGTCGGTATGCCGGTCCTACTGGCCGAGATGGCGATAGGACGGGCGGGACGGGGCAACGCCTCTACCTCTTTTCTTAATTTGTCGGGTTCCAAACGCTGGAGCTTCTTCGGTTTTCTCGGAGTGTTCGGTTCCTTTATGATCACCTCCTTTTATTCCGTTATTGCGGGCTGGACGCTGCATTACGCGCTTAGTTCCTTTACGGGTGCCTTGTACAAAGGAACGGATTATGCCGTTCAGTTTCAAACCTTCACTTCCGGCTACAGCCCGATTGCCTGGCAGTTCCTCATCCTGGGGCTGTCCGGCTGGGTCATTGCGCGCGGTGTATCCGGCGGTATCGAAAAATTCAACAAGGTGCTCATACCCGCGCTTGCGGTTGTGCTGCTCATTCTGATGGCACGCGCCTTGACGCTTCCGGGAGCCGGAGCGGGCATTGAATTTTTCCTGAAGCCGGATTTCAGCAAGCTGACGGGCGAATCCGCGCTCGTTGCCCTCGGACAGGCCTTCTTCTCGATGTCGATCGGGATGGGCGTCATGATCACGTACGGCTCTTACGTGCGGAAAGAACAGTCCCTCGGCAAGGCGACCGTAGCGGTTACGGGCGGCAATCTGCTGTACGCCCTTATCGCGGGTCTCATCGTCTTCCCGACGACGTTCTCCTTCGGACTGGAGCCGGCTCAAGGCCCCGGACTCGTGTTCGTCGTGCTGCCCGCGGCATTCTCTTCGATGCCACTGGGCGCGGCCTTTGGTGGACTGTTTTTCATCCTGCTGGCTATCGCCGCCTTCACCTCGATCCTGTCGCTGCTGGAAGTGCCGGTGGCCTTCGCGATGGACCGCTGGAAATGGTCCCGGCTTAAGGCGACGTCCTGGACGACCGCGGTTTGTTTTATCGTCGGGGTACCGTCCGCCTTGTCGGTCGGCGGTGTTCTGAGCGGCTTCAAAATCGGCGGCAAGACGGTGTTCGATTCCTTGGACTTCGTCACCTCCAACGTTCTCCTTCCTGTCGGCGGCCTGGTCGTTACGCTCTTTATCGCGTACGCCTCGAAACGCGCCATGGAGGAAGCCGGTCTCAAAGGCACGCTGCTGCGTGTGTGGGCGTTTCTGCTTCGCATCGTGATTCCGCCGCTGATCGTCCTTATTTTCCTGTATTCGGTCGGAATCATTTCTTAGTCGGTCAAACAGCTTGTTAGCATAAACCCTGCAAGGTTGCCTCATCCTATAGGAGTCTGAATTCCTATCGAGACGAAGGAGGCTTCAACCATGACCGAACGCGATTCCAGTCTGCAGTCGCAAAACCCGATTTCCCAGGCGCAAAATTCCCTGGAAAAGGTCCACAACGCCGTCTCCCAGGCGCTGTCCCACCCGACGGCCAAGCTTGAAGAGCAGGCGGATCAGGCCATCCGGCATGCCAAACGCGCCGTTGAGGACGCTTCGCTGAGCCATAATCAGCCTGCGTTCGAGGAAGTCGAGACCGGCCTGCGGCAGGAGATAGAAGACCTGCATAACGGCACGCGTTCCTGAAGCTTCCCTGCCCCGGCAGGTTCAGGCGGCTCCGTTCCCTTCAGCCAGGCTGTGGGGAACGGGGCTTTTTTTGTGCAGTAACCGGGCTTGCAGACCTTCGGCGGCCGCTCTTACGTGCATGATTTAGTTCGTCCCTTCGTTTTGTGCTATCATAAAAAAGAAACAAGCAGACGTCATATGCCTTGTAAACCCAGAAAAATGGAGGCTGGTCAAAATGCCGAAACAGTTAAACGATACAACCGTTCTGAACAACGATGTCCGAATGCCTTGGTTCGGGCTTGGGGTGTGGAAAGCCGCGGAAGGCGGAGATGTCGAGCGCGCTGTGCGCACCGCCATCGAAGTGGGTTACCGCAGCATCGACACGGCGGCAGTTTACGGGAACGAAGCGGGCGTGGGCCAGGCGATCAGAGACAGCGGCGCCAAACGCGAGGACCTTTTTATCACCACAAAGGTGTGGAACGCCAATCAAGGCTACGAAACGACGCTGCAGGCTTTCGAAGAAAGCCGCGGCAAGCTTGGTCTGGATTACATAGATCTGTATCTCATTCACTGGCCGGTTAAGGGCAAATACAAGGAAACGTGGAGAGCGCTGGAGAAGCTGTACCGTGACGGAAGCGTGCGCGCAATCGGCGTGAGCAACTTCCATGTTCATCATCTGGAAGATCTCCTGAAAGATAGCGAGATCGTTCCGGCCGTGAACCAGGTGGAATTTCACCCGCGCTTGACGCAGCAGCCCCTCCGGGATTTCTGCCGCAAGAACGGTATCCAGCTGGAGGCATGGAGCCCGCTTATGCAGGGCCAGCTGCTGGATAACCCGGTGCTGATCGAGATCGGCGAGAAGTACGGCAAAAGCCCGGCTCAGACCGTGCTGCGCTGGGATGTCCAAAGCGGAGTCGTCACCATTCCGAAGTCCATCACGCCCGAGCGTATCGCGCAAAACGCCGATATTTTCGACTTCGAGCTTACCGCGGAGGAGATAGGGCGTATCGACGCTTTGAATCTGGATCAGCGTGTGGGTCCGGACCCGGACAATTTCGACTTTTAAAATAGGAGTAAGTTTAAGCTGCCCTGGCTATCCGGCCGGGGCGGCTTTTTTGGTGTGCAGCTGGAAGCATGCAACAAATCTTAAGTTTTAATGATGAAGCTTTTAAAGACCCATATGAATGTGTGAGTAGTATTTATATACGTCCTATGGAACCTCCGGTTTGAACTTATGAAAAGAATATAATTTTATGTACTCTTTGTGTGATTCGACTTACAAATATGTAAAAAAATTGTATGGTTGTTTCGAGATAATTTGTAATCAGTGAACCGGGAAGGAGGCTGCGTCTATTCAACTTAAAAATAAACCGTGTTGGCGCTTTATAGTAAATTTGGCTGTGCTGTCAAGTATAGTTTTAGCTTCCGGCTGTTCTTCCGAACAGTCCCAGAATAAACAGCTTGTTAACGACCCTGACTCTCCTGCCTTGAAGCTAAAAGCTGCCAAGCAAACAGAGTACCCTCTAGTCTTAAAGGATGCTTGCAGGGAAGAGGTTACCATCCCGAGTGAGCCACAACGAGTTGCGGTAGACAATGATGAACTTAAAGACTTTATGAAAGTTATTGGCGCAAGCGACAAAATCGTCGAAGTAACGGAAGATTCGGCAAGTAGTTTATGGGGAGCGCGGGAAACAATTTTAGCTAAATCCAAACCGGATTTTTTCATCTACCCAGCTCCTTCCGTTCTGGTTTATCCAGGTTCGGAGATGTGCATGAATATACAAAGCTTTCGAACAATGGGGTTTCCTATCTGGGTAACAGGGCATTCCGAGATTGCCCGGATTGCTTCGGATATGCTTACCGTCGGGATCATTCTAAACAGGCGGGAGCTTGCGGAACAGGCCTCGGACAAGTTGGGGAAGGTAATCGCGCAGGTGAAGGAAGCCCGAAAGGGAATGCCGGTGAAAAAAATTTACTGGGAGCTCGGGTACAATCGTTCTTTTTCCAAGAATAATCAAGTGTCCAGCGTAGGCGTAGGAAAAAATACGTTGGAAGATGATTTGCTTTCAACGGCCGGAGGAGAGAATATTTTGCCGTGGTTAGACAACCAAAGCCCGGATAGCTTCCCCACCACGCTGGAACAACTGCGCAAGGCTGATCCGGATCTGATTTTATATCAAAATTACTTCCGTTCACCCGAGTATGTTCCTCCTGAGGAACGCGAGGAGTGGCAGAGCCTGCGTGCCATACGGACCTCACAACTGTATGTTTATCCTTTTGATGAAATGCGCTATAGCGGCCTACCAGACAATCTAATGGCGCTCCTTAAGGCTATTCATCCAGAAGCTTACAGCCGAATTACTGTAAATAATTGAAGCAAGCATACTGGATTAAGGAGGGAAGTTTTATTCATAATCCTGGAAAGGTTATCCAAAGCGGAGGATCATGCAAGAGGGGGATTGACCATTAAACATGAACGCTGGTTAGGTATGCTTGTACTCGCATCGGCTTTGACACTGGTTTTCGGTTGTTCATTTTCATCCCCAATGCCGGACGTAACAACATCCAAGGCCTCTTATCCATTAAAGCTTACGGATAGCTGTGGGCGTGATGTTTTTATTCCGCAAGAACCTAAAACGGTGACTGTACTTGATTCTTGGGAAAACGATTTTATGGAGACCATCGGGGCAGGTCATAAAAGTAAACCTTTTATGGGGGGGGCGGGACCATCAATCGAAGCCATGTTACACGAAATAAAAGATGAAAAGACGGATTTGGTTTTAATCGATTGGAGAAGAGAATTCGAAGCGGAAATATCATGCACCATCGCGGATAAATTGTCACGTAATGGAGTGACTGTATACGCTGCCGATCAAACCACAATTCCTAAAATTGCTCAAGAAATGAAACAAATCGGCAAGATGCTGAATCAAAGTCAAACAGCAGACAATGCCTCGGAGCGGCTTGCCCAAGCCTTACAAAAAGCGCAAGAAACTTTAAACGCCGACGGTCCTAAAAAAGTATTTTGGGAGATCCAAGTTAATGAAGGAGACGACGGGAATCCACAGTATTCGACAATCGTTCCTCAAAGTCTGGAACAGAACATACTGACCGAAGCGGGAGGGAGTAATATCGCGGCGAATGAGAAACCGTTTGTGCCTGGTCAGGTCCGAATCCAGGACGGTTTTATTCGATCGGCCGATCCTCAATATATTCTCATTAACGAGTATGAAGCGCTTAATAACAGGAACTACACGCCGGTTCTTGAAAGGATCGCCTGGAAAAATATTAAGGCCGTCAGAGATAATCGAATTTTATCGCTGCCTACTTCATTCGGCTTTCCCGGTACGCTCCACCAAGATATCCTTTTACTGGCTAACTTTTTAAACCAAGAATAAAATAGTGATTTATGGAGGGATCCAATGAACCCGAATAACCGAAAAAAAATAAAAAATGGTATGATATCCGTATTTTCGGCTGCATCTGTTTTTTTTGCGGTAACAGCTTATGCTGAACAAGGAGGCTATGCTAAACCGATAGAATTTTATCAGTCTTATGTTAGAAGCAATGTCAGTTATGAGATTAACAGGAATACTTACACAAGCAAATACAATTGTCTAGCTTATGTGTTGGGGGTCAGGGACTATACAATCTGGCCATGGGGTCAGAATAATCCAACATCCGGTGAAATGACTAATGTATTAAAACAATTCGGCTACAGTCCAATAAATAATGGATCACCTAACAATCCACCTAAATTGGTTACTTATGGTACGTTAAATAATGTTGGACATATAGGGAAAGTAGTAGAGGGAACTAACAACGTAACAGATTCTAAATGGGGAGCATACGAACTGGTTAAGACATATTCACTGAGCCCCTATACTAGTTCTCCGGGATACGGACCCGCAGTCCAATATTATTATTAGGAGGGATACGTGTGAAAAAAATAATTACATTTAGTGCGCTTGCGGGACTATTTTTGGGTCTTAGTTATACGTACCTGTTCAGCCCACCTACCTCTGCCTCACTATCAACTAAAACCTATATAAATTTAACCGATATGCGGAAAGAAATAGACCGATTAACAAGAGAAGATCCTAGTTTAGGCCTTAGCTCCAATCCTTATGCTTTTATTAAAAACAATAAAGAATATGAGCGAATCGTTAAAATGGGTTACCCGGCGCTGCCTGTTATTGAAGAGCGGATTACGGAAGGAAACAGTTTTGGATTGGATAAATATATTTTGGCAGCTGCGGCTGAAGAAATAGCCAAAGTTGATTTGAAAAAAAGTGAATTTAGATGGTCGGACCCCGAAGAATTTACACGATCATGGAACCTCCATTTGAAAACTGTTCCGGATAAAGTAGACAAAATCGTGAGTTCCACGGAGTCTGCGGAATGGAAAAATGAAAAATTGGTTGAACTGGGTGCTCCTGCAATACCTTTTATTTTGGATATAGTAGAAAAAGGAGCAAAGGAACTGGAACCTTCGCTGCAAAAAATAGTCCATTCAAGCACGGTCTCCTCTGTCTCACCCTCCCAGTTTAATGCGCAGCTGTGGAAAACCGACCATAAAGAAGATACACGAATTCTGAAAACAATGGTTGATAAAGCGGTAGAAAAGGAAGTTTCTACACATTTTCGAATGAACAAAAATTAAGTAGGGTCTGTATGAAGGAGCTGTCTAAAGGTAGGTTACCTACTTTCGGACGGCTCTTGTCCTTTTAACGGAGACAATCAATAGTTGAATCAGGTACTATCTCTCCTCACTGACCAAACGCATAATTTCTTCCTTTTCGATCCATATTACAGGAAGGAATTGGGCCGGGTGGCTACAAAAGGAGTGTGGATCTATGGATACCGTCGTGATGGCGCGGGCGCTGTTCGGCACGTCAATGGCGTTTCATATTATTTTTGCGACTCTCGGGGTCGGGGTTCCGATGATGATCGTGTTTGCGGAAATTATGTATCATGTCAAAAAAGACCGGGACTACGTGGTGCTCGCCAGAAGGTGGACGAAAGCTTCGGGTATTCTGCTCGGCGTAGGCATCCCGTCGGGAACGATCGTCGGCGTGATGCTCTCTCTGCTCTGGCCGGGCTTCATGCGGATCGTCGGGCAGGTGATCGCCCTGCCGTTTCAGATCGAAATGTGGGCCTTTTTCTTCGAGGCCCTCTTTATGTCGATCTACTTGTACGCGGCCGACCGGCTGCCTCCGATCGCCCGGATCGTCAGCGTCATCTTCGTGGCGATCGGGGCAAGCGCTTCGGCGGTGATGATCACGGACGCGCATGCCTTTATGAACACGCCGCGGGGGTTTACCATCAACGCGAACGGAGACTTCGTCGACATCCGTCCGTGGGAGGCCGTGTTCAACCCGAGCTTTTGGTCGACGGCCCTGCACGTGCTGTCTACCGCTTATATGACAGGCGCCTTCGCCGTGGCGTCGGTAGCGGCCTATAAGCTGTTGAAGGCGCGCAAAGCTCCCCGCGAAGCGGATTACCACCGCAAGGGACTGTTCCTCGCGCTCATCTTCGGCGGCATCATGACGGCCTTCACGGCGGTCAACGGACATGCGACGGCCCAGATGCTGCACCATCACATCCCCGAAAAGCTCGCCGCCGCCGAAGGGCTGTTCGAGACGCAGTCTCACGCCCCGCTTGCGATTTTCGGCAAAGTCGACGAAGAGACGCAGTCCATCAAGGGCGCGATCGAGCTGCCGGGCTTTCTCAGTCTGCTAGCAGGCAACCGTTTCGACACCGTGGTCCGGGGCCTCAACGAATTCCCGCGGGAGAACTGGCCGCCGCTGTACATTCACACCCTCTTTAACCTGATGGTGTTCATCGGCATGTTCCTGCTTGCACTGGCCTTCCTGGGCCTGCTCATCCGCATCTGGTTCAAAAAGCCCTACCCGCGCTGGCTGTTGACCGTCCTTGTCGCTTCGGGGCCGCTCTCCATGCTGGGCATCGAAATTGGCTGGATTTTCAGCTGTACCGGCCGGCAGCCCTGGACGGTTTACCACGTGCAGCGGACCAGCGAAGCCGCCCTGCAGTCCAAGGGCATCGGCACCCTGTTCGTCATGTTCATATCCGTCTACGCGTTCCTGCTTGTCGTGACGTCGATCGTCATGCACGTCTACTTCAAGCGGCATCCCGTCTCGGAAGCACTCGGACTTGCCGCCGCTAACGGAGAACAGCCTCAGGCTGCCAAGGGGGCGATTACATGAGCGACGTAACCTTGGCGGTAAGCGTACTGTGGGTATTCCTGTTCACGTATTCGATTCTCGGCTCCATCGACTTCGGCGCGGGGTTCTGGGCGATGTACTTCAGCGGTCAGCATCATACGAAGGCGGGAGCCCTCGCGAACCGGTATTTGTCGCCGACGTGGGAAGTGACGAACGTGTTTCTCGTCCTGTTCGTCGTGGCGCTTGCGGGTTTCTTCCCGAAGGCGACCCACATGCTGGGCGCGGCCCTGCTCGTGCCGGTCTCGCTCGTTCTCCTGCTGCTGCTCATACGCAGCACGTTCATGGTCTACGCCTATTCCGTGGCCAAGCACGGCCGCCTGCTGCGGGTCGTTTCCGGGATAACGGGCCTCCTTATTCCGGGGCTTCTGGTCAGCGTGCTGCCGATCACGCTGGGGGGATTCGTCACCGTCGAAAACGGTGTGCCGGCCCTTCACCTCGGCGAACTGTTCACCAGTTTGACGGAGTACGCGCATCTGGGCTTCGGGCTGTCGACCGAGCTGTTCATGTCCGCGCTCTTCCTGGCGGACTACTCCCGCGAGGCGGGGGACGAGGAGACGTACCGCGATTACCGCAGGCTGGCGATTATCTGGGGGCCGATTAACCTTCTGATGGCCCTGCTCACCGTGAGCACCTTTTCCGAGCATGCGCCCTGGATGGTAGAGGGTTTCAAGCGCTACGCCCCCTGGTTTGGCCTTTCCGTGGCCGCCTTTATCACTGCCTATATTTTGCTGCTAAAAAGAAGGCCGGACGGACGCAGCGGTTACCCGCGGGCTTCGATCATCACGGTCATCATCCAGTACGGACTGGCGAGCTATGCGTATTTTTCCGCTCACATGCCTTACCTGGTGTATCCTCATTTAACGTTCGACGAAGGGATTACGAACCCGACGATGTTCCGTTCGCTTTTTATCGGATATATCGTCAGCTCGGCTATTCTGGTCCCGGTTTTCTACCTGTTCTGGAGGCTTTTTCTCAAAGACAAACGTTATCTGCAAAAGGAATAGATCGGAGCAAACGGGGCCCTTCCGGGGCCCTGTTCCAGTTTGGTTATAACGATTTTCTCCGGCTTGTTCGGGTTGACATTCCTTTCCAACGGGTGATACAATCACACCTAGTTGACGCGAAAGCGCAGAAAAATGACCGGAGAAGAAAGGGTGGTATCGATGTTTAGAATGTTGCCTGTGCATGGACTGCATCCGTATGCAGTGAACAAGGGAACAGCTCAATATTCGGTACACCCGTTAAACCGCACGTCGGGATAGCGGCGTTCAGACGCCCGCATTTTCCTGAATAAGGGCTGCCAGCAGCCGGTTTAATGAAGCGCAGACTTTGCCGCGCTTTTTGAGGACGTACCGTTTGTTTGTTGAACGGTGCGTCCTTTTTTCGTGGCCCCGCAAGGAGGCCGCCCTCATTTTTCTACATAGAAACGAACGCGGAAACGGAGAAAAAGAGCGTTTTTCGTGGATTAAGAAAGAAGGTGACCTGTTTGTTCAGTATTTTGCAGAAGCTGAGCTGGTTTTTCAAAAGGCATTGGATCCGCTACACCGTAGCGATTACGCTGCTGATCGTGGCCGGTATCGCGGAAATTATTCCTCCGAAGATTCTCGGTTACGCGGTCGACGAGATTCATATGGGCTCGATTACGGCGGACCGGCTGTTCGCCATGATCGCGTGGACGCTGGGAATTACGGTCATTATTTATTTGATGACCTATGTTTGGATGTACCAGTTGTTCGGAGGCGCTTTTCTGGTGGAACGCGTGCTGCGTTCCAGATTTATGCGGCATCTGCTGAAGATGACGCCGACCTTTTTCGAAAAGTACCGGACGGGCGATCTGATGGCCCGCGCCACCAATGATCTCCGGTCCGTCTCCGCTACGGCGGGCTTCGGTATTTTGACGCTGGTCGATTCCAGCGCGTTTATGCTCGTAATTCTTTTTACGATGGGCGTCACGATCTCCTGGAAGCTTACGTTCGCGGCCCTGCTGCCGCTTCCGTTCATTGCGCTGGCCATGAAGTTTTACGGCAAAACGATTCACGAGCGGTACATGATCGCGCAGGATGCGTTCGGCCAGATGAACGACCAGGTGCTGGAAGCGACGGCGGGCGTCCGGGTTCTGCGGGCGTACGTTCAGGAAGCCAACGAGCAGGAACGCTTCCGCGAGCTGACGGAGGATGTGTACGACAAGAATATTGCGGTCGCCAAGATCGACGCTTTGTTCGATCCGACCATTAAGCTGCTCGTCGGGGCGAGTTACCTGATCGGCCTTGGCTACGGCGCGTATCTCGTGTTTCAGACGGAGCTTACGCTGGGGCAGCTCCTATCCTTCAACATTTACCTCGGGATGCTGATCTGGCCGATGTTCGCGATAGGCGAGCTTATCAACATCATGCAGCGGGGCAATGCTTCTCTGGACCGGGTCAACGAAACGCTGGGATACCGGCCCGATGTGCAGGACGTCCCGCAGCCGGCTGCGGATGCGAAGCCGGGGACGATCGGCTTCCGGGAAGCCGCGTTCAAATACCCGTCCTCCGTTATTCCCAATCTGGAGGACATTACCTTCACGCTGCGCCAAGGGGAGACCCTCGGCGTGGTCGGCCGGACCGGCAGCGGGAAATCCACGCTGCTGAAGCAGCTGCTGCGGCAGTACCCGGCCGGCGGCGGCTCGATCACCATCGACGGCGTGCCTATCCAGCAGATTCCGCTGGAGAAGCTGCAGTCGTGGATCGGCTACGTGCCGCAGGAGCAGATTCTGTTCTCCAAGACCGTGCGGGAGAACATCAAGTTCGGCAAGTCCGACGCCAGCGAGGACGAAGTGCTGCAGGCAATCGAGCGGGCGGCTTTCACGCAGGACATCGGGACGCTGGCGAACGGGCTCGACACGCTTGTCGGCGAGAAGGGCGTAGCCCTGTCCGGCGGCCAGAAGCAGCGTGTCTCGCTGGCGAGAGCCTTGATCGCCGACCCGGAAATTCTGCTGCTCGATGATGCGATGTCGGCCGTGGATGCACGGACCGAAGCGAGAATCATCGAGAACATCCGGCGGGAGCGTGCCGGCAAAACGACGCTCATCTCCACGCATCGGCTGTCCGCCATCGAGCACGCGGACCGGATTCTCGTCCTCGACGAGGGCCGGATTGTCGAAGCGGGAACCCACGAAGAGCTGCTGGCGCTGGGCGGCTGGTATAAGGAACAGTACGAGCGTCAGCAGGTCGAATCCAATTTGACGGAAGCGGGGTGATCGGCCTTGCACACAGGCAAACGTTTGGTGCAGTACGCACTTCATCATAAAAAATTGTTTATTCTTGCCCTTCTTATGCTTACGGTCGCGGTGGCGGCGGAGCTGTCGGGTCCTTTTATCGCCAAGCGGATGATCGACACGCATATCCTCGGAATCGAGCAGCCCTGGTACAAAATCCGGCAGGAAGCCGGCAGTGCCGGAATTGCCGCTGAAAACGGGGACACCGTAACCTACGGAGGTGACGTCTACAAACGCGGAGACCGTTTCGCGGAAGGCGAAGCGCGCGGTGACGAAGCCAGGCTGCTTCAGGTCGGCACGCGGTTCGTTTTCGTTAACGGGCCAATCGCCTTCGACGGCCAGCGGTCCTGGCAGGACGGCAAGCTGACGGTCACGAGAGGCGGAGAGAACGCCGTATACGAGGCGAAGTCGCTGACCCAAGGCGAGCTGTATGTGTTCTACCGGCCGGAACTGGCCAAATTAATCCGGCTTGCCCTGCTTTATCTAGGGCTGCTGGCCGTAGCGGCTGTTTTCACTTTCGGAGAACGATATATGCTCCAGGTTTCCGCGAACCGGGTTATCCAGAAGCTGCGGCTGGATGTGTACAGGCAGATTCAGCGCCTGCCCATCCATTATTTCGATAATCTACCGGCCGGAAAAGTCGTATCCAGAGTGACCAACGATACCGAGGCCGTCCGCGATTTGTTCGTGACGGTTCTGGCGAACTTTTTCACCGGCTTCGTTTATATCACCGGTATCTTTATCGCCTTGTTCCTACTGGACGTGAAGCTGGGCGCGATTTGTCTTCTGATCGTTCCGCTGCTGGTGGTCTGGATCATCGTTTACCGTAAATACGCTTCGCGGTACAACAAAATCATCCGTTCGCGCTTAAGCGACATTAACGGGATGATCAATGAAGCGATCCAGGGGATGACGATCATCCGTGCGTTCCGCCGCCAGAAAGAGACGATGGAGGAGTTTGAAACGCTCAACGAGGACTACCTCAAACACCAGCAGAAGCTGCAAAGCTTGAACGCCTTCACCTCCCATAACCTGGTCGGGGTGCTGCGGAACATATCTTTCGCGCTGCTGCTCTGGCATTTCGGGGGCGCCGCGATGGGGACGGGAGCCGAATCCGTAATCTCCTTCGGGGTGCTGTATGCTTTCATCGACTACTTGAACCGGCTCTTCCAGCCGATCACGGGAATCGTGAATCAGCTTGCGACGCTCGACCAATCCATCATTTCGGCCGGACGCGTATTCGAGCTGATGGATGAGCCCGGCGAAGACGTGGCCGAAGGCCGTCTGCCCCGCTACAAAGGCAACGTCAGCTTCGAGCAGGTTTCCTTTGCTTACAAGGAAGATTATGTGCTCAAGAACATCTCCTTCGAGGCGAAGCAAGGTCAGACAGTGGCACTGGTGGGTCATACCGGCTCCGGCAAAAGCTCCATCATGAATCTGCTGTTCCGGTTCTATGATCCGCAGAAAGGAACGATCCGGGTGGACGGCCAGGATATTACGGCCATGCCCAAGCAGCTCCTGCGTCAGCACATGGGAATCGTACTGCAGGATCCGTTCCTCTTCACGGGCACGATTGCGAGCAATGTCAGCCTCGGAGACGGCACGATTTCGCGGGAGAAGGCGGATGCGGCGCTGCGCGATGTCGGCGGCGAGCGCATATTCGCCAACCTGCCGGGTGGCTTTGACGAGCCTGTGCTTGAAAAAGGGAGCACCCTCTCCGCGGGCCAGCGGCAGCTGATCTCGTTTGCGCGTGCGCTTGCTTTCGATCCGGCGATTCTGATCCTGGACGAAGCGACCGCCAACATCGATACGGAGACGGAAGCCGTGATTCAGGCCGCGCTCGATGTCGTCAAGAAAGGCCGGACCACTTTCATCATCGCGCACCGGCTGTCTACGATCCGCAGCGCGGATCTGATTCTGGTCCTGCACCGCGGAGAGATTGTGGAACGGGGGAATCACGAAGAACTGCTGGAGCTTGGCGGCCGATACTCCCAGATGTACCGCCTGCAGCAGGGAGGCGGCGCTGCCCCGGACGGTGTCACAACCGGTATAGCCTCTTCTACTTAGAAGCCGCCTGGGGAGGCTCCGGCCCGCCGCTGCCCGTCGTCCGGTTCACGCGGCAGAACATGCCGGTGGACGATTCGTGACTGTGCCAAGCTTGCAGCAGATTTTCGGGAGAGGGCCTCCTTTCCTTTCCTTCACTATTTATGCCGGGCCCGGATAAGTCCGGGTCCTTTTTTTATAAAATTTAAGGTATAATTAGGAAGAAAGAAGGCGGACGAATGAAACGCGAAGACGTCCTCGTACGTAAATTAAACGAAGGGTCACAAAATTCCGGGTGAAACGGCTTGCATGATTCGCGGACTGCTCCCGCGTTTATGTAGGGTTGTCCGGCCCGAGAGCTATTCCCATCCGGGTGGAAAATCAAATAGGACGGGGCGTTTCATTCATACGCCGCCATCCTGCGAAAAGAGGGATTTATCGTGAGTTCGGAAACGAAACGCGTTTTGAATGTGGTTCAGCTTATTGTGGAAATCGGAATCATTATCGGCTACGTTGTCGGCCTTATCCCGTTCGGATTCTTATGGTCCGGCGGCTGGGTGGTGCCTCTCGTATTCGTGAGCGCCGTGATCGGCCTGATCAACGGCAACCGGACACTGCTTCCGGCGGTCGTCAACATCGTGCTGGCGTTCCTCAGCTTCATCCCGCTCGTCGGCTATGTCACGAGAATCGTCGGTCTGCTGGTGTCCGCGTACAACATTTCCCTGATCAGACGCGACCAATACTAAGCTCAGCTCCTTCCCGGGAAGCTGCGGCGCTTTGAACGAAAGAAAACCCGTAAATCCAATGATTTACGGGTTTTTTCTGTCTGAGGGAAGGGGCCTTTGGGGAGCTTATCTCCGCCGCCCCTTCCATTTTCGAATCTTCCGGACTAGAAGGTCCGGGCTTTTTCCTGTGCGTTTTTGATGGCGTCTTGTTTAATCTGCTCGGCGCGGTCGGGGAACTGAGCCATGCCTTCCACATAAAGCGTTTCGAAAGACGGTATGCCGAAGAAAGACATGATCGTTTTCAGATACGGGCTTCCGAAGTCCGATCCGGCTGTAGGGCCTTCCGAATAGATGCCGCCGCATGCATAGATGTGCAGCGCTTTTTTGTCGGTAAGCAGGCCGACGGATCCGTTCTCCGTATATTTGAACGTTTTGCCCGCCGTGCAGATCGTATCGATATAAGCTTTCATAAGGGGAGGAAAGGAGAAGTTCCACATCGGCGTAACGAAAACATATTTGTCTCCCGCCACAAACTGATCCGTCAGTTCGCCGAAACGCGTCACTTTTTTCTTTTCTTCTTCGGAAAGCTGATCAAAAGAGCTGCCCGAGCGAAGCTTGCCCCAGCCGCTGAAGACGTCGGTATCGATTTGCGGAATGTACGCTTTGTACAGGTCCAGGGTTACGATGTCGTCTCCGGGGTGATTTTCACGGTAAGCATCGAGAAAAGCTTTGCCGACGGCCATGCTGTAGGAAGTCCGGTCGTCATGCGGGTGTGCCGTAATATAGAGAAGCGTAGACATGAAGGAACCCTCCTGCGGATGCGGTAGATTTGTCGGTTTGAGGCGCCCGATTTCGAACGCTTCTGCTGACCACCATACGGGGATAATATCTGCCGTCCGCTTAAGGGGTATGCCTGCCAAATTCACTCAGCTTTTCATTCGGAGATACAACCCGGAAGCGCCGGGGTAAAAAGCTTAGGCACGGGAACCCTGAAAAAGAGGTGAGAAGCTTGGAAGTTCGCATCGGCTATGTATCGCAAGCGTTGGCTATTTATCACAATACACCGAGCTCCACGTTTACGTATAAAAGGTTCAAAGAAGGGCCTTACGAAGAATCGCTGGAAAAAGCGATCGAGGTGGGCCGCCGCAATCTGGAAGCTACGCGCAGAATCCTTTATTATAATGCGGCGCACGGGATCCGCCTGTACCGGCTCAGTTCTTCGCTGATCCCTCTCGCGACCCATCCCGATGTTCATATCGGGATCAAAGAGGTGTACAGGGAGCAGCTTGCCGAGCTGGGGGCTTTTGCCCGCCGCCATGATATCCGGTTGTCCATGCATCCCAACCAGTTTACACTGCTGAATGGTTCGGACGCGGTGGTGGATGCCGCGCTGCGCGATCTGGAGTATCACGCGGACATTCTCGACGGCATGGGAATGGGCAGCGACTGCTGCATCATTAATATCCATGTGGGCGGAGCCTACGGGGACAAGACGGCGTCGGCCGAACGTCTGGTCTCGAATCTGCCGCGGGTTCCGGAGCATATTTTGCAGAGGCTGACTTTAGAAAATGACGATAAAACCTACACGGCCGAAGAAACGCTGTCCGTGTGCCGGCGGAGCGGGGTTCCGATGATGTTCGATCTTCATCACGACTGGTGCAATCCGTCAGCCCGGCCGGGCATCGACTTGCTTCCGCAAATAGCGGAGACATGGAAGGGCCGCCCGATGAAAGTTCATGTTTCCTCGCCGAAGAACGACAAAGACTTCCGCTCTCATGCCGATTATGTGGAAGCGGGACCGCTGCTTGTTTTTCTGAAAGCGTGCAAGGAGGAGGGACTGGAGCGGCTGGATGTGATGGTGGAGGCCAAACGTAAAGATTACGCCTGCCTGAAGCTTGCCGGGGATCTTTCTTCAGTGAGGGGGATCAAGAGGCTGGACGGCGGTATTTTATCGATGTGACGAGGGGAGAAGAAGGCCCGTAGCTCTGCCGTAAACCGTAGAGAAATGACAAAAAAGTAACAGGTTGCGGAATGGGAGATTCTTCCGCAACCTTTGCGCGGATTTGTCCGTCTCAGATGGTGAGAACTGGAATCCAGTATGTTCCATTCCACCTATTCGAAGGAGGCAGGTCCGTTTGAAAATTATTCTGAAAGCAGGTACGGCAGTGGTTACTTCCGCACTGCTGTTCGGCACGGTTACGCCGGTTATGGCGAGCAAGGCGATTACAGGGGCGTCCGCGACTGTTGCGAATCCGGTTTCGGATCAAGGGAAAGAGCAGATCGACATTTCCCAGGAAGAGGTAAAAATAACTAAAGAGCAGGCTGTCGAGCTGGCTAAAAAATACGTTGCCCTTCCGGAAGGCTTCTCTTTGCAGGGGGCTAATTTAACCGTGTCCAGGGGATTCGGCGGCAAACCTGCCAAAGCCTGGAATTTGAATTTCAGTCATAAAGAGAAGAAAGATTATTCTTCTTATTTGTCCTATAGTCTGGATGCGGATTCCGGCGAGTTGCTCGGGTATAATTTCAACAGCAAAAATCCCGACAGCAAACCTGTTTATCCGCCGAAAACCAGCTTGGATCAAGCTAAAACTATCGCATCCGATTACATAGCGAAATTAAGTCCCGAGCTTCAAAAGCAGGTGAAATACAACGACCTGCGGGAATCTTCACGCAAAACTCCGCTGACCGTGTACGAAGATTACCGGTTTAGTTTCGAAAGAGTGGTGGACGGGGTTCCGTTCCCGCAAAACAATATCACGGTGGCCGTGGACAGCGAAGGCCGTCTTTCCGATTACCGCGTGTATTGGGATAAGGATGCCGCTTTCGATAAAAAGGAAGGCGTCGTTAACCCGGAACAGGCCGACAAAGCATTCCGCAATCAAGCGGAACCGGTGCTTCAATACCTCATTCCTTACCAGTCGAAGGAGCTCAAACCGGCGATCTCCTACAGCATGGCGGCGCTTCAGATTGACGCCAAAACAGGCAAGCCGCTGTATGAGAGCAAAGCTCCTGCCGCCGTCAAGGCACTGACCGAACAGCCGCAGAGTACGGGAACAGCGGTGACGACGAAGGAAGCGGCGCTTAAACGGGCCCAGCAGCTGGTGAAAATCCCGGCGGATGCCAAGCTTGAAGAAGCGAACTACAGCGAATATGAGAACGAATCCACAAAACAGACGGAGGCTAACTGGAATTTCCAGTGGGCGCTTCCGGGTAAAGACGGAGCGAAGGATAACAGAGGCTACGTGTCCCTCGTTATCGACGCCAAAACCGGTGAACTGTCGAACTTCTCCAACTACGACTACAGCACCGGCCGTACGGTGAAGCCGGAGGAAATTAAAGTTTCATTTGAAGAAGCGAAAGGGAAGGCCGTTGATTTCGTCAAGAAGACGATCCCTTCCTATACACATCAGCTTGTGCTGGAAACGACGGAAGCTCCCAAGACGGACGGCAAAATCGTTGGGATCGACCAGGATAACACGTACACTTTCCTGTTCTCCCGGATTATTGACGGGGTGCGGGTAGAGAACGACAACGTCCATGTGGCCGTGGACAAACGTACGGGCGAAGTCCAGAACAGCTACGTGAATATAAGCAAGCTGGCGTTCCCGGCCAAAAAACCGGCCGTTCTGGATAAAGACAAGGCGAAAGAGCTTCTGCTCTCCCAATATCAGCTTCGTCTCGTTTACCAGAGCGCCGGCATCGAAGGCCAAATTCCGCCGGGAATTCCTATCGAGCGCTACAATGTTCTCGTAGCTTCCGGCGAATATCTGGCGAACAGCCAGAATCAGAAGGCCCAGCTTGTATACACGCTGGAGAACAAATACGAAAACTCCGCTTATTTCCTTGATGCGGAGAGCGGCAAATGGCGCAGCCGGGATAACGGCGAAGTCATTTCTCTGGAGCCGGTGAAAGTTGACGATATCGCCGGCCACTGGGCGCAAAACGAGCTTCAGCTGATGCTTGATTATCAAGCCCTTGAGGTGAAGGACGGCAAGGTCAAGCCGGACCAGTCCATCAAGCGCGGGGAGCTCATCAAGATGCTCGTCATTGCCGACAACGGCGGGTATTATCCGGCCGGGGCGATGGACGGCCGCAGCAACTCGTTCAAGGATGTGCTCAAAAGCAGCGCGTATTTCTCCTATGTAGAAACGGCTCTGGACCGCAAGTGGATCGACCGGACGTCCGACGAGTTCAATCCGGACCAGCCGATCACCCGCGAGGAAATGGCATCTCTGATCGTCCGTGCGCTGAACTACAAGAAACTGACGGAGTTCGATAACGTCTTTAACCGTAACTTTGCGGATGCTTCCGAGCTGAAAAACATCGGGAACGCCGCAATCGTGACCGGAATGGGCATCATGAGCGCAGACGGCGGCAAGTTCAGTCCGAAGCTTGAAGTGACGCGCGCTCAAGCGGCGACAGCATTCTACCGTTATTTGCAGAAGCGCTAATTTTCATTGTGCACAACTGAATAAAATTTAAGGGACTGCCGGGTTCGGCAGTCTTTTTTTTGGGAAAAAAGGAGAATAGGCAGGAGACCTCCGTAACTAACTTGCAGGAATTGAGTCGGGCTCTATTTGCTCAGGGAGATTCGCAGGGTTACCCTTATTAGAGGAGTCACTGTTTTTACAGCACAATCAGACAAACAGACAGGAGTGAAAATAGTGAGAGGGATTATCCGGTATTCTCTGAACAATAAGCTGGTTATTTGGCTGCTGACGATTCTTGTTACGGCTGCGGGTATTTACGCGGGTCTCAGTATGAAGCAGGAGACGCTTCCGAATCTGGAAGTGCCGGTGCTTACGGTCACGACGGTATACCCCGGGGCGGCGCCGGAAGAAGTGGCTGACCGGATTACGGGGCCTCTCGAGCAGAAGGTCCGGAGCCTGGACGGTGTAGACGTGGTTAGTTCGACATCCATGGAAAACGTCTCTTCCATCGTGATGGAATATTCCTACAAGAAGGATATGGATAAGGCCGCCTCCGAGGTGAAAGAAGCGGTTGCCGATTTTGTGCTGCCCGGCGGGGCGCAGGAAACGAAAGTGTCCAAAATCAATATAAATGCATTTCCGGTCGTATCGCTAAGCGTAGCTGGAGAAGAGCAGTCGCTGGACGAGCTGACCCGGCAGATCGAAAACGATCTGATTCCGGCGCTGGAAGGAATTCCGGGTGCGGCCAGTGTGGAGATCTCGGGTCAGCATCAGCAGGAGGTGCGTCTGACCTTTGACCGGGACAAGCTGAAGGCCTATGGGCTGAGCGAGGATACGGTCAAAGGAATCATCCAGGGAGCCGCTGTCCAGGTCCCCCTCGGCCTTTACGAAGTAGGCCGGACGGAGAAAACCCTCGTCGTAGACGGGAACGTAAAGAGCCTGGACGACCTGCGGAATCTAGAGATTCCGCTCGTTCCCGGCGGAGCCGGTTCGGCTGGCGCAGCAGGCGCAGCGGGCGCGGCAGGCACCGGCTCCGGAGCGGCGGCCGGCGGCAGTGCGGCGGGCGGTGCAGCGTCCGGCCCAAGCGGAGCCGTCCCGGGCAGCGCAGCAGGCGTCGGCAGGGCGGGCGGCGCAGCTCCGGCGGCGGGAGCGTCCGGTCTGCCGACCGTGAAGCTTGCCGAGCTGGCCGGAATCGAGTTGGCCGACAGGGCCGACTCGATCTCCCGCACGAACGGCAAGGAGTCCATCGGCATCCAGGTCGTGAAGGCGCCGGACGCGAACACGGTAGACGTCGTGAACGCCGTCAAGGAGAAAGCAGCCGGGTTCCGGCAGGCGAACAGAGGCGTGGAGACCGTGATCATGCTCGATCAGGGAAAACCGATCGAGGACTCGGTCAATACGATGCTGAGCAAGGCCGTCTTCGGCGCTTTGTTCGCCGTGCTGATCATCATGCTGTTCCTGCGCAACTGGCGGACGACGCTGATTTCCATCGTCTCGATCCCGCTGTCGCTGCTCATCGGCATCCTGCTGCTGCAGCAGATGGACATCACGCTGAACATCATGACGCTGGGGGCGATGACGGTCGCCATCGGCCGCGTCGTCGACGATTCGATTGTCGTCATCGAGAATATTTACCGGCGGATGTCCAGTCCGACCGAGCCTCTGCGGGGCAAAGCCCTCATCCGCGAAGCGACGCGGGAGATGTTTATGCCCATCCTATCGTCGACCATCGTGACGATTGCGGTCTTCCTCCCGCTGGGTTTCGTGAGCGGACCCGTCGGGCAGCTGTTCCTGCCCTTCGCCCTGACGATGGTATTCGCGCTCCTTGCTTCTCTGCTCGTCGCGGTCACCATCGTGCCGATGCTCGGGCACTCCATGTTCCGGCGCAGGCTGGAGCGGATGGGTCCGCCTCCGGTTCCCGCCTATGCGGAGGGAGGCGCGCCCGCCGGTTTGCCGCTTGGCATGGACCCGGCCGAATCGATCCGGCTGCGCGTCCGCGGCAAAGGCCAGAGCCGCCGGGGCCATGACGAAACCGGCCGTCTGGGGCGTTTTTACAGACGCATCCTGGATACGACGCTGAATCATAAACTTATCGCCTTCGGCACGGCTATTCTCCTGCTGGCGGGAAGCCTCCTGCTGACAACACGGGTGGGCGTCAGTTTTCTTCCGGAAGAAGAGCAGAAATACGCCATGGTGACCTACACGCCCGCCCCGGGCGAGACGCTGGAAGATGTGAAGCGGAAGGCGTTGGAAGCGGAGAAATATGTGCTCGGGCGCAGCGGCGTCCGTAATTTGCAATACTCGGTGGGCGGTCAGAACCCCATGTCTCCCGGACCGTCCAAGTCCGCGCTTTTTTATGTGGAATACGATCCTGAATTCGCCGATTTCACGGCTGAGAAACAGAGGCTGGTCCAGGGGCTGACAGAAACCGTTCCGGGCAGCTGGAAGCCGATGGATATGGGAGGCGGCGTAGGAGGCAGCAAGCTGAGCCTCTACGTTTATGGAGAGAAGCTGGACGAAATCCGTGCGGCCGCGGATAAAATCCAGGCTCTGATGAAGAACCGGCCGGCATTCGATAAGGTGGGCTCCAGTCTTTCGGAATCGTACGGCCAGTACACGATCGTCGCCGACCCGGCCAAGCTGAGCAAGCTCGGATTGACGGCCGGCCAGATCGCCATGGCTTTCAGCCAGGAACGCGAGCGTCCCGTTCTGACCAAGGTCGGCGTGGAAGGCAAAGAGGTCGAGGTTTATGTACAAGCGGACAAAAAAACGTACGCGGACCTATCCGCGATCGAAAATACTACCGTCGCGTCCCCGCTCGGCGTGGAGGTTCCCCTGAAAGACGTGGCCAAAATAGAGGAGGGCCGGTCGCCCAATGCGGTCACCCACCGGGATACGAAGCTGTATGCGGAGGTTTCGGCCGATATTACTTCCAAGGATGTGGGCGCGGCTTCGACGGAGCTGAAGAACGAGATTGGCAAGCTCGGTCTCCCCGCTTCCGTCCGTGTCGACTTCGGCGGAGTAACGGAACAGATCAACGAGACCTTCTCTCAGCTCGGTCTGGCGATGATCGCGGCCGTCGCTATCGTGTATCTCGTGCTCGTCATGTTCTTCGGCGGCGCGCTGACTCCGTTCGCGATCCTGTTCTCGCTGCCTTTTACGATCATCGGCGCGATTGTCGCCCTGCTTGTGACAGGCGAGACCTTGAGCGTGTCGGCCATGATGGGTGCGCTTATGCTGATCGGCATCGTCGTCACGAATGCCATCGTCCTGCTGGACAGGGTCATTCATAACGAAAAGGCCGGCATGAAAACGCGCGAGGCACTCCTGGAGGCGGCCGCCACACGGCTACGGCCTATCCTGATGACGGCTCTCGCTACCGTCGGCGCCCTTCTGCCGCTGGCTTTCGGATTCGAGAGCGGCGGTCTGATCTCCAAAGGGCTCGCCGTTACCGTGATCGGCGGCCTGATCTCGTCGACGCTGCTGACCCTGATCATCGTGCCCGTCGTCTACGAATTCCTGGCGAAGTTCCGGCGCAGACGCCCGGCTTCCGAGCTGGAGGATTAGGCGTCACGTTGTCCGGCATTATCCGCCCCGATACCCCGGGGTGATATTCATTGCTTTTCTGCATCTGAAACCTGTTTCCCGGATTTAGACGGGAGGCGGGTTTCGTTATTTTTCGGCGGAGACACGCGCGCAAACCCCGACTTGTGCTACAATAATCGGAATACCATTACCACATCGGAAAGGAAGTCCTGTCTTGAGCAATCCGAGCACTGTCACAGTTGAAGAAATCATACGCGCCAACCATGCGCTAAGCCGGGTGATTGAGCCTTCGCCGCTTCAGCGCAGCGAGCTTCTGTCCAGGCAGTACGACTGCAATATTTATTTGAAAAGGGAGGACCTCCAGGTCGTCCGTTCTTTTAAAATAAGGGGTGCCTACAACGTCATTCAAAGTTTGACGGAAGAAGAACGGAGCCGGGGCGTCGTATGCGCCAGCGCGGGCAATCATGCCCAGGGATTCGCCTATTCCTGCAACCATCTGGGGATTGAGGGCAAGATCTTTATGCCGACCACTACTCCGCGCCAGAAAATCTCCCAGGTCAAAATGTTCGGAGGCCCCTACGTGGAAGTGGTCCTGATCGGCGATACTTTCGACGATTCGTCCACCCAGGCCCGTATTTACTGCGAACGCGAGAATAAGGTCTTCATCCACCCGTTCGATGATCCGCGGACGATTGCCGGGCAGGGGACGGTCGGTCTGGAAGTGCTGAATCAGATGCCGGTGTCGCCTGACTTCATCTTCACCTCCATCGGAGGCGGAGGACTTGCGGCGGGAGTCGGCGCTTACGTCAAGTCCGTTTCCCCGGAAACTGCGGTGATCGGCGTGGAGCCGGAAGGAGCCGCAGGCATGCAGCGCTCCATGGAGGCGGGCCGGGTCGTGACCCTGGAGACGGTGGACAAGTTCGTCGACGGGGCGGCGGTCAAGCAGGTAGGCGAAATAACCTTCGAGATGTGCCGGCGCGTTCTGGACGATATCGTGCTGGTGCCGGAAGGCAAGGAATGCACGACAATCCTCGATCTGTACAACAATAATGCCATCGTCATCGAACCCGCTGGTGCTTTGCCCGTAGCGGCACTGGATGCTTACCGCAGCCAAATTGTGGGTAAAAACGTAGTATGTGTGATCAGCGGCGGCAACAACGATATCGACCGGATGCAGGAGATTAAGGAACGCTCTCTCATTTATGAAGGGCTGAAGCATTACTTCCTTGTCAACTTCCCCCAGAGAGCCGGAGCGCTCCGCGAGTTTTTGGAAGAAGTGCTGGGACCGACCGACGACATCACGAGATTTGAGTATATGAAAAAAAACAACCGCGACAATGCGCCCGCTCTGGTCGGTATCGAACTGAAAAACAAGGACGATTACGAAGGTCTTATCTCGAGATTATCCAAAAAAGATATTAATTATGTCGAAATTAATAACGACCCCACTCTGTTTAATCTGCTCATTTGACCGCTAAAAGACCCGTCCCCCATGGGGTGCGGGACTCTTTTGCCGCCTGGTTTGGCAGCGTTTTCTCGGTGACAAAAAATTTTAATTAACAGAAGTATATTTAGTTGTGGATTTTGGATTACCCAACATGTATAATCGGTTACGCGGTATAATTAACCTAGTCCTCTCGACATATTTTTACAATTCGTATCCAATACTATTGATGCAGGGATTAGGCTTACAAAAACCAAACAGGGGGTTTTACTTTTATGAAGAAATTTTTCAAGCTGTCGCTGGTTATGATGCTGGCATTCACGCTTGTACTCGCAGGCTGCGGCAAGAAGGCCGACAACGGCGCAGCGCCAAGCGACGGCAATGCGGCCGGCGGCGAGAAGAAGTCCGATGTTAAAATCGGCATGGTAACTGACGTTGGCGGCGTAAACGATAAGTCCTTCAACCAATCCGCTTGGGAAGCGCTTGAGAAGCTGAAGAAAGATACAGGCATCTCCACAAAGTACCTGCAAAGTAAAGCGGATTCCGATTATGTTCCGAACCTGAATCAATTTGTACAAGGTAAATACAACCTGACTTGGGGCATCGGCTTCGTTATCGCGGACGCTATGAAAACCGTAGCTCAGCAAAACCCGACGGCTAACTTCGCTATCATCGATAACGTGGTGGAAGCTCCGAACGTTCAGTCCATCACTTTTGCCGAGAACGAAGGTTCTTTCCTGGTCGGTGTTGTAGCTGCAAAAATGACGAAATCCAATAAAATCGGTTTTGTCGGCGGTATGGACATTCCGGTTATCAAACGTTTCGAAGCAGGTTTCAAAGCGGGCGTTGCGGCTGTAAATCCGGACGCTAAAGTCCTGATCAACTACACGGGCGCATTCGATAAGCCGGACCTTGGCAAAGCGGCGGCGGCCACTATGTACAACGACGGCGCGGACATCATTTTCCACTCCTCCGGAGCAACAGGAAACGGTGTATTCAACGAAGCGAACGACCGCATCAAGCAAGGCAAAAAAGTATGGGTTATCGGCGTAGACAAAGACCAATCCCTGGAGTTCGGCGATCAAGTAACTCTGACTTCCATGGTTAAAGGCGTTGAAGAAGCCGTAACAAAGTACTCCAAAATGGTTGTTGACGGCAACTTCAAGCCGGGCGCTCCTGTAACGCTTGGTCTGAAAGACAACGGCGTAGGCCTTGCTTCCACTTCCAGCAAGAACGTTCCTGCGGACGTATTGAAGCTTGCAGACGAGTATAAAGAGAAAATCATCAAAGGCGAAATCAAAGTACCTGAGCAATAAGATTTCGTTTAGGCTGCACCCTTTTTACCATGTACCATGACGCGTGTTTATGTACGTTTTTATGATGGAGCATACAACAAGGCTGGTTGCATAACTGGCCTTGTTCTTACTTTCCAGACCTTCTACCAATAACCTTAGTAAGGGTGATTTCATGAGTGCAGCGACCCCTGTCGTTGAGTTGAAGCAAATCACAAAGCGTTTTCCCGGGATTGTCGCAAACGATTCCATCTCTCTTAAGCTGCAAAAAGGGGAGATTCACGCCCTCCTTGGAGAGAACGGTGCGGGTAAATCGACCTTGATGAATATTGTTTTCGGCTTGTACCAGCCGGATGAAGGCGGTATCGAAGTCAATGGCCAGCCGGTTCTGATCGACAGCCCCAACAAGGCGATCGAGCTTGGAATCGGGATGGTGCATCAGCATTTTAAACTGGTTCAGCCGTTTACCGTTACCGAGAACATCATCTTGGGAATGGAACCGAAGAAAGGCATGAACATTGATTACAAATCCGCAGCCGAACAGGTCAAAAAGCTTTCCGAACAGTACGGCCTTCAAGTAAACCCCCATGCTAAAATACAAGATATCTCCGTCGGCATGCAGCAGCGTGTCGAAATCGTGAAGACGCTTTATCGTGGTGCGGACATCCTTATTTTCGATGAACCGACAGCGGTTCTGACCCCTCAGGAAATTATTGAGCTGATGGATATCATGAAACGCCTCGTCGCCGAAGGCAAGTCTATCATCCTCATTACGCATAAGCTCAAGGAAATTATGCAAATTTCCGATACGGTTACGATCATCCGCAGAGGTAAAGTGATCGACACCGTCAAAACATCCGAGACGACGACGCGCGAGCTGGCCGAGAAAATGGTCGGCCGGAGCGTCTCTTTCAAAGTTGACAAGAAGCCGGCGCAGCCGAAAGGTCCTGTCCTGCAGGTGCGCGAACTTAAGGCGAAATCGCACGACGGTCTGCCTGTTCTGAACGGATTGTCCTTTGACGTGAAAGCCGGGGAAATCCTCGGAATCGCCGGTGTGGACGGCAACGGACAGAGCGAGCTGATCGAGGCGCTGACCGGTCTGCGCAAAGTAGACAGCGGATCGATCAAGCTGCTGGACCAAGAAATCGTCAACCGCTCACCGCGTCATATTTCGGAAGCGGGCGTGTCCCATATTCCCGAAGACCGGCATAAACACGGGCTTGTTCTTGATTTTTCCATGAGCGAGAACATGGTGCTCCAGACGTATCACCGTCCCGCTTTTAACCGCGGCGGTTTTCTGAATTACGAGGCGATCGATAAACAAGCCGAACGGCTGATCGAAGCGTTCGACGTCCGTACGCCGAGCATTCATACGAAAGCGCGTTCTCTCTCCGGGGGGAACCAGCAGAAGGCGATTATCGCCCGGGAGATCGACCGGAATCCGGATCTGCTTATCGCGGCGCAGCCGACCCGCGGCCTTGATGTAGGCGCTATCGAATTCGTGCATAAACAGCTTATCGCCCAGCGCGACCAGGGCAAAGCGGTTCTGCTGATCTCCTTCGAGCTTGACGAAATTTTGAACGTATCTGACCGGATCGCGGTCATTTACGAAGGGGAAATAGTCGGGGAAGTTCTGCCGGAAAAAACGAACGATCAGGAACTTGGCCTGATGATGGCCGGCAGTATGAAGCGGGAAGGTGTGACCCATGAATAAAGTCATGAAATTTTTTATGCGGGATTCCGCTATCATTCCTCTCGCGGCCATCGTGCTCGGGTTTGTATTCGGCGCCATCGTTATGCTGGCGGGCGGGTACAATCCGATAACCGCGTACTCCTCGCTGTTTTCGCGGGTGTTCGGGAATATGTACGATTTCGGCGAGACGATCCGTGAGATTACCCCGCTCATTTTGACGGGGCTTGCCGTCGCTTTCGCTTTCCGTGCGGGCTTGTTTAACATCGGAGGAGAGGGCCAGTTTATCGTCGGGATGACGGGAGCTTCCTTCGTCGGCATCAAGCTGGGCGGTCTGCCCGCCATCATTCACGCGCCGCTTGCCATTATCGTGGGCGCCGTTCTCGGCGGACTATGGGCGGCTATCGCCGGCTATCTGAAAGCGAAGCGCGGTGTAAACGAAGTTATCACCACGATCATGCTCAACTGGATCGCCCTTTATCTGGCGAACTACACGGTTAACCATTTCCTGCTCCTGAAAGGGCAGCAGCGTTCCGTTGACATTGAGCCGACGGCTTCGGTCAGCTTAGGCTGGCTGTCCGCGATGTTCGATAACGCCCGTCTGCACTGGGGAACGCTTTTTGCCATCCTTGCCGCCGTATTCTTCTACTTCTTCCTGTGGAAGACGAAGCAGGGGTACGAGCTCCGTGCCGTAGGCCACAACACGAATGCCGCCGAATATGCGGGGATGAATGTGAACAAGAACATCGTCAAGGCCATGTTTATCAGCGGAATGTTCGCCGGTCTGGCCGGCGTGTTCGAGGTGCTGGGCGTGTTCCACTACCAGACCGTTATGCCGGCGTCGCCGGGTTACGGTTTCGACGGAATCGCGGTTGCCCTGCTGGGACTGACGAACCCGTTCGGCGTGCTTCTTGCCGCTTCTCTGTTCGGTATCTTGACTTACGGATCCGCGGGAATGAGCTTTGGCGCCGATGTGCCGCCGGAGTTGATCCGGATCGTTATCGGTTCGATCATTTTCTTCGTAGCCGCACAAGGCATCGTGCGCTGGGTGATTGCCCCTCTCTATTTCAAGCGTAAGAAAGAGAAGGTGGTCTAGATGAGTTTGGATATTTTGGGTCAGCTGATCAACACAACGCTGGTGTTCTCGACGGCTCTCATTTTTGCGGCCCTGGGCGGTATTTTCTCGGAGCGTTCCGGGGTTACCAACATCGGACTGGAAGGCTTGATGGTGTCGGGCGCGTTCGCCGCGGCGGTCAGCACGTTCTACGCGCAGGAAGCCGGCATGGGAAGCATGTCCCCGTGGATCGGACTTCTGGCGGCTCTCGTATTCGGGGTTCTGTTTTCGCTTATTCATGCCGTTGCGACCATCACGTTCAAATCGGACCAGGTCATCAGCGGTGTGGTTATCAACTTCCTTGCGGCGGGCGTAACGGTATACCTCGTCAAGCTTCTTTTCGAAGGTGCCGGCCAAACGGAAACGCTGACGGAAGTATTCAGCAAATGGGCGATTCCGGGTCTGTCGCAGATTCCGGTACTCGGTTACGGTATTTTCACGGCCTATCCGACCACTTATATCGCGCTGATTCTTGTAGCGGTTTCGTACTATGTACTGTTTAAAACGCCGTTCGGCCTGCGTCTCCGTTCCGTCGGGGAACACCCGAGCGCGGCAGACACCGTCGGTGTCAACGTCCGCCGCATGCGGTATATCGGCGTTATGCTGAGCGGCGCTTTCGCCGGACTGGGCGGAGCGACTATCGCCCTGACGACGACAAGCAACTTCTCGCATAACACCATCTCCGGCCAGGGCTACATCGCCCTGGCGGCCATGATCTTCGGTAAATGGCACCCGGTTGGGGCGCTTGGAGCCGCCGTCTTCTTCGGTCTTTCCCAAGCGATCCGGAACTACGTGCAGTTGTTCGAATGGTCGCAGAGCATCCCGCAGGAGTTTATCTTTATGCTCCCGTATGTCCTGACCATTCTGGTGCTTGCAGGTGCGGTCGGCCGTGCTTATCCGCCTGCCGCTCTCGGCGAACCTTACGATCCGGGCAAGCGTTAAGCCTACGGGATCAACGAAAAAAAGCTGCTTTCCTCTTCAGAGGAAAGCAGCTTTTTTTCGTTTCCAGCGGGTAAAGGCAGCAGGAGAAGTTGTTCCATTAGTTATCTTGGCTGGGCCAATGGGAAGCGATCCCCGGTTTACGTATGTTTGTCTTCGCCGCTAAGTAGGCTCTCTCGTGTATCAGGGGCTGGTACCAGCGGTCCCAGCAGATGGCCTGCCCTGCGAAGGAGCAGAATAATGGATATTCCCGACAAAAATCCGATTATAACTAACATAATCAGAAGATACTGCCAGGTTTCCGGCGTATTTAACGCCAGAGGACTCAGGATAAGCGTGGCCCCCGTAACCGTCAAAAAAACGGACCTGCGGATGTGGGCGCTTAGTGCCAGTTCGGATAAGCTGTTTCTTTTAGCGGCCGAGATAATGCCCGTGCACAGATAATAGATGAAGGCGAGCAAAAAAGCGGAATAGAGCAGTCCATACGAGAACCCGAAGAAAGAAAACGCCTCGTCCGCTACCGGGGCTTCGCCCGCGTTGATTAGATTAGGAAGCGACAGAAAGATAAGCACAATAGCGAGCAGGCGCGCCACCCGGAACGCGTGCTCCTGCCTTCCGAGCCCGCCGAGTGCGGAAGCGGCCATCCAAAATCCGATGAAATCGGGAAGCAGATCCACGGCTTGAATACGAAAATGAACAAAAACGAGGGTCAATCCCCACGAGATCCGAACATAGAAGCGGTTCAACTTAAGGCAGCTCCCTTCTGGCTTGAACGATCGTTCGGATGCTTGAAGCGCTTAAATCGGATTCATGATTTATAAATAAGGTCATGTCGTCTTTAAAGCCGTCGGAAGTTTGCGCGTTGAGCCGGACGGCTTTTTCGATCCGATTATATGTTTCGGCCGCTTTATGCTCCGGTGATTCAGTTCCCGTGTCTTCGAGCCGGTAAGATAAGCGTACGTAATTTCCCTTTTGTATGGCTAGAGGAAATGAAATGTCTTCAATCGGGAGTCCTTCCACATCAACCATATCTCCGGATCGGAGAGAGGACCGGTAACCGGGTTCCTGTTCCAAAGAGAGTGTGTCGAGATACAATTTCATGCGGGGGAGACTGTCATCCGGGTAAGAGTTATCCATCCCCGTCAGTATAAGATCTTCCTTGGTTGTCTTAAGGGTGTACCCGGCATTCTGATTGGAGGTTCCGCCACTTGAAGATTCGAACAAGGAGCGATCGGCGGTAGTTCTAGCCGGTGGGGTAAGGGTAACGTGACCGATATCCAGCATGCGTGAACTTCCGTCATTGAGCCAGGCGCGAACCTGCTTGATTTGCACAGGGGCTGCAGGCGGTTCCGTTTCCTGGATCTGCTGTTCCAGAGAGATCAGAACCGATTGATAATTTTGATAGGTATACCGGTTTTTATTTAGAAAATTGACGGAAGCATAGGGCAGCCCCGGAACCTGTACGTCTACAATGTGAAGGCCCCGATGATTCTCCAGATAAGAGAGTTTAAAACTGGCTCCCTTTTCAAGGGGGAGATCAATAAAATGCGAAAGAAAGACAGGCTCCGGCAGCTGATTTTTTTCATAAACCCACAGGTTTCCGATCCAACTGACCAAAGCCAGAAGAAAGACTGCAATCAACGGATTTTTTTTCAACGAACAGCCTCCGTTCCGGCATATTTTACTCTTGGCTTCCGACAGAAGATCTAGCCGAAATTAATCAGGACATAACCGAAACAAGCGGCATTCAAAAGGAACGTTATTCCCGCTCCTATAAGAATCCCTTGAACGACGGCTGTCCGTTTGCTGTAAATAAGGAGAAGCGGTAATACATAGATCATCTGTACGATGCCGATCCCAAAGATCATCGGCATGGCAAAGAGCCATAGGAGATGGCCGAGCGCCACCCAGCCGATTCCTTTCCACACATCAGGTCCTCTCCACGGACCAGGAGTCTGGCCGAACTCGCCATGTTCAGGAGAGGGCGGAGAGGAATTTTGTTCGATGCCTGTACCCGCTGCGTGATCTCCAGGCTCGGAATTCCGCATGAATTCCGGTTCTTTTTCTGTTCCGGCTTCGGACGAAACTCCCGTCTCCGGCAGCGTGCCGTTCTCGGCGGGATCGTTTTTATGATCGCTCATGCAAGACCTCCTGTCTCCGCGCGCAGCTCCTCCAGCAGTGCTTCACGGCCGTCACGGTAAAATAAATTATACGTATCGAACGGGATGATTCTTCCGTCGGGATGGGCGATATGCACACATGATTTTTTTACGGAACGGACATCGAAATTGTAGGGGTCCAGGAACTGCATAATCAGCACGCGGAACACATTGTCATACCCGATATGTTCCGGTACGGCGACCGAGGGCAGGCAGCAGAGCAGATTTTTAAGAGAAAGCGCCGACGACTCGGGAGAATGAGCGGTCGAGAAAAGGTCGAAGACTTGCTCCTTCAACGTCTGATCCTGCTCGAATACGATCGTATTGCGCCCGCCTTCCAGCAAAATCTGAGGATCGATCATTCCGGTCAGAGGTACGGCCTGCCCTCCCAGCTTCAGAGCATATCCCATGGCGAGGCAGTCCGGGTGACACGGGACCGGTATGATATCTTCCGGCTGAAAAATACCGGATTGCTCGATAATCATCCGGCGCACTTCGCTGAGTGTCAGCCGGTCTTTGGCCGGATCGAACGCCTCGGTGCGGCCGGCCACTTGAACCGGCTGGAACGTGACGCCCCGGACGGCGCGCTGCTGCAGCCCGTAACGGATAATATCGCCGACCTCGGAGTCGTTGAGTCCTTTTTTCAGCGTCACCACGAGGGTGGTCGAGATGTTGAACTCGTTGAGATGTTCGATCGCACGCTGGCGCACGTCACGCAGGTCTACCCCGCGCAGCTCGCGGAGGGCCTCTTCCTCAAAGCTGTCAAACTGGAGGTACAGCTCGAACCCCGGCATATAGCCGGCCAGCTTCCGCACGAACTCCCGGTCCTGGGCGATTCTCAGCCCGTTGGTATTCACCATAAGGTGTTTAATGGGTTTCGTTTTGGCCAGATCGAGAATCTCGAAAAATTGGGGATGGATCGTCGGCTCGCCGCCGCTTATCTGCACGATATCCGGTTCTTCTTCGTTGCGTACGATAGCGTTAAGCATGGTTTCGATCTGCTCCAGAGAGCGCCAGGTCTCCCGTTTCGGAGAAGATTCGGCGTAGCAGATGGGACACTGCAGATTGCATTTGTCCGTAATTTCGAGAAGCGTCAGGCAGCTGTGCTGCTCATGGTCCGGGCACAGCCCGCAATCGTACGGACATCCGTAACGGATCGGGGTGTTCCAGTGCTGGGGCATTTCCGCGGGCTTCAAAAATTCGCGGCACCGCTTGTAATACTCCGCATCGTCCGAGATGAGAACCTTTTCCCGGCCGTGCCGGCCGCAATATTTAAGCAGATAAACATTCTCATCCTCGATAATGACCTTGGCCTCTACTTTACGGAGACATTGGGAGCATATGCTGTTGGTGAGCTCGTAGAACAAATAAGGACGGTTTTTGGTAGGCATGGAGGTCAGGTTCCTTTCCCGATTAAGGTAGGTTTCGCAGCAAGCTTACGCCGCAGAAGCAGCGAGTAATAGACCAGGCCCGCCAGGCAGGCGAGCTGAATGTTGTTCAGTCCGGCGTATGGGTGGGGAGTCGGTTTAATAAAATCGATCAGCAGGCGGAAAAGAAGGTAGCCTCCCATGAAAATAATGAACAATATCCCATCCGGCAGGTGAATAGATCTTTGTCTGGACCGTATTTTCAGCAGGACGATTGCGATGCCCAGAAGAAGCAGGAAGGCGATCTCGTAGAGCTGAGTCGGATGTCGAAGAACTCCATCGCCAAAATCGACACCTGTTACCCAGCCTGTCGGTGTCCCGTAGGTATGGTCATCCAGACCGGTCAGAAAACAGCCGATCCGTCCGATCGTCATCCCCGCAAGGAGCGGGAGTGCCATATCGTCGCCCGTGGACCGGGTGTGCCCGATTCTTCTTTTGGTCCATTCCACGCCGATTAGCCCACCAAGCAGCCCTCCGACTATGGTTTTGCCTTCCATCAGATACGACATATCGTTCCAGCGCTCCAATGTCAGAGCGGGGTCTTCCAGCCAGTAAAGCATTTTCGAACCGGCGGCGGCACCCAGCGTGGCACCGACGAGAATCCATAGAGCCTGGCTCGGCTGGAGTTTTTCCTTGCTTCGGGTATAGAGATAAAGCCGGAATCCAATAAAATAGGCAAGTGCTTCAAAAACAAGGTGGGGATGCAGCCGGATAAAGCCGAGGTTGATAAACACTGGAAAAGTCATGAGTTCCTCCCCGCTAAAGTTAAGGTAAATTATACCACACGTTACATACGTGTCATATCACTTCGGTATTCCGTAGGGGAGAGGCCGTACCATCTCCGAAACTGTTTGGAGAAGTAAAGCGGATCGCGGAATCCCACGGAAAAAGCAATCTGCTCGATCGTCAGTTCCAGCCGCTCCCGCAGAAGCTGCCGGGCTTTATCGACACGGAGCTTGGACAAGAAAGTCACCGGCGTCTGGCCGGTATGCTCCTTGAACAGCCGGGACAGATAAGCCCGGTTGTACCCGAGCGCCTCCGCCATGGACTCGATCGAGATGTCCTCGGCATACTGCGCGGACAAGTAATGCAGCATCTGCTGCACCGTCACCTCCGCCCGGGAGCGGGAATGGGCCTTGCCCGTCTCGGGTAAGGGCGGCCGGGCCGCATCGGCGTATTCGGCAAGCAGCAGATGAAGGTACCCGAGCGCACGAAGCGAGGCCGTCCCGCTCTTATGCCTCAGCGCGCGCTGCAGGCGCCGGAAAAGCGCCGGAACACGGCTGCCCGCATGCGCCGTGTGAATAACCGGCTGCTCCGGCGTGAAGCCCGCCTTGCGCATGTGCGCCGCCGCTTCTCCGCCGGTGACGGCGAGCCAGCAGTAGCGCCAAGGGTCGGCTTCGTCGGCTTCATAGCCGACGAGCTGCTCCGGCGCGATGCAGAAGCTGTCGCCGGGGCCGAGGAGCCGTTCCCGGCCCGCTGCGGTAAAACGTCCCCTTCCGGAAACAACCGTATGGATGAGGTAGTAATCGTACACCTTCGGCCCCAGACGGTGAAGCGGCTTGGTCTGGCTTTCGCCGGAGAAGAGTATGTGGAGAGCCGAATCTTCCGGCGGCTCCGGATTGGATACGACGTAGTAAGTGGGTTGGGGCTTCATTGGACTTCACGTCCTCCTGTTTGCGATAATAAGTGGAGAAAAAGGGCCGGCAAGCGGTGCAGTGTAAGGTTAAATATTTTTTGGCCTATCACTGCCCTCAAAAGGGATACCCCGGCCTGCATCGTCTCCGCTTTCCTTTTATCCTATCATCTCAAGGGTTGATCGGACATCACATTTTTCCATATGAACCTTACATCATTCCATAGGACTTCGGGGTGTTCCGGCTTATACTGAAGGTAGAAGGATGAACTCATAATACGTTAGAATATCAACTCAAATATGAAACTATTTAAAGGCGGTGCCGAAATGGCCGATCTTAAACTCCTCAAAAAACAATTCACCGAACTTTACGGAGGTGTGGAAGACGATATCACAGTTTTCCATGCTCCCGGCCGTGTCAATCTGATCGGGGAACATACCGATTACAACGGGGGCTACGTTTTTCCGGCTGCCCTGACTTTCGGCACCACTCTTCTTTTGCGCAAAAATGAGGAAGGTCTGCTTCGCATGGCTTCCACCAACTTCACCCATAAAGGATCCTGTTCCCTGGACGATGTGGTTTACCGGGAAGAAGACGATTGGATGAACTATCCGAAGGGCGTCGTCGCCCAGCTTCAGCAGAAAGGCCAAGGCCCGCGGTCCGGCTACGATATGCTGTATCACGGTGAGATTCCGAACGGGGCCGGTCTTTCATCCTCGGCTTCCATCGAAGTGGTCACGGGTTACGGGCTGCTGGAAGCGGAAGGGTACCCGGTCGACCGGGTTGAGCTGGCGCTGCTTTCCCAGAAAGCGGAAAACGAGTTTATGGGCGTAAACTGCGGTATCATGGACCAGTTTGCCGTTGCCAACGGACGCCAAGATCATGCGATTCTGCTGATGTGCGATACCCTGGAATATGAACTCGTTCCTTTCCAAAGCGGCCGCTACAAGCTTGTGATCGGCAACACGAACAAACGCCGCGGCCTCGTCGATTCGGCATACAACGAACGCAGAAGCCAGTGCGAGGAGGCCGTCCGGGATCTGAAAACCCGCTTTCCGGATCTGACGCTTCTGGGTCAAATCAGCCTGGAGCAGTTCGAGGCGAACAAAGACGCCATTAAGGACGACACCGTCCGCAGGAGAGCGCGGCACGTCGTGGAAGAAATCGACCGTGTGCTGAAATCGATAGACGTGTTGAAGGCAAATGATCTGGAAGCTTTCGGCAAGCTGATGACGGGTTCCCACGAATCTTTGCGTGATCTTTACGAAGTTACGTGCCGGGAGCTTGATGTGATGGTGGAGGCGGCGCTGGCCGTTCCGGGAGTTCTCGGATCACGGATGACGGGAGCCGGCTTTGGAGGCTGTACCGTTTCACTCGTACATGAAGACAGTATCGAAGCATTCCGTGAGCAGGTCGGATCGAGCTACAAAGAACAAACGGGTCTCACCGCCGATTTCTACGTTTGCAGCATCGGAGACGGCGTAAGTAGAATACAAGGCTAGGCCGAAACCGGGCTGTATTGAGGATACAATGAGCGGATGAGCTCTTTTCCATAGAAAAGAAAAACAACGATCGGGAGGCGGAAAAAATGGCGATTATGGTGACAGGCGGAGCCGGATACATCGGTTCTCATGCCGTAGCGGAACTGCTGGATAGAGGGGAAGAGGTTGTGATCGTCGACAATCTCCAGCAAGGGCACCGCGGTGCGGTACTGGGCGGAAAGCTGTACGAAGGCGATCTGCGGGACGAAGCTTTTCTGGACACGGTGTTCCGGGAAAACGAAATCGACGCCGTTATCCATTTTGCGGCGAATTCGCTGGTCGGCGAAAGCATGACGGACCCGGCGAAATATTACCACAACAACGTTTACGGAACTCTCTGCCTGCTGGAAAAAATGAAAAAATTCGACGTGAAACGAATCGTGTTCTCTTCGACGGCGGCCACGTACGGTGAACCCGAAAACACGCCGATCCTCGAAACCGACCGGACGGAGCCGACGAACGCCTACGGCGAAACCAAGCTGTCTATGGAGAAAATGATCAAATGGTTCGATCGCGCTCACGGGATCAAGTCCGTGTCCCTGCGCTATTTCAACGCGGCGGGGGCGCATGAAAGCGGACGGATCGGCGAAGATCACCAGCCGGAAACACATCTGGTACCGCTTATCCTTCAGGTGGCCCTCGGACAACGGAGCCACATCTCCGTCTTTGGAGAGGACTATGCGACGCCGGACGGGACCTGCATTCGCGATTACATCCATGTAAGCGATCTGGCCGACGCTCATGTTCTTGCCGTAGAGAAGCTGCGTCAGGGCGGGGAGAGCGGCGTTTACAATCTCGGAAGCGGCAACGGATTTTCGGTAAAAGAAGTGATCGATATCACCCGCGAGGTGACGGGTCATCCGATTCCCGCGATTGTGGAAGCCCGCCGTGCCGGAGATCCCGCGGTTCTTATCGCTTCTTCCGAACGCGCCCGTCAAGAATTGGGCTGGAAGCCTAAGCGGGACAATCTCCAGGCGATCATCGCAAGTGCCTGGGCTTGGCATCAAGCGCATCCGGACGGATACGCGGACAAGAAGTAGCATCTGGAGTTTACCTGCCTGCCGGGCGTAAGGAGTGAGTGAAGGAATGACGGACTTGGAACGGGAAAAAGCACAAATTCAGGCTGATCAGGCAGCGCTTGCCGTTGAACGATTGGTGTCGTTTGCCCTTGCGAAAGGGATGATCGGAGCCTTAGATGTATGCGCGGCGAGGAACGCGCTTTTGGACGCGCTGGGTCTTCCTGAGCCGTATCAAGGCGCAGACGCGGAAGACGAAACGGTGGCCGCGGAGCCGGGAGAAATGCTCGAGGTTTTACTCGACTACGCATATGCCTGCGGACGTCTTGAAGCGGATACGGCCACTTACCGAGATCTTCTCGACGCCCGTTTAATGGGGATGCTGATGCCGAGACCGTCCGAGGTTGCCCGGCAGTTCGGAGAAATCACCAGGGAAGACGGAGTGCGGAGGGCGACGGACTGGTTTTACGAGCTTTGCATAAACAGCAACTACATTCGTATGGACCGGATACGTAAGAACGGGTATTGGCCGGCTCCGACGGAATACGGAGATCTTGAAATTACCGTCAATCTGTCCAAGCCGGAGAAAGATCCGAAGGAGATCGCCCTTCTGCGGACGCTCAATCAGAGCGGATATCCCCAATGTCTCCTGTGCGTGGACAATGTAGGCTATGCGGGCAGGCTGGATCATCCGGCCAGGCAGAACCTGCGCATTCTACCGCTGACCATTGACGGGGAGGCCTGGTACTTCCAATACTCTCCGTATGTTTACTATAATGAGCATTGTATCGTTTTGAACGAAAAGCACATCCCGATGAAAATATCGGAAGGGACTTTCCGCAGGCTCTTTGACTTTATCGAACAGATTCCGCATTATTTTGTGGGTTCAAACGCGGACCTTCCGATTGTCGGCGGTTCGATTCTGAGCCACGATCATTTTCAAGGGGGAAATCATAAATTTCCGATGGAGCTCGCTCCCGTCGAGAGAGAGTTCGCTTCCGGCACGAACCCCGGCGTCTCGGTCGGCATCGTCCGGTGGCCGATGTCGGTCCTGCGGCTCGCGGGAAGCGGCCGCGAGGATGTCCTTCGCGCCGCCGACGAGCTGCTCGCCGCATGGCGCGCCTACAGCGACCTGTCGGCGGACATCGCGGCGTTTACGGAAAGAGGTGACGGTGTACGGGTTCCCCATAACACCGTAACGCCGATCGCCCGGTTCAACGCTTCCGGGCAGTACGAACTGGACCTCGTGCTCCGCAACAACCGCACGAGCGACGAGCATCCGGATGGCATCTTCCATCCGCACCGCGACCTTCACCACATCAAGAAGGAGAACATCGGCTTGATTGAGGTGATGGGTCTGGCCGTTCTTCCTGGCCGTCTCCAGGAAGAAATCAGCGGAATCGCCGGATTCCTTACCGGGGATTCCGCGTGGAACGGCGCGGACGGCCTGGAGGCGGGCCATCCGCTGGAGAAGCATGCCGCGTGGATCGGCGAGCTTGTCGCCGCAAGCGGCACGGCCCTTTCGCTGAAGGAGGCGCATGAACTCCTGCAGCGGGAAATCGGCGGCAAATTCAAGCGGGTGCTTGAAGATGCCGGCGTGTTCAAGCGGAGCGATGCCGGTCAGGCGGCATTCGACCGCTTCCTGGGCAGCCTCGGCTACGTACCCGCCGAATAGGCCAAAAAAGCCTTTCGTTCCTCCCGTAAGGGGGAACGAAAGGCTTTTTATGATGCCCGCCCGTAAGCGCCTATCCGGCCTGCGGCCCGCTTGCCCCGGCTTTGGCCGGACGGCTGCGCCAGACGGACATCGCAATGACCGCGACGAGCGCCAGGCCGGCCGCTACTGCAAAAGGCAGCTGAGCCGACAGGTGGTGGGCGATGTAGCCCGACAGCACCGGAGCGATAGCCGCACCCATCCAGCGAACGAAATTGTAGGCGCCGGACGTTACGCTCCGTTCAAACGGAGAAACCTCCATTACATGGCTTGTAAACAAAGCGTTGTTCAAACCGCAGAACAAGCCGATGACGACAATCAGCAAAATCTGCAGCCACAGCGTGTGAACCAGGAACAGCAGCAGCAGAATGAGGCAGAACGCTCCCAGGCTCCACGGAATGATTTGCGAAGGTTTGTAGCGTTCTTCCAGAGTGTGAGCCAGTTTCGCGGAGCCATAAGCAAGCATGAGGCCCCAACCGAAAAACACAAGGCCGAGCTGGATAGCCGACATATGGAGCATGAGTGGCGAATAAGCCAGAACGACGAAAAATCCGTAATAATAGAACATGGAGGAACCCGCCACACGCAGGAACGGCTTATGGGTCGCCAAATGCATAAGCTCTTTGAGTCCCGCCGCTTTGCGGACGGATTTTTTCTCCGGTTCCTTAATCATGAACAGCACCAGCAGGAACGCGATAAGAACGAAACAGCCTGTCGCGATGAACGGCAGCCGCCAGGAAATTCCGCCGAGCAGTCCGCCGACAAGCGGTCCGCCCGCCATTCCGAGACCGATCGCGGCTTCGTACATGCCGACGGCGGTATTGGCCGAAGGCGTCAAAGCAATGAGCAGAGTCATCGCGGTGGCGAAGAACATCGAGTTCCCGAAGCCCCAACCCGCCCGAAACAAAGCGAGCTCGGTAATGCCGCCGGACGCGCCGCACAGAAAAGCGAAGACGGTCACGACGGCGAGACCGGCAACCATCATTTTTTTATCGCCGAAGCGGGTCGCCGCAAGTCCGGACGGAATCATCATAATCGCCATGGTAAGGATATAAGCGGTAAAAAGCAGCTCGATCTGCGCGGGATTCGCGCCGATTTTTTCGGCTATAATCGGGAGAATCGGATCGACGACCCCGATTCCCATAAAAGCAAGAAAAGTTGCAAACACCGTGACGTAACGTGCGCGTGTTTGCTTTTTTATTCCCTGATCCATACAAATATGCACCCCTCGCACAAGTCTGGCCGGAAGTGGGTGCCACGAGCACGTCTATTGTCCGGAAGACGGAGTCTTACCGGAGGATGCCGCCGTTTGAGGCTGGCCGATCGCTTCACGCACCTTGGAGAGCAGGTCTTCCATATCTTTGCGGAACGCCTCCATCTTATGAATCTTGAGATCAAGCATATCCACCTGTTCGGCGAGACCGTCCGCTACGCGCTTTAGCTCCTCCTGTTTCTTGAGCTCTACGGCGTAGCCGTCCGAACCTTCGCGGTAGGAAGCAAGCAGCGTATCGATCGTCAGGAAATGCTGCAGCTCCTGCAAAGAAAAACCGAGCACCTCGCGGGCCAGCAGCACTTTCTTCAGACGGTCCACGTTTTCCTGAGTGTACAGCCTTACGCCTCCTTCACTGCGCGTAGGCGGCTCCAGAAGGCCGATCTCTTCATAATACCGGATCGTCCGCTTGGTCAATCCCGTCTCCTTGGCGACATCATCAATTTTTAACCGTGTCATGTTTACCACTCCCAGTCGCTAATATCAAGATTACTCCTAATTAACGTTAACGTCAACGTTAACTTTTTCCCCATAGATCAATTTGCAGTATATCTTCTTGAACCGGATCCTTAATAACGGAGAGCCATGTCCATTAACTTTCTTCTATAAGTATATCGTTTCCCGGGTCTTCTAACCAAATCGGTTTGGCTTTGCCAAACGGCAAAAACCGCCACAAACCTTGTTGTGGCGGTTCTAATTTATAGCGGTAAGGTATCCGGACGCGCGCTGTCCAATCCCCCTGTGAATCTGGATGCGGCCTTCATGGCGGAGCTACATCCCGCTAGAGTTTTTTAGCCACGAGCGTGAACGATTTCGGGATACCTTTGTCGTAAATATCCGAAGACCGGTTGGGCTCTTCCTCCAGAATTTCTATAAATAATCCCGACGAAGCGGCGGCCGTAACGATTTCCCCGATCGTCCATTTACGGTGCCGGACTTTAATTAAGGCCGACTCATCCTGCCCCGGCAGGAATTTGGAGTAGGCGACATCCGTCTCTTCTATAGAGGTATCGAAATAATCGCCGGTTACTTTGTGCTTCCGGACCTTGGCGGTCGATCCTCGTGAAGAAATCAATTTGGTCGTAACGGGATGAAAATCCTGTAAGATCAGCCGTCCGCCGGAACCGAGCAGCCTGAACACTACATCGAATAGCGGTTTCAGTTCCAAGAAATAATGAAGAATGCCGAATTCCATAAGCGCGAGACCGTAGTCGCCGGTCAGCTCTTCTTCGGGAAGCTCCAGCACATCGGAGACGACGTAACGGACACGCACTCCCGCAGCCTCCGCCAGCTCCGTCCCGTATTTGGCGTTTTCCGCCGCGATATCTACAACCGTTACTTCGCTGGCTCCCAGCAGGGCGAGCGCTGCGGCTTTACTGCCGTGGGAGCCGAGCAGATTAACGGCTTTAATTCCGCTGAGATCCCCGAGAAAACGGCTGAAAGACCGCACGGCTCCCTCCGGATTCCGGCTGATAAGCGCAGCTGCTTCCGCAGGGGTGCCGAACCGGTTCAGCCAAGCCTCGTAAGCGTGCTGGTTCCAGGCCGTCTGATTGTGTTCGCTGAATTGTTTTTGCACGGGGATTCCTCCTTTTGTTCCACAATCATTCATCATATAATAAAATCATCGGCAAATCCATCCGGTTCATACGGGTTTGCGGACAAGTTTTTTCCGCCTAAGGAGGAGTTCGTTTTGAAATTCAGAGTTTCCGCAGTCCAGCATCATCTGCATACCATTTCGAGCTTTGAGGAGTTTGCGGATCAAGTAGAGCATTACGTCAAAACGGCGCAGGAATTCGATTCCGATTTCGTGCTCTTTCCGGAGCTTTTTACCACCCAACTGCTGTCCATTCGCAATCCCGGGGAGGAAGCGCTGACGATCAACGATCTGCCCTCCTTTACCGACTCATATATGGAGCTGTTCAAGGGACTCGCCAAGTCGACCGGAATGCATCTCATCGGCGGCACTCATATCATTGAAGACGGCGAACGCTTGTATAACTCCGCGTTTTTATTTTATCCGGACGGCCGGGTAGGGGAGCAGAGGAAGCTGCACATCACCCCGACGGAAGTGAAAGAGTGGAACATGGGAGCCGGCGACGCTCTTCAAGTATTTGACACGGACAAAGGCCGCATCGCTATTCTCGTCTGCTACGACATGGAGTTTCCCGAAATCGTCCGTATGGCCAAAGCCCGCGGCGCCGACGTTATTTTCTGCCCTTCCTGCACGGACGATCGTCACGGCTTCCACCGCGTACGCTACTCCTGCCATGCCCGTACCATCGAGAATCAGATCTACGTAGTCGTGACCGGAACGATCGGGTCACTTCCAACCGTTGACTTTATGAGAGGAAATTTCGGACAAGCGGCCGTCCTTACACCGAACGATGTCCCTTTTCCTCCCCGCGGCATACTGGCCGAAGGTGAAATCAACGACGATATGATCATTACCGCCGATCTGGATCTGGCCCTTTTGGAAGAAGTCCGCGAGAAAGGCTCCGTAACCACATGGCGCGACCGCAGAACCGATTTGTACACCGACTGGGTATAAAACATAACCATAAGATCGCACTATTTGAAAAAGGCAAGCGGGTTGAGCAAGCGGCACTAAAATTATAACGAAGCGGGGGCCTGGAATGAGATGAATGCGACATCGGAGTCCGAGACACCCAAGTATATGAAAAAAATGTACGTTTTCGACGGAGAGAAACCGGTTCCCTCTTTGATCAGACGCTACACGGAAGCGGATTTCGAAGCTTTGATCGAGGTACAGCGCTTAAGTTTTCCGCCGCCTTTTCCCGAGGAACTCTGGTGGAACGAAGAGCAGCTTCGCAACCATGTGGGGTTATTTCCCGAGGGAGCTCTCTGCATCGAGATCGGCGGCAAAATCGTCGGCTCCATGACGGCGCTCCGCACCCGGTTCGATCCCCTGCACCTTGAGCATACCTGGGAGGAAATCACGGATGGAGGGTATATCCGCAACCACGATCCCGAGGGAGATTCCCTCTATGTAGTGGACGTTTGCGTAATGCCGTCTTACAGGAAGCTCGGTCTGGGCAAATGGCTGATGTTCTCCATGTATGAGACCGTCGTCCATTTGGGGCTGCGCCGTCTCTTGGGCGGGGGAAGGATGCCCGGTTACGGGGCACAGGCCGGCAAAATGACCGCCGATCAATACGTCGACGCGGTTCTGGCGGGGCTGCTTCATGACCCGGTTCTGACCTTTCTGCTCCGCTGCGGCCGCATGCCGGTCGCCGTACTGCCCAATTACCTGGAAGACGAAGATTCCCTTAACCACGCCCTTTTGATGGAGTGGAAAAACCCCTTGTTATAGAGGATGCTTTTTATTTCCGGAGAGATGTGAGATGGACATAGCAGTTTAAGCAACAACACTTGAGAGGATGAGGCCCATGGATTACATACGTATTACCGACATCAACGACCCTTTATTTGCGAAAATGCACCGGCTTATGCAGACCGTTTTTCCTGCTGAAGAGGTGCTTGATTTTGACCTGTGGAAAGAACCGCTGCAAGATCCGGGCATCCGGGTGTTTGTAGCCGTTCACGAAGGTGAAGTTGTAGGTGCGACCGAGTACCGTTATTACACCGATCTGGGAATCGCAATGACCGACTTTACCATAATCGGCCGGCCGGGCCTCGGCATCGGCAGATTCCTGAGCCGTAAACGTCAGCATGACCTGGCGGATCTGGCTGCTCAAAGCGGGAAGCCCATGATCGGCATGTTCGCCGAGATCTATGATCCTTACCGGGTGGAAGACCATACGTTTGGGGGCGTAAAGCCGATGGATCCGTTCGTGCGCCGCGAGGTTCTGTCTCATCTGGGCTACCGCAGACTGGACTTTCCTTACGTTCACCCTTCCTGGCAGAACGACGGAGAAGCCGTAAACGAATTGGATTTATGTTTCATGCCAACGGATGAGGACGCGGAATACTTGCCGTCTTCCCTTATCGCCGATTTTCTGACCCGATACTATGCCGTACTTGAAAACAAACCGCATACGTGGCAGGAGATGGTCTCACGTCTCCGTTCAGCGGAACGTACAGCACTGCTCCCCTTATAAGCGGATAACGCATGATAGGAGGAGCCTGCACTGGGAGCAAGCCTGCGCTTCTTCTTGTTCCTGGTCAAGCGGGACGGCAATGGCTGAGCCTTTCCGTAGAATTATAAAAAGGGCACCCATATGGGCGCCCTTTTGTTTTCGCTTAGTCCTGCGTTTTTACAGCAGGGGTTTGCGTGTCCAGCTTGTCCTTATTTAGGATGGCTCGTTTATCTTCAGCCAGCTCCAAAGTGTCGTTCGCAAACTCCATATCCTGATTCTCTGCATTCATATTCGCAGTTCCCTTGTAATTTCCTCTGTGCGTGTTGTTTTCCATGGGGCTTCCTCCTCTCTATCTCAAATCAGATGAAGTTAGCTTTCGTTTGCCGTTCGGGGAATATGCGCCTGCACCTTCTTAAAGAAGAGTAACTTTCCTGCGTATAGAAAAAGCACTAGACGGATATGCTTATAGCATTGTTTCGTACATACAAAACAACTGGAATAAAAAACCTGTTGCAAAGCTATTGCTGACATGGTACATTAATTTAGCTGACACGGACAAGCCCTTGAAAAACAAGGCCGGAAGCGAAAGCTGAGAAATTAATCTTAAAAAAAGATTGACTTCAAAAAAAGGATATGTTATTATGGAATTCCGGCCAAGAGAAACGGGCCGATACAAAAGAGTAGCATACACAAGATTGTCCTTTGAAAACTGAACAACGAGTGATTGAAG
>NZ_FNVF01000030.1 GCF_900107975.1 Paenibacillus sp. UNC499MF
CTTACTCATTTGTACCAGTCGTTCTCGCGACCGGAATTTCATTCTATCACATTCATCTCAACGATGCAAGTGTTATTTTTAACACTCTGTAGTAGGTTATCTAACATGATTCTCACATTCAACCGCGTTTCTTGCGGCCGAGTTATAATATATCACATTAGTTGTTAGCTTGCAACATCTTTTTTCAATCATTTCCGACTGCTTCTCAGCGGCCGGAAGAACAATATACCACGGCTGTGAAGAAAGATTCAACAGGTATATTTTTACATGTATGAACGATTAACTTCCTATATAAGCAACCCTGTATAGTTTAGTCTTCATTCAGCAATCTTAAACGTAAAGCAAAGGTAAGCTTGAAACAACTTCAGCCGTCGTCCGGGTTAATGAAAACCGCTCTTATAACTGCCGGGTTGCAGACATTCCTTCTCCCTTCTCTCCCGTTCCTGTTCGGCCGCGGCGATTGTGGGTAATACCTTTCCATAAGTTGAAAGCGCCAAACTCACATCGAAAGGAGCATCAGCATGATAAGCGCCCAAACCATTGTTACCATTATCGTTATTAATATCGCTTATGTCTCACTCTCCACGATCCGCATGATTTTGGTGATGAAGGCAAGAAGACTGCTCGCCGCAAGCATAAGTACAGTTGAGATCTTCATTTATTTAATGGGCCTCAATATTGTACTTAAGAACATCGACGACCCTGTCAACATTATCGCGTACTGCTTAGGTTGGGGAGCCGGCGTCTGGCTGGGGATTCGCATTGAAGGCTGGCTTGCGCTGGGGTACACCACTCTGCAAATCGTCGTCGATTATACGGAAACGACTCTGCCGGATACGCTGCGGAATAAAGGCTACGGCGTTACTCACTGGGTGGCGGAAGGACGTGACGGTCCTCGTCTGGTCATGCAAGTGCTCGCCAAACGCTCCCTGGAGAAAAAGCTCCTGAGCACGCTCCATGAACTCGCTCCGAAAGCTTTTGTGATCTCTTACGAACCGCGTTTTTTCCGCGGCGGTTTTTGGACAAGGAGATTGAATCCTTAGCGGGCGGGTGATTCATTTTGCTTCCTTTTGTTTATATAAAAGGTTACATAAGTGAACTTCACAGCTGTTACTTAGAGAAAAAGGGGTGCTGCATAGAATGATTCGCCTGGAAGGTGTTATCAAAAGATACGACGATGGATTCGTCGCATTGAAAGATCTTAATTTGGAGTTTGCCGAAGGCCAGCTCCACGTACTTATCGGACCAAGCGGTTGCGGTAAATCTACCACGATGAAACTGATCAACCGCTTGATCAATCCCTCTGAAGGGAAAGTCACCATTAAAGGGAAAGATATTTCCCAGATGGATCCCGTCGAGCTGAGACGCAATATCGGCTACGTGATACAAAATATAGGCCTGTTTCCTCATATGACGATCGCCAAAAATGTAGCGGTTGTTCCCAAGCTTCTGAAATGGGACCAGCAGCGCATAGATGCACGGGTTGATGAACTGCTGCGCCTGGTTTCTCTTGACCCCGACACGTTCCGCAACCGTTATCCTTCCGAACTGAGCGGAGGGCAGCAGCAGCGTATCGGCGTTATCCGTGCTCTGGCTGCGGAGCCCGACATTATTTTGATGGATGAGCCGTTCAGCGCGCTTGACCCTATCTCCCGGGAACAGCTTCAGGATGAGCTGATCCGGCTGCAGCAGGATTTGAAAAAGACGATTATTTTCGTTACCCATGACATGGACGAAGCCGTAAAGATCGCGGACAATATCGTGCTTATGAAGGACGGCGAGATCGTTCAGCACGGCAGCCCGGAGCATATCCTCCGTTATCCGGCCAATGAGTTTGTAAAATCCTTCGTCGGTAAAAAGCGTCTTCAGGCGGATACAGGATTCGAGGAAATCCCCACCGTCGATGAAGTTATGGCTGAACATCCGATTACAGCCTATCCTACACGGGGACTTGCGGAAGCTATTAAAATTATGGAGAAAAACCGGGTCGATTCCCTCCTCATCGTAGACAGACAGAACCGCCTGATCGGTACCACCTCCATCTTTCAGGTGCTCGACAAATATAAGCAGGAAAATATCACACTCGCCGATATCGCTAAACCTTTTCATCATACGGTTGAGACCGGCACGTCCTTATCCGTGGCAATCCAGCTTATGAACGAGCATAACCTTCCTTATATTCCGGTTGTGCGTGAGAATAACACGTTTGCCGGGCTCGTTACCAAAGGAAGCGTAGTCCGTCATATCGCGGATGTATATACGCCGGCCGAGTCCGACGAATTTGCCGAATCTGCCGAAGCGACGCACCAAGCTTCCGCGGAAAACGTGGCGCAAGTACCGGCCGGCGGCAGCGGAGGTGCTTAAATGGACTTCCTGAACAGCTATGGTCAATTTCTTAGCGACCGGTTGCCGGATATCCTGGTCGCTTTCCGGGAACATCTTGTCATTTCGTTCCTGTCTATCCTTTTCGGCTGTATTGTCGCCATCCCTATAGGCGTATATTTAGCCGGAAACCGGATTAAATGGATCAATTCGCTTGTTTTCGCATTATCGAATCTGCTCCAGACCATTCCCAGCCTCGCCCTGCTCGCCATCCTGATCCCGCTGATCGGGGTCGGTATGAAGCCGGCCATCATTGCCCTGTTCCTGTATTCCCTGATGCCTATCATGCGGAATACATTCACGGGTTTCCAGGCGGTTAATCCGCATCTGATCGAGGCCGCAAGAGGCATGGGTTACAGCTCTATCCAGCGGCTGGTGCGCATTCAGCTTCCGCTGGCCCTTCCCTACATTATGTCGGGCGTCCGCGTGACCACGGTCTATATTATCAGTTGGGCTACACTGGCGACCCTTATCGGAGCCGGCGGTCTGGGCCAGTTGATTGTGGCGGGCATGGGCGTGAACAAGAAGGAGCTTATTTTCACAGGCGCCATTCTGGCCGTCATCTTGGCTCTGATCGCCGATTTCGTGCTGGGAGCTTTGGAGAAATGGCTCACTTCACGCACCAAAACATCAGGCGCTAAAACGGCGTAATTTTTGATGACGATCATTAACGAGCTGAATAAAAGCTTATCACTATAAAAAACGGCCGCGCTTTGAAGGCCGTCTAAAGGGGATTTCGAATGAAACGTGTGAGAAGACGCTTATTGGCGGCAAGCCTTCTCGCTGCGGTTGTTGTGTCAGCAAGCGGCTGCGGACGGGGAGATACCATTTTAATCGGTACGCAGACTTACTCGGAGCCGAAGATTTTGGCTCAAATGTACAAGCTGCTGATCGAGGACCGCACCGACCTGAAGGTGGATGTCCTCCCGGACCTTGCGTCAAGCGGTGTGATCATCGATGCGATGAAGAAGGGCGACATCCAGATGTCCACCCTTTATTCCGGCGAACTGCTCAATAAGCATTTCCCGATCGAGGACAAGAAAAGAAACCGGGAAGAAATACTTGCCGAGGCGCAGGCCGGTTTCGATAAACATTTTAACTTTAAATGGTTTAATCCTTACGGATTTGAAAATACGTATGCCTTTACGGTACGCAAGGAATTGGCGGACGAGAAGGGCTGGAAGAAGATCTCGGACATCATTCCGGATGCCGGTTCCATTAAACTCGGGGTAGATACGACCTGGCTGGAAAGAGAAAGCGACGGATATAAGGCATTCGCCAAGCATTACGGGCTTCAATTCGGAGATACGCTTCCTATGGAGGTCGCACTCGTTTATAGCGCCGTAGCCAGCAAAAAAGTGGATATCGTATTGGCTTACTCCACGGACGCCCGATTAAAGGAATACAACCTGGTGACACTGGAGGACGACAAACAGTTCTTCCCTCCTTACGACGCTTCACCGGTAGTGAAGAAAGAGCTGCTGGCCGCTTATCCCGAGCTGAACGACATCATCGGGCTGCTTATCGGAAAGATCGATGCCAAAACCATGATTGATTTGAACTATGAAGTAGACGTAAAAAAACGCAATGAGAAAAAGGTTGCGGAAGACTATTTAAAACAAATCGGACTGCTGAAATAAAGGTCCTGCAGGCCTTCTAAGGGGACATGAATATGGAGCTTTTCTTTCAATATGTTAGTGAAAACTGGCTGGACTTGCTGGGACTGACTTACGATCATATCGTAATGGTACTGCTTGCCATTCTCATGGCGCTCATCGTCGGGGTGCCGCTGGGTATTCTGGCCGCGCGTTACCGCCGTCTCGGTTCCGTCATTCTTACGGCCGCGAACATTATCCAGGTGTTTCCGAGTCTCGCGCTGCTAGTGCTGCTGATGATCGTATTCGGACTCGGCTTCAAGACAGTGGTCATCGGCCTCTTCCTCTATTCCCTGATGCCGATCATCCGCAACACCTTCGTCGGGCTCACCCAGGTCAACCCGGCGATAACGGAAGCCGGACGAGGTGTGGGCATGAGCCCGCTTCAGCTGATGTGGAAGGTACAGCTTCCGCTGTCGCTGCCTTTCATCGCGACAGGCGTTCGTGTGGCCGCGGTCATCGCCATCGGCGTGGCCACCATCGCTCCGCTGATCGGAGGCGGAGGTCTTGGCCGGGAGATTTATTCCGGCATCAACATGGACAATTCCGCCCGTCTGTATGCGGGAGCTATCCCGGCCGCGCTTCTCGCGCTGCTGACGGATTTTGTCCTCGGCCAGGTGCAGAAACGTATGCATATCAGCCGGTAGGTTATATCAAAAGAACGTGGAGGGACTGCCTATGCAGCCTCCGCGTTCTTTTTGCTTTTCCGGCAGTACGGCAACGCCCCGGAAGTGGAACACATACCCCATAAGGCGTTACCGGGACCGGGACGTTGAGCCGGTGCCTTCCGGAGGAAACGGCCCTCTTATTCAAAGCTAACCGGTGCGGGAGAAATCCTGGAGCAGACCACCATCTATCCGGCCAATTTAATAAAAAGCCGAAAGGGTCCAAAACGGACACCTTTCGGCTTTGTGCTTTTATTCGCAGCGTTATTGGGCCTGCCATATCTGAGGCTCGGATTTACCGCTGTAATACTCGATACGGCTGGGGACAATTTTCAGGATGACATACTCAGGGTCGTGAGGGCCGTCAAACCACTCCTTGAAGTCGTCGCGCCATACTTTTTCACGCAAGCTTTCATCGGTGCTTACGCTGCCTGTCGCTTCGATTTGAAGAATATCGGAAGAAGGTTTGCCGTCAAAGCCCACAAGAATATGTACATGGGGATTGTCCTGCAGCTCTTCCACTTTATCGGTTTTGCGGCTGGTCGCCAGATAAACGGTCAATTCCTCGTGAAATAAAGCCATATAGCGCACACGCGGTTTCCCATTCTCCACAGTTCCGAACGAGCAGATTTCGTTTTTATCCAAAACGCTTACGATTTGCTGTTCCAAAGACGGATTCGACATGCTCTCTCCAGCTCCTTTCGAGTAAACACGCTTCTTTTTCTCTTTTTTAGATTACCCGAAACGGGGAAGCTCCAAACGAAGAAGAGCCGTTTTGGCCATGCGGTTTTATTCGACTTTGCCCGCCTCGTTCGTCACGGCGAAATTGTAATTCACGGAACGTGTAAAAGGCTCCTGCCGTTCGTTCACACCGTTGATGTCGAATGAAAGGTTATAAACCCCGGGCTCTGTCGGCGCTTTAAAGTCCAAGAGCACTTCGTTCTTGGAGGTTTGCAGGTTTACTTCACCCGCTTGCTGCAGGCTCTTCGCTTTGCCTTTCCCTCCGGAACGGGTCAGCTTCGCTTTTTTCGCTTTGGCGTCTTCCAGCTTGCCCGCTCCGTCGAACGAAACGGCAATTTGCGCATTTTCGCCTTGTTTGTATTGCTTGCGCGCGTTTTTGATTTGGCCTTTCACACGGCTTTCCGGACGAGCCAGCATAAAGTACGCGTCCCCTTCACCCGACAGCTCCAGGGTCCAATTCCCCTTCTCCGGGTTATTTAGCGTCAGCGTATGATGAACGGCATCGGAGAACAGAACCGCTTCGTCTTTCTCCGCACTTGGGGACGGGTTCAGCGGGATCTTTTTACCGGACGGGCTGGTCAATGTGACTTGCGTCGCTTCTTTGGCCGTCAGCACATCCAGCGAGATCGAGCCGATACCGCTTTCCAGCGGGAATACTTCTTTTGCGGCTCCCTTCGCGAGACTGCCTCCTTTCATAATGAAAGAAGAATTCTCCGAAACGGCAGGCGCTGCTTGAGCGGCAAAGAGATTCTCTTCTTGAAGCGGCGCCGCTGCGGCTGCCGTTTTACCGAGCGCCAGCTTGGGCTGTACCAGGCTCCAGGTCTGGGAGGCCGTCGTCATCGCGCTGTGGGAGATGTCCTTTGTAAAGCTTTTAATGCCATAGGGCAGTCCGAGCGCGGAAGCCACGCTGACAGCACCGTCATCTTCACCCGGCAGAACGGCATGAGCGAACCAGTAGGCGGTAAACCAGCCGTCATCGCCTTCCCCGCCGGACATGTAAGTCTTGGTCGCGGAAACTCCCGGCTTGCCGTCCGTCTGGGTCCGGAAATTAGCCATGTAGGAGGTTTGAAGCGAATAGACCGCATCATCCTTCTTCCCGAGAATTTCGGCCAGCCAGCTTGTCCAGTCACTGTAAGCCATATCCGCCAGCTCGGAGCCTCTATTAGGCGTAGAAAGCTGGTGGACGACATTCACATACGGCGCGGCGCCGTAATGCAGGAGAGCCGCCTGCGTGTCGAGTCCGCCTTTGGAGTGGGCGATAATGTTAATTTGAGAAACGCCGTAATGACCGGCGACCTTCTTAATGACCTCGGCCAGCTTCGAGCCGTTGGTCCACATGTCCCCGCCCGTGCCGTCCGCATCTTTCAGCTGCACGAAAGCCGTGCGGTACCCGGCTTTATAAGCCGCTTCATAGTATCCGTCCGTTTTGAGCCAGGTATTGTAGTTCGAGTGAAGCCCCTGAACGAAAAGAATGACAGGCTTGTCTTTCGAAGCCTGCGGAGGCACCGCTCCCGTGTACCAGTCTCCGAAATGGCCGGACGGGTTCTCGTCATGCAGAACCGGAGCCGGAGGCAAAGCGGCTTGGACCACCGAAGAACACGCAAGAACGGCGGAAAGACCTAATAACGGAATCATGCGGGCACGCACTTTTTGAATCATTTAATTCCCTCCTCATAATGGATAATAGGTTACTCCACCATTATATGGAAGAATTTACAATTCAGCATTAGCTGGATGTTAATTTTAAGAAAATAAAAAAGCCCGGAACTATTTCCGGACCACGAGGATTATGTACGATCGATTTGACGTCCCCAAACGTAAATCTCTATTTTCAGCATTCATCGCCTGATTGCAAAAAGCATTCAATTGGCATCACCATCGGATTCTCTTCTTGACCCATTGACGGGTATGGTTAACTTAATTTCCGAAGCTTCCGTCTTTTCGACATGCGGCCTATGCGTATGATTATTTGTCGATGAACTATCCGGCACAAATAGACACCCATCTCACCGTTCGATATTTCTCGGGAAATATTTCTAAAAAAATAAAAGACCCCGCTTCATTCAGCAAGGTCTCTTATTTAATGAGGTATGCGGTCGGAGGGATTTGAACCCTCACGCCCATTGGGCACTACCCCCTCAAGATAGCGTGTCTGCCGTTCCACCACGACCGCAT
>NZ_FNVF01000006.1 GCF_900107975.1 Paenibacillus sp. UNC499MF
TCCTCCGTATAGTGCTTGAACTTTTGTCCTTTTCTCGCTGGCATAAAAAATGCACCCCCTAGAATTTCATCGGAATTACCCAAGGGTTTTTCCAATGTCCATTCTAAGGGGTGCATTTCATTATTCAGGCCGGGCTTTTTTCGCTGTGGACCGATACGCCGCGCGACTCTAGTCCATGAACGGCTGGAAGCGGCGGCGGCTTACAACCAGGCAGCGATAAGCCGGTGCAAAGACCGAGTGTGCCGGGCGTCAAAAACCTGCTGACGGGTACGCGCTCGTGAGTCCGGCGGCTGATGACGTTCCTATGCGCCGCATCGCGGCGAAATTCCGGGGAACGCCGGCAACAGCCGCAATCCGAACCGGCAGGGCCCGCGCATAGGCGGCTAGTACGTGCTGCGCGTCCGGCCGGGCAGTCTCCGCTGCAGCCAGCGGAGGGCACGGGCCGCATCCGGCTCGATGCAGGGGCGCATCGCGGCGGTGAACCGGCGGCCCGACAGCGCCGCCACGATCGCGGCCGCGGCCGCACATCCCGCCGCAAGAGCCGCGGCAGTCCCCGCCGCTCCCGCGCCCATCAGCCGGGCCAGCAGCTCCATGAGCCCTGCCGCGCCCAGCAGCTTGATGGCGGCGCCATGGAGCAGGAAGACGTAGACCGTCCGTCCGCCGAGGACGGTCAAGCGGCTTTCCGCGCGGGGGAGCAGCAGAAGGAACGCGGCCGAAGCGGCGGCCTGCGCCGCGTAGCAGCCGAGGCGCAGCAGCGTGCCCGCCGCGGCCGGGACGCCGAGCTGCGCGTAGCCGGCGCCGCCGGCGAGCCACTGCGCGGCGCTATCCGCGCCCGCCGCGTGCCAGAACGCGGGCAGCGCCAGCAGCAGCAGCGCCGCGGCGGCCCGGATCGCGCGGCGCTGCACAGCCGTGCGCCGCCGGGGCTCCCGTTCTTCCCGCCAGTAGTATCCGGCGAGGAAGAACGGGAAGAACACAAGCGTGCGCGTCAGGCCAAGCCACGCGCCCGTTTCCGCCGGCAGGAAGCCGGCCGCGGCGCCGAGCAGGACGGCGGCGGCAACCGGATGCTTGAGCCGGGTGAACGGGATGAGAAGAAGCTTCCAGCCGAAATGCGCGGTCAGGAACCAGAGCATCCAATAAGGCAGCCAGAACGAATACCGGATGCCGGGGCTGTGGAGCCAGAACAGATCAAGGACCGAGTACAAGGTCTGAAAGAAAAGATACTGCAGCGCGATCCGCAGCATTCCGGCGGCCGCGTCGGGTTTCTGCCAGTAGGTTTTGGCGAAATAACCGGTTACCAGCACGAACACCGGCAGATGAAACGTGAAAATGGCGGTCACGACAGCCTGCGCGGCTTCCGGCAGAGGCGGGAGGGTTAGCAGCAGGTTAACCAGAACGACCAGCAGGATCAGGAAAAAACGGACATTCGTGAAATAGACGGCAGTATGGTTTCGCATAGGGGTCATCTCTCTTTGTGCAAAATTTTGTTATGTTCGGACTGTCGTTGTTACGGTTTCTATAGTAGAAACGCTAGGCAGCCAAACCTGCCGGAAGCGCTGTTGCGGATATTTGGCTATCTAAAAGAAGTATAGAACTTCTGGTTTTAAGTGATTGTGATATTATTCACATGACCTTATTAAGTAACGGCTTTCATTATGAAGAATGCTTGAACATGATTATTATCACTTATTTCGGGCTAAGTGTGATTAATATCACATACATACCTCCCGGGGGAGGACTATACTAAAGTCAGAAAGAGAGAACAACACACGAAAGAAGGTGAAGGAGCCATGAAAGAGACAGCTGACCCGCAGGTTCAACAAGGAAGATGCCCGCAATGCGGTTCCGGTATTCCAATCGTGAAAAAAATCAAATCCGCCTGGATTTGCGAAGACTGCCGGTTAAAGCCTCTGGTATCCAGAGCTGACGGCTCCGCCGGCTCATCCGAACTTCCTGAATGATTCGGGGAGGAAAGAAAAGCTTTCTACGGCCAAGAATGTGAAAATATTCACAAAATAAATTGCGAACTGCGAAAGGATGCGAGTATCATGACCGCCCTTCATCTTGTAAACGCGGCACCCGCACACTGTGAGGCATGCGGCGCCCGGCTTCAGCAGCACCCCGAAGGTTATAAGGATTTATGCTTCGATTGTGTGCAGGCAGGGCAAATCGTCCGAATGCAAGCGGCCGGCAAAACCGGACTTCCCCTTCCTCTGGAAGCGGAATGCGGATTGATCGAGCAGTACTGGCTTTAAAAAAACGGAAACACGCAAAACCATCATATAGAATACGCAGCTTGAAAGGGGAAATTTATATGTTTAACTGGTTAAGAACGAACGTCTACGCGGCAGGTCTGATGCTCATCCTCCGCTTTTACCTCGGATACGCATGGATCACCGGAGGATGGCACAAACTGACGGGCGGATTTGACGCCACGGGCTTCCTGAAAGGCGCGGTAGCGAAGCCGGTTATGGATAAAGCGACCAACGAGCTGGTCTATCCGACCTTCACCGCATTCCTGGAAAACTTCGCACTGCCGAACGCCAAATTGTTTAACGTACTGATTCCGCTCGGAGAGTTTCTGGTAGGACTGGGTCTTGTCCTCGGCGCACTGACGACGGCCGCAGCATTCTTCGGGGTACTGATGAACTTCATGTTCCTCTTCGCCGGTACCGTAAGCACGAACCCTTGGATGATCCTGCTTGGTGTGATCGTCATCGCCGCCGGAGCCAACGCCGGCAAGTTCGGAGCCGACTATTACATCCTTCCTTACCTCCGCAAGCTTCTCCGCCATCGCGGAGACCACGGCGCAAACCCGACTCTCGGAGGAGGCAAGGCACGCGCCCATATCTGACCGAACGATAATGCTTACCGAAAAAGCCCCGGATACCGGGGCTTTTTTTCTGATAAAAGGAGAAAGAATGAGCACCGATCAGCCTGATGAAGCAACGATAGAATGAATGGGGTTACATGGATCAAAACGGAATCGGGCTGTCCGCCGGATTTGTTTACAGGCCCGATTCACGGGGGTAACATACTCTCAGGGCCCGCAGAAAGCGGCTTCGGAGAGCGTGTCCGGACGCCGGAGCGGCTCTGTCATCATCTTCATCTGCGCGCTTAATTCTCGAAAGAGAAGCGGGGGACCCACGTTTCTGGGGTGAATCGGAATAAGTATCCGTAGGGGTCTCTCAAACCCGAACCCGGCAGCTAACCTCGCAAGCGTCATTGGGAGAAAAGGAGTGGAAAAGGAAGAAATGGACGCACGAATTATCCGCATTGAACTGTTTGAATTCGATGTTCCCTGCTGCTATCATCATGCCAAAGGAAAGCTGGAGAACTGCAGGTACGGGCTCCTGAAGCTTACGGACGAGGCGGGAGAGACAGGCTGGGGAGAATGCTTGATGGCGGTGAATGAAAAGTACTTCGATCTTGTGACCTGGGCCCGTTTTCTGTACCGCCTCCAAAAAACGACGACGGCGCAAGCGCTCGATATCGTCCGTTTGTACCGCGTTCTCTGGGGGAATGTCAAAGCGGATCTGACCGAGATGGCGCTGTTCGATCTGATATCCCGGTCGCGGCGCAAACCGTTTGTGGAGGTGCTCGGAAGCTACGGGGGAGCCGGATATTACGGAAGCTGCGGCCGTTCCGTTAAGAGCTCTTTCGGTTTCCGCCCTGCGGCGGTCCTGAGTGAGGAAGACGGCGTATGGCCCTGCGGGGAACCGTATTATCCTTCTGGCAGCAGGCAGACCGCGCGCTTCGAACTTGCTGCGGGAGTGGAAAGTTCCGCGAATGCGCTCCAGACAGGGCGGGAAATTCACCCGGGCTGCGGCGGATCTCTGCTGGACGATCTGCGCAGCGCGTACATGCTTCGGCAGGAAGGAACGGCTCTGGCGATGCATAAAGATTATTTGATCGGTCCGGCCTGCTGCTTGTGGGAACATACCGCTGCGGTGCTGGGAGCGGACTGGCTGGAAGAAGGCGGCTATCCCGAACCGGCGCGCCTTGCCCCGGTGCAGGCCTGCGGATATATCGGCACAGGATTTCAACTGGACCAGCCGGTGCTTTTCGAGCAATCCCGGGCATATTTTATCGTTTTGTAGACCGGACGTTTGCTTTTTGGTGGGAAATTCGCCTACAATAATACCAGAATTCCCCTGAAAGGAGAGGTTCTCGTGTCTGCTAACGAATTCGATAACCTGGAAACAGCCAAAAAAACACGTATCGTTGTCATTGGAACGGGGGCCGTCGGTTCCACTACGGCGTATACCCTTCTGCTCAGAGAGCGGATGTCCGAACTTGTCCTCATCGATTATAATCACGCGAAAGCGAACGGGGACGCACTCGATATGAACCACGGCCTGCCGTTTACCGGCAGGGTCAAAGTATGGGCGGGTGACTATTCCGACTGTGAAGGCGCCGATATTATCATTATTTGTGCGGGTGTCGCGCAAAAGCAGGGGGAAACCCGTCTGGATCTGCTCAAGCGCAACGTGGACATTTTTAACGGCATTGTCGAGAATGTGACGAAGTACAACCAGACAGGCATTCTTCTGGTGGCGACCAATCCGGTCGATATTATGTCTTACTTTACGTGGAAAAAGTCCGAATGGCCCGTCAACCGTGTCATCGGCTCGGGAACTTTGCTGGACAGCGCGCGTTTCCGTTATTTGATCGGCGAGAAGCTTCAAGTGGACCCGCGCAGCATTCATGCGGCGATTGTCGGAGAGCACGGGGATTCCGAAGTGCCTCTATGGAGTCTGGCGAATTTTGCCGGCCTGCCTCTTGAGCTGAATCAGGACGATAAGGACGAAATTTTCCGGAATACGCGGGACGCGGCTTATCAGATTATCGAAGCGAAGGGATCGACGTATTACGCGATAGCTTTGGCGCTCGACCGGATTTGTACCGCGATTCTGCGCGACGAGGGAGCGGTGCTGAACGTATCGACGTTCGTCTCCAATTATCACGGCATGTCCGACGTGTATCTCGGGGTACCGTGTATTGTAGACCGTACGGGCGTGCGGGAGGTTATTACGCTGCCTCTGAGCGACGACGAAGAAGAGAAGCTCCGCAAATCGGGAGCCAAAATCCGGGAAATGATCGATTCGATTTCGGAACGCCTTTAGGCGGCAGTGAGATGAACTCATACAGGGCATGTTAATAAAACGTTAAAAAGGGCGGCTGATTTATCAGCCGCTTTTTTGTAATTGTTTTTTGTTTTAGTGATTGTTTGTTGGCGGGTGGTTTTCAAAGGGAATTACGGTTGATTGACAAAACGACTTAAAAAAACTTATAATTACTTATAAATCATTATCGCATTACATGAAATCACTTAAGGGTGTGCCGATATGTTTCAGGAAGAACGAATCGAAGCGATTATGGACTACTTAAGGGAGCATCAGCGGATGGACGTGAAGGAAATCTGCGACAGGTTCGACGTGTCGCGGGATACCGCGCGCAGGGATCTCGTGCGGATGGATGAGCTGGGGCTCATTGTCCGGACCCGCGGAGGAGCCATGCTGCCCTCGATGAACCGAGCGGTGACCGCGTACAAGGATCGGATGCAGAAAGCGTCGGACGAGAAGCGGCAGATCGGCCGGGAAGCCGCCAAGCTGATCCGCGACGGGCATTACTTGTTTCTCGACACGTCGACGACCGTTGCGACGGTCGCCGAGCATATCCAGACAACGGATAACGTGATTGTGACGAACTCCATCGATATTGCGGCGAAACTCGCAGACAGTAAAAGCTTCAAGGTGCATATGCTAGGCGGGCAGCTTGATCTGGAACACCGGTTTTTGTTCGGGGCGACTGCCCTGGCGCAGCTGGGGGATTATTATGTCGATTTGCTGTTTCTCGGTGCCTGCGGAATCAGTCCGGACGGGCTTTCCTACCCGCACGAAGAGGACGGCTCCATCAAGCGTGAAATGATCCGCCGAGCTGACCGTGTCGTCGTTTTGGCGGATCATACGAAATTCGGCAAACAGTTGTTTTATAAAGTTGCCGGTCTGGAAGATGTGGATGTGATCGTGACGGACCGCGAACCGGAAGAAAGCATACTCCGCCTGCTGGAAAGGCATGATGTGGAGCTGCTCATCGTAGAGGGGGATACTCAGCATGATTAAACTGATCGTAACGGATTTGGACGGTACACTCATGAATGCCGATTTGGAGGTCGCGGACTCGGATGCCCGCATGCTGCGCGAGGCGGCCGGGCAGGGCGTGCAGATTTGCATCGCATCGGGCCGGCTGTATCCTGATATCCGGAAAATTATGGACCGGGTAGGCGTCGGGGCTTACGGTATCAGCCAGAACGGTTCCGCCGTCTACACCCGGGAAGGAGAGCAGCTTCATGCCTCGCATTTCCCGGCAGACCGGGCGTCCGATTTGTTCGAGATCGTCTCGAAGCGGGAACTCGTCTTCTTCGTTTGCTGCTCGGACGAGACGATTCGCCTTCACAAAAGCACGGACGCTTCCCGGCCTTACGAGGAGCGTCAGTTGAGTCCGGTTCATCTTCAGCCCGATATCGGCGGGGAAATCCGTTCGGGGCAGGTGAAGCCCTGCAAACTTTCCCTGTTCGGCGATATGGAGAAGCTGCTGTCTTTCCGCGAGGAGCTTATGCAAAAATATGAAGGCAGCGTGGAGGCCGTCATTTCCGATCACGACTGTATGGATCTGATGCCGGCGGGGGTTTCTAAAGGAACCGGGCTGGCCCGGCTGCTTAAAGAGCTCGGTCTCCGGCATGAGGAAGCTGCGTGCATCGGCGATTCTTTCAACGATTTGCCGATGTTTGCCCTGACGCCGCACAGCTTTGCGATGATCAAAAGCCGGGATGAGGTAAAAGCGGGAGCCGGTCATACGACCTCATCGGTGGCGGAAGCGGTGACGGCCGTGCTGGAGCACAATTGCGGCGGCCTCGGTCATAAGGCGGCGAAAGCGGAAGCCGGAACCGAAAGCTAAAGCTAAATCGAAAGCTAAACCGAAAAAGCTAAACCGAAAAAGCTAAACCGAAAAAGCTAAACCGAAAAGCTAAACCGAAAAGCTAAACCGAAAAGCTAAACCGAAAAGCTAAACCAATACCAATAAGACGGTTAGCGCACGTCTTAGGCGGTCGCTCGTCCGGCCGGAGTTTCCCGGCTTGCGAAGGCAGCCCCGGCTGTTCTTTCAGTCGGCGGTGTTCGTAAGCCGGAGCGGGCCCGGCAGGAGCGTAATCCCCCGCGGAAAGCCAGTTTCCCCGCGGCGGGAGCGTAATCCTGCCGGTCCGCAGGCGCTTCGCGGGGAACCACCCCCGCGTGCTCACGCGGCGCGCAGTATCCTGTGCGCGGCGCGGCACGATAACGGCCGCAACGCGAAAAAGCCCGTCCGGAATCTTCCGGGCGGGCCTTTTAACGGCGGTAGGAGCCGGATTTCGTCGTATTTTAAAGCTGAACCGCAAGGCATGATCAGGCACCAACCTGCTGTCCGGCCCATATCCTGATATCAATTCCGGTTATTCATTCCATAAGAATACCTGATATACAGGAGGATGCGGCATGAATCTGCTTCAATCGATTGAACATGCGTTCGGCGGTTTGAAAAAACCGACGATGAACGAGCTTAGGGCAGGACTGGAAGCCTTGTCCCTGACGAAAGACAAAATCGCACCGCACGTTACCGAGCCGGAGCGTCTGGCTTACGGCCGGCATGTGCTTCTGCGGACGGCCGATGTGGAGGTCGTCGTGATCCATCTGCCGGGGCACGGCAAAACAGCTATTCACGACCACGGTTCTTCGATCGGCTGTGCCCGCGTTATTGAAGGCGAGATGCTCAATGTGTGGTACGAATTGGACCGGGGCGGGTATCCCGAGCCTTTTATGGCGGCTCCCGTCGCCAGCGGCGAGTGCATGTATGCCCCCCGCGGCCAAATTCACGAAATGCGCAACGAGCATAAAGAACGGATTGTAAGCCTTCACGTATATTCGCCTCCGTTAACGGGGACGAAAGCGTATTTGCCTTACCGTGAAGTGCTCGACTTCGTGATCTGATACCTGCGTCTGATTTGCCGCGTGGCACACCGGCACGAGCTCAAACGGGAGATATGCGTTACACTGTGAGGCTGGCAGGTTAGCAAAAGACAAAAAAACAAAAGCCCCGGTGCGCCCGGGGCTTTTTGAGCTGCTTTCAAGCGGCCGGACTTACGTCCGACGCATTATAACGGCGACCGTTTCGGACAAAACCCTACCTGGAGGCCGCCGTTTTATCCGGCTTTTTGGGGAAAATCACATATGACAGCGTAATGGCGGCATCGATAGCCAGTATGAGGCTCCACACTTTCAAAACGGAGGCCGCCGTCTCATGGTTCACAATGCCGGCCAAGGCAAGGCGTATAGCATACGGACCGGACGGTTCGGGCGGAAGCGATTGCTCGGGAACGATTCCGTAAACCACGATCAGGACGGACGTAACGGCGGCATAGAGAACGAAATGAACGGTGAAGTTCTTCAGCTCGCGGCGCGTATGGGCGGTTCCCGATAATTTCGGCTCGGCGGGAGGAAGCTCGTGATCCGGAATCCCCCACCATTTTGCGGTTTTTACCGCGATAAAGGCATCCAGCTTGCGCAGATCGCTCCGCCCGAAAAACAGCGCGTAAGCGAGAAAGATCAGAATCACCCATTGGAAGGTTTCGAATTGTCCGGTACGCCTGTAATCCAGGTAACCGATGGCCGCCATCCACAAATCGCTAAGCAGGAACAGCAGGATAAAAAGCTTGCTCAGTTTCCGGTAGTTCCAGACGTAGCGAAGCAGGAGAAAGCACACAATGCTGCCCCAGAAAACCGCCTCTCCTCCGATAAAGAACGCCCACTTATACTGTAAAATATAATCCAACATACAACGATCACCTCTGCTTCATGTCTATGCATTGGAGAATAACACATAACGCAGCGTGAGGTTCAAGAGATAATCATCCGGAGTTTACATCGGGGTCGGTTCGACGTGCACATGCACATGACCGACCTTGTGCTTGCGGAGCATCCGCTGCTCCACATCCTCCGCAATATCATGGCTCTGGGCGACGGTAAGCCGGCAGTCCACAACGATCACGACGTCGAGCAGCACCTGATTGCCGTGAACGCGGGCTCTGACGTCTTCGATGCCTTCCACCCCGGGTGTTCCGGCAATCGTCTGTTTATAGAGCACCAGCTTCTTGTCGTCGAAGCCGTCCGTTAACGCGTGGGCGGCATCGATGAAAATGCCCCAGGCCGTTTTGCAGATCAGAAAGGCTACGAGAACGGCGGCAACGGGATCGAGCCAGGGAAGCCCGAGCCGCGCTCCGATAATGCCCGCGAAAGCGGCCAGGCTGACGAAAGCGTCCGAGCGGTTGTCGTAAGCGGCGGCCAGCAGCGCTTTGTTGTTGATCCTGCGGGCAAGCCGGATGTTGTAGGCGTACACGCCGTACATAACGGCCGCGCACAGCAAAGCGACCCACGCGGCAAGCATGCCGGGGGCTTCCAGCTTCGGGCCCGTGAAAGAGCCGGCCGCCTGGATGAATACCTGTATGCCGACGGCAAACATGATAAAGGAAGCGACGAGCGCCGCAATGGTCTCGGCACGGAAGTGGCCGTAAGGGTGGTCGCTGTCGGGCGGCTTGCGGGAGATCCGCAGGCCGATCAGGACAGCCACGGAGGCGATGAGATCCGTGGCGTTGTTAAGGCCGTCGGCCGTGAGCGCCTCCGAACCGGCCCGGTATCCGATGCCGAGTTTAAGTACGGTCAGTGCGATATAGGCGACAATGGATGTCCACGCACCCCGTTCGCCTTGTTTTAAATCGTTATATGCGTCCACTTGCGCTGCCTCCATAGCCCTGCTTAGTTCTGGACTTCTATCGTACCGGACGATAACCGTGTGGGTCTAGAGAAACAGTGTTGACCACCGGCTGAAAACATGGGCGGGGTCCACTATGTTGGTTCCGGACAACTTTCGCGTAAGCGCAGACAGCGGCTTGTTCCGGCACTTCTTCGCCGGGGGGTGGAAGGAAAGCGAAAAATTCTTTACAATAGGATAAGGTATTTAACCCCGCAAAATTTCAGATAGCGATTTTTCGATAGAAAATGAGCCGGCTGCTTGCACGCCGGCATACAAACAGGATTACGCAAATGGTTGTACTTTGACCGGTTAGGAGGTATCAGCATGATTCGCAGAAGCACTCTGCTCCTGATAGGCCTGCTTTTGGCAGGATTGTTAAGCGGCTGCCTGAGTACGGACAGCAGCAAAGAGGCCGGCGCGCCTCAGGCGCCGGTACCGACGGCGACTCCCGAACCGCAGCCGACGGTCAAGCCGGGGCCGGATACCAAGAAGGATACTCCTTCGGAGTTCCAGATCCAGACAAGGCTGCTCGATTTTCATCTGATCGATGAAAAGACGGGCTTTGCCTGGGGCGTCACGAACCAGTCCTTGCGCATGTACCGGACGCAGGACGGCGGGCAGAGCTGGCAGAACGTGTCTCCACCATCGGCCGGTAATTTCAAGTTCTCACCGGGCTACGGACAGGCTATTTCCTTCTTGGACAAGCAGAGGGGATGGATCGTCCGCAGCGACCTGGAGGGCAGAAAGACTACTATCTGGCAGACGGAGAACGGTGGAGGAAGCTGGAAAGCCGCTGAACTGCCCGAACAGATGAACCCGGTCGTGCTGGATTTTCAGACGCCGCAGAACGGCTGGATGCTCAGCATTACCGATCCGTCCAAGGCCGATTCCGGCCACGTCCTGTACTCCACCTCCAACGGGGGATCGACCTGGCAGCGGACAGCCGATGCCGATCTTCCCCAGGATGGGACCATTACCGGACTGACTTTCCAGAATCTGCGGACAGGCTGGCTGTCCATGGAAGTGAAGGGACAGCCGAAAATGTACCGGAGCGAGGACGGCGGACGGACTTGGAAAGAAAGCAAAGTAATTACCAGTGCCCGGAGCAGCGAGACCTGCGAGGTAGTGGACGTGCTGCAGCCCGTTTTCTTCGGGTCGGACCGGAGCAAAGGCTGGATTCCGTTCAGCTGTCCGAGCAGCGAGGCGGATCAGTTTCACGGCTTGTTCACCGACGACGGGGGCGTCAATTGGAGTTACGCGCCTTTCAAAGTCGGAACCGACAAAGAGTCAAACGCGTTCACCCTGCCTTTTTTCCTGAGTGAGACGGACGGATGGTACCTGGATAAAAATATCGTGTATCACTCGACGGACAGAGGCAAAACGTGGGCGCCGCTGAGCGAGGATAAAATCTTGTCGAGAACGTGGAGCAAATATCCTCAGTTGACCCAGCTCCAATTTATTTCGGAAAATGTGGGCTGGATTCTTCTCGAAACGAAGGATCAGAAGAGATCCGTTCTGGTACAGACCAAGGATGGCGGAAAATCGTGGTCCGTTTTATAAAAATAAGGCTATGTTAATTCTCAATGTTGATTTTCAACAAAAAATATAACCGCCCTGTAAAGGGCGGTTTATTTAGCTATCGTATCCGTTAGTTAAATTAATTAGTTGTCTGTTTTTATTGAGTGTCTTCGTCGCTATTGTATTCCAGTATATCACCTGGCTGACAATTCAAAGTCTTACATATCGCTTCTAATGTTGAAAAACGAACCGCTTTGGCTTTCCCGTTTTTCAGAATGGAAAGATTCGCCATCGTAATTCCAACCCTCTCCGAAAGCTCCGTTACGCTCATTTTTCGTTTTGCTAACATCACATCAATATTAATACTAATTGCCACATCCTCCACCTCAGACCGTCAAATCATTTTCTGATTTTATGATAATCGCTTCTTGCAAAAGCCGTTGTAGGACAGCAGCAAAAAAGGCGATAACCAACGAAGAAAAAATGATAACGAGTCCCAATAATCCAATAGGAGGGTCAACTTTTTTCGCTATAAAATGAATGAGTGGCATGCCTAATACATATAAACTGCTGATGGTAATCGCATTATGTTTTATATTCTTTAATGCATTTACGGATAATTGCGAAAATGATTTGCTTTTATCCATATAGCGCAATAGATTGAAAGCTTGATAGAGGACAAAATAGAAAGGGATAGCCGCTCCATACATAAGGATGAAAACGAAATATTTCATTGAAGCGATATTTGGGTATAATTCGGCTGCAAAATTCGCTACATTAGGCACTAAAAATATACACAGAGCAAGAACTGGAATCCCCATAAGAATAACCGCTAATTTTAAAAACAAGGTGGACGCTTTTTTCATTTATAACACCTCTTTTTTATCCAGGAGATGTATGATCGGTTTTTGAAGAACTTCTAAAATGACTGCAACAATACTTGCTGCAAAAATACCCATTAGACTTAGCGATATCGGACCCGCCGCGTCATCTCCTGTAGTTTTAGCAAGCACCATTAAGTCTACTATCACAAACAAAATGAAGAAAATGACTGTAAAGGCACATCTCTTTATAACCTTCAAAGATTTAAGGGATAACTCGGTGAAAGCATTGTTCCTTTCGATATAAGTTAATAGCTTAAATACATGATACAATGCAACAGAAAACGTAATACAGATTCCATACGCGCATACTAAAAGGGGGTAAACCTGGTAATGGTAATCTGGATTTGCTAGGGCATCTCTCCTCGTTGCTTCAGGCAACCAATAGATACACAAAGCAAGCACTGCAATTCCAGCCAGAAAAATAATTACCTTTAAGAAAATGGTTGAACCTCGTTTAACATTCATTTAAAGCACCTCACTTATTTATGACAACATGATTTTAGCATGTGATTTATCGTTTTACAATAATTTTATATTGTATTTTGTTATATTGTTATTGAAATATCCCAGTATAGGAAATAAGTCTCGTCCGCCCTTAGCAAGTTTAATCAGCTCCTTTAATAAGATTTAACATAGCAAAAATAAAAAACACCCGTCCGTAAAGGCGGGTGTTTTTGTGCGGCTGGATGGTCCAGCCGGATTCTTCTGAAATTCTATTGTTTCAGCAAAAATTCGTTTCCGTCGATATCTTCGAAACGCGCGTAGGTTCCCCAAGGCATCTGGTTCGGCGCTTCCAGAAAACGGACGCCTTTGGCGGACAATGTCTTGTAGGTTTCCTGAATATCGTCGCATTCAAAAACGATGGCGGCCTTCTGCTCTTCCCATCCCGGCATGATGGCCTTCGGATAAAGCACGAGGCGCGTCTGCGCGCCGGGCGGCGCCACTTCAATCCAAGACGCATCGGGACCCATCGGATGGTTGGCCGCTTCGGTGAACCCGGCCCGCTCCGTCCAAAATTTGAGGGATGCCTGCTGGTCATCCACATAAACCGCAATCGTGCCCGCTTGTTTGATCATGGTTGCCTCCTGGAGTATACTCGAAATAGGGTCTGGATGGTGTATCCATTTCAAGTATAGTGGAGCTCCCGTCCGAGATCAAATCGGCGGAGAGAAGCGTACGCGGGCGAAAGCAGGCGATTTATAAAGATGCCGGGAGCAGTGGTTGACCACCGTCTTGTGCCGCCTAGCACTGCGCAACCTGCCCGGCATGCCGCATGGCAAGCCGTGTGCCGGTCCCGACCCGGTCCGGCCGGTCCGAATCCCCTCCTTTTAATCCGGAGTCAGTCCCGGGAAGAAACGTTCGGGCCTTGCCGGGCGCAGGCCGGAATGGCAAGATGCCGACCGTAAACCGGCATATGCCAGATCCGTGAATCACGGCCCAGAAAAAAACGGGGAGCGCAGACTCCCTGAAACGATCCGAGGAGTGATGAAAGCATGAACTCAAACTTAACGCATAAAAGCCGACTGCTGCTGGTGACAGCCGTTATGTCCGTGCCGCTTGCATTGACGGCATGCGGCTCGGATTCGAAACCCGCGCCGAGTCCCACGGCTGCGCCGACCGTTTCCGCCTCGCCGACTCCGTCGGCAAGCCCGAGCGGCAGCCCGGCTCCGAGCGCAGCCCCGTCTCCGACGGCGAAGCCGGATGATGAGGGCTCGGCCGCTGCCGATAAAGCGGCGCAAGTTAAAGGTCTGATGGAGCTGGCGCGCAAAGGACAGATTGCGGGCGTGGAGTATGCCGCCCACACAGGACTTATTGACGAGGTGGAGAAGAAATGGGGCAAGCCCGACAAGCAAGAAGGGGCGGGGAAAGGCCAATATGCGACCTACGCGAAACGCGGAGTTACTTTCGGCTTTAACAAAGGGATGCTGATCTTCGATGTGCGTTCCTACGATAAAGCCCTCCGGCAGCTTGCTCTTGCGGATATAAAACAGACGCTGGGCGAGCCTGCGGAAGTAACCGTCAACGGCGGAGATACGATTTATACGTACGCAGCGGGAAGCCAGTTTCAGTTGAAGTTTGTCATTCCGAAATCGACCGGCAGGGTAGATCACATCTCGGTGTACAGTCCCCAGGATACCAAAAATCTTATGGCCGGATAAAAGCAGGGCGGTTCCCTTGAAGGAGCCGCCTTTTTTAAATTTGCCTGAACGTTTGGGAAGCGGCGCGGCAGGTAAATGAAGCTTGCGGGCGAATTCCAATGTATACGGCTTTCCCATTAAGGGGAAGCGGAGCAGGCAAGAAGTTCGCAATGGGCATACTGCTTACTCATCAACGGAGGTGCTTATAGTTATGCATTATTTGGCGGATAAGGGTCGCTACGGTTCTATGGTTTACAACCGGGTGGGACGCTCGGGCTTGAAGCTGCCGGCCATTTCACTGGGATTGTGGCACAACTTCGGCGGATCGGATTCGTATGAGAACAGCCGCGCGATGATCCGAAAAGCGTTTGATCTGGGTATTACTCATTTCGATCTCGCGAACAATTATGGTCCCCCGCCGGGTTCGGCGGAAGAAAATTTCGGCCGGATTCTGAAAACGGACCTCGCGCCCTACCGGGACGAGCTCATTATTTCTTCCAAAGCCGGATATCTCATGTGGGAAGGCCCTTACGGGGAGTGGGGCTCGCGCAAAAATTTGACGGCCAGCCTGGATCAGAGCCTGAAGCGGATGGGGCTCGATTATGTGGATATTTTTTATTCCCACCGCTTTGATCCCGAAACGCCGCTCGAAGAAACGATGATGGCGCTGGATTCGATGGTCCGGCAAGGCAAAGCGCTCTATGTCGGCGTGTCCAACTACACGGCGGAACAGACGGCTGAAGCGATCCGTATTCTGAAGGAGCTGGGCACGCCGCTGCTTATTCATCAGCCGTCGTATTCCATGTTCAACCGTTGGATCGAAAACGGGCTGCAGGACGTGCTCCAGGAAAACGGCGTCGGCAGCATTGCGTATTGTCCTCTGGCACAGGGCCTGCTGACAACGAAATACCTGGACGGCATTCCGGCGGATTCCCGCGCGGCCAAACCGTCGGTCTTCCTGCAGGAAAAAGACGTGACGCCGGAGAAGCTGGAGCAAATCCGGAGGCTGAACGAGCTCGCCGGCGACCGCAAGCAGACACTGGCCCAAATGGCGCTTGCCTGGGTACTCAGAGAGGGACGCCTGACCTCGGCGCTGATCGGCGCAAGCCGGCCGGGACAGATCGAAGAGAATGCGGCGGTTGTCTCAGGCCTTGAATTCTCCGCGGAAGAGCTGAAACTGATCGAATCCGTACTTGCCTGAGGCTACGGCTTCTTGCGCAGATCCCCCGGCCGGACAAAATATTCCCATAACGCTGGAAGGACCCTGAGGGAAGTGTTATGATGGTAGTTGACTATTTTGGCTGTGCCGATCTACAAAGGGGGAAGAAACGATGGGCCGACGCTTTATTATCGAGTCCGTCCTGGTTGCCATATATGGACAACTGCTGGTACCCGGACGTCCGGTAGAATATATTTTGCCGTACTCCACCGTTGCCGAGTTGTACGAGTTGAAGGACAGCCCGGAGCCGGTTATGCCCGATCCGCAGGAGGACGCGCATGTTAAAGGGATGATCGGAGAGCTGATCACTTTTTTCGAGGACCCGCTGAACAAGAAAAAAATCGAACGGGCCCTTACCGTCCCGTGGCGTAAAAGCCCGCCGATCCTCGTGAACGACACGGTCTCTTTTACCGTCATTAATTCCGTGGACAACGCTCATTACGGGGAATCGTTCGATCCGGTGGAAACCGAGCTGATTTTGACGGCCTTGCACGAGAAGGCGCCTATGCTGACCGATCAGGTCGAGCTGGTGGAAAAAATCATTCAGGCGGAAATTCCGGTACAGATATACGATGTGGACGACTTCGAGTTTGCGGTGGAAGAGGGCATATCCGCGGACGATTTCAAAAATTTGCTGTAAGGCGTCCCGCCCGTTCCCGGGCAGGCCGTTATGTGAAAGCTGGTACTAGAAAGCCGCCGAAAGGCGGTTTTTTTCGTTGCGAGACAGGTGACCATCCTCACGCGGTGCCGGGCGCCGGGCGCTGGATGCTTCGCGCCGTACGCAGGTGAGAGCCAGATCCGCAGAACCAGCGGGCGCCTCCGGCGTATTGCACATTTTCACGCGGTGCCGTAGGATAGAGAGTAGACGATTTTCGAGCAGGATCGTTATAAACCGCACCTCTGATTCGACACCGAAGACCTTATCGCAAGGAGGACAAGACTATGTACAAAGCATTAACGATTGCGGGTTCCGACACCAGCGGAGGAGCCGGCATCCAAGCCGACCTGAAAACGTTCCAGGAGCGCGGCGTATACGGAATGACTGCACTGACCACGATTGTTACGATGGACCCGCATAACGGCTGGGCCCATCAGGTTTTCCCGATTTCCACCGAGGTGCTCGCGCCGCAGCTGGAGACGGTTCTTCACGGAGTCGGCGTGGATGCCATGAAAACAGGCATGCTCGGTTCCGTTGAAATCATTGAGCTGGTAGGCCGCACCATCGACCGCGAGAACGTCGGAAACGTCGTCATCGATCCGGTTATGGTCTGCAAAGGCAACGACGAGGCGCTTCACCCCGAAACGACCGTCAGCCTGCGTGACGTACTGGTGCCGCGTTCCACGATCGTGACGCCGAATCTGTTCGAAGCGGCCCAGCTTAGCGGACATTCTCCTCTGCGCACCGTGGAAGATATGAAAGAAGCGGCTACTGCCATCAAAAAACTGGGTGCCAAATACGTGCTCGTCAAAGGCGGTGGCAAGCTTCAGCACGACAAAGCGGTCGACGTCTTGTACGACGGGGAAACGTTCGAGCTGCTGGAATCCGACCGCATCGAAACAACGAATACGCACGGCGCAGGTTGCACGTACTCGGCGGCGATCACAGCCGAGCTGGCGAAAGGCAAATCCGTAAGGGAAGCCGTCCACACGGCGAAAGCTTTCATCACCGAAGCGATCCGCCATTCGTTCCCGCTGAACCAGTATGTCGGCCCGACGCTTCATTCGGCATACCGGGTATACGGCGGCGGAAACTAAGCCCAAACTGAGCCGTCATTCGTCACTGACGGGACCGGATGATACCACAAAAAACCCGCATGCGGAGAAATCTCCGTACGCGGGTTTTTTTGTGTGCTGAACGACCGATGAACTCGGCTATTACTTGCGGTTGTCCGTTCCGCCGCTGCCGGCGTTTTTCGCCGCTTCACGGAACATGTCCCGCAGTGTATCCCGGTACTTCCGGTCGTCGTATTTCTCGTCCTTCCGCGGCTCGGGCGCGGTTTCCGTCTCCGGTTCGGGACGGAGTCCGCGGCGCAGCGCTTCGCGGTAGTCCATGTCCGAATGCGCGCCGTCGTCTCCGTCGGCCGCACCGGCGGGAGCCGCAGCGGCTCTTTCGCCGGCATGCGGCGCAGGAACGCCGGACGGCGTGCGGTCCGCAGCCGGGGTGGAGCCGGCTGCGGCCGCAGGAGCCGCGTCCGACGGCGCCGCCGGTTCAGGCGGAGCTTCGTCCGCCCGAGGGCCGGCGGCACCGTCCGCGCCCGCCGCTTGCAGCGGTTCGGCGCTGCGCTTGCGGTCCGCGAAGGGGTGCAGCTGCAGCCCCGGCTCGGCCGAAGCGGCCGGGCTTTCGGCGGCACCGCCGCCGGAGTGCGCCGCTGCAAGTGTGCCTGCCGCGGGCTGTGAGCCAGCTTCGTGCGGCAGCTCCGCCGGCAGCGGCGCCTCGGCAGGCCGGGTCTGCGCCGCCGAACGGATGCTGCCGCCGCGCAGCGACGCTTTGCGGCCGTGCGTGTGGCCCGCATGCCGCTGGCTGCGTGGAGGCAGCTCGGGCTCGCCCTCCGGCTGCTGCGCAAGCGGAGGGAGGGGCTCGTCAGCCGCCGGCGCGAAACGTGCCTCCTCCAGCTCTTCCGGGGAAGGCGCTGGAGCGGCGTCCGGACTTGCGACGGCGGTTTCAGGCGCCTGGAAAGCCGCCTGAACGGCACGTTCCGGAGCCTGGTCTTCAGCCGGGCGTCCGGGGGCCATGCCGGCATGTGAAGCGTCCGCAAGGTCAGGAGAAGCAGCGGCTGCAGGAGCTTCGGCAGAAGTGCCGGAATTGACTGCAGGAGATTCTCCCCGCGGTTCGGCGGTTTCGGCAGCGCGGTCGTCCGTTAAGTTGCCGCCCTTGCCGCCCCGGTTTTCCGAAGCTTGGTCTTCGGCCGGTTTCTCCGGCTGCCGGTTTTGCGCCGACTTGCGGAACAGCTTCAGATTAACCGGGATGAGAACCAGAAGGCCGATGACCACAATGGCCAGAAAATAAAATAAGTCCAACGGGTATCATCCTTTCCTTAACGCTTTAGGCTAGCTTTCGGGCGATATCGGCAACCCGTTTGCCCAGGGCGCGTCCCAGAGCCAGGTCCGACTCGGTCGGCAGGTTGGGAGGCGCATCCTTGGACGTCTCGACCGGACAAGTGATGCCCACGCCGTAGTAGGAGCCGTACAGCACGTTTTCCGGCACGTTGCTCGGCAGGCCGACGATAATCATACCGTTGTGAAGCATCGGTGTGATCAGGTTCCACAGCGTCATTTCTATGCCGCCGTGTACGGTTGCCGTCGTGCAGAACGCGGCGCCGACTTTGCCGATGAGCTCGCCTTTGGCCCACATGTAGCCGAGCTTGTCGATCCAGCTCTTGAGCCCGGAGCTTATCGTTCCGAAATGGCCCGGACAGCCCCATATGATGGCATCCACGTCTTCCAGCTCGCTGATTTGTGCTTCGTTGACGTGGCGGAGAAGAACCTCGGCCTCCGGATGACCGGCGGCGCCTTCCGCAATGGAGCGGGCAAGCGCTTCGGTATGGCCGCTCTCGCTGTCGTACACTACATAAATTTTCATAATAGACGTCCTTTCCGTGACAAGGTCAAATGGAAGCGCGGATGTCAGACCCGCGCCGTTTGTCCGCTCGTTTCCGTCAATTCAATCGGTTCGGCCGGCTTTTCGGCCATTTTTTTCTTGGCGGTTTTGCCGTGAGCGACGCGGCGGAAGAAGAAGGATACGATTAATGCGACTATCGTAAGACCTGTTGCAACGACGAAGGCGTCGTTAATGCCTTGAATGGTCGATTGTTTCGTAACGAGCCCGTACAGCATTTGGCTCGCATACGCTTTGCCGGCCGCGAGAGACTGGCCCATCTGCTGGGCAAATGCGGCGCCCATGCTTTCCAGACCCGACGGATTGTAGTTCGGATTGGACAAGGACAGGTCGTTCGCATATTGGCCTACATGATAGGTTGTGCGATTTGTCATGATGGTAACCAGAACCGCCGTTCCGATTGAAGAGGCGATCTGGCGCGCCGTGTTGGAAGCGGCCGTGCCGTGGCTGGCCAGCTCTCTCGGCAGCTGATTGAGCCCAGTCGTCATGATGGTCATCGCAATGAACGACATGCCGAACATACGGATCGTGTACAGCCACATCAAGGTCGAATAGGTCGTATCCGCGTTAAGATGAGCGAATTCCCAAGTCGTGATGGCCGTAATCGTAAGACCGATAAAAGCGAGCGGCTTAATGCCGAAACGGTCGAACAAGGCGCCGGAAAGCGGCGACATGATACCCATAAGAAGTGCGCCGGGCAGCATAAGCAGACCCGCTTCCATCGGGCTGTACCCCCGGATGTTCTGAACATAGATCGGAACGAGGATAGACGCCCCGAACATGGCCATGTTCACGATACAGCTCACGACGGTGCTCAGTGAAAACATGTTGTACTTGAAAACCCGCAGATTCAGAAGCGGGTTTTTGGCAGTCAGCTCGCGCACGATGAACAGGGCGATGAAGACGACCCCGATAATAATGGTCGAGACGACGGGAACGGAATCCCAGCCTTTGCTGCCGGCTTCGCTGATTCCGTAAAGGAGCGAACCGAAGCCGATCGTCGAAGTGACGAACCCGAGGAAATCGAAAACGGGCTTCGTTACTTTCGTGACGTTTTTCAAAACTAGAAATGCAAAAATAATATCGAGAATGGCAATCGGCATGGCCACGTAGAACAAGATTCTCCATGTCCAGTGCTCGATGATCCAGCCCGACAGAGTAGGGCCCACGGCAGGAGCGAAGAACATGGCGATCCCGATCGTACCCATAGCTCGTCCCCGTACCTGCGGAGGATAGATGTTCAGAATAACGGTCATCATGAGCGGCATAATAATACCGGCGCCCGCGCCCTGTACGATACGGCCGATCATCATTATGGTGAAGTTCGGCGCCATGCCGCATATCAAACTGCCGACGGTAAAGGAAATCATCGCGGAGATGAATAGCTGGCGGGTCGTAAACGTACCGATCAGGAACGCGGAAATCGGAATAATAATCCCGTTAATCAGCATGTAACCGGTGGACAGCCATTGAATGGTGTCCGCAGACGCATTGAAATCATTCATCAAATGGGGCAGGGCCACATTGAGAAGCGTCTGATTAAGAATGGTGACGAAGGCACCCAGAATTAAAACGAGAAGCACCGTACCACGATGCTTCGTCATGTCTTCTTCGGGTTCTTTCTCCTTATAGACAACTAACGCTTTTGTTTCAGACATTCCTTAATCGCTCCTTACTTATGGATGCGGACCTCGGCGCTCATACCGGGTACAAGTGCAACCCCTTGATTATCGGTCAGCATGATTTTAACCGGGACAACTTGAGTGACTTTCGTGTAGTTCGCGTTGCTGTTGCTTTGCGGAAGCATGGAGAACGTGCCGGCAGTAGCCTGGCCGATCTGGTTCACGGTTCCGGTCAGCGTATTGTTCGGGAAAGCATCGACATAGATATCGACGGTTTGGCCGACTTTCACGTTTTTAAGCTGTGTTTCTTCGATGTTGGCATTAACGAAGAGGCTGCCCATGTTGTAGGCATAACCGAGCGGTGTGCCGGGAGCCACGGTTTCATTGTCATAAGCGCTTGTCTGTACGACAGTGCCGTCGGCAGGCATAGACACGTTCACGGCTGTAGTTCCTTGAGCTCCGGCCGTTTGAACGGTACCGATGACGTCGCCGGCTTTAAACACTTGGCCGACTTTGCCTTTCCAGTCTTCAAGTTTGCCTGTCGCGGGAGCGGTAATCAGCATCTGCTGGCCGGCAATCTGCGCATTCTCGGTTTTGATATAAGTGGTCGACTGATTATAGAAATAATAGCCGGTAACAGCGGCGACAATTAAAACAATAATGACAACTACGTTGGTGATAACGATTCTGGTGTAACCCATCTTACTTTATTCCTCCTTGGCATTTAGCTGATCTAAAATTTTTTGGTGCGTGTCCAGCATGTTTTGAATCTCCTGAGGCGGGACTTTCAAAATCCGCACAAGCTGTTTATAAAGATGCGAATCTTCATTCATTGACAGCTTTACCTTCTCCGTACCTCTTTCGGTCAAGTTTAATTTGACGTTCCGGCGGTCTTCGTCGCTGCGGATCCGATCCACAAGTCCCATTCCCACCAATTGTTCGATGGCTACGCTGACCGAGCTGTTCGTCTGCTGCATGCGTTCGGCCAACTCCGTCACATTGGTGCCGGGACAATTTTTCAGGAGCCGGAGAATCGTGAACTGCACATGGGATAACCCCACCGCTTCCGCATTCGTGCGAAGGATACGCTTGATTGTCTGATTAACTTCACGAAAAGAAGTATAGATGGGGTAAAGCGGGCTCTCCATGCTCTCGCCTCCTATCGTTGCACTGTTTAATGATTCACAAGTGAAACATTCGATAGTCAATATTATGCTACGGAACAAATGACATGTCAAACATATCAAAACGGAAGTTTCTCCACATCTATCCAGCTATCTATTCAGACCCGTCCAAAGCCGTTTTTCGACAAAAAGAAAGAAGGCGTCGCCCCGGGGGACGCCGCCTTCTTGGCAGGTGCTGGAATAAATCCGGTTCCTGCACCTGTAAAGTACTTATTTGCGGACGGGAAGCAGCTTCACATATTCATCCGAAAGCTCCATCAGGTCCATAATGTAGTCATAATCTTTGCGGTACTGGCTGATATCCGCGACAGGCTGGTGCGTTTTTAGCGAGACCGCGGTCCCGTCGTCAAAGCCTTCGCCCGGTACGAACAATACATCGTTGTTGACGAAGGAGCCGGTCGGCAGGTAATACCGGATTCCGGACACGTTCTTCGTAACGTTGAGCAAATCGTGCCCGAACGGCACAATGCCTGCTTCCTCCATACGGATGCCGAGCAGATTGGCTACGGTCGGCATAATGTCCAACTGGCCGCCGGCCGTTTCGATCTGAGCACCTTGCTGGGAAGGGGCGTGGATAATGAGCGGAATATTGTAGCGGGAAATCTGCTCATGGTAATCGATTCCGAGCGCCTCTTTGACCATCTTAGGATCGTTGTCCTGCGGCTGCAGGCCGAAGTGGTCCCCGTACAGCACGAGAATCGTTTTGTCCCACATGCCGTTCTCCTTGAGCTGGTCGATCAGGGTCCCGAGGGCATAGTCCGTATAATGGACGGCTTCCAGATAGTCCCCGAGCTGCTTGCCCTTGATGTTCTCCGGCAGATCCAGCGTCTGTTTATCCGCGGGTATTTTGAACGGATGGTGGCTGGATGCCGAGATGAACTGGGCGTAGAACGGCTGGTTTTCGTTATTCAGTTCCACGAGACGCTTCATGCCGGTGCGGTACAATTCTTCGTCGGATGCGCCGAAAGCATTGAAGTTGTCGTTCGTGAACGAAGGCTTATCGAAATACTGCTTAAATCCTAGAGCGGGATACATTTTGTCCCGGTCCCAAAATTTGACGTCATTGACGTGAAACGTATTCGTTTCGTACTGCAAGGCGTTAAGCGCTCTCGGCAAACCGGGCAGCTCGCGGTTGTTGAAGCCGCTGGACATGGCCACGGTTGCGGTCGGGTAAATGGACGTATTGGAAATAAACTCGGCGTCCGAGGTATTGCCCTGCCCGACCTGCTGGAAGAAGTTGTTGAAATAGAAGCTGGACTTGACCAGCTCATTCATGTTCGGCGTGATCGCCTGGTCGTTCACTTCCAGATTGATCGGGAAGTTCTGGAACGCTTCCAGCTGGACCACGATCACGTTTTTCCCTTTTTCCGTGCCGAAATAGTTAGGCGCCGCCCCTTGCGCCAATGGGGCGCTGCGAGGGTAAGAGGCTTCCAGCTCCGTCAGATTTTGCTTGACTTCGGCAATGTCCGCATAATTGGTCCGGTTGGCGCGGAGCCCGTCAAACAACGAAACGGCCTGATAAGCGAAGAAACCGAGTTCTTCTCCTTTTTTCAGTTCGTTTTTGGTGCCGGAAGCGGCCGCAATGGAAGTAGAGGCCAGCAGTACGCTCACGATCATGAGCGCATAGGTAACCGGTGACGGAAGCCGGAAAGGCACGTAATTTCTCTTCGGTTTTTTACGCACGACGAGCTTGAACAGCAGAACAACGAGAATATCCGCGAAGAACAGCAGGTCCTCCGGTCTCATAATCGAACGTACGGATGAAGAAACTTGTCCCACTTGATTTAGCTGCTTTAACGTTGTGTAGATGGGAACTGTTCCAAAATTTTGAAAGTAAATAGCGGATGCGAGTAATGCCAAACTGACTAAAATGTTGAAAATCCAGAAAAGTGCTGTTTTTACACGCCCGGGCCGGAAAAGCTCGATAAGACAGGCTGCTACCATCACATCGAAGGCGTCTATTAAAATTTTGTCCAGGGTCAGTTTGTCATAGACCAAGATCCGGAACAGTGCCATCTTGGCAAGCAGCAGCACGATCGTCCAAACAAACATGCTTTTATACCATTCTTTCCATCGAATGCTCATGCAATAGGCTCCTTTCCTTTCGATCTATACTTTTATACTAGAAAAATATTAAGGAATTATGAACGTGTCCCTTTTCATGTAAATCCAAATCATGGATAACAGACTTTTATTGATGAAATACCCATTCATATGTAAAACGCCTGTTAAATAGCAAGGGAATGCCAAACCCCATATTCTTCTGGACTATTGTACCCCAAAAAGCGGCATCCACCAAATTTTTTGTATGAAAATGTCGGTAAATGTCTAAAAAAGGAAAAATAAATAGAATATATTTCCTGGAGCGCGGCACAATAAAGCGCAAAAGGATGGTGATTTCCATGTGCAAACAATATTCGCTGACCGCCGATATCAAGGAGATTCAAGACCGGTTCTCCGTGGATAAAGTAGCGGTTCCCTACAAAGCGAGGTATAACATCTCGCCCCGGCAGCATGTGCCTGTAATCGTTTCCGTAAACGGGGAGCTTGTGCTGGACGAATACCGCTGGGGATTCGTTCCGTTTTGGGCAAGAGACGCGGTCAACGCGGACGGGATGTCGGTACATCAGGACCCCGCCTACCGTAAAATTTTTATGCGGCAGCGCTGCATCGTTCCGTGCTCGGGTTTTTATTATTGGAAGACGGAAGGGAAGAAAAGCTTTCCCGTTCGCGTGGTGCCCCGGAATCGTGAAGTGTTCGGCATTGCCGGTTTGTATGATGTGTGGAGCGACCCGAGAGGGAAGGAGCTTCGGACCTGTACGCTGCTGATGACGGAATCGAACGCGTTGATTACTTCCTTCCATAACCAGATGCCGGTTATTTTGAATCAGCACTCGACCGGAGACTGGATGTCGCAGGGGGCGATAGACACCGATCGGCTCATCCCGCTGCTCAAGCCTTTTCCTGCCGAAGCGATGGAGGCCTATCCCGTCACGCCCGCCATTTCCAACCTCGAACTGGACGAATCGCATTGTATAGAGGAGATGAATTTAAAAGTCGCCTGGATAAAAGAGTGATAGATGAGAGCCGGGAAATATGAAGTGAATGAAGGAACAATATGTAGATAAAAGCTTCTTAAAAGAGGAGGCTTGTCCTTGGGACAAGCCTTTTCGTTTTCAGGCGGGGGAAGCCTCCGGTTTGGGCCGGGGCTCTTCATCCGTGGAGGGATGAATGGCAAACAGAGCGAGCAGAGCTGCCAGCAGACAGGCCGCGCCGAGTACATAGAACAGAATACCCGGATATTTGGTCAGCAGAACGGATACGACAGGCGGACCGATGGCCACACCGATGAACCGCATGGAGCTGTAGAAGGAAGAAATCGTGCCTCTCTGGGCTTTGTCGATACCCGCGGTAATAAAGGCATCCAGACAGGGAAGAGCGAGTCCGATGCCGATTCCGAGCAGGGAAAGCATCGTAAGCAGGCCGTACAGCGAATTGAAGAAAAGGCAGCCGACCGTCGCTCCCAAAGCAAGCAGGCTGCCGATAAACGTCAGCCATTTCATCCGCTTCTTATGCTGGCCGATGATTTTGCCGGTAATAAAAGACGTCAGGCAGAGAAGAGTCAGCGGGATTGCCAGAACGCATCCTTTCAGAATGCCGTGCAGTTTGTACTTCTCTTCCAGCAGCTCCGACAAATAAAAAAGAGCTCCGAAAAGCAAAAACATACAGATGCAGCCGATGGCGAAAATGGCGTACAGCCATCTTCCGTTTTTGGAGAAGATCCATTTCAGGTCTTTCAGAAATACGGGAAGAGAGATCGGTGCTCCGTCGGTGTCTTCCGATTTTTTGGACGGCCCCTTCGCCGGCTTCCCGGTTTTGTCCGCACGTTTTTCTTCCGCCTTCGCTTTCTTTTGGTCCGGGCCGGCTTCCTTGCCGCCGTTTTTCTCCGGCTTTTTCACGAGAAAAAGGACCATCAGAACGGAAATCAGGCAGAAAACGGGAATGGCCATAAACGGCAGGAACCAGATCACGGCGGCCAGGGCGGATCCGAGGATGGGGCTGAGCACCTTGCCTCCCGTATTGGCCGTTTCGATTACGCCAAGGCCGCTGCTGACGTCGCTTTCCTTTGTAAACATGTCTCCGACCAGAGGCATGGCGACGGGAGCCGCGCCCGCGGCCCCTATACCCTGCAGCAGACGGCCGAGCAGGATCGTTATATAGGGATTGGGCATGAACCAGGCTGCAAATCCGCAGACGGCGCCGCCAATGCCGGCGATAATCAGACTGGGGATGATGACGACTTTACGGCCGTACCGGTCCGACAGGAACCCGGCGACCGGTATAAGGATAATCGCTGCAATCGAATAAACCGTAATAAGCAGACTGACCTGAAACGAGGTCACGTGAAGCTTTTCACGGATTAAAGGCAGGATAGGAATTAACATGGAGTTTCCAAGAGTCATGATCAGCGGGATGGACGCCACAGAAATGAGATCCCATTTTTTTTTCGCCTCCATAAGGCGGATTCACTCTCCTCGGTTGAATTCCTTAGGATCTCCGGTGATCCGGTCGCCAAAGCTAGGAATACTTTGCGCAGAGGAGAGAGATTTTATCCCGCCAGCCGGAGACGATTTGCCGCGGCTTCCCGAACGGGTGGGAGCGAACACATCTCAGCCGGCGGACAGCAGCCGCAGCAGCTGCCGGTTCAGCTGCACGGGGTGACGGGGAAACGCCGCCAGCCGGAAATTTCCCGTGAGCTCCGAAGCCTGAACAGGCTCCGACCGATCGATGAGGCCGGACAGGAAGGCCAGTACGCCGAGCAGCGTCTCGGGCGGGACTCCCGCGCGGCGGATAGCGGACACGGACAAGGAGCCGTGACGCTTGGACAAGCGCTGGCCGTCGGGCCCGTAGAGCAGCGGCACATGCGTGTAGCGCGGCGGCTCGTACCCGAGGGCCCTCAGCAGCATCAGCTGGCGCGGGGTGGAGTCGAGCAGATCCCAGCCGCGCAGGACGTCGGTGATGCCCATGGCGGCATCGTCGACAGCCGCGGCAAGCTGGTAAGCGACGATGCCGTCCGCCCGCTGCACGACGAAGTCCCCTCCGGCCCCGCCGGGGAAAATTTGCGCTCCCGCGGCCAGATCGCGGAAAGCGACATCCTCCGGAGGCATCGCGAAGCGGAGAGAGGGCGCTTTGACCGCCGCCCGCGCCTCACGCTCGGCCTTCGTCAGCGACCGGCACGTGCCGGGATAGGCGGGCCCTTCCGAGGAGAGGCCGTGAGGGGCGCTGGAGATGGCGTGAAGCTCGGCCCTGCTGCAGTAGCAGGGGTACAGATGCCCGCTCTCCCGCAGCTTCCGCAGCGCCTCCTCGTAGAGGTGCCCACGGGCACTCTGCTCGTAAGGCCCGCCGGGGCCGCCCGCGCCCGGGCCTTCGTCCCAGAGGAGGCCGAGCCACCGCAGGTCTTCGGTGATCTGTTCGGCCAGCTCGGGCCGGCAGCGCGGCTGGTCGATGTCCTCCATCCGCAGGACGAACGTACCGCCCGCCGCCCGGGTTTGCAGCCAGGCGAGCAGGGCGGTACGGGCGTTGCCGATATGGAGTTCGCCGGACGGAGTAGGGGCGAAGCGCCCCCGTATTTCACTTGAGCTCATTGTGGTTACGCCCCTTTCATACGAGATATCTATGAAGATACTCCTTTAAGAGGTTTGATTCAACCTTTCGAGAATGCGGCGCTTGCGGTACAGCATTTTGCCGGCCTCGGCGACGTCCCGGATCGTGCCCCGGTTAAAGTAAGCCCCGAACAGCATGCCCGCAATCGGAATCATCTGGAACAGCTTTTTCCAGCCGAAATTATCCCGGTACGTCGTGACGACTTCACGCCAGCCCTGGAGCTGGGAGACGGACTGCCGGCCCTCTTTGTCGTAATCGGACAATTTCTCCAGGACGGCTTTCTTTCCCACGATATCGGATGACGAAAATTGCAGGCAGTTAATAATAAAAATGCGCTCCTTCTTGTCGTTGGGGTCGTAGCCGTAGCAGACGGCGATTTCCTGGAGCACTTTCAGGGAAAGGCCCAGCAGGGCGGGAATATCGATCGCCAGTGTAAAAATGCCGCCGAACCCCGTGGTGGCTCCTTGCACGGTCGCGAGCGCGGATCTGGATTCGGACAAGGAATCCGCGGCCCGGTCCATGACCGCAAGGGGAAGATGCGCGGCTTCCCGGATGGATGGGACGTCTTGGCGGGCGTCTTTGTCCTCCGCCGTATGCCTGGAAAGATGTTCGAGCACGCCTTTCTCCGAAACGAGGTATTTTCCTCCGGTTTGAATGTAGCTTCCCATTTCATCGATCAACTGTCCGATGCGGTCTTGAAGGAAACGCGGGGTAACCTTGTCCAGCAGGGCGAAAGGGAGGCGGCTGAGCTTTTCCCAGAAAAAGATATCTTTCTGTTCGTTTTCCCATCTATGAATTTCGTTCAATTGTTTGAGAAGTTCGTCTCTGGTTTCAGCCGGTTGCATGGCCGGACCTCCTTGTTTTGATGTCGTTTTGTCAGGTAATACGCTCAAAAGAAGTAAAGCGGTTCAGAAAAGGGGAAATCCGCTGCCATTCATTTACCTTTTTTAGCGGGGAACGATTTGATAAACTGGGGAAACGAAAAACAAGCACCCAGTACCGACGGAAGATGAGGAAACGGATATGAGATTCAGAGATTTTCACCCCAATGTAAAAATCAGGATAACGCTGCACTTTGTGACGGGCATTCTAAGCGGCATGGTTCTGCCGTTCATGGCGGTTTATTTCGCCAAAACGCTCGGAACGACGATAGCCGGATTAGCGGTTATGGGCAACATCACCGCAGGCGTCGCCGCGACGTTTATCGGCGGCTATTATGCGGACCGCATCGGACGCAAAAAACTGATGCTGGTCAGCGAACTCGTCTGCACCGCCGCTTACGCCGTAATGGCCGCCGCGAATTCGCCCTGGTTTCAGTCGCCGTACCTGACCTTGGCGATGAGTCTTGTCATCGGTGCCGCCTGGGGACTGAGCAAGCCCGCCGCGGACGCCATGCTCATCGACGTAACGGAGCCATCGGCCCGTAAATTTATGTACCGCATTACGTACTGGCTGAATAACTTGTCCATCTCGATCGCCGGCATTATCGGAGCGTTCCTGTTCAGCTCCCACCTGTTCGAATTGTTAATCGGGGTAGCGGCGGTCACGTTCGTCTCTTACCTCGTTACCCTGATCCTGTTGACTGAAACGCTGCAGGGACCTGCTGCTCCGGCGGAGGGGGAAAGCATCCCGGCGAAATCCGGCGGGCCTTTTCACATTCTGAGAAGCTACGGGGAAGTGTTCCGCGACCGGACTTTTATGATTTACGTACTGGCCAGCCTGCTCCTGGTTTCGGTGGAGTTTAATTTGACGGAGTATATCGGAATACGCCTGGAGAGGGACATTCACGGAGCCGTTCTGCTGCCGGGCATGACGAGCTTGAACGGTCTTGAGCTTTTGGGCATTTTGAGAACCGAGAATACCTTCGCCATTGTTGTTCTTTCGCTGTTTACCGGTTTTCTGCTTAAAAAATACAGCGGCACCCGCACGATGTTCGTCGGTCTCTTCCTGAACATTGCGGGGTACAGCTATCTGGCCATGGGCAGTCATCCGTGGGCCCTTCTAGTCCTGATGCTGATTGCGACCGTCGGCGAGCTGGTCTATGTTCCGATCAAGCAGGCTTTTCTCGTGAACATCGTTCCCGACCATGCGCGCAGCTCGTATATGGCGGTCAACGGGATGCTGTACAGCGGCGCCCATTTTATATGCGCTATCAATGTCGTGATCGGCGGGTTCCTGCCCGCGTGGGCGATGGCTCTGGTGCTTTTCGCGACAGGAGTTACCGGAATGCTGCTGCTGGGCTCCATTCTGCCCAAGCTTGCGCCCGTCTCCCGAGCGGCCGGTAAAAGCAAAGTCGCTTCCGCTTTGTAGGGGAGGAAGACTCTGCGCGAACTGCCCGCCAAAAAACGGCGATGTCCCGTATAATCGAACTATGCCCCACAAGCACTGAATAAAGCTCTTAAAAAGCGTCTAGCGGATTGTTCCGCTTGGCGTTTTTTTTATTTTTTTCCAGTGGTCGAGCTTTGTCGAAGCAAATCGGCGCCGGGCCCGGCATAAACTACCTATAGCGGAAAGGAGGGATACGGGTTGCCTTTTATAAACAGATACTCGGTGACGACCAACGGCGCCATCACGTTTACGGGCAATACGCTCGGCCTCAGTAAAGCGAACAATACAAACGCGCCGGGAACGGCTCACTCCATCGGAACGTTTACGACGGTCAACACAACTTTACGGGATGGAACTTACCCGCTCGGGACCACGTCCGATTACCGGCTGAATTCTTCTTCGGCCATTCTCGTCCTGCCCGCCCAGAGCACTGTTTTATATGCGGAACTGATCTGGGGAGGGAGCTATAATCTGGGCGGGGAAAATGTTGCCAGCGTTTTGAACAATACGGTGTCGCTCACGAACAGCGCCGGCGTTTTTACGGTTACGCCGGATACGGCTACGGCCAGCGTGAATACGACGAGGTACTTTTATGTCAGGTCGGCCAATGTCACGAGTCTTGTCCAGTCCGGCGGAGGCGGTACCTATACGGTCGGCAAGGTTCCGGGTACGCAGGGAGACAGCGAAAACAGCACCAATCATGCGGGCTGGACGCTTGCCGTCATTTATCAGAATGCGACGCTGCCTTCGCGGAACATGACCGTTTTCGTCGGCAATGAGATGGTGGATACACCTTCAAGCACCACCTCGGCTGTCGTAAGCGGCTTTTCGACCCCGACGAGCGGTCCGCTCAGCGGGAGGCTTCTCGTCAGCGCTCAGGAAGGGGATTCTCCGCTTACGGGGGATCAAATGCAGTTCGGGCCGACAGCCGCCGATCTTACGCCGATTTACGGGCCGAACAATCCCGTAAGCAACTTTTTTTGCTCGCAGATTAATAACGACAGCGGCCTGCTTGACACGACAGGGACGTTCGGGGACCGCAATCACCCTACGGGCTCCGTCATATCCGGAGGCCGCCAGGGGTGGGACATCACGAATGTGGACGTATCGTCCAAACTCGTTAATTCCCAGACATCCGCCAATATCCGGGGAACGACTTCAGGCGATGTCTATCTGATTAATGCGCTGGCTCTTCAGGTGAACATCAACGCGCCGGTCATCAGCGTAACGAAGGAAGCAAGTAAAACGACCGCTTACATTAATGAAGTAATTACGTACAAAATTACGATAACGAACTCCGGCAACGCCACGGCCAATACGCTTACGCTCAAAGACCTGCAGCCTGCGGGCACCACATTTTTAGCGGGCAGCGTGACCGTCAACGGCACGGCTCAAGTCTCGGCGAATCCTTACACGGGCATCTCCCTCGGGAACTTGGCGAACAGCCAGACGATCGTGGTCCAATTCCAAAGCCGGGTCACAACGCGGCCTACCGATTCGCCGCAGTTCGCCGATCAGGCGACAGTCACGTACCAGTTCCAGAGCGTAATCGGGGGAACGGTGTTCAATGGCACGGCAGCTTCATCCGTCGTGACTGTAGCCGCCGGGAATTACCCGCCGACCGCTTCGAATGTAACGGGAACAATTCCGGAGGATACATCGTTTACAGGGCAAATTCCGGCATCGGACCCCGAATCCGCGGCTTTGGCTTATACGGTCGGGAGCCCGCCCGCACACGGAACCGTTGCGCTTAACGCGAACGGGACTTTTACTTACGTGCCGAATCCGAATTTCAACGGAACGGATTCTTTCTCCGTCACCGTCAGCGACGGCAGCGGAGGGACGGCGAACTCGCTCGTCACCATCCGGGTTACACCGGTGAACGATCCGCCTGTCGCCCAGAATCTTTCGCTTACTACGCTGGAAGACACGTCTCTGAGCGGAAAAGTGGCCGCAGCCGATGCGGACGGCGATACGCTGACATTCAGCCTGGCCGCTCCTCCCGCGAACGGAACGATTGTGTTCGGCCCGACTGGAGTGTTCACGTATACGCCCAACCTCAACTACAACGGACAGGATAGCTTCGCCTATTCGGTCAGCGACGGCAATGGAGGAACCGCCGCGGGCTCCGTAACTATTACGGTTACGCCGGTTAATGATGCTCCCGTCGCCGCCAATGTGAATTTGACGACGGCGGAAGACACGCCTGTCAGCGGAGCCGTACCCGCGACCGATGTGGACGGGGACAGCTTGACGTATACGCTGGCCGCTCCCGTTACGCACGGTAGCGTCACGCTTAACGCGAACGGTACGTTCGTGTACACGCCGGGTCTTAACTTTAACGGCAAGGACTCTTTCGCCGTCCGGGTAAGCGACGGGAAAGGCGGCTCGGCCGTCGCCAACGTCACGATTGTCGTAACGCCCGTCAATGACCCGCCCGTCGCCGCCGGAGGCAGTGTCGTCACGCCGGAAGATACTCCGGTGAGCGGCAAAATAACCGCAAGCGATGCGGACGGAGACGCGCTGACTTATTCACTCGGCGCCGCGCCGCTCCACGGCACGGTTGTACTGGCGGCGGACGGAAGCTATACGTATACGCCGCTTGCGAACTTCAACGGCACGGACAGCTTCACGGTTGTCGTCAGTGACGGCAGCGGAGGCACTGCGGCTGCTTCTGTACAGGTCACCGTCACGCCCGTCAATGATGCGCCCGTCACGTCCGATCTTGCTCTGACGACGGCGGAGGATACGCCGGTCACGGGCACTGTAACCGCAGCGGATGCCGACGGCGATGCGCTTACCTATGTGCTCGGGACGCTGCCGACCCACGGCACGGCCGTACTCGGGCCCGGCGGAATTCTGACCTATACGCCGCTTGCGAACTTCAACGGCACGGACAGCTTCAATGTGGTCGTTAACGACGGCAAAGGCGGTTCGGCGATTTCGCATATCGTCGTCACGGTAACGCCGGTCAACGATCCGCCCGCGGCGCAGGACGCGAGCGTCGTTACGCCGGAGGATACGCCCGTATCGGGCCGGGTCCTCGCGTCGGATGTGGACAGAGACGCGCTGACCTTCGCTCTCGGCACTCCGCCCGTTAACGGCACGGCTGTCGTAGGACCCGACGGGAGCTATACGTACACGCCCGCGCCCGATTATAACGGAACGGACTTCTTCACCGTTATCGTCAGCGACGGCAGCGGGGGGACCGACTCGGCTGCCGTTACGGTAACGATAACGCCGGTCAACGATCCCCCCGTCGCTTCGGATACCGCGCTGACCACAGCGGAAGATACGCCGGTAAGCGGCGCGGTCACGGCTGCGGATGCGGACAGGGATTCTTTAACCTATACGGTAAGAGCACCCGCGTCGAACGGAGCCGTCACTTTAAATCCCGACGGGACATTTACTTATGTTCCGGTGCCGGATTTCAACGGAACCGATTCGTTTGTCGTCGAGGTGAGCGACGGCAAAGGCGGTTCGGCCGTCTCCAATGTGACCGTGACGGTGACGCCGGTCAACGATCCCCCCGTGCCGGAATCGCTGACGCTTACCACGCCCGAGGATACGGCGGTAAGCGGTCAGGTCACGGCTGCGGACGCGGATGGAGATCCTTTGACTTTCGCTTTGGGGACGGCTCCTCTAAACGGGACGGCAACGGTGGCGGCGGACGGGTCTTATACCTACACGCCTGCGCTTAATTTTAACGGTACGGACAGTTTTACGGTGGCCGTAAGCGACGGGAGCGGAGGGACCGCGGAAGCTGTCGTCACGATTATTGTGTCACCGGTCAACGATTCTCCGGTGACGGCGGATGCGGCGGTGACCACACCGGAGGACACTCCCTTGAGCGGCTCCGTAACCGCAGCGGATGCGGACGGGGACGCCCTGAGCTATGTGCTCGGAACGCTTCCCACGCACGGCACGGTATCGCTTCTCTCTGACGGAACCTACACGTATACGCCGGACCCCGATTTTAGCGGCACGGACAGCTTCACCGTCGTCGTCAGCGACGGGCGGGGAGGCTCGGCGATTTCCAACGTGACGGTGACGGTCACTCCTGTGAACGATCCGCCCGCCGCCTCGGACAGGGCGGACGTCACCCTGGAAGACACGCCGGTAAGCGGTCAGGTGACTGCGTCGGACGTGGACGGCGACGCGCTGACCTTCAGTCTGGGCGCGCCTCCGGCTAACGGAACCGCCGTAATATCGGCCGACGGCACTTACACCTATACGCCGGACCCGGATTTTAACGGAACGGACAGCTTCACGGTGACCGTGAGTGACGGCAGCGGCGGAACGGCGACTTCGACGGTAACGGTCGTGGTGGAACCGGTCAACGATCCGCCTGTCACTTCCGATGTGACGCTGACGACGCCGGAAGATACGCCGGTCAGCGGAGCTGTCGTCGCGGCGGACGCGGACGGGGATGTACTCGCCTTCACCGTGGAGGCTTCCCCGGGGCACGGAACAGTTACGCTCAATACGGACGGAACGTTTGTCTATACTCCCGGACCGGACTTTAACGGGACCGATTCTTTTGTAGTCGGCGTCAGCGACGGAAACGGCGGGAGGGCTTTGTCGAGCGTGACGGTGACGGTTACCCCCGTGAACGATCCTCCCGTTGCGGAAGATTTTGCGGATGTGACCCCGGAAGATATTCCAGTAACGGGCCAGGTTACGGCTGCGGATACGGACGGCGATCCGCTTACGTTTGCCATCGATACGCAGCCTGCCAACGGAACGGCGGTCATTACCGCAGCGGGTACGTTTACGTATACGCCAAATCCGGACTTTAACGGAATCGACAGCTTTACCGTGACCGTCAGCGACGGAAACGGCGGCACGGACACCGCTGTCGTTACGATTACCGTCACCCCGGTGAACGATGCGCCCGTGACGGCGGATCTGAATCTGACCACTTCCGAAGATACCCCGCTTGCGGGAGCGGTAACGGCTTCGGATGCGGATGGGGACGCGCTTCAATTTGTTCTGGGCACGGGTCCGGTAAACGGCAGCGTAACGGTTGCGGCCGACGGCACGTTCACCTATATTCCCGCCCCGGATTTTAACGGCACGGACAGCTTTACCGTCGTCGTCAACGACGGCAACGGAGGCTCGGCCATTTCGAACGTGACGGTTACGGTCACGCCCGTGAACGATCCTCCGGTCGCGTTGAATGAAGCTGTTTTCACATTGGAGGACACCTCTGTCCAAGGACGGGTCGGAGCGACCGATGCGGACGGGGAAGCGCTGACGTTCGCTCTGGGAACGCCGCCTCTCAACGGGACGGCGGCGGTGGGAGCGGACGGCGTCTATACCTATACGCCTGCGCTTAATTTTAACGGCACGGACAGCTTTACGGTACTCGTCAGCGACGGCAGCGGAGGAACCGCCGAAGCGCAGGTGACGGTGCAGGTTGCTCCCGTAAACGACGCGCCTGTTACGACAGACGTGGCACTGACGACCCCGGAAGATACACCTGCGGGCGGAACCGTGACGGCAACGGACGTGGACGGAGATACGCCAACTTATACGCTGGCGGCGCCCCCTTCTAACGGCACGGCGGTTGTGAATACGGACGGATCGTTCCTGTATACGCCCTTTCCCGATTTTAACGGAACCGATACGTTTGCCGTGCTGGTCAGCGACGGTAACGGAGGAACCGCCATCTCCGGCGTGACCGTGACGGTCACCCCGGTGAATGATCCGCCCGCAGCGGAAAACGCCGCATTGGTAACGCCGGAAGACACTCCGGTGAGCGGTCAAGTGACGGCAACGGATGCGGACGGGGACGCTTTAACGTTCGCGCTTGGCACGCCACCCGCTAACGGTACGGCGGCGGTTACTCCGGCGGGTGCCTTTACGTACACGCCCGCAGCGGATTATAACGGCACGGACACGTTCACGGTCATCGTCAGCGACGGCAACGGGGGAACGGCGGAAGCGGCCGTTACCGTTACGGTGACACCGGTCAACGATGCACCGGTCACGGCGGATCTGGCTCTGACGACGCCGGAAGATACGCCGCTTACCGGAACGGTAACAGCTACGGATGCGGACGGAGATTCCCTTACGTTTCTGCTCGGAACCGTTCCGACGAACGGAACTGTTGCCGTCTTGCAGGACGGAACGTTCACGTATACGCCGGCACCCGATTTTAACGGTTTGGACAGTTTCACGGTTGTGGTTAACGACGGCAGCGGCGGGTCGGCGATTTCAAATGTGACCGTTACGGTGACGCCGGTGAACGATTCACCCGTGGCGAATGATGTATCGGATCGTACGGCGGAGGATACCCCGACCAACGGTCAGATTACCGCCGCCGATCCAGACGGAGATCCGTTGACGTACAGCCTTGCGGCGCCCCCGGCGAACGGAACGGCAGTCGTGGGACCGGACGGTTCCTACACGTATACGCCGGCACCCGATTTCAACGGCACTGACAGCTTTACGGTACTCGTCAGCGACGGCAGCGGAGGAACGGATACCGCCGTGGTGACGGTAGAGGTCACGCCGGTGAACGACCCGCCTTTTGCACCCCCGCAAAATTTGAGCACACCCGAAGACACAGTGCTTTTCGGACTTATCGGGGCGATTGACCCGGACGGCGATCCGCTTACGTATACGGTGATCGTTTCGCCGGAAAACGGCGTTTTCACGGTAAACCCGGACGGGACGTTCTCTTACACGCCCGGTTTGAACTTCAACGGCACGGATACGGTGGCCGTACGGATCGACGACGGAAACGGAGGTTCCGGGATTTCTGTCCTGAACCTGACGGTTCTGCCTGTCAATGACCCGCCTGCTGCGGAAAATACGTCTGTTTCGGTACCGCAGGATTCTTCCGTGACCGGCCGGATCGTGGCGACCGATGTGGATGGAGATACGCTCTCATACATCGCTTCGACTCCTCCGGCGAACGGTTCGGTCGTCATTGGAGCGGGCGGTTCCTTCACCTACACGCCGAACCCGGGATTCAGCGGAACGGACACCTTCGTCATCCAAGTAAGCGACGGAAACGGCGGAACGAATACGGCGGAGGTTGCGGTAACGGTAATCCCGACGCTTAATCCCGAATTAGGCAATGACGCCTCCGTTACGACGCCCGAGGATACGCCGCTCAGCGGAGCGGTCACGGGAAATCCGCCTCCGGGAAACACGCTGGTTTTCATCCTGGAGGGGGTTCCCGGCAATGGCAGTGCGTCAGTAAACCCCGACGGGACGTTCACCTATACGCCGAATCCCGATTTTAACGGAACCGATTCGTTTACGGTCCGGGTGACTTCGAGTCCGGGCGGGCAGATCGATTATTCGCTCGTTACCGTGACGGTGACGCCTGTCAATGACGCTCCCGTTGCGGCGGATATGCAGGTGACGACCCCCGAAGACATTGCGTACAGCGGGAAAATAACCGCTCAGGACGCGGACGGCGACGCGCTGGCCTATTCGATAAGTACAGCTCCCTTGAACGGGACGGCGTCTGTGGGGGACGACGGAACGTTCACGTATACGCCGAACGCCGATTTCAACGGCACCGACAGTTTTGCGATCCTCGTCGATGACGGAAACGGGGGTACGGACACGTCCGTGGTAACCGTGACGGTTCTGCCGGTGAACGATGTGCCGGTTCTGTCCAACGCATCCGTCACCATTCCGGAAGATACGTCCGTTACAGGGACCTTGACGGCAGTCGACGGAGACAACGATACTCTGACGTTTACACTGCTTACGTCCCCCGTGTACGGAACCGCAGTCGTTTCGGCGGACGGGACCTTTACGTATACGCCGATTCCGGATTTCAACGGAACGGATTCGTTTACGGTTCAGGTTGACGACGGAAACGGCGGCACGGCGGTCGCGAACATAACGGTGACGGTGACGCCGGTGAACGATCCGCCGGCGGCGGCCGATGTAAGCGACGTGACGCCGGAAGACACGCCCGTAAGCGGCCAGGTTCCGGCGGCCGATGTGGACGGCGACGCGCTGACGTTCGCGCTGGGGACGCCGCCGGCAAACGGCACGGCGGTCGTGACGACGGCCGGCGCATACACGTACACGCCCAACCCGGACTTCAACGGCACCGACAGCTTCACCGTAACGGTGAGCGACGGCAGCGGCGGCACGGACACGGCAACGGTCACGATTACGGTGACGCCGGTGAACGACGCGCCGGTGACGGAGGATCTGTCGCTGAGTACGCCGGAGGATACGCCGCTTGCCGGCGCGGTAACCGCCACGGATGCGGACGGCGACGCGCTGACGTACGTGCTCGGCACGCCGCCGTCCCACGGAACGGCGGCGGTGGCGGCCGACGGCACGTTCACGTATACGCCGGCGCCGGACTTTAACGGGCTCGACAGCTTTACGGTCGTCGTGAACGACGGGGCCGGAGGGTTCGCCATCTCGCATGTCACCGTAACGGTCACGCCGGTGAACGATGCGCCGGTGGCGGCCGGGCAGGTCGATTACACGGCGGAGGATACGCCGGTGACGGGGCAGGTGACGGCCACGGACGTGGACGGCGACGCGCTGACGTTTGCGCTGGGAACGCCTCCGGCAAACGGAACGGCCGTGGTGGCGGCGGACGGCACGTACACGTACACGCCGAACCCGGACTTCAGCGGCACGGACAGCTTTACCGTGACGGTGAGCGACGGCAGCGGCGGGACCGCGACCGCGACGGTCACGGTCAACGTGGCGCCGGTGAACGATCCGCCGGTGACGGCCGACGTGGCGCTGACGACGGCGGAGGATACGCCGGCGGCGGGGCAGGTGACGGCCACGGACGCGGACGGCGATGCGCTGACGTACGTGCTGGCGGCGGGACCCGGACACGGCAGCGTGCTGCTGAACGCCGACGGGACGTTCACGTACACGCCGGCGGCCGATTTCAACGGCACGGACAGCTTCAGCGTGACGGTGAGCGACGGCAGCGGCGGGACGGCGGTGTCGCACGTGACGGTAACGGTGACGCCGGTCAACGACGCGCCGGTGGCCGCCGATGTCAGCGACGTGACGCCGGAAGACACGCCGGTGACGGGTCAGATCACGGCCACGGACGTGGACGGCGACGCGCTGACGTACGCGTTGGGGACGCCGCCGGCAAACGGAACGGCCGTGGTGACGGCAGGCGGGACGTATACGTACACGCCGAACCCGGACTTTAACGGCACCGACAGCTTTACGGTGACGGTGAGCGACGGTAACGGCGGAACGGCAACGGCAGCCGTAACGGTGACGGTGACGCCGGTCAACGACGCGCCGGTGACGGCGGATCTGGCGCTGAGTACGCCGGAGGATACACCGCTTGCCGGTGCGGTGGCAGCCACAGATGCGGACGGCGACGCGCTGACGTTCGTGCTCGGCACATTTCCGAGCCACGGAACGGCGGCGGTCTCGGCGGACGGAAGTTTTGTGTATACGCCGGGGACGGATTTCAACGGGACCGATTCTTTTACGGTCGTAGTGGACGACGGACGGGGAGGCTCGGCGATTTCAAACGTTACGATAACGGTGACGCCGGTCAACGACGCGCCCGTGGCGGCCGGGCAGACGGATTACACGGCGGAAGATACGCCGGTATCGGGGCAGATTGCGGCCTTTGACGCCGACGGCGACACGCTGACTTTCACACTGGGCACGCCGCCGGTGAACGGATCGGTGCTGCTCGGAGCGGACGGAGCTTACATCTATACGCCGAATCCCGATTACCATGGGACGGATAGTTTTACGGCCGTTATCGCCGACGGACAGGGCGGCACGGCCGAAGTGCCGGTAGTAATTGTCGTCACTCCGCAAAACGATCCGCCCGTCGCGGAAGACCTTTATACGGCCACATTCGAAGATACGCCGCTTACCGGCACGGTTGCCGCATCGGATGCGGACGGCGACACGCTGACGTTTGCGCTGGCGCTGCAAGCTTCGAACGGAATCGCTTCGGTGACGGCTGCCGGCGCATTCAGCTACACGCCGAATGCGAATTTCAACGGGATCGACAGTTTTACCGTAACCGTCAGTGACGGCGCTGGAGGAACGGACAGCGCGGTCGTGACCGTAACGGTCGTTCCCGTCAACGATGCGCCCATTCTCGGTACGCTTAATGAGACGACCCCCGAAGATACCGTTCTGAACGGACAGATTACGGCGGCCGACCCGGATGGCGATCCCGTTGTATATGCTCTTGCCGCACAGGCTGTCAACGGGACAGCCGCGGTAAATGCCGACGGATCGTACACGTATACGCCGAATCTTAATTTTAACGGCATGGACTTTTTTGTGGTGACGGCTTCGGACGATCAGGGCGGAGTCACATCGGCAATCGTAAACGTAATGGTCACGCCTGTTAACGACCCGCCTTTCGCGGCTCCGCTGGCCCTTGCTACCCAGGAGGATACGCCCGTATCCGGCACGATTTCGGCGTATGATCCGGAAGGCGATCCTCTTGTATACACCGTCAATACGGCGCCCGGGAACGGGACGGTGATTTTAAATGCGGACGGAAGCTTCATCTATACCCCCGTTCCGGATTTTAACGGGACGGACGGTTTTACCGTCCTCGTGAGCGATAATCATGGAGCCGGGTTCGTTTCGGACATCACCGTGACGGTGCTGCCCGTCAACGATCCGCCGCAGGTCAGCGACGTGTCGGAATCCACGTTTATGAACCGGCCTGTCAGCGGAACGATCGATGCGGCCGATATCGACAGCGGCGTTCTCACTTACGCGCTGGACACACCGCCTGCAAACGGTACGGCGGCTGTAGGTCCCGGAAACACGTACACGTATGTGCCGAATCCGGATTTTATCGGAACTGATTTTTTCCGTGTCAGAGTCACAGACGAATCAGGCGCTTCAGGGACAGCGACGATTACCGTCGAAGTGTCACCGGTTTTTGTGGGCTCCGCGAGCGAAACGATCCTGACGACGCTGCAAAATACGCCGGTTACCGGCACAGTCCCACTCGTCCCGGAAGTTTCGGCGGTCTATCAGGTGAGCACACCGCCCCCGAACGGTACGGTAACGGTAAATGCCGGCGGAAGCTTCACGTATGTGCCGAACCCGAGTTTCACGGGCGGCGATTCGTTCGTCCTTACGGAATCGGGCACCCTGCAGACGGTTTTGGTCCGTATCGTCGTCCTGCCAATAAATCAGGCCCCGGTGGTCCAAGATGTCCAAAGCTCCACGACCAGGAATACGCCGGTATCCGGAGTGGTAGCGGCGGCCGATCCGGAAGGGCGGGCACTCTTTTACGAGCTGAATTCCCTGCCGGTCAACGGGACGGCATCGGTCGGTGCGGACGGGACATTCACGTACACGCCTAACCGTAACTTCACGGGAACGGATTCTTTCACGGTCCGTGTAAGAGATGCGGATGGGGCCGTCAGCATCGCGTCGGTCATCGTAACTACCGCATTCACCAATTTACCGCCGGTTGCGGACGATGCTTCCTATTCCACACCGGAGGATACGACGGTTTACGGGAAGCTGTCCGCCGCCGATCCGGATGCGGATTCCATCGGCTTTAGGGTCGCAAAGCCGCCTGCACACGGCACGGTAGAGCTTGATTTGGACGGAAGCTTCCGTTATACGCCCTATTCGGGATTTGCGGGGAACGATGCTTTTGGAGTAGAAGTGACGGATACTTACGGGGCGTTCACCGTTTTGGAAGTGTCGGTAACGGTACTGCCCGTCAACGAACAGCCGGTAGCCGGAAATATTGAACTCGGTACCCGTGAAGGGGAGCCGGTAACCGGGCGGATCCCAGCCGCCGATCCGGAAGGCGGGCAGCTCCTCTTCGAACTGCTGGGCGCCCCTTCCCACGGAACGGCCGTGATCCGTCCGGACGGAACGTTTACGTATACGCCGTTCGAGGGCTTTACGGGAACGGATGTGTTTACGGTGGTCGTCACAAGCCTCCGCACAGGCGAAAAAACATTCGCGGCTGTCCGAATTACCGTTAATCCGTCGGAAATTCTTCCGTCCAACCGCCCTCCCGCGGTAGCGGATCAGTATTTCGCCACCTTTGCGGACACTCCGCTCGACGGGCAGCTGCATGGAGCCGATCCCGACAACGATCCGCTGCGGTTCGAGCTTCTGCTGCCGCCGGAATCGGGAAAAGTCAGCGTCGGGGCCGGAGGCAGGTTTATTTACGTGCCGGACCCGGGCTTTACGGGAAGCGACCGGTTTACGGTCCTTATCCGTGACGGCAGAGGAGGCATTTCCATCGCGCTGGTTACGATTACGGTCGAAAGGAAAGATGAGGGGGGCGGTAACGGCGAGCCTGTGCCCGATACGCTGACGGCGCGCGGCGAAACCCGGACGACTTCCATGAATACGCCTGTTCAGGGCAGGGTCCGGGCCTTGAGCAGGCTGGGACTGCCGTTGACGTATTCCTTAAAAAATCCGGCCAAACAAGGAAATTCCACGGTGGGCGCAGACGGAATCTGGACGTACAATCCCGGCCGGAACTTTACGGGCATAGATGTTTTCATTATCGAGATCGCAAACAACCGCGGAGACCTTACCGAAGCCGTTATTACGATTATTGTGGAACCTCAGGTCGAGGAATAGAGGAGCAGGCGGCACGTATGCGAGGAGAACACTTGAAGGGGACGATACAATCGTCCTCTTTTTTGTGCGGAGAGGTGAATGGACGGGAAGCGGTCAATTGGTTTATGCTGTGAAAAGAGTTTCCGGTCTTCGCTGCGAGGGATGCTGCCGGATTCATCCGGATGAATCCGCTACTGCCGGATACGTCCGGATACGATACCGGAACGCGGGCGGAGCGGTTCTTTCGTGTTTTTCAAAAACGATTCGGCTCAAAAACATTAATCCGCAGCTTGGGCTTCCGGCTGCTGCATAACCGGGCGATCCGGGAAATCTGTTCAAGCGCCGCCTGCTTTTTGAAGAAATGGGTTTTCGACGACCGGCATCCGGCTTATTGAAGATTGTGTTCGCAAAAGTAAACGCTCCGGCCGCTGTTTCGCTGTCGCGGTTCAGGGATGTTAGGTTACGGCGGAACCGGAAAAACGGCGGGCTGGGTGCCGGAATGCCGGCGAAAGATAAAGACAATTACGGAATCACTTTTAAATACAAGAAGGCAAGGGTTAACTTCTAACGAATTAAACGGGGGACACAAATATGGACGTACCGGTGGAGGCAGTACTCCCGGAATTGCTGGACGTGCTGAGGCGGGAGCGGAACGCGGTCCTTATCGCACCTCCGGGCGCAGGCAAAACGACGCGCGTGCCGCTTGCTCTTCTTCAGGAATCCTGGCTGGACGGCAAACGCATCTTGATGCTGGAACCGAGGCGGATTGCGGCAAGGGCCGCCGCAGCTTACATGGCGTCCCTGCTGGGAGAGAAAACGGGCGAAACGGTCGGTTACCGGATGCGCTCGGATACGAAGATCGGGCCGAAGACAAGGATCGAGGTCATTACGGAAGGGGTTCTTACCCGCATGCTCCAGCGCGATCCTTCTCTTGAAGGAGCGGGAATCGTGCTGTTCGACGAGTTTCACGAGCGGAATCTGGCGGCGGACCTGGGCCTTGCCCTCTGCCTGCAATCCCAGTCTCTGCTGCGGGAAGACCTGAAGCTTCTGGTCATGTCCGCGACATTGGAAGCCGACGGAGTCGCGGCGCTGATGAACGGCGCCCCCGTCGTCACGAGCGAGGGCAGAATGTATCCGGTCGAAACCCGTTACAGGCGGGACCCCGTCAAAGGGTCCGTGGAAGCGGCCGTCCTGGATACGGTTCTGCAAGCCTGGCACGAGGAGGAAGGGGATCTGCTCGTGTTTTTGCCGGGAGCGCCTGAAATACGGCGCGTGGAAAAAACACTCGCCGCCCGTCTCCCTGCCGGGCAGGCTCTCGTTGCGCCGCTGTACCGCAGTCTGACGCCGGAGCAGCAGGACCGGGCAATTGCGCCCGATCCGCAGGGAAGGCGCAAGATCGTGCTGGCGACGACGATCGCCGAGACGAGCCTTACCGTCGAAGGCGTGCGCATCGTCGTCGACAGCGGGCTCGCGCGCGTGCCGCGCTTTTCGCCGCGCACCGGCATGAGCCGCCTGGAGACGGCCGCGGTTTCGCGCGCCTCCGCCGATCAGCGGCGCGGCCGTGCGGGGCGTCTTGCGCCGGGCGTCTGCTACCGGCTGTGGACGGAGCAGGAGGAGAGGCGTCTCGCTCCCGCCGGGCGGCCCGAAATGGCCGAGGCGGATCTGGCGCCGCTGGCGCTCGATCTCGCCGTATGGGGAGCCCGGCCGGACGAGCTGGCCTGGCTCGACGCGCCTCCGGCCGCCGCTTACGCCCAGGCGTGCGGCCTGCTCCGCAGGCTCGGTGCGCTGGACGAAGCGGGCGCCGTCACCGCTCACGGCCGCAGGATGGCGGAGCTCGGCCTGCACCCGCGGCTCGCGCACATGGCGCTGCAGGCGCTTCCGCTGGGCGCGGGCGGGCTGGCCTGCGAGCTGGCGGCGCTGCTCGGCGAGCGGGATATTCTCCGCGGCACGCCGTCGGCCCGGGATGCGGACCTGCGGCTGCGGGCCGAAGCTCTGCGGGCCTATTCCAGCCAGGGGCGCGGAGCGAAGCGGGCCCCGCAAAGCGGCGGCTCGACCGGCGCTCCTCCTGCGGAGCCGGAAGGCTTCGCGGCCGGGAGCGGGCCGGCAGGCGCGGATGTTTCCGTGCTGCGCCGTCTCGGAGCGGAGGCGGCCCGCTGGAAGCGCGAGCTGGGCGTTCCGGAGGGCGAATCCGGCGGTACGGAACGGACGGGCCTGCTGCTCGCGTTCGCTTTTCCCGACCGCATTGCCGGACAGCGTTCGCCCGGACGGTTTACGCTCAGCAGCGGCAGAGGGGCCGCGCTGCCCGATATGCAGCGCCTCTCGGCGGAGCCTTGGCTGGTCTGCGCCGATCTGGACGATCAGGGCGCGGAAAGTACCGTTTACTTGGCGGCTCCCGTCGGACTGGACGAGCTTGAGGAGCATTTTGCCCATGAAATCGCCGAGGACATTTCGGTGTATTGGGACCGGCAGGCTCAAGCCGTACGGGCCCGGAAAAAAACATCGCTCGGCTTGCTGACCCTACGGGAGATCACCGTTGCCGCGCCGGATCCGGAGCTTACGCGGAATGCCCTGCTTCAGGGGATCAGAAGCCAAGGGCTGGAAGTGCTGGTTTGGAGCAAGGCGGCGAAACAGCTGCGCGAGCGTCTGAGCTTTATGGCCCTTCACGATGACCGGTGGCCGGATGTTACCGACGAAGCTCTGCTTGCTTCTCTGGAAGAGTGGCTGGGGCCGCATGTATACGGCATGAAAAACCGGGGAGACCTCCAGCGTCTGAACCTCGTGACGGTGCTGGAAGCCATGCTCACATGGGAAGAGCGGAGACTGCTGGACGAACAGGCGCCTACGCATCTGTCCGTGCCCAGCGGTTCCCGCATCCCGGTCGATTACAGCATGCCGGAAGCCCCCGCCCTGTACGTCCGTCTTCAGGAAATGTTCGGGCTTCAGGCTACGCCTGCCGTCGGCGGCGGACGCGTCCCCTTGACCCTGCACCTGCTTTCTCCGGCACAGCGGCCCGTACAGGTTACGCGCGATCTGGAAAGCTTTTGGAAAGAAGCTTATTTCGAGGTTAAAAAAGATCTCAAAGGCCGCTACCCGAAGCATTACTGGCCGGACAATCCGCTTGAAGCGATTCCGACCAGCCGGGCGAAGCCACGCAAATAGTCCGAGTACACATATAGAAAAAGAGGTGTGTCCATGAATGAACAAGCGGCCATCCGGCTGATCCGGCACGATGAGCTGGACCAGCTTCTGGAGCTGTACCGGCAGCTGAATACGGAGGACCCGGTTATCCCTCCAAGCGAAGAACTGGATCGGCAGTGGAGCGACATGTTCCATGATCCGGGCATGAAGTTTGTCGTTGCGGAGGACCAGGGGAAGCTGGCAGCCGTATGCGTGCTTGTCATCGTCCGGAACCTGACCCGCGGCGGTCGCCCTTTCGGGCTGATTGAGAATGTCGTAACCAGCGAGAATCACCGGAAAAAAGGCTACGGCAGTCTGATTTTGCAAAAGGCGCTGGATTTGGCCCGGGTAGCGGACTGTTACAAAGTGATGCTGCTGACCAGTTCCAAAGAGGACGCGACGCTGCGTTTTTACGAGAAGAACGGGTTTGAAAAAGACGTCAAAACCGGCTTTATCTCTTATTTGTGGGAATAGAATGGCTGGAACGGGAGAGCCGGGACGGAAGAACTGCCGAGGCAATCTTACCTGATGCAGGCGATGATTTGCCGGTATTTCGGTACGGCCGGCCGGAAGTCCCATGCTCGAACGAACCACGTTTTAAGTTACGCAAGAAATGGAGGGACCGCTGTGTTTAGAAAGCGGATAGGGCAAGCGATTGCGGCGGGAGTTCTGTTATGGGGGCTAACCGCATGCTCGAACGGGCAAACCGGTACTCTGGCCGGTAAACCGGAGGCAGGCAAGGAAGCGGATGGAAAGAGGGCGGAACTTACGGTTTCCGCCGCGGCCAGTCTGAAGGATGCGCTGGAGGAGATCGGCCGGCGTTACGAAAGTGCGAACGGCGGCGTTAAGCTGCTTTATAATTTCGGGTCTTCAGGGACTCTGCAGAAACAGATCGAGCAGGGAGCTCCCGCGGACATTTTCCTTTCGGCGGGGGTGCCGCAAATGGAGGCTCTGCTGGATAAGCAGCTCATCGACAAGAACCATTCCGGCGTTCTGCTAACCAACGAGCTGGTCCTGATCGTGCCGGAGGATGCGAAAGCGGCCGTCTCCGGTCCGGAAGATCTTTTGAAAGAAGCGGTGAAGAAGATTGCGGTCGGGGAGCCCAAAACGGTTCCGGCCGGCAGCTACACGCAGCAATTTTTAAACGGAGCCGGAATTTGGGATAAGCTCCAGTCCAAAATCGTGTGGACCAAGGATGTCCGGCAGGTGCTGGCCTACGTGGAGTCGGGAAATGCCGACGCGGGTTTCGTCTACAAAACGGATGCCCTGACTTCGGGCAAGGTGAAAACGGTGTATACGGCAAAAGAAGCGGCGGGAAGTCCGCCGATCGAATATCCGGCGGGAATCGTTTCGGGCACGAAGCAGGCGGACGAAGCCCGGAAGTTTTATGAGTATTTGTCCGGAGCGGAAGCGCGGGGCATTTTTACGAAATACGGCTTCGGCTTAAAAAGTCCCTGAACATGCCGGTGAATATGGACATGTTCTTCTCTCCCGTCTGGCTGTCGCTGAAAATCGCGCTGTTGTCGGGAGTTCTTGCCTTCGTATTCGGCGTATCGGCCGCCCGGCTCGTACATAAACGCCCGTTCAGGGGGAGGACTTTGCTGGAAACGGTCTTTATGCTGCCCCTTGTCCTGCCTCCTACGGTAATCGGCTTTTTGCTTCTGCTCGCCTTCGGACGGAGAAGCTGGATCGGCCGTCTGGCCGAATGGCTGTGGGATCAGCCGGTCATCTTCTCCTGGGGAGCTGGGGTCATCGCGGCGACGGTCGTCGCTTTTCCGCTTGTCTACCAATCGGCCAAAACGGGCTTCCAGACGATCGACCGGGATCTGGAAGGAGCCGCCCGGTCCATGGGAGCCGGCGAGTGGCAGGTTTTGTTCCGAGTTACGCTGCCCCTGGCCGGACCAGCGCTTGTGACCGCTTTTGTGCTCGGTTTTGCCCGGGCGCTGGGGGAATTCGGAGCTACGATCATGATCGCGGGAAATATTCCGGGACGGACCCAGACGGTTCCGACGGCCATTTACACCGCAGTCGATGCGGGCGACTATACGCTTGCCTGGTGCTGGACGGCGGCGATCGTCGCCTTTTCATTCCTGCTGCTTCTTGCGGGCAATTATCGCCGGAATCCCCGTGAGGGAAGCTCCGCACCCTAAAAAAAACCTGCCAAGGCAATGGTGCCCGGCAGGTTTTTTGACGTACGTTTTTTTTAGGTGTCAGGACCAGTTGTCCTTCTTTAACCGGGCATCCAGCACGAATGTGCCGAACGGCAGGAAGGAGGCCAGGATGGCGATCAGCACTTTGAGAATCGACCAGCGGTGAACGAATGTGACGTGTGCGACTGCGAGCAGGAAAAGGACGAACAGCAGTCCGTGCAAGCCTCCGACAACCGTTACGGGCTGAGGGATGTCTGCGAAGTGCTTGAGCGGCATGGCGATAAACAGCAGCAGGAGGAAGGATATTCCCTCGAGGATACCGATCACGCGCAAACGCCCGATAGGGGTACTGAGCATGGTTAACATACACCGCCTGTGTAAGTAAAATGTGGAAAAAGTTCCGTCTCCCTTCTTACTGTATCACAGAGGTAATCGTGCGCTCAAACAAAGCCGGCCGTTCAGGCTCCCTCAGGCCCGTCTGGAGACGGGGGAGGGGACCGTTATTCCACGGTCACTACGGTATAAACGGACGGATCAAGCGCCGTGACGAACGGGGTTAACGTTCCTGCCGAGTAAAGCTGGAGCTTGTGCATCGCTCTCGTACAGGCCGTGTAGAACAGCTTCCGTTCGCTTTCGCGGCGGTAGTCTTGAGCGGAAGCGTCATAGATGAGCACCGCATCGAATTCCACCCCCTTGGCGAGATAAGCGGGGATGACCATGACGCCTTTCTCGAACGAAGGCGTATCCTTGCGGATGAGACGAAGCTCATCCAGGCCGCTCAGCGCTTCGAAGGCGCGCTCGCTTTCGGCGGCGGTTTTGCAGATGACGCCGACCGACGCGGCGCCCTCCGCCTGGAGCGCCCGGATTTCGGCCTTCATCCGGCGGACAAGCGCGTCCGTGTCGGCCCCCGTGAAAACGGCGGGTTTGCCGCCCTCCCGGTCGAACGGTTCGATCAAAGCGCCGTCCTTCAGCATGCCGCGCGTGAACTCGACAATCTCCTTAGTCGACCGGTAGCTGCGGTGCAGCACGATTTGCTCCGTCTCGCCTGGACCGTACAAGTCCGCGACGGGCGTGCTGCCCTCCAGCGTGGTCGCCTGGGCGAACACGGCCTGGTTGAAATCGCCGAGCACGGTCATGCGGCAGCGGGGGAAGAGCCTTTTCAGAAATTCGAACTGAAAAGGGGAGTAGTCCTGGGCTTCGTCGATCAGAACGTGCCGGACGATCGTGTTGGTACGGAAGCCTTCGGTCAGTTCCTGCAAGTACAGGAAAGGAGTCGCGTCTTCGTACGGCAGAGCGCCCCGGTTCATCCGGTCCAGCGTGTACGCGCAGATTTCATCCCACTCGGCAGGAAGGCCGTCCCGGTCCACGGCGGTCTCCCCGGGAACGGCAAGATCCGCCGCGGCGGCTGCCCGGTGCAGGGACTGAAGCAGCGGCTTGTTCTCGTACAGCTGCCGGTACAGGCCGGGAACATCGACGAAGCGGAGCCGCTTTACCCGTGTCCGCAGGGGCTTGAAATGCTCCCGGACGATCATCTTGCGCAGAAGCTGCTCTTCCACGTCCGCATCGTCGAAGCTTTCGGCGCGTCCCCGCCGTTTGCGGAGCTGGTTGTAGGCGCGCTGGTACTGCTCTTTGTCGAGGAAATCAAGCTCGTCGCGGACCCAGTCTTCCTGCATCTCCCGCTCCTGATACGCCGCAAGCTCTTCCAGCAGCCATTCCTTCATAAGCTCGATGCGGTTGGCCAGGCGGATGGAAGCGTCATAGCCGTAGAAGTGGTCCGATAAAGCTTGACGGGACACGATCACCTGATCCTGGAAAACGATGTCTTTGAACAGCATATGCTCCTTCAGGAGCTGATCTTTATACGCTTGAATGACATGCAGGAAGCGGGAGGAAGCCTTGTACCGGATTCCGCTCAATCTAGCGGCATAGCCCGGAGTTTCTTCATCCGCCAGCACATATTCGATCTGATCGAACGGATCCTCGATTTTGAACCGCCGGCCGAGCCGGTGATGCAGATATTCCTGGAACGTCGTCTGCTGCATGTTCTCCTCGCCAAGCTCCGGCAAAACGGTGGACACGTAGCTGTTGAAAAGCGGGTTCGGTGAAAACAGCACCATCTGGTCGGCGGTCAGCGTTTTCCGGTGTTTGTACAGCAGATAGGCGACCCGCTGTAGAGCCGCGGACGTTTTGCCGCTGCCTGCCGCGCCTTGTACGATAAGCATCCGCGAGTTATCGTTGCGGATAATGCGGTTCTGCTCCTTCTGGATGGTGGCGACAATCGTTTTCATCTGGGAGCCCGCCCCTTTGCTGAGCACCTGCTGGAGCAGTTCGTCGCCGATCATCAGCCCCGTATCAAACAGAAAATGAATGCGGCCGTCGCGGATAATAAACTGGCGCTTCAGTTCGATTTCGCCCTCTACAAGACCTCCGGGCGTATGGTATTCGCCCGGACCGAGTGCGTAGTCGTAATAAAGGCTGGCGACAGGGGTACGCCAATCGTAGACAAGGAAGGTTTCGCCGTCTTCGTCGAGAAAGGAAGATACGCCGACGTACACGCGCTCGGTCCGGCTCGAGCCGTCTTCTTTAAAATCAATCCGCCCGAAATAAGGGGAGGGGAGCAGACGGTTCATCCGGTCGGCCAGCTTCTTGAGCTGCCGGTGGGTTCTCTCTCTCTCGGATAAAACTTCGGCCTGCTGCCTCAAGCTGAGGTACGTATCCAGGATATCGTCGTCATGAGCCAGATTGACGGTCACTTCATCCCAGAAATGCTTGCGGATATCGACGACCTGCGATTTGAGCTGCCCGACATCGGGTTCGATTTTCTCCAGCTGCTGCCGCAGCTTATTTCTGACGAGATCGACCCTTTGCTGTTCGTGCTGCCATTCTTCTTTGGAAACCGACAAGAAAACCCCTCCTTAAAGGTGAAAGAACAACCCGCATAAGCGGAAATGAAAAAAAAGTTGACAAAGCTGTGCAAAGGTGATACGATATGATTAGATAAAAGCGCTCAATACGTTTAATTACTAGTATTGATAGCGGTTTTTTATTTTACCATCTAACTTCAATTAAATCAATCATGTTTTAAGCCGTCAGGATAACTGGCGGCTTTTTTGATTTTTTCCATATAAAGGCGGGGCGATAAAAAGCTGAACCGGCCCCGGCGCATGTGACGAATTTGTAAGCCGGAGATAAGCATTTTGCAAGGAAAATCGATGGGTTCGTTCTCCAGGTCAACTTAAAATATTCCTATATACGGAAATAGGATCACGAAGGAGACTGGATGAGAATGAACCTGAAGGAAACAACCCCGCCCGCAGAGACCCGGAAACAACGCTTGGCAAAAGGAAAGCGATTCCTGCTTGCGGCTGCTGCCGCTCTTTTGATTGCGGTGCCTGCGCCCGCCGAAGCGGCGGGAAGCGGTCCTGATAAGCCGGATACCGCACGGATCGACGCTTACATGGAAGGAGTCATGAGCCGGCTGCACATTCCCGGAGCCGCGCTCGGCATCGTGAAGAAGGACAGTCCGCTCTATCTTCAGGGCTACGGCATAAGCGGTCCGGACGGCAGGAAAGCGACTCCGCAGACCGCTTTCGTGCTGGGATCGACAACCAAAGCCATCACGGCGGCGGCCGTCATGCAGCTTGCGGAGCAGGGAAAGATCGATCTGGAGGCACCGGTGCGCCGCTATTTGCCGGATTTTAAAACGACGGTTCCGGAGGAATCCGACCGGATACGGGTTAAAGATCTGCTTTACCAGACGAGCGGGTTTTCGAAATACGACGGCGTGGCCGCCCTGACGCAGGGGGACTCCACGATCGGAGATCATATCGGCGGTTTACGTAAAATTTCCCTTGTCCGTGCTCCGGGAACGAGTTTCGAATATTCCAATTTGAACTATAACGTACTGGGCGGTCTGGTGGAGAGCGTGTCGGGAACATCTTACACAGCTTATGTGCAAAACAATCTTTTCGAACCGCTTGACATGAAAAGCAGTTTCGGTTCACCGGCGGAGGCGGGCGGGGCGGATCTGGCGACGGGGTATCAGCCGGTTTTCGGCTTCAAAACTCCGACCCGTCAGCTTGCCCATACCGGCACGGTGCCTTCCGGTTACCTGATTTCCTCCGCGGAAGATATGACCCGTTTCCTGAGCGCACAAATGAACGGGGGCCGTTATAACGAGAAGCAGGTCTGGAGCGAAAAAAGCGGCGCTATGATGCATAAGCCGGAAGCTTCCATGGGCGGCGGCGCTTCCTACGCTATGGGATGGACGGTCACAAACGGGGTTTTCTTTCATGACGGAGCGACCGAAAATACGTATTCGTTTATGGTTATTCACGGCGATACCGGCATTATTCTGCTTCTTAACACGATGGATTATCTCGTCCCGTACGATCAGATCGTCATGGGGATATACGGGATTTTGCAGGGGGAAGATGCTTCCGTCGATGCCCTTCCGAATTATAACCGGACGTATGTACTGGCCGATCTGGCATTGATCGCGGTACTTGCGCTTGCCGTCCGCAGTTTTTACCGCTTGTTCAAACGGAAAAAACACGTGAAGCCTACGGCCGGCGGCATTGCGCTGAGTCTGGCGGCAATCATCTCGGTTCACCTGCTGCTTCCGGCCGGGATTCTGATGCTGCCGAAGCTGCTTCAAGCGCCATGGCCGGTTTTGATGGTTTTTCTGCCGGGAATTTCCCACGGGTTGTATTTGACGGCGATTTTGCTGGTTTGCACCGGCTTGCTTAAAATCACGGCTGTTGTACGAGCGCTTCGGACTAGAAAAACCGCGCACTAACGGACATCGGTCCCGGATTTTCGCGGGACAGATCCGCTATTCTTCCTTCCGCCGGATCGGCGCTTCAACTCCGTATTTTTTGGGGTAAGCATGGGTAGCAATAAACAGCGGAAGGATGATGAGCATGAATTCGGCACGTTTGCAGCGTATCCGGCGCGAGGAGAAGGCGTATCACGAGCAGTATTTCGAAGAGCACGATTTGTACGAGAAGGATAGCTGGCTGGAAGAGCCGGATGGCCGGGTTTTGGCGTATCTGGAGAAGCTTCAGGAGGGGAACCCTCTGCAAGTACTGGATCTCGGGTGCGGAGTCGGACGGAATTCCATTCCGCTGGCCCGGAAGCTCCAGCCGACAGGCGGAAAAGTCGTCTGTGTGGATTTGCTGGACAAAGCGGTGGAGGAGCTTGAAGCCAACAGCGGCAAGTACGGTGTCCAAGGGCTCATTGAAACCGGGCAGGCGGATATCAGCGAATACAAGGTGCCGGAGAACACGTTCGATTATATCCTCGCGGCGTCAAGTCTTGAGCATGTCCGTTCCGAAGCCGCTCTGGAGAAGGTGCTGGCAGGACTTGCGGCAGGGACAAGGGACGGAGGCATCAATTTTCTCCTCATGAATACGAACATAAGAGAAGTGGATGCGGAAACGGGCGGAGAACGCGAAACGCTGATCGAGCTCATTTTAAGTAAAGAGCAGGCGCTGGAAAAATTCCGGCAGGCATACTCCGGCTGGGAGGAGCTTGAGGTGTCCCATAAGCCGCTGGACATCGAAATCAACCGCGGTGAAACGCCGGTCATTATGAAAACGGACTGTTTAAGCTATGCGGTCCGGAAACCGCAGGCAGGGCGTTAAACTGCTCCGGAAAGACGACAGTTTCGCCGACACGATAGAACCGGCGAAGAGACGATAAGGGAAGAGCCGCAGATTAGCTGCGGTTCTTTTTGATTTTTATTTTAATTTTGATTGAGAATAATTTTCAATTAGGGATTGAAAACGGAGCGGGGACCCTCTATACTAATTATGAAAATGATAATCATTATCAATCAAAAAGATCACTTTTAAACATTTACATAGATGGAGGGACGGGTGGAGGATGAGCGCTTTTATAGTTGTGTACGCAAGCTTGACCGGAAATACGGAAGAAATGGCGGATGCTGTGGTCGAAGGGATCAAACAGGCCGGAGGGACGGTAACGGTCAAGGATATACTGGATGCCCGTGCCGCGGAACTGGAAGGTTACGACGGGATCGTACTCGGGGCGTACACCTGGGGAGACGGAGAGCTGCCCGACGAGTTTCTGGATTTTTATGAAGAGATGGATGAGCTGCGGCTGACGGGCAAAATCGGAGCGGTATTCGGCTCATGCGATTCTAGTTACGCCCAATACGGAGCGGCCGTCGATCTGCTGACGGAAAAGCTCCAATCCCTCGGCTGCACGATGCAGGAGGGGCTGAAAATCGAGCTCTGCCCGTCGGCTCCCGAACGCGAAGCGTGCAGAGAATTCGGACGGCAGGCCGTTATGCGCCTCCAGGGGGCGCTGTGAGCGGCGGGCCGGCGGCAGGCCGGATGGAGGACGGGCGGTTGGAGCAGTTTATCCGCTGTCCCGGCTGCTTTTTCTCCGGCGGAAACTGTCAAGAAAGCGAGCCTTGGCGCGAAAGCGCGAGAACGGCGTCCGACCGGATCATCCGCGAATTTTACGGCATCGACGCTTCCCGGCGGACGGCGGACATTATCCTGGAGAGGCTGGAACTGTACCTTATAGGTCCCGAAGAATCGGGTCTTGTCATGGAAGATTATTTGCGGATGAAAAAAAATCTGGCGAAATATTTGATTCTCGCCCTCTTTCAGGAAGAGTACACGGACCCGCCATTGTTTCTCTTCGAGACGCTCTCGGTGCAGGTCGAAGAACTGGATCTTGAGCTCGTCATGCATCTGCATGTAGGCGAATGGGCAAACGGCTCCTACACGCTGAAGCGGTATTATCTTGACGAGGACTGGTGCGTCGTGAAGGCGTATCTTCAACTGTCGCTTGTCTTCGCCTACAAGGCTTTCGGCAGGCTGCCGGGCCAGATCGAAGCGTACAACCTGCTCACCGGCGAAGCTTACCGGATTCGTCCCAAAGCGGACGATCTGCCGGCTTCGATGGATTTTCTGCGGCTGACGGATACGCTTATGCGCGAGCACAAGCGCAGCCGGATTATGCTCGCCTAGCGGAAGAGGGGCGGCTTACCGGGAGGAGGTTTGCCCTCAGGGCAGAGTCCCGCCAGTACGCAAGCCCCGTTGCCCGGCACCGCGGCGACCGTGAGCGGCAATCCCGCTGTGAGCGTAGACGTGCGGCGACCGTGGCGGCAAGCCTGCCCCGTGAGCGCGGACGCGCAGTGACCGTGGGCGGCAGGCCCGCCGTGAGCGTAGACGCACAGCGACCGTGGCGATAAGCCCGCCGTGAGCGCGGACGCGCAGCGATCGTAGGCGGCAAGCCCGCCGTCGCGTGGACGCGCAGCGGCCGTGCGCTGCCGCCATCGTGCCGCAGCGCGATCCCTGCCGCAGCTTATCCGCTGCGCCGGTCTTGGCCGCCGGCCGTCTCCACTTCGTGCCGCACAATGATCACCGCGGCTTCCAGCAGGGAGGAAGCCGCAAAATCCGCCCCGTCCGGCGCGCCGATCCGGATCGTCCGGGTTCCGGCTGCCCGGCCCGCCCCGATGTCGGTCTCGCTGTCGCCGATCATGTAGCTCCGCGCCAGATCGATGCCATGCTTGCGGGCCAGCTCGAGGAGCATGCCGGGCTTTGGCTTACGGCAGCGGCAGCCTGCGGCCGGACGGTGCGGGCAGTAAGCGATATCGTCGATGACCGCGCCCTCTGCGGCCAGCAGCTTGTTCAGACGCCGGTGAACGGCCAGAAGCGTCTTCTCCGTCATAAATCCGAGTCCGACGCCGCCTTGATTCGTGACGACACATACGAGAAAGCCGGCCTCCTTCAAACCTTTGACGGCTTCCGGCACACCCGGCAGCAGATAGAGATCGGACGGCTTGTTGACGTGGCGCACCCTGCGGGTCATCACCTCGTTCAGGACCCCGTCGCGGTCCAGGAATACGGCTTTTTTCATGGTGGATTCCTCCTGAAGTAGAACACGGGATAGAAGTCATTTTTCGCGCAAAACACTGTACTTGTCCTAGTATAGGAATGTTACTGTGTCGGATTTTAACGGCTGCTCGCCCCAAAACATCGTGACGGCCCGTCGCCTGACATCGGATACCTGTGCTAAACTGTTTTAACCGCAAATTTTTTTTGCGAAAAACAGAAGGATGGGAGACACTCATGATTATCGCCGAACGGCCCTTTAATGTGAACGGACTATCGTATACGATCCGGTCGGCAGCCGCAAGAGATGCGGAACAGTTGTCCGGGTTAAGAGTGCAAATCGACGGGGAAACCGAAAATCTGGACCGGGAGCCGGGTGAAGCGTTCATGGACGCGCCGGGCTTTGTAAAGCTGATTGAGGCGGATTCGGACAGCCCGGGAAACTTGTTTTTGGTCGCGGTTGTACAGGACCGGATCGTCGGGTATTCCAGATGCGAAGGAAATTCTTTAAAACGGTTCTCCCACAAAGTCGAATTCGGAGTCGGAGTGCTGAAAGACTTTTGGGGGCACAGCATCGGTAAAAATTTGCTGAAGACATCTATCGACTGGGCGGATTCCGTCGGAATGGTGAAAATGACGCTGACGGTTCTCGAAACGAACGAAAAAGCCGTTCAGCTGTATGAGAAACTCGGTTTTGAAGTCGAAGGGGTTTTGAGAAAGGACAAGCTTCTTTCCGACGGTATCTATTACGGTACGCTCGTGATGGGTAGATTGAACGAATAATGGTTGATGCGGCGCAGGATGGGGGCGATGACCCCATCCTGTTTTTTCCGTCCGGCTCATTGATTGATCCCCCGGGCTCGCGGTTAAGTACAACACATACGCTTCTTTAAGCGAAACGGAGGGGATTGACACATGCAAACGATCTGGAAGGGTGCCATCAGTTTCGGTCTTGTCAACGTGCCGGTTAAAATGTACACGGCTACACAGGACAACGACATTCCGATGAGAATGCTCCACAAAGAATATAATGTGCCTATCCATTACACCCGCACCTGTCCGAAATGCGAGAGCGAGGTCAACTGGAGCGAGATCGTCAAAGGCTACGAATATGAACCGGGCCATTTCGTTACCTTCGATAAGAAGGAGCTGGAAGGGCTCGCCTCGGAGAAATCCCGGGAAATCCGGATTCTCGATTTTGTCCATCTGGAAGAAATCGACCCGATTTATTTCCAGAAAACGTATTACCTGGCGCCCGACGAAGCGGGAACCCACGCTTATAATCTGCTTGTGTCGGCGCTGGAAGAAACGGAGAAAATCGGAATCGCCAACGTGACGATCCGTTCCAAAAGCAGTCTGGCCGCAATCCGCGTCATCGACGGAGTACTTTCCATGGTGACGATGTGGTACGCCGAGGAAATCCGGCCCAAGGAGCAGATTCCGAATTTGCCGGAAGAGACCGAAGCCGATGAGCGTGAGCTGGACATGGCGAAAATGCTGATCGAGCAGCTCACCGGAGAATTCAATCCCGATAAATATGAAGACGATTACCGCGAACGTCTGCTGGACGCGATCGAAGATAAAGTAGAGGGCAAGGAAGTCAAGCTGGCTCCGGAGGAGAAAAAGTCGAATGTCATCGATCTGATGGATGCCCTTCAAGCGAGCCTCAAGCAGATGAAAGACAAACAGGGAGCGGCCGGAACCGAGAAGAAAAAAACTTCCGGGACAGCAGGACGTACCGGCTCGGCAGGGCGAAAAAAAACGGAAACATCCACGAAACCGGCTGCCAAAGGCAAGCCGAAAAGCCGTTCCAAGTCGTCGGCGAAGAAGACGGGGAGCTGATTTATGCAGCCTTTTCTGCCGATGTCGCCCATCCTCACGAGTAAACTTCCTGAAGGCGATGAATGGATATACCAGCTCAAATGGGACGGATTCCGCATTCTCGCTTTTGTGGATAACGGAAAAGTAGAGCTGTTCTCTAAGAAAATGTTATCAAAGAACCGGAACTACCCCGACTTGATCGAAGCCCTGGAACAATTGTCGGGGACCTTCGTGCTTGACGGAGAAGCCGTTATTCTGGATCCCGCTACCGGACGGCCCAGCTTCCAGAAAATGCAGCAGCGGGACAAACTGACCGATCCGGCTTTAATCCGGCGTGCGGTCGCCCGCGAACCGGTACATTATATGCTTTTCGATGTGCTGCAAATCGGGGACGAAGATCTTCGCGGCATTCCTTTCAGGGAACGCTTCAGGCGGCTGGAGGAGCTTGCGTCCGGCTGGAAGCCGCCACTTTACCGGACCGATCAGTACGCGGACCCGGGGACGTTGTGGGAGTGGGTGACCGCTAACGAATGGGAAGGCGTCATTGCCAAGCGTGCAGGGAGTCCCTACCGCGAGGGCAAAGAGCACAAAGACTGGTTCAAGCGCAAAAGGGCCGTCCGGCACGAGGTGCAGGCCGTCGGCATTCTGCTCAAGGAAGGCCGGGTGGCCAGTCTCGTGATGAGCCGAGAAGGCCGTTATTTCGGACGCGTCTCGTCCGGGTTGAACGAGCGGGTAAAGCGCGAGCTCCGCGGCCTCAAGACCGGGCGGATTATCGAAGATTATTTCATGGGGACGCCCGAAGGATTGCGAAGCGCCGAAGTGATGTGGCTGGAACAGCCGCTGACGATCCTTGTTACGGGACGCGAGGTGACGGAAAGCGGCCTGCTGCGGCATCCTAAACTGCTGGCGCTGGAAGGGATAACGTTATGAGTCCAAGTTCAACCGAATCCGGAGTCGTTACGGTCGACGGAAACGAAATTACGGTATCGAACCCGCAGAAGCTCCTCTGGCCCGAAGCGGGCATCACGAAGGTGATTTACCTGCAGAAGCTTATCGCGCTTTCTCCGTACCTGCTTCCCTATTGCCGGGACCGGTACCTGACCACGATCCGTTATCCGGACGGGGTCGGAGGGAAGTTTTTTTACCAGAAAAACGCGCCCTCCAAGCTGCCGGAATTCGTGAAAACCGCGGCTCACGGAGGCGTTAATTATATTCATCTGAACTCCTTGTCCACCCTGCTTTGGCTCGGCAATCTGGCTGCGCTGGAATTTCATCCCTCGTTCGAATACATCGGCGGAGAAAAACCCGCGGAATGGGTGCTGGATATCGATCCGAGCTTCGAAGACGAGCCGAGGCTCATGGAAGCGGTAGCGATCATCGGTGAAACGCTCGAAGGGATGGGCGTACGTTCGGTGCCGAAAACGTCGGGTGCGACGGGTGTCCAGATTTTCGTTCCGATCCGCGACGGGTATACGTTCGATCAGCTCCGGTCCGTCGGAGAATTTCTGGGGAACTATCTGGCTGAGAAGCATCCCCGTCTGTTCACGGTCGAAAGGCTGATCAAAGAGCGGGGGAAGAAGATCTATATCGATTACGTCCAGCATGCTCCCGGCAAAAGCTTGTCGGCGCCCTACACGCCCCGAGGCAGGGAGGAAGCGACAGTGTCGACGCCTCTGACCTGGGACGAAGTCCGTCAGGGAGTAAGCCCGAAACTGTTTACCCTGCTCACGATCGAACAGCGGCTCGACAAAATGGGGGATCTGATCGCGGCGGAAGAAAAACAGTCGCTGGACCCCGTGCTAGATTTTATCCGGTGAACGACCGTGGAAAAGTTGTTTGGTCCCGATTTGTGCCGAGAGGAAAAGCTTCCGTAATTCGGCCCTATTGGTTTTCCAGACCTGGTTGCTCCAAGTTTCGTTTGTTAGGGCGGCCCGATGTGTAACAACCGGGTTTTCAGGGTAAGTAAAATCATAACCAAACAGGAGGGGATCCCGATGTCCAAACATGAACCGGCTTCCGTACATACGACGCCGAGCCCCGAAGGCGGCTGGGACAATCAGCGCGACGGAGAGAAATTCAGCCATCACGACACGAAAGAAGAAGCGCAGGCAAGAGGCCGGGAAGAAGCCAAGAAGAGAGAAACGGAGCACAAAATTCACAACAGGGACGGCAAAATATCGGAATCCAACAGCTACGGGAACGATCCGTTTCCGCCGAAAGGCTGATTGCGCCAAACGGATTCCGCGGAAACATAAAATCATTCAATCCTTTTTCCGAAACCGGAGAAAGGATTTTTTTGATAGGGAGCGATTTACAAAAACTTCTTTACACCTTGTGAAAGACAAAGGTAAGTTTAAAGAAAGACCTTTCAACCAAACGGGGGAGTGATGGAAGTGGAAGTGAAGCAAGCGGGAAAAATCGATATCGCCCGGTACGACAGCAACTTGAAGACGGACACGATGGCCGACGGGGAAGCCGTATGGCACGATCCGCGGCAGGCTCCGTTCAGAATCTCGGGATTTCCGTGGCTGAAGACGGAAGGCCGGTACCGGCGGCTGCCCGTTCTTCCGTCCGGCAAGCTGCCGGAAGCGGTCGACCGGCTCGCGGATTGTACGGCGGGCGGGCAGATCCGCTTTATGACCGATACGGCGCAGCTTTCCGTCCGGGTACGGCTCGGCGGCGATGCCGTCATGCCCCACATGACGCTGCTGGGCCAAAGCGGGTTCGACTGTTACATCGGGGAGCCGGGTAATCAGCGGTATGTTGCAACCGCTTCCTTTAAACCGGGGGACTCCGGCTACACGTCACGGCTATACAAGTTCGGGGAGAGACGGATGCGGCACGTCACGCTGAACTTCCCCCTCTACCAGGGGGTGGAGGAGGTCTGGATCGGAACGGACGACGATGCCCGCCTGGAAGAACCGCTCCCCTATGAAAGTCCGGGAAGGATTATCGTCTACGGCACCTCGATCACTCAGGGCGGCTGCGCGAACCGGCCGGGCATGAGCTATCCCGGTATTTTAAGCCGGCTAATAAACCGGGAGTTTATTAATCTCGGTTTTTCGGGCAGCGGCAAGGGAGAACCCGAAGTGGCCGAAGTGATCCGCGAAATCGGAAATCCGGATCTGCTGGTCCTGGATTATGAAGCCAACACGGGTGAGCCGGAGAACATTCGGGACACGCTGCCGGTTTTTATCGGACTGTACCGGGAAAAACACCCGGAGGTTCCGATCCTTGTCCTCTCCTGCATCGAATTTGCCGCCGTCACATTCGACCCGGCCGTCCGCAAGAAGCTGGATGACCGGCGGGCCATACAGCGGAAGATCGTAGAGGACCGGATCGCAAACGGCGACCGGTTCATCACCTTCTTCGACGGGTCGGCGCTGCTCGGCGAAGACGGCCATGAATGTACGGTGGACGGGATTCACCCGACCGATCTCGGCTTTAAGCGGATGGCGGACGGACTTCTCGGAGTATTCAAGCGATGCTTGAAAGCGGAGTAAGAAATCGCGCGGCCCTGACGCGCCGCTTCCGCTGCCGTCCCCTTCGTCCGCTTGCCCTGCTTAGAAGTTCGCTCCTCCTGGGGGCGCTTGCCGCCGTTTCCGCCGGGTGCGAACGTGTGCCGGAAGCTGCCGGCGGCGGACTTGTTCCGCACGTCCCCGCATCTGCGGCCGACTCCATCTCGATTGTAACGAACACGATCGGAATGAGTTTTCCACAGGGGATGGACGAGAATAACAATCCTTACCTGCGCTATATCGAAGAAAACACCGGGCTGAGTATTAAGGTGACCCTCCCGCCCCAGGACGTATATCCCGAAAAGCTGAACGTCATTATGGCTTCCGGCAATTTGCCGGATCTCATTAATTTTTCCGACAAGGTATGGATGAATGATAACGCCAGACAGAACAAGCTGATGCCGCTGGACGAGCTGATCGACCGGTACGGCAAAGCCCTCAAGGAGAAAATTCCGAAAGAAGCATGGGATCAGGTCACCATCGACGGCAAAATTTATGCGGTACCGAGCTTGAACGAAGTGAAAGGGCTGGAACTGATGTACGCGCGCAAGGATTGGCTGGACCGCCTGGGTCTCGCTCCGCCCGTCACCTTGGACGATTATTACAAGGTAATCCGCGCCTTTACGCTGGACGACCCGGACGGCAACGGGCTTAACGACACGATCGGGCTGACATTCGGCGAGGCGCTTACCCGTTCGGCGCCCTTCTTTGGCGCGTTCGGCGTGCAGCTCGATCAGTGGACCGAGCGTTACGGCGAGCTTGCCTACACCGGTACGCTGCCGGAGACGAAAGAAGCGCTCGCTTTCCTGAACAAGCTGTACCGGGAGAAGCTGCTCGACCCCGAGTTTCCGCTGAACCGCAACCCCAGCTTGATGGACAAGGTCAAGAACGGCAAGGTGGGCATTTTTTCGGCCGCCTGGTACGACACGCGGGGGCCGATTGCGGCCAATATGCAGAAAGATCCCCGGGCCGTCTGGATTCCGCTGGAATATCCGGTGGGGCCGGAAGGGCACAGCGGAGTCTACGCGACCAATCTGATCCGCTCGTACAATGTCATTCCGGTAGGCAGCACCAATCCGGAAGGGGTCATCCGTTACTTGAATTTCATTGCGGGAGACGGGTACAAGACGCTCAAGCTGGGTTTTGAAAACGAAATCTGGACGATGCAGAACGGAAAGATGGTCACGAACTTCGAGGAACACGACAAGCATCTGTACCGGGGCATCTACCAGGCGATGGTGGATATCCAAGACAAGGAGATTTCGAAGTTGCGGCTCGATTCTCTCGGCGATTTTCATTTGTACGAAAATTTGAAACAAATCGAAGGCCATCTCATCCCGAACGCCTTCTACGGCTCGCCGACTCCGTCGATGAGCAAATATTACAACACCAAGGGGAAAGAACTCATGGAGCATTTCGTCCGTATCGTGGTGGGCGTCGAGCCGTTGGACTCTTTCGAGACGTCCGTGGAACAGTGGAGGAAAGAAGGCGGAAATGACATGACCCGGGAAGTGAACGAGTGGTACAAGAAGCAGGGTATTCCGCAGGGGCCGCGATGAGAAAGACATTACGCTGGCTGCTTGACAAGTTTCAGCGGAATATTCAAGTCCGGCTGACCTGTTACTTTCTGCTCATCCTGCTTCCGCTCGTGCTGGTCAGTCTCTTCGCCAACGAACGCTCCCAGCAGATTCTCGTCGAGCAGGCGGCGGAAAGGTCCCGGCTGGCCTTAAATTCCGCAATGGACTATATCGATTTGACGCTGCAGAGTGTAGAGGAACTGTCCACACTGATCTCGACGGACGCCGAGCTGATCGGCGCTTTGTCCCGCAACGGTGAGGAATTGACGCCGCGTTCCGTCGTAGACTTTTCGCAAATGATGAAGCAGCTGGCCAATATGAACTCGATCAATCACATTGCCTCCCAGATTTCGATCTACCATTATCCGTCAGGAAGGATGTTTTCCACGAATTACGGCATAAGCGGCTTGGATAAGAGCCAGCAGGATTTTATGCACGATATGACGCTCAAAAACGGCACGGGCATTTTGTACATGCTGCCGGGTCAAATCATTTACGGGAGCAGCACCTTCGGTGACCTGATGAAGTCGGACAGCGTAACCCTGGTCCGCTCCATGGACCTGTACAATCCTCAGCGGGAACAGAATGTGATGCTCATTACGCTGAACAAAACGCGGCTGCTCAATCTGATCAAACCGCTGCTTCCTTCTCCCCAGACCAAAATCTATCTGACTAACGCCGACAACAACTTGATTGCGGGCATCGGGAAGGAAGGGGAGACGCGTGATAAATATTTGCCCTCCGAGCCGGACGTACTGTCGGTTTCCATCACTTCGGCCACGTCCAAATGGAAGCTTACGATGACCCAGCCCAAGAGCGAGCTGTACAGCAAGACGGAGCAGGTCACGCTTTACATGTACGGAATCATTACGATTAGTATCCTGCTCGCGTTGTGGATTTCCTGGATCGTCTACACGGGCATCGCTTCACCGCTGCAAAAGCTGTCGCACGGGATCAAAAGGCTCGGCAGCGGCAAGCTGAACATCCAGCTGGAGAACAAGCGCAGGGACGAATTCGGCTATTTGACCGAGGCATTCAACCAGATGGCCCAGCAGCAGAAGCATCTGATCGAGGATCATTACGAGCAGGAGCTGAGGCTGGCCAAGACGGAGCTGAAATTTTTGCAGTCCCAGATCAACCCTCATTTTCTGTACAACACGCTCGATTCCATTTACTGGACGGCCAAAAATTACGAAGCGGACGAAATCAGCGAAATGGTTCTGAACCTGTCGCGGTTTTTCCGGCTGAGCCTGAACAAAGGCCGCGAAGTTTTTTCGGTGGAGGAAAGCTTCTCGCACCTGCATTACTATATCCGGATCCAGCAGATCCGGTTTCTCGAAAACTTCGAGGCGGAGTACCGGATGGAGGAGGAAACGAAGGGGATTCCGCTTCTTAAGCTGCTTCTCCAGCCGCTGGTGGAAAACGCCATCCTCCACGGGATGGACGGCAAAGAGCACGGCGGCCGCCTCGTCGTTTCCTCCAGGCTGGAAGAAGGGTTTCTTGTGCTGGAGGTGCGGGACAACGGCAGCGGCATCCCGCAGGAGCGGCTGGCCTATATCCAGGAGGAGCTGGGCAGGCTCCACAGACGCAAGGGCAAGCTTTACTCGCTGGATGAAGAAGGCGTGGACGACCTGTTCGGGCTAAGGAACGTCGTGTCCAGAATCAAGCTCTATTACGGCGTGAGCGCGGAACTGAGCATCGACAGTGCGGAAGGCGGAGGCACCCGGACGGCGCTCAGGCTTCCCCTGGTCCGCTGCAGAGAAGATTTCAGTCCCGGTGCGGACAGCATGATCGGCTACAAGGAGGAGACGGGAACATGAACCTGATGATCGTTGAGGATGAAGTGCGCCTGCGCACTTCGCTCGTAAACAATATTCCGTGGGAAGACAACGGAATCGAAGTGACCGGCCAGGCGGCGAGCGGGACGGAAGCGCTGTTTCTGTTTGAGCGGAAAAAGCCGGACATCGTTCTGCTCGATGTTCAGATGCCGGAGATGGACGGGCTTACTCTGGCCCGCAAGCTGCGCGAGAAGGATGCCTTCGTGAAGATGATTATTCTCAGCGGGCACGATAACTTCGGCTTCGCCCAGAAAGCGATCGAAGCGGGCGTTTCCCAGTACCTGCTGAAGCCCGCGGGTGACGGGGAGATTCTGGAGGCGGTTCTGAGCGCGGCCGAACAGCTGCGGCAGGAGCTGGAGCGCTGGCACAGCCAGGCGGAGCTCCAGGAGAAATGGTCGGAGCATCTGCCCCAGCTGCAGAGCGCGTTTTTCCAAAATCTGATCGGCGGCAAGTACGCCCTCTGGGAAATCCGCAAGATCAGCAGGGATTATCTGCTCGATCTGGATGAGAGTATGCAGTACGCCGTAGCGGTAGCCGACGTCGATCCGCTCGCGACCGGCGAGCCCCGCTACAAAAGCGGGGATATGCCGCTGCTGCGCTTCTCGCTCCAGTGTGTCGCCCGTGAGTTTCTCCAGCCGCACTCGTGCTGGGTGAATACGGACGCAAGCGGCTACACGCTGATGCTGTTCGCCATGCCGGCGGCCGATTCGCCCAACGACGTGATGCTGCGCGTGCATGCCGCTGTCGTGAAGCTGCTCTCCCAGGCCAAAGAGTGCCTGAAGGTCACGTGCAGCGCGGGAATCAGCGGCGGGACCGGCGGCCTCACGGAGATCAGCAAGCTGTACGCTCAGGCGTATCAGGCGCTGCAGGACCGCATCGTGTACGGGTCCGACATCGCGGTACCGTACCGGGACAAGCCGGCGGCCGGAACGTCCGTGCCGCTTTCGCCGGGACTGGAGAAGACGCTGGAGATCGCTCTGGAAACCGGCGATGAGGATAAGGCGATGACTACTCTCGCGGAGCTGTGGGATCAGGCGATGGAAGGAACGGAGACCGCTGCGGGGATGCACGAGGCGCTGATGTACTGGACGAGCCTCATGATCCGGCTCATTCACAAGCAGGGCTGGAGCGTGCAGGATGTCGTCAAGGAGGACTACCCGTATTACCGGGACGTCACCTTGCTGAGCACGAAGCAGCAGATCCGGGCCTGGCTGGAGCGTTCGGTGCTTCACTACTCGGCCTATCTGCAGGAACAGCGCAAAACGACGAGCCACGGGGTCGTGAAAACGATCCTGTCCATGGTCGAGAAGGAGATCGACAGCGATATCACCCTCCACAGCGTGGCGGACCGGCTCTATGTCAATTCCTCGTACTTGAGCCGTTTGTTCAAGCAGGAGACGGGCGTCGCGTTTTCCACGTACGTGCTGGAGCGGAAAATGGACCGAGCCAAGGCGGCGCTGCTTGAAGGCGCCAAGGTGTACGATGCGGCCCGGCTCGTCGGTTACCGGGACGTCAGCTATTTTACGAAAGTGTTCCGTAAATATTGGGGCGTCACACCGGGCGAAATGAAGCCGTAGCCGGCCGGAAAGGGAACGGTTACCGGGCGTTACGCCGGAGCAGGGAAAGGGCGTCCAGAAATTTTCCATATATTCCGGGTATTTCAAAACCAGCAAATAAAAGCGTGAAAAGCTGTCCGCCGTATTACGGCGGGCGGTTTTTTTTGATGGAACGTATTTGCACCCGAGGCATCCCCGGGAAGGATCAGCGCGCTATCAAAGTACCACAAATAGTAATGAGAATCCTCTACTACGGATTTCGCGCAGGTTCTACACTTAGTACTATACAAAAGCGAAACCGCATAAGGGGGGATTCGATGAGACAGCCTGCTTCTGAAGTAAACGTCTCCCGGTCGAAACAAAGTTATTCCAGGCAACTCAGGTCGGATATCCGCAAGGATTGGGATTTATACCTGCTGCTCGTGCCGGGTATCCTGTTTGTTTTACTTTTCAAATACACGCCGATGTACGGTCTTGTTATTGCGTTCAAGGATTTCAATATTTTCGACGGTATGGCGGCAAGCCCGTGGGTGGGACTCGAGCATTTCAAAAAGCTGTTTACCTCGCAGGAGTTCGGCGGTGTTTTCGTCAATACGCTTATTATTTCCCTGCTGAAAATCGTCATCCTGTTTCCGCTTCCCATTGTCGTCGCGATTCTGATGAACGAAATGAAGAACATGCTGTTCAAGCGCACGATCCAAACGGTCATTTATCTGCCGCACTTTCTGTCCTGGGTTATCGTGAGCGGAATTTTTATCGATCTGCTCTCCACGAACGGGGGCCTCGTCAACAAGGTACTGATCAGCCTGGGGCTGGAGCAGATCGCTTTCTTCATGGACAGCAGCGTGTTCCGCAGTGTCCTCGTCACGTCGGCGGGCTGGAAAGAAACCGGATGGGGCATCATCGTGTACCTCGCCGCGTTCTCAACGATCGACCCCCAGCTTTACGAAGCCGCCAAAATGGACGGCGCCGGGCGCCTGAAGCAGATCTGGCACATTACGCTGCCCGGAATTTTACCGACGATCCTCCTGATGTTTATCCTCCGTCTGGGCTCCGTGCTCGAAGCGGGTACGGAACAAATTCTCGTCATGTACAACCCTACCGTCTACAACGTCTCCGACGTAATCGGCACGTTTGTGTACCGCATGGGTCTGGGCAACCAGGATTACAGCTTTACGACCGCCGTCGGACTATTCGAATCGGTTATCGCCTTCACGCTTGTGATTACCGGCAATCATTTGAGCCGCAGATATTTGCAGCGCGGAATCTGGTAGAGAGGAAGAGACGCATATGAATACAGACGCAGCCCTGCCTGCCGTAAAGCCGCTCAAACGCAGAAAACCACGGACGACTTGGTCCGAGAAGCTGTTTCATGTCATCAATTACACCTTGTTTATCCTGTTCGGACTGGCCACGCTGCTGCCGTTCCTGAACCTGATCTCCAAATCGCTGAGCGATGAATCCGCTGTCATTTCCGGACAGGTCAGTCTGTTTCCGGTCGGCTTTCAGCTGAGCACTTACGCTTATGTGCTGCAGGATCAGATGTTCCTGAATTCGTTTAAAATTTCCATCCTGATCACAGTCGTCGGTACATTGCTCAGTCTTTTTCTGACCACCATCACGGCGTATCCCCTCTCGAAACCGAGGCTGCGGGGACGCAAATGGCTTCTGCTGGTGTTCATCTTCACGATGCTGTTCAGCGGCGGGCTCATTCCGATGTACCTGCTCATGCAGAATCTGAATCTGGTCAACACGCTGCCCGCTCTTTTCCTGCCGGCGATGGTGAACGTGTATAACATGCTCATCATCAAAAACTACTTCGAAGGGCTGCCCGAAAGCCTTGAAGAATCGGCGAAAATGGACGGGGCGAGCAATCTGCGCATTTTGTTCAGCATCATGCTGCCGCTTTCCCTGCCGGTTCTCGCTACGATCGCGCTTTTCTTCGCGGTATATTTCTGGAACGACTATTTTGCCGCCATGATCTACATTACGAATCCGAGTCTGAAGCCGATGCAGCTGTTTCTGAAGGAACTGCTCATTTCGTCCACCGGGGATTTTCTCCGGAACAACAATCTGGATTCCTCGATGAATACGACGCCCCAGTCGATCCAGGCCGCTTCGATCCTGCTTGCGACGCTGCCGATCCTGCTCGTTTACCCGTTTTTGCAAAAATATTTCGTGAAAGGGGTTCTGGTCGGCTCGGTAAAAGGCTGACAGGCACCTTCATTCGGAAAGGCGGTGAGGCCCTTCTCTTGAGGCTTGCGGAACTCGGCTCGGTCTTGTTGTTCAACAAAAAGGGAGGTTTACATCTATGTTAAAAAAAGCAGCGCTTCTGCTCACGGTCGCAGCCCTTGGAGTCACCACGGCGGCATGCGGCGGAGGAAAAGAGACCCAGACCGGCGGTACTTCGCCGGCACCGGCAGGAGGAGCCAAGCCGGCCCTGCGCCAGCTGATGCAGTACGGCAATTTCGATCCGAACAAAGAATTTACCGCCAAAACGATTTCGGAAAAAACAGGCTATAAGGTCAATTACGAAATGCTTCCGGCGGAAAATCCGGACGAGAAGCTGAACCTGCTGATGGCGAACAAAGAAGAGTACGACGTCATGAAGCTGAGCGCGCCGCAGTTTGAGAAGCTGGCTACCTCGGGCGCCCTGGAGCCGCTCGACGACCTGCTCGAAAAGCACGCGCCGAACATGAAAGCAGCCATCGACCCGGCTGCGTGGGAAAGCGCCAAAGTAAACGGCAAAATCTACGCCATTCCGGAAACGGGCTCGGGTCTCGCGGTGGGGGAAGAACTTGTTGTCCGGCAGGACTGGATGGATGAGCTCGGCCTGAAAACGCCGACGAACACGGACGAGCTGTACACGGTGCTGAAAACGATCAAAGAAAAGAAAAACATCGCACCGCTTACCGGTTCCAAAGATGCGAAGGAGTCCATTATCGGCGATATCGGGGCCGCATTCGGCGTGACTGCGGACTGGGTGAACCAGAACGGAACCCTCGTTCATCAGGTAGAGACACCGGCGATGAAAGAATTTCTGACTTATATGAACAAGCTGTACAAAGAAGGTCTGATCGACCAGGAAATGCCGATCAATACGAGCGCCAAGGCGATCGAGAAGTTCTCCAGCGGCAAAGCGGCCATTTTCAAACAGGCTTACTGGAACGCGGGAACGACGGAGAAGGCGCTTAAGAAGAACGATCCGAATGCCAAAACGGCCATTATTCCTTTCCTGAAGGATAAATCCGGCAAAGCATCCACGTTCGTGAAAGCGAATACAACCTGGTTTGTCACCATTCCGAAGGTTTCCAAGCATAAGGAAGATGCCATGAAATTTCTGGATCTGAAGCTGAAGCCGGATAATTTCATCGAGATCGCCATCGGCAAGCAGGGCGAGCATCATGAGATCAAAGACGGCAAGTATTACCCGATTCTGCCGAAATTTAATGACGAGCTTAACAACGGAAGCGGATTCCTGACAGGCGTGGATTATAAAAAATACCCGGACTACTGGCAGGCCCGTGTGCGCAAAGATCCCGTTCTGCAAGCGTTCTTCGAACAGATCAACAAAAACGCCGAAGGCATCATGGTCACCGACCCGCTTGCCAAAGCGCCGCCGATTGCGGATATTTCCAAAAACAAGCAGAAGCTCGACAAGTTCCAGACCGACAGCATGCTGAAATTCATCAGCGGATCGGACCCGCTTTCCAATTACGATCAATTCCTGGCCAAATGGAAGGCCGATGGCGGCGATGCGATGATTAAAGCGGCCAACGAATGGTTTAAAACCGCCAAAAAATAACGCATATCACATCCAGAATCATTCACATCCGGCAGCGGCTTACGAGCGGCTGCCGTTTTTTCTCCGGCTTCGGCCGGGTTCGACTCTAAACTTTGACCGAAAGAAGGGAGCCGTTATGAAAAGCTTGCTGCGCAAGTGGAATGGGATGATGATTATCGCTCTGGTCATTTCTTTGCTTTCCCCCGCATTTGGCAAAGTCTCGGCGCAAAGTCCGGGGCAGGACAGCGGAGGAAGTCAGCCGCAAGCCGGGGTGACGGACGAGGTGTATGTCCTGTCGCAGGACGGCGCGTTCCGGCTGCCGGTCGGGTACATCAACGTCAATGTCGATGCGCCGCCCCAGAAGACGAACTATGTGGCCCTGTTCACGAGCGGAGCCCAGGTGACGAATTCCTCGGGGAACGACCAAGTATTCGTCAAGAAAACGAATGCGGCCATCGCCGTGGATAAGCACGGACAGGTGATCCGCGTGATCGGTCCGACTGCTCTTCCGCCGACAGGCTCCACGTGGGAGGAGAGCCAGAACCTGCCCGTTCCGGAGGGCGGATATGTGCTGCTTGCAAGCGACTCTTCCTGGGGGACATCCGTAACCCGGAAGCCGCTTTTCGAGCATTACAAAACCGGAGACACCGTGTCTTTGCATAAAGGGGGAAAAGTTGTGCACGCAGGTGATTTTCTGAACCCGGACCCCGGCCTGAATCTGGCGACGGCATCGGGTATGACGGTTACATCGCCTGATTTTACGGTTTCGGGGCAGGTAATCCGCTACGGAAGCGGACAAGGGATTTCTCTGACCGTAAACGGAGCAGCGGCCTCGCTAAATGCGGACGGAACCTTTCAAAGCCCGGTCCGGCTGACGGCGGGAACGAACGCGATACCCGTCAGGCTGCTGAAAGACGGCCGGGAAATCGTTTCGTCCACGATAACGGTGACGTATAACGACGCTCAGCAGCCGGCTGACCGGATCGAAGTCGAGGCGGCGCCGATCGACATTACGATCAGCATCGAAGGCCCGCGCCACGTGATCGGATACGTAGACCAGGATATCGCCGGAATCGACGACACCGTGGCACTCTTCACGAACGATTGGGGGCCGCAGGTTACCGTTCCCCAGTTTAATGTTGCAGTGCAGGTGGATGCGGGGAGCAAGGTGACAAAGGTCATCAACCCTTCGATAGACGGCAAAACGCCGGCCTGGACCGGTCCCACGGACCTTGAAATTCCGCCCGGCGGCTATGTGCTGGTCGCCCAGGATACGAGCTACGCCAGCAAAAACATCAAGAAATATTTGGCGACGTATTTCAAAGCCGGAGATGCGATCAAGCTCCGCAAGAACGGCTTCGCGGTCCCGGTCAAGGAGCTGATGGGAGCGGGCGGGCCGATTGCCCGGCTGAAGCTGGACAATTACGCGATGTATACGGAAACGAAGCCGTCCACCGAGCTTTCCGGAACGATTACGAATATGGACGATCCTGCGAAAATCGCGTTGACGGTCAACGGAACCCCGCTTCCGTTCGGTCCCGACGGAAAGTTCAAAACTTCGTACACGCTTGCAGAGGGCATCAATTATTTGGATCTCGTCGTTACGAAAGAAGGCAGGGAGCAGGACTCCAAAGATCTCGTCGTCTACAGCCGTCCGGGCTTTTCGACCGAGAAGAAGGTGATTCTGTGGGTCGACCAGGCCGCGAATGCGAGAAAATTCCAAACCGCCGACAACGTGGATAATTTTTTGCGGACCGCGAAAGAGAACGGCGTGACTTCTGTCGTGTTTGACGTGAAAGGAGTGGAGGGGTACGTCTCGTACAAGAAAAGCACCCTGACCGGCCGTCCGTACGTAAGCGCGATTACAGCGCCCGAAAAAGCGGGCTCCAATCCGGATCTGGATCTGCTCCAGGAATTTATCCGCGGCAGCCGCGAACTGGGACTCGATATCCACGTCGCCTTTAACATTTTCGCGGAGGGGTCGATCGCCAGCAATGAATATGCCGTGCTGAACAGTCATCTCGACTGGGAAGAGCGTGTGTACAATGCGGCGGACAAAGGGCAGATCAAGCGGCTTCGCGAATCCGCCAAGCAGGGCGCCGTCGCATTCGTGAACCCGTCCAATGACGGGGTGCGCGATTTCCAACTGAAAACGATCGAAGAAGTGCTGCAAAATTACGACGTGGACGGCGTCGTACTGGATCGTGCCCGATATGACAACGAAAGCGCGGATTTCAGCGACGTGACGAAAGCCAAGTTCGAATCGTTCCTCGGCGCCCGCGGCAAGCAGCTCCGGAATTGGCCGGACGACGTATTCACGTACGCGGGTAACGTGCGCAAAGACGGTCCTCTTATCCGCGACTGGTGGGAATTCCGGTCGAAAACGATCAAAAGCTTTACGTCTGAAGTCAGGCAGCTGGCCGACCGATATAAGACGGAAAAAGGCAAAAAAATCGAAGTGTCCGCCTACGTGGGCTCCTGGTTCGAATCGTATTACCTGAACGGCGTACACTGGGGCAGCACGGAATTCCGTTACGACGAGCGTCTGCGGATGAAGGACGAATCCGTATACACGCCGGGTTATTATGAAAGCGGCTATGTGAAAAATCTCGATTTCATCATGATCGGCGCCTATCAGACAACGGCTCCCGAAATCGAGCATTACATTACGCTCGGAAACATCGTCACGAACGGGGAAGTGCCGCTCTACGCCGGCATCGCCCTCACGAATGTGCAGGAACCGGCTCTCCAACGTGACGTGTTCCAGGCGGGCCTGGAAAATACGCACGGGCTTATGCTTTTCGACGCGTCTCAGGTGAACTGGCACGTAGCCGGAGCGGCCCTGCGCAATCTCGTTTACGTAAGAGACTATCAGCTCGGCATCTCCCTTCCGGACTCGCCCGATTCGTTCCTGGAGGGTAGCTACTATAATACCAATTTGATCGAAAATAACATCGGCGTGCTCACGGATACTTTCGGCTATTCGACCGGCAACAGCCGCTTCGGCGTGGAAGCGGTCGTGGACAGCTCCGGCAAAGTGACGTCCGTGCCGAACAAAACCCAGGCCATGACGTGGAACTGGGCCAAGCCGCAAGAAACGAACAGTGTCATCCCGAAAGGCGGATTCGTCGTATCGACGCTTGACGCTTCCGGCATCCGCACCAAGCGGCAGCTCGTCGCGAATGCTTACGAGACCGGCGACTCCGTGCGGGCGGCGGCCCTCAGCGGCTTCCTCGCGTATGAGGGGCTTAGAACTTCCGCCGACAGTGTGACCTTCCGGGGCAAGGTAGACGTTCTGGGCCCGGGCAAGGCGGCCGTTACCGTAAACGGGCAGGAGGCGGCTCTCCGGCAAGACGGAACGTTCCAGGCCGAAACAGCCATTCGTCCGGGGGCGAATCCGGTGGTCGTTACCGTCCGTGTGGACGGGTTCAAAACGAACGAGAAGACCGTTACGATTATCGGGGACGAAGCGGCGGTAAAATCGTTGAAGCTGGCCCGTGACTCTTACAGCCTGGGTAAGGGCGACAACGTCCAGCTCGCCGTCACCGCCGAATACAAGCATTCCAGCGCGGACGTGACGGGGCAGGCGTCTTATGTCTCTCTCGACCCGGCTGTTGTCTCCATAGACGCTGCCGGACGAATCACCGCTTTGCGGGAAGGAAGCGGCACGGTGCAGACGGCCTACGAAGGACATACCGCGCTGGCCCGGGTGAACGTAAGCCCGGGCAGCACGGGAGGCGGATCGGATACGGACCCGGGCTCCGGCACGGATTCCGGGTCCGGGAGCGGTTCCGCCGGAGGAGGAGGCACGTCCCCGTCCGGGCCGGAACGCACGTCGGTGACGGAGACGAAAGGTTCCGACGGACGGAACCTGACGCTCGTCTCGGCCGATGCCGGCGTTATGGAAGCCGAGATTGCGGCGCTGCAGGGAAAGGCGGACCCGGTCCTTTCCTACGCCATTCCCGGCAGCGGGCCGGCAGGCACCGTATCACTGCCGGGCGGGGCGCTCCGCAAGGCGGCCGCCGGATCACCAGACGCGATTCTCAGCGTATCCTCGCATCTCGGCGCCATCGAGATCCCGGCGGGGCTGCTGGCGGCGCACATTCCCGCGGACGGCAGCTTCGATCTGCTTGTGGCGATCGGGCTGACTCCCGGGGACGAGGCCGCAAAGCTATCCGCCCGGGCGGCGAAAGAGGGCATGCGGGTACAAGGCATGCCGGTTGATTTCCGGGTTTTCCTCACGGCCGGTGGGGAAACGAAGGAAATCGGCGCTTTCGGAAGCTACGTCCGAAGGAGCGTAAACCTGTCCGAAGCGCTCGATCCTGACCGCGCCACGGCGATGGAAGCGGACCCGGCTACCGGAGAGCTGCGCTTCGTGCCGTCCCGCTTCGAATCGTCCGGGGGCTCGCACCGGGCCGTAATCCGCGACAGAAGGGGCGGCACGTACGCGGCGGTTACCTCCGCTGTCGGCTTCTCCGATCTTGCCGCCCACTGGTCGCGGAAGGATGTCGAGCTGCTGGCCGCGAAGCGTATCGTCGACGGCATGGAGGCCGGCGTCTTCTCGCCGGACGAAGCGCTGACGCGGGCGCAGTTCACGGCTCTGCTGACGCGGGCCCTTGCGCTCGACCCGGCGCCCGCCGCGGCAGGCTTCACCGACATTGCCGGTGACGCGTGGTATGCCGGCCCGGTCGGCGCCGCCGTTCAGGCCCGGCTCGCCGACGGCTTCGAGACCGGGGAGTTCCGCCCCGGGGAGGTGCTGACACGCGAGCAGATGAGCGTGATGCTCATGCGCGCCGCGAAGCTGGCCGGTGTCCGGACGGAGGAGAACTCCGCGGCGGGTGTTCTTGAGGTCTTCGCGGACCGAGGCGATATCTCCGGCTGGGCGGAAGGCGCCGTCTCGCAGGCGGTGGAAGCCGGCCTGCTGTACGGGCGCGGGGACGGTCTCTTCGTGCCCGGAGGAAAGACTACCCGCGCGGAAGGCGCGGCTGTGCTGAAACGGCTGCTGCAAACGGCCGGATTCGTGAACTAGGCGCATTTGCCGGCGCTTGAATTTAAGTGTTTCCTTAAGATTAGATTCAGGTCTCTGGCTAAAACCGCATGCAGAGTTTTGCGGCACGCGTGCCCGTTTAAACCCGGAAAGGCGCATACCTCCAAGGTATGCGCCTTTTTAGTATCCCTTTTTCAGCCGATCATGAAGTTACTCCGTTTTTTGCAGTTCTTTTTTCGATCAGCAGGAGGAGCGGGTACAACACGACCAAGAACAGGCTGACATACAGCGACATTTCAAAAAAAGATTTAAAACGCGCCGTAGACCAGTTTCCTTCTCCAATGATCCAATAGGCCACATCGTTGGCTATTCCGATTCCATCAGTTGCTTCCGGAATCAGACTTTGGGTATAATTTTGCGATAGACCGATGGCGGCGACCAGCGCACAAAAAAGCAGCATGAGTACAGTGTTCGAGTAAACGGCATTCACTTTCGCTTTCTTCATGACAACCGCCCAGATCGTTGCAGCGATGAGGCAGACAACAGAATACAGCAAGCGGGAAACCTCCTTGGGAAATGATGTTTTCATTAGTATAGCAAGACAGGAGCGGACGTCCTATTATAAAGATTTCTAAATCTAAACTCTGGAAAACGGCACTTAAAAAGGAATTTTGTTCCTGACGGCGAATAGGAGTAATTTCCGTTCAAAGGCGGATCATCTTGGAACCGCAGCCGGACACTATCGTAGGAAAAAGCGTGTAGCGAAGCATCCTGGTAAATTTTGTTACAGGAACGAAATCGTGCGGTTTCGAATGCGGCATGAGTGCCAAATGGATGCCGCATGAGTGCCGCATGAGTGCTGCATAAGTGCCGCATGAGTGCTGCATAAGTGCCGCATCTACATTCATATCTCATGAAGTCTTAAGGAGGAACCAACAGATGAACGAGAATATGCGCAACTGGCCGGAGGAGCTTGTCGAGCTTCTCGGGCAGACGGAATTGACTGTGAACAAAACCGGCTATTCGGGGGATCATGTTTATCACGTGAAGGAGTACAGGGGCGCCCCCGCTTTTCTCAAAATCGCCCCGAGCGTCTGGTGGAGAACCCTCCGGCCGGAAATCGAAGCACTTGCCTGGCTGGACGGGAAGCTCCCGGTCCCCAAGGTTTTATACACGGCGGAACACGGCGGGATGGATTACTTGCTGATGGAGGCGCTGTCCGGAAAAGACGGTTCCCACGAAGCGATCCAAGGTAAGCCAGAGTTCTTCGTGAAGCTTTACGCGGAAAGCCTCCGCCGCATTCACAGCCTGGATATCCGCGATTGTCCGCTTGCTAACGGCTTGGATAAGAAGCTGCGCGATGCGAAAAGATTAGTCGACGAGCGCATGGTGGATCCGGCCGAAATAAAAGAGGAGTACGACTGCACGCCGGAGGAACTGTACCGCATTTTGCTCGCCGATAAGCCGGGAACCGACGATCCGGTTTTTGCGCATGGAGATTACTGTCCCCCTAATCTGATTATCGACGGAGAAAAGCTGTCGGGATTTATCGACCTCGGACGAGCGGGTGTGGCGGATCGTTATCAGGACATCGGCCTGGCAATCCGGAGCCTCCGGCACGATTACGGCGATGACCGCTATAAGGCCCTCTTCCTGGAACATTACGGTCTTACCGGACTAGACGAAGACAAAGTCGAGTATTACATCCGGCTGGATGAATTTTTTTGACAGACCGGAAGAAGACGCACAAATGTATCCGGATCTTTTCCGTACAAAAAAGCGAAACCGCAGCGGATCGAAACCGGTTTCCGTTACAAAAGGAGGCAGTCCGGATGCTGTATCATTTCAGCGAAGAACCTGATATCGCGGCCTTCCTCCCGCGAAAGCCGCCGGCGCGGGAAGATCTTCCTCCCGTCGTCTGGGCGGTGGACGAAGCTCATGCGCATTTATACTACTTTCCGCGGGAATGTCCGCGAATCGTGTATAAGCTTTCCGGTGATGTCACGGAGGAAGACAAACGGCTTCTTTTCGGGCCGGCCGCCTCGGATACGGTCATTGCGATAGAGAGCGCCTGGCTGGAGCGGCTGAGGGAAACCGTTCTGTACCGGTACACCTTCGAGGAACGGGATTTCCGTTTGTTCGATGCGACAGCGGGCTATTACATAACCGAACGTCAGGTAACGCCTGTATCGGTCGTGCGCGAAGAGAATTTGCTGGCCAAGCTGTCGGCAACGGGCGCGGAACTGCGGATCGTGCCGGATCTTCATCCTCTGCGCGATGCACTGTTGGCTTCGTCCGTTTCGCATTTTTCGATCATCCGTTTCCGCAACGCACAGCCTTCCCGGTAAAACCCGCGGAAGGCTATTTTCTTTCTTTATACTTGCCCGCATGCGTGATGTTCACTTTAACGTCGATTTTCCCGACAGAATCGGGGTCGAGCGGAAATTCTTTTCCTTTAAAATACGTTTTCCACATGTCCGGGTATTTACGGTAAAGCGTTTCGCTCAGTTTCAGGACATCGACCTTCTTGTCCAGTCCTTTCCGGAAGGACATCCGGATTTCGTTTTGGATTTCCGTCTCTGCCGCGGTTTCGATATCCTTATCTGACGCCGGTTTCCGGAATTCGTCGATAAACGCATCGATCTTTAAGGAAATGTTAAACCGTATTTTTTCATCCGCGATATGCGCGCTGACCGTATAGCTCGGATCTTCCAGAATAAGGGCGGCCAGAGGATGTTCTTTGGGGGCGTCCAAAGGTGTCCGCTCCAGTTTCGTTTGAAGCCAGCGGGCTCCTTTCAGATCTTCCTCGGACAGCCAGGCGGCATATTTATGATGATTGAAAAAATAAGCGCCGTTTATTTCGTACAAGGAGACTTTGGACTGATCTTCTTGCCATACGACGGAGTTGGCCGTTAAAGACGGAAGCATGGTTGAGTTTCCGGCTTCGTTCAGGTCGGCGATGAACTTGTACCCGTATACAGGCAGGATCAAAGACTTCTGGGCATAGTACTGCTCGGGCCGGGTCAATAAAGACTCCACCGGCGAAAAGTTCAGCATGGACGTCTGGGAAAGCAGTTTATCCAGCGGCTTGTTCGTTCCGTAGAACAAAATGTTGTAACGGATTTCGCGGTACCTGTTGAGCATATCGTAAACATCAGCAAGCCCTTTTTTCATCAAAGCTTCGCTTACGACGACGGCTTTGACATGTCCCCAGAACAACCGCAGCTGTGAAGTAGAGTAAATGGACGTAAGCGAGGCCGAAAGAGTTTTTCCTTCCCCTCGTCCGACCCAGATCGGAATGCGGGTTCCGACCTGGTTGTTTTCGCTTTTGGCAATATTCGAGAAGTTCAGGATCTGGACGTACGTGATATATTTCCCGTCCGCGTAATCAATGCCCAGAGCCGTGGCATAAGCCATCGTCTGGATATCCTTGGAGTTCCAGCAGCCGGTCAGCGACAGAAGAATAACCAGCCAGGCACACCTTTTCACGATGCTCACGGGTTGTCCTCCTTCATATGATCCTTGTCCCGCGTATGCAGATTTTTGGGCCTTCGGGTCATCAAAGACCAGGGGAGACGCATAAAGGCCGGCGCCCAGTTGCCGTAGATCGGCGGCGAAAACGGGGACAGGTAAGGGACGCCGAAAGATCTTAGTCTGGACAAATAAACAGTCACCAGAATAAGTCCCATAATGAGCCCGAACATGCCGAGTATGCAGGAGAGGAAGAACAGGAAGAACCGCACCAGACTGACGGCGGAGCTTAAATTCTGGTTGACCAGCGTGGCGTTGCTTACCGCCGTAATGGCCCCGACCACGACCACGGAGGGGGAAACGAGGCCCGCCCGTATGGCCGCGTCGCCGATAATGAGACCGCCCACGACGGTCAGAACCTGACCGATGGCGCTGGGCAGACGAATCCCGGCTTCGCGGAACACTTCCAGCAGGATGAGGAGGATCAGAAGCTCGAACTGCCCGGAGAAGGGCAGCCCCAGACGGGCGATGGTGATGGTCGCGAGCAGCCGGAACGGAACCTGGTCCTGGTGAAACGCCGCAAGCGACACCCAGAAACCCGGAAGAAGCACGCACAGGAAAATGCTCAGAATCCGGACCAGACGGGAAAACGACGTATAATAAAAATTCGTATGGAGATCCTCCGGCGATTTAATCTGCATGGCCATGGTCGAGGGAGCGATCAATACCATGGGATTGCCGTCGACAAGGAGGACGAACCGCCCGTTGAGGAGAGCGCTGACGGCAAAATCCGGCCTTCCGGTATAATCCATTAAGGGCATCAAGGAGAATTTCTGGTCCGTGACCAGCTCTTCAATTTGCGAAATGCTGAAGATGCCGTCCACGTCGATAGACTCCAGCCGGCTGCGCGCCTCAACCAGCAGTTCGGGCGAAAGGATGTCGCGGACATACATCAAAGCCACTTTGGTTCTCGTTCTCTTGCCGATCACGAATTTTTCGCAGCACAGCGTGTGGCTGCGGATTCTTTTGCGGATCAAGGCGGTGTTCGTAGAGAGAGTTTCCACAAAACCGTCCCTCGGGCCTTTAATGGATAGTTCCGTATTGGACTCTTCCGGGGAACGTTGGGGCAAACCGCCGATATTCATAAGAAAAGCCGCGTGCAGACCGGGGAAAACGAGGAGCAGTTTGCCTTCGAACAAGTTCTCAGAGATTGTCTCCGCCGTAGTGAGACCGTGAAAAGGAAGAAGCGGAAGGCAGGAGCTGAGTGCTGCCCCGGACATACGGAAGCCCCTGTCTTTGTCGAAGGCCATTTCCAGGGCGGGCAGTACCAGTTCGCCGATCAGCTGGCCGTTGATCGCTCCCTCGCTGTACAGCAGGAGGACTTCCGCTGAGTTTGAGTCTTGATCTCCGAATGTGTGGGTGAGCAGAACGATATCGTCGCTCTGGTTGAACAACTGCTTAAGCCGTTCCGCCGTCCATATGTCCATGCTGCCGCTCTGCGCCATCAGGAAGCCCCCTCCTTACCCGGTTTAGTTGTGACGGATATGACCGTCCATACGAAGAACGAACCCAGCAGCGCAATCAGAGAACCCGGGAAATAGTACCGCTGCATAAATTCATACAAGCTTTGCTGGGTAATCGGCAGCAGGGTCACGGCCAGATAGCTTAACGCCATGCCGACGATGAACCGGTTGCGGGATTTTGCCCGGCTGAAAGGAAGCAGATCCCCCAGCAGAAACAAGGATAATCCGATTCGGATCAACGTACCGGCCAGCCATTGAAATACGGAGAAAAAATCGACATGTTCGATCGTATCGCCCACTTTGACGAGACGCCACTGTTCATAGGGCGATTCCGCCTGCTTGGCGGCCTCCTCAGGACCGAATTCCGTAATGGCCCCGATGATCGGGCCCAGCATGATATGAATGAACATCAGGGCCAGGATAAGGAGCTGCCAGCTTTTGATCCTTTTTTTCAAATGCTGCTGAAGAGCGATAATCAGAATGAATTCCATAAAACCGCTGGCCGCGTAGAGCATCCCGTCCATCACGGGCTTCATACCGAATTCCAGCAGAGGAAATAACCGGTCGTATTCTTTGTTGGGCATGTTGGCGATCATGACGAAGTAACCCAGCACAATGACGAAAGGCAGAAGCACCCCCGCGCAGATGGCGATCGTCCGGAGCCCCGATACGGCGCAGTATGTGCAAACGGCGAGAAGAGCGAGGATCAGGGCAAATCGTGGAGTAGCCGGCAAATAATTCGTGACCGTCCAAATCCCCGTATGCAGAAGCGTCGTTAGCCCGATCAGGTAAATTTGCACATAAAGAGGGGCGATCAGAATCCACGAGACGACCGGATGCGTCCGCTGCGCCAGCCAAGGCTGGAGTTTCGTCTGCTCCGACTTTTTCATGAAGAAAACGAGAAGAAGACACCATGGAAGCAGAAACAAGGCGGAAAACAAGGGGACCAGCCAAGCGTCCCTGCCGGAGGCATCCATAACAAGGGGATTGAGAATGACATGATTCATGAGACCGTTCACGAGCAGGAGCAGCATAGAGAGCTGTAAAAACGTGATTCCTCTGCTGGTTTGTGCCATATGACCACCGCCTTTCCAAGTATAACGGTCCTGTTTCCAAGCCGCTTTCCTAGAGTTTGCAGAAAGTGGTAAATCTATGTCCTTCGCAGGCAGGTTATAGAAAAAATTACGGAAAAGGCGGACCGGAGGGGATTCCACATCGTAATATACCCCCTACTTTTGCCGAAGCGCATACTTCTTTTTACGAAAAAAGCGGGTTTAAGCCGTGCCCCGGCGGCCTGCGGAAGAGCCGATCAAATTGACAATGATAATCTTTATCAACTACAATGAAGGTATCATTCACAAATAAGGAAGTGTATCTTCATGTTCATTCAAACGAGATCCGTCGTAGTGGAAAAAGGGAATGCCGATCAGGTTGTCGAGCGTTTCAGCAAAGAAGGCGCCATTGACAGCCGCGAAGGTCTTATCGACGTCAGCGTAATGGTTAACCGTTCGAAGAAAGAGAACGAGGAAGTGCTGATCCTGATCCGCTGGGAATCGGAAGAAGCCTGGAAGAATTGGGAGAAGAGCGACGAGCATATTCAGGGGCACCGCGAGAAAAGAGGGCAGCCGAAGCCGGAGTATGTCATCTCTACCAGCGTTAATTCCTACGAGCTGAAAAAGAGAAAGATCGGCAAAGCAGGCCAATAAGCGCACCCGATGCACCCCGTGTGCATGTATATGTGTGTTCCGGAGAAGTGCAGCGAACCCGAACTGTGCCGGGTGCCGAGTCCGGGAGCTTCGGGAATCCGCCGGATGAAACAAAAAAAGCCGCCGATATCGGCGGCTTTTTCGTATTCACAAACTTGAATCCGCACCGTGCTAAGTGCCCATTTGCGGATTAGGCTGGCCCCGAGGAAGGCCGGATCAAGCTTTAGCGGGTCGGCGCAAGACGCGGTGACGGCCTGTGAGCAGAGCGTGTGCGGGTGTTCGGCGTCGCATGACGGTGGTCAGCCCCCCGTCCCGTCCCAACCCGTCCCACGGGAACCGGAGCAGGAGATAAGGCTGGCTTCGGAAATGTGACGTTTTAAAGGGTACGGGCCAACGCAAGCAGCTTGTTCATCGTGTTCCAATTCCGCGTCGTCACGGGTGTTTTCAGCTTTTGCAGGCTGCCGGCCACCTTGGAATCGCGGATGCTCTGATGAAACAGGAAGTAGATCTCGCGTCCGTTCACCCGGTATTCCTCCAGCGAAGGATCTGCCTCGGGGATACGCTTCAAATCTTCCGGCTCCGGCCGGTCTCCCAGCAGCGTCACGTAGATGCTCTCGCCTTCTTTCAAATTTGCCGCGTCATAAGGACAGCTTTGGATAATAGCTTCCCATTCTTCCGCCGTCCGTACAATAACGGAAACTCCGAAGCCGAATACAGCGGCGATTTTCTCCTCGATCCGCTCCCTCAGCGCTCTTTCCGAAATTTCCGGGTCTGACCCAAACAGGACGTTTCCGCTTTGAATATACGTTTTCACCGCGGCAAACCCCATCGCTTCGAACATGATTTTGAGTTCGGCCATTTTAATCAGCTTCTGTCCGCTTACGTTGATTCCTCTTAACAAGGCGAGGTACGTCGTCATGATTCAGCTCCGCTTCTTTTTTGATCCAGTATAGCATGTACCGGCCCGAAAGTGAGAGAGAACGGAGGGGCGCCGCTTGTTTCGAGCATACCGACGCAGATGGAAACCGGCTTAGTCATTGCGCTTCCGTTCCGTTTCTGTCTGTCTGAGACCGGGCAAAGCGATGATCGGTGCCGATAACCGGTAATCTCTTCGCTCAGCCTTTCGTACCCGTCATGGCGATTCCTTCGATAAAATAGCGCTGAAGGAAGATGAACATCAGAATCATCGGCAGGGTGGCAAGCAGAGCGCCGGCCATAAGCAGCGGATAGTCCGTCGTGTATTGGCCCTGGAAATTCGCGATGCCTACGGGCAGAACACGCATGCTGTCCGAGCTCGTCATGATGAGCGGGAAGAAGAAATCGTTCCAAGCCGCCAGAATGGTGAAAATGGCCAAGGCGACAAGCGCCGGTTTGGATAAAGGCAGATAGATGCGCCAATAGATGCCGAAGAGGCTGCAGCCGTCGATTTTGGCGGCTTCATCCAAATCTTTGGGGAGCCCCATAAAAAACTGGCGGAGCAGGAAGGTGCCGAAAGCGCTGAAGATACCCGGCACGATCAGCGCGTAGAACGTATCCAGCCATCTGAACTGCTGCATAAGAATAAAATTCGGGATGAGCACAACCTGGGAAGGCACCATAAGCACACTCAGCATCCCGATGAACAGCAAATTCTTGCCGGGAAAACGCAGCCGGGCAAAGGCGAAAGCCGCGAGCGAGCACAGAAGCAGCTGTCCGGCTGTGCGGGCGGCAGTAACGAGGATGGAGTTCAGGTAATAACGCCCGAAGTTGTTTTTCCCCCACACTTTCGTGAAGTTTTCAAACTGCCACGAGCCCGGTAAAATTTCGGGCGGTACTTTTAACGATTCGGGCAATGTTTTGAAGGAAGTCAGGATCATCCATAGAAAAGGGGCGACCATAACGACTCCGCCGGCGACTAACAACAAGTGGACAAGTAAGAGGCGGGACCTATCCCGCGAACCTGTCCTGACTGCTGCTCCTGCTGCCGGTTCTGCTGCCATTTTTACTGCCATCTCGGGACCCCCTTATTCGTAATGAACCCATTTTTTCTGGAAATACATCTGGATAAGCGTGATCAGCATTAGGACGACGGAGAGGACCCACGCCTGGGCGGAGGCATAGCCCAAATGGAAAAACTTAAAGCCCTGTTCCCAGATACTGAAAACGGCGGTTCTCGTATAAGTGAGCATGGACTGGTCTTTGCCCATCATCATGTAGATCAGGTCGAACACCTGGAGCGAGTTAATGAACGAGATGATAAGGACAAAAAAGAGACTCGGACTTAGCAGCGGGACCGTAATATGAACAAATTTGCGCCAGCTGCCGGCTCCGTCCAGAGAGGAAGCCTCGTAATAGGTTCTGGATATCCCCTGGAGACCCGACAATAAGATGATGGCATTGTATCCGACATTCATCCATACGCTGACAAGGATAATGCTGAGCAGCGCAATGTGCTCGTCAAACAGCCAGTTGGGCTGGGGGAGATGCAGAAAGCCGAGCACCTGGTTGATGAGGCCGTATTCCGAATTGTACAGCCAGCGCCAGACCATTCCCACGGCCACGGGCATCGTCACGACGGGGATGAAGAAGAGCGTCCGGTAAACCGTGAGCCCGCGGATCGGCTGGTTCAGCAGTACGGCGATCAAGGTCGCGCAGGCGATAGACAGAGGCACCGAGCCCGCTGTAAACAGGAAGGTGTTCCAGAGAGAACGGAGAAAATCCTCGTCCTTTGCCAGAGCGGCGAAATTATCGAAGCCGATAAAGGAAGCCCTGGACAATCCATCCCAGTCAAAGAAGGAAAGAACCAGCGAGCCAAGAGCGGGGAGGGTATAAAAGACCGCCAGTCCCAGCACGACCGGAGCAATAAAAAGATAAGCCCACATGGCCTCCCGGGCCGCCATACCGGAGCGTCCGGGCTTGAATTTCACGGTGGAGCGGTTGGGTCGTTCCGTGCTCATTTCGCCACCCCCTGTTCTTTTTCCAGCAGGATGTTCATTTTGGAAGCGATCCTGCCCGCGGCTTCTTCCACGCTTTTCCTCCCGCGCAAAGCCTCCAGGATTTCTTTAGTTTCAACCGTCTGCCATTCCGCGGTATATTTCGAAACGGGGTATGGAGCGGCATTTTCGATGCTGTCGACAAATACTTGCAGATTCAGCGACGGGATGGATTTCAGCCACTCGGCCTGGGCTTTCTCATAGGCCGGAATACTAAAGCCGGATTTAGCGAGAAGAGTCGATCCGTGTTCGCCGGCAAGCGCTTTCACTAAATCCCAGGCCGCTTGCTCATGTTCGGTATTCCGGTTCACCGCCCAGCTCAGACCATGCACGATGGTAGCTTTCCGCTTCCCACCGGGCAGCGGAGCAATGCCGAGTTTATCGCCAAGCATGCCGTGAAGCTCGGGCGCTTTGACCGAAATGGCCTGCACCATGGCTGCTTTGCCGGAGCCGAACATTTGCACGGGCTCTGTTTCGAGCTGCTGCCTGGCGTCCGGGGAGATGCCCTCGTCCGACAACTGCTTCAGCCAGTTCAAGGCGGCTATGGATTCCGGAAGATCGAAACCCGATTTTGTTTTATCGTCATTGATTATGTATCCGCCCGCCTGATGAATCAGGTTATAGTAACCGTCCTGGTTTGTAACGGGGGAGATGTAGCCGTATTGGCCTTTATCCTTGCGGGTAAGTTTGGCGCCCGTTTCCTTGAGCTTGTCCCAGTCCCAGGTTTCATCGGGATAAGGGATACCCGCCTCATCGAATAATTCTTTGTTGTAATACAGCGCGATGTCGTCCAGGAAATATGGAAGACCGTATAATTTCCCCTCGGTGGAGTACATATCGACGAGGGTTTTCGTGTAATCTTCCTTTTTTATGCCGTCGGCCGCCATCAGCGGGTCGAGCTCTTTTAATAAGTTAGCGCTTACATATTGGTAAAAGTTCGGGCCGTTCATCCAGAAAACATCGGGGCCGCTTTTGCCCGCCAGACTGGTACGCAGCTTGCTCCAGTAATCCGCGAACGGAGTATACGTGACCCGCACGTTTACGTTCGGATGGTCTTTTTTGTAGCTTTCTAGCGACTGGCGGATCACCTCCGACAAATTTTCGTCCCAGAGAGCCAGATCAAGCGTGATCGTACCGGCTCCGCCGGATGAGTCGGAGCCGGAACCGCAGCCGGGAAGCGGCAGCAGCGCCAAATGAGCACAGAATGCAAGCGTAACCGCTCTTTTGCGTGGGTTCATTTGTATTCCCCCTGTCCTGTTGAGTAATATCCGCTGATCGTACGGCTTGATGTGGTAAATAATTTCATCTTAAACCAACAAATATAAGAAATAATTAACCAATTCAATTTCGATTGAAACCCAGTTCTGGAAAAGAGGCCCTAAACAAGGGACGGGAGCTGCCGATGCGCACTATACCCGGACGCTCGTAGCGGCATTGCGCGGTAGTCTGTCGAGCCCTAAGGGTCTGAATTACAAACCGCCAACCTCCCCGCCGATGACATGTCTCTTGCGGTATTCACCGGGAGGAAGGCCCGTCATTTTCTTGAACATCCGGTTGAAGGAGGTGACGTTGCGGTAGCCGATTTTCACGCTGATCTCCTGCACGCTCAAACTTATATCGCCGAGCAGTTCTTTCGCCCTGCGGATGCGGATCGCGTTGAGCTGTTGGCTGAAGTTCGCACCCGTTTTCTCCTTGATATACACGGACAAGTAGGCAGCCGACAAGTTCAGCCGGTCGGCGAGAAGTTCAAGCGAAATATCGTCGGCGAACTTGTTTTGGAGCTCGTTCATCACGAATTCGATGACGGAATCCCGTTCTTCCCTGCCCGCAGCGATGGTTCGGGCTGCCTCTTTGAACAGCTGCGCGTAAAATTGCGCGAACTCATCCGGCGTAAAGCAGCTTCTCAGCAGGCGCAGGTAGCGCACCTGAAAGGGAAGGGCCACCTCCGGGCTGTGAGCGCTGGCGCTGGCCGCTTTGCTGGCCGAGTCGGGAGCTTCGCTTCCGATAAAGGTTGCCTCGCCAGGCGCGCCGGGACCTTCACCTTCGCCACGGGCCGCCTGGCCAGGCGCGCCTGGCTCGCCGCTTCCGGTGCGGGGCGCTCCGGAAGCCGCAGGGCCGGCTATGCCGCCGCTGCCGCCGACTTCCGCCATATCCCCCGGTGAAGTCAGCGGAATAGGGCGGGGGGCCTTGCCTGTCCCCGTCATATTCCTTGGCATAGCCGGGGGAATAAGGCGGGAAGCGCCGCCGCTCTGCATCATATTCCCAGGCGAATTCCGGGGAATAGTGCCTGCGGCACCGGCTTCGGCGTCCTTGCCGCCCGCTCTGTCCGGCGTTTCCGCCGCCGGTGCCTCCGGGTCAGCCGCGGCGTCCTCGCTCTGCGGCGCCGCTGCGTCCGTACCGGCGTGGCGGTACGGCTCGACCGCTCTCGCGGCGCGGAGCAGGATGCTCTCGGCGATCTGCCGGTACTGCGCGAGTCCGGCTTCTTTCTTCTCCATCTGCTCCAGGATGCGTTCCGTCAGCGACACGCAGTGGGCGAGATTTCCCGCCTGGATGTGCTGGAACAGCTCCTGCTCCCGGGCAGCGTTCAGCGCATAGGGAGGCGGCACGCGGTGGCTGCGGATGATCTGGCACTCGTCCAGAGGCCGGGCCTGCTGCGCCATTTCCAGCGCCTGCCTGTAGGCGGCGTTGAACTGGCCCGAACCTTGGTGAACCGAACCGACGGCGAGCGTGACGAGAAAATAAGCTTTGTCCCGGTCGAGGATAGGTTTCAGCTTCTCCAGCGCTTCCCTGAGTTTTTCCGGCTCGTCATCGCCTTTGACAAATGTCAAAATCTGATTTGTATCGATCTGGAACGTGTGCGAATGGGGAAGATGCTCGGTCATGACAACGTTGATATACTCCCGGATGTAGTAGGCGATCCGGTCCGGCCGCGAATGGTTTTCGTGAATGGTCCCCTCTTTGAAATGAAGCTGGGCGAGCACCAGAAAGAACGGGTCATCCATTTCGGCGATGTCCTGCCAGTCGCTGATGTCGGATGTAATCGCTTTCAATTTATTGATATAGCCGAAGCTGGTCAGAAGCGACTTTTTTCCGAGAAGCTCCTTCCGGACGGCTTCTTTTTCCTGCATCAACTCGTGGATGTTTTGATGGATCAGGTCGAATTCGCGGATCGCGTTCTTCGGCCGTACAGGGTCCCGGCTCACAATGGAGCTGAGCATCTGCTTGAGGGGCCTGTGAATTCGGCGGCTGAAGAAGAGCGAGGCCGCAATGCCGAGCACAAGGGCGGCGGCAAATATAAGCAGCAGCGTCAGGCTCGCGTTGCGCACTTTAGCCGTAATATTCGCGTACGGCAGCGCCGTGACATACGTGAGCCGGGTGAGCGGGTCTTTTTCGGCAAAAAAATACGTGCCGCCCGCTTTCGCATACCCGGCTCCATCCGGATCGAAGGACGGGATATCTCCGGCGCCGAAGGCGGATGAAGAACGGTACAGCAGGGAGCCGTCTTCCCGGAGAATCATAAACTCGCGGCTGTCTCCGGGTCCGTAGAACGCTTCCTGCAGAGCGCGGGCGTCCAGGAGGGCGACCACCTGGTAATTGGAGCCGGGCATGCGGAACGAGAACGGGATCAGCTCTACGTCCACCGACGAGTTCAAGGTCGTCACGTTGAAAGACGACTGCGGATGCAGCGCATAGTTCCCGCTTCGGGCAAACTGTTCCTTCCAATAAGCGAGCGGATAATCCGCGCTCCGGTAGAAGCGTTCGAACAGCATGGGCGCGTTCACGCTGCCTTCTTTCTCCAGGATCAATGAATGGGAATCGTAATACACCAGCAGGTTATTCAGATAAAACATCGGATTATACGCCTGGGCGCGGACCGTTCTGAGCACTTCGGATGCCTTCCAGTATTCGATGTCCGGTTCCGCTTTCGTCAGCAGCTGGCGGTTGAACGCCACGAGCGCTTCGTTCGAGTACAGGTCGAAAAGCATCGTTTTGATCCGTTCGAAATGGGTCTCGTACCGTTCGGCCGTATTTTTAAGCATCAGCCGGTTGTACTGGATAATTTCGTTTTGCATGCTTTTGTTAAAGAAATAAACGGACACTCCGTTAAAAACGGAAAACAGCAGCAGAATGCCGAGAAAGCTGAAAAATAGTTTGTAGACCAGCGAATGCCGGTTAAGCAGGACCCGTTTCAAGCGCATCAAGCTCCCTTTCCGTGTTGTCTTCTTATTTTATCCAAAGAACGCCGGGGGACAAATAAGCCTTTTTTTAGATTCTTATCTTTTTTTTATGCGGCGAATCTGGGGCCAAGGAGATAAAGAAGTGTAAATACCCGGCGGCGGCCCCGTTTGCTATGCTCCGGAAAGAATACATGAAAAGTGGGGTGGGGATTTGTCACAAGAAGCGTCATCGCCGCAAACAGCGGCTCCGTCATCAGCCCCGGCCGCTCCGGCCGTACGTAAACGGAAACGATCCGCGGTCTTTAAACGGGTCCGGAGAAACTGGGATCTGTATCTGCTTATTTTACCGGTCCTCGTGTTTTTCCTGGTCTTCGAGTATTTTCCCATGTACGGCGTACAAATTGCCTTTAAAAATTTTATCGCGACCAAAGGAATCTGGGGCAGCCCCTGGGTGGGCTTCAAACATTTCGAGCGGTTCTTCGAAAGCTATTATTTCTGGCGGCTGTTGACCAACACGCTGGGCATCGGTCTCTATCAGCTCGTCGTCGGGTTTCCGGTTCCGATTATTCTGGCGCTGATGATCAATGAAGTCCGCTCCAAAAAGTTCAGCAAGTTCGTCCAGACGGTCACGTACGCGCCCCATTTTCTGTCGACGGTCGTTCTGGTGGGGATGGTGTTTATATTCCTCTCGCCGCAGACCGGTCTGCTGAATATGGCCGTGACGTGGTTCCGGGGGGAACCGGTTAACTTTCTGACCGATCCCGGCTGGTTCAAAAGCGTCTACGTCCTGTCCGGCGTCTGGCAGCAGATGGGCTGGAGTTCCATCATTTACCTGGCCGCCCTCACGGGGATCGATCCGCAGCTTCACGAGGCGGCAAGAGTCGACGGGGCAAGCCGCTGGCAGCGCATCCTGCATATCAATCTGCCGGGCATTATGCCGACGGTCACCATTTTGCTCATTCTCAATATGGGATCGCTGCTCGGCGTCGGGTTCGAGAAAGTGTATCTGATGCAGAACTCGCTGAACATGCAGGCGTCCGACGTCATTTCCACGCATGTGTACCAGAAAGGGATTATCGACGGTCAATACAGCTATTCGGCGGCGGTCGGCCTGTTTAATTCCGTCATCAATTTTATTCTTCTGCTGACCGTGAACCGGATCGCCCGCAAAGTCAGCAGCACCAGCTTGTGGTAGAAAGGAGGACTGCCCGATGAATACCATTCAAAGCACCCGGGAAAAAGCGTTCGACTGGGCCGTGTACGCGCTGCTGTCTCTCGTTTCCGTGATCGTGCTGTATCCCCTTGTCTTCGTGCTGGTCGCCTCCTTCAGCAGTCCGGAAGCCGTTATGCGGGGAGAAGTGTGGCTGTGGCCGAAAGACATTACGTGGATGGGCTATACGAAAATTTTTCAGAACAACGAAATTTTGACGGGGTATTTGAACACGATCGTGTATACCGTCGTCGGTACGGCGATCAATCTGATTTTGTCCGTTGCGGCCGCTTATCCGCTCTCGCGCAAAGATTTTGCCGGAAGGAATGCGATTTCCGCCCTTATGGTGTTTACGATGTTTTTTAGCGGGGGGATGGTTCCGACCTATCTGCTCGTCAAAAACCTGGGCATGCTCAACACGATGTGGGCGCTCATTATTCCGGGGGCCGTGTCCGTGTATAACATCATCATTATGCGCACTTTTTTCCAGAGCTCGATTCCCGGCGAAATGCAGGAAGCGGCTTCGATCGACGGCTGCTCCAACCTCGGCATTTTGTGGAAAATCGTGCTGCCGCTTTCCATGCCGATCATCGCCGTTATGATCTTGTTCTACAGCGTGGGGCACTGGAATTCGTATTTCAGCGGACTGATGTATTTGACCGACCGCGACAAATATCCGCTCCAGCTTTTCCTGCGTGAAATTCTCATCCAGGGGCAGATGCAGGAAATGCTCGGGGTCGGAGACGATTCCCATGCCCGGAATGTGATGGAGGGCGAAGCGATCAAATACGCCGTCGTCATTGTGGCCAATTTGCCGGTGCTGATGCTGTATCCGTTTTTGCAGCGGTATTTTGTCAAAGGCGTCATGATCGGCTCGGTTAAAGGCTGATTGGAAGCTGCGGTAAATTTCTCGGGTCCGCCGGGGCTGACACCCCGGCTGCCGATAGATACAATGAACTAAGAGAGGAAGATTTGCTGATGAGAACAATGAGATGGACAGCCGTGATGTTAACCGTCGCCATAGCCGTAAGCGTGCTGTCGGCATGCAGCGGAGGAAACGATAACGCGGGTAGCGCGGACGGCAAAGACAGCAAGAAAGAAGTGGCGAATTTGAATCCGACGGGAATGCCCATCGCCAAGGAGCCGGTATCGCTTACCTTCTTCACGGGGAAGGCGGCGACGAACGGCAATAACTTCGAAGAAACGCTCGTCTGGAAAGAATATGCCAAGATGACCAACATGAACATCAAGTTCCAGCTCGTCCCGTTTGAAAATTTGACGGAAAAACGCAATCTAGCACTGGCCGGCGGGGATTATCCCGACGCTTTCTACTCGGCCCGCGTTCCTTCCTCCGACCTGATGAAATACGGGGCGCAGGGAACGTTCGTCAAATTGAACGACCTCATCGACCAGTACGCTCCGAACTTCAAGAAGCTGATGGAGAAGTACCCGGATTTGAAAAAGGGCCTGACCATGCCGGACGGCAACATTTATTCGTTCCCTTCCTTCTACAGCCCGGATTTTCTTCCGATGCTGATCGGCACTCCGCTCTGGGTCAAGCAGGATTGGCTGGATAAGCTGGGTATGAAGGAGCCGGTCACGATGGAGGAGTTTTACCAGTATTTGAAAAAGATCAAAGAAACCGATCTGAACGGGAACGGGCAGGCGGATGAAATTCCATATGCGGGAGAGGGAATCAACCCGCTGATCGAGCAGCTGCGCGGGGCGTGGGGCTTCGGAAACCGCGGTCTCGGCCACAAATTCGTCGATGTGGACCCGAAAACGAATGACCTGCGGTTTTTCCGGACGGACCCGGGCTACAAAGAAGTGATCGAGTACATGCGCAAGCTGTACACCGAGGGCCTGATCGATAAAGAAATCTTTACGATCAAGACGGCGGCCCTGTTCGCCAAAGGACAGAAAGGCGTATTCGGCGCCACCATCAATCCGAATCCGAAAACCCAGATGAACCAGACCGGCTATTTCGGGCTCGGTGCTCTGAAGGGGCCTCACGGCGACCAATTGTACTCGCACGTCAAGGTGCCGGCCGTCTGGCCGGGCGCGTTTGTCATTACGGACAAGAACAAAAATCCGGAGGCGACCGTGCGGTGGATCGACCATTTTTACGGCGATGAAGGAGCGACGTTCTATTTCATGGGAATCGAAGGCCAGACCTATAAGAAAACGGCGGACGGCAAGCTGGAATTCGTCGAGGAAATCACGAAAAACCCGAATGGCCTGACGATGGACCAGGCTTTGGCCAAATACATCACGTGGCTCGGGGGAAGCTATCCGGGTTATGTACAGCAGAAGTATTTCAAAGGCTCGGAGACGCTGCCGGAATCCGTGGAAACGGGCAAGAAAGCGGAGCCTCACGCGGTGAAGGAGCTGTGGAACAACTTCAACTTCACCGAAGAAGAGACCGAATTCCGCTCGACGGTGGGCAAGGATATGGAAACGTATATCGGCGAAATGGAAGCGAAATTCATCACCGGCTCCCAGCCGATGTCCGAGTGGGACAAGTACGTGGCGACCGTTCAGAAAATGGGCGTGGACGAATATATGAAGATTTACAAGCAGTCTTACGAGCGGTATAAAAGCAGCAAGTAAGGGCTTGAGGCAGAACAGGGAGGAGGACGTGACGTCCTTCTCTTTTTTTACAGCCTGGTAAAGGAAGAAAGGGGAATGTTCATGTCCCGGCAGCGCGGTGCACACAGCTTTTTCAAGCGGTTAAAGCTTGCCGCCGCAGCTTTAGTTCTTCTGACGGCGGCGGGATGCTCGGCGCCCGGAAGCGGCAGTGACGGGAGCGTTCAACAGGCAGGCAGTCCGGGAGGCGCGGTAAATGAGGCCGGCACGGGTAAAGCCGGAAAAAGGTTCGAGTTTTTTCTTTTCATGGACTTCCCAGACAGGTCAGACACCCGGCGATACCGCGGCGATCATTGACCTGTCTTTTTCCTGTATCTTAAGAGCTGCATCTCCTATAAGGCAAGAAACTCTTTGTCGGATAACCTTGCATTGATATAATCAATCGCTTCCTCGACGCTCATCATCTGATTCATCACATTTTTCACACCGAGACCGATAATCTTCTCGACTTTCCGCAGATTGAAGTTATGTCCTGTCGGAAAGGCGGATTCCCGAACCCCGCGGTACTCTAAGTCTTTAGCGAATTTCAGCCAAGGGTATTGATGCATGACATTCTGGTTGCTGTAGATGAAATCGTTGACCGAAGCGCCGCCAAGCAGCGTAACTTGCTCGGCAATTTCATGACCATAGAACCAGCGGAAGAAGGCTGAGACTTCGTCGTCCTTCCGGCAATATTTTGATACGCCTAGCGAGCCTCCGCCTAGCAGCGGCTGTTGGCCAGGGACCTCTGCGAACCCGACGAGCGGGGATATCTCGCTGTGGGCAATATTCGAGAACAAATTCATATACACGATGAGCATCGCGATCTGACCGTCTTCGAATAACGAGATGGACTCGTCCCACCATTTGGCAGGTAAGTTCCTGGCTATGGATAAATGATCGATATAGCTATGAAAGGCATCCATCGCAATCTCTTTGGATAGAGCCAGCTTATTGTCTTCTTGGATCAAATGTCCGCCTTCGGCATAATACCTGACTAGGAATTCGGAAGCGATTATCTCTGAGTTTCCCGTCGTTACGCAGGATCCATGGGATAAAGGCGACTCGGGGTTACTCGCTCGGGAGAAGAATGCGGAAATCCGGTTGAACGCGTCGAAGTCGGAGGGCGTTCGCAGTTCGGCTTTATACTGCTCATAGAACATTCTTCGCACTTTGGTATCTTCGAAAATATCCTTACGATAGAAAAGCATTTGAATGCTAGGGTCGAAAGGTACGGCGTAAGGGATCTCATTCACATAAGCATACCGCTCGATAAGCTGAGAAGGATAATTCGTCAGCAGCTCCTGCATTTCCGGGCTTAACGGTTTTAAAGTCCGGCCCGCGAACCAAGATAACCCGGCCATATCAACACGAATGATATCGTAATGCTTATGGTTATCGATATCGGATAAGATGTCGTAAATTTCTTCGAACGAATAGACGGCTAGCCGAAGATCAATACCGGTCGTCTTCTTAAAATGCGGCGCTAATTTCTTGAGCGCATCTGTGGTTGGACTCGGGATCGTAAGAATGTTCAGCGTCTTGTTCGCCGCCGGATGACCAAGCGTCTGGTGTTCGAACATAAACCCGCGATTCAATCCGATGATCGGGGCCCCGTCACGCTGGTCCGTCGTCTCATGACGTAGAATCGTCTCGGCAATTTCTTTGCCTAGCCACTGGTAATTGATGTGATACTTGTTAATCAAATCCTCGGTTAGAAATTCGGAATCGGCCAAGCTGTATAGCTCCGGACTTTGGCCCGTACTCCCTAAAAAATGGGCGTTTTTGATATAGCGCGCTCGTTCCAGATCACTGGTCACAATGCAATCGAAGGCATCCCCTGCAAAGAAATCAAATGCATGGTTATAGGCGGTAGATTGCGCGGCAGCAATCGTATGTATGCGCAAATCCAGAGGTGACAGTTCTTCCATGATGGCATTTCTAAAATCCCGATCACAGGAATATTGAAGCAAATCGGTGAATATTCCGATCTTTTTGTACGCTTTTTCTTTTATTTTCCGAGCAATCGTCCGTCCGGATGTATCCGCATTGAAGCTGGCGAATTTCATGGTGTTTTGCAATTTACGATAGACGAAAATGATATTCTCCCGTGGAATACCGAGCAGGTCGTAATATTCCATGGCATCGTCCAAACAGGAGACCGTGATTACAGCGCAGTCCCGATTGGCAGCAATTTCTTGCAGAAGGGCTTGTTCATTCTCTTTCTGATCTTGTGTGAGATATAAATTTGTCGTGTACCCCGCACGGAGGAGGGTGCTATGGATTGCGATATACAGCTTGTTATAGGAATCCGATGAAATGTTAGGCAGGATGAGGGAGACGGTTGTCGTGCTGCCTTCACGTAAAGATTTAGCCCGCGCGTGGATCTTGTAACCCATTTTACGGGCGGCCTCTTCCACGAGATTGATTTTCTCCAGACTTACATTTCCTCTTCCGTTCAGCACATTCGATACCGTTCCATGCGACACCCCCGCAGCTTTGGCGATATCTTTGATGGTAGGCATGCTCCATTCTCCCCCCCTTTATTGATGATAGTTGGCTAAATTAATTATATCGGGTCTTCTTTTGATATGCTATCACACAATTTTGACACGTTCCAATATTAAAAACATTTGAAAAAAAACATCAAACGTTGTATCTACGGTATTTTAGGCAGATTTTTGACAATCAAGCGAGAAGTTATTCTCAAAATTTTATTGACTCGTTCCAATAATATGTTAGAATTCTATTCAAGAAAGCGTTAACATCATATCTGGATTGATCGTTTGTCAGTGCGGTCGGCCAAGATTTGTACGACATCATGATTAAAGGGGGAGAGGAACGCTGTGGATCCAATCCAGTATGGCCAGATGTTCGGACATTGGGAGATGTATGTCAGAATCCTTGCGAGCGCATTGATGGGCCTGTTTATTGGCTGGGATCGATCACATAAACATAAGCCCGCCGGTGTGAAGACATATACCTATACCTCAGTGGCTTGTACATTAATTACGATTATTTCCATCTCTACCGCCAGTCATTACAATGAAACGGGTCAACTCATGCGCGCCGATCCGATGCGGCTGACGGCTCAAATCGTATCCGGCTTAGGATTTATCGGAGCGGGGGTCATTCTTAAGGACGGGGAACGGGTTAAGGGGCTAACATCGGCGGCCATGATATTTTTCTCAGGCGGCGTCGGAATTGGCATTGGAGCGGGATACTATGGCATCGTCATTTTCTCCGTCGTCTTAACTTTTTTCCTTGCAAGAATCAGTCGATTTCTTCCGATGAACAACCCGGTGGATGATCGGAAATCAAGAAGCAGCAAGGATGCTGCTAGGAAACAATCACAGAAAGAATGTATCTGAATTCCCGCATACCTGCGAATCGAAAAGGAGATATTTATATGAAAGTTCATTTTCTGGGATCTGCCGCGTCGGAAGGGATACCGAATCCATTTTGCAAATGCGAGGTTTGCGAGAAGACGCGAAGCGAGAAAGGGAAAAATATAAGAACGCGGTCAGCTGCGATTGTCGATGATACGATGCAGATTGATTTCCCGCCGGAATACAGCTGCCAAGTCATGCGGGACGATGTGGATGTTACTCGGATTTCGGAATTGCTCTTCACTCATACGCACCCGGATCATTTTAACGCAGGAGATTTGTTCAGCCGGATGGAAGGGTACGGTCACCACGTTACGCATCCGCTGCATATTTTCGGGAATGATCGTGCCGTTAACGGTTGTCTGGATGTGTTGTCCGGTTATAGTCCCCAGCGGTTTCAATTCACCCGGCTGATTCCATTTGTGACAGTAGAGTCCGGCGGAGCGCGCATTACGCCCCTTCTCGCCAATCATGCGAAGTGGGAGACGTGTCTGATTTATTTTATCGAAAAGGAAGGCAAGACCTTGCTGTATGGTCATGATTCAGGGTGGTTCCCGGAATTGACGTGGTCGTGGCTCGCGGACAAGCATATCGATCTGACGGTACTCGAATGTACACATGGCTACAATCAGAATCCGCATTCCGACGGTCATATGAGCATTGAGACCGTGTTGGAGACCCAGAAGCGATTGCTGGATAGCGGCATTCACTCGGCATCGAGCCGGATCATCGTTTCGCATTTATCTCATAACAGCGGTTTCATGCATGACGAGCTTGTGGACATCTTCAAGCCTTACGGTATCGAAGTGGCTTACGACGGTCTCATCAAATTTATTTAATAGGGGATATTACACATGAAGACTACTATCGTTCCGAGACTATTAATCATGATGTTCCTGCAATATTTCGTTCAAGGCGCCTGGAATATGACTTTAGGCTTAGTTCTCAGCACCTCGGGCTTATCCTCCATCATCGGTACTTCTTATGCATTGCTCGGCATCGCGACGATTCTGTCGCCGCTGTTTATCGGGATGGTCGCGGACCGGTTCATCGCCTCCCAGAAAATTATGGGCATCCTGCATGTAGTTAATGCTTGTGTGCTGCTGGCGATTCCGTCTCAGATTCAATCGGGCAACGCGACGATGTTCCTCGTATTGATCTTTATCGTCGGTGTGTTGTTCTATCCTACGACGGGTTTGTCGAATAGCATCAGCTTCAGACATATTCATGGCGCCAAAACATTTCCGGTGATTCGGGTGTTCGGAACTTTTGGTTTTATGGCGATCGGGTTCCTGCTCGGACAGATGGGCTTCTCGGGCAGCATTATGACCTTCAAAATTGCAGCGATCTCTGCCATTGTGCTGGGGATCTATTGCTTCACGCTTCCGAATACGCCAGCAGCCGGCAAGGGTAAGAAGTTCCTGATGAAGGACCTGCTCTGTCTTGATGCGCTCGCATTGTTCAAGGATAAGAACTTTACGGTATTCATGGCCTGTACGATTTTCCTGATGATTCCTAAAACGGCTTACAGTGCTTATGTGCCGGTATTCCTGGGCGCGCTAGGGTTTAAGAATGCAGCTACGATTATGCAAATCGGTATTGCAACGGAAGTTATCTTTATGTTCTTGCTCTCTCTGTTTCTCTTCAAATTCGGATTCAAAAAGATTATCCTGTGGGGCGCGATCACGTGGGTTCTTCGTTCGCTTTTGTTCTCCTTCGCGGCCGTCGATGCAGGCATTCTCGTCATCGTCATTGCGCTGGCACTGCAAGGGATTTGTTGGGACTTCTTCTTCACGGCGGGAGACATCTATGTGGACAATAAAGCGGACGTGACGATTAAAGCGCAGGCACAGAGCTTGAAGTTCATGATCTCGAACGGGCTAGGACTGTTGTTCGCGTCTTCGGTCACGGGTTATATCTTCAATCATACGGTCGTGGATCAAGGGGCGGCTGCGCTGAAGCAGTGGCAGCAATTCTGGATTTACCCGGCTGTCGTGGCGGCTGTCGTCGCGCTAGTGTTCCTCCTGCTCTTCAAGGATAAAGGGATGATATTCCAGAAGAAGAATGCGGAAGAAGTTGCGGTTTCGGAGTTGAAGACCGTGTAATAAAGGAGCCGAAAGGCTGCGAAAAAAGGCTGCCGGTAAAAATCGGCAGCCTTATTCTTTGCATGATAGGGAATTTTGTTGGAATCCGCCAGGAAGCGGATTTTTTGTTTTGCGGCGATACTTTTTGTGGGGGTACCGAGGATCCGGGGAACCGCTGCCTGGAAACCGCTGCTTTTGCCGTTACTAGACCCCGGCTGTCCGTCCGATCGCCGTGTGATCCGCATGGCGGTTTTTTTTACGTATATGTCCATGGAAAGAAGATGTTATCCATCCCGAAAAACCCGCATCCGGTGCGGATTTCATACGAAACAGCCCCTAAAAAACGAAAAAGAAACAAGGCGGAAAAAGGAAACGGTCGTCCGGAAATGTTTGCAAGTCTTTTTTAATATCGTTTATAGTTAGGATTATATCGTACATAGAAGGAAAAAGTTTACATGGGAGGGACCGTTATGTCCGAGATTAAACTAACGATCGATTACGACCAGTACGAAGCCGGCAAGAAAATGAAAGATTTGCTGGAGGAGCTGGCGGACAGCCCGCAAAGCGGGGAGCTGACAAGCCTCATTATCGGAGATTGGGGCGGTGCTTATGAAAACGATTCCGAAGAAACGGTCGTGACGCTTGTCGCCTTGAAGGACCGGTTTCCGAAACTGACGAGTCTGTTTATCGGAGATATGGGCTTCGAGGAATGCGAAGTGTCCTGGATTATGCAGACCAATCTGGCCCCGCTGCTGGAGGCTTATCCCGCACTCCGGTCGTTTACGGTCAAAGGAAGCACGGGACTGGATCTGAACCCGGCTCGTCACGAAAATCTGGAGGAACTGACCATTATTTGCGGCGGTCTGGGCAAGGACGTGATCCATCAAATAGCCGAAGGTTCTTTTCCGCGCCTGAAAAAGCTGGAGCTGTATCTCGGCGTGGACGAATACGGATTCGACGGCAGCCTGGAGGATGTGCTGAAGCTCACCGAACCCGGCAAGTTCCCCGAACTCACTTATCTCGGTCTGAAAAACAGCGAAATCCAGGACGAGCTGGCAATCGCGCTGGCGGACGCGCCGATTCTGGACGGGCTGCATACGCTGGACATGTCGGACGGAACCTTGTCCGATATTGGAGCGGAAGCGCTGCTCAACAGCGAAAAAGTAAAAAAGCTGAAGTATCTGAACTTAAGCCATCATTATATGTCCGACGAAATGATGAACCGCTGGAGATTATCCGGCCTTAACGTCAACACCGAAGATCAGCAGGATATGGACGAAGACGACGACTACCGGTATCCGTCGCTCACGGAATAACGGCATGCCGCAAAGGATGATCCTGATCGGCAACCCGGACAACCGCCGCACGGCGGGGCTGCAGAGCGCGCGCGCGAAGCTGGGGCTGCCTCCGGCCGTCGTGCTGCCGTACGCCGGGCTGCTGGACGGCAGCGCATCGCTCGCGCAGGCGGCAAGCCTCGCAGGAGCGGCCTCGCAGCAGGCGGCGGGCGGACAAGGCCCGCTGCTGCGGCTGGACGCGCCCGGCGAGCTCTTCGCGGTGGAGCGCGGGCTGATCGCCCTGGGCGCTCCCGACCACGAAGAGGCGGCGTACGGCGACCGGCTGCTTCCGTTCGGGCACCGCAGCGATCCGCAGCCGCTCTCCGTGCGGTCCGCGCTCTCGCTCGCGGAGCAGGAGGGACGGCAGTATCACCCGTCCCAATGGTTCCGCGGCTTCGCGCGGCTGCTTGCCCGCCTGCGGCGGGAAGCGGAGGAGCTGTGGCCGCAGCCGCAGTGGACGAACGCGCCGGAGGACATCGCCGGCATGTTCGACAAGCGGCAGACGCACCGCATCCTGTCCGCCGCCGGCATGCCGGTGCCCCGCCTCCTGGCTCCGCCGGAGGAGATCGCGGACTGCGGGACGCTTCGCGGGCTGATGCTCTCCCGGCGGGTTCACCGGGTCTTCGTGAAGCTCGCGTCCGGCTCGGGTGCCTGCGGTGTCGTCGCTTACCGCATCAACCCGCTTACGGGCGCGGAGCAGGCGGTCACGACTGTCGGCGTCGAGAACTACGGCGCCCGCGCCCCGGTATTCTATAACGCGATGAAACCCAGGCGTTATACGGACAAATCCGTGATCCGCCAGGTGCTGGACTGGCTGCTGAGGCATGGCGCCCACGTCGAGCAGTGGATCCCGAAAGCGTCTTACGGCGGCGGGACGTACGATATCCGCCAGCTTGTCGTAGCGGGTGAAGCCTGCCACAGTATCGCCCGTGTAAGCCGTACGCCGATCACGAACCTTCACCTGCGCAGCGAGCGGGTAAGCGTGGAGGAGCTCGGCCTTGCGCCGGGCGTCCGCGAAAGAGCTGCGGCCTGCGCCGAGAAGGCGCTGGCCGCTTTTCCGCGCTCCGCCGCAGCGGGAATCGACGTGCTGCTAGACAGCGCTTCGCACGCGCCCTACATACTTGACATCAATCCGTTCGGGGATCTGCTGTACCGTGTCGTTTACCAGGGAATGGACCCTTACGAATGGCAGATGAAACGGCTCGCGGGCGGCTCCGCCGAAGCGGCGGAAGCGGCCGGGGGCGCGGCTGGAGCCAAAGATACCGCAGCTTCCGGGTCTGCGGAAGCTGCGGGTTCCGCCGGATTTTCCAGAGCCGGAAGCTCCGGGAAAGCGGGAGCGGCAGCGGCGTCACCGGACGGGGGAGGAACGCTTCTATGAATATGAACGAGATTGTCGGCACTCACGACATTCTGATGATTACGCTGGACACGCTGCGTTACGACGCCGCCGTGCTGGAGGAGGCCAACTGCCCGAACTTGTGCGGCGGCGGCTCCTGGGAGAAGCGGCACACGCCCGGCAGCTTTACGTATGCGGCGCATCACGCTTTTTTCGGCGGTTTTCTGCCGACTCCGGCAACGACGGACAAGTCGCAGCATATCCGTCTTTTCCACTCGAAAAACACGGGGCTTAAAACTCATCCCCATACATGGCTGTTCGACACACCCGATCTCGTGTCGGGCCTTCGGGAAGAAGGCTACCGGACGATCTGTATCGGGGGTGTAATTTTTTTTACGAAAAAAGTTCCGCTCGCCCGGGTGCTCCCCGGCTATTTTCAGGAAAGCTACTGGCGTATGACCTTCGGTGTGACGAACCCGCGTTCCACCGAGCACCAGGTCAATCATGCGCTCAAGCTGCTCCAGCGGACGGAGCCGGACGAGAAGCTGTTTATGTTTCTGAACGTTTCGGCCATACACGGGCCCAATCATTATTTTCTTCCCGGTGCGAAGAAAGATTCGGTCGAGAGCCAGAGGGCGGCGCTCCGCTATGTGGACGGCCAGCTCGGCCGTTTGTTCGAAGCAATGAGAGAACGGGAGCGGCCGGTGTTCTGCCTGGCTTTCTCCGATCACGGAACGTGCTACGGCGAAGACGGCTACGAAGGCCACCGGCTCGCGCACGAAGCGGTCTGGAATGTGCCTTACCGCGAGTTTATTTTGTAAATTGACGAAAAGGAAGTGAAGGCCGATGTCCTCTTCTCAAATGAGGAACAAGCTTATGCAGGCAGCTGAAGAAATGTCCGTTTCCGCTTGGGAAGAACAGATTCGTTCCGCGCCTTACCGCTCGTACTTGTATTCTTATCCGCACAAGACGGCTTACCGGGAGTTGGAGAGAAAAATCCCGCTGGAGGAGCTGTGGGCGGACGAGCCGGCGGAAACTTTCTTCTTATATATGCATATCCCGTTCTGTGGGGCGCGCTGCGGCTTTTGCAATTTGTTCACCTTGCCGGACAAGCGGACGAGCGCCCACGAGCAGTATGTCGATGCGCTGGAGCGGCAGGCCCGCCAGTGGGCTCCCCATGTCGAGCACAAGAAATTCGCGCGTTTCGCCGTCGGAGGAGGAACGCCTACGCTGCTGGAACCGGCTCTGCTTGACCGTGTTTTCCGGATAGCGGAAGATGTCATGGGCCTCGACGCCGGAGAAGCTTCCATCTCGGTCGAAACCTCGCCGGAGACGGTCACCGCAGAGCGTCTGGACATTTTGCAGGCGCACCGGGTAGACCGTGTGAGCATGGGCATCCAGAGCTTTGTGGAAGCGGAGGCAGCGGCCATCTACCGTCCGCAAATGCCTCTGGTGGTCGAGAAAGCGCTGGAGCAGCTGAAACGGGTCAAGTTTCCGATCCTCAATCTCGACCTTATTTACGGACTGCCGGGCCAGACCGTCCAGACGTGGCTTTATTCCCTGGAACGGGCGCTTGCCTACGAACCGGAAGAAATCTTTATATACCCGCTGTATACGCGGGAGCACACGATCGTCAAGCCCGAAGAGATCCGGCAGCGGGGCACGGATATCCGCATGGCCTGCTATACGGCGGCGCGCGACCGTCTCCTGGCTGCGGGATATACGCAGTATTCGATGAGGCGGTTCGCCCGTGAGAGCGCCTCGTCGCCCAAGACGCTTCTGCCGTACGGCTGCCAGGAAGAGGGCATGGTCGGTCTCGGCTGCGGCGCCCGCTCGTACACGAAGAACGTACACTACGCGACCCGCTATGCGGTAAGCCGCAGCGCGACGGCCGGCATTATCGCGGACTATGTCGCTGCGGAGCGTCATGACCTCATCGACTACGGCTTTGTCCTGGACGAGGCGGAACAGAAGCGGCGCTTCATTCTGAAGGCGCTTCTCCACCGGGAGGGGCTGGAGCTCGCGTCCTACGCCGGCCGGTTCGGCACGGAAGCGCTGGAGGACTATCCCGAGCTGAACTCCCTGACGGAGACCGGGCTGGCCGAGCATGTGCCGGGGACCGGGGCAGACGCAGGCGCAGGCGGCCTCTTCCGGCTGACGGACGACGGGATCGCCCTCTCCGATTCCATCGGAGACTGGTTTATTTCCCCCGAGACCCGCATCCGGATGGAAGGATACACCTTCGCATGAAGGCGACGCTGTATTACCGGGGAAGCCTCTCGTCGTGCAATTACGACTGTCCGTACTGTCCGTTCAGCAAGAACAAGGACAGTGCGGCCACGCTGGCGAAGGACCGGCGGCAGGTGGAAGCTTTTGCGGACTGGGCGGAGAGTCAGGGCGCCGAAGGGCACCGCCTGTCGGTTTTCTTCAATCCTTACGGCGAAGGGCTGACTCACCGCTGGTATAAGGAGGCCATGGTCCGCCTGTCGCATATGGCACATGTGGATAAAGTCGCCATTCAGACGAATTTGTCCGCCGGTCTCGCGTGGACCGAGGAACTGAATCCGAATAAAGCCGCCTTCTGGGTGACGTATCATCCCGGGCAGACGACGGAGGAGAAATTTTTGGGACAGGTTATGCAGCTGCACAACCGTCAAATCCCGTTCAGCGTCGGCTCCGTGGGCGTCAGAAGCGCTTTCGGCCGACTGGAGTCGCTCCGCCGTTCGCTGCCTTCCGACGTGTATATGTGGGTCAATGCGTTCAAGGACAAACCGGATTATTATTCGGAAGAAGATATGGCCTTCCTGAGAGGCCTTGATCCGCTGTTCGATCTGAACGCCGAGGATTACGAGAGCCGGGGACGGGCGTGCGGCACAGGTCTCGACGTTTTCTACGTCCAGGGGCCCGGCATAGTCAAGCGCTGCTACAAAGACCGCCGGGTTATCGGCCATTTGTACCGGGACGGCCTGGACGCGCTCTCGCGTCCGCGTCCGTGCCGGATGGACTGCTGCGACTGCTACATCGGCTATATCCATATGCCGGAGCTACAGCTTCGCAGCCAATACGGCGGCAGATTGCTCGAACGCATTGCGGAGGCCGGCTTTATGGGCACGGAGGGTGAAAAGATTAAGCTCAACGCGCACGGGCCGCTTCATTTTTAAGGATAAAAGAAGGAACCCGCCCTGCGGGGTCGTATGTTATACCGTACGGAAGAGAAATAGCCGGGCAAGAGGGCACGTAAAGGGGGAACATAACGACGTGGAAATCCGCAAACCGATTCCGGAGGAAATTCAGCAGATCCGCAGGCTTTCGCCTCAGGCTCTGTCGGAGGGAACGCTCGGCAATGCCGAGCCGAACCGGGACAAAGTGAGGCAGCTCGTAGATCCCCTTCTGAAAAAAGGCTGCTATTACCTGATCGCAGCGGAAGAGAAGCGGCTGGCCGGGTGGGTTCTGATCGGGGAGAGCAAAGACTCGTTTACCGACCGGACTATCGGGTTCGTGTATGAGCTCTATGTGCTTGAGCCGTTCAGAGGACGCGGCATCTCCAGGCAGCTTATGCAGGAAGCGGTGGAGCAGCTTAAAAGCCAAGGATATCCGGAAGTAAGGCTCAGTGTATATGCCGGAAATCACGCGCTTCATCTGTATGAGTCGCTGGGTTTCGCTCCGAGAACGATTACGATGACACTTCCCTTATAACTAGCCGATTTAAAAGCCTATTTCCTTTGGAGGAAGTAGGCTTTTCAAGTTGGGATCGAAAATATTATTTCAAAATTCACAAATTTGTAGAATTATTATTTCACCGCCACTATAATACTACTAAAGGATAGCATGAGAGCGCTCTCATTTCTCGCTGGCGAAGGTTTTTCCGATGACTCCGGGTTATCCCGTTTCTTCCTCCTCCGCTTCTTTTGTCTCCGTTTTTACTCCTGCATTCTTTTCTTTTTAACCTTCCGTGAAAAGGTGGTAGGCAGACATGATTCCGATTCCGAAAACGCGTTCTTTCCGCATCGCCTTGTTCTGGCGTCATTTCGCCAACTATTTCGTCGTTATTCTGATACCCGTTATTGTCGCCTGCACGCTGGCACATTTCCTCGTCGTCTCTCTGATCGAGAAGGATGCGCAGAAATTAAACCGTGTCATTATGAGCCGTTTCTCCGAGCAGACGGACACCGCTTTTAATTCTCTGAAAACGAACATGATTAACATGCTCAGCACCTCCAATATCCGCAGCCTGCTTAAGGAAACCGGAGACCTTTCCGGCGAAAACCCCCGGCGCACGGAACTGATCCACTCCCTGAGGGAGCAGCTGATCAAGCTGCAATCGGATGAATTGGTGACGAAGGCGTATCTGGTGTTCGTTCACCATGATCTTGTCGTTGATGTGGATACGTACACGGATAAGGCGTATTATTTCGATTTCCGCTATCCGATGGGTGCCGGCGAGAAGGCGGCATACCTGGCCAAGTTTACAAACAGGAAAATGATGGAGTTCTCGGAGCCGAAGCGGGACGGCTCCACGATGTCCGCCTTAATGAGCTATCCGTTCAATACGGATGTTCCCGACGTGTACCTGGTGGTGGATGTGAACAGGGACAAATTGCGGCAGTTGATCGACATCGGGGAAAACTGGGTGGCCGGTACCGCTATACTCGGAAGCGGGGGAGAAATTATCAGCTCGAACGGGGTAGTGTCGGACGGAATCAGCCGCCTTCCGTCGCCTCTGGCCGCCGCCTCTGGCGAGTCCAAATTTCTGATTACGGAGGACAAAGCGATTTCGCTGGTCAAATCCCGTTTTGACGACACGTCCTATTATTTGAGCCTTGTCGATTTGCCTACGCTTATGAAGCCTGCCCATCTTACGCGGCTGATCAGCTGGATTTTTCTCGCTTTTTTCATTGTGGTGGGGAGTTTCGTCTCGTATTATTTGAGCCGCCGCATGTACCGGCCCATTCTGGAGATCAAAGAAGGACTGAAATCGCACGGCTCTGCCCAGGGGCTGCAATTCCGGAGCGACGGGAACGATTACGATGTGATCAAACGGTTCTCGCAGCTAATCATTTCCGAAAACAAACAGCTTAACCAGCGGGTGACGGGGATGTTTCCGATCGTGCAGGAGCATTTCGTGACCAAAATTTTGCTGGGCGAATACAGGGACGCTCTCTCCATCGAGACATACTCCGGGGAAATCGGGTTTACCTATACGAAAAAAGCGGCGCGGACCGTGCTGGGCATAGCCCTGCACTACGACCCCGACGTGTACGGCCGGTTGTCGGAGACATCCAAATCGTTCCTGATGGCGGAGCTCAAGGAGCGCATTCTTCAGCTCGTTCCCTCCACCATCTGGCTGTGCGGAACCAAGCCCGATTTGCTGGTGTGCGTCATTCAGAAGGACCCCTTCCTCAGCCTGAGCCCCGAAGAGGACGCGAACCTGATCCGGGCGGCTCTGCAGCTCTATGGGGGTTATTTCAAAGCGACGATCGGCATCGGAGGAACGGTATACGGGATCGAGGAGCTTCACCTGTCATACGAGCAGGCCGTATCCGCACTGCAGCGCCGGGGACTGAGCGCCGGCGTCGAGATTTGCAGCGGGGAGGGGGCCCCGGATCCGGCCGCGTGCGATCCGTTCCTGAGCGCCCAGGAGGTGGGGCGTATTCTGAACCGGTACAAAACTCGCGACTACGACAAGCTGCTGCAGTCGGCTTACGAAATGGTGGAAGAAGCCGTGCGCAAAAACGGCACGGCCGTTCAGATTAAATATTTGTGCACGGACATTTTAAATACGTGGGTGCGGGCAGTGGAAACCGACCGGAAAGACTTTAACGTGCCTTTTTATGCGGGTCTGTTCGATAAGGTTAACGCCTGCATGACGCTGGAGGAAGTAAAACGCTGTTTCGAGGAGTTTCACGGGCTGCTGTTCCAAGCCTCCAAGCCGGATGAACGGGCCGGCAAATTTACGGACATTCTGGCCTATATTCACGAGCATTACGATGAAGAGTTGTCGATCGAACAATTCGCGAACTCCATGAACATGTCTGTGGGCCATTTCAGCCGGACCTTCAAGGAGGAGGTCGGGGAGAAATATGTGGAGTACATCGCCAAATACCGGCTGGTCAAAGCGAAAGAACTGCTTCTTCAAACGGATTTGAAAATGGACGATATCGCCGAAAAAGTCGGTTACTGGGGAAGAAATTCATTTATCCGGATGTTCCGGAAATACGAAGGGATCACACCCGCGAAATACCGGACGATTCATCAGTGAACGGGGCGGACTCCTTATTTTCCGGAGTCTCTTTTTTTTCCTGAACATACACGGAAAACCGCGTCCTTCAAGGCATAGAGGAAAAGGCATCCGGGCACAAATATGCACGCTTTACGGAAAACGGCAGGTTCTCTATAGTTAGGCCATCACCACTTTGCAAGCGCTTACTTGAAAGGAGGAAGAGGCCATGACGAAGAGTGCCCGCTTCTGGTATCTCGTCAGAAAACACAAAGCGCTCTACCTGCTGATGCTTCCTGGGATCTTGTACTACATCATTTTCAAGTACGTGCCCATGTACGGCATCATTATTGCCTTCCAGGATTTTTCCATCGGCCGGGGTATCCTCGAAAGCAAATTCGTAGGGCTGAAGCATTTTATCGAATTCTTCTACGTCACGCCTGATTCCTGGAAGCTCATCCGCAATACGGTCATGCTCAACGTGTACGATCTGCTGTTTCATTTCCCGGCTCCGATCGTGCTCGCCATTTTATTCCACGAGCTGCGGAACAAATGGTTCAAGGGGTTTGTCCAGAGCGTCAGCTATATGCCCCACTTTCTTTCGACCGTCGTGATCGCGGGCATTCTCGTGACGTTTCTGTCACCGACGACCGGGGTCGTCAACCACTTTCTCGTGAAAATATTCGGAATGGAGCCCGTCATGTTCCTGGGCATTCCCGAGTGGTTCAGGACCATTTACGTAAGCTCCGAAATCTGGCAGAAGATCGGCTGGGGCACGATTCTGTACCTGGCGGCCATCGCCGGCATCGATCCCACGCTTTACGAAGCGGCCAAAATGGACGGAGCGAACCGCTTCCAGCAGATTCGCCATATTACACTCGTCGGTATGCTGCCGGTCATGATCGTCCTGTTTGTGCTGACGCTCGGTCATTTTATGGAAACGGGCTTCCAGAAAATTTTGCTCCTCTACAATTCCATGAACTATGAAACGTCGGACGTCATTAACACCTTCGTGTATAGGCGCGGGATTCTCGATTCCGATTTCAGCTTCGCGACGGCCGTAGGCCTGTTCCAGTCTATCATCGGGCTTATTCTGGTCGTCACGGCCAACCGGATCGTACGCAAATATTCCGAGACGAGTCTGTGGTAGGAGGAGGACAGCGATGAAAATCAAAGCCAGTCTGGGGTCCAAAGTGTTTGACACGCTCAACGTCGTCCTGATGCTGCTGCTGGTCATTGTCATGATTTATCCGATGGTCTATGTGTTCTCGGCCTCGATTTCCAATAACGCCCTGGTGGCGAGCGGAGAGGTGCTGCTTTTTCCGAAGCAGGTTACGCTGGTCGCCTACGAACGGCTCGTTACCAACCCCGATCTGTGGATCAGCTACTGGAATACGATCCGCTATACCGTTCTTCATGTGGGGCTTACTCTTATCGTGACAGCGGCGATGGCCTATCCTTTATCGAAAAAATGGCTGCCCGGCCGCAGAAGCATTCTGCTCCTGGCCGCGTTTACGCTGCTGTTCAGCGGCGGTATGATTCCGACCTTCCTGGTCGTTCAAAAGCTCGGCATGCTCGATACCGTCTGGGCGATCGTCCTGCCGTCCCTGATTTCAACGTGGTACCTGTTCATCATGCGCACCTTCTTCGAGGCGCTGCCCGAGGAGCTGGAGGACGCCGCCACAATCGACGGCTGCAGTTCCTTTCAGGTGCTGCTGCGGATCGTTCTGCCGCTGTCCATACCGGTCATGGCCACAATCGGCCTGTTCACCGCGGTCAACCAGTGGAACGCTTTCTTCGACGCGCTGATCTATCTCAATGACAGAAGCATGTATCCCTTGCAGATTATGCTGCGCAACATTCTCATCGCCGGAACGAGCGTTCAGGGCGAGGGGGATTTGAATCATCTGGAGACGCTCAAATACGCGATGATCATGATCGCTACGCTCCCGATCCTGTGCGTCTATCCGTTTATCCAGAAATATTTCGTACAGGGCAGCATGATCGGCGGTATTAAAGGCTAGACAGCCGGGCTAGTTCTGAATTCCCGCGGAATTCATGGCTATAGAGTAAAAACCGCGATATGCGGGCGGCAGGACCAGCAAAGCTGGCCAGTAGACCAGAAGCTACCATTATGGGGAGGTTCGGAAATGAAAAAAAGACCGTTTGCCGTAATTTTGACCGTCGCTTTGCTTGCCGGAGTCGTTGCGGCGGGATGTTCCAGCAAGGATCAGGGGGCTTCACCGGGGGAGGGCGGGGGAACGGATTCCAAGAAACCCGTCAAATTTTCATGGCTGGCGTATGACCGTGTAGAGGGAAAAGTGAGGCAGGACTGGGAGATTTTCAAAGAGATCGAGAAAAAGACCGGCGTCAGCGTCGATTTCCAGATCGTGAGCCAGGAAGGACTTACCGAGAAAAGACAGATTATGATCGCCACGAACTCCGTCACCGATTTTATCCAGGTCAGCACCCAGGAGGGCAGAGAGCACGGTCCCGACAAAGTGTTTCTGAACTTGAAGGACTACCTGGATAAAGCGCCGAACCTCAAAGCTTTCTACGAGAAATACCCGGAAGCCAAAGCGGTCGCCAGCGGAGCCGACGGCGGCATTTATACGGTGCCCGTAATCGAAGGGGACGCCGAGGGCAAAGGCTTTAACTTCATCTGGTACACCCGCAAAGACTTGATGGATAAGTACGGACTGAAGCCGCCGGGTACTTTGGACGAATTTTACGGGTTTCTGAAGGCGTATAAAGAGAAAGAACCGAATTCGTATCCGCTCATTCCCAATGCGATCGTAGGCGATACGGGACTGTATACGGTGTTCGGCCGGGCGTTTACGGGCATCCAAGGCTTTTTCAACATCGACCCGACGACCGATAAATATGCGTTCGCCCCTTACCACAAAGGCTACAAAGACTCGCTCGTGTTTCTGAATAAGCTTTACACCGAAAAGCTGCTCGATCCCGAGTATTCCCTGCTCACCCAGGCGCAGTGGGAAGAACGCATCCTGAAAGGCAGGTCGCTTGTCACTTACTTCTGGAAGGCGGATCTGGAATCGCTGACGGACAAAGGCCGCAAAGCGGGCACTCCTGCTTTCGAACTCGACGCGATTCCGCAGTTTGCCGCGGACGGCATCAAAAATTATCAGTTCTCCCGTCCCGTAATCGGAGCCGTCGGGCGGGCGATTTCCGCAAAGGTCAAAGACAAGGACCGGGCTGTCCAGTTCCTGGACTATCTCGTCAGCGAGGAAGGCTCGAACTACCTGTCCCTCGGAATCGAGGGCAAAACCTACACGATGGAAAACGGCAAGCCCGTTTATATGAAAGAATTCGGGGCTTCCCCGTTCAACACGCTGCGCAAGGACTGGGGCGTCTGGTATGACCTGATCACCCTGAACAATGCGAAATCGCGTGAAGTCTGGGAACGCGGGCTTAGCGACAAGAGCAAAGATATCAACAAACGGTATGAGCCTTTTATCGTGCCGTCTCCTAAACAAATCGTAAAAACGGAGGAAGAGCTGGAACTGGAAAAATCGAAGCTGAACAACCTCAACAAGTTTTTGGAGCAGAAATTAACGGAATTCGTCACCGGAAAAACACCGATCAACGACACGACGTACCAGCAATTCCTGGATCAGGTCAAGAAGATGGGAGCGGACGATCTGCTGAACATGTACAATACGGCCTATACCCGGACGTACGGCAAGAAATAGACCTTGAGAAGAGTATAAATACAGCATCAGTACGAAGGAGGGAAAACTGTGGCTGCAGCGGAAAAGCTGAAAGTCATCGATACCGACGTTCACAACGAACAGGACGACTCTGCTCTAGTCCCGTATTTGCCGGAGCCCTGGAAATCCAGGGTGGCCTCCACGGGTATCGGTTACTCGGGCTCGGGTTATTATTCGCCGATCGGAGTGATGAAGAAGGACTCGATTCCGCCGGGAGGAGGCAGAGCGGGGTCCGATCCCGACTACATGATCAAGCAGCTCATCGAAGGCTATAACGTCGAGTATGCCGTCCTGACGGGCGTCGTCTACAACATTTCGACGACGCACGACCCGGACTATGCGGCGGCCGTCTGCTCCGCCTACAACGACTTCCTTATCGCCGAGTGGCTCGGCAAACATAAGGCGTTCAAGGGCGCCATGGCGGTATCGACGCTGGACCCGCAGCTCGCCGCCAGGGAGATCGACCGGATCGGGGATCATCCCGATATCGTCGAAGTGATCATCTCCAGCGCCGCACGCTGGCCGCTGGGGCACCGCTTCTACCACCCGATCTACGAAGCGGCGGAGCGGCACGGCCTGCCCGTCGCCATTCATCCGGGTGCCGAAGGAGGGGGCAGCTCGACCGCGCCTACGGCGGCCGGATATCCGGCGAGATACATCGAGTGGCATACGTGCCTGTCCCAAATGTTCATGGCCCATTTGGTCAGCCTCGTATGCGAGGGCGTATTCGCCAAGTTCCCCGGCCTGAAGGTTGTGCTCGTCGAGGGCGGCATCGCCTGGCTGCCGCCGCTGATGTGGCGGCTCGACAAGAACTACAAGGCGCTCCGCTCCACGGTGCCGTGGCTGACCAAGATGCCTAGCCAATACGTCGCGGAGCACTGCTTCCTGACGACGCAGCCGATCGAGGAGCCGGACAATCCGCAGCATCTGGTCGACTTGTTCAACATGTTCGACGCGGAGAACATGATTCTTTATTCCAGCGACTATCCGCACTGGGACTTCGACGCGCCGGATATGATCCTGCGGAAGCTGAAGCCGGAAGCCCGTCGCAAAATCTTTTACGAGAATGCGAAGAAGCTGTATAACTTATCGTAAACGGAGGGTCGTGTGATTATGGCGGTACACGATGTGCTGGGTACGGAAGACATTCCCGAAGGCGGGCATGCTCTGGTCGAGGTGGAAGGCCGGGAAATCTGTATTTACCGGATCGGCGGGGAGTTCTACGCGCTTCATAATTACTGCCCGCACCAGGGAGCACCGATGTGCGCGGGTCTCGTCTCCGGGACGAATCTTCCGTCGGGCGTCTACGAATACGACTACAGCCGCAAGGGTGAGATTGTTCGCTGCCCTTGGCACGGCTGGGAATTCGACATCAAAACGGGGAAGTCTTTGTTCAGCGACCGGACCCGGATTAAGAAATATGACCTGGAAATTAAGGACGGCCGAATTGGAATTGTGCTTGGACCTCGATGAACATTAGCCGTCAAAATGCCAAGAGCTGCGTTATGCAGCTCTTTTTTTGTTTAAAACGCGGCAATAGCCCGTATGCAGAGAATTCGCATAGTGAAACCGAATCCAGGCAAAACAGTATTACCGTGTAAACGGAAACTAAAGGAGGCCTTCGATTTATGAAAATCAGACTTGTCCTTGCGGTTTTGACCGTTCTGATGCTGTCGGGCTGTTCGCTTCTGGAAGGCGTAAACAGTACCTTGAACTATGGAGAAGAAGCGAAGACATATCTCCAGGAAGCGGCCGCTTTCGCCGAAAACCTGCCCTCCGCCGCCCGCGAAGCCGCAACCGATCCCCAGGCGGGAGAGAAAGTGAAAAAAGAGCTGGAAGCGATGCGCGACAATATTTCCAGTTTTAACGGCTTGGATGCGCCCGGCTTTGCCCAGGACCTGCATAAGCAGATCGTCGGGTATAACGAAACGATGCTGGGCACGATTAACGGACATCTGGAGCAGCTTAACAGCCAGGTGCTCGATTATAAATCGCTTCTCCAGTCTCCGGTGATTCAGCAGGTCAACGAAATGAAGCAGCTTACCGATAAGATTCAGAACCTGGGTCAGTAGACCAGGCGGATAACCGGCCTTCTACCGCAAGCAGAAGCGGCCGGAATGATGAGTATCCAAGCCCGTGAGGGCTTTTTTGCTGGAACGATACCGGCCGGCAGGCTGTACAGATCACCGCTGCGGCACACACGGATCGACACGCGGGTCAATTCCTCGGCGGCCTTTCTTTCATATAAGAGGAAGGGGTGCGGCCGGTCATTTTTTTGAATATCCGCTGAAAATACGATACATCCTCATAGCCGACAAATTCGGCAATCTCGCCGATCGTCAGCAGTGAATCCATTAGCATGTAGACGGCCTTCTTCACTCGTACGGAGTGGACATATTCGCTGATCGTTTGCCCCGTCACCTTTTTAAAAAGAGCGGCGGCATAGTTGGGGCTTTTCGAGATGAACCCGCCGAGCTCGTCTTTCGTCACTTTCTCGCGGTAATGGTCGCGGATATACTGCTTCATCCGTTCCGCATGTTTTCCCGTTTCACTCAAAACGGCAGCCTGATCCGCTTCACGGCTCAGCAGAGCGAGCATCTCCAGAAGAATGGCTTGTCCGCGGATTAGGGCGTACGGTTCGTTCTCCTTCCAGTCTGAATAGCATTTGCGGGTCCGTTCGAGCAAAAATTCGGCCATGCCGGAGCGGATTTTTATCCATGGTTTATCCAGCAGCGGCAGCTCATGACCTTTATCCGTAATACGGAAGCTTGCGACATATTTGTTGTGCAGAAAGGTCGGAATGCTTTTGCCGTAATAGGACACACCTTCTCTTATCAGGAGCAGGTCGCCTTTTTCCAGCATAATTTTGTCGTTTTCGATCCAGTACAGGCAGCGGCCGTAGCTCAGCATGATGAAGGAAGCGGCCGTACTGCCGCCGGGTCCGCTTTCCTCGTACCATTCCGCCAGCCGGTCGTGCCGGATGTTCGTTAATTTGATCATGGTTCCCTCTTCATAAAACATACTATAGTACAATTGCAATACTATAGTTCATTTTCTCCTGAACGAAAACGAATTACAATAGGGACAACCAAAGAAGAGGAAGGACCGATCATATGCGGAAGACAAAAATTGTTTGCACCATGGGGCCCTCATGCAGATCCGTCGAGGTATTGAAGGAATTGATCACGGCCGGAATGAACGTGGCACGAATTAACATGGCTCACGGGGAGCTGGAGGATCACAGCCTGCAGATCAGCCGGATCCGCCAGGCGGCGAAAGAAACGGGCGCCATCGTGCCTGTGCTGATGGACATCAAAGGACCGGAAGTACGAATCGGCCTTCTTAAGGAAGCGTCGTGCGAAGTGAAAGCGGGAGACAGCCTCACGCTGACAAGCGAAGAAATCGCGGGAGACAGCACGCGGATTTCGGTCAATTATGCGGAACTGCCGCAGGTCGTGAAGGCAGGGGACAAAATTTTGATCGACGACGGGCTGATCGAGCTGAGAGTCGTTTCGGCGGCGGGCACGGAAGTGTCGTGCGAAGTGATCAACGGAGGAGTGATCAAGCCGCGCAAAGGGGTTAACCTGCCGGGCGTGCATACGACGCTCCCCGGTGTTACGGAGCGGGACATCCGCCATATCGAATTCGGTATCCGCGAAAAGATTGAGATCATCGCCATGTCCTTCGTGCGCAAAGCGGAAGACGTGCTTACGGTCCGGCAGCTGCTGGAGGAACAAGGCTGCAGTCATATTCAGATCATATCCAAGATCGAAAACCAGGAAGGCGTAGACGAGCTGGAGGCCATCGTGGAAGCATCGGACGGAATCATGGTGGCCCGCGGAGACCTGGGGGTTGAAATTCCGGTGGAAGATGTCCCGGTCATCCAGAAAGTGATGATCGAATCCTGCAACCGTGCGGGCAAGCCGGTTATTGTCGCCACCCAAATGCTGGATTCGATGCAGATCAACCCGCGCCCGACCCGGGCCGAAGTGAGCGACGTCGCGAACGCCGTTCTACAGGGCTCCGACGCGATCATGCTGTCTGGGGAGACGGCCGCCGGCAAGTATCCGGTCGAGTCGGTGCGCACGATGGCTACGATCGCCAAAAAAGCCGAGGGGCTTTACATGGCGGAGGCGGGCCGCCGGCAGACGGGCGTTCCCACGGAGGTCAAAGTGACCGAGATTATCAGTCAGGCGGCCGTCAGCGCTTCGGAGGCGATCGGAGCGAAAGCGATTCTGACGCCGACGATGAGCGGGTATACGCCGCGGATGGTGTCCAAGCACAGACCGAAGGCGCCGATCATCGCGATTGCGCCGAGCGACGAGGTTCTGAACAAATTGTGCCTGCTGTGGGGCGTGCTGCCCGTCAAAGGCGAGTTTGTGCAGACGACCGACGACATGTTCCAGGCCGCAGTATCCAGCGGCACCGCGCAGGGGCTGCTGCAGAGCGGCGATTACGCGGTCATCACGGCTGGAGTGCCGATCGGAAAAACGGGAACGACGAATCTGATTAAAATCATGCAGGTATAGAAAGAAAGCCTTCCGGCGACGGGAGGCTTTTTTGCAAGCATGGCCGTTATTCGCCCGCTGTCCTTTTATGGTCGTGATAAAGACAGCTCTGCACGCTTCCGCTATGCAACATTTTCCAAATAATGGAGTCTATAGAGTAGAACTTTTGAAAGGTGGAAAAGGAACCTATGAAAACGGCATTTCTGCTGGCTTTTCTTCTTGCGGTAAACACGATCTCCACTTCCGTGCCGGAATCGGCTTCGGGAATAAGCGCCAAGCAGGCTTTATCTATTGCCCAGAGCCAAGTGCCGGACCGGAAGGCGGAATGGAAGGTCGGTTTGACGAAGCATGCTTCCGAGATGTCCGGAGAGGAAGCCGGGCAAAACGAATCCTCTGCGGGACGCACGGAGAATCGGAAAATTTGGCAGGTGGAAGCGAAATTCGAATACGGAAATAAGGAAGTCTATTACATCGACGCGACCGGCGGCAAGCTGCTGAGCTTGTCGGAGATCGAAGCTCCTGAAAGCGGCTTGCGCGTACTGCCCGTCGCGCTGGAATCGGGGCTGCTCGCTCAGCCTTCTTCTCAGAAACCCGGCGTGACAGCTTCGGGAACTGCCGCAGTTCCCAGCTCTCTGAACGTGAGCCTGGAAGAGACAAAAAGCGGGTTCCGGCTGAAACTGGCCGAAGAGGAGAGCACGACGTCAACCGTGATGCAGTCTCTCGTATCCCCCGATAACGGAAAAAACGTTCTGCACCTCGTCCGGAGAACGTCCCCGGCCGAAGGAGGAACGCGGTATCGGCTCGATCTCGTGGCCGTGCAGCCTGCGAAGAAGACGTTCAAGGTGTTTCCGTTTGCCGATCTGCAAATGAGCGACACCTATTCGACCGATACGCTGGCCATGGGATACGGCTTCACGGACGATTCTCATGCCGTCATGATCCAGCCTGCACGGAAAGGGGGCGGAGCGGGAATCGGCTACCGGATCGTTTCGCTGGACGTCGGCAGCGGACGGCTTCGTGAGCTGGCGGCGAACGTCCCTCCTGATCTGTCACCGGATTTTCTGGCATCAGGCTGGTTGAACGCGGACGGAAGCAAGCTGTACTTGAACAGCCACCGCGGGGGCAAGCTGTGGATCGCGGACCTTGCGCGCGGAGGAGTCAGGGAGCTCGACGGCACTTTCAGCCACATTTGGCCGGTGTCCCGCTTGTTTAAATCGCCGGACGGGGAGCGCTTCTGGTATGAGAAGGACGGCTACCGGCTGTATGACGGCAAAGGCGCCAAGCTGGCAGATTTGCCGGCGGATACGGGCCTTCATTCGAACCCGGCGTTCAAATGGAGCCCGGACAGCCGCTACGCCGCTTACGAGTATACGTTCACGAAGAGCGAAGAGAACGTGATAGGCGGAGAAGATTACAAGGTGATTGCTCCGCAGGGGATCAAATTTTACGGCCGGGACGGGAAACCGGCGTGGAGTACCGATGCGCGCGAGTTGAAGCACGGGGACCGGCTGGAGCTTCGCGGCTGGATCGGCGGCAGCGGTGAAAGCACCGCAAGTACGGGCAGCGCCGGGAGAAGCGGCGCCGGAAGCCTCGGCGCGGCTGTGCTGCGCAGCTACAACGTAGAGCGGGCGGAAGACCGCGAGCCGAGGAAAACGGACTCGGTCTATCATCTCGTACAGCCCGCAGCCGGGAAGCCGGCGAAGCTAAGCGAGGCGAAGCTTGCCGAGCTGCATAATCCGCAGCCCGTCCTGGGAGAGTCCGGCGCGCTGATGCTGGTGGACGCAGGGAGCGCCCTCTACACGATTGTCGGCGACGAGACGAATCCGCAGCGGACGGTGGAGCTGCTTCCGTCATCGGACCCGAAGCGGCTGCTCTGGGCGGAAACGGACTACGTCAAAGACACCGTGACGATAACCGCGTATGACATTGCGGCGAAAAAGGGCCGGACAATCGAAACGAGTGATTTGCCGGCGGGAGACCTGCAAGCGGCCGGAGAATCCTATATTATCGATTCGGGCCTGAACTACCTCAAACTTCAATGATTAAGCCAGCAAGCTCCAATCACAGAATCCGCCTCCGGGCGGATTTTATTTTGCGCTTCTAAGAAAAGGAGGATTCGCAAGGGGATCATTTGCGGTATAATGGACAGATGTACGTAACGATGATGTGGAGGCACGGCCAGATTGAGAAACTATCCATTTGCATTTGATCCGACAAAACCTTTCGTTCAGCAGGCAAGCGACTGGATTGCCGACGTGTTTTACGAGCTTCTGCCGGAAGCCGGTTTTGAAGTGAGAGATGAACAAATTTATATGGCGTTTCAGCTGGAGAGGGCATACCAGGAGAAACAGACCATCTTTGCGGAAGCGGGAGTGGGAACCGGGAAAACGCTGGTATATCTGCTCTACGCTCTTACTTATGCCCGCTACACGAGAAAGCCCGCGATTATCGCATGCGCGGACGAATCGCTGATCGAGCAGCTGGTCAAACCCGAAGGGGACATCGCCAAGCTTGCCAGGCATCTGGATCTGACGATTGACGCCCGGATGGGCAAGTCGCAGCACCAGTACATCTGCCTGAATAAGCTGGACGATACCCGGGGCGGCGGCTCCGGCGATGAGGAAGTCTTCAGCGACATTTATCACGGCCTTCCCTCGTTCGTCCACTACCCGGACACGCTCCAGTCCTTCTATCCGTACGGCAACCGCAAAGAGTACCCCGAGCTGACGGATGAGCAGTGGGACCGGATCGGCTGGGACGTGTTCCAGGACTGCCTCGTCTGCAGCCAGCGCCATCGCTGCGGCCAGACGCTGTCGCGCGAGCATTACCGCAAGTCCGCCGACCTGATAATTTGTTCCCATGATTTCTACATGGAGCATGTCTGGACCTACGAGGCCAGAAAACGGGAAGGCCAGCTGCCTCTTCTGCCGGAGCACAGCTCCGTCGTTTTCGACGAAGGGCATCTGCTTGAAACGGCCGCGCAGAACGCGCTCACTTACAAATTAAAGCATTCGGTATTCGAAAGCATTGTCATCCGGCTTCTGGAAGGCGAGGTCAGAGAAACGCTGGCGCTGGCTATCGAGGAAGCGATCGTCCAGAGCGAAACGCTGTTCCGCGTGCTGGAAACGGGAAGCTATTCCGTCCCGGCCTCGGACCGGAAGGAATTCGCCTGGAGCGAAGAATTAAAACGGGAAGTAAGCCGGTTCCGGCAGCTGATCGACGTGATCGAAGAAGAGCTTGTGTTTGAAAGCGGACTGTCCACCCTGGATGATTACCAGCTCAAAATCGTCGAAGAGCACCTGGAAATGATTCAGCTTGCTTTGAGCTTGTTCGATAAGCCGGGGCAGCTGATTTCATGGGTGACGGAGGATTCCGACGGAATCACCCTGGTCATCATGCCGAAGATGGTCAAGGAAATTTTAAGAGACCGCGTGTTTTCGAAAAAAATGCCGGTCGTCTTTTCTTCGGCGACCTTGTCCGTCAACTGTTCTTTTGACTATATGGCGGGCAGCCTGGGCATCGAAAGCTTCCTTTCGTTCTCGGTTCCTTCGCCTTACGATTACAGCGCTCAAATGAAAGCGGACCTTTATCCCGACAAGCCGGAAGAAGACAAAACCGGCCGGGTTCTCGAACTGCTCAAGGAATCCGACGGACGGGCGCTTATCCTGTTCCCGTCCCGCGAGGCGCTGGGAACCTTCAGAGGGAGCTTGGCGCTGTATCCCGAGTCGGCCGCTTACCGGTTTTTGTTCGAAGGCTCGGCCGAAATCAGCCACCTCATCTCGTCTTTTCAGAACGACGAGGAAAGTGTCCTCTGCGCGGTAACGCTGTGGGAAGGGCTTGACATACCGGGACCGTCCCTGTCCCATGTAATCGTCTGGGAGCTTCCGTTTCCTCCGGACGATCCCGTCTTCTCGGCCAAGCGGAAGGATTCGGCTCAGCCGTACGAAGACGTGGACATGCCGTACATGCTGCTCCGCCTCAGGCAGGGCATCGGGCGGTTAATCCGCTCACGCGATGACCGGGGCATGGTATCCGTTCTCGGCCGTGATCTGGATAATCCCGCTGTCAGAGAACAGATCCGGGGGCTTCTCCCGGAATAAGCGGGATGGCAAATGTTGCCGATTTATGGCGTTTCCGCTATGATAGACAAGATGCTTCCGGTTCGTATTCCGTATTTCGCGCAGAATACAGGCCGGACGATAAATTGAATAATTCGGTACAGGTGCTTGCCGCTGAATTTTAACGCGGTACAGCTTAATAGGGAAGTCCGGTGCAATACCGGCGCGGTCCCGCCACTGTAACAGAAGAGTCGCAGCAACGTATGTCACTGGTATCCGTACCGGGAAGACTGCTGTCGATGATGACGCTGATAGCCAGGAGACCTGCCTGTATCCGTAACACGAGCAACCTACGGGAGATAGGGAGGTGTTAGATGCGTGCCATAAAAATCACGGGCGTCTTTCCCTTTGTCTGCAAACGAAGGGGGAGGCGCTTTTTTGCATGGACAGCCCCCAAAAAATGAACGGTCGAGGTGAGGGACTTGCATTCGGTTTTCAACAAGGAAGGGGATCGGGAGCGAGGAGGAGTTCTTCCCGCTTCTCCAAGTAAATACGGAACGGCCCGGCGGCAATCCGCTTTTCCGTTTATGCTCGGCGGTTTAATCCTTCTCCTGCTGCTTTCCGTAACGGCTGCCGTCATGCTCGGCTCCGTACGGATCGAACCGGTCACGGTATGGAAAATCGCGTTTTCGCACATGCCGGGATTCGGAAGCCTGATCGAGCAGGATTGGACGAAAGCGCAGGAGCATATTATCTGGAACATCCGATTTCCGCGCGTCCTGCTCGGTCTTGTCGTTGGGGCCGGCCTATCCGCGGTGGGGGTAACGATTCAGGCGTTAATCCGCAATTCGCTCGGCGATCCATACATACTCGGAGTGTCATCCGGCTCGTCGGTTGCGGCTACGCTTGTTCTGCTGTTCGGGGGATTCTCGTTCCTGGGCGCTTATGCGCTGCCGGTTTCGGCTTTTATCGGCTCCCTTGTCGCCATGGCGCTTGTGTTTACGTTCGCGAAGGTAGGAGGCCGTATTTCGACTACCCGGCTGCTGCTTGCGGGAACCGCCGTCGCGAGCATGATGTCGGCGTTTACGAGCTTCATCGTCACGATGGCGCCGAACGCCCAGGGCATCCGCTCCGTCGTTTACTGGCTGATGGGCAGTTTGGCCGGCGCCAAATGGGAATACCTTACCGCACCGGCTCTGATCGTAGTGTCCGGTATCCTGTTCCTGCTCTTTCAGCACCGTTCCCTGAACGCTCTTCTCGTGGGCGAAGGGGCAGCGGGAACGATGGGAGTCAACGTGCCGGCGTTCCGGACCTGTCTGGTCATCGTGACCGCGCTGATTACGGGAACGATCGTGTCCGTCAGCGGCTCGATCGGTTTCGTCGGCCTGATGATTCCCCATATCGTCCGGCTGATGCTCGGCTCCGACCACCGCAAGGTGCTTCCGGTCAGCGTCCTGTTCGGGGCGGTCTACGTCATATGGGCCGACGTTCTGGCCAGGCTCGTGCTTGCACCGGAAGAACTGCCGATCGGCATCGTTACGGCGATTTGCGGCGGCCCGTTCTTCATCTGGCTGCTCCGCAGAAGCTCATACGCATTCGGAGGAACTTCAAAATGAACCTGGAAGCGAATCGTCTTTCCCTGAGCATAGGGGCCAAAAAAATTCTCGATTCCGTTACTCTTGCCGTCCGCGAAGGCGAGTTTATCGGGCTGATCGGCCCGAACGGGAGCGGAAAATCGACCCTGCTCAAATCGCTCTACCGCGAGCTGAAACCGGATGCGGGACAAGTGTTTCTGGATGAGCGGGAACTGCTGAGCCTGCCCTACAAAAAAGCGGCCGAACTTATGGCCGTCGTCAGTCAGGAATCTTCCGTCGAGTTCGACTTCAGCGTCGCGGACATGGTTATGATGGGGAGATATCCCCACAAGAAATGGTACGAAAGCGATACGGAAGCGGACCTGGAAATATGCCGGGGGGCCTTGGAAACGGTCGGACTCCGTGAATTCGGGAAACGCAGCTTCGCGACCTTGTCGGGAGGCGAGAAGCAGCGGGTGCTTATCGCCCGCGCGCTGGCCCAGCAGGCGAAGTTTCTCATTCTGGACGAGCCGACGAACCATCTGGATATCCGCTACCAGCTTCAGATTATGGAGCTTGTCCGCTCTCTGGGGATCACGACGCTGGCCGCCCTTCACGACCTGAATATGGCGGCTTACTATTGCGACCGCCTATACATCATCAGCGAGGGAAAAATAGCGGCGGCAGGAACACCGGAGGAGCTTCTGGTCCCTTCAGTTCTGCGGGACATTTTCGGCGTTCACGCCGAGGTAAACCGGCACGCCTTGACGGGCAAACTCGTCATTACATACTTGCCGGAATCTTTTTATAACGCCGGACTACAACGGACGGAGGAATTCTTTTGAATCTTATGCGATCTCTTAAACTTTCTTTATTCTTATGCTTGGCTTTACTTTGCATGGCTGCTGTAAGCGCCTGCTCCGCTGCCGATTCTGCCAAAGAGCTCGTACCGAGAGGGGCTGCGGAGCCGGTCGGAACACCGGCGTCTGCCGTAGAGCTGGACAATATGGGACAGAAGCTTCATTTTACGGAAGCCCCCAAACGGGCCGTGACTTTAAATCAGCATGCAACCGAAGTGATGCTTGCGCTCGGTCTGGAGAAAAACATGGCCGGCACCGCTTATCTGGACGATCAGATCCTTCCGGAGCTGCAGGAAGCTTACAAACGGGTGCCCGTTCTCGCCAAAACCTATCCGTCCAAGGAAGTTTTCGCGGAGGCTGCTCCGGATTTTGCCTATGCGGGCTGGAAAAGCGCGTTTACGGAAAAAACGTTGGGCACCCGGGAAGAACTCGCCAAAGAGGGGGTTCAGACCTATGTGCAGGAATCTTCCAATAAAGCCGCTCCGACCTTGGACGATGTGTACGGGGATATTTTAAACATCGGCCGCATATTCAGGGTGGAACCAAAGGCGAATGAGCTCGTGGACGGCATGAAGCAGCGATTAAAAGACATTCAGGAGCAAATCGGCACGGTCGGAACTCCACAGAAGGTGTTCATTTACGACAACGGCGAAGATAAAGCTTTTACGGCGGCCAACACTTACATTACGAGCCTGATCAACATGATCGGCGGCAAAAATATTTTCGACGATATTCAGAAAAGCTGGGTCGAAGTCAGCTGGGAAGAGGTGGTCAGCCGCAACCCGGACGTGATTGTTATAATGGATTACGGCGATACGCCGCTAGAGAAGAAGAAAGAGCTTCTTCTGGGTAAAAGGGAGCTGGCCGATATTCCGGCCATTAAGAACAAGCGCCTGCTCGTTCTTCCTCTGTCGGCCGCTTCCGAAGGAGTCCGTGCCCCGATCGCCCTGCAGACGCTGGCGGAAGGGTTATATCCCGATAAAGTACATAAAAAATAGGCAGTTCTTCTTCCTGTCGGTTCCTTGGGCGTCCTGTTTTATATGACCCATATGCAATAACCGGACTATCCTGCTATGTGCCTTTTAAGAAAGATAAAGCAACGGACACCTTTGAAAATGCACGTTTTTCCTCAGAAAAGTTGCAGCAATAAGGAATTTATCCCCAAAAGGTTGTTTTCGTTCATTCAAGTGATTAAACTAACGGATAACAGCAGGGTCAAGTAATCGATGAGACGAAGAGGGGGAAACCGGAATGAAGACGATCAGGTGTATGATGGACCACTTGTACTGGGCGGACGGACGCATTTTGGACGCGCTTGAGGAAAGTGAGACGAAGAACAAGGACCTTCTGAAGCTGGTCCGGCACGTCGCGGTCGCGGAAGAAGTCTGGCTGTCCCGCTTGCAGGGCAAGGGAAGCGCGCCATATTCATTGTGGGAGGAAGCGGAAGACCTGACGGTCATCCGGACGATGTTCGAAGCAAACGCCGAGCAATATCGCGTCTATATCGAAGGGCTTGAGGAATCCGAGCTGGACGAGATGATCGACTACACGAACCAGAGCGGGGATCCGTTCCGAACGTCCGTCCGGGACATCCTGCTGCAGGTCCTCTTACATGGGCAGTATCACCGGGGACAGATCAACCGGGCACTTCGGATCGAATCGGCAGAGCCTGCCCAAATCGATTACATCACGTTCGCGAGGCTCTAAGAGGGCCTGATAATCACCCCATAGAGCCGACTGACCGTAAAAGAAACAATTCAGCCCCTGTAAAGGGGCTTTTTTTTATGCCGGGAAAGCGAATTCGGATAACTCGGAAATGATTTAAGAAAGTTTTAATAGCTGCTTCATAAGGGGTTTATTTTTTTTGCCTATGATGACAGTGGCGGTTAAATACGAATGATTCAGGAGGAAGAAAATGAACAAAAAATGGCTGGTGCTGGGCAGTGTAATCGGAATTAGCAGTCTTATGATGGTCACGACGGGAATCAGCGCTATGGCGGGAACCTCGGGATATGACGCTTACAAGTCCGCGCTGAAAAATTCCAAGACAGTCAAAAGCGTGACTGTTCAGGCGGCGGCATCTTTGCGGGACAACGGGAATGTGGCTCTGAGTGCGAACGGGACGTTTAAAATGAGCCGCGAAGGAGGTTCGGCAAGCGGTACGGGTGAAATTTCAGCAGGCGGTGAGAAACAAACGCTTCAATTTTACAAGCAGGGCGAGCAGGCCATCTTTAAACCGGGAAGCGCAGATGTGTATTATGTCAAAGATACGGGGACCGAAGCGCATAAGCGCTTTAAGGGCAGCGGTGAAAAAGAAATGCCGCAGCATGTGGAAACCGTGGTCGACGCGCTGGTCGGCAATCTGAAAGATTATGTCGCCGTCGATGTGAAAGAGGACGGAAGCAAGCGCGTGTCGGCGGAGCTGGACGGTGCTCAGCTGCCCGCAGTCGTTCAGGCGATTGCGCCGATCGTCATAAAGCAGGCATCCAGGGAGCACGGAGAGCCGGAGAAGAAAACCGACACGGCGGACACCCCGCTGGGCAAAGGGTTTCTGAAGGATGCCGCTCCCGAGCTGACCGGCGATATACGCCTGGAGAAGGTGGCCGTTAACGCGACGATCAGCCCGTCGAACTATATCCGGCATCAGGAAGCGGAGCTGACTATATCCGGCAAAGACGCCGGGGGTCAGGCTCATCAGGTTGTCGTGCATCTGCAGGCGGATCTGTCCGGTTATGACAGCACTACACCGGATACGGTGGATCTGACCGGCAAAAACGTTCAGCCGATACAGTCCGAGCACCGGAACAAGCGGCAGGGGAATAACGGCTGAACCAGCTCCATATAGCTTCGTCCGCAGCCGAAGGACGCGGGCAACCGGACGTCCTGCCGGCTGCCGGACGAGAAAGGAAGTGACGATACGATGCAACCGATTCTGGAAGTCAGCGGCTTAACGAAGCTTTACCGCGGGAGCGGACGCGGAATCAGAGATGTCAGCCTGCGGCTGGAAGCCGGCGATGTCTACGGACTGCTTGGTCCTAACGGAGCCGGAAAGACAACGTTCCTCAAGCTGGTCACGGGGCTGATCCGGGCCGACGGCGGCACGGTTACGCTGTTCGGCGTCGACAGGAGCCTGCATCACGAGCGGGCGATGGAGAATGTCGGCTGCATGATCGAATCGGCCGACGTTCCCGATTTTCTGACGGCCTGGCAGTATCTCCGGCAGTCCGCACGCTTTTATCCGGAGTTGACGGGACAGCGGATGGAGGAGGTGCTGGATACTGTCGGGCTGCTTCACGTCCGGCACGAGAAAATCAAGGGCTTCTCGGCAGGCATGAAACAAAAGCTGGCCTTGGCCGCCGCGGTCATGCCGGGACCCAAGCTTGTCCTGCTGGATGAGCCGACGAACGGTCTGGATATCGAGGGGATCGTGATGTTCCGCAGTCTCATCCGCAGGATGTCGGCGGAAGAAGGAACCTCGTTCCTTATTTCCAGCCATATGATCCACGAGCTTGAGCAGCTTTGCAGCCGGGCGGGAATTATGGCCGGCGGCAGCCTGAAGAGAGAAGGAGATGTTTGCGGCCTGGTGCCGGAAGGCGGGACGCTCGAAGACTTTTACATGACGGAAATCCGGGATAGGGGAGGCGAGCTTCAAGGTGCATAGATGGAAAGCGGGTTATGTGAACGAGCTTTATTTGCTGCTGTACCGGAAAAAAACCGGCATTTTCGGGGCGGTCTCCGTTCTGCTTCCCATTCTGTTTGCCGTCTCGTTACAGGCGCTCGAACCTTTACTGGGATCGCTGGCGCTCGGCGGCTCTTTTCCGGTCGGGATGCTGAGTTTCTACACGGCGTTGTGGATTCCGCTCTTTATTGTGACGCTTACGGGCGACCAGTTTCCTCACGAATCCGCTTCAAAGACGCTTAAACTCGCTTTTCTGCGTCCCAGCACGCGCTTTCACGTATTTACCGCGAAGGCGGCCGCCCAGGGAACGGCCGTGGCGCTGCTGCTGATTCTGCTCTTTGCGGTCACGCTGCTTTGCGCGATGTTCGCGGGAACGCCGCTTGGCTTAGGCGAGGTCCTGGCAGCCGCCAAAGCATATGCCGCCGCGTTTGCCGCGATGACCGCCCTATCGGCCGTATTTGTTTTTGCCGCACAGTTTTTCAAAAGCGCCAGCGGATTCGTCGTTTTCGCTGTCGCTTTGTATGCGGCGGCCAAGCTGGCACCGTTCCTGCTCCAGTCGTTTCCCGCGTTCTCGCCGGTGTCTTACACGGATTGGCATCTGCTTTGGCTGAATGACGGGGTTCCGGCGGGAAGAAAGATGACGGCTTCATTGTTTCTGCTTTCAAGCAGCCTCTTGTTTTTTGCCCTCGGTTATTATAAATTTGATCGAAAAGAAGTGTGAACGGGGAAAAAGCCTATGTCTATCCGTTTCAAGCTGCTGCTTTCGTATGCCGCGATGCTCGTTATTCCGCTCGTTATGATGCTCATAACGGCGATGCTTCTCGTCGTGGTGTTCCGCGGAGATTTGCAGTCGCTTAAAGACCAGTACGGTGAGGGTGAGGGCCGCTTCGAGAACCGCAGCGTCGAGCGGCTGCTCAAAGAAATAAAGCGCACCACGGAAGTTGACCCCGCCGCTTGGACAGACACGTCTTATCTGGCGGAAATCGACGGGGAGCTGCAGCAGAACCAATCCAATCTGATCCTACGCAAAGGCGAGGAAATTGTTTATGCGGCAGCCTCTTTTCCATATCCGCAGCTTCTTAAGAACCTGCCGGCATATGAAAGGCCGGGGCACGTGAAGATGTCCAGGCCCGAACGGATGGACAAACAGCTTGTCGAAGTTTTTCATGCGGATTTTAAATTTGAAGACGGGCAGAAAGGCAGCCTCTTCGTTGTGACGGCCGTAAGTCCGTTCGTCACGTTCGCCCGGAAGTTTTTCCCGATATTGTTTATCGCTTTAATCGTCATCCTCATTCTCACGCATACGCTGCTTACCTATTTCGTGTCCCGGAGTATCATTAAACCGCTGAACACGCTGAAAGCCGCCATGAAGCGGATAGAGGCCGGAGATCTGGATTCCCGGGTCGTGCCGACGGGCAGAGATGAAATCGGCGAGCTCAGCGCAGCCTTTGAGCAGATGAGAGTGAAGCTTAAAGATTCTATCCAGACGCAGCTTCAATATGAAGAAAACCGCAAAGAGCTTATCTCGAATATTTCCCACGATATCCGGACTCCGTTGACGGCGATACGGGGGTACGTGGAAGGGCTGGGGGACGGGATTGCGGATACCGAGGAGAAACGGGAGAAATACATCGGCATCATTACCTCCAAAGCGGAGGAGATGGATCACCTGATCGACGAGCTGTTTCTCTACTCGAAACTCGATTTAAACCGGGTGCCGTTCAATTTCGAAAGAGTCGATCTGTATGCGTTTATTGAAGATTTATCTTCGGAGCTGGAGTTCGAGCTCGGCAAGCAAGACATCCGGTATACGGCCGATATCAGGCTGAAACCCCACACGGAGCTGACAATTGACCGGGATAAAATCAAGCGTGTTTTCGTAAACATTGTCGACAACAGCGTCAAATACATGAATAAACCCGATAAACGGATCGGGCTGAAGGTTCTGGGAGCCGGGCAGGAAGTCCTTATCGAACTGACCGACAACGGCCGGGGCATTGATGCCGAATCTCTTCCGCATATTTTCGAACGGTTTTACCGGGCCGACCCGTCGCGCAACAGCGATACCGGGGGCAGCGGCTTAGGGTTAGCCATTTCCAAGCAGATTATCGACGGCCACGGGGGCTCAATCGGGGCAAGCAGTCTGCCTGACGAGGGCAGCCGCATTACGATCATGCTTCCGATCCGGACGAATAAAGAGAGTGATGCCTTATGAAATCCATATTGATCGTGGAAGATGAGCGGCTTATAGCCGAGCTGCAGAGAGATTACCTGGAGGTTCACGGATTCCGGGTCGAAATCGCCGAGGACGGGGAGAAGGGGCTGCGTCTAGCTTTAACCGGAGAGTACGATTTGATCCTCCTGGATCTGATGATTCCCCGCATCGGCGGATTTGAGGTGTGCAGGAAAATCCGGGAAGAAAGAGACATTCCGATCCTGATGGTTACAGCCAAAAAAGAAGACATCGACATTATCCGGGGGCTGGGACTCGGTGCGGACGATTACATCACGAAGCCCTTCAAGCCCGCGGAGCTCGTCGCCAGGGTGAAAGCGCATCTGGCCCGTTACGAGCGGCTGATCGGCCCCTCGAGAAAGAAAGAGGAGGTTTCCATCCGGGAGCTTGTGATCCATTCTGATTCCCGCAGGGTTTTTCTGCGCGGCCGTGAAATTACGCTCACTACGAAGGAGTTCGATCTTCTCTCGTTTCTCGCGCGCAACCCTAACCGGGTGTTCAGCAAAGATCATCTTTTCGAAAAATTGTGGGGTATGAATTCACTCGGCGATTCTCAGACGGTTACGGTCCATATCCGAAAACTGCGGGAAAAAATCGAGCTCGACTCCTCGAACTCGGAGTATATCGAAACCGTTTGGGGAGCGGGCTACCGCTTCCGCCTATGAAGCGGGAAGCAAGTACAGCAGGCGGGGCTGCGGCCCTGCTTTTTGTTTTCCGGAGAAAGCCGCCGGACTGGCTTCCACTCTTTTCTTTGTACGCCCCTACTCACTATGAAAATGTTCCGGGGAAATTACCGGGCGATCAAAAAAAGAAACCTTGTTTCAAAAAATTGGCCAAGGGTAAATAAGACATAGGCAACGCCACAACGCCAAAAAATAATTCAATACCTATAAGGAGTGATTCAAAATGGCACGTAATGATGACAACAAAATGAGCCGTGAAGAAGCAGGACGTATGGGTGGAGAAGCAACCTCCAAGAACCATGATAAAGACTTTTATCAGGAAATTGGTGAAAAAGGCGGAGAAGCAACTTCCAAGAACCACGATAAAGAATTTTATCAGGAAATCGGTCAAAAAGGCGGAGAAGCCCGCGGAAACAATGGAAACAGCGGGAATGGCGGCAACAGCGGCGGCGACGGCAAAATGAGCCGTGAAGAAGCCGGACGCAAAGGCGGCGAAGCAAGAGCCCGCCAGCGTGACCGCGACTAATCGTAAGTCAGATCATCGGACAAGCCAAGATCCCTATCACATAAGCTATGGAAAAAGCCCGCCGGAATCCCGGCGGGCTTTTTAATTATAGTTAACCTTACCCTTTCTTTTTGGCGGCGGCCGTATATAATTAAAGCAATCAAATCAGGAGGTGTCGTTCATGCAACAAACTCAAATGAAAACCCCGCGAAGAAAAGAACAACTAACCAAAAAAGTGGGGAAGACGGCACGTACGGAAAGCTTGCCGGTGAGCGGATAAGCAGATACAAAACGTGACGTGCCGTCTGCCTGAAAGGCGGACCGATTCATGAATGCACACGCGTCACAAGTTTATTTAAGATTAAAATTCGGATTGGCACTGGCCAACAGTGTCATGTTTACCACCTATGCGGTGTATTTTATCCAGACGCTGGGTCTGACACCGCTGGAACTTCTGCTTGTCGGAACCGTATTGGAGCTGACTGTGCTCCTGTTCGAAGGTATTACAGGTGTCGTGGCGGATACGTACGGCCGCAGAAAATCAGTCATCCTCGGGATGTTCGTGATGAGCGGCAGCTTCTTTTTAGAGGGCAGCGTGGTAGGAGCCGGCGCGGCCGTGCCCGTTATCTCGTTGTTTGTCTGGGTGCTTATTTCCGAAGCGATCCGCGGATTCGGGGAAACGTTCCTCAGCGGCGCGGATACCGCATGGTTTGTGGATGAGATCGGCGAAGAACATGCGGGGCCTGTCTTTATGCGTGCGAAAAGATGGACGCTGACTGCGGCGCTATTGGGAATCGGAATCAGCGTGGGACTATCTACGCTGGCCACGAACCTGCCGTTTCTGGCTGGCGGCCTCTTGTATGCGGTCTTGGGTGTCTACCTTCTGCTGGATATGAAGGAGACCAAGTTCGTCCGTCAAGAGAGGGCGCCGGGAACGGGACTTTGGACCGAACTCAAGTCTACCTGGCTTGCCGGTGCACGGGAAATTTCCTCCCGGCCCATCCTGCTGATGATTCTGGCGGTGACCGTATTCAGCGGGGCGGCATCCGAAGGCTATGACCGGCTTTGGGAAGCACATCTCTTGAAGGAGATTACGTTTCCGGCCGAACTGCCTTTGTCCGCCGCACTCTGGTTCGGACTTATCTCCGTTCTGACGATCCTGCTGAGTATGCTCGCGATGTGGATCGCCGAGAAGCGGCTGAATACGACCGATGAACGTGTCGTATTCAAAAGCATGTTCGTGCTGACGGCGCTGCGGATCGCGGCCGTTCTCTCGTTCGCCTTCTCGCCGAATTTCGGCTGGGCTCTGGTCTCCCTGCTCGCCGTAGGAGTCATCGGAACGCTGAGCGCCCCGCTCTTCGAGACTTGGCTCAATCTCAACATCGAGAGCCGGTCGAGGGCGACGGTGCTTTCCATGATGAGCCAATCCGATGCGCTCGGCCAGACCGCAGGCGGTCCGTTCGTCGGCTGGATCGGCAGCCGGCTGTCCGTCCGGGCGTCGCTGACGACCGCGGCGGTGCTGCTGCTGCCCATCCTGCTCGTATTCGGACGCGTATTGCGAAGACGATAGCGCCGCCGCTTTAAACGGGAAAACCTATGTCCATGGGACATAGGTTTTTTTAGCCGGATTTGCGGGTGCACTCTTACGAGAGAGTCATTCTCATGATGAAGGGTCATACTGACTAAAGAAGGAAGCTCCCGGTTCTCTTCGCTCCTTCTCAATTTCTATCCCCGAAAGTTTACCGCCGCCTGTTAAGCCGCATTTTGAGCCGGTTAACGAAAAGATGAGCGGCTTGCGAATAGGGCTGCTCCTTGGGATGAACGCACCATAGGTAGGAGGGCCGCTCGCCGGGAAGTTCCGCGTTCACCATCACGATATCGCCGTTTTCGTAGTCGGGGTTTCCGTAAAACGTATAATCCGTTCCGAGCGTAACGGCGATTCCCTCCCGGACGGCTTTCAGGATCGCGTCGATATTGTTGCTCGTGAACAGAACGTTCACGGAATCGCCGAGCGTGGCGATAAAGCGGGCAATATACTCGTCATGGTAAAGCACAAGCTGATGAGCGGCCAACCGGTCCAGCGGGATCGATTTAGCCGAGGCCAGGGCGGAATGCCTGCTTACGCCGACGACCATGCGTCCTTCGACAAGCGGTTCGGCATGCAGGCAGGCGTTTTTTTCCAGAATCGTATCCGGGAACAAAATAAATCCGATATCGACCCGGTTATGGCGTACGTCTTCGATAATTTCTTTGGTGCCCTTCTCGATCATTTCCAGCCGGATACCGGGAAAATCTTTTTTGAGTTCCGTCAGCGTATCGACGAGCAGAGAGACGGGGCCCGGAATCGTAGCCACGCGAAGCCGCGCGTTTTGCAGCTTTCCGTAGCTGTTCGCTTCCGCTTGCAGCTGATGGACCTGGCTTAGAATGGCCGACGCTTTACCGAGAATCAGTTGTCCTTCCGCTGTCGGAGCCGCTCCCGTACGCGACCGGTTGAAAATGCGCACGCCGAGCTCCTTTTCCAGGAAAGATATCGAGCGGCTGATTCCCGCAACCGTCATATGCTTATTTTGCGCAGCCTGGGTCAACGTTCCCGCCCGGGCTACTTCCACGATGAATTCGAGCTGTTCCAGGTTCATTATGTCGACTCCTTGGTATTAACTTTAAGTTAAGGTTAGTTAATTAATCTGAAATATAATTAATCTTGAGTATATGATACGATCTAATCAAGGTCAATGTGTGACAAAGCGCACACCACTCACAGATCAATCCAGATGAGACATTTTTGGAGGCGGAACTTATATGACAACCACACAACGTGTAGCAGTAATCACAGGCGGAGCAAGCGGAATCGGCCGTCAAGCTTGTTTAAAATTCGCCCGCAAAGGCGACCGGGTCGTCGTAGCGGATTTCAATGAAGAGAGCGGAATTGAAACCGTGGAGCTCATTAAAAAAGAAGGCGGAGAGGCGGTATTCTTCAAAGTCGACGTTTCCAGTCAGGAAAGCGTACAGGCTCTCGTAGATGAAGCGGTTGCCAAGTACGGACGGATCGACGTGATGTTTAACAATGCCGGAATCGGCGGTGCCGGACCCGTTTTGACTCAGAACATGGACTTGTATCACAAAACGATCGCCGTCAACCAGCACGGAGTCGCTTACGGTATCATGGCCGCAGGCAGCAAAATGAAAGAGCTCGGCATTAAAGGGGTCATCATCAACACCGCTTCGGTGTTCGGATTCCTCGCTTCTCCCGGAACCTTCGCATACCACGCAACCAAAGGGGCCGTGATCATGATGTCCAAATCGGCGGCACTTGAGCTTGCTCCTCACGGCATCCGCGTCATTGCGGTTGCACCGGGTGCGGTGGATACACCGATTATTCAAGGTTTTAAAGACAACGGCATGCTTGAAAGCATGAAAGCTAAAGTGATGGGCGGCGAGCTGACAAAGCCGGAAACTGTCGCAAACTCCGTCTACCTGCTTTCGCTCGAAGAAGCGGACGCCATCAACGGCAGTGTAGTCATGGTCGATCAAGGATACGCATCGTTTAAATAAAAAACTTTTCCCTGCATAAAATAAAGTCTCTCTTCAACAGGAAGAGAGACTTTTTCAGGTTGAAGTCTAAAAGACACGTAGAAAAGCAGACGGGCTGCCGGTTCCGTGTTGTTTTATTATCGCAAAACCGGACATGCAGAAAATGAAACTACCCGTATTTCTTTTACAAAACTCACATAAACATTGCGTCATGCGTTTTTGAACCGTTTTATTGAAATTATTCATCCGAAATAAACTTTATGTAAATTCTATTTCATCCGTTTTATTGCCGGTGACCGTGGTATGATTTGGGAAAACGGTCATTAAGGAGATGTGGAATGGTTATTACGATCCGGAATATGCATGTTCCCGAAGACTATGAAGGGACGGCCGCTTTGCTAAGTACCTTTTATTCCGAGCCGATAACGGCAGAGCACATGCGTGAAGAGGATGCTGCGATTCCAGTGAAAGGCGCTTTGTCACGCGACGAGAACGGAAGACTGACCGGCCATGACCGCCAGCGTCTTGTTGCCGTAAACGAGTCGGGTAAAATTATCGGCTACGGCTGCTCCTGGCGGGCTCCCTGGACGGCTCCGGGTACGCTGTACCAGAAGGTTCTCGTCGATCCCGAAGAACGGAAAAACGGCATAGGACGCGAAATTTACGCGAAGCTGGCTGCCTATGCGGATGCAAACGGTGCGGATAAAATCGTAGGCATGGTACGCGACGACGATCCGGATTCGCAAGCTTACGCCGCCGGACGCGGTTTTGTCAGGGACCGTCACCAGTTTGAGTCTCTCATCGAACTGGACGGGTTTTCACCCGAGGGAGCTGGCGGAACGGCAGACGCGCCGGAAGGGATCATCTTGACCACGCTGGCACAGGTTCCGGGGGAGGAGATGGAGAAACAGGTCTATGAGCTCTACCGGAAAACCTATTCCGACATCCCCGGCTCAGAGGGAGAATTTAAGTGGTACAGCCAGTGGCGGAAAGAGACGGTGGAACGGGAAAGCTTCGATCCTTCGCTGTTTTTGGTTGCTTTGGACGGTGATAAGCCTGTCGGAGCCGCCGAGCTGTATGAAATGACGGAAACCAACAGCGTCTACAATCTCTATACATGTGTGGACGGGGAGTACAGAGGAAGAGGCATCGCTCTCGCACTCAAACGGACATCTATCTTTTTGGCCAAGGAGCGGGGCTACAGTTATATCCGTACGAACAACGATTCCCAGAACGGGCCGATGCTGGCCATTAACCGGAAGCTCGGTTATGTGCCTGTGCCGGGCTATTACCGCTTGTATAAAAACGTCCGGTAAAACGTTCATGAGCCTGCCGGCTATATCCGGCAGGCTTTTTGCCTGCCCGGCGGCCAACGTGGGAAGCTTACAGTTTTGTAAGCTGGTCCTTTGGATTTTGTCATGGAAATCGATGGGAGCTTTTCCGGGAGTCCGTTATGCTTGAAGCAGACGATAGCAGTAAAGGGGTACAATCACGATGAAAATAAAATCACCGATAAAAACACAACCAACTCGTACGCTTTCTATTTTTTTGTCAGCCGCCGTTATCGGCAGCTGTATGCCTGCGGCTGCCAAGGCAGCTCATGACGGGGAAATCCCGCAGGCTTTCGCATTACAGGCTCCGGCCGCCGGAGAAGACTACATACCGCTTCGCGCGCTTTGCGAATGGGTGGGCATTCCCATTGATTGGGACGGAGCGGTGCGGACCGTAACGGCCGCCAAAGACAAGCGTGTGCTACGCATCGTTCTTGCGGAGTCCGGCGTGCCCGCGGCCGATCTTGAGGGCATATCTTTGACCCGGGATGAAGTGATTCTGCTGGACAGCACCGCGTATATTAAGCGGGAAACAGCCGCCAAAGCGTTCGGCATTGAAGCGGCCTGGTACGGCGGTAAGCTGGAAATCCCGTCGCGGGATCTCGGCGCAAGAGCCCGCGCTTTTGTGACGCAGCTTCAAAAAGACAACCGTGCAGGCGCATACGCCCTGGCGAGCGGGGCATTCAAGGAAGCCGGCCTGCCGGCGGGAACCCTTGAACTGGTTAAACAGCTTGCCCGGCTTCCGATCGTCAAAGAGCGGATCGAAAGCACTGGTGTCCACCGGACGGTTATCCTCACTTGCGAAAGCCCTCAGATGAATTTCGATCTGGAAGTCCGGTTTGACAAAGACGGCTACGTGGACGATTTTTATGCCGGAATGGCTTTTGAAGGGTACCGGCCGCCTTCGTACGACAAACCGGGTGCCTATGAGGAACGCAAGCTGGTCATCGGAACCGGCGATCATGCCGTGGAAGGCACCTTGACCGTTCCTGCGGGACTGGGGCCGTTTCCTCTGATGATACTCGTGCAGGGCGATGGGGAACTGGACCGGGACAGCACGGTATTCGCCCAGAAACCGTTCCGGGATCTTGCCGTCGGTCTGGCCAATCACCAGGTTGCGACTCTGCGGATGGATAAGACGACCCGGGAACATTTCGCGCAGCTTAACGGGCATTACACGATCGGGGACGAGTTTGTGGAGCCTGCACTAGCGGCGGTCCGGGCGGCCCGGTTAGAGCCCGCTATCGATCCCGGCCGGATATATGCGGCGGGTCACAGCCGCGGCGGCTGGATGATTCCCCGCCTGCTCGCGAAGGATTCTGCGGGCCTTATCAAAGGAGCGGTCGTGCTGGCGGGAGCCGATCCCCGCTATACGGAAATCGATTCTTACGAGCACGAAGAACTCGGCGGTATGATTCCGAAGGAGCAGCTGGCCTATTACCGCAAGCAGCTGGAGCTGGTGAAGGCCGATTCCTTCGATCCGAAGGCGCCTCCCGCGGCATTCGAGCTTCCCCCGAATCCCTACTGGTGGCACGATATCCGCGGTTATTCACCGGCGGATGAAGCTAAAGTCCGCAGCGCGGCCATGCTGGTGCTGCAGGGGGAAGAAGATTTTCAGGTGCCGCTGGCTAGCCTGAACGGCTGGAAGGAAGTCTATGCGGGGAATGCGGCCGTCACTTACAAATCGTATCCCAAGCTTACACATTTGTTTACGGAAGGCACATTGGAGAACGGCATCCAAAATTACAAGGTTCCCGCGAATGTACCGGACACGGTTATCGCAGATATTGCGGCATGGATCAACGGCAATGCGGCAGCTTTACAATAAACAAACAAAAAAAGCCTGCAAACAGGCTTTTTTTGTTTGCTCCAATTCTGGAGCGGCGGGCATTTTAGTATTTTTGACTGTTGTTGGACATATAAGCGATTGACCCGATGATAGTACCCAGCAAAACGAGGGCGACCGGAATTCCGATCAGTTCCATGATGGCAGCCTCTGTACCTCGGTAGGTCGTATTGCCGACGACCATCGGAATTTCCAGACCCAGCACGTTCAGAATAAATACGATGACCCCAAGAATGACCCCCAGCAGAACAAACGGCTTTAAAAACCGGAAAATATATGCGGCCATTGTCAAACGCCTCCTTCACTTGCCTCTTTTTACTTACTTAACCCTTAGACGACCCTCAAAAGGATACCCCTTCAAAATATGGGTGAGGTTAACAATTTTATTTAACCTTTAATTTCCGTTTTGAATAGGCCGCCAAAACAAGCAGAACCGATGCCGCCAAGAGAACGGCGATAATGACCAGGGAAGCGGAAGTAAGGTTGCGGACGGGGCCGGATTCGGCTGCGGTTCCCATAAAATCCGCATAAAACAGCTGGTTGAAAGGGCCCAGGAACCAAAGCAGCATGTAGATAAGTTCAAAGGGACGCCTGGATTCCGTCCATATGCCCAAAGCCAGGGCAAAGCTGGGTACGAATAACGAGGCCGCGACGGCGTAAATCAGATGAACTACATCTCCCGTCACGATGAATCGGATGAGCATCCCGCTTCCCGTAAGAAGCACCGCCAGGAAACCGGACAACCATACCGCGGGCAGCTGTCTTCCGACATAGCCGGGTGACGAAGCGAGTACGGATACGGTTCCGTATTGGTGTTCACGGTTGCCCATCGAAGACCAGAGCGAAATCGGCCAGATCCAGGCAAGCGGCCAGATCCATCTCAGTGCCGCCGTGTAGGGCAGGAAGAGGCACAGAATGGCGAGAATAACGGCGACAACGTACCAGCCGGGAGGAGAACTGGCGAACTGAAGCCGGAATTCCGCGCCGACGAGAGGCAGGAACCGCTTGTTCACCCGGACAGGCGTCAGGTCGGCCGCCGATGTTAGAGCCGGGCTTTGCGCCGCCGCGGGTTCGGCCGGAGCTTTCCGCGTCCGTTCCGGGGCAGTCGCTTTGCCGCCGCGGGAGCGGGCTGGAACGGCTTCGCCGGCAGCTGTACCGGTGCCGGCACCGGTACGGGGCCCTTGAACGACGACCGGACTTTCCTTGAAGCCCCGGAAAAGGCGGGAGGCGAGCAGGCAGACCAGGACCGCGACAAGCAGAAGAGCGGCTTGTTTGATCACAACGTCCCAGGTCCAGCTTATGCCGTCCCAGACGAAAAGCTTCAGCGGGCTTTCCAGGAACAGAATTCCTTGCCCGTATGTACCTTCATAATCGGCGTGGGTGAGCAGCAGCTTTTCACGCATCGCCTTGGTGATGACGTCGTTGCCCATGCCTGAATAGAGCGTGGACATCGTAACGCCGGTAAACAAAAGCATATAAAGCACAATGCCGAACGGGCTCCTGAGCACCGGCCTTGTTTCGAACAGGACGGCCATGGCGGAAACAATCGCCAGGGCGGGGATTACAACGAACAGATACGGGGCCAGGTACGCACCCAGATGAAGGGAGTAGTCTTCACCGCGGACCCACTGCATACAGATCGCGACGGGAATGACAACAGCGGCAATTACGGCCAAAACCAGAAAATTGCTGAGCGCTTTTCCGAGCAGGTAATGGGATTTTTTCAGCGACGAGCCTTCGATGATCTGGCCCACTCGTGTTCTTTTATCGCGCTCGATGCCATTCCGGACCAGAAAGAAGCCGAAAAAGGATAAAAACAGCGAGGTAGAAACCGCGGTTGTTCCGCCTACCCAGGCTGAATTATAGATGCCCCGGAATTCTTCGAAATACAGCGTGACATATCCGGCATCGGCCGGAGGGACGAACATATAGGCTGCAAGAATCGTCAGGCCGAGCGTAATGAGAAAACTGAACCGCCGCGTTCTTTCCAGAAAATCCGCCAAGGCCACCTGGTATGTAATCTTCCATGCGTTCATCGCGCGTTACCCCTCCTTATCCTGCGCTCAAAAAGAGGTAGGCGTCTTCAATTCCCGCATGAACAGCAGCCGCCTGCTCGTTTGGCGGAGTTTCGGACACCACACGGAGCAGCAGCCCGTCTTCACGCCGGACGGTTGCACTGATAAGCCACTTGGCGCGGGCTTCCTGAAGCTGGCTTTCGGGAATGACCACATTCCACACTTTTCCCTGCACATGCCGCAGAAGCTCCCCTGGGTTGGAATCGCTGATCAGCCGTCCTTTGGAAAGGATGGCGATCCGGTCCGCCGTCGCCTCGATGTCCGATACGATATGAGTGGAGAAAATAATGAGCCGCTCACCGGACAGGTCTGTCAGCAGGTTGCGGAACGACAAGCGCTCGGCGGGATCCAGTCCGATTGTAGGTTCATCGATGATAAGCAGCTTGGGATCGTTAAGCAGAGCCTGGGCGATTCCGATCCGCTGTTTCATGCCGCCCGAGAAGCTGCCGATTCTTCTTTTGCGCACGTCGTACAGATGCAGCAGTCCGAGGAGCTCGTCGATGCGTTTGCCTGCCGCCTTGCCGCTAATCCCTTTTACCGCCGCCATATAGGTCAAAAATTCATGAGCGCTGAGATGCGGATAAACTCCGAAATCTTGCGGTAGATAGCCGAGAATACGCCGAATCTCTTCGGGGTTTTCACGAATACCGACTCCGTTCCACATAATGGTGCCCTCGGAAGGCTCCGAGATCGTGGCCAGAAGCCGCATCAAAGTAGATTTTCCGGCTCCGTTCGGACCAAGAAGTCCTAGAATGCCGGGCTGTATCTGTAAATCGACATGGCGGAGTCCCCATACATCTTCCTGGTACTGCTTACCGATATTGCTGATTGAAAGTAGGATGTCATCCACCTCATATCTAACAAATATTAACAAATAAACCAGATATCAAGATAGAGTATACACACAGAAATTGGAAATGTCTATATCAAAAAACCTTATTTACCAAAAAATAATAATTTAAAATTGAACTATTAAAAGACAAAATAAGTAACAATAACTTCAAATTTTTAATATTTGAAAATGCATTGACAACATTTGTAAACCTACTCTATCATAATTTATGAAAGAATTGGTAAATTCGACTTTCTTTTGCTACTTTAGACCTCCAAGAACTCCCCACCATGATTCGTTAGTCTTACGTTTAGTCGGGCGTATGGACTAAGGACACCACAAGAACCCAACCCGCATTACTGGAACAAGCTCTGCTCTCATCATGAACTGCCTGAATAGCTTTTCGGATTGAAGCTGACCTCGAGCATTTTTTTAAAATGCTGCCTTATCAGCGGTTATTTGTCCTGCAAAAAAAAACAGATGGAGGATGAAATGATGAACTCGTTCGAACTTTTGGAGTCAAATGTAAGATCTTACAGCAGGGTGTTTGGGGATGTGTTCCGTACGGCTAAAAATTCCATGATGTTTACGGAAGAAGGCAAATGTTTTCTCGATTTTTTCGCTGGGGCAGGAGCTTTGAATTACGGGCATAATCCCGATTTTATCAAAGGGAAACTGCTGGAATATATCGGGTCCGATGCGGTAGTGCACGGTCTGGATATGTATACGACGGCCAAACGGACATTTATCGAAACGTTCAACGAACTGATTCTGGCGCCGAAAGGACTGGACTACAAACTGATGTTCTGCGGGCCTACAGGCACAAATGCGGTAGAGGCAGCGCTGAAGCTGGCAAGAAAAGCGAAGAAGCGGACGGGTATCTTCTCGTTCAGCGGCGGTTTTCACGGAATGTCTTACGGCAGCCTTGCCGCTACGGGGAATTTGTACAACCGCGGGGGTGCAGGCGCTCCGCTGAACAACGTCACGTTTATGCCGTATCCGTACGGGTTCAATGAGTCTTTCGACACGATCGGTTACATGGAAAACGTGCTTACGGACGCCAACAGCGGGATCGAGAAGCCGGCTGCGGTCATTCTCGAAACGGTCCAGGCCGAAGGCGGCGTAATCGTGGCTCCGGTAGAGTGGCTGAAGCGTCTGAGCGCTTTGTGCAAAGCGCATGACATTCTTCTCATCGTTGACGATATCCAGGTCGGCTGCGGACGCACGGGATCGTTCTTCTCGTTCGAACGGGCGGGAATTCAGCCGGATCTTGTCGTACTGTCGAAATCGATAAGCGGGTACGGGCTTCCGATGTCGCTTCTTCTCCTGAAGCCGGAGCTGGACGTATGGCAACCGGGCGAGCACAACGGGACGTTCCGCGGAAACCAGCTTGCTTTCGTCGGCGCTACGGCAGCACTGGAGTTCAGAATTTCTTCGAACCTGGAGGAAGCCGTGAAGGAGAAGGAAGCATGGGTCAGCGACTTTCTGCAAAAAGAAATCGTTCCCCTGCACCCGGCCATCACGGTCCGCGGACTCGGCCTGATCTGGGGAATCGATCTGGGCGGACTGGAAGGCGGCGAGCAGGCAGCTAAATTCGTGGCTTCCCGCTGCTATGACCGGGGCCTCATCATCGAGCGGTCCGGAAGAAACGACACTGTGGTGAAGCTGATGCCCGCGTTGACGATTGATTTCGAGCTGCTGGAGCAGGGCTGCGCGATCGTCAAAGAAGCGCTTGCCGCTTATTTCGAGCAGACCGGACAGTCCGCGCACAAGGAAGCGACGCTTGAGCCGGTTTGACGATTAGCCGCCTTCCGCAGCACTTTACAAAACGGATACGAAATAGGGCAGGTGACAGCATGAAAAAGATTTTCTTGTTTTGTCTGCCCTATGCGGGCGGATCGTCGGTAATTTACACAAGGTGGAAGCCACTGCTGGGTCCGGGCATTGAACTGGTCCCGCTTGAATTGGCTGGCCGGGGAAGGCGCATTAACGAGTCTTATTACGAGAACGTGGACGCGGCCGTAAATGATCTTCTGCCGGTTGTGGAACCTTATCTCGACAAGGATCAGACCGCTTTTTTCGGTTACAGCATGGGCAGCCTGATCGCTTTTGAACTTATCCACCGCATTAGGGAAAAGTACGGACAAAGCCCGCTTCATTTTTTCGCGGCGGCCAGGATGGCTCCGCATATACAGCGGACAGAGCCTCCTCTGCACGGGTTGGAGCCGGAACTGTTTAAAACAAAGATTGCGGAGTTGGGGGGAACCCCTCCGCAATTGTTTGAAAATTCTGAACTAATGAATTTGTTTTTACCGCTTCTCCGGGCGGATTTCCGGCTTGTCGAAACATACGCTTATACCGAGAAAGCGAAGCTGGACTGCGCCATGACGGTTTTGGCGGGCAAGCGGGATAAGGTGGAAGAAACGGATGTGCTCGACTGGAAGCGTCATACGACGGGCGCTTTTACGGCTCATTCGTTTGACGGAGGGCATTTTTTCATCAATGATTTCCAGAAAGAAATCGTGGATATTCTTCATGCTTCCCTGGGAATCCGTACCTCATCTTTTTATGCGTAAGAAAGGAGCGGGGCATGGTTAATACCGCCTGGTTATTTCCCGGGCAGGGCTCTCAGTATGTCGGCATGGGGTCCGCCTGGTATGCCCGTTTTGACGGGGCAAAAGCATTGTTTGAAGAAGCAAGTGATGTCGCCGGTTACGATATGAAGGCTTTGTGCTTCGAAGGAAGCGCCGCCCGGCTCTCCAGAACGTCCTTCACGCAGCCCGCGCTGCTGACGGCAAGCGTTCTGGCAAGCCGGGTTTACCTGTACGAGATCGGGCTCGAACCCCGATACTCGGCCGGGCACAGCCTCGGCGAATACTCCGCGCTGGTGAGCAGCGGCGTCCTCTCGTTTGCGGAGGCGCTGGGGCTGGTCATTCAGCGGGGCAAGTTCATGGAGGAAGCGGCGGAAGCCGGCATCGGCTCCATGATCGCCGTCCGCACGAACGATCAGCTCATGCTGGAGGAGCTGTGCCGCAGATATTCTGCGGCCGGGCAGCCGGCGGCCATTGCCGGGTACAATTCCGGCAGCCAGCTGGTCGTCTCCGGTCACCGGAACGCCGTGGCGAGCGCGGCGGAAGAGCTGGAGCGCCTGGGCGTCGAAGTGACCCGGCTCGCGGTGAGCGGACCGTTTCACAGCGTGCTCATGCAGCCGGCAGCGGAAAGTCTGGAAGAAGCGCTGAACAACGTCACATTCAGGGATGGCCGCTGGCCGGTCATTTCCAATACGACGGGCCTTCCGTACCCGGATGCGCAAGCTATCCGCAGAGGTCTTGTCGATCAGATGACGACACCGGTTAAGTGGCTGCAAACAGTACAATTTTTAGCGGAAGAAGGCATTGAATTAGCTGTTGAATTAGGTCCGCGAACGGTTCTGAAAAACTTGACCCGGGACAGCTCGGAGCAGATCCGGCCCTACGCTTACGAACGCGAGGCGGATGCGGAGCAATTGGCGGAGCTGTATCCGGTCCGGCTGTTTATCGAGGAAGGCTACTCCGCCGCGGTTTCGGCGCCCAATGCGAACTGGAACGAGGAAGAGTACGCACAGGGAGTACTGGAACCGGTCAGACGCGTGCGTGAGATGCTGAATGCTTACACGGAAAGCGGCGGTTCCGTCCGGGATGCCTACGGGTTAAGGCAGGATGTACTTGAATGTGTACACCGGGTGCTTCGGACAAAGAAGGTATCCGACAAGGAACAAAACGAAACGATTCGCCGGTTGTTAACCAGCTCTTTTACAAAAAAACTTGTAACACAGGGATAACTGCGGAGGGATGAAGGTGGAACAATTTCAGACACTGATTGACGTTATCCGGGACAGGGGAGACAAAAACTCCAGAGGCATTACCTTTATTAACGGCGACCAGAACGAAGAAAATATTACTTACGGGGAACTGCTTGAAGACGCGCTTGGCGTCCTTCACCATCTCCAAAGCTCGGGCATGAAGGCAGGCGACGAGCTTCTTATGCAAATCGACGATAACAGGTCTTTTCTGAATGTGTTCTGGGGATGCCTGCTGGGGGGAATTATCCCGGTACCGGTAACGGTCGGCAATAATGACGAGCACAAGATGAAGCTGTTTAAGATATGGGATACGCTGAACAATCCTTACTTGATTACCGAAGGAAAAGCGTTGGAGCATCTGGAAAAATACGCTCTTCAAAATGGTAAAGAGGATGTGTTCGAAAAAGTCAGGGAAGCGTCACTTTTTAGCGATAAAGTACATTATTCCACTGGGGATAAGGGGGTTATTCACGAGTCTAAAGCATCCGATCTGGCGTTTATCCAGTTTTCGTCAGGTTCGACGGGCGATCCGAAAGGGGTCATGCTGACCCACGAAAATCTGATTTACAACACGCGGGATATGGCCGTTGAAACGGAGATGGGAGAAAAGGATGCCTATCTCGGCTGGATGCCGCTTACGCATGATATGGGATTGATCGCTTTTCATCTGACCTGCGTCATGGCTAACTCCAGGCAGCTGATTATGCCGACCGCTCTGTTCATCCGGCGTCCGTCTCTGTGGATGAAGAAAGCGTCGGAGCATAAGGTTACCCAAACCTGCTCGCCTAACTTCGGGTACAAATTTTTCCTGGCGCAGTACAAACCGGAAAATGCGGCGGACTGGGACTTGTCCCGGCTGCGTTTGATTTATAACGGGGCAGAGCCGATATCCAGCGAGCTTTGCGACGTGTTTATGGAGACGATGAGCAAACACGGCCTGAGAAGTACGGCCATGTTCACCGTTTACGGCATGGCTGAGGCAAGCGTAGGAATGTCTCTCCCGCCACTGGAAGAAAATTTCCGGCGTCTTCATTTGGACCGGGAGCACCTGAACATCGGCGAAAAGGTGGTCCAGATCGATGCTTCGGACAACCGCTGCTTGACGTTTGTGGACGTCGGTTATCCGCTGCGGAGCAGTTACATCCGGATTTGCGACGACGAGAACCGGCCGCTGGACGATTATGTGATCGGCAATATACAAATCCGCGGAATGAACGTGACGGCCGGCTATTACAACAACCCTGAGGCGACCGCCAAGGTTATGACTCCGGACGGATGGCTCATCACCGGCGACCTCGGCTTTATGCGCGAAGGACGGCTTGTGATTACGGGCCGGGCCAAAGATATCATTTTTGCGAACGGGCAAAATGTGTATCCTCACGACATCGAACGCGTTGCGGAAGAAGTGGAAGGCGTGGAGCTCGGCAAAGTAGCCGTTTGCGGCGCTTACGACCCGGCGGCCCGCCAGGACCGGATTATCGTTTTTGTGATGCACACGAAAAAACTCGAAGATTTCGCCCCTCTGGCCAAACGGCTCAAAGGTCACTTGAATTTTCGGGGAGGGTGGGACATTCAAGCGGTTCTCCCCATCCGGCGCATTCCGAAAACGACCAGCGGAAAAGTGCAGCGCTACAAGCTTGCCCAAGACTATACGGCCGGTAAATTCGACGAGACGCTTGCGGGGCTCCAGGAAATTTGGGAGCAGGAAAAGCAGCGTGCGCGGGCGTCCGTCATTCCGCGCAGCGTAGCGGAGCAAAAGCTCCTGGCCATCGTCAAGCAAATTTTACAGGTCCAGGAAGTCGATACGGACGAGAGTTACTTCGATATCGGGGCCAGTTCCCTCCAGCTCGTTCAAATCGTGGAAGAGCTTGAAACGCAGCTTGGCGTTCAAGTTTCCGTGACGGACTTTTTCTCTTATCCGACGATTTCAAAACTTGCCGCTTTTATTGCGCAGGGGGAAACGGCCGAAGACTTTGAGCAGGGCCAGAGCCCGGGCGCTTCAGCTCCGGAAACCGACGGGGATATCGCGATTATCGGAATGTCCGGAAAGTTTCCGCAGGCGGATAATCTTCAGCAGTTCTGGACGAACATCTCCGAGGGACGCGACTGTATCGCCCCGTATGGCGAGAAAAGGAGAAAGGATGCCGAAGCGTTCATTTCTCATTTGAATACGGAAGGCCGCGATTTGTCGATGGCGGAAGGCGGCTATCTGGACGAAATCGATACGTTCGACTATTCGTTCTTTAAGCTGACGCCTAGGGAAGCCTCTCTGATGGACCCGAACCAGCGGCTTTTCCTGCAAACCGTATGGAGCGCAATCGAGGATGCCGGCTACGGCGGCTCCAATCTTTCCGGCCGGCGAGTAGGCGTTTACGTCGGATTTTCGAAAACCAGCTTCGAATACGAGCGGCTGCTGTCCGAAGTGTCTCCGGCTTCTCTGCCGAATTTCGCGATCGGAAATTTGTCTTCGATCATTTCCAGCCGGATTTCGTATCTGCTTGATCTTAAAGGACCTGCCGTTACGGTGGACACTGCATGCTCGTCCTCGCTGGTCGCCGTTCATCTGGCCTGCAAAGCGATTCTGAGCGGAGACTGCGACATGGCGCTGGCGGGCGGCGTAAAAACCATTCTGCTGCCGCTTAAGGCGGGTATCGGCATGGAGTCCTCCGACGACCGTGCCAGAGCTTTCGACGACAGTTCGGACGGCACCGGCTGGGGTGAGGGCGTGGGCGTCGTTTTCCTGAAACCTCTCGGCAAAGCGATCAAAGACAAGGACAACATCCTTGCGGTGATCAAGGGAAGCGCGATTAACCAAGACGGAAGCACCGTGGGCATATCGGCTCCGAACGCGTCCTCCCAGGCGGATGTCATTTCCCAGGCGTGGCGCAATGCGCGGATCGATCCCGAGACGGTGACATATATCGAAGCGCACGGAACCGGCACCAAACTCGGCGATCCGGTCGAAATCGACGGAATCGGGAAAGCTTTCCGCAGAAGGACGAAGCGCAAACAATTCTGTGCCATCAGCACGGTAAAATCCAATATCGGACATTTGTATGAAGCGGCCGGTATCGCGGGATTGATCAAAACCGTGCTTTCCCTTCAGCATAAGCAGATTGCCCCGTCCGTTCATTACCGGGTGCCGAACCGGAAAATCAGCTTCGAGGAATCACCGGTTTACGTGAACAACCGTTTAAAAGAATGGGTGACCGACGGCGTTCCGAGAAGATGCGGAATCAGTTCGTTCGGCTTCAGCGGAACCAACTGCCACGTCGTGCTGGAAGAGTACAACGGAGCTCCGGAAGTCACGCCGGCGGCTTCTGCGGATAACGGAGGTTCCGAAAGCGGCGTTCCGCTGCTGCTCACCCTGTCGGCCAAGACAGAAGAGGGGTTGCAGGAGCTTATCCGGGACTACGACAAGCTTTTTGCCGGAACGGACGAGCTTGACATGCCGGCCGTATGTTACACGGCGAGCACGGGCCGCAGCCATCTGACCTACCGGTTGGCGGTGACGGCGGCGGACGGAGCCGAATTAATGCAGAAACTGCAGCGCCTTCACAGGGAAGGCAAAGGTTCGGACGGCGTTTATATCGGCAAAACGGACAGCACTCAGACGCACCAATACACGCAGCCGGGGAATCTCGCCGATCTTGTGCCGGAAGCTGTGCAGGAACTCGCCCGGCAGTATGTCCAGGGAGCTTCCATAGACTGGAAGGCCCTGTATGCCCAAAGCTCATTCCGAAAAGTATCCCTTCCGACATATCCGTTCCAGCGCAAAAGATGCTGGATCGACGTTCCCGTCAAGGCCGGACAGGCAGCATCTGCGGCGCAACCTCCGCATACAGCGCCGACGGCTCAGCCGGAACTCTATTTATCCGCAAAGGAGCAGGTGAGTGTGGTGAACGAACAGCTTCAGGCGGAAACCGTTTCCGCCCGTCACGCCGATTCCGTCCGTCAAACGCTGATCCAGATGATCGGCAACGTATCGCAGCTCAGCAGGGAAGAGCTTCAGCCTCAAACGCATTTCCTGGAGCTGGGACTCGACTCCATCAATTTATCCCAAGTCCGCCACAGCATTAAAGACGCGTTCGGACTGGATGTTCCCATGAGCGATTTCTTTGAGTCCCTCACGAACCTGGACCTGCTCACGGCTTATATCGTCGAACGGGTACCGCAGACCGAACCCGTATCCGTTGTCCGGTCCGAAGCCGCCGTGCAGGCGCCAACCGCAGAGGCAGCGGCCGCCGTTTCCCAGCGGACTGCTCTTCCGGAGCCGTACGGCTACAGCGAACAATACGCCGCTGCGGGTGCACAAGGACAGATAGTGGCAGCAGCAGCGCCAGGTCCGGTCGCAAGTATTGCCGGAAGCCCGGCATCTTCCGCGGTCGAACGCATCCTGGAGCAGCAGCTTCAGCTGATGTCACAGCAGCTGCAAGTGCTTGGCAGCCGTCCGGCTGTACAAGCGCCGCTGCCCGTACAGCCCGCAGCCGTGCCCGGCCCGTCTCCTGACGCAAGAGTCGCAGCGGCGCCGTCTGCACAGCCTGTTGCCCGGCCGCATGCCGGAACGACGCGGGAAGTCGCCGCAGCCGTCGAAACGAGACCCGCGGCTCTACAGGGAAACGGCGAAGAGCCGAAGCCTTACGTCCCTTATAAAGCGCTGGATCTGAAAGCCCGCGAATCGCTGTCGCAGAGACAGGAAAAGCATGTTCGCGAGCTGATTGAGCGGTACACGGCACGGACGGGACGCACGAAAGCTTACACCCAGCAGTACCGTGACGTGTACGCGAATAACCGCAACGTCGCCGGATTCCGTCCGCTTCTGAAGGAAATGGTATACCAGATTATTTCGGAACGCGCGGAAGGCTCCAAGCTGTGGGATCTCGACGGCAACGAGTATGTCGATCTGACGATGGGATTCGGCGTGAATCTGTTCGGGCATAATCCTTCGTTCGTTCGCGAAAAGATCGAAAGAGAGCTTGCGAACGGCATGTGCGTGGGACCGATGTCCAATCTGGCTGGCCAGGTTGCCGAATCCATCTGCAGAATGACCGGTGTAGAACGCATCGCGCTGTACAATTCCGGCACGGAAGCCGTCATGGTTGCCTTGAGGCTTGCCCGTGCGGCAACAGGCCGCGACAAAGTCGTAATTTTCGCCGGTTCCTATCACGGTACGTTCGACGGAGTGCTTGCACTGGGAAGCGCCGGAACGAACAAGGAGCATTCGACTCCGCTGGCTCCGGGCATTCTGCAAAATATGGTCGACGACATAGTCGTGCTCAATTACGGAAGCGAGGACTCGCTCGAATACATCCGTTCGCACGCTCATGAGCTCGCCGCCGTAGTGGTCGAGCCGGTGCAAAGCCGCCGGCCGGATTTTCAGCCGAAAGCTTTCCTGGAAGAAATCCGCCGTATCACGAACGAGTCCCGCACCGCCTTCATCTTCGACGAAGTGATTACCGGTTTCCGTCTGCATCCGGGCGGCGCCCAGGCATGGTTCGGCATTAAAGCGGACCTCGTCACGTACGGCAAAGTCATCGGCGGAGGCATGCCGATCGGTATCGTGGCAGGTTCTTCGGCATACATGGACGGCATAGACGGCGGAACCTGGAAATTCGGCGACGATTCTTTCCCGCAGAACGAACACCGGAGAACGTTCGTGGCGGGCACGTTCTGCCACCATCCGCTGGCCATGGCCGCTTCCCTTGCCGTGTTGAATCACCTGGAAGCCTCGGCAGGTCAAATCCAGGCGGACTTGAATGCGCGCACGGCACGGTTCGCTGAAGAGCTGAACACATATTTCGGCGGGGAAGGCGTGCCGATCAAAGTGGTACACTTCGGTTCGCTGTTCCGCTTCGTGCTCAAAGGCGACTTGGAGCTGTTTTACTATCACATGCTCGATAAAGGCATTTACATCTGGGAGGGGCGCAACTGCTTCTTATCGACCGCCCACTCGGAAGAAGATATCGCACGCATTGTGCAGGCCGTTAAAGAAAGCGTCGGCGAACTGCGGAAAGGCGGATTTCTACCCGACCGGGACCCGTCTCCGGACGATGACAATCCTTCCGGCCGCAAGCTTCCTTCGGGCCGGCTGACTGAAAGCGGTCAAGGAGAAGCGTTTCCGCTGACTCCCGACCAGAAGCAGCTTTGGTTCGCCTCCGTCTCCAACCGCAAAGATTCCCCGTCGCTCCACGAAACCGCTCTTCTGCGGTTTCGCGGAGCGCTGCGGGCCGATGCGTTCGAGCAGGCAGTCCGGCTCATCGCCGGCAGACATGAAGCTCTTCGTCTCGTCATCAGCTTGGACGGCGAAACCCAGATCGTACGGGATTCTTTGGATGTGAAAGTCCCGGTCGTAGACCTGGCGGGTTTAAATTCAACGGAACAGGAGCGTCAAATAGGGGCCTGGCTTCATCGCGAGAGCCAGACGCCATTCGATTTGGAGCGGGAGACACCGTTGTTCCGGGTTCGCCTTCTCCGTACATCGGCTGAGTCTCATACGGCCGTGTTCACTTTCCATCACCTGATTGCCGACGGATGGTCTATGGCATTGTTCGTACAGGAGCTGGAGCGGATTTATTCCGCTCTTGTCCGTCAGGAGGCTTACCGCCTGCCGGAACCGGCACCATTCAGAACATATGCCGCCTGGCAGTCCGAGCAGCTGGAAAAACCGCAAAGCGCTCAAGCGGCCGCTTACTGGAACGGACTTTTTGAGAAGCAGATGCCTGTAGTCGAGCTTCCTTCCCCCGTCCGGGGAACGATTCTTCCGACTTCAAAGGGCGGAAGGCATACGGCCGTACTGCCGGCCACGCTCGTCCAAGAACTGAAAAAAACCAGCATAAAGCTCGGAAGCAGTCTTTTTGTGACGCTGCTTTCGGGATTTCATCTTTTTCTGCACCGGTTAACGGGGCAAAACGATATTACCGTCGGGGTTCCGACGGCCGGACAGGCGCAGATGGAAGCTCCTTTTCTGATGGGGAACTGCGTCAATCTGCTTCCTGTTCTTAGCAGGGCATCCTCTGAACAGAGCTTTGCCTCTTATGCGGGGTCTGTCAAACAGAGAATGAACGAGCTGGACGCCTATCAGGCATACAGCTTTGCGGCGCTGGCTGAGCGTGGGCTTCGCAATCTGCCTGTCCTTACGGCCGTATTCAATATGGATCGTCCGCTGCCCAAGCTCGATTTTCACGGGCTCGATACGGAGCTGCTCGTCCATGATCCGGCTTACTGCAAGTACGAGCTTTTCCTGAACGTGACGGAAATTTCAAAAGAGCTGAGACTCGATTTCGATTACAATGCGGACCTCTTCCAGCCAGAAACGGTTGAAACCTGGTCCCGCTATTTCATTCGATTGCTTGAATCGATCGCCGATGGGAGCGATAAGCGCCTGCCCGAGCTGTCCCTTCTCAGTGCGGAGGAAAGCGAGAGGGTGTGGGCCAGATGGGCTCTTCACGCTGATGAGAACGGGAACTACGAGTGTATTCTGGACGCCTACAAGTATCCGGCTCCACCCGGAACGATCGGCGAAGTCTACGCGGTTTCGGGCAGGAAGGTGGAATCCCCGTCCAACCGTTTCACGAGTACCGGGAAATGGGCCTACAGTTACGCCAGCGGGGCGATCAAACGGCTAGGGAAAACATCGCGCTCTGTTCTTGTTCGCGGTCACCGAGTTTATTTGGATCAGATCGAAGAGCATTTGCTGCATACGCTTCGTCTTGAAGCATGCGCCGTAACGGCTCATTTCCACCCTGAAAATGAAACAGTCGACTATATGACGGCCTACGTTGTTGCTAACCCTTCAAAAATATGGAAAGAAATAGAAAAGTTTTCGCTGCTGCATGAAACCTTGCCGGATTATGCCATTCCACGGTACCTGATTCCGATGGCGGAGCTGCCTCTGCTGCCGGATGGAGAGATTGATTTTACGGCCTTGCCTGCGCCTTCCGGCGGCAATTTGCCGATACCCGGCAAACAAAACTTACAGGGCAGCGCGACGGATAAGCTTATTGCGATCTGGAAAGACGTGCTCGGTGCCGCTCATATAAATACCGGGGATAATTTTTTCCAGCTGGGCGGAGATTCGTTAAAAGCGACAGTTATTCTTTCACGGATAAACAAAGAATTCGGTGTTCATATCCCGCTGAGCGAGCTTTTTGCCCTGCAAACGGTCGGGGAGCTGGAGCAGTACATCACGGGCGGTTCCGGACAAGATTTCGAGTCCATTCAGCCGGTTCCGCAGGAAAAGTCTTATCCGGTTTCCTCCGCTCAAAAAAGGATGTACGTCCTTGATCAGTTGGGCGGCGGAGGAACGGCTTATAACGTACCGGGACGACTTTTTATAGAAGGGGAAGTCGACAGGGAGCGGCTAATCCGGGCCCTTCGGCAGGCGTCAGCTCGGCATGAATCGTTTCGGACCTATTTTGGGCTGGAAAACGGTGAAGTGGTGCAAAAAATCGCCGAGGAAGCGGAGCTGGATGTTCCCGTATCGACAGTACGGGCGGAAGAGATGGAGGAGCTGCAGCGGCAATTCGTCCGGCCGTTTGATCTCGGACAAGCTCCTTTATTCCGTGCTCATCTGTTCGAGCTGGAAACGGGCGGCAGTGTTCTGCTGATTGATGTTCATCATGCCGTAGCGGATGGATATTCCATGGCCGTGCTGCTGGACGAGTTCATCCAGATTTATCAAGGCAGGCTCCTGCCTCCACGGAATGTGCATTACAAAGATTTTGCGGTATGGCAGAACGGTCAGCTGGCGCAAGGGAAATTCGGCAGTCAGGAAGCTTTTTGGCTCCAGACGCTGGCAGGCGAGCTGCCCGTCCTTCAGATGCCGACGGATTATCCGCGCCCGGCTTCCCAAAGCTTTAAAGGGAACAGCTTCGTTCAGCTTCCGGACAGGAAATTGACGGAGGCGCTGTATAGTCTGGCGAAGGATAAGGAAACGACGCTGTACATGGTGCTGCTGGCCGCTTATAACGTGCTGCTGGCCAAATACTCGGGTCAGGAGGACATCATTGTCGGAACGCCGGCCGCCGGAAGAAGACACGCCGATACGGAGAGTATGGCGGGGATGTTCGTAAATACGCTGGCGATCCGCAGCAAGCCCGAGCCTTCCTTGGCTTTCGGACAATTTTTGCAAGAGGTGAAGCGCGGGTCTCTCGCGGCGTTCGAGAACCAGGAATATCCGTTTGAGGAAATTGTCGAGAAGCTTCAGTTGGTGCGGGATTTAAGCCGCAACCCTCTCTTTGATACCATTTTCAGCCTGCAAAATGTAGGTACGGACGTTGTAAAAACCGGCGGGCTTTCCTTCAAGCCGGGAGAGTTTAACACCGGCATCTCCAAAGTTGATTTCTCTTTGCACGTTACGGAGCAAAAAGACGGGCTGCTGTTTACGTGGGAGTATGCCACGGATCTGTTCGCGCGTGAAACGGTGGAGCGTCTGGCCCGGCATTATTCGGCCATCCTGGAGACGATTGCCTATTCGGCGGATATTCCGCTTGGCGAAATCCAAATGCTCACGGCTCCGGAGAAGGAGGATTTGATCACCGGGTTTAACGACACGGCAGCGGAGTTCCCTATGAATGTACCGGTCCACAAGGCATTTGAGGAGCAGGCTGCGAAAGCGCCGGAAGCTGCGGCCGTTGTTTTCGGAGACCGGAGCTTGACGTACAGGGAACTGAACGAACGCGCCGACGCCGCTGCCCGGAAGCTGCGGGAGCTTGGTATAGGGCCGGACAAGCTTGTCGGCCTCATGATGCCCCGGTCGGCCGAAATGATCATCGGGCAGCTGGCGGTGCTGAAGGCGGGGGGAGCCTATGTGCCGATCGATCCGGACTATCCCCCGGCGCGTGTACTCTACATGCTCCAGGACAGTGAAGCAGGAGTTCTGCTGACCAGCCGCAGTCTGATCGAAGGCCTGGACTACGATGGCAGCGTCCTGTTCCTTGATGAGGACGACATCTACCAGAACGAGGGTGCCGATCTGGATGCTGTAGGCATAGAGTCCAAGCATCTCGCTTACGTCATCTATACGTCGGGATCGACGGGAAATCCGAAAGGCGTCATGCTGCCGCATCGTTCCGTCATGAACTTCGTAACCGGGATGAGAGAAGTGATTGACTTCCGTCCGGACAAAAAGATCTTATCGCTAACGACCATCTCGTTTGACATATTCGTGCTGGAATCCCTCGTACCGCTCTTGACGGGAATGACCGTCGTCATCGGGGACCGCCAGCATCAGCTTGAAGCAGAAGCTCTGGGTGAGCTCATCCGCTCTCAAGAAATCGATATGCTGCAAATGACGCCTTCCCGTCTGCAGATGCTGCTAGCCAGCGAAGAAGGCAAGAAGGCGCTGGCCGGCGTAAAGGACATTATGGTCGGCGGCGAAGCCCTGCCGCATGCGCTGCTGGAGCAGCTGCAATCACTTGACGGGCTGAAGATCTACAACATGTACGGACCGACCGAAACGACCGTATGGTCCGCAGTCAGGGAGCTGACCGGGGCAGCCAGGATCGATATCGGGCGGCCGATTGCCAATACGCAGGTATATATCGTCGATGCAAATTCGAACCTGCAGCCTGTCGGTGTGCCGGGCGAATTGTGCATAGCCGGAGAAGGACTCGCGCGGGGGTATTGGAAGCGTGAAAATCTCACGGCGGAGAAATTTGTGCCCAATCCTTTTGACCCGGGAACAAAGATGTATAAAACGGGGGATCTTGCCCGCTGGAAGCCGGACGGGAACCTGGAGTTTCTGGGCCGGATCGATCATCAGGTGAAGGTAAGAGGCTTCCGTATCGAGCTCGGGGAGATAGAAAATGCTCTGATCAAGCTCCCTTCCGTCCAGGAGGCGGCCGTTAAGGTCCATGCAAGCGGCGGACACGAGGCCGTTTTGTGCGGATACGTCGTGCCGAAGCCGGATTCCGTTCTAAGCGCGGGGGAGGTCAGGGAGCAGTTAGCGAGGCAGCTGCCTTACTACTCGGTCCCTTCGCACTTTATATTCCTGGACAAGCTTCCGCTTACGCCTAACGGCAAAACCGACCGGAAGTCGCTTCCCGAGCCGGATGATCTGTTCCGTCCGGATGTGGAGTACGCTCCTCCCCGCAACGAAGTGGAGGAAGCGCTGGCCGGCGTGTGGCAGGATGTGCTGGGCCGGACCGGCATCGGGATACACGACAATTTCTTCCTCCTTGGCGGAGATTCGATCAAAGGCATTCAGGTCGTGGCCCGCATGAGGGCGGAAGGATATGCCCTGGACATCAAGCAGCTATTCGAGCATCCGTCCATCGGGGACCTCGGCGCGTACGTGACGTCGTCCGTCCGTGAAATCGCGCAAGGACACGTCGGGGGAGAAGTGGCGCTGACACCTGTACAGAACCGGTTTTTCGAACAGGGCGGTTACGAATCCGACTCGTCGCTTTCGGCGCTGCTGTTCTCGGCAGCGGGTCTGGAGGAAGACCATGTCCGTTCGGCATGGGACAGAGTGCTGGAGCAGCATGACGCCCTTCGTCTGCGTGCCGTTTTGAAAGAAGGGGAGTTGAAGCTGGAGCACCGCTCTCTGACGGAAGAACCTGCGGGACTGAGTGTCATTCGTCTAAGCGGGGACAAGTCTGATGTCCGAGCGTCCGTTGAGCGGCAAAGCAGAGAGATCGAATCGGGTCTCTCTCTAAAAGAAGGCCCGCTAGTGAGAGGCGTGCTTTTCCAGACCGGCGAAGGTGATTATCTCTTGATTGCGATTCACCGCCTTATTACCGATGACACTTCTTTTGCTGTAATTTTGGAAGATTTGGATACCGTGTACGGACAGTTAGTTAAAGGAGAAAACGTCTCGCTGCCTCTTAAAACCGATGCTTTCCTGACTTGGGCAGAGCATTTGAGAAAATATGCGGAGAATAAACAGGTGCAGACTCAGCGCGAATATTGGGCTTCGGCTGCCGCCTCCGGCGAATGGGCCGTTCCGGTTGATAGAGAACACGAGGCGGGACTTCCCCCGCTGCGAAACTCGGTCTGTGCAGTTATACCGGCGGATAAGACGAGCGAGCTGCTTACCGGGGTGAAAGATATTTATTCGATGGATGCCCGTGAAGCGATCTTATCCGCTCTGGGCAAGACATTTGGGAACTGGGCCGGCCTCAATCGCTTCCTCATCGAATTGACCGAAGACGGCAGAAAGCTTTGCGCAGACAAAAAGCTGGATTTCTCGAGGACAGTGGGCTGGTTCGATACGCAGTATCCGCTGGTGCTCGACAACTCGTTTACCGACGATCTGGCTGGCTATCTTAAGCAGGTTAAAGAATCAGTGCGTCAGGTGCCGGACGGAGGCATCGGATATGGGGCCTTGTACGATCTTGCGTCCTCACGGCAGCAGGAAGAAGGAACCGCGGCCCGGAAACATCCGCCGATCGGTTTCGTTCACCGCGAGCCTTCCGTTCCCGTATCTCCTTATTTTGATCCGCTAAACGCGGGTGAAGGAATTACAGGTGATTTACGTGCGGCACGTGAGTACGGCTGGTATCTGATAAGCACGCTCGAATCGGGTGCCCTCACCCTTCGTCTTGATTATAACGGTCATGCGTACACGGAACAGACTGCATCGGACCTGCTTCATCGCCTGGAAGAAAATTTGTATGAAGTGCTCCGTCACTGCCAGTCCAAAACCGAGCGGGAGTTGACTCCTGCCGATGTCGGGGCAAACGATCTCGATCTCGACGAATTCGAGGACATCAAACAGTTTTACGAGAGCGTATAAGGGTTGCAGAGGGGGAATTACGGATGAGTAAAGGGCTGGAAATTGAGAAAATGTCCCATTTGACACCTTTACAGGAAGGTATGCTGTTTCATGCGCTGATGAATCCCGAGTCGCATGCCTACCTGGAGCAGGTGCGGCTGTCCATACGCGGGGATCTGGATGTGCAGGCGCTGGAAAGGAGTTTTGGCCTTCTTGTAAAGCGGCATGAACCGCTCCGTTCGAATATGTATCACAAAAATGTCGCGAAACCCCGGCAAATCGTATTCAAAGACCGGGAAGCTTCCGTCGTATTCGAGGATTTGGCCGGGTTACGGGATGGTGAGCGGGACGCGAAGCTTGAATCGTTTATCCAAGCCGATAAAAACCGTCCTTTTGACATAAGCAAAGAACTGCTGGTGCGGTTAACCGTCCTTCGGACCGGCTCGCAGGAATACACGCTGCTTTTCACGTTTCACCATATTATTATGGACGGCTGGTGCATTGGCATCGTGCTCGAAGAGCTTCTGAATTACTACGAAGCCGAAAGAAACGGCAGGGAGGCAACTCTTTCCGAGGTCCGGCCCTACAGCAGCTATGTGCAATGGCTGCAAAAACAGGATCAGGCGGCCGCGTCGGATTACTGGAGAGGGCTTCTGGAAGGCTTGGAAGAACCGTCCGGATTGCCTGGTAATTCCGTGACACCGGCCGGCAGAGGCTATCTGCTCTCGGAGCGGAAGTTTACCGTCGGAGCGGATACGGCCCGCCAGCTCCGCAGCATTGCGGAAAGCAGCGGGGCGACGGTCAGCAGCTTGTTTCTGGCTGCGTGGTCGCTGATTCTCGGACGCTATAACCGGAGCGAAGATGTCGTTTTCGGCACTGTCGTATCGGGAAGACCGCCGGAGATTGAAGGCATCGAGCGGATGGTGGGCTTGTTCATTAATACGGTCCCCGTGCGGATTCCGCTGCTGCCGGACAGCACGTTTACCGGGTTGGTGAAAGAAGTTCAGCGGCAGACGGTGCAGTCACGCGGTTACGACTATTACTCACTGGCGGAAATCCAGGCTCAATCGGCCTTGAAGCAGGAACTTATCGGACATATCGTCGTGTTTGAAAATTATCCGCTTCAGGAGCTGATCGGGCAGGGAGATTTGGAAAAACGGCTCGGATTCGCCATTACGGAAGCGGATTTGGCCGAGCAGACTCCTTATGACTTCAATATCGAGGTAGAAGACGGAGATGTTTTAAACGTCACGCTTTCTTATAACGGATACACATACGGCGAAGTGGAAATTTTGAGGATTCAAGGACATTTGGAAACGGTTCTGGGCCAAGCTTCCAGCCAGTCGGAAAAACGCGTGTCCGAATTCACTCTTTTATCGGAGCCGGAGCGCCAAGAGCTTACGGAAGTTTGGAGCGGTTTCTCCGCCTCTTATCCGGTAGGTACGTTTCATGAGCTTTTCGAGGCGCAGGCGGCACAGACACCAGACAAAACGGCAGTCGTATACGAAGAGACATCGCTCACCTACCGGGAATTAAACGAGCGCGCTAACGTGCTCGCACACGTTCTCAGAAGGCAGGGCGTGAAGCCGGACAGCTTGGCGGCCGTTCTGCTGGAGCGTTCGGCGGATATGGTTACGGCGGTACTCGCCATTCAAAAAGCGGGCGGGGCTTATATTCCGATCGATCCGACTTATCCGGAAGAGCGTATCGCCTACATGCTCCGCGACAGTGGTGCGCGTGTTCTGCTTACTCAGGCAGCGCTGACCGGTCTGCTCCACGGAGCGGATTATCCCGGAAGAGTTCTCGATATACAGAGTCTTCTGGAAGCTGCGGAAAAGAATGGCTTCATAAAAGCATTGAAGCCCGGCGCGGGAGAATTTACGGGTTCAGGCGAGGGGACGAACTGGTTTTCCGGACTGAACCCGGAGGAAGCGGTAAGCAATCTTGAGACGGTCAATAAACCGGATGACCTTGCTTATGTGATCTACACGTCGGGAACGACGGGCAATGCCAAAGGCGTGATGATTGAGCACCGGCATTATGTGAATACTGCGTTCGGATACCGGTACGGGTACCGGCTGCGCGAATTCGATGTGAAACTTCTGCAAATCGCGAGTTTTTCATTCGACGTATTTGCGGGCGATCTCGCACGGACATTCGTGAACGGGGGGACGATGGTTATTTGTCCCCAGGAGGTGCGGATCGATCCTTCCGCGCTGGCAGGCTATCTGGAAAATCATCGGATTACGGTGTTTGAATCTACCCCGGCCCTTATTTTGCCGCTTATGGAGCACGTGCATGAGCAGGGGACGGATATCAGCGCCTTGAAGCTGCTGATTACGAGCTCGGACAGCTGCAGCGTGCACGATTACGGGACGCTGTTGGAGCGTTTTGCGGGAAGCACGCGGATCATGAACAGCTACGGTGTGACGGAAGCGGCCATCGATTCCAGTTTTTACGAGGAAGCTGCGGACAAGCTGCCGGAATCCGGCAACGTTCCTATCGGCAGACCGCTAGGCAATCACCGCTTCTACATCGTGGATTCCGCGCTTCGGCCTGTCCCGGCGGGTGTGGCGGGCGAGCTCTGCATCGGCGGAGATTCCGTGGCGCGCGGCTATCTCAACCGGCCTGAGCTGACGGCGGAGAAGTTTGTCCCCAGCCCGTTTGCGGGAGGCGGAAGGTTGTACCGGACGGGAGATTTGGCCCGCTGGATGCAGAACGGAAGTGTGGATTTTATCGGAAGGATCGACTACCAGGTCAAAATCCGGGGATACCGGATCGAACCCGGCGAAATAGAATCGGCCCTGCTGAAGCTCGAAGGAGTCGTGCAGGCCGTTGTCACCGACCGCACGGATTCCAGCGGGCACAAATATTTGTGCGCGTATGTTGCCGGCGATGCCGATGAGGCATGGCTGCGGAAGAAGCTCGCCGCCGAACTGCCGGGCTACATGGTCCCGGCCCACATCGTGCGGCTGGACAGTCTTCCGCTTACGCCTAACGGCAAGATTGACCGCAAGGCTTTGCCTGCGCCAAGCGGCGATCCGGCACCCGTGTCGGCTTATGCGGCACCGCGCACTCTAACGGAAGCGCAGCTCGCGGAGCTGTGGCAGGAAGTGCTCGGCGTCAAAACCGTCGGCATCGACGACTCGTTTTTTGAGCTTGGCGGGCACTCCCTCAAGGCGGTGCTGCTCATCGGCCGCATAGCGAAGCAGTTCAGCGTCGAGGTGCCGCTGCGGGAAGTTTTCGCCCATCCGACCGTACGCGGACTGGCTCCGCTTATCGCCGGGGCGGAGGAAAGCGCCTATGCGGACATAGAACCCGTCGGCGAGAAGGATTGTCATCCTGTATCGCCCGCCCAGAAAAGGCTCCTCATCATCGACCGTCTGGGAGACGCCGAGAGCGCTTATAACATGTGTGCCGCGCTGGAAATGACAGGACCGCTGGACAGAGAGCGGCTGGAAGAGGCGTTCCGGACCATGGTCGTTCGTCACGAATCTCTCCGCACGTCTTTTGCCGTGATCGACGGGGAGCCCGTGCAGCGCATCCATCAACCGGAAGCGCTGGATTTCCGGGTCTCGTACCGCGAGCTGGACTCGAACGGGCATCATGAAGCCCGAGCTGAAGCCGCCACGGCCTCGGCGGGCAGCCATATGGCAGAAGCCGATGCCGTCACGGACGGATCGCAAGACGGGGCAAATCAGCCGGATTCCGTGCTGGAATCCCTTATCCGTCCTTTTATCCGCCCGTTCAATCTGGAAGAAGCACCTCTTCTTCGTGCGGAGCTGATCAAGCTGGAAGAAGGAAGGCATTTGCTTCTGGCCGACATGCACCACATCATTACCGACGGTATTTCGATCGAGGTGTTCGTCGAGGAGTTCAGCCGTCTATACGCGGGTGAAACGCTCCCTCCGCTCCGCATCCAGTATAAAGATTTTGCTTCGTGGCAGAACGGGCAAATCACCGGAGGAGCGGCGGAAAAACAAGCCGGGTACTGGAAAGACCTTTTCGGCGGCGGTGAAGACGTGCCGGTTCTGGATATGCCGGCAGATTATATCCGTCCGGCAATCAAGAGCTTTGAAGGCGACAGTCTGACTTATGAAATCGGCAGTGAACTGACCGCAGAGCTGCATCGTATGTGCGCCCGGACAGGGACGACCTTATATATGGTGCTCCTTGCTGCCTTCAACACTCTTCTTCACAGATATACCGGGCAGGAAGACATAGTCGTGGGGTCACCGGTGGCGGGCCGTCCGCACCCCGATTTGGAAACGATGATGGGAATGTTCGTCAATACGCTGCCGATGCGGAATTTTCCCTCCGCAGATAAGTCTTTTAGCAACTTTCTGAAGGAAGTCAAAGACGGAGCGCTGCATGCTTACGAAAATCAGGATATCCCGTTTGAGGAAGTTGTCGAGCGTCTGCAGCTTCGCCGTGATGTGAGCCGCAACCCGCTGTTCGATGTGATGTTCGTGCTCCAGAACACCGGTATGAACCAGTTCCGGTTCAACGAGGTTACGTTCCGGCCGGTCGAGTTCGAGATGGGAATCGCGAAATTCGATCTGACATTAAGTGTCGAGGAATTCCCCGACAGGCTCGGCTTGTCGTTTGAATATGCAATCAAGCTTTTTAAAAGGGATACGATTGAAAAGCTGAGCCGTCATTTCCTTAACATTCTTGAAGCTGTCGTCCGCAATCCGGACGTGAATCTGGCGGATATCGAGCTGCTGACCGAAGAGGAAAGGCATACCATTATCAGTCAGTTTAACGATACGAAGGCGGCGTTCCCGGAGAACAAAACGATCCATGGTTGGATCGAAGAGCAGGCCGCGGAGGATCCGGACCGGATTGCCGTCGTTTTCGGCGACAACCGGCTCACGTACGGGGAACTGGACGAGCGTGCGAACCGGCTCGCCCGCACTCTGCGCGCCAAAGGTGCGCGCCCGGACGGGGTCATTGCCATTTTGACCGAGAGATCGGCCGAAATGATGATTGGTCTTCTTGCCATTCTTAAAGCCGGCAGCGCGTATCTCCCGATCGATCCCGCACATCCACGTGACCGGGTCGGCTTTATGCTGGAAGACAGCGGAGCGCGTACCGTGCTGACCGCATCGAAATGGGCCGGGCAGCTGCCCGCCGGGTATGAATGCATCCTGCTGGATGAGGAAAAGTCTTATCACGAAGATTTCAGTGCGCTGTCTCCCGAAGGGGCGGCAGGACCCGGAAATCTGGCTTATGTCATTTACACCTCGGGTACGACGGGTAATCCGAAAGGCGTCATGATCGAGCACCGGGCGCTGGTGAACCGCATTCACTGGATGCAGAAAAGATATCCGATCGGCCGTGACGATGTTATTTTGCAAAAAACGCCGTACAGCTTTGACGTATCCGTATGGGAGCTGTTCTGGTGGGGAACCCAGGGCGCGCGTGTCGTATTCCTGGCTCCCGGCGGTGAGAAGGAACCTCGTCTTATTGTGGAAGAAATCAAACGAAGCCGTGTGACTACCCTGCATTTCGTCCCTTCCATGCTGTCCGTCTTCCTGGATCATATCGAGCAAAACGGGCAGGAGGAAGATTTAGACTCGCTCCGTTATGTTTTTGCCAGCGGGGAGGCGCTTCAGGCCCAGCACGCCAACCGTTTCGACCGGCTGATCGGCACACCTGGCGGAGTCATATTGGCCAATTTGTACGGTCCAACCGAAGCGACCATCGATGTGACGTATTTCGACTGCCCGCCGGGTCAGCTGCTGGAGCAGGTGCCGATCGGCAAACCTATCGACAACACGGAGCTGTTCATTGTTGACGCCAAACACCGAATCCAGCCTGTGGGCGTACCGGGTGAACTTTGTCTCGCCGGTACGGGGTTGGCAAGGGGCTACTTGAACCGTCCCGAGCTGACGGCGGAGAAGTTCGTGCCGATTCCGCACCGTCCTGAGGCGAAGATGTACAAAACGGGCGATCTGGCCCGCTGGCTGCCTGACGGCAGTGTGGAATATATCGGCCGGATCGATCATCAGGTCAAAATCCGCGGCTACCGGATTGAGTTGGGAGAAATCGAAGCAAGACTTTTGAACAGGGATGAAATTAAAGAAACGATTGTATTGGACCGGACAGACGCAAACGGACAGAAATATTTGTGCGCGTATCTGGTATGCACGGACGGTGCGGAACTGACGGTTTCCGAGCTTCGCGTCGGGCTTGCCGAAAGACTACCGGATTATATGATTCCCGCCCAATTCGTTTTCCTGGATGCGATGCCGCTCACAAGCAACGGCAAAATCAACCGCAGAGCCCTCCCTGAACCGGACGGTTCGGTAAGGATGACGGCCGATTACGTTCAGCCGGAAACGGAAATGGAACATACGCTGGCCGAGATATGGCAGGACGTGCTTGGAATCAAAAAAATCGGCATACGCGACAACTTCTTCGAGCTGGGCGGCGATTCGATCAAAGCCTTGCAGATTGCCGCGCGATTGAACGCCAGAGGGCTCAAAATGGAGCTGCGGGATTTGTTCCGTCACCCGCAGATCGAGCAGGTGGTTCCTTATATCCAGGCTGTACAGCGGACCATTCACCAAGGAATAGTCCAAGGAAAGACGGAGCTTGCTCCTATTCAGCGGAGATTTTTCGAACGTCACCAAACGGACCTCCATCACTACAACCAGGCCGTTATGCTGAAAAGCAAAGAGCGTTTGAAAGAAGACCTGCTCCGCCGAGTTTTGGATAAATTGACGCTGCATCACGATGCGCTCCGCACCGTATTTCGCCAGTCGCAGGATGGCGGCGTTACAGCTGAAACGCGGGACTGGAAAGAGGGAGAGGTGTACGAGCTGCACGCCTATGATCTGACTCTCGCGCCGGAACCTGCTCTGGAAATCGGTCCGATTGCAGACAGCCTGCAAAGCGGATTCGCGCTGGACCACGGTCCGCTTATGAAGCTTGCTCTGTTCCGCACCGCGGAAAACGATCATTTGCTGATTGTGATCCATCATTTGGTTGTGGACGGAGTTTCCTGGAGAATCCTGATGGAAGATCTGGAGGATGCGTACGCAATAGCATTGGATGGCCGTACCGTTTCTCTTCCGGCCAAAACCGATTCCTACCGAGAATGGGCTTCTCGGCTGACGGAATATGCGAACAGCAGCCGCGCTCAAACGGAACTAAGCTATTGGTCGGCTATTCGTTCTCAAATGCCCGATTCGCTCCCATCCGATTATGAGGCAGTATCGGATAAAGTCGAAGACGGCAGGGACATTGAGATCGAACTAGACCGCGACAACACGGAAAAGCTGCTGAAACACGCGCAGCAAGCTTACAACACCGAAATCAACGATCTGCTTCTTACGGCTTTGGGGCTGTCCTTCCGCGAATGGAGCGGACTATCCCGAATTGCCGTCAGCATCGAGGGTCACGGGCGCGAAGAAATTCTAAAGGATGTGGATGTATCCCGTACCGTCGGCTGGTTTACCGTCATGTATCCGTTCGTGCTTGATGTGAGCAGTCCCGATGATATGGGGCATCAAATTAAGCTGGTAAAAGACGGGCTGCGCCGTGTTCCGAACAAAGGAATCGGCTACGGCATCCTCCGCTATTTGACCGAAGAGATCGATCACGGAGAGCTTCCTTTCGCTTTTGAAGAACCTCAGATCAGTTTCAATTATTTGGGGCAATTTGACGGAGACAATGACGGCGGAGCACGATTCGATCAGTCTACCTTCCCGTCGGGCAACGAAATCAGCGGCGGCAGCGAGAGAACGTTCGCGTTTGATATCAACGGGCAGGTCTCGGACGGAGTCCTACGTCTAACCTTTAACTATAACCGTCATCAGTACCGGGCCGAAACGGTCGAAAAGCTGGCCGACGGATTCAAGAGCCACCTTCTGGAACTGATTCGCCACTGCTGCGGGAAAGAGACCGCCGAGCAGAGTCCGACCGACTTCACTTACCAGAACCTGTCCATCGGACAGTTCGAGAATATGGCGGCCCAACTGGCCGGCAAGCTTAAACTATAAAAACGTTTGGTCCTCCCTGTTTCACCGCTTAAGGCGGACATATGCTTCCGGGCTGTCCTGCGGGACGGCCGGAAGTTTTAAGGAGAGTGAAATTGTGTCTCAAGTGAAGATTAAGGATATTTATCCGCTGTCCCCGATGCAGGAAGGCATGCTGTATCATTCCATGCTGGATCGGGATTCACAAGCTTATTTTCAGCAAAATATCATTACCGTCGGAGAAGTATTGGATCGTGAGCTGGTTCAGCGCAGCCTGCAGCTGCTTATAGAGAGATACGATATTTTCCGCACGGTGTTCGTATATAAAGAAACGGAGCGGCCCCTTCAAGTCGTGCTTCAGGAAAGGGAGGCGCCTGCGGTCTACACGGAGGACGTTTCCGGCCTGAGCGAGGCTCTTAAGACGGATGCGCTTGAAAAGTTTACCGGAACTGACAGGACGAACGTTTTTGATCTGGAAAAGGATGTGCCCCTTCGTCTGGCTTTGTTCAAATGGAGCGAAAACACATGCAAACTGGTATGGAGTTTTCCGCATATCGTAATGGACGGCTGGTGCCTCGGCATCGTGGCCAACGACTTTTTCGGTCTCTACACGTCGCTTAGGGACGGAACCCGCGCCAATCTGGAACCGGTGTACCCGTTCAGCAGCTTCATTCAATGGCTGGAAAATCAGAACCGGGAAGAAGCCTCGGCTTACTGGAACAAGTATCTGGACGGACTGGAAAACGAAACGGCGGTTCCGGGATTCAGCCGGACTAACGGGAGATCCGCTTTCCGGCTCGAACATCATTCATTGAAGCTCGACGCCGCACTTACGCAAAAGATGGAACTGATCGCAAAACGTCACCAGGTTACAGTAAGCACCGTTTTCCAGACCGTTTGGGGCGTGCTTCTTCAAGCCTATAACAACAGCACGGATGTCGTATTCGGCACTGTCGTCTCGGGCAGGCCCGAAGAGATTAAAGGTATTGAGAACATGGTAGGACTGTTCATCAATACGATTCCTTTCCGGGTCAGCGGAGAGAAGAACGAAAGTTTCGCCGCATTATTGAGCCGTGTGCAGAGCGGCTGGATGGAGTCCAATGCGTATTCTTATCTTTCGCTCGCGGACATCCAGACGCAGTCTCCGTTAAAACATAATCTGATCCGGCACCTTGTTGTGTTCGAAAATTATCCCATATCCGAAGAACTTATCGGAAACGGGGATGAAGCCGGAGAAAGCCGGCGTCCGGATGGAGAACGAGGCCAAAAAAGCCTCCGGATCACGGAAGTGGACGGCTTCGAACAAACGAACTACGAGCTTACGCTGACGGTGATACCGGGCCGCGAGCTCGAAATCAAATTCAGCTTCAATGCGGAGAGTGTTGAACAGGCGGGAATCCGCGCGATTGCCGGGCATCTCTACGAGGTGCTGGGGCAGATCACGGAAACGCCTGAGATGACGCTGGGGGCAATAGAGCTGCTCACGGATGAAGAACGCGGCCTGCTGCGCGCTTTTAACGACACTGACGCATCCTATCCCGCCGAAAAAACGATGCACGGCTGGTTCGAACTCCAGGCGGCCATGACACCGGAAAAAATCGCCGTCATCTTCGGCGAGAAGCGTCTTACGTACCGTGAACTCAACGTGCGCGCCAATCGTCTTGCCCGGCAGCTGCGCTTAAAGGGTGTAGAGCCGGATAAGGTAGTCGGTATCCTTTGTGAGCGGTCTATCGAGATGATGATCGGGCTGCTGGCCATTTTAAAAGCTGGCGGGGCTTATCTGCCGATCGATCCCGCGCATCCGCAGGATAGAATCGATTATATGCTTGCCGACAGCGGGGCTGTTCTGGTGCTTGCGCAGCAGCATCTGACGGATCGCTCACCGGCTGGTATAGAGACTGTCAAGCTCGATGCGGAAAACCTTCTGACGGGCGACGGAAGCAATCTGTCTCGCGGATCGGGACCGGAACAGCTTGCTTATGTTATCTATACGTCCGGCACGACCGGAAATCCGAAGGGGGTCATGATCGAGCACCACGCCCTAATCAACCGCCTTCACTGGATGCAGAAACGTTATCCGTTGGACGAAAAAGACGTTATTTTACAGAAAACGCCGTACAGCTTTGACGTATCCGTTTGGGAGCTGTTCTGGTGGGGAGCTTACGGGGCGAAGGTGGTATTTCTGGAACCGGGCGCGGAGAAAGACCCGGCGCAGATTGCCAAAGCCATTGATAAGTACAAAGTAACGACCATGCATTTTGTGCCTTCCATGTTGTCCGTTTTTCTCGATCATGCGGAGAGCCGGATAGAGCCGGGTGCATTGTCCAGCTTGCGTTATGTGTTCGCCAGCGGCGAAGCGCTCAATCCTCAGCAGGCCAACCGGTTTAATTCGCTTTTTTACCGGACCAACGGCTCACGGCTGATCAATTTGTACGGACCGACGGAAGCGACCATCGATGTTTCCTATTTTGACTGCTCCTTCGGAGAAAATGCGCTGGACCGCGTTCCGATCGGCAAACCGATCGATAACATCCGGCTCTACATTACGGATGATGCGGGCCGCCTTCAGCCTGTGGGAGTTGCGGGTGAGCTTTGTATCGCAGGTACGGGTCTGGCCAGAGGATATTTGAACCGGCCCGAGCTGACGGCTGAAAAATTTGCGTCAGTTGATTTCGACCCATCCGGACGCATCTACAAAACGGGTGATCTGGCACGCTGGCTGCCGGACGGCAATATCGAATATCTCGGACGTCTGGATCACCAGGTCAAAATCCGCGGCTACCGGATTGAGCTTGGCGAGATCGAAGCGGCTTTGCTCGGGCATCCGATGGTCAAAGAAGCGCTCGTTATGGACCGGACCGACAGCCAGGGACAGAAGGTGCTGTGCGCCTATCTCGTATGCGGCCCTGATCCTGCCCCGGAAACGGATCTTCTGCGGGAGGCGCTTGCAGCAAAACTTCCGGGGTATATGATTCCTTCTTATTTCGTATTCCTGCCGGAAATGCCTCTTACATCCAATGGCAAAGTGAATCGCAGGGCGCTTCCCGAGCCCGACAAGGCTTGGGATGAAAACGGATATATTGCGCCCGAAGGAGAGACCGAGGAAGTGCTTGCCGCCATCTGGCAGGATGTGCTTGGAGTGGAGCGCATCGGAGCCGGCGATTCGTTTTTTGACCGGGGCGGGCACTCTCTGAAAGCGGCTTTGCTTGTATCCAAAATACATCAGCGGCTGCAAATCGATTTACCGCTGCGTCAAGTGTTCGAGTCGCCTACGATCCGTTCGATGGCCGAAGCGATCCGTAAAGAAGCCTTCTCGGCTCACCAAGCTATCGAGCCTGCCGAACCGCAAACCGTGTATCCGGTCACATCGGCACAAAAGAGATTAATGGTTCTGGATCAGCTGGAACAAGAGAGCACCGCTTACCATATCCCGCATGTGCTTATCAGCCGGGTTCCATTGGAACGCGGACGACTGCAGAGCGTTTTTGAGAACATGAGCGCCCGTCACGAATCTCTCCGTACTTCCTTTGAACGAATTGAAGCCGATGTTGTTCAACGGATTCATCCGAAAGCTGCTTTCAAGATAGAAGAAATTACTTTGTCGGTAGTGGGCCAAGAATCTTTAAGCGATCTTGACGAAAGCACGCAGACCGAGGAGAAAGGCGGAATCGGGGAACTCCCGGCGGGGTCAGGGTTAGCGGATATTTTGAAATCCGCTGTAGAAATGACGACGATTCATAAGGCGGGTGTGTACGGAACCGGCAGCCAACCTGAGGAACCGGCTATCGTGCAGGACCTTCTTACACCGACCGAGAAAGAGGCGCTAGACCGGGTTATCGAAGGCTTTATTCGTCCCTTTAACCTTGCGGAGGTTCCGCTCATTCGGGTGGGAGCGGCCGATTTAGCCTGCGGGGGCACCGCACTTTTAATCGACATGCATCATATTATAGCCGACGGTGTTTCCATGGCGGTCATTGCGAATGAATTTAACCGGCTTTATGCGGGAGAAGAGCTGCCCCCTCTCAAAATCCAATACAAGGATTACGCTGTTTGGCAGCAAAAACGAAACGCAAGTGGCGTTTTGGACGCCCAGGAAGCTTATTGGGCGGATAAGCTGAGCGGCGAGCTGCCTGTCCTGAACTTTCCGAACGATTTTACACGGCCTCCGCTTCAGAGCTTCGAGGGAGACCGATATATTTTCACACTCGGATCAGGCGAAGTCGAGGCGCTTAAGCAAACGGCATCCCGTGCCGGTGCGACGTTGTATATGATTTTGCTCGCTTCATTCAATACGCTGCTGCATCGCTACACGGGACAAGAGGATGTTATAGTCGGAACTCCAGTCGCAGGCAGGACGCACGCGGATCTGCAGCCCCTTATCGGGATGTTCGTCAATACCCTTCCGATGAGAAGCTTTCCTGCCGGGGACAAAACGTTCAGCCGGCTGCTTGAAGAGGTCAAGCAAACGGCGCTTGGAGGGTTTCAGAACCAGGAGATACCTCTTGAGTCGATTTTGGACAAGTTGTCACTCAAACGTGATTTAAGCCGCAATCCCTTATTTGACACGATGCTTATTTTTCAAAATCTCGGTATCGAAGAGATCGGCCAGCAGGGGGAACTGTTCCAGGCTTATGATTTCGGACATGACGTATCCAAGCTGGATCTCACCCTTCAAGCGGAAGAAAACGAGAACGGCGGCATCGATTTTCAGATAGAGTTTGCAACGAGCTTGTTCAGAAAAGAAACGATCCGGCGGCTTGCGGGCCATTATCTCCGCATATTGGAAGCGGCCGTCCGCAATCCTGACATCAAACTGTCCGAGATAGATATGCTGGAAGAACGGGAACACCGCATGCTGGTGGAGACTTTTAACAATACGGCCGCAGCATTCGCCGACGACAAAACGATCCACCAACAGTTTGAAGAGCAGGCAGCCCTCACTCCGGACGCCCCCGCCTTGTTGTACGGCGATCAGGTATTCAGTTACCGGGAACTGAACGAAAAGGCAAACTCGCTGGCGCGCACGTTACAAAGCCACGGGATCGGACCCGACCGGCTCGTCGGGCTACTAACGGATCGCTCTCCGTCCATGATGATCGGCCTTTTGGCCGTATTGAAAGCGGGCGGTGCCTATGTGCCGATTGACCCGGATTATCCGGCGGCTCGTGTTGCCTACATGCTGGAAGACAGTCAAGCCCGTGTTCTTCTCACCGAGGGCACACTGGCCAAAGATCTGCAGGGTTATGTGGACACCGTTATCTCTCTTGACAGGGAAGAAGTTTACGGAAGCGAGAGCGGCAACCTGGGGATCACCAGTGAACCTTGCCATCTTGCTTACGTCATTTACACGTCGGGCTCGACCGGAAATCCGAAGGGGGTTATGCTCCAGCACCGTTCCGTTTCCAACTTTTTTACCGGAATGCGGGAGAAAATCGATTTTGTCCCAGGACGTAAAATTTTGGCTTTAACGACGGTGTCTTTCGATATCTTCGTGTTGGAAACGCTGCTTCCGCTGTCCTGCGGGATGAGCGTCGTACTGGCGGAAACGCTGCATCAGACGGAACCGGCAGCGCTCAGCGGCCTAATTGCCGGACAGGGCATCGATACGCTGCAAATCACGCCTTCGCGCCTTCAAATGCTGCTTGGCAGTCCGGAAGGTGCTTCCAGCCTCCGGCATGTCCGTACTATTCTCGTCGGCGGCGAGGCTATGCCGGCTGCGCTTCTGCGTTCGCTTCAGGAATTCCCGGAATTGAACATTTTCAACATGTACGGACCGACGGAAACAACAGTGTGGTCTGCCGTGCAGAATTTGACAAACGCCGACTCCATCAATATCGGCAGACCTATCGCAAACACGCAGATTTACATCGTCGACGCCGGAGGCGGGCTGCAGCCTGCAGGAGTCCCGGGCGAGCTCTGCATAGCAGGCGAAGGACTGGCGCGCGGGTACTGGAACAGGCCTGATCTGACGGCCGAGAAATTTGTTCCCTGCCCGTTCGGCAAGGGTGGAGGACGGATGTACAAGACAGGCGATCTTGCCCGGTGGCTTCCGGACGGCAGTCTTGAGTTCCTTGGACGTTTGGATCACCAGGTCAAGGTCAGAGGATATCGTATTGAACTGGGCGAGATCGAGAGTGCTCTCGTTCGTCATGAAGCTGTCGAAGAAGCGGTCGTCCTGGCCAAGGAGGACGCTGCAGGCGGACATACGTTGACGGGGTACCTTGTTGTAAAAACGGAGATTCCGGCAGCGGAAATTCGTACCTTCCTCGGACAAAGTCTGCCGGATTACATGATTCCGGCCGCATTCGCCCAGCTTGAGAAGTTTCCTTTGACGCCGAACGGGAAAACGGACCGAAAAGCGCTGCTGGGCCTGGATGCCGTGCAAACTTCCGCAGCCGTTTATGCTGCTCCGTCAGACGAGATCGAAGAGCAGCTAGCTGTCATGTGGGCCGATATTCTTGGTGCTGAACGAGTGGGAGTAAACGATAATTTCTTCGAATTGGGCGGACACTCGCTCAAAGCGTCTCTATTCGTTGCCCGGGTACGTGAACAATGGGGAATCGAGCTGGAGCTGCGTCAGTTGTTCCGGCAACCGACTATCGCGGAGATTGCGGAGCATATCCGGCTGGAGCTGGAAGAATTACGCAGGCTGGAAGAAATCTTACGGGAAATCGAAGCGCTGGAGCAGGTGTGAACGGTGCAGACGGTAAAGACCAGGAGAGGGAGTGCGCCAAGTGGATTTATCAAAGCGAATAGCGAGTCTATCGCCGGAAAAACGCAAACTTCTGGAAGCAAGGCTCGCTCAGGAAGGATTGTCCGCGTCCCGTCCCGCGGGAGTCGGGACAGGCTCGTCGGCCGGGCTGCGGCCTCTGGAAAAAAAGGACGCTTATCCCGTATCGGCCAGCCAGAAAAGATTGCTCCTGATCCAAGAAATCGGAGATACGGCGGCCGCCTACAATATGCCTTTCGTCCTGCTTGTTTCAGGATCGGTACAAGCCGAAAAGATTCAAAAAGCGTTTCAGGCGCTGATTTCCAGGCATGAGACGCTGCGAACCTCTTTCCGGAAGACGGACGGAGAATACGAACAAATCATCCATGAACCGGACAAGATCGTCTTTAAGCTGGACTATTCCGAAGAAACGGTTTTAAACGTGGAAGAAGAGAGAAACGTCATCGACAGATGCGTTTCCTCTTTTGTCCGGCCGTTTGATGTGAGCCGGGCACCGCTGTTCAGAGCGGCCTTGATCCGATTGGCTCCGGAGCGCCATCTTTTGATGACGGATATGCATCACGCTGTCTCGGACGGCCTGTCGCTGCAAATTTTAGCAGAAGAATTTAACCGGATTTATCGTGGAGAAAGTCTGCCTGAACTGGCTGTTCATTACAAGGAATACGCCAATTGGCAGCAGGAGAGGATTCGTGACGGCGTGTTCCTCAAACAGGAGCAGTACTGGCTGAACGTGTTTAAAGACGAAATTCCCGTCCTGAACATGCCCGCCGATTATCCGAGACCGCAGTTGCAGAGCTTCGAAGGGGAACGCTGCGAGTTCCAAACGGAGCGGGGGCTTGCGGAAAAGCTTCGCCGTCTGGCCTCGGAATCGGGTTCCACGCTCTATATGGTACTGCTTGCGGCTTATTACGTTCTGCTTCATAAATATACGGACCAGGAAGACATCATCATCGGAACTCCGGTCGGGGGCAGGACTCACACTCAGCTTCAGCCGCTTATCGGAATGTTTGTGAATACGCTGGCTATCCGCCAGTCACCTGCCGGATCCAAAACGTTCCTTTCTTTCTTGAACGAAGTTAAGGAAGGAACTCTGGGGGCTTTTGACCATGAGGAATATCCTCTCGAAAGTCTGCTTGAAAAGCTTGGTCTCCGCAGGGATGTCAGCCGTAATCCGTTGTTCGATACGGTTTTTACTTTACAGAATAAAGCTTCCCGGTCTATGGAAATGGACGGACTGCTCCTGGAGCCTTATGAGGCGCAGTCAAAGGTATCTAAGTTTGATCTTTCGCTTCTGGCGGAGGAGGGCGAGGAGCTGACGTTCACTTTCGAGTATGCGACCAAGTTGTATGCAAAGCAGACCGTCGAGCGGTTAGCCGGCCATTATTTGCAGATTCTCCGGGAAATTGCCGGAGATAAGGACTTACAGCTATCCCAAATCGGTATGTTGTCCGCAGAAGAGAGAAGGCTGCTTCTCGAAGAACTGAACGACACGGCCGCACCATACGACCGGCAGGCTACGATACACGGCTTGTTTGAGGAGCAGGTGGAGAAACATCCCGGCCATATCGCCGTTTCATTTGAAGACAGGCGGTATACTTACAGCGAGCTGAATGCACGTTCCAACCGGCTTGCCGCCGCTCTGCAGGAGCTGGGTGTGGGACCGGATACCGTAGTCGCCATTATGCCCGAACGCTCTCCCGAAATGGTGATCGGAATTCTTGCCATCCTAAAAGCGGGTGGAGCCTATTTACCGGTTGATCCCGAATACCCGCAGGAAAGAATTTCGTATATGCTCGAGGACAGCGGAACCCGGATTTTGCTTACGCACCGGCATCTTATGGGCAGTACGGAATTTACCGGGCATACGGTCTTTATGGAGGATGAGAAGTGGTATACGGGAAATGAGACAAATCCGTGTGTGCCGGTTACATCAGATCACCTCGCTTATTTGATCTACACATCGGGAACGACAGGCAAGCCTAAAGGCGTCATGATTGAGCACCGGGGTATGGCCAACATGAAGCTGTTTTACGAGGATACACTGGGACTGAGTCCCGAGGATCGCATAGTGCAGTTCGCCAGTTTTTCGTTCGACGCTTCCGTCTGGGAAATGTATATGGCGCTCTTCATGGGCGGTGGACTGTACATGGCCTCGAAAGAGAAGCTGGTTCAACTGGATTTATTTGAAGCGTTTGTCCGGGAGAACGGAATAACGCTTGCCATGCTCCCGCCCACTTTTGCTGTTTATCTGGATCCGGTACGTTTGCCGTCCTTGCGGATACTGATTACGGGCGGTTCCGAATCTTCACCTGAGCTTGTCCGTAGATGGAGCCCGCATGTGGATTATTTTAATGCTTACGGTCCTACGGAAGCGACGATTTGCGCGACTGTATGGGAAGCTAAGCGGGGGACGGCCGTGGAAAGTCATCGGACGATTCCGATCGGCAAGCCGTTGTACAATACGCAGATTTATCTTGTAAATGCGGATTTGCAGCTTGTGCCTCAAGGAACGGCCGGGGAGCTTTGCATCGGCGGAGAAGCTTTATCGCGCGGCTATTTGCATCGTGAAACTCTCACCGGGGAAAAATTCGTACCGAATCCTTTCGCACCCGGACGAAAAATGTACCGTACGGGAGATCTTGCCAGATGGCTGCCTGACGGCAATTTGGAATATTTAGGCCGTATCGATCATCAGGTCAAAATCCGGGGCTACCGGATCGAGTTGGGTGAAATCGAAACACGCTTGCTGCTGCACGGCCGTGTCCGGGAGACGATTGTGCTCGTTCACGAAATCTCGTCGGAAAAAACGTTGTGCGCCTATTACACTTTCGAAGGGGAATCTCCGGCAGCCTCGGAGCTCCGCGAACATATGGCGTCGGGTCTGCCCTCTTACATGGTGCCGGCGCATTTTATCCCGCTTAAGGAGTTTCCCTTGACGCCTAACGGCAAGATCGACAGAAAAGCGCTTCAAGCGCCCGATCCGGCATCCAGTGCTTCCGATGAATATACCGCACCGCAAACCGAGACGGAAGTGCGTCTGGCTGCTCTGTGGGAGGAGGTGCTTAACGCGGATCGTGTAAGCCTTCACGATAATTTTTTCGAACGGGGCGGGCATTCCCTGAAAGCGGCACTTCTTCTCGCGAAAATCTCGAAGGAATTCGGTGTGGAGCTTTCTCTGCGAAAAATATTCGAAGCCCAAACGCTTCAAGCACAAGCAGCGGCAATCAACGCAAGTGCCGGAACGGAGGCGGCATTTAAACCGATCCAGAGGGCACCCGACAAACCTTGGTATCCGGTATCCCCGGCCCAGCGCAGACTGCTCGTCGTACAGGAAATCTCGGGAGCCGCAACAGCCTACAATGTTCCTTTGATTCTTGAGGTAAAAGGATCGCTTAATCTGGAGCGGGTCAATGAAGCTTTCCGTAAACTAATTGGCAGGCACGAAGCGCTTCGCACTTCTTTTACCCGAATTCACGAGGAATATGTGCAGGTCATTCATGATCCGTCACAAATCGCATTTCAGTTAGACGTTACGCAGCTTGCCGAATTGTCCGCAGATTGGACGGACGACCAACGAGAAATGTATATAGAGACAATTGCAGACGGTTTTATCCGTCCGTTCGACTTGGGATCGGCTCCTCTTCTGCGTGTGGGTCTTGTAAAGACAGAAACTGAGCGTCACTTGCTCTTGATCGATATGCATCATCTTATAACAGACGGAGCTTCTCTTGAACAAATGACAGAGGAGTTTATACGGCTCTACCGAGGAGAGGAACTAGGGGAGCTTTCCGTCCAGTACAAAGATTACACGATGTGGCAGAATCAGTTATCGGTGGACGGCACCGTGGCCCGACAGGAAAATTTTTGGCTCAATACGTTTAGCGGTGAAATTCCCGTTCTGAACATGCCGTTGGATTATGCGCGTCCCCAGCTCCAGAGCTTTGAAGGAGCCGTTTACACTTTCGAGGCGGATCACGAGCTTACATGGCAGCTGCATCAAATCGTTTCGCGTCATGGAGCGACTCTTTTCATGATCCTGCTTGCCTCTTATAACGTGCTGCTTGCCCGGTATTCCGGACAGGATGATCTGATTATCGGAACTCCCGTTGCCGGAAGGCCTCATGCGGATTTGGAAGATGTGCTGGGCATGTTCGTGAACACTCTTCCTCTGCGTAACTATCCGGTAGGTTCGAAAACGTTCGCGGCTTTCCTCGATGAGGTGAAGCAGAACGCCCTGCAGGCGTTTGAAAATCAACTGGTACCGCTGGAGGACCTGATTTTGAAGCTTCAGCTGCGCCGGGATGTCAGCCGTAACCCATTGTTCGATACCGTTTTTGTTTTGCAAAATACGGAATCCCGTGAAATGGAAACACGAGACGTCGCTTTTGCTCCGGTTGAGCATCACAGCGGAATTTCCAAGTTCGATCTGACTCTAACCGCACAGGAAACGGGAAGTCCGGAAGGTCCTCGTCTGTCTTTCAGCTTGGAATACGCGACAAAACTGTATAAAGAAGACACGGTACGCAAATTTGCCGATCATTTCATACAGCTATTGAAGCAAATTTCCAAGAGTCCCGAGGTGAAACTGTCGGACATCGATTTATTAACCGCCCGTGAGCGGAGCTTGATTCTTGAACAATTCAATGCGACGAAGACTGAGTATCCGAGGAACGCTGCCGTACACGAATTGTTTGAAGAACAGGCAGCGCTGAGGCCCGATGAAGCGGCTGTTCTTTTTGAAGATCAGGAGATCACCTATGCCGAGCTTAACCGGAAAGCCAACAGGCTTGCCTGGAGGCTGAAGGAAAACGGTGTCGGCCGGGACACGCTGGTCGGAATTATGGCCGAACGGTCACCCGAAATGATTGTGGGGATACTTGCCATTCTCAAAGCGGGCGGTGCCTTCCTGCCTATCGATCCTTCGTATCCGGAAGACCGGATCGCATACATGCTGGAAGACAGTGCGGCGAATATAATGCTTGCGGGTGATCGGGAATCTGCCCAAAGCATTATGGGCGGCTTCAAAGGGACCGTGTTAGGCTTAGGGGACCCTTTCGTGTATACCGGCTCAGAAAACAATATACCGGGAACAGCGGACGCGGATTCTCTCGCTTATGTCATGTACACTTCGGGTTCGACCGGGCAGCCCAAAGGGGTGATGATTGAGCATCGAAGCGTTGTCCGCCTTGTCAAAAACACCAACTTTGTCACGTTCGGACCGTCGGACCGGATACTGCTCACGGGAGCGCTTGTGTTCGATGCCTGCACGTTTGAAATCTGGGGCGCTTTGCTTAACGGGCTTCAGCTGTGCATTGTGCCGGAATCCGTGTTCCTTCATGCCGGAAAGCTGGAGGAAGCTTTGCGGACGTATAGAATTACGACGATGTGGTTGACTTCGCCACTTTTCAACCAGTTGGCTTTAACGAATCCGGCTTTGTTTGCAACGCTTCGTTATCTGCTCGTAGGCGGGGATGTGCTGTCGCCGACCATGATCGGTACCGTGAGAGATGCTTGTCCACAGCTTACGATAATAAACGGCTACGGTCCGACGGAAAATACGACGTTCTCCTGCTGCTTCCCCATTGACCGGGAATACTCAAACATTCCGATCGGCCGGCCAATCGCGAATTCAACCGTCTATGTGGTGGATGCGTCGGACAGGCTGCTGCCAGTCGGTCTTCAGGGAGAAATTTGCGTCGGCGGTGACGGTCTGGCCAGGGGCTATCTGAATCGCGAGGATCTGACCCGAGAAAAATTCGTTCCGAATCCTTTCCGGACCGGTGAAACAATGTACAGGACCGGGGATTTGGGACGCTGGCTGCCGGACGGCAGCATCGAATATTTAGGTCGGATGGATCAGCAGGTGAAAATCCGGGGCTACCGGATCGAGCCGGGTGAAATCGAGACCTGCCTGCTTGGGCACGAATCGGTGCAAGAGGCGTTCGTCACCGTTAAGGAATCCGCAGAGGGTCAGAAGTACCTTTGCGCATATATCGGAACTAGCGAATACCTCACGCCAGCCGAGTTGAAGGCGTACTTGAGCGGACGTATCCCCGATTATATGCTTCCTTCCAACTATGTGTTCCTGCAGGCTCTGCCGCTTACGAAAAACGGCAAAATAGACCGCCGTGCACTTCCGGAGCCGGAGCAGGACAGTCTTTCCTCATCGCCGTATGCTCCTCCAAGAAATACGAAGGAGAAGCTATTGACAGGTGTATGGGAAAGCGTGCTCGGTGTGGAAAGAGTCGGACTCGACGATAATTTCTTTGAACTCGGTGGACATTCCCTTAAAGCTATCCAGCTTATATCAAAAGCTCAGGAGCTGGGTCTGGAAATAGGGATGCACCAGTTGTTTCAGGTCCAGACGATTCGCGGCCTTTCGGAGCTTCTTCCTGCCTTAAAGGAGATTGAAGATGCGAGCCCGGAATTTTCCGATAAATACTCAGTCCATTCCGGGGACAATACCGGCGTTAAGACTATCGAGGAGGCAGAGACGCTTCTACACGAAAAATTCGGTTCCCGATTCAAGTTAAAAACTGACAAGATCGAGGACAAACAGTTGGTGGTACTGGAGCTTGCCAATGATTATGAGAAACGGCTTCCCGAGATTAAGGAATTTATCCGCCGTGGCTTCCATACGGATCTTCATCCTCATTTCATCGTATCAGAGGACGCTCCTGAACATGCTCCTGAACATGCGGAAGGGGATGAGAATGCAACGAAGGACAAAGGAGAGGCAGGACAAAGACTGTCACCAGAAGCGAATACTTTTACGGAAGCGGACCTTCAAGATAAACGGGTACAACTTCTGAAAAGGATATTATCCGCCAATGAAGCTTGGGAAACCGCCTTAAGACAGCTGCCGACTGTAGAGCGGTATCCACTAGCGCCGATCCAGGAGTATCACTTGGCTTATCCCGAAGCATCGGGAACACTCCTTTCTTTTAACGAATTACTCGATATGCAGAAGTTAAATGCAGCCCTGGATCGTGTGATCGGCAAGCATGATCTGTTGAGAAGCCAGCTCGTATCGGCAGGAAAAACGTGGGAGTGGGAGCTGAAAGAAAAGACTAAGGGATTCGTTCTTCCCGTTGTTGATTTGTCGGCATACACGCCTTCTGAGCAGCAGCAAATCTTGTCAGGTTTGATGAAGGAGCTTTATTACAGCCCATATGAACTGGAAAGCGGCGCCTCACTATACCGGTTTGCTCTAATTTCGCTCAACTTGCGGGAGCATTATCTGCTGCTGCCGTGCTCGCACATCATTTTTGACGGCATGAGCAGCGAAATTCTGAGATCTGACGTGCTGGCGTTTTACAATGCGGATAATGAACTACGCTCAGAGTCCGATCAAAACAAGACAAAGCAATCGTACCGCAGTTATGTTCGTCAAGTCCGGAATGGTCCGGCTGATATCGGAGATAGCGCGATTAGCGAACAGTTCCGGCTTGAAGCTTTTCATAAGCAAACGTCGGTGATCGGTGAAGCCTTACAGGGAAAAAACCGTTCCAAAGCGACAAAGTTTATGCACGAGATGAACTTTGAAGGACAGGCCGTGGAAGCGGAACTATCTGTGCTCATGTGGCAAACGGCTCTAGACCTTGCGCAACAGGTTTTCTCTCGATATTTCGGTTTAAAAGAAGTGCCGGTCTGGCTTACGAATTACGGCAGAAATTATGCGGGAAGCCATTATTACGACACGGTCGGCGAATTCATCGATCAAATTCCAATCCTGCTTGATGGTACTTTCGATGAAGAAGAGAAAGGTGTACAAAATCTTCTCCAAAAGGCTTCGACGCATAATCTGAACTTTTTTAATTTGATTTATAACCGGCAAACGGCGGAGATGTACCCGCTTTCCGGCTATTATTTACAGCATAGTCTCCAACATTTTCCGATCGTCGTGAATTATCTTGGGGAAACAAGTAAGGAAGGGGAGCTTCTCCAAGAGTTGGACGATCCGGACATTTTTTCGTCGGAAGTTCGGCCTGTCATTTACTTTACCGTACAGCATACAGACAAACATTTGCATATTTCTCTCCTGCTGCCTTATGAGGAAGACGAAGAAACGATCAGCCGCATGTTTGAGCCCGCGATTCCATCCTTCCAGACCATCAAGCAGTAAGGAGTTGAAATATGATGTCTTTATTTAAAAACAGTTTGTTTGTCCGCTTTTATTTGTCCAGAACCTCGGCCAACATCGCGGACAGCATTTATTCCATCGTTTTGCTGTATTTCGTCCAGAAATCGACGGCTTCCGTTTCGTTCACCAGCTTTACATTTACCGCTATTTCGGCGGCTTCCATTTTTAGCTTTCTGCTGGGGCCGCTGGTTGACCGGTATTCTCCGTCGCTGCTGGCGAGCATCTCCTTATTTGTTCAGGCCGTGTTAATTTTGGCGGTGCCGTTCCTAATCACTGACGGGGGCGCCAATTTGCTGGCGATACTTGTTCTTGTGTTCGTTGCATCCTGCTTCTCCATGTTATTCTATCCGGCCAACAATAAGATGCTTCCACAGTTGATCAAGTCACCTGACCGAATCGTTAAAGCAAATGCTATGATCTCGTCCACGGATCAATTGATTAACGTGGCGGGATACTTGGTCGGAGCCTCTATAATTTTGCTTCTGGGCATGAAAAATACATTTTATCTGGCTAGCGGAATGCTCTTTCTTTCGGGACTTATCTATATGCAGCTTAAGAAGCAGATGGAGCCGGGGGAGACCTCTGGAAGCGCACCAAGGGGGCCGCTGAAGATCAGAGAGTACTCGAACGAGCTTGTAGAAGGTTACCGGTTTGTCGCGAGCAGCCCGTTTCTCAGAATTATGCTGCCGTTCTTTGCACTAACCAACTTTTCCATGTCGATTCTCATCATTACCGTTCCATCCATGTCGGTCTCATACGGATCGCCGATTTACTACAGCCTGCTGTATGTTGCCTTCTTCGTCGGTATATTCGTAGGGTCCGCTTTGATTAACGTGCTTAGAAAAAACGGACTGATGATCGCTGTATCCTGGCTGCTTATGGGGGCTTCGCTGTATCTGTTCGCGATCGTTCCCGCGCTGTGGATGAAGCTTTCCGCGATCCTTCTGATGGGCATATTTACAGGTATTATTAACGTGCTGCAGACTTCGCTCATCCAGATTATCACTCCTTCAGAGTTGATGGGCCGTGTAATGGCTTTCCTTCATACGTTGTCCAACGCGGCATTACCGCTTGGGGCTTTTATCGGGGGCATTCTTGCCTTGCGTTTCGAGCTGGAAAGTGTTTTATTCATAAGTGCCCTGGTCATAGTCGCATGTGGAGTTCTGCTGCTGGCGTTAAAAGCGGTTAGGACATTCCAGATTCCTTCGGAAATTGCGGGCAAAGAAAAAACGGAAGATGACCTTGCCGGTAAAGGTGCGGTTGCTAAAGAATTTCTATAACAGAACAGCGGCTTATGCCGGTCTTTAGTTGGAAAACGGTCTCTCGCGTTAAAGCGGGAGGTCGTTTTTTATGCACGGGAACAATGCATAATTGTACCCTTTAACAAGTCACCTGACTTATGGTAGGCTCAAATAATAGTAAAGAGTATGCTCTACCGGAGGTGCAGATTGCATATATCAGATCCTATTTACGGAGAGTTTGTGGTGGATGGGCTACTGGAAGAACTTATTCACAGTAATCCCGTACAACGGTTAAAAGGTGTTTATCAAGGCGGTTCGAGCTATCTGGTGAACGAAAAATGGAATGTGACGAGGTACGAGCATTCTGTTGGAGTCATGCTTTTAATACGGCGGCTTGGAGGTTCACTGGAAGAGCAGATTGCCGGTCTGCTTCACGATGTGTCCCATACGGCATTTTCGCACGTGATCGACTATGTATTGGAAAATAGGGAAGAAAACTACCACGAGAAAATATATAAGCAGACGATCGAAGAATCCGAAATTCCTCAACTTTTGAAGAAATACGGTTATAGGTACAGGAACGTGCTCCTGGAAGAATCGCAATGGACGCTTCTTGAACAGCCTGCCCCCGCGTTGTGTGCAGACCGGATCGACTATACGCTGCGGGATCAGTTTCATGAGGAAAAGGTTACGACGGAAGAAATAGAATTGTTTTTGGATAGCTTAATTGCAGTTGACGGAAAAATGGTGCTCACCCGAGTAGGGGCCGCCGAATGGTTCGTTAAAGCCTACTATCGCGAAGTGATCGATTTCTTTATGCACCCTTTGAACGCATACAGCGGCCATTTTTTGACGGAAACGCTAAAAACGGCGTTGGCCCAAAAAGTGATTACCCTTAGCAGCCTGCTTCTGACGGATGGGGAGGTTCTGAATTTGCTGCATGCAGCCGATGAGCCGGATATAAAGCGGCTACTGAATCATCTTCATCGTAATGTACGTGTAAAAGAAGACGTGAACGATTACGACTTGCACATGGTTAATAAAATCAGGTTAATCGACCCGGACGTAGTATGGGGGAATACGTTAATGAAAGCATCCGAAATATCGGAGAATGTGAAGAAATGGGGGGAACAAGCACGCAGGAAATCCGAAAACGGAGTCTATGTAAAAATAGTGTCCGCCGAAATGCCGGTCCTGTAGGTGAGATGCAGAATAAGGGGAGCACAGGCTCTTATCTCATACAGAACCTGTGCTTAAAGACAACATAGAAGCAGAGCTTAGAAACAAATTTTCGTTAAGAAATTGTCGTCACAACCTGATCGATAATCCCGTATTCCTTCGCTTCTTCGGCTGACATGAAATAGTCCCTGTCCATGTCCCGGTCGACTTTATCGACGGGCTGTCCGGTGCGTTCCGAAGTGATCCGGTTCAATCTTTCCCGTATGCCGAGTATCCTTTTGGCGCTGATGGCGATATCGCTTGCCTGGCCTTGAACACCGCCGTGAGGCTGATGAATCATGATCTCGCTGTTTGGCAGCGCGAATCGTTTGCCTTTCTCTCCGGCCAATAAAAGAATAGCGGCAAAAGAAGCGGCAAACCCCGTACATATCGTATGCACAGGAGGCTTGACGAGCTGCATTGCATCGTAAATGGCAAATCCGGCCGACGTTGAACCCCCGGGACTGTTAATGTATAAGCTGATTTCCTTTTGCGGATCTTCGGCTTCGAGAAATAGAAGCTGGGCGATAATGCTGTTAGCTACCTGATCATCGATTGCCGCTCCCAGAAACACGATGCGGTCTTTCAGCAGGCGTGAATAAATATCATAGGATCTCTCACCGCGACTCGTTTGCTCCACGACGTAAGGGACGTAATTACTCATCGTTAAAAACCTCCAGTGTGTTTCGTTATGGCACTTCTCCTTGTAAACGAATGTGTTCCTCCAAAAGATACGAAGGAGAGCAAATAAATTTAAATCCAAAATTAATTTCAAAAGTTGGTGAACCGGCGTATCCTTTTCGGATGTTCGTTCGTTTACTTAATACAACGGCATTGCCGTTATAAAATGAGCCGTTTTGCAAAAGGATTAATAAAACCGGAAAATGACACTCAGAATATAAATAGGTTCATTACAGGCCGGGAGCCGATGCATTCGAACGGCTGCAGGAAAAAAAGGGGGCGATACGGATGGCGGTGGCGGATTACCTATTAAAAGGAAAAGAAAAGGACAGCAGCCGGATCAATCAGCTGCAACAGACGTTAAAAAGGTACTGTCTGTCCATGACGAAGTCGACATGGGATGCGGAGGATCTGGCTCAGGAGACCTGGTTGAGAGCGATCTCTTCTCAAGGAAAGGGACACGGTAACGTAGAAGCCACACTGCTTCGCATCGCAAAAAACGTGTGGATCGATCAATCGCGGCGAAAGCAGGTTTTGGCACGAATTATGAAAAATGAACAGGCGCAGGCATTAACTCGGAATGAGGGAATTTTGAAGCTTCTAGAACTTGAAGAAATCTTTCTCGCTTTAGTTAAGCATTTGCCTCCGCTGCAAAGAACAGTTTTTCTGCTCCGGGATGTGCTCGGGTTCTCCAGTCTTGAGACTGCGGTTAGACTCGGAACTACGGAAGGAGCGGTGAAAGCTGCCCTGCACCGTGCCCGCCAGTCCCTGGAAGCCGTGAGAAGAGACATCGAAACCAGTACGCATGACGCTCCGTCAGAGAACGGAATGAAAGCTTATCTGCGAATGATGGCAGCCGCTTATGAAATGGGGGATATCGCCCTTCTTGTCGAGCTTGCTCAACGTGATGAAGTCGAGCCGGCAGTTGCACTCGGTCTAGCCCAGAATCACATTCTGCGCAGCGGCAGACGCCGTAAGAATGCGGTGCCGCACATACCAGGCAGTCTTAAGATGTCTGCATAACATTTTTTACAGTACAACATCCGCCGCTCCCGCTACGGGCGGGAGCTCCATTGATTTAATTTTTTCCTCTCTAATGTGGTACAATGGCAGTTGGACACCGAATGGACGAGGAGATGGAAATTGATGACGGAGCAGATCAACGAGCAGGAGCTCATAGCTTACATAGCGGGGAAAACGAAAGCGGACCCCCAAAAAATAAAATCCGTGCTGAAATACGAGCAGGATTTTATTAACAAGGCTCACAAAAATGCTAAGGGTGAGGTCGATATCGACAGCGACGATATTGCCGATTATGTGTTAAGTCGGCCTGACATTAAGCTGGATGAACTGACGGTGGACAATATTCTGGATGCCGAAATGGACTATCTCATGGAAAAAGGGATCGCCAGCTATCTGGATTGATAACGCAGCATCTTGGCTTCATGCTAAAGTCTGGGTATTAAAGCCTCAAAAAGAGCATGAGATTATTTGGGAAAAAGAAACTTGCAAACATTGTAAATTTCATGCTAAAGTAAACGTAACTTTAATGATGAGGAGGTGAGGTAGGTGAATCTCGAGAAGGTTAACGACCGTATTAGCCAGCTGCCGATTGCTATGGCTGGCATCGTTCATGCTTTTCCGATCAACGGGAGAAGTCTGTCCATTTTCACGAATACGGTACACCCAATCGCGAGAAGACGCCTACCTTAACCGATACGGATAGTTTTACATCCGAAGAAGGGTCGCGGGCTTATTGCCGCGGCTCTTTTTTGTCGTATGGAAAAGGGTCTTCATTCCTAGGAGGATCCCCTGATGATACTTGTTAACGGTCAACAAATAAAGAAATACCACGCGGCTAATCTCGTTCTGAGTGAAGTCACATTTGAGGTACACGAAGGTGAAAAAATCGGTCTGATCGGTCGGAATGGAAGCGGAAAATCCACGCTGCTTCAGCTTATTTCCCGCCATCAGGTCATAGACGAAGGGATGCTGACCCTTAGAAAAGAGCTGACAATCGGTTATTTGCCGCAAATACCGACGGAGTTTGAAGGACTTACGGTACGTGAAGTGCTCGCTTACGGCTGCCGGCATTTAACAGTCTTTCAGCAGGAGATGACGGCACTGGAACAAGAAATGGCAGAGCCGGATGTTTCGGATGACACGATTCACATGCAGAAACTGCTGGACGCGTACGCGTCGGTTCAGGAACGCTTCGAGCGGGGCGGCGGCTATGAAATGGATGCTGCTATAGACTCCATTGCAGCCGGGCTTCAGATCTTGAAAGAGACATATGCCCGGCAGTTTTCTACTTTATCCGGCGGGGAAAAAACACGGGTCGCGCTCGCTTCCCAACTAATTATGCGGCCGGACCTTTTGCTGCTTGACGAACCGACGAATCATCTGGATTTAAGGGGAATCGAGTGGCTGGAGCAGTTTTTGCAAGGTTATCCCGGAGCTTGTATTCTCGTTTCGCATGACCGTTATTTTCTTGACCGCACCGCCTCCAAAATAATCGAATTGGATGACGGAGAGGCATTTACGTACCTAACAAACTACAGCGGATATGTGAGAGAAAAGGAAGAACGGCTGCTGCAGCAGTTTGCACAGTACCACGAACAACAGAAAGTTATCAAGAAAATGAAGGAGACGATCCGGAAGCTGGAAGAGTGGGGACGGACGGGGGACAACGAGAAGTTTTTCAAGAGGGCGGCCTCCATGCGCAAGGCATTGGACCGAATGCAGGTAATGAAGCGGCCGACACTGGACCAGAAAAGCGCCGATTTCGTCTTGAACCTCCAGGATCGCTCAGGGAAACGGGTAGCGGAGTTCACGGGCGTGTATAAATCGTATGGAGAACGCCCGGTATTGACTGGAGCAGAAGGGAGCCTTCAATATGGCGAGAAAATTGTGCTGGTCGGTGATAACGGAACGGGAAAAACAACTTTGTTTAAGCTGCTGCTCGGTATGGAAGTTCCGGATCGCGGAGAGCTGGAGCTTGGCTCGCGTGTGGAGATCGGCTATATGGCACAGCAAGAGGAGGCCAGGGACCCTAAAAAGTCGGTCCTCGACTACTTCCGGATCGAAGCGCGGGTTGAAGAAGGCGAAGCAAGAGGGATCCTTGCGAAGTATCTTTTTTATGGGACGGATGTGTTTAAACCGGTGAGTATGCTGTCTGGAGGGGAGTGGTCCCGCCTCCGGCTCTCCTTGCTCGTCAGGCAAAAACCGAATCTTCTGCTGCTCGATGAGCCGACCAATCATCTCGATATCGCTTCCCGGGAAGCTCTTGAAGAAGCATTGGAAGAATATCCGGGAACTCTGCTTGCCATATCTCATGACCGGTATTTCATTAATCGCCTTGCGCAGCGGATCTGGGAGCTTCATGGCGGAAAAATAACGAGCTATATCGGCCAGTTTGACGAATACCGGGCGAAGAAACGCGAGCTGGAGCAGGCTGCTGCCGTTCGAGCGAGCGCACGCCGGCCGGCGGACACAGCCCGCGCCGCACAGCGCGCGAGCGAGCAGCCGCCAGCGGAAGCGGCCGCCGCACATCGCACGGGCGAGCTCCCGCCAGCGGGCACGGCCGCCGCACATCGCGCGGGCGAGCAGCCGCCGGCGGGCGCGACCGCCGCACAGCGCACGAGCGTGCCTCCGCCAGCGGGCACGATCGCCGCACAGCGCGCGAGCGAGCAGCCGCCGGCGGACGCGACCGCCGCACAGCGTGCAAGCGTGCTTCCGCCAGCGGGCGCAACTGCCGCGGCCCACGCCGCAGCAAAAGCAGCAGCGGCCGGGACACGGGCAGCCGAGCGGAAGCGGCAGCAGCTGGAAGCCCAGATCGCCGCGCTGGAAGCACAGCTGGCCTCGGCGGACGTGGAGCTGCAGCAGCTGGGCGGCTGTGGCGATACTCAGCTGCTGGAAGCGCGGTGGCTCGAGCGGGAAGAGCTGCAGGCGCGGCTGGACGCGGACATGGCGTCCTGGCTGGAGCTGGACTGACGCCGCGCGGTGAACATCGGGCAGGCCCGTTAAACATCAAACGGCGGAAAAGACCGGAGCTGCGTATGCAGTCTCAGGCTTTTCCGCCGTTTTCATTTGGCAATCCGTCACGAGTAGATCGTAATCCGGTTTCTTCCGTCTTTTTTGGATTGATAGAGGGCATTATCCGCCATTTCAATGATCGTTTTGACGTCGGTATCCCGGCTGTAGGAGAAAGAGACGCCGATGGATACCGTCAAGGGCTGAGCGACCGGACTTTTGCTTCTCTCCACTTTTTCACGCAGCCGCTCTGAAATACGGGTGGCCCGGCCGAGATCGCAGCCCTTCAGCAAAATTCCGAATTCCTCGCCGCCGTAACGGAAGCACAAATCTTCTTCTCTTGAAAAAGCGTAAAGCGTCGAGGCTAAATATTTCAGCACTTCATCCCCGATGAGGTGCCCGTGGAGATCGTTGATTTTTTTGAAATGATCGACGTCCATCAGAATTAGGGTGAATGGAATTTTCCGCTCGGCCCATTCGGCAATGAGAAGGTCGAAAGCTTTGCGGTTGGCTAGTCCCGTCAAACCGTCGGTAAGCGATTCCGCTTTCAGCCGGTTGAGATTGGAATTGATGCTCTGGTACAGCTGCCTGACCTCGTACAGCCCGGAATGAATGCTGGGGGAAGCGGGCACCGTCAGGTTACCCTGGACGGCCGATTCCTCCGAATACCGGGCCAGCGTATAAAGAGGTCTCGTGATCCAGCTTGCCAGCCACCAGGCTACGGTCAGCACTACGCCGAGCAGGGGAAGCGCCTGCATCAGCAGGTGCGAAATCATCTGTTCAAGCGGTTCCTCCAGCACACGGGTAGGCGTCTGGGAAATAATTCCCCAACCGCTTATCGGTTCAAAAGCGTAGCCGGCAAAAAATTCGAGTCCTTCCGAATTTACGATTTTTTGGGAGCCGTTTTTGCCCGCCAGCGCTTTTTGAATGACTTCGTTACTGGAAACAACCTGATAAATCCGTTCTTTGTTGGGATGAAAAATAAGCCGGGACTCTTTATCGACAACATAGACGTAGGAGCCGTTCCCGTAGAAGTGCTCTTTGAGCAGCTTGCTCAGGGCGTTTTCTTCCTCCAGATAAATCGTTCCGCCGACAAAGCCGCCGTAAGAGCCATCTCCCTTAAAAATGGGCGAAGAGACGAGCACGATGAGGCGACCGGTCGTACCGACATAAGGCTCGGAAATAAACGGCTTTTTAAACTCAACCGCACGTTTGGACGCTTCGGACAGCAGCCGCGTGCCTACGACGGCACCGGCATCGGCAGGCAGTGCCACTTCTATGTCCCGCTCATCATCCGCGACAAAAACGGAATTAAAGTACTGCCGGTTAAACGTGAACCACATGTCGAGGTCCTTTTGGGTAAACGACTGTTTTCCCGCTAATTGCGCGATTGAGCCCATACTCGTCTGCATCAGATTGAGCAGGTTGCCCGTGTTGGAAGAAAGCTTCTGGGCATAATGGGAATTGTTTTCCAGATAGCTTGTGGACAGGGACTTCAAGTTGGCCTGATAGGCGGCATATCCGCTTACGGCAGCCGTCAGAAAAGCGGTGGCAACAACGAGAAGACTCAAAATAAGGCGCAGCGTCAGCCCTTTGCGCACGTTTTTTGTTTTCATGGGCGGTTTAGCAGACCTGTCAGGGAATCTGCGGGAAGAGGGCGGCTGAAATAATAGCCCTGCCCTTCGTTACAGTTTTCGCCGAGCAGGTACTTATATTGAAGCTCGTTTTCGATGCCTTCGGCGACCACGTCCATGTGGAGGCTGTGTGCCAGCGAGATGATGGCGGACGCGATCCGTTTCCCGTTCAAATCCCGGTTAATGTCTTCAATGAACGCCCGGTCTATTTTTACTTTATCGAAAGGATATTCACGCAAATAGTTCAGGGAGGTGTATCCTGTCCCGAAATCGTCGATAGAAATGCAAATCCCCGCCTCTTTAAGTTTCAGCAAACTTTCCTTGATCGCATGGACATCGTCCAGCAGAACGCTCTCCGTAATTTCAAGTTCGATCCGGGCAGGTTCAAGCTCCGCCTCCTTCATAACCGAAAGAACATGTTCGGCAAAATAAGGCTGCTGAAGCTGCTTGGTCGATACGTTAACCGCCACTTTGAAGAGATCCGCTCCGGAAGCCTGCCACTTTTTGGCCTGCCTGCAGGCCGTTTGCAGAACCCAGATGCCGATGGGCAAAATAAGGCCGCATTCCTCGGCCACCGGAATAAAATCGGCGGGCGGAACGTACCCGAGCCGGGGGTGTTTCCAGCGGATCAGGGCTTCCATCGCAGTCAGCTTGCCGGTTTTCAAGGACATGATAGGCTGATAAAAAAGCTCCAGCTCGTTTTTGGCCGCCGCCGTTTCCAAATCCCGCTGAATTTGGAGCTTGTAGGAGGTTCTGAGATCCATTTCTTCCGTGTAGACGGTATAAGCGTCCGTACGAAGCTTCTTGGAGTGGTCCATCGCCGTGTTTGCGTGCCGGATCATATCTTGAGCATTTTCCCCGCCGCCCCCGCTGAATGCGACTCCTATGCTGGCCGTTAAGGCTACGGAATGCCCATTCACTACAAAAGGTTCCCGCATCCCGTCGAGGATAAAGCGGATGAGGCGCAGGGCCTCCTCCTGCGGCGTCTCGGGCAGAATGAGGGTAAATTCGTCTCCCGCAAAACGGCTCAATGTATCTGTCAGCCGCAGATGCCCGCGGATGCGGGCGGCGACAAGAACGAGCAGATCGTCTCCCAGCTGGTGACCGTACGAATCGTTAATTCTCCGGAACTGGTTCAAGTTCATGGAGAGGACGGCAAAAGGAAGACGTCCGTCTCTGGAGAAACGGATCGTCTGCTCCAGCCGGTCTTCAAACAGCTTGCGGCTCAGCAGGCCGGTAACCGGATCGGCATAGGCGAACTCCTCCAACTGCGGGACTGCTGCAGTCTGAACGCTCGTATCCCGGGCGATTCCGTAGGTGCCGATGAGCAATCCGTTCATCTTTACCGGAAAATGTGCCACATTTACGGAAATTTTATCCCCGTCTTTACGAATGATCCGCAGGTCTGCGCTTCCCGAAATTCCGCGTTTTGCGTCGTCGAAACGGTCCAAAGCGGATTGCAGGTCACCGGGATCAATGAGAGTGACGAACGCCATTTGGATCAGCTCGTCCTTCGTATACCCTGTCAACGATTCATATTGGGGATTAACGGTTGTAAATCGGCCATGCTCGTCCAGGGAAAAGACGGCGTCCGAACTGTTGGTCAGCAGCGCATTCATTTCTTCACGGGTTTCCTGCAGCTGCAGCTGTATCTTCATCTGCTCCGAAATATCAATCACGGTACAGTATTGAATCTTCTTTCCGTTCACAAGTACAGTCGACGGATGAATTTCCGTATAAATCGATTGTCCGTTTTTATGAAGCTTGCGGATACGGACCGGGACCTGGCGGCCGCCTTCAGGTTCGGAAATAAGCGGGACCGCCAAAAGACGGTCATCCGGGTGAACAAGTTCAAGAAAACCGGTCTTCGACCGGCGTATTTCTTCTGCCTCATAGCCGACAAGCTTGGCGTAAGAGTCGTTCGCGTATATTAAAGCGCCGTTGTCCACCATACAGATGCCGACAGGCGCATGTTCGATCGAGGCTGTAAATAGGGTCCGGTGAACGGGAAGCTCTTCTTGACCCTTTTTAGTTGGAATTTCCATTGGTATCGCTTCTCCTGTGTCAAGGGGCTTGGGTTAACTAGAATCATAGCATTGGACACAATTCGGATTCTACCGGATCAGGAATTTTTGCGTGTGCACGCAACAAATTTGCGTGATCGGTTCATTCCCGGGATGATATATTGACGAAGATGGACATGTACCAAGAAGTTTTGAAGGAGAGTTGAACGTTGCGGATGAAAAGGACTGGGCGCCTTGCGGGTGCCGGATTTACGACCGTTGTGGGAATCGTGTTTTTTCTTTATTACTATTTCGTTATCGGGGATGCCTGGGAGATGCAGGCGGCGGGTGCCGTTGTTTGTACCGTCATCGCTTATTTTCTGGGCGGCTTTTACGATAGAGCCCGCTATTACGCGGCCGAGTTGAATTTGATTAATGAGGAGCTCCATATCAGCAGGGAGCAGCTGCGCCGCAGTGACGAGAGATATTCCGCGCTTCAGGGAAGTCTCGACAATTTTTCGCATGATCTTTTCGGCATTATGAAAATCGCGGAGCTGGAGGCACGGCTGCTGGCCGAAGTGAAGCTGATTTTTCAAATCGACTGCATTTCCCTGATTGAATCTCAGGCGGGTCATTCGTCCTGCTCGGTAAGAGCGGGTACGGGTGAGGTGCCTAAGGCCGTTTTGAACAAAATAAGGCAGCATCAGAGCCAGCAGCTTTCGATCGGCGAAGTTTTCGAATACGAAGAAGGATCTTTTCTGAAAATAGGGGAATTCAAAGGCAGAACGTTCTGGCTCATATTCGGAGAGTTGACGGACAGTACGCGTCTTCCCGTCAAAAGAATTTGGCTGAAAACTCTGATCCGCTACGTTAACGTCGTGTATGAAAATCTCACCGTCATCGAAGACTTATCGGCAGAGCTGAAGCGGACGATGGAGGAACAGGAGACTCCTCCCTGGCTGCTGCGCCTGTTCTTCAGTTTGTCCGAGCATGAACGGAAGCGGCTGTCCCAGGATTTGCACGATGCGGCTCTCCAGGAGCAAATTATCTGGTACCGGAAGCTGGAGCAGCTGCGGACCTCGGGCCTCGGCCCTGACGAGCTTAAAGAAGGTCTCGCTCAAATCGGAGACGGCCTTCTCGACGTGATGTACCAGATCCGCCTGACCTGCAACGAACTCAGGCCTCCTTTTCTTAAAGAGTGGGGGCTTGTACAGGCTCTGGAAGCCCTGTTTGACCACATTCAGCTGCATGCGGACTTTACGATCTATTTCGAAGCGGAGCATTTCAAGGATTATTTGAACGATGAACAGCGGATTGCGGTGTACCGGATTACGCAGGAGCTTATGTCCAATGCGATGAAGCATTCGAAGGCCCAGGAGGTCCATGTTACTTTGACGGGAGGCAAACAGAATCTGCTTCTGTCCTACAGGGATAACGGGATGGGCACAAAAACCATGGAACAGGCGGACAACGGCTTCGGAAGCATGGGGATTTACGGAATACAGCAGAGAGTCCGGAGCCTTCAAGGAGAAATTCAGTGCGTGTCGGACAAGCGCGGCCTCAAGGTGCAGGTAACCATTCCGTTGAAACCGGTTATGCAGGTGATTCCGCTGAACGGAACGTTTGTGTCCCTCTAAAATAAACGGTTTCCGGCGGGCAGACGGGCTTCACGTTATGAGGAGAGGGATGATAAGCGTGACCGTTTATTCCGAAAATTCCATGGATGAAGGGGGAGTATGATGAACATAAGGATGAGAGAAGATCACTATCTGATTTCCGATCTATTTGTTCCCGATCTGCACAGTCAGCCTTTTTGTGTTTTTGACTTAGAGGGAACAGGTATTCATACGGCGGATGATTATGTGACCCAACTGGCGGCGGTGCATGTAGATCAAGAAGGAGCGGCGGGCGACTCATTCTGCAGACCGGTATACACCCCGAAGCCGGTTCCTCCTTTTGTCGAAAAACTGACGGGTATAAGGAACGAAGATCTTGCGGAAGCCCCCGCGTTTAGCGTCATTTATCCGCTATTTCTGGATTTTATACAAAACCGGATCCTCGTTACACAGGCCGGTTATGAATACGATGTCCCGTTATTGCGGCGGCTGTGCCAAGAAAACAGATTGCCTTACCCCGAAAATAGAGTGCTGGACCTCAAGGTGCTGGTTAAAGTCATTCATCCCGAATGGGAAGGGATTGTTTCAACGGATAGGCTGATAAGCTATTACGGAATCGATGCCTCCGGTTATAAAAGACATGACGCGCTCGGCGACTGCCATTTGATTGCCCGTCTGTTCCAGCTCGTTTTGTCGGAGTATAAACATATGAACGTGAATGAGCTTCAGCTAAAAGAACCGCTGAGTATCGCAAGATTCCGCATAGAAGGCATGCATACGGAACCGTATGAAGCGGTATATCCGTAGTAAGGCGGCACGATAGAACGCCCGTCCCCCATAAAAAAGGATTCCTCCGCACCATACGTGCAGGGGAATCCTTTTGGCGTCTTTGCGGCGTCCGCTCGACGCACCGCATACAGCGGCGTACGTTTGGTTGACCGCCGTCAAGTGAAGCCGAGTATCGCGCGCCGAGAGCTTCACGTGATACGGAAAACCCGCTTGACAGCGTACATCCGTTACTTGGCCCGTACGCCCCGGTGTTCGCCGTATTGAAACAGCGTAAGCCCGTCGGCGGGTTTGCCCGCTTTTTCGGCCGCAAACTCAATTTCGATTTGAAGCTCCCGGACAAAGAAACGCGTTTCGGACAGCGGTAAAATCTCGTATTGAGGCTGCCCGCTTAGCTGGATGAATAACTGATCCTGCTCGGGACAGGACGTCACGCTGAGATCGAGTCCCATATCCATCTTGTAAACACCCCGGTACAAGGGATAGACGGCTTTGTCGATCTTCACGGGTTTAAGTTCGGCCGGGACATCAGGGATGGAGTGGGGGAGGCCGAAAAGGATGTTTTCCGCCTCGTTCAGAATCTTCTGCTGAATGTCCAGCTGACGATCCGTGTTGGCCAAATAAATCGTCGTTCTTCCGTGATCCGTGTAACGGGCCAGATTCGTGCTGTAGCCGGGCCAGCCGCCGCTGTGGGAAACAATTTTTCCGAAATGCTCCCTCTGCTCCACGATCCAGCCGTATCCGTACGAATAAGGCTTCTTGTCGGGTAATTTTCCGGAAGTGAAAGCTTCGTCCAGTGTCTTTTTGCTGACAAGTTTCTCCGTATACAGCGCTTGGTCCCAAATCAATAGATCGTGCAGCGTGGAATTTACGGTCCCGTCTCCCTGGATTCCGTCCAGGTATACGACAAAATCGGTCGCAGGCTGTTCGTCGGGGAGGTGATAGCTGCGCGTTTCGAAAGAATATACGTATCCGAAAGCAAAACCCTCCGGCACAGTTCCGGAACGACGCCGGTTATGAATCCGTGTGGAATGCATGCCGAGAGGTTTGAACAGCGTTTCACTCATATATTCGGCAAAGGAGAGACCCGAAATCTTTTCGATCAGCAGGGCCAGTAAAACATACCCGGTATTGGTGTATTCCCAGTTCTCACCGGGCTGAAATTGCAGCGGAGGCTGATGGACATTGAAATACTCCAGAACGTCCCAATTCGTGGCGATTTTAGAACGGTCCCAGTCTTTGATGAAAAGAGGTGTATAGTCGGGCAGGCCGGAGGTGTGCCGCAGAAGGTCCCTCACTGTGATCCCCTTATAACGGAAGTCCGGAAGCCAGCGCTCCACGGAATCATTAAGTGAAAGTTTACCCTGTTCGGCGAGTATAAGAGTACCCATGGCCGTAAAGGTTTTGGAAACGGAAGCGAGTTCGAAAACGGAATGAACGGTGACGGGGCGGCCGCTCTCTCTATCCGCGAGCCCATACGCGCCTTCAAAGACGATTTCTCCATTTTCCGCCGCCAAAAACGCTCCGTTGAAAATTCCTTTCTCCGACATGACGGAAAACAGTTCTTGAAACTCTTTTTGTTTGTTTTGCATGGTAATCCCTCCAATTATCCTATTTATAAAAGAATTAAGATAACGCAACAATTAAGCAGTCTAACATATTAGGCGGAAAGGGACGCGGGACGTCACCTTATTTCAGCTTCGATAATTTTCAGAAGCTTGAACGTGATTTTGCGCAGGGCGCTTAATTCCTCGGGTTCCAGTTTGGAATAAAAGCGTTCCGCGATGCTCTTCTCGACCTTATCCTGGCGTTCGAAATAATCCCATCCGGCTTGATCGAGCTCAACGAGGATTTCCCGGCGATTATTCGGGTTAATTTCTCTCTTAACGTATCCTTCCTTGTCGAGTTTGCCGATGAGCTGACTGACCGCGCTGGAAGTGATAAGCATTAAATCCGCCAATTCTTTGACCGTCAAACGCTTGTGTTTGTGAATGTGTTCCAGAACGACCGCTTGCTTGGAGGTCAGATCTGCCTGCAGGAGTTCGTTGTACTCTTGTAAGAGGAGCAGGTTGGCCGTATATTCGGCCTCGTTAATCTCCTTTACGGTCTGATATAAGCGTTCGTCCATGTCATCACCTTAATTGTTAAGTTAACTTAATCGTTATGCTTTTAGTATATGCGCCGGACGTTCACTTGTCAACACGACCATTTGTCCCGGATGCGAGAAGTCTATTCAAGCCGGCTGCGTGCCTATAAATAAAAAACATCTCCGCCGGGGCGAAGATGCTCATCCTTGTTGTCAAGCTGATTTAATCCTTCTCTTGGTGGGGCTGATAAAACTCATGCGGCGACCATTTCTTCAGCACGCGTTCAACTTCCGGAGCAAATACCGGCTTACTGATGAAATCGTTCATCCCGGAAGCGAGGCACATCTCCATATCTTCCTTCTGGGCAAAAGCGGTCACCGCCACGATCGCCGGACGAGCTGCGTCTCCTTTTAACCGGCGGATGGCCGCGGTCGTTTCGAAGCCGTCGAGCTCCGGCATCTGGAGGTCCATAAACACTATATCGTAGGTGGTGGACCGGACCGCCTGCAGCGCTTCCGCGCCGTTCTCCGCGTAGTCCGCTTCGTATCCGAGCTTCCTGAGCAGAGTAAGGAGCAGCAGGCGGTTTACGGAATTATCGTCGGTAACAAGCAGCTTCATCGGACCGAACTTGGGCGAAGGCGAGCCGCCGCTTTCTCTGCCGCTCACAAGAGCCGGTGCAGGCGTACCGCGCTGCGCGTGTTCCGCGAGGGCATCCGCTGAAGGCGTTTCGCCGGGCAGTTCGAAGGGCAGCACGAAATGGAACGTGGAGCCAACGTTAACCTGGCTGTCGACGCCGATCGCTCCACCCAGCAGCTCGACCAGCTTCTTGCAGATGGCAAGCCCGAGACCCGTACCGCCGTATTTGCGGTTAATCGTCGGGTGAAGCTGGGAGAACGACTGGAACAGCTGGCTCTGCTTGTCGGCAGGAATTCCGATGCCCGTATCCCGGACCAGAAATTGCAACACGGCATCCCTGCGTCCGGGTATTTGATCGAGCTTGGCCGTAAGGGAAACATGACCGTCCTTCTCCGTAAACTTGATCGCGTTCCCGACCAGATTGACGATGATCTGGCGCAGAATGCCTTCGTCCCCGATAAGTGTCGGAGGAATGCTGCCGTCCAGCTCGTACGTCAAACGGATACCGCGTTCCGCGGCTTTCGGCTGAAACAGCTCAACGACATGCTCCATAACCAAGCGGACATCGAAAGGCTCGTGATTAACGACCATTTTGCCGGCTTCGATTTTGCTGAAATCCAGGATCTCGTTCAAGATCCGCAGCAGGGCGTAACTGCTCTGCAAAATGATGTCGGCATAGCTCCGCTGTTCCTCGGTCAGCTCCGTTTCCGCCAGCAGATCCGCCATTCCGATAATGCCGTTCATCGGCGTCCGGATCTCATGGCTCATGATGGCCAGAAACTCGGACTTGGCCTGATCGGCTTTTTCCGCGAATTCCTTGGCCCGTATGATTTCTTTCTCGCCCGTAATATCTTTGAATACGACAACGGCGCCACGGAGCTCCCCGTTATCGATTAAAGGCGTCACGTGATAATCGGCGAGGAAGCTGGAGCCGTCCTTGCGCCAGAACACGGCTTCCTTGTTATGGTACGCGTGCCCCTCCCGGATCGCACGGTAAATGATCTGTTCGTCCTCGGACTGCTGGGCGGGACTGCCGAACGCATTTTGCAGCATCCCGAGATACGGCTTGCCGATAAGTTCCTCGGGGACAAACCCCAGCATGTCCGCGCCGGCCGGATTAATGAACATCGCGTTGCCGGAGGAGTCTACGCCGAAAATGCCTTCCGTCACGGAGTTGAGGATAAGCGTATACTCGCTGCTAAGTTTTTCGATCTGGGCGAGATATCTCTGACGTTCCGTAATATCGATCGTAATCCCGTAGACGCCGACGACTTCGTTATCAACGATGATCGGAATGTTGGTCGAATTGATTTCGACGGGGTGCCCGTCTTTGTGGATGATAGTCAAGTCATAGCTTTGGGGAAAACCCTGCTTGGCGAGCTCGAAGTGGTGAAGCGTTTTGGGCAGGTCTTTGGGTGCGACGATCGGTCCCCAATACATCCCGATCAGCTCTTCCAGCGTATAACCGGTAATTTGCTGCAAGTTCTTGTTGGCGGTCTTGTAATCGCCGTCCAAATTCATCGAATAAACCGCGGCCGGGTTATGATCGAACAACGATTTGTAGCGCTGTTCGCTTTCCTGAAGCTGCTGGTCCGCTTTTTTGCGTTCGGTAATATCGCGGGAGATGGAGATGATCTCATTCACATTCCCGTCTTTATCGTACGTGTAACGGGTGGTCGATTCCAGCCAGACATAATCGCCGTTTTTGCAGCGGAACCGGAACGTTACTTTGTCGCCCCCCGTATGACGGTTCTGTTCCAGAAAATGAAGAACCCTTTCCAGATCATCGGGATGAACGAGCGGAATTGCTCCCTGTCCGACCATTTCTTCCGGTTCATAGCCGAAAATGGCTTTGCAGCTGGGAGACGAGTAGGTCATGGTCGCCTGCCCGTCCGGTTCATGTCTGGAAATCCAGTCCAGCGAAGCTTCCGTGATGAGGCGGTATTGCCGTGCGCTGTCGAGAAGCCGTTCTTCCCGCATTTTTTGCGCCGTCAGATCGACGGCCTGTACCAGAAGAACGGCAGGTTCTCCGGAGTCCGGAGTCAGCGGGGAGAGGCCTATGGCAGCCCAGACGATCCCGCCGGTTTTGGTGACATATCTTTTTTCGATGGAAGAAAGGGAAGGAAGAGGCGCAGGAGATAGCACGATATCTTCCGGATAAGTGATCTGCCTGTCGGAGAGTTCTACCAGCTCGTCCTCCGTATATCCGAGCATGCGGCAAAAGGAAGGATTAACCCGCAGCCAGCGGTCTTCCGTAAGCGAATAAACGCCCATAGCAAACGGCGCATTCTCGTAAGCTTTTTCAAACAACCATTTATCGTCAAAGGGTTTCATGCCAACAGTCTCCTCAGGCTAAGTATTGCCAGATCAGTATACCTCATTTTTACAGGACAATGTAAGGTTTCTTCGGCGCTGTCCCTTCCGCTATAAGGCAGGGTTCCGAAATGTACTGGAACCGAGTATCGATCTATGTTGGATTACACTTTTTTTACTGCCGTTAATCAGCGGATTATAGCTTGCGGGAGCGGGAAATCAGCTCATTTCTAAAGGAAGTCGGAAGAGCAGGAAAAGCCCGATTTGGTATGCGCACAAGCAAGGGCGCAAACATCACATATTCATAGACTAGTGCCATACTTAAAGAGAGGATGAATGGATTTGGGAGGCTATGCGACCAAAAAGAACGTTTCCGATTGTTTGCTGAAGCACGGGAAAATCAGAAGGAACGTTCCGGAAACCCGGTTTTATAGGAAAAGCACATTAAAAGCGATGCTGAGTACGTACAAAATGGTGTATGTAAAGCCGAACAGCGGCACGGGGGGCAACGGCGTTATCCGGGTGGAGAGAAGAAAGGAAGGTTATAACTTTCAGCTTCATACCGCTGTGAGGCGGTTTCGGGATTTTGAAAGCATGGAAAAGGCTCTTCGGGCCCGCACCAAAAAAATCCCGTACGTGATCCAGCAGGGGATTCATCTTCTGCGCCACAACGGGCGGCTCTTCGATTTGAGAATCATGATCCAGAAAAATCCGGGAGGAACCTGGGAAACGACGGGTATGATCGGCCGTACCGGGCATCCCCGGAAAATCGTAACAAATCTATGCAGGGGAGGTTCTTCCAAACCGGTTGAGGTTCTTCTGAAAGGTCATGTGGCGGACAGAAATCGGTACAAGGCTTCTCTGCTGAAGTTAGGACTCGGGGCGGCCCGGCATCTCAATAAGACGTTTCCACGGATTAAAGAAGTGGGGCTGGACGTCGGACTGGACCCTAACCTGCACCCCTGGATTCTGGAAGCGAATCCCCGTCCCAAAATTTCCGGATTCAAAACATTGAAGAATAAAAACATCTACCGGAAAATGCTGCGCTATCAAAAATATTACGGTCACGCCTAGACGGATGACACGGAAAAAGAAGGCCCATCCCGGCCGGGCATTCCTAACCGGCGGGGCGGACCTGGGATGTTGCGCGGAAGTCACTTACGGTGTGCCGACGTAATGCTGCCGCATGTATCGTGCAGCAGCGCGCAACGGCTCCCGCGTGAATCAGGCGGTGACCAGCGCCAGGACAAACCCGTCGTAGCCTTTGCTGCCGACGGTTTGCAGGGCCGTCGCGGTTACCCGCGGTTCGGCCGCGATCAGCTCCAGGAAGGTGCGGACCCCTTGAACGCGCGGATCGGTGCTGTGCGGATTGGCCACTTCCCCGTCGCGGATGACATTGTCCCCGATAATGAGAGTGCCCGGGCGGGAAAGCTTAAGCGCCCAGCGGAAGTAATCGGGGTTGTTCGGTTTATCGGCATCGATGAAGATGAGATCGAACGGCCCTGCTCCTTCCGCGTCAAGCTGCTCCAGCGATCCGAGCGCTTCGCCCACCCGCAGCTCCGCGAGATGGCTTACGCCTGCCCCCCTCAGATTTTGGCGGGCCGTTTCCGCGTGGTGAGGGTCGTACTCCAGCGTGACGATTCGGCCGTCTTCGGGCAGTGCGCGGGCGAGCCAGATCGTGCTGTACCCGCCCAGCGTGCCGATTTCCAGGATGGAGCGGGCTCCGCTAGATCGGGCGAGCAGGTGGAGCAGCTTGCCCTGGTTGGGCGCCACGTCAATGGGAGGGAGGCCGGCTTTGGCGTTGTTAGCGAGAACCTCCGTCATGACGGGATGGGCGGGGACGAGCCAGTCGTTCAGGCACGCATCCACATCCGACCATTTGCTGGACAGGCTTGCTGCGGAAAGTTCATCACGGACTTCGGGAAATTCGTTTGATTGCGTCATAAGGTAAAACTCCTTTCGTATTGGATCTCCTTCTACTGTATGCTGGATTGAATTATAAATAAAATATATAATTATTATAAAATCATAATTTCAAGTTATGGGAAGGGGCGCGGGCATGAATCTTCACGCTTTACGGATTTTTTACGAAACGGCCAAATACGGGAGTGTAACGGGAGCGGCTGAGGCGCTCCGCATTTCACAACCGGCTGTCACATCCCAGATCAAGCGGTTCGAGAACGAAATCGGGATGAGGCTCTTTATGGCCCGGGGAAGAGGAATTTCTTTAACCGATGCCGGCCGGAAGCTGTTGGACTACGCCAGAAAGCTGTTTGCCCTGGAAGCGGAGATGGAAGCCTTCATCGGCGCCTATACGGCGGGAAGAAAGGGAGCGATACGTCTCGTGTCGACTTACCTGCCGGCCAATTTTCTGCTTCCGGCCTGGGTCGCCAAGTTCAAGCGGGACCATGAAGAAGTTGATTTCTTCATCACCACGACGAATTCGCGGAGCGCTTTCGACAGCCTGCTCAATTACGAAGCGGAGATTGCCTTTTACGGGGGAGCGGGTGAAAGGCAGCCCGGCATCCATTGGGAGGAGCTTTTTGAGGACGAGCTGTGGTTCGTCGTGCCTGCCGGTCATAAATATGCCAACGGGCATATCTCGCTGGCCGACATGGTGAAGGAGCCCTTCATTATGAGGGAAGAGGGGAGCTCGACTCGGGAATGGCTCTTTTCCTTATGCAGGGTGCATAACGTGAGCCCGCCCCGGATTGCCCTGCAGTTTAACGGCTTGAATGAAACGATAAGCGCGGTGATGGCCGGGTACGGGACGAATTTTATTTCCTCGCTGGTCGTAAGGGATCATGTGAAGCGCGGCGAATTGGCCCGGGTATACGTAAAGGACATTCGGCTCAAAAATATCATTGCGGTATGTACACGCGCGGATGAGGTTCTCTCGCCCCCGGCGAAGAGGTTTATTCAAATGATTAAAGCCAGCGTAGGAGCGGGTCAAGCCCTGCCTTGAAACAGACGAAACGGAGTGCCGGGGCTCAGGCTCCGCACTCCGCTTTTAATTTTAGGCCGATTGCAGAGCCGTCCGGCCCCGTTCTTGCATTTTAATAATCGATTTCTTCCCAGTCTTCAAGGTTTTTGTTGGAAATATCCAACAGCTCCGTAAAGCTGTCCGCCACATAGTAAATGAAGTCGGGATCATGCACAAATGCAATCACTTGACCCGCCCTGCCCTGCTCGGAAGGGTCGAAATCCAGCATCAGATACAGGCTGCCTCCGGCGAGCTGCGCAACGGGAAGCCATTTACGGCTGCTGTAGTAAGGCCGGATCCGTTTATCAAGCCGAGCGATTTCGTCTTCCTCGAAATGCTCGCTGAGCAGGACGTCCTCGCTGCAGAAATAAGCTTTCACTTTGTCGATTTTCTCCAGAGAAAGCAGATAAAAAGGGGAAATGGCCCCCTCACCGTAAGAAGGGTACAAAATATGGAAATGGTAACCGCAGCCGTTTTTGTGCCGGTAAAATTCCTTGAAATCGTCAGGCAGAGTCACGCCGTATTTCCTTTCCAGGACAGCAAACTGCTCTTCTCCGGCGCCTTCAAGCTTGAGGTAGGTTTCATATTCTTCCTGAAGGTCTTCTCCCACTTTGAGAGGAAGCAGCTGTTCCAATCTTTCGATGTGATGCTTGATCATTCGGGTTCCTCCTGTATCGGTATGAATAAAAGGTTCATTCACAGTATACAGGAAGGATATGGAAGAGGTAAAACGCGTGAAAAAGGCGCCACACCGTGAAGCAATGCAGGGGGGTGAAGAGGACCGTCCTCCGATCGAAAGCGGTGCCGTGTGAATAGGGGACGGAACATGGTATAATTTGGATGAAGCGCAGGATCAGGGAGGAGGCAAAGCATGAGCACCTTGGAAAAAGCGATTATTATAGCCGCCCGGGCCCATTCCGGCCAAACGGACAAAGCCGGCCAGCCGTACATTCTGCACCCGCTCCGGGTTATGCAGAGCGTCCGGACTGCCGATGCGCGCGTCGTGGCTGTCCTTCATGACGTTTTGGAAGATTCGGAGGTAACCGCCGAAGACTTGCTGCGTGAAGGATTCGCGCGGGACATCGTGGAAGCGGTAACCGCTTTGAGCCGGGAGCCGGGCGAGGACTACCTGGACTTTGTCAGGAGAGCGAAGCAAAATTCTCTGGCCCGGGAAGTCAAACTGGCCGATGTTCACGATAACATGGACATGACCCGTATCAAGGAACCGACATCGAAAGACCGTGAAAGAATGCGCAAGTACGAAGCCGCCCTTCACGAATTGAACCGTTAAGCGAAAAAACTCGGCCTGCCGGAAGCGGGCCGAGTTTCTTTTTTTGGTGGAACGCGGGAATCTCAAGTATCTGTTCCTTATCCTACCCCTTGAGGAGTCAGGAATAGATCGGAAGAATGACGGTAAATTGGATGATGTCCGTTCCGGAAATTTCAGCGGAAACCGTGCCTTTGTACCGCTGTACGAGCTGATTGACGATGGCGAGACCGAGGCCTTTGTGAACGCCGTCTTTTTTCGTGGAATAGCCGCTCGTGAACATGGCCTCAAGATCTTTCTCGGACAAGCTTTTGCCGATCTGGTTGGAAAGCTTGAAGACGAGCGTGTTCTCTTCCGTATAGCCGAGCAGGTGGACGTTTCGCTGCTCCACGTCCATTCCGCTAACTTCGTCGAAAGCGTTGTCGATCAGATTGCCCAAAATTTTCACGAGGTCGACGGACTTCAGTCCGGAAATGCTTGTGAGATCGTCCGCCAAGTCCAGCTCGTAAGTGAAATGGATTTTTCTAAGCTGCGACTGTGTAATTTTGGAGCTGATCAGGGAAGCGAGAGCGGGATGGCCGACATGGACAATGCTGTTGACGAGTCTGGTTTCTTCCACGAGCTCTTGGATGTATTTCTTGGTTTCTTCGAACTTTTTCAGCTGGACCATGCAGCTGATAGTCGTCAGATGGTTCGTGAAATCATGATTTTGACCTTTGATCGCGACCATCAGACTGTTCATCTCGTCCGTATAATTTTCTTGAATCGTCTGGGCAACGGCATCCTTCGTGCGGTTAACCCCTTTGTAAATAAAATAGACCATAATCAGGCTGGCAATCGAAACCGAAACGATGACGAGGAAAAAGTTAAGCAGCTGCTTGTTCAAAGAGCTGTGTATATACTCCATGTCATTGACGAGACCGATCACGTAGGGGAACTGGACACGTTCGCTTTTAACCGGATAAAAAATTTTCAGCACGCTTTTACCGTTTATTTTCGTAGGAAAGAAGAGCGGCTTCTCCAGTTTGACGGCCTGTTCGATCAGGTCTGCGTCCTCCGGCGATTTGTTATTGTACTGGCCGAACAAAATTTTGCGTTCGGAATACCGGATGTTTTTGGAGCCGTTCGTCACCGTGTAAAAGCTGGGGTCGTCATCCGGTTTGGAGAAGGTGCGGGGATTGAACCCCGTTATTTCAAGCAGGTTTTTGTTATTTTTTAACGTCTCGGCGACGATAAATTCCGAACCGTCGTTCTGATCGAACCTTTCGATGAGCGTGCTGTTCATCGTCGGGTTAATGACGTAGTCGGTCGTCCCGTCGTAATAGAAGCCGAATTTGTTTCTTTTGGAATCGGGATTGGAGGCGGAACCCGATATTTTACCGGCCCAGAAGCTCGCGAGGGTCGTGCCTTCGGATACGGTAACCGGTTCCAGTCTGAATAATTGTTCCAGCGCAATCCGGTAATTGCCCCAATATTTTGCGTTCAAATTAATTTCCTTGGGATCTGAGGAACGGACACTGACGATCTCGTCTCCGATCTGGGCGAACAAGGTGAGATTGCTTACGTTATATTTGACTCTGAGCTCCGCCAGCATGCTGTTGTCGATATCCTGGTAACGGGGAGGAAGAGCGGCTTTGACGCCGAGGGCTACTTGCCTTAACGAATCGGACAATAGCTTGTCCCGGGTCTGAGACGAGTATTCCACGTGGTCAATGCTTAACTGAATTTGCTGGGAAAGAGAAAACAATTCCGTTTCCATATTGGCCGTCAGCGATTTTTTGGTGGAATAATAAAAGACGCTGTCATTGATTAGCAGAATGGCCATAATAACAGCTAAAAAGAGCGCGGATAATCGTTTAATCGACATTTTCTGATTCCCTTCGAACGTATAGTTCCTTCATCATTCTAAGTTATTCGCCCCGGTTCTACAATATCAAAAACTGGGTTAGTTCACACAACGTAGGAGCGGGAAGCAAAGATGCGGGAAGACGGGAGCCCCGTTCGCTGCGGAAATGCCGTTCGGGACCGCCGTTTTATTGAACGAAGGTCAGTCAAGAGGTGTATACGAATGTAAATAGGAGTATATGGCAGCCCGTCAGCGCGTTTCTTATACTTAAGCTACGCAAGGAACGAAAGGCCGGTCACAGCGGCCCGATCAGGAACAGTACACCCAGGAGGGGATTGCATTGAGCAAAAAAAACAGACATAAAGGGCTGCTTCCGGCGGCCGTCATCGCTGCCATGTTAACGGTTACGGCGTGCAGCGGCACGGCACCCGAAGAAGCGGCGGCGCCGGATACGGGCGGGGTCCTGGAAGTATCGACGGTACGGGCCAGCGATCCGTATTTGAAATTCGATCCGGGCGAAACCTTCGACAAAAACGCGGTCTACGATGCGTACGAGAAAGAAACCGGCGTCAAAATCACGAACAAATGGGTGGCGGACGGAAGCCAGTTCGCGGAAAAGCTGAAAATGTCCATCGCCACAAACGACATACCGGACTTCTTTCCCGTCGATGCGGCTCAGCTTCAGCAGCTTATCGAAGCCGACATGATTATGGATCTGACGTCCGTATACGACAAGGTTGCTACCGAAAACACGAAAAAAATGATGACGATGGACGGAGGTCTTCAGATGAAGTCGGCCACGTTCGACGGCAAGCTGATGGCCATTCCTTCGACATCGAATCCTTATTACGCCCAGTTTTTGTGGGTGCGGACGGATTGGCTGAAAAAATTGAACCTGCCCGAGCCGAAAACGATGGAGGATGTCGCCAAAATCGCGGAAGCTTTTAAGACGAAGGACCCCGGAGGAACAGGCAAAGCTTACGGTCTGGCATTCAACAAAAACCTGTTCGACGGAGCCCTCGGCGTCACCGGCTTCCTGAACGGATATCACGCTTACACGAATCAGTGGCTGGATGACGGCACCGGCAAGCTTCAGTTCGGGGACATTCAGCCCCAGATGAAGGAAGCGCTGCAGGGACTTCAAGATCTGTACAAGAAAGGTCTGATAGATCCGGAATTCGCTGTCAAGGATGCGACGAAAGCTTCCGAGATGCTGTACAACGACAGCATCGGCATGGCGTACGGGGCGGAATGGATGCCGGCCCAGCTGGCCAGCGGTGCGGTCAAGGACGGCAAAGTCGTGCAGGAGTGGGGCGTATTCCCGCTTCCGTCCTCGGACGGAAAACCCGCCAAGTCCCAAATCGGGCTGGGCGTGGATAAGTACTATGTCGTGTCGAAGAAGGCGAAGCATCCGGAGGCGGTCATCAAGCTGCTAAACCACTGGATCGTCGTGAACAACAGTCAGAGCGAAGAGAGCAAGGTATACGAGTTCGGCAAGGACAAAGTAGAGAAATCGAGCAACTACTGGCTGCTGAACCCGATATTCGTCAACAATCAGACCAATGACAACGGTGAAGTGCTTCCCGATGCGATCGCCAATAAAGACGAAAGCAAACTGAAGACGAAGGATCAGAAGACCCGTTACGGGCGCGCGATGAAATATGTCAACGGGGATACGAGCATGTGGTGGGAATACTTGATTTCCGGTCCTAAGGGTGCCGTCTCGCTGTATCCGGACATGAAGAAGAACAATCAGTTCGAACAGAACAAGTTTTACGGAGCGCCTACGCCGACCATGGTGGAAAAAGGGGCGATCTTGAACAAAAAGCGGGATGAAGTGTTCGTTAAAATCATCATGAACCAGGTGTCTGCCGATGAGTTCGACAAATTCGTCGCGGACTGGAAAAGCATGGGCGGCAACGAAATCACGAAAGAAGTCAACGACTGGTACAGCAAAAACAAATAGGGCGGAAGCCGCCCGATGCGGATGAATTCAGTCAAAATCCTTGGAGGGGGATCGGAAAGGATACGATCCCTCTTTTTCTATCTATATGAAGCTGACAAGGCAGGTGAGGGTATGCATACGCGGTTTCGGACTTTGAGGAGGGAATGGCCTCTCCATCTGATGGTAGTGCCGGGTCTGATTATTGTATTTATATTCAGCTATATCCCGATGGCGGGAATTATGATGGCTTTTCAGAAATATATCCCGTCCAAAGGGTTATTCGGTTCACCGTTCGTGGGGCTGAAAAATTTTCGTTTCCTGATGGACTACCCGGATATCGGACAAATATTTTTCAACACCCTGTTTATAGCGACGATGAAAATCGCGGCGGGATTAATCGTACCCATTACGATTGCCATTCTGCTGAACGAATTGAGCAGGCAGTGGATCAAACGGACGTTTCAGACACTCGTCTATCTGCCGCATTTTATGTCCTGGGTGCTGCTCAGCGGCATTCTGATCGACGTGCTTTCACCGTCGTCGGGGATCGTCAACCAGCTCCTCGGCGTCTTCGGAATGCAGCCCGTTTTTTTTCTGGGGGATAACGCCTGGTTTCCTTACGTAATGGTCATTTCGGACGTATGGAAGGAATTCGGCTTCGGAACCATCGTGTATCTGGCCGCTCTTACGGGCATCAATCCGTCGCTCTATGAGGCTGCGGAGATGGATGGGGCGGGACGCTGGAAGCAGACCCTCTACATCACCCTTCCGGGGATGATGCCGATTATCGTGCTCATGCTTACGCTGAATATCGGCAATGTGCTTAATGCCGGGTTCGACCAGATTTTCAATCTGTACAGCCCTCAGGTTTATGAAAGCGCGGACATTATCGACACGTTCGTCTTCCGCATGGGGGTGCAGCAATCGCAGTTCGGTTTCGCTACGGCGGTCGGACTTCTGAAGTCGGTCGTTTCGTTCTTCCTGATTTCGATATCGTATCTGCTTGCGTACCGCTTCGCCAATTACCGGATTTTCTGAGGAGGGATTGCCTTGCGCCACAACTTGACCCTGGGCAGGAGACTGTTTCTGATCGGAAACGCCGTGTTTCTCGCCCTCATTTCTTTCGCGTGTCTCATGCCCATCATTCACATCCTGGCCATCTCGCTCAGCTCGGGAGCGGCCGCTTCCGCCGGCAAGGTGCTGCTCTGGCCCGTCGATTTTACGACAGCCGCCTACGACAACGTATTCGGCAAGCCGGAATACTTGCGGGCCTTCTGGATATCCGTCCAGCGGGTCGTGCTGGGAACGGCGATCAGCATGTTTCTGACGATCCTTACGGCGTATCCGTTGTCGAAGGACCCCCGAGTGTTCCGCATGCGGACCTTTTACGTGTGGATTTTCGTGTTTACGATCCTGTTCAGCGGAGGTCTTATTCCGTGGTACATGACGATCAAAACGCTCGGCCTGATCGATACGGTCTGGGCGCTCGTTCTTCCGGGAGCGCTGCCCGTATTCAACGTGATACTTCTGCTGAATTTTTACCGGAGTCTGCCGAAAGAGCTTGAAGAATCGGCCCGTATCGACGGAGCCGGCCATTTTGCGACCTTGTGGAAGATTTACGCTCCGCTTTCTCTACCCGCACTGGCGACGACGGGCTTGTTTACGGTGGTCGGCCATTGGAACAGCTGGTTCGACGGCATGATTCTCATGAACCATCCCGATAAATATCCGCTGCAGACGTTCCTCCAGACCATTATCATCAACATGGACTTCCGGTTTATCAAAGCGCAGGACGCCGAGCTGCTGGTCAAATTGTCGGACCGCACCAGCAAAGCCGCCCAGATTTTCGTCGCCGCTTTTCCCGTTCTTCTGGTGTATCCGTTCCTTCAGCGTTTCTTCATTAAAGGAATTGTGATGGGGAGTGTCAAAGAATAACGGGACGGGTATTCGAGCGTAAGGGGAGCGGTATTCATGAAACTCAATCTCAGCCTGCAGGACTCCTCCATTTTCAAAAAAATTATGGCGGTATTTATGGCCGCCCTGCTTCCGATCATGGCCATCACCTGGCTGATTAATGAAAAGGGGTCGGAGAGTATCCGCGAGGAAAGGTCCCAGTCCATCCTGAACACGACGCGGTATTACCTGGACTCGCTGGACAAGGAGGCGGACCGGATCAACCGGTTTCTGCCGAATTACGTAACGGACAGCGATCTTCAGGAAATCGCCGCGATGGGCAATGAACTGTCGGACTACGACCGGTCCCAAAAAATTTTGGGCATTCAGAAGCGCCTGAACCTGACCAAAGATTCGAGCGCGTTCATTCAGGAAGTGAAAGCCTATGTGCCGCTCATCCAGCGGACACTGCTCAGCGTGAAATACGATACCTTCGTGGATTTGGAGGAATATGAAGCGCTTCAGCTGCGGAACAAGCGGCCCGACGAGCCCTTCGTGTTCTGGGACGACCGGCTGTTCCTGAGCATGCAGGTACCCTCGAACTCGGCCCGGGAGCCGCTGTACGTAATCGGCGTCGAGCTGTCGACGGCCAAAATCAGACAGTCGCTGGCGCAGATCAGCGGCTCCTTCGGCGGGGAAACGCTGCTGATCAATACGGACCGCGGATGGAATTTTCAGAGCGGTGAAGATCCGGGGCTGCTGGCGACGGCGAAGGCTTTTATCACGGAAAAAAGCGCGGAAGGAAAGAAACAGGGGTTCGAGACGATTACGGTCGGCAGTGACCGGTATTTGGCGGTCTACAATTACTCGACCTTGTGGAACTCGTATTCGGTCAGCTGCATTCCCGAGAATACCCTGCTCGGACCTATCCAGACTTACCGGGTATGGTTCAGATGGGCGTGCGTTCTGGCGGTGGCGGTCGTCTTGTTCTTCTCGTTCTTCCTGTTCCGGCTTATATACCGGCCGCTGTTCAAGCTCGTACAGTCGTTCAGACGTGTCCAGCAGAACCGGCTGGAGCTGATTCCGGTCGACCGGGGTAACGACGAATTCGGGTATTTGTACCATGCGTTCAATCAGACGATCCATTCGCTGAGGGAACTGATCGAGCAAAATTACGAGCAGCAAATCCGCAGCCAGCGCTCGGAACTGAAACGGCTGCAATCCCAGATTAATCCGCACTTTTTGTACAACTGCTTTTTTGTCCTGTGCCGTCTGATTAAGTCGGAGCATAAGGAGAAAGCTTACCAATTCTGTTTGTATATCGGGGATTATTTTCATTTTATTACCCGTAACGATGAGGACGAGATCCCGCTTTCGCTTGAGATCAATCATTCGCGTACTTACGTGGATATGCAGAAGGTATGCTATGGTGACCGCATTGGAGCGGTGTTCGAAGTGGAGGAGTTTGACACGCGCGTTCCCCGACTGATCCTTCAGCCCATTATAGAGAACGCTTACAAACATGCGCTCGGAAGCACGCCCGGCGCCGGTCTGCTCCGGATCTGGAGCCGCAGAGACGCGAAGGGAATCGCCATCTATGTGGAAGATAACGGCACAACCTTGACGGACGAAGGGCTTGGCAAACTCCGCAGGCGTCTGGCGGACGGAGGCCGTGAGCTTGAAGAGACGACAGGTCTCGTCAACGTGCACCGGAGAATACAGCTCCGCTATGGGGCCGGATACGGAATTACCGTGGACAGGTCGGAGCTGGGCGGTCTGAAGGCAGGCATTCACATCGGAAACAGCTAGAGGAGGGAACAGAATGTACCGGCTGCTGATTGTAGACGATATCCCGATTATCGTGGAGGGACTGAAGGAGCTTTTCGAGGAAACCCCGCAGCTTTCCCTGGAAATTCACACCGCATATTCCGGGGAAGAGGCGTTGGAGCTGCTGAAGAACAAGCGGATCGATCTCGTCATCTCGGATATTAAAATGCCGGGGCTGGAGGGCATCGGTCTGCTCCGGGAAATCAAGACTAACTGGCCTGGGTGCAAAGTGATTTTTCTGACCGGCTACAATGATTTCCAATATGTGCAGAATGCGGTCAAATACGGAGGCTTCGATTATCTCCTGAAAATAGAAAGCGACGAGAAAATCATCGCCGCCGTAACGCGGGCAATCGGCAAGCTCGACGAAGAAAAAGCGCGCGAAGAAATGTTCGAACGCGCCGAGGAGAGCATGAAGAGGGCGCTGCCTTCCCTGCAGAAAGAATATGTAAGCAGTCTGCTTCAGGGAAAAAGGCCCGACGCGGAGCAGCTTGACCGCCATTTCCGGGAGATCGGTATCCCCCTTGGGGGGAAAGAGCCGGTTTTGCTGCTTCTCGGCAGAGTGGACGTGTGGAGAGAAATGGTGACGCCGCCGGATAAAGCGCTTTTCGTATATGCCGTACAAAATATCGCCGAAGAAATTTTGTCGCCGGGCGCACGCGTCTACACGTACGTATACGACCAGGTGAAAATCGCCTGGTTTATCCAGCCGGGCGGATCATCGTGCTCTGGGACGGATATTTCCCGTACCGACTGGGAAAAGACGCGGCACTTCACGGGAAATGCCCTTGAAACGATCCAGCGGGCCTGCAAAAATCTGCTGAAGCTGCCGGTTTCTTTTGTGGTAGGCAAAAATCCGGTTTCGTGGGCGGACGCTGCCGACAAATTTCATGAGCTGAAATATAACTTTTTGTTCGGAGCCGGCCTCGGAAATGAAATCATTCTGACGGAACCCGTTCCCGAAAATCACGGAGAAACCGGCCAGGTGCAGAAAAGAAGCGAGTTTTTTACGGCTGCCCGCGTGCAGCTGCTCGGAAAATGCCTGGAGAACGGTCACCGCTGCGAATTTTTTAACGTATACAAGGAGATCAGCGATCTGTGGGAAAGCGAGGACTGGCCGTTTGAGCGGAAAAAAGAAGTGTATCACTCTCTTTCAGCCGTTTTCCTGGCGTATGTGAACAAAAATGACGAACTGAGGGCGCACCTGAACAGCAGCCACGACTTGTCGATCTTGTTCCATTGTGAGGCAGATTTGTCGGTCGCCGAGCTTAAAGCGTACTTTTTGCAGACGGCGGAGCTTATCTTTGACTGGAACGGAGAGCAGGCGGCCCATTTTCCGGACGAGCTTGTCCATCGGGTTCACACATATATAGAAGATAATCTCGCGAAGGATATTTCGCTGAACGCCATTGCCGACCACGTCGGCCTTAATCCGTCGTACTTGTCCCGGCTTTATAAACAGATGACGGGAATCGGACTGTCCGATTATATTAACGATTACCGGAATTTGAAAGCCAAGGAGCTGCTGTTGGGCAGTCCGATGCGGGTAGGAGAAATCGCCGCTTTGCTGGGCTACAATTCGGCCCTGGCTTTTATCCGGTTTTTCAAAAAGCAGAACGAATCCACTCCGCAGGAATACCGGAGCCGGAGGGCGAGCGGCGACAACGGCTGATCGGGAGCAGTGCGGCAGCCAAGGGAAGCGCGGCAGAGCGCGGGAATACCCTTGCCGCTTCTCGTATTGGAAAGGATTCGAGCGGGCTTACGGAAACGCAGGAGCGCAGGTCAACAGAAGTATATGAAAGTAACCAACAGTCTCTTTAGACCGGTGCCTCTCTCTTGTACAATCGGAACATAAGCCGAAGCAAGAGGAGGAAGTAATGTGGCAGCATTAACAGCGGTACTGCTCGGTGCCGGAAGCAGGGGACGTTACATTTACGGCCCGTATGCGGAGAAATACCCCCACGAACTCAACATCGTATCCGTAGCGGAGCCCGATGAAGGCAGGCGGAAGCTCATATCGAGGATACACGGAATCAAGCCCGAATATGTGTATTCTTCGTGGGAGCAGGCATTCGAGCGGGGGAAAATCGCCGATATTATGATTATCAGCACGCTGGACCGGATGCATTTCGTGCCGGCTATGAAGGCGCTGGAGCTCGGTTACCACGTTCTGCTGGAAAAACCGATGTCGCCCAAGCTGGAGGAATGCGTTCAGCTCGTGGAGGCGGCCAAATACCATAACCGGCTTCTCGTCGTCAGCCACGTGCTGCGGTATTCTCTTTTCTGGTCGGGAATCAAACAGCACCTGGATGCCGGAGAGCTCGGCGATATCGCGTCCGTCCAGCTGACCGAAAATGTGGGCTACGCCCATATGACCCACAGCTATGTACGGGGAAACTGGCGCCGTGCGGAAGAAACAAGTCCCATGATTTTGGCCAAATCGTGCCACGATCTGGACATTATTTCTTGGCTGATGGGCGGGGAGTGCAAGAGCGTCAGTTCATTCGGCTCCTTGTTTCATTTCAAAAAGGAGAACGCTCCCGCGGGATCGACCGACAGATGTATCGAAGGCTGCGAGGTCGAGAAGGAATGCCCGTTCTCCGCGCTGAAGCTCTACATTCAGCCGCCGGATCATCCATGGGCGCGTTACATGACACACGACCTGTCCCAGGAAGGCATCGTAAAGGCGCTGAAGGAAGGACCGTTCGGACGCTGCGTGTACCGCTGCGATAACGATGTCGTGGATCACCAGGTCGTGAACCTGGAATTTGCCGGCGGAGCGACCGCGGCCTTCACGATGTCCGGGTTTACCCAGGGCGGCGGCAGACGGGTCCAGATCATGGGGACCCGCGGCGAAATCCTGGGCGACATGGACACGGGCTCGTACACCCTGCACCGCTTCGCTACCGGAGAAGCGGTCGAGGTCCGCTGCAACATCGCGGGCGACGGGCATGGAGGAGGAGACGAGCGCATGGTCGCCTCCTTCCTGAAGGATGTCCGCGAATACGGCACCGCCCCTGCCGCAAGCCGGACGTCCGCCTCCGCTTCGCTGCAGAGCCATCTGATGGCGTTCGGCGCGGAAGAATCGCGGCTGCACGGCGGCAAAAGCGTGAGCCTGGCCGATTTTCAACGGGCATCCATGGCCGGGATCGTATAGCGGCGGGGCTTGATGCAGGAGCGTTAGAAACGGCATAAAAGATAAAAACCAGGGACTCTTTCATGAGTTTCCTGGTTTTTTATGAGATTCAATCGTGAAGAACCAGTCCCTAGAAACTAATCCCCTTCCGTTCGATTTTCACCCGGACATACGGCTCGAACTGGACTTCCTTGTAGTCTTCTTCCCAGTCCATCTTCTTCCATGCTTGCGGATGAAAAGCCATCAATCTAAGCGCGATACCAAATCCGTCGTGATTCGCTTCCTGTATTTTACGCGTAACGGCTTTGGCCCGCTCAGTCAGCAGTTTGGAAAGAGCCGTGTTCAGTTTCTGAACCGTCTCTCTTTTGTTCAGCCGGTCCATAGGGTATTCAATGACAGCCGCGTTGATCTTCAGCCGGATCTTAACCTTAACCGGGCCGCTCTCCGTCGGCTGTACGTCCATTTTTCGCGAAGCCTTATGGAGATCGACTGTTATAAAACGTTCCGCTCTCACTTGACGTTCCCGCTCCTGGTCTATGTCGACGGGAAGGGTGAGGCGTGCCGTTTCCCCTTTATGTCCCCCGAGCAGCAGATAGAGAAGAGATTCCTCCGGAGAAAGGGAAGCCGTCATCCTGTTATGATGAAACAGCGCCGTGCCTTGAACGACGGGTATTTTGTTATGAAGGGAAACGTAGGGAAGGGCAAAATCCTGTCCGGGTTTGACAGGCCCGATCGACTGGAAATTCACCCTCGGGGCATTGGTGCTGTCTTCCATATTTTCGAGCAGATGGTCCAGAAAGCGTCCGATCAGCTTGGTCCCGACCATTTTCAGGTTGATTAAGTCTTCCGCCCTCCCTTTGACGACCGCAAGCCGTGCGTTCAGGGGGCTTTTCGGATCACGGTAATAAACATCCATGTATGGCATGATATCCTGGGCGCGGGCCCATTCTTCGCCGAGCAGCAGAACAAGCAGCTTGGACGGGGAGTAATCCCCCGATATTTCGCGATCAAGCATGGCACGGGCGTGCTGGGTCGTATTGCTTGTGACCGTGTGGACTTCGTTGGTTTCGTTGCGGCCCCCTTCCACGCTGGATACGTCGGGAAACGCGACGGTGGATTTGAGCTTGCCGTCTTCTCCCTTGTCGAATCCCCCGATATGGATGATACGTGAGTTTTTGAGAAGCTGCTGATCCCAGCATCCGCAGAGCAGAAGAAGGATCAGCAGGCTTGCCGCTGTTAGGTATATGCGCTTCATTTAGTCAGCCGCCTTCCGCCTTCGCGAATGTGGAAAACAAGTGAGATCAGCAGCAACAACAGAGGGATGGCCGCAAGGAAAGCGTAGCTCGACAGCGAGACGATTTTCCCTAATATCCTCATCACGTTCTGGTCCCGGATCAGCAGCGCGGCCGCCATAAGCGACATGGCCGTATACAATACGGGCTTGCGGTGGCTGCTTCTGCCGAACAATTGGGCGATGCCCGTCGAAGCCAAGTACAAATAAGCCATAATGGAAGTGGCGACAACGACGATCCAGGCCGAGAGAAAATAAAGATCGGGGCGTTCAATGATAGCGAACGTCAGCGCCTTTACCATATACAGAACCGGGTGGGGCAGCAGGGGAAGCTCGGCAGGACTGAATACGACGAGACTCGTAAAGACGAGAAACGTATACAGCAGGGTGGAAAAAGCGTTAGCGGCGGATACCGCAGCCAGTTTTTGCCGGGGTGTTCCTTCCACGAACGGATAGCAAAAAAGAATCCATTCATAGCCGCTCAGCGTATTCATCGCTTCATGCGCCGCCCGCACGACCGGAAGAAGCCCGGCCTGCCCGATCGGGAAAATGTAAAGCAGATTGGAATGCGTATAGGCATACGCGGATATAAAGATCATGATGAGAAACACGCTGCTGACCAGCAGAAAAAAACGGGCCATGATTTTCAGATTTTCCTGCGTCAAATAAACACAGACGAACACCATGAGCCCGGTGATAAGCCATTTCGGCGTTTCGGGAAAAACCCAATCGCGGATTACCTCGTAGAAGAACATCAGAATGAGACTGCTCTGGGCCGTAAAATAAACGATATACAGCACCTGGATGAACACGGCCACGGCTTTGCCCGTCAGATGAGGCATAAAATCATACAAAGTGGCCGACGGAAAACGTTTGTTCAAGCCCCACATGATCAGAATGAGCAGCTGGCTGATTAGTCCGGCGAGCAGGATCGACATCCACGCGTCGCCCTTGGCGATCGCTTGTACCCGGGAGGGCAGGTACAGCACCTGGACGCCGATCTGAGTCTGGAGAATGAGGAAGAGCATCTGCTTCGGACTGATTTTATTCGAATTGGGTGTCATTCTCCTGCAGCTCCCTCGAGTCTCCGGTATTCTTTTTCGCGTTAGGCTTAGCCGTGTAGACGAGTTTGTCTATTTTCCACATAGGGAACCGGAATAAAGTATCTTTCCAGCCTTTCAGCCGAAAAGGGGCCGCCGGTGTCAGGTAAGGCGTGCCGAACGATTCCAGCTTGCACAGATGAATCAGTATGAAAATCAGGCTGAACATGATTCCGATAAAGCCGAGCAGAGCCGCCGGAATCATGACGGCGAACCGGAGCAGACGTACGGAAGCACTCATTTCATGCGAAGGGACTACGAAGGAGGAAATAGCGGTGAGAGCGACGACGATAATCATCGGGTAGGACACGAGCCCCACCCGTACGACCGCGTCCCCGATCACAAGACCTCCGACGATGCCGATCGTCTGTCCGATCGGACCCGGCAGGCGAATTCCCGCCTCCCGCAGCAGCTCCAGCGTCAGCTCCATGAACATGGCTTCCAGAAGCGGAGGATAAGGCACCATTTCCACGCTGCCTTTAATTTGAAACAGCAGCTCGGCGGGAATAACCTCATAATGATACGTAATGACCGCGATGTAAAAAGCGGGCAGCGTAATCGCAATGACGAAGCTCAGCAGCCGGATGAACCGGATGAACGAACCGCTAAGGGTACGGCTGTAGTAATCGTCCGGAGACTGGTAGAAAGTAAAGAAGGTCACCGGCATAACGAACGCGCTGGGAGAACCGCTTGACAGCAGGACCGCTCTTCCTTCAAGCAGATTGGCCGCGGCCCTGTCCGGGCGTTCGGTCGTCAGAAGCTGGGGGAATGGAGAGATCGTCTTGTCCTCGATATATTCTTCCATGAGATCGGTCGATAAGATATTGGCCCCTGCAATTGTCCGAAGACGCCGGTCGATTTCCTGTATCAGCTCGGGCTTGGCGACGTGACTCAGATAGGCGACGGCGACTTCGGTACGGCTTTCTTTTCCAAGCGTATAACGGCGGATAACGAGATGGCGGTTTTTGATCAGTTTGCGGATCAGATGCAGATTAACCGTCATATTTTCGACAAAGCCTTCATGGGGGCCGCGGACCGTTTTTTCGTTCTGGGGCTCTTCCGTGGTCCGCTTGACTTCCGCATTGACCGTAATCGAATAGCACTCCGTGCTGCCTTCCTTGAAAAGAACGGCCTGCCCCCGCAGCAGCGTATCGGCGGCTTCATCCAGCGAAGTTTGCGCGTATACCCTGGGAGCGGTCAGCACATCCGCCAGATTTTGTTCCTCGGACTCCGCAAGAGGGGTGAGAATGAAGCGGCTGATTTTTACCTCATCGCACATCGGATCGAGATAACAAAGCAGCAGCGCCTGGTTTTGGTACGTAAGCGAGAGCTTTACGAGATCATCGGTATGAAAAAGCGTCTGGTCAAGATACCTTGCGTTTTCGGCAAGGGAGGACTTGATGGTGACCGGCTCGGATTCGGTTTGAACGGGCGCAGGAGCGGCTGTTTTGTTTTTGCGGAACAAATAGTTGAACAGCTTCACGGACATGCCTCACTCCTTTCTCGCAAACTTGTCTGTAGATTTCCCCGAACTTGTCACTTTATACCAGTAAAGGGGCAACAAGTTCGGCAGGTTGACGGGATGCTCGAAAGGCAAGGGGACGGCTTTTCTTACGAAGGGATTTGCAGCGCGGCTTGAGAGTGCAAGATCTGGCTTAACGTGCCGAATACTCGCCGGTACTGTACCGTAAAAACCGTCCGGTTCCTGATTCCGGTGATCGAATACCGTGCAGCGCATTGCAGTGCATAACCGGGCGCGAGGTTGCGAGACAACCGTTCCGCCGGAACCAGCCGCGAATGCAGCTGTGGCTGTTCAACCCAAAGAAAAGAGAACCAGTTCGTATGAACTGGTTCTCTTTTCTTTGGCCCGGTTAATCGGCCAGGACATCTCTGGGGCTGACGATGTGCTTCACATAACGATCTGCTTCCGCCTGAAGTTCTTCCTCGGACGCATCCGACAAATGGAAAGCTCCAAAAATCGGGAGAAAAACACCGCTGCATTTCAGAACCGTGCTCTGAATAGGCTTCATAAATTCGCTTAACGTGTGCCAGTTGGAACCACCCGAGCGGTATTGATTCTCGGTTCCGCCCACTGTTGTGGCGACCATAAATTCTTTTTCCGCCAAGTGGACGCCGTTCGTTCCGAATGCCCAGCCGTAAGTAAACACGTCGTCAAACCATTTTTTCAGCAGGGGAGGCGAGCTGTACCAGTATAGAGGGAACTGATAAACAATCCGGTCATGCTGAGTGAGAAGATGCTGCTCTTTCTCCACATCAATCGACCACTCGGGATATTCCCGGTAAAGGTCGCGCACATAGACGCCGGGAACTTCAGAAGCTTTGCGGGCAAAAGCGCGGTTAACTCTGGAAGCCGTCAAGTCGGGATGAGCCGTAATCACCATTATTTTCATGATTGAGCATCCTTTCAAAATAAATTGGTAAATTCAGGAGAAAATGATTGCTCTCCCATTATTGTTTAGAATCTTATTTTTGGGAAGTAGGATTTTTAACGGGACTTAGTTTGTCAAATCATACTTTCCTGCAGTGGCGCTTGGTACGAAAAATAAGACTTAGTACGAAAAAGAGAAGTACTTTTATTCATCGGAGTGATTTGGTAAAGTAGCAGAAAAAGGAAAAGAGTACAAAAGAGACATCGGAGGGGAATAGGATGCCGCTAAATGACCGGCTGCCGGGGACGACCGACGGAATTATGACGACGCTGGAGGTGATCGGCGGTAAGTGGAAGCCCCTGATTTTGTTTATTCTGCTTCATCAGGGCACCAAACGCTTCGGAGAACTTCGCAAGCTTCTCCCGTCCGTTACCCAGGGGATGCTGACCAATCATCTGCGCGAGCTCGAACGCGACGGGCTGATCATCCGCAAGATCTATCAGGAGATTCCGCCGAAAGTGGAGTACTCGATGACAGAACACGGGCGTACGCTGGGCACCGTACTTTCGGATATGTGCGGCTGGGGATTTATGCACCAGGAACACACTGCAAGCGGCGGCGGGGTTGAGGAAAGGAGGTCGGGGGAGATCGAGTGAGGCGGGAGCGCGAAGATTTCTTTTATTTCGATGGGCGCCTTATAAGCGGCTTTGAAAAATCGACAATTCTTCCTCGTATACCGAAACGTTTAAGACGGTACCATCGGATTTTGCGAATATGAAAGAGGCTCCTTCGCTCTGATCGCGCAAGTAGTTCCAGCCCTGTTTTTCGAGATGTCTTCTATAGCTGCCGGGCAGTCCGTCCGTTTGATGAAGTCCCGGCCATGTGTACAGGTAGATGTTTCCTTCGGAGCGGATTATTTTGTTTTTAAAAACGGCGCTTGCCGGCAGGGGGAATCCTTCTTCCGACATTTTAAAAGAGTAAGTTCGGTTAGCGTATAAATAACCGGCTATTAAAACGATCAATAAACCCGCAATAGTCACCATCTTTTTCATAGAAAGACACCTCTGATTTTAAATATCGGGCCGGATGAATTCAAAAAAGCTAATCCCTTTTTATAAAGGGGTTAGCTTTGATCGTTTTAGTGGCACGGAATTAACCGCTGACTTCGACTTTGGCGGTTTTATAGGCCGTGAAATCACCTTTTCCCAGCAAAATCGCATACATCACATCCGGTTTTTCGCCAAGCGTCGTCTTCGCGGACCCCAGGCTGCTGCCATTCTCATCGAAAAAAGTAACGGTAATAACGGACTGTGGGGTAACGTCGGCATTTTTTGATTGAAGTCCCGCTCTTACGACCGTATACTCTCCGGATTTAACCATATTTAAAATCCCTAAAGTGACCTTGCCTTCATGATCCCGGAACGTCGTTTCTTCTTTGTAATTAAAATTAGGACGGGGACTCGGGTTCGTTTGCTCCAAGGTAACCGCGGCATAGCCGGTGATGTCTTTTTGGCTGGTCGTTTCAAAATTAACGATCTGTTCGGACTGGTTCAAAATATCAGAGATCTGGTAAGGCACTTTCTCCAGAACTTCCCCTTTGGCATTCCAGAAAACAAGATTTCCGCTTCCTTGAGTTTTAGAGTAATCGACAGTCGGATTCATGGATTTCATAGCGTCAATGAATTTGTGATTCCAAGAGCCGTGACCGATATAAAGCTTGCCTTTTATCTTGGCATGGTCACCTTCTTTAGATACCGATAAAAAACCGGCCTTCGAATAAGGGTTGTTGACGTCCACAATCGTAAAGCGGCTATCGATGGTAATGGTTTTGGACGGATGGTCGTAAATAACGGCAGAATCCATGCTTTCCGCGAGATAACGAATCGGAACATAAGCGCTTCCGTTGTAATTCAGCGTTTCTACAGGGCCGTTTGGTGTTTTATTTTCACCGTTAATAACAAACTTCACCGGAAAAAGATACGCCTGGATACTTTCCGACGCATAAACCGCCGTGGTAGCGGTTAAAGCGGCTCCGCATGCCAAACCTAACAAGAACTTTTTCAAAGCTAAACACCCCTTATTTGTATGTGCATACATAATTAGACTATATAGAACTGGGAAAAGTTGCATGACTTCGGTGTACTTCTTTTAATAGGTGAGTTTAAAAATGTACTTTATTTACAATTCACCTTAAAACGAAAAACTGCCCATGCCTTCAGTTAAAAGGTATCAGCAGAAACGACATTGAATAGAGATCATCGGAAAAATAGTAGGCGGTGTTTCTTTATGAGTCTAGCGTGGGATATAATGGAAAAAAATAGGGGAGGTGAACCCCTTGAGGAAGAAACCAGTTGTCGTGATTTTGTTGCTTGGGGCAGCCGTCTATGCCGCAGCTTTTTTCAAATTTTTCGATAGAGAACCCATGCCTTCACCTCCGAAAGCATTTATAAAAGATACAGGTATCGAAGTGCCTGTAAGGACGGTATCTTATTATTGGGGATTAGGAAAAGAAGGGTACGGATCGCCTTGGGTTACAGTCCAAGATAAAGAAGCGGTCATCGTGCCTAAACACTCCATACTTACTTTTTCATTTGAAAAAGAACCCAAAAGTATTCCTCAAATTCGTCAGGTAATCAGTGACGGGGAGAATAAGAGTGTGGAAATGAAATCGCCCTATGAAGTAGTACTTCCCGATAAGGAAGGGGTCTATGTTTACAGCGTTGATGCCGATTGGAAGGATGGAGGCGTTCAGTATGTGGTGAAGGTGGGTGTGGGGAGTACGCCATGAATTGGAGAATGCCCTAGGAATGAGGGGCAGATCTGATGTTTTTTCATCTATCATAATTAGTAACATAAGTAGAACTCTTTCAAGTAACATAAATAGAGAATCCCCACTCCAATAGAGCGGGGATAGTCTCATTTAGCCGTAAATTTATTGTTGAAATAGGGTGAAATAACGTCTTTTATATGATCGGAGGATAGGTATTCACAATAGAAAATAAGATGCTGAATGCCCGGAAAGAAGCGGCTTATATATACATTGTAAAGATACTCTAAACGGATCTTTTATGATAAAAAGCCGACAGGGTACTGAATTGATTTCGAGAAATTATAATAAATAATCAATAAAAAAGGAGGGAAATCCCTCAGAATAATTTATTCAAATCACTCATTTACTTTATTCTGTTCAGTAATAATAGCTTCATAAACATTTTTTAGGTCTACAGATTTTATGGCTTTATATTCCTTCTCATTTACCCTTATATAAACCGTTTCATAGTGTATCAGGTTGCCGATCTCTTGATTGTTTTTATCAAAGATGCGAAGCGTTGATCCGCCTGAAGTATCTGCAGAACTGCCAGAAACATAGGAAACACTGCTTAATTGTGACCATAATTCATTAATTATTTTTTTTATCAGATGTTGAGTAAAGTACACCGTTGCCACCATCTCGAATGTCAATACGATATATCTCATCTTTGATTAAATCCGTGGCTAAAAACGTTTTACTGCCGCATGCTGAAAAAAATAAAAGTGAAATAAGGATAATTACAAATTTAGTGTTCATGTGCCCTCCAGTAATTGTTGAAGCATGATAACATTATCACTGTCCACTTTTATGTTCGCTAAAAACTCGAAAACATTATTGTTTGTATCAAAGACTTCTTCGTGTTTAGAGAAACTGATCTTTTCACTACTCCATCCACAAGAAGGATTGCTTATTTATTTCATTATAACGTGATAATACGTGAAAAACTGCCGCCTTCAATGCAGAATAATGAGTTCAACTTAATTATTCGAATGGTTAGTGCTTAAAATTTTTACGAGTAAATGGCAGCTAACAAAAAGCAACAAAAGTTAAGTTAACCATTGTCGAAATTCTTATAATATAAAAGAAAATAATATTTTGATGTTGTAAAATGTCTTAAGCCTTCGTTATTGCAAAGCTGAAGCTGGTGCTTAGAATGAAAAGTCATTCACGTTGTCTAAATGTAACGAGATGTCAGAAGCTGAAGCGTGGATAAAGTCAGATCTCAATTGTGTGATGGTGAAACTGTCCAGAGTGCTTTGTATATACATGTGGATATGAATAATAAAATGAGAATGGACGATAAAAGTTTGATTTCATGGGAGTTGTTTATAAAAACAAATGGAAAAATGAAGATGTTGAATGAATTTTGGAAAGAAGAAGGCTATTGATGGCGCTCCGAGCGGAAGGGGAAAAGGTGGAATTATGGTTATGAAACAGTGAATGATAAAAGGAAAGTATCATCAATCAATTGTGAAGTAGTACTCAGACGTTATATTCCGTAATAGCCTATACAATTTTAATTTTATAGAATTGACTAGAAACAAAAACACCCAAACAGGGTGCTAAGTAAATCTATCTTCAGATTAATTTTCGATTACAATACCGTTTAATTTGAGATTGACCAAATTAGCAATTGAATCACCAACAGGGCAAGTTTCTTCTAAAAATTGAATAAATTCTTCAACTCGTTCTCTGGGTGCGTCTGTTTTGATATAAAAAGTATAACGAATGTCAGAATAACCTGGACGCACATCGGATTTTTTAAAGAATCCATCCAAATCCAGATCCCCTTCGACCTCAACTCGAAAGTCATCAAGATTGATATCAAACTTTTTCGCATACACTCGGGCTACTATTGACTGACATGCACCTAACGAACCTAGAAGCGCTTCAACTGGATTCATTCCAGTATCCGTTCCTCCCAGACTTTTGGGTTCGTCAATGGTAAACTCAAAACTTCTTGAACTTACTTTTACAACAACACCTTCTTGCAAGTGTGCTGATGCCTTAAATGTTGTAGTAGCTATTTTACTCACTCCTTTGATTAAATAGATTCAAGATAATAATACCATATATTTCCGACCTATGATGTGTCCTGTTTTATAGTGTTGTTTTGAATGCACTCATACAATAAAATGTTACTTTTATGGGAGTAAAAGCAGAATCGAGCATAGCAGTTTTATTCCTTAAATTGAACATATAAAAAGCAAAAAACAATCTTAAGATTAGGTGAAGACATGTCAATTGGCGAAAGACTTCGATACTTAAGAGAATCAATAGGTTTATCACAGGGCGATCTTGCAAAAACTTTGAATATTGCTCGTACTACATATTCAGGATACGAAAACGATATTAGAGAACCTGATTTTCACTTTATAATTAAAATAGCTGACTTCTACAATGTTACGCTAGATTTTTTGTTCGGCCGTCAATTAAAAGAAGAACAAATAGTGGCACCTAAAAAAGAGGAAATATCACTTTAGACTTAAAAAATCTAGAGAACTTAAAGGGTTGTCTCAAAGAGAGGTTTCCAAGCTCTCAGGTATAAACAACAAAACTATAAGCGGTTATGAAAACAATGTCAGTGAACCCGATTTATTGACGATATCTAAGCTTGCTTCTATTTATGGAGTGTCGGTAGATTGGATTATTAATGGTGTACATTTTAAAAACGATAACTACAATGGTGCTTTAGAAGAACAATTAAAGCATTCAAGAGAATTATTGTTGAAATTTAAAGAGTTGGCTGAGCAAATAAAAGTCTGATTTCATATGTAAAGGAGTTGATAGGCTTGAGCATTAAGCATGTGATCATATCAAAACCAAATGATGACAATGGATTTAGCACATTGGAGTGCGGTCATTGTGGAGAACAATTTAAGTTAATGCTTGAAGATATTGAAGAGGATATAGTTGAAATCTATTGCCCTTATTGTGGTCTTGTGAGTCCTAAAGAAGCATTTGTTCCACAAGATATTGTAGAGCATGCAAAAACGATTGCCGAAAATGAAATGAACAATATAATGAAAGATCTCGTAAAGGATATGGAAAAAATGTTCAAGGGTAATAAAAACATCAAGTTTACAAAAGGCAAATCTTTAACAAACAAAGAGCCGAGAATTTTAGCTGAAAATAATGAAGAATTGCAGCAATATAAAATGCTTTGCTGTGATAAGTCTGTGAAACTTGATATTGTAGCTGTTAATAGCTCCTTAGTATATTGTCCATTTTGCGGGGTGTTATAGTTGAAAATATTAATAGGCAAAAAAGAATTCAAAAAAATCAATGCTGATTTTAGAAGAGTCTCCTCCGATCTACTTAATTCTCAAGATATAGATGAAGCGCTTCGTTTATTAAAAATTTTCCTAAACTATATAGATAATCAACCCCTGATCAAAGATTTCATTTTGAAAAATGAGGTTGTTACATACGATATGAAAACAGTTATTAATCAGCGTCCTTACATGGAAATATTTCAACTACCTTTAGATAAAAGCGAAGAGATATCTTATATATATCAGTTGTTGAAATACGTCGCGCAGAATAATAGAGATTATAGAGGCCTGTGCGATGGTTATTCTGACACATATAGTAGTTCGGTATTAAAGTTCAATAGTATGGTAACAAAGAGACTTTACACGAGTATTGCCGATTACCTTGGAGGGATTGCTATAGATATGGAATATGACCAAAACAGTAATTCAGGAATTAAAATTGAGGGAAATGTTGGGCAGCTTAATTTTGCACAGACAGGCGGAGTAGTAAATGCAGTGCAAGACAATAATAGCGAAATGGATCTTATGCGGTTGTCTCAAGAACTCGTGAGGCTACTAAAAGAATCGAACTTACCAGAAGAAGAAAAAGAAGAAGCGATTGATCTAGTAGAAACAGCTACCGATCAGATTGAATCCCAAAAACCCAAAAGAGGTATTTTAAAAGCTACTTCTGAAAAGCTTTCTTACATAAATACTATTGCCGGTGATGGAACGAGTTTAGCTGAACATGCTAAAAAGTTCATGGATATTTTAGGTATTGGCTAATGATGGTTAAAACGCGGACTTCATTCAAATAGAAAGGTATGACTAAATGAAAACAATGTCACAGATTGAATATCACATAGATGAATTGCTTAGAGAGAAAGAAACGATAAAGAATCGGCAGATCGAGGAGAAAGTTGATGAATTTACTAATGATTGACATGCCGCCCAAAGATAACGATGATTTAAAAAGATTACTAAGAATGTTTGCAAAAGATGTTAAGTATATTACACAGCAGTAAAGAGGAGATGACTCTTATAGATTGGATTGTTAGCGAAGGCGGAATCTTTAAAGACGCATTCGATACGGAGTTACGAGTTATTTCAGTTAAAAATTCAAGAGTCCACTATTTGACGCAATATGACGATTTTTTGAGAGATGCACCAATTAGTACGTTTCAAAAGTGGCTCAATAAAGAAGTAAAATAAAACACGGATTTCATAGTAAAGGAGAGGTAATGGAGCTTTGAATAATGCTGTCTTCTACGATCCGGATCTCGTTAGATCCGCCAATTTGCCCGAGAAGTTAGAGGCATTCTTGATTAAGGAAGGGCTGCCTCTTATCGAGCCCACGGATGCCGTCTTGGGCATTAGGTTCCAATCGTTCGCGGATATGGGGCTTGTGTACGATGGCGAAGGCAAGCTATTGCCCATTGGATACGAATGGAGCCTCAATATTGGTGCTGGCTCAAGGTTCGGGACATCTACGTTCGTTCCATTCAGCCTCCGGGCAAACAGGATTCGTTAACTCAGATATCCATCTGTTTCTGTTGTTCTTATCCTGCGTCCGATCTTTTATAGCAAGTCACTCCGAAGATGATCAACCGACGATATGGACCGCGGAGGAAATGCGCGAACGGCTGGCTGCCTTCCAACGCGGCGAGATCGTCTCGCAGCGTCCGAACCGGCCGATCTTCGACCGTAAGGCGGAGTTGACACGGATGCGCGCTATGTTTGAAGAGAAGGATGCGGCCAGTCTGGCAGACGAAGACCATTGGTGGAGCCGCGTGCTTGAGCAACTGGAAGACGGATTGCTATAGGACTTAGAAGACGGGATTGTCCTTCTGAGCAGTAGTAAAGGTCTCGAGGGGTTGGAGCTGGAGAAGAACCGACGGTTAACGGCTAGGGGGTCCAGCCTTTATTGATTCAAAATAACTGATTTGATGGGGAAACCAGAGATGAAAGCATATGGTTTTAAAAAAACAATAATCTTGAAGACTATGCAGTTTGGGTTGCCATTCAGAATGAGTTCGGAGTTACTCTGGAACCAAAACTGATTATGTTGACGCACTGGAGTAAGTGTATCACCTGAGTAGTAGCTTTAAAAGATTGTTAGTTAACGACGGTCGGAATGATATTAATATGCACTGTGTTTAAACTTCAAACAAATTTTAATTATATACATTAATCAAAGACGTGTAATAATCACCATAAGCATCGATAAGTGAACTTGTCCCGGTATACAAATTCAATACATAAGTTCCCTTGTTCAGTACACTTGGTGAAACTAAGGTAGATTGTTGAAGAGATTCCAATAATAGAACTATATTTTACATTAATTAATAATAGCTATATAAAAACCTGTATTTTACTTGATAAAAAGAAACAAATATGAAAACTAATTAATCAAGCAGCATTTAATGTGAGCCATTTGTAGCCTCACTTTCATAATAAAAAAGTTGATAAAAAAATATTTTTAAGGAACGAATTACCACTTGATTAAAGAACGTGTGTTTGGTGTATAATGAATAATACAAACGGATGTTCGTATATAAAAGAAGAGCAATATATCTTCTAAGAAGAAACCCACTATTATACTTTTCGATGCGGTAAGAAAGTGTCCCTGAATAATCGTTATTCAGCCTCACATGTAGACATACATAAGAGTTTCAATGCAAATATCAAGCATCAAACCTACTTCAGCAATACAGCGATTTGGTTAGTATCGATGAAATGTTTATTGATCGCACACATACACGTTACAACTCTTACCAACTCTGCTGAAGAAATGGAGTTAGAAATCCAAAACAAAATCAGGATTGAAACTGGGCTATGATTTTTTGATTTTGCCGAGGTAACTATGAGAGGAGTAAGGATATGAGTGTAAAGATTGTACAGGGAAATTTAATGGAGGCTACTGAAGATATTATTGGCCATCAGGTAAATTGTACGGGGGTTATGGGAGCGGGACTGGCTAAATTAATTAAGCGTGACTATCCAGAGGCTTTTAAGCAATATAAACTAGCATGCAGTAACAAAGGAGAGTTATTAGGTCGCTGTCAGATCGTTTCAACAAAGAATAGAAAATGCATTGCTAATTTGTTTGGACAATACGGATACGGAGTTCAAAAAAGACATACAGACTATATTGCATTGCGTGGTGCATTAAATGAATTAAAGTCTTTGGCGATGAAGTCAGAACAGTCGATTGCTCTGCCATATAATATTGGATGCGGATTAGCCGGTGGGGATTGGGATATTGTAGAACAAATTATTGAGGAAGTTTTCATTGATTACGATGTGGCACTATATAAGTTCGAATGAATGTAGGAAAAATATCGGGAAATGCGCTTTCCAATTGCTTAAAAAGCAAAGAAAGCAGGGTATAAACCCCTTGCTTTTTTTATTTTAGAGTGTTAATATTTCAATTACAGTTAAGTGTCCTAACCGTAAAAATTTGGCAGGGTTCAGCAACGAAACGACTGCCAAAGGTTACCAAAAGGACATACGAAATTGAATATTGAACCTTCGGGGTAGGGTGAAAGTCCCAACCGGCGGTGATGGGTACGCAAGTACCTTAAGCCCGCGACTCCCGGCTGTTATGGCCGGGACTGACTTGGTGCAACTCCAAGGCCGACGGTAAAGTCCGGATGGGAGAAGGTGAAAAGCAGCTTCATTAAAATTTACATTTTAATGAAGTCTGTTTGTCGATGCCCCCGTTGAAATTCCAGCGGGGGCATCGTCTCTTTTCAGAAGGTTCAATTCAAAACATTCCACAGGGGGTTTTTGAATTGGAGAATGCTTTAGGTCTTAACGGAAAGTCCGTTTTAACGAAGGGAAAAGGGATCAACGGCATCTGGTATGTCGCGCTTGGCGCCACGCTGTGGGGGCTCGATCCGCTTTTCCGCATCCTGCTGCTGAAAAGCTTAACCTCGGCGCAGATCGTGTTCATCGAACATCTGCTGCTCGCCTGCTACGCGCTTCCGGTCCTGATCCGGTACCGCGAACAGCTGACCGGGAAGCTGACGCTCGCTGTCATCGGCGCGCTGCTGTTCATTTCCTGGGGCGGTTCGGCAATCGCCACGATTTTGTTCACGTCGGCGTTTGCCCATGGAAGTGCGAATGCCGTGCTGCTTTTACAAAAGCTTCAGCCCTTATTCGCGATTACCTTGGCACGCGTGCTGCTGAAAGAAGCGCTGCCGGCCCGCTTTTTTAAATATATCGTTTTCGCTCTCGCAGGCACCTATTTGCTGACATTCGGGTTTCAATCCCCGTCGCTGGGCCTGAAAGATCTGGGCACCATGAGCTGTCTGCTGTCGATTCTGGCAGCGATCCTCTGGGGCGGATCAACGGTCATGGGCAAATATTTGCTGCAAAAAAATCTCGATTTCCCGATCGTAACTTCGCTCCGGTTTTTACTGGCGATACCGCTCCTCTTCATCGTTCTGATGGCGAGCGGAGATGCCTGGCAGCTTCATAAAGGAACGGGCGAATGGGCGCTTATTATTGTGAACATGCTGTTCCAGGCGTTTTTCCCGGGACTGATCAGTATGCTGCTGTACTATAAAGGTTTGTCCTCGACAAAGGCGTTTCTCGCCACAATCGCGGAGCTGTCGTTCCCGGCCGTAGGTGTCCTGATCAACTGGCTCGTATTCGATCAGGCTCTGACAATCGGGCAGCTGGTCGGCTTCCTTCTGATCTGGTCCACGCTGTGGTTTATGGGCCGCACTCCGGAAAGTAAAGACGCATCGGGTTCCGCTGCCAACGAAAAGCTCGACGCCTCGACCGTTTAATTCCAACGTGTTAAAAAGACTGCCGCTAAGGCAGTCTTTTTTTGTGTCTGCTTAGGAGGAGGGCCTCCCTTTTAGCCAAAAGCCGGCAGTATACAGGCAGGCGAAACCTGTGTTATAGCCGGATTTGCGGAAGAATGCTATGCTGAAACTAGCGGATACCATTATTTAACATAACGCAATCCTTATAAATGAGGTGCATCACTTGAAAAGAACGGATTTGCTCGATGAACTTTACGCCCTTCATCCCAATGAGGCTAAAGGTCTGCTTCTGCAAATGCTGGAGCAAGCGGAGCGTTACGACGAATTGCTGGAGAAAGAGCATACGCTCCAAAAACAAATTTTAGAGATATGGAACGGACACTTGGCCAGAAAACGGGCGGAAACCGAAGAAAAGCGAGGCCATGTTCACATTGTGATGGGATTGTCCGATGCGGGAGCTTTAAAATGCGCGCTAAACACTCTAGGCCGTAGGAAAGAGAGCGAGATATTTGCATTCAGCGACTGCTTTTCCGGAGGACCTGTCTCGAAGCTGGAGACGGACGAAGGGCGAAAGTACCGGTTGGAATGGATGTCCGAACGTTTTAGGGGCTATATGCACGCCCAATATACGGGAATCCGGCATGGTTTGGATACCGTGCTGGAGACTATACGCGCCATATCTGCCGAGAAGGAGATTACGATCTGGACGGGCTGGCATGCCCATGAGCAGATCGGGATGCGTCTTGCCCTGGCTGTTCTCCAGGATGCACCGAATCATGTCTATATCGGCCATATTTCCGAGCTGTATGAGGGGATAGCCGGCCGTTTCGATCCGGTACCGCATTCCTACGCATTCGGTTTTCTTACCTTGGAAGCGATTGAGGAAATCGTTCGTCTGCATGAAGAGCGGAAACAGCCTTTGTCCATGCAGGCGCGGCAAGCTTACATCCGGGAATGGGAGGAGCTGTCGGCAACGAAAGCGAAGCTTCATATTTATTCGGACGGCAAAATAGTGCAGGCTGACGAAGACAGCTATGACGAAGCTCTTATGACGCTCATAGCAAAAATGCAGCTCGGCGAAACGGGCGGCGAACAGAAATTCATCCCCGCCAGCCGGGTGATAATGGAGGCATTGGAGTGCTGGGAGAACGCCGTTATGGTTGAATTTATCGAATACCGGTTGTGGACGTTAATTAGCGGCGGGCGGTTGAGGTTCAAAGGTGTGCCGGCGGCCATGCAATCCTACGGAGTGGCTTTGGCTGAGTCACCTTGATAGGAAAAAACTTTTCGTCTGTAATGGAGTGGACGCGAAACCCGGGGCTTGAAAAACGACGGCGGCAGTCCGATAAGGTTCCCACGCATGCCCAAGGAAACCGCGCAAATCCGAAATTGTTCCGACAGGGTAAATCCCGGGGGACGATCCGTCCCTGCATGGTCAGCCGTATCCCGCGCATTGCCCCGGCAGCAGAAAAAAACAGGTTCCCGTATTCTACGGGAACCTGTTTTTTAATAAAGTTATTCACCCGCGTCGGCACTTTTCTTCACATCCGACGCTTTGACGCCGCGCATAATGCTTACCTCGACGCGGCGGTTTTTGGCCCGGCCATCGGCCGTATCGTTTGAATCCACCGGCCGGTACTCGCCATATCCGATCGAGCGGAATCGGCTCGGGTCGATTCCGTTATTTTCAAGCAAGATCTTCATGAAATTCAGGGCCCGTCTGGAGCTTAAATCCCAGTTCGAATCAAATTCCTTGTTGTTGATCGGCACATTGTCCGCGTGCCCGGCCACTTCGATCCGGTATTTCGGATATTGGCTCAGCATATCGGTCATGGCTTGGGCCAGACGGCGCGATTCCGGTTTAATGACGGCTGACCCGGAGGCGAACAAGGCCTTATCCTGGATCGTGATCATTAGCTGGTCGTCGGTCAAGGTCGTTGTCAGCTCGGAGCCCAGCTTGTTGTCCGTGATGTACTGATCCAGCTTTTGCTTAAGCTGCTCCAGGTCGGCCTGCTCGGCCTCGTACTGCTTTTGCAGCGCTTCGCTTTCCGACGGATTCGGGTTGTCATGCTGCTTGAGTGCCGTACTGGTATCCCGGTTCAGGGGGATTTTGGCCGAGGTTTCAAAAGTTCCGGTTCCCCCGGTAAAAGCCGAGTTCAAAGCTCTCATGATGCTGTCGTATTTTTTCGAGTCCACCTGACTGGAAGCGAACAAAATGATGAACAAGGCCAGCAGCAGCGTCAGAAGGTCGGCATAGGGGATGAGCCAAGACTCGTCCACATGCTCCTCATGATGTTCCTTCCTGTGCTTTTTACTCATTGTCCGTACCCGCTTGTTTCGAAGCGCCCTCGTCTTCGCGCTGGGAGCTCGGTACGAAAACAAGCAGCTTTTGTTTGACGGCGGAAGAGGAAATGCCGGCTTGAATCGACAGAAGGCCTTCCACCATCATCAGTTTCAGGGTGACTTCTTTTTTGGATTTCTGCTTCAATTTATTGGCGATGGGGTGCCACAGAACGTAACCGGAAAAAATACCGAGAAGAGTCGCGACGAACGCCGCGGAAATCAAGTGGCCGAGCTTCTCGATTTCGTTCAGGTTGCTCAGCGCCGCGATGAGGCCGACAACCGCTCCCAATACCCCCAGAGTAGGGGCATACGTTCCCGCTTGTGTAAAAATTTGAGCGCCGTTCCGGTGACGCTCTTCCATAGCCGCAATATCTTCCATTAACACTTCGCGCACGAAGTCCTGATCGTTGGCGTCGATAATCATCCGCATTCCGCTTTTAAGGAAAGGATCGTCGATTTCGTTCACTTTTTCTTCGAGAGAAAGCAGACCTTCGCGGCGGGTAAGAGCCGTCCAGTCCGCGACCATGTTAATGAGGTCTTTTTTTGGCATAAGTTTTTGCTCGGTGAAAACGATTTTCAGCAGTTTAGGGAAATTTTTAAGTTCTTCGCCCGAAAATCCGATAAAAAGCGTGGCTGCCGTTCCGACGAAAATAATAAGCAGAGCGGCCGGGTTGAACAGAGCGGTCAAACTTGCCCCTTTCAAAACCATGCCGACGCCTACGGCGATGATAGCCAGAATGATACCAATGATAGAAGATTTCTCCAAGATTCGCGCACCTCTTCGTTGTAGGTTGTATGACCTATATCGACAAAGGTACTCGTAAAGTTAACAGTTATTTTCAAGTTCCTCCAAGCGTCACAAAAATCACACAAAATGGCGTTAAATCAGGTTTTTTCGTCATTTTTGGATCGTTTTGAAAAGGGATATCCCTTCTGTCCGGCGAAGGGTTTCCGAATAATTTTGACTCCGTTCGACATGACTCGCGTTTGGAACGCAGAACCTTTTTAAAGGCCCGTTCGTTAAAAGTATAGTCCTTTTTTTATTCCGGCTTCGGCGATGCCCGGCCTTTTAGTGATGCTTCTGAGGTTTCGGTATGCAAGAGCACATATGCGTATACGAAACCGCTGCTCTTGGCATGATGTGCATAGCGGCATTACTTGTGCTAAAATCAATGTTTCACCCAATCTCTTACAGCAGGTGTTTACAATGCTCAGTTTCTATTTGTTTCCGATTTCGTACGCGTTTCTGTCGTTTCCCGTCGCGGCGGTGCTGTTTACGCTCCCGTTTCTGATCGTTCAGTACCGCAAGTACGGGTATGTTCATTTTTACAGGGCGCTGCTGCTTTATTTGTTTCTTCTGTACATGATGAACGCCTTGTTTCTGATCATTCTGCCGCTGCCTCCGAGCATCCATAATACGCCTCCGGCGGTGGAGTCGTATGCCCAGTGGATTCCGTTTCACTTTCTGGAAGACATCGTGAAGGAAACGGCCGTGGTGGCGGATCAGCCTCGCACCTATCTGCATCTGTTGAAGGAACGGGCGTTCCTTCAAGTGGTTTTTAACGTGCTGCTGACCGTGCCGTTCGGTATTTTTTTGCGGTATTATTTTCGTACAAGCTGGGTCAAATGCCTATTATTCTCGCTGGGGCTGTCTCTGTTCTTCGAGATCACGCAGGTAACCGGGCTCTACGGCATCTACGACTATCCGTACCGGCTCTTCGATGTCGACGATCTGATGATGAATACGGCGGGGGGATTGATCGGATACGTCGCGGCGGAATGGCTTTCATCCCTGCTGCCAAAGATCGAATCGCTCGATGACAAAGTGGACCTGGCGGCCAAACGCGTCACTTACACCAGACGGGGGCTCGCGTTTCTGTTCGACTGGTTCGTGATGAGTCCGGTACTTGCCATTCTGGCCGTACTGAACGTTCCGGTCCCTTATGTGGCAGGCGTCGTGCTGTATTTCATGGTGCTGCCTTATTTCACGAACGGCCAGACGCTCGGCAAATGGATCGTCCGCATCCGTCTCAAAGGCAAATCCGACAAAATAACGCTCTACGAACTGTTCGTACGGTACGGGCTGCTGTATCTATTCGTCGGGGGACTGAACCAGCTCTATATCCGGGCGGGGATCGAAAATCTTCCCGATATCCTTATGGTCGCTGCGACGTTCGCCATGTTCCTGTTTAATGCCTGGTTCGCTATTCACGTTCTGCGCTGCGTGTTTAACCGGAACCGCCAGTTGTTTTATGAGAAGAAAAGCGGAACGCGGCACGTAATTAAATAGGCGGGCGGAAAATCGAACGGAACTCATCCGGTCTTTCGTTGCTCCGTTTGTAAACAAAGCAGCCTCAGTCCTATTTACCGGGACAGGGGCTGTTTGCACTGGCCGGACAGCCGGGCAATCCGCTGAATTCCGGCACGCAGGAACCCTTATCTCTGGAAGATTCTTTTTTGCATCTAAAAGAGCTATATTTAATAGAGAACTAAATGAAGGCGCTTCCTACAGGTGTCATACTATGGAAAGAACCGGAAGGAAGAAGCCTGTCCATATGGAGGAAAGCGGAATAAGGAAGCCCGCAGCAACCGGCACCGAATGGAGTCAGCCTGGTCCCGCTCGGAATAGCCGGATTGTCGCCGCGTCAAAATCATAAACAGCTTGTTCTAAGACGAGACTCCGAGCGGGCGTCTGCATACGCATATACCTCGAAGGCGAGGAGACCCTCCGGAGTTAAATAGAAGGGCACGTAGGTGAACGGAAATGAACCGGGATGAACGGAGGTGAACATACAGTGAGTTCCAAAACGATCGAGGCCGACTGGGGCGGCCATCTTGTAAAGCTGACCTGGATGTCGACGGCTGCGCCCCCCTTCAATGGCGTTACAAGCGTACACGCTGTCTGCTTTTACGAAGGCAACATATTGCTGGTCCGCGTTAAGACGAGGGGCTTCAATCTCCCTGGCGGGCATGTGGAAGCGGACGAGACTCCCGAAGAGGCTTTACGCCGCGAGTGCTTGGAGGAAGGCTGCGTAGAAGGACGGATACGTCCGGTCGGAATGATTGAAGTGAGCCATGAGCATAATCCGAATTTCGATCCGGCGGGCAAATATCCGCTCATCGGTTATCAGGTTTTTTACCGGATGGATATTACCTCCCTCCACCCGTTCACCCGGGAGAACGAATGCACGGCCCGGATCTGGGTGGAGCCCGGCGAGCTGCCTCATGTGATCGAGGACCACGAACTCATTCTTTGCGCCGTGGAAGCGGCGCTGAACAGCGGCTCTGCCGGCTGACTCCGGGACGATTGAAGAGACGAAGGAGGAGATGATATGTCCGAGAAACAGAACGGACCCCAGCCCGCCGTGCTCGTGACGGGAGGGAGCAGCGGTATCGGACGGGGCATTGCCCTTGAATTTGCCGCCGCCGGTTACCGGGTCGCGATAACCCATTATGGGGATAGGGAGGCTGCCGCAGCAGCGGCCCATGAGATCTCACGCTTGTCGGGAGACGCGTGCGGAGTGATCGAAGGAGACTTAAGGAAGCTCGAAACCGCGGAAGCGACCATAGGGGAGGCGCTGCTAATCCTCGGCCGCCTCGACGTTCTCGTGAATAATGCCGGTATCGGACTGTACGGCCGCATACAGGAGCTGCCCGCCGAAAATCTGGACAACTTGTACGGGCTGAATTTTCGCGCGCCTCTGCTGCTGATGCGGGATGCGTCCCGACAAATGATCCGGCAGGGCGTCAAGGGATGCATCCTGAACATTACTTCCTCGCGGGCCGAACGGGCGTATCCCGGTGACGCCGCATACGGGGGCCTCAAGGCGGGACTGAAGAGGGCTTCCGAAGCCGCTGCGCTCGATCTGGCGCCCTACGGAATCCGCGTCAACTGCCTGGCTCCGGGAGCTGTCCTTGTAAGGGAGCCGGAACCGCAGGTGGACAAATTTGCCGTGACGGTACCACTTGGCAGAATAGGTCTGCCCGGCGATATCGGCGGCGCTGCGGTATGGCTGGCATCCGGTCAGGCTTCGTATGTGACGGGCATTTCTCTGCGGATAGACGACGGTTTGATCCTGCCGGGGATGCCGGAGGACGGCAGCGCCTCCTGGAACCGGGGCGGCTAGCCTTCAACCCGGGCAAGAACCCCGGAGGGACTCAGTTGAATACGCCCGAGCCCACAATTTTGACGGTAACTTTCGGGTGAAAGCGAACATTTTTATACTCCTGTTCCCAGTCCATGGATTTCCATAATGCCGGATGGTGGGCGATGATCCGTCTGCCGATGCCAAACGCGTCGCAGCCGCTTTCCTGAAGCTTCCGGAGGACGGCTTCGGCGTCCCGGGTCAGCAGATCGGACAAATCTTTGTTGAGCCGGTTTACCGTATCCTTCTCATGCAGATGATCTTCGGCAAACTCCGTCACTTTAACCGGAAGGTTCAGGTCCAGATAAACATCCACATGACGGTCCCGGACCTGAACCTTCATTTTTCGCTTGCTTTTTTGTCCCCCGGCATCAAATGTGATGTAATTCTCCAGATTGTGCCGGTCTCCTTCTTTGATTTTCCGCACAAATCTTGCGGTTTTTTTATGTGCGCCCATGAGAAGCGAATACAGAATGGATTGTTCCACGTTCAGGCTGCCGGTCATCCGCTGATCGTGAAACAGGGCGTTCCCGATGGCCGCGACGTTTTTTCCGTCCTGCTTCAGGTAGGGAAGCACGAAATCCTGGCCGGGATCCAGGAGCATCACGAGCATCGTTTCCAGCGACAACTCGGGAAAAACGCTCATCTCCTCCAGGCTTTCGATTTTCCTCGTAATAAATTCACCGATGAGAATGCTGCCGACCTTCTTCAACCGGAGCGTTTCATTCGCTGTCCCGTCTACGACGGCGACTTTAACCCGGGAAGTCGGATTGCGCGGGTCGCGGTACAAAATATCCAGGTACGGATACAAATCTTTTTCCGCCACACTACGGCCGAACAGCATAAAACCGTATTTAAAGTACCGGATATCGCCGGTCACCTTGGTCCGGATAATATCGCTTGTCTGCCGGACGGAATAACCAGATCCGGACTCCACTTCGTTCTTCGCCGCCCCCTGCTGCTCGGTCTGTTGGGGCTCATCGACGACTTCGATCGTCTGCATCAGCTCGCCGTCGGGCGTAAGATCATACCCCGATCCGTATCCCAGGCGGGCATCTCTCAAGCTGTCCTCGTCCCAGCAGCCCGGCAGGACGGCGAGCAGAAGCAGTACGGTACCGATGCGACCGATCCGTTTCATGCGGGATCACCTTCTTTCTTTTTAAAGACATAAGACAGGAGCAGGAGCAGAAGCGGAAAGCCGATCAGGAAAAAATAAGCCGACGCGTCGGCGACATGGGAAAACAGTTCGAACTGTTCTTTCGTCTGCGGCAAATAGGCGATGACACAAGAAATAAGGACCGCGAAGGGAGCGGCTTTTTTGTGGTCCTTATGCTTCAGCAGATGGCCGATGCCGAAAGCGGCCGCATAGCAGTAGCCCGTCATGGATGCGACCATGGAGATCATCCAGATGGGGAGAAACAAGAGATCCGCCCGGTCCATCGCCCCGAAGGGCAGCGAACGGAGCAGATACATGACCGGCTCCGGAATCATGTTCAGCTGAGGGGGACTGAATACGGTCATGCAGGTAAATACCGTGAAAGCGTAAAACAAAACGACAAACCAGGTGCCGGCCGAGACGGCTTTCAGTTTGCCCGCATGGTTTCCTTTTACATAAGGATAAATGATGAGAATCAGCTCGAACCCGTACATGGCGGTAATCGTTTCTTTCGAGCTGAGAATGATATTCCAGATTCCCGCTTCGTTGAGCGGAAGCAGATACAGGAAATTCGCGCGGTGCACGCCGTATCCGATCAGGAAAATCATAGGCCCGATGAGAAACGTGAAAAGGATAAAAATACGGGTAATCGTACGGAACGTGCCCCGGATCAAATACACGCCCGTCAGCATAAACAGGAACAACACCGCCCAGCGCGGAGTGTTCTGGAGTATCCAGCGGTTGATGATATCGAACGCGCCCATCATGACGACGCCGCCGACCAGCAGAAAGTAAGCGACGTAGGCAATTCCGATCAGAGCGCCCGCATAACGGCCCGTTAAGAGGGTTGCGATCCGGAACACGCTGCAGGAGGGAAACCGTTTCATCAGCATCCACATCATAATCAGGATCAACTGCAGGAAGAAGCCGGCGATCAGAACCGATATCCAGCCTCCGCCTTTGGCTAGCTGATGAAGCCGGTACGGCAGCGACAAAATTCCGACACCGATTTGAAGTTTAATGATGAGCAGAAAAAGCTGGCCTTGCGAAATGGTGTCTTTGGGTTCAATCTTCATCCCGTTTCCAGCTCCTTGAAGTCGCCTCTTCTTGCTTCATAAATTTAGGATCGGCGTCATGGGGACGCGCGTTGAGCAGCCAAGAAGGAAAACGGACAAGCACGTCCTTCATATCTTTAATTCTCAGCGGTGCGAAAGGTGAAAAGTAGGGAGTGCCGAAAGACTCCAGCTTGCACAAATGGATCGTCAGTAGCATCAGGCCGAAAGCGATCCCCACGTATCCGAAAATAGAAGCGGCGATCATCAGCGGAAAGCGCAAAATCCGTACGGCCGAGCTCATTTCATGGGACGGAACGAGAAAAGAGGCGATGGCGGTCAGCGAAACGACGATAATCATCGTATAGGAAACGAGTCCGGCCCGTACGATGGCATCCCCGATGACCAAACCGCCGACGATTCCGATCGTCTGTCCGACCCGGCTGGGCAGCCGGATACCCGCCTCACGGAGCAGCTCGAATATGAGCTCGAGCAGCATGGCTTCGACGATAGCGGGAAAAGGGACGCGCTCCAGCGAGCTTTTGATCGTATGAACAAGCTCCAGCGGTAAAATGTCCGGATGAAAGGAAACCGTCCCGATATAAAGAGCCGGAAGCGTAAACGCCAGCAGAAAGCTGAACATCCGGATCATCCGGACAAAAGAGCTGACGATCCAGCGCCCGTTGTAATCGTCGGGGGATTGATAAAAGGCGAAGAAGGTAACGGGAGCGATAAGGACGGTCGGACTTCCATCCGTAATAATCGCTACGCGCCCTTCCATTAGACTGGAAGCGGTCCGGTCCGGACGCTCGGTGGCCAAATGCTGCGGAAACATGGAGAACGGATGATCTTCCGTAATCTCCTGAACAATTCCCGTAGTCAGAACGGCATCGGCGGAGATGGCCCGGATTCGTTCCTCGACTTCCCGAACCAGCTCGTCATTGGCGATATTTTTCATATAAACGACGGCTATCCGGGTTTGCGTATGCGTGCCGGCCAGGAAATAGCGGACCGTCAAATAAGGGCTTGAGATCAGCTTGCGGATCAGAAACAAATTTACGTTCAAAACTTCAATGAAGCCGTAATGAGGGCCCCGGATCACGCCTTCGTTCTGGGGTTCTTCCACACTCCGTTTGTAAACGGCTTCCGTTGCCAAAATATAGAACCCCTGCAAGCCCTCCAGAAAATAAACGCATTTTCCCTGAATTAAGGCTTTGACGGCGTTATCCAGCGGAGTTTCGCGGGTCGTTTCCAGAATGTTAAACAAGTTATCCAGCTCTTGGCTTGTATTTTCGTGCAGAGGCTGGACCACGTGAAGCTGTATTTTATCCTGATCGACCAGGGATTCGAGGTAAACCAGCGTCCCGTCCCGACCCGCGAAAGGCAGGGGCTGCCGCTTTAAATCTTCCGTATGGCAGAGAGCATGCTGAAGGTAACCGATATTGACGGCAATCGAATCGGAGGCAGGTGGGGCTTTTAACGGGTCGGGGTCCGTAAGATGATCCCCCTGTCCCGGGCTTCGGGCCGCCCGGAGAAGCTTGCGATAAAGACTCATGCAGAACACACCCTTGGATTCGTTATCCATAAGGTGCTCCAACAGGTTTGCCATTATTCCCTAGGAGAGGGGGAAAGCGGCACATCCAGCTTCTCGCACAGCTTGTAGACGGAGTAAGCGCCCTTAAGCTGATGCAGATTCATCCGCTCAAGATACCGGAGCGAATCGCGGGCGATGGTTTTGGCCGCTTCCAGGTTGGCGGGATCGAGAAGCCCGATCGCCCGTTTCAGCTCCGCCAGCTCTTGTGAATAAACGGCCTGCCGGAGCGTGTGGATAAGCCGGATTTTGCGCACCTGATGCCGGGTAAACGTCCGGTAGCCGTTAACCGGATTCCGCGCGGCGGAGACGAGCCCCTCTTTCTCCCAGTAGCGGATAGCGGAACGCGGGACACCGGTTTCCGCCGAAACCCGGCCGATGCTTTTTCCGCCGGATTCCGGCTCTTCCGGGGGAGATTCGGCCTCTCCGCTTTCCAGATAGGCGAGCGTCTCGTCGGCCGACCGCTTGTCCCGGAAGAGAGCGGCCTGCGCTTCGGTCATGCACCAGAGGGCGGGGCTCCGTTCTCCTTTTTGGAGCAGGCGCAGCACTTCTGCGGTAACGTCCATGCCGAAGCCGGGCGACATCGCTTGGATGCACTCGAAATAAGCCGCATGCAGCTCCGTGTAGGTCCGGTGTCCGGCAGCAGTGCGCTCCGCGGGCGGGACGAGCCCTGCCGCTTCGTAATTTCTTAAAGCGCTGGTGCTGACGTTCAGCTTTCGGGCGATATCGACGGGTCTGAAATTCATGAGATTAACCTCCGCTCCAATCTAAACCTTCAAGTAAGGTTGTAAGTATTTTATCAGATAAAGCAGGAATATAGAGGATTTCGTTATAAAAAACTTGCAATTCGCATGCATGTTATACAATGAAATGGAAGCGACAAAGAGTTTATAAAACGGTACTGGCGGAGAGGAGCGGACGAATGACGTTTGAAGCGGAATTCGAGAGACAAATCGGAAATTTAATAAGCAAAGGCTATCACGGTTTAGCGGGAATGGAGGAATCGGGATTCCGGGAGCTTCTGGCTCCGTTACAAGAAAGAGCGGCCGAGCGGATGCGGGAAAGCCGCAAGACGGAAGAGGGAAGCCTCCCGTTTGTCCTTGTCTTGAAACCGGAGACAGTTCCCCCGGATCAGATGATGCAGCGGGTCGAGCGAAGCGGCAAAAACGGCTTCAGCGTCATGGAAGCCGAGGATCTCGCGCGTTTTCATCCCATCGAAAGCGTGGAGCTCCCTGCCGGAGAGGCCTACCTGATCCTGGACGTGGATACGGGCTCGGAAACGCTGAACCGGACGCCGAATGAAGCCATGAAGTCGTTTGCGGAATGGAACCGTTCACCGCTGACGATCGAGGAGGGGATTGCCATAATCACCCATTTTCCGGACGTGCTGCAGAAAAATCACGGGTTTTCTCTCTGCGGTTCCAGATGCGGCGACCGGAGGGTCAGCGCGCTGTGGATAAGCGGCGGCAAGCCGAAGCTGGGCTGGTGCTGGGCGGGAAACCCCCACACGTGGCTGGGATCGGCTTCCTGCAGAGCGAGAATTTGAACCGCACGTTTTTGTGCTCGAATGTCGTTTTCTCGCCGGAAGATCAGACAGATTCCTGACGTTCCGCGGCGGGTAATTAAGAAGTGATTGTCCTTTTACCTCCTGCAGTGGCTCAGCTTTTGCATAGGAACGGGTACAAAGCGGCAAATTACAATTACTTCACTTCTACGAAAACGGAGGGATACGTATGTCAGCGGATTCATTTTTGCAGGCAGTCCGGGAAAGACGTTCTATTTACGCAATCGGCGGGGAATCTCCGGTCTCGGACGACCGGATTGTGGAAATTGTGAAGGAAGCGGTGAAACATACGCCGTCCGCCTTTAATTCCCAAAGCGCCCGGGTGCTTGTGCTTCTCGGAGAGCAGCATCATAAGCTGTGGGATATCGCCAAAGAAATTCTTCGTGCAATCGTCAAGGAAGACCGGTTTGCCGCCACGGAGCAGAAGCTGGACAGTTTCCGCAGCGGACACGGTTCGGTTGTGTTTTTCGAAGATCTGTCCGTCATTGAGGGGCTGCAGGCGCAGTTTCCGAGCTACCAGGATCATTTCCCGAACTGGTCCCAACAGTCTAACGGGATGCTTCAGTATGTCATCTGGACGGCACTGGAGAGCGAAGGGCTTGGAGCGTCGCTTCAGCATTACAACCCTTTGATCGATGAAAAGGTGAAAAGCACGTGGAACCTGCCGGAATCGTGGAAGCTGATCGCCCAGATGCCTTTCGGCAAGCCGACGGCGCCTGCGGGCGACAAAGAATTCAAACCGGTCGATGAACGGGTCAAAGTCGCGAAATAATACGGCCGGTCCGAAAATAAGCCCCATTTCCAACGCGGAAATGGGGCTTATTCTGTTACTCGTGGGTTTACAGTACCTTTTTTTATCCTAACCCACATGGATGTGCCTACTTCCCAGAACGGAAAATTTGAGTCATAATTAGTTTGAAGTTAAGATTATTTTCGAAAAGAAGGGAAGAATTCAATTATGGCAACAGTCCTATACATTACGGCTCACCCGCACGATCACCAGACATCTTACAGCATGGCGGTAGGAAAAGAATTTATCGAGGCGTACCGCGAAGCCAATCCGGCCGATGAAGTCATCGCCCTCGATCTTTATAACTCGGATATTCCGCAAATCGACGCGGACGTATTCAGCGGCTGGGGCAAGCTGCGCTCCGGTTCCTCGTTCGACCAGCTTTCCGCTTCCGAGCAGGCGAAAGTTCAGCGTCTGAACGACATCGTGGAGCAGTACGTTGCGGCCGACAAGTATGTTTTCGTATCCCCGATGTGGAACTTCTCGTTCCCTCCGGTGCTTAAAGCCTACATCGATGCCATCTGCATCGCCGGCAAAACGTTCAAGTACACCGAAAACGGCCCGGTCGGCCTGCTGACCGACAAAAAAGCCGTTCATATCCAAGCAAGCGGCGGCATTTACTCCGAAGGTCCTGCCGCGAGCTTCGAGAGCGGACACAGCTTCCTGAACAAAATCATGCAGTTCCACGGCGTACCTTCTTTCGAAGGCATCTTCGTAGAAGGCATGGCGGCTATGCCGGATAAAGCTCCGGCTATCAAAGAAGCGGCCATCGCCAAAGCGAAAGAAGCGGCGAAACGCTTCTAACCGCTCCCGGCGAGTGCCGGAGCCGCCGGCCGGAAATGCTCCGGCCGGGCGCAGCAAAAAGAACCTCCGCTTCCCCTGTCAGGGACGGAGGTTCTTTTTGCTGCGCGGGCTCTGCGGCCCGCGCTATGGGGCAGCCCGAGTCCGCGGCGGGTCGTACCCGCCGCTTGATTTGCCGCATCGCGAGGCGCGAGCTTGCCAAACAGGGCGGCGCGCGCCTACCTGCGGAGCCGAGGCGTCCGCAGGCCGGGCGTTAAGGCCGGGCCGAAACCGCGCGGCCTTCCGCGTCCGCCGCTTCGGCATTCCGGCGCTTCATATGCTCGACATGGGCCGTGCCCCAGACGTGCATGGAGTGGAGGATAGGCTCCAGAGTCCGGCCGTACTCCGTGATGGAGTATTCCACCTTGGGAGGAACCTGCGGATACACAACCCGCCGTACGATATCCTGCTCTTCCAGCTCCCGCAGATGCAGGGTCAGCATACGCTGGGTAATATCGGGCATCAACCTTCTGAGCTCGTTGAACCGGAGCGTATCTTTGCTGATTAAATGTTGAATGACCAGGGGTTTCCATTTGCCGACAATCATGTCCAGAGCCACAACCACTTTACACTGCTCGGGGATAATTTCCATGGGACGGCCTCCTTTCACGGTACCTTTTTTATTACTATAGCACATCTTCGCTTCTACCGCCTCGACCCCTGTATACAAGTCCCTGCGGATGTGCACTTGACACCGTTATGCCGCGAACACTACAATGGGTAGTGGAAGGGGGCAGCCTCGTGAAAATTCATAATTTTAAAACGAACGAAAGCGGGCTTAACCGGTTCTTCGGACCTCTGGAAGCCAAGATCATGAATATTTTGTGGGACGGGCCCGAGATGGCGATCAAGGATGTCCAGCACGCGCTGGAACGCGAGAAGCTTGTGAACTTCAACACCGTTATGACGGTCATGAACCGGCTTTTGGATAAAGGAATCTTGTCGAAAAGAATGGACGGAAGAACGTCGCTGTTCAGGCCGGTCCAATCCAGAGACGAGTTTCTGGAATGCCAGTCGAAAGAATTGACCCACGAGCTTATGGAAGAATTCGGATCGTCACTGGTGGTCAACCATATGCTCGATGCCCTGGAAGAGGTGGATCCCATGCTTATTGAGAAGCTGCAACAGAAAATCCTGGATCTGCAGAAGGACAAGTAACATGTGGCAGTCCCGGTCCAGATTCATTTTCCGTTCGTCGGTTCTGATTGCGGGCGTTGTCCTGTTTCAGATGACCATGTATGCCCTGCATGTCCTGTTCGGTCTCAGAATCGGGTTTAACGTGCTGGATGTCTGCACCGAATGGATGCGTTCGAAAGGTATTTTCTCTATTGCCCATCTGCTGGACGTCTTTGTGATCGGCACGTTCGGGTACAGTCTTTGGCAAATCCTCCGGCAGTTCGTCCTGTCCCGGAGAATTTTCGCCAAGCTGGGCACATACCGGCATACGAAGCTGTCTGCGGAGCTGAACCGGATGTACCCCGAAGCGCGGGGTAACATCGTCGTGGTCGTGTCGGACGAGCCGATCGCGCTGACGATGGGGTTCGGCAGGCCGGCGGTCGTCCTGTCCACCGGACTCCTGAATATGCTGGAGGCGAGCGAGGCCGAGGCCGTTATCCATCATGAGCTGCACCATCAGCAGACGGCAGATCCGCGCAGCATGTTCTTCCTCTCGCTACTGGCTTCGGTGCTGTGGTATCTTCCCGTATTGAAATGGTTTCACCACCAGTACAAAATCGCACGGGAGATACTCGCGGACAATTACGCGATTTCGCGTCAGGGCTCATCGCGCGATCTCGGCAGCGCCCTGCTGAAGCTGCTCCGAAGAGGCGGTACGGTAGCCATGCCGTTCGCGTACGCATCTTTCGCCGATACTTCGATCAATTACAGAATCCGAAGAATTGTCGATCCGGAATCCACGATTTCTTTCCGGCCGCCGCTTACGCCGACCATGATTTCCGTGTATGTTCTGGTCATGCTGACCTGGCTTTTCGTCCAGATCTTATTCTGAAATTTTTTAAGCACAGACACTACGAATCGTAGTGTTCTTGCGATTATAAACACTACAGATTGTAGTGTAAAACCAAGGAGGAAATTAAAAAATGAATTCAATCAACAAATGGCAGTATGGAGCGTTTATTTTACGGATTGTACTCGGCTTGATCTTTCTCGTTCACGGTTATCAGAAGTTTGAGGGCGGGCTTAGCGGCGTTGCCGGGTTTTTCGGCAGTCTGGGACTTCCCGGGTTCATGGCGTACGTAGTGGCGGTTGTTGAGCTGGCGGGAGGCATCCTTATGCTGATCGGGCTTGGAACGCGCTGGATTGCGGCGGCTTTCGCCGTCATTATGCTTGTGGCGATCTTTACGGCAAAGCTGAGCTTAGGGTTCGCGGGAGGTTACGAGCTGGAGCTGGCGCTGTTCGGAATGTCCCTGGGGTTGTTCTTCACGGACAAGCAAGCTTTGGCGCTGGAAAACGTATTTTCCCGGGGGAAGACGAACGCCCTGTAAAGCCGTGTCGGCAGTGAGTCTCATTCCGGCTTCGAACGTTCGGCATATGCGGTCGGCGGTACGGTCACATGGACGTTCAGGAAAAAATTAAAGTCCCGAGCGGCAGCTGCTTGCCGGACTGATTTACAAACCAGAAAACACAGGGCCGGCGGGCTCTGTGTTTTTTTGACGCAAAATTACGGGATCTTGGGGTCCGTTAAAAACAATTGTAAAAGTTTCGTAAATAAAATCATATTCAAAATGCCGCTTCTGTTGTAAAATCGGAACTATGTTTCAAAAAGGCAGCAAATTTTGGCATAGCCTTTTAGGAGAAGCAGAGGCTGTTTTTAAGTCGGAAGCGGCCGCCAACTTTACCACCATCGAAGGGGAGAGTCATCATGAAGGCAAAGAAAGCAGTGAGTCTGACTGTATCCGCTATGCTGTTATTCGGAACCGTTTTCACAAGCGGCCGGGCTGCGGCGGAAACGGCTGAACCGGTTAAACCCGCTAAGGCCGATACGGAGATTTCCATTCTGGGGACCTCGGACATTCACGGAAGATTCATGCCGTGGGATTATGCACTGGACGGGCCCAACACGAACGGAAGTCTTACCCAGCTGTTCACCATGATCAAAAAAGTGCGGCAGGAGAATCCAAACACGGTTCTCGTAGATGCCGGAGATATGATTCAAGACAACTCCGCGGAGCTGTTCAACGATCAGCCGAAGTCTCCTATGATGGTCGCCATGAATGAAATGAATTACGATGCCTGGGTCATGGGCAACCATGAATTCAATTTCGGGCTGGATGTATTCAAAAAGATTACTTCGCAGTACAAAGGGCAGATGCTCGGCGGCAATATTTACAAAGACAACGGGGACAGATTCCTCCCTGCGTATACCATTATCGAAAAAGCGGGCGTGAAAATCGGCATTATCGGAATGGACACCCCCATGACAGCCGAATTTGAGAAGGGAACCGACCATCTGGACGGAATCCAGTTCAAAAACCCGGTGGAAGAGACGAAGAAAGCCGTCAAAGAGCTGGAAGGCAAAGTCGACGTGATGATCGGCCTCATGCACATGGGGATCGAGAACGAGAACGGCGTACCGGGAACCGGTGTCGCGGACGTCGCCAATGCGAATCCGGAGCTCGCCGCGATTTTCGCCGGACATATGCATAAGCTGGTCAAATCGGAGACCGTCAACGGTGTTCTTATCGCCGAACCGGACAAGTACGGAACGCATGTCTCCCGGATCGATCTTACCTTCACGGAGAAGGACGGTAAAATGGTCCTTAAGGACAAGAAGGCGGCCGCACTCCCGGTGAAAGACGCAAGCGGGGCAACAGCCGTTTCCGATCCCGAGCTGGAAAAAACGCTGAAGCCGTTTCACGACTTCGCTCGGGCGGACGCCAATATCGAAGTGGCGCAGCTGAAAGGAACGAACCTCGTTCCCAAAAACGAGGTTGAAGGCATTCCGAGCGTACAAATCCAGGAGACGCCTTTGTCGGACTTTTTCAGCGAAGTGATGCTGCATTACAGCAAGGCGGACGTAGTCGCGCACCAGATCGACAACGACAAAGCGCGTCTGGATATCGGGCCGATCAAGAAGAAAGATATCGCGTACAATTACCAGTTCGCCCTCGGCGAAATTACGGTATATAAAGTCACGGGCAAAGATTTAAAGGATTACATGGAATGGGCGGTAGGATATTTCAACTCCACCCGTCCGGGCGATGTGACGGTCAGCTTTGACAAAAAACGCCGCGCATCCAAGTACAGCACGAATGATTTCTTCGGTGGGGTCAAGTATGACATCGATTTGACCAAACCGTACGGCAGCCGCATTACGAACCTGCGTAAAATGGACGGTACTGCTATCACTGCCGAAGACAGCTTGAAGCTGGGCATGAATGCATACCGGATGGACGCGCTCAAAGCGAAAGGCGGCGCTCTGGAAGGCCGTAAATTCGAGCAGCTCTGGTCGTCGAAAGACGCTTCCGCATTCGGTGAGATGGGCGGAACGATCCGCAGCCGCGCGATCGCTTACCTGAAAGAAGTGAAGAACGGGGTATACGAGCCGAAAACCCAGGATAACTGGAAAATTATTGGCGTGGACACGACTTCCCCCGAGCGTGCCGATGTGGTGGAGCTGATCAACTCGGGCATCCTCCCGGTACCGAAGACGGAAGACGGTAAATACACGAACGTGGAGTCCGTCAACATTCTGGACCTCGTCACAAAAGAAGAGATCGCCGCTCTTGCCGGAAAAGCAAAGGTAAACGTCAGCCTGTTCGACGGCGCCAAGACCAAAGGCGAATTTTACCGCAAGCTGAACGCGGCGGTTAAAGCGGCTGGAAACGGCGGCGGAGAACCTACCGCACCACAGCCGAAACCGGAACCGAAGCCAGAACCAAAGCCAGAACCAAAGCCAGAACCAAAGCCAGAACCAAAGCCAGAACCAAAGCCAGAACCGAAACCTGAACCGAAACCACAGCCGGTCGTCAAAAAGCAGGCGCAAGTGACGTCCTACTTCCTGAATGTGCGGACAAAGGCTTCCGCGACTGCGAAAATTATTACCGCCGTACCGAAAGGTACGATTCTGGATGTGCTCGGCAGCAGCTACGGCTGGGTGAAAGTCTCCTATAAAGGAAGCATCGCTTACGTTTACGGCGAGTATGTGAAGATGCTTCCGTAACGAAATCAGCACAAGAAGCAGTCCGGCCTATGGCCGGGCTGTTTTTTTGCGGCAGGGGCCTCTATGCTGTACTTAACGTGCAGGTCTCCACCGCGTATACGTACATTCAACCTTATTCAGACAGGAGAGTGAAGGAGTGTCGAGGACCATGATTACACGTGTAATCGTAAGCCGCTGCGGGAAAATGAAGGGATGGAAATAACCCCGGGAGCCGCTTTGCGCTACGGAAGCGGCGAAGACAGGCTGAAAGTCCGGGGATCGGTCTTGGTCTAGACGGACGTGAGGAAACGATAAGTCGAAGCCTTATCAGGAAAATGTATGGGAACTCCGCCATGTCGATTTACAGATACAGCCCGGCATACTTAGGCTACTTGGTCCGAACAGAGCCGGAAAAACTACTTTGATGCGTCTATCTTTTATCCGTACGACTCCTTTACCCGGGAATACGACACGCGGTCGGGGTCATTGACGCAGCGGGACCGTGCGTGCAACAATTTCCGGTAGGAGGCTCTCCGCCGTTTGGAAACGGATCGGTCATGCCCACACACGTTGGAATACGGGACATCAGCAGAAAAACGTATTGATAAACGCAGATAGCGCAAAATGCCACTAAAATCGTACCGGCTGACCCTGTACCCATAACGGCAATCAGAAGAAAAGGAGCGAATCTCCATGAAAATCGTTATTGCGCCGGATTCCTATAAAGGCAGCCTGTCCGCCAAGGCGGCGGGGCTTGCCATGGAAAGGGGCGTTCGTCTGGCAGGCATCGGGAACGTCGCCACCTCCGTTATTCCGATGGCGGACGGTGGCGAGGGAACCCTGGAATGTCTGGTCGAAGGCACGAACGGACGGATTATCCAAACGGTCGTGAAAGACCCGCTGGGCCGGGACATCCCCTCCGTCTTCGGAATACTCGGCGATGGCCGGACCGGGGTCATCGAGATGGCGAAGTCGTCGGGGCTGTATCTGCTGCAAGAATCCGAGCGGAACCCTCTGCTGACGTCCACTTACGGATTCGGGCAGCTCATTCTGGAGGCGCTGAATGAAGGCTGCCGCCGGTTTATACTCGGCCTGGGGGGTAGCGCCACCAATGACGGAGGAGCGGGGATGCTCCAGGCCCTGGGCGTGGACCTGCTGGACAGCAAAGGCGCGGTTCTCGCGGCCGGAGCCGGAGGAGGAGCGCTGGGTGAAGTCGCCGGAATATCCGCGGAAAACCTCGACAAGCGGCTGGCCGGCTGCACGTTCACGCTGGCCTGCGACGTGACCAACCCTCTGCTGGGCCCATCCGGCGCAACGGCCGTTTTCGGGCCCCAGAAGGGGGCGGCGCCGGACATGGTCGGCCGGCTGGAGCGCAACCTCGCCCGCTTCGCGGATGTGATCCGGGCGGAGACCGGCACGTCCGTGCACGGGCTGCCCGGCGCCGGAGCGGCGGGCGGTCTGGCCGGGGGCATTCTCGCTTTCCTGAATGCCCGGGCGGAATCGGGCTTTACGATCGTCTCCGCGGTGACGGGACTGGAGGAAGCCGTCAAGGGGGCGGACCTCGTCCTGACCGGAGAGGGCCGCATCGATGCCCAGACGGCCGGAGGCAAAACGCCGGCGGGAGTGGCGGGCCTGGCCGCGAAGCATGGCGTACCCGCAGTCGTGCTGGCCGGGTCGGTCGGCGATGGGATCGAGGAGCTGTACGGGCAGGGAGTAACGGCCGTATTCAGCCTCGTGAACGGCCCGATGTCCCTCGATGAGGCGATGCGGCGTACTCCAGAGCTGCTGGAACGGGCTGCCGCCCAGGTACTTCGCGTTTTCGCGGTCAGGAAGTGATCGCTTGCCGCGGCTCTTCTTGCGGGTTCCCCAGGGGGCTGCTGTCTCCGGCAAGGAACACCTTCCGCGTCAGCTCGATAAAGGCCAGCAGCGGCGGCGGCATCCATTTGTCCTTGTGCCAGGCAATCTGGGTGAACAACGCGTCTTCAGGCGCTTTCCAGGCCAGCTCGGCGAGCTTCCCGTCACGCAGATCCGCCGCTACGACCATACCGGGCAAAAAAGCGATTCCGAGGCCCGACATGACGCACTGTTTGATCGCTTCGATGCTCGCGAACTCGAATTTGTTCAGCGGATAGACGGATACGGAGCTGAAGGACCTCTCCAGAATGGTCCGGTAGGAACAGCCGGCTTCCGTCAGCAGGAGCGTTTCGTGCTCCAGGTCCTTCGGCGTGATCTTCTTCATCTCCACGAGCGGATGATCGGGCGAGGCGACGATTTTCAGCTCTTCCCGGATCAATGTCTCGATATGCAGCGCTTCCCTCGGTTTACAGCTGTCCATGATAAACGCGATATCCAGAACGCCTTCCAGCAGCTGCTCCCTGGCATGGGCATCGGAATTTGAAGGCCGGAACACCAGCTTCACGTTCGGAAACCGGGCCTTGAACTCTTTGAGCAGGGCGGGGAGACGGTAGGTGCACTGGCTTTCCTGAGCACCGATTACAAGCGTTCCGGCCTGCTCTTCGTCCCCTCGGACGGCCTGTTTGGCTTCTTCCGTCAGGGTGATGATTTTATCGGCGTACAATTTAAACTGGCGCCCCGCTTCCGTCAATACGAGCCGTTTTCCGAGACGTTCGAACAACGGGGCTCCCAGCTCGGATTCCAGCGCTTTGATCTGGGCGGTCACACTCGATTGGGCAAAATTAAGCATCCGGGCCGTCTGGGTAAAATTCAAATTTTCGGCGGCCGTTTTAAACGTAAGAAGCTGTTTCGTTTCCATCGCCGCACCTCTCTTTCATCGGAAATATCGATTGATAATATCGGAATAATCATCTTAAATGATCGTTTTCTTTATTGTAAAATGAGAAGGTGCAGTCCGGCAAGACCGGAAGCAGGGAGCGGGAGCAATTCTTATGAGGAAGTGAATGAGGCACCTTCCGCTCTAGTACGGACGGACACAAACCTGCCGACAATCGATTGAAGGAGTGAACGCAGTCATGACAATCACAGTGATAGACGGGGGAACGCGTCCCGGCGGAAACACGGAGCTGCTGACGGAGGAAGCCGTAAAAGGGTTGAACGTAGACCGGATTCAGCTTAACGAATATACGATCCGGCCGATCATAGACGGGCGACATGCGGAAGAAGGGTTTCCCGAGATGAACGACGATTATAAGGAAGTGATCGACCGGGTGCTTGCCGCCGATGTTCTCATTTTTTCCACGCCGGTTTACTGGTACAGCATGTCCGGAATCATGAAAAACTTCGTGGACCGCTGGTCGCAGATGATGAGGGACGGGGATTATCCGGATTTCAAGAAAACGATGGCCGGCAAAAAAGCCTTTGTCATCGCAGTAGGAGGCGATCTGCCGGAAATAAAGGGACTGCCGATGATTCAGCAGTTTCAATATATTTTCGACTTTATGGGTATTCGTTTCGAAGGCTATATTCTCGGCAAAGGGAATAAACCCGGTGATGTCCTGGACGATGCCGAAGGAATGTTTGCGGCGGGGCAGCTGAGAAACAAGCTGGCGGCGCTGCAATGAGCAGGGCCCGCCGTATGCCACAGGCGGGAGCATCGCGAGGAAGACGGCTTGAAGAACGATAAAGCCGAATACGCCTCATTAGCCGGTCCGTTCTGTGCGAACAGACCGGCTATTCGCGATCTTGGCGTTTGCTGCAAGCCGGAATCTGCGTGGGGCAAACGCCACAAAGCATGTCGGCTTATGTGACCGCCTCGCATCACACGTATGCAGCGCCGCAGCAAACGCCGGAAAGCCGGTCTGCTCTATGCGAGCGAACCGGCTTTCCGTCTTTCAAACGAACAGGCCCAAACGGCCGTTCAGCGTTTTCTCCAGCTCCTCCGGAGCCAGCGGGCGCTTGCTTTTGACGTCTCCGGCCGTTTCGATCAGCTGGTCGCCCGAAATCGTTACGCGTCCCGCCGCCGTCGCTTTTGTCGCCAGCAGCTTCTGCGTAAAGTGAGACTCGGGCGAGGTCTGGTTGAACGAGCACGCTTCCGCAAAGCTTTCCAGCGAGCGGGGCGCCGTCGAGAAGCGGTACAGCGCGATCCACCCCTCATCTTCGTCGGCCCGCTGGAGATCGTACAAGCCGTCCGCATCCGTTACTTTCGCGGCCCGGTATACGCCGCTTACATCCTCCACGGGCGTTCCGTCCAGCGGAACGGGGGAGCGGGCGGAGTCGCCGAAACCGACATCGACCAGGTACGATTGGTCAAGTTCCGCGAGAATGGTCGCATGACTTTCCGGCATCCCCCACGTTCCGTCCGGCTTGGCGACGGTAGCCGCAATGAGGCGCACCGTGAAACCAAGCTCTTTGAGGAGGGTGCTGAAAAGCCCGTTAAGTTCGTAGCAGAAGCCTCCGCGGCGGCGCCCGATCACCTTTTCGTAAAAGGAAGCGGTGTCCAGCGTGATCGGCACTTGACGGATTACGTCAAGATTTTCAAAAGGCACGTGAAGCATATGACGGCGCTGAAGCTCCTTCAGGGCAGCCAGATCCGGCGTGTCCGGACGGCTTGCGCCGATTCTTTTCAAATAAGCTTCGACATTCATGCGGAGCACCTCCCTATATTAGAAAGCCGATTCATTTTTCTATTCCAGACTACCTCCATATGTAAAGTCATACAAGTGCCGATTGGAAAAAATAGACGAAAACAAGAGGCCGTGAATTCGACGCCCGGCACGGAAAGAGAAATGCAGGTTGACATTTTGCCGGAAATGCTGTAAAAATGGAATATCTGAAATAAGAAACCGAGAAATTCATTGACGAGAACGAGTACGCTGATCCCTTGTTCCCCAGAGAGTTGGCCGCGCGCTGAAAGCCAATGTACAAGAATGAGCAGAAAATCCTCTCCGAGAAGGAAAGCTGAAGCAGGCAAGTAAGCTGACCCGGGATCCCGCCGTTACAAGGGACGCGTATGATCGTACGCAGATGAGGTGCCGCAGAGCTTGCACGACAAGGCTTTGGCGGAACAAGGGTGGTAACGCGAGAACCAATCTCGTCCCTTAGGGGGCGGGATTTTTTTGTTGTCTTCAGAATGAAGCCGGAAAGGATGACGGACATGAACAAGGTCGATGTCAAAGAAAAAGCGAGAACACGCGAGCTGCGCGTACTTAACCAGTGGAGGGCTGACGATACGTTCCGCCGTTCGATCGAGAACCGGGAAGGAAAGCCGAACTTCGTCTTCTATGAAGGGCCGCCTACGGCGAACGGCAAGCCGCATATCGGGCATGTGCTCGGCCGGGTCATCAAAGATTTTATCGGGCGCTACAAAACGATGTCGGGCTACCGTGTCGTCCGCAAGGCGGGCTGGGATACGCACGGGCTTCCGGTTGAGCTGGGCGTAGAGAAGCAGCTCGGCATTTCGGGCAAGCAGGAGATCGAGGAATACGGCGTGGCCAAGTTTGTGGAAACGTGCAAGAACAGCGTGTTCGAATATGAAAAGCAGTGGCGCGAGCTCACCGAGGCCATCGCTTATTGGACCGATATGGAGCATCCGTATGTGACGCTGACGAACGATTACATCGAGAGCGTCTGGCATATCCTGTCAACCATTCACAAGAAAGGGCTTCTGTACAAGGGCCACCGTGTCAGCCCGTACTGCCCGGATTGCCAGACGACGCTTAGCTCGCACGAAGTGGCGCAGGGCTACGAGGATGTGAAAGACCTGAGTGCCACGGTCAAGTTCAAGAGCAAAGCGGCGGACGAGTATTTCCTCGCATGGACGACGACTCCCTGGACGCTTCCGGCCAACGTGGCGCTGGCGGTAAACAAGGACCTCGATTATGTCAAAGTGAAGCATAACGGGGAAGTGTACGTGACGGCGCAAAATCTCGCCGAAAAAGTTTTCGGAGGCGAAGCGGAAATCCTTTCCGTCCATAAAGGGGCCGAGTTCGTCGGAACCCCTTATGAGCCGCCATTCGGTTATTTGCACCTGAACAAAGGCCATCTGGTCGTAGATGCGGACTATGTCAGCGATGCGAGCGGAACCGGGATTGTGCATATCGCACCGGCTCACGGGGAAGACGACTACCGCACCACACGCCAGCATGGGATCGATTTCGTCCATGTCGTGAAGCAGGACGGCACCTACGCTTCCCAAATTACCGATTTCGCGGGCCGTTTTGTGAAAGACTGCGACGTGGATATCGTGAAAAAGCTGTCGGAACGCGGTCTTCTTTTCGCCAAAGAACGTTACGAGCACAGCTATCCGTTCTGCTGGCGCTGCAAATCGCCGCTGCTCTATTACGCCATGGAAAGCTGGTTTATCCGGACGACGGCGGTCAAGGATCAGCTTATCGCGAACAACAACGAAGTGAATTGGTATCCGGGCCATCTACGCGAAGGCCGCTTCGGAAAATTTCTGGAAGAGCTGGTGGATTGGAATATCAGCCGCAACCGTTACTGGGGAACTCCCCTTAACGTATGGGTATGCGGGGATTGCGGAGAGGAATTTGCTCCGGGAAGCCACCGCGAACTTCGAGAGCGTGCCGTCGATCCCGTGGATGAGAGTCTGGAGCTTCACAAGCCGTACGTAGATGACGTCAAGCTCCGCTGTTCGTGCGGCGGGGTGATGGAGAGAACGCCGGAAGTGATCGACGTCTGGTTCGACAGCGGCTCGATGCCGTTCGCCCAGTATCATCATCCGTTCGGAGACGAGAAAACGTTCGGCGAGCAGTATCCCGCGGATATGATCTGCGAAGGCATCGACCAGACGCGCGGATGGTTTTTCAGCCTGCTGGCGGTTTCGACGCTGTATAACGGCCGGGCGCCGTACAAGGCGGTCATTTCAACGGGCCACGTGCTGGATGAGAACGGGCTGAAAATGTCCAAGAGCAAAGGCAATGTCCTCGACCCGTGGAACATCATCGAAGAATTCGGAACGGACGCGTTCCGCTGGGCGCTTCTGTCGGACAGTGCGCCGTGGAACAGCAAACGTTTCTCCAAGCAAATCGTGGCGGAAGCGAAATCGAAGATCGTCGATACGATTCATAACACGCATGCGTTCTTTGCCCTGTATGCCGATATCGACGGATTTAATCCGGACTCGTTCGAACGGAAGCCGAAACGCAACGAGCTGGACCGCTGGATTTTGTCGCGGCTGAACAGCACGCTCGCAACTGTCGTCAAAGGACTGGATGCGAACGACTTCCTTAACCCGGCCAAGCAGATCGAAGTGTTCGTGGATGAGCTGAGCAACTGGTATATCCGGCGTTCGCGCGACCGTTTCTGGGGAAGCGGGATGTCCGAAGACAAGGTCGAAGCGTACCAGACCCTGCACGAGGTGCTGCTTACTTTGGCGCGGATGATCGCCCCTTACGCTCCGCTGATCGCCGAAGACGTTTACGGCAATCTTGGCGGCAAAGGAAGCGTGCATCTGGCCGACTATCCGAAAGCGGACGAAGCCGCCATTGACACCGGGCTTGAAAACGAGATGGAGACGGCGCGGCAAATTGTCGAGCTGGCCCGCAGCGTCCGCAACGAAACGGCGATCAAGACCCGCCAGCCGTTGTCGGAACTCCTTATTTCGCTTGACCGCGAGTTCGCTTTGGAGCGATTTGAAGCGATCATTCAGGAAGAAATCAACGTGAAGCAGGTCCGTCTTGAACGAAGCGACGCCGGATTCGTCCAGTTTGCTTTGAAGCTGAACCTGAAAGCGGCCGGCAAAAAATACGGCAAACTGGTCGGTCCCCTGCAAGGTTATTTGAAAAATCTCGCTCCTGAAGCAGCTGCCGCAGCGGTCGGCCAAGGCGCCTTGGATACGGAAGTGCAAGGGGAAAGCGTGCACCTGACACTGGATGAGCTGCTCGTCGAAAAAACGGCGAAGCCCGGATTCGCTTCCGCATCCGGTTACGGCATTACCGTCGCCCTCAATACGGAAGTGACGGAAGCGCTCAAGCAGGAAGGGGCCGTACGCGAGGTCGTACGCGCCGTTCAGGATTACCGCAAAAAGCTGGACCTGCCGATCGACCGCCGCATCACCCTTGTGTTGGATGCGGATCCGCAGCTTAAAGAGGCTTTGCAGCTGTACGAACAGGTCCTTCGCGATAACGTGCTGGTCAGCACGATCCGTTACGAGACCGCGGAAGGCATGGAGCAAGTCGCCCTCGGCGAGTCCACGCTCCGGCTGCGAGTGGAATAATGCGGCATATGGGCCGCCAGAACAGCGCAGGTCTGAGCAGACTATGAGCCTGCCGGAGGATCTTGCGCAGAGCGGCGATTAAGCCCAAGCTTTAAGTGCATCGCCCCGTATTTGTTAGTGGCATAAACTCACGGCTATTGCCGTGAGTTTTTTTATATTTTTCACGGAACCGACGGAATCCCGCGGCCGGGTGCATGTATCGTGGGCAAAACTGATCGGCCCTGACCGTTAAGGGCAGCGTGATCAGCGGCAACGTCATCCAGAGGAACACGGTGCCCGTTTTTTCCGGTATTGAGCCCGAATGAAGCGAAGCTGCTCCGTCGTTGTTAACATTTTTGAAACAAAATGTGCGCCGTTTTGAAATATAATGAAGGTTACATATGGTTAGATAAGAAACAAAAGCGAATTTCTCACACCGGATACGTCCGGGCAAAGGAGCTTTCATGAATAAAATTTTAATTGTCGATGACGAAAGACAGATCGTCGATATTCTCTCTTACGCGTGCAAAAGGGAAGGGTTTGCCGTTGAGACGGCGTCCTCCGGCGGGGAGGCTTTGCGGAAAATAGAAAAGACGAAACCGCAGCTTCTCATTTTGGATGTGATGCTCCCGGATATGAACGGCTTCGAGGTGTGCCGGAAAATCGGAGACCCCGATTCGCTTGGCATCATTCTCCTGACGGCGAAGAACGACATTCTGGACAAGCTGGTCGGGCTTGAACTGGGAGCAGACGATTATATAACGAAGCCGTTCGACATCCGCGAGCTGATTGCCCGCGTTCATTCCCTGCTCAGAAGAATGAGGAAAAAGAGCGAAGAAACGGAGACTACCGACAAGCTGTCTTACGGCAAGCTTGCTTTAAGCCGGGTCCAACGGAAGGTAAGCCTGAATGGGGAACTCCTCGTTTTTACGCCGAAGGAATTCGACCTGCTGGCCCTGCTGCTCCGCCATCTCGACCGGGTGTATACCCGTGAAGAGCTGCTGGAATCGGTTTGGGGATTCGATTTCGCCGGCGGAACCCGTACGGTCGATATCCACCTGCAGCGGCTGCGCAAGAAGCTGGGGCCCGTCTATCAGCAGATGCTGGTCACGATTCACGGAGTGGGGTACAAAGCGTCGCTGGATACCATCGAAGAAGAGCTGGCGGCTGACCATGCAGACAATCTTGAAGATGTCCGTTAAGCGGAAATCGCAGCTGTTCCTCGGTCTGCACCTTCTGCTCACTATCGCGATTCTCGGTTTCGCCGTTCTGCACGGAATCCGCAGGGAGCAGCAGAAGCAGGTGGAGGACTATCTGGAGCAGCAGACGAAGACGGCCAATGTATTTATCCGTCAGGCGCTGCTTGATCCGGCGGACAGGCCGGAAGAAGAGGGAGCGGCCGCGCTCGGGAACGGTCTCGCCAGGCAGCTTGGTCTCATGAGCGGCATGCATACGATGCTGTTCGATATGGACGCGGAGAAGACCGGGGATTCCATGCCGTCGTCGGATTCTCTCGACGTGAAGGATCTGCTCCCCTATGCGATCCAAGGAAAAACCGCTTACGAGATCAACGGGAGCAGGCTCGTCTATTTGGCTCCTTTGTCGGACGGGGTGACACAGATCGGAGCCGTCGGCTTCCAATATTCGCTGGAGATGAACCAGTCCTTCAACGCTTCTATCCGGCGCCTGTTTCTCCTTATCGGGGTTTTGATTCTCAGTGTAAGTTTCGCCGCCGGGACGATTTATTACAACCGGCTGTCCGGCGGGATTCTGAAATTGCGGCGCTCGACCCAGGAAATCCGCGAAGGACGATACGACGGCGCGGAACGGCTCCAAACCGGTGACGAGCTCGGCGAGCTGAGCGAAAACATTTATCAGATGGGCCGGGAGATCCGGAACAGCTTCGAAACCCTGAAAAATAAACAGTCAGAGCTGGAAAAAACCGTTGACAGGCTTACCCGGCTGGAAAAGCAGCAGAAGGAATTTATCGGGGCGATTTCACACGAATTCAAAACCCCGCTGACGGTCATCCGGGCTTATCTTGATCTCCTTGACCTTTATAAGGATGATGAGGAACTGGCCGTGCAGGCCAAAACGAGTCTTGCAAAAGAGACGGCACGGCTTCAGGAGATGGTGGACACCATACTCCGGCTGGCTGCGCTGGATTTGTACGAGTTTCAGGAGCATGCGGGGATCGTCGGACTTCGAACGTTTCTGGAGGAGCTGACGAGCCGCATGCACGGAAAAGCCCGGAAATTCGGCCTGCATATCCGCACGGATATTCCCGACGTCTATGTCCGGGGGGACCGGGAGCATTTGACGATCATTTTCGTTAATCTGCTCGACAACGCGATTAAATTCAACCATCCCGGAGGCGAAATCCGGTTAACCGGCTCCCTGGACGACGGAAGGGTGAAAATCCGCGTAAGCGATACCGGCATCGGTATTCCAGAAGAGCGGCAATCGGCGATTTTCGAGCCTTTTTCGAGCGCGCATAAGGCTTTGTACCGCGAACTGGGAGGGACGGGGCTCGGCCTCGCTCTCGTCAGACAGCTGCTGGACAAGCAGGGCGGAACGATCGAGCTGCTCTCCGGCTGCCCGGGAGCCGTTTTCGAAGTTACTCTGGAGGCGGCCGCACCTGCCGAGGCGACAGATGCAGCAGCCGCAGCAGGTGAAGCGGATGCCGGCAAGTCCGATAGAGCGGGCGGTGTGTAAATGTTTACATTTTCGAAATATACGGCGCTTATTTTCGATACAATCACCCGTTATGCTTGTGCCTGAGGAGAGAGGTTAACGATGTACACGATTTTCAGTAAAAAAGCGGTGCTGGCGGCCGCAGCCGTCGGCCTGCTGCTTTCCGGCTGCGCACCGGGCGGCACGGAAGGCCGCGAAGTGATCCGGCTGGCGGGCAAAAGCATCACCGTTATCGAAAATCAGAACGAGCTTGTCGTAAATAAGGCGGCGCTGATTTCCTTGGAGCGCTACGAGGACAGGATCGGCTTGGGCTGGGTGGACGAAGATATCCTGCTGATGGCCAAGTCCGAGCAGTCCTCGCTCAACGCGCTTATCCGGCAGAGAATTTTGCTTTTCCGGCCGGGATCGGGGAAAGAGGATTATTTCCCGGGCTCCGTCTATAACCAGGTGGAGGCGGAACTTTCGCCGGACGGCTCAGCCGTTTTCTATAAAGAATCGGAAGGGGTGAACGCTTCGGCGACAGGCTACGTGGCCCGGACTTCGGACCGGTCTCCCGTACGGGTTACCGAAGAGAACGCCATGCCGGTCAAGGAAGGCCGATGGATAGATAACGGACATCTCCTGTACGCCGGTCTCGACGGAAGCTTGTATTTGTGGGATGTAGAGGGGCACACCCGAAAACTGCCGGTACCGGCCGCCACAGGCGCGCAAAGCGTGATGCTGACGGACAACGCCGTTTTTTACATCGGCGGAGACAGCCGGTTGTACGAGGCACGGCTGGACGGCGGAGGCGTGTCGGCGGTTGCTGAGCATGTGCAGACCGCGGTCCCTTCGCCCGACGGAAGCCGGATCGCCCTTGTGAGAGCCGGCGGTCCGGGGCGGTCATCGCTTTCCTTTTACAGCGTGAAGGCTGGGAAAGAGCGTCAGGTCGCCGTCGGAACGGCGTTTCACAGCTCCTGCTGGTCGGCGGACGGGAGCCGGTTCGCATACTCGGTGGCGTCGGACCACGCGGGACAAAGCGGTCTTTTCATCTCATCGCCCGATCCCGCAGTGGAGACGGTGCAGCTGTCGGCGGACGTGTTCCCCGGCTATCCGATTGCGTTCAGCCCTTCAGGGCGCCAGCTCCTGGCCTCGAAAGTCATGGCGGAAGGAAACCGGAACAAAACCGTCGCTTACCGCATGACTATCAAGAAATAAACGCGCATCATCCGAAGAAAGGAATCCATTATGCGAAAATTTGTCTGGGTCACAGCCGGACTCGCCGTTGTCATCCTGGCGGTGTTCACCGTGCTGAGCGGGGTCAAGACGGAGCCGTCGGAAACCGGCCCGCCCGCAAAAACCGTTTCTCCGGCCGGCAGCAAGCCGGTTGATCTTCTCCGCGACGGCCGCGTCCAGACGCTGGATCTGGCCGGGGAATTCGCCGGGTACGAGGGCTGCTTTCTGCTGTACGGCTTGCAGGATCAAACGTATTACGTGTATAATCCGCCGCAGTGCGAAAAAAGGCTTTCGCCGGCTTCCACGTTCAAAATTACCAGTTCCCTGATCGGACTGGAGACGGGAGCCGTAGATGAGAACACGGTCGTTCCGTGGGACGGCCATCCTTACCGGTATCCCGAGTGGAACAAGGACCATACGCTTGCATCGGCTCTGGCCAACTCCGTTACCTGGTTTTACCAGAAAATGGCCGTCCGGATCGGAAGCGGACACATGCAGGATTATCTGCACCGGATCGGGTACGGCAACGAGGATATACAAGGAGGCATCGACACGTTCTGGCTCGGTTCCTCGCTGCAGATATCCGCCGTGGAGCAAGTGGATTTTCTCGCGAAGCTGTACGGGGACCGTCTCCCTTTTTCCGCAAAAACGAGCGGGCTGGTCAAACGAATGCTTGTGCTGGAGAAGCAGGGGGTTGCCGTTTTATCCGGCAAAACGGGTACCTGCAACGCGGGAGCCTGCGTATCGGAGGAACCCCGCAACGATGTGCTCGGCTGGTTCGTCGGACACCTGGAGAAGGATGGGCAGGAGTATGTATTCGCCCTGAACGTAGAGGCGGATATGAAGGCAAACGGCAGTGCGGCCCGCAAAATCGCGGTAGAAATCCTTCGTAAAATGAAGCTTTGGAATTGAGCGGTGCCGAAGTTTAAGCGAGAATCCGGAGCATTACCCGAATTGTAAACCTGCCTGGGTATCCGGAGTCGGCTAGTAAACCAGAACGGCAAATGAAGCAGCTAGTGTGAAGTTAGTGTACAGTTAGTAACTCAGTTAGGGAATCATCATTTTAGGAACCGCTGTGGAATCAGTTTAAGGAACAGCCGGAACATTCCCGGCAATAGAACATCAGAGGGGCGATATTCATGATACGAATAGGAAAGACGCTGGCGGGGATCGGAGGAATTTTCCTTCTTCTGCTTTTGTCGGCCTGCAGTCAGGAAGAAACGCCGCAGCACGCTTTCGAGGCTTATGTGAATGGCTGGAAGGATCACAATTATGCAGCGATGTACGACAAACTGTCGCCGGCCTCGCAAACTAAAATCAGCAAAGACGATTTCGTCAAAAAATACGAAAGCGTGTATAAAGGAATCGAAATGACGGATTTGACCGTCAAACCGGCTTTCTCCGAAGAACTGCAAAAAACGGTCAAGAATAAGGACGAAGTTTCCGTTCCTTTTCATGTGGAGCTGAACACGCTCGCCGGTCCGGTGAAATTCGACCAGACCGCCCGTCTGGTGAAGGGCAAGAAAGAGAAAGATACCGTCTGGCAGGTGGACTGGTCGCCCTCCTATCTTTTTCCCCAATTGAAGGATGGAGATAAGGTAAGAGTCCAGAGCACCGAAGCGGTGCGGGGAGAAATCGTGGACAGGCGCGGCAACAAGCTCGCCTATAACGGCCCGGCCAAGCAGATCGGGGTCGTGCCGGGCAAGCTGGGCAATGCGGCGGAGCAGACCAAAGCAAAGCTGGCGGAGAAGCTCGGGATGAAGGTCCAGGAGATCAATCAGAAGCTGTCGGCCTCCTGGGTGAAGCCGGAGTCGTTCGTGCCGCTCGCGTACATTCAGGACGGCGAAACGGAAGCTTACACGAAGCTCCCCGGCGTCACGTTCAGCAGCAAAGAAATCCGGACCTATCCGTTTAACGAAGCGGCGGCTCACTTGACCGGATATATCGGGCAGATCAGTGCGGAGGAGCTGAAAAAGCTTGAAAGCGAAGGTTACCGTACGGGCGACGTTATCGGAAAAGCGGGACTGGAGCAGATCTACGAGAAGCAGCTCAAGGGCCAGGACGGTTATAAAATTTTCGTTACGGGGGCCGACGGCACCGAGAAAGAAACACTGGCCGAGAAGGAAATGGTCCCCGGTCAGACTATAACGCTCAGCATCGACGCCGATCTCCAGAAGCTGGTCTACGAGCAGATGAAAAAAGATGCGGGTTCGGCTGCCGCCATTCAGCCTCTCACGGGCGAAGTACTCGCTCTCGTAAGCAGTCCGTCTTACAATCCGAACGCCTTTGTGAAAGGCATCTCCGGCACGCAGTATAAGCAGCTCAGCGAGGACCCCAAGAAGCCGTTCCTGAACCGTTTTACGAAAACCTTCTCGCCCGGTTCGGCTTTTAAAATGCTCACGGCTGCGGTTGCGATTGACGGCGGGGTGCTGAATCCCGACGAGGCAAAGACGATCAAAGGACTGCGCTGGACGAAGGACGCATCCTGGGGCAGCTACTACGTGACCCGGGTGCATGACTCCAGTCCGGTCAACCTGCAGAGTGCGCTCACGAACTCGGACAACATTTATTTCGCCCAGGCCGCTCTGGAGCTGGGGAAAGACAAGTTTGTCGAGTCTTCCGCCAAATTCGGCATCGGTGAGAAGCTTCCGCTGCCGTATGCGTTCGATACCTCCCAGCTTTACAACAAGCAGATCGCAAACGATATCCAGCTGGCCGACTCCGGTTACGGACAGGGTGAGGTGACGATGACTTCCCTGCACATCGCCTTGACTTATTCGGCGCTTGTGAATCAGGGAAACATCATTTATCCGTCGCTTTTGAAGGAAGACAAAGGCAAGGAGCAGTACTGGAAATCTTCGGTGATGAAGCCCGAAACGGCCGAGCTGCTCAAGAAGGATCTTGTCGAAGCGGTCAAGGATCCGCGCGGAGTGGGTCATGGAGCTGCTGTCCCAAGCAAGCTCATCGCCGGCAAAACGGGCACGGCCGAGCTTAAAAAGAGCAAAGGGGAAGAAGGGCAGGAAAACGGTTGGTTTGTCGGTTTCGATGCGGCCGATCCGCAACTGCTCGTTTCGATGATGATCGAAGACGTCAAAGGAAGAGGAGGAAGCGGCTATATCACCTCCAGAGTAAAAGCCGTCTTCCAGCAGTATGCCAACGGAATCAATTAAATACCGGCAGAAAAAGAGTCTTTTTCTCCTTAACAAGCCTGTTCCTGCGCCTCTTGCCCGGTTGGGCGGGGGTGTAGGGTCTCTTTTAACCGGGTAATATAGAAGAAGATGTTCCCGCCCTTGCGGGAACCGATTGAGAAAGGAGGGTGCCGGATGGATGCCAAAGAAATGGAAGAACAGCTGATCCGCAAACTGACGGAAGGCGAGATGGAGGAAGAAAACAAAGAAGAATCCGCGAGAAAACGGCTTCCTGCCAAAACGGAAATCCGCATTCAGGCAACAATCGATCCCGTGGTCGAGGAAACCCGCAAATACCGGGAAATGGCCGAAGAGCTTGACGGACGTTACGACAAGTATACGCATTTGCTGAAGGAGAATAGACCGGATTCGCCCAAAGACCCGTTTTGAAGGACAGAGAATAACCCGCCTGCATTCCCAGGCGGGTTATTCGAATTTGGCGGATACCTCACCGTATTTGTTCCGGTAGTGGCTGAGTGCAAGGAGCGGCCAGATGTACCGGTAGCTTTCATAGGTGTTGTAGAAGCTGCCCGGAAGACCCGCTCCTGTGGGATATACGGAAGTCCAGTCCCGTTCGCCGAGGGTGGCGGCGAGTCTTCGCACGCCCCGGTCGATAGCCTCGGTCGGCCGGGAATGAACCGCTATAAGCGCATCGAGAGCCCATGCGGTTTGGGATGGGGTGCTGGCTCCGAGGCTGACATACCGGCCCGCCACGTCGCTGCTGCACGATTCTCCCCAGCCCCCGTCCGGATTTTGAACGCTGAGCAGCCAGCGTATCCCTTTGGCCACCGCGGGATGATCCGGTTTCAAGCCGACCGCCGCCAGCCCCGTCAGCGCCGCCCATGTTCCGTACAAGTAGCAAATTCCCCAGCGTCCATACCAGGAACCGTCTTTCTCCTGATTGGCGGTCAGCCAGTCTGCCCCTCTTCGGATCCAGTCGTGCTTAATGTCCAGACCGGCTTTGCCGCCGAGAAATTCCAGCGTGCGGCCGGTTAAGTCGGCCGTGGAAGGATCGACGGCCGCATGCTCCGCACCTTCCAGGGGCAGGAACGCGAGGAGCCGGTTGTCCGTGTCCTTCTCGAAAGCGGCCCAGCCGCCGTCTTTATTCTGCATGGTCATAATCCAGTACAGGCCTCTGTTCCACGTTTCCCGGCCGTCTGCCCCTCCGGTACGCAGAAATTTAACCGCGCGAAGGGCGGCCGTCGTATCGTCCACATCCGGGTTGCGCGTGTTGGAAGGCGAGAAGCCCCAGCCTCCGGGCACCGAGCGGGAGACTTTCCGGCCCCAGTCGCCGATCTTCCGCTGCTGTTTAGCCAGCAGGTAGGAAGCGGCCTTCCGGATTTCCGGCGTTAGCGGCCCGATGCCCGCTTCCTGCAGCGCGTAAGTGATGAGAGCCGTGTCCCATACGGTGGGCGGGGCGTTCTGCACAAGCAGCCTGCCTTCGGATACCCACAGCATGGCTTTCAGACCTTTGACCGCCTGAGTTATAAGCGGATGACGGCGCTCGCATCCGAGTGAGAGCAGAGCGAAGACGAGCAGGCACGTGCTGCCCGCGTAGCTGTACAGCGTTCCGTCGGGCTCGATGCGCTCGAGCATAAACCGCTCGGCTTTCTTCACGGCACATTCGTGAAGCTGGCTGGGAAACGCCGAGAGCTGCGCGATTCCTTCCTGGATGTCCGCAAGCAGTCCGCCCGGACCGCGACCCGGCTGAGCGTAAGAGCCTGGCGCCGACGCGTAAGCGCCGACGCTCGTTCCGTCGTCGTCTCGTTGCACATGCAGCGCGGACAAGTCAGGTGTCCGGCTCGTACGGACGGAGAAGTTCCGGTCCGCCATCAGCAGAACGGGCACCAGATGGACCCGCGCGTAAGCGGACAGATCGAAGAAGCTCAACGGAGCCGACTCCGGAAGAAGCATAAACTCCAGGGGAATCGCATACTCCTCCGGCCATGGAATTCGGCCCGTTGCCGCCAGAATGACGCGGGTCAGGACATTCGTCACGCCGCCGATTCCTCCCCTGGAGCGGATAAAGGTCCGGGCGTTCACCAGAGACGGGCTGCTTTCGTCCGAATAGCCGGAGAAGAGCAGAGCGTAATAGGCTTCCACGCTTGCGGCCAGATTGCCCTCCTTCTCGTCGGCGTAAAGCTTCCAGGAGCCGTCGGGCCGCTGGGTGCGGAGGATGCTGTCATGCAGCCTGCGGATTATCTCCTCTTCTTCCGAATTCCCCGTCTCCAGCGTGCGGAGCACAATAATCAAGTAGGCGCATGTGGAAATTCCGTTGTCGTAGCAAAATTTCCACGTACCGTCCTTTTCCTGCTTTCCCAGCAGCCATTCGGAAAGGTGCCGGATGGCATGAGTGACTTCCCGCATAACATGCATACGATTCCACACCCTTTCTTGCAGATTCGGCAGTCACCAGATAAACAATGGAAACAAACGGCGGATGCGGGTAACTTTTTTTCCTTTTTAATCGTTCTTATCAGTGTATGTAAAAAAATCCCGATAGATGTGCGGCTGTGAAGGAGCGTGAAAAACAAACAGGCACCTGCAAGAGGCGCCTGTTTGACCGTTCGACTGCTTATTCTGGCAGGTTATAGTGCGTTTTTTAGCTTAGTACAGGAACGTACGGCTGATGATAACCAGCAGAATGAATAGAACCAGAATAGCCGCCGTGCTGGTGAAACCTCCACCGTAACCGCCGTAACCGCCGCCGTAACCTACTCCAACTCCTGCTCCTACTCCTCCAACGTAACCCATATCGATCCAACTCCTCGTGTTTTAATTGACTTTACCGTACAACATATGACGGGAAGAGGGGAGGCGATTGTGCGAATGACCCGTAAGGGAAAAAGCCGGAGCGAAATAGGGAGTGGAGAGTCAAATGATTTTATGGAATATTATGGATGAATAAGTTACAAAAAATTAATGTTTTACGAAGCCGGATGGAGGAGGAAGCGGACGGAACGGGATGGAACCTTATAAAGTCTTCTTTATTATAAAAAAGGGGTTATCGGCAGTATGAAGAAAGCGATCAAAATTTTTCTTTCTCTTCTCCTCGTTGCGGGATCGATTTACCTGGTGCGCGAAAGCGCTCCGCGTTTTACCTACAAAGACCAGGTTGCCGTGCTTTTGTATCACCACATCAGTGATACGGACACGAGCAGCGTCACGATTACACCGGCGTTGTTCCGCAGCCAGCTCACTTTTCTGAAGAAAGAAAAGTATCATTTCATTACGCTCCAGCAGTTCAAAAGCTTTATGGCGGGAGGGGATGTGCCGGAAAATGCCGTCCTGGTAACGTTTGACGACGGGTACGAAAGTCTCTACGACCAGGCTTATCCGGTTCTGAAGGAGCTCCAGGTTCCGGCCGTTAATTTCGAAATTACGGGAACGCTGGCGGACCCCCGCTCGCGTAAGCTTCATTTTCTTGACGAAAGGCAGCTGCGAACGATCGCAACGGATCGCGAAGCGGGTATTTCCTGCCAGTGTCATTCCGACAGCATGCACGACAAGCAGAACGGCAAGCCTCTGCTGACGACGAACATTGTGACGGACGGCAAGCGGGAGACGGAGGAACAGTACGAGAAGCGGGTGATCGACGACGCCCTTGACTGCAAGAAGAAACTGAAAAAAGCCGGAGAGGAGGAAGTCGATTCCTACGCGTATCCGTACGGCTATTACGATAAGCGGGCGACCTCGCTTCTTCAGAGTGTCGGGTATAAATACGGTTTTACGGTTCTCAGCGAGATGACGACAAGAGCCGACGATCCTATGCAGATTTCCCGCATCACGGCCGGAAGCCCGGATATTACGCCCCAGGTCCTGAACCGGACTATCCAGCGCAACGTGATGGACTTCAACGGGGATTACAATTACGTGCCCCTGCGCGATACGCTGAAAGATTTGGGAGGGACGATGACCCGGAATAAAGACCGAACGATCGCGTTCTACTTCCACGGCAAGCCTTATAAGCTGGATGCCGAATCGGGCGCCATCGAAACCGAAGGGAAGCAGATTCCGCTCAAACATCCGCTGCTGTTAAAATCACGCAAAGCGTATATTCATTTTAAAGATCTGGAGAATGTGCTGGGTGTCCGGATCGCGCATAATCCTCTGCGTAATTCTTTTTTCGAACGTCTGACTCCGGCTAAAACAAGAATGAATGAAACGCTTACAAAATCATAGATAACGTTAGAAAACGCAAGAAAACAGGTGAAAGAAACCGCTAAAACGGTTCTTTCGCCTATTTTCGATATTTTCTGAATATTTACAATAGTTTAATATTTGGGGTAATATAAAGCCAAGGAGGAACACAAACATTAAACGGATACAAGGACGTAAACACACTCAACATGACAGCCAGGGGTGATCCCTATAGGACCATAACCATCCGAAATCATCTTCATTTAGACTACAGGAAGGGAGATGAATCCGTTGGACCCAGTTAGCGAAGCATGCCCTTAATAATCGAAGTCAAGGCATGCGGGAACCCAGGAATCGAACGAAGAAGAATGGAGTGTAAACAAACAATTGAATACGTTCAATCAAGCATAGGGGCCTGCCGATTATCACGGATAACCGGGGTCCCTATTTACGTGTCTGATTGTTTCGAAACGGTGCCGGAAGGCGCTTTTTTTATGTGTGCCGTGGTCGTACGGATCAACTTTGATTGAGATTGAAATTCCGTGACAACCGGTCCTCCTTCTGCTCCGCTAAAAAACTCCCTTCTGAGTGAAGGGAGCAGTACTGCCGGAGTTTTACCCGGCCCGTTTCTTAATCGTGAACGGTCCGGATTTCCTCGATGCCGTTCATATATTTTCTCAGCGCCTCGGGTATGCGGATCGATCCGTCCTCCTGCTGGTGATTTTCAAGCAGCGGGATCAGAATGCGCGGCGAGGCGACCGCCGTGTTGTTCAGCGTATACGCGTAGGTCAGCCGTCCCTCGGCGTTCCGGTAGCGGATATTCGAACGCCGAGCCTGGAAATCGAGCAGATTCGACGACGAATGCGTTTCCCCGTAGGACTGTCTGCTCGGCATCCATGTCTCGATGTCGTACTGCTTATACGTTTTTTGGCCCATATCCCCGGCGCAAACGGCGACTACCCGGTAGGGTAGCTCCAGCAGCCTCATCAATTCTTCCGCGTTTTTAGTCATTTCCCGCAGAAGAGCATCCGATTTCTCCAGATCGCTTTCGCAAATAATCACCTGCTCGACCTTGGCGAACTGATGGACGCGGTACAGCCCGTGGACGTCTCTGCCGGCCGATCCGACCTCACTCCTGAAACAGAGGGAGACGGCGGCCATTTTGACGGGCTCCGCAAGATCTATAATTTCATTGCTGTAGTAGGAGACAAGCGGGACCTCCGAGGTGCCGACCAGCCATTTGTCTTCTTCGGCCAGCTTGAAGGTCTGATCCTCACCGAGCGGAAAATAGCCTGTGTTCAGCAGCGCTTCCCCGCGGGCCATCAGCGGCACATCCACCGGCATAAAGCCTTTCTCGATGAGCAGATCCAGGGCAAGCTGCTGAACCGCCCGGTGCAGCAAAACTCCCGCGCCGGTCAAATAGTACTGGCGGGGGCCGGCTGTTTTCACGCCGCGAGGGATGTCGATCATGCGGTGAAGGTTCCCCAGCGCCACGTGATCCCTGGGCTCGAACGTGAATCCGGGAATAGCGCCTGCCCGGTACAGCTCGATATTGTCCTTGTCGGATTGTCCGGCCGGCGTATCGGGCGAAACGGGATTAGGCACGCGCAGCATAGCCGCCATGTAAGCCTGGTCGGTTATCCGGTAAGCCGCCTCCTGTTCGTTCAGGCGCAGATGAATGTCCTTCACCGCCTGTTTCTTCAAGGCTGCCTCCGTATGGCCGCCCTGTTTAAGAAGCATGCCGATTTCCCCGGTAAGCGCATTGCGCCTCTGCCGCAGCTCCTCGATTTCAGCCAGTTGGCACCGCCGTTCCTCGTCCATTCTCAGAAGTTCCGTGACGGACACTTCGATTCCTTTCTGCCGGGCAGCGTACTCGACTTCCGCTTGATGGGCCCGTATCCATTTGACGTCTAACATGGCACCGCACTCCTTTTTTTTGACATACAAAAAGCGCCCGTCGTCTTCATGGGACGAGGAGCGCTTTTATGTTCTCGCGGTGCCACCCAAATTGACCGGACGTTCGTGCCGTCCAATCCACTTTAGTTCCGCGGTAACGGGCGGACCCGGTTAACTTAGGGGGAAGCGCCGTGCTTCTCCTTGGCGAAAACGCCTCCGAGTTGGAATCTCTTCACGGGCGTGATACCGATATCAATGATTTTGCTTAGTATATACCAGGTTCGCGCAGGTTTCAACCCCACCCCCCGGAACAGGGCGTAAAACGGGATTGCACGATTGTGCAGCTGTGCGAAACCGATCCTGCGGCCGTTTGTTTTTTTCTTTGCGACAAATGCAGACAATTTCCGTTATTTTCCGTAAAATAAAACGCAGGGAGGTGTCGGGGTTTGCTTTTTTTTCTGCGTTATGCCCACCGTATGTTACGTTTGAGCAACGGGCTGCTGGCTGTTTTTGCCCTGGTGTTTGTGCTGCTCGCCTCGGTGCTCGCTTACTGGCTGGAGCCGGACACGTTCGAGACCTGGTTTAACAGCCTGTACTGGGTCATGACGACGATGGCGACCGTCGGGTACGGCGATTATTTTATGAAAACGGCTCTGGGCAAGCTGTTCACGATTTTTCTGTATTTGTTCGGAATCGGACTTCTCAGTCTTGTGATCGGAAAAATCATTGATGCCTTTGCGACCCTGAAAATTAGGAGGGAAACCGGAAAAGTGAACTATCATGGCCGCGGTCACATCGTCGTGATCACCTGGAACAAGAAGGCTTATTCCGCCGTTGAAGAACTTATCGCTTCTGATCCCGAGCTGGAAATCGTCATTATCGACGAAAACGAGAAAATTCCGTATGACCATAAAAAGGTCCATTACGTAAGCGGCGATCCCACTTCGGACAAGACGTTAACCCGGGCCGGGCTGGATAAAGCGAGATCGGCCATTATATTCGCGGATGAAACGAGCACCGATTCGTCCCTGGTGGACGGCAAAACGCTCCTAATCGCGGCCAGCATCGAAAGACTCGCCCCGGATGTTTATACGACTGCGGAAATTATGTCGGAGAAGCATATCCAGAACTTCCGGCATGTAAAAGTAAATGACTTCATTCTTTCGCACGATGCGGTGTCTATGCTGGCTGTCCGGTCGGCGCTTAACGAAGGCAGCGTAGAGCTTTATATGCAGCTGATCAGCAGGCAGTACGGGGGAGAAATTTACGAAGTGCCGGTCAATCCGGCGTGGACGACCTATCATGACGCTTTTCAGGATTTGCTTAAAAAAGGGGCGACCCTGCTCGCCGACCGCCAGGATCTGAGTATCAATACACGGCTGTACGACCCGATTCCCGCGGACGCGAAACTGTTCGTCGTCTGCTCGCCCGAGACGTATAAGCATTTGCGTGGACATACATAACGAAGAAATACTGCCGCAAAATTTCTAAATGGATTACTGCAAGAAAATAACTCCGAAGGAGTGTTTTTTATGGCATTTAAGACAGAATACGAGTTTGAATTACCGAGAGGGTTTGAAGACAGCAGCGGGAATATTCATAAAAAAGGCGTAATGAGACTTGCGACAGCCGCGGATGAGATTCTGCCAATGAGAGATCAGCGCGTTCAAGCGAATCCGCAATATCATATTGTAATTTTACTTTCAAGAGTCATCACCAGGTTAGGCGATCTTCCAATGATTGACGCCAAAGTAATTGAAAATTTGTTTATATTGGATCTTGAATTTTTGAAAGATTTCTACAATAGAATTAATGAAGGTGAGAATCCGGAATGGCCAGCCAGATGTCCAAAATGCGAGCATGAATTTATGGCTCCATTTCCATTTGGATTTAAAAGGGAAGACTAATCTTCTACTCTGTTTGAGGCGCAATACATTAATTATTTAGCTGCAAATGAAGGTGCACAAGAATTATTAGATACAATTTCAACAAGGTATCCTGCTGATTTCTTTGATAGGAAAGGAGCATCTCCTGATTTTGGAAGGAAAAGAGCGGGTGACTGCTCTTTTTTTTGTTTAAAAGAGTAGTAGAATTGGCCGAAGCACAGGGAGAGAAGGGGTAACCATGGAAAAACCGGATAAAGATGCGGAACAAACTTTTTGCGAGGACGCGACAGCGGTGCAGGAAGGTGTCAAAAATTTCATTAATTTTTGGCTTTCCAAAGGGCCGGTGGCTGACGTGATCGAAGGGGCCCGGCAGGCCGTCGATTTCGCTTCCGCGAACATCCCGCAGGAGGCTGCTGCCCGTTACCGGCAGGAAATCGGGGGCATTTTTACGAGCTATGAGCAGCTTCGGTCCATACCCGGCACCGGGGAGGACGTAATCGAAGAGCTGGGCTCTTATGTGAAAGGGTTGGATCTGGCCAAGCTGAACGCTCTGCTGCCGCAGACATCCGCCGGGAACAAGGTCGATGCTTACGTGAACGGTCCGGACTGCCTGCGCGTCCTGCTGGAGGAAATGGGGAAAGCGAAGCGGTATATCCATTTTTCCGTTATGCTTTTTTTTAACGATACGTCAGGGAACAAAATTGTCGAAGCGCTGCTGGACGCGCTGAAGCGGGGCGTCAAAGTCCGGTTGATGGCCGATTTTGGAGTTACGGCTCTCGGTTACAACAAGAACCTCGCCGTCGGGGATCTCGATGAAGTGATCGATAAGCTCAAAGAAGCCGGAGGCCAGGTTATCAATACGTTCAAAACGTGCTACGGCAAAGAAGAATGGCCCGCCAAGAGAGCGGAGCTGGCTTCCCAAGGGGTGCCCGAAAGCAGCCTGTTTCTCCAGGATTACGTTCAGAAGCAGATGACGATGGGCGTCAACGTGGTGAATCACCGCAAGTTTATGATCGTGGACGGGATCAGTGCTATCGTCGGCTCCGTGAACGTCGGGGATCAATATTTGTTCGATACGCCGGTATTACACGATTCCGGGCAAGCTCAACCGGATGGGGAAGCGGGTCACGGACAGGGCGTACCGGCGCGGGAAGAAGAGTGGCACGACGGATGTTTCCGGATACAGGGAGCCGCGGCGCTGACGCTGAATCGCATTTTTTCTTTTCAATGGACGGTGCTTGGCGGCGATGTGTTCGATCCTGAAGATCCCTTTTACAAGCCGGAGACGGATCTGCGCTTCGGTGACGAGGAGTGCACACTGTACGCCAGCTTTCCGGGGAATCCGGTAAACGTGATTCAACAGTACTATTTGTCCCTGCTCACGTATGCCGGGGACGAGACGGTTATCGTGAACCCGTATCTGATCGATCAGGCTTTCTGGGACGAGCTGAAAAGTCTGGATGAACAGAGGGCAAAGTGCATCGCGTTATGCAATCCCCTTCGTGTGAACGACCATCCGACCAACGGCTCGGCGGTGCGCAGCAACATGTATGAACCGTTTCTCAAGGGTGTCGCATTTTATGACTACAGTCATACGGAGCGGTTTTCGCATTGGAAAATCACCTATGACAAGCGGTCCGACTGCGTGTTTCACGGCTCCTACAATATCAATGAACGAAGCGCCTGCCACGATTTCGAGCTGGGGGTGCTGGTCAAAGGCAAAGCGTTTGCCGATAAGGTGAAAAAAATGATCGATTACGATCTGAGCGTATCGGAGAAAATTTCCGGGCCGGAAACCTTTTTTAAATACCCTGCCCTGCATCCGTCCACGTACTGGAACAAATTGACGCAAAATTTTACGTGACGGGAATAATGGGATGGACTTGATTCAAGGTAACGTGAGGCGTCCCGTATAAAAGGCTTGTTTACCATCGTAATGTGACGCCGGGCACTATACGCTGGGAGCGTCGCACGCCGATAGCTTAGCGCGGTGCGGTAGCATTCGCCAGAACCGGTTGAGCTTCATAGAAAAGAGCGGCTGATTTCCGTCTTAAACGGAAGGGCCGCTCTTTTTCATCATAAAGGGCCGTGTGCCGGCGCCCGCGTGCCGGAAATTATTTTTTCAGCCACAAGGTCGGGACGTTGGAAGGCTCCCAGCCGGTCAGGGAAGTGTGCGACTGCCGGCATTCGTATGTGCTTCCGTCATAGGTCACGAGTGTGCCTGCCGTATAGGCAGTGTTCGGCGCCCATGGAGCGGCTGCCGAAGGAGCGGAGGTCGTGGCGCTGACGGCGTTGCTATTCCCGGATTCATTGCCCGCGGCATCGAAAGCGCGCACGGTGAACGTGTAAGCGGTGCTTGCGCTCAGTCCGCTCACCACAGTATCCAGCGTTGTGCCGGAAACGGATTTTGCGAGCGTGGATCCCTGGTAGACGCGATAACCGGTTACACCGACATTATCGGTGGAAGCATTCCACTTAAGCGAGACGGATGCGGAAGTCGGCGAACCTGTCACCTGCAGCCCGGACGGGGCGGAAGGTGCCGTCGTATCCGCTGCTGCGGCAGTCGTTTTGAACGTCACCGCATTGCTGGGTGGCGAATCATTCCCGGCCGCGTCCGTTGCGCGGACTGTGAACGTATAGGACGTATTCGGTGTCAACCCGGCCGCGTTATAGCTCAGCGCCGTTCCGTTCGCAGTCGTTCCGACGAGTGTGGAGCCGTTATAAATCTTGTAGGCCGTCACACCGACGTTATCCGATGCCGCGCTCCAGCCGATTGTGGCGCCGGTTGCCGTTACTGCCGAAGCCGCCGCATTTGACGGTGCGGTCGGTGCCGTTGTATCTGCCGGGCCTCCGCCGCCGAAGTTCGCATCGATCACGTTATAGAAGGCATTTTCCGTATCCGCGATTTCCCAAACGGCCAGAATGACCTGGTATCCCGTTCTGCTTGGAACGCTGCAGGTGTCCGTGTAAGTGAAGCCCGGCTGTTTTCCTTTAAAGTTAACGGAGCAGAAAGGCTGCAGGTCGAAGGAAGCGCGGCTCAGCGGAGCGTTCGGGTCCCAGTTTTGCTTCGTGATGTAATATTTCCAGCTGGTGGTCGCATGGTTCGCTTCGATGGTCCATTTGAACGTGTTCGTACCCGAAGACATATTCACTTTGGTCCAGCGTGTGGCCGACTGCTGGTCAAGTTCCGGGAACAGGCCGCTGGCGCTGGCAATTTTGCCGTCCGCCGGTCCGGCTGCGGGGAAGCCTTTGTAGGCTTCGAGACTTTGCGGCTCGTAAATGATCGCACCGCAGTTCTTATTCTTGCCGGTCGCACACAGGTAACCGCGGCTTCCCGGTGATTCGATGTATCCGTGGGCCGACGCTTTTTCGGTAATAAGAAGCAGGCAGAACGCCAAAGCCAGAGCCAATCCGCTTGCGACGAGACATTTGGCCAATACGGGATTGCGGAACGAAATAGCGGTCATAAAAGAGCCTCCTTGAAAGGGGATATAGTTTCTATTCAACGATTAACCAAAGGACAATTACAATCGAAGGGACGCTGCGCACGAGCACGGACGAATTCGTCAAAGACCTCCTTCCGGTTTAAAACTGACTACGAACAGACGATTGCGGTGCAGAGCTGCCAATCAGCCTCCTTTCATAAGTGAATTTATATAAACTCGCGAGAGCTTATACCGGACCGGAGCTGTATAGATTTTAAAGCGCTTACAAAACGGAAAGAAGGAGAGGCTTACGATAGTAAGCTCCCTAGGAAGTAAACTTGCATTTTCTATCTAAAATATACATCATTTACCATCATGACTCAATCATTTATTTCTAAATTATCGAGAGAAAAAGAATAGGCATGTACGAATGTTTAAGCCTGTTTAAACCGCAAGGATCAGCAGCACTTCGTAAGTGACGGGGATGCGTCCCTCCGCACCGTAATCTTGTTCGTACTGCCGGAACATGGAGCTGAACAGCCGTCTGGTACTCAGCCCTGGCAGCCGGGCGGCGTTAGTGGTGCTTGCGCCGAGCGATTTGATATTCGTTAAGAAGAGCTTGACGGAAGAAAAATACTCGGTCCACGCGAGGCGCGTTATCCGGATTTCGCCGAAACCCGCCTTACGCAGCATATCCGTCCATTCTTCCGCGTCGTGAAAAGTTAACCCGTGCCGCTGCGGAGGGACTTCCAAAGACCGGTACACCTTGTCGAAAGAGCGGTGCATCTCGGTAAACGTAGCCGGGCCGAAAGTAGCGGCCGCAAGCCTACCGTGAGGCTTCAAGAGCCTGCGGAGATGAACAAGCGTCTGCGCGGGCCGGGCGAACCACTGGAAGCAGGCGCTGGAAGCGATCAGCCCGTAGGAAGAAGCGGGGGCGCCGGCGGCCCACTCTTCGGCATCGGCCTGCTCAAACCGGACTGCGTCCGGCGGAAGGCCCGCTAAAGCGGCCGCAGGAATCGGCGGCTCCGCAGCATCCGGGCAAGCGCCGGATTCTTGGCCGTTTCGCCCGCTGCGCGCATACAGCCGGCTCTTCGCCGCTTCCAGCATGGCGGGCGAAAGATCGGCCGCGGTCAGTTCGCCGCCGGGCGGAAGCAAAGCCGCCAGGCGCTCCGTAAGCAGGCCGGTTCCGCAGCCGATTTCCAGCACAGGCAGATTGCCTGCCGGAATACGGGCAAGGGAGGCGGCCGGCGTGGCTATGAGCTCGTCCCGGATCAGCCGGGCGAGCTGTTCGGCCATAAAACGCTGAACACCGGCATTCCGGTCGTAGAGCCCGGATGCGCTCCGGTCAAACTGCCGCCGGATTTTATCGCTCCGCTGAGTCATTCCACCAGCTCCTTATCGTTTCGGCGGTTTGCCGTTCTTTCTGCAGGAAGGGAACATGGCCGCATCCGGACGCTTCCATGAGCAGAGCCTGCGGAACGCCTGATTGTATTTCCAGTGCCGCGCCTAAGGGGCACACTTTGTCGTGCGTGCCGTGAACCAGCAGAACCGGGCATTGAATGTCCGGCAGGCGGCTCCGCACATCCTCTGCGGCGAGCAGCTCAAGTCCGGCGATGAGCCCCGGCACGCTCCAGCCGCTCTCTTCCGGCAGGAGGCCGTGGAGTCCGTCCCGGCGCTCTTCTTTGGTGAACATCAGCCTGCGGAACTGCCGGAGCACCCCGTCCGCATCTTCGCGCAGTGCGGGGATCATCGCCTGGACGGAAGCGGGGGGCCAGCCTAAAAGAGACTCGGCGGGCTGACGTACAAAGCAGGCGGTTGTCCCCAGCAGGACCAGACCGTCCGCCAATCCTTCGGAAGCAAGCACCATGGCGAGCAATCCGCCGAGTGACCAGCCCGCGATCAGAAGGGGACGCGACGGCGCTAGACCGCGCTGCTCATCCCGGGGCTCGGAGGCGCGGAGCGACAGAGCGAGGCGGCGGGCCGAATCCGCGATAGCCTGGGGCGATTCCGCCGAGCCGTAGTCCGCAGCGAAGTGCCGGAATTCCGCGAGTTCCCGCTGGACATCGCGGAATACGGAGGGGGGCATGCTCCAGCCGCCGAGCCAGAGGATCGAACCGCTTTTCGGAGAGTAAGCGAGGGCCTGTTCATCACCTTTGTGATGCTTGGAGGTAAATATCTTGTCAAAGCCGGTTTTGTGCTTTGCGTATGGTTCTGTGCCTGGCTCTACGAAATTGATGCGCTGTTCAGAAGCATGCTCTGCGGGAGACCGCAGTCCGGCATGTTCGGCGCAGAGTGCCGCGTTATGCTGCGGGTTATGCTTCGTATCATGCGCTTTCCCGTCTTCTGCGGGGGGCACATCTCTATACGCCTTTACACGACGGGCTGCGCCATCTATGCCGCGATCCCGTGTAAACCTTTTGCCGGATTCTGCTCCAGGTTCAAACCGTGTCAGAATGCCTCGCGCGGACGCTTGGTAAGCCTCGCGATTCATGCAAGCACCCCCGCTTCCGCCGCTGCGCTCACGATACATTCGGCCGCTTTCGTCAGCACGGCATCGGTATGAGCGGCCGAGAGGGAGAAGCGAATGCGTGCGCTTCCGGCCGGGACGGTCGGGGGGCGGATGGCGGGAGCCGCGATTCCGTGCCGCTGAAGCGCCTCACTCATACAAAGAGCTACGCCGCTGCTTCCGGCAATCAAGGGCACGATCGGCGAATCTCCCGGCACTACGTTCAGACCGGCTTGCGCAAGTCTTTGGCGAAACCGGCCGGAAAGCTCCCGGAGATGCCTTCGCCGGTCATGCGACGTCCGCACGATACCGAGGGCCCGGTAAATGCCCGCTACTATGGACGGCGGCAGGGCGGTGGTATAAACAAGGGGACGAGCCTTGTTGACCAGCAGGGAGATAAGAGGACGGCTCCCTGTCACGTGCGCTCCGTACACACCGAAAGCTTTACTGAACGTACCCATGATCACGTCGACTTCCCGGTGTACATTCATGGCATGGCAAAGTCCTTCGCCGTCCGTGCCGTATACGCCTTCGGCATGAGCCTCGTCCACCATTAACATTGTGCCGTAATTATGTTTGAGCTCCACCAGCTTGTGCAGGGGCGCCGAGTCTCCATCCATGGAAAAAACGGAATCCGTCACGATCAGCTTGCGTCTTGCTTTACCGGACCTCCGGAGCATATGTTCCAAATGCTCCATATCGTTATGCCGGTAGCGGATATGCTCGGCTCGGCTCAGAAGGATGCCGTCTGTTATGCTGGCATGATTGAGACGGTCGGAAAACACCGCATCTCCCCGGCCTACCAGAGCGCTGACCGTACCGAGGTTAGCCATATAGCCGTTCGCGAAAACGAGCGAGGCTTCCTTCCGCTGCCAGTCGGCAAGCTCGGCTTCCAGTTCACGGTACGGAGAACGGTTGCCGGAAAGCAGGCGCGAGGCCGTCGATCCCGATCCGCATTCCTCCAGCAGCGCACGGCGCATCGAATCCGCGATATCCGGATGACGGCTCAAGCCCAGATAATCATTCGAAGTCAGATCAAGAAGAGTTTCCTCTCCGCGTATCAAATGACCGGGGAGCGAGCGGGAAGCTGCGGTATCCGTCAGCGTCCGCTCCAGAGATTCGCCTGCCAGTATATCCAGTTCCTTTTCGATCCAGCTCATTGCGTTCATGTCCGCACCTCGGCGTTTTTATCCCGTAGTTTCGGCGGGATCTGCAAGGATTTTGATAAAAAGGAACGGACAGGGGTCAGATCCAGTGTCGTGTGCACGAGCTCCGCAAGCAGCTGCGGCCCCGGCCCGCTGCCGACTTGCGGAAAACGGCCCAAAACCTTTACGCCGCCGAACATTTCAATTAACGCGGCGTTTCCGGAGATGCTTGGATCGGCTTCGTGCGAAGCGTTTTGTAGAGAGGCGGCCGGAGGCATCGCGGCACTTGCAGTCTTCACAGACGCTGACACCGACGAAGTCGCTGCTGCATCAATCGCAGCACTTCGCACTACTGCTGCAGATGCGTCAATCGCCGCACCCGGCACTTCCGTAGAAGCGTCTGCACCTCCCGTAACCCCCGGTACCGCCGAAGTCGCTGCTGCATCAATCGCAGCACTTCGCACTACCGTTGCAGTTGGGTCAATCGCAGCACCCGGCACTTCGGTAGTAGCGGTGGCGCCATCCGTAACCCCCGGTACCGCCGCCGCACCTTCCGCATTACGCGGTGTACCCGGACTTGCCGCAGCTCGCACAGTCCCAGCAGTTCCCGCGGCTTCCGCAGTTTCGGCAATTTCCGGAGATGCCGCAGCGCATGCGCCTTCATTCAGCACGACACCCAGGATGTCTATCCCGAATTGTCTCAAGAACGAGACTGTCAGGAGCGTGTGGTTGACTGTGCCGAGTCCCGCGCGGGCTACGATCAGCACGGGCATGCGAAGGTAAGCGATCCATTCCGCCAACAGGGCGTCTTCCGTCAAGGGGACAGCGGCGCCGCCCGCTCCTTCGACGAGCATGGCATCGTAACGCGAACACAAACGCTTGCCGCCCGCATAAAGCATCTCCATCGTCAGATGAACGCCTTCCGCTTTTGCCGCAAGCCAAGGCGTAAGCGGGGCGCTGAACGTAAAGGACGCCACTTCTTCCGGAGGATCGGAAACGCCGCTTCCCTCCGCAAGTCTTTCGGCGTCGCTCCGCCCGCTGCCGAGGGGTTCGCCGGATTGTACCGGCTTCCAGACGCCGACGTTCCAGCCTTCCGAGCGGAGTGCGGCGGCAAGCGCGGCCGTGACGACGGTCTTGCCGGTCCCCGTATCCGTCCCGGTCACAAAGATTCCCCGGATGCCGCTCATGGCCGCCACCCCCGTTCCGTTACGTCACGGATAGAAGCGGCTATGATGTCCGTCATGGCCCCCAATTCGTCGCGCGTGCTCGCCAGAGGGGGAATGAAAACGACCACATTGCCGAGCGGCCGTGTCAGCAGCCCTAATTCCCGGGCCCTCGCACAGACGTGAACGCCGATCCTTTCTTCCCAGGCGTAAGGCTCTTTGGTCTGCCTGTCGCGGACGAGTTCAATTCCGACGAGAAGGCCCAGCTGCCGGATATCGCCCACGTGGGGGCAAGTTTTCAGGGAAGAAAGCCTTTCGGCTACGAATTCGGCCTTGGCGGCCACACCTTCCACCACACGGCGCTCCTGCATCAAGCGGAGATTTTCCAGGGCGACAGCACAGCCGAGCGGATTTCCCGTAAACGAATGACCGTGAAAAAACGTTTTCTGTTCCTCGTAATCTGCATAGAAGGCTTCATACACATCGTCGGTCGCAAGCGTAGCCGCCACGGGAAGATAGCCTCCCGTCAAGCCTTTGCCCACTACCATCAGATCCGGCTCCACATCTTCGAGGTCGCAGGCGAACATGGCGCCCGTACGCCCGAATCCGGTCGCCACCTCATCGGCGATCAGCAGAACGCCGTGCTTGCGGCACAGCCGGGCGATTTCGCGCAGGCATCCTTCGGGCATAACGATAATGCCGCTGGCGCCCTGCACAATCGGCTCGACTATGAGCCCGGCTATTTCACCGGCTCGTGCTTCAAGCAGAAGCCGCAGCGCTTCCAGCGTATCGGACATCGCGCCGGAGGCGCCGCCCGGATGCCGGTAAGAATCGGGATAAGGGATTGTATGAGCCGAAAAGAGCAGCGGCCGGAACACTTCGTGATAAAGCGGAATCGCTCCGACACTGACCGCGCCGATCGTATCCCCGTGATACGCTTCTTTCATCGTGATAAACGTCTCTTTGCGTTCCATGCCTTTGTTGCGCCAGTATTGGTATGCCATTTTCAGGGCGATTTCCACGCCGGTCGCGCCCGAATCCGAGAAAAATACTTTCCGGAGCCCGGCCGGAGCGATATCCGATAGTTTTGCAGCGAGTTCGATGGCCGGAATATTGCTCAGTCCGAGCAGGGTGGAGTGTGCGACAAGCTCAAGCTGCCGGACAATCGCTTGATTTAGTTCCGGAACACCGTGGCCGTGTACGTTGAGCCAGACGGACGAAAAGCCGTCATAATAAGCTTTGCCTTCCGTGTCAAAAAGCCGGACGCCCTCTCCGCGTTCGATAATGACGGGATGAGTGTCACAGTAATCTTTCATCTGCGTAAAAGGGTGCCAAAGATGGGCCTTGTTCAGTTCCGCCAAGTGCTCGTAATTGGTAAGCAATCGAATCGCATCCTTTCCGTTTTAATTGTTAACCTAAAACTATTATAACAGGTTAACAATATATCGTTTATGTGAAAATATCAAGCTCGCAGAGAGAAGGAGAGGATGGGAAAGCACAAAAAAAGAACCGCCGGTTCAGCGGTTCTTTTTTTGTGCATAATTTTGATTCCAACTCACGCTTCCGTCTCATTAGACAGGGCCAGATTGCCGAACTGCCTGCCTTCCTTCATGGTGGTAAAAGCCTGCACCGCATCGCGCATCGGAAACACTTTGTGCACGACAGGTTTAAGATTGTGTTTGGCCACGAAATCGGCCATGGCATGGAATTCTTCCGTGCTTCCCATCGAAGTTCCGATCAAACTGAGCTGGGGGAAAAAGAGGGCGCGCAGCGGAAGTTCGACGGTGTCTCCCGAGCTGGCTCCGAAACTGACGATACGCCCGTCCGGTCCCAGAATATCGAAATAGTTGGGGAAGGTAGCCGGACCTATGCTGTCCAGGATTAAATCCGCCTTCGTTCCATCGAAGCGGTCTTTCCAGCTTCCACCGCTTTGAAAGCAGAAATCGGCTCCGAGCCCCCGGGCCAGCTCCAGCTTGTGTTCGCTCCGGGACGAGACACTAACCCGGGCACCGGCCGCTTTGGCCATCTGAAGGGCGATCGTTGCGACACCTCCCCCGATACCGGGAATGACGACGTGCTGTCCTGCCCGAAGCCCTCCCCGGGTGAATAACGCCCGGTAAGCGGTCAAGGCCGATAAGCCGAGAACGGCCGCTTCCTCCCAGGTAAGGTGGGCGGGTTTAGGAACGGCATTTTCTACGGGCACGATAATACAATCGGCGAAAGTCCCGTCGGTGGGACTTCCGATGATTTGAAGATCCTCCGGCAGGGAATCGGCTTTTTCCCAGTTTAAGGTCGGATTCAGAATGACCTCCCGGTCCAGAAATCCGGATGAGACGCCTTCGCCGATCTCCGTTACGATTCCCGCTCCGTCCGAGCCCGGTATTAACGGCGTATCTCCGGCATTCCGTTCATTTATAACGAACAGATCGCGGTGATTGAGGCCCGCTGCGATCAGTTTAACTTTAACTTCTCCGTACCCGGGACGCTTGTCTTCCGCTGTGGAATAAACGAGCCCGTCGATACCGCTTTTTTCTATATGCAAAACAGCTTTCATAACAAATCCCTCCGGTCCAAAAATCATGTGAAAACGTCTACGATCTGACACGTTGAATTTTACACAGAGCGAGGTATCAAGTAAAATCATTAGAAATGAACAAAGGTATCGATTCTACTAATGGAACACAGGAGGTCGCGATGGAGAGCGGTGATTTGAAAATATTCCGTACGGTGGCCCGGGAAGGGAGCATCACTAAGGCGGCTCACAGCCTGAATTATGTCCAGTCCAATGTGACCAACCGGATCCGGCTGCTGGAAACGGAACTTGGAACGCAGCTTTTCTATAGGTCCAGCAAGGGGATGAAGCTGACGGCGGCCGGACAAAATTTACTGGTGTATGCCGATAAAATTGTCATTTTGCTGGAAGAAGCAGTGAAGTCCGCACAGGCTACGGATATTCCGAAAGGCCCGCTCCGGCTGGGCTCTCTCGAAACGACGGCCGCTATCCATCTGCCGCAGCTGCTCACCCGTTATCACGGTCTGTATCCGGAAGTCGAGCTTTCGCTGATTACATCCGATTCTCATGAACTGATCCGGAAGATCAAAGATTACGAGCTGGACGGGGCCTTTGTATACGGACCGGTTTCACATGAAGAGCTGGTTTGCAGACCCGCATTCGAGGAAGAACTCGTGTTGATTTCGGAGGCGAAAGAAAAGGATCTTGCCGGGCTGCTGAAGAAACCGCTGCTGTTTTTCGGATCCGGCTGCTCTCACCGCGACAGAGTCGAACGATTGCTGGCTAAGGAAGGTGTCGAAGCACGCCATATGATCGAGTTCGGCACCCTGGAAGCCATTATCGGCGGCGTTTCCGCGGGACTTGGCGTCTCGCTGCTTCCGCGTTCTTCGATCAGCAGAATCGTTCAGGCCAGGGAAGTTCACCTGCATTCCATTCCGGAAGAATTCCGTGAAATCAGCGTGGTGTTTATTTACCGGAAGGATTTGTTTAGAACGGAAGCGTTCAAACGGTTTCTGGATTTTTTGCAGAATGAAGGGGCGGGGAGCGAGGAAACCTCCGTGCATGAAGCACCGGAAGCGAATGAGAACTCAGCCCCGGGAGCGGATGCAAGCCGCTAAGCGGACTGACGCTTTGCGGGCGATCAAAACGGATCGTTCCGGCGTCAGACGGGTATGCGGCGAGTACTATCTACTGGGCTTGACCGACTACAGAACAGCGTCGCAACACGCGCCCGGGATTCGCGCGCGCTGGATCCGGTTTACTCCCGGCAAAGATGACGGAGGACAGGTCCAGCAGCGCCTGCCTGCGGTGCCGGAAGGCGCGAGTAAACGAACAAAAAACCGATTTCCGGATTTTACCGGAAATCGGTTTTTGTTGTCGAGCCGCTTACTTCAGCTGCCACAGGGCCGGAACGTTGGAAGGCTCCCAGCCTGCGATCGCAGTGTGCGGCTGACGGCACTCGTAAGTGGAGCCGTTGTAAGTCACGAGATTGCCGGTTGTGTAAGCCGTGTTGACCGTCCAGGCGGCAACCGCCGGGCCTGAAGCTGTCGTTACCGACACCGCATTGCTGTTAGCGGACTCGTTGCCTGCGGCATCAATTGCCCGTACAGTAAACGTGTAAGCGGTGCTTGGCGTCAGGCCGGAAACGGTGTACGAAAGCGTCGAGCCGGAAACCGTGCCCGCAAGCGCCGTGCCCTTGTAGATCCGGTATCCTGTCACGCCTACATTATCGGTTGCGGCATTCCAGCTTAGCGCGACCGACGAAGACGAGGCCGTTCCGGCAGTCAGACCGGCAGGAGCCGTCGGCGCCTGGTTATCGGCAGGAGCCGAACCCGTCGTAAACGTAACCGAATTGCTGGCCGGAGAAGTGTTGCCGGCCGCATCTACGGCTTTCACAGTAAAGGTGTATGCTGTATTCGGAGTGAGGCCGGTTACATTGTAAGACGTAGCGGATCCGCTTGTTGTCGTAACGAGCGTGGAACCGTTATACACCTTATAACCGGTTACTCCGACGTTATCCGTCGAAGCTCCCCAAGTCAGGGTAGCTCCCGTAGTGGTCACGTTGGAAGCGGCTGCGCCGGCCGGTGCCGTCGGAGCGACAGTGTCGGAAGGGTTGCTGCCGCCGAAGTTAACGTCGATCACGTTGTAGAAAGCGTTAGCTGTATCGGCGATTTCCCAGACAGCCAGGATGACGTGATAGCCTGTTCTGGCCGGAACGTTACAAGTATCGGAGTAAGAGAACGGAGGCTGTTTGCCGCCATAGTTCACGGAGCAGAAAGGCGTCAGATCGAAAGAGTTTCTGGTCAGTGCGGAATTCGGATCCCAGTTGGCTTTAGTAATGTAATATTTCCAGCTTGTCGTCGCATGGGCAGCCGTCAGCTTCCAAGTGAACGTGTTCGTGCCGGAAGAGATGTTTACTTTGCTCCAGCGGGTTGCGGACTGCTCGTCCAGTTTAGGGAAAGTTCCGCCCCCGCTCGCGATTTTACCGTCGGCAGGACCCGCAGCCGGGAAGCCTTTCGGATATTCAAGGCTTTGAGGCTCATAAACGATAGCTCCGCAGTCTTTGTTGGTTCCCTGCTTACAGAGATAAGCCCGGCTGCCCGGTGATTCGACATAGCCGTGGGCGGACGCTTTTTGAGCGAGTAAAAGCATACAGAAAGCAAGGATCAGGGACAATCCGGCTGCGAACAAAATCCGGGTCGTGACAGAGCGGGACAAACGAACAGTTGACATAAAATAGGCCTCCTTTTAATGGGGAATGCGAAGAAAACGGCTTAAAAGTCATTATCCTTGCAGCGGTAGTCCTGGATCATCTCCTTTCTGAGCTTGCGCAATGTGCAGAATGGAAGATTCGCGGGGCAGCGCTTGCGGTTATCCCTCCTTAAAACAGATGGATTTATATAAACTCCGGGGAGCTTATATACATAGAGAAACTGCATAAACCGGGAACTTGGGAAATGTTCGTGCGAAATGTACGAAGTGGAGCAGGCAGAGTTGATCGGCGTTCCGGGTCGGTTAGCAAATGACTGGACAACTATCGAGGGGCGGCTTAAATAGGTGGTTTAAGCGCTTACAAATTGGAGTGAAATTTCTATTCGGAGTGAGCGACTGGATCAATCGAAAAGCAGCTTTATACCCGTATCATACAATCTGTGCTAAATTTTGACAACCCTTATTTTCGTAGATTTAACAAATTTATTCATAGTTTCGGGGTACAAAAGGGAAGAGAAAATAGGTAAAAGAGAATTTTATCTTTGTTGTTCGGCACGTTTGAACTACAATACAGATAGACGTGTGTTTGCGGCAAAAAGTATAGAGAAAAGAAAGAGGGATAGGATTGCTTAAACGTTTTTTCGCGTATTATCGTCCGTACAAAGGACTGTTTATTCTGGATTTCGGCTGTGCCGTCATAGCGGGTTTGCTTGAGCTCGGCTTTCCGCTTGCGGTTAACTTGTTTCTGGACAAGCTTCTTCCGGGCCGTGACTGGTCACTTATTACCTGGGCGTGCATAGCTCTTCTTGCGATTTACGTACTGAATATGTTCCTGAATTACGTCGTCACTTATTGGGGGCATATGCTCGGGGTAAATATCGAAACGGATATGAGGAAGAAGCTGTTTGATCATATCCAGAAGCTTTCGTTCCGTTTTTTCGACAACAATAAGACCGGTCATCTTATGACCCGCATCACGAACGATTTGAACGAAATCGGGGAGATTGCCCACCATGGACCGGAGGATGTTTTCATTGCCATTATGACATTGGTCGGAGCTTTCCTGCTTATGCTTTCGATTCATACTAAACTGGCGCTGCTGACGTTTATTGTCATTCCGCTGCTTGCCTGGTTTGCTATTTATTTTACCAAAAAAATGACCCGCACGTACGAAAGGCTGTTCGGCAATGTGGCCGAATTTAACAGCCGGGTGGAAAACAATATCAGCGGGATCCGTGTCGTTCAGGCGTTCGCTAACGAAGAATACGAAAAGAATTTGTTCAAGGGAACCAACCAGCAGTACCGCCAGACCAAGCTGATGGCCTATAAGCTGATGGCGAAAAGCATGTCGATCAGCTATATGATGATGCGCTTCGTTTCGCTTTTTGTCATGCTGTGCGGAACCTATTTCGTCATCCAGGGCGAATTGTCGTACGGCCAGTTTGTCGCTTTTCTGCTTCTGTCCAACGTATTTTTCCGCCCGATCGAGAAAATCAATGCCGTGCTGGAAAGCTATCCGAAAGGCATTGCCGGGTTTAGAAGATACATCTCGATCATCGACACCGAGCCCGATGTGGCGGACCGCAAGAACGCGGTGAGCGTGGATAAGCTCAAAGGCGATATCGTCTTCGATTCGGTTACGTTCGGATACGGCGATCAGAAGAACATTCTGGAAGATCTGGACCTGAACATTCGTGCCGGAGAAACGATTGCCTTCGTAGGCCCGTCCGGTGCGGGAAAAACGACGATCTGCAGCCTGCTGCCCCGGTTCTACGACTGCAAAAGCGGCGCTATCCGCATTGACGGAACCGATGTCCGGGATATGACGCTGGAGTCCCTGCGCAGCCAGATCGGAATCGTCCAGCAGGACGTCTACTTGTTTGAAGGAACGATCCGGCAAAACATCGCCTACGGCAAGCTGAGGGCAAGCGAGGAAGAAATTTGGGAAGCGGCCCGCCAGGCCCAGCTGGAGGAATTTATCCAGAAGCAGCCGGACGGGATGGAAACGATGATCGGCGAAAGAGGCGTCAAACTGTCCGGAGGGCAGAAGCAGCGTCTCGCAATCGCGAGAATCTTCCTGAAAAATCCGCCGATTCTCATTCTCGACGAAGCGACTTCGGCGCTGGATACGGCCACGGAGCTGGCGATTCAGCAGTCGCTCACCGAGCTGTCGAAAGGGCGGACGACTCTGGTTATCGCACACCGGCTCGCCACGATCAAGAACGCCGACCGCATCATCGTCGTAACCGAGCAGGGAGTGGCGGAAGAAGGCTCTCACGGTGAGCTTGTCGCGGCCGGAGGCATTTACAGCGGGCTGCACAAGGCTCAGTTTGGAGTGTAGCTCAGGTGCAGCTTAGGGCTGAAGTGAGCTGTCTTGCCGCACATATGAACGGCCGGAAGCCGGATGAAGCCAGGCAGCGGTCTGGTTTGTAATTCCGTATGAAACGGATTCCGATCAGACAGCAATCGGGCAGTGAAGGGGCGTAAGGCCGGTTGCATTCGTGCATTCGGATAGGAGAATCCGGCGGAAGTGTGAGCGGAAACGAGCCTCCGGCACCTAGCGCACGAACAAGAATGAAGCCGCTTATAAGCGGCTTTTTCTTATGGCATAGAGCCGCCTTCCACGCAATCCGCACCGGCTCCGTCATCCGCAGCAGGACGCTCTCCAGCCGATTGCTCCGCAGGCGCAATCATTTCCATAAAAGCCCCGAGCGCGCTGCTTATAAAAGAGTCTCTTCGGGTTATAAAATCCGTTGTCATGTAACGATACGTTTCCGGTATTTCATGCACCCGAAGCAGACCTTCCCGCTGGAGCTTGCCTACGACACTGCGCGGTAGCAGGGAGATGCCGAGACCGGCGGCGACACCGCCTAGAATCGCTTCTAGCGTGCCGAACTCCATGATGACGGGCCGGGTAACGGAGCGGGACTGGAACTACGGGCGGCCGGTTCGCGGATTTCGTAAGAAAAACTATAAGGTCTGCCCGGCATCGGCCGTCAAGATCTGCCCCGTAACCGCCTCCTGCTCCAGCAGGGAGCAGATAATCCCGGCAATATCCTCGGGAGTGGCGATCCGCTGAAGCGGCAGCTTGCCGATGAGCGCGTTCATCGCTGCCTCGCGGCCTTTCCACCAGCGTGTGGCTACCGCTCCCGGTGCGACGCAGTTCACCCGGATCTCCGGCGCGAGCGCCTGGGCCAGAGATTTGGTCAGTCCATGGACGGCCGCTTTCGATACGGCGTAAGGGATGGAGGAGCCGAGACCCGTAAGCCCGGCTATGGAGCCGACATTGACGATGGCGCCGTTTTTGTTTTTTTTCATCCGGGAAGCGGCGGCTTTGGCGCAGGCAAACATGCCTTTGACATTGACCGCGTACAATTCGTCCCATACGTCTTCTGTGGCCGAATCCAGATCGCACATGGGAATATGCCGGGTAACGCTGGCATTGTTGACGAGCAGGTCGATTGTCCCGAACATTTCGCTGATCAGCCCGGCAAGCTCGGCAACTTCGTTTTCCCTGGTTACGTCCGCCCGGAAAGCGGCTGCCCGTCCGCCTTCGCCGTTAATTATTCGCACGGCGGATTCAGCATCTTCCCGGGATTGCGAGTAGCTTATTGCTACGATAGCTCCCCGTCTGGCGAGTTCAATACTGGCAGCCCGTCCGATACCGGTGCCTCCGCCCGTCACCCAGGCGACTTTGTTTTGCAAATCCATATACATTCACTCCTTCACGGGAATCGAAATCATGCTTTCTGTCATTCAGTTTAAAGGATGGAAGGCATTTAATATATTTGAATGTTTTGAAGGAGTCGTTCAAAATAATAGAATCCAGGAAAGGAGGAACACCGGATGGATTTCAGAACGTTAAAGTCTTTCGGGAAAATTGTGGAGTACGGAAACTTTGCCCGCGCAGCCGAGGAATTGACTTACTCGCCTTCGACAATAACCATGCAGATTCAGAAGCTGGAAAGCGATTTGGGTGTGCTGCTGTTCGAGCGGGGCAAAAAAATCACGCTAACCGAGGCGGGCCGCCTCTTTTACGAGCAAAGCATCCCGATCCTGCAAAAGATGGAGCAGCTGCAAAAAACGCTGGCCGATCTCGCGTCAGGCGAGGCCGGACATGTGAGAGTCGGTGTTACCGAGCCGACCGCCAGTCACCAGTTTCCACGGCTGATCCGGCGTTTTGCGGACCTATATCCGAGCATCCGCGTCTCCGTCGAAATTGCCGGCACAACTGTTCTGGCGGACAAGATTCTGGCCGGCGAGCTGGACTTCGGATTGGGTTCGTTCCTCGATACGGCGGCCGGGCTCGATTTTGAGCCTCTTTTTACGGAGGAGTTTCTGCTGCTCGTCCCCGCCGGTCACGCTCTGTCACGGGAAGAATCGGTGACGCTGCCCCAACTTCGCGAAACGCGTCTGCTTATCACCGCACGAACGTGTCCTTATCGCAGGAAACTTGAAACGGCACTGAGAGAAAAGGGGAGCTTCCCGCCGGATACGATGGAGATTGGCAGCATGTCCGCGCTCAAATATTATGTCGCCGAAGGACTTGGCGCAGCGCTCGTTCCCCGCATGGTGCTTCATCCCATACCGGACGGTACGCACGCGCTTCACGTGAAGGAGGGAGGAATCGACATGACCTGCGGCCTGATTTACAGACCGGCTGATTTGCCGTTAAAACAGGCGGGAAAGAACCTGTACGATTTTCTCCTGCAGGAATTCACCTCACAAAAAAGCATGAACTCTGTCCAAACGGGGTCCGCTAAATAAAAGACTCAAACTATTAAACACCGTCCGGCGGTGTTTTTTCTTTTTCCCGCGCCAGGGGATAAAGCATTATTCGGACCGAAAATATAATTGACAGAATTGTACAAATTTACAAAAAACCTCTTGATTGTTATATCCGAGTTAACCTATACTATTAATTGGATAGGAGATCCACATACTATAAAAACATACAAAAACAAGTAACTGGAGGGATGAAAGATGTACACGGAAATTGCTGAAAGCAAATTGAACCAATTGAAGGAGAACGGTCAATACCGCGAGTTTGTCACCATTAACCGGCTGCGGACGAAATATCCTATGGCTCTGGTCGATAACCAGGGAGATCACCCGGTGGTCGTATGGTGCAGCAATGATTATCTCGGTATGTCTCAGCATCCCGTCGTTATCGAAGCGATGCACAAAGCGATTGAATTGTACGGAGCCGGCTCCGGCGGTTCCAGAAATATCGGCGGCTCCCATCATTATTATGCGCAGCTGGAAGCTTCTCTGGCGGAATGGCACGGCAAGGAAGCGGCTCTCGTGTTTCCGACGGGCTACGGCTCCAACGATGCCACGCTCCAGTGCCTGGCCCGCATTTTCCCCGACAGTATCATCTTCTCGGACGCTTTAAATCACGCTTCCATCATTAACGGAATTGTCAGTTCGAAAACGGAAAAAGCCGTCTTTCGTCATAACGACGTGCAGCATCTGGAAGAGCTGCTGGCGGCCCAGCCGAGCGACCGGGCCAAAATCATCGTATTCGAATCGGTATATTCGATGGACGGGGATATCGCGCCGATCCGTGAAATTGTCCAATTGGCGAAAAAATACAAGGCGCTTACGTTCCTGGACGAGGTACATGCCATCGGGATGTACGGACCGAGAGGAGCGGGAATCGCGGCCCAGCTCGGCGTAGCGGATTCAATCGATTTTATCCAGGGCACGATGGCCAAGGGCATCGGGATTATCGGCGGCTACATAACGGGCTCGGCACCGCTGATCGACAGTGTGCGTTCCTTTGCCTCGGGCTTTATTTTCACAACGTCCCTGCCTCCGGCCGTTGTGGCGGCCTGCTACGCCAGCGTGGAGCATTTGAAACGCTCGAACGCGGAACGCGACGCGCTTCACGCCAAGACGGCCCTGCTGCGCGATGCGCTGGCCGATGCCGGCATTCCGGTGATGGAAGCCAGCGAAACGCATATTCTTCCCGTGCTGATCGGGGAGGCGAAGAAGTGCAAGCTGGCGGCCCGCAGACTGCTGGAGAAGCATCATGTTTACCTGCAGCCGATCAATTCGCCGACGGTGCCGGTCGGTACGGAGCGTTTCCGGGTGAATGTGACTCCGAATCATACGGAAGAGCACATCTACGAACTGGTTAACGCGTTAACCGAAGTGTTCGAATATTTCAATATCAAAACGCTGGCTTTGAAAGCCTGACCCGATCTTCCGGTCGAAAGGTCGGTTCCGTCAGCCTGCCAAGAGATGGAACGGGAGTGATTCAGCATGAATACAAGTCTGACACTGCGGATAAGAAGGGCTTCGTTTGAAGATATAGGAGAGCTTGTGGAGCTTCGAAAAATTTTGCTCAGCCGGGGCGAGGGACATTATGTTTCCCGCTCCGCCGAAGAAGACCTCGCCTGGCAGACGGAGTACCGGAACTGGCTCCGAGCCAATCTGAAGGGAAACGACCGCATCCTTGTGGCGGCGGCGAGCCTGGACGACGAAGAAAAGCTCAGCGCCTGCGCGATCGGAATTATCGACGACCGGGCGCCGATGAAAGGCTGCCTGAACGGCAAAGTCGGCTGGATTCAGACCGTGGTCGTTCATCCGGACAAGCGGCGCCAGGGATTGGGCGAAGGAATTATGAATTATGTGTTGTCCTGGTTCCGTGCGAACGAAGTGGGAAAAGTGACGCTCCAGACGACTCCCGCAGCCAAGCGGCTGTATGAGAATCTGGGTTTTTCGGAATCGGGGGAAGATCTTCTGATTAAAGAATTTTGATGATTCCCGGGAGGACATTCATGAACGTATTGATTATCGGACTGGGCTATGCGGGAACCCGCTTCTCGCAAGCCTTTTCCAATCTGGATCCGGCGGTGACGGGCAATGAGCCCGTAGAAATCGCGTATGTGAACCGCAGCCCGAAAACGAACGGCTACCGGTATTTTTCCGGCATAGAGCAGGCGCTTAAGGAGTTTGAGCCTGCCATTGTAGTCGTAAGCGTAAACGATGAATATCATATCGACGTAATCAGACAGCTGAAGGATTACCGCGGGTTCGTGATTTGCGAGAAACCGCTGGTGCACCCACAGGACGATCTGGAAACGGTGGAAAGTAGCTTGAAAAATATTTCCGGCTTCGCTCTCGATCTGGTGGAAAGGTACTCGGATGCTTCGCTCACGCTGAGGCAGTACGTGCAGGAACATAACCTGCGTCTCGTACGCGCCAATTTTTACTGGGGAAAAGACCGCATCAACGATCACCGGCCCACAAGCGGGGTGATCAGCGAAATCATCCATCCGCTCGATCTCGTGCAGTGGGTGAGCGGCGAAAACGCGGAGCTGGAGCTGAAAGATCTGCAGGGCATCCGCTCGGATTTCTCTATTTCCGGAACGGCCGTGCTGGACAGTGCGGCAATCACCGCAAGCCTGGCGGGAGCCGTCGTGACGGGCTACAGCAGCTTCGTCAACATTTTGCGCAAGCGGGAAGTGGACCTTGTCTTCGCCTCGCCGGCGAACAAGCTGATTTTCGCGACGATGATCTTCGATACGCCGGTCTGGGATATCGATTATTTGCGGATCTGGGAAAAAACGAATACCGGGGAACGCGTCATCGTGGATCTCAAGACCGAAATCGATGAAAGCCGGCCGGAGCTGAACACGATACGCAAATTAATCCGGCTCGTTGCCGACGCTTCGGCCTTTGCCGCATCGGGCACGGAGCCTTCTCAGCCATTTGCGGACCTGCCGAGCTCTCTGAAGCTCCAGAAACTCCTTAATACGATCGACGGGGATGCGAGGACAATCGGCCCCGTGCAGTATGTGGTCGGCTCCGAACGGGAGTTCTTTAATGATGAAACGAACTGGGAACGCCTCGGCTGAGCTTCCGGGTTTACCATCGAACAAGATAAGCGAGGGAGATTTCCATGCAAAAAGTTTTACTGCTTACCATCGGCATGTTCGCATTGGGCTTTGACGCCTATGTGGTGGCGGGTCTGCTTCCCGCAATCGGCTCGGATTTTGCCATCAGCGCATCGCAGTCCGGCCAGGCCGTGAGCGTGTTTACGCTCTGCTATGCACTGGCAGCGCCGATATTCGCCACCATACTCGCCGGCAAGCCGGTCCGGCGTATCCTTCTGCTGGCGCTCGTCGTGTTCACGCTTGCCAATGCGGTTACCGCTGTCGCGCCGACCTACACGCTTCTGCTGCTCTCCAGGGCGCTTGCCGGGATTGGAGCGGGCCTGTATTCTCCCTTGGCTGCGGCAGCTGCGGCCGCCCTCGTTTCCAGCGAGAAACGGGGGAGAGCGCTGGGCATGACGCTGGGCGGAATGAGCATGGGGACGGTCATCGGGGTCCCCGTAGGGCTGCTCATTGCCGAGCAGATTGGCTGGCGGGGAACACTCTGGGCCGTAACGGCTCTCGGCGTCATCGCGATAATCGGCATTACCGCGTGGTTCCCGAACTTTCCGGCGGCGGCTCCGCCGTCCCTGCGTCAGCGTCTTGCCATGATGACGAACGGGCGGGTTGCCGCTACCGTCGGCATCACGTTTATTACGAGCGTTGCCAGTCTCGGACTGTACACGTACGTGGCGTCCGTTCTACAGGATCTGGGCGACATCCAGACGATCACTCCGTACTTGTGGGCGTGGGGGATCGGCGGGGTCATCGGCAGCTTTTCCATCGGAACGCTCATTGACCGTACGGGACGTCCCGGCCTGTTGATGACCGTTATTCTGGCGCTGATGGCGCTGGCTGTCTTCGTTCTTCCGGCCGGGATTCACTACACGCTCGCCGCTTTCGCGGCATTCGTCGTGTGGGGGGCGACCGGCTGGGCTTCCCAGGCTCCCCAGCAGCACGTGCTGCTTGTCCTTCAGCCCGAACACGGACCGGCCGCCGTTGCGCTGAACAGCTCCGCGAATTATCTCGGCAGCGCGGTAGGCTCCGCGCTCGGCGGAGCGGTTCTGCTCGCGGGGCTGGCTCCGGGGCAGCTGCCGATCGCGGCCGGAGCGCTGATTGCGGCGGCGCTGCTCGGGCAGATCTGGATCGTTTCGCGCGGCCGGGGCTTTGCCAAAACCGGCCGCGAAGAGAAGATCCAGTCCTGAGCCGGAGGCTTCGTCGCGGATACAAAAAGACCTTTCGGCCGCCTGGCGGCATGAAAGGTCTTTTTGCCGACCGCGCCAGCCGACCGCGCCAGCCGACCGCGCCAGCCGACCGCGCCAGCCGACCGCGCCAGCCGACCGCGCCAGCCGACCGCGCTACCTGCCGGCGTACTCGCGCCGGACAATCCGGACGTTCTCGTCATGGCAGCCGTCCGTAAAAGCGGAGCGGTAAGCGTGCGCGTCCCGGAGCGCGAGCAGAGCGTCGCCGTCGTCAGTCTGAACGGCCGCGATCAGGCTTCGCAGGTAACGGTCCGCGAGCTCCAGCCGGCGCTCCATTTCGCGGGCGTCTCCGGTCGCCTGCCCATGTCCGGGGACGAGCAGCTTTAAGGCATGGGCGCCGTAAATGTGCCGGACAGTATCCAATGTCCGCTCATATGCTTTGGCGCTGTCATAAATGAAAGGAAGCTCGAAATCCGATAAATAGTCCCCGGCGATCAGTATACCCAGCGGCTCGACTACCGTCATCAGCCCGTCCGGCGTATGACCGGGAGCGAGATAGAACGTCAGCCGGGTTTCTCCGAGCTGAAACACCTCGCCGTTACCGGCCGCAGCGATGTCGATATGCGGGAATTCCACGGGATAGTCTCTGTCGATATAGTGGCCGGCATCGAACGAAGTGATGAGAGCCAGCTTTTTTTCTTTATCCGGGTGGTTCAGCAGCCCTTCGCTTCCGATCGTGACAGCCCCCGGGAACGCCCGGTACCCGATGATATGGTCGAAATCGCCGTGGGTAAACAGGACATAAACCGGCCGTTCGCCCCGCACGGCTTCGACATGCTGCCGGATTTCTTCGATTTCCCGAGGCAGCCAGTTCGGATCGGCGATCAAGACGAGGTCATCCGTCACGATCACGGTCGAGGTTGTTTTATAGATCGAGCTTTGAAAGACCGTTACCTGCCCGCTGCGATATTGGATCATATGCTTCACTATCTCCTTGCTCCATGGACGAATTACGTCCGGTATTTAGTGAAAATTGTAGCATCCAAAGGCGGAGAAAGGAACCGGGCGGGCCCGTGTTTTGGAAGAAACCCTTTTATTCACCACCGGATGAAAAAAGATACCGCTTACCTGCGAAATGAGTTATGCTTAGGGTATGACGAACTTTCTCAACGAATGGAAAACCCAACTGCTCGAATACAGCCGGAACATTCGTCTTTTTTTCGTGTTTATTTTCGTGTGGAATACGGGTCTCGGCATGTTCGGGCTCGTGTACAATTTGTACGTCCGCGCTTTGGGCTACGATCAGACGATGGTTGGACAGTTGGTCGGGATGACGGCCATAGCATCCGCAATCATATTAATACCGGCGGGAATAATGAACGACAGATTCGGGCCCAAGCGGATCGTATCCGCCGGTCTCTTTTTTGTGCTGCTGGCGCTTACGGCCCGTTCTCTTTTCGAGTTTAAAAACGCCCTGCTCGTTACTTCGTTTCTAGGTGGAATGTCGCAGGCGGTCGTATCGGCTACGATCATCCCTTTTATGGCGAACAATTCGACGCCCCGGCAGCGGGTTCACTTGTTCAGCTTCAACATGGCGCTAAGTATGTTCGCAAGTGTGGCGGGAAATATGCTGGGCGGCGTTTTGACGGACATGTTCCAGTTTGCCCTCGGCCTTTCGGAAGTGCTCAGCTTGAGAACGACTTTGCTGATCGGCGTCGGAACGATGGCACTCGGACTCATTCCCGTACTCATGTATACATCGGAATATTCCGGAGAAAAAGAAGAAAGTGAGGATAGAAGGGCCGGTCCCAAAGCCGGCTGGCGGCAAACGGCAGCCAAACATAAGTCTTCGCTGCAGATTATCGCGCTTTTTGCGTTTTTGAGCCTTCTGTCTTCGACGGCGGGCGGCATGATCGTGCCGTATTTGAACGTGTATTTCGAGGACAGGTTCGATGCTTCCAAAACGATGATCGGTTTCATCGTGTCGCTGGGCCAAGGGGCCACTGCGCTTGCTTTCCTGCTTGGTCCCGCCATTGCACGCAAAATAGGCGAAGCGAGAGCGGTCGTCCTGCTCCAGCTGAGTTCGATTCCTTTTCTGCTGATTACGGCGTACTCGTCCAATTTTACACTGGCGAGCGTAGGATACTTGTTCAGACAGGCGCTTATGAATGCGGCAAATCCTTTTTACAGCACGATCAAAATGAAGTATGTCCACCGCTCGATGCGGGGACTTGCCTCCAGCTCCGGGGAAGCGATGTTCAATCTGGGCTGGTTTCTGGCCTCTCCGGTCAGCATGGGGCTAGTGGCGACGTACGGTTCTTACTACGGGTACGCCTATGCTTTCAGTATCACGGCTGTCGTTTATACGGTGATTTGTATTCTGTTTCACGTGTTCTTCGGCAAAGAACGATTTAAGCCGGCGGAAGAAGCCGAACAGGCAGCCGGTTAACAGACGATAGGAATGGGACGCTTCCGGGAGGGGGTGTCCCGTTTTTGATTCCATGACTCCTTTACCAAGGATTGACAGAAACAAAAGGTGTCGCTATAATCAAAACATACTAATATTATCGGTTTAATCAGATATCGACCAGGTCACTGGAGATACGGTCTTTCCCCCGGGAAAAGCTGTGTCTCCTTTTTTTGCGGGACAGGGTAAGTCTGCACCGGAAAAAGGATCTGAGTAGACATAAAACCAACGAAATGGAGAGGACTTATGATTTCATCCAGACATAATTCTCACAAGGCAGTCTTAATCTTGATCGCACTTCTTCTAATGATCGTGTCCGGCTGCGGGGGAAGCAAGGGTGCTACCGGCGGCGCAGACTCTCCGTCCTATGAAAACGGAAAAACCGGACAGCCGTCCGCCGCTCCAGGCGGCACGTTTACGTATGCGCTCGCCGGATCGCCGTCGGGACTTGACCCCAATGTGGTGCCGGCCGCGCTGGATTACCGGGTTATGCGCTCCATTTACGACAGTCTTGTCGTTCAGCTACCGGATGGGACGATCAAACCGTGGCTCGCCGAGGAATGGACGGTTTCACAGGACGGCAAGGAGTATACGTTCAAGCTGCGCAAGGACGTTAAGTTTCATGACGGAACTCCTTTTAATGCGGTTGCCGTGAAAGCGAATTTCGACAGGATCGTGAATCCGGCTACAAAATCCCGGTTCGCGGTTACTCTGCTGGGACCCTATGAATCGTCCGAAGCGGTTGACGAACACACCGTAAAGGTGCGTCTCAAATCTCCTTACAGCGCGTTCCTGAGTTCGCTGAGCCAGGCTTTTCTCGGAATCGTTTCACCGGCGGCCGCGGAAAAACATAAGGATCAGTTGACGAAAAACCCTGTCGGAACCGGACCGTTCAAATTCGTAAGCTGGACTGAAAATTCTGCCGTCACGCTCCAGCGCAATTCCGACTACAAATGGGCGCCGGAGCTGGCGGCCAACAAAGGCGCGCCTTACATAGACAAGCTTGTGTTCAAAATCATTCCCGAAGAGGCGACCCGGATCGGCAGTGTGCAAAGCGGGCAGGTTTCGGCCGGAGAAACGGTGCCTCCCCAAAATTTCGTCGCGTTGAAAAAGGACCCGAACGTTCAGCTGTTCCAGGCGGAGTCTTCGGGGATCCCTTACACGCTGATGCTGAATCAGGACCATGCGCCCTGGAATGAGCTGCAGGCCCGCAAGGCCGTCCAGCTGTCGATCGACTTCGACGCCATCGTCAAAACGCTGTATCTCGGCGCGTATACGAGAGCCTGGTCTCCGCTGACTCCCTCCGTGCTCGGCTATAATGCCTCGCTGGAAGGAGCTCTGAAACCGGATCCCGAAGAAGCCGGCCGTCTGCTTGACGGGCTGGGCTGGACGAAAGGAGGAGACGGAATCCGTGAGAAAAACGGCAAAAAGCTGACGATTCATTATATCGATGCGTCGCCGAACAGGGAGAAACGCAACGACATTGCGGCGATGATCCAGCAGCAGCTGAAAAAAGCCGGAATCGCCGTGGAAATCGAAATTTTGGCCGACACGACGACAGCTCTGATGGTCAAGGGGACGAATGATCTGGTCGGCGTCAGCAACGTTTCGGGCGATCCGGACATATTGCGCAGCTTTTTTCACTCGAATGCCATTCCGAAAGACGGGAAATGGGGACACAACCACACCCATAAATCCGATCCCAAGGTAGACGCCTGGCTGGAAGAAGGGCTTAGAGAGCAGGACCCCAAGAAGCGGGCGGAGATTTACAAGCAGGTTCAATCGTATCTCATTGAAAATGCTTACGGATTTCCGGTGTATGTATTTCCGTATACCGTCGCAGCCGGTAAAAACGTGAGCGGACTTAAATTCGATTCGCTGGGTTACCCGTTGTTCTATGACGTAAGCCTGAAAAAACCGTAACGGGAGGGGGAGCCGATTGATTTATGCAATCGCAAGAAGACTGGTCTCTTCGCTGCTTGTCATAGGAGGCGCCTCGGTTCTTGTCTTCTTTATCCTGTACCTGCTTCCGGGCGATCCGGTGCTGATGATGCTGGCGGGGACGTCGGCCTCCCCGGAGACGGCAGCGAATCTGCGGCACCAGCTTGGCTTGGATCAGCCTGTGATCCGGCAATTTCTCATTTACGCCGAAAATTTGCTGCGGGGAGATTTCGGGAAATCCCTCGTTAACGATGATCCCGTGCTTCCCAAAATTTTGGAGCAGTTTCCCGCAACGGCGATGCTTACCGCAGCGGGTACTTTCCTGGCGGTCGTGACGGGAATCTGGCTCGGCGTGCTTTCGGCCGTGCACCGCAACGGCTTCATCGATTTCCTGGCCCGCATCGTGTCGCTGTTCGGAATTTCGATGCCCACTTTCTGGTCGGGTATTCTTCTGATCCTCGTCTTCTCCGTCCAACTGAACTGGTTTCCGGCCGTAGGCTCGGAAGGATGGAAGTCGATTGTTCTGCCGGCCGCCGCGCTCGGACTCGTGGGATCGGGGTTTATCGTGCGAATGGTACGAAGCTCCATGCTAGAGGTGATGAATGAACCTTTTATTACCACCCTGCGTTCCAAAGGACTTAGCGAAAAAATAGTCATGTACCGGCACGCGCTGCGCAGCGCCCTGATTCCGGCTCTTACCATGATCGGTATTCAGATCGGGGAACTCATGGCCGGAGCCGTCGTGATCGAAACGGTGTTTTCCAGACAGGGAATCGGCAGGCTTCTGGCGGGCGCCATCCTTTCCAAAGATCTTCCGGTCGTACAAGGCGTCGTTTTTTTTACCGCCATCGTGTATGTCCTTGTAAATGTGCTGGTCGATTTGTCTTATGCTCTTATCGATCCGAGAGTGAGAAGGGCAGTCTGAGCAGGCGGCCGACTAAGAAACGCGTGAAAAGGGAGGGACGATATGAAAACGGCAGCCGAAGTGAACTATGTGGCGGAACGGCTCGTCCGCGAACGGGGCCGGGAAGGGGGACGGAAACGGAGGATACCCGGCTTTTTGCGGCTGGGGGGTCTTCCGTATTATGTGGCGCTTCTGATCGTCTCGGCGATTGTGCTCAGCGCAGTCGTGCCGCATTGGCTGGCGCCTTATCCGCCAGCGGAAATGAATGCGGACGCCCTGCTCCGGAAGCCGGGTCCCGACCATTGGTTCGGAACGGATTATTACGGAAGGGATGTACTCAGCCTTCTTATATACGGAGCGAGAGATTCTCTTCTGATCGGCGCAGGCTCCGTCGTCATCGGTGGCGCGGCGGGGATGCTGATCGGCAGTCTGGCCGGTTATATCGGAGGTTTGGCGGACGGTATCCTTATGCGGATCATCGACGTGCTTATGACCATACCGGGCTTGCTCCTGTCCCTGGCTATTGCGGCCGCTTTGGGGCCGAGTCTGCTTAATATCGTGCTGGCTGTCAGCGTGTCGCTGATACCCAAATTCGCACGGGTAGTCCGCAGCCAGGTGATCAGCATCAAGAGCCGTCCCTATATCGCCGCTTCCAGGTCGATCGGTGCGGGCGGCGGTCATATTTTCGTGAAGCATGTGCTTCCTCACGTTCTGTCCCCGCTGCTCGTCATGGCGACGATCGGAATAGGGTCTTCGATCCTGGTGGGCTCCGCGCTTAGTTTCCTGGGGCTTGGCGTGCTTAAGGAAATTCCGGACTGGGGAACGCTGCTTTCGCAGGGCAGAGGCTATCTGACCGTCGCCTGGTGGAATGCGACTTTCCCGGGACTGGCGATTACGATTCTCGTGCTGGCCGTCAATTTGCTGGGAGACCGGTGGAGAGACGCGCTGGACCCCAAACAGCATGTAAAATGAAAGCCGAAAATCGGGTAGGTTCGCTAGGGAAAACCTGAGCATAAAGACCGCGGGTGTAAAAGCAGGATGCCGATAGTAAAGCCGCACCGAATGAAAAAAATTCATCCTTAAGAGGCCCGGAGGGGGGGACGAAATTGGCAAAGCCGGTTTTGGAAATCGAGCGGCTGAGAGTGGAGTTTACCAAAGAAAACGAAAGCCTGACGGCCTTGTCGGAAGTCAGCCTGCACATCAGGCCCGGCGAGACGCTCTGTCTGGTCGGGGAATCCGGCAGCGGCAAAACGATTTTGTCCAAAGCGATCCTCCGTCTGGTGGAGTTCGAAGGAGGGCTCATTACACAGGGCACGATCCGGCTGGGACAGGAAGACGTGACCCGGCGTCCCCAGAAGCAGATGGGCGCCATCCGCGGAAAGAAGGCCGCGATGGTTTTCCAGGAGCCGATGGCGGCGTTCGATCCGCTTTTCCCCGTCGGGAAGCAAATTGCCGAGGCGTATCTTCGGCATAACCGCACTTCCTACAAGAAGGCGCGGGAACACGCGGTCCGGCTGCTCGGCAAAGTCGGCATCCCGGAGCCCGGGCTGCGGATGAAGCAGTATCCGGGCGAGCTGTCGGGAGGGATGCTCCAAAGGGCGATGATTGCGATGGCGCTTTCCTGCGGGCCCGACCTGCTCATCGCCGACGAGCCGACGACGGCGCTGGACGTAACCGTCCAGTCGCAAATCCTGGACCTTCTGAAGGAAATCCAGAAGGAATACGGCATGTCGATGCTGTTCGTCACTCACGATCTGGGCGTGGCGGCCGAGATCGCCGACCGGGTTGCCGTTCTATACGCGGGCGGAATCGTCGAGATCGGCGAAGCAGAGACGTTGTTCCGGTCGCCGCTCCATCCTTACACGAAGGGGCTCATCGGCTCCGTCGCGGGTATGGAGACTCCCCGGGGGACCCGGCTTCCTTCTATTGAAGGGAGCATACCTTCGCTGGCCGAACTGCCGTCCGGCTGCCGCTTTCACCCGCGCTGCCCGCATGCCGTCCAGAGGTGCGCACAGTCCGCGCCGCCTCTGGAAGAAATTGCGGGCCGCGAGGCGGCGTGCTGGCTTGCCGGTGAACTCCGGCAGAAGGAGGCCGCGCAGGCGCCCGGGCAGGCGGCGGCGGAAGGCCCGCCGGACGTTTTCCGGGAGCGTGCGGAGTCCCCGCGCGCCGTAGTCCGGACCGTCGCCGTTCCCGCTCCCCGTGAGGCAAACGCCGCAGGCGAAGTCTCCCGCGATCGGGCGCCGCTGTTTTCCGTACACGGCCTGCGGAAGACGTACCGGCTCGGAGGCGGGTTTCTCCGCCCGTCCAAAGGCACGATCTATGCCGTCGACGATGTCACCTTCACGATACGGGAAGGCGAGACGTTCGGTTTGGTCGGCGAATCCGGCAGCGGCAAGTCGACGCTCGGCCGGACGCTGCTTCATTTGGAGCCGCCTACGGAAGGAGAAGTTCTTTTTGCCGGCAGAGAGCTTTCCGCCATGTCTCCCTTAGAGCTGCGGAAGGCGAGGAAGCAGATGCAGGTCATTTTCCAGGACCCGTACGGCTCGCTTAATCCGCGCTGGACGGTCGGACAGAGCATCGGCGAGCCGCTGGCCGTACACGGGACCCACCGGGGGAAGGAACGCGCCGATAAAGTCGCGGAGCTGCTCGCTTCGGTCGGGCTGCCGCCATCGGCAGGGAAGCGGTATCCCCATGAATTTTCGGGGGGACAGCGTCAGCGGATCGGCATAGCCAGAGCGATGGCGCTGCGCCCCAGATTTATTCTGGCCGACGAGGCCGTGTCGGCGCTGGACGTGTCGGTACAGGCACAGATTCTGAACCTGCTTCAGGAGCTCCGGCAGAAGGAGAATCTAACGTACCTCTTTATCGGGCATGGCCTCCAGGCGGTCCGGCATATGTCCGACCGGATCGGTGTGATGTATCTCGGCAAGCTTGTGGAAACGGCTCCGAGCGACGAGCTGTTCCGCCATCCGGCCCATCCTTACACGGCCGCTCTGCTGGCCTCCGTCCCCGGGCGCGGCCGCACAGTCTCACGGGAGAGCATTCGGCCCGCGGTCGAAATTCCTTCCCCGGCCAACCCGCCGTCCGGCTGCCGGTTTCATACGCGCTGCCCGGCGGCGACTGCGCTGTGCCGGGAAGTTCCGCCCGAATGGATCGAGGTCGGTCCGGGACATGCCGCAGCCTGCCATTATCCGCTGTAAAACATTTTTATAGGTTCTTTGAGGCGAGGTGACGACGATGGGAGAAATTTTCCGGCTGGCGGGTGAAAGCGACACCGGACAGCTTTTAACGCTTATCGGAGCGGCTTATCAGTCTATCCGGGACCTGAATATCGATTTCAGGGCGACCCGGGCGGATTACGACTTCGTCCGGACAAACAGCGAAGAAAACGCGTGCTACGTTATGGAGCACGACGGGCGGATCCTTGCCACTCTTTCGCTGAAATACATGGAGGAAGTGTCCGTGTATCCGTTCTTGTTTATGCTCGCCGTTCATCCGGCGGAGCAGTCGCGGGGGATAGGCAGCCGTCTTCTGCGGTATGTGGAAGAAGAAATCGTGCGGGATACGCTGCTGTCGCCCGCGTCGACGCTGGCCACCTCACGGAAACATCCGTGGCTGCTTCCTTTTTACGAGCGCAAAGGCTATCAGCCCTTCTACGAAAGAGATCTCGGAACCGACGACAAGCTGGTTTTCCTGATCAAAAATCTCCGCGAAGGGTCAGGCACGGACCGGGAGGACGCTGGTATTCCGCCCGGCGGGGAGCGGCGCCGCATTCTTTTTCCGGGGAGTTAAGCAAACATTGAAGTGGGGGGATTGTACGTGAAAAAAAGAGATCGGTTTACTTGGCTGATTGTACTTGCCGCTTTAATAACCGGCTTATCGGCCTGCGGAACGCCTGCCGCCTCTCCGGCCTCGTCGCCGGAACAGGGGGGAGAGTCCGGCCAGGGAGCGAAAGCCGGCGGAAAGACCCTTTATATCGGGATTGTGAACGCGCCGATGACGCTCAGCCAGATTAACGACCAGGGCGACTCCGCCTCGGATAACGTAATCGCGCTCCTCAACGACTCGCTGCTGAATCTGAACGACAAATTTGAATTTACCCCGAAGCTCGCGGAATCCGTCGAGACGAAAGACAATCAGACCTTCGTCGTGAAACTGAATCCTTCCGCGAAATGGAATGACGGAAAGCCTTTTACGACGGCCGATGTCGCTTTTACGCTCCAGACGGCTCTGCATCCGAAAGTGGAAACATACTTCAAGCTGAATTTTATCGAAGGGCTGAACGATGCGGGCAAGCTGGTGGAAGGGAAAACGGAAATCAGCGGCCTCAAAATCGTCGACGACCGTACGTTCGAAGTGCGGACGAAAACCCCGGTCGATCCGCTTCTTTTCAAAGAACGGTTCGGAACGAAGGTGTTTTTCCTGCCGAAGCATATCCTGAAAGACGTTCCCCCCGAACAGATCGCGACCCATCCCTACTTTCAAAAGCCTGAAGTGACGGTCGGACCGTTCAAATTCGCCAACTTCGTTAAAGGCCAGTATGCCGAGGTGGTCAAAAACCCGAATTATTATTTGTCTCCTGCCAAGCTCGACAAAATTTTCATTAAGGTTCTTCCGGCCGCCAATCTGGTGGCCCAGCTTCAAACGGGCGAGATTCATATGAATTCGCTGCCCGTCGGTCTCATTCCGATCACGGAATACGAGAAAGTCAAGGCGCTGCCGAACGTGGAGCTTACGACGAGCAATCCGTCGATTCCGCCCGAGCTGTTTTTCAATACGGCGAATATAAGCGATGCCCGCGTCCGTCAGGCCGTCGCATATGCGATCAACCGCAAGCTTATCGTCGATCAGCTTCTGAAAGGCCAAGGGGAAGTGATTGACGGCGGCATTCCGAGCTATCACCCCAATTTCAATAAAGACATCCAGCCTTACCCCTACGATCCGGAGAAAGCGAAAAAGCTGCTTCAAGAGGCGAAATGGGACACGAACAAGCCTATCCGGTTCCTGATTCCGGTCGGGAATAAGGTCCGGGAGCAGGCAGCGGATATTCTTGTCCAAAATCTGCAGGCCGTCGGATTGAAGGTGCAGGTTCAGAAGTATGATTTTGCCACGCTGATCCAGAAGGTTCGCAAGAAGGAGTATGATCTTACTATTTTCAACCGGGACTTCTACATTGAACCGAGCTCGTATTTCACTTTATACAAAAGCGACAGCCCGAGCAATTATTACAGCTACAAAAATCCGAAGGCGGATGAGCTGATCACGAAGGGTGAGACGGAGTCCGATCCGGCGAAGCGGCGTCTGATTTACAACGAGCTGCAGGCGGTCATTCACGAGGATGTGCCTACGCTCGCGGTTTATTCGGAGAAACGTCTGCTTGCCGTATCTAAAGACGTTCTGGTCGGAAGACCCCGCGATATCGGGATGTACAACAATACGAACGAGTGGGATTTGAAAAAATAGAAAGGGGTGAAGGCGATGGGAAAACGGCACTTGGTGGAATGGCTGGACGGTCATACGGAAACTTTCGAAGAGCTTGCGCTCCGGATCTGGGAACAGCCTGAAGTCGCGTATACGGAGGCGTATGCCTCCAGGCTGCAAGCCGCCGTGCTTCAGGAAGCGGGATTTACGGTCGCCTCGGGTATCGGAGGAGCCGCGACGGCGTTCGTCGCCGAGTTCGGCAGCGGAAAACCGGTCATCGGCATCCTTGGGGAATACGACGCGCTGCCGGGCTTGTCGCAGAAGGTAAGCGCCGACCGGGAAGCCCTCGTTCCGGGCGGACCCGGCCACGGGTGCGGACATAACCTGCTCGGCACGGCCGGTGTGGCCGCTGCCGTCGCCCTGAGCCGCCGAATCCGCGAAGAGAAGCTCCCGGGTACGATCCGGTATTACGGATGCCCGGCCGAAGAGGTTATCTCCGGCAAGACGTTTATGGCCCGGGAAGGCGTGTTTGATGATGTTGATACGGCGCTAACGTGGCATCCCGGCAGCACCAACATGCCGTGGAACGTGCCGACGTCGGCTCTGACGTCCGTCGAGTTTTCTTTCAAAGGGCGGGCGTCCCATGCGGGAAGTTTCCCGCATCTGGGCCGCAGCGCGCTGGATGCCGTGGAGCTGACGAACGTCGGAGCCAACTATTTGCGCGAGCACGTACCGGACGGCTCCCGGATTCAGTACACGATCACGAACGGCGGACAGGCGCCGAATATCGTGCCGGAAGACGCGAGTGTCTGGTATTTCCTGCGCGGTTCCAGCCGGGATCATGTCGATGAGCTGCTCCGGCGGCTGCAGAACATCGCCCGCGGAGCCGCCCTGATGACGGAAACCGAGGTGACGTGGGAGATCAAGGCGGGCGCCTACGACTTGAACGTCAACCATACGCTCAACGATCTGCTTTACCGACAGAAGGATGAGGCGGGCCCGCTTGCGTTCACGGACGAGGATATTCGTCTGGCCGCCGCCCTCGCGGATACGCTGCCTCCCGATCTGCGGGAGTCGGCGCAGAAGCGCGGGGAAGAGCTGGGGATCCCTGCCGGAGAACTGCTGCCCGCCGGGTTCGTGAACGTGAAGCCGGCGCCCAAAACCTACGGCGGTGGCTCGACGGACGTCGGCGACGTCTCGTGGATTACGCCGGTCGGGCAGATCATCACCACGTGCGCGCCGTTTGGCGTGCAGGTGCATACGTGGCAGGCGACGGCATCCTTCGGCTCGCCGATCGGCCTCAAAGGCATGCATCTTGCTTCCAGGCTGCTGGCACTTGCGGCTTACGAGCTGCTGACGGACGGCGGGGTGCTGCTGGCCGAAGCCAGAGCGGAGTTCCTGCGCGCCACAAACGGGCGCCGGTACGTACCCGCCATTCCCGGCGATGTTCGGGCGCCGGTGCTTGTTTGAGCCGCGATCGTCCGCAGGCCGGTGCGCAAGGCCAGGGCATATGCGGCTTCTCCGCCGCATAAGGATCACCGCCGTTTTGCGGCGCAGCAGGTTCCGCCCGAAGCTGCTGCAGCGGGAACGGCCATTTTAACGGAAAAGGGGTGCAAGTATGCTGCCTGTGCTGGAAGTCCGCCGTCTTCAGACTGTTTTCAAGACGGGACGCGAAGAAGTGACAGCCGTGGATGAAGTCAGTTTTCAGCTTCTGCCCGGCGAAACGGTCGGAATTGTCGGCGAGTCCGGCAGCGGCAAAAGCGTAACGGCGCTGTCTGTCATGAGACTCTTGGGCAGAAGCGGCCGCATCGAGAAAGGCGATATCCTTTTCGAGGGAAGCAACCTGGCGCAATCGTCCGACCCGGAGCTGAGACGGCTGAGGGGCCGGGACATGTCGATGATTTTCCAGGAGCCGATGAGTTCGCTCAATCCGGTTTTTACGATCGGGGACCAGCTTCTGGAGGTCATCCGGCGGCATATGGATTTTTCCCGCAAAGAAGCACGGGCTTATGCCATTGAAATGCTCGGAAAAGTGGGACTTCCCCGCGCCGAAGTCCTGATGAAATCGTATCCTCACGCATTGTCTGGCGGCATGCGCCAAAGAGTCATGATTGCGATGGCGCTCGCCTGCAGCCCGAAGCTGCTGATCGCCGACGAGCCGACCACCGCGCTGGATGTGACCATTCAGGCTCAAATTCTGGAGCTGATGAAGCAGCTTCGCAAAGAGAGCGGGGCCGCCATCATGCTGATTACCCATGATTTGGGTGTTATCGCCGAGATGGCGGACCGGGTCGTGGTGATGTATGCGGGGCAAATCGTCGAGGAGGCGGATGTTTTCTCACTGTTCCGCGAGCCGCTTCATCCGTATACGAGAGGGCTGCTCAACTCCATGCCCAAAATTTCCGGTGACAACGCGCCGCTGGAAGCTATCCCGGGGACGGTGCCTTCCCTGAACCGGATGCCGAAAGGCTGCCGCTTTTATGCCCGGTGCGCATGGGCTTCCGCCGTCTGCGCAAGAGAGCAGCCGGAACTGACCGCACTGGACGGAGGCCGGCGGGTCCGGTGCTGGGTCTCCCAGGTAGAGGGAAGCTTGCCCGCAAAGCCGGTCCGCAAGGAGGCTGCCTTATGAGCGGCATGCCGGAATTTACTGCGGCGGACGAGGCGCCTCTCCTTCAAGTCGATCATCTCAAAACGTATTACCCCGTCAAAAGCGGCATTTTCTCCCGTACGACGGGCTACATCCGTGCAGTAGACGATGTGAGCCTGAGCATCCGCAAAGGCGAAACGCTGGGCCTCGTGGGAGAATCCGGCTGCGGCAAATCGACGATCGGCCGTTCCATCGTAAGGCTGGAAAATCCGGTGGGGGGACGGATTCTTTTCCGCAGCGAGGATATTACGGACAAAACCCGTCGGCAGTTAAAACCGGTAAGAACGCGGCTGCAAATGATTTTTCAAGATCCGTATTCTTCCCTGAATCCCCGTAAACGGGTGAGCGAGCTGCTGTCCGAGCCGTTCATCGCCCACAAGCTGGCGGACAAAAAGGACATTCCCGCACGAGTCGCCCGTCTTCTCGAATTGGTGGGGCTTCCCCGCGGTTCGGGAAACCGGTTCCCGCACGAGTTTTCGGGCGGACAGCGGCAAAGAATCGGTATCGCCCGGGCGATTTCGTTCGAGCCGGAGCTGATCGTATGCGACGAACCGGTTTCTGCGCTCGATGTGTCGATCCAGGCCCAGATTCTGAACCTGCTCGGCGACCTGCAGAAGGAATTGAAGCTGACCTATTTGTTCATCGCTCACGGAATAGGAGCGGTCAAATACATCAGTACCCGGATCGCGGTCATGTATTTGGGCAAAATCGTCGAGATCGGAAGCAAGGAAGAGCTGTTCCGGAACCCGAAGCATCCGTATACCCGGATTTTGCTGAATGCTTATCCGCCGCCGGACCCGGCAGCCCGCTCGGCAGGCCGGATCTTGATCCGCGGGGATGTGCCCAGTCCGGAGCATCCGCCTTCCGGGTGCAGGTTTCATACGCGCTGCCCGTATGTCCGGGATTTGTGCAGAACCGCCGAACCGCCGCTGGGCAGCGAAGCTCATGCCGCGGCTTGCCATTTTCCGCTGGACGAAGCGTCCGGCCTTCCCGTTCTGAAATAAGCCGAGAAACAACGGAAAATAACCGGCGAAAGGGAAAGGAGGAACTCCCGCTTATGCTTCCGTATGCGATCCGGCGGATTCTCATTGCCGTTCCCGTCTTATTCGGCATCACGGTCATTAATTTCTTCCTGATCAACATGGCTCCCGGCAATCCGGTCGACATGCTTATCGATCCGACGATGCCCAAGGAGCTGCTCGACGCGCGCAAGGAACTGCTGGGCCTTAACGATCCTTTATGGCTCCAGTATACAAAGTGGCTCGGTGGCCTGCTGCGCGGAGAGCTGGGGTATTCGTTCAGCTCTTATGCCCCCGTGAGCACCTTGATCGGCGAAAGGCTGGGACCCACCTTAGGGCTTGCGGCCGCTTCTCTGGCTCTCGGCCTGCTGATCGCCGTTCCCGTCGGCATTATAAGCGCGGTGCGGCAAAATACAAGATTCGACTACCTGATGACGGGGCTGTCCTTTATCGGGACGTCGATCCCGCAGTTTTTTTTCGGACTCAGCCTGATCTATATTTTTGCCGTCCGGCTGAAGGTTTTGCCGACGGGAGGAATGTACACGCTGGGAGCCGGTGAGGGCGTCTGGGATCTTATCCGGCATATGATTCTACCGGTCTTTGTGCTGGGCGTCTTTATCGCCGGCAAGAAGGTCCGGTACGTGAGGGCGAGCATGCTTGACGTGCTGAAACAGGATTATTTGCGGACCGCCCGGGCCAAAGGGCTGCATCCTTTTATCGTCATCAATAAGCATGCGCTCCGGAACGCGCTGATCCCGATGATTACCGTGATCGCGATGGAGATTCCTCTCCTGCTCGGGGGAAGCATTCTGATCGAGCAAATTTTCCAGTGGCCGGGGATCGGACAATTGACTATTCAATCCATCCTATCCAGGGATTATCCCACTCTGATGGGGCTGAATTTGGCGGCGGCTTGTATCGTTCTGGCAACCAATTTGCTGACCGATCTTCTGTACTCCGCAGCGGACCCGCGCATTCGTTACCATGCATAGATGAACAGGAGGTGGAAGCCGTGGCGTTAACCGAATGGAAGCTGGGAGAAACGAATTTCCGCAGAGGCACGGCAGAGGCAGAGACGGATTCCGAAACGGATTCGCCGAGACCGTGGCGGCAAGCGCTGCGGAAGTTCAGCCGGCATAGACTCGCCGTGGCCGGGGCACTCGTCACTCTGCTGCTCCTGGCCGCCGCTCTGCTTGCTCCCGTTATCGCACCGTACGATCCGGAGGAAGTGACCGGCTCATTTACGGCGGCTCCTTCCGCGGAGCATTGGCTGGGGACGGATCAGGTCGGCCGGGATGTATTCAGCCGGCTGATTTATGCGACGCGCGTATCGCTGATCGTCGGCTTCGCTTCGGTGCTGCTGTACGTGACATTCGGGACGCTGGCCGGTCTGGTGTCAGGTTACTTCGGAGGCTGGCTGGATATGGCGATCATGCGGATAACGGACATGTTCATGGCGTTTCCGTTTCTGATGGTCATACTGGTCGTTGTGGCCGTACTGGGTTCGGATATGAGCACGATCATTCTCGTTCTGGCCTTGTTTTCGTGGCCGGGTGTCGCCCGCCTGGTCAGGGGAAGCGTTCTGACGATCAAGCAGCTGGACTATGTGAGGGCGGGTATAGCCATGGGCTACGGCACGCCCCGAGTCTTGTTCGGGCATATTCTTCCGAATGCGGCCGGTCCCATTATCGTCCAGGCTACATTCGGGGTCGCTTCCGCCATTATGAGCGAAGCCGGACTCAGCTTCCTGGGCATGGGCGTCCAACCGCCGACCGCAAGTTGGGGCAACATGCTTACGGATGCCCAGTCCCTGACCGTGCTGACGGAACAGCCCTGGCTCTGGATTCCGCCGGGTGCCATGATTCTGCTCGTCGTGCTGAGCATAAACTTCGTCGGTGACGGACTGCGGGACGCTCTGGATTCCGAGCCGTAATAAACGTTTTCCTTTCAAGCCTTTTTTCCGCCGCTGGCCGGAAGAGAGGCTTTTTAGCGCTGTTTTGACCTGTTTGCCTCCCGTAATTTCGGCGAGAAAACTTTTCGGCTTTTATACAAGAGCCGCGTAAAAGCTCCGTACCTGCTCGTTTATTGGCTTTTGAAAAAGATTTCGGTAAACTGGGTGTACAAGTAGAGGGCAAAATTGTTGCGAAGCGGGTGCATCATGATGACGGAAATCCATATTCTCATAGCTGATGACGAGAAAGAAATCAGGGAGCTGCTGAAGACCTATCTGGAGAGAGAAACCTACACGGCGGACACGGCTCATAACGGGGAAGAAGCGCTCCGGCTTGCGCAGGAACGCTCCTACAGCCTGATCGTGCTGGACCTGATGATGCCGAAAATAGACGGAATCGAAGTGTGCAGAAGGCTTCGCCAGACGTCGAACGTGCCCATTCTGATGCTGACGGCCAAAGACCAGGAGGTGGATAAATTAGTCGGGCTGAGCATCGGAGCCGACGATTACATTACCAAACCTTTCAGTATTCACGAGGTGATCGCCAGGATCAAGGCGCATTTGCGAAGATACAAAGTGCTGGGCAGCGAAAACAGCGAGAGTAGTCCCGAAGCGAATACGGCTCTGACGTCAGGAGACTTAAAGCTGGACCCGAAGAAATTCATGCTGTCCAGAGACGGAGAAGAGATCGCGTTAACGGCAAAAGAGTTTGAACTGCTTAAATTTTTTATGACGCACCCCGAACAAGTTTTCACCAAAACCCAGATTTTCCGCCAAGTATGGAACAGCGACTATCTGGAAGACGACAATACGGTCATGGTTCACATCCGCAAGCTGCGGAAAAAAATCGAGGAAGATCCGTCGAATCCAAAAAGAATCGTCACGGTGTGGGGGATCGGATACAAATTCGCAGGAGAGAAATATGAAGAGAGATCCCGTTAAGCTTCTCGGCATGATTCATTTGCTTTTACTGGCGGCTTTGGCCTGGATGACGGCAGCCGGCACTCCGGACGGTATGGCGGGCGGGGTGCTTTTTGCCGCGCTTTTCGCTTCCGCAGCCGGGCTGCTCGCGTCCAGGTTCCGTTATACCGCCAGACTCCGGGACGTGAACCGTCAATTGGCAAGGGCGCTCCGAGGGAACGTGAACACCCGGATTTTGGCTAAGGACGACCCGGCCCTGAACGAAGTCATTTTCTCGGTCAATGAACTAATCGGGGAGCTGGACAAGCTGCAGATTAACACCATCAAAACCGAGGCGGGCCGCAAAAGGTTCCTGTCGAATATTTCTCACGACATCCGCACTCCGCTGACCTCCATCATCGGCTATATTGACGCTCTCAAAGACGGAGTGGCGGCAAGCGAGGAGCAAAGAGGGCAGTATCTGGACGTGCTGGCCCGGAAATCCGCCGCCTTGAAAAAGCTTATCGACGAAGTATTTCTGCTGGCTAAACTGGACGCGGACGAGGTCCGGTTGGAGCCCGCCAGGCTGGATCTGGCCGAAACGGTACGCGAAGCAGTCATCGAGTTTCTGCCGGAATTGCATAAAGCGGAGCTGGAGCTTGTTCTGGAGCTTCCCGAAGAGGCTTGTCCCGTTGTCGCGGACCGTGTCAGTCTTCTGCGGATGCTGAATAATCTGATTCAAAACGCCGTTAAGCACGGTGCGGACGGGAATAAGCTCGGCTTGGACTTGTCCCGTGGAACCGGAGAGTACCGCCTCACCATCTGGGACAACGGGGCGGGTATCCCGGCCGAGGAGCTCGGCCTTGTCTTTGACCGGATGTACAGGACGGATGCTTCGAGAAGCAGGACCGGCGGCGGGAGCGGGCTGGGACTGGCGATTGCGAAAGCTCTTGCCGAAAAGCACGGAGGGACGCTGGAAGCGGACAGCGATCCGGGCGTACGGACCGCTTTTTACCTGACACTGCCGGAACCGGGCAAGGGACTGCGGCCTGCGGGCGACGGTTTAAGAAACAATTAAGAACTTGTTAAGAGGTATTTAAAATCGGCTGCTTATCCTGAATACAGACAGAGAAAAGAAACATGTGGAGCAGGAGGGAACCATGAGCGCCATTATCAAAACAACGGGTTTGACCAAAACCTACGGGGATCAAAAAGCGGTGGACCGTCTGGAGCTTACCGTCGGACAGGGGCAGATTTACGGCTTTCTGGGGCGTAACGGGGCGGGGAAAACGACTACGATCCGGATGCTGCTGGGGTTGATTAAACCGACGGAAGGACAAATCGAACTATTCGGTGAAAATTTGTTCAAGCAGAAACGGAATTTATTGAGAAGAATCGGTTCGATCGTCGAGCATTCGGGTTTTTACGAAAATTTGACCGGAGCCGAAAATCTTCTTATCAACGCAAGGCTGATGGGGGTCCACAAAAAGACGGCGATTCAGGACGCGCTTGAAATCGTTAGTCTCCATCAGGAAACGAAAAAACTCGTCGGACAGTATTCGATGGGCATGAAGCAGCGTCTCGGCATAGCGAGAGCCGTTCTGCACCACCCGGAGCTGCTAATTCTGGACGAGCCGACCAACGGTCTCGATCCCATCGGGATCAAGGAAATCCGGAGGCTCATTAAATCGCTCGCCGAGGAAAGGAAAATGACGATTCTCATTTCCAGCCACATTTTGCCCGAAATCGAACAGTTGGCCGATCAGATCGGGATTGTTCACCAGGGACGTCTTTTGGAGGAAATTTCCTTCGAAGAACTGCGGAAGCGTAACCGCAAGCACTTGGAATTTCAAGTGTCGGACGATAATAAAGCGGCCATGCTGCTGGAGAAGGAGCTGGGCATTCACGATTACGAAGTCCGGGGAGAAGGAACGATCCGCATTTATTCCCATATCGGCCGTCAGGCCGGTCTGAACCGGTTGTTCGTGGAGAACGGCATCAACGTTTCCCGGCTCACGATCAGTGAAGACAGGCTGGAGGATTATTTTATCAAGCTGATTGGAGGCGGGACGATTGGTTAATCTGCTGTACACCGAGCTGCTGAAATTAAAACGCGCGAAAATGTTCCTGGTCAGCGTCATCGGAGCCTCCGCCGCGCCCGTCCTTATGTTTATCGGATTTCTCAACATGAAGAGCGAAAAACCGGAAACTTCCGTCACGTACGAGATCTCTTTCTACAACACGAATATGTATGTGCTGCTGCTCAGCGGGACGTTGCTGTACGGCGTCATTACGGCTTACCTGTTCAACCGGGAATATGTCGAGGACACGCTGAAAAATCTGCTCACAATTCCCGTATCGCGGACGAGCCTGCTTTTCAGCAAATTGCTCATGCTGCTGATCTGGATCCTTGCTTTGACGCTGGTGTCGTGGGGATTGACGTTCATATTCGGGCTGATCGGCGGATTCGACGGGCTCACGATCGACGTGATCCTCTATTCGCTCGGCCGGTATCTGATCGGGGCAGTCCTGCTCTTTCTGCTGTCTACCCCTGCGGTTTTCGTGACTTTCTGGTTCAAAAATTATGTGCCGACCATTATTTTCACCGCGATTGCGACTATGGTGAACGTGGCTCTGGTAGATAAGAAGTACAGCGCGCTGTTTCCCTGGTCGGCGGTTCACGTCGTCGCCAACAAAGCGTACGTGCCCGAATACCCGGTTCTGTATTCCGTCCTTGTCATTCTGGCCGCTTTTATCGCCGGATTGACGGCAACAGTCATTTATTTTAACAAATCGGATATTCATTAAAAAGGAGCACTCGCTATGAATCTTTGGGAAGTTTTTGCCGCGTTTATACTCGGACTGGTCGAAGGGTTTACGGAGTTCGCTCCGGTTTCATCCACCGGACATATGATTATCGTCGATGATGTCTGGTTCCAGACGAAAGATTTGTTTACTCCGCAGGCGGCCAACACATTCAAGGTTGTCATTCAGCTCGGCTCCATACTCGCCGTAGTCGTCCTGATGTGGGACCGTTTTATGAATCTGCTCGGGCTGAAAAAGCTGCCGGGGCAGGACGACGGAGGTCCGCGCCTCAATCTTCTTCAAGTCATCGTGGGACTTATTCCTTTCGGCGTACTCGGTGTTCTCTTCGAAGATTATATCGACGAGTATCTGTTCTCTACGCGTACCGTCGTTATCGGACTCGTACTCGGCGCTGTGCTCATGCTGATTGCGGAATGGCGGAAGCCGGCCGTCCCCAGGACGGACACGGTGGACCGTCTGACTTACAGGCAGGCGCTTGGCATGGGCTTGTTCCAGTGCCTTGCCATGTGGCCGGGTTTCTCCCGTTCGGGTTCTACCATTTCCGGGGGAGTGCTTCTGGGTCTGAGCCACAGGGCGGCGGCCGATTTTACGTTCATTATGGCCGTTCCCATCATGGCCGGAGCAAGCTTTCTGAAGCTCCTGAAAAGCTGGGATTCGATCCCTTCGGACGCCATTCCTTTTTTCGCCGTCGGTTTTGTAAGCGCCTTTGTGTTCGCCCTGATTTCCATCCGTTTCTTCCTGAAGCTGATCAACCGGATAAAGCTCGTTCCGTTCGCCATTTACCGGCTTGTGCTGGCGGCCGTTATCTACCTCGTACTGCTTTAGACGGCACAAAAATTGTAGTTGTTTTTTGCTTTGGCACGGTGATATGATCAAGGTAGTTTGGGAATAAACCTCCATTTATACATATTAGACAAGGAAGGAAAGTCCAAAATGCCACTAATCGATCTGCCGCTGGAAAAGCTGAAAGAGTATCAGGGAAGAAATCCGCGTCCGTCTGACTTTGACGAGTATTGGGAGCGTGCGCTGGCCGAACTGGATTCCGTAGACCCTGAGGTGGAGCTCGTCCCGTCGGACTTTCAAGTCACTTACGCCGAGTGCTTCGACCTTTATTTTACGGGGGTAAAAGGAGCCCGGATTCACGCGAAATACGTGAAGCCGAAAACGGACGGCAAGCCGCATCCCGCGGTTCTTCAGTTTCACGGCTATACCGGCCATGCCGGAGACTGGCTGGAGCGGCTTCCGTATGCCGCGCTCGGCTATTCGGTAGCGGCGCTGGACGTCCGCGGCCAGGGCGGCAAGTCCCAGGATATCGGCGGTATCGCGGGCAACACGCATCACGGCCACATTATCCGCGGACTGGATGAGCATCCGGATGAGCTGCTTTTCCGCCATGTATTCCTCGATACCGTCCGTCTGGCACGAATCGTGATGGATTTCGAAGAAGTGGACGGCAGCCGTGTCGCCACGATGGGCGGATCGCAGGGCGGCGCGCTGGCGCTAGCTTGCGCGGCACTGGAACCGCGGATCGCCAGGACGGCGGCCAACTTCCCGTTTCTGAGCGATTACAAACGCGTCTGGGAAATGGATCTGGCCAAGGACGCTTACGCGGAGCTGCGCACGTACTTCCGCTTCTTCGATCCCCAGCACAAGCGGGAAGAGGAAGTATTCTACAAGCTGGGCTATATCGACATCCAGCATTTGGCTCCCCGTATTAAGGCGGATATTTTGTTCGGCATCGGCCTGATGGACACCGTATGTCCGCCTTCTACGCAGTATGCGGTGCTGAATAAACTAAAGGCGCCGGTACAGCTGGAGATCTACCCCGATTTTGCCCACGAGGGGCTTCCGGGTATGAGCGATAAACAATTTATGTTTTTGCAGCAGCTATAAAATCGTGCGAAGGCCGGGGGAATTTTACCTTGGCCTTTTTTCGTGCAGGGCTTATAATTTCTAAAAAATCGTTCCGTGCCGTGTCTTGAATCGGGGCGGATCTCTTGGCCAAAACGTTTGTAAGCCGAATTGCGCAGCAGCTTGAGAAACATGCGAGGCGGATTCGGTTGTGAAGGGAGGATTTTGCGATGACGGAGCTGAATCGCTGCCAGAGGATGGCTCTGGAGGCTGTGGCAACGAAAGCGGAAGCGGCGCGGCCGCATGCGAAAGAGAAGGCGGCCGGGATTTTGCGTGAAGCTTCCTTTGACGCTCTTACCGCGGAAGAGCTATGTGAAGCGGTGTTGTCCCGCTCCCGCGTCACGCTGAATTTTCATCCGGACCGGCTCATCGCTGGCGGTCTTACCGTCGCGGAAGGGCTGCTGCGGGACGGGGAGTACCGGAGCCAGTTTGAAACGCGCATCTCAAACGGCGGCCTTAGCGCGTATCCCGGCGGAGACCGCGACCGCTGGGAGCGGAGTCTGTTCGCCGGAGCTTATCAGGCGGAGGATGCGCAGCCCTGCGACCGTCCGAAATACGGCGCGCTGAACGTGATGCGCTACGCGGACGGGGCGTCGCCGCGTTTCGGCTCCTGTTACTTCCGGCTGAAAGCCGGCGTCCTGGACCGGTGCACGTTTACCTACGGGGACAGTCATGCGCAGCCGGAACATGCGGGCACCCGCAAAAGGTTTATGCCCGTGCTCGCCGCGCTGCTCGAAGAGGTGCGGTCCACGGGCTCCGCGCTCGCTTCGGAAGCGGACGATGCGGGGCAGTTTGCGGCCCGCTTCCTGACCGCACCGGAAGATGACGGCGAGCACGGGCCGCGGCATTCCGGGGTCGGGCGTGCCCTCGACGACTACATCGAAGCACAGGTGCACGGCCCGCTCCGCCTGGAATCCGATGTAGAAGCGCTCGTCGCCGACCCGTCGTTCCGGGGCACGGCCGCCGGCGCGCAGCTTGGCACGCTCAGCGAGGCTTACGGCATCCCGCTCTGCTGGCACCCCGGCTTCCGGCTTGCCGCCGAACAGGTGCCGGACGATTTTCGCGGTCCCGTTATGCCCCCGCTTGCGAGGCGTGTCGCTGCCGTGTCCCGCGGTGCGGAGACGGATGCCGCGGGCGTGATCGATGCGGCCGCAATCGGCAGAGCCGCGCTCAGCCTGCATCGCCAGCCGGAAGCGTGGGGAGACTTCGGGACCCCTGCCGAGGTGCTTCAATATTTGAAGCAGCTGTGGCACGTGCTCGTCCGCTGCGGCTGATTGCGGGGTCTTCCGGACTGCTTTATCGCAATAAAGCAACTTCGCATTAAACCGGCAGCTTGCTTTTAATTTTCCGATTGGGTTAGAATGATTAAAATTACTTGTTGAACAGGCTGAGAAGGAGAGAGTAAGCGGATTGACGTTTATGACAGGAACGGACTGCCACCGACTGAGAGCGTCCGAGAAAATGTCCCCGCCGAAGTTCACTCCGGAGCCGGTCCCTGATGGACTGCCGCAAGCGGCATTCTTTAGGGTGACCCGTATTCCCTTCGTTACAGGGCCGAAAGTGAGAGAACCCCGCTTTTTTTATGCGTCCGTTCTCTCGAATAAGGGTGGTACCACGACTTCTCGTCCCTTGCGGAGGAGAGGTCTTTTTTTTATTTTCCGAACATCACAAAGGAGAGATCACAATGGCACAAGGAAATTTGGACGCATTGCGCGAACGGCTGGATACGATCAACGGACAACTGCTGGAGCTGCTCTCGGAGCGGGCTGAAATTGCTCAGGAAATCGGGCTGGAGAAGGAACGCCAGGGGGTTCCGAAATTCGATCCCGTCCGTGAGAAGAAGATGCTTGACGAGCTGGTGGCGCTCAATAAAGGCCCGTTCAGCCACGAGACGGTCCGGCACTTGTTCAAGCAAATTTTCAAGGCGTCGCTTAACCTGCAGGAGGAGGGCCAGAAGAAGCATCTGCTCGTAAGCCGCAAAAACAAGAGCGAGGACACGATCGTCACACTGGGAGACGGGATAGCGGTCGGTAACGGCAAGCCTGTCATGATTGCCGGACCGTGCTCCGTAGAAAGCTACGAACAGGTCCGGCAAGTCGCAGCCGTGCTGAAAGGAGCCGGTGTGACCGTCATGCGCGGAGGGGCGTTCAAACCCCGCACATCCCCTTACGATTTCCAGGGGCTCGGCATCGAAGGGCTCAAAATTCTTAAAGAAGTGGCCTCCGAATTCGGCCTCAAAACGATAAGTGAAATCGTCGACCCGGCCCATATCGAAATCGCCTGCGAATACATCGATGTGATCCAGATCGGCGCGCGCAACATGCAGAACTTCGAGCTGCTTAAAGCAGCCGGCGACGTGCGTGTTCCCGTCCTGCTGAAGCGGGGGCTGGCGGCCACGCTCGACGAGTTCCTGAATGCGGCGGAATATATCGTCTCCCGCGGCAACACGCAGGTTATGCTGATCGAGCGCGGGATCCGCACCTATGAGAAAGCGACCCGCAACACGCTCGACATTTCGGCCGTGCCGATCCTCAAGCAGGAGAGCCATCTGCCGGTGCTTGTCGATGTCACGCACTCTACGGGACGCAAAGATATTTTGGCGCCCTGTGCGAAAGCGGCGCTGGCCGCAGGCGCGGACGGCGTCATGGTCGAAGTCCATCCGGACCCGGCTACCGCCCTTTCAGACGCCGCGCAGCAGCTGAATTTCAAGGAATTCGCGGAATTCTACAAAACAGTAACGGAGTCCGGCCTGTTTTAAGGAGCTGCGGCCCGCATAGCGGTGCAGGTACACATACAGGTACACGTACAGGTAAAAAAGAACCGGCACGGCTCATTCTTTCCTCGGAAAGAACGGCCTGCCGGCTCTCTTTTTTTCAGACGAGACGGTAATCGTCTATTTTCTCGCCGTCTTCCCAGATTTCCAGGAACAGCGCATCGCAATCTTCGAAATCTTCCGGTTTAAGCGCCGTCGCTTTCTCCTCGTCCGGCGTTACGCACACATTTTCCGTACTTTCCCCGTTAAACGAGAGAACCACGTAAATCTTCATTGTCCATTCTCCTTCTTGTAGCTGAGTCCTCCTGTTATTATAAATTTCCTGATCGTTTTAAGCAAAAATAAGGAGGGCTGCTCAATGGATATGCCGTTAAGCGCTTCTGTCTACTATAGACAAGGTAGGTATGGGCCAATGTTATCGGATGCCTTTGAATTACTTGAGGCGCGAGTAGATCAGCCCCATTTTATATTCCGGCTCCGTCAGAGTGCCATTGTTAGTAAAGAGCAGGGCAGCTTTATAGGTGGCTGTCTCGAACTGATTAAAAATCGCCAGATTGTTCGATGCAAAGGCCATTTCGATCATGCCCTTCCGGTCCCCGCCGAAAAGCTGCTTGTAAAAAGCTTCCGCAAGCTCATCGGACCATATAAAGAAATCATCCTCGTTCTGCCCGTAAAAGGCGGACACCGTACCCGAAATTTCGCTGAACATATCGTAAATCTCGTCATACGTAGAATTCGGATCAATAAGATAAGTAACCTCAGTCAGCCCGGTGGAATCAAATTTAAAAGCAAGCTGGCTGTCGTTTTCCTCGACGAACTGGTTGTGATAGATTGCGTAATCGTATCCGTCTTTGTCGTCGGTATATTGGATGTACGGCTTTTGATTCAGCGTAGCCTGGACCTCGGCGGGACTCATTCCCCAGGTCCAATTTAAATAAGGATCGCTCACTGTAGAGCTGCCGCTTGATCCGTGTTCCGCGCTGCTGCGGATCACGATTTGCCGGGCGGATTCGTTCCAAATTACCCTATTGCCTGTCGCTTCGCCGATAAATCTCAAGGGAACGACTGTGTTGCCGTCCACATTCGCCGGCGCCGCCTCTAAAATCTTGGTTTCGCCATTAACGACCGCATGTTTGTTGTTGATTTGCAAGACGATAGATAGTCCGTCTTTGCGGCCCGTGACGGTGTTGGTTTTGGAGTTCCATTCCACGGTCAGGCCCAGTTCTTCAAAAATAGGACGGAATTGGACGAGCGTTACCCCGGATTCAATCGCAGGCTCAACGTCGAAATGCACCCGTTCGTTTTGTATAAAAACTTTAACGGGGTCACTGGCAAAAACGCTGGCGGGCATTGCGAATGAAGCCGCAAGCAGGGCGGACAAAAGTGCGGTTTTTGTTTTACGGTTCAAAATGAGGTTCCCCTTTACTAGTTGAAGTCTTTTTGGCAATCGTCTCACAAACAGTTAGGACTTTCAACCTATATTATGGAAAATAATCCGGTTATTCAATCTTTATACGCGCTTATTTCTTAACTTCATGGAAAATTATAATTATTTTTTCCCAGTGGAACGGATTGACAATTCACCGGGGCAGATCGTATGATAGGTACAATTATTCGAAAGGAGGCCGGAACCAATGACATTTATCATCTCGCTCACTTATCAAACGAACAGAGAAGTCCATTTCACCGGTCTCGACGGGATCATGTGAAAGTTGGTCAGGCGCGTGCGTTAACGCTTGCGAACCTGAATGACAGAGCTGAAGAAGACAGCCATGGACGCCGGGTCCATGGTTTTTTTGCGTTTGTTTTTTCAAAATGAAGTTTTTCAACCAGGAAAGGAAGTCTATCTATGAAAGAAAACTATTACCGCCAGGTAAAACTGCCCTCGGGGACCGTTCACGTGTATGCCGGACCGTCCTTGTATGAGGCGCTGGACTATAAAGTATTCGAAATGGCGAACAACAATTTGCAAATCCCGAACGGGGTTTACATGAGCTATACACCGGACGTTCACGTCGGGGTCGGAACATGCATCGGCACGACGGCCGTATGGAACCGTGAGGACGGGTATGTGTCTCCATCCATCGTGGGGAGCGATATTGGCTGCGGCATGAGGGTTCATCTGACGAATGTGCACAAGGACGAGTTGAAGGATTTAAAGCTGCGGAAGAAGCTGGTGCAGACGATCGAGAAATATTTGCCGGTTGATTCCCATACACGCGGACATTTTTCCGACATTCGTTTGGAGAACGTGGTGAAAAAAGGGCTTCACGGCCTTCCGAAAAAGTACATTCCCGACGGCTACACGCCGCGTAAAGCCAAATCGCTGACTCACGTGGAATCAAGCCGCTTCTTTTTTGACGAGGACTCGCTGAACCGGCTGCCGGAAAACGTCTGGCACCGTTCCCACCGCCAGCTCGGAACACTGGGGGGAGGCAATCATTTCGCCGAAATCCAGTCGGTGGAAATTGCCGAAGAAAACCGGGCGACGGCGGAAGCATGGGGGTTGTTTGACGGTCAGGTGATCGTCATGATCCATTCCGGTTCGCGCGCATGGGGCGGATCGGTGAGCCAGATTTGCGGCAGCGACATCAAACGAATGATGCGGGCCGAAGGTATTGGGACGGCCGATCCTAATCTGCTGTTCGCCTCCTTGGATCATCCGCTAGCCATGCGGTACACGGATCTGATGTATTCGGCGCTGAACTACGCGGTCGTCAACCGTCATCTAATCGCGTATGCGATCCGCGAAGCGGGTAAAGACGTGTTCGGTTCCAAATTCGAGCTGGCCACCCTCTATGATCTGATGCATAACTATGCGTGGGAGGAAGATAGGGAAGAAGAAGGCCGCCGGGTGTTCGTCCACCGCAAGGGTGCCACACGAGCGCTTCCCGCAAATCATCCGGATAATCCCGAGCCGTACGCTACGACGGGTCATCCCGCTTTAATTCCGGGCTCGATGGGAACTTCTTCTTATATTATGGTGGGCGCGGACGGGGGAAAAGCCAATTATCATTCCATCTGTCACGGAGCGGGACGCATACGATCCCGCAGCGCCACGAAAAGGCTTGTCACGGTGGATGAATTTTCCGCCAGTATGCGCGTAGGCCAGGAGGACGAGGTCGTCGTGAACCAGCGATCCCTCGAAACGATCCTCGACGAGTCGCCTCAGGCTTATAAAGACGTGGATCAGATTATCGAAAGCGTCGTCGGTGCGGGCCTCGCGTCCGTCGTAGCCAAATGCAAGCCGATGGCGGTCGTAAAAGGAGTTTGATACCAATGGCAGCGTCAAAAGAAGATATGCGCTTAAGCAAGCTGATGAGCAAAATGCTGCGGCATACGCCCGGAGATTTCGGGCTTATCCTCGACAGGGAAGGTTTTTGCCCGCTGGGAAGCTTTTTGAACGTTTTAAACCGTGTGTCCGGATTCGAAAGTATACTCACGGAAGATGTACAGAGAGTGGTTCGTGAATCCGAAAAGCAGAGATTCGAGATTGCGGACGGTCATATCCGGGCCAGATACGGGCACAGCCACGAGAGAATCACATACGATGCGGCAGAACCGCCTCCCGTACTCTATCACGGGACAAACCGCCAAGCAGTCCCGCAGATCTTGTCTCAAGGAATCCTGCCCATGTCGCGCCAATATGTCCATCTTTCCGAAGGGCTGCATTTCGCCTCTTTAGCGGGAAAAAGGAGAGGAGAACTCGTCATTCTCGAGGTAGATACGGCTAGGGCCCGGCAGGACGGCATACGGTTTTATTACGCCGGAAACGAGGTGTGGCTGGCCGACCGGATACCGGCCGACTGCTGCTGTCCCCTTTCCGGTTCATAAACAACCGGCGGCCTGCGGGGTGGAGTTTGTTCCACAAGCGTGCTAACATAGATCGTTGTGTTACTGAACAGCGGAAAGGGGATCAAACGGACATCATGAATCATGCACATCTTGCGGGAACAACGGAAACGGCCAAGGACCGGTTCCCGCTGGCACTCGTTTCCTTAACGTGCGGAGCTTTCGCGATCGGGATGACGGAATTTGTCATCATGGGGCTGCTGCCCAACGTGGCGGGCGACCTTCACGTCACCATCCCGCATGCGGGCCAGCTGATTACGGGATACGCGCTCGGAGTAGCCGTCGGCGCTCCTTTGCTGGCTGTCGCAACACACAGGCTGCCGCAGAAAATGCTGCTCTGCCTGCTGATGGTGCTCTTTATCCTCGGCAACGCGGTTGCGGCCATCGCGCCGAATTACGGCCTGCTGATGGGGGCAAGGCTGCTCACTGCGCTGGCACACGGCACTTTCTTCGGCGTCGGTTCGGTTATCGCCGCCAATCTGGTGAAGCCCAACCGGAGGGCTGCGGCGGTCTCGATTATGATGGCGGGGCTTACGATCGCCAACATAATCGGCGTTCCGTTCGGCACGTTTATCGGCCAGAATATGGGCTGGCGGGCATCGTTCGGAGCCGTGGCTGTTATGGGGGTCATCTCGCTCGCCGGAATCATTGCTTTGATCCCGGTCATTCCCCGGGAAGAGTCATCAAGCCTTGTCCGGCAGATTCGGGCGCTGGCGCAGCCGAGACTGCTCCTTGTTCTCCTTACGGGAGCCATCGGCTGCAGCAGTCTGTTTACGGTATTCACTTATATCGCTCCGCTTCTGGAGCAGGTTACCGGCTATGCGGAGCATAGTGTGACGTGGATTCTGGTTTTGTTCGGCTTCGGCGTCACATTCGGCAATATTCTGGGCGGAAAGCTGGCGGACTGGAAGCTGATGCCGGTGATGATCAGCAGTTTCGCCGTATTGTCGCTTATCTTGGCCGTTTTCGCTTATACGGTTAAAATGCCGGCAGCGGCCGTGGTCACGATTTTTATATGGGGCATAGCCGCTTTCGGTGTGCTGCCGGGCCTTCAGGTCAAAATTATGACGCTGGCCAAAGACGCTCCCGCTCTTGCTTCGACGTCTAATCATTCGGCCTTGAATCTCGGAAATGCCGGGGGAGCTTTCCTTGGCGGCATGGTCATTAACCAGGCGGGTTTAACGGCGCTGCCTTGGACGGGAGCGGTTTTGTCCCTGATCGGGATGCTGCTTGCCCTCTGGGTGTTCGCACTGGACAGAAAAACGGCCTGATCTCGCGAGAGAAGTTGGGCGGCAGTGAGTGTCAGGATGGGGCCCGGCGACCCAGTCGTTCGGGGGCGAGCTTTTCCGCACCGCGCGAAGCTCCCGGCATGTGGTGATCGGCGTCTTATGGCGGTGGTTAACCACATGCCTCTGCACTGCCGGGAAAATACGCTGCTGTTTAGCACCGCAGTCTTGGGCATTGCAAGGTGATAAATACCGAACCCGGCGAAGATGCCTGAACCGCCAGAACTAAAAAAGACCGCACAAAAGATGTGCGGTCTTTTTTTTGTTCGGATAAAGAGGAAGACCGGGCCATCTGTACTGGAAGGAGGGCGATTGGTGCTGGTATCCGCACTTGTCTTTGAGGAAGTGTGCCGGAGCTTTTCCACTATTTCCGCTTCGGAAAGAAGGATGAATTTCTTTTCTCGGCAAAAGAAACCGATTCTCAACGTCGCGGACATCTGCTATAATCAAATGATATTGAGAATCATTATCATAAATGACGGACTCCTGAGCGGAACGACAGCCAGCACCATTGGAGGGGAAAGAATTGAGTGACATTCCGACTACCGGCGAAAACATACGCCCGGATTTAGCATTATCCGCAGCGAATGCTTCCTATAAATTGCGTCAGGTGGAAATCATCAAAGCCGGGGAGAGCTGGGAAATGGATTACCGGCTTATCGATACGCACATGCTGATCGCGGTTACAGCCGGCGAAGGAACGCTCAAACGGGACGGTGCACTCAGCCGCCTCGGTGATAATAACGTACATATATGCCTGCCCGGCCAGGTAATCGGAATGAAGGCGGAAGGAAGCGGGCTGGAGCTTACTCTCGCCGGCTTCGATCTTTTCTATGAGGATGAAACGGGAGAAAGCCTCGAAAAAGGAACCTGGAGGGGCCCTCAGGTACTTAATGTTCAGCCTTTGCCGCAGCTCCCCGTACTGAGCGGAGCGCTTCACACCTTCTGGCACGGCAGCGATCCGCTCGACCGGCTGAAAGCCGAGGCGGGATTTCTTGACCTGTTCCATGCGATCTGCTCTTATACGCGGGACGAATCCCGGCAGGATGCCCGGAGCGCTCTCGAACGGACCCGCCACTATATCGAAAATAACTACCAGACGAACATCACGATCGATGAACTAGCGCGTATGGCTGAAGTATCGCCGAAGTATTACGGGGATTTGTTTAAAAAAACATACGGGCTGAGCGTGATCGATTATTTGACCGAGCAGCGGGTCAACCGGGCCAAGCAGTTGATGGCGTTATCCCAATCCCGTCTTAAAGATATCGCTCATGTCGTGGGTTATCAGGACGAGTTTTATTTCAGCCGGAAGTTCAAACAGGAAGTGGGCGTTTCGCCGACCGTTTATATGAAGAACCGGAGGAAAAAAATCGCGGTCCATCAATCCCACCTGATCGGCCAGCTGCTGGCCATTCATCATCTTCCGTATGCGGCCCCTCTGCATCCCAAGTGGACCGGCCACTATTACGAGCGCTATCGTTCCGATATTCCCGTCCATCTGAGTGCCTACCGGTACAGCGAAGACTGGGAGCACAACATCGAGAAGCTCCGCGAAACACGCCCGGATCTTATCATTTCGATGGATACCCTTAATCCCGGTGAAAAAGAGCGCCTGGAGCAGGCGGGCAAAGTGCTGTACATTCCGGAGCGGCAGCTGGACTGGCGGGAGCAGCTGCTCCTTATCGCCGCCTATCTGGACCGCACGGCCGAAGCGCAGGCGTGGCTCGATAAATTCGACGGCCGTGTGGAGTCACTCCGTAGCAGGTTGCGGAAGCGGGCAGGGGAAGAAACATTTCTGCTGATCAGCCTGCATAAGCAGGAGATCCGGGTTTGCGGAACCCGCAGCATGGGCGACGTGTTTTTTCATGAGCTGGGCATGAAGCCGGCCTTCGAGTATGTGCGGGACCGGATCAATGTGCCGATCCATCCGGAGCAGCTCGCGGAACTTGCGGCAGACCATCTCCTCGTCAACGTCTGCCAGGAATCGGAGACGCTCCGGCGGTGGCGCGACCTGCAGGCGACGGCTCTTTGGCGGGATCTTAAGGCCGTGCGGATGAACCGGGTTTACGAAATCCCTTCGGATCCGTGGAGGGAATACTCGGCTTCCGGCCACGAACGTATTCTGGATGAAGTGGAAAAACTGTTTTTGCGGAAATAGTCCAGCATGAAATCCGGTTATTGTCCATGTCCCGTCAAAGGAACGTGGGTTACAATATCAATTGAGAATTGTTATCAATACAAATAAACAAAAAAGAACCTCCCTCTTTTTTTGTTGTTAAGTGATAATGATTCTCATTTTTACAAAGATAGCGTTGGGGGAATGGCATGGAACACGGCAGAGAGAGAGGAAGTCTGGAACACCAGGTTTTTCAGGGCAGGGCGCTGAGCATTTACACACCACCGTCTTACGGCTTAACGAAGCACCGCTATCCGGTCATGTATGTCAATGATCCGTCCGACTATATGGATACGGCCTCTAACGAGGCGGTGACCCGTATGGAAGAGCTGTTCCGGGAGAAGAAGCTGCCGGAAATGATTCTTGTCGGGCTGGAGCCGCATGAACGACTGGATGAATATACGCCTTGGCCCGCGAAGGCGCTGGTCGAAACGGTCCCGGATTTCGGGGGATTCGGCAAAAAGTATCTGGACCTAGTGGTTCACGAGCTTAAGCCTTATATCGACGCTCGTTACGAGACGCGAACGGGACCTTTCGATACGGGAATGATAGGAGCTTCGCTCGGCGGTTTGATCTCGATGTTTGCGGCTTATGAGCATCCCGGTGTTTTCGGGAAAATCGGCTGCATTTCAGGTTCCTTCTGGTATGAAGGGTTCACCGAATACATGGCGGAGCGCAAGCTGGCCGACAAGGGACAGAGGTTTTACATGTATGTGGGGGATCAGGAAGGCGTCGGCAAGAAAACGATTCAGAGTGCCATGATGGCCAGAACTAGGCAGGCCTACACGCAACTTGCGGACTCCGGTTTTGGCGGAGCCAGACTGCGTCTGGTTATCGGAGAAGGCGGCCATCACCAGGTTCCCGTATTCGTGGAACAGTTTCCAGAAGCATTGATATGGATTTTCGGTAGAGATACAAAAACAAATACAATTTTTCCGGATACGGAGAGGGGTTAGAGAAAAATGAAAAAAACATGGGTGGCAGCCGGTCTGGTTGCGGTAACACTACTATCTTCCGCATGCGGAGCGCAAAAAGAAGCGGCCAATACAGGCGGAGCCGAAGCGACCAAAAGTCCGGCGGCTACGGCGGCAGGCAATAACGAACCCCGCAAAATTACATACCTCGGCAAAGAATATACCGTTGCCGCCAAAGCGGAGCGCATCGTAATCGCGGGCTCCATGGAATCGATGGAAGACGCTCTCGTGCTGGGCGTGAAGCCGGTCGGCGCGATTTCGGTCGGCGGCAAATTCCCCGATATGTTCAAGAGCATTACGGATAAAGCGGAACCCGTCGGCGAGAAGACACAGCCGAATGTGGAGACGATTCTGAAGCTGAAGCCCGATGTCATTCTCGGTTCCACTAAATTTCCTGCCGAAATGATGGAAAAGCTGAACAAGGTTAAAGTTACGCTCCCGATCTCCCATGTTTCGACCGATTGGGAAGCGAACCTTAATGTGCTGGCGGAACTGACCGGTCATCAGGATAAAGCTAAAGAAGTCATCGAGAAGTACAAGAAAGACGCCGCCGCCGCGAAAGAAAAGCTCGGCAATTCCCTGAAAGACAAAAAAGTGCTGGTGCTCCGTGTACGTGCGGGCAGCATCGCCATTTATCCGGCCGGCGTGTTCTTCAACCCTTCGCTCTATACCGATCTGGGTCTCGCCGTTCCGAGCGAAGTGAAAGAAGCCAAGGCGCAGCAGCTGATCTCGCTGGAGAAATTGTCCGAGATCAATCCGGACTATATGTTCGTCCAATTCTCGGAAGACGAGAACAAAGAGCAGCCGAAAGCGCTGGAAGATCTGGAGAAAAATCCGATCTGGCAAAGTATCAACGCCGTGAAAAACAAAAAAGTGTTCGTTAACGTCGTAGACCCGCTGGCTCAGGGAGGAACGTCGTACAGCAAGATCAAGTTCCTTGAGGCCGCTCTTCCGAAGCTTACCAACTAAATTTCAAACACAAAGCGAGTAATCCGATATGAAAAGAAGTCTGGCAAAGCCCCAATGGATCTTATGGGTTTCACCGGTGATCATCGCGTTCACCATCGTGCTGTCCGTTCTTTACGGAGCCAAACAAATTCATCTGCAAACGGTCATGGACGCCTTGTTCCATTTCGATCCGGGTAACGTCGATCATCAGATTATCCGGACCTCCCGTTTGCCCAGAGTAGTGGGGGCGCTTCTAATCGGAGCGTTCCTTGCCATATCGGGCGCGCTCATGCAGGGGATGACAAGGAACTACCTTGCATCCCCTTCCATCATGGGGGTGACCGACGGCTCGGCGTTTGTCATTACGCTCTGCATGATTTTCCTGCCCAATTCGTCTTCATTGGATATGATTTTCTATTCCCTGATCGGCTCCGCGCTCGGGGTCGGCATCGTCTTCGGGCTTGCCTCGCTGCTCCCGAACGGATTGACGCCTGTGCGGATGGCGATCGTCGGCACAGTTATCGGTACGTTCCTCAGCAGCGTTTCGGCGGCTTTTTCCATGTATTTTCAGAAATCGCAGAACATAAGCTTCTGGTACAACGCGAGACTTCATCAACTTGACCCCAAGCTGATTCTGCTTTGCATTCCTTTCGCGATTGTCGGTCTTATCGCCGCCTTCCGGATTGCGAAATCGATCACGATTCTCTCGCTCGGAGAAGAAGTCGCGATAAATCTGGGGCAAAGGACACTTCTGGTGAAGATCGTCGCCATGGGCGCGGTCGTTATTCTCACAGGGATTTCCGTAGCTCTGGCCGGCAAAATCGGATTTGTGGGGCTCATTATTCCCCATATTACCCGCTTCCTGATCGGCATCGACTACAAATGGGTCATTCCGTGCGCCGGTGTGCTGGGCGGTATATTCCTCGCTCTGGCGGACATTCTCAGCCGGTTCCTGAATTATCCGTATGAAATGCCGATCGGAGTCGTGACCGCTATTATCGGCGTGCCGTTTTTCCTGTATCTGGCCAGGACGAGAGGCGGGGAAAAGCATGCCTAAGCAATCGTTCAGCCGATATACGCTGGTACTCCTTGTCGGCATAGGACTCATCGCGATCGCCGCATACACAAGCTTGACGAACGGCTCGTTCGATATTACGGTCCGGGATGTGCTGCATACGCTCTTGCGCATAAATCCGAGTCCGGAAAATGATCTCGTCATTCTCGAATTCCGGCTGCCGCGTATTGTTATCGCGGGTCTGGTCGGCATGGGACTCGCCATCGCGGGAACCGTCATTCAGGGAATTACCCGCAACGGGCTGGCGGATCCGGGTATTCTCGGTATTAACGCCGGAGCCGGGGCTGCCATCGTTATCTTCATGTTTTTCTTTCAGGGCAAGCTGCATGGAACAGGCTGGTGGGGGATTATGACGATGCCCTTGTTCGGACTGGTCGGAGGGCTTGCATCCGCCGTTCTCATTTACCTGTTTTCCTGGAAAAACGGGCGAATCGATTCCCAGCGTCTGATTTTGACGGGGATCGCGATCGGGGCCGGATTCAGCGCGCTGGCTTTGTTCCTGACGCTCAAGATGGATGCCAAAGATTTCGAAATGGCCGCCGTCTGGACTTCGGGCAGCATTTACAGCGCCAACTGGAAATATGTCGTTTCCATTTTGCCGTGGCTCATTATCCTGATTCCGTTGATACGGAGAAGCGCGTACACCCTGGACCTTTTCCAGCTTGAAGAGAGCAGTGTGAAAAGTCTGGGTGTCCGTGTGGAAAGGCAGAAGGGGATTCTTCTGCTCGGCAGTATCGGACTTGTCAGCGCGTGCGTGTCCGTCTCCGGAGGTATCGGCTTTATCGGGCTGATGTCGCCGCATATCGCCAAACGTCTGGTCGGCGTTCACCATAACCGCGTTCTGCCGGTCAGCGCCGTTATCGGCATGCTGCTGGTGATCGGATCGGATTTCATCGCCAAAACGGTGTTTGATCCGGTCGAGCTGCCTGTTGGGGTCGTTATTTCGATCATAGGCGTTCCGTATTTTATTTATCTGCTGTTTAAGGCCAAAGCATAGAGGGAGTGTTCGTCCTTGAGTATCATACGTGTGGAGAATCTGGAAACGTGTTATGAGAAAAACACCGTGTTCCGTGATCTCAATTTTGAGGTGAAGGAAGGGGAGGTCACGACGATCATCGGGCCTAACGGCTGCGGGAAATCGACGCTGCTCAAAACGATCGGGCGCATTCTGAAGCAGAAGAACGGGACTGTTTTTTTCCGCGGCCAAAATTTGAGTTCGATTCCGACCCGGAAGATCGCTCAGCATATCGCGCTGCTGCCGCAGAATCCCATCGCTCCTTCGGAGCTTAAAGTCGAAGAGCTCGTGTCGTACGGACGCTATCCGCACCGTAAAAACCTGAACAGACTGTCTCCCCGGGACAAAGAAGTGATCGAGTGGGCGCTCGAAGTTACGAACGTGGCTGCTTTCCGGGACCGGGAAATCGGGAGTCTGTCGGGCGGGCAGCGGCAGAAGGTGTGGCTGGCGATGGCTTTCGCTCAGGATACCGAAGTGCTGCTGCTCGACGAACCGACGACTTTCCTGGACATGGCCCACCAGCTGGAAGTGCTCCAGATCGTAGAGAAAATGAATATGGAGCGGAAGCAGACGATCGTGATGGTGCTCCACGACATCAACCATGCGGCGCGGTTCTCCCACCGGATCGTCGCTATGAAGGGCGGACAGATTATCGCGGCCGGGCATCCGCACGAAATTATTACCAGAGAAGTGCTCAACCAGGTGTTCCATATCGATGCCCGGATTATGCTGGACCCGGAGAACGGGGCGCCGGTCTGTTACGGGTATGAAAGCTATCTGCGCAATAAAGCGGCGGCATCGGCATCGCCGGGAGGCGGAACGGAACCGCAAAAAGAAACGGTAGGCGAAGGAGTGAGGTAGATTGAGAACAGACAATCGAGAGAATGACAAGTCCGGAGCGGCAGCCGGAGTCCTGGAGCGCGTGACTATGCCGCGGTCCGAGCAGCGTACGATGCGTTCGCGCGCGGAAAACCGGGAATACCGGATATTCATTGCCGTGCCCGAGGGAGAACCCCCTGCGTCCGGCTTCCCCGTTGTCTACGTGCTGGACGCCAACTCCGTCTTCGGCACGATGGTCGAAGCCGTCCGCGTCCAGTCCCGGGCTCCCCAGAGAACCGGGGTGATCCCCGCAATCGTGGTCGGCATCGGTTACCCGACGGACGGACCGTTTCATCCCGCGCGGCATTATGATTTTACGCGTGACATCCGTGTGGATGAACTGCCCTTCAAGCTCAGGGACGGCGAGCGGCCGGAGCACGGGGGTGCAGAGGCTTTCATGGCGTTCATCGAAGAGGAGCTGAAGCCGGCGATCGAAGAGACGTACTGCATCGACCGCCGGAGACAGACGATCTTCGGCCATTCGCTGGGCGGATTGTTTGTGCTTCACCTGCTGTTCGCGAGGCCGGAAGCGTTCCAATGCTACGTCGCCGGCAGCCCTTCCATCCACTGGAACAAGCGGGTGCTGCTTGAAGAAGAGCAGGCTTTCGCGTCCAAGCTGTCCGCCTCCGCCGGGCAGCCGACGGGTAAGCCTGTGGACATAAAAGTCTTCCTCGCCATTGGGGAACTGGAAAAGTCGCATCATACCGGCGGCGGGGAAAATGCGTCCGAGCTTTGCGAGCGTCTTTCGGCGTTAGCCGCCTGCGGCGTGGAGGCCGAGTACAAAGACTTCGAGGGCGAGGGGCACGTCTCCGTGCTGCCGCCGCTGATCAGCCGCGCCGTCCGGTTCGCGCTTCGTCCCGAACCCGCCGACCGGCAGGTATAGCGGACTTCGCGCGCACGTTCCTCCTTCGCGGCGGACCGGCGGAAGCCGTTCGCTGGGCGAGTATGCCGCATACTGCCGCTGTCACTTTGCGAAAAAATCCTGTCTCATCCTGAAACGGACGAAAGGTAAGAGGCTTACACTGAAATACGGAAATCGGCGGGTTTTGTTCGTGCAGGAAGGGCACCGTTCAGGTAAGCTGAATCGGTGCATTTCGTTCGGGGTAAAACCGCAAGAAAATACAATTAAAGGGGCACTCCGTCCAGTCATCCGAATGACTGGGCGGAGTGCCCCTTTGTGCCGGTAAGGCGATTATTTCGCTCTGATTTCAAGAAGTTCGTACTTGATGACTCCGACGGGAGCATCCACGCTGATAACACTGCCGACCGATTTCCCCATCAGGGAAACGCCCAGCGGGCTTTCGTAAGAAATTTTGTTATCCGCTACATCCGCTTCGGCCGGACCGACGATCCGGTACTCGACCTTTTCGGAAAATTCGATATCGTTCAGCACGACAATAGAGCCGACTTTAACGGTAGACGTATCGGTATTGTCGGATACACGGGCTTTTTTCAGCATCCGTTCAATCGTGATAATCCGGGTTTCCATAAAAGCCTGATCGTCTTTTGCGGAGTGGTATTCGCTGTTTTCTTTAAGATCCCCGTAGCTGATCGCGGTCTTGAGGCGGTCGGCCAGCTCTTTGCGCTTCACGGTTTTGAGCTCTTCCAGCTCCTGCTCCAGCTGAGCCAGTCCTTCGGGGGTTAAGATCACTTCATCTTCTGCCATGTAAACATCTCCTAATGGTACCCAAACTTTTGATAACAGGTGTTTCTTGCATTGTACACTATATGAAGCAATCATGCGAACCCCAAGCCGGAAAAAGTCATCTTCTTTTCTTTTTGGTAAAAATCGCATAAATTCTATTGAAAAAGAAGAAGGCGTCATGGTAACCTTAAATATAGTAAAATTTGTCATAATATATTCAAATATGTTTCAGTAAACAAAAAATGTAATTTCATGACAAACAGACAGGAGTGAGGCATACCACATGGTAGTTACCGCAAAATCGGCCGAAGGCCAGTATCTGGAGAGACTGAAGGACCGGAATACCGTGTATGTAAACGGCGTAAAAGTTGATGTCCGCACAGAGCCCGCTTTTACCGGAGCTATCGCGTGCATCGGGCGTTATTACGATTTGCAGGAGGAGAAACCGGACGTTCACTGCTTTAAAGACGAGGAAGGGCACGATGCCCCCGTCAGCCTGCTTGTGCCTGCAACCGAAGAAGATCTGCGGAAGAAAGCGAAGTCTTACAAGGAAGTCGCGGACTTGTCATACGGCATGCTTGGCAGAACACCGGATTTCATCAACGCGGCTCTGGCCACGCTTTATGCCCACAGCGAGCTGCTTGGAGAACATGCGTACACCGATTTTTCCGCGAATATGAGGGCGTATTACCGTCACGTCAAGACGAACAACCTGTTCGTCGGACACGGCGCAATCAATCCGCAAATCGACCGCTCGCTGTCTCTGGGGTCCCAAACGAACCATTATGCGGGCGTTAAGGTGGTCGCTCACGATAAAGAGGGAATTACCGTCACCGGAGCCAAAATGATTGTTACGCTTGCGCCGATCGCGGACGAGCTGCTTATTTTTAACATGCCGGGTTTAAAGCCGGGGGATGAGGACTATGCCGTATCGTTCGCGCTGCCGGTCGACTATCCCGGGGTTAAAATCATTTGCCGGAAACCGCTTGTGAAATCATCTTACCACGCTTTCGACCACCCGCTGGCCAACTCCTTTGACGAAATCGACGCCTATCTGATTCTGGACGAGGTCTTTATCCCCTGGAATAAAGTGTTTGTGTTTAAAGACGTGGCGAAATCGAACCTGTTCTACGACAAAACCTTTGCCCGGAATCATACGGGGCATCAGGGAATCGTGCGCGGCTTGTCCAAGGCGGAGCTTCTGACGGGAATCGCCGTCAAACTTGCCGGGATGCTGAAGCTGGACGGATTCGTAAATATCCAGGAGAAGCTGGGAGAGATGACCTCCTACGTCGAACTTCTGCGGGCAAGCATTCTGTTGAGCGAAGCCGACTCTACTGTCAGTCACGAGGGTGTACAAACGCCGAGCATTAACGCCATACAGGCGATCCGCTACAATTTTCCCAAAATGTACGAAAAAATGGTGAAAACGATTCAATCCCTGGCAGCTGGCTCTATGCTGTCGACTCCTCATTACGAGGACTTTTTGGCCGAGGAGCTGAGCGGGCTGGCCGTCTCGCTGTCTACGGGAGAGACGGACGCGGCGGCCCGATCGAAGCTTCTGAATCTGGCTTGGGACGCCTCCGGCGACGGCTTCGGGCAGCGTCAGCTAGTGTATGAATTTTTCCATGCGGGGGACCCCATGAGAATTGCGGCCGGCCACTATCTTCATTACGACAAAAGCGGGATGCTGTCGATGGTAGACAGGGTACTGGCTCGTGCAAACAAAGCGGATTAGATGCGCGTGCCTCGTAAAAAGGGATGCAGCCAGGCTGCTGCTTGTCCGTGTCAGAGACAATGAGCGGTGGTACCTGCCCGGCGGTAAAATCGAGGCGGGGGAAGACCCGGAGACCGCACTGAGAAGAGAGCTGAAAGAAGAACTGGACATAGACCTTCTTCCAGATAGCATCGTGTATGTGAGAACGGTGATCGGCGCCGCCTACAAGGAAGACGCGCAGGTCGAACTTCTCTGCTACGAAGCGGACTGGAACGGGGAAATCGCCCCGTGCTCGGAGATCAGCGAAGCGGGCTGGATCGAGATGGACCGGCATGAACTGCTGGCTCCCGCCGTAGCGGACCTGGTCCGGGCGATCAAGAACGAAACCGAATCCGAAACCGATACGAGGTGAGCCATGCTGTACAATGCGCAGCGGCTTCAAGCGAAGCTGAAGGAACATAATTTGGCGGCGGTCATAGCGACGACCAAAGAAAATATCCGGTATTTGACCGGATTCGAGCCGGTTGTGAAAACATTGAATCCGTACCGTGGGCAGTGCTACGCGGTCGTAACGGCGGATTCGCCCGAAGAGGTGCATGTCGTGCACTCCGTGGGCGAAATCGACCAAATCCTCGATGCCCGCTCGAACATCGGGCAGGTCGTGACGTACGGCACATTTTACCGGGAACATCCGGGCGGGGGATCATTGCCTGTAGAAGAAGAGCGGCTGAAATATTTGTCGGACGTGCAGAAGAGCCAGGCCGGTCCGGAGGAAGCGCTGGCGGTTCTGCTCGCCCGTCTGAATCTGACCGCCGATCGGGTTGCGCTGGACGAAGACGGGATTACGGCCTCCTTATTCGGCTCGATTCGCGGCAGGCATCCGCAGGGGGAATTCATCGAAGGCGCCGCCCTTCTCCGGCAGGTAAGGGCCGTGAAGACGCAGGCGGAAACCGATGCCCTCGCGTATTCGGCCGACTGCATCGACTATGCGATCGGTCAGGTCATTCATGAGCTTCGCGAAGGCATAACCGAGCATGAGATCGCGGCCGTCTTTTCAACCGCCGTCGCCGCCCGGGGCGGACTTGCCGTTCTGCCCATGATCAAAGCGGGCCGGCATGCGGTAGGCGGCCAGCGCAGGCCGAGCCGGGATATCCGGCTGCAGCCGGGGGATCTGCTCTGGTTCGACTGCGATATCGTCTGCGACGGTTATTGGGCGGATATCGCGAGGGTAGTCGCCTACAAGACGCTTAAACCCGAGTATACAAAGTATGATGCTTTGTACACCGGGCAGCAGGAAGCCATCCGGCAGGTAAGGCCGGGGATGACGGGCGGCGACGTTTTTCATCTGACGATGAATGCGGTGCACGAAGCCGGGTTTTCCGCTTACAGAAGGCACCACGTCGGTCATGGTATCGGCCTTGAGCCTTACGAGCTGCCTATCCTGGCTCCGGGCAGCGAGGATGTGATCGAAGAGGGGATGGTACTTTCCATAGAAACGCCGTATTACGAATTCGACCTGGGTGCGCTGCACGTCGAAGATCCGGTTCTCGTAACCCGGGAAGAGTGCGTACGCCTTACCAGGGCAGATACGAGCCAAATCAAAATCGTGGGGTGAAATGATGATTCATACCGATATTACGGAGTGTATTGGAAACACGCCGGTCGTCTCGCTGGACGACAAACTTGTCCCGTCCGGCAAAAAGCTTTATCTCAAGCTCGATTATTTCAATCCGAACTTCAGCATAAAGGACAGAACGGCGCTCGGACTGGTCAAAGCGGCCATGGCGGAAGGCAAAATCCGCCCCGGCTCCGTCCTGATCGAATCCACATCCGGCAATCTCGGCAAATCCCTGGCGATGCTGGGGGCGGTTTACGGATTTAAAGTCATTATCGTCGTCGATCCGAAAGTGAGCGCCAGCCTGCTGAAATGGTACCAGGCGTACGGAGCCGAGGTCGACATGGTCACGACACCCGCTCCGGAAGGCGGATTTCAGAGAGCCCGGCTCAATCGCGTTCAGCAGCTGCTGGACAAGTATCCCGGCGCCTTCTGGTCGAACCAGTACGACAATCCGTCCAATCCGGCCTATCATGCGGAGACGACGGCGAAGGAGATTGCGGACCTTCCGGTCGATTCGATCGTAGGGGCCGTCAGTACGGGCGGCCATCTCTGCGGAATCGGAAGATTTGTGAAAGAACACAAACCGCATATGCGCGTGGTTGCCTGCGACGTGACGGGATCCGCCGTGTTCGGCCAGCCGTTTTCGCCTTACCTGATCAACGGAGTCGGCCTCAGCTGGAGAAGCGCGAACACGGATACGTCCGTGCTCGATGCGGTAAGCCTGTCGAGCGATCAGGAAGCCATCTCCGTCTGCCGCCTGCTGGCACGCGATCACGGCATTCTGATAGGCGGCTCGGGCGGACTTACCGTGTTCACCGCGCTGGCCTGGCTCAGGCACAGCGAAGATTCTTCCGCTGTCGCGATCATACCCGACGCGGGAACGAACTACCTCGACCAGTTCTATGACGACGAGTGGCTGATCGCCAAAGAAATCAAGCTGCTCGGCAGAGGTGAACTGGGAGATAGGCTGCAGCAGAAGGCGTTTACGAATTTAAGCCGGCAGGAAACCTTGACCTGATGAAGCGGTTGATGGAAGGGCACGGGCTGCAGGCACAACTTTATAAGAAACCGGAGGGAGAACGTGTGGAACAAACGAGAGAATCGTTTTCCAAATTTGTTGTGGACGAAGGCATCATCCGGTTCGGTGAATTTATTTTAAAATCGAAACGGGTCAGCCCTTATTTCTTTAATTTCGGCTCGTTCGACGATTCCAGGAAATTAACGGCACTGGGTTCGTTTTACGCCTCGACGATAGTAAGGGAACAAATCGAGTATGACGTGATTTTCGGGCCGGCGTACAAAGGGATCCCGATCTCGCTTGCGACTGCGCTCGCTTTGTTCAGCGGACACGGAATTAACGCGAATTTCGCTTTTAACCGCAAGGAACCGAAGGCATACGGGGAAGGCGGAAATATCATCGGGTCCGGAATCGCGGGCAAAAACGTGCTGGCGGTAGACGATGTGCTGACCTCGGGCAGAACGATCAAAGATACGAAAGAATTGATCGAAAGCCAGGGCGGGCGGCTCTCGGCTTTCCTGGTCGCGCTGGATAGGGAGGAAAAGGGGCAGGAGGGGCGCCTCTCTGCGCTTGAGGAAGCCGCCTTGACCTACGATGTCAACATCTATTCGGTAGCGGGCATCCGGGATATTGTGGCATACATGAGGACTGAGGGGGACAGGGAGGATCTGCTCGACAGGATCGGCACGTACCTGCAGCTTCACGGTACCGCCTGACCGTTATTAGCGGAGCCGGCCTGCACAGTCGCCTCCGGCCTCGCGGTTCGTCTGAAAAGGGGAGGAAATCAGTTGATTTATGAAGCCTTGGTGAAGCCCATGCTCTTTAGAATGGAGCCTGAGGAAGCTCATGACTTCGTTTTGCGGAATTTGCAGAGAATTCAGCGGCAGCCTGGACTTCTGTATCTGCTTGAAAAGCTGTACGGAGTCAGGGAGGAGCCCCGGCTGACCAGCGAAATGCTGGGAATCCGTTTTCCCAGTCCGATCGGTCTTGCTGCGGGTCTGGACAAAGATGCCCGGGCGGTGCCCGCGCTTTCTTCGATGGGCTTCGGGTTTATGGAAGTAGGCAGCGTCACGCCCGTCGGTCAAGCGGGCAACGACCGCCCGCGTCTGTTCCGTCTGCCCGACGACGAGGCTCTGATTAACCGGATGGGCTTCAACAACGGGGGTATCCACGCCATGAAGGAACGGCTGGAGAGCTGCCACGTTCTTAAAATTCCGTTGGGCATCAACATCGGCAAAAACAAACAGACGCCCAACGAGAAAGCGCATGAAGACTATACGAAGTGTCTTCGTTCCCTGTATCCGTACGCGGACTTTTTTATCATCAATATCAGCTCGCCCAATACGCCCGATCTCCGTAAGCTTCAGCACGGGAGCGAGCTCGATGAACTGCTGATCCGCATTACGGCGGAGGCGGAGCGACTGAATGCCCGTCATCGTGGGGACAAGCCCATATTTGTAAAAATTGCGCCGGATATGGACGTGGATGAGCTCGAAAACATGATCGGCAAAATCATGAAGCACGGGATACCTGGCGTCATAGCGGCCAATACGACCGTGACGCGGAGCGGGCTCACTCATCCTCACAGGGAGGAAACCGGCGGGCTCAGCGGAAAGCCGCTGCACCTGAAATCGACGGAGATTATCCGCCGTATTTATAAGCAGAGCGGGGGAACGCTGAAAATCATCGGTTCGGGCGGAATCTTCACGGCCCGTGATGTGTACGATAAAATCCGTGCGGGCGCCTCCCTCGTTGAAATCTATACGTCCTTTATTTATAAAGGACCCGGCATCAACCGGGCATGCAGCAGCGAGCTGCTGGACCTGCTGAAGCGGGACGGGTTCGGCAGCCTGTCCGAAGCGGTCGGGGCGGATCATGCGGTCAGCGGCGGCGCATGACGAAAACAGGGCAAAAAGGCGGGGGATGCTCCCCGCCTTTTTTGGCCGTCAGATATTGTTTACGGTCAGCTTGCCGCTGCCGCCGACGGATTTGATTTTGTTGATCAGCGCATTCTGGTTGCTGTTGGACAGACGGATACAGCCGTAAGTGGGTCTGAGCGGATACCACGAAGCGGAAGAGTCCGTGGATGCGTCGCCGCCGTGGATCATAAAGCCGAAACGGCCGTTATTCTCCGCGATAAGCGCGTTGCCGCTCGTCGGATCGAGATTGACCCGGCTGTACGGGCCGTACGAAGACTGCGGCGTTCCGGCACCGATGACGGAAGTGGCGTACTCGCCGGTAGGCGTATCCGCATTCGTCATCTTCCAGTTGGCGTGGTTATTGTTGTTGGCGGGATCGTTCGAGCCGCGTCCCAGTGCTTCGACCGGACCGAAGACGAGCGCTCCGCTTCCGTCGTACATTTTCAGGGTTCCCTTTTTGTCCCGGTTGGCAGGGAAATTGGCAATAATATGGTAACTCATACGATCAGCCTCCTAATGAAATGTAGACGGGAATCCGATGGAGCCGCAGCGGGAAGGAAGGACTCCGCTTCCGTTTCCGCCGCCTCGTTTTCCCTTCTCATCTATGTAGGTAAAAGAGGGGGGCTTTTAACAACCGGAACTAAAAAAATCTCCTTCGGAAAGGAGACTTTTCAGGTGGCTTTGCCATTCGCCGGTATTTCATCAGGACTTGTCCGAATTTGGGGGTGAAGGAGGAAGATCCTCGCTTTGTTTGACCAGCGCGATAAAGTCCGTCACGATGCTTTGGACGGCGTCTTCGCGCGACATCCGGATGTAACGGCTGATTTTCAGAATATCGTCTTCGAAAACTTGCAGCAGCCGGAGCATGGCTTCGGGGTCTCCGTCCTTGCTTAGCCGGACGAGTTGGAGAAATTCTTCGTCTGAGATAGGAAGCGGAGCATTTTCCTTTTCCATTTATTCACCGCCTGTTGGGACATATTGAGGTCCTTCGCGACCTGTGCTTCCGTTTTATCCAGGATATAAAGCTCGTGGAGTACGGTCCTTCCCGTCCGGGAAGGAAGAGACTGGATCATGGCGAGCGTGTCCAGCTTGCTGTCCGAACTTTCGGCGAAGCCCCCGGCCGTAAAGGCCCAGCCGTTGTCCGACACCGCATATTCGCGGTTGCTGAGCACCCGGGCTTTATACTGGATGCGCCACCCGATCCGATACACTTCCTTTCTGTATTTCTCCACCAAAGTAGACTGCTGAGACATAAAAAATCACCCCTTCGTCTTTATCTAATAGGGTAATTCCAGTCGGCTTTTTACAACCGAAAATAGAACATATGTTCCTGTTTTCCTCTCTTTATTATACCTCATTTGTTGTAAAAAAGACACATTTTTTACCTACAAAATGAGACGGAAAGGAGGAAAAAAAGGATGGATCTGACTGCCGAAAGTCTGGTGTCTCTGGTGACGAATGTCGGCTTTCCGGTTACGCTCTGTTTCGTTCTGCTCCGTTACGTGCTGCAGACGATGGGCGAAAAGCTGGATAAACTGGACAGCTCGCTGAACAAACTGTGCCGGCTGATTAAAGAAATCGATGCCCGGACCGACCGGGGGCGCGGCAAAGAGGACAAGAACGGCACGCAGCCGTAAAAAAGATGAGCCCTGAGGGGCTCATCCGAATGCTGGGAACCCGCTGTCCGATGAGACAGCGGGTTTCTCTTTTGTTTATGAGGTTCATCTAAACGGGTTAACGGCTATTTCACGGAAACAAGTTCTCCTTGGGTAAAAGAAACCAGGTCATCGGCCGTTAGCTGAAAAACCGCCTTGGGATGGCCGGCGGCGGCCCAAATCGTCTCGTACCGGTTAAAAGTATATTGAACAAAAATAAAGCGTCGAGAGCTATGAATTTCAGGAGTCCTCTTATAACGGCCAGACACCGGTTTGCGAGGGTGATGGTTGAATCCACACCTTCGAGATGTCGATAAGCCCGAACGAATCCATCTGCCTGCCTTGCAAAGAGTCGTGAAGATGGACTTTTTTGATCACATGGCAGCCGAAGAGCAGCCAGTCGTTGTCTATCAAGGTTCGCTCGGCTTCCCGGAGCAGCTTCATCCTGGAAGGTTCGGGAAATCCGGTGAAACCGTCCAGGATCCGGTCCAGCAGGCCGATCTGCTCCTCGGTGAGCAAGTGATGGAGGTAGTTGGAGCGGTTCTTGTAGTAGCTGATCAAGCCCCACTCCAGGTCGTCCTCCAGCACTTCTTCTGCCGCAAGCAGGTCCGCTTCGGCGACTACCCTGCTGCGCTCGTAACTTTTCATCGGCTGCAGGGTGATCGGGAGCCCGGCCCGCGCGCAGCGGTCCCGAAGCCAGCGTGCTTCTTCCGCTTCTTCTTTTTTGTTCATAAAAAAGAGCTTGAGCGGCTCGCCCCGGTAGCCGGACTTCCGAAGCAACCGGACGGCTTCTTGGATTGGCGCAGCCTCGAAGGAGGCTCCCTCGCTCTCGCTTTGGAGGAAACTGTCCGCCGGAGCGATCCGGTTGCCCTTCAGCTCCGCCACCATCGCGGCCCGGTCGAGAATCATCCTCATCGCTTTGCGGAAATCGGCGTTATGATGGATGCCGGGCTTGCGGAAATTGAACAGCAGGTAGCGGGAACCGGCTACCGGATTGATTACATTGACTTTGAGCTCGGTCTGCCCGGATTCCGCACCAAGGGCGGTCACGGAATCGTTCTCGTTCCCGCTGATCTGATAGCGCCGCTCGTTGGACGTATCTTCCGGCAGCAGCAGCAGCTCCACACGGTCCAGAAGAGGACGGTGCCCGTAGTAAGCGTCGAACGCACTCAGTACAATCAGCCGTTCGCTTTGTTCGGCAATCCGGAACGGACCCGTCCCCGTCAGCCTATGAGAGGCGGGATCGAGATCGCCGGGTAGAATCGAAAACTGAACGGAGCTCAGGATATGGGGGAAGAAAAGGCTGCTTCGGCTCAGCTTAAAGGTCAACGCATACTCGCCGTCCGTCTCGATTTCACCGATATCTTCGCACAGCCACGCCGAATGGGGCAGCCGCTTCAGTCTCCGCACGGTGAACAGCACGTCCTGAACCGTCAGGCGGCGGCCGTGATGAAAGCGGACTCCCTTGCGAAGCAAAAAGGTCCAGCGCGTGCAGTCGTCGCTGCTCTGCCAGGCATGGGCCAGGCCGGGGACGAACCGGCCTTCGGCGGGGTCGTACGAAATCAGTCGGCTGCATACCTGACTGATCAGATAGGACTCGAACGCGGTGAAAATATAAGCGGGATCGTGGGTCTCCAACCGCTTGTTATGCGTAACCCTGAGCACATCGAGAAGGACCCCGCCGCTTTCTTCGACCTGAAAGCCGAGGTGCGAATCCAGCATCGTTCTCAGCCGGTGTTTCAGAGAAACAGGCAGCGCTTCCATCGACAGAAGGTCGATCGCTTCTTTCAGCTTGCCTTTGTGCATCAGCTCCCGGAATAGGGGGAAGACAGCGTCTTCCGGTTCTTTCAGCAGCGTCAGGCGTGAAGAGTTCCCGCGTCCCCTCCCGGGCTGCCAGCGTATGTACTGCTCGTCCTCCAGCTTTCTGAGAATAAATTTCACATTGCGCGAAGAACAGCACAGCAGGTCCGCCAGCCGCCCGATGGTAACGGGAAACGATCCGTCTTCGGACATCTCCGCTTCGGCCAGCAGCGGATAGAAGCGCAGAAAATGCTCGGTTATGTTCATGGCGAACTCCTTTTATACAAAGGTGAAAAACGTCACAGATCCTCGTTCCGTTTTTTCTCCTTTTGCACTTCATTATACACAAACGAGAGAGAAGAAAGCCATGAGGATTACGCAGCCCGGTTGGTCTGGAAGTCGGATTCTGGAATGGTAGAAGTTATAAGCCGGAAAGACGAAAAACGTCGTCTTCTCACGAAAATCTGCATATGATATATTAGGTAATACCTAAATAATTAAGGCATTGCCTAATATATGCTGGGGGTGAGTGTTCTGCTGATCTGGATGTTACGGAAAATCATGGCGGAAAGAGGGCTGTGGACCGGTGCCGCGCTTGCGCGCCTTCTGAAAGAAAAGGCCGGTTACGACTTGTCGGCTCCTTCAATCTCCGCTCTGCTGAACGAATCGCCCAAGCAGATGAAAGCGGACACGCTTGACGCTTTATGTACCGCGCTGGACTGTACGCCGGGAGATTTGTGGGTCCACAAGCCGTCCGGCAGAAAAGGCGCATAAGCAGGCAGTATTCAGAAGGAGATGAAGCCCATGGCCGTGAAAACGATCCTTCCTTTCGGAGATCCCATTCTAAGGAAAGAAGCGAAGCCCGTTACGGAAGTTAACGCGAGAGTGATTAAATTGCTGGATGATATGACGGATACGCTGTACGCGGAAGAAGGAAGAGCGGGGTTGGCCGCTCCTCAGGTGGGCATTCTGCGCCGTGTCATTGTGATGGACTGCGGGGAGGGCCTGATTGAGCTTATTAATCCCGAAATCGTGGACATGAGCGGAGAACAGACCGGGCCCGAGGCGTGTTTGTCTTATCCGGGCTACGCGGGAATCGTGAAGAGAGCGGAATATGTGAAGATTACGACGCTCGACCGGAGCGGGAAGACGAGTGAGCTGGAAGGGGCAGGCTACCTGGCGCGCTGCATTCAGCACGAGATGGACCACTTGAACGGCATCCTTTTTGTGGACCGTGTTGTCCGGAACGGTTTTTATCAGGAACAGTCGGGACAGCCCGCGGATCTTGCCGAGGTTATCCGTCTGACGAACCGGAAGTTTTAAGCTGTGCTACCCGGATAAGCAGCCGGAAACTCAGTTTCTGTGCTGCTTTTTTTGAAGGAAGAAAAAGGCGGCATCGAGAACGGCATACAGGAATCCGACCGCAAGAAAAAGACTGTTATACCGGGCGGAATAAGGAACCATACTCATACACAAGCCGCCGATGACCAGATACAGAAGAAGCCGAATCGGAAGCCTGACCGAAAACAGGTGAAACAGGACAGAAGGCAGACCGAAAACGGCAAGAAATAAAGGAAACAAGAAAAGAAGCGTGACAAAAAGAACCGTCGCCGTGAAAATTGTGGCGGATGAACCGCCGGGCTCGACCGTCGGCTCGAATCCGTCCAGACCGAACGAGATGGCGGCCGTAAGCAAAGACAGAATGAGACTGGTCAGCAGAGGATGAAGCATTAGCGGCAAAGCCGATTTCTTCTTCACGAGACCCCTCCTTTATATAAAGTACCGTTCAAACGTACCGGCCCAGCCTCTCTTTCTTTTTTAACCCGGATTTTAATGTCTGTAAGCGCAAAACCAGTAAATGCTGCGGCTCTTTGAACTAGTTTATCCTTGCCGGATCGGCCCTGTCCATCGTTTGATAAGGTTCAGACCGAATAAAAAAATCGGGTCTTCCGTCATTTTTGTCAGAATAAGCGCCTTTCCCGAGTCTGTATGACAGGTCAACTTTTTTGCGAGGTGCTTATCTTGAATCACTCTACAACCGTTCCGAAAAACTGGGAACAGATGGATGACAACGCCCTGGTGCAGCGTGCACAGGAGGGGGAGCGGGAGGCGTTCGGGGAGCTTGTGCGGAGGCACCGGTCCCGCATGTACGGGTATGCGCGGGCGATAACCCGGGAACCTTTTCTGGCGGAGGATATTGTCCAGGATGCGCTGGTAAAAGCTTTTCTGCATCTGGGCAAGCTGGTCGAAGCCGATAAGTTTCTGCCCTGGGTGCACCGGATCGTACGCAATCAGGCGTTTACCCGCTTGAAAAAAACGTCCGCCCGGGAACACGCTTTTTCGCAGCTTGCCCCGATGTTGAGCAGTAAGGGGGACGAGTCACGGGAATGGGGCGATCTCGACCGCATTCTGGACCGGCTGGGCCGTACGGCAGGCGACAAAGCGGAAGCGTACCTTAGCCCGGAAGAAGCGTACACGCAGAAAGAAACGCTGGAAATACTGAGCGGGATCATCGGCTGTTTAAAACCGCGGGAACGGCGCATTTTCGAGTCGCATTTCTTTGAGCAGCTTTCTCCGCAGGAAATCGCCGGTCTGTTCGAGCTTTCCTCCGCCAATGTGTACCAGATTATCAGCCGTTCCCGAAAAAAAGTGATCCAGGAAAGAACCCGCATAACGGTTGGCTCCTATATAAGAATGAGAAAGGATATGGGAGAGATGAAGACGGTTATTGTGGCGAATCATGAAAAATTGACGGAGGCTCAGAGCTGGACGACGGCGGCGGACGGCCTCTATGCGATGCTGAAAGCCGCGGGCGAGACGATGACCCATTCGATGGCGATGGGACTGACCGGGCATGCGTTCCGGATTAACATCGTGCCGTCCAGCGTGCATATTGCGGGCCCGACGGCCTACAGCTTTGCCGGTGTCCTGTCCAGGGGATTGGAAAACCTCGGCTATCAATCCGCCTTTGTTGACGGAATGAGCGGAAAGCTCGGCACGAATGCGAATCTGCTCGATCCGGCATCGTTGAGCCGAGAAGCGATGGACAGACGCGGCATCAACCGGCTGCTCCCCGAGGCGCTTGACTTGATCCATCGCTCTCTCGACAAGGGGATCCCTGTGCTCGCCTGGGACTTGTTTCTCCCCGAATTCGGACTTATCTACGGATACGACGACGAACGGCGTTTGCTGCATGCCTGCGAGTGCGGGAAGACAGAAACGCTGGAATACGAAAAGCTCGGACGCGGTGTCATGGAGGAGATTTTCGTGCTGGCTTTGGCGGGCGGGGGGAAGACGGCCTTCAAGCAGCGGCTCGGCCGGGCGCTGGCCATGATTTTGGAGCATTACGACGGACAAGAAAAAGAGGATTCCACCGGCTCGGTTAAAGGGCTGGCCGCGTATGATGCATGGATCGGGGCTTTCCGCGGGGGAGAAATCGAGCCGAATGGAAATGCCTACAATATCGCGGTCGTAAGAGACGCGCGGAATCATGCCGTCCGTTTTTTGAATGAAGCGGCGGAGCAGTTGGCTGCAGACGGAGATATCGCCGGGAATTCCCCGGACATTCCGGACTTATTCCGAAAAGCGGCTTACGAGTACAACGAAATGCTCGGGCATTTCTCCGTTCTCAAAGATTTATTCCCGTTCCCGCAGGGCGGCCATCCTGACGATTCCGATGCTTCGGCGAAGGCGATCTCCCTGTTGGAGCTCATTAAAAATAGCGAGCAGACAGCCACCGGCTATTTACGCGAACTGTCAGAGCTGCTGCGTTAGAAGGAATGCTTGCCGAATGAGGACAAAAAGCTGCCGGAAATCCGGCGGCTTTTGTTTTTTATGCAGCACGGTAATTTGAGGGGTTTAAGTGACGAAAGCGATATGTTATAATTTTACCTATCGGTAAGTAAATTTGAATAAACAGCCGCGAGGGAGAAAAAAATCATGTCCAACAATCAGACCCATCAACAGATTCTCGAAGCCGCCTTCAAGTTGTTCGCGGAGCACGGCATCGATAAAACAAGCCTTTCCATGATTGCGGCCGAAGTCGGGATCACAAAACCCGCCATCTATTATCATTTTTCTTCGAAAGAGGAGCTGATTTCTTTTATTTTCGAGGAAACGTTCCGGGACTATACGTTTTCGCATTATTTCAAGCTTGACGAATTTACAAAAGAAAACTTTCAGACCCTGCTTGTCGAGAACGGATTGAAAATGCTTCCGAGCGAAGAAGAAGAATACAGCATTCTGCGTGTGTTGAACGAATTTCTGCTGGCCGTAAGCCGCCAGGACGTTTACAAGCAGCGGCTGTATGAGATCGAAGAAGATTTTCTGCTTGGCTTCACGGCCTTGATGGAAAAAGGTGTGGAACTCGGCATCGTCGCCCCGGATAAAATTTCGGCCAAAGCTTACGTGCTTGCTCTTGTCATCGACAATTTAAGCAACTTTATGCTCATGGGCTTTAAGCCGGACGTTAGAGAAGTCTGGAGCGAAGCTGTCAAAGGCGTATTGATTCGCGCCTGAAACGCTGCGTCCGCAAGAAAAGCTGTACCCGCTGAAACTTATTTTGAGGAAAGCAGGTGATTGCGTTTGACAAGTTTCCCCGCACGACAGCAGCAGATAACGGTCGGGCTCGATAAGCCGTCGCGGATTATACTGCTTGCCGGTCCTGCCCTTCTCGGAGGTATTCTGGGCTATTTTGTCCCGCTCCTTGCGAGGCTGGCGCTTAAACTTCCCTGGATTCCGTTTCAGGGCCCCATCGAAGTGATTACTTCGTTCCACGGTCCCTGGGTTTCGCTCCTCACCGCTTTGCTTGGCGCTGGAGCGGGGCTATGGTTTACGGGACAGGCGTTTAAGGAAATCATGTTTGTCACCCTGTCGGAGCAGGAGATTCAGCTGAGAAAGGACGGCAAGGTGCAGAGAATTCCTCATGAGGCGGTCCGGACCGTGTTTATGGACGGCAAACAAATGGTTATTCTGGGAGCCGGCGGCCGCGAATTGGCCCGCGAAACGTACGAGGCTCCGATGGAGAGCCTTTCCGCCGCGTTAGAGCCGTTCGGCTATCCTTGGTCTGGGGAAGGGGACCCGTACAGGGACCGGTACGCCAGGTGGGTGCCCGATATGCCCGGCGTCAGCCCGCCTGTCAATGCGCTCCTGAAAGCGCGAGAACGGGCGCTGCAGAAGAAGGAAAAGGAAGAAGCGGCGGATCTGCGGCGCGAAATCGCCAAACTCGGCGTCGTGATCCGGGACGAGGGAACGCGCCAGTACTGGCGCGGAACGGACGAAAGCCAAGGGTAAGAGGGCGGTCCCTGCCGAACGGCAGGAGAAGGTGCATCCGCATCTGGTTTTGACTGACCGCTTGCGTCCGTGCGGTATTTTCGTCCGCTTGGCTTTGAGACCACCGCGTGTTGAGGCCGTCATGCCGGCAGTAGGCCCAAGCAAAGCGGAAATAGCGCGGCCGTCTGCTTAACAGATACGGAAAACCCGTTCACGTCACGCGCACGTAAAAACGCTCGTCGTGATTGTCCACCTGAACCGGAGCTTCGAAAAACTCGCTCAGCACAGCGGAGTTCATCAGTTCGCCGGTCGCTCCCTGACGCACGGCTTCTCCCTGCCTGAGCAGAAGCGTATGCCCAAACACGGGAAGAATTTCTTCAGTGTGATGGGTGACGTAGATCAGGGTCGGCGCCTGTTCCTGCCGCGTCAGTTCGCCGATGCTTTCGAGAAGCTTCTCGCGCGAGAACAAATCGAGCCCGTTGCAAGGCTCGTCCAGAATCAGCAGCTTCGGCCCGGCCATCAGCGCTCTGGCGATAAGAACTTTCTGCTTTTCACCTTGGGAGCAGGTCCGGAATTCGCGGTCCCACAGATGCAGACAGCCCATTGTGCGCATAAGGGCTTCGGCCCGGTTCAAATCTTCGTCCGTAAGCCGTTCGTACAAGCCGATTGTGGCGTACTTGCCGCTGATGACAACGATTTGGGCCTTGTCTGTACCGTATAATTTGTCCTGCAGAGAAGAGCTTACCCAGCCGATCGACTGCCGCAATTCCCGCAGATCGATTTCACCGAACCTGTGCCCGAGCACGGTTACGGAGCCGCGGCTCGGCCAAATATAGCCGTTAATGAGATTAAGCAGCGTCGTTTTGCCGGAGCCGTTCAAGCCGAGAAGAGCCCAATGCTCTTTAGGCCGCACCGTCCAGGTGACCCTTTTGAGCAATTCCTTGTTTCCTGTTTTCCACGTTACATCTTTAAGTTCAATGATTGTATTATCCAACGTTTTCGTCTCCATTTCATGAAAATTAGGGGGAAAGGGACTTCCATGTAAGCTTTTTATTCATCATAAAGAGAGTTGGGGACGCTGTCGATACCAATTGTGCTGAATATTGATCCAAACAAGCAATTTTCGCTATTGCGGGGAGGTGCAGATTTTTGAAGCTGGAAATGACCACCGGCCGTCTCGAATTGTACAAATACGAGGAAGCATATGTGAACGAGCCGCACCGTCACTCCGACTGGTTTCAGGTGACCATTCCTGTCCGCGGGGCCTGCGAGTTTACGCAATCGGGCAAAAACTACCGCCTGGCGGAAGGGGAAGTGCTGCTCCAGCGTCCCGCCGAAGAGCATCATTTCCGGACGGGGCCGGGGGAGAGCGTGCTGATTGTAAAGCTGCACGAAAGTCTATTTCCGGTGCCGCAAGGCTGCGGGAACCGGCTCGACGTGAACCCCTCCGAGGCGGCAGAAAAGTTCGGATTCTGGACGTCCGGCTTGATCAATTCCCGGAACGAGCAAAGCCTGCGGGCCGCCGAAAGCCTCGTGGTGCTTGATGTTAAGCGGATGCTGGAAGCGGGGATGCCTGCAGCCGGCGGGCAGGAAACGGAGTCGGAGACGGAGCTGATCGCTTCCATAGTAGATCCTCATTTACGGGATGCCTGGGACTATATCCGTGCACACTACAAATCCGCGGTTCCCGTCGAAACTCTGTCGGCCATCGCCCTGCAAAGCCGGTATCATTTTATCCGGTCCTTTAAAGCGGCGACAGGGCTGACTCCCCATCAAACCGTGCTGAAGCTGAGAATGCGGGAGGCACGGCGGCTGCTTGCCGGAACCTCCGAAACGGTTACGGCGATCAGCGCGGGACTCGGCTTCTCAAGCGCGAGCCAGTTTTACCGGGCGTTCCTCAAAGACACGGGAAAAACGCCTGAGCGGTACCGCCACGACAGCCGCGGTTAAATGCAAATACACAAAAAACGGTCGTTCCCGCTGCCGTTTTTTTTGTGTTTAACACGAGCTGCGGACTATTTTTGTAAGAAAGTAGCGTTTTTCAGGACAAAGTCATTCGTTTTAATACGTTAACCTACTGCTTATGTGACGCATTACTTAGTTAAAAGGTCCCGATTTCGATAGGATTATAAGACTATATACATTAATATCCATTTTCCTATAGATTAGTAATACAAACAAATATTTATAGTTAAAGGAGAATGATTATGTCTCAATGGAAATATCCGCTCTCTACCCGGTTTGTATATCGTGCCCTCTGTCTTGCTCTGGGGAGCGCCATTCTTTTATCACCTGTGCAAGCGCTTGCAGCATCTGAAACGACCCAAGCTGTTGAGTCGGGACCTTCTTTTTCCTCCCATAAAAATGAAAATGATAACGCTTACAGAAAGTGGGGCAAACATAAGCGGTTAACCCAGGGAAGCGAGCTTGAGGTCGGCGAGAGCCGTGTTCTCAGTTCCAGGGAAATCCGTAAAGAATGGGACGGCATCGAGCCGGAGTACAGCCCGGATAAGGCCGTAGAGGCCGTCAAAGCGGCCCTGCCGCAAAAGGACTACGAGGCACTGTTCCCCAATCGGCTCGGATCTCCCCAGTGGCATGAGGCCGCCAAAGGAAAAGAATATTACAAGGAAAATCAGACCGATTATTTTTCATACGACAATCTTATTCAAGCCGTAACCGAGGCGGCGAATATCAAGTACAAGGTCAGCACGCGGAAAGGGTCCAAAAATTCGCAGGAGGTTTTCCGGCTGGATAAGGAAGGGAAGACGGAAACGTTAGTTTCCCGTTCGGCCGATTTCAATTCGGAAGCCAACCGGAATAAAATCATCGAAACCGAAATCGTGGATTACGGCACCTTCCTGAAAGAAGGAACGAAGAAAAACCGCAAGCGGGAACTTGCCGCTCTGCTGGCCCACCTTTCCCACGAAACGGGCGGGGGTTGGGATGCCGCTCCGGGCGGACCGCTGCGCTGGGGGCTGTTCTGGAATGAGAACATCGCCGGCAGAACGGGGCAGAATATGTCCAACTTCGTCGATCCCGACAGCTCCAAGCTGTATCCGGGCTTCGGGGATAAGCGCTATTACGGGCGCGGGCCGATCATGCTCAGCTGGAACTTCAACTACGGCTTGTTCAGTTCCATCATTTACGGAGACAAGAACATTTTGCTTAAAAACCCTGAAATCGTGGCGGCCGAAGGAAAAGTCGGTTTTATGACGGCGATTTTATTCTGGATGACGCCTCAATCTCCGAAGCCTTCCGCGCACGATGTGATGGTCGGCAAATGGAAACCGTCGAAAGAACAAGCCGGAAAAGGTTTGAAGCCCGCCGGATTCGGCATCACAACGATGGTGCTCAACGGGCTGGAAGAAAATCAGCCTGAGACCCGCCGTGCGGCCCATTACCGGGATATTACGAGCCGGATGGGCGTCGATATTTCCGGTGAGAAGCTGGATACGCTGGGAATGAAGCCGTTCTGATACGGCGAAAGGCTGTGTAAATGCGAGAGCTGCCGGGAAACCGGCGGCTTTTTTTATGTGAGGCGGCGATGAAGATGAGAACGAGAGTAAGGGGGCGGATTTAGCAGGGATTTTTTACAAACAGAATATGAAAAAGAAAAAGAGTCCCAAACTGACAGACGGTACAAACCCTCCCTCACTTTGCACCTCTTTAAGCCGCATGGTAATGTAAAGCTGTTCCACTATTTAACTGCTGAAGAGGTTGTGAAGCTGAGATGTATAAAATTTTCATTGTGGAGGACGATCCCAAAATCGCCGGCCTTTTGCGTTCCTATCTGGTCAAATACGGGTTCGAGGTGAAGGAAGCGGGCGATTTCAGCCGTGTTCTTGACGAGTTTCTGGCGTCGGGGGCGCAGCTCATACTGCTGGATGTCAACCTGCCGAGCTATGACGGCTTTTACTGGTGCCGCCAAATCCGCGCTCATTCCGTCTGTCCCATCCTTTTTATATCGGCCCGGGACAGCCAGATGGATCAGGTTATGGCGCTTGAGAACGGGGCCGACGATTATATAACGAAACCTTATGATATGGAAATCGTCCTGGCCAAAATCCGCAGTCATCTGCGGAGAGCATACGGCTCGTATGCCCAGGCACAGGAGGAAAGGACCGTCAAATGCGGATCGCTCGTGCTGTATCCGGAGCGGTACGTCGTGAGCGTGGGCGAGAGATCCGCCGAACTGACGCAGAAGGAGTCCGTGCTGCTGGAGGCCCTTATGGAGAAGCAGGGCCGTGTCGTCGGCCGGGAACGGCTGCTGGATCTGATGTGGGAAGATCAGCACTTTATAGACGACAATACACTGAACGTATATATTACCCGCGTCCGCAAAAAGCTCAAGGAACTGGGCTGCCTGCAGGCTGTGGAGACCGTCAGAGGGGCCGGTTACCGCTTCGGGACGGCACCTGCCGGACAGATATGAGCCTGTTCTGGAAGGACCACAAGCCGCTTCTGCTGTTTTATCTGGCCCAGATGCTGCTGGTGCCCGCCCTCTACTGGCTGAGCGGTGAAGGGCGGCCGCCGGGCATCGTGCTGTACGGGATGGCGATCAGCTTTGCCGTGCTTCTGCTGTACTTCCTGTTCCGGTATTGGCAGCAGAGCAAGCTTTACAAGAGCCTGGACGACCCTTCATCCGCCGCAGCCGGCAGTTCCGAGATAACGGGCGATTCGCCGCTTGCCGAGGCGTTCCGGGAGGTGCTCCGCGTGAAGGAGCAGGCTTACGAGCAACAGCTTCAAGAGTCTCAGAGCAGGATGGACAGGCATATCGAGTTTATGAACCGCTGGGTCCACCAGATGAAAACCCCGCTGTCGGTCATGCAGCTTACGCTCCGTGAGCTGGAAGACGAGCATATGCAGAGCCTGCAGGAAGAACTCGACCGCATGCGCAAAGGGCTGGAGACGGTGCTCTATACGTCGCGGCTGGACCGGTTCAACGAAGATTTCCGTGTGGAGCCGGCGAACCTTCTGCGGATAGTGAGCGAATCGGTGGCGGAAAACCGGCGCCTTTTTATCCGCAAGGGAATTGCCGCGAAGCTTCTTGTCGGGGAGAGTCTGGAAGTGTACACGGACCGGAAATGGCTGCGGTTTATGCTCGGCCAGATCTTGACGAATGCCGTTAACTATTCCGCCGGCAAAGGCGACAGCGTCTCGATTGCCGCCGTGAGGCAGGGCAGAGCCACCGTGCTTGAAATTACGGATGAGGGGATAGGGATCGCCCCGGAAGACTTGAAACGGGTGTTCAACCCTTACTTTACGGGCCAGCGGGGCAGGCAGTACCACGAATCCACGGGAATGGGCCTCTACCTGGTCAAAGAGATCGCGGGAAAACTCGGACATGCCGTCGAGCTGCAATCGGAAGCAGGGGCCGGCACGACCGTGCGGATCATTTTCCAGCCGGGACACGGGACATAACCGGAGGCTGAAGGCCAAAGCTGGAGGCAACCCGTTCAACACAGGCGCTGCATACGTGCAGCGCTCTTTTTTTACCCCTTCGGACTCTCTCCGGAATACTTCCGAACAAAAAACCGAACATAATCTTAAAGCGACTGTAAGGAGGAGTTAAGGTAAATCCATAGCCCGACGGCCCGGCATTTTGTACAGTAGGGGTAGGCTGGCTGAATCATGAACAACAACCGGACGGACCATTTTCGGGAACAGGAGTGAGAAATATGGATATTTTGCAAGTAAAAGCTCTTCATAAAACGTATCCGGGCAAAGTCGTGACCCATGCTCTGACCGATATTCATTTAACGATTGGAAAAGGCGAGTTTGTCGGCATTATGGGCCCTTCGGGAAGCGGCAAAACGACGCTGCTGAACATGGTGTCGACCATTGACCGGCCAAGCTCGGGAGAAGTGAGCATCAACGGACAAAATCCGTACCGGATGAAGAAAAAAGAACTCGCGGCGTTCCGCCGCAGGCAGCTCGGCTTCGTCTTCCAGGATTTCAACCTGCTGGATACGCTCACGGTCGCCGAAAACATCGTGCTGCCGCTGACGCTGGACAACCGCAAGTTCGGGGAAATGGAGCGCAAGCTGGAGGAAGTCGCCGCGCGCCTGGGCATTACGGATATTCTCGGCAAACGCGTGTACGAGATATCCGGCGGGCAGCGCCAGCGGACGGCCATCGCAAGGGCCGTCATCACTTCGCCGGTCCTGCTCCTTGCGGACGAACCGACGGGCTCTCTCGACTCCAACGCCTCGCGCGTCGTGATGGAGTCTCTGGCAGAAATCAACGAGCGTGAAGGGACGACGCTCATGCTTGTGACGCACGATCCGCTCGCGGCGAGCTACTGCCAGCGCATCGTTTTTATCAAAGACGGAAAACTGGCCGCCGAAATTCACCGGGGTGACAGCAGACAAACGTTTTTCCAGAACATCATCGACACACTGTCTTTCTGGGGAGGGAATAGCAATGAACTTTCCTCGATTCGCGTTTAACAACGTCAAACGCAACGGCCGGGCTTACTTTGCCTATTTTCTGAGCAGCGCGTTTATGGTGATGATCTTTTTCACGTATGCCGTGTTCATTTATCATCCCCAGCTCGACCGCTCCCTGATGGGTCCGATGACCCGGGCCGGAATGCAGGCCGCCGCGTATGTCGTGTTCATTTTTTCGTTTTTCTTCGTTCTGTATTCCATCAGCATGTTTCTTAAATCCAGGAACAAGGAATTCGGCATTCTAACGATTCTCGGCGCGGATTCGGGCCAGGTCAACCGGCTGATTTTTCTGGAAAATATGCTGGTCGGGGGAGCTTCCATCGTTTCGGGCATTTTCAGCGGAGTTTTCCTCTCGAAGCTGTTTCTTCTTATTAGTGCGAAAATGACCGGAATGGAAGATTTGCCGTTTTACTGGCCGGTCCGGGCGATTCTTCTGACTGCGGTCTGCTTCGCTCTCTTGTTTCTCGTCATTTCCGTGCTGACCCTGTTTTTTATTCGTAAAAATAACGTTCTTGAGCTTCTGAACGGCAGCAAAAAACCTAAAAAAGAGCCGAAGCTGTCGATCTGGCTCTGCCTGCTCGGTTTTATTCTGCTCGCCGCAGGTTTTCTGGCACTGCGGATCGGGGAAGTGGAACCTGCCAATATCTTTATTGCCGCAGTTGCAGGTATTGCGGGGACGTACCTCTTTTATTCACAGCTCACCGTGCTGGCTGTCCGCGCCATGAAGCGCAGCCGCAAGAGAGTGTGGCGGGGGACAAGACTGCTGTGGGTATCGGAGTTCAGCTACAAGCTGAAAGATAACGCACGGATGCTGTTTCTGGTGACGGTCGTGACTTCCGTATCCTGCATGAGCGCGGGCTTCGTCCTGTCTTTAGAGCAGGAGAACCGGGCGTATTATTTAAATAACCCTGCGGCCATTCAATATACATCTTACGACCCGGATAACGCCGATAAAGAATTGAGGGTTATCGACGGCATGCTGAAGGACGCGGGAGCGGCCTACAAACGGCTGGAAACGAACTCATTCTACGCGCTGGTCAAAGGGAAGCCGGGTTCCTATGTGGATCTTGTATCCGTGAGTGAATATAACAAGATCGCAGATGCTTTCGGCAAAGGACTATCCCGATTCGGCGCCATAAATACCGGGGAAGCCGCTGTCGTTTACACGAAAGAAGCGGGAGCGGGAGACATACCGGAAGGACCCGTCGTATTGAAAGACCTGCCCCCCGGTACTTTGCAGGTGAAACAGACGCGAAACGCGGAATCGCTGGTTGCCATATTCAGATCGGGAGCCGCGCTCGTGCTGGAGGATCAGGAGTTTAAGCGGCTGAAAAGCGCGTCCGAGCAAGATAGCCCGTTCCGCTCCCGGAGCTTTGTCTACCTTGTGCCGGAATGGAACACGGGCAAGCTGCCCGCATCGGACAGCCCGGAATCGGTTACCGGCGATAAACTGCTGGCCTGGCACGACGAGCTTCAGGAGAAACGCGAAACGGACAGCTTCATATCGACCCGTGCCCACAACTTTTTGCAGATGCAGCAGGGGACATCGCTTTTCCGGTTTATCGGGGTGTTCATCGCGTTTATTTTCTCGATATCGACCGCAAGCTTTCTCTATTTCAAGCTGCACACGGAGCTTGCGGCGGACAGTCAAATGTACCGCGCGCTTTCGAAGATCGGCTTAAGCGCCGGCGAAATGAGAAAGTCGGCGACCGTTCAGATTGCGCTGCTGTTTTTTATGCCGATCGTTGTTTCGACCGTTCAGACCATCGTCGTTCTGGGTCCCGTGATGAACCGGTTCGGCGTTGCCAATTCGCTTGGTCCCGCCTTGATGGTGTCGGCCGCCTTCCTTGGGGCGCAGGCGGTTTACTTCCTCATTGTGCGTTCGCGCTATGTGCGTACCTTGAACAAGTGGATGGTTTAATCCAAGAGAGTAGAGAACATACATGACAACCGACACCAGAATAAACAAACGGATTGAAACGCTGGATTATTTAAGAGGATTTGCGCTGCTCGGCATCATTTTTATAAATATCAGGCAGATGGTATTTGCAACAATGGTCCAAACTGCCGGAGATATAGCTGTCAATACGTTTATGGATATAGCTGTCAGCCACCGGTTTTACGTAATTTTCTCTTTCCTTTTCGGAGTCGGCTTCTATCTCTTCGTTTCCCGGGCGAAAGAACGGGGAGACCGCGCCATGCTTTTGTTTACACGGAGACTCCTGCTGCTGCTGGCGATCGGTCTGGTGCATCACTTTTTTCAGCCGGGAGAAGCGCTTCTGATCTATTCGATACTGGGGTTCCTGCTGCTGCCTTTCTTTAGGATAAAACCGGCTGTCGTGTTTTTAACGGGGTTTGTCCTGACGATCGCCGGATGCTTTACGATTTTTATTGTGGAAATCTGGGGATTGTTTCTGCTCGGTTTGTGGGCCGGACAGATCGGGCTGTTTCAGCAAAGTGACCGCTACCGGCGGGGGCTTCTGATCGCAATGGCCGTTTCCCTGCTGCTTCTGGTTCCGTCTTACTATGTTCAGGAAGCTATTATGGACCGCACGGGGATGGTCGACGTGGCTCTTGCGGCGGGCGGCCTTGCATTCAGCGTCTTTTATGTGACGGCGCTTACGCTGCTGCTGCGGAGCGCAGCGGTCCGGCGTCTGCTGGCGCCAATGAAGGATCTGGGGAGAATGGCGCTGACCAACTATCTCATGCAGACATTCCTTATCCTGTTGCTCAGCGCGCTGTTCAGCTGGCCGAACCGCATTCACGCAACCGAGCTTGCCTGGACGGCGGCGGGTATCCTCCTGATCCAGATGGCCGCGAGCACATGGTGGTTCCGCTATTTCCGGATGGGACCCGCGGAGTACTTGTGGCGGCTGGGGACCTACGGGAAAAAGTCCGTCATGCATTCATCCGGCATAAACAAAACGACGGGTAAAGGATAACAATTTCCTGTCGAACGTTTAAGCGCGAATGTGAACATGAAAGGTTGATTCACAAGCCCGGTCAAACGGAACTTAACGACGAATTTCTGCACTTTGTGCCGAACCCCCTCGCCGGTATTTTTCACCTGGACCGGCTTTTGCCGGAAGCGGGTCTGCTCAAGGAGCACACCTTATGAACAGAAGAAAGCGGGCCGGGAGGTCCGCTTTCTTTGTGCTATAATGAGAAAACAAAGGAAAGACCATTAACTTCCAGAGCGCGGAGGATTTTCATGAAGCTTGAACGTCTTGTATCCATGATCTATATGCTGCTGAATCATGAAGTGGTGTCCGCTTCGGTTTTGGCCGAGAAATACAACGTCTCGCAGCGGACGATATACCGCGATATGGACGTTATTTGCGCGGCGGGGTTTCCTGTCGTTTCGCATCAGGGAGTGAACGGCGGTTACGGAATTATCGAGGGGTACAAGCTGGACAGGAGCCTGCTCGGCGCCTACGACGTCAATTCCCTGATCACGGTGCTTCAAAGCATCTCCACACTTTTCGGGGAGGACGAGAAAGCGGGGGAGACGATCCGGAAGCTCCAGACGATCCGCACGGAGCCCCTGGCCGAGACCTTGACGATGGACATCGGAAGCCGGAAGGAGATGCTGGAAATGATCCGGCATATACGGGAAGCGGCTTCCGGAAGGATGGTGATCCGCTTTGATTATGTCAATCTCAAGAGCGAAAGGACTCTGCGGACCGTCGAGCCTGTCCGGTTAATGTACAAACACGAAGCCTGGTACCTCTACGCTTATTGTCGTGCCCGCGCGGATTACAGGGAATTCAGGCTGTCGCGGATGAGTTCGCTGGAGCTTTCGGAGGAACGTTTCGAGCCTCGTGAGCTTCCCCCGCAGCGAGGGACGTCCGAAAAGAAGCGGGACAGCGAATCCGCTGACGCGACGACGGTCAGGCTGAGATTTTCTGCGGGAGTGCTGGCGGCCGCTCTCGACCGCTTTTACTATGCGGACAAACGATACTCGGAAGACGGGTCCCTGTTAGTCACCTTCAGCGTGGCGGCTATCAGCCCTTCTTCCTGGCTTGCGGAATCGATTCTCAGCTTCGGGGACGGTGTGGAAGTGCTGGAGCCCGGCGAGCTTATTGAGGACATCCGGCAGCGGATCGAAAAAATGCGGAATCTATACATCAAAGGCTGACACACAGATGTCAGTCTTTTTGTTTTATATTGAATTCAATAAGAAAAAGGAGTGTGTTGACAGATGAGCAACCAACAGGCAGTCGAAATGTACAGGTTTCACAATTGGGCGAACGAAACGATTTTCAAGCGGTTAAAAGAGCTTCCCGAATCGGTATACCGGCAGGAGATGACGAGCGTCTTTCCGACCGTCGCCAAATTGATGGCTCATATTTACTTCGTGGATCTGTGCTGGATTTATATTTTAGAGGGAGTGGATATGAGGAAGGCCACTGTGGATGCGCTCTCCCGGCAGGAAGAAATCGAGAAGCTGAGCCTGGAGGAGCTTGAGGCCTCCTATAGACAAGTGTCCCGGCGTTATGAGGAATGGATCGCTCAGGGACAGGATCTTGATCAGCGGTTTATGCTCGACAACCCGTATACGCGCAAACGGGATACGAGTTATGCCGAAGTTCTTTTCCAGGTGGCCAATCACGGAACGTACCACAGAGGTAATCTTTCGGCTATGCTGCGTCAAATCGGCCAGTCTTCCGTTATGACCGAATATGCGTTATACTGGTATAATGAATAGGATAAAATGAAGGATGCGTCTGACGCGTCCTTTTTTTAATGGACAAGGCGTCTGTCCTGCCGGAATTCTCAATACATGAAGCCCTGAATCCGTAAAAAGCGGACAGCGCAGTCGAGGAGGATGCACCATGCCTGCCGGAAACGATGACAGGTTTCTCCGCCACATCGAGCTGAAGAGGGAAAGTGTTCCCTCCTGGAAGCGGTATCCCTTCGATCTGGATGCGATCCGCAGCCTGGACAGGCTCGATTTTCACCCGAAGGTAACGTATATCGTCGGCGAGAACGGCACCGGCAAGTCCACGCTTATGGAAGCGATAGCTGCGGCGTGGGGGTTTAATCCGGAAGGCGGGACGCTGAACTTTTCTTTTGCCACAAATCCGACGCACTCGGAGCTTCACAAGTACATTCGGCTCTCCAGGGGCGTGAGGAAAGCGCGGGACGGCTTCTTTTTCCGGGCGGAAAGTTATTATAATCTGGCTACGAATATAGATGAGCTCGACGCGGATTTCTCGTTGCCCCAACCCCTCATCAAAGATTCGTACGGGGGCATTTCACTTCATGAACAGTCGCACGGGGAATCGTTTTTTGCGGCTTTTCTTCACCGTTTCGGCGGTCGGGGCCTGTATATTCTGGACGAGCCCGAAGCCGCATTGTCGCCGCTGAGACAGATGGCCATGCTTGCCCGTATGCACGAGCTGGTCGGCCGGGATTCCCAGTTCATCGTGTCGACCCATTCTCCGATCCTGATGGCTTATCCCGATGCTGTTATGTACCACTTGTCTTCCGATGGAATCGAAGAGACAACGCTCGAGGAAACGGAGCATTACGTGATCATGAAGCAGTTTCTCAACAATAAAGAGACCATGCTGCGGGAGTTGTTCGGCGAATAGAAAAAGATAGGGCTATGAGGAACGGGCGGCTTATAAATGGCGCTGTTCTAAAGTCCTTGTGTTACGTTTGGAATTTTGGCACAATGATAGAATGTAAAGCTGGCATCCGCCCTTTGGCGAGGATGAAACCTGCTGAATGTTTTGCTGAAAAGAGGAGTACGAATGAATAAATCATCCATCTATGGATTAACATTTGATCAGTTGACCGCCTGGCTACAGCCATACGGGCATAAGAAATTCCGGGCCTCCCAGATTTGGGACTGGCTGTACCGCAAACGCGTGGCGAGTTTTGCCGAGATGACGGACGTGAACAAAGATTGCCTGGGACTGCTGGAAGAGCACTTTGTCCTCCAGACGATGGAGGAACACGTGAAACAGGAATCTTCCGACGGGACCGTCAAGTTCCTGTTCAGGCTTTCCGACGGAAACCTTATCGAAACGGTGCTGATGAGGCACAAGTTCGGGTTATCCGTATGCGTCACGACCCAGGTCGGCTGCAATATCGGCTGCAGCTTCTGTGCGAGCGGCCTGCTTAAGAAAAGCCGGGACTTATCCGGCGGAGAAATCGTGGAACAAATCATGAAAGTCCAGTTTCACCTGGACAAGGCGGGCAAGGAAGAACGCGTAAGCCATGTCGTCGTAATGGGAATCGGAGAGCCGTTTGATAACTTCGAAAATCTGTCCGATTTCCTGCGTGTCATTAAAGACCACAAAGGACTGGCGATCGGCGCCAGACATATCACGGTTTCCACAAGCGGACTAGCCGACAAAATCGTCGAGTTTGCCGATTCGGATCTCCAGGTGAACTTGGCGGTTTCGCTGCATGCGCCGAACAACGAGCTCCGTACGCGAATCATGAAAATCAACAAAGCGATCCCCATAGAGAAATTGATGGAAGCGATCGATTATTATTTGGGCAAAACGAACCGCAGACTGACTCTGGAGTATATTTTGCTTAGAGGTGTGAACGATGCCCGGGAGCATGCGGAGGAACTGGCCGAATTGATCGGGGAACGCCGTCCGCTGGTTAACGTGAATCTCATTCCGTACAATCCGGTCGATGAGCACAGCCAGTATCAGCGGAGCGAGAAGGAATCCGTACGCGCTTTTTACGATATTCTGAAGAAACGGAATGTGAGCTGCAGCGTGCGGCTGGAGCATGGAGCGGATATTGACGCCGCCTGCGGACAGTTAAGAAGCAAGCAGATCAAAGCGACCGGTTAAGGGAATATAGTCATTATAATCGGACCGTATGCAAGAGGCGTATCCCGCAAGGGATATGCTTTTTTGCGCATGTCCGCGTTTTCTTGCGTTTTGATGTGGTATTGATACGCGACAGTTATCGAAAGTTAAGGAAATGTGCTTGAAGGAAACCACAAGGTTATCAAGCGTTCAAAATAACTAAGATTACGTTGACACTATCTTCCTTTTTGGATACTATAGAAACCAGAAGGATACCAGATAAAGATAAAGTTATTCTTCCGAGTCGATTGGAAAGGAGGAAGCTGACCGCGCGACCTACTTAAATGATTTTATGATAACGCTTACAGTTATGCACATTGTTCACCCGGTATTTTTATTGTAAAGCCGCTTGTCAACCAACGGATAAAGGAGGCATTATGATGAAAAAAGGAAAGATCCGCCGGCCCCTTCTCATGCTCATGAGTCTGATGATGACACTCACGGGCTGGAGCGGCGCCGCTTCGGCCGCCGAACCTTCCGGTGCGGATGCGCCTGCCGCGACTCTTACGAGCAAGCTGGCCCAGAAAACTTATGGCAGTCCGGAAGAGCTGCTCATCCCCAACAACTACACGGTAGCCGTATTCAACGGCGCGGCGGGCAAGGAAGACGGCCGCAACGTGCTTTATGCGACGAGCAAAGGAAAGCCGGGCCATCTTAACGTCATCGATCTGGACGACTACAAGCTGCTGCGCAGCATTCCGATCGCTCCGTCCGAAAGCTCCTGGGCACACACCGTGGCGCCTGACGGAACTTTGTTCCTGGCCGCGGACGGAGGCGGTGCCAGGCTCTGGAGCTATTCGCCCGTAACCCATACCCCCGTACAGGTCGCTCAATTCGACGGCCAATCCGTGCCGAACAGCATCACGACCGACCAGCAGGGCAGAGTGTACGTCGGTACGTATCCGGGCGGCAAAGTCTACCAATACGACCCTGCCACGAAGCAGACGAAGGATTACGGGCGCGTCATCGGACAGCTCGACTCCGAGTATGTCCGTTCCATCGCTTATCAGGGCGGCAGCGTTTATGCCGGCACCGCTCATAAGCAGATCGTCCGCGTCAATCTGCAAACGGGCGCGAAGACGGACATTGCCGCTTCCTTGCCGGTCAAAAACGATACGGTCTACGATCTGGATACGATCGACAACCGCTATCTGTTTGCGCGTTATACGGATGGGAGCGGCGTGCCCGGCGAAGGATACATCTACGATACACAAACGGAATCGTGGCTGGACATCGAGCTTCAGAACGTGACCGGCCTGCATGCGGCCGATTCACAGAACGGAAAGCTTTACTATATGTCCGACAAGAAGCTGAAAACGTTCGACCTCGCCACTCATGCGGTGGAAGAGACGGGTATGGAATACGGAACGGGACTGAGGGGGGCGGATTGGGTCGAATTCACGAACAACCCCGATCTACCGGGTAAAACGCTCGTTACGGTCCGTTATGACGGCGGTGTCACTTACCTCAACATCGACACGAAACAGGTCATCCAGAAGCCGCCCGTCATTCCGGGACTGCCCGGCGTGGTCAACCGCCTGGCCGCCGTTTCTCCGACTCAGTTGATAACAACGGGTTCGCAGGCGCGGTCGTCGCTGGTAAACTTGACGGACAACACGGCGAAGCCGTTCAGTATCGGCCAGGCGGACAGTGTGTACCCGATCGGGTCCAAAGTGTATATGGGCGTCTATCCGGAAGGCAGCCTGTTCGAGTATGACCTGACTAAGGAAGCGGGCGATACGAATCCCAAAAAGCTCGCAGTCCTGGAAAACGACCAGGAACGTCTGGTGAACATGACGAGCGGGCTAGGCAAGCTGTACATCTCGACGATCTCGGGGTACGGAACGCTCGGAGGTTCGCTGACCGTGTATGATCCGGCTTCCGGCGAACTTAAGGTGCACCGCAACGTCGTTCAAAATCAAAGTGTGCTCAGCACGACCTTCCATGACGGAAAAATTTTCGGCTCCACCACGATCCGGGGTGGACTCGGTAGCGAGCCTACGGAAGCGGAAGCGAAGATATTCGTATGGGATGCGGTAAAGGAGCAGAAAATAACCGAATTTCCGCTGCGGGTTCCGGGTCTGGACAAACCGGTCTTCATCGGAGATCTGGCCGCAGGTCCCGACGGGCTTATCTGGGGCGCTTCCTATGAATATATTTTCGCGATCGATCCCCAGACATACGAGGTCGTCAAAAGCAAAAAGATTTATCCGCAGCTCAACTTCACCCAGTGGGCGCACCATCCGCTCCGCTGGTCCGAAGATGGTCTTCTGTACGTCCTGTTCAACAACAAATTGACTGTCATTGATCCGGACACCCTTGAATTCCGCACGCTGGCGGATACTTCCCGGTTCGATCTCGGCATGGACGGGAACTTGTATTTTACCGATCAGGCGACCAACACGATTCTTTACCGGATGGAAGTCGACGGGGAAGTGACGGAAGAACCGCCGGGCACGCCTCTTCCTGTCCGCAACGCGGGTTTTGAGGAGGGAGTCGCGAACAATGTCATTCCCGGATGGAGTCCGCTGTTTGCTGTCGGAACGGACTATTTCTACGGAATCAGCGGGGACAGGAGCGTATCGGGCGTCAATAGCCTGAAAATCACCGACAAGCTGCGTACCGCTTCCGTCGCGCTTCAAAGCGACAAAATCACGGTTCAGCCGGGCGGAGATTACGAAGCGGGAGCACAAATTTATATTGAATCGGGGCAGCCGGGACTGATGTTCCGATTCTTCGATGCCAATAATGCCGCGATTTCGACGCTTGAAACGCATCTCGATGAATCCAGGCTGGCCCAGTGGCAGAAAGTCACGCTGCGCGGCAAGGCTCCGGCCGGCGCCGCTTACGCCCGCCTGATTGCGGTAACGAGCCGCTATAACATCGCTTCGGCGTATTACGATGACTTTTTCGTCGGGCAAAAAGAAACGCCGGTCCCGTCAGCCTCGGCGTCGCTGCTTCCGGAGCCTAACGCGGACGGCTGGCTGAACCGGGATGCGGTCCTCCGCATCCAGGCGGCCCGCGCTTCGGCGGTGCGCTATTCTGCCGAGGGAGCCCAGTCCTCCGCCGAAGTGACCGTGAACGGCACCGCGGCCGAACTGTCCGTCGGCGCGGAGGGCGTAACCACGGTCATGTATTCCGCCATAGGCGCGTCAGGCATCCAGTCGCCGCCGGGAAAGACCGTGGTCCGGCTCGATAAGACGGCTCCCTCGGTACAGTTTAACGCCGAGTCCGTTTACTCCGTGGACCGGACAATCGAAATCCGCTGCGCGGCGGCGGATGCTTTGTCCGGACTGGCCGGCGACCCGTGCGCCCAAGCTCTGATGAGCGCACCGGCCTACAGCCAGGAGCCCGGAAAGCACGAGATCAGCGTGACTGCGGCGGATAAGGCGGGCAACCGGAAGACGGCCGTCTATACGTACGAGATTGCCGTCACTTACGAGGGGATGTGCTCCCTCGTCCAAAAGTTCGCCCCCGACGACCGCGGGACCGAGCTGGCTTTATGCGCCACCCTGACGGCCGCACGCAAAGCGGAGGAAAGAGGCGGCGCAACTGCGAAGGCGGCCGTGCTCCTGGCTTTTAACAAGCAGGTGGACGCATTCAGCGGCAGGAAGCTTACCGCCGAAGAGGCGGGCGTTTTAAAAAAGCTGGCGGTTTATTTATAGAGGAAACGGTGCAGCCGCGATCCAAACAAACGGATAGCCGAATTTCGGTTGTCCGTTTCTGCTGTTTACAAGCTTCCCGCGAAGGCGGTGAACATGTTCTCTCACAGCCCGCCGGACTGCCCGGTTCGCCGCGTTTTTACAACGCCGGATTCAGGCCGGCCGCGTAAAGAGGACCGTTAAAGGTCAGCCGGGTGAGGATGAGCGCCATTTCCCGGGGCGATTCCCGGCGCCCTCCCTGCAGCCATTCCTGAACGACGCCCAAGTGAGCCGAGGTGAGGTAGGAGATGAAATAGTCGGCCGGAACAAGCAGGTTGTCTTTCGGTATGAAGCTTGCCGAATGATTTTCGAAAAGCTTTTCTCTCATTAGCTGCTTCATCCGGTTCTGAAAGCCCGGTGCTCCTTCGGGACCGAGAACGGCTTTCAGGAAATCCCCGTTGGCTTCGAAATATTCGAACAAAGCAACCGCAAAAGGAAGAGGTTCGTCAAATACGATGATGTTCGGGGTCAGGCTGGCTTTGACTCCTTCGACAATCCGGTCGACGACGCTGAAAATCTCCTGGAGGCTCTGTTCCAACAAATCAAACTTGTCTTTGTAATGAAGATAGAAGGTTCCCCGGTTAATGTCCGCGCGTGTCGTGATATCCCTTACTGTCAAACAATTGAAGCCTTTTTCCTCCATCAGCTCGGTCAGTGCTTTCCGGATTCCTTCTTTTGTCCGTATCGTACGGCGGTCTTTGCCCGGCTGCATCCGATCCCTCTTTTCCCAAATTTATGAACAGACGGCAAGGATGTGTGCATTAATCGTCACAACCCGCCTTTGTGTTTATTGTAGCCGGCTGCTCTCCATGATTATAATGAGCATAAAGAAGTTAATCAACATCGTGTTCATTAATGGGGACGAACGGAGTAAGAGGCAGATCCTAATCTTTTCAGACGGGAGAAGATCCATATGGAACAAGTTCTTATTGCCGGAGCGGGGCCTACCGGTCTGATGCTGGCCCTCCAGCTCGCTCATTACGGGGTGCCGTTTCGGATCATCGATAAAAATGAGGGGCCCGGCCAGGCATCCAGAGCGATGGCGGTTACTTCGCGGACGCTGGAATACTACCAGCAGCTGGGTTTGGCGGAGGAAATGGTGAGCCGGGGCATCAAGGTGGACCGGGGACACATTTGGACGGGAACCAAACGGAAAGGAACGCTGCCGTTCGGCATGCTGGGGGAAGGGCTGAGCCCGTTTCCGTTCGTCTTTACGTTTCCCCAGGACGATCACGAGCGTTTGCTCATCGAGGCTTTGAAAGCGGAATCCGCCGAAGTGGAATGGAATACGGAACTGGTTTCTTTCGTACAAAAGGACGGAACGGTTGAGGCGGTCTTAAATCATTCCGGCAGGGAAGAAATGCACACGTTCCGCTATTTATGCGGATGCGACGGGGCCCACAGCCGGGTGCGCAAAAGTATGGATAACCCGTTCGAAGGCGAGAAGTACGAGCAAGACTTTTACGTGGCGGACCTTCACGGGGAAGGCGGGATGTTTTCGGGACGCAATGTGGGCATCAATTTCGGGGACGAGGAGTTCGCTCTTGTTTTCCCCGTGCGGAGCAGCGGAACTTACCGGCTGATCGGTGTCGTACCCCCGGCTTTCCGGGATCGCGAGCCTTTGTCCTTCGAGGATATGTACCCTTATTTGCATCGTAATCTCGGCCTCGGTACGGCTGAAGTCAAGTGGTTTTCGAAGTATCACGTTCATCACCGCGTTGCCCGTCATTTCCGCGAAGGGACTGTATTTATGGCCGGCGATGCCGGCCATATACACAGTCCCGCGGGCGGCCAGGGCATGAACACGGGCATCGGCGATGCCGTAAATTTAGGCTGGAAGCTGGCTGCCGTCATTCAGAAGAGGGCGGCCCCGTCCCTTCTCGATACTTACGAGGCCGAACGTCTTCCATTTGCGAAGCTTCTCGTGGATACGACGGACCGGGCTTTCAAAGCGGTAATCTCCACGAGCCGGATAAGCAGACTGGTCAAAAAGCATCTTTTTCCTTATGCCGGTCCGTTCTTGTTCCGCCGTCCCGCAATCCGCAGAAGATTGTACAGCTTGATCTCCCAAATCAGGATTACGTACCGGGGCGGCGAACTTGCTGCCGGAGAAGCCGGAACGCTGCAGGGAGGGGACCGTCTGCCCTATGCGGAAGTGAATTTCTCTCCGCTGCGGTCGATGGATTGGCAGCTTCATGTATACGGCAGAGCGGGGCGGCCCCTTCGCGATGCCGGGAAAGAGCTGCGGCTGCCTCTGCATGAATTTCCGTGGAATCGCGAGACGGAGAAAGCCGGATTCACGGAAGATGCGCTGTATCTGGTCCGGCCGGACGGCCATATCGGCTTCGTAAATACCGGTCAGGATACCGCGCTGCTGCGCGCTTATGTGGCGAAGCATGAGATCGTGCCGGTTTCCGGCACGTCTTGAACCTGTAATTGTCAGTCCACAATGAGCATAAGGTCATTAATCGGTCTATATATAATAGAAGCGATTTGCGTTAAAGCCGTCCGGAGGGGCGGCTTATTTTTGTGTAAGGGGGGATACGGCCGGGTTGGTTTGGTATACAGCCTGCCGCATGCTTCGAGCGATCAATTTGTTAGCCCGTGGGCCCAAAGAGAAGCATCCTGGAGATGTGCGGGAATTTCCACGCAATTGATTCGGGGGCTTCCGCAGACGAAGAATACCGGCCACCCTTCTTGCTAGGCTCTTGTTTGTATTTTCGATTCGCAGGCATAGAGAACGGCTTGTTTATCCCAAGTCCATACGGCCGGTCCAACTGAATCAAAATGGAGTACTTTGCGAAAATTTCGCTTTCCAGCCGTTGCATTTTTAACAGCTACGTCCGGGAGTTGTGCAAATCCGTTCTTTTTGTACAAAAAAAGTTCTTGCTTTTGTCCATTGCCCAGGTAAAAATTGTCGCTTAAACTGAACATTATGATAATGAGAATCAATATCACTGATAATGATCTCGCTAAATACTAACTACAGGGTGGCAGGTATGATTCAGCAAAACGCAGCAAGGGAAACGCAAGTGGCTTCATCCGTTCCGCTTCGCACCCGTCCGCTGGCCGCAGCCCTCATTCTCACGGGTGGGATTCTCCTTCTCGTACTGGGAATAGGGGTTTCGGTATCGTTCGGGGCGGCCGACATTGTATTCTCGACAGTCTGGGAAGCTGTCTTTCATTTTAACCCCGAATCGACGCAGCATCAGATTATCGCCGATTTGAGGATGCCGCGCGTGCTGGGCGGCGCCATGGTAGGGGCGAGCTTCGCGGTCGCCGGAGCGATCATGCAGGGCATGACGAGAAATCCCCTCGCGGATTCGGGTCTCCTCGGCCTGAACGCGGGCGCGGGCTTTATGCTGGCGCTCTGCTTCGCCTTTTTTCCGGGAATGGCTTATTCCAAGCTTATTCTGATGTCGTTTCTCGGTGCGGCCGGCGGAGCCGTGCTGATTTACGGGATCGGCTCCATCGCCAAAGGCGGATTGACGCCGCTGCGGCTTGTTCTGGCGGGGGCGGCCTTGAGCGCTCTTCTTTCCGCGCTGAGCGAAGGAATCGCTTTATATTTTCACATCGGGCAGGATATTGCCTTCTGGTATGCGGGAGGCGTAAGCGGCACCACCTGGGTTCAGCTCAAGGTCATGCTGCCGTGGTTTCTGGCCGCGCTTCTGGGCGCGATCGCGCTTTCCCGTTCGATTACGATGCTCAGCCTGGGAGATGAGATCGCCAAAGGACTGGGCCAGCGGACCGGACTCGTTAAACTGGGCGGGACGGTCGTTGTTCTCATTCTCGCGGGAGCGTCCGTCTCCATCGTTGGCGCGGTGGGCTTCGTCGGCCTGATCATTCCGCATCTGACGCGTTTTCTGGTCGGCGTGGATTACCGCTGGATCATCCCTTGTTCGGCGGTGCTGGGCAGCCTGCTCGTCGTCGTTTCCGATCTGGCGGCCAGAATGATTCACCCTCCGTACGAAACACCCATCGGAGCGCTGATCGCGCTGATCGGGGTGCCGTTCTTCCTCTATCTGACGCGCAAAGAAAGGAGGGAGCTGTAACGTGTACCCGAATCCCGGCTATCTGCCTATTATGGAACAGGAGAGAAAGCGGAAAAGACGAAACTTCGCTATTCTCGTTGTTTTCGCTCTGCTTCTTGTCCTTACCTTCGTTATCAGTATGAACATCGGCTTTATCCGGTTATCTCCCGGTGAGCTATTTAAGACGCTTATTGGAGAAGGAACACGGAAACAATCGCTGATTCTGTTCGATTTCCGGCTTCCCCGCATCGTGCTGTCGATGCTGGCGGGCGCGGGGCTGGCGGTATCGGGAATGATTCTGCAGAGCATCTCGCGCAACGCGCTGGCCGACCCCGGCATTCTGGGCATTAATGCCGGAGCGGGACTTGCGGTTCTGCTGTTTATCTGCTTCTATCCTTCTGCGGCGGCGGCCCCGGTCTTCCTGCTTCCCGTCCTCGCGCTGGCGGGCGCCGGAGCGACGGCGATGCTGATCTATACGCTGGCGTTCAAGCGCAACGAAGGATTGTCTCCGACCCGGCTCCTGCTGTCGGGTATCGCGGTGGCGGCCGGAATCAGCGCCGCCACCATCGTGCTGACTTTACGCATATCCCCGGAGAAGTACCAGTTCGTGGCCACGTGGATGGCCGGAAGCATCTGGGGAACGACGTGGAAGTTCGTGATCGCGCTTCTTCCCTGGATCGTCATATTGTCGGTCTACGTCTTCTGCAAAGCGCGCGTGCTCGATGTGCTGAACCTCGGCGACCAGCTAGCTTCGGGGCTTGGCGCTCCGGTGGAGAAGGAGCGGTTCCTGCTGCTCGCTTCCGCCGTCGGCCTTGCCGGTTCCTGTGTCGCGGTAAGCGGCGGCATCGGCTTCGTCGGGCTTATCGCCCCGCATTTGGCCCGCAGACTGGTAGGACCGGGCCATAAAGTTCTTCTCCCGGCCGCGGCACTTGCGGGAGCGCTGCTTGTCTGCGCGGCCGACACACTCGGCCGCTGGGTGCTCCAGCCTTCCGAAATGCCTGCGGGAATCGTGGTCGCCGTCATCGGCGCTCCTTATTTCCTGTATCTGCTTGCGCGGTCCAAGACGGAGTAGAACAAGCGCGCATATGCGGCCAAGGAAGGTTTTACAGAAAGAGAGGTGCTTTATGCTCCGCCGTTTTTTTGCCTATTACAAACCGTACAAGGGCCTGTTTATGCTCGATTTCGGCTGTGCGATCATAGCCGCCGTTCTTGAGCTCGCTTTTCCGCTGGCGGTTAACCGAGTCATCGACGATCTTCTGCCGAGCGGCAAATGGGAATGGATCGTATGGGGCTGCGTCGGTCTTCTCGGTATTTATGTGATCAGCGCAGCTCTTCATTATGTCGTCACTTATTGGGGGCACAAGCTCGGTATCAATATCGAAAGCGATATGCGTACCAAATTGTTTAACCATGTGCAGAAGCTTTCATTCCGCTTCTTCGATAACAACAAGACGGGGCATCTCGTCTCAAGGATGACCAACGATTTGATGGATATCGGGGAAATCGCCCATCACGGGCCGGAAGATTTATTCATAGCCGTGATGACTCTGGCAGGCGCTTTCGGCATTATGCTCGGCATCAACTGGAAGCTGGCGGTTCTGACCTTTATTATCGTGCCGGGGATGATTTCGCTTTCGCTTTATTTCAGCCGCAAAATGTCGCTCGCCTTCGACAAGATGTTCAAATCCATTGCGGATTACAACGCACGGGTCGAGAACAATGTCAGCGGAATCCGCGTCGTTCAAGCTTTTACGAATGAAAATCATGAAATCGCCAAGTTCGCCTCCAACAACGGTGAGTTCAGAAGCAGCAAGCTGCTGGCTTACCGGATCATGGCCTGGAATTCTTCTATCAGTTACCTGCTGATGAAAATCATTTCCCTGTTCGTTTTGCTGTGCGGAACCTGGTTTGTGCTGGCGAAACAAATGAGTTACGGGGAATTCATAGCCTTCGTGATGCTTTCGAACGTATTTCTCGGGCCGATCAAGCAGATCAATTCCGTGATCGAAATGTATCCGAAAGGAATCGCCGGCTTCAAAAGATACCTGGAAATCCTGGAGCTGGCACCCGATGTCGCCGATACTCCGGATGCGCGGGACGTTGAACGGCTTCAGGGGAATATCCGGTACCGGAATGTAAGCTTCGGCTACGAAAACAAGGGCAGCGTGCTGAACGGGCTGAACCTTACGATCCGGCCGGGAGAAACTGTCGCTTTCGTAGGTCCTTCGGGCGCGGGCAAAACGACCTTGTGCAGCCTTCTCCCGAGGTTTTACGAAGTGACGGAAGGCGACATCACCATTGACGGCATCGACGTCCGCGAAATGAAGCTGCAGTCGCTGCGCGCCCATATCGGGATCGTGCAGCAGGAAGTATTCCTGTTCGACGGCACCATACGCGAAAACATCGCTTACGGCAAGCTGGGAGCCTCCGACGAAGAGATATGGGAAGCGGCGAAAAGAGCCCAGCTCGAAGAGCTGATCCTGTCGCTGCCCGAAGGGCTGGACACCATGATCGGCGAACGGGGAGTGAAGCTCTCCGGCGGGCAGAAGCAGCGGCTGTCCATTGCGCGGATGTTTCTGAAAAATCCGCCGATCCTGATTCTCGACGAGGCGACTTCGGCGCTGGACAGCGAGACGGAAGCGATCATTCAGGAAGCGCTCTGGGAGCTTTCCAAAGGCCGGACGACACTGATTATCGCGCACAGGCTCGCCACGGTGAAGCATGCCGACCGGATCGTCGTGATCACGAAAGAAGGCATCGCCGAACAAGGAAGCCACGAAGACCTGCTCGCCGGGGGCGGTGCCTACAGCAAGCTGTATGCGGCGCAATTCGGCGCCGAGCTGCTTAACAAGCTCGGAAGCGTAAGGACGGGCGAAGAACGTGCCGCCGGAACGGTTGGATAACAGGAACAGCTTGTTGACCCGCAAGCTTTAGTGCCGGAAACACAAGGCGGCTCAAGCGGCTGCGCTAGTGTTACATACATTTCAGGCATAGGACACTCACAGAAATAAAGGAAAAGAAGCCGGACGCGGATCATTTCATAGGCGGCCGGCCTAAACCAAGGAGGGAATATCGGATGACGCTAGTACAGGAAAGGCTTCATACGTCCGAGCTGCACATCGGCTACGGAGATCTCAGTATCGTGAACGATCTGAATATCTCCATCCCGCAGGGCAAAATAACCGCGCTCGTAGGCGCGAACGGTTCCGGCAAGTCAACCATTCTCAAAACGATGGCCCGGCTCATGAAACCGGCTTCGGGAGGCGTACTGCTCGACGGAGTGTCGATTCACAGCAAATCGACGAAGGAAGTGGCCAAGGAATTGGCCATTCTGCCGCAGAATCCGTCGGCGCCGGCGGGCTTAACGGTTACGGAGCTCGTCGCTTACGGCAGATATCCTCACCAGAGCGGCTTCGGTACGGTCTCTGCGGAGGATAAGCGCGTGATCGGCTGGGCTCTGGAAGTAACGGGTATGATGCCGTTTCACGCAAGGCCCGTGGATCAGCTTTCTGGAGGCCAAAGGCAGCGCGCGTGGATCGCTATGGCGCTTGCGCAGCAGACCGATATTCTCTTCCTGGACGAACCGACCACTTTTCTTGATATGGCCCATCAGCTTGAAGTGCTTCAACTGCTGCACAAGCTGAACAGCGAGGAGAAAAGAACGATCGTGATGGTAATCCACGATCTGAATCATGCCTCCCGGTACGCCCAGCATATCGTGGCCATCAAATCCGGCAGCGTGATATGCGAAGGGTCGCCTGCAGATGTAATGAACCAAGATATGCTGCGCGAGGTATTCGCGATTCATGCGGATATCGTTACCGACCCGCGCACGGGAGTGCCGCTGTGCCTGCCGTATGAACTGGCCCCGGAAGCATAATGAGGCCATACACAGAAGAAACCCTGCCGATCCGCTGAAGTGCACCCCTTAGAATGGACATTGGAAAAACCCTTGGGTAATTCCGATGAAATTCTAGGGGGTGCATTTTTTATGCCAGCGAGAAAAGGACAAAAGTTCAAGCACTATACGGAGGA
>NZ_FNVF01000001.1:0-129745 GCF_900107975.1 Paenibacillus sp. UNC499MF
CCGGTCTGGCCTCTATCCCGCCGCTGACGGGCAAGAAAGATTGCGGCTGCGGATGCGGAGGAGCGAAAAAGGGGCATGGCCGGGCACCGGAAGCGGCTGAATTCCAGGCAGCTCCTTACGGGTTCGTTCCTTATGCGGGAGGCGCTCAGCAATCGCCGTACACGCCGTTTACGAACTACGGCCAGCCGGATTGGCATCGGATCTGCCCGCCCGCGTTTCTTGCCCCGTACGGCTACGGCAGCGGGCAAGAAGGAGCAGTGAATCCGTACGCCCCGATCTCCCAACCGGCTTATGCCGTTTCGGGTCCACAGACCCAGGAGGCCGCTAACCGTTTAGACGGTTTCCAGGAGTCCGCACAGGGAACCGGGGAAAACGAAGCGAGGATTCATCTGGTCGACCGGGAAGATGAATCCGGCTCTTTTTTCGAACCGGAGGCCAAAGCGAAAAAAACGTCCGCTCCCAAAAAGGCCAAAACATCCAAGAGTTCCGTACGCACGGTTATCCGCAAATCGGGCCGCAGCGCACCGAAACAGGCGGTTAGTGCAAATGTTCCTTGGATGAACGTGTAAACCTGTCCGTACTGCTTTTGCAAAACAAGCTAAGGATGATCTTCAGCTCCGGCAGTTCCTTTTGGAACGCCGGGGTTTTCTTTTACATAAGGCAGAATAGTCATGATTTCGCGTTCAAGTCTGCATCAAGACACGCTGGCAATACATGTATAAGCTTTTCGGCGGGGGGCACAATAAGGAAAAACAGAGGATAGAAGGGGATTGCCGTGATGGTTTTCAACTTGCTGAAGCAATTGAAGAAAAAAATCCGTCTCAAACGCAAACGGCTGATATTCGGCAGCTACGTTCTGCTCGCTGCAGCCGCATACCTGCTGGCTGCCAATGAATTCCCCGAGCCGGCTTACAAGGAAGCCACCGCTCCGCTCGGACAAGCCGCAGCGCCGGAAATCGATCAGGCTTTGAAAACCCAGCAGGAACAAACGCTCCGGCAAATCCGCTCCGAAGGCGGGCAGCGGCTGACTTATATACAGCGTTCGTATGTGTGCGGAGAAGAACAGCAGGAGCTGGGACTGAAATCCGCAGAGGAGATTACGGCTTTGAACGGAGAACATCCCGACTGGATCATGAGCCTGAATTCCGAAGGGAGCGTCATTTTTACCCGCCACATCGACGATTTATCGCCGAAATGCAAGCAGAGCGCTTATTTCGGTGTGGACGAAAGCGGGAACTTGTCTTTGTTTGACGGACTGCCGGCCAATGACAAAGTGATCCGTACTTTTTTCCAGCTCAATATCCAATATCTCGAAAGCACCCTGCCCGAAGAAACCGTCCATCAGCTTCATGAAGGAATACGGGTGTCGGATGTGGCTGAATTCAACAGCGTCTTATCCACCTTCAGCGATTATGCTGTGGAGGAGAGCGAGAAGGCGATGTCACCCAATTACTGAAGCTTTGAGGGACAAGCGCCGCTATCTCAAAGTTTCTTCAAAAAGATTCCGCTTTAAAAGCGGGCTTTTTTTTCGATCAATTAATTGTTTGAAATTATATTGCACACAATATAATAGTGTGTTATTATTCAGTTATACAACAAAGCGCTCTTGCGGCGCCTCAAATTTTAAACTTTTACAGGGATGGTGTTTATAACATGGAACATTTGTACACAGCGGTTGCAACGGCTCAAGGCGGACGTAACGGGAAAGTAACTTCGGATGACGGCGTGCTGAATTTGGAGGTCAAAATGCCGAAGGCACTGGGAGGTCCGGGCGGGGCGGCAACGAATCCCGAACAGCTTTTTGCGGCAGGGTATGCGGCATGCTTCGACAGCGCGTTGAATCTTGTGATGCGGCAAAAACAGATTCGTTCCGAAACACGGGTGACGGCTCACGTAACGATCGGGAAAGACGAGCAGGACGGGGGCTTCAAGCTGGCCGTCGAACTCAAAGTGAGCATTCCGGGGGTTGAAATGGGAACGGCCAACGAACTGGTTGCCGCAGCTCATCATGTTTGCCCTTATTCGAAAGCAACGCGGGATAATATCGACGTGTTTATCGATGTTTGTTGAAGCGTAACGAACGGTATAGAAGATACGGCTTCCTTTTAGGAAGCCGTTTTTTTGCGTCTGTCGCGGGAGGGAGGGGAGGTCCGGAGGCTCTTTTAAGGACTTAGACGGCCGGAAATGGTCTTGAATATCCCTTTAATGAAGAGGACGGACAGACCGTGGAGAAGACAGTAGAAAAGACGGCAGAAAAGACGGAGAATATTTACGGCTTGTCCCGCCTCTAAACACGCTATCCCTTTCGGCGAGAATTTGCTATAATGGAAATCGATACATATGTTCGCTTTTTGGGACATACAGGGGATGGGAGAGAACTTCTTTTGCGTATTCTGGGAATCGACCCGGGCATTGCGATCGTCGGCTTCGGGTTTATCGACAAGACCGGCAGCAAACTAACGCCCGTTCAGTACGGCTGTATCCAAACCGAGGCCCATACCGATCCGGGTCTTCGGCTGAAGCAGGTATACGATGCGGCCTGCCAGCTCATAGACAAATATAAACCAGACGCGATGGCCGTCGAGAAGCTGTTCTTCAACCGGAACGTCACGACGGCCTTTACCGTCGGCCAGGCGCGCGGCGTGATTATACTCGCGGCCGTTCAGCGCGGAATACCCGTTGGGGAGTACACGCCTTTGCAGGTTAAACAAGCCGTTGTCGGCTATGGCAAAGCGGAGAAAATCCAAGTGCAGGAAATGGTCCGCATGTTTTTGAAACTGTCCGCTATACCGAAGCCGGATGACGTAGCCGATGCGCTCGCCGTGGCGATCTGCCACGCACATTCATCCACGCTGCACGATAAAATCAAAGAGGTTACCAAACGATGATCGATTTCTTAAGAGGCAAGTTAGCTGCGCGTGAAACGGAATATGTCGTTCTCGATGTGAACGGAGTCGGCTACCGCGTTTTCTGCGCCAACCCGTACGCGTTCGGATTGAAAGAAGACGGCGAAGTCACGCTGTTTACCCACTATCATGTGCGCGAAGACGCACACCTGCTGTTCGGCTTCCCTACAAGGGAGGAGCAGATGCTGTTCCGGCAGCTTATCGATGTCAGCGGCATCGGGCCCAAAGTCGCGCTAGGCATCCTTGCCGGAGGCCGCCCGGAAACGGTAGTCGCGGCTATTCAGCAGGAAAATATCGCTTTTCTTACAAAGCTGCCCGGTATCGGGAAGAAAACCGCACAGCGGCTTATTTTTGATCTGAAAGAAAAACTGGGCGCACTGCCGGTCACGGAGCGCGATCTGGCCGTATCGTTCGGCCTGGTCGACCCGTCGGATGAGTTCGGCACCCAGGGAGTCTGGGGCGAAGTTAAGCAGGGTTTGCTTGCGCTCGGCTATACGGAAGCGGAAGCGGATCGTGCGTGGTCCCGCATCCAGCCGAAGGTCAAGGATACCGATCCTGCCGATGTCATCATGAAACAAGCCCTCCAGGCTCTGTTTCAAATGTAAGTTTTGGGGGAGATGACAATGGAAGACCGCATTATATCCGCGAATTTGATGATGGAAGACGAAATCGTGGAATTCTCCCTGCGCCCCCGGTACCTGGCGGAATATATCGGACAGACGCAGGCGAAGGAAAATCTCAAGATCTATATCGAAGCGGCCAAAATGCGCAAAGAAGCGCTTGACCACGTTTTGCTTTACGGACCTCCGGGGCTCGGAAAAACGACCCTGTCGAATATCATCGCCAACGAGCTTGGCGTCAATATCCGCACGACGAGCGGGCCCGCTATCGAGCGGCCTGGCGACCTCGCCGCGATTTTGACGAATCTGCAGGAAGGCGACGTGCTGTTTATCGACGAAATCCACCGGCTTCACCGGACGGTGGAAGAGGTGCTGTATCCGGCGATGGAGGATTTTGCGCTCGACATCATTATCGGCAAAGGGCCGAGCGCGCGTTCCGTACGGCTCGATCTGCCGCCCTTCACGCTGATCGGCGCGACTACGCGTGCAGGTCTGCTGTCGGCTCCGCTGCGGGACCGCTTCGGCGTAATCAGCCGGCTGGAGTTCTACACCGTCGACGAGCTGTCGTATATCGTCAGCCGCACCTGCGATATTCTCCAGGTGCAGATCGTCGGGGAGGCGTCGCGCGAAATCGGGATGCGCTCCAGAGGCACACCGCGGATCGCCAACCGGCTGCTGAAGCGGGTGCGCGATTTCGCCCAGGTCAAAGGCGACGGGATTATTACCGTCGACCTGGCCCGCGAATCGCTCCGGCACATTCAGGTCGACGATCTCGGCCTTGACGAGATCGACCATAAAATGCTCAGAGCGATCATTACTTCGTTCCGGGGAGGTCCGGTCGGACTCGATACGATCGCTGCCACCATCGGGGAAGAGAGCCAGACCATCGAGGACGTGTATGAGCCCTATTTGCTGCAAATCGGCTTTTTGCAGCGGACTCCCCGCGGACGGATGGTTACGCATCAGGCTTACAGCCATTTGGGGCTGCCGATCCCGGAACAGAACTGACCGGTGCAGGCTGCTGTCGGGTTAAGCCCGCGCATCCGCGTGACGGCTTCGGCCTCCTGCTGCAGGAATCAGCCTGCGGAGCAGGAGCGGATTGGGGTGCAGGCTTCAGCCCGTGCCCGCAAAAGGCAGGCTGAAGACAGAAGTAAAGCCTAAGCTAGAGCGTAAAGCGTAAAGCGTAAAGCGTAAAGCTTAAAGGCTATACACCGTATGATTCCGACTGCAAAAACCGGACATATTCATATTACGTACATGTACAGACCATGCGCCTTCGGTGCGGATCTGTGCGTGTACGTTTTTTTGTTCCTCAAGTCGGGCGGCGATTGCATAAAAATAACCTGCTCGCGGCCGGAGCGGGGATTGCTTCTTCTTTCTCGTGTTAACGACATCGCTCTCGAATTTTTCTCGTTTTACTAGTGATCGTGAAATCAGCTGCAAAGCTCACATTGATAGTCATTTTAGAAGGCCAGCCGGAAGTACCGGCTGGCCTTTATTTATCCCAATCAACTCTTGCATTTACACATCCGTCAGCCGATATAAATATAGACACCCGGCTCCGTATTCGGACCTTTGCCGTATTTTGTCACAACTTATCGTTGAAAGCGGCGTCTAATAGTTGATAGAATACTAGAGTTGGATTCATTTACCAGACTCATATCCCCAAAACGGAAAGGATTGTTTACACCTATGAAGAACAGCCGGATAAGCTGGAAAGTGGTCACGGCCGCCGTACTGGCGCTGGTGCTGGCAGCGGGATTGTTCGGCGGCGCCGCGCTCCCGCTACAAGCAGCGGTTCCGAAACTCGATACGATTCGGGTCGGCCTTTTTATCGAACATGAAAGTTACCGCACGTCCGAGCAGGTGGTCACACTCTCATCGGACAAAGGCTTCAAGCTGGGAGTGCGCACCCCTGCTGGCGTTGCGGGTCTCACAACTGAAGGAGGCACGACTCTGAAAGCTTCGCTTGACGCTTACGGGGTCCGCGTGCTGGAAACGGCGAACTGGAATGAAGCGAAAGCCGCTTACGACAAGCTCCAGAGCTCGCCTTCCGACCGCGCTTACATTATTAGCCGTTCCAAAAAAGGAGCCGCCGTTTATCAAGTTTATTACGGCAGCTATGCGTCAAAGGAAACGGCCAACGCGGCGAAAGCCAAAGCGGTCAAAGCGACCGGGTCCGCGCAAGCGGTTCTGTCGGGACCGCTGCATTGGTCTACCGGCACATTCGCCACGGCCGCCGAAGCGGACAACCAGGCCGCGGCCGTCTCCCTGGCGGGAGCGGACGCCGACGTCGTCCTGACGTCGGACGGTTCGGGACAAGCCGGCTACAGCGTATGGGTAGGCGGCGAAGCGGACGAGGCCGGACTGGCCGCCGTCAAAGCCGCTTTGCCGGGCGTAGCCCTGCAGCCGGCCGATACCGCATCGGCGTATCTCATCAAGCGGGCGGACGCCACGGCAGCGGCAGCCGCGGTTCCCCATTATTTCTCGGGAGCAGGCTCGCAGAAAACATGGCTGGACGGCAACGGCGCCGGAATCAAAGTGGCCGAGAAGTCGAACCAGGTATACCGGGGCAGCATGGAAATTAGCCGTTACAACGGCAAATTCGCCCTCGTTAACGAGCTGCCGTTCGAAGAGTACTTGTACTCCGTGGTCAGCTCCGAGATGGACGGCAGTTTTCCGCTGGAAGCGCTGAAGGCCCAGGCAGTTGCCGCACGGACGTTTGCCATTAAAAAAGGAATGAAATACGGCATCGCGCACCTCAGCGATTCGACGACCGACCAGGCATACAGGGGCATGCTCCGCGAAGCCGAAATCGTCCGTCAGGCCGTCGATGCCACCAAAGGTGAAGTTCTAGTGGACAAGTCGGGTGTGATCGGAGATCCTCTGTACTCCTCCAATTCCGGCGGGCAGACCGCCGACGCGTCCGAAATCTGGGGCAATGCGGTTCCCTATCTGAAAAGCGTAGCCAGCCCCGACGAGGGAGCGGCTAAAGGAAAGGCCGTCTGGTACCGGATCGCCCTGCTATCGGGTGAAACGGGATATGTCAGCGGCACCTACCTGAAGAAAACGGGCGACAAGAACGCGGCCGGTCTTGAAATAGCCGCATCCACGCAAGGAGGCGTAAATGTCCGCAAGCTGCCCAGCACGGACAGCGCCAGTTCTCCGGCCGTCGCCCAGCTTAAGGACAAGGAGCGCGTTACTCTGCTGGAGCAGGTAACGGAGTCGAATTCTTACAGCTGGTTCCGGGTTTACGACCGTGCCCAGATGGAGAAGCTGCTCGCGGGCGCGGGAGTGAAGCTGGGCGGTCCGCTCCAGTCCTTGGAGGTAAGCAAAAGAGGCCCGTCGGGACGCGCGACCGAACTAAAAGCGAACGGGGAAGTGGTGAAGGTCAAATATCCGAACGACCTCCGGAACGTTTTGGGCGGTCTGCCCAGTACCCTGTTTGAAATTGAGGAATCAGGAAGGTATACTATAGTTGGTGCAGACGGTAAACCCACCGCTCAAACGGCGGGTGCTGTCCAGGTTATCGGGGGAACCCAGGCCAAACCGCAAAAAGCGGGGGCCGACCTGTTCGTCATGGGAGCGGACAACCAGGTGCGCAGCGTCGCATCGGGCACGTCCAGCTTCGTGATCCGCGGGACAGGCAACGGGCACGGGCTCGGCATGTCCCAATGGGGAGCCAGAGGTCTGGCGGAGCAGGGAAAAACCTACACCGAAATTTTACAAACTTACTATACCGGAGTTTGGACGACTAAGGAATGAGAGACATAAATGGACGTACAAGATTTTGACTACGAATTGCCGGAAGAATTGATTGCCCAGACTCCGCTCCTGGAACGGACGCAGTCCAGGCTGATGACGCTCGACAAGCAGTCGGGCGCCATCGCTCATCATACGTTTGAACAGTTGGCCGATTATTTGAAAGCCGGGGATCTGCTCGTGATGAATGACACGCGAGTCATTCCAGCCCGGCTTTTTGGCGTGAAGGCGGACACGGGAGCCAAAGTTGAGCTACTGCTGCTCAAACCGCTCGGCGAAGACCGCTGGGAAGCCCTGGCCCGCCCGGGCAAGCGGATCAGAACCGGTACCGAACTGCTGTTCGGCGTACAGCCGGAAACGGCTGCGGACGGTACGCCGGTCGTTCCGAAGCAGGCCCCGCTTTCGGCGGTCGTCGAAGCCGAGGGAGAGATGGGAGCGCGTACCGTTCGCTTCCGCTACGAAGGTATTTTTAACGAGATCCTGGATAAGCTGGGAGAAATGCCGCTGCCTCCTTACATTAAGGAGCAGCTGCCCGAGAAGGAGCGCTATCAGACGGTATATGCCCGTCATGCGGGTTCCGCGGCGGCTCCGACCGCCGGCCTGCATTTTACCGGCGATTTCCTTGAGGAGCTGAAAAGCCGCGGCGTCCGTCTGGCCTTCGTGACTCTTCACGTCGGACTGGGGACGTTCCGTCCCGTATCCGCCGACAAGGTGGAGGAGCACGAAATGCACGCCGAGTATTATGAGCTTCCGCAGGAAACCGCGGATCTCATCAACGAGACGACCGCCGCGGGCGGACGCATCGTCGCGGTCGGGACGACTTCGACGAGAACGCTGGAAACCGCGGCCCGCCAGTCGCGGGCGGCATCCGAAGCGCAGGGCGTCTCCGTCCATACGGACAGCGGGAAGCCTTATATCCGCGCCTGCAGCGGCTGGACCAGCATTTTCATTTATCCGGGGGTGGAGTTTCAGCTGGTCGATGCGATGCTGACCAATTTCCACCTGCCGAAATCGACCCTGCTGATGCTGATTTCCGCGATGGCCGGCAGGGAGAGCATTTTGAACGCTTACCGTGAAGCCGTCGAGCGGAAGTACCGCTTTTTCAGTTTCGGCGACGCGATGTTTATTTATTGAATTGAGAAGGGAAGACAACTATGGCTGCGGTTACTTATGAACATATCAAAACCTGCAAGCAGACCGGCGCAAGACTCGGCCGCGTGCATACGCCGCACGGAGTGATCGAAACGCCGGCTTTCATGCCGGTAGGCACCCAGGCAACGGTAAAAACGATGAGCCCGGAAGAACTGAAAGCGATGGATGCTCATATCATTTTGAGCAATACGTACCATCTTTTCCTCCGTCCGGGTCATGAGCTTGTAAAAAAAGCGGGGGGCCTTCATAAATTTATGAACTGGGACCGCCCGATTTTAACGGACAGCGGCGGCTTTCAAGTATTCAGCCTGAGCGATATCCGTAAAATTACGGAAGAGGGCGTGCAGTTCCGTTCTCACCTGAACGGGGACAAGCTCTTTATCTCGCCGGAGAAAGCGATGGAGATTCAGAACGCGCTCGGCTCCGATATTATGATGGCCTTCGACGAATGTCCTCCTTATCCGGCAACTTACGAGTACGTGAAAGATTCTCTGGAACGTACGACCCGCTGGGCGGAACGATGCCTGAAGAGCCATGCCCGTCCGGGCGACCAGGGACTGTTCGCCATCGTGCAGGGAGGCATGTACGCGGATTTGCGCAAGCAGAGCGCGGAGCAGTTGACTTCCATGGATTTCCCGGGGTATGCTATTGGAGGATTAAGCGTAGGCGAGCCCAAGCACCTCATGTATGAGATGCTGGAATGCACGACACCGCTGCTTCCGGCCGGGAAGCCCCGCTACCTGATGGGAGTGGGTTCACCCGACGCACTGATCGAAGGCGCTATCCGCGGCGTGGACATGTTCGACTGCGTTCTGCCGACACGGATTGCCCGCAACGGCACCGTGATGACGAGCGCCGGACGTCTCGTTATCCGCAACGCGAAACACGCCGACGATCTCGGGCCGCTTGATCCGGAGTGCAGCTGTTACACGTGCACGAACTACAGCCGCGCCTATATCCGTCACCTGATCAAGGCTGACGAAACATTCGGCATCCGGCTGACTACGTACCACAATTTGCATTTCTTGCTTGAACTGATGAGGGGTGTCAGACAAGCCATCCGGGAAGATCGCCTCGGTGATTTCCGGGACGAGTTTTTTACAAAGTATGGTCTTCACGACAACGACAAAGGTTTTTAACTGAAGGAGGATCTCAACGATGTCCAATCTGGCCACAGCAGCCAATGCAAGTCCGTACGGAAGCTTAGTGACGTACATTCCGCTTATCTTGATGTTCCTGGTTCTTTATTTCCTGCTGATCCGCCCGCAGCAGAAGCGGACGAAAACCCGCAACATGATGCTGGCTAACCTGAAGAAGAACGACAAGATCGTTACGATCGGCGGCCTGCACGGCACGATCCTGGAAATTACCGATGACATCGTCGTTCTGCGTGTTAACGACGCGACCAAGATGACATTCGACCGTTCCGCGGTTAACACGGTCGTCACGAGCAGCACGGTTGCCGAAGAGAAAAAATAAGCGCGAATCACATACAAAAAGGCGAGTTCCCCGGACCGGACGGTCGAGGAACTCGCCTTTTTTTGCATATCGCGGCAAGCGCTGCTGGCGCCTTATTCGCTGACTTCCTGCTCCTGGAGCCTGCGCTGCGGCAGCAGAACTCTGCTGAAGAACGGACGCTCTTCGCTGATGCTCAAGCCGAGACGGGCCGCGAACACGCCGAGAAGGACGCCGCCGAACATGTCGGTCAGCCAGTGGATGCCGAGGTAGAAGATCGAGAAGATGATCACTACGCAGCTGAGAAGGGAAAACCATTTCCAAACCCGGTTCCGGGAACGGCCGGCAAGCAGCGCCATGGAAACGGAAATGGAGGTGTGCAGACTCGGAAAACAGTTGTCGAGCCCGGACAAAGGCCGGTATTCCGCTTCGAATTTCGGAAACACTTCCATAATCAGCAGCTTGACGTTCGGATGGAACGCCCACACTTCCTGAACGGGGAAGAACAGGTAGAACGGAATGGCGATGATGTAGTTAATCATAACCGTATAGCAGAGCGCGTAGAAAAGGCTGTATTTTTTCTGATACGTATAAATCAGGATCGACACGATCATGAGGCAGGGAAATACGATCACATAAAAAATACTCGTAACCAGAGTGACGGTGTTGTTATAGAACAAGTGCTGGAAACCCGCGACGAAGTCTCCTTCGAGCCCATGTATTTTTGCCGTGAAATCGGCCGTGTAGTGCATTTTGGATTCAATCCAAAGCTCGATTTTATTAAAGAAGAGAATCGCCATGACCGCCGCAAAATGAAGAAAAAACTTCCGCTTTGTGAAAAAGTCCTGTACGAATGCTCCTGCAACGAGAAACGGATTTTTCCGCAAAGACAAATACAGGAGAACGTAGATGGAAATCACAATATATACGGTTGCGTGGGTCATGGATTGTAACGGATACATTGTATTTCCCCCCAAAATTGAAAAAGGTATAAGAGAACTAAGATATTATATCATAGTCGGAGTAGTAGGTGTGCAATTTCAGGGGCCGCTCCATTATTTACTGCTCGAATTAACGCCGATAACACCGCCGAGCGCGCCGGCAGCGAAAGCGAACCCGGCCAGGGTGAGCGTTTTCAGATCAAATGCGGTATCAACCGCAAGAAAACCGATAACCCAGACGATCAGGGCATAGAAAATACCCAGCATGCCGCCGTAATACCACCCTCTGCGCCCGGCGCGTTTTCCCGCCACCCAGCCTCCGATAAAAACGGAAAGCCCGTGTGTGATATAAGCGAGAGTGGGCAGCGAAGACTCTTGGGTGCGGCTGAAAAGCAGAATCAGCGAGGTTATTACGGTTCCCGCAACCAGCATAACGAACGCATAGAGAAGACCGGAAAGAAATGGTGAAGATAAACGGACCTGGCTCACCTTGTTAATCGGAATCATGGCAGTATCCTCCCTTTCCCTTAGGAACATTTCGGTATCATCATTCTATGGGCCTGTTCATAAGAATAGTACAGGTTCCGCTTGTACGGCGGCCCGCGGGAAAGGGGACGGGAACAAGATGTATGAAGTTTTGCAGGATGCCGGCTGGCAAGCCGCCGCCGCTGCCGCTGCCGCTGCCGTTGCCGCCCTGACGGTGGTCCTTCTGAGTCTAAAATTTGTCCGCTTCCGTGCCTGGTTTCCGCTGGCGGGAGCAGCAGTCTTATTGGCGGCCGGAATAGCCGGCTCTCCTACCGCCGCGATAGAGGCGGTCCCGTGGCGGGCTCTTGCGCTTGCACTGACCATGGGGATCATCGCCACTGCAGCCGAAGAAGCGGGCTGGCTCCAGCTGACGGCCGTAAGGTTTTACCGGCTCACTTCGGCGGATCCGCGGAAGATGCTGGCCGTGTCCATGCTGCTGGCAGCCTCGGCCTCCGCCCTTCTGGATGCATTGACCGCCATGGCGGCTCTTCTGCCGCTTATGCTGGCTTTTACGAGAGCCTGGAAAATAACGCCTTCTCCGTTCGTGATCGGCATGATGCTGGCCTGCAACCTCGGAAGCGGTCTCTCCGTAGCCGGAACCATGCCGGCCAGGCTAATCGGCACAGCCGGCGGGCTTGGCCTGACGGACGTCTGGTTCGTGCTGGGCCCTCTTCATGCCGTCCTGCTGGTTCTCGCTTATCTGATGATCCGGACGGTGTACGCCGATAAGCTGAAGCTGAGCCCGGCAAGACTGCGGGAGCTTCAAGCCGCGGTTTCCGGCATGGCAGGAAACCGGGGAGACGTCCGGAATCCGGCCATCGCCCTGGGGCTGATCCTGCTGGGTTATCTTTGCGCCGATCTGGCGGATATCGACCTGATTTGGATTTCCGGAGCCGGAGCGGCCCTCGTATTCCAATCGCTAATAAAACGAGCGGAAAGCCGCAAAAGTTTCGCCGCTGGCTTCGCTCCTCTGCTGGCGCTCACGGCAGGCTGGCTTCTGATCGCGGGCGTTTTCGTCCGGACAGGCGTGCTCGACGCCGCGGCCGGAGGGCTGATGACTCTAAGCTCGGGAGACGAGCAGCGGGCGGTGCTGTCCGTTCTGTGGATGTCCGCAGCCGGAGCCGCTTTATCGGACGGGACGGCTTGGACCGCTTTCGCCGTTCCCGTCGTTCAAAGTCTCGCCGCTCAGCTGCAGGAAGTGTCTCCGGTTCACACGGGGAGACTCTGGTATGTTCTGCTTTCGGGCATTCACTTGGGCGCCAATGCGACAAGCTTCAGCTCTTTTTCAAGTCTTCTGGCCTTCGGAGTCGCCGCCGCGCGGAAAAACGGGTTGAGCTTCCGGGAATATGCACGGATCGGCGTGCCGTTTTCTCTATTTTCACTTACCCTGGCATCCCTGTATTTAGTCGGATTCTGGTTTGGGAACAATTGAGTGGCCTCCACCCCGCATGAAGGGGAAGGGGGACGGTCAGACTACCGGGTAAACTCCGAGAACGAACGGTCCAGGAGGATCCCATGGAACTGCTGACAATTTTTTTGCGCACCGTTATGATTTATTTCGTCGTTTTCGTCATGCTCCGCATTATGGGGAAGCGCGAAATCGGCAAGCTTTCGGTTTTCGATCTGGTGATTTCGATTATGATCGCGGAGATCGCCGTATTTGTACTGGAAGACGTGCGGATGCCCATGGCGAACGGAATAGTGCCGATGATTACACTCGTGCTCATTCAACTGCTGATGGCGTTCATTACGCTCAAAAGCCAGCGTTTCCGCACGTTATTCGAAGGCCGTCCCAGCGTTCTGATCGAACACGGGAAGCTGAACCGCGAAGAGATGCGCAAACAGCGCTATAACCTTGACGATCTGATGATGCAGCTCCGGCAGCATAAGGTTATGAACGTGGCCGATGTCGAATTCGCCATCCTGGAGCCGTCCGGCAAGCTGAGTGTGGTGGAAAAATATCATCCCAGCCGCCAGCCCGAATTGGGACCGGTCGAGAGCGGGCGCATCCGTTATGCGGGGCTGCCCGTAGCTCTGGTCATGGACGGTAAAGTCCAGGAGGATAATCTGCAAAAAGTGGGCCAGACCCGTTTCTGGCTCAAGAGCGAGCTCAAGAAGAAGGGGATATCCGATTTCAAGGAAGTTTTCTTCTGTTCTGTAGATCACCGGGGCTATTTGTACGTGGATAAAAAGGACCGGGTTTAAACGATGAAAAGCCGGACTGCACAACGATTTGTGCGTACCGGCTTTTCTGCATGAAGCGGGCGGATCAAGGTTTGCGGATGATCTTGCGGCCGAGCGTCAGCAGCCGGGACAAGTCGGACTTGTTGACGATTTTCAAGACCGTTACGGCGGCCAGATACGCGGTTAGGGCGGCGGCCGAAGCAAGGAGGAAACCAATGCCGGCCGGCTGGCTGGCGATGGCCCGGTAAACCGCGTAGCAGCATAAGGAGGCGATGCCCATGGCGGCGGACACTTTAGCCACGTCGCTGCCGCGCAGAGTAAAGTTCAGATGGCGCAGCACGCTTAGCCCGTGAAGAAAAGTGACTAGCACAATGTTCACGCAGCTGGCCATAACAGCGCCGAGGATGCCGAATTCCGGTTTGCTGGCCAGCCATACGATGAGCAGGAGCTTAACGAGGGAGCCGATCAGTGTGTTGACGAGAGCGCTCCCGGGTTTGTCCAAAGCTTGCAGGGCTGCCTGCAGGGGTGCCTGCAGGTAAATGAAAATCGCGACAGGCGCCAGCATTTTAAGCATAACCGCGATATCCTTCTGCCCGTACATGAGCAGACATAGAGGCTCGGCCAGCACGTACATGATGACGGCGAATGGAGCGCCGGTTACTAACGCCAGCCGGAGCGACTGATGCATGCGCTTGTGAATGGTTTTCAAATCTTTGCGTGCCGCCGCCTCGCTGAGCGAAGGAACGAGCGAAACCGAAAGCGAGGAGGTTAAAGCGCTCGGCAGCAGGATGATCGGGATAATCATCCCTTGAAGGGCGCCGTACTGCGCGGTCGCCAGTGCCGTAGCGATTCCCGCGGCCGCAAGACTGTGGGCGATGAGAATGGATTCGAGCAGGTAGGAGCCCGCTCCGACAAGGCGGCTGGCCGTAATCGGCAGGGAAAGCGTCAGCAGACGGCGCAGCTGGGTCAACCGGCCTTGCGCGGCACTGGTGCCGATCTGCACCTTGTTTACCGGCCTGTTTTTGTTCCGCTGCAGCCTGTAATGAACGAGGAGAACGAGCATGCCCGCGATTTCACCGATGGTTACGCCGATCATGGCACCGGCGGCCGCCCAAGAAATCCCGTAGGGAAGCAGGGCGAAGGAGCAGAGCAGCACCATGACGATGCGTACCAGCGTTTCTATGGTTTGAGAAGTCGCCGTGGGAATCATGTCCTGCTTTCCCTGAAAATAGCCCCGCAGAACGGAGGATACCGCAATAATCGGTATAATCGGGCTCATGCAGAGAAAAGTAAAATAGACGCGTTCGTCCGTCAGCAGATGAGAAGTTATCCAGCGCGCTCCCAGAATGCAGACCGCGGTAAAAACTCCAGATATGCCGACGGAAAGCGTGAGAGCGAGCTTGAGAATGCGTGACGAACGGCGGTAGTTATGCTCCGCTTCCGCCTCGGCCACGAGTTTGGAGACGGCGAGGGGGATGCCTCCCGTTACGATCGTAAGAATAACGATCAGGAACGGCCAGCCCATCTGATAGAGGCCGACGCCTTCGGCGCCTATTACCCGGGGAAGCGTAATCCGCGGGATGAAACCGAGGATCCGGTTTACGATGCCTGCGGCCAGCAAAATCATCGTCCCTTTTAGAAAAGACTGCTTGGTCAACGTTAACTCCCTCTTCCGTAACGGGTTCTGTTAGAGGATATGCGGGCAATGGCCAAGCTCATGCCAAACTTTTTGGGGGGACGGGACCGGCCATGCAGGAAAACCTGTTTTTGTAAGCGAATATAGCAGGTAAGGAACAGAACGTGTACGTTGCCGTTACAGCAGCTAAGGGGGGAATAAGTTATGAATTCGGAAACGGACAAATTGGAGTCGGTACCTGCCGCGCCGGAGCAATCCGGGGCTATGGATGATGCCAAAGAACAAACGGAAGCCCCGCTATTGCCGGAAGGACTTCTTGAAGCGGAAGCGCTGGCCGAAGCGGAGCCTCTGGAAACGATGCTGAATCCCGAAGAGACAGATGTAGAAATAGAAGTGAACAACCCGGACGGAAGTGCAGAAAGCGGCGGAACGGCGGAATATGACTTTGAAGCCGGAAAAGACCCCAGAGAGGTAACGTCGACGGTTGTGGAAATCAGTACCGAGGATGAAACGTCGGCTGCAGCCGAACCGGTGCAAGCGGTTGTAGTCGATCCTGACGGTTCGTTTGCGGTGAAAGCGGAGCCGGCATTCGACATGGCGGCCGAAAGCGAATTTCATACCGGGGATGACCAAGGTATCCAGGAGGAGGAATCCGAGCCCGAGCGCCTGACCGACCGGGAACTCAATGAGATGATCGAAGGCTTATGCCTGAGCAAGGCGGAGGAGTTTCAGATGATCGGTTATGAGCACGTCACCGGGGAAGAAATCTGGGAGTGCATAAATGACAGGTACAAGAAGAAAGGGCTGCCGCCTCTTCATCAGGTTGTCAACGATATTTTGTCGCTTAAACCCAATCAGTTTATGAATTATTTGACGTTAAGCATGTATCGAAGGTCCTGATCGGCTTTTCGGGGCCTTTTTTTGTTTGGCGTGGTAAAAAACGTCAAATTGACTCGTTTTTCGCGTGTGGGTATAATAGGAATATTGAGTTGGGAAGGGAGATTATCAAGGCATGAATGTAAAACGGATCTCGGCGTTTTTCATAACCGTCATTGTCACGCTGGCCGTGATCACAACGACGAGTCCCGGGCTTCTTGGCAAGATCAAGCTCGGTTTGGATTTAAAAGGAGGGTTTGAGATCCTCTACGTGGCTGAGCCGTTTACGGCCGGTCAGAAAGTAACACCCGCAACGTTGAAGAAAGCGGCGGAAAGCATCGCGCAGCGCGCGGACAAGCTCGGCGTAGCGGAACCTGAAGTTCTCGCCGAAGGCGAAAACCGTATCCGTGTCCGTCTGGCGGGCGTCCAGAACGAAGACGAGGTACGCCAGAAAATCGGCAAACCGTCTTCCCTTACGTTCCGTGATCCGGAAGGCAACAATATGCTGATCGGTACGGATTTTGTCGAAGGCGGAGCCTCGGTCGGCTACGATCAGGCGAACCAGCCGGTGGTACAAATCAAGATGAAAGACCGCAGCAAGTTTAAAGAAGTGACTACAAAAATGGTAGGAAAGCCCCTGTCCATTTTCCTCGACGAGGAAAAGCTGTCCTCCCCGATGGTTAACACTCCGATCGACAGCGACGTAGCTACGATTACAGGAAGTTTCACCTTCGAAGAAGCGCAAAAACTGGCCGACACCATCAACCTCGGTGCCCTCCCTCTGAAACTGACGGAGAAATACACGCAGGTAGTCGGAGCCTCCCTTGGACAAATGTCTCTGGAGCAAACGGTCCGCGCGGGTATTATCGCATCCGTTATCATTTTGGTCTTTATGATTCTTCTTTACCGTCTGCCTGGTATTATCGCGGCCTTTACGCTTATCACGTATACTTGGCTGCTTCTCGTCCTGTTTGACTGGATCAACGCGACACTGACGCTTCCGGGGATTGCGGCGCTCGTGCTCGGGATCGGGATGGCGGTCGACGCCAACATTATTACGTACGAACGGATCAAAGAAGAAATCCGCAGCGGCAAGAGCATTCCTTCTTCGCTTAAAGCGGGCTCCAAAGCCTCTTTCCGTACGATTATGGACGCGAATATCACCAATATCATTTCCAGCCTTGTGCTCTATTATATCGGCAACGGGGCTATCAAAGGCTTTGCTTTGACCACGATGCTCAGTATTATCGTGAGTATCTTGACGAACGTGTTCTTCTCGAGATTCCTCATTCACCTGCTCATTAAGGGCAATGTGTTTAAAAAGCCCGGCTATTTTGGCGTGAAGGAGGCGGAAATCCGTGAACTATAGTAACAAATTCAACTTTGTCAAACATCGGAACATTTTCTTCGCAATTTCCGGGGTACTCATACTGGCCGGTATCGTAACGCTCCTGCTGTTCCAAATGAATTATGGTGTCGACTTTAAAGCGGGTACTTCCATCGACGTATCGGTAGGACAAGCGATCACCAAAGAGAAGGCGCAGGAAATTTACAAAGGCGCGGGCTTTGATCAGACGGTAACGATCGGCGGAGCCAACGGCGACCGCGTTTCCACCCGTTTCGATGAAATTTTGGGCAAAGAACAGGTCGATAAAATCAAGGCGGCTTTCGAAGCCCCTTATAAAGATAAGGTGTCCATGGAAGTCAACACCGTATCGCCTGACATTGCCAAGGAGCTTGCCGTTAAAGCGATTATCGGTATTCTCATCGCAAGTGTGGCGATCAGCATCTACGTGAGTATCCGGTTCGAATGGAGATTTGCGTTAGCCGCCATCATTTCCATTCTTCACGATGCCTTTATCGTCGTCGCCATGTTTGCCATCTTCCGTTTCCAGGTCGATTTGCCGTTCGTGGCCGCCGTACTGACTACCGTCGGTTACTCCATCAACGACAAAATCGTAATTTTCGACCGGATTCGTGAAAACCTTCGTTTTGCCAAGCTGAAAACTCCGGAAGATCTGGAGAAGCTTGTCCATGACAGCACCTGGCAAACGATGGCCCGGAACATCAACACGGTTCTTACCGTATTGATCGCAGCCGTCTGTCTCTTTATTTTCGGCAGCGAATCTATCAAATTATTCGCCCTGGCGAAAATTATCGGTCTGACAAGCGGAGCTTACTCTTCCATCTGTATCGCGAGCCCGCTGTGGTACCTGCTCAAAAGAAATTCGCTCGGCAACAAGCGCAAAGCCGCTCCGGCCGCAGCCGCAAAAGAATAAGCTCACTGCCGCGTGAATCCTTGTTCCCGCGGCTTTTCCTTGACATGAGATAGAAGCGTCACCCAGCAAACTATTCATTAGGAGAGTCGAAATGTCAGACGAACGATTTCAGAAAGCCGAAGTTGCCGCATGGATCGGAATAGGGGGCAACATCGGCCTTACGGTTCTTAAGGGTGTGGTCGGCGTAATGGCGGGAAGCCGCAGCCTTCTGGCGGACGCCGTTCATTCCGCTTCGGATACGGCGGGTTCCTTCGCTTCGCTGCGGTGTCTGAAAGCGCCGGGAACTCCCGTCGACCATGGCCGCTCCTACGGCCGTGACAAAGCGGAATCGATAGCCGCCATTCTGATTGCCGTTATCCTGACGATCATATCCGTGGAAATCAGCATGAATGCGGTAAAGGATATGGTCTCCGGCGTACATAACGCGCCCGAAAGCTACGCGCTTATCGCCGTTATCGTTTCCCTTGTTTGCAAAGAAGTCATGTTCCGGTACAATTACTGGGTTGGGAAAAAGCTCGGCTCACGCGATCTCGTGACGGGCACATGGGAACACCGTTCCGGCGTGTATTCTTCGATTATGACGCTGGCCGGGGTAGGAGGCGCCCTGATCGGAGATAAAATGGGCTGGGCTTTTATGTACTATCTGGACCCTGCGGCGGCTGTTGCCGTCACACTCCTTATCGTTAAAAACAGCTACGGGGTCATTACCGACGCGCTGCAGAAAACGATGGACCGAGCGCTGCATCAGGAAGATGCGCGGGATATGATTGACGCCGTACAAGGCGTGAAGGGTGTTATTTCCGTAGAAGATCTTCGTGCCCGGGAGCATGGGCATTATGTCATTGTGGAACTCCGGATCAGCGTGAACCCGCGCATTTCCGTTCTGGAAGGAAACGATATCGCCAGGTCGGTCAAATATCAGCTCATGAAAAAGTTTATTCATCTTTCGGATGTCACGATTCACGTATTCCCTTACGATTCGGGTTATCCCTACAAACAAGGTATCGATGCCCCTGCGGCTGACAACGCGCAGATGCTGCATTAACGAATACTTCAGCAAAAAAATCATTATGCAAGTTTAGGAGGAACAACGTGCTGGAATCCAAAGCAAGATGGCGGTTGGGCGCTGGAGACGAGGCCGTTGCCGGGCAGCTTTGCGATGCTCTCGGGATCGATCCGCTGCTTGCCAGGCTGCTTGTGCTGCGTGGAGTTAGCAGCGTTCCCGAAGCCGAACAGTTTCTCAGCGGGGGGAGCGATCATTTTCACGATCCCTTCCTGATGGAAGGAATGGAAACGGCGGTCGGCCGGATCCGGTCCGCTCTCCTCAGCGGAGAAAAAATCCGTGTCTACGGCGACTACGATGCGGACGGGGTCAGCTCGACGGCGCTTATGTCTCACCTGCTGCGCGGACTCGGCGCCAATTTCGACACCTATATTCCGCATCGCGTCAAAGAAGGCTACGGTTTGAATAAAGGGGCCGTCGATCTCGCCAAAGAGCAGGGAGTGTCCTTGATTATTACGGTCGATACCGGCGTAAGCGCGGTAGAGGAAGTCGCTTATATTCAGGAGCTCGGCATGGATGTCATCGTGACGGATCACCACGAACCGCCCGGTACGCTTCCCGAGCCGCTTGCCCTGATCAATCCGAAGAAAGAAACGTGCCCCTATCCGTTTAAGGGGCTTGCGGGTGTTGGGGTGGCTTTAAAGCTGGCTCAAGGGCTGCTGGGCCGCCTGCCCGAAGAACTGCTGGAGATTGCCGCAATCGGTACGGTTGCGGATTTAATGCCGCTGCATGACGAAAACCGGCTTATCGTTAAGCTCGGATTGGAAAGAATGAGAAAGTCGGCTTATCCCGGACTGCGCGCCTTGATGGACGTCTCCGGTGTCGAGCGGAATGCGGTGAACGCCACGCATATCGGATTCAGCCTCGCGCCAAGGATCAATGCCAGCGGCAGGCTGGAGCATGCCTCCACGGCACTCAAGCTTCTGGTGACGGAAGACGAAGCCGAAGCGGCAGCAATTGCGGAAGAGCTTGATCTGCTGAACAAAGAAAGACAGTTCATTGTAGACGAACTGACGGGACTCGCTAAGGCCGCCGTTCAAGAAGAACAGGATGGGGCTTTGAAGCGGGGAGAAGCGCCCAAAAATTTTCTCGTCGTATCCGGCGAAAAATGGAATGTCGGCGTGGTCGGTATCGTCGCTTCGCGTCTGGTCGACACTTATTACCGTCCGACCATTGTGCTCAGCATTGACCCCGACACGGGTATGGCCAAAGGCTCCGCCCGGTCCATTGCGGGCTTCGATATGTATCAGGCGCTGACGCGCTGCGCCGATCTATTGGATCATTACGGCGGGCACCAGGCCGCAGCGGGCATGTCGCTCCGGAGGGAGAACATCGGCGAGTTCGAACGGAGGCTGAACGTGCTTGCCGGCGAGTGGCTCAGCGCGGAAGATTTTATTCCGCTGCTTGCCGTCGATGCGGAGTGCAGCCTCAGTGAGGTGCCCCTCGAATGCATCGAGGAGCTGGAGAAGCTGGCTCCGTTCGGAGTAGGCAATCCGGCGCCGAAGATTTTGTTCACCGGCCTCCGCCTCGATGAAATCAGGCTGATGGGCCGTGAGCGCCAGCATCTCAAGCTGGTGCTCACGGATGCCGCCGCCGAGATCGCGGCCGGAGTCGAGGCCGTCGGCTTCGGCAAAGGCTGGCTAAGCAGCCTGATGACGCCGCAGGCGCCCGTTGACATTGTCGGAGAACTCTCCGTCAATGAGTGGAACGGCGTGCGCAAGCCGCAGCTCATGCTGCAGGACTTGCGCATCCCCGCTCTCCAGGTCTTCGACTGGAGAGGCAAACCCGCCGCGCGCGTCGGCGAAGAGCTGGCCGCTCTCGGCGAGCGGCTCGCCGCCCTTCCGGGGCGCGGCTCCGCCCGGCCGCCGGCCCTTGTCCTCTTCGGGGAAGAGGACAGGGCCCCCGGCGCCGGCGGGCGTCCGGCAGGCCCCGTGTGGCGGTGCCTGCCGGACGGGAGCCTGGCAGCGGACAATGAAGCGGCCCGGGAACTGAAGTTCCCGGAGATGACCGACATTGTCCTCTGCACGGTTCCCCGCTCGCTCCCGCAGCTGGAGCGGGCGCTTGCCCAGGCGGACGGCATACGCCGGTGCTATGCCGTCTTCGCCGATCCCGCGCCGCAGGACGGCGGCGCGATGCCGACGCGCGACCAGTTCAAAGCGGTCTACGCGTCGGTCAGGCAGCAGGGCATGTGGGATTTGCGCAATCCCGCCCTGCTGCAATCGTTCAGCCGCCGGTCGGGCTTATCGGCCGCGATGATCTCTTTCGTCCTCGATGTATTCGAGGAGCTGGGTTTCATCGAGAAAGCCGGAGGCGTCGTCCGGCCCGTAGCGGCTCCGTCCAAGCGTGACCTGACGACCTCAAGGAAATATCAGGAGCGTCTGTCGCGCGCGGAAGTCGACCGCGTCTGCGTGTATACGTCCGCCAAAGAATTAAGCGACTGGATTGCAGGCTGCCGTTCACCGCAGCAGCTGTCATCCGCGCAACCCACATAAATGGAGGAATCCCCATGAATTTCAAAGAGTATATCCGCGTCATCGAAGATTTCCCGCAGCCGGGCATCCGTTTCAAAGACATCACGACCCTGCTGCAAAATGGGGCTGTATACAAAGAAGCGATCGACGAGATCGCCCGTTTCGTCAAAGACAAGCAAATCGACCTGATCGCCGGTCCGGAAGCACGCGGATTCGTCGTGGGTGCTCCTCTTGCCTACGCGCTCGGTGTAGGCTTCGTGCCGATCCGCAAGAGCGGCAAGCTGCCGGGCAAAACGATTGAGGCGGACTACTCCTTGGAGTACGGCAAAGACAAGCTGGCGGTTCATGACAATGCGATCAAGCCCGGCCAGCGCGTGCTGATTGCCGACGATCTTCTCGCAACGGGCGGCACCATCAAAACTTGCGTCAATCTGATCGAACAGCTGGGCGGAGAAGTCGTGGGTTCGGCTTTCCTGATCGAGCTGACTTACTTGAACGGCCGCGATCAGCTGCCTGCGGGCAAAGATGTCTTCACTTTGATCCAGTACTAAGATTAAGTTCCCATACAAAAAAAGCCTGTTCTCCTTGCGGAGAGCAGGCTTTTTATAATTGACTATTTTTCTTTTAAGCAGATGTACTAATCTAGTCGTTCGAAAGCTTCAACACTTCGACCAGTTTGAAGAAAAGGCTGAGCACGATAGCGCAGACGGTCGCCAGAGCCATGCCTTTCAGCTCGAAGGAACCGATTTTTAGGAGGGCTCCGCTGAGACCGATGATCAGCACGATGGAAGTCAGAATCAGATTAGTCGCCTTGGAATAATCGACTTTGCTTTCGACCAGCATGCGGATACCGGATGCGCCGATAACTCCGAAGAGCAGGAGCGAGACGCCGCCCATAACGGGAGTCGGGATCGTCATGATCAGGGCGGCAAGCTTTCCGGAGAAGGAGAGCACGATGGCGAACAAGGCCGCGCCGCCGATGACCCAGGTGGAGTACACACGGGTGAGCGCCAGTACGCCGATGTTTTCACCGTAGGTCGTATTCGGTGTAGAACCGACGAAACCGGACAGGATAGTAGAGATCCCGTTGCCGAGCAGCGAGCGGTCCAGTCCGGGATCTTTGGACAAGTTCTTGCCGACGATATTGCCGGTTACGACGAGATGACCGATATGCTCGGCGATCACGACAAGGGCCGCAGGCAGGATGAGCACGATGGAAGTCAGGTCGAACTGCGGGGTGTACACCTGCGGCAGAGCGAACCAGCTCGCTTCCGAAACCTTGGAGAAGTCCACGATTCCGACGAAGGCGGCTAGAACATAGCCGGCAATGATCGAGACGAGAATCGGAATGATTTTCATAAAACCGCGGAACAGGACGTTGCCCAGCAGAGCGATCAGCAGGGTGACGATGGAGACGAGCAGAGCTTTGCCGTCGAGGGGAGCGCCGTCCTTCGGCAGAAAGCCGGCCATACCTGCGGCGGTCGGTGCCAGTTCAAGCCCGATAACGGCGATGATGGCGCCCATGGCGGCTGGAGGGAAGACGACGTCGATCCATTTCGTCCCGACAAGTTTGACCAGCAGGGCGACAAGGACGAAGACGATCCCGACGATAATGAAGCCGCCCAGCGCCGAGTTGTAGCTCTTGGTGGCGAGCACGCCGAGCACCGGCGAAATGAAGGCGAAGCTGGAGCCCAGATATGCCGGAATTTTTCCTTTACACAGAAAGATGTAAAGCAGGGTTCCGATCCCGTTCATCAGCAGCACGATGGCGGGGTTTACTTGAAACAGTGCGGGAACGAGAACAGTGGAGCCAAACATGGCGAACAAATGCTGAAGGCTCAGCGGAATTGTTTTGCCCAGGGATGGCCGTTCATCAACCCCAATGGTACGGTTACTCATGTCCGAACATTTCCTCCTTTATCGCGTTTAAGCGATGATAGCTAGAGTTCCATCGACAAGTGTAGCAGATTTTCGGGATTCGTCTATAGCTTTTTTCGGACCGGAGGGAGATTTTGTGGAAAAAGGTCGCCATTTCCCGAATTTTCTTGTTTTGAGCGGGCTTGACAGTTGACGCAAGGCGCACAATTTAGGCATAATGAATAGAAATATCCATGTTTCGTAGAAAGGGTTTATTCATGGGAATAGAGCAGTTGCTGGAAAAGGCGGCACAGTACTTTAAAGAGACAGAACTCAACCGAATCAGAGAGGCGTACGAGTTCGCGGAACATGCCCATCACGGGCAGGTGCGCAAATCCGGAGAGCCTTATATTTTACATCCTCTGGCCGTTGCCGACATTCTGGTCGACATGCAGATGGACGTGACGTCCATTATTGCGGCTCTGCTTCATGATGTCGTGGAAGACACTACGGTTTCGCTCGAGGCCGTCCAAGATAAATTCGGCAGAACCTGTGCCATGCTGGTAGACGGCTTGACCAAGCTGGAGCGGATCAAGTTTAAAACCAAAGAAGAGCAGCAGAACGAGAATTACCGCAAAATGTTCGTGGCGATGGCGCAGGATATCCGCGTCATTCTTATTAAACTGGCCGACCGGCTGCATAATATGCGCACCCTCAAGTATCAGTCCGAAGAGAGCCAGCGCCGTATCGCCGACGAAACGCTCGAAATCTTCTGCCCGATCGCCCACCGGCTCGGTATTTCCGCCATCAAATGGGAAATGGAAGATATCGCACTCCGTTATCTGAATCCCCAGCAGTATTACCGGATCGTTAATCTTATGCAGAAGAAGCGGACGGAGCGGGAGCAGTATATCGAGGACGTGATCCGGAATATCCAGGACAAGCTCCGCGAAATGGGCATTGAAGGCGATATTTCCGGCAGGCCCAAGCACATTTATTCCATTTACAAAAAAATGTCTTCGCGCAACAAGCAGTTTAACGAGATCTACGATCTGATGGCCCTGCGCGTCATCGTGGACAACATTAAAGATTGCTACGCCGCGCTCGGAATTATCCACACGCTGTGGAAGCCGATGCCGGGGCGTTTTAAAGACTATATCGCCATGCCGAAGCCGAACATGTACCAGTCGCTCCATACGACGGTGATCGGCCCGAAGGGCGAGCCTCTCGAAGTCCAGATCCGGACCTGGGAGATGCATCAAACCGCCGAATACGGAATCGCGGCCCACTGGGCCTACAAAGAAGGTAACGGCTCCCCCGAGGGAACGTTCAGTGACAAGATGCAGTGGTTCCGTGAAATTCTCGAGCTGCAGAAAGAAACAGACAACGCGTCGGAATTTATGGAATCCATGAAGATGGATTTCTTTACCGATCTCGTTTTTGTGTTTACCCCCAAAGGGGAGGTTATCGAGCTTCCGGCGGGCGCGGTTCCGCTTGATTTTGCTTACCGCATTCATACCGAAGTTGGCAACCGCACCATCGGGGCCAAAATCAACGGCCGCATCGTGCCGCTGGACCATAAGCTCAAAACGGGCGATATCGTCGAAATTTTGACGTCCAAGCACTCCTACGGACCCAGCCAGGATTGGGTGAAAATCGCCCAGTCCTCGCACGCGCGCAGCAAAATCAAGCAGTGGTTCAAGAAAGAGAAGCGCGAGGAGAACGTGGCCAAAGGGCGCGAAGCCATCGAACGCGAGCTGAAGCGGCTGTCTTTCGACCCGCAGGCGCTTATGACGGACGAGAAGCTGCTGGAAGCCGCCAAGAAGTTCGCTTTTAACGATATCGAAGATATGATGTCGGCTATCGGGTTCGGCGGAATCACCGCCGCTCAGATATGTACGAAGCTGACGGAGAAGCTCCGTAAAGAGAAGGAAGCGGAAGAAGCCCAGGCGATGGAACTGACCAACGAGGTCAAGGAAGTCAAGGCGGCTCCGCCCGAGAAGAAAAGCAGACCGGTCAGCGGCGTAAGGGTCAAAGGGGTAGATAACCTGCTGATCCGCTTCGCGAGATGCTGCAACCCGGTGCCGGGCGACGACATTATCGGCTACATCACGAGAGGCCGCGGGGTGTCGGTGCACCGGACGGACTGCACGAACATACCGGGTGAAAACACCGAGGAAGGAAACCGCGTCATCGAGGTGGAGTGGGCGGATTCCGTGGAATCGAATTTCCACGTGGAAATCGAAATCACGGGTCATGACCGCCGCGGCCTGCTGAACGAAGTGCTTCAGGTCGTCTCGGAAAGCAAAACGATGATTTCAGCGGTTTCCGGCCGTTCCGACAAGAACAAAATGGCCATGATTCATATGACCATCCTGATCCGCAACATTGAGCACCTTCATGCCGTAGTGGAGAAGATCAAGCGGGTGGAGGATGTATATTCCGTTCAGCGGATCATGCAGTAAACATACGGACAAGGCACGTTCGGCAAGGAGAGTGGTAGTATGAAAGTCGTGGTACAGCGCAGCAAGGAAGCGCAGGTTACGGTGGACGGGGAAATTGTCGGCCGCATCGACCGGGGCTTGATGCTTCTGGTGGGCGTAGGCCATGAAGATACGGAAGAGGACGCCAAATATTTGGCGGACAAGGTCGCGGGCCTGCGAATTTTCGAGGATGAACAGGAGAAGATGAACTTTTCCGTGAAGGATATTGGCGGCAGCATTCTTTCCGTATCGCAGTTTACCCTGTACGGGGACTGCCGGAAGGGCAGAAGGCCGAATTTTATGGGAGCGGCCCGGCCGGAGCAGGCAGAAGCTTTATACGATACATTCAATGATCTTCTCCGCGCTCAGGGGCTTCATGTGGAAACGGGCGCTTTCGGGAAAATGATGGATGTGGCCTTCACGAACTGGGGACCGGTTACGCTTATTCTCGAAAGCAAAGCCTGAACCGGCGCTTGACTGGCATAATCCGTCAGCTCCTGGGACAGGCTAAAAGTCGAAGCCGCCGGCCGCAGAACGTCTCTTAGAGATAAGCTTCTGCCGGCGTGCCACTAGACAGAGGAGCCTTCCTACACCATGCGCCGATCCTTTAAAGAAAAGCAAATGACCCAGCCGGAGAGCCAGCTCGCTCATTCCGCTTATTCCGAAAGAATACGCGCCGGAGCGGAGCTGCCCGGGATGGAAGCGAGCGGGGAAATCGCCCCCGTGCAAGGAAGATTCAAACGGACGGCCAAAGTGCCGCCCCGCTAACGAGACCGGCCTCCCAGCGGAAGGCCGGTTTTCATTTTGCACGGATAAGGCGCACCCCGGCGGCGTACCCGGCTATAAGCCTTTGTCCCCTTTGGAAAATATGTTACACTAGTCATGGTCATTTTTAGGAGGAAATGAAGCTTTTTGCCGCATGACGGAGACCGTTGGGCTTCATTCCCGTATAAGAAGTAGTGATGCTTGAGCTTCCCGCGGTTCAGGGGGTTCAACCAAGTTCACGACCCTACAAAACCGACAGGTACACCTAAGGCGGATAACGGGTTCAACTCCCCTACTCTCCGCTGTCCCGGGCGTGGCCCTATTCGTGTGCAGCAAGCCGGAAATAGCTCCGGAACAACCCGCGCACTGAACCGCACGGCCGGGATGCAAGCAGAAACATAAGCAGTTGGAATACAATGAGGAAGGTGCCCCATGACAAAGAGTAAGAGCAACCATTCGAAGCATGCCGCATCAAAATCCTGGATCGTCTGGATGTGCCTGCTGATCGTGCTGACCGTAATCGCAGCCGCGGCCGCACTTTACTGGCAGTACCGCCATCACAACAAACCGAAGCCGATCGCTCAGCATACGCTGTCCGAAGTGAAGTCGGCGGCGAACCTGCAGAAGCAGTATGATGTGATCGTCGTCGGAACGGACCCCGAAGGCATAACGGCAGCGGTGTCCGCCGCCCGCAACGGGCAGAAGACCCTGCTGGTGGACGGGCACGACCGGGAAATTCTCGGCGGCCTGATGACGCTCGGGTGGCTGAACAGCATCGACATGAACTATGTGCCGAACCCGTCCGTGCTCAATCCGCACGATGTGCTGAACAAAGGCCTTTTTTCCGAATGGTACAGTAAAATCGAAGGCGATTCCTTCAGCATTAACACGGCGGCGAACGCTTTCCACGATATGGTGCGCGGCGAGAAGAATATCGATCTGATGCTTAAACTTAAATCCATCGAGCCGCTTTTAACCAATCAGGGACAGCAAACCCGCGTAGAAGGCATCACCCTTACAAAGGAAGATGGAACGAAGCAGGAAATCCGTGCGAATGCGGTGATCGATGCGACCCAAGACGGCGATATCGCCGCTGCGGCGGGCGTACCTTTTACATACGGTCTGGAAGACCTCGGCAACAAAAACGCCAAAATGGCGGTTACGCTCGTATTCAAGCTGAAAAATGTGACCCCTGATGTCTGGTCCCAGATCAGCAAGCATCTGAAAACGGACGACGATCCGATGTCCGATGCCAACGAAGTCAGCGCATGGGGCTATAAGGAGCTTTACAATTACCCGGCTCTTAACCCGGAACGCGTGAAGATGCGCGGTCTGAATATCGGCCGCCAGGACGGCGACATGGTGCTGATCAACGCGCTGCAAATTTTCAATATCGACGGCTTGGACGCAAAGTCGCGGGCCGAGGCGTTTGAAATCGCGAAGAAGGAAATCCCGAACGTGGTCGCTTTCCTGAAAAAGAACTACCCCGAATTCGCGGGTGTCGAACTGGCGGGAACGGCTCCCGAGCTGTACGTGAGGGAAACGCGCCATATTCAAGGGGAGTACCGCCTGAATATTATCGACCTGCTGGAAAACCGCGACCAGTGGGACCGGATCGCGTTCGGTTCGTATCCGGTCGACATTCAGCGTCTGGCTCCGACGGACACCGGAATGGTCGTCACGCAGCCGGAGCAGTACGCGATTCCTTTCCGGAGCATCGTGCCCAAGAAGGTGGACGGGCTGCTCGTCATCGGGCGGGCCGCTTCTTACGACACGCTTCCGCACGGCAGCGCCCGTGTCATCCCCGTCGGCATGGCCGAGGGTGAAGCGGCAGGCGCCGCGGCCAAGCTCGCCAAGGATGCGGGCCTGAGCTTCCGCGAGCTCGCCGCTTCGAAGGAAAACGTGGCGAAGCTTCAGGAAATGCTGAACAAGCAGGGCATGGATCTGAAGCCGTTCAGCATGAAGCCGCAGCCTTTTATGACCCACAAGCAGTATGAAGGCCTTAAATCGGCCGTATCCATGTCCCTCGTGGGCGGCGGATACAAGAACGAGTTCGAGCTGGACAAAGTGTCCAACCCGCAGCGTATGGTGAACTATATCACCCGGATGAAGAAAATCATTCCGTCGGCTTACGGCGGCGACCCGAGCGGCTCGCTAAAAGGAATCGACGAGGAAGCGCGCAAGAAGTCCGCGCTGACGCTCGATCAGGCCGCGTACACGATGACGCAGGGAGTGGGCATCGCCGTTCCGAAGGAAGGCGCCCTGGCCGAGCTCTCCAAACGCGGAATCGTGCAGGAATCGTCGCTCGCGACAATCAAAGACAAGCAGAACCTGACCAACGGCGATACCTTTATGCTCATCATGGATTTGCATAAATACGCCGAAAGCAAAGGCGCGAAACCTGCGGCGCAATAAGCCGGTCCGAGATTGTAACGAAATTGTAACTTGATTTTCATCTGGGATTAATGTTCGCGTCCTATACTAAATATCGACCCCCTTTACGATATAGATATCCATGGACAGTCTGCAGCTTCGTGCTGCAGGCTCTTTTCTTTTTTAGGCCGGATTTCTCTTAAAAAACGGATTTAATGAAGGGCGATCATTTGATAGATTTGCCGCTTGTCCCCAGGCAACGATGCCTGCGCCACCTTCAACTGGGAGGAGCCGTTGCCGTCGAGGAATACGCCGTCGACGAGTCCGCTTCTGCCCAGCGATCCCGCGATTGCGGCGCGGAACTGCTCGCCGGTGCACGGTGTCGGCGTTACGACGAGCCAGACGGCATTGCTCTTGTCGTACACGATGCCGGTCCGCATCCGGGCTTCGTTCAGCGCCGGCATATTCTCCTCCTTGGCGAGCTTGCGCCAGTCGGCTTCGTTCTGCAGGCTCATGGAGATCCCGCCCTGTGCCCAGTAGCGGGTGCGGTCCGTCACCTGCAGCTCGGCCGCGTCGGACGCCTGCTGGACCGTAAACCGCCGGGCTGCGTCGTCCCAGACGAGGGTTCCCCGCTTATGACCGGTATTGAACCAGCCCGAGCCGTATTCGCCCTGCGCCCCCTTGACCGGGCGGTCGTTCATGACGGCGATGCTGAGCAGATTGCCCTGCCAGAAAAAGCCGCCGTTAATCCCGAACTCGGGCACCTCCATGATGTTGCCTTTTACGGCTTTAAGCGCGATCCGTTCGGGCTTCGTTTTCGCCACATGCAGCTCGACTCCGTTGGGCGCCGTTATTTGCGCATAGGCGTAAGCGGGAGGCGGAGGGCCTTGTTCTCCGGAATGATGGGCGAAGAGCAGGGTGAAGGCAAAACTGGCGGCCGCGACGGCGCCGTAAATGACAAGCAGCTTGTCTAATCGGGCAAAAAAACGGGGAAGCATAGCCAACCTCCTGTCTGTTCGGCTCTACGATTCTTTAACTCTATGATCCTATTCTATGAGGAGTCCGCTAGAGTAGAACCCGTATTTTTCAAATGTCCGAAAAGGGTGTAAAGAAAAGACGGTCCGGCAGCGATTACACGGGTTCGGGCATATGGGGGCCCGTCTGCGGGATATTAGCCGTATAGACTTACTTTTGACAAGTGACTATGGTAAGATGTTACTAAGGAGATGATGTCGCATGGCAGATTTTCATTTGTGTCCCAAATTCGAGAACGCGTTTGAGCTGCTTGGAAAACGTTGGACGGGATTGATCATCCGGGTCCTTTTGAGCGGTCCCAAACGTTTTAAAGATATATCCGATATGATACCGAGCATGAGCGACAGAATGCTGTCCGAGCGCTTTAAAGAGCTGGAGGCGGCGGGCATTCTGATCCGGCACGTATACCCCGAGACGCCTGTGCGGATCGAATACGAACTGACCGAGAAAGGCAAGGGCCTGGAGCCGGTCATGGACGAGCTGCAGAAATGGGCGGAAACTTGGTAAGGGAAAAGCTTGACTTTACCGGAAGAGCCGATTACAATCATTTCTAACACAACCCTGAAAAACTTTGATCCGCTGAAGGGATGAAGTCGTTCGACTCCACGTACTCAGAGAGGGAAGCCCTGGCTGCAAGCTTCCTTATGATGGCCGAGCGTAAGACCTCCCGGAGGACAGTCGGTGAACAGAGGGCTGCCTGAGCTCGTTCCTTGGAACGTGCCGTGCAGACCGTTTCCCATTAGCCGACATGCGTAGACGGGCGTTAACCGTATGAAGCGAAAATCAGCCCGGCCGGACTTTCCGCGCCGCAGGCCGCCGATTTTCGGAATGTGGGTGGCACCACGGGTGATGGTTAGTTACTAACGTCTCTCGTCCCTTTGACCGTTTTGCGGTTTTAGGGATGGGGGACTTTTTTAATGGCAAAAAAAGCAGCATCGCAGACGCAGGACAATGGGGAAGTCGACGAGGAAGATAAGGAGGAAGCTCAAATGAGCATACAAAAGCCGAAAGGCACCCAGGATATTATGCCGGGTTCCGTAGAAAAGTGGCAGGCGCTGGAAAGCAAAGCCCGCGACCTGTGCAGCCGGTTCCGCTACCGGGAAATCCGTACGCCGATCTTCGAACACACCGAGCTGTTCTCCAGAGGTGTCGGAGAGACGACGGATATCGTAGAGAAGGAAATGTATACGTTTCAGGACAAAGGAAACCGCAGCATTTCGCTCCGTCCGGAAGGAACGGCCGGCGTCGTACGGGCGTATGTGGAAAATAAACTGTACGGTGAACCGGATGTCAGCAAGCTGTTCTACATCGGTCCGATGTTCCGGTACGAGCAGCCGCAGGCCGGACGCTACCGGCAGTTTCACCAGTTCGGGATCGAAGCTTTCGGCGGGGAAGATCCTTCGCTGGATGCCGAAGTCATCGCGTTCGGCTATACGTTTTACCGCGAACTGGGGATGACGGGCGTGTCCGTCGAGATTAACTCCGTCGGAACGCCGGAGATCCGCGGGAATTACAAGCAAAGACTGCAGGCGTTCCTGGAGCCTCTCAAGGATAAGCTCTGCAAGGACTGCCAATCGCGGTTCGACCGCAACCCGATGCGGATTCTCGACTGCAAAGTCGATCAGAAGTATTTCGAAGGGGCGCCCGAGCTTCTGGACGATCTGGACGAAGCGTGCCGGACGCACTTCGAAGCGGTAAAACGCCATCTGACGGCGATGGACATTCCGTTTACGATCAATCCCCGCCTCGTGCGCGGACTCGATTATTACACGCACACCGCTTTCGAATATAAAGCGGCGGGCATCGGCTCCATCGATACGATCGGCGGCGGAGGCCGTTACAACGGCCTCGTCTCCGAGATCGGCGGACAAGACCAGCCCGGCGTCGGCTTCGGCCTCGGCCTGGAGCGCGTTCTGCTCGTCCTGGAATCCCAGGGCGTGCAGCTTCCTCAGCCTCCGGGGCTCGACGTGTACCTGATCGGACTCGGTCAGGCGGCCGAGGACGAGATCGTGAAGCGGCTCTATGAGCTGCGTACGCACGGCATCCTGGCGGAGAAGGATTACCAGGGCCGCAAAATGAAAACGCAGATGAAAGCGGCTGACCGCTCCGCAGCGCGTTTTGTCGCTATCTTGGGAGACGACGAACTGGAACGCGGGGAAATAACGCTTAAAACAATGGCCACCGGCGAGCAGGAAACGATCAAGCTGGAGGAGTTTGCGGAAGCTATTTTGAAACGGACAAAGTCCGGAAACGAAAATGGAGGGGTTCAGTCATTATGATGCTCAAAACACATCATTGCGGGCAATTAACGAAAGCGAACATCGGAGAAACGGTTATTCTGAACGGTTGGGTACAGCGCCGTCGCGACCTGGGGGGCGTCTTGTTCATCGACCTGCGCGACCGCAGCGGACTCGTGCAAATCGTCTTCAATCCCGATTTCTCGGGCGAAGCGCTGGCAATCGGCGACCGCGCACGCAACGAATACGTGCTGGCCGTAAAAGGAACCGTCGTCGAACGTGACGCCGAAACGGTAAACACCAACCTGCAGACCGGTGAAATCGAAGTCCGGATCACGGAAATCGAAATTATGAACGCGGCTAAAAATCCCCCGTTTTTCATCGAAGACGGGATCGAAATCGACGAAACGCTGCGCCTGAAGCACCGCTATCTGGACCTTCGCCGTCCGGAAATGCAGCAGACGCTCATGCTGCGTGCCAAAGCGGCCCGGATTTTCCGCAGCTTCCTCGACGAAAACGGGTTCCTCGATATCGAGACGCCGATCCTTACGGGCAGCACGCCGGAAGGCGCGCGCGATTATCTCGTGCCGAGCCGTGTGCACCCGGGCGAATTCTTCGCGCTGCCGCAGTCTCCGCAGCTGTACAAACAGCTGCTCATGGTGAGCGGCCTGGAGCGGTACTACCAGATCGCGCGCTGTTTCCGCGACGAGGATCTGCGGGCGGACCGTCAGCCGGAGTTCACGCAGGTGGACATCGAGACGTCCTTCCTGTCCCAGGATCAGCTTCTGGACATGATGGAGCAGCTGCTCGTGCGTCTGTTCCGCGAAACGGTCGGTGCGGAAATTCCGACGCCGTTCCAGCGTCTGACTTATGCGGAAGCGATGGACAAATACGGCTCCGACAAGCCGGACCTGCGCTTCGGTCTGGAGCTGTCCACGGTGACCGATATCGTGGAAGACAGCGACGTAAAAGTGTTTAACATGGTCGCCAAAAACGGCGGTATCGTCAAGGCCCTGAACGCCAAGGGCTGCGCGACGTGGAGCCGTAAAGAGCTTGACGATCTCCAGCCGTTCGCATCCCGTTACGGCGGCAAGGGTCTGGCCTGGATCACCGTGAAGGAAGGCGAGTGGAAAGGGCCGATCGTCAAATTCTTCAAAGAAGAAGAGATCGCCGCTCTGACCGAGCGCCTCAACGTGGAAGAGGGCGACCTGCTCGTCTTCTCTGCCGACAAACCGAAAGTCGTGTACGACGTGCTGGGCAACCTTCGTCTGAAGGTCGGCCGCGATCTGGGTCTGATCGACGACAAAGCCTACAAATTCCTGTGGGTCGTCGACTTCCCGATGTTCGAGTACGACGAAGAAGAGAAGCGCTATGTCGCCATGCACCACCCGTTCACCCGTCCGAAGGACGAAGATCTGCATCTCTTCGAAACGGACCCGGGCCAAATGCGCGCCCAGGCTTACGATATCGTTCTCAACGGCTACGAAGTAGGCGGCGGCTCCATGCGGATTTACCAGCGCGACGTGCAGGAAAAAATGTTCGCGGCGCTCGGATTCACGCCTGAAAAAGCGAAAGAAAAGTTCGGCTTCCTGCTTGAAGCGTTTGAATACGGAACGCCTCCGCACGGCGGAATGGCTTACGGCTTCGACCGTCTCGTGATGCTGCTTGCGGGACGCACGAACCTGCGTGAAACGATCGCCTTCCCGAAAACGGCGAGCGCGTCCGATCCGCTTACCGATGCGCCGAGCGCAGTCGACGAGAAGCAGCTTGAGCAGCTTTCCATCCGCATCGCGTTGAAACAACCGGCCGCCAAGGCTTAAATTCCGGCAGCCGCGCCGCTCTGCCGGCCGTGAAAAATTTTACAGGCCGCAGGGCAGCATAAAGGAAACAGGGAGGGACCTTCGGGTCCCTTTTTTTCGGGCCGCACAGATAAAACCAAGCGCCCGACTTGACATTGACCACCGAATCAGGTCAAACTTAGCGTAAACCTATCATTTTGCAGCTGACAGAGGAGGAAATTCCGAATGCTTCATCAATTCTCCCGGACGGAACTTGCCATCGGACCCGAGGGACTCCAGGTTATGAAAGGCAGCACGGTAGCTGTGCTCGGGATCGGCGGAGTCGGTTCCATAGCGGCGGAAGCCCTGGCCCGGACCGGAGTCGGACGAATTATACTGATCGATAAAGATGTGGTGGATATTACGAATGTGAACCGTCAGATTCATGCCCTTACGACGACGGTAGGACAGCCTAAGGCCGAGCTTATGCAGGAGCGGATCAAGCTGATTAATCCCGAATGCGACGCCATCGCGCTGCGGATGTTCTACACGGAGGAAACGTACGAGCAGCTGTTTGACTACAAGCCGGACTACGTTCTGGACGCTTCGGATACCATCTCTTATAAGATTCATCTCATCAAGGAGTGCCTGGAGCGCAAAATTCCGATGATCTCCAGCATGGGCGCGGCGAATAAAATGGACCCGACCAAGTTCCAGGTCGCGGATATTTCCAAAACGACGATGGACCCCATTGCCCGGGTCATCCGGACGAAGCTCCGCAAGGAGGGCATCAAGAAAGGCGTGAAAGTGGTATTTTCGACGGAAGAGCCTAAGAAGCCGCGCGAAGACGTGACTCAGCGCATCGTTCCGGAGAATGCGCCGGAAATCCGCAAAGCGCAGCAGCCTCCGGCGAGCAACGCTTTTGTGCCGCCCGTCGCCGGTCTGATCATGGTCAGCGTATGTGTTAAAGACCTGCTGCACAATGCCGGTATCGAGGTTTAAGCAGTTTTCGAAGTCACAATCGCACCTAGAGAGGCAGGAAAGATATGGCTTGGAAAAAGGTTCTCCTTACTCTATCCGCGTCGGCTGTGCTGACTTCGGCTGCCGGGCTTAGCCTGACGGCAGTCGGACGAGCTGCGGAGGCGGAAAACTTAGCTGCGGGGCAGCGGAAGGCGGACGTCAGTGCAGTGAGGCCGGAGGGGCACAGCGAATCGGAGACGGCCCCCGTCTATGCCGCAGGCCGTGCGGCGCCGCAGGAGGGGCAACCGCCGGGTGCTGAAGTTCCGGCGCTGCGGGAGCATCCGGCGGGCGCGGAAGACCACGCGGCGGCGCCTCTGACGGCGGGAGCCGGTCCGGCTAAGCCCGGCACGGCGCCGGAAGCAGCGCCCCAAGCGGCGGCCAGCGGCTCGGCGGAGCAGCCGGCCGCAGGCCGCCTCTACGCCGATGTGGCCCCGGATGACCGCAACGCGGACGCGATTGCGGATCTGGCTGCGCGGGGCCTCATCGAAGGAACGGCATCCGGCCGGTTCGACCCGGCCGGGGCGCTGACCCGCGAGCAGTTTGCCAAGCTGCTCGCATCCGCCTTCGGACTCGGAACGTCCGAAGGGCCGACCCCTTTCGTCGACCTCGTGTCCGTGTGGTCGACGCCGTATATTTCGGCTGCCTATGCGGCAGGGCTCGTTGACGGCGTAACCGCCGTCAAGTTCATGCCCGCGCAGCCGGTAACCCGCCAGGCCGCCGCCGCGATGGTGTGGCGCTGGCTGGAGGCCCGGGGCGTCGAAGCCCCGGCGGATGCAGCCGCCTGGAGCGTCGGCGATGCGGATGTGTGGGCGCAGGCGTCCGTGCAGAATATCATGGCGCTGGGACTGCGCAGCGATTCGGGCGACGACTACGAACCGAAGCGCGTCATGACCCGCGGGGATGCGGCAACGCTCGTTTCGCGGGCGCTCGCTCTGCTGGAGAGAACGGCCGTGGAACGGGCGGCCAAAGCGGCGCAGCCTTTGACGGCGGACAAGGCGGCAAGCCTGATCCGGTACAACGAGCAGAAGACGTCGGAGCTGCTTCTGAGCCTTTTCGACCACGAGCTGGCTTCGCGTACGAAGCCGCCTTTTAAAGCGATCGAGCCTGCCCTGAGCCGGTATTATGCGGACCCGGGAAGCTGGAGAACGTTCTATGAGCATCATCTGGGCGGGATTTACGAAGCCGTGGCCCTTTTTCCCGCTGCTTCGATGCCCGGGCCTTCGTTCAAAATCGTCAGCGTGACGGACGATCGGGTCAAAGTCCGGGGCAAGAGGCCGGAAGGGGCTTACACGGATTCGGCCTTTCTCACCTATACGCTGCTCAAACGAAACGGGAGCTGGGTCATCGGCGGACGCGAGGAAGAGAAGCTGACGGAGCCGTTCACCCGTGAGGAAGCGGAAGGAATTGTGGCCCGGTATTACAGAACGGGCGCAAGTCTGTTCGAGCGGGAGGAGAGCGACTCCTATCTGTTTACCGTGACGGACAAAGGGGAGAAGCTGCGGTTATCCGTCAGCAAGTCCAAAGGAATTCTGGCGCTGGAAGAAAGCTGAATAACTCGCCTGCAGCCTCGCTTTTGGCAAACAAATTCGGATAAATCTTTTAAAAGATTCGATGTTAAGAGCCTTCATTCCGTTTTTACGGCGGGAGTGGAGGCTTCTTTGCGCTGCCCGCTTCTTCACGGCAAGCCGAAGAGCATGGACCTTATCGGTCCATGCTCTTGCCAGCGGGTTTATAGAAGCTGCTGCCCGTGTCTTTCAGCCGGAAGGAAATGAACCAGAGCAGCAGAGCCAGCCCGGCGAACAGAAACAGTGTAACCGGGAGCTCTTCCAGCGTCAGACTCCAGCCGACTAGAAGCGAAATGAGCGACCCGCCCAAACTCGCGGCGGCGATAAAGTAGCTCGTGACCTCATCCACATGTCCCCGGCTTACGGAAGCCGCAAATGTAATCGCAACCGGAAACAGGGGAGCTGCCGCAATGCCCGTTAGAAAAATGGCCGCCAGCACCAGGATGGCATCATGGAGAAAAGGGAACACCCCTAAAAATAAAATCAGACTCAGAGCGGAAATCTGCAGTATCGGCAGAGGGGGAATATTCCTCCCTTTGACGGCGAGCAATGTCCGGCCGACAACCATCGACGCCCAGAATACGGAAACTCCGATCAGGCTGTACGGTTCATATCCGCCGGCAATCAACAGCGAAGGCAGAAAGTTCGCGTAGCTGGTTTCGATCCCGGCATAGACGAAAGCGAATACAATGAGCAGACCTAAGCAGCGTTTTTCCCTCATAGGTGTGTTTCCCGGGAAAAACTCCTCCGTGTCGCTTCCGGCTCCTTCGGGCTGGGGAAATCTCTGATTTAGCCGGGCGACTGAAGTCAAGAACACCCATACCGTCAGCAGTACCACGATAGTAGCGAGCAGGGAGGATAATACGACAAGAAGGACATCCTCACCGGCCAGCAAATGGATAAGGATGGGGAAGAGCAGGGCGCCGAAGCCGAAGAATACTTCCAGCTTCGCCATCCCTGACTTGCCGCTTACCCCTTGTCCTATGATCAGAGCTCCTACGGTCGTCTCCAGCGTGCCCGCCCCGTATCCGATCAGGAACCCGGTCAGAGAGAGCAGTTCCCACCTGTCGATCCACAAATAGCCGGCTAAGGCGGCCCCGACCATACAGAGTCCGATCGTAATGACGCCGAACGGACCCAGCTTCTTGGAAAAGACGGGAGAAAACAGGACGCCGATGAGAAAACCGATAAACTGTACGGACAGGATCACGGAGATCTCCCGGGCCCCGATTCCGTATCTTGCAAAAAGATGAGGGGACAAACTGCCGATAAACACATGAACGACGCCAACCAGAAAATAAAAGGCGCAGCCCATCCAAAGGACGATTCGCATCGTCGGCCTCCTATCTGCGGAAGGCATTCAGGGGATTAGGCCTGCATTACAAGCGTGCCTGAAAGATCCTTCGCATGTGTTTCGAAGAACAGATTCAGCTCAGCTTGAGAACGGTACCCGTCCGCAAAGCTCGGCAGACCTACCCGGCTATTCCGGAGAATGGCGTCCACCCATGCCATCTGTTCGATCCGGAAGGAATCCGCCCAGCCGTGAAACTCGCCCGCTGGGTCCGTCAACAAGGCGGGAGGGAGATCGAAGCTTGTGGACGAGATTCCTTCCGTGATGGTATAACTCAGTGGATTGCGTGTGTGGTAATGGAAATTTTTTTGGTGTCCGATAACTTCAATCCCGAACCCGCAGTCTTCCGGGGCCGTGCTCTTGGAGGTAATCATATGAATGAACACCTGATTGCGGAGCTGTCCCAGGATTTCCGAATAATCATCGACCTGAACTTCCCTGTTTTCTTTTTCCTTCACATTGGTAGCCATTTTGATACGGATCGATTCGGGCCGGAACTCCGAACGGAACAGATACCAGATCATATCGATCAGATGTATGCCGAGATCGCCGAGTGCGCCGCTAGTCTGCTTGCTGGCCTCGCTGTCTCTCCACGTGAAAGCTTTTTTTCTCAGAGCGCTGTCTTTCTTGAAGGAGATATTAAACGAAATGATGCCGCCGTGCTCGCCGCTGCGGATAAATTCCATCAGGATGTGGACGAACGACAAATACCGGTAATTGAATCCCATCATGGCGATGGCATTGGCTTTCTCCGTAAAGTCCCGCATCGTCTGGGCTTCTTCAAGAGTGATGGCCATCGGTTTTTCGCACAAGACATGCTTGCCGGCAGCCAGGGCCTGGAGGGCGTGCTCTTTATGTTTGAAGTTAGGGGAGGCGACAATAATGCCGTCCGAGGAATCCAGCAGGTCTTCGATCCGTTCGAAAGCTCGTCCGCCGAAGGTGGCTGCGAACCGCTCGCCTGCCGGCTGATTTATATCGTGAACGCCTGCAAGGACAGCCTCCTTGACCGTTGACAAAGCTTTGGCATGCGTCTTGGCAATATTTCCGGCTCCGATAATACCAATTTTGATCATCTTGATTTCCTCTCCCTTATCCGTGGATATTCTCTCTGATCAAACACAGCGTTTCGAATCGTCAGCCTTCCGCCTGCAAGTGTTCTTGAAGCACATGAAGAATGCCTTTCACATAAGCCCCTTCGGAGACCAGGGGATGCATGCCCTTGGCTTCCTCCGTCGCATTGTGAACCAGGTAGCCGTGCCGGACGGCCTGGAGCATAAGCAGATCGTTTCCGCTGTCGCCGAAAGCAAACGCATGCTCGGGCCCGACGCCGTACCGTCCCAGCATGAATCGCACGATCTCCGCCTTGCCGGTTCCAAGCGGAATAAAGTCCACGTCGTAGCAGTCTTCCGGATCGCCCGCCAGAGGATTGCACCGGTTGATATTGACGTCCAGCCGGTACCGGCCGGCCAAACGGCGGATATACTCGACCGCGTGCCGGTCTGTTACGGGATCCTTTTGCCAATAGTAAAAATTCCATTTGAAGCGGGAACTGCCCAGTTGGGTCTGAGGGGTTAATTCCACGCCGTGTTCTTGAGACAACCGCCGGACAACGGTGCCGACCGCTTCTTCGGAGAAACCGCTGCTGGTCAGCCGGCTGTCCCACTGTTCGTCCCTCGTGCCGTAGCGTTCCCAAGTCATATAGGTAAGCTCCGTCCCGAGGTCGCTTGCGATAAAGTGAGGAAAAATCCGGAATTTTCCTTTGTTCATTTTGTTTAAAATATCTTCCAGTTTACTGCCGCTTACCCAGCCGATCATCAATTCTCCCTCGCGGCTTTTCCGTTCGATGAACGTTTCAAGCTCTTCGAGTTCCCGGCGGTGCTCTTCCAGCAGAACGTGCGGAAAATACGTTTCGTCAAAGTCACAGAACACGAGGTGCTTGGGGTTCTCGGGATGTTCCAGCCGGACGAAGCTGTCTTTATACTCCAATAACACGTCGCAGTCCCTCCATCAGATGATCTTGTTCTTCCCAGGTCAAATGCGGATACATGGGCAGATGCAGCAGCCGGCTGTGGGCCTGCTCCGTTTGCGGAAGCCGCGCATCCGTATAGCGGCTATTCACGAACGCGGTGTTTTGCCTGTGGGACAAGACGGGATAATAGATATCGGTTTCGGCCGAATACTTGTCCTTCAGCTCGTGCCGTACAGAGTCACGGTCTGCGCCCAGGATTTGAATGGGGAAGTGGTGCCAGACGTGGTCGTCCGACATGTCGGGCAGCCGGATTTTCTGGCTGTCGGCCAGCGGTTCCAAGCCTTGGCGGTACCGGTCGGCCAGAACCGTCCGTTTGAAGTTGTTCAGGGACAAATGCTTTATCCGCTCGATCCCGATGGCGGCCTGGAGGTTATCCATCCGGCTGTTGTATCCGAAGTCTCTTATTTTGCGGTTTTTGACGTTGACTTCAAAGCCGTGGTAACTGAACTGCAGGCACCGCTGCGCCGCTTCTTCATTGTCCAGGGCAATCGCGCCTCCTTTTCCGCATACGCCTACATTCTTGTAGGGATTGAAGCTGAGGATCAGGGCATCCCCCTCGCGTCCGAGTCCCGTTATGCCGATGGCTTGGCAGGCGTCCTCCACAATCAGCAGGGAGTACCGGTCCGCAAGTTCGCGGAGACTTGCCATGTCAGCCTTCTTGCCGTATAAATGCACCGGGAGGATAAACCGGGTCCGGGGCGTAATGGATGCTTCCGTGCTTGCCGGATCCAGCGTATACGTGTGCGGATCAATATCGGCAAAGACAGGGACGCCGCCTACGGCAAGCACGGCATTCTCGGTTGCGGCAAAGCTGTTGGCCGGCATAATAACTTCATCGCCGGGACGGAGGCCCAAAGCGAGCAGGGCCACCATCGCCGCATCCGTTCCGCTGGAGGTGGCAACGATATATTTTTTTTGCAGGTAGCTGGAGAGGATTTCTTCAAAGCGGTTTACATACGGTCCGCTGGTGAACTGCCCGGTCGGGAGCACCTCTTTCATTACCGCCAGAATGGCTTGCACCTCTTCTTCGGAAATCAGCCTGTTCAGAGGCAGGAAATCGACTTTCTCCGGAAATTGGGGAAGAGCGGGAAATAAAGATGGAATCCAAGTATTAATTGTAATTCGATTTCCTGAATTGTATAATTTTTCTATTATCTTCTTGTTTACCAAATGATTTTCAAAGCAATCCGGCTCTACGTCATGTCCTGTTTGGATGCGATTCATCAGTTGAAGAAGGTCTTTGCTTGTTCCCCGATATTTATTTTTGGTGATCAGCATGGTTTTTTCCTCCGTTTCCTGAATTTATTACTAATTCCTATCCGTAATCATCGTAAATTATGAAATCGATGACAGGTCAAGACATTTTTTTGGAGGAAAATTTATGCCTACGATACAAGAAATCGCCAAGCTCAGCAAAGTATCGACATCCACGGTGTCGAGAGTCTTGAACAATCATCCGTACGTCTCCGAGAGGAAGCGGAAAGAAGTATTGAGGGTGATCGAAGAAATGAACTACACGCCGCATTCCTTGGCCAGGGGGCTGCGCACCAACAGCTCCAAATTGCTCGCTGTCTCCGTCCCCAAGGCGGATCATCCCTTTTTTGCCGGCCTGATCAAGGGAATCTCGCTGCAAGCGCTGGAATTCGACTACAAGGTGTGTGTGTTTCAAACTTTTTACTGCAAAGAAAACGAGTTTCAACTGATGAAGCTTCTTAAGAATAGGGAAGTGGACGGAATCATTCTTGGCGCATTGGAGAACATGTGGGACGATATCGCGCCTTACCTGAAGGGAGGTCCCATCCTCATGTGCAACGAGTTTCATGAAACCGCATCGGTCCCCATTTTGTGCTATGACGAATTCGAGGCCGGTTATACCGCGGTGCGGCACTTGATCGACAGGGGATACCGGGATATCGGCTTTTGCTTCGATACGGCCAACAGCGAGGCGCAGAATATGCGGAAAAAGGGGTATTTGGCCGCCCTCTCGGACCACGGCCTCCCTTATCGTGAGGAATGGATCTTTGAAGGAGCCTTCTCGATTCTGGACGGCATCCGTATTATGGATGAGATCCATCTGCTGGGGAAGAAGCCGACCGCTCTCTTCTCGGGCAGTGATCAAGTGGCGGCAGGGCTGATCAAACAGGCTGTGAATCTCGGATACGGCGTGCCGGATGACTTGGCCGTTATCGGGTACGACAATCAGCCGATCTGCCGGGTAACGACGCCGACCATTACGAGCATCGATATTCCGGTGGAGCAGCTTGGACGGGAAGCCGTTAAGAGGCTTCTTGCCTGTTTACAAGAGGGGCTTCCTTTGAAGCGTGAAGTCACCCTGTTTCCGACTGCCTTGGTCGCACGGGAGTCGACATGAGACCTGTATGTGAACCGGCATGTGAACCTTCATGGGATCGTCCATAAAACACGAATTTGCAGAAGAATCGTATGCTCAAAGTAACAAGGATGCCCCGTTTGCAGAGGCATCCTTTTTTGCGATTCTTTTTATCTCCCTCCTGCTCTTAAACCGCGTTTTTTCCGCTGACGGGATTAAATCTCGGCACATCTGAGCGAAGCGGGATTCCGGCTTGTTCGGCACGCTGTAAATGCGAAGCTTTGGAATGACATGGAAGCAAGCTGGGCAACGTAAACCAAAGAGCCGTTGCGGATAAGAGAACGAAGGGAGGGGAACGGCGGATGACCGGCAATAAAGCGACGACGGAGCAGATTGAACAATGGCTGGCCGAGAAGCTGGCGCTTTCCGCCGATCTGGAAAATTGCGAGCTGACCTCGGACGGCAGGACCATGCGGCTGATCTATATGAAAAGCTTGTGCGATTCGAAAATGATCCGGAGATTTTTTATCGCCCCGTTTTTTGAAATCCGGTCTATGGACCTTTATGTGCAGTATATTTCGTCCCTGCCCAGCGGCATGGAGTATACGAATGTGGTCAGAGCGCTCGATTTGATTTTGTCAGGATCGGTGGCGCTGTTTGTCGACGGGAAAATATACTTACTGGAAGCTTTGCAGGACGTGAAGAGCAGTGTGGGGGACGCCACGGTGGAAGCGATCGTGCAGGGGCCTCAGGACGCTTTTACGGAGTCGATTTTCACGAACCTGAATATGGTGCGCCGGCGCTATAAATCTTCCAATTTGAAAATCGAAAATTCAACGGTCGGCTATTTGTCCCAAACAACCATCGCGCTCGTGTATGACGACCGGAAAGTCGACAAGGGCATCCTCAAGGACGTTAAAGACAAATTTTCGCAGCTGAAGGTGGACAAGATCCAATCTTCGGGCGAGCTGGAGAAGGCGCTCAGTCCCGAAGGCTTTCGGCTGGTGCCTACGATGATGACGACGGAAAGGCCCGACCGGGTGATCGATAACCTGAGCGAGGGTAAGATTGTCATTTTGATCGATACGAGTCCTTTTGCGCTTATTCTGCCGTCCACCTTTTTTGATTTTTTTACCGCGATGGACGATAAAGTGCAGCTTCCGTTCGTCGGTTTTTTTCTGCTCATTCTCCGTTATGTCGGCCTGTTTATGACCTTGACCCTGCCTGCGCTCTATGTGGCTTTTACTTCCTACAACCCTGAAATTTTGAAAATGAACCTGACGCTGCTCATCGCGGGGAGCCGGGCGAGCGTGCCGTACCCCTCTTTTGTCGAGGTACTGATTATGCTCGTCATGATGGAATTTCTGATCGAAGCGAGCTTGCGGCTGCCCAAAGCGATCGGACCTACGGCGACGACGGTAGGCGGTTTGATTTTGGGGACGGCATCTACGGAAGCGGGGCTGGTCGGCAGTATCATGATTATTCTCGTGGCCGCGGTTGCCATCTCCAACTTCGTTATTCCGATCAACATGATGAGCTTTTCAGTCCGCTTCGCGAAGTATTGGTTCGTCCTGCTGGCCGCTATTTTCGGCCTGCTCGGCGTCGTCGTCGGGGTGATCGGCAGTATTTTATACCTGTGCAATCTTCGCAGCTTCGGACGCCCTTATATGCGGCTGTTTCATATACGCGAGCAGCGCGGAGGAGGTACGGATGGTCACCAATAGATATGTGTACTGTCTGATCGCCATCAACGCCTTAATCAGCCTGATCATTTATGTGCCGAGAATTTTGCTGCAGCACCGCTTCGACGGCGCGTGGACTTCGATTCTCCTCTCGGTCGTTATCAGCTATCTGCTTGTAAGAGGGTTCACGAAAATGATGGTTCCTTTCACCCGGCAGGGGTTTCCGGAAATGATGGAGCAGTTTCTGCCCAAATGGCTGAATGTCGCCGTCCAGCTGCTTATGATCGCACTTTGGTTTTTGGTCGGCGCCATTACGCTGTTGTCCTTCGTGGATATCACGCTTCGTTACATAAGCCCCGACGTTCCCGCTTTTCTGGTTATGCTCGGCTATTTGATCGTCGTATGCTGGGCTTGTACGCTCAATCCCGCCTCGATTTTGTTCGGCTTGGAGATTCTGCTCTTGCTGAACTGTCCGATTGTCGCGTTTTTCATTATCCGGGCCATCACGTCTCCCATGTTCGATTGGGACGCCGTTCTCCAAACGTTCACTTTCAGTCTGCAGTGGCCCTCGTTTCAGGCGGTGGCGGCGGCGACTTTTCTTTTTACCGGCTATATCAATCTGGTCGTATTTAACCGGGTATTCGAAAAGTTTCATATGAGAGGCTATCTGCTCATTTCGCTGTCGGGTCTGCTCCTGCTGCTGCTCACAATGATCGTACCGATCGGAATGCACGGCACTATGGGGGTATCGACATATGTCTATCCCTGGTTCTCGCTGGCGGATGCCATACGGATCGATATGTTTCTCGTCGAACGGCTCGTCTTCGTTTTTTATCTGGTGTACATTTCCCTTTTTCTGATCAGTACGGTCGTACATTGGCATGTGGCGCAAAGTCTCGCCCGGGAGCTGATCCGTCTGCCCGCCGCTTCACGGAGCGCTAAATTCCTTCCGCTGGGAGTCGTTCTCGTTTTCGCGGCAGCCTGCTTGATGATGCTCAAATTCAATCAGGAAGGGCTCATAAGAGCCGGTGAGCTCTTTCTTGAAGTCAGGTTCGTAGCAGAAATTTTTTTCGTGCTGCTGATTTTCTATATGTATCGGAAGGTGAAGAAGAAGTGAGGCTAAAGCTGCTGCTGTTCGTTCCGGTTCTGCTGCTCCTTCTACTGCTGGGCGGCTGTAACTTCAAAGATATCGACAAACGCATTTTTGTGATCTCGATGGGAATAGACAAGCTGGATGACCAGGAAAATAAACTCCGGGTCAGTTTGAAGCTGGCCATTCCCCAAGGGAACCCGAAAGAAGGAACCGAGCAATTCGACGTTATCGTGGAAGAGACCAAGACAGTGGCGGATGCGGTGAGGAAAGCGAAGTCCAAAGTGGACAAGGAGCTCGATTTCGGTCATATGAAAGTATTTCTGATCGGGGAGAAAATGGCCCGCGACGATATTTACCAAATCATCAACTGGGGGGTACGCCGCCGGGATATCCAGCTCATTACCCTGCTTGCCGTCGCCAAGCCTACGGCTTATGACGTTCAGAAAGTGAAGCCTTTGTCCGAACGTATCCCTTCCAACGCTCTTATACTCGCTCTTTCCAAAACCGGAACGGAATCGCCCTACATCGTAACGGAATATTTATTCGATTACCAGCGGCGGCTTGAAGAGAGAGGGATCGATCCTATTCTGCCGATCGTCAAAGCGGAGGGGGATCATTTTATTATCGACCGGCTCGCTCTGATGAAAAAACACCGCATCGGCGTAGAGCTCAGTCCCAACGAAACAAAATTGTACAATCTGCTGACCACCAAAAATCTGAAAACGAATATGAGCGGCAAATCGGACGGAATCCTTTATGAATTGAATCTGGAAAACTCCCGGGCTACGTACAAAATAACCGATAAGCCGGGAGAAGATCCTCTGCTTACGTACCGGATTCATATCAAAGGAACACTGGAAGAAAACGAGAGCCAGGAGAAAATGACCCGGCCCGTTCTGGATAGGCTGGAGGAAGCGACGGAAAAAGAAACAAACGAGCAGGTGGAGAGCTTCCTGAGAAAACTTCAGAAACAGGAAACGGATCCGATCGGCTTCGGCCTGCATTACATGTCCCGGCGCTGGAACAATGCATCGGAATGGGAGGACTGGCAAAAAATATACCCCAAACTGAAATTCAAGGTCGATACCCATGTCCGTATTCATTCCGCGGGAACGGCGCATTAGCAGGCGGTGCTTCGACAAACAAGAGGCGTCAACAGTATAATAGATAGATACTTTATATGCTGTTGAAAGGCGGAATTGCAGATGGAAATGGACTTATTCAGTGCCGCTGCCGAGAACGATTCCCGCGGGAAGCTTCTCGCGGACCGGATGCGGCCTCGCACTCTCGATGAATATATCGGCCAGGAGCACATCGTGGGTCCCGGCAAGCTGCTGCGCCGGGCGATCGAGGCCGACCAGATCACGTCGATCGTGCTGTACGGGCCTCCCGGCTGCGGTAAAACGACGCTCGCGCATATTATATCGGAGAAGACGTCCGGCGATTTCGTAAGGCTGAACGCCGTGGACGCATCGGTCAAGGATGTGCGCGAAGTGATCGAGCAGGCCAAGTCGGCCAAAGCGCTGTACGGCCGGCGGACGATTCTGTTCCTCGACGAGGTGCACCGCTTTAACTCGGCCCGCCAGGACGCTCTGCTGCCCGCCGTGGAGCAGGGCACGATCGTGTTCATCGGAGCGACGACCGAGAACCCGTTCCACTATGTGAACGGGGCCCTGCTCTCCCGCTCCACGCTGTTCCAGCTTCACGGCTTGACCGAGAAGCACGCCCGCATCGCGATGGAGCGCGCCCTCGCCGATGAAGAGCACGGCCTCGGCTTCCTGAACATCGAAGCCGAAGAAGAGGCGCTTGCGCATATCGCGTTTATGGCGGGCGGAGATATCCGCCGCGCGCTCAATGCGCTGGAAATCGCCGCGCTGACAACCTCGGCGGATGCGGACGGCGTTGTCCGCATCTCGCTGGACATCGCGGAGGAGTCCATCCGCCGCCCGACCGTCAAGGCGGACGAGTCGACGCAGTATGACGTCCTCTCCGCGTTCCACAAGAGCGTGCGGGGGTCGTCCGACGCCGCTCTCTTCTGGTTCCTGTACGCGGTGGAGAAGCTCGGCATGGACCCCATGACGTTTATCCGCCGTCTGACCGTCGCATGCAGCGAGGACATCGGTCTGGCGAATCCACAGGCTATGGTTCAGGCGGTTTCGGCGATGGAGGCTTACCACAAGATCGGCTGGCCGGAGGCTAAGTATATCGTCTGCCAGGCGATTCTGTTTGCCGTGGAAAGCCCGAAATCCAACTCCATCCCGCTTGCCATCGGACGAGCCATGTCCGCCATGGACAAGATCGGTCAGGCGGAAGTGCCGCTTCATTTGAGGGATACCCACTACAAGGGTGCGGACAAATTAGGGCATAAAGGCTACATGTATCCCCACAATTATCCGGGCCATTACGTAAAACAAGCGTATTTGCCGGAACAATTGGAGGGTGAGGTGTTTTTTAATGCCACCGAACAGGGTATGGAAGAGAAGATGAAAATAAATCAGCAGCGCCGGAACCGATGACCCTTCTATAAGAGCATGCGGCTTCCGGCAGGAACTGCAGGTAGCTGAAGGAGACCGATTATGACGGAGAAATATATTTTTCTCATTGCCGTCCTGCTGTTCGCCGGCGTGCTTATGTCCAAGTTTTCGTCCCGGTTCGGACTTCCGGCACTCGTTTTTTTTATGCTGGTGGGAATGGGGCTCAACCGCTTTATTTATTTCGACAACGCCCAGTTGACGCAGTGGTTCGGTTTGATGGCTCTTATCGTCATTTTGTTCGATGGCGGCATGCACACGAAATGGCCGCACGTAAAGGAAGTGATCCGCCCTTCCCTGATGCTCGCTACGGTAGGCGTCCTGCTGACTACGGCTATCGTGGGGCTGAGCGCCTACTGGATTTTGCAGGTGTCGCTTAAGGAAGGGCTTCTTCTCGGTGCCATTGTCGGATCTACGGACGCCGCGGCGGTGTTTGCCGTTCTGGGAAATCAGAACGTGAAGAGAAGACTCACATCGACGCTGGAAGCGGAATCCGGCACGAACGATCCGATGGCGGTGTTTCTGACCGTGTCGCTGATCGAGCTTATTCAAATGCCGGACACAAGCATCCTTCTTCTGATCGGCAGTTTTTTATGGGAGATGGGATTGGGGCTTGTGCTGGGTCTGGTCATCGGCCGCCTGGCCGTCTGGAGCCTGAACAAAATCGATTTGGATTCTTCGGGACTTTACCCCGTGCTGGCGCTTGCTTTTGCCATCTTCACCTACGGATCTACGGCGCTGCTTCACGGAAGCGGGCTGCTGGCCGTCTATGTGATGGCTCTTCGGCTCGGCAACGCGGATTTTGCCTACCGGTTCTCGATCACGCGGTTTCACGAAGGGTTTGCCTGGATGATGCAGATTCTGATGTTTATGCTGCTCGGACTGCTGGCGTTCCCGGACGATCTTATCAGCATTGCCTGGCAGGGAGTCGTTCTTGCCCTGATTCTGATGTTCGTCGCGAGACCGATCGGGGTATTCGGAAGCATGCTGGGGACGGGGTTTCAATACCGGGAAAAGCTGCTCATTTCGTGGGCCGGTCTCAGAGGGGCCGTTCCGATCGTACTCGCCACCTATCCGCTGATTGCGGGACTGGAGCACGGGCGCATGTTTTTTAACATCGTCTTCTTCATCGTGCTTCTGTCGACGCTGGTTCAGGGTTCCACCATTTCCGTCCTGTCCAAAAAGCTGGGTCTTACCGAAGGGTCGGCCAAGAACGATACTCACACCCTTGAGCTTCTTGCTCTCGGGAAAGCGAATGCGGAAATTATCGAAATTAAAGTGACGGAAAGCGGACCGGTCAACAACAGGCTGATCAGCGACCTGGAGCTTCCGGACGACGTTCTGATTACGGCCATTGTCCGAAAAGGCAAAATTATAACTCCGCACGGAAATACGGAGCTTATTGAAGGCGACCTTCTGTATACGCTTGTTTCTAAGCCGATGAGGGAGAAGGTCAAGAAAATCTTTTATGATGAGGAGACCCCTGCCATAAAACCGGCTGATCTTGAGCCCGAGAACGGACTGTGATCGTTATTGGAAGCCGGAACAGCTAACGGGGTAAATTATTTCCCAGGTAATCAACGTAAGTATCCGTAAACCATTTATATACTTACAAAAAGAACGCTAATCCTCAAGAGGATTAGCGTTCTTTTTTGACGGAGCCGGGCAGCCCGTCCGCCCGGACCGAAGCTGCCGCGCGGCCAGGCGGCCGGGCCCGGTTCAAGCCGGGACGGCCGTGGAGCAGCCGAAGCCGCCCGCTTAAACATTCCGGCGGGTATGTTGCGCCCGCGCCTGTATTCCGCGTAAGCCGCCGCTCTCCGGATTCATGTCCGTCAGGCGGTACACGGCCATGCGGCCGCTTTTACGAGCCGGGAGACCCGGACGGTTCATCTCAGCGGTGAACCTTATCGATGATTCCGCCGCCCAGGCAAATTTCGCCGTCATACAAAACGACGGACTGGCCGGGCGTGATGGCTTTCTGCGGCTCGTGGAACACGACTTCCGCCGTTCCGTCCTCGCCGAGCGTAATCGTAACGCCCTGATCGGGCTGACGGTAGCGGAATTTCGCCGTACAGGTGAACTCTCCCTGAGGCTTCCGCGTGCTGATCCAGTTCACGTCCGTGGCTGACAGGCCCTTGCTGTAAAGGCGCGGATGCTTGTCACCCTGCACGACATACAAAATGTTGCGCTCCAGGTCTTTGTCCGCAACGAACCAGGGCTCGCCGGTACCCGAACCGCCGATTCCGAGTCCCTGGCGCTGGCCGAGCGTGTAATACATCAGGCCGTCGTGGCGGCCCTTCACTTCGCCGTCCAGCGTCTGGATATCCCCCGGCTGGGCGGGAAGGTACTGGCTCAGGAATTCTTTGAAATTCCGTTCGCCGATAAAGCAGACGCCGGTGCTGTCCTTCTTCTTGGCGGTCGCCAGGCCGGCGGCGGCCGCGATTTCACGTACCTGCGGCTTCGGCATGTGCCCGATAGGGAACATGGCTTTCGAAAGCTGGTACTGGTTCAGCGCGTGCAGGAAGTAGGTTTGATCCTTGTTCGAATCGTTTCCGCGGAGAAGAACGAACTCCCCGTCGCGTTCTTCCAGCCGGGCATAGTGGCCGGTCGCGATAAAATCGGCGCCCAGATCCAGACCCTTCTGCAGGAACTCGCCGAACTTGATTTCACGGTTGCACATGACGTCCGGGTTCGGGGTGCGCCCGCTTTTGTATTCATCCAGGAAGTATTGAAACACCTTCTCGGAGTACTCTTTTTCAAAATTAACCGTATAAAACGGAATGTCGATCTGGTCGCAGACTCTCCGTACGTCTTCCGCGTCTTCCTCGGCGGTACAATGGCCGAACTCGTCGGTATCGTCCCAGTTTTTCATAAAGACGCCGATAACGTCATAGCCCTGCTCTTTGAGCTGCAGAGCCGCTACGGAAGAATCTACCCCGCCCGACATACCGAGAATGACTCTCTGTTTGCTCATGGCCGGTTCTAATCCTTTCTTGCCAAAAATGGCTGGTGACACCTGACGTAAGCTTCAGGGTTCTACCCATTATAGCGCGCTTTTCGCAAAGTGAAAATATTTCATCAAGATGTCATGGTTTTGTAACCAAATTAATCGGAATTGTGATAACATAGTAAAGAACATGCCTAAATGGAATGAATTATAGAGAAATAGGATACCCTAGAGCTAGTAATCCTACACATAAGCAGGGGTAGAAGAGGTGTTAATTTGAAAATTTCAACCAAAGGCCGTTACGGTCTCACTATAATGATGGAACTGGCCGCAAGATTCGGGGAAGGGCCGACCTCGCTGAAAAGTATCGCAGAGAAACACCAACTATCCGAACATTATCTGGAGCAGCTCGTGGCTCCTCTTAGAAACGCAGGACTTGTTAAGAGTATCCGGGGTGCCTACGGCGGGTATATCCTTTCGAAAAACGCGGAAGAAATTACCGCGGGTGAAGTGATCCGCGTTCTGGAGGGACCGATTTCACCCGTCGATTTTACGGAAGAAGACGATCCGGCCAAGCGGGATTTGTGGATTCGTATCCGGGACAGCATTGCGGAGGTTCTGGATTCCACAACTCTGGCTTCTTTGATTTCTTATCAAGAAGAAGGCAAACGCGACAGCTATATGTTCTATATTTGATTGCAGGGTGACCACTATGGGAATATATCTTGATCATGCCGCCACCACCCCCCTCCATCCGGAGGTGCTGGAAGCCATGATGCCTTACTATACGGACTATTTCGGCAATCCTTCAAGCATCCACAGCTACGGCCGGGCCGCCAAGACGGCGCTCGACCGTTCCAGGAGCGCTTTCTCGGCGGCAATCGGCTGTTCACCGGCCGATCTGCTTTTTACGAGCGGAGGAACCGAAAGTAACAATACAGCTTTGTACGGGATCGTCGATACCTTCGGGGGCAGGCGGGCTCACGTGATTACGACCCAGATCGAGCATCATGCGGTGCTGCATCCGGCGGAACGTCTGGCGCGAATGGGCTGCGACGTAACATTTCTGCCAGTAGATATGACCGGTCTTATCCGAATGAAGGATCTGGAGGAGGCCATACGGCCCGAGACGGTTTTGATCAGCGTGATGTATGTGAACAACGAAGTCGGCACCATCCAGCCGATCGAAGAAATCGGGCGTCTGGCCCGAAGCCGCGGCATCGCTTTTCATGTGGATGCGGTTCAGGCGCTGGGCAAGCTTCCGATCGACCTGTCCGTGCTTCCCGTAGACCTGATGAGCTTCTCGGCTCATAAAATCAACGGGCCCAAGGGGATAGGCGCTCTCTTCGCTTCGCGTAGGCTTCAATTGGCCCCGCAAGTACTGGGAGGGTCTCAGGAACGTAAAAAAAGAGCCGGCACGGAAAATGTAGCCGGAATAGTCGGCTTTACGAAATCGCTGGAATTATATAACAATAATTACAAAATATACAACAAACAAACTTCCGAGTACCGCCGGCATATGGAGCGGATTTTCCTGGAGGAACTGGGGCCTGAGGGTTTTGTGGTCAACGGAAATCCCGATGCTTCCGCTCCCCATATTTTTAACGTGAGCTTCCCCGGAACTCATACGGAAACGCTTCTCATGAATCTCGATCTGGAGGGCATCGCCGCCGCAAGCGGTTCCGCCTGCTCGTCGGGCTCTCTTGAACTTTCTCATGTCCTTCGGGCCATGGATCTTCCAGAAACTGTGTGCAAGTCGGCTGTCCGTTTTAGCTTCGGTTTTGGGAATTCTATAGACCAAATTGAGACGGCGGCCCGTAAAACCGCAACCATCGTGAAGCGGATTCGTAGATAAGAGAAGGGTGCGTCCGTGACGGCCGCCGGCTGTCACGAGGAGGTAGAATATTCCCCTTGCGTAAAGCCCGCGATATTATCGGACTCCCAGTTTTCTGCTTAGCCGCAGGCAAACGCGCCGGCACTGTGAGAGACGTTCTTTTCGACCACGAATGGACGATACTCGGAATTATGCTTGACGCGCAGCATTGGTATTCTTCTTGCCGGTATATTCCTGCAGGCGACATTACGGCTTGCGGACAAGACGCTGTCATCATTGCCGACATGAAAGCCGTACGAAGTTATGCGGAAGCGGAGAGTCTGGGGCTGATCCCGCTGAACGGCGGCAAGCACAAGCTTAAAGAGCTCCCCGTTATTACGGCAAACGGTCAGCAATTGGGAACGATTGAGGACGTTTATTTGCTTGAGAAATTGGGTACAAAGATAATAGGTTTTGAACTGTCCGAAGGTTTCGTGTCCGATTTGATGGAAGGTCGCAAGTGGCTCCCAATGCCGGTATCGGTAACCATTGGTGAGGATGCGGTGATTGTTCCGCTTAACTCCCGGCTTGAGGCGGAGGAAATCTTCGTATCTAAAGAAGAATAGGGTGAAAATTGCACATGATGCGCTGTCCAAATTGCAGTTCCAAGGATATCGGCAAAATCGGATCCCATCAATTTTATTGCTGGGGCTGCTTCATTGAACTCGCTGTGAACGGAGAGAAAATGTCCGTTTACCAAGTGGAGGAAGACGGTACGCTGAGCTCGCTCGACGATCTGTTTTTCGAGGAAGAAATGCCGCAAATTCATGCCCAATAAAGGGTTTACAACTTGATTAGCGAAATGACGGAAATAAATAAGAGGCGCCGCCTCTGCAGGGACAAGCTTAACCGCTTATGCCCGGCAGAAGCGGCGTTTTTTGGTTTGGCCGGAGTCCGGGCAACGGAGGGGGGGAACTGGGCAGCGACGGGCTTGGATTAATTGCCAAGGTTGTACATATACTGAAGAAAGGAAGCGGGACGTTTGTCTGCCGGTCCGGCAGTGTCAACAGGAGGGATCGCCATGAATTCGATTTTTAAAAACGGCTGGTTTGCCGGCCTCATTTATACGCTTCTCGGACTGCTGGTTCTTTTCTTCCTGCTGCAAATAAGACCTATTCTGGGAAGTGTCTTTCATTTCTTGAAAGCGGTGCTTACACCTTTTCTGATCGCCATGATTATTTCCTATGTGCTCAATCCCGTCGTCAATCTGCTGAGTACACGCAAGGTTCCCCGGACGTTTGCCGTTCTGCTCATTTATGCGGTATTTTTGACCTCGCTCACCGTTGTTTTTATGAATGTGACGCCAATGCTCGTCAATCAGCTTGGGGAATTGAACGAACATATGCCCGAAATGACGCTCAAGGCCCAATCGCTCGTGGACGGGATGAAAAACAGCCAGCTTCTTCCGGATACCGTCCGTTCTGGCATTCACGATGCGATTTTTAAACTGCAAAAAAATTTGTCGCTCAAAATCTCGGACACGATTCACGGCATCGGAGGCACCATCAATATGCTTCTGACGGCTTTCATCGTTCCTTTTCTCGCTTTTTATATGCTGAAAGATTTTCAGTTGATCGAAAAAACGGTGCTGACCATCGTTCCGAAATCGCGGCGCAGACAGGTGGTCAAAGTGCTGGTCGATATCGACACGGCGCTGGGCAATTACATCCGGGGACAATTCCTCGTTTGCGTCATTGTGGGGATTCTGGCCTATATCGGCTATTGGGCTATCGGCATGCCGTATGCGCTGCTGCTGGCCGGTCTGGTGGCGGTGTTCAACATTATTCCTTATCTGGGACCGTTCTTCGGTGCGGCTCCGGCTGTCATTATGGCGGCGACGGTTTCGGTAAAAATGGTTCTGCTCGTTATCGTCGTCAATACGATCGTGCAGATCCTTGAGGGCAATGTAGTATCCCCGCAGGTTGTTGGACGGACCCTCCATATGCATCCTCTGCTTATTATCTTTGCGCTGCTGGTTGGCGGAGAAGTGGCCGGAATACCGGGGCTGATCTTGGCCGTTCCTTTTTTTGCCGTGCTGAAAGTGGTGCTTCAGCATCTGTTTCTTTATTACATTCACCGGCGTACGGTGTAGGCGAGAGTTCAGGAAGCGGAGACGGAAAAAAAAGCCGCAGTCCCACGGTAGGCCGGATATGCGCGTCTAGGCTTGGTCCTCGGAACAATGTAGAGTCTGCAAGACGGGACGGTTTAGTCTGCGACGGAGCGTTCGGGTAGGAACGGAGCAGGAAAGAGCGAGCAAAGATAAGAAGAATGAGCCTTAAACGAGCAAGTTATAGGGCTGCACCGGTAAAGGGAGACTCTGGAATCTCATGTGAAGGCAACCGTTACCGCTCACGATATAAAGAGTATCAGATTTAATGGTCTCCGTAGGCAGAATCGCCAAAGTGATCCCGCCCGTTCCCTTGCGCTTGCAAGAGGCGTGCGTTACGATCAGACTAACGATTCTGCCGCCACAGATAAGGCGGCACAAGGAGGTTCGTCATGGCACTCAAGGAGCGGCATGCGGCAGGGGAAGAACTGCCGTCCGAACTTCTCCGCAGTCTGGGGGCAAAGCCTGCGGCGGCGGCCCGCGCGGATGTGGACGAGAACGGGCGCCCGGATGACCGCTGGCTGGTTGCTAACGCCGGACAAATCGGCGTCTACTCTTCCGGCGGCGTCTGCCTGCACAGATTTGCGCCGGAAGAGGTCCGGGGCCTGCGGACCCAGGATGCTCCGCAGGGCGGAGGAAGCCTCATCGCCGATACGCAGGCGGGCCCCGTTGTGCTTGTCCGCTACACGGGTGCCTGCGCCAAAGGGCTGGACGCGGCGGTGCACACGGCCAAGCTGCTGCTGGAAGCCGGCGGCTCTGACGCTACCGGCGGCGATAGTGCCGGGCTGTGCGCGCTGTGCGGAGAAGCGGCAGGCGAGGACCATTCCTGCCCGGCCGAAGATCGGATGCCGCGGAGCGGCCCGGGACGCCGGCGGGTGATGACGCGGCTGCTGGGCTACACGCGCCCGTACCGGGGCAGAATGTTTCTCGCCGCGCTGTTTTTGATCATCGCGGTTTTGCTGGAACTGGCGCCTCCGCTGGTGACCAAGATTATTGTCGACGACGTGCTTCATCCGGGAGGGATGGCCGAGACCTTGCTGATCTGGGTGGCGGCTCTGCTCGGCGCCCGGTTGGTCTTGTCCGCGCTGCAAATTGCCCGGGGTTTTATCGGGGTCAAGGTCGGAGCGGCCATGATGAACGATATCCGCCGCGAAACGTTCGAGGCATTGACCGAGCAGTCACTCGGCTTCTACGACCGCCGCCAGACGTCCCAGTTCATCGGCCGGCTCAATCAGGACACCGATTCCATGAGACAGTTTCTCACGGAAGGCGTGATCTGGGTGGCAAGCCAGGTGCTGACCGTCATCGCCATTTTGTCGATGATGCTCGCTCTCAGCTGGAAGCTCACCCTGGTCGTGCTTCTGCCGACTCCGCTGCTGCTTGCCGGAGTCTGGATTTTGTGGCCGAAGGTCCGCCGGCTTTGGTATAAGCAGTGGAGAGCGCTGAATACGCTTCAGACACTGGTAGGCGATTCCCTGCAGGGCATTCGCGTGGTTAAGGCATTCGGCCGGGAAAAAAGCGAACAGGCCCGGTACGGGGAAGCGAACCGGGAGATGATGACGCAAACCGTACGGATGGAAGGTCTGTGGCAGGCTGCGACTCCCCTGTTTATGCTCGTCACGGGTGCAGGCGGGATTATCGTCTGGTATTACGGCGGCCTGCAGGTGCTGGACGGAGGCTTGACGCTGGGTACGCTGATGGCCTTTACCGTGTATCTCACGATGTTTTTCGGTCCTTTGCAGTGGTTTACGCAGGCAATCAGCTGGACGAATCGGGCCGTTTCGGCCGCGGAGCGCGTTTTTGAAATTATGGATACGCCCCGCGAAGTGGCCGATACGACGGATGCGGTTACACCCGGCCGGCTTCAAGGCTCCGTCTCGCTGGAACGGGTCACGTACGGTTACGAGAAGCACAAGCCGGTTTTGAAAGATATCTCACTCGAAGTAAAGCCGGGTGAAATGATCGGTTTTGTCGGACATTCGGGCGCCGGCAAGTCCACGCTGATTCATCTGATCTGCCGGTTTTACGATCCGGACCGGGGGCGGATTTTAATAGACGAGATTCCGCTGAAAAAGCTGAGCCAGGAAAGCCTGCGTGCCCAGATCGGGGTCGTGCTCCAGGAAACGTTCCTTTTTGACGGGACGATTGCCGAGAACATCGCCTATGCGAAGCCGGAAGCGTCGCCTCTTGATATTATGCGGGCCGCGAAAATCGCCAACGCCCACGACTTTATCGTGGGGATGAGCGACGGCTACGACACGCGGGTGGGCGAGCGCGGCCACCGGCTGTCCGGCGGGGAGAAGCAGCGCATCGCCATTGCGCGTGCCATTCTGCACGATCCCCGCATCCTTATTCTGGACGAAGCTACGGCTTCCGTGGATACGGAAACGGAGCGTCTCATCCAGGAGGCGATTTCCAGGCTTGTCCGGGGAAGAACGACCTTTGCGATCGCCCACCGCCTATCCACTCTTCGCAGCGCGGATCGTCTCGTGGTGATCGATAAAGGACGGATAGCCGAAACCGGGACTCACGAGCAGCTGATGGAACTGGAAGGTATCTATTGGAAGCTCGTGAAGGCCCAGAACGAAACAGCGTTGATCAGGGAGCGTGATACCAGTGCCGAGCCCGTATAAATACTCCGGTTTCCCGGAGGAGGGAGAATCCTTCGATATCTTCCTGCTTCAAGCGGACAAATGCCGGATCGAGCGCACGGAAGGCGGCCTGCTTTCGCTGACCTGCGACGGACGGGTTCATGAGGAAATTCTCGTGTTCCGGACATTCCCCTTTACCGAGCCGGACAGATACATCTCTATCCGTACGAAGGAGGGGGAAGAGATCGGCATCATCGCCGATATGGGGCAGCTGGACGACGATTCCCGAAGGGAGCTGAAGAAAGAGCTGCATTTAAGATACATGCTTCCCCGTATCGAAGCTATCCGCAGCATCAAGCAGAGCACTTCCGGCTGGCAGTGGGACATCGTGACCCAGTTCGGTCCCGAGCGGCTCAGTCTGCCCAATCTGCATGATCACGTATTCAGGCAGGGGGAGGATCGTCTCCTCCTGGTGGACACCGGAGACCGGAGATTGGAAGTGGCCAGCATCCGGGGGCTGGATCCTGCAAGCTTCAAGCAGCTGCGGAAAACTTTCTGAGCGGAGTTGTTCCGGGTTTTTCCGCTCGAAACAATGGCCGGGCACGGTTGACCGCCGTCATCTGACGCAGTGCGCCGCGTGCCGGGAGCATCGCACAGGTGCGGCAGCGGTCAAAGCCGACCGGGCCTGTTCTCTGCCAGCCTGCGAGGAGAACGCGTGTCCGGCGGAGAGAGGCTCTCTTCCGCGCCCGTCAGGTTGACATCGTTTCCAGATATGAACTATAATTTTCGGTAACTGAGTCAAACTCGATAAGCAAAGCGCTGAAGAAATCCAGTACGCCATAGCCCATTGGCAGAGAGAAGGTTCCTTCTTCTATAGAAGAAGGCTGCGAGAACCTTTCATGAAGGATGGCCGAACGCTCATTTCGGAGTGTGGGTGACAAGTCACATAAGCCCAACGGCAAGCGGATCCGTTATCGTCCGCAACGAGGAGATTGGATGAAACGGAAGGCACCCGCCTGCACGTCATCCGATAACCAGGGTGGTACCGCGAATTTTTTCGTCCCTGTTGATAGCAGGGGCGTTTTTTGTTTCCTGTAGAGAGGGCCGAAGGAGCAGCAGTCCAAGCCTGTTAAACCCAAACCATTCCAACAAACGGAGGCTCGAAACGCAATGAAAGCAAGTGAAATTCGTTCCAAGTGGCTGGAATTCTTCGCCAGCAAAGGACACAAAATCGAGCCGAGCTCCTCGCTCGTGCCTCACAACGACCCTTCTCTTTTATGGATCAATGCCGGAATGGCTCCGCTCAAACCTTATTTTGACGGCCGCGTCGTCCCGGAGAATCCGAGAATCGTTAACGCCCAGAAGTGCATCCGTACAAACGACATTGAAAATGTGGGCAAAACCCGCCGTCACCATACCTTTTTCGAAATGCTCGGAAACTTTTCCATCGGTGATTACTTCAAAGAAGAGGCCATTACGTGGGCTTGGGAGTTTCTGACGGACCCGAAATGGATCGGATTCGATCCGGAGCGCCTTTCGGTTACCGTGTATCCGGAGGATACGGAAGCTTTTGAATTCTGGAATAAAAAGATCGGCTTGCCGGAAGCCCGGATTTACAAGCTCGACGAAAATTTCTGGGATATCGGTGAAGGCCCGTGCGGACCTTGTACGGAAATCTTCTACGACCGCGGCGACAAATACGGCGATCTGAACGATCCGGAATGCTGGCCCGGCGGCGAAAACGAGCGTTTCCTCGAAGTCTGGAACCTCGTGTTTTCCCAATTCAACCACAATAAGGACGGCAGCTACACGCCTCTTCCGAACAAAAATATCGATACGGGCGCGGGTCTGGAGCGTTTCGCTTCGATTTTGCAGGATGTGGACTCCAACTTCGACACGGATTTGTTCCAGCCGATTATTGAAGCGACGTGCCGCATCGCGGGCGTAAAGTACAAGGAGAACGAAGAGTTTGACGTGGCTTTGAAGGTCATTGCCGACCACGTCCGTACCGTCGCTTTTGCGGTGGGAGACGGCGTACTGCCTACGAACGAAGGCCGCGGCTACGTGATCCGCAGACTTCTGCGCCGCGCCGTCCGCTACGGCAAAGTACTCGGAATGGATAAGCCGTTCCTGTACCAGCTCGTACCGGTCGTGGGTGAAATCATGGGCGTTTACTACAACGAAGTCGTGGAGAAACGCGAATTCATCGAGAAGATCATCCGCATCGAGGAAGAGCGTTTCCATGAGACGCTGTCCGACGGTCTCGCCATTCTTGCCGGCATGGTCGAAAGCACGCGTGCGGCCGGCGGCCGTGCCATCAGCGGACCGGATGCGTTCAAGCTGTACGACACGTACGGGTTCCCTGTCGATTTGACGGAGGATTTCGCGAACGAGCAGGGATTGGCCGTGGACCGCGAAGGCTTCGAAACGGCGATGGAAGAACAGCGCGAGCGTGCACGCAGCAACCGGAGCAAATCCGGCAGCATGAAAGTGCAGGGCGGAGCGCTCTCCGAGTTTACGGATAAAAGTGAATTTGTTGGATACACTGAATTGGTAGTTCCAGCCAAAGTGCTGGCGATCGTGCACGACAACGAGTTTGTGGATGCGGCGGGAACCGGCGAAACGTGCCAGGTCATACTCGACCGGACGCCGTTTTACGCCGAAAGCGGCGGACAGGTAGCCGACCGCGGCGTCATCACGGGCGACGGCGTACGCGCGGCCGTACTCGAAGTCGGCAAAGCGCCGCACGGCCAGCACGTTCACAGCGTGACCGTCGAGCAGGGCATCCTGCGCACGGGCGATTCGGTTACGGCTCAAGTCTCCGCGGAGCTTCGCGGAGAGACCGTAAAGAATCATACGGCCACTCACCTGCTTCATAAAGCGCTGAAGGAAGTGCTTGGCACGCACGTTAACCAGGCCGGCTCCCTTGTTGAGCCGGACCGCCTGCGCTTCGACTTCTCCCACTTCGGCAGCATTACGCCGGAAGAGCTGCAGGAGGTCGAACGCCGCGTCAACGCCCAAATTTGGGCGAATACGGCGGTGGACATTTCCCTTCGCGGCATTGATGAAGCGAAAGCGATGGGCGCCATGGCGCTGTTCGGCGAGAAATACGGCGACATCGTCCGCGTCGTCCGCGTCGGCGATTACAGCCTTGAGCTTTGCGGAGGCTGTCACGTACAGAGCACCGGCGAGATCGGCTTGTTCAAGATTGTCAGCGAATCCGGAATCGGTTCCGGTATCCGCCGCATCGAAGCGGTAACAAGCCGTCAGGCCTACGAGTACGTGGACGGACAGCTGCAGCTGCTGAAGGATGCGGCCGGCGTTCTCAAGGCGAACACCGCGGACGTGCCGAAGCGTCTGGACTCCACGCTCCAGCAGATGAAAGAACTGGCGCGCGAGAACGAATCGCTGCGGGCCAAGCTGGGCCGCATTGAAGCGGGCGCGCTGGAAGGACGCCTGAAAGAAGTGGCGGGCGTACCGGTACTTGCCGCCCAGGTCAGCGCATCCGACATGGATTCCCTGCGGGGCATCGTGGATGAGATGAAAGCGAAGCTGGGTTCGGCCGTGATCGTGCTCGGCGCCGCAGCAGGCGACAAAGTCAACCTTGTCGCCGCCGTAACGCCGGATCTGGTTGCCAAAGGGCTTCATGCCGGCAAGCTGATCAAAGAAACCGCCGCAAAATGCGGCGGCGGAGGCGGCGGACGCCCCGATATGGCCCAGGCCGGAGGCAAGGACCCGTCCAAGCTCCAGGAGGCGCTGGACGGAGTCGAAGCGCTTGTGGCCGGACAGATTTCTTAAATTTTCCTGCGGGAACAGGAATTTTCCGTCCCGCAGAGAATATATGACAATAACGGGATCAGCAGCAATTGCAGCCGATAGAATTTGAAAAAGCAAACATTGGAGGTGCCTTTCATGGATTTTATGGACAAAACGGTGAAATTCAATGTCAAAGCCGATGAGATCGAAACATCCCCCAAAGAAGTGCTATTAACTGTCTATGACGCTCTGCAGGAGAAAGGCTACAATCCGATCAATCAAATCGTCGGTTACTTGCTTTCCGGGGACCCGGCTTACATTCCCCGGCACAATAACGCCCGGAGCCTTATTCGCAAACGGGAACGCGACGAATTGATCGAAGAATTGGTACGCTCTTATCTCAAAGAGCATAAATAAACGGGCCTGCGCCGATTCCCGGCAAACGGGTCCGGCTTAGGAGTTCACACGTATGAGAACGATGGGCCTAGACTATGGCGACAAAACAATCGGCGTTGCCGTAAGCGACCTTCTCGGGCTTACCGCCCAAGGGATCGAGGTTATACGCAGAGCCAGTCCGCAACACGATTTAGACCACTTGCGGCGGTTAATCGGGGAGTACGAAGTAACGGAGATCGTGGTCGGCCTCCCCAAAAATATGAACGGCTCGATCGGGCCGCGCGGCGAGCTTTGTCAGGAATTCGCCGCACAGTTGACCGAGACGTTTAACCTGCCTGTACGCTTGTGGGACGAACGATTGACTACGGTATCCGCGACCCGCACTCTTCTGGAGGCGGACGTTAGCCGGAAGAAGCGCAAGCAGGTGGTCGACAAGATCGCCGCTGTGCTGATTCTGCAGGGATATATGGACTCTAAACGATGAGGTGATGGAACCATGGCTAAAGAAGAGGATTTTCAGCAAGAGGAAGCGGAAATTATTTATATCCCCGATGATGAGGGCAACGAAGAAGAATTCGAAGTCGTCATGAAATTCGAAGTGGATGGTTCCGACAAAAAGTACATGATGGTCGTGCCGGTTGAAGACGACGAGGAATCCGACGAAGTGTACGCATTTCGTTACGAGGAAGACGAGAACGGCGACGATCTGAAGCTTTACACCATCGAGGACGAGGAAGAATGGAATATCGTTGAAGAAACGTTTAATACACTAATTGCCGAAGAGGAAGAAGAAGCATGAGTGTGAACCAGACGAACGAGTTGCGGAGTTCTTTCGGAGATGATATTATTTTATTCGACGAACAGGACGAATCCACCGTCTTCCGTATCCTGACGGAGATTCTACATGAAGACCGCCACTACGCCGTTCTGCAATCCGAAGAGATGAAGAAAGATGGCGAAGTGTCCGTATTCCGGGTATCCCGGGATTCGGAAGGAACTCTGGAGCTGGAAACCATTGAAGATGACGAGGAGTGGGAAACCGTCTCCGAATTGTACGACGAGCTCACGTTTCCGGAACACGACGAACCTTAAGAAATCTAAAGCAAACCAGAGCGGAGTCAAATCCGCTCTTTTTCATGCAGATGATTGGCGCCAAGATGACTATTGTGGAGGAACTTATGCATCGTCCTAAATCACGATTAAAACGTTTGATGACCGGGCTGCTGGTCGTTGTCCTGCTCTTAGCCGGCTGCGCTGCGGCCGCGGCTTATTATATACGGGGTGAGCTGCAGCCGACCTCGGCTTCCGACCAGGAGAAGAAGGTCGAGATCGTTTCCGGCGACGGCGTGAAAAATATCGCTTCCAAGCTTGAGAAGGAAGGTCTTATCCGCAACGCCTCCGTGTTTATGTATTACTTGAAATGGAAAAACGAGGGCGGCCGTTTCCAGGCCGGCGAGTATGCGATGAAGCCCGGCATCGGAACGGACGAAATCATCGCGGTACTGAACAGCGGGCAGACGGCAAAAGCGAATCGTCTGACTATTCCCGAAGGATACACGGTCACTCAGATTGCCGACAAAGTCGGACAGCATAAAGGGCTGGAAGCGTCTGCCTTCGTCAAGGCGGCGGAAGCTTACAAGCCTGCGCAAGGGGAAGAGCTGCTTGCCGGAATTCCGGCGGATGCCAAACTCAAGCATAAGCTGGAAGGGTACCTTTTTCCGGATACGTACGATATTCCCAAAGATGCTACCGAGCAGAAGCTTATCACCCTTATGGTCGATCAGCTGGACAAGCGTCTGCAAAACCTGCCTGCGGATTGGAATGACAAGCTGAAGGCGAGCGGGCTGACCTTCCATCAGATGATGACGATCGCTTCCCTGATCGAGCGTGAGGTGGTTGTGGACGAGGAACGTCCGCTTGTGGCAAGCGTCATTTACAACCGGCTGAAAATCAAGCAGCCCCTGCAGATCGACGCGACCGTGCAGTATGCGCTGGGCAAGCAGAAGGAACGATTGCTCGAGAGCGATCTGAAGATCGAAAGTCCTTATAACACATACAAAAATCCCGGACTGCCTCCGGGCCCCATCGCGAGTCCAAGCCTGGCGTCCATCAAGGCGGCGCTGTATCCGACGGAATCTAAATATTTTTATTACGTAACCAAAAAAGACGGAAGCCAGGGGCACTTGTTCGGAGAAACCTATGCCCAGCATCTGGCCAACATCGAAAAAAGCAAGCAAACCGAGAAAAACGCGAAATAAGAAGGTGACGAGGTTGATTCCAAAACCCGAGCTGCTTATAACGGCAGGAACGATAGAAGAAGCGAAGCGATTCATACAAGCCGGAGCGGACGCCGTACTGGTCGGCGAAGCGGCATTCGGCGTGCGGCTTCCGGGCGACATCACAATTCAAGAGCTGAAGGAACTGGTTCCTTACGTTCATGAACAAGGCGCTAAAATCTATGCGGCCGTCAACAATGTCTTCGATAACGAGGCGCTGCCGGAGGTAGAGAAATATCTCGCGGCTATCGCCGCTATCGGAGTCGACGGAGCCGTGTACGGAGACCCCGCCGTGCTGCGCATGGTGAATAAGGGGGAGCTTGACCTTCCCCTTCACTGGAATGCGGAGATGACGACGACGAACTATGCGACGGCGAATTACTGGGCATCCCGCGGAGCCGTGCGCGCGGTTCTGGCCAGGGAATTGAATCTCGAGGAAACGCTCGAATTCAAGCGTCACGCGAAGCTGCAAGTCCAGGTTCAGGTACACGGGATGACGAATATTTATCATTCCCGCCGAAGCCTGGTTGCCAATTACGCGGAGCATCTGGGCAAAGAGGCGGACAGCCTCGACCGTTCCATGGATAACGGGCTTTTCCTGATTGAGCAGGAACGGCAGGAAGAGCGGTACCCGATTTATGAGGACAGCAACGGAACCCACGTGATGAGCTCCGACGATATCTGCATGCTGGAAGATCTTCATGAACTGATCAAGGGGAATATAGACAGTCTCAAGATTGAGGGATTGCTGAAGTCCACCGAATATAACGAAACCGTGGTGAGAGCGTACCGGCAAGTGATTGATGCCTGCTGCGCCGATCCGGATTCTTACAAATTTGACGACGAAATGCTGGAACCCATCCGCCGCCTGCAGGACCCCGACAGGGAACTGTCTTTCGGCTTTTTCTACAAAGAACAAGTATATTGAGGTGAACCACCATGAGTATTGCCGCAACTGTTAACGAGCGTGCACGCGGCAGACGCGTTCGTCTGGACAAGCCGGAGCTTCTTGCCCCGGCGGGCAGTCTGGAGAAGCTGAAGTTTGCCGTCCATTACGGAGCGGATGCCGTGTATATCGGCGGCCAAAAGTACGGCCTGCGCTCCAACGCCGACAATTTTACCTTCGAGGAAATGCGGGAAGGCGTCGAGTTCGCTAAACGATACGGCGCCAAAGTTTTCGTGGCGACGAATATTTATGCCCACAATGAAGACATCGAGGGAATCGAAGATTATTTGAGAGAGCTTCAGGAAGCCGGCATCTCGGCTATCATCGCCGCCGATCCGATTATTATGGATACCGCCAGACGTGTCGCTCCCAAGCTTGAGGTGCATTTGAGCACCCAGCAGTCGGTGATGAACTGGCAGACCGTGCAGTTCTGGAAAGAAGAAGGGATCGAGCGGGTGGTTCTCGCCCGCGAAGTGAGCATGAGCGATATTGACGAGATCAAACACCATGTCGATATCGAAATCGAGGCGTTTATACACGGGGCTATGTGCAGCTCTTATTCCGGACGCTGCGTCCTTTCCAATCATTTTACAGACCGCGATTCCAACCGCGGAGGGTGCTGCCAGTCCTGCCGCTGGAAGTACGACCTGTACGCCAAGGGGGCTCCGCTGTCCGATCCGCTCGCACCCGATTTTCCCCTTTACGGTGAAGAGGAAGATGCGTTTATGATGAGCGCCAAGGACTTGTGCATGATCGAGCATATTCCCGATATGATCGAGTCAGGTGTGGACAGCTTCAAAATCGAGGGCAGAATGAAAAGCATCCATTACGTGGCCACGGTTGTAAATGCCTACCGCCAGGCCATCGACAGCTATTTTGAAAATCCGGCGGCCTACGAGGTTAAGCCGCTCTGGCGCGACGAAATCAACAAAGCGGCTAACCGTCCGCTGAATACCGGATTTTTCTACGAAGCGCCCGGCCCCGAAGATCATATTTTCGGACCCGAGGATAAGGCGGCAAGCTACGATTTCGTCGGTGTAGTCATGGAATATGACGAGAAGACTCGGACGGCCGTCATTCAGCAGCGCAATTACTTCAAGCCGGGTACGGACGTGGAGTTTTTCGGTCCCGGAGGCACGCACTTCAAGCAGCGGGTGGACATCATCCGCGACGAAGAAGGTGCGGAACTCGATGCCGCGCGCCATCCGCTTCAGCTCATCCGCATTGTAACCGAGCTGCCGGTAAAACCTCTGGATATTATGCGCAAACGTACCCGTTAATGGATATTAATACCGACTGGCTTAGGCCGGGCGGTATTTTTTTTTATTTCTAGGTCTGTGTAATCAAAAAAAGATGTTTTTTATAGGAAAAAGGGCACAAATCAAAGAGGAAAAACACAAATCGTCGTCGAACATTAAAACAAAAGTAGAAAATACTGGGGATAATAAGTTTTTGCATAAGACTTTCTTCCTAAAAAAGTGGATGGTGGTGCGCATGAACAAAAAACTCACACAGACAGCAGCCCAGTTAAGAGAGCGTTTTCAAAAGAAACAAGCTCCTTCAGGGGGCGCTCCGGAGCCGGGACGACCGGGGGGAGGCTTTCTTTCTTCCTCTATGGGGTTGACCAACCCGGCGAAATCCGTAGGCATGAAATTGTTTCTTATTTTTATCGTCAGTATTTTATTTTTTGTTCTAACTGTGGGAATTACCTCGTACCAGCTTTCGAAGAGCGTCGTGCGCGACAAAGTAAGCGAAGCCTCGAAGCAGACTATGATCCAGGCGAGCCAGAAGCTTGATCTTCTTTTCGGCGGATTTGAAGATTTAACGATGCAGATGATGCTTGATGCCGATTTGCAGCGCCTGCTGGATATCCGCAACGAGGTGAAAGAGGGTACTTACGAACAGCTCGAAGTTACCCGTAAAATTACGGAAAAAGTAAACTCCTATTTATTTTCCAACAAATCGATCAAAAGCTTGACGCTGCTCAAGACAGACGGTCAGATGATCAATTCCAACGGAGCTTCCTTGAATGCTTCAACGGAAGAAATTACAAAAACGGACTGGTTCCAGGCAATCGCCAAAACCAGCGGACAGCCGCTGTGGCTGGACACGAAACCGAAAGGTTATTTTAGCGGAGAACCGGCAGTCGCAATGGGCCGCTACCTGAACTCGACCAGCACTTCCACGCCGATCGCGATGCTTCTGATGGAAATTCCTACGTCGATTCTGGAAAAAGAGCTTGGACTTATCCAGCTCGGCGATAACAGCACGATGTATATTTCGGATGCGTCCAACAAGCTGATCTATGCGAAAGACCAGGAGCTTCTCGCCAAGCCTTCCCCGGTTACGATCAGCGAGGAGCAGCAGAAGACGGCTTCCGGCGACTTTCTCTCAGCGGACAAGCAGACGCAGAACGTCTACTCGAAGTTCGCAGGCACAGGCTGGTTCCTCGTAGGCAGCATGCCCGTCGGAGAACTGGTTAAAGATGCGAACGTCATCTTTAACCTGACGCTCGTGATTGCTCTTGCGGCGGCCGTTATCGCCGCTTTGATCGGCATTTTCGTGGCGCGAATGATCGGAAGGCCATTGGCCGGACTGGCCGGGCTTATGAAGCAGGGCGCCCAGGGAAATCTGAAGGTCCGGGCGAATCTGAAGAGTCAGGACGAGATCGGCATGCTCGGCGAAAATTTCGATAGGATGATGGAGCAGATTACGACGCTGGTCCGCCAGACGAACGAATCCGCCCAGGAAGTGCTGAACACGGCATCCGAAGTGGCGAATGCCTCCAAGATTACCGCGACGTCCGCGAAGGAAATCGCCGTGGCAACCGACGAGATTTCGGGAGGAGCCGCAGGGCTCGCCTCCGAATCCGAACGCGGGAACGAGCTGACGCATCATATCGGCGAGAAAATGAAGCAGGTAATGTCCGCTAACCTGGAGATGGGAACGGCAGCCTCGGGCGTCCGGAGCTCGGGCGAACAGGGCACGAAATACATGGAAGAGCTCAGGGACAAAACCGGCCAGACGGAAGTGATGACCCGCTCCATGGTGGAGAAGGTCGACAATCTGAAAGAAAGCACCCGGTCCATCCGCAAAATTTTGGAGATGCTGCACAATCTGACGAAGCAGACGAATATCCTTTCTCTTAACGCGACGATTGAGGCGGCAAGAGCCGGTACGGCCGGCAGAGGATTTATGGTGGTGGCGGACGAAATCCGTAAACTGGCGGATCAGTCCAAGCAGTCCATCGACGTTGTGGCTCAGATCACGGAAACGATTCAGCGTGAAATTGATGAAACCGTCCATGTGCTTCATCAGGCTTACCCGCTCTTCAATCAGCAAATCGGTGCCGTGAAAGAAGCAGACGGAATTTTTGCCGAGGTACAGAACCATATGAGTCAATTTATCGAACGGTTGAACGCGGTGACGGAATCGATAAGCGAGCTGGACCAGTCGCAGGCCGTGCTGTCCGATGCGATGACGAATGTGAGTGCAGTGGCGGAGCAGTCCTTGGCGACTTCGGAAGAAGTTGCTTCCCTCAGCTCCGAGCAGCTCAGTATCAGTCAAAATCTGGTCAAGCTTTCCGACAAACTGGAGAACCTCTCGAACTCACTGAAAGACACCTTGTCCAAATTTACATTATGAGCCCTGAAACGTCCCTTTTCCGGAAACCCGGAAGGGGCGTTTTCTTTTTTTGGCTCGGCAGCGGAAGGTTTGGACGAATCCCCCCTTGTCTATACTGGAAACAAAAGCAGGGGGACACGGGAGCGGTGAATGTATGAGCAATAAAATACCCGGTACTGCCGGTAAAGAAAAAACACATGCCGGAACGGGGGCCTTGCTTGGGGATAGTGGCAGCAACAGTACCAACGGCGGCGGCAACAGGAGCGATAGCCACGATAACAACGGCAACGATAGCAATGGCAACGATAGCTACGATAGCAACGGCAGCAACACGAGCAGTACCCTCAGCAGGATCAACCGCTATAATGGCAGCAAAACGGACCCGCGCCGCAAGCTTCTGCTGCTGCTGGGGTTAACCGGCGTTTTGGCGCTTCTGGCCGCCCGCTTATTCTGGATCCAGGTGCTGAGGCCCTACAGCTTTTCATCTAACGATGTAGACCTGGTCAAAAATTCCGTTTTGCAGCGTCAGAAAAGCATTGTGCTGGATACGGGAAGAGGAGACATTTACGACCGGAATCTGAAGCCTCTGACCGGCAAAACAATACGGACCGCCATTATATTTCCTGTCCATCCCGATTATACGGGCTCGGCAGAGCAGCTTCGGAAAATCAGGGAAGCTTTCGGAGTGGAGGAGGACGACTGGAAATCCTTTATCGGACGGGTAAAAGAGCCGTTTTTATGGACGGGAAGCCTGACGCCTCCCGAAAACGGCGGAAAGAACGGCGGCAAACCGGCATCCTCCAAAACCGGCGAGCCGGCTAAAGAACCATTGGAATTAACGCCTGCCCAGATCGCTCTGCTGGAGGGAAGCGGGCTTTCGTACGTACAGGTGACGGATTATAAAATCCGTTATACGGATCATCCCGCCGCTGCCCAGGTGATCGGCTATATCGGCCAGAACCCCGAACGGATTTCAGGCATGTACGCCCGTGAGCTTGCGGCGGGACATTTGACGCTTACGAGCGAGATCGGGGCATCCGGACTGGAGAAAACGTTCGAATCCCGGCTTCGGGGCATCGGAGAGCGTTCATTATCCGTATTTGCGGATGCGGGAAAACGGCCGCTTGACGCTCTGAGCGCCAGACTGATTTCTCCGGATCAGTCCCGCTATCCCTTGCGGCTGGTGACTACACTGGATTCGGATATTCAGCGGAGCATCGAGGAACGGATGACGCGACTGGGAATAGCCAAAGGGGCGGTCGTCGTTCTGGACGCCGCTAATGCGGATATCGTGGCGATGGCGTCCAAGCCGTCTTTTCACCCGGGGGAAATCAACACGGTCGATGGAGACTGGGCCAATCTCGGCGTCAAGGCCGCCGCGCCGGGTTCGATTTTCAAAACGGTTGTTGCCGCAGCCGCTCTTGAGAAAGGTGTTGTCAAACCGGATGAGACTTTTGACTGTCACGGGGCCTGGGGCAAATACGGGTTTACCTGCTGGAAGAAGGAGGGGCATGGGAAGCTTACGTTCGAAGAAGGATTTGCTGGGTCGTGCAATATTGTTTTCGGCGAAGTCATGGGGCGTCTGGATTCGGATGAGCTGGAAACCTATGCGCGGAATCTGGGACTTCTCAATCCCGTGGGATGGACAGGGAGCCTCACGGGAGGAGACGCGCTCGCTCAAATTGACGGGGAGGAAGGCGGTCGCATTTTCGGGGCGCAAACGCCGAGAAACGATGAAGGGGTGCGGCTGCAGACCGCTATCGGACAGAGGGACGTCCAAGTGACGCCCCTGCAGGCCGCGAATCTGGTCGTAACCCTTCTGCACGGGGGAAAAGCGCGTGCCCCGCGCCTTGTTAAAGAAATCCGGTTCAGGGACGGACTGACGCTCGACTCGTTTGCCCCCAAGTTTCTCCCCGGCGCGAGACAATTTCTCTCTCCTTCGACCCGGAACGAACTCCTCCGGGAGATGAGGCTCGTTGTACGAAGCGGAACGGCCAGGCAGCTGGAAGCGGCGAAATGGCCGCTGGCCGGAAAGACGGGCACGGCACAGGTGCGATCCGGCCCGCGCGAAACCGTGAACCAGTGGTTTATCGGCTACGGTCCCGTCGAGGCTCCACGGTATGCCGTGGCGATCGTCATACGCGGGGCTGCGCCGGAAGCGCCTTCACAAGCGGTTCCGCTGGCGCGCGAGATCATGGATATGCTGGCGGATCAGCCCAATTGATCCTGTGCGGAAGCGAACTGAGAAGGGGCCGCCGCCTGAGGGAGCGTGAGCAGCACCCGGGTTCCCCGGCCGGGAACGCTCGTCACCTGGACTTTGCCGCCGAACGTTTCGATGATACGGAATGCCACCATGACGCTGAGCCCCGTCCCCTTTTGTTTCGTGGAATAAAAAGGAGAGCCTAGCCGGGCGATTTCTTCCGCGCTCATCCCGATTCCGGTATCTTCAATGGAAATGCAGACGCTTTTGGTCTCCGGATAAGCTTCTATTCTTAGCCGTCCTCCATCCGGCATCGCTTCGATTCCGTTCCGCGACAGGTTCACAAGGCACTGGATTAATTTTTCCGCGTTTGCCGTGACCCATAAGGATGGGGGGGCGTGCGTTTCAAGCTGGACCCTGCTGCTGCCGGCATAGCCTTGAATGCGCTGGACCAGACCGACTATAACGCCGCTTACGGACAAAGGCTCGGTTATTTCGGCCTGGGGTTTGGCAAAGGCGAGATAGCTGGTAATGATCTGCTGGACGCGGTCCATTTCTTCGATAGCCATAGAGGTATAAATTTTTTTCTTTTCTTCGCTCACTTCGGTCTGTGATAAAATTTGCAGAAAGCCTCTGGCGACCGTCATCGGATTGCGGATTTCGTGCGCCACGGAAGCGGCCAGCTCGCTGACGACGTTAAGCTTTTCCGCCCGCTGCGATTCCAGCCGGTTGAGCCGGCTCTCCCGGATAAAACCGGACAAATAAATGACGATGGCCATAGAAATGCAGTGCAATAAAATAGAAAATGCGTGAAAGGAATAAAAATCGGAAGGAAGAGCTAACTGGTGCTTGCGATGGAAGTAAATTTGAAAAGCCATAAACGTAAAGCCCAGGCCGCCGGACAGCAGGACGGGACATAAAAAGGCGGATAACCATCCGGTTTTTTTGCACAATTTGAGGTACAGCCCGCCGAAACAGGCGCAAATCAGCAAAAAGACAGCGTCCGTCGGAAGAGAGGCGGGAAAAACGAACCCGTGGAGAAGCAGGAGACTGGCCGTAACGGCCAATGCCGGTAGAAGTCCCCCGTACAGAAAGCTGCCGGCGAGGGGAATCATGAACAAGCTCTGCTTGATGCCGCTGCCGGAGCTGTAGGGATAAGTGGCGCACGCAAGAGCGGCCAGAATGCTGACGAGCGTCATCACAGGTTTATACGATTTTTTGCCTAACGGATTGCTTTCATCGAAGAAAGGGGACACGATGACAGGTGAACACGATATCAGGACGTTAAACAATACCTCATGGAAACTGATCGACATACGGTTCGCCTACTATCTTTAGAAGTTTATAGGAAATCCGTCCCATATCTTGGTTGAGGTTAGGACAGTATACCTAGGCAGTTTTTTCCACAATTGTTGAGCTATGTATTACTTCGATAGACTTATACAAATTTCCTACTTGTAAAATGCCAGACCTCACATCCTGATGGGAGAAAATGAACCTGTCCTTGCGGCATGAGCACGGTTTCCCCTACAATAAACAAATAAACACGGCTATAAGCCGTGCCGAACCGCAGCAGAGGATGGACCGATAGACAGAAGGAGATTGCCGAATGGACTCATTGCCGTTATTACCCGAAAAGATTACGCTCATTGACCGCTCCGGGGATCTGGATGCGGATTTACTGTTTCCGTTTGCCCTCGAAGAACTGCTCATCCGCAAAGTGGGAGAAGGAGCGGACCCCATCGTTCATTTGTGGAGACATCCTAAAGGGCTTGTGCTCGGTCTCAGGGACAGCCGGCTGCCCCTAGCCCCTCAAGCGGCGGCCAGAATAGGCCGGGAAGGAAGAGCGGTAATTGTGCGCAATTCCGGGGGAGCCGCCGTGCCGCTGGATCCGGGAGTAGTGAATGTAACTCTGATTACACCCAAGCCGGTGGGGAAAATAGATTTTCATGACGATTTCGAAACGATGTACCGTTTTCTGGGCGGTGTCCTGGCTGACTGGAACACTGGCGTTGCCAAAGGAGAAATCGCCGGTTCCTACTGTCCCGGCGATTTCGATCTGAGCGTAGGCGGCCGCAAGTTCTGCGGCATCGCCCAGCGCAGGCAGGCACGCGCGCTGTCCGTGCAGGCTTTCGTCGTCGTCGAGGGCACCGGGGCGGAGAAAGCCGCCGTGGCGCGCTCGTTTTACGACGAGGCGGGTCAGGGCGCGGCGCCGGACAGCTACCCGGACGTGGAGCCCGGGCGCATGACGAGCCTCGCCGAGTATGCGGGCGCCGGGCTCACGTCGCCCGCGTTTTGCCGACTGACGGGAGAGTGGCTCTCCCGACAGTCGCAGGTGCGGGCAGCGGATTACCGTGAATTCGCTGCGGACGAGGACATCGCGGCGATGATGCGCACGATGCGGGAGCGCTACGGCTTCAAAGCCGCGGACTAGCGGCTGCGCTGAACGGCCCGGCGGATGCGGCTTCGCGCCGGAGCCCGGCTTCACGCGGCAGGCGGGGGCGGCCTTGAGCGCGCAGTGGTGCAGCGGGCACGTCGCTCCGGCGCTTGCCGCGTTCCCCGCGGGCCGTGCCGCTTTGACGCAGGCGCATGGCTCTGCGCTGCACCGCGGGACGCGTCAGCCTCGCGGCAGCGGGGGAGCGCGGTAAGGCCAAAGCGATGCGCGGCCTGGCGCCTTGTACTCTTCCCGCATATACAGCTTCAGCTGATGCGGAGCCAGCTGCTGGGGCAGCTGTTCGCTTCCACTTTCGAAGCCGTACACATAGACCGTGCCGCTTTCTCCGCAAGCAAAAAAACCTCCATTCCATGCAATCCGTGGAATGGAGGTTTTTTGATATATGGCCCGCTGATCAGCCGAAAAACTTTTCCAAAATCTCTGGAAGCTCTTTTTGCCAGAAGCCCCACACGTGCTTGCCCGGTTTCTCTTCGTAGAAGAGCCGGACGTTTTTTTGCTCAAGGAGAGCTTTCGAGAGCCGGTTTGCCTCCACGAAGTCAAAGGTGCCGCGCTCAGTCTTGACCTCTTCCTCGTCCAACCCGATCAGCATGTACAGCTCCAGCCAGGACAGATCGCCCTCGGACTGAAGACGGCTGCGCGTCGGTTCCAAAAAAGCGCCGGAAAGGGATATAACTCTCGTAAAGAGGTGAGGATAAGTTAGGGCAAGATGCAGGGAAACCGTGCCTCCGAGGGAATCGCCGGCCAGTACGCGCTCGCTTTTGTCCGTGCGCACGGCATACTTGGACTCGACGAAGGGAAGCATTTCTTCCGCGAAAAAACGGATATAGGCTTCATGCTTTTCACCGTCCGGAGAATATTCCGATGTCCGGATTTTGACGTTTACATCGACGCCGACGATGATGGCCGGCTCCCAGCCGTGATCGAGAATGCCTGCGGTCATGGTGGTCGCTATCCGGCCGAAGTTGAAAAATTCTTCTCCGTCCTGACAGTAAATGACCGGATACGATAGGACTTCGTTATAACCGGGGGGCAGGAAAATACGCAGGGATCTTGTCGAATTAAGGTGCTTGGAGCTGATTTCCTCTTTTACAATGGTTCTTTTATAAAGTCTGGAATCGGTCATAACGGGTATCCTTTCTTTACTCCTCTAAAGGAGGTTGTATTATAATAGTGTAAAGGTTTTGTTGATCTGTATTATATATATAAAACATCTGTACTATCCCGAATCGATATAAGGGCGTTAATGTACCAAGTTACCTGTTGATATTCCATACGAAACAGGTTTATAATAATTAGTATAACAGAAAGTCTTTTTCCTGGCATGAAAATCATAGATGAGGTGACAATCACATGAGCAAGCCGCAGTATGAAGTAAGTTCCGAGCAAGTACAGCCCTTGACCATTATCGGGCCCGACGGAACCGTGATAAACGAAGAGAAAATGCCGAAACTTAGTGACGACCAATTAAAAGAACTTATGCGCCGTATGGTGTTCACCCGCGTTTGGGACGAACGCGCGATCAATCTGGGACGTCAAGGCCGCCTCGGCTTCTATGCGCCGGTTTCCGGACAAGAAGCTTCCATGATCGGCAGCGAATTCGCCCTGAACAAAGAAGACTTCGTTTGCCCGGGCTACCGTGATATGCCGCAAATCGTATGGCACGGTCTGCCGATGTACCAGGCGTTCCTGTACTCCCGCGGTCATCAGCACGGCGGCCAGGTGCCTGAGGATGTGAACGTCCTGATGCCGCAAATCATCATCGGCGCTCAAATCCTGCACGCTACCGGTATCGGTATGGCGTTCAAGAAGAAAGGCGAGAAGCGCGTTGCCATTACTTACACCGGCGACGGCGGTAGCTCCGAGGGCGATTTCTACGAAGGTCTTAACTTCGGCGGAGCGTTCAAGCTTCCGGTTATTTACATGGTACAGAACAACGGTTACGCGATTACGACTCCGTTCTCCAAGCAGACCGCAGCGCAATCCATCGCCCACAAGGCGCTGGCGGCGGGTATCCGCGGCGTACAGGTTGACGGTATGGACGTTCTGGCTGTTTACGCGGCCGTATCCGAAGCGGCTGAAATCGCCCGCAACGGCGGAGGCCCTACGCTGATCGAATCCCTTACTTACCGTTTCAAACCGCACTCCATGGCGGACGACACGACGAAATACCGTACGAAGGACGAAGAAGGCGAATGGGCGCCTAAGGATCCGATCGTGCGCTTCCGTGCTTATCTGACGCAGAAGGGCCTCTGGAGCGAGGAAGAAGAAGCGAAAGTGAAAGAAGAAGCGAAAGCGACTGTTGCGGAGCAGATCAAAAAAGCCGAGCAAACCGAGAAAATGACGGTAGCCGGCCTGATCGATTCCATGTTCGAAACGACTCCGAAGCACCTCGAAGAACAAAAAGCGCAGTTCTCCTAAGAGGAACTGCTTGAAGAAACCAGCAACGGTCAGCGGCCTCTTTAGACGGCCGCCAGCCTTTTTTACACTAAATAATCCGGTCTAAGGCCGTGTTCTCTGACAGATAGAAGAACGATATGGGAGGCAGTAGATGTCATGGCACAAATGACGATGATTCAGGCGATTCAAGACGCTATGCGCGTAGAGCTTGCAAGAGATAAGAACGTTGTGTTGTTCGGTGAAGACGTAGGCCATGTGGGCGGCGTATTCCGTGCAACGGAAGGACTCCAGAAAGAATTCGGCGAGGACCGGGTATTCGATACTCCACTGGCCGAATCCGCTATCGGCGGTCTGGCGGTAGGTATGGCGACTCAGGGCTTCCGTCCGATCGCGGAAATCCAGTTCGTGGGCTTCATTTATGAAGCACTGGACCAGATGGCCGTACAGGCAGCCCGTATGCGCTACCGTTCCGGCGGCAGCTACCAGGCTCCAATCGTATTCCGTACGCCTTTCGGCGGCGGCGTTAAGGCAGCCGAGCTTCACACGGATTCCCTGGAAGGTTTGATGATCCAGACACCGGGTATTAAAGTAGTAATTCCTTCTAACCCGTACGATGCGAAAGGTCTTATGATCGCGGCGATCCGCGACAACGATCCGGTATTCTTCATGGAACACCTGAACTTGTACCGTTCTTTCCGTCAGGAAGTTCCGGAAGGCGAATACACGGTAGAGCTGGGCAAAGCGAACGTCGTTCGCGAAGGCTCCGACGCTACGATCATCACTTACGGCGCCATGGTTCACACTTCCCTGAAAGCTGCGGAAGAGATCGAGAAAACCCGCGGCGTGAAAGTGGAAGTTATCGACGTCCGTACGCTGATGCCTTTGGACATCGACACGATTGTCGAATCCATCAAGAAAACCAACCGTGCCATTGTGGTGCAGGAAGCACAGAAAACGTCGGGTGCTGCTGCTGAAATTATCGCACAAATCAACGAAAAGGCTATTCTGCATCTGGAAGCGCCGGTTCTCCGCGTTGCCGCTCCGGATACGGTTTATCCGTTTGCTCAAATCGAAGATCAGTGGCTTCCGACACCTGCCCGCATTATCGACGGGCTGAACCAAGTGCTGGATTTCTAATCCTGCCTGCGGCTCCACGAATCTACTACTCAATATAGGAGGTTGTTCTTCTTGGCACGTTTTGAATATAAGTTCCCGGAACTTGGCGAAGGCATTCATGAAGGCGAAATTGTCAAAGTCAATGTTAAAGCGGGCGACAAGGTTGATGACGATACGATTCTGATGGAAGTTCAGAACGACAAAGCTGTCGTGGAAGTTCCTTGCCCGGTTAACGGCCAGATTCAGGAAGTGCTCATCAAGGAAGGCCAAGTATGCCACGTCGGCGAAGTGGTCATGATCATCGACGCGGAAGGCGAGATTCCGGAATCGGAAACTTCCGCCGCGGCTCCTTCACCGGAAGCGGCTGCACCGGCTCCTTCCAACGCACCTTCGACTGAGCTTCCGAAGAAGGAAGACCAAGGCGCTCCGACCGCTCCGGCTCCGGAAGAAACGAAGAAATCCGAAGGCGGCAAGCCGTCCGCAGCACCTAAAGATATTCTGGCCACTCCTAGCGTACGTAAATTTGCGCGCGAGAAGGGCATCAACATCGCGGAAGTTTCCGGCACAGGCAAGAACGGCCGCATTACCCGCGAAGACATCGAAGGCTTTGTATCCGGCGGCGGCGCAGCCGCAGCAGAGGCCGGACAGCCTGCACAGGAGAAAGCGGCTCCTTCCAAAGCGGCCTCCGCACCTGCGGTACAAGGCGAGCTGGAAGAAGAGCGCATTCCGTTCAAAGGCATCCGTAAAGTGATCGCCAATGCCATGGTTAAATCCAAGCATACGGCTCCTCACGTAACGCTTATGGACGAAGTCGACGTGACACAGCTCGTGGCGCTCCGTACCAAAGCGAAGCCGCTTGCCGAGAAGAAAGGCGTTAAGCTTACTTATCTGCCGTTCATCGTTAAAGCGCTCGTGGCGGCTACCCGCCAGTTCCCGGTCATGAACGCCATGATCGACGAAGAGAAGCAGGAAATCGTCTACAAGAAATACTATAACGTGGGTATCGCGACGGATACGGACAACGGACTTCTCGTACCTGTCATTCACCATGCGGACCGTCAAAATGTCTGGATGATTGCGGATTCCATTCGCGATCTGGCCACACGCGGCCGCGACGGCAAGCTGACTCCGCACGAAATGAAAGGCAGCACGATTACGATCACCAACATCGGATCCGCCGGCGGCATGTTCTTCACACCGGTCATCAACTATCCGGAAGTTGCCATTCTCGGCACTGGCCGTATTTCCGAGAAGCCTGTCGTGAAGAACGGCGAAATTGTCATTGCTCCGGTAATGGCCCTGTCTCTCAGCTTCGACCACCGTCTGGTTGACGGCGCAACAGCTCAAAATTTCATGAACTATATCAAGCAGCTGCTTAACGATCCCGAGCTGCTCGTGATGGAGGTATAAAGCGATGGTAGTAGGAGATGCTTCTTTAGATATTGACGTTCTGGTAATTGGTGCGGGTCCCGGCGGCTATGTGGCTGCCATCCGCGCTGCACAGCTTGGCAAAAGCGTTCTGATCGTGGACAAATCCGAATGGGGCGGCGTCTGCCTGAACCGCGGCTGTATCCCTTCCAAGGCTCTTATTTCCGCGGCTCACCAGTACGAAGCGGCTCAGCATTCCGAAGTAATGGGAGTAAGCGTGGAGAACGTTAAGCTGGACTACGCGAAAACCCAGGAGTGGAAAGCTTCCGTTGTGAAAAAGCTGACCAGCGGCGTTGCAGGCCTGCTCAAAGGCAACAAAGTGCAAATGTTCCAGGGCGAAGTCATGTTCATCAACGAAAACGAAGCACGTGTTTTCAATGAGCAGGAAGCTCCGCGCTACCGCTTCAAGCACTGCATTATCGCGACAGGTTCCCGTCCGATCGAGCTGAAGCCGTTCCCGTTCGGCGGACGTATTCTTTCCTCGACCGAAGCTTTGGAATTGAAAGAAATTCCGAAAAGCATGGTCGTAATCGGCGGCGGATACATCGGTATCGAGCTGGGTCAAACCTTTGCGAAATTCGGTACGAAAGTAACGGTACTTGAAGGTTCCGATACGGTTCTTCCGGGCTTCGAGAAAGAAATGACCCGTCTGGTTGCCAAAAACCTGGGCAAGCTGAACGTGGAAGTGTTCACGGAAGCTCTCGCTCAAAGCTCCGAGCAAACCGAGAACGACGTAACCGTAACGTTCACGGTTAAAGGCGAAGAGAAGAAAGTTACGGCCGACTACGTACTCGTAACTGTCGGACGTCGTCCGAACACGGACGGCGAGCTTGGCCTCGACCTGATCAACGTGAAATTGACCGACCGCGGTCTGATTGAAGTTGACGAGCAGGGCCGGACAAGCATTCCGCACATCTTCGCTATCGGCGATATCGTTCCAGGCCTGGCTCTGGCTCACAAAGCTTCTTACGAAGGTAAAGTGGCGGCGGAAGCTATTGCCGGACAGCCTAGCGTTGTCGATTACAAGGCCATCCCGGCCGTTGTATTCTCCGATCCGGAGATCGCATCGGTAGGCCTTAACGAAACCGAAGCCAAAGAGAAAGGCATGAACGTTTCCGTAGGCAAGTTCCCTTATGCCGCTAACGGCCGTGCTCTTTCCCTGAACGCAACCGAAGGTTTCGTTAAAATCGTAGCGAACAAGGATACCGGTCTTGTTGTCGGTTCCCAAATCGTAGGTCCGGAAGCATCGAACCTGATTGCCGAAATCGGACTGGCGATCGAAATGGGCGCTACGCTCGAAGATATCGCTCTTACGATTCATGCTCACCCGACGCTTGGTGAGATCGTAGCCGAAGCCGCCGAAGGCGCTCTTGGCCACCCGATCCACATGCTGGGTAAATAATTTCTGATATTTTTTCTTAAAATAGACACAATTAGACATGCGCCGGAGATAAATTCTCTGACGCATGTCTTTTTTTACAGGAATTTGAACTAGGACCGCAGTATTAAAGAGGTAACAAATAATAGGTATACTGGCTTATATAGTCGAGTCAACCCTCTATGGAGGTGCCTCTACATCGTAAAGGAACTCATCGTCAATTTTGCTCTCCTGCTTGCTTTTCTGTTCGCCGTTAGTCAGATTTACAAAGATGAACGTTTGGATTTCACGAGACCGTGGACCCGGATAAAAACCGGTCTGGCAACCGGTGCATTCGGAATCGTGTTGATGTATTTCAGCATTCCGATCGCCCCCTACACCATTGTTGATTTTCGAGGGTACGCCGTTTTGCTGGCGCTTCATTTCGGAGGCATTTATTCCGGATTTATTGCCGCCGTTCTCATTGCCGCGGCACGAATCGCCTTGTTCGGCGGTCCCAACTTATCCGCCTTCATCGGGGCGGCGAATGTACTTCTTATCGCTTTCGTCGGAGGCCTTGTGCTAAGAAGTGCGGACAAGCGGTACTGGCCCCGCTGGACGAAAATGATGGCGGTCCTGCTGGTCACGACCGGGGCCTCCATCTTTTCCGCCATTGGCGCGACGAGCCTGCCTATCATGCCGATTATTCTCGGTACACTGGCGGTGGGCGGATTTTTTATCGGATATATGGTCAATTATATCGTGAGAGCCCATCAGCTTTTTCTGCTGATGAAAGAAGCGTCGCATGTCGATTTCTTGACGGGCCTGAACAATCACCGCACGTTTGACCGGCTCTTTAACGAGCTCGTTCAATCGGCGGAGCGTAAACAGGAGGAACTGTCCCTGCTGACGCTGGATATCGATTATTTCAAAAAAATAAACGATACGTACGGACATCTTGCAGGGGATGCGGTTCTCCAGCAAATCGGGGGACTCCTGAGAGATTCGTCCCGCAGGATGGATGAAGTGTGCCGGACCGGCGGGGAAGAATTTGCCGTCCTGCTCCCGGACTGCGGCCGTAATGAAGCTTTGCACTATGCGGAGCAGATCCGCTCCAGAGTAGAGCGCAATTCCTTCCTGCTCGCAGACGGGAAGGCGATCCGCCTGACGATCTCGATCGGGGCGGCTACTTTTCCGCAGGTCTCACCCGATCTCTTAATCGAGGAAGCGGATAAAGCGCTGTACCGTGCGAAGCATAACGGGCGCAATCAGGTTTGCTGACTGAACAGCGCGGTGCTAAAGTAGGAATACGACAAGAGCACAGCCTCAAAGGGGCTGTGCTCTTTTGCCGGAACGGCGGGTTCATCTTGTCATTCTGTCCGTTTCGATATCTGTTTTAAATCATTTAACCGTCTGATTGTATTTGCCGATCTTTTCCGTAATCGACTTGGCGGCTTCATCCAGAGCGGCCTGAGGCGTTTTCTTGCCGTTCAGGGCTTCTTCAATGGCACCCTCGACGATTTGCCTTGCTTCCGGGAATACGCCTATTACAGCGCCCCCAGTGGCCGTATTCGCCTTGCTTTCATGCAGCTGGTCGATGGCCGTTTTAAACTGCGGATATTTGACGAGGTTATCTTTCACGATTTGCTCGTCATACGCTTTTTTCGTGATCGGGAAGTAGCCGGTGTTCACATGCCAGTAAGCCTGGGATTGCGGGGAAGTCAGGAATTTAATGAACTCCCAAGCCCCTTTCTGCTCGGCTTCGGATTTATTGTTCATAATATAAAGGCTGGCGCCTCCTACGACAACTCCGCCGTCTTTGGCGTCCGCCGGTTTGGGCAGGGGAGCCGTGCCTACCTGGAACTTACCCTCCGCCGTGGAGACGATGCCTTTCAGAGAAGCGGTCGAATCGAGCATCATGGCGATTTGTCCCGCCGCGAATGCTTTTTTGGTGTCATCGGTTTTGCGTCCGAGGTTCAGCGCGGTTTTGTTGTCGACCATGGATTTCCACCACGTTAAAGCTTTGAGGCCCGCTTCTTTATTTACAAGAGATTCCGTCGCGGGAGCCGTGCGTCCGTTGCCGTTATTGACATATTCCGCTCCCTGCTTGGCGAAGAACTGTTCCATAAACCAGCCGTAAATAGCGAACGACGCACCCGCTTTGCCGTCCTTGGATAGAGCCTGCGCCGCTTTGGTGATTTCATCGAACGTGACAGGAGGCTTCTCCGGATCAAGACCTGCGGCTTTGAACATATCTTTGTTGTAGTAGAGAATCGGGTTGGACGTATTGAACGGCATGGAATTCAGCTTGCCGCCGATGGTGTAGTACTGGGTAATGTTTTCTTCAAGCTGGGAGAGATCGTATTTATCGGCGTCAATGAACGTTTGTACGGGGGTAATGGCTTTCGAATCGATCATGTAACGGCTGCCGATTTCATAAACTTGAATGAGCGACGGACCGCTTTTGGAATCCATGGACGCTTTCATTTTGTTCAGGCTTTCGTCGTAAGTCCCCTGAAAAATGCCTTCAACCTGAACGTTCTTCTGGGAAGCGTTGAAGTCCGAGATCAGCTTGTCCGTCACTTTCCCGAGCTCGCCGCTCATGGAGTGCCAGAAAGTGATCTTCGCCGGTGCCGCGGTGTTTTCTTTTGAGGCGGCCGAACCTGTTGCTTCTTTGCCGGAAGTTTGTGCGGTGTCGCTAGCGCCGCCGCAGGCCTGCATGAGCAGAGCGGAAGCCAGCAGCATAGCCGTTACGGAAGTGCGGCGGGACGGTTTGTACGAAAACATGGGTTTGTCTCTCCTTTTTATCAATCAAAGTGGTGGATAAACGTCAGCCTTTGACGGCCCCTACCGTGAGGCCGCGGACGAGCTGCTTAAGCCCGAGCACGAGCAGAAGCAGAGAGGGAAGCAGAACGAGCGCCACTCCGGCAAGCACCAGGTTCCATGAGGTAAACTCCTCGAACTGGAGCATGGAGATGCCGATTTGCACGGTGCGTTTGGCGGGTTCGTTCGTGACGAGCAGCGGCCAGAGATAGCTGTTCCAGGCGCTGAGGAAACTATATACGCCCAAGGTTGCCAGACCGGGCTTTGACAGCGGGAACGCGATGGAAAAAAAGCAGCGGATATGCCCGCAGCCGTCGATCTTGGCGGCTTCGAACAGCTCGCCCGGCAGCTGCATGAAAAACTGGCGCAGCATAAACGTTCCGAACCCCGTCGCAAGGAAAGGGACGACAAGCGCCGCGTAAGTGTCGGTCCATCCCCAGCTGCGGATCGTCAGGTAATTGGGGATCATCGTCACTTCCCAGGGAATCATCATGGTGCTCAGAAACAGCAGGAATACGAGCTTTTTGCCCGGAAAACGGACGAAAGCGAAAGCGTACGCCGCCAGGCTTGCCGTAAACAGCTGCCCCGCCATAATAAGCAGAGAGACGGTAAAGCTGTTAGTCAGAAAAGCCCCGATCGGCACAAGCTCCATCACCGTTTTGAGATTGCCCAGATACAGACTCTCGGGAAGGAAGGGCGGCGGAAACCGGCCGGCTTCACCCGCCGTCATAAATGTGGACGCATACGTAAAGAAAAGCGGGTAGAGCACGAGCGCGGCCGCCGCGGTCAGAAAGACGTAGACGGCGGTTTTTTGCAGGGAACGGATCATGAGTAATGCACTTTCCTTTCCAGAACGCCGAACTGCACGAAGGTGAAGAACAGGACGATCACGAATAAAAGTATGGCCTGCGCGCTGCCGGAGCCGAAGCGGAAGTTGACAAACGCTTCCTGATAGAGGGAATAGACCATGACGTTGGTCGTATCCATGGGCCCGCCTTTGGTCAGAATCTGGATTTGGCCGAAAGACTGAAAGGCCCCGATCAGGGAAACCACTCCGACAAAGAACAAAGTGGGCGAAACGAGCGGCAGGACGATCCTGAAGAAAGTACGCATCGGACCCGCGCCGTCGATTTTGGCGCTGTCGTACATATCCTCCGGCACGCTCTGCAGACCGCTGAGCAGAACAATGTAAGCGAAGCCCAGATTCATCCATATCGTCATCAGAGAGACGGAGACGAGCGCCCAGCTCGGGTCGGAAAGCCAGGCGACGGGTGCCTGTCCAAGCAGGCCGAGCCAGTAGTTGAGCATCCCGGCAGTCGGATGGAAGAGCAGGGCCCAGATCACGGAAGCGGTGCCGATCGATAGGGCCATCGGTAGGGAGAAAATGAACTGGTAGACTCTCTTGCCCTTCAGCCCTCTGTGTGTCAGCGCGGCAAGGAGCAGAGCCGCGGCGATCGTGGTCGGGATCGTGAGCAGAGCGAACTGGGCCGTAACGCCCAGGCTATGATAAAATTTCTCCGAGGTAAGCAGTTCCCGATAGTTCTCGAAACCGACATATTCGGCGATTTTTCCCCGGAGATTCGTGCTGTGTACGCTTAAATACAAGGACTGGAAGAACGGGTAAAACAAAAAAATCCCGAACCCGGCCAGTGACGGCAGCAGGAACAAATAGCCGATCCCCGCTTCGCGGACGCGGTTCCACCAGGAGGCGGTCCGGATGCCCCTCGCGTTTCCGGCCCGGATTGGTAACGATTCATCGACGGTATTCATCGATTTTTTATCCCCCTTTCTTTCAGGGTTAAGTGTACGTACGGACTATTTTGCTCAGATCAATTGAACTTGAAGGTTTTGTAAAACCGGCCGGGAAGCGCTAAACCTGTCGAATCAAGGAGGGAATGGGAAAGGAGCAGGGGAGAATACCTAGAGCTTCAGTTGGATTACTTCCTAATAAAATGTAAAAGGAATCCTTAATTTCTATAAATAGGATTAAGGACTAAGGGCCCACTATTTTACCCCCCAAGTGAGAGGATTTTATCCCTGTATTGTTGAAATGAGGACCTGCCGTAAGAAGGGCAACGTCCCTATAATCAAACTTGTAAGACACAAATTCAAACGTTTTGGGGAGGTCTACAAATGAAAAAGAAACTGGCGACAATCATGGCCGTAGCCGTGGGACTGACAACCGTTCTTTCCGCTTGCGGCAAAGATGAGGGAGGCGCTAGCAGCACAACATCTCCTGGTGGAAGCGCTGCACCGAAAGAATTTACCGTTTCTTTCCGTCATACGCAAATCAAAGACACAGCCAAGAAAAGAAAGGCTATGTTCGAGGATGCTCTTAAAGAAGTTGAAGCTAATGTTCCCGGCCTGAAATTCGAATCCGAAGGCGTGGACGAAGTTGTTAACCGCGATACAAAGCTGAAAGCCGAAATGGCCGCCGGTAACCCTCCAAAAATTTTCGAACTTTTCGGTGGTACCGATACAAAGAACTATGCGAAAACAAACAACCTGCTTGACCTGACGCCGATTCTCGACGAGCTTGGCCTGAAAGACAAATTCGTTGACCTCTCCGAGTTCACGTATGACGGCAAAGTTTACGGTCTTCCGATCGCCGGTTACCTGGAAGGCATGTTCTACAACAAGAAAATTTTCAAAGACAACGGCGTAGAAGTTCCGAAAACGTACGAAGAGTTCCTGAAAGCTTGCGAAACGTTCAAAGCCAAAGGCATCACTCCGATGGCGCTTGGCGGCAACGAAGCTTGGGTACTGAACATGCTTCCTAACACCCTGTACGTACGCGTAGGCGGCCAATCAGTCGTTGACGGCCTCCAATCCGGACAAAGCAAATGGACGGACGAAGCTTACGTCAAAGGCCACACTATGTTTAAAGACCTGATCGACAAAGGCTACTTCAACAAAGATGCTCTTGCTCTGAAATATTCTCAAACACAAGACCGTTTCGCTAACGGCGAAACTGCTATGATCTTCGACGGAGGCTGGGCGAACCAGAAGTACTCCAACCCGGATCAATCCAAAATGGCTGCTGACCTCGGCTTCTTCAACTTCCCGACTGTAGAAGGCGGCAAAGGTAACGATCTGATCAACGGTTCGTACTCCAACGGCTTCGGTTTCTCCGCTAAGCTGAACGAAAACGAGAAAAAAGCGGTAAAAGAATTCATCAAAGTCTTCTTCACCGAAAAATATCAACTTCGTCAGCTGAAAGAAGAAGGATTCTTCCCGTCCATGAAGCTCAGCTCCACTGGCGACAAGCCGATCATTGCCGAAATGCTGAAAGCATCCGAAGGCAAGAAAACATTCCCGGCTTTCGACTCCCTGATCCAGCCTAAAGTGAAGCTTGATCTTGAGTCCGGAATCCAAGCTTTCGTAGGCGGCAAAAAATCCGTTCAGGACCTGCTGGCTGATGTTCAAAAATCCCAAGAAACAGAAAACAAAAAGACTGCAAAGTAAGATTAGTAACATAATCTAAAATAAGCAGATAAAAAAATAACGGGTATCACACCACGTGGTACCCGTTCTTATTCGCATAGTGTGAAGGATGGAGGCTACTATGAACAAGGTTTATCGAAATCCTCTAGCATACCTGGTGTTCATTATTCCAACCCTGTTTTTCTACCTGACATTTTATATGTTCCCGCTTCTTACAACATTCAGATACGGGTTTACTAGCTGGGATGGTTTGACTGCACCTGTTTTCAACGGATTGGATAATTTTAAAGAAGCTTTTAACGATGAGTATTTCTGGATCTCGGTCAAAAATAACCTTTACTTTATTTTGTTTTCCGTCTTTATTCAAGTTCCGGTTATCGTCATTTTTTCGGTTTTAATCTCGGAAGTAAGAAAATTACGCGGTTTTTATAAAACGACCGTTTTCCTGCCTAGTATTTTGTCGACTGCCGTCGTAGGGGTACTTTGGACGGTTGTCGTATTTGACCCGACAGTAGGTTTGCTGAACAAGCTGCTTGAGGCGATCGGGTTGGATAAATTTATCCATCTGTGGCTGGCTGATGAAACCACAGCTATGCTTTCCATTCTTCTGACGAATGCCTGGCAGTGGACCGGATTTTATATCGTTCTCGTCCTGGCTGCAATCTTCGGAATTTCCAAAGAAGTCTACGAGGCTGCCGAAATCGATGGAGCCACCGGGTTTCAACGAGCGCTTCTCATTACGGTTCCTTTGATTCGTCCGATCCTCGCGGTTATCGTCCTGCTGTCTATCACGGGTGCGATGAAAGCGATGGATATCGTCATGGTTATGACCAAAGGCGGGCCTTACGGAACCACGGAAGTTATGGCCTCTTACATGTATAAAGTGGGTATGACGACAGGAAATTACGGTTACGCGAATACAATCGCGATCCTGATCTTCGTCTTCACCTTGATTATTACGCTGTTCAGCAACCTGCTTACAAAAAAATTAGAGGATGTGGAGAACTGATATGTCCAAATTGAAAAATGGATTTCTCCATGCCTTTCTTTTGCTATACGTTTTTGTAACCTTGTATCCTTTGTTCTGGGGTTTTCAAAACTCGTTCAAAAGGCATGTTGATATCGTTGCGAATCCTTTCGCTTTAATCAAAAACTTCACGCTGGATAACTATGTGAACGCATGGACCAGCGCCAACATCGGCCGGTATTTCGTCAACAGCTTGTATATTTCCGTTCTGGCGAGTGTCGTGACGATTGTGCTCGCAAGCATGACGGCTTACGCGCTGACGCGGATGTACTTCCCGAGAATGAATAAATTCGTTACCGGGGTATTTCTTCTGGCCATCATGATACCGGCAGGTTCCCTGCTTATCCCGCTGTACCGTTTCATTTTGAACGTTACAAACGTGCTGCATATTCCGCTGTACGATACACACCTTGCTTTGATCCTGCCTTATATCGCATTCGGTTTGTCTCTCTCCATTATCATTATCATGGCTTTCATCAAATCTCTTCCGAGGGAGCTTGAAGAAGCCGGAGTTATGGACGGACTTACGATTTACGGTTTGTTCTGGAAAATCGTACTGCCGCTCATGACGCCTGCCATCGTGACCGTGTTTATCATCAACTTCCTGGGTCACTGGAACGAGTACGTTCTCGCCAACGTGATGCTGTCCAAAGAGGCGCTGAGAACGCTGCCTGTAGCGATGGCGGCGATGAACAACGGTATGGCGATGAACTACGGGGCTCTACTGGCGGCGACTATGTTTAGTATCGTGCCGGTCGTTGTGATCTATGCTATACTACAAGAAAAGATTATCGAAGGCTTGGCTGCCGGAAGCGTCAAGGGTTAAGTTGAAAGGACATGGGAGTAATGATGAATTTACGAAAAAAAGTATTTCTGGCTTTCATGGGATTCATCATTATTCCCTTATTATCTATTTCAATTTTCACCTATATGATTTTTCAGGATATTACCCAAGAGAAATACATGGAGCAATCCGAGCTGACCATTAAGTCAATCGGCCGTAACATTGCAAGCCTTTTTAAAGAAGCCAACTATTATTCGGATTATTGGATGCTGGGGGATAATTTACAGTCCCAGCTCGTTGAATTGAACGAGAACCCGCCGTCCGATGAACAACTGAATAACGTAACGAATAGTTTAAGAAAAATATTTCTTACCTATGAGCCGCTTGGGACTTTTTCCGTATATAATTTATATGGAGAAAACTACTCAAGCGGTGTTATTCCATATACGCCGATTCCTTTTAAAACGTTAAGAGATCATCCAGTTTATGAAGAAGTCAAAAATTTGAACGGATTTCCCCGGTGGATCGGGCCTTATGAAAATCCGGAATTGACCGGAGACAACAATTTGTTCAGCCAGGTCCGCACAGTCAATTATTATGAAACACCCGGTTCCGGTAGAATCGGAACTATGTTTCTTCAGTTTGACTTTAAAGAGATGGATAAAATTTTCAACTTTTATAATCAAAAGAACAGCCACTTTCTGTTAGTAAATCAGCAAGGGGTTATTTTGTACGACAACCGCAAGCTTACAAATGGCTCCAATTTAAATAAATTTTTATCTCAAAAAGTGGATTTGACGGAGAGTTACGCCACTTCCAGAGTCAAATTTGACGGTATAGAGAGTCTCGTGACGGTATATGATATAGGGCTGGAAAAATACGGAACTCCCAAGTGGGCGCTCGTATCTGTGACCCCATGGGATTATATCTCCGGCGAAATGTCCGTTATTCTGAAATGGGTCGGAACGATCATGTTCCTGTTCCTCATTTCCGCCCTTCTCTTCAACCTGCTGTTCGTCAACCGGTATATCCGGGCGATTATCCGGATCGTCAGCTCCATGAAACAAGTGGAACGGGGAGATCTGGACGTGCGGGTCAAAGTGCAGGGGAACGATGAAATGACCGTTCTCGCCAGAGGCTTTAACAGTCTCGTGTCCCGTATTCACGATCTCGTGGAAGAGGTCAAGCAGGAGCAGGAGCATAAGAACAAAGCGGAGCTTTCCCTGCTGCAGGCGCAGATCAAGCCTCACTTCCTGTTTAATACGCTGGAGTCGATCAATGCGCTGGCCGTGCAAAATCAAGGCAAAAAAGTGAGCCAGCTCGTTTACAGGCTGGGCACGATTTTGAGAATTTCGTTCCATCATAAAGAAGAAATCGCCCTGGGTCTCGAAATCGACTATTTGAAAAATTACATGGAAATTCAGAAATACCGGTTTGAGGAACTTTTCGATTTCGAGATTGACCTTCCACGAGAGCTGGAGAATCACTCCATTCTTAAACTGACGCTGCAGCCGCTTGTTGAAAACAGTATTCAGCACGGGTTCGAAGGGATTACGTACCAGGGGATTATCACCATTCGTGTCGAAGACGGCGGGGATCACATCATTTTGTGGGTTGAGGATAACGGCATCGGCATCCCTGAGGACGTTCTTGCCAGATTCCAATACCGGAAAAAGAATCCTAACCTCGATACGAACGAGCCAAGGGTAGGATTAGGTGTACTTAATGTAGCCGACCGTCTGCGGATTCATTACGGAAACAGCTACGGGCTCTATATTTGCAGCGAGCCGAACAAAGGTACACGGATCAAGTGTATAATTCCCAAAACGACAGCAAGGTGATGATGATGAACTTAAAAGCTTTATTGGTGGATGATGAGATCAATATTTTGCGCAATCTGCAAACCGTCATACCGTGGGAGAAGCACGACATTGAAGTCGTTGCGCTCGCATCGAACGGAGTCAAGGCTCTGGAGATGGTCCAGGAGCACCAGCCGGACCTTATCCTGAGCGATATCCGCATGCCTTTGATGGACGGCATCGCGCTGCTGGAGCAGGTTAACAAGCTGGAAAGGGATATCCAGGTTATTCTGCTGACGGGGTTTCAGGAATTTGAATATGCGCGGTCGGCGTTAAAATACGGGGCCAAGGATTATATCCTTAAGCCCATCAACTATGAAGAACTGGAAGCGGTTGTGGAACGCGTCGCTTTTGATATCCGGGAAAAGCGCAAAGCGGAGCTTGACGAACAGAAAAGATGGAGCCGGGTCAGGCACCTGGCCTACGAGAAGTTTTTGTTCGATATTCTGCTGGATTATACGAACGTGACGACCCGGCATTTTTTCGAGGATGAAAACAGCCTGGAAGAGACCGAGTTTACCCTTCTGCTCATCGACCTGGACAATTATTCCCAGCTTTCGCGTTCATGGAACGAGAAAGAACGCAAGCTCAAAAACTTCGCGGTCCGGAATGTGCTGCAGGATGCGCTGGAACCGTATGAGCTCCTGTACTCGGTTCTGCAGACCCGCGAAGGGGAATGGTGCGTGCTTATCCGTCATCAAAGGGAAACGCCTTTCGATCTGGTCACGGCGAAAGGATGGAGCGAAGCCCTTCAACTGGCGGTAAAGCAGCACGTTAAACTGACGGTCAGCCTGGGTATTTATCCCGAGCACATGTCCGTTCTCCAGCTTGCAGACGCTTACAAGAAACTTCAGCGGGCGCTCCAGCTGTCTCCCAACATCGAGCAGGTTCTGCTTCTGGAAGAAGTGCATCCCAGCCGGAACGAATGGAACAACTCCATGTGGGAACTGGTGGAAGAAATCGTATCCAGCCTGAAGCGGCGGGATAAAGCACAAATGGAGCAGACCTTCGAAAAGCTCAATCAGAGCCTGCGGGTTATTTCCGAGCAATCCTATGTGCGTGTAGAGCAGATCCTGCATTTTCTGATCCTTCACCTCATCCGGGAGATGAGGGAGATCAACATCATGTCCGACGAGGAAGAACGGGGCCTCTGGTCCAATCTGGAGCGCAGTGTCGGTGTCAAGGATCTGCTTGCGACGATCCATCAGCTTATTCAAGACTGCATGAATGCGGGAATGAACCGGAAGCCGAGCGAGCTGCTGATGGTTAACGCCAAAGAATACATTGCCAAGAATTTGTCCAACGATTTCGGCGTGGAGGAAATTGCCGATCATCTCGGGATCAGCTGCAGCTACTTCAGTCTGCTGTTTAAGCAGCATTTCGGGGAGACCTTCCTGGAAAATTTGACCCGTCAGCGGATCGAACTGGCCAAGTCTCTTCTTCGCATGAGCGACAAGAGCATTACGCAGATCGGCAAGCAGGTGGGATATGCGGAACGCCGGTATTTTACCCGGGTATTCTATAAATTTACCGGCATGACGCCTTCCGAATACCGCGAACAGATTACAAACGCTTAAATTACCTTTAGGGGATGATAAGAATGAAACAACGGTCAGAAATGAGCCTCCGGCAAAAAATCGGACAAATGATGATGTGCGGCTTTTCCACGTCGAATGAATTTGATTCGGCGATGAAGCCCAACAAGAAAATAATCGACCTGATTCAGAAGCACGAAATCGGCGGCGTTATCCTGTTCCGCCGCAATTTGGACAATCCGAAGCAGGTGAGCGAGCTAAATCACGAGCTGCAGGTGTTGGCCAAGGATTCGGCGGGAGGCCCCCTTCTGATCAGCATCGACCAGGAAGGCGGCATGGTGGCCCGTATCCACGAGGGCATCGCCTGCATGCCGGGCAGCATGGCAATCGGGGCGACGAGAGACGCCCAGGCGGCCTATGAAACAGCGCGGGTCAGCGGGGTGGAGCTTCGCGCGATGGGTATCAACCTGAACTTCGCGCCATGCCTTGACATCAACAACAACCCGATGAATCCGGTTATCGGTGTCCGCTCTTTCGGCGAAACCGCCGAAATCGTCGGCGAGCTGGGAGCTGCGGCTGTGAAGGGCTACCAGGCGGCGGGCGTGGCCCCGACGATCAAGCACTTCCCGGGACACGGGGACACGCACTCGGACTCCCATCATGCTCTGCCGATGATTCCCCACGGCCTGGAACGGCTGCGGGAGCTGGAATTCGCCCCATTCGTGAAAGCGATTCAGGAAGGAGCCGACGTGCTGATGTCGGCGCACGTTATTTTCCCGGCGCTGGAGCCCGACGGCCTTCCATCGACCTTGTCCAAGCGGGTACTGACCGATTTGCTGCGCGGTGAGCTCGGTTACAATGGCGTCATTGTGACAGACTGTCTGGAGATGAAAGCGATCGCCGACCATTACGGTACGGCTGAAGGAGCGGTAATGGCCGTGGAAGCGGGCACCGATTTGCTGCTGGTCAGCCATACTTACGATACCCAGGTTCAAACGATCGAACGTCTCGTGGAAGCAGTGGAATCCGGCCGCATCAGCGAAGAACGGATCAACGAGTCGGTGGACCGCATTCTCGCTTTGAAACGGGGCCTGAACATTACGGTGGGCGCTGCGGCCGGCGATATCTCGTCTGTGGGTTCCCCTGAGCATATCGAGCTTGTTCGTGAAACCTACAAGAAAAGCGTAACGCTTGTTAAAGACGAAGGTCAGCTTCCGCTTGCGAAAGACAAAAGAACGTTCGTCATCTGGACGGAAGTCCGGGAATGGACCCAAATCGACGAAGTGGTGGAACAGAAAGAAACACTCGGAGCCTTCTTGGCGGAAACCGTTCACGAGGTAACGGAAGAAAGAATCCACACGAATCCTTCCGAGGAAGAAGCAGCGCGTGTGCTCAAGGCTAGCCAAGGATACGATCAGGTTATCGTGGTCACGTATAACGCAAGCTTTTCACCCAATCAAATACGCATCGTAAAAGAACTGGCCGCCAGAGACAGCAAGCTCATCGTCGTGGCCGGACGCAATCCGTTTGATTATAAAGAATTCCCGGAAGTAAAAACTTTCCTGGCGAGCTACGAAAACCGTCCTCATGCCATGGACGCGGTTGCCGGGGTATTGACCGGGCAGTTCGAGGCCGGCGGCAAACTGCCCGTTACCGTAGCGCCTGAATATCCGTATGGCTGGTCAGCCTCTTCGCGGAGTTAGCCGTCACCTAACCGAAAAGCCCTGTAAGCGAACTTCCGTTTGCTTACAGGGCTTTTTTAGCTTCATGTTTAAAATGTATTTTTTTTCGGATTTCCAGTTGTACCACGGCAATTTCCTCCTGTTCCGCAGCTTCTCTATAAACGTATGAAATGTGAATCTTGGCGCATATAGTGATAATGGTCTTCACATAAGCCGAAGACCCGGCGCTCGTCATTTTTTGTTATTAAGGAGGAGAGGTATGGGATCGAACAGGTTGGCCGGTATACGTAAATTCATTACCAATGAAAAAGAAAGGACGTTATCGAACATCCGGAATGGAACAATCGGTAAAGAACAGGCAACCGGAAGCCTCAATACCTTATATCAGTTGGCTGCAGATATTCAGGATATTCACTATATGAAGGAAATAAGCAGTACCATTGCGCTGCTTCGTTCCGCTTCCGACAATTGGCAGAGACAGGGAGCCTTACTCAGTCAAACGATAGACTCTGCGGCGTATCGGCCCGGTATTAAATAAACGAGGCCGGCAAGCCGCCGATTAATATAAATTGCGGCGTCTAATCTCGGAGGCAAGTTGTTGAAGAAATTCGGCACCCAACTTCATTTGTAGGGCTTGTACGAAACAGTCAAGCAGCTGATAATCACTAAGCAGCTCTACAGCTGATTTTTTTAACATGACATTCATCCTTTATGAATAAAATGGTAAACGTGGGTACAATCCTATAATAAAAGATTCAAATCGTTTCGTCAGCGCAAATTGATTACGCAATTGCGCGTTTATCATTACACTTTCATGCACATTATTCTTCCAAAAAACAATAAAAATGACCTGTTCCTTTCCATCTGATAGAGGCTTTCGTCCTACTGTTAAAAGAAGGGGTGTCCCGAAACAGGGTAGAAGGTCCGAGATTTCAGTCAGAAAGCAAGTAAAATCGGCATTTCCGGAGGTTCCGGCTCCTTGCGCAAGGAGCCTTTTTTTGCGTGCGAATGGAATTGTTCCGAAGACACGATTGTTGAAATCGTGTATAATTTCCTCAAAGATTTCTATTTTTTAGCAGGTGCAGGAGGATGAAGAATGACTTTTTTTCAACGGATGCTGGCCAGTATCGGTTTCGGTTCCGCTCAAGTGGACACACGCCTCAGCAAGAATGCCTATTACCCGGGCGAAGAGGTCGAAGGTGTCGTTCATATCCGCGGAGGCCAAGTTGAGCAGCATATCGAGGAGATCTATATTTCTCTGGTCACCGAATACAAACGCGAAGTCAATAACGGGCACGTAAAGGAAACGAGAGAAATTGCGAAATACCTCGTTTCGGACCCGTTCACGCTCGGACCGAACGAAGAGATGGAGGTTCCGTTCCGGTTCAGGCTGGCCGAGCATACGCCGCTTACGCTGGGGCATACTCCGGTCTGGTTCTTGACGGGGCTGGATATCGCCAGCGCAGTCGACCCGAGCGATTCCGACCGGATTGAGGTCGTTCCTTCCCCTGACATGCAGGTTGTGTTCGAAGCCGCGGACCAGCTCGGCTTCCGGCTCCGGGAGGCGGAGGTGAAGCAGTCGCCGAGGTTCGGAGGCCGGGTCGGCCTGCTGCAGGAATTCGAATTTGTCCCGGCGGGCCGTTTCCGCGGCGAGCTGGATGAGCTGGAGATCAGCTTCCTGCCGGCAGCGGAAGGCCTGGAGCTGCTGCTGCAGATCGACCGCAAAGCAAGAGGCTTGGCGGGCTTTCTCGCCGAGGCGGCGGACGCGGACGAAACGCTCCTCCGGCTCCGCGTTCATCCGGCCGATCTCGGCAGAGGTTCTTCCTACATGGCCGGCGTGCTGGCCGAACTGATTCAGGACCATTTGTAAGATCAACTTTTTACAAAAGAGGGAGAACCCATGCCTGCCGGAAACAAAGCGAAGATGACGCTATTTTTGAGCCTTATTTTCCCGCTGTATGCGGGATCCGGCCTATGGGCCGCGGATGTGCTGGCAGGCACCCGGGCAGCATCGCCGGAAGGGAGTCTGCTGGGGAGCTTTTTCCTTCTGTTCGGAATTCTCACGGCTTTTCCGTTTTATTTTATTTCGTTCTTTCCGCTCGGCAAACTGCTTGGAGCCCTGCGTTCCACACAGCCGGTCAAAGCGCTGGCCTATTCGGCTGCGGCAGGCCTGGGCGGCTGCTGGCTTTTGGTCCGTCAATACGGAGGATTCCCGCAAGGACAACAAGGTATGGGGCCGGCAGCCGGAGTTCTTGTGTTTGCCGCGCTCGGTCTCCTGCTCGCTATGACGGAGAATTATCTGGAAAAGAAATTCGCCGCCGAGGAACGTTAAACGGCCAAAAAGGAAGGCTGCGAAGGATAATAGAATCAGGACTGCCGCGCATCAGGCGCAGCGGTCTTTTTTGTCGTCCCGAATGGGCGGGGAACGTTTGATTTTAAAGGGTTGGAGTGATATGATCGTTACAAACTTTTAAGCCTAAGATTCGGGGAAGGGGTTATCGGGTTATGAAAGCTTTGATCGTGATTGACTACACGTACGATTTTGTCGAAGGCAAGCTTCCGGTCGGAGATCCCGCCATTGCCATTGAGGAGAGAATTACGGCGCTTACGGAGGAATTTCTGGAGCAGGGCGGTTTTGTCGTTATGGCGGTTGATTTTCATCGTTTGAACGAGCCTTTTCATCCGGAAACGAAGCTGTTTCCGCCCCACAATATAGAGGGCACGAGCGGACGCGAGCTGTACGGCCGTTTAAATGCCCTGTACCGGGAAAAGGAAGGCCAGATCCTGTGGCTGGACAAAACGCGGTACAGCGCGTTCTGCGGCACGGATCTGGAGCTGCAGCTGCGTGCGCGGGGGATCGGGGAAGTTCATCTGGCCGGCGTCTGCACGGACATCTGCGTTCTGCATACGGCCGTGGATGCCTACAACAAGGCGTTCGAGCTGATTATCCACGAGGATGCCGTGGCAAGCTTTAACCCGGACGGGCACACGTTTGCCCTGAATCATTTCCGCACTTCGCTGGGCGCTCAAGTCGTGAGAGGCAGCGAACCGGTCTAACAGCAGGACTAACTATTACATTGTCAGGAACAGGTGAGAGAAATTCATGAGCAGCATACCGAATTTAACCTTACATACGGATAAGTATCAGATCAACATGATGTACGCCCACTGGAAAAACGGCACCCACCGCCAGAAAGCGGTGTTCGAAGCGTTCTTTCGGAAGCTTCCGTTCGGGAACGGATACGCGGTCTTTGCGGGCCTGCAGCGTCTCATCGACTATGTGCACAATCTTAAATTCGACGAACCGGCTCTGCGTTATTTGAGCGAGCAGGAAGAGAATTACGACGAAGGATTTCTGGAAGAATTAAAAGCGTTCCGTTTCGGCGGTTCGATCTACTCGATGGAGGAGGGAACGCTCGTTTTCGCGAACGAGCCGCTCGTGCGGGTAGAAGGCACGATTTTTGAAACCCAGCTGATCGAAACGGCGCTGCTTAATTTTATCAACTACCAGACGCTTATCGCGACGAAGGCTTCCCGCATCAAAAACGTGTCTCCGGACGATACTTTCCTGGAATTCGGCACACGCCGGGCCCAGGAGGCGGACGCCGCGGTATGGGGAGCGCGGGCCTCGTATATCGCAGGCTTCGACGCTACTTCGAACGTGCTGGCGGGCATGATGTTCGGCATTCCTTCCAAAGGAACCCACGCCCATTCCTGGGTGCAGGGGCACGCTTCGGAGCAGGAAGCGTTCGATAAATTCGCGGAGGCGCTGCCGAATCAGGTAACGCTGCTTGTGGACACGTACCATACGCTGAAAAGCGGCGTGCCGCATGCGATCCGCACGGCGAAGAAGATGGAAGAGCAGGGGAAACGGATGCAGGCAATCCGTCTGGACAGCGGTGACCTGGCTTATTTGTCCATCCAGGCCCGCAAAATGCTCGACGAAGCGGGGCTGGAGTACGTGAAAATCGTGGCGTCCAACGACCTCGACGAGAACACGATTTTGAACCTCAAGGCGCAGGGAGCCCGGATCGACACGTGGGGAGTGGGCACCCAGCTGATTACCGCGGCTGACCAGCCTTCACTGGGCGGCGTGTACAAGCTTGTGGCGATCGAGGAAAACGGCGTCATGGTTCCGAAGATCAAGATTTCCGGCAATCCCGAGAAAGTTTCGACACCCGGCTGGAAAGATGTTTACCGGATTATCGGCTCCGATACGGGCAAAGCTATCGCGGATTATATTGTGCTGCATGACGAGACGGACGTCCAGGAAGGCCGAAAAATCAAACTTTTCGATCCCGTTCATCCGTATATTTATAAATATGTGGACGATTACAAGGCGGTTCAGCTGCTGAAACCTATATTCGAAGACGGCAGGCAGGTATACGAGGTGCCTTCGCTGAAAGAGATGAGAGCCCATCACCGGAAACAGCTCGATCAGTTCTGGCCGGAATATCTCCGCAAGCTGAATCCCGAGAAATATGCGGTCGATCTCAGCACGAAGACGTGGGAAATGAAAATGAAAATGATCGAAAACTTCAATTTCAGCTGATTGTCAAAAGCCCCGTACCGGGGGACGAGTGTTTTGTCCGCCTGGTACGGGGCTGCTTTTATACATGAGGGCTGGTTTGGAAAAAAATGAAGCGGGCCTGCCGTCCGGTCAGACCGTTTTCTCCGGCTCCGGAATGCGCTTGTGCACGACGAGGCCGATGACGACCATAACCAGAAGGGAGCCGAGTGCGACCCGGCTGGCCAACGTCCCCTGATCCTGGAGAAGCAAGGTAATCGTCCCGTACAGGACCGGTCCAACAATCGAGGACACTTTGCCGGAGAAGGCGAAGAGGCCGAAAAACTGGCCGCGTTTGTCCGGAGGCGACAGCTCGACGATCAGGGTTCGCGAGGTTACCCACATGGAGCCCATGGAAATCCCGTAGATGACGCCGGCCGCCCAGAACATCGGCTCGTTGACGGCTGTCGTTCCCAGGCCGATGGCGACGATCAGCAGCAGAGCGACATAGACGACCGCGCGCTTGGCCCCGTATTTACGCGTCAGGTAGCCGAAGACGAAGGAACCGAAGATGCTCGATACGGTCGCCACGAGATACAGGATGAGGAACCTGGCGGTCGTAAAACCGACTACGGTTTTGGCGTACACGGCCATCACGGAGATGGCGGTCTGCAGTGCATCGTTGAAAAAAAAGTAGGCCACCATGAACAGGAAAATAGGCCGGTATTTCTTCATTTCCTTGAAGGTGGCCGCGATTTCCTTGTAGCCGCTTAAAAATCCGGACTGCCCGCCGGAACGGGGAGCCGGGGCCGCTTCTTTGTAGAAAAGCATAAGCGGCAGCGCAAACAGCAGATAAAGCAGCGCACTGGGAAGGAAGGTCTGCTCGTACTGCTGTCCGTTGGCCAGCGGATATACGGAAAGCCCGATCAGGGTTCCGATATAGCCGAGCGCGACGCCGAACCCCGAGATGAGCGGGATTTCCCTGGAATTTCCGAGATCGGAAATCATCGCATCATAGAACACGACCGACGAGCTGAAAAAGAACTTGGCGATAACGAAAAAGAACAGGACGCCTGCCACGGCTAAGGGAAGCCCCATAAAAGAGGCGCTGCTTTGCCAGTTGGCGGATAATGCCATGAGCAGCGTAAAGCCGATCGCGAGCAGCGTGAACGGGACCATAAGGCCTTTCTTGCGGCCGGTACGGTCCATCCAGACGCCGTACAGCGGGCTGAGCAGCACGATGAGCAGTCCCGAGAGGGCGTTGGTGTACGTAATGAACGTACTGGCCACCTGATCCATCCGTGCATCTCCGCCGATCACCTGAGTCAAGTAGAACGGGAAGAACAGCGTGACGATATTGGACGAGAAGATCGTGTTGGCCAAATCGTTTAATCCCCAGGATAGAACGGGCCTGGACAGAAAAAGCTTGCGTCCTTTCGCGGGGAGGGGCGCCGGCGTGAACGGGTTTGTTTGAGACATGAGGCACCTTCCTTTTTACGGATTAAAAAAAATGTTAAGCCCTGTATTTAATCGGATTATTTTCTTGTACACACTTATTCGCCCGGCTTTACCGGAATTCCTCTCCTTTTACCTAATATTTGCAATCGCTTTCTGGATGGTGCCTGAAATAAGGTACAATAAGAAGAAAGCTATTAAAATTCCCGGGGCTGCGAATAGCCGGGAGTTGTTTTATTCCAATTCAGGGAGGGCTCACAATGGGCGATCTGCCAACGATTGAAAATCCTACGGAACATCTCCGCCGTCTGATAGAGGAAAGCGAGCGCATCGTATTTTTCGGCGGTGCGGGTACTTCTACGGAAAGCGGCATCCCGGATTTCCGTTCCTCAAGCGGCTTGTACAACAGCGGTGCGGAGTACGATTATCCGCCGGAAGTTATGCTGAGCCGCAGCTTTTTTATCCGCGAACCGGAGAAATTCTACGCCTTCTACAGGGGAGAGATGCTTCACCCCGCGGCCAAGCCGAACCCGGCCCATCTGGCGCTTGCGGAACTGGAGCGCAGCGGCAAGCTTACCGCCGTCATTACGCAAAATATCGACGGGCTCCATCAGCTTGCCGGAAGCAGGCACGTTCTGGAACTGCACGGCTCCGTGCTCCGGAACAAATGCCTCTCCTGCGGCGAGAGCTACGGGCTGGATGCGGTCATGGAAAGCATCGAGACGGTTCCCCGCTGCACGGTGTGCGGAGGCATCATCAAGCCTGACGTCGTCCTCTATGAGGAAGGGCTGGATGCGGATGTGCTGGGCGAAGCGGCCGCCCGAATCGCCGCGGCCGATTTGCTGATCGTCGGCGGCACTTCGCTGACGGTTCAGCCCGCCGCAGGCATGGTGGGCCGATTCCGCGGAGGGCGTCTGGCCCTGATCAACCTGGAACCGACTCCATACGATTCGTACGCTTCCTGCATTATCCGGGAGCCGATCGGAAAAGTGCTGGCTCCTTTTGCGGAAAAGAGACCGTAAGCGGCCTTCCGGGGAACGGAAAGACTGGATCGGGAAGGAATCCGGCGGGTCCCGCGGCGAATTTTATTCGACAGGAGCGGACGCTGGTGGGTAGTGGACCAGACGGGGCCGGAATCCAAAGTCAAAGGAGACATGCAGCATGAGACGCGGTCCGTATATAGCGGAATACGCTCTTTCGCGGTTAGGCGGGCGCAGAGCTTTAACGAAAAGCGCCGGTAAACGGAAGGAGCTTAGTACAAATAGTGCCGGAGCGGAAGTTATGAATGAGGGTGACGGCCGGAAGGGCCTTTGGCTGAAAGCCGTGTATGCGGGAGCCGGGGGAGCTTTGCGTACCGGGGCGGCCGCGCTGCTGATCGGTGGCGTATTGCTTGCGGCGGGTCCTGTCCGCCAGGCTCTTGCCGACGATGCGGTTACAAGCGGCAGCAGGCAAATAAACGCAGGCGGGAAAAGCTTCGCCGTGAAATGGGTGCGCGTCGATGTGACGGACCCATATCTGGAGATTGTGCCCGTTACGGCCTCGCGCGGCATCGGGTATGACGAGAGCTTCTCGTCCATGATCGCAAGAACGGGAGCGGTCGCCGCGGTAAACGGGACTTTTTTCAACGCCTATGAAAAAGACGCCTCGATCCGGTACCCGAACGGCCTTATGCTGAAGGACGGGGAATTGCTGCATTCCGGGGAGAACCAGTCCCTGATTGTGGATGCGGACAAGACGGTGGATATCCGGAAACTCAAGATGTCCTATACGATTACGGCGACTCACGGCGGGAAAGACTATACGTTTTCTCCGTGGGGAACCAATAAGGATTACGGCGATTCCCAGCCCGATCAAGTGGTCTGGTTTACGCCCGAATACAAAGCCGCCGTCAGCAAAAGCGGGACGACGAAAGTGGTTGTGCGGGACGGCGTGATTACGGCCATTACAACCGGCTCCGTTTATGTGCCGTATGACGGGTACGTTTGTCTGATCGGCAACAGCTCCAACAACAAGAACAATCTGCTTCCTCACCTTCATGTGGGCGACACCGTCAAAGCGAAGCTGGAAGTGACGGAGAACGGCCAGCAGGTTCAAGGAGCTGAGCTGTGGCAGAGCGCCACGGGAGTCGGTCCCAAACTCGTGACCGGCGGCAAAGTGGATATCGATCCCGCGCGGGACGGATTTTCCGATCCGAAAATTACGAAGAGTGCGGCCATGCGCAGTTTTGTAGGTGCGGATGGCCAGGGCAGGCTCGTCATGGGAACAGTAAACGGCGCCACCATGAGCGATCTCGCACAGATCGCGCTTGCGATGGGCTTGACCGATGCGATGAACATGGACGGCGGGGCCAGCTCGGGTCTGTACGCCAACGGAAGCATGCTGACGACACCGGGACGGGCTCTGAGCAACGCGCTGGTGGTTAAAAGGCACGCGACCCCGCAGGTGCAGGTTGCGGTGAACGGCCAGCTCTCGGCGGGCTTCAAGGGCTTTATCGGCGGAGAGACGACGATGGTTCCCATGCGCCCGCTGCTGAACGCGATGAACGCCGAATACAAGTGGGACAACGCCGCGCATTCCCTTACGCTGAAAAAGGGAAACGTGGAGATGGTGATGACCGTCGGCAGCTACTACATCCGTGTCAACGGGACGGATCACTGGGTGCCTGCGGCGCCGCAGCTGCTGGATAATTATTTGTATGTTCCTTTGCGTTTTACGGCCGAGAAGATCGGGGCGGAGGTCAAGTGGAATCAGAGCTTGTACCGGGCCGATATTGTCTTGCCCTAAAGCTGTAAGATCAGGTCCCTGCCGGGAGGCGGGGGCTTTTTTTATGGCTTCACCGGTGCGGTTCGCCGGAATTTCCGGTTGCCGGGGCAGTTCCGGGAGGGGCAGTGTACGGGAAGTGGGAGGCGCTCGTGGGGGGCGCGGGCAGCGTAAGTGCGGCGGTAGCGGGAGTAGGTGTGCGGGAGTGTAAGTGCGGCGGTAGGCGTCGGTGAGCTTGCGGGCAGCATAAGTGCAGCGGGAAGCGTCGTTGGGGGTACGGGCAGTATAAGTGCAGCGGTAGCGGTAGTAGGCGTGCGGGCAGCGTAAGTGCGGCAGGAAGCGTCGGTGGGGGATACGGGCAGTTTTAGTGCTGCATAACAGACGCCTCGTGGGCAAGTGGACAGCATGGTGCAGCGGGCAGAGCCCGTGGACGTGCGGGGAGCGGAAGCGCAGCCGGAAGGGGGAACGAGAGCAGCGCAGCGGGAGGCTTCCGTATGCAGCTACGCCCGCATACAAAAAAGCCGGCCCGGCAGACGGACTCGGGTGAGTCCGGTGCCGGCCGGCTTAAGCCGCCTTACCAGGCGCGCGTATACTGCTTCGGGCCAAACGCGGGCTCGATTCCGAGCTCGCGTGCCGCCGTGCGGGGCCAGTACGGATCTCTCAGCAGCTCACGGCCGATAAAGATGAGATCGGCCTGTCCGCGCTCGAGAATATCCTCGGCCTGCTTGCCGCCCGTAATAAGGCCCACGGCCCCTGTCGGAATGACGGCCGTGTTCTTGATCTGGTCGGCCAGGGTCACCTGATAGCCCGGGTAGACGTCGATTTTGGCTGGGACGACACCGCCGGAGGAACAGTCGATCAGATCGACGCCCTGCTCCTTCATGAGGGAGGCAAAGAACGCGTAATCCTGAATGGTATTCCCGTTCGGATCGTACTCTTCCGCCGAGACGCGGACGAAGAGAGGGCCATCCCACTGCTCCTTAACGGCGCTGATGATCTCCTGCAGGAAGCGGTAGCGGTTCTGCCTGCTTCCGCCGTATTCGTCCGTCCGGTGATTGGACAGAGGCGAAAGGAATTCGTTGATGAGGTAGCCGTGAGCGCCGTGAATCTCAATCACGTCGAACTCGGCCTCTTTCGCTCTCCGGGCCGCGTCGGCAAATGCCCGGACAGTTTCGGAAATTTGCGCCTTCGTCATTTCTTCCGGCGTTTTGGAGCCGGGAAAAGGGATGGCGGACGGAGCGACGATGGGCCCGTCCAGCTCCGCTTTGCGCCCGGCATGCGCGATCTGGATGCCTGCCTTCGATCCGTGGCTGTGGATAAGCTCTGCGAGCTCGCGAAGTCCCTCAACGTGGCCGTCGCTCCAGATGCCGAGATCCTGCGGGGAAATTCGGCCCTGCTCCGTGACGGCGGAGGCTTCCAGAACGAGGAGACCGACGCCTCCGATCGCTCTGGAAGAGTAATGGGTCCGGTGCCAGTCGGTTACTTTGCCGTCCCGGCTTTCGCAGGAATACATGCACATCGGCGACATGACGATCCGGTTGGGAAGGGTGACGTTCCCGATAGTAAACGGTTCGAACAATTTCATGAGAAATCCCGCCTTTCCGACAAATTTATGTACGCTGCTCGTTCCATTATACTCCTCACTGCACGCTCCGATCAAAAAACGGCGGAGGCTAACCTCCGGAAATGCGGTGCAGAAAGCGCCGAGTCCGCTCCTGGGACGGCGAGTCCAGCACCTGCGCCGGAGGGCCTTCCTCGACAATGATTCCGCCGTCCACGAACACGATACGGTCCGCCACATCGCGGGCGAACTTCATTTCGTGGGTGACGATAACCATCGTCATTCCGTCCCGGGCGAGCTGCCGGATGACCTCAAGGACGTCTCCCACGAGCTCGGGATCGAGCGCCGAGGTCGGCTCGTCGAACAGCAGGACGAGCGGGTTCATCGCCATGGCGCGAGCGATTCCGACACGCTGCTGCTGGCCGCCGGACAGCTGATGGGGATAGAGCCCCGCCTTATCGCCAAGCCCTACCTTGGCGAGCAGCTCCTGCGCCTTGTCCCGCGCCTCGGCGGCGCGCTTGCCCTGTACCGTGACGGGTCCCTCCATCACGTTGGCCAGCGCCGTCATATGGGGAAACAGCTCGTACGACTGGAACACCATGCCCGTCTGCCTGCGCAGGGTGAGGATGTCCTGAGAAGACGGCTTCCCGCCGCCGGTAAAGTCAAGTCCGGCATCGCCGATCCGAAGCGAACCCGCATCCGGCACTTCCAGGAGGTTGATGCAGCGGAGGAGTGTCGTCTTGCCGGAGCCCGACGGGCCGATGACGACGACGGTTTCGCCCCGGGCTATGTTCAGGCTGATGCCGCGAAGCACCTCTTGGGACTGAAACTGTTTTTTTAGGTGGGAGAGTTCGATCATAAGGGTCTCCTATCTGGCCGCGTAACGGTCGAAGCGCCGTTCCAGCAGCCGCTGGGCATACGTGAGTACCGTGCTGAACAGCAAATACAGCAGTGCCGCCTCGCAGTAGAGCAGCATAGGCTCGTAATATACCGCCGTCCTCTGCTGGGCGATCTGGAACAGCTCCGTCAGTGTAATCGTTGCCGCCAGCGACGTATCCTTCACCAGGGAAATGAAGGAATTGGACAACGGGGGAACCGAAACTCTTGCGGCCTGGGGCAGAACAATCCGGCGCAAGGCCTGTCTGCGGGTCATGCCGATGGAATAGGCGGCTTCCCATTGTCCTCTGGAAATGGACAAAATGGCGGCGCGGATAATTTCGGAGCTGTATGCGCCGACGCTAAGCGTAAAAGCGAACACGGCGGCCGGGAACGCGTCGATTGTCCAGCCGAGGCTGGGCAGACCGTAATAGATGATGAACAGCTGCACGAGAAGCGGGGTTCCACGGATGATCCAGACATAGAAAGCCGCGATGCCCGCCAGGAGCCTCCAGCGCGAGAGCCTCGCCAAGGCTGTCGCGAACGCGAGGGCCAGACCGAGCGCAAAGGAGATCAGCGTCAAGGTGACCGTGTACTGCAGTCCCGCTTTCAGCATCGGCCAAAGCGATTCCATAAAAATTTGAAGCAGCCGTTCGCTGCGCTCGGACATACGTTTTCAACCCCGTTTCGTCATGTGCTTGTTACTTGGACACGTCCGTTCCGAACCATTTGTTCGAAATGTTCAGGTAAGTGCCATCCTGCTTCATGGAAGCGAGCGCTTCGTTGACCGCCTTCACCAGATCGTTATTGTTTTTGTTAAAGAGGAAAGCGCTTTGAGACGCTTCCGTCGTTTCCGCGACAACCTTGATCGGCGCATCCGGCTTTTGCTTTTTGAAATCGAGGTAGGACAGGTTATCGTTGATGGTCGCGTCGATTCGTTTGGAAATGAGGAGCTCAATCGCCTGGTTGAATCCTTCGATCGTGACGATTTCCGCACCGTTATTTCTGGCGATATCCGCGAGGTTGCTGGTGAGGGACTGTCCGGACTTTTTGCCTTTCAGGTCCGCGAGTTTCGTAATGTCTTTGTTGTCTTCGCGCACGATAAGAACCGCTTTGGAGACGATGTAGGGATCGGAGAAATCGTATTTTTCTTTGCGGTCCTCACGGATAGAAACCTCATTGGCTACCAGGTCGAAGCGTTTGGCATCCAGCCCGGCAAGCATGCCGTTCCAGTTCGTTTCCTGAAACTCCGCCCGGACGCCGAGTCTTTTGGCCACTTCTTCCGCGAGTTCCACGTCAAATCCGGTCAGTTTGCCGGACTTGTCATGGAAAGTGAAAGGCGCGTAAGTCCCTTCCGTGCCGATGCGGATTTTTCCGCTTGATTTGACCGCGTCCAGCGCGCCTGCTCCGGCGGAAGGAGTGGCGGCGCCGGGCGCAGCGGAAGGAGACGGTGCGGGGGAAGCGGTTTTGACGCATCCACCGAGCAGCAGGGTACAGGCGAATACGGCGGTCAGAGCGAAGCTGCCTTTGTGCAGAGATTTCATTTGTCTACGCCTCCAGTAACTTGTTATATTTTGTATAGGTTTCCTTAACCGCTCGGAATTATGAATGAGATTCCCAAAAGTTTCGTCACGGAGGTTGCATCATGAAAGGACTCAAGCCGTTTTTTTTCGTAACGGATATCGGATTTATCGTGTATTGGCTGGTTACGTTTTTCCATCTGCTCCCGGACAGCATGCTGTTCAAAGATTATGACAATCCAATAATCGCCGCCTGGAACTGGTCTTTTTTTCCCCTGGATCTTCTTATTTCGTTCACGGGACTGCTCAGTTTGTACCTTCAGAGGAAAAAGAGGGCGGCATGGCGCAACTGGGCGCTCATTTCCCTGATCCTGACGTTCTGCTCGGGTTTGCAGGCGATCGCATTCTGGGGATTCAGCGGCGATTTCGACGCGTCATGGTGGGCATTCAACTTGTATTTGATGATCTATCCGCTGTTTTTCCTGCGGTACTTTATCGCGCGGGAGCCGTCTTCGGCATAAGCAGGCAAGGGAAGAAGCGGAGAGGGCAAAGCCCCCGGATTTAAGCCGGAGGGCTTCTTTTTGCTGCGGTAGAAGGAGACGTTAAAAACAGAGCGGAAAAAGGAAGCTTTTCGTACCTTCAAAAAAAGATTATTCAGAGTGATGCCGGCTATTAATTTTCGGACATATTCAAGGCGGGTTTTTAGACCGATGCAAGCGTCATGTCTCTAAATGAGAGATAAAGTTTTCTATATAAATCAGGCGTGAATCCCGAGTCAAGGATTTTCAATAGCTGATAAGGTTGAATCTATGCAAGAATTTTTAAATTTCCTTTTCCGGTTCCCTTCTCCGAAGTATGCACATTTCGTTTGTTGATTTAGAGACAAATTATCGTGTTTATTAGACGTTTTAAAGACCTTGTCTTTATATCATGCGGCATGAAATACTTGAATTATCTTGGAAAGCAAAAGGGGAGACTTCTATGAAAACCGTTCAAGAACTGGAAGCAAAACTGGCGCAGCCGTCGGAGGCGCTTATCGAAGATATCGCGAAACTGGACGGGGATATTATGCTCCTCGGTATCGGAGGGAAGATGGGACCGAGCCTGGCGAGACTGGCGATGAATGCCATTAAAGAAGCGGGAGTGGACAAAAAAGTATTCGGAGCTTCCCGGTTCTCCTCCGGCGGCTTGCGTGAAGAACTTGAAGCGGACGGGGTCAAAACGTTTGCGGCGGACCTTCTTGACGACGAACAGCTCCGGGGACTTCCGGACGTGAAAAATATCATTTACATGGCGGGAAACAAGTTCGGAACGACAGGCAACGAGCATTTTACGTGGGCAATGAATTCGTATTTGCCTGGGCGCGTAGCCGAAAAGTACCGGGATTCGAGATTCGTCGTGTTTTCTACGGGGAACGTTTATCCGATCACTCCGGTTCACCAGGGGGGAGCGACGGAGAACACACCGCCCGCATCCGTCGGGGAATACGGTCAGTCCAGTCTGGGACGCGAGCGGGTGTTCACGTACTTTTCGCACAAATATAACATTCCGATGGCGATCTACCGGCTGAATTATGCCATTGATATGCGCTACGGGGTGCTGCTGGAAATCGCCAAATCCGTTAAAGCGGGCAAGCCGGTCGACATTACGATGGGGCACGCGAACGTGATCTGGCAGGGAGACGCGAACGAAATCGCCATCCGCTGCCTCCATCATTGCAGTACACCTCCTGCGGTATTTAACGTCACGGGGCCGGAGACGCTTTCGCTGCGCTGGGTCGCAAACGAATTCGGCAGCAGGCTCGGGGTCGAGCCGATTTTTGAAGGAAGCGAATCGGATACGGCGCTGCTGAGCAATTCATCCAAGGCGAGCCGAACGTTCGGCTACCCGAAAGTGTCTGTTCTGCAAATGATCGACTGGATCGCGGAGTGGGTTGAGGCGGACGGCCATACGTGGAACAAACCGACCCATTTTCAGGAGAGAGAGGGGAAATTCTGATCATGGCAGCCCGTAAAAATTTAAGTCCAGAGATGCTGGCCGCGCTGCATGACGGCGTGGCGATTCCCGCCCATCCTCTCGCGCTCGACGAGAACAGGCAGTTCGATGAAAAGCATCAGCGGGCGCTGACCCGCTATTATATCGCATCGGGAGCGGGCGGAATCGCCGTCGGCGTCCATTCCACCCAATTCGAGATCCGCGACGAGGAGGTCGGCCTGTTGGAGCCGGTTCTGCGCCTTGCGGCCGAGGAGGTGGAGAAAGCGGAGCTCCGGCGACCTTTTTTCAAAATCGCGGGAATCTGCGGCCCCACGGAGCAGGCGGTTCGGGAGGCGGAGCTTGCCGTAAAGCTCGGCTATGATATCGGATTGCTGAGCATGGGCGGCTTGACCGGGTACGACGAAGCGCAAATTCTGGAGCGGACCCGCGCTGTCGCCGAGCTTATTCCGGTATTCGGTTTTTACCTTCAGCCGTCGGTCGGCGGGCGGATTTTCAGCTTCGATTTCTGGAGGCGGTTCGTGGATATTCCGGGCGTTGTGGCGATCAAAATGGCTCCGTTCAACCGCTACCAGACGATTGACGTCGTACGGGCGGTCTGCTGCTCGGAACGCCGAGACGAAATCGCGCTGTATACGGGCAACGACGACAACATCGTCGCGGACCTGCTGACGACTTTCCGCTTTCAGGTGGACGGACAGCCGGTGGAGAAAAAAATCGTCGGCGGTTTGCTGGGGCACTGGGCCGTCTGGACGCATAAAGCGGTAGAGCTGCTGGAAGCGGTCAAAAAAGTGCGGGACAACCGGGATATTCCGGCGGAGTGGCTGACGCGGAACCTGGAGGTGACGGACGCGAATGCGGCGTTTTTCGATCCCGCCCATCATTTCGAGGGCTGTATTCCGGGCATCCACGAGGTGCTGCGGAGACAGGGGCTTTTGCGGGGACGCTGGTGTCTAAATCCGAGCGAAGAGCTCTCTCGGGGACAAATGGAGGAAATCGACCGCGTTTACCGGGATTATCCTCATTTGAACGACGATGCGTTCGTGAAGGCGCACCTCAGTGAGTGGCTCGCGGATTAAGTGGAGCGAGAGGCGGATGCCGGCGGCCGAGCGGGCCGGTCGGCAGAAACCGCAAAAACACAATGCGGCTTTCCCCATGTATATAAAAGCATGGATAGGCACATGTCTATAAGCGGGTGAACGTGATCCGGACTTCCGTAGGCCTCCGGACGGTTGCCCGGCCGCGTCCTTGCTTTACTCCGCCGTTCTTCCCGCCGCATCCGCAATTTCTTCCGCATTCTTCCGCCGTGTACCCGCAGCTCCGTCATACATGTGGTTGACCACCGTCATGTGACGCCGAGCACCGCGCACCGCGCACTGGGAGCTTCGCATGGTGCGGAAAGGGATTCTCAGTAAGCTATCAATCAGGTAATCATCCGTAACATCCCCTCCCCAAGCGGTTCAGTCATCCCGTTCGGTCGCCAGCTATACCCGGGTTTAAAAAATGTGCGGCCCGATGCAGGATCCGGCAGTTGAATAGAGACGAGAATCGCAATAGAATAGGAATTAGGTGCTGGTCAATTAATTTTCCGGATCAGCCCGGCCGAGCGGAAAGGCGTGTAAACGCTACCGCCCTGCTAAAATGATGACGACAGGGAGGAATACCGGGTGCGGTTTAAGGATGTTTTTTCGATTATCGGTCCTTCGATGATCGGCCCATCGAGCTCCCATACGGCCGGAGCCATCCGCCTTGGGCGTGTGGCCAGGCAGCTATTCGGTCAGCAGCCGGAGAAAGCCGAGCTGACTTTTTACGGGTCTTTTGCCGATACGTACCGCGGCCACGGGACAGACCTGGCGATTGTCGGCGGCCTGCTGGACTATGAGACGGACAACAGCCGGATTCCGGATTCGCTGGAGGATGCGGAAGCGGCGGGAGTCGAAATCATTTTTCATACGAGCAAAGGTCTGACCGTTCATCCGAATACAGCGAAAATCGTTCTCTATGCCGGGGGCCAGGAAATGAGCATGGTCGGGGCATCGATAGGCGGGGGTAATATCGAAATACTAGGGATTAACCAATTCGATCTGAAATTTACGGGGGAATTTCCGACGCTGGTCGTTTCTCATCATGACCGGCCCGGAATGATCGCCGATATAACCGCCATTTTGCAGAAACACCGTGTAAATATCGGGTATATGGATCTGGACCGCAAAGGCCGCAACGGTGACGCCATGACGGTGATTGAAGCGGATTCCGTGATTGCGGATGACCTGATCGGGGAGATTTTGCAGCTGAGCGAGGTAGACGGAGTGAAGATCGTGGATCTGAAGGAAAGAGGGCAATCATGAGATTTCGGACGCTAAAAGAACTGGCGGAGATTTGCACGGCGGAGAACAAATCGATTTCCGAGTTTATGCTGGAGGAACAGGCAAAGGAATCCGGCCGCAGCACGAAGCAGGAATTCGGCAAGATGGCCGATTACTACAAGATCATGAAGGAAGCCGTGCAAAAAGGTCTCACCGAGGACACGACGTCCCGCAGCGGACTGACCGGCATGGACGCCCAGCGCGTCATGAGCTATATGTCCGGCTCCGTTCCGTCCGTGGGCGAGGAAGCGTGCCGGGCGATGGCCTACGCGCTTGCGGTGTCCGAGGTGAACGCGTCCATGGGCCGCGTAATCGCGACACCGACCGCAGGCTCCTGCGGCATCATCCCCGGCGTGTTCGTCAGCGCCCAGCAGCGGTTCGGCTGGGAAGACGAGCACCTGGTGATGGGCCTGTTCAGCGCCGGCGCCATCGGCTACATTATCGCGAACAACTCGTTCGTGTCCGGCGCCGAGGGAGGCTGCCAGGCGGAGGTCGGTTCCGCCATCGGAATGGCGGCGGGCGCGATGGTCGAGCTGCGCGGCGGAACGCCCGCGCAGGCGGTGCACGCCGTCGGCCTGGCGCTGAAAAACACGCTCGGGCTCATCTGCGATCCCGTCGGCGGCCTCGTGGAGATTCCGTGCATCGTCCGCAACGGCTTCGGCGCCGTCAATGCGCTGGCCGCCGCGGACATGGCCCTTGCCGGCGTGCGCAGCGCGATTCCGTCCGACGAAGTCATCCAGGTGATGTACGAGGCCGGATCCGCTATGCCCGAGAAGTACAGGGAAACGGCCAAGGGCGGTTTGGCCCAGACGCCGACCGGCAAGAAAATGATGCAGGAGCTGAAGCTCAGCCGCAAACGTACTTAGTGAGCGCTGAGCGGGGCGTACGTCCTGTTTCAATAAAGGCTCGTCCAGGCATGGAGCCGTCTCTGCCCGCAGGGGACGAAAGTAGTACACTTCGCGCATGGAGGATCACTGTCATGCAGGGTCTTACCGCATGGAGGGACACAGACGCGTCCGGACTGCCGGGCGTGTCTTTTTATATATATGTGCGGAAGCCAAGGGAGACACAGAGCATCCTGGAAGGGATGAGGCCGTGAATGAGCATCGTCCTGTCTTCTCCACCGCGGCGCTGCAAGACGTTGGTTACCCGCATTGGAACTGTGTGCGATGCGCTGCAAGACGGCGGCTACCCGAACCGGAACTGCGCGCGATGTGCGGCAAGACGGCGGTAGCCCGCACCGAAACTGCACGCGATGCGCTGCAACGAACAGCAGGCTTGTTTTTAGGCGGAAAAAGGAAATCGACCGTCCGCTGAAGAATTTTGAATACATACAACCAAACTGGGAGGCTGAAACGTTATGGAACTAACCCTGGATCGATTTCACGGCTGTCTGGCCGGTCTCGCCGCGGGCGATGCGCTGGGGACGGCTGTGGAATTCAGCAGACCGGGGACGTTCGAACCCCTTCGCGATATGGTCGGCGGCGGTGTTTTCGGCCTGCAGCCGGGCCAGTGGACCGACGATACCTCGATGGCGCTGTGTCTGGCGGAAAGCCTGCTGGCGGCAGGCGGTTTCGATCCCGCCGACCAGATGAGCCGCTACGTGAGGTGGTTCAGAGACGGATACATGAGCAGCACGGGCTCGTGCTTCGACATCGGAAACGCGACGCGGGAAGCGCTGCTGCTCTTCGAGCGCACGGGCGAGCCTTTCAGCGGCTCGCTCGACCCGTACTCCGCCGGCAACGGCTCCATCATGAGGCTGGCTCCCGTGCCGATGTTCTATGCCGCCGATCCGGCGGCTGCCGTCCGCTTCGCGGTGCAGAGCTCCCGCACGACCCACGGCACGGCGGAGTGCCTGCAGGCGTGCGGGCTGCTCGCCTGCTATCTCCTCGCGGGCCTGCACGGCGGGAGCAAAGCGGAGCTCCTGGAGCCGGGCGCTTACCGCGGATGGCTGGAGGCGGCCGGGCTGGAGCTGTCCGGCGGCACCGCCGAGATTCTTGGCGGCTCTTACCGGCGCAAGGAGCCGCCGGAGATCAAGGGCTCCGGCTATGTCGTCCAGTCGCTGGAAGCCGCTTTGTGGGCTTTCGACAAGTCCTCAAGCTTCGAGGAGGGCGCGCTTCTGGCCGTTAATCTCGGCGACGATGCCGATACGACGGGAGCCGTTTACGGGCAGATTGCCGGAGCCTACTACGGCTACGGCGGCATACCGGAATCGTGGCGGGGGAAGCTGGCGATGCGCGGGAAGATCGAGGAAATCGCGCGTAATCTGCATGGTTTGCTGCGTGCGTAACTTACGGTGCAAGAGCGGTACCGATCGAATTGATAAGTAAAAGAAAAAGAAGCCGAGGGGGCTTCTTTTTCTTTTTCCGGCGGGGTTCCGCTATTGTTTCAATTTAGTTCTTTATTTTACTGTATTATTAATATGATCTTCTCTAAATTTCTTCTTAATTGTGATTATGGATATGACGATACCTATCAAGCTTATGAGGGCAATAAATAAATTTATCCATTTAGTGTAAATAATAAAACCAATAATATTGCCAAGAAAAATCCCGAAATAAAGAAATAATCTAAAAATTTGAATTTTCATATATGATATCCCTAATTAATCGTAATTTTTAAATTTTGCCCGTACCAGCACCGATAACAAGCATAAAGCACCTCTTTATAATAACATTTACTACATTTATTTTATATTGGAAACGTGCAAAATTTTTCCTCTAAAACGAACCGGATTCTGCTATACTAAGGGTCTTGAAACTACACGGGAGGCTGTATCTTTTTTATGTGGAATTCGATTGGGATGGTAAGTTTACTCGGTTGTGTCGCTTTGTTTGTATGGGCCGTTGTCGCCGTTATCCGGAAAAACGGCAAAGCCAAAAAGATTTTTATGGGAGCCGGAGCCTGTTTCGTGCTGATGATCGTGGGCGCGGTAAATGCCGGACCCGAGAAGCCTTTGAACGTGCCGGTATCGACGCCTGCCGGTGCCAAAGCGCCGTCAGCGGACCAGGCTCCCGTTACCACTCCCGGCCAGGGAACGCAGCAGGGTGGATCGCTTGCCGATGAAGAACGGGAAGACGATGCCGATGGGGATACTACGGTTATCGTACCGTATAAGACGGCAAAGCCGACCGTGACGCCCAAACCGACCTTGACACCTAAGCCGACGGCAAAAACATCGCCTGCACCGACCGTATCGCCGACGATTAAACCGGGGGTATCGAACACGCCGAAACCGACGGCAACAAACACGTCAAAGCCGACGGCGTCGCCAACGGCAAAACCGGGAGCCACGCTATCGCCGAAGCCGGCCGCCTCTCCGTCTTCTAAGCCTGGGTCTTCCGCATCACCGAAGCCGACGGTAAAGCCGGAAACCGCAACCGCCAAGCCGACTCCGACGCCCGCGGCCAAACCGTCAACACCTTCGCCGCCTTCTACGCCGAAACCGACTCCCAAGACTTCCAAGGGGTGAGGATGGCGCTTTTGGGACATCAGCGGGGGCAAGAGGACTGACTTTTCTATGAAACTCTCTCTTTTTATTGAGGGAGTTTTTAATTTATTTTCCACAGGAATCCTCGTAAACAATGCATGTCAGAACCCCGGCATATTACGAAATGGTCCTTTGCTTCCGACGACTGGCATGCACCGAAAGCGGAAAATGATTTAAGAGTCGGCGGAAAATTTGTCACCAGGATGGAAGCGAAAGATGGAAGCTTTGGATTCGAATTCGGCGGAGAATATCATGATATCAGAATAAATGAACACATTTCGTACACGCTCGAAGACGGCAGAAACGTTACGATCACGTTCATTGATCAAAAAAAACAGCGCGAAGGTAATCGAAGTGTTTGAAGCGGAAGCGGCCAATCCCATCGACATGCAAAAAGCAGGTTGGCAGGCGATTCTTGATAAATTTAAAAAATACAGCAAAATCTTTTAAAGAATTACGGGACAAGTTACCGTTCGATGAAGACCCTTCATAATATGGAGGGTCTTTTTTTATTAATACTTTATATTTATTTGATAGGAAAATAGTGGTAAGGGGCATATAATGGTTCTTATGAACTTTAAGGGGGATATAAAAGATTTATGTGGGATGCACTTAGCGTCATTGGTTTATTGGGTTTTGTCGTTACGTTTGTATGGGCAGTCGTCTCGTTGTTCAAAAGAAATGGTAAGGCTAAAAAGTTGTTCACGGGCTCGCTTGCGCTGTTTATCGTTATGATTATCGGGGCAGGAAATGCAGGGAGCACGAAGCAGCCTCTTACAGGTCCTCAGTCTACTCCTGCATCGGTAGTAGTGACTCCTACACCTGCAGCGACTGTGGTGCCTACGATTATACCAGCTGCTACAGCGACACCGGAACCGACACCAGCAGCTACTGCAACGCCGGAACCGACGGCAACACTGTCACCTACGCCGGAGCCGACACCTGAACCTGTCAAAGCTACGCCGGTCCCTACACCTGAACCGGTCAAAGCGACACCGAAGCCAACATCGGCCCCGACACCTAAGCCGGCAACACCGAAACCAACTGCAAAGCCTAAGGCAGAGCCCAAGCAGAGCAGCGTTTACTTTAAAAACTGTTCGGAAGCAAAAGCGGCCGGAGCGGCGCCGATTTATGAGGGAGAGCCGGGTTACAGCTCGAAATTAGACCGCGATGGCGACGGAGTCGCTTGCGAGAGATAGAAAAAGGGGTCCTCGATTGAGGGCCCTTTTTTACTAACCTTGTTTTAGGAATCAAGCTCGCTCTCTTCCTCCATATTGTCCCTTATTAGGGTTTCAAAAAATTGGGTTTCCGTAAGTTTGCCATTATAAAAAGCTCGGGCATTCTCTGTTGTCCCTGCTATGGATTGATTAAGCATATCGCTGAAAATAAAATCAGTAGTCCTCAAAGTAATTGCTTGCTTTGCTATTTCCTTGGTTATCTCATTATATTTATTTTCGTTCCCCATAAAGAATAGACCCTCATAAATAACAATGAATTCCGTGTGACCGGATCCATCCGTATGGTAATCAACAGAGTGAATATTGTAATTCTTTAAATGTTTGGCTATCTCATCCAGACTTTTTAAACTAGGCGATGTTTCTATTTCTGCCGTATAAGTATTCTGATCCCACTTCACTTCTGCTCCCAGTGCCTCTGAAACAGCTCTCACAGGAAGCATAGTGGTCCCGTCCAAGTTGATTCCGGGTACTTCACTATTGACGTCACTGCCATTAACCGTAACCTTTACTATGGCATTTCCTTTATAAACTCCATTGATACTCGATGCCGATACAACCCCCGCAAACACACTAAAAGCAGCGACAAGCATAATAATTTTCTTTTTCATCGTATGTCTCCATTCTAAAGTATAGGTACAAACCTCATTTAAGCATATTTTCCCAGTGTGGGAAATGGTGTTATTTTGTCGAAAACGGATGGCAGCACGAGTCTTCCGACTAGCTGCACTACTGTCATAAATATTGAAATACCAATGCATCTACGCTGGTCTCAATGGTTACTGGACAAATTTTCCTACAGACAAAGAAGGCAATGAGTTCACATGAATAGACCATCGATATCCACCCCTCTAAAACCTTCCCCCCAATTCCGCCCGTACAGGCACAATTAGGCACCTGCCCTCATACAATGAGAAGACCGCAGCCGTTAATCCATGGTTGGTACGGGAATTGGAGCAGGAGGTGTCCTCTTTGCCAGGATTGTTTAGCGCCATTGCCTTTTTCATCAAAGAACTGACACTGCTGGTATCGTATGTCAAAAACAACGCGTTCCCGCAGCCCCTCACCGAGGCGGATGAGAGCAAGTACTTGCAAAAAATGGCGGAAGGCGATGCCCACGCCCGCAATTTGCTCATCGAACATAATCTTCGGCTTGTTGCACATATCGTCAAGAAGTTTGACAACACCGGTGAGGATCTGGAAGATCTCATTTCGATCGGAACGATCGGTCTCATCAAAGCGATCGAGAGCTTTTCCCCGACCAAAGGGACGAAGCTGGCGACTTTTGCGGCGAGATGTATAGAAAATGAGATCCTGATGCATCTTCGTTCTCTCAAAAAGACAAGAAAAGACGTTTCTCTACACGATCCGATAGGAACCGACAAGGAAGGCAACGAAATCACCCTTATAGATATCCTCGGTACGGAAGCGGACGACGTCGTCGACAAGGTGCAGCTGAAGATCGAGAAAAGCAAGATTTACCGCAACCTCGATATTTTGGACGAACGTGAAAAAGAAGTGGTAGTCGGACGTTTCGGGCTGGAGCACGGCGGTGAAGAGCGGACTCAGCGGGAAATCGCTAAGGAATTGGGGATTTCAAGGAGCTATGTATCTCGCATCGAGAAGCGTGCGCTGATGAAGCTGTATCATGAGTTTTACAAAGCAAAGCGCTAGAAGGAACTTATCCTCAAAAAAATTCCCCTCTCAATATGAGGGTTTTTTTATTTCCATTTCTTTATCATTTTCGACAAAATAGGCCCGTACTCAAGGAACACAAAATATGCTTGAATGAACGGGTAAGCAAATTTCAGGAAAAGAGCGGATCGGAATATGGAGCCTTTTGTCAGAGAGTTAAAAGTCAATAATGAAAGAGAGGTTTATGAGGGTGATTATGGGGGAGCGGGGATATCGGGATTTGGCGGCTGGTTAATTGTGTTTTCAATCGGGTTAATCCTAACATTTATCTACGCCGCCTATAGCTTGGTCGAATATGTGTGGCCCATGTATGAGTCGGGAGAAGTTGCCGCTTATTTCAGCGACTATCCGGCTTTGGGCGGGGCTGTTTTGGTGGAGACGGTTTCGCATCTGTTCTATGCGGTAGTTCCGGTCGTTCTGGGCTATTTATGTTACAAACGGAAGCGGCTTTTCAAAACGATGTCCATCGCTTACCTGCTGCTAAGTTTAGTGCTTTCTACCGTTGCTTATTTCGCTTACTTGTCCGTTTCTGAATTGGCTTCCGATTATATGGACGGGGCCTTGAGGGATTTGATCAAAAACGGGATCACCTGTGTGATATGGACTTTGTATTTTGTTAAATCGGAGCGTGTGAGAAATACGTATATCGCTTAAGGTTTAACGGGTTTACCCAAGATTTGTCCTACCTTCACTAAAACCCTTGACAGTTGGTGTCAGGGGTTTTAGTTGTTCTTGAGTCAGGTAATTCGTGCACAAAAGTAAAACTTAACCCACAACCATTCCACAAATTTCAGCCCTCTTACAGGAGGAAAATGGTAATTATAGTAGAAAAGTATAAGTGATCCAATTCCTTGTTTCTATTTTGAAACGGGATTCAAGACGGGAGGCATGAGCAGTGTCAGGTTCACTCAAGCTTTTATCGTGGAACATTGAAAAATTCGGGGAGGACAAGATGAACGACGTGTCGTTCGTCGAGTACGTCGCCCGGGTCATTCAAATGACCGAATCGGATGTCGTCGGAATTATGGAGCTGGTCGGCTGGCTCGGTAACGAGATCCGGGATACACTTGTCACCTGCCTCAACAACCTGGAGAAGAAAAAGAACAACGGCAAAGGCAGCGGAATTACCTGGACGGGTGAAGCCAGTGAAATGACGCCGGCACGGCCCAACGAGCAGTATGTGTTTCTATGGAAAAGCGGGCTGTTCAGCAGGCAGGCAAGCCTGCTATGGAACGTCGTCGGCGAGACCATGTTCGAGACGTATTTCAAAACGTACAAAGTGAGCAAAAGCGATCAGGAGTTGTTTTGGAAAAGCCTGTTCAAGAACGGATGGCTCGATGCGGCCTTTATGATTCCTTACAAAAAGTTCGAGCTGATGCTAAAAAATTACAAACTGCTGGATTTGACGAAGAAAGCCCCCGCGATTGCCTTGACCGACGCCCAGAAAAAGGCCATCGTCGATCTGCTCCTGGCCGAATCGCCGCAAGCGTTTCCGATTCGCGGCTCGCGTCCGCCCTTCGTGCTGCGCGCCCTGACGAGCGGAACGAATGTCGATCTCACCCTCGTTCTTTACCACGCGCCCGGACCCGGAGACAGCCTGCCGATTATCGCCAGCAACCAATTGAATCCTACCGTCGAGAATGCGGCTGTCGGCGTCATTATGGGCGATTTTAACGTAAACGCGACGGACGCGGCCAAACAACGGGCGCTCAATTATTTTGACATGAGCCTCGGCAGACTCCAATATGTGCGCGATGCCCAGAGCGCTTACATCCTTGCGTATCCTTTTCAGCGTATTACCGGCCCCGATTTCCCTAAACCCGCCAGTAATCCGGCCTTATCCACTGTACTCAATTACGGAAAAAGGCTGTGGAACAGCAAAACGAGTCTCACTTCAACCCTTGTGAATCCCTCAACCACCGTTGCAAGTCCCACCAATATCGAAAGTGTGCTGTCCAGCGAGTACGACAAATTTTTCGTAAAAGCCCCCAAAGCCGATCCTTCGGCGGCCTTTGTCGTCAACCTGATGGACGTGATGATCCCCAAAAGCGTACAAATCGGCGTTCAGCAGAACGGCACTCCCATTATGGTTACCCGCTCCACCACAACGGCTTCCTACTCCCCGGAGCTGGGAAGTCTGGCCCAAACAATCTATAACAACTGGTGGGACCGGCAAAACGCGAAGAAGCGCAAATCGAAAGCGGTTACCGATATGCTGAATGCCGCGCCTAAACTGGCCGGACCGCCGTCTTCCATGTTCGAAGCCCACTATGTGTACCTTTATGCCATTAGCGATCATCTGCCGATCCGGATGGAGCTTCAATATGTATAAGGCTTGCAGGAAGCGAAGCTTGAGCTCTCGGGTGTTTTGGAACTTGTGTAAAAAAGGAAGGGAGGAGTGCATGTGAGCTTTCTGTCCGATCTTCAAACTATGTACGAAGCGGGAAGCGGGACGCTGACGCTGGATACGGCGAAGCTGGGCCCGACGGGCGAGACGCTCCGGCAGTTGACGGGAAGCGGCACGCTGACCGTGACCGGGGTAAAGGCCGCTCCTGCCGAAGCGGGAGGAATTGTTACCTTTGAAGGCGCCGGTCTTCAACTGGCCGGCAGCCCGGCAAGGATGTTTTTTCCGCCGAAAAAGACGGTTTCGGTTCGCGGCGCCGTATATGGGGCGGACTCGGAACCGGTGCTCGTGCTCTCGGTTTCGGTAACGCCGGACTGGCGTTTCGGGGATGCGCTGCCTTGGCTGACGAACACGTTCTGGCAGGACCTGGCGCTTAAACCCGCTACGGACGGAACATCCCCGAGATGGCTGATCGCCGCCGGAAAAGCTGCGGAACCGGAGCTGGGCCTGAATATGGACAGCGCCGTTTATTTCTACGGAGCGCTTGACGAAACAAAAGGGCTGCTGCAGGAAGCGGACTGGATAATCGGCGAAGGTCCGTTGGCGTTCGGTCCCGTGGTTTTGCGGGACACAGGTGCACCGGGCTTGTCGCTCGCCCTGAAGCTGCCGGATGACGGCGGCGGGTTATCCGGGCTTTTTCAGGCGATGAAGGTGCCCGTCGACGCCAGGCTCGTCCATGATCCTGCGGCAGCCAGTGTACCGTCCGGGCTGGAAATCACGGCGACGATCCAGTGGAACGGGCAGCCGGTTCGGATTACCTCGCTGATCCTGCCCGCAGGGGGAGGGATTGCCGAGCTTTCCCTGGAAGGTCCGGTGGATCTTCCTTCCCCTGACGACATCGCCCATTGGTTCGGGGGCGTCAGCATCACGGAGTATCTTCCTCCGTCGTTTGAAAGCATGCTTGAGTCCGTCAAGATCGGACGTTTGGCCCTTGGTATAGGCCTCGGCTCCAGAAGCGTCGAGTACGTGAAGGCGACGCTTACCGCCCTTGAGGACAAGCCGCTGACGATCGTCCCCGAGTGGGTCGAAATCGGCGATATCGAGGCGGCCGTGGCCGTCCGGAACCCGTTCGATCACCCGAGCGCTTCTTACAAAATGTCCGGGATTCTAGACATCGGGGGAGTCGATCTGCTCGTTTCGGCGAATCTGGTTCCCTCGCCGCGGATTCCCAATCTGTCGGTCGTCGTGCGGATGGAACCGTGGAGCGAAATCGACCTCACGATGATCGCCGCCAAGTTCGGGCTGCCGACGGGCGCGTACAAAATAGCGGTGGAAGAGTTCCAGATGGGCGGCTCCACCGCCGGAACATACTTTATCCGGGCGGGATTGGCCCAGCATCCCCTCGGAACGGGCCCGAACACGTTTGTGATGAACAATCTCGTGTTCGAACTGGATTACGACGGCCAGCCGAGCTTCACTCTGGAAGGTACGATGACCATCGCCGGAGTGGACGCCCGTCTGTCGCTGGAAGCCGGTTCCGGCGATACTTCCGGCGGTACGTCTCCGGGGGGCTGGACTATCGTGGTCCAAGCGGGGAAAGAGAGCCCGATACCGATGGGGGAATTGCTGGACGATCTCGCGGCCAAATTCGATGTGGGCATTCCTGCACCCATACGCGGGATGACACTAAAAAATATGGAGCTGAAGTACGCTTCCTCCGATTCGGGGAACAGCTTCTTTTTTACGGTCGAGAGCGATTTCAAAGTGAATTCCGTGCCCGTTGCCTTAACCTTGAGCATCCGCGTCGTTTCGACCCAGACCGGAACGGGCGATCCCGCCGAAGCGCGGTACGAGGCTTTTTTCGGCGGTCAGATCATCATCGGATCGCTGGAGTTCGATCTTTTGTTTGACCGGCAGGATCTGAAGTCGCAGACCTTTATAGCGACGTACAGCCGGAAGAGCGGATCCCCGCCCGCCGTTTCCATCCGTGATCTGGTTGCGTCCCTGTCACCGGAGCTGGCGGCGGAAATCCCGCAGAGTCTGGCGATCGATCTCCGGGATGTGAAATTCATTTTTTACAAAGATGAGAAAGAGAGCAAGTTTGCGCTCGGGCTTGATCTCGACGCGCATATAAGCTTGACCGATCTGCCCCTTATCGGCAAAGAGCTTCCCGCCGACGATACGATTGCCGTTCAGCAGCTGCAGATTTTGTACGCATCCGCCCCGTTCATGCCGGTCCAGACGGCACAAATCAACAAGCTGCTGCCGGAATCGGTTCACCCGCTGCCGTCGGGAGTGGAGGCGGGTCTGACCGCGGGCGCGGATCTCCGTTTTGGCGGTACGCCGCAAACGTTGTCTTTCGCGCTTATACCGGGGGGAGGGCAGAAACAGCCCGCTCCCCGGGAGCCCTTGGCTGCGGAAGCGTCCGGGCAGCAGCAGGACCCGGCCAAACCGGATGCCCCGGCATCGCCCGCGGCTTACGAGTCGGTGTCTGCACCGGCCGGCGGTCCTCCTGTCCCGGCTGTCTCTTCCGTGTCCTCCACATCCCCGGCATCTTCGGCCAAGTGGTTCCTTGTGCAGAAAACGTTCGGCCCGGTTTCGATCAACCGCCTGGGCATCGGTTACGGCGACGGGACCCTCTGGTTTATGCTGGACGGCTCTTTAACCTCATCCGGTTTGACGATCAGCCTGGCCGGAATGGGCTTCGGTTCCCCGCTCGATCGTTTCGAGCTTAAATTCCAGCTGCTCGGAATGGGCGTGGATTACACTCAGGCGCCTCTGGAAATCGGCGGAAGCTTTATGGAAGTCGTGCCTCCGCCGGAGGGCGCCCGGTTTATGTATGACGGGGCCGCCACGATCCGGACGGCCGATTTTGCCCTGGAAGCGCTCGGCTCGTACGCGCAAATGCTCGATGGGCAGCCGTCGCTCTTCGTATTCGCAAACGTGGATACGCCGCTCGGCGGTCCGCCCGCACTGTTTGTGACCGGTTTGTCCGCCGGGTTCGGCTACAACCGGGACGTGTTTATGCCCGCGCCGGAGGAAGTATTTGAATTTCCGCTGCTCGCCCTGACCCGGGACACGGGGCCTAAACTGTCCATGAACGACGTAATGGCGCAGCTGGAAGGAACTCAGGAATACGCGCCCGGCAAGAAAAGGGCATGGATCCGTCCTCAAACCGGCGAGTACTGGCTGGCCGTGGGCGTCGATTTCTGGTCGTACGAGCTGCTGCATACCCGCGCTCTGCTTATCGCCAAATTCGGCAGGGAGCTGGAGCTGGCCCTGCTCGGGCTTTCCTCCATTCGACTGCCCCAGGTGGGAAACACCATGTACGCTTACGCGGAGCTGCAGCTGGAAGCGGACTGGAAGCCGTCCGCCGGTTTCTTCGGGTTGACGGCTCTTTTAACTCCGAATTCGTTCCTGATCGATCCGAACTGCCATTTGACGGGCGGCTTCGCTTTTTATCTGTGGTACGAAGGGGAGAGAGAAGGGCAGTTCGTCGTCACCTTCGGCGGCTATCATCCGAGCTTCAAGCCTCCGTCCTTTTACCCGGCCGTACCGCGGATCGGCTTCAATTGGGCGGTCAGCGACTATGTGAACATACACGGCGAAGCTTATTTCGCCCTGACTCCGGCAGCCGTTATGGCCGGCGGGGGGTTGGAAGTTCTTTTTCACGACGGCGACCTAAAAGCCTGGTTCACCGCCCGTGCGGATCTGCTGATCACCTTCCATCCGTTCCATTTCCAGGCGGGTATCAGTGTGAGCATAGGGGCCTCGTACCGTCTGGACCTGCTGTTCGTAACCAAAACGATCAGTGTCGAGCTGGGAGCATCCGTAGAGCTGTGGGGACCGCCGACGGGCGGAAAGGCCCACGTGCACTGGTGGGTCATCTCGTTCACGGTCGGATTCGGAGCGGACCGCTCGGACGGGGACGAAAGCCCGATCGAGTGGGGCGAGTTTAAATCGCTGCTCCCTTCTCTCGACAACGTTTGCAAAATTACGGCCGTGACCGGTTTGACAGGCTCGCTTTCTCCCGGCGCCCCGGGTACGGCTTTGAAATCAGGCAGCGGAGATGCTGCGGGGAGCGGGGAGGGGGTCATGGCGGTGCCGCCGGTTCAGACGTCCCGACCGTCTCAATCATCTGAACCGTCCCAACTGCATGAAGCGTCCCAACCATCGGAATTGTCCCAACCATCTCAACCATCTCAACCATCTCAAACATCCGAAGCGTCTTCCCTGTCCGAACCGCCGGGGCCTTCGCAGTCTCAACCGGGACCGGATATTTGGCTGGTCCGTGCGGGCTCCTTCAGCTTTACGACACAGACGGCGATTCCGGCCAGTCATTTCACGGCGGGCCAAGCGATGAACCCGGTGACGGACCCGAAATACCCGGAAGCCTACCCCGTACACATCCGGACAATGAACAAAACGAACGTCTTGTCCAAGCATCACCTGACGGTCGAAAAAGACGGATTGGACCACGATATTTCGGGTTGGCAGCTCGTTCCGTATTACCGGAACATGCCGACGGCGCTGTGGGGAGAGCCGCTGAAGGATGCGGATGGCCGGTTTATGCGTAATCCGCAGGTGCCGGGCAGCGATACGACGCGGAATACGCCCGCGGGCTTAACGGTTACCCCTCCCGGGTCGAAGCTGGGTTATTCGGCGGCAGGCCTGCAGTCGGACCTGCTCGCTTACGATGACGTGGTGCCGCAGGGGCGGCTCCCGTTCGAACCCGGAGGGGCCTTGAATACCGATTATGCGCCCGTTCCGGCAGATACGACACCGGGGGACATTGCGGGAATTATGGGTCCCTCCGCGGCCAACCGGGCCGCCATATTTGCGGCGCTTCAAGGCATGCAGGCCTACAGCGGCACGAACGGACCTTTGCCCCGTCTTGCCGAAGAAGCGGGAGATCTCTTTACCGATTCTCCCATGCAGGTGAAGCCGTGAAAGGAGCGGAAAACATGAGTGACGAACCCCAGCAGGGTCAAATCCGGTTTTATGATCATGATTTACCCGGCTTACCCGCCGGAAATTACAAGGTAACCGTGAAGCAGTCCGTGCAGGATATCGGGATAACCGCTCAGGAGCAAGCTCTACTGACGGCCGAACAGCCCTTTATCGTGCACGCGCCTCAGTTTGCGATCGACCCTTCGGAGATCCACAGCCTGGTGCCGCCCGCGGGCAGCACCGGCAAATTTGCCGACGAACTTCCGCATCTGGTGCTGAATACACGGGATCTGCCGTGGGAGCGTGAGATGAGCGGGCCGAACATCCCCTGGCTGGCCCTGCTTCTTTTCCAGGAAGGGGAGCTTCTGGCCGGTCCTGCCGACCGGACGGATGCCGAGACGCTGGCCATCCGTTCGACGGCCGGTGAATTTATGGGGCTGAAAAACAGCCCCGACGTGTATGTCCCCCAGACTCTGGTCCGGGAGGCGGACGTGACCGTGGGCCAGACCTGTTTTTACATTCAAATGGATGCGGGTGTGTTCCAGTCGATCATCCCTCAGCTGAATGAGCTGCCTTATTTGACGCACGTCAGACAGGTAAATACGCAGGATAAGGCAGCCGGACACGAGGAGGACGGGTGGTACAGCGTCGTGACGGGCAACCGGTTTCCTTATGCGCAGGAGACCGGTGAAGGCGGCTCGAGAAACATTGTTCATCTCGTATCGCTGGAAAAATTCGACGATCTTCTGCAGCCCGGAGCAAAGCCGCCTAAAGAGAAAATCGCCTTGTTGTCCCTCGCCAGGTGGACATTCCACTGCCGCCCCGACAGCAAGGAAGATTTCGCCGGCCTCATGCATCGTCTGGTGGCCGAGGAAATGTCCGGCACCGCGTACGATCCGGGCGCTTTGCTGCTCCGGCTGCCGCAAGGAGCGGCCGGAGGGGAGCAGACAGCGCTGCGGGAGGACGACGCGGCCGGTGCCGAAGCGAGGAAGCGGCTGTGCAGCGGTTATGTGCCCCTTCCGTTCCATATCCGGAGCGGTGAGGACACCTTCGCCTGGTACCGGGGGCCGCTCGCTCCGGTCCGGCCGGCTCCCTTCCTGCCCGCGGAGCCGCTGCTCACGGCGGATGCGGCCTTGATTTACGACAAGGCGAACGGCTTGTTTGACGCCTCTTTGGCGGCCGCCTGGCAGATCGGGCGCAGTCTTGCTCTGTCCGACGCCACGTTCGGCTCGCTGCTCCTGGATTACCGCCGCCGCTGCCACCGGCTGACAGACCTGCTGTATCACCGGCTGGAAATTTTGGGGCTGACGGACGCCGCCGATTTGAAGGAGCTCGCGCAATCCGGCTTGATGCGGGAGGCGCTGATCGACGCGATGAAGGGAGATTTGCTGGAGCAAATCCCGGAGCCGCCTCTCTACGGTTTGCCGCAGGACGACCGGCAGCGGGATCTTTCCGCGCGCCGGCAACTGTCCCAGGCAGGATCGTGCGTAAGTCCCGTTGCAGCGCTGCAGCAATTTTTGGCCGGGGATGAGGTTAAAGAGGCGGTCGCGGAGCTGACGCGGGACGATCTGGAGCCGATTGCGCTGTGGCTTGCCCACAAGCTTCTGCTGTACGACGTACCGTTCTATTATCTGGTACCGGAGGAGCGAATGCTGCCGTCCGAATCCATCCGTTTTTTTTACCTGGATTCGAACTGGCTGGACGCCATGCTGGACGGGATGCTGGCGGTCGCGATGCATTCCAGCCGCGATTCGTTTACGTACGGCATGACCAAAGGAACGATCCGGGCTGCAGTCGAAGCGGCCGCGCAAAACGTCCGTACCCGCCCCGGGGATGAGCGGAGCGCGGTGCCTGGCGTGGAAGCCCTGCCCTTGGCGGGCTTTCTGCTCCGGTCCGCTGCGGTAGCCGGATGGCCGGGACTTGCGGTGCGCGCCTTCGACGCCGGGGGCCTTCCGCTCGGGATCGCCCGTCTGGAGCGGCTTTCGTCCAGCGTGCTGATTGCCTTATTCCGCGGCATCCCTGACAGGATTGAGCTAAGCGAGCCTCAGGAAGGGTTCCAGTTCGGTCTGAACGAGGAAGGAAAAATTAATTTGCGCAGCGTGCTGCCGGACCGTTCCGGGTCCCCATTCGGTTCGGAATTGAACGTGCATTTGCCGGTTCGCGATCGGCATTTGAGACCGGGACGAATTTTGGACTTGAGGCCCGACCAGGCGGACGGGCTTGCGCAGCAGTCGGCCGATGCGATCAAGCAAGCGCTGGAATTGAAACAATTGACGCTGAACCCTTCCGATTTCGCCCTGCAGATGGTTAAATCTCCGGAGCGGATCGTGTTTCAACCGGGCATGACAGTTAAGCCGCAGTAGAGTGGAGGAAAATCATGGATAATTCAACCTTATTGGTTCCCATCGAGGTCAGTGCTCTTGCGGTAAACGCGTATGTTTGGGCCAACCAGCCTTTTCGGCGCTGGGAGCACAATTATACCCAGGTCAAAAGCTTCGGAAGCTCCGAGCCCGATCCGACGGACCGGGGCGGGGGCTTCGCGGGAAATCCGGATGATCATACCGGCGTTTACGTACATTGGACGCTCCCCGACGCGTTAAAAAATGGCGTTCAGGACCCGGTCACACGGCGCGTGGAATTCCCCCTGGTCCCAAACCGCTGGCTCGTTGTGCGCTTCGCCGGAGCTTCGGCGGAAGGACGCGCATCGAGAGCGTATCTCGTGGAAAGCGACGCGCCCGGAGGCGCCGGTTCCGCGGCATATGTTTTTGATCCGGCCATTATAGATGCGTGGAAAGGGAGCAAGGACCCTTTGCGCCGTCAGGCCGGCGAGCGGTTAGGCGGCGGAGGGCGGCAAATCGCGGATGTGCTCGGACAAGTGTTCGATCTGGGCGGCTGGTCGGAAAAAGGCATCGGGCAGCTGTTCGTCAAGGCCGTCGCTCCCGGCAACCCGCTTTTCGGCGCGTTTCAAAGCCACTGCAGCCAGGTGTTTTCGTTCCGCGACCCGCTGGACGATGTAGGGCCGGAATGCACCGTCAGCTATCTGGTGACGGGCTGGTATTCCAACCATGCCGAAGATCCTCTGCAAAAATGCCAAAGCGCAAAGCCTTCCGGAAGCTCGCCGGTCGACGCTTACAAACGGCAGCTTGCGGAGTTCTCGTGGACGGTTCAGAAAGCTGCCTCCGCCGGACCCGCGGACGGCTCCGCCGTGCCGGACGGCGACGTCCCGCAGGCCAGCTTGTACCACGGGATGGTGCTTGGCGTGAAGTGGAGCCGCTCTGGCGCGCTGCCGACGGTCAAGGACAAATACAAAGATCCCGCGGGCAAAGGGATACATGTGGCGGTCGGAAATACGTCGGCCGATGCTTTTAAAGCGATGATTCAGCGTCAGCTGAACGACCGCGCCAAGAACGGCGACGCTAAAGCGCAGCAGCTGCTTGCGAAGATGCCCAACGCGGCCGGACTGCTCGAAGCGTTTCAGTACGATATGCTTCATATACTCGACCAGCCGAGCGGCTGGGATCTTCTTGATCTCCGTATCCGGCAGGAATGGTTCGGCTCGAAGCCGGGCGGATACCGATGGACGGTGGTGGACGCGGAGTCGGATCGGCCGGACAGTCTCGGAGAACGTCCGCCGGAACAATGGCTCACGGGACTGAACGGCACGCAGGCCGCGCTGGACGAAAAACTGAATGAATTGAAAGCCGCCCGGAGGCGGCTCTACGACACGTGGTGGAAGCGGGGGAAATTCGAGTCCTACCCGGTGTTCGCGCGGCCCGAAGGCTTGACGGAGGAGCAGTTCGCGAAGGCGCTGTCCGCCGAAAACGATCCGTCCTACGATCCGTCCAAGCCTGAAGGACCGGACAATATCGCCAGCCTGCCGAGGAAGATCATGGATCTTATCGGCGAGGCAGGATCGTTGATAGGCCAAGGCGTGCCCCGGCCGGCGGAAGGGGAGGGCCGGACTCCGGAAGAGGCGCTGGCGGCCGGGATCGAAGCTTTCGAACGGGCGAAGCGCGCCCAAGGGGAGCTAGACGCGGACCGTAACCTTAAGCCGGTGGCAGGACCCCGCTACTGGCGGGCCAATGATCCCGTCGTCTTCATCAGCGGCGCGGGAAGCACGGGCCGGATAAACGGACCGGACAGTTCTTTGTCCTGCCGCCTGCCGGCGCAAATCGTCGGCGGGATAGCCAGCGGCACCGACAGCGTGACGGCGGATGAGCTGGCAGCCGCGCTGCCCAAGCTTCCGCTGAGTCTACAGGAACTGGCTTCCGCTCTTCAGGGCGATTATACCCCGCCGGACACTGCTTTGCAGCTTGCCGGTGCTGTCGGTTTGCTGCTGGCCGAGTTTTTCCTGCTCGATCCGGACAACGCTCCGGTCATTTCCGCGGGTCATCCGGGGATCACCCGGGAAATAATCGCGGAGCACGATCCCGGCCACTTTCAAGGCATACTTCCCGCCTTCATTCCTGGAGGCTGGCAGCAGCCCTGGAATCCGCTCCTTCTGAAATGGGTGGCGGACTGGTATCCGATCGGGCATGCCAACTGGACGTTCGACGGAACCGATTACCGGTATGACGGCAAAGCCTCCGGTTCGAACGACCGGCAGATCGGGGGAGACATTTTGCTGACGCCGCAGACAAGCTTTCTTTTTCGGGACCGGTTGAAAAAGCTCGTCCATACCCGCCAAAGCGAAGCGGAAGATACGGACGAAGGGCTGCTGGATCAGCTCGACGATTTAATCGAAGATATCGACGGCTGGGATTTTATCTCCCAATCGCTCGGCGGTTTCGGCAGCCAGCTCGCTGTACGCGATACGCGTGTAAACCGGTCGCCGGATTCCGGATTGACTTTTACGTTCAAGGAAGGCGGGCAAAAAACGCTGGCGGATCTCGTCGGCGACGAATATCACGATCTGCCTTATATCCGCTCGACCGGCGATACGCTGGAATTTCAGGGAGTCCGGCAGGGACAGTTCGCCTTTGCCTATTTAGCCGTGTACGATGCGTTCGGGCAAGTGCTCGAAGTGATCGGCGATTCGGGGCTCAGCCGCTCCGACGTGTTTGAGCCGATTTTGTCGGAAGGTCTTGCGCCGGACGCGCCGATCGAGACGCAGAATGCCCAGCGGTTCATCCAGCTGCCGCCGAGGCCGAATCAGCACATCCGCCTCGATTTCCGTCTTGTTGACGCGCGGGACGCGGGAAGGTTTGCCGACTTGGACAGCCTGGCGAACCCCGTTGCGGGCTGGTTGCTCCCGAATCATCTCAACGGCTCCGTATCTGTATACGACGCGCAGGGCGGCGCTGTCGGAGACGTCGGCCTGATTACGGGTAAGGATGGCGTCAAGCGTGTGCATCTGCTTTATGCGCCGATGGGAGCTTACGGTAATCTTGCGGATATCGAGAAGCGGGCGCCCGAGCTGGCCAAAATGCTGCAAAGCTTGACGGCCGCGGACACAGATTCCTTCAGCCGCTTTCTTGAGGCGATCGATGCTTCCTTGTGGACGATCGATCCTCTCGCCGCAAGCAGCGACCGGAACTTGTCGGTCCTCGCGGGAAGGCCGCTTGCGCTCGTGCGCGCCAATCTGAAGCTGGCGCTGGACGGACCGGCCGTGAGATATACCGGTTGGGGAGCCACCTTCAACCCGCCGCCGTCCGATTTTACCGGGAACGATTACGAGGTGAGACTGGGCGACACGGAAATCCGGAAGGACGGCTTGATCGGCTATTTTCTTAACGGCGCTTACGACCGGTTTAACAGCGTTCATCCGCTGGCAGCGGGTGAGGAAGCAGCCGGTTATGTCCGGCCGATCGGACCCGGCAATTTCTTCTCGCTGCGGTTTGACGGCGCAAGGCAGGCCGAAGTGATGCTGCTGCTGGATCCTCGCGCTGCCGTTCACGCGGTTACGGGCATCGTTCCGGTGCAGGCTCTGGAGCTGCCTGCGCGTTTTACCGATCCCGCGCTGAGCGCGTTAAACCTCCAATTCCGGACGGGGCCGATCCTGACCGTGCTTCAGCCGGCCCCGGATAAGACGGCCGGTGGAGAAAACGAACCGGCCGGCGTTATAACGCTCCCCGTTCCCTCGGATAACGGAGGACAGTGGGAGTGGCTGGAGCCGCAATCCCGGGAAGGCGGACAGCCCGCTTTTCTGACGTACACTTTGACCGAAATCGGTCAGCAGGCCCGGCTAAACTCCCGGTCCCTGTCGCTGCGCGAAGGCACGCTGCAATTCCGGAGCGGGTCCGCTCAAGGGACCGGAACCGGACCTTCGGAGCCGGGCAAGAGGGACACTCCCGAATCCGAGTCTGAAAGCTAAACTGCCAAACCAAAAGCCAAACCAAAAGCCAAACCAAAAGCCAAACCAAAAGCCAAACCA
>NZ_FNVF01000001.1:129755-294310 GCF_900107975.1 Paenibacillus sp. UNC499MF
GCCAAACCAAAAGCCAAACCAAAAGCCAAACCAAAAGCCAAACCAAAAGCCAAACCATAAAAGCACTTAAACCCATGGAGGTTCAAACGATGAGCAAAGCTGATCTTCCCGCCCTTTTAAATTACAGCGTATTGACGTCACCGAGTCCCCTGCAGGCGAGTACGCAGACGTTTTCCGCTTCCGGCAACATAACACTGGTTGTAACCCCTCCCCCCGGGAAGGAAGTTTATTGTCCGGAAATCGATTTATATATCCCCTCTGGGGCGTTAAGCCGAAAAGATATCTTTGATCCGGGAGTCAATACGGATAAGTGGCAGTACGCGGTCGGAAAGATCGTCGAAGGCAGTGAGGTGGGGCTGGCCGTCGACATATCCTACATCCCGCTCAAATTCACGGCCAAGTCGTCGCAGGATTACCTGATTAACTACCCGCTGATCCTGACGGTCGGCGTCGGCTCCGTCTCCGCCGCTCTGGGCGACATCCGCAACCTGCACATCCTGGAGACGTCCTCCTCGTTCTCCGGTGACTACCAGCAGCGCGATCTGCCTTTCGGCTTGACGATCGGGCTTCCGGAATTTTTCGTACGCAATTTTGTGGCGGGCGCTTACGACAGCTCCAAACCGGACATCGTGCCGGGCGGCAGCTTCGCAAACGGCCAGGCGTTCAAGCTGAGCTGGGAGGGCAACGCCAGCCAGTATCAGATTGTTACGACGGCAGGCACCGCTCCCCTCTACAGCGGAACCGATAATTCTTTCGCTGTGACGAAGGGCCTCAGCCAGACGACCACCTTCATTCTCATCGCAAGCCGGACCGATGGGGTTCGCGGCGAAACGCTGTATGTGTACGAAGCGGTGACCGTACATATTACGAACCCGGACGAAACTCCGAATACCGTGTCCGCAGCGGGGAACATTGCGACAGCCGCCGGATTGAACGGCAAGACACTGCAGGTGTCGGGCTCCGCTTCTTTGAACGGCGGCGCGGACGTAACCGGCCCGCTGAACGCGAAGGGTGAGCTGAACGTAACCGGCACCGCAACGATGTCCGGCGGGACGGTTACGGGCCCGCTTACGGTTCAGGGCTCCGCATCGCTGGGAAGTTCTTCCGTGCAAGGCGCACTTTCCGTCGGCGGTGCGTCAACCTTGTCCGACACTGCGATTAAAGGAGCTTTAAGCGCTGCGGGCAGCGTCGGAATGCTCGGGTACAACCAGCAGATCAGCACCGGTACGCATATGGCGGGAACGGACGGTTTTGTGATCGGCTATGTTTACCTCCCCTGGAAGCAGGCTTTATCCGTGGGCTGGATTTACGGGGGGACCGACGGATATATGGTACAGACCACCGGAGGGAATACGGGTGGTTTTACCGGCAACTGGACGAAGTACAATTATTCGAACCCGAACACGTTCATGTTTCCCGTACGGAGGGGAGCAAGCTACTGGATCGGCGAAAGCTTTTTCAAAGATAATGAGGTGAACCCGAATACGGCTTATTATTTTGTCCCTCTAGGAAGCGGGTCGAGCGGGGAAGAAGCGACGGTAAAAATCTCCGATGAAGTTCCCGAAGATATCGTGCTGCCGCACGACGGCCTGGAGAAAGCGAACGGAGCGGAACAGGCTGAACGGGCGAAACTCCTGACCCGGCTGCTGGAGGAAATTTTAGAGAAACCTATTGGGGAAGATAAGAAGAAAGCCTTGATCGATGTGCTGGGAACCCTGTAGCCGAACGGATCGTTAGCCCTCCTCCACTCTCGTAGAAGAAAAGAATTCCAATAAGCGGAGAAATCTAACGTAAGAAGAGAAGTCGAAGTGAAGATGGTTTTCCGAAAAGCACCCTGCATTTTCATAGCAGCTGACAAGCAAGAAACGACCGAATCTGCCCAGGAAGAAACAACAGAACCTCCCAGCAAGAAACAACAAAACCTACCTAAATAAAGAAACAGCCTCTTTGTGGAGAGGCTGTTTCTTTTGTCCTATATAAAATAGTTCCAGAGAAACAATTTTCTTTAAATATATGTCGAATTCAATAAAATTACTATCAACATTTTGTCTGTTTTTGTCGATAAAGTAGATATCTATTTTTGGCGTAGGCCGCTATACGAGGGGGAGCATGATGTTAAAAAGCAAGGCAGAACGGGCACGCGGTGTCCTCGGCAAAATCAACCTGAACGGGTTGTTCGCCAAAATCATGCTGATATCGGTTGCTTGCATGACCATTCCGATGTTAATCGCGCTATGGTTTGCGAGCAGCTCGTCAGCCGGTTCGCTCCAAGCTGAAGCAAGACAGTCCATGACGAACATCGTTTCGGAGAAGGTGAACCAGATGGATTTGGCTTTCACGAACTTATCGTTAAGTTCTTCGACGATCGCGAACAATCCTTTTCTGATCAACACATTCAAGGAAATTAAAAAAAACGGCAATCCGAAATCGGAAAACGCCGCCGCCGCATCCGCTTATTTGGGCAAGCTCATCACGGACGCGAACGGCTTGTATGAAAATATTTACGCCGCGTACAATAGTGCGATCGTGTCCGACGGTATCGGCGGGCAATCCGTGGGCATCGACATCGGGGTGGCCGAACTGGACAAGTCTCTGCTCGAAGGAATGAAGAAAGGCCCCGTCCTGTTCGGACCGGTCCAGTCTCCCGTAACCGGCGGTCCGATTATGGCGCTGCTGGCGCATATTCCCGACGGAAGTACGGATGCAATGCCTTCCATCGTAGGGACGGCGGTTGACTTGACGAAGCTCTCGGCGAATATCGTCCGATCTACGCAGGAAGGCAACGTCAAGACATTTATGATCAATGCGGCTGGAGTTCTCGTCGCTGCGGAAGACGGCAAAGAAGTGCTGAAATACGACATGACTAAGGCCGAAGGAGACGTTCCCGCCTTTTTCAAGGAAGTAAGCACGAATAAGAAGGGGATCGGGTACTTCACACTGAACGGCCAGCAGCAAATCGCTTCTTACGCCAAATCGGGCCTGCAGGATATGTATATCATTTCCTTCAAACCGGTCGAAGAGTATATGCACGATGTTACGTCTCTGCAAAAAGGTCTGGTCGTTGTCATTATCGGCAGTATTCTCGTATTTGCGGCCATTCTCGTACTGCTTTCGTACCGGATCACAACGCCGATTAAAGTCGCGACGGAGCATTTGAAAGTCATCGCGGGCGGCGACTTCTCCCATCCGGTTCCGCAGAAATTTATGAAAGCCAAGGATGAGACGGGCGTATTGATGCAGTCGATGCACACGATGCAGTCTTCAATCAGTGACACGATCCGTACGGTTGTGGAAGAGTCGGACAAGCTTGGCGGCTCCGTAACGGCGGTGAGCAGTCATTTGACGGATCTCAACAGCCAAATTCAGAACGTGTCCGGCACGACGCAGCAAATGGCCGCCGCCATGGAAGAAACGGCCGCTTCGACGGAAGAAATGAATCATTCGTCCGCCAGCATCCGCCAGTCCGTCGACCGGATTGCGGATCAGGCGAAGCAGGGTGAAGAGGCTTCGAAGGAAGTCAGCAAGCGGGCCGAAGATCTGCGCGAGACGGCGGTCGCCTCGTCGGAGCGGGCCGTTGTAATCGGCCGGCAGATGCGGGAGAAGCTGGAGAGCGCCATCGAGCAGTCCAGAGCCGTGGAGCAGATTCAGGTCCTGGCGAGCTCCATTCTGGAGATTACGGCCCAGACCAATCTCCTCGCCCTGAACGCCAACATCGAGGCGGCCAGAGCAGGGGAAGCGGGCCGGGGATTTGCCGTCGTAGCCGGTGAAATCCGCAAGCTGGCCGAGGTGTCCGGACATTCCGCGAACAAAATCCGCGAAGTGGTCCAAATCGTCACTTCCTCGGTGCAGAACTTGAAGGCGAATTCCGAAAGCATGCTTGCTTTTATCGATACGACGGTGATTAACGACTACAACGCGATGGTAGAAACGGGCCAGCAGTATTACCGGGACGCGGAGTTTTACGAAAATCTGCTGGGCAGCTTCAACGCGACCGCGCATGAACTGAGCCGGGCCATTCAGGACATGGCGCTCATGATCAACGAAATTTCGATCGCCAACAACGAATCCGCCGCCGGAACCGGGAATATCTCGGATCAAGCGAGTGTCGCGATGGACAGTTCGGATAAAGTGCTGGATATTGTGGAAGGCACGAGAGAGAGCGCCGAGCAGCTCAAGCAAACGATCGCCAATTTCAAAATATAACGGAGCCCCGAAAGCGGGCTTCCGATATACGCGCAAAAAAGCTTGCCGGTTCCGGCAGGCTTTTTTGTGCATGTTTACGTCGTGCGGAAGGAGTGCCGAGGGCCGCAGCGGCAACCGCCCGCAGCCCGGTAACCGCGCGCTTCCTTCCGGACATGTGCATACGCCCCGAAACGGGGCACCGCCCGCTCACTTCCCGGACGGAAGCCGGATGCTGACGACCGTGCCTTCGCCGGGGGCGCTGTCTACGGAGAGGCCGTACATTTCGCCGAAGTAGAACTGGATGCGGTCGTGCACGTTTTTGATCCCGATGTGCCGCTGGTCCAGCGTGTCTGAAGGCTGCTTCAGCCGTTCGCGCAGCTTCGCCAGCTCTCCGGCTTCCATGCCCGCACCGTCATCCCGCACGGTGATAATCATCTCGTGCCCGACGAACGAGGAGCCGATCTCCAGCAGCCCCGGGCCGGATGTGCGTTCCAGTCCGTGGACGACGGCATTTTCGATCAGCGGCTGGAGCGAGAAGTGCATCACTTCCACGGACTCGCTTCCCGGCGCGAGATTTTCCGTGTACCGGATTTTATCGCCGAACCGCATCTGCTGCACCCGGACGTAGAGCCGGATATGATCCAGCTCTTCCCGCAGGGAGACGGTCTCTTTACCCGTCTGGATATGAATGCGGAACAGCTTGCCGAGAAGGCCGACCATTTCTGAAATGTCCCGCTGGCCGTTAATAATGGCTTTCATCTGGACCGTTTCCAGGGCATTGGCGAGAAAATGGGGGTTGATCTGGCTTTTGAGCGCCCCGTACTGGGCGATTTTCTGCTGGGCTTTCGCCATGGAAGAGCGTTCGATATAATTTTGCAGTTCTTCCACCATTCTGTGAATTCCCTGGTACAGCACCCCGAATTCGTCCTGGCGGCTGCTGCTCAGATTCACATCGAAGCGGCCCATTCCGACAAGCTTGACCTGGCGGGTGAGCCGGATGATCGGCTTCGTGACCCGGTTGTACAGAAGAACCATGAACAGCAGGGCGGTTCCGAGCGAGGCGAAAGCCAGCCCGAGAATAAGATTGCCGAGGAAGCCGGCCGGCTTCGTCATTTCTTTTTCCCCGATGGATTGAATGACCTTCCACCCCGAATAAGGCGACGTCACGAAATTAATGTACGATTCCTTGCCCGCAATAGGCGCATAGAAGCTCCCCGTGCTTTCCTTCATCACCGTCCCGATCGTGCCCGCATCAAGCCTGGTGGAGCTTTCCGGGTCCATCCCGCTGTTGGCGGAGTAATAAACGATGCCTCCGTCGCTGTCGATGATGACGAAGTTGCGCATGCTCGTCTCCGAAAGCTTCAAAATCTCACGCAGGGAATCCAGGCGGATATCCACCAGCATGACGCCAAGCTGCTGCTTACTCCCGACTTTGTTGATGACCCGGGCGATCGAGATGACGGGCTCGTGCACATTCGTCCGGTGAAAAGGGGGATGCGTCCCGAACAGAACGACCCCGCCGTTATGCCGGACGGTCTCGATATACCACGGTTCCTTCGTGAAATCGTTGAGGGCATAATCGGCCCGGTTGAAATCGGCGGAGTAGAAAACACGGTTCCCCGCATAAATGCGGATGCTGTCCACGTTCTTGATCGTCATTTCGATCGAGCTGATAAACGTTTCGATCACGTTCCGGTATTGGATCTTCAAGTCCTCACCGTTGTTTTCCGTATGATAGGTGTAATTCTCCAAAGCGTTCTGAAGCTGGTTGTCGAGCTGGGCGTTGAGCGTCCCTTTCTCGATGCTCTGCAAATACTGGTCGATGTTAAAAGACAGATTGTTCAGGATCAGGCTGGAGCTGGCCTGGTACTCTGTTTTCACCGCTTTGAAAGAGAACCAGTAAATAAGGCCCGACATAATCAGAAGCGGCAGGGTGACGGTCAATATCACGAGCAGAAAAATCTGGTGATTCACGTGCCTCATCCGGGTAAATCTCACGTTTGGCTTCCATATCTTCACAGCACTCACAACCCTATTTTTTTTCGGTAATCCGTCGGTGTAAGCCCGGTGATCTTCTTGAAGGTTTTCACGAAGTGCTTGTAGCTTTTGTACCCGCACATCTGACAGACGTCCGTCACGAGATATTCGGGTTTGTGCAGGCAGTCCATCGCATGGGAAATGCGGATTTCGGACACGAACGTCATATAGTTTTTGTTTAATTTAAGCTTGAACAGCCGGCTGAGATAGGAAGGGTTGTAGAAAAAACGGTCCGCCACCATCTGCAGAGTCACGTCCTGGTCGAGATGCTGCCGGAGATAGGCTTCAATCCCTTTGAAAATAAGGCCGTCCCCAGGGCCGCTCGGCTGGGACGACTCCTTGTAGACGCCGCTCAGATGCAGCATCCAGCCGCCGAGCCAGTCGAGCAGGGCCGCCAGCGTCCGGAAATCGTCCACGCAGCTTAGCGTGAGCAGCTTGTCGCTGTAGACGCCCTCGACGGGAATGCCGTGCTTGTGGGCGAACCGCAGCGTGACCGAGACGAGGTCCTGCAGGAATCCGAGCAGGCTGCCGTATGCGGCTCCCGGCGTGCCCGCCAGCTTCTCTTCGGCCAGCCTTGCGAGAAGCGGCTTGATCTCCCCGGCGTCTCCCGTCTCCAGACAGCGCTCGATGTCCGCCTTGTCGGGGTCGCCGAGCCGGATCAGCGGATCTGCGGCGGTTTCAGCCGGAAGAGAGCCGGGAGAACCGGCCTCGAACAGCTGCCGCTCCGGCTGAAAGAAGCGCCCGTACAGCGCTCTCTCCGCCTGCCGGAGCGTAGCGCCCGCGCCGGAGAGGCCGGACGAGGCCGGGCCGGCGGCCGCGCAGAAGGCGGCCTGCTCACGGCCCGCCTGCCGGACGAGGGCGTGACGCGGGGCGAAATCCCGGTCCCGGCCGGCATCTCCCCGGGGAAGTGCCGGATCGTCCAGAATTGCAAGCGCATACATTTTGGCGTGATCAAAATACGTGAGCAGCCGGACATGATCCGACCCTGCATAGGAACGGGCAAGCTCTTCCGCCAATTGTTCCGCCCGGTTTCTTAAACGGCGCCGGGTCTGGTAGCTGTGGGGCTGGTCCGTAAACCATGTGATAACAATCGGCACGTACGTATGGGCGGTGCCCTCAAGCCCGCAGGAGGAAAGCTCCGCCTCACCGGGATCGCTTTCTTCCAGGAGAAGCTTTACCAGCTGGCTGCGCTTCAGCTTCATCGTTTCTCCGGCTTCCCGTTCAAGCAGGTTGTGCCGGCTCTGCGCCAGCTTCTGCTGTTTCAGCGTGTCCAGGCACTGCATCAGGGTAGACAGGCTTTCGTCGTACTCCAGAGGCTTAAGCAGGAACGCGTGCACGCCGCCGAGCCTTATGGCCCGCTGGGCGTAGGCGAAATCGTTGTACCCCGTTAAAATGATAAAAACGGTATCGGGCAGCATAGGGCGCAGCTCTTCGATCATCTGGAGCCCGTCCATTTCGGGCATGCGGATGTCCGTGATGACCATGTCGGGCTTCTCGCCGAGCGCCATCCGGAAGCCTTCCTTGCCGTTCTCCGCTTCCAGAATGGTTTCGAATCCGAGCTCCTGCCATGCAAAATAATGCTTCAGCCCCGTGCGGATCAAAGGCTCGTCTTCGACAATCATCAATTTGTACATGGATGTCCTCCGGAAGTTAATCATGCTGATAGTTAGATGTAAAACTAGTATACTAAACACCGGACATAGAGGACAGTTCCAAATCCGAACAGGTCAAAATACGCCCATGAAGGTAAAATCTAAGGGATTCTTTAGCCGCCGGATATGTTCTATGCTTAACGCAGGAAATGAAAGCGATTCATTTTTAACTACAGAGGGGGATAAGAAATGAGATCTTGGAAAAAAGGACTCATGACCGCAGCAAGCATTGCCCTTATAGGAACACAGCTGGCCGGTTGCGGCAGCGATCAGACACAGGGCGGCCAAAATGCAAGCGCTTCATCCGGCCAGGGGTCATCCAAGCCGGTGGAAATTACCTGGTGGAACTTTCCTAACTTCCAGCCGCTGGACGGCGAAGTGGGCAAATACGAGAAGCAAATCATCGCCGCATTTAACAAGAAGTATCCGGATATAAAAGTAAACCTGGAGATGATTACGTACGAAGGCGGCCCCCAGAAGCTTAACGTGGCGATTGCCTCCAATACCGCTCCCGACGTGATTTATGACGCTCCGGGGCGCATCATCGACTGGGGCAAGAAGAACCTGCTCGCTCCGCTCAACGATATGGTGTCCGAAGAAGTGAAGAAAGACATTTCTCCGGCGCTCTGGAAGCAGTCGAGTGTCGGAGACCAGATTTACATGTACCCGATCAATACCGCTCCTTTCATGATGGCGGTTAACAAAAGCGTGTTCGATAAAATCGGCGCGACGAATCTGCTTCCGCTGGACCGGCCGGACCGGACGTGGACGGTGGCCGAGTACGAGAAGGCGCTGCAGGCGGTTAAAGAGAAAGCGCCCGAAATCATCCCGTCCGGATTTTACGCGAAAAGCACGGCGGGCGATCAGGGAACGCGCGCCTATATCGCTAACATGGGCGTTTCCAGATTCCTCAGCGAGGACAACGGCAAAGCGGCCATCAACACCGACAATGCGGCTAAGGCGCTGGACTGGATCGTAAAAGGAAGCAAAGAGAAGCTTGTCGTTCCGGGTGCGGTTTCCCTTGCGGCGGCGGACGTGAACGATCTGTTCCTGCAGGGCAAGCTTGCGTTCACGATCAACTACTCCGCGGTGCTGAAAGCTCAGAACGAGCCGAACAAAAAGGTGGAGTTCGACGACGTGCTGCTTCCGTTCCCGACGCTGGACGGCTCCAAGCCTAAGCTTGAACCGTATCTCGGGGGAATGGCGATTTTCAACAACGGAGACAAAGACAAGATCGCGGCTTCGAAGAAGCTCATCGACTTTATCGCCAACGATCCGGAAATGGCCAAGAAGAATCTGATCCAGACCGGCGGTTTGTCCGCACGTACTTCGGTCACGGGATTGTATGACAATTCGGAATACAAATACGCCGAGCTGGCGCGCGAATTTATTACCGATCCGCCGACGATTGCCGACGGATTCGCCGAAATCCGCACGTTCTGGTTCCCTGAGCTGCAGCGTGCCCTGACGGGCCAGGCAACGGCCAAGGAAGCCCTAGACGCTTTTGCCGCCAAAGCGAACGAAGCCATTACGAAAGCGAAATCGCAAAGTCAAACCAAGTAAGCAGGCGAAGCGTGGGAGCGGGGTGCGCGTGTACTCCGCTCTTTTCACAACCAATAGAGAAAGCGGGGATAGGGGATGGAAGCAGCGGTTCGCAAGTCCAGAAGAACAGTGCGGCGCGATTGGCTGATGAGTTACCTGTTTTTACTGCCGGCGCTCGGATTTTTCCTGCTGTTTGTGGCATATCCGATGATTAAGGGCATCTATATCAGTTTCTTCGATTATTCACTGAGGCATTTCGAATTTACGGGGCTCGACAACTATATTTCTTTGCTCAAAAACGACACGTTCCTCAAGTCCATGAGAAATACACTGCTGCTGGTCGTCATTGCCGTGCCGATCGTAATCGTGTTTTCGATTTTTGTAGCGGTTAATATTTACAAAATGAAGGAATTTTCCCGGTCCTTCTTCCGGGGAGTCTTTTACCTGCCGGCCGTATCTTCGGTCGTCAGTATTACCGTCGTATGGGGCTGGATTTATCACCCGAACTACGGGATTTTGAACTATTTGACGGGTCTGGCCGGGGCCGAGCCGGTATTCTGGCTGGGAGATACCCGCACCGCCCTGCTTGCGATTATTGCCGTGCTGATCACGACATCGGTCGGACAGCCGATCATTTTATACGTCGCATCCCTGGGCAATATTCCGACTTCCTACATCGAAGCCGCCCAGATCGACCAAGCCACGCCGTGGCAGATTTTCCGCAAAATCATCTGGCCCATGTTGATGCCGACGAATTTGTACATCATCGTCATTACGACGATCAACACGTTCCAGTGCTTCGCCCTCATTCAGCTGCTTACCGCGGGAGGCCCGGTTTACAGCACGTCTACCGTTATGTACGGCGTTTATGAACAGGCGTTCGTGCTCGGCAACTTCGGGATCGCCTCGGCGATGGGAATTTTGCTGGCGATCGTAATCGGCATCATCTCGGTCATCCAGTTCAAATACTTCGGCAGCGATGTAGAGTACTAGGAGGGATACTATGAACGCTTCACTGGAATTGAGTCAAGGGGGGACTGCAAGTGCGGTCCGCAAAAAAAGCCGGTTGAAGGAGATCTCGCCCGTTAAAGTGCTCTCTCTCCTGCTGCTTCTGCTGGCTACCGTATTTTTTATCTTCCCGTTCTACTGGATCATCACCGGCGCCTTTAAAATCCAGACGGTCGCGACCGCGATTCCGCCGGAATGGTTTCCGCTGAAACCGACTTTGCAGAACTGGACGGATTTGTTCAAAAACCCCGTCTGGCGCTGGACGTTCAACAGCTTCCTGATCGCTTTCTGTGAAATGATCGCGGTCTGCATCGTTTCGTCGCTGGCCGGATACGTCCTTGCCAAAAAGGTGTTTCCGGGACGCAGGGCGATCTTCACGCTGTTCGTGGCCGCCATGGCGCTGCCGAAACAGGTCATTCTCGTTCCCTTGTTCACGATGCTGGCGGATTTCGGCTGGGTGAACACGTACTGGGGACTTATTCTTCCGGCAATCGGCTGGCCGTTCGGCGTCTTCCTCATGAAGCAGTTCGCGCAAACGATTCCGGGCGAGCTGATGGAAGCGGCGAAGATGGACGGCTGCTCGGAGATCCGCCTGTTCGCCACGATCATTTTGCCGCTGCTTAAACCGGCGCTCGGCGCTTTGGCTATCTTTACGTTTATCGCTTCGTGGAACGATTATTTCAGCCAGCTGATCATGACGCGCTCCACTTCGATGATGACCCTTCCGCTCGGGGTCGCGACGATGCAGGGCGAATACACGACGAACTACGGGGTCATGATGGCGGGAGCGGCTCTTGCATCCGTGCCGATGATCGCGATTTTCCTCCTGTTCCAAAAATCGTTTACCCAGGGCATTACGATGGGCGCGGTAAAAGGATAGTCCGGGACAACAGTTCTGCGGTGTGGCCGGCACTGCAAAAATCGTAGAGCGATAATAAAAAACGGCACTTGTTTACATGATTTAGGTGAAAACATCCACCATTTTTAGTCCATATAAACGGAGGTTGTTAACAGATGAGAACGGTCGATTTGGAACGTTTTAAAGGTATCACGATTGCGATGTATTCCTGCTATGACGAAAACGGGGAAGTATCCGCCGAAGCGGCCCGCAAGCTGGCCCGCCATTATGCGAACACGGGTGTGAACGGGCTTTACGTCGGAGGCAGCTCCGGCGAAGGCATGCTGCAATCCGTGGAAGAGCGCAAAAAGACGCTGGAAGCGGTTATTGCCGAGGTGGGGAATGAACTCACCATTATCGCTCATGTCGGAGCGCCGTCCACACGTGACAGCGTAGAGCTTGCCAAGCATGCGGAAGAAGCGGGCGCTCATGCCGTATCCGCCGTGCCCGCCATCTATTACCGTCTTTCGGAGGCGAGCGTGGAGCATCACTGGCAGTCGATCGTAGACAGCTCGTCGCTGCCGTTTATCATCTATCATATCCCGCAGACGACAGGCTTCCATCTGTCCAAGCCGCTTTTGAGCAAGCTGATCAAGCAGGACAAAATTATCGGGGTGAAAATTTCCGCCGAAAGCACGTTCGAGCTTCAGCAGTTCAAGGCGGCGGGCGGAGACGACATTCTCGTGCTGAACGGCCCGGACGAGCAGTATTTGGCGGGGCGCAGCATCGGAGCGGACGGCGGAATCGGCGGAACGTACGGCGTGATGCCAGAGCTTTTCCTCGAAATCGAAAGATGCTTTAAGGAAGGGAAGCTGGCCGAAGCGCAGAAATGGCAGTTTACCGTCAACGAGCTGATCTCCGAGCTGCTGACATTCCCGTCTCTGTACGGGGCCTGCAAAGCGATCCTGAAGCTGCGCGGATTCGACACCGGCGAGCCGAGACTGCCGCTGCTGCCCGTTCGTGAAACCGATATGGGGCGCATCCGTGCGCTGAATGATAAAATATTGGACCGCATCGCCCAGGCGGAGGCGTCCCGGCCGTAATAAGCAGGTATTAGAAGCACGGATTCCCACTACACTTGAAGACTGACATAGAGGAGCGAACGCGATGAATATGCACGATATTTTTCCTTCCAGAGGTCTGATCGTATCCTGCCAAGCCTTGGAGGACGAACCGCTGCACGGCGGGGATACGATGGCCAAAATGGCCCGGGCTGCGGTACGTTCGGGTGCGATCGGCATCCGGACCAACGGCGCCTATGATATTGCGGCGATCAAAAAGACCGTGGACGTGCCCGTAATCGGCCTGATTAAGCGGGACATCCCGGGCTCGGACGTATTTATCACGCCGACGATGGAGGAAGTGAAGGCCATCGTGGAGGCGGGGGCCGACATCGTGGCGCTGGACGTGACCGGCCGGGAAGACCGGCTGGAGCGGGTAAAGCCTCTCATTGAGTATATTCATTCGACGGGCAGACTCGTGATGGCGGATATCTCCACGCTGGAGGAAGGGCTCGCGGCCGAAAGCCTGGGCGTTGATTTCATCGGAACGACGCTTTCGGGGTATACCCCTTACAGCCCTCAGCAGGAGGAGCCGGATTTCGGTCTGCTGCGCGGCCTATGCGAGCGTGCGAAGGTGCCCGTCATTGCCGAGGGGCGGATCTGGACCCCGGAAGATGCGGCCAGGGCGCTGGAAACCGGAGCTTCCTACGTAGTGGTAGGCAGCGCGATCACCCGTCCGCAGCTCATTACAGCCCGTTACGTGGACGCGCTGAACAGGCGTCTGGGTTAAGGGGGCTGAAACGGTGACAATCACGAACGCGGCAAGCGCCGCAGGCGGCGACATTGCCATCGGCGTCGATATCGGAGGCACGAAGATCAACGCGGGGCTCGTTACGCGGGAAGGCGATGTGCTTCACACGGTCAGCCTGGGCACGATGGCCGGGACGGCCCGCACGGAAGACCGCGTCTTGCAGGCGGTCGAAACCCTCATGGCCGAGGCCGGCGTAGTGTGTGCCGGCGGGGCCTGCGCCGGGATCGGCGTCGGCAGCGCCGGTCAGATCGACTGGGCGGACGGAAGCGTCCGGTCCGCCTCCGATCTGATCCCCGGCTATGCCGGCACCCCGCTCAGGCGCATCCTGGAGCAGCGCTTCGGCCTCCCTGTTGTCGTCGACAACGATGTGAACGTGCTCGCGCTGACCGAGAGGCTGCTGGGAGCGGGACGCGGCGTTTCCAGCTTCGTCTGCCTGGCGCTCGGCACGGGCGTCGGCGGCGCGGTCGTCGCGGACGGGCGGCTGCTGCACGGCGCCTGGGGCGGAGGCGGGGAGCTGGGCCACCTCTCCGTCGACTTCAACGGCCCCGCCTGCCTGTGCGGCGGCAGGGGGTGCCTGGAGCAGTACGCTTCCGGGACGAGCATCGCCAGCCGGATGCGGGAGAAGCTTGCCGGATACGGCCTGCCGGACGAACGGATCGATACCCGGGAGGTGTTCGCCCGCTGGAAATCCGGGGAGGCGGTCGCCGCCGAAGTCATGCAGGAGACGCTGGCCGCCCTCGGCTCCGCCGTGGCTTCCCTGATCCACGCGCTCAATCCCGAGCTGATCGTCATCGGCGGCGGCGTAGCCGAGGCGGGTGACGATCTCTTCGAGGGCGTGCGCAGAGAAGCGGCGCAGAGGACGATGCCTTCCATGTGGAAGGGCGTCCGGATCGAGCCGGCTTACCGGGGCAACTGGAGCGGCATGATCGGCGCGGCCCTTCAGGTGTGGGAATATCCCCGGATATGCCGGGAGTGAATAAAGCCTGGACCCGCCGAAATTAAGGCGCCCGGCGAAAGGTATATCCATAAAAAACAAGTACGCCGATCATGTCCGGAAAACATGATCGGTGTATTTTTTACGAAACACAGTCACTATTTATCGAACGGTTTCTGTATCCCCAAGATCCGGCGCGGGCCTAAACGATATCTCTTTGTAAACGGCAAGCGGGTCGAAACCACATGAATTTGGAGGAGAATAACGGGGATGGAAAATACATGAAGTAGCCGGCGGTAAACGCGGGGGAAGGACCCGAACAGGTCAAAATACGACCCGTAATGTAAAGAGTAAGGGATTTCAAGCGTGTCCGGCAGGGCCTAAAATGAAGACAGCTTCAAAAACATGTACCTGAGGAGGTCGTTTTATTGAAGAAAAAAAGACTGTTTTCGCCGGTTGTTCAAGTGTTATCGCTCGTTCTTGCCTTATGGCTGCTGAGTTCGGGCCTGACAGCGGGACTCGCTTCGGCTGCCCTGCCGGGTGCACCCGTCCTGGACTATCCGGTGAACAAAACATTTAACGGCACCACGGATTTCACGGATGTAACGGCAGATATTTCAAAAGTATCCGGTCTCGCGCAGGGCTCGATTGCCGCCAAGGTAAGAACGTCCAGCAGCGCGGCCGTGAAAACGATTTTCAGCCTTTCGGATACAAAAGATCCTTCCAGCAACATGTCGCTGACGATGAACGGCGGCACGCTGTATTTCGAAAACCGGGAAAACGGCGTGTACGCCACCCGGCTGAGCGCACCGGCTCCCTCCGTTTCCAATGACGGAAGCTGGCACACGGTCGTGCTGACCGTCGGAACCGGCGGCACCGCCCTGTATATCGACGGCGCACTGAGCGCTTCGGCCTCGTCGTCGGGCTTTTTCCCGAACGTGAAAACGCCGGACGGCATGTGGATCGGCCGCAACGCGGACGACGGGGGAGGCCAGTGGTATTATGCGGGCGATATCGCTTTCGTCCATATCTACGACAAAGCGCTGTCCGCGGACGAAGCGCTGGCCGTCAGCACGGACCGCGCGCTCCCGCAAAGCGCCATGACCGCCTCCGCTTCGAGCTTCCAGACCGGCGACGAACCGGCTAAAGCGCTGGACGGGAATACGGGCACGATGTGGCACACCCTTTGGAACGGCACGGATACGACCCGGGAAATCACGCTTAACCTGGGCGGGGCGTACAGTCTCTCCAAGCTGACTTATCTGCCCAGACAGGACAGCTCGTCGAACGGAATGATCACGAGCTACGAGATTTACACGAGTGCGGACGGGACGGCTTTCACCAAAGCGGTTTTCGGAACCTGGGCCAACGACAAGACGCTGAAGACAGCGGTATTCGCGGCAAACGGCGTCCGTTACGTGAAGTTGAAAGCGCTCGCAGGAGGAGGCGGTTTCGCTTCCGCCGCCGAAATCGGCGTTTACGCGCTAGGCGGAGACGGCACGCCTCCGGTTCCGGCTGGCTTGACTGCCGAAGCGACGAAGTCGTCCGAGGTGTACCTGAGCTGGAACGACTCTCCCGGCGCGACGGGCTACGATCTGGAAGCGGACGGGACCGTCATCGGCGGTGTAAGCCCGCCATACCTGCATACCGGCCTTGCGGCGGGGTCCGCGCACTCTTATAAAATCCGTGCCCGCAACAGCCGCGGCGCGGGCCAGTGGAGCGCTCCGGTTACGGCGGTCACCTTCACGGGCAGCGCGTTCAAAACCGTTCCGACGGCGCTCTTCGGTCCGAATATGTTCGGCTCCGCGGGCTACCGCATTCCGTCCCTGCTCACAACGGGCAAGGGGACACTGATCGCGGGCATAGACCAGCGCATTCCGGGCAATGCGGACAGCCCGAACGACATCAACTTCGCCATCCGCAGGAGCACGGACGGGGGACAGACCTGGAACAGCATCCAGGTGCTGGTCGATTATCCCGGCTCCGGATACAACGGGGCGTCCGTGATCGATTCCGAGCTTCTGCAGGACCCGGCGACGGGCACGCTTTTCGCGCTGGTCGACCACTTTCCCGGCGGGTACGGGTTCGGGCAGGCAAAGGCGGGAACCGGCTTCGACGCGAACGGCTACAAGATTCTTACCGACAATTCCGGCGGCACTTACACGCTGAGAGGAAACGGCGCCGTCTACAACAGCGCGGGAGCCGTTACGGCCTACACCGTCCGCGATAACGGAGACGTGTACAACGGTACGGCTTATGCGGGCAACATTTATCTCAAAACGGGCATCGCTCCGGAAAGTCTGCACGAGTACGGCACCTCCTACCTTCAGCTTATTCAAAGCACCGACGACGGCCTGACATGGTCCGCTCCGGTCGATATCAACGCGCAGGTCAAAGCCGACTGGATGAAGTTTATGGGCACGGGCCCCGGCAACGGCATTGCGATCGGTTCGGGCCCTTATGCGGGACGGCTGGTGTTCCCGATTTATTACACGAACACCGGAGGCTACCAGTCCAGTGCGGTCATCTACAGCGACGATCACGGTAAGACCTGGAAAAGAGGAGAGTCGCCGAACGACGGCCGGGTCGTAAACGGAGCCGTTCTGAATGCGCAGACGCTTAACGTCAGCACGGCTCAACTCACGGAGGACGCGGTCATCGAGCTTCCCGGCGGAGGATTGAAGATGTACATGCGCAATACGTCGGCCCAGAAGCGGGTGGCCGTAGCGACGAGCACCGACGGGGGAGCCACATGGGACGACAATGTGACCTTCGACGCGGCTCTGCCGGAACCGTACTGCCAGCTTACGGCCGTGAACTTCCCCGATCTGGGAGACGGAAAGCGCCGCGTCCTGTTCGCCAATCCGGCCAGCACGGGCAGCCGGACCAACGGCACGGTGCGGCTGAGCGAGGACGGAAGCTCCACCTGGGCCTATTCCAAGGTCATAACCCCCGGCAGCTACGCGTACTCGTCCATGACGGTGCTCCCGGATAAGAGCATCGGCCTCCTGTACGAAGGGGAATCCGGGGAAATCCTGTTCACTCGCTTTAACCTCGATTGGATTAAAAATCCGTAAACCCGCTGCGGGCGGATACTAGGCGCGTTACTTTTCCGCTTCACGGGACTGCGGGATTCTACTTTACACGTTCCCGCAGGGTTGATTCCGGTTCTTTCAAGCCGTTACTTGTGACGGTTTGAAAGAATCTTTTTTTACTCCGTCTACTTATCCGGCCTTCAACGGCCTTACGCAGGGGGTTCCCATGAAAAAAACATCAAGGCTGCTGCAGAAGTGGAATTCCCTTCATAATCAGTTTTTGCTCGTGATCGCGCTCGTTCTGATTTTTCCTCTTCTGCTCAGCTCCTATTGGATCGATAAGCCGCTGGAAACCGTAATCGAAACCAAAATCGGCAATTCCGCCCAGGAAGCGCTCAATCAGGCCAACGGCAATCTGGAGCTGTTTTTTCAGGACGTGCTGAAAGCCGCCGTGGATTTATCGCTGAACCCCGGGATTACCGCCATGCTGAAACAGCCGGAAGCGACGACGTACTACGATAAGCTGCGGATAACCGACAGTGTGCTGGACAAGCTGCATACGCCCTTTTTTACCGAGACTTACGTCACCCTGCTGGACAGGCACGGCGGCTGGATGAGCACGAAGTACGTGGGGCCCGATTTGTATGAAACGTATCTGCAGTCCGACTGGTACCGGCAAACGCTCCAAGAGCCTTATGGAATCAAATGGCTGGTGAACGACCGGGATCATTATCTCTACTATGACAAAAGCAGGCTGCTCACGCTGGTCAAAACGGTTACCGACGCCAACCGGAATATCGGTACCCTGCTGCTCAGCGTCAAGGACAGCGATTTGCAGAAAATGCTGGCCAAGCTGGAAGGCGAGGTCGTACTGCTGGACCAGACCGGCCGTGTTATTTCCAGTTCGGTTCCCCCCGGCATGGAGGAAATTTCGCTGCGTCCCGAATCGCTTCAAACGATTCAGACGTCCTCCAAAGGCCAGCTCATCTTGGAAATCGGGGACAAAAAATGGATCGCGGGTTACGCGACGGTCGGCCTGACGGGATGGAAGCTCGTCCAATATATTCCCCATGAGACGGTATTCAGCGAAATTTATGAGCTTCGGCGGACGAACCGGCTTACGGTCGCCGGCATCGGGCTCGTGTTTATGCTTCTTGCCGTTACCGTTACCCACCGGGTTACCCGGCCGCTAAAGCTGCTCAACAAAAAAATGAGCGAAATCGCGAAAAACGATTTCAACAGCTCTCTGCATGAAGCGGGTCCGGCCGAAATTTCGACCCTGATCGCCACCTATAACGGCATGTCCGCGCAAATCCGCGAGCTGCTCCGGCGGCTCAAGGAGGAATACCGGAAGAAGGAGGAAATGCGCTTCCAGGCTTTGCAGGCGCAGATTAATCCGCATTTTATATTGAACACGCTCAACAATATCAAATGGATGGCCTATATCCGCGATGACCGGGAAGTGGGTGAGATGCTGTCCAGTCTTGGAAGCATGATGGAGGCGAGTATAGGAAGAGGGGAAACCCTGATCCCGCTGAAGGAAGAGCTGGACTATATCGGCCATTACGTGACCCTGATGAAGCTGCGTTTTTCCGAAAAGCTGACGCTGCACATGGAGGTGCCTCCGGAATGCGGGGACCAGGAGATGATCAAGCTGCTGCTTCAGCCCTTGGTCGAGAACAGCATCCGCCACGGCATCGAGCTTCTCGACCGCCCGGGCGTCATTACGATCGGGACGGAGGTTAGGCGGGAGCGGGGCCTTATGATCCTTACCGTGACGGACAACGGCTGCGGTATGAGCGGGCTTAAGCTCGAAGCTCTGCGGGAGGAGCTGGCGGACCCGGACGGCTCCTCCCCGAGCATCGGGCTGCGTAACGTCCAGGAGCGAATCCGTCTGCACTACGGGGGCGATTACGGGCTGGAGATAGACAGCGAAGCGGGGGTGGGGACCACGGTCACTCTTAAGCTTCCGCTCAGACAGGCAGGAGAAAGGAGAGACGGAACATGAGAATTATGCTGGTAGACGACGAATTTCTCGTCCGCCTGGGGATCAAATCGCTGATCGACTGGGAACGGCACGGATTCACATATGCGGGCGACGCCCAGGACGGTCAGGAAGCATTGGCTCTGATAGGAGAAGTCAAGCCGGATATCGTGCTTACCGATATCGTAATGCCCCGGATGAACGGAATCGAGCTGATCGGGCACGTGAAGCGGGACTATCCGCACATTCATATGATCGTGCTCAGCAGCCATACCGATTACGACTACGTGCGGCAGGCGATGAAGCTGGGCGTGGAGGACTATATTCTTAAAGCTTCGCTGAAACCGGAGGAGCTGGTGGACATGCTTGCCGGGATAGCCGCGAAAATAAAGGCTGGTCAGGGCGCCCGGGGTCCGGAGGAAGATTCGGGCGCCGGGGTTCGGCTTCGGCGGGACAATCCGGCCGGAGACGGTACGGGCAGCGGCGCCGGTATCCCGGGCGTGCTCCCGCTGCTGGATTTGGCAGCGGCGGAGATCGCTCCCGGCGCGACTCGCGGGGAGCTGTCCGCGACCGACGCCGGCGATGCGGCGGCAAGCGGCGGCGCGCCGGCAGGAGCTCCGGCGGTGCGGGGCGGCGCGGCCGGTGCAGGCCGGAGCGGGCGGCTTGCGGCCGGCTCTAGCGGTGCAGCGGCACCCGGCAGCCCGGCCGAAGAGGCTCCGCCCGCCGCCAGTGCCGCCGGCGGATCGGCCTCGCCCGGCCCGCGGCCCGCGGCCGCCGCCCCGCAGCAGCCGGACCTGTTCGCCGGCCCGCTGCGGCTGCTTGCCGTCCGCCCGGAGCCGGCGACCGGCGCTTCCGCGGCGCTGCACGACCGGCTGGCTCACTTCGTCCGGCTCCAGTTCGGCGGCCGGGTCCGGACGATGTTCCAGCCGGCCGGCACCGGCGACATCGCGCTGCTGATCCCCGCCTCGGGTCCGGACGACGGCTCCGCGGAAGAGGCGCGGCGCCTGGGTGAGGAACTCGCTGCGGCTTCACGGCGGTTCCTGAACCTGTCCGTCGCCGGCGGCGTCAGCGGAGCGTTCAGCGGCCGGGCGGGGCTTGCAGGCGCTTACCGGGAAGCGGCGGCTTCCCTGGAGCGGAGCTTCTACGATTCCCGGCCCGGCATACATGTGTATACGCCCCGGGGTATTCAGCGGGAGGGAGCGCCCCTTCTTGCGCCGGAAGACGAGCTGCAGCTGCGGACAGCCGTCAGGCAGATGCATGCGGCCGGAGCGAAGGATCTTCTGCATCTGCTGTTCGACCGGATTCAGGAGTGGGCGGGTCCTGTCGAACAGTTCATGCCGTGGTGTCTCCGGCTCCTGCATACGATCCAGCAAGCGCTGGAGCCGCATCATGCCGGAATGCTGGAGCCGCTTGAGCGGGAGCTGCCCCTGTACAAGCAGGTGCTGGGTTTCCGTCATCTATCCGAGGCCAGGGACTGGTTCGGGCAGTTGGTCGACTACGGCTGCGGGCAGGGGAAAATTGTCGTGCCGGGCAGCTTCCGCGACGAAATCCGGCAGTTGATCGGGTACGTGAATGTCCACTATGCGGAAGAATTGTCGCTCCGGCAGGCGGCATCCATGGTCGCGATGAGCGAGAATTATTTAAGCTCCCTGTTCAAGAAAGAGACGCAGGTCGGTTTTACCGACTATGTGAACGGGATCCGCATCGAGAAGGCTGCCGAGCTGCTTACGGGAACGAGACTGCCGGTGTATCAGATCGCGGAGAAAGTCGGCTTCGGGAATTTCAATTACTTCGGGCGGCTTTTCAAAAAAATAAAAGGGGAAAGCCCCCAGCAGTACCGCTCGAAATACTTGTGCGGCGGAATGCCCCGGACTGTCTGATCAGGCTTGCGCCCTCGTGACGGCAACGTAACCGGGGTTCTTTTTTCTTAATAAAATGAACATTTTCCGTAGAAGAGTGAACAGTGCGGCAAAGTCCGTAACAGAGTGAACAATTTAAAGGGAAGCGTTCCTGTCGGCGCAAGCCGGACCCTTCTATAATCAAAGATGTAAACGCAATCATGGGGAATGGAGGGGTGGTCTTGGCAGCTAAAACGATTCGCTCGGCCCGCTCGCTGAAGGGCAATTTCTGGGGTCTCTTTTTTATCGCGCCGTACGCGATCTTGTTCGTCTTATTCGAGATTTATCCCATTATAAAAGCGTTCTATCTCAGCTTTTTCGATTACGGGCTCGGCAAGCAGACATGGATCGGCATGGAGAATTACACGAAGCTTTTTACCGACAGCGTGTTTCTGCGCTCGATCGCCAATACGTTCGGCTTCGTCCTCGGCACGGTGCCGCTGACATTTCTGTTCGCTGTATTCGCCGCGGTCACGATTTACGGCAAGCATAAGCATCTGGCTTCTTTTTTCAGGGGCGCGTTTTATTTGCCCGTTATTACGTCGCAGGTCATCCTTTCGCTCATTTGGGCCTGGATTTACAGCCCGGTGAACGGGATTGCCAACTACACGCTGTCGCTGTTCGGCATGCAGCCGGTCATGTGGCTGTCGGACGAGAGGTTCGCGCTTCTCGCGCTCATTTTCGTCGTCGTTACCTTTAACGTCGGGCAGCCGATCATTCTGATCCTGGCCGCGCTGGGGAACATTTCGCCGGACTATTACGAGGCGGCCGATTTGGACGGCGCTTCCTCGTTCCGGAAGTTCTGGCACATCACGATGCCGCTGCTCAAGCCGACCTCGCTGTATATCATCGTCATGTCGACGATCTGGGCGTTCCAGACGTTCGTTGTGGTCCAGATGCTGACGGGCGGCGGTCCGAATTACGCGACGTCGACGATCATGTACCTGCTGTACGACACGGCTTTCGTATACGGGCAGCTGGGACTGGCTTCCGCGATGGGAATCGTCATTACGGCGCTCATCTCGGTCGTGGCTATCGCACAGTTCAAGCTGATGAAGTCCGACGTGGATTTTTAAGAAAGGGAGGACCGTTATGGCAAAATCCGTTTACTGGGCGTACAAGCTCCTATCGAATATCCTGCTTTATGCACTGGCCGCCGTGTTCCTGTTCCCGCTGTACTGGATGGTCACGGGCGCTTTTAAAAACCAGTCGTCTACGGTAAAAATTCCGCCGGACTGGTTCCCGACCTCTCCGACGCTGGTCAATTTCAAAAGCCTGTTCGAAGACGGCTCCGTGTTCTACTGGCTCTCCAACAGCGTGATCATCTCGGTCGTTTCGACCGTCGGCGTCTGCCTGGTCGCTTCGATGGCGGGCTACGCGCTGACCAAGCGCAAATTCAAGGGCGCCGGGATCGTGTTTACCGTCATTCTTATCGCGATGTTCATTCCGCGGCAGATTACGCTCGTTCCGCTCTTTACGATGATGCGCGATCTGGGCCTCGTCAACAACCTGCTCAGCGTTATCCTGCCGGTGCTGACGATCCCGTTCGCCGTCTTCATGATGAAGCAGTTCAGCGATTCCGTTCCGACGGAGCTGCTAGAGGCGGGGCGGATCGACGGCTGCTCGGAGCTCGGCATCTTCTTCCGGCTGTTTCTGCCGATTGTGAAGCCGGCCATCGGGGCCTTGGCGATTTTCGCCTTCACCTACGCCTGGAACGACTATTTGTGGCAGCTCATCATGCTCAGCGACAACACCAAAATGACCATGAACGTCGGCATCGCCACACTCGTTTCGGAATATGTCGCGAACTATGGCATGCAGATGGCGGCCGCCACGATCGGGTTCGTACCGGTGCTCGCGGTGTTCGTCCTCTTCCAAGGCTATTTCGTTAAAGGAATTACGCTGGGCGGGGTGAAAGGCTGACCGCCTTCCTCCGCCTGGCGCAAGGCTTTTAAGCTCCTGCGCGTGACCGTCACGCGGATGAATGAATTCTGCATCAATCATTATGAACATATGGGGGAATAATTTTGAAAAAGTTAGCGCTTACTCTGCTCACGTCCGCGCTTGTCGTCACTGCAGCCGCCGGCTGCGCCAAGTCCGGGGACAGCTCCGGCGCCCAAGGCTCGTCAGGCGGTGGCGCCGGCGGGTCCAAAGAAAAAGTCGAGCTGACCTGGTGGGTGGACACCCGCGGTGACGTGCAGGCCGCCTACGAGGAGATCAAGAAAGGTTTCGAAGAAGCGAACCCGAACGTCAAGATCAATATGGTCCGCACGCCGGACGACAAAATCAACGAACGGATTTCGATTGCGGCCAACACGAACGAAATTCCGGACATCCAGCAGGGCTCCTTTTTCTGGCCGCTCTCCTATGCGAAAAAAGGGCTGCTCGTGCCGCTCGACGATATTATCGACAAGGCGGATTTTGAAGAAAAGACGCTGCAAAGCGTCTCCGTCGACGGAAAAGCGTATATCTATCCGAACAGCACGGTAGCGATCGGGCTCCTGGTGAACAAGGATCTGTTCAAGGAAAAGGGCGCGCTCGACCTGCTGCCGCAAAACATGCAGCCGTGGACGTACGATCAGTTTATGAAAGCGGCCAAAGCGGTGACCGACCCCGCCAAGCAGGTATACGGCTACGGCCTTTATGCCGGGGATACGGGCGGAGACCAGGGCAACCATTCCTTCCTGTGGGGATTCGGCGCGAAATCGTGGAACGAAGACAACAGCAAGGCGGTTCTCAACTCGCCGGAGGGCGCCAAAGGCGTCGAATTCATGACGAAGATGATCGACGAAGGCGTTGTGCCTCCCGGAGCGGCCGGCCTCAAGGCAAGCACCGAATTCAGCGATATGTTCGTTCAGGGCAAGCTCGGCATGATGTTCGGCAACATCGGCAATCTGCCCGTGCTGAATAAAGCGTTTACCGAAGGCAACGCCAAGAAGTTCGAGGTCGATCTCGTGCCTTATCCGTCTCTCGACGGCCAAAGCTCCAACACCGTTCTGTTCGGGTATGGAACCTGGGCATGGAACACGAAGAACGAAACGAAGATGAAGTGGGCGAAAGAATTCGTCAAGTATATGAACACGCCGGAGAATATGGCCAAGATGGCCAAGGCGGAGTCGGTCATCGGCGCCCGCAAATCCATGGCTTCGAACTATGCCGAAGGCACGCTGCAGAACAAAACCATCAGCCTGTTCAAATACGCAGGCAACATCGGGCTGTCCGTGCCGGGCTACCCGGAAACCCGGAGCGCTTTCTATCCGGAGCTGCAGGCGGCTTTTACGAAGAAGAAAACAGCGCAGCAGGCGCTGGACGATTGGGCCCGCAAAGCGAACGAAATTATCGCCCACACGTCCAAGTAAACCGGACCGCGGTCGGCGGTGTACCCGCCATGCGGAGCCAGACTGTGCGCGGGGAGCCGTGCACGGAATTTGATAAGCGAAGGTGCGAGAACAAAATGATACTGGGAAGCCTCAACAACTGGAAGCAGGACCGCAAGTTTGCGCATCCCGCGCTGGCGGATGTCCTGGACCGCCTGGAAAAAATTCCGTTCCGTGAACTGGAGAACGGCAAGCATCCGGTCAGGGGAGAGGATATTTTCTTTACGATTATGGAGCTGGAAGCCAAAGATCCCGCGGAAGCAAAAGCGGAGAAGCACGAACGCTATATCGACGTTCATTTCCTTCTGGAAGGGGCGGAGACTGTCGGATGGTCGGTGGATAACGGAAAGAGCGCCGTAACGGAGCACAGTCCGGAGGGGGATTACACCTTGTTCGAGCCCGCCGCGGAAGAAGAACGTCTCCGGCTGACTCCCGGGATGTATGCGGTTTTCTTCCCGGAGGATATCCACCGGCCCGGCTTAAGAAGCGAAGGCGGGGAAGCCGCTTCCCCGATTCGCAAAGCGGTGTTCAAAATCAGTACGGCCTTGTTTGAAAAAGCTTAAAGGAAGAGACTGCGATGAGCGATCATTGCAGTCTTTTTTTCGTATAGTTCGTCTAAGGAGTGGAAGATTGTTTGGGAGGGAAAAGAAGGAAGCCGCCTCGGGCGGATCGAAAGTAGATACAACCCAATACAGAGAGCAGGTTAACCTGCCGGACTTACGGAGGACAAACGTGTGGACAAAATAGCGATCCTGTCAGACATTCATGGAAATATACCGGCTCTGGAAGCCGTGCTGGAGGACATCCGGCGCAAAGACGTCACGAGAATTTTTTGCCTGGGCGATCTCATAGGCAAAGGACCGGATTCCGACCGGGCGGTCGATCTGATCCGCGAGCATTGCGAGGAGGTCGTCAGCGGCAACTGGGACGATTTCATCTCCCGGGAAACGGAGATCGAGGACCTGAAGTGGCATCAGAACGTGCTCGGGAGAGAACGGCTGGAGTATTTGGCGGGGCTGCCTTTTTCGCTCGAATTTTATATGAGCGGCAAATACGTCCGGCTGTTCCATGCTTCGCCCCGCAGCCTGTACGAACGCGTGCAGCCGTGGGACGAACTGGAGAAGCGGCTTTCCCTTTTCGAATCCTCCGATAAATGCCGGGAGCCGATTCCGGCCGATATCGCCGGCTACGGCGATATTCACAACGCGTACCTTCAGCATTTGTACGGCAAAGTGCTGTTCAATGCCGGAAGCGTAGGAAATCCGCTCGATCTGACCCAGGCTTCTTATGTCATTCTGGAGGGAAGCTTCGGGTCCCGGACGCCTGCCCCGCTCGAAATCCGGTTCGTCCGGGTTCCTTACGACATCGAACGCTCCGTCAGTCTGGCCGTGAAGTCAGGGATGCCTGCGCTGGAAGCTTATATCAAGGAACTTCGTACCGCGAAATACCGGGGCATCAAAGATTAGGGCGCACAGACTCGAACGGAAACCGCAGCCTCCATATGGAGCCGGAAAAAGGTGACTGCACTTCCGGCTGACGCGGGGACCGGTTTAAAAATTAGGGAGACGGCATTATATGCTCATCGACGATTATGTATCGCTTAACGCGGTCGTCTGGCTGTTCCTGGCGGCGTTTATGATTCACGATTTCGAAGAAATCATTTTTGTGGAGTCGTGGATGAAGAGGAACTATGCGAGACTGCGGCGGAAAGTTCCGGAACCGGGACAAAAATTGTTCCGAGACATGTCCAACGTGAAATCTTCGCAGTTTGCCGTGGCCGTGTTTGTTGAATTTATCCTTTTTATCCCCGTTACGTATTTGGCTGCCGAGAGGGGAATCTGGGCCTTGTTTATCGGGTTCAATGCGCTTCTGTTCGTGCACGTGTTTACCCATCTGGGACAGACGGTTCTGCTGCGATCCTACACACCCGGCGTAGTCACCGCTGTTGCGGTCACCCTGCCTTATTCGGTTTATTTGTTTTACAGGCTGCTTCGGGACGGAGTCGCAACCTGGCATGATTTGCTGACCTGCGCCCCGCTGGGGCTGCTTTTGCTGCCTGTCGTGCTGGCCGGGCATAAGCTCGGAAAAAAGGCAATGCCCGATTAAAAGTGCGTCTGCGGCTGCAAGCTGCCATCACAGCCAGGGCCATTTTTACCTGCTTATCGTATTCAGAAGAATGAAGATGACCAGTCCCATTCCGTTTTTTATCGGCGGGGAAGATTGAGGAGAATCGAGACATGAAAAGGTGGTCTGGAATCAGAAAAGCGAAAGCCGCGGACGTGCTGCTGGTGCTCACATTGTTGAGCTCTCCTTTTTTGTTTAGAGGACGGTTCGGGATGCTGCTTTTTTGCGCCGCAGTCGTCCTTCTCCTGATCGTCAGGAGAATTGATTTTAAAAAGCATGTCAGGCTCCGGAAAACGCTGTGGGCGGGTTCGCTGCTGATCGGCCTTTCTTTCGTCGCCGTGGAATCGTTCGTGCTCTCGCAAATGGGCGCCGACGAAGCCGAATCATCGGGAGTGGACACCGTCGTTATTTTGGGGTCGGGGCTGAAAGGATACGAGCTGTCGCTCACGCTTCAGCAGAGGCTGGATGCGGCGCTTCCTTACGTCTCCGGGAAGAAGGACGTCAGCGTGGTCGTATCGGGCGGTCAAGGCCCGGGCGAGAATGTGCCGGAAGCGGTGGCTATGAGGGACTACCTCGTGAAGAAAGGGATTGCGGAGAACCGGATTTTTCTCGAAAGCAGATCGACAAGCACCAGCGAGAATTTGCGGTTTACCAAAGCCGTTTTGAAAGAAAAAGGCGTCACGGACCGGAAAATCCTCATTGTCACAAGCGACTATCACATGTACCGGGCCAAGCTGCTGGCGAAACGGGAAGGCTACGAAGCGTACGGACTTTCGAGCCCGTCACCGGCGCATCTCAAACCGGTCAATATGATCCGGGAGTACTTCGCCATGATCAAGACATGGGTAAGCTGATCCGGGGGAAGAAGGGGAAGAAACCGTTGTTTGAAATTAGAAAGAAGAAGCTCCATTAGCAAACCCTGATTAACATCTCCGGAGGTGCCGAAAGTGACTTTAACGGGTATCACCCCTATTTTGCGCATATTCGATGAACACAAGGCCAAACAATTTTATGTGGAGTTTTTGGAGTTCACGCTGGATTGGGAGCATCGTTTCGAGCCCGGCATGCCCTTGTACATGCAGATTTCCCGGGATGAAATCGTTCTTCATCTCAGTGAGCATCACGGGGATTGCAGTCCCGGAGCGGCGCTGCGCATCGGAGTTTCCGGCGTCGAAGACTTGCAGAGGACGCTGGCCGGCAAAAATTATCCCTACGCCAGGCCGGGGATTGAACGAACGCCTTGGGAAACAGCAGAATGCACGGTGACCGACCCGTTCGGGAACAGACTGATTTTTTTCGAGTAAGAAAAGGGCCGCCGTGCCCCCAAAAAAACGTCCGGTTGCAGACCGGTCTTTTTTTGGATATTATTTTACTTACCGGTAGGTAAAATAAAATTGCGGGAGGATTTTTTATGACGGTCGTTAAAAAAGAGGCGCGAGTTGCCGGACTGGATTTAGCCCGGGCTTTATCCATCTTCGGAATGATCGTGGTGAACTACAAGATCGCTATGATGGCGGACGGAAGCGGACCCTCGTGGCTGGCCGCATTTGCGGGCTTGTTCGAAGGAAGAGCCTCCGCAGTTTTTGTCGTGCTGGCGGGGATCGGCATTTCCCTTATGACCCGCAAAGCCCGGCGAGGTGATGAGTCCGAGCTGGCGAAGCAAAAGCTCGTCATCCGCAAAAGGTCGGTTTATTTGCTTGCACTCGGCCTGTTTCTGCTTGCAGCGGGATGGACGGCGGATATTTTGCACTACTATGCCTTGTTTTTGTTTGCGGCATCGTTCTTAATCCGTTCATCCGGCCGTTTTCTTGCGGGCACGGCCGCTGCCGCCGTATTGGCGGGGCAATGCGCGCAGCTCTTGTTTGATTACGGAGCGGGATGGGACGCCTCTTTTCATGCTTACACGGATTTTTGGAGTGCCGGCGGTTTTTTCCGGAATCTGTTCTTTAACGGGTTCCACCCCGCGCTTCCCTGGTTTGCTTTTTTTGTGACGGGCATGCTGATCGGACGCCTGGATCTTACCGATTCGTCTAAGCGTTTCAAGCGGATGACCGCCTCCCTGATCCTTTTAGCCGGAAGCGAACTGATCTCGGGACTCGCGATGAAGCTGAGCGCTGCTTCCATCGGGGACGAGGGGGCACGCTATCTTTTTGAGACGAAGCCGATGCCGCCCAATCTGCTGTATATGGTTTCCGCAGCCAGTTCGGCCATGCTGGTTATTCTTTTTTGTAACTGTGTGATGGAGAAGATGCCAGGGCAGCGGACGCTGACGGCGCTTGTCCATACCGGACAAATGGCGCTGAGCCACTATGTGCTGCACGTCATTGCGGGCCTGGGTCTTCTGGAGGCGCTGGGGGTGCTGGAGAACGGCTCCCTGCCGTTTTCGGTCGCGTATTCTGTCGGCTATTTTGCCGCTGCGGTCGGGATGAGTCTTCTGTGGAAACGAAAATTTTCGAGAGGGCCGCTGGAAGCCTTGATGCGAAAGCTGTAAGCGAAGGGAGCTTTTATTAGACGAAGGGTGGAAGCGGATGTATAATTGTGGAAAATGAGGGCGGATGGAGCAGTTCCGGCGTATTTATACAGAAGAGCGCTCAAGACCTTGAAAGGGCTGCCGTCCTTTCCGGCAAGCTGCCAAACATTACAGAGGAAATTAGGGAGATGAGCAGGAATGAGCAGGTATGTCCAGCCGAATTTAGCGGCATGTGCGTTATTGACGATCGACACGCAGAACGATTTCAGCCTGCCCGGGGCTCCGGCCGAGATTCCAGGTACGAATGAGGTGCTGCCCGTGATGAGCCGGATCCTCGAGCAGTGCCGGACCAGCGGCATTCCGGTTATTCACGTAATCCGGATTTACGAACGCGACGGCTCGAATGCGGATCTGTGCCGCAAAGAAATGATCGAAGCCGGAGCGGCTGTCGCTGCGCCGGGGTCAAGGGGCGCGGATCTCGCGGATGCGATAAAACCGGCCCAGGCAGAGGAACTGCGGTTCGAGGCGCTGCTCGGCGGAGAGATCCAGGCGATCGGTGAGCGGGAGTGGGTTCTATACAAGCCGCGCTGGGGAGCTTTTTACAACACAAAATTGGAAGACTTTCTGAAAGAGCGGGGCATCGATACTCTTATTTTTACGGGCTGCAATTTCCCGAACTGTCCCAGGACGAGCATGTACGAGGCGAGCGAGCGTGATTTCAAGGCGATCATGGTGGAGGACGCCATTTCGGGCGTGTACGAGAAGGGGAAGGAAGAAATCCGGCATATCGGAATTTCGATCTACGATTCGGCTTCCTTAATCCGGGACCTCGGCCAAGCTTTGGCGCAAAAATGCGGACCGTCCGGCATCTGATCCGACACGTTCTTCCTCATCCTGAAACGGCACAGCTTTCGATGAGACGGGCGTTCTTCCGTGCCCGGCAGGCCAATTTCCTTACCTGCGTAACGCTAAAAGATGGCGGGATTTATAGCCATCCGCACAATTTTTTGGAAGAAATAATTCTGCCTATAATAAATGGATTCGGATTTCTTTCGTACTAAATCGGCATCACGTGAGTACATGGATTGTATCTGCTAACGACGCTGCGCTTCTGTATATCAAGGATAAATAATAAATACGGCGAGTCAGTTGACTGTTCTCATACAGCTTTCAAGCCGCAAGGAGGTAAAGGGATGAAAATCGCTTTTATCGTGTTTGACGGGATCACCTTTCTGGATTTTATCGGCTTCTACGATGTCGTCAACCGGCTCCACTTGTTTGACAAGACGAAAGGAGCGACATGGGATATTTGCGCGCTTGCGCCGGAGGTAAAAGATGAGCAGGGCTTGACGATCCGTGCCGGCAAAATAAAACCGGACCTGTCGCAATATGATCTGCTGTTTGTTCCGGGCGGTCTCGGGACGAGAAAGCTGAGGTTCCGGAACGAATTCGTGGACTGGCTTAGGCAGGCGATTGAAGTCGAACATGTGATTTCGGTGTGCACGGGTTCGCTTTTGCTCGGGGCGGCGGGTTTTCTGGAGAACAGGAAAGCAACCACGCATCCGAAAGCTTATGAGCTGCTGGAACCGTACTGCAAGGAAGTGGTCCGGGCCAGAATCGTCAAGGACGGACATATCGTCACGGGCGGAGGGGTATCGGCATCCATCGATCTGGGGCTCTATGTGGTCGAAATGCTCGCCGGTCGGGAAGCTTCGGACCAAGTGAAGGAACAGATCGATTATCCGTATGAGCCAAGCGGGATGGTAGAGGCTTAAGCAGCGCTGTTTAAGGACTGATTTTGGACAGTTAAATTAACAAATTTGTTAAAAATAAACATCTCTAATGTGCTACACTTATTTCCGTACTGTTCCTGAGGAAGTGGTTATTCATTTCAGAAAACCAAGGAGAAGGAGAGAAGATGATGAAAAAGAAGTACATGACCCTATTGGGTGCATGCGGTTTAGCCGCAGTCTTGGGGGCGACGAGTTACGCCGCCGGCGGAGTGGAGAAAATCGAAGCTTATCTCAACCACGATATCAAAATCACACTCGACAATAAAGCCTGGACCGCGAAAAACGGGGAAGGAAAAACGCTGGCCCCGGTCATTATCGACGGGACTTCCTATGTTCCGGCCAAAGCGGTCGTGGAAGCGATGGGTGGACAAGTCCAATGGAATAATGATACGAAAACGATCGCCATCACATCCGTTCCCGGAAAAGACGCGCCTGTTTCTCCTCCGCAATCCGGCGAGACAGACAGAGACAAGCAGATCGCGCAAAAAATTGCCGAGATCAAAGAGAAATTGAAGCGGGGTCTGACCCGGGAAGAAGTGGCCGAGCGGCTCCAAGTCAAACTTGAAGATGCCGATGACTACGGCGACAGTGAAAACGGCAGCGATTCTTTCTCCAAAGTGTATTATTTCAAAGAGGCCGGATACGAGCGTCCGGAAGGGACTCCGGACCACGTAATCGATTACGAAGGCTTGAACAACAAAAAAATCGGAGCGAGTTTATTTATCGGCTGGAAAAACGATAAACTGCACTTTTACTCCATCTCCTACGTGAACCCGGCAGACAAGAAGGTACATTTGTTTGTAGTGGGTCTCAATGGGACATCGGATGACAGTCCTGCGACCGACTGAAAGAGTCCGGCAGGCTGCGTAGGCTGTAGAGGACTACCGTTATGCGTAATTACATCCCGCACTTGAAGGCGCAGTCGTTATAAATAGATAAAAAGGAAGTTTTTACTCTGTAACATGTAGACGCTATAAGAAAGGATGAGTCATGTACAAGGGATCTCCCCTTATGCGTGGTGCTCATCCTCTTTTGTTTTATAATGATTCCAACAGTTGTATCTCTGAAAGAAGCCCACAGCTTATGCTGTGAGGTTTTTTATTTTTGAAAGAAGAATAAAGATGGTATTGAAAAAATAGAGATAAATGGTGTTATTTTACAAATGGTAAAAAGTGGAATGGAGTGGTGTCATAATTAGTCTGAAATTTTTTTAATACATATCAAGATGGATATGCCGGCATTTAAATGCTGGCTATGCATAAATCTAATTTATTTTGGGAGGGATTTGATGAGAAAACTTAAGAAGTCGCTTCAGGTTTTATCTTTAATGGCGGTAACAGCAGTTGCAGTAGCTGTCTCGCCATCTTGGGCACTGGCCCAAACTTCGGAGGCAGCCATTACACAGCAAAGTAATCTTGTTGTTCAGCGAAATTTTGAAGTAAAAGCTCTTGGAGATATATGGGCGGAAGGCGAGCGAGAGCGTAGAGCGAAGGGGTATGCGGATGCTCGAAAAATATTTCAGCCAACAGGTTTATATGCAAAAGCCAATGAACAAATTGAGATTGAAGTCTCAGGTGACAAACCAATTACAGCGATTATTGGGACACATCGTCATGATAAAGAGTGGGCGATCAGCTATCCGTTAAAAGCAGGTAAAAACACAATTTCCTCACCAAACGGCGGTTTGTTGTCTTTTGATAACAGCAACAATGAAGGCAGTATTAATGTAAAAGTAGTCAGTGGGGGGAGTCCTGTTCCATTCTTTGTATTAGGCAAGCATACAAAAGCGGATTGGCAAGAAATGATGGGGGCTTATCCTAATGCACCTTCTGTTGTTCTTCAATCGGAAAAAGCTCTCTTAGTCTTCACATATGCTTCTGCTAAAGACCATATCTTGAATCAAGATCCAGTTCCTGTTTTACAGACTTATGATAAGTTTATTGCAGCGCAGGATAAAATCTCTGGATTATCGAATTCTGATTCTGATCCTAGACATCATTTAGATAAACATTTGATTGGCTTTATTGAATCACCAACAGACACAGGATCGTATTATGCGATAGCAACTTGGGATGGGGCAATTATGCCTACAAGGAATGGAGCAAATGCGGATGCTTTAAACCTTACAAGAATGGGATGGGGGCAGTATCATGAGGCGGGTCATTTGAGACAACAAGGACCTTGGACTTGGGATGAGTTGTCTGAGGTGACAGTAAATCTATATTCTCTAGCTGCTAAGAAGGTTCTTAAGCCTAATGAGCCTGCAAGGTCACAAGGCGAGTACTTAGCCGCATTCTCATTTGTAGATCGGCCAACCAAGAATTTTAAAGATTCAGACTCAAAACTAGAAATGTTATGGCAGCTTAATCTTGCTTTTGGTGATAACTTTTATCCTAATTTACATCGTTTGTACCGTGAGACGCCAAAGGCTGATCTTCCAACTACAGATGATCAGAAAAAACAGGCATTTATTCTAAACACTTCAAAAATAGCTAACTACGACTTAACCCCTTTCTTTGATAAATGGGGATTGTCTGCCACAAATGAAACACGAAACAAGATTAATTCATTGAATTTACCTCTTCTAACAGCACCGATTTGGTTCGGGTCAGAGTACAACATCATTAAACCGACTGATGGAATGGATAAGGTAAAAGGCATTGGGGGTATCATTGCGGCAACAACAAATAGCCAAGAGACTTCAAGTAGCAGTAACGCCGCAGCATATGCATTTGACGGAAATACAAATAGTATCTGGCACAGTGAATGGAATAAACCCAATCAGTTTCCTTACCATATTACAGCAAAGTATATAAATTCACTAACTTTCAACAAGTTGACTTATTTACCACGGCAAAGCGAAGAAAATGGTATTATTACAAAATATAAAATTCTCACAAGTCTTGATGGGGTATCCTTCACTGAGGTTGCAGCAGGCACTTGGGCAAAGGACAAAACAGAAAAGACAGTAACTTTCACACCTACGCTTGCTAAATATGTTCGACTTGAAGTACCTCAAGGCGGCGGAACAAACGGTTTCGCATCTGCAAGTGAGATTAAAATCTTTGAAACCGATCCAATACCACCTGTTACAACGTATCTCAGCGATATTAATTGGTTGTCAGCCACAACAGGCTGGGGAACAATTCACAAAGATCGTAGTGTAGAAGGAAATACACTTAAGTTAAATGACAAGACCTATACAAAAGGCTTAGGCACACATGCTAACAGTGAAATTGTCTACAAACTGGATGGGAAGTACACATCCTTTGCCGCGCTAGTCGGGGTAGATAGTGAGGTAGGTTCTGTAGGTACGGTGGAGTTCCAAGTTGTTGTAGACAATCAAGTTGTATTCTCTAGTGGGGTAATGAATAGGGATATAGCGGCAAAAGAGGTAAACATAAATCTTTCCGGCAAGAATGAGCTAAAACTTAAAGTAACCGATGGTGGAGATGGTATAAATAGTGACCATGCCGATTGGGTAAATGCTCGTCTTATTAAATAGTCTTGGAAAGTTAAAGCACGTCAAAAAGAGAGGGACATTCCCTCTCTTTAGTTTTAGGGTTGATTGAAAATTTGACCGCTGGGACAGTAAAATTTCTAAAGAATTGATAAATTGTAGGGTCAAATCGTATCCCGATTTTTGAAACTGGTTTAGAATGGGATAGAATTCCATTAAGCCCTTCGATTAGGGTATGCCCAAGGTGAGAACATTGAAAAAAACCGTTATTTTTATTGTCGCTATCGTGGTCGTTATGGCTACATCCGCTTCGGCTTACGCACATCCGGGAAGATTAGACAAAAACGGGGGCCACAACTGCTCCGCGAAATCCAAACAAAAAGGGTTATGCAGCGGGTATCACTACCACAAAAAGAAATAACAGGCTCATTGCGGAGACAAGATATTTTCCGTTAAGGCCAACCCTTCGTGAAGTAAACGACGAAAAATCAAACCAAACAAGCTGGTCCCTTATGGGGTCGGCTTGTTTGGCTTATGCCGCAGGACCGTCCGCGCTCTTTCACGGAATTGGGGCCCGAGCTTCCCGCGGGTTCTTATCAATCTCTCGGAAGCACGGGCTGCGCCTGCCTCGTTATTCCCGAGAAGGAAGCCGTCGCGGTCCGGATGTATAACCAAACAGGGCCGAATCCCGGCGGCTATAGCTATCTGGACGACATTCGAACGTTCGGCAGCACTGTGTACGGCTGCTTGAATGTTATCGACCTGGGGGCAGACCGGTCTCCGTAAATTTATCCGCATCCGCCCAGTCCCCGGCATCCGTCCCGGCATACAGTATAGGAGCCTACTTAAGGAAGAGGAGTGAAGCAGCATGGGATTTTTCTTCCCTCAAGGATCGTTTACACAGCCGCAAGGAAGTCAGGGGTTTCAAGGCGGCCAGGGGCCGTTCTTTCCGCCCGGAGGAGGACCGGGCCAAGGTTCGTTCTTCCCGTTTCCCGGTCAGGGACCGGGAACGCCTTCCCCTCCGGGATTTCCCGGAGGCAGCCCCGGCCAGCAGGCGCCGACGGCGCCTCCTCCGCAGTTCGAGCCGCAGGTGACTCCCTTTGCGGTTGATCCGGGTGCCATCTCCGGCTGCCTGTTCCGCAATACGTTCATCTGGCTGAACAACGGCAGCCGGTTCTGGTACTTCCCGACCTTTGTCGGCCGCACTTCGGTGTCCGGTTTCCGCTGGACGGGGTTCAGCTGGGTCTTCTTCGGAATCGATCTCCGGCGGATCAGCTCGTTCACCTGTTTCTAAAAACAGGCGTCCGGCTCTGACAGGCAAGTATAAATACGAAGGATATCCGAACTTTGCCTTTCGGATATCCTCTTTTTTATGATAAGGAAAGAGGAAGGCGCATGTGCATATCGAAGGTATATATGGAAGGGACATACAGAAGAACCGAGAGAAAGGGAGAACAGCCATGAATGAAAAGGGCCTCCTGTCCGGCATTCTGGCCGCTTATCCGGTCCGCGAGCCGTCCGTACAGTTTATCCGGCACAACGAAAACATGACTTACCGGGTAACCGACGGAACCACGGCGCAATCGTACCTGCTCCGGATACATAAACCGGTTACCGACAAGCTGTACGGGCTGCAGCATACCCGGGAAGGGCTGCATGCGGAAATGCAGTGGCTGGCCGATCTTGGCGCCGGTACGGGAATGCGCGTGCAGAAACCGGTCGCAAGCCATACGGGCGAATGGGTAACGTCCGTAAACCTTAGCGGGGAATCGGGGTCGCAATCCGGTGTTTTTTGTACTCTCCTCGAATGGATCGAAGGCCGGGATGTCGGCCATGGCGAATCTTTTTCGCGGGAGAGGGTGAGAGAGCTTGGCCGGCAGCTCGGTATCATGCACATGTTCTCGCAAACCTACGCCGGGGCTGCCGAATTGAATAGACCCCGCTACGCGGATGTGGAACAGAACGAGGAGATGCTCGCACGAATCCGTTCGGGGCTGTCCATGGGTCTTTTCAGCGAAAAGGACCTGGAGATCGTCGGCCTGACTTTTACGCGCATAGCGGACAAGCTCGAACGGCACAGCCGCTCGGGCAGTACTTGGGGGCTGATCCATGCCGATATCAATAAAGGCAATCTGATCGCGACGGAGCATGGCTTTTCGTTCATCGATTTCTGCCTGTTCGGGCACGGGTATTACGGATATGATCTGGCAGGCTGCGCGCTCACCGTGAAAGCGGAATCGAGGGATTCCGTGCTGGAGGGGTACTCGCTTATCCGTCCAGGTGCCGCCGGGGAGCGGCTGGATCTGCTGGAGGGATTTATGCTCCTGTCGATTTTCGGTTTTTATTCGTTCCACATACATAATCCCGATAAGCATCCGTGGATGAAAGAAAGGATGCCTGCTTTCTGCAAAAATTACTGCGTGCCTTTTCTTGAGGACCGTAGCCTTTTTTATACCTTGTAGAGAAAACGGAAATACGCATGCATCATGCCAAAAATATAAGGCCGGAGGCCACAAGGAGGTTAACGACTATGACCCATGGAGTGACGATTCATGAACTGGAATCGATGGACACGGGTATGCTGAACGATTTGACGGAGCTGCTGATCCGGGTAGTGGAGGATGGGGCTTCGATCGGATTTTTGCCGCCGGTAAGCTGGGAGGATGCGAACACTTACTGGAAAAAGGTGATAGAGCCGGGCGTATTGGCCTGGAACGCCGTATGCGACGGCAAAATTGTCGGCACCGTCCAGCTTCACCTGGCGATGAAAAGAAACGCCACACACCGGGCGGAAGTCGTCAAGCTGATGGTTCATCCCGAATACCGGAGAAAGGGCATCGCTCATATGCTGATGCAGGCTTTGGAGGAAACGGCAGCGGAGGAGGGAAGGTCGCTTCTGGTGCTGGATACCCGTGAAGGAGACGCATCCAACAAGCTGTACAAGTCATTCGGGTATGTGGAGGCGGGCCGCATCCCGCATTTCGCCAAATCGTCCGACGGGAGTCTGCATACGACGATCTTTTATTACAAGCTGATCTAGGAGAGAGGTATATGACCGAACCTGATGCTTTTGTAACCAACAACGGGGACGTTATCTACCGAAAAGCGGTGGTCCGGGATGCTCCGGGAATGGCCCGGCTGTCCGTTCAGCTTGGCTATCCCGCCAGTGAGGACCGGCTTGCGGAGAGGCTGGGATATATCCTGACCCTGCACGATCACGTCATACTTACTGCGGAATATGAAGGAGAGGTCATCGGCTGGATTCACGCCCATGCCCGCTGCTTGCTGGAATCCGAGCCTTTCGCCGAAATCGCCGGACTAGTCGTGGAGCGGAAATTCAGGGGGCAGGGAATCGGGCGGACCCTCGTAAAACGATGCGGGGAATGGACAAGCTCCGCCGCACTCGGCAAGCTGCGCGTCAGGATGAACGTAAACCGGCAGAACGCGGTTTCGTTCTATGAGCAGATGGGATTCGAGCCGGTCAAAACCCAGCGCGTTTTCGATAAAAGCATCCGGCCCCGGCTGAGATAACGGGTTGATGCAAACCGTAACCGGAGGAAGAGGATCATGACAAAGCTGGAAGAAGCCATTCGGCTGAGAGAATCGGGACGGCATGAGGAAGCACGGGCTTTACTGCTGGAACTTGTCAGGGAGGAGCCGCATGTTCCTTCCAACTGGTACCAGTGCGCCTGGATTCATGACGCCATGGAGCTGGAAAAGGAGGCCGCGCCTTTCTACGAGAAAGCGCTGGAGCTGGGCCTGGCGGATGAAGAGAGACGGGGCGCCTGGCTCGGTCTGGGCAGCACGTACCGGACGTTGGGCGAGTATGAGTCGGCCCGGACATGTTTTCTTCAGGCGATCCGGGAATATCCGGAAGCCCGGGAATTTCAGGTTTTTTATGCGATGACGCTGTACAACCTGGGCGAACATGCGAAAGCTATGGAGCTGGTGCTCCGGCAGTTGGGCGAAACGAGCGGAGACGAAGGAATCGCTTCTTACAAAAAAGCCATTCTTTTTTATGCCGACAAATTAGATGGGATCTGGAAGTGAAACGCGGATTGCCAAATGGAAGGCTCAAATAGCGGAAAGGAGATGGCAGCTTGACGAACAACGTTATCAATACCGTTCTTGTTGTCGTGCTGGCTATCGTTTCTTTTTTTACCGGGGAAGTCGTAACGTTCATTATGCTCGGGTTTATTCTGATGAGTCTGATCACGATTACGGCCTATCTGCGTAAAATCTACGAGCCGCTGAATCGTATGGCTTCGGAGAAAGACCGGCCGCCCGGTCCTCCCGAGCAATAAAAGGGCGAGCAGTTAGACCGAACCGTTTTGCGGAATTACAGGCCACAGCGAAACAAATGCCGCAGATTTGCGTACGATCCTAGTACGGGGATGAGGGAACCGGCTTCCGATTTGTCAACCATTTGACCGGGCCGGAGTACATAAAGGAGTGAGTCCATGCTTACAAAACCGCTGCAACAAGAATATCCCGCTTATTACGAAGCGTACGTTAAGCTGGTTCAGGAAGGGAATCTCGCCGAGATTCTGGTCGAACAGCTTCAAGCCACGACTGAACTGGTGCAGTCCCTTACGGAAGAAACGGGTGATTACAAATACGCTCCGGGCAAGTGGAGCATCAAAGAAGTATTGGGCCATGTGGCCGATACGGAACGGATCATGGCCTACCGCATGCTCTGCATCGCGAGAGGAGACCGGACGCCGCTCCCGGGTTATGACGAGAATGAGTATGTGGCGGGGGCGTCTTTTGGGGAAAGCGGCCTGTCCGACATTCTGAAGGATTATTCCGCCGTTCGCTGTTCCACGCTCACCTTGCTGCGGGGCATTACGGAAGAAGCCTGGCTCCGGACCGGAACGGCCAATAACGGCCTCATATCCGCGAGAGCGCTCGCCGCGATCATAGCCGGGCACGAGCGGCATCATATCCGGATTATTCACGAGAGATACCTGCGGGCCGAGTAAGACGATTTACGGCGGATTATTTTATCCGGATCGCACGACCGGAAACACTTCCAGACGCAAAGACCGGACGACAAAACCTAAGACACGGCAGGTTTTTCGTCTTTTTTACTCCCGGCTGTCCGAAGAGCGGAGGAGCTTAACGGATATACGCGGAAGCCTGCGCCGGGAAGCGGCAAGGCAAGCCTTCTTCAGCGACCCCGAGGTGGCGAAGACATGGCTGGTCCGGGAAGGATAGTTTTTTTGAACCATGAAAGGAAGCGGTACACATGACGACAATCGGATTTATAAGGCACGGCAGTACGCATTGGAACAAAGAAGGAAGAGCGCAGGGAAGCTCGGATATTCCGCTCGATGAAGACGGACTGACTGACGCGGAAAAGCTGGCACAGCGGATCGGGTCGGAGAAGTGGGACTACATATATTCGAGTCATTTACTCCGCGCCAAACAGACGGCGGACAAGATCGGCGGCTGTGCCGGGATTCCGGTGTGGAGCGACGAAAGAATCCGTGAAGCCGGCGGCGGGGAAATCGAGGGCACAACCGAGCAGGAACGTATCACAAAGTGGGGTGCGGGCTGGAGAGAGCTTGATTTGGGCATAGAAAAGCCGGAAAGCGTCATAGCCCGGGGAAGCTCTTTTCTGGATGAGGTTTTGAGCAGGCACAAGGGGAAAAGGATACTGATCGTCAGCCACGGCTCCTTTATCCGGACGATGCTGAAACATTTGCTGCCCGATTCCGAATACGACGGACATTTATCGAACACATCGGTCACGACTCTGGTTCTGGATGACCGGGACTGGACCTGCGGATTGTACAACTGCACCAAGCATCTGGAATAGAAGAGGGCAAGAAGCGATGGAAACGGAAAGGGTGGAGGCATGAATATTTTAGTTAAGCCGCTCGACAGCGAGGAGCTTAAAGCGATCTGGATGCAGGCTTTCGGCAAGCACGGGCTGCACCGGGAGGCCGCCTACTACGATCAATGTCTTCATGAGAATGTGCTGGGTACCCGTGTCACCCTTCTCGCTTTCGTGGAAGAGACGCTGGTCGGCTGCGGCCACTTGAAGGTGGAATCGGAGTATGCGTATTTCCGGGAGGGGCGGATTCCGGAAATCAATGATTTGAATGTTTTTCCCGACTATCGCCGCAACGGAATCGGTAACAAGCTGCTGGAACAGTTCGAGGCGCTGGCAAGCGAAGATTTCCACCGGATCGGGCTGGGAGTCGGACTTTACAAAGACTACGGGGCGGCGCAGAGGATTTACTGCCGGAGAGGCTACGTTCCGGACGGCAACGGCCTCATGTCGGGCAACCGGGAGGCAGCCGCCGGAGAGACGGTGCGCGTGGACGATGATCTCCTCCTGTATCTGATCAAAGACCTGCGGCTGGATTCGTTTTATAATTTGCACGCGGGGAAGGCGGAAAGCCAGCCTTTCTTGAATCACTGATCCGTTCTGTAAAAACGGTCCGCCCGTCGCCGCATGACGCCGACTTCCGGCCCGCCATCAGCCAATAGTTGGTGCCTCGGCCTCCAGTGTGTAACAGTCCCTACCGGGGTTTTCGGCGGACTATTGGCCGTGACCGGCCGTACCCGCCGTGATCGCCCGTACCCGCCGTGACCGCCCGGAAGCGGCGCACTGTGTCCGCGCGGGCCACCCCCCATCCGCCGTTATCCCGGCGGATTATTTGCGTTCCGCTCGCTCCTCACGGCTGCCTGCGGCGGTAACGGACGGGGGAGCAGCCGGTTATCTGCTTGAAGGTCCGCCCGAAATGGGTCAGGCTGTCGAACCCGACGCGCTCGCAGATTTCGAGCACCTTCCAGCTGGTCTCCCTGAGCAGGACACATGCTTTTTTGATCCGGACGTTATTGATGTATTCGATTGCGGTATAGCCGGTCACTTCCTTAAAAGTGCGGCTGAGATGGGAAGGGCTGATTGCGAACGTGTGCGAGAGATCTTCCAGCGTAAGCCGCTCATAAAAGCGGTTGTTTATGTACTCCACAAGGGCGTAAATTTTTTTGTGGGTGGGCGATGCACCGTTCCCGGCCTGCTCCCCCTCCGCTGCGCGCACCTTGCGGTTCATAAACAGCAGCAGCTCCATCAGCAGCACCTTCTGATACTGCTCGAACCCGATCTGCTTGCGGACGCCTTCGTGGAGCATTTTATGAAAAAGCTCCTCCGTAAACGTCTGCTCATATCCGGAAAGGTTGACGGCATGAAAGTCCGCAGAGAAAAAGGACAGAAGCTCCCCGCCGTCTTGCAGACGGAAAAAATCGTGAAGAAACTCCTCTTTGAAAAGCAGCGTAACGCGCTCGAAGACGGCGTCGCCCGCGTTGACCAGCTGATGCGGCACGTTGGCGTTGATGAACAGAAGTACGCCGCCTACGACCTGGTATGTTTTGTCCCCGATAAAGTAATACAATTGACCGGATACGAGATACATCATTTCGAAAGCGTCGTGGGTATGGCGCGACGGCATACTCGTGTAAGCGAGCTCCTTGCGGCTGATATGCAGAGAATCGCAGTCATAGCAGACGTTTTTCAATTGAACTCCTCCTCGCCTCGTGGGTGTCCTATCCAGTGTAGCGCGTCCTCCGGCATCTTTTTAACCCCTTCGGCCCAAATCACATAAAAAAACAAAAAAGGCAGCAAAAAAAGAACAGCAAAATAAGGTGGCTTTTTCTCTCTACTGGAGGATATGTGCAGAAAACGAAAAGTTATTCGCTTATAATGAAGGGGTGATATTTCTACATAACGGTTTAGGAGGTAAAAAATGGTTAAAAAAATGTTCAGTATGCTGTTATCTTCTGCTCTGGTGTGCGGCAGTCTGGGAGCCGGTACGGGACACGCCCAGTCAGACCTCGCTTTGCCGGCGGAGAAGAAGGAAGTCAAAAACGTGATTTTGTTTATTACGGACGGAATGAGCTTGTCGGACGTAAATTTGACGAGGTGGGTGCAGGGCGGCAAACCGTTGGAAATGGACGCTTATTTCAAAGGACTCGTCCGGACGTACGCGTCGGATTCGCTGACGACGGATTCGGCCGCGGGCGCGTCCGCTTACGCAACCGGCCATAAAGTGAAGAGCGAGACGGTATCGATCACGCCGGACAAGGTCACGATGCCGTTCATCGACAAGCGGAGCGAACAGGAAGCGGCCAAGCCTCTGCCGACTCTCCTGGAAGCGGCCCGCCTGAAGGGCAAGGGAACGGGGCTTGTCTTCACATGCGAGCTCACGGACGCTACGCCGGCGGTCTTCGCCAGCCATGCCGAAAGCCGGGACAACGCCCATTCCATCGCGGAGCAGATGGTGTACAGCGGCGTGGATCTTGTGCTGGGAGGCGGATCGGGCTATCTCGTGCCGGGCGATGATGAAATCAACCGCAAGGACGGGGAAGATCTCACGAAAGTGCTGAAAGCAAACGGCTACGAATATGCAACGAGCCGGATCGATCTGCTCAGTTCGCAGACGAACAAGATCTGGGGCCTTTTTAACGAGGGGGCGCTGGACGCCGATCTGGACCTGGACCCGCAGAAGCAGCCTACCTTGGCGGAAATGACGACAATCGCGGCGAACAAGCTTTCTTCCAACGAGAACGGGTTCTTCCTGATGGTAGAAGCGAGCCAGATCGACTGGTTCGGACACGACAACGATCCGGTAGGCATCGTCACCGAGACGCAGGCCTTCGATCGTGCGCTGAAAGCGGCGATCGATTTTGCCAAAAAAGACGGGAACACCGCGGTTATCTCCGTGTCCGACCATGCCACGGGCGGAGTTAATATGACGAACTATGACACGATGAAGGATCTTCAGCCTGTCTTTACGAAAGCCAAGCGCACGAGCTACGGGCTGGAGGGCCGAATTAACGAATCCAACTACAAGAAGATGCTGGAGGAGGAATACGGACTCTCCGATCTGACGAAGGAAGAAGAGGAAGCCGTCAAAAAAGGGCTGAAAGATAATCTTTCCCCGGTGATCGGAAGCATACTGGGAGAGCGGGCGGGCGTTTCGTTCTCCACGGGGGACCATACCTCGGAAGAGGTCGGCCTGTTCGCTTATCATCCGAACAACTTCCTTCCGACGGATTACGCCAAGAGCGGCGTCGTCGAGAACACGGACGTCGGCAAATACCTTCAGCTGATCCTGGGGCTGGACCTGCCCGCGCTGGAAAACACCCTTTTCCTTCCGGCCAGTGACCTGGAGGCCAAAGGCGCCAAAGTCAGCCTGGACAAATCGGATAAGGAAAACCCGGTCGTCGTGGTGACGAAAGGAACGAAGACGATCAAACTCCCGGTAGACAAAAACACCGCCCTGTCGGACGGCAAGACGATCAAGCTGAGCACGCCGACCCTGCTGATCAAAAATAAAATTTGGGTGTCCAAGGACGCGGCGGCTTTGCTTCAATAACGGTTTGCCGAACTTTCTGGGTCAAATCTTATCCGCCAATCTTTTGTTGAAAATGAAATCCGCACCCGCTGCGGATTTTTCTTTTTGCCTCTCCAATTTATGCGGGGGAAGGCCGAAAGCGGATAGGCTGCAAAGGAAAATATACCTAACGGGACCGTTCAATGGTAAAGTAGAAACACAGGGAGAGGGAGCGGCAGCGGAGGAACCTAGTGTAGCGGGGATGATCACGGGATGAGCATTGAGCGCATTAAACGGGATTTGAAAGTATATTTGGAGGAGCACCGGAATCCGGTAAACCGGACGCTGCATTATTTCGCGTTCCTGGCGGCATTTCTGGCCTGGATTTTTGTGTGGTTCGACATCCGGCTCACTTTGGCGTTTGCCGTTCTCCATTATGTGTTAGCCTGGACGGGACACTTTTACTTCGAAGGCAACAAGCCGGCGTCTTTCCGTTATCCGCTGGTCGGTTTTTACGCGGGGTTTCTCTGGTTTTTTCTGAGGACGGCGGAAGTGCTGACACGAACCGATCTTGTCGGCGCGTGGGTGAGGGATCGCGAATGAGCATGGGACATCGGAATAGAGCTTCTTCAAGAACACGGCGAATGACAGCAGCCGGGCGGCCGGTATAGGAGTGAAAATATGAACATTGTGTATTCGGACGAACTTCCTTCGGGTGAAGCGGTATATGACCTGTATAATCAATTCGGCTGGAACGAATTTCTTAAGCTGTCCGCACGGCAGCTTCACGATACGATGCGGGGCAGCTGGTATGTGGCGAACGCTTATGATGGGGGCCGCCTGATCGGCACGGGCAGAGTCGTATCGGACGGCGTGATGAACGCGTTTATATGCGGCCTCGTCGTTCATCCGGACTATCAGAAGCAGGGAATCGGAAGCGAGCTGATGAAGCGTCTTATGAACCGGTGCGGCAACCGTCAATTACATATGGAGCTATTTTGCGCGGCCCCGGAAATCGGTTATTATGAAAAGTTCGGTTTCGAGGTGTTTGCCAGCGGCATGAAATACAGAAAGGAGGATGGTGCCGGTGACGAATAAAACGAAAGAAGTCCGCATCGTTCCTTATGATCCGGGGTGGAAAATCGCTTTTGAGAGCATAAGAGCTGAACTCGAAAAGCATATCGGCGATCTCGTTCTCGCCATCGAACATGTCGGCAGTACGTCGATAAAAGGCTTGGGAGCCAAACCGGTCATAGACATTGATGTCGTGATGGACAGCTACGAAGTGTTTCCCGCCATTGTGGAGCGTCTGGGAAAAGCGGGCTTCCGCCATGAAGGCAACCTCGGCGTGGAAGGCAGGGAGGCGTTCAAACGGGCGTACGAGGACGGCTTTATGGCGTATCATCTCTACGTATGTCCCAAGGACGGGCGCGGATATCTGGAGCATATCGCTTTTCGCGATTATTTGCGTGCCCATCCGGATACCCGTAAGGCTTATCAGCGTCTTAAGGAAGATTTGGCGGCCGAATTCCGGTATGATAGAGATACTTACTGTGAGAGAAAAACCGGGTTTGTGGGGGACATTTTAAGCAAGACCCTCTATAAGGTTTGAACCGGAGGGGCATCGGCGGCATCCAGGGAACCGGCGGAGGAAGACCGGGAAGCGGAAGGCTGACGAGACGACGGAAACATCGGAAGAGGTTGCCCGTCTCTTATTTGGGGTATAGCTGTTCTTAGGTTTACGCTTCGTTTGCCGGGGATGGTTACGACTCCGGGGATCTTCGCGATCCTTCCGGTCGTTCCGGCTTTCCGGGCAGCGTCGAAAAAAATAAATAACCGGGGTGACCGAAATGAGTGCGAATCTGACTTATCTGGAAAGTGTCCGCAAACAGTTTCTCTATTACAAAACACTCGGAGAGAAAGCGATGGACCAGTTAGAGCCGGAGCAGTTGTTTACGGCTTACGACGAAGATACGAACAGCATTGCAACGATAGTGGCTCATCTGGGCGGGAATATGCTGTCCCGCTGGACCGATTTTCTTACGACGGACGGCGAAAAAGACTGGCGCGACCGCGACGCCGAATTCGGGCACAGTCTCTCGGACAAAGCGCAGCTTCTGGCGAAGTGGAACGAAGGGTGGAACTGCTTATTCCATGCGCTGGATTCCTTGAATCCCGACCAGCTGGAGCAGATTATCTACATCCGCAACGAAGGGCATACCGTTATCGAAGCCATTAACCGGCAGCTGGCCCACTATCCTTACCATGTCGGGCAAATCGTTTATGCGGCCAAGCTGCTCAAAAAAGAAGAATGGAACAGCCTGTCCATTCCGAGAAACAAATCCGCTCAATTCAACAGCGAAAAATTCGCCAAAGAGAAATCCGTCCGCAATTTTACCGACGAAGAAATGAAAAAGTTGTCTGACGGCACGGACAGCATGCAGTAAGACGGCTCCGGCAGCCGGAGCGGCATCAAGACGGACACAGACGGGAGAATGCAAGGCATGTACACGATGACACAAGTAAACGCCGCCATCAGGCCGCATCTGACGAAGCTGTTTGAAGAGGTCCGGCGGGTGGACGTCTGTATAGACAGCGTGCTGGAGGGCCAGTCCGGCGGAGAGATTCAAATCTTCGTCGATTCCTTGACGGAGCCTTCGAGCGTACAGATCAATCAGGGGAGCTTCGCCTATTTCGCCGGCGATTCTGCCGGTACTTCCGCCAAAGAGTGGCTGGAGGAGCTTCCCGCCCACTGTTACATAATGCCTTCGTCCCCCGGATGGGTGGAGAGGGCCAAGAGCATCCACGGCGGCAGGCTGATCCGCGGCGAGCGGTACATGTTTTCCCCGGAGGCGCTGCAGCCCGGCCTTTTGAAGGAGCTGACGGAGCATCCGGATTACAAAGTGGAGAAGATAACGCTGGAGCTGGCCCGGGATATGATCCGCGACCCTCTCCAGCATTATCACTTCGTAAATTACGACACGGCGGAGCAATTTATGGAAACCGGGTTCGGCTACTGCATACGTGCGGAAGATGAAATCGCGGCCGCCTGCACGACCGCGATGGTATGCCGTACCGGGGTGGAAATCGGCATTATGACACACCCCGGCTACCGGAAATTCGGTCTGGCGACCCGCGTTGCCGCGGCTTTCCTGCTTCACTGCCTGGAGCATGATCTGTATCCTAGCTGGGATGCGGCAAATTTGAAATCCAAGGGGCTTGCGGAGAAGTTGGGTCTAGTCTACGCCGGGCCTTACGAGGTTTTCTCCCTGGAGGATTAGAGGCCGCTGGCGCCGCCGCCTGCCCCCGCGGAAGAAGGAGCATGAATGATAAACCTGTCTGCGTGGAGATCGGCCGCGTTTCTGGCGGCTTTGTCGGCACTTACGCTGCTGGTCTATTCCGTTTTCCGGAACAAGACGTATTACGATTTTTTGACGTGGAATTTATTTCTCGCCTGGGTCCCGTTTGTTTTTTCCTTTATCGCTTACGAGACCGGACGCCGGGTACGGAGCCGGATGGGAGCCGTCATCATCGTCGTTCTGGGGGCATGCTGGCTGCTGTTTTATCCGAATTCCCCTTATATCGTAACGGACCTGGTTCATTTAACGGCGATGAAGGGGCTCTATGCCTCCGATCAAGGAACGTTTGCGTTCCGGTATTGGTACGATCTGCTCGTGGTCGTCTTATTCGCGTGGAACGGGCTGCTGCTCTGCGTGTTTTCCCTGTATCAGGTCCATTCGCTTATGAGGCTTGCGGCGGGACCCCTGCTTGGCTGGGTCTTTGCGGCTGGGGCGGCGCTGCTGGGCGGATACGGCGTACTGCTGGGCAGGGTGTACCGGCTTAACAGCTGGGACGTCTTGACGGACATTCACCTCATAAGACAGATCGCTCAGGAGAGCCTGCATGCGCGGGGACTGCTTTTCAGCCTGTTGTTCGGTTTTATGATCGGGATTGTTTATGTTTCGTTTTATTTTGCGATTCATCAAGCGGGCCGGGCGGGACAACGCGCCTAAGAGATTTTGCAGGCGGTTAATTCCGATCGGAGAGGAGGAGAACGATTCATGCTATTTTCCAAAAAAGATCCGGCCGATCCCAGGACGGACTTCGAGCGGGATCTGCTTGTTCAGGCCAGGAAGCTGATTCCCGGAGACCCGCCTGCGCCCTGGCGGCTGCAGACGGTTATCGACGCTGCGGGCGTGACGGCGGGCGGCTGGGACGGAGGCGGCCGGATCGTCCTGATCAGCGGGAGCGGCTGCAGCGTCACGGATGCTTTAACCGGGCAGCGGCTTGTCAGAGAACGCGACGCGGAGAAAACCGAGCGGCGTCTCACGGCCGGCGGGTTAAGATTTACCGTGCCGGATACCGGCGAAGAGATAGGCGTCTTCGGGCTGGACGGGGGAGACGGTATCGGGATGAACGCGGACGGCTGGCGGCTGGAGGTCATTTATCCGTGGTGGCCGAGGGCTTCCGTGATTATGGAGAACGTTTTCTCCAGGGAGTACCGGTATTTGGCCGGGGCCGTTATGCTTGAAATTCCGCGGCTCGACGGCTGGCTGAAGGCGGGTTTTTCTCCGTCCGGCGAGGCGTTTATGGTGCTCGGATCGGGCGGAGCGGCCGTTTTTGCCAAGCGTTGAACGCCGGTCTTTCGTAAGGATGAGAAACCGTGAACGCCGCGATTTTTGTAACGCAAAAAGGGCAGGCCTGAAGATCAGCGGCCGCAGCGCCCGGTAGAATAAAGGACGGCAATCAGATATATCGGAGAGGAAGAGAGAAATTCATGACCAAAAGAAAAAATATCTCATCCGGTTCGCCGTGGGAGCCTGTTGTCGGATACAGCAGGGCGGTACGGGTCGGCAATATCGTGGAAGTGGCGGGAACGACCGCCATGCAGGACGGGAAAGTCGTAGGCGCGGGAGACGCTTACGCCCAGACGAAATGCGCACTGGGCATTATCGAAGACGCGCTTAACCGGGCGGGGGCCCAACTTGCCGACGTCGTAAGGACGCGCATGTTCGTGACCGATATCGGCCGTTGGGAAGAAATCGGCAAAGCCCACGGGGAATTTTTCAAGGACATTCGTCCGGCATCCACGATGGTGGAAGTCCGGGCGTTGATCGATCCCGGGCTGCTGGTGGAGATTGAAGTTCAGGCCATCGTGAAGGAAACTTCTTCCGGGTTCGGCGATTGACCGCCTCCGGGCCTCCTCTCAGGGGGCCTTTTTTAGTTGCAGAGCGGATAGAGGCGTATGGTATAATCAGGAAAATAACGGCTGTGCGGCAAAAGGAATGAACCTGAGTGAACCTTTTTCTCAAATTGAACGGAATCAGTGCGGGATATGCGTTCATCTGTCTCGTATTCGGACAATGTCTGCTTTACGGAATGAGCGTCGTCAAGCCTCTGGGTTTGTCCCACTCCGCTTCGTCGAAGATTGTAGTCGGAGGTGCGTTCTTTTTAGCCGGTCTGCTCACCTTGCTGTGTATGCGGATGACCAAGAATTGGATGCAAGGGCGCATGCTTGCCTTCTGGGCGGTGGTTCTGTGGTTTCCTTACTGGATTTTGTTCAGCGCTGTTATGGAAGCTTTGTTTCCGGGAGAGGATCATGCTTACGTGGTTTACGTGATGACTCTAATATTAACGCCTTTTTACCCGATTTTCACGGCTACAGCGATCGGAATCAGCGCCCTGTGGCATGAATCGGCTGAAAAAAAAGCGACCCGGCGTGAAGCCGAAAACGACGTTTCGTAAAGCTGAAGCTGTCACCACGGATGACTGCGTTCCCGGCGGTTGTCGGAACGGACCGGTCGACCGGTCGTCTATGAACCTTGAAATACGGCCGAACAGAGCTCTTGCACCTGTATTGCTCAAGACATTTTCTTTGTATAATACCGGGTCTTCACTTGCCGAGGGCGTAAATTTACGATTAACGGGGGTATTTATTAATGATCCGACTTTGTACCGAACATGACATCCGTGATATTTACGACATTATTAACGATGCGGCCGCCGCTTACAAAGGCATTATACCGGCCGACCGGTTTCACGAGCCTTACATGACGATGGAGGAGCTGCAAAACGAAATCCGGAACGGTGTGGTGTTCTGGGGGTACGAGGACGATGGGCGTCTTATCGGGGTGATGGGCATCCAGGACAAAGGCGACGTTTCCCTCATCCGGCATGCCTATGTGAGGACTGACCAGCGCAAAGGCGGCATCGGCAGCCGGCTGCTGGCTCATTTGACGGACCTGACGGAGAAACCGTTCCTGATCGGTACGTGGGCGGACGCTTCGTGGGCCATCGCTTTTTATCTCAAAAACGGCTTCGTTCTCGTTCCCGAGGAAGAGAAGGAGCACCTGCTGCGCACGTACTGGACCATACCGGACCGTCAGATCGAAACGTCCGTCGTACTGGGAGACCGCAGGCGCAAAGCGGTTTAGACCGCCTGTGAAACACTCGTGACCGACGAATCTTGCCGACCTCTCAATTTTTCATTTTAAGGAGCTGACATCATGGAAATTTTGGAGCTTACTCTCTACGCTTCGAATATAACGGAATTAAAACAATTTTACGGAGAGCGGCTGGGACTTCCCGTCACCGAAGACAACGGCGCCTCCTTTTTCTTCCGGGCGGGGATCACGAACGTGACGTTTATCCATGCGGCTGAGGCCGGCGATAACTTCTATCACTTCGCTTTCAACATTCCGGAGAACAAAATCGAAGAAGCGGCCGGCTGGCTCGGGGAAAGGGTTGAACTGCTCAGCCAGGAGGGAACGCCAATCGTTCATTTCGAGAGCTGGAACGCCCACGCCGTCTATTTCAAAGACCCCGCCGGCAATATCGTCGAGCTGATCGCGCGGCATAATTTGAGGAATGCGTCGCAGAAACCGTTCAGCGAGGAAGATATTATGAGCGTCAGCGAAATCGGAATGCCGGTAGACGATGTATCCGCCGCTTTGCGGGCTTTGAAACGGGAGGCGGGCCTGGAGCCCTGGATGACACCCGGTGACACGTTCGCGCCGGTCGGCGACGAGCACGGGCTTTTTATCGTGGTGAAAAAAGGCCGGGTCTGGTTTGCGGGCGAAAGAAACTCTTATCCCTACCCGCTGGCCGTCCGGACGGACAGAGGTCAGGTACGCCTGGACGCGCAGGAAGGGATCTCGTTCGGAGAGCCCGGGGGGAACACGCAGGAAAGGCCATAACAAGGCGCGGAAGCCGCGGGATGACCGGTACCGGCATGCGGCGGACCAAACGTGCGCACGGGGCAGAAGCCCTGTGCGCACGTTTGCCGCAGGTCCGCTCACCGTACGCCGCCCTTAGCCGCGCTGCGGAAAATTGACATCACAGGAGAGAACAGCGTGCTGAACAAAAGCGTCTATTACAGCCGGTTCGGCCCGCCGGCAGAAGTGCTGGAGATCCGCAGCGCCCCTGCCGTGCCGCCGGGGCCCGGCGAGATCCGGGTGCGGATGCTGGCCCGGCCCATCAACCCCTCGGATCTGATTCCCGTGCGTGGAGCCTATGCTCACCGGATCGCGCTCCCCGCCGTACCCGGCTATGAAGGCGTGGGCATCGTCGAGGAGACGGGCCCTTCCGTTCCGGCGGGGCTTCTCGGCGGACGCGTGCTCCCGCTGCGGGGCGAGGGGACTTGGCAGGAATCCGTCCTCGCGCCCGCCGGGCTGGCCATCCCGGTTCCGGCGGACATTCCCGACGAGACGGCCGTCCAGCTCTATATCAACCCCGTCACCGCCTGGGCGGTATGCGAGACGCTTCGCCTGGGATACGGCGATACGCTCGTCGTCAACGCCTGCGGCTCGGCGATCGGCCGGGTATTCGCGCAGCTGGCGGGGGTTTTCAACTATGAGCTGATTGCGGTTACCCGCAGCGGGGCTCATACGGAGGAGCTGCTGCGTCTCGGCGCGTCTCATGTCATCAGCACGGGCGCTACGCCGCTTCGCGAAGAGGTGCTGTCCCGGACCGGCGGCCTGGGTGCGACCGCGGCCGTGGACAGCATAGGCGGCCCGGACGGGGCCGCTCTCGCCGGCTGCGTGAGACCCGGCGGCACCGTGTTCAGCCTCGGGCTGCTGTCCGGGGTGCCGGTGGACTGGGCGCAGATGTCCCGGCTGTACCGGGTGGACGCGCGGCCGTTCTGGCTCCGGCACTGGATCCGCCATGCTTCCGCCGAGAAGTGGCGGGGGACGTTCGAGGAGATCATGGAGCTTGTCGGCGACGGCAGATTGAGCCTGATGCAGATCGCCGCCCGCTGCGGGCTGGACGACGTTCATGCCGCCGTGGCGGCTTTCGAGTCCGGTCTGCCCGGGAAGATCTTGCTGACCGGGGTCGGGGATGAAGGCTTGCGCGGATAGAGTGATAGAATCGGTCCGCAACTACATAGGAGTCAGGAGAAAAAGGCCGATGAGCCCGTAGAGGGCCCCCCTTCATCTCGGGAAAGTTCACCTGTTCATGGTGGCTTTCCTTTTCTTTTTTGGGTAGGATAGAAGGGAATGTGTCAGTGAGAAGGAGATTAGAAACATGGGTAAAAAACGAAGGATTCTGATCCGTTTTACGCCGCCGCAAACTTTGGCGCTCGGAATCCTGGCTATTATTTTAATAGGATCGGTGCTGCTTTCGCTGCCTGCCGCCTCCGCCTCCGGGGAGCCGATCTCTTATTTGGACGCTTTTTTTATGGCGACTTCGGCGGCTTGTGTGACGGGGCTGTCCGTGCTGAACGCGGGCGTGCATTTCTCTTTGTTCGGCCAGATCGTCATCCTTATGCTGGTGCAGACAGGCGGGCTGGGGTTTATGACGATGGCCACTTTAATCGCGCTTGTGCTGCGCAAGCGGATCACCCTCAAGGAGCGGCTGCTTCTGCAGGAAGCGATGAATCAAGGGTCCGTGGAGGGCATTGTGCGGCTGATCCGCAAGGTGCTGACTTACGCGCTTGCCATCGAGCTGGCGGGGGCATTCCTTCTGACCGTGCGCTGGGCGTTCGACATGCCGCTCGGACAAGCTGTTTACTTTGGCGTTTTTCATAGTATATCCATCTTCAATAACGCGGGGTTCGATTTGTTCAGCAGCCTGCCCGGCGCCCAGGGAAGCTTGATGGCGTATGTCAACGATCCTTACGTGAATATTGTGGTTATCGGACTTATGATTCTCGGAGGCATCGGCTTTATCGTCATAGCGGACGTGCTCGAATTCAAGCGGACCCGGCAGCTCACGCTCCATTCCAAGGTAGTGCTTTCGGCAACGGGACTGCTCATTCTGCTCGGTTCCCTCGTGATCTTCATCTTCGAGTATACGAACCCGCTTACCATGCAGCCGCTCAGCCTGCCGGGCAAAGTCTTCGCCGCCTTCTTCCAGTCGGCGACGACCCGGTCGACGGGCATGAACACGATCGATATCGAATCGTTTCGCCAGGCAACCCAGTTCTTTGTAATTATTCTCATGTTTATCGGAGCGGCGCCGGGTTCGGCGGGCGGAGGGATCAAAATTACGACGTTCGCGATTCTCATCGGTGCGGTCGTTACGATGGTCCGGGGCAAGGAGGATATCGTATTTTTCCGCAAAAGACTCCCGGAGGAACGCATTTATAAGGCGACGACGCTGACGCTGATGTCTCTTATTCTGGTCGTAACGGGAACGATGATTCTTTCGGTCCTGCAGGACGGGCCTTTTATCAAAATCCTGTTCGAGGTCACGTCGGCTTTCGGTACGGCCGGCATCTCTCTGGGGCTGACGCCTGACCTTACCCCGCCCAGCAAAATTCTGATGTCGCTCCTGATGTTTGTCGGCCGGCTGGGCCCGCTGACGCTTGCCTATGCGCTGACGCCGAAAGGGACGAAAGAGCTGTACCGGTACCCGGAAGGAAAAATTACAATCGGGTAAGAGGCCGCGTCTCCGCCTGAAACTGAAAAAAGGGTTTGACAGTTTTTCGGCGGCGTTTTATAATTCCTAGTATTCCAATTGGATAAAAGAATACCTTGTTGACCAGACCACTGGAGACACTATTTCGTTTAACGCGGATAGTGTCTTTTTTATTTGCCGGGCACCTGTCCTGACGGGTTAATGCGAGTTCCGGGCGGGACGCATGAGGGCCTGGCGATGGAAGCGGAGCAGCAGGAGGAGGAACGGACATGTTCAAAGACGGGTTCAAAGTCTTCGATATTCACGGGCACCTGCCTTACGCGCAGCAGTTTGTCAAACACGATGAAGTGATCGACGGCGCGCAGGCCAGACGGGCAGAGCGCATGCGGCTCACTTGGGATTTTCCGTCCGGACCGGACACCGGGCCGGGTGCGGAGCGGCCGGTTATCGACCGCTGGGCCGACGAGCTTGACAAGCACGGAATCGGGGGATTGAATTTTCTTACGGCGCGGGGAAACGACGATTTAAGAGAGCAAATTTCCAAGTATCCCGGCAAATTTACGGGCTTCGCCCATCATTCCATCGAAGCGCCGGACGCGGTGGAAGAGCTGCAGAGAGCCGTAGACGAGCTTGGGCTCAGAGGGTACAAATTGTTCGGCCCGCTTATTCAGACATCGCTCGACGATCCGTCGCTGAGGCCCGTCTGGAGTTTTCTGGCGGAGCGCAAGCTGCCCGTACTGATCCATTTCGGATTATTGGGACATACGGGCGGCATCGTGCAGCACCGGAACATCAATCCCTTGGCCATTTTTAACGTGGCCCGGGAATTTACGGATATTCCGATCCTTATTCCGCACTTCGGAGCGGGGTACTACCAGGAGCTGCTGCACCTGTGCTGGGGATGCCCGAATGTGCTCGTCGACACGTCCGGTTCCAACCAGTGGATGCGGTGGACGCCCTACGACCTGACGCTGGAAACCTTGTTCCGCAAAACCGTAGAGCTGATCGGTCCCGAACGCGTCGTATACGGATCGGATTCCAGCGGTTTTCCCCGCGGGTACGTGTACCGCTATTTGCAGGACCAGGTCCGTGTATGCAGGGAACTTCGTTTCAGCGAAACGGACATCCGGAGCATTTTCGGCAATAACGCGAGAAGGCTGCTCCGTATAACGGAAACAGCCGCAGGCGTTCAAGAATCTAAAGGAGTGGAAATCCTATGAGCCAAAGGATCACAGGCCAGAGAAGAAACGACAAGCCGCGAAACGGAATTTTTCGTCTTGCGGCATTAACGCTGGCCGCCGCGCTGAGCGCGGGATTGGCAGCCGGCTGCTCGGGAAGCGGCTCGAAGGACGCTTCGGGGCGGCAATCCGGTGGCGCGGAGCAGGAAGGGAAAGTGACGATCGAGTATTGGCAGTACCAGTATCCGGTCAAGGTGGAACTCATTAATTCGCTTATTCAAGAATTCGAGAAGACTCATCCGAACATTACCGTCAAACAAACCAATTTTCCTTACGACCAGTATAACGAAAAAGTGGCCACGCTGATTCCGGCCGGCAAAGGACCGGATGTAATCAACCTGTACTACGGCTGGCTTCCGAAGTATACGGCCTCCGGCTATTTGCAGCCTTTGCCGAAGGAATCGTTCCCTGATTCGAAGATCAAAGAAGAATTTTTCCCATTCGTTGAAGCGGCCAAAATCGGCGGCAGCTACTACGCCATTCCGACGGCCGTCCGGACGCTGGGTTTGTATTACAACAAGGATCTGTTTGCCCAAGGAGGCCTGGACCCGGCCAAACCTCCCGCGACTTGGGAAGAGCTCGTGGATTATTCGAAAAAACTGACCCGGAAAGACGCCAAAGGCGAATTTATCGTCGAAGGCATGGCCTGGCAGCCGAATTCCCAGCTGCACCACTGGTACCGGGATGCGCTTGTCTATCAGGCCGGAGGCAAGGATATCAGCGAAGACCGCAAGCGCGTCCTGTGGAACGAAACTCCCGCGGGGCTTGAAGCGTTCCGGTATCTGCTCGATTTTGCCACCTTACATAAAGTCGGAACGAAGGATTTTTACAACGATGATATCACGGCATTCAAAGGAGGCCACGCGGCGATGAATATCGACGGCTCGTTTCAGCTCGGGGGAATCAAGAAAGACGCGCCGAATCTGAATTTCGCCGTGGCTCCGCTGCCCGCTTACAAAGGCAAAGCCACCCAGGCTTCTTTCTGGGCCAACGGAATCACCAAAAACGCCAAAGGCAAGAAGCTGGAGGCGGCAACCGAGTTTCTCAAGTTTTTGACGAGCAAGGAAGTGCAGGAGCAGTGGGTGGAAAAAGTCGGCGAGCTGCCGGCATCGAAGGCCGTCGCCCTTCAGGATAAATACGCCAAGGACGAGAAGCTCGGTCCGTTCATCCGCCAGCTCGGCGACGCTAACGCCCATTTCTTCGTGGACGAAAAGCTGGAGCGGGACTATTTCGTCCAGGCCGCGGACAGCGTCGTGCTGAACAAGGTTCCCGTCGAGAAAGCTTTCGAGGAGCTTGTGGCGAAAACCCAGAAGCTCTACGACGACTATTGGGCGAAGCAGGCTAAAAAATGAAGCGGCAGCGGCTCTTATTCGTCTATGCCTGCTTACTCGTTCCGCTGCTGTTTTTCATCGGTGTCCGGATCATTCCCATCGTGTATTCCTTTCTGGTCGGTTTCCGCGAATGGGATCTGCTGTCGGAGGAGAAGCCGTTCGTCGGTTTCTCCAATTATCTGGCTTTGTACCACGACCCAGTGTTCCTGATTTCGCTTAAAAACACCGCTCTTTACGTCCTGATCGGGGTACCCGGACAGCTTGCGGCAGGACTTGCCGTTGCTCTGCTTCTTCAGCGGATTATCCGGTTCAAAGGTTTTTTCCGGACGGTTTACTTCCTGCCCTACGTCACCAGCGTCGTTGCGGTAAGCTGGGTGTTCCGCTGGATTTTTATGAAGAACGGCGTCGTCAACGGCCTTTTGCTCAAAATGGGTCTGCCGTCCCAGCTGTTTCTGGGCTCGCCGGACCAGGCTATTTTTATCGTCACCGCCGCTATGATCTGGCAGAACCTCGGCTTTCAAATGCTGATTTTCCTGACAGGTCTGGAAAGTATCCCGAAACAATACGAGGAAGCGGCCGCCATTGATGGAGCGGGCGCATGGCAGCGATTCGTTCATATCACGCTTCCCCTGTTGAATCCGGTCCTGCTGTTTTCCGTCATTATCGCGAGTATTTCGTATTTGCAGTCTTTCACCCAGATTTTGAACATGACGTCGGGGGGCGGGCCGCTTAACTCCACGAAATCAGTGGCGGTTTATATTTACGAGCTGGCCTTCAAGCAGTTCAATATGGGCCAGGCGGGCGCGGCGACCGTCGTCCTGTTCCTCCTTATTCTTCTCTTATCGCTGCTGCAGCTCAAAACGCTAAACCGCGAAGTCGAATCTTAAAGGAGGACGGCCATGAATAAATATGATTGGGCTGCGGAGCATGCGGGAATCCGGAGGCGGGACGGCGGCAAGACCGTCAGGAGCACTGCCCGGAACGGCATCCGTATCCGCCCGTCCGCCTTTCCGGCCTATTTCCTGCTGGGCTCAGGTGCGGCCGTCATGGTGTTCCCCTTTCTGTGGATGATCGCCACCACGCTGAAAACGCCGCAGGATGTGTTTTCGCTGAGCCTGATTCCCCCGGAGGCGACCTTGGACAATATCCGGACGCTTTTCACGGAGACGCTGTATACGACCTGGATCGTCAACAGTCTGATCGTGGCCGTCATTACGACGGTCTCCGTCTGCTTTTTCGATACCGTGGTCGGATACATTCTGGCGAAATTCACGTTTCCGGGTAAAACCGTCATTTTCGTCGGAATTCTGAGCACGCTGATGGTTCCGACGGAAATGTTGATCATCCCGTGGTATCTGCTTGCGGCCAAGCTGGAGCTGGTCGATACGTACCTGGGTATTCTTTTTCCGGGCCTCATTTCCGCGTTCGGCATTTTTCTCATGAAGCAGTTCATGGAATCCGTCCCGCGCGATCTGCTCGACGCGGCCCGCATCGACGGCATGGGCGAGTGGGGCATCCTGCTCCGGGTGGTCGTTCCGCTGGTCAAGCCGGCGCTGGCAACGCTGTGCATTTTAACGTTTCTGGGCAGCTGGAACGCGTTTATCTGGCCCCTGATCGTTACGCAAACGCCGGAACAGCTGACGATTCCCGTCGGGCTCGCGTTCTTTTCCAGCGAATCGGGCGACAGCGGGAACTGGACGCTAATCATGGCCGGAGCGGCTGTTTCGATTCTGCCTCTCCTTGCGGTATTTCTGCTGTTTCAGAAGCAGATTATCCGCGGCATCGCCATGACCGGTTTCAAATAAGCCGGGTAAGGGAAAGGGCGTGCGAAGCGGGCAGCCGGCGGCGTATGACCGCCGTCGTATGAAGCCGGGAACACACGCCGGGAGCTTCGACCGGGAGTAGCATTTTCCGCAGCCGGGAACCCTATCTCCGGGAACCTTTTCCGCGGGGACAGCGACGACGATGACAAGGAGGAATGCGCATTGAACAGGCAGACCGAAAGTAACGGGCAGGCGGACACGGCGGCAAAATCCGGGCCGGGAGCCGAAGGCTTGACGGACACCCGGGGCGGCGAAATCCGGCAGTCCGCTTTTGAAGATGTGACGACAGGCGGCAAGTCCGCCGACGACACGATACCGCTGAAAATTTTCGAGGATGTCAGCGCCCACGACCGGTTCGGGCTGCGGGCCGACGATTCGGCGGCCGACGACGAAGTGGATCTGGACCCGTCGGGAGCGATCCAGTCCAAGGAAAGACAGAACGTCTGGAGCTGACCGGCCGGACGCAGGTTATCCCCTTTCTGCTGCACGGCTGCCGGCAAGGTCCACTTGCCCGCAGCCTGCCAAACGAAAGGGGATTTTTTTCGTTTGGCAATGAAACCGCTATTAGCCGTCCCGCGTAAGGGTGATTTGGCGGAATGGTTTCGTGGTAACCTATCCCTAACTATCTTTTTACTTAGGAGGATTCATTTTCTTATGAGCCCGGATGCTGAACGCACGAATTGGTTGGACCTGATCAAGAAAGGAAATATGTCTTCGGCTACGGCGGCCCTCGGGAATACGATTATTGCGATCGTAAAAGGAGTTGCGGCCTCGCTGACGGGGAGCGGCGCTATGTTCGCGTCTACGATGCACTCCATTGCGGACGCCGTTAACCAGATGTTCGTGTTTACGGGCAGCGTGCTAGCGGAGAAAAAGGCGACCCGTCGCTTTCCGACGGGCTTCGGCCGCGTCATCAACATCTTCTGCATGATCGCGGTACTCGTCGTCACTTTCATGGCCTATGAAACGATAAGAGAAGGGCTGCACCTGCTGCAGCATCCGGCCGAATCCCACGGATTTTGGCTGAATGTTTCGGTTCTCGTCCTGTCCATCGTGATTGACGGCTACGTGCTGTACAAAGCAATGAAGGAAGTTATCAAAGAATCCAGGGCGGAAGCGTCCGGCTTCGGAATCGTCAAAGCCTCCTTCAAGCACGTGAAACGTGCGGCGCCTCCAACGCGGCTCGTCTTCTACGAAGATCTCGTTGCGACAACGGGAGCTCTGCTCGCCCTCATTGCGGTGGTCGTTACCTCGCTTACGAATTTCAGCGCCCTTGACGGGTTGATGACGATTTTGATCGGTTTGCTGATGATATTCGTCGCGTTCCGCGTCGGTTACGACAATATGGTCGGCCTCATCGGCGTATCCGCGCCTCCGGACGTGGAGGACAAGGTATCCGGAATTATTTTTTCCGAGACGCTTGTGACGGACATTTATCAGCTGCGTGTTCTTCAGGAAGGCCGCTACTACCATGTGGAAGGCTTGATCGAGCTGAAACCGGGTCTCACGCTCGCCGAAGCGGATGATGTCAAATTCCGCGTGCGGGACAAGCTGCTTGGAGATCCCGATATCGCGGACGTGACGCTCGGGATTCTCGAAGACAACGGGGTGAAGGACTGGGTGCCCGCGGCCAACAGATAACGCCTTCCAACTCCTTAACTTTTTATGCCGTGAAAAAGAACGCAAAAAATCCCGCCGGATCAACCGGCGGGATTTTTTGCGTTTATTCTTCCGAATCGTCGTCCAGGACGAGCTTGAGAAAGGTCGTTTCATTTGCGGCAATGATTAACGTGCGCACGGCCGGCTGTTTATCTTCAAGCGTGAAGCGGGCGGTGTAGAAGCCGGGAGCCAGGTTGGTGACCGTATAGACGCCGCGGCTGCTTGTCGTCACGCTTCTCAGGAAGAGTCCGGAAGGATCGAAGATCTGGACGAACACGCCGGATAAGAGCCGTCCGTTCCGGTCCGTCACGGTGCCCGTCAAGGTGCCGAATACCGGGTTCAGCGCCACGGTTACCGGGGAAGCCGGGGTCCCGGCAGCCAGGGAAGCCGCGGCCGATTTTGAGCCGAAGAGCTCACTGGACACCGTAATCGTGTAGCTTCCGGGGCGCAGGCTGTTCAGCAGGAACACGCCTGTTCCGTCGGTAAGCGTCCGCTTAACGGGCGTCAAGTTCTCGTTGAGGATCTGGACCGAAGCGCCGGGAACCGGATTGCCGGTCGATTCGTCCGTCACGGTGCCCGTAACGGTCAGTGCGGGGATTCCCGGAGTGAGGACGATATTCGGCGTGAAGCCGGGAACCACCGTTACAACCTGCTGACTGTATGAGAGGCCGGGCTTCTGCACGACAACCGTATAGTCGCCGGCCGCTATCCCGTCAGCCGTGAATTGCCCGGACGGGTCCGTCGGAACCGTCACGACCGGCGTGTTCCGGTCGTCGTATACGTCCGCCACCGGGGGAGGCGGAAACACGGGGACGGTTGGCGGAGTCACGACCGTCCCGTTCAAATCGTTTGACGTCGGGGACAACTCGGCATCCACTACCGTATTTTGCCCCGGTGCGGCGCTAAAGGCGTCCGTCTGCTGGCCGAAGCCGGAGAGGCTGAACACGGCCGTGTAATTGCCCGCCGGGAGGCCGGTCAGCGTATAACGGCCGGCCGTATCGGTCGTCGTGTCCGTCAGGACGGTGCCGTACGTGTTGAGCTGCCGGACCTCGACGAGCACACCGGCAAGCGGCCTGGCCCCGGCGGCGCTGGTTACCGTGCCGGACAGAGAAGCGGACAACGGGCTCAAGGCGAAGCTGTAGTCGGTATTCCGGCCGGGCGCTACGGGAGCTCCACCGTTTTGCGAACTGAAACCGGCCGCTTCGGCGGTCACTTTATAATCTCCGGAACTGAGATTATTGAAGAGATAGAAGCCGCTGCTGTCGGTTTGAACCGTATTGACCGGCACCCCGGCCGCATCTTCGATCCGGATGTCCGCTCCGGCCAGGGGCGCCGAAGTGGTGCGGTCGATGACGAAGCCGCTGACGCTGCCGGGTGACGGATCCAGCGGAACGGTAACGGCAGTCGTTTGCCCCGGCTGGAGTGTGACACCGAGGGACGTGCTGCCGAAACCGTCGCTGGTGACAGTCAGCGTATAGACTCCTGCGGTTACGTTCTCGATCGCAAAATTCCCGCTTAAATCGGTAACCGATTGATCCACGGTTTGACCGGCCGCGTTAAGAAGCGTGACAATGCTTCCGGGCACCGGAGCAGAGCCGCTCCGGCTGATGACATTGCCGGTCAGGAGCGCATTTTGCGGGATCAATACGAGTGTGACCGTGCCTGCCGTACCGGCCGCAACCGTAACGAGCTCGGAAGCGGAAGCGAAGCCGGGGGCGGATGCCGTAAGGACGTACCTGCCGGGAGGCAGCTCGGGCGTTGTGAAACGTCCGTCCGCATCGGCCAGGTAAGCGAACAGGAGCAATCCCGCTTCGTTGAAGATTTTGATCTGGGTTTCCGAGCCGGGCAGGATTGCGCCCGAGCGGTCCGTGATCGTACCCGTCACAGTGCCGCTCAGCGGCCGTAGAGCGAGACTGGCGGCGGTCTCCTGGTCGCTGATTACGATGGCACCGGAAGTTCCCGCAGCGTACCCTTCCGCTTCGGCCACTACCGTATAAGCGCCGGGAGCCAGCCCGCTTACAAAGAAGTTGCCGAACAGGGAAGTAGTGGCCGTCGCGATCAGTACATTGCTGACGTCCGCGCTGCGGATCAGGACGGTGGCGGAAGGCAGGGGACTTCCGTCCGAAGCGTTCGTTATTTGCCCGCTGACGGCGCCGGGATTGGGAACGAGGCGGATATCGATTCCCGCCGAATCTTCACCCGGAAGCGTTGCGACACCGACAATAACGGTCGAGAAGCCGGGCGCCGTTACAACCAGAAAATGATTGCCTGCGGGAATGTTATCGACGACATATACGCCGTTTGCGTCGGAATGACCGGTTCCCAGCAAGGTTTCATTGCCGTCCAGGACCCGGATAACGGCCGTGTTTACCGGGCTGCCCGCAGTATCCGTGACACGGCCCGAGAGGACCGACAACAGCGGGGAGAGAGTGAGCGTCACGCTCGATTCCAGGCCGGCTTCCACGACAGTTCCCGCTTTCGCAACGGCGTAACCCGGCGGCGTTGCCGTCACGATATAGGCGCCGGGCGCGAGCGAATCGAACCGGAAGGTCCCGTTCCCCGTATTGACCAGCTCTTCGTTGATCAGGAGGTTGTTCCGGTCGTAAATCTGGATAACGGTCCCGTCCACGAGGGGGGAGATCACGCCGCTTACCGAGCCGGGAAGCGGAAGGAGGCTGAGGGCGGTCGTCGCCGTTTGACCGGCGCTTACGATCGCCCCGACGCTGCCCTGCTGGAAGCCCGTCTGGGAAGCCGTAACGATGTACGTGTCGGGAGCGAGACCTTCCGCCCGGAAATAACCGCTGCTGTCGGCAAGCACGGTAGCGATCAGCGTTCCCGTATAGTTGCTGATACGGATGGAAGCGCCGGAAATTCCCGTGCCCGAGTCGGCTGCGGTTACCGTCCCGCTGATTTGTCCGGGGTTCGGAATCAGGCTGGCGCTGACGGATGTCGTCTGCCCCGCCGTAATCAGGAAGCTGACGAGGTCCGTCTGAAAGCCGGTGGAGGACAGTATCGCCGTATAGCTGCCCGGTGCCAGGTTTGGCGCCGTAAATGCGCCGAACTGGTCCGTAAACAAACTCTGGATTACCAGTCCGTTCGTGTCCACAATGCGTACCGCGACGGGAATGTCCGCGAGGATCAGTCCGGTGGAGGCGTTGAGCACAACTCCCGACAGAATTCCGGGCAAGGGCACCAGGTTGTAGGAGACGGTTGTCGTCTGGCCGGGGGTAATGCTGAATCCTTTGATCTGCGTCTGCAGCCCGTCGGCAAAAACGGCGGCCGTATAAGTTCCCGGCGCAAGCTCCTCCAATACGAAGGTGCCGTCGGAGGAAGTAATCGTCCGTCCGATCACGCTGTTGTCCGTCTGGCGCACCACGAGGACCGCCCCCTGTACGGGTGCCCCTCCGGCTGTAACGGTTCCCGTTAGAGCGCCGGGCAGAGGAGCCAGGGCGAAACCGACTTCGACAGTTTTCCCGGGCTCGATGAAGGCGCCGATCAGCTGGCGCTGGTAACCCGGTGTTTCGGCACGGACCATATAGGAACCGGGAGCAAGCCCGTGGATGTCAAAGCGTCCGTTCTGATCGGCATTCAGTGTGGCGACGACAAAACTGTTCATGAAAATGCGTACGACCGCATTTTCCAGAGGATTCCCGTTCAGGTCCGTCACAAGGCCCGTAATGGAACCCGCTAACTGGTTCAGCGCGATATTCAGCACGCTTTGGGTGCCGGGCGCAATCGAGACGCCGGTCGTCTGGCTGGCATACGCCGTTTCGCTGAACGTGACTGTATAATTGACCGGCTGCAAGCTGTTGATGACATAAGCTCCGGAAGCATCGGTAACCGCGGTTGCCGCGGTGATCCCTTCAACCGTCACGACACGGACGACGGTGCCGCCCAGCGGTTGACCCGAGGAGGCGTCCGTCACCTGGCCGGTGAGCGTGCCCGGAGCGGGATTCAGGCCGATGTTGACGGTCGTCGTCTGCCCCGCAAGAACCGATGCACCGGCTATTTCCGTCGTGAATGCGGCTTCGCTGGCGCGGATACGGTAATTCCCCGGCGCAAGACTGTTTATCGTGTACGAACCGTCATTGGCGCTGACGGCGGTAGCGATCTGCTGGCCCCGTTCGTTCAAGGCTTCCACGAGAGCTCCCGGAAGCGGTGTCCCGGTGCCGGCGACGGTGATCACGCCGCTTACGGTTCCGGGCAGAGCCGCGAGACTAAACGACGCGGACACACTCTGGGCCGGCTGAAGCTGCAAGGTGCGGACTTCGGACTGGAAGCCGTTCGCGGCCGCGATCACCGTATACGTTCCCGCGGGAACCGAAAGCTGGTATTGGCCCGCCGCGTTTGCAGTCGTTTCGGCGATGATGGCGCCGAATGGGGATTTCACGCGGACGACGGCTCCGGGAAGAACGTTTCCCGCCTGATCGGCGACAGTGCCGCTGAGTGAAGCGGGCTGTGGCCGCAGGGTAACGTCCAGCGGAGTAACGGTTCCGGCGCTAATCGTAACCGGTACGGTTTGGGACACGAAGCTGTCAAAAGAAACCGTAAGATTGTATGTTCCCGGCACCAGATTGGAGAAACCGTACGCCCCGCCGGTTCCGCTTGTTTGGGTGACCGGAACCTGAGTCTGGGCGTTTGTAAGCTGCACGGCGGCGCCGGCAAGTGGCAGTCCGGTCATCCCGTTGAAGATGGTGCCTGTTACGCCGCCGGCCGTAACGACGGCTATAGAAGCCGTTGCCGGTCCGGCTGTAATGACCTGCCCGGTCAGACTGTCGAATCCGGTTCCCGTAGCCGTATTCAGGACGCGGCTGCCGCTTCCGGCAGTCAGGAAAGCACCCTGCACGGTAAAGGTAAGCGTCACGGTCTGGCCGGGCGCAAGATTCCCCGCGTTCCAGCTGATGGATCTGCCCAGCAGATTAACCGTCGAAAGCCCCTGGGTTACGGCGGAGACGGTCAGCGAGGACACCGTATCGAGTCCGAACGCATCCGTGACCAGCACGGCGTTGGCCTGGCTTTTTCCCGTATTCGATATGGACAGGGTTCCCGTATAGGAGGCCACCTGCCCGGCCAGGACGCTTGCTCCCGGGGCAGAGGTCAAGGCTTTCACCAGAACAAGTTTTGCCTGGGCATTAAAGTCCTGCGGCGGATCGGGATCGCTGAAACCTCCCGTGAATGTGCTGCCTGCCGTAATCAGAATGTCTTTATTGAAGTTATTGCTGTTCGTAGAGGTGAAAAAAATAAACTGCAAGGGCGTCTGATTCGTGATCCCGAGCGTTCCGAACAGAACGGAAGCCGGAATGAAAAAATCAAGGAAATAATCTTCATTTCCGCCAAAACGGGAACCGTCACCGGTCGGTTTAACTCGCGCGATGTCAAAGTTAATGATGGGCCGCGTATAATTAGGGGCTCCTTTTCCGTCGATGCCTTCGGCGGGATCGTTGAACGTGTTCGGCACTTTTATTCTGTTTTCGATAAGCTCCAGGGTGGAGTTCAGGCCGTTGACGGCAAGCACCCATTCGTAGGTGGACGGGTTACCGTCCGTGTTAAAAAGAACCCCCCAGGCAAAATTGTCAAACCCGGTTTTAGCCCGGGGATCTCCGTTCAGTCTCAGACGGAAATAGACAAAATTCGTATCGTACGATACAAAGGCGGCCGGGAACTGGGCGCTTCCGACGATGTCCGTGCTGGCGGGATTCTCATCCCCGGCCGGATCTCCAACGGGAACGCCGTTTATAGTGACGGGAAAAAACTGACTGTCGCTGGGAAAAGACAAGAGGAGCCTCCTCCTTCTGATTTTGGATATTCGCCCTTTATCCTATGTGCGTTTGTGTGTTTGTGCCGGGGCCAATATTCCATTTTTATAAAATAGGCGGAACGGCCATCACCTTACGAACAATCATCTGCCGCGCTGGACGCATATAATGGGGTATTCCTGGATGTTCCATGTTTCAATTCCCGCTTAAGGAGAAACGGCTGTGAACCTGAATATACTGATTATACTCGTCTTGTTTCTGCTGCTCGTGGCGATCTTGTACCTTTTCTGATAACCGGCACAACGGAAAACAGCTTCCGGCGAAGCTGTTTTTTTGTTTTTCCATCGTCTTCCTTTCATACCTGTTCCCGCTGCGGACATGCTATGGAGAATCATGCAATTCAACTGCTCTGGTTAAGTGAGGAGGTTAAGCCATGGAAGGTATTGGAGTCATCATGCTGCGGTCGCTCGGCGCGGTCGCCATTCTTTTCGCCATCACCCGTTTTTTGGGAAAAAAACAAATTTCCCAGCTTTCTTTTTTCGAATACGTAACAGGCATTACGCTGGGAGAACTCGCGGGTTTTCTGTCAACCGATATCGAAGCCCACTATCTGCACGGCATCGCGGCTTTGGCGGTCTGGTTTCTCGTGCCGTTTTTTCTGGAGATCACGACGCTGAAAAGCAAATGGCTCCGCCATTTTTTTGAAGGAAAAGGAACGGTCGTTATCCGTAACGGGCGCATACTCGAAAATGAGCTGAAGAGGGAGCGGTACACCGCAGACGAACTTATGGAACAGCTCCGCACGAAGAGCGTTTTTCAGGTGGCGGACGTCGAATTCGCCATGCTGGAGGCCAGCGGAGACCTCAGCGTTCTCCTCAAGAAAGAGAAGCAGCCGCTTACGCCCGGAGATCTTGGACTCAAAATGGGCCCCGACAAGCTTCCGCACACGGTTATCGTGGACGGGGTCGTCGATGATGACGAGCTGGCCGCCTCCTCGCTTACAAGGGAATGGCTGACTAAACAATTGGCTAAAATAAACGCGACCGCGGACAATGTTTTTCTCGCTCAGATAGGCGATCAAAATAAGCTTTACGTCGATTTGTACGACGATTCAAGAGGAATCAGTCAGGAGAAGCCCCAGGTGGAGCTGATCTCCACACTTCGCCAATGCACGGCTGATTTGGATTCGTTTGCGAATTCCGCGACCGATCTCAATGCCCGCATCAAGTACGAGCAGACGGCATCGTCCTTGCGGGGGGTGCTCAAGCAGCTTTCGGGCGGCGGAAAAAGCACGAACGGGACGGAATAAGAAGAGGAGGATAGGCAGTGGCCAATCAGAAAAAGAAAAACGCGACATTGACCCAGCAGCAGTACCAGGCTATAGCGAAAAAAAACGAACCGAAAAGGCCGGTCGTCGCCAACTGTATCCGCGCCTTCATTGTGGGCGGTTTTATATGCATCATCGGACAGGCGCTCATGATGCTGTTTGAGAAAGTGTTCGGCTTCAGCAAGGAAGCCGCTTCGAATCCGACGGTGGCGGTCCTGATCCTCCTTTCCGTCATCCTGACCTCCCTCGGCGTGTACGACAAAATCGCCCAGTGGGCCGGGGCGGGAACGGCCGTGCCGGTCACGGGCTTCGCCAACTCGATGTGCTCCGCCGCCATTGAACACCGCAGTGAGGGGCTTATTCTCGGCACTGCCAGCAACATGTTCAAGCTGGCCGGTTCCGTCATCGTGTTCGGCGTCGTGGCGGCCTTCTTCGTCGGCATCTTTATTCTGATATTCGGAGGCGGTGCACATTGATTATTCGCAAAGGACAATCCTGGGAATTCCGCAAGCCTCCCGTCCTGATCTCTACCGCCACGGTTGTCGGTCCGGATGAGGGCAAAGGGCCGCTCGCCAACGACTTCGACCTGATCCATCAGGATAATACCCTGAAGCAGAAGAGCTGGGAAAAGGCGGAGAAGGCGCTGATGGAAGACGCGGCCAACCTCGCGATCAAGAAAGCGGGACTCCAGAAGGATCAGATCCAGTTCTACGTCGGCGGCGATCTCATGAATCAGATTATTTCCAGCAGCTTCGCCGCCCGGACGCTGGCGATTCCTTACCTGGGCGTGTTCGGCGCCTGCTCCACCTCGATGGAAAGCCTCGCCGTATCCTCGCTGATCGTCGCGTCGGGAGGCGGGGACTACGTCCTGAGCGGCACGTGCAGCCACAACTGCACCGTGGAGAAGCAGTTCCGCTACCCGACGGAATACGGCTCCCAAAAGCCCCCTACGGCGCAGTATACCGTCACCGGTGCCGGAGCCTCCGTCGTGGCCGCGAAAGGTGCGGGGCCCGTCGTTACGTCCGCCACGATCGGCAAGGTAATCGACATGGGCATCACGGATCCGTTCAACATGGGGGCCGCGATGGCGCCGGCTGCGGCCGACACGATCACCGCTCACTTCCGGGATATGAAACGCTCCCCCGACTACTACGATATGATCGTCACGGGAGACCTCGCCACCGTCGGCTTTCAGATCGTTAACGAGCTGCTGAAGGAGCAGCGGATTGCCATGAACAGCACCACGTTCAGCGACTGCGGCCTCATGATCTACGATATCGAAAAGCAGGGCGTGCAAGCCGGGGGCAGCGGCTGCGGCTGTTCGGCCGTCGTCACTTACGGCCACCTGCTGAAGAGAATGGAGCAGGGAGAAATCCGCCGCCTGCTTGTCGTCGCCACCGGGGCCCTGCTGTCCCCGCTGTCGTATCAGCAGGGGGAATCCATTCCGTGCATTGCCCATGCGGTCGCGATAGAAAGACAGGAGGGACTTTAATCATGCAGTTTTTATGGGCATTTCTCGTCGGCGGGGCGATTTGCGTCATCGGCCAGCTCCTGCTGGACCTCGGCAAATTGACGCCGGCTCATACGATGACGACGCTCGTCGTGGCCGGAGCGATTCTGGACGGCTTCGGGCTGTACGAGCCCCTCGTCCGTTTTGCGGGCGCCGGCGCCAGCGTGCCGATCACAAGCTTCGGCAACGCGCTGGTCCACGGCGCCATCAGTGAAATCCAGACAAGCGGCTGGATCGGCATCGTGACGGGGATATTCAAAGTGACGAGCGCCGGTATTTCGGCGGCGATCATCTTCTCGTTCCTCGCCGCATTGTTCGTCCGACCCAAAGGCTGAAGCGCAGCCGTAAAACAAGCACTCCGTTTTCTCGGGAAACGGGGTGCTTTTCGCGTTGTTCGGGATTTATCCTTCCTCTTTCATTTTTCATTAGCTTCTTTCCTTGCTCTTTCAATATTCATTCCTTCCTCTGTCATTCCTTCGTCACCCGTTCGTAATCCAGCTGTTACCTTACGGTCACCCTCCCGTAACAAAACCCGCGGGCGTTTGCTCCTTTTAGCTTCTTTTCCACCAACTGTCGGTTTTTTAATAAATTTAGAAGGGGTTTTGTTGTACTCGCTTTCTACTTTCCTGTAATATAAAAAATAGGACTTCAAACCCTGTTTATCCGAAGGAGGATTCGTACCGAATGGCTGCCGTGTCCCAACCTCATATGACTGAGATTTCCAGAATCAGATCCAATTTGGATTCATGTATATTAGGCAAAAGCGAAGAAATCATGCTGCTGTTAACCGCACTTCTTGCCGGCGGTCACGTGCTTCTCGAAGATGTGCCCGGGACGGGGAAGACGGTGCTCGTCAAATCCCTCGCCCGCTCCATACAAGGCCAATTCCGCAGAATCCAGTGCAACCCGGATCTTCTGCCGACCGATATTACCGGCGTTTCGATCTATCATCCGAAGAACGAAGCCTTCTTTTTCCGCCCCGGTCCCGTTATGGCCAACATTCTGCTTGTCGACGAAATCAACCGCGCCACTACCAAAACCCAGTCGGCTCTCCTGGAAGCGATGGAAGAGCATCACGTGACGGTAGACGGCGAAATGTACCCGCTTCCGCGTCCGTTTATGCTTCTCGCGACCCAGAATCCCATTGATTTCGAAGGCACGTATCTGCTCCCGGAAGCCCAGCTTGACCGCTTTATGATCAAATTCAGCCTCGGGTACCCCGACAGCGCGACGGAGCTTCAGATGATCGCGTCGCAAAGCAAAGAGCACCCGATGGAGCAGCTTCACGAGGTTGTCGATACGGAGCAGATTCTCAGCATGCAGGAAGAGGTGCGGTCGGTCTACCTCGACGACGGCATCGCGAAGTATCTGGTGGACATTACACGCGGCACCCGGGAGCATCCGGCCGTCGAGCTGGGAGCCAGCCCGCGCGCTACGCTGGCGCTCGTTCAGGCGTCGAAAGCATACGCCTACTTGAACGGCCGCGACTATGTCCTGCCCGACGATGTAAAATATTTGGCCCCTTACGTTCTGGGGCACAGAATTATTTTATCTTCTGAAGCCCGGATGGAAGGAGAAACCTCCCGTTCCGTCTTCGCTTCGATACTGGCGCTTACGAAAGTGCCCGTCAGGCTGGAGAAGGCGAAATGAAGCTTTTCAAACCTACCGCCGCTCAGAAGGGAAGACAGGCTACCCTGATATTATCCTTTCTGTTCTTCGCCAGTCTGATGTTTCTGCTGTTTCAGGGCGGTAAGCTCGCTTCCACACTGTTTGCCGTCGTGTGCCTGCTCTCCGCGTATCTCGTGCTCGGAAAATGGAGCGGTATCCGCCAGACGCAGGCGGTGCGCGAAATATCGGCTGCGGACGGAACCGGCAAGGTCCAGGCGGGTCAGTCTCTCCAGATCAAGCTTAAAATTCAGGTTCCCGGCGTCTGGCCTATCCCGTACCTTCTTATCGAAGACGAACTGGTGCGAAGCAGCGGGGAGCGGACCGTAATGAAGGGCTCCGTAGTCTTGAACTGGATGCGCAAAGGGGAGTTCGTTTACAAAACGCCGCCCCTGCGCCGGGGTCATTATTCCCTGGAGCGCGCGGAATTCGCGACGGAAGATGTCTTCGGGCTTTATGAGCACAAAGGCAGCGTCCAGCTTCCGTACGGCTTTGTCGTGATGCCCCAGATGATCGAGATCCGCCACTGGGCGCAGTTCTCCCAGTCCCCGCGCGGGGCGAGGCATCACTCCGTAACCGCCCGGATGCAGCGGGAAACGACGCAGATCAACGGCGTGAGAGAGTATATTCACGGGGACAGGCTTTCACGTGTCCACTGGAACGCCACGGCGCGTACGGGCACGTGGAAGTCGAAGGAATTCGAGCGGGAAACCCTCCCGAAGATGGTCATCGTGCTCGACCGGAGCAAGCAGAATTACGGCAGTGCCGCCGAGTTCGAGCTGGCGGTTTCCGCCGCCGCTTCCCTGCTGCATTTCGGCACGCAGAGAAACATCGCGGTGGGGCTCGTTTCTTCCGGCCGCGAATCCCTGATGGCCGTGCCCAAGACCGGCGCCCGTCATGAGGACGTCCTGATGGATCACCTGGTGGAAGTGGAGCCGGACGGCTTCCGTCCCCTGCAGCAGGTGGTCAACAATGCGGACGGCATGTTCTCGCCGGGAGCGCTGGTCGTTTATATTACGCCGGCCAAAAACCCCGATCTCCTGTCGTTGCTCCACTGGACCGACAAACAGCGCATGCTCGCCTGTCACCTGTGCGTCTGCGGCGCCAAGGGAAGCTCTACGGACATGTGGGTCCGCCGCCTGCACAGCCTCGGTTTTATGGGCTACGGCGTGCACACGCTGACGGAGCTGCCGGCTGTGCTGGGAGGAGGGACGAAGATTTATGCGTAGCATCTGGAACGTTTTCCGGTTTATGGCCGGCGAAGACGGAACGAAGAAGTGGATGGCCCTCTTCGTCCTGCTGTTTTTATTCCAGTTCACCGGATGGATTTCCCGCGAGGACGGATTATGGCTGCCCGAAACGCTGAAAGCCGTAAACTGGACACTGATTGCGGTCTGCGCGACGTTCTTCATCCCGCGGATTCATCATCTGGTCCGTGAGCTTCTGCAGATCGTCCTGGTGCTGGTCGTTCACGCGGTTGTGCTTCAATACCGGTTTGTCCCGTTGTCCCAGATGGACGGTCCGGTAGAGTGGTTTCAAGCCAACGTTTCGCAATTATTCCCTTATTTATGGTTCGGGCTTGCCGCCTGGTGGGTGTTCTTGATGGCCATGTGGGCGTCCCGGTCCAAACTGTGGATTTCTTTTATCGTCATTTTGGCCATTCTGTTTTTCGGCGTCCGCGATTCGTTCAGCACCCTGCAGTTATGGCCGCAGGTTGCGGCGGTCATTTTCAGCGGATTGTGCATGCTTGTCGTCCGGCATTTATCCCAGCTTAAAAATAAAGCGCCCGAAAGCTGGAAACGGCTTTCGGACAATCCGGGCCCTCTGATCGTACCGGTCGTGCTGATTATCGCTCTGACGCTCACCTTGGGAGCGCTCGTGCCGGCGGTCGATCCGGTTCTCACCGATCCGTATACGGCCTGGCGGCAGTACAACGGCGAAGCCGTAACATTCCTGCCAAGCAGCGACGATTCCGGCCGGACGATGGTCCAGGACCCGAACGATCCGCTGCTGAAATCGTCGGGCTACAGCCGCAGCGACGCCCAGCTTGGCGGGCAGTTCCAGTACGATTACACGCCGGTTTTCACCGTTGACACGACGAGCCGCACATATTACCGCGGAGAGACACGGGCTTTGTACACCGGCAGCGGCTGGGAAGCCAGCCCGGCGGACAGACGGGCCCGCCAGAGCTCCGTGGACTCCAGCGGCAAGCTTCCCGCGGATACCGGCATCGACACGTCCAAGCTGAAGACCGAAGAAGTGAAGCAGACGGTCAAAATGCGCAATGGCGAAGTCTACCCGGTGCTGTTCGGGGCTTATCCGATGTCGAAGGTGGACATTCGGGAGGAGGGTCCCGACGGAACACGTTCCGATCCCGATCGGCTCGGGTCGCTCCGGTGGTCCGCGCGCCAGGCGGAGCTGCGGTTTAACGCGAAATCGAACTACCCGAAGCAGTACGAGCTCGTGTCCAATATCCCGCTGCTCGATTTAAGCGGGCTCAAGAAAGTCGATATGAGCAAGCTGAACCGGTCCGAATGGAATGATTATCTCCAGCTTCCCGACCGGCTGCCCGAGAGGGTGACGGAGCTTGCCAGAGACGTGACGAAGGAAGCCCCGACCGCCTACGAGAAGGTGCATGAGCTGGAGCTTTACTTGTCCAGCAAGTACCCGTATACGAATACTCCCGACGTATCCAAGGGGAAAAGCAAAGATTTCGTCGACCGCTTCCTGTTCGAAATCCAGGAAGGCTACTGCGACTACTATTCGTCGGCGATGGTCGTGATGACCCGGTCGCTCGGCATTCCGGCCCGCTGGGTCAAAGGCTACGCGTCCGGTTCTTCCGATAACGGCCGTCCCGCCGGTCTCGGGAACTTCACGGGCGGCATGTCCGACCCGGACGCGGAGGGCACCTACACCGTCCGAAATTCCGACGCCCACTCCTGGGTCGAGGTTTATTTCGAGGGCTACGGCTGGCTGCCGTTCGAGCCGACCGCCGGCTTTTCTCTGCCGCAGTCGTATGCGCCCGAATCGTCGGCGGCGACCGAGATGCCGACTCCGGCACCGGCCGAAGCGAAGACGGAACAGACGCAAACCGGCGCGGCTCCTTGGGTCCGTTATGTGCTGTACACGCTCAGCGGTCTCGTTCTGCTTACGGCCGCCGTCGTATCGGCCATCCGGCTGAGCGGCGGCAAGAAGCTGCTTCCTCCGTTCGGCCGGGACCCCAAAGCGGCCAATTACGCACAGGGAGTCATCCAGGAGGTCAACCGGCTTCTGCGGTACGGAAGGCGCAAAGGATACGAACGTTTCGAGCATGAAACGTTCCGCGAAGCCGCTTCCCGCTGGATGGCCCAGAGCAACTGGCTGTCAGGCGAGCTTTCGCCGGTTCTCGCCATGTTCGAGAAGGCCAAGTACAGCCGGGCATCCGTAACCGAGCAGGATTTGGAGGCTGTTCAGGGCCATGTGAAACGACTGCGCGACCAGATGAAATAGGACCGGCACGCAACTGCCGGCCGGCTTGTGAAGCGCAAGAGAAAGGCCGTTTTCCGTTAACCGGAAGACGGCTTTTTTAGTTCCGGCAGGAAGAATCCGGGGCATGCACCGGCCCGTGAATGGAACGGGCGGCGGCAAGGGAATGCTGAGAATACGGGAATTTCCCGTCCGGCCACGGCCTGAAACGCTTCCTTTTTCTTTTTGCAAGGAATTGGACATGTATGGTATAGTTCCTATAGATTCGAAAGAGGTTGGGGTGACGCTGTTGTTTAAAAAACTGGTGCCGAAACAATTCGTGCAGACGATTTACGATATCAATCTGGAGGAGCTTTGGCAGAGCGGAATCCGCGGGATCATCACGGACCTCGACAACACGCTTGTCGGTGCCAAGGTGGCCGATGCGACACCGGAGCTCGTGAATTGGCTCGGGCATGTGAAGCAGCTCGGTTTCAAGGTCGTCATCGTATCGAACAACCAGGAAACAAGGGTATCCGCATTTGCCCTGCCGCTGTCTATCCCGTTCATTCATGCCGCGCGCAAACCGACGAACACGGCCTTTCGCAAAGCATTGGCACTGATGGATACAACTGCAGAGCAGACGGTTGTGATCGGTGATCAGATGCTGACAGACGTGCTGGGAGGGAACCGGCTCGGTTTATATACCATTCTTGTTGCGCCTATCTCCATCCATGATGAAGGTTTCTTTACACGAATCAACCGGCGCATCGAGAAGCTGGCCAACAATTACATCTCGAAGAATAAATAAAGCTTTCCTTCACGGGAAAGCTTCACTTTGCTTGCGGGGGAACAACGCTTGACGGGAAGCTCCCGCCGTTCAATTTTAAGGAGGATTCATGACCCAGGAAGAAGTTATCCATTGCGGAGGCTGCGGTGTCAAGCTTCAGCTCGAAGATCCTCAGGCGCTCGGATACATCCCCGCGCAGGCTCTCGAGAAAGAACCGGTTATTTGCCAGCGCTGTTTCCGCATCAAGAACTATAATGAAGCGTCGAGCATTACGCTCAACCAGGACGATTTTCTGAAGCTGCTCGGGCACGTGGGGCACAAAGAAGCGCTCGTCATCAATATCGTCGATATTTTCGACTTCGAAGGCAGCTTGATCAGCGGTCTGGCCCGTTTCGTCGGAGGCAATCCGATCGTGCTGGTCGTCAACAAAATCGACCTGCTTCCGAAAGTGACCAACTGGAACCGGATCGTGAACTGGGTCCGCAAGCAGGCCAAGGAACAAGGCTTGAAGGTTGTGGAGGTTGTCCTTTGCAGCGCCAAGAAGAACATGGGATTCGACCGGGTTCTTCAGGCGGTGGACGAACACCGTAACGGCAAAGATGTCTACGTCGTCGGAGCGACCAACGTGGGCAAGTCCACGCTCATCAACCGGCTTATTTCCGATTACAGCGATTTGGACTCGGAGCTGACCACTTCCCAATATCCGGGCACGACACTCGATATGGTCGAGATTCCGCTCGATGACGGACATTTTATTATCGATACGCCGGGAATCGTGTACAAGCACCGGCTGACGGAGCTTGTCTCCAAGAAAGATCTGGGCAAGCTGATGCCGAACAAGCCGCTTAAGCCCATGGTGTATCAATTGAACGAAGGACAAACCCTGTTCTTCGGATCGTTAGCCCGGTTTGATTTTGTCCGCGGCGAACGTCAGTCCTTTACGATCTACTCTTCGGGAGCCGTTCCCATCCATCGCACCAAACTGGAAAAAGCGGACGAGCTGTACGCGAACCACAAGGGGACTTTGCTTGTCCCGCCTGCGGCGAAGGATCTGGAAGAGCTTCCTCCGCTCGTCAAACAGACGATTCACATTTCGAAAGGCAAAAAGCTCGATGTGCTGATCTCCGGCCTCGGCTGGATCAAAATTAACAGCGAAGCGGGCGCGGAACTGGCCGTTCATGTGCCGAAAGGCGTCAAAATCGTCCAGCGCGAGTCGCTTATTTAAACGGACGCTAGAAAGGTCAGGGACTTTTCGTCTGTAAAAGTCCGGCATATAAACATTGTACGGGGGAGAGACCGACCATGGGTAACAAGCCGTCTTTGGACAGCGGTACGATTCTGTACGGAGTTTTCGGAGATCCGGTGAGGCACTCCCGCTCTCCGATTATGATGAACCGGGCCTTCGGTGAAACGGGCATCAACGGGGCTTATGCCGCGTTTCACGTGCTGCCGGGGCAGCTGGAAGAGGCCGTTGCCGGTATCCGAGCGCTCGGTTTCGGCGGAGTCAACGTAACGATTCCGCATAAAGTCAACGTGATGCAGTATCTTGATGAGATTGACGCGGACGCACAAGCGCTCGGCGCCGTCAACACCGTCGTTAACCGCGGCGGCAAACTGATCGGCTACAACACGGACGGGATCGGGTATGTCCGTTCGCTTAAAGAAGAAACGGGCCTGGATCTCCGCGGCAAAAAAGTACTGCTGATCGGAGCGGGAGGAGCGGCCCGGGGGATTTCATATGCGCTGGCGAAGGAAGGCACGTCGTTTATCGCGATCGCCAACCGGACGGCGGAGAAAGCCGGGGAGCTCGCCGCTGCCGTCCGCTCCGAAACGAGCGCCGTCGGCATGGGGCTCCACGAATTAGGAAACATTATCAGTGACGCGGATCTGATCATCAACTCGACTTCGTCGGGCATGTACCCGAATATCGAAGAGATGCCTCTGGATCTGGACGGTCACCGTCTCCGGGAAGGCGCGATTGTCAGCGATCTCGTTTACAACCCGCTGGAAACCCGGTTTTTAAAAGAAGCCAAAGCGAGAGGGGCCGTCACTCACGGCGGACTCGGCATGTTTATTTATCAGGGGGCCTACGCGTTCGAATACTGGACCGGCGTCCCTGCGCCTGCAGCGGCGATGCGGCAGGCCGTAGAGCAATCATTTATCGGGAATTGAGGGAATCAGAAGTTATGCTAACAGGAAAACAAAAGAGACATCTGCGCTCACTGGCGCACCATTTGAATCCGGTCTTTCAAGTAGGCAAAGGCGGAGTGAACGAGCATTTGATCCAGCATATCGTGGAAGCGATCGAGGTTCGCGAGTTAATGAAAATCTCGGTACTCAACAACTACGAGGCGGACTGCAAGGAAGTGGCCAGAGAACTGGCGGAAGGCGCGGGCGCCGAGCTGGTTCAAGTTATCGGCCGTACGATTGTCCTTTATAAAGAATCGCGCGACAACAAACAGATCGAGCTGCCGAAGTCCTGAACGGACGGGTGCTTACTCGGTAAAATATCGGACCGGATGCCGGCTTTTATAGAAGTCTGCGTACATGCAGCTCACGGCACCGGACCGGTGCAAAATCACGGCGGACCGCCGGAGGAGGTGGCGACATGCGGATAGGAATCATGGGCGGGACCTTCGATCCGGTGCATACCGGCCACCTGGTTGCGGGAGAATGCGCCCGTACCGCCTGCGGGCTGGACGAAGTGTGGTATATGCCCGCCAACGTGCCGCCGCATAAACCGAATGCCCCCAAGGCTTCGGCCGGGCAGCGCTGGGAGATGGTATGCCGCGCCGTGTCGGACAATCCCGCTTTCCGTCCGTTCGATCATGAACTCCGGAAAGGCGGGGTTTCGTACTCCGTCGATACGATCCGGGAGCTGAAAGTCCTCTACCCGGAGCACGAATTTTACTACATCATCGGAGCCGATATGGTCGAGTATCTGCCCAAGTGGCGTGACATCGGAGAGATCATGAAGATGATCGGATTTATCGGTCTGCGAAGACCGGGCTTCGAGCTTCATCCGGATGCGCTGCCGGCGTTCATCCGGCAGGGTGTCCGTCTCGCTCCGATGCCGCTGCTGGACATTTCCTCCACGGATATTCGGACCCGGAGGCGGGAAGGCCGGTCCGTCCGCTATCTCGTCACGGCACCCGTACACGATTATATCGAAGGGATGGGTTTGTATGAATCGTGAAGAGATGATGAAAACTGTAAGAGAGGAAATGCCCGAAAAACGGTGGCGGCATACTCTCGGTGTCATGGAAACGTCCGTTATCCTGGCCCGCCGGTTCGGCGCGGATGAGGAGAAAGCGGACACGGCCGCGATTTTGCACGATGTGTGCAAATACTGGCCCGTAGAGAAGCAGGCCGATGCGATTCGCGAAAGCGGGTTTCAGACGGACGTCTTGTCCTTCGACAAAGAGATGTGGCATGCTCATGCCGGAGCTTGGATCGCTTCTACCCGCTTTGGTGTGGAGGACGAAGATGTGCTGAATGCCATCCGCTACCATACTTCCGGCAGGGAAAACATGTCCGTCCTGGAGAAGGTCGTCTGTCTGGCCGATTATATGGAGCCCGGAAGGGATTTTCCCGGCGTGGATAAGATTCGTGAGCTGGCGGAGACGAGTCTGGAACGGGCTCTGCTGGCCGGTTTCGATTCTACGCTTTCGTTCCTTCTCCAGAAGGGCAGACGCATTTACCCGCTCACGGTGCTGACACGCAACCGTTTAATCCTCGAATTAGACGTGTAATACTGGGTAATAAGCCATTTGGCATTTGATTGGATTAACGGAATTCAAGAACACATATCGAACGGAATTTAATAGAGGGTGTACATGCTGGTGATCGGTTTCAAAAACCGTCCGGCAAGAAGGAGGATGATGGGATGAAAGTAAATCCGGAACAATTGATGCGTCTGGTTGTGGATGCGGCGGAAGACAAGAAAGCCATTAACGTGGTGGCACTGGACCTTCAGGAAATTTCCCTGGTGGCCGATTATTTCGTGATTTGCAACGGGAACTCGGAGACGCAGGTGCAGGCCATCGCTACGGAAATCCGCAAAAAAGCGGACGAGCACGGCGTCACCGTACGTGGTATTGAAGGCTACAATACCGCACGCTGGATACTTGTGGATCTGGGGGATGTCGTTGTCCACGTGTTCCACAGGGACGACCGGGAATATTACAATATCGAGCGTCTCTGGTCGGACGCAAGGGTTGTGGAACGCGTATGAGTCTGGAAGCGGGAACTCTCGTCACGCTTGATGTAACGAGAGAAGTATCGCCGTACGGTTATTTTGTAACCGACGGAGAACGGGAAGTACTGCTCCCGTACGCGGAAACGAACCGGAAACTGAAAGCCGGGCAGCAGGCCGAGGTTTTCATTTATTACGATACGGAAGACCGCATGGCGGCCACGATGAACCGGCCGATGCTGCTTCTGGGAGAGCTGGCTCTGCTTGAGGTTGTGGATCTTCATCCGCGCTTCGGGGCCTTTCTGGAAATGGGAATCGGGCGGAATCTTCTTCTGCCGTTCAAGGAAATGCCGGAGCTTGACGAGCTTCGCCCTCAAGTGGGGGACAAGGTCTTCGTGACGATGGACCACGACCGTCAGGGAAGACTGGTTGCGCGGCTTGCGGGAGAAGACGTTCTCGCTGAAAAATGTTTTCCGGCCCCGCAGGCATGGAGAAACCAGTGGCTGGACGCGCGCGTGTACAAACCGCTGCAAATGGGAACGTTCGTCGTCTGCGACGGAGGAGTCGTCGGCTTCGGCGTCATCGGTCTGATCCCCTCTACGGAGCGTTCACGCCTGCTCAGAGTCGGCGAGGAAGTCAGCGTTCGCGTCACGTATATCCGTGAAGACGGACGCGTGAATTTGTCGATGCGGCAGCCAAAGGAAAAAGGACGGGACGAAGACGCCGAGAAAGTTCTGGCGGTTCTGCGCGAACGTCCGGGAGGCGCTATGCCTTATTCGGACCAGACCGAGGCGGATTTGATCAAATCCAAGTTCGGTATCAGCAAGTCCGCCTTCAAACGCGCGCTCGGCAAGCTGATGAAGGATGGCCTTGTGTACCAGGAGGAAAACTGGACGTATCTCAAGCAAGAGGAGAACTGACATGTCGTACCGTGATTTTGCTTATACGTACGACCGGCTGATGGAAGACATGCCGTACGAGGCATGGATCTCCTACGCCCGGCAGGCTTGGGAGGCTTACGGCCTCCGTCCGGAAACCGTTGTGGATCTCGGCTGCGGCACGGGTAACATTGCCGTGCCGCTCGCGAAGCTCGGCTGCAAAGTCGTCGGAATCGACTTGTCCGACGATATGCTGGCCGTCGCCCGGCACAAAGCCGAAGAAGAGGCCGCGGGGGGAGCGAAGCCGGACATCCTTTGGCTGCAGCAGGACATGCGCGACTGGGAGCTGCCCGAGCAGGCGGATGCCGTCATCTCCTTCTGCGACTGCTTCAATTATCTCCTCGAGGAAGAGGAGATAATTGAAGCCCTGGAGCGGGCTTACCGGGGGCTGCGGGACGGCGGCGTGCTGCTGTTCGATGTCCACAGCCCGGCCCAGTTCGAGGAGTACGCTTCCCTGCAGCCTTTCGTCTTCGACGAGGAGGATGTGGCGTACTTGTGGACCTGCGAGCTCGACGAGGAACGTACGGAAATCGAGCACGCGCTGACGATTTTCGTACGCGAGGACGCTTCGTCCGCACGGGGCGGGGAGCCGCTTTTCCGGCGCATCGAAGAAACCCACCGACAGCGTGCGTACGATCCGCGCTGGCTGAGGGAAAGGCTGGAGGCGGCAGGCTTTGCGGACATCCGGATTTCCGCCGATTTTGACTGGAATGCGGAGATGTCGCCGGATTCCCGCCGACTTTTTTACGCGGCCCGCAAGCCTCTTCTCTAAAAACAGCGCTTTACTTGACAAAGAGCTTCAATATTGCCTATAATCATTACAAATTTGTGTAATCGCACCAGCTATGAAGAGGATCATCCCTTTGCACGCATGTTTCCAGAGAACCGGCGGTCGGTGGAAGCCGGTACATGATGAAGGCGAGCTCACCTCCGAGCCGGAAGGCGAACCGCAGTACGGCCGTTTCCTTGCAGCTGTGCCTGCCATCCGGCAGGAAGCCGGACGGAAGCGAAGATGTACTGCCCAGTAACCGGACCGTTTAGCCCGCGTTAAGGGACTTGAGTGAACAACCGGCAAAGCATGCCGCTTGTTAACTAGGGTGGTACCACGGGGAATATACAACCTCTCGTCCCTAGCCGTAAGAGCTAGAGACGGGAGGTTTTTTGGTTGCGATGATAACGTCAGGAGGACCTACACACATGGCACATGAAAAAGAACAGCAGGGTTATAACCCGCAGGTAATCGAGCCTAAATGGCAAAAATACTGGGACGACAACCAAACCTTCCGGACATCGGACGAAGCGGGTAAACCGAAATTTTACGCGCTGGATATGTTTCCGTATCCGTCCGGCGCAGGTCTTCACGTAGGCCACCCGGAAGGGTACACGGCTACCGATATCGTTTCCCGCTTTAAGCGCATGCGCGGCTTTAACGTACTCCATCCGATGGGCTGGGATGCTTTCGGTCTGCCGGCCGAGCAGTACGCCCTCGATACGGGCAACGATCCCCGCGAATTTACGAAGCAGAATATCGAGAATTTCCGCCGCCAGATCAAGTCGCTGGGCTTCTCGTACGATTGGGAGCGTGAAATTTCCACGACGGATCCCGAGTATTACAAGTGGACCCAATGGATTTTTATCCAGCTGTATAAAAAGGGCCTCGCTTACGTGGACGAAGTTCCCGTGAACTGGTGTCCCGCGCTCGGAACCGTTCTGGCTAACGAAGAAGTGATCGACGGCAAGAGCGAACGCGGTAACCATCCCGTCATCCGGAAACCGATGCGCCAATGGGTGCTGCGGATTACCGAGTATGCCGAGCGCCTTCTGGAAGATCTGGAGGAGCTGGACTGGTCCGAAAGCATCAAGGATATGCAGCGCAACTGGATCGGCAAATCCAAAGGGGCGGAAGTCACTTTCGCTATCGACGGGCATGAAGGTGACAGCCTGACGGTCTTTACGACCCGTCCGGATACGCTTTTCGGAGCGACTTACTGCGTACTGGCGCCGGAGCATGATCTGGTTACCAAGATTACGACGTCCGGTCAGGACGCCGACGTGAAAGCGTACCAGGAGAAAGCCGCACGCAAAAGCGACCTGGAGCGTACGGATCTGGCCAAGGAAAAGTCGGGCGTGTTTACCGGCGCTTATGCCGTTAACCCCGTGAACGGCGCCAAGCTGCCGATCTGGATCGCGGACTACGTGCTTGCCGGTTACGGCACAGGGGCTATCATGGCTGTACCGGGACACGACGAACGTGACTGGGAGTTCGCCAAGCAGTACGACCTGCCGATCGTTGAAGTCGTACAGGGCGGCAGCGTGCAGGAAGCGGCTTATGACGGAGACGGACCGCACGTGAATTCGGGCTTTATCGACGGAATGGGCAAGGAAGAGGCTATCGCGGCCATGATCACCTGGCTGGAAGAGAACGGCAAAGGCAAAGGCAAAGTCACGTACCGCCTGCGCGACTGGCTGTTCAGCCGTCAGCGCTATTGGGGCGAACCGATTCCGATCCTCCACCTCGAAGACGGAACGATGAAAACCGTGCCGGAAGACCAGCTGCCGCTTCTGCTTCCGCAGGTCGAGCACATCAAGCCTTCCGGAACCGGCGAATCTCCGCTTGCCAACGTGGAAGACTGGGTAAACACGATCGATCCCGAAACGGGCATGAAAGCCCGCCGCGAGACGAATACGATGCCGCAGTGGGCGGGAAGCTGCTGGTATTACCTGCGCTTTATCGATCCGCGCAACAACGATGAAATCTGCTCTCCCGAGAAGCAGAAGGAATGGCTGCCGGTCGATCTTTATATCGGCGGTGCGGAGCATGCGGTTCTTCATCTGCTCTACGCGCGCTTCTGGCACAAAGTGCTGTACGATCTCGGAGTGGTCGAGACGAAGGAGCCGTTCCACAAGCTCGTCAACCAAGGGATGATTCTCGGCGAGAATATGGAGAAAATGTCCAAATCCCGCGGGAACGTGGTGAATCCCGACGATATCGTCAATGAATTCGGTGCGGATACTCTGCGTATGTATGAAATGTTCATGGGGCCGCTTGAAGCGACGAAGCCTTGGAATACCAACGGCGTGGAAGGCTCTTACCGTTTCCTTAACCGCGTGTGGCGTCTGTTCGTGGACGAGAACGGGGCACTCAGCGGCAAAATTTCCGATGACGAGAATGCCGGCGGAGACGCGTTTAAACGCACGTGGCACCGTACCGTCAAGAAAATTACGGAAGATTTCGAAGCCCTCCGTTTTAATACCGCTATCAGCCAGCTGATGATTTTCGTCAACGAAGCTTATAAGACAGAAGCGCTGCCGAAAACGGCCGTGAAGCATTTTGTCCAAATGCTTTCTCCGCTCGCTCCGCACATTTCGGAAGAACTGTGGCAGAAGCTCGGCGGAACCGGCTCTATCACGTATGAAGCGTGGCCGGTATACGAGGAGGCTTGGACGGTGGACGACGAGGTGGAAATTGTCGTTCAAGTGAACGGCAAGATCGCCGACCGCGTTAAAGTCGCCAAAGACCTTGACGAAGCGGGCATGCAGGAGCTTGCTCTTGGTCTCGACAAAGTAAAAGAGCTGAGCGCCGGCAAAACCGTCCGCAAAATCATCGCCGTAAAAGGCAAGCTCGTCAACATCGTAGTCGGATAAACAGCCTGGTATTCAGGGATTCCTTCAGGTTCATTCTTCCACAGGAATGCTGAATCTGAGGAGGTCTCCGGACAGCCCGAAACGGCGGTACCGCTTTTCTTTTTTTCAGAAAAGCGGCTTCCGCCGTCGGACGGCTCCGGACAAAAAGCTGTCTTACAAACTTACTTCGCATTTTCCCTGAAGCATTTCCGCATCAGAAATTACCCCGATCCGCCAAAGCTCCTTATCTTTCTCCAAACTTATGAAGTCCGATAACTAACGAATAAAGCCCGACTTTCCTTCTTTCCGAAATTACACTTTCCACCCTCTTCTATTTTACCGCTTTTTTCCACCTTCTATTGTTTTTTTGTCGTAAATACGACTTCCACTTTTTCCAGATCCTCTTCGTATTTCGCATGCGTAATCCCGATTAACCGGTTAAACATCCCGTCCAGATCCTGCTCCATCAACCGCAATCCCTCCGCCGTAATTCCTCCCGGAACACGTACCCTTTTTTGAAGCGAAACCGGATCGAAACCGCCCGTTGTCAAGAGCTTGCCCGTGCCCAGCGTCATTTCCGAAGCGAGTATGGTTGCTTCTTCGGCAGATATTCCCGTCTCCGCCACTGCGGCTTCGATATACTTTTCGAGAAAAAAGGCCAGGAACGCGGGAGCGCAGCTCGACAGATCGGAACTGATCCGGGTATATGCCTCGGAGACTCTGACAGGTGTGGAGATGTGAGTCAGAAGATTTTCAATCCATTCTTTATCCTCGGGATGCATGCGCTCTCCGTGAATGCACAAGGTTGATCCGCTGAGCACGTAATTGGTGATACTCGGGATAATCTTCGTTACCTTGCAGGGAAGCTGGTTTTCCAGATGCTTCAGCAGGACCGGACTCGTGATGGATACGACGATTTGGGCCGGCTCCAGAACCGGCCGGATTTCGTCAATGACTTTCTTATAATCAAGGGGCTTCACGCATAGAAAAACGACATCACGGCCTGCTGCGGCTTCCGCATTGCCGGAGGCCGCGGTCAGTCCGGCGTAGGTTTCCGCCAACCGTTGTACTTTGCCGGGAGTGCGGTTTGCGGCCCAGATTTGCTCAGGATTGAGCGCTCCCGAATGGATGAGCGCTTCGATCAGAATACTTCCCATGCTGCCTGTACCGATAAAACCCGCTTTCATCGACAACCCTCCTCATGAAATAGTCGGACAGGTCTCCTTCCGGCGGCACGACCGGTGCTTTATACCGGAACGGATTCATTACACCCGACCCATAACAGAAGCGGGCGCCGACAAGTTTACCTCGTTGTGCATGGACTCAAAAAATCAGGAACGTTTTCTTAACGGTATGAACATTCTCACACATTTATGCCGGTTTCCGTGCTGTAAAATCACTTATTCAAAAATTCAAAGGAGTGTTGTATGTTGAACTGGAATTTTCAGAGCTGGAAGAGCCGGGGCGTTCTTGCTGTTTTCGCTGGGGTAATCGCGGCAGGAGTAACAATCTGGCTGCTTGTCAGCCCGCGAGGCACCGTGCCGCAGGGCTTTACGGCGTTGAATGCCTCCATGGCCCAAACGATAGAAGGAACCAAGCCGGTATCGTCTGCGGAGAAGCCATCCTCATCGTCACCGTCATTGAAAACGGAGGCGAAGGAAGAAGCCGGCGTCGGGAGTAAGCAGGCGGTGGCGGAGGAATCCGCGGGTGCTAACGGAAGCGGCCGGGAGCAGGCACCGGCTGCAGCCGGGAAAGAGGCGGGAGCCGATGACAAACCCGCGCAGGCGGATCAACGGCAGCCAGCAGGCGGAGGGACCGGCTCGGTCCGGGGGGCGCAGGAATCCGGGAAACCCGGGAGCGGGGCGTCCGCGCCGGTCCCGGAAACGGGTACGGGAGGAGGGACAAAAGCGTCGGCAGCAGACAAGAAAATTCCGTCCGGTCCCCTAGTCGATATTAATACAGCGAATTTACAGCAATTGATGGAACTGCCCGGAATCGGCGAAAGCAAAGGGAAAGCGATTCTTGCTTACCGGGAACAGCACGGTAAGTTCAAACGGGCCGAGCAGCTTCTGGATATAAAGGGAATCGGCGAAAAAATGCTCGCGAAAATGAAGCCTTACCTGCAAATCAGCCCATGACGGGATTAAAGAAGGGAGTAAGAAGGAAAGAAGAGAATGCGCAAATGTCGGAATTGAGAAAATCTACTAAACTTTCTTTCATTTTACGAGGAAATATGAGAAAATAGGCGCAATCAAACAGATTTACTCATTGCCACGTAAATGCGATAAAGGAGGAAAGAACCATGTCCGAACAACGTCCTTATTCTTTGGAAACTTTGGCCGTCCACGCCGGCCAGCAAATCGATCCGACCACGCTTTCCCGCGCGGTGCCTATTTATCAGACGACCTCTTACGGGTTCCGTGACGCGGATCATGCCGCAGATCTGTTCGCCCTGAAAGAGTTCGGCAACATTTATACCCGTATCATGAACCCGACGAGCGATGTTTTCGAGCAGCGGATAGCCGCGCTTGAAGGGGGAGCGGGAGCGCTCGCTACCGCATCCGGGCAGGCAGCCATTACATACTCGATCCTCAACATAGCCGGAGCCGGCGACGAGATCGTGTCCGCGTCCAGCTTGTACGGGGGAACCTACAATTTGTTCTCGACGACGCTGGCGAAACTGGGTATCCAGGTGAAATTCGTCGATCCTTCGGATCCGGAAAATTTCCGCAAAGCGATTACGGATAAAACAAAAGCTCTGTACGCCGAAACGGTAGGCAACCCGCGGGGAGACCTGCTCGATATCGAAGCCGTAGCCGCGATTGCGCATGAGAACGGACTGCCGCTCATCGTCGACAATACGTTCCCGACGCCTTACCTGCTCCGTCCTATCGAGCATGGTGCCGACATCGTAGTGCACTCCGCAACGAAGTTTATCGGCGGACACGGAACTTCTATCGGCGGCGTGATCGTTGACGGCGGCAAGTTCGACTGGAAGGCCAGCGGCAAGTTCCCCGGGCTTACGGAGCCGGACCCGAGCTACCACGGCGTCGTATACGCCGATGCCGTAGGGCCGATCGCCTATATCATCAAGGCGCGCGTCCAGCTTCTCCGCGACATGGGGGCTTCCATTTCGCCGTTTAACTCCTTCCTGCTTCTGCAGGGCCTGGAGACGCTTCACCTGCGCATGGAGCGCCACAGCTCGAACGCGCTTGCGGTGGCGCGTTATCTCGAAGCCCATGAAGCGGTTGAATGGGTCAGCTACGCCGGTCTGGAAAGCCACGGCTCCTACCAGTTGGCGCAAAAATATTTGCCTAAGGGCCAAGGCGCGATCCTTACCTTCGGCATTAAAGGCGGCCTTGAAGCAGGCCGTAAAGTGATCGAAGAGGTTAAGCTGTTCTCTCATCTTGCCAACGTGGGCGATTCGAAATCCCTGATCATTCATCCGGCAAGCACGACTCATCAGCAGCTCAGCGAGGAAGAGCAACTGAGCGCGGGCGTTACGCCGGGTATGATCCGTCTGTCGATCGGTACGGAAGCGATCGACGATATCTTGCATGATCTGGAGCAGGCCATCCGGGCCAGCCAGCAGTAGGTGCCGGCATGACGGGGCGCAAAGACTGGGATACTTACTTCATGGATATCGCCTACATGGCCTCAACGCGCTCGCAGTGCAGCCGTCGGCATGTCGGGGCTGTGCTCGTGCAGGGTAAGAAGCTTCTCGGCACGGCTTACAACGGGGCCCCGATGGGCGTCCCGGACTGCTCCGAAGAAGGATGCATGCTTGTCGAAGAGTATGAACTGCACGTTGTGAACGGTAAGGAAGAAATGATCCGCAAGCAGCGCTGTATCCGTACGATTCATGCGGAACAGAACCTGCTCCTGTTCACCGACCGTGAAGACCGCGAAGGCTCCAGCGTCTACGTGACGGACCAGCCGTGCTGGACCTGCTCGAATATGCTGGCCAACAGCGGTGTAAGGGAGATCGTGTTTCACCGTCCTTATCCCAAAGACAGCGACAAGGTGAATGCCTTGATGGCTGCGAGAGGGATCGCTTTCCGCCAAATACAAGGATACGAGCCGCCCGAAGGAACGGACCACCGGATTGTAAACTGAATGAAGTTCGGCGGAAGGCCCGTTGTCTGAGAGAACACACTCCGGACAAGACAAGCCGTTTCACTGAACGGACCATAAATAGCGTGAGGAAGAACCTCCGCTGCTCCAGATGAGCAGCGGAGGTTCTTTTTGTTGTCCGGCGGTGAAATCGGCTGTGGGGTATGGCAAACGAATAACAAATTCAGGGGGACACGAAAATGCGTCTAAACCGCAATGATATAACAGGTCTGTCGGTTTTGTGGGTTATCGGCTATGCGGCGGCCATCTACGCGTCCAAACCGTGGATGACGCTCTGGAGCGGCGCGGCTTTCGCCGCCGCGGCCGCCGGCGTCATGGCGCTTCGTCTGCCGAAGCGCCGGTGGATCGCTGCGGCGCTCGTCGTCGCCGCAGCCTGCTGCTATTACGCCGATACGGACCGGCGTAACAGCACCGCTCTGCCCGCCGCATCCGCGGCTGCCGCTGGCGGCAGCCAGGTGAGCGTGGCGGGCACGCTGGCCTCTCCTGTCGCCGTCGACGGCGACAGAGCCTCATTCGAGCTGCGCGTCTCGCAGCTCGGGGAAAGCGGCGGCAGCGGAACTTCCGCTGCCGGAGGGGCTCCGCCGGAGGAGCGGGTGCAGGTGTCCCTGCGCCTGCTGAGTCCGGCGGAGCAGACCGCCGCGGCATCCTGGCGGCGGGGGGACCGGCTCGCCGTGCGGGGCGAGCTGCAGGAGCCCGCTGCCGCGCGGAACTTCGGCGGATTCGACTATCGCCGCTATTTGCGCCAGCAGGGCAAACACTGGCTGCTGGTCGTCAAAGGCGCCCAGCAGGTGCAGCACGGCCCGCCGGCGTCCTTATCCGCCGTTTTCAAGAGTCCGCGGCTGGCGGCTGACCGCCTTCTGCGGACGACGGATGCCCTCCGCGGCTATCTGGGAAGCCGCATCGACCGGATTTTTACGCCCGGGCAGGCGGGCTTTATGAAAAGCATGCTTATCGGATTAACCGATGATATGGACCCGGACCGATACGGTCAATTTTCCAATCTCGGACTGACTCATATTCTCGCGATTTCGGGACTGAACGTAGCCGTTTTTCTGGGCGTTCTGATCTGGGTGCTGAAAAGGCTCGGTCTGCCCAAGGAGACGTATCTGCTTGTTGCCGTCTTTCTCCTGCCCCTCTACATTCTTCTGACCGGAGCTTCCCCGTCTATCGTAAGGGCGGGTCTCATGACGATGATCGGCCTGCTTGCGGTCCGTAAAAACCGGATCAAAGATATTTTGCAGATCGCTTGTCTGGTCGGGCTTGGGCTTCTGATTTGGAATCCCTATTATTTGCTGGATGTCAGCTTTCAGCTTTCTTTTCTGGTGACGATCGGATTGATCGTCGGCGTTCCCCGCGTTACCGCCCTTCTGCCCCTCAAAAACGGGATACTCCGGAATACCGCCGCCATCACCCTCGTGTCCCAGCTTGTCTCATTTCCCGTCTCCATTTATTATTTCAATCAATTTTCGCTGCTTTCTTGGCTGGCAAACGCTGCACTCGTGCCGGTCTTCAGCCTGCTTATTTTCCCCGCGGGTTTAATCGCCACTTTTCTCGGACTTTTGTATGTTCCGATCGGCCGTTTGGGGGCTTGGGTCACCGAAACCGGGACAGGATTCGTTTTCAGCATCGTAGAGTGGCTGGACCGGTGGGAGGGATTCCGGACAATCTGGCCGTCCCCCTCGTTTTTCTGGATTGCGGCCTATTATATCCTGCTTGCCGGCATTTGCCTCGTACTCGAACGTCTCGTCCTAAACCGCCGTGTCCAAGAAGCGGAGGAGGGGCCCCGGCTCGATGTGCCCGCTTCGGGTCAAGGGGGGTTATACAAGTTCAGTAAATCTCCCGCCGCCGTTATTACGCTCGGTTTTTGCTGGATCGGACTCCTTTTCTACGGCTACACGCCCGACCGCTGGAGCACGGAGGCTTACGTGGACATGATCGACGTGGGGCAGGGAGACAGCATCCTCATCCGGACCCCGGCCCGTAGATACATACTGGTAGACGGAGGCGGGACCGTCACTTTCCGCAAGCCCGGAGAGGAATGGAAGCTGCGCAGAGACCCTTATGAGGTAGGAAGAAAAACGCTGGTTCCCCTGCTGAAAAAAAGAGGGGTCCACAAGCTGGATGCCGTTATCCTGACCCATGAAGACGCCGACCACAGCGGAGGGCTCCAGGCTGTTCTGGAGGACTTTCCGGTGGAGACGTTTATTTTCAACGGCACTTACAAGTCGGGCCCTCAAGTGGAAAAACTGTTCCGTACGGTTGTGGATAAGAAAATCCCGCTTATTTCCGCCGCTTACGGAAAAACACTCCGGATGGACAGCCGGACACGGCTCGATTTTCTCGCCCCACAGCTTCCGGCCGGTACGCACTCGCCCCCGGACGAATACAAGCCTGGAGAAGCGGCGTTTCCCGCCGGTAAAAGCTCGTCCCCGGACACATCCGGCTCTGGAAAAGCCGCATTTCCCGTTCAGCCGACGGAAGGAAAAGCGGAAGCCGCGCCCGCACCCCCGCCCGCAAGGGATGCTTCCGGCTCCACCGGCAGCCCCATTGTGATGGAAAACGAGCAGAACGGCGTTTCCGTCGTTTTTCTGCTGGAAATGGACGGGACCAGGTGGCTTTTTACCGGGGATATGGATGTTAAAGCGGAGCGCCGCGTCCTGGAGCTTTTGCAGACCGGAAATTCCGCGGGAGAAGCGCACGAAACGAAGCCTCCGCAGTCTGACACCGGCACACACGAACGAGACCGCACGGAAAACGGATCCCCGGCGCCTGCAGGGATCGACGTTCTCAAAGTGGCCCACCACGGCAGCAAAACGTCTACCGGCAGCGACTGGCTCGGCTACTGGAAGCCCCGCACCGCTCTTATTTCCGCGGGGGTTAAAAATATGTATCGGCATCCTTCGCCGGACGTTGTCGCAAGACTGGAAAGAAACGATATCCGGGTTCTCCGGACGGATTTATTGGGAGAGATTCAGCTCCTTGTAAAAAGAGGGAAGATTTACGTACGTTCGATGCTGTCCGCCAATTCTTCCGTTCCCGTGGACAACTGACCGTCCCGACGGAAAGCTTTAAGCTCTCGTGTGCCGTTAGCGCTGGAGGCAGAACGATTTTGTGCACAGGATATTTCATCCGGACTGAAGCTGATTTTCAGGTAGTTTTCAGCCGAAAGAAACATTTTGGCAACATTCTTGTGCTATTGTTAAGGGACGAGGTTTTAAACCCGGACCACTCCTTCTGTGCTGGGAATTGTTCGCTTATTACGCGTACTTTCCCCATTTTGTTAATTATCTCCGCCAAAAGTGTACCTCCGGAAAAATTTTTGATATTCTAGTAGAATGAAAGTCCTAAATTTGATGATAAGTTGCAACATTCGTGAACATAGATGCGTCTGTATAGTTGCAAGAGAGGGGGATTCTTGTGGTAGCGCCCGAAATGGTAAAAGCGGCACAATCGGGTGACCGGGAAGCGCTAGTTACCTTATTAAGACAAATTGAAACCCATGTCTACCGCACGGCTTATTACCTGCTGGGTAATGAGCAGGATGCCCTCGATGCCTCGCAAGAAGCGCTTATTCGTATTTATACGAAAATCCAGTCTTATGAAGAGAAGGCTCTTTTTAAAACGTGGGTTCAGCGCATTGTGACCAATATCTGCATCGACAAATTCCGCAAGACGAAGCCGACCGTATCCATCGAAGAACACGAACTTACGTTCACCACCCCCAAGGACGTTGAGGACGAAGTGATGATCGGTTACTTGGCGCAGGATATTCAAGAAGCTATCGAGAAACTGCCCGAGCATCACCGATCGGTCGTTGTTTTGCGGTATTTGCAGGATTTCTCCTATCACGAGATTGCGGATTGCCTGGGGCTTCCGCTGAACACGGTTAAATCCTATCTTTTTCGGGCGAGACAGCAGTTGCAAGGGTTACTTCATGAATATCAGAAAGGAGGTGTTCGGGGATGAATTGCAAAGAGGTGAAAGAGCTGATGCAGAGAGATCTCGACGGAGATTTGAACGATCTGGAGCGGCAGCGTCTCAACCAGCATGTTCAGCAATGTTCGGAATGCGGCACGATGCTGCAGCGGCTGCGCATGCTGTCCAAGGAATTGGAAAACCTTCCGAAAATCATGCCGCCGTTCAGTATCGTCGATTCGATTCTTCCGCAGCTTGAGCGGCTGGATGAAGAAAAGTCCAACCATCGCGAAGAAGCTGCAGGTCTGTCTCGCGCAGTCGGCCGTTCCCCGCGTTCCCCGGAACAGCTTCCTTGGACTCGCCGCATCGCTGCGCATGTCTCATGGAAAACAGTCAGCGGCGTAGTGGCTGCCGGCTTTGTACTCGGATTTTTCGCGTTCAACATGGACCGTCCGGCTCAATCGGGACCGGCGGGCATGTTCTCGGCCTTGACCGGAACAAAGACGGAGAATACGGAGCCGGTGGCAAAATCGGTACAGCCGACAACCACAGCGGATGCGAATGGATCGCTCCAGCAGGGCGGCGGTACACCGACGCAGCCGCCCGCGTCCCAGTCACCGGGAGATTCCAAAAGCGCCGCCAAACCGCAGGCGGATTCGAACGGCGAAGGGAATCAGACGGACCGTTCCGCATCGGCCGGAGATACAGGCAAGGGAACCGACTCAGGGCAGCAGCAGAAACCGGGTTCGGATTCTCCGAAAGAGGAAGGTTCCCGCAAGGAACAGCCGGGAACGACTTCTCCTCCGCAGCAGGATAAACAGTCCGATGCTTCTTCGAACGAAAGCAAGGGAGCCGGCGGTGCCGGCAATCCTCCCGCAGACGGCGGAGTATCTCCGGGATCGGGCGATACAAGCGGCGGTACTTCGGGATCGGGAGACGGAGAGACGGGCGGCAAGATCGCCACGACCGATCCGGAGAAGAAAGATACCCACAGCACGTTCACTGCCGCAGGAACCGACGGAGCTTCTCCCGACGGCAAGCTGAACGCGAAGATCGAAGACCGCAAGCTTACGATTGTCAAAACGGACGGCAGTTCCGTATACGTATCCGCCAAGCAGTGGAAAGAAACCGATACGCTGCGGCTTGTCGGCTGGAACGGCAACGACGAGTTTATCTACGAAGTAAGCAGCGGCAGTACGAAGCAGGAATATGTCGTCTCCTTGAAAACGAAGCAGGAGCGTGCCAAATAAGGCATGCTTCTTTTTGTGTCTGACACGCACATTTGGCGGGTTGGCGCGTATGCTGTATTAACAATCGGTTCTTGAAAAGTCACCGCAAAACTGAGGAGAACGACAGGAGAAAACGCGGGTTTACTGTCACTCGGTCAAGAGTTTCTAGAGCTCTTTTCCGGTGTTTAAATAGATGCTGCTCGCATGGGCAACGTGCGGTGGCAGCGTATTCTCTTTCTGCTCGGGCAAAGGGATTACGGCAAGACGGTGAGATTCCGTTTTGACGTAATCCCTTTGTCATTGGTAAGATAGGGAACAGGGATTTAACCGGAGGGGAACGAACGAATGGATTACAAACAAGCGATGAAAAGCATAGAGGAAGAACGATTCGCTCCGGTCTATGTCAGCTACGGAAGCGAGTCTTATCTGATTGAACAGTTTATCCGGAAACTTACCGATAAAATGATTGAACCCGAACATCTGGATTTTGCCGTAAGCAAATACGATTTGAATGAAGTACCGGTGCAGAACGTCATTGCCGACGCCGAGACACTGCCGTTTATGGTGCCACGCAAACTGATTATAGCCGGGAATGCCCAGTTCCTTACAGGCAGCCGGGACAACGGCAAGGTCGACCACCAGTTGGATCGTTTAACCGAGTATTTAGGGGCTCCCGTCGATTTTACCGTACTTGTCTTTACGGTTTCCGTGGACAAGCTGGATGAGCGGAAAAAGCTGGTGAAGCAGCTCAAAGAAAAAAATGCGCTCGTGCCCTGCCTGCCGCTGACGGCCGAAGAGCTGCAAAGCTGGGTGCGGCGCCAGGCGAAAAAGGAATCTTTCGAGCTGGCGGACGGAGTTGCGGACCAGCTCGTGCTGTACACGGGCGGGCATCTTCAGTCGCTGGCCGCGGAGCTTGAGAAGCTCTCTCTCAACGTCGGACGTGGAGGGACGGCGACCCCCGAGCTGGTCGATTCTCTCGTCGTCCGCAGTACGGAGCAGAATGTGTTCATACTGATCGAGCAGGTGGTCCAGCTTCGCCTGGACCGGGCGTTTGCGCTTCTGGAGGAACTTCTCAAACAGAAAGAGGAGCCGATCAAGATCGTAATGCTGATGGCCCGCCAGTTCCGGATCATGCTCCAGGTCAAGGAGCTGTCCAAGCAGAGCTATTCGCACCAGCAGATCGCGGGCCAGCTCGGTCTGCATCCGTACGCCGTCAAGGTGGCGGAGGGACAAGCCCGGGCTTACGATATCGCGAAGCTGAGCCGGATCGTGTCGCAGCTGGCCGATCTCGATTTTAAAATGAAAAGCGGGGGCATCGACAAGGTGCTCGGCCTTGAGCTTTTTCTTCTCGGACTGGCGGCTTAAAAGTCCGGCCGTGAAACCGGTCTGAAAGGGAACTCTCCGCTCGAAGAAGGAGTTTGAGTGTATCCTGCTCGGCGGGGCCAAAATCTTGGATCCGCTGCCCCGGGTCCGGGCGTTCAGGCCGCTTCTTTTGTACGGCCGGTCAGGCAAATAACGCCGGACCTTGCGAGCAGCCGGACCTGCAAGGCGAGGCGGATCCCTTGTATGCAGTTAGCCGGCATAGTATATGCCGGTTTCCGTACCGTGCGAAGATCCCAGCGCGCGGTGCTCGGCGTCACATGACGGTGGTCAGCCACTTTGCCGGCCCGACCGCTTGGCGATATGTACAAAAAAAGACCGGAGCCAGGGGCTCCGGTCTTTTTTATCACCTATGTGTAGGTCCTGCTTATTAGCCTTGTGCGGAAAGAGCGTTAAGCTTCTTCGCTAAACGGGACTTCTTGCGGCTAGCTGCATTTTTATGGATTAATCCTTTAGAAGCTGCTTTGTCCAATTTTTTGGTAGCGTTGATCAGAGCTTCTTTAGCGGAATCTACGTTATTGCTGGCAACCGTTGTTTCGAAAGCTTTAACAGCTGTACGAAGAGCGGACTTCTCGGAAGCGTTGCGCAGGCGACGTTTTTCACTTACTTTCACTCTTTTGATCGCGGATTTGATGTTTGGCATTGACATTCACCTCCTACTTCAGGTACACAATCGAACGTTTTCCATGATTGTTGACAACTCTAAGTATTCTACCACGCTGACTTTTAAAAATCAATACCTGCCGGGGAGCTTTCCGAACCCGTTTTCCGGGAGCGTTTATCGGTATAAATTCGGTATAAATTACGGTGGCTGTCCGCAAACTAGGATCATTCATAATGGACAGGAGGAGATCTTAATGGCAGATCTTAGCGCGTATACGGTCCGGACCGATCTTGCGCTTGAGGCGAGAGAACTGGCGGCGGAAGCAAGAAAAAGCCCCGAAATTCCGGGGGTGGTTTCGGATATATGGGAAGAGAACGGCATGCGCATTACCCAGATTCAGGTGCTGAACGATGAAGGGGCGCAGGCTATCGGCAAAATGCCGGGGCAGTATATGACGATCGAAGTGCCCGATTTGAGAAAAAAAGATACGCAGCTCCAGGACCGCGTAGCTACAAAGTTCGCCCAGGTGTTTGAGCAGTATTTGCATAAAGCGGGAATCGGGAAAGACTCCAAGGTGCTCATCGTCGGGCTCGGCAACTGGAATGTGACGCCCGATGCGCTCGGTCCGCTCGTAGTCGAAAATATCCTCGTGACGCGGCACTATTTCGAATTAATGCCGGGTCAGGTCAGCCCCGGCTACCGTCCCGTCAGCGCGGTTGCTCCGGGCGTGCTGGGCACGACGGGCATTGAAAGCAGCGAAATCGTCGAGGGGATTGTCGAGAAGTCGAAACCGGATCTCGTAATCGCCGTGGATGCTCTTGCTTCGCGCGCGCTGGAGAGGGTGAATACGACGATTCAGATCGCCGACACGGGCATCAACCCCGGTTCGGGCATCGGCAACAAGCGGCGCGGCCTGACGCTGGAGACACTCGGCGTGCCGGTTATCGCAATCGGCGTGCCGACGGTCGTGTACGCATCCACGATCGTAAATTCGTGCATCGACATGATGCAGCACCATTTCCGCACCCAGACGTCCAATACGCACGAAATACTCGGGATGCTGGACGATCTGCCGGAGCAGGAACGTTTGTCGCTTGTCCGCGAGGTGCTGAATCCCCTAGGGCACGATCTTCTCGTCACCCCGAAGGAAATTGACGAATTTATCGAAGATATCGCGAATATCATCGCTTCGGGGCTGAATGCGGCCCTGCACGAGGCGGTAGATTCGGCTAACGTGGCCGCCTATACGCATTAAACGGCGCGGCTGAGCAGGCCGGTTCCTCAAGGAACCGGTTTTTTTGCGCGGTGCCGGGCGGCTCCCAGGCGACTCCCAGGCGACTTCAAGCGGCCGCCCGCTTGATCGACCCGGGAGGCCGGCTGCCGGAGATTTTTTTGATGAGAGTTCTATCGATAGAGCGGTGTTCATAGATTGGGAGTAGATAGATTCGCCGCCGTGAGGCGCGAGCCGCCTGAATCCGGACATGTTCAAGCCCATTCGCTAGGAGGAACTCTCATGAAAAGGAATGCCGTCACCTTCAATCTCAGCAAAATCCGCCACACGTTCCAGACCGCCGGAGTCATCGGAAAGACCACGATATCGCTCAGTTTGTTTACTCTCTGCCTGTTTATTCTGCTTGGGGTCGGCAGCATTCTGCAATCCCGGTTGTCCACTTCTCCCGTATCGTCCATGAAAGGGCTGGCGGCTTCGGTCTCCAATCAGTTTTTTCTCGACATGCTCGGTTTGGAAGTTCCCCATTTGAGAAACGATACCCGTAAATTTACTTTTTCCCAGCAAAATATGATGAGCTTCGCCGTCCGGTTTCTGACCGATGTGAACCCCGGCGATCCGAAAAGCCTCATTGCCCAAGAGGTGCCCGGTCTGAAAGCGGACAAAAGCACGGTGCTGCGCGGGGGCAAAGACGGCGATGCAAGCGGCCCGGTCGAATACACACCCGCGGAAGGAGCGGTGAACGGGACAACGGGCGGCACAGTCACGGGAGCGACTCCCGCCCCGACTCCGGCGCCAAGCCAGGCGCCTGCGGACCAGAAGCCCAAAGGGCCGGGCCGGAACATTGCCTTCATTTATCAGTCCCACAGCAATGAATCGTTTCTGCCGGAACTCAAAGGCGTGACCGATCCGGATAAGGCCTACGATGCCAAAACGAATATCATCATGGTCGGCAAGAAGCTGGCGGAAGCGCTGGAGAAAGAAGGGGTCGGGGCCGTCCATTCCGATGCCATTTACCCGAACACCATTAAAGATTTCAAATATTCCTACTCCTATAAATATTCACTCCAAACGCTCGAAGCCGCCGCGAACTCGCATCCGGACCTGAAGTTTTTCTTTGACATCCACCGGGATTCCCAGGAACGCAAACGGACGACGGTTACGCTGAACGGCAAGGATTATGCTCAGGTGTATTTTATCCTGGGGGGAGACAACCCGAAGTGGAAAGAAAACGAAGCTTTCGCGGGTAAAATCCACGATGCGCTGGAAGCGAAGGCGCCGGGCGTTTCCAAAGGGATTCACGCGAAAACGGGGCACGAAGTAAACGGCGTCTATAACCAGAACTTCTCGCCGAACAGCGTGCTGATAGAAGTGGGCGGCCCTTACAACTCTTTGGAGGAGTGCTACCGGACGGTGGAGCTGCTGGCAAAAGCGGTGTCGGAAGTGATTCTCGATGCGGAGAAAGTGACGGCGCCCGCGGAAGGCAAAAAGTCGTAAGCCGCATGCGGGATAAAGCTGAACGGACTACGGAAGACTCGAGCGAGCGAATTCAAATAACGAACCGGAGGGATCCTAAATGCCGCGCTGGTACTGGAAGCTGTTCGTATACGGAATTATCCTCTGCTTCTGCACGATGTTCGGGGTGGACCTTGCCTCGCGCGGCATGAACCGCATCGAAGGTCCGGGAAGCGTCTCCGGTGGAGCGGCGCAAACGGGCGGAAGCAGTCCCGCCGCGTCCGGCTCCCTGCCGGAGGAGACCTCCATCCGGACCGGAGGGGGCCGGAGCGGAGAGCGGCAGCCTGCCGCGCCAAGCGGGGCGCCGGGATCCGGGGCCGGTACGCAGGCCCCGGCGGCAGGCCCCGATGCGGCGGCCGGTAACGCCCGGGCAGCGGAAGGCGCGGACCGGGCTGCCGCAACGCCGCCGCCGAAACCGTCGCCCCGTCCGCTCGGGACGGGAGATCCGCTTGAAGCCGGGTCGATGAACCATCTCGGCAACAAGCTGGGAGATTTGCTGCAAATGACCGCTCAAAGCGGAATGGACGGCGTGGTTTCGATGTTCGAATGGGTCGTCAAATAAGGTAAAACGACCCATAACGGTTTAGCATTGCCGCAGCCCCGCCGGACTGATATAATAAAAGGTACTGTATGTAACTGTGTGGGGGTTAGGCATGACTGACATTCGGCAAAGACAAAAGCAAATTCGAAACTTTTCGATTATCGCACATATTGATCACGGTAAATCTACGCTCGCGGACCGCATTCTTGAATTCACAGGAGCGCTTTCGTCCCGTGAAATGCAGGAACAGGTTCTCGACCAGATGGACCTTGAGCGGGAACGCGGTATCACCATCAAGCTTCAGGCCGTGCGCCTGAACTACAAGGCCGATGACGGTCAGGAATATATCCTGAACCTGATCGACACTCCCGGACACGTCGACTTTACGTACGAGGTATCGCGGAGTATGGCGGCCTGCGAAGGCGCGCTGCTCGTTGTGGACGCGGCCCAGGGGATTGAAGCCCAGACGCTGGCCAACGTATATCTGGCCCTGGACAACAATCTGGAAATTCTCCCGGTCATCAACAAGATCGACCTGCCGAGTGCCGATCCGGAACGCGTCAAGCAGGAAGTGGAAGACGTGATCGGACTGGATGCGAGCGAAGCGGTTCTGGCCTCGGCCAAAGCCGGCATCGGCATCAAGGAAATTTTGGAGCAGGTGTGCCAGAAGGTACCCGCACCGCAGGGCGATCCCGACGAGCCGCTGAAAGCGCTCATCTTCGATTCGCATTACGATCCGTACAAAGGCGTTATCGTGTACGTGCGTGTCGTGGACGGTGCGATCAAAGCCGGCACGAAAATCAAGTTCATGGCGACGGGCAAAGTGTTCGACGTGATCGAAGTCGGCGCCTTCAAGCCGCGCATGTCCATCGTGGACGAGCTGAACGTCGGCGATGTCGGCTTTATCGTGGCCGGAATCAAGAACGTCGGCGATACCCGCGTCGGGGATACAGTCACGAACGCCGTTAAACCGGCTGTGGAACCGCTGCCCGGCTACCGCAAAATCAATCCGATGGTATTCTGCGGGCTTTACCCGATCGAAACATCGGATTACAACGATCTGCGCGAAGCGCTCGAGAAGCTGGAGCTTAACGACGCGTCGCTGACGTACGAGCCGGAGACTTCCTCCGCGCTCGGCTTCGGTTTCCGCTGCGGGTTCCTGGGCCTTCTCCATATGGAGATTATTCAGGAACGCATCGAGCGCGAATTCAACATTCCGCTTATTACGACGGCGCCAAGCGTTATTTACCGCATCACGATGACGAACGGCGAGATCATCGAAATCGACAACCCGTCGAACTATCCGGATCCGCAGCGGATCGACTTCGTTGAGGAGCCTTACGTGAAGGCGTCGGTTATCGTGCCGAACGACTTTGTCGGCGCGATTATGGAGCTCTGCCAAGGCAAGCGCGGCGAGTTCATCAACATGGAGTACCTGGACACGAACCGGGTGACGCTGTCATACGACATTCCGCTTGCGGAAATCGTGTATGACTTCTTCGATCTTCTGAAATCCCGGACAAAGGGCTACGCCTCGTTCGATTATGAAATTTCCGGGTACAAGAAATCCAACCTGGTTAAAATGGACATTATGCTGAACGGCGAGCAGGTGGATGCTTTGTCATTCATCGTTCACCGGGACGGCGCCTACAACCGGGGCCGCATTATTTGCGAGAAGCTCAAAGAGCTTATCCCGCGGCAAATGTTCGAAGTGCCGATTCAAGCCGCAATCGGACAGAAAATCATTTCGCGCGAAACCGTCAAGGCGATGCGGAAGAACGTTCTGGCCAAATGTTACGGCGGCGACATCTCGCGGAAACGGAAACTGCTCGAGAAGCAGAAGGAAGGCAAGAAGCGGATGAAGCAGGTCGGCAGCGTGGAAGTGCCGCAGGAAGCGTTCATGGCGGTACTCCGTATCGACGACAACTAATTACAAGGAATGACCGAGAAATAGGAGCCGCGTGCTCCTATTTTTATTGCCTTCGATCTTTTCCGCTTTTCATAGTACAATGAAGGAACGGCCGTGAGGCCGGACCCTTTCTGGAAAGGAACTACCCGCAATGAATACACGTTATACCGCCCCCGAGGCGGTTTATATCCATATTCCTTTTTGCACGAACAAATGCTTTTACTGCGATTTCAATTCCTATGTCCTTAAAGGACAGCCCGTCATGGACTATCTGGATGCTCTCGAGCGTGAGATGGAACGTACGGTGCAGGCGCAGCCGCCGGGCAAGATCGCGACGATTTTCGTGGGCGGGGGCACGCCGACGGTGCTGCTGCCCGATCAGATGGCGCATTTTCTGAAACTGGTGAAAACTTATTTCCCGGATCAGCACGAGAATCTTGAATTTTCAATGGAAGCCAACCCCGGAACGACGGACCTCGAAAAGCTGGCGGCGATGAAAGAAGGCGGCGTCAACCGGATTTCGTTCGGCGTCCAGTCGTTCGACAACGGCCTGCTGGAGACGATCGGCCGTATTCATAACACGGACGACGTTTACCGGAGCCTGGAAAATGCGGCGAAGGTGGGCTTCAGCAACATGTCGATCGACCTGATGTTCGGGCTGCCCAACCAGACGCCGGAGATTATGGAGAAAACGCTGAACGAAGCGCTTGCTCTCGATCTCAAGCATTATTCGATTTACAGCCTGAAGGTGGAAGAGAATACTCTCTTCCATACGATGTATCACAAAAACCAGCTTCCGCTCCCGAGCGAGGACGACGAGCTGGATATGTATCTGCTCATTATGCGCCGGTTGAAGGAAGCGGGCTACGCCCAGTACGAAATCAGCAATTTCGCGCGTCCGGGTTACGAAAGCCGGCATAACACGACGTACTGGCGCAACCGGCCTTATTACGGTCTTGGCGCGGGGGCTCACGGCTACGCCGAAGAACATCGTCACGTCAATGTCAAAGGGGTACAGCCGTATATTGACCGGACAAAGGAAGGCCTTCCGCATCTGGAAAGATTCCCTGTCACGCAGCAGGAGGCGATGGAGGACTTTATGATGGTCGGCCTGCGCCTCCTGGAAGGAATCAGCGGAGACGATTTTGCCGCTCAATTCGGCGTTCCGGTGGAAGAGAAGTTCGGCGGGATTCTGGACAGCCTGATTAAACGCGGGCTGCTCGAACGCGCCGGAAACAAGATCCGTTTGTCGGAGCAGGGCATTTTGTTCGGCAACGACGTGTTCGCTTCGTTCCTCGAATAGCGGCAGGCGCGAGGAGTCGGACCGGATATGCCACCGCTACCTTCCAATGTGGAGCACGGAGACTACCTTGACCGAGGGCGTCCCGGGCAGGAGAACACCCGTCATTGAGGCTTCAAGCCCCATTCAAAATTTTACAAAAAGCCACTTGTGCGATTATGCACGCTGATGTATATTTATTCAATATACGATTGCGTGTAAAAATCGCACAAAACGGCTTTTTTGTTTTTTTTCGGATTTATCATACATTTTCAGCAGGCGAATGGTGGGATGCGAGATGACAGTGGCTTGCCGCAGAGCAACGGAAGACGATATAGAAGAACTCGTACATATTATACAAGGATATGCACGCCAGGGGATTATGCTTCCCCGGGACCGCGAGATGGTCCGGCGGCATTTGGATACCTTTGTCGTGGCGGTGGACGAAGACGCGCTGATCGGCTGCGGGTCGCTCACGAGACTGGGGGAGAATCTGGTGGAAATCCGCTCGCTGGGCGTTTCCGAGGATTACAAAGGCCAGGGAGTCGGAACCAGACTGGTGGATTTCCTGCTGGAGGAGGCGCGCCGTCTGAATATTACGAAGGTGATGGCCCTCACATACGAAGTAAAATTTTTTCAGAAAAACGGCTTCAGAATTGTGCCGAAACATATCTTTCCGGAAAAAGTGTGGACGGACTGCATCCACTGCAAAAAACAGTACTGCTGCGACGAGATTGCGGTACTCCGGGAGTTGGATTGAACTTGACAACAGGCCGAAAGGTCTGTTATTTTTGTAATAGGAATTAGCACTCGTTAAGGTTGAGTGCTAACGAAGCGGATTGTGCACGAGCGGCGCATTCATGCGGCGGTTACCTGTATGTAAAGGAGGAGTTAGTATGTTGACGGAGCGTCAGCGGATGATTTTGAATGCCATTGTAGATGATTATATTCGTTCCGCGGAGCCGATCGGTTCCAGAAGCATTTCCAAACGGGGCGATGTCGGGTTCAGCCCGGCCACGATCCGCAACGAAATGTCGGATCTCGAAGAATTGGGCTTTCTGGAGCAGCCGCACACGTCAGCAGGCCGTATTCCTTCTCATAAAGGGTACCGTTATTATGTAGATCACCTGGTGCGGCACGGTACGCTGGATGCTCACGAGCTGGAGACAGTCAAACTGTTCTTCGCGGAGAAAGTCCAGGAGATGGAAGAGGTCATTCAGCACACGGCGAATATGCTGTCGGGTCTGACCAATTACACTTCGATTGTACTCGGGCCTGAGGTTTTTACCAATACGCTGAAGCACCTGCAGATTATTCCGCTGAACGACAAGACCGCCGTTGCGATTATCGTGACGAATACGGGACATGTCGAGAATAAAACCGTTGCGATCCCGCCGGGATTGCCGATGAACGAAATCGAGAAGGTCGTCAACCTGCTGAACGCACGCCTTCAGGGTGTGCCGCTGCTGCAGTTCAAGTCGAAGCTCTATACGGAAGTGGCCGGTGAGCTGAATAAGTACGCCGAGGGCTACCACGAGCTTTTCACCATGGTCGAAAGTGTGCTTGAGAATGACGAGAAAGACCGCATTTTCCTGGGCGGCACGACCAATATGCTGACACAGCCCGAATTTAAAGATGTGGATAAAGTTAAAAATATTTTGGATCTGCTGGAGCAAACTCCGGTTTTATTCAAATTGGTGACTTCGTCGCCCACAGGTCTCCAAATCAAGATAGGTTCGGAGAACAGTCTGGCCGCCATGAACGATTGCAGCCTGATTACGGCGACCTATTCGTATGACGATCAGCCGCTTGGAACGATCGGTATACTCGGACCCACGCGGATGGAATATGCCAAAGTGATCCGGCTTCTCGAGCACTTGTCCGCCAATATGGAAGTTCTTCTGTCCAGGTGGTACAAATAACAAGATAGGCTTACAATGAGAGTTTGCACGAAGTTTAAGCGGGATTAGCTGGGGCAAACTTAAACGTGGCCGGCTGACGCCGGCCCGTCCACTCTTTCAAGGAGGTGAACACGACAAGTGAGTACCGAAGAAACGAAGAACATCAACCCGGATACGAACACCGCGGAAGCAGAAGAAGCTACATACGACGCGGAACAAGCAGAAGCTGCCGAAGCAGCGGCTCCTGAAGCGGAAGGCGCGGCCTCCGGCGGGAATACGGAGCTGGATGAGCTGCGTAAAGCGGCAGAGGAGAGCCAGCAGCGTTTGCTGCGCGCCCAGGCCGATTTCGACAATTTCCGCCGCCGTACGCGCCAGGAGAAAGAAGAGTTTGCGAAGTACGCTTCTCTTAAGCTGATCGAACAAATGCTGCCGGTCATCGACAATTTCGACCGTGCGCTGGTTTCCAGCCGCGAGACGCAGGATTTCGAAGCTCTCACCAAAGGGATCGAAATGGTGTACAGACAGCTCGAGCAGCTGATGACCCAGGAGGGTCTGACGCCGATCGAAGCGGTAGGCCAGCCCTTTAACCCTGAATTCCACCAGGCAATCATGCAGGTGGAATCGGATGAGCATGAAGAAGGCATCGTTGTGGAAGAAGTCCAGAAGGGCTATATGCTGAAGGATAAAGTCATCCGTCCTTCGATGGTTAAAGTCAGCATGTAAGCCCCAAGGGCATTCGGGCCCGGCGAATTCATATATACGCACCCCTAATAAGGAGGAAATAGATTATTATGAGCAAAGTAATCGGTATTGACTTAGGAACCACCAACTCCTGCGTAGCCGTAATGGAAGGCGGCGAAGCCGTCGTTATCCCTAACGCCGAAGGAAACCGCACCACTCCGTCCGTAGTGGGCTTCAAGAAAGACGGGGAGCGCGTTGTGGGCGAGACGGCAAAGCGCCAGTCCATCACGAACCCGGACCGCACGATTATCTCCATCAAGCGTCACATCGGTACGAACCACAAGGAATCCATTGACGGCAAAGACTACACGCCGCAAGAGATCTCCGCGATCATTCTGCAAAAGCTGAAAGCAGACGCCGAGGCTTACCTGGGCTCCCCGGTAACTCAGGCGGTTATCACGGTTCCGGCTTACTTCAACGACAGCCAGCGTCAAGCGACCAAAGACGCCGGTAAAATCGCGGGTCTTGAAGTACTCCGTATCGTCAACGAGCCAACGGCGGCCGCACTTGCATACGGTCTGGAGAAATCCGAAGATCAGACAATCCTCGTGTATGACCTTGGCGGCGGTACGTTCGACGTATCCATCCTTGAACTCGGCGACGGCTTCTTCGAAGTTAAAGCGACAAGCGGCGACAACAAGCTGGGCGGCGACGACTTCGACCAAGTGATCATCGATCACCTGACGGCTGAATTCAAGAAAGAGCACGGAATCGATCTGAGCAAGGACAAAGCGGCTGTGCAGCGTCTGAAAGATGCGGCCGAGAAAGCGAAGAAAGAGCTTTCCAGCGTCCTGACAACGACGGTTTCCCTGCCGTTCATCACTGTAGTTGACGGAGTGCCTCAGCACTTGGAGCTTAACCTGACCCGCGCCAAGTTCGAAGAGCTTTCCGCGAATCTGGTAGAAAGAACACTCGGCCCGACTCGCCAGGCTCTGAGCGATGCAGGCTTGTCCCCAAGCCAAATCGACAAAGTCGTACTGGTCGGCGGATCGACTCGTATCCCGGCTGTTGTCGAAGAAATCAAAAAGCTGATCGGCAAAGATCCGCACAAAGGCGTTAACCCGGATGAAGTGGTTGCTCTTGGCGCCGCCGTACAAGCGGGCGTGCTGACCGGCGACGTTAAAGATGTGGTCCTTCTGGACGTGACTCCGCTGTCCCTCGGTATCGAAACGGCCGGCGGCGTATTCACCAAAATGATCGACCGCAATACGACGATCCCTACAAGCAAATCCCAGGTGTACACGACTTACGCGGACAACCAGACGAGCGTGGAAATTCACGTTCTGCAAGGCGAGCGTGCGATGGCTAACGATAACAAAACACTCGGACGCTTCATGCTGGGAGACATTCCTCCGGCGCCGCGCGGTGTTCCGCAAGTCGAAGTTACTTTCGATATCGATGCGAACGGTATCGTAAACGTATCGGCTCTCGATAAAGGAACAGGCAAAAGCCAGAAGATCACGATCACTTCTTCCAGCGGTCTGAGCGATGAAGAAATCGATAAAATGATGAAGGATGCGGAGGCGCACGCCGAAGAAGACCGCAACCGCAAAGAACTCGTTGAAGTCCGCAACCAGGCTGACCAGCTTGTTTACAGCACGGACAAAACGATCAAGGATCTGGGCGACAAAGTAGACCAGGCCGAGATCGACAAAGCGAACGCCGCGAAGGAAAAAGTGAAGCAGGCGCTCGAAGGCAACGACCTGGCTGCAATCAAAGCGGCTACGGAAGAGCTGACCGAAGTGGTTCAGCAGCTTTCCGTGAAGCTCTATGAGCAGGCGGCCCAGCAGCAAGGCGCGGGCGAAGCGGCGGGAGAAGCATCCGACGCCGGCAAGAAAGATAACGTAGTCGATGCGGATTACGAAGTAGTTGACGAGGACAAAGACAAGAAATAAGGGAATTTCACACCGGGAATTGTCAGACACAAAGAGAAGTCAAAGCCGTCCGAAAACGGCTTTGACTTTCCCTATGTTGCGACATGAGTGTCCGGTTGAGGTTGCCGCAAAGCAGCGGGGGTGGAGCGATGAGTAAACGGGACTATTATGAAGTGCTGGGTGTCGGCAAAGACGCGTCCGCGGAGGATGTCAAAAAAGCGTACCGCAAACTGGCGCGCCAGTATCATCCGGATGTGAACAAGGCAGACGATGCCGAAACGAAGTTTAAAGAGGCTAAAGAAGCGTACGACGTACTCAGCGACGATCAGAAGCGCTCGACGTACGACCGTTTCGGGCATGTCGATCCGAATCAGGGAATGGGCGGCGGAGGCATGGGCGGCGCCGATTTCGGAGGATTCGGGGATATTTTCGACATGTTCTTCGGGGGCGGAGGCGGCGGCCGCCGCAATCCGAACGCGCCTCAGCGCGGCAGCGATCTGCAGTATAACTTGCAAATCGAATTCAAGGAAGCGGTATTCGGCAAGGAGCTGGACCTGCAGATTCCGCGCACGGAAAACTGCGACAAGTGCTCGGGTTCGGGCGCCAAACCGGGAACACACCCGGAGACCTGTACTACCTGTCAAGGTTCGGGACAGCAGGAAGTGGTTCAGAATACGCCGTTCGGCCGTATCGTGAACCGACGTCCGTGCTCGACCTGTAACGGCCAAGGCAAAATTATCCGTCACAAGTGCGGAGAATGCGGCGGGTCCGGCAAGGTCAAGAAGCAGCGCAAGATACACATCAAAATCCCGGCCGGCGTAGACGACGGCGCTCAGCTCCGCGTCAGCGGAGAGGGCGAAAGCGGTACGCGCGGAGGCCCGGCGGGTGACCTGTACGTCGTTATTCACGTGAAGGCGCACGAGTATTTCGAGCGCAGAGACGACGATATTTATCTGGATATGCCGCTGACCTTCGTGCAGGCGGCGCTCGGCGCGGAAGTGGAAGTGCCGACTCTGACGGAGAAAGTGAAGCTGAAAATTCCGGCAGGCACGGATACGGGAACGTATTTCCGTCTGCGCGGCAAAGGCGTACCGAAGCTTCGCGGCTACGGACAGGGCGACCAGCATGTGCGCGTCGTGATTGTGACGCCGAAAAACATGACCGACGAGCAGAAGGATCTGCTTCGCGAGTTCGCGAAAGTAAGCGGAGAAGATACGAAAGAGCACGAGGAGTCTTTCTTCGACCGGATGCGCAAGGCATTCCGCGGAGACTGATTCCTGTAAGATAACCGCATGGCGCATGTCTGCGGAGCGAGCACCTTTCCCTGGCGGAAAGGTGCTTTTTCTTTTGCGGATGGGTAAAATTTCGGGCTGGAACATCATACAATTTGCTGTATAATAATTCGTTGTGCCCTTACAGGGACGCTCCGGCATACAGGAGCGCGGACGGCAATTTTTAACGCAAAGGAGAGTCTTACTTGAAACCCAACATGGAATTGCGGCGGACGCTGAAGCTCTGGCATATCGTGGTTATCGGCCTCGGCTATATGGCTCCCATGGCCGTGTTCGACACATACGGTATCGTCTCGGAGGAAACGGGAGGGCACGTCCCGGCCGCTTACGCGCTGACTCTGCTGGCGATCCTTTTCACGGCGTCCAGCTACGGCAAAATGGTAAAAGTATACCCGACGGCGGGCTCGGCTTACGCGTACGCACGGAACACGATTCACCCGTATGCGGGCTTTCTGGTCGGTTGGGCGGCGCTGCTGGACTACTTGTTCCTGCCCATGATCAACGCTCTGCTGACGGGCATTTATTTATCCGCGGTTTTCCCGGAAATTCCGGCCTGGATCTGGATCGTCGGGTTTGTCCTCTTTATTACGGCGCTGAACCTGCTGAAGGTGAAAATAACGGCTTCGGTCAACACGTTCCTCGTGCTTTTCCAGATCGTCGTTGTGGTCCTGTTCGCCGCACTGGCCGTAAAAGGCCTTATGAACGGGCAAGGAGTCGGAGAGGTGTTTACCGCCCAGCCTTTCTACGCTCCGGACATGTCCATCCCGGCGCTGCTCGTAGGCGCCTCGATCCTGTGCTTCGCTTTCCTCGGATTCGATGCGGTATCGACTTTGACCGAAGAGACGGTGAACCCGGAAAAGAACACGCCGCGGGCCATCATTCTCGTCGCGATGATCGGGGGGCTCCTGTTTATGACGGCTTCCTACTTTACCCAGTCGCTGTTCCCGGACGTTTCCGTGTTTGAGGACCCGGAAGGAGCCTCGCCGGAAATCGCCTTGTTTATCGGGGGCAAGGTGTTTCAGCTCGTGTTCCTGGCCGCGGCGCTTTCGTCCACACTGGCCTCGGGCCTCGTTTCGCTGACGAGCGTTACCCGCCTTTTGTACGCCATGGGCCGCGACAGCTATCTGCCGAAAAGGTTTTTCGGATATGTGCATCCGAAATCGGGGACGCCGGTTTATAACGTCCTGTTTATCGGCTGTATTTCGCTGATCGCGTTGAAGCTCGACCTCGTTACGGCCACTTCGTTTATTAACTTCGGGGCGCTTATCGCATTCACGTTTGTAAACCTTTCGGTCATTATTCATTATATTTTTAAAAAGAAGCAGAGAAGCTTCGGCGATTATATGCGCTATCTCGTCGCACCGCTAATCGGAGCGGCGTTTGTGGCTTATATCTGGACGCATCTCGACCGCCACTCGATGACACTGGGTTTGATCTGGACGTCAGTCGGAGTCCTTTATTTGATCTACCTGGTCGGGGTCGCGAAAAGAGACGTGAAAAAAATCCGGATGGACGATTCCGGAAGTTAACAGGAGTCCCGGGACAAACTCGATAGACTTACTGGCCGGGCAGCGGGTTGCGCCGTAAGTCCGCCGCCGTCTTTGCCGGTGGTAAACATGCACTCGCTCCAATCCGCGATCCCGGCCGTATCCGGACGGATTCGGGTGCATGCGGACGAGCGGCTTGTCGCCGGCCTCCATCGCGGGGGTCAAGAACTGCGCAGGGAGCCTCACGGGGTAGTCGGACCGGAGGAGCACGCCCCCTGCTGCATAAAAAAAGCTTCTGCAAAGCATGCTAATTTTTAGCTTGCATAAGGAGGCGTATACGATGAGTGAAAACCGGAACGAACAGGCAGAAATCTCCGAAGAGATCTCCCAGCTGATTCCGATCGGCAAAAACGAGGATGTGGAATTCAGTTCGGAAGCGGCCGACGCGGAGGATCTGGAAGCCCTGCAGCGCGCGAATGCCGCGGACAGCCGTCAGGAGCGGCAGGGTCCATGAGCGAGAAGAGCATACTCGCGACCTTCCGCTCCCCCGAAGAAGCCGAGGGGGCGGCAGCCAAGCTGAAAGCGCTGCGGGTGATCGATATGCAGATCGCCCGCTTCGACCGCTTTCAGGGAGAAGACGTTCAGCAGCAGATGAATCCGCTGACCGGGGATTTCGCCAGCCTCGGCAACTTGACGCAGAGTGCCGAGTGGTATTCGCGCGACGCGGGAATTCTCGCGGCAGCGGACCCTACCGCCAGCGGAATGAGCGACGGCGGGTCGGGGATGCCGACCGGCCGCGATATTTTGCTGACGGTCGTGGTGGACGAGAGCTCGCATCATCAGGCGATGCGTGTGATCCGCGAATGCGGGGGCGAGATCTGACGGCCTGCCTGAGGTAACGAGCCGGACGAAGCGTTTGCCGCCCCGCATAGCGGCAGACAGCCGTGGATGCACACGGCGTATAGCGGCAAGCCCCCCGCGCCGCGGCCGGCTGCAAGCATGCGGCCCGCCGTTTCCGGCGCGCGCGAATCTCCGGCCCGCGTTGCGGCGCTGCGCGGTGGTCGGTCCCGGCCGCAGATCGCCTCAGCCGCACGATGCCGTAAGCTGCTCGGCCCAGGCCGCCTGACGGAGGCTAAGCCCGCAATTGCAGCGCAAAAGCTCTCACCTCCGGGTTTCCCAGCGGAGAGTGAGGGCTTTTTTGCATACTCCGCATGGGAGGGTAGCGCGGCGGGCGCTGACGGTTTTACCGGGCTTGTAAAGTATAGTACAATAACAAGATATGTGAGCGGATAAGCAAGGCCAAAAATCCGCAAGGGGGAACAAGTCGCGATGCGTTGGCATGAAATTACGGTAAACACGACGGAACAAGCCGTCGAAATGATCTCCAATTTTCTCCATGAATTTGGAGCCGGAGGGGTTTCTATCGAAGAATCCGGCACTTTGAATAAGAAGCGGGATACTTCGCTCGGACAATGGTATGAGCTGCCTTTTAACGATATTCCGGAAGGCCGTGCCGTGATCAAAGGATATTTTTCCGAAGGAACCGAGCTGGATTCCATCATGAGCACGTTGAAGCAATCGGTTGACGGACTGGCCGAATTCGGCATCGATACGGGCAATCCGTCTTACGAGCTGCGCGAGGTGGACGACGAAGACTGGGCGAACGCCTGGAAGCAGTATTTTAAACCCGTCCGCATTACCGAGCGTCTGACGATCAAACCGACATGGGAAGAATATGCGGCATCGGAAGGCGAGATCATTCTGGAGCTCGATCCGGGTATGGCCTTCGGTACGGGAACCCATGCTACCACATCGCTTTGCCTCAAGACGCTGGAAGAGGTCATAAAGGGCGGCGAAGATGTGATCGACGTCGGTACCGGTTCCGGCATCCTGTCGATTGCGGCGGCCAAACTCGGAGCGCGCGGCGTTCTTGCGGTTGATCTTGACCCGGTGGCGGTTTCGAGCGCAACCGATAACGTCAAGCTTAACGGACTGGAGAACAAGATCAGCGTGAAGCTGAGCGATCTCCTGGGCGTTTTCAAAGAAAGTGAAGCGGGCGGAGGCACGGATCTCGGCGTAAAGCTCCCCGTCCAGGTGGTCGTCGCGAACATTTTGGCGGAAATTATTCTGCTCTTCGTTGACGATGTGTACAAAGTGCTGGCACCGGGCGGCTGTTACGTCGTTTCGGGCGTCATCCTAAGCAAGCAGAAAGATGTGGAAAACGGTCTTCTCGCAGCGGGCTTTGAAGTCGAGGACGTGCGCCGCGACGGAGAGTGGGTCGTGCTGATCGCGCGGAAACGGTAGGGGGCGGCATGGGGGATTTTAATGCCATTTTGCAGCTGCTGCCGTTCACGCTGCTCGTGCTCATCATCGCCTTTACGGTGCATGAGTTCGCGCACGCCTACTCGGCTTACAAATTCGGAGACCCTACCGCTTACAAGGAGGGCAGGGTGACGCTGAATCCCCGCGTCCATCTCGATGTCCTGGGGACGCTGCTCTTCGTCATCGCCGGGTTCGGCTGGGCGAAGCCCGTTCCCGTCCGGCGGTCGAATTTCAAAAAGCCCCGCCTCATGGGCGTGATCGTCAGCTTCGCCGGGCCTTTCAGCAATCTGGTGCTCGGTTTCCTCGGCATTATCGTATTCTATGTGCTGCTGAATTACACCGGAATCGTGGGCTGGTCCGCGGGCATTCAGAAAGCCGTGCTCATTTTTATGATCCTGTTCGTGAAAATGAACGTGCTGCTGTTCATCCTGAACCTCCTTCCGGTTCCTCCTCTCGACGGATACCGGATTCTGGAGGATGTGCTCCCGGCCGCCGGGCGCGAAAAGCTCAGGCAATACGAGCAGTGGGGGATGCTTGTGCTGCTGCTGGTCGCGTTTATCCCGCCTTTGTACCGGGTAACGCTGGGGCCGATTTTTTCGCTGCAGTACGATATCATTTATGCGTTTAACGATCTGATCGGTTCGCTGTTCGGCCAGCGCTTGCCCATCGACCAGTTTTTCCGGCTGATCGGGTAAAAAGGGCGCTGCGGTACTCCCGCAGACGGGCCGGGCTCCTCACATAAATGGCGGAGAAGGCCGGGCAGCCCCGGCCGGCTTTATGAAAATTTGTGCCAGCGGTAGCTTTTGGCACGAGAACATTGTAAGATGAAATGTACGCGATTTTACGCATTTTCGACAAAGAAAGAGTGGCCGCAATGCAAAGATATTTCATTCCAGCCGGAGATTTCGGTGCGGATTCCGTCGTGATTACAGGCGACGATGCCCATCATCTCGCGCGTGTCATGCGTGCCGAAGAGGGCGACCGCTGCATCTGCAGCGACGGCGCAAGCCGTGAAGCGATCGTCGAAATTACGGCGGTCGACAAAAACCGCGTCGAAGCGAAAATCGTCGAGACGCTGGAAATGAGCGCGGAGCCTGCCGTCGAGGTATGGATCGCGCAAAGTCTGCCGAAGGGCGACAAGATGGAGACGGTCATCCAGAAGGGGACCGAAATCGGCGCCGCGCGTTTTCTGCCGTTCGTGTCCGAACGGACCGTCGTCCAGTATGATTCGAAGAAAGAAGCCAAGCGCACCGAGCGCTGGAATAAAATAGCCAAGGAAGCGGCGGAGCAGGCGCACCGGAACCGGATTCCGGTCATCGAGCCCGTGCTTTCGTGGAAGGCTCTTTTGAAGCTGGTGTCCGAAGCCGCTGACGGCGCCTGGATCTGTTACGAGAAAGAAGACGGATTCGGCATCGGAACGGCGATCCGCCGTTATTTCGGATCCCGGGACGGCCGTACGGACGATACCGGTGCTCCGCGGATAGCGGCGGAGGGAGCCGGTGCGGACGCTAGGCCGGCCAGGCTGCTGCTGCTCGTAGGCCCCGAAGGCGGATTCACCGAGCGGGAGGTCCGCGAGGCCGAGGCTGCGGGCTGCGTGTCCGTGTCGCTCGGACGGAGAATTTTACGCACGGAGACGGCCGCTATGGTCGGACTTGCGTGCATCCTATATGAATCCGGAGAGATGGGAGGATAAACATCATGTCAACTGTGGCATTTCACACCTTGGGGTGTAAAGTTAATTTTTACGACACGGAAGCGATCTGGCAGATGTTCAAAGGCGAAGGGTATGAACAGGTCGATTTTGAACAGACGGCGGACGTTTACGTGATTAATACGTGTACCGTTACAAATACCGGCGACAAGAAAAGCCGCCAGATGATCCGTCGTGCCGTGCGGCGCAATCCGGAGGCCATCGTGGCCGTTACGGGCTGCTACGCGCAGACTTCGCCTGCGGAAATCATGGCGATTCCGGGCGTCGATCTCGTCATCGGAACGCAGGACCGCGACAAAATCATTTCCCTGGTGAAGCAGTTCCAGCAGGAGCGCCAGCCGATCAACGCCGTGCGCAACATTATGAAAACGCGCCAGTTCGAGGAACTCGACGTGCCGGACTTTGCCGACCGCACCCGCGCGTTTCTGAAAATTCAGGAAGGCTGCAACAATTTCTGCACCTTCTGCATCATCCCTTGGTCGCGCGGCCTTATGCGCAGCCGGGAACCGGAGAGCGTAGTCAAGCAGGCGCATATGCTCGTTGACGCGGGCTACAAAGAAATCGTGCTGACGGGTATTCATACCGGCGGCTACGGCGAAGATATGGAAAATTACAGCCTGGCCCGCCTGCTGTGGGACCTGGACAAGGTGGACGGCTTGAACCGGATCCGGATCTCCTCGATCGAAGCGAGCCAGATTACGAACGAAGTCCTGGAAGTGCTGGGCACCTCCGATAAAATGTGCCGTCATCTGCACATTCCGCTCCAGGCCGGCAACGACCAGGTTCTGGCACGGATGCGCCGCAAATATACGACCGCCGAATACGGCCGTAAAATCGAGCTGATCCATAAAGCGCTGCCGGGCGCGGCCATCACGACGGACATTATTGTCGGCTTCCCGGGCGAAACGGACGAAATGTTCCGGGAAGGTTATGCTTTTATGGAACAAATGAAGTTTGCGGAAATGCACGTGTTCCCGTATTCCAAACGGACCGGAACGCCTGCGGCGCGTATGCTGGACCAGATCGACGAAGAGATCAAGAACGCACGCGTTCACGAGCTGATCGACTTGTCGGAGAAAATGCAGCTGGATTACGCCAAGCAATACGTAGGCAAACAGCTGGAAGTTATTCCGGAGCGCGCCTACAAAGGTGCGGCCGAAGACAGCGGCCTGCTGATGGGCTACAGCGACAACTATATGCAGATGGTATTCGAAGCGCCGGAAGAGATGATCGGCCGGGTATGTACGGTGGAAGTGCAGGAAGCCGGCGTGAACGAATCCAAAGGCAAGCTGATCCGCGTGGCGGAAGAGCAGTCCGCGTCCGCGAACCGGATCAAAGCTATTGTCTGAGAAACGTGGTTAGCGGGTTGACAGACCTTGGGCACGGTGTTAAGATGGGGTACAATTCCATTGATTTCCATCTACCGGACAGCCGGAGACATAAGCGAGAGCTTAATGTTTCCGGCTTTTTTTGCGTAGCGGAGAGGGGTGAAGCGGGCGGACCTCAGAAGAGGCGGCACTTTGCGGGAAAGGGGGTTTGAATAAATAAAAGTATCTCACACGCTTTAAATCCGACTAAATATATGTGAAAAGTATTATATGATATGTGGAAGATTGAACATAAAGGAGCGGGGAACATGGGAAACGCGGTTCGGGAAGTGGAATTCGGCTGGTTTATTCCAACCACCGGGGACGGCAAGTACATTGGAGTCGAGCCGGAAAGAGAATCATCCGCCGGCTATATGATCCAAGTTGCGCAAGCGGCGGAAGAAGCGGGCTTTACGTTCGCCCTCATCCCCACAGGGGGATCGTGCCTGGATGCCTGGATTGTCGGCTCCATCGTCGCGTCGCATACGAAGACGCTCAAGCCCTTGGTGGCGATGAGGCCGGGGCTGATCGCGCCCGTGCTTGCCGCCAGAATGGCCGCCACGCTCGACGTCCTGTCCGGCGGCCGGGCGCTGATCAACGTCGTGACGGGCGGCTCTCCGTCTGACTTGGCGGCAACGGGCGATCCGCTCGCGAACGATCATGACGAGCGGTACGTGCGCACCCGCGAATTTCTGCATATCGTCCGGAGCGTGTGGACGCGCTCAAACGACGGCGGCGAGAAATTTCTGGCCGGCGGCGGGTACAAGTACGGCGATTCGGAGAAGGTCGAGTTCAGCGGGAAGTACTACCGCCTCGAAGGCGGAGCGGGACTGCCCCTGCCCGTGCAAAAGCCCTATCCGCCCCTCTATTTCGGAGGAAGCTCCGAAGCGGGCAAGCGGACGGCCGTCGAAACCTCCGATGTCTACCTGATGTGGGCGGAGCCTATTGACTGGATACGGGAGCAGATCCGGCAAGTGGAGGAGATCCGGGCCGAAGTGAAGGCGTCCACCGGGAATGAGCGGGAGCTTCGTTACGGGCTGCGCGCGCAGGTGGTCGTCCGGGAAACGGAGGAAGAAGCCTGGAAAGACGCGTGGGACATTATTTCCAAAGTCGACGACAGCGTGATCGAATGGTCCAGCCACCGTTTTAAGGAAACGGATGCGACGAATCAGCAGCGGCAAAACTCGCTCCGGGAAAGCTCACGTGCCAACGGATATCTCATCGGGCCGAATTTGTGGGCGGGCATTTCCATTGTACGCGGCGGCGGAGCCATGACGTTCGTCGGCAGCGCCGAGCAGGTGGCGGACCGTCTGCTGGAATTTACGGATATCGGCATCTCTTCGTTTATTCTTTCGGGATATCCGAATCTGGAAGAAGCCCGTATTACGGGGGATTTGCTGCTGCCGGTTTTTAAAAGAAAACTGGCGGAGCGCGGAGCCACGGCAGACATCGCTTTTTCCGGGCGGAAGGAGAAGATTGAGGCATAGGTTCCAGGCGGCCTTACGGGGGACCGATCCGGAGGAAAGGGGGGAAAGGATGAAAGCTGCAGGCAAAAGGCACTCGGCGGCGGATGGCAGGGGCGCATACCGGTGGGCCTTGCCTATTGCGTTTCTGATGATTCTGCTGCTGCCGGGCTGCATCGGCAGGGGGGAACAAGCTTTAACGGAAGGCGCGGCCCCGGCGGGAAAAAGTGGGAAGGACAAAGTGACGGTCAGCATCGGAATCCAGCAGAGCCTGGGGCCGCTGCTTATCGCCCGGGAGAAGAAATGGTTCGAGGAAGCATTCGCCGAAGCGGGGGCGGAGGTCAAGTGGCAGGAGTTTCAAAGCGGCCCTCCCCACTTCGAGTCCATTACGGCCGGGCGGCTCGATTTCGGGATCGTCGGGAACGGACCTGTCATCGCCGCCCAGGCAGGCAAGGTTGAATTTAAAGAAATCGCCGTAAGCGGCGACGGCAAGAAGGGGAACGCGATTCTCGTTCCGAAAGGCAGTCCGCTCAAAACGGTGAAAGACCTGAAAGGCAAAAGGATTGCCGTGGCCAAAGGGAGCAGCGGCTGGATTTTTCTGTACAGAGCGATCGTCCAAGCCGGTTTGAAGCCCGATGACATTAAAATTGTCCAGCTTCAGCCGGATGAGGCGAGGCCCGCGTTTCAGACGGGGGCGGTGGACGCCTGGGCGGTCTGGGAACCGTTTATAACGAATGAGGTCGTGGCGGGAGGAGCGTCGGTGCTGGCGGACGGAAAGCAGCTCGATCTTCTCGGGCCGGGCTTTATCGTGGCGCGCAGCGAATTTGCACAGGAGCATCCGGATTTGACGGTGCTTTTCTTAAAAACGTACGAAAAAGCCAGACTTTGGCTGACGGAGCATGAGGAAGAAGCGGTAGGTATTTTGGCCAGGGCCAAAAAGCTGAACCCCGATATTGTCCGGCAGGTGCTGGACAACCTCGAACCGATGAACGCGGTCATAACTCCGCAATTTGTGGAAGCGCAGCAGTCGACGGCGGATTTTATGCTGTCGCAGGACGCGATCAAGCAGAAGATCGACGTCACCCGGGTGGTGGATAATTCGTTCATCGAGCAGGCGCTGAAGCAGGCTGCGGCAGGCAAATAAGCGGCAGGGAGATCGTAAGCACATTCATTTGTTTGAGCTTTCCGGAGTACCGGAGAGCGGCGGCACAATTTTTTATCGGATAGGAAAATAGAGAGAAATGAAGCTGCGGATCGGCCGCCTGCAGGGGCGGAGATCCGTTTTTTCATGGGCAAAAACGCGACGTGTGTTTAAAACCTGTTTTTCCGGTGGTAATAGGTAGCAGGCATGTTACATACACAGCTGGATGGAGGGGGACGCATGACCGACACCGAGCAGACGGATAAGCCCGGAAAAAAAGACCGAACGACACCGAAGAAGAAGAGAAAAGCGCGTAAAATAGCCGGTTTTGTCGTTCTGGGAGCGTTAGTCGTTGTACTTGGTGCAGGAGCGTGGGCAGCGAAGACGGGGATCGAGATGTACCGGCAGACGGATCTTTCGAAGCTGGCGCAGGAGCCGCCGATGCCGCTGCGGGTTTACGATGCGAATAAGGAGCTGATCACGGAGCTGACCAATTCCAGAATGGAATATGTTCCGTATTCGGCGTTTCCGAAAATGCTCACGGATGCGATTGTTGCGGTGGAAGACTCCCGGTTTTACGAGCATGACGGGATTGATTACAAAGGTCTGAGCCGCGCGTTGTTTACAAATGTGAAAAACGGGGAGGTTGTGCAGGGAGGGAGTACGATTACCCAGCAGCTCGCCAAAGTGAAGCTGTTCAGCTCGGAGCAGACGCTTCAGCGTAAAATCAACGAAGCGGTCGCAGCGCTCAAGATCGAGAACAATTACGGCAAAGAGCAGATTCTTGAGCTGTACCTCAATTACATTTATTACGGGCGGGGGGCGTGGGGGATCGAGCGGGCTTCGCAGATCTATTTCGGCAAAAAGACGCCGGAGCTTACGCTGGCGGAAGCGGCGCTGCTTGCGGGGCTGCCCAAGTCGCCGAATGCGTATTCGCCGCTTAACAATCCCGATAAGGCGAAAGAACGCCGGGACCTTGTGCTCAGCATGATGGCGTCTCAAGGGAAAATTACGGCGGAAGAGCGCGATCTTGCCCAGAACGAGCCTATTAAGCTGACGGAGAATACGTCTTTGTCGGCAAGCAACAAGTATCCCACTTACGTGGATTATGTCATTCAGGAAACGCTGGATAAAACGAAAATGTCCGAGCAGGACATTTTATCGTCGGGGCTGGAAATTTACACGAATCTGGACCCGAAAGTCCAGGATGCGGCGGAAGCCGTCTACCGGGACAAGAAAAATTTCCCCGGGGACAAAGGCGGGCTGCAGAGCTCCGTTGTCGTTCTGGATGCGAAAACCGGCGCGGTTAAAGGGCTGGTCGGCTCCCGCAGCGAAACGAAGGAGTTCCGGGCGTTTAATTACGCGACGCAGCTTCAGCGCCAGCCGGGCTCGACGATCAAGCCGCTTGTCGTATACACCCCGGCGCTGCTGGCCGGATTCAAGCCCCAGGATCTGATCAACGACACGGAAACGGAATTCGCCGGAGGCTACAAGCCGAACAATTACGGCCACCGTTTCCATGGCTGGGTGACGATGGAGGAAGCGCTGGCCCAGTCATACAACATTCCCGCCGTGGCGATGATGAAGGAAGTGGGCGTCGAGAAGGCGCTGGCGTTCGGACGCAAAGCCGGGCTTCCGCTGGAAGACGATGACCGTGGTTACGGCCTTGCCTTGGGCGGCATGAAATACGGAACTTCTCCGCTTGTAATGGCGCAGGCGTACACGATGTATGCGAACGGCGGCAATCTGGCCCGCGCTTATGCCGTCACTCAGGTAAAGGACCGCAGCGGCAACGTTATTCTGGAGCAGAAAACGAATACGGAGCGCGTAATCGACGCCAATACGGCGTACACGATGTCGGAGATGCTCCAGAAAGTCATTACGGAAGGTTCGGGCCGCAACGCAAGGCTTAACCGCGATGTGGCGGGCAAGACGGGTACGACTCAGCTTCCCGATGTAGCCGAGTTCCGAACTTCATCCGGAGGCGTTATCGACGGCTCCAAGGATGCTTGGTTTGTCGGCTATACGCCGGAGCTGGTGACGGCCGTCTGGGTCGGTTACCCCGTTACGAACCGCGAGCATTACTTGACGACAGGCGGAGATAAGCTTCCGGCCGCCATCTTCCAGAAAATCATGAGCCAGGCGCTCAAGGGAAAGCCGGTCACGGCATTCAAAGCCCCCCAAGGCTACCGCCTTGCTGGAGGAAAAATCCAGCGGATCAACGGAGAAAACGGCAAAGCCTACGCCTCGGCAGATTCCAGAGAGCGCAAAAGCGGAAGTCGCACGCGGACGGCGGATTCCACGGCGGGGGAATCTCCCGCGACTGCGACGCCGTCTCCGTCACAAACGCCGGTAGAAGGAGCGGGCGCCACTCCCGGAGGGAAAGAGACTCCGGCGGGCACCGGCAGCCCGCCTCCCAAGGACGGGACGGCAAGCGTGAAGCCTCCCGCCGCGGGCAGCGAGCCTCCGGAAGGCACGGCGAAGCCTTCCGGAGAAGTAACCCCGTCGCCTTCGCCGGGAGTCAAACCGCCCTCCGGAGAGGCAACGCCTTCGGCTTCCGCGAAGCCGACTCCGAAGCCTCAGGCGAAGAAGGAGGAGGGCGCTGGAGTAAGCGCCGCCCGGCCGAGCCCCGTTCCTTCGCCTTCTCCGTCCGGCGCAGGAACGGCTGTCGGTTACTGAACCGGCAGGAGCTTGGCTGAGACGGGAAATGTCCTGAAGGACGGAGTCCGTTTGGCCCATGAGGATGCCGAGAGAGTATCCTTTGCCATCAAGAAACCGCGTTTATCGCGGTTTTTTTTGTGCGCGAAATGAGGGTTTTACTTGGGGATTGAAAGAAATCTTACCAAGGAAATCCGCTGAAAATCCGAAGGCTCGCAAACCTAAATAATGGGGAGCGTGAACGCAAAGCGGCAATGTGAAGCAATTCCGAAACAAGCCGCGAACGTAAACCGGGAGAAAGCAAGGCTTAAAAGTAAAACTGAAAAGCCAAAAACGGAAAAGCTAAAAACGGAAAAGCTAAAAACGGAAAAGCTAAAAACGGAAAAGCTAAAAACGGAAAAGCTAAAAACGGAAAAGCAAAGCCCAAAAGCAAAACGAAAAGCAAAACGAAAAGCAAAACGAAAAGCAAAACGAAAAGCAAAACCCGCTCACTATAACGTGAGCGGGCTCTATTTTATAAACAGGCATGAAATATTTGAGTCCCAAAATTACTGTCTTAGTTTAGACCATGTGGCGGAACCGACGATTCCGTCCGAAGTAAGCGAGTTAGCCGTCTGGAACTTCTTCACGGCCGTTTCCGTACCGCTGCCGAAAATTCCGTCGGCCGTGACCGTGTAGCCTTTTTTGGTCAGCAGGCGCTGAAGAACTTTCACTTCATCGCCGGAGCTGCCCGAGCGGAGCACGGTCGTCGTGGTGGAGAGCGCGTCCAGCTTGGCATTGGTCGCCACGCCTACGATCCCATCGGAAGTCAGGCCGTGCGCGGACTGGAACTGCTTCACCGCGGTGTCCGTGCCGCTGCCGAAGATGCCGTCCGTGGATACCGTGTAGCCGACTTTGTTAAGCTGCTGCTGCAGCTCCGTTACTTCCGGCCCCTGATCTCCGAGTCTCAGCACGCCGTCGTCCGGTGTGGTGGAGCCGCCAGCAACGATATGGTGAACGCCGTCGGTCGTCGGAAGCGGGAAGCTGAGGCCAGCCTGGGCCGCCACGTCTCTCAACTGGCTGTTGACGAACGTTCTGCCGTTCAGGGCGTTGCCCGCCGAGTCTCTCACGGTGGCGTCAAACGCGATGCCGCGGGTGTGCGGAGCGGTATTGCTGGGTCTCGCGACTTCCGTGCCGAGTCCGTGCGCCGCTTTTTCCGCCGCCACGCAGGACGATTTGGAAGCATTCTGTACGATTTCATACAAATGCCGCTGATACTGGTATGGACGGTAAGCCGAGTTGAACGTGATCGTCCAGTTTTTCTGCTTCAGCAGGCTGACGTACTTGTCCCGTTTTTGAATCAGGACGGGGTCTACATTGTCCCAGATTACTTTTTCTCCGTTTTCCATTCTGATTGCGAGAGGATCCGTCATATTCGACAAATATCCCCCGCACGTCTCGGTTGCGGATGCGGAGTTGGCTATCATCAGGGAAGAGAACATGAGGCCCGTACACGTGACTGCGATCATTGATTTTTTTCCTAACATAAGTTACCTCCAGTAAATATAAATTTGGGAAAGATACCCAACTATAATTAAACAAAATAAAAGTTTTATAAGCAATAAATTCCATATTAAGATTTTATAAACATAATTTCGGAAGTTTCTTCTCTAAAGAAAGCTCCTAAAATTTGATACACCCGTAAGAACAAGGCCGCTTCTCAAAAAAAAGAAGCCGTGCGCGTGATGCACCGTTGCTTGTCTCCCCGTATATTCGGTAGAATGTAACAATGACCCGGCTCAGGCCGGAGGCCGAAAGGATGGTTCCGATGAAGGAGATTTCAGGAGGCGGCGTTGTGTTCCGCAAGCAAGGGGAACGTACGGAGGTGCAGCTGATTCAGGACCGATTCGGGAAAATGACGCTGCCCAAAGGAAAAATGGAGCCCGGCGAAACGATCGAGGAAACGGCGCTGCGGGAAATCGCGGAAGAGACCGGCATTACGGGCCGGATCGTGGAACCGCTGGACGTTATCGCCTATCGCTACGAGCATCCCGACCACGGTATCGTGGAGAAGGAAGTGCACTATTATCTGGTGGAAGCCATCGGCGGCGATCTGCAGGCTCAAATTGAAGAAATCAGCGGAGTGGAATGGATGAATCCGGAAACGGCCTGGAAGAAGCAGGCGGAATCGGGATACGATAATAACGACGGGGTTGTGCTTGCGGCGCTGCAAAAACTCGGATACGAGGTGAGGCTTGTATGACGGCGGCTCTCGATCTTGCGTCTTATATCGATCACACGCTCTTGAAACCGGATGCGCAGAGCGGCGCTGTCCGTAAGCTGTGCGGGGAAGCGAAGGAGTTCGGCTTCTACAGCGTGTGCGTGAACAGCGGGTGGGTGCCGCTGTGCCGGGAGGAGCTTCAAGGCACCGCGGTGAAAATATGCGCGGTCGTCGGTTTTCCGCTTGGGGCGTCTCTGCCGGAGGTTAAAGCTTTCGAAGCGGTAAAAGCGGCAGAGCGCGGCGCCGAAGAAATCGATATGGTTCTGGCGGTCGGCAGCCTGCTGGAAGGAAACGCAGAAGCGGTAAGAGACGATATCCGGCAAGTCGTGGACGCCGTGAAAGGCCGGGCGATCGTAAAAGTGATTCTGGAGACGGGATTCCTGAGCGACGAGCAGATTGTGCTCGCCTGCCGTCTTGCGGAGGAGGCCGGTGCCGCTTTCGTCAAAACGTCAACCGGGTTCGGACCCGGAGGCGCGACTGTTGAGCACGTGCGTCTGATGCGGCAATCCGTATCATCCTCGGTACGCGTCAAGGCTTCCGGCGGGGTACGCGATCTGGAAACGGCCCGCAGCATGATCGAAGCCGGAGCGCAGCGTCTGGGCACAAGCTCCGGCGTCGCCCTCATGTCCGGGGCTGCAGGTTCTTCTTCCTACTGATGGGGAGATAGCAGAACGGCAGCGCAATCAGCGAACTGGCCACGTTAAAAAGCGTCTGGGCACGGGCGATCTGAGCCGACGGATCGGCGGTCATCCAGGACGAGACTTCATGAAGCAGGCCGATCAGCGGGAAGAAGAGCACCGTGCCTCCCACGTTGAGCAAAATATGCGACCAGGCGACGAAAACGCCCGCCCGTGTGCCGCCTACACTGGCGAGCCAGGCGGTTACGCACGTTCCGATGTTGGAACCCAGCGTGAGGGCGATGCCGAGCTCCGGCGATATGACGCCGCCGGCAGCAAAGCCCATGGCCATCGCGATAACCGCACTGGAGCTGTGAATCAGGGCGGCGACGGCCGCGCCGGCAATGACGCCCCACAGCAGGCTGACTTTGGCCTGCTCGATAAACCAGGCGAACAGGCCCAGGTGCTGGAGGGCCGGACCAATGCTCTGCATGATCCGGATGCCGATCAGCACGAGGGCGAAGCCGGCCGCGGCCAGCGCCGCATAGCGGACGGCGTGCAGCCAGCCGCTCGCGGCGGGCGGCTCCTGCGCGGGGCCTTGGGCGCCGGCCTGCGGGGCCGCCGGGCGGACGACCTCCTGCGCGGGGGAGGGCCCGTGCGCCTGCGTGCGCACCGCCGGACGAGCGCGGTCCGGCGCCGGGCGGGAACCCGCTGCGGGGCCGCCCGCGTGCGCCGAGCCGGCAGGCCGTTCCCCCGCGCGGCCGCCGCTTCGCTGAACCGGCGCCGGAGTGCCGGCCCGGCCCGTCTTTGCGCCGCCGGAAGCGTTCCCGCCGCCGACCGCCGCGCCGGCTCGGCCCCGGGCCGGACCCGGCAGCCAGCTGGCGAGCCACACGGCGCTGGACGCCAGAAGCAGCGGCAGCGCGGCGGCGCCGAGGTTCAGCCCGATCAGCTCGGTCGTCAGGCACGTGCCGATGTTCGTGCCGAGTATGATGCCGAGCGTTCTCGGGAAGGTCAGGACGCCGGCGTTGACCAGGCCGATCGAGATCACCGTAACGGCGCTGGAGCTTTGAAGCAGCGCCGTCAGCGCGGTTCCGGTGACGAGGCCGTGGGCCGGGGTCCGGGTGGCGGTTTCGAGAAACCGGTATATACGGGGCCCGGCCAGCTGGTTCAGGGCGAGCTCCATCATCTTCATCCCGAAGAAGAAAACAGACAGCCCGGCGAGTAAGGGAAGAGCCAGTGATAGCCACATAGATCCTGCTCCTTTGATCGTTATTCCGTGAATAACGGGTTGTCTTAGCAGTATATGAACGGGCGGGTGAGGGCATGACAAGCACCCCTGCCCGCCCCGATCGATTTGAAGTGCTTCCCGTCCGGGCAGGACGGGGGGCTTTGGCAGGAGGAAGGAGCCTTACAATGGCAGCAATCGTTTTACAGAAAAAAAGAAAAAAACGGCTTGAACAGGGTCATCCCTGGATCTTCGCGAGCGAAATCGAACGCGTGGAGGGAGAGGCCGTTCCCGGTCAAGTCGTGGAAGTGCGGTCCCATGCCGGGCAGCCGCTCGCATCGGCTTACTATAATCCGAAGTCACAGATTACGGGACGCGTAGTCAGCTATAAGCCGCTTGAAGCCATGACGAAGGAGTTTTTTGTCGAGCGTTTCGAACGCTGCGCCAGACACCGGTCGCGGTTTTTGCACGATTCGGATTCTTACCGTCTCGTATACGGGGAAGCGGATTTCCTCCCGGGGCTTACCGTCGATAAGTTTGCGGACGTGCTCGTCGTGCAGATTTTGACGCTCGGCATGGATGTATGCCGGGAAGCGATCACGGCCGCTCTGGCGGAAGTGTTCGCACCGCAGGGCATTTACGAGCGCAGCGACGTTCCGGTGAGAGAGCTGGAAGGTTTGACGCAGACCACGGGTCCGCTTTACGGGGAATGCCCGCGGTACGTCCGCATTCTCGAGAACGGCCTTCAAATCGAGGTCGATATCGAGCAGGGACAGAAGACGGGCTATTTCTTCGACCAGCGGGAAAACCGCGCGGCAACCGAGCCGCTTATGAAGGGCTGGGGAGCCGAAAGCGGCATCAAGGTCCGCGAGGTGGAGCACGAGGGACGCCAGCAGCGGCTGCCGGTCAACGCGAACGGCAAGGTCGTCACGTTCCCGTACTGGGACGGCGCCACGGTGCTCGAATGCTTCTCGCATACGGGAAGCTTTACGCTGCATGCCTGCAAATACGGCGCGAAGAAAGTCACCTGCCTGGACATTTCCGAGCATGCGGTGGAGAGCGCCCGTACGAACGTCAGGCTGAACGGGTTTGAAGACCGGGTGGAATTCGTCGTGGCCGACGCATTCGACTATCTGCGCAAGCAGGTGAAGGGAGTCGAGGAACGGCGTCAGAGGGCGTCGGCCGGCCAAGGCGCCAAGGTCGACACCTCCAAACCGGTCGGAGAAGGACGGACGTGGGACGTAGTCATTCTCGACCCGCCCGCGTTCGCGAAGACACGCGGCGCCGTCGAGGGCGCCTGCCGCGGCTACAAAGACATCAACCTGCACGGGATGAAGCTGGTCAACGAAGGCGGCTATCTGGTGACGGCGTCCTGTTCGTATCACATGGCGCCGGAGCTGTTCCTGGAGACTGTCCACGCGGCCGCCGTCGATGCCGGAAAGATACTCCGCCTGGTCGAATTCCGTGCCGCGGGCAAAGATCATCCGCGCCTGCTCGGAGTCGACGAAGGAAATTATTTAAAGTTCGCCATCTTTGAAGTACGGAGCCGCTGACCGCGGTCTCCGGCTTTTTTTATTCCGGCATCCGGCGTGGTACAATAAAAGAGGGAAAAAGCATACAGACAAGCAGACAACACGAGACCCGGAGGGGATTGGATTGGTAACGTTTAAAGATATCGTGCCTTTTATGGATAATGTGCGCCGGCAGCTTACGGAAGTGCTGGACTCGTTCGGTCCGGACGAAAAGCGGCTCCGCGAGAAGCCGGACGGCTGGACTGTGACCGAAGTGGTGGAGCATCTGGCGAAGCTGGAAGGAATGATCCTGCACCAGCTTAAGCAGGTTGTGGGCCGGACGCCGGCCGGACCGTCCGAGCCGCTGGACGATAAGGTGACGGACGTGATGGGCATTCTTCAAGCCAGCGGCATTATCGGCAAAAAGATCGAAGCGCCGGACCCGGCCAAGCCGACGGGCGCCCTGTCTTATGAAGAAGCGCTGCAAAAGCTGGATGAAGTCCGCGCGGCGACGAAGGCGCTCATTCCGAAGCTGGCCGAGCGGAACACCAACGATCTTCTGTTTCCTCATCCGTCGGGCTTTGAAATGAACGCCGCCCAGTGGGCGCATTTTATCGCTATTCACGAGACGGCCCACGTCAATCAGCTCAGAAGAATCCGCGAAGCCAACCGCTGATACGGCGGCAGGCGGAATAAACCGCTCGGGGCGAAAGCCCTGCGGCGGTTTTTTTGCGTCCGGAAAGCGCGTTTGTATGATACAATGGCAAAGATCGCCACTCTATAGAAATTCGGATGGACACCATGGCCCAAACACGAAAAAAGAACAAAAAAACGGTCTCTATTTTTCTTTTTCTGCTGATTGTACTCGTCTCGGTCGTCGCCAAAAACACCGGTCTGTTCGACGGCGGGACGGGCAAGAGCCCTGCTGCCGATCTGACGATCTATTTTCCGAGCGAGAAGTATCCGGAAACCGCCAAACACATCAAAGACGCGGTGGCAAAAGGCGCGTCGCCCGTCTGCACGATCGACCGGAAGGGAGCCGATGAGAACCGCAGGCAGTCCCTGGCCGGTGTCGCGACCAAAAAAAATTACGACCGCGACGAATGGCCGATGGCCATGTGTGCCGAAGGCGGCAAGGGAGCGGATATCGCTTATATTAAACCCGCGGACAACCGGGGAGCCGGATCGTGGATCGGCAATCAGCTAGATAAACTTCCCGATGGAACACGGGTCGAGATCGTGGTAAAGTGAAGAGTCGGAACGTCAATGACGGAATTTAATTTGTACAAACAGGGGAGTTAATGAAGATGGGTAAAAGAAAGAACGCAGGCGCCGAGTCGCTGGACAAGCTGGATTACCGGGTTAAGGTCCTTTTGAAAGAATGGGCCGGACTCAGCGGCTTTTACGGATATAAATCCATGAGCCTGGACGAGATTCTGGAGCTGTTGAACACGGAAGGCTGGGAAACCAGAGTCGATAAATCGGATCCTTCTGTCAGAGGAGTGGTTATGATTAAAGAAGATACCGTGCGGAAGGCGAAATTTTTCCTGGATGACAAAGGAAGAGCGCTGAAGGCCGATTAAAAACAAGCGAAAACAAAAAACAACCACTGAAGAAACGATCAGTGGTTGCTGCGTTTTCCGGCGTCCGTTTAAAAAGACGGATAAAGACTGACGGGACCCAGACTGCCGTAACTGCCTTGAAATTCTCCCTGGATAACATACGTTCCCGGGGCCAAGTAACCTACGGATAATTCTACCGGGCTTGGAACGGCCGGACCGATAGTTACGGTTTTGGAGAAGACGGGGCTATGCTGACCGTTCGGGCTCTTGGAATAAACCGTTAGCTGGACGATTTCGTCCTTAGCACTCCACAGCCCTACGCTCGCTTTGTGCGGCGCAGCCTGGCTGACGTACAGGTCGTGGGAGACGGCCGTATAGGCTGCCGATGCGTTGGCGGAAAAAGCGAAAAAAACGGCAAAGATCAGGATGACGATTTTTTTCATTCGTTTACCTCCTTTCCTGCTTATAAGAGAATAGATTTCGAATACTCCTGGTCATTTTACCATATATAGGTTTATTTGTCTGATTTATCTTTCCCGACTAACTGACGAGAAGTGATGAAAGCATGACGTATTTTATACATATCTTTCTCAATAATATCGTGCCGCTGGCCGTGATGATTCTGATCGGCGCGGCGATGTTCCGGGCTTTTCACCTGGATATCAAAACATTGTCAAAATTAAATTTTTACGTGTTTGCACCTGCGTTGGTTTTCGTCAAGCTGTACGAATCGGAGCTGTCTGTGGCGATTCTCGGTCAGGTGCTGCTGTTCTTCCTCCTGTTTTTCACGGCTATTTCCGTGATGACCGAAATATTCGTGCGCATCCGGAAGTACAAGGGCGGAATGAAAGGAGCCATGCGCAACAGCATTATTTTTTACAACAGCGCCAATTACGCGATTCCGCTCAATCAGATGGTATTTGTCGGGGATGCATTTACCTTATCCGTGCAAATGATCGTGATGATGATGCAGAATCTGCTGCCCAATACGCTCGGTGTATATAACGTAAACGCGCACAAGAGCAGCTGGAAAGATATTGTGAAAACGGTCGCTTATCTGCCGACGATTTATATGATTCCGCTCGCTTTCGTTCTGCGCCATTTTCAGATTCCCGTTCCCCAGCCGCTCAGTATTCCGCTGCATTATATCGCGGACGGTTTTATGGCGACGGCGCTTCTCACCCTGGGTGTGCAGCTCGGCGGAATGAAATGGTCTTTCCGGTTCTCCGACGTGCTCTGGTCCAATTTCCTGCGGCTGTGCATGGGCCCGCTGATCGGTCTCGGCGTTGTATACGCGCTGGGACTTCACGGCGTGATGGCGCAGGCGCTTGTCCTGTCGTGCGCGGTTCCGACCTCCCTCAGCAGTGTCCTGCTCGCGGTCGAGTACGACAACGAGCCCGAGTTTTCTTCACAGGCCGTGTTTATGTCTACCGTGCTCAGCATGTTTACGGTTACGCTCGTGATTTACCTTCTGCCTTATATCGGATAAACGGGCTGGACGTAAACCCGGGACGCTTGATGCAAAAGAATGCCGGACAACTGCGGGGTTTGTCAGCCGGACAGCCGTGCACACGTATACTTGACGACGGGACAGGCATGCTTGTAAGAGGCAGCGCGGATAAGCCGGACGCAGGACAAAATTAGACGTCGGACACTTACAGGTCCTTATTTTACGGAATGGTACCGATACGAATGGAGGAATTTCCATGCTCAAAAACATAAAATCGCAGAGGGACGAGGAGAAGGTAAGGGAACTGCTCGGCTATGCCGTGTTTCCGGACCCTGAATCGGTGGACAAGACGGTGGAATTCTACGGGCAGGCACCGGAGCGCGAGCTGTACGGCTACGAATCGGAAGGCGACCTTATCGGCTTGATCGGCTTTTCGGCGGACGCGGAAGGGACGCTTACGATCCATCATCTGGCCGTGCATCCGGAGTGCAGAGGAGCCGGCTACGGCCGGGGGCAGATCCTGGAGCTGATTCAACTCCAGAAGCCCCGGGTAATCGTGGCGGAGACGGACGAGGACGCCGTCGATTTTTACCGCAGCATCGGATTTACGGTGAGTTCGCTGGGAGAGAAATATCCCGGCACCGAAAGATTCGTCTGCCGCTACGAGGCGGAGCCGGAAGACGAAGAGTAGGCGGAGCGCTCTCGTTCCGAGGTGCGGCGCGTGCTTTTTCGGGATATAGGTGGTAAGAAGGGCGGTCCCCGGACCGTCTTTTTTTTATGCGCAAAAGTGTCTGACCGCGGGTGCGCCGCCGTCTCCGTAACGAAATGAAAAGCCAAGTGACACTTGGGCGGGGGGATACATACAATAGTACACGGCCAACAGGTTTGGAGGGGGTTCGGATGTTGGGTTCAATTGTCGGGAGCATCAAAATAAACAGCGTATCTAACAGCTCTAATGTACAGATCGGAAATGCCGCCTATATCGTGATGTCCAGCAACAACAAAATGAACGGAGGAAGCAACTCGTTCTCCCCGGGTGACAGTTTCGGCAGCATTACCAACGTTCCCAATAACATTACGAATGACCGTGATATCGTTGAAGGAAACAGCGCCGCCGCCGTGTAAAATTGGAAATAGTCCCATGTCCGCCCGCTTGCCTTCCCTCTCTCAACTTATGGTACAATAGAGCGATAGAGAACATAGATTCCCCATGGGGCAAGTAACAAGGCGAAAGGGGCGTGCCCGAAAATGCCCGTACGTTTTATAACCGGCCGTGCAGGGAGCGGCAAGAGCAAGCTCTGCATGGATGAAATTATAGAGAACTTGAAGGACCGGCCCGAGGGGCCGCCCTTGATTCTGATCGTTCCCGAGCAGGCGACCTTTCAGACGGAGCTGGCGCTTGTCGACCATCCCGACGTGGGAGGAACGATACGCGCGCAGGTGCTCAGCTTCCGCCGTCTGGCCTGGAGAGTGATGCAGGAGAGAGGCGGAACGGCCCGCCAGCCGATTGACGAAGTCGGGAAAAAGCTGCTGCTTCACAAGCTTTTACATAAGCGGAAGGGCGACCTGCGCTTTTACCGGTCGGTCTACGAGCAGACGGGTTTCGTCGACCGGCTTAATGACCTGTTCGCGGAGTGGAGGCGCTACTGCGTGACCGGAGAGAGTCTCCGCGAGCATGTGGACAGATACGACGATTTTCTCGGCAGTAAGAAGCAGCTCCTGCGGGATAAAATGCGGGATCTCCAATTGATTTACGGGGCTTTCGAACACGAAATTTCGCTCCGTTATCTCGACGGGGAAGGAACGCTATCCAAGCTGGCCGAAGAGCTCGGGCAGTCTTCGCTTATTCGGGACGCGCAGATTTGGATCGACGGGTTTCACGGCTTTACGCCCCAGGAGCTCATGGTGGTGAAGGAGCTGTTTGAGCACGGTGACCGTACCACGGTGTCGCTCTGCGTGAACCGGCCTTATTATGCCGGAGAGACTCCGGACGAGCTGGATTTGTTCCACCCGACGGCACGGACGATGGTGCAGCTCCAGGAGCTGGTGGATGCTTTAGGCGCCGGACCGGCCGAAACCGTCACCGTTAAGCCTGTCCTGCCGCCCCGGTTTGCCGCAAGTCCCATGCTCGCGCATCTGGAGAGCTCGTTCGAGCAGCGAATCGGGCGTTACGGCAGCCCGTATCTTCCGGCCGGACCCGGCGAACGGGAGCAGTTGTCGCTGTATGCCGCCGTCAACCGCAGGGCCGAGGCCGAAGGCGTTGCCCGCGAGATGACGAGGCTGGCCCGTGAACAGGGAGTGCGGTGGCGGGATATGGCCGTGATGGTCCGCAATATGGCGGACTATGAGGATCTGCTGGAGACCGCTTTTACCGATTACGGGATTCCGCACTTTTTTGACCAGAAAAGAACGGTGCTGCATCACCCGCTTGCGGAATTTATCCGCTCGGCTCTGGAGACGGTTTTGCATAACTGGGGATACGATGCGGTATTCCGCTGTGTAAAAACGGACCTGCTCCTGCCTTGGAACGGAGACGCCGATGACAGGGCAAAGACGCTGACGGAGCAGCGTTCGGCGATGGACCGCCTGGAGAATTACGTGCTTTCCTACGGGATCCAGGGAAACCGCTGGACCGACGGCAGGCCGTGGACGCACCGCAGCCGGGCCTCGCTGGAAGACGAGGAGAAGGCGGCGAATGAAGCGGAGGAGCTGTATCTGCAGGAAATTCAGCAGACCCGGGAATGGGTGGCGGAGCCTCTGCTGCGTTTTCAGAAAAATCTCAAACGGGCCAAAACGGTCCAGTCGCGCACGCAGGCGCTGTACGAGCTTCTCGAAGACGTGCATGCGCCGGAGCGGCTGGAGCAGTGGTATGCCGAGGCGGCCGAAGGCGGCCGGCCGGAGAAAGCCCGGGAGCACAGCCAGATCTGGGGCAGCCTGATGGACCTGCTTGATCAGCTTGTCGAGCTGATGGGCGAGGAAGAAATATCGGCCGAGCTGTACGGCGAGCTGCTGGAAACCGGACTGGAGAGCATCAAGCTCGGTCTGGTGCCTCCGGCGCTCGACCAGGTTCTGGTCGGAAGCATGGACCGCACCCGCTCCATGAAAATCCGGTACGCGTTCATACTCGGCGTTAGCGACGGAGTCATTCCGGCGTCGCCGACCGAGGACGGCGTGCTGGCCGAAGCGGAGCGTGAGCTGCTGCTGCAGACGGGACTGCCGATGGCGGACGGCAACCGCCGGAGGCTGCTCGACGAGTCCTTCCTAATCTATTCTTCGCTTGCCGTTCCGAGCGTACGGCTGTCGTTGTCTTACCCGCTTGCCGATGAAGAAGGCAAATCGCTGCTTCCTTCGGAACTGATCCGGCAGGTGAAAGGATTATTTCCGGAACTGCGGGAAATCCAGTGGATGGGCGAGCCTTCGCCGCTTATGTCCGCAGAGGAGCAGCTTTCCTATATGCAAAATCCGTCGCGGGCCATGTCTTACCTCGGAGTCCAGCTGAAGCAGTGGATGAGAGGAGCGGCCATCGGGGACTTGTGGTGGGGCACCTACAACTATTTTGCGGGAGAGCCGGAGTGGAGAGGCAGCATGAACCGCCTCGTTCAGGGGCTGCTTTATGCCAACCGGGAGGACAAGCTGCCACGGGAAACGAGCCGTCTTCTGTACGGACGTCATCTACGTGCGAGCGTATCCCGGATGGAGCGCTACGTAGCATGCCCGTTCGCCCACTTCCTGACGCACGGCCTCAAGCTCAAAGAGCGCCGGGTGTTCCATCTGGAAGCTCCCGATATCGGGCAGCTGTTTCACGGCGCGCTCAACTTGTTCGTACGCGGTCTTCAGGAGGACAAGGTCGATTGGGCGAGTCTGAGCACGGAAGAAACCTACCGCCGCACATCCGACGTCGTCGACCGGCTTGCGCCACGGCTGCAGGGCGAAATCCTTCTGAGCTCGAAGCGGTACCGGTATATTTCCCACAAGCTCAAGCAGGTCGTGGGCAAAGCGGCCGTCATGCTGGGCGAACACGCGAAGCGCAGCCGGTTTGCACCGGTAGGGCTGGAGATCGATTTCGGACCGGGCGGCATGCTGCCCTCCCTGACCTTCCAGCTCGACAACGGATGCACGATGGAAATTATCGGCCGGATCGACCGGGTGGACCAGGCGCAGGGAGACAGCGGTCTGCTGCTGCGCGTGATCGATTACAAGTCAAGCCCGACGGCACTGGATTTGTCCAGTGTTTACTATGGTTTGTCTCTTCAGATGCTCACCTATCTGGACGTGATTCTGACCCATGCCCCCCAGTGGCTCGGCATGAGCGCGACACCGGCAGGGGTGCTGTATTTTCATGTGCACAATCCTCTGCTGCAATTCACGAACGGCATGACCGTGCAGGATGTGGAGAAAGAACTGCGCAAGCGCTACAAGATGAAAGGGCTCCTTATGGCGGACCCGGAAATCGTAAAAATGATGGACAGCGACCTTGCGGGCGCAGCGGGGCACTCCCAACTCGTACCGGCCGCCTTATCCAAGGACGGGGGCTTTTATAAATCGTCCTCCGTCGCTTCGGAAGAGCAGTGGGATACCCTGCGCGGTTTTGTGCGGGACCGTATCCGCGATATCGGCACGGAGATTACGGAGGGACGGGTGGATATCACCCCGTACCGCACGGGCAATAAAACGGCCTGCCAGCACTGTTCTTACAAGGCGGTGTGCCAGTTTGATCCGGCGCTGGACGGCAACGAGCCCAAACATCTGGCCAAAATCGGACGCGAGCGCGTCTGGGCCGAGCTTACCAGGAAAGAGACGGGAAGCGGAAAGGAGGAGCAAGACCGATGACAACGACACCGAGAACAAAGCCTCCGGGAAGCACGTGGACGGATGAGCAGTGGGATGCCATTGCTCTGCGTGGACAAAACATGCTTGTGGCGGCTGCGGCCGGTTCGGGGAAAACGGCCGTACTGGTCGAGCGGATTATCCGCCGCATTTCCGACGAGGCTGCTCCCCTGGATGTGGACCGTCTGCTCGTCGCGACCTTTACGAAGGCCGCCGCAGCCGAAATGAAGCAGAGAATACGGGAGGCGCTGGAGAAAGAACTGACGGCACATCCCGATTCCCAGCACTTGAAGCGGCAGCTCGCCTTGATGGGACGGGCTTCCGTGACGACCCTTCATTCCTTCTGTCTGGAAGTGATCCGCAGGCACTACAGCCTTATTCGGCTCGATCCCGGGTTCCGCATCGCCAACGAAACGGAAGCGGAACTGATGCGGCACGACCAGCTCGAAGAGATGATGGAGCAGTATTACGGGGAAAGCGGAGAAGACAGCCCGTTCTGGCGGCTGGTCGATACGTTCGGCGGCGAGCGGAGCGACGTTCCCCTTCATCTGCTCATCCAGAAGCTGTACGACGAGTCGCGGAGTCATCCGTGGCCGGAACATTGGCTGCGCGAGATGGCGAATATGTTCGGGCCGAAGAACTACGAACTGATCACGGGAAGCGATGCTTCCGGTGAAGACGAGCGGACGGCCGCCTTGGCGGAAGTAAGCGAAGGGTATGCGGAAGCGGCTGCGGCCGTTGATGCGGCTGCTAATTCGGCTACGGCAGGGACCACGGAGCAAGCCGCTTCGGCTACTGAGGTGGAACCTGTGCAGCATCCGGCAGCGGAACGGACGCATCCCGACGATCCGGGCGGCAGGGAGACGACCGAACGGATGGCGGCAGAGCGGGCGGAGACTTCGGCGGCTTTGGAGTCAGAGGGCCTGACGCAGGAGCTGGTGCCGGAAGCTGCGGCAACCGGGGCGGCTTCTTCGGCAGGTATCGAAGGTTCCGAAAGCGAGGGGGCCGAAAGCGCGCTTGCTGCGGACAATAAGGTTAACGCTGGACGGAGCGAAAACGAAGGGGAAGGGGCAGGCGCTTCAGCCGAGTTCTGGCTTAAGGGGCTCACCGACGATGTCCGTCTGGAGCTTCAGGGGACCGCCGAGCTCTTGAAGCAGGCTCTCGAAATTACCGCTCAGCCGGGCGGCCCGCTTCCTTACGCGACAGCCGTGCAGGATGATCTGACCATGGTCGAAGGACTGGCGGATATCGCCGGGAACTACCCGTGGGAGATCCTGTTCCGCGCGTTTCAGTCCGTGTCTTTCGGCAAGCTCAAGCCGTGCAAGAAAGACGAAGTGGATCCGCAGCTCCAGGAACAAGTGAAGCAGCTGCGCAGCCGGGCCAAGGAACGCATTACCTCTCTCCAGGAGGAATTGTTCGGGCGGCCGCCGGAAAAGTTTCTGGAGGAAACGCGGGAAATGGCGCCCGTCATTCACGCGCTGGTCGATCTCGTTATCGACTTCGGGGGGCGCTACAGCAAGGCCAAGGCCGCCAAGGGTCTGGTCGATTTCGCCGATCTGGAGCATTTCTGCCTGCGTATTCTGCGCGCCGAAGAGTCTGCGCCGGATCACCTGGTTCCTTCACGGGCGGCGCTTGAATACAGGGAGCAGTTTGCGGAGGTGTTGCTTGACGAATACCAGGACACGAACCGCGTCCAGGAAGCGATCGTCGAGCTGATTGCCGAGCCGCTCCCGGGCAACCGCTTTATGGTCGGCGACGTGAAGCAGAGCATTTACCGCTTCCGTCTGGCGGAGCCGGGGCTTTTTCTGGAGAAGTACAAAAGCTTCACCGGGGACGGCAGGGGTCCGGGAAGACGGATCGACCTGGCCCGGAACTTCAGGAGCCGGGCGGAGGTAGTCGATGCCGTCAACTTTATTTTCCGGCAAATCATGAATGAGGGCGTCGGCGACATTGCTTACGACGAGCGGGCGGAGCTGGTGAACGGCGCGTCTTATCCTGCGGCCGAAGGCCAGAATCTGTCCGTCGAAATGATGCTTATCGACCGTGCGGCCGCCGCACAGGCGTCCGCCGGGGATGAGACCGATGGGGAGGAAGCGGCCGGGGAGATTCCGGCTGAGGAGCAGGAGGGCGAACCGGGCGGCATTTTGGAAGGCCAGGAGCTGGAAACCGCCCAGATGGAAGCCCGGGCGATCGCCCGCAAAATACGGGCCATGCTGGAACCGCAGGACGGGCAGCCGTACCTCGTGTACGATAAGCGGTCCGGTTCCATGAGGCCCGCCACGTATCGGGATCTGGTTATTCTGCTGCGCGCCACCCAGCAGTGGTCTCCGATTTTCATAGAAGAATTAAGACAGCTAGGCATACCGGCTTATGCCGATTTGAATACAGGATATTTTACGGCGACGGAAGTCGAAGTCATGCTTTCCCTGCTGAAAGTGATCGATAATCCGTATCAGGACGTTCCGCTTGCGGGCGTCCTCCGTTCTCCGATTGTCGGTCTGACGGCGGATGAACTGGCTTCCCTGCGTATATCCGGCAAAAATATCCCGTTTTACGAGGCGGTCCGGGCCTACGCCCAAGGAAGCCGTCCCCCGGGAAATGCAGATGGCGGAAACGGCTTGGGAGATGCTGCCGAGTGGAAGCCGGACGAAGAGCTGCGCGGCAAAATCGCGGACTTTCTGCGGCGCCTGGAGGAGTGGCGGAGCGAAGCCCGGCAGGGAGCGCTCGCTCGTCTTATCTGGAAGGTATACGGGGACACCGGCTATTTCGACTTCGTGGGAGCGATGCCCGGAGGGCAGCAGCGCCAGGCGAATCTCCGCGCGCTCTACGACCGGGCGAGACAGTATGAGAACACCTCGCTGCGCGGGCTGTTCCGGTTTCTCCGCTTTATCGAGCGGATGAAAGACACCGGAGGCGACCTAGGGACCGCCCGGGCGCTGGGCGAGCAGGAAGACGTCGTGCGGATCATGTCCATCCACAAGAGTAAAGGACTCGAGTTTCCGGTCGTTTTCGTGGCCGGACTCGGCAAAATGTTCAACCAGCGCGACCTGCTCGATCCGTTCCTGATCCACAAGGAACTGGGCTTCGGTCCGCGCTTTGTGGATACGGAGCTGCGGGTCGGCTATCCGACTCTTCCGCAGCTTGCGATCCGGCGCAGGATGCGCATCGAGACGCTGGCCGAGGAGCTTCGCGTCCTGTATGTGGCGCTGACCCGGGCCCGGGAGAAGCTGTTCCTGCTCGGAACGGTCCGCTCGCTGGACAAGCAGCTCCAGGGCTGGGGCAGGCACCTGGAGAAGAACGGCTGGGCGCTTCCGGATGACGAAGTGGCGCGTGCGCGAAGCTACATGGACTGGCTGGGGCCGGCTCTCATGCGGCACAAGGATGCGTCTTTGTGGAGAGAGAAGGCCGGGCTTCTGGAACACAATCCGCCGGCGCTGGCGGCTGACGGCTCCAAGTGGAGTTTTGAAGTGATTGCGCCCGAGGAGCTGGCGGCTATGGGCAAAGCCGACGAATCCGTCACGATTCAGGCGGACCGGATGGAGGCGCTGAAGCACCTGAACAAGGTGCCGACTTTTACCGGGGAATGGGACGTTGCGCTTGCGAAATCGCTGTCGTGGACGTATCCGTTTGCCCAGGCGACCGCTTACTTTTCCAAAACGTCCGTATCCGAGCTGAAAAGACAGGCAGACCGTACGACGGCTTCCGATCACGAAGAAATTCCGTCGGCCGAGCTGCTGCCGGCAACGGGGAGCGGACTTATACTGCCGACCCGGCTGCTGAAAATGGCGGGAGCGGCGGAAGCTTCGCGGCTGAACGGGGAGCACTCGCCCGGTACGCCTGCTTTTCCAGGCGATACGGAAGGGAACCGTACCGGAGGGAATTCTCTTATCCGTCTGACGACGTTTATGGACGGACCTGCGCTTATAGGGGCGGCAGAACGGCGTGAGCGGGAAGCGGCAGAAACGTGGGACGCACAGGAGCCGCAAGAGACGCGGGATGCGCAAGACATGCAAGACACGCGGGATACGCAAGCGGCAGGAAACATGCAGGGCCGGGAAAGGCCGCAGCTCACACAAGCGGCATGGAACGCGCAGGAATCGCAATCGGCAGAGGACACTCAAGCATCTAGCGAGCCGTTTGATCCTCCCGATGAAGCAGACGGCGAAGCTGCGTCCGGTGCTGCTATACCGGGTACGCCTTCGGCCGCTTCCTCGGCAAGAACGTCGCTTCTGAGACGTCCCCGTTTTATGGAGGAGAAGAAATTGACCTCTGCGGAACGGGGAACCGTTTATCACGCCGTCATGCAGCATATGCCGCTGAAGGAAGTGACTCCGGCGGCGGTGGAAGCTGTCATCCGGGAGATGACCGATAAGGAACTGCTTACCCCGGCTCAGGCGAGAGCGGTGGATGCGGAGATCCTTGCGGGCTTTTTCCGGACGGATATCGGCTCGAAGCTTGCCGCCTCTACCCGGGTATGGCGTGAAGTGCCCTTCAGCCTGGGGCTTCCGGCCGGCCGTGTCTACCCGAATGCGGATGCGTCGACCCGCCAGGAAACGGTGCTTGTGCAGGGCGTGATCGACTGCCTGTTCGAATATGACGGCCACCTGATCATGCTCGATTACAAGACGGACCGCGTTAAAGGCACAGGCCTTGAAGCGCTGCGCGAAAGATACCGGATTCAGCTCGGATTGTACGGGCAGGCGGTGGAAAAAATCTGGAAGCGCAAGCTTGCGGGAACGTACCTGTTTTTCTTTGACGGCGGGCATGTGGTGGAAATTTGAACGAAAGAGGCCGGACGAGCCGCTCGGTAAGGGCGGACCGGCCGTTTTTACAGATACAATCAGATTTGGGGGATAGGTATGCGCATACTGCACACCGGTGACTGGCACCTGGGGAGAACCCTGGAAGGACGGAGCCGGTTCGAGGAACAGGTTGCTTTTGTGGACGAACTCGTCCGTATTGTCAGAGAAGGGAACATCGATCTCGTGCTGCTGGCGGGAGACGTGTATGACACCGTCAATCCGCCCGCCGCTGCGGAGCAGCTTTTTTATGACGCCGTGTCCAGGCTGGCCGAGGACGGACGCAGGGAGGTGGTCGTCATTTCGGGCAACCACGATCATCCCGACCGTCTGGGGGCGTCCTCCCCGATTGCCAAGGCGCAGGGGATTACCCTGATCGGGCTGCCGAAAGAGGGCCTCATGGAGATCGGAATTCCGAGAACCGGGGAAAAGGCCAAGCTGTTTGCGCTGCCGTATCCGTCCGAGTCGAGGCTGGGCGAATTGCTCAGCGACGACGCCGGAGAAGAAGTGCTCAGGAAAGCTTACTCCGAGCGGGTAGGCGAGCTGGTCAAGGCTCAAACGGCGGGCTTTCGTCCCGACACCGTGAACCTGATCATGAGCCACATCTACGTGCTGGGAGGAAAAGAAAGCGAATCGGAGCGTCCGATTCAGGTCGGCGGCGCGTACACGGTCGATACGTCGGCACTCGATGTCGGCGCGCAGTATGTGGCGCTCGGCCACCTGCATCGTCCGCAGACGCTTAAAGCGCAGAGCCCTATCCGCTACTGCGGTTCTCCGCTTGCCTACAGCTTTTCCGAAGCGGGACAAGCCAAATCGCTGACCGTTCTGGACGTCAAGCCCGGGGAACCGGCCTCGATCGAAGAAATTTATTTGACCTCCGGCCGCCCGCTGGTGAACTGGAAAGCAAAGGAAGGGCTGGCGGAGGTGCACCGCTGGCTGGACGAAGGCCGGGACGCGAACGCGTGGATCGACCTGGAAATTCATATCGCGGAAGCGATGTCTCTGCACGACATTCAAGCCCTGCGCAAGGCGCACGGCGGGTTTATCCATATCAAACCGGTCTATCCGCAGCGGCAGCCGGCCGAGGAAGAAGCCGCCGCACTGTCGAGCGCGGGTCTGCCGGTGGATGAGCTGTTCCGCCGTTTCTACGAGCGGCAGACGGGCGGAGCCAAGCCCGAGCCCGAGCTCGTGCAGCTCTTCATGGAGCTGCTGCAGGATCATTCGGACGGCCCGGAGCAGGCCGAATAAAGGGAGGCGAAACGTATGCGTCCGATACGGCTGCAAATATCCGGTCTGCAAAGCTACCGGGAAACACAGGAAATCGATTTTACACAATTGTGCGATGCCGGCGTGTTCGGTATTTTCGGGCCGACGGGAAGCGGAAAATCTTCTATTCTGGATGCCCTGACGCTGGCGCTCTACGGCAAAGTCGAACGGGCTTCCGGGGGTACGCAGGGGATCATGAATCATGCCGAAAATACGCTGGCGGTCTCGTTCACTTTCGAACTCAGCCATCCGGCAGGCGCCGTCCGGTACCGGGTGGACCGGCAGTTCAAGAGAGGATCGGACGTTTCGGTCACGAATACCGTGAGCCGTTTTGTCGAACTCAGCGGGGAGGAGCCGGTCGTTCTGGCCGATAAATCCACGGACGTGACCAGCCGGGTCCACCAGGTGCTCGGCTTGTCCATGCAGGATTTTACCCGCGCCGTGGTGCTTCCCCAGGGAAAGTTCGCCGAATTCCTTTCGCTGACCGGCAAAGACCGGCGGCAGATGCTTCAGCGGCTGTTCCATCTCGAAGCCTACGGAGATCATCTCAGCGCCCGTGTAAGCGGCAGGCTGAAAGAAGCCGACGGCCTGCTTAAACAGATCGCCGCCGAGCAGCAGGGGCTGGGGGACGCGTCCGAAGAGGCGCTTGCCGGGGCCGCCGAAAGGCTGAAGGAAGCGTCCGGGCATGCCGCCGTCCAGCGCAAGCTTTTTCAGCAGGCGTCCGCCCGCTACGAAGAGATGAAGCAAATTTTAAGCGTGCAAAAGGAAGAACGGCAGACGGAGCTGGAACTCCGCAAAACCGAGGAGGAAGAGTCCGGAATCCGGCGGCGCGAAGAGAGTCTGAAGCGTGCGGAGGAAGCCGAGAAACTGCGTCCTTACGTCGAGCATGCGGAAACTTCAGCCAAAGCCGAGGCGGAGCATCGCGGACGGATCGCTCAGGCAAGGGAACGGTCTCTTCAGGCCGAAGTCAAGCTAGACACGGCCCTGCAGGCGTCCGAGATTGCACGGCAGGAGCTGGCTGATCGTGAGGAGCCGCTGCTGATCCGGCTGGAGCATTTGAACCAGGCCCTGGAGCAGGAGCGCCAGCTTGCCGATCTGCACAAGCAGTGCGACGGGCTCAAAGCGAGCGAGGAACAGCTGTCAGCGCAGCTTTCCGCTGTGAAAGAGGCGTTCCGGAAGGAACAGGAAACGAAGGAAAAAGCGCTGGGCAAACAAGCGGAGCTGAAAGAAGCGCTGAAAAAAGTGGAAGTCGGCTACGAACAGCGCAGCCTTCTCCAGGAAGCGTGGGACGCCAAAAAGGAGTTGGATATGCAGAAGCGCCAGCTCCGGGAACTCCGGCAGGAGAGCGGCGACAGACGCCGGACGATGGAGGCCGGAGAGCGCGAGCTTGCGGCCCGCGCGGGGGAACTTACCGCATGGACGGAGCATTTTGCCCGCTGGCTCGGCGAACTCGGCGCCGGACGGACAGAAGCCCGGGAGCTGCGTAAACAGCTGGCGGAGCAGGAAGAAGCGGCGGCCGGGCTGCTCCGGGTCCGCAAACGGGAAGACCGTGAGCGCGAGCTTCGGAATCTGGCCGGAAAGCTGGCTCATGAGCTGCATGAGGGGCAGCCCTGCCCCGTGTGCGGGGCTTTGGAGCATCCGGCTCCATACCGTGAAGCTGAGGACGAAGCGGACCCGGCATCTCCTGGCGCAGAAGAGTGCGAGTCGCTCCTTCGCGCCATCCGTGAAGCGGAATTGGCGGCGGATCGTCACGTCTTTGGGCTCGACAGTCTCGCCAAGCGGGCGCTTGAGCACGAACGTGCCGGGGCGCATGATCCTCAGACCGCCGTTTTCGGAGCCGAAACCGAATCCGCGGACGAAACCGGCCATGCGGCAGCGGAAGCTGTCCGCATGCTCGCTGAAGCGGCTGCGGGGGTTCAAGCTGGGCTGGAGCTTCTGCCGGAAGCGTACCTAGCAGGTTCCGCGGGCCGGGTCGGGCGAGACGGCAGCAACGAAACGTCTGTCACAGCGGGCACAGCGGCGGCAGAGAGCGGCGCGGCCGGCGAAGAAGCCGGAATTTCCGCCGGGGAGGCTTTGCGGCAATTGGCCGGGTTCAAGCGTCTGGAAGCGGAAACCGGACGTATGGGCCGCTTGGCGGCAGAACTCGAAGCCGGCTTCCAGGCCCTTCTGAAACGGCTGAAGCCGCTTGAAGCGGGCATGCAGGCCGCCGGGGCCGAGCTGCGCACGCAGCGCGCGGCCCTGCAGGCCGAAGAAGCCAAAGCGCAGGCGCTGGAGCAAAGCATCCGCGGACGGGAAGAAGCCTGGCAGCGGCAGTTCGGCGCCAAAGGCCTGGAGCTGGATGCCGTAGAGGCGCGCCTGAAGCGGCTGAACGAGCAGGAGCGCCAGGCGGAAGAGCTGCGCGGCCGCATCGAGAAGAGCATCCCGTTCATCGACGGGGTGCTCGCCAAGATCGAACAGCTCCGCACCGAGGCGGCGGAGCTCGACAAAACCGCCCTGCAGCTTGCGACGAAGCTGCAGGGACTGTCCCAGCTCGCCGCCGAGAAGGCGCAGCAGCTGCACGACCGCGTCGGCGACGAGCCGGTGCCGCGTCAGATCGCGGCGGCTCAAGCCGAGCTCGACGTGCTGCGCGGCCGCGCGGGTCAGACCCGGCTCGCGCACGAGCAGGCCCGCCGCGAGCAGCAGGAGGCGGCCCAGGCGCTCAGCGCCGCCGAACAGGCCGCCGCTTCCGCCGCCGGGCAGCTCTCCGAAGCGCTGGAGCGGCTCGAACGCGCGCTGGAGGCGTCCTCTTTCGCGGACGCTGAAGCCGTGCGGGGCGCGTACGTCGCCGAAGCGCAGCGCGCCGAGTGGAGCGCGGAGGCGCGGCGTCACCGCGAGCGCGAGCAGACGCTCCGCTCCCGGCTCGCGCAGCTGCGCGAGCAGCTTGCCGGGCGGACGGTCAGCGAAGCCGACTGGACCGGCATGCTGGTCGAGCTGCGCGAAGCCCAGGAGCGCGACGAAGCCGCGCTGGCGGTCCGCGCCAAAGCCGAACGCGACTGTGAGGAGCTGCAGGCGAAGCACGAGCAGTGGCGCCGGCTGGAAGAGCGGCGCAGCGCGCAGCAGACCTTGCACGGACGGCTGGCGAAGCTGCAGTCCGTGCTGAAAGCGAACGCCTTCGTCGAGTTCCTCGCGGAGGAGCAGCTGATGCAGGTGAGCCGGGCCGCTTCACAGCGGCTCGGGCAGCTCACCCGCCAGCGCTACGCGATCGAGGTAGACTCCGGCGGCGGCTTCGTGATCCGCGATGACGGCTCCGGCGGAGTGAAGCGCCCGGTCGGCACGCTGTCCGGGGGCGAAACGTTCCTGACGTCGCTTGCCCTCGCGCTCGCTTTGTCGGCGCAGATCCAGCTCAAGGGCGAAGTTCCGCTGGAGTTTTTCTTCCTGGACGAAGGGTTCGGTACCTTGGACCAGGATCTGCTCGATATGGTAGTCACTTCCCTGGAGAAGCTTCACATGGACCGGCTCGCGGTCGGCGTTATTTCGCACGTGCCGGAGCTGAGGGCCCGGCTGCCGCGCAAGCTGATCGTCGAGCCCGCCGAGCCGTCCGGCCGCGGCAGCCGGGTAAGGCTGGAGCTGCTGTAAGGCCGGAGAATCCGCAAGCGGCCGCACTCCGGGATCCTGCCCGCGTTTTCAGGCTCGGGGGAACGCCCTTTTAAAAAATAACGGCATTCCGGTTTGTTTAAGAAACCGGCCAAGAAAGCACATTCCCCGTTTAACGGTGCGAGTGTGCTTTTTTTTGCAGGAAAGGCAGGGGCTGTTCACGTTTCATTCAAGCGATGTTCACATCATCTTCGTGTCCTGTGACTTTTCTCACATCTGCCGGGTATGGAAGCCGTTTATACTAAGTATGTGCTTAATTTCACAAATGAAATTCTTCAAAGATCGATCAAGGCAGGGGGCGTTAGACTATGAACCGCAAAAAATTGGTGCTTATCGGGAACGGCATGGCAGGAGTGGGTGTGATCGAGCAAATTTTGAAAATCAACACCGGCTTGTTTGATATAACGATTGTGGGAAGCGAGCCTCATCCGAACTACAACCGGATTCAGCTCTCTTATGTGCTTGAGGGAAGCAAAACGACGGAAGAAATCGTTCTGAACGACTGGAACTGGTACCGTGAAAACGGTATTGAGCTTATGACGGGGACAACGGCTACCGCGCTGGATACGGCGGCCAAAACGGTTACGACGGACCGCGGGGATGTCCTTCCTTATGACGTCCTGATTTTGGCGACGGGCTCGAAGCCTTTCATTCTGCCGGTTCCGGGCGCGGATAAGGAGGGGGTCGTCGGTTTCCGGGACATTGCCGATTGTGAAGCGATGACGGAGGCGGCCCGGATTTTTAAAAAGGCGGCTGTTATCGGCGGCGGTCTCCTCGGTCTCGAAGCGGCCAAGGGTCTTTCGAAGCTGGGTATGGAAGTAACGGTGGTTCATCTGATGGAAGATCTGATGGAACGCCAGCTGGACCCGGCGGCTTCGGGAATGCTGCGGGCGGAGCTGGAGCGTCAGGGACTGCGTTTTGCGATGGGAAAACAGACGAAGGAGCTCACCGGAGGCGTGCGCGTCGAAGGACTGGCGTTTACGGACGGAACGATGCTGGAAACGGACTTTGTCGTCATGGCGGCGGGAATCAAGCCGAACAGCGCTCTGGGCGCGGCCGGAGGCCTGGAGGTCAACCGCGGAATCGTCGTGGACGATTTCATGCGGACCTCGGCGCCGGACGTTTATGCCGTCGGCGAATGCTGCGAGCACCGCGGTGTATGCTACGGGCTTGTCGCTCCGCTCTTTGAGCAGGGCAGCGTGCTCGCCAAGCATTTGTGCGGGGGGCAGACGGCTCCTTACGAGGGCACGGTGCTGGCTACCAAGCTGAAAATATCGGGCGTGGACGTATTCTCGGCCGGCGAGTTTCTGGATCGTCCGGATCTTACGATCGTCAAAATGCAGGATGACTGGAGAGGCGTGTACAAGAAGGTGCTCGTCCGCGGCAGCCGGATCGTCGGGGGCGTGCTGTTCGGCGATGTCAGCCAGGCGACCCAGCTTCAGCAGTGGATACGAAGCGGCCGCGAAATGACCGAAGACGTGCACGCCGCTCTGATGGGAACTCCTGCGGGAGAGGAAAGCGGCGGAGGAGCGGAGCTTCTTGCCGACGAGGATATCGTCTGCGGCTGCAACGGGGTGACGAAAGGCACCATCGTGGAGGCCGTCCGCACGCAGGGGCTCAAAACGGTCGACGAAGTGAAGGCCTGCACCGGAGCCTGCCGCTCGTGCGGAGGCTGCAAGCCGCTTGTCGAGCAGATTTTGGCGGGCGTGCTGGGGGACGGCTACGAAGCGGGCCCGGCGGCCCACGGCATCTGCGGCTGTACGCAGCTCGGCCGGGACGAAATCGTGGCGGCGATGCGCGAGCGCAAGCTGACGACGATCCGCGAGACCATGACGGCTCTGAATTGGAACAATCCCGAAGGCTGCTCGAAGTGCCGTCCCGCGCTTAACTATTACTTGACGATGCTGTGGCCGGAAACGTATGTGGACGAAAAGGAATCGAGATTCGTCAACGAGCGCCTGCATGCGAACATCAACAAGGACGGCACATATACGGTCGTCCCGCGCATGTACGGCGGCGTAAGCTCGGCGGAAGAACTGAAGCGGATCGGCGACGTGGCGGTGAAATACAACGTCCGCGCCGTCAAAATGACGGGAGGCCAGCGGATCGACCTGATGGGCGTGCGCAAGGAAGATCTTCCGAAAGTCTGGGAAGAACTCGGAATGCCTTCGGGCTACGCGTATGCCAAAGCGCTGCGCACGGTCAAGACGTGCGTGGGTTCGACCTTCTGCCGGTTCGGCACCCAAGATTCGATGGGGATGGGACAGCAGCTGGAGAAAAAATTCGAAAGAATCGACATGCCCGCCAAGTTTAAAATGGCCGTAAACGGCTGCCCGCGCAACTGTGCGGAATCGTGCACCAAGGATGTCGGCATCGTCGGCAATGACGGCGGCTGGGAGATTTACATCGGCGGCAATGGGGGCATTAAACCGCGGCTTGCCGATCTTGCGGTGAAAGTGAAAACGGATGAGGAGCTTCTGGAAATTACCTCGTCGCTGATCCAGTTTTACCGGGAAACCGCCAATTACCTGGAAAGAACGTCGGATTGGGTGGAGCGGCTGGGCCTGGCTCATATCCAGCACCATGCGATCACGGATGAAGCGAACCGGCGGGAACTGGTAAACCGTATGGAGATAGCCCTGACCCGTGCGCATGATCCTTGGCAAAAAGTGATCGGCGATCGCCAGCTCCGTCAGGAACTGTACGAAGGCGTCAACGTGCCGGTAGGACCGCCTGCGGAATAAAGCGAATCTGACATTCAGGGGCTGCCCGGCAGCCCCAAAAGGAGGAATAATCGATGACCCGACAGCTTCAGGAAAAACCGGAAACCTACGTTTGCATCGGACGGCAAGGAGATTTTCCGGCCAGGCTCGGCAAGACCGTTTTTGTGGGAGAAGAAGAAATAGCGGTGTTTCACTTGACGGACGGCCGCCTCTTCGCGCTTCAGAACCGGAGCCCTCACCGCAAGGGTGGCCCTCTCTGCGAAGGGATGGTATCGGGGGACCTGCTGTACGATCCTCTGTATGACTGGAAAATCAACCTGCTGGACGGTAAAGTGCAGGCGCCCGATACGGGACAGGTGAAAACCTATCCGGTGAAGATTGAAGGGGAGCATGTCTGGATCGGGCTGAACTAGCCTTTTCCGGCCCTCGCCCCGCAGGCTATTCCGCACAGCACGCTTAACCGGAATATTCACTGTCCGGCTCAACCCGTTTTCAACCCGCGAGGAGATGACGCATAATGTTTACTGAAACCGTGGAAAAAATGGCTGCCGCGGCCCTGCAGAAAAAGAATTTTCTCTCCGACAGCCTTATCCGCTACCTGACGGCGGCCGGTCTGGCCGGTGCTTACGTAGGACTCGGCATCGTCCTTATCTTTTCCGTAGGAGCGCCGTTATTCGCCGCAAAGTCGCCCGTCACGACGACGGTTATGGGGCTGTCTTTCGGAGTCGCGCTCACGCTGGTCATTTTTGCCGGCTCGGAGCTTTTTACGGGAAACAACATGTATTTCACCATCGGAACCCTTTCGCGCAAAGTCACCTGGAAGGATACGCTCGTCAACTGGTTCTGGTGCTACCTGGGAAACCTGGCGGGAGCGATGGTCCTTGTGCTGCTGGTCGCCGGTGCCGGAGTGTTCGCCAATATTAAACCGGACCATTTGTTAATGACCATTGCCGCCAAAAAAATGGCCATGGACCCCGTGCAGCTGTTTTTCCGGGGAATTCTTTGTAACTGGTTCGTCTGTCTGGCGATCTGGACATCGATGAGAGCCAAGGAGGACACGGCGAAGCTCATCCTTATCTTCTGGATGCTGTACGGCTTTATCGCGTCGGGGTATGAGCACAGCGTGGCGAACATGACCGTGCTGGGGCTGGCGCTGGTCCTTCCGCATCCCGAAACGGTAACGCTGGCCGGCTGGTTCCACAACATGATTCCGGTGACGCTCGGAAACATTGTCGGCGGCGCCGTGTTTGTCGGGCTGCTGTATTACTTCATCTCGCCCGTGAAACGGTTAAGCGGACGGCTTTAAACATACGCAGGCGCCAGGCCGCAGCCACCAAACGAAGAACCTCCCTGAGTTCGAACTCAGGGAGGTTTTTTACGGCGTTCCGCCGGGGCCGGGTGAGGGAGCAGGTGCTTCGCGGCATCTCTCTCGGGGACCCGTTACGGCACCCGTTACGGGAATTCCGCGCTTGCCGCCATGAGCCTGCGCCATGCTTTACGGAACCGTCTCCGGGCCGGGAATCGGACGCCGCAGTATTTCCGTACTTTCCGCACGGTGAGTCGCCGTATCCGTCACATACAAAAAAAGCGTGCCGGGTTACATCCGGCACACTTCTATGGGGCAGTTTTCACAGTGGCAAATGCCCTTTAAATAATTCAGATCACGGATCACGATATAGCCGTTATCCATTTCAATCGCTTGAGCTTTGCGCAGATCGCTGAACATCCGGTTCACGCTTTCGCGGGTCGAGCCGATCATATCCGACAGCTCGGAGTGGGTGAGCTTCTTCGTAATGCGGATCGTTCCGTCCGCTTCGGGACGGCCGTACGTGTTCGACAGGCGGATGATGGTGGAGCACAAGGCCCCGGGTTTGCCGTACAGCATCATATCGCGGTATTTCGTCTGCGTCATCCGGTGGCTGAGCCCCATCCAGCGCATAAATTCCAGGGCGAACTCGCCGCTCTGCCAGATCAGCATTTCCACGTCTTTCTTATGGGCCACGCCGATCGTGGTTTCTTCCAGCACTTCCGCGCTGTACCAATGCTTCGTGTCGTCGTAGGGATCGATCATTCCGATGAGATCGCCCTGCTGATATAAGTAAAGCACGAGATCCTTGCCTTCGTCCGTAGACTTCGTAGCGCGTACCCGGCCGTTTTTTATGAAATAAAGCTTGTCAGCCGTATCGCCTTCCCAAAACAAATAGGCGCCGGGTTGGAGCTTCTGCTCATGCATAATATCCGTCAACTTCTGCAGGTTTTCCGTCTTAAAGGCAGCGGTGTTGCGGGGATTCGTATAGTAAACGGGATTTGTGCCGGTGTTCATGATGGCTTCCCTCCTCTTTGACTTCTGCTTCCAGTATACCGGATATGACGTAAATCATATATGATAAAAATCACACTTTCCATACAATGTTGTTTACCAAGCCTGTCCGTATTCAACGCAAACCTTCCTTTTACAGGCAAAATAACGCAAAAACCGGAGCCCGCATCCATTAGGCGGCTCCGGTTTTTATAAGGGTGTAGAGAGGCGGTTCCATTTTCGGCTCGTTTGCACGAAACCCCGCGTTCCGGTTCGCTTTACGACCGGTTCGGCTATGCCGCGATCCCTTTTCTACGAATAAAACTGCTCGATATCGGTCAGCATCTGCTCCGCAAGGGGGAATACCCATTCTTTTTCTTTACGCATATGCTCAAGAAGAATGAAGCACGACTGGAGCACGTGGGATACCGAGCGCTTGGCGCACAGGGGATCGAGGGTCTGGCTGTCTTCTTTGAATGCCTGGAAGAACAGGCGTAGATTATGCACGGCCATGTTGTATTCCTGCTTCATAACGGCGGTAGGGCCCATTTTGTCGCCCGTATACAAATCCACGATGGGGAAAAGCGTTTCCTGCTCATCCTGTTGGTACTGCTGGAAAAACTTCAAGAACCGTTCGGCGCGTATCTTCAGCTGATTTAAATCGGCTTTGAGCGTATCCCGGCTTCCGGCGGCTCCGATTCCGCGTGCGAGCATTTGCAGCTCCAGCAGATCGGCCTCCAGAAATTCATGCTGCTGCTTCAAATAATATAGGGCATCGGACAACTGGCTGCCTGGGTCCATAGCGGCATACGGCAGACGTTCCACGGTCATTGTGCTCATCGTCATTTCCTCCTGTCGGGTCCTGCGGATGATGGTAAAGCGCGCGCGTGTTTCCTGTCTTCACCATAAGGCGCGGCAGCTTTTTTGTCTGTGAGAAATGTCATAGTGAAAAAATTCACAAACTCCTATAATGAGGGTGTAGATAGAACAGAGGAGGCGGAGAGATGGCTGTACAGGAAAAGGAGTCTTTGAAACCCGGCGGGGCGGCCAAAGAACAGGTGGACCGGCTGGTGCAGAAAGCAAAAAAAGCGCAGGCCGCTTTTGAAGGGCTGGATCAGGCCCGGATCGACCGGATCGTGCAGGAAATGGCGCTGGCCGGGGTAGACCGGCATATGTATCTCGCCAAGCTTGCGGTGGAAGAAACGGGCCGGGGCGTGTATGAAGACAAGATCATCAAGAACTTGTTCGCGACGGAGTATATTCATAACTCCGTGAAGTACGACAAAACGGTCGGCGTGATCGACGAAGACGCGACGACCGGACTCACCTCCATCGCCGAACCGGTGGGAATTATCGCGGGGGTCACCCCGGTCACGAATCCGACCTCGACGACGATGTTTAAGGCGCTGATCGCAATAAAGACGCGGAACCCGATTATTTTCGCCTTTCACCCGTCCGCGCAGAAATGCAGCTCCGAAGCGGCCCGCGTTCTGTATGAAGCGGCCGTCAGCCACGGGGCACCGCAGGATTGCATCCAGTGGGTCGAGAAGCCTTCCATGGAAGCGACGCACGAGCTGATGCACCACGAGGGAGTGGCCCTGATTCTCGCTACCGGCGGCTCCGGGATGGTCAAATCCGCCTACAGCGCCGGCAAACCGGCGCTCGGCGTCGGCCCGGGCAACGTGCCGTGCTTTATCGAGAAAACTGCGGACCTGCGCCAGGCGGTCACGGATCTGATTCTCTCGAAGACGTTTGACAACGGCATGATCTGCGCATCCGAACAGGCCGTTATTCTGGACGAGGCGATCGCGGCAGAAGCCAAAGCGATGCTGAAGGCGCAGGGCTGTCACTTCCTGAGCGCCAAGGAAACGAAGAAGCTGTCCCAGTTCGGCATGAACGCCGGATGCGCCGTGAACGCGGCGATCGTGGGCCAGCCGGCGGTACGGATCGCCGAAATGGCGGGCTTCGAGGTTCCCGCCGGGACGAAAATCCTGATCGCCGAGCTCGACGGCGTCGGTGCGGCCTACCCGCTGTCCGCCGAGAAGCTGAGCCCCGTGCTGGCCTGCTACACGGTTGCCACGGCTCAGGCGGGTATTGCCCGGGCGGCGGAGATTGCCGCATTCGGCGGGCTCGGCCACACCTCGGTCATTCATTCCAATGACGACGGAGTGATCGCGGCATTCGCCAAGGAGCTGCCGACCTGCCGCATTATCGTGAACGCGCCTTCGACTCACGGGGCGATCGGGGATATCTACAACGCCAATATCCCCTCGCTGACACTCGGCTGCGGTTCGTACGGACGCAATTCCACTTCTTCGAACGTAACGGCAGTCAACTTGATCAACGTCAAAAAAGTCGCACACCGGACGGTGAATATGCAGTGGTTTAAAGTGCCCGAGAAAATTTATTTCGAGAGAAACGCCACCCAGTACCTGGCCAAAATGCCGGACATCACCCGTGTTCTGATCGTGACGGACCCGATGATGGTGAAGCTGGGCTACGTGGAACGCGTGGAACATTATTTGCGCCAGCGCAGGATGCCGGTTGCCGTCGAAGTTTTCAGCGATGTCGAGCCGGACCCTTCGGTCGATACCGTTGAACGCGGTACGGCCATGATGAACGCCTTCCAGCCGGACTGCATCGTGGCACTCGGCGGCGGATCGCCGATGGATGCGGCCAAAGCGATGTGGCTGTTCTACGAGTACCCCGATGTCACGTTCCATTCGCTGAAGCAGAAGTTCATGGACATCCGCAAGCGGACGTTCAAGTATCCGAAGCTCGGCAAGAAGGCGAAGTTCGTTGCCATTCCGACGACTTCGGGAACAGGTTCGGAAGTGACTTCGTTCGCTGTCATCACAGATAAACAGAACGGCCACACGAAATACCCGCTCGCCGATTACGAGCTGACGCCGGACGTGGCTATCGTCGATCCCGAATTCGTATATTCGCTTCCGAAAACGGCCGTGGCCGACACAGGTATGGATGTGCTCACCCACGCGATCGAAGCGTACGTCTCCGTCATGGCAAACGACTATACGGACGGACTGTGCCTGCAGGCCATCAAGCTCGTCTTCCGCAACCTGGAGCAGTCCCATGCGACGGGCGACAAGCTGGCGAGGGAGAAAATGCACAACGCGTCCACGATCGCCGGCATGGCCTTTGCGAACGCCTTCCTCGGCATCAACCACAGTCTGGCGCACAAGTGGGGCGGTCAGTACGGAACGGCGCACGGACGGACCAACGCGATCCTGATGCCTTACGTCATCCGGTATAACGCGGCGAAGCCGACGAAATACGCTTCGTTCCCGAAATACTCGCACTACTGCGCCGACGAGCGCTACGCCGAGATCGCCCGGTTCCTGGGGCTTCCGGCCGCAACTACGGAGGAAGGCGTGAAGAGCCTTATCGACGCCATCCGCGAGCTGAACAAGAAGCTGGGCATTCCCGCTTCGTTCAAGGAACTCGGCTTCGACGCCGGCGACTTCGAAAGCCGTGTCGACCATTTGGCGGACAAAGCGTTCGAAGACCAGTGCACGACCGCCAATCCGAAAATGCCGCTCGTCAGCGAGCTGGCCGAAGTATACCGGGACGCCTTTTACGGCAGAATCTGAGCGGGCGGACCGGGTATGACCGGTTGGCTGAATAAGCGGGAACAGAGCCGCAGCCGCAGCAGCCGGTAAGGTAAGAAGACGGATATAAAGACAGCAGTAACGACGGGCGCGGGCGGAAAGGTTTGCGCTGAAACGAAATCAGCTTTGCCGGGCGGCCGCTCCGCGGCCCGTCCGTTCATTCCAAGGAGGGAACAAAAGATGGCTATCGAAGAGCGCGAAATGCGCATGAAGTCTGCTGAAGAGGGAGTATACCGCGGGTTCCGCAAAGGAAAGTGGCAGCACGGGATCGATGTCCGTGACTTTATCGAGCTTAACCTGACGCCTTATGAGGGAGACGAGGCTTTTCTTGCCCCTCCGACGGAAGATACGAAAGCGCTGTGGGAAGTCGTCAAGGAGTTGACCCGTCGCGAAAGGGAGCAGGGAGGCGTGCTCGATGTGGACGTGAACACCGTGTCCACGATCGTGTCTCACGCTCCGGGCTATCTCGATAAAGACAGGGAGCGGGTAGTCGGGCTCCAGACGGATGAGCCGTTCAAGCGCTCCGTGCAGCCGTTCGGCGGCATCCGGATGATGGAGGATGCCTGCGAAGCTTACGGCTTCAAGCTGCCGGAAGACATGGTCCGGCTGTTCACGGACATCCGCAAGACGCATAACCAGGGCGTGTTCGACGCCTACACGAGCGACATGCGGGCCGCCAGAAAAGCCGGCATCATCACGGGCCTGCCGGACGCATACGGGCGCGGACGGATCATCGGCGATTACCGCAGAGTGGCGCTGTACGGCATCGACGCCCTCGTGACGGATAAGAAGAAGGATCTCCTTCTTCTCGAAGTGGATGCGATCACGGAGGATGTTATCCGTGCCCGCGAGGAGCTGTCCGAGCAGATCCGGGCGCTCGGCGAGCTGAAGAAGATGGCGGCCGATCACGGCTTTGATATCTCGGGGCCGGCCGCCGATGCCGGCGAAGCGTTCCAGTGGCTGTATTTCGCCTACCTGGCGGCGATCAAGGAACAGAACGGTGCGGCCATGAGTCTGGGACGGGTGTCCTCTTTCCTCGATATTTATATCGAAAGAGACCTCCGCGAAGGAACTTTGACCGAAACGCAGGCGCAGGAGCTGGTCGATCATTTCGTCATGAAGCTGCGGATTGTGAAATTCCTGCGTACGCCGGATTATAACGAGCTGTTCAGCGGGGACCCCACCTGGGTAACCGAATCCATCGGGGGCATGTCCCTGTCGGGCCGGACCCGCGTAACGAAGAGCTCCATGCGGTTTCTTCATACGCTGTATAACCTGGGTCCGGCTCCCGAGCCTAACTTGACGGTGCTCTGGTCCGAGCAGCTGCCGGAGGCGTTCAAGAAATACTGCGCCAAAGTTTCGATCGAAACGAGCTCCATCCAGTACGAGAACGACGACCTGATGCGTCCTTTCTACGGCGACGATTACGGTATCGCCTGCTGCGTATCCGCCATGAAAATCGGCAAGCAGATGCAGTTCTTCGGAGCGCGGGCCAACCTGGCCAAAGCTCTCCTGTATGCCATCAACGGCGGCGTGGACGAGAAGCTGGGGATCCAGATCGGACCCGAAAGCGTGCCGGTTACGTCCGATGTGCTCGATTACGACGAGGTTATGCACAAATTCAAGGGTGTCATGGAATGGCTGGCGAAGCTGTATATGAACACGCTGAACGTGATTCACTATATGCATGACAAATACTGTTACGAGCGGATCGAAATGGCTCTGCACGACCGGGAAATCGTCCGTACGATGGCTTGCGGCATCGCGGGATTGTCCGTCGTCGCCGACTCGCTGAGCGCGATCAAATACGCCAAAGTGCGCCCGGTCCGCAACGAGAAGGGAATCGCCACCGACTTCGAAATCGAAGGCGACTACCCGATGTACGGCAACAATGACGACCGTGTCGATTCCATCGCCGTTTCGCTCGTCGAAGCGTTCATGGGCATGATCCGCAAGCACAAGGCGTACCGGGATGCGGTTCCGACCCAATCGGTCCTGACCATTACGTCCAACGTCGTCTACGGCAAAAAAACCGGCTCCACGCCGGACGGCCGCAAAGCGGGCGAACCGTTCGCGCCGGGTGCGAATCCGATGCACGGACGCGACCGCAAAGGCGCCCTGGCCTCGCTCGGCTCCGTCGCCAAACTGCCTTACGAGCACAGCCTGGACGGTATCTCGAACACGTTCTCGATCGTGCCCAAAGCGCTCGGCAAAGAGCCGCAGACGCGCAAAGACAATCTCGTCCATATGCTGGACGGCTACTTCGAAAACGGAGCGCACCATCTCAACGTGAACGTATTCGACCGGCAGCAGCTCCTGGATGCGATGGAGCATCCCGAACAGTACCCGCAGCTCACCATCCGGGTATCGGGTTATGCGGTCAACTTTATCAAACTCACCCGCGAGCAGCAGCTCGACGTTATTAACCGGACGTTCCACGGCGCCATGTAACGAGGGACCGGGGCACGCCGAAGCAAAGGACGTGTGTAGTCATGAAAGGCAGAATCCATTCCATCGAAACGTTCGGCACGGTAGACGGCCCCGGTATCCGGTTTGTTCTCTTCATGCAGGGCTGCGCCCTGCAGTGCGGCTACTGTCACAATCCCGATACGTGGGACACCTGCGGAGGACGGACGGTGACCGTCGATGAAATCCTCTCCGAAATGGAGCCCTATCTTCCGTACTACCGGAAGTCGGGCGGGGGGATCACCGTAACGGGAGGAGAGCCGACGCTGCAGGCGTCGTTTGTCGCGGAGCTTTTCAAAGCGTGCAAGGAACGCTTCGGCGTGAACACGGCGCTGGACTCTTCCGGCTTTTGCGAGACGGGCCACGAGCATGTCCGCGAGCTTTTTGAAGAAACGGACCTGGTCCTGCTCGATCTGAAAATGATGGACCGCGACAAGCATATCGCGCTGACGAGCCAGCCCAACGACAAGATCCTGCGCACGGCGCGCTGGCTTTCCGATCACGGCAGGCCGATGTGGATCCGGCGGGTGCTCGTTCCCGGCATGACGGATACGGAAGACGAGCTGGAGCGGCTCGGTTCCTTTCTCGGCAATCTGGCGACCGTCGAAAAATTCGAGCTCCTTCCTTATCACCGGATGGGAACCTATAAATGGGATCTTCTTCAGCGGGAATATCCGCTTAAAGACGCCCGCACGCCGACGGAAGAAGAAGTCGCGAGAGCGTATGAGCTTATCGGGCGTGCGCGAAGCCGGAAATTTTTGCAGGAAAGCTGCCAGTCTCTCTAAAAAATTGGGCTTTACAGGAAATAAAACTTCTACTATATTAAAGCTTTCGGCCTTTGTGCCGGAAGCTTTTTTCGTCATGCTTGTACATTTTTTTACAATTGTGCCGGCGGCGTAACGTCTTCTTTGTTCAAATGTAATGGTTTCGTAACTACTTGTGTCGAAAGTTGGAGTACACTTAGGGTAAGGTAACACGTTGAAGGGAACGGACCCGGGGAATACAGGAGAAGACGCGATGCCGCGTCTGTCGTTCCTATGTGCTGGAAATCATAGACAGGCTGGTAGGTTCATAGAAATCGGCCGAGGAAACAAATGGGAGATGGAAGGAATCATGAAAAAAAGAAAAGTGTTCAGACTGCGCTATGTCCTGATGATAGCGCTGGGGTTGTTTATTGCATACAATGTCAGCCATGCATTGTTGACTAAGGAAGCGGCTTCGGGCTCCATCAAGGAAGAGACGGCGGCCACGCCAAGCCCGACGCCGGTGCCGACCGTGAAGGAACCGGAGAATACGCCCGACAAGAGCGCAAGTCCCGATCCGAGCAAGACGCCGGTGCCGACGCGCAAGCCCGATCCTACTCCGACACCGACGGCAACGCCCACGCCGACCCCTACGCCGCAGACGACACAACCTCCGGAGGGAGGCGGATCGGCAAACACGGCTTCGCCGATCTATTCCGTTCACACCAAGAATAAACTCGTGGCGCTGACGTTCGACGACGGTCCGGATCTGCACTGGACGCCGCAGGTTCTGGAAGTACTGAGCAAGTACAACGCGAAAGCGACGTTCTTCCTGGTCGGACGCCAGGTCGACAAATATCCCGATATGGTGAAGCGGATCGAGGCCGAAGGCCACGCGATCGGCAACCATACGTGGAGTCACGCCCAGCTGCCCAAGCTGACGCCCGAGCAGGCCCGTGAACAGATGACGAGCACGGACGAAGCGCTGAAGAGAGCGCTCGGCAAGGGAACCTACCTGTTCCGTGCCCCGTACGGCGCCGTCAACGATAACGTCAAAGCGGTAGCCGCCCAGCAGGGGCAGCTTATCATCGGCTGGTCGATCGACACGAAAGACTGGGCCGGTAATACGCCGGATCAGATTATGAACAATGTGAAACAGCATATTCATCCCGGCAGCATCATCCTGCAGCACAGCTTCGGAGGCAAAGGCGGGGACCTCAGCAATACCGTGGAGGCGACCCGGAGAATTTGCGAGTATCTGCAGGCTCAGGGCTATCAGTTTGTTACCGTGCCGGAATTGTTGGCCGCGAAATAAGGAAGTGCCCCGGTAGCGGCTTTGCGGAAGGCTGCCGAACCGGCGGAAGCGCGCCGTCCATGCCGTATTTGCCGGCATCGGACGGTTTTTTCGTTCGCGTTCATGCAGAATTTTCAGGTCCTGCTTCCGGGACAGCTTTGATATAATGGTACCAGCACTAGAAAAGGGGAATGTCATGAAGAGAAGAATCAAATGGATACCGCGACCGGCAGCGGGCCTGCTGACGGCCGGACTCTCCATGCTGCTGCTCAGCGGCTGCCAGCTCATATCTTCTTCTCCCGCCGCTTTGCTGAAGGCTCCGGCCATGAGCTCAAGCCTGTATCAGCTCAAAGAGGCGGTGACCCACTATCTGCCTCCGGGCGCGGTGCTCAACACGCCGCTCAAGCTGCCCGACAACTCGGCGGCCGGCCCGATTTACCAGGTGGACCTTAACGGGGACAGCCAGAAGGAGGCCGTCGCCTTTTATAGGCTGCAGAAGAACGAGTTTGAACTGGGGGCCCTCATTCTCGAACAAGTGAACGAAGAATGGCGGAAGGTCACCGATATTCATGAGCTCGGCAGAGAAATCGACCGCGTCGACTTCGTGGACGTTACGGGAGACGGGGCTCCGGAAATGCTCGTGGGCTGGAGTGCCGGAGAGGCCGTTAACCTCAACAAGGAATTGTTCGTTTATTCCATGAAAGGCTCGGTGGTGAGCCAGATGGAGAAAATACCGTACACCGAGATCGCGATCGGCGATCTGACCGGCGACGAAGTGCCTGAAGTGGCCGCCCTGCTTCTGGACCGCGACAAGCTGGACGCTTCCGCTTCTTTATACTCGTTCAAGAACGGGGAGAAGAAGCTGATGCAGAAGCTGCCCATGGACGGCGGCGTCAATGGTTACTACCAGGTCGTGATCGGCAAAGCGACCGACTCGCAGAACGGGATTTTCGTGGACGCGGGGCTGGGTGCCAATACGTCCTATACCTCTCTCCTGGTCTGGAACAACGGCAAACTGAAAGACGTTTTCAGTGCCAAGGACGAACAGGGGAACGTTCAAACTTTCAAGGAATACAAAGGAAGATCGCAGGACGTCAACGGGGACGGTATTATGGAGATCGAGCTGCTCAAGATTCCTCCGTTTATCGAAAACAGTAATCCGACCGATATGCCCTGGATTCACCAGTGGTACCAGTGGGACGGCGCGAACGGGCTCAAATGGGTACACGAAAATTACTACGATAACAATGTCACGTACCGGTTTGATTTTCCCGAATCGTGGAGAGGCAAAATTACGCTGGAACGGTCCAAAAGCGATCGTGCCGACGGGTACACGACTTTTTATTATTTAAGCGCGAACCGCAAGGAAAAAGCGGAACTGCTGACCATCCGGTATTACCCGACGGAGCAGTGGGAGAACATGAAAAACGAGCTGCAGAAGAAGGAAATCGACTTCGTGGAGCTTGATACGTCTTACGGACGCAAAACCGTGGCGTTTTTACCGGAGAAGCCGACGAACCTGTCCGTCAAATCCTTGCAGGAATATAACCAGATGAAACTTGGATTGAAAGATATACAGGAGCGGCTGAAGCCGGTCTATTATTAGAGAAGGGGAGGGAGACCGGAATGAGAGTACTGATTTTGGAAGATGAAGAATCGATCCGAGGATTTATCCGGATTAATCTTAAACGCAACGATATTGATGTTACGGAGGCGGCGACGGGCGAGGAAGCCCTCCAGCTTGTAAAGGATGAAGGCCCTTTTCACATCGCCATTCTGGACGTTATGCTCCCGACTCAATTATCGGGATTCGACGTGTGCGCCCAGCTGCGGAAGATGTACCCGAAAATGGGCATCATCATGCTGACCGCGAAATCGCAGGATACGGACAAAGCCGAAGGGCTGGAGATCGGAGCGGACGATTACGTCACGAAGCCGTTCAGCCCGGTGGAGCTCATCGCGAGAATTAAGGCCCTGTACCGGAGGCTGGAAATTCCCGAGCAGGAATCGGTTAAACAGAGCCTGAGCTCCGGCATTTTTACGCTGCAATTGAAGGAGCGGAAACTGTTTAAGGGACGGGCCGAAATCGATATCACGCCGACCGAGTTTGCCATTCTGAAGCTGTTCATGGAACAGCCCGACCAGGGGATTTCCCGGGATGAAATTCTGGATGCCGTCTGGGGCAAGCACTTTGTCGGCGATTTAAAAATCGTGGACGTCAACATCCGCCGTATCCGTCAAAAAATCGAGGTAGATCCGTCGCACCCTGCACATATCGAAACCGTTTGGGGTTATGGGTACCTCTGGAAGAAGGAATCCGCCCTTGAGCAGCATAAGGAGTAAAGTCGTCTGGAATTTTTTGCTGATCATCGTATTTATTGTGCTGCTTCTCGGAGGCTTGTTTCTGGGAACCATCTATCAATACTATTACGGAAGCGCCCTGCAGGCGTTAAGCGAACGCGCCAAATTCACCGTCGACTACAATAACCGCTACAATTCGCTTTCTCCTCTCCAGGAGCGGGCCCGCAATATTTTAAAAGAGCTTGCGAAAGACGAAATCAGCCGGGTCGAGGTCGTGGACCTTGAGGGCAACCTGATCCGGGATTCGTACGGATTCACCTCCAAGCGGAAAATCGATACGTCCGACGTCCAGTCCGCTCTGCTCGGAGAACCGGGCAAATGGATCGGATTGAATACGGATACCAAAGAGAGGATAATGGCACTGTCGTATCCGCTTAAAAACGGGGACCGGGTCGTCGGCGTCCTGCGTTATACGACCTCGATCGAACAGGTTGACCGTATGGTTATGCGGACCGCCTGGATTATTATCGGCATCGGGGTGGCCGTTATCCTCGTTTCGCTGGCGGTCAGCCTTCTTCTCGCGAACCGGATCGTACGGCCGATCCGCGAAGTTACGGATGTCGCCCAAAGCATGGCTCAGGGGGATTTTCATAACAAGGCCGTCAAACGGCATGACGACGAGGTCGGACATCTTGCGGATACGCTCAATTACATGGCGGATGAAATTCTCCGCAACGACCGCCTGAAGAACGAGTTCATCTCCTCGATTTCCCATGAGCTGCGGACGCCGCTGACGTCGATTAAAGGCTGGAGCGAGACGCTGGTTTCCGGGGATCTCAACGAGAAGGAAGAAACGCTCACGGGACTTTCCGTCATCTCCAAAGAAACGGACCGTCTGATCGGGCTGGTTGAAGATCTCCTTGATTTCTCCAAGCTCCAGTCCGGCAATATGAAAATGCACCGCGAACCGGTGGACGTCAACCGTCTCGTAAAAGATATTTACCAGCAGTTCGCGGGGAACTGCCAGAGACGCAGAATGGAGCTGCAAATTTCTCTCGCGGAGAACAGCCTTTACGTTTTCGGGGATCAGAACCGGCTCAAGCAGGTATTGATCAACTTGCTTGACAATGCGATGAAATTTACGCAGGAAAACGGGGTCATCCGCATCATGACCCGCGTGGAAGGCAGCCAGGTGCAGCTGATCGTGGAAGATGAGGGTGAAGGGATTTCGCCGGAAGCCGTGAAGTATGTGACGGAGAAGTTTTACAAGGCGGATAACCGGCAGCCGGGCAGCGGCCTCGGCCTGTCAATCTGCCAGGAAATCGCCCAACTGCACGGAGGAACGCTGCAGGTCACGAGCGAGCTCGGCCAGGGAACGATCGTAACCGTCGAGCTGCCGCGCATGCCGGAAGAAGAGAAAGCCCTGTAAAGGGCAGTGTGAGGTCTCACTCCGGGCTAATCTGTGAGCGGGCCGGCGTAAGCCGGACTCGCCTGGAGCGTCCTGTGAGGGGCTGCTGCAAGGCGGATTCACTCGTGCCGCTTTGCGGGGAACGCAGGCATAAGCGGCGCGGGCGCTCCTTCCCAAAAGCCGCCGCGGCAAGCTTGGGCTGATCTGCGCCCAGGCAGCACAGGTACCCGACGCAAAGCCGGGGCGAAAGCGCACCGCCGCCGAAGCCCGTCCGGCGGCGGCACAGGGCTTCTACGGTATTTCCCGTACTCAGTCATGTTCAGCTCAGGCATTATACGAGGCGGAGTATACATACAGTTTCATGCTAAGACCCGGCACAACTGCCGGGTCTTTTTTGCCGTTCACGCTGCAGGTGAGATGGGCCATAGCTTACTGTCGGGATTGCCGCCGTGTCTTAATTCTTTTTTTACCGGATAGCGGAGCCGCATGTAAAAAACAGCTATGAATGATTGTTTCCCGGTTAATCCGGACCGCTTCCTGTTAGACTGGGAAGCAGACAGGATGAAAGGTGTGTTTACGGATTGAATTTAACTGAACTGGGCTGGAACGAAGAGCTCCGGCAAGCTTTGACGAATATGTCCGCGGAAGGTCTCACGGCAGGCCGCGTCGCGCTTGAACATAAAAGAATGTACCGGATCAAAACCGGCTCCGGCGAGGTGCTCGCCGAGGTATCGGGCAGCATGCGCTACCAGGCGCGCAGCCGGGTAGATTACCCTGCGGTCGGCGACTGGGTGGCTTTAAGCGTCCGCGAGGAAGAGGGCCGCGCCACGATTCACGGCGTTCTGCCGAGAAAAAGCATGTTCGTCCGCAAAGTGGCGGGCAACGTGAACGAAGAGCAGATTGTCGCCTCGAATGTCGATGTCCTCTTCCTTGTTAACGCGCTTAACGGGGATTATAATCTCCGCCGGCTGGAGCGTTACCTCGTCATGGCATGGGAGAGCGGCGCCTCTCCCGTCATCATCCTCAGCAAGGCGGACTTGTGCGCCTCGCCCGAGGAAGTGGCCCTCCGAATCGCCGAGACGGAGGCCATAGCGCCGGGCGTACCCGTCCATGCCGTCAGCTCTCTCCTCGGCGAAGGAGTGGAGGGCCTCCAAGCCGCCTACCTCGGCATCGGCCGGACGGCCGCGGTCGCTGGTTCCTCCGGAGCGGGGAAGTCCACGCTCATCAACGCGCTGCTCGGCCGCGAGGCGATGGATACCGGCGCGATCCGCGAGGATGACGCCCGGGGCCGCCATACGACGACCCACCGCGAGCTGTTCCTGCTCCCCGGCGGAGGCGTGCTGATCGACACGCCAGGCATGCGCGAGCTCCAGCTGTGGGATGCGGACAGCGGCCTGAGCCAGTCGTTCGACGATGTCGAGACGCTGGCGGCCTCCTGCCGCTTCCCGGACTGCCGCCACGGCAGCGAGCCGGGCTGCGCCGTGAGAGACGCCTTAGAAGACGGGACGCTGGACCGGGCGCGTTATGACAGCTATGTCAAACTGCAGAAGGAGCTTGCCTTCCTGGCCCGCAAGGAGAGCAAGGCTCTCCAGATGGCCGAGAAGGACAAGTGGAAGAAGCTTCACAAGGAAATGAGGCGCAAGCCCTCCAAGCCATAAAATTTGCGTATCCGGGTAAAATTAGCCCGTCCGGACACGACGCATCACCTCTAATTCAACTAAAATGCGGCGAATTAGTGGCCTTTTGCCCATCCGTGCATATGTTGAAGGCAGGAGGTGTTTGTTGATGCAGAAACACGAAGCGAAAAACTTGTGTCAGCAGCATAAATACCGGTACGTTCTCATTCAGCTGAACGACGGTACGGTGCATGACGGTATTATCGAGAGTGTGGACGATGATTATGTATACCTGGCGATTCCCGTAGAGGGCAGAGCCGGCGGCGAAAGCGAGACGCGGGCGTTCGGCTGGGGATACCCGTATTACGGCTATCCCTACTACGGGTATTTCCCGTACGGCGGGTACCCCTATTATCCGCGGCGCCGCTTTTACCGGGGGATCTTCCCTCTGGTCGCTCTTACGGCTCTTTCGCTGCTTCCGTATTATTGAGACAAAGCCTCATGACCGCCGGGGAGACAAAACCGTCTTCCGGCGGTTACCTTTTTTTCGGGGAGGCCGCTCACTTTTTATTTTCTTTTTCCCCCGTTATTCAGTATGATAAAAATATACATACAAACATGTGCACACGAGCATGTACGATTCGATAAAGGAGGAGACGAGACAGTGGATTGCTTATTCTGCAAAATCAGGGACGGACAAATTCCTTCCAAGCAGGTATACGAAGACGAGCACGTGCTGGCTTTTCACGATATCCAGCCGGCCGCTCCGGTTCATATCCTGATCATTCCGAAAAAGCATATCGCATCGATGAAAGACGCGGGAGAAGAAGACTGGGCGCTGATCGGTTCGGTTCACAAGGCCGCGCAGCAAATCGCCCGGGATTTCGGTATCGAAGAGAGCGGCTACCGGCTCATTAACAACTGCGGACCCGACAGCGGACAAGTGGTTTTCCACATCCATTACCACCTGCTCGGCGGTACGAATTTGGGCCCTCTAGTAGCTCAAAGATAATTCATAGAATTTATTGTCATAGGAGTAAAGCTTTTAGGTTGACACCTATTAACGTTTTCCCCTATAATGAAGTTTGATGAACCGCTTTGATTGGACGGTCTGTTCGGAGGGAGGGAAAACTGGTGTCAGAAACTCGAGTTCGCAAGAATGAAACCATAGATGCTGCACTTCGCCGCTTTAAGCGTTCCATTGCTAAGGATGGCGTATTGGCGGAGATTAAAAAGCGCAAGCACTACGAGAAGCCGAGCGTTAAGCGCAAAAAGAAATCTGAGGCTGCTCGTAAGAGAAAGTTCTAGGAGGCAACCCAAGTTCATGAGCTTAAGCGAACGTTTGAACGATGATATGAAGCAAGCGATGAAGAGTCAAGACAAGTTTACACTCTCCGTAATCCGTATGGTAAAAGCATCTATCAAGAATATCGAGATAGACCAGCGCCGAGCCTTAGATGACAATGAAGTGCTTGATGTTCTGAATCGCGAAGTCAAACAACGCAAAGATTCCCTCCAAGAATTTAAAAATGCCGGCCGGGACGATTTGGCCGACAGCCTGCACGCTGAGATCGACATTCTAATGAAGTACCTGCCGCAGCAATTAACAGAGGAAGAAGTAAGCGCAATTGTAAAGCAGACCATCCAAGAAGTTGGCGCTTCCTCCAAAGCGGATATGGGAAAAGTCATGTCGGCTCTCATGCCGAAAGTAAAAGGACGGGCTGACGGGAAATTAGTGAACCAACTGGTGCAACAAAACCTGTAATAAACCGACGGGGTCGGAAGCAGCGATGCTTCCGGCCTTTTTTCATAGCCGGAAAACGATAAAACGGGCACCGCTGAGCAAACTAGCTTATGCCCCTAGTGACGGTAGTCCGCGGAGCCTGCCGCCAACTTTTGTACATTTGGTGAAACGTTTTTCATCCCGTTACGTAATAAGAACTAAACTAACTAAATAAAGGCTATAGGGTTAGGAGGAGAAGCCATGATCAGCTTACGAAGAACATTTCTGGGCTGTGCCGCGGTCCTCGGATCAATCGGCTGCCTGCCCGGTCTGGCGGCGGCATCCGCCGGAACTGCGGCGCAGCAGGGCTTTACGAGTGCGTTCGGCGGTTTCCTGACACATCCGGCCGTTGCCGCGATCCTGCTTCTGATCGGGATTGTCGGAATCGGACTCGAGCTGCTTTTCTGGACGTTCGGTCTTCTCGGATCGATCGGAGTTATCGGCTTCGGGCTTTATTTTCTCGGCAATTATCTTGCCGGGGGAGCGGGATCCGGAGATATCGGCCTGTTTGTTTTGGGAGTGCTGCTTCTGCTGCTTGAACTGGTCATTCCAAGCTTCGGCATACTCGGAATCGCGGGGAGCATCTCCTTGTTCAGCGGAGTGATTCTGGCGGCCGATAATCCTCAGACAGCTGCGCTTTTGCTTGTTATCGCTTTCGTGGCGGCCGTTGTTCTTCTCTTTATCGCCGTGAAGAAATTTCCGGCAAGGGGTGTGTGGAACCGCTTTATCCTCAAAGAGGAGCTTACAACCGAACAAGGTTTTGTATCCAGTTCGTTCAAGCTGCATCTTATGGGGCAAACGGGAACTTCGCTTACTCCGCTTCGCCCGTCCGGTACGGCTCAATTTGGGGAAGACCGGGTGGATGTGGTAACGGAAGGCGGATTTATTCCCGCGGGACGCCTTATTAAAGTCGTTCATGTGGAAGGAAGCAGAGTCGTGGTGCATGAAGAAGAAGCTGGCGCAGAAAAATAAAGTAAAGCCGGCGGGCGCCATTTAATTACGTAAAGGGAGGTTTTTTGACGCATGGAATCTTATTTCTATCTGTTAATTGCCGCAGTAGTTCTGATCTTGTTGATGGTATTTTTCACGTTCGTGCCGGTTATGCTCTGGATTTCCGCTCTGGCATCGGGCGTGCGCATCAGTATTTTGACGCTGGTGGCGATGAGGCTGCGGCGTGTTATTCCGAGCCGGATCGTGAATCCGCTCATTAAAGCGATTAAAGCCGGACTGGGACTTAACATTAACCAGCTGGAAAGCCACTATCTGGCCGGTGGTAACGTAGACCGGGTTGTTAATGCCTTGATCGCGGCACACCGTGCGGACATCCAATTGCCGTTCGAACGGGCGGCTGCCATTGATCTGGCCGGCCGTGACGTGCTGCAGGCCGTCCAAATGAGCGTAAACCCGCGTGTCATCGAGACGCCTACGGTTTCCGCGGTTGCCAAAGACGGGATCGAAGTGAAGGTTATCGCCCGGGTAACGGTACGGGCCAACATTGACCGCCTCGTCGGGGGTGCCGGCGAAGAAACAATTATCGCCCGTGTCGGCGAGGGGATCGTTACGACAGTGGGCTCCAGCGGCTCGCACAAGGATGTTCTCGAAAATCCGGATATGATTTCCCGGACCGTACTCGGTAAAGGTCTGGATGCGGGTACCGCTTTTGAAATCTTGTCCATCGATATCGCGGATGTCGACGTAGGCAAGAACATCGGCGCCCACCTGCAAACCGAGCAGGCCGAAGCCGACAAGCGGATCGCGCAGGCCAAAGCGGAAGAACGCCGGGCCATGGCCGTCGCCCAGGAGCAGGAAATGAAAGCCCGCGTCGTGGAAATGAGAGCGAAAGTCGTCGAGGCCGAATCCGAGGTGCCGCAGGCTATGGCGGATGCTATGCGCAACGGAAAGCTCGGCGTGATGGACTACATGAATTATAAAAATATCGATGCCGATACGCATATGCGCAGTTCCATCGGCAAAATGTCCGAAGAAGGCAAAGAAGGCAAGGAATAAAAGAGGTTAACATCTGCCGGGCGCTGCTGCCCGGCAGATGAGCCGGTTCCCTTCGGTCCCGAAGGGAATTTGCTTCTTCTTTACTAATCGTTTCAACAAAGCCAAACAAAGCCAACTCGGGAATCTTGATGCAGCCTGCTCGGGAAAGGGGGCGTCTTTATGGAGCGTCTGATCGAACTGATTGCGAACAATTTCTTTTTTGTGATAATGATCGGTATTTTTCTGGTATCGATGCTGTCCGGCAAGCGCAAAAAAACCGGCAGCCAGAACCGGATGCCGGATTTCAGCGGACAGGGTCTTCCGCGCCGTCCGGCCGCACCGGCCCGGACTGAGGCCGGAACAAGCGGGGACCGGGACCGCCGCGTGAGCGCGCCGCCGCAAACGCGGCGCGGGGATTTGTCCGCCGAAGCTGCGGCGGACGATTGGACCGCGGCCGAGCGCGGACGCAGCGGCGGTTTTGCCGCCAGCGATGCCTGCGGGAGCAAAGCCGCGCCGGCGGAGACGCCGCGCATGCGGGAAGCGCGCGCCGTGCGCGAAGAAGCTTCCGGCAGCAGCCCCGCTGCCGGTGTCGACCTGCACCCGCGTCAGGCGGTGCAGGGGGTTATCTGGGCCGAAATACTCGGCCCGCCGAGGGCAAAAAAGCCGTTCCGCCGGTAATACCGGCCGGAACGGCTTTTTTTTGCGCCCGAGCGACGAGCGCCCGAGCGACGAGCGCCCGAGCGACGAGCGCCCGAGCG
>NZ_FNVF01000001.1:294322-747894 GCF_900107975.1 Paenibacillus sp. UNC499MF
CGCAAAGCCCGTAGAATGCCTGCAGAGGCGTTTTGCGGGCTTTTCCAATATTATACTCACGGCAAGGGTCGGCGCCTCCCGGAGGCATTTGGGAGCGTCCTGCGCTTGTGGTCGCTTTTGGGCCCCCTTTTATTGAATCTCCGCTACGCAATAACTCCGCCGCTCCGCTTTGACAGGGACGAATCTCCGCTCATAAACCCGGTTCGGCCTGCATAGATTGGAAAAAGCAGCGTCTGAAACAAGAAGCGCCTGAATTTCGCCTGCGTGCTGAAAGCATGGGGCAAAGGCTGGGAGGGACGAGAGAGAATGCGCCGGCTCACGCAAAAGTGGAAGCAAATGACTGCTAATATGCTCGACCTTCCGCAGGATGTCGTACAAGATATTCCCCGGATCACGATGATCGGCAACGTCCAGCTTTACGTGGAGAATCACTGCGGCGTTTTGCATTTTTCCAGTGAGATGCTGCGGCTGCAGCTTACACGGGGGAAGCTTGAGGTAAGCGGTAAGGAATTGGTGATCCGCGCCATTTTAACGGAAGAAGTGCTTATCGAAGGAATTATCGCGGATATCAGATATATGCCATAACGGGTCCGGAAAGGGGAGTTTCGGCATGCAATCGGCGGTGTTAAAGTGGATACAGGGATATGTGAAGATCGAAGTGAAGGGCGAGAGGGCGGCAGAGTTTATCAACCGTGCACTTTCCAAAGGGTTTTCGTTATGGGACATACGGGTGTCGGGAGACAGGCTGGTCGAGCTCTGCCTGCCTTGCCGGGATGCGCTGCGTCTCCGGCCGCTCTTGAAAGAGACAGGCTGCCGCATGCACCCGTTGAAGCGCGAAGGGCTCCCTTTCGCAGTCCGGAAAGTGGCCAAGCGTAAAACTTTTTTGGCCGGCGGCGTTGTTTTTATCGCTTCCCTGTTCATTTTGTCTTCTTTCGTATGGTCGATCAAAGTGGAAGGCAACGTGAAAATCGGGACCCAGGCTATTCTGGATGCGGCCCGTAAAGAAGGTTTGTATCTTCATCAATGGAAATACCGGATGGGCGACTCCGAAAAGCTTTCGTTCGGCCTGCAGACTCATCTGCCCGGCACATCTTGGGTCGGAGTGGAGATTAAGGGAACTCAGGTGACGATCAAAATCGTCGAAGCGGACAAGCCGGAAGAAAAACCGCTCGTCAGCCCCCGTAATCTTGTGGCGTCCAAACACGCCGTCGTGACGGAGATCCAGGCGAAAAGAGGCCGTCCGCTTGTCCAGCCCAATGCCTATGTCCGCAAAGGGGACGTGCTTATTTCGGGTACGCTCGGCGATGAGGCGAATCAGAAAATTGTCGTAGCGGACGGATATGTGAAAGGTATGGTCTGGTACACCTCGAAAATCGAGGTGCCGATGACCCAGACGTACGAGACGTATACGGGTGATTCGAAAACGCGGAATTATATCGTGTTCGGCTCCAAAGGAGTCCAGGTAAGCGGCTACGGGAAGCTTCCGTTCGAGCATTATCAGACGATTCCGGAACAGAAAACGCTCCAGTGGCGTTCTTTTAAGCTGCCGGTGAGCTGGCTCAGCGAGAAGCTGATGGCCTCGGAAACGGTCGAGCGGAAACTGGACCCCGCCGAAGCGAAAGCCGTAGGTTTGGAGCGGGCCCGGGCCGATCTTATAAGCGAAGCGGGGAAGGATGCGCGCATCGTAACCGAAAAAATTTTGCATGAAAAATCAGAGAATGGTAAAGTTTATATGGAAGTGCATTTTGAAGTGGAAGAATTTATCATGGAAGAGCAACCTATCGTACAGCAAGGAGAATGAGGCCTTTTGGGAGAAAACGCTAAAACTATTAAAGTAGCACTTGCAGATACTTCGGTAGCGCAGGCCGTATTCGGTCCGCAGGACCGCTTTCTGCATCTGATCGAGCAGGAAACGAACGCGCGTATTTTTACCCGGGACGCGGAGCTTACGATTCAGGGAGATGCGGAGGAAGTCCGCAAGCTGGAACATTTATTCGAGGTACTGCTGGAGCTGGTCCGCAACCAGTATCCGCTTTCGGAACGCGATGTGCTGTATGCCGTCGAGCTTGCCAAGCAAATGAAAGCGGATCAACTGCTGGAGCTTTTCAAAGGGGAGATTACGACTACCCACAAAGGAAAGCCCATCCGCGTTAAAACGATCGGACAAAAACAGTACGTCTCCACCATACAGAAGAAAGACATCGTGTTTGGAATCGGACCGGCAGGTACGGGAAAAACGTACTTGGCGGTTGTTCTTGCCGTTACGGCTTTGAAGGAAGGCAAGGTCAAGCGGATCGTGCTGACCCGGCCCGCGGTGGAAGCGGGAGAAAGCCTGGGCTTCCTGCCGGGAGACCTCCAGGAAAAGGTTGACCCCTATTTACGTCCGTTGTATGATGCTCTTAACGATGTTCTGGGGCCCGAGCAGGTCGTGAAATCGCTGGAGCGGGGGCTTATCGAGATCGCTCCGCTCGCCTATATGCGCGGCCGTACGCTCGACGATTCTTTCATCATTTTGGATGAAGCGCAGAATACGACCCCGGAACAAATGAAAATGTTTCTGACCCGTCTCGGATTCGGTTCCAAAATGGTTGTAACGGGTGACGTGACGCAGATCGACCTTCCCCGCGGCAAAACTTCGGGCCTGATCGAGGCGCAGCGCATTCTGAACGGCATTGAAGAAATCGGGTTCATTACTTTTGCGGAGCAGGATGTCGTCCGTCATTCCTTAGTTCAAAGAATCATCGTCGCTTATAATGAGGACTCGCTAATATCGGGTTGAGTTACGGGGAACGAAGAGGCAAGAGAGGGATGACCTTCCATCATGAAAAAAGAAATTGCCGTACAAGACAGGCAAGCCAATACGAAGCTAAGCGGCTGGAAAACGAGTTTTCCGGTTCGCTTGCTTCTGCTTTTCGCACTTATGCTCATTTTCTATGTCGCGTTGTTTTCCAGGCTGATTCCCCAGACGTTCGACATCAAACTGGGCGCGGTTGCGGAAAAGAACATTTACGCCCCTTTTCAGATTGAAAACTCGGTGGCGACCGAGAAGGCGAAGGAAGATGCGGCCAAGAAACTGCAGCCTGTCTATAAGATCGCCAATTTGCGGAACGAAACCATGATCGATGCGATTTACGACCGGATTCTGCAGATCAATGCGGATCCCGACGTAAAGTTCGAAGATAAGGTAAGCGTCTATCGGACCGTGATTCCGGCTATTATTGCGGATACGGAGAAGATGGCGATCCGTACGATAGCCGAAAGCAATTTCGGCAACGAAGCGCTAACCGACGAAATCAATTCGAAAGTCAGCGACCAGAAGTACCGGATTCCGGAAGAAATCTACTACAAATTTCCGCGTTTAACCAAGGAAGATGTAGCTGCGATGGCCCCCATTACCCGGGAAATTGTTTCCAAGCTGATGAATGACCAAATCTCGGACGCCCAAACGGCCCGCGCGAAAGTGGCGGAGCTTGTCAATTCATCCGATCTGTCCAAAAATACGCTGCGCGAACTCGTTCAGGAGATTGCCCGGGTCGTTATTACGCCGAACAAATTTTTGGATCAGAAAGCGACGGACGATGCGAGAGGCGAAGTCCGCGAGAACGTCAAACCCGTTTACATCAATCAAGGGGATATTATCGTCAGCGAAGGCGATGTCATTACCGATGAAATTTATAAACGCTTGAAAGCGGCCGAACTCCTTAAAGAGAAAGCGAACTATTGGCCGCACTTCGGCCTCGTGCTGCTTGTGCTGCTGTTCGTTGCGATGATCTATCTGTTCGTGCGGCAGAGTACGCTTCCGATTAGGACGAACAACTCTCAGCTTCTGATGTTCGTGCTTATTATCGCGATCAACATGATCGGCATGAAAGTGGTGGCGCTTGGGCAAAATCCGGAATATCCGTTCATCGGATATCTGGCTCCGGCGGCTGTGGGCAGCATGCTGATCACGATCCTGCTGAATTCCCAGCTCGCTTTTATCGCCAGCGTCCTGTTCAGCATTATGTCCAGCATTATTTTCAACATGCACGGGACTCAGCTTTTCGATTACCGGTACGGGCTCGTTACACTTGTTACGTGTTTCGCTTCGGTTTTCGTTATCCAGAAGGCCAGCCAGCGCTCGTCCATTCTGAAAGCGGGCATTCTTATCTCGTTTATCGGAATGATTACGATCGTTTCGGTGATGCTTCTCGATAACTTGACCCGCCAGGATATGCTTTATTCGCTGTCTTTTTCAGCGGCCAGCGGTATTTTGACCGCCGTGTTTGTAATCGGGCTCCTGCCCTTTTTCGAGACGGCGTTCGGGATCTTATCCCCGCTCAAGCTCGTGGAGCTTTCGAATCCGAACCATCCGCTGCTTCGCAAGCTGCTGACGGAGACACCCGGGACGTACCACCACAGCATTATGGTTGGCAATCTCGCGGAATCCGCGGCCGAATCCATCGGAGCGGACGGTCTGCTGTGCCGGGTCGGTTCTTACTACCATGACATCGGAAAAACGAAGCGGCCGAGCTATTTTATCGAAAATCAGACGAATATCGAAAATCCGCACGACCGGATCGATCCCGCGCTGAGCAAAAGCATTATTACCGCCCATGCCCGCGACGGGGTAGAGATGCTGAGAGAATATAACATTCCGAAGCCGATCCGCGATATCGCGGAGCAGCACCACGGAACGACGCTGCTCACGTTCTTTTATCACAAAGCGAGGAAGCTGGCCGAGGAAGAAGGCCGTGAAGTGCGCGAGGAAGATTTCCGTTACGAAGGACCCAAAGCGCAGTGCAAGGAAACGGCGGTTGTCGGAATTGCCGATTGCGTGGAAGCGGCGGTCCGGTCCCTGCGCAATCCGACCATAGAGCAGATCGATACGATGGTCCGCAAAATCATCAAATCCCGTCTGGATGACGGCCAATTTAACGATTGCGATCTGACGCTGAAAGAGCTGGACACCATCGCGAAGACGCTGAACGAATCTCTGCTGGGCATTTTTCACTCCCGGATCGAATATCCGAGCGAGCTTCCCGCCAAAGCGAAATAACCATATGACCTATACATCTAGGAGGAATTAAACGTGGCCCTGATTTTAGCCTGGAACGATGAGCAGGACATCCTGCCGATCTCTCCCAAATTCGCCGAGAAGCTGGAAGAACTGCTGAAGCTTGCGGGGGAAGAGGAAGGCGTCGAGGACGGGGAAGTCGCCCTGACGTTTGTAGACGACGAGACGATTCACGAGCTGAATCGTACGTACCGGAACATCGACCGTCCTACGGACGTACTGTCTTTTGCGATGCTGGAGCAGGGAGAGGACGAGCCCGCTATTCTCTACGGCGAGGAAGAGCCGGATGAAGATACGGCCGGGGACGATGCCGGCGCCGACGAAGAAGAAGGCTTTGAGGAGCCGCTCGGCGACATCGTCATCTCGGTTCCGCGGGCCGCTGCGCAGGCCGAAGAATACGGCCATTCCGTGGAGCGGGAGCTCGGATTTTTATTCGTTCACGGCTTCCTGCATCTGATCGGATACGATCACGACAACGAGGAGGCCGAACGGGAGATGTTCGCGAAGCAGGAAAAGATCCTGCAGAAAGCGGGGCTTACCCGTTGAGTTCCTTTCAGCGTTTTTTGCGGGGCTTCCGCTTCGCATATGAAGGAATTAAATATGCTTTTGATACTCAGCGCAACATGAAATTTCATTTCGTTGTTGCCTTTCTTGTATTTCTGGCCGCCGTAATTTTGGGACTGCCGCACTGGGACGTTCTTTTCCTGCTGCTGGCAGTCGTTCTTGTCATCATGACCGAACTCATTAACACGGCGGTGGAAAAGGCAGTGGATCTGGCGATGCCCGATCTGCACCCGCTGGCGAAAATCGCGAAGGACACGGCGGCCGGGGCCGTTCTCGTGGCTGCCCTCTTCGCGGTCGTCGTCGGCATGGTGGTGTTTTACGGCCCTGTGGACCGTATGCTCCGCAAGGCGCAGGAGGCGGCATCCGCGAACATGCCGGGCATGATCTGGACGCTTATCGCGCTCGTCGCTCTTGTCACGATCGTAATCGAGACAAGGTTCAGCGACCGCGGCAAGTTGGTCCGGCCCAGCCTGCTTTCGGCGGTTCTGACGGCTCTTGCGACGCTGATCGCCGTGATCGCCGGCCAGACGATCGTGACGCTGCTCTCCGGCACGCTTGCCGCGCTTGCCCTGATGGTTCTGGCCGAGCGGAAGCACCGGGCGCTGCCGTCCCTGCTGCTCGGTTCCGTTATCGGGGTCGCCGTCACTCTTCTGGCCTGGCTCTGGAGAGGCTGGGGGTAGATGCTTGGCCAGCCTGTATGAATACTTTTTTTGAGGGTAAACCGAAAGGAAGAGATGCCTTATGAAACCGGAAGAACTGCTGGAACATGCGCGGCAGGCACGCCTGAAAGCGTATATCCCCTACTCGCATTTCGGGGTGGGAGCCGCTCTGCTGGATCAAGACGGTCACGTCCATCACGGCTGCAATATCGAAAATGCGGCTTACGGGCCGACGAACTGCGCCGAACGCACCGCGGTTTTCCGTGCCGTCGCCGACGGGCACAAACCGGGCTCCTTCCAATCGATGGCGGTTATCGGCGATACGGAAGGTCCGATTTCACCATGCGGGGTATGCAGGCAGGTTCTGATCGAACTTTGCGGACCGGACATGCCCGTTATTTTAGGTAACTTAAACGGTGACTATACGATAACGACCACGGGTGAACTGCTGCCCGGAGCATTTACGTCAAAAGATTTGCAGTCTTAGGAGGAACTAATTACAGCATGAACAAAGAAAAATTCAAATCCGGATTCGTTTCGATTATCGGACGGCCGAACGTAGGGAAATCCACCCTGATGAACCAGGTTATCGGGCAGAAGATCGCGATTATGTCCGATAAGCCGCAGACCACGCGCAACAAAATTCACGGCGTTTATACGACCGACAATTCTCAGATTGTTTTCCTGGACACGCCGGGTATTCATAAACCGTCATCCAAGCTGGGCGATTATATGATGAAAGTCGCGCACAGCACTTTAGGCGAAGTGGATGCCATTCTTTTTCTTGCCGACGTATCGGAAGGAATCGGCGGCGGAGACCGCTATATCATCGAACAGCTGAAGAACGTTAAAACGCCGGTCATTCTCGTTTTGAACAAAATCGATCAGGTGCATCCGGAACAATTGTTCCCGATCATTACAACCTATAAAGATTTGTACGAATTCGCGGAAATCGTTCCGGTCTCGGCTCTGCTCGGCAACAACGTAAATACGATGCTGGAGCAGGTTGTAAAATATTTGCCGGAAGGTCCGCAGTACTATCCCGCGGATCAAATCACCGATCATCCCGAACAGTTCGTTTGCGCGGAGCTTGTCCGCGAGAAAATCCTTCATATGACAAGGGAAGAAATTCCTCACTCCATCGCGGTAGCGATCGAGGATATGAAGGTTGAAAAAAACGGGGTGGTTCATATTTCAGCCGTTATTTACGTAGAGCGCGATTCGCAGAAAGGCATTATTATCGGCAAGCAAGGCTCGCTGCTGAAAGAAATCGGCAAGCAGGCAAGACATGATATCGAAGCGCTGCTCGGCTCCAAAACGTTTCTCGAATTGTGGGTAAAAGTCAAAAAGGACTGGCGCAATCAGGAACGCGTACTGCGGGACCTGGGCTTCCGAAACGAGTAACCGCGGGGCTTTCCCCACCGTTCCATTAATTGCCTGACATAGTCTGCTTCAACGGGTACATCCTAAGGGTAATCATCAACACGAACATCTTACGGAGAGGATGATCCAGAGTGAGAGATTTTACCTGGCACTATTTTTGGTCGACGGGGGAAGTGGACGCTTACCTGCTGTACAAAGATTTGGCGTCTGATCCCGAACTTGCAGGAGAAGAGCTGATGGAGCAAGAGCAGGAGGCCGTGCATTCGTTTGAAGCCTGAGAACGCCTGGAGACTGATCCGGCGTTTCCGGAAAGGAAGCGCATGAGAGATGCTGCACCGGGTGCAAGGGATTGTTCTCCGTAGCGTCGATTACGGGGAAGGGAACAAAATCATTACGATTTATACCCGTGAACTGGGCAAAGTGGGGGTGATCGCGCGCGGAGTGAAGAAGGTGAAAAGCCGGCTCGGCGCCGTCACCCAGTTGTTCACGTACGGGGACTACGTTTTTTATAGACAGGGAAAGCTCGGAACGTTGAATCACGGGGAGATCATAGAGCCCCATCACAAATTGAGAGAAGATCTTTATAAATCTGCGTACGCCTCTTACCTGGTTGAAATGGTTGACCGGATGCTGGGAGAGGAGGATCGCAGTTTATTCTTGTTCGATCAATTGGAAGCGGGACTCATGGCCATCGAGCAGGAGAAGGACATGCAGATCGTCGCGCACGTTTTCGAGCTCAAGATGCTTGCGGCCGCCGGGTATACGCCTATTCTCGATAAATGCGCCTCGTGCGGGCGGACGGAGGAACTTTCCGCTTTCAGCGCTGCCGCGGGAGGCGCAATGTGCAGCCGCTGCAAGCATCTCGATCCTTATGCGGCCGCCGTGACGGAAAGCACGCTGAAGCTTATGCGGCTGCTGCAGCAGGTTGATCTTGCCCGGATCGGCAATGTTAACGTAAAGCCTTCTACCAAATCCCAGCTGAAGCACAGCATGAGGCTGTATATGGATGCCCACGTGGATGTCCGCTGGAAAGCCAGAAGCTTTTTGGATCAGATGGATAAGTACAATATTTAACCCGTCACGTTTGACAAATGTAAGCGGGTTCCTTATAGTAAGTGATTGGAAGCAGTACTGGTACGGATAATGGAAGAACAGAGTACAACATTTGTTGCCGTGGTGATAAACCGCCTGGGACCTTAGGGTCTTACGTGCGGCCGCTTTGATTTTCGAAGCTACCACGGTCCTTTTGTCTTCGTTTCCGCTTAGATATTCCCGAAAAGGTACAGGGAGGAACAACATTTATGAATCCTTCAAACAATCCGGTTATCGTGTACGTGGTATCGGATGCGATCGGAGAGACGGGAGAATCGGTCGTCAATGCCGTCGCGCTTCAGTTTTACCCTGCCCCGATTGTGATCGAACGGGTTCCTTTCGTGCATGATACGGAGGAGATCGACCGCCTGCTCGCCAAAGTCGCCCGTCAGCAGGGGATCATCGCCTTTACCCTGGTCATTCCCGAGCTTCGCGATTATTTGACCCAGAAAGCGGAACAAGCCGGATTCGCTTACGTCGATCTGCTGGGACCGCTCATTCAGACTTTCGAAAAAGCGTTTAACCGCAAGGCCCGTCATCAGCCGGGCGGCAACCATCCTCTGGATGAAGATTATTTTAAAAAGATGGAGGCCATCGAATTCGCAGTCAAATACGACGACGGTCGCGATTTCAGCGGGATCGTCAAGGCGGATATCGTTCTCGTCGGCGTGTCACGAACATCGAAAACTCCGCTTTCCATGTATCTGGCGCACAAAAAATACAAAGTCGCCAACGTTCCCCTCGTACCGGAAATGCAGCCGCCCGACGTTCTTTTCAAAGTGCCCAAAAACAAGGTGATCGGCCTGCTCATAGACCCGGATAAGCTCAACGCGATCCGCCGGGAAAGGCTGCGCACTCTCGGACTCGCGTCCAATGCAACTTATGCCAAAACGGAACGTATTAAACAAGAGCTGGAGTTCGCGGGAACCGTGCTTTCCAGGATCGGATGCCACGTCATCGACGTATCCAACCGTGCCGTCGAAGAAACGGCCAGCCTGGTTCTCGAACAAATCCGGCGTAATCCTCATTAATCCTGATCATGCAGGATTTTTCGCGTGATGAGCGTATATACTAGTACAGCAGGACTATTAGCAGGTATCGGGGGCTTTATTCATCCAACATTCATCCTTTCAAATTGTTGTGGATGCGGATGCGTGCCCGGTTAAGCCCGAGATCATCCGGGCGGCCGCACAATATTCGGTCCACGTGCTGATGGTGGCTTCGTTCGACCACCGGCTGAAGGAGCAGGAAGGGATCGAGGTGATCCAAGTCGACCGTTCGGACCAGTCCGTCGATTTGTTTATCGCCAATCATATCCGGCGCGGAGATATCCTGGTTACGCAGGATTTCGGTCTGGCCGCCATCGGTTTGGGCAAAGGGGCGGTGTGCCTCTCGAACCGCGGGCAGGAATACACCGACCGGACGATTGATTTTCTTCTTGACCGGCGTCATACACAAGGCAAGCTGCGCCGTGGAGGCAAGCATTCCAAAGGACCGAAGCCCTTCACGGACGAGGACCGCGAATTTTTTCTACACGGTTTGACAAAAGTTTTACTTCGTTTGCAGGAGAATAGGCCTGTTTAGCGAATACGTATAGTTGTTTACCGCACAAGAAGCTTTTTTATAAGGATTGAAGGTGGGGGAAATGGGTTACGGACGCATTCCGGATGAAGTGATCGAAGCTGTTCTGCAGCGTCATGACATTGCCGATGTGATAGGAAAGTACGTCCATTTGACCAAACAGGGCCACTACCTGAAGGGGCTTTGTCCGTTTCACTCGGAAAAATCGCCTTCGTTTACGGTTACGCCCGAGAAACAGATTTATCACTGCTTCGGATGCGGAGCGGGGGGCAACATGTTCCAGTTTCTCCGGGAAATCGAAGGCTACACGTTTGCTGAAGCCGTCCGGCATCTGGCGGAGGAAGCGGATATTCCCGTTACTTGGGAAGAGTCTTTATCCGCGGACAATCCGCAGCAGAAGGACCGGTCCAAAATGCTGGAGGCCAATGAGAAAGCGGCCAAACTGTACTGTTATATTCTAATGAATACCGATCAAGGCAAAAACGCACTCGATTATGTGCGCAACCGGCAGATGTCGGATAAATTGATCGACGCTTTTCAGATCGGATATGCTCCCGCCATGTGGGATACGCTTGTACAGCAGCTTCAGAAGGCGGGCTACGATCTTCCGCTGATGGAACGGGGAGGGCTTGTATCGGCCCGTTCCGAGGGAGACGGTTATATCGACAAGTTCAGGGACAGAGTGATTTTCCCGATCTGGGACGCGCAGGGCAAAGTTATTGCCTTCGGTGGCCGGGCACTCGGGGATGTGCAGCCTAAGTACTTGAACAGTCCTGAAACGATGCTCTTCAACAAAAGCCGTGTGCTGTATAATTTTCACCAGGCACGTCCGCAAATCCGGAAAACGAATACCATGGTATTGTTTGAAGGCTATATGGATGTGGTAAAAGCTTGGGAAGCCGGGGTGAGAAACGGTGTCGGTACGATGGGTACCGCGCTGACCCCCGAGCATGCGGAACTGATCCGGCGCAACGCCGGACGGGTCGTGATCTGTTACGACGGAGATTCGGCCGGACAGAATGCGGCTTACAAGGCAATCCCCCTGCTTGAACAGGCAGGCTGCGAAGTGAAAGTAGCCATGCTTCCGGATGCCAAAGATCCGGATGAATACATTACCGCATACGGCTCCGAGAGATTTGTACGGGAGATCATTGATTACGCCGTACCCTCGATCAAATACAGGCTGCACTACATTCGCCGGCATTTCCGTTTGCAGGAGGAAGGCGATCGGATACGCTACCAGCAAACGGCTTTGAAGATGATTGCGGACTTGAGCTCGATCGAACGAGAGCATTATTTGAAACAGCTCTCCAGTGAGTTTGAGACCTCTTACGAGTCGCTCAAACAAGATCTGGCCAACCTCCGGATGAAATCGGAAAAAAACCGGACACTCAGGGATAATATCGACGTTCCGTGGAATAATGGTAGGCATAATAGGAAAGAAACGCCAAAAGCGCCGCTTTATCCGGCTTATCATAACGCGGAACGGCAGCTTCTAGCCGTCATGATGCACGATCGGGATGTCACCGCCTACGTAGAAGAACGGTTAGGCGACGAATTTAACGTGGATGCTCATGCCGTTCTGGCGGCTTATTTATATGCTTTTTATGCCCAAAACTCCACACCGAGCGTGAGCCGTTACATGGCAATGATTCAGGACGACAAACTGGAAAATCTGGCGAGTTCCATCGCAATGATGGGAGCGCACCACGGTGTGAACGAAGTCGTCATCGACGACTACATCAAAGAAATCAAAAAATATCCGAAGCAGCAGGAAATATCGAGAAAAAAAGAAGAAATGATCCGCGCGGAACGCTCAGGAGATCCTTTGCGGGCTGCGCAAATTCTTAGTGAAATTATTGCCCTAGAGAAACAGCTTAAACTTTCGTAACGCAGGTTCCGGATAATCTAGGGAGGAGGGAGTTGGATTATGGCGAACGATCAACATACTGAGATCGAAACCGAGTTGACCCTTGAGCAGGTAAAGGAGCAGCTTATCGAGTTAGGCAAGAAGCGTTCCTCGCTCACTTATAAAGACATCACAGAACGGCTGGCTCCTTATGATCAAGATCCGGAACAGATTGACGAGTTTTTCGAACAATTGTCCGAAATGGGAATTGACGTGGGGAACGAGTCCGATGAGGACGAGGGAAGAATGCGTCCGGAGGGCGACCAGGAGAACGATGAATTCAGCTTTGAAGATGATCTGACTCTCCCGCCGGGCATTAAGATCAATGACCCGGTGCGGATGTACCTGAAAGAGATCGGCCGTGTTCCGCTTCTTTCGGCAGAGAACGAAGTGGATTTGGCGAAAAGAATCGAGCAGGGCGACGAGGAAGCGAAACGCCGTCTGGCCGAAGCGAACCTCCGTCTCGTGGTCAGCATCGCCAAACGCTACGTCGGACGGGGCATGCTGTTCCTGGATCTGATCCAGGAAGGCAACATGGGTCTGATCAAAGCGGTGGAGAAATTCGATCACACCAAAGGGTATAAGTTCAGTACGTACGCTACCTGGTGGATTCGCCAAGCCATTACGCGCGCTATTGCCGACCAGGCGAGAACGATCCGTATCCCGGTTCATATGGTGGAAACCATCAACAAGCTGATCCGGGTATCCCGCCAGCTGCTGCAGGAACTGGGACGCGAACCGACGCCGGAAGAGATCGCGAAGGAAATGGAACTGAGCACGGATAAAGTCCGCGAAATCATGAAGATCGCGCAGGAACCGGTATCCCTGGAAACTCCGATCGGTGAAGAAGACGATTCCCATCTGGGCGACTTTATTGAAGATCAGGAAGCGCTGGCACCGGCGGATGCGGCGGCTTACGAGCTTCTTAAAGAACAGCTTGAAGATGTTCTAGATACGCTGACCGAGCGTGAAGAAAACGTGCTTCGTCTTCGCTTCGGTCTGGATGACGGGCGTACCCGGACTCTCGAAGAAGTGGGCAAAGTTTTCGGGGTTACCCGTGAACGGATTCGTCAGATCGAAGCCAAAGCGCTTCGTAAGCTGAGGCACCCGAGCCGCAGCAAACGTTTAAAAGATTTTCTTGAATAGAATCCGAATGCCCGCCTCCGGCGGGTTTCTTTTTTTCAAAAGGAAGGAGGAAGGTTGAGATGTCAAAGACCCTGTTGATCAGTTTGTGCATACTTGCGGTTCTTGCTGTGGCTTTGACAGCGGCAGCCTTCTATATGTTCGGGCTGGGGATACGCCGGAGCAGCAAGGAATTTCTGCAGAACAGTCCCGACCTCGCGGGTCATATGGAAGAAATCGCCGTAGACCCTTCGCCGGCTTCGGCGGATAACTGGCTTGCCGGCCAGACGCTGGAGCAGGTATCCATTCAATCGGCGGACGGCCTGCGTCTGAACGGCTGGTACCTGGAGGCCGGGCGGCCTTCCCGCGTTACGGCTCTGCTGGCGCACGGATATTCCGGCCAGGGCAGGGACATGGCCAGCTTCGCTCAAATTCACCACGAGCTCGGCTACAACGTGCTGATGCCGGACAACCGGGGGCACGGACAGAGCGAAGGGGAGTATATCGGCTTCGGCTGGACGGACCGGCTGGATTATGTCAACTGGGTGCGCTATATTCTTCAGCGGAGCGGCGAGGATGCCCGGATTCTTCTCCACGGCGTATCCATGGGCGGCGCGACAGTTCTCATGGCAGGCGGCGAAAGACTGCCGGAACAGGTGAAAGGAATCATCGCGGATTGCTCCTATACGTCCGTCAAAGACATTCTGAGCTATCAGCTCAAAAGAATGTTCAAGCTTCCCGCGTTTCCGCTGATTCCCCTGACCAGCCTGATCTGCAAAATAAAGGCGGGCTATTTCTTCGGAGAAGCTTCGGCGCTTAAGCAGGTCAAGCGTACGGAAAAGCCGATTCTTTTTATTCATGGAGAAGCGGATACGTTCGTTCCGTTTTTTATGGTTCACGGCTTATACAAGGCGGCTCCCGCGGGCAAAGATTTGTTCATGGTGCCCCGGGCGGGACACGGGCTCGCTTTTATGACGGACAAGGACGGCTACCGGAGCAGGGTGACCGAATTCGCCAAGCAATGCCTGGAAGAAAAGCAAAAGGTCCTGCAGACACGGTCTGAAGCTTAAATCCGCAAATGCAGGAACATCGGATTTCCTTCTCAAATTCGGAAGGCCGCGAACCGATAAAGTTGTTGGGAAGGTGAAGCTCATGGATGACGAGAAACGAACGGCTATTATTAAAGAAATCGAGCACTGGCGGAGATCTAAGCTTCTACCCGCACAGTACTGCGACTTTCTGCTCAATTTGTATATGGAAACGGGTGCGGACCATTCCAGAAGGGTTTTGGGCATATCGACCAAATCCATCCGGGGAAGCCACTGGAAATTCTGGGCCGCAGCCGTCGTGCTCATCATTGTTTTATCATTAACTCTACTTAATTTTAACTCTTTTGGAATTTCTTTGCAAATTGGCGTTTCCGCCGTATTTGTTGTATCTTGGTATATAATCGGCTTCCGGCAAAAAGAAGAGCAGCCATTCAGGGCGCAGCTTTCAACGGGCATCGCTTCGGCGTCCCTGATCGGTTTCGGTGTCTGGATTCTTTACGGAAACGGCCTCACTTCGCAGTTGTATTTGGGGTCCTTCGTGGCACTCTGCGGCCTCATTTGGCTGGTTGTCGGCCTTCTGGGGCGCACACCGCTGCTTCAATACTGCGGATGGCTGGCGCTGCTTATCACTTACGGGTTCGTATTAAGCCAGCGTCTGGAGCCCGCTACCTGGTACAAGCTCCAGCTTGCCTGGCTCCCGCTTTCTTTTATCCTCATGTGGATCGGCTGGCTGATTCAGCACCGCTGGAAGAAACCCGGACTGGTTCTTCTGCTTGCGGGTGCGACCGTATGGATCGCGCCGGAGCTGTTCGGATTGGCCTGGGGCACCTCGGCCCAGCAGATGCTCCAGCTTTCGCTGGCCGGCAAGGTGGCGGCGGCGGGAATCGCGCTGTTTGCCTATCGTAAAAATTGGACGGAATGGGTTGCATAAAATATGGTGAAATTGTCTCAACGTTTATTGGAAATTGCGAAAAAAGTCCCTCAAGGGGCAAAACTTGCGGATATCGGATCCGATCATGCCCTGCTGCCGACCTATCTGGTGCAGCAGGGTACTGTTCCGTCTGCGGTCGCAGGCGAAGTCAACCGCGGTCCGGCGGAAGCGGCGCAGCGGCAGGTCCGCGACGCCAACCTGAGCGGGCGGATCGAGGTACGTCTCGGAGACGGACTCTCCGTGCTGCAGCCGGGCGAGGTTGATGCGGTGACCATCGCCGGGATGGGCGGAGCTTTGATCGCGTCCATTCTCGATGCGGGCGAAGACAAGCTTGCTGGCGTATCCACGCTGATTCTGCAGCCGAACGTAGGCGAGGATATTGTGCGCTGGTGGCTGCGCAGTCACGGCTGGCACCTGGCCGGCGAGACCATCCTGGAGGAGGACGGCAAAATTTATGAAATTTTGACGGCCGTCCGGATGAAGCCGGAGGATGAGGGCGATGCCGCGTTATATGCGGACCGCATTGTTCACGGACTCACGCTGTCCGGAGACAAACTCTTGCAGATGGGGCCCTACTTGGTTCAAGATCCCCCGGCGGTCTGGTTTGCGAAGTGGGAATACGAACTCGATAAACTGGCTATGATCCGCAGACAGCTCGACCGTTCGGTTACCGGAAACGTGGAAGAAAAACGGGCCGCGCTGGAGACGGAAATCTCGCGCATCAAGGAGGTTCTGGAATGTTTGCGAAAGGACAAACCGTAATTCAATTGTTCGAAAAGCTGGCGCCGAAGCACTACGCGGTGCCTGACGATAAAATCGGCCTGCAGCTCGGTACGCTGCAGAAGGAAATCAAGAAGATCCTCGTCGCGCTGGACGTGACCGATGAGGTTGTGGAGGAAGCGGTCCGGACGGGCGCGGATCTGATCATCGCGCATCATGCGATCATTTTCAGACCTTTGGCCCACCTGCAGACGGATACACCGGCCGGCCGGCTGTACGAGAAGCTCATCAAGAACGATATCGCGGTCTACATCGCGCATACGAATCTGGATGTGGCGGAAGGAGGCATCAACGACCTGATGGCCGAAGCTCTCGGCTTGAAGGACTTGGTGCCTCTGGACGAGGTTCATACGGAGAAGCTCAGCAAGCTGGTCGTCTTCGTGCCGGAAAGCCATCACGAGAAGGTGCTGCAGGCGCTGTTCCAGGCCGGAGCGGGCTGGATCGGGGACTACAGCCACTGCTCGTTCAACATTCCCGGCACAGGGACGTTTATGCCCCGCGAGGGCACGAAGCCCTTCCTGGGCGAGCAGGGCAAGCTGGAGCGCGCGGATGAGGTGCGCGTGGAGACGATTGTGCCCGCAAGCATTCAGCGGGCGGTTGTACAGGCGCTGCTGAAGGCGCATCCGTACGAAGAGGTCGCTTACGACCTCTACCCGATGGACCTTAAAGGCCGCACGTTCGGCCTTGGACGCGCCGGCAAGCTGCCGGTGCCTCTTACGCTGCGCGAGCTTGTCGCGGCCGCGAAGGAAGCCTTCGACGTGCCGATGGTGCGGGTCGTCGGCGATCTAGACCGCACCGTCCGGAAGGCGGCGGTGCTTGGAGGCTCCGGCGGCCGGTATGTGCGGGGCGCGATGTTTGCGGGAGCCGATGTCCTCGTGACCGGGGACATCGACTACCACACCGCGCACGACGCGCTGGCCGCCGGCATGTGCCTGATCGACGTGGGGCACAATGTCGAGAAAATCATGAAGCGCGCGGTGGCGGATTACATGAACCGCGCGCTTGCCGAAAAGAAATACGAAACGGTTGCCGCGGCATCGGAACCGAGTACGGAACCGTTCCAGTTTGTCTAAAAAAACGTGAATTGGCTGCTTTCCCAGTCATTCGTTGTTGAATTCGGCGCCGATAACCTGTATACTAGCAAATGTTCTCGGAAAGTTTGACAGACAATCGCTGGCGGTGCTTGCATCGCGAGAGGAAAGTCCGGGCTCCATAGGGCAGGGTGCTGGATAACGTCCAGTCAGCGCGAGCTGAAGGATAGTGCCACAGAAATGGACCGCCGATGGCGTCGCAAGACGCACAGGCAAGGGTGGAACCGTGGTGTAAGAGACCACGAGGGGTACTGGTGACTTTACCCCTGGTAAACCCCACTTGGAGCAAGACCTAATGGGACGCGGTCTGCAGGCTTTGCCTGACAGACAGCCTTAGCCCGAGGCGCGTCCGGGTTGGTCGCTTGAGCTGTATAGCAATGTATGGCCTAGATAGATGATTGTCACTTCAATGGTGGGAGGGTATCGTAGCCCGCTGCACCACCGGAAGTACAGAACCCGGCTTACGGCAAGCTTTCCATCCTTACGACATCGAAAAACCGCCCGTTATCTTCGGATAACGAGGCGGTTTTTGAGTTGTGCGCAGAGGCGCGTATTTATTTGAAACTCCGCCGTACGTTAAAAGACGGCGGAGTTTTTTTATTTCCGAACGTTTGTTATCCTTGTGCCGCTGCCTGCATCCGGGCTGAATGTATTCGTTTCGAGCTGCCGGCTGGAGGGTACGGGTACAGTTGCGGTAGTCGGGGTGTGTGAGGGGCCGTTTGTTAGCTTTGTGCTGGCTGCCTGCATCCGGGCTGAATGTATTCGTTTCGAACTGCCGGCAGCGAAGCTGAGAGTACAGTTGCGGTAGCCCGAATATGTGTGGGGCCGTTTGTTATCCCCGAGCTGGCTGGCTGCCCCTGGTCGAATGTCCCGAGTGGAGATGCCAGCTGCAAATGTTGCGGATGCCGTTCGCATGTGGTCGTTAAACCGCCGTCATCGGGCGCCTGACACCGCAAGCTGGAAGCTGCGCGTGATGCGAAGTCAAATCCGGATTGAATGTACCCGCTGAATGGTTAAGGGGCTGCGGGCACCGGTGCCGCCCCCGGAAGGCCGGCCTGTGCGGGTCCGCGGCCAAGTGCAGCCTCAACCGCTTTGTCCACATTGATAAGGCCGAACCCGAAGAAAGTGTCGCGGCCCTTGTCGCCGATATCCGAGGCCGTCTGGCGCATCAGTTCCATCACCTCAGTATTCTTGAGGGACGGATTCGCAGAACGGAGCAGGGCCGCCAGCGCCGTCACGTGCGGACAGGCCATGGAAGTGCCCGAAAGCGCCGCATATTGATTCTGCGGATAAGTGCTGGCGATGCTGACACCCGGAGCGGCCACGTCGATATAATCGCCGTAGTTTGAGAAAGAGGCGCGCTCGTTGCCGGAATCCGTGGCGGCGACCGCAAACACTTCGGGATAAGCCGCCGGATAGCCCGGACGTTCGGTGTTGTCGTTGCCGCTGGCGGCGATCAGCACCACGTCGCGGTCGTAGGCGTATTTGATGGCATCGTGCAGGAAATCCGAACTGGCGTAGTTGCCCAGACTGAGGTTAATCACCTTGGCGCCGTGGTCGGTGGCCCAGATGATTCCCTGCGCGACGGCATACGTGCTGCCCACTCCGCTGCTGTCGAGAGCTTTGACCGGCATAATTTTGTTATACCAGGTCATACCGGCTACTCCCAATCCGTTGTTAACCTGCGCGCCGATAATTCCGGCTACGTGGGTGCCGTGGCCGACATCGTCCATCGGCTGCGCGGCGGGATCGAGCACGTTGTAGCCCTCCACGAGCTGGCCCTTAAGGTCCTCGTGATTGACGTCGGCTCCCGTATCCACAATCGCGACCGTAACATCTTGAGTGCCCTTGTTAAAATTCCAGCCCCTCAGCGTATTCGTGATCGGAAGATTCCATTGATATTTGTTGAAAAGGACGTCGTTGGGAATGACGTCCGGCTGCGCGGCCGCCTGCTCTTCTGCTTCTGAACGCTGCGTTCCGGAATTGCCGCTGCGGCTGCCGGGCCACCAGTCAAAAAACCAGTTTAGCGGTTTGACGCCGCGGGACAGGTCATTCGTTTCATAAATATAATGCGGCTCCACAAAGCGCACATCCTGACGCTTACGGAAATAATCCATGAGCTGCCGGGCTTCAAGGCTCCGGGCGGTGATGATATACGTATTGCCGATGAGCTTTACCTTGGTGGCGCCGATCTCGGTCCGGATCCGGGAGAGCTCGGCATCACGCAGAGGGCGGTTAAACTGGACGACAACGTCGTGACGTTCGTAATGACTGGTGCCTTCATGATCCTCGGGGTGGGTAACGCGCTTGCTGCGGAGCGTGCCGGTATCCACACTTTCGATTTTCCAGCGGTTTTTATCGGAATGGAAAGACTGCAGGCGGAGATTTTTACGCTGATGATTGGAAACCTCCTGCAAAATATGCTGGCGTACGACGGCGACGACGGAGCTTTTCTTGTCGGGAGCGGGCACGTTCAGCACAAAATAGGGCTTATCGGCTGCCGTGAAATTAGGCGACTGATAAGCGTTTCCTTGCGCGGCCGCCTTTTTTGCCTCTTCGATAAAAGGCTGCGCGATCTTGGCAAGCTCTCGGGATAGCTTGCCGGAGACGATTTCCCCGGATGAAGCGGAACCGGGAGTCTCAAGGGCGCCGGTAGTACCGCTGCCGCCGGATGTACCCGAACCGGTCTTGGTGGAGCTGCCGGAACTTCCTGCGGCACCCGCACTATGACCGGACGGAACCGATGTCGCTCCGGGGGAGGCAGGTGTGCCGGCAGAAGAGGAAATGCCGCTGCCGGCTTTTGCGGGAACCCAATTCAGCATAATGATATGCTCGTGCTTACTCTGCATCTCACGCATCGTTTCTTTGATCTTCTTGGGATCGGCTTGGTTCAGGGAGGCGTACATCCGGTTAACATGGAGAAGACACTGGTTCCGGCACAATTGGTCGGTCACGGCGACATCCTGCTCCACAACCGCTTGTTTATATTTCAACTCGGCTTCCGGCTGTACGTGACGGGCTTCGGGTTTCGTCTGGCAGGCGCTCGTTACGACAAGCAGGCTGCCGAGGATCATGCCGCCTAAGGCGGCAGTAGGGCGTCGCATGGGTCGGAGGCCTCCTTTCCTTCGTCTGGACTACATAAAAGTAGGGTGGGAAAGGGGCGCTTTTTTTATACCGGAGCCGGACATTTCCCCTCAAGAATCGGGTACCTTTTCCAGAGAAAGTGTGATACTATATGGATGGGCTGAGCCGGGTGCGAGTTCCCGCTCTGTTAACTAGAGGAGGTCATAACCGTAATGGCAATGGATAATGTTAAGAAGGCGTGCGAGACAACGAGAAAGAAACTGAAGGAAGCGGCGGACCGTATCGAGTCGTTTCTGAACACCTACTCTCTTCCGCAGTTGAATGCAGAGTCCGATTCCGAAATGGAAGAGTTTTACCGCGGCTATTTGCAGGATACTCGTCACCTGCTTGTTTTCTGCGAAGTGGGTTACGAGAAGCTGGGAGTCAGCTTGCGCAGACCGACCTTCAATGTGGACTTTACCGAAAAAGTGCTGTATGAAGTGTACCACAATTGTATCAGCCCTTTCTTTTACCCGAAGAACGAGTGCTACTCCGAAGACGGCCGTTACGCCTATACCGGACAGGATGCCATTCGTTTCCGCAAAAAACCGAATCGTGAAGTGCGCGATCTGACGATTGAATTGTCCAAAATTTTCGAAGAGCTCCGCGAAGAACTGTCCTACTATGAAAATGACTACATTACCCAGCGCCGCATGCAGGGCGAACGGGTTTAAAATAAGAGAAATGAAGCCTCCGTACGCGGGGGCTTTTTTGTTTGCGTCTTGATTGAAGCCAAAGTCCGGCTCCAGCTGTCAGGTTGTGACAGGACTCCCCGCGGATATCCGCACAGCCTTCGTGAGACCCTATGCTTGGGGGTGATCGATATGCCAGAAGTCAAATGCGCCGTTTCGAACTGTGCCTACTGGGGACAAGGGAACAACTGCCGCGCGGACATCATTATGATCGAAGTGGACGAGCATGCGAATGCCGATCTGTCTTCCGAATTTGCCGGTGAAGAATTTGATACGCGTCATAAGGACCAAGCTGCGGACCGTGCCAATACGTGCTGCCATACGTTCAAAGAGAAGAAGTAACCCGCACCCGGAATTCCTCAGCACAACAAGAGGAGGTCTTCACGTATGACCCACCACAAGAGCCACAAGAGCCACAAGAGCCATAAGAAGCACGAGCACACGCAGGAACATTCTCAAAAACTTGACGAGGCCGAAGCGAACTCAGCTGCGGTTCCGGAGCAAGCCGGTGGCTCGGACCGTGAGGAATATGCGGGCGAGCTGGCTCCCGGGCTGGGGGGGCGTTCTGTAGAAGACGCAGGCGCCCGCAGCAGGGAGGAAGCCGACTCGGATTCGTGGGTAAGCGCCCGTACGCTCGGAATGATGGCGCTCGTGTCATCCGTTCTTTCTTTTTTCCTGCTGCCGTTTGTGCTGGGACCCCTCGGGGCGATTCTCGGTTACATGGCGTTTGCCGACGGAAGCAGGAAGGCCGGGGGCTGGGCGATGGCGATCGGACTGATCAGTTTTTTCTCCAATTTATTTTTCGTGCCGTTTGTGATCTAGGAAACGGCGAGAAAGGGCCTCCGGGCCCTTTTTCCGTGCGGTCATATAAATGAAAGGGCGGACCCAATTAGACGAAACCCCTTTAAACCGTTATAATTTGCTCAGACATGTTAGTACTGGATAGGATTGGAGGAGCAAATGGAAACCGAACAAGCTATGGAACTGGTAGGCGTATCGAAAACGATAGGCGGAAAGCCGATTATCAAGGACTTGTCCTTCTCCGTCCGTCGGGGGGAGATCTGCGGATTTCTGGGACCGAACGGCTCCGGCAAAACGACGACGATCCGCATGATGGTCGGCTTGATGTCGATGACCGCGGGTGAAATCCGGATAGCGGGATTTCCCGTCAAAACGCAGCGTTCCGAGGCGCTTGCCCATGTGGGCGCCATTGTCGAAAATCCCGAGCTGTACCCGTATATGTCCGGCTATAAAAATCTCGTCCACTTTGCCCGGATGGCGGCTGAACGCATACCGGCGGGACGGATGGAGGAAATCGTAGAGCTGGTCGGGCTAACCGATGCGATTCACGACAAAGTCAAAACGTACTCGCTCGGCATGAGGCAGAGGCTTGGAATCGCCCAGGCCCTTCTTCACCGGCCGACGGTGCTTATTCTGGACGAACCGACCAACGGTCTCGATCCCGCCGGTATACGGGAGCTGCGCGACTATTTGCGGAACCTGGCCAAGACGGAATCGATTGCGATTCTCATCTCTTCCCATCTTCTGGCCGAGGTCGAGCTGATCTGCGACCGCGCCCTGATCATTCAGGAGGGACGCCTTGTCGGCGAGCGCATCGTTCGGGGCGGTACGACCTCGGAGGACGAGCTGGTGCTGGTCGAATTCGAACTGAAGGGAATCGAGGCCGGCGAGCATACGGCGGGGGAATACGGGCTGCTGAGGCGCGAAAACGGACTGTATACCGCCAATTTGTCCAAATCGGCGATTCCGCAGGTCGTGGCACGGCTTGTCGCGCAGGGGATAGACGTGTACCAGGTGGCCATCCGCAAGCCGACGCTTGAAGATACCTTCCTCCAGCTGACGAAAGGAGAGGACACCCGATGAAATTCCTTTCGCTCGTACAAAATGAAATCATGAAAATCACAAGCAAAAAATCGACTTGGATTTTCTATATTTTTCTGCTGCTCCTCAGTCTGTTTGTCGGTCTTCCCATTAAGCTGTGGATTACCGGCTATTCGGAAGGCCACAATTACATAAGCTTTGCCGGCACCGTTTTTATGGTCTGCTCGCTGTTTGTTACCTTGTTTGCCCTCGTACTCGGGGCGCAGACGGTGACGGAAGAGTATAAGGACGGAACGATCAAGCAGCTCCTGATTCGCCCCGCGAGCAGGACGGCCGTTCTGCTGTCGAAGTATACGGCCTGTGTGATTATGGTGCTTATCGCTTACGCGGTTCTTTTTGTGAGCTCCGTAGCGGTCGGGGCCGCCTTGTTCGGGACGGCCGAGCTGCCTAACGAGCATTTTGTCGTACTGTCCAGCTCGTACTGGTATTCGCTGCCGGACATGCTCTTTATGTTCACGCTCGCTTTCTTTATCGCGACGGTGTTCCGCAGCAGCGCGCTGGCGATTACGGTGGCCATTGTCATGAATCTGGCGGGTTCGGCTTTTGCGGCCCTGCAGTACAATTGGGCCCGGTATTTGATTTTCAACAATACGAACTGGAAAATCTATGATCCGAATCCCCTTGTCAACCAAGGTACGCCGCCACCTTTCCCCGGAATGACCTTCGGATTTTCGCTGACGATCTATGTACTGCATCTGGTCGTTCTCCTGGGCATTACGATCCTGGTGTTCCGGAAAAGAGACGTGGCCTGAGGGAATAATCCCGGTTGCTGGAGCAGGATTTTTGGTGAATTTGGCAAAAAGGGTTCAAAACGGGCTCTTTTGTGCCGATATAAGGTTTATAATTTGCTTATGGGCTTACAAACGGGGATGAGAATATGGCATCAATTGATCCGCGATTAATGAAAGAGCTTTTAAAACTGGAGATGCTGAACAAATCGACGCTGTTTTCCGGCGCCGGCGGAGGAGTGTCCGGTGCCTCCGAACCGGGCGAGGAGTTCAGCTCGCTGCTCAACACGCTTCTCATGGAGCAAAGCGGCCTGTCCGCAGAGCCGTCCGGGGAGGACGGCCTCGGCATTCTGCCGCTGGAGGCGCTGCAGGGCGCGTGGACGGGCTCCGCAGGCGCGGTTCCCGCTGCCGCCGGCACGGGCTTAAGCGTTCAGCGGCAGACGAAGGCGCTCCGTTCCTATGAAACGGCCGCTGGAGCCGTACAAGCTTCCCTGCCCGCTTCCGCGCGCGAAGCGGCTTATGACGCTTACATCGTCCAAGCAAGCGAGCGTACGGGCGTAGATCCCGCCCTGATTAAAGCGGTGATCCGCCAGGAGTCTTCTTTTAACCCGAACACGGTTTCGAGAGCGGGAGCCAAGGGGCTTATGCAGTTAATGGACGGTACGGCAAACGGGCTGGGCGTCACGAACGCTTTCGATCCGCAGCAGAATATCCAGGGCGGAGCGCAGTACTTGTCCTACCAGCTTAAGCGTTTCGACGGAAATGTCGGCGTCGCTCTGGCGGCGTACAACGCGGGACCCGGACGGGTCAACAAGCTGGGCATCAAAAACGATTTCGATTTACTAGAGAAAATGCATCTGCTGCCGAACGAAACCCAGCAGTATGTGAAAAAGGTTATGAATGCCAAGGAACGGTACGACCGGGAGTTCACTTAAGTCTGAATAAACAATTGCAAAGAAGCGGTTTCTCCGGCGTGGAGATGCCGCTTCTTTCGTTTTTCGGCAGGTTAGGGTAGGTGCGGAAGCGATCTTGCAAAAGGCAGCCGGCTTGCTTTGAAGATAGAGGCGGCTTGTGTTCGGGATAGTTTTGCGATTTAATGAGGAATATGCACGTGACAGGCACAGTACTTTAACGCGATCTTTTTTTCAATAAGAAAGGACAGAGATACATGCTTTATTTGGATAACGCGGCAACGACCCAGCCTTACAAGGAAGTGGCACAGACGGTTGCGGACGTCATGCTCCAGCATTTCGGTAACCCGTCTTCGATTCATAAATTCGGCCTGGACGCCGAGAAACTGGTTAGAAAGAGCCGTGAGGTGATTGCTTCCGTTCTTAAGGCGCGTCCGGAAGAAATCATTTTTACGTCGGGCGGTACGGAGAGCAGCAATCTGGCCATCAAAGGTGCGGCATACCGCTACCGCAGCCGGGGCCGTCATCTGATCACGACGGCGGTCGAACACGCTTCCGTGAAGGAGGCTTTCCGTCAACTGCAGGCGGAGGGCTTTGAAGTGACGATTCTTCCCGTAGACGAAACGGGTCAAGTCCGTGTGGATGACGTTAAAGCTGCCGTCACCGGGGAAACCATTCTCGTCAGCGTGATGCATGTGAACAACGAGATGGGACGGATACAGCCCATCGGAGAGATCGGCAAGTGGCTGCGCGAGAAGCAGACCGTGCTGTTCCATGTGGACGCCGTACAGGGAGTGGGCAAACTGCCTTTTTCTCCGGATGAGCTGGGCATCGACCTGATGAGCGCTTCGGCTCATAAGTTCAAAGGCCCCAAAGGGGCCGGCTTCCTCTATAAGCGGACGGGCATCGACCTTCAGGCGCAGCTTGCCGGCGGAGGCCAGGAGCAGGGAATGCGCTCAGGCACCGAGAACGTGCCCCTAATCGTCGGAATGGCCAAAGCGCTTCGGATGGCTACCGATAATCTGGAAGAAGACATCCGGCGTAAGCGGGCCTTTCGCGCCATTGCGGTCGAAGGCATTATCGGGCTTCCCGAGCTGGCTCTGACAGGCTCCCGCGATGAGGAAGACATGGCGCCTCATATCGTTCATTTTTGTTACCCGGGCATGAATTCCGAAGTTGTCGTACATGCTTTGGAGCAGCGCGGCATATATATATCAACGAAGTCGGCTTGTTCTTCGGGAGAGCCTGAACCGAGCAAAGTGCTGCTTTCCATGGGGCTTGACCGGGCGCATGCTTCAAGCGGCCTGCGGGTGAGCTGGACCGAAGAGCATACGGAAGCGGATGCCCGCCGGTTCGTGGAAGCGCTCCGCGGCGTAATCGCAGATCTCGTTCCGGTGTCCGTGCGGACGAAAGGGGGACGCTGATTATGATGTCCCCTTTGAAGCCCGATCTGCTGCTTGTCCGTTTCGGGGAAATGATGCTGAAAGGTAAAAACCGCTCGCGGTTTGAAAAAAAGGTCGTGAGCCAGCTCCGCGGCGTTCTTGCACCTTTTACGCAGGTCAAGCTGGTCACCGAATACGGCCGGGTGTATATCCGGCTCTCCGATGCGTCCGCCGAAGATGTCGGCAAAGCCGTCTCGAAAGTGTTCGGTATTGAAACGTACAGTCCCGTGTACACGGCTCCATCCGACAGCGAAGCGATTCAGGCGGTGGCGGTCGCGCTCATGAAGAAAGTCGTGAAGCGTCCCCAGACGTTTAAAGTGGAAGTAAAGCGCGTGGATAAAAGCTTTCCGTTCGATACCCCGGAAATGAACCGGATCGTCGGCGGCGCCGTGCTCCGGGCTTGTCCGGAGCTCAGCGTAGATGTGCGCAGCCCCGAAACGACTCTCCGGGTGGAGCTTCGGGAGAAAGGGGCGCTGCTGTTCGTGGAGACCTTCGAGGGAGCGGGCGGTTACCCGCTCGGCACGAACGGCAAAGCCGTGCTCCTGCTCTCCGGCGGGATCGACAGCCCGGTCGCGGGCTGGCAGGCGATGCGCCGGGGGCTTGAGCTGGAAGCTGTGCATTTCCACAGCTTCCCGTACACGAGCGAGCGGGCCAAGGAGAAGGTGATCCAGCTGGCCCGCAAGCTGTCCGCGTACAGCGGCGGAAGCATCAAGCTGCACCTCGTGTCTTTCACCGAGGTGCAGACGTCGATTTATGCCGCGTACAAGGACAATCTGCTCGTCACCATTCTCCGCCGCGCCATGTACCGCATCGCGGAGACGATTGCGGAGCGGGAGAAGGCGCTGGCGCTGGTGACGGGAGAAAGCCTCGGGCAGGTGGCGAGCCAGACGCTGCCGAGCTTGAACGCGATCGGCCGGGCCGTATCGCTTCCTGTCCTGCAGCCTTTGATTGCCACGGACAAGAAGGATATTATCCGCATGGCCGAGCAGATCGATACGTATACGTTATCGATTCAGCCTTATGAAGACTGCTGCACGCTGTTCCTTCCGCCGTCGCCGAGCACAAACCCGAACCTCCGGGTCATCGAGGCGATCGAAAGAGGCTTTCCGCAGCTGGATGAATGGATTCTGCGGGCTGCGCTGGAGGCGGAAACCGTCATCGTGACTCCCGAGGATGGAGCGGAGGAAGACGCCTACTTCTGACTCTTTCTTCCGCGGTCGGGAGATGAGAAGGCGGGCGGGGCCGGCACAGTGAGGCGCGGGGGCTGAAGGCAATGGGAAACGGCCGGGCAGCTTTAGGTTCTAAGCTTCAGCGGCTTTGACCGTACGAATGGAGCCGGAAGCGGAAGGAGAGAAGCGGTGTGCTCGAACAGCTTGGACTGTTTCTGCAAATCATGCTGATCAACATCGTACTCAGCGGAGACAATGCCGTCGTCATCGCGATGGCTAGCAAAAACCTGCCGGCCGCGCAGCGCCGACAGGCCGTATGGTGGGGGGCTTTCGGGGCGATCGCCTTGCGGCTGATACTGACCATTATTGCCGTAGGCGTCCTGAAAATCCCCTTTATCCAGGCGGCAGGCTCGGTATTCCTGCTCTGGATAGCGGTGAAGCTGCTGCTGGACAACAACGCCGATTCATCCGTCCAGCAGGCAGGCACGCTGTCAAAGGCGGTATGGACGATCATCGCGGCCGATTTTGTTATGAGTCTGGATAACGTTCTGGCGATAGCCGCCGCTGCCGGTAACAACTTGACTATCCTGATTCTGGGGATCGGCCTGAGCATTCCCATCATCATTTGGGGAAGCGCCGTCGTCGTCGAGCTGCTGGAGAAAATGCCGGTGCTCATTTATATGGGAGCCGCCGTTCTGGGCTTTACCGCAGGAGAAATGTTTCTCAGCGATGCGAAGCTGAGCGGCTGGCTTCTCGGAGAATGGCCGCATTGGCCGGTTCCGTGGCTGGGGGCCGTTCTGGTCGTTGCCGCCGGTCTGGTGAAAAAATGGCTCTTTCCGCCGAAAAGAAAAACGGTGTTCTGACGGGGGTTTCGCGTTCCGGCTTGCTGTACAGGCGTGTAGACGGAATCTGATTATTCAAAAGGCCGGTCCTTCGGGGCCGGTCTTTTCATGCGGGATGCGATAAGGTAAGAAATACACAGTTGATAATGGTTCATATTTCATGCTTACAAGGACATGCATATATAAGCCGGATGTCTTCGCTCAATAGGCGCCACGCTATATAGCTGCAAGAGCCTGATACCGGCCGTTTAAACCGACTCGCGCAATAAAAACCGCCGTTACTCCGGGAGTAATGGCGGTTTTTATTTGGGTCAGATTTATTTGGCACACCCGCCGCCTGCATCTGCTGCGGCGTCAGCTTGCGGCGGATATAGTGCATGGGAGCGCATGGGTTTGATGCACGGCATGTGAATCCGCATTGTTCGCCGGAAGTCCGCACCGGATTGCAAGGTTTTCCGCTGCACGTCGTGCGCCCGGTTTGCCGGGGCCACGGCTAAGCTGCGTTAAGCTGCGCGCTTTTGCGCCGGTTTTGCAGCAGATAGGCGCTGTAAATGACGAGCAGCAGCACGATGAGCAGCACGGACCAGCGGTATGCGGCCCCGTAGCTGCCGACCAGGGAAGCGAAGGCGCCGAGCAGCATCGAGCCGGTCCCGATGCCCAGATCGTTGGCGGAGTAGAAGGTCCCGTTGGCCGCTCCCCTTCTGGACGGCTCCGTCCGGTCGATCGTCCACGCGAGCAGCGCCGGCTGGACGGAGCCGAAGCCCGCTCCGAAAACAGCGGCGGCCGCAGCCAGAGACGCGGCGGAATGAGCGTAGGAGAGCAGCCATAATCCCGCGCCGGTAAAGAAGGCGCCCGGATACAGCACCCACGCCGGCCCTTTGCGGTCATAGACGAGCCCCGTCAGCGGACGGGTGATGAGCAGCATGACCGCATTGCAGACGAAGAACCAGCCGACGTTGCCGATCCCGGCTTCCTTCCCGAACAGGGTAAGAAACGTGACGATGCCGCCGTAGCAGACGGCCGTGAAAAACAGCAGAAGGGACGGAAGCAGCGCCCCCGGCTCGATCAGCCCCTTGCGAAACTCGCGCCATGAAAAGGGGACGGAAGCGGATCGGTTGTTCCGCCCCGGACGAATCAGCAAGGAGAGCAGCAAAGCCGAGAAAGCGAGGACGGTGGAGAAAATAAACAAGGGGTGAAAGCCATACTCCGCGGCGATCCACAAGCCTGTCAATGGGGCAAGGGCCATCGCCATCGTATTGGATAGGCCGTATATGCCCATTCCTTCACCCCGGCGCTCGGAAGGGATAATATCCGAAATCACCGTCCCGAGCGAAGTGGTCGAAATTCCCCAGCCGATTCCGTGAATAAACCGGAGTGCCAGCAGCATGGCTACAACGGCGGCCGCCGAATAGCCGAGCACGGCAAGCCCGCACAAAGCGAGCCCCGCCGAGAGCACATGCTTTCTGCCGATGGTATCCAGCGCTTTTCCCGCAAACGGGCGTGTCAGCAGTGAGGCGACGGTGAAGGTACCCATAGCCAATCCGATCTGGGTTTGTCCGCCGCCGATTCCCGCCGCATACAGCGGAATGGTCGGTATAAGCAGCTGAAAACTGAAAAATAAAAGCAGGTTCGAAAGGGAGGTTACCGCAAAGTCTCGGGTCCAGAGCGGTTTTTTCCCGGTATTTCTTTTCGCAGTCATCTCCGTTCTCCTGTCCTACTGGTTACCGGTAGTATCCCCTTTTTACATCGGCTTAATAGTATCTCCTTAATTTAACAAACTTGCGCGCTTTCTTTTAACTGTCCGAAATAGTAAAGCCGTACGATAAAACTTGTTGGGAACTTAAAGTCGGAGGGGATTCTTTTGAAAAAGATCATTCATCGTTCCGTTATTGCCGGAACGGCAATCGCACTTCTTCCACTCACGCTGGCAAGCGGTGCTCTGGCTGCAGGCACACCGGATGCCTCGAAAGATCAGAAGGCGTTATCCAAGAACGTGATCGTGCTGATCGGCGACGGAATGGGACCGGCCCAGGTGTCGGCCGGACGTACGTTTTCCAAACATAAGCTGGGCAAAGATCATCTGGAGCTCGACTCCTACTACGTCGGACAAGCCACTACATATGCGGACCGCGGGGAAGACGGCGGAACCATCGTGTCCGGTGAAGTGACCGATTCGGCTTCGGCCGGAACGGCTTTCGCAACGGGCAACAAAACATACAACGCCGCGATCAGCGTCTCGAACGAAGACGTGTCCAAGCCGTTCGCTTCCGTAATCGAAGCCTCCGAGCTCGCCGGCAAAGCGACGGGACTCGTCACGACGGCCCGTATCACTCACGCCACACCGGCCGTGTACGCTTCGCACGTGCGCAACCGCGACAACGAGAGCGCCATCGCGTCCCAGTATTTGAACGACGGCGATGTGGACGTGCTTTTCGGCGGCGGCAAGCAATTTTTCCTGAGCAAGGACGAGAAAGGCAAACGGACGGATAAAACGATCATTCCTGATTTCGAAAAGGAAGGCTACAAAGTCGTGTACGACAAGCAGGGGCTGGCATCGCTGGACGGCAAAACCGGCAAGGCGCTCGGCCTGTTCGGAAGCTCCCACGTGGATTATGTGCTTGACCGTACGAATACCGTGCCTAATCTCGCGGAAATGACCAGTAAAGCGATTGACATTCTTTCCTCAAACCCGAAGGGCTTTACGATGATGGTAGAGGGCGGACGCATCGACCATGCGGGACATGCGAACGATCTGCCGTCCGTTGTGCAGGAGATGCTGGATTTCGACGCAGCCGTTAAAGTCGCCGTGGAATTTGCGAAAAAAGACGGCAACACGTCCGTCGTCGTTACGGCGGATCACGAAACCGGTGGCCTGTCGCTTTCCCGCGACAATATTTACGAGATCAACGTGGACGCTTGGGACGATCAGCAAAAATCGTCGGAACTGATCGGCGGAGAACTCAAAAACGCCAAAACCGTCGAAGACGTAAAAGCGCTCGTAGCCAAATATACCGGCCACACGGATCTGACCGACGACGAAGCGAAATTCATTCTCGCCGGAGACGGCTCTTCATACAAACAGGAAGGCGCATTTAACGCCGTCATGTCCAAGCGCTACCTTGTAGGCTGGTCCGGACACGGTCACTCCGCCGTCGACGTAGGCGTATGGGCTTACGGACCGATCGCCGAGAAGGTAAAAGGCCAGATCGACAACACCGACATCGCGCGTGCCGTGGCTTCCGTGGCGGGCATCGATCTTAAAGCGGCGACAGACAAGCTGCAAAGCGAATACGCCTATCCGAAATTCAAGGTGACCCGCGAGGGCGCGGTTCTTTATCCGGCGAGAGCGCTGGCTGAAACGCTGGGTGCCGAAGTGAAATGGAACGGGGATGCGCGCGAAGTCGTCCTGAGCGCGGGGGGCACCAGCCTTTCCGTAAATATCGATACGCAGGCAGCGGCCTTGAACGGCCAGGCAAGCGGCTTTAAAGCGAACATCGATAACAATGTCCTGTATCTCCCGCTGGAAGCATTCAACAAGCTTACGGGCAAAAACTTGACATGGGACGCGCTCTCCGAGCGGATCAAGCTGAAATAATCGGCCGGACGGAGCAGTACCGGCAACATCCGACGGACAGGGGCATGAGGCTCCTGTCCGTTTTCATTGGAGGCTGACACGAGATGATTAAGCTTACAGGCGTTAAAAAATCGTTCCGGCTGCCCGGTGAAGGCAAGCTTCCCATCCTATCCGTTCCGGAATGGGAGGTCGGTGAAGGCGGGCAGCTTGCTTTGACCGGTCCGAGCGGCAGCGGCAAAAGTACCCTGCTCCATCTGCTTTGCGGCGTACTCGCCCCGGACGAGGGAGAGATAACCGTCGATGGTGTGCCGCTGCATGCCCAATCCCAGGCCCAGCGCGACAGATTCCGTTCCGAGAAGGTGGGGATCATCTTTCAGGACTTCCACCTCATGGCCTCGCTGACGGCCAGGCAGAACGTGGAGCTGGCCCTGCCGGTGAGCATGGCGAAATCGCGCAGGCGGGAACTCGCGGCGCAGTGGTTTGAACGCGTCGGACTGGCCGACCGGATGAACCATCTTCCCGGCCAGTTGTCCCGCGGGCAGCAGCAAAGGGTCGCGATGATCCGGGCCTTGATCCGCAGTCCGAAAATCGTGCTGGCCGATGAGCCAACGGGAAGTCTGGACCGGGAAACGGCCGAGGACGTGATGCGGCTGCTCCTTGAGCTCACCGCGTCCGAAAACGCGACGCTGCTGGTCGTGACGCATGATCTGGAACTGGCGGCCGGCTTTCGGACAAGGACGCACATCGGGGAGCTCAACGAGTGGTACGCGCCGAAGGAAGCGGTCCGTCCGGCAGACGGGCCCGGACGGAATCCCGCTTTGCCGGCTGAAACGGCCGAAGCGAGGCAGGTTCCCGGCTGGAAAGGGGAAAAGCTGGGATGAGTGTTTTTCAGGTTATTTGGCGCAATGCGCTTCACCGTAAAACGTTGTCGGTCCTGACGATGCTTTCCGTCGCCCTGACGGCCGCTTTGCTGCTCTTCGTACTGATGTGGAACGAGGGCGTGGAGAAAGGCGCCGAGAAAGGATATGGTCCTTTCGAGCTTACGATGGGTGCGGAGGGGAGCAAGACCCAGCTTGCGATGAGCACCTATTATCACATCGGGGCGCCAACAGGGAATATTCCGAATGCCTTGTACGAAGAGGTGAAAAAAGAACCCGAAGCGGAAGAAGTGTTCGCCGTAACGACGGGCGATAATTTGAACGGTTATCCCATCGTCGGCGTTGATGCGAGGTATTTCGCCGTCCGCTACGGCGATAAACAGCTCGCTTCGGGAAGCTTGTACGGCGGGCTCGGCGAAGCGGTTATCGGCTCGCATGCGGCCCGTACGCTCGGCCTGAAAGTGGGAGACACCTTTAAGGGCGGGCACGGCCTCGTCCATTCCGCCGAAGAAGCGGGAGAGCATGCGGGAGAGCACCATGAGGAAGAGAGCGGCTCGCATGCGGACGAAAGCCATGAAGGCGAACATGCGGGCGGGCAAGGAGGACATGACGAGCATGAAGGGCATGAAGCTTTCATGTACAAAGTTGTCGGCATCCTGCCGCCTCTGCATTCGCCCGATGACCGTGCCGTGTTCACGACATTGGACTACGCCTGGGCGGTCCACGGGGAAGCGGCGCAGCAGGATCGCGAAGTGACGGCGCTTATGGTGAAGCCGAAGTCGCTTCTCGGCGCCCAGTCGCTCAAAAATAAATACGACGCGATGACCGGCCTTCAGGCCATGTATACCGGAAAGGCTGTCGCGGATGTCGTGAATGTCGTGGATAAAGGCACCCAGGTCGTCCAGATCGTTACGTACCTGTGCGTTCTTCTGGCCGCCTTGACCCTGCTATTGTCTTTGCTGGCAGCCGCAAGTGAACGCCGCAAAGATGTCGCTCTGCTGCGTCTGATCGGGAAGCCGGGACGCTATGTGTGGACGGCGCTTGTCGGCGAAGGCGTTTTTCTGACCGCGGGAGGTCTGCTTGCCGGCCTTTTGCTCGGTCACAGCGCAGGGGCGGCAGGGAGCTCCCTGCTGTTCGATTTCGCCGGCATTCAGATCGATCCGTGGTCGCTTGCACCCGGGGAGCTCATTCTGGCGGGAGGAGCCGTCCTGCTCGGCATAGGAGCGTCCGCGATTCCGGCCTGGCAGGTTTACCGGGTGGACCCGTTGCATTTGTTCCGTTCCTGATTCGAGCAAGCGACCGCAGGCGATCCTGATCGTAAAACCGTAAAACCGTAAAACCGTAAAGCCGTAAAGCCGTAAATCCATAAATTCATAAATCTAAATCCATAAATCCGGACAGCAATCCCATTCATTTATGTAGGAGGAGATTCATAGTGAACTATACCCGCACGCTCTTGACGATTCTCGCCGCCGCGCTCCTGACATCCGCCTGCGGCAAGGAAGAGGCGTCCAAGTCTGCCGCGCAGACGTTCGGCTCCGCTTCGGCCGCGCAGACGCCGGCCCCGTCCGCCACGGCTTCTCCCGCCGCAGCCGCGGGAAGCGCCGCACCGGACGCGACGCCCGCTCCGGGCGGCGCAGGCGCTCCGGGCGGACTGCCGCCTTCCGCCGGCAATGCCGGCGTAGGGCCCGCGGCGTCCGTAGCGCCCGCCACGGCGCCGCGGCAGAGCCCCGCGCCGGGCGCGGCAGCCCCGTCCGGCGCCGTACCGCCGTCCGCGGCCCCTTCCGGCGGAGCGTCCGCCGGAACCGCTCCTGCGGCAAGCGCGCCGCCGCAGAAGAACGCTTCCGCCGGTACCGGCGCCGCGGACAAGACCCCGGCCGCAGCGAAGCCGTCGGCGGCTCCGGCCAAATCTTCGTCCCCCGTGCTGAAGTGGACGGAGTTCTTCGACGACGAGAAGCAGGCGACGCCGTCGGATAAATTTTGGGATCTCAACGGCAAAAACGTGGAGATCCGGGGATTTATGGGTGAAGTCCTGTCCTTCGACAAGCACTGGTTCCTGCTTATTCCGGCTCCGGGAGCGGAATGTCCTTTTGACAACGGCGACGAGACTTACTGGAACAAGATTATGATCGTATTCGTGCCGAAGGAGACGAAGCTGCGCTACACGTCAGGGCCCCTCAAAATCAAGGGAAGACTCGACGTCGGCATCAAAGTCGACGAGTCCGGCTACAAGACGATGTTCCGTCTCTACGACGCTTCTTTCGAATCGATAAAAGAATAGCTTATCTCTATTTTCTCCGCGAGGATTGGCTCTAGCCAGCATTACCCGTTTGCGATAAACTGGAAATAAAAAGCGTGTCGATACCGGGCGGAATTGCCGCTCCACGCGGCGCTGCGGGGCCGGATGCCGCACTTTCCGGAACGGAGACGGCGGACGAAGGCCTCTCCGGGCCGGGCATTCCGCAGCTTCGTTATCCGCCAAGGTGTCGTCCGAATACAGGGGGATCGCAGATGTCGAACAAACCGTTATCTATGGGAATCATTCTTGTCGGGGTAGCTTTGGTGCTGCTGCTCGGAAAAATCGGCGTTTTCACGTTCATCGGGGCGCTCCTGTGGCCGCTTGTGGTTCTTGTGCTGCCCGGACTCGTGCTGCACGCCCTCGTCTTCAATCGGACACTGCCGCCCGCTGCGGTCTTTCCTGGCGGCGTTCTCGTTACGTACGGCATTCTCTTTTTCTTGTGCAGCCTGTTCGGCTGGGGGCTTATGTCTATCCTGTGGCCGGGTTTTATTTTCGGCATCGCGGTGGGGCTTTATGAACTCGTTTATTTCGAAAAAGGCCGGGATAACGGGTTGCGGACGATTGCCGTCGGGCTGGCGCTCGTCTCCGTTGTGCTGCTGCTCTTCAACCTGGTGTTTACGGTGAGCATCTACGTGTTTATCGTGCTCCTGCTGGCGGCCGGCGCCGTACTGATCATATCGGGCAAAAGAATCTGGTAACGTGTAAAAAGTGTGGAAACCGGAGGAGAAATACCTCTTTTACTGCCGAAAAACCTTGCTTTTACAAGTTCTATCGCGTATAATCGGAACGTTGTAGCGTCGGAATGCATCCGGCGCTTATTTTGAAGCAGAACCCGGTCAGGCGTCTCTACGGTTTTCGCAGCCGTCCCGGCAGACCGTCCGGTTTACAAAGCTGTCAAAGCAGTCCAAGACAGGCATGTTCCCCGGAACGGCCGAAGCTTCGGCTTACGGCTTTCCGCGTCACATACGGTACCACAACGTTTATGTCAAGCATCATGGCTTTGCCCATTCAATAAAAGCGCGCTGCGCCCAAGGAGAGAGGACCTACCTTTATGTTTCCCAGAGAGAAAATCCGCAACATCGCGATCATTGCCCACGTTGACCACGGTAAAACCACGCTAGTCGATAAGCTGCTCCAGCAATCCGGTACATTCCGCGAGAACGAAGCCGTTCAGGAACGCGCCATGGACTCCGGCGATTTGGAACGGGAACGCGGCATCACCATTCTTGCCAAAAACACGGCCATTAACTATAAAGACCACTTGATCAACATCATGGATACTCCAGGACACGCCGATTTCGGCGGCGAAGTGGAACGGATTATGAAAATGGTTGACGGTGTGCTTCTGGTCGTCGACGCTTTCGAAGGAACGATGCCGCAGACGAAGTTCGTGCTCCGCAAAGCACTTGAGCAGAACCTGACTCCTGTTGTCGTCGTGAACAAAATCGACCGTCCGAACGCTCGTCCGCTCGAAGTTATCGATGAAGTGCTGGATCTGTTCATCGAACTCGGGGCCAATGACGATCAGCTGGAATTCCCGGTTGTTTACGCATCCGCCCTTCAGGGCACGTCCAGCCTTGAGGCAGACTCTCAAGGCGAGAACATGCTGGCTCTGTACGAAACGATCGTCAGCCACATCCCGCATCCGACCGAAAGCGTGGACGAGCCTCTTCAATTCCTCGTCACCCTGATGGACTTCAACGAATATCTGGGCAGAATCGGGATCGGCCGTGTGAACCGCGGTATTATCAAGCAGGGTCAGTCCGTAGCCGTTATGACCCGCGAAGGCGGCATGAAGCAGGCTCGTATCGAGAAGCTGTTCGGTTTCCAAGGCTTGAAGCGTGTGGAAATCGAGCAGGCCGGCGCCGGCGACATTATCGCGATCTCCGGTATTAAGGACATCAACATCGGCGAGACGATTGCCGATCCGGCCAACCCGGAAGCACTGCCGGTTCTGAAAATCGACGAGCCTACGCTGCAGATGACGTTCATCGTCAACAACAGTCCTTTCGCGGGCCGCGAAGGCAAATGGGTGACATCCCGCAAGCTTCGCGAGCGTCTGTTCAACGAGCTGGAAACGGACGTTTCCCTGCGCGTGGAAGAAACCGACAGCCCGGATATGTTTATCGTATCGGGACGCGGCGAGCTTCACCTCGGTATTCTTATCGAGAATATGCGCCGTGAAGGCTTCGAGCTTCAAGTTTCCAAGCCGGAAGTCATCATCCGTCAAATCGACGGCCAGAAAATGGAGCCGATCGAGCGTCTTCTGATCGACGTGCCGGAAGACAGCATGGGCGCCGTTATGGAAAGCCTCGGAACGCGCAAAGCCGAAATGGTGAACATGGTGAACCACGGCAACGGCAACGTCCGTCTGGAGTTCCTGATCCCGGCCCGCGGCCTGATCGGTTACCGGACGAACTTCCTGACCTTGACACGCGGCTACGGCATCATGAACCATGCTTTCGACAGCTACGGCCCTTATGCCGGCGCAGGTGTCGGCGGCCGTCACGAAGGCGTACTCGTTTCCATGGAGAACGGTGTGGCCACCACTTACGGCCTGATGTCGATCGAAGACCGCGGTACGCTTTTCGTAACGCCGGCTACCGAAGTGTACGAAGGCATGATCGTCGGCGAGCATACGCGCGATAACGATATCGTCGTTAACATTTGTAAAGAAAAGCAGCTTAACAACATCCGTTCCGCAGGGAAAGACGATACCGTTAAGCTGAAAGTTCCGAGAATTTATTCTTTGGAGCAGGCTCTCGAATATTTGAACGATGATGAGTATTGCGAAATCACTCCGAAATCGATCCGTCTTCGCAAGAAGATTTTGAACAAGAACGAGCGTGAACGCGCGGAGAAGCAGCGCAAAACCGCTGACGCCAACGCGTAAACCAACTGAATCCATCTTTTCACCCACGAAGGGAAATAAGCGGGAATTTGTGTTCCTTCGCCTTATTTCCCTTCTTTTTTAACTATACAAAGGGGGTTGCAGCGTAATGTACCAATGGTTTGCCGAAAATTTTTGGCTGACGTGCCTCATTATTTTCATCATGATGTCCTTCGTGTATAACAAGGTTTTCCGTACACGCAGGCTGCCGGTTTTGAAAGCGCTGATCGTTTACGTCTTGCTTGCGCTGGGTTCGTTTATGCTTACGTTTTTTCAGGTGCTCGGACCGCAAATTCCGATTGTTCCTTCGCTCGCCGTAGCGATTTTACTTATGGTGATTCTGAGGATCCGTTATTTTGTCGAAGGACGGCGTAAAAAGAAAGACTCCGGACAAACGGGCCGGTAACGGGGACAAGGGAATCCAAAATATGAATCTAAACCGGGGGGCCGAGAACGATGACGCTTCAGGACGCTCTGTTCAACTGGCTGCAGATCCGCATTGTGGCCGAGGCGAGACCTCTTGACGAGGCGGCGCGCAAAACAGCCGACTTTTTCGAAGAGATTTTGCGGGAAGATCATGGTGTAAGCGAATTTGAGAAAACGGAGGCGGATGAGTTTCGTCTTCGGATCGATTATGTGCGGGAGGGTGAGAAGCAGTCTGCCTTCTTCGACCGTGAGCATGCCCGGCGCCTGTTGGCCGATATCGATTCCAACCCCAAGTATAACGAATAGCGGTATTTTCGCGTCCGGATAGACAAGGGTGACATATCTTCCTTGTGAAGACGAATACAATGGTTGTATCTGTCGCTAAAGGAGTGTGAATCCGTATCTGACCGCTGCTGTACATAGCGTGAAGCTTTTTCCATGTGATATACTGAAATCAGGCGGGCCTTGGTTCGCTAACAGCACTTATTTAAAATGATGCAGGAGGCGCTGCAGACATGGCGGAAGAAATTACAGCTCTCTCGGAACAACTGATTGCGGAATTTCAAAAGGAAAAGCTCGTCCTGCTGCATACGATCGACTCGGAAACGGGAGCGCCTACGGCCAATGCCATTTCGTGGGTATATGCGCCGGATTCGGGGAGAATACGCTTTGCTGTTGACAAGCGTTCCCGTCTGATTGCCAACTTGGAGAAAAACCCGTCGGCTACCGTTACGATGATTGCCGCGGGAACCGTACACGCTATTTACGCGGAAGCCGCGCCTGTGGCCGAAGTTCTTGAAGGGGTTCCTTTCAAGCTGGCCTGCTATGATCTGAATATCCGCGCCGTCCGCGACGCGATGTTCTACGGTGCCCGTATTTCCGTAGACCCTGAATTCGAGAAAACTTATGACAAACGCGCAGCCGACAAGCTGGACGGACAAGTATTTGAAGCGATGAAAAAAGCCTAGGCACTTTTGTGCCCGGGCTTTTTGTCACTTTGGCGCTTTGTCTGAAAATGCCGCTTTCTGTGGAATCGGGGAATGCGGTGAGCTGAACAAGAACCGGAAGCCGCCCGGAATCGATCCGCGGAAAGGGAGTACACCTGTAGCTTTTCCCCCGGGGCCGTATCGTGGCAACCCCGTAAACATTACAGATTCGGGAGGGAATTTCGGGAATGAAAAAAATTTTCGTGCTCGATACCAACGTACTGCTGCAGGATCCGAACGCGATGTTTTCTTTTGAAGATAACGAGGTTATCATTCCGGCCGTCGTGCTGGAAGAAATCGATTCCAAGAAGCGCAATGCCGACGAAATCGGGCGCAACGCCCGGATGGTCTCGAGACTGCTGGACGCGATGCGGGCACGGGGGCGGCTGCATGACGGAATTACGCTCGACAGCGGAGGCAGCCTGAAAGTGGAGCTGAATCATAAGAGCTTCAATAAAATGCAGGAAGTCTTCGCCGAGGTGACGAACGATAACCGGATTATAGCGGTGGCGCTTAATTACCGGACGGAGGAACAGACGAAATCCGAGCCGCGGCCCATCATTCTGGTCAGCAAGGATACGCTTGTCCGTATCAAGGCGGATGTGCTCGGTTTGACCGCGCAGGACTACTTGAGCGACCGTGTCGTGTCCGACCACGAAATGTATGCGGGCGCCACGACGCTTCATGTTCATCCGTCCGTCATTGACGAGTTTTACTCGTTCCGGTTTCTGAGCGTGCCCGCACTTAATCTGGGCTACCGGCTGAACCCGCACGAATTCGTCATTCTCCGGGACGAACTGGGCACGTCGAAATCAGCGCTGCTCAAAACGTCGTCCGACGGCAAAAAGCTGGAGCCGCTTTTCTTATCCAACGAGCCGGTATGGGGAATCGCCGCACGCAACGCTCAGCAGCGGATGGCCCTGGAGCTGCTTCTGAACGACGACATATCTTTCGTCACTCTTTCGGGGAAGGCCGGCACCGGCAAAACGCTGCTGACGCTGGCGGCTGGACTGCTCAAAGTGGAAGACGAGCGTAAATACAAAAAATTGACGATCGCGCGTCCGGTTGTTCCCATGGGGAAAGACATCGGCTACCTGCCGGGTGAGAAAGACGAGAAACTCCGGCCCTGGATGCAGCCGATTTACGACAACCTGGAATTTCTCTTCGATACGAAAAAAGCGGGCGATATCGAGAAAATACTCGCCGGGCTAGGCAGTATTCAGGTAGAAGCTTTGACGTATATCCGCGGACGCTCGATTCCCGGACAGTTCATTATTATCGATGAGGCGCAGAATCTTTCGAAGCACGAAGTGAAAACGATCGTATCGCGGGTGGGAGAAGGCAGCAAAATCGTTCTGCTGGGAGATCCCGGTCAGATCGATCATCCTTACCTGGACGCGGCAAGCAACGGTTTGACCTACGCGGTCGAGAGGTTCAAGCAGGAAGAAATCAGCGGACACGTGACACTGGAAAAAGGCGAGCGCTCCCATCTCGCCCAACTGGCGGCGGATCTGCTGTAGCGCGCGAAAAGCGGCGGGCATAGAGCCCTGCCGCTTTTTTGCTGTGCCTGCCGGAAGTTTCGGGTACGGCATTCATTATTCAAGAGATGATAAAATCTACCGTACAGCCGTAAGCGCGGGCGGTCCGGTCCATCAGTTCGTCATGCTGGCGGTCGACCGCGAAGTGAAGACCGTCCGCTTCGTGAAACCGGGCGATCACGTATTCGTCCATCTGCCGCTGAGCCGGCTCCGGTTCCGCTTCGGATGCGGTTTTCATGGGAGAATCCGGATCTTGTACAGCGCCTGTTCCAAGGCGGAAGACAGCGATGCCGGGTTCGTATAAGTAAAGGTGCCCGGCTCCGCTTTCAAAACCGTAATCCGAAAAATGCCCCGTCCGTTCCGTATGGGGAGGAAGCAGCACGAGATTCATCGGCTCGGCTTCATAACCGTGCCGGCTGACGAGCTCCTGCGCTTGTTTTAGCTCCTCCTCGCGGTTAAAAATAAAGATTTCTTTATCCTGATCGAACAGTTCGACAGTTTCCTTAAGCTCGGGATAAAACGGAGCGGAGACGGCCGCTGATCCGTCTTGGCCGAGATCCACGATAAGAGCAGGCTTAAGCTGCATAATCAATTCCTCGCTTTCGTATCCGGCGTATTTACATTCACCCCATGAAGACCCCTTCATCACACGCACCTCATCAGCCTTAAGGGACTAAATACTTGCCCTGCAAAGCGGGCTGTCACGCCGGACGGGACCGGCTTACCAGTTCAGCCCGAGCTTAATGGCCAAAAGCCCGTCCTCCAGCGTGATATGCTCCACGGAGACGAAGGAGAATAGCTTCTTGGGATAAATACGCAGATTAAATTCCTTTTCCAGTGACTTACCCGTTGTATCGGGCAGTTTAAACCCGTTAAACACTAATTCCTGCACGCGGAAGGCGATGACGGGCTGATCGCCGTCTTTTTCCATTTCGTAGGTACCTTTGATGGAGACATCCATATCGTCCTTGGTGCCGAAGGCCATAATACCGTCCGGCTTGAACTGGAACGTAAGGTCGTCGAACTTGCCGTCTTTGCTGCGCAGGAATGCGTTAAGCTGATGATCGGTCATCTGAAATTTGCCGCCGCCTTGTTCCAGGGTTAGATGGCTGTCTTTGCCCCCGGGTGTGAGCAGTTCCGGGAAATAATCCATCACGCCGGCCAGTGAACGGAAATAAGTACGGAACAAAGGCAGTCCTTCCTGTTCCCAGCGCCCGTTGAGCTCCTGGATCAGAGCGAGTATAAGTTCGCTTCTTCCGCTGGCGTCAAGTTCCCGGTTCAGTTCGGACTGGAGCGCGAGAATCCGCTCTTTTTGCTTGAGGTAATTTTCTTTGGTTTTCTGCAGATCGGTGCGTTGATTCGCCAGTTTCGTTTTCATGGTGCCCAGCTCGCGGTAGGCATCCTGATGAGCCGTGAGCGAACGGTGATCATGATCGAGAATGATGTCCAGATACTCGTACGTTTTGAGGAGATCCGGCAGCGAACGGACCGACAGCAGGACCGACCAGAGCGATTCGCGCTCTCCGGCATAGTAGGAGCGGATGACCTTGCCCGCTCTTTTTTTCGCATCTTTCACGACGACTTCCTGGGCGGCGATCTTTTTCTCTGTTTCGGTCAGCTGATCGCCGAGCGTTACGTCTTCCTCCGCAAGGCGGGCGATTTCACGGTCGATTTCATGGACCGTCAGCCCTTTCTGCAAGAGCGCTTCGGTCTCTTTCTTTTCCGCTTCCGTATATTCCGCACGCACCGGATGATAGAGAAGACTTGTCCCGAGCAGAAGGGTACAGATGGTGAGGGAAAATTTTTTCAAAATCATGTGCCGACCCCTTTAGTTCCGAAATTATCCCATTTTATGAGGATGGGTTCAAAAAAATACTTACCTCCCGCTGGCGGAAAGTAAGCAGCATGCTCTATTGTTCGCCGCCGCTGACAAGACGCTTCAGAACTTCATCGACAGACTTTGTCTGCCGGGGCAGGGGCTTGCGGAATTCGGGCACCCGGTTCACGGCGTCGAAAGTCTGATGGAAAGAGAAAGTCTGGGCGGATGCGGAGGATTTATTCCCTTTGGGACCGGTAAACTTAAAGTCCATTTCGAGCTTGCGCAGAAATCCTTCCTTGTCGACAACGACCGTCCATTTTCCGGGAGCGGACAATTTAAACGAGCTTGCCGAGCGCCGGAATTGTGCGGCCTGAGTTTCGGTAATCAGTCCGTTTGATTTCAGAACTTCCAGCATGCGGGGCAGCTTCTCCTGAAGCTTCTTGTTCCAGGCGCCGGCGCTCATGCGGGTCACGGAGGCGGTATACGACCGGGCATCCGAACCGTCTGCCAGCCTGACTTCCCCGTCAGTTTCAAACCAGGCTTCGTCGGCCCCTTCCTGCAGGAGCTTGGACAAATCGGAAGAAAGCCGGGAAAGGCGTTCCGGCACGGGAGGAGCCGAAGGTTTCGAATCCGGGCCGGATTTGTTCCCTGCGGAAGCCGGAGATTCGGGCGGCAGCCCCAGAGTGGTCACGAAATATTCGTTCTCCGGGTTGAGAAGTGGCATATGAAAAAACAATTTGTTATCTTGGAAAAGAAGAGGAACGGTAAGTTCGGCCGAACCGCTGCGTGAAGCTGCTTTGAGATCGGATTCCCACCGGATCGGATTCAGGGAAGCGGCGCCTTTCCATTCCAGCCTGCTGTCTTTGAGAAAAGAGAAAAGCTGCCCGGACAGAGTGGACGAATCCCCTTCCGCAAGCCCGTCCAGGTGAAGATCGGCCCCGCCTTCGAAAGCGAAGGCGTTCATCTCCGCCTGCTTGTGCAGGGCGCCTTTGACGGCAGCCTTGGCGGCTTCGCGGTCCGAACAGCCGGAAATGAGAACGGCGGGAATGGCGGCGGCTATAGAAAGTGAAATGAGTGCTTTGAACATGCAGGAAATCCCCTTCCTTTTCTACCTTTTCTATTATATCTATTCAGGTTCTATTTGTCTTTATCCCTACAATTTTCCTGGAGGCGAGAAAATGAGCGGATTTAGCGGGCATAGGGGCATTCCTTCGGGAACCGGAGAAACTGCGGGGGATGCCGGACATCCGGAAATCGTCGCGATGTTGAAAAGAAAAATAGAAGAAGAGGGACCTCTTCCTTTTCGGGACTATATGACGATCTGTCTGTATCACCCGGAATTCGGCTATTACCGCCGCGAAGAGCCCAAAATCGGACGCGAGGGCGATTTTTACACGAGCTCCAACCTGGGGAGCTTCATGGGCGAGATCATCGCCAGCGAGCTCCTGGCTTATGCCGGGGACAGGCCGTCCGGCGGGTCCGTCGAATTCGTCGAATTCGGCGGAGGCACGGGCCGTCTAGCCCGGCACGTGCTGGACGCGCTGCGCAGCCGCAGCCCGGAGCGCTACGCGTCCGTTTCGATCACGTCGATCGAATCGAGCGCGTACCACCGCGCTCTGCAGCGGGAGACGCTGCGGGAGCATGCGGACCGCCTCCGGTTCCTGACGGAGGCGGAGTGGCTTGCCGAGCCGGCCGGGGGCGGCGTGTTCGCCGTCGCCAACGAGCTGGCGGACGCGATGCCGGTGCACCGCGTCCGCTGCCGGGCCGGCCGGCTCGAGCTCGGTGCGGTCGGATGGGACGACCGCACCGGCTTTACCGAGCGGTGGCTGCCGCTCGGAGAAGACCACCCGGCCGCGCTGCATCTCGGCCGCGAGGGCATCCGCCTGGCCGGCGGGCAGCAGGCGGAAGTGAATCCGGGTGCGGGGGAGTGGATCACCCGCGCCGCGGGGCGCATCGGCAGCGGACGGCTGCTGATGATAGACTACGGCGATACCGCCGGAGAACTCTATGCGTCCCACCGGATGAACGGGACGCTGATGTGCTACCGGCGGCATATCGCCGATGACAATCCTTACGCCGCCGCGGGGCGCAAGGATATAACCGCGCACGTCGATTTCACGGCGTGCATGCGTGCGGCCCGGGCGGCGGGATGGACCGTCGCCCGGTACGAGACGCAGCGCGAGTTCCTCGTGCGCGGCGGCATTCTCGGCCGGCTCGTGGAACATGCCGGCCGGGATCCGTTCAGCCCGGAAGCGAGGGCGAACCGGGCGATCCGGCAGCTGCTCGTCAGCGACGGGATGAGTGAGCTGTTCAAGGTGCTGACGCTCCGGCGTGAAGAAGGCTGAATCCGCGCTTGATGTCCGCGGATGCCGGTTCTTAAGCAGAGGCCCGTAATGTACGCACAAACAAGCTTAGTTCAGGAAGCGGGAAACGGTCAGCGGAATGGACGACATGCCTCCGTGTCCAACGAAAAAAAGGTGATCCGCGAGTTCAATCGCGAATCACCTTTTTTGCTCAAGCGCCGTATGTAATTAGAGCGGCATTTTGAACACGGACCAGTACGTGAATCCGGTAAACGAAATAACCATATAGCCCCAGAACAATACAATGTATGTACGTTCCGACAGCTTCAGATAGCCAAGTAGTACGAATACGACGGTTTGAAAAAAGAACAGCATGGACATGGGATACATTTCTCCCGCCAGACTCATCAGGGCGATCACCAGAGTCCAGAAACCCAGAACTCGGAACATGCGATCCATGAAAAACTTCCCCCTCTCCTACCACGATGCGAAATAATCTAATCTTCATTATACCCAGCAGACCCTATAGTGTAAACATCCAATCGTCCACCTTTGTTAAAAAGTTGTGACAAGCATTGCCAGTTCGGGAGAAATCTCCCGTGGTTGTCTCTTAACCGGTCTTCTTTTTAGGTATGAGTGTCATAAAAAATGGAAATACCAAATAGTATCAAATAGATTCTATGAAATCTGCCAGGGGCATAGAGATATTACGAGCGGAGCCGTTCACGGATAAATCTCCTGCCCGGCTTATGAACGGTCCGGCCGATTGGGCATGGAAGTCGAATGCGCGGTAGGACGTGATCTATTTTGGACAATAGGTTAGGAGGATTGTAAAACATGACGGCAATCAGGCAGGATGCTTGGAGCGATGAAGATGATTTGATGCTCGCGGAGGTAACGCTGCGCCATATCCGGGAGGGCAGCACTCAACTGGCCGCGTTTGAAGAAGTGGGGGAGCGTATCGGGCGGACGGCCGCGGCATGCGGGTTCCGGTGGAACAGCTTCGTACGCAAAAAATACGAGGCCGCCATTTCCATTGCGAAATCCCAGCGGCAGAAAAGAGCGCAGCAGAAAAAGCATGCGGCCGTTTCTACTATTTCCGGGGGAGCTTCGCTGGCCGTTCTGGACGTTCTGGACCCGTCGGGCCGCGAAGTAACGGAAGAGGCTCTTTCCATTGATGCGGTAATCCGGTTCCTGCGGCAGTGGAAGCAGACCTATCAGGATCTGATGCGCCATATCAAACAGATGGAGCGCTCTTTGAACGACAAGGAAGAGGAGCTCTCCAAATACCGCAGAGAGAACGAGCAGCTCAATAAGCAGGTCAATGAAGTTGAAACCGATTACCGGGTTGTCAACGATGATTATAAGGCACTTATCCAAATTATGGACCGTGCCCGGAAAATGGCTTTTTTAGTAGAAGAAGAGGAAGAGAGCAAGCCGAGGTTCAAGATGGACGCAAACGGCAATTTAGAAAGAATAGATTAAAAATCTTCCTGGGAATCCTTCCGGTTTACTGCCCGGGGGGATTATTTTTTTTGAAGCGCCAAGAAGGATTCCGCCGCCCTTGCGGTGAATGGCTGAAAAACGGCGAATCATGCAGACAGGAATAAGGAGCGGAATGCAAAATAAGATGAAGGAGTGGGAGCCATGCGGATAGAAGTCATCGGAGGCGGCTCGCTGGGACTGCTGTTTGCGGCCAAACTGGCGGCAGCCGGCTGCCGGGTGAAGCTGGTTACGAGGAGCAGGGAACAGGCGGAAGCCGTGAACAAGAAAGGAATCCGTGTGGAAGGCCGGACGGAGTTGACGGCTGAAGTTCCCGCAATCGCTTTTGGCGATGCCGTGAACGGTCTGGATTCCGCGGTTGAATCCCAGGCGCGGCTTATTCTCCTCGCGGTAAAACAGACGGCTTTGACGGAAGAATTGGCTTCTTATCTGATCTCTTCCATGGAGAATGGCGCGGCGCTTGTTTCGCTGCAGAACGGGATCGGCCACTGGGAGAAGCTCGACAGCGAGAAAGCCCGTCCCTTCATGATCCAGGCTGTGACCACGGAGGGGGCAAGACGTTTGTCGCATTCGGAAGTGGCGCATACGGGCCGCGGCTGGATACGGATCGGGCGTATTCATGCGGAGGATACGGAACCGTATACGGAGAAGACTCCGCAGCTGGATTTAAAAACGGTTGGAGATTGTTTGAAGCAAGCAGGATTTGACGTTTGTGTGTCGAAGAGTATAGAGCGCCATATATGGAGCAAGCTTTTGATCAATGCGGTGATCAATCCGCTGACGGCTCTGCTCCGGATTCCTAACGGGAAGCTGCCTGAGACTTCGGACTCACTGCTGCTGATGAGGAGGCTCTTCGAGGAAGGAAGGGATCTGGCGCTTACACAGCACGTAACGGTTGAAGAATCTTTATGGGACGAAATCCTGGAAGTTTGCCGGAAGACAGCTGTCAACCGATCTTCGATGCTGCAGGATATTGCGGCGGGCAGGACGACGGAAATTGAGGCGATCACGGGTAGTCTGCTTGGTATAGCCGGGCGGACCGGGATGCTCATGCCCACTCATGAAACCGTATACCGGCTGATTAAAGCTGCGGAGCAAAGTGGGTGATGATGGGATTGGATTCATTCATAGACGGATTGTCCAGCGTATATGCGGTACTCGCTATGCTCCCTTTTCTTTCCTTTGTACTGATATGGATAATCGTATATATTGTAACCAAAGAAAAGAAAAAATCCACCCGGATTACTATGGATCTCACGACCTTCCTGCTGCTGGGCTCCGTCGCATCGTTGTGGAATTCTTTGTTCTCCAGCTCGTTCGGATTATGGTTTCTTCTGCTGGTCATTCTCATCGTTTTCGGACTTATAGGCGGATACCAGAATGACAGGAAAGGGAAGCTGGAACTGGGGAAATCGCTGCGCGTCGTGTGGCGGCTCAGTTTTATGGGACTTTCTCTTCTGTATGTCATGTTTATGGTGGTACGCATGGGGACGGCTGTTCTCGGATAGCGGTCTCCCTTTTGCCGACATGAATTGACCGCAGTTCAACTAATTGCCGAATTAACGCTCTAAAGCAGTGCTGGCGCAGGTTAGGCGCGGTTCTGAAGTCTCAAATACTCGAACCTATGTAGAAAATTACAAGTAGATTTTATTGACCTTTGGTTGTATAATAGGTAATTAGTAACAGTTTAGCCTTTACAGCATTTTAACATTTTTGCAAGAGAAAGTTCTTTTTCATAAAAAGATTCTGGACTTCCTGACAAACTGTGTTATAAAATGTAACATGTAAGGGCGAAAGGCCGATATTGTCGCTTTAGCTCGGAGAAGTGCCTTAATTAGGGGAAGCGGTGTCATTGGAAAATTCAAAATTTTCCGTCAAACACCTTTAACCATAAGATTTATTATTCAAAGGGAGGAATAATTACCGTATGAAAGCTAAAAAGTGGGTTTCCACTGCGGTTGCACTGACGCTGGTCGGCAGCATCGCAGCAGGTTGTGGCAGTGACGACAAGGCAGCAACGGGGGATAACGGCGGTACAGACAAAGCAAATGCCGCTAAGCAAGAACTTCGCATTAACTTCAATGCTGAGCCACCGGTTCTCGACAGCTCCAAAGGTACTACAAATGCAGCGTTTACAATGCTGAACGCACTCAATGAAGGTCTCTACCGTCTCGATAAAGACGGCAAACCGCAGCCTGGACTTGCAGCTGCCAAACCGGAAATTTCCAAAGACGGCCTCGTTTACACCATTAAGCTTCGTGATGCGAAATGGGCCGACGGCCAGCCGGTTAAAGCAAGCGACTTTGTTTATTCCTTCCAACGTACTCTCGATCCGAGCACTAAAGCGCAATACAACTTCATGACTGCCTGGATTAAAGGCGGAAACGACGTCATTAAAGCTAAGCCTGAAGAAGTTGAAGCTAAGAAAAAAGCTCTGGGCGTAAAAGCGGTTGACGAGAAAACACTTGAAATTACACTGGAAAAGCCGGTTACCTTCTTCGAAGATCTCCTTGCTTTCCCGATCTTCTTCCCGCAACGTGAAGATCTCGTTACCAAAAACGGTGAAAAATACGGCGGCGACGCTGACAAAATTATCGGTGCAGGTCCGTTCGTTCTTAAACAATGGAACCACGACCAAAACCTCGTGTTCGAGAAAAACCCGAACTACTGGGATGCTGCCAACGTAAAACTGGAGAAACTGACGGTTAACATCGTAACGGACTCCAACAGCTCCTTGAACCTGTATGAAACCGAAGAAACAGACGTAACGAACTTGAGCAGCGACCAGTTCAAAGCGAAATCCGAGACAGACAAAGAAAACATCAAAGTGAAGAACGAATTGACTTCGATGTACTTTATGTACAATCAGAAGAACAAAGTTCTGGCCAACAAAAACATCCGTAAAGCTCTGACGCTTGCTGTTGACCGTGACGCTTACGTTAAGACGCTGGCCAACAACGGTACTGCAGCGGCAAGAGGTCTTGTAGCCGACGGTACTCAAGACGGCAACAAGAACGAATTCCGTAAAACAGCCGGCGACACGCTTCCGAAAGCAGATCCGGCCAAAGCGAAAGAATACCTGGCAGCAGGTCTGAAAGAGCTCGGCATCGACAAACTGCCTGAACTGAAGCTTCTCGGCGACGAGCAGGGCTCCGGTAAGAAATCCATCGAATTCCTGATGGGCGAGTGGGAGAAAAACCTCGGCTACAAAGCAGTCGGCGAGCCTGTTCCGCACAAACTGCGTGTAGAACGTCAAAACAAAGGCGATTACGATATCGTTCTTGCACTTTGGGGCGCTGATTACAACGATCCGATGACTTTCCTCGACATGTGGGTAACGGGCAGCGAGTTCAACAACGTTTACTACAGCAACCCTGCCTATGACGAGAAAATCAAAGCCGCTGACAAAGAAGCAGATCCGGCTAAACGTTCTCAGTTGCTGGTAGACGCAGAGAAAATCCTGATGGAAGATATGGCTGTAGGTCCTGTCTATTCCCGTAAAGTTCCTTACCTCGTGCGCAACACGGTACAAGGTCTGATCCTGCCGAACTACGGTATGGAGTGGGATGTTAAAGGGGTAACAATCACGGAAGCGAAGAAGTAATTCTTCACCTTCCTCAGCTAGCTTAATAAGCAGCTAAAGTCAGAAGGGGACGCACCTCGCGGGACGTCCCCTTCCGGCTTCATTTTTCCAAAAGGAGGACCCTATGTGTTCAGATATATCCTACAGCGGCTGTTCTATGCCATCATTACACTTTGGCTCGTCATCACGGTCACCTTCGTTCTGATGAAGCTGCTTCCGGGCGATCCGTTCGGAGAAGCTGTACTGAAGATGTCCAAAGAAAACTATCAGATTCTGCTAGCACAATACGGGCTCGATAAGCCGCAATGGCAGCAGTACCTGCTTTACCTGAAACATGTTATACAAGGCGATTTGGGGGTATCCTTCCAATTCCCGGCGCGTGATGTGACAAGCATGATCAGTTCGGGTTTCAAACCGTCTTTTGAGCTGGGCATTTACTCCATTTGTGTCGCACTCGTGTTCGGTTTGCTGCTCGGTATTATCGCCGCGCTCAACCATAACAAATGGCAGGACCGCACGGCTATCTTCATCGCTGTTGTCGGTGTGTCCATTCCATCGTTCGTTCTTGGACCGCTTCTTGCTTACTATGTCGGCAACAAGCTGGGCTGGCTGCCCGCTGCATTGTGGAAAGGTCCTTCCTACAAAGTTTTACCGACCCTGGCGCTATCGTTCGGTACGCTTGCCAACGTGGCCAGAATGATGCGTACGTCCATGCTGGACGTATTGAATCAGGATTATATCAAAACTGCGAAAGCAAAAGGTTTGGCGAGTCACACGGTTGTATGGCGTCACACGATTCGTAATGCCATCATGCCGGTTGTCACCATTATCGGACCGGTTTTTGCGGGATTGATTACCGGTACGCTTGTTGTGGAACAGGTTTTCTCCGTTCCGGGATTAGGTAAGCAATTGGTTAATGCGATCTACTCTAATGACTATACCGTTATTTCCGGTATGACCATTTTCTACTCTGCGATTCTAATTATCGTAATTCTTATTACCGACATCCTCTACGGTTACATTGACCCGAGAATTCGTCTGGGGAAAGGCGGGAAGTAAACTATGCAAAATCCAGGACAATCGACTGTAAACGCATCCGGTAAATTTGCGCCCTTGATTAAGGACGAACATTTACAGGAGCAAATCGTCCGCCCGTCGCTGACCTACTGGAAGGATGCTTGGCGTCGACTCAAGAAAAATCGACTGGCTATGGCCGGCTTGTTCATACTCATTCTTCTGACTCTCGTTTCGATCGTGGCTCCATTCCTGTCGCAATTTGAGTATAGTGCGACGAATCCGTCCATCGCCAACCAGAAGCCGAATTCCGTACACTGGTTCGGTACCGACGATCTGGGCCGCGATTTGTGGACACGCGTATGGTGGGGAACCCGTATTTCCCTGTTTATCGGAATTGTGGCGGCTGTCATTGACTTGATCGTCGGTGTTATCTACGGCGGTATTTCCGGTTACTATGGCGGCAAAGTCGATTCCGTTATGCAGCGCTTTATCGAAATTATTTATTCCATTCCGTTCCTGCTGATCGCCATTCTGCTTATGATGGTGCTTAAGCCGGGCATTACGTCCATTATTATCGCTTATTCGATTACGGGCTGGGTACCGATGGCGCGGCTTGTCCGCGGTCAAGTTCTTCAGCTCAAGGAACAGGAATACGTTCTGGCTTCCCGCACACTGGGCGCCAACACGGGCCGGATTATTCTGCGCCACCTGATTCCGAATGCGCTTGGTATTATCGTGGTTCAAATCACGTTCGTAGTTCCTTCGGCGATATTCGCGGAAGCCTTCCTGGGCTTCATCGGTATCGGTATCCGTCCGCCGCTCGCGTCGCTCGGATCCCTTCTGTCGGACGGAGCGGCTTCCATGCGTTACTATCCGTTCCGCCTGCTGTTCCCGACAGCTGTATTCAGTCTTATTCTGCTAAGCTTCAACGTGCTCGGTGACGGTCTTCGTGACGCGCTCGATCCGAAGATGCGTAAGTAAAGGGAGGGAGTACCTTGAGTAAGCCCAAAGAAAATATTTTGGAAGTAAAGGATTTGAAGGTCTCCTTTAACACCTACGCAGGTGAAGTTCAGGCGGTTCGCGGTGTCACATTCGATCTTAGAAAAGGCGAAGTGCTTGCAATCGTAGGGGAATCCGGCTGCGGTAAATCCGTGACCTCCCAAACGCTCATGCGTCTGATTCCTTCACCTCCCGGCGTTATTAAAGGAGGCTCCATCCTTTTTGACGGTAAAAAAGGCAAGGTGGATATCACCAAGCTTTCCAATAAACAAATGGAATCCGTTCGCGGTTCCGAAATGGGTATGATTTTCCAGGATCCGATGACGTCGCTCAACCCGACCATGACCGTGGGCAGACAGATCAGCGAAAGCTTGATCAAGCACCAGGGCATGACCAAAGAGCAGGCGCGTCAGCGTTCGATGGAACTTCTCCGCCTCGTCGGTCTCTCCAACGTGGAAGGCCGTATCAAGCAGTACCCGCACGAATTTTCGGGCGGTATGCGTCAGCGGGTTATGATCGCCATCGCGCTGGCCTGCAACCCGAAACTACTTATCGCGGATGAGCCTACAACGGCTCTGGACGTTACCGTCCAGGCCCAGATCATCGATCTGATGAGAGAATTGTCCATCAAAACAGGTTCCTCCATCATCCTGATTACGCATGACCTCGGGGTCGTGGCCGAAATGGCTGAACGCGTGGTCGTAATGTACGCGGGTAAAATCGTGGAAAAAGGAACCGTAGACGAGATTTTCTACGATCCGAGACATCCTTACACATGGGGACTTCTGAAATCCGTTCCTCGTCTCGATACACGGGCGGATGAAGAATTGGTCCCGATTCCGGGAACCCCGCCGGACTTGTTCGCTCCGCCGAAAGGCTGTGCGTTCGCGGCACGCTGTCCTTACGCGATGAAAGTATGCGTGGAGGAAGATCCGGAACATACCCAGCTTTCGGCCGAGCACAGCGCAGCCTGCTGGCTGCTCCATCCGGATGCGCCTAAAGTCGAGCGTCCCGTTGAAGTAGGAGGGAAGCAGCATGTCTGATCAAACGATCTTATCCATACGTAATATGAAGAAGCACTTCGATCTCGGCCAGGGCAAAATCCTGAAAGCGGTCGATAACTTCTCAATCGATATCAATCGCGGCGAAACTTTCGGTCTGGTCGGTGAATCCGGCTGCGGTAAATCCACGGCAGGACGCACCATTATCCGCCTTTACGAGGCGACGGACGGTGAAGTTATTTTTAACGGCGAGAACGTTCATAAACTGAGCGGCCGTAAAATGCGCGATTTTCACCGGAACATGCAAATGGTGTTCCAGGATCCGTATGCCTCGCTTAACCCGAGAATGACGGTCGGCAACATCATCGCGGAAGGCCTCGACATCCACGGTGTCGCTTCCGGCAGCAAACGCCGCGAGCGCGTAATCGAGCTGCTGGATGCGGTAGGTCTCAACGCGGAGCACGCCAGCCGCTTCCCGCACGAATTTTCAGGCGGTCAGCGTCAGCGTATCGGGATTGCCCGCGCGCTGGCAATCGAACCGCAGTTCATTATTGCGGACGAGCCGATTTCCGCACTCGACGTATCGGTGCAGGCTCAAGTCGTCAACCTGTTCAAGAAGCTGCAAAAGGACCGGGGACTGACTTACCTGTTCATCGCGCATGACCTTGCGATGGTGAAGCATATTTCCGATCGTATCGGCGTTATGTACCTGGGGAATCTGGTGGAAGTCACCACTTCCAAAGAGCTTTATGCGAACCCGCTTCACCCGTACACCGAATCTCTGCTCTCCGCGATTCCGATTCCGGATCCGGAAATCGAGCGCAGGCGCGAACGCATCATCCTGAAAGGCGAGGTTCCGAGCCCGTTGAATCCGCCTAGCGGTTGTCCTTTCCGGACCCGCTGCCCTAAAGCGATGGATCAATGCGCAGTCACGATGCCTCCGATGAAAGAAGTGGAACCTGGGCATTTCGTGGCCTGCCACTTGTACTAACCGTTAATCGCTGCAGCATAGAACCGCCCGTCCGCTCTCCAATCCAGGAGAGGCCGACGGGCGGTTTTTTGTGCTGCGTTGTGCTTAAAGTTAGCAAGAACGGAGTTACTTATGGTGCTGCGACGTGTCCTTGGCAAACGAGATGGTCGGTTTTTGTTATGCTGCTGCCTTACCTATGGGCCAGCACGCCGGGCTTTCTTGACGTGCTGCAGCCTCTGCCAATGGTTAACGTAAAACCTTAACCCGATACGGACGCCGCCTCGCGTACAGCTTTTTCTTGTGTTTCTTTCGAAAGTGTCTCTTCTTCGGCAGCCTGCTTCGGAAGCATGATGGTGTAGAAGGCGGCCACGACCAGCATAATAAGACCCAGTACAATATAAATCCAGTCCAGCGAAACGAACCTCGGGTAGAACAAGGCGATAAGTCCGAGCGCCAGAGACTGTGCTCCCATCATCAGCGGATCGATCCACGCGTTCACCCTTCCCATCATTTTGCCGTCCACAATTTGCGGCATCCAGCCGCCGATCGCTATATTGGCAGGTGCAATTAAAATTCCCATAAGGAGGAAGCCGAGTATAAACAGCCAGACGTCAGTGATATAATTGCCTACGATCACCATAAGTCCGCTGGAGACGACGCTGCCTATGATCATGACGTGCGGCTTTATTTTTTTGGCCAAAATCGCCCCGAGCGCGCTGCCGGCCAGCACCCCGACGCCCAGGCAAATGGAATAGAGCGAAGCGAATTTTTCATACTCGCCGGTTGCGAGTTTATATTTCAGTGTGAACAAGGGAAGGACGGCAAAGCCTCCGTTAACGAAACCGAAAAGAATAAATCCGGTAATCATGGACAGTAGAAGAGGCTTTCTCCAGATGTACCGCATGCCTTCGGCAAAATCTACCCAAACGGTTTTAACGCTCATATCCCGCCATTTTCCCGGTCCGTTAGGCTGCTCTACCTTCTCTTCAAAGCTGCAGGAACGGATAAGGAGAGCCGAGAGGATAAAACCCAATCCGTCGATTACGACGGCCCCTTCTACTCCGATCCAGTGATACGCCAAAGCGCCGAGGGCCGTTCCGAAGAGCATGAACAAGCCGAACACCGTCTGGTTGAGACCGGCAGCCTGCATATACTGGTCCTTGGATAAGATGCCCTGCACAAGGCCGATTTCGGCCGGGGCGAAAAATTTCGCGACCGCGCCGCGAAGGAACAGGATCAGGAACGTGAGCGGCAAAACTTCCAAAAAAAGCGACAGGAAGAGAAGGGCGGTCAGTCCGATTCGGATATAATTGGAATATAAGCAAATGGACTTCCGGTTCATCCGGTCGGCCGCGACTCCGACGATAAAGAACACGAACAAGGTCGGCAGGGAATACATCATCTCCGCCAGCGTCATATAGAAGGGCTGGGAGCTGAAGCGGTCGAGCAGGAAGAAGGCAAACGCCATATTTCCGATCATGGTGCCGAGCTGCGAGAAAAAGCTGGCGGTGAACAGTTTGACAAACATACGGTTTTGGAACACGTTCATAAGTATCGATCCTTTCTTTTTCGCGCGCTATGTTCTTTATTCATAATAGAAGATATTGGAAGATTAGAAAAGAGGCGCGCGAATGAACCTTTGCTGCAGCCTGAGTCGGTAAGGTTTGTAGGTCCGCAGACCGAGAAGAGGGACAGCCTTTTTAGTACCTGATATAAAAAAATTAGCAACTTCCATTTTGACGTCAAGGTCATTGCCGTGTACAATCAATTAAGAGTAAAAATCCGACAGTGGTTACGGGGGAGGCGGCTGCAGAGAGATGCCGTGGAAAGCTTATCAATGGAAGAAGAGCCAACCTTTAACCGAGGATTACATCCATCATTTCGACCGTGTGTCGGCATTGTTTGATTATAATCCATGGGACAAAGGAAGTTTGCGCCGCCGCGCCGAAGCTGTCCGCCATACGGAAGCGAACCGGGCGGACCGGAAGCGTCTGGCAGAGGTGCTGATTGAATATAACCGCCGCATCGGCAACCGGGAGAAGGCGCTGAATGCGGCTGCAGGTCTGGCCGAGGAAAATTCACTTGCCGTAGTGGGGGGCCAGCAGGCCGGCTTGTTCGGAGGGCCGCTGCTTGTCATCTACAAAGCGGTCACCGTTCTTATCGCCGCCAGGCAAGCTCAGGCGGAACTGGGCACGCCGGTCGTACCGGTATTCTGGATTGCCGGAGAGGATCACGACTTCGACGAGGTCGACCACATCCAGGTGCAGCGTCCCGAACTGGACGTACATAAACTATCGATCCGCCGTCCGTGGAATCTCCGCACATCCGTCAGCCGCTGGCAGGCGGATGAGCAGACATGGGCGGAAGCGCTCCGCGCGCTGGATGTGTCGCTGCCGGACAGCCCGCACAAGACGGAGCTGCTGAGCCGGCTGCGCTCGTCTATGAACGGCCTGAGCACGCTCAGCGACACGTTCGCCGGCTGGATGGCCGCCCTGTTCGGCGACAGCGGGCTTGTCCTCCTCGATGCGGACGATCCCGCCCTGCGCAAGCTTGAGGCGCCGATGTTCACGCGTCTCGTCGGCGGCAACGAGCATCTCGCGGCCGCCCTGATGCGCGGCCGCCGGGAGCTTGAGGCGCTCGGCTATACGCCTCAAGTAGACGTGACCGACGAACAGTCGCATCTGTTCGTCATCGATCCGAGCGGCGAGCGGATCCTGCTGCAGCGCAGCGGGGAAGGCTTCGCCGACAAGAAAGACCTGCGCGCCTACAGCAGGGAAGAGCTGCTGGCCCTCGCGGAGACGGAGCCGGAACGCCTCAGCAACGGCGTTCTTTCCCGCCCGCTCATGCAGGAGTTCCTGCTTCCGGTGCTGGGCACCGTGCTCGGTCCCGCGGAGGTGGCCTACTGGGCGATGACGCGGGAAGCGTTCGCGCTGCACGGCATGACGATGCCGATCGTCCTGCCGCGGCTGGAGTTCACGCTCGTCGAGGATGCCGTCACGAAATGGATGGACCGGTACGACCTGTCCATGGATGACGTTACGGCGGGTATAGACGAGCGCAGAGAGGCCTGGCTTCGCGCGCAGAGTCCGTTCCCTGTCCGGGAACGCTTCGAAGAAGCGCGCGGGCGCGTGAAAGAGGTTTACACTCCTCTCGTGGACTCGCTTGCCGCAATCGAAGCGGGAATGCCGGAGCTGGGGCATACCAACCTCGATAAAATTGTTCGTCAGATCGATTATCTGGAACGCAAGGCGGAACAGGCGCTTGCCCGCCGGCACGATACGGCTTTATCCCAGTGGAAACGCATTGAGCTTGCTCTGATGCCGCTGGGTAAACCGCAGGAGCGGGTATATAACGTATGCGCTTATTTGAACCGGTACGGGGACACATGGCTCCAGGAGCTGCTTGAAGCGGATTTGCCGATGGACGGGGGCCACTACCTGGTTTATATTTAACTAGACAGCCTATATAATAGAAGATTTTAGCAATCGAGGAGGAATAGTTGGATGAACGCAGTAGAACGCAGCATCGTGGCGGATCAATCCCTGGCGCCCGAAGGGCATTTAAAAATCGATTGGGTTAAGGCGCATATGCCGGTACTAAACCGTATCCGCGAGCAGTTCGAGAAAGAACAGCCGTTTCGCGGCCTTAAAGTAGCCATTTCTCTTCACCTGGAAGCTAAAACCGCTTATCTGGCGAAAGTCGTTCAAGCGGGTGGAGCGGAAGTGACGATTACGGGAAGTAACCCGCTATCCACGCAGGACGACGTCTGCGCTGCTTTGGCGGAAGACGGCATTACCGTATTCGCCAAGTATAATCCGGACCCGCAGGAATACAAAGAGCTCATGATCAAAACGCTCGAAACGAAGCCGGACCTGATCATTGACGACGGCGGCGATCTGGTGACCATCCTTCACTCGGAGCGCAGAGACTTGCTTGAAGGGGTACGCGGCGGGGCCGAAGAAACGACGACCGGCATTCTGCGTCTGAAGGCGCTCGACAAGGAAGGCCGTCTGGAGTTCCCGATGGTGGCCGTTAACGATGCGTTCTGCAAGTACTTGTTCGACAACCGTTACGGAACCGGACAGTCCGTTTTCGACGGAATCAACCGCACGACCAACCTGGTAGTCGCCGGCAAAACCGTGGTCGTGGTCGGCTACGGCTGGTGCGGCAAAGGCGTCGCGATGCGCGCCAAAGGTCTGGGCGCTCAAGTGGTCGTTACCGAGATTGACGCGATTAAAGCGGTTGAGGCCTATATGGACGGATTTACGGTTCTTCCGATGTCCGAAGCGGCTAAAATCGGAGACTATTTCGTGACGGTAACGGGCAACCGCGATGTGATCCGAGGCGAACATTTCGAAGTGATGAAGGACGGGGCGATTTTGTCCAACGCCGGTCATTTCGATGTGGAGGTCAACAAACCCGAGCTGGCCGCCCAGTCTTCTTCCGTGCGTACGGTACGCCGTAACATCGAAGAATACCAGCTCAAAGACGGACGCAAAATCTACCTCCTGGCGGAAGGACGTCTCGTTAACCTAGCGGCGGGAGACGGTCATCCGGCGGAAATTATGGATATGACCTTCGCGCTTCAGGCGTTGTCGCTCAAGTACGTGAACGACCGTTACGGAGCGATCGGCAAAACTGTCGTGAATGTGCCTTATGAGCTTGACGAGCAGGTTGCTCGTTATAAGCTTGAGTCGCTCGGCATTTCCATCGACCGCCTTTCCGACGAGCAGAAGGCTTATCTGCAAAGCTGGCAGGAGCATTGATCTCTTGAATTGTTATGAAAAGCTTCTTGTTACCGGTACCTTAACCGGAAGCAAGAGGCTTTTTTTGTGGATTTTGTGCGGCAAACGGCTGAAAATGCAGCAAAACAAATACAAAATTTACCTTTCTGTTTGCAACATCCCGGATCAGAATGCGTCAAAAGAAATGAAATAGAAAAATATGGATAACCATAGGGGGTCTTATGACAAATAATTATCCGGCAGGTGGAAGGAAGCGGAACAGGGTCAGGGACGGCAAAACGGACAGCTTTAGGGTAGCGAGGGGATTGATCGCGGCACTGCTCATAGGTGCGAGCTTGACGGGATGCAGCTCTGCGGATAAGTTGGTTTCGACGGCCGATCAGAAATCGGGAGCCTCTGCAGCAACTTCCGCGAACACGGAATTAATGAAGAAAGAAGGCACGGCCAAGCAAGCCGACGGAAATACCGTTTCCCCGGCACCAGCCGCCGTTAATCCATCCATAACTCCGGCAGCCGCGGACGGATTTGACCGCAAGGTAATCTACAAGGGAAATCTCACAGCCGAAGTAGAGGACTACTCCAAAGCGCAGAAGGCTCTGCGTGAGCTGGTCACTGCGAGCGGCGCGTATATCCTGCAGTTCACCGAAGACAATACGTCTTCCGAAATAGGGGGTACGTTTACCATCAAAGTGGCGGCGGGAGGTTTCTCTTCCCTTCTCGACGGAATCGAGAAAATCAGCCCTACCCGGCAGAGAAACATAACGGGTCAGGACGTGACGGAGGAGTACGTGGACCTGACTTCCCGGCTTAAAGCGAAAAAGGTCGTGGAGTCCCGGCTGCTGGCTTTTATGGAGAAGGCGACGAAGTCCGACGAGCTGCTCGCCTTTTCGGCGGAGCTTGGCAAAGTCCAGGAAGAGATTGAACGGATCCAGGGGCGGATGCGTTTTCTGGATCAGAACGTGGAATATTCGACTGTAGAGCTGAAGCTGGTTCAGCCGAAAGAAGGCTCTCTTTTAAAAGGGAGCGGAACGCCTTTCGGAAAGCAGATCGGAAGTACATTTATGAATAGCAGTAAAATAATGTTTACTGTATTGAAAGCATCTCTTATTTTTCTCGCTGCACTCTTGCCTGTTGCTGTTGTGGCTTTACTTTTGGGATTGCCAGTTTATAAAATAATATTGAAAAGAAAAAAGCGAACTGGTTTCTTCAAACAGAAGAATCTATCTATAGAACTTGACGATAAGCAGACGGATAAAGCTATAAATTCGGAACAACAATCAGACAAAGTTAACAGTAGTCCATTAACAAATGAAAACGATGAAGCCATAGAAGAAAAGTGAAATTCAGGAGCATACGAAGACAGTTATGGCGAGCATTAAATATTTACAATTGCTTTTTGATTAAATAATTAAAAGTGGTTGTACAGGTAAACTTCCTGCACAACCACTTTTAATTATTTAATTCATATTAACGAAAGATATTGTTGGATGGTAGATATTATTAATTTAAAACAACAAATTCCTCCGTTTCCCAGTCCCCAAGCCAAGTATCCCAGTCGCCGTAGGCATATATTTTTAAACGAACCATAAATGTACCCTGGCTGTATTTGCTAACGATATTATCAATATCAACTTTATATTGACCGGTGGAGGAAGAAGCAAAGGTTCCGCTAGTTGACCAAACTTGTACCCAACTATCTGAACCAGTTTTCTTGCCAAGCACTAGCTCGTAGTATGTTGCTCCTGGACTTGATTTTTCAGCAGTAATTCCTATGTACGAATCACTTGCGGGATAAGTAGCGGTTCGATCTGTATAAACCCTTGCAGTAACCCCATTCTTTGTCTGCCAACCGGAACTTGCAGTGGGTGTAACTAAGTCAGCATTGATTTTACTCACTTCTGAATTGCTAGTAGCTATGTTTACTTCGTATGGTATTTTTTCGTCGCTATGAGCTGAAACGAGTGAGGGTATGGCTAATGTCACAATACTGCTTGCTAGAATGATGAATGATTTCAATTTTTACTTACCTCCCAATATTTACTAAATAAAACATAATATTATAGTTGATTCTTGTCAATGTTTTTCTTACCGGTGATTTAAATTATGCTTGATATTGTTTTTACAGCCGACTTATCCACAAAATGAGAAAAATTAATTTTAACCGATTTATGCTTCTGAGAAGGATTTTACGTGTAAATGAAGAAGTAAACATACTGAAGTGGAGAAAAGTGGTGCAAAGTGGGGCGAAAGGGGTGAGGGTCAATGTTTATGGGGGAATACCAGCATAACATTGACGAGAAGGGCCGGCTTATTATACCGGCTAAATTTCGCGAAGCCCTCGGAGTATCCTTTGTCGTCACCCGCGGTTTGGACCAATGTTTGTTTGTGTACCCTAAGTCTGAGTGGAGCGTTCTTGAACAGAAGCTGAAAGCACTGCCGCTTATGAAAGCCGATGCGCGCGCTTTTACGCGTTTTTTCTTTTCGGGGGCCACGGAAAGCGAGCTGGACAAGCAGGGAAGGGTCAATATTCCGAACAACCTGGTGGAGCATGCCAAACTCGAGAAAGACTGCGTGGTGCTCGGCGTTTCCAATCGAGTCGAGATTTGGAGCAAGTCGGTTTGGGAAAGCTATTTTGAGCAGTCGGAACAGTCTTTTAACGAAATTGCCGAGAAACTGGTTGATTTCGATTTTGACTTATAACATCACGAGTAAGCTCTGCGAGTTACTTAGGGAGGGAATTGGGTTTGTTTCATCACATCACCGTTTTGAAAGAAGAAGCAGTAGACGGTCTACACATACAACCTGACGGCGTATACGTGGATTGTACGCTGGGAGGGGCGGGGCACAGTTCCTTAATCGCCTCCAGACTGGGACCCGATGGTCTTCTGATAGCTCTGGATCAGGACGATGCGGCACTTGCGAACGCCGAGCATACACTCGCGCCCTACCGGGACCGGGTCAAAATTGTCAAAACGAATTTTCGCCGGATTGAAGAAGTGCTCCGGGATGAGCCGAGAGCATTCCGTGACGGGGCTCCGCAGGTGAACGGAATTTTGTTTGACCTTGGAGTCTCCTCGCCTCAGCTCGATGAGGCGGAAAGAGGGTTCAGTTACCACCAGGAAGCCGAATTGGATATGCGCATGGACCGCAGTTCGGAGCTTACCGCCAAGATCATCGTCAACGAGTGGCCGGAAGCTGAGATCGCCCGCATCTTGTTCGTATACGGGGAAGAGAAATTTTCCCGCCGTATAGCGGGCGCGATTGTACGAGCCAGGGCCGCCGGCCCGATCGAAACGACAAGCCAGCTCGTCGAGCTCATCAAGGAAGGCATCCCCGCAGCCGCGCGGAGAACCGGCGGGCACCCCGCCAAACGAAGCTTCCAGGCTTTGCGGATTGCCGTCAACGACGAGCTGGGGGCTTTCGAGGACGCGCTGCATCAGTCGGTGCGCTGCCTGGCTCCCGGCGGACGGATATCCGTCATTACGTTCCATTCGCTTGAGGATCGTATATGTAAACAAATTTTTAGCAGCTATGTGGGTCGGTGCACCTGCCCTCCGGATTTCCCTATGTGCGTATGCGGAAACACCGGCGTGGTGAAGCTTGTGAACCGGAAGCCGATTACAGCAGGTTCTGCTGAACTCGAACACAATACCAGAGCCAGATCAGCCAAATTACGAATCGCAGAAAAGCTGTAATCAGGAGGAATTTATGCCGGGATATATCCAAGGAAATTTAGCCGAAAAGTCGACAGCAACCAGTCAACGCGTGACCGTACGGGAAACGAAGAAAGTGATTGTCAAAAACAAGCCGCTGCCTGTTGGAGAGAAGCTCCTGTATTTGCTTCTGGTTATAGTCTGTGTGCTCGTTGCGACGGGCATCGTATGGCGCTACACAACCATCTATCAGATCAACAGCGAAATTAAGACGGCGAAGACAGATATCACAACGCTCAAAGCGGAGAACGATGCCAACCAGCAGGAAGTTCAGAAGCTGAAGGACCCGGAAAGACTTGAAGCCATCGCGAAAGAAAAAGGGCTCAAGCCTGCCGGTGACGATCAGGTCAGACAGGTGACGCCTGGCTCGGGTCAAGCCTCCATAGATAAGAAAAGTTCCGTCGCGGCGGGTCGCTAGCGGACAGGTAATTTCGATTTGAGGTGGGGACGTACATGGTCAAGAAAATGAAAATGCGCTCACTACTAATTGGAGGGGTTTTTACCCTTCTTTTTATTGTTTTTTTAGGCCGGATTTTATGGATCCAGGGAGTGAGCGCGAGCAAACTTCTTAACGAAGCGGAGAAAAGGTGGGAAACGGACAGAGTCGTACCGGCCGAGAGGGGCAAGATTCTTGACCGGGAAGGCCGGATTCTGGCCGAGGAGGTTCCGGCCTATTCGGTTTCGCTGAATCCGAAAGTAATCTACCTGACAGGTCTCGCGGACGATATAACGGCCGGACTGACGGAAATTTTGAAAGACAACTCGGATTCTCCCGACCTGTCCGACAAAATCAAAGGCTTGGCTACGAAAAAAAGAGCGGTAGACCCCGCGGCTGCTCAATCAAGTACAACGAATGCGGCCGGGGATGACAAGAAAGACAACAAGAAAGACGCGAAAAAAGAGCCGAAGCCCGAGGATGCGTATCTTGTTAATGTCGAGGTCAATAACGAAGGCAAAAACATCGACAAAGCGAAGGCCGATCAGGTGCAGCAACTCGTCAAGACGCTCCAGCAGAAACTGAATGATAAAGATAAAAAGAAATACGGGACGCAGGCCGATGTGGGGATTTATCTGACGACCGGGAAGAAGCGTTATTACCCGGGCAATTCTTTGGCCGCGCACATCCTCGGGTATACAAACCGTGAAGGCAAAGCGAGCATGGGCATCGAAGCGCAGCTGGACGACCAGCTCAAAGGAACACCGGGCTCGCTCAGCTACAACAGCGATAAGAACGGTGTCGAGCTCGTTCAAAGCAAATCCGTTTATGTGCCTCCCGTTAACGGGAATCACGTTAAGCTGACGATCGACAAAAACATCCAATATTATATGGAGAACGCTCTCTCTAAAGTTATGGATCAATGGCATCCGAAAGGCCTGATGGCGATTGCGGCCGATCCGAAGACGATGGAAATTTTGGGGATGGCCAGTTACCCGAATTACAACCCGAATGAATTTTGGAAGGGCGGAGACCAGACCAATCACAACGTTCAGTCCCAGTACGAGCCGGGTTCCACGTTTAAGCTGGTAACACTGGCGGCTACGGTGGAGGAGGGGATTTTTGATCCGGAAGCTAAATTTAAATCGGGATCCGTACAAGTTCCCGGCCGAAAACCGGTTTATGATCACAACAGAATCGGATGGGGGCCTATTAAGTACATAGAGGGGCTGAAAAGGTCCAGTAACGTTGCTTTTGTCAATTTGGGCTATAAAATGCTTGGCGTCGAGCGTTTGAAGGATTATATAGACCGGTTCGGTTTCGGCAAAAAAACAAATATCGATTTGTACGGCGAAGTTGCCGGACAGACGAACCTTGCCTATGAAGTCGACTATGCGGCGGCCACGTACGGACAAGCATTGACGGCAACGGCCATTCAGGAAGCGGCCGCGTATGGAGCGATCGCAAACGGCGGCAAGCTGATGTGGCCGCATGTCGTGAAGGAAATTATCGACCCGAAGACCCAGCAGCCTATCCAGAAAATAGAGCCTAAAGTCGTCGGGCAGCCGGTCAGCGCAGCGACGGCTAAAAAAGTGGGCGAATATCTGGAACAGGTCGTAGCGGATCAGGTTGTGGGGACCGGTAAAGACGCCTACATCGAAGGCTACCGGATCGCAGGGAAAACCGGTACCGCCAATAAGGTTATCCCCGGGCAGAAAGGCTATGCGGCCAACAAGTGGGTCATTTCCTTTGCCGGCTTTGCGCCGGTCGAAGATCCGCAGTTCGTTCTTATCATTATCGCCGACGAGCCGGAGCTTGGAAATAACTACCTGCTCGGCCACTATGTGGCGGCTCCGGCTTTCAAAGAAATCATGCAGAACTCGCTCCGCTACTTGCGGATCCCGTCCAGCAAGCAGCAGGCGCAGGTCACGCCGGTTCAAACGTCCACGCAGAAGGCGCTGGACTTCGGCAATATGACGGCCGCCCAGGCGAAAGCCGCGGCGGAACGCGCCGGAGTGGACATCGAAACCGTAGGCCAGGGGGCCAAGGTTGTAGCCCAGTACCCGAAAGCCGGCACCGAGATCGGTCCTTACCAGCGGGTATACCTTGCCATGCAGGCGCCCGCGGAGATCGCGGTACCGGATATGAAGGGCAAGGCGCTGCGGGACGCGCTCGAGCTTTGCGCGCTGCTCGGCATCCGCACCGCCAGCACCGGCGAAGGCTACGTAGTCTCCCAGGCTTTGCAGGGCGAGGGCACGGAACGCGTGCTTACGCTGCAGCTTCAGCCTCTGGGGGGAGAAGTCCTAACGCCGCCGGAAGAGAAGCAGGCCGTCCCGGAAAAGTCCGAATAAGTCGGACGTGCCTGTTCTATCCCCTGCTTGTTCGGAATAGTCATGAGAAGAACGGTCATGACTTGTCTGGAAGGGGAGCGTATCCATGCGAGTGTCCAGCTTTACCGTGCGGCGCCGGTTGTTCGCCGCACTCATTTTGGGAACGGTCTTGTTCGCCGCTCTGATCATCCGGCTGGCGTACGTACAGCTGTGGCTCGGCCCCGGCTTGTCGGCCAAAGCGGAGGATTCCTGGCGGAGGGAGATTCCCTTTGCGGCCAACCGCGGCGAGATATGGGACCGAAACGGGGAGAAACTGGCGTATAACATCAGCACGCCGTCCGTAATGGCCATCCCGGTCCAGCTTAAAGATCCGAATGCAACGGCGGCCAAGCTTGCGGAAGTTTTACAGGCACCCGTCGATTCGATTTACAAGCAGATTACGAAGCGGGAGCGCATCAACGAGATCAAGCCCGCCGGACGGAAAATTACGCTGGAGAAAGCGCAGGAGATTAAAGCGCTGAACCTGCCCGGTATCGTGGTAGCGGGGGATAACCGCCGTTATTATCCGTTCGGCAGTCTCGCGGCGCATATTCTCGGTTTCACGGGAACGTACAATCAGGGACTGACGGGTGTGGAGAGCAAGTATGATAAGCTTCTCACCGGTATCAAAGGCAATGTTTCTTATCTGGCAGATGCTGCCAATCGCAAAATGCCGGGTTCCACCGAACAGTATAGTGAGCCGAAAGACGGTCTGAACCTGCAGTTGACGATCGACCAGCATTTGCAGGCGGTGCTTGAGCGGGAGCTGGACCAGGCTATGGTGAAATACCAGCCGAAGCATGCCATCGCCATCATGATGGATCCGAACAACGGCGAGATTCTCGCGATGGGCAGCCGGCCGACTTACGAGCCCGGAAACTTCGCGGAATACCCGGTCGAGACATATAACCGGAATCTTCCGATCTGGATGACGTACGAGCCCGGCTCGACTTTCAAAATCATTACGCTGGCCGCCGCGCTGGAGGAGAAGAAAGTCGATCTGAAAAACGAAAGATTCCATGATCCGGGCGCCATCGAAGTCGGCGGAGCGCGGCTGCGCTGCTGGAAACGGGGCGGACACGGAAGCGAATCGTTCCTGGAAGTTGTGGAAAATTCCTGCAACCCCGGTTTTGTCGTGCTGGGACAGCGCCTGGGAAAAGAAACACTGTTCGACTATATCAAGCGTTTCGGCTTCGGAAGAAAAACCGGAATCGACCTCGGCGGAGAAGAGAACGGAATTATGTTCAGACCTTCTCAGGTGGGGCCGGTCGAGCTTGCGACGACAGCTTTCGGACAGGGCGTCTCCGTAACGCCGATTCAGCAGATTTCAGCCGTTTCGGCGGCGATTAACGGGGGTAAGTTATTCAAGCCGCATGTCGCCAAATCATGGATCGAGCCCGAAACGGGGCGTGTGATAGAAACGGTCAAACCGGAGCTGGTGGATACCGTAATCTCGGAAGCGACGTCGAAGCAGGTCCGCGAGGCGCTGGAAAGCGTCGTGGCGAAAGGAACCGGCGGCAATGCGTTCATCGACGGCTACCGGGTCGGCGGCAAAACAGGGACGGCCCAGAAAGTCGTGAACGGCCGCTATTCGCCGAATGAGCATATCGTGTCTTTTATCGGATTCGCTCCGGCCGACAACCCGAAGGTGGTTGTTTATGCCGCTGTCGACGATCCCCAGGGCATCCAGTTCGGCGGCCTGATCGCAGCGCCGCTGGTCAAAAGCATCATGCAGGATGCGCTCCGGTATATGAAAGTGGAGCCGGACAAAAACCAGCTGGCCAAAAAATATAAATATGGCGAAACGCCGATTGTAGAAGTGCCCGATCTGGTGGGAGCCACCGTTCAGGATATCTACGAAGACCTGAATTCCGACTTCCTGATTGCCAAGTCCGGCACGGGAAATACGGTGATCAGCCAGGCGCCGAAGCCGGGGACGAGAGTAGACCGGGGTTCAACAATTCGTGTATACTTATCTAATCCGCCGGAAGGCGCTATGGACAAAAAAGAGGGGCGCTGATTGTTTCGGCGCTTCTTTCTTGTCAGGCTTTTGTCCATACTGATAGAAAGAACACATAGAATAGCAAATGAAACGTGCCAATGGTGGGAGGCGATTTGACATGAAGCTGAAGGAATTGGCTTCTCAGCTTTTAATTTGTCAACTCATAGGTGAAGAGACAACAGAAATATCAGGCATCGCTACCGATTCCCGTCAAGTACGCCCCGGTGATTTATTCGTCTGTGTGCCCGGATTCGTATCCGACGGCCACGACTTCGCTCCGAAGGCGGTAGATCTCGGGGCGTCAGCGCTTGTGACGGAACGGAAACTGGACCTTGATGTTCCGCAGTTGATCGTTAAGGATGCCAGATACGCGATGTCGGTTTTGTCGGCCTGCGTGTACGGGTATCCGAGCCGGAAGATGAAAGTGATCGGCATCACGGGGACGAACGGCAAAACGACGACAAGTTTTCTGGTCGAGCATATATTACGGGACCAGGGCTTCCGGACGGGGCTCATGGGAACGATTTCCGCCAAGATCGGTTCGGAGTTTATCCCGATGGAACGCACGACGATGGAAGCTTCCGATCTGCAGCGCACCTTCGGGCTTATGGCGGACGAAGGCACCGACTACTGTGTCATGGAAGTGTCTTCCCATGCGCTTGATCTGGGCCGGGTCAAAGGCGTCCGTTTCCGCGGAGCCGTTTTTACAAATTTGACGCAGGATCATCTGGATTATCACGAAACGATGGATAAATATGAGGCGGCCAAAGGACTTCTGTTCTCACGCATGGGGAACGAGTTTACAGGGGACGCCGGAGATAAACAGTATGCGGTGTTAAACGCGGATGACCCTTCGGCGGAGCGTCTGGCCAAGTTGACCGCGGCCGAAGTCATTACATACGGAGTTAACCGGGATTGCGACGTCAGAGCATCCAACATACGCATTACGGCCAAAGGAACGGAATTCGATGTGGTTTCCTTTGCGGGAACGGAGCCGATGCGCATGAAGCTCGTAGGCTTGTTTAACGTCTATAATGCGCTGGCAGCCATTTCCGTATCCCTTGCCGAAGGACTTTCTCTGTCCCAAATCCGGGAAAGCCTCGGCACGATGCCGGGAGTGGACGGGCGCATGGAGATTGTCGATGAAGGCCAGGAGTTTCTCGTCCTGGTGGATTACGCGCACACGCCCGACGGTCTCCGGAACGCGCTCGGTTCCATACGCGAATTCGCCCAGGGGCGGATCAGATGCGTATTCGGATGCGGGGGTGACCGTGACCGGACGAAGCGTCCTCTCATGGGAAAAGTGACGGGGGAACTTAGCGACGACGTGTATGTCACCTCGGACAATCCGCGGACGGAAGATCCCGGCGCGATCCTGCTCGACATCGTTCCCGGGCTGGTCGAAGCGGGCCTGGACGAGAGCCGTTACAAGCTTCTTGTCGACAGACCGGAAGCGATCCAAAAGGCTATTGAAGAGGCAGGCCCTCACGATGTAGTATTGATAGCGGGAAAAGGACATGAAACCTACCAGGATATCGCCGGGGTCAAGCACGATTTCGATGACAGGCTGATAGCCCGTGCCGCCTTAAGGAGGTTACATTCATGAAAAAGCTTCCTTTAACGGCTATAGCCGAGCTGGCAGGCGCGAAGCTTCTGATGCCGCGGGGTACGGAGAACGGCGCCGGCGGGATCTTGATTGACGCGGTATCCACAGATACGCGTACGATCGCGCCCGGAAGCCTGTTCGTTCCGCTCGTCGGAGAACGCTTCGACGGGCACGAATTCGCGACGGATGCCGCCGCCAAAGGCGCTTCGGCCGCATTGTGGCTGGAAAGCCGGCAGGAAGGCCGCCCCGAAGGACTGCCGCTTCTTCTGGTAGACGATACGCTTTCCGCCCTGCAGAAGCTTGCGCACGCGTACCGGAAAACCTTGAACGTTAAAGTGGTCGGCATTACCGGCAGCAACGGCAAAACAACGACGAAAGATATGATGGGGGCTGTCCTCGGTACGGTATACAACGTACACAGAACCAAAGGCAACTTGAACAATCACATCGGACTGCCGCTGACGCTTCTCCAGCTTGACGGCACGACGGAAGTGGCCGTGGTCGAAATGGGCATGAGCGGGCGCGGAGAAATCGAGCTGCTCTCCGAAATCGCCGAGCCGGATATCGCGGTCATTACGATGATCGGGGACGCTCATCTGCTGCAGCTCGGGTCCCGCGAGGAGATTGCCCGCGCCAAGACGGAAATTCTCAGCGGCCTCAAAGACGGCGGCACCTATGTGTTCCACGGGGATGAGCCGCTTCTGCCGCTCGTGCTTCCGGAAATGAAGCAGCCCGCACGTTTAAGCCAGATCCGTTTCGGACGCGGTCATACGAACGATTTGTACCCGACTTTTATCCAAATGGACGGGGAGGGCACCCATTTCTCGATCAATCCGCGCGGTTCGGAAAGCGACAAGGATGCGCAGAAGTACTATATTCCGCTTCTTGGCGAACATAATGTCGACAACGCGCTGGCGGCTATCGCCGTCGGCACCGTACTGGGAGTTCCCGATGCGGACATACGCAGAGGGCTGGCCGGCATGCAGATGACCGGCATGAGAATCGAGAAACTTCTTACCCCCGGCGGAGTGACCGTACTCAATGATGCTTACAACGCTTCCCCAAGCTCCATGAAGGCGTCCATCCGGCTCGTCGAGCAGTTGGAAGGATATCCGCGCAAGTATGTGGTCCTTGCCGATATGCTGGAGCTGGGCGAGGATGAGGTCCGGTATCACCGGGAGATCGGCTCCCTTTTGTCGCCCGGCGCTTTGGCAGGCGTATATGCTTACGGGCCGCTCGGCAGGCAGATCGCGGAAGCCGCGCAAGAATCGTTCGGCCCGGATCGTGTCCGCTGGTTTGAAGATAAAGCGGAATTAATCGCCGAGCTCCAGGCCGCATTAATACCGGGGGATCTTCTTCTCATTAAAGGGTCCCGCGGGATGAAGCTGGAGGAAGTGGCGGAGGCGCTTCTCGCAAAATAGGCGGAGGCGCCGCAACCTGGCGGCGTCTGCCGCCGTCAGAGAAGCAGAAGAGCAAACTCATCCGGCATGGACCGGCAGCTGCTGAATCGGCAGGCTTAACCGCTTGCCGTCTCTATACCCGAATCGAAACACGGAGCAGCTTTCCGGCAGGAGAGCTTGTAGGAGGATATCAAACGTGGAGTTAAAAGTGATCTTATTCACGATGGGAGTCGCATTTCTGCTCGCTCTTATCATGGGCCCTCTGTTCATTCCGCTTCTTCGGAGACTGAAGTTCGGACAGACCATTCGTACGGAAGGCCCGCAAAGCCATCAGAAAAAACAAGGAACGCCGACCATGGGGGGCATTATCATCCTGATCGCGCTCGCGATTGCGGCGCTCCGGTTTGCCGACAGCAACACCGAGCTTTGGATTTTGCTGATCGCCTCGCTTGGATACGGACTCGTCGGTTTTCTCGATGACTATATCAAAATTGTGTTCAAGCGCTCTCTCGGCCTTACGGCCAAGCAGAAGCTCATCGGCCAGCTGGTCGTATCCGCGGTCGTCTGCGTGCTGCTTGTTACGTCCGGTCACAGCACATCTTTGTTCGTACCCGTGCTGGACGTCTCCTTCGACACTGGCTGGCTGTATTTCCCTCTGATGACGATCCTGATGCTCGGAGCATCCAATGCGGTCAATTTTACGGACGGCCTTGACGGGCTGCTTGCGGGTACGAGCGCGATTGCGTTCGGCGCTTTTACGATCATCGCGATGAACAATACTCAACCGGAAGCGGCTATCTTTTCCGCGGCCATGGTGGGCGGCGTTCTCGGATTTCTTGTGTTCAATGCGCACCCGGCAAAAGTATTTATGGGCGATACCGGTTCGCTGGGAATCGGCGGGGGGCTGGTAGCCGTAGCGATCATGACCAAAGCGGAGCTTCTGCTTGCGGTTATCGGCGGCGTTTTTCTGATTGAGATCTTATCGGTTGTCATCCAGGTTATTTCCTTTAAAACGACAGGCAAACGCGTCTTTAGAATGAGCCCGATTCACCATCACTTTGAACTGGTCGGCTGGTCCGAGTGGCGGGTTGTCACCACTTTCTGGGCAGCAGGTCTTGTTTTGGCGGCACTGGGACTATACATGAATGAGGTGTTGTAGCAAATGAAGCATCCGAGTGAGTACCGGGGGAAGAAAGTGGTCGTACTCGGCCTGGCCCGCAGCGGGGTTGCGGCGGCCAAGTTTTTTCATGAAATGGGAGCGGACGTAACGGTCAATGACCGGAAAACGCGTGATACGAGTCCCGAGGCCGACGAACTGGAAGCCTTGGGAATTTCTGTTGTCTGCGGGGGGCATCCGCCTGAACTGGTGGGAGAGGACACGGCCCTTATCGTCAAAAATCCCGGCATTCCTTACGGGGCGCCGCCGGTCGTCCAGGCTGCCGAGCACGGAATCGAAGTGGTAACGGAAGTGGAAGTGGCCTACCATATCTGCTCGGCGCCGATGATCGGGATTACGGGGAGCAACGGCAAAACCACCACCACGACGATGGTCGGCCTGATGCTGGAGCGGGGGAAGCTGAACCCTATCGTAGCGGGTAACATCGGCCGGGCTTTGACGGAAGCGGCGGCGGAAGCGAAACCGTCCGATTGGATGGTCGTGGAGCTGAGCAGCTTCCAGCTTAAAGGCACGCGGGAGTTCCGGCCGAAAATCGCCTGCCTGCTCAATATATACGAAACTCATCTGGACTATCACGGCTCCATGGAAGACTATGTAGCCTCGAAAGCCAAGCTGTTTGCGAATCAGAAGCAGGATGATGTTGCGGTGCTGAACGCCGATGTCGAGGTATGCAGGAAGCTGGCCGGTGAAGTATCTTCGAAAGTCCTTTTGTTTTCCACGCAGCGCGAGCTGGACAAAGGGGTTTACCTTTCCGGGGACGGCGTGCTGACTTACCGGGATGCAGAGGGCGGTACATACCCGATTTTACCTGCCAAAGAGCTGGGCATTCGCGGTTCTCACAACATCGAGAATGCCCTTGCGGCATCCGCCGTCGCTTTAAGCGTAGGGGCGCCGGTCGAGGCGATCGCCGATGTCCTGCGGACTTTCCGCGGCGTGGAACACCGCCTCGAATTCGTTGGAGAATTCGGCGGCGCCGCCTACTACAACGATTCGAAGGCGACGAATCCCGCCGCTACGACGAAAACCGTCGAATCGTTCGACCGGAGCGTCATACTGATCGCCGGCGGTTTGGACCGCGGATCGGACTACAAAGAAATGATTCCGCTGCTGGCATCGCGCGTGAAAGCCGTCGTAACCCTCGGCGAAACGCGCGAGAAAATAAACCGTGCTGCCCGAGAAGCCGGATTGACCGCCATCGAAACGGTCGATACTGCTAACAGCACGGAAGCGATGGACGAAGCCGTTCGGGCGGCGAGCAAGCTGGCAGGGGAGGGAGACATCGTTCTGCTCTCTCCGGCATGCGCCAGCTGGGATATGTTTGCTTCTTACGAAGAACGGGGACGCATGTTTAAGGAGTCCGTGCATAATCTGTAAGGAACGGGTAGTCAAGCCTTCTTCGTCCGCTTCCGGATTGCGGCAGCGTCAGTCAGCCTAGTTTCAGGCTACAGGCACCCGATATTCTTATTCGTAAGAGGTGTCTCTATGGCTAAAGCGCGTTCCGCTCCGGATGTATGGATTCTGGTTTCGACTCTGCTGATTTTGACGATCGGCGTAATTATGGTGTACAGTGCCAGCGGAGTGCTGGCCTTCCGTGAATTTGGCGACTGGTTTTATTATTTGAAAAGGCAGCTGCTGTTCGCCGTGCTCGGTATCGTGGCCATGTTTTTTACGATGAACACGGACTACTGGGTCTGGAAAAAGTACGCGAAGGTCGGCCTGCTCATTTGTTTCGGCCTTCTGCTGGCGGTTCTGATTCCGGGAATAGGCGTGGTCCGCGGCGGCGCCCGGAGCTGGCTCGGAATCGGGTCGTTCGGGATTCAGCCTTCCGAATTTATGAAAATCGGCATGATTGTTTTTCTGGCCAAGCTGTTGTCCGACAGACAGTCCCAGATCACCCTGTTTACGAAAGGGCTGCTTCCGCCTCTGGGGCTGGTGGGACTTGCCTTCGGATTGATCATGCTGCAGCCGGATCTTGGCACCGGGGCGGTTCTGGTCGGCGCTTCCCTGCTGGTGATCTATACGGCAGGGGCCCGTATTCTTCATTTATCTTATCTTGCCATGGCTGGCGTCGCGGGCTTCGTCGGTCTGATTATCGCGGCCCCTTACCGGCTGCAGCGGATCACGGCCTTTATGGACCCGTGGTCCGATCCGCTGGGAGCGGGCTATCAGTCCATCCAGTCGCTATACGCGATCGGACCGGGCGGGCTGGCCGGACTGGGGCTCGGAATGAGCAGGCAGAAGTACAGCTACCTGCCCGAGCCCCAGACGGACTTTATTTTCTCGATCATCGCCGAGGAACTCGGTTTTATCGGCGGTGCGGCCGTCCTGATCCTGTTCACGATTCTCGTGTGGAGAGGCATGCGTACGGCTATTACAGCACCCGACACGTTCGGCAGTCTTGTTGCCGTCGGCATTGTGGGTATGATCGCCGTGCAGGTGATTATCAATATCGGCGTCGTGATCGGAATGTTTCCCGTTACGGGGATAACCCTGCCGCTTATCAGCGCCGGGGGCTCGTCTCTTACTCTGATGCTGACGTCGATCGGCGTGCTGCTCAACATATCCCGCTATTCGAGGTGAAACGAATGCGTATCGTATTCAGCGGGGGAGGAACCGGCGGTCATGTTTACCCGGCTTTGGCCATTGGGGAACAATGCCTGCAGGACCACCCCGATTCGAAATTTTTATACATCGGCACAAGCTCCGGCCTGGAGCGCGACATTGTCGCGCGTTCCGGGCTGGATATGCCTTTTGAAGCCGTAGAAATTACAGGGTTCCGTCGCAAGCTGGCGTCTCTGGACAACGTTAAAACCGTGCTGCGCTTTCTGCGCGGTGTGGGCCGTGCCAAAAGCCTGCTCCGGGAATTCAAACCCGATGCGGTGGTAGGCACGGGCGGATATGTTTGCGGTCCGGTACTCTATGCGGCCGCCAAGCTGGGCATTCCTACGCTCGTGCATGAGCAGAATGCCATCGCTGGACTTACGAACCGCTTTCTGAGCCGCTACGTGTCGACGGTAGCCGTCAGCTTCCGGGGGACGGAAGGAATCTTCCCCCAGGCCAAAAGAGTCGTCTACACGGGCAATCCGCGCGCCACGTCCATGGTGAATGCGGACGCGGCCCGGGGCTTCTCCTCGCTCGGATTGCCGCCGGACGCCAGGCTCGTTGTCGTTGTGGGAGGGAGCCGGGGAGCCAAAGCCATTAACGACGCGATGGTCGAACTGGCTCCGCTCGTCCATGAACTGCCCGGTGTGCGGTTCGTATTCGGAACGGGTCAGCCTTATTTCGAATCGACCGCACAGCGGATTCAGGAAGCGGCAGGTTCGATTCCGGACAATCTTCAAGTGCTGCCGTACATTCATAACATGCCGGAGGTTTTGGCGGCGTCCAAGCTTGTCGTAAACCGTGCCGGAGCGTCTACTATGGCGGAGATTACCGCCCTTGGGATTCCTTCCATATTAATTCCGTCGCCGAACGTGACGAACAATCATCAGGAGCACAATGCCCGTTCTCTTTCCGACGAGGGAGGCTCCGTAACGCTGCTTGAGAAAGATTTAAGCGGCAGGGTCCTTTTCGATCAAATTAACAAAATTATGGAAGATTCCGTCCGTTGGGAACATATGGCGAAGCAGTCGGCAAGGATGGGCCAGCGGGATTCCGCCGCGCTTGTCTTCCGGGAGCTTGAACGTATTGCATCCGCTGGTCAACGGCGGCCCTAGAAGGCTGCACGATCAAGCTTTTGCAGCGAACCGGATGGGCCATTGTCACACTCTATCCGATTTAACATAAACTACACTATAACCGTGGCAGACACCTAAGGCAAAGCCGCCCGAACCGACTCCCGCTCTTGCCGGTAACGTACGTATAACCGGGAACCGAAGAATCCGGGTAAGGGGCTTTACAACCTTGAGTTCTGTGAAGGAGGTTTTCCCATGCACCAGTTAATTTCAGACTTGCAAGCGGCTCAGGTGGGTGAGGTCCTGAAGAACGAGAAGCTGGCACCGTACACAACCTGGAAAATCGGCGGTCCTGCCGATCTGCTCGTTATTCCGCAGGATAAACAGAAGCTGGTTGAGACGATCCGGCTGCTCGGGCAGCACAAAGTTCCCTGGACTGTAATCGGACGCGGCTCCAACCTGCTCGTGGGGGATAAGGGGATCCGGGGCGTTGTTATCAAATTAAGCCGGGCTCTGGAGACGCTGCGTTTCGACGGCAGCACCGTCTATGCGGGAGGAGCCTACTCGTTTATCAAGTTATCCGTCATGACCGGCAAGGAAGGGTTAACGGGACTCGAATTCGCCGGAGGTATTCCGGGATCGGTGGGAGGCGCCGTTTACATGAACGCGGGGGCTCATGGTTCTGATGTGTCACGCATTCTTAAACAGGCCGAAGTGCTGCTGGACACAGGGGAGTTGATCACCATGCAGAACAGCGATCTGCAGTTTGCTTACCGGCATTCGGTGCTGCATACACTGCCAGGCATCGTAACGGAAGCGGTCTTCGAACTGCAGCCGGGCGACCGGAAGGAGATCGCGGGCGCGATGGCGGCGTACAAGGACCGCCGGCTCAGAACGCAGCCGCTGCAACTTGCCGTCGCAGGCAGCGTGTTCCGCAATCCGCCGGGCAATCATGCCGCCAGGCTGATCGAAGAGGCGGGCTTGAAGGGCACGCGGGTGGGCGGTGCGGAGATTTCTCCGCTGCATGCCAATTTCATTGTGAATACCGGAAATGCATCGGCCGAGGATGTTCTGGCCCTCATTGCTTTGGCGCAGAAGACCGTGCGGGAGAAATCCGGTGTGGAGCTGCAGCCTGAGGTACTGGTGATGGGCGAGAGGTAATTCGGAGGTGAGACATTGGAGAAGTTGGTAATCGAAGGTGGCATTCCCCTCTCGGGAGCCGTACGGATCCAAGGTGCCAAAAATGCGGCGCTTCCTATTCTTGCAGCCAGCATAATGGCGTCTGGAACCCACACGCTGCGCAATGTCCCGAAGCTGCTCGACATTGAAGTCATGCTCGGCATACTCCGTTCCCTGGGGTGCAGCGCCGAGCATAAAGAAGACACGGTTGTGGTGGACACAACCAGTTTGAACAGCACGCACGTTCCGGAAGAACTGATGAAGCAGATGCGTTCGTCCATCTTTCTGATGGGTCCGCTGCTTTCGCGCTTCGGAACCGTCCAGGTTTATCAGCCCGGCGGCTGTGCGATCGGCGAACGCAAAATCGATCTCCATCTGAGAGGATTGCAGGCGCTCGGGGTTACGATCGAGGAATCCGGCAGCACGATTATTTGCACTGCCGAGGATCTGAAAGGCGCCGATATCACGCTTGATTTTCCGAGCGTGGGGGCCACCGAGAACATCATGATGGCGGCCGTTCTGGCCGACGGGATTACAACCATCTCCAACGCCGCACGGGAGCCTGAAATCCAGGATCTCCAAAACTTCCTGAATGAGATGGGGGCGGACATTATCGGTGCGGGGACCGATACTATAACTATACGTGGCGTCCGCTCTTTACATGCCTGCACGTACCGGATCATACCGGACCGGATCGTCGCCGGTACCTTCATGGTGGCGGCCGCCGCCACGAAGGGAAGCGTAACGCTGGAAGGAGTATGCCCCCAGCATCTGAATGCCGCCATTCACGTGCTGAGACGCGCAGGTGTTCAAATTACGGTGCACGATGATATAATAAACGTGCACGCTCCGGCTCGGCCGCGTGCGGTCGAGCGTATCGTAACCGCGCCGCATCCGTCTTTTCCGACAGACTTGCAGTCGCAGGTTATGGTACTCCTTTCCCTAGCAGATGGAATCAGTATAATGAAAGAAACCATTTTCGAGAGCCGGTTCAAGCATGTGGATGAACTCACCCGGATGGGAGCGGACATTCGCGTGGATTTCAACTCGGCGTTTATACGCGGTGTACCGAGGCTCTACGGGGCTACGGTCGAGGCTACCGATCTCCGGGCCGGTGCCGCCCTTGTCATAGCGGGGCTTGCCGCGCACGGCACTACCGTCGTGGAGCAAATCCACCATGTCGACAGAGGGTACGACCGGATCGAAGAAATGCTCACCCGGCTGGGTGCCCGCATTCGGCGACTGGCGCCCGTACCGGACGAAGCGCCGGTTACCGGTGAATAATGCAGTGCCTCTAGTCCCTTCCTGCCAACAGGAGGGGATAAGAGGATTTTACACGTTCACAAGGCTATGCAATAGGAAGCGGGGGTGTCAGGCTTGCCAGAAGAGAATAAAGTTCCGGTGCTGCCGAACCCTAAACCGAGAAGGACACGCGCCAACCGGAAGCTGCTTACGCTCTTGTTTCTGTTTTTCGTAACGATTCTCGCCGTACTCTTTTTTCGTTCGTCCTTAAGCCGGGTCAGTGAAATCAAGATCCAAGGCAACGAGCTGCTTTCTTCCGAGGAAATCGGACAAGCCGCCGCCGTCCGGAACGGCGATCATTTTTTTGCGGTCGGGTCAGAGAGCGTACGCGCGAGGGTTGCCGCACTCCGTATGGTTCAGTCCGTTGAAGTTTCCAAGCGTTTTCCCGGACAAATTAACATCGTGGTGCATGAGTATCCGCGCGTAGCGTTCCAGTTCGGCGCGGACGGCGTGAAGCAGGCGGTACTCGCCGACGGCTCCGCCGTGCCCGTCGCCAAAGAGGATATGCCGGTGGACAAGCCCATTTTGACCGGCTGGACTGAGAACGATCCTAACCGGATCGCTCTTTGCAAAGCCCTGGCATCCATTCCTTCCGGGTATTTATCGGACATTTCGGAGATACGCCCCGACCCGTCGGAAGCCTACAAGGACAAGATCAAGATGTATACCCGTACCAAGTTCGAAGTCGTGACGACGGTCGGTTATCTTCCGAACAAAATTATGAACTTGTCCGCTTACATCACGAGCATGCAGGGAAGCGAAGTGAATTCCGGTATTCTGGTGCTGCTGGAAACAGACGATCACATGCCGCTGGATACGGGTTCCGCCGGTAACAAGGGCAAGACCGGTACGGCCTCGACCAAAAAGCCCGAACCCACTATGAAGCCGGACGGAAGCGTAAAACCGACTTCCACGCCCAAGAAGAATACGTCCGGGAAGACCGACACGGGCGGCAAGGGGGACGGCAGCGACGCCGTAAACACCCCGAAGGGATCGCCTGCTCCCGAGTAGGTGAATCCCGCCTGACAGACCTTCTTATTTAAAGGAAGGGATTGGTAACAGGCATCCTTGCGCCCTGCAATCTATGAATTTTTTAAGGGAGGAATCGATAGGGTAGCGCACTGCTTTTCAAACGGCCCAAAACCGAACGAAAGGCGCGTCATTCATGAATTTTTCAGGGATTTCTCAGGAAAATATTACTATCCAGCCTATTAAATTAGTGTTAGAATTGATTTTATGGTATTCTATTTTTACCCGGTCTAGAACCAAAAATAGAGGAATTACAGCATTCACAAAAAAAATGTAGAAATAAAGAGGGAAACCAGCCGTCATGTTGAATAAGTAGAAAGCAGACGGGCTGTGCCCTGATTTCATTTAACAGGAGGTGCCAAAGCTTGAGCAACAATGACATCATTGTTAGTTTAGACATCGGTACATCCAAAGTTCGTGCTATTATTGGGGAAGTCGTAAACGGAACCATTAATATAATAGGGGTAGGATCAGCCGACTCGGAAGGCATCCGCAAAGGTGCCATCGTTGATATCGACCAGACCGTTCAATCGATCCGATCCGCGATCGATCATGCCGAACGCATGGTGGGCATACAAATTTCTGATGTTTACGTCGGGATAACGGGAAACCATATCGCTCTTCAGGACAGCCACGGGGTTGTGGCGGTATCCAATGAAGACCGCGAAATCGGCGAAGAAGATATCGAACGGGTTATACAAGCGGCTAGAGTCATAGCGCTGCCTCCTGAGCGCGAAATTATCGGAGTAGTACCTAACCAATACTTAGTGGACGGCCAGGAAGGCATACACGAACCAAGAGGGATGATCGGGGTCAGGCTTGAAGTCGAATCCACGATTATTACCGGAGCCAAAACAGGCATACATAACCTGCTTCGCGTTGTTGAGAAATCCGGACTGAAGGTGGCAGGACTTATATTAATGTCACTGGCCTCCGGACAGCTTGCGCTTTCCAAGGACGAGAAATCGATAGGAACCGTATTGGTCGATATCGGAGCAGGTTCGACTACGATTGCCGTTTTCGATCAAGGCAATCTTGTCGCAACATCGACGCTGCCTATCGGCGGCGATTTCATTACCAACGACATATCCATCGGGCTCCGCACCCAAATGGACATTGCGGAAAAAATCAAGCTTAAATACGGCTGCGCGACGATTCAAGATTCCGCGCCGGATCAGGTGTTTAAAGTGAACCGGATCGGCAGCCAGGTGGACAAGGAATTTTCCCAGGTCGATCTGGCGAATATCATTGAACCCCGTGTTCAGGAAATTTTCCATCTGATCCGCGCAGAAGCCAGCCGGTTAGGATACAGCGACCCCGCCGGAGGTTACGTCCTCACGGGAGGCACCGTGTCCCTGCCGGGGACTCTTGTCATTGCACAGGAAGAGCTGGCTGCTCCCGTACGTATCGCAGTGCCCGATTATATCGGAGTACGCGACCCGGCTTACACAAGCGGAGTGGGGATCATCCAGTTTGTTTGCAAGTTTTTGCGTAACCGTCCGGTTACGGCGCCCAAGAAGCAAACGGCCAACAAACCTGCCAGTGTCAAAACACCCCAGACTGAAGCGAGCCCTGGCTGGTTCGATAAAGTCAAAAATTTCCTTAAGGAATTTATCTGACGGGAAAAGCTCTGCTGTTTCTGAAAGCATCTTTCCCGGTTATGGATACAAGTGTCCCGCCGCCGGCTCTGCAATCCGCAGCCGGTGGAGGGGGCACACGCACAGACACGCTTCGAAAACGCGTTTCATGCTTTGTGCGAGATCTTACGATTACCGTGCCGACAGGCACGTTACCCATTTTGAGCGTACAGCTCACGGAAAGTTAAGTTAGGGGGACATTGACTGCTATGTTTGAATTTGATCTGGATATGGAACAATTGGCCCAGATAAAAGTCATCGGTGTGGGCGGCGGCGGCAGTAATGCAGTTAACCGGATGATCGAGAATGGAGTGCAGGGTGTCGAATTCATTACGGTGAACACCGATGCACAGGCACTTCATCTGGCCAAATCGGAGCATAAGCTCCAAATCGGTGATAAATTAACGCGCGGCTTGGGAGCCGGCGCCAACCCCGATGTGGGGAAGAAAGCCGCTGAAGAATCACGCGATTTAATTATGAACACGCTCAAAGGCGCCGATATGGTCTTCGTAACGGCAGGCATGGGCGGCGGAACCGGCACGGGCGCCGCTCCCGTAATCGCGGAAATCGCGAAAGAATGCGGCGCGCTGACGGTAGGTGTCGTCACCCGCCCGTTCACATTCGAAGGCCGCAAACGTGCCGCTCAGGCTGAGCAGGGCATCGCGGCGCTCAAAGAAAAAGTGGACACGCTTATCGTTATTCCGAACGACCGTCTCCTTGAGATCGTAGACAAGAAGACGCCTATGTTGGAAGCGTTCCGCGAAGCGGATAACGTTCTTCGTCAAGGGGTGCAGGGGATTTCCGACCTGATCGCCGTACCGGGTCTTATCAACCTGGACTTTGCCGACGTAAAAACCATTATGACCGAGCGTGGTTCGGCTCTTATGGGTATCGGTATCGCGACAGGCGAGAATCGTGCCGCCGAAGCCGCCAAGAAGGCCATCATGAGCCCACTGCTTGAAACCTCTATCGAGGGTGCTCGCGGCGTTTTGATGAACATCACGGGCGGTACAAATCTTAGCCTCTATGAAGTGAACGAAGCCGCAGATATCGTGGCATCGGCCTCCGACATTGAGGTGAACATGATTTTCGGTGCGGTAATCAACGAGAATCTCAAAGAAGAGATTATGGTAACCGTTATTGCTACCGGGTTCCAGGACAAGCCGCAGCAGCAGCAGCCTCCTCAACCGCAGAACCGCCGTCAAGGCGGCGTACAACCGCCGCCGCAGCAGGAGACTCCGGCTGAAACTCAGCAGCGCGTGAACAATCTGCGGCCGTTCGGCGGACAACCGGGAGACCTGGAAGTACCGACGTTCCTGCGCAACCGCGGGCGTAACAATCTCGACAAATAATTCCCTTACGGGAATGGCATAGGTGGAGAGCAGCAAGCCGAGCCCTCCCGGAAAAGCCGTCACAACTGACCTAAGGTCAGTTGTGACGGCTTTTTCTTTTCCCCCACTATGCGACAAAAATAGTTGGCGGACTCCGGCACGTTTAGACAGACTTTGAATTCGTCTTTTAATATACTAATCTCATCCGCTTGGGGGTGAGGAAAATTGGTCGTATACGCGGATCTGATTTTCCTGATGAACGTCGTCATGGATGCCGCCGTTTTACTGGTAACCGCGCGGACGCGGCGATTGCCCTTTAAACCTTGGAAACTGGCGATATCCTCTGTGCTGGGCGGATCTTATGTGCTGCTCATGTTCATACCTTCCTTGTCGTTCTTGTTTACTTTTGCGGCGAAGATCCTTATGTCACTTTGTATGGTATGGCTGGCTTTCGGTTACGGCAGTTTGCAGCGCTTTATGCGCAACGCGGGAACCTTCTATGTGGTGAACTTTGTGGCGGCGGGAGGCGTTTTCGGCCTGAATTACGTGTTTCAAACATCGGGAGATGTGATGAACGGGATTTCGTTCAGCCAGACGGGTGCGGCAAGGTTCAGTATCCGGATCGAGACTTGGGCGGTTATCGTGGTGGGAGCCGGATCTATGGTGCTGCACAGACTGGTAATGGCGGGAGTAAAGAAGAAGGAAGAGCTGGCCGTACATTTGGCGGAAGTAAGCGTAATTGTGGACGGTACGGATTTCCGGTGTACAGGCTTGATCGATACGGGCAATCAGCTCTACGATCCCCTGACGCGGACCCCGGTGATGGTCATGGAGGCTTCGCAGCTCTCGAGTATGCTGCCGGAATCGTGGCTCAAACGAATCCGTGCAGCCGAGGTGGAACAAATTATTACGGCGATAGGAACGGAAGAAGACTTTGTATGGCAGGACCGTCTGCGGCTGGTGCCTTATCGGGGAGTAAACCGGAATACACAGTTCATGCTGGCGATAAAACCCGACAAGGTAATCATCACGTACAGCAGCGGTCAAGTGGAAACGACGAAAGTACTGGTTGGACTGGACGGAGGACAACTCTCCGGAGACGGGGCATATCATGCCATTATTCATCCGACGCTGGTTGCTGCCGGCTAAAGAAAGGTTATGAGTGGGAGGAAGCGGTTATGCGGGTCAAATGGAAATTGCAGATGCTAATTTTTTATTACAAGATTCTTATCTTTTTCGGACTGAAAGGCGAAGAAATTTATTACATAGGAGGAAGTGAAGCACTGCCTCCTCCGCTGACGCGGGAAGAAGAAGAATATTTGCTTGGAAAACTGCCCTCGGGGGACGCGGCTATCCGTGCCATGCTGATTGAACGCAACCTCCGGCTGGTTGTCTATATAGCCCGCAAATTTGAAAATACGGGCATCAACATCGAGGATCTGGTTTCCATAGGAGCGATCGGTCTCATTAAAGCGGTGAATACGTTCGATCCCGAGAAAAAAATCAAGCTGGCGACCTATGCGTCACGCTGTATCGAGAACGAAATTTTGATGTATCTGCGCCGGAACAGCAAAATACGGACGGAAGTATCGTTCGACGAACCGCTGAATATCGATTGGGACGGAAACGAGCTGCTGCTGTCCGACGTGCTGGGTACCGAGAACGATACCATCTACCGCAACATCGAGGAGCAGGTGGACCGCAAGCTGCTGCATAAAGCGCTCGATAAGCTGACGGAGCGGGAGCGGACGATCATGGAACTCCGTTTCGGTCTCCAGGACGGCGAAGAGAAGACGCAGAAGGACGTCGCGGATCAGCTAGGCATTTCCCAGTCTTATATTTCCCGGCTGGAAAAGCGGATCATCAAGCGGCTGCGTAAAGAATTTAACAAAATGGTTTAAGTCAAAGCCTATCACACGTGTGGTAGGCTTTTTTTGTGCGGATCTTTCGTGAAAAATTAAGGTGCCACGGATAATCGCGGCGATTGGAAGACGAATCTGTCCTTTTTAAAAAAAATATCGGAAATTGAAAGCGAATACGAGCCAACAGCGGCAGGAGAGAGCAAGCACCCGGGCACTTGTCAAGAGGAGGAGAGCGCTCTTCAAGGCGCATAAAAACACCGGTCGCGGAGATAATTAACAGTAATGTTTCTCCTTGGGAGGTAAATCACCGTGACCCGAAATAAAGTCGAAATTTGTGGTGTCGATACCGCCAAACTTCCTGTTCTGACGAATGTGGAAATGCGTGAACTGTTCACCAATCTGCAGACCAAGAACGACCGATCCGCAAGAGAGAAACTGGTCAATGGCAACCTGAGACTGGTACTCAGCGTGATTCAGCGTTTCAACAACCGCGGCGAGTTCGTCGACGACCTTTTTCAAGTAGGCTGCATCGGCCTGATGAAAGCGATCGATAACTTCGATCTGGGCCAGAACGTGAAGTTTTCAACATATGCGGTGCCGATGATCATCGGAGAAATACGCAGATACCTGCGGGATAACAATCCGATTCGAGTCTCCCGCTCTTTACGGGATATTGCTTACAAAGCGCTTCAGGTCCGCGACAGCTTAACGAACAAAAATTCACGCGAGCCGACGATTTACGAAATTTCCGAAGTGCTTAACGTGCCCAAAGAAGATGTTGTATTCGCGCTTGACGCGATTCAGGATCCCGTTTCCCTGTTTGAACCGATTTATCATGACGGCGGGGACCCGATCTATGTAATGGATCAGATCAGCGATGAACGCAACAAAGACATGTCATGGATTGAAGGAATCGCTTTGCGGGAAGCGATGAGAAAACTCGGCACCCGTGAAAAGATGATTTTGTCCATGCGCTTTTTCGAAGGGAAAACCCAGATGGAAGTCGCCGATGAAATCGGAATTTCTCAGGCGCAGGTTTCAAGGCTGGAAAAATCGGCAATCACCCAGATGCAGAAACATGTCAAAAGCTGAATAGTTTCCCGCCCGCCGCATTTATTTGCACGCACATCAATCGAAAGCCCGGATTCCGGGCTTTTTGTTATGCCTTCATTCCCGCTTAGACCACATAAGGGGCTTTTCTTGGTTTAGCAGGACATTTTGGCCCGGACCCTCATATACTAGAATAAACGGGCGAATAACCTGAAAGCGTGGGGTAAGCAGATGAAAATATCCGACTTTCAAACGAAAGACGTTATCAATATTGTGGACGGCAAAAAACTGGGTCAGATCAGCGACTTGGAGCTTGAGCTCCGCCAGGGCAGGATCGATTCCATTGTCGTTCCGAACAGCAGCAAATTTTTCGGTTTGTTCGGAGGAGGAACGGACCTTATTATTCCCTGGAAAAATATCGTCAAAATCGGGGCCGATGTCGTTCTGGTCAAACTGGATGAAGCCAAAACCTACCGGGCCGTTGAAGAGAGCGATTCCGTTGATTACAACCGCAGCTCCCGCGGGTAATAAAAGAAGATCTGAAGAAGCATAGACACGCGTTGGAGCGCTTCGTTAGACGAAGCAGAAGCTGGAAAACGAAGCGTCCCTTACGTGTGAGCACGGAACCGCCAATTTTTGTCGTCTTATGTCCGGTATGGTAAACTTGAACAAGCATAAAAGGCCGCTGTAGGCCGGGGATACGGAGGGGACAAGCAGTGGAACCGTTTGTACACGAGAAATCAAATTCCGGTGAACCGGAGCTTTTTATATTGGAAAGGCTTCAGAAACGTTTTCCGTTCGTTCAGGCCGGATTTACATCGCGACACGGGGGAGTGAGCTCGGCTCCGTTCGATTCGCTTAATCTGGGCCTGCACGTGAACGATGCGGACGAAGATGTGATCGAGAACCGGAGGAGACTGGCCGCAGCGCTCGGAGTCCCCTTTGAAGCGCTCACGTTTGGTGAGCAGGTGCACGGCAAAGAGGCGGCGGTCATCGGGAAGGGGCAGAGGGGAAGCGGACGAATGTCTCGCGCCGAAGCGATTCAGCACAGGGACGCCTTCATAACCGCCGAGAAGGGGATTATGCTCTGCGCTCTGTACGCGGACTGCGTTCCGCTTTATTTGATCGATCCGGTGAACCGGGTCGTAGCAATCGCTCACGCCGGCTGGAAGGGAACGGTCCTCAATATCGGCGCGGCCGCACTCGCTTCCATGGTCCGTTCCTTCGGAAGCAGGCCGGAAGACGTCCATGCCGTTATCGGCCCATCCATCGGCGTCTGCTGTTATGAAGTGGACAATTATGTCGCGGGCCGTGTTTACGAGAGTCATTTGGATACCGGTATTTCCAAAAAACAGACGGAAAGTGTCGTTATCCCTCGTAAAGAGGGCAAATATCAGTTGAATTTGCGGGAATGCAACCGACAATTTCTAGAGAAAGCAGGAATTTTGTCGTCGCATATAGAAGTAACTGAGTTATGTACGAGCTGTTCGACCGATTTATTCTTTTCCCATCGTAAAGAAGGGGGCTCAACCGGTCGTATGGCAGCCTGGATCGGTCTCAGAAACGACTGATCGGGCTTCGTCCACATATAGACAGCATGGAGGGAGTGAACCGCTGCTGATGAATTTGCAGGCGCGTATTGAAGATGTGCACCACCGCATTGAGGCGGCTTGCCGGCGGTCCGGCCGCAGCCCTGAAGACATAAACGTGATCGCGGTTACGAAATATGTATCTCTGGAAGCCACGCGCGAAGCTCTTGACCATGGGTTAACACAAGTGGGAGAGAACCGCTGGCAGGATGCCAAAGAGAAATGGGAAGCTCTCGGAGAACGGGGAGACTGGCATTTTATCGGGCATTTGCAAACGAACAAGGTGAAGGACATCATAGGTAAATTCGCGTATATCCATTCTCTGGATCGAGTCTCGCTTGCCAAAGAGCTGGAAAAAGAGGCCGCCAAGCGGGATCTTTCCGTCAAATGTTTTATACAAGTGAACGTTTCCGGTGAAGAATCCAAATACGGACTGCCTCCGGAAGAACTGGAATCATTCGCGAAAGCTTTAGGTCAATACCCGCATCTTGAGATCGTCGGTTTGATGACGATGGCCCCGCTGGAAGCCGAAGCGGAAGCGACCCGGCCCGTATTCAGGAAGCTTCGCGAGCTGAGGGACGAGCTCAACGCGAAGCATATTCTGCCGGAACCCGTGCGGCATTTGTCCATGGGCATGTCGGGAGATTTTGAAGTGGCGATCGAAGAGGGCGCAACTTGGGTGCGTTTAGGTACCGTACTTGTCGGAAAGTCTTGAATCAATACCATCTTTTCCACAGAGGAGGAGCGTCGGATGGGCGTTATGAATAAATTCATGAATTTTATCGGACTGCAGGAAGAAGAAGAGGTTGTAGAACGGGAAAGAATTGTGGAAACTCCGGAAGAACCTGAAACCCCGGTGCAGGAACAACGTACGAAACAGAGTAAAAATAACATTGTGAGCATTCATTCGCAGAAAAACAGCCGCGTTGTGCTTCATGAGCCTCATTCTTTCGACGATTCCCAGGAGATTGCGGATCATCTGCGTTCCCGCAGAACCGTCGTCGTAAATTTGCAGCGGGTTCGTCCCGAACAAGCGGTAAGAATTTTCGATTTCCTGAACGGGACCGTTTACGCGCTGAACGGATCGATCTCCAAGATCGGGCCGAATATTTTCTTGTGCGCCCCGGATTCCGTAGAAATTCAGGGATCGATCTCGGATTTTCTGCATGAAGCTTAGCATTGGACAAAAAGGTTGAGGTGAAAGCGGTTGGTCATGAACATTTACGGGTTAATCGATACATTGGCCCAAATTTACTTTTATATGATTTTCGGTTACGTGCTGCTTTCCTGGTTTCCGAATGCACGTGAGAGCTTTATCGGCGAACTGCTGGCGAAACTCGTTGAGCCATATCTGAGCGCATTCCGCCGCTTTATCCCGCCGATCGGCCCGCTTGATATTTCTCCGATCGTTGCCATGGGGGTATTCTGGCTCGTCGTCGCAGGCCTCAAGGTTGTGGTCGGCTACATTGTGGGGATATTCTAGTGGCTAAAGAAATCTACGGGCATTTCCATCCCGATGAACATGCTTTCGTGGACCGGGCCCAAGAATGGGTCGAGAACGCCGCTCATCACAAAGTGAAACGGACGGACTTTCTCGATCCCCGGCAAGCTTTTATCCTTCGTACGCTGGTCAACCGCAACCCCGACGTAAACTGCCGCCTGGATGGCGGGTACCCGGAGGCCGAACGGCAGAGGGCGATTCTGGGACCGGACTACCTCGATCTTACCGGCGAAGACATGGGACTGAGAGTGCTGTCCGTAGAATCCGGCGACAGCAAGTTCCAGTCGCTTAGTCACGGCGATTATATGGGAGCGATTCTGGGGCTCGGCATGAAAAGGGACAAGGTGGGGGATATTAACGTATCCGGACAGGGCTGCCATTTCGTCGTGGCGGAAGAAGCGGCCGACTACCTTCATCTCAATCTCAGCCAAGTGCATCGCGTCCATGTGACGACGGAAATTTTACCGATCGACCGGCTGAGGCCGTCTGCAGTCAAACTGGAGGAAATGACGCTTTCCGTGGCTTCCCTCCGTCTGGACGGAATTGTAAGCGATGTATTCAAATTAAGCCGGGCCAAGGCTCTCATTCCGATCGGAGCCGGCAAATGCAAAGTGAACTGGAAGCCCGAAGAGAATCCGAGCGTCCCCCTGCAGGAAGGCGACGTCGTTTCTTTGCAGGGCTTCGGGCGTTTTCGTGTCCTGGAAATAGAAGGAGTGACGAAGAAAGGCAGAACGCGCATGAAAGTGGGCAAATACGTTTAACCTATTTTTAAGTGCGAGGAATAAAGGATTTTTCGCTTTTCTGTCGAAATTCTATTTCTTAACGGAACCGTACAAACTCTCCACCGGTTAACATTCTAGGAGGTGCACCATGCCCTTAACACCACTCGATATACATAACAAAGAATTTGCGCGCTCTTTCCGGGGCTATGACGAAGATGACGTGAACGAGTTTCTGGACCAGGTCATCAAAGACTATGAGGCCGTTATCCGTGAAAACAAAGAGCTGCAAAACCAAATTCTGGCGCTCCAGGAACGGCTGGATCACTTTTCCAATATTGAAGAAACGTTGAGCAAAACGATTATTGTCGCGCAGGAAGCCGCCGACGATGTGAAGAACAACGCGAAGAAAGAAGCGCAGCTCGTCCTCAAAGAAGCCGAGAAGAACGCCGACCGGATCATTAACGAGTCGTTGACGCGTTCCCGCAAAATTTCGATGGAGACCGAAGAGCTCAAAAAGCAGGCCAGCATTTACCGGACACGCTTCCGCACTCTGCTTGAAGCGCAGCTGGAGCTTCTTCAGGACGAAGCCTGGAAGACGCTCGATCACGATAAGGTGCTTGAACTCGAGAAGTAGACGTTCAACACGGCCGGGCTTCATTGACTACCGGACCCGGATTCGATATACTTCGGGTAACTGAATCTTTCGTAAAGCGATGACTGGGCCAAGTAGTCCGTACAGCAGTGTCAGCGAGTTAGGGTGGGTGTGAGCCTAATCTCTGCAGCGGACGAAAATCCCCCAGGAGCGTCTCTTGAAAAGCGAAGTAGGGAGCATCGGGTAATTCCGTTATCGATTCGTCGAGTGAGACTGACAACCGGTCGTCATTTCTTCCATGCGGAAACTTTGTCTCTGCAGGCGGGCGATGACAACGGGGCCGGAACGGTCTAACAAGGGTGGTACCGCGAGCTTAACTTCTCGTCCCTTTTGGGATGGAGAAGTTTTTTTGCATTTTAGAGAGCAAGGGAATTTGTCCCGGAAGGGATCAGCGTACTAAGACTAGGGAGTGAATGGATTTGGATTACGGAAAAACATTGCAGCTGCTCAAAACTGAATTTCCGATGAGAGGCAACCTGCCCCAGGCGGAGCCTAAAATGCAGGCGCATTGGGAAGAAAACGACATTTATGCGAAAGTACAGGAAAGCCGCAAAGGGCGGGAGAAATTCATTTTGCACGACGGTCCTCCGTATGCCAACGGGGACATTCATATCGGTCATGCGCTGAACAAGATTCTGAAGGATATTATCGTCCGTTTCAAAACAATGCAGGGCTATGACGCGCCGTATGTCCCGGGCTGGGACACGCACGGACTGCCGATCGAGCAGGCTATCGCCAACGGCGGCAAAGTGGACCGCAAGAAAATGTCCGTTGCCGAATTCCGCAAATATTGCGAAGAATACGCGCTTCAGTGGGTAGAGCGGCAGAAGGAACAGTTCAAACGTCTCGGAATCCGCGGAGACTGGGACCATCCGTACATTACGCTGCAGCCGGAATATGAGGCGGAGCAGATCCGTCTTTTTGGTGAGATGGTGAAAAAAGGATATATCTACAAAGGCTTGAAGCCGGTATATTGGTCCCCGTCTTCGGAGAGCGCTCTGGCGGAAGCGGAGATCGAGTACAAAGAAAAAACGTCCCCGTCCATTTATGTCGCTTTCGATGTAGCGGACGGCAAAGGCAAGCTTCCGCAGGATGCCGCCTTCGTCATTTGGACGACGACACCTTGGACGCTTCCGGCAAATCTCGGTATTTCCGTTCATCCGGACTTCACGTATGCGGTCGTGCAGGTAAACGGCAAGAAGTACGTGCTGGCCGAAGGACTCCTCGAATCGGCCGCGAAAGCAATCGGGTGGACGGACTACAGCATCGTATCCACGGTTAAAGGCAGCGAGCTGGAGAACGTGACCTGCAAGCATCCGTTCTACGATCGCGAGTCGCTTGTCATGCTGGGCGAGCACGTTACGCTGGAAGCCGGTACAGGCTGCGTTCATACCGCTCCCGGCCACGGTGAGGACGACTTTATCGTCGGGCAGAAATACAAGATCGGCGTTCTTTGTCCGGTGGACGATCAAGGACATTTCACGGCGGAAGCGCCGGGGCTGGAAGGCGTTTTTTACGAAAAAGGCAACAAAATGATTCTGGAATGGCTGGAAAACAGCGGGCATCTGCTCCACGCTTCCTCCATTAATCACCAATACGCGCATGACTGGCGTACGAAAAAGCCGGTTATTTACCGGGCGACGGAGCAGTGGTTTGCGTCTATCGATAAATTCCGCAGTGAAATGCTGGAAGAGATCAAAAAAATCAAATGGACGCCGGCTTGGGGTGAGATTCGTCTTCACAACATGATCGCGGACCGTGGAGACTGGTGTATTTCCCGCCAGCGCGTGTGGGGCGTACCGATTCCGATTTTCTACTGCCGCAGCTGCAATCATCCAATCGTGAACGATGAGACTATCGAGCATGTGGCGAACCTCTTTGAAAAAGAAGGCTCCAACGCGTGGTTCACACTGACGGAGAAAGAGCTTCTGCCGGAAGGGCTTTCCTGCCCGGAATGCGGCCAGGGCGATTTCCGCAAAGAAACGGACATCATGGACGTCTGGTTCGATTCGGGTTCTTCCCATGCCGGCGTGCTGGCCAAGCGTCCCGAACTGCAGTGGCCGGCGGATTTGTACCTGGAAGGCTCCGACCAGTACCGCGGCTGGTACAACTCTTCCCTGATCACGGGAGTGGCGGTCAAAGGACAGTCCCCGTACAAGGGAATTCTCAGCCACGGCTTTACTCTGGACGGAGAAGGGCGCAAAATGTCCAAATCGCTCGGCAACACCGTCGATCCGAGCCAAGTGTGCAACAAACTTGGCGCCGATATTTTGCGTCTGTGGGTTTCTTCGGTGGATTATCAGTCCGACGTTCGGATTTCGGACAACATTCTGAACCAGATCACGGAAGTGTACCGCAAAATCCGCAACACGCTCCGCTTCCTGCTGGGCAATTTGAGCCACTTCGATCCCGTTAAGGACCGGGTGGATTTCGCCCGAATGAGCGAGCTGGATCAATATGCGGTTATCCGCCTCAACCGGATGACGGAAAAAGTGATCAAAGCCTACGACGCGTATGAGTTCCACGTTGTCTATCAAGCGGTCCATCATTTCTGCGCCGTGGAGATGAGCTCGTTTTATCTCGATATCATCAAAGACCGCCTGTACGCGGACGCGGCCGACGATTCCGCCCGCAAAGCCTCGCAGACGGTCCTCTACGACGCCCTGCTTGCTATCACAAAGCTCATTGCGCCGATTCTGCCGCATACCGCCGACGAGGTGTGGAAGTACATTCCGGGCGTGGAGCTGGACAGCGTGCAGATCAGCGAACTGCCGGAAGTCCGTACGGATGTGTATAACCGGGAGCTGGAGCAGAAGTGGGACGGCTTCCTGAACATCCGCGACGAAGTACTGAAAGCGCTGGAAGAAGCGCGCAAGAACAAAACGATCGGCAACTCCTTGAGCGCGGCGGTTGATTTGTATCCGAGCGATGCGGCTTTCAAGCTGCTTAGCGGTTTTGACAAGCTGGATACGCTCTTCATCGTATCGGCCGCAAACCTGCATGATCCGTCCGAGAAAGCGCCCGAAGGAAGCTACGAGGCCCCGGATCTTGCCGTGCAGGTATCCGTTGCCGAGGGCGAGAAATGCGAACGCTGCTGGATAGTCACACCGGAAGTTGGGCAGAACAAAGAACACCCGACTCTGTGCGCCAGATGTGCGGAAGTGGTTTCCCACCTCGAATAACGCAGTCCAGGTAACGGAATTCGCCGCCGTGTGGTGATAGGGAATACCAGATCTGCAGGAGCGATTTCATGGATAACCTGAACGAAGAACGGAACGACCGGAACAATCCCGCTAAACTCGGACTTCCTCCGGATTCACAAGCAGAGCTTGCGGATTCGGATTTGCCGGTCCAGGACACTCTTACGGTCGACGAGGAAAATCGGCTCATTCATCATATCCATGAGAAAGTGACCGAAATCGCGGCCCATATCGAACGGACGCAGATTGCCGATTATGTGGCGCTGATGAATAGGCCGCGCAAGCTGATCGTCGGGAACCTTATAGCGGGAATTTCCCGGGGAGTCGGACTCGGTCTCGGCATTACCGTTTTCGCGGGTACTATTCTTTATGCCCTGAAAGCATTGGGCGCTCTGAACCTGCCCATTATCGGCGAGTACATTGCGGATCTCGTGGAGTACGTCCAGTTTCAGCTGGAAGGGCGCCGGTTTTATTGAGCCGGTTAGGCGGAAAATCGGAAAACCGCGAGCCGGGAGCCGGCCCGTCCGGCCCCGCCCCTTACAAAGGAAAACGCAGAGCCGCTAGTTCAGCTCTGCGTTTCTTCCGATGTATAATCGGGCTCAAGGAGTGGATCGCCTTCTTGGTTATCCATATAGGACCGATACGCCTTGTTACGAATAACGGATACATGATTGCCGTAAATATCGGTGGCAAGGAAGCTTTCGAAAGGCTCGACATAGCCTTCAAGCTCGTCTGCCTCGACATACATGGCGTTATAGTCGCCGATGTTCGGATCTTCCGCCAGGGCGGGAGAGTCGGAATTGCCCCAGCTTTCTACGATCTGCCAGGCATCTTCGCCGTCAAACTGGTTCTGGTCGGAGCGTTCGTCCAGACTGGTCCGTCCGAAAGGCGGGGCGAGAAATTCTTCTTCGACCGGTCTTCTGTCGGAAGCATGCCGGTTCGGCACATGTTCCAGGCAGTATTGGGTTGTCGGAATCGCACTAAGCCGCTCGTAAGGAATGGTCCGGCCGCACTCGATGCAAATCCCGTAAGTGCCGGCAGCTAACCTTTCCAGCGCGAGATTGACCTGATCGAGGTGGCGTTCGGCATTTTCCAGCAGAGCGATGTCTTTTTCCCGCTCGAACATTTCCGTACCTATATCGGCAGGATGATTGTCGTACGTGGACAGCTCTCCGGTGTTTTCGCCCATGGCCTGGGACATTCCGAAGTGTTCGTCTAGCTCTAACTGCTCTTTAAGTTCCTTTTTCTCGATAAGAAGCTGCTGTCTGAGCCGATCCGTTTGATCGGATGTCAGTATATGCATAGGGGTACATCTCCCTTCGGAAGGTGGCCTGCAGCAATAGGGTTTACGAAGGCTCTCTTTTTTAGTGTGGAAAATGAAAGCACCTCAGCCAAACGTTTAACGGGCGACACGCGACAAGCCGTCGTCAGAGGAGGAATCCCGTTTTGTATTATTATTTACTTGCACTTATCGTGTTTTTGATTGATCAGGGTACCAAATGGCTCGTGGTTAAAAACATTCCGCTTCATGACTCCATTCCGGTGATCGGCGAGTTTTTCCAGCTCACCTCGCACCGTAACCGCGGCGCAGCCTTCGGAATTTTGCAGGACCAGCGCTGGTTTTTCATTCTGATCACCTTGGTGATCGTAGCCGGAGTGGTTTTGTATCTCAACAGAACCCGTAAAGCCGGGCAAAAGCTGATGTCGCTAGCGCTCGCTCTGCTTTTGGGAGGCGCGGTCGGGAATTTTCTGGACCGTCTTCTTTTCGGCGAGGTTGTCGATTTCCTTCAGCTGCATTTTCAGTTTTCCTTTTTCGGCAAAGCGGTCGACTACATTTATCCGATCTTTAACATTGCGGACTCCGCTATCGTCATCGGCGTTATTCTGATTTTTATCGATTCGATCATCAGCTGGAAAAATGAAAAAAGAGGGACGGCATCATGAGCGAACAAAACAACTATGATTTGGAACCAAACGGAATGGATGAAACGGAAAGCGAACCGACGCGTTGGCAGGTTGAAGCGGAGCAGAACGGCGAAAGAATCGACAAGCTTCTGTCCGATGCTTTGGACGGAGTGTCGCGTACGCAAATCCAGCAGTGGATTAAAGACGGCCATGCCCTGGTGGACGGCCGGAGCGTAAAGCCTAACTACAAGCTGTCCGAAGGGCAGGTCATCGATCTGGCGATTCCTGATCCCGAGCCGCTGGATATTGCCGCGGAGAACATTCCGCTGGACGTCGTTTACGAAGACGGGGACGTCATCGTCATCAACAAGCCGCGCGGGCTGGTTGTGCATCCGGCTCCCGGCCACTACAGCGGTACGCTGGTGAATGCGCTGATGCATCACTGCAAAGATTTGTCGGGCATCAACGGCGTTATGAGACCCGGGATCGTCCACCGCATCGACAAGGACACTTCCGGACTGCTGATGATCGCGAAAAACGACCAGGCCCACGCAAGTCTGGCCGAGCAGCTTAAGGAGCACAGCGTGACGCGCAAATATGTCGCGCTTGTCCACGGGAACCTGCAGCACGACCACGGGACGATCGATGCTCCGATCGGCCGCGACAGCTACGACCGCAAGCTGTACACCGTAACGGACAAAAACTCCAAGCATGCGGTGACGCATTTTGCCGTACTGGAGCGGTTTGACGGCTATACGCTGGTGGAGCTTAAGCTTGAAACGGGCCGGACTCATCAGATCCGGGTCCATCTCAAGTTTATCGGACACCCGCTCGTCGGAGACCCGTCTTACGGCCGCAGCAAGGGGATGACCATGGACGGTCAGGCGCTTCATGCGCAGATTCTCGGATTTACTCATCCGCGGACAGGGGAGCGGCTCGAATTCGAGGCGCCGATTCCGGAGGATATGGCGGATCTTCTTCACCGCCTGCGCAATCTGTAAGAAAGATCAGGGACAGGCGGAAGCCGGTCCCTCTTTTTTAAAATAAGCGAACCTTGGAGAGGGGAAGCATTCCGCATGGAACCAATCATTAATCCGCAGGTAAAAGAAATTCAAATTTCGGGTATCCGTAAAATTGCGAATAAAGTCGCGGCGATGCCGGATGCGCTGGCTTTGACGATGGGGCAGCCGGATTTTCCGACGCCCGCCCACATTGCGGAAGCCGCGCAGAAAGCCATCCAGGCAGGCAGGACGGTGTATACGCCAAATGCCGGGCTTCCGGAGCTCAGGAAAGCCGCGGCCGACTTTGTCGGTTCCAAATACGGGCTGTCCTATGACGGAGGCAGCGAAGTCATCGTAACGACGGGGGCAAGCGAGGCGCTCGACATTACGCTGCGGACTATTCTGACACCGGGGGCGGAGGTTATTTTGCCGGGCCCGATTTATCCCGGTTACGAACCGCTGATCCGTCTTTGCGGCGGAGTGCCCGTATATGTGGACACGCGGCCGTACGAGTTCAAGATGACCGCGGCCGCTCTGGAGCCTCATTTGACGGAGCGGACGCGCTGCGTCGTGCTCGGCTATCCGAGCAATCCGACGGGTCAGATCATGACGGAGGCGGAACTGAGTGAGCTTGCGGCTCTGCTGGAAAGCCGGAACCTCTATATCATTTCCGACGAGATATACAGCGAGCTGGTCTACGGAGCCGAGCATGCTTCCATAGCGGCTCTGCCGGGCATGAGAGAGAAGACGATCGTGATCAACGGGCTGTCGAAATCCCACTCCATGACCGGCTGGCGGATCGGCTTTACGTTTGCCCCGGAAGCTTTGACCCGGCACATGGTCAAGGTGCACCAGTACAACGTCACCTGCGCGAGCTCTATCTCGCAGTATGCGGCAATCGCGGCACTCACCGCGGGCCGTGACGATGCTCTTCCGATGCGCCAGGCTTACGAGAAAAGACTGGAACATGTGTATGGCCGGCTGCAGGCGATGGGGCTGGAAGCGGTCAAACCGCAGGGCGCTTTCTACCTGTTCCCGTCGATTGCCCGGTTCGGGCTCGGCTCGGAACAGTTCGCTTACAGACTGCTTGAAGAGCAGCGGGTGGCCGTCGTTCCGGGCGATGCGTTTTCGCCGCTGGGCGAAGGCTACATCCGGCTGTCGTACGCATACTCGATGGAAGTGCTGGACGGGGCGCTGGACCGGCTGGAAGCCTTCGTCCGCAAACTCGACCGGAGCTGACGCCGTTCCGAGTGCCGCCAACAAAAAATCCCCTTTATCACACCCGCCGCAAGGCAGAGGGAAGATAAAGGGGATTTTTTTAAACGGACTGTGCGGATTTCCAGCGGAGGTAGCTGTCCACCGTCCGGATGGCTATACCGATGGCTCTTTCATCGGGTTCTATGCGGGCGTGGTGCAGGCCGTAAGGCGTTTCGGCTCCGAGCCAGAACATAAAGCCCGGGATTTTCTCCAGAAAATAGCCGAAATCCTCTCCGGTCATCGCCTCGGTACATTCGTACAGGCGAACGGGGATTTGCGGCTCCGACCAGGAAGAAGAGTCTAACGTCGGTTCCAGCACGGTAGCGGCGGCGGCTTGGACGCCGGCGGTGCCGGTCACGGATTCGTCAGCAGGGGAGCCGCCGGCTCCGGCGGCTGTATCCGATTTTTGCAGCCAGTCCATAAATTCCAGCGTCAGCTCTTCATTGTTATACACTTGAAGGTAATTGGAGCCCCAATCAATGGACGCCGTGCAGTCGAATGAAGATTCGATACCGCGGACGATTCCTTCGATTCTCGATTTAATCAGCTGCATGGATCCGGCGGAGAGAGTGCGGATCGTGCCTTCCAGCCGGGCGTTCTCGGCGATGATGTTCTGCTTGGTACCCGCACTCATTTTGCCGACCGTGACAACGGCCGAGTCGAGAGGGTTGATGTTGCGGGACACGATAGAGTGAAGCTGTCCGACGAGCTGGGAGGCTGCGACGACCATGTCGTTGGAGAGATGAGGATATGCCGCGTGGCCTCCTTTGCCCTTAAGGTCGATAAACAGCTCGGACGTGTTGGCGAACAAGATGCCGGGCTTGACCGCGATAGTGCCGACGGGATATTCCGGCGCGATATGAAGGCCGACCATCTGCTCCGGCATCCAGTCCTTTAGCTCGGCGGACGCCAGCATCGGGAGCGCACCTCCAGGGCCTTCTTCCGCAGGCTGGAACACGACGACGAGATCGTCTTTCATCGGACGCTGCGCAAACTGAGTCACCAGGCCGGCGCCGATGGACATATGCACATCATGCCCGCAGGCATGCATATATCCGGGATGTTCGGATTGAAACGCATAGCTCGTTTCTTCCGGAATCGGAAGACCGTCCATATCGGCCCGGTACCCGAACCGTTTCGTAGGGTTCGTCCCTTTGAGATACACGAGGATACCGGTTCGCCACGTGCGGATTTCCATCCGTTCCTGTGGAAGAGTTTCCAAATAATCGAGGAGCTTGCGCTGGGTTTTAAATTCCTGGAACCCCGGTTCGGGAATCCGGTGAAGCTCGCGCCGCAGTTCAATAAACGGGCTGGTCACAGTGGTTCTCTCCTTCTTTCGTTTAAAAGTAAGTCCGCAGGATTGAAAAAGGGCCCGGCGCCGGAAGCGCTGGGCCAAAACAGCAGCGGCATTCCGCCTGCCTTCAGGAAGGATGCGCGCGTGCCGGTGTTGTTCTTTTTATGTACAAGCGGAACGTGAACGTAATACCTGCTGAGTCCTACAACTCGCGGAGCTCTTTCAGAATTTCCGTTTTGGATTTCGTTTTGTCGTCGACTTTCTTGATGACACGGGCAGGCGTACCGGCTACAACCGTAAACTCCGGAACGTCTTCCACCACGACGGCACCCGCGGCTACAACGGAACCTTGACCGATGCGCACGCCTTCGAGGATAACGGCGTTTGCTCCGATCAGCACATCGTCTTCAACCACGCAAGGCTGTGCGGATGGAGGCTCGATCACTCCGGCTACAACCGCTCCGGCACCGATATGGCACATGCTGCCGATTTGAGCGCGTCCGCCGAGGATGGCGTTCATGTCGATCATCGTGCCTTCGCCGATGGAAGCGCCGATATTGATTACCGCGCCCATCATAATAACGGCGTTGTTGCCGATGGAGACTTTGTCACGGATGATGGAGCCGGGCTCGATACGCGCGTTAATGCCTTTCAGGTCTAGCAGAGGAATGGCGGAGTTGCGGCGGTCGGACTCGACCACATAATCTTCTATGTTCTGCTGATTGGATTCGATAATGGCCTGGATGTCCGTCCATTCGCCGAAAAGGACGCCGCTTTTACCGGAGATGAAGGATTGGATGCCCGTTCCGAAATCAACGGCTTCCAGGTTTCCTTTTACATATACTTTCACGGGTGTCTTCTTTTGGCTGGTCTTAATAAACTGGATAATTTCTTCGGTATTCATCTGTGTCATACTTCCACTCCTCCTGGGGTACTTTATCTTTATCATCATAGCAGATGAAAAGCGCTTACGCGATAGATTGTCCGAAAAAACGACAGGATACGCAGGACCACCTCAAAATAATGGGGTCAAACACCCGGAGACGTATGCAAAAGAATGTTTTTTACGGTTGACTTCTTTTGTCGAAAGTGGGATAATGGGCTTCAAGTGAATAGGGTACCTTTAAAATCAGTCCAGAGAGGCTGGCAAGGTCAACGTTTAAGCAGGAGCAGACTCCGGGGGAGAGCGAATTGCGGCGATTAGCTGTAACTTCCTCCGGTTCCAAGCACCCGTCTGTTTCTGCACATGCGCTAACCTTCTTGCCTTCGGAGCAAGGAGGTTTTTTTATGGCCGAAATTCGAGAAACACGTACCCGACAGAAGGAGGCAGTCGACATGAGCGAACACATGCATGTGCTGCTGGATGAAATGGCAGTAAGAAGGGCTTTGACCCGGATTGCCCACGAAATACTGGAGAAGAACAAAGGAGTCGGCAACTGTATGCTGATCGGAATCCGTACACGGGGCATCTATCTCGCCCAGAGGGTGGCGGAAAGAATTCAGGAAATCGAAGGCGTCCCGGTTCCGGTCGGGGAGATCGATATTACTTCCTACCGCGACGACCGGGTGAAGGTACGGTCCGTGGAGACGGTGGCCGGCGGAGATAACCTGAACATTCAGAGTAAGAAGGTCATCCTGTTCGACGATGTGCTCTTTACGGGCCGTACGGTGCGGGCCGCGCTGGACGCTCTGATCGACCTGGGAAGACCCGAGATGATCCAGCTTGCGGTACTCGTGGACCGGGGACACCGGGAGCTGCCGATCCGGCCCGATTATGTGGGCAAGAACGTGCCGACCTCTAAGCTTGAGAAAATCGAAGTTCACCTGACAGAAGTAGACGAGCATGACCGGGTGGTCATTATACAGCAGCAGAGGGGGAACGAATGATGGGAGCCGTCAAAACACGCACAGCGAATCACTTCATCGGACTGAAAGGGGTCAGCGCTCCTGAAATCAAAGGAATCTTGGATCGCGCGGATTTCTGGGAAAATCATCCCGATAAAGTAACGAACCGGTTGAAGGGAACTTTTGTTTCGAATCTTTTTTTTGAAAACAGCACGCGGACCCGATTCTCCTTTGAAATGGCGGAGAAGAGACTGGGAGCGGAGGTGCTGAATTTCTCCGCGGCGGAATCGAGCGTACAGAAAGGCGAGTCGATCTACGACACGGTCCGGACCCTCGAGTCGATGGGAATCGACGCGGGCGTGATCCGGCTGAAGCCGGTCGGTCTGCTGGCCGAGCTCGCGGAGAAAATCAGCGTCCCCTTGATCAACGCCGGGGACGGCAACAACGAGCATCCGACGCAGGCGCTGCTCGACCTGTACACCATGCGCCGCCACTTCGGCGAACTGCGGGGTCTTACGGTCTCCATCGTCGGAGACATTCTGCACAGCCGGGTGGCCCGCTCCAACTTGTGGGCGCTCCGCGAAATGGGAGCGAACGTGAAGTTCTGCGCACCAGCCAACATGCAGGCGCCCGAGTTTGCCGCTTACGCTCCTTACGTATCGATGGAAGAAGCGCTGCAGGCGGACGTGGTCATGATGCTCCGGGTCCAGCTGGAACGGCACGAGAAGGGCATGATCTCTTCCGCGGAAGAATACCGCGCCCAATACGGCCTTACGATGGAGCGGCTGCAGCAGATGCCGGCGCACGCGATTATCATGCACCCGGCTCCGGTCAACCGGAACGTGGAGCTTGACGACGAGCTGGTGGAACACGCCCGTTCCAAAATTTTCACCCAGATTCATAACGGCGTACCCGTCCGCATGGCCGTAATCGAACGGACACTCAGCTAAAGCGGTTCGTGAGGGAAGCATAAAAACGGCCGCAAAGTGAAAACGGCGTGGACGAATGGAACAAAATCAGAAGCGGCAAACGGCGAGAGCAGCTACCCGCTTTTCTATAGAGGAGAGGAAAACGGCATGGGAATGTGGATTTTAAACGGAAAAATGCTGGACGCCTCCGGTAAGGAAACGACCGGTCATGTGCTGGTGGACAACGGCAAAATCGCGGCGATCACAAACGGGGAGGAGCTCCCCGACACTACCGGACATGAGGTTATAGAAGCGGGAGGCAAGCTTGTATCTCCGGGCTTTATCGATATGCACGTGCATTTGCGCGAACCGGGCTTCGAACACAAAGAAACGATCGCCAGCGGCACCCGCTCCGCGGCACGGGGCGGTTACACCACGATCGCCTGCATGCCGAATACGAAGCCGGTAATCGATACCGTCGAAACGGTTAAGCTCATTCAGGGGAAAGCGGAAAACGAAGGGAACGGCGTGAAAGTTCTTCCTTACGGATGCATCAGCCGCAACCAGCTAGGACGCGAACTCACCGATTTCGAAGCTTTGAAAGACGCTGGAGTCGTGGCGTTTACGGATGACGGAGTCGGGGTGCAGAGCGCCCGGATGATGAAAGACGCGATGAAGCGGGCGGCTGAACTCGGCATGCCGATCGTCGCCCACTGCGAGGACGAGACGCTGGTAGCCGGTGCTCCGGTTTCCGAAGGAACGTTCGCCGACAAGAACGGGCTGAAGGGGATTCCGAACGAGTCGGAGGCGATCCACGTAGGCCGCGATATCCTGCTGGCGGAAGCGACGGGCGTACACTATCACGTCTGCCATGTAAGCACGGAGCAATCCGTACGGCTGATCCGGCTGGGCAAGCAGATCGGCGTGAAGGTAACGGCCGAAGTTTGCCCGCATCACCTGCTCCTTTCCGAAGAAGATATCCCCGGGATGGATGCCAACTGGAAAATGAACCCGCCCCTGCGCTCCAAACGGGACGTGGATGCGGTGATCGAAGCGCTGGAAGACGGCACCATCGACATCATTGTGACCGATCACGCGCCGCACAGCGACGAAGAGAAGGCCAAAGGCATGCAGCTTGCGCCTTTCGGAATCGTAGGATTTGAAACGGCCTTCCCGCTGCTGTATACAAAGTTTGTCGCGACAGGCAAATGGTCGCTGGGCTTCCTGATCGAACGGATGACGTCCAAGCCGGCCGAAGTGTTCGGACTGGAAACCGGACGCTTGCAGGTCGGAAGCGACGCGGACCTTACGCTGGTCGATCTGGAAACCGAAAAAGAAGTGGATCCGGCGGCATTTTTATCCAAGAGCCGCAACACGCCGTTCACGGGCTGGAAGCTGAAAGGCTGGCCGGTGCTGACCATGGTCGGAGGCAAAATCGCCTGGACGGAAACAAACGAATAGACAACACGAAACATATAGAGAAGGAGCTGAGGGGCATGAAGGCAAAGGCAAGACTGCTGCTGGAAGACGGAACGCTTTTTACGGGTAAATCGTTCGGAGCCGAAGGGGATTCGGTCGGCGAAGTAGTATTCAATACGGGAATTACGGGTTACCAGGAGGTACTTTCCGACCCGTCCTACTGCGGGCAAATCGTGACAATGACCTATCCGCTGATCGGAAACTACGGCATCTCGCGGGATGATTTCGAGTCCGTGAGACCGTTTGTCCACGGGTTTGTCGTACGCCGGCACGAAGAGGCGCCAAGCAACTGGCGCGCGCAGTATACACTGGGTAACCTGCTCAAAGAATACGGCATTATCGGTATCAGCGATATCGACACGCGCATGCTGACCCGTAAAATCCGCCATCACGGCGTTATGAAAGGTCTGCTGACCACTTCTGACCGCTCGGTTGAAGAATTAAAGGAAATGCTGCAGACGACTCCGCTTATGACCACGCAAGTATCGACGGTATCGACGCCGCATGTTTTCAGCGCGCCGGGCAACCGCGAGCGTGTAGTTCTTGTGGACTATGGAGCGAAAAGCGGAATCGTCCGCGACCTCACGAAGCGCGGCTGCGACGTGGTCGTTGTACCTCAGGACACGACGGCGGAGCAAATTATGCGCCTGGCGCCGGACGGCGTCCTGCTTTCGAACGGCCCCGGGGACCCGAAGGACGTCCCGCATGCGGTAGAGACTGTCCGCCAGCTTCTGGGACAAGTGCCTGTATTCGGAATCTGCCTCGGCCATCAACTGTTTGCCCTGGCCTGCGGAGCGGACACCGAGAAGCTGAAGTTCGGCCATCGCGGCGGCAACCACCCGGTGAAGGATCTCATTTCCGGACGCTGCTACATCACTTCCCAGAACCACGGCTATACCGTTAAAGAAGAATCCATCGCCGGTACGGAGTTGACCGTGACTCACATCAACAACAACGACCGTACGATCGAAGGACTTAAACATAACCAATATCCGGCATTTTCGGTCCAGTATCACCCCGAAGCGGCTCCGGGACCTTTCGATTCGAGCTACCTGTTCGACGATTTCCTGACGATGATCCGCTCGCATCATACCGACAACCCGCAGGCTCCGCGTCAAGCGCAAATGCTTGCCGCCTGGAAAGCCGAGCAGACTGACAGCACGTCGAAAGGAGAACTTCACTATGCCCAAAAATGAGAAGCTCAAAAAAATTCTGGTGATTGGATCCGGACCGATTGTCATCGGCCAGGCTGCGGAGTTTGACTACGCCGGCACACAAGCGTGCCAGGCTCTTAAAGAAGAAGGCTTTGAAGTTGTCTTGATCAACAGCAACCCGGCAACGATCATGACCGATACAAACATGGCCGACAAAGTATACATCGAGCCGATCACGCTTGATTTCGTTACCCAGATCATCCGCCAGGAGCGTCCGGACGGACTTCTTCCGACACTCGGAGGACAAACGGGACTGAACATGGCGGTGGAGCTTGCACGCGCAGGCGTTCTGGAACAGGAGAACGTGAAACTGCTGGGCACTCAGCTCACCGCTATCGAGAAAGCCGAAGACCGCGACTTGTTCCGCGATTTGATGCGCGAGCTGGAACAGCCTGTACCGGACAGCACCATCGTAACGACTGTGCCGGAAGCCGTTGACTTCGCCAACGAAATCGGCTATCCGATCATCGTTCGTCCGGCTTATACACTCGGAGGTACGGGCGGCGGAATCTGCCACAGCGAGGAAGAACTCGTGGAAACCGTATCATCGGGTATCCGCTACAGCCCGATTTCCCAGTGTCTCGTTGAGAAAAGCATCGCGGGCATGAAAGAAGTCGAGTACGAAGTCATGCGCGACGCCAACGATAACTGTATCGTCGTCTGCAACATGGAAAACTTCGACCCGGTCGGCGTTCACACGGGAGACAGCATCGTCGTGGCTCCGAGCCAGACGCTTTCGGACCGCGAGTACCAGATGCTCCGCTCGGCATCTCTGAAAATTATCCGCGCGCTGAACATCGAAGGCGGATGTAACGTCCAGTTCGCCCTGGATCCGTTCAGCTTCCAATATTACGTCATCGAAGTAAATCCGCGCGTAAGCCGCTCTTCGGCGCTTGCATCCAAAGCGACGGGCTACCCGATCGCCAAGATGGCGGCCAAAATCGCAATCGGCTACACGCTGGATGAGCTCGTAAACCCGGTTACCGGCCAAACGTACGCCTGCTTTGAGCCGACGCTCGATTACATCGTGTCCAAAATCCCGCGCTGGCCGTTCGATAAATTCATCAACGCCAACCGAAAGCTGGGCACGCAGATGAAAGCGACGGGCGAAGTGATGGCCATCGGCCGTACTTTCGAAGAATCGATTCACAAAGCGATCCGCTCCCTGGAAATCGGTGTACACCGCCTATTCCTTAAAGAAACCGATCTGCTTGATCAGGAAACTCTTGAGCTGCGCCTGCAGAAGCCGGACGACGAGCGTCTCTTCCTGCTGGCCGAAGCTTTCCGCCGCGGCTACACCATCGAGCAGCTTCAAGACTTGACCAAAATCGACTGGTGGTTCCTGCACAAGCTGGACGGCATGATCCGGTACGAACAGGAAATCGCTTCGGAAGAGTTTGATAACGAAGTGCTTTACGACGCCAAACGGATGGGCTTTACGGATCGTGCCATCGCCGAAATCCGCAGTCTCGCCGGCCGCAGCACATTCGCCAAGGAAGCGGAAATCCGCGAATACCGTCTGAACCAGAACATCAAACCGGTTTATAAAATGGTTGATACCTGCGCCGCGGAGTTCGAAGCGACTACACCGTACTACTATTCCACCTATGAGATGGAAGACGAAGTACTGGAAACCGAGAAACAAAAGGTTGTCGTTCTTGGCTCCGGACCTATCCGGATCGGTCAAGGGATCGAATTCGATTACTCCACCGTTCATGCGGTATGGGCCATCCAGGCTGCCGGATACGAAGCGGTTATTATCAATAACAACCCGGAGACGGTTTCCACCGACTTCAACACGTCGGATCGTCTGTACTTCGAGCCGCTCTTCTTCGAAGATGTGATGAACGTTATCGAACGCGAGAAGCCGATCGGTGTTATCGTTCAATTCGGCGGTCAGACGGCGATCAACCTGGCTGCACCGCTCTCCAAAGCGGGCGTGCGCATTCTGGGCAGTGACCTGGAAAGCATCGATAAAGCCGAGGACCGCAAAAAGTTCGAAGCTCTGCTCCGCAAGCTCGATATCGCACAGCCTCCGGGCGGCACGGTTACTTCCGTGGACCAAGCGGTAGGAACGGCTGCTCAGTTCGGTTACCCGGTGCTTGTCCGCCCTTCCTACGTGTTAGGCGGCCGCGCCATGGAAATCGTCTACTCCGACGAAGAACTTCTTAGCTACATGGAATACGCGGTTAAAATCAACCCGGAACACCCGGTACTGATCGACCGCTACATGCTCGGCAAAGAAGTGGAAGTCGATGCGATCTGCGATAAAGAAACGGTGCTCATTCCGGGCATTATGGAACATGTAGAGCGTGCGGGGGTTCACTCCGGCGATTCTATCGCGGTGTACCCGCCGCAGTCGCTTTCGGATGCGATCAAAAACCAGATTATCGAAATCACGACTAAAATCGGTCTGGAACTCCAAGTGGTCGGTCTGGTTAACATCCAGTTCGTGATCCACAACGAGCAGGTATACGTGATCGAAGTAAATCCTCGCTCCTCGCGTACGGTTCCGTTCCTGAGCAAAGTGACGAACATTCCGATGGCCAATGTGGCTACACGGGTAATCATGGGCCAGAAACTTACCGAAATGGGCTACCAGGGCGGTCTTTGGCCGGAAGACAGCTTCGTATCGGTTAAAGTGCCGGTGTTCTCCTTCGCCAAACTGCGCCGCGTAGACACGACGCTCGGACCGGAGATGAAATCGACGGGCGAAGTTATGGGACGCGACGTCAACTTTGCGAAGGCACTTTACAAGGGCCTGATCGGCGCGGGAATGAAAATTCCGGCCGCCGGAGCCATCATCGCTACCGTAGCGGACAAAGACAAGGAAGAGGCCGTGGAAATTTTCGGCGGATTCCAGCGTCTCGGTTACAAAATCATCGCGACAGGCGGTACGGCTCAAGTACTTCAAGCCGCCGGCGTTCCGGTCACAACGGTGAACAAGCTGAGCGAAGGCTCGCCGAATATTCTGGATCTGATCCGCAGCGGAGAAGCTCACTTTGTCGTCAACACCTTGACGAAGGGCAAAACGCCTCAGCGCGACGGATTCCGCATCCGCCGCGAAGCGGTAGAAAACGGTGTTGTCTGCATGACCTCGCTCGACACGGTCCGTGCCCTGCTTCATATGCTTGAAGCGATCAACTTCTCGTCGCGCTCTATGCCGGTATACGCGTAAGCGGACGAGGTTCAAACCAATCAGGGGATGTGCGCATAACCGGCCTGCAAAGGCCGGAAGCGTAACATCCCCTCCTTATGAACACCTGCAAGGGAACCGCCATTTGAGAGGAGAATGCTGAAGTGGAAACCGCAAGAGCGCAGTCTGCCGGACGGATTATGGTAGCATTGGATTTCGCGTCAGCAGCCGAGGCTGACACGCTCATTCAGGAACTTCGGGGAATTCCGTGTTACATGAAGGTGGGAATGCAGCTGTTTTACGCTGCGGGACCCCATTTCGTAGCTCGTTTGAAGGACGAGGGCTACAACGTATTTCTGGATGTAAAGATGCATGATATTCCGAATACGGTCAAAGGCGGCTCCGAAAGCGTGACGCGCCTTGGAGTGGACATGTTCAACGTTCATGCGGCCGGAGGCATCAAGATGATGGAAGGCGCGCTGGAAGGTGTGGACAAAGCCCTTGGCGGAGGCGCGGCGAAACGTCCGCAAGTCATTGCGGTTACACAGCTGACAAGCACCAGCCAAGCGATGCTGAATGACGAAATCGGCATTGCCGGCCGGGTCGAGGAAGCGGTTGTCCGTTATGCGCGTTTGACTCATCAGGCGGGACTACAGGGTGTCGTCGCGTCACCGCTGGAAGTGTCTGCCGTCAAAGAAGCCTGCGGCGCCGGTTTTATTACGGTAACCCCGGGAATCCGGCCTGCGGGGGCTGCATTGGGTGACCAGACCCGGGTTATGACGCCTGCCGAAGCTTTCGCGGCCGGAACGGATTATGTGGTAATCGGCCGCCCGATAACGGCTGCACCGGATCCGCGCCAGGCGCTGGAACAGATTTTGGATTCCCTGGAGTTAAAATAAGCCTCACCCTATAAACGCAAAACCTTAACCACAGGAACGGAGTGATTGGACATGAATACAGCGCAATCGACAGAACGTGAAATAGCGGCTTCCCTGCTTGAGATCGGGGCGGTAGCTTTGCGTCCGCACGAGCCTTTTACCTGGACATCGGGAATCAAATCGCCGATCTACTGCGATAACCGTCTGACGATGTCGCACCCGGAAATCCGCGATGCGATCGCAGAAGCGTTTGCGGCTAAAATCCGCTCGGAATATCCGCAGGCCGAAGTAGTCGCGGGTACGGCGACGGCCGGAATACCGCATGCGGCATGGGTTGCCCAGAAGCTCGGGCTTCCGATGATTTACGTGCGGGACAAGGCCAAGGGCCACGGCAAGCAAAATCAGATCGAAGGCGCACTGGCTGAAGGGCAGAAGGTCATCGTCATCGAAGATCTGATTTCGACGGGCGGCAGCTCCCTTAAGGCGGCGCTGGCCGTTAACGAAGCCGGCGGTCAGGCGCTGGGGGTTCTGGCCATTTTCTCTTATCAGCTCGACAAAGGCATTCAGGCGTTTGCCGAAGCAGGTATTCCGCTGGATACGCTGACCAACTACTCCAAGCTTCTTGAAGTAGCCGTGGAACAAGGGGCCATCGCCCAGAATGATCTGGAGCTGCTCCGCTCCTGGCGTCAAGATCCCGCTTCTTACGGCGTTTAATGCGGTAAGGCAAGCAGAAACGAGAGCCGGTAAGACGGGACTGCGGATAAGGCTGAACTGCGGTCCGTTGGCACCCGGCGGCATAAAGCCGGAACATCGCCGGCATAGGCCGCATCACTGGCGGGTTCTGAGAGCAGGTCTCTCTGCAGCGCAAACGGGCTACCCTTTGCCGGCCGGATTATCGGATGTTTTGCGGAAAAGCAAAGCAGCGGAATTTCCGGCGGCGCTTAGCTTTTAATGAAAGAACGTCACGCGACGATACCGTGCAACGGGAGCTGTGCGTGACGTGAAATCCGTTCCCAGCCAAAAAAAAGACCTCTATCCGTCATATGCGGCGTTGGAGGTCTTTTTTTGGTTTTGTGCGGATAAGGTACCCGTGGTTGTGTCCTTTGTTACCGCAAAAGCTTAGCCGGTTTCGCGGTTAACAGCCGTCATGGGAGACAGCACTGGTGCCGGGGCACACCAATTTCGCTGTCGGACTCAGCCTACGCGCTTGCCCATAATAATCAGATCCCGCTCGATTCCGTCCAGTTCCGCGATCCGCGGCAGCTCGGCCCATTTGGCAAAGCCGTAACGGTCGAATAAAGCAAGGCTGTGCGCGTTATGCCCGAAAATAAAACCGAGCACGGTTTTGATGCCGAGCTCCGGACAGGCGGCGATGGCTTTTTCCAGAAGATAACGTCCCAGACCGCGGCCGCGGCATTCCTCGTCGAGGTAAATGCTCACTTCTGCGGTGCCGTTGTAGGCGGGCCGCCCGTAAAAAGACTGGAAGCTAAGCCAGCCCCAGATTTTACCGTCTTTTTCAAGCACCCAGATCGGGCGGGTTTCCGGATTGTGCTCGGCAAACCAGTTTTCCCGGCTCTGAACAGTCACCGGTTCAAGGTCGGCCGTAACCATTCTTCCCGGAATAGTCAAATTGTAAATGTGTACGATGGCGGGAAGATCCGCCGGTACGGCGTCTCTAAGCTTGTAAGTATCCTGCAGCATACCTGTTCCTCCGTTTTCGTGTGCGATCCCTACATTTTATCACGGTTATCAGGGCTAAGCCGCATTTTTATTGGTCTGCCAATTTTCCCCAGAAGCCGCAAACGGCCTGCAGGCCCTTATCGAAGTTATCCAGATCGAAATGCTCGTTGGGGGCATGGAGATTTTCATCCGGAAGCCCGAAGCCCATCATAACGACGGGAGCGTGAAGCAGACGCTCGAAAACGTCTACGATCGGGATAGAGCCGCCGCCCCGTGTGAGCGCCGTTTTCTCTCCGTAAGCCTCTTCGAGCGCCGCAGCCGCAGCTACCATAACCGGATGATCGGCTGGCGTCAGGAAAGGGTTGCCCTGCAGCACTCTTTTGACCGAAGCCTTCAAACCGGCTGGCGTGCGGGCCGCCACATGACGCTCGATCAGCTCGAAAATCTCCTCGGGGCGCTGATCCGCAACGAGCCGGCAGGCAATTTTGGCCGACGCGCGCGCCGGAACGATCGGTTTAATGCCTTCGCCGGCAAAACCCCCGCTTATACCCGTTATTTCCAAAGTCGGCCGTGCCGTCGTGCGTTCGGTGAACGTATACCCTTTCTCGCCGTAAAGCTCGGATAGACCCAAATCCTCCAGGATTTTGCGCTCATCCTGCGAGACGCGAGCCAGCTCGCTGCGCTCCTGCTCCGTCAGATGGATAACACGGTCGTAAAAGCCTTCCACCGTGACACGGCCTTCTTCGTCATGGAAGGAATCCAGCAGACTTGCGAGCGCATGAACGGCATTCGGCACGCCGCCGCCGTACAAACCGGAGTGAAGATCGTTTCTGGCCGCGAGAACTTCAATCTCGACGCCGGCGACGCCGCGAAGCCCGTAAAGCAAGGCGGGCTTGCCTCTTTCCAGCATCGGGCTGTCCGAAATGACGATGGCGTCCGCTTTAAGCATCTCCGCATGCTCTTCTACGAACGGGGCGAGGGAAGGACTCGTAATTTCTTCTTCCCCTTCGAAAAGAAACTTGATGTTGAGCGGCAGACTGCCGACGGCTTTGAGGACCGTTTCCGCCGCTTTGACGTGAATCCAGAGCTGGGCTTTATCGTCGGTCGCTCCGCGCGCGTAAATTCTGCCGTCCCGGATGACGGGCTCGAACGGTTCCGATTGCCATTCGTTCAAGGGATCGGCAGGCTGGACATCGTAATGGCCGTAAACGAGGATGGTCGGTTTTCCGGGTGCATGCAGCCAGTCTCCGTATACGATAGGATGTCCTGCCGTCGGCATGATCTCTACATGCTCCAGACCCGCATGGGTCAAGGCGCCGGACAGCCATTCCGCACAGCGGTGAACGTCTTTCCTGTGCTCGGACAATGTGCTGATGCTCGGAATTCGGAGCAGTTCTTTCAGTTCTTCAAGATGGCGTTCTCTATGCTGGGACGCATAAGATTCGGTTTTGGCTTTCATGATGGCAGGACTCCTTTTTTGACAATGGGTTAAAAAAGCTATCCTCAATAATTTCCCCATTTTCGTTTAAAATCCTGCAAATTCTTTCAATAAGGAAAGGTACCGCCGGAACTGAGGGAGGAAAAATAATTTTTGCCTAAAAAGAAACTTCCCGGAGATTCAATCGTCTTACTAAGTGGAAACAGGATGGAAATCTTTTCATCCGGACTCCGGCAACAGGCTTGCCGGCCGTATTTAAATCATGGGTTGAGGTGGAAAATATGCGTAACAAAATGGCAGCTCGTGCGACCGCATTGGCGCTGATTCTGACATTAAGCACCGGAGGAGTACTTGCGGCAACCCCTGCTGCGGCAGCTTCCGGACAAGCGGCTCTCGGTTCTGTGGCGGCAGGCGGTTCGGCCTCGTTCGAGCTTCAGAATATCCAGCTGCTGCCGGATCAGAACGGCAATATCGTCACGTTCACGGTCGGCGTTTATAACAAAGGCGCTGCGGATTTACCCCTTGTGGACTATTGGGTCCGGCTCAAAAGCAAAACGGGCCATACATACACGGTGCGCTTGATGCCCCAAGACAAAGAAACGAACAAAATCGGCGCCCGTTCTTCGGGGCAGGTGTCTTATTACGCCAAAGTAGGGAGCGGAGAAAAGCTTCAGGATCTGCAGGTTCAGTTTATCAAGTGGGATTTCAGCCAGCCGAATTCCGAGCGCGTTCTCGGACAAGTTTCCGTGCCGGCTTCCTACACGGGTGTAACACCGACAGGGCAGAATGCCGACTTCCAGGTGGGCAGCAGCGAACTGCGCGCATCGACGGAGAAGTTTACAAACGGGAAGAACGAGAAATATTACTTGCCCGCGATAAGCCTACAATTGGAGAACATCGGGGGCGCGGCGCTTACGCTGCCGGAAGTCCAGTTTTCGGTTCGTACGCCCGAAGGACTTTTGTATCCGCTGGATGCGAAGAACGCCAAGGATTTGAAAATCAGCCCGAAGGAAACGAAAACCGTCCAGCTGTCGGGGGCTATTCCGCTTAAAGCCGGAGAGAAGGGCTGGGAGCTTGTCATTACCCGGATTCATCCCGAGCTGAAGTTCAACACGCTGCTGGCGGCTTACCAGCTTCCCGCCGTCAGTAAACCTGCCGGCGGTGAGGCCGGCAGGGAAACGCAGTTTATGAACAAGTCGGGACTTTACACGGCCAAGCTGGGAGGCATCTACCGTCTTCCGTGGGAAGACCAGGATATTTTGACCGCTAACGTTACGCTGTCGAACAAAGGGGAGCAGTCGCTTCCGATTCCCGATATGACGGCTTACTTCCTGCTGGATAATGCCGTGAAAGTGGAGGCCAAGCTGGTCCGCACGGGCAAAGTGATCGGTATCGATCCGGGCGCCTCCCTTTCCGTCGAAGCGCTCGGTAAAATCCCGTATACGTATGCGTTTAAGGAAGTCAAGCTGGTCATCCAGGAGAAAGAAAGCGACACGCAGGTAAACGATCTGCTGGAGCTGACCGCCAAGCCCGATCTGCAGCAGCTGCCGTTTGTGGGACTAGGCGAGAAATACGCCCGGGAAGAAATCGGCCGCAAAGCGCAGTATACGGTTGCGGAGATCAATTCCTACGAGGGCCTGAGCGGAAGCATCGTTTCGGCCGAGCTGGAGATTGAAAATGCGGAGAAACGGTTTGCGCCGGTCACCGGCTTAGCTGCTCATTTTCAGCTGAAAGACGGCACCGTATTCCCGGCTTCCGTATCCGAGATCAAGAAAACGGTAGCGCCCGGAGGCAAGGCGAGACTAAACGTGTGGGCCGCACTGCCCAAAGGCACGGATATGGAGAATGTCCGTCTGCTCATCGGTGATTCCGTGACCCTGGAGACCGGAAACGGCAAGCAGGAAGAAAACCAGCAGAACGTTAAAACGGATGCTTACGTAAGACCCGTGACGTTCGCGCTGCCCAAAGAGAAGAAGGATGTGAAGGACAAGCTGAAAGACATCACTTTATTCCCGTACACGGTGTCCATGAGTCGGATCAATACGTCCATCAACAACGACGTGCTCACCCTTAAATTTGATTATGACATCCGCAAGCAGCTTTTGACCGAAACCGCGCCCGAAGGGCATAGGCTCGTTCTCGTGTTTGAAGATTATAAAGGCAGCAAATCGTTTGAGAAAGCGTATGAGCTTAAAAATTGGGAGCCGCACGACGGCAAATCGGCCGAACAGGTAACCGACAACGAACTTCGAATCGGCAAGAAAGAAAACTTCACTATCCAGATTCAGGACGCGGACCTGATTTACAAGCAGCGGTTCCTCGATAAATTCCATCTGAGCGTCTATCATGAATTCCAGGGACAGCGGAAGCTGCTGGCCAAACAAAGCTTTACTTGGTTTACATATTCGGACTAATTTTATCGAGAATAGCAGGTATTACAGGAAAAGTTCCATCACCCGATGGAACTTTTTTTATGTTTTTCCGTATCTGTTGAAGTGGACACCTCTTTTTCGTCGTCAAAACGGTAGGAGGCAGTGAGGCAGGAAAGAGCAGGAGAGAAAAATCATTGCAAAAAAATAAGCCAGTTTATATTTTTTTAACCTTTACCGTTTATGATGGGAAAAGAATGGGTATGGCTGCCAATTTCAAGAGAGATTGTTCAATCGGTGCGGAGGAGTAGAGTGGATGAACAAAATGACTAGTTTTTCAATGAAAAACGTGGCGGCGCTTTTTATTATTATGCTGCTGGTATTTGCAGGCGGCATTTTCGCCACGACTAAACTAAAGGTGGAAAGCATGCCGGATATTTCGTTTCCGATGGTGGTCATTTCCACCCAGTACACGGCACCGCCGAAAGATGTGCTGGACCAGATTACAAAGCCGCTGGAGAAAGCGGTCGCCGGTTTTGACGGCATCAAAAACATATCGTCTACGTCGAGCGATAATTATTCGCAAATTACGATCGAACTCGACCAGGACATCAAGCCTAAGAGTGCCAAGCAGGATCTTGAGGCGCTGGTTTCGAACGTCAAGCTCCCGCAGCAGGCTGAGAAGCCTAAGGTGCTGACGGAAGGATTCTCATCCCAGCCGGTTTATTACCTGGCGGTATACGGCAATGACGGCATGAATCAGACGGAGCTTGATAAAATTTACAAAGACACGATTTTACCGGGCTTTAATACAATCAAAGGCATCGACCATGTCGACTCCGTCGGCAACCAGGAAGCGACTCTTTCCATTAAGCTTAATGAAAACACGATCAACAGCTATGGATTGACCCCGACGGATGTCTCGAACAGCATTCGGGCCGCCTTGTCGGCAAGTCCTGCAGGAACCGTTGAATTCAACGGTACGACCCAGATGGTGCGGGTGACGGGCCAGATCGACACGATTTACAGCCTTGACAACCTGACGCTCACGACGCCGAATGGCAGCGTGCTCCAGCTTAAGGATCTCGGCAAAATCGAAGCCATCAGCGAATCCCAGTTTATCACCCGTCTGGACGGCAAACCGGCGATCGGCGTTCAGCTGTACAAAACGAAGTCGGCCAACGCGGTAAACTTCGCGGACGAAGCCGACGCTTTGATGGCAAAATGGGAACAAACTCTGCCGGGCGTAAAATTCAAATCCGTTTATAATTCAGCGGTGGAAATCAAAAAATCGATTCACGGGATGGTGCAGGAAGGCGGCATGGGCGCCCTGCTTGCCTCGGTCATGATCTTGCTCTTCCTTAGAAATATTCGGATGACCCTCATCGTTTTGGTCTCGATTCCATTATCCATTCTAATTACGCTCTTGATGATGGTGCCGCTTAATATTTCACTCAACATCATGACACTTGGCGGTATGGCCATTGCGGTCGGACGCGTCGTGGATGACAGTATCGTCGTTATCGAAAATATTTACAGCCAGCTTCAAAAAGCTCAGGAGCGCGGAGAATCCGTCATCAAGCTGGCTACCGCTCAAGTAGCCTCGGCGATTACGTCTTCGACGATCACGACGGTCGGCGTTTTCGGTCCGATCGCATTCGTAAGCGGGGTTATCGGCGAAGTATTCCGTCCCTTCGCGCTTACGCTGGTCGTCGCGCTCCTGTCCTCGCTTCTCGTGGCGCTGACGGTCATTCCGATGCTAGCTAAACTGCTGGTGCTGAAAAGTAAAAAACTCGGCAACCACGACGAAAATCATGTCGGCAAATTTGCGATGGTTTACAAAAGAGCGTTGGAATGGTCCCTGAACAACCGGATCAAGACACTTTTGTTCTCGGGAATTCTATTCGTTGCCTCGCTGGTGCTGATCATACCGCAGCTTGCCGTATCGTTCATGCCGGAAGATCAGTCCGCAAGGCAGATGATTTTCCAGATTAAGATGCCGAACGACACGTCAATCGAGACGATGGATGAAAAGTCCAAACAGCTCGAGCAGATGATGAGGGAAGCGAAAGACGCTTCGGGCAATCCGCAGTTTACATACAATGAGTCAATGGTGGGCTACGCGTTCAGCAGCGATGTATCGCCGTACCGGACGATGATGTTTACCGAAGCGAACGAAAACAGCAACGCCGAGCAGGTCTTCAATGCTTACAAAGAGAAAATCTTATATGAACTTCCCAAAGGCTCCGAGGTCGACGGTGCGCTGATTGCCGCGGGCGCCGGCGGAAGCAGCACGGATTTCTCATACGCCCTGAAAGGCGAAGATATGCTGTATCTGAAGCAGGCAGCCGCCCAGGTTAAAGAGAAAATGAAAGAATTCCCCGAGCTGTATGAAGTGAAGGACAGTCTCAGCGATTCCAAAACGGAAGTCGAAGTCACGGTCGACCAGAACAAAGCGCGTTTGTACGGACTGAGCTCCGCCCAGGTGCTTGAAATGGTCAACTCTTGGATCGGAGTGAGCAAACTCGGCGACTTGAAGTTTGACAATGTTACTTATGAGACCAAAGTGGAGCTTGATCCCCAGTACAAAAATTCGGTGAGTAAAATCGGCACGTTTCTGCTGAAAACACCGACGGGTCAGACGGTTCAACTGAATGAAATCGCCAAGATCACGCAGATTGATGCTCCTACAGCCATCACCCGTGAAAATCAGACCCAAACGCTGAAAGTAACGGCCAAGATCAAAAGTGCGGATAAAGGCGGAGTCAGCGGTAAGGTGGCTGAAACATTAAACGCGCTGGAGCTTCCTTCCGGCGTAAGCCGTGAAGTGAAAGGGGTATCCGACGATATCGCTTCCGGGTTCTCGGAAATGTTCGCTGCCATGGGCGCGTCCATCTTTATCGTTTATCTGGTCATGGTTCTCGCATTCGGGAACGCAAGCGCTCCTTTTGCCATTCTGTTCTCATTACCGCTGGCGGTGATTGGCGGATTGTTCGGCCTCCTGATCACGGGAGAATCGCTTAACATCACTTCTCTCATCGGATTCCTTATGCTGATCGGAATCGTCGTGACGAATGCGATCGTTCTGATCGACCGGGTACAGCAGCTTCGCGAGCAGGGAATCGGGGTCAGGGAATCCCTTATCAGTGCGGGGATGACTCGTCTTCGTCCCATCATTATGACCGCGGGAGCGACTGTGTTTGCGCTCATGCCGCTTGCACTCGGAATGTCCAAGGGGACCATTATTTCCAAAGGGTTGGCGGTCGTCGTTATCGGCGGGCTTGTCACTTCCACAGTGCTTACACTCGTTGTCGTACCTATCATTTATGAATTGATCGAATCCTTTAAACGCAGAAGCTCGAACGCGTTCCACCGTAAACCAAAGAAAAATAAGGTGGATGCGGTCCCTGCGGCAAAATCCTGAGTCAAGCAAAGAGAAGAGGAGAGTACAACTGATGAAACGTCCTTTAGCTACGATCGTAAAGCAGAGCACGAAACTGGTAGGCATTGTCGCCCTTACTACGGCCTTGGCCGTCGGCTGTTCGAACAAACCGCTGGCTGGTCCTCAGGACAGCACACAGGGCCAGGAATCTCAGATTAAGACGGTAAAAACCGTCAAAGTGACGAAAGAAAAAATATCGGACCCGCTTGAGCAGGTTGCCAATGTCATCTCTTCCGTCCAGTTGGATGTTATTTCGAAAACAGGCGGAGATGTCCAGCAGGTATACAAAAAAAGAGGCGACATGGTTAAGAAAGGCGAGCTTCTGTTCCGCATAGACCCTTCCGATCTGCAGCTGCAGAAGGAACAGGGACAGCTTGGCATCAAGAGCGCCCAGGCTCAGCTTAAGCAGGCTAAAGAAGAACTGGCCAACGCGAAGACCGACCTTGACAACAATATCGTCAAAGCCGAGCAGGGGATCAGGGATGCCGAGAAGAATTTTAATAAAATGCGCAACGATTACGATGAAGGAACGATCACGAAGATCCAGCTGGAGCAGGAGGAAACGAAGCTCAACAGCCTTAAGCTTGATTTGAGTACCCTGAAACAGAAGCGTAAAACGCTGGACAACACGGATTCGCTGGCCGCTGCCCAAGTCGCGATCGAAACGTCCGGTCTGAGTGTCAAGAAAGCGGAACGCGACCTGGAAAATACGGTAGTGAAGGCACCCGTGAGCGGGGTGCTTACGGATTTTCCAGTTGAATCGGGGATGACGGTTGTGCAGGGGTTCAAAGCCGGAGTCATCCAGCAGCTGAATCCGATTCTCATCAAAGCCGATTTGACGGAAGAAGCCGTTAATCTGGTGCGCGACAAAAAAGAACTGAATTTCTATGTGCCGGGTACGACGGAATTGACGAAAGCACCGATTAAGTATATTTCGGATGTGCTCGATTCACAGACGAAAGCTTATACGCTGGAGCTGGAAGTTCCAAACGCCGACCAGAAGCTGAAGCCCGGACAGAAAGTCCAGGTTCAGCTGACCGACGAGGCGGAGCAGACGGTGACGGCTATCCCGACGCTCAGTATCGTGAGGGAAGGAAGCGAGTCCTTCGTATTCGTCTTGAACGGAGACACCGTCGAAAAGCGCAAAATCCAGCTCGGCCGTTTGAAGGAAACGATGCAGGAAGTGATTTCCGGCGTAAACGAAAACGATCAGATCGTCATTTCCGGCCAGCATCAGCTGAAAGATAAAGAAAAAGTCACGACAGCAGCCGCAGCTAACTAACAAAGGTACACATGGAGGAGAATACCGTGAAGAGCCAATGGAAAACTACCGTATCGTCCGTCTTTCTGTCCGCCGCTCTGCTCGCAAGCGCCGTTCCGGCACTTGCGGCAGAAGCGGGAAAGCCAGCACCCGCACAAGCACCGGCTTCAGCGCCGACCGCTTATAAGTTAACGAACGATCTGCAGGTTGAAATGAAAAGCGTCTTAAACGAAAAAACAGCGGACGGGACCCGTCTGGGTGCCGTTGTCCGCATGAAAAACACAAGCTCGAAAGTCGTGCGCGTACCCGAGTATGAAGTGCGCATGAAGACGAAGGACGGCGTTGAATTCCGTCTTCAGGCAAGTCTGGGAAGTTCCCGCTCCATTCAACCCAAATCGCAGGTTGAGCTCAGCTACCTGGCCACGGTTGACAGCGGAGAAGGCGTAGAACTTAGCGAGCTTCGCTGGGTAGATATCGATGTTTACGTGTATCCGAAAAAAGAAACGCTTCAGCTCAGCGTTCCCGTAAGCGATCTTGTATGGAACGGAACGGAAACGTCCGAAATTCCTTCCGCTTCCGTGAAGAAATGGGGAGAAGCCTTCACCATTCCTACTTTGCAGACGCCGTTGGAATTCAAAACCACGAATATTAGCCGTGACACGGTCGGTACGAAAACGAACTCGGTCGTTCAGGTGCTCGTAACGAACCCGTCGACCAAACGTCAGACCCTTCCGGACATCGCCTTGGAAGGCAAAAGCGGGCTGCAGACGTATGACAGCAACCGGGCAGAATCGACGCTTTCGCTTGAGCCGGGCGAAAAGAAATATATTCATTTTGTCATCCCTACCGAACTGAATACAGAGCTGGAAGCTCTTAATGTGGTCACCGCGGAGAAATATATTGACGCGCAGGAGAAGCCGGTCACGTACAACGTGGGCCGCGTTCATATCATGCTGCCGGCCAAGCAGGCCGATGCCCTGCCGGTACAGGGGGCTTACGCTTTCGGTGACGCCATGAAGATGGACCCGCTTAACGGGCTGATTCACCCGAATATGGATGTTTCCCTTGTGGAGCTTCACATGGAGCAAAATGAGGATGACGGCTTTAATACCGCTATCGCCAAGTTTAAGCTGACGAATAAATCCGGCGGTCCGCTTAACGTTCCTGCGTTTGCGACAGACCTCATCAGCAGCGACGGCTATACGTACAACGGAAACAGACAGGGAACGACGACTCTGCGCGTGCTTCCAAACGCCTCCTATGTCGTAACTTACTCGTATGTGGTTCCGGCTTCCGAATCGGGAGAAGGACTGAAGCTTGCCTTGTATGAAACTCACGGAACAGCCGCCGCTGCAGGAGCGGCACAAGCTGCCGGCGCCAAGTCGCAAGATTCGAAGGCGCAAGACACGAAAGCACAAGATGCGCAGGGTAGTGCGGCGGAAGCGGGGGCTTCGTATAAATCTCTTCTGACGGCCTACAATGTAAAACTACAGCCACAGCCGGAATCCAAGGATGTGCTCAAGCTGTATCCTTTGACCGTGAAAGTGAACAACTGGGAAATTTCCGCGATGTTCAACCAGCAGCAAAACTACAATTATCGCCTGAAGCTTCTATTGGATATCGAACAAGAGAAGGACGTCCTGCTTGATCGTACATTCTCCCAGCTGCAATTCGATATGTATGATAACGGCGGTACCCTCATTAATTCGGTCAAGAGCCCGTTTGTAGGAGAAAACAAGCTGCAAAAAGGCGCTAATGTCATTAATTTTAATGCGGATTCCATGCAGTTGGATTTCCCTGTTACCGTTAAAGTGTATGAATCCTTCGTGAACGATAAAGGGGAGACGGCGAAGCGTCTTCTGACCACCTTTAAACAGTAGCCGGAAGCTCGGCGGCTGTGGCGACGGGCCGTACAAGTAGGGCGGTCCTTCCGCTTCCCATAACCTAAAAAAGGCCTTTCCGGTTTAGCCGGAAGGCCTTTTTCTATTAAGCGTTCGTTACCCTTGAAGAGGGAATGAGCGGATTACGGTCCACTCACCGTTCTCCTGTTTGCCTAGCAAATCAATGCTTTCCACGTTGAACGAAAAATCCACAGGCGTGTTTTTTACGCTGGCCAGTACGTCGTGCAGCTCATCGGCTCCCAGTTTCTGTCCGATGGTCAGGTGAGGATGGTAGCTGTAAGCCTTTTCCGTTTCCAAGAGAGGGCCCGTACAAAGCTTGTCGTGAAGATCGATGACCGGCTCCACTTGTTCCAGCGCCAGGTAGATGACATTATTGACCGGAAAATATGAACTGAACCGGTTAAATGTAAGCTGGAAAGGAGACACGGTGCGGCTCAAATCTTCCAGATGACTGACGGCAGTCTGCAGCTGCTCTTCGGTCCAATCTTCTTTCTCACGAACCGTAATGTGGGGCGAAATCACCCTATAATAAGGATCGAACCTTTTTCTGTAACTGTTGGCAAACTCCTTAATCTCTGCGGATGGAAGAATGGCGATGCCGTACATCATATGGAATCCCTCCCTAAATTATGGTCGACTAGTTCTTATTATACCGTGTTTGCAGGCTCCTAACAATTTCATTTTAAGGCGATACATTGTCCGCGCAAGCCCATACCCCGCCATATGTAAAGTCATATACTGAACATATCGTGAAAGTTTAAGGGGAGAAGACCGTGAGACGACAAGTTCACAGCCGGGAAATTAAAAAAGTCGTAATGCAAAGGCTGGCCGACCGGGGAGCGGACCTGGAAGACATTGCAGAGATCGTATACGCCATGCAGGCGCCCTATCATCCCGGTTTATCGATGGATACGTGCATGCAGTCCATTCAGGCCGTACTGGGCAAAAGAGAGCTTCAGCACGCGATTCTGGTCGGAACCGAACTTGATATGCTGGCCGAGCAGAAAAAGCTCACAGAACCGCTTCAATCCATCCTGGTAGCGGATGAGAGTTTATTCGGGTGCGACGAAACGCTCGCAATCGGTTCCGTTTTCGGCTATGGCAGCATTGCCATCACGACTTTCGGCTACCTGGACAAAGAAAAGACGGGGTTGATCAAACGGCTGGATACGAAGAGCGGCGGTGCCGTGCATACCTTTCTCGATGATCTGGTAGCCGCTATTGCCTCGGCCGCTTCGGGAAGAATTGCCCATAGGAGCAGGGATGAAAACGAACGGGAAGAACCCGATGAAGACAACGAGTAGGTGTAAATTGCGCACCTTGCTTCTTTTTTTATGAAAAATTACGCTGACGGTGTTGGCCTTCAAATAAGCGAATGCCTTTTTGGATATGCTATTTCTAGGCCAATAACATCATCAACGGAGTGAGGACCATGCAGTGGGTATATTGGGTAAAGCTGTACGACAGTAAGTTTCAGGCAGGTGTCCTTGCCAAACGGATGGAGGAAGACTGGTGGATTTACGGCTATGAATGCCCGTCCGAAGTCGAAGTTTTCAAATCCAAAAAAGGGCGTTTCGGTGTCAGGTACTCGGTTTATTAAAAAAAGTGTTGACTTAACCATACTTTGTGTTGTATATTTATTTTTGTCGCTATACGACATTGCTAATTACTGACGCGGGGTGGAGCAGCCCGGTAGCTCGTCGGGCTCATAACCCGAAGGCCGCAGGTTCAAATCCTGCCCCCGCAACCAATTCATAGGTAAGGACAGTGGAGCAGCCCGGTAGCTCGTCGGGCTCATAACCCGAAGGCCGCAGGTTCAAATCCTGCCCCCGCAATATATCAAATTTTTTTTGCCTGTTTTCAGCCATACATTACATATCCGGGCCCTTAGCTCAGTTGGTTAGAGCGGTCGGCTCATAACCGATTGGTCGGGGGTTCGAGTCCCTCAGGGCCCATTATAAGCCGGAGTGGCGGAATTGGCAGACGCACAGGACTTAAAATCCTGCGGTAGGTGACTATCGTACCGGTTCGAGTCCGGTCTTCGGCATCTTGGCAACAACGATGAAACTAACAGAAAACTCCCTTCTTTCACTTATGCACACCGCAGAATGAGACAAGGGAGTTTTTTGCAGTTTATTTTTCCTGTTAACAAATGGCTGTATAACGGGTAAGGGTATTAAGTAGACAAATAAGTGAATAAGCGGGGAGGCGTTACCATGGCGATACCGTTTGAGATCGTAATGGATCAGAGCAATGTCATTCGCGGAGATTTTTATCCGGCGTCTTCTATAGCAAGGGGCATTCTCATTGTCTCGCACGGTTTTAAGGGATTTAAGAACTGGGGGATGTTCCCTTACGCGGCGGCGAAACTGGCCCAGGATGTGGATGTCATTACCTTCGATTTTACACATAACGGAGTGGGAGAGGACGGGCAGTCGTTCAGTGAACTGGAAAAATTCGCGAAAAACACGTACAGTCGTGAGCTGGACGACTTGTCGACTCTCATTTCCGTCTTGACGGACGAATGGGATTTTAAAAACAAGCTGCTGAAATCCGATCGGGAGAAGCCTGTAGTTTTTTACCCTCACCACAGCAGGGGAATTAATCTTTCCAGCGAGGAGCATCAGCATAGAGGCTCGGCCAATCCGGTCAACAAGCTTCCGGTCTTCCTGCTCGGTCACAGCCGCGGAGCGGGCGTAAGCTTGATCTATGCGCTGGATCATCCCACGGAGATCGCCGGAGTTATCAGCTGGAACGGAATAACGCAGGTGGATATTTTCGACGAAGCCGCTAAGGAGCAGCTGCACAGGGAAGGGCGCACTTATATCGCCAACGTGAGGACCAAGCAGCAGATGCCGCTCGATAAGGTCATCCTGGACGATATAGAGGCCCGCAAGGAGGAGTTTAACATTCTGGAACGGATGCGGGGAGCAGCTTTTCCGGTAGTGCTCATACAGGGTGAAGAAGATCACGCGAATCTGAGAGCAGGGTCGGAAAAGCTTGTCGAGAACCAGCCGAAAGTCCAGTGGATTCAAATTCCCGGCGCCAATCATTCGTTCAATACCGTTCACCCGTTTGCGGGCACTTCCGCGGAGCTGGAGCAGGCTATCGAGCATACGCTGCAGTTTCTGAAAAGCAGAGTGGTACCGACGGAGTAAACAATTAGGGGTCCCGGGAGGGACCTTTTTTGAGGTAATGGGGCGGATCGTTAAAGACCCTATAAACGGCGAAAAACCCTTACAGAGTAAGGGTTTTTCTAGTATGACCTGAGCCGGGCTCGAACCGACGACCCCCACCCTGTCAAGATGGTGCTCTCCCAGCTGAGCTATCAAGTCATGTTTGTAAAATCTTCAGTTGTCTTAGTGACAAGTAGTATAATACCAAGAATTCTCGACACTGTCAACACTTTTTCATAAAACATTTACATCTTACAAAATAAACATCCGGAATTTGAATTTGATATGAATTAGGTATGGATACGAATTTTCGTATCAGTCTTGGGCGACGACTGTTTCACCGGCGATCATGGGATGACAGACTGAGTTTCCTCAGTCCATCGTATCAAAGACGGCATTCATAAAATAGGCAACCTCTAGCTCTGCCTCGGCAGGATCAAAACCAATAAAAATTAAAAATTGTTTGTAACGGTTATAAATATCCGGGTCATAGTCCGTACCACGGTGCTCGCGGTCATAGATCAAAAAATTATCAGTCATATTGCTATACATGGTTATCACCTCCGGTTTTATTATATAAAACAGATTTTGGTATGTATAGATAATTTAAGTTGTATTAATAGAATAATTACAGAAATACATGAGAAGGATCATGCGGATAAAATTATGTACTGCTTATGCGAGAAGCTTGGCGGTTTGACGAGGGTATGGCTTACATGCTGTCAGTAAAACGAGGACGAAACGACCGCAATATGAATCTCCTTTTTACTCGGATGCTGGTGTTTAGAAGTTGGTAGGAGGAGACGAGTGCAAACGTAGCTGACGAAAATAAAAAGCAGGGGAGCGCAGTCCCTGCTTTTTATTATTTGTTGAGGTTATTAAATGCTAATTTCTGCGAACCTTCGATTTCGGCGAAATAGCTAAACTTGTTTTAAAGTTTACATCAATTGTTATTGTCTGATTACCAAAATATCGCGAGGAGGAATACCGGTAATTTGAATCTGTTGAATCTGCGAGTTAGTGAGGTTGCGTCCTACTAAAATCAGAGAAGAAGTCAGATTGTCGAAGCTTCCCAAATTGGACACACTTTGACTTCCGCGAAATACGCGGACGGATCCTTGGAAGTTAATCCGTGAAAATAGAACAAGTGTCACTGAATCTGTAGTTGAAACATTTCTGAGACGTAGACTGGAAAGGATGTTATCGAAACGGAACGCACCTAAATCCCGAATCGCTACACCTCCACGTCTAAAAACAATCCGCCGATTAGTAAAATTAATGCCGGAGAATAATTGAAGCCTTACGTCTTTGTTGGCCAAATCTATCACCCTTCCTTTTGAGATGATATATTCTATGTTGTTTATGAGGAAAGGTGTGGACGAGACGAAAGGCGAAGTCATCATTTATGAAGAACCCCTGAATCAATCGCCACTGGCACAACCGTTCTATAGGTTTGCGAGCTTTTGACAGGCAAGAATAATAGGATTGATTATGGTGAGTAGGTGATTTAAGCTGACAATAGGGATTCGGCTGATTATTTAGCATTAGCATTTGGACGAGAGCGGAAGGGTGTGGGTGCTGTTCGCTTTCATGCTGCTGAACACGGCCGGTAATCTGACCTCGATCTCAGGTCCGGAAAAGCTGTTTATGACGCCGCTGACCGTCGTGCTTGCCCTTTTATCGCTTAGACTGGCGGTGGAGAAAATAGGCGGCCGGAAAGCGGCCACATTTATAAAGAGAAAGGAAGAAAGAAGATGGAACGCTGGGAATATCAGACGTTGAAATTTTTTACAAAAGGGTTTTTTGTAGGCGGGAAATTGGATCTTGACGAGTTTGATCAAGACCTCAACGAAATGGGAGCGCAAGGCTGGGAGCTGATCTCCTGCTTTGATACAAGCCAGCATCAAGGATCTTCCAAAGAAGTCATTTGTGTATTTAAAAGAAAGCTGTATTAGCATAGACGTCCTGTGCTTCTCGTAAAAAGCCCTCCTGCCGCTTAAAAACGGTTTGGAGGGCTTTTTATCAAAACGGGAAAAGTCCGCTGTTCGGTCAATTAGCGCTTATTTTGACGGTTTTTCGGAAGAAGGCCCGGTCGGATGCTCGCCTGAAATATTGTCCATAATTTCCTCGACGACATCGCTCACGGGATCGGTTGCGGCTTTGTCCTCGCGGTCAGGAGGAGTATTGATCCCGCCCGCTGTATTTGAAGTTTCATTATAGATGCCGACATCATCGTTCGATCGCTTGTCCATGTAGAAAACTCCCTTCGAAATAAAGTAAAGGCACGGTTCTGAGCCGTGACAAATCCGGTAACCGGTTTCGTCTCTTTAAGTTAACCGTTACGGAGCTAATTTAAACCGTCCCGGTATAATTATCTAAATTTTCAGATAATTATGTTGCAATGAGCAGAAAGATATTTTATAATGAAAACAGAAGGAAGAACAAGAGAAAGGGTGAAAAATTATGATAATGATAGTCTGGACCGCCGTAATCGTCTTTATTGTCCTTAGATTGGTCACAAGCGTGTATAATCCGCCCAAAAGGAACAAAAACAAGTATCATTCTTCCGATTCCGGCAGCAGCGGTTCTACGGATTCCGGCTGGAGCTTCTGGGGCGGTGGTTCGGATTGTGACAGCGGCAGCGGAGGAGGCAGCGATTGTTCCGGAGGCGGAGACGGGGGAGGCGGCGGTGGCGATTGAAGCGCACCGGGCGCTTTTTTTAATGTGTACGGTCTTTTTTTATTTGAGTGGATATCAAAAACTTCCGAAGAAACCGCTATGAAGAGAAGCGGCTTTTTTGTGCTGCCCAAAATAACGAAAAACTTGAGGAGGAAAACTTGCTTCGTGCTTTGTTTTGTCCCAAAATAAGGACAGAAAGAAGCTTGTCATACCGAGAGGAGCAGAACAAATGGCGGTTACAAAATTGGAGCATGTAGGCGTTATGGTTACGAGTATGGAAAAATCGGTTTCATTTTATGAATCCGTGGTGGGTTTAAAGCTGAAAGATACCGTGACCAACGGAGCGCTGAAGCTTGCGTTTCTTGGCTTTGACGCCAAGGGTGAAACGGAAGTCGAGTTAATCGAAGGATACGGCGGAAAATTAACCGAAGAGGGCCGGGTCCATCATCTGGCTTTTACGGTTGACGACATCGAAGCGGAATTTGAACGGATCCGGAAGACGGATGTCGTCATGATCGATACGGAAATCACAACGCTCCCTAACGGATCGCGTTATTTCTTTTTTCACGGGCCGGACGGGGAATGGGTGGAATTTTTCCAAAGCACGCGGGCTTGATTTGTCCAAGCCTGTTCTAATTCAGTCACGGCAGTCTGCGAAAACCGGAAGGCTGACCGGATGTTGACAGCGTTTTTATTCCGCGTTATGCTACAAGAAAGTTAATAACTGTGACGGAGACTATGGAGATTCATACGAAGCATCGGATTTTGCAATCCGGTTGGTTTGTCGTGGATCTCTTTTTTTGCGGCGTGAGCCGGAGGTCTCCGAAGCTTTGCGCAAGCGTTGCGGCCCCTGGCCGGCGAAGACTATTCTCACAGCAGGCAGGAAGGAGCGGACTCATGTCATCCTATATTATGTCCATCGATCAGGGGACCACCAGTTCACGGGCGATTCTGTTTAATCACGAAGGTCAAATCGTTCATACCGCCCAGCAGGAATTTACCCAGTATTTTCCGCAGCCGGGTTGGGTCGAGCATAACGCCAACGAGATTTGGGCGTCGGTTCTGGCTGTCGTTGCAACCTGTCTGATCGAATCCGGGGTCAAACCGGAGCAGGTGGCGGGCATCGGAATCACCAATCAACGGGAAACCGCTGTCGTCTGGGATAAAAGTACGGGCGAGCCCGTGTACAATGCTATCGTCTGGCAGTCCAGACAAACCCAGCAAATTTGCGACGAGCTCAAGCAGCGGGGACTGGAGCAGAAATTCCGCGATAAAACGGGGCTATTGCTGGACGCTTATTTTTCCGGAACCAAGGTAAAATGGATTCTCGACCATGTGGAGGGCGCCAGAGAAAAGGCGGAACGCGGAGAGCTGCTTTTCGGCACGATCGATACGTGGCTCATCTGGAGGCTGACCGTGGGGGAAGCCCACGTAACGGACTATACCAACGCATCGCGTACTCTGATGTACAACATCCACGAACTTCGCTGGGACGAAGAACTGCTGGAGCTGCTGACGATTCCGGCGGGCATGCTGCCCGAGGTCCGTTCTTCCTCCGAGGTTTACGCATATACGAGCGAGTCCCACTTCTTCGGTGCGAAAGTGCCCGTTGCGGGCGTTGCGGGAGACCAGCAGGCGGCTCTGTTCGGGCAGGCCTGCTTCGACAAGGGCATGGCTAAAAATACATACGGCACCGGCTGCTTTATGCTCATGAATACAGGAGAGCAGGCCGTTGTATCCAGCCACGGGCTGCTGACGACGATTGCCTGGGGTCTGGACGGCAAAGTGCAATATGCTCTGGAAGGGAGCATCTTCGTTGCCGGCTCGGCCATCCAGTGGCTTCGTGACGGGCTGCGGATGATCAAATCGGCCAAGGATACGGAAACCTATGCGGCGCGCGTAGAATCGACGGACGGCGTATACGTGGTCCCCGCTTTTGTGGGACTGGGAACTCCCTACTGGGACAGCGACGTGAAGGGAGCCGTTTTCGGGCTGACGCGCGGAACGACCAAAGAGCACTTTATCCGCGCCACTCTGGAAGCGCTCGCCTATCAGACGAAGGACGTGCTCGCGGCGATGGAGGCGGACGCTCATACGAAGCTGAAGAAGCTGCGCGTGGACGGCGGGGCCGTGTCCAACGATTTCCTGCTTCAGTTCCAGAGCGATATGCTCGGCGTGCCTGTCGAGCGGCCGCTCATCAATGAAACGACCGCGCTCGGAGCCGCTTATCTGGCGGGGCTGGCCGTCGGGTACTGGAAAGATTGCGCCGAAATCGCCGCGCAGTGGTCAGTCGGCGGCACATTCGAACCGGGTATGCCTGCGCAGCGCAGCGATCAGCTGTACGAAGGCTGGCAGAAAGCGGTGCATGCCGCTATGGCTTTTAAATAAAGACCCCTTATCTTATTCGCTTTAATAGGTCCTCCGGAGGCAATTTAACAGATTGCGACACCGGAGAGACCTATTTGTGCTGCAGCGGAACGTCGGCCGGACTCCGGTAACAAGGACAAATTTCCCGGTTTTTGCCAAAATCGTTTGATCCGGGGGACAATCCGGGTAAGAAAAAAGGAAATTGCCGCGTTTAGGCAGCGGCTTGTTGGCATATCCTAAATTATCGGATCAGGAGGTTTCATAATGCGAAAACCGATTCTGTCCCTGCTGCTTTCTACGGCCGCCCTAGTGGCGATCACCGGCTGCGGCAGCGGCAACAACAAAAACGCGGACCCGAACTCCACGATTACCCCGGAGGCGTTACCTACCGCCGCAACGGCCCCCTCCGCTTCGCCGGGCGCAACACCGTCCTCTTCGCCGTCGTCCTCGTCCGGAGTCGAGATTGAGCTTAAAGACGGGAAAGGAAGCGTGGTCGGCACGGCTAAGTTTACCCAAGAGAACAAAGGGGTCCGAATCCAGGTTCAGGCTACGAAACTTGCTCCCGGAGAACATGGGATCCACGTTCATGAAAGCGGCGTGTGCGCCGGACCGGATTTCAAGACGGCCGGGGGGCATTTTAACCCCGATTCCAAAATGCATGGAATGGAAAATCCCCAGGGGCCTCACGTGGGAGACCTGCCGAATCTGAAAGCGGAGGCAAACGGGGAAGCCAAGCTGGATACCGTCTCGGAAGCCTTTACTCTGGAGAAGGACAAGCCGAATTCGTTGTTGAAGCAGGGAGGAACATCGCTGGTCATCCATGAAAAGCAGGATGATATGAAGTCCGATCCGGCCGGAAATTCGGGTAACCGCATCGCATGCGGCGCGATATCCGAAGGCAAATAGGCGATTAAGCTGGATGGAGGCAAGCAAGCATGATCAAGACCCAGGAACTCAAGCAGCAGATGGACGATCTGTCCAAGCAGAACGATATGCTTCTTGTGGAATTCGAACAATTAAAAAAAATGATAATGAACGGCGGATCTCAAAATTCCGGCGATAGCTCCGGCGGTTCGGACGGCGGCCAGCAGGAATCGGGCCAAAGTGCGGACGACGGGCAGAAACACAGTCAGCAGCAAGATGAGAATCAGGATCAAGGGGGAGCCGGCGGCAGCCAGTCATCCAGACGCAGCGCTTCTTCGGGTAAAAGACAGCAGGCGCAGGACGGCCAAGGCCAGCAATCCCAAGACGGTCAAAGCCGGCAGGATTCTTCGTCAGGCGGCGAAAATCAGCAGGCTCAAAGCTCATCCCGGCAGCAAAACGGCAATTCCGGCAATAACGGAAGCTCTGCCGCCGTATCGGAAATGGCGGACGATCTTTATGTCATCAAAAACATGGTCGAACAGCTCGAGAGAAAAACGTCCCAGTATGTATCCGAGCAGACGAACCAGTCCTTGACGGAGAAGGATGTCGTGAATCTGATCTTATATCTGATGAACGGAATGATCGACTGGACCAGTGAATTTGTGGGAAAAAACCAGTCCTCATCGGGTTCTTCGGGACCGGTGCAATAGCGTGAAAGCCGTGAGAACGGCTTTTTTTCTTGTTTGAAAACAGGGAGGGCCATTGATTCATTCTTTAGAGAATTCGACAAGATACACTTATTTACAGTTCCCGGAAGTCCATATAAAGTAATGATAGTGTTGTTTACTCACAGAGGCTTGACCCGCAACAACCGGACTATTAGAGAGGATGAGCAGGGAGTATGAGAAACATCGATATTCGAGTCATGAGCAAGCAGCTTGGATTTGGTACCGGATCCTTGGAGTCTTGGCTGGCCAAAGAGCGGCAGCAGGAACCGGAAAAACAGCCGGCTTACCATCTGGAAAGCCTTCGTCCTTGTTACGAGAACAGGCCGACGGATGAGTTTGTCTCTCTTTCCGTTTAACACGGATGTCAGCAGGATTCGGACCTCAACCTTCTTACTCTGCCACCTTCCTTCCTACAAACTCCCCCCGTCTTAGTACATATCCGACTCCATACAAAAAGCCTCTCCGGGTAGGAGAGGCCGCGAACATCTTCAACCCGCAGCTTGCCGCTAAACGGGTGCCTGAAACATTTGTTTGGCACAGTATTCGATAATGTCACTGCGGCGCACAATTCCGATGAAATTACCTGCGTCATCCACGACCGGTACAAAGTTCTGCACCTTGGCAAGATCAATAAGATCTTCCATGTTTGCATGAATGTGTACCGGTTTATTTCTCATCCGGAGGGGAACTTCCTCCAGCGTATGCCGATGGGCGTTATCGAAGGTAATGCCCGGAGAGTTTTTCAAAAACCAGAGCAGATCGCCCTCGGTTACCGTTCCCATATATTTGCCATCCTCCGTAAGAATGGGTACCGCCGTATAGCGGTGATATTCCATTCTTTCCAGGGTTTGTCTTAGTGTGGCATCAATCGTCGTAGTAATCACTTCGAGTTTGGGCAGAAGAAAAAAGGCAATATTCATGAATAATACTCCTTTGCGTAATAAGCGCAATTTATCATTTCTCACGATCTATTATACTATATCGGGGAGTCAGAAACGAATCCGCGGAAGCGAAAGTTTGGGGAGGCGCCGGATGAGCCGAGCGGAGAAACCGGCCGGACGCCGGGGATGTTCCTTCTGGACAAGGATGCGCGGATAAGCTATCATATCTCGTATCGTTTGAACGAAAGGGGAACCATGGCAGATGGAAATTATTCGCGTTACGACGGACGAACAGCTTAAAGAATGCCTGAGCGTCCGCAAAGAAGTCTTCGTTGACGAGCAGAACGTGCCGCTGGATATTGAAATAGACGAGCTGGACGCGTCTCACCAAAGCGGGCATCATTTTCTCATCCGGGAAGGGGGAAAAGCGATCGCCGCCGCCAGGTGGAAGCCTTATGAAGAGAACCGGGCGAAACTGCAGCGCATCGCCGTTCTCAAGGCGAACCGGGGTACCGGCCTCGGATCCGTTCTCGTGAAAGCGATGGAAGCCCACGCCAAAGAACTCGGCTATAAGGGAGCGGTTCTGGATGCGCAGTGCCAAGCCGAGCCTTTTTACAAAAAAATAGGGTACGAAACGATTCCCGGGGAGCCGTTCGATGACGCCGGTATTCCTCACGTAAGAATGGTCAAATCTTTATAAGCATCACACCGCGTCCTTGCGGCAATTAAGCGGATAGCAGGAGGACGAATCGGACTCGGCGAGGGGGAAGGTCATAATAAATGTCGTGCCTTTGCCGATCAGGCTTTCCACTTCGATCGTACCGTTGTGATCCTGGACAATTTTGTGACAGATGGACAGGCCGAGCCCGGTTCCGCTGTCTTTGGTCGTGAAAAACGGATTGAAAATCTGGCCCAGCTGTTCCACGGGAATCCCGCTGCCCTGATCTTCGATTTCGAGCACAGCATGGTGATCTCGCTCATAAAGGCGGATCGCCATTTTTTTATTGTCCTCCATAGATTCATACGCGTTTTTGAAGAGATTAATGAGCAGCTGCACCATTTTATCCTGGTCCATCCGAATATTCAGCGGTTTTTCCGGGGGATGATACACGATTTCATGACCCAGCCTGGACGTCTCGGATAAGGTCAGCGAAATTACGCGCTGAATGCACGCTTGCATCGACTGCACCCTGAACTGTACGGCGTGGGGTTTGGAAAACTGCAGGAATTCGGCGGTCAATTCGCTCATTCTGCTGATTTCGTCCATAATCAGGGGATACCAGGTTTCGATGTTGTAGCCATTCGATTTCGAGATTTGCAGAAAACCTTTGATGGTCGTCAAAGGATTCCGGATTTCATGCGCCATGCCGGAAGCGAGTTCGCCGACGATTCTGAGCTTTTCCGAGCGGAGCATATGCTCTTCGCGCTTCAGCCACATTTCCCGCTTCATGCTGAACAGGCTGTTTTCCGCGAGAAGCACGAGATCGTCCTTCGAAGCTCCGCCTTCGGGCAGCACCGCAATTCCGTAGGTGATTTGGATCCCCGTCAATTGGGGGAGCTCCGAGCCGAGCTGCTGATCGACATAGGCGAGCATCGTTTCTTTGTCTTCGTAGGTGACGGCTACGGCGAATTCGTCTCCCCCGTAACGGGAAATAAAGGCGGCTTGGGAAAATTTGATTTTCAGCAGCACCGTAATCTGCTTCAGGATCTGGTTGCCTGCGTGAAAGCCCTGCGTTTTGTTCATTGCCTTCAGGTCCGTGCAGTCAATCAGGATAAACAGCAGCCGGCTTTCCTTGTCAACCAGATTATGAAGCATCGCGTGGCACGCTTCGAAATTGGGCAGGCCGGTCAGGGAGTCGTGGGTCATCAGCTGCCTTCGTTCCCCGGCCAGCTTGTCTCTTTGTCTGAAGGTGTTGAATACGATCAAAGCGAGCCCCATAAAGATGGAGAAGTTGCTCAAGTAGAGCAGAACCATCCAGAATGGCGGATACATGGAAAAAGCGGGTGCGGTAATCAGCGCGATAACCGGAAAGGTGACGAGATTGAGCGTAACGAGCATCCAGACGGTTTTGCGCGACTTGGACTGGTGCACTTCGGAAGCGAGCAGGAGCAAATAAAGGGTGAAGCACCAATCGGTCTGGCTGCTCCAGTGAAACAGCGTAAGCAGTAGCAGTTTGACGGCTGAGAAGGTGACGGAGGATCTTTTAAGGCCGAGGACGGCGGCAGCGAGGAACAGCAGGCTTAGCGGGAGCCATCCGGCAACGGATAAACCGAGGCTCCACGATGCGATGCTGATAACCGAGGCATAGAAGATAACGAACCATTTGTAAATCACACAATCCACCCCACTTGAAAAAGGCCGTGCCGCGCAGCGGGGCCAGCGAACGGGCCGGGCTCACAAACGCGAAAGGCCAAAGTTTTTGGATTAGTACTTTAGTCCCGTCTTCATAAAAAACACGAAAACCAGGCAGGTCACCTGGTTTCTAAAGCGGATACGGCTTATAACGTATAAATTTGATGCTGCTTGATAAACGACATTTTTCCCGTTTTGCCGACATAAGCGGGCATACTGTCTCCATAATGCATAAGCCGGATCCTCGACTGGACCGACTCGGGCAGCGTGAGCAGCTCTTCAAGCGCAGCGTGAACGACGCCGGGCCCTTCCAGCTGGCAGTCGTGGAAAATATGGCGGCAGTCTCTTTTCCCGACGACTTCGTTCAAAAGCAGTTCGGGCTGGAAGATCATATCCGCACTGTAGAAAATGGAGTCGTTAACGAACAGGGAAAAGCTGGGCTTGCCGACGATATGAGGCGTCCGGATAATTTCGATCGAGAAGCCCGGATGAATTTCCACGGGCCGCCCTTCTTCAAGAAGTTCGACATCGAAATAATCGGCCAGACGGTTTAAATTTTCTCCGGTGTTTTCCATTCCGCCCTTCAGGGTGTGCTCCCAGATAGGAGCCTCCAGCGCCGCGGGCAGCAGCAGTCTGAGCTTGCGCCCGTATACGTAACGCATTTGCAGGGCCAGCTCTTCAAGCCCGCCGACGTGATCGGAGTGAAGATGTGTAATCAGGACAGCGTCCAGTTCATCCGGCTTCATATTCAGCTCGTGCAGAGCGCGCGGCGCCGTATTCCCGGCATCGACCAGGAGAGTAAAACCGCCGCAGGTCCAAAGTGCATTGTTGTTGAAATATTTCTTGGCGAACGCACTGCCGGTTCCGATCATTTGCAGCTGCAAGCTCACAGAATAAGCCTCCGATCTGTAGAGTAACGTACTACCCACACTCTAGCACGGAAAAAGTTGGATTTCAACCGCTTTCATCCTCGGAATCCATGTGAGTTTGGAGTAAAACGGCTTCTTCCCGAAGCCAAGGAGTGATATAATAAAGGATGAAAGAATGCAGTGATGTGAGGAAAGGAAGGGGAAGGAGTTGGCTTTCTCAGTGGGTTCGAATTTACAAGCGATTTCCCTGTTCGGAACGCTAGGCATGGCGCTTCTCGTAATTGCCATCCGGATGAAAGCTTCCAAACGGCCGGTAAACGCGATGAAAATATTAATGCCGCCAATCGGCATGAGCACGGGATTTCTTATGTTTGTCGCTCCGCTGACGCGGATACCGGTCTCGTGGGGGTTACTCGCTTTCGCGGTGGGAGCGGTTGTGTTCGCCTTTCCGTTAATCCGGACTTCCGGATTTTCCAAGCAGGGCGATCATGTGTATCTTCATCGTTCCAAGGCGTTTTTGATCATCCTGATCGTCCTGCTCGCCATCCGTTTGTTTCTGCATTCGTACGTGGAGGAGTACATAACGGTGTACCAGACGGCCTCCGTATTCTTTATTCTCGCGTTCGGAATGCTGCTTCCTTGGCGGGTGGCCATGTACGTGCAGTACCGCAAACTGATGAACAGCTGAGTCGGCGAGCCGCTTCACGGCCTGAATAAGGTTAGGAGGCGGCCCGTTTTTTCATTTGTTCCACGATGAGGCCGTCGAGCTGCTGGCTGACTTCGACGACACGCGGATGATTCAATTCGTATTTGTATTGCGCGGCCATATAAGTCAGGACGCTTTTGAGGTATTCGATTTCCAGGTCAAGTGATCGGTTCATGGATATGAGCATGGGATCTCCTCCTGCATGATCGGAATTTTTGTATAGCCGGACAACAGCGGCTGCAAACTAGATACGTACGGAGAGTGAAAGCATTGATATGGATTGTGTGGAGCGTCCTCTTGCTCCTTTTAGCCGGGTTTCTTGCTTCGGTCGGCATTGCCGCTTATGTGGGCTGGCAGCTGACTCATCCGAAAAGACAGCCTGTCGACGACTCGCCGCGGAATTACGGGCTTGTTTTCGAGGAGGTGGAAATAGCGAGCCGGACGGGCGGCATTCTGCTCAGCGGCTGGCATCTTCCTCCTCCGGATAAGGCAGTCAGGAGGAATCCGATGACTGTCATTATGTCTCACGGATACGCCGGAAACCGGCTCGAACGCGGCCTGCCGGCACTCGCGTTAGCGCGGGATCTCGTTACAGCGGGCTTTCGCGTGGTGATGTTCGACTTCCGGAATTCCGGCAATTCCCAGGGAAGCATGACCTCCGTGGGCTATTATGAAAAGCACGATCTGCTGGGCGTCATCGACTGGGTAACGGAAACGTATTCCGGTGAAACCATAGGTTTGATCGGGTTTTCGATGGGAGCGACGACCTCTCTTCTGGCGGCTGCCGAGCATGAGAAGGTTGCCGCGGTAGTGGCGGACAGTCCGTTTCATCATCTCAAAAAATATTTGAAAACCAATTTGCCGGTATGGTCGGGTCTTCCGAACATTCCGTTTACTCCGCTTATCCTGCTTCTTTTTCCGCCTCTGCTCAAAATCGATCCCGAGGGAGTCGATGCGGTCAAAGCGGTTGAAGCGATCTACCCGAGGCCCGTTCTCTTCATACACAGCAGCGACGACCGGGCTATTCCCCAAGCTTCTTCCGAAGAGATGTGGAGATGCCATCCCGATGCGTTCGATTTCTGGCGGACGGCCGGCGCGCCTCACGTGGGCTCTTACCATTTAGAATCGGCAGAATATGCGCGGCGTGTTATAGCGTTTCTAGAGAAAACGGTTTCCGAAGAGCCGACATTTTCTTTTGAACCGGTTTTATCCTGTAATTCCCATTAACCTCAATTGATTCCTTTTGAATCGGCCTCCCGGCAATTTTGCAAAGCTTGGATTTATAAGGAAAAATCGGCTGGGGACGGGCGTTTGACCTGCTCCGGTTTCCGTGATACGATACCATCGAAAGATGCAAATTTAAAACGAAACGAGGTTCTACAATGAGCGATCACAAACACGATCATGATCAGGATTGCGGCTGCGGACACGATCACGACCATGAGCATGAAGAAAGCGTGTTTATTGTAACGGACGAAGAAGGCAAAGAGCATGAAATGGTCATGGTGTACACGTTTGACTCTCAGGATCAGCTGTATGCGGTACTGCTGGACAGAAACGATCCCGAAGCAGACGGTGTTATCTTCCGTATAGAAGAAGAAAACGATGACGCCTACCTGGTGAACATCGAAGATGAAGCTGAATGGGAGCGCGTCGTAGCGGTCTACAATCAGATTATCGAGGAAGAAAACCGCGAATAGGTTCGTATTGGGCATACATACGTACGGCATGCGTGCGAACGATAAAAAATCCCTTTTCCTGTATAAGGAGAAGGGATTTCTGCATTTCTTTTTAAGTTTCGTTATTTGCGGGGATTAAAGTACATGGTGCGGCCGTTGAACAGGTCCAGTTGGGCTTTCCACTGGCGGGCCAGATATTTCCCGAGTTCGTTGGCTTTGGATTTGTCCCCGTGGGTAGCGGTATCCGGAAGAACGATCTGGACGTAATGCTGAAGAGTGTCTTCCCGCGTTTCGCTTCCGACACCGAGAACAATGCTGCGGTAACGAGGTGTGGTTCCTTTCAAGTAGAACCACTTGCCTTCCCCTTCGGGTTTCGTTTCCATGGTGTAGGGGAAGCCCGCCGAATCGTATTCCCAGCTCAACTGGGCACCGGTTCTGGAAAGCTGCTCGCGGTAATGCTCGAGCTGGCCTTTCAATTCGTCCAAGGTGGGGGAAGTCATTGTGGAGCCTGTGACAAAACGGATAAATGCGCTTTGACTCATTGCTTGGCACCTCCAAAACTGCAATCCCCCACATCATAGCATCCGTGGACAATTTTGACAATCTTGCGTTGTGTGGAGCAAAATTAGAAAATCGGCTGCGTTTCCACGATGACTTTGACGAATTGGCAGCTGCGGTCTTCGGGTCCTTTTACCGGAAGCCCGACTTCCACGTGTTCCACGATATAATCGATGTTTTCCTGGGAGATGACTTCACCCGGCAGCAGAATCGGAATACCCGGCGGGTACACGTAAATGAACTCGGCAATGATTCTTCCCGCCGACTCTTTGAACGGAACAACCTCCGTATCGCCGTAGAAGGCGTCGCGGGGGATCAGGGAGAGCTGGGGAATTTCCGGGATGATCACGATCAAATCGTCCTCGGCATTGCCGGTATAGTGCTCGGCGGACAATTCGCGCAGCGCCTGGAGGAGCATGTCGATGTTATCGGCGGTGTCGCCCGGCGTGACCAGACACAGGATATTGTACATGTCGCTCATCTCGACCTCGATGTTATAGCGATCTCTGAGCCAGTTCTCGACATCGTAGCCCGTCAGTCCGAGATGACGGATATGGATCGTCACCTTGGTTGCATCGTAAGCGTACGTGGCTTCCGTGCCGAGAATTTCTTCCCCGAACGAATAAAGGCCGGGGATCTTGTTGATTTCGCTCCGCGCATATTCCGCGAGCCCGATTGCCCGCTCGGCCAGTTCATGGCCGTTCAGAGCGAGATGACGGCGTGCGGTATCCAGCGAAGCGAGCAGAATATAAGACGTCGAAGTCGTCGTCATCATACTCATGATCGTTTGAATGCGTTTCGGGTTGGCGCGGCTTCCCTGCACATTGAGCACGGAGCTTTGCGTAAGGGAGCCGCCGAGCTTATGTACGCTCGTAGCCGCCATATCCGCGCCGGCTTCCATTGCGGACATCGGAAGTTTATCATGGAAGTGGATAAGCACTCCATGCGCCTCGTCGACCAGAACAGGGATGTCATAGCTGTGAACGAGGTCGACGATCTCCTTCAAGTGCGTGCATACGCCGTAGTAGGTCGGGTTGATCACGAGAACCCCTTTGGCGTCCGGATGCTTCTCCAGCGCGCGGCGTACGGACTTGGTCGTAATTCCGTGGTCGATCCCGAGGTTGGCGTCACGGGCGGGCGAGATGAAGACCGGTTTGATTCCGGCGAAAATGATAGCGGCCATTACGGATTTATGCACATTCCGCGGTACGATGATTTTATCTCCCTGACCGGCTACCGACATGATCATGGTCATGATGGCGCCGCTCGTGCCCTGGACGGAGAAGAAGGTGTGCTCCGCGCCGAAAGCCTGCGCAGCGAGTTTCTGGGCTTCTTCGATTACGCCTGTGGGCTGGTGAAGGTCATCCAGCGGTGCGATATTGATCAAATCGATGGACAGTGCGTTTTCGCCGAGAAATTCCCGGTACTCAGGGTCCATCCCGACTCCTTTTTTGTGGCCTGGAATATGGAACTGGATCGGATTTTTCTCCGCATGCGTGCGCAAGGCCGAGAATAGGGGTGTGCGATGTTGATCCATCCGGCAACCCTTCCCTTCTGCGTGGAATTTCTGCGAATCGCTGATACGAATCACGAGATTGAACAAACAAAGTAGAGTATAACAAAAACGGACGGGCATGCAAGTATATTTTTTGAAAATAGTTTGTCCATCCCGGGGAAAACCTAATAAAAGAACGCTGCAAGAGAGGGGCGAGAGATAGCATGATGAATCTGGCCGGTTGGAAAAACAAGACGGGGGCGGCCGCGCCCTTTGTCGTACAGCTGCTAATGATAATGTTTGTGGTGGAATTCGTGAAAGGGGCGCTCCTTCTGACGATTCTGCCCGTTTACATGAAAACGGTCCTGGGTGCCACGGCGTTCGTCGTAGGCTGGTCCCTGGCCGCCCAATATATCGGGGATAACGTGTTCCGCACGCCGGTCGGATGGCTGATCGACAAAGCCGGCTACCGGCTGTCCATGCTGATCGGCATTCTGCTTTCGGGGGGCTCCGTACTGATCATGGCGACCTTTACGCACCACGCCTGGATGGTGGCGGCATGCGCCATGCTGGGCGTCGGTACGGCTCCGCTGTGGCCGGCCGTCATAGCGGGAACGACCGAGGTCGCGGGAGACAAGGCGAAAGGAACGATCATGAGCGTGGTCTACATGGCATGGCTCAGCGGTACGGGCCTTGGGCCTGTCGTGATCAATTTCTTTATTCACGGGTCGAATTACGGACCGGCGTACCGGCTGCTGCTCATTTCCATGGGCGTTGTGCTGCTGATCGCCCTGTTTCTGCCGCGCAAACCGCTGCTTCGCGAAAGCGGGGAAGAGAACCGGCGAGCTTCGGCCGCTGGAGCTTTTCCCGCAGGCGCGGCGGCGATGGAAGCGGGCGCCGATCCCCTCGGAGAGGCCGTCACCGCGGCCGGGGGTGGCGCGGCTGCCGCAGCTGCGGTGGCGGCCGATAAGAAGCCGCTGGGGGAGCGCATGCGTCTATACATGATGGAGGCCCGCGCCTCGCTAAGGGAGATGAACGTCAGCCGGCTGCTGTTTCCGGCCATGTTCATCCAGACGTTTGCGCTCGGAGTGCTGACTCCCATCCTTACGCTCTATGCCCGTGAGGTCCTGCATCTTTCGCCCGGACAATACAGCATGCTGCTCATTCTAGGAGGAGGGGCGGCCGTGGCGCTGCTCGTGCCGGTCGGAAAGCTTGTGGACCGCAAGGGCATCAAAGGACTGCTGACCGCAGGGCTTATTTTCAGCTCGGTCTCTCTGCTGGCGCTCGGGTTTATCCGGCAGCTTGCGGTCGTTTACGCCGTCGTCGGACTGCTTGGAATCGGCTACGCGCTAATCATTCCGTCCTGGAACGCGCTTATCGCGTCCTGTGTGCCCAAGGAGAAGAGAGGCGCCGTCTGGGGTTTTTTCCTGACCATTGAGGGGCTCGGCATGATTGTGGGTCCCATCGTTTCGGGCAAGCTGTGGGATGCGTTCGGTCCGTCCGTGCCCTTTACGGTAAGCGGATCGGTACTGCTACTCCTGCTCGTGCTACAGTGGAGAATTTTGGCCAAGAGCCGCGGGTGAGCGGGTAAAAAAGCTGCTGCATCCGCGTGTATTTGCCTGGCTGAATCTATTAGAGCCTGCATGCCTGCCGGTCAAAGACCATTCGCGAAAGTCCCGCCTAAGCTGCGGGGCTTTTTTTTAATAAAGGTAAATCCCACTTGCGCCTATCTTCCCGCCATGCACCGCCTTGCAAGGGAGCAAATAAATTTGAATATCGTAAGAAAACCCATCCGGTGCCCCTAAGGCGGTGTGCTATACTGAAAGCATTGGAAGACGAGGGAGGTGAATTAAAAGGAGTTTTTCGATCTGCAAAATGAAAGCGCTTAAACTTTCAGGTGTATTCATTTTAAAGGAGGCTGTTGTAATGAAAACTTTATTCACCCGGCAAAAATTGCTGCGTAAAAGCTTGCTGTCCGCCGTCCTGCTCGGCTCCGTATTCGCACCCGCCATGTATGCCGCCGTGCCGCATGAAACCGGGTTATCCGCGGATCAAGCAGCCGCCGGCATAGAAGAGCAGGCCGCAGCCGCGCTCCGTACCGTTTCGTGCTCGACCGTCTCGTGCCTTCAGAGCGCCTTGAAAAACGCGCAGCCGGGGGACCGCATCGTGCTTGCGCCGGGTACGTACAAGGGAACGTTCTCCTCGGCCGTCAACGGAAGTAAAGCGAACCCGATTACGATTGAAAGCCGGGATCCGGCCAATCAGGCGGTGGTATCGGGCACTTCGGCGGGAGGCGGTTACTGCCTGAAAATTACGGGCGACAACTGGGTGATCCGGAATCTCAAGTTTACGAACGCACAGAAAGGCATCATACTGGATAATTCGAACGATACGCTAATTTCGGGAGTCGAGGTGTACGGTATCGGCTACGAAGGCGTACACTTCCGCGACGGCAGCTCGCGGGGAATTCTGGAAAATTCGTATATTCACGATACGGGCACCGTTAACAAAGGATTCGGGGAAGGCGTCTATGTGGGGTCCGCCGAAGGAGCCAGCTACAATCAGACCGTAAACGATACGATTATCCGGGGCGTACGAATCGGCCCAAATGTCACGGCCGAGCATATCGACATTAAAGAAAGAACGAGCGGAACACTGGTCGAGAACTGTGTGTTCAACGGTACGGGCATCAGCGGCGAAAACTATGCGGACAGCTTCATCGACGTTAAAGGCAACAACGCCGTAATCCGCAATAATACGGGATCGAGGAACGGGAACAGTATAATCGTCGACGCTTTTCAGCTTCACCAGATTGTGGCGGGCTGGGGCGTAAACAATGACTTTTCGGGCAATACGGTCAACCTGGATCAGTCCTCCGCCTATGTGATTAACGCTTCTCAAGGGACGCAGGCCAAGGCTCACGGCAATGTGAGGAATCCGTCCGGAAACATGTACAAGGGCAATGTGACGACCTATTAAGAAAATGCGAAACGGCAAAAAGGGAGTGCCTCCTGAGGGCACTCCCTTTATCGTATGGACTGAAGCGGCGGGACATTTCACCTGCGAGGCGGGCAGAAAGTCACGAGTCCCGCGCCGGAACGCGCTGCTCGACGTATTTTTCCAGATCGGGAGCGAGAAGGGCCTGGATGCGGCTGATGAGCTGGCTTTTCGTAATGCCCTTGCTTTCGGCAATCTGCTGGAGCGATTTGCCCTGCCGGAGTTCTCGGTGGAGCTCTTCTTTGCTGATGCCGATGGCCTGGGCGAGCTTTTCCTGATCGGGCTTGAGGCCATGACGCGTTTTCCCGTGCTGATGACGGTTATGATGATCAAGCAGCGCCTTATCCTGCATCATCCGTTTAAGATGCTCGGCCATTCTCTGCTTCAGGGCCGCTGCCCGCTCCGCATCGAGCCGTCCTTCTTTAACGGCCTGATCGATCTTCGAATCGCGGATCGCAAGCAGCTTAGCCGCCAGCTCCTTCTCGCCGATTCCTTTCTCTTTGGCCACGTCGGAGAGGCTTCTGCCTTTCTCCAGCGATTCTTTCAAAGAAGTGACGGTAGTGCCGAGAATAGAAGCGGCTTCCTCAAGAATCGGAAGACCGGGGACGCTGCTGTCTTTCGCGTTATGTGAGTCCTGGCGTCCGGGCACGTCCGCGGATGGAGCCGGCTGACCGAGAACGGCTTCGTCGGGCAGTTCCTCCGGAGAGCCGAAGGCGGCGGCCTGTCTGGCGCCGAGAGATACCGAACCGAGCAGAAAAGCAAGTGCCAGCGTACCGGCCCATTTTTTCTTGGATGCTTGTAAAAACATAGGAAGAACCTCCTTCAGATCGGATGTCCTTCCTAGTATTTCCCAAACGGGAGCGGATTATTTGCGGGCCGCGTTTCTTTTTGAAATGCCCGGCGGGTTCACACTTCGTGCGGAATTGCCGATATAGGGGATAGGAACGTCCAGCCGGCGGCTTATCCCCGGGCCGTCAGGTAGAAAGGCATCAGGGACTCGAACGTTTCCTTCGCCATTTGGATGAATGCGTCGCCCTTTTGCAAAAGCGGGTCCTGCTGGTCAAAATGCCGTCCGACGAGAAACTCGGCTTTTTTCACATCCCGGAAACGGAGAAGAGCATCGCCGAACGTTTCGGTCGTCAGGTCGCCGGCGGGCACGCTGCGTTTTTGCATATGATCGAACGATAATACATAATGCTCCGGGATGCTCCGGTACAGCTCGTCTTGGTTCGCGAGAAGCCGTCCGGCGATCGCCTTCTTGTCCGGCACCTCGTAAATCAGGGCGAACCAGAGGAAAACATGATCGTCGAACAAACCGATCTGGAAGTGAGGGTGCTGCTTGTATCCGCGTTTATTGGCGGCGATAGCCAGCCAGGTGTCTTTGGGCGGGTTTACGGTGCGCCGGGCGTGCCTCGCGATATGCAGGTGCATTTCGGTTCCGGCATGCAGGGCGATATCTTCGCACAGGATTTCGCCGAGAATTTTGAATTTCGGCTGAATTCGTTCTTGGATCGCTTTCATTCGCTCGTCCAGACCGTCAATCGCAAACGTTTCGAAATCGGATGAACCAAACCCCATGAAGTCGGGGCGGATGGTTGTGGAGTTGGACATGGGACCTCCCTGGCATGAATGCTCGTTAAAATTTAAGTAAGGCAGATGAAGCGTGCTTACGTAGTTTACTATACCATAAACGCCTGACGACGCCATAACGGGGAAGACGCGGCCCGGCAGCAGCCGCCATATTCAATCGAAAAGGAGATAGGACACATGCATATGTCGAGCAAAAAAATGATAGCCGCGGCAGCCGGAGTGCTGATGAGCGTTTCGTTCGCGGCAGGCGTTTACGCCGATGACTGGATTCAGAAGGTGACGGCTTATGTCCGCAGCGATTTCAAGGTAGTCGTGAACGGGGCGCCGGCCAATTTGAGCAGCCCGGTTCTTATTTACGACAACAACAGCTATTTGCCGCTCAAGGAGATCGCTTCCCGCCTCAACGCGAACGTAAACTGGCAGGATTCCAACCAGACGATTTACGTGAACACCCGGCTGTATCCGCAGCAGCCCGAAACGGGCGACGTCGTATACGACGAGATTGTGCTGGAAAATCCGACCGCGTACATGATGAAATATTTAGGCGGTGATTACCCGGTGCTCGTGACGCTCAGCAAAGGGATGTATTACCGGCAGAGTGACGTGCAGAAAATGGGGATGGATACGAAGGGCCTCCGGAAAGCCAAAGAAAAGTACACGGGGGAAATCTACATCAACGAGACGGAACTCCGGAAGATTTGGAAGGAAAATCCGATCCTCACGTACGGGGAGGAAATGCCTCCGATTATCGCGGGAGAGAAGGATGATTTCAAAATCCGCGCGCTGCGGGGATATGTCAAAGACATGTCGAATTACAAAATCGGCGATACGTACTTTTTCCACAATCCGATTTTTATCGAGAAGCTTGAAGAGGCCAACACGTACCGGTATCTGCTTACAGAAAACGGCCAGTATTATCAGGTTATCCTCAAACTGACCGAAATGCAGAAGGACCTCTATATCGTGGGCAGCTCTTCCAAGCAGCTGCTGGGTAAAACCGCCGTCGACCCGTATTGACGAGAGCGGAAACGCCCGGCGGAGCCCAAGCTTAAGAGCGCGCCTCTTTCCAGTAAAAGATGGCGATTTGCGTCCGGTCTCTAAGCGCAAGTTTGCCTAAAATTTCAGAAATATAATTTTTAATCGTCCCTTCGCTCAGGAATAATTCCTGGGCGATTTCTTTGTTTGAGAGCCCGTCCGCGATTTTGGCCACGATCGTCTGCTCGGTCTGAGTAAGTCCGTGAGCCGACAATACCGGACCGGGGGAAGCGGAAGCCGGGGAAACGGGCGCGGCGTGAATAAACCCCGTCAGCTTGCGGGCGATATCCGGATGGATCAGCATGTTGCCGTCTTTAACGGTTTTGATGCCCTGGATGATGCGGTCGGGGGGAATATTTTTGAGCAAATAGCCGCTCGCGCCGTTCTTAAGCGCTTCGATGATGAAGTCGTCGTCGTCAAATGTCGTGAGCACCAGAATTTGAACGGACGGGGCAAGCCGCTTCAGGCTCTTCGTGGCCTCGACGCCCCCGCAGCCCGGCATCCGGATATCCATGAGCATCACATCGGGCAGACTGCCTTCCCGGACCGCTTCCAGCGCTTCCTCTCCGCTTCCGCTCGTGCCCGCCACTTCGATATCCGGGTCCATGGCCATCAGCAGTTTCAGACTTTCCCGGATGAAGGGATCGTCATCGGTAATCCATAATTTGATCATCACGCATTCTCCTGATTCTTCAGATGATTTGTTTCTTCCGGTAAGCCGGCAGCAGGGTGGTTACCGTAAAAGGAGCTTCCCCGCGGACGGACAGCGTACCGCCTACGAGCCGCGTTCGCTCCTGCATCCCGCTCAATCCGAGCCCCGAAACGGGCGGCGGATGACCTCCGGCAGGGAGAGCGGCTCCGTTGTTGCTCACCGTCATGCGGACCTGCTCGCTTTCGTACTCCAGCTTGATCGCGACTTCCGTCGCATTCCCGTGCCGGACGGCATTGGTCACCGCTTCACGGGCGTTTTTGTACAAAATGATCTCCAGGCTCGGGTACAAAGGATATGGAAGTCCCTCGATATCAAGCGTAATCCCGATGCCCGTTTCGCGGCCGATATCATGGATCAGCCGGTCCAGGCTGTAAGAACGCTCGCCCGTCCCGGGCTTCATTCTTTTGACCGTAGCGCGCATTTGCTCCATGCTCTCCGCCAGCTGATCCCGGACGGCCGTCAGCAGCTTCATGCCTTGTTCGGGGCTGCCGGGCAGCGTCTGAATAGCCGCTTCCATCATCATTTTGCTGCGGATCAGGCGGTGGCCCAGATCGTCGTGCAGCTCGTGCGAGATGCGGCTGCGTTCCTCGGCTTGTGCGGCGTTCTCCACCTTGCGGGCGTAATCGAGCAGCTGGTTCTTGGCTTCGTCGAGTTCGAAATGTTTCTTCCGCAGCTCGTCGTACAAATGGACGGCGGTTTGCTGATCGGCTGCGGCCGCGTTCAACCTGCTCAGCAGAACCGCCGTAAGAAGAAGAGTGCCGTTTGCGGCGATCAGCAGCCTCGGGTCCAGCCCGTACAGCGCCGTATTCAAGGCAAGCAGATGAATCCCGAGGAAGAGGGCGCGCACTCTAGGCACGGAAAAGGAAGCGTACGAAAATACGGCCGAGAGCGTGCTGAAATACAGAATGCCTCCGTAGTGACCGCAGAGCCAGGCCCCATACCCGATTTCGGCGAGCAGAAGAAGTCCCTGCAAAGGCTGCGGTCCGGCGAACGGTCTCAGCACGACGAGCAGGAACAGCACAAGCTCCAGCAGGGTGTAGATTCCGTAAGCGGTAAATTTTTCGAGATACATGGAAGCGACTGCCGGAACGAAGATAAGGGTATACCGGACTTTATTGAGCGACAGATGCAGCACGATAACCGTCCTTTTCGGGATAGGATTTTCCCACAGTATAGCACAGAGGAGGAAGGCCGGATTCCCCATCATCGAGAAAATGACTTTCGTCACCCCGGATTGGTGACTCGGTATACCTTTCAGCCGTCCGTCCTTCCTCTACAATAGGAGTATCGAAACCAAAACTGGAACAGAAACAGGGGAGAAGACGATGAATCTCATTGAAATTAAGGATGTCGTCAAAAGATACGGGGCGAACTTGTCGGTCGATCATTTGACCTTGTCCGTCCGCGAAGGCGAAATCTTCGGCCTGCTCGGTCCTAACGGAGCCGGCAAGAGCACAACGATCAAAATGATAAGCGGCCTGCTGAAGATGGACCGGGGGGAAATTACCGTAGACGGGATTTCCGTCGCCTCCAGACCGCTTGAGGTCAAAAAGCGGATCGGGCTTGTTCCGCAGGACCTTGCCCTCTACGAAACGTTGTCGGCTGCGGACAATGTCACATTTTTCGCGCGGCTGTACGGGTTAAGGGGCAAGCTGCTGAAGGAGCGGGTGCAGGAGGCGCTGGAGTTCGTCGGATTGCAGGACCGCGCAAAGGAAGAACCCCGCACATTTTCCGGAGGAATGAAACGGCGGCTGAATATCGCCTGCGCCATCATGCATCGCCCGAAAGTGATTATTCTGGACGAACCTACGGTCGGGATCGATCCGCAGTCGCGCAACCATATTCTCGAATCCGTGCGCACGCTGAACAAAATGGGCTCCACGATCATCTATACGAGCCATTACATGGAAGAGGTGGCGGCCATCAGCGACCGCGTCGCCATCGTGGACAAAGGCCATGTGATCGTTTGCGGAACCCAGGAGGAGCTGCGGGAGAAAGTGACCCAGGAGGAAGTGATCCGCATCCGGGTGCACGCAGTCGTGGACAGCGCGGTCGAAGAGCTGAAACGGCATCCCCGGATCGGCCGGCTGACCGTGGAAGGGACGCAGCTTGATCTTCATGTGCCCTCTTCCCAGACCGATTTGCAGGATATTTTATTCGTCTGCGCCAAGCACAATATGGGTATTCATTCGCTAACGATCGAAGAGCCCGATCTGGAGACGCTTTTCCTGAATCTGACCGGCCGCACGCTGAGAGATTAGGGGGAAGATGCCATGAACAGCTTGGTCATTGCCGTATACGAAGTCCGGAGGCTGATCCGGAGCCGGGGCGTGCTGCTGAACTTGTTTCTGCTGCCTCTGGTGCTTATTTTTTTGCTGGGCTCGGCATTATCGGGGATTTTTAATGCGACGGAGCTGCCTGGCGGGACCGTCAAGGTTGCCGTCGTTGGCGAACGCGCGGAACCTGCACTCAAGATGCTGGAGACTTACGTTTCCGAACCTGAAGTCGCCAAGCGGATCCGCACGGAAGAAGCCGCCTCCCGGCAGGAAGCGGAAGAGATGCTCCGCAGCGGATCGGCGGATTACGCGCTCCTCTTTCCGGACGGCTTCGGTTCCGCCGTGCAGCGCGGAGAGGAGGCGCGCGTGACGCTGCTGCCCGGCAAAGACCGGTCGCGCAACTTGACCGCCGGACTTGTGCTCGGCTCCTTCGTCGACGAGATCAATTACCGGCAGGCGGCGGCAATCGTGGGAGGCCCCGAAGCGGCTGTCCCGGCTGCCGCGCCGTCGGGGGCAGACGCTGCTTCGGCGCCGCGTTCCTATGTGCAGCCCGGCCGTCTGGGCACGGGGATAGAAACTTACTCCGCGTCCCAGTACTACGCGGCGGCCATGCTGATCATGTTTCTGTTTTATTCGGGGATGGCCGTCAACACAAGCCTCAACCTGGAAAAAAGCGGACACACTCTCCAGAGGCTGCATTCGCTACCCGTTGCTTACTCGTCTGTTTTTGCCGGTAAATTGCTGGGGAACGGATTCGTCGCGGTCATACAGGCGCTCGTTATCATCGGGTTTTCCCGCTTTGCGTACGGGGTGGATTGGGGAAACCGTCTGCCGCTCGTTCTTCTGATTGCCGGCCTGGTGATTCTGGTCTCGATGTCGCTGTCCGTCATGCTGTCTCTTCTTTTTCCACGCGGTGCCACGGCGAAAGCCCTGCTTCAGGTGCTCATTATCGTGATGACGTTTTTGAGCGGCGGGTTCTCGCCCATGCCCGGAGAGGTTATGCGCCAGTTGAGTCTGTTTACCGTTAATCACTGGGCGTTCCAGGGACTCCTGCGGATTATGCTGGCCGGGGAACTGAACGGGATTATGTCCAGTATAGTGCCTTTGTTATGGATTACGGCGGCGTGCCTGCTGCTGATGGTGGTCGTTTATCGGAAGGTGGGGTACCGTGAATAGCTTTTATATCGCCTGGAATATGGTAAAGCGGACGCTGGGGAGCAAAAAAGGATTTATGGCGTTCCTGCTCATTCCTTCTCTGGTCGTATCCGCTGCGATCGGCTTTATCGGGAGAGAGGAAGGGCGCGTAAGCGTTCTGGTCGTTAATGAAGATCAGGGAAGTTTTGGCGGACATGTGTTGAAAGAAATGGGGGCCCGGCCGGAGTATTCGATCGAGGTGCTGGACAATACCGGAGAGCTTAAGGAAGCGATTATCGAAAAACGGGGACAGGCCGGATTTGTTCTCCCCGCCGGCTTCAGCCGGGAACTGCTTGACGGAGGCAGCCCCGTCATTCAAACGTACGAACTTAACGTGAATGAAGCGACGGCCGTCATGAACGTTCATCTGAATGAAATTACGGGAAGGATGGTGTCCGCGGCGGCAGCGGCGAAAGCTTCCGCGGGCAGCACGGAAGACCGCGGTAAAGCGCTCGCAAACATCCTTGCCGAGGCCGGCAAGCATACGGTAGGTGCGGAGACCGGCGATCTGAAACTGGCCCCGAAGCCGGGTCTTAACAATATTACGGGCTTTACGCTGATGTTTCTGATGAGTCTCGTGCTCAGCACGGTGTCTCTGGTCATAGAGGACCGTGCGAAAATGACGATGGCCCGCATGTATACGGCTCCGGTCAAGGCTGCCGAAATCGCGGCCGGGAATTTTTTGGGCAGCTTTGTCGTGGGAAGTCTTCAAATCCTGTTTGTGCTCGTGATCACCCGTTTGGTGATCGGCTACGATTACGGCGTGCCTTTCCTTTCCCAGTTCGTGGTGCTTGCCGCATTTGTACTCGTCAGCCTCGGACTGGCAAGCACGGTAGCCGGCATTATCAAAAACCCGGGCAACGCGAGCATGATCAACTCGATGGTCGTGACGCCGACCTCTATGCTGGGCGGGTGCTTCTGGCCGATATCCATTATGCCGGATTACCTTCAGAAGCTGTCTAACTTCATGCCGCAGACGTGGACTATCCAGGCCATCGAAAAAATGGCGGCCGGAGCTTCTTTGACGGATGTGCGCCTGCCTCTTGCGATTTTGGGTCTTATGGCGGTTGTGCTGCTCGCCGTCGGTTCGGCCATCTTACGGCCGAGTGAAAACAAGGTGAGAATGTAGGCCGCGTCAGGGCCCGATCCGGTTTAAACGTGCTGCGCGGCATGCCTGAAAAAGGCGCTCTTTTTCCAGCGATAAAATTCGTTGGGGAAGGAGCGTTATTTTTGTTCGGAATTCGGGTAAAAAATTGTCAATATCCAAGTTGCGAAAACATATGAATCATAATAAGATAAAGTAAACTTAAAGTTGTCTGAAATTTCTGTCAAAGCAGCTAATCGAAGCCTTCGGGAGGGGATTGCCGTGAGCAAAAATCACGAAGTCGAATACTGCAATCTGGAACTGAGATTCGACCGCCGGCTCATCCGGCAGTTTATTAAAGCCTTGATTCAAGAGGGGTATTCCCTTTATTGGAATGAAAACGACCACCAGTTTGTGATTTCGATCCGCTCCGGAAGAAAATTAGTCAAGCTGAAATTCGAACGCATAGGCGAACGGTATAAAATTGTCGGCAACTACTCTTTTAAAGATGAGAAGCTTGCCGAGATGATGGAAAAACTGATTGGAGACACGCGGGGGCATGCAGTCGTCAAGCGTTTTAAAGACCGTCAGATCCTGATCGAAAATATCATGTTCGGTGAAATCATCCGCATGGTCGAGATTTCGGGGATCGAACATAAAGTGCTGTTTCAGAAAGAACCCGTCGTCACATTCGAGGAAATTCTCCAGGCTTTCCGGTCCAGACGGACCGAGGAGCGGATTCCCGTCCTGCGGCTTGAGCTTGATTATGAGCTGGCCGTGCTCAACGAGGCGATTCAGAAGGGCGATGTCCAGGCTGTGGTCGATTCCAAAGAGAAGCTGACGGAACTGCGCCAGGAGATGCTCCTGCTTGAAGTGTAACTCTCCGGAAAGACATTTTAGCCCAAATCTAGACATAATGGAAAATATTGTTGTCAAGCTGTGCCAGGTGTGCTATCTTAAAAAAGAACTGAATGAACCGGTGCGGAAGAACCGCCCATGAGTATGCTTATTTGCATACCGTGGGCGGTTTTTTGTGCTGCCGCCGGGAAACAGCAAAAGGGGAGAAGGCAGCGGTGAAAACCGAACCTTGCCGGCTGTATGCGGGAGATATCCTCGGCAGCCGCTACAGAATCGTTTCAGTCGCCGGAAGAGGCGGCATGGGAACCGTGTATCTGGCCGAAGATTTGAAGCTGAAAGGAAAGCGGTGGGCGGTCAAAGAGACTCTTCGGCACGCGCGGGATTATCAGCGGTTCGTAGATGAAGCGGAAATGCTGATCCGCCTTCAACACGTTCATCTGCCGGGCATTGTGGATTACTTTCCTCCGGACGATGAGGGCTTCAGCTATCTGGTGATGGATTATATCGAAGGGGAAACGCTGGCCGGGCGATTTAACCGCACGGGAGGCCAAGTGGGGGTTGCGGCTGCCGTGAATTACGCGCTGCAGCTCTGCGATCTGTTCCACTATCTCCATGACGAGCTGCCGGTACCGATGATTTATCGCGATCTGAAGCCTTCCAACATAATGATCGACGGACAGGAGCAAGTCAGACTGATCGATTTCGGCATTGCCCGCCACTTCAAAAGCGGCAGCCCTGCCGATACGGTCCAGGTAGGCACGATCGGTTTTGCCGCTCCGGAGCAGTTTCAGCAGCTTCAAACCGACCGCAGGACCGATTTGTATTCATTGGGCGCAGTCCTGTATTACCTTCTTAGCGGGGGCAAGTATCCGTATTCCTCGGGGGTCCCGCTTGCACGCTTGAATAAAGAGGTGCCGGAAGGCTTGTCCGCCGTCGTCGGGAAGCTGCTGGAGCCAGACCCGGACAACCGCTATCCGAACGCCGGAAAACTGCGGGCGGATCTGGTCGCAGTTTACGCGGAATTGTGCGGCGGCGAGGGGCAGCCTGCCCTTTCCGGCGGGTTTCTGGGCCCGGTTGTGATCGCGGTCTGCGGGACGGGACGCGGCGTAGGCTGTACGCATACGGCCGTTCTGCTGGCCCATTTCCTTGCGCGTAAACGGCGGAGCGTCGTGCTGGCCGAGGCGAACGCGTCGGGCCATTTCGGCCGCATCGAAGCCGTATACGAAGGTGCGGACGAGCCCTTCCGGGGAAGCGCCGCATTTGATTTGCGGGGAGTGCGGTATGTCAAGGCGGGCGACGGGCTGGACATGATCGGGACTTTGTCCGGATCGTACGAGTTCGTCGTTCTGGATCTCGGAAGCTACGAAGAAACGGAGTGGTTCGGGGAATTTATGCGCGCCGCCGTCCAGGTCGTCGTAGGTACGGGATGCGAATGGAAGCGCCGGGACATCGCGAAGTTCTTCCGCAGCCATCCCGTACCGGATCCCGCCAAGTGCAGCTTGTTCGTGCCGCTGGCGTCCGCACAAATGGCGAGGGATATCCGCCGCATGATGCCGGACGTGCGGCTTGTCGCCCTTCCGGCGCATTCTGACCCGTTCTGCCATCAGCAGGAAACGTCCGAACTGCTCGACGGGTGGCTGGGATTTCCCGAACCGCTTAATCGGGGCGCGGGCTCGTTCATGCGGAGATGGTTCCGTGCGCAAGCGCCGAAATAACGAAAGGAGTGAGAACGTGTCCATTATCCGCCAGCGAACGAAACATCTGATCTACTCGGGTCTGATAGGAGCCTTGACCACTGGCCTGCTTGCTTCGGGAGGATTTGTTTATACGGCTTTTCAGCATCGGAATAAGCTTGCCGAGCTTGAGTATCGTTATCAAGCCGACCTGTCGGAAGCTAAGTCCTCGGCGGCTAAGACCGAGAGGAGGAAGGTGGTTGTTCTGACCCGGGATATCGAAGCGGGAACAAGACTGGGAGACGAAGACATTAAGTATCTGGAAATGAATGCGGCGGATGCGCCTCAAGGAACGGACCTTGATCTGCGGCAGGTAGCCGGCAGAACCTTCAAGCTGGCCGGCGTTAAAAACACGCCAGTACTTTCTTCCATGCTGTATGAGGAAGGCGTGCTGCCCAAGGATGTCCGTCAGGAGGAATTCAGCGTAATCAGGCTTCCGAGTCTGCTGAAGAAGGACGATTTCGTCGATGTGCGCATCAGCTTTCCGACCGGCCAGGATTACATCGTACTGGCCAAAAAAAGAGTGGACAACGTCTCGGAAGATACGGTGTGGCTTAAGCTCGGCGAGAAGGAAATTCTCGATATGTCGAGCGCCGTCGTGGATGCTTACTTACACGGAGCGAAGCTCTATTCGCTCCCATACGTCGACCCCCAGATGCAGGACAAAGCCGAGCCTACCTACCCGGTCAACGCCAAGGTGCTTGAGTTGATCCGCACAGATCCGAATGTGCTGGAGACGGCTAAGCTTGAACTGATGAGAAGTATGAGGCATCTGCTGGATAAGGATCTGCAAAATATGGACGAAGCATCGAAGCAGAAAATAACGGCCGGTATTGGTTCGGGACGAACAGAAGATAACCTTACCGGAATCGGCCCCGTTCAGCGAGAGGAGCCTCCTTCGGTCGCCGGGCCTACAATCCGGCCGCCGGTCAAACCTGAGGCGGGCGCTGAGCCCGGCGGCTTCTCGGCCGGGTTAACCGGATCGTCCGGGAAAAATCCGGCGGTTAGCGCCGGGCCCGAAACGCCTCCTTCTGAAATCAGAGAGAGGCAGGAAGATATTTTCCGGGAAGCGGTACAGCCATGACCCGCCCGGCTCATAGAGGAGAGATTTCCATATGAAACTGCTTTGTGTTGGAGCGAAGGAACACAGCGACCTGCTTCTCGGCATTTGCCGGGTGGCGGCGGTTGCGGGAAGACGCGTACTGCTTATAGACGGAACGGCATCCCGCAGGCTGAGCTGCCTCGTCGCCCCCGGCCCTGAACCCGAATTGGTTCAGTATGACGAAATTGATGTGGCCTGTTATTTCAGCCGCATGTGTGAAGCTTTGGAACACGCATCTGCAAGCGGAGCGGTTTTGCAGGATTACGATCTCGTGATGGTCGATACGGACAGAGCCGACTTTCTGGGAAAGGAATGCACGTATCCGTTCGAAGGTTTCTTTCTGACAACGGCCTATGATAAGTACACGATGCGAAGAACGGAGGAACTGATTCGCTCACTGAATGAGGCCTGCCAGATAAACACCCTTACAAGTACGGTAATTATACGGGATGCGGTGGAATGCGGCATTGATGAGGAATATGTGGATAAAGTGCTGGCTCCTCTGCCGCTCATAACGCCTGACGAATATTACAAACTGCCTTTTGACGAAGTGGACCTTGCTGTGCGCATCGAAAGTGAGTACCAGGGAAAAATCGGAATCAGGCGCATGTCCAGAACGTACAGGAATGTGCTGCTGGCTATTACGAACGAAATAACGGGAGAGGACAAAGTCGTTCTCAAACGGACGATCAAACAAGCCATGAGGAGGAAAACGGGATGAGTCAGGTAGCGTTTTGGGCCCCGGTCAGGGGACACGGAGCCGCAACATCGAATGTGCTCGCTGTCTCTACGATGCTTGCGCTCGATTATTACGCACGGATTATGATTACGCATACGAAAAAAACGAGAACGGCGCTGGAGAACGCCTTCGGGAAGCCCTCTTCCCCGGGCAACAACCTGTTGTCGTTTAGCGAGTACGGGCTGGATGCTCTGGAGAGGCTGCTGCAAAGCGATAAGCTGACGCCCGAGTCAATCCAGGATTACACCAAACCGATCGTCAAGGACCGGCTGGACCTGCTTCCCGGATCGAGAAAGCCGCTCTCAGACCCGGATTGTTTCCGGGAAGAGACTCTGCCGTATATCGTAAACAGTGCCAGCCGTTACTATGATCTTACCTTTGTTGACGTCGGGGACGGATATAAGGAAGGCAGCTCCGAGGCCATTCTGCGCAACTCGGATCTGATTGTCGTCAATCTCAGTCAAAACCTTGAGCTGCTGGAGCGCTATTTTAACAAGGAGCTATGGACGGAAGCTCTGCAAAATAAACCTCTTCTGCTCGTTCTGGGCGATTATGACGGAAACTCCCGCTTCAATGCGGTTAACCTGGCCCGGAAATTCAAATGGAAGCAGCCGTTCTATACAGTACCGCACTGCACGGGTTATTTGGATGCCTGCGGGGATAAAAACCTGCTTGAGTTTTTTCTGCGGAATCGAAATGCGGGCCCGGGTCATTCCTCTTATGTGTTCATTACGGAGGTCAGGAAGCTGATCAAAGCTCTTCTCAACCGGTTGGGCCTCGATTCGAAGCTAATGCAGGAAAGGGGAGCCTAGCCATTTATGCCGACAGACAGATTAAATCTCACTTTGATCGCCATAGCGGTTGTTTTTGCGGCAGTATGGCTTTTTACTAAAACGGGAGGCTGGCGCGGCAGAAAATCTTCGGGTTCAACAACCGGGAAAAGTTACTCCATAGAAGCAATGACAGTATTTATTAAAGAAGCTTTTGCCGAGATGACGGCGGGTGAGGCAAAGGAACTCCGAATGTCCGAGGAGGAATACCGGCGCAGCCGGAATAAAAGGCTTCAGCTGAAGCGAGCCTTGAAGGGGTGCGGACACGGTGATCTGCAGGACAAAAGATTTGTGAAATCGGTCATCACAGATCTGCTGACAGGAGTTTACGGACTCAGCGAAACGACTGTTCACCTCTCTCTGCCTTTTCACGAGCCCGGGCAGTTCACGGCGCAGGACCGGTTTGATATTCTGCTTCATCTTTATGGTAAAAAATACGGATACGACGGTCTTCACGAGCTGATCCGGAAGCATAAGCTGGATGCCGTTAAGCAGGTGATCGAAGACGGCCGAACGCCTTCCTACATCGTCACGGCGGAAGATGTCGGGCATGTATTTCGCAAGGAAGCGGGGCTGCTGTCGTTTCAGGATAAGCTGGAAATTGTAGTCCAGCGGATTTATCAGCATTACAAGGGTTTCGGCGTGATCGATGCCATTCGCGAGATGCACATCGACGGTGTTTCGGGAGGCGTTTCGGGAGCGCTCCCGGACAGTGCGGGGTATTATGGGGGCCCCCTTGCGGAGCGATTGGCTGAAGGGATTCACGGGCATAGGAAAGAGTACATTACGGCGTACGATAGCGTGTGGATTTTTTACCGGGGAAAATCCATTCACCTTCCGTTTCTCAGTTTCGGTACTCTTGAAGAGCTGCGGCGGGTCTGTCAAAACATCTACAAATATAATTATCCGGGTCAGCTTTCCGAAACGAACGGATACAAAGTGAACGATATGAAGGACGGCTCCCGTGTCGTAGTGGTCCGGCCTCCCTTTTCGGAATCATGGGCGTTTTTCGTCCGCAAGTTCGATCTGCCGAACGCCTCGCTTGACCAGCTTGTTCAAGGCGGCAATGCCGGACTGGCAGTCGGGCTCATCCGCCACCTTGTCAAAGGGTGCCGGATCACGGCTGTGACGGGGGCTCAGGGCAGCGGGAAAACAACCCTGCTGATGGCTATGGTGCAGTCCGTCTCGGCGACATTGACGCTTCGCGTACAAGAGATGGCGTACGAACTTCATCTGAGAAACTTATACCCGCAGCGCAATATTTTAAGTTTCCGGGAAACGGAGCACATTACGGGGCAGCAGGGGCTCGACGTGCAGAAAAAAACGGACGGTGCCGTCCATATTTTGGGGGAAGTGGCGACCGACACGGTAGCCGCCTGGATGATTCAAATGGCTCAGGTAGCGAGTTTGTTCACGCTTTTTACCCATCATGCCAAAACCTTCGCCAGCCTTATCGATTCGCTCCGCAACTCTCTGCTCAAAACGGGAATGTTCCAAGATGAAGTCATGGCCGAAAAGCAGGTCATCCGCGTGATTCATTTTGACATCCATCTGCGTAAAAATGCCGACGGAACGCGTTTTATAGAACGCATAACCGAATGCGTTCCGCTCGAAAGCGGTTTGTATCCGAGTGAAAAGATGGACTTGACCGGCAAAGATGCTCTGGATCTTCCGGGTTTTCTTCAGGATGCCTCCGAATTTTTCCGGCGGACAACGGACCGCAAGCTTTACGAACAGCGAAACATTGTGGAGTACCGGGATGGTGCCTACCGGGCCTGCGCTCCAATCAGTCTCCGTAATACCGGGGAAATGCTGGACCATATGACGCCTGCGGATGCCCGGGCATTCGAAAGGTTTTTGGAAACGCACTGGGGAGGCGATTTGGTTGCCGCTTCGTGACTGGCTGCTCGGGATCGCTTTAACCAGCGCCTGTGCCGCATGCTTTATCTGGCTTCTATACATATACACGGTAAAAAGACGGTCTAAGCTGAGCGGTTACGGGGAAGACGACCTTCAAAAGCTGCTCTCCCCTGTAAAAGGGGACGGAAGAAAACGGATCGGGCTGCTGTACGGGAACTTATACGACTTTGCGATCAAAGCTCCTGTAATTTCCCGCTATACGCAGCGTGTACGCCGGAGGATCGCTCCTTTATACTCGTACGACGAGAGCATGATTCGGACGGAAGCCGGACGGATTACGCTGTTTGCTCTCCTTATCGCCTGGTTCACCGCGGGACTAATTTTTCTTTTCTATCCGGATGTTTCGTATATGCTCATGATATTGCTCGGCAGTCTTGTTCTCCACGGTATTCTTACGGATACGCTTGTTCACAGGTCCGAAGACCGGCTGCTCCGGCAAATGACTGAATTTTTAACGGATGTCCGGCACTATTATCACCAGCACGGGATGGTGGATGAGGCGGTTTATGACGCCGCCCAGATCGCGCCGAAACAGATGTCTTCCCATGGGGAAGCGTTGTACGGCACTTTGACCTCCGACCATCCCGAGCGAAGCCTGGAAATATACTACGAGCATGCGCCGAACCGGTTTTTGAAAAGCTTTGCGGGCGTTTCTTTTCTAGTCAGGGAATTTGGAGACAAGCTGCTTCCGCACGGTTCCATGTATTTGCATGCCCTCAGTAAAATCACTTCCGAAATCCGCCTCGAAATACTTCGTAAAGAGAAACTCCATTACCTCTTAAAAGGACTTTCCGTTATTGCAATCTCCCCCATTATGGCTGCCAAACCCATTGAAATGTGGGCGCGGCATAACTTCCCGGCGATGGATGAATTTTATACGGGGGCCGCGGGATTTGCGGTCAAAACAGGCATCTTCGTACTGATCATCGTCTGTTTTATCCTTCTCAGAAAGCTTCAGGACACAGCAGATGAAACAGGAAACCGAAGATCAGAGCGGAAACCGCCAGAGCGAAAATGGCTAAATAACCGGCTGGTGAACGCAGCTACGCAGAGATTCATCCCCGATATCCGTTCCGTTGAACGTGTAAGGATGCAAAAACTGCTTAAGGAAGCCGGTTCCCCCCTGCTGCTTGAATGGCTTACACTCCGCCGTCTCGTTACGGGACTCGCTTGCTTTCTTCTCATGCTTGCCGTGTTTCTTGTTATGCAGAAACTGACTCTTCAGCAGGTTTATTTTTCGCCGGCCCCGAATCAGGCGATGTTCGGCAGCCTGTCTCCGCTGGAAACACGGAAAGCGCTGGAAACGGCGGCCTTTGACCGGAACGTCATTCAGAACTTGAAGCGGCCCGGCAGAGAGCTTCGTGAAACGATAGCTGAGGAGATGCGGCGGCAGGGACTTCAGCCGGATCCGGCCGCCCTTAACAAAGCGGAAGAACGGATTAAAGACAAGCTGGAGCGGATTTCGGGAGCCTACTTAAACTGGAGGCAGCTTATATTCTCTTTTATTGCCGGATGGGCGGGCTATAACAGCCCGGTTTGGCTACTGCATATGCAGAAACGAATGAGGAGAATGGAAATGAAAAACGAGGTGGACCAGTTTTATACCCTTCTGACCATCCTGGCTCATTTCGAACGAATGTCGGTTGAGCAAATACTGGAATGGCTGGAGCGTTTTGCCGTCCAGTTTCAATCTCCGCTCTCCGCATGTCTGCTCGATTACGAAGCGGGGGCGGATGAAGCGCTCGAAAAGCTGAAGGAGGAAGCTCCCTTTACTCCGTTTGTTCGTCTGGTTGAACGGCTTCAGGCTGCGGCTAACCATATTCCGGTCAAACAGGCGTTTGACGATCTGGAAGCGGAGCAGCAGTATCACTTCGAACAGCGAAAGCAGGATTATGAACGGTTAATCGAAACCAAAGCCGGCTGGGGACGCTGGATCGGTTTTGCTCCCATGTATGCGCTTGTTTTCCTGTACTTGGTCATTCCGCTCGTGTATATGAGCATGCAGCAGATGAATTTGTATTATCAGCAGATCGGTAAAATTTCTTAATAACAAAGGAGCCGGATTACAATGGGGAACGCACAGAAAGCACTGATAATGGCGGCAGGTTTTTTCCTGGCCATCGCGCTTATTACGATTGCCGTGGTGATGTTTATTTCAGCCCAGGATGCCACGAAAGCGGCACAAAATAATTTTTCAGATATTCAGACGGAGCTTTCCCAAACGGCTTTTACCGTATACGACAATACCGTGGTTTCGGGCAGTCAGGTTGTCAACGCGCTGCGCAAATTTGCCGATAAAGAGCAGTTCGGCATTCAGGTACAAACCGGCAAAAATCCGGTAGGTTCCTGGTATACGAACAAAATCGATACCGCGTCACCGTCAAGCAGCAATTACGGTACGGTAATTTCCCCGATATCCAGGGATGCCGTTACGAACGCCACTCTGGAGTCCCATGTCGATTACGTGAATCCCAGCGGTAAATTCAAAGCGCGCATTATTAAGGACAAAAGCAATGTGATCCGCGCGCTTGAATTTATGCAGCAGTAGGCGAAGCGGTGAACAGTGCAGTTCGCTCCATGCTATTCGCCGGTGTTTCAGTGTGCATGTTCCTCTCGGCTGTAGTCTCGGGGATGATGCTGCTTCAAGAAGTACGGGGAGCCGCTGCGCATACTTATTTATCCCGGAAGCTGCTCGATTATAACCAGCAGCCCGCTACCGCCGGACTTGAAGAGTCTGTGGTAAAAGGGACGGATCTGATTATGGCCCTTTACTTGAATGCCGGGGAACCTTACGACATCGAGGTAAACGGCAAACGGTACCCGGGCGGGCGGCAAAAAGACGAAACGGATCCGACCGGAATAGATCCCGCTGCGGCTTACCGTTCGTATGTGATCCGTGATGCCGCCGGAACGCTGAAACGAATCGTGTATACGTCGCCTTGATCGCTAGAACTAGAGGGGGAGGGAAAGGGTGGATACGATCAGCAAAGCCTTTGTACTGATTTTAGCGATTCTGCTGCTGTACATTTATCCGTTGTCGGATTCGGCCGCCAGAGAGGACGATCTGACACGTGTGATCGCATTCGAGACGATCACACGTTTTGTCGACAACGTGCGTGATAAAGGAGTCCTGACACCGGTCATGTACGAACAACTGCAAAAGGAGCTGGCCGCTTCCGGTCAGGAGTTTGATGTCCGCATGGAACATAAGCACAAGCGGTACGTGCCCGTGTATGATGACCAAGGCCGGTTCGGAGAGAAATACACGGTGGAAGACGAAATCTTTTACAACGCGCAGATTTTTCCCGTGCTGTTTCCTGAAAACCCGCCACCGCCTGACCATAGGGACCGTAGTTACAGACTTGGCGCGGGAGACTTTTTCGCCGTGTCCGTACAGAGTCTGAACCGTACTCCGGCAGGGGTCTGGCAGGACGCCTTAAACGGGACGAACACGCCCGGCGGACAGCTTTTTATGCCGTACGGGGGAATGGTCCGCAATGAAGACAGCTAAACTGGTCATTTTCTTTGTCCTCATTTATGTGCCCTTCGCCTGGACGAACAAATTTGACACACATGCCCAGTTCCAAATGCTTTTTTTGGAGACGAAATACGATGCCGCTGTAAACGCGGCCGTCCAGGACGGCGCCGCAGCCCTAACCGTTAATGAGAAACAGAAGGACGAGGCTCGGTATGAATCCATGAAGAAAGTTCGGGTAAACCGGAAAGCGGCGGTTGACAGTTTTTATAAAACCCTGTATTCGAATTTCGGTGTGTCGGAAGATGCGGTAGGCCGGCAGGTACTCGATTCCTATCTCTCGGCGCTCCTCATTGTCGGCTATGACGGCTGTTACTCCTACACCTTCGAAACCTACACGGGAGAGGACGGTCTCGCGAGGAGCCGAAGGCTGGAGGGACCGAAACGTCCGTACACCTACAGGGACGCGACGGGAGAAATTATCGCCTTTACGCTGGATGAATACGTAACCGTAAAAAGCGCCTCCGGAACGGGCTGGACAGAAGGCTTCCGGAACGAGATCGGGTCTCAAACGCAAGCGGCGGTTTTAAAGCCGGGGGGACGCTTTGACGAGGTCAGAAGAGGCGCGATTATAGATACGATCCGGAGCGAACTCGAAAACGCGATCCGGGAACACAATGTTCAATCGCGCGGGTTGGGGGCAGCCTATACGTTTACGCTCCCCCTTCTGTCGGGCGAAGAATGGAGCAACACGATCGACGATGTGGGGATGCTCGCTTTTGTGCAAGGCATTCCGGTGGGATACCGGACCTATAACAATTATGCGCTGGGAGGGGCAAAAATTGTGAAGCGGCCCGTATATTACGGCTACCGCCAGGATAACATTCCTTATTTCACGGGCAGCGGGTGCCCGCGTTCCGCAGAGATTTTGGAAACCTTCGCAAGTCCCAAAACCGCTGCCGCAGCCGGTTATTATCCGAAGGAATGTAACAACGGACGGAAGTAAACCCCACTTTTTCCGCACGGAACAAAGAAAGCGCTCTACCGAAAAAGATTGTCCGATAAAATTGACATCCGCTCCGTGGAACGTTTATCATCAAGTCAACGATGAGTTCGATGCGGCTTCCGCACATTTTGTGATGCCACGTTTCATTTATAACTGTAGTGGTTTGACGTCATAATGCGGTTCGCGGGCGGAATCAGCCTGTCGGGCGGTTTGGCCGGTCTGTACTATCGGGGCACGGGTACATGAAAGAACTGGAACATGCGGCATGCGGAATCAGGCGCAGATGCTTGGGGAAATCTATGGGAATGTGGAAAACACCGGGCAATGTGCTTTTTTTCACACAAGTTTTTGTCTGGTCTTAAACGTGTGCCGCTCCGATTCCTGCCGGCAAACGCAAGCCCGGAAGCTTTGCCTCGAGCCGGGAGCAGCGGTCCCTGCATGGTCCTTTAACGGAGAATGCCGCCGTTTATCCCGAGCGGGTCGAATCCATCCTTCGGCAGCCGTTCTGACACCAAGTGGGAGCGGTGACGATCTAATACGAGAGGAAAGGGTGTTTGATTCATGTCCAAACAGCAAATTGGTGTAATCGGTCTTGCGGTCATGGGTAAAAACCTGGCGCTTAACATCGAGAGCCGCGGCTTTACCGTTTCCGTTTTTAACCGCTCGCCTGAGAAAACGAAAGAACTTCTTGAAGAGGCGGCCGGACGAAACCTGGTCGGCACTTTCAGCATGGAGGAATTCGTGCAGTCGCTCGAAACTCCGCGCAAAATCTTAATTATGGTCAAAGCAGGCCAAGCGACCGATGCGACCATTGAGCAGCTCGTTCCGCTTTTGTCCGAAGGAGATATCCTGATCGACGGCGGCAACGCCTACTTCCCGGATACCCAGCGCCGCAACAAAGAACTTGAAGCACGCGGTATCCGCTTTATCGGCACGGGCGTTTCCGGCGGCGAAGAGGGCGCGCTCAAAGGCCCGTCCATCATGCCTGGGGGACAGAAAGACGCCTACAAGCTCGTAGAACCGATCCTGACGGCCATCTCGGCCAAAGTGAACGGCGACCCTTGTTGTACGTATATCGGTCCTGACGGAGCCGGTCATTACGTTAAAATGGTACATAACGGCATCGAATACGGCGACATGCAGCTGATCTGCGAAGCTTATCAACTGCTTAAAGACGTGCTGAATGTCAGCACGGAAGAGCTTCATGAAATTTTCACGGAATGGAATAAAGGGGAGCTGGACAGCTACCTGATTGAAATTACCCGTGATATTTTCACGAAGTACGACGAAGAAACCGGCAAGCCGATGGTCGACGTTATCCTCGACTCGGCCGGACAAAAAGGCACGGGCAAGTGGACCAGCCAAAGCTCCCTGGATCTGGGCGTGCCGCTTTCCATCATTACGGAATCCGTATTCTCCCGCTTCCTGTCCGCCATGAAAGAAGAGCGGGTAGCCGCAAGCAAAGTGCTGAACGGTCCGTCCGTGAAGCCGTTTGAAGGCAGCCGCGAGGAGTTCATCGAAGCGGTCCGCAAAGCTCTGTACGCGAGCAAAATCGCTTCGTATGCACAAGGCTTCGCTCAAATGCGCGCAGCTTCCGAAGAATACAACTGGAATTTGAGCTACGGCGAAATCGCCATGATCTTCCGCGGCGGCTGCATTATCCGCGCCCGCTTTCTGCAAAACATCAAGGATGCGTACGACCGCGATCCGGAACTCCGCAACCTGCTTCTGGACGAATATTTCAAAAACATCGTGGAAAATTACCAGGATGCTTGGAGAAACGTCGTTTCCGTAGCCGTAACGCGCGGGATTCCCGCACCGGCTTTCGCTTCCGCGCTGGCTTATTACGACAGCTACCGCACCGAGCGCCTGCCGGCCAACCTTCTTCAAGCACAGCGCGATTATTTCGGCGCGCATACGTTCCAGCGTGTGGATAAAGAAGGCTCCTTCCACTATAACTGGCTCGATAACTAAAAACGGAACCCGAACCGAGCTCCGTTTCGCTTCTCCGGACACTGCATCCGATTTTGCGGCCTACAGACGGGAAAACGGCAGCATCCGTGCTTCCCTAATCTTTTGCCGGTGAGGAATCCCGCTTCACGGGGGATTCATTTTCGAAGAGACCGTACGAAGCCTCTTTCAGACAGCTTTTGATACGGTCGGCTTCCTGATCGAAGGCGCTTCTGCGATGGACAAGCATCATGGACACTTCGGCGAAAGATTCAAAGTTTTTCAAAAGACGCGGCTGAGTAAGTTCCTTTAACCGGGGATCCTGCTCAGCCATTTTTTTACGTATAAACTCTAGCGCCCAGACTACGTCGTCTCTGCAGAGCATGTACGAGGGCTGAAGCATCTGATTCAACCGGCAGGAAGCGTTCCGGCCGGGATTGGGGATTCCGGGATGAGGCATCAATCTGACATCGCTCCTTGTAATCTACTGATCCTTCTACGGATTACGTACGCACTTTCATTTTTGCTGTCTTTGAAAAGGTTTATTCACTATACCATATGAAATTGATGCAATTTGTATTCATCCGGGGCTTTTGCTGTGATATGATAGTGGAAAGTTTAAACCGAGAGAGGATCGACGGGCACGATGAGCACACAACCGAGATCAAATATAGTGCTGATTGGGTTTATGGGCACTGGTAAAACGACTGTCGGGTTAAAGTTGGCTGATCGGCTGGGTTGGCCTATGATAGATACCGATGAGGAAATTGTAAAAAAAGCCGGAATGTCGATTCCCGAGCTGTTCGCCGCGCACGGGGAAGCGCATTTCCGTACTTTGGAGCGTGAGGTGATCCGGGAGACACTGGCCGGCAGCCATCGCGTGATTTCAACCGGAGGCGGTGCCGTATTGGCTGAGGAGAACCGGGCGCGCATGAGCGAGCGGGGCTTTGTCGCGGCTTTGTCCGCAAGTTTGGAAACCATCGTGGAACGGGTTAAAAACGACTCCAACCGGCCTTTGCTGCAGGGGAGCGGACTGGAAGAAAAGGTCCGTACGATGCTCCAGGAACGTCAAGATGCGTACAGGTTTGCCGACCTTACAATCGATACGTCACCGCTTGCCGCGGACGACATTGCCGAACACATCTTTAACGCCTGGACAAAAGAACGGCTGAATCGGGAAGAGCTTTCAGGCTGACCGGGCCGCTTGCCCGGCAACGGCTTAAAGCTGTTCCCAGGCGAGCATTCCGCCTTCCATGTTTTTCAAATTCGCGAAGCCTTGGGACTCCAAGAAATCGTATGCTTTCCCGCTCCGGTTGCCGCTGCGGCAAACCAGGACGACTTCGCCTTCTTTAGGGATTTCGTGAAGACGGGTGTGAATTTCCATCAAGGGAATCGATTTGGCACCGGCAATTTGGCCGGCCGCGACTTCTTCGGGCTCGCGTACGTCGATAACGCACAGAGGCTCACCCGCCGCAAGCCGGGCTTTCAATTCCGAGGGTTGAATCTTATTCATATTAAGCGCACCTCCTATGTTCTCGTTTTCCCTGTAACTATACAAAACCCGGAAGCACGGAGTCAAACCGCTCCGGACTTCCCCAGCATCTTCTTTAAAGCAAAATGCGGGACAGAATGGGTGGTTTGCTCATGAAAAGTTGGATTATTGGAGCGGCCGGCGTGTTCGGAGCCCTGTCCCGGTACGGGTTATCCGTTCTCTGGAACGAAGGGGACGGATCCTTCCCGTGGGGCACGCTGGCCTGCAATATGATCGGCTGCCTGCTGATCGGTTATTTCAGCGAAGCTCTGCTGCCGAAATGGCCGCAGGAACTGCGGGCGGCGGTTACGACAGGCTTTATCGGCGCTTTCACGACGTTTTCCACCTTTAGTGTGGAAACGGTCCGGATGCTGCAGGATCAACGAGTGTTCCTAGCCCTGCTGTACATTGGAGTCAGTCTGTTCGGAGGACTCATTGCCGTCAATCTGGGCACGGCAGCCGCGCACCGCGGGAAGAGGAGAGCCTTATGAACGCGGGCTGGATGAATGTGCTGCTCGTAGGGGCCGGAGGATTCGTCGGCTCCATTGCCAGATACAAGCTGGCGGGCTGGGTCCAGAGCCGGAGCGCTTCCCCGTTCCCTTTCGGTACGCTGGCCGTTAATCTGACCGGCTGTTTTTTTCTGGGCTGGCTGCTCGGGCATGTATCGGACGCTGCCTTGTTAATCGGACTGGGCACGGGCTTTACCGGCGCCTTCACGACGTTTTCCACTTTAAAGCTGGACAGCTGGAAGCTGAGAAAGAATAAACGGTTTAATCTGGAGCTGATCTACCTGGCCGTGAGTTATTTGGCCGGAATCGGGTTGGCTTTTGCCGGCTTTTACATATAAACAGAAGACAGTACACAGTACACAGACCATCATCGATCAAAAGGAGAGAACAATCATGAATTCCATGAAAGCCATTGTAAAAGCGACACCGAGCCTGCAGGGAGAAATCCAGGCGCTGTCTTCCAAAAATTACACGACCCGCTACCTTCTAATTGCCGCGCTGGCCGAAGGTACGAGCACCATTCATTATCCGGCCCACAGTGAAGACAGTGACGCCATGCGCCGCTGCATCCGCGATTTGGGAGCGGTTATCGAAGAAGACGAGCATAAGATGGTCATTAAGGGATTCGGCAAAAACCCTCTCCCGGTCAAAGAACTAAACGTCGGCAACGCGGGAGCGGTTCTCCGTTTTCTGATGTCTACCGCAGCCCTTTGCCAAAGCGAAGTGACTTTCATTAATCAATATCCGGAATCGCTCGGCAAGCGGCCCCATCTGGATCTCATTCATACGCTGAAACAAATGAACGTCGAAGTCGAACATAATGAAGGCCGTCTGCCGATAACTATTAAAGGGGGACAGCCCCGCGGAGGCAAAATTACCGTGTCGGGCAGCGTAAGCTCGCAGTTTTTGAGCTCTCTGCTGTTTTTGACTCCTCTGCTTCAAGAAGACAGCGAAATCGAAGTGCTTCACGATCTGAAGTCCAAAGTCATTGTCGGACAAACGCTGGAAGTGCTCGAACAAGCAGGGATTCGCGTGGAAGCCAGCGAAGATCTTATGCATTACCGGATTCCCGGCAATCAGTCCTACCGTGCGCAGGAGTATGTCGTACAAGGGGATTATCCGGGGTCTGCTGCGATTCTGGCGGCGGCCGCGGTTACCGAGTCGGATGTAACCGTGCACCGGCTGGACGAAAACAGCCGTCAGGGCGAGAAAGCCTGCGTGGACGTGCTTCGTGCCATGGGCGTCTCGCTGACTCATAAGGATGGAATCGTGCGCGTACAAGGTACGGGCCGGCTTAAAGCCGGTGAATTCGACGGCGATCATTTCACCGATGCGGTGCTTGCTATGGTAGCGGCCGCGGTGTTCGCGGAAGGCACCTCGCGTTTTTACAACGTGGAGAATCTCCGCTACAAAGAGTGCGACCGGATCACGGATTTCCTGAACGAACTGCGCAAAGCGGGAGCCGACGTGGAAGAGCGTCAAAGCGAAATCATTGTCCACGGCCGGCCGGAAGGTCTTGAAGGCGGCGTGGAAATTAACGCGCATTACGACCACCGCGTCATTATGGCTCTGTCCGTGGCAGGACTGCGGAGCAAGCAGGGGCTTGTTATCCGTGACGCCCACCATGTGGCCAAATCTTATCCGCAGTTTTTCGATCATATGATTTCACTCGGAGCGCACATCGAATTAACGAACGAATGAATGGGTGAATAGGATGCGCATTATTTGGAGGGGCATGAAAGTAACATTCGGTTTCTTTCTGATCCTCGGATTATTGTTCTCAGGCGGTTTTATGTCTGTGATGCTATATGCCAAAATAAGCGGGCAGGACGTTCAGACCGTCATGGCCATGGACGCCAAGCTGGAAAAACAGCCGGGACCGGAACCGGAGCAGCAGCCGGCGGAGCAGGTTCAAGAGCCGCCGAAAACGAAGGCCATGATCGATGCCCCCGTTATCGCGCAGAAACCCGAGCTGCCGTCCGGCTGTGAAATTACGTCGATCGCGATGATGCTTCATTATAAAGGCATCAAGCTGGACAAAATGCAGCTGTACGACGAAATGCCGAAGGACCCGACTCCGATCGTCTGGAACAAAGACGGGACCATCGCCTCCTGGGGACATCCGAACATCGGCTACGTGGGAGACGGTACCGGTAAGTCCAAAGGCTTCGGAATTTACCACAAGGCGCTGTTTCCGCTGTTAAAGTCGTATATTCCTTCCGCCGTAGATTTAACGGGCGAATCCTTCGACGTGTACGAAAAACAGATCGCGAACGGCCATCCGGTCGTCGTTTGGACGACCATTGGCTTCGTAATGCCGACCCGCTGGTCCGAGTGGAATACATCCATCGGCCCGATCCGCGCGACATTTTCGGAGCATGCGGTTTTAATGGTCGGTTACGACGAGACGTCCGTATACGTGAACGATCCGTGGACGGGCAGCAAAAATGTCCGCCTGGATAAAAAGCTGTTCATCGGCATCTGGGAAGCGATGGGCAAGCAGGGCTTGTCCTATACGGCTGATTAAGTACAGACAGCGGCAGTGCCGGTTTTATATTAGCGAAAAGGAGTGTTTTTCATGCCTTTTGAAAACCCGTCCAGAGACGAAATCAAAACATTGCTGTCTTCCGCCGGCCCTATTGCCGTAGTCGGTTTGTCCGACAACCCGGAAAGGGTATCGCATATGGTATCGGCCGCGATGAAGTCCCGCGGATACGAAATTATTCCGGTCAATCCGAATGCGGAAGAGATTTTGGGCGGCACAAGCTATCCCAGTTTGTCCGATATTCCCGGAAACGTGGATATCGTCAACGTTTTCCGCAGAAGCGACCAGGTTGTGCCGATCGCGGAGGAAGCGGTCCGCAAGGGAGCCAAAGTTTTGTGGCTTCAGCAGGGCGTTTATAACGAAGAAGCGGCCGAAATTGCCAAGCGCGGCGGGTTGACCGTCGTTATGGACCGCTGCATCAAAGTCGAAGATGCGATTTTGAATCCGAGAGGCAACTGAACCGGCAAGGTTCCTGTTTAAAGTATGGAAACCCGACTAAAGCGCAAGCTGTAGTCGGGTTTTATTTTTCCCTCAAAAAATTTCTCGGGACGGTTCATAATTTTCGCGGGTCCTGCAAACAATAGGGGAGGCTCCAGAACAAGGAAAGACTTGTCTGGAAGACTCATTAATTTCCTTAAAGGAGGAACTCCGCATGTACAACCAGTATCAAAATCAAGCTGGTATCGGCTCCCAGTCCCAGTATCAAAACAAGTTCCAGCCGACCGGTTATGTTCAATCTTCGTACGGTCAAAACCAGTTCCAAAATTCCCAATACGGCAGCTACCAAAACCCGCAATCGTTCCACACGGCTAACTACCGCGGCAACCAACCGGGCCATGACAGCTACCTGCGTTCGGATTCCCAAACGCCAGCACAACAGCAAGGCTTCGGACAAGGCTCCTACGGCCTGAATCAATCTTTCGGTTCCCAAGCTTTCGGCAACCAAGGAAATCAATCCTACACGAGCCAGCAACAAGGCTACGGCCAATTCGCTTCCCCTCAGTCTTATCACACGGCTAACTACCGTGGCGATCAGCCGGGACACGACAGCTACCTGCGTTCGGATTCCCAGACTCCAGCACAGCAGCAAGGTTTCGGCCAAGCTTCTTTCGGTTTGAGCCAATCCACTGCAGGCCAAGGCTATGGCTCCCAAAACTTCGGTTCCCAGTCCTACGGTCAAGCCTACGGCCAAGGCTACGGCACGCAAAGCTATTCCCAAGCCGTGTCTCCGCAGTCTTACCACACGGCTAACTACCGCGGCGACCAGCCGGCTCATGACAGCTACCTGAACTCCGATTCCCAAACTCCTGCTCAGCAGCAGTTCGGCGGCGGTTTCTCCAGCAGCGTAGGTTCCGCTCAATCCGGCCGTATCAACTCCGGTCTTCCGTACACGACAGGTACGTTTTAATTAAAAGCTGACGATCGCTCACAGCATCGTTCGGCGCAAGCTGCCAGCAAGCGGGTCTTCGGACCCGCTTATTTGTTTTTGACAAAAAGTGCGGCAGCCATTAGGATCGAAATAGAGAGGAGGCAGGGCTTAAGTTGAACTGGATGGGAAATTTGCAGCAATTCGGGCGTTCTTTAATGCTTCCGATGATTACGCTCCCTGTTGCCGCAGTACTTATACGACTGGGAATCCTGCCATGGGACAGTATGGGGGCGGCATGGCTCGGCGACATGATGCTGCTTGCGGGTCATACTATTTTTACATATTTGCCGCTCGTATTTGCGGTTGGCGTTGCGCTCGGCTTGACGGAGAACGCGGGCATCACAGGGCTTTCCGCACTGATGAGCTACTTTTTATTCACCGTACTGACCCAGCATCAGCTGGGCGAAACGTTTCAACTGGGCGTCGCGGGAGGAATTCTGATCGGTCTGCTATCGGCGGTCGCGTACCACCGGTGCAAGCGAATCCAACTCCCCGAATACGTGCAGTTTTTCGGAGGGCCACGGATGGTCCCGCTTATTATGGGAGTCGTTACGCTCATTCTGTCCATTCTGATGATCAAGCTGGGCCCTCTCCTGGAGAACGGGATGGAGCAGCTGACGGCATGGGTTCTCAGCCTGGGCGGATTCGGCGCTTTCTTGTACGGCATCGCGCATCGTCTTCTTGTGCCTTCCGGACTTCATTATATCCTGAACAATTTCTTCTGGTTTCAGCTGGGTGCCTACAAAGAACCGAACGGAGACATGGTGTACGGCGATCTCCCCCGTTTCTTCGCGGGTGATCCTACGGCCGGAGCCTACATGGCCGGATTGTATCCGATTATGATGTTCGCGCTTCCCGCAATCGCCTTCGCCATTATTCACGAGGCGCGGGAAGATTTGAAGCCGCATGTACGGGTAACTTTTTTGACGGCGGCGCTGACATCTTTTCTGACCGGTGTCACGGAACCGATTGAATTCGCCTTTCTGTTCGTGGCTCCTTATTTGTTCGTGATTCATGCCATTTTATCCGGTTTCGCCATGTGGATCGCGTATGCGCTTAATATTTCGCATGGATTCTCTTATTCCGCCGGAGCTATCGATTTTGTCATTAACGAGCATTTGTCGCGCAACGGGTGGATGCTCATTCCCATCGGGCTTGTATTCGGAGCGGTCTATTATGTCATGTTCAGGTACGCCATCCGGCGTTACCGCATTCCGACCCCGGGACGGGAAGAAGGCTCATCCCTTGAAGAATGGGCGGGCGACATCCCTTACCGGGCGCCGCTTATCGTCCAAGCGCTCGGAGGCAAGGGGAATATCAAGAAAATCGAAGCCTGCATTACAAGGCTGCGGCTGACGCTTGAATCCGACCGTCTCATGGATATCGCGGCGCTGAAGCATTTGGGGGCGGCCGGGGTCATCCGTTTGGGCGGCGGCAACGTGCAGGTTGTTTTCGGCACATTCTCGGAATTGATCCGGGAAGAAATCATGAAGCTGCTGCGTAAAGACATCCAGCTCGTGCTTTTCAGCTCACCTATGACGGGGAGAATGATTCCCCTGGAAGAAGTTCCGGACCGCATCTTTGCCGCAAAAATTGTCGGCAGCGGGGTTGCTTTTATACCGGATAAAGGAGAGCTGCTGTCGCCGGTTGCCGGTAAAATCATGCACGTCTACCCGACGATGCATGCGCTCGGAATTCAGACAGAGGAAGGGCTTGAAGTTCTGCTGCACATCGGCATCGACACATCCACATTAACCGGAAATTTCTTCGAGGCCCAGGTAAAGCCCGGAGACGAGGTAGAAGCGGGGCAGCTGCTGATCCGTTTTAACTACAATCAGTTAAAGAAGCACGCCAAATCGCTGGCCACCCCTATGGTGATTACTAATTCGGACCGTGTCAAATCATGGAGCTTCGCCCCTTATAAATCCGTTAAAAAAGGGCAGGCGTCCGTGATGTCCGTTGTGCTGAAAAAACCGGAACAGAGCGGAGGGACTTCAAATGTTTAAAGGGATAGGAGCTTCATCGGGGATCGCCATGGGTCCCGCATACGTGATCCCCGCCTGGGACTGGGAGTTCCCGGATAAAATGGTGGACGCCACAGATTTGTCGTTTGAATTCGAACGGCTGTATGACGGGATTCGTTCGTCCAAAGACGAATTGGAACATATCAAGCAAGAGATCCGGGACGTCCTCGGCCAGGAGCAGTCGTATATTTTCGACGCCCACCTGGCGATTTTGGAAGATCCCGTGTTTATGAACGAAATTCAGGGCATCATCAGCCGGCAGTATAAAGCCGCGGAGGTGGCCGTCAAAGAAGTGATCGACAAATTCGTCGAAATGTTCGACGTGCTGGACGATGACTATATGAAAGAACGGGCCATGGACATCAAAGACGTAGGCAACCGTCTGCTAAAGCATCTGCTGGGCAGCGGCGACGACATCCCGCCTCCGGTGGATCACTCGTATGTTTTGGTGGCCAAAGAGCTCACCCCTTCTCAGCTCGTGCATCTGGACCCGGCCCGTGTTCTCGGTATCGTCACGATGATGGGCGGGCTCACTTCGCACACGTCGATTATGAGCCGGGCAATGGGAATCCCCTTCGTGCTGGGACTGGAGGGCAAGCTCATTCGGCCCATTCAGAACGGAGATTTGATGATCGTGGACGGCGAGGAAGGGATCGTCTATGTGAACCCGGACAGCGCCACCGTGGAGCTCTACGAGTCGCGTAAGACGGACTGGCTGATGCACCGGGAGCGCCTGCAGGAAATTGCTCATGTCCCGTCCATGACCCAGGATCATAAACAGGTCCGGCTGGCGGCGAACATCAGCTCGATCAAAGAAATCGATCAGGCGCTCAAAAACGGCGCCGTCGGGGTCGGCTTATTCCGTTCGGAATTCCTGTACATGGACCGCGACTCGCTTCCGGACGAAGAGGAGCAGACCGAGGTGTACAAACAGGCGGCGGTCAAGCTGGACGGCAGGCCGCTCATCATCCGCACGCTGGATATCGGCGGCGACAAGAAGCTGGATTATCTTCCGCTTCAGGTCGAGGAGAACCCGGCACTGGGATGCCGGGCTATCCGGATCTCGCTGGAGCGGCGCGAGCTGTTCAAAACCCAGCTCCGCGCGATTTTGCGGGCCTCGCACTTTGGTCAAGTAAAGCTTATGTACCCGATGATCTCTTCGCTCGGGGAGCTCAGGCAGGCCAACGCGCTGCTGGCCGAAGCCAAGCAGGAGCTGAGAAGCCGGGGCAAGCCTTTTAACCCGGATATCGAGGTCGGCTTGACCATCGAAGTGCCGGGCGCGGCCCTGATCGCCGACATTCTGGCGAAAGAAGTCGATTTCTTCAGCATCGGAACCAATGATCTCACTCAGTTCGTGCTGGCGGTCGACCGGATGAACGACAGCATCGCGCACTTGTATAACCCGTATCATCCCGCCGTTATCCGGCTGCTGAAGCTGACCATTGACGCGGCCAAGGCGGCCGGTATCCCCGTCGCCGTATGCGGCGAGTTCGCGGGGGACATCCGCGCGCTTCCTATATGGCTCGGTCTCGGCATCGAAGAGCTGAGCATGTCCATCCAGCTTATCCTTCCGATCAAGCACCGTCTGCTGACGAGCAATCACGCCGAGTGCGAACGCCTGCTTCAGGAAGTGCTGAAATGCGGATCCAGCGAGGAAATCGAGCAGGTGCTGCGGCAGGCGGATTCCAGATCGAGCGCTTCTTAACCCGTTTTCACTAAACAAGGAGGGATTTACTATGACCGTACAGGATTTGAAAGGCCAGCGCATACTGGCGTTTGTCGATGAGGAATTTGAGGATCTGGAAATGTGGTACCCCGTTCTGCGCCTTCGGGAAGCGGGGGCAGTCGTCGATATCGCGGGGCCTAAAGCGCGGGAAATCTATCACGGCAAATACGGCGTGCCGATTACGACGGATGTCGCCTTCGAAGACGTAAGCGCGGCCGATTATGACGGGCTGTACGTGCCTGGCGGCTGGGCGCCCGATAAACTGCGCAGATATGCCGATGTTCTGCGGTTTACCCGCGAGATTCACGAAGCGCAGAAACCGATTGCGCAGATTTGTCATGCGGGCTGGGTTTTGATTTCGGCCAAAATCGTGGAAGGCTATACGATGACCTCTACGCCCGGCATCAGGGACGATCTTGAAAATGCCGGAGCGATCTGGGTGGACGAGGAAGCCGTGGTCGACCGCAATATCGTTTCGGGACGGCGCCCCCCGGATCTGCCCGCTTTTATGAAAGCTTTTATCGAGGTGCTGATTCAGAAGAAAGCTTCCAATTAGCGTTTTGCGCCTAAGATTATGCCGTTTGCGGAATAAATTTAAATTTTCAAAAAAAGGGAATATGTGACAGTCTCCGAAAAGCAGGAATATCATTCACTCGGATAGAAGTAGCTTAAGTAAGACGAAGACAGCAAGTTTCTATCGGCTGCTAAAGGAGTGAGTGATTATGCAAAAAGGGTACTGCTGCGGACAACCGGTTCATCTATGTCTCAGGACCGTCGTATTTCAACAAAAGGTTGAGATTGAAAACGTACCCATCTACTCATGCGAAGCATGCGGGAAAAGCGTTGTTTATTCGAGCGTAAAGCCTAAAGTGACGGAATTGATCGATACGCTGGGCCCGGAGCCGGAAAAGCAGATCCTGCGGTTCGAGGACGTGTCCGAAGTGGCCTGTCTCATCGTCCGGCTTGCCTGTTCCTCCGAAGAAGGGTATGGGTTCAAGCAGGCGGTGGAGGAAAGGGTCAATGAGCTGCTGGATCTCTTGCTTCTGGCTGCCTCTGTCGGGGATACGGGCTGGACGGGGGAAATCCGCAGCAGACTCGCTCAAATCAGCGAGCATATGCTGACGGACGACCGGCTGCAGGAAGCTTTTGCGGATAAGACAAGGAGCTGACTGCAGGCGGCGACTTTCCTTACAAACCTGTCCGCCGGATGGGCTTGGACAAGATTTCAGCCGATTACTTAGCCAACTTGAACGATGAGATTCCTGCCGGAGCGGGTAAGATCATCGCCGGGTTGGCTTTCATGCGTATTTTTTGCTACTATTAGGTGTGAAAGTGTTTTAATTGCGAAAAGGGAAATAATGTCGTATGATAGTCTGTAATATGGCAAGGACGACGAATATTTGAATAAATGGAGAGAGTGACCGTGACCGTTACTATTTATGACGTAGCAAGAGAAGCAGGAGTATCGATGGCCACGGTTTCGCGTGTCGTCAACAATAACCCGAACGTGAAGCCGCAAACAAGGAAGAAAGTATTCGAAGCAATCGAACGGCTCGGTTACCGCCCCAATGCTGTTGCCCGGGGACTTGCATCGAAGAAAACAACGACAGTCGGCGTGGTTATCCCTGATATTTCAAACTCGATTTTCGCTGAAGTCGCGCGCGGAATCGAAGATATTGCGAACATGTACCATTACAATATTATTTTGAGCAACGCCGACAAGAAGAAGGAGAAAGAAATCCGCGTCATCAACACCCTGCTGGAGAAGCAGGTGGACGGGCTTCTCTTTATGGGCGGCGTGGTAACGGAAGACCACATCAACGCGTTCCGGACTTCCTCCGTTCCGGTTGTGCTCTGCGGCACGGCCGACGAGCAGAACGTAATGCCGTCCGTCGATATCGATCACGAGAAAGCGGCATACGATGCCGTGCAGCTTCTGATCGAGAGCGGCCACCGTACGATCGCTATGATCTCCGGGCCTCTTCAGGACCCGGCTAACGGCTTTGCCCGCTACCACGGCTACAAGAAGGCACTGGAGAACGCAGGCATCGAAGTGAACGAAGATTACGTAAGACTGGGCAACTACCGGTATGAATCGGGAATCGACGCGACGGATTATTTCCTGAAGCTGCCGACGCGCCCAACCGCTATTTTCTCGGCGACGGACGAAATGGCGATCGGCGCCATTCACAAAATCCAGGACGAAGGGCTTTCCGTACCGAAGGATATTTCCGTGATGAGTATCGATAATATCCGGATGGCTTCTATGGTGCGTCCTCAATTGACGACAGTGGCACAGCCTATGTACGATATCGGCGCCGTGTCCATGCGTCTGCTTACGAAATTGATGAACAAGGAAACGATGGAACTTACTCAAGTCGTTCTCCCGCATGAAATCATTAAGCGCAGCTCAGTGGCTCCTCGTTGAGCCGCTTTTTGTTGAGCGGAAAGTAGAGGATACACAAGAATGATAAATAAAATCGGTCTCATCGGTGCGATGAATGAAGAAATCGAGCTGCTTGTCGGCGGAATGAGCGGCGTAACCGAAACGACGAAAGCCGGCATTACATACAGGGAAGGCCAGTTTGAAGGCAAATCGGTTGTGGTTTGCAAATCGGGAGTAGGCAAGGTGAATGCGTCCGTCTGCACGCAAATTCTGATTGACGGCTTCGGCGTAGACGCCGTTCTGTTTACGGGCGTTGCCGGGGCGCTGGATCCCGAGCTGAACATCGGCGATATCGTGATCTCCACGTCCTGCATGCAGCATGACATGGATGTGACCCCACTTGGCTTCCCGCGCGGGGTAATCCCTTACGAGGAAATCTCGGTCTTCCAGGCGGACCCTGGGCTGGTTGAGCTGGCGGATGCGGCGAGCCGCGAGCTGTTCGAGGGAAGAACGAAGCAGGGACTCGTACTGTCCGGAGACCAGTTCGTCGCTTCGCGCGACAAAGTGGCGGAGCTTCACCAGGAGCTCGGCGGGACCTGTACGGAGATGGAAGGTGCGGCTGTGGCGCAGGTTTGTTCCATGAACAAAATACCGTTCGTCGTTATCCGGTCCATGTCCGATAAAGCGGACGGCTCGGCACACGTTAACTTTGCGGAGTTTACCAAGCAGGCTTCCGAAAATTCGCACCGGATCATTGAACATATAGTGCGCTCTTTATAACAGAGGCATATTAAAAAGGCTGACCGGGTTTCTCGACCGGTCAGCCTTTTTGATCAACGGTTTTGCATGCGGCCTTTACGACAGGCATCCGCGGGTGGTTGACCCAACCGTCATGTGACGCCGAGCACCACGCGTTGGGAGCTTCGCGCGAGGCGGAAGAAGAGCAGGCAAAATATAACGCAGGAATAAAAGCAAACTCAATAAAAAACCGCGGGGACCGCTCTTATTTTAAATAAAGCAGAGCGATCTCAACGGTTTTTTTGTTTTTCTCGGTAATAATTTCCCGGCGGGGGATCGGTTCCCAATCATCGACGGCATCGAGCCAGGTGGCAGGCAGCTTTACAGGGCTGCCCGGCTGATGCTCGGCAATCCAGGCAGAGGGCAGGGGAAGGAGCGGATTACTATCCAGCTCCTGAAGCAGAGGGTTGCCGGTCATGACGAGCCAGACCAGGCTCCAGGCACGCGGAACGACTCTGTAGATGTCGTATCCGCCGCCGCCGAGCGCAACCCAGCGGCCTTCGCACCACTTGTCTGCCAGCTCGCGGATAAGCTCGGGCATCCTTTTGTAGATCCGCATGGAACAGTGCACATGGGCCAGCGGATCAAGGGCATGCGCGTCGCAGCCGTGCTGCGACACGATGATATCGGGCTTGAAACGCTCAATCAGCGGCACCAGAACCGCTTCAAAGCTTTCAAGCCAGGAGTCGTCCTCGGTGTACGGCTCCACCGGAATATTCACGCAGGTGCCGAAAGCTTCGCCCTCGCCCCGCTCCGTCACATCGCCCGTCCCCGGAAATAAATACTTTCCGGTTTCATGGATAGAGAACGTGCATACGCGCGGATCGCTGTAGAAGCTCCATTGCACGCCGTCCCCGTGGTGGACATCGGTGTCGATATACAGCACCTTCGCGTTGTAATGCTCGGTCAGATGGGCGATGGCGGCTGAAGCGTCGTTATAGACGCAGAAGCCGGCTCCCTTGCTCTGCAGAGCGTGGTGCAGGCCCCCGCCCAGATGGAACGCGCGCTTTGCCCTGCCTGACATAACGGTATCTGCAGCTGTTATGGAACCGCCGACGACCATTGAGGTCACGTCGTGCATCCAGGCGAAATAGGGCGTGTCCTCGGTGTCCAGGCCGTACTTCGCGGCACTGTTTACCCATTCAAGCGAGGGAGAGAGCTCGCTAAGCGCTTTCACGGCGTCGATGTAAGCAGGCTGATGAACGCGGAGAAGCTCGTCATCCGTGGCTACACGTGGAGTGACGATTTCGGAGTCGTCCAGCGCTCCTGCTTTTCTGAGAAGGTCAATCGTGAGCAGCAGTCTTTTCGGATTAAACGGATGTTCCTCGTTGAACTTGTAGGTCGCTTCATGCTCGTTAAATACAAAAACCGATTCGTTCTTCATCTCGAGCTGTTCCTCCCGTAACCCAGGAAATGGTTCTTAATACATGAACCGTTGTTGAAAGCGGATGCGGTCGAACTGCTCGACGGAAGCGAGGGGAACTTTGCTTCCGATGCGAACCATCAGGCAGTTGGCCGGGTGCGAACATATTTCCGGATCGTCGGTGGCAAACCACACCATATCTACGCATTTCATCAGGTTTTCCATCATTTTGCGGTAATCCCACACACTGAGCCCGCTGCTTTCCAGGTCCCAGTGCCAATAATATTCGGTGGTGAACGTAATGACGTTTTCCAGCTGTCCGTCCGTAAACGCGAGCCGGATCATCTTCTTGCCGAGTCCGAGGTCCCGGTAGCTGTTAGCGACTTCGATGGCCCCGAGTTCAATCAGGTCGGGCATATTGCCTTGCGACCAGCGCTCGATTTCGTCCGGATAATGGAAGGTAACGTAGCCTACGATCCAGTCTCCGGTACGGGCGATAATAATGCGGCCTTCGGGCAATTCCGCGATTTCGACCAGAGCTTCGTGCTGGTCTCTCGGTTTTCGGAAAGCGTCAAGATCGGCATGCATTTGAAGGCTGCGCAGGTGATCGGGGGATACGGGTCCCTCCACGGTAATCTCTGCATCCAGGCCGGGCGGCACGAAAGAGTGCGAATGATAAATTTTTTTATGGTCCATGAGAGGGAGTCTCCTTAAAAGCGGCGTCGGTAACGCAGTTCTCTCTATACTCTCTTATATCACATTTATTGGCGAATTGAAAAGCAATAGGCAAACATATCCTGCTGTGATATAATATACATGGTGAAAAGCACGCTTTTCTTCCTGTCAGGCACATGGCATTCAAAAAAGATTGAAAGCGTTTCAATTGTCGGGAGGTAGGAGAAATGAACCAATTAAAAGGTGAAGTAGTAGATGCAGTTTCACAAAACGGCAACCTGGGTGATTACGAGAAAGCCCGGGAATCGTTCAATTGGGAAGCGATAGAATCCAATTTTTCCTGGTTTGATACGGGGAAAGTGAACATGGCTTACGAAGCGATCGACCGCCATGCGGAATCTTCCAGAAAAGATAAAGTTGCCCTCTATTATAGCGACCAGCAGAGAGACGAGTCCTATACCTTCTCTCAATTGAAAACGAAATCCAATCAATTCGGGAACGTGCTGCGCAAGCTTGGCGTGAATAAGGGAGACCGTTTCTTTATTTTCATGCCGCGTACTCCTGAACTGTATATGGCCCTTCTGGGAGCCATCAAGATCGGTGCGGTAGTCGGACCGCTTTTCGAAGCATTCATGGAAATGGCGGTACGCGACCGTCTGCAGGACAGCGAAGCTGTCGCCATCATTACGACACCCGCACTTGTGCACCGTATTCCGACGGCCGAGCTGCCTAATCTGAAGCATGTCATTGTCGTCGGTGAAGATCTCGATCTGCAGGAAGGCCAAGTGGATTTCCACAAGGAAATGGCGCAGGCGTCCGAAGAACTCGACATCCAGTGGGTAGACCGCGAAGACGGATTGATTCTGCACTACACATCCGGTTCGACAGGCAAACCTAAAGGCGTTTTCCATGTTCATAACGCCATGGTTCAGCATTACTATACGGGCAATATTGTCCTTGATCTTAAAGAAGACGATGTGTACTGGTGTACGGCCGATCCGGGCTGGGTTACCGGCACATCTTACGGTATTTTCGCTCCTTGGCTCAACGGAGCCACGAACGTAATCCGCGGAGGACGTTTCAGTCCGCAGGACTGGTACAATACGATTCAGAAGTACGGCGTGACCGTCTGGTACAGCGCTCCGACCGCTTTCCGCATGCTGATGGGTGCCGGGGACGATGTGGTCAGCCAGTTTGACCTGTCCTCGCTCCGCCATGTGCTGAGCGTAGGTGAGCCGCTGAATCCGGAAGTCGTCCGGTGGGGGATGAAAGTATACGGCCAGCGTATTCACGACACTTGGTGGATGACCGAAACGGGCGGCCAGCTCATCTGTAACTATCCGAGCATGCCGATCAAGCCGGGCTCCATGGGCCGTCCGATTCCGGGCGTGGAAGCCGCCATTATCGACGACAGCGGGAATGTTCTGCCGCCTAACCGGATGGGCAATCTCGCGGTCAAAACGCCTTGGCCGTCCATGATGCGCAAAATTTGGAACAACCCTGCGAAATACGAAGAGTATTTCAGAATAACCGGCTGGTACATATCCGGTGACTCCGCCTATATGGATGAGGACGGCTACTTCTGGTTCCAGGGCCGTATCGACGACGTGATTAACACGGCGGGCGAGCGTGTAGGTCCGTTTGAAGTGGAAAGCAAGCTGGTCGAGCATCCGGCCGTTGCCGAAGCGGGTGTTATCGGCAAGCCTGATCCGATGCGCGGCGAGATCATCAAAGCGTTCATCGCGCTTCGCGAAGGATTCGAGCCGTCCGATGAACTTAAAGCGGACATCGCCAAGTTTGTGAAAGAAGGTTTGTCCGCACATGCATCTCCTCGCGAGATCGAGTTTAAAGACAAACTTCCTAAAACGCGCAGCGGTAAAATTATGCGCCGCGTGCTCAAAGCATGGGAACTTAACCTGCCGACAGGCGACCTGTCGACGATTGAAGATTAATAGAGAAAGAGCGGCCTGCAGGCCGCTCTTTTTTAGGTTCATCCGTTTTTTCGTCAATCGGTTTCCGGTTTTAGCTGTTTCCCTCGGCACCCCGGATAAAAAACATAAGAAAAGCCCGGAGCTGCCAAGCAATCATGCTTAGCTCGCTCATGGGCTTTTCTTATGGTGTTATGCGGTGTGGCAGGCGGACTTAACGTGCCGCCGCATATTTGACTGCGGAAGATAACCGGGATTCGCCCGCATCGTTCACGGCCGACACTTTGTAGTACCCGTCGTGTTTTACGGCCGAGACCGCATATTCGCCGGAGAGGGCGGAATCGATCTTTTTGTAACTTCCGTCCGCCTTTTCGGCATAGTAGACGTTGTATCGCTTAACTTTATCTTTGGAAGAGTTTTCGTTCCATTTCAGTCTTAATCCGCTGCCGCTTCCTTTGGCGGTCAGTCCAGTAGGAGAGGAGGGCGTCTGCTTCGCTTCCGGATCCTGATCGGAGCCGCCGCTTTGACCGCCTCCGTCTGACCCGCCGCTTCCGCCTCCAGGCACCAGTCCGGAGTCAACGGAAGAGTCGGACCCTGTCGAGGAAGGCTTCCCGGGAGCGGATTCGCGTCCCGCAACGTCGACGGCCGTGACATAGTAAGATTGGGCGGAAGACGGGCTGACACTGTCCGTAAACTTGCGGTCGCTTCCGGTCATGACAACCTTTCCCGTCTGCCGGATATACGGACCGCCGTTGTCGGAACGGTAAAGCCGGTAGCCGACTACGTCGCTGTTTCCGCTCGGCTGGAACGTGATGACCACGGTGCCGCCCGATTTGGTTGCGGCCACTCTGGAAGGGGCGCCCGGATCGCTTCCGTCATCCTTGCGCGGGTCGATCTCGGAAGGCGCGTCCTCGTCGTAGTCTTTCGGTTTGTAGAAGCTGAGCGGACGGCGGTTTTTGGCCGGAAGTTTGTTAAGAACCGCGGAAAGTTCCTTCAGCAGGGAATTGACCGACTTCTCGCGGACAATGACAAACTTGGATTTGACCATATCGCCCGGAGTCTGATCCTGCGCGATATAGTTAATGCCGTTGTATTCGATGGTATTCATGGATTTCATTGAATTATCGACGGTTTTAGGAATAAATTTACGGTTAAACCAGTCCGTCACGACGTGTCCGGACTGCCGGTTGAGATCGCTCGGCAGCTTGCCGGACACGTCGGATACGGTCGCCTGAACGACCGTAGAAGGCCGCTTAAACGAGGTGTCCGGGAACAGCTCGGGTTTTTTCTCAACCGCGGCGTTCATGATGAGCGACCACATGTTCATGGCGCGCTGAGTCCCGGCTTTGCTGAGCTTATTCACCGGAAGCTCGTAACCCGCCCACACACCTACCGTAATGTTCGGGCTGTAACCCATGAACCAGGCATCGGCATCGTCCTGTGTAGAACCGGTTTTGCCGACTACTGGTATTTTACCGTAAAATTTAAAGCTTTTCTTGATACTTGTCGCCGTTCCTTCGGTTATAACGGTTCTCATCATATCCGTGATCAGGTAAGCTGTCTCCTCAGAGAAGACACGCGTCGGCTTCATTTCGTGCTCATAAATGACTTTGCCGGTCGAATCCGTAATTTTACGGATCATAAACGCTTCGTTGTATAGTCCTTTGTTGGACATGGCCGCATAAGCGCCGGTCATATCCTTAACGGTCACGCCGTATTTAAGACCGCCGATTACGCCCGTTTGAGCGTTATAATCGTCTTTTTCAATCGTGGTAATCCCCAGTTTCTTGGCGAATGTCCAGGCTTCCTTGATTCCGACGGTGTCCGTGAACAGCTTGATCGCCGGGATGTTGTAGGATTGGTTCAACGCCTTGCGGGCAGTGATCAGTCCGCTGTACTTGTGGTTCCAGTTCTCGGGAATGTGATAGCCTCTCGCTCCGTCTTTCAAAATTACGGGTGAATCGTCGATAACGCTGGCAGGCTGGATTTTGCCGGATTCCATGGCGGGAATGTATGCCGCAATCGGTTTCATCGTGGAACCCGGCTGCCTGACGGCCTGGACCGCGTTGTTCATCTGCGATTTGTTGAAATCGCGGCCTTCGATCATTCCGAGGACGGCGCCTGTTTTGCTGTCCATCATGACTGCTCCGACCTGTTCCTCGCCTTTCTTGGAATCGGTCGGGGAATAGTTCTTTGCTTCTTTGCCGATCGTCTGCATAGCATCGTAAATCGTTTTGTCGATGCTTGTGTAAAGTTGATAACCTCCGCGCAGAAGCTGGGTATGCATCGCCTTGTAGGCTTCGTTGTAGGCGGCCGCGTCTTTCTCCGGATCGAGTTCCGGATTTTGCTGCTTAAGAAGCAGATTGACGGCTTCCTTCTCGGCTTCAATCATGAGATAGGGATAGCTGGCGTAAGCTTTCTGCTGGCGTTTGGCAAGGGAAGCTTCAAGATCGAAGGCGAGTGCCTCGTTGTACTGCGCTTCGTTAATCTTGTTTTCCTCGCGCATCCGCTTCAGCACAAGCTTCTGGCGTGTGAGCGCGTTTTTGAATCCCGTCGGATTGGGCGCGCCGCTGCTCGTGTAAGCCGAGTAGTTGCTCGGCTGTTGGGGCAGGCCGGCCAGATAGGCCGCTTGGGCGACATTCAACTGATTCAGATCGTCGATGTTGAAAATGCCTTTGGCGGCGGCTTTGATGCCGAACAGGTTATAGCCCGTAGCCCCGTTTCCGTAAGGGATTTTATTTAAATAGGCCAGCAGAATCTCGTCTTTGGATAAAAGTCTTTCCATCCTTAGGGACAGCAGGATTTCTTTGGCTTTACGCCCCGTATCCCGGTCCAATGTCAGAAAAACGCGTCTGGTCAGCTGCTGGGTGATCGTACTTCCGCCGGTTTGTACGTCTTCGTTCAGCAGTTTCTGTGTTACGGCACGGGATAAGCCTTTTACGTCAACCCCGTTGTGTTTGTAGAAATCGTTATCTTCAATCGCGAGCACCGCATCAAGAACGACTTGAGGAATTTCCGCCAATTCGGCAAGCCGCCTGTCTTCTTCCGTACGAAGCTGTCCGATGACGGCATCGTCGTTAAAGTAGACAAAACCCGTGATGGCGTTCTCTTCGATTTTTTTGCGCATTTCCTCTTTATTCCGGACGGGTTCGTTTTTGACCAGAGCGCTTACGTAACCGAAAGCGGCGGCTCCCCCCATAATTCCGACAACAAGAAATGCCACAAACAACCACTTAACCGTATGAAAGGTAACTTTAAGCGTTTTTCGGACTCCCGGATTTTGTAAAAAAGAGAGTTTTTTTGCCATATTACCAGGATTCCTCCTTTAATAACCGCCTCAATTATAGCACAAAGCCAAAATCTTGAATACCGCCGTGACTTTGGTCCCGGTTGCCGCAGATTGACACCGTTTGTTTCTTTATGATATAAATTTAGGGAACTGGATATTAATCAAAAATGCGTCGATGGACTTCAGTAGCGGGAAGATGCAGGGAACAGAGAGCCGATGGCAGGTGTGAATCGGTGCCGGTCTCCTCAGCGAAATACCGTCCGGAGCAGGGATTGTGAACAGGAGAGAAAACCGTCCGTATTATCGGAACGGCTTGCGACCGCCGCCTGGACAGGATGGAGCGGAAGTTTCTTTCAGTAGCTTTCTTCCGGGATCTTTCCCGTTATCCGAATGGAGTGAAAGCGCCTGCCCGGCCTTATGCCGGTGAAGGTGCTTTAATTAGGGTGGTACCGCGAGTTTAAAGCCTTCTCGTCCCTTGTGGACAGGAAGGCTTTTTGTTATGCAGCGAAAACTTCAGCGATGAGAGGGATGGAAGCAAGATGACGATGAAAGACGTATGGGAAAAATTGACGGCCGAGCAGAAGGCCGAAGCGGAGCGCCAGGTTGAGATCCTGCGCCGCGGAGCGGTTGAAATTGTGCCGGAGGAAGAGCTGAAGGTGAAAATCGCCGAGTCCCTTGCGGACAACCGGCCGCTCAAAATCAAACTCGGTCTGGACCCTTCCGCGCCGGATATTCATGTGGGCCACACTGTTGTGCTTCACAAGCTTCGGCAGTTCCAGGAGCTGGGGCACCATGTGCAGCTTCTGATCGGGGACTTCACGGGCCGCATCGGGGATCCGACGGGAAAATCCGAGACGCGCAAGCAGCTCACGGAAGAAGACGTGAAGAGGAACGCAGAGACGTACAAAAAGCAGATCTTCAAGATTCTCGATCCGGAGCAGACGACCGTTTGTTACAACTCGGAATGGCTCAGCCCGCTGACTTTTGCCGACGTTGTGGAGCTGTCCGCCAAATTGACGGTTGCCCGCGTGCTGGAGCGCGACGATTTCTCCAAGCGTTACACGTCCGGTCAGCCTATTCACGTGCATGAGTTTTTCTACCCGCTTATGCAGGGCTACGATTCCGTTGCGCTGAAATGCGACGTGGAGCTTGGGGGCACCGACCAGAAATTCAACCTGCTGATGGGGCGCACCCTTCAGAAGGAGTACGGCGTACCGACCCAGGTGGCGATCATGATGCCGCTGCTTGAAGGGCTCGACGGCGTAAACAAGATGAGCAAGAGTCTAGGCAACTACATCGGGATCGATGAGGCGCCTAATGAAATTTACGGCAAAGCGATGTCCGTTCCGGACGAGCTTATGATGAAGTACTACGAGCTGGCGACGGATCTGAGCCACGACGAGCTCAGCGCTTTGCGTGCCGGAATCGAAGACGGAAGCGTTCATCCCCGCGACGCCAAAATGCGGCTGGCCGCCACGTTTGTGCGTATGTACCACGGCGAGGAAGCTGCGAGTGAAGCGGAGCGGCACTTCGTTACGGTATTTCAGCAGCGCGCGCTGCCGGACGATATCGAGGAAGTCGAGCTTGCGGCAGGTGAGCTTGAAGAGGGCGGTATCCGCCTGGTCAAGCTGCTCGTGACGCTGGGCCTGCAGGCGACCAACGGCGAAGCGAAACGCAGCATCCAGCAGGGCGGTGTCCGACTGAACGAAGAGAAAGTAACCGACCCGAATGCGTCCGTGGAAGTGAAGGACGGCGATATTCTTCAGGTAGGCAAGCGCAAGTTCGCGAAAATCAAACTAGCTTAGTGCGCGTGCAGCTTTCCCGGCCAGACCGGGAGAAGCACAAAAAAAGCCCCGATCCGGAGATCGGGGCTTTTTTGCAGTCGAACCTGACGGTTGACTAGGAAAGACGGTTGTAGAACTCGACAATTTGCTTCTCGTCGATCTCTTGCGGAAGCTCGGAACGCTCAGGCAGACGAACGTATTTACCTTCCATAGCAGCTTCGTTGAATTCAACGTAAGCCGGCAGGTAGTTACGGTTAGCCAGTGCTTCTTTGATTACGGAGAGAGCGCGGCTTCTTTCGCGAAGACCGATCACGTCGCCGGTTTTAACCGAGTAGGAAGCGATGTCGACTTTTTTGCCGTTTACAGTCACGTGACCGTGAGCGACTAGCTGACGCGCGCCTGCACGGGAGTTGGAGAAACCAAGACGGAACACGAGGTTGTCCAGACGGCTTTCAAGAAGCTGCATGAACGTTTCGCCCGTAATCCCTTTTTGCTTGGAAGCAAAGCTGTAAAGGTTGCGGAATTGCTTCTCGTGTACGCCGTACATGAGGCGAAGCTTTTGTTTCTCTTGAAGCTGCATGCCGTAGTTGCTCATTTTCTTGCGTTGTCCCGGGCCGTGTTGACCTGGAGGAAACGGACGCTTGAGTTCTTTGCCGCTGCCGCTCAGGGAAATACCGAGACGACGGCTGAGTTTAAATTTAGGACCTGTATAACGTGACATATGGATGTTACCCCTCTTCAAATGTTATTTTGGATAGATGGGCAGATCACGTGATAGTTTCGCCGGCGGACGCGAAGGGCGTCCTCTGAGAAGCTTGTTCAGCCGCAGGCTAATCAGCAGCGAAGCTATAGAGGGTGAGTCACGAAAATCTCCCGATAACCTTTTGTACTCGACTACTTATTTTATGCAAAATAAGAACGGATGTCAAGCGCAAACCTCTGCATAAACTCTTGGAAAAGATAGTGCATAACTACTAAAAATTTAGTATCATTAGGAGTATACTTCTTAATCATTCGGAAGTGGAAAAGGAGTTGTCTATGAGCGACAAACTTCACCACCCCTTACCTTACCATCCCGTCGAAAACGCGAAAAAGCTTGATGAATCAAGCCTTGAGCCCTATGTTCTCCATCTCGTCGGACAGGGCGGCGTTCTGTCGCAGCGCGACGAACTCTATCAGTTGTTCCAAGAATGGATAGGCCGGTCGACTCGGTCGCTGCGAAAAATTAATGGTTCTTTGGAACTATTCGATTCTTTCGGTCGAAAGCTCGGATTTTATGCCGCGGAACATTTTTTGCACCCTCTCTACCGGAATGGAACAGCATGGACGGATGAACTGCTTAAACAAACCGCTTTCTCGCGGTGTAAGCGCCACCAGAGCCTTGTTACCGTTGACGGTTCCGAATATAACGAAGGGGCGCTGCGCGGTTATGTGACCTGTGCGGCTCCGCTGTACAACTTGTCCGGCGATTGTATCGGGACGATCGGCATTCTTGCCGGTCCCGTCGAGGACAGCTGCCTGCTGGAGGCGCTGCTCGAATCTCACATCCTGTCCTTGCAGCAGTTCAGCATGAGCGGCCATTCCGCCCGTGCGGCGCTCTCCTTGTCGGGCCAGATTAACCGCAGCGAGCGGGAGCTCCGCAAATGGGAGATGCTGTTCGAAATGACGAACAAGCTGCATGCCCAGATCGACGTTAACGCCGTTCTTACGGTCGTGATCGATTGCATCCAGGAGCTGTACCCGTTTGTGATGCTCGACCTGCTGCTTTCTCAGGACCATCATAACGGAGCGCTGCCCTTCAAGCTTCTGCGCTATCAGCACGGGGAGAAGGACATCTGTGCCAAGGCGTTTCTGGAGGGCGAGTTGTTCGTCTACGAAGAAGAGCTGGGGGACGGAATCCGCCGCAGGGAAATTGCGGCTCCTCTATCGGGAAACCAGGGCGTATACGGAGTGCTTCATCTTAAGTATACGTGCGATACGGTCGATCCGGCTGAGCTGTCCTTTATAACTCTGCTCGCGGACGCCGCGGGCACGGCATTCGAGAATGCGAAGCTCTACGAGCATTCCAATCTGCTGGTCAACGAGCTGCGGCTTATCAACGATATGACCCAGAAGCTTACCCAAAGCTTGAGCCTCCACGAAATTTTCGATTTTGCCTGCGGAGAGCTTACGGATATTTTCAAAGGGGACTTCTGCTGCATTCTCCAGAAGGAAGATGAGAAGGAACGGCTTGCCGTCAAAGCGAGCAACTTCAATCCGCTGCACTACGAGCATCTGGAGATGGGGACAGGCTACTCGGGGCTCGTTTACGACAGGAAGGAAGCCGTTATCGTTTCCGATTACGACCCGCGATTCCACGTTTCATCGAAACTGATGGAATTGTCGAAATCGAAGTCGCTGATGGCGGCCCCGATCCTCGGAGGGGGAGAGGTGCTTGGCGTCATCCTGGTCGCTCACCGCGATCCCCACTATTTCTCCTACGATAACTTCAAGCTGCTTCAGGCGCTCTGCAGCCATATCGGTCTGGCTATCACAAACGCGACTCTGCATGCCGAGCTACAGCGTCTGGTCATCATGGATCAGCTGACGGGCTTGTATGCGCGCCATTATTTGAACAATCAGGTCAAGGAGATGCAGAAGAAAGACTTCTGCGGTTCCCTGATCGTAGTGGATATCGACTATTTTAAACAAGTGAACGACACGTACGGCCATCAGGTCGGCGATCAGATTCTTATGCAGGTCAGCGGTATTCTCGCTTCAAGCATACGCGACACGGACATTGCCGCCCGCTGGGGCGGCGAAGAGCTGGCCGTATATTTACCGAAGGTCGGCAAACAGCAGGCTCTCCGCGTCGCCGAAAGAATCCGCGAAAGGGTCATGAACGAGACGCGACCCGGAGTAACCGTGTCCTGCGGGGTTTCGGACTGGTTCTGGGAAGATGACAAGATCAGCGTGGAATCCCTGTTCTACAAAGCCGATATGGCCCTGTACCAGGCCAAGCATGATGGCCGGAATCAAATCGTTATGGATCAAAGCCGCTCCTTCACCTCGTAGGAGCGCTTTTTTGTGTCAAAAGGGCTGAATTCTGGAAGATGGGATTTGATCGGGTTTACATTCATTTCCAAAATAATGCTTCGTACGGCATGTCCGCCGGTTATAAGATAACATGCTTTGTTATAGTGGGCCTCACAGTTTACATCATCCCAGAAAATGTTACAATAAAAAAGTCAGGAGGATGGCGAGTTTGAAATGGCTTACATTTATTCGTACCAAACGGTTTATTTATGGGATGACGATAGTGCTGGTTATTATTGCCGTTCTTTCGATTCTATATAGAAAATCGGCCTGGAGGCATACGGGCGTGTCTATGGAGCAGCTGACTCCATGGCTTATTTCGCTTGGCATGCTGGGCAAAACTCTGGGTATAGCCTTGGTCTATCTTCAAACCCTGTTTCCGTTCGTGCCGTTCGTGCTCATAGCGGGCGCCAATGTTGCGCTGTTCGGAATCAAATGGGGTTTTGTGGTGAATTACGTGATGTCCGTGCTCGGGAGCGTGACGGCGTTTATTATCGCCCGTTATTTCGCCCATGACTGGGTTGAAAGAAAACTGAGCTCCAAGCCGCTTGTACAGCAGTTTAACAAGAAACTGGAGAATCACGGTTTTTTGTACATCCTAATGGGGAGGCTAATTCCCGTTATTCCTTCATCCGCCATCAGTTTTGGCGCCGGTGTCACTTCGGTAACGTTCCGCCAGTTTGTGCTGGGGACGACGATCGGCAAAATTCCGATGGTGCTGCTGGAATCCCTGATTGCCCATGATTTATTTCATTTTAAAGCCTATAAGGGCAGATTATTCGTTCTGCTTGCCATTTTTGTTATTCTGATGGTACTGGGCAGTCTATTCAAAAAGCGGCTGGATGCCCGGAAACAGGACAAACCGTCCCCGTAAGCCGGGGAACTAAGAACCAACCGCTCATTTCAAGGAGGAAACGACATTTATGCGCGACCCTAGAATTCAACAGCTTGCGGCCAATTTGGTCCAATATTCGCTTGATGTACAACCGGGAGAAAACGTGTGGATCGAGATGTACGGTTCCGAACGGGAACTCGTCCGCTGCTTGATCGAAGAAGTGTATGCCCGCGGCGGCAAGCCTTACGTGGATCTGATCGACCGGCGCGTACTCGGTTCCCTGATTAAATCCGCTACGAAGGAACAAATGCAGGAGTGGGGAGAAGCCGATCTTGCCCGTATGAAAAGAATGGACGGTTACATAGGAGTAAGAGCGGGAGAAAACGTGAACGAGTGGGCAGATGTGCCCGAGGAGCAGATGAAGCTCTACAGCCTCTACTATCAGAAGCCCGTTCATCTGGAACAGAGAATCAAGCATACCCGCTGGGTGGTGCTCCGCTATCCGAACGCTTCCATGGCCCAACTGGCCAGCATGAGCACGGATGCTTTCGAAGACTTCTATTTCGATGTCTGCAATCTCGACTACGGCAACATGGACGCGGCGATGGATCCGCTGAAAGCTTTGATGGAGCGGACCGATAAGGTGCGGCTTGTCGCGCCCGGTACCGATCTGACTTTTTCGATCAAAGGAATTCCGGCTATCAAGTGCTCCGGTCAAAATAACATTCCGGACGGGGAATGCTTCACGGCGCCTGTTCGCGATTCCGTAAACGGGACCATCACGTTCAATACGCCTTCGATTCAGTCGGGTGTTACGTTCGACAACATCTCCTTCCGCCTCGAGAACGGCAAAATCGTGGAAGCGACGAGCAGCGACACGGCGCGTATCAACGAAGTGCTCGATATGGATGAAGGCGCCCGTTATATCGGGGAGTTCAGTCTGGGCTTTAACCCTTATATCCAGCATCCGATGAAAGACATTCTTTTTGATGAGAAAATCGATGGAAGCTTGCACTTCACCCCCGGACAAGCCTACGAAGAAGCGGATAACGGCAACCGTTCCTCGCTGCACTGGGATCTTGTTCTGATTCAGCGTCCGGAGTACGGCGGCGGAGAAGTATGGTTTGACGACGTGCTTATCCGGAAAGACGGCCGTTTCGTGATTCCCGAGCTTCAGGGCCTGAATCCCGAAAATCTGAAATAAGCCCTTTTGGAATGCGCAATGGAAAAAGTTGTTGCGTGTAAGGGGTTTCATCGTGTAACATGGAACTATATGACGACGTTGAACCGTATAGGAGGAATGCTTCATGCCAAGTGCCAACAATGCAGCGATTGTGGAAATTTCCCAGACTGCCAATCAGTTCAGATCTTCCATCGTATTGCAATACGATAACAAGTATATTGATGTTAAAAGCATTCTGGGTCTATTCACGACACTTCTGAGCTCCGGCAACTATGAGCTTCATGTTCACGGACCGGATGCGGAAGAAGCCAAGAAAGCAATGGCCGAAGTATTTGCCAAGCATCAGCTGGCGATTCAAATCGTGGAAGACTAATCCGAGAAATAAGGGCGTCCCGGCTGCGGGGCGCTTTTTTTATAGGGCGGGAAAAGGAAGGCAAAGGCCCTTTCTCTTGTAACTTGGCTTATTTTCGTCTATATTAGACTTAAGGCGTAGGAATCTGTACAGGGGGGAAAAGAAGTATGTCTTCATCGGATTTGCTGGTGAGTTTGAACCAGAAAGCACTTAATCTTCTTGAAGAAGATGCATATAAAATCGAAAAGCTGATCGAAATTCAAATGGAAAACTTGACGACTCGTCAATGCCCTTTGTACGAAGAGGTGCTCGATACACAGATGTACGGGTATTCGCGGGAAATCGATTTCGCAATCCGTGCAGGACTTATTCCCGCCAATGTCGGCAAGGAACTGCTGAACAAGCTTGAGCGTAATTTGGCGAAATTGTATGAAGCCTTAAATAAAAAGTAACCCACACCAGGCGGGTTACTTTTTTTGTTGCTGTTATTTTGCTGCTTCTATAAGAGGCAGCTCGCTAGACGAGGAAGAAGACCACACCGAGGATCAGGTAAACCGCCAGCAGAAGGACCCCTTCATACCAGTTGGAGGAACCGTCCTGGGAAATCGATTTCGAGATAATAACGGCTACCCCGATGGCCACCAGCTCGTAAGTGGTGAAGACGATATCCATCGTGTTTCCCATGAAGAAGCTCGAGAAAATAAGAACCGGAGCTACGAATAAAGCAATCTGGAGCGAACTCCCGACCGCGATCTCAACGGCGGCTCCCATTTTATTTTTCAGAGCCATCATAACCGCCGCGCTGTGCTCGGCCGCATTCCCGATAATCGCAATGAGGAAAGCTCCGACGAACAGTTCGGACAGTCCGAATTGGGAAGTGAATTCCTCCAGCGTTCCGACCAGCCATTCACTTTCGAAGCCCACCATAACCGTAGCGAGAAGAAGAAAGAGAATCGACGTTTTCTTGGACCAGGCAGGCTCGCTGTGTTCGACCACTTGATCGGAGAGTTCTTTCTTATGCGTCACCATGGAGAAAATGAGCCACAAAACGTAAGCGACGATAAGGACGCCGGCGACGATCAAGCTCATTTGCGTCGTTTCTTTCTGGGTCAGACTTTTCGCAAACACCGCTGGAATGAACAGCGCGATTACGGCCAGCGTCATCAAGGAAGCGTTGTGCGAGGCCAGCTTGATGTTGAACTTTTGTTCCTTAAACTTTAGTCCGCCCGCCAGCACGCTCGCTCCAAGTACGAGCAGAAGATTCCCGATAATGGCTCCCGTTAAACTGGCTTTGACTACATCGAACAAGCCGTCTTTAACGAGAAAGAAGGCGATGATAAGCTCCGCCGCGTTACCGAAAGTCGCATTCAGGAATCCTCCCATCCGGTCACCGGCGTAGTGGGCGACGCTTTCGGTCGCTTTTCCCAGGAATCCGGCCACAAAGAGGATAGCCAGACACGAGATCGCGAACTGAATCGTCGTGCCCCAATGCATATAATGCGCAACGGCACTAAGTGCGAATGTCACAATTAAACCGATGTTGAACAGGTTTTTTCTCAAAAGCTATCCCTCCGCTTATGTAGTAGTTTCTTACAGGTATGTATGCTTTAAATAATATACCCACAAATGGCAATGTTGTAAAATAAGATTTTTGCGTGCAGGAATGAACTCGTTCCTTCCCCCTGTGAGGCGTTCGGTTGCTTTCTCAATTGCCAGCAATTACAATAAGGATAACGATTGCTGAAGGAGTGATTCGGATGGTCGAAGAAATTCAAACGGGTAACATACGCATTTCAGACGATGTTGTGGCTACGATTGCCGGCCTCGCTGCTTTGGAAACACCGGGCATCGCCGCCATGTCCGGCGGAATATCGGAAGGATTCGCCAAACGTCTGAGCGGTAAAAATGTTCAGCGCGGTGTCTCTGTCGAAGTCGGGCAAGTGGAAGCGGCCGTCGATCTCCGCGTCATCGTCCTTTACGGAAGCAAAATCCAGGACGTATGCAGAGAACTGCAGCTTAACGTGCGCGAAGCGGTGGAGAATATGACGGGACTCCGCATCGTGGAGGTTAATGTCAAAGTCGAAGGCGTTTCTTTCAAGGAAGACGAAGCCGCAGCGCTTGACGACCCAACGCGTGTGAAATAAACCGGTTCCGGCCCGGCTGCCGGGCAGCGTACATAAAAAAAAGGATGCCCTCGGGGCATCCTTTTTTTGTCGTACAAACTGCCGGATCGAAGGAGAAGAGACACTTAGCGGTAAACACGCGTAGTCTGCGTAACCTTCTCGACCTTCTCCTTCTTCTCCAGCCGGTTCTGCTCCCGGGAAAGGCTGAGCATGATTCCCATGCCGATCAGCGTGACCATCATGGAAGATCCCCCGTAAGAGATGAGGGGGAGCGTAACCCCGGTCATCGGCAGGGTTCCGGTAACACCGCCGATGTTAATAATGGCCGTGGTTCCGATCATGGTCATAATGCCGACACCGGTGAGCATCCCGAACCGGTCCGGACACCGGACGGCAATGACCAGTCCCCGCCACAGGAAGATAATGTAGACCAGCAGGAAAAGCATGCTGCCGATCATGCCGAGCTCTTCGCCGATAATGGCGAAAATAAAGTCCGTGTAGGGCTCGGGCAGGTAGAGCTTCTGAATGCTTTGTCCGAAACCGGCTCCGGTAATGCCGCCGTGTCCGAAAGCATACAGAGACTGCATAACCTGAAACCCGCTGTCCAGCACATCGTCCTTCGGATTCAGATAAGCACTGAAACGTTTCATCCTTAAACCGACATGATCGGAAGCGGATTTAAAATTAAACAGAAAATAGAAGCCCAGAAATACCACGGCGGCCAGGCCGCCCGCCACACCGATTGAAAACAGATGCTTCACCCGGGCGCCGCCCACGAAGATCACCACGCTGGCGCAAAGGATGAGAATAGCGGCGGAGCCGACATCCGGCTGCAGCAAAATCCAGAAGGCGATAAAGCCCGTAATGAGCACGGCCGGCAGAAGGCCTTTTTTCATATCCTGAATGCTGTCGCCCTTCTTGCTGATGAGCTGCGCCAGGTAAACGATTACAGCGAGCTTGGCAAACTCAGCGGGCTGGAGGCTGAACGTTCCGAGCGGAAGCCAGCTTCTTGAACCGTTAATTCCTTTGAAAAACAGGACGGCTACGAGCATGGCAATCACAACGAGAAAGCCGGGCTTGACCCAGTTTTTCAGTTTGCTATACCGGATATTCATACAGAACAGCATTAAGAACGTGCCGACTACGGCGAATAAAATTTGTCTGGTTGCAAAGTACCAAGGATTGTTGAATTTGGTCGATGCGTATACCGAGCTGGAACTGAAAACCATCACGAGGCCGAAGCAGACCAGTGCGAAGGTTAGGAAAAGAAGCAGGAAATCTGGCGTTCCTCTGCGCGGGGTACTCAAATGAGTCTCCTGTTACGCCAGCAGTTGTTGAAGCTGGGACAACTTCTGCTTCGCTTTATTCAAAATCGCGTCCGGAATCGGGGATTCATAGTCGAGACCGTGCGGGAAAGTAGCTCTTCCTATGTATGCTTCTTCAATGTACAAAATCGCGTATGGAGATTCCAGCTTGCCGGATTCGGCACGTGTGTTTACACGCAGATAGTAGTCGGATTTTGTCGTCGGATCTTCCATTTTCAAATCATAAGTCGCACGGGTATATTCCCACTGCCCACGTACAAAACCGAGTTTGGATGTTACTTCGTCGAGGTGGGCAAGATCGCTTTTCAGGCCTTTAAACCCTTTGGTTTCAATAATCAATTCAGACGCCTCCAATTTCTATACATTCTTTAACCATGATAGTATGTTTCCCTACGTCTTGCAAGTAAGAGCAAACCCGGAATCATGTAAAATTGTTGTCCGTTTGGCGGTGTAAGACGTGGGAGGATTTGGTACAATGAAAGGAAAGTTCGTATCAATTACGGGGGCGGGTGATACCTTGATCAGACAGGGTGAGGAACTGGACAAAGAATGGGAAGCGATGTACGAGACGATGGTATCCTGGAGAAGATATCTCCATCAGCATCCGGAGCTCTCTTATAAGGAAGTCAACACGGCGGCGTTCGTAGCGGAAAAGCTTACCGAATGGGGGCTTGAAGTCCGCACGGGCATGGGCGGGCACGGACTGGTAGCCGATCTTCAAGGGGACGCTCCCGGACCGACGGTCGCTCTCCGGGCCGATATGGACGCGCTGCCCATACAGGACGAAAAGCAGTGCGGCTACGCTTCGAAGGTTCCCGGCGTCATGCACGCTTGCGGACACGATGCGCACACGTCCACTCTGCTCGCCGCCGCCAAAATATGGAGTACAAAGAAAGAGCGGCTGAAGGGCAGAATCCGCTTTATTTTTCAACATGCGGAGGAAGTTACCCCCGGCGGAGCCGCTTCCATGATAGAAGCGGGGGCACTGGACGGCGTGGATGTTATATACGGCGTACATTTATGGACGCCTTTGGAAGTCGGGGTAGTGGGCTCGAATCCCGGGGCGATGATGGCCGCGGCCGACGAGTTTCATTTTGAAATCCGCGGGAAGGGCGGCCACGGAGGAATGCCTCACCAAGCGGTTGACAGCGTTGTCATCGGTTCGCACGCGGTCGTGAATTTGCAGACCATCGTCAGCCGGACGGTGAGTCCTATCGATTCCTGCGTGGTCACGATCGGTTCCATTAACGGCGGAACCAACTTCAATGTCATCGCGGAAACCTGCAAAATGAAAGGAACGACCCGGACGTTCGATTCAGTTCTGAGACTGCAGGTAAAAGAAAGGGTCGAAGAAATTGTGGCTTCGACCTGCAAGATGTACGGAGCCGAGTCGGTCATGGACTACCGGCTGGGGTACCCGCCGCTGATCAATCACCCCGGCGAGTTCGAGCGGTTCCGGCAAGTCGCTTCCGGCATGCTTCCGGATGACCGCGTGCTAACGATCGAGCCGGTAATGGCCGCGGAAGATTTCGCGTATTATCTTCAGCGGGTGCCGGGCTGCTTTATTTTCGTTGGTGCGGGTAACGCGCGGACGGGAGCGGATTATCCGCACCATCATCCGAAGTTCGATCTGGACGAGAGGGCGATGCTGACCGCCGGCAAGCTTCTGACGAGGATGGCTCTGCATGTTTTGGACGAAACGGGGACACGCTAATTCCAGCCTTAACAAAACTTGCCTTCGTGCAGGTGAAGGAGGAATTTTTCGTGCCTACAGTCCGACAGGTCATGTCGACCGACTGCGTAACCGTCACGCTGCAGGATAACGTGTACGAGATCGCGCTTAAGATGAAACAGCACGATATCGGCTTCATTCCCGTCGTGGAGGGCCGCAAGCTGATCGGCGTCGTAACGGACAGGGATCTTGTCGTCCGCGGCTATGCCGAGAAACACAGCGGTTCCACGGCCGTTAAGCAAGTCATTTCCGAAAATTTGACGACGATTTCGCCGGATACGGACGTACAGGAAGCGGCCAAAGTGATGGCTCAGCATCAGGTGCGCCGTCTCCCGGTCGTCGAGGACGGCAATCTGGTCGGCGTAATCGCGATCGGGGACCTTGCGGTCCGGGAAAAGCTGGAAGACGAGGCGGGAGAAGCGCTCAGCCGCATATCGGAAGGCCGGAGCACGTCTTCCAACAAATGAATGCCGCCCGGCAGCTTCAAAAAAAAGACGCACCGACAGCCGGTGCGTCTTTTTCAGCTTGCAAAGAAGGTTATCCGGCTTTGCGGTAGCCGGCCTTCTTGGCGTCGTTTTCCGTACAGAACATCGTTTCAGCGCGCGTCTGCTCATAGGATGAGCTCCCCGGAACGTGGTAAATTTTTTCTTTCTTCGAATTGATATTGCCTTTGATTTGAGGAGCCGCACAGGCTGCCGTTTGGTTGGCGTCTTCCTGATTTTTGCCGGAATCTTCATTATGGGAATCGCCGGTTTTGGCGGGGGATGGACTTTTTTTGATGCTCCACAAGCCCTTGTTTTCGGATCTGGCCTCCCGTTCCGCTTTTACAAAACGATCGGAGAACATCACATTGGGCTGGATGGTCATCACGTTGGCATACCCTTCCCGGAGGAGAAGTTCGTTGTACATGACGGGCTCCCCTTCAATAAAAACGTAGCGGAGCTGCCGGCCGTATTTATCGGTATCTCCGGCATCGTTGAACAGATAGACGGTTGCCCCGGTTAACCGTTTTTTCGTATAGTCCGACGCTTCCTTGCCATAGGCTTCGACCGGGCTGTCGGGTTTTACGGTTTCAGGCGTGTTGCAGCCGATCATCCGTACTTTATCCCCGTTTTCCAGCTGGAACGTATCTCCGTCCACTACTCTTTTGACCTTGGCTGTCGTCATTTTTTGCGTTTTCAGCTCGGGATAGCGGGCAAGGACGGTTTCTTTAAAAGACCCCGAATCCGTTTTGGGACTGGCGGAGCCGCAGGCGGCAAGAAAAAGTGCGGCAAGAATAAACAAGAGAAGTGCTTTTTTCGTGTTCATGGGATCCATTCCTTGTTGTCAGATTGAATGCTCCTTTTCGATAAAAGGAACCTAGCCATTATACAATGCTCCGAAATGGAGCACAAATGATGCGCCAGCGTTTATTTCGCGGGGGTTCCTTTCATACTAGGAATAGGTGAAGAGAGAATTCGGCTGTAAAGGAGGCCTCGCCGTGAATCCGGCATCTGACAATGCGCTTATCGTTCAGCAGGATCTCACCGTGCTGGCGGAAGCGGATCATGAACGTTTTGAGTCGATCCGTGCGGAGCTGGCGCTTTTCGCGGATCTGGTTAAAAGCCCAAAGCATCTGCATACCTACAAAATAACCCCCCTCACTTTGTGGAATGCGGCGGCTTCCGGTCTGCGGAGCGGCGATATTATCCGTTTTCTGAAGCAGGAATCCAAATACGGGATCTCCCGCCGCATGGAGGAAGAACTTATCTCGATTCTCGGCCGCTACGGACTTCTTCGGCTCGTTTCCGATAAGGGGAACCTGTATCTCCAATCACAAGAGGAGGGGTTACTGGCCAAACTGATCGGGTTAAAAGAATTCCGGCGCTTTTTCGCCGGGGAAGACGAAGCTCATCCGGAAGCCTTTCAAGTACCCTCGCTGGCAGTCCGCCCGGAAATGAGAGGCGTCATGAAGCAGGAGCTGACGCGGCTCGGGTATCCGGTCATGGATCTGGCGGGCTATCATGCGGGAGAAGAACTCCCGGCCGTGCTCAAAGGAGTAGAGCTGAGAGATTATCAGCGCCAGGCGGTAGAGTGCTTTCATCCGGCAGGCGGTTCGGACGGAGGCAGCGGAGTACTGGTCCTGCCCTGCGGCGCGGGAAAAACGGTCATCGGCATCGCCGCGATGGCAAAGCTCAGCTGCGCGGCTCTCATTCTGACCACGAATGTGACATCCGTCCGCCAATGGATCAAAGAGATTCTGGACAAGACCAGTCTGGATGGTTCGCTGGTAGGAGAATACAGCGGGGACGTTAAGCTCGTCAGACCCGTTACCATCGCGACGTATCAAATTCTTACCCACCGGCGGGAAAAAGGGGGCGAACAAGCTCATATGGAGCTGTTCAACAGCCGCGACTGGGGGCTTATCATCTACGACGAGGTGCATTTGCTGCCCGCTCCCGTTTTCAGGGCGACAGCGGATATCCAGGCGACCCGGCGGCTCGGGCTGACGGCAACCCTTGTGCGCGAGGACGGACGCGAGGAAGATGTTTTTTCACTGATCGGCCCCAAACTGTTCGATATGCCCTGGAAGCGGCTGGAGCGGGAAGGATGGATCGCCCGCGTAACCTGCACGGAGGTCGGAGTGGAGATGGAGGCCGGTGAGCTGCAGAACTATTACGAAGCGGACAAAAGAAGCCGTTTCCGCATAGCCGGGGAAAACTCCCGCAAATTTCTGGCGTTAACGCGTCTTCTGACCCGCCATGACGGAGAATCGATTCTCATTATCGGTCAATATTTGGACCAGCTGAAAGAGACGGCCCGGAAATTGAACGTTCCGCTTATTACCGGAGAAATGCCCCAGGAGGACCGGCAGCGGCTCTATGAAGCTTTTAACACGGGACTTGTCCGCATTCTGGCCGTTTCGAAAGTGGCTAATTTCGCCGTTGATCTCCCGGATGCTTCCGTTGCCATCCAGCTTTCGGGAAGCTACGGATCGAGGCAGGAAGAGGCTCAGCGCCTCGGACGCATACTCCGGCCCAAGAAGGGGAGAAACGAGGCTTTCTTCTACACGCTGGTCAGCAGAGGGACGAGCGAGCAGGAGTATGCGCTTAAACGCCGGATTTTTCTGCTTGAGCAGGGGTACGAGTACACGATAGAGGAGGACGGAAGCGATGAATTATGCGGGAGTGTTCGATAAAATGCCGCCGGCCGTTTCCAGGCAGCTCCTTGGTCAGGATTGGGTAAAAAGCGCGGCAGCGCACGGTATTGAGCCCCTCGAAGCTTTCGGGAACGAAGAAGTGCTGGGCAGACTCCGGAAAACACTCCATCCCGATGAAGAGAAGCTCCTGAGGCTGATCGTCGTCCGCTTCGGAAGCCGGCCTTTTACACCGGCCGAGCTTGAGAAGGAAACGGCGGGCCGGGCGTCGGCTCTCGTCAAAACGGCCATCACTGGCCTGCGAAGACGGGGGCTGGTCGCGGCCTTCCGCAAATCGTGGGGGGACCGGCTGTTTTTGCTTCCGCAGGATGGGCTGCGGGGCTGGCAGGCGGTGTTTTTTGACTCGGGTTTGGCGGATCTGCAGGCTCCTTCAATGGCGCCGCCCTATAGGCAAGGCGAAGGAACGGGCGGCTTCCGGAGTCCCGGCAGCGGCGGTGACGGCAGGCTGAAGGAGCTTTACGAACAGGGCGACAAGCCCCGGCAGGGACTGGCGCTGGATTTGTTTCTCCTGCTCAATTACGCGGAGCTGCACGAGCTGCCGCTTACACAGCGGGGAGCTTTGCACAAGCGCCACGTACAGAAAATGACGGCGCTTCTCGGCTTTGACGAAACCGACCTTGCCGGCTGCGGTCTCCAGTACGCGCATGCCGATACGTATCCGGTATCGCTGGCGGCAGCTTTGGATTTTTTGCAGCGGCTTGGGCTGCTGTACCGGAGCGGGGACCGGCTCCTTCTGCATAATGCCCGGCTCCGAGACTGGCTCGCCGCGGATGAGGCCACCCGAACGGAAAGGCTGTACCGGCTGTGGAGCGAACACCGTTTTCCCGAAGAAGTGGAGCTTCAGCATGCGGTCTGCCTGCTCGACAAGCTCGCAGTGGGCACAAAAATACGGCTCGGCAGTCTGGCGGCCGAGCTGAACAGGAGAGAAGCGCTGACCGGAAGCGAGGAGGAGAAGGCACGTTTTTACCTCCAGTTGATCCAGAAATGGCTTCAGCCTCTGCGGGCGTTCGGATGGCTCGACTGGGAGCCGGAAGACAGCGGGGATGTAACGGTTAGCTGGCTTTATCCCGTACGGGGCGATCAGAGAGTAAATGAGGAGCGCAAAACGGCGAATTCGCCCGGTTTTTTGTACGTACAGCCGGATTTCGAGGTGATGGTTGCGCCGGAATGCCCGTTCGCGGTACGCTGGGAAATCGCCCGGATCGCCGAACTTGTGAAAAGCGACCGGATGGCCATGTACCGGCTGACTAAAGAAAGCGTCCAAAGAGGGGCCGATCACGGAACTCCGGGGGAGAAGGCTCTGGAGCTTCTCGAAGCTCACTCCCGCCACGGTGTGCCGGAAACCCTCCGGCTTACGCTCGCCGGCTGGGCCGAGCAGTACGGCCGGGTCGTGCTGGGCGATGTGACTCTTCTGCGCTGTGCGGACGGAGGGCTGGCTGAACAAATTTCGCGTCATCCGAAAATCGGCAGGCTACTGCTCGAAAAAATCGGAGACGCGGATTTTATCGTTCCGGCAGGCAAAATGAACGAGCTGATGAAGCTGCTCGACGCAGCGGGCTTTTCTCCCCGGCAAGCGGCGGATTTTCAGGATGGAAAAGCTGCGCCCGGTCCGGATGGAGAAGCGGAACCGGAGACGCCGAAAGGCATCGTGTACGATCAGGACCCCGTCCAGTACCTGGAACCGGATACCCGTCTGCCTTCCGTGGAGGAAATGTATCCCGGATTGCGGGATATTCCCGCGGTTTGGCATCAGGAAAGCAGGGGTTACCACCCGTCGACCACGTTTAAAATCGTGCGGCAGGCGATTTCCTGGGGAGCTCCCGTGTTAGCCGGGGTCGAAGGCGGCCGGCCGGCGGTATGGATACCGCGCAAGGCTGTGGAGCAGGGAGAAGAGCTCAGTATCGAGCTGTCGGACGACACAGGACGAAGCAGGACGGTTCAAGCCGGCCGGATCAGCAGCATCCGCATCCTTTTGCCCGGAGTGTCCGAAGGTTAAATTTTGTTAAGCTTGATTTATGGAAATTTATGTAATATAATTCGTTTTGTGCGAATCATTTCTTTATTTTCAAACACCAGGAAGCCTGCAAACGATCTCTTTTTCTGAAAAATCTCCAATAAAAGTCACCCCGGTTCCTTTCAAAAAATGGAGAAAGTCCTAGGGAACTATGATATGATAGGGGAGTATGCAGGAAACACAAAAGGAAGTGATCGATTGTGAGTGTGGCGGAAGCCAAGACGATGGATATGTCGTCCATTCTTATGGGAGCGTATCAGGTGGGCGACCTCATTAACAACTCTGCCGAAGTGGCGGATTATCTATATTGGAAGCAGGCGGTGGAACAAGATTTCGAGGCGCAAAGGCTCGTAAGAGAGTTCAACAAAGCCAAAGATCTGTTCGAGGAATGCGAGCGTTTCGGCCATTTCCATCCGGATTACCATGCCGCGCTGGATAAAGTCCAGGCCGTACAATCCCGGCTTGAGCAGGTGCAGAGCATAAACAGGTTCAAGGAAGCGGAAGAGCGGCTGGACCAGCTGCTGTACACCATATCGAAGACTATCGCGACTGCCGTATCCGATACGATCAAAGTTCCCGGCGGACTCGATACCGGTTCCGGCGGAGGCTGCTCCAGCTGCGGATCGGGCGGGAGCTGCTCCAGCTGCGGTTAACCGGCGCAGGGAACCGGACAAGCGGAACCGGGGGGCCCAGCCCCCTCAAGGTTTCCGTGCAGCATCCTTTGACAATCACAACGTTTCTTGACGGAAGCGCTAATAAGCGATTTTAAAAAAAGCCGTGCCTGCGGATTATACCCGCGGACACGGCTGCTGTTTAAGTAAGCCTGAAGTCGGCTCTGATGGAGCCTACGACGGTACCCTGCCAATTCGTGACCTTCGGTTCACGAAATTCGGCAAGGGCTTCCATCTCGTCCGCATGCAGCAGACCGAGCTGCACCAGCGCTTCGAGCATCGCGCAGTAAAGCGCTCTCTGGGCGCCGTCCTCGATCTTGAGGACAAGGCCCAGCCCCTCATCGGGCACAGTGACGGCGAAAAGGCCTTCGGCGCCCATCTTCCCGATGATTCTGCCGCCGGTTGCCTCGGCCAGCCGCGTGTCGAAGCGGTCGCTTCCCGCGAGGTAGGACGGCTCGCGCCGGATGGCCGCAACGATGCGGCGGCACGCGTCAGCGCGCTCGGCGGATAGGCCGTCTGGCTTGCCGAGCCGGGCGTAAGCGAGCGCGAGGCGGTCGATGGGCAGCCCGAACACGGGCACGCCGCAGCCGTCAACGCCGAGAGGAATCTCATCGGGGGCAAGGCCCGCCATATCGGCGACGGCGCCGAGCATCTGGCGCTGCACGGGGTGCTCGGGCGACATGTACTGCCCGGTGCTCACACCGAGCTTGGCGGCGAGAGCAAGCATGCCCGAATGTTTGCCGGAGCAGTTGTTGTGCAGGGGAGTGGGGGCTTCCCCCTCCTGGCGCATCTGCCGCGAAGTCGGCTTGTGGAACGGGTAGTGCGAGCCGCACTGCAGATCGTCCGCTTCCGCGCCCGCTTTGTCCAGAATGGAGCGCGCCGTGCGGACATGCTGGTCTTCCCCGTTGTGGGAAGCGCAGATCAGGGCAATTTCGGCGTCCGTGAAGCCGAATTCGGAAGCCGCGCCCGATTCGAGAACGGGCAGCGCCTGGATCAGCTTGGCGGTGGAACGCGCGAATGTAACCGCATGGGGATCGCCCAGGCTGTGAAGCAGGCGGCCCTTATGATCGACGACAGCGATGTGGCCCCGGTGAATACTTTCAGTGATGGGCCCGCGGATTACACGGGCAATGACAGCCGAAGAAGCCGACATTTAGGATCATCTCCAACCGTAGAATAGAATCAGTTTATCAAAAGCGAAACCTGCTGAAGGAGTCAAACGACATGATAACGGAGCGAACCGGACTTATCATATGGGTGACTGATTTGAAAGCCGCCAAAAATTTGGAGCGCTTCGGATCTGTGCACTACATGTCCAAAAAAATGCACTATGTGGTGCTGTATATTCATGCCAGCCGGTATGACGAAACCGTACGCCAAGTTCAGAAACTGGCTTACGTACGCAAGGTGGAACGTTCCTACCGCGGTGAAATTAAAACCGAGTATGAAAGCCACGGACCCGACAAATCAAAATTTTACACACTGTAGAACAAAAGCGCAACCGGGTAGAACGGGTTATTTGACCGGCGGTCAACCCCTTTCCGCCGCAGCGGGCGGGACAAGTCTTCTGAAATCTTATTTCGCCGTCTCTGCAGTTTATGAGAAGATTGATTTTTTTGTTAATTTTGAATTTTCTACAGTTGTGTGACATTTTTTCTTGTGCCGCGCCATATTTATAAATTAAGTGAGTGTTTTATTTGGAAATATTTAAAAATTGAGTTACAATGGTGAAAACCGTAGGTATAAAGGCCTAAACGCTTGGAGAGGAGTTGTGATTCATGAGGGACAAAACAATGGACCGCTGGAGCACGTACGAACCTTTTTATGTTATCCTGAACGACAAAAAAATTGCGGACATTGTCATTACGAATCACGCTCGTCTCCGCTGGGCGGACCGGGTCGAAAGCGAGAAAACGGGCTTCGAGGACATTTGCGATTTTTTATGGGATAAACTGAAAGACGGACAAATCGCGTCGTATTACAAGAACGAACAGGACGTTTACCTTGTGGACGACGATCTGGTAATGGTGGCGGAATTTTCCGTCATCGAGAACGAAACCGATATTGCGGGCAATCCGCTGCATAAAATGATTATCGTGACCTTCCTCGGCAGAATGTCGGAAACCATCGAGCTGCGCGACTTGAAGTCGTACTATTCGTGGCTCCGCCACTCCCGCCGGATGACGCTGATCAAGAACAGCCGGAAGCGGCGTTAATTCCTGCGGCTACGGGATTTACGGCACGGCGAAGAGCATGTCTGCATTTTGCAGGCATGCTCTTTTTCCATCCTATAAATGTTATAATAAATGCGGAGAAAGGGCGGCGATGACGATGGCTCTGAATTTTCACCAGCTTCACATCTTTTATACGGTAGCCGAAAAAGGCAGCTTTTCGCACGCCGCGCAGGCGCTGCATATGACGCAGCCCGCGGTGACGATGCAGGTGCAGTCCCTGGAGGATCATTTCGGAATCAAGCTGTTCCATCGCTCCACCAAAAAAATCGAATTGACGGAAGCGGGAAGGACGCTGATTCCTTATGCCCGCAAATGCGTCGAGCTCATCCGGGAAACCGAGAATGCCATGACGGGCTTTACGGCCATGGCCGAAGGACGGCTGCAGCTCGGAGCCTCTTTGACGATGGGGGAGTATATCCTGCCCCGTCTGCTGGGACCTTTCCGCAAAGAATATCCGAATATTTCGGTTGCGATGAAAGTTATGAATACGACGCAAATTCTGGACGAAATTTTTGCCCATCAGCTGACGTTCGGCCTTGTCGAGGCTCCTATTCAGCATCCCGATGTCCATACGGAAGCCATTCTGAGCGATGAACTGAAGCTGATCGTTCCTGCGGAACATCCGCTGGCGGAGCTGGAGACGATCCGTATGGAAGATGTTTTCCGGTACCCGTTCGTGCTCAGGGAAGAGGGTTCGGGGACCCGGCGCGTCATGGAAGAGGAGCTGGAGCGGGCGGGCATTCCGTGCGGAGGCATGGACATTGTCATGGAGCTGGGCAGCACGGGGGCGATCAAATCGGCGGTAGAAGCCGGTCTCGGCGTGTCCATTTTATCGCAGTCGTCGGTTAAACATGAGGTCCGGCTTGGCATATTAAAGGTAAAGGAAATCGAAGGCGTGTCTTTTACCCGCAGCTTCTACGCGATATATTTGAATTCCACACTTCTGCCGCTCTCGGCCGTGAGCTTTTTGAATTTTATGCGCCGCGACGATCTGGTCAAATGGCTTTAGAATGGACGTTATTTTCCCAATAGAGATAAACGGCTGCAATTTGCAGGAGAAAAAAAGGAGGGACACCATCTATGACTCAATGGGCCGATTTACATACGCATACGACGGCATCGGACGGCACGCAGGCGCCGGAAGAGAATGTCCGGGTAGCTAAGGAAGCCGGGCTTGCCGCGGTAGGCATAACCGATCACGATACGGTGTCGGGCGTCCGGGCGGCGCAGCTTGAAGGCAGACGGATAGGCATCGAAGTCGTGCCGGGCGTCGAAATCAGCACAGTGGCCGGCGGGCAGGACATTCATGTGCTCGGTTACTTTATCGATACGGAGCGGAAAAGCTTTCTTGCGCGTCTCGAAGAGCTCCGGAATACGCGCGTTAGGCGCAATGAGATGATGCTTGCGCGTCTGAACGAGCTGGGCTTGGCCGTTTCGATGGAGGAAGTCGTCAAACACCTGGAGGCCCGCAAAAGCGAAGAGGACACGATCGGCCGCCCCCATATCGCAAACGTTCTGCTTGCGAAAGGCTATGTAAGCTCGATGAACGAAGCGTTCGAGAAATATTTGGGCAAAGGCGGAGCCGCCTATGTCAATCCGCCGCGTATACGCCCTGCCACGGCCGTCGACTGGATTAAGGAAGCCGGCGGAGCCGCCGTGCTTGCCCATCCGGGCCTTTACGGCGATGAAGACATTGTGCGGGAGCTCATCGCATATGGTTTAGATGGCATCGAAGTCAGCCACGCCGATCATACGCCGGAGCAGGAAGCATACTACGGGCGTCTCGCCCGGGAGCATGGGCTGATCGCAACGGCAGGCTCCGATTTCCACGGCGTTCGTGCCGGTCACGTATTTCACGCTCCGCTGGGTTCCAAGCGCACGTCGCTGGAAACCGTGCGGAAGCTTCAGGAACGGAGGAACAACCGTGAAAATTCGTAAAGCGATTATTCCCGCGGCGGGTCTCGGAACGCGGTTTCTGCCCGCGACCAAGGCGCAGCCCAAGGAAATGCTGCCGCTGGTGGATAAGCCGGCCATCCAATACATAGTCGAAGAAGCCATCGAATCCGGGATCGAGGATATTCTCATCGTCACGGGACGCAACAAGCGCGCGATCGAGGATCATTTCGACAAATCGGTCGAATTGGAAATGATGCTGGAGGAGAAGGGCAACGATGAACTTCTTTCCCTGGTCCGTACGGTCACCAACCTGGCCGATGTGCACTATATCCGACAAAAGCAGCCGCTCGGTCTGGGCCACGCGATTTACTGCGCCCGCAAATTCATCGGGAACGAACCGTTCGCCGTTCTTCTCGGTGACGACATTCTTCGTTCGTCCAAACCGGCTCTGCGCCAGATGATGGACGTATTCGAGGAAACTCAGACATCCGTCATCGGCGTCCGGGAAGTTCCCTGGGAAGATGTGAGCAAATACGGAATAGTCGCGCCGTCGGACGAAATCACCGCCTACAAGAAGATTGCGGATCTCGTGGAGAAACCGGACCGTGCCGACGCGCCTTCCAACCTGGCCGTTATCGGACGCTATCTGATTATGCCGGAGATTTTCGATATCCTGGAGAAATGCGAGCCCGGCCGCGGAGGCGAGATCCAACTGACGGACGCGCTGCGCATTTTGAACGAAAAGCAGCCGATGGTCGCCTATCCGATCGAGGGCAGAAGATACGACGTCGGCGATAAATTCGGCTATATCCAGGCCACTATCGAGATGGCTCTGGAACGGGAAGGGCTGCAGGAGGAACTGCGCTCGTATTTAACGAACCTCGTCCGTCACGAGTTTCATATCGGATAAGGAGGAGAATCTTGAATGGAGCGCATTGCCGTTATTGGGACGGGGTATGTCGGGCTCGTTACGGGATGCTGCTATGCCGAAATCGGGCATGAAGTGATCTGCGCGGATATCGACCCCGATAAAGTCCGCCGTCTCAGCCTTGGCGAAATTCCGATTTACGAACCGGGGTTGGGAGAGCTCTCGGCCGCGAACCGGGCCGCCGGCCGGTTGTCCTTCACGACTGACTTGGCAGGAGCGGTGCGGGCTTCGTCAATCGTTTTTATTGCGGTAGGAACGCCTACGCTGGAGAACGGGGAAGTCGACATGGAGCAAGTCCGGGGCGCGGTGGAGACATTGGCGCGGCATATGGACGATGACAAAATCATCGTGATGAAAAGTACGGTGCCCGTAGGAACATCCAGACGCGTCCGGCAGTGGATAGAAGAGGGGCAGGAGCGCCCCGTTCCTTTTTCCGTCGTGTCCAATCCGGAGTTTCTCAGAGAAGGGACGGCCATCCACGATACGTTTCATCCCGACCGGGTCGTGATCGGGTCCGACGATGCCGATGCCGCTCTCCGCGTAGAGAAGCTGCAGGCCCCGTTCGGAGGCGAAGTGGTGCGGACGGATCCCGAGAGTGCCGAACTGATTAAATACGCGTCCAATGCCTTTCTGGCCGCCAAAATTTCATTCATCAACGAAATGGCGAACGTATGCGAGAAAGTCGGCGCGGATGTCAGTCTCGTTGCCCGGGGAATGGGGCTGGATAACCGGATCGGGCCTAAATTTCTGCAGGCGGGAATCGGCTACGGCGGCTCCTGCTTTCCCAAAGATACGAGAGCCCAGCTCAAAATCGCCCAGAATGCCGATTATGATTTCCGCATCCTGCGGGCGGTCATCGAGGTCAATACGCTTCAGCGCGAACGGTTTGTCGAGAAGGTGACGGCCGCTTTGGGCGGAAACGCGTCAGGCCGCAGCATTGCGGTATGGGGGCTTGCGTTTAAGCCCAATACGGATGACCTTCGCGATGCCCCTGCGCTGGATATTATCCGTTCCCTGCAGGAGCGGGGAGCGGTCGTGACGGCGTACGATCCGGCCGCGGCTTCCAAGGCGGCCGCCCTGCTGCCCGGCGTACGCTGCCTGACCGATCCTTATGAGGCCGCGGAAAATGCGGAAGCCGTTGTGATTGCAACGGATTGGGAAGACCTGCGGCGTATCGATTTCGGCAGGCTCCGCAGCCTTGTCCGCCAGCCGCTGATTATCGACGGGCGCAACATGTTTGTTCCTGCCGAGATGGCGGAGAAAGGCTTTACTTATGTATCCGTCGGACGCCCCGCATTCCCCGGAACGGTTTAAACTGTTCATTGTATAAGCTTTGTAAATGGTTTATAATTGGGGCATGTTCAAGGCTAGCCGGGGGTACAAAGACATGAGCCGACTTTATACAATTAAGGAAGCCTCGATGCGTTCCGGGCTTTCCACCCAGTTGATCCGCAAATGGGAGGAGCGTTACGGCGCCGTTCAACCGGACCGTTTTCCGAACGGGTACAGAGGCTACACGAATCAAGATATAGAAACATTGATATGGCTGAAAAGCAAGGCGGACTCCGGTGTTCCCATCGGTCTCGCCGTTCAGGAACAACAGCTGGGGCTCGAAAGCTCGGCTTCGACCGAGATCGTTTATCCGGCCGAGGCCGAGCTTCCCTATATCCGCAGCGAACTGAAAGAGTACCAGGAGAAGCTGCTTGGTTTCTTTCTTCAGCTGGATCAGGCGGGCGCCCAGCGGTTTTTCGACCAGCTTGTTGCTCTGCACCAAATGGACTTTATTCTGCTTCAAGTTTTGCAGCCGACTCTGATCCGCGTCGGAGAGATGTGGGAGCGGGGAGAAATTTCCGAGTATCAGGAGCATTTCGGCAGTCATTTTATCCGGGAGCGTCTGCTGGCGTTAAAGAACTTGTTTTCCATTCCGCCGGGCGGTCCCAAACTGATTACCGCCTGTTCTCCATACGAGCGTCACGAGCTGGGGATTTTGTTTCTGGGTTATTTCGCGCTGCAAAGCGGCTTTCAGACGCTGTATCTCGGAGCCTCGCCTTCGGAGAAAGGCATTTTCGATTGTCTGGAGCAGAGCCGTCCCGCGGCGTTCGCGTTCGGTTCTTCCATGAAGTCAATGCTGGAAGAAGCTTATCCGTTCTATGCCAAGCTGGACCGGAGAATCGAAGAGCTCGGCTGCCGGACCAAAGTGTTCATCGGCGGAACTGCGGTCGAACGCGACGAGGTGCTTCACGGCACAAAACATGTTTATCTGCTTTCCGGCGATGCCCGGGATTGTGCGCAGAAATTGAAAAAGCTGACAGCCTATTGAGCTGTCAGCTTTTTTTGTCCGGTGTCCCGGCGGAATTTATGTCTGAGCGGCTGCACATCGCCGTGTGTTCTTCAGGGTATCGGCATACCAACGGTAAGGTCTCCAGGTCCGGCTGTGTGTTGAGGGACAGCAGGGTGCCGAGCGCCGCGTATTTTATGCTTTCACGGTCTGCGGCATCTGCTTGATCAACTGATCGTCCGGGGTCACAAACAGTGTTTTCTGCTGTTCGTAAATTACGAATCCCGGCTTGGCGCCGCTCGGCTTATGCACGTGACGGATAAGGGTGTAATCCACGGGAACCGAGCTCGATTCCTTAGCCTGGCTGAAATAAGCCGCAAGCTGGGCCGCCTCGTGCAGGGTGGCTTCGCCGAAAGACTGGCTGCGGATCACGACGTGCGAGCCCGGAATATCCTTCGTATGCAGCCAAGTATCTCCGGCGCTAGCAAGCCGGTTCGTCACATAGTCGTTCTGGGTATTGTTTTTGCCGACGTAGATCGGAACGCCTTCGCTCGAAGTGAAGCAGGCGACGGACGGCTTGTCGGATTTTTTCTTGCGCTTGCCTTTCGTATGACGCTCACGCACGTAACCTTGCTCCGCCAGCTCGTCCCGGATTTCCTCGATATCCCGCATGGATGCGGAACCGAGCTGCTGCAGCAGAGAGGAGAGATACTGGATCTCCATCTCGGTCTGGGCCATTTGCTCCTCCACGTAGGCCAGACTGTTTTTGGTCTTTGTATACCGTTTAAAATAGCGCTGCGCATTCTCCGACGGCGTAAGCAGGGGATCGAGCGCTATGTTTTGCTGCGGCTGGTCTTCCTCGTAATAATTGACCACGGCCGCTTCCTTATCCCCTTTACGGATTTGGTGCAGATGGGCCGTCAGCAGCTCTCCCATCACGCGGAAACGGTCCGCATCTTTCGCTTCTTCCTTCGTTTCCCGGAGCTTGTCCATCTTCTTGATGTTTTTGGCTTTCTCATTCTGCAAAAGCTTGAAGAGATCCGCGGCCCGTTGCTTGACGGTATCACGTTCCGCCTTGTCCCCGAAGTAACTTTCCAGGCACTCGCTGACGGTCGGGAATACACGGGACTCCCCTTCGATCTGGGTCAGTTCCATGACCGAGAAAAAAAGCTTGCCCGTCTTCGTCTCTTCAACGATGACGGGAGTATACCGCCGCTCGCGCACCGCGTCCGTCACGCTGCGGAAAGATTGCCAGAGCGAAGCGAGCGCGTCCTCGCCGTACGGCACGCCCAGCCGGGTACCGCTGCGGTAGACGATCTCACGCGCCGCAAGAGGGCTGAGGCCGCTGAAGGAAGCGAGCATCTGCTTCTCCGGCGCGGCTTCTTCGCCGATCCCGGCGCTCATGCTCCGGCGGAAGACGGCTTCGCTCGTATCGAGCGGATTCGCCTTATCCTGAGCAGGAGGCTCCACATAGGCGCTGCCCGGCATTACGATCCGGTAAGAGCTGATCGCCGGCGTCACGTGATGAATCCCGTCCAGGATGGTTCCCGTGGAAGGGTCCATGAGAATCAGGTTGCTGTGCCTGCCCATAATCTCCACGACGATGGTTTTCGTGCTCACATCCCCGAGCTCGTCGCGCTGGCGCACGCGGAAGTGAACGATCCGCTCCAGCCCGACCTGCTCGATGGAATCGATGATACCGCCCTCGCAGTGTTTGCGGAGCAGCATGCAGAACATCGGGGCTTCCTGGGGATTCAAATACTGCCCTTCCGTCACGTGCATGCGCGGATATGTAGGATTCGCGGAGAGAAGAAGTTTAAGCGACCGCCCGCGGGCGCGGATTTGCATAACCACGTCATTGCCCGTAGGCTGATGTATTTTATTAATCCGGCCTCCTACACATTCCTGCAGCTCGTGCACGATTGCATGGAGGACCAGTCCGTCTAATGCCATGATGAAAGTCTCCTATCCAAGTTCATTACATTCTATCATGCCATAAATGCGAGGAAATTTTAAGTTCTTTCTTTGGAAGCGTCGTCCAAGCTGGGATATTTTGCTGCTTGTCTGAATACATTTAGCAAGAGAAGCGGGTCTTGTACCTCAAAGTAACCGGGAGGGGAAACGGTGATGAGTCAGAAAGAATGGTTCCAGATGACGGCGGATGAAGTCCTGCTAACGCAGAGCGTTCATCCGTCCGAAGGTCTGTCATCGGCAGAGGCGGACAACAGGCGGACCGAAGCGGGCAGCAATGAACTGTCCGAAGGGAAAAGGGTCTCGCCGGTCACGTTGTTTTTAAATCAGTTCAAGGACTTCATGGTTCTCGTATTAATGGGAGCCACACTCGTATCGGGGCTGCTCGGCGAATATTTGGACGCGATCACGATCGTCGCCATTATCATCATGAACGGAATTCTCGGGTTTATACAGGAATTCCGCGCCGAGCGTTCGCTCCGCGCTTTGAAAGAGCTTTCGGCACCGGGAGCCAAAGTGATACGCGGAGGAGAACTGCAGATGATTCCGGCCCGCGACCTGGTTCCCGGGGATATCATCCTTCTCGAGAGCGGAGACCGGGTGCCCGCGGATATCCGGATTATCGAAGCGAACAGCTTCTATGTGGAGGAATCCGCCTTGACGGGCGAATCCGTTCCGGTCGGAAAAACCGTCGATCCGCTGGACTCCGGCACCGTGACGATCGGAGACCAGCGGAATCTCGGATTTATGGGCACGATGGTCACGCGGGGCACGGGCAAAGGCACGGTCGTGCGTATCGGCATGGAGACCGAGATGGGCAAAATCGCCGATCTGATCCAGAATACGGAGACGCTTGAAACCCCGCTGCAGCACAGGCTGGAACAGCTCGGCAAGATCCTGATCATCGTGGCGCTCTGCCTGACGGTTATGGTCGTTGTCGCCGGTATCGTGCACGGACAGCCTCCTTACGCGATGTTTCTCGCGGGAGTCAGCCTGGCCGTAGCGGCTATTCCGGAAGGACTGCCCGCGATCGTTACGATCGCTCTGGCCCTTGGCGTCCAGCGGATGATCAAGCGCAAGGCAATCGTCCGCAAGCTGCCTTCCGTCGAAACGCTCGGCTGCGCTTCCGTTATATGCTCGGACAAGACGGGGACGCTGACCCAGAACAAAATGACGGTGACTCATCTGTGGGTCGGCGGCAGCCTGCTGGAAGTGAGCGGAGACGGATACACGCCGGAAGGCGAGATCAGCAGCGACGGCACGAGAGTCAATCCCGCCAAAAATTCGATGCTGCGCCAGTTTTTGCAGGTATCGGCTTTATGCAGCAACGCCGTTCTTTATAAAGAGGAAACGGAACCGGCCAAGAAAAAGCGGGCCAAAGACGAGCCGCCTGAAACGGCATGGAACGTAAAAGGAGACCCGACGGAAGGCGCACTTGTCGTATTGGCCGCCAAGGCGGGCGTTACGCACGAAGCTTTGGATCCGCAGTTCAGCCGCCTGGCCGAGTTCCCTTTCGATTCCGAAAGAAAACGAATGTCGGTTATCGTCTCCAGCGGAGGGCGCAAGCTCGTGATGACCAAGGGAGCGCCGGATGTGCTTATGCAGCACTGCTCCTACATTTTATGGGACGACAAGGTGATTCCGTTCACATCCACGCTGAAAGCCAAAGTGATGGCCGCAAACGAAGAAATGGCGCGTTCGGCTCTCCGCGTGCTGGGAACGGCTTACCGGGAGCTGAAGCCGACGGAGTCGTGCGGGGATCACGAGGACGCCGAGCGCGGACTCATCTTCGTAGGCCTGGCCGGCATGATCGATCCGCCGCGCCGCGAAGTCCGCGAAGCCATGGCCAAGTGCCGCAAGGCAGGTATCAAAACGGTGATGATCACCGGGGATCACCTGACGACGGCGGAAGCCATCGCCAAGCAGCTCGGGATGCTCCCGGCCGGCGGCTTGTGCATCAGCGGCCACCAGCTGGCTGCCATGGACGACGAGGCGCTCGAAAGCAAAGTGGACGATATTTACGTCTACGCCCGCGTTTCGCCGGAGCATAAGCTCCGCATCGTCAAAGCGCTCCAGGCCAAAGGCCATGTCGTCGCGATGACGGGCGACGGAGTCAACGACGCGCCGGCCATCAAGGCGGCGGATATCGGCATCGCCATGGGAATCAGCGGCACGGATGTGACGAAGGAAGCGTCGTCCCTGGTGCTCAGCGACGATAACTTCGCTACCATCGTGGCGGCTATCGAGGAAGGCCGGGGAATCTACGAGAATATCCGGAAGTTCATCCGCTATCTGCTCGCTTCCAACGTCGGCGAAATCCTGACGATGTTCCTTGCCATGATGGCGGGCCTTCCGCTGCCGCTTATCCCGATTCAGATATTGTGGGTCAATCTGGTGACGGACGGTCTTCCGGCGATGGCCCTGGGCGTCGATCAGGCGGAAAAAGATCTTATGCAGCACAAGCCCCGCTCGGCCAAAGAAAATATTTTCGCGCGCCGTCTTGGGTGGAAAATCATTTCCAGAGGCTTCCTTATCGGGATCTGCACGCTGGGCGCTTTCTGGCTCGTGCTGCGGGAGAACCCGGGAGATGCCCGGCATCTCGTCCTGGCGCAAAGCGTCGCGTTCGCGACACTCGTTATGGCGCAGCTTATCCATGTGTTCGACTGCCGCAGCTCGCGCTCCATTTTTCACCGCAATCCCCTTCAGAACAAGTATCTTGTCCTGGCCGTCCTGTCTTCGCTCGTTCTGATGCTTGGCGTCATGTATACTCCGCAGCTGCAGCCTATTTTCAAAACCGTTCCGCTCGGCTTCAAAGAATGGATCATCGTGCTGATTGCGGCAGGTATTCCAACCTTCCTGATGGGACTGGGAAGTGTCATGCAGAATCCGTCCAAGAAAAAAACGGCAAAGTACAGCTCCAAGCCGAGTTTCCGGTAATCGCATACTGACCGGATCACCAGTGAAACGTTCATAACCCGTTAACGGCGTAAGCCGCAGCGGGTTTTTCTTTTTTCGGTAAACTGGCGATAGCCACAGATATTCTTTTACGCTATGATAAAGGGAATGACATTATATCGATCTAGCGAGAGGGTATCCTGATGGAATTTACAAAAATGAACGGTCTGGGCAACGATTTTATCGTGCTGTCCGGCTATAAAGAACTTCCTGAGAACGTGGCGGAACTCGCTGTCCGCTGGTGCAACCGCTTTTTCGGCATCGGCGCCGACGGGCTGGTGTTCATTTTGCCCTCCGACAAGGCCGACGTGCAGATGCGCATTATCAATTCGGACGGAAGCGAACCGGAGCAGTGCGGCAACGCCATCCGCTGCGTCGCCAAATATGTGTACGACCGGGATCCCGGCAAAAGAGAAGCCATCACCGTCGAAACGCGCGGAGCCGGCGTGCAGCAGGTACACGTGACGGCGGAGAACGGTCTCGCCAAAGCGATCCGCGTCGATATGGGAGAGCCTGTCCTGCAGGGGCTCCGGATCCCGACGACGATCGATGCCCGGCAGGTGATCGACCAGCCGATCGAAGCGGGAGGGCGGACCTTCACGTTTACGGCGGTTTCGATGGGCAATCCGCACTGTGTCATCGACGTGGAAGACGCGCCGAGCTTCGATCTGGCCGCCTGGGGGCCGCTGCTGGAGAAGCATCCGCTGTTCCCCAACAAGACCAACGTCGAGTTTGTGACGGTCCGCTCCAGAGATTACGCGGATATGCGCGTATGGGAAAGGGGAGCGGGACCGACGCTGGCCTGCGGAACCGGAGCGTGCGCCACGCTCGTCGCTCTCGTTTTGACGGGCAAAACGGACCGCACCGCCACGATTTCGCTTAAAGGCGGCGATCTGCTTATCGAATGGAACGAGGCGGACAACCGGGTCTATATGACCGGACCGGCCGCGGAGGTTTATAAAGGAAAAGTCGAAGAGTAACGGCCGGCGGCGCGAAGCCGCCGGTTTTACTTTAGAACGTAAAAAGCCTTTAAGTTTGCCGGTCGTTTGTGTTAAAGTAAATGTACTATTTTGATGGGGTGGGAAGAACATGAAACCGGAACTCCGCCAGGTGCTTGCGCAGAAAATCCTTATCGGGGACGGAGCGATGGGGACCTACTTATACCAGCAGGGCTTTCCCGTCGGAATTTCCTACGAGGAGCTTAACCTGATTCAGTCCGAAGTGGTTGCCGACGTTCACCGTCGCTATTATGAAGCCGGTGCCCGGCTTATTGAAACGAATACTTTTTCCGCAAATAGGGAAAAATTATCCAAATACGGCCTTGAGCAGGAAGTCGAGGCCATTAACAGAGCGGGGGTCGAGCTTGCCCGCAGCTCGGTCGGCGAGGATGCGTACGTGGTCGGAGCGATCGGCCCGATCCGGGCGGGCATGCGCAAGAACGTCCGCACGGCGGATGTCGAGGATGCGCTGCGCGAACAAATTCTCGTGCTGCTCGATACCAGGGTGGACGGGCTGCTTCTGGAGACGTTCTACGATCTCGAAGAGATGCTCATCGCGCTGCGCCTGATCCGCCAGCTTAGCTCGATTCCCGTCATCTGCCAGTTCGCTACCGAAGGAATCAACACGACCCATGACGGCATTTCCCTGCAGGATGCGTTTCTCCGCCTGAAGGAGGAAGGGGCCGACGTGATCGGATTCAACTGCCGTACGGGTCCCAACGGCATTCTGCGTTCCCTGCAGGGAGTCGCCCAACTGAGAGATATCCCGTTCTCGGTGTTCCCGAACGCGGGAATTCCGGACTACGTGGACGGCCGTTACTCGTATGCCGCGACGCCGGAATACTTCGCCGAAAGCGCACTTCGCTTTGCCGACTTAGGGGCCAGAATTATCGGCGGCTGCTGCGGAACGACTCCGGAGCATATCGCGGCTATGGTCAAGGCCCTTCAGGGCTACGAGCCGAAACGAAGCGAAATGTATGCGGCGGAATCCGTTTCCGCAGCGGAGCGGGCCGTCGTTACCGAAGCGGCTCCGCAGACATCCGCCCTGGAGGCGGATGCCGAGCCTACTCTGGTCGACCTGGCGAAGCGGCGTCATACGGTGATCGTGGAACTGGACCCTCCGCGCGATCTGGATATCGGCAAGTTCATGGAAGGAACGAAAGCCCTCCAGGACGTGCACGTGGACGCCATTACGATGGCCGACAATTCGCTGGCCGTGACGCGGATGAGCAATCTCGCGCTCGGCATGCTCGTGAAAGAACAGCACGGGGCGCGTCCGCTCATTCACATCGCCTGCCGCGACCGCAACAGCATCGGCACGCAGTCCCATCTGATGGGCCTGCACGCGCTGGGGATCGATCACGTGCTCGCCGTTACGGGAGATCCCGCGAGATTCGGGGACTTGCCGGGCGCAAGCTCCGTCTACGACATGACTTCGTTCGAGATGATCCGCATGATCAAACAGCTCAACGAGGGCATCGCTTTTTCGGGCAAGCCGCTCAAAAAGAAAGCGAATTTCATCGTGGGCGCGGCTTTTAATCCCAACGTGAAATATTTGGACAAGGCGGTCCAAAGGCTGGAACGGAAGATCGAGTCCGGCGCCGATTACATCATGACCCAGCCCGTTTACGATCCGAAGCTGATCGAACGGATGCACGAGGCGACCAAGCATCTGGATGTTCCCGTTTTCATAGGCATTATGCCTTTGGCCAGCGGCCGTAACGCGGAGTATCTGCACAACGAGGTCCCGGGTATCCAGCTATCGGACGAAGTGCGCGCCAGAATGGCGGGGCTGGAAGGGGAAGCGGGACGCAAGGAAGGCGTGGCTATCGCCAAAGAACTGCTTGATGCCGCGATGCCGCTGTTCAATGGCATTTATTTCATGACACCGTTCCTGTTTTATGACATGAGCGTGCAGCTTACCCGGTACGTTTGGCAAAAAGCCGAGCGCCGTGAATTTCTCTTGTCCCCCCTTTTAAAATGAATTACAATAGGTTAATGGATGTGAGCCCCTATATGATACGAAGTATGACCGGATTCGGACATGCCTCGCTTTCTTCGCAAGGCTACCGGGTGTCGATGGATATCAAAACCGTGAATCACCGCTATTGCGACATCTCTGTGCGTATGCCGAAAGAATGGATGGCCTACGAAGACACCATTAAGAAAACGGTGCTCCGCTTCATTAAACGCGGCCGTGCCGATTGCTTTGTGACGATTGAGCGGGATTCCGCTTCTAATAAATCGGTAACAGTCGACTGGGCGCTCGTGGACGGGTATATGCAGGCTGCCGAACAGCTTCGCCAGAAGCATGGCTTAACCGGGGAGCTGCATTTGTCGGATCTCCTCAAACTGCCGGATTTGCTTGCCATTTCCGAGCAGCGCGAGGGGGGCGACGATGCGCTCGCCGATCTTTTGGTTGCCTGCACGGAAGGAGCGCTGGCCGAGCTGAACGGCATGAGGGAGAAAGAAGGCTCTCACCTGTCGGAAGATTTGACCGTCCGGCTGACGATGATTGAAGATCTTAACGCCGAAATGAAACGTTACGCCCCTGAAGTCGTCCGGGAATACGCAGCAAAGCTGCGCCAACGGATTCAGGACCTGTTGACGGATCAGGTTCCGGTGGATGAACAGCGGCTCGCAGCCGAGATTGCCTTGTTTGCGGACCGCTCCAATGTGGACGAAGAGATGACCCGGCTGCACAGCCACATCAGCCAATTTAGGCAGCTGCTCGGTTCCCGGGAACCTGTCGGTCGCAAGCTCGATTTTCTCATTCAAGAAATGAACCGCGAAGCAAATACCATCGGCTCCAAAGCGGGACACATTGAAGTGTCAGGCAGGGTCATTGAGCTGAAAGCCGAATTGGAGAAAATGAGAGAACAAATACAGAATATCGAGTGAACCGCTGACGGTGTCACGAGGAGGAAACTCAATGGCCATCAAATTGATCAACATCGGGTTCGGTAATATTGTTTCGGCTAACCGTATCATTTCGATCGTAAGCCCCGAATCCGCTCCGATTAAAAGGATCATTCAGGAGGCGCGCGACCGCCATATGCTGATTGACGCGACTTACGGGAGAAGAACCCGTGCCGTCATCATTACGGACAGCGACCATGTGATCCTATCCGCGGTTCAACCGGAGACCGTTGCTCACCGACTTTCTAACAAGGACGATGATCATGACGAGTAATACAAATACACTGGAACGGGACAGAGGAATTCTGATCGTGCTTTCAGGCCCTTCGGGCGTCGGCAAAGGAACCGTATGTTCCGCGCTTCGCAAGATGTCGCCGGAGCTGGTCTATTCTGTTTCCGCCACGACCCGCAAGCCTAGAGAAGGCGAAGTGGAAGGGGTCAATTATTTTTTCAAATCGAAAGACCAGTTCGAACAATTAATCGCTTCCGATGAGATGCTGGAATATGCCGAGTATGTGGGCAATTATTACGGTACCCCTCGCCGATTTGTGGAAGAAACGCTCGCCTCCGGCAAGGACGTTATCCTGGAAATCGAAGTGCAGGGCGCTTTGAAGGTCAAGGAGAAGTTTCCTGAGGCGACTTTTATCTTCCTGATTCCGCCTTCTCTGGCCGAGCTGGAGAACCGTATCGTGACTCGCGGTACGGAAACGAACGACATTATCCGCAGCCGTATGTCCATGGCTGTCGACGAGATTCGTTTGATGCGGCATTACGATTATGGTATCGTCAATGACGAGGTGCACAAGGCTTGCTACAAAATCCAGTCCATTCTTATGGCTGAACACTGTAAGTGCGACCGGATTTTACCCAGATTGGAACAATGGATCGGAGAGTGAACGACAAGTATGCTGTATCCTTCAATTGATAAACTGCTCGACAAAGTGGATAGCAAGTATTCGCTCGTAGTTGCCGCCGCCAAGCGCGCGCGTGCTCTTAGAGACGGTACGAATACGCACCTGCAGGATATTAAATCCCACAAGCAGGTCGGAGTGGCTCTGGAAGAATTGTACGGAGATCTCGTGAAGTACGAGAAGATCGAAACCAAAGAAGACGCCGAATAAGACCCAAGCGGTCGGTTCGGCCCAAAGCGGCAGTCCCTGTGACTGCCGTTCTATGTATACAACCGGATACTGCGATCCTGAATAATAACGGGATGAGAGTAGACCGGATATCAGGACAACCCATTGAGGTTGTTATTTTTTTCTTGCCGGGAGGGAACTGCCGATGTTATCAGGTAAAACGATCGTAGTCGGCGTATGCGGAGGAATCGCCGCTTATAAGGCGGCTGCGCTTTGCAGCAAGCTGAGTCAGGCAGGAGCGGACGTGCGGGTGATCATGACGAAATCCGCGGTCCAGTTTATTACACCGCTGACTTTTCAGTCGCTGACCCGCAAGCCGGTAGCTGTCGATACGTTCGATGAGAAAGAAGCGGCCGTCATTTCCCATATTGACTTGGCCGACCGTGCGGACTTGGTTGTGGTTGCTCCGGCGACGGCAAACATGATCGGGAAAATGGCCCACGGGCTGGCGGACGATATGCTCAGCACGACGCTTCTCGCCACAACGGCCCCGGTCATGGTAGCTCCTGCCATGAACGTGCATATGTACACGCACCCGGCGGTCGCGGACAACATGAGAGTGCTGCAGGAGAGAGGCATCCTGTTTGTGGAGCCCGGAACCGGTCAGCTGGCATGCGGTTATGTCGGGCAAGGGCGCCTCGCTGAGCCCGAAGAAATTTTCGGGCGGATCGCCGCGTTTTTTCAGCAGGACACGCCGCTTCAAGGCCGGAACGTGCTGGTGACGGCGGGAGGAACAGTAGAACGGATCGATCCCGTACGTTACATTACCAACGATTCTTCCGGCAAAATGGGTTACGCTATTGCGGATGCGGCCAAACGGCTCGGGGCGAACGTTACGCTTGTCAGCGGACCTTCCGCCCTTCCCGTGCCCGCAGGCGTCGAGAAAATATCCGTCACATCCGCTCTGGATATGTACGATAAGGTTATGGCCCGTTTTGAGAAGACGGATCTTGTTTTCAAAGCGGCTGCGGTCGCCGATTACCGCCCTTCGGAACAGCGGGGGCAGAAAATGAAAAAATCCGGGGAAACCCTTACGATCGAGCTGGTTAAAAATCCGGACATTCTCCAAGCTCTCGGAGAAGCCAAAACCCATCAGTTCGTGGTAGGCTTTGCGGCGGAAACCGAGCGGGTGGACGAGTATGCGCAGGGCAAGCTTTTGCGTAAAAAATGCGACCTGCTCGTCGCCAACGATGTCTCTATGCAGGGAGCCGGTTTCGGAACGGACACCAATGTGGTGCGCATCTTCGATGCCGGCGGTCTTGTTGAAGCGCCGCCCATGATGACCAAGGCGGCCCTGGCCGAGCATATCGTCCGGCTGGCGGCCGACCGTCAACGAATGCGTCAGCAGGGAGCGGAGACCCCGGAACCGGACGACGGGAAGCCCGGGGCAGATAAAGGGGAAACGCCATGTTCGCCAAAGTGATAGTCGACGTACCCGCCAAGCAGACGAACCGGGCTTTCGATTATTCGGTGCCCTCTTCCCTGCAGGGCTGGGTGGAAGTCGGAAGCCGTGTCGGCGTTCCTTTCGGTCCCCGTGTACTCCAGGGATTCGTGGTAGAGCTTCATGAAACGACAACGGTCGATCCCAAAAGACTGAAAGCGATCCGTCATGTGCTGGACGCCGCTCCTCCTTTAACGGAGGAACTGGTACAGCTTGGACATTGGATGAGCAGCACCTATTTGTGCCACGAAGTAACCGCTCTGCAAGCCATGCTTCCCGGGGCGCTGAAAGCCAAGTATGAACGCTTCGTTCAAGCCGCGGAAGCAGGAAGCGCGGGCGGAACGGAGCTTCTGCTTTTGCTGCCGGCCCAGGAGAACATTTTGACTTATTTGCGCTCAAAAGGAAAAGCGAAGATGGAAGATCTTCTGGATGCCTTTCCGGAGGACGGCGGGCTGATCCGTCAAATGCTCGACGAGGGTCAGCTTGTCGAAACGCAGGGGATGAAGGACAGACTTGCGACGAAGAAAGCTCTGACGGTATTTCCGCCCGGAGCCCGCGAAATCTCTGAAGCCGCCAAGGACGCCCAAGACTCCGCTTCATCCGGCAACGGCTCCGCATCGGACGGTTCCGCACCAGGCGGTTCCGTTGACCTGCTCGCCATCGCGGAAGAACTTCCCGCCCGCTCCCATAAGCAGAAAGAAGTTCTGCGCTATCTGCACGAGAATCCCCGGCCGATCCGTCTGACGGAGCTGATGGACAAGCTCCAGGTCGGTGCCGGCACGGTAAAAGGGCTGGCGGACAAAGGCTGGATCGGCATGCGCGAAGTGGAAGTGATGCGGGATCCTTATGCGAATCGTCATTTTGAAGAAACGAAGCCGCTTCCTCTGACGCGGGAGCAGCAGTCCGTTTATGACGACATTGCCGCCACGCTGGACAGCCGCAGCCACCAGGTGTATCTGCTCCAGGGCGTGACGGGCAGCGGGAAGACGGAAGTGTACCTGCAGGCCATCAGCCGCTGTCTGGAACAAGGACGGGAAGCGATTGTGCTCGTGCCGGAGATTTCACTGACTCCCCAGATGGTGGAGCGGTTTAAAGGCCGCTTCGGAAACGAAGTAGCCGTAATGCACAGCCGGCTTTCGCTGGGAGAGCGCTACGACGAATGGCGCAAAATTATGAGACGCCAGGTCCGGGTTGTCATCGGGGCCCGTTCGGCCGTGTTCGTCCCGTTCCGGAAGCTGGGTCTGGTTATTATCGATGAAGAACATGAATCTTCGTACAAGCAGGAAGAGAGCCCGAAGTATCACGCCCGGGATATCGCCGCCTGGAGAGCCCGTTACAACGGAGCGGCCGTGGTGCTGGGATCGGCGACGCCTTCGCTTGAGAGCATTCAGAAAACGAAGGCGACCCCCGGTGTCAAGCCCGAATACAAGCTGCTCAAAATGAAGTCCCGGGTCGCCGGACGCCCTCTTCCGCCCGTGCATATCGTCGATATGCGGGAGGAACTCCGCAGCGGAAACCGGTCCATGTTCAGCCGGCTTCTTCACCGCGGGCTGGAGGAACGGCTCCTAAAGGGTGAGCAGACCGTTCTCCTGCTAAACCGCCGGGGCTACGCGACATTCGTCATGTGCCGGACGTGCGGCTATGTGGCAGGCTGTCCGCACTGTGACATCTCCTTGACGTATCATCAGGTGTCACGGACGCTGCGCTGCCATTACTGCGGCTATGCCGAAAGGCAGATGGAGCTGTGTCCCGATTGCGGCTCGGAGCATATCCGGCATTTCGGGACCGGAACCCAGCGGGTCGAGGAAGAGCTGGTGAAGCTCTTTCCCGGCATCCGGGTCATCCGGATGGATGTGGACACGACGACCGAGAAAGGCTCTCACGAGAAGTGGTTGACGATGTTCCGCAACAAACAGGCGGACGTCCTGCTGGGCACCCAGATGGTCGCCAAAGGTCTGGACTTCCCCGATGTTACCCTTGTCGGCGTTATCGCGGCGGACACGGTGCTGAACCTGCCCGACTTCCGTTCCGCCGAGCGGACCTTCCAGCTGCTTACCCAGGTGGCGGGACGGGCGGGGCGCCATCAGCTTCCCGGCGAAGTGTTCGTGCAGACGTATACGCCGGAGCACTACAGCGTCATTACGGCAAGCCGCCACGATTACGAAGGCTTCGTGGAGGAGGAGCTTCCGCATCGCCGGAAGCTCGGTTATCCGCCCTACTGCCGGCTTATTCTCATTACCTTGACCCACGAGCAGATTCCCCTCCTGGTCCGGACCGCGGAAGCGGTGGCCCAGCGTCTCCGGGAGCTTGGGGCCGCCGAGCAGGAGAACGTTTTTGCGTCCGGTACGGGAGAGGACTTTTTTATGAATGTGCTGGGTCCGGTAGCCTCCCCGATTCCGAAGATCAAGGATAGATATCGGTTCCAATGCGTGGTAAAATATCGTGGGGAGGCGTCAGCTTCCCGTATTGTGGCAAAGGTTCTGGATGAATTTGCCGAGCGGACGACGAAGGATAAGCTGACGATCAGCGTGGACGTCGATCCTCAAATGCTTATGTAAACCGCCTGTTCCGGAACGGAAAGCCCGGTGTAAGACCGAACCGGATAGAGGCCCGTGCGATTGACGAATATAAACGGCGGGCTGCTCATACGGATCTCTTAAACCCATTCAAGGGCTCAGGCCCTTGCCCTCATAGAACGACTTTAAAGAAAGCAGGTGGATGGAATGGCCATTCGCATGATTGTTAAAGAAGGAGACTCTGTTCTGCGGGAAACCGCCAAACAGGTAACGAAATTTAATTCCAACCTCCATAAGCTGCTCGACGATATGGCGGATACGATGTACGATGCGCCGGGCGTAGGTCTGGCCGCTCCGCAGGTGGGCATTCTCAAGCGCGTCATCGTGATGGACGTGGGAGACGAGAACGGACTGATCGAGATTGTCAACCCGGTCGTTGTCGAACAAAGCGGCGAGCAGATCGGCCCGGAAGGCTGCCTGAGCATTCCGGGCCTCGAAGGAGAAGTCAAGCGCCCCTTCAAAGTGAAGGTGAAAGGCCAGGACCGCAACGGCGAAGAGTTCGAGCTTGAAGGCGAAGAGCTGCTGGCCCGCTGCATCATGCACGAAGTGGACCACCTGAACGGTGTCCTGTTCACGGATTTGGCCATCCGTGTGTACCGCCCTGAACTCGAAGAGAAAGAGGACCGCTGACCGTGAAGCTGATTTTCATGGGCACTCCGGACTTCGCCGTTCCTTCCCTAAGGGCGCTGATCGAAGGCGGCTATGAAGTGGCTGCCGTCGTTACGCAGCCGGACCGTCTGAAAGGGCGCAAGCGCGTGCTGACACCGCCTCCCGTCAAAGTGGAGGCCGAGAAGCACGGCATCCCGGTGTTTCAGCCGGAAAAGCTGCGCACGTCCGACACGGTCGATGAAATCCGGAGAATCGCTCCGGATCTTATCGTGACGGCGGCATACGGCCAAATCCTGCCCAAGGCGGTGCTAGACATTCCCCGTCTTGGCTGCATCAATATCCATGCTTCCCTTCTGCCGAAATACAGAGGGGGCGCTCCGATTCACCATGCGATCATACAGGGCGAGCAGGTGACGGGCGTTACCATCATGTACATGGCGGTAGGGCTGGATACGGGAGACATGATTAGCAAGGTTGAAGTTCCGATCGGGGACGACGATACGACCGGCACGATGTTCGACAAACTCAGCCTGGCGGGTGCGGAGCTGCTTAAGCGCACGCTGCCCGAACTGATCGCGGGAACGGCCCGGGCCGTTCCGCAGGATGATTCCCAAGCGATCTATTCGCCGAATATTAACCGGGAAGACGAGAAAATCGACTGGAGCCGGTCTTCCAAAGATATATGGAATCTGGTCCGCGGATTAAATCCTTTTCCGGGCGCTTATACAACCTGGAACGGGGAAATCCTGAAAGTATGGGTGTGCAAAAAGCCCGGCGGCCCCGAGCAGGGAGCGACAGGGTCGCAGGCTGCCGGACTTAAGCCCGGCACGGTTATCGAAGCGGGGGACGACGGAATCGAAGTGGCTACGGGCGACGGAAGCTTGAAGCTGCTGAATGTCCAGCCTGCCGGCAAGAAGGCCATGGATGCGGCTCAGCTTGCACGGGGCGGCGCCATGAAGCAAGGTACCGTATTGGGCGAATAGCAAACGCGTGGCACGAGATGCGCAGGAATTTTCGGTAAACGGCCGACGGTTCCTGCGTTTTTCCGTAAACGATGCATAAGTCGCCGGCGGGCGACGATTCTAAAGCGGGAGCTGCATACGTACGATTTTAATAAGCAAAGGATGTGTGGGAGTCCCGTGAAAAACAACGAGCCGGAGAACCGGAAGGGACAAGCCGGAGGCGACAGCGGTCCGGCAAGCCGTAACCGGAACGACCGGAGAAACAGCCAGACGGTCAAACCGAAAAGAGAGCATGTGAAAAAATCCGCGCGCGACGCCGCGCTCAGCGTATTGACAGGCGTAGAGGAAGCGGGTTCGTACAGCAACCTCAAGCTGAACCAGATTTTGCGCGAAGCGGATCTTCCGCGGCCTGACGCCGCTCTGGCCACGGAAATTGTGTACGGAACGATCCAGAGACGGAATACAATCGACTATTATTTGGCGAAACTGGTGACCAAGGGGCTCGGTAAGCTTCAGCCCTGGGTACGCAGTCTGCTGCGGATGAGCTTGTATCAACTCCTGTATCTGGAGCGGGTGCCTGATCACGCCGTTGTGAGCGAGGCCGTTAACATCGCGAAGCGCCGGGGCCATCAGGGCATCTCCGGCATGGTCAACGGCGTGCTGCGCAGCGCGATCCGCCAGCGTGCGGAGCTTACGCTGCCGCAGGGGCTGACGGACGCCGAACGCATCTCGCTGGAGCATTCCCATCCCGAATGGCTGGTCCGGCGCTGGATCGGGCAGTACGGCGCCGAAGCCTGCGAGCGCATCTGCAGGGCGAACAACGAGCCGCCGCACGTCAGCATCCGCGCGAACGCGCGCTCCCGGAGTATCGAGGCGCTGCTGGAAGAGCTGCGGCTCGACGGGGCTGCCGCCGAGCCTTCTGCGCTGGCGCCGGCCGGCATAGTCGTCTCCTCCGGCGGAAACATGGCGCTGGCGCCCGGCTTTGGCCGGGGCGACTATTCCATCCAGGACGAAAGCTCCATGCTCGTTGCCGAAGCGCTTCAGCCTGAGGCGGGCATGACCGTCCTGGACTGCTGCGCCGCCCCGGGCGGCAAAACGGCCCACATCGCGGAAAAGATGGACGACACCGGCACGGTGTGGGCCTGCGACCTGCATCCTCACAAAAAGCGGCTGATCGAAGAACAGGCCCAGAGGCTGGGCCTGAAATCGGTCCGCACTTTGGTGATGGATGCCAGGGAGCTCTCCGGGGAGTTCGAGCCGGCCTCGTTTGACCGCATCCTGCTTGACGCTCCCTGTTCGGGATTCGGCGTTATCCGCCGGAAGCCCGACCTGAAATGGGGCAAGCGGGAGGAAGACATCGCCGGGATCGCGGCCGTCCAGCAGAGCATCCTGGAGGCTGTGCACGGCCTGCTGAAGCCGGGCGGTGTGCTCGTCTACAGCACATGTACGATCGAGCGGACGGAGAACGAGGATGCGGTGTCCTGCTTCCTGGAGGCTCATCCCGAGTTTGTCCTCGATCCGATACCGACGGCCGGCTGGCCGGAATCCGCGCCTCTTGAGCAGGCGGCATCGGGCATGATCTCTATCCTGCCGGACCAGTACGGAACGGACGGCTTCTTTATCGCCCGGATGCGCCGCAAGGCTTAAGTCCGGGCAAAAGGACCCGCCATCCGGGGGGAGCGGCCCTTCCTTCCGGTATTGCGGATGATCTCGATTCATTGGGTGGAACGCCGAGCTCCGGCCCGGCTCCATACAGGGCTTCTTCTTAACGGCCGTCTCTGCGCAATGCTTGAGTCCGCCTGCGCTGCGCATTCTAGTGTGTTCGGCTGCCTTTTATGATAAAATAGGAAGGATTCGGCTGAACATCCCATTTTTTATTTGGAAAATTAAGTTAGGTGTGATTACTGTGAAAAATAAAACCTTGCAAGTAGATAAACCCTTTGTGTACGACTACAGTCTGGAAGACTGGAAGCAGTGGACCGAGGAGAACAACGAGCCGGCCTTCCGTGCCGGACAAATTTTCGATTGGCTGTATGTGAAACGTGTCACGGACTTCGAGGAAATGACGAACTTGTCGAAAGCGCTCCGCGAGAAGCTGAAAGCCGGCTTTTCTTTCGTCACGCTGACCGAAATCGCCAAACAGCAGTCGAAGGACGGAACGGTGAAGTTCCTGTTCGAACTGGCGGACAAGAACGCGATCGAGACCGTGATCATGAAGCACAGCTACGGCAACAGCGTATGTGTGACGACTCAGGTCGGCTGCCGGATCGGCTGCACGTTCTGCGCCTCCACGCTCGGCGGATTGAAGCGTGATTTGCGTGCGGGCGAAATCGTCGCCCAGATTGTCAAAGCGCAGCAGCTGCTTGATGCGACGGGAGAGCGCGTGAGTTCCATCGTCATTATGGGAATCGGCGAACCGTTCGAGAATTACGACGCGATGATGAAGTTTTTGAACATTATGATTCATCCGAAGGGTCTGAATATCGGCCAGCGTCACATCACCGTATCGACCAGCGGTATCGTGCCGAACATTTACCGGTTTGCGGACGAGGATACGCAGATCAATTTGGCGATTTCCATCCATGCGCCCAATGATGCGCTCCGTTCCAAACTAATGCCGGTGAACCGCCGTTTCCCGTTCGCCGATCTAATCGAGTCGTGCAAATATTACATGGCCAAAACGGGCCGCCGCATCACGTTCGAGTACGCTTTGATGGGCAACGTGAACGACCAGGCCGAGCATGCCGAGGAACTCGCCGAAGTTCTGAAAGAGCTGCCGATGTGCCACGTCAATCTGATTCCGGTCAATTACGTACAGGAGCGGGATTATGTGCGGACGACGCGCGACGATATTTTTAACTTCCAGCGCATTCTGGAACGCAACAAAATCAACGCGACCATACGCCGTGAGCAGGGCAGCGACATTGCCGCCGCCTGCGGACAGCTGCGGGCCAAGCATATGGAAGCGAAGTAACGGAGTGAAATGCGGATGAAAATGGTGAGTGTGACAGATACCGGCCGAGTCCGGTCCGTAAATGAAGACAGAGCCGTTATTCAGCATGACGTCGGAGGATATTCGCTGGCCATTGTGGCCGACGGAATGGGCGGTCATCAGGCGGGCGACGTCGCCAGTCAGATGACCATCGATATCATCCGGGAAGAGCTCAAATCCCTGAGTTCCGCGATGACGGTCGAAGAGTGCGAGCTTGCCGTGAAGGAAGCGATCCGCTCGACCAACCGCAAGGTGTTCGAATACGCCTCCGCCAGGGAAGAGCTTCAGGGAATGGGCACGACGGTCGTCGTTCTCCTCGCATCGGGCCAACTGGCCATCCTCGGGCATATCGGAGACAGCCGCGCCTATAAAATCAACGGGCCGTCCATTCTCCGTTTGACGGAGGACCATTCCCTGGTAAACGAACTTTTGAAAAACGGCCAGCTGACGCCCGACGAAGCGGAACGCCATCCGCGCCGCAACGTGCTTACCCGGGCGCTGGGAACGGAACCCGACGCGCAGCCTGACGTTCAGCATTTGAGTCTGGAAAGCGGCGATATCCTGCTTCTGTGCAGCGACGGACTGAGCGGAATGGTCGACGACCAGACCATCCTGTCGATCGTGCGCGGGGAAACGGAATTGGAAGCCATCGCGCAGAGCTTGCTGCAGGCTGCCCTGGATGCGGGCGGAGACGACAACATCACGATCATTCTTGCATCGGGAGATCCCGGGCCCGCTTCGGGAGGGGGTCCCGCATGATCGGAACGAAGCTGGGTGGCCGCTACGAAATTTTGGAACGCATTGGCGGCGGAGGAATGGCTCTTGTTTACAAAGGGCTGGATATCCTGCTTCACCGCAAGGTCGCCGTCAAGATGCTCCGCCAGCAGTATGTGAACGACGAAGAGTTTATCCGCCGTTTCCGCCGGGAAGCCCAGGCGGCGGCATCGCTTTCCCATCCTAACGTGGTCAGCATCTACGACGTGGGGCAGGAAGGCGAACTCCATTACATCGTGATGGAGTATATCGAGGGAAAAACGCTGAACGAGATTATCAAGGAGCGGGCCCCGCTGCCCGTCGAGGAAGCCGTTCATTACGCGGCCCAAATCTGCGATGCTCTGGAGCATGCGCATCATAACGGCATCATACATCGGGACATCAAACCTCATAATATTCTGATCGGAAAAAACGGCCGCGTTAAAGTGACGGATTTCGGAATTGCCCGCGCGGCCACTTCTTCGACGATCACCCAGACGGGTTCCGTCGTCGGCTCGGTTCATTATTTCTCGCCGGAGCATGCGAAAGGAACCAATACGGGAGAAAAATCCGATCTGTATTCGCTTGGGATCGTGATGTATCAAATGCTGACGGGCGAGCTTCCGTTTCACGGCGAAAGCCCGATCAGTGTGGCTTTGAAGCATCTGCAGGAAGACGTGGAGGATCCGAGGCGGATTAATCCAATGATTCCGCAAAGTCTGGAGAACATCATCCTCAAAGCGGTGCGCAAAAAGCCCGATGAACGGTACCAGTCCGCCCGTGCCATGATGGAAGATCTGGAAACCTGCCTGCAGCCCGAACGCCGCAACGAGCCGAGAATAAGCTTCCATCACGATGATCATGACGATGATGAAAATACGCTTGTTCTGCCCGCCATCCGTCCCAATCAGCAGGTGCAAATATTCGATGATGAGGAGGATGAGGAGGAAGCGGTGGTCCCCGGCAAAACGGAAACCGCTCCGTCCAAGCCGTCTCAGCCGCCGAAGAAGAAGAAAAAGACGGGACTGTGGATCACGCTGCTCGTCCTGATCGCCCTGCTGCTGGCCGGCGCCATTTATTACGTGCAGGGGAAAGTCGTCGTTGCGGAAGTTCCGGTGCCTAACGTCAAAACGGATACCCTGCAGAAGGCTCAAGAGAAGCTTACCGCTGCCAAGCTCGGCTACGAAGTGGAAGAGGTCTCCGATCCGCAGCCCGCGGGAATCGTCATTGACCAGAATCCGCAGGCGGGAATGAAAGCCAAAGAGCAGACGAAAGTCAAACTCAAGGTGAGCAAAGGGCCCGAGTTGAAGAAAATGATTTCGGTGGTCAATCACAGTGTGGATGACGCCAAAGCTCAGCTGGTGCAGGGGCTCGGTCTCAAAGAGGATCAGATATCGGTTACGTTCCGGTACTCCGAAGACCAGGAAGCGAACACGGTACTGGAGCAAACCCCTCGCGAAGGTGAGGAACTGGATCCGGCCGGGGCTTCGGTCAAGCTGATCGCGAGCAAAGGTAAAGAAACGGTCAAGATGCCTCCTCTTGTCGGCTTGTCCAAGGAAGAAGCCATCAGCCGTATTACAGTGAGCAAGTTAAAACTCGGAGCCGTCACGGAAGAGCCCAGCTATAAAGTGGCCAAAGGCAAAGTCATCAAACAGTTTCCTTACGAGCCGGATAACGACGTCCCGGTCGGCCAGGCCATCGGCTTGATCGTAAGCTCCGGCATGCCGCAGGAAGCGGGCCAAATGATCGTCAACGTGCCGCTCGTTCCTTCGCAGGAAGGCAAGAAATCCACGTTCAAGGTGCTTGTGAGCGACGCCCAGGGCGATACCCGCGAATACCGGACCGAGACGATTTCGACGCCGTCGGCAGTCGATGTCAAAGTGATCGTGGCACCGGATAAAAACGCCGTCATCACCGTCAAGGAAGATGACAAGGTCGTCAACGTGACGACTCGGACTTACCAGGATTTCTTGAATCAGCAGTCGGGCAGCCCTTCGCCTACGCCGACTCCCCAGCAGACCGGATCACAGACTTCGATGCAGCAGCACGGGGGCTCCAAGCTTGTTTCCGGCGGCGGAGAAGATAAAGGCAAGGGCAAGGATAAGGACAAAGACAAGGATAAGGATAGAAACAAAGATAAAGATGACTAGAACCGAAATCGGAATTCAAAAAGGAGGACGAGATCCGCAATGGCCCAAGGTTTGATCGTAAAAGCGCTCAGCGGGTACTACTATGTCCTTCCGGAGGGAAGCCGGCTCGGCTCCGATTCTCTCGTACAGTGCAGAGCCAGAGGCGTTTTTAAGAAAAGAGGGATTTCACCCCTGGTCGGCGACCGGGTGAAGTATGAAACGACGGAGAACGGCGAAGGAACGGTAACGGAGATCGATCCGCGGACATCCGAAATGATTCGTCCTCCCATCGCGAACGTGGACACGGCTATGCTCGTCTTCTCGGTTGTGGAGCCCGATCTGAACCTGAATTTGCTGGATAAGTTTCTCGTCCACATTGAGAATACGGGACTGCACGCGGCTATTTGTCTGACCAAAGCGGACCTGATTGATCTTCCGGAGGGCTCTTCCGACAAGAGTGCGGCTGAAAGTGTGGAAGAAGGCGAAGCGCTTCCGTCCGCACCGGAAGATACCGGACATCAGGTGATGCCCGGCTGGCTGACCGAGGCGGTCGAGCTGTACCGCAGGATCGGTTACCCCGTCATGCTGACGAGTTCCCGGCAGGGCGAAGGCGTCACCCAGGTGGCCGAATATCTGGACGGTAAAATCAGCGTATTCGCCGGTCAGTCCGGCGTGGGCAAATCGTCCATGCTGAACGCGATCGTGGCGGGCCTGGAGCTTCAGACCAACGAGATCAGCCACCGGCTGGGCCGGGGGAAGCATACGACGCGGCATGTGGAACTGATTCCGCTTGCCAAAGGCGGCTATGTCGCGGACACGCCGGGCTTTAGTCAGCTTGACTTTGTCGAACTGGAAGCGGAAGATCTCGGGTCCTGCTTCCGCGAATTCCAGTCTTATGCCGAAACGTGCAAGTTCCGGGGCTGTCTGCATCTCCACGAGCCGGACTGCAAAGTCCGCGACGCCGTGGAGCGGGGAGAAGTCGCCGCCAGCCGCTACAAGCACTATTTGCAGTTTTTGCAGGAAATGAAAGAGAAGAAGAGGAGGTACTAACATGCTGCGCATAGCTCCATCCATTCTGTCCGCCGACTTCGCCAAGCTTGGCGAAGAAATTCGCGAGGTAGAGAAAGCGGGCGCCGACTGGATACATGTCGACGTCATGGACGGTCACTTCGTACCGAATATCACGCTGGGGCCTCCCATCGTATCCGCGATCCGGCCGCATACGTCCCTGCCGCTCGATGTACACCTGATGATCGAGCAGCCTGAAAGATATATCACAGACTTCGCGAAAGCGGGCGCAGATTTGATTTCCGTGCATGTGGAGACGTGTCCTCATCTTCACCGCACCCTTCATCAGATCAAGGAGCAGGGAGTAAAGGCGGGAGTCGTCCTGAATCCCGCGACGCCTTTGTCCGCGATCGAACACGTGCTGGAGGACTATCTGGATCTGGTCCTTATCATGACCGTTAACCCGGGCTTCGGAGGGCAGTCGTTTATTCCCGGCATGCTTTCGAAAATCCGCGACCTTCGCGGCAAACTCCAAGAGCGGGGACTGAGCGGCGTTGAGATCGAAGTGGACGGCGGAATCAACGATAAGACCGCGCCTCTAGTCGCCGAGGCAGGCGCCACCATGGCGGTTGCCGGCAACGCGGTGTTCGGCCGGCCCGACCGCGCGGAAGCGATCCGTCTAATCCGCGAATCCGCGGGAAATTAAGCCCGGCGTAATTGTTCGGCGCCCGCCGCAGAGCGGACGTGTCATAAATCCCCCGGCGGGGGCATACACTTGGTTACGAGAATTTAAGACATTCTTGTAACCTTTTTTTATGGGATAAAAGGATGTCAGGGATGCCCACGCAGCAGGGGAATGAAAGCCGCGCATTCGTTTTCGGGGCAAGCACATTTTCGGGCCTGTGCGAATATACTGGAATCGATGAGAGCGGTTTGCCGGCAATCATGAAGGAGGGGTAGAGGATGAAATTCTACACAGTCAAGCTGCCGAAATTTTTGGGCGGTTTCGTCAAGGCCGTACTTAACACGTTCAGCAAAAATTAATAGCTGCAGCCGTTGCGCCTGTTAAAAGGCACGAAAAAAAGCACCCGTTACGGTGCTTTTTGTCTTTTCGTTAAGCGGTGATTATACGCGTTCCACTTTGCCGGATTTCAGGGCACGGGTGCTGACGTAAACGCGCTTCGGTTTGCCGTCCACCAGGATGCGTACTTTTTGTACGTTAACGCCCCATGTACGCTTGTTTTTGTTGTTCGCGTGGGAAACATGGTTTCCGGACTTCGGGGATTTGCCAGTAATATAGCATTTGCGAGACATGAATGACACCTCCTTATAAGTATACGAAACTGCCAGCATGGCAAGCCTAAACCTAGCGCACAGCAAGGCAGCTTTTGTTAGCATGTGGCTCGTCGGCCTGTTTAAGTTCAGGGCATCGGTTTGCTTCGTTCTACCGCATTCAATAAACACACTTAAATATAATAGCACAGCGAAAAAGAGATAGTCAACGAATAGGCGCCATTTTTGTCATTTATTTATTCCATAGGTTATAGTACAATGAGGATTAGTCCTATTGACCCTTTTTGAAGGAGTTGGTATTTTCATGCCAATCGAGGTAAGCAACGAACTAGGAAAAATTCATGTTACCGACGAAGTGATCGCCGTACTTGCGGGTTCCGCCGCATTGGATTGTTACGGGCTGGTCGGTATGGCTTCACGCAAACAATTAAAAGATGGTATTGCAGAATTGCTCGGACGGGATAATCTGGGACGGGGCGTGGAAGTTCGCCGCGAACAGGACCGCGTAGAGATTGATCTATACATTATTGTAAGTTACGGAACCAAAATATCCGTAGTGGCGCACAATGTGCAGACAAAAGTGAAGTATGTATTAAATGAAGTAGTCGGTCTGCATGTCGATGAAGTTCACATATTCGTTCAAGGGGTTAGGGTATCCCGGTAATCAGGAAGGAGAATACCATTGAGTAAGCGCTTTAACACAATAAATGGAAATGATTTTATGCAGATGGTGTTTGCTGGAGCTGACAACCTTCGCAGAAATGTGGACCGGGTGAACGGGTTGAACGTTTTCCCCGTCCCTGACGGAGATACCGGAACGAATATGAACCTGACGCTGACGTCGGGTGTAGAAGAACTGAAACGCAAGCCGTCCGCACACATCGGGAAGGCGGCGGAAGCTTTGTCCAAGGGACTGCTCATGGGCGCCCGGGGTAACTCCGGCGTGATTCTGTCCCAGCTTTTCAGAGGCTTCGCCAAGTATACGCACGATATGGAATCGATCGATGTGCAGCAGTTTGCGGCGGCTTTGCAGCAGGGTGTGGACACCGCTTATAAAGCGGTCGTCAAGCCCGTGGAAGGCACCGTGCTGACTGTGTCCAAGGAGGCGGCGAAGCATGCCGTCGCCTCGGCAAGACGCTGTGCGGACGTCACGGAGCTCGTGGAAGAGGTGCTGAAGCAGGCGACCGAAACCTTGTCCAAAACGCCGGACATGCTTCCCGTCCTCAAGCAGGTAGGCGTAGTCGACGCGGGCGGGCAGGGTCTTGTCTGCATTTACGAAGGATTCGTTTCCGCACTGAACGGTGTGCAGCAGGAGGACACGTCCTCCTTTATCGTTGCGGACGCGCCCGTCCTCGGACAGGCGGCCAGGGACAAGGACATTGCAACGCTCCAGCTCGCTCCCGAGGCCCATCACATGGACCGCACGAGCCCCGCGCAGCTTCACATGTCTACGGACGATATCGAATTCGGCTACTGCACCGAGTTTTTGCTGAAAGTCGTTCCCGGCAAGACGAAAGGGATCGAATTCAACGAAATTAATTTCCGCAGCCAACTGGGCAAGCATGGGGATTCGCTGCTTGTCGTTGCGGACGATGAGCTTGTCAAGGTTCATATTCATGCGGAATATCCCGGACAAGTCATGAACCTTGCGATGGAATACGGAGATCTGACCCGGATCAAAATCGAGAACATGCGCGATCAGCATTCGCATATCCTGGAAGAAGCGGCTGAAGTTTATGAGCGTGCCGCCGAAGAGGAAGCGCAGCGCTCCGTTGTGCCGGCCGCCAAAGAACTCAAGCCGTACGGGTTCGTAGCCGTGGCTCTGGGCCAGGGCATCACGGAAATCTTCACAAGCGTTGGCGTGGATGTCGTTTTGTCCGGCGGACAGACGATGAATCCGAGCACGGAAGACGTGGTGAAGGCAATCCGGCAGATCGATGCGGAAACCGTGTTTATTCTGCCCAATAACTCCAATATCATCATGGCCGCGAAGCAGGCGAAAGACCTCGTGGAAGACAAGCGGATTATCGTTATTCCGACGAAATCGATTCCGCAGGGCCTCGCTTCCATTTTGGCATTCCAGGAAAAAGCGGCTCCCGACGTCAACGAACAAACCATGAACGAGGCGATCCAAGGCGTTCGTTCCGGTCAGGTTACCTTTGCGGTGCGCGATACGTCCATCGACGGCATCGAAATCAAAGAGGGTCATTTTATCGGCATTGAGGACGGAAAAATCGTCGTATCCGAGCCGGAGCTTGTCGAAGCGAGCCAGAAGCTTCTGGATCATATGATCCGCGAAGCCGAAATCGTGACGATCCTGACGGGCGAAGATGCCAGCGACGAGCAGACGGAGCAGCTTACCGCCTATATCGAAGCCCGGTATCCGAATGTGGAGATCGAGCTTCATCCCGGCGGACAGCCGCTGTACGCCTATATATTTTCCGTAGAGTAAGAGAGGGGTTTGCATATGAGCCGTGTTCGTATTGTAACGGACAGCACGTCGGATATTCCGGAAGCTACCCGTGAAAAACTCGGTATTGAAATGGTTCCGCTCAAAATCCACCTCGACGGAGAAACTTATCTGGATGCGGTTACCCTGGATGCGGAGCAGTTTTATCATAAGCTGGTCGCCGCTCACAGTATGCCGACAACCTCTCAGCCTTCGCCCGCGGAATTTCTTGCCCTTTACGAGAAACTGCTGGCCGAGGATCCCGAGGTTCAAATTTTATCGATTCATCTGTCGTCGGCCATGAGCGGGACTTACCAGTCCGCCCTGCTGGCCAAATCGATGCTGGATGAGGAAGACCGGGTACAAGTGATCGATTCCAAAACCGCGTGTTACGGAATCGGCGCCCTTGTCGTAGCCGCGGCGGAAGCGGCCCGGGAAGGCAAAAGCCTGGAAGAATGCGTGGAGATCGTGCGGAAAATCCGCGAATCCTTCGTCATCTACTTCCTTGTCGATACGCTCGAATATTTGCAAAAAGGGGGCAGAATCGGCAAAGCGTCCGCTTTGATCGGTTCCCTGCTCAACATTAAGCCGATTCTGTCCGTAGATCCCGAAGGAGAAATCGCTTCGGTGGATAAAGTACGCGGCCAAAAGAAGGCGATGGCCCGGATTATCGAAATGATGCGGCGGGACATTCCCGGCGGGGAAATTCATATCAGCGTGGCGCACGCGAACAACACGGAAGCGGCGGAAGAGCTGTACCGCCTTATCGAGCAGAACTTTACGATCAAGAGCATGCAGTACATTACCATCGGTCCGGTTATCGGAACCCATGCGGGACCGGGGACCGTAGCCGCATTCGTGAGTCCGGCCTGACATGGATCTTAACGAAATTCCGGTTACGGAAGTCCGCGGAATCGGCGGACAGAAAGCCGAAGAACTGCAGGCGCTTGGCATTACCCGTGTTGCTCATCTGCTCGAGTACTACCCGTTCCGCTACGAAGATTACTCCATCCGCGATCTGACCCAGGTCAAGGACGGAGAGAAAATTACCGTGCAGGGCAAGATTATGTCCGAGCCTGTCCTGCAAAGGTACGGCCGCAAAAACAGACTCAGCTGCAAAGTGGTCATTGACCACTTTTTTGTTACCGCCGTCTGGTTTAACCGGCCGTTCCTGAAAGACCAGCTCGTTCCCGGACGGGAAATTGTCCTGACGGGCAAATGGGACCAGCGCCGTCATCAGATGACGGTTTCGGATTCCGAATTTCCCGATAAGGGAACTTCCAAGACCGGCACTTTGCAGCCGGTCTATTCCGTTGGCGGCTCCCTTACCCAGCATTTTATGCGCAAGGCGACGGCTCAGGCGCTTACCCAGTACGGGGCCATGGTAAGGGAGATCGTCCCGGCGGAGCTGCTGCGCAAATACCGCCTGCTGCCCCGCAGAAGGGCGATGGAGATCATTCACCGTCCCCAGGGTACGGAGGACGGTAACGAGGCCCGCCGCCGGATGGTGTACGAGGAGCTGTTCCTGTTCCAGCTCAAAATGCACGCCTTCCGGGCCATCACGCGCAGCCGCGCCGACGGGCTCGCCCAGCAGGTGGACCTGCCGAAGGTGCGCGCCTTCGTGCGCGGCCTGCCGTTCACGCTGACGCCCTCGCAGAAGAAGGTTATCGCGGAGATCCTGCAGGACATGCAGGAGCCTTACACGATGAACCGGCTGCTTCAGGGCGATGTCGGAGCGGGCAAGACCGTCGTCGCCGCGGCGGCGCTCTACGCGACCGTAACGGCCGGCTGTCAGGGCGCTCTCATGGTGCCGACGGAGATCCTCGCCGAACAGCATAACCGCTCGCTGACGGCGATGTTCGAGCCCTACGGGCTGCAGGTCGCCCTGCTTACCGGCAGCACGACCGCCCGCCAGCGGCGGGAGATTCTCGCGTCCCTGCAAATGGGCATGCTCGATATTCTGGTCGGCACCCATGCCCTTATCCAGGAAGACGTCTTCTTCCGCAAGCTGGGCCTTGTCGTCACCGACGAGCAGCACCGGTTCGGGGTGAACCAGCGCAGCATTCTGCGGCGCAAGGGGATGAACCCCGACGTGCTGACGATGACGGCGACACCGATTCCCCGGACGCTGGCGATTACGGCGTTCGGCGATCTTGACGTCTCGACGCTCCGGGAGCTTCCGAAGGGCCGCAAACCCATCAAAACGTACTGGGTGCGGCACGAAATGTTCGACCGGGTGCTCGGCTTTATCCGCCGGGAAGCGGATGCGGGCCGCCAGGCTTACGTGATCTGCCCGCTGATCGAAGAGTCGGAGAAGCTGGACGTGCAGAATGCGATAGACGTGCACGTCCAGCTTCAGCAGGCGTTCCCCGATTTGAAGGTCGGTCTGCTGCACGGGCGGATGGCTGCGGCCGAGAAAGACGAGATCATGCGCCGGTTCAAGGACGGCGAGATCCACACGCTCGTATCCACAACGGTCATCGAGGTCGGTGTGGACGTGCCGAATGCGACACTCATGGTCGTATATGACGCGGACCGCTTCGGCTTGTCACAGCTGCACCAGCTGCGGGGCCGGGTCGGGCGCGGGGAGCACCAGTCGTTCTGCGTCCTGATCGCCGATCCGAAAACCGAGGTCGGCAAGGAACGGATGCAGGCGATGACGGATACGACGGACGGCTTCGAAATCGCCCGGCGTGATCTGGAGCTTCGCGGACCCGGAGATTTCTTCGGCACGAAGCAGAGCGGCCTGCCCGACTTCCGGATCGCCGACATGATGGTCGATTTCGAAACGATGGAGCTGGCCCGGGACGATGCCGCCGAGCTTGTAGCGCGGCAGGAGTTCTGGACGGCTGCGGAATATATCCCGCTTCGTGACTTTCTCCAGCGGGAGCTTATTTTCGACGGGGATATCATGGACTGAGGAATGGCTTAAACAGACAAAAACCGACCGGCGCTGCCGGCCGGTTTTTTTGTGCCATTGCGCGAAACTTTCAGCGTGGTGCTCGGCGTCACATAACGATGGTCAACCACGCGTGATGTTCCCGGCGCGTCAGGGGCTTGGCGTCACATGGGTTGACGCCATTCCTGGGACTCTACCCGGCCACCGCGCGCTTGGGATTCGTACCCTAGTGGAATCGTTCTTCGCTGCGCGAGGCGGCCCGTGTTTGTGGACCGGGGCCGGGAAACCCGGGCGAATCTTCCACCCGGTTGAAACTTGAACGAGAATACGATCCTGCCGCCGAACGGGCCGTAAGCTTGTCCATCCGTAAAATCTAGGCACATCCGGGCACTTGCCGACATATGTTAGCAGGGATGGATAACGGGGAGGTGTTCAAGTGAGCTATCAGCAATATGGAATCGATCCGGCTCTGGTCGAACGCGTGAAATGGAAAATGAAAAACCCTGAAATTAAAGAACGCATCAAAAGGCTGCTGGAAGGGGTCACGAAGTACGATCTGCAGAACCGGCAGAAGGTCGCCGCTTTCGTCGCCCAGTTTTCCAAAGTGCTGGGCGAACCGCTTACCCAAGCCCAGTCGTCGTCTCTGATTGATTTTGTCATCGCCCAAAAAATCGACCCCAACAACACGTTCCATTTATTAAAGCTGTGGGGAATGTTCCGTTAAAAAAGACTGGTGAATCCCGAAGATGACAGGCACGAAAGGTTCCGTTATTTTTCGTGCTCATCTACAAAAAAACCGTCTATTCTTCGATAAAGAAGAGAGACGGTTTTTTGCTTTTTTGGTTTTTGCGGCAGATTTGTCCGGACAGGACTCTGTTTATTCCCGGATATTCGGAGCGGATAGTTCCTATTTTACCAGAGCCCGCCGAAACGGGATTTTAATCGCTGATTCTGAGAATATCGTCAAAAGCGAGCCGGCGCACATCGCCCGGTACTTCAAGATGGATTTCCTGCTTCAGAGCGTCGATGCGGCGGACAATCCCGGTTATTTCCTCGTCCTCGAAAGGGCCGAATACCGTCACGGTCAGCACCCGCCCCGTTGTTTTCGCCCGGGCCAGCAGGCTGCCGATGCGCTGGCGCTCTTCGTCTTCCAGAGACGGGTGAGCCCGGCGGTTCAGTTCCCGCTGGTGCCGCAGGTAGGCTTCCTTATGCTCGGGCAGCATCATCCGGGACGATTCGTACAAGCCGTTTCCTTGAAGCTTCTTGCCTGTTTTGGAACCGGCGGAAGAAGATTTCACTTGTAATGACCTCCGATCTTATGGGATCTGTCCTTGGCCTGGCCGGCCGGTGTGGCGGAAACCGCGCGCATGATGGCGGTGCTTCCGAACCGCTGCCGGATCGTATCCGTCGTCCGTTCCAGAGCGATTTTGCGCTCCTCGTCTCCGAACATGAGCAGCTGATATTGATCATCGGGCACGAGGTCTCCGAGCGTGACCCCGACCTTGCGGACGGGAAGGCCGTCCCAATGCTTGCGGAACAGCAGTTGCGCCGTCTCGTAGACCGTATCGGTGAGCTGCGTCGGGTCCGGGAGTTTCATTTGGCGGTAAAAACCGCTCGGATGATCGTAATCCGCGCCCTGACAGCCGACGGAGACGACTTGGCCCTTACGGCCCTTGGCGCGGCAGCGCTGGCATACCAGCTCGGAGAGCTCAAGCAGCACGACTTTGATTTCTTCGGCCGTCGCATAGTCGCGGGGTAGCGTCATCTGATGGCCGACGGCCTTCTGCCCCTCGTGAGTCTGAGGAGTTACCGGAGAAGGATCGATGCCGTTGGCTACCCGCCAGATGACTTCTCCGTTGATTCCCCAGCGGGCGCGAAGGCGGGCCAGAGGGGTTTTTGCCAGGTCGCCGACGGTAAGGATGCCCATGCGGTTAAGATGCCGGGTCATCCGGGACCCGATCAGATAGGTTTTGCTGACGGGCAGTTCCCAGAGGCTTGCAATTTCGTTTTTGGGCAGCACGAAGATGCCCTCCCGGTTTTTTTTGGCGAAATTGTCGCAGGCCATTTTGGCGAGTACTTTGTTCTCGCTGATGCCGACACGGGTCCATACGCCGGTTTGCTGCAGCACTTTGTGCTGGATGTCTCTGGCGATTTCGACCGGTGTGCCGAAGAGATGCAGGCTGCCCGTTACATCGAGGTACTGTTCATCAATGCTGAACGGCTCCACGAGATCGGTGTACGTTTGGAGAATGGCCGTAATCTGCATGGAGACTTTAATGTACTCTTCCATCCGGGGGCGGATAACGACGGCCTCGGGGCATTTCCGGAGGGCCTCGCCCAGCCTTTCGGCCGTTGTGACGCCATGCGCTTTAGCGAGGGGGCAGGCGGCCAGGATAATGCCCGAACGGCGGGCGGGATCGCCCGCTACGACAACAGGCTTATCGCGGAATTCGGGATGAGCGGCTTTTTCCACGGATGCGTAAAAAGACTGGCAGTCCGCCAGCATGATGATACGTTTGCCTTGCTCGGGGAAGGCGGTCATCGGTAACACCTGCCATTTTGTCGGAATGATAACATGCATTCGGATAAGGGAACTTGTGTTCGTGTCTGTAATTAACCATACACGAACGTTTATTCGGTTAACAACCGGTAATGTTTGCCTGCCCGGTATTTTCGGTGCCGGACCCGGCGGCGGAATCCAGGTACGTCTCCAGTGCGGTAACGATCTCGGCGCGGATCAGCCGCCACAGCAAAGAAAAGCGGTGGTGGTAGCCGCGGCATATGTAGGCGATGTTCATCCCTTCCGTCGTGCGCCTTTGCTCGTAAATCCGGATGCCCCGCCGGCGGAACTGCTTGCGTAAAAAAGCCATGTCGGCCGTAACGCGATCCTGGATCAGGCGAAGATGGCCGATCAGCGGCTCGGGAAGTTTGCCGGAGCTTTCCAGCAGCGAAATGTTCTTTTCCAGTACGTCCAGCAGAACCGGAAGCAGCACATACCGCTTAACGAGCATGGAATCGTCACGGGTTTGCAAAGGCGGCTGCATGATGTCTCACTCCTCGGGTATGGAAACGTATGTTCTTATGTAGTATATTCAGAATAACGAACATATATTCGATTTTCAAGAAGAGAATTATTTGGCATTTTTGAGTGAAATTCGCCAGTTCTGTACTCCTTTTGCGTGTAGCCGTAAAAAAAGAGATCATGGTACAATAAAAAAAGAGCAACATGCCATTTATTGGGAGAGGGGACGCATCTTGCGAACATATACATACCGGCAGCTTCTGCTGGCTCTGCTCCGCAATTACCTGCTCGGCTCCGCGATTGCGGTGCTGGGAGTAGGCAGTGTTCTGATTTATTCCACACTGCGGGCGACGAATCGCGAAATGTCCGTCATGCTGGTAATCCTGGGCGTTTCGCTCTTTGTGATGATACTGGCCGAGTTAACCGTATTTGCGCGTCAAATGAGGCCGGTCCGTGCGGTTTTTCTTAAACATAGTCCCACTCTAGGAGAAATCAAGGAAGCGTATATACGTATTCACCATCTTCCGGTATTGGCGGTTAAGCGCATTTTCGGTCCGCACCTGTTCGGAATGGTTCTGCCTGCCGTCGTGCTGGCCGTCGCCGCAATCCGTATGGGCATGCTGGAAATCAGTTATTTTGACCTGGCGCTTGCCGTGCTCGGCGCTCTGCTCGTAGCGTGCATGCATGCGATGATCGAATTTTTTCTGACCGCGTATTCCATCCGCCCGGCGATCCGGCATACGCGCGAGCTTGCCCTCCGCCTTCACGGCACGGAAGTGTCTCTGGACGGCAGAGTGCTGTTTTCAATCCGTAAAAAGTTCCAGTGGAGCGCGTTTCTGATCGGCACCTTCCCGCTTTTTCTGTATTATTTGACCGTTCAGCTCCGTCTGGTCCGGGAGGATACCTCACTGCTGATCGATTACTGGAACTGGGACGCGATGATCATTCTGCTCGGCATTCTGTTCGCTTCGCTGGGTGCCTGGCTGCTTTCCCGGGATATCGAGCATCCCATCGGACAGATTCACAAAGTCATGGGAGAAGTCCGCGCGGGGAATCTGGCTACACATGCGCCGGATCTTTATCCCGATGAGTTTTCGCGTCTGGTAGCGGGCTTCAATCACATGGTGGAAGGACTCCGGGAGCGCGACCGGATCAACCATGAGCTGATATCGGGCTATTTTGCCGCTCTGGCCGCCGCGCTGGATGCCAGAGACGCTTACACGGCGGGACACTCCGAAAGGGTGGCGGGTTATTCCGTCCGGATCGGCAGTCTGGCCGGATTCTCCGAACACGATTTGGAGGAGCTTCGCAAAACGGCGCTGCTGCATGATATCGGCAAAATCGGAATCAGCGACACTGTGCTGTTAAAAGAAGGGCGGCTCACGGACGACGAGTTTGCCCAGATTCAGATGCATCCGGCGCTGGGGGAGCGGATTCTGAGGCAGATAGAGCCGCAGAGCCTGATGGCTCCGTTCCTGCCGGGAGTCCGCTCCCATCATGAACGGTTTGACGGCCGGGGCTACCCGGACGGCCTCAAGGGCCAGGATATCCCCCTTTTCGGCCGGGTGATCGCCATTGCCGACGCTTACGACGCGATGACCTCGGACCGCCCGTACCGCCAAGGGATGTCCGCGGAGAAGGCGCTGTCCATTTTGAAAGAAGGAAGAGGTACGCAGTGGGATCCTCACTTCGCCACCTTGTTTATCGGCTGGCTGGAAGAAGAGAGCGGGCCGAATAAATCCGCCGGAACGGAAAGAACGCGCGAACACGCCGGCTGACTTGGCAGACCGGAAGGCGGGGAGGCGCTTCCGTACGGATGCTGGAATGAACGAAAAGACACAGGCACTTTCCGCAGGGCGGACGTGATGTGTCTTTTCGTTACACGAGGAGTCTTGGGAGCCGTGCCGATTGTAACGGTGGAAAGGGGAAGGAAGGAATAGGAATCCATAATTTGGCCCCGCGGCCGCGGCTGTTTTTATTTGAATTCAATCGAACGGTGTATTACGGTGTATCTAAACGTGTGTGAATAAGGAGGAAATGTCCATGTGCGGACGGTATACGATCACGGTAACGGTAGAGGAGCTTATGGCCCGCTTCGGCCTTTTCGATGCGCCGGGCATCCCTTATCACAATCCGAAATATAACGTAGCCCCCGGCCAGATGGTGCCGGCCGTCGTGAACGACGGCCGGAGTAACCGGATCGGCGAACTGAAATGGGGGCTGATCCCCGAGTGGGCCAAGGATGAAAGCGCCGGTGCCAAAATGCTGAATGCCCGCGCGGAAACGGCCGCGGACAAACCCGCTTACCGCATCCCTTTGCGCCGCAAGCGGTGTCTCATTCCGGCCGACGGATTTTACGAGTGGAAGCGGGAAGGGGGACGCAAGCAGCCCATGCGTATCCGGCTGAAGGACGGCGGCCTATTTGCGATGGCCGGTCTCTACGATATTTGGCTTTCGCCCGACGGCCGGCGCGTCAGCACCTGTACCGTGCTGACAACCGCACCGAACCCGCTTGTGGCGGAAATTCATGACCGGATGCCGGTTATTTTGCGGCGGGAGGACGAGGCTTTGTGGCTGGACCGGCGGATTCAGGACCCTGCCGATCTGCTGTCTTTGCTGCAGCCCTATCCGGCCGCGGAGATGGAGGCGTACCCGGTTTCGCAGCTGGTCGGGAACGTGCGTAATGACAGTCCGCAGCTGATCGAACCGGTCATGCCCCCGGAGAGCCCCGTACAGGAAGGATGGCAGCTGTAAAAGCGGCCTGAAACAGGCCCGAAGAGTCCGTGCGGCAAAGCGAAGTTCGCGGACCGCCGATTCTTGATTCGGGCTGTTTCTATGGGCATTCAGGCAGGTCTGAATTAATCGGATCCGTCCTGCAAATTTTTCTGAATGATCTGCTCCGAATTAACCTGGATTGATCCGGCCCGGCCTAACCGACCGCGGGATTAAAAAACGCTCGGCACTGCCGGGCTAAACACCCGAAAAAAAGCGGGGATCCTCGTGTGGAAGGATCCCCGCTTTTTCGATTGATTTACTCCGCGGCAGGTTCGGTTTTGCCTGCCGGATCTTTTTTCCGTTCGGTTAGTTTGATTGTCGGTACGGCCACCGTAAGCACGGCTCCCAGTATAATGAAAATCAGCGCGAACAAGTAGACGGAATGCAGAGAGGAGACGAGCGAATTTTTCAGAATCGGAGCAATGGTTTTCCAAAACTCCGCGGGCATCTCCTTCATAGCTTCGGGGCTGAACAGGAACGAATACAGCCCTTGCGGATTCGTATGAATCATTTCCGTAAATTTGGCCGTCATTTCCTTCGCCTGTTCGGGCAGCTTTTGCAGCACGGGGACAAGCGTGTCCGTCAACTGGCTGGTCGATTTATGATTCATAATCGCCCCGAGGATGGTCATCCCGAACGTTCCGCCGATGGAACGGAAAAACTGGCTCGACGAAGTGACGACCCCGAGCTCCGATTTCGGGAAGGATTCCTGGAGCACAAGCGTCAGGATCGGCATGACAAGCCCCATGCCAAGACCGATTACGAGCATAATCATCGTAGCGGTAAGCTTCGTCGTGTCAATGCTCATCGTGGTCAGGAGCAGGAATCCTGCCGCCATTACGATCATGCCGATGCTGATCTGGACTTTCGGACCGATTTTGTAGACGATCTGACCGCCTATGATACTGGCGATAATCATGGTAATCATCATCGGGGTCATGATAGTACCGGACGCCGAGGCGCTGACACCGACAACTCCCTGCATAAAGAGCGGCACGAAAATAATGGCGCCGAACATGCCGATGCTCATCAGAAAACCGATGCCGTTGAGCACGGTGAACGTACGGTTTTTAAACAAGCGGACCGGAAGGATCGCTTCCTCCGTACGGGATTCGATAATAATGAAAGCGGTGATGGAGATAACGGCGAGAACGAACAGGCCGATAATCTGCCAGGACAGCCACGGATACTCGCTGCCCCCGAAGCTGAGACCGAGCAGGAGACTGACGACCCCGACAATCATGGTAAACATGCCGGCTACGTCGAACTTGACGGGGCCTTGTGTCTTGTGTTTGTTGAGGCCCATGGCGATAAAGATAACGGCGATAATCCCGACAGGCAGATTGATGTAGAACACCCATCTCCAGTTGAGGCCGTCCACGATCCATCCGCCGATCTGCGGGCCGATTACGGATGCGAGACCATAGAGGGCACCGAAAACGCCCTGCCATTTGGCACGCTGCTTGCCCGTAAACAAGTCTCCGATAATAATCATCGCCATCGGCATCATAATGCCACCGCCGATACCTTGAATGCCGCGGTAGACGATAAGCTGAGTTATGCTGTCGGTCGTTCCGCAAAGCGCGGAGCTCACCATAAATATAATAAGCCCCGTCACATAGACGACGCGCCGGCCGAGAAGGTCCGCCAGTTTACCGGCAATCGGCACAACCGCGGTGGACGTCAGCATGTAGGCGGTAGTCAGCCATGTCATATAACCGAGACCGCCAAGCTCTCCGACAATACGCGGCATAGCGGTTCCCACGATCGTTCCTTCGAGTGCTCCGAACAGCATGGCGATAATCAGACCCGCGATCAGCATGCCGCGGTGTTTGGTCATTTCTTGTTGATCCTGCTCCAGTTTAAGTGTTTCTCCCATCGTTCAAACTCCGTTTCTCTCTATGATTTGCAGCATTTTCCGCTGCCGTCATTTTCATCTCCGGCAATGTTTTGCAGTTTTTCGGAAATTTTCATCAGCGATTCAAGCTCGTCCTGGTCGAGCCGCGAATAATACTGCTTGATGACTTCGAACGTTCTCTTCTTCGCTTCTTTAAGCACGCTTTGCCCGTGTTCCGTAAGGGACACCATGACGACACGGCGGTCGTTCTCATCGTGATGCCGGACGACAAGCTTGTTCTGTTCCATCCGGTCGATCATAACCGTAATGGCGCTGGGCTTTACCTCCATCATTTCGGCCAGCTGGGTGATTTTACCGGGTCCGGTCTCCGCGATCCAGTTCAGCACGTGGAATTGCGGACCGGTCAGCCCCATTTCTTTAAAATGAGACATCTGAGGCCCGATTCTGCGGTAAAAGGACATGGTGGCCCGTAAAATTCGGGCTACGTAATCTTCGTTATCGAGCACGGAAGATAGTCTCCTCCTTTCGGATTCAAAAATTATATTCACTGTTTATTATTTAAACTATATAAATATTAAGTGGTGTATATAAAAAAGTCAATCACCCGCTTTACAAAAAGCGAGCGCTCTGCCGGAAAAGAAGCAAAACGCTGTCCCGATGTGCTACAATGAAGAAAGCAGGTATAGTTGCGGAGGGTATAGATGAGAACGACGATAAACCAACACAGAAAACCGGTATGGATCGGTTTCCTGCTGGGGCTGCTGACTGCCTGCATCCTGATCGGACAAGCTTATGCTTTTCTCTGGACGGAGCAGCAGAAGGCGAACAGCCGGAACCATCTGTTCTGGGATTCGTATTTAAACGCCATGTACGGCGTTGATAAAAATTGGTCTTCCGTAATTAAACAGTTAAAAAAAGATTCAGACCCGCAGCGCTTGGCCGCAGATGCCGGTCTTCGCCTGTACAATGCCGATCAGAAGCTGCTCTTCGACGCGGCCGCATCGTCTTCATCCGATAAGGAAGACCATGCAGCCGCCGGCATCGATTTGAAGACCGTTAAGGACGGTAGCCGGACTCTGGGTTATTATAGTTTGCCCGCCGCGCCGTTTCATCATCCGGAGCCGCCGTTTTGGGCCGCCGTACTGGCGGGCTCGCTGCTCGTCGGAGGGGCCGCCGGCCTCTACATGAAGCGGGGAGACAAACGGTTTCAGACGATGCTGGACCGCATCCTCTTCCGCCTTGCCATTCTGGCGAGGGAAGACGGATCCGGCCTATCCTTCAGGCGTGGCAAAGAAAACGGCGGTGCGGACATAAACGCCAGAACGGCGGAAGCGGATGCCCTGCTTACGGGCGTCGAGGACAAGCTGCGGCAGATGGAAACCGTGCGTCCGCGCATGGTCGCCGATCTGACCCAGGAGCTCAGGCGTCCGCTTACGGTGCTCCGCTCCAGCCTGGAGCAGGCGCAGATCGAAGAGAAGAGGCTCACGACCGATAAAGCGGCCGCACTCTTCGAGGAAGTCAGCCTTATGTCGGCGCTCGTGAACGACATGCAGCAGCTCATGCTCGCCGAATCCGGCCATCTGGAGCTGGAGCGGCAGTGGTTCTCGCTCCGGGCGGTCCTCGATCCGCTGATCGTCCGGCTGGAAGCGGAGGCCCGCGCCTCCGGCATCGAGCTGCGCTATTCGCCGTCCAGGGAGGTCAGCCTGTACGGCGACCGCCACAAGCTGGAGCAGGCTTTCGGCCATCTGCTCGGGAACGCCGTGCGGCTGGCTCGTTCGTCGGCCGCCGTGTCGGTCACCGTCAACGATCTGGAAGTGACCGTCACCGTCCGTGACGACGGGACCGGCCTTACGCACGACGAGATTCCGCATCTGTTCGAACGCTTTTACCGGACCGCTTATCCGTCGGCCGCCGCGGCTTCAGAACCGGGGCTGGGCTTCGGGATGGCTTTGGTCAAGCAGTATGTGGAGGCCCATAACGGAAGTGTCCGGGTCACAAGCGAAGCGGGTCAGGGAACGTCTTTTACCGTCCGTCTGCCTATATTTACCGGAACGTAAGCCGGATATAATAAAGGCTGCGGGCATACCTTCAAATGAGGAGGGACGACGATGAGCTACCTTAAATTGCTGCAAATTTACGAAAATGACGGTATGACGCCTAAACGCGCCACCTCGTTCCGATATGATCAAATGCTCGGAACCATCCTGCAGGAAATGAAGCCTACGGAAGTAGGCAGTTCCATGGTGCTCTGCCGGGTGGACGATTTCCGGTCTTTCCAGACAACCCGGGTTCAGGCCATCGACCGGGACGGTGCCGAGTTTCGGGTGCTCACCCGGAACACGATTTACCATTTCGAAGTCGTGGAGAGCCGGAACGCTTCGCCGGCTTCGCGCCGTGCGTTATGCGAAACTTCTTCGTGAAGCCGAGACCGGTCGCAGACATCCGCCACCAGCAGATGCGAGTGCCCGGTTATGCGATACGGCACCGCGTGTGAGACGAGCTTGCGCACGGTGTGCAAAAACGCCTCTCAGTCCGTTTAACGGGCAGAGAGGCGTTTTTTGTGCCGGCGCAAATCATTCGCCGGTATTCCGTGCCGCGGCAGCGGGACTCTTTTCGCTGAAAAAGAGCTTCATCATCGGCGGTGTGACGATAGTGGTCACGAGAACGACGACGACAATGACCGCGAACATGTCTTCGGAAAGCAGCCCGGACTCCTGACCGATGGCGGCAATAATCAAGGCGACTTCGCCGCGGGATACCATGGCTGCGCCGATGGCCAGAGAGCTGCGCCACTTGAACCCGGCGAGTCTGGCGCCGACGGCGGAACCGGCAAGCTTCGTCGCGATGGCAAGAAGACTGAGCATTACGATAAGCCCGATCGAAGAGGAGATTCCCTGGAATTGCACGGTAGCTCCGATGGACGTGAAGAAAACGGGCACGAAGATGGAGTAACCGATCGTCTCCACTTTCTCGAACACTTCGTGCTTGAAATTCGTCAGACTGATGGCGACTCCGGCGATATAAGCACCGATAATAGCCGCGACTCCGGCATATTCCGCCATATAGGCGTAACCGAAGCAGATGATGAGAGCGGCGGAGATTACCGTTTCCGTAACACGCAGGGGAGCGAACTTTTTCAAGATCCAAGGGACCGCTTTCCAGGCGAAAAGAAGAGCAAGTGCGAAGAAAACGACTTTTTTGACGACAATCATGCCGAGGTTAACGTCTCCGCCCGCCATGCTCATCACAAAAGCGAGCGCGATAATGACAAGCACATCGTCGATGACGGCCGCTCCGAGGATCGTCGTCCCTTCCCTGGATTTCAGCTGGCCCATCTCCTTGAGCGCCTGGACCGAGATGCTGACGCTGGTCGCGGACAGGAGGAGGCCGAGAAACGAAGCTTCCAGCGGAGATTGATTCAGCAGGATGCCGGCGAGATAACCGAGGCCGAACGGGACGATAATGCCGGCGACTCCGACATAACCGGAGGCTTTGCCCGTACGTTTAAACTCCTTCGTATCGGTTTCGAGGCCCGCGATGAACATCAGCAGAATGACCCCGATTTGACTGATTTCCTGCAGCACATCCGTATTTGTCACGAGTCCGAGAAGATTAGGTCCCAGCACAATCCCGATAAGAAGCTTTCCCAGAACCGAAGGCTGACCCAGCCTTACACTAATATCCCCGGCCAGTTTCGATGCGAGCAAAATAATAGCGAGTTGAAAAATTAGCACGTACCGCCTCACACTCCTTGTTTTCTTATTGTAGGCCCGGAATCCGTAAAAGCATGCAAAAAGAGCCCGTTACCAAAACCCGCTACGTAGACATAGCAAGGCCTTGGTGACAGGCTCCTCCGGGAACTGCAATTTTAAGTTGCTGTAATTATACACCGGGAGGCGGGTGAAAGCAATGGAAACAGGTGGGATAGACAGACGGCAGACCGGTGAGCCATTTTTCGCAAGATGTTCAAGGCCGTGGTATAATTTAGGGAAAAAGGTTCAGAAAGGAAGATGTCTTGATGAAAATATTCAAGGAAGCAATGGGTTGGGCCGGGTCTATCGGCGTTTCTTTTGTCCTCGTTCTGTTTATCGGTATTTTCGTTTTTCAGCCCTACAAAGTGGACGGGCATTCCATGGACCCCACGCTTCAGGATAACGAGCGGATTTACGTCTCCAAGCTGGTACATACTTTTGGACAGGAACCCGAATACGGGGACATCGTCGTCATCGATAGCCGGGTGGACCGTCCGCGTACGTTTAAGGACAGCGTTATGGAACAGCCGGTCATTCAGATGATTGCGGGAACCGCGAAAAAGAAAACCTTTTACGTCAAAAGAGTGATCGGCAAAGCGGGGGACGTTCTGGAATTCAAAGATCATCAGGTACACCGGAACGGACAAGCGCTCGAGGAACCGTATATAAAAGAAACGATGAAGTTCGTTTCCGATCATAAATGGACAGTGCCGGAAGGCCATGTTTTCGTGATGGGAGATAACCGCAACGACAGCGAGGACAGCCGGGACATCGGATTTATCCCGCTTGGTCATGTAATGGGCGTCAAAAAGCTGCCTTAACCGTTTGCGTACCGTGGAGGAGAAACATGAAAGAAGGGCATACGTTCGAGTAGGACTTTTTCATGCACAGGTGAAAACAAACAAACCGCCCGTTTAGCGAGGCGGTTTTTGTTCGGTGTGCCGCTTGTTCCAGCATACCCGGCATTAAGCAGGAACTGTCCTGTGTCCGGGAAAAACTCAGCGGACCGCTTTTTGAAAGAGGCTGATGTAAAAGTCCGGGGCGACTTCCACGTCCCGTTCATGCTTGTAGCCGTTTTTCAAATACAAATTTTTCGCGGGAACGTTGTCCTTGCCCGTCGCTACGTTAAACAGGGACATGTGGCCCATGTCGGATTCCATCGTGTTTAAAAGCTGCTGGGCGATGCCCTTCTTGAAATGATCCGGGTGGACGACCATCCGGCATATCGTGACTGTTTTTTCTTCGACCGTACAGGAAACGGCTCCGGCGAGCTGATTGCCTAGGAAATAGCCTCTGAATTGTTCGCCGCATGCCTGGAATTCTTCGAAAGTCTCTTTTAACGGCGGAATCTCATAGAAATCGATAAGTTTAGCTTCAATTAAGTAAGAGGCCCGCTGTAATTCATACAGACTGCGTACGAGTTCCGTGTCTTGAAAATCTATGATTGTAATGAAGCCTTCGTTCAAAATAGTCACCTCATGGGATCGTTTGGATTAGTCTCTATCATACGGAGCGGGGATTTTAAATTAAAGAGGAGCGTTTCGTTATAACCAATCTTTCCAATGGAGCTACATGAGATTTTTAAATAATTATGGAAAGCCGCAGATGGCCCGGGAGCGATACTCTGACCATCAGGTTTTTTTGAAAAGATATAGATTCTATGTAAAATGGAGAAACCCCCGCGCAATGGTACGGGGGTCCGTTTTTTAGATTGAAGTGTCAACCTGAAACTCGATTTTTTTATACCCGTCAAGCTTATCGGTAGATATGAACTGAATAGTTTTGCTCTCGCCTTTTTTAATCCCGTCAATGCCGCCTTGTGCAATGCCCAGACGTTTTTCGTCTTTATCATAAAGTACCGCACTCAACATGGCTGCTTGAATATCTTTATCTCCGGCATTTTGTACTTTAGCTGTTACCATCCACATTCCGGCCGATTCTTTTACGGATACGCCCGTGATTTTAAAGTCTCCCGCCGTATATTCGCCGTCTTTAGCTTTAGGAGCTTCGGAAGGCTTAGGTGTGGCTTCTGGAGTTGCTTTAGGAGTTTCGCTGGGAGCGGAACTGGCAGCAGGTGTTGTTTCGGCAGATGTTTTAGCCGGTTGCTCGGAACTGCAGCCAGCGGCTAAGACTAAGGCAGCAACGGATACAAAAAGAATTTTTTTCATTTTTTCCCCCTATGAACGTAAACCATATTTAAAATACAATTGCTAGTTTATCAGATAGAGGAAATTATATCCATACGATTTAAGACTTTTGCTATTCGGGTCCATTCATATAAGTCATCTAAATGACAATTGTGACCTAAACGAATATCTTATAGAAGAAACAGATATAGGAGCAGAACGTGGCAGAGGGGAAAATAAAAATCGGCCCCCGTATCACTACGAGGGCCTTTCATGGGAGAGGAGAAACCGGACGAAGAGCTTATGGGGAAACGTAAGTCTTCTCCGCGGTTGTCTACGACACTTTTGATGTCGATAATTCAATCATATCCGAAAAAAAGACAGGCTATACACGGACAGGAAATTTTTATTTTTTCAAAGCCTTTTTGTGCAACGAACAAAGATTGTGGTACGATAACAGAAAACCGACAAGAACAATACAGTGGGGAATTCAGCGTATGAGAGTGATTTCTGGAAGTGCCCGGGGCCGTTCCTTAAAGGCCGTACCCGGGATGAGCACGCGTCCGACGACCGATAAGGTCAAGGAGGCGATCTTTTCGATGATCGGGCCTTATTTTGACGGAGGCACGGGACTGGATCTGTTTGCCGGAACCGGCGGTCTCGGGATCGAGGCTTTGAGCCGGGGGCTGGACACGTGCATATTTATCGACCTGGAGAAAAAAAGTCTGGACACCGTGCGCCACAATCTGGAGGTTACCGGATTGACGGACCGTGCGGAAATATACCGCAATGATGCGGGACGCGCACTGAAAGCTCTGGAGAAACGGGGAAAGCGGTTCGGGCTTGTTTTCCTGGATCCGCCTTACCGGTTTAAAATTACCGGAGAACTTATGCAAAAAATGAAGGGATCGGGACTGCTCGAGCAGGGGGCGACAATCGTGGTGGAACATGACGCCGCGGACAAGCTTCCTGAGGTTTTCGAGGGTTTTGTCATGCAGCGGCGAGCCGATTACGGGGATACGGCCGTGACCTTGTACACCTTTGAAGACACCGGGCTGACCTGAACCGAACAGAAGAAGGAGCTGACACAGCTGTGCATCAGGAAAAACCACGCTTGAAAATAGCGGTTTATCCGGGAAGCTTCGATCCCGTGACGAACGGCCATTTGGACATTATCCGCCGGGCGGCAAAAGTTTTTGATAAATTAATCGTAGCCGTACTGAACAATACGTCGAAAAATCCTTTGTTTTCTCTCGAAGAACGTATCGAGCTTCTGACGAAAGTAACGAGGGACATTCCGAACGTCGAGGTGGACGGGTTCCGGGATCTTTTGATCAACTATATGGAATCCAAAGATGTACATATTATTGTCCGGGGACTTCGTGCGGTCTCTGATTTTGAATACGAGCTGCAGCTGTCGACGATGAACAACAAACTAAACGAAGATGTCGAAACGTTCTTTATGACCTCTTCGCCCCAGTATTCATTCCTCAGCTCCAGCATTGTAAAAGAAATTGCCCGTTTTCACGGTCCGGTTTCCCATTTCGTGCCGGGGGAAGTGGAGGAAGAGCTGAAACTGAAATTTGCCGCCGGCACGCGGCAACCGTAGAACAAGGAAGGCTGCCGGGCGCGCAGGCTTCCTCTCTCTTTTGTGGGCTTGTCAGGCTTTAGGGCCCGCATGGAGTCCGCGCTGGGAGCATACATGCAGTGCGTAGGACAGGACGCAGGTCGCGGCCAGAACTAGCAAAAGAATGCCAAGCTGCGCGAAGGCAGGCATCCAGACGCCCGAGAAAGAGAGCAAAGGCCACTCCTCCGTCCCTCCCGAGGGGGCTAGAGATCCCGAAACTTCGAGCGTTTGCCGCCCGGAGGGCGCGGATGGAAACAGCCTGCTTGTGAAGCGCCACAACAGAAGAACCAGCACGTACGAAAAGCAGGCGTGAAGCAGGCGCGCCATCAGAAAAGGCAGGTATCGAAGACCGGCGCCGTAGGCGGCGCTCAAGGCCTGTGCGTGGGAGGACAGCCCGCCGAATCCGAGAAAAGCCGCGATTAAGGCGAGCTTGATGCTCTGGGGCAGCGCCTGTTCTCCCGCCGCGGCGTGAGCGCCCAAGTGGAGCTCGAACAAGCCGGAGGCCAGATGATGCAGCAGGTCCGGCCCGACGGGCAGCCCGAGGAGTCCACCGGCGGCTTGCAGCATCTCCGGCATCGTCAGCATGTGAATAATGACGGAGAAAATCATAATATAGCCGCCGACGACCATCAGCGACTGCACCGAAGCCGTCACGGCCTCGCCGAGCAGCTGGCCGAACGCGCGGCCGTCCTCGCTGCGGGCGCGGGCCAGGCTGCCTGCGGCCTGCCGCCACAAGGGGGCGCCGGAAGCCCGGCTGCCCGCCTCGCGGCGCTTCGCGGCCGGAGCCTCGCCGCGGCCGGGCGCTGGCGCGTCCGCCGGCCAGGCGCGCCCCCGCGCGCCGCGCGGGCCCGCGTGCGTGCGGGCAGGCTCCGCGCCGGCCCCGCCGGCGGCTTCGCCCGAACCCCCGGCGTCATCCGCGGATTCGGGCTGCCCGGGCGCCGCCGCGCCCGCCGGCTTCTTCTGCGAAGGCAGCACGAAGCCGAGCAGCAGCGCGCCGCCGTAGTGCACGCCGGCAAGCAGCAGGCCCAGGCGCGGGCTGTGCAGGAACCCGGTGCCGATCACGGTGACGATCAGCACCGGGCTTGCCAGATGCGACAGCGCCAGGAGGCGCTCGCCTTCGCCGTGCGTGAGCAGCTTCCGGCGGCAGAGCTTGGCCGTGAAGTGGGCGCCGCCCGGAAAGCCGCTCAAGGCTCCCGCGGCAAGCGCCAGGCCGCCCGCGCCCGGAAGGCGGAGCAGGAGCCGCGCGAGCGGCTCCAGCAGGGTACCGAGGGCGTGGACGACACCAAAACCGAGCAGCAGCTCGGTAAGAATCATAAACGGCAGCAGCGCCGGGAATACGATGTTCCACCAGATCGTGATGCCCTCCAGGGATGCCTGGAGCGCCTTGTCCGGAAAAGCGATAATCGACGCGACCAGAGCGGCCGCAAGACTGCCGAGCAGCAGCGTGGTACGATACCCGCCGCCGCGGTGCGTCAGGGATTTCGGCATGTAAACACCTCGATTCGTTTGCTACATGTGTACGCCGGACCGAAGATGTTTAGACCAAGCCCGCCCCGCATACACTAACAAACATCCATTCTCCGATTTTCGGAAACGGAACGGGAGGGAACCCTTTAAAATGACTGACAAAGATCATGAAAACCAGCGTTACCGCGACGAGCAGGAACAAGAAGAACGCGAACGGGAAACAGACTACGGGAACGGGGACGAGGTCCGGGAGAGGCCCGTCATCCGCCGGGCGCATCCGCAGAGGCGTTCCAGGCGTTTTTTCACGTCGCTTCTTGTCGGCTTTCTCTGTTTCGTTATCCTGTTTTACGTTCCTCTGCCCTTTTTTATCTATATGCCCGGTACGGCTGAGGCCGTCCATCCGATGGTCAGTGTCCCCAAGAGCGACAACACTGATGAGAAAGGCTCGCTTATGCTCGTTACGGTCCGCGTGGCCAATGCGAACGTAGTGACGTATCTGTGGTCCCTGGCCAACAAATACGACGAACTCCAGCTCAAGAAAGATGTCCTCCGGGGAATGTCGGAGAAGGATTACAGTCAGCAGCAGCAATTCGTCATGCTCACTTCCCAAAGCGACGCCATCCAGACCGCTTACAAGAAAGCGGGCGTTCCTTTCCATATAAAAGGAGAGGGCGTCATGGTCACGGGCCTCTCGCCGGGTCTTCCCGCCGAGAAAGTGATGCAGGCCGGAGACAAGGTCACCAAAGCGGACGAGAAGGCGATCCAAACTTCTCAGGACCTTTTCGCCTTTCTGGAAAACAAGAAAGAAGGGGACACGGTCACGCTGACCTTCATCCGCGGAGCTAAAGAGATGACGGCGCCGCTCACGCTGGCCAAGCTGCCGCCCGATAAAGACACCGGCAAGAGCCGCGTGGGAATCGGGATCACGATGGCCGAAATGCAAAGCGTGCAGGCGGACGATCCTTCCAAGCAGGTTACCATCAAAGCGGGCGAAATCGGCGGCCCTTCGGCCGGTCTGATGTTTTCCCTGGAGATTTACAACCAGCTGCTTCCCGAAGACATCACGAAGGGGCACAAAATCGCGGGAACCGGGACGATCGACACGGAAGGGAATGTCGGCGTTATCGGCGGAATCAAGCATAAAGTCATCGCGGCGGACCGCGAAGGAGCGGAGATCTTCTTTGCTCCTCAGGATCTCAAAACAGACAAAGGCACGATCTACAATTACACCGAAGCTTTGGCCCGGGCCAAGGAAATCGGAACGAAGATGAAGATCGTTCCCGTCGCGACGATGGACGACGCCCTAAAGTATTTGGCGGAGCTTCCTCCGAAATGATTGACAAACCGGAAGATTAATAGCTATAATTATCTTTGTTTGTTTGAGGTGATAAAACATGTGGATTCAACTTAAAGAAATTATGGCCAAAGGACAGCCTGTTGCCATCCGCGAGTCGCTTAACGGCGAAGCGTTGCTGAAGGGCCGCAAGGATATTTTGTCCGCAGGACCGATCGTCACGGATCTGGAGGCGAAACCGGCGTCCGACGTCGTGGAAGTAACCGGCCGTGTTTCCGTCGAGCTTGAGTTTGGCTGTTCCCGTTGTTTGACTCCGTTCAAGCAGACGTTGAACATTCCCTTTCGGGAAATTTTTACTTCGAAACCGGAAGTGGAAGCGCAGGCTTCCGAGGATGAGAACGAGATCATCCATCTGGTGCGCGAAGATAAAGTGGAATTGAACCCTTACATTGAAGAGAATATACAGCTTGAGCTGCCGCTCGCGCCGGTTTGCCGGGAAGACTGCAAAGGGCTTTGTCCCGAATGCGGAACTAACCGCAACGAACGCGAATGCGGCTGCAAGAACGAACGGATCGATCCAAGACTGGCCGGTCTGGCTGATTTTTTCAACTCGTAGGGATATGGGGATTACGTTAAGGAGGTGGAATTCATGGCAGTACCGTTCAGAAAAACATCCAAAACCCGCCGCGACAAGCGCCGTACCCACTTCAAATTGGAAGTTCCGGGCATGGTTAAGTGCGAGCAGTGCGGAGAACTGAAACTTTCTCACCGCGTTTGCAAAAACTGCGGCACATACAAAGGCAGAGAAATCGTACAAGCTTAATTTTTAGGCTGACAAATAGTACTTCATCTTAGGTGAGGTGCTATTTTTTTTGCCCAAAAGCCGGGAGTGCAATAAGGTGAAAGGAGGAGCGGGGCGGATTTGTCCGCAAGGCTTCCCTTTTGCACGCAAATTATATATACTACTTTTAGTACTAGGTAATAAGAGGAGGCCATATTACCGGCCGCCTCCACAAGCAGGGTGGTGCTTGTCATCGAACGTCTTCCGAAACGCACTCGTCAGCAGCAGCTGCTGCAGGCAATTGAAGATAATCCGTTTCTGACGGATGAAGAATTAATGCGCAAGTTTCAGGTTAGCATTCAAACCGTTCGACTGGACCGTCTCGAGCTGGGGATACCCGAGCTGCGCGAACGGATCAAGCATATGGCGGAACGTTCCTACGATCAGGTGCGTTCCCTGCCCATTGATGAAGTGATCGGGGAAATCATCGATTTGCAGCTTGACAAGAGCGGCATTTCCATGTTTGAACTGACCGAAGATCATGTTTTTTCCCGTACCAAAATCGCGCGCGGGCATCATATTTTCGCCCAGGCCAATTCACTCGCCGTTGCGGTAATCAACGATCCTATCGCGCTTACCGCTTCGGCCGACATCCGGTTTATCCGTTCCGCCATGCTTGGCGAGAAATGTATCGCGAAAGCGTACGTGAAGTCCCTGTCGAAGGGGAAAGCCAAGGTGGACGTGCAGACGTTTATCGGAGACGAGGTTGTTTTCGAAGGCAGCTTCGTCATCTTTCACTCCAAGAAAGAACAACTACGAACAGAAGGTGGGCAAGCCAATGCGGATCGCAATTGACGCAATGGGCGGCGACCACGCCCCGGCAATCGTCGTGGAGGGAGCCCTGGCGGCAGCCAAGGAATGGACCGATGTCGAGCTTCTGCTCGTCGGCGATTCGGCGAAGATCGAGGCGCTGCTTACCGAGCGCCCCTCGAATCTTCGCGTTATCCACGCCTCCGAGATTATCGAAGCCGAAGACGAGCCTGTCCGGGCCGTCCGCCGCAAGAAGGACGCCTCGATGGTCGTCGCGGGCCGGCTGGTCAAGGAAGGCGAAGCCGACGCGATGATTTCGGCCGGCAACACCGGCGCCCTTATGACGACGGGGCTTCTCGTCGTCGGCCGGGTACCCGGCATCGAACGCCCGGCTCTTGCGCCGATGATCCCGACGCTGGACGGCAGAGGGGTTCTCGCGCTAGACCTGGGAGCGAACATGGATTCCAGTCCCGAAAACTTGCTTCAATACGCCATCATGGGAAGTATTTACAGAAGCAAGGTTCACGGTATGGACCGTCCGCGCGTAGGTCTGCTGAACATCGGCACGGAAGCGATGAAAGGGAACGAGCTGACGAAGGCGGCGTATCCGCTGCTGGAGCAAGCTCCCGTACATTTCGTGGGCAACGTCGAGTCCCGCGACATTCTCCGAGCCGAATGCGACGTTATCGTGTGCGACGGATTTGCCGGCAACATTATGCTGAAAACGCTGGAGGGAGCTGGCTCGGCCATTTTCTCCGCTTTGAAAACCGAACTTACCCGTACGACGCTGACCAAACTGGCTGCAGCCGTGCTGAAACCGGGCTTGTCCGCTTTCAAGGGAATGTTCGATTACACGGAGCACGGAGCGGCTCCGCTGCTCGGATTAACCGGGCTCGTGCTGAAAAGCCACGGCTCGTCCGACGCGAAGGCGATCAAGAACGCCGTGCGCCAGGCGAGAACGGCGCTGCAGAACGACCTGGTCGGCGCAATCGCTACTGAAATCAAGAACGGGAAGTGAGTGGTCCTAATGAATGGCATTCCTGTAGGCATTCTGGGCACGGGTAAATATGTGCCCGATCGGGTTTTAACGAATCAGGAACTGGAATCTATGGTGGAGACGAACGATGAATGGATCGTGACGCGCACCGGAATCCGGGAACGGAGAATGGCGGCTCCCGAGCAGGCAACCTCCGATTTGGCGCTTGAGGCTTCACGCATTGCGCTTGAAAATGCCGGAATTACGGCGGATCAGCTGGATTTGATCATTGTGGCTACCGTTACGCCGGATATGGCGTTTCCGTCGGCTTCCTGCATTCTTCAGGAGAAGCTGGGCGCCAAGAACGCGGCGGCCTTTGACTTGGCCGCGGCCTGCGCCGGTTTTATCTACGGGTTGGCCAACGCGTCCAATTTTATCGCGAACGGTGTTTACAAGTATGCCCTGGTCATAGGAGCGGATACCTTGTCGCGGATCACGGACTATACGGACCGCAATACGTGCATTCTGTTCGGCGACGGAGCCGGCGCGGTCGTGATCGGCGCGGTTCCGGAAGGACGCGGGTTCAAATCCTTTGAACTGGGAGCAGACGGCTCCGGTGCGGAGCTTCTTAAGATCGCCGGGGGCGGTTCCCGCAATCCGGCATCCCCCGAAAGCCTCGACCAGCGTCTTCACTATATCTATATGGCCGGCAGCGAAGTGTTTAAATTCGCGGTCCGCATCATGGGATCGGCCGCGGAAGAAGCGCTCCGTAAAGCAGGACTTCACAAGAACGATATCGATCTGCTGATTCCGCATCAGGCGAACATCCGGATTATCCAATCCGCGCTCAACCGTCTGGAGCTGACCGAGGACAAATGCATGATCAACCTCGACCGCTACGGCAACATGTCGGCGGCTTCCATTCCGGTAGCGCTGGCGGAGGCTGCCGAGCAGGGCCGTCTTAAAGAAGGCGATACCACGGTGCTGGTCGGTTTCGGCGGCGGTCTGACCTGGGGAGCGTCCGTGCTGGTCTGGTAAAATACTGGAAGGGGAATTCTGACGTATATGGGCAAGATAGCTTTTGTATTTCCGGGACAGGGAGCCCAGTCCGTCGGTATGGGGAAGGATGCTTATGACGCTCATGAAGGAGCGAAACGCGTCTTCGACGAGGCCGACAAGGCACTAGGCTACTCTTTATCCTCTCTCGTATTCGAGGGACCCGAGGACGAACTGAAAATTACGTATCATACACAACCCGCTCTGCTTACCGCGAGTGTGGCTTATCTGGAAGTGTTCCGCCAAAAAGGCATCGTGCCGGACTTTACGGCCGGTCACAGCCTGGGCGAATATTCCGCGCTGGTAGCCTCCGGCGTGCTCGGCTTCGAGGATGCCGTGCGCACCGTGCGTGCACGCGGCGAGTTTATGGAGCAGGCCGTGCCGGACGGGCTCGGCGCGATGGCAGCCGTATTGGGAGCCGAGCGCGGGGCGCTGGACGAGCTTTGCCGCTCCGTCAGCGGAGAGACCGGCGCAGTCGAATTGGCCAACATCAACTGCCCGGGCCAGATCGTCGTTTCCGGCACCCGTGAAGGCGTGCAGGCGGTCGTGGACCGCGCCAAAGAAATCGGCGCGAAACGGGCGATTCCGCTCGAAGTGAGCGGACCGTTCCACTCCTCGCTGATGAAACCGGCGTCGGAGAAGCTGGCGGACGTGCTTGCGGGCCTCAGCCTGCAGGAAGCTGCCGTGCCCGTCGTGGCCAACGTTACGGCGCGCCCGGTTACTTCGCCGGAGGAGATCAAGGACCTTCTGGTCCGTCAAGTGTATTCTCCGGTGCTGTGGGAAGACACTGTCGCGTGGCTGATCGAGCAGGGGGTGGACACCTTCGTCGAGATCGGCTCGGGAACGGTGCTCGCCGGTCTGATCAAGAAGGTCAGCCGGAACGTGAAAATCGTCTCCGTCAACAGCCTGGAAGCGGCGCTGCAGGCCGAGATTTAAGCGTCACACAATCCATTATGTAGTCGGGAGGACACAAGCCATGCTGAGTGGTAAAGCGGCGCTCGTTACCGGAGCTTCCCGCGGAATCGGCCGTGCCATTGCCCTGGAACTTGCCGCAAGCGGCGCCGATGTGGCGGTCAACTATGCAGGCAGCGAGCAAGCTGCGGAAGAAGTCGTTAAAGAGATCGAGGCGATGGGAAGACGCGCGGTCAAGCTGCGCGGCGATGTAAGCAAATCCCAGGAAGCCGAAGATCTTGTGAAGCAGACGATTGAAGCCTTGGGCAGTCTGGACATACTGGTGAATAATGCCGGAATTACCCGGGATAATCTCATTATGAGGATGAAAGAGGAAGACTTTGACATCGTCATCGCGACTAATCTCAAAGGCGTGTTCAACTGCACCAAAGCGGCGACCCGCCCCATGATGAAACAGCGTTCGGGCCGCATTATCAATATCTCGTCCGTCGTGGGCGTGCTCGGCAATCCCGGGCAGGCCAATTACGTGGCGGCGAAAGCGGGCGTTATCGGTCTTACGAAGGCGTCCGCCAAGGAGCTTGCGTCCCGCGGAATTACCGTCAATGCGGTAGCGCCGGGCTTTATCTCCACCGACATGACCGACAAGCTGCCGGAAGAGCAGAAGGCATCCCTTCTGCAGCAGATTCCGCTCGGCAAGCTCGGCAAGCCGGAAGATATCGCGAAAATCGTCCGTTTCCTCGCTTCGGACGAAGGTTCCTACATGACCGGCCAGACGCTTCACGTCGACGGCGGCATGTACATGTAAGACGCCCTACGGGGCCCGTGCCGCAGTCGGCGGTTGTCCCGCTTAGACAAGTATGGCATTTTGATTCGTATTCTCGTATAATACCAAGGAGGAGGTGAGCCGGATGTCCGACGTACTAGATCGCGTAAAGAAAATTATCATCGACCGTTTAGGGGTAGAAGAATCTGAAGTTACCCTTGAAGCGTCTTTCAAAGAAGATTTAGGTGCTGATTCTCTCGATGTTGTAGAATTGGTTATGGAACTTGAAGATGAATTTGATCTGGAGATTTCCGACGAAGATGCTGAGAAGATTACGACTGTGGGAGAAGTAGTGAATTACATAAAATCTCATACGTAAAAATCTTTGGAGTCCCGTTCTAAAAAGAGTCCCGTTCTCATAAAGGCGGGACTTCTCCTCATTTTCTGAACGTAGAAAAAGCGAGAGAAAACACCCTTAATTCAGAGGTGGTACACGTGAATAGAGTCGTTATTACAGGACTTGGAGTTATGAGCTCCCTGGGTCAAGAAGTGGATACTTTCTGGGGCAATCTGCTTGCGGGCAAATCCGGTATCAGCGCTATCGAAAGCTTCGACGTAAGCGAGTATCCGACGCGCATTGCCGCATCCGTTAAAGATTTCAACCCCGAAGATTATATAGATAAACGTGAAGCAAGAAGAATGGACCGTTTCGTGCAGTTCGCGGTTGCGGCCAGCATCAACGCCTTGAAGAGCTCCGGCTTGAACATACAGGAAGATACGGATCCCGAGCGGGTCGGCGTTTACGTCGGTTCCGGAATCGGCGGCCTGTCGACTTGGGAAGAACAGCATAAGATTCTGCTTGAAAAAGGACCGAAGCGGGTCAGCCCGTTCTTCATTCCGATGATGATCGCGAATATGGCTTCAGGCCAAATCTCGATGATTACCGGAGCGAAGGGTCCGAACAGCACGGCGGTTACCGCTTGTGCGACCGGAACGCACTCCATCGGAGATTCGTTCAAACTCATTCAGCGCGGAGATGCCGATGTGATGATTTGCGGCGGAGCCGAGGCGACCATCAGCCCGACGGGCGTTGCCGGCTTCTGCGCGCTGCGTGCGATGTCCACCCGCAACGACGAGCCTGAGAAGGCGAGCCGTCCTTTCGACACGGGCCGTGACGGTTTCGTGATGGGCGAGGGTGCGGGTATCCTCGTGCTTGAGTCGCTCGAACATGCACAGAAGCGCGGTGCCCACATCTATGCCGAAGTCATCGGCTATGGTATGAGCGGAGACGCGCATCACATGACGGAGCCCGATCCGGACGGAGCGGCCCGCTGCATGGTCAAAGCGATCAAGGATGCAGGCATCGCGCCGGAAGACATCGACTACATCAACGCGCACGGTACGAGCACGCCGGTCGGGGACAAGTCCGAAACGACGGCGATCAAGAAAGCGCTGGGTGAGCATGCTTACAAAGTCGCTGTCAGCTCGACGAAATCCATGACCGGCCATCTTCTGGGCGCGGCCGGAGGCGTTGAAGCCGTTATTTGCGGGCTGACGCTCGAAAACGGTATCATTCCGCCGACGGTTAACCTGGATGACCAGGATCCGGAATGTGATCTGGATTACGTGCCGAACGTTCCGCGCAAGAGTGACGTTCAAGTGGCCATGTCCAACTCCTTCGGATTCGGCGGACATAACGCAACGATTATTTTGAAAAAATATCAAGCCTAACAACCGGCCGGTGGTGAGAACATGAACCGAGACGTCAACCAGCTTCTAGCCGACATGGAGATCCGTTTTCAAGACCTCGATTTGCTTAGGCAGGCTTTTACGCACTCTTCCTATGTGAATGAACACCGGATGGCGAATTACCAGGACAATGAACGTCTTGAATTTCTGGGGGATGCCGTTTTGGAACTTACGGTGTCGGAATACTTGTATTTCAAGTATCCGCACCGCACGGAGGGAGAGCTGACGAAGCTGCGGGCGTCCATCGTATGTGAGCCCTCGCTGGTCAATTTTGCGGAAAAGCTCAATTTCGGGAGTTACGTACAGCTCGGCAAAGGCGAAGAAATGACGGGAGGCCGTTCGCGTCCCGCGCTTCTTGCCGATGTTTTCGAATCTTTTATCGGAGCGTTGTACCTGGACCAGGGGCTTGAAGCGGTTAAGCTCTTTTTGCAGCAGCATGTGTTTCCATATGTATCTGCGGAGGGCAAGCTGCTCGTGATCGATTACAAGACGCAGCTGCAGGAGCATACCCAGCACCACAATATGGGGGCGCTCGAATACCGTATCGTGGAAGAGCGGGGTCCGGCTCACGAGAGAGAGTTTGTGGCTGAGGTGTACATGGATGCCAAGCAGCTCGGCAAGGGAGCGGGACGCTCCAAGAAAGAAGCGGAGCAGCAGGCGGCTTCGCAGGCATTGACGAAGCTGAATGTACCCATGGAACGATAGAAGCACAGCAAAAAGGCCCGTGCGGAGGAGAGCCTTCTCCAAGCGCCGCTTTATAAAGCAGAGAGGGAGCAGCCAAGCAGCTGCTCTTTTCTTTTGCGTTCTGTTTTGAACGCGGGATATGATACAATAGAGGCTGGACTAGTGTCGGTCCTTGCTCTTTTACAGGGAATAAATTCCCCGGTTTGATGGAATAAACCGCCGAGAGAGCGGAAATCGGACAGGCTGGCGGAAGGGCTGTTAAAGCCGGGCGGCTTCGGGCGCCTTACTTTACCGTAAGCTTAGCAGCCGGGCGAGCTGCGAACAAAGCCACGCCAAACGCTGCAAAGGTGTTTTTGGCGAACAGGCCGGCTCGTTTGTAGAAGTGACTTTGTTATCGCAAAGTTTAACCGTTCTTAAAAGAACAACTTTTCTTGCGAAAAGTGCCAGCCATGCTTACAAAGCAACTTTTCTTGTGAAAAGTACAGTAGTCCTTACTAAATAACTTTTTTTGCGAAAAGTTAAGCAACGATTACGAAGCAACTTTGCTGTCGCAAAGTTTAGCAGTCCTTACGAAGTAGCTTTTCTTATGAAAAGTTTTGAGGTGAAAAGAATCTATGTTTTTGAAGCGGATTGAATTATCCGGATTTAAGTCGTTCGCGGACCGCACGGAGCTGGAATTCGTCAAAGGAATCACGGCTGTAGTCGGACCGAACGGCAGCGGGAAGAGCAACATTTCAGACGGTATCCGCTGGGTGCTCGGAGAAACAAGCGCGAAGAGCTTGCGCGGCGGCAAGATGGAAGATGTTATTTTTGCCGGCAGCGACGCGCGCAGAGCGGTCAATTACGGCGAAGTGTCGCTCACGCTCGACAATACGTCCCAGTCGCTGCCTCTCGATTACAATGAGGTGACGGTCAGCCGGCGTGTACACCGGAGCGGTGACAGTGAGTATTTTATAAACAAGCAGTCCTGCAGGCTGAAAGACATTACCGAGCTGTTTATGGATACAGGGATCGGTAAAGAGGCCTATTCCATTATCGGCCAAGGCCGGATCGAAGAAATTTTAAGCAATAAATCGGAAGAGCGCCGCAGTATTTTTGAGGAAGCGTCCGGGATCGTCAAATATAAATCGCGCAAGAAGGAATCGGAGAAGAAGCTTCAGGAAACCGAGCAGAACCTTCTGCGTATTCATGACCTCGTCACGGAGCTGGAAGATCAGATCAACCCGCTGCGGGAACAGGCGGAGAAAGCGATCCGCTACAAAGAACTGAAGGAAGAACTCAAGCACAGCGAAATCGCGGTGTACGTTCACCAGATCGATCAGATCTATGTCTCCTGGTCGGAGACAAACGAGAAGCTCACCTCTTTGAAAAAGGAGCAGCTCAGCTTATCCACGTTTGTCAGCCAGCACGATGCCCAATTGGAGAAACACCGCTGGGAAACGAAACGGCTGGAGGAAGAGCTGGAGAAGCTCCAGGAAACCCTGCTGCAAATCTCCGAGGATTTCGAAAAATGCGAAGGCCACGGCGAGGTGCTCAAGGAGCGGAAGAAAAACTTCGCTTCCAATGAACAGCAGCTGGAGCAGACCATCGCTTTTCAGGAAACGAGATTTGCGGAGAAGGAAGCGGAGCTGGCCGGGCATCGCGAGAAAATTGTACATATCGGCGCGCAGCTGTTCGAATATCAAGCCAAGCTGTCCGAAGAGGAGAATCGCCTCCAAGGGGTAAGCGGCGGCCTGAATTCCGGCGTGGAGGATCAGCTGAAATCCGAGCTTCTCGATAAAATGAATGCGATGGCGCAGTGCCGCAACGAAATCCGCTATGCGGAGCAGCAGCTCGAATCTCTGGGACGGCGGCTTCAAAAGCTGGAAGAAGAAGGGCAGAAAAGGACCGCTCTGCAGTCCGATATCGCCGCCCGTAAGAAGCAGCTCGAAACAAAACTGGAGCAGACCCGTAAAGAAGTTGAGAAGATCCGTTCCGGCTATTTGGATTTGAGTGAAAGTCTCAAGAAGAAGCAGACTCTGCTGGAGGAATCGTCCGGTATGCTGCGCAAATGGGAGCAGCGGATCGACGCTCTTACATCCAGACGCGACACGATGAAGGAAATGCAGAATGACTACGACGGCTTTATGCACGGCGTTAAGGAAGTGCTGAAAGCCAAGAACCGTCCCGACGGGCTCAAAGGGATTCACGGGGCCGTGGCGGAGCTTGTCAGCGTGCCGGCGGAAATCGAGCTGGCCGTGGAAACGGCTCTCGGCGGCGCCCTGCAGAACATCGTCGTGGCGACGGAAGCATACGGCCGCGAAGCGATTGCTTTCCTGAAGCGCCGGCAGATGGGACGCGCGACGTTCCTACCCATGGATGTCATCCGGGGACGTTCGATCGGTGAAAGCGAACGCGGTGCGCTGGTATCTTCGAAGGGGTTCGTCGGCATCGGGGTCGACTTGATTAAATTCGATGCGCAGTATCACAATATTTTTTCCAGTTTGCTGGGTACGGTTATTATTGCGGAGACGCTGGAAGACGCGAACCGCATTGCCGCCAAAGCGAACTACCGGTATCGTGTCGTTACGCTTGAAGGTGATATCGTGAACCCGGGCGGTTCCATGACAGGCGGGAGTCTTCAGAAAAAAAGCTCCAACCTGCTCGGCCGCCAGCGGCAGATCGAGGAGCTTGACGGCGAAATTACGGCTGCGGAGACGCAGCTCCAGCAGCTCAAGACAAGGGCTTCCCAAGCCCGCAAAGAGATCGTCGAAGACAACGCGAATCTGGAAGAGCTGCGGGGGCGCGGCGAGCAGAAGCGGATCGAAGAACAGCAGATCCGGGCGGATCTGGCTCCGCTTGAAGCGGAGGCGCGCCGCATGCAGGAGCAGCTGACGCTGGAACGCGACGACCGTTCGACGCTGCTTGAGGAACGGGGCCAGCAGGAGCGCAGCATCGAGGAAAACCGCCGTCAGCTCGAAGAGCTGCAGCAGGAGGAGGAGGCGCTCCAGCAGGCCATCCGGGACGCCGAGTCTTCGCGCAAAGCGAACGAATCGGCGAAGGAGGAGCTGCAGAACCAGCTGACGGATCTCAAGGTTCGTGTCGCTTCCGCTTCGCAGGAGAAGCAGTCGCTGCAGGATCAGCAGCGGAGGCTCCAGCAGGATCTCGCGGAAGCGAAGCAGGAGCTGGAGATGAACCGCCGCCAGCTGTGGCAGCTCCGCGCGGAGATGGAATTCCATGCGGAAGAAAGCGTCAAGCAGGTGGAACTGCTCAATACGCTGAAACTCCGCAAGCAGAAATGCACGGAAGACATCGAGTTCAAGCGTTCCGAACGTGCGGGATGGATGGACAAGCTCCAGCAGGCCGAGAATGAGACACGCGAGCAGCGTACGCAGCTCAAACAGGTGGAGGAACAGTGCCTGCAGCATGAGGTGCGCGTGAACCGGCTGGACGTAGAGCTGGAGAACCTGCTCAAAAAGCTGGGCGAGGAGTACGAAATGAGCTACGAGCTCGCCAAAGAACGCTACCCGGTGCCCGAAGATATCACGGGCGCGCAGAACAAGGTGCGCGATCTGAAGCGCTCCATCTCTTCGCTGGGCGATGTCAATCTGGGCGCGATAGAGGAATACGCCCGCGTGTCGGAACGTTACGAGTTCCTGTCCGTCCAGAAAGACGATCTCGTGGAAGCGAAAACAACGCTTTACACCGTGATCCGGGAAATGGACCAGGAAATGTCGAAACGCTTCAAGACGACTTTCGATGCGATACGTTCCCACTTCGTCGTCGTTTTCGTGAAGCTGTTCGGCGGAGGCCGGGCGGATCTGATTTTGTCCGATCCCGAAAATCTGCTGGAGACGGGCATCGAGATCGTAGCCCAGCCCCCGGGGAAAAAACTGCAGAACCTGCAGCTGCTCTCCGGCGGGGAAAGAGCACTCACGGCGCTTGCGCTGCTGTTCTCGATTCTGCGCGTGAAGCCCGTTCCGTTCTGCGTGCTGGACGAGGTCGAGGCGGCGCTGGACGAAGCGAATGTCACCCGTTTTGCCGAGTATTTGCGTGAATTCTCCGAAACGACCCAGTTTATCGTGGTCACGCACCGCAAGGGAACCATGGAGGAAGCGGACGTGCTGTATGGGGTTACGATGGAAGAAGGCGGCGTTTCCAAGCTCGTGTCCGTCAGGCTTGAGGACGAGGAAGCGATGATTTCCGCTTCTTGATGAGGAAAAGCCGCACCGTGAAGGACATCGTCCGGGAAAGTGATTTCACCGGGCGGTAATCCGGTTATATAAACGTGTATTTTAATCAGCCACCTTTACAGGCTCTTCAAGAGCCATTTCAGAAAGCGAGGAACAGCTTCAGATGAGTTTTTTTAAACGGTTAAAAGAGAGCATTTCGAGCAAAACCGAGGCGGTAACGAATAAATTCAAGGAAGGCCTCACCAAAACGCGCGATGTCTTCGTGGACCGCGTGGACGATCTGTTCAGCCGCCGCAAAAAAATCGACGAGGAATTTTACGAGGAGCTGGAAGAAATCCTGATCGGCGCGGACGTCGGCGTAAGCACGGTCATGGAGCTGATCGAGCAGCTGCGCGGCGAAGTGCGCAAACGCAGAATCGAAGATCCCAACGACCTTCAGCCGGTTCTGTCCGAGAAGCTGACGGAGCTTTTGAAGGGCAGTGAAGACAGCAGCATGAAGCTGGCTCCCGGCGGGCTGAGCATTATTTTGTTCGTCGGCGTCAACGGCGTGGGCAAAACGACCACAATCGGCAAAATGGCGCACATGTACAAATCGCAGGGTAAAAAAGTGATTCTCGCCGCCGGCGATACGTTCCGGGCGGGTGCGATCGAGCAGCTCGAAACGTGGGGCCAGCGTGTCGGCGTGGACGTCATCAAGCAGCAGGCGGGTTCCGATCCGGCGGCTGTCATGTATGACGCCGTGCAGGCCGCGAAGAACCGCGGAGCGGACATTCTGCTTTGCGATACGGCGGGACGGCTGCAGAACAAAGTGAACCTGATGGAGGAACTCAACAAGATTTACCGGGTTATCCGCAGGGAGGTTCCCGACGCTCCGCATGAAGTGCTGCTCGTGCTGGACGCCACGACAGGCCAGAATGCCCTCCAGCAGGCCAAAATGTTCGGCGACAAAACCGGTCTGAGCGGCCTCGTATTAACGAAGCTGGACGGAACGGCAAAAGGCGGCATCGTGGTTGCCATCCGTCAGGAGCTGAACATTCCCGTGAAATTCGTGGGACTGGGTGAGAAAATGGACGATTTGCAGCCGTTTGATTCCGAGCAGTTCGTTCATGCGCTGTTCGGGAAGTGGATCGCCGAGGAGAAAGCGGAAGCGTAACGGGCTATCGGTCGCGCGTAACCGCGCAAGAGCAGCAGTGCCGCTTCGCTTGCGGTTCTTATGGGCGAGCCTTCATGAAGGCCGTATTCCGCAGTGCTGTGAATTTATCGGCTGACAAGGTGAAGGGCTTGACATCCCCTCCGGCATCCTTTAATATAAGGACTGTTGCTGGTGTAAAGTGCATAACCTTGACGGAGGCGGGCCTTATGACGGAAGATCGCATTCTGGAGAAAACGAACCGAATTAATCTTCTGTTTGATTTCTACGAGCCCATGCTGACGGACAAACAGCAGGCTGTGCTTAAACTGTACTTTCACGACGATTACTCCCTCGGGGAAATCGCCGAGCAATTCAAGATCAGCCGTCAGGCTGTTTACGAACATGTGAAACGCGCGGAGCAGATGCTCGAGGATTACGAGAGCAAACTTCTGCTGCTGGCGAAACACGAACGCCGCTTGAAGCTGCTGAGCGAGGCGGAGGAGATGCTTCTCCGGTCGCCGGGCGATCTTGCGGACCGGGCGGCAGACTATATGCGCCGGATCGTTCATACGGAATAGAAAACGAATAACTCTGCCGAGGCAGAAACCCATACATGTACGAAGATGCAAGTTCAGAGCAATTGAATGAGGCAGGAAGGAGGCGGTTTAGATGGCATTCGAAGGATTAACCGGCAGGCTGCAGGGCGTGTTCGACAAACTCCGCGGCAAAGGCAAACTGACGGAAGAAGATGTGGGCGAGGCGCTTCGCGAAGTGCGTCTGGCTCTTCTGGAAGCCGACGTTAACTTTAAAGTCGTCAAAGACTTCATCGCCAAGGTGAAAGAGCGCGCAGTCGGACAAGACGTGATGAAGAGCTTCACTCCTGGCATGGTCGTCATCGACATCGTAAACAAAGAGCTCACCGATCTTATGGGCGGAACGCACACGAAGCTCGCCAAAGCGAACAAACCGCCTACCGTTATTATGATGGTCGGTTTGCAGGGTGCGGGTAAAACGACAACGTCCGGCAAGCTGGCCAAAATGCTGCAGAAGCAGAACCATAAGCCGCTGCTGGTCGCCGGCGATATTTACCGGCCCGCTGCCATCAAGCAGCTTCAGGTGCTGGGCGAGCAGCTGAAGGTTCCCGTATTTTCGATGGGCGATCAGGTAAGTCCCGTCGAAATCGCGAAGAACGGGCTTCAGTTCGCCAAAGACAACAACAACGACTACGTGATCGTCGATACGGCCGGACGGCTGCACATTGACGAAGCGCTCATGGATGAGCTGAAGAACGTGCGCGAAGCGGTAGGCCCGCACGAAACGCTGCTGGTCGTCGACGCGATGACGGGGCAGGATGCCGTCAACGTGGCCGAGAGCTTTCATAAGCAGCTGGAGCTGACGGGGGTCGTTCTGACCAAGCTCGACGGAGATACGCGCGGCGGTGCCGCACTATCGGTTAAAGCCGTTACCGGCTGTCCCATCAAATTCGCCGCAATGGGCGAGAAAATGGACGCGCTGGAGCCTTTCTATCCGGAGCGGATGGCTTCGAGGATTCTCGGCATGGGCGATATGCTCACCCTGATCGAGAAGGCACAGGCGGGCATCGATGCGGATAAAGCGAAGGAAATGGAACGCAAGATGCGCAATGCCGAGTTCACGTTCGATGATTTCCTCGAACAGATGGAGCAGGTGAAGAAGCTCGGTCCGCTGGACCAGCTGCTGGATATGCTGCCCGGAGCCGGCAAAATGAAAGGCATGAAAGACCTGAAAGTCGATGACAAGCAGATGGGCCGTGTCGAGGCCATCGTGAAATCGATGACGAAGGAAGAGAAGCGCAAGCCTGAAATCATTAATGCGAACCGGCGCAAACGCATCGCGCTGGGAAGCGGCAATTCCGTTCAGGATGTCAACCGGCTGCTGAAGCAGTTTGAGGATATGCGCAAAATGATGAAGCAGTTCTCAGGCATGATGAATCCTAAAGCCATGAAGAACATGAAGAAGCTGGGCAAAGGTTTCAAGTTTCCGTTCGGTTAACGGCCGGCGGTTTCGATACAAGGCGTTTATTCTATGTGGGAGGTGATATTCATGGCAGTTCGTATTCGTTTGAAGCGTATGGGTGCTCACAAAGCTCCTTTTTATCGTGTAGTTGTTTCCGATTCCCGCTCTCCGCGTGACGGACGTTTTATCGAGGAGATCGGTTACTATAACCCGGTTGCTCAACCTGCAGTCGTTAAAATCGACGAGGAGAAAGCACTGAAATGGCTCCAAGACGGCGCGCAAGCGTCCGATACGGTTCGTTCCCTGTTCAGCAAAGCAGGTCTTATGACCAAGTTCCACGAGTCTAAGCTGAAGAAGTAATCCTACCCAGGCATTTCGGAGGTCTTTATGAAAGAGGTCATTACCGTTATCGCGAAGGCACTCGTGGATCATCCGGAAGACGTGCGTGTGAATGCGGTGGAAGGCGAGAGCAGTGTCGTTTATGAACTGTCCGTACACCCGGGAGATGTCGGTAAAGTTATCGGCAAACAGGGTCGTATCGCCAAAGCTCTTCGCACAGTCGTCACGTCAGCTGCAGTCAAGGAAAACAAACGGGTTACCGTTGAAATTATGTCATAGAGGAAAAGGTTAGGATCATTCCTAACCTTTTTCTTGCATCTGAACACGAGAAACCGTTTCCTGCCGGAGGACGCATCCGGGGAAACAAAACCGGGCAGGCGAGCGGAAACCGGTTTTGCTCCTTTTTCGGCGTCCGGAGAATCGGAACAAGTATGGAAACGGGACAGAGGTGGAAAAATACGGATATGAGCGATAAATTATATACGGTAGGCACCATCGTCAACACACACGGTCTGCGGGGTGAACTGAAAGTCGTGCCGCATACGGACTTTGCCGAGCAGCGTTTTGCGGTGGGCAGCAAGCTTGTCGTCGAGGATGCCAAAGGTAAACTTACACCGGTGACCATTAAAAGCACACGGCTGCACAAAAACATGTACATCATCCAGTTCAAGGAGTTTTCTCACATCAACGAGGTTGAACTTTTAAAAGGCTCCCTGCTTCGGGTGGAAGAGAAATACCTGGAAAGTCTGGATGAAGACGAATACTATTATCACGAAATTATAGGCTGCAGAGTTCTGACTGAAGAGGGCGAAGAGCTCGGCACGATTCAGGAAATTCTGACCCCGGGAGCGAACCATGTATGGGTGGTGGGAAGGCCGAATAAAAAACAGCTGCTCCTCCCTGTAATTGACGACGTAGTGCTCGATGTGGATGTGGAAGAAAAGGTTGTAACGGTTCATCTTCTGGAGGGGCTGCTCGATTTATGAACATAGACGTACTGACTTTGTTTCCTGCCATGTTTGAAGGCGTGTTTACTTCAAGCATTCTGGGCAAAGCCCGGGAAAAAGGCATCGTGAATCTGTCCACCGTGAATTTCAGGGACTTTGCAGGCAACAAGCATAACACGGTGGATGACTATCCGTACGGCGGCGGCGGGGGAATGGTGCTTAAGCCGGACCCGATCTTCGCGGCGGTGGAATCCCTGCTGGATGTGCCTTCCGAAGGCCCGGAAACGGCCGGAGAACCGGTATCAGCGGGAGCCAGACCGCGTGTCATCCTCATGTGTCCCCAAGGCGAGACGTTTACCCAGCGGAAGGCGGAGGAGCTGTCGCGGGAAGAGCATCTTATTTTTATTTGCGGACACTATGAAGGCTATGACGAGCGGATACGGGAACATCTTGTGACGGACGAGCTGTCTATCGGCGATTATGTACTCACGGGCGGAGAGCTTCCGGCCATGGTGGTAATCGACAGTGTCGTGCGTCTGCTCCCCGGCGTGCTGGGCAACGAACAGTCGGCGGTTACGGATTCATTCAGCACGGGGCTCCTGGAGTATCCGCACTATACCCGTCCCGTTGAATTCAGGGGATGGACGGTGCCGGATGTGCTCATTTCGGGCCATCATGCGAACATCACCGAATGGCGCCGGCTGCAGTCGCTTTACCGCACGTTCAAACGCCGTCCCGAACTGCTTGAGAATGCCGAGCTGACGGACAAGGAAAAACGATGGCTGCGTGAAAGAAAGGCCGAGGAAGAGGGACGGCAGGGCTGAAAATTTCCCGAAATCCGGGATTTTTTGCAGCTGTCTCGAATCTTTTCTACCAAAACGGAAAATACGAACGATTTTGGTTGTTTTTCTGTTGAACGTATGATAGAATATCCAATGTTGTGTTGTTTGAATCGGGTGGTCCTCTACGCATACAAACGTGGTTTTGACAGCTAAGAGATGGCGGAATGAACACCTATTGTGGAAGGAGGGAATCTTAAATGAATCTCATTCAGGAAATTACGAAAGAACAATTGCGTTCTGATATCCCGAGCTTTCGTCCCGGCGATACTTTGAAAGTATTTGTAAAAGTAATCGAGGGAACCCGCGAGCGCGTTCAGCTGTTCGAAGGTGTCGTGATCAAGCGTCGCGGCGGCGGAATCAGCGAAACGTTTACAGTTCGTAAAATTTCTTACGGCGTTGGCGTGGAAAGAACACTTCCGCTTCATTCTCCGAAGATTGAAAAGATTGAAGTAGCTCGTCGTGGTAAAGTTCGTCGTGCGAAACTTTACTACCTGCGCGGTCTTCGCGGTAAAGCGGCTAGAATTAAAGAAATTCGATAATAAAGACCGAGGGGGCTTGTTTTCAAGTCCCCTTTTAGTTTCATAAAAGCTCATGTTCATTTGATCAGGAAATGGGGTTTGGATGATGGAGAGAAGAGAGCAGGAACTTTCGGCCGAAACCGAAAATGTGGCAGCTCCGGCGAAAAATCCCGTAAAGAAGGAAGCATGGGAATGGATTAAAGCCCTGCTTATCGCTGCCGTTCTTGTATTTTTGATTCGTTGGCTTCTGTTTGCCCCCTTCATCGTCGAAGGTCCCTCCATGGAACCGAACTTTCATACGGGTGAACGGTTAATCGTAAATAAGATCAAGTATAAATTCAGTGAGCCTAAACGGGGCGAGGTCATCGTGCTTCATGCGCCGGAAGGCATCGATTATATCAAGCGGGTCGTGGCTCTTCCGGGAGAAACGATCAAGGTGGACGGCGACAAAGTATACGTCAACGATAAGGTCATTGAAGAGCCTTACATAAAAGAAGCCATAGATAATGCGGTAAAAGAAGGGCATGCTTATAACAGGCGCAATTTCCCCGAACCGGGCAGCGAGGGCACGACGGAGATTAAAGTGCCGGACAAGTCCGTATTCGTTATGGGGGATAACCGCTCCAACAGTAAGGACAGCCGTTTCGCAGAAGTCGGGTTTGTTTCATACGAGAAAATAGTCGGCCGTGCGGATCTGGTGTTCTGGCCCCTAAATAAAGCAGGTTTCGTGCACTTCTGATGAAGAAGTGCTCGTTTTGTATGCAGAGGTGATAGGATGACGATTCAATGGTTTCCCGGCCATATGACCCGGGCAAGAAGACAAATCGAAGATAAATTGAAGCTCATTGATGTGGCGATTGAGCTGCTCGACGCGCGGATTCCGATGTCCAGCCGCAATCCCATGGTCGATGATATTCTGAAGGGAAAGCCCCGGCTCGTTCTTCTGAACAAGTCGGATCTGGCGGACCCGGCGATCACGGCGGATTGGGTGAAGTATTTCACGGATCAGGGACTGAAGGCGCTGCCGATCGATGCCAACACGGGAACCGGTGTGAAAGAGATTTTGCCGCTCTGCAAAGAGCTCATGAGCGCCAAAATCGAGACCCAGATTCGCAAAGGGATCAACCCGCGGGCTATACGGGGACTTATTGTGGGCATTCCGAACGTAGGGAAATCCACTCTGATTAACCAGCTGGCAGGGCGGAAAATAGCGAATACCGGGGATAAACCGGGCGTTACGAAAGGCCAGCAGTGGATTAAATTCGGAACGGATATGGACCTTCTCGATACACCGGGAATTTTGTGGCCGAAATTCGATGACCAGAACGTGGGCATGAAGCTGGCGGCTACGGGTGCGATCAAGGAAGAAATCTTGCATCTCGACGACATCGCTTTTCATACGATCCGTTACATGGCCGAATACTACGGTGAACGTCTTCAGGAACGTTATGGGATCAAGGAACTTCCCGCGGATAACGAGAATCCTAACGAGGTCATCGAGGTCATGGAGGCGATCGGCCGCAAGCGTGGAGCGATCGTCAGCGGAGGACGCGTTGATCTTGAAAAAACCTCCCTTCTGTTTCTGCGTGAGCTTCGTTCCGGCAAATTAGGGCGGGTTTCACTGGAAGTTCCGGAAGAGTATCTTTAAGGCGTCTGAGTCTTTTAATAGCCATTAAGCGGTTAAACGTGCACAGCCCTCTTCGAAAACCGGAGAGGAGCGGTTGCACGTTTTTTGTTGTTTTCGCGGGACAATGTGTCGATTTTTCCGGTATAATGGAGAGCGGGAGGAGGTTGCACCATGCTTCATGAAGAGATGGGATTATGGGAAAAAGGCTACTCCCGGATTGCGGGAGTCGATGAAGTCGGGCGGGGCTGTTTATTCGGAGATGTCGTTGCGGCCGCCGTTATTTTGCCACAAGGCTTATTATTGGAAGGCGTGGACGATTCCAAAAAGCTTTCCGAGAAAAAACGCGAAGAATTGTATGATGTGATTATGGAAGAAGCGATTGCCGTGGGCATCGGTACGATAGATGTAAGAACGATTGACGAGATCAATATTAAGCAGGCTTCCAGGCTGGCGATGAAACGGGCAGTGGAGCAGCTCAGCCCCCCGCCCGATTATTTGCTGGTCGATGCGGAGCAAGTGGATGTGAATATGAAGCAGATGGCGATTATTCACGGCGATGCGACGAGCCAGTCGATTGCGGCCGCTTCAATTATAGCCAAAGTGACCAGGGACCGCATGTGCAAGGAATGGGATAAGCTTCACCCGGAATACGGCATTGCCAAGCACAAGGGATACGCGACCCGGCAGCATAGGGAAATGCTGATCGAATTCGGGCCGACGCCCCTGCACCGGAAGCTTTTTATTCGCAACGTGATGGTTATGCAGCAGGAGTTATTTTAAATGAGGTTCCGTCCGATATATACATAAAGAATGCAAAACGAAAGGCGGGTCGGCGTGAACATTAGCGGATTGATTCGTGGTTTGGCCGGCGGCATGCAGGCGGCGGAGCCCAAAACATTGGAGTTGAAGCCCGGACAGGTTGTCAAGGGTGTGGTTTTGCAGGTGTACGATAATCAGGAAGCCCAGATGTCGATCGACGGCGTACAGGTGAGAGCCAAGCTGGAGACTCCCCTTGCGCCCGGACAGACCGCATGGCTGCAGGTTCAGCCGGAAAGTACGGGCGGACAGGTCGTTCTTAAACCGGCAGCGGGACCGGCCGTACCGGCTACACAGGAAGAGATCGGACAGATGCTGAAGCAGACGGGGTTAAAAGATACGGCTGTGAACCGCGAGCTGGTCCAGATGATGAAACAGCAGGGCATTCCGCTGACGAAGGAAGCGGCAGCGCCGCTGCAAGAGATCATGAGCCGCATCCCTGCTTCCGTGAAGCCCGAACAGTGGGTACAGGCTGTCGGCGTGGCTATCGGCAAAGGTCTTCCCTTAACCCCGGATACGGTAGGAGCCGTCCATCAGGCGTTATTCGGCAAGCCGTTCGGAGAAACGCTGCAAAATCTGGCGCAGACATTAAGCGGACTGCTGCAAAACGGCGGTCTGGCCGAAGGAACGAACGGCGGCGGAGAAAAATTGCTCCGGCAGTTAGCCGATGTTTTGCGCACGATGCAGGATACGGCAGCCGGGGTAGGAGGAAAACCTGCCGGGAACGGGGCGGCAGCCGGAGCGGAAAGCGGAACCGGCAAGCCGGGACCGGCGGCGGTAACGTCTCCGGCTAATGGCGGCGCGGGAACTGCCGGAGAGTCGGCTGTACGCCAGCCGGTAGGAACCCGTCCCGATGGCGGCAATACGCAGGCCGCCGGACAAGGCCGCCTTGTGCCGCCGGGGACATCCGGCTTGCCGCAGCCGGCGGCCGGAGCCCCCGCTGATGGCGGCGGCAGACTTACGCCCCCGGCATCGGGTATGCAGGCTGACGCAGCCGCAGAGCTGCCGGGAGCGGGCCGGCCCTCGCCGGGGACCCAGCCGCAGCAGCCGGCCGGCGGCATGCCCGCCGGGCAGATAGCGGCGCCAGCGGGCGGCGGCACTGCAGCCGCGGCTCCGGGCGTGCCTGCGGGCGGGCCCGCAGAGCTGACGCCGGCCGCGGGACGCCCCGCAGCGGGCGCTCCGGCGCCTCCGCCCGGCACTGCTGCCGCCAGCGGAGCTGCCGCTGGCGGCGCGCGGCCTGACGCGGCGGGGGCCCAGCCGCAGTCCGCGCAGCCGGCAAGCGCGCCGCGGGCGGCGGATACGCACGCGGCGCAGGCCGCCGCCGCGAGCCGCGGAGGCGCCGCCGAGGCGGACGGCGCACGCGTCGCCGCAGCAGGCGAACAGCGCCCGGCAGCCGGTGGCGGCTGGGTGCGCGAGCTGCTGCGGGCAGTCGGCGTCGACCACGAAAGCCGCCTCCTGAGGCAGCCGGGCAGCGCTCCGCACGCAGGCGGGGCCCATATGGCCGCCGCCGGGGAAGGGCAGGCCGCGGCGCTCAAGGCGGACGGCGCCGAGACGCTCAAGAGCCTGCTGCTTCAGCTGACTGCGGCTGACGATCTCCCGGCTCCGATCCGCGAGACGGCCCAGCAGGCACTCCAGCAGATTACAGGGCAGCAGCTGCTGCTTTCGCCGGACCGCAGCGGGGTGTTTACGCACGTGACGCTGTTTGTCCCGCTTCTCGGCGCGGACGGACAGCCTACGGCAGCCGTTCACATCCAATCCCGCAAAGGCAGACGCGGAGAGCTGGATGCGGAGAACTGCCGGCTGTTGTTTGATCTCCAAATGAAATCGATGGGCCACACACTTGTGGACGTCGGTGTGATGAATAAAATGGTCAGTCTTCAAGTTTTTAATGACGATCCTATAATCGGCGAGCTGCTAAGTGGTTCCAAGGAAGAAATTGCAGCGGCCCTGGATAACCTGGGCTATCAGTTTCTCTCTATGAAAACGGGGGAATACCCGAAGTCGCTTGGAAGTCTCTCCGGCGGGGACTCCGGCTCTCCGCTAAGTGCGGTTATGATGGATACTATCGTGCCGGGAGAAGCCTATCGGGGAGTGGATCTGCGCGTATGAATTTTTCTGCCGAGCAAGGCCGGACTCCGTCAAACTCCGGTCCTGACAAGGATGCGGCTGACGGAAAAGGTACGGGAGCGCAAGCGATCCGCAAAGCGGTTGCCCTGAAATACGCGCCCGGAGAGCAGAAAGCGCCTACGGTCATCGCGAAAGGGAAAGGCAAAGTCGCCGAAGCGATTGTCGAGAAGGCAAGGGAGAGCGGCGTTCCCGTACAGGAAGACGCTTCGCTTGTGGAGGTGCTCTCGAAGCTGGAGCTCGATCAGGAGATACCCGGGGAGCTTTATCAGCTTGTCGCCGAGGTGCTGAGCTATATTTACCGGTCCGACAACCGGATGAAAGAAATGAGAGACAAGCAGCGGGAGGGGCTGTGACATGGCGTTTTCGCCTTTATCCCGTAAAGATCTGGGGCGGTACGGCGAGCAGAGGGCGGAAGAGTACTTAGCCGCTCAAGGTTACGGAATTGCAGCCCGCAATTGGCGCTGCCGCTCGGGCGAGATCGATCTTATAGCCGAAGCGGACGATCAGCTTGTTTTTATCGAAGTGCGTACGCGCAGGCTTACGGGGCGGTTCGGCACGGCGAAGGAATCCGTGGACGCCCGCAAGCAGCTGAAAGTGCGCCAGATCGCGCAGATGTACCTGTATGCGGTTAAACAAAGCGATCGCAAGGTGCGGTTTGATGTGATCGCGGTCGAGCTGACTCCCCAGGGGGAGTTTATCGGTCTGGAACACCTGGCGGGAGCATTTTGAATGAATGTTTTCAAGTTTACAGGTTTTTCCGGAACCCCGGATCAGATAGATGAAAGTCAGAAAAGGCGCCCGTCGCGTGGACGGATGCCTTTTTTTGTTTTTATATGCTAGGAAGATATGGAGTAGTGGAGGAATGACAGCATGACAGCGTACCGTCACAAGCTGCTTTGATTTAGCGGCAGGACAAGAAATAGGCCATTAAAATTATCCTCATGCTTTAGAAGCCTCTCGGTTAAAGGGGATACGATTTATCCAGATTTCTATACTGGATCGCTTCGGCTATATGCCCGTAAGCGATGACGTCGCTCTCTTCCAGATCGGCGATCGTCCGCGCGATTTTCAGAATACGGTCATGTGCCCGTGCGCTTAGGTGGAGCCGGTCGAATGTATGCCGGAGAAGGTCTTCGGCTTCGGGCGGCAGCGTGCAGTATTTACGGAGCCATTTGCCGCCGAGCTCCGCGTTGCAGCGTATGGAGCTGCCATCATAACGCCGCGTCTGTCTGCGGTGAGCGGCAAACACCTGCCGGCGCATATCATCCGAGGAAAGCGAAGGGCGCTTGTCGGTCATCGCGGTGTAATCCAGCCGGGGAACCTCCACATGAAGATCGATGCGATCCAGAAGCGGCCCCGAAATGCGTGCCCTGTACTGTCTGACTTTAAGCGGGGAGCAGATGCAGCTTTGTTCGGCGGTTTCCGTGCCGTAAAAACCGCACGGGCAGGGATTCATCGATGCGGCAAGCAGAAAGCCGGACGGAAACGTGAAGGAGGCGCGTGCCCGCCCTATGGTTACCTTCCGGTCTTCCAAGGGCTGACGCAGTACTTCCAGCACGCTCCGCGAAAACTCCGGAAGCTCATCGAGAAAAAGGACACCTTGATGAGCCAGGCTTATCTCTCCGGGCTTCGGTACGGAGCCTCCCCCGATAAGACCGGCCGCCGATACGGTATGATGAGGCGAACGGTAGGGCCTTTGCCGCATAAACCGGTTGATGGCGCCCAGTTTTCCCGAGACGCTGTATATTTTGGTCACCTCCAGCGCTTCCTCGTCGGACAGCGGCGGAAGTATGCCGGGGATCCGGCGGGCCAGCATCGTTTTGCCCGTGCCGGGGGGACCGATAAATAACAGATTGTGCATGCCGGCCGCAGCGATCATGACAGCCCGCTTGGCATGATGCTGCCCGATCACATCGGCATAGTCGTCGGCTGCCGCCGCGGTGTCGTGTATCCCGTCCGGGATACCGGGAGGAGGGTGTGATCCTTCACAGGAGAAGGAGACTGAAGCGGATCCGCTGCCCGGCCGGGAAGCGCAGTCTGCTGTCATACCGCGCTTGCCGGTGCTCCCCAGTTCGCTCAGACTGCTTATCCCCAGTACTTCCGTGCCGGAAATCAGGCGGGCTTCGTCCACATTGGACAAAGGGAGCACGACCCGCCGGATTCCTCTCCGCCGGGCGGCATCGACCAGGGACAATACTCCCGGAACGGGGCGGAGTCCGCCGTCCAGCGCCAGCTCTCCGACCAGCAGGCAATCGCCTATGCCGGGAAGCCCGATCTGTCCGCTGGTCAGCAGGATGCCGGCGGCAATGGCCAGATCGAAGGAGGCGCCTTCTTTTCTCAGATCGGCCGGGGCCAGGTTGACCGTAATGCGTTCCAGCGGAAACTGGAACCCGCAGTTTTTGATGGCGGAGCGTACACGGTCGATCGATTCCCTGACGGCGGTGTCGGGAAGCCCGACGACGTTGATTTGGGGAAGCCCGTTCGCGATATCTGTCTCTACCTCGATGCAGATTCCGTCGATTCCGTGCAGACAGGCTCCGGTTACTTTGCCATACATGTAAAAACACCTTCTCCCTTCACAGTGGACAGGGTCAAAGGTGCTTCCTTATGATCCGTATCATTTTAATTCTTGTTTATTTGGATAGTATACCAAAAATACCCAAACATGAAAATGATCTTTTAGCCGCGGATAATTGGTCATACTAATCCCGAGGTGATTGATATGCAGGATAAACCGTATTTTTGCCCCAACTGCCGCTCCAACCGGATCAAATTCAGTCTGATGACCAGCTATTCGCAGCCATTTGTGAAAGACGCTCTGACGGGAGTCGTCACGGTGTCCAGCGAACCCAGCGAGATTGCCGAGAACGAACCGACGATTCAATGCCAAGTATGCAGCTTTGTCGGCAACGAGATGCGATTTGTCAAGCAGGCGGAGCGCGAGCCCCGCACCATGACCCCGACCAGCCCGACTTACGTATAGGCAAGGCATCTGTATTCAAGCGCTTCCGTAACCGGTCGGGGATGGAAGTGCTTTTTTCATGAAGAGGGTGGAAGAAGAGTTAACGATTTCCTGAGCAATTAGAAAAAACGATTTCTTTTTTAAAAAGTGAGGAAACTGTCGACAAAAAGTGATACAATTATCGATGGCAAATGTTTGTCCGGACCCAAAAAGAGCCGGGCAGGATTTCCCCTGTCAAACGGCGAATACCCTACGTTGATTATGCGGATAGATTCGAAGCTTGAATGAGGTTTCGTGCATACAGGGAGAAACAATACGTTTAGGAGGATTTGCAAATGAATATCCATGAGTATCAAGGCAAAGAAGTCCTGAAGCAGTACGGCGTTGTCGTACCTCAGGGCAAAGTGGCGTTTTCCGTGGATGAAGCGGTCGAAGCAGCTAAAGAGCTGGGCACTCAGGTCGTAGTTGTCAAAGCGCAAATTCACGCAGGCGGCCGCGGTAAAGCGGGCGGCGTGAAAGTAGCTAAAAATCTGGACGAAGTCCGGACTTATGCGGAGCAAATCCTGGGCAAGGTGCTGGTTACTCACCAAACCGGTCCTGAAGGCAAGGAAGTTAAACGCCTGCTCATCGAGCAAGGCTGCGATATCAAGAAAGAGTACTACATAGGCGTAGTTGTCGACCGCGGAACGGGCCGCGTTACGATGATGGCTTCCGAAGAAGGCGGAATGGACATCGAGGAAGTGGCCGCTAACACTCCGGAAAAGATTTTCAAAGAAATCATCGATCCGGCCATCGGCCTGCAGGCTTTCCAAGCGCGCAAACTGGCATATGCCATTAAAATTCCTCAAGAACTCGTAAATAAAGCGGTTAAGTTCATGCTTGCCCTTTACACCGCGTTCGTGGAAAAAGATTGCTCCATTGCCGAAATCAATCCGCTCGTCGTAACCGGCGACGGCAACGTAATGGCTCTTGACGCGAAACTTAACTTCGATTCCAACGCACTGTTCCGTCATAAGGACATTCTGGAGCTGCGCGACCTTGAAGAAGAAGACGAAAAGGAAATCGAAGCTTCCAAATACGACCTCAGCTACATCGCCCTTGACGGCAATATCGGCTGTATGGTTAACGGTGCGGGACTTGCCATGGCTACGATGGATATCATCAAGCACTACGGCGGAGACCCGGCTAACTTCCTTGACGTAGGGGGCGGTGCTACGAAAGAGAAAGTTACCGAAGCGTTCAAAATCATTCTTTCCGACTCGAAAGTAAAAGGCATTTTCGTCAATATTTTCGGCGGAATCATGAGATGTGACATTATTGCCGAAGGCGTTGTGGCCGCAGCCAAGGAATTGGGTCTGGACCGTCCGCTCGTCGTACGTCTGGAAGGCACCAACGTGGATCTGGGCAAGAAAATCCTGAATGAATCCGGACTGAACATCGTTTCCGCGGATTCGATGGCTGACGGCGCACAGAAAATCGTCGCGCTTGTTAAGTAATTCCGGTCTATTGAGTACAAGCTTTCTTTTCTTCAAAAAATTCAGGGGATGTGAATAATTACCATGTCTATTTTGATTGATAAAAACACAAAAGTCATTACCCAAAACATGACGGGTAAGACCGGTATGTTCCATACACTAGGCGGTCTTGAATATGGTACGCAAATGGTAGCCGGCGCTGTTCCGGGAAAAGGCGGCACACAAGTCGATTTCACGCTTGAAAACGGCTCTACCGTTACTCTTCCGGTATACAACACGGTACAAGAAGCGAAGGACGCGACAGGTGCTACGGCATCGGTTATTTACGTTCCGCCCGCTTTCGCGGCCGATTCTATCATGGAAGCCGTTGACGCGGATCTTGATCTCGTCATCTGTATCACCGAAGGTATTCCGGTTCTTGACATGGTGAAAGTTGCCCGTTATATGGAAGGCAAACGCACCCGTCTGATCGGACCGAACTGTCCGGGCGTCATTACTCCGGGCGAGTGCAAAATCGGCATTATGCCGGGTTACATTCATACTCCGGGCCACGTGGGTGTTGTATCCCGCTCCGGTACCCTGACGTATGAAGCGGTTCACCAGCTTACAACCCGCGGCATCGGCCAGTCTTCCGCAGTAGGTATCGGCGGCGACCCGGTTAAAGGCTCCGAGTTTATCGACATTCTTAAACTGTTCAACGAAGATCCGGAAACATACGCGGTCATCATGATCGGTGAAATCGGCGGATCCGCGGAAGAAGAAGCGGCCGAGTGGATTAAAGCGAACATGACGAAGCCGGTTGTCGGCTTCATCGGCGGTAAAACAGCGCCTCCGGGAAAACGCATGGGCCACGCGGGCGCCATCATTTCCGGCGGTAAAGGTACAGCGGCTGAGAAAGTGGCAACACTTGAAGCTTGCGGTATCCGCGTAGCGGCTACTCCTTCCGAAATGGGCTCCACTCTCGTGAGCGTCCTGGAAGAAAAAGGCCTGCTGGAAAAATGCATCACTAAAAAATAATAAAGCTGCCGATTTAGGCTGCTTTTATGGACGGTAAGCAACCTTCCAGTTCCCTTTGGGAATTGGAAGGTTTTTTTGTTTAGGGCTGTAAAATTTGTGAATGACAAGGGAGTGTTTTATACTATGGAGAATCGCTCTGTACTTATCGGCCTTCACGGCATATCCGGAGTGGGATGGAAGACCATCGATCTGCTGGTCCGTTCATGTTCCGATTTGAAGGATTTGCTGCATTGGCCCGCAGGCGAATATGGCCGGCTCGGCATTCCGGCAGCCAGAATCCAGCGGTTAATAGATGAATTGACTCCATTTAAAATTGAAGCTTCATTAGAAATGTACGAACGGCTTGGCATCCGCATTCTGACCCGCTTCGATCCCGGCTATCCGCGGCTGCTTGAAGAAACGGCACAGCCTCCGTGGGTTCTCTACTGCAGGGGGCGGCAGGAAGTGCTGCAAAGACCGGCACTCGCGGTCGTCGGTACGCGGACACCGACCGCTTACGGCCGGAAAGCCGCACGGGAGCTGAGCCACGCTTTGTCCGCCGCGGGCTTTGTTATCGTAAGCGGTTTGGCGCGCGGTATCGATGCGGAGGCGCACCGCGGGGCCAAAGACGGAGCGGGCGGAACGGCAGCCGTGCTCGGTGTGCCGCCCGACCGGATTTACCCGCCGGAGCATGCGAGGCTGCATGAGGAGATTATTGCCGGCGGAGGTCTCGTCATGTCCGAGTACCCGCTCGGCACGGTTCCGCACCCGGGATTATTCCCGATGCGCAACCGGGTAATCGCCGGCATCAGTCTAGGCGTGATCGTGGTGGAGGCGGCGGAAAGAAGCGGCTCCCTGATCACGGCGGATATGGCCCTGGAGGAATCAAGGGACGTGTTCGCCGTGCCGGGGCCCATCCATTCTCCCAAGAGCAGAGGAGCGCTCTCGCTTATTAAGCAGGGGGCCAAGATGGTGACGGATCCCGGGGACATTTACGAAGAATATTCCCATTTAATGTCCTCCCTAGGTGGACAAACAGGAGTTTCGGCTCAGTCGGCTTTCATGCCGTCACCCGTGCAGCAGTTGACAGAAGACGAGGCTATTCTATATCGATTGCTGTCGAGCGTGCCTGTCCCTATTGACGTCCTCCTGGAGCAGACTCAATTTACGTTTGGACATTTGCATTCAGTTCTGATATCCTTACTTTTGAAAAAGGTGATAGCGGAGCTTCCAGGCTCTTCTTACGTTTCCATATGAAATTTCTATTAAAAACGATGATGATATACATGCAGCAGCAGATGACACTGAGGGGAGGAGCATTCGACCGATGGCAGACTCATTAGTGATTGTAGAATCACCGGCTAAGGCCAAAACGATCGGTAAATATTTGGGAAGCAAATATATTGTAAAAGCGTCGATGGGTCATATCCGGGACCTTCCGAAAAGCCAGATCGGCGTTGAGGTTGAACGCGACTTCGAGCCGAAATACATTACGATCCGCGGAAAAGGCTCCGTTTTGAAGGAATTGAAGGATGCCAGCAAAAAAGTGAAAAAAGTTTATCTCGCAGCTGACCCGGATCGCGAAGGGGAAGCTATCGCCTGGCATCTGGCGCATTATCTGGAGTTAAACGATACCGACAACTGCCGCGTCGTATTCAATGAGATTACGAAGCAGGCGGTTAAAGACGCGTTCAAAACACCGCGGCCGATTAACATCGACCTGGTGAACGCGCAGCAGGCCCGTCGAATTCTCGACAGGCTGGTGGGCTATAAAATCAGCCCTCTTCTATGGAAGAAAGTCAAAAAGGGCTTATCCGCCGGCCGCGTCCAATCCGTAGCCGTCAAGCTCATTATGGACAGGGAGAACGAAATCAAAGCTTTCGTTCCCGAAGAGTACTGGACCATCACCGCGATGCTTGTGGCAGGCAAAGCCCATTTCGAAGCGAAATTTTACGGGATGGACGGTGCCAAGAGAGAGCTCGGTTCCGAGGAAGAAGTTCAAGCGGTCCTGAAAGCGATTGAAGGAGCTCCTTTTATCGTGAAGGAAGTGAAAGAAAAAGAGCGGCTTCGCAATCCTTCGCCGCCATTCATCACAAGCTCGCTTCAACAGGAAGCGGCCCGCAAGCTTAATTTCCGCGCAGCCAAAACCATGTCCGTAGCGCAGCAGTTATATGAAGGGATCGACTTGGGCAAGGAAGGTACGGTCGGTTTAATCACTTATATGCGTACCGATTCCACCCGGATTTCTCCGGTGGCCCAGGAAGAAGCCAAGGAATATATTTTGGGTAAATACGGGGAGAGCTTTTACCCGGAAACCCCGCGCGTCTATACGAAGAAGGGTTCCAACACTCAGGATGCGCACGAAGGGATACGTCCTTCATCCGTAACGCGGGATCCCGACTCCGTTAAAGAATTTTTGTCTCGGGATCAGTTCCGTTTATACAAGCTGGTTTGGGAACGTTTCGTTGCGAGCCAGATGTCGTCGGCCGTGCTGGACACGATGACGATCGACTTGAACGTCGGAAATACGGTTTTCCGGGCGGTCGGCTCCAAACTCAAGTTTCCGGGATTCATGAAAGTCTACGTGGAAGGCAATGATGACGGAACGACGGAAGAAGACAAACTGCTTCCTCCGCTTAAATCCGGGGATCAGGTCTCTTCCAATGAAATTCAACCGAAACAACACTTCACCCAACCGCCTCCGCGGTACACGGAAGCCCGTCTCGTACGCGCTCTCGAAGAACTGGGCATCGGCAGGCCGAGTACATACGCCCCGACGCTTGAGACGATCCAGAAGCGCGGTTATGTCGCCATTGAGGAAAAGAAGTTCGTGCCCACCGAGCTGGGAGAACTGGTTATCCAGCTGATGAGCGAGTTTTTCCCCGAGATTCTGGATGTGGAATTTACCGCGCAGATGGAAGAGGAGCTTGACCACGTAGGCGAAGGCAAAGAAAACTGGATCAAAGTTCTTGACGAATTTTATACTTCCTTCGAAAAACGGCTGGAATTTGCCGAGGAAGAAATGAAGGAAATCGAGATCCAGGACGAAGTTTCGGATGAAATTTGTGAGAAGTGCGGCAAACATCTTGTGTATAAAATGGGACGGTTCGGCAAGTTTCTTGCCTGCTCCGGTTTCCCGGATTGCCGCAACACAAAGCCGATCGTCAAGGATATCGGCGTCACTTGCCCGAAATGCAAGGAAGGCAAAATCGTCGAGCGCCGCAGCAAAAAGGGCCGTATTTTTTACGGCTGCGACCATTATCCCGAGTGTGACTTCGTGTCATGGGACAAACCGGTCGCCCAGCCTTGCCCGAACTGCGGTTCCATGATGATCGAGAAGCGGACGAAAACAGCCGTGAATCATCAGTGCGTGGAATGCGGATTTAAAGAAGAAGTAAAAGATGAGGCAAACGACGAAGGCTGATCGGATTGCTAACGATTGAACTAGAGGTGTGAACATTGACAGCAGGACAAAAAGTAACCGTAATCGGTGCCGGTCTGGCAGGAAGCGAAGCGGCTTTTCAAATCGCCAGCCAGGGCGTGCCCGTTGTATTGTACGAAATGCGCCCGGTGCGCAAAACACCGGCGCACATTACCGATAAATTCGCCGAGCTTGTATGCAGCAACTCGCTTCGCGCGAACGGGCTGACGAACGCGGTAGGCGTTCTGAAGCAGGAGATGAGGGAACTGAACTCTCTCATACTCTCCAGTGCCGACAAGCATGCAGTACCCGCCGGAGGCGCTCTGGCGGTGGATCGTGACGGCTTCTCCGGGGAGATCACGGATACCCTCCGCAATCATCCTCTCATTGAAGTGCGCACAGAGGAACTTAAGGAAATTCCGGACGGGATTACCGTTGTGGCTTCCGGGCCTCTCACATCCCCGGATTTGTCTTCAAGCCTGCAGGCGCTCATGGGCGAAGAGTATTTGTATTTCTACGATGCGGCCGCGCCGATCGTCGAGAAAGACTCTATCGATATGAGCAAAGTGTATCTGGCTTCCCGGTACGACAAAGGAGAAGCGGCTTATCTGAATTGCCCGATGACGGAGGCGGAGTTCGATGCTTTCTACGAAGCTCTGATCACGGCCGAAACCGCACCCGTGAAAGAATTCGAGAAAGAAATCTATTTCGAAGGCTGCATGCCGATCGAAGTAATGGCCAAACGCGGCAAACAAACCGCTCTTTACGGCCCGATGAAGCCGGTAGGTCTTATTAACCCGCATACGGGTGAGCTTCCTTACGCGGTCGTTCAGCTCCGTCAGGATAACGCGGCGGGAACGCTGTACAATCTGGTCGGGTTTCAAACGCATCTGAAATGGGGCGAGCAGAAGCGGGTCCTGCAAATGATTCCGGGTCTGGAAAACGCCGAGTTCGTGCGCTACGGGGTTATGCACCGCAACACCTTTATCAATTCTCCCCGTCTGCTGAAACCGACCTACCAGTTCAAAAACCGGGATAATCTTTTCTTTGCCGGACAAATGACCGGGGTGGAAGGTTACGTCGAATCGGCCGCATCCGGTCTGATCGCAGGTATTAACGCGGGAAGATTGGCACAGGGAATGGATTGTCTGGAGTTTCCGCTGGAAACCGCCCTTGGCAGTATGGCACAGTATATTACGACTGCGGACACGAAACATTTTCAGCCGATGAATGCTAACTTCGGTCTTTTCCCGCCGCTGGGCGAAAAAATCCGCAATAAAAAAATGAAGTACGAAAAACTTGCGGAACGGGCAATTGAGACTATTCAGAATTTTTCGCAAAATACAGTCCAGTCGGCTTGTAAGTGAAAGTGCGGCTGTGTTACGATTAAGTTGTTTTGAACGACGCTGTACACAACCACTTTAAATCAAACTCCGGAAGCAGCATCAAAACAACCTTTTGCTGCTGCTTCTTATTTTCCGTTCTCTCGCAGCAGGCAGCTTCGGAAAAGAATCGAGAGGTGAACTATGGATCCGACAAATGCGACTTTTCACGCCACCACTATATTTGCCATCCGTAAAGACGGTCGCGGGGCGATAGCCGGAGACGGCCAAGTGACTTTCGGCAACAGCATGATTATGAAGAACACGGCGAAGAAAGTGCGGCGGCTGTACCGCGGGAAAGTGATTTCCGGTTTTGCGGGGTCTGTCGCGGATGCGATTACACTGTTTGAGAAGTTCGAAGGCAAGCTGGAGGAACACCACGGTAATCTTCAGCGGGCGGCCGTAGAGCTGGCCAAGGAATGGAGATCCGACCGCGTACTGCGCAAACTGGAAGCCATGATGATCGTGATGGACGAACAGGGGCTTCTGCTTATTTCGGGTAACGGCGAAATTATCGAGCCGGACGACGGCATCGTTGCGATCGGTTCCGGGGGCAGTTTTGCCTTGGCGGCCGGGCGCGCCTTATCGCGTTATGCCACGGATATGAGCGCAGCCGACATTGCAAAAGCTTCTCTGGAAATGGCCGCAGATATTTGCGTTTTTACGAATCATAATATTATTGTGGAAGAAATATAACGCCGAGCGACGAATAATGAACAGGTAAGGCTTGGAATCAGGCTTTACCGGGCACTATATGAAGGAGGGGTTCCTTTTGAGCACAAGCTCCCTTACACCTAGACAAATCGTGCAAGAGCTGGACCGGTATATTGTCGGTCAGAAGCAGGCCAAGAAGTCCGTAGCCGTCGCCCTGCGTAACCGTTTTCGCCGCAGCAGATTGGACGAATCGATGCGTGACGAAATTGTGCCCAAAAATATCCTGATGATCGGGCCGACAGGAGTGGGCAAGACGGAAATAGCAAGAAGACTCGCTAAACTCGTCGGAGCCCCGTTTGTGAAGCTCGAAGCTACAAAATTTACCGAGGTCGGCTATGTGGGCAGGGATGTGGAGTCCATGGTCCGGGATCTCGTTGAAACATCGATACGCATGGTGAAGAGCGAACGCACCGAAAGTGTGAAAGACCGTGCGGAGGAGCTTGCCAACGAGCGTCTCGTATCCATTCTGGCACCGAGTGCGAGCCGTCCCAAATTCCAGCGCAACCCGCTGGAGATGATATTCGGCAATCAGCAGGGCGCCCAGGAACCGGAAGAGGAAGACAAAGATCCTCAGCTGGCAACGAAACGCGCGCAAATTAAAGAACAGCTTAAGCGCGGTGAACTTGAAAATTACATCGTTGAAGTCGATGTGGAAGATAATTCTCCCTCCATGCTGGATATGCTGGCCGGACAGGGACAGGATCAAGCGGGAATGAACATGCAGGAAATGTTCGGCAGCCTTCTGCCGAAACGCACGAAGAAGCGGAAGCTTCCCGTTAAGGAAGCCAGAAAAGTACTGATCCAGGACGAAGCGCAGAAGCTGATCGATATGGATGAAGTTATTCAGGAATCCATCCGGCGCGCGGAGCAAAGCGGAATCATTTTTCTGGACGAAATCGATAAAATCGCCGGCGGCGGCCGTGGAAGCGGCGGAACGGATGTTTCCCGCGAAGGCGTCCAGCGTGATATTTTGCCGATCGTGGAAGGGTCGACGGTTGTTACGAAATACGGGCCTGTTAAAACGGATTACATCCTGTTTATTGCGGCGGGGGCTTTTCATGTTTCCAAGCCTTCCGATCTTATACCGGAGCTGCAGGGGCGTTTCCCGATCCGCGTGGAACTCAGCAATTTAACGCATGAAGATTTCATTTCCATTCTCAAAGAACCTAAAAACGCGTTAACCAAGCAGTACACGGCTTTGCTGGAAACCGAAGGAATCCGGATAGATTTCAGCCAGTCCGCGATCGAGGAGATTGCGCGCATTGCCGTTGAAGTCAATCAGAATACGGAAAATATCGGTGCGCGGCGGCTGCATACCATTTTGGAGAAGCTGCTGGAAGATTTATCGTTCGAAGCTCCCGAGTTAAATCTGGAGGAAATGGTGATCACACCGGAATATGTCCGCGAGAAGCTGGGCGATATCGTTCAGAATCGGGATTTGAGCCAATATATTTTATAAACCGGAAGGCGTACCCGCCTTCGGTTTTCTATTCTTGGGTATAAGATTGTAGGAGGCAAGCCAATGACCTTGTTGAACAAAACGAGAAGGCTTAACCGTCTGCTCCAGAAGGAGGCGGTGAGTGCTGTCAGTTTTATGGATATGGCCGAAGTTTTGCGGGATACCATTCACTCTAATGTGTATGTGGTCAGCAGACGAGGTAAATTGTTAGGCTACGCAACGACGAATGAACTGCCGACTTCGGCTATCAATCAAATCGTGGCGGAGGAGAAAAGGTTCTCGCCCGAATTCAACCATTTTCTGCTAAAAGTAGATGAAACTACGTCGAATTCAGACGCGCTTGAAATGTTTCCAACTTTTGTGGAAGAAATGAAGAATTTAAGAGAATATACCTACTTCACCATTGTACCGATTTTAGGGGGCGGCGACAGACTTGGGACTTTAGTCCTATGCAGAACGCACTCTGCCTTTACAGATGATGATTATATATTGGCAGAGTATGGGTCGACAGTCGTAGCTATGGAGATTCTTCATATGCGGGCGGAAGAGGTTGAGCAGGAGGCAAGAAGCAAGGCAGTGGTTCAGGTGGCCATCGGTTCGTTGTCGTTCAGCGAGCTGGAGGCAGTGGAGCATATTTTCGAAGAATTAGAAGGAAAAGAAGGACTTCTCGTTGCAAGCAAGATTGCAGACCGTGTCGGAATCACTCGATCCGTGATCGTAAATGCGCTCCGTAAACTGGAGAGCGCGGGTGTTATCGAAACGCGTTCCCTCGGAATGAAAGGAACGTATATTCGCATATTGAATGAACAATTGATGCAGGCGATTGACCAAGTTAAGTCCAAAATGTAACAAAAATTTCATACTTGCACGTGAACCAAACAAAGGCCCATCTTCCTAAAGATAGGGCTTTTTTCTCATTGTCTATTTCCAGACTTTTCTTCATGATAATTTTAGCAACATTATTCTACATAATGTACACACTTTGAATAATCCTTGTGTCGAAGTTAGGAGGAATGTGAAGTTACATTATGGAATTTAGTTTCATAAAGATATAAAAGGTGGGGTAACCATGTTCTTGCTAAACCAAGCCGGATTTCAGTGGATGGAGAAATCGCTGGATGCGTCAGCCCTCCGGCAGCGGGTGATTTCCAACAATGTGGCCAACGCCGACACTCCTCATTTTAAAAGGTCAGACGTTCTGTTCGAGGAACTGCTTCAGGAGAAAATGACCGGTAACCAGCCGGTATTGGAAGGAAGACGCACTGATTCAAGACACCTTCAGATTCCGTCTAATACCAACTTACCCGGCCAAGCGATTGTTGAATCAGATCCGAACAGTTTGATGAACAACAATTTAAACAACGTCGACATGGATTACGAGATGTCATTGATGGCCAAAAATCAGCTTAAATACAACACGATGATACAAGAAATGAACAACGAGTTCCGTAAGCTCAAAATTGCGATGGATGGGAGAAGATAACGGATGAGAATTACGAATAGTTTTGACATCAGTGCATCGGCTTTAACGACGCAGCGTCTAAGAATGGATGTCATCTCTTCGAATATCGCGAATGCGGATACGACCCGTGCGTCATTCGTAAACGGGCAGTGGACACCCTACCAGCGCAAAATCGTTTCGGTTGAACCGAAAAACCAGCCAACGTTCGCCCAAATGCTAAACACGGCAATGACGGACGGGACGGGGCAGGGGGTTCGGGTTTCCGGTATTTCCGGAGATACCACGCCGTTCAAGCAGGTTTACAATCCTACGCATCCGGATGCCAACCAGCAAGGGTATGTGATGATGCCGAACGTCGACGTCGCCAAGGAAATGGTGGATATGATTTCCGCCACAAGGTCATATGAAGCAAACGTAACCGCTCTTAACGCAAGCAAAGGCATGATCTCAAAAGCGCTTGAAATCGGCAGATGATAAAAGATAAAAAAGGAGAATGAGTGTGGTAAACCCGACTTATCTAAATGCATTTTCTCCGGTGCAGACAATAAAGCAGCCGGTGGGGAGCGAGCCTGCAAGTGCCTCCCAATTTACAAAGCAGTTTTCCTCTTTTCTCAGCGAAGCCATGAACGGGTTGAATTCGGATCAGCATACGGTAGACGGACTCAACCAACAGTTTGCCAAAGGGGAATTATCGGACGTCCATCAATTGATGATTGCTTCCGAAAAAGCATCGCTCGGTTTAGAGTTCACCGTCCAGGTGCGCAATAAAGTCGTGGAAGCTTATCAGGAAGTCATGAGGATGCAGCTCTAACGGCGGCTGAACCATGATCGACATTGATTGAATCGGATGGGGTGACATTGTGAACGAAAGATTGCTCCAATATTGGGAGAAAGTCAAACAGTATTGGAATCAATATAGCAAAACGACCAAGCTTACTTTTGTAGCGGCATTGCTCGTTCTCCTATTGACTATTGGAATTATCAGCTACAATCTCGCGAAAACGGAATATTCACTGGCATATACGAATCTCCAGCCGGCGGATGCCGCCGCGATTAAAGGGTATCTGGACACGGCGAAAATTCCTTACAACCTGAGTACGGACGGCAAAAGCATTGAAGTTCCGAAAAACGAAGTCGCCAATGTCAAGCTGGGCATTGAGTCGCAAGGTTTGAACAAAGGAAGCTCGATCGGTTACGACGCATTCGCTTCGGATAGTGCTTTCGGAATGACGGACAACGAGTTCAAGGTGAAATATTTAAGCGCGGTGCAGGGTGAGCTTCAGCAGCTTATCAATTCCAACGAAGCGGTGGACAAATCGAAAGTTCTGATTTCGATGCCGGATGAGACGGTTTTCCTCGCCAACCAGAAACAGGAAGCCACGGCATCGGTCGTATTGAACGTCAAGCAGGGCTACTCGCTGGATCAAGGGCAAGTGGATACGATTTATAACCTGGTTTCTCACAGTGTTAAAAATTTGCCTTTGCAGAACATAACGATCTCCGACCAGTACGGTCAGTTCCTGGCTTACTCCAAGGAAACGAACGGCGGTCAAAGCACATCGGGCCTGGTTCAGAATCAATTCGACATCAGACGCAAGTTTGAAACAAGCGTTCAGGGAAATATTACAAATCTGCTTAACAAAATGCTCGGTCCCGATAAGGTTGTGGTCAGTGTTTTCTCGACGATGAACTTCGATCAGAAGAAAACGACGGAAAATCTGGTTACGCCTCCGAATGTGGAAGACAAGAAGGGACTTGAAATTTCTACCCAGGAATCCTCTAAAACTTCAACAAGCACAGGAGGAAACACAGGGGGAGTGGCCGGAACCGGTCAGACGGACGTTCCGGGTTATCCGGGAGGCGCGGCATCCGGAAATGCCAACTCCGAAGAAAGCAGCAAGACGGTCAATTACGAAATTAACCGCATTACGAACGATATCATCCAGACACCTTATGTCGTCAAAGATATCAGCATCAATATCGGATTTGATTCAGCCGGGAAAGACCAGGCCGCGGTAGCGGATCTGAAAGGTCTTATCGAAGGTCAAATGGCGAACATTGTTCGTGCGGCGCTTGCCGACAACAAGGTGGAATACACGCCGGCTCAAATTCAGGACAAAGTGAAAGTCGTTCCTCAAACATTCGTAACACCAACCGGAATTGCGGGTACGAATTTGCAGCAATATCTTCTGTACGGCGGAATCGGACTGGCTGCTCTGCTGCTCGGCGCGCTCGGCATGTATGCCATCAGAAGAAGGAAAAAAGCTGGAGAAGAAGAGGATGAGCTCGACCTTGCACCGGCAAAAGTGGAATATCCTACGATCGATATCGAGAATGTCTCCAACGAAAATCAAGTACGCAAGCAATTAGAGACGCTAGCCAAGAAAAAGCCGGACGAATTTGTCAATTTGCTTAGAACATGGCTGGTGGATGAATAGAGGTGTGGGTGTTTGGCAAGAGGAGCAATACAGCAGGGGTTAACGGGAAGGCAAAAAGCGGCGATTCTGCTTATCAGCCTCGGACCGGAAGTTTCTGCTCAAATTTTCAAGCATTTGCGCGAAGATGAAATTGAGCAGCTTACCCTCGAAATCGCAAATGTACGCAAGGTAGACGCATTAGAGAAAGAATCGATTTTATCGGAGTTCCACCAAATCTGCCGGGCACAGGAATATATCTCCCAAGGCGGTATCGCCTACGCGAAGGAAATTCTTGAGAAAGCGCTCGGTTCCAACAAAGCCGTCGACATTATTAACCGGCTAACGGCTAATCTGCAGGTAAGACCGTTCGATTTTGCCCGAAAAGCGGATCCTGCACAAATTTTGAACTTTATCCAAAACGAGAATTCGCAAACGATCGCACTCGTCCTTTCCTACTTACAGGCGGAACAAGCCTCGATCATTTTGTCTTCGCTGCCGCAGGAGAAGCAGGCGGACGTCGCGAAACGGATCGCTCTGATGGACAGCACGTCACCGGAAGTGATTTCTCAAGTGGAGAGAGTGCTGGAGCAGAAACTCTCGGCTACCGTTACACAGGATTACACATCGGCCGGCGGTATTTCTTCCATCGTTCAAATTTTGAACGGCGTAGACAGAGGTACGGAGCGTACCATCCTGGATTCGCTTGAAATTCAAGATCCCGAACTTGCCGAGGAGATCAAGAAGCGGATGTTCGTTTTCGAGGACATCGTCAATGTGGACAACCGTTCCATTCAGCGCATTATCCGCGATATCGAAAATGCCGACCTTCAGCTTGCGCTTAAAGTGGCGAGCGAAGAAGTCCGCGAAGCTATTTTCCGCAACATGTCCAAACGGATGGCGGAAACGTTCAAAGAAGAAATGGAATTTATGGGCCCGGTTCGGCTGCGCGATGTCGAAGAAGCGCAAACCCGGATCGTATCAACGATTCGCCGCCTAGAAGAATCCGGAGAAATCATCATCGCACGCGGTGGAGGAGACGATATTATTGTCTAACGTCCTAAAGCCTTTTCATTATGCTCCTGCGGATGAGACAAATGCTTACCGGGTACCGGTTAAACCGATTTACACGCCTCAGCCCGAGCTTGCGGACGATGAACCGCGGTTCACACCCGAAGAAGAAGCGCAGCTGAGTGAAGCGGAAAACTTGAAACGCCACATTCTCGAAGATGCGGAATCTTTTGCTCAAACCCACATGCAGCAGGCGATCCAGGAAGTGTCCGATCTGAAAGAACAGACGGAAGCCGAGATCGAAGCCTGGTGGCAGCAGCGGCGCGAAGAAGATGAGCAGCTTCAGGAGCAGGCCCGGACAACCGGTTACGAAACGGGTTATCAAGAAGGCTTGGAACAAGCCCGTCAGGATGTCAGCCAGCAGTACGATGACATGTTATCGGAAGCACGGCAGGTACTGCAGCAGGCTTATCAGGTGAAACAGCAGATGATTCAGGAAGCGGAGCCTTTTCTCATCGAACTAAGCTGCTCCATAGCGGAGAAAATCATTTCCAAGCAGTTGACCGTATCGCCGGAATGGATTGTCGAAACGATCCGCAGCGTACTGGCCCGTCGCAAAGAGAGCGGAACGATCACACTCTGCGTGGCACCCCGCCACTTCGCTTACATTCAGGATGCGCGCGAAGAACTGCTGTCGGCGATCGACTCGCAGGCTGAACTGGAAATCATACCGGATGCGAGTGTACGTGATGAAGGCTGTGTAGTCCGTTCCACGTTCGGAAGCATCGATGCCCGTATCGATACGCAGCTTCACGAGATTAAGCTGGCTTTGCAGCGGATCGCCCTTCACGGTGAAGGTGACGAATCATGAGTCAAGCAAGCCCGAATGCAGGCAAATATGTAGACTTTCTGAGACAAATGGATCCTGTCCGTGTAAACGGCAAAGTGACGCAAGTGATCGGTTTGACCGTTGAATCGGAAGGTCCGGATGTAAGTATCGGCGAGCTTTGCCACATTTATCCTCATAAATCCAATCAGCCGCTGATGGCGGAAGTGGTCGGATTCAGAGGGAACAAGGTCATTCTCATGCCGCTTGGCGAGCTGGAAGCGATAGGCCCCGGCTGCGATGTGGTCGGTACAGGCAAACCGCTGACTGTGCAGGTCGGTCACGAGCTGCTCGGTAAAGTGTTGAACGGTCTCGGCCAGCCTTTGGACGGTTCGTTCTTACCGTCAAGAATGGCACATGTTTCGACGAACAATGTCCCAAGCAATCCTTTGTCAAGACCTCGGGTTCAAGAGCCTCTCGGCGTCGGTGTCCGTGCGATTGACGGGCTGCTGACCGTAGGCAAGGGGCAGCGGGTCGGTATTTTCGCCGGTTCCGGTGTGGGCAAAAGCACCCTGCTCGGCATGGTTGCGAGAAACACGTCGGCGGACGTTAACGTGATCGCGCTTATCGGAGAACGGGGCCGCGAGGTTCTGGAATTCGTCGAGAAAGATCTCGGGCCGGAAGGCCTGGCGCGTTCTGTCGTGATCGTCGCTACGTCGGACCAGCCGGCGATGGTCCGGATCAAAGGAGCTTTCATCGCAACGAGCATCGCCGAATATTTCCGGGACCGCGGGATGAACGTCATGCTCATGATGGATTCCGTAACACGCTTCGCGATGGCACAGCGTGAAGTCGGTCTGGCGGTAGGAGAGCCTCCGGCGACGAGAGGATACACACCTTCGGTTTTCGCGCTTCTGCCCAAGCTGCTTGAACGGTCCGGAACCGGTTTGAAAGGTTCGATTACGGCTTTTTACACAGTGCTGGTGGACGGTGACGATATGAATGAGCCTATCGCGGATGCGGTTCGTGGTATTCTGGACGGTCATATCGTCTTGGACCGGAATATCGCCAACAAAGGCCAATATCCCGCGATTAACGTTCTTGCCAGCGTAAGCCGGGTTATGAAAGAAATCGTTACCCAAGAGCAGCTCGACGCTGCGTCTCATCTCAAACGAATGCTTTCTGTTTATAAGGATTCGGAAGATTTGATAAATTTGGGGGCGTACCAGAGAGGGTCGAATCAAGAAATTGATATTTCCCTTCAGTATATGGATGAGATCCTTGATTTTGTTAAACAAAAAACCAATGAAAAAGTGACGTTGGAAGAAGCCCAACAGCGCTTGATCGATCATTTTTCGTTAGGATGAGGCTAATATGAAATTCCAGTATGCGTTTCAGCAGATCGTAAATTTGAAAAATAATGAGCGTTCGCAGGCGGAGTGGAATCTTTCTACTGCCATCGGCAACCTGAATCACGAAGAAAGCTCTCTTCAAGAGCTGGTTCGTCTCAAGAACGAAGCCCAGGAGAAAATGCTGGAAGCTTCCATGCGGCCGGTTTCCATGCTGGAGATTCGTCAGCTGCAGTCTTATGTGGATCACATCGAGCATCTGATTGCGCGCAAGCGTCACGATGTCTCCAAAGCCCAGCGCCATGTGAATCAGAACAGAGACCTCCTGAACGACAAAATGGTCGACGAGAAAGTCTGGACGAAAGCGCGGGATAAAGCGTTGGAGCAGTTTACCGGTTTTGTTCTGAAAAAGGAGCAAGAGGCGCTGGACGAAATTGCATCCAACCGGCATATCCGGTTGTCCTATCAGTAAACCCGCACGAAAGGAGGAGGCGTCATGGAAGAAACAGGCACAGAGTCGTCCTCGGGCGGTAAATTGGAACGTTTTCTGGTCTGGTTTCTGATCCCGTTCGTGTTTACGGCCGTTCTTCTTGGTGTTCTTCTATCCGTTTTTGATTACGATGTGATGAAAACTGTCCAGCGGACGCTGAACAAAATCCCGGTGGTGGGGGAAATGATTCCCCTGCCGAAAGAGGATGCGGAAAGCACCCCCGCAGCTAAAGGGACGGAAGAAGATGCAGTAAAGACGAAAACGAAAGAAATCGAGCAGTTGAACAGCAAGGTGCAGGAACTTAAAACAGAGCTGGACAAAGCGGATCAGACGAGTGCCCAGAAGGATAAAACGATTCTGGATCTCAAACAGCAAAAGGCCGAGCTGGAAGATAAAGAGCTGGCCAAGCAGGACGAAGAGTACGACAAAAAAGTACGGGAGCTTGCCTCGGTTTATGCGAAAATGATGCCGAGCAAGGCGGCGCAAATCATTCAAAACCTGAGCCCGCAGGAAACGATCCTCGTTCTGAATGCGATGAAAACAGACGAGCGGGTGAAGGTGCTCGAAAAAATGGACCCGAAGAAAGCGGCCGACGCTTCGATCGCACTAAAGGACCTCACTTCTTCGCAGGATCAAAAGATCGCGGCTCTCCAGGATCGGCTCGTTCTCCAGCAAAAGCCGGATTCCGCACAAAAGAAGATGACTTCGGCTGAGCTGAGCCAGACGTTCGCGTCGATGGACGCTTCCAAAGCCGCGAAAGTATTAACCGATATGTACGGTAAGAACTCGGGTCAGGTGTTAACGATCCTGAGGGAGATGGATACGAGCAAGCGAGCCGCTTTAATGGGCGAAATCGCTGGCATCAGCAAGGAAACCGCCGCTTCCATTACCGGCAATCTGGTTCCATAGATTTTTAATGAAAGGAGGTGAATATAAAAACATGGAAATGCCAGTAGCAAGCACGACTCCGTCCGCACCGTCGGCAGGATCTACGGCGGTTAAAGCGGGAACGGCAAAGACTACAGCAGCGGCTGCGACATCAGCAGGAAGCGGCAAGGGCGATGCGGGAACTTTCCAAGAGGTGATGAGCGGCCAGCTTCAGAAAGAAGCGGTTGGGGACAATGCCAGCCCCGTCGATTCCATCCTGGCCGGCCTGCTTCAAGTGATTCCTTTCCTCCCGGTATCCGTTCAGGAAGCTTTGAGCGATATGGAAGGTCAAACGGGAACGGAAGGAATGGCGGACCTTTTGCTCAGCAGTATTCAGAGCAGTCCGGAGCTGTTCAGTCAGCTCAGCCAGTCCGATGCGATGCAGCAGTGGACGAACAATGCTTCAGCTCTGCTTCAACTGTTAAGCGGGACGCAGCAAACCGGGCTTCAGGCTGTTCAGCTTGATAACGGTGATGCTTCATTGAAACTGCAAAAGACCGTTTTGGATTTGACGGCGATGCTTAAGCAGCAGCCGGATCATCCTGTTCTGCAGCAGCTGTCAGCGGAATTCAAGCAGCTCGTAGAAGCGGCCCTGCCGTCGCTAGTAAACCAGCAGGCGGGTACAGCCGGCAAAACAGCGGCCAAGGCGGCTGAACAAGCGGACTTAGTAATCCCTGCGGGTGCGGCCGACAGTGATCCTGATGCAGCGGCACCGGTTATGACCGTTATGAAGACGGGCAGCGCCAAAGCTTCACTGGAATTGCTGGCTGCAAGAACCGGCGTCTGGAATACGGTGAGACAAGCGGCTCACGAAACCGTTGAAACCGCACAGACATCCACTTCCCCGGCATCCGAAAATGAGCCGGCAGCAAACGGTCTGACAGGTCTGCAAGAAGGCATGAAGACGGCTCTTCCTGAGCAGGCGGCTAAAGCGGCGGCTCCCACGATTTCGGCTCAAAATTTCGCTCAAGAACTGAGTCAGTTCATGGTTAAACGCATGAGTCTGAAGATGGGGAACGGCTTCTCGGAAGCTAAGCTTTCGCTCCGGCCTCAGCATTTGGGAACCATCGACGTGGTCCTGACAATGCAAAACGGACAACTGGTTGCCCAGTTTACAGCGGATACGGCGCTGGGAAAAGAGCTTCTCGAAAGCCAACTCGCACACTTGAGACAATCCCTGCATAGTCAAGGCGTTCAGGTAGACAAAATGGAAGTCGGCCAAAACACGATGTCTTCCACGATGTTCCAAGATTCCAGACAACAGCAGTCTTCGCAGCAGTTTCTACAGCAGCGCGGCGGCGGCGGAAACCAGAACAATTCCGAAGAGATGACAGAGTGGAACGAAGAGCTGAAAATTTTGGAGGAAACGAGAAAAGCGGCTTTGGGAAATTCCTTCGAAACCTCGGCTTAATCGAGATTGACATAACTCAGCTTAGATAGGAGGTGCAGCAATGGCAGAACTTTGGGGAGATTTGAGCAAAACGGGCTCAACAACGAGTACGGCAAGCGCGGCCTCGAAAGCCAAAGACAAGAAAGACGGCTCGATCCTCGGCAAGGATGATTTCCTTAAAATCCTGATCACCCAGCTTCAAAATCAGGATCCTATGCAGCCTATGCAGGATAAAGAGTTTGTGGCGCAAATGGCCCAGTTCACTTCGGTTGAGCAGTTGTCGAATATGGCGTCCGAAATGAAATTGCTCCGTTCTTCGCTCGGATTCACTTCGAGTCTGATCGGGAAAGACATCAGCTGGATGAGCAAAACGGACAGCGGCGAAACGGTGATGGCCGACGGAGTCGTCGAGTCTATTATCGTCCGGGACGGTGTGCAGTACGCGACGGTAGGCGGGAAAGAAGTCAAGCTGGAGGAAGTTCTTAAGATAGAAAACTCCAAGCCGGCGGTTCCTGCGCCATGACCGAACGTATTACGGTAGGAAGACTATATCCCACTCCGCCGGCACCTCTTCAGCGAAACGGTAGTCCGAGAACGGCTGCGGGACGCTCCGAATTCGATCAGCTTCTGCACAGCGAACTGGTCAAGTTCAGTCATCATGCGGAGACACGCTTAAAACAGCGTGGAATTCAAATCGACAACGAGCAGTTAACCAAGCTTGAGCATGCGATTGATAAAGCGGCTGCCAAGGGCGCCAAAGATACGCTCATGGTGCTTGGAGGAACGGCTCTCATCGTAAACGTCCCGAACCGGACGGTAATTACGGCATTGGACGGAGCCAAGCTGCAGGATCAGGTTTTTACGCAAATAGACAGTGCTGTCATCATTTCATAGAACTTTACACACCAAAGCGGGCCGGACCTAGGCAGGAGGCCCTGAAAGCTGCGGACCGATAGAAGCGGCTTTAAAGGAAGATGCCCACCCAGGCGGGCGACATAAGAGGAGGAACAACAAATGTTAAGATCCATGTACTCCGGTATTTCGGGTATGCGCGGTTTTCAGACAAAGCTGGATGTAATCGGCAATAACATTGCCAACGTGAACACGACAGGCTTCAAAAAAGGAAGGGTCATGTTCCAGGACATTCTGAGTCAGACGGTATCAGGCGTAACGGCTCCGGACGGAGGAGGCACGCAAGGCGGGGTCAATGCCAAGCAGGTCGGTCTTGGCGTTGCGACGGCAGCCATCGATACGATTCATACCGGCGGAAGCGCAATGACGACCAACGTTCCTACCGATTTGCGTATTGACGGGAACGGATTCTTCGCGGTTGGATCGGCTGCAATGGGTGATGTCCCGACCTACTATACTCGTGCAGGGAACTTTACGGTAGATGCGGATAATTTCATCGTGAATCCGGATGGATTGTATCTGTTATCCACTGCCGGAGAGCCTATCCAATTGGACGCAGCAGCTACTAAGTTTTCTATTTCCCAGGACGGAAAAATTGTACAGGTAATTAATGGAGTTCCTGAGGTTTCCGATTATAACATTGCAGTCGTTAAATTCGCCAATCCCGGCGGCTTAACGAAAGCCGGTGGAAATCTGTACGAATATTCTCCGAATGCCGCTATGGAACCTATTACTGATCTGGCCGACTGGACGCCGGCTAACGAAGCGACAGGCACAGGCTCTATCATCGCCGGACAGCTGGAAATGTCCAACGTCGATCTGACCGAGGAGTTTTCCGAAATGATCGTGTCTCAGCGCGGCTTCCAGGCGAACTCCCGGATTATCACTACGTCGGATGAAATTTTGCAAGAGATCGTTAACCTGAAACGCTAATAATAGGCAAAGGTAAAAGGTAAGGGGGCCTGGTCCCCCTCCTGGAACCTATGGAGGGAACCATGGTACGTTTGACCCGAATGAACGGCAAGCCGTTAGTGATCAACGCGCTTATGATTGAAATGATGGAAGAAACACCGGACACCGTGATTACGTTGATTAACGGAAAGAAAATTATGGTCCTTGAAAAAGAGGCAGCGGTCACAGAGATGGTGGAACAATTTTTGAAACGGATCGGTGCGGTGCAAGCAACGATCAAGTCGGCGAATACGGAGGGCTTGTAGTGCTTAAAAATCGATTTTTTCTGATGCTGGTTTCTATTCTTGTCGCCATCACATTAGTCTTGACGGCTGCATTCGTTTTATGGACGGTTATGGACAATAAATCGGAATCCGCCGGTGAAGAGAAGGTTCAAACGTCGGCAGAGATCAAAGAAAATACCGTCATTATGAAAGACATTACGACAAACCTGGCCAGTCAGGGCAGCTTCGTGAAAATCAGTCTGGCTTTTGAGCTGGAAAACAAAAAAGCAAAAACGGATTTCGAAAATCTGATTGATTCCCGTATCAAAGGAACAATCATCCGGACTCTTTCTGACATGAACTCCGATCAGATTTCAGGCAGCAAAGGGCAGGATAACTTGACCACCGCACTGATTAACAAGCTTAATCCGCTTCTTAATGAAGGAAAAATAAGGCGCATTAATATTACCGATATTGTACTTGAGTAGCCTTTTACATAGATCGGATACGCACAAAGGGGGTGACTCTTATGGTTGATGTTATGTCACAGAATGAAATCGACGCTCTTCTGGCAGCTCTCTCTTCCGGTGAAATGGATGCAGAGGAACTCAAGAAAGAAGATACGCAGCGAAAAGTCCGATTATATGATTTCAAACGGGCCGTACGCTTTTCCAAAGACCATATCCGGAGCTTGACCCGGATTCATGAAAACTTTGCCCGGTACTTGACGACTTATTTCTCGGCACAGCTAAGAACGTTTGTCCAGATCAATGTCGTTCAGGTCGAACAGCTTCCTTATGATGAGTTTATCCGCTCGATTCCCAAAATGACGATCTTGAACATTTTTGAAGCAGAGCCATTAGAGGGAAGAATGGTTCTGGAAGTACACCCGAACGTGGCGTACGCGATGCTGGACAGGCTGCTTGGCGGTGTCGGCGTGTCTCCTCAGAAAATTTCGGCTTTGACTGAAATCGAGACGATCGTGATGGAGCGGATTTTCAGCCGGGCGTTTGAGAGCCTCCAGGAAGCATGGAAGACGATTATCGATCTTTCTCCGCGGCTTGAAGCCCTGGAAACGAACCCGCAGTTTATGCAGATCGTTTCCCCCAATGAAACTATCGCGCTGATCTCGCTAAGTACCAAAATCGGCGACACGACCGGGATGATCAACCTGTGTATCCCGCATGTCGTTATCGAGCCGATCATGCCCCGCCTGTCGGTGCACCACTGGTTTGTGTCCCAGAAGAAAAGCCGGGCTCCCGAGGAAGTCGAAATTTTGCAGGACAGGCTGACTCAGGCCAAGCTGCCCATTATCGCAGAGCTGGGAGAATCGCAGATTACGATTCACGAGTTTCTGAATCTGCAGCCCGGGGATGTTATTACTTTGAACAAGCCGGTAAACGAGCCTCTGCACATCAAAGTCGGCGAGAAGCTTAAATTTACAGGCAGCGCTGGTACAACCAAGAGCAAAATGGCCGTTCAAATCGGCGAAATTGTAAATGAAGGAGCAGAAGAACATGACGAGTAAAGATTATTTGTCGCAGGAGGAAATAGACGCGCTGTTGAAGCAGGCGGTAGATGAGCGTTCCGACGATAATCCATCTTCTTCTCTTTCTTCGAATATCGATGATTACTTATCCTCGCTGGAGCAGGACGCTCTGGGAGAGATCGGCAACATCACGTTCGGAAGCGCAGCGACGGCATTATCCACTCTACTCGGCAAGAAAGTGGACATTACGACCCCTAAAGTATCGTGCATTCCGCGCGTACAGCTGGTTAACGAGTTTCCCAAACCGCACGTTGCCGTTCATGTCAACTATGTAGACGGCTTTGACGGTATCAATTTGCTCGTGATCAAGACTCGCGACGCTCAAGTCATTGCCGATCTGATGATGGGCGGAGACGGTCATGTGGAAGGCGACGAGTTGTCTGAAATTCACGTCAGCGCCGTTCAGGAAGCCATGAATCAGATGATGGGTTCGTCCGCGACTTCGATGTCCACGATATTCAACCGGTTCGTGAATATCTCCCCGCCGGGAATAGATATTTTGAATCTGTCGAATGGAGAAGGAAAACTGCCGAACGAAGACGTATTTATAAAGATATCCTTTAGACTGACAATCGGGGACCTTATCGATTCGACCATCATGCAGCTTCTTCCCGTCGATTTTTCCAAAGAAATGGTAAATATCCTGATGGGCGGGGGTTCCGAAGAGGTTCACGAAGAAACGGCGGCCGCAGTCAGCGAAGAAGTTCCGCCGCCAGCTGTCACCAGCCAGGCGCAAGCGGATCCGAACGCTCAAGCTTATCAGCAGCCGGTTCCGGAACCGCCATATACAAACCCGGCAGAAGCGCCGTATACGAATCCTTCGATGGGGGGCAACCCGATGCCGATGAATCAACCGCCTGCACAACAGTCATACGCACAGCAGCCGATGAATCACGCACCACAGGGAGGAAACTACGGAGGAATGAACAGGAATGTTAACGTACAGCCGGTCCAGTTCTCCAATCTTCAGCAGGGAGGATACAGCCAGTCGGACGACACGAACCTGAATCTGCTGCTCGATATCCCTCTGAAAGTAACGGTAGAGCTGGGAAGAACGCAGAAAGTGATCAAAGACATTTTGGAGCTTTCGCAAGGTTCGATCATCGAGCTGGACAAACTGGCCGGTGAACCGGTTGATATTCTGGTCAACAACAAATTGATCGCCAAGGGAGAAGTCGTCGTTATCGATGAGAACTTCGGCGTTCGCGTAACCGATATCGTCAGTCAGTGGGATCGCATTCAAAAAATACAATAACTATCTTTTGGGAGGATTATTTTATCATGGGGAACAGAATTTTGATCGTGGACGACGCAGCATTTATGAGAATGATGATTCGCGACATTTTAACGAAGAACGGGTATGAAGTTGTCGGTGAAGGAAACGATGGCCTGCAAGCCGTAGAAAAATTCAAAGAGCTGCGTCCCGACCTGGTGACGATGGATATCACCATGCCTGAAATGGACGGAATCAATGCGCTGAAAGAGATCAAAAAAATCGATCCTAACGCCAAAGTGATCATGTGCTCGGCGATGGGACAGCAGGCGATGGTAATCGATGCGATTCAAGCCGGCGCCAAGGATTTTATCGTGAAACCTTTCCAAGCGGACCGTGTTATCGAAGCCATTAAGAAAACAATGGGCTAAGCGTAAGCTTTTTAATAAGGAAGGAATGTGAAGCTTGAAGAAACAGGCAGGAAAGCTGCTTCTGGCAACGGCAGGACTGATCGTTCAGCTGCCGTTCTGGACTTCCGTTTGTTTTGGGACACCTGGGTCGGGCGGCAACATCGGGCCCGGTCCGGGAACAGGAGAGACGGGGAGTATGGATTCGATCGTGATGATCGGAAAAGTGATTTTCTTTCTCCTCCTTATCATCGGTCTTTTTTACGGCATTATGAAGATGTTGTCGAAAAAAAGCGGATTCCGCTTCGGACGTGCCATGCAGTCGCTGGGTGGAGTTCCACTCGGCCAAAACAAGTCGATCCAAGTCGTCGAAATCGGCGATTCGCTGTACATCGTCGGAGTCGGAGATAATATCCAGCTTCTTGAGAAAATAGCCGATGCCGGCGAGGCGGCGAGACTGAAAGAGCAAATTACGGCACAAACCCGGGCGGCAACGGAATTTATTACCGTCGGCAAATGGCTTGAAAAAATACGCAAAAAGCCAGGTGAAACTAACGCGGTGGAGGAAGAAGAGCTTACGCCGAACTTTCACCAGGTCTTTCAGGATAAACTGCAGAATGTCGCCCAGCGCAACAAAAGCGTTGAAGAATGGCTGCAGGAAGAAAACGAACAAGATCGGTTGAAGTCAAATGAGCAAAAATAAAGGAATTTTTATTATTCTGCTTGCTTTACTTGTGTTCGTCGGATGGGCAGGGGATACGGCTTATGCCGCTCCGGACCCGCAGAATCCGATTCCCGGTATAAGCGTCAACGTAGATTCGGGAAGCGGTGCTTCCGGAGCCTCCAGCACAATCAGCGTCATTTTGCTGCTGACGGTTCTGAGTCTCGCGCCTTCATTTCTGATTCTGATGACCAGCTTTACGAGAATCGTCATTGTGCTGGGGTTCGTACGCACGTCTCTCGGGACGCAGCAGATGCCGCCTAACCAGGTTTTGATCGGACTGGCCCTGTTTCTTACCCTGTTTATTATGGCACCGACGCTGGGACAGATTAACGATACGGCCGTCCAGCCCTACATGAAGGGGGAACTCAACCAGACGCAGGCTCTTCAAAAAGCGTCCGTTCCCATCAAGCAGTTCATGTGGAATCATACCCGGCCTAAAGATTTGAAGCTTTTCCTGGATTACACGAAGGCGGAGGCTCCCAAAGGAGTCGAAGACACACCGCTGACAGCCCTTGTTCCGGCTTATGCCATCAGCGAGCTGAAAACGGCGTTTCAAATGGGCTTTATGATCTTTATCCCTTTCCTGGTTATCGATATGGTTATCGCCAGTACGCTGATGGCCATGGGGATGATGATGCTGCCGCCCGTTATGATATCGCTGCCGTTCAAAATCCTGCTGTTTATTCTGGTGGACGGTTGGTATCTGGTTGTTAAATCGCTGCTCCTCAGTTACAGTACATGAACGCGGAAGCTGGAGGTCACCTAACATGAGTTCGCAATTTATCATTAAGCTGGCCGGCGAAGCGGTCTATACGGTGCTGAAAGCCAGCGCTCCGATGCTGGTGATCGCCCTTGCGGTCGGTCTTATCATCAGTATCTTTCAGGCTACGACTCAAATTCAGGAGCAGACGCTTGCATTCGTGCCGAAAATCGTGGCGGTCCTGCTTTCGGTCTTAATTTTCGGGCCCTGGATTTTGAACACGCTGGTCGACTTTACATTCAATCTGTTCAACAATCTTCATCAATATATCGGGTAGGCGGCCATGGAGCTTTGGTTTCAACTTTTGCCCAACGCTATGCTGATTTTTTGTCGAATGACCTCGTTCCTTGTCGTCGTACCGCTCTTCTCGTCCCGAAATGTGCCGAGTATGTTCAAAATCGGACTCGCTTTATTTCTGACTTTGATCGTAACGGCGGCTCAAGGGACGTCCCAGCTGGTTCCGATGGACGCGCAGTATGTCCTGCTGGTCATCCGGGAAATAATCGTCGGCCTGCTGCTCGGTTTTATCGCCTATCTGTTTTTTACGGCCGTACAGATCGCGGGTTCCTTTATCGATATGCAGATCGGACTCGGGATGGCCAACGTGATTGATCCTATGTCGGGAACCACCGTACCCTTGATGGGCAATTTGAAGTACATGCTTGCCATGCTGCTGCTGCTGAGCTTCAACGGTCATCACTTTATGCTGCAGGGCATCATGAACAGCTATGAATGGATACCGCTGTCCAACAATTTGTTTGCTCAGCTTTACGGGGGACAAATCACCGAATTTCTGGTGAAAACATTTTCGAGTGTTTTCGCTCTGTCGATGCAGCTTGCGGCCCCTGTTGTCGCAGCGATGTTTTTGACGGACCTCGGTTTGGGTTTACTGACGCGCGTCGCTCCCCAGTTCAACATTTTCGTAGTCGGGGTGCCGCTGAAGATCATCATCGGGTTTTTCCTGATCGCCCTGCTTATGCCCGAGCTGATCGGTTTGTTTCACCAATTGTTCGACCGGATGTTCGAAGCGATGCAAAAGCTGCTGAATCTAGTGGCCGGCAAAGCGCTGGAAGCTCCGTAGCACCTGTACGGGAAAGGAAAGGATACGTATGGAACCGCTCCGTTTAAAGCTGGACCTGCAGTTGTTCTCGCAAGAGAAGACGGAACCGGCGACACCGAAAAAGAGGCAGGACGCCCGTAAAAAAGGCCAAGTGGCGAAAAGTATGGAGCTGCCTGCTGCTTTTATCCTGTTCTTTTCATTTTTATCGTTTTACATGATCGGCGGATTTATGAAGGATCGGCTGATAGATCTATTCTCGGGTACGCTGAGGCATGATTTGCTGATGGATGTGACGATGGCGAATGTACGGATGTTATTTTACCGGCTGTTAATTCATTTTTTGACTATGCTGGCTCCCATTTTAATCTTGACGATGGTGATTGCCCTGGCGGGTAACTATCTTCAGATCGGAATTCTTTTTACGGGCGATCCGCTCAAAATCAAGTTGAGCAAGCTGAATCCCATTGAAGGGTTCAAAAAAATATTTTCAATGCGCTCCGCCGTGGATTTTTTGAAGTCCATGCTGAAAATGAGCGTGATCGGAATCATCGTTTATACGACGTTGTGGGACGAGAAAGAGAAGCTCCTCAGCCTCAGTCATGTGCCGCTGGAAAAATCGCTTCATTATATATGGTCCCTGACGCTTTCACTGGGGCTCAAAATCGCATTAGTTCTGGTCGTGCTTGCCTTGTTCGATTACCTGTACCAGAAGTATGAATTCGAGAAAAGCATACGGATGTCCAAGCAGGACATCAAAGACGAATACAAGAAAATGGAAGGCGATCCCCTGATCAAAGGGAAAATTCGCGAAAAACAACGCCGGATGGCCATGCAGCGGATGATGCAGGAAATTCCTACGGCGGATGTCATTATTACAAACCCGACGCATTTTGCGGTAGCCATCCGGTACGATTCGGCCAATATGCAGGCTCCTAAAGTGGTTGCGAAAGGGACGGATCACGTGGCTTTGAAAATACGCGAAATCGCGAAGGAACACGGCATTATGATTATGGAAAACAAGCCGCTTGCACGGGCGCTCTACGCTCAGGTCGATCTGGAAGAATCGATTCCGGGCGACCTGTTCCAGGCCGTAGCCGAAGTGCTGGCTTATGTATACAAAATTAAGGGCAAAGTGAAGAAAACGTAGAAAGGGGGGCCGTACATGAAACCAAAAGATTTAGTTGTACTGATCGGGGTAATCGGGATTATTTTGATGATGGTGGTGCCGATTCCAACCGCCCTCCTCGATTTTTTGCTCATTATTAACATTACGATCTCCCTGATGATTATTTTGGTCGGAATGAATACGCAGGAAGCGCTGCAGTTTTCCATTTTCCCGGCCCTGCTGCTGGTAACGACCTTGTTCCGTTTGGCACTTAACGTTTCGACGGCCAGAAATATTTTGGCTCATGCCGAAGCGGGAGCCGTAGTCGAGACGTTCGGTAACTTCGTGGCGGCGGGCAATATCGTAGTCGGATTTATCGTGTTTCTTATTCTGGTTATCGTGCAGTTTATCGTCATCACGAAAGGTTCGGAGCGCGTAGCCGAAGTGGCGGCCCGCTTTACCTTGGATGCGATGCCCGGCAAGCAGATGAGCATCGATGCCGATTTGAACGCCGGTATGATCAACGAGCAGCAGGCACGCGAGCGCCGCAGAAAAGTGGAGCGCGAAGCCGACTTCTACGGAGCCATGGACGGAGCGAGTAAATTCGTCAAAGGAGACGCGATTGCCGGAATTATCATCCTCCTGATTAACCTGATCGGGGGATTGATCATCGGGATTTCGATGAAAGGCATGTCGTTCGGAGAAGCCGGACATACGTACTCGATTCTCACCATCGGTGACGGACTGGTCAGTCAGATTCCGGCCCTGCTTATTTCAACCGCTTCCGGCATTATCGTAACGCGCGCCTCTTCGGAAGGAACGTTCAGTAACGATATCGTCGGTCAATTGACCGCCTATCCGAAGCTGCTGTATATCGTGGCGGGAACGATCGCTTTTCTGGGTATTTTCACACCGATTCATTGGTATACGACCATTCCTATCGCGGTTCTTCTCGTTTTTGCGGCAAGAAAGATGCAGCAGAACTTGAACCGGAAGCAGGTAGAAGAAGAACAGATGGTGGAAGAGCAGCAGATCGAAGAAGTACGGAGCCCGGAAAGTGTGATCAGCCTCTTGCAGGTGGATCCGATCGAATTCGAGTTCGGTTACGGTCTCATTCCGCTGGCCGACGCCCAGCAGGGCGGGGATTTGCTCGACCGGATTATTCTCATCCGCAGACAATGTGCGCTGGAGCTCGGTATCGTGGTTCCGGTTATCCGGATCCGCGACAATATTCAGCTGCGGCCTAACGAGTATATCATCAAAATTAAAGGCAATACGGTTGCGGGCGGCGAATTGCTGCTTAACCACTACTTGGCCATGAGCCCGGGATTCGAAGACGAGTCCGTTACGGGAATCGAGACGACCGAACCTGCGTTCGGACTGCCGGCCCTGTGGATCGATGAGATGACCAAAGAGCGGGCGGAGTTATCCGGATACACCGTGGTGGATCCGCCTTCCGTTGTCGCCACGCATCTCACGGAAATTATTAAAAAGCACGCCCACGAGCTTCTGGGACGTCAAGAAACCAAGACGCTTATCGACAACGTCAGGGAAGCTTATCCGGCTCTCGTGGACGATTTGATTCCGAATGTCCTGTCCATCGGCGACGTGCAGAAAGTGCTTGTGAAACTGCTCCGGGAAAAAATTTCCGTGCGCGATCTGGTTACCATCCTGGAAACGCTGGCGGATTACGGACCTTACTCCAAAGATCCGGATATTTTGACGGAATATGTGCGTCAGTCTCTCTCGAGACAAATCACACTGCAGTATTCGTCTCCGCAGGATTCGCTCCGCGTTATTACCGTAGGCCCGGGGCTGGAGAAAAAAATCGCGGATTCCGTGCAGCAGACGGATCAAGGATCGTATCTGGCTATCGACCCGTCTTCTTCGCAGGTCATTTATCACAAGCTGGGTGAGCAGGTGAGCAAAATGGTCCAGTCCGGTCACCAGCCGGTTATTCTGGCTTCACCGACGATCCGTATGTATTTGCGCCAGCTTCTGGAGCGTACCATGCAGGACATTCCGGTTTTGTCTTACAGCGAGCTTGAACCGAGTGTAGAAATTCAAAGCATGGGAGTTGTCAACTTGTGAGAGTGAAACGTTACATTGTCGATTCAATGCCGGACGCTCTTCATAAAATCCGCACCGATCTCGGTAAGGATGCCGTTATTTTAAGCACCAAAGAAGTAAAAACCGGCGGATTCCTGGGACTCTTCGGAAAAAAACGCATCGAAGTGATTGCGGCGCTGGAAGAGGGCCCGAACGGTTCAGGCAAAAGCGGCCCGGAGGGCGGGGCTCAAGCCCGCCCTTCCTCCAAAGCGGCGGCCGCCGCAGCCGTAACGGCCGTTGCCAAAGCACGTCAGGAAGAGGAAGCGGAGAAGGCGGCGGATCCGCCCCGTCCCAATAAAGAGCAGGAACTGAGGCAGAGAGAGTTTGCTGAACTGCTGCTCAGACAATCCGCCTTGCAAAATGAAACGGTTCCGGCTTACGGATCAGGAGAGAATACCGACCCCGCGGGATCGGGTCTTCTCAAGAAGCAGATCGAGGTGGAGGCAGAGACCGTCACGGGGATATCGGGGGCTTCCGCCCCCGGCCAAATGCCTGGCGGCGCGAACGGAGCGGCAACGGGCCAACGTCCGGCTCCGGCTCAGCCATCCTCGCCTCAGGCTCCCGTATCCTTCGTCGGCCAGGGCGAACGCCCGGCCGACGCCCGGTCCGCGGCGCCGGCGAATGCGGGGCAGCCCGCAGGAGAGGAAGCGCTGCCCGTAATACCGCAGCGCCCTCCGGCGGCTGCCGCAGCCGCTTACGCGCAGGCCCGGCCGGCTGCCGCAGACCAGCGGCAGAGCGCGCCGGCCCCGGCGGCGCCGCGGAGCCTGCCGCAGGCGGAGGCCGCGCCGTCCGCCGAAGCGCCGCAGACCGGCGGCTTCGCCGACGAGCAGGCCGAGGCGCTGCGCGCCGCACTGGCCGCCTCCCGCGCGGAGGCGGCTGCAGAAGCGGCCGCTGCGCAGAGCGCGGCCCGCGAGGACCTGATGCTGGCGGAGCTCCAGCATCTCAAGACCATGATGGCCGGCCTTGCCCGGCCATCCGCACAGCCCCAGCTGCCCCCCGTATGGGGGCGGCTGGAGGAGCATCTGCTGGCGCAGGAAGTGCAGCCGGACCTAGTCCGGCAGCTGATCGAAAGCGCCAGAAGAGATCTTGCCGCCTCGGCCGACGAGGCGGATGCGCGGCAGGCGGCGGAAGCGGTTCGCAAGCGGATGCTTGCATTGTTCCCGCCGCCGCAGGGCAAGCCGATCTCGGCGGACTCCAAGATCGTCCATATCGTCGGGCCGACCGGTGTCGGTAAGACGACGACGATCGCGAAGCTGGCGGCCGATCAGGTGCTGAAGCAGCGCCGCAAAGTCGGGCTGATCACTTCCGACACCTACCGGATAGCCGCGATCGAACAGCTTCGCACGTACGCGAATATTTTGGACGTTCCGGTGGAAGTGGTTTTTTCCCCGGCCGATCTGACGAGAGCGCTGCACAATTTGCGGGAGGCCGACGTAATCTTCATGGATACCGCCGGACGCAATTTCCGCAACGAGATGTACGTGTCCGAGCTTAATACACTGATCAGGCACCAGGGGCCGAGCGAAACGATTCTGGTGCTCAGCCTGACATCAAAATACAGCGATATGAAAGCCATTACCGCTAACTTTTCCAAGTTTAAAGTAGATAAAGTCCTTTTTACTAAAATGGACGAAACGTATTCGTACGGCGCCATGCTGAATTTGCTGGATGAATTTCCGATCCGGCTTTCCTACGTGACGGACGGGCAAAACGTCCCCGATGACATCATGGTCGCGGACGAAAACCGGATTGTCGATGCGGTGCTGGAGGGTTACTCGTATGAGTGACCAAGCCCAGGAACTGCGTAATCTGATTCGTTTGAGGCATGAGAAAGATGCGCCGTCCCCGGGCGGCGCGCTGACCGGCGGGCCCGAGCGCAAGACGCGCATTATTACCGTTACAAGCGGCAAGGGCGGGGTAGGGAAATCGAATTTCACGTTAAATTTCGGACTCTGCCTGCAGGCCAGGGGATACAAGACGCTCATATTCGATGCCGACATCGGGTTTGCCAACATTGACGTGCTGATGGGGATTTCCTCTAAAGCCAACCTGCTTCATTTAATAAAAGGGGAAAAAACGATCGGCGAGCTCGTTCAGACAGGACCTAAAGGGCTGCAGTTTATCGCAGGGGGCTCAGGGCTTTACGATCTGGTGAGGCTGTCGGACTCCGAAGCGGATTCTTTTACCGAGCAGATCCAGGAACTTGGCGGCATGGCCGACTTTATTCTGTTCGATACGGGAGCCGGACTATCCAAGGAAACCCAGCGGTTCATTGCCGCCGCCCAGGAAACGCTCGTGGTTACGACGCCGGAGCCCACGTCCATTACGGACGCGTATGCGCTTATTAAAATGGTCCGCAGCGAAGATCCCGGCGTAGCCTTCAAGCTCGTGGTGAATCGGGCCGCTCACGGCCGGGAGGCCAGAGAAACGGCCGAGAAGATCGCCATGGTGGCCCGCCGCTTTCTGTCCGTCGAGCTTCAGACACTGGGATTCGTTGAGGACGATCATCATGTATCGCGGGCCGTTAAGGAGCAGACACCTTTTACGATCGCTTATCCGAATTCTCCAGCCGCCAAAAGTATGAATGTCCTAGTCGACCAATTTCTGGGCCAGCAGCCCAAAGCGGATTCAACCGGCGGATTTAAAGGTTTCCTCAGCCGGCTGATCGGCCGCTAATTTACTCACATCTAGAGCCAATTCAGGAGGGACCCTATGGAGCCGTACCGTATTCTGGTAGTCGACGATTCGGTATTCATGAGGAAGATCATTACGGATCTGATCGAAGAAGACCCCAATTTCCGTGTTGTAGCCGTCGCGAAGAACGGTGCGGAAGCCGTAGACAAAACAAAAGAGCTGAAACCGCACGCGGTTACGATGGATATTGAAATGCCCGAAATGAACGGGCTGGAAGCGCTCGAACGCATTATGGCCGCCACTCCGACGCCCGTCATTATGCTGAGTTCTCTGACCATGTCGGGAGCGGCTGAAACGATCCGGGCGCTTGAACTCGGTGCGATCGACTTTATCCGGAAACCGTCGGGTTCGATTTCGCTGGATTTATTTAAGGTCAAGCAGCTTTTGCATGAAAAGCTAAGAATAGCGGTCAAAACCCGTATGCAGTACCAGCCGCCGATCGAACCGGCGAAACGGCCCGAGCGATTCGTTCAGCCGCCCGCTCCGTTCGTCAAGCCTTCGCCGGCAGCGGAGGTCCCTCGCAGGCCTGCCGCTTCGCCGCAAGAGGCGGGAAAGCCCGCAGGCGCTGCCGGCGCCGGCGGCTTGAGAGGCTTTCAGCATCTTGTGGCGATCGGCACGTCGACCGGAGGACCCAGAGCGCTGCAGAAAGTACTGAGCGGCCTGCCGGCGGATTTTCCGGCTCCGGTTCTTATCGTCCAGCATATGCCTCCGAATTTCACGAAGTCGCTGTCCCAGCGTCTGAACGACCAATGTGCCGTTCGGGTAGTGGAAGCGGAGGAAGCCCAGCTGCTCGAAGCCGGCACGGCTTATGTCGCTCCCGGCGGGCTGCATATGACCGTTGTCAGGGGCGACGACAAGAAGTACCGGATTTCTTTGAGCAAGAGCGAGCCGGTATCCGGACACCGTCCTTCCGTGGACAAGCTTTTTCAATCCCTGCTTCTTTTAAAGGAGCTGACCCGGCACGCCGTTATTATGACAGGGATGGGCAGTGACGGAGCGAGAACGATCGGTGAACTAAGAAAGGACGGAGCGGCGACCACGATTGCCGAGTCCGAAGAGACTTGCGTCGTATACGGTATGCCGCGAGTCGCGGTGGAGAACGGAGCCGCCATGTTTGTCCTTCCTCTGGGAGATATCGCTCCGAAGCTCGTCGAACGGGTGACGGATAAAAACGGCAGCCGCTAAAGAAAGTACTCGTTAAATTGACGGAGGTGCAGTTCTGTGGAGTTGAACCAATATTTATCGATGTTCATCGACGAATCGAAAGAACATCTGCAGGCTCTTAATGACAACATGCTCAGCCTGGAAAACAGTCCCGACAACATAGATATCGTTCATAATATTTTCCGCTCGGCACACACACTTAAAGGCATGTCCGCGACGATGGGCTTCGAAGACCTGGCGTCGCTGACTCACGAAATGGAAAACGTGCTGGACCTGGTACGGAATCTGAAGCTGAAAATGGACCCGTTCATTTTCGATAGCCTTTTCCAAAGTTTGGACGCTCTTGAATCGATGGTTGAAGATATCGTTCAGGGCGGTACGGGTAAAGCCGATGTTACGGCGATTGTCGCGGCATTGAAATCCATAGTGAGCGGGGACTATCTCAAAACCGCTCCTTCCGCAGGGGGAAGCGCCGGTGCGCAGGGCCAGGAAGAGAGCGTTACCGCTTTGGACCAGTTCCAGCTCTCGGTGCTCCAGCAATCGATTGACGCCAGCATGCAGGTGTTTTACATCGAGGTTACCGTCCGGGAAGATTGCGTTCTGAAAGCGGCCCGCGCCTACATGGTGTTCGAGATTCTGGAGCGTTCCGGCGAAGTTATCAAAGCGACGCCTTCCGTTCAGGAAATCGAGCAGGAGAAATTCGACCGTACTTTCTCCGTGTATTACATAGCCAACGTCGGGAAAGCCGATCTGGAGAAAGAAATTTCGAATGTCTCCGAAATCGAGCATGTCCAGATCATCGTACTCGACCGCGAAACGCTGGACGAGATGACGGGCAGCGGAGCCGCGCAAGCGGAGGTCAAGGCCGGTGAAGCCCAGGCGGCCGCGGCGGCCGCACCCGCTCCAGCAGCGAGACCGGCGGCGGCCAAGGAAGCAGGCGGAGCGGCCAAACCGGCAGCGGCCGGGGGCGGCGCACCCGTAGGAACCCGTACGATCCGGGTAGATATCGAGCGCCTGGATTCCCTCATGAACCTGTTCAGCGAACTGCTGATCGACAGGGTCCGTCTGGAGCAGCTGGCAGGCGAAATCAAGCGCAATGAGCTGACGGAGACGGTCGAGCATATGGCACGCGTCAGCGGCGACTTGCAGAATATCGTTCTCAAGCTGCGGATGGTACCGGTCGACACGGTCTTTAACCGGTTCCCGCGTATGATCCGGGATATCGCCAAGTCGCTGGACAAAAAAGTCGATCTCGTCATAACCGGCGCGGAAACCGAACTGGACCGCACCGTCATCGACGAAATCGGCGATCCGCTCGTGCATTTGCTGCGCAACGCGGTTGACCACGGGCTTGAAACGGTGACCCAGCGTGTGCAGAAAGGCAAAAGCGAGAGCGGTACCGTCCATCTCCGCGCTTATCACAGCGGCAACAACGTCTTCATCGAGATCGAAGATAACGGGAACGGCATCAACCGCGAAAAAGTGCTTGCGACGGCGGTCAAGAAAGGCATTGTCGCTCCGGAAATGGCGGACAAAATGAGCAATTCCGATATCGATCAGCTGCTCTTCGCATCCGGTTTCAGCACCGCGGACGTAATCTCGGATATTTCGGGCCGCGGCGTAGGCTTGGACGTGGTAAAGACGAAAATCCACTCGCTCGGCGGACATATTCATGTGGAATCCAATCCGGGCAGCGGTTCGATTTTCTCCATCAAGCTTCCGCTTACGCTCTCGATTATTTCGGCCATGCTGGTCAAAATCGGCAGCGAGAAATATGCGATCCCGCTTTCATCGATCGTGGAGACGGCTCTTATCCAGCAGACGCAGATCCGCTCGGTGCAGGGAAACCGCATGATCGATTTCAGAGGCAGCATGATTCCGCTCGTTTCGCTCAGCTCCGTTCTCGACATTCCCGACTTCAGCGAGGCCGATGAAACGGAAACAGAGGTCGTGGTCGTGCGCAAAGGTGAGAAAATGGCCGCGCTTATGGTGGAAGAATTTATCGGCCAACAGGAGATCGTCCTGAAAACATTGGGTAAATATTTTACAAAGCTGTTCGCGATTTCGGGAGCGACCATCCTCGGCGACGGTCAGGTCGCCTTGATTCTCGATACGAATGAACTCATTAAATAAATCAGGCAGAGGAGGCCGTTCAAATGGCTGAAGATAAAAAAATTATCGTATTTGCACTGGCACATGAGGAATACGGAGTAGAAGTGGATAAGGTCAAAACGATCGAACGGATGCTGCCGATGACCCGCGTTCCGAAAACGCCCGCTTTCGTCAAAGGTGTCATTAACCTCAGAGGAGTGGTTGTGCCGGTTATCGACCTTCGTTCCCGTTTTGGACTCCCGGAAACATCGTACTCCGACAATACGCGTGTCATCATCGTGGTCGTGAACGACCTTGAAGTCGGACTTATCGTCGATTCCGCTAACGACGTTATTGACCTGAACGAAGACAACATCGAGAATCCTCCCGAAGTTGTCGGCGGCATCAAGGCGAAATATCTTCACGGCATTGCCAAAATCGGAGAAGACCGCCTCCTGGTCCTCATGAACCTGGAGCAGGTTTTGAACAGGGACGAAATCATCCAGCTGGAAAAGATCGAGGCCTAAGCAAGTGGACACGTTCAGGCAGTTGGCGGATTATCAATTGGATGTGCTCAAGGAAATCGGCAACATCGGTGCCGGTCATGCGGCCACTGCTCTGTCCACCCTGCTGGACAAGCCCGTGGATATGCTCGTTCCGAAAGTTATGGTTCTTCCTTTCGAGGAAATTCCGGAAATCGTTGGCGGAGCGGAAGAGGTCGTACTCGCTATTTTTCTGCGGGTAGTCGGAGATGCTCCGGGCAATATGTTTTTTATTCTGAATCTCGAATCCGCCAAACGGATGCTGTTTTCCCTGATCGGGATGGAGCTTTCCGACAGCGGCGAGTATACGGAACTGGAAATTTCGGCATTAAACGAAATCGGCAACATCTTGGCGGGCTCGTATTTGTCCTCGCTGGCCGATTTTACACGGCTTTCTATGTCCCCGACCGTACCTTCCCTGGCCATTGATATGGCGGGTGCCATTTTAAGCTACGGATTGCTGCAGTTCGGGGAGATGGGGGATCAGGCACTGCTGATCGACACGAAGTTTCTGGAAGGAAACGAAGAAGTGCAAGGCAACTTCTTTCTTATTCCGGACCCCGAATCGTTCGGGAAATTATTTGCGGCACTAGGGGTAGAGGCACATGAATCAACAGACGATCATTAAAGTCGGTATGGCGGATCTTAATGTCGGTATGCCGGGAGGCGTGCTTAAAACGACGGGACTCGGTTCCTGCGTCGGGCTTACCTTGTTCGATGGCTTTGCTAAAGTCGGCGGAATGGCGCACGTCATGCTGCCGACATCCGAAATCGCCCGGGAAGGCACCGTCAACATTGCGAAATATGCGGATACCGCCATTCCCGAATTGATCGACCGGATGACACGTCTTGGTGCCTCAATCAATCGGATGGAAGCGAAACTGGCAGGAGGAGCTCAAATGTTCGCTTTTGCCGGAGGGGGCGATACGATGCGAATTGGACCTCGTAATGTAGAGGCTTGCAAAGATATGCTGATCAGATACAAGATTCGAGTCAAGGGTGAAGATACGGGCCAGAACTACGGAAGAACGATCGAACTTAATTGCGATACGGGCGTGCTGACGATTCGAAGCGTCCAGCACGGTCTAAAGGATTTATAGAGATGGCGGGAACGATTCGCTGGAATTTTATAGTCGGTGCCGTCTCTTTCGTCCTCACGTTTCTCCTGTCGTTAGGCAGCAACGTCTGGTTGACCACGCTGCTGCGGAGCCTGTACAGTTTTGCCATTTTGTTTATAGTCACATTCGGTTTTCGCTTTATTATGGGCCTGCTCCTTTCCGCGGGCGGATCCGCCATAAATGAAACGGCAGCGGCCCCAGTAGAAGGGTCCGCTCCGAACAAGAATCTCGGCCAGCATCTCGATCTGACCACTCCCGACGAAACCGTGCAGGAAGCGGCTGACGGAGCGGACAGGGAGGAAGCGGAATTCGCGCCGCTGCTGCCTACCAAGCTGGTTACCCGGAAGCAGCCTGACACCGAGCAATCGGTCAGAGCCCTTCGTCAAATGTCTGAAGAATAAGGACGGTGTACAGCCATGATTGATAAAAAACCTAATCTGGCGCATTTCGATACGTGGAGACAGTGGAAGCAGGGCGGTTCCAGAGAAGCCAAGCAGACGCTGATTGAAACGTACCTGCCTCTTGTCGAATACGTATCGGGCCGTTTGGCGATTGGTCTCCCCAAGAACGTTTCCAAGGAAGATCTCGGAAGCTTCGGAATTATGGGCCTGATCGACGCCGTCGAGAAGTTTGACTACGAACGCGGTCTGCAGTTCGAAACTTACGCGTCCTGGCGTATACGCGGAGCCATTATCGACGGCCTCAGACAAGGGGATTGGGTTCCCCGTTCCGTGCGCGAGAAAGCCAAGAAGATCGAGGAAGCGTATCAGAAGCTGGAGCAGAAGTACCTTCGGACCGTAACGGATGAAGAGATCAGCGATTACCTCCAGGTTACGGAGGACGAGTTTCAGCATATGCTTCAGGAAATCGCCGTGACGTCCATATGTTCCATCGACGAACCGATTCGTGAAGAAGAATCCGAAACCCGGCTTTCGCTTCTGGTGGACGAGCGCGCTAAAAATCCGGAATTTACGGTAAACGAATTTTACCTCAAAGAAACTCTTGCACGGGCGATAGAAAAATTGACGGAGAAAGAGCGGATCGTCGTCTCCCTGTTTTATTTCGAAGAACTTTCCCTGAGCGAGATTGCGGAAGTGATGAGTTTGTCGCCTTCCCGTATTTCTCAGCTTCACTCCAAAGCCATGCTGCGCTTAAGAGGCGTTTTGAGTCGATATAAAGTTCAGTTGTTTGAAAAATAGAAGCTGCCGGGAAAGGTTGACGATACAGGATGGAACGGATTTTGGAGTTGGACCAAATCATTAGGATTTCCGTCACCGACGATAAGTTGACATCCTTACTGAAGTTTGCCGATGTCGGGGATGATTTTACGGTCACGTTTGACGAGCTTCAAGGATTGGCCAGAGCGAACAGCATCGTCCACGGACTCGATACGGAGGTGCTGCTCCGCATTGCGATAGATCCTCAGCCTTATCTGCTGGCCGAAACGGTGATCGCCCGGGGCACCCCTCCCGTTAACGGAACGGACGGGTACGTCCATTATTTGTACGGCCGCAACAACGATACGCATAAACCTGTCGAGACGGAAGACGGACGCGTCGATCTTAAAGAAGTATCCACCTTGAACAACATCAACAAAGGCCAGCTGATCGGCAAAAAAATTCCTCCGACTGAGGGAACGCCGGGCAAAGCCGTAACCGGAGAGCCGCTGCAGGCCCGCGCCGGCAAGGAAGCCAGATTCAAACTGGGGAAAAATGTAGTGACGGATGCCGAGGAGAACGCCATATATGCCGCCATCGACGGGCTTGTTACCTATACGGACCGGAACAAGGTAAACGTGTTCCCCGTATACGAAGTGAACGGGGATGTGGATTACCGTACGGGGAACATCGATTTCGTCGGAACCGTCGTTATTCGCGGAAACGTAAGCCCGGGTTTCAAAATCAAAGCATCCGGGGATATCCGCATCGTGGGCGGTGTGGAAGCGGCCGAACTTGAAGCCAGCGGTTCCGTTGAGATTACTGCCGGAATCGTGGGCAGGAATAAAGCCGTAGTCCGGGCCGGGAAAAACGTGAAATCTTCTTTTATCCAGGATGCGACGGTAGAAGCGGCGGAAACGATCACCGTTTCCCAAAGTATTCTTCATTCGACCATCCGGGCGGGTAAAACCGTCGCTTGCAACGGGCCTAAAGGGCTGATCGTTGGCGGAACCGTCCAGGCGGGCGAGAAAGTGATCGCCAGAACGATCGGAAATTCCCTCTCCAATGCGACTGCTATCGAGGTGGGAGTGCTGCCGGAGCTTCGCAATGAATTGATTCAGCTTCGTTCCCAGCTCAAAGTGCTTGCGGATAACCAGTCCAAGACGGACAAAGCCCTTATTTTGCTGGACCAGCTGGCAGCGTCCGGCCAGCTCGGACCGGACAAAGTAGCGCTGCGAATTAAGCTGAATCATACAAAGCGGCAGGCGGGAGAAGAACAGCGCGAGCTTCGCGAGCGGATTTTCGAAATGGAGAAGTCGCTTGAAGATAGCGACCGTTCCAGCGTGGAAGTGATCTCTACCGTTTACGGAGGAGCCAAGATCGTGATCGGCCGCTACACGAAATTCATCAAAGATCCGATGAGTCATGTCGTGTTCCAGCTTGTTGCAGGCGATATCGGTCACAGTGCCTATATGCCAAAGTAAAAGCTCCTTGGCGAAGTCAATTACCAGCGATAATGACGAGGTGGAACTTCTATGGATATGAAACCGGTCGATTTGCAGTTCGCGGTTCACAAGAATGATCAGGCCGGCATCCGGCAGCAGCAGCTGAACCACAAGCCCGAGATGGATCAGGTGCTGTTGGGATCGGAAAATGAGAAGGCCGCCGAACATAACCGGAAAGCCAGCGAGAAAATCGGAGAGAGCGAAGAGGCTCAAATCCGCAAAGAGGGCAGGCAGAACGGCGGTCAAGGCGGACGGGGACGGCAGCAGAAGAAAGGGGCTGCTCCTCAAGAAACGGAGCCCCCTATGGCGGTTCATCCGTTTAAAGGCTCGCATATCGATTTGAGTCTGTAAGGAAGATTGGAAAGTACAGGTGATGTTAAAATGGATCCTTGGCAGATGATTGTTCTTCTCGGCCTCGTTATTGTGGTGTTTGCGGGACTGATTCCCCGCTCGGCCGCAAAAAAAGGCGGGCAGGCGCCTTCGGCCCAGCTTGTGAATGAGCTGGAAGAGAGCATGGCTCACTTCGCATCCGATCTGGAGCAGCAGAACCAGGCGCTCATCGACCTGTTCAAAGAGACGCAGAGAGAGCACAAGCTCGAAGTCGCCAAATTGACCGCCAGGCTCGAAGTGCTGGAGCGTCGCAGCGCGGAAGGAAGCGGTGCGGTGATGCGGGAGGGCCGTGACACCGGACCGGCGTTCTTCCCGCAGGACGGTCCCCGGAGCACGGAACCGCACGTCTACACGGGCCCTGCCGTGCAAACGCACGGATCCGCGCCGGCAAAGCCCCTCCCTTCGGAGAACGGGGAGCTCCGGACCGCCGAAGCCTCCGATGCCGTGCCTGCTCAGCCGCAGAATGCTCTCCGGCCGGAGCAGGAGCTGTCCGTGCGTGCCCGGTACGCGGCTCTCTTCGAGCTGCACGATCAGGGAAGATCCACGGAGCAGATCGCCAAACAGCTCGGGATGAACAAAGGGGAAGTCATGCTGATCAAGCAGCTGGCTAAACGGGAGGGACATTCCGATGAAAGCAAATAAAACGCTGCTGGTTGGAATCGGTATCGGGATGATCGCGGGCTCGGCGCTTCTTCAGCTGATGCTGTCGGCTGCCCGTCCCGTTCAGCCTTTGTCGCAAAATTCGGCCGTTTCCATTGAACAGATGGATATGAACAAGCTGAAAACCGAAGCGGGGAAGTATTATCAGGTTTTTGACAAAAACCAGCCCGTCTTCACGAAAGAGCAGCATGAACAGGAACTGCAGAAACAGCTGGAGGCGGAGAAAGCGAAAGCGTCATCCGTTCAGCCTAGTCCTTCGGCGCAGCCGCAAATAACCGCCGTCTACATTGCTCCCGGAATGAGATCCAGCCAGGTGGCCAAGATCGTTTTCGTCAGCGGATTAGTCGAGAGCCAGGAACAGTTCGAGCAGGCGATGGCGGCTAAGGCGGCGACCGGCAAGATCAAGTCGGGCGTTCATAAATTTACAGGCAAACCGGCGCTGGACGAGATCATTCAGAATCTGACCAGTAAACCCGAATAAAAATGAGGCTCTTGCATCGCGCGAGGGTCTTATTTTGCGTTCGGAAGGGAATAATGATAACGCCCGGTCAGTGTCTTTTTGCCGATTAAAAATCTTGCCGAAAGTTGTCTTCAAACGCTGTTGCATCCCGCATGCGACTTATGGTATAGTTATTGACGGTGTTAAAAACACACGACAGTTAATTCGTATAACGGTGCTTGTCCGGGCCTTGCGCACGGCGAGTTTTATACGAAGATGCGGCTGTCGGAGGAGCATTACACTAAAACCATTTTATTGAGGAGGTGTGTGAGGATGGCAGTAATTTCCATGAAGCAGCTTCTAGAAGCTGGGGTACACTTCGGTCACCAAACCCGTCGTTGGAACCCGAAAATGGACAAATACATCTTCACTGAAAGAAACGGCATTTACATTATCGATCTACAAAAAACGGTTAAAAAGGTTGAGGAAGCTTACAACTTCGTTAAATCGGTCTCCGCTGAGAACGGTACGATCATGTTCGTAGGCACCAAAAAACAAGCTCAAGATTCCGTTAAAGAAGAAGCGGAACGTTGCGGCATGTTCTACATCAACCAACGCTGGCTCGGCGGCACGCTGACCAACTTCCAAACGATTCAAAAGCGTATCAACCGTCTTAAAGAGCTTGAAAAAATGGAGCAGGACGGCACGTTCGAGCTTCTTCCTAAGAAAGAAGTTATCATCCTGAACAAGGAAAAAGATCGCCTCGATAAATTCCTCGGCGGCATCAAAGGCATGAAAGGCCTGCCTAGCGCCCTGTTCATCATTGATCCACGCAAAGAGCGTATTGCGGTTGCAGAAGCTCGCAAACTTGGTATCCCAATCGTGGGTATCGTTGACACGAACTGCGATCCGGACGAAATCGACTATGTTATCCCAGGTAATGACGACGCGATCCGCGCTGTTAAATTGCTGACCGGTAAAATGGCTGATGCCGTGATCGAAGCTAACCAAGGCGAACAAACAACGGCTTAATCGACATAAACGAACGTAACAGGAAAAGGGTGGTCTGAAGGCACTTAAGCCTATCACCGCCCTTTTTTTAAAATACTTACACTCTTAGGGAGGTCCCTATTATGGCAGTAACAGCAGCAATGGTAAAAGAATTGCGTGAAAAAACAGGCGCAGGCATGCTAGATTGCAAAAAAGCGCTGGACGAAGCACAAGGCGATCTGACGAAAGCAAGCGAAATTCTTCGCGAGAAAGGTCTTGCCGCTGCCGCTAACAAAGCGGGCCGCGTAGCTACCGAAGGCGTTGTAGAATCTTACATCCATGCCGGCGGACGTATCGGCGTTCTCGTCGAAGTTAACTGCGAAACGGACTTCGTCGCCAAAACGGACAACTTCCGTGATTTCGTAAAAGGTATCGCGATGCAAATTGCCGCTGCGAACCCTTCCTACGTACGTCGTGAAGAAGTTCCGACTGAAGAGCTTGATAAAGAAAAAGAAATTCTTCGCAATCAGGCGCTGAACGAAGGCAAACCTGCTCACATCGTGGACAAAATGGTTGAAGGCCGCATCAGCAAATACTACGAAGAAATTTGTCTGATGGAACAATCCTACATCAAAGATCCTGACAAAACGGTATCCGTCCTGCTGAACGAAATGATCAGCACGATCGGCGAGAACATCTCCATCCGCCGCTTTGCACGCTTTGAGCTGGGTGAAGGTCTTGAGAAGAAAGTCGACAACTTCGTTGAAGAAGTAATGGCACAAGCTAAAGGCAACGCCTAATACCGAACGGACCGAAAGCGGGAACACATTGTGTTCCTTCTTTTATAAACAGAAACGGTACAAGAAAGATAGAAGCACGCTGATTTGTCAGAACGGAGGGTACCAAAGTTGGAGCGACCTTTGTATAAAAGAGTAATCTTAAAGCTGAGCGGCGAGGCTCTTGCCGGCCAGCAAGGATTCGGGATCGAATCGGACATCATTTCTTCTATCGCCCTGCAGGTGAAAGATGTGGTTGATCTCGGGGTGGAAGTTGCTATCGTCGTGGGCGGAGGCAACATCTGGCGCGGGATTGCAGGCAGTGCCAAAGGCATTGACCGGGCTACGGCGGACTACATGGGTATGCTTGCGACAGTCATGAATTCCCTGGCTATGCAGGACGCGCTGGAGAATATTGGCGTGCCGACCCGTGTGCAAAGCTCCATTTCCATGCAGCAGGTAGCGGAGCCTTATATCCGCAGAAGAGCGATTCGTCATCTGGAGAAAGGCCGAGTCGTCATCTTTGCTGCCGGAACAGGTAACCCTTATTTTTCCACGGATACGACGGCTGCGCTTAGAGCGGCCGAGATTGAAGCGGAAGTTATCTTGATGGCTAAGAACAAAGTGGACGGAGTTTACTCCGCTGATCCTTTCAAAGACGAAACGGCCGAGAAATACGAGACCCTCACTTATCTTGAGGTGCTTAACAAAAACCTCGGCGTGATGGATTCAACCGCTTCCTCGCTGTGTATGGACAACAATATCCCGCTTATCGTATTTTCGATTACAGAGAATGGTAACATTAAACGGGTAGTCCTCGGCGAAAAAATCGGTACCATTGTCAAAGGGAGTGTATAATCGTATGCCGCAATCGATTAAAAAGAATGCAGAAGAGCGGATGAGCAAGGCTATCGACGCACTCAAGCGCGATCTGGCCACTCTGCGTGCAGGCCGCGCAAACCCTGCGCTGCTGGATAAAATCCAAGTGGAATACTATGGCGCGTTGACTCCGGTCAACCAGCTGGCTAACATCTCCACACCGGATTCCCGCACGCTGATCATTCAGCCGTGGGATAAAAGCTCCATGGGAGCCATCGAGAAAGCCATCCTTAAGTCCGAGCTGGGCTTGACTCCGGCAAACGACGGTACGGTGATTCGTCTGGTCATCCCGCCGCTTACGGAAGAACGCCGCAGCGATCTGGTCAAGCTGACCCGTAAATACGGGGAAGAGGCTAAAGTCGCCATCCGTAATATCCGCCGCGATGCCAACGACGACATCAAGAAGCAGGAGAAAAACGGCATTTCGGAAGACGAGTCTCGTCGTCACCAAGACGATATTCAGAAATTTACGGACAAATTCACGGCTGAAGTCGAGAAGGTCCTGACAGGTAAAGAAAAAGAAATTATGGAAGTGTAAACGGCTATCGTCGCCCCCTGAAATACCGGGGGCTTTTCATCTTTCCATAGTGGGGGAAAAGAGATGTTCAATCAACTGAAAAAATGGCTTGGAAACGAGTCTGCACAGGACGAGAAGTCTCCCCATTTGGAGTTGGACAACGTTCCGTCTCATATTGCCATTATTATGGACGGAAACGGACGCTGGGCGAAACAGCGCGGACTTCCCCGTGTGGCCGGTCATCATTCCGGTATGAAGAATGTTAAGAAAATCACCATTGCAGCCGACAGCATCGGAGTCAAGGTGCTGACGATGTATGCATTTTCCACGGAAAACTGGAAGCGGCCCAAAGAGGAAGTCGAATTCCTCATGAAGCTGCCCCAGGAATTCTTTCCTCTGGAGATCGAAGAACTGATCGAGCGGAATGTGCGTATCCGCATGACCGGCTGGAAAGAAAGCCTGCCGGATTACACATTGAATGCCATTGAGGATGCCATCGAGCGTACAAAGAATAACACAGGCCTCATTTTAAACTTTGCTCTAAATTACGGTGGCCGCAAAGAACTGCTCGCCGGCGTTCAGGATGTGCTGAAGGATGTTCGGGAAGGTAAACTTCGCCCGGAAGAGTTGTCGGAGGAAACGTTTTCTTCGTATATGCTCACTTCCGGACTACCCGACCCCGACTTGCTGATCCGGACGAGCGGAGAGCTGAGGCTTAGCAATTTTCTGCTGTGGCAGCTCGCATATACCGAATTATGGTTTACGGAAGCTTACTGGCCTGAATTCTCGGAAGAGCATTTTTACCGGGCCGTTGCCGAATACCAACGACGGGCAAGACGATACGGAGGCTTGTAAGCACCGGTTTGGAGGAATGAAGCGTTGAAGCAGAGAATTCTGACGGGAGCGATAGCCGGAGCCGGATTTCTTGGCCTGCTGGCTGTCGGCGGCAACTGGTTTGCCGCCCTTATCGTACTTATGGCCATAATCGGCTTTGATGAGTATGTGCGAATGAACAAGTTAAAAGACCACCGGATCACATGGCTGGTCGGCATGATCGCTTTGATTCTGCTTACCCTTCCATGGGAGATGCACCGGTTTACCTACGAGCTTAATGAGGTCGGCCTGATCTGGGGAGCCGCCTTCGTCTTGATGGCCGCTACGGTCTTGTCCAAAAACAAAATCACGATCGACATGGTGTCGCTACTTTTTCTAGGAGTTGTGTACATAGGTGTCGGATTTCACTATATGATCATGACGCGGTGGATACCCGAGCATGGTTTGTTTTGGACCTTCCTTATTTTTGTCTGTATTTGGGCGACGGATTCCGGCGCGTATTTTGTCGGATCGAAATTCGGCAAACATTTGCTGTGGCCGGTAATCAGCCCGAAAAAGTCGGTTGAGGGAGCGCTCGGCGGAGTGCTGATCGCTATCGTAGCGGGGTTGTGTTTTTCCCTGGCCCGTCCGGAGCTCCTGTCACCTGCACGTGCTGTGCTGATCGGAGTCGTTATTGCCGTGTCGGGACAATTGGGCGACCTTATCCAATCCGCCTACAAGCGGGTGAAAGGAATTAAGGATACGGGGACTATCCTGCCGGGTCATGGCGGTATCCTCGACCGCGTGGACAGCTGGCTTATCGTTTTTCCGCTTGTCCACTGGCTTGCCCTGATTCCTTCCTGAAACCGTGTATCCGTCCATCAGACAGAACAGGCCCAGGCTCAACCAACGGGGGAGATTATGAATAAACGAATAGCAATACTTGGTTCCACCGGATCGATCGGGACACAGACGCTTGATGTGATCGCCCATCATCCGGATCGATTCACGGTTGAAGCTCTTGCCGGCGGCCATAACGTGGAGCTTCTGGCCGAGCAAATCCGCAGGTTCAAGCCGAAATTGGCTTCGGTCGCCACTCCGGAACTGGCGGACAGGTTATCCGCTCTTATACCCGATGGTACGCGGATTATGTACGGTGAAGAGGGGCTTCTGGAAACCGCAGCCGGAACCGACGCGGATCTGGTCGTGACGGCTGTAGTCGGCAACCAGGGGCTGGAGCCGACGATCGCCGCGATTGAAGCGGGCAAAACGATCGGCCTGGCAAATAAAGAGCCGCTTGTAAGCGCGGGGCATCTGGTAACGGAAGCCGCAAGACGCAACGGCGTACGGCTGCTGCCTATCGACAGCGAACACTCTGCGATTTTCCAGTGTCTGAACGGCGAACGCCGGGAAGAGGTAAGGAAAATCACCATTACGGCTTCCGGCGGTTCTTTCCGGGATCGTACCCGGCAGGAGCTGGAAGGCGTCACCGTGGAGCAGGCGTTGAACCACCCGAACTGGTCCATGGGCGCGAAGATTACGATCGACTCGGCCACCATGGTCAACAAAGGGCTGGAAGTCATGGAAGCCCACTGGCTTTTTGACCTGCCTTACGATCAGATCGGTGTGCTTCTGCATCCGGAGAGCATCATTCACTCTTATGTCGAGTTCAAGGACAGCAGCATCATAGCCCAGCTCGGAAATCCAGACATGCGCGTGCCGATCCAGTATGCGCTGTCCTATCCGAACCGGCTCCTGTCCCCGGCCAAATCCCTGGACCTTGCGGAAATTGCCACGCTGAATTTCCGTCCCATGGATTTTGACCGGTTCCCGTGCCTTCGCATGGCTTACGAAAGCGGCCGGACCGGAGGCACGGCACCGACCGTGTTTAATGCGGCCAACGAACAAGCCGTAGCGAAATTTTTGCGGGGAGAGATTCCTTTTCTCCGTATTGAAACGATTATAGAAGAATGTCTGCGAAGGCATTCGGTGTTGAGCAATCCGCAGATCGGCGATATTTTGGAAGCCGACCGGTGGGCGCGTGAAACCGCGTCTCTGCTCGGCTGAACCTCTATAAAGGGTGAACCGGCCGCTCTGGAAATTTTCCGGACGGCCGGTTTTTTAGTCTATGAGCCCCCTGTTCCCGCGTATACTGACGTAGGCGATTGCTTGTATTAGTCCGCTCAATAATGGTACATTAGGAACATACGTAAGCATAAACGAGACGGCTTTCAGGAGAGAAAGCGCCGGAGGAGGAAGATGCGGGTTGGGAAGCATTGAGACAGGACTGAAAATCGTCCTTATGTTCTTCGTCCTCGTCACGATTCATGAGTGGGGACATTTTTATTTTGCGAAACGGGCCGGAATTTTGGTGCGGGAATTCGCTATCGGGTTCGGACCAAAATTATTTTCATATAAAAAGGGCGAAACTCGTTACACATTGAGATTGCTTCCGTTCGGCGGCTACGTCCGCATGGCGGGAGAGGATCCGGAAATCGTACAAGTCCAGGACGGACAGACGATTGCCGTGAAGTTAAACAAGGACAATCAAGTGACCAAGCTTTATTTGGATCAGCTTGATCAGCGGGCGAACGTCATCCAAGGCACCGTACAACAGATCGACCTGGAGAAAGATCTGTTTGTAAAGCTTGAAGTGGGAGACGAGCAGGTCCGTTACCCCGTTCAGCCGGATGCCCTCATGGTTACCCGCGGCGTGGAAACGCAGATTGCACCGCTTGACCGGCAGTTCGGCAGCAAAACGGTGGGACAGCGGTTCTTGTCAATTCTGATGGGGCCGGTTATGAACTTTTTGCTGGCCGCGGTTCTGTTTCTCACTCTCGTTATTATGCAGGGAGTTCCGACGAACGTTAAAGTCGACAAGCTGGAGCCCGGCCGCCCTTCCGAGAAAGCGGGGCTAATGGCCGGGGACGTCATCGTGTCCGTAAACCAGGAGACAATCGGCGACAGCCGCGAGAAGTTTATGAAGGCGGTCGGTTCCTCGCCCAACCAGAAAATGAACTGGGTAATCCAGCGGGGCGGCGTCGAGAAAAAAATCGAAATTACTCCCGATGAGAACGGCAAGGTCGGTGTATATATTACGGGAGATAAGCGTTCGGCTTCCTTCGGGGAAACCATGAAGGGTACCTACGACTATGTGTCTACCTCTACGGTTGGAATCCTGGACGGATTTAAGAAGCTCGTGCTGGGCCAGTTCAAAATGGACGATCTCGGCGGTCCGGTACGGATTGTGCAGGTAACGGGAGAATTCGCCAGCCACGGCAGCGAATCGTACATTTACTGGGTGGCGCTGCTAAGCCTGTATCTGGGGCTGTTTAACCTGCTGCCGTTTCCCGCGCTGGACGGAAGCCGGCTCGTATTTCTTGCCATCGAAGCGGTCCGCGGCAAGCCGGTCGATCCCAACCGCGAAAGCATGGTCCACTTTATCGGTTTTGCCATGCTCATGCTCTTGATGGTCGCCGTGACCTACAACGATATTTTACGTTTAATTAAAAGCTAATCTGTATTATGATAGAGAAATGTAACCGTTAGGTGAAACGATGCCTGTCCGCCCGCCGGGTGAACCTTGCGTTCGCCCCGCCGGACGGACTTCCGTAGGAGGATCCGTATGTCCAAAGATAAACAATTTGTCCGGGAAATTACGCCGCAGGGCGAAGATTTCTCCCAGTGGTACATTGATGTCATCAAAAAAGCCGACCTTATGAGCTATTCCCCGGTTCGCGGGTGCATGGTTTTCAAGCCGGACGGCTACGAAATTTGGGAAAACATCCAGCGCGAGCTGGACAAGCGTTTCAAGGAAACGGGGCACCGCAACGCTTACTTCCCGCTGTTTATCCCGGAGAGCTTTTTCCAGAAGGAGAAAGAACATGTGGAAGGCTTCAATCCCGAGCTTCCATGGGTAACCGAAGCGGGCGGCGAGAAGCTTGAAGAGCGTCTGGCCATCCGTCCGACTTCCGAGACGATGATCGGACATATGTACGCGGAATGGATCAATTCCTACCGTGACCTGCCGCTCCTTATCAACCAGTGGGCGAACGTGGTCCGCTGGGAGAAACGTACCCTGCCGTTCCTTCGTACGACGGAATTTTTGTGGCAGGAAGGGCATACCGCTCACGAAGACGAAGAAGACGCGCGCCGCGAAACGATGCAAATGCTGGAGATTTACAGAGATTTCGCTGAAAATTTCCTTGCCATGCCTGTTATCATCGGCCAGAAAACACCTTCCGAGAAGTTTGCCGGTGCGGTGGATACGTTCTCGATCGAAGCCATGATGAAAGACGGCAAAGCGGTACAAGCGGGTACTTCGCATTATCTCGGCACGAATTTTGCGGTTGCCTTCGACATTAAATATTTGAACCGGGAAAATCAGCACCAGTTTGCGCATACCACTTCCTGGGGAGTGAGCACACGTCTGATCGGCGCGACGATCATGGCGCACGGGGATGACCGCGGACTTGCTCTGCCGCCTAAAGTCGCTCCTACACAAGTGATCATGATCCCGATCGGTCCTCCTAAAACGAGAGAGCAGGTTGTGGCCCGTACGGATGAATTGTTTGCGGAATTAAAGCAGGCGGGTGTCCGGGTAAGAGTGGACGACCGTGCGGACCTGAGTCCGGGCTGGAAATTCAACGAATACGAAATGCGCGGAGTTCCGATCCGCGTCGAATTGGGACCGCGCGATATGGAGAACGGCCAGATCGTTCTCGTTTCCCGGATTACCGGAGAGAAGAAAATCGTCCAGCAGGCCAACTTCGTTCAGGAAGTTCAGCAGCTTTTGGAAGAGATACACCAGGAGATGTTCAACCGTGCGAAGCAGCACCTCGAGGAGCATTTGATCGCGGTAGACACGCTGGATGAATTCAAACAATACTTGGAAACGAACCGCGGGTTTGCGCTTGCAGGCTGGTGCGGTTCGGAAGCTTGTGAAGCCCAGGTCAAAGAAGAGGCGGGAGCAACGAGCCGTAACATTCCGTTTGCGCCGCGGGAATCGAAAGAAACCTGTCTGGTTTGCGGAGATAAAGCCAAGCACACCGTCGTTTTCGGTAAATCTTATTAAGCACGATTACAATGAAGGGCAAACGAGATTACTTTCTCTCTTTGTCCTTTTCTTTTTCCGGCCGGATGAGAGCAAGGCGGCAAACGGAGCAAGCCGGAAGCTTGGGGGAGGGAAGACATGAGTCATACACCGGATAAAAGGCAGCGGTTCGAGCTTCTGATGAAGCAGGCGGACATATCGCACGAGATGTCGACGGTTCATTTTGCGGACGGTTATATCGACAAAGTAGAGATCAGCCGGAAAAACCGGGAGTGGACCTTCCACCTGGTGAAGCAGGAGATGGTTCCGCAGGACGTGTACCGGTCTTTCTGCCGGAACGTTCAAGAGAAATTCGCTCATATCGCCAAAACGCGATTTGTCATACACATGGAGAAAGCCGATCCAAGCAGGCTCGTGGAAGAATACTGGAGCCTCTTTCTGGAGTGGGTTCAGCGTGAAGCCGTCACGGTAAACGGATGGCTCAGCAAAGCCAAAACCGAAGTGCATGGAAATCAGCTGACGTTAATTTTGCTGGATCAGATCGGTTTTGAACTCGCGAAGAAAAAGAACATGGATAGCTGGGTTAAGTCCTTTTTCCAGGATTATTTTAAAACCGAGTTTACCGTAAAGTATGCGCTCAGCGAGAAAAGCACCGAGGAATTCGAAAAGTTTGCGCAGCAGATCGTCGAAGAAGAGAAGCTTGTTACACAGGAGATTATGCAGTCGATTGAACAGGAACTGCAAGCGTCGGCTATTCCCGATGCGGATGTCCGGCTGATGGTCGGCTACGATATCAAAGACACGCCTGTGCCGATCCAGGACATTACGGAAGAGGAGAAGAAGGTTACCATTCAGGGGGCCGTCTTCAACCTGGAAGTGAAAGAGCTGCGCAACGGCAGCACCCTTTATTCGTTTAACGTTACCGACTACACCGATTCCCTTATGCTGAAATCGTTCGGGAAGACGAAGGAAGACGTGCGCATTCTCAATCTGCTCTCCAACGGCACCTGGATCCGGGCGCGCGGACGTGTGGAATACGACCGTTTCATGATGGTGCCCGAGCTGGTGATGATCCCTTCGGATATCAACGAAGTTCTGCCTCCCAAAGGAAGAATGGATGATGCCGAAGAAAAACGCGTGGAATTCCATCTTCATACGACGATGAGTACGATGGACGGTATTACGCCGGTCGATCAGTACATCAAGACGGCTGCAAAATGGGGCCACAAAGCGATCGCGATCACGGATCACAGCGGTGTGCAGAGCTACCCGGATGCGAACAAGGCGGGCAAGAAAAACGGCATCAAAGTGATTTACGGCGTAGAAGCGAATGTGGTCAACGATTCCGTACCGATCGTCCTCAACCCGATTGATGCGGATTTGAAGCAGGCCACTTATGTCGTTTTTGATATCGAGACGACGGGTCTGTCCGTCCTGAATAATAAAATTATCGAGATTGCCGGGGTAAAGGTACAGGAAGGCAAAGAAATCGGCCGTTATTCTACGTTTATCCAGCCGCATGAGAAAATTCCTTATCATATCCAGCAGCTCACGAATATTACCGACGAAATGGTCAAAGGTGCACCGGAGCTCGCTGACGAGCTTCCCAAGTTTATCGAATTTATCGGCGATTCCATACTTGTCGCTCATAACGCACGGTTCGATATCGGCTTTATTCAGGCCAACCTGAAACGATTGGGCCATCCGCAGATGACGAATCCGGTGCTGGATACGCTGGAAATGGCCAGGCTGCTGTTTCCTTCCATGAAAAATCACAGGCTGAATACGTTATCCGACAAATTTAAAGTGAGCCTGGAAAATCATCACAGGGCGATTGACGATACGATTGCGCTCGGACATGTGCTCCAGCATTTGATCAATGAAGCCTATGACCGGAATATTACGAATCTCGGACGTATGAATGATTTTGTGGGAAAAGACTTGTCGAATCAGCGGCCTTTTCACTGCTGTATTTATGCGACGAATGCGGTCGGAAAGAAAAATCTGTTCAAACTGATTTCCATTTCCCACACGGAATACTTCAATAAAGTGGCGACCATTCCGAAAAGCAGGCTCATCGAGCTGAGAGAAGGGCTGCTTATTGCTTCGGGCTGCGAGAAAGGCGAGTTTTTCGAAACGGTTCTTAACAAATCGCAGGAAGAGGCCGAGCAGGTTGCCGAGTTTTACGACGTTCTGGAAATCCAGCCTGTCAGCTACAACATGCATCTGGTGGATAAAGGGCTGGTCGGCAGCCGCGCGGATCTCGAAGACGCCGTGAAGCGGATTGTCGCCATCGGTGCCAAACAGGGCAAGCCCGTTATCGCGACGGGGAATGTCCATTACCTGGAGCCGCGGGACAAAATCGCACGCGACATTACGATCAATGGCATTACCGGCTTCAGTCCCCTCAAGGATATGAAAAAACCGGACGCTCATTTCCGCACGACGCGCGAAATGCTGGAAGAATTCCGCTTCCTCGGTCAGGAGAAAGCCCATGAAGTCGTAGTGCGCAACACGAACGACCTGGCCGACCGCTTTGAGGAAATCGAGCTGTTTCCGACCAAGCTGTTTACGCCGATCATTGAAGGAGCGGACGACGAAATCCGCGACAAATGCTATGACACGGCCCGGCAGATTTACGGGGACGAAATTCCCGAGATCGTTGTGCAGCGGCTTGAAAAAGAACTGGTGCCGATCATCAAATACGGATTTTCGGCCAACTATCTGATTTCGGAACGGCTCGTTAAGAAGTCGAACGAAGACGGTTATCTCGTCGGTTCCCGGGGATCGGTCGGCTCTTCCGTAGTCGCCACGTTCCTCGGTATTTCCGAAGTTAACCCGCTCCCGCCGCATTACATTTGCCGCTCGTGCAAATTCAGCGAATGGTTTACGGACGGCAGCATTCCGAGCGGGTTCGACCTGCCGGATAAGACCTGTCCAACCTGCGGAGACAAGCTTAAAGGCGAAGGCCAGGATATCCCGTTCGAAACGTTCCTTGGTTTTAAAGGGGACAAGGTTCCCGATATCGACTTGAACTTTTCGGGGGAATACCAGCCAGTCGCTCATAACTATACGAAGGTGCTTTTCGGGGAAAAAAGCGTGTTCCGGGCAGGCACCATCGGTACGATTGCGGATAAAACAGCCTTCGGTTATGTGAAAAAGTATGAAGAAGGCCAGGGCAAAAAATGGCGGAACGCCGAAATTGTAAGGCTGGCCTCGGGTTGTACCGGCGTCAAGCGAAGCACCGGACAGCATCCCGGCGGTATCGTAGTCGTGCCGGATTATATGGAAGTGGACGACATCACTCCCGTTCAATTTCCGGCTGACGATAAGAATTCCGAGTGGAAAACGACGCATTTCGACTATCACGCGTTTGACGCCAACCTGCTCAAGCTCGATATTCTCGGGCACGACGATCCGACCATGATGCGGATGCTTCAGGATTTGACAGGGATTGATCCGACGACGATTCCGATGAACGATCCTAAAGTCATGAGCATTTTTCACTCTACGGATGCGCTCGGAGTTCCGCCTGAGAAGATCAGGACGCCTGTCGCCACCTATGGAGTACCTGAGATGGGAACGAAGTTCGTCCGGCAGATGCTTCAGGAAACGCATCCGAGCAGCTTTGCCGATCTGCTGCAAATATCCGGACTTTCCCACGGAACCGGCGTTTGGCTGGGCAATGCGCAGGAACTGATTAAGAAGGGAATTTGCAACATTAAGACCGTAATCGGCTGCCGGGACGATATTATGCTCTATCTCATTTATAAAGCCGGCATGGATGCGGGCCTCGCCTTCAAAATCACGGAAAGCGTACGTAAAGGGAAAGGCCTTACCGATGAGTGGAAGGAAGACATGAAGAAGCATAATGTGCCGGCCTGGTACATTGAATCCTGCGAACGGATCGAGTATATGTTCCCGAAAGCCCACGCCGCCGCTTACGTTATTTCCGCGGTGCGTACGGCCTTCTTCAAGGTCTACCATCCGATCGCGTATTATGCGACCTATTTTACGGTCCGTGCGGAGGATTTTGATCTCGAACTGCTCTGCCAGGGTTATGATGCGATCATGAAAAAGCTCATCGAAATCGAAGACAAAGGATTTCAGGCGCTCCCGAAGGAAAAAGCGATGATTTCTATTCTTGAGATGGCTCTGGAAATGACCGCCCGCGGTTTCAGCTTCAAGCCCATCGACTTATACCGCTCCGACGCCACGAAGTTTATTATTGACGGGGATTCGCTCATTCCGCCGTTCTCGGCCGTACCGGGAATCGGGGAGAATGCCGCCCGCAACATTGCCGCTTCCAAGGAAAGCGGGGACTTTCTTTCGATCGAAGATTTCCAGAACCGTTCGAAGGCTTCGAAGACGGTCGTCGAGCTGTTGAACGGGATGGGCTGCTTCCGGGGATTGCCCGAATCGAATCAGTTGTCCTTGTTTTAAAAGGCGCGGAGCGTTTTGTGACAAGGTGAGTAAGTTTTTCTTACTATTGTCAACCTTTAGACGGTTATGGTATAATTTTTCTTGGCAATAATGAGGATATCGACTGTGAACCGGAGAGTGGGGAAACCCACTCTTTACATTTTGCTAAGACTTTTTGGCAGGTTCACCGGGAAGGTCATACAGGAGGGTAGAGAGAAAACCTATGAATTCACCAATTAAATCCGTCGTAGAAGATATGCTGCTGGATTATTTGAACGAGCAAGGCTTTGAGCTGGTCGACATCGAATACGTCAAGGAAGGAAGCAACTGGTTTCTCCGTGTATTCGTAGACAAAGAAGGCGGCATCGACATCGACGATTGCGGCCGCATCAGCGAATTCTTAAGCTCGAAGCTTGATGAGAACGATCCGATTCCGACGGCTTATTTCCTGGAAGTCTCTTCACCGGGTGCCGAGAGGCCGCTTAAGAAACCGGAAGACATTAAGAAGGCTGTTGGCAAACATGTATTTGTAACTACATACGAGCCAATTGACAATAGCAAGGAATTCGAAGGTGAGCTTCTGTCGTTTGACGGCGAGGAGCTTGTTGTGCAAACCCCGAAGAAACGCAGCGCCATTCCATACAGCAAAGTGGCCAGCGCGAGGCTTGCCATCGTATTCTGACGCGGTTATCCGCGTCTGCGAACCATTGAAAGGGGGAACTCGGTTCAAATGAACATGGATTTTATCGAAGCGTTGGCTGAAATCGAAAGAGAGAAAGGCATTTCCAAGGACTTGCTGATTGATGCGATTGAAGCCGCGATGATTTCCAGCTATAAACGCAACTTTAACACAGCGCAGAACGTGCGCGTGGATATTAATCGGCAAACCGGCACCATCCGCGTCTACGCACGCAAAACCGTCGTGGAGGATGTGCTGGACCCGAGGCTGGAAATCACGCTGCATGCTGCGCGGGAAATCAACCAGAATTATACGATGGACGATATTGTAGAGATCGAGGTTACACCGCGCGACTTCGGACGCATTGCGGCACAGACCGCCAAGCAGGTTGTGACGCAGCGTATCCGCGAAGCCGAGCGTGGACTTATTTACAATGCTTTTATCGAGAAAGAAGAAGATATCGTTACGGGAATCGTGCAGCGTCAGGATCAGCGCCATTATTATATCGATCTTGGCAAGGTGGAAGCCGTTCTGCCTCTGACCGAGGTAATGCCTAACGAGAAATTCAAACAGGGCGAGCGCGTCAAAGCGTACATTACCAAAGTGGAGAACACGACAAAAGGTCCCCAGATCATTTTGTCCCGTACACATCCGGGGCTTCTCAAGCGCCTTTTCGAGCTGGAAGTGCCAGAAATCTACGAAGGCGTCGTAGAAATCAAGTCCGTTGCGAGGGAAGCCGGCTTCCGTTCCAAAATTGCCGTGCATTCCCGCAATACCGAGGTGGATCCCGTCGGTTCCTGCGTAGGTCCGAAAGGACTCCGTGTCCAGACGATCGTCGGCGAACTGCGCGGCGAGAAGATCGACATCGTGCGCTGGATGGAGAGCGTGGAAGAGTACGTCGCTAACGCGCTCAGCCCTTCGAAGGTGCTTGAAGTCAACGTGTTCGAGAACGAGAAGATGGCCCGCGTCATCGTTCCGGATTATCAGCTTTCGCTGGCAATCGGAATCAAGGGGCAGAACGCGCGTTTGGCCGCCAAGCTTACCGGGTGGAAAATCGACATCAAGAGCGAGGCGCAGGCGGAGCAGGAATACGGCCGTCCGAGAACGCAGATCGAGGAAATGCATCAAGATTCCGTCAGCTTTGACTGACGCCGGCGGGGCGAGGTGAGGATGACGTGAAACAGCGGAAAATACCTTTGCGCAAATGCGTGGCCTGCCAGGAAATGATGCCGAAGAAGGAATTGATTCGGGTCGTTCGTACCCCTGAAGGGGAGATCCAAATCGATCTGAAGGGCAAAAAGTCGGGCAGAGGCGCTTATTTGTGCGGTAAAGTGGCTTGCTTCAGGCTTGCCAAAAAATCCAAAGCGCTGGACCGTGCGTTGAAGCAAGCGGTGGGCGCTCCCATTTACGATCAGCTTGAACAGGATTTTATCCAGGTGGAAGAAGAATTCCACGCGGGCAAAGATGGGATGGACGATGACGAATAAAAATTATTTTTCAAACTTAGGTCTCGCCATGAGGGCAGGCAAACTTGTTACCGGAGAAGAGAGCGTGCTGAAAGCTATCCGCTCCGGTGATGCGAAGCTTGTCATTCTGGCGGAAGATGCGGCTGACAATACAAGCAAGAAGTTTCAGGACAAATGCCGTTCATACGACGTACCTTTGCTGGTCCTGGGCAACCGTGAGGAACTTGGTTCCAGCATAGGGAAGGAAGCTCGAGTCACGATTGCCGTCGTCGACGACGGCTTCGCCCGGATGCTGAAAAAGTATCGGGTATAACCTCCGGAGGTGAATGGGTTTGACAAATAAACAAGATCCTAAGGATAAACTTCGGGTTTATGAATATGCCAAATCTTTGAATATGAGCAGCAAGGAAATTATAACGATCCTGAAGCGTTTGAATATACCCGTCAACAACCACATGAGCGTGATGGAAAACAATGCGGTCAGCAGCGTAGAAAAGTTTTTCCGTGACATTAAAGCGAATGCGGCTGCCAAACGGGCAGGGTCAGATGGAGGTAACGTGAGTCCAAATTCAAATCAACCCAAACAAGACAAACAGTCCAACCCCAAAGCAGAGGTAAGCGCTAAGCAGCCTGTGCAGCAAGCGGGGTCCGAGCAAGCGAAGAAAGAGGAGCGTCCGGCTGCGGAAGCACGTCCGCAAGGCTCCCAGGATAACCGTGCACCGCGTCCGAGCGGAGACGGAAGAACGGGCGCGCCTCGCGGCGATCGTCCGCAAGGCCAAGGCGCACCGCGCAGCGGCGGCCAAGGCGGCGGACAGCGTCCGCAAGGCGGACAGGGCGGATACAACCGCGGGCCGCAAAGCGGCGGTCAAGGCCGTCCGCAGGGCGGTCAGCGTCCGCAAGGCCAAGGCGGCGGCGCTCCACGGAGCGGCGGTCAAGGCGGCGGCGGACAGCGTCCGTCGGGCGGACAGGGCGGCGGTTTCAACCGCGGACCTCAAGGCGGCAGCGGCGGTCAGCGCCCTCAGGGCGGCGGCGGTCAAGGCGGCGGCCAAAACCGCGGCGGATCTGCCGGTGCCGGCGCAAGACCGGGCCAGGCGCCTCGCAGAACGGATGGACGTCCGGCTACGGGTACGGATGCGGGCCGCAGCGGTCAGCGTACGGGCGACAACAGACAAGGCAGCCGCGACGACCGCAGCAAATCCAGCCGTTACGACGACGGACGCGGCGGACGCGGCGGTTCAGGCAACCGTGGCGGCAACAACCGCGGCGGGCGCAATAACGGGCGCGGACGCGGTCATGAGCCGATGGTTAAGAAAGAGAAGATCGATAACACACCGAAGAAAATTATTGTGCGCGGCGCAATGACGGTCGGTGAACTTGCGAAACTTCTTCACAAGGACGTTTCCGAAGTTATCAAGAAGCTCTTGTTCCTCGGCGTAATGGCGACCATCAACCAGGAACTCGACCTGGATACGATTCAACTCGTAGCCGGGGAATACAATGTCGAAGTGGATCTGAAAATCCGCGTCGAAGACGACCGTTTCGAGCTGGAAGAAGAAGTGGACGATGAGGCGGATCTGAAAGAACGTCCTCCGGTCGTTACCATTATGGGTCACGTTGACCACGGTAAAACAACCCTTCTTGACGCGATCCGTCATACTAGCGTGACGGAAGGCGAAGCGGGCGGAATTACCCAGCATATCGGTGCCTACCAGGTTGAAGCGAACGGGAAGAAAATCACGTTCCTGGATACCCCGGGCCATGAAGCCTTCACGACTATGCGTGCACGCGGCGCTCAGGTGACCGACATCACGATTATCGTGGTAGCGGCGGATGACGGCGTTATGCCGCAAACCGTCGAGGCGATTGCCCACGCGAAAGCGGCAGGCGTGCCGATTATCGTGGCGGTTAACAAAATCGATAAGCCGGAAGCCAATGTGGAGAAAATCAAACAAGCTCTTACCGAGTATGAACTCGTACCGGAAGAGTGGGGCGGCGACACGATCTTCTGCGAAGTTTCGGCCAAACAGCGGATCGGTCTGGAAAACCTGCTTGAAATGATTCTTCTCGTGGCTGAGGTTCAGGAATATAAAGCAAATCCGGATAAGCGCGCCAGAGGTACGGTTATCGAAGCGGAGCTGGATAAAGGACGCGGTCCTGTAGCCCGTATTCTCGTACAGCACGGTACGCTTAAAGTCGGCGACAGCTTTGTTGCGGGCGTATGTTTCGGGCGTGTCCGCGCAATGGTAAATGATAAGGGCAAACGTCTCAAAGAAGCGGGTCCTTCGACTCCGGTTGAAATTACCGGTCTTACGGAGGTTCCACAGGCGGGAGATCCGCTGCTTGCCTTCGAAGACGAGCGCAAAGCGCGTGATATTGCCGACAAGCGTTCAATCACACTCCGCCAGTCCGAGCTTACGGCGAATTCCCGCGTTACGCTGGATGACCTGTATAAGCACATCAAAGACGGTGAAATTAAAGATCTGAACGTGATCATCAAAGCGGACGTTCAAGGGTCTCTTGAAGCGCTGCGCGGCTCCCTCGAGAAAATCGAAGTGGAAGGGGTACGCGTGAAGATGATTCACACGGGCGTAGGCGCCATCACCGAATCCGATATCATTCTGGCATCGGCTTCCAACGCCATTATTATCGGCTTCAACGTTCGTCCGGAGCCTGCCGCACAAGTAACGGCGGATCAGGAAAAAGTAGACATTCGTCTGCACCGGATCATCTACAATGTGATTGAAGAAATCGAACAAGCCATGAAGGGTATGCTCGATCCGATTTTCAAAGAAAACATTATCGGTCATGCGGAAGTCCGCAACACCTTCAAAATTACGGGCGTGGGCACCATTGCGGGTTGTATGGTTACCTCCGGCAAAATCGCGCGTAACGCGGAAGTTCGTCTGCTTCGCAGCAACATCGTAGTCTACGAAGGTAAAGTGGACGCGCTGAAACGCTTCAAAGACGACGCCAAAGAAGTGGCGCAAGGCTATGAGTGCGGTATTTCCCTTGAAAAATACAATGATATTAAAGAAGGGGACATCATCGAAGCCTTCGTCATGGAAACAGTAGAGAGGTGATCAGCTATGGCTAGAGTTCGTGTAGGCAGAGTGGGGGAGCAGGTCAAGAAAGAGATCAGCCAAATTTTGCAGAGCGAAATTAAAGACCCCCGCATCGGATTTCTTACGGTAACCGGGGTTGACGTAACGAATGATCTGTCTCAGGCCAAAGTTTATCTCAGTGTGCTTGGTACGGATGAGCAAAAGGAAGGAACTTTGAAAGCCTTAAGCAGTGCGAGCGGGTATATCCGTTCCGAGCTGGGCAAAAGAATCCGACTGCGCAAAGTACCCGAGCTTATCTTTAAATTCGACACATCGATTGATTACGGAAGCCGGATCGAAAGTCTGCTTCATGATCTTAACGATGGGAAATCCGCTGAATGACGGCGGGCCAGTTTACAGGCGGCGGCGCCTCCGGCAGCTATTTGGAGCAGTTGGAGGCGGCAAAGCAATTCATGCACGATCATAATGATTTCCTGGTGGTATCCCATGTCCAGCCGGACGGGGATGCCATTTCCTCTACTTTAGCCGTTGCGTGGCTGCTTGACCGGATGGGAAAGCGCTATACGCTTGCCAATGAAGGGGATATACCGGGAAAATTCAGCAGACTCTGGGGGTTTGACGGCATTCTGACATTGTCCCAGCTGCCCGATCACTCGTCCTACGATACGATCATAAGTGTGGATTGCGCCGATTTTGCAAGGATCGGACGGGTGAGTGAGAAATTTACCCCCGATGCCAAGCTGCTTAATATCGATCATCATGCGACAAACGACCGTTTTGGGAGTCGTTCCGTCATACAGGCTTCCGCCGCTGCAACCGTTGAAATCATTTATGATTTATCCAGGCACCTTGAAATGGAAGCGGACATCGATTTCGGAACCTGTATTTACACGGGACTGCTGACCGACACGGGCGGTTTCCGGTATTCCAGCACGACGCCCAAAGTGATGAAAACGGCGGCGGACCTTCTGGAATGGGGAGTAAAAGGATCGGAACTCGCCGAAGCTTTCCTGGAGCGAATGACCTTTCAGCAGATCCGAATTCTTCAGCGGGGGCTCGCTACGCTTGATTTCCATAAAAATGGGCGTATTTCGACGATTGCGGTATCTACCGAAGTCATCGATGCGACGGGCGCCACCAACGAAGATATGGACGGGCTGGTCAATTACGCGCGCAATGTCGAGGGAGTTGAAGTCGGACTCTTGTTTAAACAAAGAAATGAATCGACGGTTAAGGTGAGTCTGCGCTCCGCGGGAGCGGTAGATGTGGCTCAGATCGCGCAGTCGTTCGGAGGCGGAGGTCATGTCCGCGCCGCGGGCTGTACGATTAACGGCTCCATTGAGGAAGCCATCCGACGGGTTGTAGAGGAAGTAGGGAATAAACTGCCATGACGATAGAAGGAATACTTCCAATCCTCAAGCCAAAGGGAATGACTTCCCACGACGTGGTAGCGAAAGCGCGCCGTTTTCTTGGGATTAAGCGGATCGGTCATACCGGTACGCTTGATCCTGAGGTTACCGGCGTGCTGCCGCTTTGTATCGGCCGTGCAACCCGCATGGTCGAGTACATCCAGGAGCTGCCGAAGCAGTATGAGGCAGCCGTGGTTTTTGGATTGGCTACGGATACCGAAGATCTGAGCGGAAACGTGCTGGAAGAAATTCCGCACGTTCAGCTTGCGGAGGATAAGGTGCGTTCCGTCATCCAGTCGTTCGTCGGGGAAATCAGTCAGGTTCCCCCGATGTACTCGGCGGTGAAAGTCGACGGGAAGCGGCTCTACGAACTGGCGAGAGCGGGCGTGGAAGTCGAGCGCAAAGCGCGCAATGTCACCATTTACGAGATTGAGCTGCTTGAGCTGGATTTGAACCGGAATCATCCGGAAGTCCGCTTCCGTGTACTCTGCTCCAAAGGCACCTATATCCGCACCTTATGTGTGGATATAGGGAAAGCCTTGGGGGTACCGGCGGCGATGAAAGAGCTGGTCCGCACTTCCACGGGACGGATCGGGCTGGAACAATGTGTGGCGCTGGAAGACCTCCCTCGTTTGCGCGAGGAAGGCCTTCTGGATACAAAGATCATTCAGGCGGACCGGGCGGTCGACTATTTGCCGTCTCTCGTCCTGAATGAGCAGTTGTCCGTTTTTGCCCTGCAGGGACGCAAAGTCAGGCTCCAACAGCCGCCCGTCCTTCAGGATAGCGACGACAGCGAGGCAGGGGTGGAGCAGACGGGAATCATACGTGTATATGATCCCCATCAGCGGTTTATCGGTCTTTTCTCCTGGAATGAGGCCGAAGGACATCTTGCCCCGATCAAGGTTTTTAATTAGGATGTAAGTAAGCCGGCTCGCTGCTCTGATGAGCTTCGGCCGGAATCTTTTTAACCCCTGGCGGTATAAAGCGGTTCAAGGAATAGTAGGTGAACTCGTACCCATGCAAACCATTTATTTGTCTTATCCCATCGAAAATGCGGAGCTTCTTCCGCTTGCCGGTAAAAAGGTCATCGCCATCGGCGATTTCGACGGTGTGCATCTCGGACACCGTGAAGTTATCCAGCGCGCTGTCGAAAATGCCCGCGAGCTGGGAGTCCCCGCCGCGATCATGACGTTCGATCCGCATCCGCGGGAGCTGCTCGGCCAGGAGAAGTATGCGCGGCTTTTGACGCCGACCTCCTACAAGATGGAGCTCTTCGAAAAGCTGGGCGTCGACTGCACGTACGTGCTCAAGTTCGATACGGCGCTCATGCAGGCTTCTCCGCAGCAGTTTGTCGATCGTGTCCTGGAGGCGCTCGGCGTTGAAACCGTCGTAGTCGGATTCGACTTTACGTTCGGCTACAAAGGCCGGGGCACGCCGGACACGCTCTGCGAGTTGGGCCATGGCCGCTTTGCGGTGGAGGTGATCCGCCCGTACCGGATGAACGGCGCAAAGGTCAGCTCCACGGCGATCCGCGAGGCACTGCTTAGCGGCCGTCCGCCGGCGGCTTTCGAGCTGCTCGGCCGTGGCTACGGAATACGCGGTGTCGTCGTGTCCGGCGATAAGCGCGGCCGTCAGCTCGGTTTTCCTACGGCGAATCTGCAGATGTCCGAGAACTTTCTCGTGCCCGCTTCCGGCGTTTACGCCGTGCGTGCTTTTGTGGGAGGAAGCTGGTACCGGGCCGTTATGAACATCGGCACGAAGCCGACCTTCCACAGCGGAGAAGTCATGTCGCTCGAAGTGCATCTCCTGGACTTTGACCAGGATATTTACGGCAGCACCGTATTTGTCGAATTTGTCGATTACTTGCGCCCCGAGCGCAAGTTCAACGGCATCGATGAGCTGATAACCCAGCTCAGAAGAGACGTAGCGACGGCTGAAACGAAGTTTGCGCAGATTCTGTAGGCGTTGGCATTTACTTCTGTCCATCATGTATGCTATACTGATTTACGTTGCTTCGGCGTTGCCGTAAGCTTCAATTACGAACCTTGGCGCGGAGCCGCGCTTCACCGACGCACTCTGGGCCACAGGCGATTATATGAATAGGAGGTGATTGGGATGGCATTAACTCAAGAGCGTAAACAGGAACTGATTCAAACGCACAAAACGCATGAAAGCGATACGGGATCTCCCGAAGTGCAAATTGCTATCCTGACGGAGAACATCGTAAACCTTACGAGCCATTTCCGTACACACAAGAAAGACCATCATTCCCGTCGCGGACTTCTTAAAATGGTCGGTCAACGTCGTAAGCTGTTGGCATACCTTAAGAACAAAGACGTTAAACGCTACAGTGCTTTGATTGAAAAGCTCGGTCTGCGTAGATAAAATCCGCATTCAGAAAGCAACCCTGCTGTTCTCTGTGGTGGGCTCCGAGCCGAGCTTCCGCAGCGGCTCCGGGTTGCTTTTTGTGTATTTTAAATCGTTGCAAAGAAGGAAATACTGTACATACGCAGAATAATTAATGGGGTGCAGGAGGCGCAAGTTCCCGCACATCCTGCCGTTTTCTCCCAACCGGAACCATTTTGCGCGGTATAGTTCGATTTCCGCGTGTTTTGAGATAAAATTAGGAGGTTTAGTATGGAAAAACGTGTGCAAATGGACCTGGCCGGACGTCCGCTTATTCTTGAAACCGGCCGTTTAGCCAAGCAAGCCAACGGCGCGGTACTTGCCCGCTATGGCGATACAGTTGTGCTCTGCACCGTGACCGCTTCCAGCGAGCCGAAGGATCTTGATTTCTTCCCGCTGACGGTCAACTATGAAGAGCGCTTATATGCCGCAGGGAAAATTCCGGGCGGGTTTATCAAAAGAGAAGGACGTCCGAGCGAGAAAGCGATTCTCTCCAGCCGTCTGACCGACCGTCCGATCCGTCCTCTGTTTCCGGAAGGATTCCGTAACGACGTACAGATCGTCGCAGTCGTCATGAGCGTGGATCAGGAATGTCCGCCGGAAATTACGGCCATGATCGGTGTATCCGCCGCTTTGTCCATCTCCGACGTGCCGTTCAGCGGTCCTGTGGGAGGCGTCATTGTAGGCCGTATTGACGGTAACTTCGTCGTGAACCCGACTCCGGCGCAGGAAGACAAGAGCGACGTTCATCTCGTTGTGGCAGGTACCAAGGATGCCATTATGATGGTAGAAGCAGGCGCTGACGAAGTACCGGAAGACGTTATGCTGGAAGCGATTATGTTCGGGCATGACGAGATCAAGAAAGTAATCGCCCTTCAGGAGCAGCTCGTTGCCGAAGCCGGCGTTCCTAAAATGGAAGTGAAGCTGCATACGGTAGACGGCGGCATCAACTCGGCCGTTCGCGAGTTTGCCGAAGCCCGTCTCGTTGAAGCGATCAAGGTTCAAGAGAAGCATGCGCGCCAGGAAGCGATTGACGCGGTCAACGCGGATGCCGTTGCTCATTTTACCGCGGTGTATGAAGAAACGCCGGAGAAGATGAAAGACGTCAAGGAAGTGCTTCACGATATCGTGAAAGACGAAGTCCGCCGCCTCATCACCCATGATAAGGTAAGACCGGATGGACGCGCACTTGATGAAATCCGTCCGATCGACGTGGACATTAACCTGCTGCCGCGTACGCACGGTTCCGGACTGTTTACACGCGGACAAACGCAAGCGTTGAGCGTATGTACGCTCGGAGCGCTCGGTGACGTGCAGATCCTCGACGGTTTGGATCTCGAAGAAACCAAACGCTTTATGCACCACTACAATTTCCCGCCGTTCAGCGTAGGGGAAGCAAGACCGCTTCGTCCGCCGGGACGCCGCGAAATCGGACATGGCGCTCTCGGAGAACGCGCGCTTTCGTACGTGATTCCAAGCGAAGCCGAGTTCCCGTATACGATCCGTCTCGTTTCGGAAGTTCTGGAATCCAACGGTTCGAGCTCCCAGGCAAGCATTTGCGCTTCCACGCTGGCTATGATGGATGCAGGGGTTCCGATCAAAGCTCCGGTTGCGGGTATTGCCATGGGTCTTATCAAAGAAGGAGAACATTTCTCCATTCTGACGGATATTCAGGGGATGGAAGATCATCTCGGAGATATGGACTTTAAAGTGGCCGGTACGTCCAAAGGGGTTACCGCACTTCAAATGGACATTAAGATTGACGGAATCAATCGCGACATTTTGAAGCAGGCGCTGGATCAAGCCAAGGCGGGCCGCACCTTTATCATGAATAAAATGCTGGAGCGTATCTCGGAACCTAAGAAAGAACTTTCCGCATATGCGCCTAAAATTGTCGTAATGCAGATCAATCCGGACAAGATCCGCGACGTGATCGGAGCGGGCGGCAAAATCATTAACAAAATTATTGAAGAAACCGGCGTTAAGATTGATATCGAGCAGGACGGCAAAGTCTTTATCGCTTCGTCCAATGCGGAGATGAACGAGCGTGCCAAGCAGATTATCGAAGGCATCGTACGCGACGTCGTTGTCGGCGAAACTTACCTCGGTACGGTAAAACGCGTGGAGAAGTTCGGAGCTTTCGTAGAAGTGCTGCCGGGTAAAGAAGGACTCGTCCACATTTCCCAGCTGTCTACCGAACGGGTTGCCAAAGTGGAAGATGTCGTTAAGGTCGGCGATACGATTACCGTTAAAGTCACGGAAATCGACAATCAAGGACGCGTTAACCTGTCCCGCAAAGCAACGCTCGTGAACAGCGAAGTTTCCACTCAATCCTAATAACCGAATCGCACCAAACATACAAAGAGCCAGATCTTTCTGTCTCTTTTTTGCATTGTTTAACCGGATTTTCACGTATAGGGCCGTATCGTCCAAGTCATAACCCTGTCCGGCTTTGCATAAACTCTGACATAATCTTTACGGAGGAGTCGGAATCTCATGCAAACAAAGAAGCTGGTGCTGCTTGGCTGTGTAACGGCCGGGTGTACGTGGGTGCTGCTGCAAAGCGAAAGTGTTCATACCTTCGTGGCGGGAATCCGGGAGGGAAAACAGTCCTCCATGACGATACAGACAAAGCTTTCCAATGATGCGGCGGAACCTCCAGGTGACGATAAGACCGCACAACCGGCAGAGGACGCTTTGCTCGTACGGATCCGGGAAGAAGCGAAAAGTCTGTACGTTGCCCCCATCGATGCGAAAGTGGACAGAGTTTGGAAAGCGGTCCCGGGCTATAACGGTCTCGAAGTCGATATCGACAAGACCTACGAGGCAGCCAGGAAGAATGGGGCGGGAGACAAACTGCCTTTTGTCATGAAGCAAATTCCGCCCAAGGTTAACTTAAGCGACCTTCCGCCGGAGCCTATCTACAAAGGGAACCCCAAAAAGCCGATGGTTTCTTTTATGATTAATGTCGCTTGGGGGGAAGAGTTTCTTCCGTCCATACTGGAGACGCTTCGCAAAGAAAATGTAAAAGCTACCTTCTTTTTCGACGGAAGCTGGCTGAAGAAGCATATGGACATTGCCAAACAAATCCAGAATGAGGGACACGAATTGTCCAATCATGCTTATTCGCACAAGAATATGAGTACGCTCAACCGCTCCAAGGCTTATGAGGAAATTGTGAAAACCGAGGAGCTTCTTAAAAAGGAACTCGGTGTCACCAATGTCCTTTTCGCTCCTCCCTCGGGAGACTTTGACGCGGAAACGGTAAAAATAGCCGCAGAGCTTAAGTTGAAAACCGTCATGTGGACACTGGACACCGTGGACTGGAAAAACCCGGGGGCCCCCGCGATTCTTGTCAAAGTCCGCAAAAATATAGAGCCCGGCACGCTCATTCTGATGCATCCGACCCAGTCTTCCAGCGCCGCGCTTCCCGAAATGATTTCGATTATCAAAAGCAGGGGGCTGCAGCCGGGCACGGTAAGCGAAACGCTGTCACCGCAGCGGATATCGGCTCCCGCTCAGGGAACGGGCAAGGGTGACGAAAAGCGGTCAGGTTGAGTCACTTCGACATTTTTGTTAAAATCAAAGTTGAACCTAAGGGCTCCTAAGCGGACCCGATTGTGCGTACATTTGAGGAGGAACAGCTTGGTGAACAAAACCCATTTAAATAACGGGCTCAGAGTCGTGACGGAGAAAATTCCGACCTGCCGTTCGGTAGCGATCGGAATCTGGGTGAAAACCGGTTCCCGGAACGAAACTCAGCTGAATAACGGAATTTCCCATTTTATCGAACATATGCTCTTTAAAGGCACAGAGCGCCACAGCGCCAAAGACATCGCGGAAGTGTTCGACGGAATCGGCGGAAATGTAAATGCTTTCACATCCAAAGAATATACATGTTATTACGCCAAGGTGCTCGATGAACATCTGAGCATTGCGGTAGATATTTTATCCGATATGTTTTTTAATTCCGTCTTTAATGAAGAAGAGCTGGAGAAAGAAAAGAACGTCATTTTCGAAGAAATCGCCATGTATGAAGATACTCCCGACGATCTGGTTCACGATCTCGTGGCAAAAGCCGCCTACGGAAGCCATCCGCTGGGGTATACCATTTTGGGCACGCAGGCGCACTTGTCCGGCATGAAGCCGAACGATCTGCGGGCTTATATGAAAGAATGCTACACCATCGAGAATACCGTGATTGCCGTAGCTGGTAACATAGACGACAGCGTGTTCGGGCTACTGGAGAAGCATTTCGGTCATTTCGACGTTTCGGGTATGCAGCAGAACCAGGAAGAGCCCGCGTTTATGAGCGAGCGGGTTTTCCAGGCCAAGACGACGGAACAGAATCATATCTGCCTGTCGCTGCCGGGTCTTTCCCTTCGTGAAGAAAACCTTTATCCGATGGTGCTGCTCAACAATGCGATCGGCGGGGGGATGAGCTCCAGATTGTTCCAGGAAATCCGTGAGAAGCGGGGACTGGCCTACTCGGTGTATTCGTATCATTCTTCCCATATCGACAACGGGGTATTTACGATCTATACGGGAACGGCTCCGAAACAAACGGAGGAAGTTCTGAAAGTGACGATCGAAATGCTCAGTGAAATCGCGGAGAAAGGCATGACGGATGCGGAACTGAGAAAAGGCAAGGAACAGCTGAAAGGCAGCCTGATCCTTAGTTTGGAAAGCACGAACAGCCGGATGAACCGGATCGGCAAGAACGAGCTGATGACCGGAAGACATTACACGCTCGACGAAATGATCAACCGGATCGAAAGCGTTGAGATGGAGCATATCCACGCCTTGACCCGCAAGCTGTTCTCCAAGCCATTCGCCATTGCGATGGTCGGCAGCCGCGACGAGGCATTGCAGTCAATCAGAGGAGATGAGCTTCTTGGAAAATAACCCGACAGCATTCCCCGTCCGCATTAAGCGCCTGCCCGGCAGCGAAGGTTTACCGCTGCCGGAGAAAATGTCCGCCGCTGCAAGCGGCTTCGATCTGCATGCGGCGAATATCGAACCCCTGGATCTGGCGCCCGGCGAACGGGCGCTCGTACCGACGGGGTTCGCGCTGGCGATGCCCGTGGAGCTTGAGGCCCAGATCCGCCCCCGGAGCGGACTGGCCTACAAGCAGGGCATCACCACACTGAATTCGCCGGGCACGATCGATGCGGACTACCGCGGCGAAGTCAAAGTGCTCCTGATCAATCACGGTCAGGAGACATTCACGATCCGCCGCGGCGAAAGAATCGCGCAGATGGTATTCCAGCTTGTGCCGGCCGTCTTATTGACGGAAGTGGACGAGCTGGATGACACGACGCGCGGCTCCGGAGGTTTCGGCCATACGGGATTAACGACCGAAACCCGTCAATAGCCGCTTTCCTGCCGGAATACAGGCAGTAATAAAGACGGCAGCGGCCGGCCGGCGTTCCATCGCTGGCTGGACAGGTCCCCCAGTTGGCGGGCCGGACATGCTTCATTCCGCATTGTTCCCCAGCCCTTCGGGGATGGATTAAATGCAGGGAGGCCTCTTCTCAGTCCGAAGCTGAGAAGAGGTCTTTTTTGCGTCCGCCAAAGATATGCCTTTGAGAAAGAGGGCTGAAGCCGCAATGTACGGACGCCCGGCAAGCGGCTGTCACCCTTGGGTAGGCGTCGGCATACTGTATGTTATGAAGACGGATGTACGTAAGGGAGGAACGGAAACAGTATGCTCACCGGAGCGGAAGTGGTTTTTATCGGCGGCGATGCCCGTCAGCTTGAAGTGATCGATAAGCTGATCGAGCTGGATGCGTCCGTGACTTTAATCGGATTTGATAATCTGCAGAAGCCGTTCGGCGGAGCGGCGGGTAAGCAGCTTTCACCCGAAGCGCTGGAGAAAGCCGATGCGCTCGTTTTGCCGGTTGTGGGAACGGATGAACAAGGGCGTGTGGAAGGGATTTTTTCCGGCAGCGAACTGACGCTTACGGCGGAACTGCTCGGCGCTCTCCCTAAACATGCCGTGATTTATACGGGCATGGCAAAGCCATACTTGAAGCAGCTTTGCGCGGCGCAGGGCCTGAGACTGGTCGAGCTTCTCGAGCGGGACGACGTAGCGATTTACAATTCGATTCCGACGGCGGAAGGCGCTTTGATGATCGCCATTCAGAATACGGACATTACGATTCACGGCTCGCAATCGATGGTTTTGGGGTTCGGAAGAACCGGTTTGACGATGGCTCGCACCCTTCAGGGATTGGGAGCAAAAGTGAAGGTCGGAGTGCGAAAACCGGAGCATTTTGCCAGGGCTTTGGAGATGGGTTTTACGCCGTTTTATACCCGCGAACTCTATCAGGAAGTGGGGAATATTGACTTGCTTTTTAACACAATTCCGACTATGATAGTCACAGCGCAAATAATAACGAATATCCCGCATCGCGCGGTATTAATCGACCTAGCTTCCAAGCCGGGCGGAATGGATTTCCGCTTTGCCGAGAAGAGGGGGATTAAGGCGATGCTCGCTCCAGGCCTACCCGGGATCGTCGCACCCAAAACAGCTGGTCGGATTTTGGCGAATACGCTGAGTCAGTTGATGGTGGAAGACATCAGGAATGGGAGTGATCCGGAATGAACTGGAACGGGATAACGGTAGGGTTTGCGTTGACGGGCTCTCACTGCACCTTGGAAGAGATTATGCCGCAGATTCAAAGATTCATAGATGCAGGCGCCGCGGTTGTGCCGATCGTCTCTCAATCCGTTTTGACGACGGATACGAGATTCGGGAACGCCGTGGATTGGCAGAAGCAGCTTAAAGATATGACCGGCAGCGATCCCATCGCAACGATTGTCGAAGCGGAACCGCTCGGTCCATCCAAGAAGCTCGATGTCATGGTGATCGCCCCCTGCACGGGCAACACGACCAGCAAGCTCGCGAATGCAATGACGGAAAGTCCTGTCCTAATGGCCGCTAAAGCACAGATGCGCAACCAGCGTCCGCTTGTACTGGCCATTTCTACTAATGACGGGCTCGGACTGAATTCCGCGAATATTGCGAAGCTGCTCGTTACGAAGAACATTTATTTTGTCCCGTTCGGCCAGGATGCGCCGGAAGCGAAGCCGAATTCGCTTGTCGCCAGAATGGATTTGATTTTGGAGGCGTGCGAAGCGGCCCTGAGCGGCAAACAGCTCCAGCCGATGATTATTGAGCGATTTCAATATTCTTAATCATAGATCATTTAAATAATGGGGGAGCAAACGACATGTCTAATGAAAAAACTTTTAACGTAGCAGTAGTCGGCGCAACCGGCGCCGTCGGAGAACAAATTATCCGCTTACTCGATGAACGCAATTTCCCCATTAAGGAATTAAAATTTCTTTCGTCCCCGCGCTCCGCGGGTACGAAAATTCGTTTCAAAGACAGAGAGATCACGGTGGAAGCGGCAACGCCGGACAGCTTTAAAGGAGTAGACATCGCGCTGTTCAGCGCGGGCGGCGATGTCAGCAAAGAACTCGCTCCGATTGCTGCCGCAGGCGGTACGATTTGTATCGACAACACAAACGCTTTCCGCATGGATCCCGAAACACCGCTTGTCGTGCCGGAAGTCAACATTGACGAGGTACAGAAGCACAAAGGCATCATCGCCAATCCTAACTGCTCCACGATTCAAATGGTGGCTGCCCTGAAACCTCTCTATGACCGTTTCGGCATCTCCAAAATTATCGTATCTACATACCAAGCCGTGTCCGGAGCAGGCAGCAAAGCGATTGATGAGATGCTTCGCCAGTCCCGTGAAGCGCTGGCAGGCAACCCGGTGAACCCGGACATTTTGCCGGTCGGTTCCCTTCCCGTTAAACATCAGATCGCATTCAACGCGATTCCGCAGATCGATAAGTTTCTGGATAACGGGTTTACAAATGAAGAAATGAAGATGATCAATGAAACGAAAAAGATCATGAACGACGAATCCCTTGAAGTTACGGCAACCTGCGTACGGATTCCCGTCGTATACGGTCACTCGGAATCGGTTTACGTGGAATTGAAAGAAGACTTCGAGCTTGAAGAAGTACGCAGCCTTCTTGCGGACGCGCCGGGCATCGTGCTCGTTGACAACCCGCAGGAACAGCAGTACCCGCTGGCAACCGAAGCGGCCGGGAAACTGGAAACGTTCGTGGGGCGTGTACGCCGGGATCTTTACAACAAGCGTGCGCTTAACCTGTGGATCGTATCCGACAACCTGCTCAAGGGCGCTGCCTGGAATGCGGTACAGATCGCGGAACATTTTGCACAGAACAAGTAAACTCACACAATCGGCATCGTCATCAGACGGTGCCGATTGCTCGCATCATGATTAAACTAGGGCAAGATAAGCGAATAGGAAAAGAGGGAAGGACATGCGTATTCGGGTTCAAAAGTTTGGCGGCACTTCCCTGTCCACGCCTGAAGCCAGAAAACATGTGCTGGAACATATCCAGGCTGCGCGCAGCGAGGGTTGTCAGCTTGTCGTGGTGGTATCTGCGATGGGGCGGCAGGGAGAGCCTTATGCAACCGACACTCTGCTCGGTTTGATCCGGCAGAATGGCGACCAGCTTCCTTCAAGGGAGAGGGATTTGTTGATGTGTTGCGGAGAATGGATTTCCGCAGCGAATTTGTGCAGTCTGATCCAAGCGGAAGGCATTCCGGCCGTCGTTCTGACTGGCGGGCAGGCGGGGATCGAAACGAATGACGCCTACGGTAACGCACAGATTGTTTCGGTTCAGCCGAAGCGGATTATGGAGCACCTGGACCGGGGTGAGGTTGTAATTGTCGCCGGGTTTCAGGGACAGACGGCTGATCATGAGTTTACGACGCTCGGACGCGGAGGAAGCGACACGTCCGCTACCGCAATCGGCGGGGCGCTTAAAGCCGAAGTCGTGGACATTTTTACCGACGTCAACGGGATTTTGACGGCGGATCCGCGCATCGTTGAAGACGCCAGGCCTTTAACGCGTGTAAGTTACGCGGAAATTTGCAACATGGCTCATAACGGGGCCAAAGTGATTCATCCCCGCGCGGTGGAAGTGGCGATGCAGGCCAACGTTCCGGTCCGCGTGCGTTCGACTTTCTCCAAGGAGGAAGGCACGCTCGTGACCAATCCCGACTCCTTGTACGGAGCGGAGAAACGGGTCGAAGACCGCCACGTGACGGGAATCGCCCATTTCGGCAATATTACACAAATTCAAGTGCCTGCTGCGGAAGGCCAGTACGATCTTCAGCTTCAGGTGTTCAAAACGATGGCGCAGCACAGCATCAGCGTCGATTTTATTAACGTAAATCCTTCGGGAGTCGTTTATACGGTTTTTGATCACGTGGCGGAAAAAGCGCTTGAGCTGCTGCGCGGGCTCGGCTATAAACCCACTTCACTGAGTGGATGCGCTAAAGTGTCCGTAATCGGAGGCGGCATGAACGGTGTTCCGGGCGTTATGGCGAAGATCGTTGAGGCGCTTACGGAAGAGAACATCCGGATTCTGCAGTCCGCGGACTCCAACACGACCATCTGGTGCCTGGTACACGGGGAAGATATGGTTAGCGCGGTAAGGGCACTTCATAAATCGTTCCAACTGCACAAATAGGCAAAAAGCATACGTAGGAGGCGGGAATTTTGGACTTCGGAAGAGTAATTACAGCAATGGTAACTCCCTTAAACGAACAGCTCGAAATCGATTGGGATCAGGTGGGCCCCCTGGTCGATTACCTGATTGACGAGCAGGGCAGCGAAGGGCTGGTCGTTTGCGGAACGACCGGCGAATCGCCGACCTTGACGGACGAAGAGAAGCTGAAGCTGATCGAAGCCGTCGTCAAGCATGCGAACGGACGATGCAAGGTTATTGCGGGAACCGGCAGCAACAACACGCATCACTCAATCGAGTTATCACGGGAAGCGGCCAAGCTGGGCGTCGATGCGATTCTGCTCGTCGCTCCTTACTATAACAAGCCCAGCCAGGAAGGCTTGTATCAGCATTTCAAAGCCGTCGCCGAAGCCGTCGATGTGCCGATTATCCTGTACAACGTTCCTGGCCGCTCCATTGTCAACATTGATGCGGATACGACGATCAGGCTCTCCCACGTGCCGAACATCGTGGCTACCAAAGACTGCGCCGGTACCGATCAGCTAACGATCGTTGCCGCAGGAGCGGCCGAGGGCTTTACGGTATACAGCGGTGACGACAGCATGACGCTTCCCGCGCTGGCCGTCGGCTGTCACGGTATAATCAGCGTAGCGAGCCACGTTGTCGGCAAAGAAATGCGAGAGCTAGTTGAAGCGTATACATCCGGCGATGTTAAGCGTGCGGCTCAGCTCAACGCGAAGCTGCTGCCGGTGTTTAGCGGTTTATTCTGCGCTCCGAGTCCCGCTCCGGTCAAATATGCTCTTCAATTGAAAGGGGTGGAGACGGGCAGCGTCCGTTTGCCTCTAATCGATTTGAGCGAGCGGGAGCAGGCTTTCGTGGCTTCTCTGTTTTAAATGAATTGTAAAAATTTCTTTATTACGACCGGTGCCGGATGGCATCGGTTTTGTCATTTTAGGAGAGACTACAAATCATATACGCACCAACTTGTAATCGGGTAGATCTTTCCTGTATAATGGTGGCAAGTGACTGGTTCGGTTTCATTATAAAAATCGTCGTCAAATGAATTCAAGGAGGTTACTTTTTTGTCTAAGAAAAATAATGATAAAGTTCTGATTTTTGCCCTTGGCGGCGTGGGCGAAATCGGTAAAAATATGTATGTGGTGCAGTATGCGAATGATATTGTGGTTATCGACAGCGGTTTGAAGTTTCCTGAAGAAGATATGCTGGGAATCGACATTGTCATTCCGGATATCAACTACCTGCTCGAGAATAAGGACAAGGTCCGCGGCATTTTGCTGACTCACGGCCATGAAGACCATATCGGAGGCTTGCCTTACGTACTTCGGCACTTGAATGTGCCTGTTTACGGTACGCGGCTTACCCTCGGTCTTGTCGAGAACAAGCTGAGAGAAGCGAATCTGCTTGGCGAAACCAAGCGGATTCTGATCAATGCGGATTCCGAGCTTAATTTGGGAACGATTACAGCCACGTTCTTCAAAACCAACCACAGCATTCCGGATTCCGTCGGGGTTGCTCTTGAAACTCCCGAAGGAGTCATCGTGCACACCGGAGACTTTAAATTCGACCAGACACCGGTTAATGATCAATATGCTGACCTGCACCGGATGGCCGAAATCGGACAGAAAGGGGTACTGGCCCTTCTTTCCGACAGCACCAATGCCGAGAAACCCGGATTCACGGGTTCTGAGAAAAGCGTCGGCGTTACTATCGAGGAAGTATTCCGCAAAGCCAAGCAGCGCGTAGTTATCGCGACTTTCGCTTCGAACATTCACCGTGTTCAGCAGGTAATCGACGCGGCTGAGGCTACCCGCCGTAAAGTTACGGTAATCGGTCGGAGTATGGTTAACGTGGTGTCGATCGCTTCGGAACTCGGATATCTTCGCGTTCCGGACGGCATGCTGATTGAACCTGAAGAAGTAAACCGCATGGCGGCCGACCGCGTGGTCGTTCTCTGTACGGGCAGCCAAGGGGAGCCGATGTCGGCTTTGACCCGTATGGCTCGCTCCACTCATCGTAAAGTGGACATTCTTCCAGGCGATACGGTAATCATTGCAGCTACTCCTATTCCGGGTAACGAGCGCTATGTCGGCCGTACGGTAGACGAACTGTTCCGCTTGGGTGCGGACGTCATCTACGGACCGGGTTCCAAGACGGGCGTACACGTTTCCGGACACGGAAGCCAGGAAGAGCTTAAGCTCATGCTGAACCTCATGAAACCGAAATATTTCATTCCGATTCACGGGGAATACCGCATGCTTCGTCTTCATGGTCAACTTGCCGAATCCGTCGGAGTTGCCCAGGAAGATATTTTCATTCTGGATAACGGGGACACCGTTGAAATCCAGGGTGGAGTAGCTCGTAAAGGTGCAAGAATTCAGGCAGGCAACATTTTGATCGATGGACTGGGTGTCGGAGATGTAGGTAACATCGTCCTGCGCGACAGAAAGCTTCTTTCCCAAGACGGCATTCTGGTCGTTGTCGTGACATTAAGCAAACAGGATGGGACCATTCTTTCCGGTCCGGACATCATTTCCCGCGGCTTTGTATATGTCCGCGAATCCGAAGGTTTATTGGACGAAGCGAACCGTATCGTGACGAGTACGCTGAATAAGTTAATGAATGATAACGTAAATGAATGGGCGTCTTTAAAAACACATGTGAAAGACGCGCTTGGACGATTTTTATATGAACAAACCAGAAGAAGACCAATGATTCTTCCGATCATCATGGAAGTTTAGTCTCTCAAACTAGTCACTTAACCCAACCGAAACCAAAGCTCTCTCCATTTGCGGAGAGGGCTTTTTTAAATGGTCCCGCACTCTATTCACCGCGGCCTGAGAACGTGTGAATAAAGTGATGGCGTTCCTGCCTACACTAACTCCGATGATCAATTAGGAGGAATAGCCATGGGATACGATAATCGATATAAAGGACAACAGAATAGACCTCCCTACACGGGAGCGGGTCTATCTCCGGACCGCTATGCAGGAAGGAACGAATATACCTCCCAGCAAGCGAATGCGGGTACATCTGGGAGCAGCAGCCCGCTCCACAGAGGAAACGGATACGGCGGACAACAGAGCGCTGGACAGAGTTCTTCCGCTGAAGCAGGACATATGTACTCTGCCTACTCGGGCGGACCTCAAAGAGGCTCCTATGGGCAGGTGAATGCCACTTCCTATAACCAGGCACCGACGTACGGCTTCAGACAAAACGAAACCTCCGGAACAGGGGAAGAAGAGATTAACGATGCCGAACGTGTGACGCTGCAGCAGGTTCATTTCGAAGAGTTCGGAGAGGGTGCTCCTGTGCTTAGAGCCGATTCTTCTCTTACAAGCGACTACAGCCCGCGTCCTCAGGCGCCTTTTCCCGGTCCCGCCCCTTTTAACGAGCCGCCTTCTTTCCGAAACGAAGAGCAGCCGACAGAGGAGCAGAGGAAGCTGGCGGCGGTTGAGACTATCCAGCAGCTTGGGCAGATCAATACGCCGGCCGGTGAGTCTAACATCTACTGCATGAGCATTATCGGTCAAGTGGAAGGGCATATCGTTCTGCCGCCGCAAAACAAAACGACTAAATACGAACACTTGATTCCTCAGCTCGTGGCAGCCGAACAAAATCCGAAAATCGAGGGCATCCTCGTTATTTTGAACACGGTTGGCGGCGATGTGGAAGCGGGGCTTGCCATTGCCGAGATGCTTGCAACGATTTCGAAACCTACCGTTACTCTTGTACTGGGCGGCGGGCATAGCATCGGTGTTCCGATCGCGGTCAGCTCAAACCGTTCCTTTATCGCGGAAACGGCTACCATGACGATTCATCCGATCCGCCTGACAGGACTTGTCATCGGTGTTCTTCAGACGTTTGAATATTTGGAGAAAATGCAGGAAAGGGTAACCCGTTTTGTCACGAAGCATTCCAAAATTTCCGAAGAACAGTTCAAGGAGCTTATGTTCAAAACAGGTGAGCTGACAAGAGATATCGGAACCACGGTTATCGGTCAGGATGCCGTTAAATACGGATTGATCGACGAAGTGGGAGGAATCGGCCAGGCTATCGCCGAACTGAACCGGAGAATCGAGGAACGGAGAGCTTCCCGGGGAGGCGGCACGGCATGACCCATTACACGATACTGCCGGATGAGGTCGTCTACGAAGGCTGGGACGAATTCGAGCCCCGCTTCCGGGACGTTGAAATCAGCGGAATCCTCATGCAGGTGGAAGCTGTCGACGAGAGCCGCGTGCGGATCGTGCGTCTGTACAGCCCGGAGCCAAAACATTACTTAAATCCGCTTTTTACGCCAGGAAGTCTGATTAATTACGTGCCCGGACCGCAGGGGATCTAGGCACTGCCGCCCGTGTTCCGCCTACCGAAACTGTGGTATAATGATTTATCGGAGGTGGAATAGAGTGGCAAAACGCCGTAAGAAAAGCAAGACGGTCAAAACTAATCTCATGTTTGAGCTGTACGGTATTTTAATCCTGATTTTCTCGGTCATTGCGCTGGCCAGGGAAGGTCATGTGGGACGTTCGTTTCATTACGTTTGCCGCTTTTTCATCGGTACGTGGGATTTTCTGATCCCGCTGATCTGCATATACATAGCACTGCATGTTATGGTGAAGCGTTCCTGGCCCTCACGATGGACAACCCGTAAAACCGGGGTTTTGTTAATTGTGACGGGTCTTCTTGTCATGAATCATATTAATTTATTCCAAGCTCTTTTTCCAAAAGGCGACTATCAAGCTACAACGGTCTTGTCGGTAACATGGGAAGCTTTGAAGCAGGGTCTGCAGCCCGCCAACGGAAAAATTCTTCTGAACGATGTGGGGGGAGGGATGATCGGAGCGATCATCTACAGCGTACTGTATTTTCTATTCGACGACATGGGTGCGCGTCTCGTGCAGTTCGCCTTATTTGCGATCGGGCTCATTCTGGTTACAAACTTGTCTTACGTGGAAGCCGTGCAGAAGCTGCGCGCGCGCGGGAATCGTTTTTTTACCTTGCTGGAAAAGAAATTCCAGAGCATGCAGCGCGGAAAGGCCAAATCCTCCCCGGCTGCCAAAACAAAAGGGAAGGCCGCCGTTTCCGCAAGCAAAAGCGAACGAACCTACAAAGAGCCTGACTTTCCTTATGACGACGAATTCGACGAGGAAGTATACCGGCCGGACCCGAAGAGGAAAAAACCTCGTTTCCTCCAGCTTTTAAAGCAGCCCGGCCGTCAGCAGGATGACGATTTCGATGAGGACGACTTGGCTGTATCCGATGCCGGCAGCGTTCATCCCGAAGAGAAGGTCGTCTACAAAGTCGATTCGCCTCTGAATCCCGCTTCGCTGGATATGAACGATGATCCTCAGGCCGACCGGGAGTTTTCCACCGTTTTCCGGGACTTTCAAGAGCAGGTGCAGAAGGAAGAAAAAATCGTCCCTTCCGCTCCGGTGCCGGGAGGCGTGACAGGCCCGGCTGCGGCCGTGGGATCGAAAGCGTCTACGTCTGCTAACGCAGAGCAGATTCCGGCCGATGAGCCGCTTGAAGCTCTGGAAGATCTTCAACTTGGTGATGCCGCCGTGCCGCCGATTCTCCCGCCTTACGACCTGCCGTCTTTGACGCTTCTTTCGAAGCCCGCGGCCGGCAAAGGCTCCGAGATGGCGGATTACAAAGCCAACGCCCGCAAGCTTGAAGCGACGCTGGAAAGCTTCGGCGTACGTGCCAAGGTGCTGGAAGTCGTGCGCGGGCCTGCGGTAACCCGGTATGAAATTCAGCCGGACGTAGGGGTGAAGGTAAGCCGGATCGTCAGCTTGACGGATGATATCGCGCTCGCCCTGGCTGCCAAAGACATCCGGATGGAAGCGCCGATTCCCGGCAAATCCGCGATCGGCATCGAAGTGCCGAACTCGGAGGTATCCGTCGTTACGATGCGCGAGGTAATGGAGACATCCGCCTTCCAGGAAGCGAGTTCCAGATTGTCCGTAACCCTGGGCAGGGACATTTCCGGACAGCCGATTGTCGGCAATCTGGCGAAGATGCCCCATCTGCTCGTCGCGGGCGCTACGGGCTCGGGTAAATCCGTCTGTATTAACGGGATTATTACGAGTATTCTTTACAAAGCGAAGCCCAACGAAGTCAAGTTTCTGATGGTCGACCCTAAGATGGTCGAGCTCAATGTTTATAACGGTATTCCGCATCTTATGGCGCCTGTCGTCACCGATCCGAGAAGGGCATCTCTTGCCCTGAAAAAGGTCGTCGTTGAAATGGAGAAGCGGTACGAGCTGTTCTCCAAGAGCGGTACGCGGAATATTGAAGGCTACAATGCCATGCTGATCGAGAACGGTACGGAAGCTCCCCTTCCGTACATCGTCGTCATCGTGGACGAGCTGGCCGATCTGATGATGGTGGCTGCCAACGATGTGGAGGATGCCATCTGCCGGCTTGCCCAGATGGCGCGTGCCGCCGGCATTCATCTCATCATTGCGACTCAGCGTCCGTCCGTGGATGTCATCACCGGCGTTATTAAAGCGAATATTCCTTCGCGGATCGCCTTCGGGGTATCTTCCCAGGTCGACTCGCGGACGATTTTGGACATGGTGGGAGCCGAGAAGCTTCTCGGCCGGGGCGATATGCTTTACTTGCCTGTCGGAGCGTCCAAGCCCGTTCGTGTTCAGGGCGCTTTCCTTTCCGATCAGGAGGTCGAGACGGTGGTCAATTTCGTCCGGACCCAGCAGGAAGCGAATTACCGGGAAGATATGGTGCCGCAGGTGGAAGAGCAGCCGGAACAGCAGGACGAATTCGGCGACGAGCTTTACGACCAGGCCGTGCAGATCGTTATCGAAGCCAAGCAGGCTTCGGCGTCCCTGCTCCAGAGACGGATGCGCATCGGCTATGCGCGCGCGGGACGGCTCATCGATTCCATGGAATCGAATGGAATCGTCGGGCCGCATGAAGGAAGCAAGCCGCGTGAAGTGCTTATTTCCATGGAGCAGTTCCAGCACAATCGGATGAGTTCCTGATTCAAGTTTTAAGAACGCCCTGCCGGGTTTGCGGCAGGGCGTTTTTGGTGCATAGAACGTTTCCTCCTTTCTCATAATAATCACTAACAGCCAGTCATCATGAGAGAAAGGTTGATAATGGAGCATGAATAAACGCATGAACAAACGATTGATCGCCATCACGGTTTGCGTCGTATTTACGCTGTTTGCCGCGCTGCAGATTAAACAAAACTTCACGACTGAAGCTACCTTCAGCAAAAATCTCATCAGTTATGGAGCCAAAGGCTCCGATGTCAACGAACTGCAGGGAAGACTCAAGTTTCTCGGATTTTACACGGGTAAGGTAGACGGCGATTACGGCTGGAGAACTCTCCGGTCCGTCAAATGGTTTCAAAGCGAGTTCGGCTTGAAAGTGGACGGCCATGTAGGCCCCAAAACGAAGCTTAAGCTGTGGGAAGCCACGAAGAGCTGGAAGCCGACGGCGGCTGAAGCCGGTAATGCGGGCAATACGGGCAATGCGGCAGGCACGGCCAATCAGGGGAATCAAGGCGGCGGTACGGCCGCTTCCGGTTCGAATCTGACGCCGACGACGCACAAAGGATTTTCCAAATCCGACCTCGATCTGATGGCCAACGCCGTTTACGGCGAATCTCGCGGCGAGCCCTACATCGGTCAGGTGGCCGTTGCGGCGGTCATTCTGAACCGCGTGGATTCGGCGAGCTTCCCCAACACCGTGTCCGGCGTGATTTTCCAGCCCGGCGCTTTTACCGCTGTAGCGGACGGCCAAATCTGGCTTACGCCGAATGAGAACGCCAAAAAAGCAGTCCGGGACGCTATCAACGGCATGGACCCTACCGGCGGCTGCGAATATTATTTTAACCCCGAAACGGCCACGTCCAAGTGGATTTGGACACGTCCGCAGGTGAAAACGATCGGCAAGCATATTTTCTGCAAATAAGCTGAACTGAACAGAACGACAGAGGAAGTGACCGCTCGGTTGCTTCTTCTGTTTATGAAGGAATATAATGGGTATAGCCATTTGAAGAACCGAATAGTTTAGACCCAAGACGGTTGTGAAGGGAGAACGACAGCATTGAGCACTCAACAGTTTGAACGGAGTACACTGCGACAGATCCGGCTGCATGTGCTGCCAACGGACCGCTATAAAACATTCGCCATTTCCGCTTACATAGGACGTCCCCTTTCCGAGGAAGACGTGACGCAAACGGCTTTGGTCCCTTTTGTTCTTAGAAGAGGAACGGAGAGCTATCCCGATACGAAGCAGTTCCGCGAGCATCTCGATGATCTCTACGGAGCCGGCTTCGGTTTTGATATTTACAAGCGCGGAGATTACCAGATCGTTCAATTCCGCATGGATGTGATTAACGACCGGTTCGTGTCTTCCCCGGAATCTCTTTTGGAGAAAGCCCTCTCGTTTCTGGGCGAAGCCATTACGAAGCCCGCGGCCGAAGGAGACGCTTTTCTTTCCAACTATGTGGATTCCGAGAAGGAAACGCTGCGCAAGCGGATCGAATCGATCATTAACGATAAAATCCGCTTCGCCGCCGAACGCTGCATTGCCGAAATGTGCAAAGGGGAGCCGTACCGGCTGCATCCGCTGGGGGAGCTGAAGGATATTCCCGCTTCCACGCCGGAATCTCTTTTTGCCTATTTCAAAAAATGGCTGGCGGAAGCGCCCATCGACCTGTATGTAGTCGGCAACACCACCCTCCAGGAAGTCGAGAACATCGTGAGCCGTTCTTTCCGGCTGGAAAGGGAAGAGAATCCCCGCTACACGCGTACCGCGCCTCAGCGCCGGACAGGGGAGACCAACGTTGTCGTGGAACGGTTCCCCGTCACGCAGGGCAAGCTGAACATGGGGCTGCGCACACCGATTACGTACGGAGACGACGCGTATCCCGCCGCGCTTATGTATAACGGCATTCTGGGCGGCTATCCGCATTCCAAGCTGTTCTTGAACGTGCGCGAAAGAGCGAGTCTCGCTTATTACGCTTCTTCCCGTCTTGACGGGCACAAAGGCATTCTGACGATCCAATCGGGGATCGAGATGCAGAATTATGAGAAAGCGGTTGATATTATCCGCAAGCAGCTGGAAGACATGAGAACCGGCTTTATCAGCGATATCGAGCTCAGCCAGACAAGAGCGATGATAGCCAATCAGCTGCGGGAAATGCAGGATTCCGCCTTCGAGCAGATCGCGTTTGATTTCAATGCCGTCCTGTCGGGCAAAGAGCGCACGGCTCAAGAGCTGATCGACGGAGTGACGAACACAAGCATCGCAGAGATTCAGCAGGCGGCCGAGGGAGTATTCCTGGACACCATCTATTTCTTGAGGGATGAAAAGGAGGAAGCCAAGTGAACGTCATTCCCTATCCTCACTTAAACGAAACCTTGTATGAAGAAAAGCTTCCGAACGGCCTTCACGTGTATGTGCTGCCCAAGGAAGGCTTCCAAAAAACGTATGCGACGTTTTCCACCCGCTACGGGTCGATCGATAACCATTTTCAAGTGGAAGGCGGGCCTGAAATCCGCGTACCGGACGGAATCGCCCATTTTTTGGAGCATAAAATGTTCGAGGAGCCTACCGGCGACGTTTTCGCCACATTCGCATCCCGCGGAGCTTCCGCAAACGCGTTTACGAGCTTCGAGAGAACGGTCTATCTTTTCTCGGCTACGGGCCAGATAATGGAGAATATCACCACCCTGATCGATTTTGTCCAGAATCCGTATTTCACCGAAGAAAATGTGGAGAAGGAAAAGGGCATCATCGGGCAGGAAATCAACATGTACCGCGACAATCCCGACTGGAGGGCTTATTACGGCCTGATCGAAGCCTTGTACAGCAAACACCCGGTCCGGATCGACATCGCGGGCACCATCCCGTCCATTACGGAAATCACGAAGGATATGCTGTACGACTGCTACCACACGTTCTACCACCCGAGCAATATGACGGTCTTTATCGCGGGCGGGGTAAATCCCGAGGAAGTGATCTCCCATATCCGGGCCAATCAGGCGGCCAAAACGTTCAAGCCCCAGGGCGAGATCCGCAGATTTTTCGAGACCGAGCCGGAAGCTGTAGAGACGGAGCGTAAGGAGACGGTTTTGCCGGTATCTCTGCCTAAATGCCTGTTTGGTTTTAAAGAAAAAGCTCTCCGTGAAGAAGGAGACGCGATCCTCAAAAGAGAGCTCACAACGAAACTGGTACTGGAAGTCCTGCTGGGCGCAAGCTCCCCGATCTACCAGAAGCTGTATAACGAAGGGCTTATTTCGGACAGCTTCAGCCATGAATATAATTCGTCTCCGGAGTATGCGTTTTCCGCGATGGGCGGGGATACGAAAGATCCGGATCTGCTGCTGAGCCGAATCCGTGAAGAGCTGGACCGCGCGAAAGCGGAAGGGCTGGACGAAGAAGCTTTCGAACGGAGCCGCAGAAAAAAAATCGGCGGATTCCTGCGGATGCTTAATTCTCCCGAGGCTATCACGAATGAGTTCACACGGTATCTGTTCAAAGGCGCCGATATGTTTAACATTTTGAAAGTTTACGAATCCATCACCAAGGAAGAGGCGGAGTCGAGACTCCGCGAACACTTTGACTGGAGCCGCTTTGCCGTTTCGCTCGTGCGAAGCGAGCGTCCGTGACGGAGCTCCGGCCGTTTACCGAGCAGACGGTCCTCGTAACGGGCGGCAGCCGCGGAATCGGAGCGGCCGTCGCCGAACGGTTTGCCAAGCTGGGCATGAACGTGGTGATCCATTATCTGCAGTCCCATGAATCCGCGAATGAAGTGGCCCGCCGCTGTATGAATCATGGGGCCAAAGTCATGACGGTATGCGCGGATCTGAATTCCAGGGAACAGATTGTGGCCATGCGCGACAAAATGGAGCAGCGCGGATTTATGCCGGATGTGCTGGTCAATAACGCCGGAATTTCCCATTACGGACTCCTTTCCGACGTGACGGAAGAAGATTGGGACCGTGTTATGGACATTAACCTGAAGGGAACCTTTCTGTGCAGCCAGCTCTTTATGGAACGGATGATTTCCCGGAAATACGGTCGGATTATTAACGTATCCTCCATCTGGGGGATTTCGGGCGCATCCTGCGAGGTTATTTATTCCACGGCAAAAGGCGGCATCAACGCGTTTACGAAAGCGTTGGCAAAGGAGCTCGCCCCTTCGGGTGTCACCGTAAACGCGGTTGCGCCGGGAGCGGTCGATACCGATATGATGTCCGGCTTCGACCACGCGGAGAAAGAAGCGATTGCAAGCGAAATACCCGCCGGCCGTTTCGCGGCGCCAGACGAAATCGCCTCGCTGGTGTATTTCCTGGCTCTGCCGGAGTCCGGCTACATTACCGGCCAGATTATCAGCCCCAACGGCGGCTGGCTGACATAAGCGGTATTCCCTTAATTACCAAGGGTTCGAGCGGCCTCGCGGGAATATTAGATTGTCCGGATGCAGATATTACAGGTGTTCCTCTCATCCTAACAATCCAAAGGAGGCCCGACCCATGTCTACGGTACTTACAGTGTTTGACAGATGGAAAGAATTTTTGGCTGAACGGGTGGACCAAGCCGAGAGAGCAGGCTTGAACGACGAGAAGATCTCCAAGCTTGCTTTCCAGATCGGTGAGTTTCTGGCCGATAAAGTGGATCCGGAAAACCGCGAAGAGCGCGTGCTCAAAGAACTCTGGGACGCAGGTGACGAGAACGAGCGCAAGGTTATGGCGCGTTTAATGGTCAAACTGGTGAATAAAGAGTAGAATAGATGATGTACATGCGAAAAGCCCCACTTCACTGCGGGGCTTTTCCATGCCATCATTTCACGAAAGGATCGGTATCATGAGTTTCTCGCGGGCAAAAGTTGCAATTTTCCTGCCAGTCATCACGGTTATGCTTTCTTCATGCGGGACTCGCGGGCTTCCGACGATCACCGAACAGCAGCTGGCGTCCAAGCATTCGGTTCTGGTCGTAACGGCCCCGGATGTGGCGCCCGAAACGAAAACGAGCGTTGCGGCGGCACTCGCCAAATGGAGAAGCGGCAGCGGTCTCACTTCGGAATGGAAACAGGACGCGGCCTTTGACAGTGCCCTGGCCAAACAGCTGGATTCGAAACGCTATGATTATGTCGTTGTAATCGGCAGCAGTCTTGCACCCCAAGCCTCGGCTGAGGCGGTCAGGCTTAAGGATCAGAAATTCGTCCTGCTTGCGGATCGTATGGAAGATCCCGGGATGCAGGCGGAGAAAACGGCCCCGCCCAACACCGTTCTTCGCGGCGTGGATCATGCGATGATCGAACAGGCGATGAGCGGCTGGGTCAAAGAGCAGGCGGACAAAAGAAAGTCCATCGAATGGGTGACAAAAACTTCGGTTCCCATACCCTCAGGTTTATCCCCTTCCGGCTTATCCGGTCACACCGTAAACACGGACAGCAGTCCCGAATGGTTCGAGCAGCTGAAAAAGCAGGCCGCCGACCATCGTTCAAGCTGGATCATCCAGTACACCGCTCTTCAGAAAACGGATCAGCAGAAAATCAAATCGCTGGGGATTTCCGTCGTGCCGCTGGACCAATCTTTTGCCGTAGTAGTGAATTGGGAAGCCGTTATGGCCAAAGAGCAGAACAGGATGATTCAAGGGGATTGGAAGCCGGGTATACAGACCTATTCTGCGGAAGAAATGAAACAATTCGAATTTCTAAAAAAGTCGTAGTTACAAAGAAGTTGGCAGGACTTTGTCAAACGTTGTAGAATAATAACTTCGGAATGTCTAATTCGTGCCATGGCAAATGAGGTGCTTACGTTTTGGAAATTAAAGAATGGTACATGGAATACCGAATACATAAGAACCGTCCGGGTCTTCTGGGGGATATCGCTTCTCTCATGGGGATGCTCGATATTAATATTGTGACGATCAACGGGGTGGAGGACCGCACACGCGGAATGCTGCTTCAAACCAATGATGATGAAAAAATCGAGTTAATGGGTAAAATGTTAAAAAAGGTGGATAATATCACCATAACCGCCTTTAGAACCCCCAAACTGGTTGATATTCTTGCCGTCAGACACGGCCGGTACATAGAACGCGACTCCGACGACCGGAAAACGTTCCGTTTCACAAGAGACGAACTCGGACTTCTGGTCGATTTTCTGGGTGAAGTATTCAAACGCGAGGGCAATCAGGTGATCGGGCTTCGCGGAATGCCGCGTGTAGGCAAAACCGAATCCATCATTGCGGGCAGCGTCTGCTCGAACAAACGCTGGACGTTCGTATCGTCCACCTTATTGAGGCAGACCGTGCGCAGCCAGCTTTCCGAGGATGAAATATCCTTGAACAACGTTTTTATCATTGACGGAATCGTTTCCACCATCCGGTCCAATGAGAAACACTTCTCGCTGCTTCAGGAGATCATGGCGATGCCTTCTACCAAAGTAATCGAGCATCCGGATATTTTTATTAAAGAATCCCACTATACGTACAACGATTTCAATTACATCATCGAGCTGCGCAACAGCCCCGACGAAGAGATCAACTATGACAGCTTTACGTACAACACAGAACCATTTTGAGGTTTTGCTCGTCTATAAGGGGAAGGACCCACTGAATTTACGGAGGTGAGAACATGTCGGAACTCGGTCAGCGATTGAAGCAGGCCCGATTGGAAAAGAGAATGTCTCTTGAGGATCTACAGGAAGTTACGAAAATCAGAACCAGATACCTCGAAGCAATTGAAGAGGAAAATTATAAAGTTTTGCCCGGCAGTTTTTATGTGAGGGCTTTTATCAAAAGCTATGCGGAAGCGGTCGGTCTCGATCCGAACGAAGTTCTGAACATGTATCAGGGCACGGTTCCGGCTGCTCCGCCGGAGCCTACGGTCGAGACGATCCGCACACCGCGCCGTAGTTCAGCGAGAAGCACGGACAGACTCAGCAAATGGGCGTCCACCATTATGGTCGTTTCGTTCGTGCTGTTGATTGCGGCCATCGTGTACTATTTCGTCGTGATGAACAACAAGGGCGACAGCTCGGGCGCGATTAATGAGCCCAACAGGCTGACGGATACGGCGGACCCCAACGCGACGGCCGCTCCGAGTCCTGCTCCGGGCAACGGAGGGAATACGGCGTCCACAAATTCGCCGGCTCCTACACCGACGCCCAGCGCGACCCCTACGCCGACTCCGACGCCGCCTGCAGGCGCTTTGACGCTTGTGAACAGCAGCGGCAGCCTGGACAATTACACGGCGGTCGGCGGTAAGCTCGACATTACCGTGACGGCGGCAGGGACACAGTGCTGGTACAGAGTCGACAGTTTCCCGAACAGCAACAAGAAGATGGAGAAGCAGGGGACTCTGAAGCAGGGTGAAACGGAGACGTTCTCTCTGACGACTACCGCGCAGATTCGCGTAGGCGCGGCCAACGCCGCCAAAATCACCGTAAACGGGCAGGAGATCAACGTCGGAGACGCCTCCAACCCTAAAAATATTAAAATTACGCTGCAGCCGCAGCCTTAATAACGGATTACCGTACTAAAACTCAGGAGAGGACGAAGCCCAAATGAGTTCGGAAAGCTCTTTCGATATCGTATCCAAGCTGGATATGCAGGAATTGAACAACGCGATTACGCAGGCCAAGAGAGAAATCGAAACCCGTTTCGATTTTAAGGGCAGCAAAAGCGAGATCACTTTGGAAAAAGAAGAACTCGTTCTTCTTTCGGACGACGATTTTAAGCTTCAAAACGTGATCGACATTCTTCATGCCAAGATGGCCAAACGGGGCATTGCCCTCAAAAATCTCGAATACGGCAAAATCGAGTCGGCTTCCCTGGGAACGGTCCGCCAGCGCGTTAAGCTGAAACAAGGGATCGAAGCGGATATCGCCAAAAAAATTAACATCATGATCCGGGATTCCAAGCTCAAGGTGAAGAGCCAGATTCAGGGAGATTCTATTCGTGTGACCGGCAAAAGCAGAGACGATTTGCAGAAAGTGATTCAAATGCTGAAAGGCGCCGACCTTCCTATCGATCTGCAGTTTGACAATTTCAGATAAACAAAGGCAGCCCTCCGGTGTCCCGGTTTTTCCGCGGATATCGGAGGGTTTCCCTATTTTGACACTCGGATTAGCGATGTATTATACTTGTAATGATGGCTTTGCTACGATGTTTGGAGGTTTCAGCATGACGGAAAAGGTTAGAGTAGTAACGCTTGGATGTGAGAAAAACTTGGTGGACTCCGAGATCATGTCCGGACTCGTCGATCAGCGGGGGTACAGCGTGGTCGAGAAGAACGAAGAAGCCACCGTGATCATTGTAAATACGTGCGGATTTATCGATGCCGCCAAGGAAGAATCGGTTAATACCATTCTGGATATGGCCGATTTGAAAAGAACCGGCAAGTTGAAAGCGCTAATTGTTTCGGGGTGTCTGACACAGAGGTACAAAGAAGAACTGATGAAAGAACTGCCTGAGATTGACGGGATTGTAGGAACGGGCGATTTTCACAATATCAATGCCATTATTGACGAAGCCTTGAAAGGGAAGAAGCCGGTCTACGTCGGGAATCCGGTGTTTAACTATGAGCAAGCGCTTCCGCGCAAGGTCTCCACTCCCCGCTATACCGCTTACGTCAAAATCGCGGAAGGCTGCGATAATGCCTGCACGTTCTGCTCCATTCCGATTATGAGGGGGAAGTTCCGCAGCCGTTCGATGGAATCCGTCCTTTCGGAAGCACGGTTACTGGCCTCGCAAGGAGTCAAGGAGGTCAGCCTTATCGCCCAGGATTCCACCAATTACGGAACGGATCTGTACGACAAGTTCATGCTTCCCGAACTGCTTAACCGGGTGAGCGAAGTGGAAGGAATCGAATGGGTAAGGCTGCATTACGCCTATCCGGGCTTTTTTACGGATGAGCTGATCGAAATGATGGCAGCCAATCCGAAGATTTGCAAATACATAGACATGCCGCTTCAGCACAGCTCCGACGCCATCCTTAAACGGATGAGACGTCCCGGAAGAGAGAAAGACGCCCGGGAACTTATTCTCAAAATCCGTAAAAGAATGCCGGATGCGGCTCTGCGGACTTCACTTATCGTCGGGTTTCCCGGCGAAACGGAAGAAGATTTCGAACATCTGGTGCAGTTCGTGAAAGATGTCCAGTTCGACCGGCTCGGGGTTTTTACGTATTCCATGGAGGAAGACACACCCGCGTCCCGTCTTCCCGGACAAGTGCCGGACGACGTAAAAGAATACCGCGCGGCCGCTCTGATGGAGCTCCAGCGCGAAATATCCAATCGGCGCGGAGGCCGCAGGCTCGGCGAAGAGGTGGATGTGCTTATCGAACGTTATGACGGCCGTAACGACGTGTATATCGGCCGTTCCCAATACGATGCGCCGGAAATCGACGGGGAAGTTTTTGTAACCGGCAAGAATATCGGAATAGGCGGCGTTGTAAAAGTGCGGGTTACCCACTCCTTTGAATTCGACCTCTCCGGGGAGGTTATCGCATAATGAATTTAGCCAACAAAATTACACTTGCCAGGATATTCCTGGTCCCGATTATTATGTTTTTCCTGCTTGTGAATATCCAGTTTCCGCATATCAAGATTCAGACGTTCTCCATCACGTACAACCAGATTATCGCGGCGCTCATTTTCATCATCGCGGCGAGTACCGACAGTCTGGACGGGTACATCGCCCGCAAGAGAAAGCTCGTTACGAATCTCGGTAAACTGCTGGATCCGCTGGCCGATAAGCTGCTTGTAACCGCCGTACTGGTGTCCCTTGTCGAGATGGACAAACTGGGCGCATGGATCGTGATCGTCATCATCAGCCGCGAATGGGCCGTTACCGGGCTGAGGCAGATCGCGCTTCTGGAGGGGGCTGTTATTCAAGCGAGCAAATGGGGTAAAGCTAAAACAGCGGCACAAATCACGGCGATTATCGCGCTGCTCATCAACAATTTCCCGTTCGCTTTTATCAACGTCCCGTTCGATTTGATCGCAAGCTGGATTGCCGCGATCATTACGGTATACTCCGGGCTCGATTACTTCATTAAAAATAAGCATGTTATCGATTTTTCCGAGAAAACACAGTAGATACTGTGTTTTCTTCGTCTCCGGGAACAAGCCGCGGTAAAGGGTTGATGGGGACGGAATACAGTCCGGATGTTAACGCCGCCCTGCAATGAACGGGGCCCGGGCTGTCCACGGGACAAGCGGACGGAAACGGACGAGCCGGCAGATTCGGCGTTTATCATTTCACGGGCGAAGCGGGGACATAGGTTTTTTCCGCTAATGGAAGCTGGCAATACTGGAAGTTCACATGAAAGCATCTCACATAGATGAAAGGGGATCTACAGCATGAAAGCAGAATTGATTGCCGTCGGAACAGAGCTTCTGCTGGGGCAGATTTTAAATACGAACGCTCAGTATTTGGCGCAGGAGTGTGCGATACTGGGCATCGATCTGTATTTCCAGACCGTCGTAGGCGACAACCCCGCCCGCATCCGGGAAGCTCTGGAACAGGCCGGCAAGCGGGCCGATCTGGTTATTACGACGGGAGGACTCGGCCCGACTCTGGACGATCTGACGAAGGACGTGTTGGCCGACATGACCGGCCGCCGCCTTTATATGGACGAGATTTCGATGGCCAAAATCCGCGAACTGTTCGATTCGCAAGGGCTGCATATGGTCGAGAGCAATTCCAGGCAAGCGAATATGATCGAAGGGGCGGAGCCCCTTCCGAACGACACGGGACTGGCCGTCGGGCTGGGCCTGGATCACGAGGGGACCCGGTACCTGCTTCTTCCCGGCCCGCCGAAAGAAATGAAGCCGATGTTCGAGCGTTATGCCAAGGACTGGCTGAGCGGCCTGATGACCGACGAGATGCCTTTGTACTCGAAGATGCTCAAATTTGCCGGGATAGGAGAGTCCTCCCTGGAACACAAGCTGTTCGATCTCATCGAGAAACAGACCGATCCGACCATCGCTCCTTATGCCAAGGAGGGAGAGGTAACGATCCGTCTGGCGACGAAGGCGCACACGGAAGAAGAAGCTCTCCGCAAGATGGAACAGGTCGAGCGGGAAATCCGCAGCCGCGTAGGGGAGCATTTGTATGCGGAAGAGGACATCCCGATCGAGGAAGCGGTGCTCGCCATACTTCAATCAAGGAATCAGACGCTGACGACGGCCGAGAGCTGTTCCGGCGGACTCCTGAGTGATTTGATCACGTCTATCCCGGGGCGTTCCTCCGTGTTTCTGGGCGGAGTCGTCTCGTACTCCAACGAAATGAAGCACAGTATGCTCGGCGTTCCCGTAGAAATGCTCGAAGGCGAGGATGCTCCCGGAGCGGTCAGCGCCGAAACGGCCGAAGCGATGGTGCGGGGCCTGCTGGAGCGCACGAATGCGGATTATGCCGTATCCGTAACGGGAGTTGCCGGTCCGACTACCTCGGAAGGCAAACCGATCGGGCTGGTCTATGTCGGAGTCGGCTGCAGGGACGGAGATATTCACGTTCAGAAGCTCCAGCTTCCCGGACTGCGGGAGACGATCAAGATGCGCGCGGCCAAAACGGCGCTGCACCAGCTTTGGAAACTTGTAAAGGCGGACGGCTAACCGGCGTTTTTTGTTGAAAAACCGCAGCTTTTAAGGTATAATAAAAGTATGTTAACGGAAGAACCGTAGCGAAGAATTTGTCTTTGCTGCGGTTTTTATTTTTTGCCGCGCAAGGACCGAAAGGAGCGCCGTTTCCTTTAGATTAGGAAAGCTTTCTGCCGTAATTGCTTACCGGATGAGGATAAAGAGCCGTCACAAAAAAAACGAATGTATGTTCGAAAAAACACTTGGCAACGGGTGAAAAAGAAGGTATGATATACCTATAACAGTTAAAGGAAGTGAGTGTATTGTCAGATCGTCGTGCCGCATTAGAAATGGCATTGCGCCAAATTGAGAAGCAGTTTGGCAAGGGTTCGATCATGAAACTCGGAGAATCAACACACATGCAGGTGGAGACCATCCCCAGTGGTTCCCTTGCTTTGGATATAGCACTTGGAACCGGAGGCTTTCCTCGCGGTAGAATTGTCGAAATCTATGGACCGGAATCTTCCGGTAAAACAACGGTCGCTCTTCACGCGATCGCGGAAGTGCAAAAGTCCGGCGGACAAGCCGCTTTTATCGATGCGGAACATGCTCTTGATCCGCTTTATGCGAGCAAGCTCGGAATCAACATTGACGAATTGCTGCTTTCCCAGCCGGACACAGGCGAGCAAGCGCTTGAAATCGCGGAAGCCCTCGTACGCAGTGGCGCGGTTGATATCATCGTTATCGACTCCGTTGCCGCTCTCGTTCCGAAGGCGGAAATCGAAGGCGAGATGGGGGATTCCCACGTCGGTCTGCAGGCCCGTCTGATGTCGCAGGCGCTGCGTAAACTTTCCGGTGCCATCAACAAATCGAAGGTTATTGCCATCTTTATTAACCAATTGCGTGAGAAAGTCGGCGTTATGTTCGGTAACCCTGAAACGACACCGGGAGGCCGTGCTTTGAAATTCTATTCGACCGTCCGTTTGGATGTTCGCCGTGTTGAAACGATCAAGCAGGGCAACGATATGGTCGGTAACCGTACCCGTGTCAAGGTCGTGAAAAACAAAGTTGCGCCTCCGTTCAAACAGGCCGATGTTGACATTATGTACGGCGAAGGCATCTCCCGTGAAGGCAGCATCATCGATATCGGAACGGAACTGGATATCGTGAACAAGAGCGGCGCCTGGTATTCCTATAACGGCGATCGTCTCGGCCAGGGACGCGAGAACTCCAAGCAATTCCTCAAGGAAAACAAGGAAATTGCCGATATCATTGAGCAAAAAATCCGGGAAGCGAGCAATCTCACGAATGTGGTTCCTCCGGCAGGCGTAGATGTAGACGATCCGGACGAAGAATTGGCACTCTTTACGGAAGAAGAAGAATAAGAACAAGGGCCGCCTCTTACGTACAGCGCAGGATGCGGCCCTGTTTTAGCTCCCTGGGGAGCTTTTCTTTGTTTTTGGACTCATAGGATGCCGAAGGGGGAAAGAACGCATGAAAGACGAAACAGAAGCTTCCGTGATAACGGGAATAGAAAGACAGAAGCGCAACAAAAAACGATATAATGTTTATGTCGACGAAGAATATACCTGTTCCGTGCATGAAGATATCCTGATCAAGAACCGTCTGCTCAAAGGAGAGCAGATTGATGCTCAGCGCTTGAAACAAGCGCTTGAGGAAGACGAGAGGCATGAAGCTTATTTGAAAGCGATCCGCTTCGTGGCGGTCCGGCCCCGGTCTGTCCAGGAAGTAAAAATGAAGCTAAAGGACTTAGGCTACGAAGCCGACCTCATCGACTGGACGGTGGGTCGCTTATTGGAGCAGAAGTACCTCGATGATGCCGATTTCGCGAAGTTATGGACGGAGCAGCGGATTCAATACCAGCGCAAAGGCAGAAACGCGGTCCGTTATGAGCTGGCCCAGAAAGGCCTCTCTCGCGACGAAATCTCCAACGCGCTGTCTGCGGTTGATACGGAGGAAGAAATGGAAGGGGCCCTTATTGTGGGCCGCAAGAAATGGAAAACCGTGTCAGGCGAGAGGATGGACCGCAAAAGAAAAACGATGGCATTTCTGCTTCGGCGCGGGTATACGTCTTCGCTCGTTAACGATGTGATGCGCCGGCTTTCCGACGAAGAACTCGAAAATGAGGAATAGCTCCTCCGTGAAAGCGTACTCAGTCACGGTTGACGAAGCCAATAGCTTGACAATGTTCTTTGTGAACAGATAAAATACAATTGTATATTTTCATAAAAAATCATCAGATTTTCTATGAGGTAACGGAAGCGATTTCCGCCAAGATTGCTTCCGCTCCATGCTGTTCCGAACAACCCCCGTTGTACGGACAAACAAACCGAACCATTTTCTAGCACGGAATGTGGTCCATACGGCTTGAACAAACGAATATCGGATTAAAAAAACCGAATCATCCCAAGCTAACACCTTGGAGGAACCAACGAGGAGGTGAACATGATGAATCCAATTATCTGGGTCCTGATCATTCTCGTTGTTGGCGTTATTTGCTTAGGGATTGGTTATTTTATCCGCAAGTCTCTTGCAGAAGCGAAAATTTCCAGTGCTGAAACTGCCGCTGCACAAATTGTTGAAAATGCCCGCAAAGAAGCGGAGGCACTGAAAAAAGAAACGGTATTGGAAGCCAAAGATGAAGTTCATAAGCTCCGGGCCGAAGCTGAAAAAGACATTCGTGAACGTCGAAATGAATCTCAACGACATGAAAGACGATTGTTGCAAAAAGAGGAGTCGCTGGATAAAAAATTAGAATCTCTTGAACGCAAAGAAGAGCAAGTCGCCAACAAAGAGAAGAGAATTGAAGAAACGCAGAATCAGATTGATGAGCTCTACCGCAAACAGGTATCGGAACTCGAACGTATTTCCGGCATGACCATGGAAGAAGCGAAGACTATCATTCTATCCGGCGTTGAACAGGAAGTTCGTCATGAAACCGCACAACTTATTAAAGAAATAGAGCAGCAGGCCAAAGAAGAAGGCGACAAGAAAGCCCGTGAAATCATCACGCTCGCCATTCAGCGCTGCGCTGCCGACCATGTTGCCGAAACGACGGTATCTGTCGTAAGTCTTCCGAATGAAGAAATGAAGGGCCGGATTATCGGTCGTGAAGGCCGGAATATCCGTGCACTTGAAACCTTGACGGGGATCGATCTTATTATCGACGATACTCCCGAAGCCGTTATTTTGTCCGGCTTTGATCCGATCCGCCGGGAAATCGCGCGGACCTCGCTTGAGAAGCTCGTGGCCGACGGACGTATCCATCCGGCTCGTATCGAAGAGATGGTGGAGAAGTCCCGCAAGGAAGTGGACGAGCGGATCCGCGAGTATGGGGAACAAGCTACGTTCGAAGTGGGCGTACACGGTCTCCATCCGGATCTGATCAAAATCCTGGGACGTCTCAAATTCCGTACAAGCTACGGACAGAACGTTCTCAAACACTCGATGGAAGTTGCTTATCTTTCCGGTTTGATGGCTGGAGAACTCGGCGAAGACGTAACATTGGCGAAACGTGCCGGGCTTCTGCATGACATCGGTAAAGCGCTTGACCACGAAGTTGAAGGGTCACACGTTGAAATCGGTGTTGAAATCGCCAAAAAGTACAAGGAACATCCTGTCGTTGTGAACAGTATCGCTTCCCACCACGGAGACGTGGAAGCGACCTCGGTTATCGCCATGCTCGTCGGAGCGGCGGACGCCTTGTCCGCGGCAAGACCGGGTGCACGCCGGGAAACGCTGGAAACTTATATCAAGCGTCTTGAGAAGCTTGAAGGCATTTCGGAATCGTTCGAAGGCGTGGAGAAATCGTACGCCATCCAGGCCGGACGCGAGGTTCGCGTCATGGTTCAACCGGAGAAAATCGACGATGCGGAAGCATTCAGACTTGCCCGCGATATTACGAAGAAGATCGAGAACGAGCTTGACTATCCCGGTCATATCAAAGTTACGGTCATTCGTGAAACCCGTGCGGTTGAATACGCCAAATAAAAGAAGTATACTTGTGAAAAGTGGCTGCGTAAGCCACTTTTCCTTTTTTTAGCCGAAAGAGAAAGAGGCAGGAGTGATGGGTTATTAAGATCGTGTTTATCGGTGATATTGTCGGCTCAGTCGGCCGGAATGCAGTAAAAACAATGGTGCCTAAACTGAAATTAAAATATGCCAACGCGGTATTTATCGCGAACGGTGAAAATGCGGCCGCAGGCCGGGGGATTACCTCGCAAATCACGAAGGAGCTCTATCAGCTCGGGATTCACGGAATCACGCTCGGAAACCACACCTGGGACCAGAAAGAGATTTTTGATTTCATCGACGATGAAGTTCAAATGGTGCGTCCGGCCAATTTTCCCGAAGGAGCGCCAGGACGGGGCCATACCGTTTTGAAGGTCCGCAATCAGGAGATTCTGCTTATCAATCTGCAGGGACGGACTTTTCTCCCCCCGATCGACTGCCCGTTCCGTAAGGTAGACGAGATTCTCGAGGCGGCGAAAGGAAAGTACAAGCATATCTTCGTCGATTTCCACGCGGAGACAACGTCGGAGAAAATCGCCATGGGCTGGCATCTGGACGGCCGTGTTTCGGCGGTCGTAGGCACGCATACGCATGTCCAGACTAACGATAACCGCATCCTGCCTCAGGGAACGGCATACGTGACCGATGTAGGGATGGTAGGTCCCCGCGACGGCGTTCTCGGGATGGAGCGCACAGCCGTTCTGCGTAAGTTTACGACGCAGCTGCCGGTAAGATTCGTCGTGGACGAAGGGCAGTGGCATTTCCATGCGACTGTCATCGATCTCGACGATACGTCAGGAAAAGCCGGTAAGATCGAGCTTATCCGGATCAACGAAGAAGATCTTCTTTTCGAATAAAGGCGCGGGCAGCCCGCTTGACGCATCACGATATAACTTGTACCACCGGGAGATATCCGTTCAGGAATGTTTGATCACCTGTCCGAATAGGATGGAAAGAGGAAACCTTATCCTTAATCCTTTATCCATCAACCCAAGGAGGTACTTTTCCATGGAAGTATTAAAAGTTTCAGCAAAATCCAATCCAAACTCCGTAGCAGGGGCGCTTGCAGGCGTGTTACGGGAGCGCGGGGCTGCAGAGCTTCAAGCCATTGGCGCGGGGGCTCTGAATCAGGCAATCAAAGCGGTAGCGATCGCAAGAGGATTTGTGGCGCCCAGTGGAGTCGACTTAATTTGTGTACCCGCCTTTACAGACATCGTCATTGACGGGGAAGACCGGACGGCGATCAAACTCATTGTAGAACCAAGATGATGCACGATCGCTCCTCGGGTTGTACATACATGAACGGACCTGTTTACATACTCTGTAGACAGGTTTTTTTCGCATCATGCAAGACAGGTTCTACTAAAAAGCCTGGAGGTAACCATGATAATCGACGCTCACTGCGATGCTTTGATGAAAATGTACCGGAATCCGCTGCTTGATTTCAATGCAAGCGAGCCTTTGTTGGATGTAAACTATCCGCTTATGAAGCAGGGGGGAGTCAAAATCCAGTTTATGGCGGTCTACCTGCCGGAAGAAATCAAGAATCCGGATGTGGGACACATTCTGGAATATGTGGACATTTTGTACCGAAGAGTGCTCTGCAATGGGGATATCGTCCTGATCCGGAGCCGCTCGGACCTTCAGCACGTACTGACGACGGGCAAGCGGGGCGTTCTGCTTACTCTGGAAGGCGCGGAAGGACTGAGGGGCAGCCTGGCTCACCTGCGCATTCTTTACCGGCTGGGGCTAAGAAGCATAGGACCCGCCTGGAACTACGCGAATTGGGCGGTAGACGGGGCCATGGAGACGCGAAACGGGGGCTTTACCCTCCGGGGGCAGCAGCTGATAAAAGAAAGTAATCAGCTCGGGCTTATGCTAGATACTTCTCATCTATCGGAAAAGGCATTCTGGGAAGCTGCCGACGTATCCGGCCTTCATCTATTCGCTTCCCATTCCAATGCCAAATCGGCATGCGACCATCCGCGTAATTTGACCGATGGACAAATTCGCCGCCTTATCGAGCGGAGAGGGATGATCGGAATTACCTTCGTTCCCTGGTTTGTGAAGAAGACCGGTTCGGTTTTCATTACGGACCTTTTCCGGCATATCGATCATATCTGCTCGCTGGGCGGAGAAGACTTTATCGGCTTCGGATCGGATTTCGACGGGATAGACAAATATATCCGGGGGCTGGAGAACGCCGGCATGTACGCGAACCTCGCCAACGAGCTGTACAAGCACTACACGCCCGTACAAGCCCAGAAGTTCCTCTGGCAGAACGGGTATGCATTTCTGGAACGCAGTCTGCCGGTATCCTAGAGAGCGATCTCTTTTTGATATGGGTATGATCTAAAAAAGCTATCTGTCCCTTTTACGGAAAACCCTTGCAATTTGCGGGGTCTAGGAATAGAATTTGGATAGCTTGAAAAATTTTTTTTATATCCTACAATCTATCATACAAGCAACGTTCTAAGCAGGGCTCGTTTTGCAAAATGGTTTGCAAGAGGCGGAGCAGCTCACCATCAAAAGGAGTGGACGCAAGGTGATTAGTCAGTTATCGTGGAAGATCGGGGGACAACAAGGGGAGGGTGTAGAAAGTACGGACCGTATTTTCTCGACGGCGCTTAACCGTCTCGGATACTATTTGTACGGTTACCGTCACTTCTCTTCGCGCATCAAGGGAGGACATACGAACAATAAGATCCGTATCAGTACGAAACCGATTCGCTCGATTTCCGATGATTTGGATATTTTGGTCGCTTTCGACCAGGAAACGATTGATTTGAACTCTCATGAGCTGGGAGTCCACGGCGTAATTGTCGCGGACGCGAAGTTTAATCCCACCCTGCCGGAAGGCGTTAACGCGCGTCTATTCCCGGTGCCGATCACGGCGATTGCGGAAGAGCTTGGAACTTCCCTGTTTAAAAATATGGCGGCTTCCGGCGCTTCCTGGGCGCTTCTGGGGCTGCCTTTAGACGTATTCAACAAAGCGGTCGAGGAGGAGTTCGGACGCAAAGGCGCGGCCGTGGTCGAGAAGAATATCGAAGCGGTGCGCAAAGGCGCGGAATCCGTGCTGGAGCTCGCCGGCGGTCCGATCGCGGAACTGCAGCTGGAGCCTGCGGACGGCGAGCAGAAGCTGTTCATGATCGGCAACGACGCCATCGCTCTCGGGGCAGTAGCCGCCGGCTGCCGCTTTATGCCGGCTTATCCGATCACTCCGGCTTCGGAGATTATGGAATACTTGACGAAGGTGCTTCCTAAATTCGGCGGAGCCGTTATCCAGACTGAGGACGAGATATCGGCTTGTACGATGGCAATCGGCGCCAGCTACGGCGGCGTACGCGCCATGACGGCCTCGGCCGGTCCCGGATTGTCCCTGATGATGGAAGCGATCGGTCTGGCCGGCATGACGGAAACGCCTGTCGTGATCGTGGATACACAGCGCGGCGGCCCGAGTACGGGACTTCCGACCAAACAGGAACAAAGTGACGTGAACGCCATGATTTACGGCACGCACGGCGAGATCCCCAAAGTCGTACTCGCGCCTAGCTCGATCGAAGAGTGCTTCTACGATACGATCGAAGCGTTTAACCTTGCGGAAAAATTGCAGCTTCCGGTCATTCTGCTGACAGACCTCCAGCTTTCGCTGGGCAAGCAGTCTTCCGAGGTGCTGGATTATAATAAAATCGTTATTGAACGCGGCAGCCTTGTCGAGCAGCCGGAGGAAGTCGAGGACAGCAAGCAGCTGTTCAAGCGTTACGAGTTTACGGAGAACGGCGTCTCGCCGCGTGTGCTGCCGGGCGTGAAGTACGGCCTGCACCACGTGACAGGCGTTGAGCATGACCAGGAAGGCCGTCCGTCCGAGAGCCCGGTTAACCGGAAGAAAATGATGGATAAGCGCCTGGAGAAGCTCAAGCACGTGAAAGTGACCAATCCGATTCTCGTCCATGCGCCGCATGAAGAGCCGGATGTCCTGATCATCGGCATGAGCTCGACGGGCGGTACGATTGAGGAAGCAAGAGGCAGACTCGAGAAGGACGGCCTTGCAACGAACCATGTTCACGTGCGTCTGCTGCATCCTTTCCCTGCCGAAGAGCTGAAGCCTCACCTGGAGAAAGCAAGACATGTAATTGTCGTCGAAAATAACGCGACTGCACAGCTGGCGAACCTGATTAAGCTGAATGCAGGCAGTGCCGATAAAATCAAGAACATGCTGAAATACGACGGAACCCCGTTCCTGCCGTCCGAAATTTATCAAGAATGCAAGGAGCTGACTGTAGCATGGCAACGTTAAAAGATTTCCGCAACAATGTAAAGCCTAACTGGTGCCCGGGCTGCGGAGATTTCTCCGTTCAGGCCTCCATTCAGCGCGCTGCCGCGAATGTGGGACTGGAACCCGAGCAATTGGCGATCGTTTCCGGTATCGGCTGCTCCGGACGTATCTCCGGCTATGTGAACTGCTACGGCTTTCACGGAATTCACGGCCGTTCCCTGCCGATTGCCCAAGGCCTTAAAATGGCGAACCGCGAATTGACCGTTCTGGCTTCCGGCGGCGACGGCGACGGATTCGCGATCGGTATGGCTCACACGGTCCATGCGGTCCGCCGTAACATCGACATGACCTATATCGTCATGGATAACCAGATTTACGGCCTGACTAAAGGCCAGACGTCTCCGCGAAGCGGGGAAGGCTTCAAAACGAAGAGTACACCGAGCGGTTCCATCGAAACGCCTCTGGCGCCTCTTGAGATGGCGCTTGCTGCGGGTGCGACTTTCGTGGCGCAGTCTTTCTCCAGCAACCTGAAGCAGTTGACGCACATCATCGAAGAAGGCATCAAGCACCAAGGCTTCTCGCTGATTAACGTATTCAGCCCGTGCGTTACGTTCAACAAGGTGAACACGTACGACTGGTTCAAGGAAAATATCGTGGATCTGGAGACGATTCCGGATTACGATCCGAGCAACCGGATTCAGGCAATGACGAAGCTGATGGAAACCGACGGCATGCTGACCGGCATTATATATCAGAATAAAACGAAGCCGAGCTACGAGAACCTCGTTACCGGCTTTAAAGAAGAAGGACTGGCCAAGCAGGATATGAAGCTGAGTCAGGCTGATTTTGACAAATTGGTTGCAGAATTCAAATAAGCGGGACAGAAAAGCGTGCAGAGTGATCTGCGCGCTTTTTTTTTCTTCGTATAGAGGTTAAACTGAGGGGGAGAAGCTGCTGTAGAGACAGAGAATGGATACAGGAAGGGATGAAGACAGAATGAAACAAATACCTATCGGGATTTCCGCCCGTCATATTCATTTGAAGCCGGAGCATATTGCCCGCCTGTTCGGTGAGGGCTATGAACTGACCGTTCTGAAAGACCTGTCCCAGCCGGGACAATTCGCCGCGGGCGAAACCGTCGCGGTCGTCGGCCCCAAAGGCCGGTTTGACAAGGTTCGTATCCTGGGCCCGGCCCGGAATATTTCCCAGCTGGAAATATCACGTACGGATGCTTTTGCGCTTGGCGTTAATCCGCCGGTACGTGAATCCGGAAACATTGAAGGAACGCCGGGGATCAAGATTGTGGGTCCCAAGGGCGAGGTGGAGCTGGAAGAGGGCGTGATCGTTGCGGCCCGCCACATCCATTTCCATACGGAAGATGCGAAGAAATGGGGCATAGAGGACAAGCAGCGCCTGCGGGTCCGCGTGGAAACGGATCGTCCCGTCATTTTCGAGGATGTCATTGCACGTGTGTCGGACCAGTTCGCCTTGGATATGCATATCGATACGGATGAAGGCAACGCCGCAGGGCTTAAAACAGGCGATGTCGGAATTATTGTAGATTAGGAAGCGGCCGGACAAGTCGTCCGGAAGCGTGCGGAGAGCCGTGTACGGGGAGCTGATTTCCTCTGCCCGGCTCTTTCTTCTTTTGTCCGGGGACCAGGCATGGTATAATCAGATTTATGAGTCCAGCATGGAATATTCAGGAGGAATGGCGAAATGACGGTGAAAACCGCTAAATCCGATAAGGATTTTTCGATCTATTTTCAACCTCCTTCTTATAAGGATGCGAAAAAGCGCGGCAAGGAAAACATTGAAGTGCTGTATGATTTCAACATCCCGGAAGAGATGAAGGAGTTTGGCAAAGGCAAGCGGTACATGATTCGCACGTACGGCTGTCAAATGAACGAACACGATACGGAAACGATGAAAGGCATGCTTGAAGAGCTGGGGTATACTTCGACGGAAGAGAAACAGGAAGCCGATGTGATTCTTCTCAATACCTGCGCGATTCGTGAGAACGCGGAGGACAAAGTATTCGGCGAGCTGGGACACCTGAAGCACCTCAAGACGGAAAAGCCCAATCTGGTGCTCGGAGTCTGCGGCTGCATGTCTCAAGAGGAAGGCGTCGTTAAGCGGATCTTACAAAAACACGGGCATGTCGATCTCATTTTCGGCACCCACAACATTCACCGGCTTCCGGCCCTTCTGCAGGATGCTTACTTGAGCAAGGAAATGGTCGTGGAAGTGTGGTCCAAAGAAGGCGACATTATCGAGAACCTGCCCAAGAAGCGGGAAGGCATGCGCGCCTGGGTGAACATTATGTACGGCTGCGACAAGTTCTGCACCTACTGCATCGTGCCGTATACCCGCGGCAAGGAGCGGAGCCGTCGTCCCGAGGACGTCTTGGCGGAAGTGCGCGATCTGGCCCGTCAAGGGTTTAAGGAAATCACGCTGCTCGGCCAGAACGTTAACGCTTACGGCAAAGATTTCGAGGATATCTCGTATTCCTTCGGAGATCTGATGGCGGATATCCGTAAAATCGACGTGCCGAGAATCCGGTTTACCACTTCGCACCCGCGTGATTTTGACGATCATCTGGTCGAGGTGCTTTCACACAAAGGAAATTTGATGGAGCATATTCACCTGCCGGTCCAATCGGGAAGCACGGAAGTGCTGAAAAAAATGAGCCGCAAATACAGCCGTGAGCTGTATCTGGATCTTGTGCGCAAGATCAAGGCGGCTATACCCGATGTGGTGCTCAGCACGGATATTATCGTCGGTTTCCCGGGAGAGACGGATGAGCAGTTTGAAGAGACATTGTCTCTCGTGAAGGAAGTCCGGTTCGATTTCGCCTACTCGTTCATTTATTCCCCGCGTGAAGGGACGCCGGCGGCCGCAATGGAAGACAACGTTCCCGAGGACGTGAAAAAAGAGCGTCTGTACCGGCTCAATGAGGTGCTCGGAGCTTTCAGCAAAGAAAGCAACGAGAAGCTTCGCGGCGAAGTGGTCGAAGTACTGGTTGAGGGAGAGAGCAGGAAGAATTCGGAGGTCCTCTCCGGACGGACCCGCACGAACAAGCTCGTTCTTTTCAGAGGATCGAAGAGCCTGATCGGATCTTTCGCCCACGTACGCGTAACGGAACCGCAAACCTGGCTCGTAAAAGGCGAGCTGGTCGCGGAGCCTCTGCAAATGTTAAGCTAAGAACGCCATAATGAAGAAGCGGAGTGTGCAGGATGGAGCATTACACGAATACCGAAATGGTCGTACGAGAAGATATTTTGGCGAAAACGAAGGAGCTGGCGGAGCTTCTTACCACCTCATCCGAGGTGCAGTTTTTTCAACAGGCCGAAAAACAGATCAACCAGAACGAGCATATTCAGTCCCTGATCCAGGCTATGAAGAAGAAGCAGAAAGAAATCGTCGCTTTTGAAAAATTCGACAACGAAATTATGGTCAAAAAGATCGAGAAGGAAATCGAGGATCTGCAGGATGAGCTCGACAATATTCCGATCGTCAGCGAATTTCAACAGTCCCAAGCGGACATCAACTATCTGCTTCAGCTTGTTATGGGTGTAATCCGGGATACCATTGCGGATAAAATCACTGTGGAGTCCGGTTCGGCACAACCGCCTTCCAGCTGCAGCGAATAAGAGTATCTGTTACAAAAAGGCCGTTTCCGGAAGGGAACGGCTTTTTGCCTTTCATTCAATCGGCTGTAAGTTGACAAAAAACAAACAATAATTTAAATTGTTTATATAAATACAAACGAAAGATTGTAGGTGTTTGATTTGAAAGATGTTTCCGAACTTTTTTGGAATGCGACGACAGATGAAATCAAACGGGGCTACATTTACTCGAATCAGGAAGAAGTATATGTGTGTCTGGTTTGCGGGAAATCGTTCACAAAAGGGATCATTTACCGCGAAGACGAAACGTTTTACGAAGCCGAAAAATTCGCGTCCCGGCATATCGCCGCCGAGCACGGATCCATGTTCCACTACCTGCTCAACTTGAATAAGAAACTGACGGGATTGACCGACCTGCAGAAGCAGCTGCTCGGATTTTTTCACGACGGATTGTCCGACAAGGAGATTGTGGGGGAACTGGGCGGCGGAAGCACCTCTACGATCCGTAACCACCGGTTTACGATGAGAGAGCGGGAGAAGCAGGCCAAAGTGTACCTGGCGCTTATGGGGCTTCTGGATCAGCGGCCCCATACCGGTAGAACGCCTGCTTTTATTGCCGTTCCGAAAAGCGCGACGGTGCTTGATGAAAGATTCGCCATTACCGAGCAGGAGAACGAGCAGTTTCTGAAGGTGTATTTTCCGGACGGGACAGACGGGCCGCTCCAGAAATTTCCGAAAAAAGAGAAGCGGAAAATCGCCATTCTCCGGCAGCTGGCAACCAGATTTGAAGCGGACCGTAAGTACACGGAAAAAGAAGTGAACGAGGTTCTGAAAGAAGCGTGGCAGGATTACGTGACCCTGCGCAGATATCTGATCGAATACGGCTTTATGAAACGTCACGACGACGGAAGCGCGTATTGGGTAACCCGTTAAAACTAACGTGCAGCTCGGTTTTGGGTCAAATTCACTAAAAAAGGTTAATATCCGTATAGCAGCAGCTAGAGACAAAGGAGGATATAACCATGCCCCATGATATGACTCACGAAGGTGTAAACGAAGAAATTCAACGCTGTATCGAAGAATGTATAAATTGTATTAAAACGTGCAATTATTGTTTCGACGCCTGTCTGAAGGAAGACCACGCTTCCCAAATGGCCCAGTGCATCCGCCTGACCCGTGAATGCGCGGACATTTGCACCTATGCCGCCTCGGCCATGACCCGTCAAAGCCCGTTCATTGTGGAAATCTGCAATCTTTGCGCCACGGTTTGTGAAATTTGTGCCAAAGAATGTGCGGAGCATGAACATGAGCACTGCCAAGAGTGTGCCAAAGTATGCCGCTCCTGCGCGGAAGCCTGCCGCAGAATGGCTGCTTAATGCGTTTTAAATAAACGAGCGGCTTGAATGCGGCAGTAGAGCAAGCAAAGTACAGCTCGATCTGGAAACGGTTAGAAGCCTGCGGATAAAAAGGTTCGGATAAAAAAGGAATCCTGCTAGAGGATTCTTTTTTTATTTTCAGAAGCCTGAAAAGAAAAGTAAAACCAGTTGTAAAAACAATAAGGTTAATCTAATAATTGGGTGACCGGAAAGCGGCGGTTAAGGTTATAATTAGGTGAAGAGTCCTGCGCAAGTGCAACCTTCCCAACCGCATTACGTCTATGACTGAAAGCCTGTTTCATTCCGCTCTGATTTGGGTAAATGTTGCTGATGTGCATGTAATCATAGTAAAGACCTAATTTTTGTTGCCTGAGGAGTTATCGTTTATGAAGGAAACTATTATTGTGGGCCTGCCGGCCTACAACGAACAGGATGCCTTGCCTAAACTGCTTCCGAAGATGGAACAATTGTCGGCGCAGTTTGGGGAGGCTTTTCGTGTGGTCGTGGTTAACGACGGAAGCTCGGACGGAACGGCCGGGGTCCTGGAGGAAGCATGCCGGACCTACGCATGGCTTCAAGTTATCGACCATGAGCGCAACCGCGGACTCGGGGAAGCCATGAACACCCTGGTCCGATTTGTTACAAGCGAGTACCAATCGGGCGATGTGCTTGTGACGCTGGATGCGGACAACACGCATAATCCGAATCTGATTCCGGCGCTCGTCGCGAAGCTGAAGGAGAACAAGCTGGATCTCGTTGTGGCGTCCCGATTTGCCAGAGGGGGCCAAGAGCTGGGCTTGTCGCTTATCCGGAGAATGTACAGCCGCGGGGCGATGGTATTTTTTAAATTATTTTTTCCGATCGAAGGAGTCCATGATTATTCAAGCGGTTTTCGCGCCTACCGGATCGGGTATCTTAACCAGGCTATGAACCTTTACAAACAAAGACTGATCACGACCAGCGGTTTCGACTGTATGGCCGAAATGATGGCCCGGTTCAGTAAAATCGGCATTAAAGCGGGGGAGTACCCGCTCGTGCTGGAATACCATTTAAAAGTCGGCCGCAGCAAAATGAACGTTAAGCGGACGATAGCGGGTTATTTCCGCCTGCTGATGAAAGTCAAACCTCCTGTGCAGGGGACGCAAAAGAAAGTGAAGGGAACCGTATGAGCGCACTTTGGGTCATTTTATTATCGGTCGGGATGGGAGCGGTCGGCCAAGTTCTTCTCAAAGCGGGGGCGAACCGTCTCGGTGAACTTTCGCTGGCTCCGGCTACTTTGATTCCGGACATATTCCGGATGATCAAAACTCCCGAAATCCTGATCGGACTTATTTTGTTCGGAACGAGTTTTCTGCTCTGGGTTAAGGTGCTCACCAAAGTAGAGCTCAGCTACGCCTACCCGATGATGAGCCTGAGCTACGTGATTGTGTTCGTCATGTCGTTCCTGTGGTTCCAGGAGGCGTTTACGATGCAAAAGCTGGTCGGTATGGCCGTGATCATCATCGGAATCATTATCATTAATAAATAAGGAGAAGCGCATGGAACAGAAGACGCGCATTCCTGCGTGGCTCATAACCGCCCTCTTGTTTATTGCGATTGCTGCGCTGAGAATTCCATACATAACCAATTCACCGTATGAAATCGATTCATGGAGACAATCCGACACCGAATCGATCGCCCGCCACTTCGTGGAAACGAAATTTAATGTGTTCTATCCGCAGTTCAATTATCAGGGGCCGCTTCCGAATTATGTGGAACTGGAGTTTCAGATAACCCCGTTTCTGATTGCGATTTTGTACAAACTGTTCGGATATCAGTACTGGCTGGCCAGGCTCGTGCCTCTGGCATTTTTTATGGGATCGGCGTGGTTTCTCTACTTGATTTCCCGCACGTTCTATTCGAAGCGGACGGCTTGGATCGCGGTTTTGCTGTACGGGATTCTGCCGGTCACGGTGACGTACTCCCGGGCGATTATGCCGGAAGCGGCTTCGCTGTTTTTCTACCTCGGCGCCTTCTATGCGTTTACGGTGTGGATACGCAGAGGGGGCACGGCTTTTGTGCTTACCGCGGCGCTGTTTACGGCGCTGGCGATATCGCTCAAGGTGCCGACGGTATTCGTCGGCATTCCCATGATTTTTATGGCGGCAGCGAAGTTTAAGTGGAGAATGGCCGTGAACTGGCGCTTGTGGCTGTTCGCCGCGGTTGCTCTCGGTCTTCCGGTGCTGTATTACGCATGGGCTTCGTCCATAGCGGAATTCCAGTTCGTCTCGGGAATCGCGTCCAAGCACATTTTCCCGAAAATGGCGACGGCGGTGTTCACGCCCGAGACTTGGGAGTTTTTCCTGCGGGAGCTGCCGAAAGCCTTCACCTGGCCGCTGCTGGCGCTGGCGGCCGCAGGGCTGCTTGCCGGCTTCAGGCAGAAGGACATCCCCTTACGCGTATGGGGATGGGCGATGCTCCTGGAGCTGGCGACGATCGTGGCGGTGATCAAATTCGACTATTATTTGATCTTCTTCGCCCCTGTGGCGGCTTTGCTCGCCGCCAAAACGATCGGCCGGCTGGCGGAGCTCCCGCGCTTCGGCTGGATTCCAGCGGCGGCCGCCGTTGCGGGAATCGGATGGGCCTGCGCCCTCATGATGAATCCTGACTACGGGAAGGAGAAAACCGTCATTCTGGAGCAGGCCCGCGCGGTCGAGCGGCTGACGAAGCCGGGCGATCTCATCGTCGTCGGCACCGACGATCCCTCGCTCCTGAACGCCAGCCACCGTGTAGGCTGGAGGGTGCTAAATTCCATCCCGGACGATCCGGTCAAAGAGCTGGAGTATTTCCGGGCGGGAGGAGCCGCCTATTTTGTTCCGCTCAAGGGACAGATCGACGGAGATAGGGCAGGCGAACTGCGGCGCTATCTGGACTCGAAGTATAAGAAAATTCCCGTAGCGGGCGGCTACGACATTTACCGGCTGAAATGAAAAGAAGCAGAACCTGCATGCAGGTTCTGCTTTCTTTGGGTTTGCCGTTTGCCGCTTGCCGCAGCTCTTATGTACTTCCTCCGCTTCGGCGGCTACTTGACTACAAGCACCGGAATTTGCGCATGCTGGACGACGTAGTGGCTGACGCTTCCAAGCACCCATTCCCGGACCCCGCTCAGGCCGCGGCTGCCGATGACGATTACATCCCGTCCGGTACGCTCGGCGTGTTCGAGGATGGCCCGGCCGGGGTTGCCGCTGAGCAGATAAACCTCGGCGGGCTGGGAAAGCGAAACCAGACGCTGCTTCGCTTCGTCTTTAATTTGTTCCGCCAATTCGTAATATTCTCCGGACATGCCGGCAGGCGTGGAAATGAGGGCTTCACCGACCACAAGGTTCGGCATATTCGCCACATGAACGACTTCCAGCTTGGCGGACGAGTTGCTTTGAGCAAGTCCGACGGCTTTTTCCAGCGCTTTCTTCGATACTTCAGAACCATCATACGCGCATAAAATATTCAAGAATTGCATGATCGTCACCTCTTTGGCATAATGAATTAGGGAAGCTGTCGAATTTTTAACTTATTTGTAACTCTTTACTCCCCATTTCTCACTATAATTATACCGTCTAGCGAACTATAATGATATCGTCTGCTCCTACACTCCTGTCTATACATTCCGAAGGAATCGTATACCATACTCAAGAATTGAGGTTTTAATGATGTCTGACCCTATTAATCCGAACTCTACCCCCGTTTCCGGTGCTAATTCGCGTAAATCCAAACTTAAAAAGAAAGCCAAATGGCCCTTGTGGAAAAAAATAGCCGTAACCGGCGGGATTATCGTTCTGCTTATCGTCATCGGTATCGGATCGTACGCCGGCTATCTCATCAGCAAAGCCGATGAGGTCATCAAAAACGTCGGTACGACCGAAGTCGTGGCCCCGAAAGATTCCGCGAAAGTCAAACCGCTCAGCATTTTGCTGATGGGTGTTGATTCCAGGGAAGAAACCGGATCTCTGAACAGCGACGTGATGATGGCGATTTCGATGAATCCCGAGACGAAGTCCGCTACGATCGTATCTCTGCCGCGCGACCTTGAAATGAAGCTGAAGAAGAACGGCGAATCCCATAAGGCTAACTATTTTTACCCGCATTTTACGTTAACTGAACCGGAAACCGCCATGAAAAAGACGAAGGAGTTTTTCGGCAACTTTTTCGAGGTTCCTTTTGACTACATGGTGACCATTGATTTCGAAGGTTTTAAACAGGTTGTCGATGAGCTCGGCGGAGTAACGGTCGATGTCGACCAGGATATGTATTATGTAGACAACTGGGACGGCACGAAAATCAATCTCAAAAAAGGCGTCCAGAAGCTGGACGGCAAACAAACGCTCGACTTCGTTCGTTACCGCAAATCGAACCCGGGCTCGAAATTCGAAACCGCGGAATCGACCGATACGGCGCGCAACGCGAGACAACAGCAGGTATTGAACGAAATTCTCAAAAACATGAAAAGCCTGGGCGGGGTTTCGAAAGCTTCCGGCATTTTGGAAGCCGTCGGCAACAACCTCAAAACGGATATCCCTTCCAGCCAGATTTACGATATGATTTCCCAATATATTACGATTGATACCCAGAATATCGAACTTATTCATATGGAGGGTGACTGGATCAGCCCTTATATCGTCGTGAAAGATGAAGAGATCCAGGAAGCCAAAAACGCTTTGAAGCGTCGTTTGGATCCGAACTGGGTGCCGAGCAGAAGCCCGAATTCCACGAATTCGTCTAAAGGAACGGACAATAGAGGCAACACCGACTCGAACGGCAAAATAATTCCGACTCGCACGCCCAAGCCGACTGGAGGCCCGACTCATACGCCTAAAGCGACAATCAAGCCGACGCCGACACCGACGCCTAAATCGTCCGTACGGCCGAGCCAGACTCCGGAGGACGATGACGTTGTGCCGGGCTTGACGCCGGATCCGAGCCGCAAACCGGGCGGCAGCGCGACTCCTATTCCGACAGGAAAGCCTACGCCAACTCCGAAAAATTCGGAGGCGCCTAAACCGACGCCGACTCCGCAAAACCAGGAAACGACTCAAAAGGCGGGCTAACATCTGAAATCCCCGTACTTCTCGAATGGAGAGGTACGGGGATTTCTTTTTTTCGAGAGGATGATTGTGAACTTTTTTCCCTTGGGCTTGTGTAGGAAAAGTAAGTTGCGGGTAATATCAACAGGAGACAATCTAAAAAAAGGATGAGGTGTTCGTGATGAGCAAACATATTCAAGCCTATTTCCGCACCGAAAACGAAGCGGAGGATGTTCGTATCCGGCTCCAAACTTATTCCGTTGAGCAGCTTGAAGTCGGGGAGACTCAGGGAAGCGTCTCGCGGACCGGACTGATTGCGCCTCCGGCTTTTGCGGGCGGAACGTCCGGTGCCGTCGGTGTGCCGGGTGCGACGATCGGCACCTCTCCGAGTCCGGGCGGCTTCATACCGGTCCGGGCGGCGGAGGATCGGCACGATCCCGACCGAACCATCCGGGGCGAAGACGACGGGCCTTTGGCCGATCTCATCTTTGGCGACGGCGACGATGATGCCGATAATTTGCGCTATGTGCTGACGGCCAAAGTCCGGGATTCCGACTATACGGAAATCGTCGAAATTATCCGCAGCAACAAGGGATACGTTGAATCGATAGATTAAGACCAGATAAACGAAAAGGAGTGGAACAACCATGAGTAAAATCGCATTTTTACTGGCACCCCAATTCGAGGATTCCGAAATGCAGGAACCGTATGAAGCTTTGAAGGCCGACGGACACGAAGTCGTTATTATCGGATTGAAGCAGGGAGAACTGCTTACCGGCAAAAACAAGAAGGCCGAATATACGGCCGATCAAGGCATCAGAGAAGTCAAACCCGATGAGTTTGATGCCGTCGTGATTCCCGGAGGCTCTTCGCCGGAAGGCTTGCGTTTGGATGGCGACATTCAATCGTTCGTGAAAAAGATCGACGAGGCCGGAAAGCCCGTAGCCGCTATCTGCCACGGACCGCAGATACTGATCAGCGCAGGTCTGATCAAAGGCCGGAAGCTCACGTCTTATCCGCCGCTACAGGACGACGTGCGTAATGCGGGAGGAGAGTTTGCGGATCAGGAAGTCGTGATCGACGGTAACCTGATTACGTCTCGCACACCGAAGGATGAGCCGGCATTTATCGCCGCCATCAAAAAGGCGCTCTAAATAGGATTTTTTTATAAGACAAGAACGTCTGCGGCGCAAGCTTGCAGGCGTTCTTGTTTTTCCTATATGATGGGGATATCTCATCCGAAGGAGAAGGTATCTATTTATGCTGTTCGTCCGTCAAGAAAGCTTCAAGGAATACATACGCCGGTACCCGGTTACGAGTCTTCTGGTCCTTATCCATGTGGTGCTGTTCGTGCTGATGGAGGTAAGCGGCTCGTCGACAAGCACGAGAACGCTCATCGAGTACGGAGCCTTGTTTTCCGCACCGGGTTTTGCTCCGGAATGGTGGCGGTTTTTCACCGCTATGTTCTTACACATCGGTTTATCCCATCTCTTGTTTAACAGCTTTGCCCTGGTCATTTTCGCACCGCCTCTGGAACGTCTGCTGGGCAGTGTCCGCTACGCGGTCTTTTACTTAGCCAGCGGGGCGCTGGGCAGCGCGTTCTCCTATTGGCTGCATACGGACGCTTACGTCGCGGCAGGAGCTTCCGGCGCCATTTACGGAATTTATGCGGCGTATCTTTATCTGGCCTTGTTCCGCAGGCAGCTGCTGGACCAGCAATCGAGACAGACGGTTATCATCATTCTCGTGAGCGGTCTGCTGTTCTCCGTCATCGTGCCGAATGTGGATCTCTACACGCATCTGGGCGGGTTTCTCGCCGGTTTTGTCCTCTTTGCTTTGTTTGTGGAATTTATAAAGCGGAGCGGCAGAAGGTAAGGCTGAATGGCTGGATGTACAAAAAGAAGATAAGGTGACTGCGTGGAAGCGGACGTTAACAAGGACCGGTAATTTCATGACGTTCCGCTTCCCGCAAAACCGAAAAAAGACTCCTGAGGTTCCGGCGGAACCGGCAGGAGTCTTCTTTGTATGCTTGTAAAAGTTTAAGATTTCAGAATATCGTGGTCCACGTAACGCTCGCCGTTCAGCTCGCTGACGATATTAATGGCCGCTTTGGCGCCGTCGCCGGCCGTGACGATCGTATGTACGCTCATGCCGGCAATCGTGCCCGCCGCCCAAATACCTTCCACGCTCGTTTTGTTGTTCGCATCCGTCTGCACGATCGTTTTGATCCGCGGCTCCGTACCCGGAATTGTCGTGACTCCGATTTTATCCGCAAGATCGGCCAAGACTCCGGTTGCGAGCAGGACATGTCTGGCTTCGTAGCTGCCCTGATCCGAAGTGACGAGAAAGCCGTCATCCTGCTTGTCGACGGACTCCACTTTGCCTTCGGCAATTTCCGCACCGAATTTGGCCGCTTGTTTCTTGCCCAGCTCCACCATGTCGGGACCGCTGATTTCGGCGACTCCGTAATGGTTCTCGATCCAGGCGCGCTTCGTCATGCTCTGCCCGCTGTCGATAAGAAGTGTCTTTTTGCCCGCTCTGGCGGCAATCAGTCCGGCGCTGGCACCGGCGGGACCCGCTCCGATAATAACAAGATCGTACATGCTCTTCTCTCCTTCGTATGGCAAAATAAAGACTCTTATCCAGTATAGCGGATCGGCAGAGCGAAGAAAAGCAGCGCTTACATACCGGGTCAGCAGGGGTTCAGAGTAAAGCGGAGCCGTGAAATGTGGGTTTTTGTGTCCCTGCATGCTATGATAGAAAGAGGATTCCATCCGCAGTAAACAGTGAAAAACCTTGAAAAGAACAGGTGATCAAATGAATAATCGAATCAAACAAATCAACGATCATATGGAACAGAACAACCTTGATGCCGTTATCATTACGGTACCCCGGCACGTGTATTATTTGACGGGATTCGCTTCCGACCCGCACGAACGTTTCCTGGGTCTCATTTTTCCGAGAGGGGAAGAGCCGTTTCTGCTTGTACCGGCTCTTGATGCGGAGGCGGCCGCCCAGGCGTCTTCGGTGCAGCGGATTCATACGCACAGCGATACGGATTCCGCTTACGACGTGCTGCGCGGGCTGCTTCCGGCTTCGCTCGGCAGCATCGGCATTGAGACCGAGCACTGGACCGTCAGCCGCTATGAAGAACTGAAGAGCTATATCGGCGTAAGCCGGGTTTCTTCGGTCGACAGTCTGCTGCGTGACATGCGGGTCATCAAATCCGAAAGCGAAATCGCTCTGATGAAGGATGCCGTCGCGCTTGTGGAAGAAGTTCTGAAGCGCGGACTGGAGAAGGTGGCCGTCGGCGTGACGGAAATCGACCTTGTGGCGGAGCTGGAATTCCAGATGAAAAAGCTCGGAGCCCAGTCTCCTTCGTTTTCGACGATGGTTCTGACCGGTCCGGCCTCGGCTCTGCCGCACGGCGTTCCCGGCTCGCGTAAAATCAGCCGCGGGGATCTGCTTTTGTTCGATCTCGGTGTGTATCTGAACGGTTATGCGTCCGACATTACTAGGACCTTCGCAGTGGGCGAAGTGTCGGAGGAACACCGCCGAATCTATAATGCGGTTCTCGCCGGCAACGAAGCCGCCATCGGAGCCGTCCGGCCTGACGTGACTTGCGCGTCCATAGACGCTGCCGCAAGAAACCGGATCGAAGCGGACGGCTATGGCCCGTATTTCAACCACCGGCTCGGTCACGGCCTCGGCCTCGACGTTCACGAATATCCGTCCTTGCACGGAAGAAACGAGGCTGTGCTGAAAGCCGGCATGACGTTCACTATCGAACCCGGTGTTTATGTGCCGGGTGTGGGCGGAGTCCGTATCGAAGACGACGTTCTCGTTACATCCGGAGGAGTCGAGGTGCTGACTTCCTTCCCTAAAGAGCTGACGGTTCTCGGCGGCTGATCTGCAGCGGCGAAAGCCTGCTCCATGTATTCCTGGCGGAATAAAGGGGCAGGCTTTTTGCGTTCGATTAATTCTAAGCGCATACGGTTAAACATACATAATGAACAAAAAGAGAGGATGTGACAATCATGCACGCTTTGCGTAAAACAATGAATATTGCCGGCCTCCTTTTGGTTCTGATCGTAAATACGTTATCCCAGGTGCTTCCTATCAACGGGATGACAACCGGCGAGATATCGGACCGGCATCATACTTACGTTACACCGGCCGGGTATGTTTTCACGATATGGAGCGTCATTTATCTGGGGCTGATCGGCTTCGTCATTTACCAGGCCCGCAAGGATACCGGGAACCGTCCGGCCGTAGAGCGGATCAGCTACTGGTTCGTCGTCAGCTGTCTGCTGAATTCAGCCTGGATCTTCCTGTGGCATTATGAACAAATCGGCTGGAGCACGCTGGTAATGGCTGCTCTTCTGCTGACGCTTATCGCGATCTATCAAAGAATCCGCTACGGCCGGGAATCGCGCGCCATCGGGGAGTACAGCTTCGTTCAAGTGCCTTTCAGCCTGTATCTGGGCTGGATCTGTGTGGCTTCCATCGTTAACGTTACCGTATGGCTGCAGGATATGGGCTGGAACGGCTGGGGCATCGATCCACGGATGTGGGCCGTCATTCTGCTGACGGCTGCGGGCGTACTGGCTGTCACATTCAGTTACGCGAAAAAAGACGTGCCTTTCGCACTCGTTTTTGTCTGGGCGTTTATCGGCATCGGTGTCGAACAGCAGGCGGACGCATGGATACGCAATGCGGCATGGTCGCTGGCTGCCATTGTCGGGGCGGCAACTTTATGGCTGCTGGTCCAAGTAATCCGGGATCGAAAAAGATGGGACCAGCCCTATATCAGCCGGTAGCCGTAGACGGTAATGAAGACCTATAGACCTAATCGGGAAGCTTCTCTTGCAAAAGAGAGCTTCTTTTTTTTGCGCAAATGTCGAAATAAATAGAAAAAGGAGATAATATCCAAAATATTGTAATATACAAGAAAAATATTCCATAGCATCCGAAATGGTGCTACAATACGTGTAATCGGATTGGCAAACAGGGGAGAAAATAACAGGAGGTGATTAGCGGCTCAGCTTAACCTGCTCGGATGTTCTCCGTTTTTGTGTGTCTGGAGCCAGTTTACACCTGAAGGAGGAAGATGACGACGGTGAAAAGATCTCTTCGCTCAAGCGTGCTGCTGCGCAGAACGCTGTTTGCTGTCCTGCTCTTGTCTGTTGCCGCAGCCGGGTGCATTCCGCTTTACGGGACTGCGGCGGCGGTTTCCGGCTTGCCTGAAGCTGCGTCTGCCGCCTATCCGCAGCATCCCGGGCCTTACAGGGGCATCGCGGTTCCGCCCGACAGCCCGAAATCCGGCGCCGCGGATCAGGATCCTTTTCGTCCGGCGGACGGGCCCCGGGTCCCTTTGCTTCCGCAGACGAGTGTTGGCGTGTCGGTAAATGAATCCGTTTACGGTCCGCACGTCAGGCTGCCCGACGGTACTTTGCATCCGGTTGCCGGAGTGGATCAGGAACGTAAAGAAGACGCTCTGACCGTGTACACGAGCACGTACGGAATGTATACCACTCCTTTCGATGACCGGACGATCGAGCTGATCGTGACGGAAGGCATTATCGTGGATAAAATCGCAGACGGCAAAAAAGGAACCTATTTACCTAAAAACGGGTACGTCCTGTCGGGCACAGCCAGTACAAAGGCACTTCTGCAGCAGTTGAATGTGGGAGACAGCCTTACTGCCGTGAACCTCGCAATTCCCGTCCTGCCTGCGAAGTATGTGCGGGTCGCCGATTTGATTATTCCCCTGGATCGGGTCAACGGTCCGCGAAATCAGGGGGAAGCGGTATTGTTCGATTCGGACTACGGAGCCTCCACCCGCACGAACCCGTGGGGGATGGAAGTAACTATCCAGAACGGCCGGGTTACGGCAGTTAAAGGAATTGTTATCGATTCCGGCGGGAAATTCATCGACAACGACTCGCCGATCCCCAAGGGGGGCTACGTCCTATCCGTGCAATCGGCAAGTCCTTACTATGCCGATCTGCTGGCTTTGGCGGCTCCGGGTCTGGCCGTATCCATGGAGTTGAATAACTATCCCATGTATTTTGCGTCCAAAATGGCTTATGACGCATTTAATCCCCGGACGAGGGAAGACAACCCGCCGGGGTGGGACGATACGAACAACAAGCCGTATCCCGGACATCGCGGAGCGGAGCAGCTTATCGTTTACGACAGCAGCTACGGTCCTACTACCGGCACCAATCCGTGGGGAGGTGAAGCGGCCGTGAATGCGGACGGCAAAATCATCGCCGTCGGAGGCAACAACCGGCCGATTCCCGCAGGGGGATTCGTTCTTTCCGGACACGGCTCCAAAATGGCCTGGCTTTCGCGTTATGCGGCCATTGGAGCGACTGTGAAAATCAACCGGGCGGAGAAGCAGGTGCTGCTTATTTTTACCCCGCAATCTTATCTGGACAGGGCGCGGATAACCGCAGGGAACGCGGAGCAGGCACTGGAGGAATCCAAGCGCAAATTTATGGATGTTCCCTACGAGGAAATCCGCAAAGCAATCCGGCAGGTGAATCAGTTGGAAGAACAGGCGGCTAGGCATCTGGAAGAAAAAGGCGTCGAAGGGCTGACCGAAGTACTGGCCGAGCTGGATGCGAAAGCCACGCGTGTTCATTACATGAACGTAGAGTCCAGAACGGTTGAAAACCGGGGAATCTGGATCCGGCCCAAAGAGAAGTCTCTGGAGGAAGTTAAACGGGCGCTGGATAAGATTAAAGCGGCTCACCTTAACTCCGTTTACTTGGAGACGTTCTGGAACGGGTACACCATCTATCCGACCAAGAACAAAATTACGGCCCATAATCCCATGTACGGCGGGTTTGATGTGCTGCAAGCTTATTTGGATGAAGGGCAAAAGCGGGGCCTTGAGATACATGCCTGGGTCGAAAACTTTTTCGTGGGAGGACCCGAACCCGGGCCGGTCGTGGAGCGCAAGCCCGAATGGTCGCTGCTCAGCCGGAAAGGCCAAAATTATCAGGAAGATGCGGCAAGCGGATTCCGTTATTATTTTATCAATCCGGCTCTGGATGAAACGCATGACTTCCTGCTGGATGTCTATAAGGAGCTGCTCGGCAAATACGACGTAGCCGGTCTGCACCTCGATTATGCGAGGTATCCGGGTTCGGGAGATTTTACGAACGATTTCGGCTATGACGCCTATACCCGGGACCTGTTTCAGAAGAAATACGGGACCGATCCCATCCTTCTGCACCCCGGAGACGCATTGTGGGCTAAGTGGGTGGATATGCGCGTCGGTTTTGTCGACAAGTTTGTATTCCGCCTAGCCCGGGAAGCGAAGAAGTGGAAGCCCCAAGTGAAGCTGACCGCCGCGGTGTGGCCCGAATATGAGATTGCCCGCGGAGACGTGCTGCAGGATTCGATGAACTGGGTGAAGCATAACCTGATCGACAACGTGTTCCCGATGTCCTACAAGCTGGACACCTCGCTCGTTGTGGAAGATGCGCGCAAAACGTTCGAGACCGCAAGGGACAAATCGTATGTGACGATCGGCGTCGGCTCCTTTATCGATCTGACCAAAGACGCGTTCATCGATCAGATCATAGCAAGTCATAGACTGGGAATCAGCGGAAGCGCGGTTTTCGAGTATGAATCGTTTTTCGATCAGGGCTATGACAAAAACACAGTGCTGGGCGTGTACCGGAATGAAGCGGTCGTTCCCGACAGAGATCCTGCCCGGTCTCTTGCCGCTGTGATTGCCGGACAAAAGCGGAAAGTAAAAGAGCTTTACCTCCATTTCAAAGGGATGGATGCCCGCAAAGCCGGCCGGTATACCGATGAGCTGGAAGCAATTATCAAAAAGCTGGGCGGAGAAAAAAATCCCCGGCTGAATCCCGGACATCTGAAGCAGGTAAGAAAATTACTGGCGTCCCTGATTAACGAGATCTTCTCCGACAGCCGTTTGAATGCCGAGGTCAAAGAACGGATGCTGTACGATTTGGAGGGAGCGCTCAAAATTGCCGAAATTACGGCGGCCAAATCCGGGAAGGGCGGTAAGTATGCCGCTGAGTCGGATGAAGGTGATGAAAACGGCGGCACCCGTGCGGACGAAGAGGTTTTGTTTTCCGATGAGACCGTTTTGAATGGTGTGCCAGGCGGGAACAGCGCGTCCGGGGAGACAGAGTAGTAGGGTGCCTGCATTAAGTCGGAACATTACGACCGGAAGGTTAAACCGAAGGTAGAACAAACCGTAAGTGGTTTCAATAACGCTGCGAAAATTGCTTTTCAATCCTTTAGAGGAAGAGAAGAGGTGCAGAGCCATGAAATTTACGTTTGCGGTATTGTCCGATATTCATGTGGTAGCGTGGGACCCGGAGTCGCACCGGCGTCTGGAAGTCTGTCTGAAAGATTACGCAGCGATGAAGCATCCGCCCGATTTCATCGTCATTAACGGGGATTTAACAGAAGGTTTTGCCGAGGACTATACGGTGTTAAAACGTATTTTATCCGAACATGCCCGCGTTCCCGTTTACGTGACGAACGGAAATCACGAATATTACCGGATGTGGTACAAGGACGGGAGCTTCAGTACGGATACCTTCCCGAACGGCTGGTCGACGGCGGAAGCGATGGCCCGGTTTCTCGGCTTTCTGGGAAAGCCGCTGCCCTATTACGATCTGCGCCTGAAAGGATTGCGCTTCGTATTTATGAGCGCCGAGCGCTACCGGGACACGGATCCGGCTATCCGCGAGGACGCCTGGATCAGCGACGGGCAGTTCGCCTGGCTGGAACGGATTCTGCGGGAGGAATCCCGGCCCCTTCATGCCGACGCAAAGGGCATGGCCGAAACGGCCTCCGCGGCCGAGGCGGACCCGGCACCGGCAGCCCTTGAAGCCGCCGAACCCGAAAGCGGCGGTGCGGGCCCGGCCGGCTCCCCCGGAGAGGATGAGACCGGGCTGCAGCCGGCGGATTCCTCTCCGGGGGAAGTAGCCTACCGTCCGCATGGCCGGAAGCGGCCGGTGTTCGTCTTCCTGCATCAGCCGCTTCCTCATACCGTGGCGGGAAGTTATGACCCCGGCGAGAAGGGCGTCGTGCAGGACGTGCGGCTGAGAGAGCTGCTTGGCCGGCATCCGAACGTGTGCTTCTTCTCGGGGCACACTCATTACACGCTGGCCAGCCCGGGAATTTATTTCGAGGACGGGTGCTCTCATATGGGAACCTCCTCTGTCCGCAGGCCGATCGGAGACGGCATTGACCCAGCGCCCGTTGAAAGCGAAAGCGTCCTCGTCGAGGTGGCGCCGCATTCGGTAACGATCCGCGGACGCAGGCATAACACGGGGGAGTGGCTGCCTTCGGCAGTATTTGAAAAACGGTATTGAAAAGCCGTGGAGCCGGACCGGATGTCGGGGAATTAACCCGGCGCGGATAAACGAGGGAAAGCCGCCTTTAGCAGAAGATTCTGCATAAAGGCGGCTTTTCGGTTCGAGACCGGGTATTTGACGGGGCTTAAAGCGGGGTGATGGTCGGCCATGCCAGCTCTACGCCGTTCCAGGATAAAATGTTCTGCAAGCCTTCCAGCTTCGTCTTGTCCGCATGCACTTCACGGGGCTGATAGCCGTTCTGCACGCAGTAGCCGGCGAGGAAGCCCGCGGCTTCGCCGATATTCCACTCCACCGGATGCAGACGGTAGCAGCCGTTCGTGATGTGGGTCGTGCCGAGGTTCTTGCACGCCGGCAGGAGGTTGTTGACCCGCACGGGAATGAGGCTGCCGAGCGGGATCTGGAACGGAAGGGAGGACACGTCTAAATAGTTCCGTCCCGTCATGCTCGGATGAAGATCGATCCGGTAAGCGCCGATTCCGACGGAATCCGGGAACACTTCGGCGCCTTTGTCGCCGCGGATCGCCGTGCTTACGTGCTGCTCCTTGACGGTGAACTCGGCCTTAATCCGGCGGGATTCCCGGATATACGGTGCCTGGGCCATTCCGTCCTCGGTCCCGACGACCTCCGGTCTCAGGCGCAGGCCGGGATATCCGGCTTTGCCGTCCGGACGGGGAGCTTCGGTCTGGAGCCAGTAGAGCAGAGAATAGCTGAGCTGCTTGGCCTGTTCGAGATTTTTCTTCGCTTCCGCTTCGGGAACGTCATAAATATTGCCGAGCCAGTAATCGTTCTGCGGCCAGTTCACGAGGGAAATATCGCTCGGGAACGTACCGGGCATAAAATTCGCCTTATCGATTACCCGGCGGTAATTGAAGAGCGGATATTTCTCGGTTCCCGGAAACAGGGTATCTTCGGCAGGCTCAAGCGTCACCGGGTTCGGCGAAATCCAGCTGAGCTGCTTGTCCGGCCAGAAGTCCGCCTTATAGTTGCGCCAGAAGCTGTAATCTTTCGGCTTGTCGATGACATGATTCTCGCCTTCGAAATAATCCATGGCAAAACAGACGGTAAACGCCTGGATATCCTTCGGATCGGCGACTTCGGGCGCGCTCGGCTCTCCCGTGTCTTTCCGGGATTCGGCGCCTGTCACATACTCGACCTTGGCGAGCGGAAGAACATCTCCGCACTCCGTCGCGTCGAGGAAATAAGGTGCGGTCAGCGTATGTTTGTGACCGAGATCCAAGTGTTTTACTTTGACGGCCCTGATTTTGTCCCCGTCCGTTTCGGCCGCCGTAATGCGGTGGCGGTTAAGAATAATCAGCTTGCCGCTGTTGACGTAAGGCGCAAGCATTTGCTCAAGAACCGCCAGCATGGCTCTCGGCTCCGCACACAAGCGGCTTACTCCGCCGTTGCCCGGATTGAGATTAACGATGGCGCGGGCTTCGGCCGTAAGCGGGAAATAATCGCGATAGTAGGAGCGCACGCCGTTGCGGAACTGGCGAAAGCTGCGGGTGCAGCCGAACTGTTCGATCCACTTGTGCTCGTCCGGCGGCACGGCCTGGCTGGTCAATTGCCCGCCGATCCAATGGTTTTCTTCTGTCATAATTACTTTCATTCCCATTTTGGCGGAAGCCAGAGCGGCCGCACAGCCGCCGACACCTCCACCGATAATGACGACATCTGCTTTCAATTCACGGTTCATAGTCGAATCCCTCCACAGTCTATTTATTTTCCTGATATTGGAATCTACTTCATTTTAGCAAACATACGTTCTTATTTTAATACGACGAAAGTCTCATTTTGGTTCGGGTGTCAGGCCGGAAAAAAGAAGAAACTCCGTTTTTTTGGAGCCTGTTTACGTTTTTTTTAAACTTTTTTCAAAAAAGTTTTATAGAGTTTTAAAAAAATAAAAGCCCCTCCCAGTATGTATGCATGGAAAAGAAGGAGTATACCCGGACCCGGATCCATCTGACTGCCGTTTTCAAAATCAGCCTCAAAATAAATATTATTTAGGACTTAATACCTATATTTATGTTGATATTTTTATCTGAACTTGCTAAATTATAGTAAATATAAATTAAAATAAAGTTGTACTCTACATCCAGAAATCGACGGTTCTCAGCAAGAAAAACCCTTTGTACGACAGGAAACTACAGAAAAAATCCGTGTGGACGCATAGGCAAACTTTGAAAAATATGGAGATGCACTAGGCAAATCGCCTAGTTTCAAGTACTATTCATGTAGAGACTAGAAAAGAAAACCGTGAACTGATTGTCTGACCGCGCAGAATGACGAAAAGGAGTCCCATCTATGAGCAAAATCGCCGATTTGAACAATTCGCTGCTGCTCCTCAACAGTATTTATTCTTCACTGACCAAATCCGAGCAGAAAGTGGCCGACACCGTATTAAAGGATCCTGAAGCTACCGTTTTCTATACGATTACGGACTTGGCGGAAAAATCGGAAGTAGGCGAAACTTCCGTCATCCGTTTGTGCCGCAAGCTTGGCTACAAGGGATATCAGGAATTTAAACTGTCGCTCGTCCAGGTGCTGGCTACGCCAAGCGAGCAGGTGCACGGCAAGATTGAGGAAAGCGACGATCTCGACCAGATCATGAAGAAAATGACCTCCCAAAACTCGCAGGCGGTGCAGAACTCGACATCTTTGCTCAACGTCCAGGAGCTGCAGCAAGCGATCGACGCTATTCTGGCGGCACGAAAAATTTTGTTTTTTGGAGTAGGGTCTTCGGGCATTACCGCCCAGGATGCCAAATACCGGTTCATGAGGCTCGGATTTAATGTGGACTCCGGTTGCGACGGACACATTATTGCCATGAACGCGTCTTTGGTAGAGAAGGGCGATGTGGTCGTCGGCATCTCTTCGACGGGCAGCACCAAGGATCTTGTCGACGCTGTACGCCTGGCGAAGCAGAAAGGCGCTTACATCATCTGCCTGACCAATCACGCCCGTTCCCCGATTGCGAACCAGAGCGATGTGGTTCTCCTCGCTACGGCGAAGGAAACCCCTCTGCAGGGCGGAGCCTTCTCTTCCAAGCTGGCGCAGATTCATCTGCTGGATATTTTGTCGACCGCCGTTGCCATGCAAATGAAAGATAAGACGTACCGGGCTTTGGAGCACACGGCGAAATCTGTTCTGGATAAACTGTACTAATCGCTACTCCTGCGCGCAGCCGGGGCCTACGGGTCCCGGCTTTTTGCTGCCCCGTGACGGCAGCGATTGTTGGCGGGCCAACCGATCTCTGCAAAGCCTCCTGAAAGGAGAAGCCGCTCGGATGTGAGCCTAGGGCACGATCACGGAGGGAGACAGGTATGCCATCGCCGGTTAAGCCGTGCGGGTAGACGGGAAATTTTCACTCAGACCTGGTCAGGCGTTAAATAAACACAGGGCACCTTTCTCCTTCTATACAGTCTATAGCAGGATGGAAGGGGTGGCAAATGCTGTAAAATAAAGATGTGGTAAAGCGGCTCTGTTCATTATGAGACATGTTTCCCTGAAGAAACCCGTATAGTGTTAGCGAAGCGATAAATCTTGAGCGGGGGGAACTGTCTTGGCGGCGGAAAAACGGAAAACGGCAGAGAAGAAGCGGCCCCGCCTGTTTGCTGCGCTCTGGCTGGAGCGGATTCTGGAAAGCGGGGCATACCGGAGAGCGGTCCCCGTCATTCTGCTGACCGGGATGGCCGAACATGCGTATTGGCTCTATCATTTAGGCAAAAGCGTGCCGGCGGGCTATGTTTCCAGGCAGGAATGGGCTTCGTTTCTTCTTTTGACGGTGATCCTTTTTAGCGGCTGGCTGCGTTACATGGGCTATAGGCAAGCGGAGGGATTCGCGGAAAGTCTGAAAGCGCTCCTGTGTATGCTTCTGCTCGTGCTCTATGCATATTACTGCGGAGCGGGCTGGATATCGGCAGCGGAAGCGGGGGGAGGACACGGTGCCGGCCGCTCCTATTTAACGGAAGCCCGGATTGCCGCATTTGCCGCAGCTGCGGGTACGGCGCTTTATGCGATACTGAAATGGTTAGGGGCGAAACTTCCCCTTAAGCCGCGTAAATAAAGCAAGCCCGGTGCGGCCGACCGGATGAATTTAAGTGACGGCGACCCCGGTCGTGAAGAACGGATCCGGACGGTCCGTTTTTATTTGTAGCAGCCGGGTAGGAAAATGCGTTTAATGCCCCTCGGATTTTGGTTAATTTTGCTGGTGATGCATTCAGAAGGGGGTCAACGGCATTTTTACAAAAAATTTTATAGATAAAAAAGGAATCCAACCCGCCGCTTTTTGCGAAAGGAAAGATAAGGGCGATTTTCGGTGGAAAGGAGCTCCAACATGAATGAGTGGCCGGAAGATTCGCAGCTAATGCGCCTCATCGCTCAAAAGCAGCCCCAGGCGCTGGAGCAGTTGTACGATCGCTATGAACGTCCGATGTATTCGTTTGCCTATCGGATCGTCAAAGATTCCATGATGGCCGAAGAGGTGGTTCAGGAGCTGTTCCTGCGCATTTGGAATCATGCCGAGCGGTATGAGGACTCCCAGGGCAAACTGTCGACGTGGATGTTCGCAATAGCCCGCAACATCGCCATAGACACGCTTCGCCGGAAACAGACGCGCACGGCCGGACAGCTTGCCGAGCCGGACAAGCTGCTTCAGGTGGCGGACCGGGGCAGGGGAACCGAGGAGGAAGTGGAGCTTCGTTTTATGGGGGAAGAGCTTGCTTTGGCAATGGAAGATTTGAACGAGGATCAGAAGAAAGTGATCGATCTTATTTATTTTAAAGGATATACTCATCAAGAAGTATCCCGCAAACAGGAGATTCCGCTCGGTACGGTAAAAAGCCGGGTAAGGCTGGCCATGAAGCAGCTTAAGGAGAAGCTGGCAGGCCGCGGAAAGGAGGGTGCGCCCATATGAACAGACAAGAATCTCCCAATCTGTGCGAATGGCTGGAGCTGTACATGCTCGGGGGACTATCACAGTCCGAGAGAGAGCAGATGGAAGAGCATCTGAGTCATTGCGGAGCATGCAAGAAAGAACGAGAAGATCTGCAGGCTGTAATGGACCTGCTTCCTTATACCGTGGAGCCTGCCCCGATTCCGGACGGAATGAAAAAGCGCGTTCTCGGCGGTATTCTGAACAATGAAGCGGATCATTCCGCAGCGGCACCGTTCACCGGCGCAAACGGCCCGAACGAACAGGCGCGGGACGGTTATCGCGCAGCGCATGACTCCGGCGAAGCCGAATTACAAAAACAGGCCGGCGGAACGGTACCCGAACCCGTTCAGGCCGGGGAGCATGAGCCGGTGTCCGCCAGAAGACCCGCGGGCAGAAGAAGCCGGACCTTTGTCCGGTGGGCAGCCGGCACGGGAATTACCGCCGCAGCGCTGATTCTCGGATGGATCAACGTGCAGCTGAGGGAAGATGTCCGCTCGCTGAAGGGCCTTAATGCTTCTCTTCAGCAAAGCGTATCTTCGCTCCAGGGACAGCTTACGCTGGCCGGACAGCCTTCGCAGGCTTCGAAGGCGAATAAAGTGGTAAAGCTGAACCCTGCCGTGGAAGGCATCGTGGCGGAAGGCCTCGCTACGGTCGTGATCGACGCCAAGGGCACCCATCTGGTGGTCCAGGCCGAGAAGCTGCCTGAGCTGCGGGATTCCCAGGCTTTTCAGGTATGGCTCATAAAAGGCGAACAGAAGGTAAACGCGGGAACTTTCCTTCCGCAGGGCGGCACGGGCGCTCTGTACTACACCTTCGAGCCGAGGGATTACGATACGGTCGCTATCACGCTCGAGCCGGATGCGGGGGGGACACAGCCCCGGGGAACGCTTGTGCTGGCGGCAAAAATCTGAGGGCAGGTGTAGGGTTTAGCAGTCAGCGAGACTGGATGCTCAGGACCCGCAAGAAAGCCCGGAAGCGCGAAAAGCTTAAAGCATACGCCGGTATGCCTGTCATCCTGTGAAGCTTAGGCGCGGCACGCACCCGAGCAGCGAGGCTGTGAACCCGGCAGCACGTACTAGCGCAGTGAGAGCGGAACCCTGCGGCACGCACCCGCTCAGCAAGACCGGACTCCCGCGGCAAAGCACCCGTCCGTCCAGCGAAAAGCACCGAGCACAGCCGGTTTACCGGCGTGTTCGGTGCTTTTTTGGCGCTTGTAAGGACGGCTTCCGTGCAGCCAAGCTACAGCGCTTTGCGGAATTCTTCCGTCAGCAGCGGCACGACATCGAACAAGTCCCCGACGATCCCGTAGTCGGCGACTTTAAAGATCGGCGCCTCCGGGTCCTTGTTGATCGCGATGATGACCCGCGATCCGCTCATCCCGGCCAGATGCTGGATGGCGCCGCTGATGCCGCATGCGATGTAAATCTCAGGCGTGACCACCTTACCGGTCTGCCCGATCTGCATCGCATAGTCGCAGTACCCGGCGTCGCAGGCTCCGCGCGACGCCCCGACCGCACCCCCGAGCACGTCGGCAAGCTCTTCGAGCGGTTTGAAGCCGTCGGCGCTCTTGACGCCGCGCCCGCCGGAGATAACGACCTTGGCTTCGGCAAGGTCGATTTTGCCCGAGGTCTTCTGAACGACCTCGCGGATGACCGTACGAAGGGAAGGAGCTTCGTACGCCACGTTTTCGACCACTGCCGGCGAACCTTCCGCGGAAGCGGGAGCGGCAATGTTGTTGGGCCGGACGGTGACGACCCACGGAAAGGAGGTAAACGTTCTCTTCTCGAGCGCTTTACCCGCATAGATCGGACGCGTAAACACGGCTCTGCCGCCGTCCGATTCAACGGCCGTCACATCGGAGATCTGTCCGGCGCCGAGCAGGGACGCGATCTGCGGGGCAAGATCTTTACCGATGGCGGTGTGACCGAAAAGGACCGCGTCGGGCCCCGCCTGGCGGATGATGGCGTGAAGCGCTTTGCCGTAAGCTTCCGGGTTGTAATTCTTGAGGTCGGCATGTTCGGTCACATAAACTTTCTCGACGCCGTAAGCGGCCAGTTCATCCGCAAGGCCCGCCACGCCGGAGCCGATCAACGCGGCGAGAACGGAATCCCCTTCGGCGGCAGCCGCCTTCGCCGCGCCGATCGTTTCGAAAGAAACCTGACGCAGAGCGCCGCCTTTAGCTTCAGCTACAACCAGATATGTGTTGGACATGATTCAGTCGCCTCCTATAGACTCATAAAGGGAATAAGTGCGCAAAAAGTGACCGCGGAAAAATCATAGGACCGATCAGATAACTTTGGCCTCCGTACGCAAAAGCTGCACAAGCTCCGCAGCCGTCTGAGCGGGCTCGCCTTTAAGCGTTCTTCCGGCTTTGCGCAGCGGCGGCAGGAACAGATCCACGCGTTCGGTGCGGGATTCCACAGAGCTAAGACCGATATCGTCCAGCGTGATTTCCCGGAACGGCTTCTTTTTGGCCTTCATAATTCCCTGGAGGGAAGGATAGCGCGGCTCGTTTAACCCCTGCTGGGCCGTGAAAAGTGCCGGAAGTGTCACTTCCGCCACTTCCAGGTCTCCTTCGGCGTCGCGGTGAACAACCGCTTTACCGCCGTCCAGCTCAAGCTTGGTGATCGAGCTGACGTGGGGGATACCCAGCAGGGTGGCCAGACGGACGGCCACCTGGCCGGCGCCGTTGTCGACGGAGAAGTTTCCGCCGAGAAGGAGGTCGTACGTTTCCTGCGAGAGAAAGGCGTGGAGCGCCTGAGCCACGGCATGCTCGTCACCGCCGATGCGCTCGTCGTTAATAAGGACGGCTTCGTCGGCTCCCATCGCCAGCGCGCTCCGCAGAGCTTCGGCGGCGCGTTCCGGTCCGGCGGAAACGACGACGACTTTGCCCCCCTGCTCGTCGCGGAGCTGAATTGCCTGCTCGACCGCGTATTCATCATAGGGGTTGATGACAAATTTGACGCCATCCTCCGAAATTTGTCCGTTTTCAAGCACGATTTTTTCCTCGGTATCAAACGTTTGCTTCAGCAGCACGATAATGTCCATCGCTGTTGTCCCCTTCCTCTATTGAAAATGAATATCCTCTATGGATAACCGGCTCTTAAGCCTGAATTCCCTGAAGAAAGAACTGCACGGTGCCGTCCACTTGGGCGGACAACGAATATTTGCGTCCCGAAATAAGCCAGGAGGTAACAACTTCATCCATCGCCCCGAACAACAGCAGACGGGTAAGTTTGACATCAAGATCGGCCCGGAACAACTTTTCTTCCACGCCCCGCACAAGAAGCTTCTCGATTAATTCAATATACGGTTTAACGGCTTTTCCTATTTCTTTGCGAAGCTCAAGTGAACTTTGCCGCAGCTCGATTTGAGTGACGAAGGCGAGATCGACGTTATTTTCCAGCTCCGTGTAATGAATTTCGCAAACTTTGCGGAGCGCTTCCTTGACGCCGGTGGTCTGCTCGATGTGCATATGAAACTTGTCTACAAGCTCTCCGAGCTTCTCGCGGAACAAGGAGATAAGAATATCCTCCTTTCTTTTGAAGTACAAATAAATCGTACCGTCCGCGACGCCGGCGGCTTTGGCAATCTTGGAAACCTGAGAGCGGTGAAACCCGTGTTCGGCGAATACTTTCAGCGCTGCTTCGAGAATTAAATCATATTTTTCTTTTTTTTTGCTTGTCATGGAATCACCCCGGTGCTAAAATACGAATTAAATAGTGAATGAATACTCATTCATTTTCTACAGCCATCATAAAATAGATCCAGGGCAATGTCAATGACCGAATGGCCCGCCGTTAAGGCGAAGCTCCGAGGTTAGGGCACCACGAGTAAAGCATGATAGATCCGAACGTTAGTCAGGAGAACATGCTTTTATTTGCCTGGATGATGTAAACGCTTTATATGGTGGAAGTGATAAAAGATGTTAAGCATCCGAGAAAGGGGTTGTTTCCGGTGCTGGGAGCGATCGTGCAGTTGATTCTGTTTCTGGGCGTGACGGGACTCGGCGTTTACCTGTTCGCTAAGGCGGTATACCACCGTTATTCCTATGTAATGCTCGGACAGCCGGTGAACTGGGGAGAACAGATCGGGGAGAGGCTGAAAGATTTCGCCGTTCAAGTGTTCGGCCAGACGAAACTGCTCAAGGACAAGAAAAGCGGCATTATGCACATCGTCATTTTTTACGGATTCATTATTCTTCAGTTCGGCGCGCTGGACATTATCGTCAAAGGGCTTTCCGGCCACGGGCTGCCGCTTCCCGGTTACGAAGCTTTCGGTCTGATCCAGGAAATCACGGTAGCGGCCATTCTGATCTCGATGGGTTACGCAGCGTACCGCCGGTACGGAGAGAAGCTGAAACGGCTGAAGAGAGGATGGAAGCCGAGCCTGGTCGTCTACTTTATTTTCAGCCTGATGTTTTCGGTTCTGCTCACGCTTGCTTTCGACCGGATCCGGGAAGGATTGGAGCCTTCCGCTATGGCGCCCCTCTCATCCGTGCTGGCCTCCGCGTTCGGATGGATGCCTCTCGGGGCGGCCGCCGCTTTGTATCACGTGTTCTGGTGGGCGCATCTGCTTATTCTGCTGGCTTTTCTGGTTTACGTGCCGCAGTCCAAGCATTTTCATCTCCTTACGGCACCCCTTAACATTTTGCTGAAAAGACGGGAACCTGCCGGACGGCTGCGGAAGCTGGACCTGGAAGATGAGGAGGCGGAATCGTTCGGGCTGGGTAAGATCGAAGACCTGACCCGGAAGCAGATGCTCGATCTGTATGCCTGCGTGGAATGCGGGCGCTGCACCAACGTCTGTCCGGCCTCCGGCACCGGTAAAATGCTTTCGCCGATGCACATGATCGTGAAGCTGCGCGATCACCTGACGGAGAAGGGGGCTGCGGTTACAAGCAAATCCCCTTGGGTGCCCGCTTTTGCTTTTGGGGAAAGTACGGTTCACGAAATGAATGCGGAAGGCCGCGAGCCGGGCGCCTGGAACGGTTCGGGCATTACCGATATCGCTCCGACGATGGATGCGCAGAAGCATTCCTGGGTAACGACGGACAAAAAGCCGGAGGAAATGGAGCTGGTCGGCGACGTGATGACCGAAGAGGAAATCTGGTCCTGCACGACGTGCCGCAACTGCGAAGACCAGTGTCCGGTAGCAAACGAGCATGTCGACAAAATCGTCGATTTGCGCAGGCATCTCGTTCTCATGCAGGGCTCCATGCCGCATGACGGGCAGCGGGCCATGCAGAACATCGAGCGCCAGGGCAACCCGTGGGGGATTTCTCGAAACGACCGGGCCAAGTGGGTGCAGGAAATCGATCCGGAAGGCGAACTCCACGTTCCGACGGTCAAAGAAAACGCGGAATTCGACCTCTTGTTCTTCGTCGGTTCGATGGGCTCCTACGATAACCGGAGCCGCAAAATCACGCGTTCCCTCGTCCGCCTGATGAATGAAGCGAACGTTAATTTCGCCATTCTCGGCAATGAAGAGAAAAATTCTGGGGATACTCCGAGGCGCCTGGGGAACGAATTTTTATTCCAGCAGCTCTGCGAGGAAAATATTAAAACGTTCCGGAAATACGGAGTGCGCAAAATCGTGACTGCCTGCCCCCATACGTACAACACGTTGAAGAACGAATATCCCGAATTCGGGCTGGAAGCCGAGGTTCTTCACCATACGGAACTTCTGGATGAACTGGTCCGCACCGGAAAGCTGACTCCGAGCCATGAGGTGAACGAACGGATCACGTATCACGATTCGTGTTACCTCGGCCGTTACAATAACGTCTACGATCAGCCCCGCAATGTGCTCAAAGCGATTCCCGGCGTGGAACTGGTCGAAATGACCCGCTCCCGTGAGAACGGAATGTGCTGCGGCGCGGGCGGAGGCATGATGTGGATGGAGGAAACGGCCGGCAAGAGAGTCAACCTGGCCCGGACCGAGCAGGCGCTGGAGGTTAACCCGACGGTGATTTCATCGGCTTGTCCGTACTGCCTGACCATGATGGAAGACGGCACGAAAATGAAAGAAGCCGAAGAAACGGTCAAAGCCCGGGATATCGCAGAACTACTCGAAGAATCCGTATTTGGTGCCAAGGCACCGGCGCCGTTCCAAACCGTTTCGTAAGCAAAAAGCGGCCGGACGGCAGATGAAGATCAGGAGGGAATGCGACATGGCGAATCAGATTCAAAAAGCGGCCGTTATCGGCTCCGGCGTGATGGGGGCGGCCATTGCGGCACATCTGGCGGGTGCGGGTATTTCGTGCCTGCTGCTGGATATTGTTCCGACGGCTTTGACGGACGACGAAGCGAAAAAGGGCCTGACCCTGGAGCAGCCGCAGGTGAGAAACCGTCTGGCGGCGGGAGCGGTCGAGAGGCTGAAGAAAACGAACCCGGCTCCGCTGTACAGCGAAGCGTTTGCGTCACGCATCACACCCGGAAACCTGGAAGACGATCTGGCCAAATTGGCGGACGCCGACTGGATTATCGAGGTAGTCGTGGAACGCCTGGACGTGAAGAAGCAGCTCTTAGCCCGGATCGAGAAGGTATGGAAACCCGGAACGATCGTTTCGTCCAACACGTCCGGAATTTCTATTGAAGCGATGGCGGAAGACTGCGGTCCGGAATTCAAGCGGCACTTTTTAGGCACTCATTTCTTTAATCCGCCGAGATACATGAAGCTGCTTGAAATCATTCCGGGAGAATCTACCGATCCCGAAATCCTCCGTTTTATGGCTGATTTCTGCGAGAAGAGGCTCGGAAAAGGCGTCGTAACCGCCAAGGATACGCCGAATTTTATCGCCAACCGGATCGGCACGTACGGGCTGCTCGTCACCCTCCGGGAAATGCTGGAGAAAGGCTATACCGTAGAAGAGGTCGATGCCGTCACGGGGCCTGCGCTCGGCCGTCCGAAAAGCGCCACGTTCCGCACGCTGGATCTCGTCGGACTGGATACTTTCGTTCACGTAGCAAGGAATGTTTACGACCTGGTCGATAACGAAGCGGAGAAAACGGTTTTTGACGTTCCTGCTGCGCTGAAGAGCATGGTGGAGCGGGGATGGATCGGCGAGAAGAAGGGCCAAGGTTTTTACAAGAAAATAAAAAATGAAAAAGGGAAAGAAATCCAGGCCCTGAATCTCGGGACCATGGAATACGCACCGTCGCGGAAAGTTACCTCTGCGTCTCTGGAAGCGGCCAAGAATGCGAAAGGTACCGCGGGCAAAGTCAAAGCGCTGCTCTCGGTCCCGGACAAATATTCCGAGCTGGCCTGGAGTGTAGTCAAACCCGTCCTGCTTTATTCGGCCGATAGACTGGGAGAAATCGCCGATTCCATCGTGGAAATCGACAACGCGATGAAGTGGGGCTTCAACTGGGAGCTGGGGCCGTTCGAGCTGTGGGACGTCATCGGACTGGAGCGCTCCGTCAAAAGAATGGAAGGGGAAGGAGACACCGTTCCCGCCTGGGTGAAGGAATGGCTCGCGGCCGGACATACCGGTTTCTACGAAAAACGAGAAGGCGCGACGTTCTATTACAACCGGGGCGCGTATAAGGAAGTCGACACGCGTCCGGAGCATATCTCGCTAAAAACGCTTAAGCAGCAAAATAAAGTGATTTTAAGCAACAGCGGCGCGAGTCTGATCGACATCGGAGACGGCGTGGCCTGTCTGGAGTTTCATTCGCCGAACAATGCGATCGGCGCCGATATTTTGACGATGGTGCAGAAAAGCACGGAAGAAGTGAGGCGCAATTACCGGGGGCTGGTCCTCGCCAACGAAGGGCGCCACTTCTGTGTGGGCGCGAATGTGATGATCCTGCTTATGGAAGCGCAGGACGGGGAGTGGGATGAGGTAGACAGCATCATCCGCCTGTTCCAGAACTCCATGATGACGCTGAAAAAACTGGAGAAGCCGGTCGTCGCCGCTCCTCACAGCATGACGCTCGGCGGCGGTGTCGAAGCGTGCCTGCCGGCCGATCGGATTATTTTCTCGCCGGAAACGTATTTCGGCCTGGTTGAGGTCGGCGTCGGCGTTATTCCGGCCGGGGGCGGCTGCAAGGAAATGGCGCTGCGGAGCAGCCAGCTTGCTGCGGGCAATCCCGATGTGGACCTTCAGCCGTATATTAACCATTACTTTGAAACGATCGGAATGGCGAAGGTGTCCGGCAGCGGCTACGATACGAAGCGGCTCGGCTATATGGGCCCGAAAGATTCCGTCGTTCTGAACGGCGATCACCGGATTTATACCGCCAAGCAGGCGGTGCTGGCCATGGAACGCGAAGGGTATGTGCTTCCGCAGGAGGAGAAGATCCGGGTCGTCGGCGACAGCGGCAAAGCGGTGCTGCAAATCGCCTCGTATACGATGAAGCTCGGCGGCTATATCAGCGATCACGATCAGCTTATCGCGAATAAACTGGCGCACGTGCTGGCGGGCGGAGATGTTCCGGCGGGGAGAATGGTGACGGAGCAGTATATGCTGGATCTGGAGCGCGAGGCGTTCCTGAGCCTGTGCGGCGAACCGAAAACCCAGCAGCGGATGCAGCACATGCTGTCCAAAGGCAAGCCGCTGCGCAACTAATTCAGGACGAAGCGAGGGGAGAACACAATGAAAGAAGCGGTCATTGTATCGATAGTACGCACTCCGGCAGGCAAAGCGAAGAAAGGCAGCCTTGCCCAGACGAGGGCCGAAGATCTCGGACGGATCGTCCTGGAGGAGGCGGTAAGACGGGCGCCGGGACTGCGCAAGGAAGACGTGGAGGACATCATCATCGGCTGTGCGATGCCGGAAGGCGAGCAGGGGCTGAACTTCGCCAGGACGATGGCCCTGTACGCGGGCTTCCCGGCAGCGGTTCCGGCCGTCACGATCAACCGGTTCTGCTCGTCCGGCCTTCAGTCCATCGCCTACGCGGCGGAGAGGATCATGCTCGGGCATGCGGACGTGATTATTGCCGGAGGCGTGGAAAGCATGAGCCATGTGCCCATGACGGGATTCAAGCTGTCGCCGCATCCGAAGCTGGCCGTGGAGATGCCGGAGGTCTACATGGGCATGGGGCACACGGCGGAGAACGTTGCGCAGCGGTTCGGCATCTCCCGCGAGGATCAGGACGCCTTTGCGGCGGAGAGCCACCGCAAGGCGGCGGCCGCGATTGCCGCAGGCCGGCTCAAGGCGGAGATCGTTCCCGTCGAGACGAGCGTGAAAGGGGTGGATGCCGGCGGCAAGCGCTGGGAGAAGCCGGTCGTGCTCGATACGGACGAAGGCGTCCGTGCCGATACGACAACGGAAGTGCTCGCGAAGCTGCGTCCCGCCTTTGCGCTGAGAGGCAGCGTAACGGCCGGCAATGCCTCGCAGACGAGCGACGGGGCGGCGGCGGCCGTGCTCATGAGCCGCGAGCGCGCGGAGGAGCTGGGGCTGACGCCGCTTGCGGCATTCCGCTCCTTCGCACTGGCGGGCGTAGCGCCCGAGATCATGGGCGTAGGGCCGGTCGAAGCGATTCCGAAGGCGCTGAAGCAGGCCGGGATCACGCAGGATCAGGTGGACTTGTACGAGATCAACGAAGCGTTCGCTTCCCAGTGCGTGCACATTATCCGCGAGCTGAAGCTGGACGAAGCGAAGGTGAACGTGAACGGGGGCGCCATCGCGCTCGGTCATCCACTGGGATGTACGGGCACGAAGCTGACGGCCAGTCTCGTTCACGAACTGAGACGCAGAGGCGGCGGTTACGGAGTCGTGTCGATGTGCATCGGCGGCGGCATGGGAGCGGCAGGCGTGTTTGAAGTGTACGGCGGGTAAGTTCCGCACCGCGCGAAGCTCCCAGCGCTCGGTGCTCGGCGTTACATGACGGTGGTCAACCAGAGCCGGCGTTCTCGGGGCGCCTCGGCGTCTAGCTCGTTATGCCGGTCGCTGGCAGCAGCCGGGGCGCTCGGCGTCATACGCCCATCCCGGGGACGGCCGCGCTCCGAGAACCGGACGCGGCGGGAAATATGAAGATGAGGGGCCGTGGTGCACTCCTTACAAGGCTATAAATGAACATACCTCCATGCGCGCATGCAGGCTACCGGTCCGTAAAACGGACGGCCGTAAGCGGCGGAAACCGGATATGAAGCAAGCTTATCTTCGCATATGAATCCATTAAAGGAGAGATTGCACATGATTGAAACGAGAAAATGGACCCAGGGCGGAAGTTTCGTGATCGAAGATTTGGATGTCAACACTCTCGTTACACCGGAGGATTTCACCGAAGAACAGCGAATGATGATGGAGACGACCCGCGACTTCGTAGAAGGAGAAGTGCTGCCGAAGGACGAAGAAATTGAGAAGCTCGATTACGAGCTGACCGTCAAGCTGATGCGCAAAGCGGGAGAAATCGGCCTGCTGGGAGCGGATGTGCCGGAGGAATACGGCGGGCTCGGTCTAGATAAAATCAGTTCGACCGTCATTAACGAGAACTTGTCCAAAGCGTCCGCCTTTGCCCTGTCCATCGGCGCGCACGTCGGGATCGGCACCCTGCCGATTGTCTTCTTCGGTACGCCGGAGCAGAAGCGGAAATATTTGCCCGACCTCGCCACGGGCGAAAAAATCGCGGCCTACTGCCTGACGGAGCCTACTTCCGGCTCGGATGCGCTGGGCGCGAAAACGACTGCAAAACTGTCGGAAGACGGGCGGCACTATATTTTGAACGGGTCGAAGCTGTATATCACCAACGCGGGATTCGCGGATATTTTCATCGTGTACGCCAAGGTGGACGGCAAAGATTTTACCGCCTTTATCGTGGAACGCGAGCTGCCGGGCTTCTCCGTCGGACCGGAAGAGAAGAAAATGGGCATCAAAGGCTCGTCCACCTGCCCTCTTTATTTTGAGGATGTGCATGTGCCGGTCGAGAACCTGCTCGGGGAAGTGGGGCGCGGGCATATTATCGCATTTAATATTTTGAACATTGGTCGATTCAAGCTGGGAGCGGGCTGTCTCGGCGCCAGCAAGGAAGCCATCGAGCTCAGCGCGAAATACGCCAACACCCGTACGCAGTTCGGTCAGCCGATCTCTTCCTTCCCCCTTATCGGGAAGAAGCTTGCGGAAATGAATATCCGCACGTATGTGACGGAAAGCATCGTGTACCGGACATCCGGCATGATCGACACGGCTCTCCAGAACCTCGACCACAACAGCGCGGAAGCGGGGCAGCAGTCCGCCAAAGCGATCGCGGAGTACGCGCTGGAATGTTCCATTAATAAGGTCTTCGCTTCGGAGGCCCTCGATTTCGTGGCCGATGAAGGTGTGCAGATTCACGGCGGTTACGGCTTTATTCAGGAGTATAAAATCGAACGGATTTACCGGGATTCCCGGATCAACCGGATTTTTGAAGGGACGAATGAAATTAACCGCCTTCTCATTCCGGGAACGCTGCTTAAGAAAGCGATGAAGGGCGAGCTGGATCTCATGGGCAAAGCGCAGGCTCTGCAAGCCGAGCTCATGCAGCTCATTCCGGGTCAGACGTTCGACGAACCGCTGGAGCAGGCAGCCCATCTGACCGCTATGGCGAAAAAAGTGTTCCTGATGGCAGGCGGCTCCGCCGTACAGAAATACGGCATGAACCTGGAGAAGCAGCAGGAAGTGCTCAGCAATCTGGCGGATATGATGATCGGGATTTATGCCATGGAAACGACGCTGGTGCGGACGCGCAAGCTTATCGCGAAATCCGGCGAAGAGAAAGCGAAGAACGCGATCCAAATGACGGACGTCTTCGTTCAGGAAGCGTTAGGGGAGATCGAGCGTCTCGCCAAGGATACGCTGGCCGCGATGGAAACCGGCGACATGCTGCGCACCCAGCTGTCCGTTCTCAAGAAGCTCACGCGCAGCACACCGGTTGATGCGGTCGGACTGAAGCGCGAAATTGCGGCTCGTGTCATAGCTGCTGAGAAATACGTCATCTGACGATATGGCCCGCGAAAGGGATGATCTTGTATGGATTCGGCTAAGCCATGGCTGCATCACTACGAAAGTGAAGTCGCCTCGACTTACGAGTATCCCAGGCACAATTTAGCGTACTTTCTGGTGCAGGCGGCGGGAAAAAACCCGCAGCTGCCCGCCCTTTATTTTATGGGCAAAAAAATCAAATACGGGCAGCTGATGGAGGCGTGCTACCGGTTCGCCAATGGACTGAGGCAGCTCGGCGTCAAGAAAGGGGAGCGGGTGGCGATTATGCTGCCCAACTGCCCCCAGAGCGTGATCGCTTACTACGGGGCGCTGCTTGCCGGCGCGGTGGTAGTCCAGACGAACCCGCTTTATATGGAGCGGGAGCTGGAGCATCAGCTTGTCGATTCCGGGGCCGTCGCGATTGTTACTCTGGATCTGCTGCACCGGAGAGTCGGCGCGGTTATGCCGAGAACACACCTGCGGCACATGCTCGTTTCTTCTTTGAAAGAATACCTGCCTTTTCCGAAGAACATGCTGTACCCGATCAAAGCGAAGCGGGACGGGGCGGACCTGAACGTTCCCTGGAGCGATTCCGTGAAGTCCTTCCAAACGCTGCTGGCGGCATCATCGGCGATACCGGTCATGGAAGAAGTGAATGCGGCCGAGGATGTGGCGCTGCTTCAGTATACCGGAGGAACGACGGGGCTCTCGAAAGGAGTCATGCTGACGCACCTGAACCTGATCGCGAACACGCTGCAGACGGCCCATTGGTTCTACCGTGCGGCAGACGGACAAGAAATTTACTTGGCAGCGCTTCCATTTTTTCATGTGTTCGGCATGACGGTACTTATGAACCAGGCGGTTGTCCGCAGCGGTCTGATGGTACTTGTGCCGAAGTTTGAAGCGGGCGAAATACTGGGCCTCATCTCGAAGCTGAAGCCGACGGTGTTCCCCGGCGCGCCGACGATGTATATCGCCTTGATCAATCACCCCGACATCCGGGAACACGATTTGTCTTCGATTAATGTGTGTATCAGCGGGTCCGCTCCGCTTCCTCTTGAGGTGCAGGAAAGATTCGAGGAGCTGACGGGCGGCCGTCTGATCGAAGGCTACGGCCTAACGGAAGCGTCTCCGGTGACACATGCGAATCCGATCTGGGGAAGAAGGAAGATCGGTTCGATCGGCGTGCCTTTCCCGGATACGGAAGCTAAGGTCATAAACCCCGGAACCGGAGAGCAGGCGGACATCGGCGAAATCGGCGAACTTATCGTGAAGGGGCCGCAGGTCATGAAAGGGTATTGGAACCGTCCGCATGAGTCGGAGGCGGTGCTCAAGGACGGCTGGCTCTATACCGGAGACATGGCCCGTATGGACGAGGAAGGCTATTTTTCAATCGTGGACCGGAAAAAAGATATCATCATTGCAGGCGGCTTTAATATTTATCCGCGGGAAATCGAGGAAGTGCTTTACGAGCATCCGTCCGTCAAGGAAGCGGTCGTGATCGGAATACCGGACCCGTACCGGGGAGAGACTGTGAAAGCCTTCGTTATCGTACGGGAAGGAGAAATTCTCACGGAAGAAGAACTCAACACGTGGTGCCGCGACCGGCTGGCGGCTTTCAAGGTGCCGCGGCGGTATGAATTCCGGACGCAGCTTCCGAAAACGATGGTCGGTAAAGTCCTGCGCCGCAAACTGCTTGAGGAAGAACTTCAGCAAATGTCCGATGCGAAAGAGTAAGGGGGCCGTTTTTCCGGCCCGCTCCATCGCTTAAGCCCCGCAGTGGGGCTTTTTCTTTCCGGAACAACCCGGTATAATGCAGCTAATTAGAGAAGGGAGGGAACCCGATGGAACCCAAAAATGCAGTCAGCCCGCAGTTTCAGCATCTGATGGAACGTGCGAGAAATACGTTCTGGGAGTATCTCGGCTGTGAGATTGTGGAGGCAACCGCCGACAAAGTCGTGGTCCGGCTTGTCGCCCAGCAGCATCATCTCAATCTGATCGGAATCGTTCACGGGGGAGTGACCTCTTCCATGCTGGATAACGCCATGGGCGTCGTGCTCATGCTTGCAAGACCCGACGACAAGATTGTGACGACGAATTTGAACGTGCAGTTCGTGGCGCCCATGCAGCCCGGAGAATTGTTCGTGACGGCGGAAATTGTCCACCAGTCCCGGAAAATGCTGACGGCCGTCGGCCGGGTCACGGATGCGGAAGGACGCCTGGGCACCTTCGGAACCGGAACCTTCCGGGTAATCTGAGAAACGGATTCCTTTGTAAAAGAACCTGAAGAGGCGATCTCTTCGGGTTTTTTGCTTAAACGGGGGTCCCCGGCTTTTTGCGCGAGTTTGATCCGGTTGTGTACAATTGAATAATTCATTATACTATTTATAATCCTTATAAACAGGAAGTATGGAAGGGAGCGAAATCTATATGGCAAATTGGACTGAAGTCACCACATTGGAACAATGGAACGAGATTTTCGACGGATCCGCGGAGAAGCCTTTCGTCATGCTGAAGCACAGCACAACCTGCCCGGTCAGCGCCAGCGCACTGGAGGAATACGACGAATATTTGGGCAAAAACCCGAACGAGAAGGTAAACTATTATCTCGTCAAGGTAATCGAATCCCGTCCGGTCTCCAATAAAATTGCCGAGGATGTCGGCGTGAAGCACGCTTCCCCGCAAATTATTTACGTGAAGGACAAGTTCGCGGAATGGAATACTTCCCATTGGTCGGTAACGTCCAAGCACATTTCCGCCGTGCTGGACTAAAAGAAAGAGCCGGGCTCACGGATGGATATACCTGTTCGAGCATATTGGCAATATATACACCTGTATATACGAAATGATGTACGATATACTGGTCTTACGGACGGGTATCGTGGAAAGTAGCCGTCCGTCGGATCTTTTTTTCATAACCTTTGCCCTGACGGGCTCAGGTTATTTTTTTTGCTCCGGAGGATGGTCCTCCGTATCCAAATCAGGTATACTGATCCGAGTACATAAATTGACCCTTGGTAAAGGAACACGGAAAAATGACTACACAATCGCACGACAAACCTCTGTTTCCGGTGCCTCTCGCATTTATCGTGGGCATTATCGGAATCTCTTTCTCTGCCATTTTTGTCCGCTGGAGCGAGGCCCCCGTGGCCGTAACGGCCATGTACCGGCTGCTGCTGACCAACCTGATCATGCTGCCGTTCTTGTTCAAATACACCGCCGAGATCAGAGCGATCCGCTGGAAGTCGGTGTTCGGTCTGATCGGCTCGGGCTTGTTCCTGGCGCTGCATTTTCTGCTCTGGATGGCATCTCTAAGCTATACGACGGTCGCCTCCTCGACGGCGCTGCTAACGCTTGAACCGATCTTCGTGATGATCGGGGCATACTGGCTGTTCCGCCAGAAGAACAGCTGGGGCACGGTGACCGGCATGCTGATCGCGATGATCGGAGCCGCCATGATCGGCTGGGGGGACTTCCGGTTCTCCGGCGAAGCTCTCAAAGGCGATCTGCTGTCCATCGTCAGCGCGGCGGCCGTAGCCGTTCATATGCTGCTCGGCAAAACGATGCGGCAGTCCATGTCCGCTTTCGTGTACAGCTTTTTCGTTTTCCTGGCGGCCGCCGCCGCTCTCGGTGTCTACAATCTTGCGGAGGGAACGCCGCTGACAGGTTATTCCCAGAGGGACTGGCTCATGTTCCTGCTGCTTGCGATCGTGCCGACGATGTTCGGCCACTATCTCTTCAACTGGCTGTTGAAATACGTGAAGGCCGCGACCGTGTCCATGAGTGTACTCGGTGAGCCGCTGGGTTCGACGGTACTCGCCTTCTTCCTGCTCGGCGAGGCGATAACCGGCATCCAGATCGGCGCAGGCTGCCTTCTGCTGTTCGGCATCTGGCTGTTTATCCGCAGTCAGGGCAGGAAAGGAAAGGACGAAATGGTGGCGACCCCCGCCGTGCCCGCCCCCCTGCCTGAAGTCCCGGAGGAGCGCACGGAGGCTTCCCGGCCTCCTTTAGCCGGCAGTTGAACGATTAGTATTCCTTCTTAACAAGAAACAAATATAACGCCGCAGCATACACAACCGCGTAAAAAAAGCCCCTTTAAGGGGCTTTTTTTCATAGATTAAGTGAATTTAGGTCATTTTGGTGCGGCTTGAGTCATAAAGATTTCTTATAAGTTTCTTCCTTAGAAAACCCCGCCTGTTTCAAAACCGAAAAATTTGGATAATGAATAGCAAATTACCCATATACATATAGCGGGTATTGTTAGGCGTTCCTGCAGGCTGCTGCATGATTAAGAGGGACGCCATGCTGACAAAGAGGGGGATGCCATGATTAATTTTACGAATGTCGACAAGTATTACGGATCATTTCACGTGCTGCAGGACATCAACCTCGAAGTGAAGAAAGGCGAAGTCGTCGTCGTAATCGGTCCTTCGGGATCTGGAAAAAGCACGATGCTGCGCTGCATTAACCGGCTGGAAACGATCCAGCAGGGGGAGCTGACGGTAGAAGGCGTCCGGGTGAACGACAAGAAAACCGACATCAACAAGCTCCGGCGGGAAATCGGCATGGTTTTCCAGCATTTTAATTTGTATCCTCACAAAAAAGTCCTCGATAACATCACGCTGGCTCCCATCAAGGTTCTCGGACTCTCGAAAGCGGACGCGGAGAAGCGCGCGATGCTTTATTTGGAAAAGGTAGGAATTCCTGATAAAGCGCAATCTTTTCCATCTCAGCTTTCAGGGGGACAGCAGCAGCGTGTCGCGATAGCACGCGGGCTTGCCATGGAGCCGAACATCATGCTGTTCGATGAGCCGACCTCCGCGCTCGATCCCGAGATGATCGGAGAAGTTCTCGACGTGATGAAGACTCTGGCGAAGGAAGGAATGACGATGGTCGTCGTGACCCACGAAATGGGGTTTGCCCGTGAAGTGGCGGACCGGGTCGTATTTATGGACCAGGGTCAGATCGTCGAGGAAGCGCTTCCGAAACAATTTTTCGAGAATCCGCGGGAAGAACGGGCCAAGCTGTTCTTGAGCCGCCTGCTTGCGCATTAGCGGATGAAGGTGATTAGGTTTAACCCAATACAGAAGTGAAAAAAGAAAGGGGTCTGTTTATGAAAGTTTGGAAGCCTTTTAAAATCGGCATGATTCTACTTACCTTTATTCTGGTGCTCGGCGCCTGCGGCAAAGCCAAAGATTCGGGAGGATCGACAGGCGGATCGACTCCGGGCGGATCAACCGCGCCGGCAGCCGAGACGAAAACGCTCGATGCGATCAAGCAGCGCGGCAAATTCGTGGTTGGCGTCAAATTCGATACGAACCTGTTCGGGTTGAAGGACCCGGGAACGGGTCAAGTCAACGGCTTCGATATCGACATCGCCAAAGCCATCGCGAAGAAGGTGCTCGGTGACGAGACGAAAGTCGAGCTGAAAGAAGTGACGTCCAAAACGCGGATTCCGATGCTCCAAAAAGGAGATATCGACGCCATTATCGCCACGATGACCATTTCCGAAGAGCGCAAGAAGGAAGTGGATTTCACGGACGTTTATTTCAAAGCGGGCCAGTCCCTGCTCGTCAAAAAAGGCAGCGACATCAAGTCGATCGACGACGTGGTGAAGAAGAAAGGCGTTAAAGTCCTGGCCGTAAAAGGCTCCACTTCCGCGAAAAACATCCGTGCCAAGGCGCCGGACGCGCAGGTGCTGGAGTTCGAGAACTACCAGGAGGCGTTCACGGCGCTGAAATCGGGCAAAGGGGAAGCTTTGACGACGGATAACGCCATTCTTTACGGCATGACGAAACAGGATCCGGGCTATGAAGTCGTAGGCGGCACTTTCACGGATGAGCCGTACGGCATAGCGGTCCGCAAAGGCGACGCCGAGTTTACGAAAGCGGTCAACGACGTCCTGAAAGAACTGAAGGACAGCGGCGAATACGCGAAAATTTACGAGAAGTGGATCGGCGAGAAACCGGCCGAGTAAAACGGAGCGGGATAGGCGGCTAGCCGGCCGCTTGTCCCGTTTTCTTCCGGGATAAGTTATCAGAAGGAACAGATCGGGGTGCTGCCGGTGGATTTAAGCGTAATTACAGAGAATTGGGACAGATATATCGAAGGATTCGGCAATACCGTGATGGTCAGTCTTCTGTCGCTCGTGCTCAGCTTTCTGCTGGGGACGCTGGTGGCCGTCTTCCGGATTTCGCCCTTTAAGGCGCTGCGGGCGATCAGTGCGGTCTATGTGGAATTCGTTCGGAACATTCCCCTGCTGCTTATTATTTTCTTCTTTTATTACGGATCGTCCGAATTCGGCCTGTCTCTGGACGGGTTTACCGCCGGAACGATCGGCCTGACGATTTACACGTCCGCTTTTATTGCGGAGGCGATCCGGGCCGGAATTCTGGCCGTACCCGCGGGCCAGTCGGAGGCTGCGCGTTCCTCGGGTCTTTCTTACGGGCAGACGATGATTCACGTCGTTCTTCCCCAGGCGATCAAAATCGTGATCCCGCCTCTGGGCAACCAGTTTCTGAATTTAATCAAAAACTCTTCCATTCTCGGGGTTATCGCCGGTATGGATCTGATGTATTTCGGGGATCTGATCAATTCCGATACGCTCGATACATTTAATGTGTATATCGGGGTCGCGCTGTTCTATCTGGTGCTGACGATACCGCTCAGTTTGCTGGTGCAGTATCTCGAAAGAAGAATGGCGCGCGCCTAATCGTATCCGGACGGGACAAGACCAGATCCGGTGAATGTCAAAGTGGGGTGTCGGAATGGATTTCTCAGGTGCTTACAGCGCGGATAATCTGATGTTTTTGCTTAAAGGTTTTCTCGTTACGCTGGAAATGGCCGTGATCGCCATTATTTTAAGTTTTGTCATCGGCAGTCTGATCGGGGTCATCCGTTATGCGAAGATCCCCGTGCTCAGCCAGCTTATGGTGGTTCTGGTGGAGATGATCCGGAACCTGCCGCTGCTGCTCATTATTTTCTTCGTTTATTTCGCCGTGCCGGAAGTGACGGGGATCGAAATGAGCATTCTGACGTCGGCGATCATTTCCTTGACGATTTTCGAATCGGCCATGATCGCGGAAATCATCCGCGGCGGGCTCAACTCCATCGACAAGGGACAGATTGAGGCGGCGCGTTCCTCGGGATTAACCTACGTGCAGACGCTGTGGCACATTGTGTTTCCTCAGGCGGTGCGCCGCATGGTTCCGCCGATCGTCAGCCAGTTTATTTCGCTGCTGAAAGATACGTCGCTTACCGTTATTATCGCGGCGCCGGAACTGATGCACAACGCGCAGATCATCAACGGGTCGTCTCAGAAGTTCATCGTTCCGATCTTCCTGCTCGCCGCGTTGATGTACTTCGTCGTCAACTACTGCATCTCGCTGTTCGCTCAGCGCTTCGAGCTGAAAAGAACGTAACGCCGCGGAAGCCCTACGCGGCTCCGTAATTCCCGGCCACGGCCGGACAAACAAAGAACCCGCCGTACCGGTCCCGGACCGGTTTACAGCGGGTTCTTTGTGCACGGCGGCTGCGTGCGGCGGAACTTAACGCGCCGAGCGGCCGCGTTCGAATTCGGCTTTGATCTCGGCGAGCAGCGCCGGGTCCGTGATGACGTCATAGGCGGTGGCCGCCAGCATCTTGGCGGCCAGAATCATGCCGTCCAGCGCGCGCTGCCGCATCGCCAGATCGTGGAATTCCGGCGTGTGGAGCAGATGCTTCTCTTCAATGACCTTCATGTACGGATGAATCGTCGGGCAGTGAAGAGAAACGTTCCCCAGATCAAGGGAGCCGTGATCCTTGCCGGTCTGGATCATGTCCTCGGTAATGCCTGCCGAAGCCAAGTTGCGATTAAACACAGCCGAGAGCGTCTCATTCGTGTTCAGCTCGTCATACGAGTACTCGTAATTGGAGGTGGTCAGGGTGCAGCCCGTCTGGAGTGCGGCGCCTTCCGCGCATTTCAGCACCTTCGTCACGACTTCGTTCGTATACGCGCGCGAAGAAGAGCGGACATAGAACTGGGCGACGGCATAGTCGGGAATAATATTCGCGGCCTGGCCGCCTTCCGTGATAATCCCGTGTATGCGCACATCGCTGCGGAGCTGCTGGCGCAGCGCATTGATGGAATTGAACAGCATCAGCACGGCGTCAAGAGCATTCACGCCCTCGTAAGGGGAAGCGGCGGCATGGGCCGCCTTGCCGAAGTACTCGAACTGGATGGCATCCAGAGCCAGCGATTCGCCGGAGCGCTCATACGTGTAATAAGGATGCGCCATCAGAGCGAAGTCGACGTCATCGAACAGCCCCGCGGCCGCCATGGGAACTTTCGCCCCTTTGGTTTCCTCGGCAGGCGTGCCGTAAACGCGGATCACGCCGCCGATCTCGTCGATGACGGATTTAAGCCCGACGGCCGCGCCGATGCTCATCATACAGATGAGATGGTGTCCGCAGGCATGGCCCAGCTCGGGAAGCGCGTCGTATTCCGCCAGAAAGGCGACGGTCGGTCCCGGCTTGCCCGAGTCGTATACGCCCAGGAATGCGGTCGGAATGTCGAGCACGGCCCGCTCAACCGTGAAATCGTGCCGCTCCAGTTCTTCGATCAGCTTGGCGCAGGCGAGAAATTCTTCATGGCCGAGCTCGGGATTTTGCCCGATATAAGTTGAAATGGCTTGAAATTCCGGCGTGTGGAAATCGATAGTGTTAAAGATACGTTCCTTCATGGGCGTTCTCCTTATGTAAAGTGATAGGGGCCGGCGCCCCGTCGTTATCTTCCGGATGTAAGTCCATTGTAATACAAACTCGGACCCGCTACCACTTCCGGCCTCTTTGCGTTACAATAAAGCACGGAAAGCGCAAAGCCGCACTTTACGCGCATACGGAAAATATTCCATCGAGCGAATGTCTACATAGTCCAGAAGGAGGATATTTATGAATAAATACGGATCGGATGACTGGCGGGATCACCGCTTTACATTGGCCTGCAAAGAAGCCGAGCGCAGAGGGCAGTGGCTGGACATTCATTTGTCCCTTAGCCCGGAAGAAGGAGAAGCCCTGCCGGCTGAGCTTCACGAGCCCAGCGTGTACGTCATCTGCAATCTTAGAGGGGCGGTCGTTCAGATCATCCTGCTGGATGAAGGCTGCGACTGCGAATACCAGTTTACCCCGGGCGAGAAAGAGAAGATTGCCCGTTTTCTCGCAGAGCACTGCACCGCGGAAATGGATTCTCTGCTTTTAAGCTAGAAAAGATGAGACCGGGAGGCCGGCTCCGGAATATACTGTCTTACAGATGCATGCGACAGGAGGGGCCGCCATGGGAAGAGCATTACGCTACATCGCGTTCGGAGATTCGCTGACCGTCGGTACGGGCGATCCGACGCGGGAAGGTTTCACCGCAAGATACCGGGGCATGGCAGAAGCTGCGCTGGGACGCAGCGTAAGCCTGCGCAATGCCGGTACGAACGGCGCCACATCGGGCGAACTGATGCAATACTTGCGCAACGAAGGCGATTTGCGGCGGGGGCTGGCGACCGCCGATATCATCACGATTACGGCCGGAGGGAACGATCTCATCCGCTCGGCCATGCCTTATCTGAACAGCCGCGACACAGGCGTTCTGAAGCGCAGCCTGCGTACGTTCGGAGGCAACCTGCGTCAGATCGTGCGCTGTGCCCAGCATCCGGGTCCGGACGGCAAGCTGCCGCTTGTCATTCTTGTCGGATTGTACAATCCGATTTCCATGCTGCCGGAGGCGGAATTCTGGATCAAGCGCTTCAACCAGCAGATGGTCCGGCTCGGGTCGCGAACGGTGCGCTACGTGGATGTGTATCCGGCTTTCAAGGGAGCGGAGAGCCGCCTCCTATCCGACGATCTTTTTCATCCGAATGCGGAAGGCTATAAGCGGATCGCGGAATGCATCGCGCAGAGCGTCCCGCTCGCTGCCCTGACCGGAGGCGGACATTAAAAAACAGTGAAGCGGCTGCCTCACTGTTTTTTTTCGCCCGGCCGGTTACGGCGCGGCACCCACCCGGGATTCGCGCGGTTTACGCGGGGACGGGCAGGACCTGCATCACGGCGAAGAAGTGGCAGACGCTGCCTCCGAGGACGAACGCATGCCAGATCGCATGGTGGTAGGGAATGCGCCGCCACAGGTAGAACACCGTTCCGACCGTGTAAAGCAGTCCGCCCGCCACAAGCCAGATGAGGCCGTTTGCCGACAAATGCTCGGCCAGCGGCTTGATGGCCAGTACGATGAGCCAGCCCATGCCGATGTAGCAAACCGTCGAGAGGACGATAAACCTTTTGACGAAGAAAACCTTCAGCACAATGCCGAGAAGGGCGAGTCCCCAGACGATGCCGAGCAGGGTCCATCCCAGCACGCCCCGCAGCGTAACGAGCATAAAGGGGGTATAGGAGCCGGCAATCAGTACATAGATAGCGGAATGGTCCATGATCTCGAAAATGTCTTTGAGCTTCCCTCCGGGAGCGCTGTGAACGAGTGTGGAGCATAAATAAAGCAGAATCAGGGAAATGCCGAAAATGCTGAAGCTGACGATATGCCAGGTGTTTCCGTAGGTGATGGCCTGCATGACGAGCAGAACGAGAGCGGCTATGCTCAGCAGGGTGCCGATTCCATGCGAAACGGCGTTCGCAACTTCTTCGCGCGGTGAATATTCCATAAGTGTTTCCTCCAAGCTATCCGGGACTGTGTGCCCAATTTACTGGCTAATGTTTACTTAGACGCCTTTCCTCGACAAAGCCCTTCAATGTTATTTACCCGAGTTTGTTCCTATTTATATGGAACTTTTAACCAATGGGCCCTTCCGGGTAAATCCGAAGGCTCAGAACCTGCATAAATATACAGGTTTAATGCCCTATATACGGCAGATGGAGCATTTTCATAAAGCATCTTGCATAAAAGAGGCGATTTCGGTATACTAAGTCATGTTCTTTTTCGAATTGACCTTGCGTTAATAAACCACTTTGCATAAAAGGAGCACATGACATGAAAAAATGGGGACTGACACTTATCGCCCTTGTACTGACTATGACCCTCATAGCTGCATGCGGCAAAAAAACCGAAGCACCGAAAGACGCGTCCGGCGGCGCCCAAACGACGGCACCGGCCAAGAAGCTTATCCTGGGTACGAGCGCGGATTACCCGCCGTATGAATTCCACAAATCGACGAACGGCAAAGACGAAATCATCGGCTTCGACATCATGATCGCGAAAGAAATCGCGAAAGACATGGGTGCCGAGCTGGAAATCAAGGACATGAAGTTCGACGGTCTGCTTCCGGCGCTTCAATCCGGCAACGTGGATATGATCCTTTCCGGAATGACGCCTACCGAAGAGCGCAAAAAGAACGTTGATTTCTCCAAAACGTACTACACCGCCAAGCAGATGATCGTGGTCCGTGCGGAAGACAAAGACAAGTACAAGACGATGGAAAGCCTGACAGGCAAGCGGATCGTCGTTCAGAAAGCTTCCATTCAAGAAACGGTTGCCAAAGAACAAATCAAGGATGCCAAAATCAAAACACTAAGCAAAATTACCGACATCGTGCTTGAGCTGAAAAACAAAAATGCGGATGCCGCGATTATCGAACTTCCGGTTGCGACTTCCCATGTAAGCCGCGACAAGAGCATCGTGATTGCCGAAGCGACACCGACGGTTGAAGAAGCCGGTTCCGCGGTTGCTTTCAAGAAAGGCAGCCAGGACAAGATCGATCTGGTGAACAAGACGATCGACCGTCTGATCGCGGAGAAGAAGATCGAGCAGTTCGTAACCGAAGCCTCCAGCCAGGTGGAAGCCGAGTAAGCACAGAGTTATCGGACCGGTAACTGCAATAAATGTGAGATAGCGGAGAACCCTCCGCTATTTTCTTTTTTCAGGGATGGTCACATGGTGTATAGAAATTGTATAATTAGCGGTGTCCATCCGCACTTAAGGAGGAGTTAACAGCCCATGAATTTTTCATTTTTAAACGAATACGGGCATTATTTTGTGGACGGAACGAAGGTCACGCTTCTTCTGTCCGTGATTACCGTCATTTTGGGCGCTATTTTCGGAACAGGGATGAGCCTGCTCCGTTTGTCGGGTATTTGGCCGCTCCGGTGGCTGGCTACCGCGTATATCGAGTTTTTCCGGGGAACGCCGATCATTATTCAAATTTTCCTCGTCTATTATGCGCTGCCGCAGTTTATCCCGGACTTTCATTTCCCTCCGTTCCCGTTTCTGGAGGAGTACGGCGGGGAATTTACCGCAGCCGTCATTACGCTCGGACTCAACAGCACGGCCTATGTGGCTGAAATTATGCGCGCGGGCATCCAGTCCGTGGACAAAGGGCAGATGGAAGCGGCACGTTCCCTCGGGATGAAGCCTTGGATGGCGATGCGTCTCGTCGTGATTCCGCAGGCGTTTCGCACCGTGCTTCCGGCGCTCGGCAACGAGCTGGTCGTCGTCATCAAAGAAACCTCGATCGTATCGGTTATCGGCCTCAACGAACTGATGTTCAACGCGGACACGGTCAAAGGAAGCCTGTCGCTTCCGTTCGAGCCGCTGATTATCGCCGCTTTTATTTATCTGGCTATCACCCTGACGCTGTCCAAGCTCGTCGGAATGCTCGAAAGGAGGCTGACGAAATCGAATGCTTAAAATCACGAATCTTCATAAACATTTCGGTAAGTTAAACGTGCTGAACGGAATCGACATCGAGATCGAAAAAGGCGAGGTCGTCGTTGTCATCGGACCTTCCGGCTCGGGCAAAAGCACATTCCTGCGCTGCCTCAACCTGCTGGAGGTGCCGACCGACGGCGAAATTCTCTTCGAGGGCATTTCCATCACGAACAAGAAAACGGATATTAATTCGGTCCGCCAGAAGATGGGCATGGTGTTCCAGCAGTTCAACCTGTTCCCGCATCTGTCGGTCAAAGACAATATTACGCTTGCTCCGCGCAAGCTGAAAAAAATGCCGGTGAGCGCGGCGAATGAAACCGCGGCCGATCTGCTCCGTAAAGTAGGATTGGCGGAAAAAGCCGATGCGTACCCGGCCCAGTTGTCCGGAGGACAGAAGCAGCGGATCGCGATCGCGCGCGCGCTTGCGATGTCCCCCGACGTCATGCTGTTCGACGAGCCCACCTCCGCGCTTGATCCCGAGATGGTCGGCGAGGTGCTCGACGTCATGAAAAAGCTGGCCAAAGACGGCATGACCATGGTCGTCGTTACGCATGAAATGGGATTTGCCCGGGAAGTGGGCGACCGCGTCGTCTTTATGGACGGAGGCGTAATCGTCGAGCAGGGCCGCCCGGAAGAAGTATTCTCGAATCCGCAGCATGCCCGGACGAAGGAGTTCCTGGGCAAGGTGCTTTAAGAGAAAACTTGATGATCGTTACTGGAGAGCAGGGAGGAAGTCTCGTGGCGCCGATTAAAATTTTTACGGACAGCACGAATGATTTAAATCCGCAATATTTGAAGGAAAATCAAATTGGCGTAGTTCCCCTTTATGTCGTCTTCGGAGACGACTCGTACCGAGACGGGGTGGACATCACACCGGAGGTTTTGTACCGGAAAGTCGAACAGTCAGGCAAGCTGCCCAAGACAGCGGCTCCGTCGCCGGCCGACTTCGAGAAAGCGTTCCGGCCTCATATCGAGCAGGGTTCCGATATCGTCTATATCGGGCTTTCCTCGGAAGTTTCTTCGACTTATCAGAATGCCGTATTAACGTCCGATCTCTTTCCGGAAGGCCGGGTAACCGTCATCGATTCCCGCAACCTGGCTACCGGCATCGGCATTCTGATCTGCAAAGCCGTGGAAGCGGCAAAGCAGGGACGCAGTGCGGCGGAGATCGAAGCCATGGTAAGATCGTTTATTCCGAAAGTGAGTACGGAATTCATTATCGATACGCTGGATTATTTGCATAAAGGCGGCCGCTGTACGAGTGTACAGGCTTTTTTCGGGAGTCTGCTGAAAATCCGCCCGGTCGTGCAGGTCAAGGACGGTTCCATGATTCTAACTTCCAAAGTGCGTGGTAAGAGGGAGAAAGCGCTTGAACAGCTGGTGGACAACGCGCTGGCCTTCAAGCACGGGATGGATCCGGATGTCCTGTTCGTGACGCATTCCATGGCGCAGGAGGAAGCGGAGCTTGTACGGGACCGCCTGCTGCAGGAAACGGATGTCAAACGGATTGAGATTACGGAGACCGGATGTGTGGTTTCAAGCCATTGCGGTCCTCAGACAGTGGGCATCGTATTTATTAAATCTTAGAAATGAGGGTACTTCTTGACGATCAAGATTATTACGGATGGAACTTCCGATTTGCCTCAGGAGCTGGCCCGTGAATTAGACATCACAGTCGTTCCCCTGATCGTCCGTTTCGGCGACAAGGAAATGACTTCAGACATGAGCAGAACATTATTCTATGAGCTGATGAGGCAGGAGCCCAAGCTTCCTCAGACGGCCAGTCCCGCCCCGCATACTTTTATGGAAGAGTACCGCAAGGCTTCACAAAGTGACATTCTGGTAGTCTCTGTTTCGTCTAATCTGAGCAGTACTTATCATCATGCCCTCATGGCAAGAGAGCAACTAATGGAAGAAGGCTATGCCGGCCGGATTGAAGTGCTGGATTCCCGCACGGCTTCTCTGGGCCAAGGTCTTCTTGCCGTAAAAGCGGCTAAACTCGCCAAAGAAGGCATGCCGTTCGAAGAGCTGACAGCCCGGATGAAGGACGAAGTCAAAAGTCATCATACGTATTTTTTCCTGGACACGCTTGAAAATGTCATAAAAGGAGGCCGCCTCGACCGCGTCCGCGGTGCGGTGGCTTCCGTGCTGAACATTAAGCAGATCATGAAAGCGAGCGAAGAAGGCACCCTGGAGCCTTTCGAGAAAGTGCGCGGGACCCAGAATGCGATCAAGCGTCTGATCGAACGGGTGAGCGAGAAAGTGAGCGAAACCCGGCACGATCTGGAGCGATGCATCCTCGGCATTGCGCACAGCAACTGCGAGGACCGCGCCAGGGACGTGAGAGATCAGCTGCTCCGGCTGTTCCCGTTCGGGCAGGTCGTCATCACCGAGATGGGGCCGGTTATCGGCACCTACGCGGGAGAGGGCGGCATCCTGATCAGCTGCTGACAGGCAGGCGGAGCTTTCGGACTCGGAATGAGTCCGCCGCTTCACATAGGCACGGAAAGAAAAACAGGCTGTTTACCGGTCCGGGGGACGGGTAAACAGCCTGTTTTTTTGTGCGCATTTCGGTGCCTGCCGGACTTACCTGCTTAAGATCCCGCGCCTTCTTCCCGGGGAAGCTCCCGGGTTACAATCTCGGGATCGTCGACGCTTACGAGCGGGGAAGGCTCGCCGTCATAGAGCACCCACAAATCGTGCAGGGCGCGGGTACAGCCCACGTAGAGCAGCTTGGCGTCCTGAGCGTCGGCACCGTAGCGGAGCGGATCAGCATCCGTCAGGATGGCGGCGTCGAACTCGAGCCCTTTCGTCAGATAGACGGGCACGACCGACACACCGCCGGCATACTGCTTCTGATCAGCCGTGATTCTGCTCGCCGCAAGTCCCAGCTCTCCAAGCTGCGCGTGAAGCCGCACGGCGTCTTCCTCGGTGCGCGTAATGACCGCCACCGTATCGTAGTTCCGGCGGAGCAGCCGCTCAACCGCTTCGCGGAGGAAAACGCTCTCCCGCTCCTTCTCTACCCGGAGCACCTTGACCCGTTCGCCGGACCGGAATACGGGAACGGCCAGAAGACCGGCTCCGACTCCGGTGGAGAGCACGTGGTTCGCGAAGCGGATAATTTCCATCGTGGAGCGGTAGCTCCGCTCCAGTTCGAAATAAGCGGTTTCGCCTTCTCCGAAGAGCGACGTGAGCTCGGCCCAGTCCTGCGTGCCCCGGTAGGCATGAATCCCCTGGGACAGGTCGCCCAGAATGGTGAAGGAATGCTGCCGGGTATACTGGTCGAGCACGGCGATCTGGAACGGCGAAGCGTCCTGCGCTTCGTCGATGACCACGTGGTCGAACCGCTCCGAGCCTTCGATGCCGTGCAGGGACGCGTGGATAAAGACGAGCGCCGGGAGATCTTCGTGGCGCACTTTCTTGCGCCGGAAGGAAGCCAGCGTATCCTTCGCGACGGCTTCGGGAATCCGGCCGCGCAGTTCTTCCGTCATCCAGGCGGCTCCGGCTTTGGGATCGAATACAGCTTTATAGAACGACAGCGCATCGAATTCCGGCCAGCCTTTCAGGTAGGCTTTCAGCCGCTGGGTCGACTTGGTTTTCCGCTCCTTTTTCTGCTTGGAGTCCCAGACTTTGTCCAGTTCCATCGTGATCCAGCGTTTGATCCGGGCGACGACCCGCTCTCTGCGCTTGGCGGGAGGGAGATGTTTGTATTCTTCGTTATACCAGACGCCGACGGTAGCGGCGGGGAGCGTTTTTCCGTCCCACGGGTGAAAAGGCTCCTGCGGAAGACAGGTCCGCGCATAGCTGTCAAAACAGCTTTCCAGGAAGTCCCGAAAGGCGACGGACCCTTTCCAGCGGCCGGAAACTTCGTCGTTTAACGGCGGGCGCTTGGAGCCGAGCGCAAACCAGACGGCACTTTCGTCGGCCGGATTTTCCAGCGGGAAGGAAAGCCCAGTAAGCTCCAAGGCCCAATCCGCAAACGTGCTCTGCCGGATGTGACCGACGCCAAGCTCGGGGAGAACCCCGGATATGTAATCGAGAAACATGGAGTTCGGAGCGAAAATCATCATATTTTCCGCTTTAACCTGGTCGCGGTATTGATAGAGCAGAAAAGCGAGACGGTGGAGAGCGACGGTCGTTTTGCCGCTTCCGGCGACGCCTTGAATGATAAGAGCCGCGTTTTTGGCCGAACGGATAATTTTGTCCTGTTCCGCCTGGATTGTGGATACGATATCGCGGAGCTTGTTGTCTTTGTTCTCGCCGAGACGGTACAGCAAAAACTCGTCTCCGCCCGCTCCGGACAGAAGGTCGCTGTCCCGGTCGTAGGTGTCTACGACCCGCTGAAGAATCTGCTTGCGGATGACCAGGTTTCTTTTCAAATACACGAGACCTTCGACAAGACCGTCGGGAGATTCGTACGCCGCTTTCTCGTCCCCGCCGGTGTAGGAATAGAACATGCTGGCTATCGGCGCCCGCCAGTCGATGACAGAAGGCTCTACGCCGTTCTCGTCGTCGACGCCGAACTTGCCGATGTATAAAGCGGACTTCCCGGCAGCGTTTTCAGGCTGAAAGTCGAGCCGTCCGAAATAAGGTTCGTCCGATGCCAAAGCAAGAGACTGGCGGCTGCTTTCGCGAACGGCTTCCAGTGCCTGCTCCGTGAAATCGGGCCCCCGGTAAACGGGAACGGCCTGCAGCTCCGCCAGTCTCCGGTTGACGTCCGACAGGATGGCGTCCAGCCGGTTTTGTTCTTCTTGATAGGCACTTTGATTCTTATCCAAGATCAGTTACCCCCTAAGATCAGATTTTGAGCATGAAGAAATAATATATCATATCCGGCAAACAATGGCAACAATATCCGGTATGGCGGAAGGGCCGGCGCAGGGCATAAGCTGAAAGGAAGACAGATAGGCAGGCGGAGGCGGTAAACCAGGGGGTTCTGGCAGGATCATCCTTCCGATTTGTGATATAATGACTGCATATTTTCAGGAACCCTTCATCTAAGATGACATGTAAGTTCCCATAACCGAATGTGGAGTGAGTTGCCATGAAAAAAGGAAAAGAATTACAAGCCGTTATGACCGGTCTGCTTATTGCGGACAAGCCCAAAACGTTTATTACGCGCCATCTCGATTGGGCGGAGATGCAGTTCGGGGGATTGGTCGGAGACCGGCATTTCGGAGTGACAAGCAAGGCCGACGTCCGCCAGCCGATGTATCCGCGCGGAACCGAGATCATGAACCGGCGTCAGATCAGCATCGTATCCGAAGAGGAATGCGAAGAGATTGCGGCCGCCCTCGGCATCGAGCGGGTCGCCCCCGAATGGCTGGGAGCGAATATGGCGTTCAAAGGACTGGAACGTCTGACCGCACTGCCTCCGGGAACAAGAATTTTGTTTCCGAGCGGAGCGGGACTCGTGTGCGAAGGGGAAAACGAACCTTGCATCAATCCCGGTAAGGTGATTGCCGAGCAGGCCGGAAATCCCAAACTTGCGGGCAAGTTCGTGAAAGCCGCCTGGAACCGCCGGGGAATCGTGGCCTCGGTCGAGAGGCCCGGAATTGTCTCCGCGGGGGACGAGGTTAGGGTTCTTTTTCCGGACGAATTATAAGCCGATACTTGCCGTTTGAAAGGAGCGTTTGCGCATGAAAATAGGAGTGTTGTCCGATACGCATATGAGGCCGACGGCGGGTAAACTGCCGGACGCCGTTCTGGAGGGGCTGGCGGGGGTCGATCTCATTCTTCATGCCGGAGACTGGACCAGCCCGGAAATTATCGGGTGGGTGGAGAACATCGCGGCCGTCGAATCCGTTGCGGGGAACAATGACGGCCCGGATATTGTGCGCAGATTCGGATACAGCAAGCTGATCGAGGCCGGCGGGCTCAAAATCGGGCTCGTCCACGGGGATCGGGGCCGGGGAAGGACGACGGAGCAGCGCGCTCTTTTCACTTTTCAGGACGAGCACCCGGATGTGATCGTATTCGGTCATTCGCATATTCCTTATTCGGAGAGGGTCGACGGGCTTCTCTTGTTTAATCCGGGCTCCCCTTGGGACAAGCGCTGGCAGCCGCGGTTTTCGTTCGGGCTGATCGAGACGGATGGAGAGAAGATCGAGGCGAGACATATTTTTTTCGATTCCCGGGAATAGCTTCTCAAAGCGTCAAAGACAATAAGGGAACCGGGCAATCGTCAATTCGGACGGCCGCTGAAAAGGGCGGCTGTCTTTTTTTTGCGAAGATGGGGGGCATTTTAACACGGATTGCGGCGGGTACAAAACGGGCTGCCAGCGACTTTTAAAAACTCAGGATAGTTCATATCGTATTCGCTCTTTCCATCTCATGATGTTCGCGATTGCATGTTGTTCGCCGCCCAGATAAATATCTTCAATTGTCAGGGACCAGAATGCAGGCTTGCGTTTCCGGTCTTGATCCGGGAGAGGGGTAGTCAGTTTATCTATGTTCTTCATTAACTCCCGATTCCTTTTAAGAATATACGCCGTTTTCCAATCTTGATCGTAAGCGTCGATAAATAAACGGACCAGATGCCGGTAACCTTCTTCCGTAAAGCGGGAAGGATGCTGAATCATATAACATGAAACGAGCCAGAAATGAAAAGCATATAATTCCGGAGCATTATGTTCCCAAACAAGAGGGAAACCGAACAATTCCCAGCAGGAAAACCCGTCTAACCCCACAGCTCCGCATTCCATACATCTTCCGGAGTCCGTAACGACGCCATTCTCACCCACTAAGGCATAACCTCCCATCCAAACAGCTATGTTTATAAGTTAGCATAAAAAGATATCTTCTCATTGACTCCGAGCATCCTCAACCCTTTACTGCGGTACATACTACATACGCCCTCCTGCGGCAAATATCAAGTTTAAGTGGCAACGGGGCTTCACGAAAAAGGTAAATGGTTTAATATACACGGTTAAAAAATGATAAAACGTTTAATCATTGATCTATCAAAACGTTCCGCAGTACAATTAATTCGTAAGAAAAGCAAACAAACAGAAACAGACCTTTTAGTTATAAAACGATTAATCAATTTTCTGACAAATCGGCCGATTTGGGGGAACTATGAACAAAATAACGATCAAAGACATAGCCGCGGAGGCTGGCGTATCCATCGCGACCGTATCCAACGTCATGAACGGGACGGGAAGAGTCTCCGGCGAAACCGCCAAGAGAGTGCTCCAGGTTATCGACCGGCACGACTACGCGCCCAGCACGGCGGCCCGTTATTTGAAAGAAAGGCGCTCCCAGCTCATCGGAATTCTGGTTCCGACCGGGGAGAGGGGGCGGCTGGAAGACAACCCGTTCTACTGGCAGCTCGTGATGGCCGTCGAAGCGGAAGCGAGGGAAGAACGTCTGCACGTTATCGTTTCGGGCGTTACCGAAGAAGATCCGCTTACGTTTGTCCAGGAGCGGCAGCTCGACGGTATTATCGCTGTCGGAATAACCGGCGATTCGCCGCTGCTGGGGCGTATCGCTCAGCTTGATGTTCCGTGCGTGTATCTGGACTGCTACCTGGCCGATGGGGAAAACCTTCAGGTCGTCAATATGAACGACCGGATGGGCGGCTACCTCGGGACGAAGCATCTGCTGTCACTCGGGCATGAGCGGATTGCCGTCATCGCGGGCGACATCGTCACTTCGGGCGTCTATGAAGAGCGGTGGCTCGGCTATGCCCGGGCGCTGGAGGAGAGCGGCCTCGAAGCGGACCGCGCTTTGCTCGTGGAGTCGCCGGTCTCTCTGCTCGGCGGCTATCACAGCGCGCAGCAGGTGTATATGCTCAGCCCGAAGGTCAGCGCCGTATTCGCTTTTTCGGACGTGGCTGCGATCGGTCTGATGAAAGGGCTGCAGGAGCTCGGCTTGCGCATTCCCGACGATATATCCGTCATGGGATATGACGATATCGACTACGCCGGCTTTCTGACACCTTCTCTGACCACGATCCGGCAGGATATCGGCACCAAGGGGAAGACGGCGATACGCCGCATTCTCAGTATGATCCGCGGAAGCATTCCGGCCGAGCATTCGGTTGCGCTGCCCGTCGAATTGAAACGCCGCCAAAGCACTGCCCGGCGGTCCCAACCCAACTCCATTCAGAAAGAGGAATAGGCCATGCAAACGAGCGAAACCATTCATCCCGACAAATCCATCGACACGGTGCTGGAAGTGGCCCCTAAAGCACCGGGGAGCGCCATCCGCGTAACCGAGCACGACGATTCTTATATCATTCACGGCCAGCATGCCAATCTGCTGCTGACATTTTTGGAAAGCGGGCTGTTCCGGATCAAGCTGTTCCACGGCAGCAAGCCGCAGTTCAAGGCTGCGACCCCCGCTGTACTGGCTGATTCGTTCCAGCCGGTTAAAGCCGACTGTTCGGAAAGCCCGGAAGCGTTCGAATTCCGCACGTCCGTACTTCGCCTTATCATCGAGAAGGAAACCTTCGCTTTGACGGTAGAGACACCGGAAGGGGAGCTGATGATGAAGCAGCCCACGCTTTCGTGGACGACCCGCGGTTCGCTGAGCGGCTCCTATGTGATGGGGACAGACTCCCATTTTTACGGGCTCGGGGAGAAAACGAGTTTCCTGGACAAACGGGGAGAGCGCTACGCGATGTGGAACTCGGACGTGTTCGCTCCGCATGTGCCGGAAATCGAGGCGCTGTACGAGTCGATTCCGATGCTGATCCACATGCATCAGACCGGTTCTTACGGATTGTTTCTGGATAATCCGGGCCGTACCGATTTTGATATGCGCACTCATCCCGATCTTTTCACGATCCAGTGTACGACCGGGGAGTACGATCTGTACTTTATTTTCGGACCGCAGCCCAAAGACGTCGTCGGCCGCTACACGAAGCTGACGGGCCGCATTTCGATGCCGCCGAAATGGTCGCTCGGCTATCACCAGTCCCGCTACAGCTACATGAACCAGCAGGAAGTGCTGGAGCTGGCACGCACGTTCCGCGAGAGAAATATCCCGTGCGACGTCATACATCTGGATATCCACTATATGGATCAGTACCGCGTCTTTACGTTCGACAAGGACCGTTTTCCGGACCCGGAAGGCATGATGGCGGAGCTGAAAAAACTCGGCATGCGCATTGTCCCGATCGTAGATCCCGGCGTCAAAAAAGATCCCAAATACACAATCTACCGGGAAGGAATCGAACATGGCTATTTCTGCAAAAAACTGGAAGGCGAGCTTTTTATCGGAGACGTATGGCCCGGTAAAAGCGCGTTCCCCGATTTCACGGAAGATGCCGTAGGCAAATGGTGGGGAGAGAAGCACAAGTTCTATGTGGATCTCGGCATCACGGGAATCTGGAACGATATGAACGAGCCGGCCGTATTCAACGAGTCCAAGACGATGGATCTCGACGTCATCCACGGCAATAACGGCGACAGCAAGACGCACGAAGAGCTGCACAACCTGTACGGCATGATGATGTCCAAAGCGACTTACGAAAGCCTCCGGGAGCAGCTCGACGGAGAGCGGCCGTTCGTTCTCACACGAGCGGGATACAGCGGCGTTCAGCGCTATGCCGCCGTATGGACCGGCGACAACCGCAGCTTCTGGGAGCATATGGCGATGGCGATTCCGATGGTGCTGAACCTGGGCCTGTCCGGAATTCCGTTCACGGGCCCCGATATCGGCGGCTTTGCGCACCATTCCACGGGGCAGCTGCTTGCCCGCTGGACGCAGATGGGCGCGCTGTTCCCATTCTGCCGCAACCACAGCGTGATCGACTCCGTGCGCCAGGAACCGTGGTCGTTCGGCGAAGAGACCGAAGCGATCTGCCGCAGCTATATCGAGCTGCGCTACCGCTGGATGCCGGTGCTGTATACGCTGTTCCATGAGGCTTCCCGCACCGGAATGCCGATTCTGCGGCCGCTTGTGCTGGAATATCCGCACGATCCGCAGGTGACGAACCTCAGCGACCAGTTCCTGCTCGGCAGCAGCGTCCTCGCCGCTCCGGTTTACCGTCCCGATACGGAGCATCGGGCCGTGTATATCCCGGAAGGCGAGTGGATCGACTACTGGACCGGAGAGAAGCATACGGGGCCGAAGCATATCCTTGCCCACGCGCCGCTCCACATTATGCCGATGTATATCAAAGCGGGGGCCGTTCTTGCGGAAGAGCCGCTTAAGCAGCATGCGGACGAGGAAACGGCAGCGGCTCTGACGTGGAACGTTTATGCTTCCGCAGGGAGAGCCGAAGGAACCGTCTATGAAGATGACGGAATCACCTACGGCTACGAGCAGGGAACGTACAACGTGATCCGCATGTCTGCGGAAGCGGCCGACGGCGGCATGAAGCTGGCCTGGACTTACGAGCACAAGGGACTGCCGGAAGGAGACCGCAGCTTCCTGATCCGCATCAAACATGCGGAATTCGTTCCAGCGGCGGTCGAGGGACTCCGGCGGCATGAAGCCGGGCTGATCGCCGGAGACTCATCCGCAGCGGGCTGGGCGTACGACGAAGCGGCCGGAGAGATCCTGATTCGGATGCCGGACGCTCCGCAGCAGGTTTTACACATAAGGGCCTGACCGCTTATCGGCGGGCCGTTTTATAGCCAAAGCTCCGGACTCTTCGCGGGTCCGGAGTTTTTTTTGGCGTGTCGGGGCGTGTGCCAGCTGTACAGTGTAAGGAGCGGGCGGATGAAAGCCGCCTGGCAGTACATTCCGAAAATGGGTTCGAAACAAATGAACACTGGCTCATAGCCTGCCCTTCCCGGCCGGATCCGCGCGGCCGTCTCCTTGTCCGCAAGCTCCTCTGCCGCTATTTCAGCTTGGTAACGACAAAGCCGCCGACGACGATGCCGAGTCCGACCCATGTTTTCCAGTTCGGAATTTCCTTCATGAAGATGTAGCCCATGAGTACGCATATAAAAATTTCGATGCTTTTGGATATGCCGAGCGACAAGGTAAGATTGCCCGTCGTCTTGTAGCAGAACTTCACGCCGTAGCCGATCATGACGTTGGCGGCAAACACCAGCGGAATCATTTTGCACTGAAACCATAAGGTCGGCCAGAGCGAAGGATCAATATGTTTGCTCTGATACGAGAAGATGCTGTTGATCGTAAGAAGTCCCGCCAGAAGCAGGACGATACCGTATAATATGAACATGAACAGGCCTCCTTTGGCTGTTTGTTTTCTTCCCGATTAATGTTTCCGGCGCGCAACAAATTAACCGCAGTAAAACTTATTTGTTCCGGACGAATTAAACTATTCACACAATGTTAACGGGAATAGCCCTGTTGAGTCATATTAAAAAGGGCATTCGCGTGTAAGAATAATGGAAGCGAAAGGAAAGGAGGCATTGCCTTGCTAAAACCGATCAGCCGAACTCTGTTGGCCGTTCTTCTGGTACTTGCCGTCACGGCTTGTTCGTCCGCTCCGCAGGGACAAGACCCGGCCAAAGTCAAAATCGACCTCGTCACCCAGCCAGCGCCGGTCACAAAAGGCGTGAAAGCGGTAGTTACGGCAAAGATTGCCGGATTAACCACCCAGGAAGGGGCGAGGGTTCAGCTCGATGTCCGTCTGGCGGACAACAGCGGGCTGCCGGAACTGCTCGATGCCAAGTCAAGCGGGGACGGAAACTACTCGATAGAGAAAACATTCGATCAGCCCGGCAAATACGCCATTTACGTGCATCTGTACCAGGGTGAGCTTCACATCACCAAGAAAAAGGAGCTTGAAGTATCATGAAGCTCCGCCTGATTCCCCTGTGGCTGTGCGTCTGCGCCGCGGCAGCCGCCGGTCTCTGGCTGCCCGGCCACCGGGCGGGCGCGGCTCCGGCGGACGATACTGCCGCCCGGACCGCCGTGCTGCAGCTGCTCATCGACCGTACGCCGGCCGGCGGCCTGCTCAGGCTCCCGCCAGGCTCCTACGAAGGTCCCGCCGTTATTACCCGTCCCATCGTGATCGAGGGACAGAACGGCGCCGTCGTCGGGAACAAGGAGGGGAGCGGGAAACCCGCCATCACGGTCGGGGCGGACGATGTTACCCTGAGCGGCCTGCAGATCGTACAGGACGGGAAAGGGGCGTCCTCCGACACGCCGGCGGTGCTTGTCCAGGGAAGCCGGACATGGCTTCATTCGCTGGATATCCGCACCGGAGCTTTCGGCATCCTGCTGCGGGATACCGGCAATAACCGGATCGAGAACAATTCCGTCGTCCGAGTCGGAAGCGAAGCGGCCAAGCTGTCCGAAAGACGCAACGGCATTGATCTTTTCAACGCGCACGATAATATCGTCTCGGGCAACAAAGTAAGCTCCATGAACGACGGCATTTATCTGGAAAGCAGCCACAGGAACAAGGTGGAGGCCAATTCCGTCGAGCATTCCCGGTACGGGATTCACTGCATGTACACGAAGGGGACCGTCGTCCGCGGCAACACCGGCATATACAACGTCACCGGCGCCATGATCATGGGCGTCAAGGAAGCCGAGGTATCCGGCAATTCCTTTACGAAACAAAGCGAGAGCGTGAACTCGCAGGGCCTCTTGTTTTTCGATGTACATAACTCGAAGGTAACCGGCAATAAAGTGGAGGGAAACCGGGTCGGCCTTTATGTCGAGCAGTCGGGCTCCAACGATTTCACGGACAACGACGTGCTGCAAAATTTCGTCGGCGTCCAGTTTCTGGAATCGGAAAATAACCGCTTCACCGGCAACCGGTTTATCGGCAATGTGATCGAAGCCGAAGCGGATGCGGGCGAGAGCAACGCGTTCAGCGGAAACTTCTGGGAAGCGATCCGCGGTCTGGACAGCGACGGGGACGGCCGGAGCGAGCTGTCGTATGCGCTGAATCCTTTTTTTCAAAGACTGACGGGGGATGTTCCCGCTTACCAGCTTTTTTTCCAATCGCCGGGGATGCAGTTTCTCGAAGGCATGTACACATCCGGACGTGAAGGCTGGACCAAGGATGAAGCGCCGCTGATGAAGCCCGGAACGGGAGCGGAGCAAAAGCCGGAAAGCGGAGTGACAGGGAATACGACTCTGTTATTCGGACTTCTTCTGCTGCTGGCATCCGTCAGTACAATTTATTATGTGGGGGTAAAAAGAGTATGAAAAAAACAGGATTGTTTTTGCTGAGTGTACTGCTGATTATGACGATGTTGTCCGCATGCGGGAAAGCAAAGGATCAGGCGGAGCCCATCAACGAGGAGACGGATAAATGCGCAATCTGCAACATGCAGATTAAAGACGACGCGTTCGCCGTCCAGCTCAAAACGAAAGACGGAAAAACCTACAAATTCGACGATCTCGGCTGCATGAACGAATGGAAAGGGAAAAATGCGGCGGATTCCATCCAAGTCCAGTTTGTCCGGGATTACAACAACAAGGAATGGATCAAGTATGAGGATGCTGCTTACGTATACGATCCTTCTTTCAAATCCCCGATGGCCTACGGCGTCTATTCGTTCAAGGACAAGGCGGAAGCCCAGAAATTCGCGGACAGCCAGAAAAAAGGCAAAGTGATGACGGCGGCCGATCTCGGCAAGCACACGTGGGAACAGAACAAAAGCATGATGAACATGGGCGGAAGCCATGACCACAGCATGACGCCGGAGGCGGGCGGCGAGAAAGACGCTCACGGCGGCAAAGCCGGCGACCAGGGAACGCACGGCAAATGAACGTGCTGACGATCGCGTTGCGCGAAGTGAAAGTCGGGTTTAGAAACCCGTGGGCCTATTCGTTTATGGCCCTCTTTTCTTTATTCAGCCTGTCCTTGCTCCTTATTAACGCCCAAAGCTTCGTACAGGGCTATTCAAGCTCCACTTCATCCATGCTGAATCTGATCTTATATTTACTGCCGCTTATGGCGCTTCTGCTGGGCTCGTTTTCGTTAACGGCGGAGAAGGAGGAGGGGAGCTGGCAGCTTCTTTCCACCTATCCGCTTGCTACCTTTGCGTTTATTGCCGGAAAATACACGGGGTTAACCGTTGTTATGCTGACTATCGTCGCGTTCGGGTACGGGCTGACGGGCGTGGTCGGAGCGTTGACCGGCAAAGGGCTGCAGCTTGACACGCTCGGTTTGTTTTTCGCCTTCTCCACGGGGCTCGTCCTGCTGTTTCTCGCCCTCGCGCTCGTGCTGGGCACGTTAGCGAAAAACCGCTGGCAGGCACTGACCGCAGGCGTGGCGGTGTGGTTTTTCGCGGTGATCGGCTGGCCGACGCTGCTGATTGCCGTTCTCGGTCTGCTTCCTTTCGTCTGGATCAAAAGCGCGCTGACGGTGCTCACGTTCCTGAACCCGGCGGAGCTGGTGCGGCTGTTCGTTGTCGTGAAGCTCGGCGGCGGGTCGGCACTGGGCCCCGAATATTACGAGTGGGTCCGCTGGATCGCCCGCCCGGAAGGAACCTTGATATTCCTCGGCTTATGCCTCGTCTGGATTGCCGTATGCGCAGGCCTGGCCAACCTGATCTGGGAAAGGGGGCGTTTTCGTGGCTGAGAACGTAGTAACCGTATCGGATCTGCACAAAAAAATCGGCAGGCAGCACATTATCCATTCGGTCAATCTCCGGATAAACAAGGGACAGGTGCTGGCCCTCTGCGGCGGGAACGGAGCCGGGAAGAGCACCATTCTGCGCATGATCGCCGGAATTTCGCAGCCTACCGCGGGGAGTATCGAGGTGAACGGGCGCAAATGGAAAGAAAACCGGATGGCCTACGCGGAGCAGATCGGATATATGCCCGACGACTATTCTTTCGGACAGGGATTATCTGCGGAAGAAACGCTATCGTTCTGGGCTTCGCTGCGAAAGGTTTCCAGAGCGAGGGTACTGGAAACGCTGGAGCTGGTCGGATTGGCCGATGTGAGGCGCAAGCCGGTCGGCTCTTTCTCCAAAGGCATGCGGCAGCGGCTGCTGTTCGCCCAGGCGCTGCTGGCCAAGCCGGCGCTGCTCATCATGGACGAGCCGACGAACGGACTCGATCCGTACTGGATGGATTCCTTTGTCGAGCTAGTCCGCTACGCGCGGGCGGAAGGCCATGCGGTGCTGTTCTCCACGCACCAGCTTGGCGTGGCGGAGTCGGCGGCCGACCATGTCGTCTTCCTGAAAGAAGGGCGCATAGCCGAAGAGGGGACGTCCGGGTCTTTCAGGGAAGCATACGGTCCCCAAGGGCTGCAGGCGGCCTTCTCCAAGCTGTTCGGTTATCGTACCGGCGGGGACGGCGGGATATAGCGGGAGGTGGGAAGTTTGACACATAAGCTGCGGCGGGGAGCCGTCCTGCTTATCGCAGGGCTTATAGCGGCCGCTTTGGCATACACTTTGTACCGTGCGGATTCACGGGACACGGCGGGTGCCGTCCGGACCGGCGAGGCGGCCCCTGATTTTACCGTTACGGGACTGGACGGCCGTTCCGTCTCGCTTTCCGACTACCGGGGCAAAGGTGTCCTGCTTAATTTCTGGGCCTCCTGGTGCGGTCCTTGTACCCATGAGATGCCCCGCATGAATGAAGCTTACCTCGAAGGAATTGCGGACGTGGAAATTATCGCCGTCAACGTAGGCGAATCGAGAGGAACGGCGAATGAATTCGCCTCGCAGAGAAACCTTGCTTTTCCCGTCCTGCTCGATCCGAGCGGCGAAGCCGCCCAAAAATACCGGGTTGTCGGACTTCCGGCCACCTTCCTTATCGATGCGGACGGCAAAATTGCGGGAGTCCGTCCGGGTGAGCTGACCAGTTCTTCGGAAGTGAAGAAGCTTCTGGAAAGCTTGGGCAGATAAGAAAAGCCGGGCTTCGGGTTTAACCGGCCGTCTTCCGGTTGTTTGCAGCCGCATTTAAAACTCCGGACCGCGGAAGGTCCGGAGTTTTCGTCTGTTCGCCGCAAAGCTTCCGGCGTGGTCGTGACGGTGGCGGGCTGCAGAGGATCAGCACCGGCAGGCGGGATGCCGCCGCAGATTATCGAGCAGCTCCTCCGTGAGAGGAATGCCGAGGCTGCGATACCCCATCAGCAGAGCTCCGGCTGCGGGGGAGAAGGCGGGCGGCTGCCAGCGGTAGGTCTTGTGGTTGCCCGCGCTTAATTTTTCCGGCAGCTTTTGCCTGAAATAAGGGCTGTTCACAACGCTTCCGGCGGCCGCTACGTAAACCGTCTCTCTCTTAAAATAGGAGCCGAGCAGCCGGGTGCCGACCGAAATCTGGTGGACGGCCCGATCGCAGACCGTGCGGGCCAGCCGGCTGCCCCGTGAAGCCTCGCTCGTGATCAGCGGGGCCAGTTCTCCGAACTTTTTATTGCGCGCCTTGGTATCGGGAAGGAATCCGGCGCATGCGAGCTCGGAATAGCTTTCCAGCGTTTCCAGGCCCCAGTGCTCCAGCATGCCCCGGACCAAGTCCGCATCCGACTCGTCCGTATTGCCCGCGAGTGCTTCGTACGTGGCGTCATAGGCGAGAAACCGGGCCGCGCTGGAAGCGTAATGATGCAGATCGTAATTGCGGATGTGCCGGTTATCGTCCGTAACGGCCAGAATGATCGAACCTGTCCCCGAAATGACCATGATCCCCGGCTCCGACAATAAAGCGCCGCTGTGGGCGACAACGGCGTCGTTCACCAGCTGACGGGGACAGCTTAAACCTTCCACATCGGTAAGCTCTCGAACCCAGGGCAGATCGGATTCGGAATCGTATCCCGCCATCCCGGCGGTCAGAGAGGCCGCTTGTTCCAATGATCTGCCGGCCTGCTCCACGGCTTCCCGTATAGCCGCATGAACGTTTTCCTTTGCTTCGTCGTCCTTATGGATGGACGAGGCGCCTTTTTCCGTATAAGCAAGCACATTTCCCGCCAAATCCGCCGCAAGAACACGGGTATGCGTGCCGCCGCCGTCCATTCCGAGAAGAAATCTTTCCGTCGTCAACGCTGTCATGGTAACCCCCTGCCGATAATAATCTTTCAGAGCGATCATAACCCAAATTCCAGGCTCTGGAAATGTGCGGGCGCAAAAATTTTTACAGGACGGACAGGACCTGACGCATACAGGGATTTCGGAGGATTTTTCCGGGATGAAGCTCTTCCTCCCCGTGCTCCGTCCCTTGCAGGGTTTCTTCCGGGCCGATATACTGAAGTGTACGAGAAACACGGACTGGTGCCGGAACGATACTAAAGAGGATGTCTTGCCCGCGCGGAAAAGGCGGCGAGATACATAGATAGGAAGATAGCCTTTGAAAACACTCGTGATTGCCGAAAAACCGGATATGGGGCGGACGATTGCCGCTGTCATCGAGCCGAAGGCGGCGAACAAGCGTACGTATATCGAGGGATCGGATTATATCATTACCTGGGCCATAGGACACCTTATAGAACTTGCGGAACCCGATAAATATGATGAAAAATACAAGAAATGGCGCTTTGAGCATCTGCCGATTATTCCCGACGAATTCAAGCTGCTCCCGAACCCCCGGACGAAGGATCAGCTCAAAGTGATCAAGGAACTGGCCAAACAATGCGATAAAATCGTCAACGCCTGTGACGCGGGGCGCGAAGGGCAGCATATTTTCTCGCTCATTCAGCGTCATCTGAAATTGAAGCAGCCGGTGAAGCGCTTGTGGATTTCCGATTTGACTGCGGAAACGATCCGGAGCGGCTTTCAGCAGCTCAAGGACGGCTCCGATTTTGAAAATCTGACCAGAGCGGCAAGAGCCCGGAGCGAAGCGGACTGGATCATCGGGATGAACGGGTCCCGGGCGTTTACGACCAAGCACAACGTGCTTTTGTCCGTCGGGCGGGTTCAGACTCCCGTGCTGGCGCTCATTTACGACCGTCAGAAGCTTATCGAAGATTTTTCCTCCTTGAAATTTTACGAGGTGGAAGCGTTTTTCGCCCAGGAGCAGACCGAATACCGCGGATTGTGGCAGGGAGAACGCATTACCGACCCGGCCAAGGCCGAGGGCATTGCAGCCAAAGTCAAAGGAAAACCCGCACGCGTCGCGTCTTACGAAGTCAAAGATACGAAGGAATATCCGTTCAAATTGTACGATTTGACGCTCCTTCAGCGGGAGTCCAATGCGAAGCTCGGTTTTTCGGCTAAAAAAACGCTGGACGTGGCTCAGGCGCTCTACGAGAAGCATAAAGTCATTTCGTACCCGAGAACGAACTCGAACTACGTGACGGAGCAGAACATCCCCGAGATGCACAAAACGCTGTCGGCTCTCCAGGGAACGTCCTACGACGAGCAGGTCCGCCAGGCAAACCGGAATCTGGTTCACAAAAACAATAAAGCGATTTGCAACCCGTCCAAGGTAGAGGACCACCACGCGATTTTGCCCACCGGCAAACGGGCGAACGGGCTCTCGGCGGACGAGCAGAAGGTGTACGATCTGATCGTGCGCCGGTTTTTGTCGCAGTTTTATCCGGCGGCCGAATATAAGGTGCATACCGTTCTGACGGAAGTGGAGAAAGAAACGTTCAAGACGACCGTCAAGGAGCTGCTGCAGCTTGGCTGGAAAGTGCTGTACCCGGAGTCCAAGAAAGACGGCAAACGCGCTAAAACGAAGGATGAGAAGGGTAAAGAAGAGGAAGAGGCCGAAGAAGAAGAAACGTCCGAGCCATTTTCTCTTAACGCTTCTCTCGGCGCTCACTGCAGGGATGCGGCCGCCAAGGAGAAAGAGACCCAGCCGCCTAAAGCTTTTACGGAAGGCACGCTGCTGAAGGCGATGGAAAGCGCCGGCAAGCAGATCGAGGATGAAGAGCTGCGCGACGCGATGAAAGATTCCGGTCTCGGGACACCGGCTACCCGCGCGGCGACGATCGAGCGCCTGAAGCATGTCGGCTACGTCACGATGCAGGGCAAGCGCATCACGCTTACGCCCAAAGGGCGGACGGCCGTGGAGCTCATCCGAGCGGCGGGTGTGGAGCTGCTCACTTCGCCGGAGATGACGGGCCAGTGGGAACGCCGGCTCAACGAAATCTCACGCGGACAAGCGTCCGATGAGACGTTTATGCGAAATGTCAAAAAGTTCGCCACGCTCATCGTCGATAAGGTCCGCGTCCAGAACCGCGCGGCGAGAACCGCCTTCGAGGGCGACGAGCCCGCCGCAAAAGCGGGCGGACGGGCCGCGTCCGCCAAGACCCGCCGGAGCGCCAAAGCCGGCGGCACGGACGGCGCCGCCGCGGCAGCCGCGCCTAAGGCGCGCGCGGCGGCAGGCACCGCGGCCCGCGGAAGCGGCGCTCCGGCAGCACGGGCGGCTTCGGCCCGAGGAGGGGCGGCCGCCGGCAGCGCGGGACAGGCGCGCGTGCGGGAGACGGCGGGAGGCGCGGCTGACATGCCCGCGCAGCCCTCCCGGACCGCAGCGGGACAGGCGGCGGGCCGGGGAGCTCCGGCTGCCGCTAAACCGGCGGACGGGCCGCGCGTGGTGGGAACATGTCCGCGGCCTGGCTGCGGCGGAACTATTTTTATGGGTAAGAAAGGATATGGCTGTTCGCATTACAAGACCGGCTGTACCTTCGTGATCTGGAAGGAAAGCTTCGGAAGGAGCCTGACGGATGCCCAGGTAAAGGCGCTTCTGGAAAAAGGCAAAACCGCCAAGCTCAAGCTGGAACGGCAGGGCGGAGAGGAAGTTTCCGCCAGACTTGTGCTTGCCGATCCGTCGACCGGAAGACTGGAAACGGAGGAATAGGAAGGAGACGAGGCTATGACGATCTTGAAGAATGACTGGGCGGAATTGCTGGCGGAGGAATTCGAAAAACCGTATTATCTGAAACTCAGGGAGTTTTTAAAAGGGGAATACGCGGAACGGACGATCTATCCGGAGATGCACGATATCTTTAACGCGCTTCACTATACGGCGTTCAAGGACGTGAAGGCGGTTATTTTGGGACAGGACCCTTATCACGGCCCCGGTCAGGCGCACGGCCTGAGCTTTTCCGTCAAACCGGGCGTACCCACCCCGCCTTCCCTTAAAAACATGTTCAAGGAAATGAAAGAAGATATCGGCTGTCCTCTCCCGGGAACGGGGTATTTGAAGCATTGGGCCGACCAGGGCGTGCTCCTTCTGAACACGGTGCTGACGGTGAGGGCCGGCGAAGCGAATTCCCACAAGGGCAAAGGGTGGGAGCTTTTTACGGATAAAGTCATCGAGACACTGAACCGCAAAGAGACACCCGTTCTTTTTATTTTGTGGGGAAGCCACGCGCAGTCCAAAACGCAGCTCATCGACTTGAACCGGCACGGCGTCATTAAAGCTCCTCATCCGAGCCCGCTTTCCGCACACCGGGGATTTTTCGGCAGCAAGCCTTATTCCAAAGCCAACGCATGGCTTGCGGAGCAGGGAATCGAGCCGATTGACTGGTGTCTGCCGGAATAAACGGGAGGGCATGTAAAGCGCACTTTTAGATTTATTTTATATACAAGGCAAGTTTATTCGGCGAATCCGTCATTCGAAAGCCGCGCGCATTGGTATTATCCCCTTTTAGTAGACATGAGAAAAAAGACATCTGGTAAGATGAACTTAATCATGTCAAAAGAAGGGGATTTTTTCATGGCTAAAAAAGGACAAACTTTCCGGCGGTACTCCTTGGAATTGAAATTGGAGGTGGCCCGGCTGGTCAACGAGGAACATATGAGTATACGCGAAGTAGCGACACGTTTAAATATTCAAAATAAATCTCAGGTACAAGTATGGGCAGCAAGAGCGAAACAGGGAATGAGTCTAGAACCTGCTACATCCAAACAGGGACGCCTTAGAACAAAGTTTTCCAGTATGGAAGAAGAGATAGCATATTTGCGGGCGGAGATTGAATACTTAAAAAAGCAGTATCCAAATCTACACAAGGAGTGACGAGTAAAGCTGCCAGATTTCAAATCATAGAGGACCTGCGAGCACGCCATGGTCTGGTTTGGCTCTTGAAGCTAGCTGCGGTTTCCCGCTCAGGTTATTACAAGTGGAGAAAAAGCAGATCCGCGGCAAAAGAACGTCGATACAAGGAACATGAATTAGAATCGCATTTGCTTGCCATCCATCGCGTACATCCCTATTTTGGTTATCTTCGAATGACGGTAGCTTTACGGAGGGAAGGTCTTAGGGTCAACCACAAAAAGGTGTACCGATTAATGAAACAATTAGGCATCTGTTCTGTCATTCGAAAGAAACGTCGATTCTTTGGAAAACAAGCTTCTGTGGTGAATCCAAATCGGCTTGAGCGCCAGTTCCGGGCAGATACGCCTCGAACTAAGCTAGTTACGGACATTACCTATATCCGTGCTGGAGAACATTTTGTGTATCTCTCTGTCATTCAGGATTTATACAATAACGAAATTGTAGCGTGGCATCTTTCTGAACGAAATGATCTCGCTTTGGTTCATGAAACGCTGGATAGACTCCGTCAGCACGTGGACTTGAGTGGCGCAATCCTGCACTCGGATCAAGGATTTCAATATACCTCGAAACCCTTTAACCGTAAACTGAAACAGCTCGGCATGCTAGGCAGCCACTCCAGGCGTGGAAATTGTCTAGACAATGCCTGTATCGAGTCCTTCTTCTCTCATTTGAAGACCGAGAAAATATACTTGAATAAGGCGGCCGACAAAGCAGAGGTTGAACAGCAAGTAAGCGAATACGTATTGTTTTACAACCAAAACCGATTCCAGAAAAAACTAAACGACCGTTCCCCGGTAGAATACCGGGAAACGGCCGCAGCTTAAATCTTGTCTTTTTTGTACTGTCTACTTGACAGGGTTATGACCACATGCGCGGTTTTTTTGTTGATTCCGCAGGGCTGTATTTTTCGTGCGACTAAACCTTCAAACTCACGTATATGTAAATATATGGTTGAGAATGGTGTGGGAATAACCGTCACCGGACATAAAGGAGTAGAGCATGATTAAAAAAATCGGGCTTGTGCTGCTGCTTACGATTGCCGCAGGTATCATTCTTTACAACTGGAACGAGTACAGAGAAAAAAGTTTGGCGGATGTAATACCGCTTCAAGCCGGTGAATTTACTTGGATGGGCTTTAGCGAAAATAGGCCCATGCAGGATGATAAACCGTTTGAATGGGGAACGAAAGACAAGGAGCCGATGGAGGAGCTTCTCGCGTTTTTAAACCAGTATAGAGTGAAAAAAAAGCATGTCGGCTACGAAGCATTGAGTCAAGAGGTTACGGCCTTGATGAACTCCGGGTCCGCTTTCCATTTTGAACTTGTGCGTGATAAAGCCGAAACAGTTTTAATTTACGCAAATCACAATACCGTTTATGTTTTGACGGACCGCTTGTACGAAATTAAAAACGGGCCGATTAAAAGGGAATGGATCGGCGCCTTCAATGAAAAATACCGGAAGATTTACAGGGATTCTTAAGCCTTCGCATGAAGGCTTTTTTTGTTACGGATTGATCAGCAGAAATTTTCGGTTGACAAAAAGAAGAAGGAGGGGTATCTTTGGTTTAAAGGTTTAAAGGTTTAAATGTTTAAACATATAGACATATAAATGTTAGTAATGATCTTACGGAGGTTTTTCTTATGACAACACAGGCACCGTCACGCGTCTTAATTATTCAAGGGCATCCCGACCGGGAGAGCTACTGCACCGCTTTGGCGGAATCGTATCGCAAGGGGGCAATCGCAGCCGGAGCGGAGGTCCGTTTCGTCCAGATCGGCGATCTCGATTTCAATCCGAATCTGGCTTACGGCTACAGAAAGCGGACGGAGCTGGAGCCCGACCTGCTTGAAATTCAGGAGTCGATCCGGTGGGCGAATCATGTCGTGTTCGTGTATCCGACCTGGTGGTGGACCATGCCCGCGCTTCTCAAAGGGATGATCGACCGGGTATTTCTTCCGGGCTTCGCTTTTAAGTACAAGAGCAAGGACTCCCTCATCTGGGAAAAACTGCTTAAAGGGAAGAGCGCACGCCTCATTGTGACGATGGACACTCCCGTATGGTATTATCAGACTATAAGCGGAAGTCCCGGCCACAAGGCGATGAAGAAGGGGACCCTCGAATTCAGCGGATTTAAGCCGGTACGCGTCACAACGCTCGGACCGCTCAAATTATCCACGGCGGACAAGCGAAAGTCCTGGCTGGACAAAGCCGAGCATCTCGGTCGCAAGCTGATCTAGCGTCCTCACTCCACACCCTGCGGCCGCATCGATGAAGAAAGATGTGATCGTATGAGCGGAACAACTGAACAGACTACTATGGAATACTTCGAGCAGTGCACGAATCTGTTCCGGACATTGGGAGATCCGGCCAGACAGCAGATTATTTTGCTGCTCGGCAAGCACGGGCCCATGAACGTCAAAAGCATCACGGAGCATTCGCACCTGTCGAGGCCGGCCATTTCCCATCATCTCAAACTGCTCAAGCAGGCGGAGATCGTAACGATCCGTCAGCAGGGCACGGAAAAATACTATGCGCTTGATGCCGGGTCGGCCATGAAGCTCATGAAAGATCTTATCGCGGCATTCGAAAAAGAATGCCCGCCGGAAGCGGCGGGCGGAGAAGAAGGCGCGGGGCAGCCTTGCGAAGGCGGCGCCGCTGCCGAACGTTAGATGCCGTTCATGCCGCCTGAGGAGCCAGACTATTCCGGCGGCATGAAAGCGGGAAAAGTGCGGCAGGGCGGCAGTGCTTCGGATGAGAAGTAAGGAAGCAGCATGTAAGCAAGAGCCAAGCAAGAACGAAGCAAGAACAAAGCAAGAACAAAGCAAGAACAAAGCAAGAACAAAGCAAGAAC
>NZ_FNVF01000001.1:747904-873226 GCF_900107975.1 Paenibacillus sp. UNC499MF
AAGCAAGAACAAAGCAAGAACAAAGCAAGAACAAAGCAAGAACAAAGCAAGAACCTACACGAACTTATAAGAAGGCGGTCTGCGAAGTTTTTGTTGATGAGTACCGCCACGGCTGACGAGCACTCTGATCACTTCGCCACGGCTGACGCGTACCCTGATCCCGGACTGTTCACCGGCGCCGGATCAGATCAGAAACATCGCCACGACTGTGGTGACGGCCAGACCGATCATCACCGGCTTCAGGTTCCGCCGGGCCAGCTCGAAAGGATCGACGCCGCAGATGGCGGCGGCTGGAATAAGCGCCCACGGGATGAGTGTGCCGCCTCCGACCCAGATGGCCGCCACCTGGCCGAGAGCGGTCAAGGTTGCGGCTCCGGCGCCGAGGGCGGAGGAGAACAGGCTGGCGACCGAGCCGGCCAGCGAGATGCCGGAGAAGCCCGACCCGTCCAGCCCGGTGATGGCGCCCACGGCTGTCAGTGTGACGGCACTTGCGGCCGGATGGACGGGCACGGTCTGGGCCAGAGCCAGCCCGAGATCATTCACGATCCCGTGCGAGAAGGCCGGCAGGACATGCCCGTACAGCTCGGTAAGAGCCGCGTCGCCGAGGTAAAAGAAGGCGGCGATCGGAATGACGGGACCGAATACCTTAAAGCCGAAATGAAATCCGTCCACCAGGTAAGAGGTCGTCTTTCCGAATCCGCCCCGGCGGTGAGCCATGAGCGAGACGAGCAGCAGGATCAGGGCGGCCGTCCCGCCGATCAGCGCGGTCGCCTCCCCTCCCTGCAGGTTCAGCTCGAACATGGCCGCAATGTCGGCCGCGAACAGCAGAGGGATCGCGACCGCAAGAGCGAGGCGCTTCCTGCCGGTCAGCAGCTTCCCGGCGGAAGAAGCGCCACCGATGACGGGAGCGGGCGGCTTGATGGCGCTTTCCGGCTTCAAGGCTCCGCTTCTCAAATCGCGCCGCAGGAACCAGAAAGCCGCCGCGGTCGTGACGGCTCCCATCACGGCGACGAGCGGGACGGAAGCTTCCATGACGCTTCCGACGGGAAGTCCGGCGGCGTCGGCGGTCAGCTTCGGCGCTGCCTGGATGACGTAGTCGCCGGAAAGCGCAATGCCGTGGCCGAACAAGTTCATGGCCACGGCCGCCCCGATGGCCGGCAGACCGGCCCTGACCGCCGCCGGAAGCAGCACGGCTCCGATCAGCGCAACCGCCGGGGACGGCCAGAAGAAGCACGAAACGGTCATCATGACGATGCCGATGATCCAGAAGGCCGCTCCCGGGCTGCGGATGAGCTTCGCCGCGGGAGATATCATCGTGTCGCTGACGCCGGACAACGAGAGAACCTGGCTCATGCCGACAATGACCGAGATGACGAGAATGGTCGGCAGAAGCTCCTTCATGGCATAGATGAGGCTGGAGAAAATACCCCCGACCGATTGAGGAAGCGAGCCGGTAGCGGCAAGGCCCAGCACGAAAATGCCGATCAGACAGACCGGCGTCGTATCTTTGCGAAACAGCATAAACCCGATAATCAGGGCGATAAAACATACATAAACGATATGCAGACCCACCAGTTCCACACTCACGGGAATCCCTCCGTCTTGGGCTTACATCCTGTACTGCCTACAGCTTATGCAGGTCCCGGATGAAGGTTCCCGGCCGGTCCGGACCGGCGGAGGACAAAAAGAAACCCCCTCGTCCGAGGGGGTTTTTAGCAGTTAATAAGAATCGTTATTTATCGTCTGAAAGTTGTTCCTGCTATTTAAATAGGGTCCATTTGTAGGTTATGTAGGGTCAGCTTCATTTCATCTCTATTTATACGGGTTTACTGGCTTGCTTAGTTACGCTGTTCTTCCGCGCTTTCCATTTTGGCGCTGAATTCGCATTTTTCTCTTGAGTAAATCGTTGTACAGCTATTGAGGCTCGAACGGATTTTCACCTGGTCCTGGTTGTACTTTTCGATAAAACCTCGTCCGATTTGGACATACACATCGTTGTGATCCATTCCCCAGATGTAGACTTCGGTCTGCGAGAGTGCTGCGGCGAACAATTCGACATCCATTTCCAACAATTTCGTTCCATAAATCATCTCATCGTACACCCCAACTCCATAGTAAATCGTATTTCTATCGTTCCTACAAGTATAGACAGGTCGGAGCTTTCAATAATCACACACCTTGGCAGTTTTTTTGTCCGGAATCAGTTTCTTTTGTCAAAAATCGCGGGATTCGCTACAATCAGAGGAGGTTAGACAGCAGGTTAACGGATAAAGGGGAAAAAAGCATGAAATTCGAAGTGGAATTTATCTCATTTTTTGTCATACGCGAAGAAGGGCCCGGCAAAGCTTACCGTCATTTTCAAACTTTGGACGGGGACGCTTACGAAGGCAGCGCGCTGGAACAGTTTCTGGGCGGCGAATTTGCCCGGCTTGCCAAGCGCAAGGTGGAACGCAATCCGCAGTCCGAGCAGGTTCCGACCAAAATCGGACGATTTATAACGGAGCCGGGGTGCGGCCTCGAAACGAATCCGAACTACAATATGTTCGCCAGACTGCGCGGCGCCGCGTCCCGGGAGGATTTCCTGAAAGAAAGCGACGAACTGGCAAGAGCCTACATTCAGACGAGCTCGGTGCGCAGCGGAGCGCTTATTACGGCCAGCGCCAAGCTGCCGCAGTACTTTGACGAGCCGTTCGTATTCGTGATGAAATGCGATTTCGAGCCTAAAATCGCCCGCATTACGGACGAATCCAGCCTGCTTCACGAAGTGGAAATGGCGATCAACGCGAAAAATATGAAAGCGATCCAGTATCCGTATATGCCGGAGGTCGGTATGCTAGAGGATTGGGAGCTGAAAATCCATCAGCCTTCGCACGCCAAATATTTCGAGGATCTGCTGAAATTCGTGGAGTATGAGAAATCCATGCCCGAACTGCTTAATCATCAGGTGGTCAACCTGGTGCAGCAGCATATCGAGCAGACGCTCGAAGCCCATCCCGAGCAGAAGGAAGCGGAAGAACGGGATCTTGAACTCTGGGCCGCAAGCGAGAAGCGGGAGCTGCAGGAGAAGTGGGCGCCGGAGCTTGTCATGGAGGCCGCCAACTTTCTGGTGGAGCAGCAGCCCGATTTGGGCATGACCTTCAAGCTCGATCATCTGACGGTAAAAGGAAAGCTGGCGGATTACGGGAGGAAAGTTCATTTTGCCAAGTTCGGGGACCGGTACGTCGTACTGCTGAGCGGAAGCTCCCTTCATTTCGAGAAGGGGGTTTCACCCGTGGAGCTTCTTCAGCCCGAAGATATCCAGTCCGTCCTAGCCCGTCTTGAACGCGAAGCCGCAGAAGACGCCGAAGGCGGAGATTTTTAAAAGTCGCGTACGTCCGTTTCAGGGTGTGGTAAAATAAGGATTATGGCAAGGGAGTTGATGAGCTGTGGGAATTTTGGACGGTTTATTGGGCAACGCTTCGGAAATGTCTCCGGAGAAGCTTCAGAAGGACCTGGAGCCGTTTCTCATCCAGGGAGAGCAAGTGCAGGTCGCGTACAAAATTATCCGGGACGGTTTCGTATTTACGAACAAACGCCTGATTCTTATCGACAAACAAGGGGTGACGGGGTCCAAAGTCGAATATATGTCCGTGCCCTACAAGAGTATTATCCGGTTTGCAAAAGAAAGCGCGGGGACGTTCGATCTGGATGCCGAGCTTAAAATCTGGCTGTCGAGCACGCATGAGCCTATCGTCAAGAAGTTTAACAAAAGCGCCAACATCAATGACGTGTACGCGATGCTGAGCCGGTATGTTTTGGGATAAAACGAATGAATATGAAAAAGCCTTCCGGCCCGAACGGCCGGAGGGCTTTTTTGGCGTGAAGACGGAATCCTGCGGAGAAAAGAAGTTACTCCCCTAAAACGTTTTCGGGCTTCGGTTCAGGACCTTTGCCGTCGGCCAGCTTGTCGCCGAACTGATCGAGTCTGCCCGGATGACTGGCCGGACCGCGATTTTTGGGCTTGCTGTTTCTACCTGCCATGGAATCCACCTCCGGCTATTAGTTTGCTTGCAGAGGAAGCAATTCATGCACCGGCTGAAGCGGAATAGCGAGAAAAATAGCGAAGAGGCGCCCGCGAAAATTGGCGTACGATTCTAACTATACAAATTGTATTTATGTTGATACAATATGTATCGAACAGCCTATTAATCTCTCATGACGGCAAAAACAGGAGGTAGGGAATGGGAGGAGCGACGAAACGGTTTTCGCATCCTTTGGAACCGCAGCTTGTGCGGGTCAACAAAAATTTATACATCAGCCGGGGAGACCCGCAGTATTTCGATAAAGTCATCCGTTATGCCGATAAAACGTCTCCCGAAGCCCATTATCGGATGGGAGAGCGTGCGAGGAAGCAGGGAGACTTATCCAGGGCGCTTTTTCATTATCAAGAGGTGATGAAAACGTACCCCTCTCCGTATTACTCCGACGCCAACCGGGCTTTGCATGAACTGGCGGAGCGGGAGGAAAGCGACCTGGCGGGAGTCCGGAAAGAGCTGGAGGCTGCGACGGGAAGAAAATTCAACAAGTTTTTGCGGACTTTCCTTTACGCGCTCATCGTCATCAATCTTATTCTGTTGGTCGTTCTTCTCTCTGGAGAAGGAGGCAAGCAGACCGCTTCCGCCGCGGAAAACGGACCGCCTCCAAGCTATGAATCGCATGCAGTGCAGCCTCAACAAGGAAACAGCTTCTCGCCGGAAGCTGCTTCTTTACGCCCGGAGGGGTTTTCGGGTGTGGAAGCGGACGAACGGCCATATCTTGTGCGGGTTGTCCCTGACACGGACAACGCCCGCGCGGAGGCTTTGATTCGACGGGAAATGGAGCATCTTATCGGACGGAATCCGCAGAAAAGCCGGGTCATTTACGGAATCCGCCAAAGGGGCGGCACTGCGGATTTTTCGGCGGATACGGCAGCGGGACAAGCGTTTCCGGCCGGCGGCCCCGCGGAATTGGAGAATGCTTTCGTACTGGCGCAGTATGTGCCGGCGCTTCGCAAACCCGTGGAGATCACCTATCTGGGTGAAGGCGCTCCACGCGCCGAAGTGCTCACGCGGATAGGGACCCAGCTCATCCGGACGGCGCTCCGGACCTACGCGGCCGACCACGGAGGGAAATTTCCGGGGAGCCTGGACGAGCTGGTCCGGGACTATCCCGGAAATTACCTCAGCTTCGTGCCGCGCGAAGCCGTATCGGGCTCCATCCGGGTGAGCCCGTCCTACGACGGTGGTGGCGGGTGGGTTTACCGGCCCGCCGCCGGAGACGCCGGTTCGGCCTTGACGCCGAACCTGCCGGGAGCTTCGCTAGCGGGTGTCCTGCCTCCCGCTAGCGCCGCCGCACAGGCGAACGTCCCGTTCGAGCCTGTGCAGGTGAAGGTGATCAAGCGGGAGCACCGCTTGATCTTAACAGCCGGAGGCGCGGTGCTGGAAGCCCGCGCCGGGATCGGCCGTCCGGAGTCGCCGACGCCGGACGGCACGTTCGCCGTGCGGGAGCGGGTGATCGCTCCCGCGGGCGGGACGCCGGGCGTGTACGGCGCCGCGGCGCTCGGGCTTGGCGCCATAGCGGTGCACGGCACGGCGGATGCCGCGTCTGTCGGCGCGGCGCGCTCGCTCGGCTGCATCCGGCTCGGCGATGCCGACATGCTGGCGCTTTTCGCGCTCGTGCCGAAGGGCAGCGCTGTCCGCGTCGCCGAAGCTGCGTCAGCCGCCGATGGCCGGTCTGCGGCCGGCGTGGCCACCGTCGGCAGGCTGGACCTCGCAGCCGCAGCCGCGGCGCTGAAGCCGCCGGGAGCGCCCGGCGTGCGGGAGTCCGCCCCGGAGGGGAGCGTTTTCCACTGGCTGGGCTGACGGTCCCGGTTAGGCGGCTGTGCCCGGACAGGGAAGTTTCCCTGCCGCCCCTTTGTATTTCCTTCCCGCATCCCCTACAATAGGAGGGACAGTTGACGGAAACGAACCGGTTGTATAGCGCAGTAGCACTAGCGGCAGAAGTTTCCGGACAGCACACATCCGGGAGGAACTTATCATGCTTATTATGAACGAGAAAATAAAAGCGGCCGAGGTCGAGCTCACGGGATTGAACGGGGAAAAGCTCGGAGTCCTGACGAGGGAAGAAGCGCTGAAACTGGCGAAGGAAGCGGACGCCGATCTGGTCTGCACGTCTTTGATGAGCAGCCCTCCGCCATGCAAGCTTGCCTCTCGCGGAACGGCGAAACAGGCAGCCCAGAAAGACAAACAGGCGGCCCGCCGTCAAGACAAGCCGCTGAAAGTGAAAGAGCTGAGGCTAACTGTACATATCGAAGACCACGACTATGAAACGAAGCAGAGACAGGCCGAGAAGCTTCTGGCTTCGGGCAGCGCCGTACAGCTCGTCGTCCGCATCCAGGGCAAAGAAGGACCGAAAGCGAAGGAGCTTCTGGAACGGCTGGTTAAGGATCTTTCAGCCGCCGGTATGAAGGAGACGAACATCCAGGTCAGCGGCAAGCAGGCGGCTGTCCGGATTAATCCGCTGTAGAACGGCACATCCCAGGGTCCCCGCGGCCCTCCGTTACAAACTAAAGAGCAGTCTCCCGGACCGGGCAGACTGCTCTTTTGCGTTTACATCTGCCCGATCCAGTCAGGGCGGGCAACTTGTTTCCAGCGGGCGCGAATCGCTTCCACCTCTTCCCGGGGAAGCGGACCCTGACCGGCCAGGCGTGCGTTCTGGACCCAGCGGCCGGGCTTGCTCGTCCCGACGATCACCGTCGAGACGCCCGGTACCGATAAGGTGAAGCGCAGCGCTTTTTCGATGGAATCTTCCAGATCTCCGTTCAGAAAATCATACTGCAGTTCCTGAAGCCGGTCCCAGTATGTATGCCGATACGGACTTTCGGGCTTTTGGCCGGTCCGCCATGCCGCGTTGGCGATCGGACGTTTGACGGTAATGCCTATGCCTCTTTGAGCCGCTTCAGGCAGCGTTAATTCTATCGCTTCCTGATCCGCGATATTGAGCGAAGTTTCGAGTGAATCGAATACACCGGTCCGGATCGCGTACAGAGCCGCTTGATGGTCCCCGCTGTAGCCGATATAACGCGTTTTGCCTTGTTCCTTGGCTCTTTTCAGAACCTCGATGACTTCTCCCCGCCGCAAAATTTCTTCGGAGCAGCTGTGAAGGTGGATCACATCCACATAATCCGTATGAAGCCTCTTCAAACTGCGGTCGATACTCTGCTCCAGCAGCCTCGGATCCCAATCTTCGAAATCCAGGCCGGAGGCGTGACCGCATTTCGTAAACAGATAATAATCGTCCCGGCGGTGCGAGACTGTTTTGCCGATCAGCTCTTCGCTCGTCCCGTAGCATTCGGCGGTGTCGATGAGATTAAGCCCGGCGTCCAGCGCCGTACCGAGCAGCTTTTCGGCCGCGGCCGTTTCCAGACCCTCCAGTCCGATTTCCGCCGCTCCGAGGCCAAGCATGCTTACCTTCATGTCCGTTTTGCCGTAAGAACGTTTTTCCATGCTGCACCAGCTCCTTTCCCGTACGATTACCCGGGTAAACGTCCGGTAAATCCTTTTTGCCTGCAAGGGTCAAAAGAAAAACAGCTTCACCCGGGAAAGGGGAAGCTGTTTGCGGAAGCGCGCCGATTACTGCAATCGGCGGATCCGGCGTAAACCGAAGGCCAGGTTTACTTCAGGTTTTCGGGGTTCAAGCACTCCAGCTCGGGAATAACGAAACGTCCGTCCTTGCGGATGAGGACATCGTCGAACCAGATTTCGCCGCCGCCGTATTCGGGACGTTGGATAAGCACGATATCCCAGTGAACGGAAGAGCGGTTGCCGTTGTCGGCGATTTCATAGGCTTGTCCCGGCGTAAAGTGAATGGAACCGTCGATTTTTTCATCGAACAAAGTATCTTTCATCGGCTGCAGAATGTAAGGGTTCACGCCGATCGCAAATTCACCGATATAACGTGCGCCTTCATCCGTGTCCAGAATTTCATTCATGCGGACGGAGTTGTTGCTCGTCGCTTCCACGATTTTTCCGTTTTCGAATTTCAGGACGACATTCTCGAAAGAAGTACCGGAATAGACGGTAGGCGTATTATAAGAAATGACACCGTTTACCGTGTTGAGTACGGGCGCCGTATACACTTCGCCGTCGGGAATGTTGCGCTTGCCGCAGCATTTGATCGCCGGAATGTCTTTGATGGAGAACGAAAGATCGGTTCCCGGAGAAACAAGGCGGACCTTGTCCGTACGGTTCATAAGCTGAACCAGGGGTTCCATGGCCGTTTCCATTTTGCTGTAATCGAGGTTGCACACCTGGAAGTAGAAATCCTCGAACGCTTCGGTGCTCGTGTTGGCCAGTTGGGCCATGGAGCCGTTCGGATAGCGCATTACGCACCATTTCGTGTGGTTGACACGCTGGTTGGTCACCGGTCTGGAGTACACGCTCATGTACAATTTCAAACGGTCTTCCGGCACGTCTGCGGTTTCCGTTACGTTGTCGCCGGCGCGCACGGCCACGTAAGCCTGCATTTCTTTCATGCGGCTCAGTTCGATCTCGGCTTTTTTCTCCAGCGTTTCGCGTGTGGCGCCGAGCATCATGCTGCGGTTGATCGCCGGATCGCGCAGTTCAACGATAGGATTTCCGCCGGCGGCGTAAACTTCTTCGATAAAGCATTTCGCAAGCTCGGGATCTTTGACGCCGATCAGCTCGATCAAAATATTTTCGCCCGGCTGAAGTTCAACCGAATAGTGGATAATGTTGCGTGCAAACGTAACCATTCTTGGATCTCTCATGGGCAGGAACTCCTTCTATGTAAAAAATTTCAGTACGGGGTACTGAAGGCATGCTTCTTACCATTATAGTACATTTTGCGGATGTGTAGAAGACGGCTCCAAAAATAGTGCATAAACTGGAATATGCATTCTTCTAACGGTCAATTAATTTGTGGCGGCGCCGCATGTTCGCGAGTACGGTGTGTTCATCGGGACCGTTTCGGGTAAAATGAAAGCAAACATGAAATCCTAACGAAAAACGGCCGCAAGGAGGCGAAGGCAAGTGGCGAGAGGAAATACGATGGTGCCGTTCGGGTATGAAGAAGAGCCGCCGGCACAGCGGGGTACCCTGCTCATTTTCGAAACGTTCGAAGACTGGTCGGAGCACGAAACCGATATGGTGGCAGCAATCGCGGATGAGCGCAAATTCAGAAAAGTCGTCTTGTATCCCCAGCATGAAGAAAGCTTGAGACGAATGGGCGTTCCCTGCGCCGCCGCGTATCATAAACGGGTGAAGCTGCTGGAGGAGCTGCTCGGGAATAAACCTGCGGAACGGTACACGATAGACACGTGGGAAGGCAAACGAAAGAAATATACTCCGCTCGACACGTCGCTCCGGTTTTTGACCGACAAATACGCCAGTCCTTATTTTGTCATGATGAACGATCGTTATGCAGCGGAATTTGCGGGGTACAAAGGCTTTGACGAATGGATCCGCAAACTCCGGCTGATCGTCTGGAGACGGTTCGGCGTGCCGCTTCCGGGCAAACTGATGGCTTACGGGGACCGTTTGGACTTTATCGGGGAAAACGGGGAAAGCGTTGAAGTCCAAAAAAATTAACCGGGGGTCGATTCACAAGCGTTCCAGCCGATGTTACAATAGTCGGGGTGTTTTTCAATAGGCTGGGAGGTTTAACATCATGAACGTATCGTCGGTAAAGACGATGAGTCCGACACGCCGCCTGGTACTTCTGCTGCTGGTTGTCATCATTTCCGGTTTAAGTCAAGGACTTCTGCTTCCGCTGCTGACTATCCTGCTGGAACAAACAGGCGTATCGTCGGGAGTTAACGGGTTTAACGCCGCTGCCATGTATATCGGCAGCTTCGCGTCCATGTTCGTCGTCGAACGGATTCTGCTCGCGCTCGGGTATAAGAAAATTCTAATTCTCGGAATTGCCATGGAGACAGTGGCTATTTTGCTGATTCCCGTATGGGGGAATCTTACGTTCTGGTTCATTTTGCGGTTCATTATCGGATTCGGGAATTCCATCCTGCACTACACGACGCAGCTGTGGATACTGACCTCGGCTCCCCAGGAACGCAGGGGCCGCTATATTTCCTACTACGGCATGGCGTACGGAGTCGGCTTCAGTATCGGTCCTGCGGGCATTAATCTGCTCGCGCTCGGTTCATACGCGCCGTTTTTGACGGTGGCGGTGTTTTATACGGTCGTTATCATGCTGCTGCAAAGGCTTCCCGACCAGAAGGTGCAGTCGGAGGGAAAAGAGTCGCCCGCCCAGAAGCGGTACGGCACAGCGGCCAAAATCGCCTGGTTCGCGCTTATCCCGACCTTCCTGTACGGCTACACCGAAGCGGTGCTGAACAGCAGCTTCCCGCTCTACGGTCTGCGGCTGGGACTCAGCGATACGTCGGTATCCATGCTGCTTCCGCTGGTCGGCTTCGGCGGGCTGATTCTCCAGCTTCCGCTCGGCATGCTGAGCGACAAAATCGGCCGCAAGCCCGTGCTTCTGGCGGCTGCCGCGATGGGAGCCGCCGCGTTCCTCGCGGTGCCGTTCGCCGGAGATTCCGTCTGGGGAATCGGCCTTCTTCTGCTGACGGCGGGGGGCATGATCGGTTCCTTCTTCTCGCTGGGACTCGCGTACGCGGCCGATCTGCTTCCGCGGGAGCTTCTGCCGTCGGCCAATGTGATCGGCTCGATTCTGTTCAGTATCGGCAGCGTGGTGGGGCCTAATCTGGGAGGGCTCGGCATCCAGTATATCTCCCTAAGCAGCCTCTTTTTCCTGCTGGGTTCCGTTTATGTCTTGTTCGTTTTTACGGGACTTGCGATCCGGATCCGGAGCAAGGGAAGAGGAGACGGTGGAATCCGGGAAGCGTGAAGTGCCACGCGCGCTCCCTGCCGCAGGCTGCCTGCCGGCTGTCGGCGGCCTCGGCATCCGTGCCGGATCAATCCGTCAGGACGGGTTGTACGCGTGCTGTTACAGCATGCAAGACCCTCAAGTTTGATTACAAACTTTGAGTCAAACCAAAGGCTCCGCCTTTTCCAACCCAAAAAGAAAGACCCGGACACAGCCGAGGCTGAATCCGGGTCTTTTTCATGTGTCCGCGTACTGCCGCCGCTTCTTCAAGCAAGCGTATGACAATCGGCGGGTTTAACTCGATTGATCAAGAGCTGTAAAGCGGTAATGGAAAGAGCGCTTCGGGTTTAGTTAAGATCCGTCAGAAGCGTATCCATATAGCTTTCCGTCAGCGTCGTGAGCAGGCGTATGCCGATCTCGTTTTCTCCGCCTTCGGGAATGATGATGTCCGCATACTTCTTGGACGGCTCGATAAAGGCGTCGTGCATCGGTTTTACCGTCGTGATGTATTGGTCGACAACCGATTCCAGAGAGCGGCCCCTTTCGTTCGTATCCCGCATAATGCGGCGCAAAATCCGGACGTCCGGGTCCGTGTCGACAAACACTTTGATGTCGAGCGCTTTGCGGAGATGCTCGTCCGTCAGGACGTGGATGCCTTCGATGACAATAATCGGCGTGCCTTGGATGAGCAGCGTGTCCGAAGAACGGGCGTGCTGTGTAAAATCATATATCGGGACCTGAATCTCGCGGCCTTTCCGAAGCTCGCTGAGATGTTTCAGCAGAAGTTCGTTTTCAAAAGCGTTGGGATGATCGTAATTGATTTTCGCGCGTTCATCCATGGACAGCTCGCTGCGGTCCGCATAGTAATTATCCTGGCAAATAAGTGTGACGTTTTTCGTTCCGAGCTCGTCTATGATCGAACGGGCGACCGTTGATTTCCCCGAACCGGTTCCCCCGGCTATCCCAATGACTAACATAAATTATGAAGGCCCTCCCTGTTCAGCGCCTTTAAGATAAGGACGGCGCTTTATATACCCTGAATAGTTTATCATAATGTAGAATTTTTTCAAAAAGAAAAAGCTCCTTTCGGAGCGTAAATCACCGGACTTGCTTCGGCGTGTGGTAATGATCTTCGTTTGCTTCCAAGTCCTGCTTGGCCTGGTGAAGCTGTTCGATCGTCTGCTGGAGCTGCTGGCCGTACTGATCCCCGTCGAACGAAGAGATTTGGGCTTCCGCTTCGGCTACCTGCCGCTTGGCGGAACCCAGTTTGGCCTGCGCCCGCTGGATCGCATTCGGATCGGCCTGTGTAATGGCCCCCTGAAGCTCGTGCTCCGCTTCCTGCGCCGCCAGAATGGCCGCGTCCGCCGCCTCGACGGCATGCCGGATAAACTGCTGGTGCTGCTGACTTTCTACCATGCGTGAACAACCTCCTTTTTCTATACGATGTACATTCTCGGGCAGATTCATTCGGTTATTTCCCGGAGCGGAACTATTTCCTGGGCAAGCGCAAATTTCGACACAATATTCTGAATATTCAAATGAGATCTTCAGTTCATGGACGACCCGTTATGGAGTGACGTGATTTGGGCATCCTACGAAAGATAACGACAGCGGAGGTGAATGTGCAAATGCCTTTCAATAAATCGACCAAAATCGACGACAAACAGAACAAAAGCCGGCTGAAAGCGGAAGCCGTGACCTTAAATTCGCGCAAAGCGTCGGAGTATCCGCCGAACTTAAACGAAATTAATAAAAATGAATCGTAGTATGTCAGGCTGAATCGAAGCTCATGTTCACTGGTTTAAAAGGACGCTGTTCCCGCTGAGGACAGCGTTTTATTTTTACTTGCAGGAAAGCGGATTTGTCAGGGAAAGCACGGGACTGCCTACAAACCCGGGAAAATCCCGGTAAAATCAGGATGGGCGCCGTTTTGTTTAGCGGTAAAATTGTAGTATGCTAATCATAATGGAACGAGAGATATATGGGGAGGGGCGGAAATGGCTTCACTTGGTTTGGTGCTTGAGGGTGGAGGAATGCGCGGCGTTTATACCGCGGGTGTCCTTGAGTATTTAATGGAGAAGGAATGGTATGTTCCTTACGTAATCGGCGTTTCTGCCGGCGCATGCAATGCGGCATCGTATCTTTCCCGGCAGCCCGGGCGCAACAAGAAAGTGACGATCGGTTACATTACCGACCGCAGATATATCAGTTACCGCAATCTGTTCCGCGAAAAGAGCATCTTCGGAATGGATTTTATCTTCAACGAGATTCCGAATAACCTGGTTCCTTTCGATTTTCAGACGTTTTACGGGGAAAGTCATGAACTTGTGATCGGAACGACGGATGCCGTAAGCGGAGAAGCTGTCTTTTTCCGCAAAAACGAAGCGCCCGAAATGTCGCTTTCGCTTATCCGGGCATCAAGCTCGCTTCCGTTCGTTTCCCAGCCGGTGCTGTATCAGGAGAGAACGCTGTTTGACGGCGGAATCACGGCGCCCATTCCGATTCATCAGTCGATAAAAGACGGGAACGAACGCAATATCGTGGTGCTTACCCGTCCGAAGGGTTACCGGAAGAAACCGTTCAAGCAGCAGTGGCTGGCCCAGCGGTTTTATCCGGCTTATCCCGGCCTTGTCCGCGCTATGGTGGAACGCAGCCTCGTATACAACCGGACGCTGGATGAAATCGAGCGGCTGGAGCGGGAAGGCAAAGTCATCGTGATCCGGCCCTCGGCCCCGTTCAAGGTAGGGCGGATGGAGAAGGATTCATCCAAGCTGGAAGCCCTGCACGATCTGGGCTACAAAGATGCCGCGGAAGCGAAGGGGAAATTGCGGGAGTGGCTGTCTTAGCGGACAAGGTGATGACCATCATCTGGACAAATGGGGGCCGTATGCTATAATAGACCCAGAAATGCACGACAACCGAATAAGACGCAGGGGTGCTGGAATCGGCCGGCTGAGATTGTATCCCATAAAGATACTGACCCTTACACCTGATCTGGATAATGCCAGCGTAGGAAACCGTACGGATACTACCCGACTTTATGTGCGCTCCCGATCAGGGGGCGCTTTTTGATTTGTCTGCGGATAAAGAAGGGGAGAGAAGACCATGAAGCGGGTTATACGTACAACAGCGCTTGCCGCGGCTTTTGCCGTTGCGCTTGCCGGATGCGGCAAATCAGGGGGAACCGAAGGAGGGCAATCGTCGCCGGGAGCGGCGCAGACGCCTGCCGCGGTTCAGAAAACGGATATCAAGATCGTTCTGGACTGGTCTCCGAATACGAATCATACGGGCCTTTACGTTGCCAAAGCCAAAGGCTATTTTGCGGAAAAAGGGTTGAATGTCGACATCATCCAGCCGGGAGCGGGAGGCGCGGACGCGATGGTCGCTTCGGGTGCCGCGGATTTCGGCGTAAGCTACCAGGAAGGCATTACGCAGGCCCGTACGCAAAGCGTGCCGATCGTATCCATTGCGGCGATTATCCAGCACAATACGTCGGGTTTCGCATCTCCGGCCGCTAAAAATATCAAGAAGCCTAAAGATTTCGAAGGCAAAACATACGGCGGATGGGGATCTCCGGCCGAAAATGCCATGATCGACTCGCTGATGCAGACCGAGAAGGCCGACCCGTCGAAGGTGAAAATCGTCAATATGGGCGACGCGGACTTCTTCACTGCAGTGAAACGCGATATCGATTTCGCCTGGATTTATTACGGATGGACGGGCATTGAATCCGAGCTTCGTAAAGAGCCGTTAAATATGGTTTATTTGACCGATTATTCGAAACAGCTCGATTACTATACACCTGTTCTCGCCACCAGCGAAAAAGTGATTCAAGAAAAGCCCGAACTCGTGAAATCGTTCCTGGAGGCGGCTTCTAAAGGCTACCAGTTCGCGATCGATAAGCCCGAAGAGGCGGCCGGCGTTCTGTCGGAAGCGGTCCCCGAACTGGACAAAAACCTCGTGCTCGCGAGCCAGAAATGGCTGAGCCCGAAATATAAAGACGATGCTCCGCGTTGGGGCGAGCAGAAAAAAGAAGTATGGGAAAACTACGCGAAATGGATGCTCGATCATAAGCTTCTGGAGAAAAGCCTGGAAGCCGACAAAGCTTTCACGAATGACTTTTTGCCGGCTGCCGGCAAGTAATGTCCGGGACGGACACCTCGTCCGTCCGGCATTCTTTCATACATAATGCCGATCTGTAAAAGTCGGCCGGGAGGACTATCTTATGGCTAATGCACTCGTCAGTATTCAAATTATCCCGAAGACGAAAAACGGGGAAGACGTGATCCCCTATGTGGACCGCGCAATCGAAGTCATTCAGCAGTCCGGCGTCAAGCATGAGGTTCATCCGCTGGAAACGACGATGGAAGGCGATTTGAACGAACTGCTGGACGTGATCCGGAACATGAACGAAGCGATGATCGAGTTCGGCAGCCCCAATGTCATCTCGCAAGTGAAGATCTATTTTAATCCCGAGGGCGCTTCGATGGACAAGCTGACGGAGAAATACCGTCCATGATCCGTTCCTTATGGAAGAAAGGATGGCCGCCTTTACTGACGGCCATCCTTCTGCTGCTTTTATGGCAGCTTGGCGTCACTTGGGCCGGTACGCCGGCCTGGAGGCTTCCGGCGCCCCTGCAGATCGTGGAGGAAGGCATCCGGCAGGCGCCCCTGCTGGGCAAGCACGTAAGCTTTACGGTCTCCATCACGCTGCTGGGCTTTGCCATCGGATCGGTGCTGGGACTGATCATCGCCTGCCTGCTGCATGTAATCCCCGGAATGAAAGCGGCCTTCTATCCGCTGCTGGTTTTGTCCCAGAACGTTCCGACGATCGCGCTGGCGCCGCTCTTGATGATCTGGTTCGGTTTCGGACTGCTGCCGAAGCTTATCGTTATTACGCTTGTCTGTTTTTTTCCGGTAACGGTTGCGGCGCTCGGAGGGCTGTCGAATCCCGATCCGGGCATGCACCGTTATCTGGAAATGATCGGAGCGCGGCGCAGCCAGCTGTTCTGGAAGCTGGAGCTGCCTTACGCGCTGCCGTCCGTCTTTTCGGGGCTGAAAATTTCCGCCACTTACAGCGTCATGGGCGGAGTTATCGCCGAATGGCTCGGTTCCGATAAAGGAATCGGCGTTTTTATGCTGCTGGCCAAGTCATCCTTCCGCACGGACCGCGTGTTCGTGGCCATCTTCCTTATTGTCGTTCTGAGTCTCCTTCTGTTCGGAGCCATCGTGCTGCTGGAAAAATGGACCGTCCGCTGGAAGCACGATAAACATTAGGAGGAATGAAACGATGAAAAAATTGGAGCTAAAAGAAATTTCGAAGTCGTTCTCCACAGGCGGAAGCGATACGAAAATTCTTAACGGGATTAACCTTCATGTGAACGAAGGCGAATTTGTCTCGCTGATCGGTCCTTCCGGAAGCGGGAAAACGACGCTGTTTCATCTTATAGGAGGACTGATCCGGCCGTCGTCGGGACAAATTTATATGGAAGGCCAAGACGTGACCGGCCGTAAAGGGCTCGTCAGCTATATGCCCCAGCAGGCGTCTTTGTTTCCATGGAGGAATGTGGAAGAGAACGTGATCATGGCCCGGGAAACGGCGGGACTGCCAAAAGCGGAGTCGCTGGCTCTTGCGAGGGAATGGCTGGCTAAAGTAGGGCTCCAAGGTTATGAAAAGGAGCATCCCCACGTCTTGTCCGGCGGAATGCAGCAGCGCGTCTCGTTTCTGCGGGCTCTGCTCAGTCCCCGGGAGCTGATGTGCCTCGATGAACCGTTCGGTGCGCTGGACGCGTTGACGCGTGAAGACATGCAGCACTGGCTGCTTAAGATATGGGAACAGAATAAGCGATCCGTCCTGTTCATTACACACAGTCTGGAAGAGGCTCTGCTGCTGTCGGACCGCATTTATCTGTTATCGGATAAACCGACAAGGGTCGAAAGGGAAGTTATCGTTCCTTTCGAACGCCCGCGGGCGCTCACGATTACGGAAGACCCTGCGTTTATCTCGATGAAAAGAGAAATGATCAATTTGATGAAGTCCGTAGGAAGCGGAAGCTGAAACATTGGCTCCCGCTGCCTGCGGGCTATCTTGTATAGGGGGGCGTCACGAAATCGACCCCCGGAGCGGAGGCTGCGGCATGAAGGAAACGGAGGTTGAATCGATGAAGGAACCGATACAAGAAGCGACAACGGACACGGCAACGAACACGGCAACGAACACGGCAATGGACACGACAATGGAGCAAATAAGGGAACCGTTAAAAGAACCCGAATTTATAAGAGAATCGGTAACGGACCAGATAATAGATCCGATAGAGGGAGCAACGGAGGAGCCGGGGGTTGAGACGAACAGGAGCGCAGCCTTGGAAGACAGCCAGGCGCTTAATCCCGACGAACTCCGTTACATCGATGCTCATATCCACCTGGAACAGTATGGGGAGCGAGAGCTGGATTTGATTTTCCAGGATATTGCGGACGATATTCCCGTCTCCATGCTGCTTGCCGTGTCCATGAATCTGGCTTCTTGCGAGAGAACCCGCCTGCTGCACCGCCGGTATCCCGGCATTGTCCGGCCCGCCTACGGATTTCATCCGGAGCAGCCGCTTCCTTCGGCGGATGAGCTTGCGGAGCTTCTCGGCTGGATTGAGGAGACCGTTCACGAGGCCGTGGCTGTAGGGGAAATCGGTCTCCCTTATTACATGCGGACGGAAGCGGAGAAGGCCGGCCAGCCATTTTATCTGCAGCCCTATGTGGATTTGCTGGAGCGCTTTATTGCTTTTGCCGCTAAACATAACAAGCCGGTCGCTTTGCACGCCGTTTACGAGGACGCAGACCTCGTGCTTGACCTTTTGGAGAGGTACGATATAGAACGCGCTCATTTTCACTGGTTTAAGGGTTCTGAAAAAACAGTCGAACGTATGATCGGTTTAGGGTATTATATATCTATAACCCCGGATATCTCCTATGAAGAGGAAATCAGGCAGCTGGCGGCCCGTTATCCGCTGGAGCTGATAATGGCCGAAACGGACGGTCCGTGGCCGTTCGAAGGACCTTATAACGGCAGGATGACACACCCGTTGATGGTGGCCGACGTCGTACGGCATATTGCGGGGATTAAATCGGTCAAGCTAGAAGATGCAGCTGCTCAAGTTTACAAAAACACCTGCACCTTCTATAGGTTGCAGCCGCAGTCTTCCGGATGACAGATCTTACAGAAACGGGAGGGTACATACAAATGGAACTTACACGATGCGGCTGGGTTAACCAGGACCCGCTCTACGTGAATTATCACGATCAAGAATGGGGAGTCCCGCAGAGGGACGACCGGAAGCTGTTTGAGATGCTGTGTCTCGAAGGAGCGCAGGCGGGTCTAAGCTGGTACACGGTACTTAAGAAGAGGGAGCACTACAGGAATGTGTATGACGGTTTCGATGCGGAGAAAATGGCGGAGTACGGCGAGGACAAGCTGGCCGAGCTGCTGCAGGATCCGGGAATCATTCGAAACCGGCTGAAAGTCGGCGCGTTTGTCCGCAATGCGCAGGCTTTTCTGAAAATCAGGGAGAAAACGGGCAGCTTTGCCGACTATATCTGGAGTTTTGTGGACGGGCAGGCCGTGCAGAACCATTGGAGTTCGCTGCAAGAAGTACCTGCCAGTACACCTCAATCGGATGCGATGAGCAAGGCGCTTAAAAAAGAAGGATTTACTTTCGTAGGCACAACGATCTGCTACGCGTACATGCAGGCAACGGGACTGGTCAACGATCACTTGACGACATGTATATGTCATCCGTCCAACCGAAATAAATAGGACGTTCCAAAGCGGGCTGAGTACATGGTGCTCGGGTCACATAACGGTGGCGATGCAGGGTAAAGGCCGGGTTAAAAGAGGAATCATGCATAGTTTGGGAGGATCAGGCCAAAATAGGAGAAGAAAAAGGGAACCTTTAAAGCGGGGTTCCCTTTTGGTTTGTAAAGAGGGGATAGGCGGGCGGTTCAGGCGTACATCAGGATCTTCTCCTGCAGGCTCGAACGGATAAATTCGATGCGCTTGCGGATATAAAAATCGAGTGCCGCGCCTTTAAGCTCTCGGGGAGAAACTCGTGTGTCTGTATCGTTATCTATAATGGTGACGGAGCCGTCATCAAAAAATTTAAAAGTCAAGTCATCCCATTGAGCATTCGCTTCGCCCAGCAGGTCGTCGATCTGCCATGAATGCAGAGCCTCTGTATCATTCAACATTTTCTGAAACCAAAAATCGCGTTCGATGAAGCGGACATTTTTCCACAGACTCACAGCAAAACCCTCCTTGGGGTCGCATACGATAGTATGCGAACGAATGTTTGTTTTTAGTATACCAAACGTTCGTTCCCGTGTGAAGTAGTTTTGCCATATTTTTTCTGAAAATGGCAATCATTTTCGTGAAAACCCGTCATTTTTTAACCGGAAGCGGGAATAATAGGGCAAACGAAGGCTCCGGGCAATTGGAAATTATCCAAAAGGCTGTACAAAATGCGCTTAAACAGGAGCAAAAAGACGCAGAATAAAGAAAACGGGGTATTTGAAGATATTCACCCCGTATCAATAAGGAATTATTTTCTATATAAGAAAGCGGAATAAAAGAACATTATTCCGTTATATAGAGCGCTTACAAAAAGAGTGTTTACAGAATCCGCGAACGGAGTTATGATAAAAACATATCTTGTATACAAGTATACCAGAAGGGGAAATTGACATCATGAGAATTGGTATGATCGGTCTCGGTAAAATGGGTTACAATCTCGTTCAAAATTTGCTCCGTCACGGGCATGAGGCAGTCGTATTCGATAAAGATCCCGCTCCGGGAAAGCGGCTCGCCGAGCTTGGCGCAGCAGCATCGGAAAACCTGGAGGAACTGGTTGCGAGCCTTCCCGCTCCGAGAACGGTGTGGATGATGGTTCCGGCTGGGAAAATCGTCGACAGCGTAATCGATTCTCTGCTTCCGCTTCTCCAAGCGGGCGACGTGCTTATCGACGGAGGAAATTCCCACTATAAAGAGTCTGTGGAGCGCTCCGAAAAGCTCGCCGCACAAGGAATTCATTACATGGATGTCGGAACTTCCGGAGGAACGGAAGGAGCCGAGCACGGCGGCTGTTTCATGATCGGGGGAGACAAGGAAGCGTTCGGTAAAATCGAGCCTCTGTTCCGCGACATGGCCGTTGATAAAGGGTATTTGTACGCCGGAAAGAGCGGTTCGGGCCATTTCCTTAAAATGGTTCATAACGGAATCGAATACGGGATGATGCAGGCGATCGCGGAAGGCTTCGAAGTGCTGGACAAAAGCGGCTTCGACTTCGATTACGAGAAGGTAGCGGAAGTATGGTCGAACGGCTCCGTTATCCGGGGCTGGCTGATCGAGCTGGCCGGACAGGCTTTCTCCAAAGATCCCAAGCTCGAAGGAATCCGTGGGGTTATGCAGAGCTCGGGCGAGGGCAAATGGACCGTGGAGACCGCACTGGATCTCGGGGCGAACGCGCCGGTTATCGCGATGTCCTTGTTCATGCGCTACCGGTCGCTGGAAACGGACACGTTCCACGGCAAAGTCGTGGCCGCGCTGCGCAATGAATTCGGCGGACATGCCGTGGTCCGAAGCGGGGATTGATCTCAATACCCGCCGGATACCCGCCGGCCGGACAACGGACCGGAAGCTTCTCCGGCATGGATGCTCCGGCTGAAGATGTGCTACAATTGACGTGACTTTGAAGGCGGGAAGAGGATTCCTTCGGGACTGCTTTTCAACCGCCGGACAAGGTCAGCGTACGTTCAGCCCATCGGTAAGGAGAGTTGTGCATTATGCGTTATCCGTCCGCGTGGCTCAGAGGCGTTTCATTGGGAGAGTCCATCGCCAGCGAGTTAAGACTGCAAATTATTAGCGGGAGCATCAAACCCGGTGAAGTGATTTCCGAAAACCGCGTCGCATCCGACTTCGGCACAAGCCGTTCGCCTGTCCGTGAGGCTCTGAAAGCGTTATCCAACGAAGGACTGATCCGGCTGGAACGCATGGGAGCCGTCGTGCTGGGGCTTAGCCAGACGGATGTGCAGGAGTTATACGATGTCCGTTTTATTATCGAAAGTTTCGTGCAGGACCGGCTTGCCAAAGCCAATCAGGCTTCGCTGATCGGTAAACTGAACCAGATTATCGACAGGATGGAGCTGGCTGTAAAACATGGCGATCCTGAGGATTTCGCCTTTCAGGACATCACGTTTCACGAGACGATTATCGAAGCGGCTCGTCATAAAAGGGTGCTGCATTTGTGGACCAGCATCCGGCAGATCGTCATCACGGTTCTTCTGATTACAACGGATGAAATTTTTTCGCAGGGAGAAGACAAGCTCCTGGAAGTCATCGAGAAACACCGCGCTATCGTGAGGGGTCTCGAAACCCATGATCCCGCTGTTATCGGGCAAGTGGTCCGCAATTATTTCGCCGATTCCCGGCAAACTCTTGAAACCAGTTTACCTTCCTGATAGGCGGGTGAAGGTGTAAGCGACCGGTAGAACGGCGCTTGCGCACAAATAAACTTGTCGACAGGTATACAACATAAATGTTTGATCGAAAACCGAATGAAAGCGCTATTAGGCGATAAAATTTTGAATTTCACCTGGAGGTCAGTCATGAACAGCATTTTCGGACTTAGTCATTCCGTCACTCTATTAGTCTGGACTCTGATATCGATCGTGTTTTTAGTGGTGTTTATCGCTAAATTCAAATGGAATCCGTTTGTTACCCTCATTATATCGGCGCTTATGCTCGGCCTTCTGTCCGGAATGAAAGCGCAGGACGTCATTAAGGCGGTCACCGGAGGGCTGGGCGGCACGCTGGGCACGATCGCGATCGTCATCGCGCTGGGCACCATGCTCGGCAAAATGATGGCGGAATCCGGCGGCGCCGAAAAAATCGCGACGACTCTGGTCGACCGGTTCGGTGAAAAACGTGTCCACTGGGCCATGATGGTTGTCGGCTTTATCGTCGGGATTCCCGTGTTTTTTGAAGTGGGTCTGATTTTGCTCATCCCGATCGTCTTTACGGTAGCACGCAAAACGAAAATGCCGCTTTTGCAGATCGGGATTCCGATTCTGGCCGGTCTTTCGACGGTTCACGGCCTTGTGCCGCCACATCCGGCGCCGATGATCGCCATTGATGCGTACAAGGCGGATTTGGGCAAAACGATTCTTTACTCGCTGCTGATCGGATTGCCGACGGCGATTATTGCCGGACCTCTGTTCGGTAAATTTATCGGGAAACGGATTCAAGCCGAACCGCCGGCCAAATTGGCCGAACAATTTGCCGTCAGCGAAAACCGGAATTTGCCGGGCTTCGGCATTACGCTGTTTACGATTCTCCTGCCGGTCATTCTCATGCTGATCGGTTCCGTTGCCAACATTGTCGATCCGAAAGGCACAAGCAGCCTGACTGTTTTCTCCGAATTCATCGGGCATGAAATTATCGCGCTGCTGATCGCCGTCGTCTTTTCGTTCTTCTCGCTCGGCTTTGCCCGCGGCTTCAAAAAAGAAGATATCTCTCGCTTCACCAGCGAATGTCTGGCGCCGACGGCGACCATTATTCTGATCATCGGCGGGGGCGGCGCGTTCAAGCAGGTTCTGATCAGCAGCGGCGTGGGGGCGGCCATAGCAGAATTCGCCACCCAGGCTAACGTGAACGTGATCCTGTTCGCTTGGCTCGTAGCCGCGCTTATCCGGGTGGCCACGGGTTCCGCAACGGTAGCGATGACTACCGCAGCCGGCATTGTCGCGCCGGTGCTCGCGCTCACGCCGGGCGCTAACCTGGAGCTTGTCGTCCTTGCGACGGGCGCGGGTTCCATCGTCCTCTCCCACGTCAACGACGCCGGGTTCTGGATGGTGAAAGAATTTTTCAACCTGTCCGTTCCGCAGACTTTGAAATCCTGGACGGTCATGGAAACGCTGCTGTCGGTGATCGGTCTCGCCTTTATTATGATTCTGAGTGTTTTTGTTTAAGGAACGTTCCGCAGACAGCCCGGACAGGCACCTACGTCCGGGCCGTCAGTCTTAACAGAGAAAGAAGGAGTAGGAAATGAACAGCATGACCCGCTATATGATCGGAGTCGATATCGGAACAACGAGCACTAAAGCGGTGCTTTTCGAAGAAAACGGAAAGGTCGCCGCCAAAGCGGGCGGCGGCTATCCTTTATATACTCCGACCTCATCAACAGCCGAGCAGGACCCGGACGAGATCTTCCAGGCTGTCCTGAAATCGGTGAGAGGCGTCATGGACCAAGCCCGGATACTGCCGGGCGAGGTTCTTTTCGTTTCTTTCAGCTCCGCCATGCACAGCGTGCTTCCCGTAGATCGGGACGGAAAACCGCTGATGCGCTGCCTGACCTGGGCGGATAACCGGAGTGCGGAGTGGTCGGGGCGTCTAAAAAAAGACCTGGGCGGCCACGAGCTATACCTGCGAACGGGCACGCCGGTCCATCCGATGTCGCCGCTCACCAAGCTGATGTGGCTTCGTCACGATCATCCCGAGATTTTCGGCCAAACGGCCAAATTCATTTCGATTAAAGAATACGTATTTGCCAAGCTGTTCGGGACGTATCTCGTCGATCACTCCGTCGCTTCGTCCACGGGCCTTTTCAACCTGCAGGCGCTGGACTGGGACGCGCAGGCGCTTGAGCTTGCCGGGATTACTCCCGACAGGCTGTCCATGCCCGTACCGACGACTCACGTCGTCGAAGGCTTGAACGCGTCTTACGCGGCCGAGATGGGGCTTGCGCCGTCTACGCCGTTTGTCGTCGGAGCAAGCGACGGCGTCCTGTCCAACCTCGGCGTAAACGCGATAGAGCCCGGCGTCGTCGCCGCGACAATCGGGACCAGCGGGGCCATCCGCACGGTCGTGGACCGGCCCGTAACCGATCCCAAAGGGCGCATTTTCTGCTATGCGCTGACGGAATCGTACTGGGTGATCGGGGGGCCGGTCAACAACGGGGGCATGCTGTTCCGCTGGGTGCGCGACGAGCTGGCCGCCTCGGAAGTGGAGGCCGCCAAAAGGCTCGGCATCGACTCCTACGATCTGCTGACCCAGATCGCGGGGCAGGTCCGCCCCGGCTCCGACGGGCTTCTTTTCCATCCTTACTTAAGCGGGGAGAGGGCTCCCCTGTGGAATCCGGATGCGCGCGGTTCTTTCTTCGGCTTGACCCTGCATCACAAAAAGGAGCATATGATCCGCGCGGTGCTGGAAGGAGTCATTTTCAACCTGTACACGGTGCTGCTGGCCATGGAAGAGAAAATCGGACGGCCGGCGCGAATACACGCTACAGGCGGGTTTGCGCGTTCGGCTCTCTGGAGGCAGATGATGGCCGACATTTTCGATCAGGAAGTCATCATTCCCGAAAGCATCGAGAGCTCCTGCCTGGGGGCGGCCGTGCTGGGCTTGTACGCGACGGGCCGGGCCGATTCACTGGGCGTCGTTTCGGGAATGATCGGGGCAACGCATAAGCATGAGCCTGACAAGGCCAGTGCCGGCATTTATCACAAGCTTCTCCCGATCTTCATCGGCTTGTCACGGAAGCTGGAAGAGGAATACTCGGCGATCGCCGCTTTCCAGCAGGAAGTTTTTAAGGCATAAAATGAACCTGTCAGATAGACGGTATAAATCTTCTATAAAATAAAAGCATGACGGAAAATTCCGTTATGCTTTTTTGGTGTAAATAACTATTATTTTGATGTTTGATAAATATATTTAATCAATAGAATTAAAAAAGTGTTCACCACTTCTTCAAATAAGCTTGAAGACGCTTCCTTTTCATGTAAGAATGGAATAGATTCAACCTTATAGATGTGGAGGAGAAGGAGAAGCATGTCAAAACTTAAAATCGGCGTTATTGGCGCCGGCTCGATTTCCGAACTGCATTTCGGCGCGTACGCCAAAAATGAGCAAGTTGAAATTCATGCCGTTTGCGATTTGAACGAAGAGCGGGCCAAAGAGAAAGCTAAACAATACGGTGCTGTGAAAACGTTTACCGATTACAAACAACTTCTGGCCGATCCCGAAATCGATGCCGTCAGCATCTGCACCTGGAACAATACGCACGCGGAGATCAGCAAAGCGGCCGTTGAAGCGGGCAAGCACGTGCTCGTCGAGAAACCGCTGTGCAAAACCGTGGAAGAAGCGCATGCCGTGCAGGAAGCCGTCCGCAAGTCCGGCAAAGTGCTGCAGGTCGGTTTCGTACGCCGCTTCGGCACGAACACGAAGGTTGCGAAACGCTTTATCGATTCCGGCGAGATCGGTTCGGTTTACTATGCCAAAGCTACCGTTCTGAGACGTCTGGGTAATCCCGGCGGTTGGTTTTCGGACGTGGAGCGTTCCGGTGGCGGCCCGGTTATCGACATCGGCGTTCATGTGATCGACCTCTGCTGGTACCTGATGGGCAAACCGAAGGTGAAATCCGTTTCCGCCGTTACATATGACAAGTTAGGCAACCGTTCACATATCGAGAATTTGAGTTTCTATAAAGCCGCGGATTACGATGCGGCAAAAAATACGGTCGAAGACATGGCTTCCGCTTTGATCCGTTTCGAAAACGGCGCGGCGCTGTCCGTTGAAGCCAGCTTCACGCTGCATGCGAAGAAAGACGAAATTTCCGTCAAGCTGTTCGGAGACCAGGGCGGGGCCGAGATCGAGCCGGAACTGATGCTCGTCACTGAGAAGCACAATACGATTCTGAATGCGACGCCTCAGATCGATCATCTGACATTCGACTTCGAAGCGGGCTTCCGCCGCGAAATCGAGCACTTCGTTGACTGCTGCCTGGGCAAGCATGAAACGATTTCACCTGTGGAAGACGGTCTGGAATTGATGAAAATTCTTTGCGGAATTTACGAATCCAGCGCAGCCGGCAAAGAAATTCAAGTAAACTGATTATAGTCGAGGGGAGAACTCCAATATTATGAGTATCCGCGTTCCGAACCCGATCGGGGTTATCGTAGACAGTTTCGGGCTGCCCGTCCGCGAAGGTCTTCAGAAAGCGAAGGATGTCGGCGCCGACGGCGTGCAGATTTATGCCGTTAAGGGCGAGATGTACCCGGACAACCTGACTGCCGCGCAGCGCAAGGAGCTTAAAGCTTATATCGATTCGCTCGGGCTTCAGGTTTCGGCACTCGTAGGCGATTTCGGGGGCCACGGCTTCCAAGTCCGGGCCGATAACAAAGAAAAGATCGAGAAATCGAAGCGCGTTCTGGACCTGGCTCTGGAACTCGGCACCAATATCGTGACGACTCATATCGGGATCGTTCCGTCCGAGAAGGACGACGTTTACGAAGCGATGCAGGAAGCGTGCGAGGAGCTGGGTCAATACGCCAAGAGCGTGGACGCGTACTTCGCGATCGAGACCGGTCCTGAGCCGGCCGCTCACCTGAAGAGCTTCCTGGACACCCTCAGCACGAACGGAGTATCCGTCAACTTCGACCCGGCCAACATGATTATGGTCACGGGCGACGACCCGGTGCAGGGCGTCTATACGCTGAAAGACTATATTGTGCACACGCATGTAAAAGACGGCCTGCGCCATAAAGAATTCGATCCGCGCATCTTGTACGGAGCGGTCGGTTTCGAGCCGATGGCACATGAGCGCATTGCCGAAATGCTCCGCGAGGGCGAGCTGTTCGAGGAGCTGCCGCTCGGAGAAGGCAAGGTCGACTTTGACCGCTATTTCCAGGCGCTCCAGGAAATCGGTTATGAGGGCTACCTGACGATTGAGCGCGAAGTCGGCGACGATCCTGCGGAAGATATCCGTAAGGCCGTCGAATTTATTAAAGCTTACCGCTAAGCCTCAAGACGCCAATAAAAAAACCTTTCCGGCCGGTTATACGGCGGAAAGGTTTTTCGTTCCTGTTCGTCGTTCTTAGAACGCAGGCAGGACGGAGCCTTGGTATTTGTCTTCGATGAATTTCTTCACTTCGGGCGTTTGCAGAGCTTCAATCAGCTTTTGAACAGCCTCGGATTTCGCGTTGTCTTCGCGAGCCGCGACAATGTTGGCATAAGGGGAATCTTTGTCTTCAACGAACAGAGCATCTTTGGCAGGTACGAGCTTCGCTTCAAGCGCATAGTTCGTATTGATCAGGGCAAGATCCACTTCGTCCAGAACACGCGGAAGCATAGCCGCTTCGAGTTCTTTGATTTTGAAATTCTTTTTGTTTTCTACGATATCTTTTGCGGTTCCGGCAATGCCGACGCCTTCTTTCAGCTTGATCAGGCCATTCTTCTCCAGAAGAGCGAGAGCGCGTCCGCCGTTGGAAGGATCGTTCGGGATGGCGATCGTTGCGCCGTCTTTCAGTTCGCCGATCGCTTTCACTTTACGGGAGTAGCCGCCGAACGGCTCGATATGAACAGTGCCTACGCTGACGAGTTTAGCGCCTTTGCTTTTGTTGAACTCTTCCAAATAAGGAAGGTGCTGAAAGAAGTTGGCGTCGAGCTGCTTCTCGTTAAGCTGCGTGTTCGGAAGAACGTAGTCCGTAAACACTTTAATGTCCAGGGTAACGCCTTCCGCTTTCAGTTTCTCTTTAACGGACTCGAGAATTTCGGCGTGCGGTACGGCAGTGGCGCCGACTTTCAATGTAACGGCGGCTTTCTCGCCGGCGCCTGCGCCGGAAGCCGGTGTAGCCGTAGCCGAAGGTTCGGCTTTTTGTTTGCCGCAGGCTGCAAGAGCCGTCAGTGCGACGATTAGAAACAAGACGAGCAGTGAACGTTTTTTCATCAGGGTTTCCTCCTTGGATTGGGTTATCTATCGCATCATTTGCGCGTGAAATAGAGAACGAGACGGTCTCCGATCATCTGCAAAATTTGCACGAGAATAAGCAAAATAACGACGGTTGCGATCATAACTTCCGTCTGGAAACGCTGGTAACCGTAGCGGATCGCCAGGTCACCGAGACCGCCGCCGCCGACCATGCCGGACATGGCCGTGTAGGATACGAGCGTAACGGTGGTGATCGTAATGCCGGCGATAAGGCCGGGAAGAGCTTCCGGCAGCAGGACGCGGCGGACGATCTGGAACCGGCCCGCGCCCATGGACTGGGCGGCTTCGATAATGCCGCGGTCCACCTCGCGCAGAGCCGTCTCGACGAGACGGGCGAAGAAAGGCGCGGCCGCGATAACGAGCGGCGGAATTGTTCCCTTGACGCCGATGGAGGTGCCCACGAGAAGTTTCGTCAGCGGGATCGCGGCGATCATCAGAATGATGAAAGGGAAGGAACGCAGCACGTTAACGATAAACGAGATTACGATGTTGAACGTGCGGTTTTCCAGCAGACTTCCTTTTGAAGTCAGATAGAGCAGCACGCCGATCGGCAGCCCGATTACGAACGTGAACAGGGCCGAAAGGCCGAGCATCATCATCGTGTCGTTCGTCGCGGTACCGATCTCGCTCCAGTCGATTTTAGACCAATCCATTCGAATACACCTCCACATCCAGGCCGTGCTCGCGCAGCAGGCGGATCGTATTCTCCGCCGCATCCCGCGGCCCTTGCAGACGGACGACGAGCTGGCCGTAAGGCGTGTTTTTCATCCGGGAAATGGTTCCCTGAAGGATGGAGAACGTTACGCCTGTCTGCTGGACCGTTCTGGATAAAATCGGCTCGTACGTAGTTTCACCGAGAAAGGTGATTTTCAGCACCGTGCCGTCCTGGGCAGGAATTCCGTCCGCGTCCGGCTTGTCGATTTCAACCGAATCCGCAACCTGTTCGATGAACTGGCGGGTTACGTCGTGCCGCGGCTTCAGGAATACTTCCGCCACCGGCCCCTGCTCCACGATCTGGCCTTCATGAATGACGGCGACGCGGTCGCAGATGGAGCGGATAACCTGCATTTCGTGCGTAATGAGCACGATGGTGATCTTCAGCTTGCGGTTGATATCCAGCAGCAGATTGAGAATGGAATTCGTCGTCTGCGGGTCGAGGGCGGAGGTCGCTTCGTCGCACAGCAGGACATGCGGATTCGTCGCAAGCGCCCGCGCGATGCCGACACGCTGTTTCTGGCCCCCGGACAGCTGGGCGGGGTACTTCTTGCCGTGCTCGGTCAGCCCGACCAGGGCCAGGAGCTCGCTGACGCGGCGCTTCGCTTCCGACTTGGCCGTACCGGCCAGACGAAGCGGGAACGCGATGTTCTCTTCCACTGTGGCGGAGGAGAGGAGATTGAAATGCTGAAAGATCATACCGATCCGGCGGCGCTGATCTTGAAGCTTTTTGGTGCTGAGGGCCGTCAAGTCAACGCCGTCTACGATGACGCTGCCCTCCGTCGGGCGCTCCAGAAGATTGATCGTCCGGAGCAGGGTGCTTTTGCCGGCGCCCGAGTGGCCGATAATGCCGTAAATCTCGCCTTTTTCGATCGTGAGATTAATTTCTTTCAGGGCGTGTGTTGTGCGGGATCCGCTACCGTATTGCTTGCGCAGCTTTCTGATCTCAATCATTGCTTCACCTTCTTTGCTTGAAAAATAAGAAAAAGCCCATTTTGTAAAGACAAAAAGGGCTTTTCCGGTATCGAAAACGACCTTCTCATCTGCCAGAATCCGCCTGGATCCTGAAGGAATTGGCACCATTGTCATCGCGCATATTGCTGCGATCGGTTGCCGGGCTTCGCAGGGCCTTGTCCCTCCGCCACTCTTGATAAGAATCGGTATAGTTATGAGGTTGTCCGAAATGAATCGGTAAAACGACAATTCCGAGTATAACCTATGGTTTTTTTGAAGTCAACGGTTATTTTACCGCAGGTAAATATAAACATTTAGGAGATGTACAGCATGGCTTTCATCCAATGTGATTTTTATTCCGAAGTACTAGGCATGTCCACTTCTGTTCAAGTGATTCTGCCTCAACGGACGACCGGCCAAATCGGGCTGGAGGGCAGCGCGGCGGGCCGCAGGCACCCGACCTTGTATCTGCTGCACGGGTTGTCGGACGACGAATCGATCTGGATGCGAAGAACCGCTATCGAACGGTATGCCGCTCCTCTCGGGCTGGCCGTCGTCATGCCGAATGCGGCGCGCAGCTTTTATACGGACATGGAGAACGGGTACGATTATTGGACATTTCTGTCCGAGGAGCTTCCGCAGCTATGCCGTTCCTTCTTTCCGTTATCGGACCGCCGGGAGGACAACTTCGTGGCCGGATTGTCGATGGGAGGCTACGGAGCTTTCAAATGGGCGCTGAAAAAGCCGGAACAGTTTGCGGCCGCCGCCAGCTTGTCGGGCGTTACTCGGGTGAGTGAGATCGAGCAGCGGTTTCCGCGAGACTTCCGGCTCGTTTTCGGAAACAACCGGGAGCTGCTGGAAGCAAGCGATCTGTTCGGGCTGGCCCGGCATGCGGCGGAGAAGAAGCTGGAGCTGCCGGCGCTTTACCAGTGCTGTGGGACGGATGATTTTCTGTATAAGGAAAATATCGCCTTCCGCGATTACGTGCGCGCTCTGAACATTCCCCTCCTATATGAAGAGGAAAAGGGGAGAATCCACGATTGGAGCTACTGGGATCAACAGATCAGCCGGGTTCTGGATTGGCTTCCGCTCCGGGATCAAGCGGAATAGAGCCGCGTTTCCCTCACTCTGCGGAACTGCCGCAGCACCAAAAAAGCTTCCCCGCCGTATGGTTGGGGAAGCTTTTTTTGTTTCACGCCGGGTTTCACGCCGGGTTTCATGCCGGGTTTCACGCCGGGGGCGTTTACGCTTCGAGTTCAATCTCGAACGTTTTGATTTCATAAGGCTGAAGCACGAACGAAATCGTCCCGTCATGGACGACAGGCCCTTCGGGCTTCTCCATCAAGTTCGTCTCCCGCCAGGAAACGATGCGGAAGTCGCTCGTCAGCTCCAGCATATTGCGGCTGCCGGAGTAGTCGTGAACACGCACGATGACTTTGCCGGAATCTTCGGCTTTCTTGACGGCGGAGATCATCGCGGTGTCTCCCGACAACGTGAACATGGAACGGGACGGTACCGCGGCGGTTCCCTCCGAAGCCCGCAGCGGACTGTTCAGCATCCACGCCTCTTTCACGGTCCCGCCCTGCAGCCAATCTCCCCGGTGGGGAAGCAGGGAATAGGTGAACGCATGATGCCCCTGGTCCGCATGGGTATCCGGGTGGGTCGCGCATTTGATCAAGGTGAGACGCATCATATTGCTCTTGATATCGTATCCGTACTTGCAGTCGTTGAGCAGGCTGACGCCGTAGCCCCGGTCCGAAAGGTCGGCCCACTGGTGCCCGACGGTCTCGAACCGCGCCCAATCCCAGCTCGTGTTCCAGTGATTCGGACGCTTCACGTTGCCGAACTGGATGTCGAAGGTCGCTTCCGTTGTTCGGATATCGACAGGGAAAGCCGCTTTCAGCAGCTGCTTCTGCTCGTGCCAGTCGGCTTCCGTCACAAAATCAATGCGCGGGTGGCCGGCGTACACCACCAGATCCTGGCTGACGGACGAGTTCCGGTACACCCATTTGAAACGGATCACGGCTTTAAGCGGTCCTTCCTCGACCAGCTCGGCGCCCTTGAAATCCACGATTTCTTTCATAGTCTCCTGATAAAAAAGATCAATATCCCACGCCTCGTGAGCAAGCGGTTTATCCTCGAAAAGCTGAAGCACGTTGCCCCTTGCGCCGGGAGCCAGCACTTCGCGCCACTGTTTTTTATCATATATGCGTGTCAGTTGGCCCTGGGCGTTCCATTCCAGCACATAAAACGGCGTGCCTATCCCGTCACCATTCCAAACGAAAGGAAGCGGTGAATCTTCACGTCCCGGACCGGCCTCAAACTTAACGGTGGTGTAGCCCATCGGCGGAATGTTTTCCACTTCCACGGTCCACACATTATCGTGAAGCTGCGCCACAAGGGCATTGCCCTTGTGGTCAAACCACTGGCCGGATTTTCCCGGCTGCGGAGCCGCAATCGACACGAGCTCCGTTACCGTCCACGGCGACGAGTTCCAAACGGTGTAGACGTCTGCGCCGGAAAGATCCTTGCCTGAGGCAATCGCCTCGACCGCTTGCGAATCTACGCCGCGGCCGATCGCTTCCGCTTCTTCGTACTCGATAACGCTGTCCTCGTACACTTCACGGATGGAAGAACCGGGGATGATGTCATGGAACTGGTTGCGGAGAATGATTTTCCAGCCTTCGGTAAGTTCTCTGCCTTTATACAGGCTCCAATCGTTATGGAGAACGCTCTGCATGGTATTGAGCCATTCCGCTTCGCGGTAGGCGAGCTCCAGCTTGCGGTTCATCCGTTTGTTGTAAGCTTGGCTTGTGTAAGTGCCGCGGTGATATTCCAGGTACAGCTCCCCGTCCCACGTGTGTACGTACGCGTCGGTCTCCGCCACGGTTTCCTGAAGCCGTTCGAAATAGGCGTCCGCGCGCCCCGTTTCCACGTTAGGCAGACCGGGCAGGCTGTTCAGTCTGCGGCGCATCTCCAGCATGTCGCGGTTCACACCGCCGCCTCCGTCCCCATAGCCGTAGGAGAGCAGCAGTTCCCGGTTCATTTCCTTATCGCGGTAGCCGTCCCAGATTCCTTTTACCGTTTTCGGGATGATCTGGCCGTTGTACGTATAGAACCAGGAGTCGGGCCCGGACCAAGGCTCCGGCGTCGTAATGAAGTGCGTGAGCACCTCGGAACCGTCGATTCCGCGCCAATGGAACGTATCGAACGGCATCCGGTTGTACTGGTTCCAGCTGATTTTCGTCGTCATAAACGTATGAATGCCGGATTTCTTCAAAATCTGCGGCAGGGACCAGCTATAGCCGAAAACGTCCGGAAGCCACAAATATTTGCACTCCGTGCCGAACTCGTCCGCGAGGAAGCGGGTGCCGATCAAAAGCTGCCGTACAAGCGATTCGCCGGAAGTGAGGTTGCAGTCGGCTTCCAGCCACATGCCTCCGCCCGTTTCCCAGCGGCCTTCCGCCGCGCGCTCCTTGATCGCCTCGTACAGCTCGGGGTAGTCCTGCTTCACATATTCGTAAAGCTGAGGCTGCGTCTGAAGGAAGGTGTAGTCCGGGAACAGTTCCATGAGCCTCATCACGGTGGAGAAAGAACGGGCGCATTTCTCCCGGGTATGTTTAAGCCGCCACAGCCAAGCCACGTCGATGTGCGTATGCCCGACACAGGTCACGGTGACGTCGGATCTTTTGTCCATTCCCTCGATGCGGGTATTCAGATCTGTTCTTGCGGCATTTACCGACGCGTAAAAATCTCCGCAGCCGGGCTCGGTCCAGTCGATCAGCTTAAACGACTGATTCAGAGCATGAAGCAGCGCCGTTCTCTCGGGGGCATTGGCATCCAGAATCCGGACGGTGTCCAGCGCCGCCTGCGCGGTGAAATACAGGTCGTCCGCGGCTTCGTCCAGCCAGCAGAACTCGGCCTGTCGGATCGCATGCGTCTGATCCTGAGGCTGTCCCCCTCCTTCCAGACCCGACCAGAGACGGAACAGAAGAGCCGGAGACGTACCTGCGGCATCATCGGGAAGGAACACTTCCTTGTGATTGGAATCGACCCCTTGATACGGCTTGCCGTTCCAGTAAAACAACGACTCGAATCCCGAATTGTTGCCGCCTCCCGTATCGCCGAAATCGAAACGGCCGAGAATGCGTCTGCCGGACCAGCCCTCAGGAATATGTATTTCAGCGGACAGCCACAAATAAAGATCGCGGCCTTTCCACGAATTTCCGACGTTCATCGTCTTCCAGTCCCCGGCGGGAGCGGGAAGGCCCGGATTGATTTCTTTGCGGTGGTCTTCCAGAGAAAGAAAAGACGGAATGGGATGTTTATCCCGGTAGCGAAGCTCGGATAGTTCACGGATACGTGACTGCAATTTGTGTTCGGTGAGGAACATGTCGAAGAAACCCCCTGTTGGAACCTGATTAGGGAGCGAGAAAAGGAGGAAAATCCTGTCTTTATGGAGCTGCGGATGATTATAGGGTAGCTCCATTATAGTCCGCGGAGTGAGGGGAATGCAATTGCCTAATTTCCCCCTTCGGTGATAAGCTTATACGCGAATTGAGCGAAAGTGACGGTGCCGACTCATGCCGAGCTTAAAAACGTTTTACCGGATTCACCTGAAAAAACGGATGTTTAACAAAATTCTTCTTTTTTACTCGATTGTCATGGTGCTGCTGTTTCTGGGCGTGTCGATCCTGGCTTATCAGTACTATGAGCAGCGCAGCGTGCGGGAGCAGACGGACCGCGTCCTTAAAGATCTGGATATTGTAAGCGTTAACTTGAATCAGCTGTACGAACGGATGTATTCGGCTATCCAGCAGTTGTACACGGACGCGGCGGTGAATGAGGATTTGACTTATTTTTTGTCGCACGAATATGAGGAGTATTTAAAAAGGCGGCTGAACCAGTACATCCAAAGCAGCGGGACGGAGCCCAAAAATTTCGACAGCCAGCTCCGGTCGTTTCTCAAAGACGAGCCTTCCATCGCGAATATACTGTTGTACAGCAAGGGGCAGCGGTTTTTTTATTTTATGAATCCCGTCAGCCAGCGGTTTTATTACCCGTCGGAATTTCCGCAGGACCGCCCCGGGTGGTTCGATTCCGTAGTCAATCATCAATGGCAGCTGACGGACAATCAATCCGTCCTCTGGGAGGCGCGGAAAGACAGCGGACCTGTCTACTCCTACACCCATATTTTAAAAGATACCGTATCGCTTCAAAAATACGGGGCTATTGTTTTCGATCTGAATACGGATACGATCAAGCGGCTCGTCGAGAGCAAGCTGAAGGACCGCGGGGCTAAAATGTTGATCATGACGTCCGGCGGACAGGTTATTTACGATTCCGAGAACCGGTATCAGGGGCAGGCCTATCCGTACTGGCATCGTCTGCAGGAGCAGAAGGACTGGGTGGAGCTGGAGGAGCCGTCCAAGGTGAACGTGCTGACGATCGGCAATACCGGGATGACGATCGCCGGAATTATACCGAAATCGCAGATCGAGCAGAGTATGCACGCGATCCGTCTGAGTCTGATCGGAATTACCGCGCTTTGCATAGCGGTGAGCTTTATGTTCACGTTTACGATCATCCGGCAGTATTCCAAGAAGATCCGCAAAATCGTGACGCATATCCGGCGCCTTCAGGAGGGCGATTTGAGCGCCCGCATCGTGCTGGACGGCGAGGATGAGCTGCAGGATATTTCGCAAAATTTCAATTACATGTGCGACCGGCTCGAAACGTACATCGATCAGGTATACCGCTCGGAAATCAAGCAGAAAAATGCCGAGCTCGTGGCGATGCAGGCGCAGATCAATCCTCATTTTTTGTATAACACGCTGGAAAGTATCCGCATGAAAGCCATCACCTCCGGGGCGAGAGATGTGGGGCAGATGATCTATATTCTGGCCGCCCTGTTCCGGGACATGATCCGCAAGCAGACGAACGTGACTCTGGCGGAAGAAATGGAGATGAACGGCATGTACTTGAAGCTTTTTCAGTACCGTTTTGAAAACAGGCTGAACGTCGAGACGCACCTGGATAAAAACGCGGCCAACTGCCAGGTAGTCAAGCTGCTCATTCAGCCGGTGGTCGAAAACTACCTCGTGCACGGGTTCCGGCCCGAATCGGATTCGAACCGCATCGCCGTAAGCATCGTGCGCGAGGATGAGATGATCGTCGTCCGGGTGGCGGACAACGGCAAGGGAATGCCCTCGGAGAAGCTGGCCGAAATCCGCAAACGGCTGGAGAGGAAGACGGATTCCGAGGCGCTCGGCGGAGGTTCGCTGGGCCTCGTCAACGTCAACGAGCGGATACGCTCCCACTATGGCGGCGAATTCGGCCTCACGATCGACAGCGGGCCGGATCAAGGCTGCGAAGTGACGTTGACGCTTCCGGCGATACAGGGGGAGATGCTTTCATGAGAAAACTGTTTTTTGCCGACGACGAGCCGCTAATCGTCCAAGGACTGTACAACCTGCTGCCATGGGAGCAGTTCGACCTGCAGATCGCGGGCTCCGCCCGGAACGGCCTGGAAGCGCTGGAGAAGCTGAAAGAAGAGCCCGTGGATCTGCTCATCACGGATATTATGATGCCGGAAATGACCGGCCTGGAGCTGCTTCGCCGGGTCAAGCTGCTGAATCCGCGGACCAAATTCATTATTTTGAGCGGCTACGACGAATTCAAATACGTGAAGGAAGGTATTTTGCTGGGCATTGAAAATTACCTGCTCAAGCCGATCAATATCGACGAGCTGGAATCGACGGTCAAGCATATTTTGCGGGACTGGGAACGGGAAGAAATCAGCCGGTTCCGCCTGGACGAAGACTGGAAAATACTGCGGAACAATATTTTGCACCGCTGGGCGAACGGGACCATCGATAATAAAGAGTTCAGGGAGCGGGCGAGAATGCTCGGCATTCCCATTGATCACGGGGTTTACCGCTCGGCGGCGCTGCGGATCGTGACGGAAAACGAGCCCGCCTTCCAGTTTTACCGCCTTCCAGGCCTCGCCGAGGAAAGCGAGCGGATCGGCACGGAGGAGCTGCCGGAGAGCTGTGAGGTGATCGCTTTTCCGAGGGACGGCGATGAAATTACGCTCTTGTTCGCTCTGAGCGGCAGCGAAGTGAGCGTGCTTCCGGCCTTACGGAGAATGTCGGAGTGGATCGCAAGCTTTACGGGGTTTCGGGTCTGGTGCGCCGCCGGGCAGCCCGAAGAGCTGTATCAGGGCTAACCCGCCAGCGCCCGTGCCGTGCAGGAATGGTTCGGGGACCACTTGATGAGCGAGCACGCGGGCGTGGTGATTGACGACCTGGCGGCTTACGCCTTTACTGAGGGGGAACCTCCGGCTCCGCCCGAGCCTGCGATGGACATGTTCGTCAAGCTGCTGGCTGAGGGAAGACGGAAGGAAATCGGCGAATTTGCGGATTCGTTTTTTCACCGGAGCGGCAGTGCCGGGCCTGTACCGCGACAGCCTTATTTCAATTCGGCTATCCAGCTCATGCTGGCGGTCAAGGAGATGGAGAAGCAGCCGGATTACAGCGACATTTTCGCGGCCCTTTCCCGGATTCAGACGCTGAGCGGACTTGCCGCACAGATTAGGCGGGTGGCGGACGCGATGCTGGACAGCCGTTCCGACGCGGCCCGCGAGTACAGTCCTCACGTAGCGGCGATCCTGGAGCAGGTGAAAGAGCACTATTCCCGGGAGCTGTCGCTGAAGACGCTTGGCCAGAAGCTGCATATGCACCCGAATTATCTCGGGCAGCTTTTCCAGCAGGAGGTGGGAACCAGCTTCTCGGATTATGTGAACCAGTACCGGGTGGAGCGGGCGACGCACCTTCTTCTCCATACGGACCGGAAGACGGCCGAGATCGCCCAGGAGGTCGGCTATTGGGACTCGTCTTACTTTTACCGGACGTTCAAGAAATACGCCGGCGTATCTCCGACGGAACTCCGCTCCATGTATACCAAAAGGTAAAAATAGGAAAAGCATGCGTGTGCACCTGCATCCGCGTGCTTTTTTTTATAAAATCGCCTAAGGTTTCTTTAATTTCTCCATCTTGGATTAGATTTTTCAACTATACGGCGGAGGCGGTCAGCGGAGATAATGAGAACGGGAGCGAGACGGAAAGTCCCGCGCGAGCTGCCGTTGTTGATTATAGGGGATTAACAACCGTAGAAGACAACCTAAGAAAAGGCAAAGGAGGGAAAAACGCCGTGCCTGGCATCGTGAAAAGTTTAGTGAGAAACCGGGCGTTTCTCTTGTTGGTGCTGCCGGGAGCGATCTGGTTTATTATTTTTGCCTACCTGCCCATGTTCGGTACGATCGTGGCGTTCAAAGACTTTCGTATTCATCCGGACGGCTTTTTTGCAAGCGTTTTTAACAGCGAATGGGTAGGACTCAAAAATTTCGAGTTCCTGTTCTCCACCAACGACGCGTATATCATCACACGCAATACGATTTTGTACAACCTGGCTTTGATTTTTCTGGGGCTGGTCTGTGCGGTAGGTTTCGCGATCGTCATGAACGAGCTGCTGAACAAACGGCTGACCAAAGTGTATCAGACGGCCATGTTTATGCCTTATTTCCTGTCCTGGGTTATTATCAGTTACTTTGTGCTGATTTTTCTCAATATGGAAAAGGGCGTGTTTAACCAGATTCTCGCGTACTTCGGGGCCGATTCCGTCAACTGGTACAGCGAACCGAAATATTGGCCGTACATTCTGATTTTTATGGGCATCTGGAAAAACATCGGCTACGGCAGCGTCGTCTATCTCGCCGCAATCGCGGGTATCGACCGTTCGTATTACGAGGCCGCCATGATCGACGGAGCCAGCAAGTGGCAGCAGATCAAGTACATAACGCTTCCGCAGCTCAAACCGCTGATGATTATTTTGACCGTACTGGCGCTTGGCGGCATTTTCCGTTCGGACTTCGGCTTATTCTTCCAGGTGACAAAAAACTCGGGTGCTTTGTATCCGGTTACAGACGTGATCGACACGTTCGTTTACCGCGGTCTGACAGTTATGGGCGATACGGGAATGAGTACGGCTACCGGGCTTTATCAGTCGGTTGTAGGTCTGATTCTGGTTTTGACGGCCAATTATGCGGTGCGGAAAATCGAAAAAGAATATGCCGTCTTTTAAATGTAAAAGCAGCAAGGATCCGGCTAGGGGGTGCCAGCAATGTCAGACTTGAGCGGATCGGTTAAGGCAGGAACGACGGCACAGGCCCGGAGGGGCAAGAAGCCGAAAGATTTGAATGCGATATCGCCGTTCTGGAATTTCGTATTCTCGACCGGCGTGGGTTTGTTCGCTTTGTCCTGCGTGTTTCCGTTTCTGTTTATTATTATCATCTCGTTCACCGACGAGAAAACGCTCGCTATCGAAGGCTTCAGCCTGGTGCCGAGCCAGTTAAGCACAGCCTCGTACCGGTTTCTGATGAACTCGGGGCAGCAATTGCTCCAGTCATTCGGAGTCACGCTTCTGGTGACGGTGCTGGGTACTCTGCTGACGCTGTATCTCGTCGCCACGTATGCGTACGCATTATCGAGAAAAAGCTTCGAGCAGCGGAGATTTTTCAGCTTTCTCGCTTTTTTCACGATGCTGTTCTCGGGAGGCCTGGTGCCGTCGTATATCGTGGTCACCCAGTTTCTTCATCTGCGCGATTCGATTTGGGCGCTCATTCTGCCGTCCGTGCTGAACGCTTTCTATATTCTCGTCATGAGGACGTTCTTCTCCACGACGGTGCCGGACGCTATTGTAGAATCGGCCAAAATCGACGGAGCGACCGAATTCGGCGTATTCACGCGGATCGTGCTGCCGATTTCACTGCCTGGCATTGCGACGATCGGTTTGTTCAGCACGCTCGCGTTCTGGAACGACTGGTTCAATGCGCTGCTTTATATCGACAAGCCGACGCTGATTCCGCTTCAAACGATGCTGATGCGCATTCAGAACAACATGGATTTTGTCGTTCAGAACAGTTCCAAGGTCGTGTCGTATGATATTGCGGCCTCGCTTCCGACGGAAACGGTGCGTATGGCGATGGTTGTGCTGGCAACACTGCCGATTGCGCTCGCTTATCCGTTTTTCCAAAAATATTTTATCCAGGGGCTGACGATCGGATCGGTCAAGGAGTAGGCTTCGGCGCCTTCTTCTTTACAAGGCCGGGGGAAAGATCATGCCTGTAAAGAAAGCGTTATCATTACTATTTTGTCAGGGGGATTCAGGAATGGCGGGAAAAAAAGCGCTTCTGTTTATGCTCGTACTGATGCTGGCATTCGGATCGTTGCTCGCAGGCTGCGGAAGCAAAAGCGAGGGCGGAGACAGCAAGCAGGGGGCCGGCGATTCGACCGAGAAGGAAGTTAAATTGAAAGTGTACCTGATCGGCGGTCCGCAGCGGGACTTGCCTAAAGTTCAGGAAGAAATCAATAAATATGTGAAGGAAAAGATTAACGCCACGCTTGATATTACGATGATCGACTGGGGCGATTATTCCAAACGGATGCAGGTGCTTTCCGCGTCGGGGGAAAATTTCGATATCGCCTTCACGTCTTCGTGGGCGTTCGAGTACCGGACGAATGCGGCTAAAGGCGCGTTTATGCCGCTGAACGACCTGCTCGACAAATACGGCAAGGGCATCAAGGAAGAGCTTGATCCCCGTTTTCTCGAAGGAACCAAAATCGACGGAAAGAACTACGCCGTTCCGGTCAACAAGGAGCTTGGCGAGCAGTGGGTATGGCGCTTCAATAAGAAATACGTGGACAAATACAAGATCGATATAACCAAAGTACGTACGCTTCAAGACCTGGAGCCGTACCTGAAGCAGATCAAGGAAGGCGAGCCGGAAGACATTACTCCGCTTGCCGTGCCGAAAGGATTCAAGCCGTATATTCCGTACGACTTTATTCTCGGAGACGAATTCCCGGTCGGAATGAAAATCCAGGATAACGCTTCGGATTTCAAATTCGTCAATATTTTGGAGACTCCCGAGCTGAAAACTTCTCTGGAAACGATCCGCAAATACTACCAGGCGGGATATTTGCGCAAAGATGTCGCCACGCTTGACGGCATCGACAATATCAAGACGGGCAAATGGTTCGTGGACCGCGAAATTACACAGCCGTACGCGGATCTGGGCTGGTCCCGGAGCGCAGGCTACGACATCGTGTCGACCCCGATGCAGGACCCGGTCGTGTTCACCGGCTCGGCTTCCGGCGCGATGCACGCGATCTCGGCAAACTCCAAAAATCCGGAGCGCGCCATGATGTTCCTGAACCTGCTCAACACGGACAAATATTTGCGCAACCTGTTCAGCTTCGGAATCGAAGGCACGCACTACAAGAAAGTGTCCGAAAATGTCATCGAAGATCTGCCCGCTATGAAAGACGGCTTCCAGATGCCGGGCTTCGCACTCGGAAACATGTACCTGACGTACCTGCACAAAGAAGAACCGGCCGACAAATGGGAGGCGTTCAAGAAGTTTAACGATTCGGCGAAAGTATCGCCGACGTTCGGTTTCAACTTTGACGTCGATCCGGTCAAAACCGAAGTGGCGGCCATTTCCGCCATCTCCCGCGAGTTTTACCCGGCCATTATGACAGGATCCGTAGACCCCAACGAATATTTGCCGAAAGCGATGGAAAAAATGAAGGCCGCCGGCCTCGATAAAGTCATCGCCGAAGCTCAAAAACAGTTTGATAAATGGAAAGCGGAGAAAAAGTAAGGCACCTTCTCCTCCTATAAAAGAAGCGGCCGCGGTCGTGATATTCCCCCCATTTAAGCGGATAGTATGCGAAAAACGTACTATCGTTTACTTGGAGAGGCGATGTCAGAGATGCGGCCGCTTTTTTACATGGATTCCGGACACGGCGAGGCCATGAAGGAAATTTCCGCCAGACGTATTTAATATGTACATGCAACCTTTAATTCGTCCACTAGGAACGGATTTAACCCCATTGTTATAATGAAAGCGTAATCATTGCCAAGCCGGCGACAAACGGGAGGGAAATTATTCAGAATGCTCATCAGGCAGCGAGAGCGGTCCGGCGCGTCATTCTCAAAGGGCTGTTGCCGTTCCGCTGCCTACGAAAGTCTCAACTTACATAGGAGGTCACAAATGAAAAAGATTGGCGTCAGTCTGGCCGTATCCATCACGGCGTTCGCGGCGATGGGGTTATCCGCTTCCGCGGCGCAGCCCCATTCCTCGTACTGGTATCCGGAGCAATTGCTGAAATGGAGCCCGGGTTCCGATCCCGACGCGAAGTTCAACCGCGGCTCGATCCCGCTGCAAGAGCGCTTTACGGGCGATAAAGTGAACGCAAACGCGTCCAAGGAGCCCAAAATCGTGGCGCTTTCCGCGCTTAATGCGGGAACGAGCGGCGTTCCTTCCCAGGGCTCCGACAAATTTACGGCCAATACGTTCGGATATTGGCAGTACGTGGACAAGCTCGTCTATTGGGGAGGCTCCGCCGGAGAAGGCATCATCGTGCCTCCGAGCGCCGATGCGATAGACGCGGCCCACAAGAACGGCGTGCCGATCATGGGCACCGTATTTTTCCCGCCGAGCGTGTACGGGGGCAAGTACGACTGGGTGAAGCAGACGCTCCAGCAGAAGCCGGACGGATCGTTCCCGGTAGCCGACAAGCTGATCGAGGTGGCGAAAACGTACGGTTTCGACGGCTGGTTCATTAACCAGGAAACCGAGGGCGGAACTCCGGCGGATGCGCAGAAGATGAAGCAATTCCTGGCTTATCTGGAAGCCCGCAAATCCCCGTCCATGCAGATCATGTGGTACGATTCCATGACCAAAGACGGTACGATCAGCTGGCAGAACGCGCTGAACGACAAGAACGAGATGTTCCTGCAGGACAAGCAGCAGAAAGTTTCGGACAGCATGTTCCTCAACTTCTGGTGGAAGGACCTGGCCGGCTCGGCCGCCAAAGCGAAAAGCCTGGGCCGGAGCCCGTACGAGCTGTTCGCGGGCATCGACGTCGAGGCCAAAGGCTACGATACCGGCATACAGTGGGACATGCTGTTCCCGAAAGGCAAGCTGGCGGCGACTTCGCTGGGCATTTACCGTCCCGACTGGGCGTTTAACAGCGCGGAGAACATGAAGGACTTTTTCGCCAGGGAGAATAAGTTCTGGGTCGGCCAGAACGGTAATCCTTCCGATACGGAGACAAACCTTGCCTGGAAGGGCATGGCTCATTATGTCGCCGAGCAATCCCCGGTCAACAAGCTGCCGTTCGTGACGCATTTCAACACGGGAAGCGGGCAGCAGTACTACGCGGACGGCAAACTAGTGCGCGATAAAGGCTGGAACAACCGCAGCCTGCAGGATATTTTGCCGACCTGGCGCTGGATGGCGGAGAGCAAAGGAACCGCGCTTAAACCGAGCTTCGACTGGACCGACGCCTATTACGGCGGCAGTTCGCTCAAGGTGGAAGGGACGCTGAGTCCGGCCAATGCCACGACGCTCAAGCTGTACCGGACGGACCTGACCGTCGAACCGGCCACTAAACTGTCGGTTACCTATAAAACTTCACAGAAGCCGGGGATGAAAGTCGCCTTGACTTTTGCGGGTCCGAAGGAAGAAGTCGTTTATCTGGACGTGAAGGATAAAGTTCAGCCGGGCTGGACGACCGAAACGTTTAATTTGACGCCTTATAAGGGAAAACGCCTGACATCGATTTCGCTCGTCTTTGGCTCCAAAGAAACGATTCCGGCTTATGCGATCAACATCGGCAAGCTTTCGGTCAGCAGCGCCAAAGAAGAAAATCAGGCGCCTCTGCCGGCCGTTAAGGACCTTAAGGTCACCGGCTCCGATTTCCGCGACGGCATTTACGGAGATGCCCGCCTGGAGTGGACGGCTCTAGGCAAGGATGTGAAGCAGTATGAAATTTATCGGGTGCTTCCGGACGGTAAAGAGGAGTTCATAGGAGCTACTCCCAATAACGTTTACTATGTTCCCGAGATGAAAAGAAGCAATAAAGAAGACACGACCGTACTGAAGGTGGTCGCGGTCAACGGGCAGTACCGGGCGGGGCAGGCCGCCGAGACGGCGATCGGGTGGCCGGCTTATCCGAAACCGGAGGCCCGTTTTAAAACGGATAAAACGCTTGTCGCTCCCGGTGAGCAGGTGAAGCTGATCGACCAGTCGACGGAAGTCACCGAAGAGTGGCAGTGGACGATCAAGGGAGGAAGCCCTTCCGCAAGTACGGACAAACAGCCGGTCGTGACGTTTGCCGAAGAAGGGACGTACAGCGTAACGCTTACGGCCAAAAACAGCTCGGGCCAAGATTCCGTGACCAAACAGGCGCTTATTACCGTCCGCAAAGACGCGGGGGAGGCCGTTAACCTGGCGCTGGGCAAAACCGCCAAAGCGGACAACGCCTGCGGTCCCGCGGAAGGAGCGGCTAACGCGGTGGACGGCAAAGTGACGGACAACAGCAAATGGTGCGCCTTGGGCAATCTGCCTCACTGGCTCACGGTAGATCTGGGAGCGGAGAAGACCATCAGCGGATTCGTCCTGAAAAATGCCGAAGCGGGCGGCGAATGGGCAGGCTTCAACACGAGCGGCTACACCGTGCAGGTGAGTGCGGACGGCGTTACGTGGACAGACGTCCTTGAGGTTACAGGAAACACCGCCGGTGAAACCTATGATGCAGTAGCACTGGTGAAGGCGCGCTATGTGAAGCTGAACATCGTTAAAGCGAGCCAGGGCGGGGATACGGCGGCCCGGATCTACGAATTCGAGGTGCGCGGACTTCAGTAAACCGGATCAACGGATTCGCATAAGCAGCCGCCAGGAAATTGCGGCAACAAAAAAAGACCGTTTCGTCAGCCTGCGGAGGCTGTGCGGAACGGTCTTTTTTGTGCAGGTAAAGCGCTCTGCCGCGGCAATAGCGCTGTGGAGAGCGAAGCGGACGGAGCCGGCAGCCGCCAGGTCAGCCGATGCTCTCCGCGCTCCCGGCGGCGGTGCCTGTCCCGCCGGCCGACAGCCGGGGCCAGGAGGCCTCCCACTCGCGCAGGCCTGCTTCGACTTCGTCGCGGGGAAGCTTGCCCTCTTGCAGCGCTTCGTCGCTGCAGTCGAGCAGCCGCCGGTAGAAGGCGGCGCCCCACCCGGGAAGATCGGCGTCTTCCGGAGCGCCTCTGTCTTTCAGCTCATAGAGCAGGTTCTCCGCTTCGTCATAGCTTCCGGCGGCGGAGCAGTACTCCATGAGCTTGAACAGGACATGCGGAGGCTGGCGGTACGCTTTCAGCCGGTGGTTCAAGTAGGCGATCTCCGCATGAAGGGAAATATCGTCCGATTCCGCGCCCAGCTCGGCCGCCATCAAATAAAAATACAGCGCATTGACTCTGCGCTGGTAAGCTTCGCGCTCCCCGGACATTTCTTCGTAAATGTCCGCTTCCTCGCGGAGCAGCTTGGCGGCTGCCAAGAGCTTCTCGCCGCTCAGCGAGGCCCCCGTCATCAGCATGCGCAGAGCGTCTTCCTCCGGAACGGAGCCGAGAAGCTTGGACGGAGGCAGCTGCATCCGTCCGTAGAGCTCGCCGAGCGCGGCCAGTGCTTCCGCATGCTTTTTCTCTTTGCGGAGCTTGAGGATACGGGTGGCAATCGCTTCGGTCATCTGCGTGATCATCGTCAATAAGTAATCTTTCCGTTCGAACAAGCTCGTTCCTCCTTATCGCGGCGGCGCGTTCTGCCAGGCAGCGGCAGCCGGGGTGATTTAGCTGTTGGCTTCGTTATCCCGCTTCGAGGCGATGTGGCGTGCGATGGCCACGCCATGCTTGCGGCCCGTCTCGATGAAAATCTCGTTGGCGTTGTGGCCCGAAGCGATAACGCCGGCGACATACAGACCCGGCACGTTGGATTCCATGGTCTCGGGATCATAAAGAGGCTTCAGATGCTCGCCTTGAAGCTCCACGCCCGATTCGATCATCAAGGTCCGGTCGGGCCGGAAGCCGGTGAGAGCGAGAACGAAATCGTTATCGAGTACGGTTTGCGTCCCGCCGGTGTCGACGGTTACCGTGAGATCGTCGATCTGTACGACACGGGAAGAGTAAAGCATGCGGATATGGCCCTTGGAGACCATGCTTTCGAAAATCGGTCTCACCCAGGGCTTGATGGACGGAGACATTTGCTCCTGCCGGTACACGACCGTAACTTCGGCGCCGACGCGCATCAGATCCAGTGCCGCATCGATGGCCGAATTGTTGCCGCCGATAATGGCGACCTTCATATTCGTATAGGGATGTGCCTCCCGGTAATAATGAGTTACTTTCGGAAGGTCCTCTCCCGGGATTCCGAGCAGGTTCGGCGTATCGAAATAGCCGGTTGAAATGACCACATGCTTTGCTTCGGTTTCGATCTGCCGCCCGCCGCGGTTCACGGAAGTGACGATAAAACAGCCGTCCTTCTTACGAATGGAAGTGACTTCTTCGTAGCTCCGGATGTTCAGATCGAAATGGCGGGCAACGTTGCGGTAATAAAAAAGTGCTTCCTGGCGGCTGGGCTTGTCGCTTGGCGTCGTGAACGGGATATCGCCGATTTCCAGCAGATCGGGCGTACTGAAAAACTGGAGATGGGTCGGGTACAAATAAATGGAATTCACGATGCAGTGCTTCTCGATCACGAGCGCGGGGATGCCCGCTTTCTTGAGTTCGACGGCAGCCGAGATTCCGCAAGGACCGGCTCCGACAATGATGACTTCTTCCATAAGATGGTGGCCTCCTTCCGTCACGGATGAAGACAGGCGTAAATATTCCTACTTGCGTCTGACAGTAAGCAGCGACGGTTTTTATTCCATAGTAACGCAATCGGAGATAAAAACACAACCTGACGGCCCATGCATGTCCCGGCGTTTTTTGCGTCTTATTGAATCTGAACCGTGATCGGGCGGGCAAAAGAAAAAGCACGTTCCGGCGGGGAACGCGCCCATGTACAAGACGGGACGGTTCCTTACTGCCGGAACGTGCTTCTTTTAGCCGTGTCCGCCCGGGGCCGCAAGGCCGGCCCGCTCTACGAGCCGGCGGCTCTCTTCATTGAGCCCTGTAACGGATACGTGTTTCTGGAGAAGATCGTATTTCAGGATTACTTTGGAAATAGCCGTAACGGCCGAATGATCCCACACGTGGGAATGGGAAAAGTCGATCACGATCCGCTGCGGATCGTTCATATAGTCGAACTGCTCGATGAAATGCGTCATCGTGCCGAAAAACATTTGTCCGGATACGGTATATGTTTTGGTACCGGCGGCATCCATACTTGCCGTCGTGCGTATTTTGGCCATTTTCCAGGCGAAAACGACCGCGCTGATCAGAACGCCAGCGAAGACGCCCTTGGACAAGTCGTGAGTGGCAACGACAATCGCTACCGTGACAATCATAACCAGCGCGTCGGACAGCGGAATTTTCGCCATTTGGGGAATGGACTTCCAATCGAACGTACCGATGGAGACCATGATCATGACGCCGACGAGAGCCGCCATCGGAATTTTCTCGACGACGGGGCCGAGCACAAGGATCAGGAACAGCAGGAACAGACCGGCAACCAGCGTGGACAAACGGGTCCGCCCGCCCGACTTGATGTTGATGACGGATTGTCCGATCATGGCACAGCCCGCCATTCCGCCGAAGAAGCCGGTAACGACGTTGGCGACGCCCTGACCGCGGACTTCGCGATTTTTGTCGCTCGGCGTATCCGTCATTTCATCGAGGATCGTGGCCGTGAGCAGCGATTCGAGAATCCCGACAAAAGCAAGTGACAGAGAGAACGGGAAAATGATTTTGAGGGTTTCCCACGTAAACAGGACTTGCGGTACATGGAACAAAGGCAGCGAGCTTGTGATCCGGCCCATGTCGCCGACCGTATTGACCCCGATGCCGAAAGAAATGGTAACAATGGAAACCAGGATAATTGCCGCAAGTGCGGACGGAAACGCCTTCGTGAATCTCGGCAGAATGTAAATAATGGCAAGCGTTACGCCGACGAGCGCGTACATGACCCAGCTTTGACCGGCAAAATGAGTAAGCTGCGCCATAAAAATAAGGATCGCAAGCGCGTTCACGAATCCGGTCATAACCGATTGGGGCACAAAGCGGACCAGTTTGCCAAGTTTAAGCAGACCGAGAATATATTGAAGGATTCCGGTCAGGACCGTCGCCGCGAACAGGTACTCCAGGCCGTATTGTTTGACAAGCGGAGCCATAACGAGCGCCATCGCTCCTGTGGCCGCCGAAATCATGCCGGGTCTGCCGCCGAAGAATGAAATGACGAGCGCCATCGTAAACGAGGCGTACAGTCCGACCATGGGATCGACCCCGGCGATAATCGAGAAAGCGATAGCTTCCGGAATAAGCGCCAGCGCTACCGTTATCCCCGACAAAATGTCGCTGCGCGGATTGGAAAACCAGGTTTTATTCAGTTGTCTAAGCAAGTTGAGAATCCTCCTCTGGTATAAGTTCAGCTGGTGTATAGGGTGACTTTCCACTCTCAGGAAAGTCGGGGCCGTTGATCACTACAAGACATTATAACGAAGAGAGGAAGGCGTTTCATTTCGAATAAAGACGGTGATAGCGCTTAAATCGCCTTTTTTCTCCCGTTTTCTTGTTTTTTCGAAAAAATAAAGACTTCTTATTGATGATTCCACGCGTATAAGAGGATGACGGACAGGGGGAAGAAATTCAATCAATCATCCGTCATTTGGAGCGGACTTTCTTTTTTGGAGTAGGAGGAGTAGAGTAAAAGGGTGCTCAGTTATTATTTACATAGGGGGTTGTCGTTCATGACATCATTCCAGAAACAACTGGAGAAATATGCCGAACTGGTCGTAAAAGTAGGCGTTAACATTCAACCGGGACAGATTCTGTACATCGAATCGCCGATCGAAAGTGTGGAGTTTACGCGTCACGTCGTAAGAAAAGCTTACGAAGCGGGCGCCAAATTCGTTGAGGTTAACTGGAGCGACGAGCAGACGACGCGCATTCGGTACGAATCCGCGCCTGACGAGTCGTTTGATTTCTACCCGGAATGGACGGCGAGAATGATGGAGCAGCTTGCCGAAGGCAACGGGGCTCTGCTGAATATCAAGGTGCCCGATCCGGAACTGTTCAAGGGCATCGATACGGGCAAAATTTCCCGTGCCGGCAAAGCGGCTTCGATCGCGAGACAACGCTTCCAGAGTTATGTGCGCAACCATAAATTCAGTTGGTGTCTCGTCAAAGCGCCGACTAAAGCGTGGGCGGACAAAGTTTTCGCCGATTTGCCCGAGGACGAGCGCGTATCCGTCATGTGGGACACGATCTTTAAAATGAACCGTGTCGACAAGGACGATCCGGTCGCCGCCTGGAAAGATCATATCGCTCAATTGTCCGAGACGCATGAGCGGCTGACCGGCAAGAAGTACCGCCGCCTGCATTATAAAGCGCCGGGAACGGACCTGACCGTGGAGCTGCCCGAAGGCCACTTGTGGCTCGGCGGCGGGGGCGAAAACGAGCAGGGCGATTATTTCGTCGCCAATATGCCGACCGAAGAAGTGTTCACCATGCCGAAGCGCGACGGAGTAAACGGAACGGTATCAAGCACAATGCCGCTGAACCTGGGCGGCCGTCTCGTCGATAAGTTCAAGCTCACGTTCAAGGACGGAGTCGTGGTCGACTATACCGCCGAAGTCGGGCAGGAGCATCTCAAATCCCTGTTCGAAACCGACGAGGGAGCGAAGCGTCTCGGAGAAGTGGCGCTGGTGCCGCACGATTCGCCGATTTCGAATTTGAACCGGATCTTCTACAACACCGGCATCGACGAGAACGCGTCCTGCCATTTTGCCGTCGGAAGCGCGTATCCGTTCACTCTGGAGAACGGGACCAAGATGAGCCAGGAAGAACTGCTGGAGAGAGGCGCCAACGTGAGTCTGACGCACGTCGACTTTATGGTCGGCTCCGCCGATCTCGACATCGACGGGGAACTGGCTGACGGCACGATTGAGCCGGTCTTCCGCAAAGGCAACTGGGTAAAATAATGGGTTATTCCGTGCAAAAAGCGCCGGGGACTTTTCAGTCCCGGCGCTTGTTTTCTTTTATTGCCGTATGGGCGTTCGTCCTTATAAATTGCGGCTGTTCTCGTCCTGATGGGTGCCGCTGATCTCGTTGCGTGTATTCCATTCCTCCGCCTGAGGCTCGATGTCCTGTTTGCGGTCAACTTTGTGCTCCTGCTCGGGAGAATTGCGGTCGGGATTTTTCTCGTTGCGAACTTCTTGTCCTTTGGGTTGTTCCATGTCCATTCCCTCCTAAATGTGTCGGTTATGTATACATACCCTTCCCGGAGCGGGGGAAAACAAGCGGTACTTGCGCCACACGGCCGTGTAAGGCTTATAATAAGGAGGAAGCGGATCGGAACGGTCCGGAACGAAACTACGTACATAGCCGACTCATCGTGAACCACGGTTCGGGAGAGTCATCGGGAGGAGGAGCCGAAGCATGCAAATTAAGATCACGGAAACCGCATCGGATCTTTTCAGGAAAGACTGGGGATTCGGCGACGGGGATCAAGTTCGCATTTTCGTGCGTTACAGCGGCGGCGGCGAGGATGCCTTTACGTTCGGAATCATTAAGGATGCTCCGCATTACCCGGCCGTTACGGCCGAAGCCGGAGGCGTCACCTTTTTTATGGAGGAAAAGGATGTCTGGTATCTGGAGGGCAAAGATCTCCACGTAGACGGCATCGCCGAAGAAATCGTTCTGAAACGGCTGTGAAAAGGTCAGTCTTATAACCGGAAGGAGTCGGATACGCATGGCCCCTGTAGTCGCTTTTATATACGCGCACCCGGACGACGAATCGTTCGCGAGCGCCTGCCTGATCCGTTCTCTCGCGGACCGGGGAATACGCACCGTCCTGCTGTCCGCCACGCGCGGAGATGCGGGCAGACCGGGACCGCTCGGTCCCATGACTCCCGAGCAGCTATCCGCCGCACGGGAGATCGAGCTGCAGACCGCCTGCGATCTGCTGGGCGTATCGGCCGTGAAGCACCTGGGGCTGCCGGACGGCAAGCTGGCCGCGCTGGACAGGGCGGTGCTGGCGGAAGCGGCGGCGGAATTTCTGAACGAAACGGGAGCGTCCGTCGTCGTGACATTTCCGGCGGACGGAATCAGCGGCCACCCGGATCACATCGCCGTTCATCATGCGGTGAACGAGGCCGTTCTCGGCGGACGGTGTCCTCACGTTCAGAAGTTGTATTACAACCTGCCCTTCGCGGGCGTAAAAGCGGATGAGCCTTCCGTACTCAGGCTCGAAACCGCGCCCTGCTGGAAGATCAAAGCCCGGGCCCTTCTGGCGCACCGGTCCCAGCAGTTTTCCGTGGAGAAGGCGTTCGGTCCAAGCGCAGCGCTCCTGGAGAACAAAGAGTTTCCTTACGAAAACTTCAGGCTCGTCTGGCTGCGCGGCGAGATAAACCCCCTCCGCAAAGAAGAATCCGTATTGGACGATTTGATGTAGCGCCCAGACAACTACGCTGCATCCGGCGGCTTAAACCGCCTATTCCGCCAAGCGCCCGTAAGTCAAAAAGCTCCGTACAAGCTGTATTCAGCCTGTACGGAGCTTTTTCTGCGCGAATCGTTGTGTGCCGGTATTACGCCTGCCGGAAAGAGAAAAATTTGCGGATCGTTTCGTTGACGGTCCGGCTGAATATCGGTTTGCTGATATAGTCGTCCATGCCGGCGGCAAGGCATTTTTCCCGGTCGCCTTTGAGTGCGTTTGCCGTAACGGCCACGATAATCGGATATTCTTCCGGTTTGAGAGCTTCCTTGATCATCCGTGCCGCATCCAGGCCGTTTATTTCCGGCATATGCACATCCATGAACACGAGGTCGTAACGTTCGGTCAGCGCAGCTTCGACGACCTCGCTGCCGTTGTCCACCACGCGGACAGTATGACCTTGGTTGGACAGCATTTTGACCAGGACGAGCTGATTGATCCGGTTGTCTTCCGCCACGAGGATTTTGAGCGAATGACCGGGAGATTTCTCCACGGTCGTATTCTCCGGGAGAGGCGTGACAACTTCCGGGTCCAATTCTTTGAGAACGACGGTGAAAAGGAAATGAGCGCCGGATTCTTCCGGCTGCTCCACCCAGATCTCGCCTCCCATAAGCTCGACGAGTTTCTTGCAGATGGCGAGCCCGAGCCCGGTTCCCTGCGTTTCGCGCGTCATGAAATTATCAAGCTGATAGAACGGCTGGAACAGCTTGCCGGCTTTTTCCTTCGGAATCCCGATTCCCGTATCCTTGACCTGGAACAGAAGCTTTACGGCTCCTTCCGACTGGGCCTGCTTTTTGACGGAAACGGTAATACTGCCTTCACTCGTAAACTTGACGGCATTGCCGATCAGGTTAATAAGGACCTGCTTTAACCGTTTGGCGTCTCCAAGAAGGACCGAAGGCATATTCTGGCTCATGGCACAGGTCATTTCCAGATTTTTTTCCATCGCTTTGGACGTCAGAAGATCGACGGACTCCAGGATGCAGGAACGGATATCGAACGGTTCCTCGGTGAGGTCCGTTACGCCCGACTCGATTTTGGAGAAGTCGAGAATATCGTTGATGATGCCGAGCAGCGTGTTGCCGCTTTTGCGGATAATATTCAAATATTCTTTCTGTTCCGAGCTGAGGGTGGTTGTTTCAAGCAGAAGGTCCGTCATCCCGATTACCGCATTCATCGGCGTCCGGATTTCATGACTCATCATGGCCAGAAACTCACCCTTGGCTTTGTTGGTGGCTTCCGCGGTTTCCTTCTCGATCATCAGCTTTTTCTGCTCACGGATATCTTTGGCGATAATGTAGTAGCCCACGTTCGCTTCGCTGATGATGATGGGAGCGATCGTTGTCAGCACCTCCACGATGTTGCCGTGCTTGTCGGTAATTTTGTCGATGCGCTTTTCAGCGGAGGTGTCTTTCAAAGAAGCTTCGAGAATATCCGTAATATTTTCCGTACAGAAGAGCTCGGAGAATTTGGCGCCGATCATCTCGTGAACCGCGTAACCCGTCATCTGCTGCGCCATCAGGTTGCTGTTCAGGATTTTTCCTTCCAGGTCGATCGATAAAACGGCGTCGTGGTTGTATTTTTTCAGTGAAGTATAGCGTTCGACCGTTTCCTGGAGTTTGCGCTCCACCAGCTTGCGGTCCGTGATGTCTTGGATCGTTCCGTTGATTTTAAGCGGAATGCCCTGAGTAGAGTACGTGACAAGACCGCGGATATGCAGGTATCTGTCTTCGCCGTCTTCCCTCCGGCTCCGGTACTCGAAGCTGAGCTCTTTGTCGGTCAAAGCTTTATCGAGCTGTTCTTTAAAAGCGGGGCGGAGATCATCGCTGACCAGGCTCAGAATGCCGTGAACAACCGCTGTTTCCGGATCTATGCCCGACACCAGGAAGAGCTGGTCCGAGAAAAAGATCTCGCCGCTTGAAATATCCCATTCCCAGCTCCCCATCATGGCGATGCGCTGGGCTTCCGCGATAAATTGTTCGTTCTTTTTGCGGTCTGAAATTTCTTGTCCTATTCGCAGAAAAAGCTCTTCGCCGCTGTCGCCGCTTAACGTTTTCGCGCTTAAATCAAACCAGAGCTGTCGGCCGTCTTTGTGAATCATTTTGATTTGCCGTATGTTTTCTTCACTGACGCCGGCAGGGGAAGGTTGAATTTGTAAATGGGAGGGAGAGGCATAGAGCATATCCTCGCTGTTCCCGATAAGCTCATCGGACGAATAGCCCAGTATCCGCCGGATGGAAGGCGAGCAGTCCAGAATCGTTCCGTCCGGGGCCGTATAATAGAAAATATCCCGGGAATGTTCGGAAATGAGCCTGTACTGCTGCTTGATTTTATTCCAGGCTTGCGCGTCTTCAAGGTCTGATGAAAGCTCGGACGCCTCCAGGACATAACAGTCGGGAGTGCCGGGCAAGTTCCCGGTCAGACGGCTTGTTGTAAGCAGGACGGGGATTTCCCGCCCGGATTTATGAAGGAAGCGGATTTTTTGTACATATCTGTCGGGTGCGGAAGTTGCCGGGTCTTCATCTCTCCGGTCGTCCGGATGGATTAGGTCCTTTAAAGTGAAGCGGGCGAGTTCCTCGGTAGAATAACCGCACAGCCGGCACCAGGGCTCGTTTACCTGAATCCAGACACCGTCGGGGGAATATAAAGCAAAGCCGTGTTCCGCATGCGTAAATAAATAGTCCGCGAGGGACTGGGGATTAATTTGCAGACCGGTCATGTAAGTTACCATCTCCTTGAGACTGAATAAAATGTGTTTCAAAATTAATCCGTTGGGTTTATATACCCGAATTTTAACGAATGAAACAGACAAATTTCAACAAAAAAAGATGAACAGCCATTCGGGCTGTTCATCTCCGTACATTACCCGGTCAGGAAGGCTGTCCGGTTTTTTCTTTGGCGGGTACGACGCGGGCGTTCCCCATAAGAAATACGATAATCACGGCCAGAACGATCGGTATGACGGCGGCCATGAAGGTGAAGGCGATCGACTCGGACAAAGCATGAATAATTTTGTTTAAAATCTCCGGCGGAATCAGGGCGCGTTTGTCCGCCTGGAAAATTTGCTGCGGATTGCTCATATCGATTCCGGTCATTCCGCCGCCGTTCATTCCCTGGAAGGCGGCCTGGATTTTGTCGGTAAAGACGTTCGACTGAATGCTGCCGAAAATCGTAATGCCGATCGTCATTCCGAACGATCTCAGAAACGAGTTCGTGGAGGTCGCCGTGCCGCGGTACCGGGGTTCCAGATCGTAGGTCGAAGCGGTAGGCAGCAGGGAGAACGAGAAGCCGACGCCGAAACCGGCGATGATCATAAACACGGTCAGCAGCGCTCTGCTCGTTTCGGGCGTCAGTCCCCCGAGGAGGTACATGCCGGCGAGGAACGAGAAGACGGAAATAATCATCAGATTCCGGAAGCTCGTTTTCGTCTGGAAAATACCTCCTATCGCGCTGCCCGCCACGCTGCCCAGCATCATCGGCGTCAGGATAAGGCCCGCGTTCGTCGCGGAACCGCCGAAGACGGCCTGCACATAAATGGGGATATATACCGTCAGAATAATGAAGGTGGCCCCGTACAGCAGCGCCAGAAGCTGGGAAGTCGCGAACAGGCGGCGCTTGAACAGCCAGAACGAGATGATCGGGTCCTTCGCTTTCCGTTCGATGATGAAGAAGAGAATGAAGAACACGGCAAAACTCGCAAACAGGCTCAGGATCGGAGCGGAGTCCCACGCGTATTTCTTGCCGCCGAGCTCAAGGGCGAACATAAGGCTCACGACCGCGACGACGAGCGTAATCGCTCCCCACCAGTCGATGCGCTGCTCGACATGCTGCGGAGATTCCTTGTAGGCGCGCATGATGAGCAGCAGCGATAGGAGACCGATCGGCAGGTTAACGTAGAATACCCAGTGCCAGCTTATGTATTCCGTGATGTAAGCGCCGAGCAAGGGGCCGAGCACGCTCGCCGAGCCGAATACCGCACCGAGCAGTCCTGTCATTTTACCGCGCTTCTCCGGCGGGAAAATATCGAACACGATCGTGAATGCGATCGGCAGCAGCGCGCCGCCTCCGATTCCCTGAATCGCCCGGTAAATGCTGAGCTGCACGATGCTTTGGGCTATTCCGCACAGGGCGGAGCCCACCAGGAAAACGATCAGCCCGAAAATAAAGAACCGTTTGCGTCCGTACATGTCGGACAGCTTGCCGAAGATCGGCATCCCGGCCATCGTGGTTACCATATAGGCGGACGTGACCCAGACGAATTTGTCGAAGCCGCCCAGGTCCGAGACGATGGTGCCCATGGCTGTAGCGACAATGGTGTTATCCATAGCCGACATCAGAATGGCCAGCAGCAGCCCCGCTACGACCTTGTTAAGATGGTTGTCTTTCTGAATCAAGGGGAAATCCTCCTCTGAATAAGTTTCGGTCCTAGATTAACGATCCTTCTTCGGCGTCTGGAAGACATCTCCTTTGCAAAAAAAGGTTTATTCGATAAAATAATAAACATCCCGTCAACCCAATTATCTTGATTTTCAAGATAATTTCTAGTTTATGAGGAGGAATTTTACTTGTCAAGCGTTTTACCTGAATATGAAGAGAAAGTGCTGGAGCTGACAGGGCTTATGCGTAAACTATCTACGCGTATCGTTCTTTTTCAACAAAATGCGGCACATTCCCTTGGGGTCATACATACCGATCTGAAAACGGCGGATATTCTGAACGAAAAAGGACCGGTCACGGCCGGAGAGCTGGCCAGGCTGACCGGATTGACGACAGGCACCGTCACGGCTCTGATCGACCGGCTGGAGCAGGCGGGATTCGTGCGCAGGGAAAAGGACCCTCACGACGGCCGCCGCGTCATTATCGTTCCGGTCAAAGAAAAGCAGAGTGAAATCAGGGCGCTGTACAGACCGCTGGGAAATATGACCCGGGAAGTATGCAAGGACTATACGGCGGATCAGCTGGATCTTATTAATACGTTTCTTTCGCGGATGGTCGGCGTGTTCGAGCAGGCGAACGGCAGCGTGAGCATATCCAAGCAGGAAGGCTGTTCCTGTAAAAAAAGCGGCACCGGCAGAAATGAGTCTCAGTAAGACCCGCCGGCTGCTCCTGCAAACAACGCGGGAAGCTGCCGGATGTCCATCCCGGTTCCCGCTGCTCCTGGCAAATAAAGCGTCATGCTGCCGGTTGGCGGCTGCCCTGCCCGTGTGTGGGGGCTGCCGCGATTTATATACCGGGAGGCCCACGGGCTCCTTATGCCGGAGATGTTGTCTCCGGGTCCGTCGTCTCCGGTTATTATTCCGGTGCGTACACAAAAAAAGACATCAAAACTTCCCCTGAACGGGAGTGTTGATGTCTTTTTTAGCTGAATCCGTTTTCACCGATGCATACGGGGGATAGCCCGGCGTAACAATCTCCGGGCGGATTAGTCGCAGCGGGCGAGATCTCTTACGACGTCGGCCAGCGTAGCGCCGGCAAGCTCCCGTTCCATAGCGAGCTGCGCCCGGTTGAACCGGGTTTCGAGCGTGCTTTGAATGTTCTTGCCGACGGGACAGTCGGGATTCGGATTCTCGTGCATCGCGAACAGCTCGTCCTGCATGTCTCCCTGAACCGCCCGGTATATATCGAGCAGGGTAATTTCTGCGGGAGGACGGCCCAGAGCGGCACCGGCGACTCCGGGGCTTGTCCGGGTCAAGCCGGCTTTATTCAGCATGCCGGTAATCCGGCGGATGACGACCGGATTCGTATTGACGCTTCCGGCTATATACTCGGACGTGTTGCGTCCTTCTTTATTCAGCTCCAGCAGCGATAAAACGTGAACGGCTACGGCAAAGCGGCTGCTGATGGTCATAGGTCTCACCTCCGTCAAACAGATGCGGACGATTTTCATTTACGCGCAAATGCGAACTCTAAATAGTATAGGTACGCATATTCCCGCTGTCAATCCTCGCACGTCACTCGGGCTGAAGCCACGCGGAAGACCAATGTTCCACTTCACGGATAATCGGTTCCAGGGCAAGGCCTTTCTCGGTCAGCGAGTATTCGATCCTCACCGGAGTTTCGGGATACACATTCCGCCGGATAATCCCCTCCTGCTCAAGCTCTTTCAATCTTTCGGACAAGATTTTCCCGCTTAAAGGCAAATTCGATTCTATCGTACAAAAACGCTGCGGACCGGCTAACAGCTGATAAACGATAAGGCCGGCCCAGCGTTTGCTGATGAGCTGCATTCCTTTTTCGAAACGGGGACATAAGTTCGATTCTTTCATCAGGCATCCCTCCTTCCTCCAGTATACGCTCATTTAGCTAATAAAAATATAGTAACGGCAAATAAATAAATTACTTGACATTATAAAGTTACAATCATACACTAGGTTACGAAAAGTAACTTAATAATTTTTATAGGAGGACCTGCATATGATTCCTTCGTTATTTTTAGCCCACGGTTCACCGGCGCTGGCTATTCAAGATACGAAGTATACGGCATTTTTACGTGAATTGGGACAACAGTGGAAACCGAAAGCGATCGTCATTTTTACGGCTCACTGGGAGAGCGAGGTTCTGACTTTGACTTCGACGGACGGGGCGTACGAGACGATTTATGATTTCTACGGTTTTCCGGACGAACTGTATCAAATTACTTATCCGGCCAAAGGATCTGCCGGGCTGGCTTCACGGCTGGAAGGCATGTTCCGGGAAAAGGGGATCGAGACCGGCACCGATTCCGGAAGAGGGCTCGATCACGGTTCATGGACCCTTCTTTACAAAATGTTTCCCGAAGCGGATATCCCCGTGATCCAGCTCTCCGTCAATCCCCATCTTCCGCCTGAGAATCAAATTCTTATCGGTGAAGCTCTGCGTGGACTCGGAGAAGAAGATATTCTGGTCATCGGGAGCGGAGTAACGGTCCATAATCTGCGGATGGTGAACTGGGGACAGGAAGAACCCGAGCCGTGGGCCGTCGAATTCGACGACTGGCTTATCGAACGCACGCTTACGCGGGATACGGACAGTCTGGTCCGTTACGAAACGCTCGCTCCCCACAGCCGGATGGCCGTGCCCAGAGCGGAGCATTTCGTGCCGTTTTTCCTGGCGCTCGGCAGCGGACAAGAAGAAGCGGCTCCCCGGGTGATTTACCGGGATTACGAATTCGGAACCTTAAGTTACTTGTGCCTGCAGTTTTGATTCTGATTCCCGGGCCGAATCCATATGAATAAATCGAAAACCAAATAAAACCAATAATGGGAGGATGTTAGTAATGAACGGAAAAACGGAAATCGGTCTGCTGATCGTCAGACTGGTGTTAGGGGTAACTTTTCTGGTCCACGGACTGGACAAATTTCAAAGCGGGCTGGGCAATATCGCCGGCTGGTTTGAGAGCATCGGCCTTCCCGGCTTTCTGGCGTATGTAACGGCCGTTATTGAAACGGTAGGGGGAGCGGCAGTCATTCTCGGTCTCGGAACCCGGATCGCTGCGGCCTTGTTCGGCGTGCTGATGATCGGGGCGATGTTCAGCGTCAAATTTTCCGCCGGGTTTACCGGAAACGGCCAATCCGCGGGCTTCGAGCTGGATCTTGCGCTGTTCGCTCTTTCGCTGCTTCTGGTATTGACGGGCAGCCGCTATCTGGCGGTAGACGGTCTGTTCCCGGGCTCCCGGCAGACGGAAAGCTGAGCGGAAGCCGCGGCGAAGCTGCCAAGAGCGGTAACTGTCCCGGTCATAAGGGCGCAGCCCTATACAAAGCAGAGGTTTATTCGGCCCAGGATTGCGGTTTAAGCCGCTGTCCGCAGTTCGAAGCGGAACACGCTACCGGGCTGAAGGCAAGAAGCATGGCGACCTTGCCGATGAGCGCGGGCGATCCGGGCAAGGTTTCGTTTCAAGCGGGTAGTCGACTGTCATCCGTCTTTATCCGGCCTTACACGGCCGGCACGAACTCAGCATCGAAGCGATGCTGGGTTTTTTTGCTGCGCGGAAGCTGCATTTACCGGGGAACGACCGGATACAAATATCCCTTGGAGGCAAAAGAAACACGGCCCGTTTCTTCCGAAACGACAAGGACGATGGCGTCGCTCAGTTCCGTAATGCCGATGGCCGCCCGGTGCCGCGTGCCGAGCTTGGGCTCTGCCTGGACGATATGGGACAGGGGGAGAATGTTTTTGGCGGAAACGATCTCGTTGAACTTGATCAGGACGGCGCCGTCGTGCAGCGGTGTTCCGGGATAAAACAAAGACTCCAGCAAGGACTGTGTAACGGAAGCCCCGATGTTCACTCCCGGCTGGATCAGCCCGTCGAGCGAGTCGTTGCGCTGCACGACAATCAAGGCGCCGTGACGCCGCTTGGACAAATTTTGTACACTGACGGACAGCTCCGTATATTTATCGGTAAAAGGCGAGAGGTAACAGTTCAAATAGAAAGTGGAAGCCCGGGACTCGATATTCAGGAAATTTTCCTTAATGCCTTCAATTTCGCCCAGCATACAGTGATTTTCCTCGTCGAGTGTCTGGATGCTCCGCTGAAGTCGGGAAATCAGCTTTTCCAGGTCGTCTTTCAAATTCTGCTTCATCGGTGAAAAATCGCAATCGGCATAAGGGATCGCCAACAGGTTCACATCCTTTTCGCACAACGATAGTTGGTTTCATTGTTTGCATCCTGACGGCATAATACACGTCCGTCGGGCAGCTAAGTCCTGCCACCTGCCGGCGTATGCTGGTAAACGTACGAATGCAAACCAGCCCTGCCGGGCGAGCCGGCAGAGCTGGTTTCTAACACGGTCAGAAACCTTGATATTGCGGTTCTTCGTTTTCCAGCTGCTCAACGCGCCCTTGTACTTGGGAAACGACTTCCTGAGTAGTTTTGGCGGCATTTTCGAACAGCGATTTCGCTTCCTGGTTTTGCGTGCTCAGGGCAAACGCCTCCAGGCTCGCCTGGGCGCTTTTCAGGGAAGCGAGGCAAGTTTTTACTTGGGAGCCTACTGTCATGGTCAACACCTCCTTATCAAGAGTTCCTGTTTCTCAATGAACAAGACGTAATCTAACCGCACCTAACCCGTTTCATTCACGTTTGCGGCTGGAAAGAAAGGCGGACAAATGACGGCGCGAAAGAATAAAACGCCGCGGAAAAGGACAACTTTTTTTAGGAACCCCAAGGATGAATTCAAGGAAAGACGAAGAAGGAGGGACCGGATCATGCCGGATTGGATCGTGGTTGCTTTGCGTACCGTGATGGTCATCGTCATCGTACTAGCCGCGGCGAAGCTGCTCGGGAAGAGGCAGAACAGCCGGTTGACGTTTTTTGAAGTGACAACGGGAGTCGCGGCGGCCGTTCTGGCCGTCTATATAACGCTGAACCGCACCGCCGACTGGTATTTGGGAATTATAGCTCTGCTTGTGTGGATTTTGGCCGCCGTCGGAATCGGTTTTCTCCAGTTGAAAAGCAAAGCCGCCCGGGATCTCATCGATAACCGGGAGACGATTCTTATCAAAAAAGGGAAGATTATGGAGGAAAACCTGAAGAAGGAACGGCTGACTACGGACGATCTGCTGCAGAGCCTGCGCCGGAAAAACGTATTCCAGGCAGCCGACGTCGAATTTGCGGTGATGGAAGCGAGCGGTGAAATCAACGTGCTTTTGAAAAAGGAAAATCAGCCTCTGACCCCGAAGCATCTCGGCATCAAAGTCGGTCCGGCGGAAGAGCCGCAGGCCGTTATTATGGACGGCAAAGCGCTTGACGAGCCTTTGGCCGCCATCGGACTGAACCGGGGCTGGCTTCAGACGCAGCTCGAAACGATGGACGCGACCATCGACAACGTTTTTCTGGGACAAGTGGACTCGTACGGAGAGCTTTACGTCGATTTGTTCGACGACAAGCTGCAGGTTCCCCAGCCTCAGAAGAAAGCGGCCCTGCTCGCCCTGCTTAAGAAATGCGAGGCCGATATCGAGATGTTCGGCCTGTCCACGAACGATCCGGAAGCCAAACGGATGTTTGAGAAATGCTCCCGGTCCATGGAAGGAATGATTACCGGGCTTAAACCGCTTTTGTCCCGCTAGTAAGGTAGAGCGGAGGAGAGAAGCGTTCGGACACCCATCGGGGAAGTGTCTCCCTGTATGGGTGTTTTCCGTTTTGGAGAACAAGTTTGATTTTTGCGGCAGGAAGCGTGTACATTTAGAGGAGAAAGCGCAGCACTTACATAACATTACGGGTTGTTCAAGCACTTATCATGAGGAGGAATGTGAATGTCCGGTCAAGGAGAACGTTTGCTGGTCTTTGTCGGTTCTTATGCGGAACCGGAAGGTCCTGGTGTCTATGTGATGGAATTAAATGAAGAAACGGGCGGGCTCACGAAGCTGGATGAAGTATCCGGCCTTAAAAATCCGACGTTCCTGAATGTGGACGTGCAGGGACGCAAGCTCTACGCCATTTCGGAGGGAACGACGAGCGAAGGGAACCGGACGGGTTCCGCGTACTCGTATACCGTCGATCCGGAGAAGGGGAGTTTGACGGAAATGAACCATGCCGTCACCGTAAACGCGCCGACCTGCCACATCCAGAGAGACGCAAGCGGACGCTACCTCGTTGTGGCGAGCTATCACGGCGGCTTGGTCGGTCTCGTCGAGCTGCGGGCGGACGGCACGCTCGGCAGACTGCTCGACGTGAAGCAGCATGAAGGCCATGGCCCCAACCCAGAGCGTCAGGAGCAGCCTCATCCGCACTCGGCTTTCTTCAGCCGGGACAACCGGTTCGTGTTCGTGCCGGATCTGGGTCTGGACCGGATCGTATCCTATGCCCTGGATACGGAGAACAACGTGCTGAAGCCGCACGGGGAAACTCCTGTGCCGCCGGGTGCGGGTCCGCGCCATATGGCCTTTCACCCGGGCGGCAGGCTGGCGTTCGTCATCAATGAAATCGACTCCACGGTAACGTCTCTTCGTTATGACGAAGAGACGGGTGTGCTTGAGCCGATCGAAACGGTGACGACGCTGCCCGAAGGGTTCACGGGCGAGAACATCTGCGCCGAGATTGTGGTTTCGGAAGACGGCGCATTCGTGTACGGCTCCAACCGCGGTCACGACAGCATCGTGGTGTTCGCGGTGGACGAGGCAGGCGGGAAGCTCACGCTTGTGGAGCATGTGTCCGCGGAAGGCAAGCATCCGCGCAACTTCGCCTTGACGCCGGGCGGCGCGTTCCTGATCGCGGCAAACCGCGACACGGACAACATCGCGACGTTCCGGGTGGACCGCTCCAGCGGCAGGCTGCAGTATACCGGGCAGTCGGCCGCGGTGTCGAAGCCGGTCTGTGTGCGTCCGGCTTATTTGTAAGAGCCGCCGCGCGGCGGGAGTGCATGCTCCCGGGGGCGTGTTCACGCTTTGAAGGGCGGCGCAGCTTCCGCCGCAGCCGGCATGATGGCGTTGCCAGGCCGTGAAGGCTTGGGCGAATGCGGCGGGCTGGCTGCGGGGCAACCCGCACGCCCGCACGTGCAGCCCGCATGCCTTTACGGGCAAGTCGTGCGCGCGAGCCTCAAGCGGTGAGTCTGCACACTGGCGCGCGGCGGGCTGCGATAACGGGAAGGAAAAGGAAAGCGGAACGTCTGCATGCGGACGTTCCGCTTTTTTTGCCGCTTTCCCGGAGGGTGTTGACAGCTTGTAACTTTATAAGTTACAGTAAACGTTGTTCTTTTTACGGGAGCTTTCGTTTATAGTAGGAACGGACAAAGCAATCAAAATTTCACAAGATAGGGTTGAATCGGATGAGTAACAACAGTCTTGCCTCATCGGAAGGGGCAGGCCGTTCGCGGAAAATTACGCTTGCCGTCATTCTCGGTTCCTTGTCGGCTTTCGGACCGCTGTCGCTGGATATGTATCTGCCGGCGCTTCCGCGGCTGGCGGACGATCTGCATACGACGGCTTCACTGGCTCAGCTGAGCCTGACCTCCTGCCTGCTGGGCCTCGCGATCGGGCAGGTTTTCGCGGGTTCCATCAGCGATATCAAAGGCCGCAGAGCCCCGCTTATGACCGGACTTGCGATCTATACGGCCGCATCCTTGCTGTGCGCTGTCGTCCCATCGATCTGGGGACTTATCGTGCTCCGCTTCATACAGGGAATGGCCGGGTCTGCGGGCATCGTGCTCTCACGCGCGGTCGTGCGGGACATGTACAGCGGACCGGAGCTGACGCGGTTTTTCTCGCTCCTGATGCTTATTAACGGAGTGGCCCCGATCCTTGCGCCTATTGCGGGCGGGCAGCTTCTCCAGTTCACCTCCTGGCAGGGCGTATTTATCGTGCTGGCCTTGATCGGCGTCATCATGCTGCTAGCATCCTGGAAAGGCCTGCCTGAAACGCTGCCCCCGGGCAGGAGAACGAAAGGCGGCGTCAAGCAGACGGTCGCCGTATTCAAAACCTTGCTGCGCGACCGCATCTTCATGGGCTACGCGCTGTCGCAGGGGCTTGTGGCCGCGGCCATGTTCGCCTATATTTCGGGATCGCCGTTCGTGATCCAGAACATTTTCGGCGCATCGCCCCAGATGTTCAGCCTCTTCTTCGCCATCAACGGCCTGGGCATCATCCTGGCGGGTCAAATCGCCGGGCGCCTCGCCGGAAGGGTGAGCGAGACGAAGCTGCTGGTCAGCGGCCTGGTCATTGCCGGTCTCGGAGGCGTCGCGCTCCTTACGATGATTCTTGCCGGAGCCGGACTGGCGGCTATCCTGATTCCGCTGTTCTTCGTGGTGTCGAGCGTCGGGATCGTAAACACGGCGGGATTTTCCCTGGCGATGCAGAACTACGGGCATTCCGCCGGCAGCGCCTCGGCCTTGCTCGGTCTGCTTTCGTTTATTTTCGGCGGACTCGTCGCGCCGCTGGTCGGAATCGCGGGAAGCGGTACGGCCGTACCAATGGGCATCGTCATCGCATCGGCGGATGTCGGCGCCATCCTTTGTTATTATTTCATGGTCAAGCGTCACGAAGCGCGCACTTCGTAGTCGTCCGCATCGGCGGCGGGGCTGCGGATGCACGCGGACGTGGCTGCAAAACGGTTGAATACTCGTTGCTTCCGATTAGTGAAGCAGGAGATTCAGCCGTTTTTTGTGCGCGAAAAAATACTTTTGGGGGGCTGTAAAAAAAGGATGCTTTTTTGTTTGAAATAGGTTACACTATAAAAGTAGGTAACTTACAAAAAAGAGGTGGCTAAGAAATCATGGATTTCAATACTGCTGTAAAAAACAGACGCTCGATCTATGCGATCAGCAAAGACGCCGTCGTCTCGGACGAAAAAATTGTAGAACTGGTAAACGAAGCTGTTCAACATACGCCTTCATCTTTTAACTCCCAAAGCGCGCGGGTGGTCGTTCTGCTGAACGAACAGCATGACAAGTTCTGGGATCTTACTACGGAAATTTTGCGCGGCATCGTCGGTGACGGCGAGAAGTTCGAAGCAACCGCCCAGAAAATGACGCTCTTCAAAAACGGCTACGGAACGGTGCTGTTCTTCGAAGATCAAGCGGTCGTGGAAGGGCTGCAGCAGCAATTCGCGGCCTATGCCGACAACTTCCCGATCTGGTCCCACCATTCTTCCGGCATGCTGCAATTCGTCGTTTGGACGAGTCTGGAAGCCGAAGGCTTCGGCGCTACCCTGCAGCACTACAACCCGCTCGTAGACGAAGCGGTGCGCAGCGAATGGAACGTGCCGGCCACCTGGAAACTCGTGGCTCAAATGCCTTTCGGCAAGCCTGCCGCGGAAGCCGGCGAGAAACAGTTCGCGCCGCTTGAAGACCGCGTGAAAGTGTTTAAATAAGCATTTCGGCTCTATTCTAAAGACCTTCTCTTCCGGGAGAAGGTCTTTTTTGACTGTCTGGCGGGTTAAATTGCCTTCTTGCGGATTTTTCTCGCGTGTACAAGGGCGTTTGAGCTATATTCGAAGGGGATAGGACATACACACTCGCCGCCGGAAGAAAGCCGGCATATTCTGTCCTATCACACATGACGTTGAAGAGGTGAGGAGAATGGCTGTATCCCAGCATCCGATCATGGGCACTTCGCAAGCTTCGTTAGATGTCATCACAGCATTCATTCGCAAGGTTAATCCGTCCTTCAACACGGAAATAGCCAGGCAGTTTCTGAGCGTGGGTGCCAAATACGGTGTCCGGGGCGATGCCGCCGTCGCTCAGTCCATTCACGAAACGAATTGGTTCCGGTTCGGGGGAGACGTCAAGCCCGAGCAGAACAACTTCGCGGGAATCGGGGCGACGGGGGGAGTTCCCGGCAACAGCTTTCCGACAATCAAGGACGGGGTTACGGCTCAGATTCAGCATCTTTTCGCTTACGCGTCCCAAAATCCGCTCCCGGCGGGGGAGACGGTCGTCGATCCGCGGTTTTCGCTTGTCACGCGCGGCGCCGCGCCGAACTGGGAAGATCTTGCCGGCCGCTGGGCCGTTCCCGGCTACGACAAGAAAAAATATGCCAGCCTGCAGGCTGCCCTGGAAGCGGGAGAATCCTACGGGCATTCCGTCTTGAAGCTTTACGACAGTATGGTGGCGGCAGCTCCGGCGCCCGGTCCTTTGAAACCGCTTATCGTGATCGACGCCGGCCACGGCGGCACGGATTCGGGCGCTTCGGGCAGCGGACTGCTGGAGAAAAACTTGACGCTTGCCCTGGCGCTGCAGGTCCGGGACCGGCTCGTAAACGGGTACGCTGCCAATGTGAAGCTGACCAGGAGTACCGACGTTTTCGTCGCCTTGTCCGAACGCGCCAATCTGGCGAACGGCTGGGGAGCGGCTTATTTCGTCTCCATTCATATCAATGCCGGCGGAGGACAAGGATTTGAATCGTATGTATATCCGGGCACTTCGGGCGGAGTGACGGGTCAGAAGCGCACAATTGTGCATGATACGGTTTTCAAGTATTTAAGCACCCTTGGGGTCGCGGACCGGGGCAAGAAAGAAGCGGATTTCGCGGTATTGCGGGAGACGGATATGTCCGCCGTGCTTCTTGAAAACCTGTTTATCGACAACGCCGTGGACGGCAAGCTGCTCGGCAATTCCGACGTACTTCAAAATCTGGCGAACGCCATAGGGGACGGGGTGGCAAAAGCGATGGGACTGAATCCGGGGGTTCAACCGGAAGTACCGGACTGGAAAAGAGAAGGCGTGGATTGGCTTTACGAGAAAGGCTTACTGACCGATCCGGCATGGAAAGACAAACTCGACGAGCCGCTTCCTTTGTGGGCGGAGGCGGCTGTTCTGAAGCGCCTGTACGATCTTCTAAGCGGAGACGGCGCGTAATAAACGCAGCGGAAAAAAGCTGTCGGCAAACAGGCCGGTCCGTACACGGGAGCGGCCTTTTTTATGTGCGGATTCCGCCGGAACGATCTTCAGGCCGGAGCCATTTTCGCCGTTCAAGTGGAAGGCTTTCTAACGGGCTGCCTCCTTTTGAACCGGGAACGGAACATGTCGGCCAGCAAATACAAGACGGGAATCAGCTCCGCCAGCAGCATCATGGGTACCTCGGCCGTACCGGCGAACCGGTCCAGTGTTTCGGACGATTTCACCATCCAGAGGCAGAGGAAGACGACTGTAACACCGAAAGGCAGTGTGAGAGTCCGGGTATCCTTCATTTTCAGAGTCTGCGTGATCGCGATCACCGAGATATACAGGAAAAGGCTGATTTTGACGAGCAGCGTAAATAACCACATCAGAATGAGAATCGGGTCCATGTTCTGGATAAAATTGCCGAGCTGAATGTAGCGGGTCATTTCCAGGTTGGCATAAGTCAGATTGGCTGCCAGGGAAGGGCCGAAAAGGAGCACCATCGGAATGAGATTTCCCAGCGTCAAAATCCCGGCGGTGACGATCGCCCATACCAGTGCCTTCATCGTTTGTCCCGTTCTTTTGAATTTGGGGAAAAACAGCGCGATAAACGTCATTTCTCCGAAAAGGCCCGTAATAATGGCCGTTGCTTTAAAAATGCCGTGACCGTCAAAATTGGTGATGAGGGATACGGCCGAATAGGGTACGATATCCTGGCAGGAAGCTACGGCAACCAGCACGACAAGAGCCAGCGTCAAGAAGAACACACCTTGCGTCGAGCGGAAAATATTCGTCACGCCCGAGTGGACAAGCCTTGTCGTGCATAGTCCGAGCAGGCCGGCCACGGCCCAGAGAGGAGTGCCCGGCAGGTAAATTTCGACGATGAAGTCCGTCAATTGCCTCAGGACAAGCGCCGCCGTAAACAAATACACGAAAGCCATAAACAGGACGAACAAGTAATGCAGAGGCCGTCCGATAATCTCCTGGCCATACTCTGCCATATAGCGTCCGGGTCTGCGGCAGCTTAATTTGTAAGCCAGGTAGGTGAGAACGCCTCCCAGGAGGCAGCCGGCAATGACGGGAATCCAGACCGAATATCCCGCATTATCGATAAGGGGTGCCGCAAGAAAACTGACCAGCGTAGACAAAAGATACTGCGTGAACAGCATATAAGTCTGCAAAGGGGTTATTTTGTCCATGTTTGCCTCCTTTAGCGGATTAAGACGTCACATTCATGGAGCCGAATACGATTTCGAGCCATTCGATCAGCGATTCCCCGTTCGCCGAATGCTGGAGAAGCAGCATGCAGACGCAAAGAACTCCTGTTACGCTTAGCGAAACGGCGAAAGTCCGTTTCTTTTTGCCGCAGCGTACAAGATATCTCCACTGGAACCTCATGACAATTGCATACGTTAACAGGACGGCAATCATTTCGAAACCTCCTTGTCCTTTCGCGGCTCGATCGTGAACGTTTTCTTGACTACTCCGATTCGGCGGATGGTGGCGTCCGTCGTGCAGCGGATCTCCACATTTTTGCTGAAAAACTCATCCCAGTCTTTACTGAGCCGGTTCCACTGCTTGGGGTATTTCCATTCCAGGTATCGGTTGAGCTGGAATGCGTCGGTGCCCATCTGCCGGGTTAATCGGATCGAGTGTTCGACATCTTGCCTGATTTTGTCTTCCACGCTTTTTTCCATTTTCTTAAGCTGCTTATGATCCTTTAAATTAATCGAGGAGTAAGAAGCGACGATATCCAGGTCCGTTTTTACGTCAATGTCGAAAGTGAGGGTATCCCCCATAAACAGCGGCCGGATCCGCGTCGAATTCCGTTCGACGAGCAGGCTTACGACTTTACCGTCCGTCGGGGAAGGCACCGTGATCTCCCGGGTTTCGGGCTTGCCTTGTATCCATAATGCCCCGGCGGCTTTTTGGCCCGGCAGGGAGCCGATCATTTTGTCGCCCTTAAACACCGCCGCTCCGTCGGGACCCATCCAGTTCTGTTCGTTGGATTCGTTCATAATACCCGTCTTGCCGAATACGAGCCGGGTCGCCAAAAAATCCCCGCCCATGTAATGGGCTTTCAGAATATCCTTAAAATTGATCGACGTCGCGATTTTACGCCGGCCGTACGCGTAGAAGATGTCGGACGGAAAACGTTCCATCGTCAGAGGCAGCTGGATGACCTGGTCGGCGGGGCCGTGCGTTACGAACAAGTTCGCATTGATATGCACACGTGGCTCCCTGGCGATCAGATCCAGAAGGGAACCGATTCCTTCTTCCGCATACCGGTTCCCGATGATGACGACACGGGTCTGTCCGAATGTGATTTTCCGCGAGAGATCGTTCTGAATTTTACGGAAAGCGTCGCTTAAATTCGAATCGATTTTCGAAAAATACGTAAAAGGCTGGCCCTGGGATTGGGAGGAGCCGCCCACTTCGCCGGGTATCAAACGGTTCGCCAGGGGCATGCCCAGCACAAGCTCATATCCGTCGTCCGTCTTGTCCACCATTACGATCCGTACGAATGCCCGGTCGTTCAGTTCAACGGAGGACCAGCACCCGGCAAGCATGAGGAGAGAAAGGAAGATGCCCGCTAATCTTGCCGTCATGCGCATGCTCGTTCAATCTCCTTCCTCGGCGGGATTTGCCCAGCTGCGGCCATCGGGTTTCTGCCTGTGAAGATTGCGGGAGGAAGTAAACTTGGGCCGCGTGATCATCGTCCACCAGGGTGCCCTCACGAAAATATCTTTCAGATCTTTCGGAACCATCGGCACGACCGGTGACAGGTAGGGGATGCCGAACGACCTCAGCTCCGTGAGATGGATATAAATCAAAATCATGGCGCAGGCGATGCCTACGAGTCCGAATCCGCCCGCCAGAATCATGATGGGAAAGCGCAGCAGCCGGAAGGAAAGCCCGAGATCGTAGTGCGGGATAATAAAAGAGGCGATGCCTGTCAGCGAGACGATAATGACCATCGCCGCGGAGGCGATGCCCGCCTGTACGGCTGCCGTCCCGATAATAAGCGCGCCGATTATGGAGACGGCCTGTCCGACCGATTTCGGAATACGGGTGGCCGCTTCCCTCAGCGCTTCGAAGAATACTTCCATGATCAGCGCTTCGACAAACGCCGAGAACGGGACGACTTCTCTGGACGAAGCGATCGTAATCAGCATTCTTTCGGGGATCGTTTCGGGATGAAACGTCGTGACGGCGATATAAAAGGACGGCAGCAGCAGAGACACGAACAGGAACACGTAACGGATCCAGCGGATCCACGATCCCGCCCAGAAGCGCTGGTAATAATCTTCGGCGGACTGCATCATCATGAACAAGGTTGTGGGCGCCATAATGACAATGGGCGTGCCTTCCACGATAATGGCGATTCTGCCCTCGAGAAGGGCGGAGGCGACGACATCGGGACGTTCCGTATACTGCAGCTGCGGAAAAGGTGAGTACGGATTGTCTTCGATAAACTCCTCCAGATAGCTGGAGCCCATGACCGAATCGATGTCGATGCCGGCCAGCCGTCTGGCCACTTCTTCGACCAGAGAGGGATTGCAGACGTCTTCCATGTAGGCCGTAATGACCCGCGTACGGGTCTTCGTGCCGATAATTTGTTCCGTGCATTTGAAATCGGGCGTTCGGAGCCGTTTCCGCAGCATGGACAAATTGTCCTGGATACTCTCGACGAACGCTTCCCTCGGCCCGCGGATGACGGTTTCGCTGTTCGGTTCGTCGATTTGTCTTTTGATATAGGAGCTCAGTCCGAACGACATCATGCGGGGCTCCCGGTCAAGCAGGAGCAGGGCGCTGCCCTCCAGAATATCCTGGAGCGCGTCCGACATCGTCAGGAGCGTTTTCTGCCGGTCGGCGGGAAGCATTTTACGTTCGAACAGATTTCCGGCAAGAGTTTCTTCGTCCTGCACGAACCCGTCGCCGAGAATCACTTTCAGCACGCTCTGCTGCAAATCGTTCCGATCCACGGAGCCTTCGATAAAAACAAGGAGGCAGGGCGTATTCATCCCCGCCGTAAAGGTGTGATAAACGACATCGGAGCAGTGGGCGAGCCGAGCTTTCAGCCAGCCGGTTCTCTCGGCCAGAGAAGCGCCTTCCGGTTCCTCCGTGCCGCATGGTGCTGCCGGAGCGCCGCTGTCCGTAGTCTCTTTTGACGACTCCTTCGCCGGGCGTTTGGGAGGACGGTTTGCAATTTTGGAAAAACCGCGAAGAAAAAATGCCATGGCGTATCCTCTGCCTTTACTCGTGAAGTCTCCTTAGTTTGTCTTCAAGCGTTTTCTTTATTCTGGATGCGAAGGAATGAGAAGGAACGGCCTTTTTCAGGCTGGCACCGAATCGAGCTTGCGCTGTTATGGCAAATCTGATAAAATTTTCCGGCTGTCTCTAAAAAGAGCGAAAACAACCGCCTGATCGGGGGAGAACAGGAGAAGAGAAGGAATGAAACTATTACTGATCGGACCCGGCGGTTCGGGGAAATCGACCTTTGCCCGGGAACTCGGCGAGAAGCTGGAGCTGCCTCTTTACCATCTGGACGCGTACTACTGGAAGCCCGGCTGGGTGCCGACCCCCAATGAAGAATGGGACGAATTTCTGGGGAAGCTGATCCGCGAACCTGCGTGGATCATGGACGGAAATTACGGCCGAACGCTGGATATGCGCCTGAAGGCTGCGGATGCCGTCATTTTTTTCGATCTGCCGTCCTGGCTGACCGTTTACCGGGTCATCAAACGCCGCATCATGTACCACAACCGGACGCGGCCGGATCTTAATGAAGGCTGTCCCGAACAGCTCGATTGGGAATTCGTCAAATGGGTGTGGAACTTCCGCCGGGACAAAAGGCCGCAGCTTCTGAAAAAGCTGGACAACTGCGGGGATCATGTCCGGGTCTTCATTGTGAAGAACGGAAAAGACAAACAGACAATTTCGGAGGAGCTTCTTTCTCTCCGTTCCCTCCTCTGACTGCAAAGGCATTCTGCGCAGGCTTTCTTTTGTCAAGGAATGCCGGGCGCCCTAGACTCTTTTTCAGGCGGCTTTTGTTTGAAAGCGGGCGGTTTGAGGTACTTAGGTATATCTACGGAAGGAAGGTGAGTCCCATGACGGAACCGAAAAAAACGAGCCATGAACTGGAACGCCAGACTCAGCAAAAAGGCAACCGAGACCATCCGGAGCAGTATCCGACCGAAAACGAAAGCCTCTTCGATCTTCACGAAAGCGAACAAAATGTCGATCCGATTCCGATGGAAGATTTAAATATGGAGCAGAAGGAAGAGAAGGACAAGACCGCCACGAAGTCCAATTCTTCCAGCCCGGACAAGTATCATTCGGGCTTCTGAAACAGGCTCCGGGATGCTTAGGCAGTCCGGGCCGCACACGAAAGCCGGTGCCCGCTTAACGAAGCGGACACCGGCTTTTTCGGCGTGCGGTCTGTGCATGGAGGGGGGAGGCCACTTTACCGCCCGAAACGTCAGGCGCCCGCGGTTTATACGCTCCGGTCCATGAGCTGCATCAGCTTCATCTCCGTGGACGATTCCTGTGCGGGAGTATAGATGCTGCAGCGCAAATCCGTGCTGCCGCGGACCTGCAGGGACGTCAGCTCGAACAGCATTTTTCCCGCCTTGGCATGGCGGAACTCGATGAGGACTTCCGGGGCGGAGCTTACCTTGCTTTGTTCCCACAGCCGGTTGAACTCGGGATAAGTTCCCTTCATCCCGGCCAGGAAACCGTTGTACCACTCGTCTTCGAAATACTGGCCGTAATAGGCGCGGAAGATAGCCAGAAAGCCGCTGACGAAATCTTCCCAGTTTACCGCCAGCCGGCGGAATTCCTTGCGCGCAAACAAGAGGGAGATCATGTTGCGCTCCCCGGGCGGTATCTTCTCGAAATCGAGAAAAACTCGCGTGGCCGCTTCGTTCCATCCGACAATCGTACACCTGCGGTCAGAGATGATGGTCGGACAGTTTTTCAGCTCCTGCAATATTTTCTGCAGGGAGGGAGAGATTTGCGGCAGCTCTTCATGGAGCAGCCGGATGCCTGAGCTTGTTTCCAGCGCCAGGGAAGTGAGATATTTCCGCTCATCTACCGTCAGCTGCAGAGCGGAAGCGATATTTTCCAGCACGGAGGCCGACACTTTGATATCGCGTCCCTGCTCCAGCCACGTATACCAGGTAGTGCTGACTCCAGCGAGCTGGGCCACCTCCTCTCTGCGCAGCCCCGGAGTTCTTCTCCTCGTACCGGCGGGCAGCCCCAAGTTTTGCGGGAGCAGTTTGGCCCGCTGGCTTTTCAGAAAAGCCGACAGAGCCTCCAGCCGTTCTTCCTTGTTCATTTCCTCATCTCCTTAGGACCTTATCCTAGTAGTTATTATACTAAAATAAACTACAACTTGTAATAGGATACATGTGGTGACAAGATGAGGTTAAGGATTATGGACAGCTCTTATGGAGGAGGATATACGATGGAACGAGTCGTTATTACAGGAATGGGCATTATCTCGCCGCTGGGCAACGGGGTGGACCCGTTTTGGAAGAGTCTGGTGCAGGGACAATCGGGCATTTCCCTGATCGATACCTTTGATGTCACGCGTTACAAATCGAAAATTGCCGGTCTCGTGCGCGATTTCGACGGCGAGGCTTTGTTCGGCCGCAAGGAAGCGAGAAAAATGGATCGCTTCAGCCAGTTCGCTCTGGCCGCCGCCGATCAGGCCCTGCTGGACGCCGGGCTGAATCTGGACCGGACCGACCGCGAACGCGTCGGGGTGTACGTCGGCTCCGGCATCGGCGGCATCGGCACCCTGGCGGAGCAGAACCGGGTGCTGCTGGAACGCGGGCCGGAGCGGGTCAGCCCCACGCTCGTGCCGATGATGATCGCGAACATGGCGGCGGCCATGATCTCGATCCGGCACCAGGCGCTCGGGCCGACGATGTCGCCGGTCACGGCCTGCTCCATCGGCAACAGCGCCATCGGCGAAGCGTTCCGCACGATCCGCACGGGCGACGCGGACGTCATCATCGCCGGAGGCTCGGAAGCGGCCGTCAGCGAAATTTCGCTGTCGAGCTTCGGCAACGCCACGGCGGTTTCCACGCGCAACGAGGAGCCCGCGAAAGCGAGCCGGCCGTTCGATGCGGGAAGAGACGGCTTCGTGATGGCCGAAGGGGCCGGCATCCTCATTCTGGAGTCGCTGAGCCATGCTCGGCGCCGGAATGCCCGCATCTACGCGGAAGTGATCGGATATGGCGCAAGCTCCGACGCCTACCACATGGTGGCGACTCATCCCGAGGGAAGAGGAGCGCGGCAGGCCATGAAATCGGCTCTGGCGAGCGCGGGAATCGCTCCGGGCGAGGTGGACGTCATCAGCGCCCACGCGACGAGTACGGGGGTAGGGGACAAGTCCGAAACGTTCGCGATCAAAAGTCTCTTCGGAGAAGACGCCTACCGCATACCCGTCACGGCCAACAAATCGATGACGGGCCATATGCTCGGAGCGGCAGGCGGTGCGGAAGCGATAGCGCTCGTCAAAACTTTGCAGGAAGGCATTATTCCTCCCACGATCAATCTGGAGCAAAGGGACCCGGACTGCGATCTGGATTATGTTCCCGGTACGGCGAGAAAAGCCGAGCTTGAAATCGGCCTTTCGAACTCGTTCGGGTTCGGCGGACACAATGCGGTCATCGTGCTGCGCAAATACAGGGAGTAGCCGGATAAACGCTTTGGCATAACTGAGGCATGTCCATAACAGTGTTTCAAAACAATCCGCAGATTTGGAGAATATCTCCGGTGCCCGGCAAAGCCGACTCTCCGACGGTCATGCCGATTGCCTGGAGAAAAGACGGTTCACACAGCGTGAGGGTCAAGTAGAAAGCGGAAAAATCCGGCATTTAGAGACAGCTTGCATGAGCTGTCTTTTTTTACCTATAAAAACATAAAATCTTACATAGTCTTACATAAAAGGAAAAGGAATAAAGCGGAAGCCTGTCGAATACATGGCTAAGGAACAACAGACGTGAAGGCTGGAGGGGATAGCGCGGGAGGAGAACAAAACCAGTAACGAAGATGTCAAAAGCGGTTTTCCGGGTGAGCGGGCTCCGTCAAACGTTTCCGTGTCCCCGGGCAAAAGAGCCGGCAGCGGCTCTGCGGTGAGAGCGGCGGCTCTTGTCCTGCTGGCCGTCCTCTGCATACGGGAGTATACCGGGACCGGTACGCCCGACCAGGACCCGTATCTCATTACGGACTACAGCCGCCTGCATCCGGTTAAAGTGGAGCGTGTCGCGGAAGGCCGTGAGGAGGAACAGCTCGTCAAGCTGCTGGAGGAAGCCAAGGCGAAGAAGCTGAGCATAGCCATAGCGGGACAGCGTCACAGCCAGGGCGGCCATACGTATTACAAGGACGGAATCGTCTTGGATATGACGCCTTACAACCGTGTCCTTTCCTTCGATCCCGGGGCCCGCACCATCCGGGTTCAGGCGGGTGCGACCTGGAAAGACGTACAGGATTTCGTCCATCCTTACGGACTGGCCGTCAAAACGATGCAGTCCCAAAATATTTTCACCGTCGGCGGCTCCGTGTCCATTAATGCCCACGGCCGGGATATCCGCCACGGCTCTATGATCAGCAGCGTCGAGTCGTTCCGGCTCCTGACCGCGGACGGCGTCATCAAAGAAGTCAGCCGGACGGAAAACGCGGATTTGTTTGCCTACGTGCTCGGCGGATACGGCCTGTTCGGCGTGATCCTGGATGTCACGCTGACGCTCGCGGAAGATGAAGTTTACCGGATGACCACGGAAGCGACCCGGGTGGAGGATTTCGGCGCCTTTTTCAAGGAACGGGTGAAAGGCAGCCCCGACGTCCGCATGAGCATCGCGCGGATTTCGACGGCTCCGGAACATTTCCTGACGGAGATGTACGCGACTCTGTACACGGCCGATCCGTCGCTGAAGCTGGCCGATTATAACCGGCTTCAGACGAAGGAATACGGGGTTTTGCCGAGCAAGGTCCTGTTCCACTTGAACCGGAGCTCGAATTGGGGCAAAAATTTGTTCTGGTCGCTGCAAAAGAACTATTTTTCCTACCGCCAGAACGAAATCGTCTCCCGGAACAACGCGATGCGTTCGGAGTCCCTTTTCATGGAATACCGGGAAGCGGGGAAGAACGATCTGCTTCAGGAATATTTTATTCCGGTGGACGAATTCGCGAATTTTGTAAACCGCCTGCGGGGCGTGCTGCTTGAAGAGGACCTCAATCTGCTGAACATTACGGTCCGGTATGTGAACCGCGACGAAGAAGCCGTGCTGTCTTACGCGCAGGACGATATGCTTGCTCTGGTATGCCTGTTTAACACGTCTCTGTCGGAAGAAGCACAGTCGCGGTTTAAAGCGGGCATCCGGCGAATTATCGACGAGGTGATCCGGAGCGGAGGGACCTATTACTTGCCTTATGCCGCCTATCCGAGCGTGGAACAATTCCGCGCGGTTTACCCGCGGCACGAGCAATTTTTCCGTAAAAAAGACGAGGTGGACCCCGGTCATCTGTTTATGAACGCATTTTATGAAACATATAGAGGGGATAAATAGATGAATATCCGGTGGCTTATCCGCTTCCAAAGCGTAATCACGCTGGCATCCGGGATGATTTATCCGTATTACCTGCTTTTCCTGAAAAACCTGGGAAACAGTTATTCCAAGTACGGGCTAGCGTTCGCGGTTTTTACCGTCAGTTCCGCGGCGGTTTCCCGCTGTCTGGGAACGCGGCTTGACCGCTCCGGCAGGGAAATCCTGGCCCTCAGCTCGCTGGGGATGATGGCGTCCATGCTGGCTTTTCCCTGGGTCGGCTCCTATGCATGGGTGCTCGTCGTGCAGGCGTGGATGGGCATATGCAGCGCCATGCAAAGAATGAGCGAGAGGCTCCTGCTCGCCGAATACACGGACCGCGGAGCAAGAGGGCCCGCTCTGGGGACCTATCATTTCTGGACGTCGATTTCATCCGGATTTGCCGTTATTGCCGGAGGCTATCTCATCGATTGGCTCACGATCGACGTGCTGTTTTATGGGAGCGCGTTGTTGTATGCGGCAAGCGCCTGGATGATCTGGCGGCTCCGGGGAGGGGCGTCCCGCAAAAGGGAGACGGCCGGATAGTTGTAACGACAGCCGATAAACCATATACTGGAAGAGGCTTGGTTGGCGTCCGCGGGGAGTGAGTCCTATGAGGAAAGGAACGTATTTTCTACTCAGCTGTCTGCTGTCGCTGCTTTCCTGCTATACGGAATTTAAAAAGCTTGAGTACGTTGTCTTGTATGGCGATCTGAATGCGTCCGGAGCGGATAACATGGCCGGCGCAGCGGTTGCCATGGTCGTTTATCCCTTGTTTGCCGCTGTGTTTTACGGGATTATACACGTTGTTTTTTATGCATTTTCGCTGTTGAAATACAGGGACGTACCGGTAGAGCCGCTGGCCGTCCTGTTCCGCAAAGATTCGCGGCTCTTGAACGGAGTCCGCCTTTTCGGATGGGGGCTGCTGCTTTATATGAATACGCATCCCGAAAAATTCGGCTTATACACCTGGTGGATGTATCTGGTTTCTAATCTCGTTGGATTGAATTTATTGGTGTGGATCGTGGGAATCATCCGGGAAAGACGCACAGAAAGGCATCTGCGCTCACTATAATAAGGAGAAGAAGATGAAGAAATATATTCAGCATCAGGCACCAATACTGCCCGTTAAGGATGTACTGAAGGCGCTTGAATTTTACCGCGACGTGCTTAAGTTTGACCTGGCCTGGGTTCTGGAGGATACATACGGATCGGTTTACAATGGGAATATCGAGGTTCATTTTACGAAATCGGACAAGGTGGAAGCCCAGACGCTTTATTTTTTTGTCCGGAACGCGGATCAAGTCTATCAATTTTTGAAAACGCAGCAGGTGGATTTCATAGAGGAAATCCAATCCAAGTCTTGGGGAATGAGAGAGTTCGTGATCCGGGATTTGGACGGACATCGTCTCCGTATCGGGCACGGGGAGCGGAACAAACACGAGATAGAAGTGCTGTCGAGAGAAATCGGCTGAAAAGGCGTTAGACCGCCGGGCCGAAAGACTGCAAAACCGAGGACGCAAAGCTTGAAGACACATGCATAAGGATGCAGGTCTGATTTAACGAAACGGGGTCGGACAAAAGATGGACACGATTGGATTCATTTCCTGGGCCAGCATCGTTTATCTGCTAGTTATCATCGGAATCATCGCCATTTTTATTACCAGCTTATCGATGTTTATCCGCACGAGAACTAACCGTAAACTGTTTACGCTGTCCAAGCTGCAGAGAATCGAGGACAAGCTGGATCGTTTGCTGGATATGCAGGCTCAGACACAAAACAACAAACCGGATCAGGGGCGTTCGGGCGAAGGGCCCGAGAATGAGCGGAAATACTGAGTCCGGGCAAGAAAATCGGGAGGCCGTCTTCTCATTGGGGAAGGCGGTTTTTTGACGGATCTGTTGACAGATCCCGGAAATCTGTGTACGATACGATTTATCGTAATAGTTACGAATAATCATTCAGATTTTTATACCTTAATTGTAAAAAGGAGACCGTGATGACAACTTGGAATCTGAACGGCATGAAGCATCATCTCTTCTTCTGTAACGGAGGCAGCTGCACCAAAAAAGGGGCGGAAGACGTTGTCGAGGCGATGCGCGATGAAATCAAGCGGCAGGAAGCCGACGTCCGCATCCATACAACCCGGACGCGCTGTCAGGGCAGATGCGAGGATGCCTGTGTTATTACCGTGTACCCGGAGGGAGTATGGTACAAAGAAGTGACTCCGGAAACCGGCAGGCGTATTGTCCGTGAGCATCTGATCGGCGGCAGCCCCGTGGAAGAACTCATCAGCTATACATATGAAGACGAACTCGTAGCCAGACCGGCTGCAAAAGAAGGACAAAGCAAGACGAAACGGAAAGAAGCACAGACGAAGTAGGCGCAGGGAAAGCGGCAAATGAAGGAAGCAAGCGAACAAAACAGTGAGGAAGCGGACAAAGTTTTAATAACGAATGTCCGCCGCGGCAGGTCGTCCCGAATTTCCAAGCGAACCGCCGCCGTTTCCGGTTTTTCCGCCGCTTCTCTATGTCTGGTAAACGAAAGACCGGTTCTGCCTGGCGGAATCCGGTTTTTTTCGGTTTTTTGGGGGAGAATCCGGGTTAAGGGGTAAGAAAGATAAGGTAACTCTTAAACCCGAAAGGAGCCAACCCATGAAAGCCGTAACTTACCAAGGGAAGAAAGACGTGAAAGTCAAAGAGGTCAAGGACCCTATTCTCGAGAAAAAGGACGATATTTTGGTCCGGATTACCACTACCGCCATTTGCGGTTCCGATATTCACCTGGTAAACGGGATGGTTCCGGGGATGCCTGAAGGCTACGTTATCGGGCATGAGCCGATGGGGATAGTAGAGGAAGTCGGTCCGGAAGTGACCCGCGTGAAGAAGGGCGACCGCGTGATTATTCCGTTTAACGTTTCCTGCGGGGAATGTTTCTTTTGTAAAAACCAAATGGAGAGCCAATGCGACAACTCCAACGATAATCCCGCCAAAGACACGGGCGCTTATCTGGGCTATTCGGAAACCTACGGGGGGTATCCCGGGGGCCAGGCCGAGCTGCTCCGCGTCCCTTACGGCAATTTCATGCCGTTCGTCGTTCCCGAAGATGCGGAGATGGAGGACGAGCAGATTTTGTTCCTGTCGGACATTTTGCCGACCGCTTATTGGGCGGTTGAAAATTCGGGAGTCAAAAAAGGCGATACCGTCATTATTCTCGGAAGCGGCCCCGTCGGCCTGCTGGCCCAGAAAATTGCCTGGCAGAAGGGTGCCAAACGTGTCATTGCCGTTGACCACGTCGATTACCGGCTGCAGCACGCCAGACAGATCAACAAGGTCGAGGCTTACAATTTCAAGGAAAAAGACGACATCGAAAACTATTTGTTCGATTTAACGAGCGGCGGCGCCGACGTGGTCATTGACTGCGTGGGGATGGACGGCGAGAAATCCGTCGTGGAGAAGGTAGAGACGGTCCTTAAGCTCCAAGGAGGAACGCTGGGACCGGTCCAGACCGCCACGAAGGTCGTCCGCAAAAACGGCACGATCCAGCTGATCGGCGTTTACGGGTTAACCTACAACATGTTCCCCTTGGGAGATTTGTTTTCCCGGAATATCACACTGAAGATGGGGCAGGCACCCGTCATTCATTATATGCCCGAGCTTTACCGGCAGATTAAGACCGGCGAGCTTGACACGACGGATATTATCACCCACCGGCTGCCTTTGACGGATGCGGAGCACGGTTATGAGGTCTTTATGAACAAGCTGGAAGATTGCATCAAAGTCGTCCTCAAGCCGTAACGGCCGTTCATAGATTCGTGTGAAAAAAAGAGCGGTGATTCTTGACGGAATCACGGCTCTTTCTTTTTTGCCGGATCAATTAGCTCGTCCAGCATGTCAGGTAAAACAAGCCGGACTTTATCGATTATTTTCGGGAAGCCTTGCGGCGCCTGATTTTGAACAAAATAAACCGCCGTCTGTCAATTCGACGGGCGGCTTTTTCATGTTAGGCAGCGGGGGACGGCGGGGAACGAGCGGCAACGGTATTTCAAAAAAAATTGTCTGATGCCATCGCTTCATTTCCGCCTGCGACAATTAATTTAAGCCCTGTCATGAAATTTTCGTCATCCGTACCGCCGACATTAATAGCTTCCATAATGTTTGTTAATTCGCCGCTGTTTATTGTACGCTCGGGCAGCGTTTCCCAGCTTTGCTCGTCCGCCTGTTCCTCCATCACACAGCCAAACGTATAACGAATAACGGTAAGCATAACAATTCTGGCTGTTCGTATATCCATTCCTGCACTGCGAAGGGAGGCAAAAGAAACTTCCAAAAACTTCGCTAAAGTTCCATGGGGAAAAGGATGCGCACCGGCTATCACACGCCCGCCATCAGGATAAGAGAGCATAGCCTTACGAAACAATGCGATATGCTCAATCAGCCAATCCTGCCAGGACTGCTCCCTTTCTCTTGGAACGAAATTTCCCATCTTTTTTTGTAAGATGTGCTCGGCCATGTAGTCCACAATCATGGCTTTGTTTTTGAAATGCCAGTAAATGGCCGGGGCTTTGACATCTAGCTTTTTTCCGATATCACGAATGGATAATTCGTCATATCCTTTTTCGGCCAGTAATTCAAGCGCCGCTTCGACGATTTCCTGTTGTCTTTCGCTTAGTTTCAATTGATCTTCCATGTTCGCACCTCTTTTGTTTAATTATAAGACATAACATGCGAATTTAACAGTGTTACATTATTTTTGTATACTCACTTGACAAATTTCCTTTAACACCGTTATAGTAAAAATCAATTCAATATAACACTGTTAAGGAGGGGGCGCAGAGTTACCGGCGATAGAAATACATGGTTTAGTCAGTCAAAACAATTGGAGATAAGACAGAAAGGATGGATTGGATATGATGTCTGAAAAAATCACTCATGTTCCTGTATTGATTGTCGGAGGGGGATTGGCGGGTCTTTCCGCAGCGTTATTCTTGTCGCAGCATAGCGTACCCTATGTACTTATTGAACGTCATGGAAAAACAAACATTCATCCAAGGGCGAGGGGCTTAAACTTTCGGACAATGGAATTATACCGAGAACTGGGGCTGGAACAAGCAATCGAAGAGATCGGTGCGCAGTTGGCCAAAGGCAAAGGGTGGTACACGGCCCATACATTAAGAGAGGCAGAGTTTGATCCGGATAAAATGGATATCCCCAAAATACTGCCGGAGTCTGTGAAATCGTATTTTGCTACCCTTAAAAAGATAAGTCCTGCTTCCAGCGTCCGTACTGCACAAAATCTGGTCGAGCCCATCTTGCTTGAAGCAGCTCGCGAACGTGGGGGAGATCTGCGTTTTCATACGGAATTGACTGCTTTTGAACAAAATGAAGACCATGTTAGGTCTACCGTTCTCAATCGTACAACGGGTGTGGAAGAAACCATAGTAGCAGACTATATGATTGCTGCTGACGGTGCAAAAAGCCCGGTTCGTCAAAAGCTGAACATCAGGATGACCGAAATGAATTCGCACGGTCATATTATTAATATTTATTTTGAAGCAGATCTCGAACATTTTGTAAAGGGACGCGAATTCAGTGCGTGCAACATCACACGTACGGGGGCGGCAGGCGTGCTGCTTGCAATTAATAATCGTGACCGTTGGTGCTATCACGTTTCTTATGATTTTGAAGGCGGTGAGACTGCTGCTCATTTTTCAGAAGAACGATGCCGGGAAATCATACAAAAGGCGATTGATTTACCGGATCTCCAAGTAAAGATATTGAGTGTGCTGCCTTGGGAAGCAGCGGAAAAGGTCGCTGAGCAATTTCAACAGAATCGCGTTTTTTTAATCGGGGATGCAGTTCACCTCATGCCCCCGACTGGTGGTTACGGAGCCAATACGGGTGTACAAGACGCTCATAACTTGGCATGGAAATTGGCGGCAGCCGTTCATAAAGCGGCCGGCCCTGAACTGCTGGAAACTTATGAGGCTGAACGTCGTCCCGTCGCCCAAATGACGGTTTCAGAGGCCGGGCGAATCGCTGACTCGGGTGTGTTTTCGGCCATGAAAAAACAGACGGAAAAGAGGACATCTCCGTTTGACGATCTGATTGTATCGGTTGGCTATCATTACAAATCCAAAGCCATCCTTAAACAGGATGCCGCTCCTTCATCGCTCGATCATTTTGAACTAAAGGGGCGTCCCGGTACGCGGGCCCCTCATATTTGGGGCGAATATCAAGGTAGGGAATGTTCCACGCTTGACTTGTTAGGAGTAGGATTTGTTTTGTTTGTAGGGGAAAAAGCCGAGGGATGGGAGGATGCGGCGAAGTACGTATCCGGGCAGCTTGGTGTCAAAATCAGTACTTATAACGTAGGACAGAATGGAGATTTCATTGACAAAGATCATGGCTGGCAGAATGCTTATCAAGCCAAGGAAAAGAGCGTTGTTCTCGTTCGCCCGGACGGTTTTGTGTGTTGGCGCTGCGAAGAACATATGGAGCAACCGACCTTAACATTGGAAAAGGTGTTTGCCCAGCTTCTCGGCAAAAAATGAGCTTAACGTAAGCGCCAAATAACCCACGTCTGTTGTGTCAGATGGGGGTTATTTGACGTTTAGACTCCAAACGCGCAATTATTAATAACTCAATTTTCGGTGCGCTCAAGCTTAGGTTGTGAAGTTTAGCAGGTGGAAATCCTGCTTGGGCAGGCTTTAATTCATTCGGCAGTTGATTCAGCTCCGTCTGATGGTCTATCATGATGGAAGTTACTTCATCTGTCTGATAGTGAAAGCCCGACTCTTACACTTTACCAAACGAAGCGGTGTTTTTTCTATTTTGCGAGACCGTCTATCTGATCGCCTATAAACCTTATAGCTACAATGACTCAAGCCGATTTTTGTTCTGCGAAAATTGAGTTACGGCATTATGAAAGACTGCCGCAAATTCATCCGTAAAGGAACGGGGCGTTATGATGTATCTGCACGAAGTGATCAAACTGAACGACAACATCCGGAATCCGCACGAGTATCCGTTTCATATTCCCGCGATCGACAAGCTTGACCGGTTGAAATTCCATAAAAACGTCACGTTTTTCGTCGGCGAGAACGGCTCCGGCAAATCGACCCTGATGGAAGCTATCGCTTACCAATGCGAGTTCAATACGGGCGGAGGAGACCGGAACAATTTGTACGAGCTGGATTCGTCGGAGGCGAAGCTGGGAGACTATTTGCGGCTGTCCTGGATGCCGAAGATGAATCAGGGCTTTTTTCTGCGGGCGGAGTCGTTCTATAATTTCGCCAGTCATATCGACGAGATGGCACGGGAAGACGCGAGGGCGTACGATGCCTACGGCGGCAGGTCGCTTCATGAGCAGTCCCACGGCGAATCTTTCCTGTCCCTGTTCAAAAACCGCTTCGGAAGAAGGGGCATTTATCTTCTTGATGAGCCGGAAGCCGCGTTATCTCCGGCCCGCCAGCTCGCTTTTCTGAGCATTATCCATGAGCTGGCCAAAACGTCGCAGCTTATCATTGCGACTCATTCTCCCATTCTGCTGGGCTACCCCCATGCGGATATATACAATTTCAACGAATCGCCGGTCAGACTTACCTCGTATGAAGAAACCGATCATTACCGGATTACCCGCAGGTTTCTGGAAAATCGTTCGTTTTATCTCCAGGAACTGTTGGATTGATCGCGGCTCGACTCCCCAAAAAAGCAACCCGTCCTAAAGGAAGGATTGCTTTTTTTGTGTCCGCAGTAAAGCGGCAGGCTATGGGGGAAAGCTACAGCAGCGTCCAATGCTTACCTGCATCGGACGTCTTGAGCAGCTTCGATTTCTTGCCGTCCTCCGAGCCGAGCAGCAGCCAGCCTGTCTGCGGGGTTGCGAACCCCATCCGGATCACGTTCGGATTGGCTTTGAGCGTATCCGTCAAAACCGGATCGGCAGGGACAGGATTCCAGGTTCCGCCTCCATCCGAAGTCGCATGGAGAACTTTATTCTTGAATCCCCAGCCATGGAGGCTGTCCGCGAAAGCCAGGTTGTTTTGCATACCGGTCCGCTTATACGTCCATGTTTCTCCGCCGTCTTCCGTTACGTAGGCATCGCGGCTGTCCGTACTGCCGTTCAGTGTCTGTACCGGAATCCAGCCTTTGCGGGAATCATCCTTGAAGAAAACGGGCGCTCCGTCCAGTGTAACCGATGAATCGTTCAGCTCCTGCGGAAGCTTCATGGGGACGCTGTTCCACGTTTTCCCTCCGTCCCGAGTGCGGTACAAGACGGGCTTTTCTTCGTTGCCCGCGAGAGCGATCCAGCCGTTTCCGGTGTCCCTAAAGGTCATGCCGGACGCATGTCCCGACAAGGGGAGCGTTCCCGGCGCTGGTTTGTCCATGGAAACGCTCGTCAGCGGTTTCCAGTCCTTGCCGCCGTTGTCCGTGCCGTACAGCGTTTTCTCCGATTTGCCCATCGCCGCATCGGAGGAAGTAAGCATCCAGCCGTGCAGGGGATCGGCAAAGGAGAGGCCGGCGGCGGAAGTCGGTTTATCCAGCGTACTCCGGGTCCAGCTCCGTCCGCCGTCCGCCGTATAAGCGGTCACAGCTTGCCTGCCGTCATTGGCTGCGGCCGTCCAACCGTGCCGTGCGTCGAGGAAGTAGAGGGAGCCGCCGGCCAGAGGCGCTCCGCTTTTGACCGTATCGTCCCAGGGGTGCAGGAGGGTCCAGTTCCGCCCGCCGTCATCCGTACGGTACAGCCGCAGGGAGCCGTTCGTTTCTCCCCAGGCGAAACCCTCCGTCTCCGAGATTAACTGAAAATCGGCCAAGCGGGTCTGGATCTGAGCCGGATTCGCCGATGCGGTAGGCTCCGCGTTTTGGGAAGCGGCCGTTCCGGAAGCGGGGGCCGGGCTTGCGGCGGCGGATGCCGCTGCGCCTCCGGTACCCGCCGGGCCGCCCGCTGTCTCCGTGCTCCCAGGGCTGCAGGCGGTAAGGGAGACCGCCGTGAGAAGCGCGAGCAGGGCGGTTTTTTTTACGGGAAGATTCGTCGTCTTCATTGCAATCACTCCGTTTCGATACAGGCTGTTCGACATGTTGTTGTCTGGTTTATCCGCTGTCTTCTAGTATTCTTACCCTTCCGCTCGTCTCGGGGAGCACATTTTGGAGGATTGTTACTTTTTTGAAATAATTCGAGCATGACTCTTGCAAAATATAGGGTAGGGGGGTATACTATGACCATACGAATGAACAAGAGGTACTTTTCCCATCTTATAAAATAAGCGGATATTGAGGCGGAAAGAGGTGTTTCGAAATGACGGCAAACGTGAAAGCGGCCGGGGAAGAGGCAGCGAAACAGGCAAACATGCAGATAGCGGGTATGACCTGTGCGGCTTGTGCCAACCGGATCGAGAAAGGTCTGAATAAAATCGAGGGCGTACAGGCGGCCAATGTAAACTTCGCTTTGGAACGCGCGACGGTTACCTACGATCCTTCCCGGGTGAATACGGCTCAATTGGAGGAAAAAATCAGCAAGCTGGGCTACAGCACCGTGAAGGAAGCCGTAGATTTTCAGCTCGAGGGCATGACGTGCGCGGCCTGCGCCAACCGGATCGAGAAAGGGCTCGGCAAAATGCCGGGCGTCACGTCCGCGACCGTCAACTTCGCGCTGGAAACGGCGCATGTCGAATATCAGGCCGGCGAGGTTACCCCCGCGGATATGCAGCGCAAAGTGGAGAAGCTCGGCTACAAGGCTCTTCTCAAGCAGGAGCAGGGAGACCCGGCGGTACACAGGCAGGAGGAGCTTAAGCGGCACAAGCGCAAGCTGATTCTTTCGGCGATTCTGTCCCTGCCGCTGCTCTGGTCGATGGTCAGCCACTTCACCTTCATGTCATCATGGGTCTGGCTGCCCGACTTGTTTATGAACCCATGGTTCCAGCTGGCCCTTGCCACTCCGGTGCAGTTTTATATCGGACGCCAGTTCTATACGGGAGCTTATAAAGCTCTGCGCAACAAAAGCGCCAACATGGATGTGCTGGTGTCGCTCGGTACTTCCGCGGCTTATTTCTACAGCCTCTATCTGACCGTGGAGTGGGCAAGGCACGGCGGGAACGTTCACCATGGGCCGGAAATGTATTACGAAACGAGTGCGGTTCTGATTACGCTCGTTCTTCTCGGCAAGCTTTTCGAATCACTGGCCAAAGGCCGCACCTCGGAAGCGATCAAATCGCTGATGGGACTGCAGGCCAAAACGGCGCTTGTGATCCGGGACGGAAAAGAAGAAGCGGTACCGGTCGAAGAAGTGATCGCGGGCGATATCGTGCTGGTCAAACCGGGGGAAAAAATACCGGTAGACGGGGAAGTGCTGGAAGGCAGCTCTTCGGTGGATGAGTCGATGCTGACTGGCGAGAGCCTGCCTGTCGGTAAAAAAGCCGGAGATCCGGTCATCGGGGCGACGCTCAACAAAAACGGCAGCCTGAGAATCCGGGCGACCAAAGTCGGCAAGGATACCGCGCTGGCCCAGATTATTAAAGTGGTCGAGGAAGCTCAAGGCTCCAAAGCGCCCATCCAGCGCGTGGCGGACGTCATATCCGGCATATTCGTACCGATTGTCGTCGGTATAGCGCTTGCGGCGTTTGTGATCTGGTATTTCTGGGTTACGCCGGGTGATTTTGCGGGAGCTTTGGAAAAAGCGATCGCCATCCTCGTGATTGCCTGCCCTTGTGCACTCGGCCTGGCGACACCGACGTCGATTATGGCAGGGTCCGGACGCGCGGCGGAGCTCGGCATTCTTTTCAAAGGCGGAGAGCATCTGGAATCGACGCACAGAATCGACGCGATTATTCTGGACAAAACGGGAACCGTGACGAAAGGCAAGCCGGAGCTTACGGACGTGTTGACCGCCTCGATGGACGAGAAACGGTTCCTGGAGCTGCTGGGCGCCGCGGAGAAAAATTCGGAGCACCCTCTGGCGGAAGCGATTGTGAGCGGCATTGCGTCGAAGGGCGTTCAGATTCCGGCCTCGTCCGAATTTGAAGCCATTCCCGGCTTCGGAATCCGTGCGGTTGTGGACGGACAGGAAGTTCTGGCGGGAACGCGCAAGCTGATGAGCCGCTACGAGGTAGACGCCGGGCATGCGGACGAAACGATGGCGCGGCTGGAGCAGGAAGGCAAAACGGCGATGCTCGTGGCGGTCAACCGCAGCTATGCGGGGCTCGTGGCGGTCGCCGATACGGTCAAGGAGACGTCGAAGGAAGCCGTTGCACGCCTGAAGGCAATGGGCATCGAAGTTATCATGATTACCGGCGACAACGAGCGGACCGCCCAGGCGATTGCCCGACAAGTCGGGATCGAGCAGGTAAGGGCGGAGGTGCTTCCCGAAGGCAAGGCTGAGGAAGTGAAGAAGCTTCAGGCCCAGGGCAAGAAAGTGGCGATGGTCGGCGACGGCATCAACGACGCCCCGGCGCTGGCGCAGGCCGATATCGGCATGGCGATCGGCACCGGCACGGATGTCGCCATGGAGGCGGCGGACGTCACCCTCATGCACGGCGATCTCAACTCGATCCCCGACGCGATCTATATGAGCCGCAAAACGATGGGCAACATCCGCCAGAACCTGTTCTGGGCGCTCGGCTACAACACGCTGGGCATACCGGTCGCTGCGCTCGGCCTGCTCGCCCCGTGGATCGCCGGTGCCGCCATGGCGCTCAGCTCGGTGTCCGTTGTGCTGAACGCGCTGAGGCTGCAGCGGGTAAAGCTGTAAGTCTCCGGCCCCCGTGCCCGGCCGCAATACTGCCCGCGTGAGCGGGGCTGCCGCCCATTTGCAGTTTGGCGCTCCGTGTGAAGCACCCAGCGTGCGGTACTCCGCTCACATGACGGCGGTAAGCAGCTCGCACGGGAGCCGCGGCAAACTTGTAAAGAGCCTTTCCGAAGCGTATGAGGCTTCGGGAAGGCTCTTTCTTTTCTTTCCCGTTCTTTCTGGTATCATAAGAGGACGCGACGTCCGAACCAGGACGGACAAAAATAGAGAGTTTTTTGGCCGGAAAGGAGTGCCGGATGAGTTCTGCATTGACACGCAAAGCGGTCCAGCTGTTATGCGGCCGGACCGCTTACGATAAAGGAGAGGCGCTGAACCGCTCCGGAAAAGTTGTTTTTACCTACCATGACCCCGTCCTGCAAAGTGTGGAAGCGACCGTGGACGACCGCGAGAGCTACCTCGTCAAAGTGACCGTACAGTCCGGCGGCGGGATCGACGCGGAATGCACGTGCCCGTCGCTTCCTTCTTTCAGACAGCCCTGCAAGCATACGGCGGCCGTGCTGCTCAAGCTGCTCGATTCCAGCCGGACTGACAAGGACTTCCCGGGTGCGGCTCTGCTTGGCCGATCATCCGGAAGCCCGGCTGAGAGCGCGGCGGCACCCGCGGGATCGGCGGAGTCCGGTCAAGAGGGGGAAGATTCCCCTTATGACACCGAACTGACGAGCAGCATGCTGGGACTTTTCGGGGGAAGCCGGCGGCCGGGGAGCACCCGGTTTACGCGGGATGAACGGGACACGCTGGAGCTGGAAATCGTGATCCGGCCCTTCGCCTACGGGTTCCGTAAAGTCATGCTCGCCGCCGAACTGAAAACCGGACCGAAACGATTATATATCGTACAAAAAATAAGAGATTTCCTGGAGCGGCTCGACCGCAGGGAAGCTTACGAATTTTCCAGAGTGTTCACGTATGAACCGAATCTCCACGGTTTCCTGCAGGAGCACGATCAAATTTTGCGGCAGCTTATCCAGATTTACCAGAACGAAAACCTGTACAGGGAAACCGGCTATTCGTCCGGCTCTTCCGCGAAGGCGCTGCCGGGAGGGGAGCGGCTGCTGCCCATTCCGCCGTTTTCGTGGACGTCCCTGCTGCCGCTGCTGACTCAAGCGCCCGGTGTCAAGCTGGAGCTTGCGGAAGGCGTTTACGACGGCATCCGGATGTCGGAAGAGCCGCTGCCGCTCTCGTTTGACTTTGACCGCTCGGAAACGGGCGGCTACCGGATGGACGTAGAAGGGCTGGACCGCATTACGGTTATGGAAGCGTATGGAATCGTCCTGTACAAAGGCGAGCTGCTGAAGCTGCCCGCTCATCACGGCCAGCGGCTTGCGGAACTGAAGCGGCTCATGGAGACGGCTCACCGGAACCGGCTCACCATTACGCCCGGCCAGATGGAGCCGTTCATGGAGAAGGTAGTCCCCGGTCTGATGAAGCTCGGACAGGTCCGGATCGCTCCTTCCGTGTCGGACCGGATTTACCAGACGCCGCTTAAGGCCAAGCTGTATCTGGACCGGGTCCGGGACCGGCTGCTGGCGGGTCTGGAATTCCATTACGGCAATGTGGTGCTGAATCCGCTGGAGGAAACCGGCCGCCAGCGCGGAACCGACTATATTGTGATGAGGGACACCGAGAAAGAAGAAACTATCATCCGCCTTATGGAACAGAGCTCGTTTGCCAAGACGGAAGGCGGCTATTTCTGGGACGATGAGGAAGCGGAGTATGATTTCCTCTATCATACCGTTCCCCTGCTGGAGCGGATGCTGGATATTTATGCGACCTCGGCCGTAAAAGAAAGGCTGTATACCGGTTTCCCGCCCCAAATCACGGTGGAAGTGGACGAGCGCACGGATTGGCTTGAGTTCAAATTCGAGCTGCTCGGTCTGCCGGAAGCGGAGATCCGGGATCTGATCCGGTCCATGCAGATCAAGCGAAAGTATCACCGGCTGCCGAACGGCTCCCTTGTTCCTCTGGAAAGCGCCGAGTTCCAGGAAATAATCGCACTGATGAACGAAGCCGGAGCCGGAAAAGGCGATATGACGGATACGGGCTTCCGTCTGCCGGTTACCCGCGCCATGCACTTGACCGACACGCGGGAAAGGGGAAGCTCCGTTAAACTCGGCAAGTCGTTCCGGCGACTGCTGGACAATATGCGGAATCCGGACAACCTGGATTTCCCGGTGCCGGAGCGGCTTTCTCCCATACTGAGGGATTACCAGAAGTTCGGTTACCAATGGATGAAAACGCTGGCCCATTACCGTTTCGGCGGTATTCTGGCGGACGATATGGGACTCGGCAAAACGATTCAGAGCATTGTCTTTCTCGTGTCCGTTCTGTCGGATATCCGCAAAAAGAAGCTGCCCGCTCTGATCGTTTCCCCGGCCTCGCTTGTGTACAACTGGCTTCACGAGCTGGAAAAATTCGCGCCGGAAATCCGCGTCGTTATCGCCGACGGGACTAAAACGCAGCGAAGCCGTGCGCTGCGCAAAGGAACGAGGGCGGATGTCGTTCTTACCTCCTACCCGCTGCTCAGGCGGGACATGGATCTTTACGCGAAAGAATCGTTCCACACGCTGATTCTCGACGAGGCGCAGATGTTCAAAAACTATACGACGCAGACCGCTCATGCCGTCAAACAAATCCGGGCGCTCTACCGCTTCGCTCTAACCGGCACACCGGTTGAAAACAAGCTCGAAGAGCTGTGGTCGATCTTCGACGCGGTCTTCCCGGGGCTTTTTCCGGCCCGTCAGGCGTTTAACGAACTGTCCCGGGAGGCGGTAGCCCGGAGATCCAGGCCGTTTCTGCTGCGGAGGCTCAAAACCGACGTGCTCAAGGAGCTGCCGGACAAAATCGAAACCGTGCAGGCATCGGAGCTGCTGCCGGAGCAGAAGAAGCTGTACACCGCTTTTCTGGCGAAGCTCCGGCAGGAAGCGCTCAAGCATCTTCACGAAGAAAGCTTCCAGCAGAACCGCATCCGCATCCTGGCCGGCTTGACGAGACTTCGCCAGATTTGCTGCCATCCCGCTTTGTTCGTCGACGGCTACGAGGGAAGCTCGGCCAAGTTCGAGCAGCTGCTGGAGATTGTCGAAGAATGCCGAAGCGCGGGCAAGCGGATGCTGATTTTCTCCCAGTTCACCGAAATGCTCGGTCTTATTTCCCGTGAGCTCGGCTATGAAGGAGTGCCGCATTTTTACCTGGACGGCAAAACGAAGGGAAGCGAGCGGGTGGAGCTTTGCAGCCGTTTTAACGAAGGGGAGAAAGAAGTGTTCCTCATATCGCTGAAAGCGGGAGGAACCGGACTTAACCTGACGGGAGCGGATACGGTCATCCTGTACGATTTATGGTGGAATCCGGCTGTCGAACAGCAGGCTGCGGACCGTGCCTACCGGATGGGCCAGAAGAAAGTGGTGCAGGTGATCCGCCTGGTCAGCCAGGGTACAGTTGAGGAGAAAATGTTCCAGCTTCAGCAGAGAAAGCGCACGCTTATCGAGGAAGTGATCCGTCCGGGAGAAGAATCGGTGTCCACGATGACGGAACAGGAAATCCGCGACATTTTGATGCTGGATGAGAAAATGGAAATAGGCGAAAGTTAAGATTGACCCTCCCGTAACGTGATAGTGTAAAGTTCATAACGAGGTGATGTTGTGGCTTATAAGGTGAAGGAAGTGGCGGATCTGGTGGGCGTGAGCGTACGCACGCTTCATCATTACGACGAAATCGGCCTGCTTGTACCCGACTCGGTTAACGCAGCCGGCTACCGGCTGTATACGGACCGGAATCTGGAAAGACTCCAGCAGATTTTGTTTTTCAAAGAAATCGGCTTTGCGCTGCAGGAGATCAAGACGATGCTGGAGAGTCCCGATTTTGACCGTAAACGTGCGTTAATCGGACACAAGGAGCTGCTTCTCCGGAAGAAGAAGCGGCTGGAAGACATCATCGATACGGTGGACAGAACGATTGCTTCTGTCGAGGGAGGTATTCCGATGAGAAAAGAACAATTATTCGAAAGCTTCGACCGGACCCCGCTGGAAGAGCACAAAAAAAAGTATGCCGCCGAAGCGCGCGAAAAGTACGGCATTCAAACGGTGGACGCCGTGGAGAAACGTGCAGGTTCTTATACCAAAGAACAGTGGGCGGATATTATGGGGCAGTCCGGGCGGATTTATGCCAAAGCGGCTGCCGCAATGGAAGAAGGCCCGTCAAGCCCGATGGCGCAGGAAGCGGCGGCGGAACTCCGGCAGTGGATTACCGGCCACTTTTACGAATGTACGCCGGAAATTTTCAGGGGACTCGGCGATCTGTATGTAACGGACGAACGGTTTACGGCCAACATTGACCGGCACGGGGTCGGACTTGCCGCTTTCCTGAAAGACGCGATGCATATTTACTGCGACCGTCTGGAAGAAACGGGTGAGGACCCGGCATACCGATAAAACTCAAAAAGATCCGGAGCCGTTTAGGCTCCGGATCTTTTTGGCTGCGCGGTATTCGTGGTTGACTGACGTTATGTGGCGCCGAACACCGCGCACCGGGAGCTTTACGCGGTACGGGTTGCGGATGTTCAGGAACCCGGTTAATACAAGGGTGCCCCCGCGTTTCAACCGGTAAAATCAATCTCCAGAACGGCGGGTTTCCCCCCGGTCTGGAGAGGCACGTTACTCGGCCGGGGTTGCGGATCCTTCCGTGATCCAGACGGTTTTGTCCTGCACGGGGTTACGCTTGCCGGCTTGCGGCGCAATTTGCGGGTAGCCGACATAGACGAGGGCGACCATCTCGTCTTTCTCCTGCAAGCCGAAAGCCGCTTTCATCCGGGGATGATACATCGGATCCCCGGACCGCCAGATGGAGGCAAGCCCCAGCCCGTGCGCGGCAAGCAGCATATTCTGCACCGCGGAGTGGGCGGCGGCGAATTCCTCCATCCGGTTCACGGCCGGATCTTCGGAGGGAGAAACCGCGACGCCGATGATGACCGGAGCGCGGTAGGCTTTGCTCCCCTGCTTGGCCCGCAGCTCTTCAAGCGCTTCGCCGGAAGCGTCCGAGCCCTCTGCCGCGATATCCGCGTAGGCTTCGGCGAGGACGCTGCGCCCGTCTCCCGTCATGACGAAGAAGCGCCAAGGCTCCGTACACCGGTGGCTCGGTGCCCAGTTGGCCGCTTCCAGCAGCTCCTCGATGATTTCGCGGGGAACCGGGTCGGCTTTCATTCTTCCGACGGATCTCCGCCCGCTGATGGCTTCGGTCAGCTTCATATCTGTAGGCATGACTGCACCTTCCTTTTCCATTGATAAAAGTTCTCAATGATTCAAGCATAGGCGGGGCCGGCAAAGATGTCAACCGCACGTTTCAGAAAGAAGCCGGGGCTGCTTTCCCGCATAGTTTTTTCCGGGCCAGGAAAACTAGAAAGAAAGCTTTTTTACAAGCGAAGGGAGAGTAAAGCGATGAGTGACAAGCATCCTAAAGGCCGCGTGGAATTCAGACAGCCCCCGGTCAAACTGACGGCCGATCTTCCCGGCGATCCCGAAATGCGCGAGCATCTGGACGAAATGAGAGAAAACGACGGGTACCCCGGGTCCTGCGGAATCCTGAACACTCCTAAAGAATCGGGGGAATAACCCGCTTCCGCTCCGCCCGGCGAGCTCCGCCACTGATAACCTTGACTGCCTGCGGTCACGGTTTTTCTTTTTATACGCGCATGGGTAAGCATATAAAGCCGCAAGGCGGCTCCGGGGTTCAAGAGTTCCGATCCGTCGGTTGGGAATATAGCAGCCTCTTGCTGCTGTACAGCAACGGATTCGTCCAAGGTTACATCTTCTTGACGTGCAGGGGCAGCTTGGTCGTGTATAATATGGAGAAAAGTTCGGAGCGAAATCGGAGGAACGGCATGGACTACAAAATACTTGTTGCAGATGATGAACAGACGATAACGAACGCAATCGCATATGGCCTCAAACGGGAAGGATTTATCGTGGAAACGGCCGCGGACGGGGAGGAAGCGCTGCGTAAAACAGAGTCGTTCCGGCCTCATGTGCTGGTCATGGACGTCATGATGCCCCGGCTGACGGGTTTTGAAGTGTGCAGAAAGCTGGAAAACCGCAAAAACCTGGGCATTTTGCTTCTTACCGTTAAAAACGACATTGTGGATAAAATACTCGGGCTCGAATTGGGCGCGGATGATTATATGACGAAGCCGTTCGATTTGCGGGAGCTGATAGCCCGCGTAAGGGCGCTGTGCAGACGGCTGGATAAAAGCGAAAAGGGCGAAGAGCTCTCCGTTTTGAAGATCGGCGAGCTGAGTCTACATCCCGAGCAGAGGCTTGTGAGCCTGAAAGGGGAGGCGCTTAATCTCACTCCCAAGGAATTCGATCTGCTTGCACTGCTGCTCTCGAATTTAAAAAGAGCGTTTTCGCGCGAAGAATTGCTGGATCTCGTGTGGGGAATGGACTACGCCGGCGGAACGCGCACGGTCGATATTCACATCCAGAGACTGAGAACGAAGCTTGGCGAGCCGTACCAGAACGTGCTCCAGACCGTCTACGGAGTCGGATACAAAGCGGTCGGGGAAGTGCCATGCGGATAAGCTTGAAATGGAAGTTTGCGCTGTTTATCGCCGCGCTTCTTCTGTTCGCCGTCGGTGTGCTCAGCGTGCTCGTTTTGACCGGCGTACACAGGTATCAGAAAGAAGAAATGGAGAAGACACTGAACCGGCAGGCCGAAATAGCGAATAACCGGATCGGGCAGCAGTACGTGACGGGGACACGCTTCGATCCTCAAACCTTCATGCAGCTGCAGGGGCAAAATCTGGTCGTCGAAATCGGAGCGGCGAGCGGCATGAGGTTCCTGCTCTACGATATGACGGGCGCCGCAGCGGGAGATTCGCTTCCCATGGCTGAATCCCCCGACGTAAGCGGCGTGCTTTCCCATGCCCTGAACAACAAGATCGTCTACAAGGTCCTGGGGGATACGGAGGATTATTTGGCACCGGTGCGGGGCCCCGACGGACAAATCGGCGTTCTTCATTTTCAGGTGTCGCTGGCGGCCCAGAACGCGTTTTACCGGAATCTGCAAAATTCCTTCCTTGTGGCGGGCAGCGCCGTCCTGCTGCTCAGTTTCGTCCTCGGTCTCTTGTACATGAACCGCCAGGCGAAGGCGATCCGGCGGCTGAAAGAAGCGGCCGACGACATCCGGATCGGTGAATTTATCGCCGCTCCGCCCTTCCGGCGCAAAGACGAGCTGGGCTCTCTCAGCGCCGGCATTTACGAGATGAGCCGGGCTTTACAGGCCAGTCTGCGGACACAGCAGCAGTTTATCAACAACATCAGTCACGAACTCAAAACACCGCTGACCTCCATCCGTGCTTACACGGATTTGCTTCATATGTATGAGGATGATCCCGGGCTGGTCCGGGAGGCGCGGGACGTTATCGATAAAGAAGCGGTGCGGCTTTATGAGCTCGTCGAGAAAGTGCTGAAGCTGGCCGCGCTGGAAAAGTATGAATTCGAACAGCAGCCGGAGAATGTCAGGATCGACCTCCTTCTGGAGGATCTTGCCTCCCGGATGAAAGGAAAGGCGGAGAAGTTCGGCGTGACCATCTCCCATGAACTCTTTCCGGCGGAAGTGTGGGCGGACCGGGAAAGCCTGATTCAGATTTTTCTTAATCTGCTGGACAATGCCATTAAATATAACGTCGAGAACGGCACCGTTCTGATCCGCAGCCGGACCACGGAGGAAGGCGCACTTGAGATCGAGTTCACCGATACGGGCCTCGGGATTCCGGAAGACCGCAGAGAACGCATTTTCGAACCTTTTTATACGGTGAACAAGGACCGGGCCCGGAAGTCGGGAGGCAGCGGCCTCGGGCTGTCGCTCGTCAAGCAGCTTGTAAACAAGCAGCAGGGGCAAATCCGGGTTGAACATCCCGTAAAAGGCGGGACGTCGTTTATCGTGACTCTTCCGTTAGGGCCAAGGTGAAAAGTTTTGCCGAAACATTTACAAGTTCGAAACAAGTTGAAATCTTGCGGAAAACTTTGAGGGGTATAGTCTAAACAGAGCTTGAAAGGAGGACATCATTCTGAAGCTCGGTACAATCGGTAGGCGGCTGACCGTATGGGCGGGTATGATGTTCCTGCTCGCAGCCGCCCCGGGATGCGAAAGGTCGCCTTCCCCGTCGGTGACCGTAGTGGATCCGCCTGCCGCGGAAAACAGCGGGGATACCGTGCTGGCAGGAATCCGGCACCTCGATAAGTTTTATGCGATGGGCTGGAGCCCGCTGGGCGAACTAATCGGCATCCCGGGCGCTTCCCCGGTCGGCGCCCCTTTGGAGTTCCGGAATCTTACCGGAGACAAAATCCGCGATACAGGGATAAAGGGAGCGACAGGGGTTCAGATGTCCCCGGACGGCAAGAATGCCTGGGTGTATCACCGCTATGAGGGAACAGCGGATTTATATCAACTTGAAACCGGCCGTGTTATCCGGATCGGACCTCAAACCCGGGAATTCCTTGGAGCATGGATAGATGACAAGTCGTATCTGGCTGGGCTTACGGAGCCGAATAACCGGCTCGTCCGATTCGGCACAGACGGCGAAATGACGCCCGTGGAGCATGAAGACGTGCCGTCCGGCATCGTTAGAGCCTCCATTAAAGACGGCAGGCTGTATGTGCTGAGCGGCGACCGGGAGCTGACCGTGACGGAAACGGGCGGCGGATCTTCCCGGATCTGGAGCCGGAGCGGAGTTGCCGACTTCGCCGTGTCTCCCGGCGGGCAGCGGATCGCCCTCGTCACCGTTACCGGTCCCGATCAAAACGCGCTCGTTTTGGCCGACGCCGCACGGGGCGGCAGTGAGAAGCCGGCGGCGAGGGGGCGCCTCCTGCAGCAGCTGTCGTGGTCACCGGACGGAAGCCGGCTCGCCTTCTCCGTCTTCAGCCCGGATCAGGGAATGACGGGACTCTACGTGATGAATGCGGCCTCGGGCCGGATGGTTCCCGTCTCCTATAAGCCCAATTTAAAAAGCATCATTGAATGGAGCCCTTCGGGAACCTCCTTTACGGTCAGTGAATTTCTGTCCGGTGAGATTACGGACCGGTTATTCACGACCCTCTATCAATTAAAATAAGATTCAGACACAGAGAGAGTGAACGGAAATTGAAAGCGAACCTAGTCAAACAAGCGGCGGTATGCACCCTGCTGACCGCATCCCTGCTTGCCGGATGCGGAGCACCGGACGGGAATGTTCAAGTAAAAGAGCCGTCCGGATCGGGCTCCGCCCAGCCGGCTTCCCCGGGCACGGGAGCGGCCGCAGGCGGCAATGTCCTCGCCAAGCTTCAGCTGAAAATCTCCCAAGCCAAAGAAGCGCGGGAAGTCACGGCTTTCCTTGACGAGAACATGCCCAAAGCCGATAAAGCGACGGCAGATAAACTGTTTATCGAGCTTCAGAAATTTTACGACACGCATCTGCCCGGGTTGAACGCCAGTTTTTCCGAAATGATGGGCCAGCCGGGCACGGCGGATAAAATGCGCGAAATCGGCTATCCCGCGGATTTCGACAAGATCGTGAACGACGACACATTGAAGCAGTGGCTGAAAAACCAGACGGCAGCCAAACTCCAGCTGTCCGATAGAGAGGGCAGCTATTACTGGAAAGTCGACTATGAAGCGTTAAGTAAAGCATATGCGCCATACGTGTCGGACGAATTGAAGGCGTATCTGGCCATCCAGTCGCTGGAAAACAAGACGCCTTTCCGTTCCGACGCCAGCCTGAAAATAGCGCGCGACGGGCTTGGAGAGCGTATCTTGGCCGCGGAGAAGTTTTTGAACGCCTATCCCAAGGGGCCGAAAGCGGAAGAAATGCTGGCTCTCTACAGCGAATATTTGCACGAATATATTCATGGCTACCGTTACGAGGCCATCGACGAGCCGAGCATGAAGCTCATCCCGCTCGTGAAGCAGAGCTACGAGAAACTGGTCAAGACCAACCCGGATTCGAAAACGGCCGGCATCGTGAAAGAGTATTTGACGGTCATCGACGCGAACAAGGACGTTATTTACACCCCCGGCAAAAAAGGGGAAAGCATCATCGGCGATCCGAAACCCGGCATCGGCGCTTTCTGGAAAGGGCTTGACGCCCGTATCGCCGCCGCATTTCCGGATGTGTTATCCGCAAATTGAACGACAAAGGATGGGATGAAGGATGAAACGGATAAAAAAATGGACAACCGTACTGACAGCCGGAGGCGTTCTTCTTCTTTCGCTGAATTCGACCACGCAGGCTTACTGGCTTTTTAAAGATATCGATCAGGTGGCCTGGGCTCACGAAAGCATCGTCAATGCGTACCAGATGAATGTCATCGACGGTATCGCCGATCACGAATTTGCCCCGCAGAGCCAGGTTACGTGGGCGCAGTTCATTAAAATGGTTGTGTTGACAGACAACCCCGCCTTTAAGGCAAACGGTGCTTCAAACGGCGGCTGGTGGCAGCCGTACTTTGAGGAAGCCATGCAGGGCAAGGGCTTTATTGACGGCAGTGTAAAAAAGGAACAAATGAACAAGCCGATCTCCAGGCTGGAGCTCGCCCGAATCGTCAGCCGTGTGATCGATCCGTCCCTGCGTTCCAAGCCCGTGGACGACAAAGCGGCGGCCGACATCAGCCGGAAGAACGGTATTCTTCAAGGCAGAACCGATACCGATCTGGCGCTGGGGCAAAATTTGACCCGTGCCGAGGCAGCCGTCATTATCGACCGTCTCTTCGAAAAGAACGGCAGGTACGGCAAACGCCACGATACGCTTCAGGTGAAAGCGGAGAACGGCAATTTTAGCCTGAACGGATTGGCGGCGGGTCAAACGGTGGAGGAAGTCCACGCGCTGCTCGGCAAACCGTTCGCGGGCGGCAAAGACGAAGCGGACGGCAACCCGCAGGAGTTTTATAAAAATTTCGTCGTCACTTATTATGAGGGAAAAGCGAGCATGATTACGTTTAAGGGCGCGGACCAAGATCTCCTGCAAGCCAAAAAAGACTTGGGCGGAGCGGCCGTTTTCCGGAATGCGGACACGACATTTTATTATTTCCCGGCGTCCGCCGAGCTGCTGACGGCAGCGGACAGCACCGTCTATGTCCGTAAGGACGGCAAGAACTTCCCTTCCTACGTTAAGGGGGGCGAGCTGGAAGCCGTTAACGAAGCGGCCAAGGCTTACGAAAAGCAGCTCAAATAGCAAATCAAATAAGCAAATCAAATAAGAAAACCGCGCTAACCTCAAAGCCGCAGTCATGCGGCTTTTCTTTTTTATCTACACCCGATTTCTCAAAAATGCTTGGGCCATTTCTCCGTTTTTAGAGCCGGACCACAGGCTTCCTCAAATTCGCAACTCCCTGCAGCGGAAGTTATAATCTTCTTGGGAGTGCCTGATCCTTTTTACAAGCTGAGGAATTTCCATCCCATCTACATCTTTTCTACATATTGTGCAGGTAAAGTAAAATAGGGTCCGTACGGGCCCTAATCCGGCAACGCCAACTAAAGGGGGAATCTGCCCTGAAGACGATTCTGGTAGTGGATGACGAAGAGAAAATCAGGGAAGTCATCGTATCTTATCTGCAAAAAGAAGGCTTCCGTACCGCCGAAGCGGGCAGCGGCCAGGAAGCGCTGAACATTGTCCGGCAGGGAGGCGCCGACCTGCTCGTCCTGGATTTGATGCTGCCCGATATGGACGGGGAACAGGTATGCCGGGAAATCCGGCGGACCGACGCCCTGCCGGTTCTGATGCTTACGGCCAAAGCGTCTAAAACGAATCAAATTTACGGTCTGTCGCTGGGAGCCGACGACTACTTGACGAAGCCGTTTGATCCGCGCGAACTTGTGGCACGCGTCAGGGCAGTTATGCGCCGTTCGGACGACAGCCAGCTGCTGGCGGACCGCGTTTCTTTTCAGAACGGGCATCTGGAGATCGACTCACTGCGGCAGGCCGTATTCTGCGAAGGAGAGCCGGTAAGCCTGACGCCTATCGAATACAAACTGCTGATCGCGCTTGCCCGTTATCCCAAAAGGAGCTTTTCACGGGACGAGCTGGTCGATAAAATTATGGGCTACGCCTACGATGGAGACGTGCGGACTATCGACCAGCATGTAAAGAACATTCGTCAGAAAATCGAGAAGGATCCGAAAAATCCCGTCTACATCCAGACGGTATACGGAGCGGGATACCGTTTCTCCGGTGAGCTTAAGTGAAGAAGAAGCTGCATGTCCGGCTTGCCGTCATGATCGTCGCGATGGCTACGGGAATTCTGCTCATCTCGACGGCGACCATTCTGATCAGCACGCATTATCACATCACGATGTACATGAACCAGGCCGACGGAGCGATGCACGACATGCCCCGGCTCAATACGCACCTGGAACAAGCGATTATGCAATCGGTGCTCTGGACGTTCCTGGGTTCGATTGTGCTGGCCGCCTGCATGGGCTTCTTCGTGGCGAAGCGGGTATCGGCTCCCCTCGTGGAGATGAAGGCTGTCGCCGAGAAAATGACCGGAGGCCAGCTCGACAGCCGGACCGCCGTGAACGGAGACGACGAGCTGGCGGAGCTCGGGCGTTCGATCAACGAGCTGGCGGAGCAGCTGCAGAGGCTGGAGAGGATCCGCATCACGATGACGGAGGATATCGCCCACGAGCTCCGCACGCCTCTGGCGACTTTGAAAAGCCACATGAGGGCGCTGGAGGACGGTATCTGGGAGCCGACGCCGGAGCGCATCCATTCGTGTTACGAGGAGATCGTCCGTCTGGCCGATCTCATTAACGAGCTGGAAGAGCTCAATGAGCTGGACTCGCCCGTATTCCGCCTCAACCGGACGAAGGTGCCGCTGGAAACCGTGATGGTGAAGGTCAAGGGGTTTATGTCCGCCGCCTTTCTGGAAAAAGAGATCGCCTTTACCGTCGATGCTCCCCGGAGCGTGTATCTCGATGCCGATCCCGACCGGCTAACGCAAATTCTGGTCAATTTGCTGAGCAACGCTTTGACCTATACGCCTCCGGGCGGAGAAGTAGCGCTCAAAGGCAGGCGTGCGGGAGACAAGGTGCTCATCACCGTCAAAGATACCGGGCCGGGTATACGGGAGAGCGATCTGCCGTATATTTTCGAGCGCTTTTACCGGGGCGACAAGTCGCGCAACCGCAGGTCCGGAGGCAGCGGGCTCGGACTTGCCATCGTCAGCAAGCTGGTGGAGGCGCACGGAGGCCGGGTTTCGGCGGCCAACGAACGGGGAGCGGTATTCCTGATCTCCCTTACCGCGGCCCAGCCGCCGGCAGTTGTGACGAAGGGTTTGCCGGAGCCGGGAACGGCTGCCGAATAAACGTTTTGAATATTTTCGGCTGCGTATGCCCTTCCTACACAGGTTCTTCATAACTGATGGGTAAACTGATCATCAGAACCATTCAGAATTGTGAAGGAGGCATACGCAAAATGAAAAAACGGATAGGCGCAGGGATGATTATTTTGACCGCATCGCTTGCTCTTACGGGCTGCTTCGGCAATCCTTCCAATAACACAGCCGGTGCGGGAGCGACGGCTCAGCCCGCAACCGCGGGTAGCGGGGGGAACGATTCGAAGACGCCCTGGATCGCGTCCAAAAACACGACGCGCATCAATTCGAGCGATCCTTTCGAAGCGGCGGTGCTCACCTCGCGTACGTTGTGGATGGCCACAAGCGACGACAATCGCCCCGGCGGCGTCGTGCTCGTTAACCCCGAGGAATGGCAGGCCGCTCTCGCGAGCGCCGATCTGATTCATCATCCGAACAACGGACCGGTGCTTTTCGTCAACAAGGACGGCATTCCGGATGTGACCGTCCGCGAGCTGAAACGCCTGAAGCCGGCCGGTGTCGCGTCCAATCAAGGCGTTCAGGCCATTCTCGTCGGAAATCTGGACCCTAAAGTGGAAAAACAGGCCAAAGAACTGGGCCTGAAAACGGACAAGATCCCGGCGGACAACCCCGCGGCGGCGGCGAAAGCGATCGATGCCTACTATGCGAAGGTTGCGAAGGAGACCCCGCCTTCCGTTATCGTGGGCTCCAGCGAGAGCAAGGAATACACGATGCCGGCCGTTAACTGGATCTCCCATATGCCCGAACCTCTGCTCTACGTGAGCAAGGACCAGGTTCCGCAGGAAACGATCGACGCCTTGAAAACGCGGGGCGGCAAAGCCAACATCTACCTGCTCGGCCCCGACTCCGTCATTTCCGCGGCCGTCGAGAAGCAGCTTGGCGAATACGGCAAAGTCGTCCGGATAGCGGGGAAGGATCCCGTCGAGAACAGCATCGCGTTTGCCAAGTACAAGGACCCGGCCACGGGATTCGGCTGGGGAATCACGACGCCGGGCCACAACTTCTCGCTGATCAGCAAGGAGAACCCCGATCTGGCGCTGGCTGCCGCCCCGTTCTCGCATCTGGGCAAGCACGCGCCCCTTATCTGGACGGAGAAGGACAAGCTGCCGGACTCCGTCATGACTTACTTGATGTCCGTGCAGCCGAAGTATGACAAGTCTCCCGTCGAAGGCCCGTTCAACCACGCGTGGCTGACGGGAGACGAGCGCTCGGTTTCGGCCGCGGGCCAGGGCGAGATCGATTCGATGCTCGAAATCGTCTCCAAAACAGGCGGCGGACACGGAAGTCACGGCGGCATGTCCGGTATGCCGGCAGCCGGTGACCAGCCTCCCGCGGCCGGCGGCGGTACCGGAGATAGCTCCGGCACAAGCGCAGGCACAGCCGGCACGGGCTCCGGTACGGGAAAAACCGACATGCCGGGCATGTCTCATTCCGGCCATTAACGGAACCCGGGACCATAGACGCGTAAACGACAAAGAGAACGCCTGCGGGGCGTTCTCTTTGTTTTGGCGGAGAAGCTGTGGGGCGCGCTTCTGCCGGTCCGGGTAAGCGACGCGCCTTGCGTATGCCGCCCGGCAGGTCCGGGACGAACGCTGCGGCTTGTACTATCAAGTCCGAATAGGCAGCAGCCGCAGAGCATGAATGCGCGTAAAAGCGAGGACCGACGTCATCCCGGCTGCCCCTTTATCCGGGGCCTGTTTTTCGTTGGGGCTCCCGCCTTATTCCACAACCCCCGTGCGGAGCAGTTCCATGTTCAGATGCACATCGACGGACATGGAGGACATTTTGTCATGCCAGTCACTCTTGGTCAGCGTGCTTCCGCGAAGCGACTGGCGGTAGATCTCTCCGAAACCGACGGGATCTGTTTTTAACTCGATCATTTTGGCGAGCACGCTTTCCGTTTTCTTCGTAAATTCCTCGGTTACAAGCTTCTCGATCGTGCGGATCACTTCGGGCTCGGTTAAATTGATCCCCGCCGAAATTTCCTCCAAAATAAATTTCAGCTTCATATTCAAATCGTAAGCGGGCTTGCCGCGGTCCGTGATGCGGATTTTTTTCTTCGAATGGACAATCCGGACGACCGTATGAATATGTTCCCGCCGGTCTTCGTTATTTTCGCTTAAATAAGGCTCCAGCTTCTTCTTGTCCAGCTTCAGCTCGAAGGTACCGGCTTTGAACCGGTTGCGGATCAGCTTCAGATAAGCGGCGTCGCTGTTGGACAGCATTCCGACAACTTTATCGGATTGGAATAATGCCGTCTGCTCGGAGGCGATCGTCTCGCCCTTCCGGATAAAAACGGGGAGGATGGGATCTTTGCCCGCAGAATAATAATCCCGCAGAAATTCGTGGAGCGTCGGCGAAATAATTTGTCCTTCCAGCACGTTTTGCTTGATCGTATCGTACAGGTATGTCCCGATATTGCTGATACTCTTGTACGGGTACTGGAGCAGATCGGCTGTTTTTTCGGTGCTGACACCCAGATAGATTTTCGTGCCGATGGAAGGATCGCGGATCAGAGAATCGACGAGATCGATCAGCCCGTCACGGGCGATCGCTTCCTCGTATAAGACGACGCGAAGCTGACCCAGCATCAGCTTTTTGGAGGATTTGCGGTTCTGGTCTTCCCGCAGCTTTTTGGTCGTGTAAGCCTGGTTGGACAGAATCGTTGCCCGGTGGCCGGATTCTTTATCCAGAGTATACATAACGGATGTACCGCTGAGGCGGCTGCCGGGGCCTTTGTCGTAACCAAGCGCCACCACCAGACCGATTCTCTCGAAGACTCGCCTCTCCACGCATCCCGTCAAGACCAGCACCGCCGCAAGGACCATCAAGCAGAGCCGACGCATTTTCACCGGGAGCCACCTCCGTTTCCGGGCTGTACGGTCTTTTTTTTGAAGAGCAGGAACATGCTCAGCAGGAGCGGATACACAAAAGCCATGTACATGCTCACTTTCCCGGCTATTTCGTTCAGCTGCTTGATTTCAAGTCTGCTGCTGAAAAACGTGCAAATCACAAATAAAATAGCGACGACGAGGTAAAGGGACCCTCTTTCCTTCAGCGGGCTCATTTTCGGAATACCGCGGGAGGCGGCCCAAACATACAGCATCACGTTCGGCAAAATTCCGATAAGATAGAGCGAAACCGTAATATATTCAACGCGCTCGATAAAAGGAAACTCCACGATTTTCAGCAGAGTCAGAGTCGGCCAAATGGTATGGATAAGCTGTCCTCCGCTAAAATAGACAAGCGCCGTCAGCATGTAAATGAGATAAGTAACCGTAGTAAACACAATAGCAAAATGCGCGTATCTAGGCGCTTTTTTTGTATCCCGTATAAAAGGAAACACAAACATCAGCAGTTCAAACCCGACCACCGAGAACGAGATCTGTTCCGTTCCTTTCAGAAATTCCTGCGGTGAATGATTCAAGACGGGAAGCAGGTATCCCCAATCCGCATACTGGAGGGGGTAATAGAACAGCAGCATCTCGAAGGTTATGATCAGAATACTTATAAATCCGATTCCGACAATCACTTTGATGCCTCCAAGCGCTCCATACAAAGTAAGGGCAAGGATCATAAGGGCCAGGAACCAGGGAGGCATGTCCGGAAAAATCCACGTCTGCACGATTTCCGCATAATTCCGGATAATCGTCAGAGCGATGAGGACCAGATAAGACACATAGAGGAAGGACATAACGCCGCCCAGCCATTTTCCGAAAGCTTCTTTCTGAATGCCGTAAAGATCTTTGCCCGGGTATTTTTTGAGAAAGGAGAACATGGCGATGACGACAAGATGGCAGAACAGTCCGGCGAGCAGGACGGTAATCCATGAATCCTGGCCGACCATTTTGTAAATTTTGCGTTGAAAGCTGGCTCCTCCCACGCCTATCTGGGCCGTCGTAATGATAAAGAAAAGCAGATAGGCGCGCAGTGAAATGCGGGAAGATTCCGGATAGCTGTTCATGTCAATCACCTAGTTTTCTTCTTGAAATTGTTCGAACAAATCTATTTTTTGTCTGTTATCCGGGGTTTCGGAGTCGTCCCCTTTCTTTTTCCGGGCTTGGAAAGAGAAGGTTTTGACAAGGCTGTCCATAAATTTGCCGTAAGGCCGTCTGATAAACAATTCGGTAAACTCGGAGCTGTCAAACGGATAAAACGGCTTCAGGTACGGCGTGCCGAGCGACGTGAGCCTCAAGAGATGGAGAAGCAGAAAAGACACGCCGATGACGATGCCGATCCCGCCCCAGAACCCGGCGATTAAGATCATCGGGAAGCGGAGAATCCGGATGGCCGTCCCCATCATAAATCCCGGGGATGTGAAGGAGGCCAGTGCGCCGAGCGCGACGATCATGATGAGCAGGTTGCTCGTGAATCCGGCCTGCACGGCGGCCTGCCCGATGACGATACCGCCCACGATGCCCATCGTCTGTCCGACTTTGGTCGGCAGTCTGGCGCCCGCTTCCCGCAGAAGCTCAATGATGAACTCAAGCAGCAGCGCCTCGAACAAGGGAGGGAACGGAACCTTGGCCCTGGAGCTTGAAAGCGGGTCGAGCAGGGCCGACGGAATCATCTCATAATGAAACGTGAGCGCCGCCACATAGAGCGGAGTCAGCAGCATGGAGAAGAAGACGGCCAGCATTCTCAGCGTGAATACGAAAGCCGACATCTGCCAATGCACGTAGCGGTCTTCTTCGGCTTTAAAAAAGTCGATGAACGTGGAAGGGCCGATTATGACCCGGGAGCTGCCTGCGGCAAGTACGACTACTTTGCCTTCGAGCAGGGCGCCGACTGTCCGGTCGGGCCTTTCCGTCAGGAAATACATCGGAAAGATGCTGTCGGGATTATCTTCGAGCAGCTTGGAGAGCATGCCGCTGTCCAGAATGCCGTCCGTCTTCAGATTGGACAGGCGTTTGCGGACGGTTTCGGTGTACGTATTGTTGTTGAGTCCTTCCATGTAGCACATGATGGTCCGGGTTTTGGTCTGATTCCCGATAACGAACGATTCGGTTTTGAGCAGCGGATCGTTCAGGATGCTGCGGATCAGAGCCATGTTCTGGTCCAGCGATTCCGCGAAGCTGACCTGCGGCCCGAAAATCTGGCTCTCGTTCTCCGCGGCCGTCAAGCTCCGTCCGGGAAAATGGTCGGCCTGGAGGACTACCCCTTTGTCGAAAGATGCCGGATGAATGTAGATCCAGCCGGCGAGCATCAGGGAGGCGATTTCAGCCCAATCCTCTAATTTTTTGCCGCTCCCTACGGGCAGATAGGAGAGAAGCTCATCCGGCCCGAGGCCCCCGCCCAGCTCCAGCAGCGGATGGAGAATATCGCGGTGCAGAACATCTTTGTTGATCAATTGATCGAGGTAGAACAGCTCATAGCATTCTCCCGGTATCCCGATGATTTTGCTTTGAACCTGGTTGGTGTCCAGAGAGCAGTAAGTTATGAAATCCTCATAGGTGCGAATGGTAAAATCAGACATGGGGCCGTCATATCCTCCCTTGCGGGCTTGGTCCCCTTAGTATGACCGGAAGGAGCTTTCTTTACTTACATTTAGCGGGAAGAAAGGAAGCTACGGGACGAAAAACGCAGTTTCGGGACCTGATCCGGAAGATAAGCCCTGTGGGTATGTGATGTAGTGGTAAAAAAGCGGAAGGGCCAGCACCCGACAACGGAGGGAAACATTCATGGAGCCGAAACCGGAAAGAAGCTTGCTGCGGAGGAAACAGCGGACAGTTCAAGGAAGTTACGCCGCTGCCTGGAGGAGCACAGGTTGAGGTCATGCCGGGGAGCCGGACGGAATCTGGCGGAATCGAAAGCGGAAGGGACCTTGGGCATGATTCTGCTCCCCGGCTTCGGGGATAACCGCGTTATGCGCGGAGGCTCCTACTCTGCCACAGCTCCTACTGCAACCGTTACCGGATTGCCGCCAGGAGCAAAAACACACCGGACAGCTCAGCCGGCAATATCGGGTTCCGCTGTGCCGCCGACGCTTGAAGCAGGCGTGCCACCGGGGCCGTAAACGAGGCACGGAGGCTGGAATACCGACCGCGAACCTGCTATAATGTGGGAACCGAGGTGATGAGTGATGGGGAAGAAGAAAAGACCCGCCCCTGCGCCGCGTGCGGCCGATACGGATAAGCCCGCCACGCTTAAAGACCTGCTGAATCCGCAGGTTCTTGAGAAGCTGAAGGCCCAATCCGACCAGATGAAAGCGGACGAGGCGAACCGGCGCGAGGAAGAGCAGCGGAAAGCGGCGGAGGCCCGCAAGGCCGAGCAGAAGCGGCTTGACAACAATTTCGAACATTTGCTGGCCAACAGCGAGATGGATTGGCGCAAATACAAATAAGCAAGCACCCAGGCAGTCTGCTCCGGCAGGCTGTTTTGGTTTATGCGGGCCTACCGCTTCCGCTTGCTGGGGGAAGGTGCGAGTTGCCGCCGTGCGGCTTCCATTATATAATTATGTAAGCATATACAAATACGGAAGGAGCTTAAAGGATGGAACAACTGCAAAGTTTGGCCGATACGTTTAAGCTCATGGGGGACAAAACCCGGCTGACGATTCTCGCCCTCTTGCGGGAACGGGAACTCTGCGTCTGCGATCTGGTGGACATGACGGGAATGTCCCAGCCGAGCATTTCGCAGCATCTGCGGAAAATGAAGGACGCGGGACTGGTAAGCGAGACGAGAAAGGGACAGTGGATCTACTATTCGCTGGCCGCCGACCGTAAGGACCGGACCCTGGAGCTGCTCCGCCAGGTTCCTTCGATGAAACACATAATCGCTGAATCGGAAGAGAACACGGACGGAAGCGGCCGCTGCGGCTGAGCCCGCAAAAGCCATGCCTCCGCTAGAAGCCGCGCGTGCAGCGATCCCGCGGCGCTTCGTTCCGCCATGCACGGCCCGGAATATATCCGGGCTTTTTTTACTGTTGACACTGACATCAATGTGAGGGTTTATAATAGCCTCAGGAACAAATACAGGCAGAGAGGAGTTAGCCGGAATGAAAATCGGAGAGCTTTCCGCCCGTACCGGAGTCAGCATCCGCTCCCTCCGCTATTACGAGGAACAGGGCCTGCTTTCACCGATCCGCGGGGACAACGGATACCGGGAATATGCTCCGTTCGCCGTCGAACAGGTGCGGACGATCCAGCTGTATCTCGGGCTTGGACTCAATACCGGGCAAATTTCCGGGTTTCTTCACTGCGTGTTGATGAATAATGAAGCCTTCTGTTCCGAAGTGCTTCCGGTTTACAAGCAGAAGCTTTCAGAAATCGAAGAACAGATCGGGGTGCTGCAGGGCATCAAATCGAATCTGGAAGAAAGAATCCAGTATATTTTAAACAACGGAACCAAGGAGGAGAAAATTCAATGAGCCTGATAACCGTAAACGATGCCACATACCCGGATCATATTAACGATGAAGGCGTGACTGTAATCGATTTTACCGCGGCGTGGTGTCCGCCCTGCAAAACGCTTCTGCCGATTCTGGAGGAGCTCAGCGCGGAGTATGCCGGTAAAGCGAACATCCTGAAGATCGACTGCGACGACTCTCCGGAAGCGGCCTCGGCCTTCGGTGTCATGTCGATGCCTACCGTGCTTGTCCTGCATCGGGGACAGCCGGTCGAGAAACTTGTCGGGCTTCGTCCCAAATCCGTATACGCGTCCGTTCTTTCCCGATATATCGGCTGATTTATTTCCTGCTTTGGCGGCCGGAGAATGAAAACGAAAGATTTCGTTCAACTTATACGGAAACGGGGTAAAAGAAGGTAGAGTCTCATTACGAGAAGGAGGGGTACCTATGGCTAACGAGCTCCAGCCCGTCACGGACTGGTTAAATTCGAACACGAATAAGTCAATCCGGATCGCCAAAGAGGAACAGGAAGATATCGACCGCGTCGATCTTCAACTAAACCAGTTTGAATACCGGGAGTATCAGCCCGAAACTCCGGACGATTATACGAACGGCAGTGCGCTGCTTCTTTATGGAGAAGGCACGGTTCTCAACAACGGCAGTGAAGAAGCCCTTCCGCAAGGAACCTTCGTCATCCCGCTGGAAGGCCTCTCCGTGGCGGATCTAAGCGAGGACAGCGTCGTGCTGAAAACCGAACGCGCCATTTACTCGCTGACTCTCCAGTAACCGGCCGGTAGCCGGGCACATAGGACGACCGATAGCCCCTCTTGCGGGGCTATTTTTTTTGCTCCGGGCTGTCATTGATCGTGTAAGGATGAATAAATGGCGGATAAAGCGCGTCTATTAGAAGGAGACGTTTTTTGTGCCGTCGCAGAAAACGTAATCTTTCCCGATGAAAGCGATTCCATAAAATTTGGAGGAATAATCCGCATTTATAACAAAATAAAAATGTTATTATCCATAATTTCATCTTAAGGAGGGTTTTTAATGAAAGCATCTTTTCGATGGCTTCCCTTGGTTATGAGCGTTGGACTGCTGTTCACGGCAGCCTGTTCCAAACCGGAGAGAGATCCGGGAACGTCCGCATTGCCGGTCGCTTCCGCTGAGCAGTCAAGTAAGGGAGACAAGAAGGAAATTACGTTCTGGACGATTGCGCTGAGCCCGACCTTCGATGATTACTTAAATGGAGTCGTTAAAGATTTTGAAAGTAAAAATCCCGGCGTGACGGTGAAGTGGCAGGACATTCCTTTTGAGGCCATTGAACAGAAAACGCTTACATCTGCTGCCTCGGGCTCTTTGGCCGACGTGCTGAATCTCAACACGGATTATTTGAAAAAGCTGGCCGCTCTCGGGGCCGTCGCCAACATGGATGAACTGGCTGCGGACGTGAAGAAGGATTACTTCGAAGGCGTCTGGTCGGCCGGCGAATTTCAGGGAGTTTCGTATGCACTGCCCTGGTATTTGTCGAACAGCGTTCAGCTTTATAACAAGGAGCTTCTCAAAAAAGCGGGCTTTGACGCTCCGCCGAAGACGGAAGAAGAATCGTGGGAAATGTCCCGGGTGATCAAAGAAAAGACGGGTGTCTACGGAAACACGCTGAAAGATATTCACTTGTATCTGCCTCAGAACGGCATCAAGCTCGTCAGCGACGATTACAAGAAAGCGGCTTTTAACAATGAAAAGACGCTTGAAATTTTCAAAAAATTCAAGGAGCGGTATAAAGAGGGGCTCATTCCCGATGAAATTTTGCTGAACCAGGCAAAGCCCCAGGAGTGGTACGCGCAGGAGAAAATCGCGTTCTGGGGAACGGGGCCGCAGCTTTTCCGGCAGGTGAAGGATTTGTCCCCGCAGGTCTATGCCAAATCGGATTCGACCGGCGCGCTGGTCGGCTCCAGCGGCAAGGTGAACGTGGCCATCATGAATATCGCCGTTTCCGCCAAAAGCAAACATAAAAAAGAAGCTGCCGATTTCGCCAAGTTCCTGACCAACGGGGAGAATCAGCTGAAGTTTGCTCGGATCGTCGCCATTCTGCCTTCCGTCAAGAAAGCGGCGGAAGATCCGTTCTTCACGAAAGGGAAGGATTCAGCCGATCCCGCCGAGAAAGGCCTTTACTATGCGGCCAAACAGCTCGAAATTTCGGAAAACATGTTCCCGCCGGTCGAGAATATTTCGAAAATCAACAAAGCCATTAACGACGAGTTTCACAAGGTGCTGCTGGAGGATAAAGATCCTGCCCAAGCGCTGAACGATGCCGAAGCGGCCGTAAACAAGCTGCTTAAATAGGAAGAGCCCGCTTCGCCGACATCACGATTTACGGAAGAAGACATGATCCCGCCGCCGGGCTGCGCACACGCACGTGTACCGTCCGGTGATGAACGGACAGGAGGTCTCTTCGAGATGTACAAGACGATTCACGCCTGGGCTTTCCTGGCGCCTGCAGGGCTTTTGCTGCTCCTGTTCAGCATACTCCCTGCCGCGGCCGCCCTTTATCTCAGCTTTACGTCTTATAACGTATTCGAACCGATGGAATGGACGGGGCTGGCCAATTACCGCGCCCTCCTGGGGGATCCGGAATTTTGGCGGGCGATGTTCAATACGTTCTACTACTGGCTTCTCGTTACGCCGGCCTTGGTTATTCTCCCCGTTTTTCTCGCCATTCTCGTCAATCAGGCTCTGACCGGCGTGAAAATTTTCCGCCTGATTTACTACTTTCCGGCGCTTGTATCCGTCGTCGTCACGGCTTTCTTATGGGGCTGGATGTTTCAGAGCGAAGGCATTTTCAACTACATGCTGAGCTTGTTCGGAGCGGAGCCGGTCAAGTGGCTGACGAGTAAGTATTTCGTGATGCCAAGTCTAGCGATCGTGACCGTCTGGCAGGGGCTGGGCTATTATATGCTGTTTTATTTAGCCGGCCTGCAGGCCGTGCCGGAAGATCTGTACGAAGCGGCGGAGCTGGACGGCGCCGGCTTCTGGAGCAGGCATATCCGCATCACGTTTCCTATGCTGAAGCCGGTTGTTTTCTTCGTTTCCGTCGTCTCCACCATGGGAGCCTTCAAAGAATTCACGCTCATGCTGACCATGACCGAGGGAGGGCCTATCGGAGCTTCGACGACCGTTGTGTACATGGTGTTCGACGAAGCCTTCAAGCAGTTGGATATGGGCTATGCCAGCGCCGTCTCGTTCGTGCTGTTTGTCGTCATTCTGCTGCTAACGCTCGTCAACAAGCGTTCGATGGAAGGAGAGTGAGAATGGCGATGAGGATAGAACCGCAAGCCGCACCTCCGGCACCGTACCGGCGGATAGGGCGGAAGAGACGACCGGCAGTCCGGCACCTGTTTTCTTACGTGTGCCTGACTCTGATTGCGGCCGTTATGATTGCTCCCTTTTTGTGGACGCTGTCCACCTCTCTGAAAGGGCAAAATGAGGCCCTGTACTCGATGCCGCCCCGTTTTATACCCGAGCTGTTTACGCTCGAAAACTATGCGACGGTGTGGAATTCCCTGCCGCTGCCCTTGTACGTATGGAACAGCACCGTGCTCGCCTTCTTCGGGGTGCTGCTTCCGGTCGTATTTTGCTCCATGGCGGCTTTTCCTCTGGCAAGGATGACATTCAGAGGGAAGGAAGCCGTATTCCTGGTCATTATCGCGACGATGATGATTCCGGGCGAGGTGACCATGATTCCCGTCTATCTGATCCTGAACAAGCTGCATCTTCTCGGTTCGTATACGGGCGTCATTCTGCCCGCCGCCGTATCGGCTTTCGGCATTTTTCTGATGAGGCAGGGGTTTCTCGGCATCCCCAAAGAAATCGAAGAATCGGCCGTGATCGACGGGGCGGGCGTGGTCCGGATTTTCCTGCTGATTATGATGCCGATGGTAAGGCCGATGCTGGCGACGCTTGCCATTCTTAGCTTTATCGGCTCATGGAACAATTTTTTATGGCCGTACCTCGTCATTGAGGACGACCGGCTATATCCGCTTACGTTGGGGCTTTACAAGCTCAAAGGCACGTTCGTCACCAACACCAGGCTGATCGCGGCAGGCTCGGTTATCGCCCTGCTTCCCGTTCTCGCCGTATTTATCGGCTTCCAGAGCTATTTTATAAAAGGCGTGCAATCGGGCGCGGTCAAAGGGTAAGCGCTTTATTGCCCGGGTGGGAAAGCCGCGGTGCGTTACGGGCGGCTTTTTCTTTTTTTACATAAAAAGTCCGGAACCGGGCAGGATAAGAATTCCTTTATAAAACGCGCAAATTGTATTATAATTTCTAGTGGATCACTGGACATGAACGCCATTGATTATTGGGGCAGACAAATTTAGGATCCTTGGACGTAGACGCCAACGGTTTAAAGGAAGGTTACTTTTGGAGAAGAAGACTGCACTTAGCCAATTATCAAGCCAGACGGGAAAGATGCTCAGGGAACGTTTCGGCAAAGGACCTGAGTCCATTTTTATCTCGTATAATGAATACGGCATTACTCTACATTTCCGGAATTTCGTAAGTGCGGTTGAAATGATTCTGCTGGATAAGCAGAAGGGCGAGGCTGTCCGCGAAACCCGCCAGATGGTTATGGATGTGCTGCTGCCGGATTTGAAGGAATTCATTACCCAGACCGTGGGCATCGCGATTGAGGAAATCTATTATGACTGGGATTTGGAAGATCACTCGGGCATTATGATCGGCTTGACGAATAAATCCCTCGATGTGGATATACAGGAGAAATATGCCGGCTACGAGAAAGTTCACCAGCAGGTGAGTGATGTAACGGCACACGTACAAAAAATCCCCGAACGTATTTATTCGTTCTGGACGAATCCGAGAACGCTCATTATCGTCAGGGAAGGCTTGCTCATCATGCTGGAAAAAGAGCTGATTAAAACGGGCTACGAGAACGCCCTGAGGGTCGCCAAAACCTCCCTCGAAAAAAAGCTCTTACTGCATGATGTCGATATGGAACAAGCGATCGGCAGAACCGTAACCGGGTTATATCTGGACTGGGACTTCGAAAGAGACAGAAGCGTTCTGGTCTATACATTTAAATAAATAAACGGACTGAATGCCCAGATATCATACATACGCTGGTCATGAGCCAAGAACACGCGAAAGCGTGTTTCTTGGCTCTTGCTCTTTATCGAATCAAATCGCTATAAGGAGGAATCCGGAACTCTTGATACACTTACATGGAACGAGAAAACATATGCCGTATGATCTGGCGGAGGGCGGCAGAACGTCCGGCGAATCGGATACTTTTTCACCGGGACCGCTGCCCGAGAAGCCCAAAACGAAAGCCTATACGTATACGTTGGAACGAAAAATCAGGCTCCCGGAAAAATTAGCCGTTTCTAGGGAACTGGATTTGACGGGCGCCTATCTGTTATTCCGCTTTTCGGATTCACCGGGCCGGTCTTATCCCGCTCTTACGCTGCTGCCTTCGGCTCCCCCGAAGACATATTCCGGTGACGGGGAGGAGTTGTCCATCCTGATCGCGGAAGACAACCCGATGAACCGGAAGCTGCTGCAGACGATTCTGAGAAAGCGCGGGTTCGAACCCGACATCGCGGAGGATGGAGCCGAGGCGGTCGAAGCTTTTGAGCGGAAGGCATACGATCTCATCTTTATGGATATCGCGATGCCCAACATGGACGGCCTGGAAGCCGCGAGAAGAATCCGTCAGGGGGCGCCCGCGGACAATAGTCCCGTCATCGTCGCCGTGACGGCTTACGCCCGCAAAGAGGACCGGGTGAACTGCCTCGCGAGCGGGATGCAGGATTATGTCAGCAAGCCCTTCCGTATCGCGGAAATCGAAGATGTGCTGACGAAATGGATCGGATATATCAACGGACTGAAAAAATAAAAAAAGAAGCTGGTTTTCGGCAGACGAAAATCAGCTTCTTTTGTGTTGAGGTGCCGCGGGGCTCCCCGGACATCTTCATTTGCTTTATTTGTTTCATTTGCAGGAGATTACAGGATGAAAAGGGAGGTTGGTGGAAAAACTGAAAAGGTGCTTTGACAAAGCGTAAAAGAAATTGTTACACTAGGAGTCCGTCAAAATTCAGGGTTATCCCCGCGGAATAGAACCCTTTACCAAATTCTAACTACGAAAGAAGCGTCTGCATAATGGAAAGCAAATTTGTCAAAGAAACAAGATGTATGAAAGTAGCCCGTGTATTCCCTCCCGATGTTAACAACCACAATACGATGTTCGGCGGTAAGCTGATGTCTTATATCGACGATATTGCCTCCATCTCGGCGTCGAAGCTCTGCCGGGTTACGGCTGTTACGGCCTCGACGGACTCCGTCGATTTTCTATACCCGATCCGTCCGTCCGATTCGGTTTCCCTGGAGTCTTTCGTCACCTGGACAGGCAGGACATCCATGGAGGTGTTCGTCAAAGTTATTACAGAAGACCTGGTGACCGGCGTAAGAAAAATCGCGGCGACCGCTTTTCTGACCTTTGTCGGCCTGGATGACGACAACAAGGCGGTTCCGGTTCCGAGAGTCATCCCCGAAACGGAAGAAGAGAACAAGCTCTACGAAACCGCCGAACACCGCGCGGAAATTCGTAAGGTAAGAAGAGAAGCCAGCAAAACGTTTGCCGACTTCCTGCTGACCAAATACCCTTGGGAATAAGCTCCGGCAGGCCGGGAGCGCAAGCAAAAAGACTTCGGCAGTAAAAACCGGAGTCTTTTTTATTTTTTTGTTTCGACCCGAGAATAATCGGGTAAATAAACAGTTTATTTCCTTTCCGGAATTCGATATAATAGCTGTTAACAACAACGAAGATTATCGAGGAAGGGATTGAAGATCGGTTGAAAAATCGGTTGATTGAAGATCGTGTGAAGCGGCTGTTGAGCGTTTCGAACAGTCAGGTTCGCGTCGAGCTGGAGTCGCATTTTCCCGGAGGACGGATGGCCGGCGGAAAGTACAACATGGGCCGTCATCTCATTACCTTATATATAGAAGAAATTAAAGCTCAGTGCACGCAGCTGTACGGTTCGCTCGACAGGCTGGATGCGTATGTCGACATCGTACTTGCCCACGAAATCGGCCATGCGGAGGACGGGGAACTGGACCTGCTGGCGACCCTGCTGGAGACGTCGGACAGCGAGCTGGAGCGCAGACGGATCGCCTTGCGCATCGAAGAAAACGCCTGGGCTTACGCCCGCGAGCTGCTGCCGTTAACGAGCGGGCCGATGCTCGACGAGATTATCCGGGAGTCGCTGCAGGCTTATCACGAAGCGATCGATGAACTGGAGCTCGAGATTCAGCCGATCGGAGCATAAGCCGTCCGCCTGAGGCAACTACAAAGAACGTGGAATATGCCGCGTTTTGCTTGAATATTACACATAAAACCGGAAGCTTCCGGTTTTTGGACCCGCAGGTCTGTTCCTTCGCGAACGGACCCTGCGGGTTTTTTAGTTGGGCGGGAACGGACCGGATTGGAAAGGCGTCTGCTGCCGATGGCGCATCTGCCAGCCTCTGATAGCCGCAGCGCTACCGGGCATGAGGAAGCCGGGGATTCTTCGACCGGAGAGAGCCAAGGGCGAACGGAAGATACATAAGCAGGAAAATGACGAAAGCGGCCGCCTCCAGTGACAGGAGATACCACGGGTACGGGCCGAGATAGTCGAGCAAGGAGGTGCTTTCGGGCTTGCGGGCCAGGAACATATAATTGCCCCCGGTCAGGAGGTTAACGGTCCCGACTCCAACAAGCAGCACGTTAAGGTAGCCCATTGTCAAGAACACGGATTTGAAAGCGGGGCGGAAGTCTTCCACCCAGATCAAATAAAGAACGCCGAGAATAATGGCGATATGAGCGGCAAAAAATTCGAAAAACCGGAAGTGCGGGAACGCGTACCAGAGGACGGGCGTAGCCAGCGCCATCAGAGCCCCGCCGATTCCGGTGAAATAAACGACCTGAAACAGGAGCTTGCTCTTGAAAAGCAGCATAACCACGCTGAGATAGAGGGAGATGCTGCAAAGTTCAAGCGGGAGGGTATACCGGGCATCATAGATTCCCTCGGCGGCATACCACACGTTCAGGCCCGCTTCGCAAAGCACCAGCGTAACGGCGAGAGCGACTCGTCCCCGCACGGACCGTTTTCCCTGCTTGAACCAATTCCTCGCGCAATAGAGCGCAAGAACGAGTGCCGCGCAGACCGTTAAAGCCATCCAGTGAGCTCCCGAAAAAGCGGTAAATTCTTCCGCTTCGTTTGCGCCGAAAAAGCGCTCCATCACGCAAGCCCCCTCAAAAACTCAATTTTTTCATAATATTAACATATTTACCTGGGCGGCGAAGATCTTTTTGCAAAAAGACTCTTTCAAACTAACAGGGATTGGTTAAGTAAGAGGAGAGGAGGTGTTGATTAGGTTATGAGAAACAATGAGGAAGCCAGTAAGGCCGGTTTTTCTGATGAGACTCCTGAGATAACACCCAAGACACCGCCGGAAATCAAACCGAACGATGTGCCGGAGGTCGCTCCGCGGACGGTTCCCGAAACACCGCCTGCCGCGCCGCCGGAAATCAAGCCGACGGTTACACCCGAGATCAGCCCGCAGACAAATCCGGAGTTTCCGGACCCGAACAGATAGATTGCTAGAGACGGACCGGACCGTTCCGGACGCTTAAAATTCCATCTTACCGTTTTCCATTTTTCAACAATAAATTGGAAAATATCCGCCGAAGGTTTGACAAACATCTCGGCCCATACTATCTATAATCACATTTATGCGCGTAATCGCACATATTCAAGCGGGTTCCGTCATAGGTATCTTATAGAGTGTTTTTCAAAGATTAGGTCATCTATGACAGGCAAACGCTAATTGACATGCACAGAAGGAGAAGATTAATTGTTTATGGAGAGAAGAGAAGAACCCGTGATTTTGTTCCAAGCTTCGCTTTCTTTAATCGTGTCTGCGGGAAGTAAATCGCAGGCTGCCGAAACGGCCGCTTTCTTGTTAAACAGGGAAAGCATCGATCTCAGCCCCGTCCAGATGGTCAACGACGAGGGAGAGAAGGCCGAGTTCCGGATGGAATCCGTAGATGCGGTCGAGTGGACGCGTGTGGAGGATATCCGCGAAGGAGGCCGTTTCAAGGTGTACGGCACGATCCGGCTGAAGCTGAAAGTAAGCAGACCGGAAGATTACGCGGCCGTGATTCAAGCGGGCTTGTCGGGCTACCGCCTGCCGCGTTCGATCATTCACGATCACACGGTATGGGTCATTCCGACCAACTGCGGTCCGGCATTCGCATGTGTGCTGGATGAGAAAGCGTCCTGGAAACCGGCCGTCCAAGAACCCGCAATGCTGGTTGCGGCAGGTTAACGATAAAGACTGTCTCCCCGGAGACAGTCTTGTTTTATGCCTTTATCTTTTTCTCGTTTCGAAAAATTCGCAAAGAAGGCGGTCATGATAAGTCAGCTCGCTGACCCGTGTCTGCACCACAACCGTGGAATCGTCGAAGCGGGTAATAACGGCCCCGTATCGACAATATGATCGTTCTTAAACACGCGGACCGGCGCTTGGCGGTCCATTGCTTCTTTAAAATCCTGGTCGGTCGTTAAACGGCGGTTCTGGGCCATGGGCAGCTCTCCTTGATCTTATGGGCACGTTCTCGGTTACACATCTTTACCCGCTCTATGTTACCACACATGCCGGGCCGAGTCAGGTTTTAACAGGCAAAAAGCCGCTGCGTGCGTTGGTAGATTGCTGGAAGTTGCCGCCCGCCACCCCCATATCTTCAATGCGGTACGAAAGGTAAAGGAGAAGGGGGGATTGGCAGATGGAAAAAAAACGGTGTTTATTCTGCGATCAAATCGTGCCGATCGGCCGTGAGGACGGGTACGATTTATATACAGGGTGCTATTGCTCGCCGGATGGCTCCTACGGACTTCACCGGGACAGCTACGACCCTTACAGCGTTCTGTCATACCAGACCAAGCATCTCATGTTTCCCGTCATATCCGCATACATCCGGGAGCTTACGGACAGCGGGGAGACGGTTCGCCTTACCATTGACGATCTGGAAGGAATCCGGAACTCGCCGCGTGTACCGGTTACGATAGAAGATAAAGGAACCCGGCTGCTGCAATATTTCTACAGGCACAGCGGAGGACCGGACGAAGCCGTCGTGCTTCAGCAGCTTCCGAAGAGTTACAACTTGACCTATTCGCCGAACCTTCAGGAACTGATCTATATCATTGAGAAGCTGAAGGAAGAGCGGCTTCTCGAACGTATGGGTTCGAGCTTCAAACTGACGGCGCAGGGCTGGAAAACCGCTGAAGAAAGCCTGGGCGGCAAGCGGCTCAAGCCGTGCTTCGTCGTACTTCCCGAAGACGGGCAAGCCCGGCTCCAGTGGACGGAGAAAGTGCTGCCCGTCCTTGAGCAGTGCGGGTATGAGCCGCATACGGCAGAGAAAACCGCGAGGGAGAAGGAAGCCGATTACAGCCTCCGCATGATCGCGGGAAGCAAGCTTCTGATCGCGGACCTGGGCGCTCCGGGACCGGAAGTGTATCTTGCGGGCGGATATGCGATCGGCCGCGATATTCCGGTTATTTGGACGTCCAGACGGGACGGGGACGAGGCGGCCGCATCTCCTTCCGAGAAAATCCGGCCTTTCGTCTGGGATACGGTCGAAGAGCTTGCCGCGATATTAAAGCAGCGTCTTACAAGTGAAGTGTTTTAGGAACGGCCATCCGGGAGGATGGTTTTTCTCTTGTCCGTTCAGGGGCAGATACCGTAACTTTTTGTCATTTTCTGCGTCCAATAAAACGAACACATGGGGGAGGGCACATAATGAGGAATAGAAAATGGGCCGCGGCAGCCGTTTTAGGCTGTATACTGACGGGCTCGGCAACGGCGAACGCGTATGAATCGAGACTAAAACCGTTCGGAGATGTGCCGGAGAGTGCCTGGTCCGCCGAACATATTTATACGCTTGCGGCCGTGCAGGCGCTGGACGGCTACCAGGACGGCGGATTTCATCCGCTTGCGGCCATGTCCCGCGAGGAATTTATGAAGCTGCTCGTCACGGCGGCAAAAGCCGGATACGATCCGGCTCATCCCGCGGCTCTTGCGGATGTCGGCCGGGACCGCTGGTCCTACCCGATGATCGGCGCCGCTTTCCAGCGCGGCTGGATCAAAGCGATGGTTGACAGCGGAGGAGGTTTCCATCCGGCCGCCCCGATCCGCAGGGAAGAGGTAGCCTACGCGATGGGCAGCCTGCTGCTGGACAAGCTGAGCGAAGCGGAGCGTGCAAGCTGGCTGGAGAGCGGCTGGAAGCGGGAGCAGAGCAGCCGGGCGTTCAAGGATGCGGCGGGAGTCGACGAGGCTCTGAAGCCTTACGTGTATTACGCGGTAAACCGCGGAATGCTGGAAGGCAGCGAGAACGGCCTTGAGCCGGATAAGCAGCTGAGCCGCCAGGAAGCGGCGGCGGTTATTAACCGGCTGCTGCACAAGGAAGCGGCGGACAAGCCGCTGGAGGTCACCGGCTTTTATGCGGTGCAGTCCTACAACAGCCTGGGCAGGATGCCGCTGCTGGACCGCGTTGCCCTCGGCTGGTGGCATCTGAATTATGAAGGTGCCGGCTCCGCCAAGCTCGGCTCGGCGAACGATCCGTTTAAATTCAATCAGCCTGAAGGCTGGCAGGAAGTGACAGCTGCCGCAAATTCAGCCGGAACAGCCAAAGATCTGATGGTATTTGCCAACAAATCGCACCGCGTGGAAGAGTTTCTGGGCGATGCGGCAGCACGCAAAGCGTTCGCGGCTTCGCTTGCGGAAATTCTTTCCGATCCGAAATACGGTTTCACCGGCGTCTGCATAGACTTCGAAGATTTGTACGGAGCGGACAAGAAAGCGGAATTTTCCGCCTTCTTAAGCGAAGTCAAGGAAGCGGCGAAAGGCAAGACGCTTACCGTAGCGGTGCCTCCGACCTACTATTTCGAAGGCTATGATCTTCCGTCCATCGGGAAAACGGCGGACACGGTCATTCTCATGGCGTACGGGTTTCTGTACAAACCGGACCGGCTCCCGTCCGCACCGCTTCCGCTCGCTGCCGAAGCCGTGAGAGATACGATTAAAGCCGGTGTGCCGGCGGAGAAACTTGTTCTCGGCATCAGCAAGAAAACGGACCAGTTTATCGATCAGGGCGGAACGACCTCTTACGCTTCGCCGGCGAGTTCGGCGGTGGAAGAGCGTCTGAAGAAACCCGGTGTGCAGTCGACCTTATCCGTTCCTTATCTGCTCGGGCACATCCGCTATACCGATGGAGGCAAGCACGAATTATTTTACGAGGATTCCGACAGCGTGGACCGCAAAATCTGGCTGGCGCGGTATTACGGCTTAAAAGGTGTTTCCCTGTGGTATATGGGGCAGTTCACGGATAGCGACTGGCAGCGGATCGACGCAGTGAAGTGAGAAGTGCGGGAGCTTTGAAGCGGAGACAGAAGCCGGGAATGACTGCTAAAGGAAGGCTATTCAGAGCCGCCTTCGCCGTATTGGCCGCTGTAGTGTCCGCCTTCATGCTTTTTCAGCTCGTGATGACGAAAACGGACGAGAAAAATCTGGAGGAGCTCGGGCTGGACAGCGCGCGGCTGCTGACCGGACTGGACCCGGGGGTCGCTCGGAAAATGGATGAGCTGCTGGCCAAAACGGCCGCTATCGGCATCAGAATCGTCATTACGGACGATTTCCGCAGCATGGAAGAACAGGACAAGCTGTACGGCCAGGGACGGACAAGCGAAGGAAAGATTGTGACGCACGCCAAGGGTGGGGAGTCTTATCACAACTACGGCCTGGCGATCGATTTTGCCCTCAAAACGAAATCCGGCAAAATCATCTGGGACATGAACGCCGACACGAACGGCGACGGCCGCAAAGACTGGACGCAGGTCGTTGCGATTGCCAAGGAGCTCGGCTTCGAATGGGGAGGGGACTGGACCAGTTTCCCCGACTATCCCCATCTGCAGCTCAGTTACGGTTTAAGCATCGCCGAGCTTCAACGCGGCACGAAAACGGCCCGTTCGGGTCCTTAACGGATAAAAAGGCGGTTTCACGGGACATTCCCCGGGAAACCGCCTTTTGTATGCAATTACATGTTCTCCCGGGAATCGGGACTGAACGTCACGCGATTTTTCCCGCTTCGCTTGGACATATACAGAGCCTGGTCGGCAAGGCGCATCGTTTCGATCGGATCTTCGTGATGAAGCGGCCATACCGAAGCGCCGATGCTGCAGCCGATTCTTAACGCTTGATCGTCCACGAGAAACGGCTCGTTCATTTTCTCCAGAATGCTTCCGGCCAGACGGATGGCGGCGGGATCGGGAGCGGAGGCGCCCGTCGGCAGGACGATGACAAATTCGTCTCCGCCCACCCGTGAAAGGATGCTGTCCGGACTCAAGCCCTGTGTGAGCCGCAGAGCGGTCTGCTGGAGAAGTTTATCCCCGAACAGATGGCCGAGCGAATCGTTTACTTTTTTGAATCCGTCAAGATCCAGATAAAGAAACGTCAGCGTCGTCCCGTTCTCTTTCGCCTGACTCATCGCCTGTTCCAGGTAAGCGTCCAGAGCGATACGGTTCGGGAGTCCCGTCAGCTTGTCGTGAAGGGCAAGATCGGACATATGATCCAGTGCATGCTCCGTTTTCGTCAAGTTGTCGACGAGATTGCGCAGGGAATCCGACAAGATGCGGATCTCCCGGATAAACGTGAAAGCCGGGAAAACGGCAGGCTCGCCTTTCCGGAGCAGGTCCGCAGAGCGGGTAATTCTTTGCAACGGGCGGACGACCCAGCCGGCAAGAAATGCGGCAAGTACAGCGAAGACGATGGACAGGATAATTCCGGCTGCGGTTATGTATGTTTTCAGCTCGCGAACGGAGCTGAAAGCGACGTCGGCAGGTTCCCTCACCAGAACGGACCAGCCCAGCCCGGGGTAATCCAGATATCCGTCTCCGTACGCATATCCGCTCAAATAGGTCTGCCCGTTCGGGTACGTCTCCGTCAGCCAGCCGTTGCTTCCTGCCTGAGCCCGGCGCAGGCTTTGCGTTTCCAGCGGACGAAAGAGGGATTCTTTGGGTCCGAGAAGAACCGTATTTTCTTTCTTGCTCACAATGAGTACTTCAAGCTGATTCATTTTCTCTTTAAGCGGCTGAAGAAGCGCAGCTTCGACTTCGCGGGACCACTCCCAGCTTAGATGAGCGGCGAGGACTCCGGTAAGCTGGCCCTGCTTGTTGTAGACCGGCGTGCTGATATCGACGAACTGAAGCGGTTCGCCCGAAGGATTGGGCAGAAGTTTGGCGAGCAGAACAGCTTCGTGAACGTCGCCGATGAACCGCCCTTTCCTTCCTTCGGTGAAGACGGGTCTGGACGCGATATTAGTTCCGGTCAGGATGCCGTCCGTCGAGGCCGTCACTTTTCCTTCGGGGTCGATAAAAGCGACCCATGTGTAGGAGGGAAAGCTTTTTTTCAGCCGTTCGAGCAGATTCCGCAGCTCTTTGGCGTCGCCGGCATTTTCACGGCTTGAGAGCAGCTCGCTCAGGACTTCTATTTCTCCGGCGCGGGACCACATAAAATGGTCCAGCTTGTCGGCCATTTGATAGGCGACCTGGGAAAGCGAGGTGCCGATCGTTTCTTCGACCTGATGGGTCGTTTTTTTGCCGATCACCGTACTCAGCACCAGCGTCAGAAGACAGATGACCAAGGCGGAAATCAGGGCAAACGTAGTTCGTAAACTGAGTGACATTCAATAGTCTCCTTGTACATGCTAAATCCGGTTCTCCCTGCATAAAGCCGGTAACCGGGAACGCTTTTATTTATATCGGAAACCAGCGACAGCTTATTTAGAGAAGGCCTATGGACAAAAGGACAAGGGGAAATGCGGGCGATTTACCGGTTCTTCTTTTGATAAACGAAAATTTAAAATATCTGATATATAATAAACGAAATAATTATTGTTTAGTTAAATGAAGGAGAAGAGAGCAATGGACAGAAGGGCAGTGTGCCTGTTTTTCTTTTTTTGTAGGTGGAGTCCGGAAGTTGGTATAATGGGTGAAAAAAGATTTCAGGAGCCGGGAGAACGAGAATAATGACATACATAGCCTCCTTTGATATCGGTACGACCCATGTAAAAGGAATTCTCGTCAGCAAGGACGGGGAGCTTTTTCACGAACGGAACGTTCCGCTGACCTGCCGTCAGGAGCCGCCTTTTATCGAGCAGGAGCCCGAACAGTGGTTTAAAGCGGTAGGCGTCATTGTGAGCGGGTGGCTTGGAAGCGGGATCGACGCCGGACAAATCGGTCTCGTCGCGCTCAGCGGACAGATGCAGGACTGTATCCCCGTGGACGGGCAGGGGCGCGCGGTCCGGCCCGCCATTCTTTACTCGGACACCCGTGCGGGAGCCGAAGCCCGGCTTATCTGCCGGGAAATCGGGGAAGAAGAGATTGTACGCTGTACCGCCAACGGGATGGACGGAACTTTAACGTTTCCCAAACTGCTCTGGCTGAAAACGCACGAACCGGACACAAGCGCGCGCACCAGCCGCTATCTGATTTCTTCGAAGGATTACGTCATCGCGCGGCTGACCGGAGCTTTCGTGACGGACCCTACCTCGGCGGCTACCGCCGGGTGCATGGATATCCGGCGGAGGGTATGGCGAGAAGACTGGCTCGTGCGGATGGGGCTTCCCGCCGGCAAGCTGCCGGACATACTCCCTTCGGGAGAGACGGCCGGACGGGTGCATGCGGAAGGAAGCCGCCTTACGGGCCTGGCGGAGGGGACGCCCGTTCTGTGCGGCATCGGCGACGCGGGAGCCGCAACGCTCGGCGCCGGAGTCTACGAGCCCGGCGAGGTGTATGCCTACATCGGAACGACCGGATGGATAGCCGGCGTATCCGGCGGGGTGGCTGACCCTGCTGCGGGTCTGTTTAACCTTGCTTACGCGGAGCCCGGCCGTTACATCCAGGTCGCTCCGCTGACGAACGCAGGCAATGCGCACCATTGGGCCGCCGAGGTGTTCGGGCCCGAAGAGGCCGATATGGACGGACAGGAGAGGTACGAGGCGGTCGAACGCCTCGTGGAAGCATCCGACCGGAGCAGGAACATGATCTTGTTCCTGCCTTATCTGAACGGGGAGAGGTGCCCCGTTCAGGATGAGGAGGCGTCGGGCTGCTTCATCGGCCTGCGTCCTTCCGCGACGAAAGCCGATATGGCGGCTGCCGTGCTTGAAGGCGTCGCATTCGCGATGAAGCAGGTCATGGAGCTGCAGGCAGAGCCTGGACGGGCCGCTTCTTTGACTCTCATCGGAGGGGGAGCGAGAAGCCGCCAGTGGTGCGGGATTCTGGCCGATGTTTTCGGGACGGAAGTATCCGTTCCCTCCGAATCGCAGTTTTTGCCCTGCCTGGGCGCGGCGCTGCTCGGATTTCCCGGCATGGGCTGGGAAAGCAGCTATAAACGGCTTTGCGAGCAATTCAAGAGTAAACGGAACAGCGAAACGTTTAGTCCTAATGCGGCACATAAAGCGCATTACGAATCCAAATATGCCCGCTATTTGAAGTTGTATCCCGCGCTTGCCCCGGTTTTCCGGCAGGCTGCGCCGGAAGTTTAACGAGATGGGAGATAAAAATGAAATGGAGCACTATCAGACGCTTATCGGGGTAGTTCTGGAAAAATTGAACCAGTCTCATCAAGAACTGAAATTTAATCTGGACGGGTTGAACAGCGTGCTGGCCGGCCATACCACGGAAGAAATCGCCGCCGCTCCCGAGCTGCTGACGATACTCGAGCTAAGGGACGGGTATGCGGACATAGTCGCGGCTGCGGAAAAGCGTTTCCCGGGCTTGAAGGGATAACGGACCCCGTCTGCCCGTAATGACGCCAAATAAGCCGGATCGTGAAGTTCACGATCCGGCTTATTTGCGTCAGCACGCCTAGCGTCAGCACGCCTAGCGTCAGCACGCCTAGCGTCAGCACGCCTAGCGTCAGCACGCCTAGCGTCAGCACGCCTAGCGTC
>NZ_FNVF01000001.1:873236-1124885 GCF_900107975.1 Paenibacillus sp. UNC499MF
GCGTCAGCACGCCTAGCGTCAGCACGCCTAGCGTCAGCACGCCTAGCGTCAGCACGCCTAGCGTCAGCACGCCTAGCGTCAGCACGCCTAGCGTCTGAGCGCCCGGCGATCAGCTGTATTTACCGAGCAGCCGGGAAAGCAGGGCTTTCATTTCCGCCAGAAGCTCGGGTGAACGCTCAACGGCTGCTTCGCTGCCCAAGCCGATAAAAAACTTCGCGAAGTAGGGTACATCCTCCTTCGAAACGGTTCCGTGAAGCCAGCCGGAGCCGTCTTCGCGGACCGTAAGCCTGGGCTCCGGCCATGGCTCCGCTTCGCACGCCTCGACCCCTTCACGGGTCAGCTCCGCGAATACCGGCACCTCGTCCCGCCTTTTATGTTCCGCAGACACCTTATTTTCGAGATGAACATGGCGGAGATCCAGCGGTTCAGCCGCCGAAGGCACGGCCGAATGGATGCGGTCGCACCGGAATACGCGCATCCCTTCCGACAGGCGGCAATAGGCGGAGCAGTACCACAGCCCGTTTCTTGTGTAAATGCCGATCGGCTGAATTTCACGGTCGGAGTTTTTTTCCCGGGCTTCGTACCGGATGAGCAGAACGTTCTGCCGTACGGCCGCGTCGAGCAGAACAGACAAGAAAGGAGCCGGAGCGTTTCGCACCGGTGTAATGAAATCTACCCGATTTTTCATTTGATCGATACGTTCGCGGACATCTTCGGGCAAAAATGCGTAAAACTTTTTCAAGGCGGCGGAAGACTTTGCTTCAAACGGGAGGGAGGAATAGTGCCGGAGAGCGTGAACGGCGAAAAAGATAGAAACGGCTTCTTCCTCGGTAAAGGCGATAGGAGGCAGCAGTCTTTCCCTCAGCACTTGATACCCGCCGTGCGGACCGACCTCCGAATAAAGGGGAACCCCCAATTCGCCCAGTTCCTGCAAATCCCTTAAAATCGTTCTCTGCGAGACGCCGAATTCGCGCGCGAGCTCTCCTACCGTAAACTTGCGCTTCCGGTTTACGGTCAACATCAGTTCCATGAGGCGTTTTGATTTGGACATCGGGCAGCCTCCATCGACTTTTTTAATTATGACAATAGTTGTCACTATTATGCGATATACTGAGTACAAAGTCCAGAGAAACGCTTTAAGGGGCATACAGAAGCGCCCGTACAGGCCGGGAAAAAAGAGGTAGCGGCCATGCAAAGTTTTCCGCAATGGACAGTAACGCGATAATCGCATGGTTTCAGCCCGCATATTTACGCTTACCAAACGGTCATCGAAGAAAATCAATAAAATTTGAACGAGAAAGAGGAGATTACAAGATGGAACATGCCAAAGAACAATTATCCGCAGAACGCCGCTATTTCAGATCGGGAGCCAATGAGCTTTCTTACGTGGATTACGGTGGGGACGATAAACCGGTCCTGCTGCTGCTGCACGGACATATGAACGATGCCGGGACATTTGCGGACCTGGCCTCCCGCCTTAAAAAAGAGTGGAGAGTGATCGGTCTCGATCAGCGGGGGCACGGCTGGAGCGGACATCCGGCCGATACGGATTATTCCCGGGAAAGCTACGTTACCGATATTCTGAATCTGGTCCGTCAGGAGCTTGGCGGCCAGCCCGTTGTTATGCTGGGCCACTCGCTGGGCGGCATCAACGCTTATCAGTTCGCTGCGCGATACCCCGAGTATGTCCGGGCCGTAATTGTCGAAGACGTAGGGGCGGAAATTCACGCCGACCTTTCTTTTGCGGACAAGCTTCCCGAACGTTCCGCGACCCTGGGGGATTTGAGAGATTCGCTGGCACGGCAGGGACTTAGAGCCATCGATTATTTTTCGGAAAGCGTGTTTGAGGATGAGAGAGGCTGGGGATTCCGGACCGATTTGAAAGGAATGAAGGCTTCCCAGGAAAACAGCAACGGACAGTGGTGGGAAGACTGGCTGGCTTCGACATGCCCGATTCTGCTCATTCACGGTAAAAAAAGCTTTGTCATGAACGCCGAACACGCGGAGCTGATGAAATCCCGGAGGCCGAATACTTCGCTTGAGATTTTTGAACATTGCGGCCATGGAGTTCATTCCGACGATCCCGACGGGTATTATGCCGTTGTGAAACAATTTCTCGACGGTCTGGGCGAAAGCGGGAACGTGAACAAGAATGGGTTAGTGAAAGACTAGACGTGGAAAAGCAAGGCATATCGCCTCCAGATGAAGTGACCGAAAGGCTGGCATGCGGCGAAAGCACAAAAACAAGATAAGGCAAGACAGAAGCAAGAAAATTTCCCGGCATCATAGGCCAGTGGGCACCGCAGTAAGTAAGTGAATTATGCAGAACCTAAGTGAACTTTCTTATAAAAGGAAAAAACATAAGAAAAGGAAGAAGGGCGAGATATGCCTTTCTTCCTTTTTCATGCTTTAAAACCCGGCCAAAGCCAGTACTCCGACCCCTGAGAGACCACAAACAAGTCCAGCCATGTTTCGAAAGAAGCCTTCAGGTTAAGTGGCGTATCATCATTGCAATCCTGCCAGTACAAATACGCCGGCTTTCCTTGCCGTACATCCTCCGACCGGATAAAAAGAACGGCGGCGTTTAGAAACGCAACGGGGTAGCTTCCTTTTGCAAACAGATAGCCGTACTCTTTTCTCACGGCAGCTATATGGTCAAGACTTAGCAAATCTAACCCGCCGCTTTGAGAATCCGCATTCCGAAATAACCCGGCTCCGTTATGAAGCTCCAAGAAAAGTCTATAATCGTCCGGCAAGGCCCAGTGATTTTTTGTAAAAAATTTAGTGACCGCATCCGGGGGGTTCGGAGGCTCGAAAGAACATACCGTCTCCGTAATACAGCCGTCTCTGTTTTGCTGTGTAAAAACGGAGCTTTGCCGGCATCTGGCTTTTAAGCTCCCGAGAGTTTTTTCGAGCAGAGTTTGCATTCGGATTCTCCTCTATCTGTAGTTGAGTGAAATACAAGGAGGAAGATGTCTTCCTCCTTGTGCAAGTTAGTATGAGGCCCACCAGCTTGTTAATTGTGAATGTTTCAGAATACTGCTAGACGAATTGTTATAATTCATAAGTGGAATTAAATTATACACATCATTGCTTCCTCCATATTTTAAAGGCTTCATGTGGTGGATCTCAACCTGATTCCATGAAAACTTGTACGGATTTCCCCAACTTTGTACGTAATGACTTTCGAATTTTGATCGATAGTCACTTGATCTGTCTATGGGATTAATGGGAAGATCTGTCGGAGGGACATATAATTTTATTCCAGACTGTGGATCAGAATAGTTAAGTGGATAACTGGCCCCTTTTCTGTTTAAAAGAAAGGCGCCCCCTGATTCCGAGCCTGCCGGCCAATTTGGGTCTTTTTCAGCATAAATTATATTGTCATATTTCCAAAAATGCGTATTATAGATTTTTTCAATATCAACAACATCTTCTAATACTTTGGCATCTTCAGATTGTTGGGAATATACTCCATAATAACCAGATTGATTTGTTGATACAAGCATTTTCAACCTAACTTCATATTCTTTAGGACAGCCAACGCCCCAACACTTAGTTACTGTGCCAGTATTAACGATTTCGGCACTTGTAGTGTCTGGATTACCTACCACAAAATAAAATTTTACTGAAAAGAAAGCAAGGCTTGATTTCTGGGGAGATATTAGTGATGTAGTTTTTCCGGCCTCGATAATACTTTGAACATCCGAGATTTGCTTTTTAGTTTTGGTGTCAAAGGCTACTAAGTAGGTACCTTGCTTCAATACTTCTAAGTTGCCTTTATATTTTTTTATGGCTTCAGGCTCATAGTTGGTAAGTAACTCGTTAGTATAATCTTTATCAAGATAACCAAGCTGGTGAAGAGCTTTTAATTGTTCTTTTGCTTTCTTGTCCTCTTTTTCTAAAATTTGATTGTCATTTGTTGTGTAGGGAGGTGCTTGCTCAGCATACATCGGTGATGACAGACTAATAACCAAGGTAATGATCAATACAAAGGCAAATAAATTTTTCAAGCTAATACCTCCTTAAATTTTTCTGTCAAAAATAAAAGAAAGATTATAAATCACCTCCACCAATATTTGTAATTTAATATAAAATATGTAAATTAAAATATCAATACCTAAACTGAAATGTTCAAAGATAAATAAAAAAAAGCCATCCCCGAAGATGGCTTCATTCATTTCCCGAACCGGTCTCCCTGACATTCTTGCACAGCAGCAGCGCTTCTTCCCAAGATAAGGAAGGGGCGGCCTGCGCAGGTTTTTGTTCGTCCGGACCGAACTCGATCTCGATCAGCTCAAGGGGGCCTGAGGAATCCGCCAGCAGGGCATGCCCTGTTCCGGCTTCCAGATGAAAGACGTCCCCGGCTTTGACGCCGGTTAAATGCCCGTCCATTATCATCCGGCCGGAACCGGACAGCAGTGTCCAGCTTTTTTTCGCGTTGTCATGGGTCCGGTAAGGGAAAGATTTGCCGGGCAGCAGGGTGATCCGGCGAATTACCGCTTCCGCGTCTGCGCCGTCCTCCGTACGGCCGAGCGTAGTGACGGTGCCCCACCTGTACTCCTCGTACATGGGGGTGCGGTCTTTGCCCGGATTGATTTGCTTGATCCGGCTGCTGCCGGCTTTGCTGGCAACGAGAATTCCGTCTGCGCTTGCCGCCACGATAATCCCCGATACATCGATGACATGGACGGGGGAGGCAAGCTCGTTGACGATGTGCGTGTCCGCCGAATCGTCCGATACTTCCCCGGGGCCGACGGCCCGGCTTTCCAGATGCGGAGCAAGCGCCTCCCAGTTCCCCAGGTCATCCCACCTGCCTTCGTACGGAAGGACGACGATGGGCTCCGTCTTCTCGACGACTTCCTCGTCAAAGCTCAGTTCCGGCAGCCCGCCGTACAAGCTGAGCAGATCCTCGCAGCTGCTTGGCAAACCATGCGATGCCAACACTTTCAGCATAAAAGAATTCGCGAAAGCGAACACGCCGCTGTTCCACAGAGCTCCCCGCGACAAGAGCGCCGCAGCGCCCTGTTCGTCCGGCTTTTCCGCGAATTTCGCCACGGGCAGATAGGGCGCTTTCTCCCCGTCCGGTGCGGCTGCCGGTACGATATACCCGTACTGGGTGGACGGGAAGGACGGTTTGGTGCCGATCAGAGCCATGCGGGCACCGGACTTCGCGAGCACAGAAGGAAGAGAGGCGACCTGCTCGAAGAAAGCGGCGTCCACGAAAGGATCGGCCGGCATAAAGCAGATAATTTCATCGGGGCTTGCGCCTTGAGCGTGAAGATACAGGCTGGCGAGGCCGATGGCCGTGAAGGTACCCCTCTTGTACGGCTCAGCCAGAACGGGGATGTTTTCGCCGATCTGGCTCTTGACGATTTCAAGCTGGCTGAAGTGGGTAACGATAGATGTCGAACTGAGCAGACCCGCCTCGTCCAGCTGTCTGCATACCCGCTGCAGCATGGATTCCCTGCCGCCGTCCGGCGCCGGTAACAGCTTTAGAAACGTTTTGGACCGGATTTCGTTGGACAGCGGCCAAAGCCTTTTGCCGGATCCCCCCGACAGCAAAATGATTTTCACGGCTCTTCCTCCTTGTCTGAAAAATTCCGGTCAGAAAAATAACCGGGCGCCGGGCGTTACTTGGCCTTCTTGGCTTTGAAATAGTAGCCTCCGCGTTTATGAAACGAGAGTGAGCGGAATTTGCCGGCCCATTTCTCCCTTTCGCTGTGCGGGACGAACCGGATGCTTTTTTTGAACTCCTTGTTGCGGGCGGGTTTTAACAGGGAAGTACCCGGATACCGGGCACGAACGAAGTTGCCGTACGTTTCGAATTCGGAAAAACCGAACTGCTTGGCGGTGTTCAGGTTTTTGAGAATGGCTCTGTACCACGGCATTTTGTGACGGGCCGAGATCGCTTTTTTCAGACGGGAAAGCTTGATTTTGTCGTAGAGCATATAGTGATTGACATAGGAAGGGCGGGAGGTGGCTTTCTGCCCCAGAAGCTTGGCATGAATGCGGAAATATTCGGCGTGGCTCCAATTCCGGGTAAAAAACACCTGTTTGCCGTTTTCCAGAAACCGGTGAGGGCGTATAAGCACGGTATCCGCATCGGTGACGAGGAAATAGCGGTTGCCGCAAATTTTATCGCCGTTCAGCTTAAGCAGCTGCTGATACAGCCAGCCGGAACGGTCCCACCGTTTGGAACGGTAGCGGATGTCTTTTTTCGTCAAAGGAAGAACGGAATTTTCATGAACAAACTTGCATTTCTTAACCTTACAAAGTTTTTTGATCCGGGGACTGTCGGGCGAAACGATATAAATGCTGCCGATCGGATGCTTGACATGCCGGCGGAGGCCGTCGATTACGAAGGGGAGAGTTTCCAAATCTTTGTCGATAGCCGGGATCAGCACATCGATGGGTGTTCTGCCGCTTCCGGAAGCTTCGCTCATTCTTGCTTCATCTCCATTTATCAAAATCTATCGATAGTCATGCAGTAAGATATGCGAGGGCGGTCCAACCCGTTTGTGTCACCGTCTACTTCTTTCTTTCATAGACAAAAGAGGGCGGAGGCGGGATAAGAGAATCCTTATCGACATTAACTAAAGCAGGAAAATGCGGCGAAATGTCGAATGTGATACTAAAGACCTAGGTCAATTCGACTCGCTGCCTGCATCGGGTCCTTTTATGTTTTCGCCCGGGGGCGGGAGCGGTCGGGGTGCGGGAAGCTTGCAAATAAACGGAAAGTGACGGAAACACCATGAAAACTAGACAAGTAAAAATCTTGGGAACAGGAGCCTATCTGCCGGAAAAGCGGGTAACCGCGGAAGATTTGGATGCAAAACTCGGCAAACCCGAGGGCTGGGTATATAAAAAATCGGGCGTTAAGGTCAGGCATTACGCCGAAAACGAAAGTGTGTCGCAGATGGGAGCGAAGGCCGCCTTCGCGGCACTGGCGGACGCCGGTCTTGAAGCGGGCCGGCTCGACTGTATTATTTGCACGAATGCGGTGCCGGAACAGCCCATTCCATGTACGGCGGCGCTTATTCAAAGCGAGATGGGACTGGGCGATTCGGGCATTCCGTGTCTCGACGTCAACTCCACCTGCCTGTCGTTTCTTGCCGGTCTGGATCTGATTTCCTACCTGATCGACGCGGGGCGGTATGAGCGCGTTCTGCTGGTGGCCCCGGAAATCGCCTCGGTCGGCCTGAATTACAGCCAGTCCGAAAGCGCGATTCTGTTCGGGGACGGAGCGGCCGCCGTAGTAGTCGGGCGAACCCCTGCGGGCGAAAGCTCGGGTATCCTGGCTTCCCGGATAGAAACCTACGGCTCCGGTGCGGCGCTCTCCGAGGTGAGAGGGGGCGGCTCCAAGCTGCCGTCGATCGCTTACAAACCGGAGCGAATAGATGATTTCCTGTTTGATATGCAGGGGGAAGCCCTGTTTAAGAAAACGTCGAAGCTGCTTCCCCATTTTCTGAAAAAGCTGTTCGGAGAAGGCGGTGTCACGATGGAAGACGTCGGCCTCGTCATTCCCCATCAGGGAAGCGCCATGGCGATGAGGCTTTTGCAGCGAAAGCTGCAAATCCCGGACGGCAAGCTGATGAACATCATCGAACATCACGGCAATATGATTGCCGCCTCGCTGCCGATGGGCCTGCATGAAGCGGTCCGGCTGGGCAGGCTGAAGCGCGGGGATTTGACGGCCGTTATCGGCATCTCGGCCGGACTGTCCCTGGGCGGGCTTCTCCTTGAGTATTAGGAAGAAGCCGGAGAGCCTCCGCATCCTGATTACCGGAGGCCGGGCGCCCGCCGCACTGGATTTGGCCCGCCAGCTTTCCGCCCTCGGCCATACGATTTGCGCGGCGGAAAGTCTGGGGAGCCCTCTGCTGCGCTTTTCCCGCTGCATAGAGAAATTTACCCGCATTCCGGGGCCGCGGGAAAATCCGGACGCGTTTGCGGAAGCGCTGCAAACCGTCGTCCGGGAACAGCGCATCGATCTGCTGATCCCGACATGCGAAGAGATCTATTACATTGCGGCCATCAAGGACCGGCTCCACGGCTGCACCGTGCTGACCGACAGCTTCGCCAAACTGACCGCGCTTCACGACAAAGCGTCTTTTATCCGGCTGGTTGAGGCCATGGGGCTGCCGGCACCTCATACGATTCTGTTGGAAACGGAGGAGGAATTTCGCGCGCTTCCGGAAAAGGATGACGGCCGTAAATGGGTACTGAAGCCCGTTTACTCCAGATTTGCGAACCACGTGCGCCTGTACAGTCCGGGAGAAGATATGCCCCGGATTGACGTTTCGCAGAAGAACCCGTGGGTTGCCCAGCATTTCGTCGAAGGACGGGAGTACTGCACCTATGCGATTGCCCATGAAGGCCGCCTGACCGCCTATGCGGATTATGCCCCCGATTATACGGCGGGGCGCGGGGCCGGTATTTATTTTAAATCGTGCGGCCGGCAGGATCTTTACGGATGGGTGGAGCGATTTGTCCGCGAAACCGGATTTACGGGACAAATCGCGTTTGACTTTATCGTCACTGAAGCCGGGGTTATCTATCCGCTGGAGTGCAATCCGCGGGCAACGAGCGGGCTTCATCTTTTTACGCCCGAAGAGGGGATAGACCGGGCTCTGCTGGACTGCTCGGAAACGGTTGTAACGCCTTCTCCCGGCGGCCGTCCCGCCATGATTACCGCCGCGATGCTGATGTACGGAGCGGCCGCGGACCGTACGCCCGCCGGGTTCCGTCACTGGATCGCCAGCCTTGCGCGCGGCAGGGATGTGATTTTCAGCCCGGGCGATTGGGGGCCTGCCCTTGCCCAAGGGCGGATTTTGCTGGACTTATGGAGAGAGGCGCGGGCAAAACGCGTGCCGCTTAAAGAAATGACCACATACGACATCGAATGGAATGGTTGCTATGAAAGCTTTGGTGACGGGGGCGACAGGTTTTCTCGGAGGAAATCTGGTGCGCCGCCTGCTGGAGGAAGGCTATGAAGTGACGGCGATAGGTCGCAACCCGGAAGCGGGAAGAAGACTTATGCTGGAAGGAGCCGGCTTCCTGCGGATGGACCTGGCGTCTGAGGAGATGCCGGCAGCCGTACGGGGCCACGAGCTTGTTTTTCACTGCGGAGCGATGTCCGCTCCGTGGGGGGCTTACCGGGACTTTTACACCTCCAATGTGACGGGGACGCGGCAGATCATCCGGGGGTGCATGGAGCACGGCGTCCGACGGCTGATCTACGTGTCGACGCCGTCGATCTATTTCGATTACCGGGACCGACTGGGAATCTCCGAAGAAGAACCCCTGCCGCTAAGAGGCGTCAACGGCTACGCACAGACGAAACGTCTGGCGGAAAACGAACTCGATGCCGCCCATAAAGCCGGGCTCCCGGTAATCACGATCCGCCCGAGAGGGCTCTTCGGACCCGGAGACACGGCGATTTTCCCGCGGCTGCTGCGCGCCAACGAGGAGAAGTTCGTGCCGGTTTTCGGCGGCGGACGCGCATTTATGGATGTCACTTACATCGACAACGTGACGGAAGCGCTTCTGTGCTGCGCGCGCGCCGATCAAGCCTGCGACGGGCGGAAGTATAACATCACCAACGGCGAGCCCGTTTATGTGTACGAGCTGCTGGAGGAGCTTTTCCGGCTGCTGGAAATGCCCTTCCGCGCGAGGAAAATACCGTATCCGGCCGCATACGGTGCCGCCGCGGCAATGGAAGCCTTCGCGGCGCTTCCTTTCGTGCGCAAAGAACCGATGCTCACGAGATACACGGTAGCGCTGCTCGCTTTCAGCCAGACGCTGGATATATCCAAAGCGCAGCGTGAGCTCGACTACAGGCCCCCGGTGTCCGTCGCTGACGGTATCCGGCGCTTCAGCCGGTGGTGGAAGGAACAGGAGGAACGAGCATGAAACTGACGATGCACTGCACAGGTACATGCAAACAGCTGGAGAGTTTGTCTATGCGCGGAGGGAAATGGAAGTCCATCGCGTTTCCGGGTCTTTTTGCTATGATAGAGCATCCTTCCGAAGGGTTAATTTTGTTTGACACGGGATATTCCCCGCGGTTTGCGGAGGCGACGAGGCGGCTGCCTTATGCCCTCTACCGCTGGACGACTCCGGTAGATACGGAGGGATATCTGTCCGCGGCAGAGCATGTAAAGGCGGCCGGATACGTTCCGGAGGATGTGACTTCGGTCATTATTTCGCATTTTCATGGAGATCACATCTGCGGGCTGGGAGACTTTCCGAACGCGAAGTTAATCTGCTCCAAAGCGGGCTACGAATCGGTCGCTGCTTTAAAAGGGCTGGCCGCGGTAAAAAGGGCGGTGCTTCCGGACCTGATTCCGCCGGATTTCGAGGCCCGGGCGAGCTGGGTGGAACAGTGCCCGGAAGCGGACCTGCCGGCCGTGTGCCGCCCGTTCGAACGGGGCCGGGACCTGTTTGGCGACGGAAGCGTGACCGCCGTGGATCTTTCCGGCCATGCCGCGCACCAGATCGGCGTTTTCCTCAGAGGAACGGACGGAACCCCCGTGCTGCTCGGCGCGGACGCAAGCTGGTCGGCGCAGGCCGTCCGGGAGAACCGGCTGCCCAGTCCGCCCGCTTTTATTTTGTTCGACGGTAGGCGGGACTACAAACGCACTTTCGGCAATCTCGTCGAGCTGCAGCGCAGGCAGCCGGGGATGCGCCTTCTTTTTACCCATTGCGCGGAAGCGTGGGAACTTTGCGGAAAGGAGGGCATTGAACTCCCGTGAAACTCGCCCTGCTGCTTAAACAATACGCTTTGACCAAATGGAACAAACATAGATGGAAAAGCCGGGAACATCTTGAAGCGTGGCAAAATGCGCGAGTCCGCGCTTTTCTCGAAGAAACCCGGCGCAAGTCGCCATTCTACGCCCGCCTGTATGACGGTCTTCCGCTTGAAAACTGGCGTGAATGGCCGACTATCGACAAGGCGGCCATGATGGACGGCTTCGACGAGCTGAACACAGCGGGCATCACGAAGGACGAAGCGCTCCATGCGGCACTTCAGGCGGAGCGCGAACGCGACTTTACCCCCGAGCTAAACGGCGTTACCGTCGGGCTCTCCTCCGGCACGTCGGGCAGCCGCGGGCTGTTCATCGTCAGCGCCGGGGAAAGAGCGGCGTGGGCAGGGGCCGCACTGGCAAAGGCGCTGCCGGGCTCTCTGCTGCGCAAGCACCGGATCGCCTTCTTTCTCCGCGCGGACAGCAACCTGTACCAGACGGTACAGTCACGGAGAATCCGGTTCAGCTTCTTCGACATGATCCGCCCGGTCCGGGAGCATATCGAGCGGCTCGGCGGGCTGCAGCCGACCCTTCTGATCGCTCCGCCGTCCATGCTCCGGCTGCTGGCGGAAGCGAAGCGGCGGGGGGAATTGGCGATTGCGCCGGACAAGATCATTTCCGTCGCGGAAGTGCTGGAGCCGATTGACCGGCAGGTGATCGAGCATGTTTTCGGTACCCGGCTGCACCAGATTTACCAGTGCACCGAAGGGTTTCTGGGCGCGACGTGCGAACACGGGACGCTGCATCTCAACGAGGATATCGCCGTGATCCAGCGGGAGTATGTGGATGCGGAGCGGCGGACGTTCATGCCGGTGATTACGGATTTCTCGCGTACATCCCAGCCCATCATTCGCTACCGGCTGAACGATCTGCTCACGCTCCGGGATGAGCCTTGTCCCTGCGGTTCGGTGTTCACGGCGGTCGAATCCGTCAGCGGACGCGCGGACGATTTATTCTTCGGCCGGAGTACGGAGGTGGGCGGAGACGTTCCCCTCTTTCCGGATTTTATCCGGCGGGCGGTTATGATGGCTTCGGACGAAATAACCGAGTACAAAGTCGTCCAGCTCGGTCCGGAAAGTCTGGAAGTATCAGTCCGCACAAAAGAAGGAGCGCCGGACGTCACAGGAGCGCTCCGGCGGGAACTGACCGGCATTTTCGGGCAGCATGGCTGCCTGCCTCCCGAAATTACGTTTACGCCTTACTCGTTTCAGCCGGGGTTAACGAAATTGCGTAGAATTGAGCGCGCTTTTTCCGTGGAGAAGGGTAGGGGGGCCGACGAAGAGAGGAACGTCAGAAGATGAATGTGCTTCTCACAGGCTGCCGCTCCTACACGGCTCTGGATCTGGCGAGACGGTTTCGTGCCTGCGGGTGGAATGTTTTTGCCGCAGACAGTGTAAAATTTCCGGTCTGCCGCGGTTCACGGGCGGTGAAAAAGTTTTTCCATATTCCTTCACCGAGAGAAGGATACCGGGAGTTTATTGACGCGCTGTCGGCCGTTATCCGGACGGCCGGAATCGATCTGCTTCTGCCCACGAGTGAGGAAATCTTCTATATCGCTCATGGCCGGGAAGAACTGGCCCGATACTGCCGCGTGTTCTGCGACGATTTCGACGTGCTGAAATCGCTGCACAACAAGTGGACATTTTCCTTGCATACGGAAGGAAAGTCCGTGAAAACTCCCGCGACGAAGCTGCTCACGTCCGCCGCCCGGCTTGAAGAACTCGGCGATCCTTCCGCTTTCGCGTTCAAGCCGGTGTACAGCCGCTTCGCTTCGGAGGCGCTTCTGGCTCCGTCCCGGCTTCCGGCGGGATTTGCGCCGTCCGTGGAGCGCCCCTGGATCGCGCAGAGGTATGTCCGCGGCCGGGAGCTGTGCAGCTATCACTTGGCCGCGGACGGCAAAATCACGGCCTCCGGCTCCTACGAGCCGCTGTACCGGCTCGGCCAGGCTTCCGGCTATTACTTCAAGCCGGTACACCGCGAGAAAATCGACAGCTTTGCGGCCGAACTGGTCCGCAAGCTCGATTTTACAGGGCATGTGGCGTTTGACTACATAGAGGAAAAGGACGGGACCCTGCATGTGCTCGAATGCAACCCGCGGGCGACGAGCGGGCTGCATCTCGCCGGCACCGCGGGGCTGATGAAGCCGTTCGGCGGAATGCGAGAAGCAGTTCCGGAAACAACCGCGGAGAAGTTTTTGGAGGAAGGCGCTGCTCCTGGGGCTGTATATTGCGGGTGGAAACCTGGCGAATTATCATCACATCATGCGCCGGACAACCGACCGGCAGGATCGGCCGGGCGGGCAAGCCCGTCAAACCCGGCAAACCCAGCAAACCCCGAGTCCGCGGAAGCTCCCCGGATGATCGGGTATGCCATGCTGGGAAATCCCTTTTACCACGGCTTTGGGCTCTCCGGAATCGCGCGGTGGCTGAGCGATTTCCGCAGCGGACGGGATGTGCTTTTCAGCCGGGAAGACCCGTGGGTGCCATTGCTGCATGGAGGCAGTCTGGCCGAAACGGTTTTCGACTCGCTGCGGAAGCGGGTCGCTTTTAAGGATGCGGCAACGGCCGACATCGAATGGGACGGCGAAGATTTGAAGTGAAGGTCTGATGCCTGATGCGCTTAAGAACCTTTTTTAACCGCAAAACCTATAACGGAACGGGAGGTGCCGCCGGTGCGGGACTATACTTTTGACGAAACGTTTGTAAAACGAGCGGGGGCGCGGGAAGAAATTTTGGAGATGTTCCTTCGGAATTGGAAGCTTCCCCTGACGGAAGACGAAACTGAAGAGATCGCCGCAAGACAGAAAAATCCTTTTCCGGCGAACTCGCCCTTTTACGATTCCTACATCCCGATCGATCCCGCCGGATGGCGTATGCCGCAGGGGGAACTGCCGCACGCGTATGCGGATTTATTGCGCTACTCGGACGGAGGAGAATTTCAGAACGGGGAACGATATTTCCAATTTTTCTCCACATCCGACTTCCGGGAAATGAACCTGGCGTACGAGCTGCCCGAATATATGCCTTTGTCCGTTTCTTTTGCGATGGACGGCTGCGGAAACCATTATCTTTTCGATATGAGACAAGCGCCGGTGAAAGGCGAATATCCCATCCTTGCCGCGCATTCGGGCAGCCTGGGGTACGATGACTGCGTCCGGGTGGCGGATTCCTTCGAGGAGCTGTGCCGGGGAAGAAGCTCGCTGGACGATGAATTAGACAGCCGTTACACCTGAACGGCCGGGGAGGGACTCAATGACACAGCCGGCTGAATCTACAGAAGAATGGCAGGCGGAGCAGAATAATTTGAACGGGGCTGAGGAGTGTACTCCCGTGAATGAAAGCGGCCCGGGGAAATCTCATCCGGCGAACGAGATGACGAGGGCCTACACAGAGCCGCTGATCGACGGCGGCACCGAAGCGTATATCCGGAACGTGCGGACGACAATGGAACTGGTCCGGGCCGGAGAGCAGCTGCTTCCCGTAACGGTGAACGAAACGGAGTACGAGAACTCCTATGTTTGTTCGCCTTATTCGACCTACGTGTCCTACGCGCTGGAAGAGCTGGTGCTGTTCAAGAGCGAGCTGCTGAAAAGCGTATTGCGGGGAGTGATAGGCTTCCTATCGCCGCTGCTGAAAGGCGCCCGGATCAACCGGAACGTGCATGTCAATAACTGGCTGCTTTCCACGAATTTGTACGAGGAACTGCCGCGGGAGGATATCCGTGAGCTGACCGGCGGTCTGCTGAAGCGTTATCCGTCGCATGCTATCATTTTCAGGTCGCTGAATGAGGTGACCAATCCGCAGCTGATGAAGGATCTGACGAAACTGGGATGGATTTTCGTTCCGAGCCGGCAGGTGTACTTTTTCGACGGGCGCGAGCCGGATTATATGCACAAATCGAACAACGTATGGGACAAAAAGCTGCTCAGGCGCTCACCGCTGCGGATTGTGGGGCACGAGGAGATTGTACCGTCCGATTATCCGCGCATCGTGGAGCTTTACGAGGATTTGTACATCCGTAAATATTCCCGGCTGAATCCGCGGTTTACGGAAGCTTATATCGCCAATTGCCATAAGCACGGGCTGCTTCGGATCGGCGGTTTGAGAGACAGCTCGGGGATATTGCAGGGTGTGATCGGCTGTTTCGAAAAAGCCGGCGTCATCACGGCGCCGCTGGTCGGCTACAACACCTCTCTTCCGCAGAAGGACGGGCTTTACCGGATGCTGATGAATCTGGTGCTGACCCGGGCGGCCGAACAATCGAAGCTGCTGCATTTAAGCTCCGGCGCAGCGCATTTCAAGCGTATCCGGGGAGGAAGCCCGGCCATCGAATACAGCGCCGTTTATATCCGGCATCTGCCGCTGAGGCGGCGGGCCGTATGGCTCGGATTAAGTCGACTTTTGAATGGAGTTGGGGTACCCGTGATGAGGAAGTACCGGTTATGAATCGGACGAGGAACGATGTTAGCAAAACGGACGGCGCGAAGGAATCCGCCGTGTACGCGGAGCTGGAAAAGCACTGGCTGCCGCTCTGCCCGTCGCAGGATCTGAAGCGCAAGCCGCTCGGGCTGACGGTGCTTGACGTGCCGCTCGTCCTGTTCCGCACGGAGGAGGGCGTACACGCCCTGCTGGACCGCTGCCCGCACCGGAATGTGCCTCTGTCGGGAGGGCGACTGAAAGCGGGAAAGCTGGTCTGCCCTTACCACGGGTGGGAATTCGACGGAACCGGAACATGCACCCGGGTGCCGGGTCTGTGCACGTTCAAGCCGGGTCCGCACCAGGACGCGTCTCCGGTTGCCGTGCGTGAGCGGGACGGCTTCGTCTGGGTCCGGCTCGGTGAAGGGAAGGCCGCCGGGGAGCCGGATGGAATGCCCGGTCCGGAGCCTTTGTCCCTGCCGTTTATGAACGACCCGGAGTACTACTCCTTCGTCTGGAAAACGGCCGTCCGGGGATCGCTGCTGAACGCGGCGGAAAACCTGCTGGACGCCACGCACACGCACTATGTCCACGCGGGACTCATCCGGACGGACAGCGGTCGCCAGACCGTGAACGCCCGCATCCGGGCGGAAGGTGCCACCGTTGAGATCGAATATACAGGCGAGTCCGGGCAGGCCGGTCTTATCTCGCGCTTGTTCGAGCGGGACAGGCAGCGGAGCTACGGCCGGTTCTTTATGCCGGGTGTCGCCCAGATAGAATATTCCTCCGAGAAAGGCTTAACGCTGCTCATCACCGCCGTGATGAGACCGACTTCCTACGCTTATCAGGATATTTACGCGGTCATTACCATGAAGCGCGGCCGGTTCACGAACGGGCTGAAGAAGCGGCTGCTTACCCCTTTTCTGAAAAAAGCGCTAAACCAGGACATCGCGATCGTCGAGACCCAGCAGAGGGCCCTGGAACGCTGGGGCGGCGAAAGCTTTCATTCCACGCAGGCGGACCTGATCCGTCCTTACCTGGAGCAGCTTATGAAAGGGAAAGTATACGACGCTCCTTATGAGAAGAAGGTCCAGTTGTTTGTGTAGGCTCTGCATTCGAGCATTCGACATCCGGCTCTTCTTTTAAAATCCGCAGAATTTCAGATAAATGTTGTTATTTCCGTGAATAGAGATGGGATTTCTGGAAAATCTCTTATTTTTTCGAAACCTTTATGCCTGAAAGAGACGGAAGTATAGTACACTTAATAAGATCTTATCTGAAAGTATAGAAAGCTGTGTGATAGCTGTGACAAGAGAGCATCAGGACCAACTCGGTTTTTATAACAATATAGAAGAAGCTGCGGCTCATATCATTGAGGTTGTCAGCGGCCTGCTTCAAGTGAATACCATTTTTGTCGCAACCAACGACGGACGGACCAATACGATTCTGAAGGCGTTCAACCGTCAGGAACAGCTCGTTAGAGAAGGCGACGAGCTCCCTTATGACATCAGCTACTGCAGCCTGGTAGGACGCAATACCGGTGAGCCGCTTGTTATTGCCGACACGGCGGTTAGTTCGCTTACTGCGGATCTGGAAGTAACCCGTGTGCTCGGAAGCCGTTCTTTTATCGGGCTGCCCATCATTTTGAAGAACGGGCATTTTTACGGTACGATCTGTATTCTCGATCATCCGTCTTATCCCGTTTCGGACACGGATCTCAAAACCCTGAGCGCGATGGCGGTCTTTCTGGCCCACGTGGTGGAGCTTGAGCATACGGTCACGGAACTGCGGGAAGCCCAGCAGATCCTTCGGGAGTCGCATGCCGCTTCCGAGCAGTCATCCAAGATCAAGAGCAAGCTTCTTGCCATGATCGGCCAGGAGATCAAGACGCCGATGACCGGCATTATGGGCATGACGGACTTGATGCAGGATACGGAGCTGAGCGAGGAGCAGAAGAGCTACATGAGCATCATTGAAACGAGCAACAACTCTCTGCTCAATCTCGTAACGGACATTCTGGACTACAGCAAAATGGAATCGGGCGGCGTATCGGTAGAGGCGGAGCCGTTCGAGCTGCTCCCCGCCTTGGAAGAAGTCGTGAATCTGTACGGGATCAGGCATGCTGGCGGGCGGGCAGTCCGTCTCGACGCGGCTCCCGGACTTCCTGCGGTTGTCGTAGGCGATCCCGTGAAGATCCGGGATGTGCTGATCAAGCTGCTCGATCATGCTTCCAAAAACGCCCGTGCCGGCGATCTTACACTGGCGGCGGTCCAGATGGCGGATAGGGATCATCCCGATGTGCATCATATCCGTTTTGCCGTTAAAGCGCCGCTTATTACTCCCGATAAACTGGAATTTCTCATGGAAGGAGCCGGCTTCAAAGCCGACGCTTCGTCCGTTCCCGTCTATGAAACGAGTCTGGATCTGGCGATCAGCAAGAAGCTGGTCGATCTCATGGAAGGGCAGATCTGGACGGAGAGCGACAGGCAGAGAGAGACGGATTTGCTCTTCGCCCTTACGCTGAGCAAGTATGCCGAAGCAGCCGAAGCGGCGGCAGTTGAAAAACATAAATAAAAGATGACAGAAGCGCCTCCGCGTTTCTGTCATCTTTTTTTCGTTTGGCGGTCATACTTGTCTTATGGAGAAGGAATCCGGAAAGAACGCGGCAATTGAAAAGCGGCATGGAGAGGAAGGAGGGAAGCCGTGAAAGCCGATCATGAATTCAAAACCATCCGGGCGTCGCTTCCGCAGTGGATAGAGGAAAGCTGCAAGCTGACTTCCCGGGGAAACGTGGCGTCTTATATTCCGGAGCTTGCAAAAGCCCCGGCTTCCGCCCTGGGCATTCACCTGCTGAACGGACAGGGGGAGCATTTGTCCGCGGGAGACTGCGGGCTGCCTTTTACGATGCAGAGTATTTCCAAAGTGTTTACGCTGATTCTCGCACTGATGGATAACGGGGAAGAAGCGGTCTTCTCGAAAGTCGGCAAAGAGCCGACGGGCGACGATTTCAACTCCATGCTGAAGCTGGAGCTTGTGGAGCCCGGCATTCCGTTCAATCCGCTGATCAACGCGGGAGCGATTGCCGTGTCTTCGTTAATCAAAGGCGCCGGTCCCGAAGCGAAGTCGGCGAGAGTGCTGTCGTTTTTCCGGGAGCTCGCCGCTAACGGCAAGCTGGATTACGACGAGGCGGTATACCGGTCGGAGAATGAAACCGGGCATATGAACCGTTCGCTCGCGTATTTTCTGAAAGAGAACGAGGTTCTCGACGGTGGTGTCGAGGAGGTTCTCGAGGTGTATTTCCGCCACTGCTCGATCCGGGTCACATGCGGCGATCTTTCGCGGATGGCTCTGATTCTCGCTTTCGACGGGTACGACCCGCTTACGGGTAAAACGCTCATTCCGCGGCGGTACGTTCAGATCGCGAAAACGTTTATGACCACCTGCGGAATGTACAACGCTTCCGGAGAATTTGCCATCAGCGTTGGGCTGCCGGCGAAAAGCGGCGTTTCCGGCGGCATCCTGACCCTCGTGCCGGGCCGGTACGGAATCGGTCTTATCGGGCCCTCGCTCAACCGCAAAGGCAACAGCGTCGCAGGCGTCGATCTGCTTGAGAAGCTGTCGGCAAGCTATGACTGGAGCTTGTTCTGAATGAATTATTTCCGCCTTGCGCGTGCGGTTTTCGCCCGCCCGGGGCGGCTTTTGGCGCGGGAGCGTGCGGATAACCGGAGCTCGATCCGCTGGAGCTTCACTTCAAGTTCCTTTAAATTTTGCTGGATTTCCAGGTTCTCCTGTTCGGCTTTATAATTGATGGCGATGTCGAGCATTTGCTCCTGTTTATCTTTGGCGGCCTGGCGGTTTTGGCTTTTCTGAATCAGGGTCGATTGGAACAGGGAAAGGATGGACAGGGCGAAGCTGAGAATAAACAACGAGTTTCTTTCGCTGTTGACGAGCATCCAGATCGTAATAATGACCGCCGAGGATGTAACGAACCACCAGCTTCCTGCCAGGACGGCAACGTGATCGGCCAGACGGTCCCAGCGGTTCGTCTTTTTCTCCTGCTGCTCGTGCAGATGGGCCTTGATCTTTCCCTGGTAGTCGCGGACCATATCGGTGACGCGCTCGACATCTCTTTTGTGCAGCTTCTGCCTCGGATATTTCTCCAGCTCCTTCAAAAGCCGTTCTTCGGAAGTTCTCTCCGTCTCGCTTTTATAACTCATGGTGTCTGTTTCCTCCCGGTTTATAGCCTGTTTAAATTTACTGCGGAAATGTTAGCCAATTGGACAGAATCGGGGTAAAATAGGGAATTACCCGGTATACTTCTTCTTTTAACTGGAAAAGTATAGGGGCATCATCGGAATGCGCCCCTTTGGACAGGGCAAATTAAGCAGAAGATACCTACTAAACGACAAGGGAGAAGCCCAATGCGCGCTATTGCGATGCTTCAAAATCCTAAGCAGCGGAAGCTGCTGTTCAGCGCCGGTTTAAGCTGGCTGTTCGATGCCATGGATGTCGGCATTATTTCATTTATCGTCGCGGCTTTAACGGTTCACTGGAAGCTCAGCGCGGGACAGGTCGGCATTCTGACCAGCATTAACTCGGTCGGGATGGCCTTCGGGGCGGCGATCGCGGGGTATTTGGCAGACCGTTACGGACGCAAATCCGTCCTGGTCTGGACCCTGCTCATTTTTTCGGCCGCCAGCGGCTTGTCCGCCCTGGCCGCGAGTTTTACCGTCCTCTGCATCCTGCGGTTTATCGCGGGTGTCGGACTGGGCGGAGAGCTGCCTGTCGCATCCACGCTCGTATCGGAGAGCATGCCCGTGCAGGACAGGGGAAGAGCCGTCGTGCTGCTCGAAAGCTTCTGGGCGGGAGGCTGGATTCTGGCGGCGCTCATCGCTTATTTCGTCATCCCGAAGTACGGCTGGCAGTCCGCCTTCGTCATCGGAGCCGTGCCTGCGCTCTACGCGCTGTATTTGAGGCGGGCGATTGAAGATCCTCCGCGGTTCAGAAAAGAACGGTCGGGCGAATCTTCGTTTACGGCCAAATTGAAATCCGTCTGGTCCCGCGATTACCGGCGGTCGACCGTTATGCTGTGGGTATTGTGGTTTACTGTCGTGTTCTCGTATTACGGCATGTTCCTGTGGCTTCCGACGGTTATGGTGATGAAAGGTTTTACGCTGGTCAAAAGCTTTCAGTACGTGCTCATCATGACGCTCGCCCAGCTTCCGGGTTATTTTACGGCCGCCTATTTTATCGAGAAATTCGGCCGCAAATTCGTTCTCGTCACCTATCTGGTGCTGACCGCTTTCAGCGCCATATGGTTCGGCGGAGCTTCCACGGAAGGCATGCTGATCGCGGCGGGCATGTGCTTGTCTTTCTTTAACCTCGGAGCCTGGGGCGGCCTGTACGCCTATACGCCCGAGCTGTATCCGACGGCGATCCGATCGACGGGGGCGGGTCTGGCCGCCTCGTTTGGCCGCATAGGCGGTATTGTCGCTCCGCTGCTGGTCGGGGTGCTCGTCGGATGGGGAATCGGCATTCAGGCGATTTTCATCCTCTTTTTCGTCATGATCCTGATCGGCGCGCTGGCCGTGCTGTTTTGGGGAGACGAGACCAAAGGCAGAGAGCTTTCTTCCTGACCTGAGGCAAGGCGCAGTTTATGACAACGAATACCGAAACGAGCGGCGTTTGTAAAAAAAGCATATCCCGTCCGTGTGCCGGAAGTCGCCGGCAGACTACCGCAATGTTTCGCCGAGCAATGCGTGCTGTGAGCTTCGCGGATGCGGAAAGCAAACTGCGAAGGCGCAATGAATCAAGGATTGTCTCTACATGGGACAATCTTTTTTTGTCGGCGGATGAAAGTGCCCGATAGGCGGATAAGACCGACTCGCCGAACGGCTGGACTCCGAACAGGAATACACCGGTGACTGGACTGTCATGATGCGGTACCGGCATGAAACTGACATGAAACCGTCATGAAACCGTCATGAAACCGACATGCGGTCCTTTCTTGTGATACTGTCATGCGATCTTTCATGCGATACCGTTATGAGATGCCGCAGTGTGCCCGAAATGATTCGCGGGAAGTGTTTTACAGATCGTAGTTTTTGTGCTATTTTAGATAAAAGACCAATCATCCTATGTTTGGAGGTATAAAAAGACATGCTGGAAAAACCGAAAAAATTAACGCTGGTCGAGCAGGTTGCCGATCAGCTTCAGACTTTAATCGAATCCGGCCGCTGGCCTGTCGGAACGCGTATTCCTCCGGAGCCGGAGCTGTCGGAGACACTGGGCGTCAGCCGCAATACGATCCGCGAAGCCGTGCGGGCGATGGTTCATGCGGGGCTGCTGCAGACGAAGCAGGGGGACGGCACGTACGTGTGCTCGTCCAGTGTCCTCGGCGTCGTTCTGCAGAAGCGGGTCCGCCAGTCCACGCTGATCGAGACGCTGGAAGTGCGGCAGGCGCTGGAGCGCGAAGCGGCCAGGCTTGCGGCGGAGCGCAGGACGGACGAAGACGTCGCTTCCCTGAAGCATCATCTGGACGCGTGCACGGCGGCTGCGGAAGCCGGAGATATGGCCTCCTATTCGGGCGCGGATATCCGGCTTCACCAGGCGGTCGTCACGGCGGCGCATAACGAGCTGTTTAGCGAACTGTACGCTCACATGACCGGAGCGCTGGATCTTTCCGTACGAAGTTTGACGGAGGTTGTCACGGAAGTCGATCTTCATCACCGCAGTCATGCCAGAATGATCGACGCCATTATCCGGCAGGATGTGGAAGAAGCCGCGGAGGCGGTGCACGAATATATCTCGCATTCCAGAAACGATTTGAAACGCTTGGAGGAACTTTCATGAACACTAGAAATATGACACCATCGGAAGACCTGCCGCTTGCGGGACAGGATCAAGCTGCGGCGAGAACGGCCGGCTGGCTGCTGATCGTCGGCATTTTATTTATCGGAGCCGTACTGAGAGCTCCGCTCACATCCGTCGGACCTTTGATCGGCACCATTAAAGGAGAGCTCGGCATCTCCAACACGCTGGCGGGCACGCTGACGACACTGCCTTTGCTCATGTTTGCCGTTATTTCCCCGTTCGCCCCGAAATGGGCCAAGAAGTACGGGATCGAAACGGTATTGCTTGTCGCCGCAACCGTGCTGACCGCCGGAATTATACTCCGGTCGGCATCGGGAGCGGGAACGCTTTTTCTGGGAACCGCCCTGCTGGGGGTGGCCATTGCCCTGTGCAACGTGCTGCTTCCCAGTCTGATCAAGCGGGATTTTCCCGCCCGGATCGGTCTGATGACCGGCGTATACTCCGTGTCGATGAACTTGAGCGGCGCGGCGGCATCGGGCGTCAGCGTACCGGCGGCAAGCAGCCTGGGTCTCGGCTGGAAAGGCTCGCTGGGAATCTGGGCCGCGCTGAGTATGCTGGCTCTGCTGTTTTGGGTGCCGCAGGTGACAGGCGTCCGCAAAGCGCGCCGGGTGGCCCGGATATCCGCCATTTCGGCGAATAATTCCGGCGATAAAACCACTTCCGTCTGGAAATCGCCACTAGCCTGGAAAGTCACCCTGTTCATGGGACTTCAGTCGACGTTTTTCTACGCATTTATCGCCTGGCTGCCGGCAGTCCTGAACACCAGAGGATTGTCCGCGGGGTATGCGGGATGGATGCTTTCCCTTATGCAGCTCGCGCTTCTGCCCATTTCGTTTGTGGTACCCGTCCTGGCGGCGAAAATGGCTAATCAGCGCTTCCTGGTCACCCTTACGTCCGCGCTGTTTCTGGCCGGAATTCTCGGACTGCTGCTGGGAAGCACGGCTCTTGTGCCGCTGTGGATTATGTTGACGGGGATAGCCGGAGGCTGCGCGTTCAGTCTGGCGATGATGTTCTTCAGCCTGCGCACGCGAAGCGCCCAGCAGTCCGCCGAACTGTCCGGCATGGCCCAATCGTTCGGTTACCTGCTGGCGGCGGCCGGCCCGATTTTGTTCGGTTTTCTGCACGATACGACAGGCGGGTGGACGACTCCGCTTCTCCTGCTTGCCGCAATCGCCGTTCTGCTCTTTATCGTCGGGCAGGGTGCCGCGGCTAACCGGTTCATCGGAGAAGAACACGGAACGAAATAAAAGCTTAACGCTGCACGCGTTCACGAGACACGGAAGAAATCCGGCGTTCATCTGTGGTAAGATAAGGAGCATGAACCCGGTAAATGGAGTGAAGCTTTTTGACGAAAAAACAAATCAAGCTCATACTTGCTTTCGGACTGTTCATTGTCCTGATGTTCGCGTTGAAAAACGCGGGAACTTTTCTCGTCTATACGGAAGAGCCGGTTAAATCCGATGTGATTCTCGTGCTTTCGGGAGACAGGGGAGATAGGACAGAGAAGGGAGCCGAGCTGTACAAAAACGGAGTCGCCCCTTTTCTTATGTTCTCGGGGGGTGAAGTGTACCGGAACAGCAAAATGGCCGGCCTCATGAAAGATCACGCCATGGAACTCGGAGTCCCCGAACAAGCGATCGTCCTCGAAGACCGGGCGGACAGCACCTATGAAAATGCCGTTTTTTCCAAAAAAGTCATCGGGCAGCACGGGTTTAAATCCGTGACCGTCGTTTCTTCGGACTTTCACATGAGAAGGGTCAAGCTTCTTTTCGACCGGGTCTTCAAAGATTCAGGCATCCAGCTTCATTACGTGGCCGCTCCTGACAAAAATTTTACTCCCCTGAAATGGTGGGGCAACAATAAAAGTCTGATGGTTACGTTTACGGAATATCTTAAGCTAACCGGTTATTTTTTCGGTAAAAATTCATAAGTTCGCAAGCCGCGCTTTATGCGGCTTTTTTTATTTGGCGCAAAAAAGGCGGCCGGAACGAGAGGCTGACGGGTACACATCCTTTCGGATACGCGGCCGTGCAAAAGCGGTCAAATCTCCGTCCGCACCGCGGCACCATTCCGATGACAAAGTACATGGGCTTTGAGGGCGCAGTGCTTGTGTCCATGCCGATGGCGGACCGCATGCTGCTCTCATGCAGCGGTGCAGCCGTGTATCCTGCCTGAACGGAGTGCCTGTACTAAGCTACCTCCGCTGTGAATACAAATAAACAGAGGGGCCGGTCGAATGCGGAACCGGCCTGCCGTATTGCTGTTTTCGGCCGATCAGGCCTATTCATAGACGAGGAGATGAACCTGTAGATGAATCAGAACAAGACGACTCCCGCAACCGCAATTCTTGGGATAGGCACGGCAGTCCCGGCCCACCGGCTGGAACAATCGGAAGTGGTTCTCCGTTTGGCTCAGGCATTGGAACGTTATCCCGATTCCGCGCGCTGGGCCAAAAGGTTGTTCAAGCAGTGCGGCGTGCAAACCCGGTACACCTGCGAGCCCGGCCTCCTGGAGCCTGTCTCTTCCTGCCGCTATTTGCCGGATACGGAGCCGGGCCTTATCCCGACGACTGCCGAACGGATGGCGGTTTATAAAAAGGAATCGCTGCCGCTGGCGCATCAAGCGGCCGGACAAGCTTTGGCGGACAGCGGTCTCCGCGTTTCGGACATCACGCATCTGATTACCGTAAGCTGCACGGGGCAGTTCCTGCCGGGGCTGGATGCCGTGCTCGTAAGAGAACTGGGCTTATCTCCGGAAGTTTCCCGCATCCCGCTTCAATTTATCGGATGCGCGGCCGGCCTGCGTGCCGTATGCCTCGCCCGTGAAATTGCCGATTCCGCTCCGCAGGCGAACGTGCTGATCGTGAGCGTCGAACTGTGCACGCTGCATATACAGCCCTCGGGCAGCAAAGAAGCTCTTTTCGGCGCGTCTTTTTTCGGAGATGGGGCCTCCGCCTGCGTTATCGGCCGCACGGGACAATCGCGGCACGGAATATTCGGGCTCGGTGAACACCGGTCCGTCCTTATTCCGGAAGCGGCGGAGGAGATGACCTGGGAAGTGGGCAACTTCGGTTTCGATTTATACTTGTCGCCCCATATACCCAAGCTCATCACAAACCGCATTCCGCCGGAAGTCGGTAAACTGCTTGGCGGGGAACGTCTGCCCGAGCTGTGGGCGATACATCCCGGAGGCAAAGGGATCGTGGATGCGGTCCAGCAGGTATATGGCCTGACGGAGGAACAGACAGCGCCCAGCAGACAAGTGCTGCGGGATTTCGGCAACCTTTCTTCCGCTACGATTTTTTTCGTCCTGCAGCAGATGCGTACGGAGCTTCGGACAGCGGGAGCGGATACCGCCGATGGAATCGCTCTGGCTTTCGGTCCCGGAATAACGGCCGAGCTTATCCGCTTCACCTACATGCCGGTAGGCGCGGCGGAGGAGAAAACAGCGCATGCCGCCGTTTGACCGTCTGCGCAGCCGTTCGCCGGAATCGGAGTATATGGACGATTTCACTCGCGGCGGAGCCGAACTCCGGGAAGCTCTGCGGCATCTCCGCAGGCTCAACCGTCTTTTCGCAGCGCCGGGTCCGACTTTGTACGGGATCGGGAGATTGTGGGCGGCCGCCGGAAAACCGCAGCATTTGACCGTGCTTGACGTCGGTTCCGGCTCCGGCGACATAAACCGTCATGTGCTTCGCTGGGCGGATGAACGCAAGGTAAGCGTGAAGATCACCCTTTGTGATATTACGGAAGAAGCCTGCGAGGAGGCACGGCATTTGTTCCGCGGGGAACCTAGAGTGGAGATCCGCCGGGCGGATTTGTCCGAGCTTCCCGAAGGGTGCGCCGATATTGTGACCGCCGCCCAGTTTCTCCACCACTTCTCCCGGGAAGATCTCCCGGACGTCGTGAGGACGATGCTCCGGGCTTCCCGCTTCGGCATCGCCGTCAACGATATTCACCGTCACTGGCTTGCCTGGTCCGCCGTCTGGCTGGCTTCCCGCATCTTATCGGGGAACCGTTACATCCGCCATGACGGACCGCTGTCCGTCGCCAAAGGATTCTCCCGGGAGGACTGGTCCGAGCTGAGAAGAGTACTGGAGATGCCGGATTATCACGTTTCGTGGAGACCGCTGTTCCGCTATGCGGTCGTAATTCCCCGGCAGCCCGGGCCGGAAGCGGACCCGGAGCCGAACCCGTGACTGTAACCGAGACGGATGCTGCCGTTCTGGGAGGCGGCTTAGCCGGAAGCCTTATCGCTAAAAGTCTGGCGGAAAAAGGATGGCGGACGCTCCTGGTGGACCGGAACCGCTTTCCCCGCCATAAGGTGTGCGGGGAGTTTCTGTCGCCGGAAGTCCGGCAGATGCTGGATGCGGCCGGATTGACGGACCGCGTGTCGGCCCTTCGCCCCGCCGCGGTGGAGCGGGTGCGGCTGATTTCCGCGGAAGGCGGACGTGTCGACATCCCGCTGCCGGGAATCGCGATGGGACTCAGCCGCTTCCGGCTTGACGAAGCGCTGCATGAAGCCGCCGCAGAAGCAGGAGCCCGGGTCCGGACATCTTCGGCCGTTCTCTCGGTTGAGAGGCTTTCGGACGAGAGCTGCGAGGTGAGAGTGAGGAGAGGCAGCGGCATTGAGATCATCCGGGCCCGCACGGTTATTGCCGCCTGGGGGGCGAACGGGCAGGCTGCCGTAACCGGTTTTTCGGGCCCGGCAACACCCGGTAACCCAGCAAATCCCGCCCCCTCCGCATTGGTGGATCGCGGCCGGAGCACCTTGTACCCGTGGAGCCGCAGCGCCCCCGACTATATGGGCGTCAAATCCCACTACACGGGCATCGAGATGGAGCCGGTCGTCGAGCTGTATCTCTTCCCGGGCGGCTACCTAGGGCTGTGCCCCGTCGAAGACGGCCTCGTGAACGCGTCCGCGCTGCTGTCGCGGGATGCGTTCCGCGGCGCGGGCAAGAGCGTCTCCGCGCTGCTCGAAGCCGCGGCGCAGCGGTGCCCCCCGCTTCATTCGAAGCTGAAGCGGGGGCTGCCTGTGCCCGGTGCTCAGGCAGCGGTCGCGCCGGTGAAGCTGAACCGGCGCCCGAACCCTTGGGACATGGTGCCGCGTCTGGGGGATTCATCGGTGATGATTCCCCCGCTGTGCGGGGACGGCATGTCCATGGCCCTCCGCTCGGCGCGCCTGTGCGCCCCCCTGGCAGACGGATATCTGCGGGGGGAGCTGAGCCTGGCCGGGTGGGAAGAGCAGTACGTCCGCGCCGTTAAGCGGACCTTCGGGGGGCCGCTGCGGTGGGGAAGGCTGCTGCAGTCGTCCCTCGGCAGTCCGGCCGTGGTCCGCATGCTGCTGCGTCTTGCGCAGCTTTCGCCGGGCGTGGCCTCCGGATTATTGAAGGCCACCCGGCTGAAGCCGGAAGGAGAAAACTGATCTTCGGCACCTATTCGAAAAAGAGGGGAGGACATGGGCTTGCACAGACTGGCTGTCCTCTCTTTCCGCTATCCGAAAATCATTCTCGTCTGTTGGACGGTATGCCTCGTTATTTTCGGGGGCGGCGCCCTCCGCCTTCCCACCGTGCTTGGAGGGCACGGTCTTGATCCCGACGGATCGTCAGGAACGGTCCGGCAGCGGCTGGATGAGGGCTTTAACCGGCCTGCCGAACCGGTCGTGATCTGGTTTGAACAGAACAAACCCGGTTCCAAGGAGGCGTTTAAAGCTTATATCCGGTCCGCTTTGCAGAGTGCCGAAGGCTTGCCCGGACTGGAGAGAATCGTTTCACCCCTCGGTAACGGGGAGATGCTCCGTTCCGGAAAAGCCTACGCGCTGCTGGACATCCGCTTTACCGGACGGGATGAACGAGCGGTGCTGGCCGAGCTGCGCGGGCGACTGCCTGTCCAGTCCGGCTTCGTGTGGATGCTCACCGGGAAGCCGGTCGTTCAGGCGGATGTGAATGCGGCGAGCGAAACGGATATGAGAAAAGCGGAGCTGATCGGACTTCCGGCCGCGTTTCTTATCCTTTGGGCAGCCTTCGGCGGAGTGGCGACCGCTTTGATTCCGGTCGTAATCGGGTCGGTTTCGACAGTCGTCTCGATGGGAATCGTTTACGGGCTGGGGATGCGGACGGAGTTATCCAATTTCGTACTGAATGTCATTCCGATGGTGGGGCTGGCGCTGAGTATCGATTTTTCCCTCATGCTGGTCAGCCGGTTCCGGGAAGAAATGAGCTGCGGGAGGGCCGAACAGGCGCTTCGGGTGACGATGCGGACCTCGGGAAGAGCGGTATTGTATTCGGCCGGCTGTGTGGCGCTTGGCCTGCTCGGCATCCTGTTCATACCTCTGCCGATGTTCGCTTCGGTGGCCTGGGCCGCTCTTACCGTGCTGTTTGTGTCCGTGTTCTTGTCATTTACGCTGCTGCCTGCGGTATTGTCCTTCCTGAGAAAAAGGATCGCAGCCGAGAATACCGTCCGGTCCGACGGAACAGGAGGCATCTTCTGGTATCGCCTGTCCGAGGCCGTTATGAAAAGACCGCTGCGGATGGCGGTGCTCGCTGCCCTGGTCGTTGTCATGTGCATCCTGCCGGTGGGCAGCATGAAAATGGCGGTCCCGGATGCGGCATCGCTTCCGGAGGGTACGGAATCTCGCGCCGCCGCCGAACGGCTGGCCGCTCGTTTTCCTTCCCCGGATGCGACCTTTCTTCTCGGAGTGCGGGCTGCAAGCCCCGGCAGCGGACAAAGTTTTGACTGGCAGTATGCTTACCGGAAGTTTCTACAGCTTCGGCGGGACCCGCAAGTAATCCGGGTAGATTCGGTTTTCTCCAGACTGGACATGAACGGCGAACAGCTATCTCTGCTTCATAAACAGGCGGATATTCGTCACGAAGCCGCCCTGCTTCCCTTTTATTTTCATGAAAATCAGCTGGTCATGGACGTTTATCTCCGCACGGACCCTGATTCGGAAGAAACGAGGCAGTGGCTGCGCAAATGGGAGACGGCCGGAATTCAGGAACGGATTCCTTTCCGGCTTGGCGGAGAAGCCAAGTATCGTCAGGAAGTGTTCGACGCCATTTTTGCAAACTTGTATAAAGTGCTGCTGTTTGTTATCGTTACGAATTTCGTCCTGCTGTACAGGGCGTTCCGGTCCGTGTTTATTCCGCTTAAGACGCTCCTGATGAATGTTCTCGGCATTACCGCTTCCTTCGGCCTGCTGACCTGGATCTTTCAGGAAGGGGCGGCAGGGGACGGCTCTATCGCGATCATGATACCCGTATTCATTTTCGGCCTGGTGTTCGGCATCAGCATGGATTACGGGGTGTTCCTTGTCGCGCGCATTGCCGAGCTTTACGGGCAGACAAGGGACAACGATTACGCGGTTGCGGCGGGTCTGGCTGCGACAAGCCGGATCATTACTTCGGCCGCCGCTATTATGATTGCCGTTACGCTTCCGTTTGCGGGAGCGGACGTAGCGGGGGTCAGACAGCTGGGAACCGGAATCGCGGGGGCGATTTTACTGGATGCGACTTTGATCCGCATGATTCTGGTGCCGGCTTTAATGAAACTTCTGGGCAAATGGAACTGGTGGTCGCTTTAACCGCATATAAGCTGCGAAACCGCAGGTGCTGCGGTTTTTTTGTGTGTTTAATGGGGTTTGAGGTTGTTTTTCAATAAGAATTACTTGTCACTTTTTACGAAGTTATAAATATATCGGGGGTAAGGCCGTTTATTTGTGCTACAATCGAAGTAACTTTGTGCCTTGCGCTTGATCTCTAGTCCAAACTTCGTGAGTGAGGAGCAATCGCTATGTCAGATGATGAACCCGATGATTACCAGGAAACCGGAAGTATCAAGAAAGCCGAACCGGCCGGTATTTCAGCCGGCTTGGACCGCGGGGAGGAACATGCGCCCACGGCCCGTGAAGCGGTTACTTTCTGGAAGCTGCTTGTCTTCTTTGTACCGCTCGGCATAGCGGCCAGTCTGGTCACGATGTCCCATTCGATCATTAACAGTACGCTTGCCCGCGCGCCTGATCCCGAACATGTTATCGCGGGCTACGCCATTGCGATGAGCCTTCTCGGTATAACGGAGAAGCCGGCCGTGCTGCTCCGGCAGACTTGTTCCGCTCTTGTCCGCGACCGGGTTTCGTTCCGCGCCATGCGGCGGGTCGCGTTTTATGTGTTCGCGTCCATTATGGCGGCCGGGCTCATCTTGTCGTATTTGCCGCCCGGTAAATGGCTGATGGGCGCCGTTTTCGGAATCGGCGGCGCTCAGCTCGAAAACGTTCTGAACGTTTACCGGATTCTTATGTTTGTCAGCCTGTTTTCGGGGCTCAGGTGTCTTTATCACGGATTGATCATCTATAACAAAAGAACGTTCTGGCTGACGATCGGAATGGTCGTCCGTCTCGTCGGCATGTATCTGGTCGCGCAGTATTACATACGGGTACACGGAGTTACCGGAAGCAGCGTGGGCGCGATTATTTTTCTGGTCGGCATGATCATTGAGAGCGCCGTTGCGGTATGGGAGGGCACTGCGCTGCTTAAGCGTAAAATACCGGAGAAGGACCCGGAGCATACCGTTGAAAAGACGGGCGATGTTTTCCGGTTTTACAAGCCGCTCCTTTTCTCGTCGTTTATTGCGGTGGTGATCGGTCCGTCGCTGAACGCGCTGCTCGGCAAGGCGGGAGATGCGGTTATCGCTATCGCGGCGTTCGCCGTCGCTTCCAATTTGACGCAGCTCGTGCAAAGCTTTTTTTCGTATATTCATCAGATTGTGCTGAATTTTTACCGGATTCATCCCGAACGCGTCAAACGTTTCGTGCTGGTCATCAGCTTCATTCCGTCCGTTCTGATCGGTTTACTGGCTTATACGGCGGCCGGACCGTGGTTTCTGAGCGAGGTTATCGGTGTCGGCGACCGGCTGATGGAGGAAGTGATCAAAACGCTGCGCGTGTTTATGATTCTCACACTCGTATTTCCCTGGCTCGATTACTGCAACGGCATTCTTATGCTGCGGCGGGAAACTCGGACGATGGTCTATTCGCAATCGGCCAACGTCACCGTGATGTTCGTCTCGCTTGTGCTGCTGATCGTGTTAACGCCGGGCTGGAACGGAGCCATCGGCGCATTTGCCCAGTCGATCGGAACGCTGGCGGAGTTTATCGTCGTCCTTTTTGCGGTAAAGCGGGGCAGGGGAGAAGCACAGATAGACAGCCGTCTGCCACAGGGAAAATCCGTCTGAGCTTTCCGGAAATTTAAACGGAATTTAAACAAAATGCCTCCTCCTTTTAAATGACAGGGTCTAGTATATAGGTGGTCATCCTCGTTATGACGCTATTACTTACCGGTTTACTAGGGGGAATTTCTTTTGCAATATCATCATCAGAAACTAAAAACAATCCGGACGACGATCGCCTTGACGATTGCCGCCGTCTGCGCGTTTCCCACCGCAGGTATGGCAGCCGCCAAACCCGGCGCGGACAGCAAGCCATCCGCCGTCAGTACAACACAGCAGTACGGACGGAACTGGGCGAACTGGATTCAAAGCCATGCTTACGCGCTGGACCGCATTCAGCCTGAAGCAAGCGAGAAAGGCGTCATCGAAAAAGACCGGTTTAAAGATCTGGAATTTCTGAAGCCGCTCCTTATCGATAAAAGACTGGTCTACCTTGGCGAAAACACGCACGGGGCGGCGGAATACAGTTCTTCGAAAGTCCGTCTCATCCAGTATCTGCACCAGGAGCTCGGTTACGATGTCATTGCCTTCGAATCGGGACTCGGGAATGCGTCGGCCGCCCTTGCCAAGAGCGCCGACACGACCCCGGAACAAATGATGAAAGAAGCCGTTTTTGGAGTATGGTGGTCCAAGGAGACGCTTCCGCTTTTTGACTATATCAAGCAGACTCTAGCAACGGACAAGCCGCTGATTCTGAGCGGTTTCGATATGCAGATCCAGTCGCCGTATTCGGATTTCGTCCGTGAATGGATCGGGTCCGGGAACGCCAAACTTGCGGCGGCTTTCGCGGATGCGGAACAGGAGCTGGGCGACTGGAGCTTCAGCGAAGACGAAGCGGGATATGCCAAGGCGAAACCGCGCCTCCTGGAAACGTATAAAAGCATGAGGGCATTTGTGAACGAGAACGCCGGCAAGCTGAAAGCGGACTACCCCCGCAATCCGCACTTGGTCGAGATGACGCTGCGCGTTCTGGATAACCGGATCAAGGTCATAAATACGTATACCGAGGCGAATATCCGCAGCAACCTTGCGCTCAAGAAGAACGATATCGTCCCTTTCCAGGAAACGGTAAGGATGCGTGACGAGATGATGGCGGGCAATCTCACTTGGCTTGCCGACGAGATTTACCCCGACAAGAAAATCATCGTCTGGGGACACAACGTACATATCCGGAAGAAAAACTCGGCGGTTTTAAATTCGGCCTACTCGGGGCTGAGCCTTATGGGCGAGAGCATGCCGGCCCGTTTAAAGAAACAGAGCTATGTGATCGGCCTGTACACGTATCAGGGCGAAGCCGCCAACAATATGGGGCAGAGCTATTCTATCGTTAAGCCGGATAAGGGTTCTCTCGAAGACATTTTGAAACAGCACGGACATCCCTATACGTTTGTCGACCTCAAATACCGCAAAGACAAACCGGGAACTTCCTGGATGTTCGAACCCCGCCTTTCCCTCGATTGGGGATTGATGCAGGAAAGTTTCATTCCGCGCGATCAATTTGACGGGCTGCTGCTGGTCGATACGGTCCATCCGCCGTCTTATATGCGCGATAAACCGGGGCCGCAGTAACACCGCCCCGTCAAAATGCACGGCCGGAATCCGCCCAGGCGGATTACCGGCTTTTTTGTGCAACCGGCACCCGTTATAAAGCCGGAGTATCTTTTTTACTATGGATTAATTATTCATCCGAAACGGGCTCAATGGAAGGATGACGCTAGCATCGTTGCACCTGAAAAGATGCAAGCTGCCGACAACTTCCGCTATAATAGATAGCAAAGTAAAAATGTTCCAGTAACGGGAGGTGGAAGGATGGACTTTTTTAAGGGGCGTATTGAAGCGGAAGCGGAACTGCGGGAGATGCTCGGGTACCCGAACAAAATCGTGGAAGCGATGAAAATTTCGTATATGGAGCGGCACTGCAGGGAGTTTATCGGACTGTCGCCCATCCTGTTTGCGTCAACGGCCGATCGCCGGGGCAATTGCGACGTTTCGCCGAGAGGCGACGCGCCCGGATTCGTCAAGGTGCTGGACGATCATCACCTCGTTATACCGGAAAGGCCGGGCAACCGGCGGATGAATACATACCGCAATGTCCTGGAAAACCCTCATATCGGACTTATTTTTATTATACCGGGCCTCGAAGAAACCTTGCGGATCAACGGAAAAGCGTGCCTGACGAGAGATCCCGGTCTGCTCGCTCCGCTTGAGGCGCACGGCAAGATCCCGAAGCTGGCGATCGGAGTCGAGGTGGAAGAGGTTTTTCTGCACTGTGCAAAAGCGTTTAAGCGCTCGGAACTGTGGGACAGTGGCACCTGGCCCGCGACTTTGCCCTCCGTGCCGGAAATGATCGCCGCCCATGCCAATCGTCCGGATATTACGGCGGATGAGGTTTCCAAAGGGTTGAAGGAAAGCTATGAGAAGAGAATGTACTGAGACGTGGCGGTATACAAATGAAGGAGGCGGGCTTGATGTCAAGCGCCGAGGAAGAAAAGGAGCCTGCCTGGGAACGTCCCGGCTTTGTTTCCTTGTGGGTCGGACGCTTCAGCGGGGATGAAGAACTTGGGCAGTATACGGAATTTACGTATGATGAAGACGGGGAAAGCGTACTGCCGGCATTTTGCGGCGATTTCGGGCTCGGCTGGTTCGACGAAGATTTTATCGAAGCCTATCTCGTTGAGGAAGAAACTTCATCGCTGGCTGAGCTCCTGGAAGGATGTTCGTACGATGAACAGATCATTCCTGCATTTGAGGCGCTAGGTCTTCCGGAGGGAACCGTCTGGAATACGGTGGTGCTCCTTTACGATTTCGCCTACCCTTTGAATAACCGTGGGAAAAGTGCCGCGTCCGGCGCGAACCGTCTTGTATTCGCAGGAACGGCGGAGTACGAGTGAGGAGACAAAATTTTGTTATCTCACCGATTAAAAGGATGATTTTTACAACCGCTTCTTTTGCCTGTAAGGTAGAGAACAGAGGTGAGAATGATGACAACTGATTTCGGAAAAGTATCGGACGATTACGCAAAATACCGGGATGCTCTTCCCGATCTGCTGTTCCGGCAGCTGAAAGCGCGCGGAACCGATTTTGAAGGCAGGAAGGGACTGGATCTCGGCGCCGGCACCGGTATTTTTAGCAGAGCTCTTGCGGAGCGCGGGGCAAATGTTACGGGGATCGAGCCTTCGGCGGAGCTGATCGAAGCGGCTGTCGCGCAAAGCCCGAAAGCCGGATTGGGACTGATTTCGTACGTGCAGGCCTCCGCCGAGGAATTCAGGCTGCCGGACACGTACTCGTTCGTTACAGCCGTCCGGGCCTGGCATTGGTTTGACCGTGATCGGACGCTGGAAAATATCCGGCGGCATCTGACGCCCGGGGGGAGCCTCATCGTGATAAATTCGGTATTCGAATCCGCGTCGAAGGCTGTTCAGCTCACACTCAGGATTTTGAAAGAAAACGGAATCGTCCTGAAACCGGCCGGCTCAAACGCGGAAGTCAGGGAAAGAAGAAGCGGCTTTCCCGCGAATTGGTTTGAGGAATGGGAGCGGCATGGATTCCGTCTCAGGCACGAATGGGAACAGACTTATTCGCTTGCCTATACCCCCGAAGACTGGTGCGGCAAAATCAGGTCGGTTTCCTGGCTGGCAAACGAATCTGAGGAGCTCCGAATGAAGGTGAGCGGGGAACTGCTGCGGAACTTGTCCGCCTTTGACCCGGTTCTGTCTATTCCGCACAAGTACTCGGTGATCGTGTTGACTCTGGAGAGCTAAGGGTCTCCACACATGTTCAGGAAAGAGGGTGACTTCCATGATTATTTGGGTGAACGGCGCGTTCGGCTCCGGCAAGTCCCAAACGACTCACGAGCTGCACCGGCGCATACCCGGTTCGTTTTTATACGATCCCGAAAATGCGGGATATTTTATACGCAAAAATGTGCCATCTTCCACGGCGCTGGATGATTTTCAGGATTATCCGATGTGGCGGGAAAGCAATTACGGCATGCTGAATTACATAAGCGGTAAATTTGACGGTGTTATCCTCGTTCCGATGACTCTCGTCAACCCGGTCTATTTCGACGAGATTGTGGGGAGGCTCCGGCGCGAAAACAGGACGGTTCACCATTTCGCTCTCTGCGCGTCCAAGGAAACGCTGCTCCGAAGATTAAAATCGCGGGGAGAAGGGTCGAATTCGTGGGCGGCCCGCCAGATTGACCGCTGCAGAGAGGGACTTTCACAGGAAGTCTTTAAACATCACCTTGATACGGATTTGTTGACAATCGGCGAAGTAAGCGAGAAAATCGTCGCCCTTGCCGGAATAAGGCTGCTCCCCGACAACAGGAGCACGCTTCGGAAGAAGGCCGACCGCCTGCTTACCCAGCTTAAACAAATCCGCTTCTAGAAAGGAAGCCACCGTGACGACCGTTCAAAGAACCACAGGCCTGCTGCTGCTCTTATTCGGAACGTTTTTCTCCTTGGCGGCCGGTAATTTGCCGGCGGCATTTATAAGCCTGGTAGGGGGTTTTGTCCTGATGTCCCTGTCTAAGCTTGTGGAATTTCAGCAGGCGGCGTATCTCAAATCCCTCGGACTGCCGGTAACGGGTGAACAGCTCCACCTGATTATGAAATATTCACCGGAATATGAGGTAGAGTCCGGGGATTTTAACGTATATCCGGAGGGGCATAAGGAATATACTCTCCTTCGTCTGGAAGGCGAGTTATACATATCGGCGCAGGTGTTTCAAAACGTAATGACCCGGGTGGAAAGCGAGTACACATTCAACTTCCCGGGCCGCGAGCCCGTTATTCTGTTCCGTGCACAATCGATCTACAAAGGGGCCGAGTTGTTCGAATACGGAGGAGGGGCATTCGTCAGCATTTCGGCACTGGATCTGGAGTGCCAATTATGCGAGGGACGGCTTCTGCTGAATTTCGCGGCACAGGGGAGAGAGACCGACGATTAAACTAGGGCTTCTTTGCAGCACAAACAGGCGGCGGAATTGGCGGCCGAGTCAATGGTTAACGGGGTTAACGATTGGCATGCCCGCTCTGGCGGAACGGAAGAAAACGAGTGGATTTAAGGGACGGAAAGCTATCTCGGCCGGGCGGACGTTATTTTGGTCATGGAAAAAAGCTTTGGAGAAGGATGTCATCTCGGCGCTTATCTTAGCGTTTTGTGCGGTTGCCCGGGAAATGAAAGATTTATTTCTCAATTTATTTCCTGTAGCAGAAAGCATGGAGGGAACGGAGGGACGCGTATATGGAGGTAAACGTCATCGGCTGGCTGACCTTGGCACTCATCAATGCGGGCCTGGCCCAGGGAAAAAACAGGAGCGGATTAAACTGGTTTTTCATCTCGCTGCCGATGGGACCGCTGGCTACTCTGCTTATTGTCGTTTGGGATAGGATCCCAAAGGAGCCCGAACGGAAAAGAATGTACTAAAAAAAGAGCTGTTTCCCTGCGAGGGAGACAGCTCTTTGCATTACCGTAACCGGGGAGCGGGATGATAAGACGGCGCTCCGATTCGCGTCATTTCTACTGCGACGGAACCCATAAACTGGGCCAGCTTGCGGATGGCGATTATGGCGACCGGAGCCGCCAGGATGCCGATTCCCGTAAAGATGAAGGAAAGCTGCAGGGAGTCGATCCGTTCGTTCATCAGGAAGAAGTTCAACTGATCCTGGAAAATATCGATGTGGAGGGTTTGAAGAAGAACCCAGTACACAATCGGAGAAACCACCAGAGCCAGCACGCCCAAGGCAAGAGATACCGCGAACGCAAACGCGAGAATGCCGAGCGGCAGGCGGATGAACTGCCAAAGCAGCGCGCTGAACGAGCGTGTATCCACCACTTCAGCGCCAAGCCGGGCCCAGAAGGACTTCCCTTCTTCGGCAAATGCGCTTCCGGAAGTTTCCGTCTCCGTCTGGGGTTCCAGGCCGAGAAGCCGGGATGCGAGGCGGGCGTCCAGGTCCGTCAGGTGCCGGTTCGTCCGCAGTACGAACAGAAGAAGCGGGAACCCGATAAAGATCGGCATGAGCCCGACGGACAACGCTATTCCTACTACCGCATATACAAATCCGAAAATTCCCATGGGAAGAAGTGCGAGCAGATAAAAAAACGATGCCGTAAAGTCTGGAGATTTGTTCAATGCTTCCACCGTCCTTAAGTGATTTGCATACTAAGACGACGGTGGAGAAAGGTTCCCTTCAAAAACCTACAAAAAAGGGATTTTGAAAGATTTTTTGTACAGCGGATACAGCCATTTCACACCGCTTGGCGTCAAGGTATCGGCGAACAGATGGGAGAAGTAGCCCGCGACGGCGACCATCATAATGCCCTCCAGCTGCAGTTGTTTCTCCAGCTCCATGCCGATGGCGCCCCATGCCGCAAGCGCCCATACCGTGTGCGTCATTCCGCGGTGTTTCAGCCAGGGAGCCCACACGACAAAAGCGCCGAGTCCCATCAGCCACTTCATCTGGGTATCCCAGCCCCAGTAAATGAGACCCGCTCCGACCAGGCTGACAAGCGCGTTGCGGATGATCCCTTCTTTGGTCACAAAGCCTATCAGAAAGATCATGACCGCGATCGTCATCCGTTCGGGGTAAAACTGATGCTTCGTAAAGAACAGGTAGGCCACGGCCGCTACAAGCAAAGCGCCTCCCCACAGAAACACTTCGCGGAGCCATTTGGATATTTTGCCGAGCTTGCTGCTCAGCATGCTGGGGCCGTCCAGATCCGCGCTTAGCGCGGAGAAAGCGGCCACCGATATGTATACCGCGGCGTTCGTTAAGGTAAAAGGATGAATAGCGGACGCGGCAAGTCCGATGGCCGTACCGATTGCGAGATGAGTTGATCCTTTCATAAGGCCTCCGTTGACTGACGATGATAGTGAAGGCAAACATATGTTTGCTAAGACAGTATACAAGGAAAGCCCGATTCACACAAGACACGGAGGAAAAATATACCCTTTGCCGGAACAAAAAACAGGAAACCCGAAGGCTTCCTGTTTTAGCCGGATCTATTTCCGTATCCTCGCACATTCAATCCCCGTACATTCAATCAAAGAAATTACCGAAATTTTTAATACGAAACTCGGCTTTGACATGAACTTGTATAGCCGGATACGTCTCTTCCCAGTCCAGCTTCTTCCACTCCGCGTACCCCAGCTTGTTCCGGACGTACCGGCCGAGCCCGATGCTGTCGGTGCCGCTTTCCTGGAGTATGGAGAATACCCTTTCGGAATGCTCGGAAATATAAGCGCCTACTTTCTTCTCCACCTTGGAGAGATCATTCGAGCTTAGATCGAGGCTGCCGATATATTCAAGAACGCTTCCTTGGACGGCCATATGGATGTCCGCGTGAATAACGCCCTTTTCGTCGGTACGGATTTTAATTTTCCGTTTGCTGGAGATGGCATTGAACATGATCGATTTAACTTCCTCGTCGTTCAAGGCGAATGAAAATTCACCCTGTCTCTGGTTCTGGTACAGCAAATTAAAGAAGATCATGTCTTTCGTAGGAAGCTTGGTGACATAGACATCGTTCTTGAATAAACCGATTCCGCTGATCTCCAGGTCTTTTCCGGATGCGCGGATAACTGTCGCGATCGGATCGATGCCCTCGTCGAAATAATCCCGGATAAACTGATGGAGAAGAATGCGGGGCATGTTTTGGAGCTGAAACTCTTTCTGCACCAGCTTGGCCACATACTGCTCCGTTTTGGGGTGGCCGGGATAATCGCGGCTGATGATATCGCGCGCTTCGCCTTCCACAAGGATGATGTTGGCTCTTTTGGAGATGGAAGGATCGCGCAGCAGGCTGTCCATATGCTGGCGAAGGCCGGTTTCGGCCAGCTTAATGCCGTAAAGCAAGTTCCTGAGCTGTCCGCTGACAAGCGTCCGGCTCGTTTTCCGGGAAAGCAGGTTTTTCGCCGCTTTATTGCTAGATGCCGTTATCATCAATACTTCGTCGTGGCCGTCCTGGGATTCCCTCTCAATAACGGGGATGCTCAAGGTGGCCTTCATTTTATTGTCCGGCGCCCAGTCATAGGCGGCAGACTGCACGTAGCCGATTTTTTCGAGAATGTTCTGGTCGCTTGTGCAGCCGGCAAGAAGAAAGAGCGCCGCAAGGACAAGAATGCCCGGCTTATGCATTTGCCCCCCTCCTTTTACGGAAAAGTAAGACAACGAGAGCAAATACCGGCAAAAAGAACGCGAGAAAAATCGTCATGACACTGAGATAACCGAACCACTTTTCCACGGTGATTAGGGTTTTGGGAATGTACGAAATGAAAAAGGTGACTAGCACGATCGCAGTGGACATATATTTTGCGTTTACTTTGGGAGCCAGCCGGGCCAGTGTTTCTTTGCCGCTCCAGAAATACATGGAGGCCGTTACGATCACGGAAATGAGAAAAACGCTGTACAAGAAATTTTGAACGCGTTCCATAAACGGAAATTTCACATAAGCGAGCAGGTCCAGCAGCGGAAAAGACTGATGTTTAAGCTGGATATAGCTGAAAACGCCGTAACAGATGAACGTGACCATCATATACACGAACATCACCACAAAGTTTCCGAGGTAAACCCCCTTCATCCAATTCACGCTCCGGCTGGCATAGGGAATAAGGAACAGGCTGACTTCGTAGCCCATAAAGGCGCTGTACATTTTGACAAACCCTGAGGCCATGCTTTCCCCGTCTTGAAAAAAGGAAGTTGTGAGCCGGACGGAATCGAACTCCGTCGTGAAAGCGACGAAAATCGGAGCGAGCAGCAGAAGCAGCAGGCAGAAAATGATGTTTGCTTTCGAGATGGTGTAAATGCCCTTGAGAAGCAGCAGCAGGACGAGAATGTCCAGAACCATTTTCAACACCATATCGGGCGTCGAAGGAAAAATCAGCAGCTGATAAATGAGCGCATACTGCTTGACCACCAGGCATCCGATCATGCTGAATACGCCTGTCATGAACAGATAGAGCGGCGCCAGCAGCCATGCGGGAATCGCCTTCTCCACGATTTCGAAGAAGGACGCTCCTTTACCGTGCTTGTTCACAAGCGAGATCAGATAAATATTGAAAGTAACGAGAACCCCGACGAAAAGCATGGATGCCCAGCCGTTCGTTCCGAAATGAGTGGCCGCGATCCGCGGGAGAGTGAAGAATACGACACCCATCTGCGTGTTGAAAACGAGAAACCCGGCATGGTGGGTATATAATTTCTCCCTGGACAAAGCCGACCACCTACTTTTTGAGCTTGTTGTATTTTTTGTTCATGGCAAGGGACTGGGTAGGCCTGCTTTTCAGGCTCCAGAAAGGGGCCCGGATAAAGATGTCCTTCCAGTCCTTGAATTTGATGGGAGCGACCGGAATCGTGTACGGAGCGCCGAGGCTCGTTAATTTGGCCAGATGGATGATGACCAGGGCGATGCCGGCCATCAGGCCGAAATTGCCCAGCACGCCGGCCGCGATCACCAATCCGAAGCGGATCAGCCGGATGGAAGCGCTCATCGTATAGCTGGGAATCACATAAGAGGCTATCGCCGAAGAAGCCACCGCAATGATCAGGATATTGCTCGTAAAACCCGCCTGCACGGCCGCCTGTCCGATGACGATACCGCCTACGATACCGATCGTCTGTCCGATTTTGGTGGGGAGCCGGGCTCCGGCTTCCCGGAGCAGCTCAATCGTCGTCTCCATGAGAAGCGCTTCAAAAACGGGCGGAAAAGGGACACGGCTGCGTGATTCCGTCAGCGTCATGATCAGATTGTCCGGAATCATCTCGTAATGGTACGTCGTAATGGAAACATACAAGGCCGTAAACGAGATGGTGATAATAAAAGCCGCATAACGCAGCAGGCGGGTCATGGTGCCGACCGCCCAGCGGCTGTAGTAGTCGTCGGGTGAAATAAAAAACTCGAAAAAGGATGTCGGTCCGCAGATGACCGACGGGCTTTGCTCCACGATAGCGACGACTTTGCCTTCCACGAGTTTGGAGGCCGCAACGTCGGGACGTTCCGTGTTCAGCATGATCGGGAATACCGAGTTGGGATAATCGTCAATAAGCTGGACGAGCATGGTCGCATCGAAGATCGCGTCCGTCTCGATAGCCTGTATACGCTGCGACATCGTGTTCACGTAATCCATGTTGGCGATTCCGTCGATATAGAGGACGAATATTTTGGTGTTCGTAACCTCGCCCACGGTAAACGTCTGGACTTTCAGATGACTGCTTTTTACCCGCCTGCGGATGAGAGACAAGTTCGCTTCCAGAGATTCCGTAAAAGCGTCGTGGGGGCCGACGATTACGCCTTCCGCCTCCGACTGCTCGATAGCGCGGACTTCAGGCCCGTAAATATCGACGGTATAAGCGGTCCCCCTGACAAACAGGGCGGCCCAGCCGCTTACGATTTTTTCGACAAGCAGGCTTTCCTCGGTCACACGGATAAAAATCGAATTTTTCAGCAGCTCGTCCGTTTCGTCCGCTTGAATATTTTCGAGAGGGGTCAAAATTTCGCGCTCGAACAGATCGGGGCTGACCATATGTTTGAAATAAAAAAGCGTGATCCCAAGCTCCGGAAACTCCCGCTCGGTAAGATCGCTGCAGTCTTTAAACTGTGCTCTTATCGCTTCAAGCACGGGAGGGACGGCATGGATTTGCCGGATTACGGGCGAAGGGGGATTCGTGCCGGACAACAAGCGCATCCATTTTTTGAAAAGCATTGCCCCATCTCCTCCGCCGGTTTTTCCTATTTTGTGAAAAGCGGGAAGATTTATACCTCCTGTCGAATTTTGCGCTTTAACGTACGTCCGCACCCGTAGAACTCATGGAATGCCCGGACAGAACCGATTTTTTTGCGGTGAATGGGGTAAGTATAAACAGGAACAGCGTTTTCTGGGAAACTACGGAGTAAGAAAGGAGCCGAACAGATGGAAAATACATTTGAAGACAAAAGGATGCCGGTCACGTCTGTCAAGAGCGGAGAAGGGACCGAGGTTACCCCGGATATCTACTGTCTAACCTTGCAGATCGTGAACGTCGTATTTGTGGGGGAAGTCAGCAATCCGCAGGGATGGGTGCTCGTGGACGCCGGAATGCCGCGCTCCGCGGACGACATCGCCGAAGCCGCGGAAAAGCGCTTCGGGACGGTGCCTCCGCGCGCGATTGTATTGACCCACGGTCATTTCGATCATGTAGGCGCCATCGTCGAACTGGTCAAGCGGTGGAATGTGCCCGTATACGCGCACGAGCTTGAGATTCCTTATTTGAACGGCATGCAGGACTATCCGCCGGCCGATCCCGATGTGGACAGCGGGCTTGTCGCGAAGATGTCGCCGACTTTCCCGAACGAAGGAATCGATCTGGGCAGCTACCTGCGCAAGCTTCCTGCGGACGGGTCCATCCCGGAAATGCCGGACTGGAGATGGATTCATACGCCGGGCCACACGCCGGGGCACATTTCTCTTTTCCGGGACAAGGATAAGGCATTGATTGCGGGAGACGCTTTCGTGAACGTCAAGCAGGAGTCGCTTTATAAAGTGATCATGCAGACGCCGGAGGTGAACGGGCCCCCGAAATATTTTACGACCGACTGGGAAGCGGCCAAAATCTCCGTCCGTTTTCTGGAAGGACTGCAGCCTTCTCTGGCCGTTACGGGACACGGAAGACCTGTTTCGGGACAAGAATTGGCGGAAGGATTGCGAACACTTTCTGAACATTTCGAAGAACGGGCGATGCCGGAGGGAAAATAAGAGCTGAAATCTCTCTTTTTTTAAGGTGAATTGTCTGAAAACTTGGCGAAAAACCCGGCAATCTATGAGCTTTTTACCAAAAAAACCATAATTGCCGGTTAAATTGTGAACTCTTGTGACAAAATGCGCAATTTTTTTGGACTTTTCTATAGACTGCATTATAATAAGTATTGTAATTTCCACATTTGATGACGATACCTGAAATTGAGAAGAGATTCTCGACGAGGAAGGCTATCGTTATTGTTATGCTAGAAGTTCTTTACGAGCAGAACTAATATCTTAAAAGTGAGGCGGAAAATTACAGCTATGAAGAATGAAGTGGAAGGCAGTCGATGGCCCTGGGAATCTTATTACGGGCCGAACCTAGGTTACATTCAAGAGAAGTATGAGCAGTATCTGAACGATCCCGATTCTGTGGAAGCAGCTTATCGGGACCTGTTTGCGCGTTTTGGAGCGCCTCCGGCAACGGTACAAACCGTCCAATCGGAAGGTCAGGCAAACGCAGGAACCACTACCACCAGCGACCCGAACGTGCTGAAGAAAGTCGTCGCCGTCGGCAAACTGGTGTGGAATATTCGCACATACGGGCACTTAGCTGCCAACCTGGACCCGCTGGGTCTGAGCACCAACCCGGATACAAGACTGCTTGAGCCGGGCACATACGGCCTGACAAAGGAAGATCTGATGGCTATGCCCGCTTCAATCGTCTGGGAAGAAGCACCTTCTGACGTGGCGAACGGCTGGGAAGCGATCGAGCGCCTTCGTCAAAGGTATTCCCAATCGATCGGTTTTGAATTCAGCCACGTTCACGAAGAAGACGAGCGCAACTGGCTGAACCGCCAAGCGGAATCCGGCGCCTCCATCGAGCCGCTGACGAAAGAAGAGCGCACCAAGCTTCTTGACCGGCTTGTGCAGACAGAGCAGTTTGAAAACTTCCTGCACCGCACGTTTGTCGGACAGAAACGTTTCTCACTGCAAGGCACGGACGTACTTATTCCACTTTTAGATGAAATCGTGCATGAAGTCGTTCACGACGGAGCGGAGCACATTCTGATGGGGATGGCTCACCGCGGACGCCTGAACGTGCTTGCTCACATTCTGGGTAAGCCGTACAAGAAAATTTTTGCTGAATTCCATCATTCGCCGAACAAAGACATCATTCCGTCCGAAGGTTCCACAGGAATCAACTACGGCTGGACAGGGGACGTAAAGTACCACCTGGGTGCAAGACGCTCAATCAAGGAAGGCGAAACTAGAGAAGCCAAGCTGACTCTCGCGAACAACCCGAGTCACTTGGAGTTTGTAGGCGCAGTCGTTGAGGGCTTTGCGCGTGCGGCACAAGATAATCGTGAAAATCCCGGCTATCCAGATCAGGATCTGAACAAGGCGGCTTGTATTGTCATGCACGGCGACGCCGCTTTCCCGGGTGAAGGAATCGTTGCCGAGACGCTCAACTTTACGAAGCTGACCGGTTACGAGAACGGCGGAACGATCCACATTATCGTCAACAACCGGGTAGGCTTTACGACCGACAGCTCGGACTCCCGCTCCACTCATTATGCGAGCGACCTGGCCAAAGGCTACGAGATTCCGATCGTTCACGTTAATGCGGACGACCCGGAAGCGTGTCTCGCGGCGGCGCGTCTGGCTTGCGAATACCGCAACCGGTTCAAGAAGGACTTCCTGATCGACCTGATCGGCTACCGCCGTTACGGCCACAACGAGAACGACGATCCGGAAACGACTCAGCCGCTGATGTACGGCAAAGTGAAGAGCCATTCCACGATCTCCGTTCTGTATGCGGAAAAGCTGAAACAGGAAGGGCTTGTAGACGATAACGGCTACCAGCAGATGATCCAGAACATCCAGAACACGCTTCAGGAATCGTACGAGCTCGTCAAAAATCACCAAGGCAAGGGAAAGCGTGTCGCCGAGCCGGCTATTTTCGACGATCTCAAGAAAATCAAAACGGCCGTTCCGCTTCCGGAACTGCAGGAAATCAACCGCGAGCTGATCACATGGCCGGAAGATTTCAACGTCTATCCGAAATTGCAGCGGATCCTGGAACGCCGCGGAGACGCGCTTAACGAGGGCGGCAAGGTAGACTGGGCTCTGGCGGAAACGCTGGCGTTCGCTACGATTCTGGCCGACGGCAAGCCGATCCGGATCAGCGGACAAGACGTGGGCCGCGGAACGTTCGCGCACCGTCACCTTGTTCTGCACGATGTAAAGAACGGCTCGACTTACTCGCCGCTGCACAAGCTGCCGCAGGCGCGCGCATCGTTCGCTATTTACAACAGCCCGCTGTCCGAAGGCTCCGTTCTTGCTTTCGAATACGGCTACAACGTATATTCGCCTGAAACGCTCGTTATCTGGGAAGCCCAGTACGGCGATTTCGCCAACGCGGCGCAGGTCATCATCGACCAGTTCATCTCCGCGGGCCGTTCCAAATGGGAGCAAAAGTCCAGTCTCGTGATGCTTCTGCCGCACGGCTACGAAGGTCAAGGACCGGAACACTCCAGCGCCCGTCTGGAACGTTTCCTGCAGCTTTCCGCCGAGAACAACTGGACGGTCGCGAACCTGAGCAGCGCGGCGCAGTATTTCCATATTCTCCGCCGTCAAGCCGCCATTACGGAACGCGAAGAGGCTCGTCCGCTCGTCATTATGGCGCCGAAAAGCCTGATCCGCAACGCGCGCGTGTCTTCCGACGGCAAGGAGTTCAGCGAAGGTTCCTTCCTGCCGGTCATGGAACAGAAAGGCCTTGGCGATCAGCCGAAGAAAGTGAAACGTCTTGTGCTGACCACCGGTAAAATGGCGATCGATCTGGAAGAAGCGGTTGAAACTTCCGAAGACCGCGATTTCTCGTGGCTTCATATTGCCCGCGTCGAGCAGCTTTACCCGCTGCCGGAACAGGATATCGCGGACATCATCGCGAAGTACCCGGGACTGAAGGAAATCGTCTGGGTACAAGAAGAACCGCGGAACATGGGCTCCTGGAACTTCATGGAATCCCGCATCCGTTCCCTTGCGCCGGACAAAGTCAACGTGCGTTACGTAGGTCTGCCTGACCGCTCCAGCCCGGCCAGCGGCTTCCAGGAGATTCATACGTACGAACATAACCAGATTATCTCGCTCGCTCTTAAACAACCGGAATAATAACCATGCATAGGAGGTCACCATCGTGGCTGATATTAAAGTGCCTGAACTAGGCGAATCTATTACTGAGGCAACCATTTCTAAATGGCTTGTTACTGAAGGAAGTACGGTAAGTCAAGGCGACTTGCTGCTTGAACTGGAAACGGACAAAGTAAACCTGGAAATCAGCGCGGAACAGGACGGCGTCCTGTCCGAAATCCGCAAGCAGGAAGGCGACAACGTATCGGTCGGCGAAATCGTCGGCGTGATCGGCGCTTCCTCCGGCGCACCGGCGTCTGCGGCTCCGGCGGCAGCGCCTGAAGCTCCGAAAGCGGCGGAAGCTCCGGCAGCTTCCCCGGCAGCTCAAGCGCCAGCGACAGCTCCAGCGGCTTCCGCAGCGGAAAGCGATAGCGCGGCACTGGCTGCTTCCCCGGCCGCCAGAAAGCTTGCCAGAGAGCGCGGTATCGACCTGAGCCAGGTCAAATCGCAGGATCCGATCGGCCGCGTGTACCCGGACGACGTGAAGTCCCACGGCACGCAAGCGGCACAACCGGCAAGCGCGCCGGCTGCCGCGAAGTCCGCGGGTGCTGGACAAGCCGCTCAGCAAGCGGTACCGGGCAAACCGGTTGAGCGCAAGCGCATGTCCCGCCGCCGTCAGACTATCGCGAACCGTCTCGTGGAAGCTCAGCACACGGCTGCCATGCTGACGACGTTCAACGAAGTCGACATGACGGCGATCCTCGACGTGCGCAAACGCCGCAAGCAGGCGTTCCTGGACAAGCACGAAGTGGGCCTCGGCTTTATGTCTTTCTTCACGAAAGCCGTCGTCGGCGCTCTGAAGAAATTCCCTCATCTGAACGCGGAGATCGACGGAGACGATATCGTCGTGAAGCAGTTCTATGATATCGGTATCGCCGTATCCGCGAAGGAAGGTCTGGTCGTTCCGGTCGTACGCGAAGCGGACCGTCTGAGCTTTGCGGATATCGAGAAGCAGATCGGGGACCTGGCTGCCAAGGCGCGTGCCAACACCCTGGCACTGTCCGACCTTCAAGGCGGCACGTTCACGATCACGAACGGCGGCGTATTCGGCTCCCTGCTGTCCACGCCGATTCTTAACGCTCCGCAAGTGGGCATTCTGGGCATGCACAAAATCCAGATCCGTCCGGTTGCGATCGACGCGGAAAGAATGGAAAACCGTCCGATGATGTACATCGCGCTTTCCTACGATCACCGTATCGTAGACGGCAGCGAGGCCGTTCGCTTCCTCGTCACCGTAAAAGAACTGCTCGAAGATCCGGAATCCCTGCTGCTTGAAGGTTAATCGCTCCCAGGGAGTTTAAACGGGCGGCACATTCACACAACCTAGCTTATTGATATAAAAGCCTGCCGGGCATTTGTCCGGCGGGCTTTTTTGCAATTAGATGCGGCGGCCCTACGAAAATCAGTCTAATTAAAGTGATTTTAATGATGCTAATTATTAATGAGATTAACTAAAGTATTTCAGACAGTCTTCATCTATTTCTATTTCGACTTTCACTTCTAATTCTGCTCTGTGCTTCTACTCTACTGATCCGTCACGATACCCCAGTCTGTCAGTTCTTTTTCCCGGCGGCTCCATTACAAATCGAGGTTTGCCGGACCCCGCAGACGTTTTTAAAATCCGGAAGGCTCCGACTGTCATAGGAAATGCTTTTCTGGGTAATGAATGAAGAGAAGCGGACACAGCGACAGAACAGACAGACCATTTCGAAGGGGGAAGCAGAGATGAAAATTATGATTACGCAGAGCGAAGCGCTGGAAAGAGGAATCTGGCCCGAAGTGATGAGCATGTTCGGCTTAAATCAAGAGGACGATGTGTGGGCCAATGAAGAATTTGTCTTGACCGAGGAACAGGCCAAAAAGCTCGGATTGCTCTCTTGAAGATTCGGAGCCGGAAGAGAGGGATGGGAAATTCCCGGATTCGGTGTATAATAGGCTTCGAAGGTTTTGATGAGAAAGGAATGCTGACATGCTGACGATTACGGCTTATAGTGCAGAACTTGTAAAAGACCCGTTCGGAATTATTCCGGGCAAGCGTTATGAATTTAATCTGGAGGTAGACGTACCGGAAGACGACGAGCTGTACACGGCGAACGGAATCTATCTGCGGGTGATATACGGCGTGGATGAAAATCAAAGCCGGATCATCAAGTACGATATCCACGAAAATTCGACGGATGCCTATCTTGAGTTCGATCTTGAGGACGAAGAGCTTGCCGTCGTCGATACGTTTTGCAGGGAACACCTTCCGCAGGACGAATAAAAGGGGAGGACGAAAGGGCGTTCAGTGCGCTCACCCGACCCCGTCGTTTTGGCAAAAGGCTTACCAGGACCGTCTCCGGACGGCCTCGTAAAGCCTTTTTTTATGCTTTATTTGCTGTACATGAGGGAATGCTCGCCATAAAAGTGCCGTGCGGATATAAGCCGGCCGCATAAAAAGCCTGCTCCTAAGGGAACAGGCTCGGCAGCTGTAAGTAAGGGAAGCGAAGGGATTGCTGGATTTAATCCGAAACTTCTTCGGACGCCGCTTCTTCAACGGCTTCATCTGGCTCGGCGTTTCCACCGGCTTCCGGCACTTCGCCGTCGTCCGTTTCCGAGATATCTTCCGGCGTGTCCTCGTCCGGTTCGCCATTTTCCGCCGTTTCGTCTTCCGCAGCTTCGGCGGCGTTTTCGGCTTCAGCCGTGGTATCCTCAACCGCCTCAACCTCGCCGGCAGTGGCCGTTTCTGTGCCTGTGGCTTCTTCTTCGGACAATTGAATTTCTTTTTCGGATTCTGCCATCGTTCATCCCTCCATTTGTACACTTAGTTCTCTAAGCGCACTTCCAGCATACCAGACGGTAAGGGAAGAAAATGTCGGAGGTTGAGAGCGCACTCATTAAAGTTCTATAAATCTTGGGACATCCGGACCATATCGATCACCTGCATTCCGTTCTCGTAAATTTCTTCGTCATAGTGCCGGACAAAAAAGTCCTTGTCGATTCCCGTAATCCGGAATCCGCATTTCTGATAAAGCGCAAGCTGGGCGACCCCGGTGCTGCCTGTCCCGATTTCGATCGTTTTGAAGCCGAATTCCCTGGCCTGCCCGATGGCATGAAGAACCAGCCGCTTGCCGTAGCCTCTGCCGTGACAATCCTCGCGGACCGCCACGTTAACGAGCTCGACCGTACCCGGGCGGGTCGGCAGCAGCACGTAGACGCCTATCACGGTCCCGTCGGCAGCCGCAGCGGTAAAGCAGCGTCCTCTTTGTATGTATTCCCGGACCAGCTCTTCCGAAGGATCGGCAAGCAGAAGCAGGTCCATCGGATAGGGCCCGCCTGGGCGTAATTCCGTAATGTTCATACTATTTTCTCCTTTTATACGAGTTCTGTTTTCTGGTAACTCCACACCTTAATCCTATTAAACATCCATCCCCTAATTCCTGTTTCACGGAAGGGAAAAACACTTTTCGGCTCGAATTGTTTTGGGAACAGGATTCGGGAGGCGTTGCACATGGAACCTATCGTGAACTATTACAGCCGATTCGACGAGTGGGGGAGACTGGACCGGGAACCGTGGGAGTACCTCATAAATATCTCTTTTATCAAAAAGTTTATCCCCCCGGGCGCCGCTGTTCTGGATAACGGAGCGGGGCCCGGCAAATACGCCATGGAGCTGGCTCGCCTAGGCCACCGGGTAACCCTGGCCGATTTAACGCCCAAGCTCGTGGAAACGGCGCGAAGCAAAGCGGAAGAGCTGGGGCTTCTGGATCGGTTCGGCGGCTTTCATGCGGCGGATGCCAGGGACCTCAGCTTGTTCGGAGACGGTCAGTTCGGCGCATCCCTGATGCTCGGTCCTCTGTATCATCTGCAGGCCGCAGAAGACCGGGTGAGGGCGGTACGCGAGCTGCACCGGGTAACGGCCAAAGACGGCTGGGTCTTTGTCGCTTTTATGCCGCGGATCAGGCATCTCGCCAATTCCCTGCGCTTTCCGCGGAACTGGAGGCCGAACGATACCGTCAGCGGCCTGGAAGCTTTCGCCGAAACGGGCGCCTTCAATCACAGCGAGGAAGGGCGCTTTACCGGCGCGTACTATTTTCAGGTGGGAGACATCGTCCCGTTCATGGAATCACACGGCTTCGGGACCGTCAAGCTGATCGGTTCGGGAAGTATCGCCGGCGAAATGACAGAGGAGCAGTGGGATTATTGGCGCGCGCAGGGGGAGGAAGTTTCCCGCAGAGTGCTGGATCTGATCCTGCAGGCGGCCGAAGATCCGTACAATCTCGGTTCTTCTTCGCACCTTTTGTATATCGGCCGGAGACTTTGAAGCGGCCCTCTGATTATTCTCTGTATAGGGATTGGAATAAGCAGGTTTTAACGCTATAATCGAGGTAGGATTTTTAGCTTATTTTTCGATCCATTAAATTCAAACGAAGTAAGGAGCCTTTACTGATGGAAAAAACATTGATTTTCGGACACAAAAACCCGGACACCGACACCATTTGTTCCGCACTCGCATATGCAGACCTGAAAACCCAGCTTGGCGAAAACGTAGAAGCGGTCCGCCTGGGAGCCGTAAGCGGCGAAACCCAATTCGCGCTGGATACTTTTAAGGCAGAAGCTCCCCGTCTCGTCGAGACGGTTGCCGGCGAAGCCAAGACCGTTATTCTCGTCGATCATAACGAACGTCAGCAGAGCGTAAGCGACATCGATCAAGTGCGCGTTACCGAAGTCATCGACCACCACCGCATCGCGAACTTCGAGACAAGCGGCCCGCTCTACTACCGCGCCGAACCCGTCGGCTGCACGGCAACGATTCTGAACAAGCTGTACAAAGAAAACGGCAAGACCGTCCCGCAAAACATCGCCGGACTGATGGTATCCGCTATTATTTCGGACACGCTGCTTCTGAAATCGCCGACCTGCACGGAGCAGGACGTGGCGGCTGCCCGCGAACTGGCGGAAATCGCCGGCGTTAACCTTGAAAGCTACGGGCTGGACATGCTCAAAGCGGGCGCGGACCTTAGCGACAAAACGATCGAGCAGCTCATTTCGCTGGACGCGAAAGAGTTCCAGATGGGCTCCCACAAGGTGGAAATCGCGCAAGTGAACGCGGTGGACACGAACGATATTCTCGCTCGTCAGGACGAGCTGGAAGCCGCTTTGAACGCGATTATCGAGAAAAAAGGACTGGATCTTTTCCTGTTCGTCGTAACCGACATTCTTAACAACGATTCCATCGGTCTGGCGCTCGGCTCTTCCGCCAAAGCGGTTGAGGAAGCGTATAACGTAACGCTGGCCGACAACAAAGCGGTGCTGAAAGGCGTCGTTTCCCGCAAATCGCAAATCGTGCCTGTCCTGACGGACATTTTGAGCAAATAAGCTTTAACGATAACGGCCGCCGGGCATCCAAGCCCGGCGGTTTTTTAACGTTCACTGACGCCGGAACGGATGCCGGTACCGATTGCGTCAGTCGGAATGGCTGGCCTGCCCCTCAAACATATGCTCACAGCACGTACGTTACGCTTAATGCAAGGCCCAGGCGTTTCTTGAGGCGGCAACAAAGTCGGCTGAGGAAAAATCGAGAACCAGCAGGCATTTAGAACGCGATGGCAAAAAAAGTTAGCTTTGCCTCTTGACGAAACGGCCGCTCGGCTTTTATTATTTATTTATCAATAAATAAAAAGGGGGTGCGGAATTGGTTGTCCGCGAAGATCGCAAAGAACAGATTATAGACGCAGCCGTGGGAATATTCGCGGAACTCGGATATTATAAAGCAACGACAGCCATGGTGGCTAAAGCGGCGGGCGTAACGCAGCCGTACGTGTTTCATTTTTTCAAGAACAAGGAAGAACTGTTCAAGGCCGTGGTTGACCGGGCCGTACTGCGGCTCTACAATGCCTTCATGCAGGTGGAGGCTCCGGGGAATCTCATTATGGAGTCGATGGGCCAGGCATTCAACGAACTGATGCGGGTCAACCGGGCGGAAATGTTAATGGTGCTGCAGGCGCCGGCCATATCGGAACCCGAAATCCGCAGACATATGGGCGAGAAGTTTTCGCTGATACACACTTCAATCGTGCGGAAATTCAAGGAAGCCGGGGTAGACGATGTCGAGACGGCGGCCGGCAATTTCATGGCAATCGGACTTCTGATCGTAACTTCGGATGTGCTGCAGCTTCCCGAGCTGCTGCCTTTCAAAGACTTGAACTGCTAGGACAGATCAAGGCGGCACGTTAAAGCTGCCTATTTTTTTGCAGAATCATTTATTGACTAATAAATAAATATCCAAGAAGAGGAAGTGCTCAAAATGAAACCAGCTCTTTTTAACGGACACAAAGACTCCAATTCAATGTTTTCAGGCGAACGTATACTAATCTGGACGGGGTTGGCAGGCTTTATACTGGCGGCTTTTATGGCGGTTTATATGACCTTATACGGAAGCCGGGTTCTTCCGGAAGGGAACTTGGAAAGCGCCTTTTCCTTTAACGCCGCACTAGGCATGTTTATCCTGTCGATAGCGGCCATTCTGCCTTTGGCCCGTATGAGCGTCCGCTCGCGCAAAGTGTACCGCTGGATGCTCGCCTTCACCGCAGGGGCAGCCTATCTGCTGGAATCCGTTCAGCACCTGAGGGGAATCAATCCGCGCTTTACGCAGGCGGGCTCCACCGTCGACCGTATCGCGGGCATCACCTTCGGTATGGACTCCATGCTGCTGATTGTTCTTATTGTCTGGCTTGCAGCGGCTTTTTTCAGAAAAACGGCCTTAAGGGACCGGCCGCTTGTCATTCTCGGCATCCGGTACGGGTTTCTCTCCACTATGGCGGCCGTCGCGGCGGGGATCGGCATGGTCGTTCTCGAGAGCCGCTATACCGGTGCTGCTGGCAATCTGATCGTCCTGCACGGGCTCGGATTTCATGCGGTTCAGACGATTCCGCTGCTTGGCTGGCTGCTGGAAAAATCGGACGAAGGCCAGTCCCGCAAAGTCCTGCTTGTCCACGCAGGCGCAATCGGCTGGATGCTTGCGGTCGCCGGTATCGCAATCCAGACGGCTTCGGGCATGTCCGTCGCCGAGCTGTCGCCCTGGACGCTCGCGGCGGCCGCCGGGATGCTCGTGTGGCTCTTTGCCCTCGGCACGGCTCTCCGGATGTCGGTAACCGTAAGCTGGAAAACCCGGGCGGGCCTGCCGAAACTGTAACGGCTCCAAGGCGCGGCGAGGAGCCGCATGCCGGAGGTTAACTATAGCCGGACGCGCCGGATTGGCGGTTGATCCATGGCCGGATTTCCTTGCAGACGAAGGAAATCCGGTCTTTTTTTCGGCTGAGCAAAGAGAGATTGAAAGTTTTGGAGGGAGGAAGTAATTTCGGCGTTTCTAAATGGTTCGTTGTTGTTATAATAACTACATCGAACCTATCTGTTTTCCGGCCGGATCACCGGTTCGGTGAAACAGCGCCCCTCATTTAGGGGGCAGAAAGCAAGGAGGCTTCCCGTGAACATCCCTTCGCAGGCTAAAGAAACCCTTTTTACTCATTTGTACGGTCAGGCCGCGAACGGTCTTGTATTTGCATCTCCGGAAAACGGGGAGTGGCTAAGCATTAACCCGGCTTTGTGCGGCATTCTGGGTTATTCGGAAGCGGAGCTGCGCGAAAAAAACGAGCAAGAGATTGTGCATCCCGAAGACCGGCTCACCGACGAGCACGGACAGGTGATGGAAAAGTTGACCCGTTTTCCCGGTGAGATTTATGAAAGGGAGAAACGGTATTTTCATAGGAACGGGAACGTCATCACGGTATCCACCCGTACAACTCTCGCACGCGATAACGCGGCAGGCCATCCGCTCTATCTTATCCATGAAATCGCGGATATAACGGATAAAAAAGCAGCCGAAAAAGAGCTGGAGGACAACCGTGATCTTTCCCTGCTTTTTTCCAAAAACATTCAGGATGTTATCTCGTTCAGCTCGCCGAGCGGGACGATTCTATATATTTCCCCTTCCGTAGAAGGGCTCCTCGGCTATAAACCGGAAGAAATGATCGGGCGCAAGCGCGTCGATTTCTACCACCCCGAAGATGCTTTCCAAATGCGAAGCCGCGACAAGCTTTATTCGGAGAAAGAAGTTTTTATAAGGCGGGTCCGGCACAAGCAGGGCCATTATATTTGGCTGGAGACCGCTTTTCAGCTGGTACGTAACAGTGAAGGCCGCGTTATCAAAATATTGGCGATCGGGCGCAACGTGACGGAGCGGAAAAAGTATGAAGAAACGCTGGCCGAGGCACAGCGGATTGCGCATATCGGTTCGTGGGAGTGGGACCTGCTGAGTTCGCGGCTTTCTTTCTCGGATGAAATGCGCCGTATTTTCGGTTACGCCATCCATTCCGTCGATTCCAATGCGGATTTATTCATGAGCTGCATTGACCCCGGAGATCTTCCGCGTGTCCGCGAAAGCATCGGGAATGCGATAGCAAAAGGGGAGTCCGGCGAGCTGGTCTACAAAATCTGTCTGCCGGACCAGTCGGTCCGTACCATCGCGGGCCAATGGGAGGTTGTTACCGACGAATTCAACCATCCCATTCAAATCATCGGAATGGTGCAGGATATAACCGAACGCCGGAGGATGGAAGAACGGATTCTGGAAAGCGAGCAGAATTACCGGCTTATCTCGGAATACTCGCTTGATTTTATTTCCCGGCATGCCGTCGATGAGCAGGCGACGTTCCTGTTCGTGTCTCCGATCTGCCGCACGATGCTCGGTTACGAGCCCGAGGAAATGGTGGGCACACCGGGGCTAGGCTATATTCACCCCGACGATGTCGACAACGTTAAAGAGTATCTCCAGGAAAATCTCCATGGGGAAGGCGACGAGAAGATAACGTTCCGGTTTTTCCGCAAAGACGGCACGTATGTCTGGTTTGAAACGACCAGCCGCTACACTGTGGACGATCAGAACAGAAATCAGGAGATCGTGGCCATTTCCCGCGATATTACGGAGCGCAAAAACACGGAGCTGCGCCTCCAGGAATACAAATCGCTGTTTGATTACAATCCCGTCGGCGTAGCCTCGCTTGATCTCCAAGGAAATCTGCTGACGGCTAACCGGGGCCAGCAGATGTTAACGGGATACTCCGAGAAGGAGCTGACCGACCGGCATTTCGCCGCGCTCGTTCATCCGGACGATTACGAGAAGACCCTCCGGCACTTCGGGCTGGCGGTGAAAGGGGATCCGCAAGCTTACGAGATCGGCCTCATTCATAAAGACGGACACCGCATCGAAGCGAATATCCTGAACGTTCCGATTGTGCTTGGCGGCAGCATAGTCGGGGTGTACGTCCTGACGAGCGACATTACGGACCGGAAAAAATATACGGAAGAGATCGAGAAGCTGAGCTATGAGCACGCGCTGATTCTCAATTCCGTTTCCGAAGGAATTTTCGGGCTGGACTTGCTCGGGCAGGGGATGTTTATCAATCCCGCCGGCGCATCCATGCTCGGGTTTAACCCGAAAGAACTGATCGGAAGCCGTTACCTCCAAACCGTTGAGCAGGCTTGCCCGGACGGCAATCACTATCTTCCCGGAGACTCGCCGATCGAACGGGCGGTAAGGGACGGCGTATCGGTATCTCCGAGCGAAGGCATATTCTGGCGGAAGGACGGAACGAGCTTCCTGGCGTCCTATCAAGTTACCCCTCTGTTCGATAAGGGAGAGAGGAAGGGCGTCGTGGTCGTTTTCCGCGATGTGACGAACGAGAAAGAAATTATCCGGGCCAAAGAATTTGCCGAACAGGCCGACCGGGCAAAGTCGGAGTTTCTGGCCATTATGTCCCATGAGCTGCGCACGCCGATGAACGGAATTATCGGCATGACCGGCCTCCTTCAGGAAACGATGCTCGACGAGGAGCAGCGCAGCTACGCGGATATTATCCGGGAGAGCAGCGACGCCCTGCTGCACATTTTGAATGAAATTCTGGATTTCTCCCGGATCGAGGCCGGCAAAATGGAATTAAACCTGGGGGCGGTCGATTTAAGGGAAACGCTCGCGGGTGTTATGGAGCTGTTCCGGGTGAAGGCGGAAGAGAAAGGGCTGGAGCTTTCGCATGATATTCCGGCCGGATTACCCCGGTACGTGATGGGGGACGAGGCGCGAATCCGGCAAGTGCTGATCAATCTGATCAGCAACGCGATCAAATTTACCGAGCAGGGAAGCGTATCGATAGCCGTGGAAATGACCTCTGCCTCCGATCACCGGTCGGTTCTGCTGGAGTTTAAAATCCGCGATACGGGGATCGGAATTCCCGCAGGCAAAATTCACCGGCTGTTTCAATCGTTCTCGCAGCTGCATCCCGCCATTAACCGCAAATATGGCGGTACCGGGCTCGGCTTGTCGATCAGCAAGAAGCTGGCCGAGCTGATGGGGGGCGAAATCGGTGTGGAGAGCGAAGAGGGCGCCGGCTCCACCTTCTTCTTCACCCTTCCCTCCGGTTTGGGCCTTGCGGAGACTTCAGATCCCGCCGCCGATACCTCCAAGGCACCGGCCGCCATGGTCCCGTCTCTTCCGGAAGCGCAGCCTGAGCCTTTGCGGCTGCTCATTGCGGATGATCATCCGATGAACCGGACGCTGCTGCTGACGTTAACCGGCAAGCTCGGATACGCGGCAGATGTCGCAACGAGCGGCGCGGAGGCCGTGCAGGCTGCGGGAGAGCATGCGTACGATATCATCTTTATGGATGTGCAGATGCCCGTTATGGACGGGTTTGAGGCGACCCGTCTCATCCGTGAGAAATACGGGGAAGGTCCGTCAGCTCCCGTCATCATTGCCGTCACCGCCTTTGCCAGGGAGGAAGACAAACAGCGGTGCCTGGCATTCGGGATGAACGATTATATCAGCAAACCTATTCTTTCGGATGAGCTTAAACGTCTGCTTGCCGAGTGGTCCGCCCGGATAAAAGAGCGATAGAACCCGTGAAAACCCGCCGTGAAGCGGGTTTTTTTGTTGCAAAAGCCGGATTACCGGGATTAGGCGAACCGGAGGCGATTTGTGAAGTCGCTCATAATGTTTTATAATTAGCTACATTTAAACCTACAATAGATTAGCCGCATACAATAGTTTAGGTGAATACGTCAGTATATTACTGGAGGAATCTTCATGCAGTTTATTAAGCAGGCAGCGGTTCAGCAGGTTCTTGATCTGCTTAAGGCCCAAGACCTGTATATTCATCTGGAAATGACCAACGGGGCGTACGCATCTCATCTGGATCAGTCCAAACATACGGCCTCGACGTTTATCCGCAATTCCAAGATCCGTTATATACAGGGATCTATTGCCGGAAACGGTCCCTACCGGGTCGGGCTTAAAATGGAAGAAGGCTGGGTTTATTCCGAAGGACTTACCCATTGGGACGAAACGGAGACGGAGAGACTGATTTTATCGGGACATGATAAAGACGGCAAGCTTGTCGTTTCCCTGCAGTTGAGCCGCAGCCCTTTTTAACTTACAAAGAGAGAAGGTAAATGGAGATGGAACGACACATACTGGTCGTCCTGCCGCATCCCGATGACGAAGCGTTCAGCGTGTCCGGTACGCTTGCGGGCCATATACGGCAAGGAACTCCCGTGACTTACGCGTGTTTGACACTGGGAGAAATGGGACGCAATATGGGAAACCCCCTTGCGGCCAACCGCGTGACGCTGCCCGAAATCCGCAAAGCCGAGCTTGAGGAATCGTGCCGGTCGATCGGAATTGAGGATCTGCGCATGCTGGGCTTTCACGATAAAACGATTGAGTTCGAAGACCGGGAACTGCTCGTCGACAAAATCCGCGGGCTCATAGAGGAATTGAATCCTTCACTGGTTATCACGTTCTATCCGGGCTACAGCGTGCATCCGGACCATGACGCCACAGGGGCGGCCGTTATAGATACCGTTCAAAGAATGCCCCTGGAAGAGAGACCGGCCGTTCACTGCATCGCTTTTTCCAAAGGCTGCGAAGAGGTACTCGGTAAAGCGGACATCGTGAACGATGTTAGGGCTTATATGCCGCAGAAGCTGGGCTCGATCCTTGCCCACAGCTCCCAGTTCCAGCTAAACGGACAGCTCAGCGGTAAATCCGCAGGCGACCAAGAGGTACTGGACCGGTTCGGCCGCGAGCGGTTATGGACCTACCGGTTTCAATAAAAGGGTGAGGGCGTAGAGGCGCTGCCGCAACCAGGGAAAGACCGTCAGGGACATTGGAATGTCCTTATCGGTCTTTTTCCGCAGCTTATGCCAAGTGGCGGGAATCGGCAAGTTGTCAGCACCTGATGGTTCCAGCTCTACTCTTGCTTTGGACCGATTCCGGAAATTTTTTCCCGTTTCCCTTGCTCCGCTCATTTGCCAAAACGGCGGATTTGAACTACTATTAACCGTGAAGTTGTTTGACATGTTACGTTCGTATCTTAAGACAATTGAATATTCAACATTCTTTATCAAACAGGTTCCGGTTCATTCTTCAATGAGAGGGAACGGATTAAAAGGGAAGTCCGGTGCAATTCCGGCACGGTCCCGCCACTGTAAGGGAAAAGGGGGATATCCCCCGGCCGAAGCGCATTATGCCACTGGGTAAACCCGGGAAGGCGCGCAGGGGATTCCCGAGTCAGGAGACCTGCCTGTTTACCGGTAACTTCATTCCTACGCGGATATAGGATGGCGTTGATGCGAATGTTCTCCCTGATCGCCAGGGTCTTTCAGCTTTCATCTGTTAATGGAACGGACCCGCGCGTATTTATGCGACGAACCCGAACATCCTGCCTCCGGCGGGATGTTTTTTATTTGCACCTAAATGAAATCCGCCCCATCATGACCGCAATCAATGCGCGTAAGAAACAAAGGCAGCCGGAACCGACTATTTACCACCGCATGGGGAGGAAAAGAGATGTATTACGGAGTGAAACTGAATACGAATTACAAAACCCTCTGGCAGGAGGGGATGAAGGATTGGGACGGAAATCTCCCCGTAAGGATGACGGATGACGTCAAGGAAGAAGGATTCTGGAACGCTTTTATGAAAAAGAAAGAAGAATCCGGTGTGGATTCCTGGGTCGCCAATCTGCGCAAGGAGCTTATCTCATTTATCGATCCCGGCGAGGACGTGCTGGAAATCGGGCCCGGCTGGGGCAACTATACGTTCGAAGCGGCCGAGAAAGCGGGTTCCCTTACATGCGTCGACAGCTCCGAGAGCGTGCTTGCTTTCTTGAAAGCCGCAGCGGAGCGGAAGGGCTGGAATCACGTAAACTTCGTGCATGCCAAGTGGGAGGAGCTTCCCGAGGTGGAGCCGGCCGACGTTGTGTTCGGGGTTAACTGCTATTACCGGATGCAGGAGATCGACCGTGCGCTTCTGCATATCAACAACACGGCGAAGCGCCTTGGAATCGCGGGGATGGTAAGCGGCCCCGAAAAACCCCATTACAAAGACATCGAGGAGCAGTTGGGCTGCAGAATCAGGTTTCAACGCAGAGATTATATCCATTTGCAGAATCTGCTCTATGAGCTGGGAATCGATGCGAACTGTAAAATCGTCAACCTGCACAAAACATATGCGTATGACACGGAGGAGGAACTGCTGAAGGACAACCTGAGCGCGGTTCTGGACAAGGAATTTGACCGGAAGAAGGCTGCCCGGCTGCTGTATGCGTATGTGCGTGAAGCCGACGGCAAGCTGATATACCCGCACAATTTCAAAGCGGCTCTCCTTTACTGGAAGCCGGAGAAAAGGCTGGAGCCTGCGGTCCTGCATCCGGAAGTTATGCGGGCCGTCCAGGTTTGATGAGGCCGCTTGAACTGTTTTCCCGGATAACGCGACTTTGCGTTCCGGGCTTTTTTTTGTTTTCCGAACAGAAAAAGGAGTGCGGAGAGGAAAGAGCTTGTCATAGATGAAGACAGGCTCGCATAGGATGAATTACGTGAATCGTCTGAGGGAGAAGTCTTTTTTGTTGAAAAGCGTAATTATTACGATTAAAATAAGGGGACTGGCGCAAACAGGAGGGAAGATCGTGTACGTTGACGGAACAAGCAGAAGGATGAGGAATAGAAATCTGATCGTTATCGCAGCGGGAAGTTTCCTGGCCGTACTGGCCTGGCAAGCCCTGCGGACCGGGAGTGTGGTTTTGCCGGACCCCTCTGTCATCGGGCTGTTCAAAACGATGTTCATCGGCATCGTGCTCGAAGCGGTTCCTTTTATTATGCTGGGTGTGGTGCTTTCCTCGTTTATGCAGGTCTACATCCCGGAGACCTGGATCCGTAAAGCGATCCCCCGGAATCCTTTTCTCGGACTCGTGTTTGCCTGTCTGCTAGGCATTCTGTTCCCGATTTGCGAATGCGGCATGATCCCGGTCGTCCGGCGGCTGATCAACAAGGGAATGCCCTTGTACATAGGCGTGGTCGTCATTCTTGCGGGACCCGTCGTCAACCCGGTCGTTTATGCGGCCACCTATACGGCCTTCCGGATGAATCCCGAAATGGTGTATGCCCGAATGGGACTGGCTCTTGGAACGGGCGCGCTGATCGGCTTGTTCGTTTACGCGTTTATCAACAAAAACCCTCTGAAACACAGGCTGGATACGCTGTACTCCGGGAACGGGCAAGACTGCGCGCACGCGCAGGGAAGCGGTAAATTTTTAGCGATGACGAGCCATGCGGGCACGGAATTTTTCGACATGGGGAAATACCTTATTTTCGGTTCCCTCATTACGGCCGTTATTCAAGCGTTTGTACCGAGAGGAGATTTGTCGGCGCTGGGAGAGGGAGAGGTGCTTCCTCATCTGTTTATGATGGGGTTTGCCTACATTCTGTCCCTATGTTCGACCTCGGACGCCTTTGTCGCTTCCTCCTTTCTGCAGACGTTTTCCAAAGGATCGCTGCTCACGTTCCTTGTCTTCGGACCTATGCTCGATTTCAAAAGCACGCTGATGCTTTTGTCCGTTTTCAAAACGAAGTTTGTCCTGCTGCTTGCCCTGCTCATTACGGTGACCGTGTTTGCCGGTTCTGTCTTGGTCGAGCACTTATTTTTCAGATAAGCAGTTGAAATCGGGAGGTGGACCGGGTGGAAGACAGGCGCATGTACGCCTTTCATTATTTTTTCAGAGCGGCAATTTTATGCGGGTTTTCGTTCTATATCGTTTATCTCGTCAAAACGGGCGGCTTGGCACATTATTTGGCGCCCCGTCTGTTCCCTTACGTCAAAGCTTCGGCGATCGCTTTGTTCGTATTGGCGGTGATCCAGATTTATCTGGCTTTACAGCCTGCCGCAAACAGCGAACCCGACTGCGGATGCGAGCCCGTTATACGCAAATCCAAGCTTTCGCACGGTGCCGCCTACTCCTTGTTCCTTTTGCCGCTGCTGCTCGGTTTTCTGCTGCCTGACCGTGTAACGGGAAGCGATATCGCTCAGGTGAAAGGGATTCAATTGAATGCCTCCAACCTGCAAAAGCAGCAGGGAGCGGAGCCGCAGGAAAAGCCGGCAGAAAAGCCGAAAACATCGGGAGAAGTACGGCAGGGCGGAGAGCAAACCGACGAAAGCAGGCTTAAGGAGATGTTTAAGGGCAGCCGCTTTACGGAAGAGTATGCGAAGCTGGCCATGCGGCTTTACCGGAACGAAACCATTCTGATCGGAGAAAAAGGGTTTATGGAAAAGCTGACGGCAGTGGATCTGTTTGCCGGCCGTTTTGCGGGGAAGCAAATGGAAATCAGCGGCTTCGTGTACCGGGAGGAAGGGATGCCCCAAAACCGGTTTGTCGTAGCCCGGCTGACGATGCAGTGCTGCTCGGCCGATGCCTCCCCGTATGGCGTGATCGTTGAGGCGCCGGATGCGGGTTCGTATCCGAAGGATACCTGGGTAACGGTGAAGGGCACGATCCGGAAGTCCGTGTATGAAGGCAAAGACGTGATGAAGCTGGAGGGAGCCGTTATCCGGAAAATAAAAGAGCCGTCGTCTCCATACGTTTATCCGTATGCCGGCGATTTCGCCGATCTTGGAAAATAGCGCTAAGGCAACAAAACCGCTTTCCGTCGGAAAGCGGTTTTGGACGTTGCAGGAGCAGGTAGGTGCAAGAGCCAGCAGGTGTAAGAGCTGTAAGTGCAAAGAGCTGGTAAGTGCAAGAGCCGGTAGGTGCGAGAGCCGGTAGGTGCAGGAACTGGTAGTGCAAGAGCCGGCAGGTGTAAGAGCTGGTAAGTGCAAGAGCCGGTAGATTCAGGTTATCGTACCGCTTGCGGCTCCCAGCGTACGGTGATTCGCTGTATGACGGCGGCCGGTCCACCAACTCGACTACGGGTAGACACAATCGGCAGAATAGGGAGCCGGTACAGCAAATCGTTCCGCACCACGCAAGGTGCCTATGCTCGATGCTTGGTTGGCGTTTCAGGACAGCTTGGCTGAGCGGCAGGCACCTGACTGATTGTAGCTGGGGCTAATTCCGGCGGACCGGCCCTGGTTCAACGGGCAGCGGCTTTCCCGGCAGCCGTTTCCACTCTTCGCTCAGCCGTTCCGTATCCAGATCGATCCCTATAAACACGAGATAGGGTTCTCCCCGGTAAAAAGAAGGCTCCCAGACACTCCGTTTTCCGGCGTACTGAAGCAGATGTGTGTGTCCGGATTCTGAGAAGGTCACATACCCTTTGGCGCGGAGCAGCCCGTCCTTCCAGCGCTGGAGGAAAGCGTCCACGTCTCCTTTGGTCAGCCCCGCAGCCTGATTCCACGGGAGAGTAACGGTGCGGACGCGGGAGTGGGAGGGAGCCGTTTGCAACGGGGCAGGCGAGTTCGCGGAGCGCTTGCCGCTTTCCGCACCGGCTGTGCTGGGCTCCTTCGGATGAGTCCGTATCTTCGTCATCCGGATAGGCCGGACCGTCAGAGGCCCATTCTGCGCAGGCTGGACGCCTTCCAGGATCGGCTGCAGCTCAACGCGGCAGTGAGTGGTATACACGAGCATGGCATGCCCGTTCAGCTTGCGTATCGCCTTCTCGATTTGATGCAGCCGGATGCGGTGCACATAATCCGTTTTGTTGACCAGAATCAGGTCGGCCACTTCAACCTGCCTGCGAAGCGTCCTCACGAGCTGTCTGTCCGATGCGAACAGGCTGTTGTAATCCATGAAATTTTCCGCATCGAGCACCGTGATGACCTGCTTCAGAAATACACGGTTCAGCAGACCGGGCTCCGTAAGCACATCGGCGATTTCTTCAGGATTAGCGACCCCGGTCAGTTCAATGATAAGGATGTCCGGATTGCGCAGCATCAGCGTCTGCAAACTGCCTGTAAGCTCGCTTTTCTTACTGCAGCAGACACAGCCGTCCAGCAGTTTCTCAATCGATGCGGAGCTGTGTCCTTCCAGAATCAAGCCGTCGACATCGGCTTTGCCCAGCTCATTCATCAGAATCCCGGGGCGCAGGCCGAGTGTCTTCGATTCTTCGAGCATCCGGAGCAGAAGCGTCGTTTTACCGCTGCCCAAAAAACCGCTGAGTACGAACACAGGTATTTTCACGGCTCAGTTCCTTTCTGAGAGCAAATAGTTGTTAATATTGTATTCTTGTCCGGGATGGAACATGTGATAAAATCGTAATTATTACGTTTAATTTTATTTTACAGGAAGCAGGGTCGTCCGGCAAGCCGGATACCATTTCAAGTGGGGAGGGAAAGGGAGGATCAAAGGCTGCTATACTTTCTAAATTTGTAACTTCTATAATTATATCCGGGTAAAAAGTCCTAAATTATTTGAAGTGGTAAAAAAATCCTCCAAACCCATTAAAGAGTCGGAGGATTTTTAACTAGCCTATGCTTTTATTGCAGGGACTGTTGAGTTTTGGTGGAACCCGCAAAGGTTTGAAATTGATCCTTTAATTTCTGACGGGCGTCTTTATTGCGGAGTAAGTAAGCAGCTCCTAGACCAATTGCAGTAAACATCATTTTTTTACCCATTTTCGTTTACCTCCTGTATGTTAAGGTTGCTTGCTCTACAGAAAATTACCCGCTCAGCCCGATGCTAAACATTTTTCGATTCATAAACTAAAAATAGAGGATGCTCTCCCCGGAAAAAGCCTTCTTTTTCAATAAAAAAGACCACCCGATAAGAAATCGGATGGTCCTGCTTGTTGAGTAAATTAGACGGTTTTCCAAACGTCTGCTTTACCAGGGATGTCGCCTTGTGTCCACCATTTGGCTTCGTATACGACACCGTTGTAAGTAACGCGGTTGCCTACTGTGTAAACAGAGGACGCGCTCCATGCAGGTGCAGTAGTGCCGCCGCCAGTACCGCCGGCAGTTGTTTTAGCCGTTACAGCGGAGCTTGCAGCGGAAGTGTTGCCTGCTGCATCTTTCGCTTTAACGGTGAACGTGTAGCTAGTGTCAGCCGTCAGGCCTGTCACTGTGAAGCTTGTAGTTGCGGAAGTTCCCACTTTAGTGGAACCTTGGTATACATCGTAACCAGTTACGCCGACATTGTCGGAAGAAGCGCTCCAGTTCAGAGTTACGGAGTTAGCCGTAACGCCGGAAGCAGTTACACCTGCAGGTGCAGTTGGAGCTTGAGTGTCGGTAGGTGTGCCAGTCCCGCCACCGTTAACATTAACGTCGATTACGTTGTAGAAAGCGTTAGGCGTATCTGCGATTTCCCAAACAGCCAGGATTACGTTGTAACCGCTGCGTGCAGGAACGTTACAAGTGTGGGAAGTGGCAGGATCCGGTTTTTTACCGCCGTCTTGGAAAGAGCAGAACAGTTCGAAATCGGAACGTTTCAGAGGGGCGTTAGGATTCCAGCCTGTTTTCGTGATGTAGTATTTCCATTCTCTCGTTGCGTGTGCGGCAGTGAGCTTCCAAGTGAACGTGTTGCTTCCGCTGTTGATGTTCACTTTGGACCAGCGGTCTGCAGTTTGAGCGTTCAGCTCAGGGAAAGCGGCGCCAGCGCCGGCGATTTGACCGTCAGCAGGACCGCCTGTTGGGTAGCTGCCAGGTGCTTCAAGGCTTTGCGGCTCGTATACGATGGCTCCGCAGTTCTTGTTGATGCCTTGGTTACAAAGAGCCGCGCGGCTTGCTGGACCGGTGATGTAACCGTGAGCGGAAGCGCTTTCAGCGAAAACAAGCGAACAGATAGCTCCGATTACAAGCGCTGCGAAAGCCACGAGAAAAGGAGAAACTTTGAAAAGAGAGCGGTTCCAAGAAATGGATTGGGACATTATTTAAATACCTCCGATTTTAGTGAATTGGAATACAGGGAATTTAGAGCTATACTGCCGAGAATCGTACAAGAAACAATAATGACTCAAACCAGAGCAATCTGGTGGATAGGTCAGGATTCGGCATCGTAAGCAGTGAATGGCTATCTACCGAGAACAGCAAATGAGCTTTAATTCCTGCCCGTCAAAATGTTTAGCATCTACCTCCTGTCAGTTTATGTCTAAACGTTTTATTTCACCTCCTCATATCCATATTATAGTACAAGGTAGAAGTAATGGAAGTAGGTCTTTAGAACTATTTATAGACATAAAATGGCGAAAATAGTAAAACATATCCTCCGAAATATCCTTGAATTTTGGATCTTTTTTGCAAACACCGCGTGACGGAAAAAAGTTTAGAAATAAAAGGGAAAAATGTCGAAAGGAACGAATTAGATGTAAACATGTTTAGAACAGGAAGGAAGTGAGCCGGATATGAGTGTGGCGGCAGACATAAAACTGTTTATTTCAGTCAAAAAAGCGTGGGTTCTGGTTCTGGCGATGATTTTATACGGAATCGGCGTCGGGATTTTGGCGCCCATGAACGCCATTTATTTAAAAGAAGGAGTCGGACTCGGGAAAGGCGAAATCGCTTCGATTTTTGCCATTTCGCTCCTGCTTAATATGATTTTCACGATCAGTGTGGGCATCCTGAGCGATAAGATTCCGCGGAAGAAGATCATCCCCATGGCGGCCTCGGTGGTGTGTGCGGCCGGGCTGCTGATTTATATGAGAGCCGACGGATACGTATCCGCGCTCGTGGGCATGTCAATCGCATCGGCCCCGTCAGGAATGGTGATGGGCCAGATGTTTGCCATGGCCCGGAATCATTTCTCGAAGCTGGCGCCGGACATCGTGGAGATTTCGCAGCTCTGGCTGCGCGCGTCTTTCAGCGTGGGCTTTTTTACGGGACTGCTGCTGGGTGCGAACATTTATTTATGGTTTACTTTTTACGGGGTGCTCTGGGGCAATCTTGGGGGATATATGGCACTCTTCGTTCTTCTGTTGTTTTACCGGGAAACGGTGGAAGCGCCTTCCAAAGCGGTCGTTAAAAAGAGCGGCGAGCCGTTCTCGCTGGCAATGCTGATCGCGCTGCTTATGCTCTCGTGCGCCGATGCGATACGGGGATTGTATCTTCCCCTTGTCGTGAACGAGAAGTTCGGCAATCCGGAACTGATGTCTTACATATGGAGCGCGCAGGCAGTATTCGAGCTCTTGTTTATGACGGTTGCGGGCTATTGGGCGCTCAAATACGGCTTCAAGCCGGTCATTTTATTCGCCAGCCTGTTCGCGCTCATCGTTTATCTGGTGTACGCCAATGTCGATTATTTGCCGCTCTTTTTCGCCATGCAGCCGCTGTATTCGTTTTATGTGGCCGTGCTGCTCGGGGTGGCCATGGGCTACGTCCAGCGGATGTTTTTGCACAAAACGGGATTCGGAGCCAGCCTGTACGTCGTGATTTCCCAAATGGCTTCTCTGGTCGGCTATTTCCTGCCGCTGCTTATAGAAGGCATCACTCCGGCTATCTTTTATATCCCCGGTATGCTCATCGTCGTTTCCATGCTGCTCATCACCAGAACGATGCTGAAAGAACGCCGCAGCAGAAAGGCGGAAAACGTACAAACCTTGTAAGTGATGCAGTGCAAACAGCCTGCGGCAGAGAAATCGCTCCGGTACTTTACCGGAAACGCCGGCTGTGCTAAACTGAGGCCACTGGAACGGTGTGTAACTGGCGGAACGTGGGGAACCACGGGGGAGCACACGGGAAATATAGCCGTACGCCTGGGCGAAAGTATTTGCGGATAACGGGAAACCGTGTCCGCGGATACTTTTTTTGTTTTCTTTTTGCAGGAAACCAATAAATCGGGGGGGCGGAGAACGTGGGAATGTTGATGAAAACGGCAGATCTTGCCGGTCGGTTAAGGGAATCGATCCGAATAGAGACGGACATGTGGAAAAAGAAGGGGATCGAGCCTTCCCTGGCGGTTGTGCTCATAAAAGGTGATCCGGCTTCCGAATACTACGCCAAAGCCAAGGAAAAAACGGCCCAAAAACTCGGCATCGGTTACCGTCTGATGGAATTCGATCCGGCTATTACGCAAACGGAACTGCTCGGTCATCTCGGAGAGCTGAACGCGGATAACAACGTGCACGGAATCATGCTGGAGCTTCCGCTGCCCCGGCACTTGAACGGGGTCGAAGCTGCGGGTCTTATCCGTCCCGATAAAGATGTGGACGGGATTAACCCAGGCAGCAAACTTGCCTGTTATCTCGGCACGGAGGGACTGTACCCGGCAACTCCCCAGTCTTGTATCCGCATTCTGCAGGAATTCGGATTTGAGCTGAAAGGACGGCATGTGGTGCTCGTCGGGCGAGGCGAAACCGTCGGCAGGCCCTTGATGCCTATGCTGCTGCGGGAGCACGCGACACTTACGGTGTGCCATTCGCACACGCAGAATCTCGCGCGTCATATTGCCGGTGCGGACATCCTCATTACAGCGGCCGGCCGGGCGGGGATGGTTACCGCGGATATGGTGCACCCGGATCTGGTCATTGTCGATGCGGGCATCAACGAAACGGACACCGGAATAGCGGGGGATGTTAGTCCGGATGCTCTGCAGCGGGTGAAAGCGATGACGCCGGTGCCGGGAGGCGTAGGAACGCTGACGACGCTCATCTTGTTTGAAAATCTGCTGAAAGCGGTCGGAATGCAGATCGGGGAGGGAAAACTCTGATGAGTGTGTACGATCAGTCCATTCGCGAATTTCTGGCCGAGGCTTCTTCGGCCTCTCCGGTTCCCGGAGGAGGAAGCATTGCCGCTTTGGCCGCAGCCCTCGGAGCCTCCATGGGTTCGATGACGGCCCGGTTGACCACGGGTGCCAAGTTCAAAGAGCAAGAAGCCGCGATGCTTGAGAACGCGGAGCTTTTCCGGCAGGCCATCGAACGGTTCGAAGCCCTGCAGGAAAAAGACATGGCTTCATTCAACCGGTTCATGAAGGCGCTGAAACTGCCGGCCGCCACTCCCGAAGAGAAGGAACGCCGGAGTCTCGCCATCCGGGAAGCCTCCGTATATGCGGCGGATGTGCCGCTGGAACTGATGGAGGCGTGCCTTGCTGTCATGCGGCGGCTGGCGGTCCTGGCCCCGGAAGTCAACAAGAACGTGGTGTCCGATCTGGGAATTGCCGTACTGATGCTGGAAGCCGCGGTACAATCCGCCTGGATCACCGTGGAAATCAACTTGAATACAATGTCCGGCGACAACCGGAAAGTGTATAGGGATAAGGGAACGCTTCTTTTGGGTGAAGCGGAAGGAATAAAGCGGGACGCTTTGGCCCAAGTAAGAGAGCGGATTTGAGCGGCCGCGCGGTAGGCAATGCTTTCCGGCCGCCGCCGGCAACATGAACCGCTTCGGATTGTGCCAGAAAAAAACCGTCTGAGATTCTTCTTGGAAAGAAGAGTTTCAGACGGTTTTTTTTGCTGGCTTAACGGGGCCGGCGCGGACACTATTCGTACCGGCGAGTGGCCGGCCAGGAGCCTTGAAGCTTGCGAATCAGCACGATCTCGCCGGTATGAAAAGCATCGTGCTGGATAATGCTGCCGATGCGGAAACCGACCGGATGATCGCGGTATAGAGCGTCCATGTCCGGATCGGATTTGGTGTCCAGCAGGCCCCCGATCCGGGTATGAACGTCGTCAAGCTCGCGGAGCGTCCGCTGCCACGCTTCTTCGGAACCGTGGGTATCGGGCGTTTTGAACGTATCGTCGTTGTTTCGGGCCGAGTGGTTCTGCTCTTCGCCCAGGAGCAGTTCCAGCAGACGCTGCTTGTAATAGACCAGATGGTTAACGGTTTCCCAGATCGTATTGCCCGCTTCGCCTTGGGGCCGCCAGGAAGCCTGTTCGGCGCTTACGCCGCTGACGGCGTTTTTCAGAGGGGCATACCAGTCTTCCGTTCCGTAAGCGTTCTCCCAGCCGCGTTTAAGAAGATCCAATCCGTTCATTGCATTTCCTCCTAAATTAAGAATGGTGTAAAATTAAAAAGGCGGTGTGTTCATACGTGGACAGGTGATGCAAGAAGCCTGCCCGGTATGCGAACCATTCGCACAGCTACATTGTAACCATCTAAATAGTTTATGGTAGTTACATTCTGAATTTTAACATGTATTGGAAGAAGACTCAATCTTTATCCGGAGGTTGTTTTGGAAAATTCGGCTTTAGAGTTTATGAACAGCCAGTGGTATGACTGGCGGGGGACGGGACGGAGCGAGGACAGGCTTGACCGGCCCGGCTGGCTGGAAGCCTTTCTGGAGAAATGGGAGCTGGAGGCTCCGCTGCCTCCACAGCCCCATGAACGCGCCGCTCTCGGCGAGCTCCGGCGGGCCATGCGCGCCGTCACGGAATGCGTCAGCTCCGGCAGAGAGCCTGACGATGAAGACGTTTTACGGCTGAATAAAGCGATGGCCGAAGTGTCTTCCCGCCCGATGCTGGCTAGGGAAGACGGGGTCTGGCGGCTGGAGCGACGGACGGGCGATAAGGGCTGGGAAGCGGTCATGGGCCAGGTGGCTGTCGCGTTTGCCCGTCTCCTGGCGGAGGAAGACGTGCGGCGCCTCAAAATTTGCGCGAACGAAGACTGCCGCTGGGTTTTCTTCGACGAGAGCAGAAGCCGGACGGCCCGGTGGTGCGACGATAAGATGTGCGGCAACCTGATGAAAGTCAGGCGCTTCCGCCAACGCCGGAAAGAAAGCGAATGATCCGGCGTCCGCACGTTTTTGCGGATAGGACACAAGGAAAACGGCTTCGAAAGTCGAAGAAGTAAGAGGACCTTACATAACGTGCAGTGTGGCAGTGAATATACCTCAAAGGAGAATGAAGATGGCCGATCAATTCGAAAGAAATCTGGGAAAATACGCCGAGCTGGCGGTGAAAGTCGGTTTGAACATACAGCCGGGTCAGTCCTTATGGGTGAACGCTTCCATTCAGCAGGCCCCTTTAGCCCGTCTTATTACGCAAAAAGCATACGAAGCGGGAGCGAAATCGGTTTACGTCGAATGGATGGATGACGCTATAACGAAGCTGAGATATACGCTTGCTCCCGACGATTCGTTCGATACCTACCCGGCGTGGAGAGCGCAGGCGGTAGAAGAGCTTGCCGAAAACGGCGGCGCTTATCTGCTTGTCGAATCGGGCAACCCGGAACTGCTACAAGGAGTGAAGCCCGAACGTATTGCGGCTTATTCCAAGGCTGCGGGCAAGGCGCTTGCCAAATGGAGAGAATACATGACCTCTCACAAGATGACGTGGTCGATTCTCGCCGCTCCGTCCACCGGCTGGGCCGGTAAAGTATTCCCGGATCTGCCTGAAGAAGAAGCCGTAGCCGCTTTGTGGGAGGAGATTTTCAAAGCTACCCGCGTGGACCAGGATAATCCCGTCGAGGTCTGGGAGCAGCACAATGCGACGCTCCGCGCTAAAGTCGAGGAGCTGAACGCCAAGCAGTACCGGAAGCTTCACTACCGGGCGCCGGGAACGGAGCTGAGCGTAACGCTGCCGGAGCGGCACATCTGGTCCGGCGGTTCGACGGTGAACGAGAAGGGCGATGCGTACAATCCGAACGTTCCGACGGAGGAAGTATTCGTATCGCCGCTTAAGGACGGCACGAACGGAGTGGTACGCAGCACGAAGCCGCTGAGCTATCAGGGGAATCTGATCGAGAATTTCACACTCACGTTTGAGAACGGCCGTGTTGTGGATTTTCAGGCGGAGAAAGGTTATGAGGCGTTAAAAGGACTTCTCGAACTGGACGAAGGAGCCCGCCATCTGGGCGAGGTTGCGCTTGTGCCTCATGAGTCGCCTATTTCCGCAAGCAACATCATCTTCTTTAACACTTTATTCGATGAGAACGCGTCGAATCACCTTGCCCTGGGGAAAGCCTTCGGCTTCAGCATCCCGGACGGAACGAAAATGTCGGTGGAAGAGCTGACGAAGGCGGGTCTCAACGACAGTATTACCCACGTGGACTTCATGATCGGCTCGGCGGACATGGACATTGACGGCGAACTGGCCGACGGGACGCTCGAACCCATTTTCCGCAAAGGAAACTGGGCATAAGGTTCTGCAAAAAGCCGGACGTCCCGCCTGTGCCTGTAAAGGCATGGTACGTGCGCTGGAAAGATAGAAAAAGTCAGCCGGATTGCCGGCTGGCTTTTTCTTTGTGAGCGATACGCGTGCAATTGTCCTTATTTCGGCAAGCGGGTATAATGGGGACAATCCGCCGACTCCCGCTGCCGGAGGCGGCAACCTTTTTCTTAACCGAGATGAAAGTCTGTCGCAACAAAGGAGATTGAGCTTATGTATACGATCATGATTGTGGAGGATGACCCCAAAATCGCAAATTTGCTTCAGGCCCATATACAAAAAAACGGGGATGAAGGCGTTGTGGCGGAAGATTTCGACGGGGTGCTGGAGCAGTTCCGGCGGATACAGCCCCATGTGGTTCTGCTCGATATCAACCTGCCCCGGTTTGACGGCTACTACTGGTGCCGCCAAATCCGCTCGGAATCGACTTGTCCGATTATTTTTATTTCAGCCCGCAGCAGTGAATTCGACCAGGTAAGAGGGCTTGAAAACGGAGCGGACGATTATATTACGAAGCCGTTTCACTATGAAATCGTTATGGCCAAAATCCGCAGCCAACTGAGACGGGCATTCGGGGATTATGCTTCCGGAACGCAGGAGCGCACCGTCGAGAAAAAAGGGATGATCCTTTACCCGGAACGGATGGTGCTTCAGTTAAAGGAGAACAGCGTAACGCTTACCAAAAAAGAAGCCGTTCTGATGGAGACGCTGCTCCAGCGGAGTCCCCGGGTTGTCAGCAGAGAGACGATTCTGGACAAGCTGTGGGACGACACGTTCGTAGACGACAATACGCTCAGCGTAAATATAACCCGCATCCGGAAAAAACTGCACGATTTCGGTATTGAAGATGCCTTGGAAACCGTGCGTGGAGTAGGATACCGGCTCAACGTGACCTGGACGGGCGGAGAGCGGCCATGAAACTGTTCTGGCGCGAACAGATGCCTCTGATCGGGTTTACGGCGGTCATCCTCTTGCTAGTGCTGCTTGTTTACCGGTATGACGGATACACGGACGTCCTTACTTCTCTGTACGCCGTTTTTCTGGGGATTTGCGTGCTCGGCGCCTATCTGGCTTACAGGTATTTCAGCCACCGGGAATTATACAGGCGCCTCTCTAAGCCGCCCGGCTCGCTGGGAAGCTCTGTGCAGAAATCGGATGCGGCACCGCTGTCTGCGGCGCTCGGACGCCTGCTTGAGACGCAGTACAGTCACTATCAGAGTGAAATAAAAGCGTGGGAGCGCACACAGCGCGACCATCTTACGTTTATAAACCAGTGGGTTCATCAAATGAAGACTCCGCTTTCGGTCATTGAGCTGATCACGGAGGAAGACAATGATCCGCGCTTTGCCAGTATTGCGGAAGAAACGGACCGGATCAGAAGAGGTTTGGAGATGGTTCTCTACATGGCTCGTATGCAAACCTTCGAGCAGGACTTTTATGTGGAGTCCGTGGCGCTTAGAGAACTGGTAAGCGAGGCGATCCATGATTATAAACGTTTCTTTATTCACAGTCATGTATACCCGGTAGTTGTGATAGAGCAGGAGCTTGAGGTGGAAACGGATTCCAAATGGCTCCGCTTTATTCTCCAGCAGCTGCTCTCCAATGCCATTAAATATTCGGCGGGAAGCGGTAAAAAGGTTGAAATCGTTGCGTTTGAGGAAGACAACGCGGTCGTTCTGGAGGTGCGCGACAGCGGCATCGGAATTCCTCCCGAAGACATTCCGCGTGTGTTCCGGCCGTTTTTTACGGGAGAAAACGGACGCAGGTTTAAAGAATCGACCGGCATGGGTTTGTATCTGGTGCAGCAGGTTGCGGCGAAACTTCATCTTACGGTCAGCATCCGGTCACGGGTCGGGGAAGGAACAACGGTTCGGCTCACGTTTGAAAGCAGCAGAGCCGTTAAGACGAGCGGGTAAGCCGCTCGTTTTTTTGTCGTTTCGCCGTTGCGGGAAGATTACATTCTTACAAAGTTGTCATCTGTCTGAAAGAAAGGCCGATAGGAGATCGGCGCAGCCTCGGGTAAACTTTTAGGAGAAATAGCCCGGACTGAATAGAGGAGGATAAACCTATGGAAATTTTGAAAGTTTCTAATCTCAGCAAAATATACAAGGGCACGATCTCTTACGAGGCGCTTGTCCATATAGATTTGACGATCCCAAAAGGTGAGTTTGTCGGTATTATGGGGCCTTCCGGCAGCGGCAAAACGACTCTGCTTAATCTCGTCTCCACCATCGATACGCCGACATCCGGAGCGGTGCTGATTAACGGAAATGATCCGCACCGTCTGACAGCGGACGAGCTGGCCGTATTCCGCCGCCGCGAGCTGGGATTCGTGTTCCAGTCGTTTAATCTGCTTCATACGCTTACGGTGAAGGAGAATATCCTTCTCCCGCTGACTCTTGACGGTACCGATTTGACGGAGATGAACAGGCGCGTGGAGGAAATCGCCGACAAACTCGGCATCTCCGGAATTTTGAACAAACGCACGTATGAAATATCCGGAGGCCAAGCCCAGAGGACGGCTATCGCACGGGCGCTTATCCATACGCCCAAGCTGGTGCTTGCGGACGAGCCGACAGGCAATCTCGATTCCAAGTCCGCCCGTGACGTCATGGAGCTCCTGACGATGCTCAACAAGGAAGAGGAAGCGACCATGATGCTCGTTACGCATGATGCGATGGCGGCAAGCTACTGCAACCGGGTCGTTTTTATCAAGGACGGGAAGCTGTATAACGAGATTTATTGCGGTGACAGCCGGGAAGCCTTTTACCAGAAAATTATCAATGTCTTATCGTTGCTAGGGGGAAGCGGGAATGAATTTTCGACAATTCGCGTTTAACAATATTGTCCGCAACAAGCGGACCTATATCGCTCATTTTCTCAGCAGCGCGTTTTCCGTCATGATTTTCTTCACGTATGCTCTGCTCCTGTTCCATCCCGATCTGCAGGGAGAGCTGTCTTCGACAAGCGCAACGATCAGCCATTTGAGCACGATGGGCATGCGGGTATCGCAAGTGTTGATATTTATTTTCTCGTTCTTCTTTCTGCTGTACTCCGTCAGTTCGTTTCTTAAAAACCGGAAGAAGGAATTCGGGCTTCTCATGGTGCTCGGAATCTCCCGCAAGCAGCTGAAACAGCTTATTTTTCTGGAAAATATGATGATCGGGGGGGCTGCAATTGCCGCCGGCATAGGAACAGGCCTTATTTTCGCCAAGCTTATCCTGCTAATCAGTTCCAAAGTGCTTTATATTATGAACGGACTGCCGTTCTACCTGCCGGTAAAAGCGGCCCTGACGACGACAGGGGCTTTTCTGCTGCTATTTCTGCTGATTTCGTTCTTTACCGCAGGTCTGGGTAAATCGGGGCCGCTTGTTGACCTTCTCCAATCGGAGGATAAGCCGAAACCCGAGCCGAAAGCGTCCGTATCGTTGTCGCTGCTGGCTTTGGCGCTGATTGCCGCGGGGTACGGGTGTGTCTTTTATTTTACTCTGGAGCGTGCCTTTCTATTTTCTCTGCTCGGTGCCGGAGTCATCTTGACGGTTGCGGGAACGTATTTTTTGTTTACCCAGTTGAGCGTGTACGTGATCGGATCTCTTAAAAGAAGAGAACGGCTGTTTTTTAACAAAACGAACCTGCTTACGTTATCCGAACTGAGTTACCGGATGAAAGATAACGCGATTATGTTTTTCATGGTGGCGATTGTGTCGGCCGTCGCTTTCACGGGTATCGGTACCTCCCTGGCGATCAGCGACCCCGGTTTGTCCGAAATGCAGGACCCTTACGCATTCAAATATATTTCTCCGCAAAATAACCCGAAGGAGAAGGAACATGTTCAGGAAATCCGGACGCGTCTTGAGGATGCCCGTTATTCTTACAAGCAGGCCGTGGTTACCCCGTTCCAGTCGGAAAATGCCTACACGGTCCTGAAATTAAGCGAATATAACAAATTGGCGGATATGCTCGGCTACGAGAAAGAAACGATCGAAGACGACAGCCAAGTGATTATTTCGCCGCACACGATCAGCGAGAAAAACAAATGGGACCAAGAAAGACCGGATATAAAGACGCTTGACCTCGTCTATGACAATCAGCAGCAGATCTTGAACGTGCAGAAAATAACCCGGGAGCTTGTACTACCGTTGAGCGGGAAGGTTGCCGTCGTGACGGATACGATGTTCGGTAAACTGCCTGTACAGGAGTATCGGCAGACCTACTATCTGTTTGTGGTGGAAGGCTGGGAAAAGTCGGCGGAAGTCTCCCGGCTGTTATCCGACAGCATCAACGATTCGGGGTCGGACGGGAGTTTTTACTTCGAGGCTCTCGTGCACGAATGGCTCTCGGCTAAACAGAAGAACGGCATACTGCTGATCGTAAGCGTGCTGGTCGGGATCGTCTTTTTTACCTTCGCGGCAAGTTTTGTATACTTCCGGTTATATGCCGATCTGGAGCGGGATGAAAAACAGTACCGGATGATAGCGAAGGTCGGTTTGAGCCGCAAGGAACTCAGACGGATTCTGACGCGACAGCTCCTTCTCATGTTTTTTCTTCCGATTGCCATGGCCTTGGTACACAGCGCGGTAGCATTGACCGCTCTTCAGCTGCTTGTCGGCTATTCGATTCTGCAATCTTCGCTGACGGTTTTTCTCGCCTTTCTTACCGTGCAGGCTGTTTACTTCATGATCGTCAGGTGGCGTTATCTTCAGCATTTGTACCGGAAAATCGCTTCAGCGGTTTAGCCGCAGGCTTGGAGAGGTAGATGGGAAAGGAGCCTTTAACGGCTCTTTTCTTCGGAGGTTAAGTATGTGTGAGTTTATTCCGGTGCACAGTCGCTTGAGCGCTTCCGGGTTGAAGGACGTTGAGAGGACCCATCTCTACAGAGATATACAGGCTGCTTATACAGCTCGTTTTGCGTTTCTTCCGGAAGCGTGAGGCGGGCTTTTTTAATTTAAACAAAGGTTTATTTGGAATTCCCTGGAATATCCTCTTATACTTACAAAAGTGGCTTTATCAAACACACGGGGAGTGAGGAAATGAGCGTTTACGAGCATCTGATCCAACCGAATTTAACAGGCGACTTGAAACAAGATGTATATGCTTTTCTGGCCAAAAACGGGCACCGGAAAACCGCGGAACACTGCATGAAGGTAGGCGAGCAGGCCCGCGAATTGGTCATACGGCTTTCGATAGACCATGCCGCATTTGCCTATACCCGTTACTCATGGAATCGGAAAGACACATGGCGGGTCGTTCATCCATGGCTTCAAGAAAGTTGCAAGAATCTGTTATGGCGGATCGGAAAAGAGGCGGAACCATGCGGAACTTAAGCCGCGGAAAGATGATCGCGCTGTTTATCGTTCTGATTATGTTAACGGCTCCGGTTGTTTATGTTCAGGGAAATAAAATGGCCTATGCGGAAAGAGTCAGGAGCTACCTGCTTCAGGAAAAAGGCTACAAAGAGGAAGAACTGGCATCGGTCAAAGGAATTTGGGGAATCAAGCTGCCTCCCTTCTATACTCTCGTTGTTTTCAAGGATGAGCCCCATGTGGAGTATGTTTATTTTTCTCATAACGATGTGATCCAGTTCGATCAGCGGATTTCTCCGGACGGAGTGGAGAGGGGGATAAAGCCCGAAAACCTGAAACATGCGGAAAAGCTCAAGGAAAGATAACCGGCGGGTTGAGGGAACGAGCGGGCACTACATATACATTACCAAACGAATTAAATTTTTGTTGACCTAAAACAAAACGTTGTTATATTATGTTTGTGTAATAAGTAAACAAAAAGGAAAAACGTTTATTATTCGGATTTTCTGCTGAGTCTGAAAGAGCTCAGGGGGGAAACCAGAGGAAGGGGTTCTCAGTCGTGTTTAATAATGCTTTTGTCAGAACGATTATTATGTCCAACGTTCTGCTGCAGCTTGGCATCTGGATTAGAAACTTTGCCATTTTGCTGTATGTGACAGATATAACGAACAACAATCCCAAATTTGTTTCGTTAATCTCAGTCGCCGAATTTACTCCGATTTTTCTATTCGCGATTATCGGGGGAACGTTTGCGGACCGCTGGAGACCGAAGCGGACGATGATCGTTTGCGATCTTCTCTCGGCGTTGTCCGTATTCGCCGTGCTGCTCGTCGTGATGTACGGGTCGTGGCAGGCGTTGTTTTTCGCTACGCTGGTGTCGGCGATTTTATCGCAATTCTCGCAGCCGTCCGCGTTAAAGCTGTTCAAACAGCATGTCCCGGAAGAGCAGCTTCAAGGGGTCATGGCGATGTTTCAGACGCTGATGGCCATCTTCATGGTATTCGGGCCGATTCTCGGCACCTTCGTTTACCAGCACTACGGTCTGGAAATTTCGATTGCCGTGATGGGGGTTTGTTTCATCGCTTCCGCCGCCGTTCTTACTTCACTACCGGCCGATCAGAAGAATCCGGCCAAAGCGGAACGCAATTTCATGCAGGAAATGAAGGACGGACTCCGTTACGTATGGAGCAGCCGGGCATTGAAGACGCTTGGGGGAACGTTCGCCGTTTGCGGCTTTGCGGTAGGTATTATTCAGCCCTTGATGCTGTTTATCGCCATCGAAAATCTCGGGCAGGATAAACTGTTTCTGCAGTGGCTTCTCGCGGCAAACGGAATAGCCATGCTGGCGGGCGGGGGAGTCGTCATGGCACTCTCGAAAAAAATGCAGCCGCAATCGCTGCTCGCGGCGGGGCTTGTCGTCAGCACCGTGGGAACGATAGGAATCGGCTTGTCCGCAAGCGTTCCGCTGACGATCTTTTTCCAAGTCGTAAACGGTCTGTTTTATCCCTGCATAATGATCGGAATCAACACCATGATGATGAAAAACACGGAAGCGGCTTTTATCGGCCGCGTGGGGGGCGTGCTTACACCCTTGTTTATGGGATTTATGGTCATCGGCATGTCCGGCGCGGGATTTATTAAGGAGACCTTATCCCTTCAAGCGGTGTATACCGGAAGCGGAATTCTCTTCTTCCTCGGCGCACTGCTGCTCGTTCCGTTGATGCTGCGGCGGCCGGAACCTCTCGGCGAAATTCATGGAACCGCAGCGGCCGCAGACAGCACCGACTAACTCAGGGCAGTCAAGGGTAGCCGCAGCCAAGCCGTGCGCTGCTTCCGGTTACGGCAGCAGCGGCACAATTAGGCGGATCCACCAACCTTAAAAAACGCCACCCCTTCATGAAGACGGGGTGGCGTTTTGGCGTCCTAAGGCGCCGTATCGGCGTGCTGCAATCCGGCGTGACGGCTGAGCGCGCGGGTCAGCGTGCCGTCTACCAGATCGCTGATCCGTTTCATCATCGTTTCGGGCAGTTCCTTCATGCCCGTTTTGACCCATTTGACGACGATGCCAACGAATGCGAAGGTGTAAAATTCCGCGATAAAACATATGTCGGACTCCGAAACGTCAAGACCGGCGGAAGCGTCGTCCACGACACGTTTGATCATATCTTTGGTTGCCTCGAACAGATAGTCGTCAAACGCATTTTGTCCCGGAGTGTTGAGCGCATTGATATAGAACAGCCGGTTGTTCATCAGATAATGCAGGATTTGTACGGCCATGTCGCTCCAATGCCCGTAATCGCGGTAATCGGCAATGCTTTCCACCGCTTCCGAATAGTAGATCCAGTGAACCAGGTCGTATTTGTCTTTGAAATGGTAATAAAAGGTTTGTCTGTTCAGCCCGCTGCCGGAGGAAATATCCTGAACACTGATTTTTGCCAGAGATTTCGTTTCCATCTGCTTTTTAAGCGATGCGGCCAGCGCTTTTTTGGTCATTTGCGAATCGGTCATGATGTCACCTCGTTATGGTTCTCCACTTCCACTTTTACATAGTATAAAGGAATCTTTTTCTTTTTTAAAATGCAGGGGATTGACCAGGGAACACCTGTTCTTTATACTAAATTATGGAAGAATAATGAATAGGATGGACGGTGGTACTGTATGGTTTTGCAAGAAAAGGAACTGCGATTATTTATTGTGGAAGCTAAAAAGAACGCGTACGCCGCAGGAGCGGCAAGCGGCGATGTTCTGTCGGGACCGGGCGCCAAAAATTTTCCTTATGCTGCCGGGAGCTACAGCTATCTGGACAGCTATTTCGGAGAAACCGATTTTGCGGGTCAGGAATTGGTCAGGAGGAACGGGACCCCGCTCTGGGCATTGAACTATTACGGAACCACACTGAATCCGGTTGACGGATTTCCTGAATTTTTGCTGGAGTGCCTCGGAAAAGTGACGGAAGCGGCTCCGTTCAGAGGACCCGAACAGTATCGCAACGAAAGGTTTGAGTACAACTGCTTTTGGAGCGGGGATATAAGCCGTTTTAAAGGAGAAGAGAGGCTTTTGCACCGCGGTGAAATGATCTTTACGCTTACTTTTCACGGAGGTTTTATTACATAGTCCGCTCAAAGGTCCGTTTGTAAGGTACATATCCTAACTTTTACTCGAATGACGGCTCTCTCATGTGAACGAAAAACCGGAATCGCACTGCTAGACATAACTTGGGAAAATGTTTCGTTTTTGGACATTTCACTGAAATTGTCTATTGGGACGAACCGTTTTTTTGTTCTATACTGGAAATGATTTCATAAAGCAGCCATTGAAGTGGTAATTTTTGCGCAGGCTGCCCCTAAGCCCGAAAAGAAATGGATAGCGATTCCTTTCTTTTCAAATAGTAGTCATGATGTGTAAATACCCGTAAGGCATCAACAAGGAGGGCGAGAGTGTCTTGGCTAAATCAGAATCTTTAATTCCGCAGCCCAAAACATACGGGCCGCTCGGTAATCTTCCGTTAATTGATAAAGAAAGCCCGCTGCAATCGATGATGAAACTGGCGGACGAACTGGGCCCCATCTTCAAGCTGGAAATGCCCGGCCGGACGCAGCTTCTGATCTCCAGCCACGAGCTGGTCGCCGACGCGTGCGACGAGTCCCGTTTCGACAAGAAAATCGGAGCCGCTCTTTCGAATGTGCGCGCATTCGGCGGGGACGGGCTGTTTACCGCCCACACGTACGAGCCCAACTGGCAGAAGGCGCATCATATTCTGCTGCCGACGTTCAGCCAGCGTGCCATGAAGGGATACCACGACATGATGGTGGACATCGCGCTCCAGCTCATCCAGAAGTGGTCCCGGCTTAATCCGGACGAAATCATCGATGTTCCCGAAGATATGACGCGCCTGACTTTGGACACGATCGGATTGTGCGGATTCAACTACCGGTTTAACAGCTTTTACCGGGAGCAGCCGCATCCTTTTATTATAAGCATGGTAAGAGCGCTTCATGAAGCGATGAATCAGACCCAGCGTCTCGGACTTCAGGACAAGCTGATGGTCATTACGAAGAGACAATTCAACCATGACATCCAGGCTATGTTCGCTTTGGTGGACAAACTGATTGCCGAACGAAGGGCCCAGGGAACGGAAGGTATCGATGACCTGCTGTCTCACATGCTGAACGGCAAAGATCCGGAAACGGGCGAATCTCTCGACGACGAGAATATCCGTTATCAAATCATCACGTTCCTGATTGCGGGACATGAGACTACGAGCGGACTGCTGTCGTTTGCGCTTTATTTCCTGCTCAAAAATCCGGACAAGCTTCAGAAAGCGTACGAGGAAGTGGAGCGGGTGCTGACCGATCCCGTGCCGACTTACGCGCAGGTCCGCGGGCTTCACTATGTCCGGATGATCTTGAACGAAGCGCTGCGGCTGTGGCCGACGGCCCCGGCTTTCGTGCTTTATGCGAAAGAAGACACCCTGCTGGCCGGAAAATATCCGCTGCAGAAAGGGGACAGCCTGACGGTTCTCATTCCGAAGCTTCACCGGGACAAGTCCGTATGGGGGGAGGATGTGGAATCGTTCATTCCGGAGCGTTTCGAAGACCCGGGAAAGATTCCTTACGACGCGTACAAACCGTTCGGCAACGGCCAGCGTGCCTGTATCGGCCAGCAGTTTGCCATGCAGGAAGCTACGCTGGTTCTCGGGATGGTTTTGAAGCATTTTAACATCAGGCAGCATACGGATTATGTCTTGAAGGTGAAGGAAACGCTGACGATGAAACCCGAAGGGTTTACGATGAAGGTGGAGCCGCGCCATCAGGGTGTTTCCGTCACCATTCCGGGAACCGCGGTTTCCGGGGCGGAAGACAAGAAGGTCAAAGAGCAGGCGGCACCGCTCAGCGGAAACGCCCATAACACGCCGCTGCTTGTGTTGTACGGTTCAAACCTCGGCACGGCCGAGGGCATTGCCCGCGAGCTGGCCGATGCGGCGAAATACCAGGGCTTCCGTCCCGAAGTCGCTCCCATGAACGACTATGCGGGCAAGCTGCCCAAGGAAGGGGCGGTGTTCGTTGTGACCGCCTCCTACAACGGCAAGCCGCCGAGCAACGCCAAAGACTTCATGGACTGGCTGGAAAGCGCGGAGCCGGACGAAATCGCCGGCGTCAAGTTCGCCGTGTTCGGCTGTGGCGACCATAACTGGGCAAGCACGTACCAGGACGTTCCGCGGCGGGCCGACGAGCTGCTCGCCTCCAAGGGAGGACAACGCCTGGCCGGGCGCGGAGAGGGCGACGCCAGCGGCGATTTCGAGAAGCAGCTGGAGGACTGGCGCGAAGCGCTGTGGCCGGATGTCATGAAGGCGCTGGGCCTGGAGCTTAACGAAATCTCGGAGAAGGAGAAAAGCTCGCTCAGCCTGCAGTTCGTGAGCGGTTTCGCCGTTACGCCGCTGGCGGAATCCTACGATGCGGTGCATGCGGTCGTCGCCGGCAATACCGAGCTGCAGCGGGAAGGGAGCGGGCGAAGCACCCGCCGGATCGAAGTGAAGCTGCCCGAAGGCGTAACCTACCGGGTCGGCGACCACCTGGGCGTTCTGCCGCGCAACTCCCGCGAAAGCGTGGCGCGCGTACTCCGCCGGTTCGGACTGCAGGGCAGCGACCACCTCATCCTGAGCGGAAGCGGACGGAGCGCCGCCCATCTGCCGCTGGACCGCCCGGTGAGCCTCGACGATCTGCTGGGCCACAGCGTGGACCTGCAGGAAGCGGCCACCCGGGCCCAGCTGCGGGAGCTGGCGGGCTGCACGGCTTGTCCGCCGCACAAGCGCGAGCTGGAAGCCCTGCTGGAGGAAGACGCGTACCGCGAGCAGGTGTGGAAGAAGCGCGTGTCCATGCTCGACCTGCTGGAGCGCTACGAAGCGTGCGAGCTGGGCTTCGAGCGCTTCCTGGAGCTGCTGCCGCCGCTGAAGCCGCGGTACTACTCGATCTCCAGCGCCCCGCAGGTGCAGCCCGACGAGGCGAGCATCACAGTCGGGGTCGTGAAGGGCCCGGCGTGGAGCGGTCGCGGCGAGTACCGGGGCGTGGCGTCGAACTACCTGGCGGAGCGCCGGGAAGGCGATGCGGTCGTCATGTTCGTCCGGACGCCGGAATCGGGCTTCGGGCTGCCGGACGATCCGAAGACGCCGGTCATCATGGTCGGTCCCGGCACGGGCGTCGCGCCGTTCCGCGGCTTCCTGCAGGCGCGCAGCGCGATGCGGCAGGAAGGGACGGAGCTGGGGGAAGCCCATCTGTATTTCGGCTGCCGGTGCGAGAGCGACTACATTTACCGCGAGGAGCTGGAACAGTATGAGCGGGAAGGCATCGTCAAGCTGCACACAGCATATTCACGGGCTGAAGGAACGCCGAAGACGTACGTGCAGCACCTGATGAAAGAGAATGCGGCCGAGCTGATCGCCCTGCTGGACCAAGGCGGGCGGCTGTATGTATGCGGCGACGGAAGCCGGATGGCGCCGGACGTGGAAGAGCAGCTTCAGCAGGCTTACGCGAATATTCATGGGGTAAGCCCCGACGAAGCCCGGAAGTGGCTGGACGGCCTGCAAACGGACGGACGTTACGCCAAAGACGTCTGGGCGGGAATTTAGCGGGGACGGTAAGCTGAACGTTTCATCCGATTTTATGTACAGCGGCCTCCGCAAGCAGACAAATCTGCTTGCGGAGGCTTTTTGTTTTGCTTTTTGCGAGAAGGAAAAGAATGAGGAAAGGGCGCGGCAGTGCCGTCCTCCCTTTAACCTGATTTTCCTTATCTGCGTCCAACGTTGGTTTTTACTACGCCCACGTCCGAAGCGTTGATGGCGAATGCGTTGCCGCCTTGACCCGTACGAGCCTTGGCCGCTTGCTTAACGATGACCGTGTTACGAGATTTTTTTACTTTCGTAACCTTCACTTTCGTGTGTTTCTTCTCATGTTTGTGTTTCTTCCAGTGTTTAGCCATTTTTTTCACCTCCTTTCAAAGTGTTTTATCCCGTTAACGTTTTTTGTCTTTTTTAAACACTTTTACATTAGCCGCGTTGCTTGCCAGTGCATTTCCCGAGCGTGTTTTGGCGACTGCGGACTGGACGATTTTGATGACAAGGAATTTGTTTTTTCCCACTTTATAGGTGTAGGATTTGGTCTTCGTATGAACCACTGGTTAAGACCTCCTTATCCGTTAAGATATCGTAGTATATTAAGGGGGAGCTCTAACTGAAGCGGCAGATGACAGAGGCGATGAGTTGATATTGGAAAAATATGGGTTAATTGTCAGGTGTGCAAAAACTTCCCGGTTTTCCCGGAAGTAAGGGTGGGAAAGCGGAAGCTTTTAAGGTAAGCTTAGGCTAACGTAAATGACCTTCCAAATGACCCCGAAAGGAATAAACGGAATTCATGACTATTTCAGACATCTTGGCCTATGTAACCAATGAAGACAATTTAAAAAATCTGCTCGAACAATACCGGTCGCTCGGTCCGTTTCCGGGCATTTTGCTTACCTTTCTGAAATCGTTTATCCCCCCTCTGCCGACTCTGCTCATTGTAGGGGTAAACGCGGCGGTTTACGGGCTGTGGGCCGGTTTTCTGTACTCGTGGATCGGGATCGTGAGCGGATGCCTCGTCACCTTCCTGATCGTCCGAAAAATCGCCGGTCATCCTTACCTCGAAAAGCTGGCCCGCAAGCCGAAAATCGCAAGAACGACGAAGTGGATCCGTCGGAACGCTTACAGCTACGTTTTTCTGCTGAGCCTGTTTCCCGTCGGTCCGTTCGTAGTCATTAACATAGCGGCCGGTCTGGCCGGCATGGGCCTTCGTTCCTTTCTAATGGCCGTTCTGATCGGCAAAGGCATCATGGTGTTCACCGTTTCGTACATCGGCTACGATGTGGCTAAATATATCGAGAATCCGTACCAGCTGCTCTATGTCGTCCTGTTCGTCGCGGTATCGCTGATCGTCAGCAAAAAGATAGAGAAGCGGTTTTCGACCGGTCAGACGATGGAGCTGGAATAGGTCCAAAAGCCTGATGAACGCCCGCTGTGCGCGGGCACCGCATCCGCAAGCCGCCTGGCTGCGCTAAGCTTGTCCTTCTTCCGCCTTCGGATAATGTTCCGGCCGCCCGCATATGTATGAAGGAGTGAAGGATACGGAACGGGGAGAGGAGCTTGGCTAGTGAGCGGATACGGTTATAGGGCCGGCCCGGCGAGTTATCACAAAAGTTCCGGCATGCCCAATCTCGCCTTTAACGTTGGCGATAACGTGCTGTTTAAGCGCAACGAAGACAATGTGGCGTATGAAGTCACCTCAACGCAGCTTCCGCCCATGACGGGTGGAGCTTTTACGGATCTGCGGCTCGGCAGGGGACATATCCGGGAACCCCACTGGCATCCGAACGCGTGGGAGCTTCATGTCATCGTAGCGGGGGAGGCCGAGATTTCGGTGATGTGTCCCGACAATCCCCGGCTCGTAAACTACCGTGCGAAGGAAGGGCAGGTCATTTTCGTCCCCACGGGCTGGTGGCACTGGATTACCCCTGTTTCCGACAAGGTGCATCTGCACGGTTTTTTCAACCACGAGCAGCCCGAAACGGTTTACGGCTCCGATATCCTGCGGCTGACTCCCCCGGAAGTACTGCAGAACGCCTACAACGTCAATGCGGCTCTTGCCGGCAAAGCCTTCGCGCCGATCACGGAATCGGTCCGTATCGGCCCGCCGGTCTCGGTGCATAACGAACCGGGTAAACCGGCCAATCCCGGGCAGCCCTATCTTAATGAAAAGAAGAAAACCTAGTCATTTCGGCCCCGGAGGCCGCTGTTCATCTAAAGCTTTCCGCACTCTTTCCAGAGCGGGAGGCTTTTTTTTGTAAACAAAAATTTGGAGACAGGGAGTACGACCCCATTTACAGATGGAAAAATATAGGGTAATATATGATCTATAATCATATTATCAATGATAATATAAATAAGGCGGTTCATTTCTATGAATATCGAACAAGTGATTTTGGGTTTTATTTACGGAGAAGCGATGACCGGCTATGAGCTGAAAAAGCGGTTCGACGAGTCAGTCGCCCATTTCTTCGGAGCGACTTTCAGCGGAATTTACCCGGCGCTCAGACGGATGGAAAGGGAGGAACTCATTGAGAAGGAAGTCGTCGTCCAGGAGGGCAAACCCTCCAAAAATATAGTCCGCATTACGGAGAAAGGGCGGCAGTCGTTTGCGGATTATTTGAAATCTCCGTTGTCGCCCGGGGTGCAGAAATCGGATCTGCTCGTCCGTTATTTTTTCGGAAGGTATGCCGCGGCGGGTCAGATACAGGGCTGGCTGCTGGAGGAACGGGCGAGGCTTGCACATACGAGAGAAGGCCTCCTTCATATGCGGCAGGAAGCTTTGAAAGATCCGGACAGCGATGCGTTTCGTCTGAAAACGCTGGAGATGGGTATTGCCCAGATTGAGTTCTCCCTCCGCTGGATAGACGAGGAACTGACGAAACAGTCCGGTGGAGGTTCCGGTGCCCAAGAGAAGCCCGGCAGGTAGGAGAAGGTGTGAATCCTATGAATATTCCCGCAAAAAGCCCGGATTCACTCGTTTCTTCCGGCATAGGCAGTGCGGAAGCTGAAGCGAACGCTTCTTGTGCAAGGCTGCCGGAGCTCGGCGCCGCGGAAATGGCCCGCGGAATTAAAGCGGGCCGCTGGACGTCGAGCGAGCTTGTGGAGGCGCATATCGCCCGGATCGGACAAATTCAGCCGCTGATCGGAGCGGTTGCCGCCCCGCTGTTCGAGGAGGCGCGCCGGGCGGCGGCGGAAGCGGACCGGAGGACCGCTTCGGGAGAACCGCTCGGTCCTCTGCACGGAGTGCCGGTCAGCGTCAAGGAATCCCTCGATGCGGCGGGAACGCCGTCAACATGGGGGCTGACGGGACGCGCGGCGCCCGCTTCTGAGGACGATCCGGCCGTCGCCGCTCTCCGCCGGGCCGGAGCGGTCGTCCTGGCTAAGACGAATGCGATGCAACTGCTCATGGGTTGTGAAACCGTCAACCCTGTATACGGACGCACAAGCAGTCCGTGGAACCCCGCCGAACGATCATCCGGCGGAAGCAGCGGCGGTGAAGCCGCCCTTATCGCGGCGGGCGGATCGCCGCTCGGTCTCGGCACGGATGTCGGCGGCTCCATCCGTACGCCGGCGCACTTCTGCGGCGTCCACGGGCTGAAGCCGACGCCGGGCCGGGTAGCCTCGCGCCCGCCGGCGGGCATCACGCACGTCTGCCGCGAGGCGGCGGAGATGGCGAGCACCGGGCCGCTGGCGCGGAAGGTCGAAGACCTCGCGCTCGCCATGGAGGTGCTCGCTGAGCCGGAGACGCTGCAGGCGCATCCTCTGCAGCGCCCCGGGGAGATCGATCCGGCGCGGCTGCGGATCGGCTTCTACACGTCGGACGGCATTTTGCCGCCGTCTCCCTCCGTGGAGCGGGCGGTCTTGGACGCCGCGGAAGCGCTGCGTGCCCGAGGAGTGCCCGTGAAGCCGTTCCGTCTGCCGGAGCCGGATTTGGCGCTGCATGAGTTCTACGCGCTGATGTCGGCCGCCGGGGCGAAAGGCATCGCGGAGACGGCCGGCACGGATGCGCTTGTCCCGCAGGTGGAAGGCACACGCCGTTCTTTCGGGCGCTCGCGGACGGCGAATCGATTGCTGGCGCTGCTGCTGCGGAGAATGGGACAGAATATCGCCGGCACGCACATTCTTCCTTACCTTGGGCGCAAAAGTCGAGAGGAACTCGGGAAAGCCGTGCAGCTCCGCCAAGCCTACCGTGAAAAGTTCGCGGCGGAGATGGAGCGGCAGCAGGTCGACGTCCTGCTGTCGCCGCCGTTTCTTACGCCCGCAATCCCGCACGATCATTCTCTCGCAATGACGTATGAAGGCTCTTATGCGCTATTGTACAATTATCTCGGCATGCCCGCAGGGGTCATCAGCCTCAGTCAGGTACGGGCAAGGGAAGCCGCATCAATGCGGGCCGCCGGAAGCCGCGACAGACTGGTTCAGGCCGCTGCCCAAGCGGACTTGAACAGTGCCGGGCTGCCCGTCGGTGTGCAGGTCGCGGCCGCGCCTTGGCGGGAAGACCGGGTGCTTGCGGTGATGGATATGCTGGAGAAGCTTTTCCGGGACCGGCCGGATTACCCGGCGGGAAAATTTGCGGCCGCTTCTTTGCCGATTGCCAATAAATGATTGCCAGGAGGAACGAGAATGCCCGGAGCTATTTTTAAAGAAAACGTGAAGAAAGAAACGGGAATATCCTGGGACGAATGGGTTGTGGAGCTCAATCGTTCCGTGAACGAGCTTTGGTCGCACGAACAGATCAAGGAGCACATTTGCAAGTCTCACGGCGTTTCGGACGAGTGGGGCGAATGGCTGGCTGCCATGTACGCCCCTTGTCTGGGGAGGACTCCCGTCGGTGTGACAAAAGACGCAGGCGTTCAAATCGGTGTAAGAAAAACCGTTGCGATGACTCCTCTGCAGGCCTGGAATTATTTGACTTCGAGCCGGGGGTTGGCGCTGTGGATCGGAAATGTATCCGCCTTCCCTCTTGAGAAAGGAGCGGAATTTTCCTCCGCCGAAGGAGTTACGGGAAAGCTTGCCTCGGTCGTTCCGTTCCAGAAGCTGCGCATGACTTGGAAGCGTAAAGATTGGATGAACCCTTCTCGGCTTCAGCTTACTTTGACGGCTGCAAAGTCTGGAGGAACCACGATTTCCATTCATCAGGAAATGCTCGACGATGTCTATATGCGGGAAATGATGAGACGGGAGTGGGAATCCGTGCTGAACCACATTCGTGAGCTGGGGACGGAAGAACCCGGATAATCCCTCCCGGTCATTGGTGTTTGGAAATGGATTGGTTGTGCGGCCATCGGATACATAGAAAAATAATTACCAAAAGGTACCATCCGGGTGTAAACTGTAGAGAACGGATCAACTATTCCAAATCTGTTCAAAGGCGGTGCGGACATGAAGCTGAATCATCTTAACTTGACGGTTACCGACGTTCAGGCGTCCCAAGCTTTTCTGGAAACATATTTCGGTTTGAAAACCACGGGCACTCGCGGCAGCGGATTCGCGGTTTTGTCCGATGACGGCGGAGCGGTCCTGACATTGATGAAAGGCTCGGAAGTCAGCTATCCGAAAACGTTTCATATCGGTTTCATCCAGGACAGCGAAGAAAAAGTGAACGAGATCAACCGGCGTCTCAAAGAGGACGGGTTCGACGTGGAACCTCCTCAAAGAATGCACGGCTGGACATTTTATGTAAAAGCCCCGGGCGGCTTCGTCGTCGAGGTGCTGAGCTGAAAATCGCCAAGGAGGATTTACTCAAATTGGATATCCGCTACAGTCATTCCAACGAAATCAACAAAGACGAGCTCCGGGAGCTTTTCCTGTCCGTAGATTGGGAATCGGGCAAGCACCCCGACGAGCTGCACCAGGCGATTCTGAACTCTCACTCGGTCGTGACCGCATGGGACGGGGAAAAGCTTGTCGGGCTGGTTAACGCTCTTTCCGACGGCGTGATGACGGCGTATTTCCATTACATGCTGGTAAGGCCGGATTACCAGAACCGCGGGATCGGCAAAGAGCTGATGACCGCGATTCTCGGCAAGTACAGGGAATACAAAACGAAAGTGCTGATTTCTTACGAGGGAGCGGAATCCTTTTACCGTTCGTTGGGTTTTCGGCCCGAGCAGGGAACTCTTCCGCTGTATATTTCCGAATTGGTTTAAGGATATGGTTGATAAAACCAAGTTGACAGCTTGGAAAAATATGTTATAAGATATGGAAATAACGGCTTCTTCCTGCTCTATGCGGGGTTGCACAGCATGAATTTCCTATCCAGACAGCCTCGGGCGGATCCTTAGGGACAGCCGTTGGGCTGTTTTTTTATGCACGCAGGAGGTGGGTGAAAATTTCGAACCGGTACTAGCACTGTCTTTAAACCTTGTTATCCGGTGTGAATAGACGGTTTAACTTTAGGAGGATAATTGTGCATCTCGATACGGACTTTATGTGGAAACATCTGCCCGATTTTGTTCGAGCCGGAGGGGAAACGCTCAGAATCGGGGGCATCGCGATCTTATTTTCTCTTCTCGTGGCTGTCCTTCATTCGTTCATTCTGTATTTCCGCATTCGTCCCTTGACTTGGGCCGTCCGGCTGCATATCGAATTAGCGAGAAACACACCGCTGCTTATCCAGCTGTTTTTTCTGTATTTCGCCCTGCCGCAGCTGGGAATTAAACTTTCCGCGATGACGACGGTTTTTATTGCGATGACCTTCCTGGGAGGCGGATATTTTACGGAGGTTTTCCGTTCCGGAATAGAAGCGGTGGACAAATCCCAGTCGGAATCGGGGCTTGCCGTCGGGCTTTCGAAATGGCAGTTGTTCCGGTATGTCATCCTGCCGCAGGCTTTGCGGATTTCCGTCCCGTCTTTAGTGGCGAATGTGATTTTTCTGCTGAAAGAAACGACGGTCGTGTCCGCGATTGCGGTCCCGGAGCTGCTTTACACAACGACCAGCTATATCTCGCTCTACTACAAAACCTACGAGATGCTTCTGATGATGACGCTCTGCTATCTCGTTATATTTCTGCCTCTGTCCTTTCTGCTCGGCTATCTGGAAAGGAGGTTCCGTCATGGCGCTTTCGGCTTATGAGCTGCTGGCCAGAAGCCTTCCCCAGCTTGGTGAAGGGCTGTGGGCAACGCTCAAAATCTCGCTTGTGACTATCATGTTCAGCGTGATCCTGGGAACCGGATTCGGGGTGCTCCGGACTTCGCGCCGGTTTGTGCCGCGCCTGCTGTCCGGAATAGTTCTGGAACTGGTCCGCAGCGTTCCGATCCTGGTCTGGCTGTTTTTCTTTTTTTTCGGGCTGCCGATCCTGTTTGATGTTCATCTTTCCGCATTCGGCTCCGCGCTGCTTGTCCTGTCGCTCTGGGGAATGACGGAAATCGGAGAAATTGTCAGAGGAGCTCTGCAATCACTGCCCAAAGGGCAGACGGAGGCGGGAAAATCCCTGGGGCTGAGCGGTCCTCAGCTGCTGGTTTATGTCCTTGTCCCCCAGGCGTTGAGGCGCATGGTGCCGCCGGCTATTAACGTGTTTACGCGGATCGTCATGACAAGCTCCCTGACGGTGCTGGTCGGAGTGACGGAGCTGATCAAATCGGGCCAGCAGATCATAGAACGCCATTACACGCTTTCTTACGCCTCCGTTGTGATTTACGGCCTTATGGCTCTGCTGTATTTTGCTTTATGTTACCCGCTGTCCGTGTTCTCGCGCAGACTGGAAAGAAGATGGACCGGCTAGCTGCCGCTTACCGGCCGGAAAGGAGGCTGTCATGGGAGAAGCGCTTCTGCAGCTGAGGCAAGTGGAGAAATCGTTCGACGGACACCGGGTGCTCAAGAGCATCGATCTGGACGTCGCGCCGGGAGAGGTCGTCGTCATTCTCGGGCCCAGCGGATGCGGCAAAAGCACGCTGCTCCGCTGCTTGAACGGGCTCGAACCGATACAGGGCGGGACCCTTCTGTTCAAAGGGGAAGACCCCAGTGCCGGAAAAGTGCCCTGGCGGGCGGCCCGCCAGAAAATCGGCATGGTTTTTCAAAGCTATCATCTGTTCCCGCATATGACGGTGCTCGATAATATTTTGCTGGGACCGCTCAAAGTACAAAAGCGGAGCCGGCGCGAAGCGGCCGCGGATGCGGAAAAGCTGCTTGCGCGCGTCGGCCTGCTGGATAAAAAGAACGCGTATCCCCGGCAGTTATCGGGCGGCCAGCAGCAGCGGATCGCCATCGTCAGGGCGCTTTGCATGCAGCCCGAGGTAATGCTGTTCGACGAAGTCACGGCGGCTCTCGATCCCGAGATGGTGAAAGAAGTGCTGGAGGTGATGCTGGACTTGGCCCGGGAGGGCATGACGATGCTTATCGTGACTCACGAGATGAGATTTGCCCAGGCGGTGGCCGACCGGATCGTCTTTATGGACGAAGGCGAGATTCGTGAAACCGGAACGCCGGATACGTTTTTCAACAGCCCTCAAAGCGGGCGCGCCAAACAGTTTTTGAATCAGTTTTTTGAATTGGAGACGGGAAAAGGGAGAGAAGAAGCATGGTGAAACGAATAGCCGTATGGGCGGCGGTCATTCTGCTTGCGGGAGTATTGGCCGCTTGCGGAGCCGTCAAAGATCCGAAAGACGCTTCGGGAAGCGTTGCTAAACCGGCAGCGGCCGGAGAAAACGGCGGTGGAAGCATCCAGAAAATTAAAGACCGGGGCAAGCTGGTCGTGGGCGTTTTCACGGACAAGCCTCCGTTCGGCTTTACCGATGACAAAGGGAACAAGATCGGCTTCGACAGCGATCTTGCCAAGCGTTTCGCGAAGGATCTGCTCGGAGACGAATCGAAGATCGAATTCGTGACGGTCGAGCCCGCCAGCCGCATTCCGTTTCTGCAAAGCGACAAGGTGGATCTCATCGTGGCGAATATGACGGTGACCGACGAGCGCAAGGAAGCGGTGGATTTTACGAATCCGACGATGAAGGTCGCCACGCAGGTGCTCGTATCCGAGAAAAGCGGACTCAAGACGCTGGCCGATCTGAAGGGCAAAAAAATCATCGTCACGAAGGGAACGACCGCCGATCTCTTCTTGACTAAAAACCGGCCCGACGTGGAGCTGGTGAAGTACGAGAAAAATACGGAGTCCCTGCAGGCGCTGAAAGACGGGCGCGGAGACGGCTATGCCCAGGACAACTTCGTTCTCTTCGCCTGGTCCCGGCAAAATCCCGGCTTCACGCTGATTCCGGAGAAGCTGGAAAAAGAAGCGCCTATCGCTCCGGCGGTCAAGAAAGGAAATACCGAGCTCCGGGATTGGGTGAACAAGGAGCTGGAGACGCTCGGGCAGGAGAAGTTTCTGCTTCAGCTTTACGACAAGTACGTCAAAGAGGAGCTCGGCGCAAGTACCGATCCGAACGACGTCATTACAGAAGGCGGCAAGCTTTAAACGGCGCCTTATGCAAAGCAAAGCATCCCCTCTTCCGATTAAGGAGAGGAGATGCTTTTTCTTTGCCTGCGCGGCATGTACGGCCGACTTTCCTTGGCTTTTGAAGCCCGGTTGATTATCATAGACGCAGGGAAAGCAGTAAATACGGAGCAGTCCGCAAGGAGGGAAACCGGATGTCGCCGAGAAATGTGGAACGGGATTTACGCGTCAGGGAAGAACGGATCGGGCTTATTCTGGATTCGGCCATTACAGTCATTTCGGCAAAAGGGTTCGGAGCCGCGAGCATCAGCGATATCGCCAAGGAGGCCGGTATCAGTATCGGCACGATGTACCATTATTTCAGCTCCAAAGTCGAAATTTTCGCCGACGTGTTAAAACGCGGGCAGCTCGACTACGGGAAGAGAGCGGCGGAACTGGCCGATGAGCAGACGATGCCCCCGCTTCTTAAGCTGCACGAATTCGCGGCGGGATGGCTTGCCAATCCGATCAATTGGGCGTACACGATCATGCTGCAGAGCGCACGGACGACCGAAACCGTACCTGCGGAGATCAGGCAGGCCGTCACGGACCGTTTTACGGCCAATCTTAAGCCGATCGCACGCATCATGGAGGACGGACAAGGCCGGGGAGAAATTATGGCCGGAGATCCGCTTCAGCTGGCTTTTTATTATGTGAGCCTGATTCAAGGGCTGACCCTGCAAAGGGCGCCGGGTTTTGAAATCCCCGTTTCTATCGAGGCGGACGCGCTGATTCGTTTGTTTGAGGCTTGATTTAAACCCGATTTATCCGATAGGAAAAAAGTGTTGACAATAAGGTTTTCAGCCTGATAGAATTCGGATAACAAACCGAATCTTTATTCAAGTTGTGAAAAAGGCAAACCGAATAACAACCTTTTACGCACTCGACCAGACAGCTGGAGATTGGCGGCAGGCTAACAAGCGGGGAAATACACCTGCTTGGCGACCTGCGGCCATTTTTTTTCTCAAAACCAATTAAACATGTAGGTTTTGTCGTTTTTGTAAGGGGGATTACATGTTCAAGCAATCATTGGTGTTTAAGCACGCAGCCCGCACATTTGCGCACCGGTAAGGCATTTCGGATACTATGCCGGAACGTGCTGCATCCGTTCGAGAAAGGGGAGGAGCCCAAGCTGGAGATGGGCGCGGGCATTTGAGCGAAAAGGATACAATTAACAATGGATATACATACGGAGGAGAGAAAGATATGAAAACATGGACAACGGCGCTGGTTCTGCTCGTAACGGTTATGTTCGCGGCCGGCTGCGCCCAGAAAGACGGGGCGGCTCAGACGGCAAACGGAGGCAAGCCGGATTACAAGGGGCTGACCCTCAAGCTGGGCGTACAGGGAAGCGGAGGCATGTATGCCAAAGCGAGGGAAGAGCAGTGGTTCGAGAAAGCCTACGAGCCGCTGGGCGTAAAAATCGAATGGGCGGAATTTCAGAGCGGCCCGCCCATGACGGAAGCGATGGCCTCGGACAAACTGGATTTCGCGTCTCTCGGGAATATGCCGGTCATTGCGGCCCAGTCCGCCGGGATAAAGTTCGAGATTATTTCCCAGATACTGGACGGCAAACGAAATACGGCCATTATCGTGCCGGCGGACAGTCCGCTCAAGGATATCCGGGATTTGAAAGGCAAGAAGGTTGCCGTGACGAAGGGCAGCAACGCCTATAATCTGCTGACCCGGGGACTTCACGATGCGGGGGTTAACCCTGCGGACGTTCAAGTCATCCAGCTGCAGCCGAATGAAGCGCAGCCGGCCTTCGATTCCGGCAAGGTCGATGCCTGGGCGTCCTGGGATCCGTATATAACCGTCAACACCTTGACGGGAAAAGGAAAAGTGCTGGCCGAAGGCGAAACGCTGGGCGTCCTGGCCCCGTCCTTTGTCATCGTACGCAAAGAGATTGCGGATAAATATCCGCAGCTGGCCACCGTTTATTTAACCGTACTGGAGAAAGCGAGGCTGTGGGAAGAGCAAAACACCGCGGAAGCCCAGAAGCGGTATGCGGCGGATTACAAAATCCCCGAAGCGGTCGTCGGCGGGATGCTGGCTCGTTCGAAATCGATTAACATTCCGGTCAGTGAGGCTACCGCTGCGGAGCTTCAGAAAACAGCCGATTTCCAGGAGTCGGCGGGAACGATCCGCAAGAAGATCGAAGTGGCCGACGCCGTGAACAACACCTTTATCGAAGAGGCGCTCAAAGCGGCCTCAGCGGCAAAATAATATCCGAAAGAGAGGCGCTGCACATGCTTTCGGCGAGTACCCGAAACAAATTTATGAACGGCGGGCGGACGGGGAGCACAACTTCGGCCCGAAAATCACGCCGGGGAACTCTTCTTGCGGCCAACCGGCTCATCGGATTCCTGCTTCCTCTGAGTCTGCTTGCCGGCTGGCAGATTGCCGGATCCGCCGGATGGCTGAATCCGATCCTCCTGCCGTCCCCTTTCGATATACTCGGAGAATTCGGGACGATGCTGGCCAGCGGGGAACTGTTCCGCAACCTGGGAGTCTCGGCATGGAGAGTGCTGTGCGGCTTTCTGATGGGAGGAAGCCTTGGGCTTGCGGCGGGGCTGTGGGTCGGATTTTCATACAAGGCGGAAAGACTCCTGAATCCCACGCTGCAAATGCTGCGCACGCTGCCGCATCTGGCGATCGCGCCGTTGTTTATTCTCTGGTTCGGCTTTGGAGAGGAATCCAAACTGCTTCTGATTGCGAAAGGATCTTTTTTTCCGCTGTACATTCAAACCTTCCTGGGCATACGTTCGGTGGACAATAAATGGTTCGACGTGGCGAGGGTGCTTGAGTTCAGCCGTTTTCAGATGATTGCCAAGCTGATTATGCCCGCATCTCTGCCCAACATTCTGCTCGGCACCCGGCTGTCGCTCGGCGTGGCGTGGCTGGGGCTCGTTGTCGCCGAGATGATGGGCTCCAGCACAGGCATCGGATTTATGATCAATGATGCCAGGTCCATGTCGCTAACGACGGTTATGTTCGTCGGCATTATCGTATTTGCGGTAATGGGCAAGCTGTCCGACTCGCTTGTTCTCCTGGCCGAACGCAGGCTGCTCCGCTGGAGAGACAGCTTCTCGGGAGAGGGGGGATGAGCGTGGCGAAATCCGTATCCGTTAAAAACCCTGCCGCAACGCTCCGGGGCAAGGCGGCTCCGGACGCGTACGGCAGGACGGCCAGAGACTTGGGCTGGCTCGGTGTATTCCCGTCCTGGACGCACGGGCTGCTTGTTCCGTTCGTCCTGCTGGCGTTATGGCAGACGGCCGCTATGAGCGGACTGGTCGGCAAGGAGCAGCTGCCGGCGCCCTCGGACATTGCCCGGCGCTTCGCCGAGCTTGGCCTGAGCGGCGAATTGCTGGAGCATATCGGCGTGAGCTTCATCCGGGCCGCAAGCGGATTCGGGCTTGGGGCGCTTGCCGGACTTCTCGCCGGACTATTCACCGGAATCGGCAAAATGATCGAACGGACGCTGGACCCTTCGCTTCAAATGCTGAGGACGGTGCCGCTCCTTGCCTTGATTCCGCTGTTTATCCTGTGGTTCGGAATCGGGGAATTCAGCAAAATTCTGATGATTTCGCTTGCCGCTTTTTTCCCGGTTTACCTCAATACGTTCACAGGAATCCGGGGCGTGGATTCCAAGCTCTATGAGGTGACCCGCATTTTACAGTATTCGCGCACCCGGCAGCTGACGAAACTTATAATCCCTTCCGCACTGCCCTATATTTTGCTGGGTCTGCGTCTGGCTATGGGCGTTTCGTGGCTTGTACTCGTTTTCGCGGAACTGATGGGAACAAGCGCGGGCATCGGATACATGATCGAGGACGCCCGGACGTATTCGAACACGGATATCGTATTCGTGGGGATTATCCTGTTCGCGCTCGTCGGTTCTTTATCGGACCTCGCGGTCCATGCGCTGGAGAAACGCTGGCTGGGCTGGCGGGATACGTTCAAGGGTTGAACGGAACAGATGATTAGAGGAGGTTAAAAGCCGATGTCCAAACGCACGGACCAGCTCCATCTGGGAGCTTTCATTTATTATGCCGGCCATCATCATGCGGGCTGGCGCCATCCGGAATCCGGGGTGGAGGGCATGTACGATTTCGACTTGTACCGCTCCATCGCCGAAACGGCCGAACGCGGCAAGTTCGACATGATTTTTTTCGCGGATTTATTGTATGTGCAGCATGTGGATATGGCGGCTTCGGGGATGCTGGACCCCATAACGCTGCTGTCGGCTCTGGCCGCCGTTACGAAACGGATCGGCCTTACCGCGACCGTATCCACCACCTATAATCATCCTTACAATGTGGCACGGAAGTTCGCGTCGCTCGACTATATCAGCAAGGGGAGGGCGGGCTGGAACATCGTGACTTCCCAGCTCGATATCGAAGCCCATAACTACGGTCTGCCGAAGCATCCCGATCATGCGCTTCGCTACGAAATGGCCGAGGAATTCGTCGAAGCGGTCACCCGGCTGTGGGACAGCTGGGAAGACGACGCGCTTGTGCTGGACCGGGAAGCGGGGATCTATGCCGATCCGGGCAAAGTGAAGGCGGTCGATTACCGGGGAAAATGGTTCTCCAGCAAAGGCCCGCTGAACGTTCCGCGCCCGCCGCAGGGGAATCCGGTCCTGATCCAGGCGGGCTCATCCCCGCAGGGACAGGAATTCGCTTCCCGTTACGGCGAGGTCATTTTCACCGCGCAGCAGTCGCTGGAGGCGGCCAAAACGTTCTATGCCGCCGTCAACGGCAGGCTGTCCGGAGCGGGCCGAAAGCCGGGCAGCCTGAAAATTATGCCGGGGATCTCGCCGATTCTCGGATCGACGGTAGAAGAAGCCCGGCGGAAAGAGCGGGAGCTGACGGATCTAATTCCGGCCGAGCTTGCCGTCATGGCTCTGTCGGGCATGGTCAGCCACGATCTGTCGGCATATCCGCCCGACGGTCCGCTGCCGGATATTCCCGATCCGGTGGAGAAATCCAACGGGATGAAAAGCCGCGTCCAGCTTATTATGGATACCGCCCGTACCGAAGGGCTCTCCATCCGGGAGCTGGGGCAGAGGATTCTGGGCGCCCGGGGGCACTTGCAGTACGTCGGCACGCCGGAAGGGCTTGCGGACCTCATGGAACAGTGGTTCCAGGAGAAGGCATGCGACGGCTTCAACGTCATGGGGCCGGTCCTGCCGGGAGACCTGGAGACGTTTACCGATGAGGTGGTCCCGATTCTGCAGCGCCGAGGGCTGTTCCGTACGGAATACAGCGGAACCACACTGCGGGATCACTTGGGCCTGGAGCGGGCGGAAGCCGGACATTTCGGCAGACGTGATGCGGCGAAGGCCGGCGTGAACGGATAGGAAGAAGCCGTCCTCCCTCCGAAGTGCCGGCATTCCTGTTAAAGGCCGTTTTCCTGTTGCGGGAAACGGCTTTTAAATTGGCATAAAATCAGGTTCTTCTATAAAAGGCATTAAAAACCTCAATAGATAAAAATTACATATTTCTGTTAAAATGAAAGGGATCCACCCATTTTACTTGAAAGGTGATAGAAAAGTTTGCCGGCGGAAGCGGTGAACCACGGATTTCGGTGTGACAAAACGAGAGAGAAGGATGGGAGAAAACCATGAAAAAATTGACTTACCTGACGACGGCGGCTTTTCTGGGACTGAGCCTGATCGGCGGTTTCGGCGTTCCTGCGGCAGAGGCGGCTCAAACGGCGTCCACGACTACCCCCAAAAATGTGGCGGCGGGAGGCTCCGTAACGGCAAGCGGCGAATATGCGCCGACCCAGACCAAGGAAAGCGCATTCGACCAGTCTCTGTATTCAAAATGGCTTACGTTCAGTTCCACAGGCTGGATTCAAGTCAAACTAGACACCGCGAAGACGGTCACCTCTTACACGATTACGGCCGCTGAAGATTTTCCCGAAAGAGACCCGAAAAACTGGGTGCTCAAAGGCTCCAATGACGGATTGACGTGGACCGAGCTCGATACCCGGCAAAATGAAGATTTTACATACCGTCATCAGACAAAATCTTACTCGTTAGCGAACGCGTCCTCTTTTAAATATTTTAAATTAGACGGCATTACAAACCATTCGGGCGGAATCCTCCAGATCTCTGAAATCAAATTATTCGATGGCTCCGTCGATACGTGGACCACAATTAAGCCCACCGTTACGGCCAGCGCTGAAAATACGCCTAGCGAAGGCAAAGATAATCTGGTAGACGGAACCAGCGTGACCAAATGGCTGACATTCAATGCCACGGGCTGGCTGAAGTTCGATTTCGGCAAACCGGTCACGATCGACGGCTATGCGCTTTCGGCCGCCAACGATTTTGCCGAACGCGATCCCAAGAGCTGGGTGCTTCAGGGGTCCAACGATAACACCACATGGACGAACCTGGATACCAAGAGCGATGAATCGTTCAGACTCCGGCATCAGCGGAATCATTACGTTCTGAACGGCAACAACACCGCTTACCAATACTACCGGCTGAACGATATTACCAATCACAGCGGGGGCATCCTGCAGCTCGGTGAAGTCGAATTCTCGCGCAAGGATGACATTTGGCATGCGGTGAACCCGGTCATCGAGGTTCAAAATCTTGACGCCGCAGGCAACGGACAACTGTTCGACCAGGCGCTGCCTAATGCGACCGACGATATCCGGGTTATCGTGCGCAAAGTAAATGAACTGCTGTACAACAATCCAAGCGAGGCTCAGGGCGGTGTGCAGAAAATCAAGGTCACGATCGAAGACGTTCCCGGAGTGGCATGGGCGTCGGGCGACCACATCCAGAAAACGGTCGGCTTCAGCTCCCGGTTTTTGCGTGATATCGCAAACATGCCGGACAAGTCCGTGCGTGACGAAATTCTCGGCGTCCTGTACCACGAGCTGACTCACTGCTACCAGTTCGACGACAACCGGTATGCCGACAAAAGCGTCGGCGGTCTCAGCTACATGGTCGAGGGTCTGGCCGATACGGTCCGGTTCACGGTCGGTTATCATAACCGCTACAGCATGACCAAGGGGGGAACGTGGCAGGACGGCTACGGCATTACGGGCAACTTCTTCCGCTGGATCGAGGAAACGAAAAAGCCCGGATTTGTCCGCCAGCTTAACGCGAGCCTGACCCCGTTCGACGGTCAGGACTGGACGGAAGGCAAAATCCAGGAGCTGACAGGCACGAACGTAAATACGCTATGGACGGAATATCAGGCGACGCTTCCCAACTAAGCGTTGAATATATTCCATTTGGAAAGGCTGCCGGAAAACCGGCAGCCTTTCTTTCTTGGCACAAGCGCGTCGCTCTTAGGAGGGGAAAAAACCGTCCGAATGCAGATGATGACCGCAGATGGACAACCGCCCGGGGCGGACTCTGCAAAGCGAGGGAGGACGGATATGTTCTCGGGACCCGCGTTAACAGGGACAAAACGCCCGGCATCCTGGAAAGAGGAAGCTCCTGCCGCCGCAGGCCATTTTATAAAACACACATCCATTTACGAGGGATTTGTGTTTTTTATTTTGAAGAAAATAATTTTTACTTTATTGGTTTAAAAAGAAAATAAACATTTGTGTCATGTTCTTGTATAATATGTAATATGAGGTATAATATGAGGTGTATTTTCGGCCGTATGCACCCGGTTCCACGTTCCAGCCGAATAGCTGTGGCCATGCAGCTTATGTACCGGCTGTTTTGAAATCGCTTACGCATACAGCCGTGATCGTAAAGAGGCGCGCACGCTTTAATGCAGCAGGCCGCTTACCTGTGAAAGGAGGAGGATGCAGGGGTATCGCAGGAATGATCCTACCGCTGCCCGTTCATGATCCAGCTTAACCCGGTCCCAGAGCCGGCATTTGTTAAAACGGTTTCATTTTCATTGCCCATTAAAAGGAGGAATTTATAGTGACCACTCGTTTGCCCTATCAAGGGATGATCAAGATGCTTGCGGCCGGAGCCATGATGCTCGTGCTGTCCATCGCCATGCTTCTTCTGCTGGAAAACAAAGCTTCCGCTCACGGGTATGTCAGCAACCCGTCCAGCCGTGCGGCTCTTTGCGCAAGCGGAGTGAACAAAAACTGCGGTCTCATTATTTACGAGCCCTACAGCCTGGAAGCGCTCAAAGGCTTCCCTGCTGCCGGACCTGCCGACGGTAAAATCGCAAGCGCGAACGGCCTGTTCGCACCGCTCGACGAGCAGTCGTCCACCCGCTGGACGAAAGTAAACCTCAGCCCGGGCCCGACGACTTTCAACTGGACGCTGAAAGTTCCGCATGCCACTTCCGCCTGGAAATATTACATTACGAAGCAGGACTGGAATCCGAACGCGCCTCTGACCCGCGCTTCCTTCGACCTGACGCCTTTCTGCAACGTGCCGTACAAGGGACAGCCTTCCGGTTCGTACTCCGACACGTGTAACGTTCCAAGCAGAACAGGCTATCAAGTTATCCTGGCCGTATGGGAAATCGCAGATACGGCAAACGCTTTCTATAACGTAATCGACGTAAACTTCGGCGGTTCCCCGGGTACTCCCGACACGTCCGCTCCGACTGCGCCTGCAGGCCTGACGGCTTCCAATGTTGCCGCTACAAGCGCTACCGTATCCTGGACGGCATCTTCCGACAATGTCGGTGTAGCCGGCTACCGGATCTACAACGGTTCCACTCAAATCGGCACGACCAGCGGAGCGCTCAGCTTCAACCTGACGGGGCTGACGGCAAATACGGCCTACGCGATTACGGTCAAAGCAGTTGACGCAGCCGGCAATGTATCGGCAGCAAGCAACACCGCCAGCTTCACGACCGTCGCAGGCACGACTTACCCGGCCTGGAACGCTTCGACTGCTTACCCTGGTGGAAGCAAAGTTACGCACAACGGCGTGAACTACGAAGCCAAATGGTGGACGCAAGGCGAAACACCAAGCAGCAGCTCCGGCGTTTGGAAAGTAATTGCATAACAGCCGCCGCTGATCGATCGATCCAAGATGACTTCCGGGTATTCGGAAGTCATCTTTTTTGTCGTGGGAGCACTTAAACTTAACTTATAGGGGCTGTTGTATGCAAGTATGAGGCAAGCCCTATACCGCAGGCACCCTGCCCGGATGACATGAGAAGCCCGGCCGTTCATCGGGATGAACGGCCGGGCTTAGTCGTTTCCCGCCATAGGGTAAACCGGCGGGGGCATAATTGCGGGTCCGGGAGCGCCGCTGCGGGGGTGTTTTCACGTTTGGCGCCCCGCTGTCCCGTTGTCTTTCCGCACCGCGCGAAGCTCCCGGCGCGCGGTGCCCGGCGTTACATGAGGGTAGTCGTTGCCGCTGTCCAAGCGGCAGGATTAGGAGCGGATAACCGATACACTGTCACCGCTGCTGTTGGTCACATACACCCGGTGCGATTTGGAATTCACTTTGAGATCCGACGGCCGGCCGCCGACCGTAAGGGTGGCAATCACCTTGTTCTTGAAACCGCTGATGACCGAAACGGTTCCTCTCGATAAATTCGGTGAAGCGTTGACGACGTAAACGCGGTTCTTTTTTGAATCGATGCCCAGGACGGACGGCTGGCTGCCGACTCCGATCGTGTCGATCACTTTCAGTTTTTTTCCGCTGATGACGGAAACCGTATTGGCGTTCGAATTTGCGGTATAGATCCGGTTGGTTCGGATGTTGACTTTGATATCGGCAGGAAATGCGCCGACACGGATCGTTTTAATGACTTTATTCGTTTTTCCATGGATGACTGAGACGGAGCCGCTGTTCGTATTCGCGACATAGATCAGGTTGGTCACGGGATTTATCGCGATATTATCGGGCCCTGTGCCTACTTTAACCGTAGCGATGACTTTATTGAGGCTTCCGTTAATGACGGAAACGGTGCCGGCGCTGTTGTTCGACACATAAATCCGGTTGGTAAACGGATTGACGGCCGCGAAAAACGGCGTGTCGCCCACTTTAACGGTTGTGACGATTTTGTTGGTCCGGCCGTTGATTACGGTAACCGAGTCGCTGCCCGCATTGACGGCATACACCCGGCCGGTTGCGAGATTCAAGGCGATATCCGCGCCGTCCTTGCCGACGTTAACGGAAGAAACAAGCCGGTTCGTGACGCCGTTCACCAGACTCACGCTTCCGGTAAATCCGCGCGGATTTGACGTTACCGCCGTATTTAATGTGTGAATGCGGTTTTTGCGGGTATTGACCACCAGATAATTCGGGGCGTTATCGATAGGGATTGTTTTGATGACACGATTTGTAAGGCCGTTGATGACAGCCAGCGCATCCAGACTCCGGGTTACATATACCCGGTTCGTTTTACGGTTAACGGCCACGTGCAGGGGAGAATTGACAGGGATTGTAGCAATGACTTTCGGTAATTTTTTTCTCCGGTGAGGGATTGCTTTAAGCATGGATCGCAGTCCTGCCTTTCTATAGGGAACTACGACACTTTATTCAAGATCAAGACGGCTGCTTATGCATATGCCCATAGGGGAAGCTGTCAAGCTTGACTTTTTGCGGAGGTTTGACCGATTTTCAGGGGTTAACAAAGTGAAGCGGATACGACCCTAAGGGCGGCAAAAAAAGAAAGAGAGAAGCTAAGGCAGGTCCGATCCGCTTCAAAAGCCTGGCGGCTGCGGAAGGCCGCGACGAGCGGTTTTTTTGCCTTTTAGTCAAGTCTGGAAGAGAAGACGGAAGCCTGTACGGGTCCTTTCACAGAAAAATTTCAGGATGCGGGAGCGGAAGGCGGGAAGTAAAGAAGTGTATATAAAAGTCAGAAGTTATCTCTTTTATTGGAAAGGCGTGTCTCTTAAGGTTACAGTGTAGGCGCTTTCATAATCATTATTTTAGGAGGGAAATTATGAGTTCGAACAAAAAATGGCTGTCGCTGGCACTGGGAGTGACCCTGATGGCGACGATGCTTCCCCAGGCATACGGCGCTCAGGCTCAGCCTGAAATGCGGAACCTTGCCAAAGGCTTGAAGTATGAATGGTCCGAAGCTCCCCATTCAAGCTATCCGGATACGACCGGCAAGCTTACCGACGGAGTGATCGGCAGCGCCAATGTGACGGACCCGTCCTGGGTCGGAAGCTTGAATAAGCGGACCCGTGAGATTGTTTTCGACCTCGGAGAGGCCAAGTCTATTTCCAAGATCCGGGCCCATTTTTTACAGGATTGGCCGGGCTCGGCGGTTCTTTTCCCTCTGACGGTCTCCATGTATGTGTCGGACGACAAGCAGAACTGGGGCACGGTTGCCCATAAAGCGACGGAGCATCTGTGGGTGGACGGTCCTCCCGTCGACCAGTTCTATACGTGGGAAGGAACGAAGGACGGCATTCCGAATGCGGGTTCCGCTGCGAAGATGGCCTACGCCCGTTATGTCAAAGTGGCGTTCTCCATGCATCCGAAGGCGTGGGAGTTTATCGACGAAATTGAGATCTGGGGCACCGACGGGAAAATCGAAGGGGCGAAGCAGGTGCCGGCGGAAGCATTCGATTATATGCAGCCCGGTGAAAATACGGCCGGTATCCGCAACCTCTCGCTGCTGTATAACGGCTACTACTCGGACGGCGTCAAAATGACGAAGGAAAAACTCGTTCCCGAGATCGGTTATGTGAACAAGGAAGGACAGCCTGTCGACTGGTTTTTTGACGGAGCGCTTGTCCTCGGCCTGCAGTCCCCTCAAGGACGCGATTTCGGGGAAGGGGCGGCGCTGCTGACCGACTGGAACTGGTACCTGGATAAAACGTTCGCGGCTCAGGGGGACCTGGAGCAGCTGAACGAAGCGACGAAGGAAGTCGGGCAGAAGCTGGGTCAGCCCGGCCACAAAACGAAAACGGTCATGATGATCCCGAATCCCGGTGAGTATACGACCGATTTCGGGGATATCGACGGAGACGGCATCACCGAGAATTTCAACGAGAGCGCGGTCGGCAAGGATAAAGCCGTCGCCAACCGGCAGAAGGTGATCCGCTGGTGGATCGACGAGGTCAGCCGCAAGTTCCAAGAGAAGAACTATTCCAATCTGGAGCTTTCCGGTTACTACTGGCTGCAGGAGCAGGTGGGAACAAGCAGTACGGGGCCGGACCTGCTGCGTTTTACGAACGGTCTCGTTCACGAGAAAGGGCTGAAGTCGTTCTGGATTCCCCATTTCCTCGCGTACAAAAGCTATATGTGGAAGGATGTAGGTTTTGACGCGGTCACTTTCCAGCCGAACTATTATTTCGAACCTCTGAACATAGACCGCCTGCAGGATGCGGCCGAAACGGCCAAGCGTTACGGAATGGGCGTCGAGCTTGAATTCGACGACCGGATGCTGACCGATGCCGTATTCCGCAAAAGATTCCTGGAATATCTGGATGCGGGCGAACAGTTCGGCTATAAGGGAAGCGCATTCAAGGCTTACTATAAAGGCAGCGGGCCTGTCATGGCCCGGGCGGCGGCAAGCTCCGATCCCGAGATCCGCGGCCTGTACGACAAGCTTTACGAGTTCACGAAAAACGGACCGGCAGCCGGCGGGGCTCCGGTCGCTTCGGACAGCGCGCTAAGCACCGCGCCGGATACGCCCGTCTCCGGTACTCTGCCGGCGGCGGATGAAGACGGCGATCCGCTGACTTACAGCATTGTGCGTAACGGCGCCAAGGGAAATGCCGCAGTGACGGATGCGTCCAAAGGAACGTTCACGTATACGCCGGGCAAGGGCCAGACCGGGACCGATACGTTCACGTTCAAAGCCAGCGACGGCAAGACGGATTCCAACATCGCCACGGTGACAGTGACGATTGCGGCGGGCCAGACGGGCTGGCAGACCGTACTCACAGGCAGCGGAACGGTTCCGGCGGGAGAGAAGTTCTCCGTCACCTATGGGCTGACGGGAGGTTCGCAGGCGGTGTACGCGCAGGACCTTAAGGTCGAATATGATGCCTCCTTCATGGAGTTCGTTTCGGCGAAGCCTGTCCTGGACGGACTTTCCCTGCTCGAAACCGACAAGAAAACGCCGGGACAGCTCCGTCTCCTGGTGGCCAGTCAAGGCGACAGCCATGCCGTGAACGGTCCCGCCAAGCTGCTGGAATTTACCTTCCGCAGCAAAAAGGACAACGAGACGATCAAAGGAGTCGTCTCTGTCACGAATGCGGTGCTGGGTGACCGTGAAGGAAAAGAAACGGAGGCCGGACCGTCTTCGCTGACGGTACAAAATCCGGGATCGGTACCGGGAGATTATAACGGGGACGGCAAAGTGAGCGTCGGCGACCTGGCTATCGTGGCGGCTCCGTACGGAAAAACGAAACAAAGTCCGGATTGGGACCAGATCAAACACCTGGATATCAAGAAGGACGGAAAAATCGACAATCAGGACCTCTCTGCCGTTGCGGGTAAAATCTTGAAATAGCCGCCGGCCGGCATTCCGCTCTTTATCGCCCGCGGTGACTGCGTCCATGATCAAAGGCTGCAAGAGCAACCAAAGTTTGCTGTTCAAGCATGCGTCGAAATAAAAAGGGCCTGACCCTGGTATACTTCCGGCATGCCTGCGTATACGCACAGGAAGGCCCCATAGAAACGCCGCCCGCTTCCTTCAAGGGAAGCCGGGCGGTTTTTTTGTACAGACATGCAAGGGGGAGGGCGGCGGGATTAATCCCGTTCCATCAAACCCGCTTCTTTGCAAAGCTCGACGAGCTCCGACACGGCCCGGAACTGCTGCCGGTTCCTTTCATGAATGCTCAGGAGAGCCTGCTCCGTCACTTTTTTCGCTTTCCCGATGCTCTGGTGTTCCACGGCTTGTACGATATCCTTCATTCTTTCCAGGAAATAAACCGTTCTGCGCAGCGTGCGGATCAGCAGAATCTGCCGGATGTGCATGGGCGTAAAGATCCGGTAACCGTTGTCGGGATCTCTTCCCGGTTTGAGCAGTCCTTCCTTCTCCCAGTGGCGGATAGCGGAGTCCTGGACACCGGTGAGAGAGGCGGCCTCGCCGATGGTCATCGCGCTTTTCAGCTTTTTGTTGGCCAGGATCGGCAGCTCGGGGTCCTGCAGGAGAGCGAGCGTCTTGTCGGCCACCGCTTTTTCATGCTGGAGAACGGACTGCTCACGGCTGACGAGCCAGAACGCGCTGTCCATATCGCCGCGCTGGATATGGCGCAGCACGTCACAGCTGATTCCGACGCCGAAGGCGGGGAACATGGCGCGCAGACAGCGGAAATAAGCTAGGTGTAAATTCGTGTACAGGCGGTACCCGTTAGCGGCCCGGTCCGGTGCGGGTACGACGCCCCACGATTCGTAATGCCGCAGGGCGCTCGTGCTGATGTTCAGCCTCCGGGCTATATTGATGGGCTTGTAGGTGTCCAAATCTCCGACCTTTCTCCGCACGGAAAGCGGCGGGTTTTAACGTTCGTTCAGGACGATTTTCCGGATGCTCCGGACTCTGCGGCAAAAGACAAGCCCTTGGCCGCCAGAGCGGGGCGCAGCACTTTAATCCCTTTGGGGCCCATGCCGTGCAGCTGCAGGAGCTCTTTCTCGGTAACCCGAGTCAGTTGTTCCAGCCGCTGAAAGCCGGCTCCGGCAAGCGCGCGGAGAGCGGGCTTGGACAAGCCTGCGGGAAAATCCGAATCGGGTGCGGACGACGCGGCTTTTTTATCCGGATCGTCTTGAAGGTTAGTCGGCATAAGAATACCTCCTCTCCGTGTATAGGTGTGAATGTCTTACAACGATGCGGTTGAAGCAATGCTTACTATACCACGCAGCCGTTGATGTTTTTTCTTAGGAATTGCGGACCTTAAAAAAAGATAACTCATGTTAAGTGACGGTATCCCGATCGAGAAGCCCGTAAGGTACACTTCAATCATACCAAACAAAGCAAGGGTGATGGAATGTGAGCTATAGCGGGACCGGACTCGAAGCCGGAACGAAAAGACAGCGAACGAGGAAAAAGGCCGGTTTTTTCTCCTATTACAGCCGGTTCAAAGTGTTGTATCTATTGTCACTCCCGGGTATCGCGTATTTCCTGATCTTCAAATATATCCCGCTGACGGGATCTGTAATGGCGTTTCAGGATTACAACATCTTCGCGGGAATCTGGCAAAGCGACTGGATCGGGCTAGACAACTTCAGGCGGATGATCGAGTACGCGGATTTCTGGCGCATTCTGGGAAATACGCTCGCTATCGGGTTTTACACACTGCTGTTCGGCTTCCCGATTCCGATCATTCTGGCGCTGATGATGAACGAGCTGCGCAATGCGGCTTACAAACGTTTTGTCCAGACGTCGGTTTATCTGCCTCACTTCCTTTCGTGGGTCGTCGTAGGCGGAATTGTGATCGAACTCCTCTCCCCGACGAGCGGAGCCGTCAATTATGTCCTGGGCCTCTTCGGCCGGGAACCGGTGTACTTTATGGGTGAGGATTCATACATCCGCACCATTATCGTAAGCTCCGGGATCTGGCGGGACGCCGGATGGAGCACGATCATTTATCTCGCGGCGATGAGCGGCATCAATCCCGATTTGTACGAAGCCGCACAGATGGACGGGGCGAGCCGGTGGAAGCAGACGTTCTCGATTACGATTCCGTCGATCATGCCGACGATTACGATTTTGTTTTTGCTGCAGATCGGGAATTTTCTGGATCTCGGTTTTGAAAGGGTTTTCGTTTTCCTGAATCCTTTGACGAACGGAAGCGGCGACATTCTCGATACGTACATCTACAGAGTGGGCCTGATCCAGCGGGAATACAGCTATACGACGGCCATCGGCCTGTTCAAATCGGTGATCGGTTTCGTGCTTATCGTATCGGCGAATAAATTCAGCAAAAAAACTACCGGCGAAGGATTATACTAGAAAGGAGGAATAAGCTTGTCTCCCTTGGAAAAACAAAGCAAGACGGCGCTGCTCAATCCCGTGCTGCTGCTTCTGATCTCGCTTGCCATGGTTTTGCCGATCCTGAACATCATAGCCAAATCGTTCAGCGGAGCCGGAGCGCTCAGCAGCGGCAGCGTTCTGCTGTGGCCCTCCGACTGGACACTGTCGAACTATACCACCGTGCTCCAGCAGACGGCGATCTGGAGGGCCTTAGGCATCAGCGCGCTCGTCACGGTCGCCGGGACGCTGATTGCGCTGGTGATGACGGCCAGCCTGGCTTACCCGCTGTCCAGGACCGAATACAGGGAGCGCAAAGGGATTCTCGTGCTCGTGCTGATCACGATGATCTTCCACGCGCCCCTGATCCCGAACTACCTGCTCATCCGGTCGCTGGGGATGCTCGACAGCCTGTGGGCCCTCATGCTTCCCGGCGCGATCAGCGCGTTTAACCTGTTCGTGATGCGCTCCTTCTTCCAGTCGATCCCGAACGAGCTTATCGAGTCGGCCCGGATAGACGGAGCGGGGGAGATGCGCATCCTGTGGACGATGATTCTGCCGCTTTCCAAGCCGGCAATGGCCACGATGAGCATCATTTATTCCGTAGCCCTCTGGAACAACTATTCCAACGCGCTTTATTATATTAACGAACGGGCTTTGTTCCCGCTCCAGGTGAAGCTGAGGGAATACGTCGTCACGGATTCCTCAGACCTTGCCAATACGGCGGGCGATATAGCCAACTTGTCACCGGAAGGCCTCAAAATGGCGGTCATCGTCATCGCGACGATCCCGATCATGCTTGTTTATCCGTTCCTGCAGAAGCATTTCATTAAAGGAATGCTGATCGGATCGATCAAGTCTTAATCCGGGACCGCAGGATGCTGTACAAGGGGTTAACACACGCACCTTAAGGGGGATATCCACATGAAAAGATGGAAAAAAAGCGCACTGCTCCTCACGTTGACCGCATCTCTGGCTCTGACGGCCTGCGCGGGCCAGGGAGCTAATCCGAAGGAACCGTCGGGACCGGTGAAAGTATCCTTGTCGCTGAGCGATTCCTTGAACAAATACGCGCTCGCCAGCACGGATATCAACAACGACAAGTGGGTGAAAAAGCTCGGCGAGATGACCGGCGTGCAGTTGGATATCAAGCTGGTGCCGCACGCCGAATTCAAGCCCAAAACGGCGCTCATGTTCGCCAGCAACGATATTCCCGATGTCATGAACACCATTCAGGGGATGTTTCCGGAAGGGCCGGATATGCTCGGCGCGATTAAAGGCGGGCTGTTCATGCCGCTTGACGATCTGCTGAAAGAATACGGCCAGGATTTATTGAAAGCGATTCCAAAAGAAGCGTGGGACGAAGTCAAATACAAAGGAAAAATTTACGCCATTCCGGAATATTTGTCGGTGCCGACCCGGAGAGCCACGTTTATCCGCAAGGATCTTCTGGACGCGACGGGGCTGCCCGCTCCGAAGACGATCGACGAGTTTCTGAATGTGCTGCGGGCCATGAAAAAGAACGGAGTCGAGCAGCCGTTCGCTTTCCGGCAAAATTTCGTTTACTCCGATTTTATTTTCGGGGCCTACGATGTCATGCCTTACAGCACGATGTTCGAGAAAATCGGCGACGAGGTCGTGCCGAAGTTTTTTAAAGTCGAGCAGATGCAGAAAGCCCTCCAGGTTTATAAAACGATGTACGACGAAGGGCTGATGACCAAAGACTTCGCCAGCGTGGACGGCAACAAATGGACGAACAACATTAATGCGGGCAAATCCGGCATCTGGAATCACAACGCCAACCTGCTCATGACATGGATCAACACGACGAAGGTGACGAATCCGAAATCCGAAGTCGTCATCATCCCGTCTCCGGTCGGCGACGACGGCAAAGGCGGCATGATGAAATACAGTTATACCGGCGGGTTGACGTATATCAACAGCAAGGTGAGCAAGGAGAAGGCGGCCGCCATCGTCAAAATGCTCAATTTCATGGTGACCGATAAGGGCGACAAGTTCTTCAACTTCGGGATCGAAGGCGATACGTATCAGACGCAGGACGGCAAAGTGATCTACAAGCAGCCTAAAACGCCGGAAGAAACGTACGAGGAGCAGTTCCGCTCGGTTATTCTGCGCCTTGTCGAGGATACGGCTCTGAATCGTACGCTGCTGAACCAGACCGAGGACGGCAAGAAGCTCATTAATCAATTCGATACGATCGTGGCCAAAGAAGGCCGGGACGGTATTTCGTTCGCGCCTGAGCTTACGTCCAGCGCCAAATTTACCGATGCGGGGTTGAAGTTCTCCGACATGCCGCCGGTTATCCTCGACCATATGCTTAAAATGGTATACGGCAAGGAACCGATTTCCGATTGGCCGAAGGTGCTGGAGGAATGGAAAGCCAAAGGCGGAAATGATATCATTAAGGAAGCAACCGAGCGGTACAACAAGAAAGAAGGCGTCAAGCTCGGCGATTCGAAATAACGGCTTAAACATTTATCCACTCTCCGGGGCGGATAAATGTTTTTTGCCTTCCACAACATCAGATCCTTATATGAAGGAGGGGGCGGCATGAAGCGAATTTTGGTGGTCGACGACGAACCGTTGATCCGTCAGGGGCTGGTCGCCATGCTGGGACAGCTGCCGTACGATTTCGAATGGGTAAGAACCGCCGGCAACGGCCAGGAGGCGCTGGACAGGATGAACGAGAGTCTGCCTCAGCTTCTTTTAACCGACATCCGCATGCCCAAAATGGACGGGCTGGAGCTGTGCAGGCAGGTGTACGACAAATACCCTCTCGTGCAGAAGGTGATCATCTCCGGGTACGGGGATTTCGAATATGCGCAGAATTGTATTTCGTACGGCGTCAAAGAATATATTTTGAAACCGTTTACAACCGCTAAAATCGGGGATTTGCTGAACCGGCTCATCTCTCAGGGGAACCCGGCTTTGTCGATTTCCAAATATGAGGATCTCATCGGAGACATAGCGGAATCGGTGTGGTCGATGCGGATCGAAGAAATGGAGACGGTTTTCGAGCAGCTCAAAACCTACTGTCTTACGGCTTCCCGGACGGATTACGATTTTGTCCAGCTTTTGAAAGATTGTCTTCCGATGCTGAAGAAAAGGCTTGCCCTGAAAGGGTTTTACCCGGCAGTCGGGGAAATACCGGATTCGGGCGATCATCTTCGTTATTTCGAGATGCTGCACGTCAGCATTCTGAAAATTATCGACGAGCTTGCGCTGCAAAGAGGGGGACAGGATCTGATGCTGAAGGCCAAAGACTACATGGACGCTCATATCACGAAGGAGCTTTCGCTGGAAGACACGGCCGATTATTTGGGCATTACCCCGCAGTATTTAAGCTTTCTGTTCAAAAAAGTGCACAAAGAGACGTTCGTCCAGTACCGGATACTCAAGCGGATCGAATTGGCCAAAAAGCTGCTGGAAATTCCGCGTTACCGCACCAACGATATCGCATACGAGGTCGGCTACGAGAATTACCCGCATTTTTCGCGGATGTTTAAAAAAGTGACCGGCGTTTCCCCGCTTGAATACCGGCAGCAGCTGGGCATCAAATAGATGAAAAAGACGTTGTCCCGGACCATTTTTATTTATATCGCGGTTGTCGTGATTATCACGGCCGCGTCGATCGGCTGGTTTTCCTACCATATTTCTTCCAGTCAGCTGCGGCAGCAGAACGAACAGCATCTGATCGAAGCTGTAACCAACGCGGTCAACCATACGGATCTGTATTTGAAGCTGTACGAACGTGCCCATCTTTCTCTTTTTACCCACCCGGATATAAGAAAATTTCTCGATTCGCCGCCGAAGGACGATTATGCGTATTTTCAATATACCGATTCGCTCAAGAAGCAGGTGATCGATCCGCTTTTTCTGAAAACACCGGAAATTATGACCGTTTATTTGACGGATTACAACAAGAACTGGGTCTACTTCGTAAATCCGGCCCTGAAAATTATTCAAGATCCCGTCCCCGGAGCGACGCTGGAGGAACTGGACAAGGAAACGGATTCCAACGGTAATCTGACGATCATCAACAACAGTGTGTTTTCGGAAAGCGACACCCAGCTGATTACGCTTTCGCGTAAAATACACGGCCAGGTGTTTAACGAATTCAAAGGCATTTTGACGATCCAGATCAAATCGGATGAGTTCTCCACGCTTTGGAAGGGAGTCAACCTCGGACGGGGCGGGTTCTTTTCCATCGTGGATCACGAAGGAAGGATTGTGCATCATCCCGATAAAACCCGGATCGGTCAAGTAATCGGCGGGGAACTGCTGGCCAAGCTTGAAAACACGCAGCTGACTTCGTTCACGGACGCCTCTTTCGGAGAAGAGCGCATGATCGTCAGCCGGAAGTCCTCGTACTCGGGATGGAATCTCATGGTGTCGATTCCGACCGAAGACATTAACAGGCCGATCGCCAGCATCCGGTATTTATCGTTTCTCGTCGGAGGCGTCACGCTGCTTATCGCGCTGCTCATTTCGTACCGGTTCGGCCGGGTCATCACGAAGCCGATCCATATTCTTAAAAGAGGCATGCGGCAGACCGAGCAGGGAAACTGGATGAAGATTCCCCAGCTGCGCACACGCAATGAATTCAGCGAGCTTATCGACCGCTACAATTTGATGGTTGCAAGCCTGTCCGAGCTGATGGATACCTTGTACAAAACGGAGCTGAGCAAGAAAGACGCGGAGCTGGAGCGGCAGAAAGCCGAGCTTCAGTCGCTTCAGCTCCAGATCAATCCCCATTTTCTGTACAATACGCTCGAAAATATTATCTGTTACGCCGTGATCCGGCAGTCGGAAGAAATCACGGAAATCGTGGACGCGATCGCCGCCATGTTCCGTTACTCGGTACAGACGCATATCGAAGAAACCGCCATCGTCAACGAGCTTAAGCATGTGCTGAACTATATGACAATCATGAAGCACCGGGTAGGCCGGGATTTCGAACTGGATGTGCGGATAACGCCCGAGTTTTTCCTGAAAAAAACGGCCCGCCTCACGCTTCAGCCGCTGATCGAAAATGTGTTTCAGCACGCGTTCGCGGACGGAATCGAAGATTACCATTATATCCGTCTGGACGCCTGGACGGATGAGGAGGACAGGGACCTCGTCATCGTGATCGAGGACAACGGGGTAGGCATTCCGCCCGAGAAGCTGGCCTCCCTGCAGCGCCAGCTTGAATCCAACCAGCTGGCGGATTCCACCCTTGCCGGCCGCAAAGGGCACGGAGGGATCGGGCTTATGAACGTGCACCGCCGCATTCAGCTCGTATTCGGAGAGAAATACGGCCTGTCCATAAGCAGCATCCAGGGCCAGGGCACCTTGATTTCCATCCGTTTTCCGAATATCGGTTCCTGAGCCGGAACCGGGTGTTACAGCAAGCATCGCCTGTTCGAATAGAGCAGGCATTTTTTTATTTTGCGGAGGCGGCGGAAATTAAAAAAACACAATGAAGATTAAAAGGCGTCATGGGTTTGCGGTCCGGCGGAACTTATAATAGGCATGAAATGAACCGAGAGGATGGTGGATGGATGATTAAGAGCATGCCGGGTTTTAGAGCACGTGTCCGTGTCTTTCTAAGTTTGCAGCTGGTTCTCTCTCTATGCCTTTCTTTAGCTTTCGCCACAACTGTAAGCGCTGCCGAAACGGACGGGGCCGAGAATTTCACCCCTCCGGCCGCAGCCGCCGGCGTAACCGGCCCGTGGCTTGAACCTTTCGAGAGCTACGGATCATCCCAGACGGGATACACATCTCCGGTCGGAACAGCCCCGACAGCAGCCCAGCCCTGGAAAGCAGTCACGGGCGGAAGCGCAGCCTGGGGCATAGGCGAAGAGACTGTTCCGGGATCTTCCGGGATCAATCATTTCCTGCAGCAGACCGATCCCGCGAGCGGTATGGCCTATCTGATCACGAACGGCTACTGGGGAACGGACAATCCCGTACTTACGGACGGCAGCATAAGCTTGTCCGGCCGGGTAAAGGTAACCGGGGCCAACAGCACCTACGCGGGACTGGCCGCCAAGTATTCGGTTAACGGAACGGCGCCGGCTTATTACCGGTTTATGACCAAGAAAAATTCGGTAAGCTACCAGTTTTATCTGGAAAGGGTGACGGGGACTTCCAAAACGGCCGTCCCTCAGACACCCGGAAGTCCTAACGCCAGCGGCGTATCGGTTGCGAATACCGTGCTAAATCCTTCCTTCGACAGCCAAGGCTACCTGCCGATGAAGCTGGACGTGATTCACCAGGGAGACGGCAGCCTTAAGCTGGACGCCTACTACGGCGGCACGCTAGTCCTGTCTGGCACCGACGCTTCTCCGCTGACGTCGGGCGGGATCGGTCTATACAGCCAGTCCGGCACCACCGCCTTCGACGACATTCAGGCGGCAGCCTACACGGGCGGCGGGCCCGGGCAGCCGGGTGTTCCGTCGGCTCCGGTGGGCGTAACCGCATCTCCCTCGGGAGCGGGAGCCGTCAAGCTGACGTGGACGGCCGTTCCTTCCGCCGCCGGGTATAACGTGAGCATGTCCGCAAGCGCCGGCGGACCTTTCACGAAGCTCAACGCGTCACCCGTTACGGTGACGGAGTATACCGCCGCCGGCTTGACGGCGGGGCAGACGTACTATTTCACGGTCAGCGCCGTGAACGCTTCGGGCGAGGGCGGCGCAAGCGCGCCCGTAAGCGCCATGCCGCCTGCGTCCGCCAACCCGCCCGTCACGACGACGGCGGAGCTGCTGACCCGCCTCAACGCGGCTGTGCCCGGTGAAGTAATCGAGCTGGCGGACGGCAGCTACACGGGCTTCACGGTGCGCAACAGGAACGGCACTGCGCAGAATCCGATCGTCGTGAAAGCGCAGCACAAGGGCAAAGCCGTTTTCCCTTCTACGGGCATAACGGTTGAAACCAGCTCATATATCACGATTCAGGATATGGAATTCCGGATGAATCCGCAGGATAAGTGGATTAACCTGAACGGTTCCAACAACATCCGGATCACAAACAACTATTTCCATTCCCAAAACACGACAACGGCTGCGGACAAATCGAACTGGATTTATATCAAAGGGACGAACAGCCATCATAACCGCATCGATCACAACTTGATGGAAAACAAACGGGACCGGGGCAAGTTCATTCTGTTCGACGGCGTATCCAGCCGCCCGGAAGGCTCGACCGTCCCGTATGAGATTACCCAGCACGACACGGTCGAGTACAACGTTTTCCGCAACACGCTCGAACGGCAGTCCAACGAATCGGAGCCGATCCGCATCGGGGTATCGGTTTTATCGGGCCTCGATGCCCACGCCACGATTCAGTACAACATCTTCGATCACTGCGATTCGGACACGGAGATCGTATCGGTGAAGAGCGGAGCGAACACCATCCGCTATAACTATTTCGTCGAGTCGCTAGGAAGCGTAACGCTGCGAACGGGGAGCGGCTCCAGCGTATACGGCAACATGTTTATCGGCAACGGGCGTCAAGTACTGAGCCCCGATCCCGACGATGCCCCGCTCGGGACCGGCGGAGTCCGTGTCTACGGCGAGAATCACAAAGTGTATAACAACTATTTCGAAGGTCTGACCGGCACGAACTGGGACGCTACGCTTGCGTTCACGACCGGCGACAACGATAACATGACGGGGACCATCGATCCGACGAACAACCATTATATCGCCAAAAATATCATGGTCGCCAACAACACCCTGGTGAACAACAAAAGCGGAATCGAGCTCGGTATGGTCCGCTACGGAACCGCGCCGAAAAATCTTACTTTCGCCAACAATATCGTCGTCGGCTCGCAGGATGAGCTGATCCGCATTATGACTCCGATTCCGGGATTGACGTGGACGGGCAACATCATGTTCCCGCAGAAAGGTGTGCCGCTCATTACCGGAAATTCCGTTCCGCTGACGGAAAACGAGGTCAAAGTCGTCTACCCGAGCATGCAGAACGCGACTTTGGAGCTTGGACCCGAGGACTATCCGTGGTTATGGGCTTCCGGCGAATATGAGTCGCTTCGTCATATCGCTTATAAGAAGCTCGCGGCGGACAGCCCGGCTATCAACGCATCCAAAGGCAATTATGCGAGCGGCGGTCTCCTGTCTTTCGTAACGGAAGACATGGATAGGGAAGCCCGTACAGGCATTCCCGATGTCGGCGCGGATGAGTATAAAGCCGACGGCAGAACGGATACTGCGGCGCCTTCCTGGCCGTCGGCGAATCCGCTGGCGGTTGACGGCATATCCCCCCGTACCGCGAAGCTGAAATGGACAGCCGCAGCGGACGACACAGGGATCACCGGGTACCGGATTTACCGCAGCGGCGTTCCGCTTGATACGGTCTTCGGCGACGTCCTGACGTATGAGGCCGGTTCCCTTCAGCCGGGTACGGCTTATACGTTCAAGATCGAAGCGCTGGACAGAGCGGGGCACAAAACGGCCGGCAATACCGTCAGTGTGACAACGCCCGCTTTTACGGGAATCAGCCTCGCGGGCGTACCGGTCCAGCTCGCTCTCGGAGGAGTGCCGAAACAGCTTGCCGTGACCGCGCATTATTCCGACGGGTCTACGGAACCCGTTCCTTCCGGCGCCGTATTCTCAAGCAGCCAGCCGGGCGTGCTGGCTGTCTCGGCCGAAGGGAAGCTGACTCCGGCAGGTCTTGGCACTTCCTCGGTAAGCGCCGCTTACGGGGGCAAAACCGCCCCGGCGGTTGTTTACACGGTGCGTCCTTCTTCCACGAATCCGTTTGTGATCGGGGGAGACACCTATGTGGACAATATTTTGTCCGACAAGGCGGGAACGAACTTCAGTACGGAGCCCGAGATGCAGATCAAGCGAAAATCGGCCAGCCGCCGAAACGGGTACATCAAAGCTACCCTTCCGGCGTCCGCGCAAACCGTCGATTCGGTCCAGCTGAAGCTGTTCGTCATATCGGCCCAGTCCGGTTCGGACCTGCAGCTGACCGGCATACTGAACGACGGCTGGAACCCGGCGGCGGTAACCGCAAACGACCAGCCCGCTCGTTCTTATTCCGACGTGCCGCTCGGTGCCAAAACGCCCCTGGCAGGCGGCAGCTACGTGACTTTCGATGTCACGGAGTTTTATAAAAACCCGCAGGCCGCTCAGGACGGCGTCCTCAGCTTCCGGCTTAGCATGAATGAAAACGACCGTGAGGCCAGAGTCGCAGCTCTCGAAGGAACGGATCCGGCCAAGGCCCCCGTTCTGCTCGTTACGACGATTAATCCGTAACCAGGCATAGAACTTATCGGAATCCGTTCAATGTCCAAAGCCCGGGAGTCCTACCCCGGGCCATCTTATCCGCTGCCGAATGAGCGGGGAAAGGCGCAAGCATGCTGCATAACGGAGTGTATTTTCATAACGTTTCGGAGCTGGAGCAGAGGCCGGGATTGCCGGGCCTTCTTCTTCAGAGATTTCCCCGGGAAGTCCGGGAGGCGCTGTCCGCTAAGGGACGTACAAAAGCGGCGGAGTCCAGCGGATGCGAAATCCGCTTCGTGACGGAAGCGCCGTATGTCCGGGTCACGATCGGCGCCCTGGAAAAAGACGGCAGGGTCTACGTGTTCCGGGGCGATTTTTTCCACGCCGCTTATGACCTGAAGGCCGGAACGGCAGTGACCCTCCAGCTCGAAGAACCGGAAAGGTTCCCCGAGGTGCACAGGTCCTCCCTGCAAAGCGGGACCTTCTCATCCGATGTGTGGCGCATCTACTGCGACCGCTTTACGGCTGTTTTTTATGACGTCGACGCTTTCGGTTACGAGGTCCGTCCGCCACATAAAGCGGAGATGCCGCAGTTCACTCTGCTCGCGTACGGTTCTTCCATCACGCAGGGCGCGGGCTCGCTCAACCACACCTGCAGTTACGTGCAGCAGGCCGCCAGAAGACTGGGAGCCGACGCCATTAATCTGGGGCTGAGCGGAACCTGTTACTGCGAGAAGGAAGCCGCCGACCATTTGGCGCGCGGAAGCGGCTGGGATGCCGCATTTCTGGAGCTGGGCGTAAATATGCGCAGTGTCATGGAGCCGCCCGAATTCGGGCGCCGGATCACGTACCTGCTCGATGAGGTGACGGGTCGCAACCCGCACAAGCCTGTTTTCGTCACGACGATCTATCCGAACCGGGCTACTTTTTTTGAGGATGAGGAGCATGTGTTTACGAAACGCGATCTGATTTTCAATGATATTTTGAGACGATACGTTTCGGACCGGAATCATCCCCGGCTTTATTTGCTGGAGGGAAGCGAAATCATGACCGAGTTTGTTTCTCTGACCACCGATCTTATCCATCCCTCCGATTACGGGCATATCCGTATGGGGGAACATTTGGCGCGGCTGCTTGAGCCGGTTTTAACCGGGCTGCGCACATCCGACCGAGAAACTGGGGGAATTTGAAATGGCTATCGACTTAACGGGAAAAATTGCACTTGTAACGGGTTCCAATGCGGGCATCGGGCGCGCCGTCGCGGTTGCGCTCGCCGCTCATGGAGCGAAAGTCGGCGTTAACTGTCTGAGCAACACGGCTCAGGGAGAGGAAGTCGTGGAAACGATCCGGGCAGCGGGCGGCGAAGCCGTGCTGGTTCAGGCCGATGTGACCGACATCGCGCAGATTGACCGTCTTGTAAACGAGGTGGAAGCGGCCTTCGGCGGGACCGTCGATATTTTGGTCAACAATGCCGGGCATCTGGTGCAGCGTGTTCCGAACGCGGAGATGACCGAAGACATGTACACGCGGATCATGGACGTCAACTTCAAGAGCACGGTTTTTATGTGCAAAAGAGTGCTGCCGGGCATGGCTGCCAAAGGCGCCGGCCGCATCGTCAATATGACCTCGGTCGCCGCCCATAACGGCGGCGGTCCGGGCTCCAGCATTTATGCGGCCAGCAAAGGCGCCGTAATGGCTTACGCCAAGGGGCTGGCCAAAGAAGCCGCCGGAAGCGGCATCACGGTCAACAATGTGTCCCCCGGGTTTATCGGGAACACGATGTTCCACGCGACGTTTACGACGGATACCGCCCGTCAGGCCACGATTAACGGCATTCCTCTCCAGCGTGAGGGAACACCCGAAGATGTAGCCGGAGCGGTGCTTTACCTGGTTTCGGATCTGGCTTCTTACCTGACCGGAGAGACAATCGAGGTTAACGGCGGGATGATGATGAGATGACGAGAGAACGGGAGCGGGAGCGAGGAAGGGGACGTGAATGGGAGCGAGAAAGGGAGCGGGAACGAGCGATAATACACGAAAACAGTGTATCCCGGCAGAAACCTGCGGACGCATCCGGAGCGCGGGGGCAGAGCAGCCCCATGCCTTCGGGGTGTGACAAGGAGGGGCCGCTGCTCCGGGTGGCGCCAGGGGAGGTTTCGGCGCAGAAGGAGCAGAGCGGCACGGGCCGCCCCGCACCGGTTTCGGAACCGTTGGCCCCGGCACAAGGAAGCCTCCGGGGCAAGGCGGTCCGTTTTCCGTGGGCGAGAGAGACGGCGAAAGCCGTCCGGGATGAGCTTAACCGGCTGAACGCCGCAGGAAGCCTGGCGATTCCGCAGGAACCCGGCGGCTGGTGGCACCAGTACGTGTGCCCGGTGCATCATACGGAGCTGCTGTTTGATCCGGCCGAAGCGGAGGCTTCGTCGTTCCGCTGCCCGTACGGCTGCGAGCTGGAAGGCGAGGAATACCGTGGCGCCTGGCTGGTGTTCAAGCACCAGTCGCTGGCGCGGGCCGCCCTGGAAGCGGCTGCCGTGTATGCCGCCCTGCGCGACGAATCCTGCGCGCGGATCGGCAAGGAACTGCTCGTCGCGTATGCGGAGCAGTTCCCGCTCTACCCCGTGCACGCGGGCGCGCAGGGCTGGATGCTGAAGGGCAGAGCCTTCCACCAGGCGCTGACCGAAGCGATCTGGTCGACGACCCTGCTCGGCGCTTACCTTCTGCTGCGCGACGAAGGCGTAACGTTCAGCGAGAAGGAGACGGAGGCGCTCGGCATCTTCATGGGACTTCTGGAGCAGAGCATGACGGAATACCGTCATATCCTGATCCGTGAGCGCCAAAATGCCGAGAACAACTATACCGCCTGGCTGAACGCGTCCCTTTCCTGCGTCTATGCGGCCCAAGGCCGGAAGGACGCGCTGGAGTCGCTGATCGAAGGCGAAGGGGGCTTCCGGGACCATTTGTCCATCGGGGTCAACGCCGATGGACTTGAATTTGAAGGCAGCACGTATTATCACGTGTTCGTGCTGCGCGCCTATCTCATCTCCGCCCGGATGGCGGAGATGTTCGGCATCGACCTGTACGCCTGCCAAGGCAGGAACGGCCAGTCGATGCGCGGGATGTTCGAGGCCATGGCGGATCTGGCCGACGACCGGGGCGTGCTCCCGGCCCTGCACGACGGCCCGATGGAGCGGGGGCCTTACGCCCGGGAGATCGCCGAGATCGCCGAGCAGGGGCTGGCCCGCTACGGGATCGGCGGCCTGCGGCCGATCCTCCGCGAAGCGTACCGCCAGCTTGGCGGGACCCTCGCTTCGCCGCGTGCCCGCTGCGGGCTGGAGGCGCTGCTGTACGGCGAGGACGCACAGCCGGATGCCGCCGGAGACGGAGCGGACTCCACGCGAGGCCCGCGGCTTTGGGCGGATACGGGCTTCGCTGTCGGCCGGAGGGCCGGTAATCCGCTGTCGTTCCTCGCAGATTTCGGCGCGCACGGCGGGGCCCACGGCCATTTCGACAAGCTTCATCTCACCGTGATGCATCCGGCCGGGACGCTGACACCCGACTTCGGAGTGGTGCCTTACGGGTCCGCTCTGCGCCAGGCGTGGTACTCCGAAACGCGGAGTCACAACACCGTTACGCTGGACGGCTTGTCCCAGGCGCCCCATACGGGGCAGTGTATGCGCTTCGAGGAAACGGAGGAGGCTCTCTACGCGTGGTTTCAATCGACCGGCGGCTATCCCGGCTGCACGCTGGACCGGCATCTTCTACTGACGGACGGCTGGCTGCTGGACTGGTTCCGGGTAACCGCGCACGACGGCGGGCCGCGGACCGCAGAGTGGTGGGTGCATCCGGCCGCAGAACCGCTGCTTGTTCCGGAGGAAGCCGGGGAAGCGCCCGGCATGGAACAGCCGGTCTTAGCCGGAACGTTCGGTGACGGCGATGAGGGAAATCCCCTGCTGCTTGCGGAAAATCTGAAAGAGGGATTAGCGGGAGTACCCGGTGTCGGGCTGCAGTTAAACGGTCGACCGGACCTTCAGGCACCTGCACCTGCTCCGGCTGCCATGCGGCTCAGGTACGGGTTGTCCGGCGGCGAATCCGTTTATCATACGGCGCTCGTCATGCCCGGGGATGAACTGCTTGCCGTTCGGACTCCGGGAGATTCCCTGGACCCCAGCAGGCTTCTGACCGCGATTGTGCACAGGCACACGGGCGCGACCGCCGATTTTGTCCATGTGTACAGGGCCGGTCAGGCGGCAGATATCCAGTGGCTGGCCGAAGGAGTTGTCGAAGTTACGGCGGAGGAGGGCGCTACCGGGGAAACTTTCGCCAGAAAAGTCCGTCTCGCCGGTCAGGCAGGACTTGAGCTTGTTGAACCGGACCGGGAGTGATTCGCGGTATGACACGCTTCAACTAATAAAGGGGCACCCCTATCACAGACTGTGGTAATGGTGTCCCTTTATGATAGTGTCCAGTCATTCTCCGGAAGCATCTGTACCGGTACAGATGCTTCTTTTTGGCGTTGTAGAAGCATCCTAACCTTTCTAGAATGAAAGTACGCGGCAGGGAAATCCGTTTCCGGCGCGCGAATACAGCAATCCGGGGTGACTCTTTATGTATACATTGACACGGGAAGAAGTGCGCGCTTACTTAAAAAGAATCGGAATTTCGGAGATCGGAGCGCCGACGCTCCCTTACTTGGCGGAATTGCATAAAGCGCACGTAAAACATCTTTCCTGGCAGACACTGGACATTTTCGGAGGAAAACCGGCGCCAATCGGGTTTAAAGAGTCGGTTGATCTTATTTTGAGCGGGCGGAGCGGCTATTGCTTTCATTTGAACGGAGCGTTCGGCGTTCTTCTGCATTCTCTCGGATACCGGGTGAATGTGCACCGTGCCGGCGTTCAGCCGATGGGAGCCGAGCCGCGTATCAATTCTTTTCATCTGGGGCTGACGGTGGATTTCGCCGGGTCAGAGGCTGGAAGCGGCACATGGATCATCGACGCGGGGCTTGGGGACATGCCTTTCGAGCCGCTGCCTTTAAGACACGGCACTTACGTTCAGGAGCCTTACACTTACAAGGTGACGAAGTCGGGCGTTGCGGCGGACGGCTGGCGGCTGGAGCATGATCCGCTCGCTTCTTTTCCGGGTGTCGATTATGCGTCTGACGTGCTGACGGATCTTGAAGAGTTCAAGCCGAACCACGAATTTTATATCCGTTCGGAGGATTCCCCCTGGTTCAACAAGCTGCTGATCAGGCAGCGGAATGAGGCGGACGGCAATGAGCTTAGGGGCTGTATCTGGAGTAAACGGGACGCAAGCGGGCTGAATAAAACCGAGCTTCGCACGAAATCGCAATGGCTCGAAGTTCTGGCCGGTGTTTTCAATGAACAGCTTGTCCATTACAGCAAGCCGGAACGGGACGGTCTTTGGAAAAGAGTCGAGGCGGCCCATTCGGATTGGCAAAAATTAAAGGAGCGGCAGGAAAGGACGGGAAGTCTGCCGACGGCATGATTCACTGCACAAGGGTACTGGCAATAAGCTGCTTACCCGGCATGTTACATCCGATATCGAATGAGGAAAAAGGTGAGCCGGATACAGCGGGCTTCAGCGGAAGGGAAGGGTTCGTCATGAGCGGTATTTTTCTTATGGTTTTAACGTATGGTTCAGCCTCGGTTCGGTATTGAACGCGGGATTGTTCTTCGCTTTCTCGGCGTTTGTCATGACCACGCTCGCCTGGATACCGGCGGAAGGGGGCGTTGCGGCGATGCAGTCGATCACTTCTTTGCTGAATTGGGGAGAACTTGGCGCTTTGAAACGAAGTTGGTGGCTGGCTGCTGGCAGGCAGTCTGGTTTATGCGTCGGGCTTTGCGGTGACGATGCTGTTCAACGTTCCGCTGAATAACGTGCTTGAAGCCGTAAACCCCGGTAGCGCCGCAGGTGCGGACTTGTGGCCGCGTTATGTCGTCAAATGGACCGCCTGGAATCATGTGCGTACGGCTGCGTGTCTGGCGTCTCTTGCTTTGTTTATACAAACCCTCCGTCTGAAGGGATGATCGCGTGGAGAAAACGCAAGCCGCATTCGAACCGTTGCGATAACGGCCGGATGCGGCTTTTGGCGTTCTGCGCTTAATCGGAAACGATACTCCGCAAGCAAACAGGGCTTACAAAGCTTAGTCTTCTTGCCTGTGAGACAAAATGTTGACGAGCTTGCCCAGCGGATCGCGCACAAAAAAACGCCGGACCCCCCATGGCTCGTTCACAGGTCCATATTCCGGGTGAAAACCCGCTTCCTCCATGCGCGCAAGCGCGGCGTCCAGATCGTCCACTTCGATGGATAAAGCCGGTGTCGGGGTGCCGGACCCTCCCTGCGAAGCGATGCTGACCTGGACGTTCATCGTCTCGCGGCTGCCGTACGTTGCGATCCAGCCGTGGTCCATGAGCAAATCGAGTCCGAGCGCATCCCGATAAAAGCGCGCGGCCGCCGCAAGATCCGTCGATTCCAGATTCGAGATAATTCGTTTAACCTTCATAGTCGGTCGACCTCCGTTTCTAACCGTTGCCGGTTGCCGGTAAACTACTTCGACAAAGAAGGCACTTTTTTCCTTGTTTCCGCAAACATCGGAGAATCGTTCCGGGCAGCGGGCATCAGGGGGAAGAGATGCGAAGGCGCAGAACGAGACAGCAGGCATCAAGGCGGATACATTTGGCCATGGATACGCTCCAACGCGAGTGCCAACGGTAGTACATGGAGTTGATGGGCAGCCGGCCGTGCCGAAAAAACGGCTATAATCAAATCCGCCTTAACGGCCGGTCTTTTTTTTCCATTATAATGAATAGGACTGTGAGCCATCACGGCTCTTAATATATCGATAAGGGGAATCTTGATGCCGGATACCGGAATTGTTCTGCCTGTGAATCGTTTAACGCGTGATCAATTGGCGCAAGTGAAAGAACTGGAAAAGCGCTGTAACGAATACGATTCCATTACCTTAAAACTGAACTGGGATATGCTCGAAAACCGGAAAGCGGAAGAATGCAGCGACTGGCTTTACGTGGAGGACGGAAAAGCAGTAGGTTTTCTGGGCCTGTTTGCCTTTAAAAGCAGCGAAGCGGAAATCAGCGGTATGGTGGACCCGGCTTACCGCCGCCGGGGAATTTTCCGGAAGCTGTTCGAAGCGGCCGCCGAGGAATGCCGGAAGCGCGGGATCCCCGAAATCCTGCTTATCGTGCAGCGGGGGTCGGAGCCGGGGCGCTCTTTTGCCCGACATACCGGGGCCGCTTATGAATTTTCCGAGTACTGGATGGAGCTGCCCTCCCATTATGACCGCGACGTGCTGAATTCCGTCATTTCCGCCGGTCAAATCAAGTTGCGTCCCGCGGAGGCGGCGGATATGGAAGTAGCGATCCGGCTGGACATTGACGGGTTCGGCGTCACGGAATCAGATGCCAGGGGATTCAACGAACAGAAATTGGCCGCGGCCGGAGAGAGCTTCTGGATTGCCGAGCTTGAGGGGACTCCCATCGGGAAAATCAACATCCAGCTTTACGACGGCGGGTATATTTCGGGATTTTGCGTGCTTCCGGCTTACCGCGGGCAAGGACACGGAAGAGTGATCCTGGCCAAAGCGATAGCGGTAGCGGAGTCGAAAGGGCTTTCGGGCAAGCTGGCACTGGAGGTGGCGGCGAGCAACGATCGTGCCCTCGGTTTATACAAATCGGTGGGTTTCGTCGAGCGCGGCGTAAATGATTATTACCGGGTAACCGTGGGATAATCGTTACGTAAAAAAGGACATCGGGGCGGCTGCCCTGATGTCCTTTTTCTTGGAGACGCTTGTTGGGTGGAGGAACGGCCATGCAGATGCGCAGCCTGCACGAACCGCCTAAACCGTGAATGGAAGCCTGCCGTCCGGTTCTCAGTGCGCGCGAATCCCTGGCGTACGTTACGGCCCTGGCGGCGGTCGGTCGAACCGAAGCGTTATCGGAAGGGAAACGCAAGCGGGGCGAACGACAACAGACAGTGTGTGCGTATACGGAATCCGGCCGTTAAGGACGCAGCGCTTTCATGACGTCGTCGACGATTTTCTCGGCCGCGATGACGCCGTTATACAGCCAGCTGCTGGATGATGCGATTTCATAGACGCGGCCGTTTTTAACCGCGGGGATGTTTTTCCAGAGATCTTCTTCCAGGTTTCCGGCCTGGCCTTTATCGTAATTGACGAGAAAAAGATAATCGGCGTCGAGCTCGGCCAGCTTCTCCAGCGAAACGGGAACCCAATTGGCCTTGGAGTCCGGCAAAGAATTCAGCAGGTTCGGTTTGTTCAATCCCAAATCGCCATACAGCACCGCTCCGCTGGAAACGTTCCCGTTGACGACGTAGAAATTTTTCTTGGTGAGCCACAGCACCGCGACTTTCTTGTCTCCGATCGTTTTCAGCAGGGTGTCTTTGGACTCTTTGGCCTTCCGGTCGTAGGCGTCCAGCGCTTTTTTCGCTTCTTCCTGCCTGTTTAATAATTCCGCCATTTTCGTTAATGTTTTCTTATAATCGTCGGCGTCTTCCTTCGAGAGGACGAAGGTAGGCGCTATTTTCGCATACTGCTCGTAAAGGTTGTCTTGAGCGGCGGCTTCCGGACGGAGAATGATCAGATCCGGGTTAAAGCTGAGAACGGTCTCCGGGGGCAGATTCGACGGGATAGCGGGAATTCCCTCCAGCTGAGGGCGCAAATATTCCTGCACGCTTCCGCCCTTTACGGACCATTGGGCAACGGGTTTGATGCCGAGGGCAAGCAGAGGATCCTCCAGGTAGGAGGCAATAATTTTCTTGGGTTCGGCGGGCAGGTTCACTTGGTGACCCATCCCGTCCGTGACTGTTTGCTGCCGGGGCTCCGCGCTCTCCTTGCTGCCGCAGCCTGCCGTAAAGGCGAGCAGAAGCAGGATAAATAAAGCGAGTGTGCCGGACTTTTTGAGAGTAAACACGATAGAATTCCTCCATATATGCAGGTTGAAAAGGATAGCTTTTCCAAGCTTCATTATATTGATAATGATTATCATTGTCAACAAATAAAAGGGGAGCTGCATTGCGAAGATTCTGTTTATCGGCCGTTTTTCTCGGGGTAAGAAGCCGTTTCTTCGACTGTTTTTTTATTGTCGTGTCCGTGATTGTAAGATATAATCAATTCCGATGGAATTTATTAGGATAAATTACAAATTGAATTCGGGAAAGAGAATGGGAGGATGAGTGCTAGAATGACGATGCAACCGGAAGAGCAGGAAATCATACCGGTTCTTACAACGGGTAACAATCTGGCCGATTATGAAGAGGCGTACGCCAATTTCGACTGGGCGGACGTGGAGAAGGAATTTACGTGGTCCCGCACGGGAAAAGTAAATATCGCTTACGAGGCGCTCGACCGTCATGTGGAGGAAGGCCGCGGGGATAAAACGGCGCTTATTTATACGGACGCGGCACGGAATGAATCGTATACGTTTGCACAAATGAAAACACTCTCCGACAAATTCGGTCATGCTCTGCGGTCTCTCGGCATCGGCAAAGGAGATCGTATTTTCGTGTTTATGCCGCGTTCTCCCGAGCTGTATACGGCTTATATCGGGGCTGTAAAAATCGGGGCGATCGTCGGCCCGCTGTTCGAAGCGTTTATGGAAGCGGCCGTGAAGGACCGGCTTCTGGATTCCGAAGCCGTGGCCATTATCACGACCCCTGCGCTTAAAGACCGCATTCCCGTTTCCGAGCTGCCCGCGCTCAAGCATGTCATCGTGGTGGGCGAGAACAGCGAGCCGGGCGAAAGGGAAATTTCTTACGAAGATCTGATGGCAAATGCGTCCGATCAGCTGGAAATCGAATGGGTCGGACTGGAAGACGGCTTGCAGCTCCATTACACGTCGGGCTCCACCGGTAAACCGAAAGGCGTTCTGCACGTCCATAACGCGATGATCCAGCATCTTCATACGGCCAAAACGGTCCTGGATCTCCAGCCGGACGATATTTACTGGTGCTGCGCCGATCCCGGCTGGGTAACGGGGACCGTATACGGCATGTGGGCGCCTTGGCTGAACGGGACGACTTCGCTTGTACGCGGCGGCCGCTTCTCGTCGAACGACAGCTATCAGACGATCGAAACTTACAAAGTTACGGTGTGGTACTGGGCTCCGACCGCTTTCCGGCTGCTGATGGCGGCGGGCGACGATCTTCTCAAGCAGTTCGATCTGTCCTCTCTGCGCCACATCCTGTCCGTGGGCGAGCCTCTTAATCCCGAAGTGGTGCGCTGGGGGATGAAAGTATTCGGCAAGCGCATACACGATACGTGGTGGATGACGGAGACCGGCGCGCAGGTCATCTGCAACTATCCGGCGATGCCGATTAAGCCCGGCTCCATGGGCAAGCCGATTCCGGGCGTATACGCGGCCATCGTCGACGATCAGGGCAACGAGCTGCCGCCGAACCGGATGGGCAACCTTGCGGTACGCGCTCCGTGGCCTTCCATGATGCGCCTCATCTGGAACAATCCCGCGAAATACGACGAGTATTACCGGTTGAAGCCGTGGTACATTTCCGGCGACTCCGCTTACAAGGACGAGGAAGGATACTTCTGGTTCCAGGGCCGCGTCGACGACGTGATTAACACGTCCGGCGAACGCGTAGGGCCTTTCGAAGTCGAGAGCAAGCTGGTGGAGCATCCGGCCGTTGCGGAAGCCGGGGTAATCGGCAAACCGGATCCGGTGCGCGGGGAAATTATTAAAGCGTTTATCGCGCTGCGGGACGGCTACGAGCCTACCGAGGAATTGATCAAAGAAATTCAGCAGTTTGTCAAAAAAGGCCTCGCGGCTCATGCGGCTCCCCGTGAGATCGAATTTCGCGACAAGCTTCCGAAGACGCGTTCCGGTAAAATTATGCGGCGCGTTCTGAAGGCTTGGGAACTGGGACTGCCTACCGGCGACCTGTCCACCCTGGAAGATTAGTTCATTCTTTTCGTTCACCTGCCTTCTCCGGAACTTGCGAAGGGCCGGCTAAGAACAGGTTAATCCCGCTACTGTCAGGTAAGCAGACGGACTTATACGCAGGTCTCTGCACACTGGTGCTTTAAAGCAGCACCCGAATAACCGGCCTCCCGAGGCCGGTTATTTTTTTCGGGATTCCGGTGTGCTCCGAAGCCTTTTATAGACTTTCAGGACATATGTCCTTTTCTGCACTCCTCCTGCTGGGATTTAATAAGAAAGAAGTTCTAAGCGAAGGAGACGGCCGCAATGAAAGGAATTTTATTCGCATTTTTGGGCGGGGCATGCATTACGCTCCAGGGCGTCGCCAACGCACGCATCAGCCACGACATCGGCACGTGGCAGGCCGCCACGATAACGCAGCTGACGGGTTTCCTGATCGCGCTCGTTATCCTGCTTTTTGTGCGGGACGGCAGCCTGCAAAGTTTCAAAGGAATCAAGCCGCTTTATCTGATCGGAGGCGCATTGGGGGCGGTGATCATTTTCAGCGAGGTCACGGCGATTCAGAAAATCGGGGTTACGTTTACGATTGCCGCGCTGCTGATCGCTCAGCTCAGTCTTACTTTTCTCGTCGATATCAACGGGTGGTTCGGCGTCGCCAAACAGAAAATGAAGCTGCCGCAGTTCATCGGAATCGGGTTAATGATCGCGGGTGTCGTGATCCTCAAACTGTGATAGGATAAGGATTTGGGGACAGGATAAGGAAAACGCTGGAGGTGACCGCAGTGAAGGAAATACAGGACCGGGAGCAGTTGTCCCGTTATTTGCGGGAGCACCGGCTGGAGGCGGTTTTTAACGAAGCTTTGAACTCTCATTTGTCTCTGTTCAGCTTCGAGCAGGGAGAGATGATCTGTTCCAGGGGCGAGCCGGCCTGTTATTTGTATGTGCTGGTTAAGGGCAAAATCAAAATTTACACATCCTCCGCTGAAGGCAAGACGCTCATTCTCTGCTTCAAGACGCCGATAGAAGTGATCGGCGATATTGAATATATACGAGGAAGCGATATCGTGAACACGGTTGAAGCCGTATCACCCGTTCACATGATCGGGATTCACCACCGCTGGCTCAAAAAATACGGGAATGACCACGCTCCGCTGCTGAGGTTTTTATTGGAGATTGTTACGCAGAAGTTTTACATCGACTCGAATCTCTCCAGTTTTAATTTAATGTATCCGGTAGAAGTCCGGCTGGCCAGCTATTTGCTGTCGGTTTTCTGCGAAGAGTCGGATAATCTCGTCCGTGGGCGGCTGAGTACGACTCATCTCATGGATGCGGCTAATTTGATCGGAACCAGCTACAGGCATCTGAACAGGGTAATCCAGAAGTTTTGCAGCGAAGGACTGCTTCAGCGGACGAGAGGGTTTATTACGATCAAAGACCGGGAAGGGCTGAGCGCGCTGGCCGGTCACAATATTTATGAGTGATCGGTGCAGCGGTGCCCGCTGTGTACGGCAAAAAGCGTCATCGTCATTTTGTAGAGAGAGGGGAGCAAACATATGATATTGGGAATTTTGCTGGCGGTTCTGGCCGGTTCACTGGTCAGTTTGCAGACCGTGTTCAACAGCAAAGTGAATGAGCGGACGGGATCTTGGGCGACGACGACCCTGGTGCTGGGAATGGGATTTCTGGCTTCCTTGACCATCAGCCTGCTTGTGGAAGGAAAGCAAACGTTCGCCCTGCAAAACATGCAGCTGTGGTATTGGGTAAGCGGCATGATCGGCGTCGGCGTCGTTATTTGTCTCGTACAGGGAATGAAGCTTCTGGGCCCGACGTATGCCATTTCAATCGTGCTGACGGCGCAGCTCAGCTTTGCCCTGCTGTGGGACTCGCTGGGATGGCTGGGACTGGAGAAAGTGCCGTTCACGCTGAACAAGCTGATCGGTGTGCTGGTTATCGTCGCCGGAATCGTGCTGTTCAAATTCGGCGGCAGGCAAGGAGCCGAACCGTCCCCTGCCAAGGCGCCGCAAGGGTTGCCGGACTGACGGACAGTCGGCAAGTCAACATGAAAAAACTCAGTCTCTTCCCGGAGAGACTGAGTTTTTTTGCTGTTTACGCGGCTGTGAGCCGCCGCCTGACATTCAGTGGACGGGAATGAAGAAAGAAACGGCGGTCCCGAGACCGGGAGAGCTTTCGAGAATCAACCCCGTGCCGTACATGTGCCGCAGCCGGCGGTCGGTGTTCGCCAGCCCGATTCCCCGGCGTTCTTCCCCGAAGCGGACGCTCCTTAGCTTCTCGAGGACTGCCGGGTCCATCCCCATGCCGTTGTCCGTCACACGGACTTCCGTCCCGTGTTCGCGTTTTTTCACTTCGATCCGGATAACGCCTCCCGTCTTTTTCTCAAGCACGCCGTGGATGAGCGCATTTTCAACCAAGGGCTGGATGGAGAGAGGCGGTAGTCTGAGTCCGGGAATATCCTCGATCTCCCATTGAATGTCCAGCCTGTGTCCGTGCCGGACGGTTTCTATGGCGAGATAGGAGCGGACAAGTTCAAGCTCTCTTTGAAGCGGAATAAGCTGCTCCGAGTTTTGAAAGTCGAAGCTGTTTTGCAAATAAGCCGAAAATTCCTCCAGAAGCGATCGCATTTTAGCCGGGTCGATCTCGCTGAGGATAGAAATGGAGTTAATCGTGTTGAAGAAAAAATGCGGCTTGATTTGAGCCTGAAGCCATGCGGCTTCCATGCGCAGCCGTTCTTCTACCGACAGTTTGAGGCCGATCAGGGAGCGGACCCGCGCCTTCAGGTCGTAAGCTCCGAGCGGCTTCATGACGTAATCGTTCGCGCCCGCCAGAAAGCCCGCCGTAATATCCTGCGGGCTGCTGCGTGCCGTAAGCAGGAGGACGGGCAGCTCGGCCAGCGTGTGCCTGCTTCGGATGATCCGGGTCAGCTCGTAACCGGACATAAGGGGCATCATGACATCGCTGATGACAAGATCCCAGCCGTTCCCGTCCAGCAGGGACAGAGCTTCTCTGCCGCCTGCTGCCGTTCCGACGCGGTAGCCTTCCGGTGCGAGCAGATTGCGAAGCACCGTCAGATTGACCGGATCGTCGTCGACCACGAGTATATGCGGCAGCTTCTCCGGCTGCTCCGCCTCTTCATGCCGTGCGGTTTGCGCGGCATGTCCGTTCGGGCGGGCCGCAGCGTGTTCTTCTTCGGCGGACGTCAAGGGAACGGCGGGCAGAGCCTCGTTATCTGGAGGAGCGTTCATGCCCGGCTGAATAGGATGAACCGGCTGGTCCCGCTGGGCCGGATTAGCCGGATAGGCGGCTTCGCGGACCGGCTCCGCGAGAGGCAGCGTAAAAGAAAATACACTGCCTTGGCCGGGCACGGAGGAAGCTGCGAGCACACCGCCGTGCAGTTCCACCAGGCTTTTGCAGATGCCCAGGCCAAGACCCAGCCCTCCGGCGGGTGCGGTAATTCCGGAATCGGCCTGTTCGTAAGGCTGGAATAATTGGGCCAGCCGCCGCCCGTCTATTCCGATCCCCGTATCCGTAATCCGGATTTCGGCGTGACCGTTTCGCACCTGCGCCCCGATGACAATCGTTCCCTCGTTCGTAAATTTAATAGCGTTGTGAACGAGATTAAACAGAATCTGGGTCAGTCTGTTCTCATCCGCAATGACGGGCGGAAACGTTTCGGGAACAGCCAGTTTCAGCTCCAAGGGCTTGCCGCCGGTCATATAACGAAGCATATCCGCAACACCTGCCGCGACGGATTGGATTTTCAGCTTCTTCCGCTGCAGGCGGACGCGGTTTTCTTTTAATAACGTGATGTCCAGCAGATCATTGAGCAGCAGGGACATCCGCTGCCCGACCGTGAGAAGCAATTCCATGTTTTTTCTGCTGTCCTCCGTAAGCTTGTCCTGTTCCGTGTTGAGTACGGCCTGGGCCATATTCAAAATTCCGTGCAGCGGATTCCTCAGTTCGTGAGACGTGTTGGCGAGGAAGTCATCTTTCCGTTTGTCTTCCTTTTGCAATCTTTCGGCAAGCTCCGCCGTCCTGGCGGAGGTACGGAAATACCGTTTAAACCAGTAGGCGGCGAGCGCAAACAAAGCGGCAAGCAGGTCAAGCGGATAAAAGTCGGGATCCGGACCGGTTACCGGTTCTATGGCGCCCCAGAACACGTTGGAGACGACCGCCGTAATTCCGAGCAGCAGAAAAATGCCGTCTTCTTTTTCCCTTTTTACCGTCCTCAGCATCAAAACAAGAACGACGAGATCCGTCAACAAGCCGGATAGCGTTAAAAAGACGGAGGAACGGGAGACCATATAAGCGGGCGCGAACAGAATGAACAGGGTGTACAAGACATAAACCGATTGTAGGATTTTGAATATCCGTTGGCCGGTCTGTTTGAGCAGCCATACTTTCGCAAGCTGAATCAGGCAGAGGGCGATTGCCGTATAGGCAATCAGTGTCGTCCTTGCCGTAGTTTCGTAACTCATATCCAACCAGTCGGCCAGAGGCTTGGCGTCGTCCGAAAGCACGGCGACCGCCGCAAAGAGGCCGAGCGAAGCGAATGTGAGGACCGATCTGCGCTGCGCGCCGATCAGATAAAGCAGCACCGCATAAGCCGAGTGAATCAGCAGCACGAGGGCGATGGCAAGCTGGGAGCCGACACCGATCCATACGGTGCGCGTCAGGGCGGCTTTTTCCCCGAAACGGACCGAACCCGTAATGCCGCCGGCTTTCATATAGGAGGGACTGGCCGCATGAATGACCAGATCCGCTTGACCGCTGTACGTTGTAAACGTGACGGAGGCCGGGCGGTAGCCGGGTCTGAAATCATCGCCGGTCTCCGCCGGCCGGCCGGTTTGATGGAGCGGCTGACCGTTTACGAACACCGCGGAAGCCGAACGGATATCGGGAAAGCGGATGCTGAATGTCAGCTTCGTGTCCCGGGGAAGAGACATACGCAGCCGGTAACTGCCGAAGCGGTAGCTGTCTTTACTTTCCTTCGCAAAGGCCTGCTCCCAGGAGCCGGGAACAGACAAATACTGCATCCTTGAGCCTGCCGGCGCGCTGCCCGTGGAAGGAGGAATAAGCTGATCGGGGTAAAATTCCCATTCTCCGTCCAACGTCACAAGCGGATTTTCCGCAAAATCCCACTTTTGTAAATCCAGTATTCCTTTAACGGCCGGAGGATGGGCGGGAATGGAAGTCATTTGAGACCACACCAGACGCAGCCCGCCGAGCGAGAGGAAAAAAAGAAGCACCCATATAAACACTCTTAATTTTTTGTACGTTTTCATCTTGTTGCATTTCGACAAAATGGGGTGAAATCCTTTCTCGTTTCAAAACGTTTTTCCGTGCGGTATAATTCTTTAGTCCTATTAAAAATGGGTAGTAAGTCTCCTGAAATTTCTGTTAAGGTAGAGATGGGGGTACGAAGCCCTCTTTTATTGGGATCCTAAGTCTAACTGTCAGGACATCATTTTGATACATACATCAAGGGAATGGAAAGAACAGAGTTTGATTCGGAGGGACTGAGGATGTTAAAAGCAATTATTCTGGAAGACGAGCCTCTTGCCGCTTTACAGATGCAGCGCATGCTGGAAGCGATTCCGGGGATTGAGGTAGCGGGCTCTTTTTCGGATGCGGAGGAAGCGATAGCGAGGGCCGAGGGGCTGCAGCCGGATGTAGCATTCCTCGATATCCAGCTGCCCGGAAAATCGGGGATGCAGGCGGCCGAGCTTTTGCAGGAAATCTGTCCGGAACTGGACATCGTATTTGTGACGGCCTACGATAAGTACGCCGTTCAGGCGTTTGAGTTGAACGCTGTCGATTATGTGATGAAACCGCTGCGCAAGGAACGCCTTGAGAAAACCGTCCATCGCCTTACGGAAAACGCACGTCTCTTCAGCAGGGGGCGTACCGAAGACTCGTCTAGTCCCGTGCGTATTCGTCTTCTGCAGACGCTGCAGTTCGAACGGCGGAACGGGACGGCCGAGACGCTGAAATGGCGCACGGCCAAAGCGCAGGAGCTTTTCGCCTACCTGCTTTATTACCGGGGACAGGTTATCCGTAAAAGCGACCTGATCGAGATGTTCTGGCCGGATCTGGAAGCCAAGAAAGCGGCCGCGCATCTCTATACCACCGTCTATCATATCCGGCAGGCTTTAAAACAAACGGGAACGGACATCGGGATCCGCAGTGTCACCATTAAAGAGGGTTATGTTTTGGAAGCCGGTGGCATCCCGCTCGACTCGGAAGAATGGGAACGGGAGCTGAGCGGGCTGGAAGCCGTTAGTACCGGCAATGCAGGGGAGCACCGAAAGGTGCTGGACCGGTATTCCGGAGACTTTCTGGCGGACTGCGATTATCTGTGGGCGGAGAATGAACGGCAGCGGCTGCGCATTTTGTGGATCAGCCATGCCCAGAAGCTGGGGGAGTATTATACAGAGCATGGGCAGCTGAACGAAGCGGTCACGATCTACAACCGGCTGCAGGAGAAATACCCGCATTTCGAAGGAAGCTGTTTTCCGCTCATGAAACTGTATGCGACCCTCAGGGACCGCAAAGCTGTGGAAGAGCAGTACGGCCGGTTGACCGCCCTGCTTAAAGAGATGGACGTGCGTCCCGACACATCCGTTCTGACGTGGATGGAAGAGTGGCGGGAGCGTGATAAAACCTTGCTTTGAACCTAATCGCGCTCTTAATTTCGAGGGCCCGCTTATAAGGAAACCGGACTGTGCGCACAGTCCGGTTTTTGCATGTCCGGCTTGTTCAGATTTTGTCGAGATGGACGCGTTACAATACAAAGTGTGCCTTTTTGCGGCATAAACCGATCGGGAGAAAGGAGAGAATTTTGGGAGATCAGACCTGATGATGCCGGACGGCAAAAAAATCACCGTTGAAGTCTCTGTCCGATTTGTATTCACTTGTCCGAAGAGATGAGGAGCCGGACGTCTTCAGCGTCTTAGGAGTCCTCTTCCTGCACGGTGCAGGTGATCGAACCTCTTGCAAGTTAACTACAAAGATAGAGTGATATTGACTTCAGCAAAAAAAGGGAGAATGGAGGCTTGAAACGTTCATGCTGAAGCAAAAAATTAGCGCTGCGCTAGTCGCGCTGCTGGTCTTCGTCCAGGTTTTTAGCGGATTCGGACAGTGGAGTACGGCGAATGCGGCGGGCATTACCGGTTCTATTTTGGACAGCGTAACCTTGGCCGTGTACGATAAAGCCGGTAACGTTGTGACTGACAATGTATACGAACAGGGCTCCAAAGTGCAGGTGGACTATAATTGGTCTCTGCCTAACGGCCACGGTTACAAGGACGGGGACACGTTCAGTTTTACCCTGCCTGCGGAATTTCTTCTTTTCAATAACATAAGCGGACCTCTTCTCATCGAGTCTGACGATGTTGGGTCGTTTACGGTCAACAAGGATACCCGTCAAGTACTCATGACCTTCAATTCCTACATAGAGACACATGATGACGTACGCGGGATTTTAACGATCAAAACCCAGTTTGACAAACAGACGATGACCGGCTCGACTCTTCAGAAAATCAAAATTCCGATTAAAGGCGGAGAGCAGGTTATTTCCCTCCAGTTTAAACCAAACGTTGCCTCGACAATCGGAAAAAGCGGCGTTCCTCAAGGATACAACGCTAAAAATATCGATTGGACAGTAGACGTTAACAAAGAACTAAAATCCGTCGAAAATGCGGTGATGACGGATCCGCTTCCGGCAGGACTTTCCGTTCCGGTTACGGCAGCGGTTTATGCGCTGGATGTAAATCTGGACGGTACGGTCGTTCAAGGAGCGCTTGTCGATCCCGGCAAGTATATCCTGGATACATCGGGCGGCGCGGTTAAAGTAAGCTTTACCGACAGTCGGGTTACGACCGCATACCGCATTCAGTTTACGACGCCCCTGACGGACGGTTCTCCGGCATCCTTCAACAATACGGCCACGTTTAAGGGCAGCAACCAGAGCGCGGTCAGCGCGAGCGCAACCGTAGCCGTACAGCGCGGAAGCGCGCTGAGCAAGAGCTCCGTGAGCTATGACGCGGCCACGCAAACGATCGGCTGGGCCATCAAGTACAATTACAACGAAAGAAACATCTCCCAGACGAATGCCGTACTGACCGATCTGTTTGACGATGTTCATGAACTGACGGCAAACTCGGTCCACGTGTACCCGGTTACGCTGGATAGCACGGGCAACGAAACGGTCGGAGGCGAAATCCCGGCTGGCGATTATACGGTGACATCCGCATCCGCTACCGGAAAGAACGGATTTAAGCTCCAGTTTAACCAGCCGGTCACAGGCGCCTATAAAATTACTTACCAGACCAAGACCGCCGACCGCGTGCTTGCAGACGGCACCGTTAACAACAAAGTGACTTCGGGAAGCGGCGACAGCGCGACGGGAAGCCGTTCCGTCAAGCAGCTTGTTCTGGTCAAAACCATGGATGCCGCTAACTATCAGGACAAAACGGCCTCATGGACATTGACGGTTAACGGCGACAAGCAGCCCATGACCGATGTCGTCGTTACGGATGCGTTCCCGAATAAGGGAATGAAGATCATACCGGGCACGTTTAAAGTCAAGCAGGGAAGCACGGTTTTGAACAGCCCTGCCGACTATACGCTGGACGGTACGGTAACGGAAGATTCCGGATTCAAGCTGACGTTCGGGGGCCCTCTGTCGGAGACCGTCACGATCAGCTATAAAACGGAATACAATTTCGATTGGATAACGCCTCCGGGCAGCACGAAGAACTTTGTGAACAATGCGGACATCATCTGGAAAGACAGCACATCCACAGCGCAGACAAAGTCCGTATCGGCTACTTTCACCCCGCGCAACGAGGCTAAAAACAACGGATTCAAAAACGGTGCGTACAATGCCTCAACGAAACAGCTAAGCTGGACGATCGGCGCGAATTACAACAGCAAGCCTCTTAACAGCGCGAGCGTCGAAGACCTTCTTGAATCGAAACAGACCCTGGTTCCGGGCTCGCTTGCTCTGTATACGATGAATATTGCGGCGAACGGTAATCCTTCCCTGGGTACGATTATCGACAGCTCCGAATACAGCTATTCGGTTGACAGTGCGAACAAGCTTATAGTAACACTCCTAAATCCTTCCTCGACGCCGTTCTATATCACATATAAAACGAGTCTGGACGGGGAGCTTATCGACAGCACGGTCAGCAACACCGCGGAATTGTTCGACGCCGCGTCTCCCGTAACGGAGAAACTTACCGCTCAGGTAACGATTCCGAAAGGCGGAGAATACGTCAACAAGACCGGTTCCCAAAGCGGAGACAAGATCAACTGGACCATCAACATCAACAGGGGACAATCGACGGTAGCGGACGCGAAAATCGTAGATACGCCTACGGAGAATCAATTGCTTCTGCCCGAATCTTTCCGGTTGTACACGACGAACGTAGCCGCTAACGGAGACGTCGTAAAAAGCACGGAAGCTGTCAAAGGAGCCGATTACAATCTTGTGATACGGACGGACGATGACGGCAAGCAGACGTTCGAGCTTAACTTCCTCAATGAAATTACCGCGCCTTACGTCTTGGAATATCAATCTTTGATCGTAGCCAACGACCAGGATACGGTTTCCAATAAAGTAAGCTTTAGCGGAAACAACGTAAGCGTAGTATCTAAGGAAACTACTAACAGCATCGTCGTAGGAGTATCCAGCGGTTCCGGTACGGGAAGCGGCATTAGAGGATCGCTTACCGTCCAAAAATCGGATGCGGCCGACAGTTCGCATAAGCTCCAGGGCGCCGTGTTCGAACTGTACCGCAAATCCGGATCCTCGCGTTCTCTGATTGACAGCGGAACAACGGATTCGACTGGTACATTGGTCTTTAAAAAGCTGCTGGCAGGAGATTATATCATCAAAGAAAAAACGGCGCCGTCCGGTTATGTGCTTGACACTACCGACCGTCCCGTTACGATTAATTCCACTGCCGGCTTCACGCTGAACGTGACAAACGCGAAGGTGTCCGTGCCTACACCGACACCGACACCGCCGGTGACACCAACACCGACACCGCCGGTGACACCGACGCCGACACCGCCGGTGACACCAACACCGACACCGCCGGTGACACCGACGCCGACACCGCCGGTAACACCAACACCGACACCGCCGGTGACACCGACGCCGACACCGCCGGTAACACCAACACCGACACCGCCGGTGACACCAACACCGACACCACCGGTGACGCCAACACCGACGCCGCCGGTGACGCCAACACCGACACCACCGGTGACACCAACACCGACACCGGCGCCATCGTCGTCACCGTCCGACGATAATACGTCGGAGACGCCAACGCCGACACCATCGGCGACTCCGTCACCGTCAGTGACGCCGACACCATCAGTGACGCCTGGACCGACACCATCGGTGACACCAACACCGACACCGTCGGTGACGCCTGGACCGACACCGTCGGAGACGCCAGCGCCGACACCGTCGGAGACACCGGCACCGACACCGTCAGTGACGCCAACGCCAACGTCCTCTCCGGTAACAGGTAAAGTCACAACGGACAAAGATACGCCTATCGGAGGAAAAGTCGTTGTGCCGGAAGGGCAGAAGCCGTTTATCGGCAAACAGCCCGAACACGGCAAAGTGACGATTGACGAAAACGGCCGCTGGACATATACGCCTGATCCGGGCTATACGGGTAAGGACCGCTTTGCCGTTGCAGGCAGGGACAGCGAAGGCAATGAATCGCTACTCGCGCTTCTGGATGTTAATGTACAGACAAAGCCGGTCTCCGGTCAGCAAAACCCAGACGCTCCGGCAGCCCTTTTGCCTCAAACGGGTGAATACGGGCGCTGGTATATCCAAGCGGCCGGTCTCGCTTTAATAGCGCTCGGATTGCTTTGGAGAAGAAAATTAACCGTAAAAAAATAAAAGTCTTTATTGAATGACAGACGCCCTTTAAGTAGACTTTGTTTAGAGACTAAACGGGTTTACTTAAAGGGTTTTTCTACGCAAAGAAAGAACGGGAACAGTATAAATCAAGGCGGGGTGTTCAGATGAAAAAAACGATATTCCCCCTGCTGTGCGTGATCCTGGGCATCGCTGTTTTTCTGTATCCGGCTTTACGGGACCGTTACGACGATATTCAGCAGAGCAAGCTGCTGGAGCAGTGGCAGGCCAATTTGCACAATATCGATCAATCGGAACCGGAGAACGAAACAGACGCTTCTTCTGCCGGACAAGCCCCAAGCACAACAGAAGATTCCATTACGCTTGCGACAGGGGGGAAAAACATCGAGGGAATTCTGGTGATCGATAAAATCCGGCTGAAGCTCCCCATTCTGACGGACGCCACCAAAGAAAACTTGAAGATTTCTCTTGCGAGCATCGCCAAGACGGGGAAGCCGGGGCAAATCGGAAACTATGCCGTTGCGGGTCACCGGAATTTCGCCTACGGTAAAAATTTTAACCGGCTGGATGAAATGACCCAAGGCGATACGATCGAAGTGGACACGTCCTCGGGCAGGTTCATTTACCGAGTCCAAGAGAAGCGGTACGTACTCCCCGAGCAGGTGGAGGTACTTCAAGGCAACGGCAAGGATAGTGAAATTACACTTATCACTTGCCACCCGATGAAAAATCCGACCCACCGGATTATCGTCAAAGGGACGCTGATCGAGTCCCGGGCCGTGTAGAAACTTTGCGCACAAGGGATGGGATACTGCGGTATCCCGTCCCAAATAAACGCTTTACTCAAGCCGGGCACAACAAAAGAAACCCGTCAGCCTTTGCGCCGACGGGTTTCTTTTTACTTTTTCAGCAATAAAGAGATGAAGTACGGGGCACCGATCAAGGCGACCATAATACCTGCGGCGATGCCGTCGGGTTCGATAATGTTGCGTCCGATCGTATCGGCAGCGAGAAGCATCCAGCCGCCGAGAAGAATGGCGAGGGGGATGAACATCTGATTTCTCGGGCCTACGAGCGATTTTGCGATATGGGGCGCCATAAGACCGATGAAGGAGATGCCGCCCGTTACGGAAACGACGGAAGCCGCCAGTGCGATGGCCGCCAGCAGGAGGCCTGCCCGCTCTTTTTCGACCGCTACGCCGACGCCGACCGCTACGCTTTCGCTCATGCCGAGCAGGTTCAAGCGGTTAGCTTTATAGAGGACGAACGGAATGAGGAGGACCAGCCACGGAAGAACGGCGCCGATAAAAGGCCAGTCCGCTCCCCAGATGCTGCCGGCCAGCCATTTTGCGATAAAATCGACTTTGACCCGTTCCGCGGACGAGATGATCACAATCATGACGCCCGACAGGGCCATGGAAAATCCTACGCCGATCAGCACAAGCCTGACGGGCTGCAGGCCGGTTTTCCGGCTGTACGAAAGAAGATAAATCAGGCACGCGGTAATGAGTGCACCTGCAAAAGCGACGATCGGCAGCAAATAGACAAATGACCCGGGATCGATCGGGACGAATAAAAAGAAAACGGCAATGGCGACGCCTGCACCGGAATTGATTCCGATAATACCCGGATCGGCGAGGTCGTTGCGGGTAATACCTTGAAGAACCGCACCCGACAAGGCCAGTCCCATTCCCGCCAGGAGGGTGATAATAATACGCGGCAGGCGTATCGAGAACAAAACAAAATTTTCTTTGAACGACCCTTGGCCCAGCAGAGTGGGAAGCAGGCGGTCATACGACAAAGAAGAATACCCGAGCCCCATGCCTGCCACGATAGTTAAGACGATAAGCACGATAGCGCCGGCGACCAGGAGCCGCTGTTTCCGGATCAGAGAAGGATGGATCATGAGAGGGCTCTCCCTCCTTTACGTTCAATGAGCAGGAAGAAAGGCAGTCCCAGCATAGCTACGATCGCGGCCGCAGGCGTTTCATACGGAGCGTGGATGGTCCTCGCGAGCGTGTCGGCGAAGAGCATGAAAGATGCGCCGCATACAGCCGACATCGGCAGGATGAAGCGGTAGTCGGTTCCGACGACGGCACGGACGATATGGGGGACCAGCAGGCCGATAAACGCCATATTGCCGACGAGGGCCACGGAAGCGCCGGCGAGCAGAACGACGACGACAAAAAGGACCGCTTTCACCCGAAACGTCTTCTGGCCCAGCCCTACGGCAACTTCTTCGCTCAAGCTGAGAATGGTGAGCTGCTTCGAAAGAACAAACGAGATGAGAATTCCCGCCGCGATAAAAGGGGCGATAGTCTGAAGCTGGCTCCAGTTCGTACCGACCAAGCCGCCTGCGGTCCACATGGACACATCTTTGGAAATTTTGAAAATAAGCCCGATGCCTTCCGACACGGCATAAAGAAAGGCGGATACGGATGCGCCTGCCAGTACGATTCTAAGCGCAGAGAATCCGCCCTTTTTGAGCGCCCCGATGCCGAAAACGAGCCCGGCTCCGATAACGGCTCCGACGAAGCAGGCCGTCATGATGCCGAAGTAGCCCACCGCCGGAACGAACGCGATCGTGAAGGCGAGCGCGGCGTTCGCGCCGGCGGTTAACCCGAGCAGGCCGGGATCCGCCAGCGGGTTGCGGGTCATGCCCTGCATAACGGCGCCGGATACGGCAAGCGCGGCGCCGACGAAAACGGCGGCAACCTCGCGCGGAAGCCGGATTTCCCGGAGAAGGGTGATCTGCCCGTCCGATGAGGAAGAAGTGAGAGCGAGCCAGACATCCTTTACGGTAACGTCGGCCGCGCCGAAAAGCATGGCCGCCATAAACATGCCGGCAAATACGAAGATACCGGCTGCGAGCTTGTATGAAAAAGGAAGGATACGCGGGTTTTGTTTGTTCATCCGTCTCATCTTTTCTGTATGGAATGGAAGAAGGAATTCTTCCGAGAAAGAATCCCTTCAGGAGGGTGCTGCCTATTTCCCGAGATGCTGGATAAAGAAATCGAGCTGATAATTGAGGGTAAGCGGGTCGTTGAAGTAAAACTCTTTGGCGTTTGCTTCGTATACATGACCGTTTTTAACCGCGGGAATGTTTTTGTACGTTTCCGTCTGCTGGAACGCGTTATCGGCATCCGGGTTCTTACTGAAGATGACATAATCGCCGGCATATTGCGGCAGCACTTCGGCGGACAGAGCATAGTAGCCGTCTTTCAGCGCCATTTCTTTCACTTTATCCGGCATTTTCAGCTTCATTTCCTGATAGAGGATTTCCGTTCCGCGGCCCCAGTTATCGCCGAAGACGTACAGCTGCTTGTCGAAGCTTTCGATGACGGAAATCGTTTTATCCGCACCGATTTTGGCTTTGATGTCGTCGCCGGCTTTAGCCGCCCGTTTTTTGAAATCGTCGACCCAAGCTTTGGCTTCTTTTTCTTTATTGAGCAGTTTGCCGATTTCCAGATGCTGCGTGAGATAATCGACTTTTCCGTATGTAAAAGTGACGGTAGGAGCGATCTGCTTCAGCTTGTCGGCGTTTTTGATATTGGAAAGGCCGATGATCAGGTCCGGCTTCAGTTCGATGATTTTTTCCAGACTTTCGTCGGAAACTTCCTGAACGTCTTTTAATTTATCGAAGCGGGAATTTTTTTTGGACCAGGAGTCCACGCCCACGAGGTTTACGTTGAGAGCCATAACGTTGCCGGCGAAGGTGGAAAGCACGATCACACGCTGAGGGTTTGCGGGAACTTCAACGGGACCGCTTTCGGACTGGTAGGTAATGGTTGCAGGCTGTTTACTATCCGAAGCGTTTCCTTTGTCGGCGTTGTTTTGCGGTTTGGCGCCGCAGGCGGACAGAGTGAGAACCAGAATGAGCAGAACGGGAAGCATAAGTCTTTTCATGTTGTCAATCTCCCTTGATTAAGTTATAGGTGCAGCACATCGGCTTGCCCGTACGGGGATCGCGGCCGATCTCCGCGTCGATTTGAAACACTTGCTTTAAAACGTCGTGGCTGATCACTTCTTCGCAGCTCCCGGCTTTTACGACTTCACCGTCTTTAAGGGCGATGATATAGTCGGCGAACCGGGCAGCCTGATTAAGATCGTGAAGAACCATAACAATGGTGCGTCCCTGCTCGAGGTTCAGCTTGTGCAGAAGTTCAAGAACTTCCAGTTGATGCGCCATATCGAGATATGTGGTGGGCTCGTCGAGGAAAATGATTTCCGTCTCCTGGGCGAGCGCCATGGCGATCCAGACGCGCTGCCGCTGGCCTCCCGACAGGGCATCAACGGGGCGGTACTTGAACTCCCTTGTGCCGGTGACCTCCAGTGCCCAATCGATGACTTCGTAGTCCTTCTTCGTTAAGCGGCCGAAGCCCGTCTGATACGGAAACCGGCCGTAGGATACGAGCTCGCCGACCTTAAGCCCGTTAGCGCTTTCCGGAGACTGGGGGAGGATGGCCATTTTCCGGGCCAAAACCTTCGTGTTTTCCTTAGAAATCAGTTCGCCGTCCAGAAGGATGGAGCCCGACTGATGGGAAATAATCCGGGTAGCCGCTTTCAGCAGCGTCGATTTGCCGCAGCCGTTGGCGCCGATAATCGTCGTGATTTTTTGGTCGGGAAACGACACGCTCAAATTTTTAACGATTAAACGATCCCCGTACCCGATGTTCAGTTCATCTGTATATAGGCGAACCATCATGCGACCTCCAATAGGTGTGTAAAAATAAACGCCGTTATCATTGATAATGATTATCATCATCAGTACATTACATACTTTAATAGGGGGACAAACATTTGTCAACCCGCATTTGGACTTGTAAAATTTAAGAAAAGATCGTATATTTTATTGAGAATGATAATCAATCACAACTTAAAGGCAAGGAGTGCGGGAACATGAACGAGAAAGAACTATTCGATGTAACTGTCATTGGAGGGGGGCCGGCGGGTCTCTACTCCGCTTTCTATAGTGGGTTAAGGGAACTCAAAACGAAGATCATCGAGTTTCAGCCGCATTTGGGCGGGAAAATTCATGTGTATCCGGAGAAAATGATCTGGGATGTGGGGGGGCATACGCCGCTTCCAGGGGCTGAACTCATTGAAAAGCTGGTGGAACAGGGGTTAACGTTCCGTCCCGAAGTGGTGTTGAATGAAAAGGTGGAGTCGATTAACCGCGACGATGAAGGAATTTTTATTTTACATACGGCTTCCGGACAGAAGCATTATTCCAAAACGGTTATCGTGGCTGTCGGCGGAGGGATCTTGAAGCCGCAAAGGCTGCAAATCGAGGGAGCGGAGCGGTACGAGGTTTCGAACTTGAACTACACGGTGAAATCGCTGCAGCGCTTCAAGGACAAGACGGTGGTCATTTCCGGAGGCGGAAATTCGGCGGTCGACTGGGCGAACGAGCTGGAACCCGTAGCGAAGCAGGTCTATCTGACTCACCGCAAGGAGGCGCTCACCGGTCACGAAGCGCAGGTCAAGCAGCTGATGGAGAGCTCCGCCGTTTGCTTCCTGAATTCGTCGATTACGAAGCTGATCGCCGCTTCCAGCCATGACATCATCGAGTATGTCGAGCTGACGAATCACTTGACGGGCGAGCTCACCCATCTGCCGGTCGATGAAGTGATCATCAATCACGGCTATGAACGGGACAGCACCCTGCTCAAAAGCAGTGGACTAGAGATTGAACTGGCGGATGATTTCTACATTGCGGGCAGCGCTTCAAGCGTCTCGACGGTGGAAGGGCTTTATGCCGCCGGGGATATTCTGAAGCATGACGGCAAGCTGCATTTAATCGCCGGCGCTTTCCAGGATGCGGCGAACGCGGTCAACCAGGCGAAGCAGTATATCCAGCCGGGCTCGGATAAAACCGGCATGGTTTCTTCCCATAACGATATCTTCAAGAAACGGAACCGTGAGCTTGTGAAGCAGCTGATGGGGTAGGGGCGGTACATTCCGGTACGGAAATGCAAGACCTAAAAAGGTTCATGTACCGCCTTGTTCTCAAGGCAGGTTCAGGAACCTTTTTATTCGTGTGTGGGCCGATCTCGGCGGGCGCGTTTCTCTATGGAAGGGGAAGCTTCAGACATGCCAGCAAGCATTTGCCCACAGGAGCGAACCGAGGTTCATCCGAGGCTCACCCGTGGCTTACGCTAAACTCGCCCCTGATCAATCTTCCGAGCCTTTTAAACGGGGAGCCGGGAATTTCTCGACATTCCGTAAAAGTCCGGATACATCAGCTTAAACCCGAAGGATTGGTACAACCGGATTCCCGGCGTATCCGAAATGACGAACACCTGTGATCCTTCGGACGCATTCTCATCGAGGTACCTGACAAGTTCCTGCATAATCCTTTCTTCGACAACGCTTCTTTGTTCCCCGCAAGAAGGATGCACCAGTACATCCACCACTTGAAAATAGCAGGCTCCATCCCCGACGATTCTTCCCATTCCCATGAGCCGGGATTTCTCGTCACGCACAACTACCGTGAAAATGGAGCCGTTCAAACCGGCCGCGGCTGCGGCTTCTTCCAAGGGAGCTAACCCTGCGAGTTTCCTCAACTCGGCATACTCCATGGGACCGGGCCGCTCATGCTTAACGTACATATCAACCTCTCCTTTCATCCTACAGCCTCACTATACAACATGAATGCAAGTGATAAGGAAGCGGCAATAACGCGGGGATTTTAGGGAGTCGGTGCACATAAAGATTATCTTAGGACTTTAAACTTTTAGTTTAGAAATTCCGGTTTCCTCCCGTAATACAAAAAAAGAACCGCGCAAAGCGGTTCTTTTTAAATAGGCGAGCGGTGTACGAGCCGTATCGCACACGGATGGCGCTCCCGTCCGGTTATGCAGCCGTCGTTTTATTTGCCGGCTTTTAACGTGGTACCCAGCGGATTGCTCGAATTGATCACATAATCCCCTTTGCCGCCGAGCGGGAAGTCTGGAGAAATATTGCTCGGGAAAGTTGTGTGTAGCTGCCGCCGGATTGCGATTGCACGAGCACGTTGCTGAAAGAAGCGTTGGTGTAGCTGTTTTTGTCCTGGTTATCCAGCGTGGAATGAACCATTTTTACGGTTGTTGCCGCTTTAAGCGCACCCGCATTCGCGACCGGAAGGTTTGTATAGGCCGCGACGCCGTTTACATAGAGAGTGGCGGTGTCGTTCAAGTTATGACCAGCTTTAGGGACTTTCGATACGATTAGAAATGTTCTAGAAGCTTTGGGGGTTCAAATGAGCGAGGTGGGGGAAGGACTAATAAGTGTAGCTATCGACACCTTGAAATCTAAATAGCAAATTTCAGAAGAGAGCAATGTCTAACAATAGGTTTTGCTCTTTTTCATTGCGTTTTAATTATATACATATATAGTAAATTGGTAATATGATAACCTTTTTTGGTAAGTTGGTGACACAATGCACAGCAACTGTTGAAATCCATAATTTGTAATTATATGATGATAATGTATCAAATAGAAACTATTATAAAGGAGTGTCAACAATGAAAAAAACTTTTTCCAAATTAGCGGCTGCTGCAACTCTTCTCTCTTCTGCTTTATTGATTTCGGTTGCACCAGCAGGTGCCACTTCTGCACTTAGTGGAAATTCTAGTGTTTCCGTGAATGAAAGTTCCCAATCCAGTGGTATTATCACTCCTTACGCGATCAAAGATACATTAACTTGGGATTTGAATGGCAATGTTGTGGACCCTAGCACCAGTTATTCCATCACAGTTGGATATCCGAATATCAAACTGTATGCCAAAAATACAGGAGCATATGATTTCAGAATCGAAGTAAAACACAATGCTAAGAATAAGGTTATTTTTGATAAGACGGTTAAAGCAGGTGGAACGGTAGAAGCAATAAACAACGATAGCAGTCCAACTGTTCCCTCCGGCGATTATACTGTAACAGTCTACGGTGGATCTGGTAAGCCAAAAGGACAAGTCGTCCTTAAGAGTTCTGACACGAAATGGCAATAAGCATATAGTATGATGGAAGTGAAAAAAGGAGCAATGCCTAACAATAGGTGTTGCTCTTTTTTCATCTGTTTTGTGCCCAAGAAAATATTGTAATATTCAAAACCCATGTTATGTTTTTCTGGCAGGGTATTTAGTCCTATTTTGTAGTGACAAACAGCAGGGAGGAAGTCTATGGGAAATACTCTGAATTTGCAACCAGATTAAGTTGAGCAAACAAGCTAATGGAGGGTCTTTATGAAAAAACGAATTTACACGATGATTATGGGTTTTGCATTATTTGCATTGTTTGTTGTAGTTCCGGGAAGAGCATCGGCTACGGATATTAATGTTTCATTAGATAATGAGAAAATTAAATTTGATGAGAATCCCGTACTTGAAGATGGCACCACACTCGTTCAGTTTAGACCAATCTTTGAAAAATTAGGTTTGTCTATTAAATGGGATGGGAACAAACTAGAAGTTACAGGCACAAAAAGCAACCTAGAAATTAAACTGACCATAGGGGAAAAATTTGCGTTCGTTAACGGTGAAAAAAGGAACTAGAAAAAGCACCTAGACTTGCCAATGGCAATACTCTTGTACCGTTACGTTTTGTTACAGAAGCAAGCGGAGGTATAATCACTTGGTCGTCTGTATCTAGTTGGGTATCTATTTTTGTTAATGAAAAACCAACGATACATGATGCGGCTTTTGGCAATGATACAAAATTGTTAGAAGAACACATTAAAAAAAATGTTCCAATAGATTCCTTAGATAAGTATTCTAGAACTCCACTTTTGATAGCTGCACAAGAAAGCTCAACTGATGTTATTAGGATTCTTTTAAGTCATGGCGCCAATGTAAACAAAGCAGATGAGTATGGTTGAACTCCACTGATCTATGCAGCAATGAGATCTGAAAAAGATGTCGTGCAACTATTGTTAAAAGGTGGGGCAGATCCAAACCTTGCAGCAAATGATCACGCAACTGCCTTAATTTATACGGCTTCTAGCAAGTCAAATGAAGGCACCGAAGTTTTGAGAATGTTATTGGATGCCGGTGCCAATCCAAATGTACTTACTGACTATGGAAGGACTCCACTTTTAGCAGCAGCATCGGGAGATCATGTTGATAGAGTCAAGTTGCTAATCGAAAAAGGAGCAGATCCTTATCAAAAGTTAAATACACATCCACTAACTGATGCTGCTACAAAAGAAAAACTTAAAAATATTATTGCAGGATTACAACCAAGCAAAGATAGTGGAACAAGCACACCTAAAGGAAACACAAATACAGAAAACAAAGGTAAAGGAAATCTAAAAGGAACTATCACATGGCGATATAATGAATATATAGGAACAAAACCAGATATTGATGCCAGAGTTTACCTGATTCCCGTCAACTTCGACAAGAACAGCATAACTGAAGAACAATCACGTCGTTTTACATTTGGTTATACACCTGATAACAACACTAGCTTGTACTACAAAAGCGCAAATGGATACGGAAATTTCGAAATTAATTCCATTGACGCAGGTGACTACTATGCAGTAATTTCTTCAAGTAAAACAAAGCGCAGAAGTCTAGAACCCCTAAGTGAATATGTGGTAAGTACTCTGAAACCTCTCTTGAGAGATTGGGATGACTTTTCCAAATTCTTTTTGCAAATGAACAAGCATGAGGTGAAACGAATTACCATCAAACCGAATGAAACCCTGAATATAAGCCATGATTTTGGATACACTTATTATTAAGAAAGCAAAAAAGGAGCAATGCCTAATGAATAGGTGTTGCTCCTTTTTTGCTTTACAGTTAAGTCACGTATAACTAGGCAATCCAGATTGTACTTTATTTTCATTTTCATATCCAGTAACCAAAATATGCTCACTACTCTGCGCAAACGACAGTTCAGATGTAAGTAATAGCTCATCTATCCGATCCCTAAATTACCCCGAAAGATCTTGCAGGCTGGCACGTATGCCTGCAGGTTGTCCGGCTCCTGCTGGACGGGGAGGAAATGCCTTCCCGGAAGAAGGAATGGGAATTGTGGTACGAGAAATACACCCGTCACGTGGATGCGTTTCTTGCCGAAGAGGGCAGTCAAAGGAACTGAGACGATCTAGGAGAGAATGCGGGACGGACCGGTAAGGACGGTATTCTAAGCACTATAAGCACATGAAAAAAACGGAAGTCCGGAGGTAAGTTCCGGGCTTCCGCTTTCCAAACCAAAAAGCCCGGCAGCAGATCGCTAAACGATCCGTTTGCCGGGCTTTTTTCGATGAAACCGCTATTTGGACGAGACCGACTTATACCAGTCGTTGACTTCTTTCGTAATTTGTTCGCCGCCGTTTGCTTTCCAGTTGGCGACAAATTCGTCAAAAGCGGTGATAGGCAGTTTGCCGTAAATAATTTTGTTGAACGTTTCCATTTCCGATTGACGGAGAAGGTTCCACTTGGACACCATCGTCGGCGTAGCCGCCCCGGTGAAATAGTTCTGCTTGCGGATGTCCTGCTGGGACATGACGATTTTGGCCGCCGCCCAGTTTTCCGGTTTGCGGAATTCGGCCATCTGCTTCTCGTAAGGTGTCTCGGGAGTCTTGCCGTCGGCGAGCTTCACGAGCGTTTTCATATACAGATCCGGAATACGGGCGGGACCGGTCAAGAACGGGAACTCATTGGAGAAATCTTTGATTTTCTCCTTGTCGCTGGTCGGTTTGCCGTCAATAATGTCCCAGTCGTACCCTTTCGCGAATCCGTATTCGTACTTGCTTCCGGCAGCCGGGTTAGCCAGATTGTCGAGCAGGTAGTTGTAATACAGGAAAATGGCTTCCGGATGTTTGGCGTCTTTGTTGATCATAATACTGGCGTTAACGCCGGAATTTTGCCATTTCGTCCCGATTTTGCCGTCAGGCCCGGCGGGTATCGGGTAAGCTTTATATTTCGAGCCTTTTACGTTCTTAAGCAGATCCGGTGCGGGCCAGTCCGGTACCCAGTTCGCTCCGGGCAGAATGCCCGCGGTTCCCTTGGTCCAGCTTTCCGCCGACTTGGCTTCGTCCCACAAGGCGGAATCCGTATGGATGTAACCTTTGTCCATCCATTCCTTCAGCTTGGCGAGGGCTTCTTTGGCGCCCGGGTTGGTGGAGCCGTATTCGAGGTTGCCGGAAGCGTCCTTGTTCCACTGCTCCTGAATCGTTCCGTAAGCGCCGAACAGCCAGTCAAGCGAACCCATCCAGGTGTTCGTATTGTTTTTCAGTGAAATCGCCAGCGGAAAAACGTCCTTCGGAGCGAGGCCGTCCGGATTCTGGTTTTTGAATTTGTCCATAATGACTTCCAGGTCGGCAATCGTCTTAGGCGCTTGGAGATTCAGCTTTTCCATCCAGTCTTCGCGCAGCCACAGCAGTGTGTCGTCATTGTCGGTATACTCCATAATCGGCATATTGTATTTTTTGCCGTCTCTCGTGAACGGATACCACAATTCCGGGTGCGCTGCGGAATGGTCTTTTAATATTTTGTTGGCATATTTGTCGAAAAGCTCGTCAATGGGCATGAACTGGCCGGAATCGATGAGCTGGTTGGTGAGTACCGGATTGGTCGGTACGGATACGAAGTCGGGCAATTTTTCTCCCGAAGCGATCGCGAGCTGAAGCTTTTGCTTATATTGGTCATCATTGGCCGGATACCAGGTATCCTTATGCTTAATGCCTAACGTTTCCAGCATCCATCGGTCGTGGACGTTGTTTTCTTTGGTATCGCCCTGTACATATTTCTTAGGCATCAGCACGGAGCTGATTTCGATCGGCGGATCATATTTTCCTTTGGAGAAGGCGGCTTCGGCTCCGGAGGAAGCCGTACTGCCTTTCGTTGTGTCATTGGATGCCCCGCTGCAGGCCGTAAGCGTGACAAGGCTGGCCGTGATGAGAACCGATCCCAATTTTCTTAACTTGACCATTCATCATTTCCCCCTACTTGTGTGATCCTTACATGTGTTACTGTATCAACTTTCCGGGGAAAGCATCTATATGAGTTTGTTAGTTTCGATAGGAATCTGTCATGGTAATAAAGCCCCGTCCCGGTACTCCTGCGGCGTCACACCGAAATGGCGCTTGAACACTTTGATAAAATAGGCGGGGTCCATATAGCCGATTTCCATGCTGATTTCATACACTTTCTTGCCGGTGGCCTTGAGCAGATGGCAGGCGCGCTCCATGCGAAGCCGGGAAATATAATCGCTGATGCCTTCTCCCGTCTCGATTTTGTAAATTTTGGACAAATGGGTCGGGTGCAGATTGACATGGTCCGCCAGAGCCCGCAGGGACACGTCCTCGTGCAAATGCTTGTCCGCATATTCCTGTATCTTCTTCACGTATTGGGAGCGGCTATCCTTCACGCTGCTGGAGCTGACTTCTTTCAGCTTGTGGAGCACGCTCCGCGACCAGTTTCCGAGCTTCTTGATCGAAACGAACGCTTCTCCGCTCTGAAGCGCCTCCATATCGTCGGACCCGAGCAGCTTCGTTAGCGTATAGCCGCTGCGGTGGGCGAGATTGCTGAAGGAAGCGGTGATGAGGAAGCCGGCTTCCATGCAGTGCTCCCACGATTCCGGCCATTTGTCCTCCAGCTCCGTACATACGGCCGCCAGCTTGGCTTCGGCGGCATCCCAGTGACCCGCCTCCAGCAGGTTGACGAGGGAGGGCGGCACGTACAGCGCGTTTAGCGGCCCTTGCGCCGGTGTGTGGTCGACTTCGTTGACGCGTACAACAAAATCCCGTTCGTCGCCGACGATTTCCCGGAAATAGGCGGAAGCCTGCCGGAACCGGTCGGGCAGCTGCTCCGGGAAAGCGAACCATTCCGTGATAACGATGGAGAGAGAGCCCTGCAGAAACTGCTTCACTTTGGACTGAAGCTGCTGGGAGAGCTTCTCCAGGAGATTTTCCTGGCCTGCGGCGCTTGCGGTTTCTTTAAGCTGGAGGAGGAAGACGAGATAGCCGTGCTCTTCCTTAACGCCCCAGACTTCCATAAATTCGCCGAGAATTTCTTCGGCCATGTTCATGATCGCATATTCGATCAACGGCTGTCCGTTGTTCTTGTAGCGGCCGAATTCTTCTTCGAGCCGGACCAGCATCAGCGCGCTGTCCCCGAAATCGAACGGCAGTCCGTAGTCGCTCAGCTTGCGGTGCCATTCGTCCACCGAGAGACGCCGGCCCTGCAGGGCTTCCAGCAGGAGCTGCCCGCGCAGAATCGGCAGATTTTCGCGAAGCGTATGCCGGGTGCGCTCCAGCGAGCTGACCAGCTCCCATTCGGCATTGAGCTGATCGATGGCCGTTTTGACGGCGCCGAACAGCTCCTGGTCGGTCGGCGGCTTGAGGAGATAATCGACGGCGTTGTGCCGGAGCGCTTTTTTGGCATATTCGAACTCCGAATGTCCGGACAAGATAATGCATTTCATCTTCTTGTCGCGGATTCGTATGCGTTCGATAAGCTCGATACCGGACATCTCGGGCATTTGCACGTCCGAGATCACGATATCGATCGGATGCGTATCGATCATTTGCAGCGCTTCGAATGCGGAATAGGCTCTGTGTACGTGTTCGATTCCGAATTCATGCCAAGGCTTGTGCAATGCGAGGTTGTCCACCCAGTGGGATTCGTCGTCAACGATGATCATTTGCATGTGTAAGGTCTCCTTGCAGGCTTCTATAGCCGGATGTTTTTGCGGCAGGGGGGATCTCCCAGACGATTTCGGTCCGGAGTCCGCCGAGCGGCGACTTGACGAAAGCCAGATAGGACCGGTCTCCGAACTGATGCATGATGCGCTGATTCGTATTCCATAAGCCGCAGCCCATTTCTTCCTGCAGCGGCTCCTGCATTTTCCGGTTCAGCGCCTTCTCTTGTTCGGCGTTCAATCCCGGTCCGTCGTCATCCACGTACACTTTGCAGAAGCCGTCCGCCATCTCGCCGGTAATCCGGATTTGGCCGGAGGTGTATGATTTTCCGACCCCGTGGATAACGGAGTTTTCCACAATCGGCTGAAGCATCAGCCGGGGAACGGACTGGCTGCGCATTTCTTCGGGAATGTCGATCTTATAGTCGATCCGGCCGTTCCGGAGCTTCTGGATATCGAGATAGTTCACGAGCAGCTTGATCTCTTCTTCCAGCGAGGCCGTTTCCCGTTCCATCCGCGTCGTATAGCGGTAATAGGCGCTCAAATTATACGCCATCGCAACGACGGCTTCCTCGTCCTTCATCTGGGCCATATTAATAATATAGCCCAGGCAGTTATACAGAAAATGCGGATTAATCTGGGCCTGAAGCTGCTTAAGTGTCGCTTCCCGGGCACGGATTTTTTCGTTGAACACGTTCTCGATGAGATCCTGGATCTGACGTGACATATCGTTAAACCGGTAAAACAGAAACGAAAATTCGTTATGGTCCCGGGTATGCAGCCGGACAGTGTAATCACCGCGCTGTACACGGCGCAGCCCGTTAATCAGCTTGAGAATCGGCTTCTGAACGTTGCGGTACAGCAGAATCGAAGCCGCAATACCGACAAGGAACATCAGCAGCATAGAGAAATAGAACAGGTTCCGGCTAAACGAAATCGGCCCCAGGATCTGATCGAGCGGAACCACATCAACCAGATGCCAATCGAGATAGGACGATTTTACGGAGCTTACCAGATAATTTTTGCCGTCAAGCTTGACGACATGCTGCGTCGTGTTGTCGGGGGAATGCTCGTCCAGGTAGCCGATCAATTCTCCCGTCAAATTTTTATCCGCGCTGCGGTTCAGGATCGGCGTGCTCCCTTTATGATAAAAGAACGGATCGCCCTGTCCGCCCGCTTTGTACGTATCCAGCATATTCTGGATATTTTCGTAACTGAAGCTCGCTTCGATGACGAGACTGCTGCCCGTCAACATGCCCGGCTGGGACAGGGAATCGTTATAGAACCAGTAGAAAGCGTCCAGCCCTCCGTGACCTTCGCCGGTACCGTCCCCGTAAGTCCATTTTCCGCTCCGGTTGTTCTGTAAATATTTCTCGTCGTACGCCGGCGATTTGTAATTGGAGATAATGTCTTTGTTCTGCTGGGAGTAGACGGCATACCGGGCCGGCCAAATATCGGTCACTCTGGACTGAAGGGCCATTTTCTCCTGAATGACGTACCGTGTCTGCATGCGGTCGTAGCGGTCCTCCCAGATGTTCAGCCCGTTGAATTTTTGGACGTTCGGGTCCCTGGAGAAGACCAGGCTGAACTCCATCATCTGACTAATGCGCGAATCGATTTGACTGGACAAAAAAGTAAGCTGCTTGGTATTCGACTTCTGCAGCTCCGAGCTGACGACATTGAAAGTGACGTCGTTTGAATACGTATACACAAGAATAATCGGGATAAAAAGCAAGATAATCAAGCCGTTCATTTTGGCGAACAGACTGAATCTGTACCGCGCCTTTCCCCGAACCTTCGCAGCAATTCCCGCTAATCCCAAACTCATCCCATCTCCTCCAGCCACTGCCCTAATAAATCCCTATGGAAGCCTAACATTGTACTATAGTCAGCTTTCCGAAATGCTTGCTACTATTTATAGCAGAGATTGATCGAACACACAAAATAATTTTTTGGGGCGGGAGAGAGCGATGGGAGTGAACACGGTGCAGCAGGTCAAGGCCGGAAAAGCCCGGCGCACAGACACAAAAAAAGGCTACAAGCAGCCCTGGATTCTTCACTTTATGGTTCTGCCGGCGGCTGTTCTCGTATTTATATTTTCGTATATCCCCATGTCGGGGATTATTATGGCTTTCCAGGACTATAAACCCGCGCTGGGAATTTCCGGCTCTCCCTGGGTCGGTTTGAAGCATTTCCGGTATATGTGGGAGAACGATTATTTTTTGAAAATCACGTGGAACACGTTGTTCTTCGCCTGTTCGAAAATGGTCATGAATCTGATCATTCCGTTTTTCTTTGCTTTGCTGCTTAACGAAGTGCGGAAGATGGCGCTGAAAAGAACGATCCAAACGCTCGTTTATTTGCCGCATTTCCTGTCTTGGGTGACCTTATCGGGAATATTGATCGATATGCTCGCTCAAACCGGACTAATCAACCAGTTTCTTACGGCCATGTTCGGCGTCAAGCCGATTTTCTTCCTGGGAGACGGCAGCTGGTTCCGGTTTACCATTATTTTCAGTGACGTCTGGAAGGAATTCGGTTTTAACACGATCATCTTCCTGGCGGCGCTCTCCGGCATTAATCCGTCGTTGTACGAAGCGGCGGAAGTAGACGGGGCCGGGCGCTGGAAGCAGACGTTCTACATTACGATTCCCGCGCTTATCCCGATTACGATCGTCATTGCGACTCTGGCGCTCGGCAACGTGCTCAACGCGAACTTTGACCAGGTGTTTAACCTGTACAGCCCGCTCATTTACCAGCAGGGCGATATCATCGACACGTTCGTGTACAGGGAAGGTCTGCTCAGCGGACAGTTCAGCTTTGCCACGGCCGTCAGCTTGTTCAAATCGTTCATCAGTCTGATCCTGATCGCGGTCTCGTATAGGCTGGCCTACCGGTTTGCCGGATACCGAATTTTCTAGAAGGGAAGAGAGCGGATGTATCATAAAACACTGCCTTACCGGATATTCAGCCTGTTCAACAACGTGTTTTTAACGGTTCTGGCCATTCTGTGCCTGCTGCCTCTGTACCACCTGCTGATGGTGTCCCTCAGCGCATCGGCACCGGCGAACGCGGGCCTGGTTACGTTCTGGCCGATCGGCTTTACGTTCGAAGCTTACGCGAAAACATTCGACAACGCGAATTTCTTGTCGTCCCTGTGGGTATCCGTGCAGAGAACGGTGCTCGGAACGGCGATGGCTCTGGTAGTGAATACCATTGCCGCCTACGCGCTGTCCAAAGAAAGTCACGTATTTCGCGCACGCAATTTGTATCTCTGGTATTTCGTCGTGACGATGCTGTTCAGCGGCGGACTCATTCCAAGCTATATTCTGATCCTGAAGCTCGGGCTCATGAATACGCTGATGGCCTTGATTCTTCCGGGGCTTGTGGGTGTCTTTAACATCATTCTGCTTATGAATTTCTTCCGTACGGTGCCCAAAGACCTGGAGGAAGCGGCTTTCATTGACGGAGCCGGCCAGCTCCGCACTTTTCTCAGCGTGTACCTGCCCGTTTCCCTGCCCGTCGTCGCCACTGTCTCCTTGTTTATGATGGTCGGGCACTGGAACTCCTATTTCGACGGGATCATCTATATCCGGGATTCCGAGAAGCTTCCCCTCGCCACGTTTATGCAGACGATTATCGTGCAGGCCGATATGTCGAAGCTGGATCCGGCAGCCGTTGCCAGCCTGTCCCAGCGTACGATCCGGGCGTCGCAGATCTTTATCAGCGCCCTGCCGATCCTGCTCGTCTATCCTTTCCTGCAGCGCTATTTCGTAACCGGCATCGTAGTGGGTGCGGTTAAAGAATAGGCCGGTTCACCGGCGTTTCACAGATTATAGACAGAGAAGAGAGACAATAAAGTGTGGAGTTTTGCGATAAAAAGTCCGTGCACCGCACGGGCTTTTTTTGTTTTGTGCGGAATTCGGGCTCTCGCGATCCAACGGTCCACTTTATACATCAGAAAGAAAGTGTCTAATGACCAAAGTAAACGATTGTATATAAATGTAAGAAGATATCTCTTTTTCACAGGGATGGGCACCTTATAGTATTAACAGTGGATGGGTCTATTCATCGCATCAAGCATCGAAAGGAGGTAAATGACGAAACGGAAAAACAGCCAGTGTGCGGCCCAGCCTTACCGCTAAAACGCAGGGTAGAAAACGATCTCCACTCCTTCAGAGAAATGAGGATGAGTCAATGAAGACAAATCAAGGACTGAAAGCGAAACTTTCACGAATACTCACATTTGTACTTGGATTCTCGATCGTTTTAAGCGCGGGCCAGCCTGCGGTCCATGCGGGTCCAAATCCGAAGAGCCCGGGAGCGGCGGATGTGCAGACGGGAACTGCTCCGGAGGCTATCCCCGTTGCGGAAGAAACGTACGGCGGACCGGCGGAACGCCCGGCTCCCGAACAACGTCCGGGGCCTTTTCTGAGCGCGCCGTCCGGCAGCGGCGAAAATTTTGCCCTGAAAAAATCCGTCAAAGCTTCGGGCAACGAGGTGGATTACGGTCTGTTTCCCGAGATGGCCGTCGATGGGGATAAAGGGACCCGCTGGTCGTCCGCCAAAACGGATGATTCATGGTTCGAGGTGGACCTTGGCGGCAAAAAGGACATCGGCCAAGTGGTGATTCACTGGCAGACCCCCGCCAAATCATACCGTGTGCTTACTTCCGTATACGGGGACGTATGGGAGAATATTAAGGAAAACGACGGCTTGATCCAATGCGAAGGGGGCATGGAGGTGCTGAATTTTCCTTCCCGCGAAGCAAGATACGTCAAGTTCCAGGGAGTGGAGCGGGCGCCGGCAAGCGACGGCATCCTGTACGGGTATTCTTTTTACGAATTCGAAGTGTACCAAGAGGACCCTATCGCTAAAATTATCGGAGGTATTCAGAAGCTTGACCCGGTCGTTAAGGGACAGACCTCACTTACGCTGCCGCCCATGCCGCCCGGCTATAAAATATCCGTCTACGGCAGTGACGCCCTGCCGGTCATTGACAAAGAAGGCCGCATCCACCCGCCGCTAACGGACCGCACCGTTCAGCTCCTTCTGCAGGTGGAGAGTGAAGCGGATCCCGCCCGGAAAGCAGTGACCGGCAACATCGGCGTGCATGTTCCCGGGCTGTACACCCAGACGCCGGATCGCAATCCCGAACCGAAGGTCATTCCTTCGCTGCGCGAATGGGCCGGTGGAACAGGCCGCTTCGCTCTGACGGCCTCCTCCAGGATCGTGATCAGCGACCCCGCTTTGCTGAAGACGGCCGAGATAGTCCGGACGGATCTGAAAGAGATGACCGGACTTAGTCCGCAGGTCGTTCAAGGCAAAAAAGCATCCGCCGGGGACCTAGTCATGATCCTGGATCCGGCCTTGAAGCATCTCGGCGCGGGCGGCTACCTGCTGGATGTGAAAGACAACGTGACCATTACAGCTCAGGAAACGAAAGGCATTTTCTGGGGAACCCGCTCGGTGCTGCAGATTCTGAAAGGAGATCCGGAGCGACGGCATCTTCCAGCCGGAACGGCGCGCGACTACCCCAAGTACGAAACGAGGGGGCTGATGATCGATGTCGCCCGGAAGTTTTACACGATTGATTTTCTGCGGGACTATGTCAAACTGCTGGCCTGGTACAAGATGACGGATCTCCAGATTCATCTGAACGACGATGTCGGCGTTCCGTTCAAGAACGGGCAGCGGGCCGCCTTCCGTCTGGAAAGCGAGCGTTATCCCGGCCTGGCGAGCTCCGACGGCCATTACACGAAGGAGGAATTCCGCGAGCTGCAGAGACTTGGAAGCGATTACAGCATCAACATTATTCCTGAAATCGACACGCCGGGGCATTCGCGGATATTCACGACCTACGATCCTTCACTCGGCACGGACCACACGCTTGACATTTCGAAGCCCGCAACCGTGGATTTTGTCAAAAGTCTTTTCGACGAATATATCGACGGCTACAACAACGGGGAACCGACGTTTCTCGGGCCGGATGTTCATATCGGAACGGACGAATACGGGGGGCCTTCCAAAGAAGTTTTCCGCGGCTATATGGATACGCTGATCAAGCACATCAACAGCAAGGGCAAGCATCCGCATCTTTGGGGCGGCCTGAATGAATACGCGGGGACGACTCCCATCAGCAACGAGGCCACCATGGGCATTTGGTATGAGCCGTACGGAGGTCCGAAGCAGGCGATGGATTTGGGTTATGACATCGTCAATTTCGATACCAACTATATGTATCTCGTTCCGCGGCTGTACCGGGATTATTTAAATACCCCGTTTCTTTACCGGCAGTGGGAGCCTGTGAAATGGCCGGGCGTTACGCTGCCCTACGGGCTTCCGCGGCTGAAAGGCGGCATGTTCGCCATCTGGAACGATATTTCGTATGAAACCGGCGTTTCGATGGATGATTCTCATATCCGTATGCTGCCCGCAATGCAGGTTCTTTCGGAGAAAATGTGGCAGGGAGCAAGGGAGGGCAATGATTATGACGACTTTATGGCGACGGCTGCGGAGATCGGCGAAGCACCCGGCGTGAACCGCCTGCACCGTGTCTCTACAGACCGGCCGGACGGCCTGGTGATCCGGTATCCGTTCGACGGGGGGACAGTGGACACTTCCGGCAGCAAGCTTCACGGAAAAGGCGAGAATATTGCTTTTACGGAAGGAAAATACGGGAAAGCGGTCTATCTCCGGGGCGGTAAAAGCTACGTCGAAACTCCGATCGACACGATGGGCTTCGGCTGGACAGTATCCATGTGGATCAAGCCTGAACGTGATAACCCGGAAGATGCCGTACTGATGGAGTCTCCTATGGGGAAAATCAAGCTGAAGCAAGGAAAAACGGGCAAATTGGGCTTTTCCAAAGAGGATTACGACAGTGTCTTCAACTATGAGGTGCCGGCTGACAAATGGACGCATCTTTACTTGACGGGGGATGCGGCGGGTGTTTCTCTTTATGTGAACGGCAATGAGTACGCCGAAAAACTCGGGCTTCCGGTCAGACGCATTCAGACGCTGATGCTGCCGGTTCAGAAAATCGGAAGTGAGACGAACGCTTTTAAAGGCGCGATCGACAATATGAACATTTACAATGAATTTCTGCCTCTGCTGGATGTCAATAATCTGGCTCTTCATCAAAAAGCGGAGTCTTCTCCCCTCGAAGCTCCCGAGCATACGCCGGGCAATTCGATCGACGGCAATTTGTTCACCCGGTGGTCGAGCGCGTACGATGACGCTTCATGGATGATCGTCGATCTCGGCAAGTCTCAAACGATCAACAAAGTCCAGATCGGATGGGAGACGGCGGCGGAGAAATTTAAGCTTCTCGTATCCGAAGACAAGCAGACATGGACCAATGTCAAAGGGAGTGACGAGACACTGGCTTCCGCGGGCAAGCTGGACATCATCGACTTTCAGCCTGTAAAGGCGAGGTACGTCAAATTTCAGGGAGTCGAGAGAAAGCCGGTCGACGGGACTAAGTACGGGTACTCGATCTACGAGTTCGAAGTATCCGGCGACGATAAAATGGTGCCTTACCAGGCATTGATCTCCGAATCCGCCAAGCTGCTGTCCACGGGAAAAGGCAGCCCGGATTTACGCCGGCAGGTGGAGAATCTGCTGCTTCAATATCCGGTCCGCTTCGAAACGGTTATCGACACGCTTCGCGATTTGAACGCCCGCTTAAAAGAATCGATCCAACACTCGGGGCCGGACCCTGATCCGGGAGACGGGGGCAGCGGGCCGGGTGCAGGCGGCGGCTCAAGCGGCGCGGGAGGTTCGCAGCCTGACGGAGAGACCGGTAAACTTACGCTGAAGCCCGGCGAAGGGGGGAGAACCGGTCTTGGGAACGAAATCGGAATCGAGGTTCCTGCCGGAGTCTCGAAGGAAACCGTCACGTTCGGCATCCGAAAAATCGCGGATCCTACCGGGCTTACCGGCGGGGGGCGGGAGAGAGTCAGCCCGGTTTTTGAAGTGACGCGCAGCACCGGCAGTAGCCTGGATAAGCCGATTAAGCTGACGCTGGCTTACGATGTAGGGAAGGCAGCAGCAAATCGTCAAGCGGCGGTCTTCACCTATGATTCTGCCCGGAAGCAGTGGACCCGGCTCGGAGGCGAAGCCGCGGACGGCAAAATCAGCGTGGATACGGCCGATACGGGAATATTCGCCGTCTTTGCGGTGAAGGAGGAAGAGGCGAAGACCCCTCCGCTTTTCCGAGACACCGCCGGACACTGGGCGGAGGAAGCGGTCTTCCGAGCGGTCGCGGAGGGGATTGCCGACGGATATCCCGACGGCACGTTCCTGCCGGACGCCCGGGTGACGCGGGCTGAATTCACGGTGCTGCTGGCAAGAGCGCTGCACCTTGACGGCACCGCGTCCCTTCCCGGCTTTGCGGACGCGGCCGATATCGGCGCCTGGGCCGGGACGGCGGCGGCTCAAGCCGTCGCAGCCGGCATCATCGACGGCTACGGCGACGGTACGTTCCGGCCCGGGGCGGACATCACCCGCACGGAGATGGCGGTCATGACCGCCCGTGCGCTGAAGCTGCCCGCGGAGCGGGAAACGCGGACCGCATTTGCCGACAACGGCGACATTCCGGCATGGGCACGCGGTTATGTCGGCGCAGCCGCCGGGCTGGGCCTTGTCGCGGGACGCGAAGGCGGCATTTTCGCGCCGGCTGATCCGGCTTCGCGTGCGGAAGCCGTAACGCTGCTGCTGCGGGCCGCCGGCCGAAAATGAACAGTTGACTACCGCAGGAAGGAGGCATGCATGCATACCCCCGCTCGCTTTTGTGCTTCTCTGGCGCCTTTGAAATAAAGGCGGGAGGTGATATACTTTTGAGAAAAAACAAGCGGGGGTATATCGTATGTCAGCAGCAGGTATAGATAAAATCGCGTGGATTTACGTGGAAAACGGCCGCATTCTTAGCGCGCGCTCTAAAGGAAAAGACACGTATTACATTCCCGGAGGCAAACGGGATCCCGGCGAATCCGATACCGAAACGCTTGTGCGTGAAGTGGAGGAAGAGGTTTCCGTCCGCATCAAGCCAGAAACCGTGTCGCATTTCGGGACGTTTGAAGCCCAAGCTCACGGAAAAGAGGAAGGAACTCTCGTGCGGATGGCTTGTTACCAGGCGGAATTCGAAGGCGATCTAAGCCCGGCTTCCGAAATCGAGGAACTTGTCTGGTTAACTTATGCAGACCGGGAGCATGTCTCTCCTGTGAGCCGGCTCATTTTCGACCGGCTTCATGAATTAAAGCTGCTTCTGTAGCCGGTAAAGCCGGTAGGCGGCATCTGGCAATGTAAATCTTAAAAACCGGCTAAAGTCTCCAGGGACTTGCAGCCGGTTTTTCTTTTGATGACTTGGTGAAGCAGATGGACAATGCGCTTGTGTATGCTTTTTCCGGAGAATCGTGCGGTACGCATGATAGGAGGGTGTAACGCACATAGAACGTGCGACAACACACGTAGAACGGTACGATAACGCACGAAAAATCGGTGCGGCAACACACGTAGAACGGTACGATAACGCACGATAGGAAGGTTCAGCAGCGCACGTAGAACGATGCGACAACCTACGATAAAACGATGCGACAACCCCAGATAGAACGATGCGGCCGCGCACGACAGGACGGCGCACATATTCCGTTTTGACGTTTTAAAACAGCGGATGTTCGGGGCAAATAAACACCATGCACGGGCGGACGTCAGCACTCGTGTTCGAAAGAACAGACGGCTTTCCGTGCGGCAGTATCCGTTTTTTGTAAATTGCAAGAGGAAGGCTTTATACTGTATAGAAAGAGGCCGTTGGGTACGTAAACCGATGGCGGGAACATCCAGTCGGACAAACATGCTCGCTGCACTTTCTCTTCCGAAACATTCGCCGGAAGGCCGGCCGTTCCGCTGCTTACGAGCGGGCGCCATGCTCTCAGCAAAACATCATCTCGCGCCGGTTGTCCGCCGTAACGTTCAATGCCCGGCGGCTGACCAGTGCGAGGGATGAAGAAGCGCGGACGGAATCTTCGTGCGCGCATCGCCTCTCGCCGCGTTGAGCTGGGCCTGCGTGAGGAATAAGCTCCCGCGGAGATCGGCTCCCCCGAGATTGGCGTCGCGGAAATCCGCGCCGATCACGTCAGCCCCTCTCAGATCGGCGTTCCGGAGATCGGCGGCGATGAGGTACGCCCCCCGCAAGTTGGCGCCGCTCAGATCGGCTCCCTTCAGGTTCGCCCCCATGAGGTCGGCGCCCCGGCCGACTTTACGGCGCGGCGTACTGCCTTTCCGCCGGCTCGCGGCATCGGCTCGGACGAGTTCGCTCGTCCGCAAAAGAAGCTCGTTGACTTTCCCCCTATGCATGGAGACATCAAGCTCGAGAAGAGCTTCCGGGGCCAGGAAAGTCAGGCGTTCCGTCTCGTCCAGCGCGGAGCGCAGCTCACTATGCACGGAACGGGCGGGCTGGAGAGTCAGCGCTTCGGACAAGTACCACAGAAGCTCATGAAGCTGCCGCATAACCGGGAACACCTCGAACATCTGCTTCGCGGACCCGGGATCCCGGCGCCAGTCTTCTCCGGCATAAGTCACCTGCGAAACCTTCTGTCCCGCGCCGAAGCAGTCATAGACCGTGCAGCCTTTGAAGCCCTGCTGACGCAGGCCGGTGTGAATGCCGCAGCGGAAGTCATGCCGCAGATTCGGACACGGCTGTCCGGCGTCCTTGTCTAGCGCAAAGTCGGCGGATGCCGCGTAAGGCAGCGCGACGCAGCAGAGGCCGAAGCATTTTTCGCAGTCGGACAGAAGCTCCTGCGGGTTTTTATAGGAATCCGTTTCCGGATTTTCATGAGGTTGAGACACTGTAATAACTCCCTTCGTATGACCGTACAAATGCGAGTGGCATTCTCCATTTTAAGGTCAAGTCCGCCCGAAGCGAAAGGATTTTTTTCTTATAATCAAAAAAACGGTTATTACGGACTGTTCAAAATAAGATCAAGGAGGAAAAGCAGGCAAAGATTTTGAACTCCCCGGAGCATGAAACCTAACTCCCATACCTCAAAATAAGAGGTCCTCCGCACAGAGCTCATTTGACATTAGTACCAAGAGATTTGAATGCCGCTCCTTGGCAGGTTCCCGGTTTCGAGCCCGACCTTTATCTGGAGAAGTTGTACGAGATTCACGGGATTATCGTAGAAAAAGGTTATTTCCAAACGACACATCACCGCTTTATTATTAAAGCCCGGCCTGCATAAACAATAGGGGGCCTTTCTTGGCGGAAGGCTCTCTCCATTTCTAAAACCGCCACAGACAGGAGGAGGACCATGCCTTTTACGTTCGCGCATCCCGCGGCGGTTATGCCGTGGTGGAACAAAACGACACTTCCGGTATCCGCTCTGATTATCGGATGCATGTCCCCGGATTTCGAGTATTTCATCCGTTTCCGGGCTGCCGGTGTATGGAGCCACGAAGGCGCGGGGATCGTGCTGTTTAATCTTCCGGTAATTATCCTGCTGTTTCTGCTCTTCGAAACCGTTGTCCGGCCTGCGCTTTACGATTATTTGCCGGGGCGGTTTCCTTACCGCTGGAGAAGGGAAGGCAGAATTCCCGGCTCCTTCAAAGGCTGGTTCGCCGTCGCGGTTCTGGGCTTGGCCGGCACGGGCACTCACTTGATTTGGGACCAATTCACGCACAAAGGCGCCTGGATAGTCAACCATGTCTCCTTCCTCAGCGAAGCGGTAACGGTGGGAAGTCTGGAGATCCCCATCTACAAGGCGGCACAGCACGGAAGCACACTGATCGGGTTGATAGGGACGGCCTGGTGGATACACCGGCATTTACGCGTACCGGCAGAGGAGAGAACGCGGGTTTCCGCTGCGCCTTTCTGGTTGACCGCGCTTGCCCTGTTTGTCTTGATTTTCGTGATAGCGGCTGTGTTCGCAGCGGACGGCGAGGGACTGGCGTTTCTTTTGCGGCTTGTCGTTCCGGCCATCAGCTCATTTATGCTTGCCGTTTTTCTGGCTTGTCTGCTTTTTATCAAAAGTGTCCGCGGAAACCGCCTAAGTTGAAGTGGTTGTAACGAGAGGGCCTTCTTTCGGCGGCTTTAAAAAGAGGCGAAGAGAAGCAAATAGAAGCAAAAAGTGAAGTGAAAAAGTACGGAGAATCACGCTCTTTTCAGCCTGTAGACAAAGTTCCTTTCGGATTTTACACACGATCATTAATACGAGCGCTCGGGATGCCGTACACGTCATCGTCGGTTTGCTTGTTCATTTTGATCAATCGGTTTCGAAATGTTTATGAGCACAATGCCTAGTGCAACTAAAAGCAACGATATGATTTTGATGACGGATATGTTTTCATTAAAAAATGCAACGCCTATTATAGCCTGCAAACCTGCTCCTGTTCCACCCCATACGGCATAGGCAATCGACAGAGGAACAACCTTCATAGAAAAAGATAAGAGTAAAAAAGCGACAAAATAAAAAGACAACGCGCCTGTTGTTGACCATACATTAGAAAATCCGTCAGACAAATTTAAAAACGTCCCGCCCGTTATTCCGCATGCAATAGCAATTGTTAAATAAAGCGTGTGCTTCTCTAACATTGTACCCATCCCTTCATACAAAATTTAGCAGAAATACTCCCAAGAGTAGAGCGAATAATCCTGTTATGGATTTCATGGTTATTTTTTCTTTCAAAAAAAGAATTCCGATCAAAACGGTTAAAGCCGTTCCTATACCTGACCAAGTCGCAAAAACAATCCCCATGGGAAGACTTTTTAAAGACAATGCTAAAAAATAAAACGTCGTCCCGTAACCAATTAAAGTAAATAAAGCTGGCCAGAACCTCTGAAATCCTTGCGACAATTTTAACTGAACAGAAGAAAAAACCTCTAACAGAATAGCAATAAACAAATATAAATAAGCCAAAGAATAATACTCCTTTCATAAATTAGATATAACGATCATTATATTTTTGTCTAAAAAAATAAAGGATCTTCTCTTTTATTTTATTATTGTTTTTAACAATCTCCTTGCTTCTTTTATCGCTTTTTCATGCCCAATTATTTCAGCCATGGAAGTAGATCCTTCAATAATGGTATGGATACGAAGATATAAATCTGGCGAACGGTTATTTTGGGATAGCACCTCTCTTAAATAGTCCATAAAAGCCTGTTTATGATCTATGGTAAGTTTTTCTATCGCTTCGCTTCTTCCTCGATATTCTTCCAACGCTCGTAAAAAAATACAACCGATGTCCCCTTTTTCGGTCAGCCATTTAGCGTGACCATTCATCACATCGTCTATATCCCACTTTTCAGAATCTCTATTTTGCGGCCTTACAAGATTCCAATAATAAAGTTCTCTCTTTTTTAATACTTCCACAACCAAATCTTCTTTAGAGGAGAAATGATTGTAAAAAGTCATCAAAGCTACATCAGCCTCTGCTATGATTCTTTTCAGCCCAATGGAGTGAAAACCATATTCATAAAACAAAGTTTCTGCTGTATTTAATATAGCTTCTCTTTTCTTTGATGCCATGATGTACACTCCTTTTTATAATGATCGTTATATATATAATAACACTTGGAATCATTTAGTAAAGTCGACCAGTCCTCTTAGTTCAACAATCTGGCACGGACGTTGAATAAAAAAGACATCCAAACTTATCTCTTCATGTAAAAGTTTCGATGCAAATGATGCTCGTTTTCGCTTGCATGAACCTCAAAAAGTTAGCCGCCCGGCTCTGAAGGTTGGGTGGTAGGTCTACCTCCACTGTAATTCTTCTCTTCTTATTAGCTGAAAAAATGAACAAACTTAGTTCCGATGGAAACAAGGGAGTTTGTCTGCAATGAGAAAAGAGCGGAGATATCCCGCTCTTTTCTCATTCGCACGCTATGTTTAAAAGTTAGGCGCTAACCGGATCAGTTTATCGGGAGTCCCGTCTCCGTTCTTGTCCCCGTTGTTGCTGGTTACGAAATAAAGCGAGCCGTCGGGAGCCTCGACAATGTCGCGGATACGTCCGTATTTATTGCCGTACAAATAATTGAGACTGCCGCTGTCGATGACGGGCTTGCCGTTCTGTTCCTTAACGGTCATGCGGATAATCTGTTTGCCCTTCAAATTGGTGACAAGCAGATTCCCCGCCCACGGCCCTTTGGTCACAAATGTGATGCCGGAAGGCGCCCATGTGGTTCCGCTGGCGTAAAGAAGAGGAGGCGTGATGCCCGGCTGATTCTGATTTCCGCCTTCATACTGAGGCCAGCCGTAATGGGCTCCCGGCTGAATGAAGTTGATCTCGTCTTTGGACGATTCTCCATGCTCGGACTCGAAAAGCCGGTTCGTTCCGGGCTGCCACGCCAATCCCTGCGGATTGCGGTGTCCCCGGCTGTAAATCGGGGAAGAAGCGCCGAACGGATTGTCGGCCGGGATCGTGCCGTCCAGATTCAGGCGGAATATTTTTCCTCCGAGGTAGGTCAGAGTGTCGTCCTTGTTCCCGTAGTTGCCGTTACTGAAATAAAGCTTTTTGTCCGGGCCGATTTTGAGGCGGCCGCCGTTATGATACACCGCTCCGGGAAGGTTCGTCATCAGGACTTTGTCGATTTTGGCGGTATTGTTGCTTTCGATGAGACGGACCACCCGGTTGGCTACCTTGTTGTCGGAAGTCTTGTAGGAATGGTAAATATACATATAATGGTTCTTGTCGAAGTCCGGGTCGAGCGCCAGTCCCAGCAGACCTCCTTCGCTCTTGGGCATATAGTAGAAAGGTGATCCCAGCGTAATGACCGGTGTGGATTTCAACTGGCCGTTCACCACGACGCGTACTCTTCCGCTGTTGCGTTCGGTGAAGAAAATCCGGCCGTCCGGCGCGAAATCGACCGCCCACGGCGTTTCCAGATTGGAAGCGACGACCTCGGGCGTGTACGGTTCCGAAGAGGCCGGATTCGTTTTAACCGACAGCGCTTTACTGGCGGGGGAGACGTTCCCGGCCAGATCGCGGGCTTTCACCGTAAAGCTGTAGGAGGTATTGGCGGTAAGCCCCGTCACGTTGTAAGAGGTCTTGTCGGTGCTGCCGGCCAATTTGCCGTTCGTGTAAACATCATAGGCGTACACGCCTACGTTATCCGTTGCCGCTGTCCAGGTTAACTGGACGGATGTGGACGTTTTGCCCGAACTCGCAAGTCCGGCGGGAGCGGCCGGGCTCTCCGTATCGGAGCCGCTCGTTGTCTTCACCGTCAGGGGAGCGCTGGCCGCGGAGCTGTTTCCGGCGGCATCTCTGGCTTTAACCGTAAACCGGTAGGTGGTGGCGGGCGTCAAACCCGTGAATGTATAAGAAGTGCCGGTAACGTTACTTTGGGTTAGAACATCATCCTTGTACAAATCGTAGCCGGTAACTCCGACATCGTCGAGCGATGGAGTCCAGACGATTTCCGCGGACGTATCGGTCACGGATTTGGCCTGAACGTTCGTCGGTTCGGTCGGCGGAAATACATCTCCGGAAGCGTTCACCGTCACATTGGTAAAGGTCGCCGTGCTCAGCTTGGAGGTGCTGTGGCTGGTGACGGCAAGACCGACAAACACGGAGGCGTTCATCTTTAAAGTCAGCGTCCCCAGATCGCCCCAGTTCAGCCCGTTGTTGGACACGTACCCCCGGATGACGCTGCCTTTGCGCTCCAGCTTAACCCAGGCCGGACTGGTCGAAGCGATTTTCTCGCTTTGGGAGGTGCCGCCGTTTTCCGTCCGGTACTGGAACGTGAATCCGTTGGAAGGCGTCAGCAGCAAATCGGCATGTTTGGCGTCCGGCTTCAGCGTTTCGCGGATCGTAATGCCCGCCTTGGCAAAGTCGTGGGTGTTCGTCTGCGAGGAAACGAGAGCTACAATCGAGCCGTCTCCCGTCCAGGGCTGATAGACGAAATTGAACTGATCCGATTTGCCCCAAATGTCCGTGCCCGAGCCGCTGACTTCAAAACGGCCCGCATCAGGATCATAGGAGGCGGTTCCCGGCAAAGCGGGCGAGCCGATGTTTTGCTGCTTCCAGGGAGCCGGCACACTTTCCGCCTTGGCCGATCCCGGCCCGGGTATCAAAATGAGCAGAAGACAAAAGCAGAGACTTAAAGCAACCTGTTTGCAATGCGTAATCATTCCCACACGTCCTTTTTATGGTTTGGAATGGCACTAAGGGTTTGCTTAAAGACGAATCCGATCCTCCTTTCGAAAGTTAAAGCGCTTATACTTTCGTAAATCATTTTACCATATATCCCAGTAAAAGGTATATAGAACAAATGTAAACGCTTATCCTTTTTGCGGCGCAGAGCAGGCGTGTTACAATAAAGATTGTGTAAATCCGAGCTAAAAAGGAGTTTAGACACGATGACGGACCCGCAGTCTATGACCGAGAAACAAAAAATGATAGCCGGCAAGCCTTACAAAGCGTTTGGAGAAGAGCTTCTGAACGAACGGCAGCATGCCAAGGAAGTGTTGTTCGACTATAACGCCCTGCGTCCCGGCGAAGTCGAAAAAAGGAACGAACTGCTCCGGCCGCTGCTCGGCCGTGCGGGCCGGAACTTTTTTGTGGAACCTCCGTTCCGCTGCGATTACGGGTACAATATTTCGCTGGGAGAAAATTTTTATTCCAATTACAATTTAACGGTTTTGGACTGCAATCAGGTAACGATTGGCGACAATGTGCTCATCGGTCCCAATGTGAGTATCTTTACGGCCGGCCATGCCATACATCCCGAACCTAGAAAGGATGGAGTGGAGTACGCGCTCCCGGTTTCCATCGGCAGCAACGTCTGGATTGGAGGTGGCGCCATTCTCAATCCCGGCGTGTCGGTCGGCGACAACACGATTATCGGCTCGGGGAGCGTGGTTACGAAGGATATCCCGGCGAATGTCATTGCCGCGGGCAATCCGTGCCGCGTCCTTCGTCCCATTACGGAGGACGACAGGAACCAGTTCCGGGACGCTTAAATGCCGGAATACCTTTAAAGACCGCTTCTTCCGGAGCGGTCTTATTTTTTGGCGGCCCGCATGTGGCGTGCTTTTCCCGGATGCCCGATTTTGGGCATCTTTTTTTTGCAAACGAATGTATTGACGCTGTCCCGCAATGTGAGTATTATAAATAGTAATCGTTACGATTACGATTAAACACCGGCCGGTGATGTAAACTTCTTTTCGTAAAAATTTGTCCAGAGGGTAGCTGCGCGATGAAACGTGAAATTGACTTTGTGAAATGCAATCCGACCCAGAACATGACCATCCTTGTGAAAACGAGTCATCCTGCCCGGGAGCATAAGCATATTGCCGCAAAAATGATGTCCTATGATCATGTATACGCCGAACAAGTAGGGTTTATCGAACGACCGGGCAAAAGCGGAGCCGAGGCCCGTTTACAAATGGCGGGCGGTGAATTTTGCGGCAATGCTTGCATGGCCCTAGCCGCTTTCGCTGCATCCGAGAAAGAAATGAGTTCCGGTGATTTCACGGAAATCGTCCTGGAAGCTTCCGGTACGGAACAAGTAGTGGCATGCCAAGTCGAAAAAGTGGGGGAACAGTACCGGTGCCGGCTGACAATGCCCGTCCCCCTGAGAGTAGACCGAAAAACGATTACGTTTGAAGGCGATGATTTGAACCTCGTCGTGGTGAAGTACCCTGATTTTTTACATATTGTGATTGAAACCGATCTCTTCGATGTGACGGTGAGAAATAAGGCACAGTCATTAGCTAGGCTGCTTGGAATCACTATGGAAGCTGACGCAATCGGCATTCTGCTTTTTAACCCCGATACGGCTGAACTGGCTCCGCTCATTTACGTTCCTTCCATAGAAAGCATGATTTGGGAAAGAGGGTGCGGTTCCGGCACGGCCTCAATCGGCGCTTTTCTGTCCTGGAGATGCCGAGGGGCCGTCTCTGCGCAAATCAAGCAGCCCGGGGGCGCCATGAACGTTACGGCCGAGTGGGCCGGAGATGAGATAACGAGCCTTCTCATTCAAGGTTCCGTTGAAATCGTGGCACAAGGCAAAGCTTTTATTGACGGTTAATTATTTAATCCCGACTGGAGTGAAAATGTGTGAACGGGTCTGAATCTTTTCTGCGAACGTTAACCGGTTTTCAACAAAAATTTACGGATATAGCCGGTCGTTATGACGGCACTTTACATCTTAGCTCGGAATTAGAAGCGGTCATCGATCATTATTCGGCTTTGATAACAAACGAGGGAAATAAAGAAGTGTGGGAACAGATAGATTGGCAAGCCCCGGGCCCCGCTTCCTCGCTAGCGGCGGATCTAAGGAAGAGTTCGGCGCATTGTGTGGCGATTATGGAAAAATACCGTGCATGGAAGCTGCTGAATGGAGAGGCCGACAGGACGGATTATTTCCGGAATATAAATTCCTGCATCGAAAAAGAATTCGGAAGCTTTCAAGTGGCAGCGGATTCGAAAGTGCTGCTGGTGGGCTCGGGTTCATTCCCCATGACGCCTTTGTACATAGCAGAGCAAACGGGTGCGGAAGTGGTCGGTATTGATATTGACGAAGAGGCGGTAGAGCTTGGAAGAGGGGTTATAGAGAAATTAGGAAGCGGATTGAACATCAGGCTGGAGAACGTATCCGCAGAACAACTGGAGGACATTCAAGAGATGACTCACATCATATTCAGCTCAACGGTTGTCGATAAATATGACCTGCTGGACCAGTTGGAGCTGTTAACCGCCGATCATGTGATTGTGGCCATGAGATACGGCGACGGATTGAAATCTTTGTTCAATTACCCGCTGCGGGAGACGGACGGGCGCAAATGGAGCCTGGTTGAAACCGTTCGGCGTACGGGACATGTGTTCGATGTCGCATTGTATCAAAAAGCAAAGACTTCAAGGCGGTAAAGGAGAAGAGGCTGTATGAGTCATGTTCAACGCGTTCTGCTGGCGGGAACGGGGCCCGCTTCCATTCAATTGGCCGTCCTGCTAAAAACATACGGAAACTGCCGCATAGGAATCGCCTGGCGGGAGTCCGCGCGTTCCCGGCAATTTTTTGCCGGACTGAAACAAAACGGCCGGCGCATCCGCGCGGACATTCAAAATGAGAGTCACCGGCGTCTGCAAGGCGAATGCCTCGTCGATGAAGTTTTTGAGGGATATGAAACGGTTGCGGGTCACTGGGATACCGTTATCCTGTCCGTTACTACGGACGCTTACATCAAGGTGCTCAAACAAATGGATGAAAGGCTGTTGCGGCAAGTAAGATGCGTCGTGCTGGTTTCTCCTACATTCGGATCGGGAAGCTTGGTGCGGCAATACATGGACGAGCTTCGTTCGGATGCGGAAATTATAAGCTTTTCCACTTATCTCGGCGATACCCGCTGGAAGCACGATGAGCCCTCCGGTCATGTCCTGACGACAGGAATCAAGAACAAAGTATTCATCGGCTCGACCAAGACTTCCTCCGAAAATGTCAGATGGCTTTATAAGCTGCTTGAGCAATCGGGTATTCACCTGGAAGTCCTGAGTTCTCCGTTCGAAGCGGAAACGAGAAATATTTCCTTATACGTCCATCCGCCTTTATTTATGAATGACTTTTCGTTAAATGTCATATTCGGAGAAGCTGTTCCCGCGAAATTCGTCTATAAAATGTTTCCCGAAGGCCCCATCACCCCTGCTTTAATTCGCGACATGCTGGCCCAGTGGAAAGAAATTTCGGCCCTTATGGAAAAGTTGAACGTGAAGAGCCTGAATTTGCTGAAGTTCATGACAGAGGACAATTATCCCGTGTGGCCGGAAAGCTTATCCCGCCTGGATAAGGAAAACTTTATTCATTTGGATGCGATTCATCAAGAGTACCTGCTGTACATCCGGTATACGTCGCTGTTAATCGATCCTTTTTCCGAGCCGGACCCGCAGGGAAAATACTTCGATTTCTCGGCAGTTCCCTACCGGCGGATTTTCGTTAACCGGGAAGGGGATTGGGACATCCCGCGAATGCCGAAGGAAGATTACTACCGGATCAAAATCATACAAGGCATTGCGAAATATATGGATTGTAGCTGTCCGACCATCGACAAATTCATTACAGCCTACGAGGCGAAAATGAAGGAAACGGCGGAGGGGATGCTAAAGGGCGAGTTGCTGTCGGATGCATTCGCCGTGCAAAGCTTTGAAGAAGACCTGAACATGATTTGCAGTGAAATAGGAACAAGGCTGAGTTCCGGGAACGAATAGAGCGCTGCATACTGGAGGAAAAGTTATGACTGGACTAAAAAACATTGTATTAGCTGCGTTACTCGGTGGCGCTGCCCTCCTGGCAGGCTGTGCCGGCGGAAATGGCGCGAAGACGGAGGCTATGGAACGAAGCAAAGAACTCGTATACGCCACATCGAAGGATATTAACGATATGAATCCCCATTTATATGCAGGCTCGATGCCGGCGCAGGGCATGGTGTACGAATCGCTGGTTGAAAATACGGAAGATGGAATAGAGCCGCTGCTGGCCGAGTCTTGGGAAACTTCAAAGGACGGGAAAACCTACACCTTTCACCTGAGAAAAAACGTGACCTTTCACGACGGGGAGCCGTTTAATGCGGAAGCCGTAAAGAAAAACATCGAGGCCGTTCAGAGAAATGCCGGCAAACATTCCTGGATCAAATTATCGGCCAAAATCGTGAGCTGTACGGTACTGGATGAATATACGGTTGAATTGGCTTTGTCGGAGCCCTATTACCCGGCTTTACTGGAATTGTCGATGACAAGACCGTATGTGTTCATTTCGCCCAAAAGTTTTATAAACGGGGAAACTAAGGATGGCGTGAGCGGGTACAGCGGCACGGGACCTTATAAGCTCACGGACCATAAAACCGACCGGTACGCCGTTTTTGAAGCAAATGACAGCTATTGGGGCGGCGCTCCGAAAGTGAAGAAAGTTACGGCGAAAGTTCTTCCGGCAGGGGAAATGACCTTTTTGGCGCTGCAAAAAGGAGAAGTTAATTTTATTTTCACGGACGACCGGGGTGCAGACAGTATTGATGTGGAAGCGATGAATAAGTTAGTTCAATCCGGTAAATTCCAGATGATCAGAAGTAAAGCGATGAATACGAAAATGATTATTGCCAACAGCGGCAAATCAGGTCATCCCGTTCATGAAACGGCTGTACGTGAAGCGATCGGGTATTCCATTGACCGGGAAACCATTAGCAAACAGATCTTTAACGGGCTGGAGACGCCGGCCGGCACGCTCTTCTCATCCAATGTCCCTTATGCCGACGTCGACTTGAAGAAGCGGGGCTATGATTTGGAAACGGCGAAAACGCTGCTGGACGAAGCGGGCTGGAGACTGGAAAACGGCAGCGAAGTCAGAACGAAAGCCGGAAAACGGTTAGCCATGAAGCTGTACTACGACGTCAATTCTTCTTCGCAAAAAACGCAAGCCGAGTTCATTCAGAGCGCATTGAAGAAGATCGGTTTGGGGCTGGAGCTTATCGGCGAAGAATCCTCTTCCATTGCGAAAAGAAGATCGTCGGGAGATTATGACTTGATGTTCAATCAAACATGGGGGCTGGCCTATGATCCGCAAAGTACAATTGCCGCCTTCACTTCGGAAGCCTCTTACAAACATACCACAAGCGGCATAACGAAAGCGGCCGAGCTGTATAAGAAAATAGATGAAGTGATGGCGTCAACTGACGAGAAGACGCGGAAATCGTTGTATGCGGATATTTTGAAAACGGTCCATGAGGAAAGTGTCTTTATCCCCATCACGAATGGCAGCGTCACCGTCCTGGCTCCCGACAATTTGAAAGGAATCTCGTTTAAGCAGACGCAATTCGAGCTGCCGTTTGAGCGGATGTACTTTGAGTAGTGAAATGAATGCACAGGAATCCTCCTTGGTACCCTGTGCAAAAAGGAGACGGCTATGGGCGGTTATATCCTCAAACGATCTTTAGTATCGCTTCCTTTGCTGGTGACGGTGTCCTTTTTGACGTTTGTCCTGAACAATCTCTCTCCGTTGGACCCGGCCGAAGTGATTTTGCACGCGCAAGGCGTACCGAATATTACCGAAGAATTGATAGCCGAAACGAAGAGAGCGCTCGGGATGGACCGGCCTTTTCTCATTCGTTATTTGAATTGGTTCGTTTCCTGCTTGCAGCTCGATTTCGGCCATTCGTACGTCACGGGAAAACCGGTATGGTCACTGTTGGGACCGGCCTTGCTGAATACATTCAAGCTCACAAGCGTTTCCATGGCGGCCATTATCGTCTTATCGGTAGCCCTGGGCGTGATTTGCGCGTGGAGAGAAGGGAAACCGACGGATAAATCGATTAGAGGCGTCTTGTTTTTTCTGACGGCTATGCCGTCCTACTGGCTTGGGGCGCTGATGGTGTGGTATTTCTCTGTCCATTTGGACCTGCTCCCGACAAGCGGAATGGATTCCTACACCAGCTATCTTTTACCCGCTGCCGTGATCGCAATCAGTTATACAGGGGTTTATTTTCGGATTGTCCGAAGTTCCATGATCAGCAATATGAATGAAGATTATGTGCTGTACGGCAGGGCAAGCGGGCTATCGGAGTGGAACATAACGATCCATCTTCTGAGAAATTCGCTTCAGGTCGCCGTTTCCGTGTTTTGCATGGCCGTCCCCATTCTGCTCGGAAGCACTGTCGTTGTGGAAAACCTCTTTGCCTGGCCCGGGCTGGGTACGCTGAGTATCACATCGATCCGCAGCAGGGATTTCCCGGTCATTCAAGCCTATGTCCTTGTCCTGGCAGCGGCCTTCGTTGTGTTCAATACCTTATCGGACATCATCCAGGCGGTCATGAATCCCAAACTGAGGAAGGGGATTTAAATGAAGCTATTCAAGGATTTATGGAAGGATAAGCTGGCTGCCCTATCACTTTCCGTAATCGCGGTCACCTTGATCGCCGGGATATTTGCCCCTTTGTTTGCGCCGCACGCGCCCGGAGAAGTACATATGGAGCTTCGGTTTGCCGCCCCGTCCATGGAATATTGGTTAGGCAACGATCAACTGGGGCGGTGTATTTTGTCCCGAATCATCTATGGCATCCGGCCCAGCGTGCTCTGGGTCATGGCTGCGTTGTTCCTGACGGTAGGAATCGGCGCGTTTCTGGGTTTTATGGCAGGGTATTTGCGGGGAAAAACAGATGCCGTCGTGATGAGAATTTGCGATGTGATGCTTTCTTTTCCGGGTTATGTCATGATCTTGGCCGTGATCGGGGTTGCGGGAGCGGGTTTTGAGAATATGCTGCTTGCGTTTGTGTGCATGAAATGGGCCTGGTTTGCCCGCGTCATCCGGACGTCTGTCATGCAATATGCGGAAGCGGACTATGTGAAATTTTCGAAAGCGATCGGGGCCGGAAGCCTTCATATTATGGCGAAGCATATGGTGCCCGTGGCGCTTCCCGACATTGCGGTTGCGGCAAGCAGTTCTTTCGGGTCCATGATTTTGCAGGTATCGGGCTTTTCTTTCCTCGGGTTAGGCATTCAAGCTCCTAATGCGGAGTGGGGCATGATGTTAAACGAGGCGAGAGAAGTCATGTTCTCCAGGCCTGAGCTGATGGCTGCCCCAGGTTTGGCGATCGTTATTGTGGTGTCGGCCGTCAACTTTTTGTCGGATGCGCTTCAAACCGCCTTAAACCCCAAATTGATAGCCTCCCAGGTGAAGCCTCATAGTCAGACTGCCGTTTCCGGCGCAGTGATTCAAGGAAATGGGGTGGCTTAATCCGTTGACGACTTGTTTAGAAGTGAAGCAGTTAAAAATTTGGGATGCCCATACCGGACTCGCGATCATTCCGGCTAGCTCCTTTGAGGTGAAACGGGGAAGCTGTGTGGCCATAGTTGGAGAAAGCGGAAGCGGGAAGTCTCTGACGTGCAGAGCCGTTATGAGATTAAATAAAGCGAACCTGCGCCAGAGCGGTGACATCGTGTTCAACGGAATCAACTTAAGCGGGCTGCCGGAGAAAGAAATGAGAAAACGAAGAGGAAAACAGATCTGCATGATTTTGCAAAACGGTATGCGCGCCTTCGATCCTTCTTGTGTGGTCGGGGTTCATTTAAAAGAAACGCTTGCCGGACATTTCGGCTGGAGCCGCGACGAAATCACAGCGAAGATGAAAGCAGCCATGGAAAGCGTCATGCTCAATGATCCGATCGCGGTGATGAATGCGTATCCGCACCAGCTGTCGGGAGGCATGCTTCAGCGCGTCATGATTGCGCTGGCTATCGTGCTGGAACCGGACCTGGTTATCGCGGACGAACCGACGACAGCTCTGGATACGATTTCCCAATACGAGGTGGTCGAACAGTTTGTGCGGCTGCGGAATAACATGGGCTGCGCCATACTGTATATTTCGCACGATCTGGGCATTGTCCGAAAGCTTGCCGATGAGGTGCTGGTTATGAAAGAAGGAGAAATCGTGGAAAGAGGACCGGCCCCGGTCATTTTCTCGGAACCTTCGCACGAATATACCCGCTGCTTGGTCTCCTCGAAGCTGTCGCTGAATCACCATTTCACGAAAATAATGGGAGGCGGCGGCTGTGCTGAAAGTTGAAGGCGTCGGGAAATCGTACCGTAAGGGCAGCTTATTTTCCGCTAACAAACAACATGTATTAAACAACGTCAGCTTCGTATGTAAGCGGGGGGAATGCCTGGGCATCATCGGAGAAAGCGGGAGCGGCAAATCGACCCTGGGCCGCTTGCTGATAGGCATTGAAGAGCCGGATCAAGGAACCGTTTTATTCGAGGGGAAAAGGATCGGGGAGCGAAAAGAGAGACGGGGGAACATTAGCGCTGTTTTCCAAGACTATACTTCTTCCATGAATCCGTTTTATACCGTTGAGCAGGCTATTATGGAACCCTTGAAGCTGAAAAATATACCGCGAAAAGAGGCTTCGGGCAAGATAGACCGGCTGCTGCATCAAGTCGGGCTGGACTCGTCCTATCGGACAAAATACCCCCATGAATTATCGGGCGGGGAGGCTCAAAGGGTGTGCATTGCCAGAGCCGTTTCGACCGAGCCCAAGTGTATTTTGCTGGACGAATCCATCAGCTCGCTGGATGGTTCGGTTCAAATTCAAGTGCTCCAATTGCTCAAAAAATTGAGGGAAATTTACGGCATGGGATACATCTTCATCACCCATGACATTCAGGCGGCCGCCTATATTTGCGACAGGATCATTTTCATGCGACAGGGCAGGATCGAAGAAACGGTGAGCATCGCACACTTAAAAGACGTTCAATCGGCATATGCAAGGAAATTGCTGCACATGATCATTCCCTAGCGACAGGAAGCGGCCGGAGAGAACCGGGAAGGAGCAAGAACGGTGAGAGGAGCTTTGTCCTGGCCTTTTCTGAGGCTGTATCTATTGACTCTCTTGTATTTCAGCGCCAACTCCATATTAAATGTGATCATTCCTTTGAAGGGCGAATCGCTGGGGGCCACGAATACAACGATCGGGATCATTATGGGGGCGTACTTATTTACAACGATGTTTTTCCGGCCCTGGGCGGGTCATATGATTCACAAGTATGGTCCGGTTAAAGTGCTGCGCGCGATTCTTATTATTAATGGATGCGCCCTTATCCTATACACGTTTACCGGGCTCGGGGGATATTTCGCCGCCCGTATGCTGCAGGGGGTCTGTACCGCTTTTTTCTCCATGGCTCTGCAGCTGGGTATTATAGACGCGCTGCCGGACAAGGACCGTTCGCAAGGCATTTCGATGTATTCCTTATGCGCTTCCATGCCGAATATTGTGGGTCCTCTGCTGGCTTTGGGCATGTGGCAAACAGCGGATAGCCGTTATTTTACGGCGGCCATGATCTTGATTGCCCTTCTTACCGGAGTTACGGGCTATAGTGCGAGTATGGAAAAAAAAGAGGCTGAACCCGCCGGGGGTCATCCGGGGTCTGGCGCCGCAATGCTCCATTCCTTCGGTCAACTGGTTAAAAATCCGCATTTATTCAAATGCAGCGTTCTGATGCTGACAGCTTCCCTTGTATTCGGAGCGGTGACAACCTTTATTCCCCTATATGCCATGCAGATCGAAAGCGGCAATGCGGCCGTTTATCTCATGATTCAGGCGACGGCCGTGGTGGCTGCCCGTTTTACGCTGAGGAAGAAGATTCCTTCGGACGGAAAATGGCATTCGTCTTTTATGATGGCGATTATGCTGATGTTAGCCGCAGGAGCGCAGTGTGTAAGCTTGTCCGCAGCCGGCGGAACGGTGTTTTTTTATGCCGGCGCATGTTTGACCGGGATTGCCCAGGCCCTGCTTTATCCGACCTTAACGACGTATTTGACTTTTGTACTGCCGAAATATGATCGAAATGTGTTAGTTGGTATATTTATCGCTTCGGCCGATTTAGGCGTTTCGCTGGGCGGCGTCGTTATGGGCCCCATCGCGGATCTTTCCTCCTATTCGTTTATGTATACGATTTGTGCGGTTTTGGGTGTGTCGATGATCTTTTTTGCCTATGATCGACGAAAGATTGCGCGACCGGGTTTATAGAAGTATAGTACTATTTGCGGACAGTGGACATGTTCATAAGTAAGTTCGGGGAGGTGTATGTTTGGATAAGACGAAATTACTGCAAACAGCCATAAAACAGTATGGATTAAATCCTGACCGACTAATAATTGAAAAAGAACTCCAACCGGATAGTTGGCATGGCGATTTACATTTCAAAATTCATGTGGATCACAAATCTTATTCAGCCAGATTTATTGGAAATGAGCGCTATGAATCAGGCGTATTCATTAACTTGTCTGATGAAGTTCTGACGGAACAAGTGAGATTTTGCAATTTTCTTCTTGATTCCGGCATCCCTTTTATGGAACATGTGTCCACCATGAATGGGCAACCATTTACTATAGTCGAAGAGGCAGATAAACTATGGAGATTCGTGCTTTTTGAGTGGCTGCAAGGTCAACATCTTACCTATTGTACGGATTCCCAGGCAGAAAAATTTGGTGCATTCGCACGAAAGATACATAACATCTCGTCGAAATTCGAAACGGTGGTTTTTCCTAAAGAGTCACATTGTAAAGGTTACGATCATTTTTACCAGTTACTTTGTAACCACGCTGACTCGGCCAAGTTTTCGCCCTCCACAAATGCATTATTAAAAAGTTACTTCAATGAAATTGACTATCATAAAGAGAAAGCAAAAACGGATTCGTATGACTATATCGTTCAATCTGACCTAAACCCCTTAAATATTCTTTGGGATGATAAGGAGGAAATTATCGGCGTCGTTGATTTTGAATCCATCACATATACGGATAGGGTAGAGGGGCTGGCGTGGTTAGTAAAATGGTACTCTCGAACTCATGGAATCGCCTCTCATGAAATGTCGCCAATCCTTGCAAAATCAGTACTACGGGGATATGGGGCAGAAGAATTGCTTGCACAAAGAGATTTTGAGAGACTTCCTTCCTTGTTATGGTTAACCGGTTGTTTGAATTGGAATTTTACTGCCAAGACCATGGAGTTACTAAAGAACCATGAAGATGCTCTTCTGAAAGAACATTTGACTAAGTATGCTAAGCGAGGAGAAATGCTGCTTTCACTCCTACTCTGAAAGAGATAGTAATTGCGAATCGTCAGTCACTGGGTGAATATTTTGGAAAGCAAATATGCTACTTTTATGGTGTATATAACACATTTGAAGCTATATAGATTGGTTAGCACCCGATCGTGAGAAGATGTTAGTCAAAATTGATGGGTTTTATCAACAAGTTATTGTATTTGGTAGGGAATGCAACCATTTTGAGTTGAAAAAAATGTATCGGGATGCAATGGCACAAATCACAGATAGTAAGGAACTGGCCGAAGTGTTTTGCAGACTCCATAATTTTGAAATAGTACCGTACTCGGAAGATGTACAAGTAGCTTTTGTTATTGATACCGACGTTAACATTATCTATGCTCCTTCTTACTAAAACAAGTTGAAACAAAAAGAGCGGCTTGTTTTAGCCGCCCAAGTCATAAGAGCAAATGCCATTTCTGTGGGAATGTTGCACTCCCTCAACTACACACATGTGGAATGCTGTTTACTACTCGTGAGGAAAGATTAATAACAAAATGTATTGGTGCTCAAACCCTTCCTGTGACTGGAAGGGTTTTTCATTTTTAAGTGGAATTTTTATATGGAGTGAACAATTGAGGGGTCTTTATGGAGAGGTAAGAAAATTCGAAGTTATTATTCCATTTCTTAGCTAAAAAATTGCGACATGGTGTTTTGATAATCAAAGGAGACCTTTTTAAGTAAATTGGTGAATTCAATTTTTCCGAGACGAAAAATGAGGTTGATGGAACAATATGAAAACTTTATTTGTACATGTTCGCCATTTGCTATTTTGGTATGGAGTATATGGATTCTGTAAAAAAAGTTGTAATGATGAAATCACACTATACATGGATGAACAGAAAGATAATTTTCTAGGTTACTTTGATGTATTAACACAGCCCTGTCTAATAAATGTATTAAATAATGAACTTGATAAAATTGAGGACAAAGATTTCTGTAGTGAAATTGAAGGGTTTATAAACGGCAACTTGGATGTAGGGTATAGCTATATTTATCCGAGGGATCAGGAGGATATTTCACATCAAGTTACCCACTCTGCTCCAATGAATAACAACGTTCATAAGCCTATCTATATTTATGTTTGGTCAAAGTTGTCAGAGGCTTGGGATATAAGTAGCATGGAGAAAATAGTGAAAATTATAGCTAATGACTTTTTTCGGTTGAATATTGAAGAAGTTAAATTTTTGGAAATACCTACGTATGAAGAAACGAAAGTATCCTATCAGAGGGATTACGAACCTTACATACAAAAATAAAGGTGGAGGCACGGAAGCGTGCCTAAGATAAGCAAGCATGATGTTGTCTTTCCCCCTCAGCGATGAAAGTATTTTCATTAGAACATAGAGGATTGAGCGCCGTTTGTTGTATGATAACGAATAGAGCGACTGCCCCTATAGGCAGTTATTAATAATATAGAACAAGGTGAATACATGTCCTGGAGCAAATTGAAACAAAATCTGGAGAGTTTTCTATGTCCTGCGTTAGAGGGAAGAGTCGAATACCGTGCAACCGGCTACCGTTATTTACCTGATAAAGCTGGAATTTGTTATATTACGGTCGATAAAAAGAACATACTTAACATGAATGATGCAGCTAACTTAATCAGATGGTATCAGACGGAGCTGGAAATTAAGAATGATCCCGATATCCAAATTCCTATCAGCCATGAAGAGATTGAAGCAGTCAGAAAAGAAACGAAAGGGATGGTTCCGGAGGATCGTCTAAAAGTAATTGCAAGAAGCAGAAAAATAGCTGATTATGCAAAGGAACTTTTGTCGGTACAGACGTCATTAAGTAAATCAAATTTTATCGTTGTAGCTAATAAATTTTTATCCACTTCTATAGAGGAAAGCATAGAGAGCCATGATATTTTATTGAATATTCTGGCTTTGGTGGATAGACGAGTTGGAAAAAAGCGGATTTTGAACATGTCCGAGAAGATCAAGTTAAAGCACCCGATTGTGCAGTATTTTTATGAACTGCGGCGTAGTACGTTATGAAAAATGAACGGTTCGTGAGCTTTCGCCTGCTTAATCGCAAGATCTCACCGCTGGACAAATCGATGATGAGTAAAAAAGTAGACGACCTCGAACTTTAGTTAAGCCCGGGGTCGTTTTCTTATGTCCAACAATATGAAGTTAGGCGAGGGTTCCATGAGCTATGTAATCAGAAAATATAGAAGATGAGACCTTTGCCTTCGGCTGCGGTTTGGCTGTAGAAACGTCGGATTTCGTTAAAATGCTGAAGCAAGTAGGCGAAAAACTCGTCCGCATCCTCGTCTGAATGAATGCCAGCCTCAAGAGGATATACCTCTTCCTTGAGCATGACCGGAAAATCATACCGCAAGCGGAGCTGCGCTTCATCCAGCTCAGACATAGCCTGAAGCGCTTCGGCAACTTGCTCGGCACGTAAGGAAAACGCCCCGAAGGAGCCGAAATCGATGCCTTTGTCCGACGTTATCGGCACCACATAGCCAAGAGGGGGCTCACCGTCGGCAATACTTCCACAAAGCAAGAAATGAATCGCCTCCCAGGTTCTATCAATGTCCAGTCCGGGATATTTGTCTATTTTCAAATCCTTCAATGCAATGTCGCCTGCAGCGATTTGCTGCACCAGTTCGTTATCCATAGAAAAGTAATATCCTCTCATTGCCATGCTGTCAGCCTTCTTTCCATTTTTAGTAGGGGTTATACTGCACAATCTAAATGTAACATTCTGGAAGTGAGTATTTCAAGGAACAGTAGACATATGAGTCAAATCTCGGATATCTCAATGTAGTAGATCCGTATGTGTCCAGGCCGAAACAGGCAGCCTTATTCTTTGAGATGTTGCAATGTAAAAGCGGGCATGTTAAGATCGTGCTGACACTTAACGATCGGAGTTGAAGAGGATAATGTAAGTTTTCTTGCCACTGTTTAAAGAATAAAACAAAAAAATGGTTTATTCTTTATCGGCAAGAAAGTTACCTTATTCTTTTCTTTCAAAAAATATCCTTCTCATACCCTGCATAGGGGGGGGAATGTGCCGGTATTTTTTTGAGCTACAAGAAAGGTAACTTTCTTGTGGCTCTTTTTTATTTTGACATTTCCAGGAGGATGAAAGCGATGATGAATGAGGTTGTAGATGATTGTGTGAATCGGTTCCTGATAGATGAAGCGGTTCACAAAAAAACAAATCGGTTGCCGGAGGCTTACCCATCTATCGACAGATGCACATAGCGATCCGTCTGCAAACGTTATGCGCTTTTTCTGCATAGTTGGTTAACGACGTGTCAAAGCGCCATCTGACGGTTGCTTTTATTACGTTTTCTCCGGCAGTAAGGAGAAGACATGAAACTACCCTCTAAATATGAAACGATTCGGCAAATATTGTCCGACTTCAAGCAGCCCGAGTATCGGTATGCTCAGATTATAGATGCGATTTTCAAGAGAAACGTCGGGGAATACGAACGGATGACCATGCTGCCCCAATTTTTGCGCGGCGAGTTGACCCGGATGCTTGGTCCGAACGTCTGCAGTATCGTTCCCGTAAAAGAACTCACGTCGAAACAGGTTAACAAGGTACTGTTTGCGATTGCGGGCGGCGAGCGCGTGGAGGCCGTGCGACTTACTTATGAGCGGGGCTGGAAATCTTACTGTATTTCCACGCAGTGCGGCTGCGGATTCGGGTGCAGATTTTGCGCCACCGGTACCATCGGCCTGAAACGAAATCTGACCGCCGACGAAATTACCGACCAATTGCTGCACTTCCGCTTGCACGGTCACGCCTTAGACAGCGTCTCCTTCATGGGCATGGGGGAGGCGCTCGCCAACCCGCATATTTTTGATGCCATAACGATTTTGACCGATCCGCATCTCTTTGGTTTAGGACATCGGCGAATTACGGTATCCACCATTGGCCTGCTGCCGGGTATCGATAGGCTGACACGTGAGTTTCCGCAAGTCAATCTAACCTTCTCGCTGCACTCGCCGTTCGACGATCAGCGAAGCGAACTGATGCCGATCAACGACCGATTCCCGATCCAAGATGTGTTGAATGCATTGGATCGACATATCCTGCAAACGGGGAGAAAAGTATATATAGCGTATATTCTTCTTCGGGGAGTCAACGACTCGGCGGCGCATGCGGAAGCAGTTGCCGAGTTGTTAACGGGAAGGGGACCTGTGGAACATCTTTACCACGTTAACTTGATTCCGTTCAATTCGACCGAAGTTACGCCGGACAGCTACCGGCAATCTGAACCGGATCGGATTAAAGCGTTTGTTCGGATCTTGAAATCAAAGGGAATCCGTATGACGGTCCGAACTCAGTTCGGATCGGACATTAACGCGGCATGCGGCCAACTGTACCGCTCCGAATAATCGATCAACCGGTCCCCTAAACAGCATTTGGCTTAAGGACGCGTGGGTCATAAATAATAGATGCTCGATATAGGTGATACATCCGAAATAATGAAGCCTGCCTGCCAACGGCAGGCTTCTGACGTTTTAACGCCCTTTAGGCTCCGGCTAACTTACCTCCAGGCAACGAAAAGTCCGGGTTTGAGATCATCTTTTTTACTAATGGTTCCACTTCCTTATCAGGCAGTATTTTATGATCCCCAAAAGATATTTTAATATATGTGACATTGACCCTTGAACGAATAATCGGGATAATTAACATGAAAAAGCAGGAAGGAAGTGGAAGTGATAAACCCTCTGAATTATATTGAATATTTGGGACACAGCAGCGTTTACCCTCCTTTGATCGATCAGCTTTCGAGGGACAAAATAACTTGGCGGCCGAATGTGCGGAGGAATCTGAATACGACCTATTTTGTAAGTGGAGAGGGTCTCGTTCTCCATTTCGATATTGACGCTGAAACCAACGGTATCACCAAGAAAAGCGAGGGTGACTATATATTTGACGAATTAACAATGACGATTATGGAAGAAAATAAGAAACATGGAAAGTATGTCGGTCCGATTCCCTATGGATTGTTACAAAACGATTCAAGAGCCCAGATCGAAGCCAAGCTGGGCACACCCACGAGGAGAGCCGAGGAGTTGGATAACTACTATTTGGATGGCCTCGTATGGACGGCAGCCTTTGAAGGGGAAAGGTTTCAATTTCTGAAGGTGGCTGTTCCAACAAATGGCAAGCGAAAATATGGCCTCTGCCCGTGATGTATTGCAGGGATATTAGTCCATATACATAAAATGCTTGTGCGATTTCTCAAAGATGGATAATCTCCGGCAGTTGGAGTTGAATTCCTTGAAATCGCTGCGGGACATCGAAAATCTGTGGACCGCCAGGCGGATTGAGGTTCCGGGGCTGAAAGAGATTCATACAGCCATTTGGGCAGAAGCCTTTGCTCTCTAGAGGGACATGCTGGGCCTGCGTCACGTTGTGTGTGCATTTGAGGGCACGAAAGGAAGGGATTATAAGCATGAAAGAACCATCAGAACAGCTCATTGAAATGCTTGGACATCCATACAGTCCCAAGAATGTTCAAGCTTTGCTGCAATCATTAGGCGTCAAGCGGATGCCGCCCGCGAACAGCTATTTTAACGACGATATTATCTGGTCTGTGAAAGCATCGCTGCGCATCGATCTTTATCGCGCCCCCAAAATAAATGATCTGACTGGGCTCAATTATACAGATCAAGATGGATGGATCATTGGCGCGATACATTTTCTTGCACCCGGGTCGGATGACAGAATTAAAACTCCGTTTCCCGGAGATCTTCCCAAGGGAATCACGATGCGCTCAACACCGGATGAGCCGATAAAGGCATATGGCCAGCCCGAACTGGATGAAGAATGTGAATGGCCCGGATTTTCCGGCCGGATTTTGGCATGGCGCAAGCCGGGCATAAATATCGCAATTCAATATGCGGACAGTGAGACCGGCAGCAGCATGATAAGCTTCACAGCCTGTTTAATCGGCTGCATAGGCGCCTGGCGAAGCGATAATCCGGAAATCTTTGCTCCCTGATTACAGAGGCGAAATTTTCTCATTGAATAAAAGGCGCGGAGTTGTTCTTCCGGGTCTTTTTTTGCTTCAAGCAGGCTTTCAGTATCTGCCTTCCTTTGAGATAGGTTACCGTATTCAAATTGGATGTGCCTCATCCATTATGATAATGGCAGGGTGTGCATTTTCATGGACTATTTGCTCGGGTCTATACAGATAAGACTTTTATTAATGCATTAAAATATCGTTATATACTAAAAGGATTGGTTGGTGATTTAGTTGATTACAAATCTTTATTTTGTTCGACATGCTCATTCTACTTATTCTGCCGATGAATTAAATAGACCTTTATCAGAACGTGGACAAGAGGATGCTAGCAAAGTTACTAATATACTGAAAAACGAAAGTATAAATGTCCTGATTTCAAGTCCGTATAAAAGAGCAATACAAACTATTGAAGGGTTAACCGGAATAGTTGGTATTGATATAGTCATAGAAGAAGATTTTAAAGAAAGGTTATTATCTGAGAAGCCCCTCAATGACTTTGACAGTGCAATTGCTAAGGTATGGGAGGACTATTCCTTTTCATGGGAGGGGGGAGAATCGAACGTTGTTGCCCAGAATAGGGGAGTTAGAGCGCTCGAAAGAGTATTGGAACGACATGAAGGTAAAAATATTGCAATCGGGACACATGGTAATATCATGGTATTAATTATGAATTACCTGGATAAAAAGTTTGATTTCACATTTTGGAAACAGCTGGATATGCCTGACATTTACAAGTTAAGTTTCGACAATCGGAGACTTATTGAAGTAAAACGCATATGGGACAAGGGACAAGAGAAGCCTGATAATACAAGCCACGTAACCTCTCTTTGACCTTACGTCCCAGCTTGTTTTATGACTCAGGTTGTTCTTGCAGACCTATAAGCATCAGGCTATCAGCCGCCTCTTCATTTGAGCAGATACTATTCCTGTAATTTGTATTCAGTGTCAACTAAACACATGAATGCTGTGTGTGATTGGAGAAGCAACGATTATAAGAAGTCGGAAGACCGCTACTTGTAAAATCATAAAAAGCTTGCGCCGCCTTTGGCTCAAGCTTTTATTTTTTTAACCTTCAATCAGTAAATTTTATTGGTCGAACAGAGCGTAACGTCTGGCTGAAAATGGACTCTGCCGGGAGGCTGGCTTGAACATGGCGAGACACTGAAGGTGCAATTGTAAAGCCGGTCTGGCCCAAGGATTATCCGTGTCGTGTAGTTCCACGCTGGATAAGCGTTACCTCCAGTTGGTGGTTTTCCTCATCCAAATGTATCTGTTCAATTTTCTTGATCAGAATTCGAGCGGCAAGCATGCCCATTTCATAAATAGGCTGAGATACGGTTGATAGTTCAGGGAAAACCATTTCAGCTAACGAAATGCCGTCATAGCCGATAATTTGGACTTGATCCGGCACCCGGATACCAAGCTCCTGCAAGGCCCGGAGCGTACCGATTGCCATCAGGTCATTGCCGGCGAATATTCCATCAATGTCCGGATGCTCCTGGAGAAGCTTTTTCGCAGCTTCAGCGGCTTCTTTTAACTGATAATTCCCATTAGCAATAAGCTTAGGAGTAAACCAGGACATATTTTCAACCAAATCAAGGTAGCCTTGGCACCGCTCTTCCGCAATCCACAAGCCCTTAGGCCCTCTGATATGCGCAATTTTGTTGCATCCTTGCTGCAATAATGCCTGGACGGCTAAGTGGGCCCCTTCACGATTCTTCGAAGTGACGGTAGGGACGACGGGGGAGCTGCTGCGGTCTACAGCGACCATAGGGATATCGAGCTGATCAATTTCCTCCTCCGTTAAAGTATTGGTTGCCATGATGAATCCGTCGATATACTTCTGCTTTAGGTTCTGGATGTATTGCCTTTCGATTTTGGCCGACTCACTGGTGTTGCATAGGATCGTCGTATACCCATACATCTGTGTAACTTTCTCAACGGCAAGCGCAAGCTCGTTAAAGAAAGGGTTGGTAATATCCGGAACGAACAGCGCAATAGTCTTGGTCGACTTCTTGGAGAGGCTGCGCGCGACATCATTCGGTATATAATTTAGCAATTTAATGGCTTTATGAACTTTCTGCAACGTATCCTCGTGAACATAACCTTTCTGATTAATGACACGAGAAACGGTAGCAACGGAAACGCCAGCTAATTTAGAAACATCTCGAATCGTTGCGATGCTCTCATCTCCTATTAAGTAAGGTGTAATCGATTACACAAATAAATATTGATTATCTTACTGTATTGGCATTCGATTGTCAATGCAGGTTTTCCAACGATCTTCTTGTTGACATTGGTTTCGTATTGAATTAACATAAACTCGAAATAGGTAACCGGTTACACATTCCGTAATTATTATTTTGTTAGCTGTTAGGGAAGGATAAACTAAAGGTTTAATTTTCTAATTTGAGAGGATGCTGAGCAGAATGAGCGTAAGAAAAATTCCTATTATTATTGACACGGATCCCGGAATTGACGATGCGGTTGCGATTGGCGTAGCCCTGCATCATGAATCGCTGGACGTCAAGCTGCTGACAACCGTCGCCGGGAATGTATCCGTTGAAAAAACGACCCAAAATGCGCTTAAGCTGATCGAGTTCTTCGGTACAGGCACTCCTGTTGCTAAAGGCGCAAAACAACCGCTCTGCATTCCATATGAGGACAGCAGTCACATTCATGGGGAGTCCGGCATGGGCGGATACGAATTTCCGGAGCCGGCAAGAAGCATTCATCCCGAACACGCCGTCCAAGCAATTCGCGAGACGATTATGAATTGCGAGGAGAAAGTAACGCTCGTACCGATCGGACCGCTGACCAATATCGCTTTGTTCCTGGCGATGTACCCGGAGTATAAATCACGCATTGAACGGATTGTACTGATGGGTGGTTCGGCATCTGCGGGGAATCATACCCAGACGGCAGAGTACAACATTTATGCGGATCCGGAAGCGGCCAAGATGGTTTTTGCTTCAAGCCTGGATATTACCATGGTCGGACTGGATGTAACCAGAAACGCGACTTTGACACCGGATAATGTGGTCCAGATTCGCGATTTGAATGAAACCGGCAACATGCTGTATTCCATGTTCCAGCATTATCGCGGCGGCAGCTTAAAGACCGGGCTGAAAATGCATGATTTATGCGCGATTGCCTATATCGTTAAGCCTGAATTGTTCAAATCCCAGAAATACTTCGTAGACGTGGAGAATGCGGGTACGTACACGGCCGGTACGACGATTGTGGATCGAAATAACCGGTATCAGAAAGAACCGAATGTAAACGTTTGCCTGGACATTGACGTGGATGCATTCCGTGCATGGGCGATCGAATGTATTGCGAAAGCAAAATAAATCTAACATCTTAGAGGGGAGACCTCCACTTGGCAGAACTCATATTTGGCTTAATCGTTGTCGTGCTTGCAGGCTGGATGATTACTAAGAAAGTCAATGCCACCGTTGTTTTGTTCGTTGCAGGAATCGTACTGTTATACGGCGCTGTATTTATGGGGCATAACGTTTTACCTGCGGATGCGGCGACGGGGTCCAGATGGTTTGACCCGATGAAGTCGATTACAAATAATTTTATTAGCAACTTAGGTAATATCGGTATGACGATCATGGTTTTATTCGGTTTCTCATCCTATATGACGAAAATCGGCGCGAACGAAGTAACCGTTCAAACCTTGATGAAACCGTTATCCGGAATCAAATCGGTTTATGTACTCGTCCCTGTCATTTTCGTTGTCGGCAACCTGCTGTCACTTGTGGTTCCAAGCGCTTCGAGCCTTGCCATTCTGCTAATGGCTACGCTGTATCCGGTTTTGAAGCGAATCGGCATGTCCGGATTGACGGCAGGTGCCGTTATTGCGACAACAGCGACTATCATCCCGACGCCGCTCGGCGCGGATAATGTCATTGCCGCTCAGACGCTGGGCATTGATTTAATGGAATACGTCATGAAGTATCATGCCGTCATTTCGATTCCGACGCTTATATTGATGACCATCGCGCATTATTTCTGGCAGAAATATATGGATAAGAAAAATCCCGAAACCGATACAATCGACGAATCGAAGCTTGGAACACTGCGCGAGGATTTGCCGCCAACTTATTATGGCTTACTTCCCATTCTTCCACTCGTTCTGATTACGGTATTCGGTATCTTCGTTAAATCGATCAAAATCGGTCTTGTTGAAATCACTTTTATTTCGCTGATCGTTGCAGTCGTTGTCGAAATGATCCGTAAACGTAAAATTCAGCAGGTGTTCGAAGAACTGATGGTGTTCTTCCGAGGTATGGGGGACGGGCTTGCGATGGTTGTTTCGCTGCTTGTTGCCGCCAGCTTGCTTGTTGACGGCCTAAAAGCGCTCGGCATTGTAGACATGCTGACAGATTCGGTAAAAGATTTGAATGGCGCAGGCATGATCCTGATGTTTGCTTTCTCGGGAATTACGGCCCTTATCGGCCTGATCAGCGGCGGCGGCCTGGCAGTATTCTACGCCTCGGTCGGATTGCTGCCAGACATTGCCCAAAACGTAGGCATTGACGGGGCGATGCTTTCAATTCCGATGCAGTTGATCGCCAACCTTGTGCGCTCGGTTTCTCCGGTGGCTGCATGTATTATTGTCGTTTGCAGCATCATTCAGAAAAGCCCGATGGCAGTTATCAAGCGGACCTCTGTTCCGATTATAGTCGGCATCATAAGTACGCTGGTGCTGTCCTACGTAATGTTCTCTTAAGCGGTAACATGATCGCTGTGTAAGAACACTTAAATAGAGGGTGTTAAAGGATTGGAGTGAGAGAAAAATGAGAAAGATATGCATACTAGGAAGTATTAATATGGATTCCAGCCTGTTGCTGGAAACCCTCCCGCACGAAGGAGAGACCCTATTTGCAGCGGGAAAAATTGTCGGTCCCGGCGGGAAAGGATTTAACCAGGCAGTGTCGGCGGCCCGGCTTGGAGCATCCGTGCACTTTATCGGCCAAGTCGGGGCGGATGAATACGGCAAACAACTCGTCTCTACCTTGCGGCAGGAAGGCATTCACACCGAGCATGTCAGCGTAAATCCGGATTTGCCTACGGGAGAAGCGTTGATTCTATTCAGCAACAGCGGCAGCAATATGATCGTCGTCAGCGCCGGCTCGAATATGGGAATTACAGCGCAGGATGTGGAGGAATCCAGAGAAATTATCAAATTATCCGATGTCGTCGTGGCTCAATTCGAAGTGCCGGTTGAAGTCATTCAGCATGTTTTTGCAATTGCGAAGGAAGAAGGGAAGGTCACGGTGCTGAATCCTGCGCCGGCCAAGGCGATCCCGTCCGCGCTGCTTCAGGTCACGGATTTCCTTATCCCGAACGAAAGCGAGATGCACATGCTCACCGGTTGCGATACGAACTCCGAACAGGATATGGTGCAAGGGGCAGCGGCTCTGCTTGAACAAGGCGTAGGATGCGTGATCGTCACGCTAGGCGATCGGGGCAGCCTTATTTGTCACCCGGACGGCAATTTATCGATTCCCGCCGAAAAGGTTGCCGCGATTGATACTACCGCTGCCGGCGACAGCTTTATAGGATCCTTCTGCACCATGCTGCAAAGGCAGGAACGGAAGAAACTCGGGCATGTCTCGGAAGCGGTCAAGTTTGCCAGCCGGTTCTCGTCGATTGTCGTACAGCGCAAAGGCGCCTTTCAATCCATCCCCTATGCTTACGAACTAGCAGAAATGAGCTGATAACATGAGCATTTTATGGGGGCTTGTAGGCTTAACGGTTATTTTGGGGATTGCCTACTTGATGTCAGACCATAAGAAAAATATTAATTATCGCACGGTTATCGTCGGGCTTGGAATTCAATTGGTATTCGGTTATATCGTACTCAAATGGGATATCGGCAAGCAGGCGCTGGAGGTCGTATCCAGAGGGTTTACGAACTTATTCCACTACGGATACGAAGGTCTCTCCTTCGTGTTCGGAAGCTTGGCGGATAAGACTCAGGCCACGGGTAATATATTCGCCATTCGCGTAGCGATGCTGGCTGTGTTTATTACGCCGCTGATCGGCATTCTATACCGGTTCGGCATCATGCAGTTCTTCATGCGGGTCGTCGGCGGAGGGCTCGGCAAATTGCTGAAGACAAGCCGCGCGGAATCGTTAGCGGCGGCAGGAAATATCTTTCTGGGGCTGCAGGAAATTCCGATCATGATCAAACCGTATATGAAGGTCTTGACTCGTTCAGAGATGTTCGCGATCATGGTCGGCGGCCTCGCCTCCGTCGCGGGCGGAATCATGGTTGCCTATGCTGCATTAGGCATTCCGATAGCCTATTTATTGTCCGCGAGCTTGATGTCGGCTCCAGCGGGTCTCATCGTTGCGAAAATTATGATTCCGGAAACCGATACGCCGATAGAGGCAGGGTCTCGCGAACTTGAAGAAGAAGATTCCGAAACGAAGGATAATCTCATCAATATTATTTCGAAAGGCGCTTCCGCAGGCATGAGGATGGCGGTACAGATTATCGCCATGCTGATCGCGTTTGTTTCTATGGTAGCGCTTCTAAACGGACTGCTTGGTTGGGTCGGAAGCTGGTTCGGGTACGGAGATTTGTCGCTTCAGATGATTCTGGGCTGGGTGTTTGCTCCGCTTGCCTTTGTGATCGGCGTTCCCTGGTCTGAAGCAACGATAACAGGCAGTTTTTTGGGGCAGAAATTCGTCATGAATGAAATGATCGCCTTTGGTTCATTTGCTAAGGAAATGGAACATTTGTCACCCAAGACGATTGCGATCGTAAGCTTCGCGCTTTGCGGTTTTGCGAATATCGGTTCAATGGGGATCCTGTTAGGCTCGATGCGATCGTTAGCTCCTGAACGAAGTAATGAAGTGGGACGTCTTGCTTTTAAAGCAGTGATTGCGGCATCACTGGCGAATCTGTTAAGCGGTACGATCGCCGGCATGTTTATGTAGAAGTAAAGAAATCAACGGAAAGTCAACGAAGCATTGCAATCTCGACATGAGAATCTGCAATGCTTTTGGTTGTGCGCCCGGCAAGCTCACATTTGAGAAAACAGCATTTGCAGGCGCCCAGGTTATATGCATCATGCATCATACTAGGCAGATGAGGTCTTAACCAGCTCTTTGGCAGCCTGCTTGCCTGCCGAGAGAAGATTGTTGCTCAAATCGGGATCGCTGACAGTCCGTGCAAGAACAAGAGAGCCGACCAGGGTACTGAACAGGGCTCTTCCTTTGGATAGCTCAATTTCCGCCAGGTTGGAAATAAAAGCAATCATCCTTTCCACTTCATGGGTGAATACTTGCCTGACTTCTTCCGATGAACGGGATATTTCGGCAGAAAGGGCGGGAATAATGCAGCCCATATCCGTTTTGTCGCGGTGGTGGGGACTTAAATAATAATCGATGACCGTATTGATTTTGGGAGTCCGCTGCTCCTGATCGGCGGCTTTCTGCAAAAGCGCGATAGTATCGGTTATGGCATACCGGCAGGCTTCGGCAACCAGTTGTTCTTTGTTGTCAAAGTGTGCATAAAACCCTCCATGAGTCAATCCGGCCCCCTTCATAATGAACGGAACGCTTACATCTTGAATACCCTTGGTGCGAAAAGCCCGGGCAGCACTTTCAACGATCTTATTGCGCACTTTCGTCTTATGGCCTTTGGGATAAGGCATTGTAGTCACCCCGCTGCTTCAATCTGCTTTCAAAATATTATAAGCATCATAATAATAGCTGTCAATTTAGGGGGCCCGTGTCTGTTAGGCTCAATGACTGTTAAACGCGGCTGTTGACGGTTTTAAAATATGATGACTATAATATATTATGTTCATCATATTTTATGTGACTTTAACTGGAGGGTATCGGAATATGAGTAAGCTTGAATCGGTTGAAACATTGGTAATCGGATCAGGTCCCGGAGGCTACGTGGCGGCGCTGCGCTCTTCACAGCTTGGAATGAAGACGGCGATCGTGGAACGCGGTCAGCTTGGGGGAGTCTGTACGCACGTTGGCTGCATCCCATCCAAAGCGTTAATAGCGGAATCGCATCGCTATGATCTGCTTAGAACGTTTAAACATGCGGATGCGGCAGTCTCATTTGAACATGCTCAGCATTTCAAGCAGGGGATTGTGAATAAGCAGGCAGGTGGAGTCAGCTATTTATTAAAGACTGCCGGTGTGAGCATTCTGGAAGGAGAGGCCCGTTTGGTCGATGAGCATACGGCACTTATCAATCAATCTGGACAGGAACAAACCATTTCTTTTAAAAATGCCATATTGGCAACAGGATCCCGGCCGATTGAACTGCAAGCATTCCCGGTCGGAGGCCGTATTTTGTCTTCTACAGAAGCTCTGTCGCTCCGTGAGGCCCCCGCCAGCCTCATAGTGATAGGAGGTGGATATATCGGTGTCGAACTGGGACAAATGTATGCCAAATTCGGAACAAAAGTGACGATTATGGAGGGAGGAGAACAAGTGCTGCCCGGATTCGAGGCGGAGCTTGCGGGCCCTGTTGTCCGGCAATTGAAATCCGACGGGATCGAGGTCATTACCGGTGCGACAGCTGAGAATGCAGTCCAGAACGCAAATACAATTACACTTCATTATTCAAAAAATGGGATGAAGCATCATGTTACAGCGGAATATGTGCTAGTCACTGTCGGCAGAAAACCGAATACAGACGGCAAGCTGGGACTGGAGCGCATAGGCTTGCCGGTGACGAGCAGGGGATTGATTGAGACGGACGCACAGTGCAGAACGGCTATCCCGCATATTTTCGCCATCGGAGATATTACGGCTGGTCCGGCTCTCGCTCACAAGGCCTCCTATGAAGCCAAAATTGCGGCGGAAGCTATCGCGGGTCTTACGTCCGAGGTGGATTACAAAGCTCTTCCGCTCGTCGTCTTTTCCAGTCCGGAGCTGGCCAGCGTCGGCTTGAGCGAAACGGAAGCAAAGGCCAAAGCCATCCCGGTTGTTATCGGAAAAGCATCTTTCGGCATCAACGGACGAGCGTTGGCATTGAGTGAGCCTGGGGGATTTGTCAAGATTGTGGCGGACCCGGACTCTGGAATCGTGGTTGGTGCACAGATCGTTGGAGTGGAGGCCTCGACACTCATATCGGAGCTTGCTCTTGCTATCGAGATGGGGGCAACTGTGGAGGACTTGGCTATGACGATTCACCCTCATCCCACATTGGGCGAAGTGATTATGGAAGCTGCCGAAAACACGGTCGGAAAAATGACGAAAAAATAAGCCTAATAAGTGTTTGAAAATACCTCAACCAGGATGTAAAATAATAACAATCTGTAAGCGGTGTGTGACTGGCGGAGACATGGAGTACCATGAGGGAGCACACCGACGCTGCTGCAAGATGATCGCGGATTTAAATCCGCGGATTTCTTAAGGCAAACGCCGTACGCCTGGGCAAAGTATCCGATTTCCTATCGGATACTTTTTCTTTTTTCAAGTTTGGGAGAGGACAGGTGGAGAAGGATTGAAAATGGGATTTGTTTTGTTCGACGGTATGACTGCGCTCGATTTTGTCGGTTTTTATGAGGCCGTCACGTGGATAGGCATTTTGAAGGCGAGAGAGGACGTGGCTTGGGAATTTTGTGCGGACAAGTCCGAAGTGACGGACGACCGCGGAATGACGGTCAAGATTCAACGCGTTAAACCCGATTTGTCGGCCTACGACCTCATCTTCGTTCCGGGAGGTTTATCGACCCGCCGGTTGAGAAGTGACACTGATTTTATGAACTGGCTAAAAACAGCCTCCCCGGTTCCGTACAAAGTGTCCGTCTGCACGGGCTCCTTGCTGCTGGGGGCGGCGGGCTTCCTGGAAGGCAGGAGAGCGACGACGAATCCGTCCGCCTACGAGCTGCTCGCTCCATACTGTGCCGAAGTCGTCAAGAGCCGTCTGGTGCGGGACGGGGACATTTTCACGGGCGGAGGGGTGTCGGCTTCGCTTGACCTGGGGCTGTACGTGGTCGAATCGCTGACGGATGCGGCCTTCACGAAAGAGGTGCAGGCGAAGATGCACTATCCCTATTATTGGTCACCTAAGAGACCGATACCATTGGCCGGCTGCGTTAACCAGTCACCTTTAAAAGCCGTTCCCGGGTTAAAGCCTGAGAACGGCTTTGTTGTATTTTCACATGTCAGCAAGTTTCGGAAAGCCCGGACGTTTTCGTTTTCGCCCCTGCCGCATGTTCCCTAAGCTGCTGCCCCCGGTGAAAGAAAGGAAAAGCGGCAAGCGCGAGCAGCATCAAAATGCCGAAGATAACCGGTCCCTGGCCGAATCCCAGCTCTTTAAGGAGCAGCCCGCCGATCCAGGCGCACAGGCTCTGCCCCAGGAATGCGAAGCCGCTGGCTCCGTAATAAGCGCCCCGCAGACGCTCGGGAGCGATTTCACCTATGAGCACGTCTCCGACGACGAAGCATAGAATTTCGCCCATGGTGAACACAATCATCGACAGAAAAAGCAGAGCCGTATTCTCAAAGAGGCCGAATCCGAGAAGCCCCGCTCCGAAAAGGAGGCAGCCCGTTTTTAGCGCCGTCAGGGACTTGTAGCGCTTCATAAACCGGGTCAACGGATACTGCAGGACAAGGACGCATAGCGTGTTGACGACAAACAGGCTGGAGTAAACCGCTACCCGGTCGTGGCCGATGTACTGCGACAGCGTTGTGTCCAGGTGCGAGTAAGCGCCCGCGACGAAAAAATTGCCGAGCAGAAGATACAGGAATACCTTATCGGTAAAAACGATGTTCATCATCTGCTTCACGGCCGCGCCGGGCTCATCCTTGCTCTGGAGCAGGTGCCTGAAAGAGAACATAAACACGACAAGCAGCGCGGCATAGACGGCATAAATAGAGGCGCTGACCAGAAAAGGCAGCAGGGACGATGTGCCTCCGACGCCCAGCTTCAGGCCGATCAAAGGACCGACGGCACCGCCGATATTGATGGCGAAATACCGTGCGTTAAATACGTCCGTGCGGCTTTCGGCAGGTGTCACATCGGCCAGCAGGGCGCGTGCCGCAGGCTCGAAGACGTTGCGGAATAACCCGTTCAGGGCGCTGAGGACAAAAAACAGCCAAGTCGCATCCGCAAAGGCGAAGCCGACAAACACCAGACTCCAGGCGGCCATCGACGCAATCATCACGGGATAACGGCCCAGGCGGTCCGACAGCGCGCCTCCGGCAAAACTGCCCAGCGTGCCCACGAACAAGCTTACGGCCAGGATGGCGCCAATCGTCGCCGGATCGATGCCTTTGACCTTGCCGAGATAAATGCCGAGAAACGGAATGGTCATAAAAAATCCGGTCCTGGACAAGAATGTCCCGATAATGACTCCCCAGGCGACGGGGTGAAAGGAGGGAATGCGGAATATTTTGGCGGTTTTTGCTTTCATGGGGATCATCCTTCTCTTTTGTCGTTATGTTCAGTATAGCTACACAAAAGGGGATGAAAAGTGTATGATTTGATAAAATCAGTTCACCTTTTAGAACGAATTTATCCGAAACGGAGGGCGAAACCATGCAGACCGCACTGCCTTTTTTGGAACTCCGGCTGTTTTTCCGTGACAGGGAGCCGCAGGAGCCTTTCCCCGTTACGATCGACGAGCTGGCCGGCATCTGGCACTGCACGCCCCGCTACGTGAAGCTGATCGTCCGCACCCTGTGCGAGCAGGGATGGATCGACTGGCAGCCCGGGAGGGGGCGCGGAAACAAATCGAAGCTGACTTTCGTGCGGGATTCCGAAGACCTTCTTCTTGAGGAAGTCCGCCGGCGCACGGAACAGGGCGAGCTTCACGAAGCAATGGAGCTGATGAACCGTTTCGGCGGCCCCGCCGTTAGGGACCGGTTTATGGAATGGATCTCCGAAGGCATCGGCTTTTCAACGGAAGGGGTGCCGGATTCTCCGCTGGAGACGCTTTGTATGCCCGTTTTCCGCTCGATTACGACGCTGGATCCGGGGCTTGTCTATTACGCCTTCGACTGTCATATGGCCCGGCAGCTTTTCAACACCCTCGTCGAATATGATGAAGACATGCAGACGGTTATTCCCTGCATCGCGCACTCCTGGGAAAGCAGTCCGGACGCCAGAGAATGGACCTTTTATTTGAGAAAAAACGTTCTCTTCCACCACGGAAGGGAGCTTACGGCGGAAGATGTGATGTTTACGCTTAACCGGCTCAGGAACGAACCGGACCGTTATGACAGCGGATGGATGTTCCGGGACATCGAACGGATGGACGCTCCCGACCGGAAGACCGTCATCATCCGGCTAAGGGAGCCGAATTACCTGTTCCTGAGATTTTTATGTACAATCGCGGCCGCAATCGTGCCGGAAGATGCCGTGAGCCGGGATGAGGCCGGATTCGCCCGGATGCCTGCCGGCACGGGACCCTTCAAGGTTGTATACCGCAATGAAGGCAAATGCGTGCTGGAAGCTTTCCCGGATCATTTTCGGGGCCGGGCCCATCTCGATCGCGTGGAAGTGCTCATATTCCCGCCGGAAGAATCAGGCCGGCTGAAGGAGCCCGACTGGACGTCCATCATGACTTCCCACGGGGAGACTTCCGGAGCTGGACGGGAGGCTCTGGTTAACGGAGGAGGGGGCTGGCGCAGCATGGAAACCCTGCTCAACTGCAGCAGCATGCTCGTGTTTAACCAAAAAACAAGCGGTCCCCACAATCATCCCTTATTCCGGGAAGCGCTCCATCGCATTATCGACAGGGAAGCTTTGATCGCGGATCTGAAAGGCGAACGGGTATGCCCGGCCCGCGGCTTCCATCCGCAGGCGGATACGGGACAGAGGGCGGGAATCGGTTATCCCGCGAACAGACGGTCCGAAATTGAGACGCTTCTGGAGCAAAGCGGATATGCCGGAGAAATACTGGAACTCGTCACGTATTCCTATCATGAAGAAGACGCCCGCTGGATTCAGGAACGCGCCCGTTCGTTCGGTGTTGCTATTGAAATCCTGGTCCGAAACGCGGAGGAATGGTCGGACCGGGCTTCTCTGGAGCGCCATGACTGCCAGTTGTACGGCATTATTCTGGGAGGCGACGAGGTGCGTGAGCTGGAAGTGTACCTTCAGAACAATTATTTTGCCGCTCTCTGGGACAGCGACACAGAGGAGGCCGTCCGCCGGGAGACGGCCGCGATTTTGCGCGAGCCGGGCGAGGCGGAACGAAGGGAGAGATTCGCGCAGCTCGAACGGTGGATTCGTCAAACCCGCGCGATTTTGTTCCTCGTTCATAAAACGACGAACACCGCTTTTCACCAATCCGTCCGCGGAGTCAAAATCAACTCTTACGGGTGGGTTGATTTTTACCACATCTGGTTTAATACGGGGGCGGCCGTTTCGACTTGACGGACTGGCGGATTGCTGCCGATAATACGGGCAGAATGGTTGGTACATATAATGAATACAGGAAGATCAACGATGAAGAAGTTCCGAGGAAAGAGAAGATACTTCCGTCAATTATGGAAGCAGGTTAACGCCTTTTATTTACAGCCAGATAACGAATCCTGGTTTGATTTCTGGCATTTTCACCTTGATTTTTGCGGGATTGGAGAAAATAGCGTAAAGCTCAGAAGAGAGCATATCAAAGCTCATATCGCGTTGTACAAAAGTTTATTAAAAAGATTGGAACGAATCGAAAAACCTTCTCAAAGCTGGATATGCCTTCATGAAGAAGACGCGGGTTTAGATGCCGTATATATTCATACATCAAATCCGAACCGTGACAATTTCCCTCATAAGTTTGATACGATAGATTGGAAATGTAAGATACCGGCTGCGTTTAACGATTTAATTGATCCTGATCTATTCCATGTCGGCTATAATACATCCGATGACGGAGGTATATATTTTATCCAGTCAAAGGAACAAGACATAAAATTATTTTAAGTTTCGGCTTACCCTTGAACGCAAGCGGAAACATATGTAACACTGGATACGCTGGCCACGAACTCGTGAAACAGTGACAGTATGGAACCGGGATTGTGACGTTTTCCCCCAGCGAGTGGGAAGGGCAAGTTTTCGTTACAACCTGCGGAAACAGGCCGGCCAAAGCCTTCTAACATGTTCGAGAGGAGCCTAATAATGAAAAAAATTATGAACACGCCGGAGAACCTTGTTAAAGAGATGTGCAGCGGCTTCGTGCTCGCTCATCCGGGTCTCGAATTTGACCGTAAACATACGATTATCCGCAAAAAGACGATCTCGCCCGGTAAAGTGACGCTGATCAGCGGCGGGGGGAGCGGGCACGAACCGGCGCATGCCGGATTTGTGGGCAAAGGGATGCTTGATGCCGCGGTCTGCGGCGATGTTTTCGCTTCTCCGTCCCAGATTCAGGTGTACCAGGCGATTCGTTCAACCGCCGGCCGGAAGGGAACGCTTCTCCTTATTAAAAATTACAGCGGCGATATCATGAACTTCAGGAACGCGGCTCATCTCGCGGGCGAAGACGGCATACAAGTCGATTACGTGAAAGTGGACGACGATATTGCCGTAGAGGACAGCTTGTACACTGTCGGGAGAAGAGGCGTTGCCGGGACGGTTCTTGTACATAAAATAGCGGGCGCGGCTGCGGAAGCAGGGCTGACCCTGGAGGAGGTAAAGCAGGCGGCACAGAAGGCCGTGAACCGTACGAAAAGCATCGGATTCGCCCTGTCGTCATGCACGGTTCCCGCCAAAGGTACCCCGACTTTCTCGATAAAAGAGAATGAAATGGAGTACGGGGTGGGCATCCACGGCGAACCCGGCATCCGGCGCGAGCCTCTGCTTACGGCCGATGAACTGGCCGGCCGAATGGTTGCCGAGCTATTGCGAAGCCTGCCCGAAGATAGCGGTCATGCGCCGGAAGTGGCCGTGCTGGTCAACGGTTTCGGCGGCACCCCGCTGCAGGAATTGTATCTGCTGAACCATTCCGTTCAAAGGGAGCTGGCCTTGCGGAACGTCGCCGTTTACAAAACGCTTGTCGGCAATTACATGACCAGCATCGATATGGAAGGCGCTTCCCTCACCCTGATGAAGCTGGACGACGAGCTGAAAGAATGGCTTCGCGCGGAATGCGATACACCGGCTCTCACCGTCCGTGAACACGTTGAGCCCGCCAGCTACTCGGAAGTCGTACCTGCGGCGGAGACCCGCGGTGATAAGACCGTTTCCTTCCGCGTTGTGACCCCGGAAGAAAGCGCCGTTGTTCATAACGGCAGGCTGTCCTTGGACAATATGATCTATCTGGTGGATACGATGAGCGAAATCGTTATCGAGAACGAAGTGCCGTTCTGCGAACTGGATGCGCATGCGGGAGACGGCGATTTCGGTATGAGCGTTGCGAAAGGGTTCAAGCGGCTGAAAACGGAATGGGACGAAATAACCGCTTCGGCTGCGGACATCGGGTCGTTCCTGGATGCCTGCTCCCTGATTATAATGGAGCACTGCGGCGGCGCTTCGGGTCCGATCTGGGGGTCCGCTTTCCGGGCGGCAGGCAGAAGCGTCAGCGGCAAAGACGGCCTGGATGCGGCCGATATCGCCGGAATGCTGCAGGCTGCGGTCCGGGGCATTCAGGACACGGGCGAGCGATCGTTCGGCAGGGGAGCGGTAGTCGGTGACAAGACGCTGATTGATGCGCTCGTTCCTTACGCCGACTCCTGGGAAGCGAGCGCCGCCGCAGGCGCGGACTTGAAGTCCGCCGGAGCGGCCGCCGCCGAAGCCGCGGTCCGGGGAGCGAAGGAGACGGAAAACATCGTCGCCCGGATGGGCAGAGCGGGAACCGTCGGCGAGCGGAGCATCGGCTATCCCGATGCGGGAGCGCATGCGCTGGGAGTTATTTTCACGGAACTCGCCAAAGCGCTTAAATATCCCAAGTAAGGACACCATTTGTCCTTACGAAACGTTAAAGAACCGGCCTCTGCAAAGAGGCCGGTTCTTTTGCCGATGCGGCGCAGCTGTTCGCCATGGGGCTGCATCCTATTTTCCGTACAGGGGAGCGATCCGGTCAATACGGTTCGTCCAGATTCCGCCGTTATAAGCGGCAGGCAGGCGTCGGATGTCTTCGGGAGAATCGAATCCGCTGGAAAAATCGCTGCCGTCGCCTCCGACTACAATTACACGGGTGCCTGCCTTGTCCATCCGCTGGAGGAATTTGTCCGGCCAGCCCCATAACCACGGCCCGATTTTCTCCGGAACATGCAGCTGGGTCCGCTCGCAAGCGGAAGGCATATAGCCTGTCCAGCCTGCGGCGATGTAAGGAATGAGGCAGCTTTTCAGCGTGGCTTTCGACATCACCCGGATTCCGGGCAGCTCCGCCTTGAGCGCATCGATCGGCTGGTCTCCTCCGTAAACGGTGAGCCTGCCTGCCTGTTCCTCCGGCCGTTCCGACAGAAATGCGGCAAGCTGGTTTCCTTCGGCGGCGTCGCTGCTTTTGATATGAATCAGAAAGGAGCGGTCCGGGAAATGGTCGAGCACTTCCTTCAAGGAGGGCATAAGCCCGATTCCTTTCCCGCGAAAAGGATACGTCTGCCCGTTATCGGGGGTGTATCCGTAGCCGATATCCAGTTCTTTCAGCTGCGCCATCGTGTAATCAGCGGTTTTACCGGCGGCCGGAGTCCGGCAATCCAGTGTCCAGTCGTGGAAGACGGCAAACTGCCCGTCTTTGGTCGGTTTGATATCCAGTTCCACGCTGTCCGCACCGGCCCCAAAAGCCGCTTCCATGGACGGAATCGTATTTTCCAGATAAGGATGCTCGGGCGGGTAAATCCGTTCGGCGGTACACGTATCGTTAGCGATATTTTCCATGGAAAAGGTTTGGCCCAGACCCCGGTGGGCGAGAAGATAAGGGGCGCCGGCATCCCTTTTGACAAAAAGAGAGCTGTTATTGACGTAAAGGAAGACGAGAAGAACGGCGGCAAAAATAAAAAATTTACTTCGCAGAATGCGTTTGATTTTGTTCATGGAAAGTCCTCTTGTTTGTCGAGATCGGCCTTACCGTGTTCCGGCCGGCTCCAAGGCTCCCTCCGCAGCTTACGCGGTTCGGGCTGTAATCACTTCCCGATAGAGGGTCAACGCGGGACCGGCGGCCGGAAACAGGCCGTTGAATACTTGAAGCGATTGTACATCGAATGCAGCCGTATCCGCAAGGGCCGTACAGCTCGGAGGTAACCGGATAGGGTGCCGTCCCCGTTTCAGGACCTCACTTGGATGAATGGGATGAATTTCGCTGACGGAAACGCATATATACGGGAACAGCGCATACGATTAGCGGAGAAACGGGAAAAAGGAGGATCGGCTATGCCGGCTAACGGGACGCAGTTGACTTCGCTGGTTTCGACGTTTTTGCCGCATGGGGCGCAGCTGGTGACGATAGAGAAACCCGCCCCGCACACCGCGATTCTCTCGGCTGACTTGACAGGGGACGGCATACCGGAAATTGCGGCGGTTTATCGTTTGGACGATGAACTGTATCTGCTTGTTTTGACGTACCGGGAAGGCGTTTGGCAAAAAGCGGCAGCCGCGAAAGGAGCCGGCTACAGGGTAACGCTGCTGTCGTCCGCTCCCGTACTAAGGGCGGGTTACAACAACAACCTTATCGTCGGCTGGCAGATCGGGTCCATCTGGTCGAAGCCGTCGGTTTACGAATGGACGGCCGGGGGATTGAAAGATGCCGCTCCCGCGGACATGAGCTACAGTTATATCGAAGTGGAGGATATGCCCGGTGCTGCGGGGCGTGACGGGCAAGCCGAGGCGGCGCTGTGGATTCATGACACGGGAGAAGCCTACAGTGTGGAGGTGCTGAGGTGGAGCAAGGGAGCATTTGTACCGGCGCCGGATGTGTACCCGTATTATTTTCCGCGTGTAGTCCGGTACTACGAGACGATGACGCGCCGGCATCCGGACTATAAGTTTTACTGGTATTATCTGGCCGACGCCCGGTACCGGGCCGGAATGCCGGAGGCGGCGCTGCCGGCGGTTCGTAAGGCGCTGTCATTCGAAACGCCCTATCCCTCGCGCGAAAAACTGCTGGAGCTCCAGTGGAATATTTTGAAAACACTGGGCGGATCAAACGCGCCTCGGATACCGGCCTTGTATCCCGCTCCGTTGAAAACGGCGTCCGGAGGGAGATTGGGCTACATCGGCCCGGACGGAAACCTGGCGATCCCGCCGGTTTACGAAGAAGCCGCCGATTTCCAGGAGAACGGCCTCGCGGTCGTCGGGCAGAACGGGAAATACGGTCTGATCGACGGGAATGCGCGCTTTGTCGTGCCGCCCGTTTACGAGTCGATCAACCCGTTTTCCGGGCACCGGGCGGTCGTCATCGACAAAGAAGGTTTCAGGCTCATCGACGAGAAGGGACAGGTGCTTACCGGCCGTGCTTATCCGTTCATCGCCAATATGGAGGACGGGAGAGCCGTTTTCTATGTCACCGGCGGCGGTGGAAGCGGCGATCCCGGAAGCAGCAGATACGGCTACCTCGATGCGGGGGGCAGAGAGGTGATTCCTGCCCGGTACGAGGAAGCGAACGATTTTGATGACGGCAAAGCCGTCGTCAAAATCCGGGACAACGACTATGCGCTTATCGCTCCGGACAGCCGCAAGCTGGCGTCCTACCCTTACGCATACGTCGGTCCGCACGGGGATGATCTGCTTGCTTTTCAGCAAAGTTCCGGCGGTAAGTACGGCTATATCGACGAGCGGGGAAAAGTGGCGATTCCGCCGTCTTTTACGATGGGTCTGCCTTTTCATGACGGCCGGGCCATTGTCAATACGGCGGAAGATTACAAGTGGACATACGGCGTCATCGACAAGGCGGGCAGATACGTGATCAAGCCGGCTTACAACGATATTCGCGATTTGGGGGAGAAGCGGTTCGCGCTGGGCAGAGCGGTAGACCCCGAACAGCCTTTCCTCGGTTCGGTTTACGCGATCGTGGACTGGGACGGGGCACTGCTGTCAGATTTTGTTTACGACGAGGTTTCCGATTTCAAGGAAGGTCTGGCTTCTGTGTCCGGAGCCGGGCAGACTTATTTCATCAACCGCAGCGGCAAACCCGCGCCGGGCTACCCGCGTGTGGAAGGAAGCGGCTCGCTGACGCTGGAACCGGGTGGGCTGATCAGGGCTTATACCGATCGGAGGACGGCTTATCTGAACCGGTTCGGGAAGGTCGTCTGGCGGCAGAACACCGTCATTCCCTTAAGACCTCCCTATGCCGTAAAAGAATTGAAATACAAGCCGAACCGGGATTATCTTGTCTACTACCCGCAGGTCGAAGGCATGAAAGATAAGACCGCACAGGGTAAGGTCAACGCCAAATTGAAGGAATTGAGCCGGGTAATACCCGTTCCGGCGGACGTGAAGCTCGATTATTCGTATTCCGGCGATTTTGATGTCGCTTTTTATAAGGAAAAATTACTGGAGCTTGAGTTGAACGGGTATCACTTCCCGTTTGGCGCCGCCCATGGTATGCCGTCCAAAACGTATGCGATCCTTAACCTGGAGAACGGCCGCATGTACGCGCTTAAAGATTTGTTTAAACCAGGAAGCGATTACGTCCAAATCCTTAGCGGCATCGTCGGCAGGCAGATTAAAGAAGATCCGCAATATTCGTACGTGTTCCCGGACAGTTATACGGGCATTAAACCGAATCAGCCGTTTTATGTGACCGAACAGGCTCTTCATCTGTACTTCTTACCGTATGACATCGGCCCATATGCGGCGGGTTTTCCGGTCTTTACCGTACCTTTTTCCGGGATCGGCGCCATTATCGACAAGGAAGGTGAGTTTTGGAAAGCGTTCCATGCCTGAGGCGGAGCGTTTTTCTTTTTTGTTATCATTGATAATCATTATCACTTAAATTAAAATAGAGAGAAGAACCGGAATCCGGCACTTAGGATTATTAATCCCAGATGAGGGGGAATGCAGATGAAGCCGAGCAAATCAGCGGCACGCATCGAGGGCCGCGGAGAGCGCGCAGCGGCCACAAGGCCATACCTGACTGACATCCGGGTATATATGGATACGCATTACCATGAGCCGCTGACCGTCCGGCAGCTTGCCGAACGCGTTCATGTCAGCCCGAAATATTTTGTCGACTTGTTCAAAAAAACGTTCGGCCAGAGCGCCATGGACTATTTGACCGATCTGAGGATAAACCGGGCCAAACGCTATTTGTCCGAGCCGGAACCGCCGCTTCTAAGGGAAATCGCCCAGCGTGTGGGCTATAAAGACGAATACTACTTCAGCCGGAAGTTTAAAAAGGAGGTGGGCATGTCTCCGACGGAGTTCGCGCGCAGCTCGAAGCACCGCATTGCGGCGTGGTCCCCCGACATGACGGGGTATCTGATCGCGCTCGGTCTTACGCCGCTGGCGGCTCCGCTCGATCCCAAATGGACGGCTCACTATTACTACTCGTACCGGAAAAAAATCCGATACGCGCTGAAGCTGACGGCCCCTTACATAACGGGCACCTTCGAGGAAAACGCGGATCAGCTGGCCCGTTTGAGGCCGGACGCCGTCGTGGCCGGGGACGGATTGAGCGCCGGTCAGCAGGATGCGATCCGCAACATCGCTCCGGCTCTTTTTGTCCCGACTTCGCGCGAGCTTGGCTGGCGGGAGTATTTGCGCGAGATCGCGGCTTTTCTGAACCGTACCGACGAGGCGGAACAGTGGATCCTCGGGTATGACAAACTTGCGGAAGAGGCCCGCATTCAGTCAGAAGCGGCGCTTGGGGACGACGGGATTCTGATCGTGCGCCTTTACGGCAAAGGGCTGTATTCCTACAGAAACCGGGGGATGGAGGATGTGCTTTTCAAGGATTTGAACCTGCGCCAGGTCGCAGCGGGCACCCATTCCGCCCCGATCACCCCCGAAGAGATCAAAGCGCTTGATCCCGGCCGGATTCTCGTTCTGGTTTGTCCGGAATCGGAGTCCAGAGCCTACTGGCTGGCTCTTCAGCATTCGCCCGAGTGGAAAACGATCGGAGCGGTCCGTTCGGGAAGCATTTATCCCATCTCCGCCGATCCGTGGCTGGAATACTCTCCGGTCGCCGTCGCGCGGATGCTGGATGAAGCGATGCTGCTGTTTACGGGAAAATGTCCAAACGCCTTTCTGGATCATGTGCATGGCGGAAGCCCCCCGGCTGACTTATAATTCCTGTGAATGAGAATCATTATCATAGGGGGCAGGGTCTTTTTATGCGGAATCAATCTGGTATCATGAATAAAATGTTTACGGTGAAGGTGCTCGCCGTTGTATGCGCCGCTCTGATGCTGAGTGCTTGCGGAGCCAATCCGAACGCCGGGACGGCGGACGGCGAAAAGGCGAAGGCAGGCGCTTCGGCGACACCGGCCGGTACGACAGGCGGGCACGAAAAGACGCTAACGGACGAGCAGGGCCATACCGTGAAAATACCGGCTTCGCCGAAACGGGTTTTTGCTCCTTACCTGGAGGACTCGCTGACAAAGCTGGGAGTGACTCCGATCGCCCAATGGTCGGCGGCCGGACAAGGCAACAGCTACTTGAAGGACAAGCTGAGTCAGGTGCCCAAGCTTGACTTCTCGGGCGGACCCCCTTCTCCGGAAGTCGTGATCGAGCTTCAGCCCGATCTGATTATTTTGCAAACCGAATCGTACGCATCTAACGGAGTGTATGAGAAATATTCCAAAATCGCTCCGACGTATGTATTCAAAAACGCTTCGAGCGACACGGCTTCTTCGCTGGTCAAGCTGGGAGAGCTGCTGGGCAAGACCGATGAAGCGAAGCAAGCTTTGCAGGCCTACGACAAGAAGGTGCAGGAGGCGAAAGCAAAGCTGCAGCAGGCCGCCCCGGGCAAAAAAGCCGCCGTTATCCGTTTCGCGAGCAGAGGCGTGAGCCTGATGGGCGGCAAATATCTGGCCGGTGCCGTCGTCCACGATAAGCTCGGGTTAGGCATGTCCAAGCTGGTGGACGGCAAAAACTCCGCGGCCATCTCGCTTGAAGTGCTGCCGGATCTGGATGTGGATTACATCTTCATGATGAACCAGTACGGCCAGGGGACGGAACGGATGAAAGAAATAACCGATAGCCCTTTCTGGAAAAAGATCCCCGCCGTCCAGGCCGGACACGCTTACGAAGTAAACAGCGAATATTGGCTGGGAAGCGGAATGATTGCGGATGAAATGATGATCGACGATGTGGTCAAGCTGATCGTAAAATAAGGGAAAGAACCGTATCCGGGTACAGCCGGGTACGGTTTTTTTGTACGCTTATTTCGCTAAAAATGGATTTTAACCAAATAAATTCCGGATATCTTCCATGTGCCGGGGAGACAGGAGCCTATATAATTTAAATGAAAATGATTATCAATATCACTAAAATTTCTTTAAATTCATTTAATAGGAGGCCATAAGGAATGGTTTCACGTGTGGGAACACCCCGCAGAGCTTTTCAGGGAGAGACAATGTATGGCGGCGTGGAGATTCCGAACACCGGACAGCATGTGATGCGTTCGTCCAAAACGAATCTTTCCTACCGGATTATGACGGCACTTCCGCCCGGACCGCCTCCGTCGGCGGGTTATCCCGTCTTCTATGTTCTGGACGGCAATTCGGTTTTTGCCACCGCCGTGGAGGCTGTGCGCGTTCAATGCCGCCGCCCCGAGGTGACCGGTGTGAAGGCTGCGCTTGTCGTCGGCATCGGGTATCCGACGGACGAACCGTTTCACCCGCAGCGCTATTACGATTACACACCGGAAAAGACCGCCAAATATACGCGCAAGCCGGACGGAACCGTGCTTCCGGAGCAGGGAGGCGCGGCAGCCTTCCTTGATTTTATTCAGGAAGAGCTGAAACCGGCCATTGAGAGGGAATATCCCGTCGACCGTCTGAATCAGACGATCATGGGACATTCGCTCGGAGGACTGTTCGTGCTGCATGCGCTTTTTACAAGACCGGATTATTTCCGTACCTATATCGCCGGAAGTCCCTCCATCCACTGGAACCGCGAATGGCTGGAGGAGCGGGAGAGGCTGTTTACGTCCGCGCTTGACGCGGGATCCCTGCACGGCCGTGCGGGTGTCCGGGCCCTGATCGCGATGGGCGAACTGGAAAATGCCCATCCATCGGGCAATTACGGGATGGCCAGAGAGATGGCCTCCCGGCTGTCGAAGATGGAGAGCCGCGGCTTAACCGCGCAATGGCATTCGTTCGAAGAGGAAGGGCATGTCTCCGTCCTGCCCGGGTTGATCAGCCGGGGCCTGAGATTTGCTTCCCGTCCGTAACGAGAGCGGCAGGAGAGCTTGACTATTCAGCATTGGAAAGGAGCGAATTGAAGGATGAAAGAAAGCCCGTTTGCAGGCGCGCCATACACGGGAATCTCGGGCAAAGTCGCCGTTGTGACCGGAGCCGCGCAAGGCATCGGTGAAGCGGCGGCAGCCGTTCTTGCGGGACTGGACGCCATAATTGCCGCCGTTGACCTCCAAGGGGATATGGTGGAGCAAACAGCCGGAGCTCTGGCAAACTCGGGCGCTGCCGCCGCAGCCTATACGGCCGACGTGTCGGACAGCCGTAGCGTGGAAGAAGTCATCGCCCGCATCGAGCGGGAGCAGGGCCCCGTCGATATTCTCGTCCATGCGGCAGGAGTGCTGCAGCACGGGGCCGGCGTTTCCCTGGACGATGAGGAATGGGAGCGGACTTTTGCCGTGAACACGACAGGTGCTTTCTATGTGTGCCGTTCCGTTATCAGACGGATGTCGGAGCGGCGGCGGGGATCGATCGTGCTGATCGGCTCCAATGCCGGAACCGTGCCCCGTCACGGCATGAGCGCTTATGCCGCTTCCAAGGCCGCCGCGGCCATGATGCTGAAATGCCTCGGTCTGGAGCATGCCGCGGACGGCATCCGCTGCAACATCGTTTCCCCGGGGTCCACGGACACACCGATGCAGCGGGGGATGTGGAAGGACGACGACGGGGAATTCAAGACCATTTCGGGATCGCCGGAGCTGTACAAGCTGGGCATTCCGCTCGGCAAGCTGGCGACTCCGCTGGATATCGCCTGGGCGGCGGCTTTTCTCTCGTCGGATCAGGCGGGTCATATCACGCTTCACGATATTCGAATCGACGGCGGAGCCACGCTCGGCCGCTGACAGATAAAAAGGAGTGGAAAAAAAGATGATGCTGGGACAAGAGGAAAAAGTGTTATCCCCGGCCGACCTGCTCGATAGGTACCGCGAAGGCACGGCGTTTTATTTCGGATCGCCCCGCCGTACGCTGCTTGCGGAAGGGGAACTTGTGAAACTTTCCGTTGACGGGAAAGGGGAAGAGCTGGAACGGCTGCCACGCCGGGTCGCCGACCTGCTGGCGGGTGTACGCGCGGGAAATGCCGCAGAAGCCCTGATCGTCGGCGCGATTCCTTTCACTGTGAACAGCGGAGTCAGACCGGAGCTGTTCGTACCGCGGCAAACCCGGTGGGCGGGTCCCTTGGCGGAAGCGGAGGAGGCTCTAGCCGATCTTGCGGGTGATACGGACCGTTCTGTTTTTGACGGGGAGACGGACGGCGGTGCCTTCAAGATCGTTTCGTTCCCGACGGAATCCGATTACGAGGCTGCGGTGCGCAAAGGACTGGAACAGCTCCGGTCGGGCAAACTGCGCAAAGTCGTTCTGTCGCGTTCGCTGCGGCTGGAAAATTGCCCGCCCGTTCAAACGGAGCGTCTGCTCCGCCGTCTTGCGGCCGGGAACACACGGGGCTACACGTTTGCCGTTCCTCTGCGGGAGCAGCAGCATTTGGCTGCGGGCAGCGGACAAAGCGCCGGACAGAGCGGAACCACAGCGGCGGCTTCCGCCTCCCGCACTCTAATCGGCGCCAGTCCGGAGCTGCTTGTCGCGCGTTCGGGCCGGCTGGTCACGGCCAACCCCCTGGCCGGTTCGGCGGCACGCAGCAGTGATCCCGCCGAGGACAAGCGGCGTGCAGACGCGCTCCTGCAGTCGGCGAAAGACCGCCACGAGCACGCGGTTGTGGTCGAGGCGGTAGCCTCCGCGCTCCGGCCTTACTGCCGGAAACTCGACGTGCCGGCCGAGCCTTCGGTCATCGGGACTAAGACGATGTGGCATTTGTCCACGAAGGTGACCGGAGAGGTGCTGGAACCGGCGGCAAGCTCCCTTGAGCTGGCCGTCGCCATGCACCCGACGCCGGCGGTGTGCGGCACCCCGACGGGTCCCGCAAGAACCGCCATCCGCGAGCTCGAATCGTTCGACCGGAGGTATTTTACCGGAATGGTCGGCTGGTGCGATGCGGCGGGTGACGGGGAGTGGGCGGTGACGATCCGCTGCGCGGAAATCGGGGAAGATGCCGTGACTTTGTATGCGGGCGCAGGCATTGTCGAAGGCTCGGACCCGGCTGCCGAACTGGCCGAAACCTCCTCGAAGCTCAAAACCCTGCTTCTCGCGATGGGAATGAACCCGGAAACGGCAAGCAACGGCGGCGGGGGAGGAAAAAGCGTATGAGCGAAGATTATCCGTACTGGCCGGACGAGTTCGTCCGGAAATACCGCGAAGCGGGATGCTGGCGCGGTGAAACGTTCGGCGGGATGCTCCGCGAACGCGCCGCGGCTCACGGCGGCCGGACCGCGATTGTCGGCGGTGAGGAGCGTGTAAGCTACGCCGAACTGGATCTGAAAGCCGACCGGCTGGCCGCCGGATTGAAAGGACTCGGAATACGCAAAGGCGATAGGGTCGTCGTTCAGCTTCCGAACGTGCCGGTTTTCTTCGACGTGATTTTTGCGCTGTTCCGGCTGGGCGCACTTCCCGTTTTTGCGCTGCCGCTTCACCGCCGGAGCGAGATTGTCCATATCGCTTCCTATTCGGAAGCCTCGGCATATATCACCATCGACAAATATGGCGGTTTCGATTATCGTACGCTCGCTTCCGAAGTGAAAGCCGAAGTTCCGTGCCTTCGTCATGCTCTCATAGCCGGAAATCCGGGCGATCATCTGAGCCTGGAGGATCTGTATGTTAACGAAATTCCGGCTTTTCCGGATAAGCTGCATCCCTTGTCCTTAAACGCTTCGGAAGACAAGGCGGCAGATTCGGAAGTGCAGCCGGATGCCGGGCCTTCTCCCGGGGACACCGCTTTTCTTCAATTATCGGGCGGCAGCACGGGGCTTCCCAAGCTCATCCCGCGTACGCACGACGATTATATATACAGTCTTCGCCGCAGCGCGGAAGTATGCGGACTGGACGGCGCCAGTGTGTATCTGGCCGCTTTGCCTGTCGCTCATAACTTCCCGCTGAGCTCTCCCGGGGCGCTCGGCACCCTTTATGCCGGAGGCACGGTCGTCCTGGCACGGTCAGGCAGCCCGGACGAAGTGTTTCCGCTGATCAGGCGGGAAAAATGCACCATAGCGGCAGTTGTTCCCCCGCTCGCGCTTCTTTGGCTGGAAGCCGCCCGTACAAGGGGAGAAAACCTTCATCCGCTTCAGGTCCTTCAAGTGGGCGGAGCCAAATTCGGCGAGGAAGCGGCGAAACGCGTTAAACCCGAGCTTGGCTGCACGCTCCAGCAAGTTTTCGGCATGGCCGAAGGTCTCGTCAATTATACCCGGCTGGATGATCCGGAGAGCATCATTACCGCCACACAGGGACGGCCCATGTCGCCGCTGGACGAAGTGCTGATTCTCGATGACGAGGATCGTCCGGCAGAGCGCGGGACGGTCGGCCATCTGCTGACCCGCGGGCCTTATACGATCCGCGGCTATTATAAGGCCCCCGAGCATAATGCGCGGAGCTTTACGCCGGACGGCTTTTACCGGACGGGTGATCTGGCCCGCCTGACACCCGAGGGGTACCTGGTCGTGGAAGGCAGAGCCAAGGATCAGATCAACCGCGGAGGCGACAAAGTAGGCACGGAAGAGGTGGAAAACCACCTGCTGGCCCATCCCGCCGTCCGGGACGCCGCCATCGTGGCGATGCCCGACGAATTTCTGGGCGAGCGTTCCTGCGCGTTTATTTTATCCAGAGAACCTCATACGGGGAGCGACGAGCTGCGTTCCTTCCTGCGGAGCCGCGGCCTGGCCGCTTACAAAATTCCCGACCGGTTCGAATTTATCGATTCGTTTCCCCAGACGGGAGTCGGCAAGGTAAGCAAAAAAGAACTGCGCCAGCGTATCGCGGCTCTGCTTGAACACGAAAACGGAGTTAAAAGCTAGATTCGCACAGCGGGTTATCGGACGACAGCCCCGCTTACTTTATAGAGCCTGACAAGGAGAGGATTATAATGGCAATACCTTCTGTAAAATCATATCCCATGCCTGCGGCGGAGGAGCTGCCGGTTAACCGGGTTTCCTGGACACCGGACCCGTCCCGGGCGGCTTTCCTGATCCATGATATGCAGCAGTATTTTATGGCCTGCTTCGAGCCGGGCCAATCGCCCGCGTCGGAACTGACGGAGCATATCGGTCTGCTCGCGGAGCGCTGCAGAGAACTGGGTGTACCGGTTATTTACTCGGCCCAGCCCGGCGCGCAGACACCCGATCAGCGCAGGCTGCTTCAAGATTTCTGGGGTTCCGGCATCGGACCCGATCCGCGGGAACAGCAAATCATTGCGGAACTGGAGCCCGGTGAGAACGATATCCGGCTGACCAAATGGCGCTACAGCGCATTTCAGAAAACGGATCTGGCGGAACAGATGAAGGCGATGGGACGGGATCAGCTGATCATCGTCGGAATTTATGCCCACATCGGCTGCCTGATGACGGCCTGCGAGGCTTTTATGAGAGATATCGAGGCGTTTATGGTCAGTGATGCCCTTGCGGATTTTTCCCGGGAAAAACACGATCTGGCGCTGCAGTACGCAGCCGAGCGCTGTGCGGTTACGCTGACGACGGAACAATTGCTGAACCAGTGGGCAAAAGAAACTTCCGGCGATGCAAACTCCGGCAAAGCCGGAGGGGATGCGGCTTCAACCGGAACACGAAGCCTAAACGGAGAAGCGGCCGGTATCGCCGAAACCGCAGCGGCCGCCGACGATGGCCCGAAGGACGGCACGGAAGCGATAAGCGCTCCGGATCCTTACGCTTTTGCCTTATCGGCTCTGCGGCAGCAGGTTGCCGGGCTTTTGCGGGAGCGGCCGGATGCGATCGGCGACGAAGATAATCTTCCGGAATATTGGGGACTCGATTCCATCCGCATAATGACACTTGCTGAACGCTGGAGAAGCCTGGGGGCCGAAGTTACGTTCGCGGAGCTTGCCGAAGAACCGACGCTGCTTGCCTGGAGCAGGCTGCTGGCCTCCAGAACCGCAGCTTCCGTCCCGAACCGGGATTACTACGACGCGGCCGCAAGGGGGGAGCGCTGATGATAGGGAGCGCCCTCCGGCTGCCGCTTTCCGGCGCTCAGCAAGGAATCTGGTACGCGCATCATATGGACGTAAACCGTTCCGTTTACAACACAGCCGAATGGCTTGAAATCCGCGGTGACATGAACGAAGAATTTCTGGAGAAAGCGATACGCCTGACGGTGCGGGAAGCGAAATGGCTGCACGCCCGCTTCGGCCAGGACGGGGAAGAACCTTGGCAGGAACTTGGGTCCGAGACGGACTGGACTTTATTGAAGATGGACGTCAGCCGGATGGAGAATCCCCTTGCCGAAGCGGAAGCCTGGATGCGCCACGATTTGCAGAAGCCCGTGGAACTTACGGAAGGCCCCTTGTTTACCCAGGCGCTGATCAGGCTGGGTTCCGACCGCTGGTGCTGGTATCAGCGCATCCATCATATTCTGATCGACGCTTACGGGTATGCGCTTCTGCACCGAAGAGCGGCCCAGGTCTATACCGCACTCGCCGGCGGCGTACCCGTGCCTCCCGTAAATTTCGGTTCACCCGGGCTGGTGCTGCGGGAAGAGGAAGCTTACCGGGCGTCCGAGCAGCTCGGGCGGGACCGGGCGTTTTGGCTGGACAAGCTCGCTGAAGCTCCCGACTCCACCGTTATGGGCAGAGGAGGAAACCGTCCGGACGGCAGCCCCCTCCGGCAGTCGGGACGGCTTGCGGCCGCGGTAAGCCGCAAGCTGATTGAATCCGCCGCGGAGGACGGATTCAGCTGGGCGGAAGCGGTCCTTGCGGCCGCCGCCGCTTACATGCACCGGATAACGGGCTCGGATGCTGTCCGTCTCGGCCTTCCTTTGATGAACCGGCTGGGCAGCTCGGCTCTGAATGTACCCGGTATGGTCATGAACGTTCTGCCGCTGTGCCTGACCGTCAAGCCGGAAATGAGCTGGGGAGATTTAAAGCAGCAGGTTGCCGCGGAACTGCGTCAACTCCGCAGGCATCAGCGCTACCGGCAGCATGATCTGGTGAGAGACCTGGGGCTGCTGGGTGAACGGCGCAGGCTTTACGGACCGATGATTAATATCATTCCGTTCGTCGAAACTCCGTCCTTCGCTTCGGGCGGAACAGTGCGGCACTCGCTATACGCGGGTCCTGCCGATGATCTGTCGCTGCATATTTATGAAGCCTCCGGCGGTGACGGGCTGCAGATCGACTTCGATGCGAATCCCGGCATCTACAGCGAGCAGGAGCTTTCGGGCCACAGGCGCCGTTTTCTCAGCTTCCTGGAATTCGCGGCTTCCGCCGGCCCGGACACACCCGCCGGTCTGCTGGACATGCTGCTGCCTGCGGAGAAGGACCTGCTCCTGAACCGCTGGATCGATACCGCTTGCGGCGTACCGGCAGATTCACCCGCGGAGCTGATCCGCCGGCGTGCGGAGCTTGCGCCTCATGCGCCTGCCGTTCTGTGCGGCGGGCAAACGCTGACGTACGCGGAGCTGGACCGCCGGGCGGCCGTACTTGCCGCAGAGCTGAGGCGCCTCGGAATCGGGCCGGAGTCGATCGTCGCGATTGCGCTTCCGCGGAGCGAGTCGGCCGTCGTTTCCATCCTGGCGGTTCTCCGGCTGGGCGCGGCCTATATGCCGGTCGATCCCGATTATCCGGCGGAACGCATCGCCTATATGCTGGACGACGCGAACCCGGCCTGCCTCCTGACGGATTCCGCGTCGATACGCTCGCTGCCGGATACGGGAAGCGTGCCTCCGCTGCTGCTCGATCAGCTTGAGCGCAATGACGCCTCGGTCCTCGCCGGCTCCCCGCCGGGAACCGGCAGCGGTTTTCCTGCGGATGCCGAATGTCTCCCCCTGCGGCCGTCCCCGCTCAATCCCGCCTACGTGATCTATACCTCCGGCTCCACCGGCAGGCCGAAAGGCGTGCCCGTCACCTACGGCGGCCTCGCCAATCTGCTTCACGCCATGCAGGAGAAGTTCCGTCTGCAGGAAGGAGACAGCTTCTTGTCGGTGACGACCATCGCGTTCGATATTTCCGTGATGGAAATCTTGCTGCCGCTGACCGGAGGCGCCTGCCTGGATATCGCCTCCCGGGAGCTGATTCTCGAACCGGGGGCTTTGGCCCGCAGAATCCGGTCGACAGGCGCTTCTATCATGCAGGCGACGCCGACTTTGTGGCAATCGCTCGTAACGGCAAGACCGGGACGGCTCGACGGCCTGCGTGTTATTGCGGGAGGGGAAGCACTGCCCCTGAGTTTGCAGCTGGCTCTGCAGGAGCTCGGCTGTGAAGTGCATAACCAATACGGCCCGACGGAAACGGCTATCTATTCTACCGCGGCCGCACTCTCTGCCGGTTCGGCGGTCAAGCCTCCGATCGGCCCGCCGATCGCCAATACCCGGACGTATATTTTGGATGCCGGTCTCCAGCCCGTCCCGCCCGGGGCGGAAGGAGAGCTGTACATCGCCGGAGCCGGGGTCGCCCGCGGTTATCTGAACAAGCCCGTTCAAACGGCGGAACGTTTCGTAGCCGATCCATGGGGTGAGCCGGGTTCACGCATGTACCGCACGGGAGATCTGGCCCGCTGGCTTCCCGACGGCAGCGTCGATTATCTTGGGCGGGCGGATCATCAGGTGAAATTGCGCGGCTTCCGGATCGAGCTTGGCGAAATCGAGTCTCGGATCGCGGGACAGCCCGGCATTGCGCAAGCGGTAGTCGTGGTCAGGGAAGACAGGCCCGGGGAGCGGAAGCTCACCGCTTATGTCGTGCCCGAGGAGCTTCATGAACCGGATTACGCCCGATTGAAAAAACAGCTTCAACAGGAGCTGCCCGAATATATGGTTCCGCTTGTCTGGGTTACCCTGGACAGCCTGCCGCTGACGCCGAACAAAAAAGTGGACCGCAAGGCACTGCCCGCACCGCAAATATCCGGCACCGGAACAACGGCTGCCGCACGGACGCCTCACGAGGAACTTCTATGCGGGGTATTTGCGGAGGTGCTCGGGATGTCCTCGGTCGGCATCGACGAAGACTTCTTCCGTCTCGGAGGGCATTCGCTGCTGGCCGGACGCGCGGTTCTGCGCATCCGCGAGACGACGGGAGTGGATGTGCGGTTGTCCGGCATATTCGAAGCGCCGACGGTGCGAGAACTCGCGCAGCTGCTCGGCAGGAAAGGTATGGTTGTCCCGCCGGTCGTTCCGGCCCCCAGGGAAGTACCCGTCCCTCTGTCGAGAGCGCAAAGACGATTGTGGTTTCTGTATCGCCTGGAGGGACCGAGCTCAACTTACAACATCCCGCTGGTATGCTCACTTTCCGGGAAGCTGGACCGTAAGGCGCTTAAGAAGGCTCTTATCGACGTGCTGGGACGTCACGAGCCGCTGCGCACCGTATTTCCGGAAACGCCGGACGGCATGCCTCAGATTCGCATCATGGAGCGTGAAGATGCGGCCGGCAAGTTCGTGTTTCAAGAAGTTCCGGCACACGGCCTGGACGGAGCCCGCTGGCAGGAAGCGCTCGACCGGGAGGTTCGCCACGGATTCGAGCTGTCTTCCGAACTGCCGCTGAAAGCGGTCCTTTTCGAACGGGAAGAAGGGGAATACGTCCTGCTGCTGGTCGTGCATCATATCGCGGCCGATGGCTGGTCGCTCTCGGTCATCGCGTCGGATCTTTCCGCCGCTTACTCGGCGCGGATCGCGGGAAGTGAACCGTCACTCGGCGATACTCCGGTCCGTTACGGCGATTTTACGCTGTGGCAGGAAAAGCTGCTGGAGGAAGAGGCCGAGCCGGATAGCCTGATGGGAAGCCAGCTGGCGTACTGGAAAGAGGCGCTGCGGGGTCTGCCCGAAGAACTGCCGCTGCCGGCCGATCATGCTCGTCCGTCCGTGTCCGGGCAAGCCGGAGGCGTGATTCCGTTCCGGATCGGCGAAGAGCTGCATGCGCAGCTGCTTGAACTGGCGGCCGAAGGGAAAGCCAGTCTGTTCATGGTGATGCACGCGGCGCTGGCGGCGCTGCTGTCCCGGCTGGGCGGCGGCGAGGATATTCCGGTCGGAAGTCCCGCCGCAGGCCGGCCGGATGAGGCCACGGGGGCGCTCGTGGGCATGTTTATCAACACGCTTGTGCTCCGGGCGGATCTTTCCGGACAGCCTACGTTCCGCGAGCTGCTGGCTCGTGTCCGGCAGACGGATCTGGGTGCCTACGAGAACCAGGAGCTGCCGTTCGAGCGACTGGTCGAAGCGCTGAGCCCGGCCCGTTCCCGCTCGCGGCATCCTCTGTTTCAGATCATGCTTGTGCTGCAAAACACACCGGCAGCGAAACTGGAACTGCCGGGAATCGCCTCCAAGCTGGAGCTGCGTGGGACGGGTTCCTCTAAGTTTGATCTTACCTTCGAGCTTACGGAAAACCGCCGGCCTGACGGAGAACCGTGCGGTATTGAAGGCCTGCTGGAATACAGCGCGGATTTATACCTGCCGGAGACGGCAGCGGCACTTACGCGGCGTTTCCTGAAGCTGCTGGAACAGGCTGCGGCGCAGCCCGATGTGCCCGTGGGACGCATAAGCGTGCTTCTGGAGGAAGAGAGACTGGCGCTCACGGCGAAACCGGAATCCCCGGCTGCGAAGCGATCCGCCGCAGACGGCAAACCCTCTTCCGCCGGTCGTACTCTTGCGGAGCGGTTCGAAGGGCAGGCCGCACTGCGTCCGGATGCTCCGGCTGTCGTGTACGGCGCGCAGACGCTGAGCTACCGGCAGCTCAATGAGCGGGCCAACCGGATCGCCCGCCTCCTGATGGAGGAAGGAGCCGGACCCGAGCAGTTCGTCGCCCTGGCTTTGCCGAGATCGGCGGACCTCCCGGCAGCCGTGCTGGGCGTTCTGAAAACGGGCGCGGCTTATCTGCCGCTCGACCCGGATTATCCGGCCGACAGGCTGGCTTACATGCTGGAGGATGCGGGACCGTCGATTCTCGTTACGTCGGCGGACGCCGCCGCAAGTGTACCGGAAAGCGACCGTCTTAAAGTCGTGGTGCTGGGCGATTTTGCGTGCGAGGAGCGTCTGCGGAAGCTGCCGGGTTCCGATCCCGAGCCCGTACTGCGGGAAGGGAAACTCCATCCTCTTCATCCCGCGTATCTCATCTATACGTCGGGCTCGACAGGCCGCCCCAAAGGGGTAGTGATTCCTCACGAGAACGTGATCCGGCTGATGGAATCGACAGAGGCATGGTACGGTTTCGACGAGACGGACACTTGGACGCTTTTCCACTCGTATGCTTTCGACTTCTCGGTATGGGAGCTGTGGGGCGCACTTTTGTACGGAGGAAAGCTTGTGGTCGTGCCGTTCTCCGTAAGCCGGGCGCCTTCCGAATTCTTGAATCTGCTGGAAGAGCAGGGCGTAACGGTGCTCAATCAGACGCCTTCGGCCTTCTATCAGCTGATTCAGGCGGACCGGGAGCAGTCAGAGAGAGCTTCGGATCTTTCGCTCAAGCATGTCATATTCGGCGGGGAAGCGCTCGATCCCGGAAAGCTGGAGGAATGGTACAGCCGCCATCCGGACGATTCCCCCAAACTCGTTAATATGTACGGCATTACGGAAACGACGGTACATGTGAGCTACCACCCGTTAGACCGCCGGAGCGCGGCGGCAGGGTCCGGCAGTGTGATCGGCGTCCCGATTCCGGATTTGGACGTCTACGTGCTGGACGATAACCTGGAACCGATGCCGTTCGGCGTCAGCGGGGAAATGTACGTGTCCGGCGCCGGGCTCGCAAGAGGCTACTGGAACAGGCCTGAGCTGTCTGCCCAGCGTTTTGTCGCCGATCCGTTCGGTCCGCCGGGAAGCCGGATGTACCGGACAGGGGATCTGGCCAAGAGATTTGCCGACGGCTCCCTGGAGTACCTGGGCCGGGCCGACCAGCAGGTGAAGCTGCGCGGATTCCGGATCGAGCCCGGCGAAATCGAAGCCGTGCTGGAGAAGCATCCGGCGGTTGCCCAGGCGGCCGTCGTTCTGCGGGAGGACCAGCCGGGCGACAAAAGGCTGGCGGCTTATATCGTTCCCGCGCAAGCCGGCGAAGCGCCGGACACGGGCATGATCCGTCTTCACGCCTCCGCGGCGCTGCCGGATCATATGGTCCCTTCCGGCATCGTCGTGCTGGACAGTCTGCCGTTAACGGTTAACGGCAAACTGGACCGCAAAGCGCTTCCGGCCCCCGTCTATGCTTCCGTATCCGGAAGCCGCAGTCCCCGGACGCCGCAGGAAGAAGTGCTCTGCGGACTATTCGCGGAAACGCTCGGCCTGGAGGATGTCGGTATCGACGACGGATTTTTCGAACTGGGTGGGCACTCGATGCTGGCCGTCCGTCTTATGAGCCGGATACGGGAAGTATGGGGCAAAGATCCCGGTATCGGCATCCTGTTCGAAACGCCGACCGTTGCCGGACTTGCCGCAAGGCTGGAGGAGGACACGGGCGACGGGGCGCTGGAGATGCTGCTGCCACTGCGGTCCCACGGTTCCGGCGCTCCCCTGTTCTGCGTGCATCCGGCCGGAGGGCTCAGCTGGTGCTACGCCGGCCTGATGAAGCACCTGAATCCCGACGTTCCGATCTACGGGCTTCAGGCGAGAGGCATAGCCGGCCCGGACCGGCTTCCGCAGACGCTGGGGGAGATGACGGAAGATTATATCCGCTGCATCCGCACCGTCCAGCCGGAGGGGCCGTACCGCCTGCTCGGATGGTCGCTGGGAGGCAACGTGGCGCATGCCATGGCCGTCCAGCTTCAGAAGGAAGGCCAGTCGGTCGAGTTTCTGGCCATGCTGGACGCCTATCCGAGCCACTACCTGCCGCTGCGGGGCGAGCCGGATGAGGAAGAGGCGCTGACCGCGCTTCTCGCACTCGGCGGCTACGATCCCGACAGCATCGGCGACGGGCCTCTGACGATGGAAACCGCGATTGAGATTTTGCGCGGAGACAACAGCGCGCTCGCTTCGCTGAGCGTCGAGACGATCCGCCAGCTGCGTGTCACCTACGAGAACTCGGTCAAAATTTTGGCGGCCTACGTGCCGGAGAAATACGAGGGCGATTTGATGTTTTTCCACTCGACGATCATTCCGGACTGGTTTGATCCTATTGATCCCGATATGTGGATTCCATATGTGGGAGGAACAATCGAGCGGCATGATATCGCATGCCGGCATAAGGATCTGTGCCAGCCGGGACCGCTGTCGATCATCGGCCGCATGCTGGCCGGAAAGCTGTCGTCCGTGAAAGCGAAAGAGGAGGAGGGGAGTTTCTATGGCTAATCCGTTTGACGATCCGAGCGGTACTTTCCGGGTTCTGGTCAACGGCGAAGGGCAGTACTCGCTTTGGCCCGCTTTCGTCCGGACGCCGGACGGCTGGACGGCCGTTCTGGAGGAAGGCACACACCAGGAATGTCTGGATTATATCGAGAGCAGTTGGACCGACATGAGACCGGCCAGTCTGCGCGGCTAGCGTGGCGGAGAAATAGGGGGAGAAGCGGAGTTTTCCGATCTCCCGGGCAATCCGGTTGGCCGATTTTCAAAAACAGGAAATTAAAATTGCGGGACGGTTCCGGGCACTATTGCCTGTACACCGTCTTTTTTTTATTCCACTTGTTTAGAAGAATAAGATTACTGCTTGCGGCACCGGGAATGCTTTGCTTTTTGTACGGCATAAACGCGTTACGGTTTTATATAGGTAAAAAACCGCTCTTGGATCAAGAGCGGCCGGAAAGGGGAGGTCATAAAGACCGAAAACCGAACATATCAAGGGAGAATACGTATCGAGAGAATTAGATAGGACATGAGCTTTTATTTGCCGGTCTTGACAAGCCACTCGGCCAATTCTTCGGTTTGGGAAAGGACGGCAAGCGGGTCGTAGTACCAGGAACGTTCTTCCGGCCAAATGTATACTCTCCCGTTTTTAACGGCAGGCAGTGTACTCCAGACCGGATCGGCGCGGAAGTCTTCGATGGTTCTGTTGTTAGCGGTCAAGACGATGTAATCTCCCGCATAGCGTCCCAGCATCTCGGCCGAGATTTCGGCCCATTGCTTTTTGGAGAGCTGATCGGAAATTGCGGCAGGGGGTTTCCGGCCCAGAGCCTGGTAAACCGGCTGACCTCCGCGTCCGAAGTTATCACCGTAAACCCAAATGCTCTTTTCGGAGCTCTCTATGATGGAAAATGAAACGTCCGATGGCAGGACGGCATCGACTTTAGCCTTGGCCCCGGCGATTCGCCGGTCGTAATCCGCCAGCCACGTTTTGGCTTCGGTTTCTTTGCCGAGCAGGGTACCGAAGTATTCCAGCTCCTCGTGCGCATTTTTGAGGGTGCCGTAGGGAATGACCAGGGTAGGAGCGATTTTGCTCAGCTGTTCGTAAGTTTCCGCGTTTCCGGTAATGATCAGATCAGGCTCGAGTCCGGCAATACGCTCTACGGAAGGTTTACCGTAAGTTCCCGTATCCGCAACGCCGTTCAATGCTTTTTTGTAGTAATAATTGTTCAGGGTTAACCCCGGCGCCCCGACGGGTATGACATTGAGGGCGATCAGGCTGCCCAGATATTCCTCGGCGACGATCCGCTGCGGTCGGACGGGAATTGAAATATCTCCTTGAACACTGGAAATTGTTTTGAATTTTTCTTCTTTCCTTGCACCCGATCCGTTCCCCTTCGTATCCGGGGCTTGTACGGCGGCTGGGCTCTCCGCTGCGGTATCGCGGGCAGCCGAGTCCTGACGTACGCCGCACCCGGCAAGAAAAATGGCCGTAAGGAGCAGCAGGGCAGATGATGCCTGCAAGAAATATTTAGAGAATGGCTGCTGAGAAAACATGGTAAGTCCTCCTAAATAAAAATGATAATCATTCTCATTAAATTTACAGCGGAAAGACCCCAAGAACGATACACATACATGATATTGGATCATGTAAATTTGTGATCCGGCGTCAATATGCCGGTCAACACGCGCAGTTGTTCCAGCGAGGAGAGCGGATCGAAGCCGGAGAAGAGCTCCGGCTGATTCAGCAGATAAACCTTCCGCTGACGGACGGCATCGAGCTCAAGCCATTCCTGCGACCGGAACAGCCGCATCAGACGCTGACGCCCTTGAGGATCGCAGGGCAACGCGGTAATAAAAATATGATCGGCGGCATATTGCCCGATGGTTTCTATCGGAGTTTCCACGTATCCGCGATTGAGTAAGCCCTGTTCCAGCATCCGGTCAGGCGGGCGAAACCCGATGTCGTCATATAAGATTTGGCAGCTTCTGCCGTAACTGCTTCCGAACCCGTAAGCTTTGTCTGTGCCGATTTCCCAGACGGCCGCCGTGCCCCGGTTTCCGGGCTGCCGGTCCAGTTGACGGTTAATCGGAACCAGGCGCTTGTCGTAGAGTCTCAGCCACTCTTCCGCCTCCCCGCGTTTGTTAACGATGTCGGCGATGATCCGGAACTGTTCCCGCCAGCTCATCGTTTTGAACGGGAGGTCAAGCACCGGGGCAAGCGGCAGCAGGGAATTGTTTTCTTCTTGCGTGTCGTAGCTGATAATGACGTCCGGACGTGAAGCGGCAACCGTTTCATAGAAACGGGATGGAGTGCAGACGTAAGGATCGAATTTCCGCTCCTCCGGCAGGTCGGAACCCCTCGCGATTTTCTCCGTCCAGCCCGTGTATACGCCGAGTTCGGGAGTAATTCCCAGTGCGGTAAGCGCAGCCGTATAATTTGGGTTAAGCGCGGCGATCCGTTTGGATTGCCCCCTGTAAACGGTAGGAGAGACGCCTACGGATTGTTTGAACTTGCGGCTTAAATACGTGCCTTCTTTGTAGCCTATTTCCTGAGCAAGCGTATTCAAGTCCGGCGAACCGGTCAAAATACGCTTCTGTGCGCCACGAATCCGGAGCAAGGTCAAGTATTCGTTGAAGGTTCGCCCGGTAAACTTGCGGAAGGCACGGGAAAAGTGCTCCGGGCTCACATTCGCTCTTTCGGCCATCTGATCCCGCGTCAGGTCCTCGTCAAAGTGCGCCTGCATAAAACAAACGCTTTGCTTCAGCCAGGGGAAGCCGGGCCTTTGCCTTGAAGCCACCTCTTCATAAAGCCCCTCCATGAGGTCGATGAACAGCCGCTGTACCCGGAAAGGGCCGCTAAGCCGGGGCTCGCGCCATAGTGTTTGAAGTTCGCCGGCCTGTCTCAAGAGCTTATCCGGGCAGTTGTCCAGAGGCAGGGGATATTTCAGGAGGCCGGTTTCCGTGTCTTCCGTGCCCAGACACCGGTACTCGATAAGCACACCTTTCAGCAAGGTGTGAGAGATCAGATCGAACTTTTGAAAAGCATCGCAAAGGTATACGCTTCCCCTGTCAACCTCGCACATCTCATCATGAATACGGAGCACACCGCTTCCGCCAAGTACGATGAAAATACGGGAGCAGCCCGTGCGTTCACTGGATGCAAGGTCTATAGACCGACCGTCCACTTCGGTGATACGAAAAGGGACATAAAAGAGATGGGCCGCCGGAGCGGGTTCTGTATGGAGAGCGGGCATATCGGGCATGAGAATAGGTTTCTCCTTTTGGTGATAATGATTATCAATTACATTACCAGTATAGCAAAAAGATAGACGGTCGGGCACTCGGAATCTGTCCCCTTTTATCTCTACGCCGGAACTTGCCTGCAAAGCGAACAGCAGGTCCGGCAAGACGGGGCGCTACCGCAAGCCCTGATGAGAGGGCGGGAAGCCCGGTAAGGGTCCTGGCAGGTCCGGCGCGGGGTAATCTGTGCCGGCTTATCCAAGCGCTTCTTGGAAGAACTGCATCCTGTTTCGTTTACGCTGAAATAGGCCTTTTTTAAGCAATGGGCCGGCGGCAACATAATTTCTTAACAACGAACGCTCTCCATCCGGGTGGACTTGTTCCGCATCCGATCCTGATCTCATTCCGGCTCGCTTGCCGGGGGAGATTCGACGCTTATGCTCCGGCAAGGGCGGCTTGGAGCCTCTTCATAAAACCTTTAAAATTCGACGAAACGCATGCCGTTGACTTTAAAAATTAAAGCGCTTATTGTTCTAGTTGAATTGGGGCCGGTTTACTGCCGCTCAATTCACAGCGAATTCTTTATTCCGGTTGAGCACAAGGATATCGTTCGGATCTCCTACATAAAGTAAAGTTATAGCGCTTTAATTTATGCGAAGGCAATCCGGGGGGAATGCGTAAGGGAGGTGGCCGGAAGCGGGATAAGATAGGCTGGCAGCGACGTTTACCGAATAACGCGAACGCAATTTTGAGAGGAGAAGGATCTATGAAGAAAAGATTGCTGGAATTAAGCACTTGCGCTTGTCTGTTAGGCAGTTTGATAGCAGGACCGGTGACGGCTTCCGCTCAGGAAAACGTACCGGCTTCATCCATCCAGACCGAACCCGTTTATGAGGGGAGCTCCAACGTTTCGATTACCGCATCCGCGTTGAAGCCGTTTCCTCAGCATGTTTCCTACACCTCCGGCACGATCAAGCCAAACCATTTTACACAGGATCAGATGGACCAGCAGGTAAAGAAAAAATATGACGAATGGAAATCCAGATACCTCGTCAAGCATCCGAAAATTTCGAACCAGTATTATGTTTTTTATAACCGGGAAAAAATCGTGGACGATCCGAAAAATGTGGTGTCCTGCTCAGAAGGCCACGGCTACGGGATGCTCATTACCGCTTATATGGCGGGGCACGACGCCAGTGCGCAAACTTATTTCGACGGCCTGTACCGGTTCTATAAAGCTCATCCGAGTTCGGCCGATCCCGCTTTGATGGCTTGGCAGCAGGCCAAGGACTCATCGGGCAACATCGTGGACAGTTCGGGTTCCTACTCCGCGACTGACGGGGATCTTGACATCGCTTTTGCCCTGCTTCTCGCCGATAAACAGTGGGGCAGTTCCGGGGAAGTCAACTACAAGAGCGAAGCCGTCAAGATGATCAATGCGATTCTGAAGCGGGACGTACATGCCAAACATTTTCATCTTAAGCTGGGCGACTGGGCTTCCGACAGCGATTCGAAGTACGGACCGGGCACGCGTCCGTCGGATTTCATGCTCCATCATCTCAAAGCGTTCAAGGACGCGACAGGTAATGCGGATTGGGACAAAGTAAGTGATACGACCTACAAGATCATCAACTCGGTATATAAAAAATACTCGCCGAAAACGGGGCTGCTTTCGGATTTCGTCGTCCGCAAATCGGACGGAACATACGCACCGGCTCCGGACGAATATCTGGAAGAGCCGACGGATGATGAATACAGCTGGAACTCCTCCCGTACACCGTGGAGAATAGCCACGGATTATCTCGTCAGCGGCGATACTCGCGCTTTGGAGCAGCTCCGCCAGATGAACGGCTGGATTCAGTCCGCAACGGGCGGTAAACCCGCCAAAATCGGTTCGGGCTATGATCTGAAGGGCAACGTGAAAAAATCCGATCACGCCATCGCATTCACGGCGCCGTTTGCGGTAAGCGCGATGATAGACTCGTCCAATCAGCAGTGGCTGAACAAACTGTGGAGCGACATCGTCGATTCGCCTACCTCGGACAACTATTATTTCGATAACAGCATCCGGCTGCTGAGTATGATAGTCGTTTCCGGCAACTGGTGGACACCCGGCGAATAACAAGCAATGAGCGAAAAGCGCCTGCCGTATGCAGGCCCTTTTCTTGTGAACAATAGAGAGGGATGTGGGAGCGGAATGTGTGGAAGCGCCATGCGATTGAGTAAGAAGCTTTATCACGTTTTAAAGGTATTGACGATGTTTACCGTCCTGTTTTCAAGTACGGCGGGCAGTCTGTTTGCCGCTGCTGCGCCGCAGCAGGCGGCAGCGCCTGCCCAACCGATTGCGGAGCAGCGGGGATCGGGGGATGCGCAGCCCGATCAGGGAGTTTTCACCGCTACATACGGAGTAGACCGTCCGTCCCTGGGTCAATGGAATTTCCGGAACGCCGGTGCGGGCGACAACGGAATTTACCGTTCGACGGGCGGAGTTTACGGCACCGCGTCCACGTTCCGCAACTCCGGAGGCGTGTTCGAATACGTGGAAGACGACACGCTGAGCTATCAGGGCTGGGATGAAGGAAACGGGGTCAAGTACTGGCTGGCGGCCGTCCCGACCAAAGGATTCCGCAGCATCACCCTGTCGTCCCAGCAGAACTCTTCCGGTTCGGGACCGCGGAATTTTAAAGTCGAGATCAGCCCGGACAAGCGGACATGGACCCCCGTGGCCGATCTCGTGATGGCCAAATCGTCGTACAACTGCAGCGGAGATTCCTGCAAACTGAACGATCTGCCGCTTCCTTCCGAAGCGGATAACCGGCCTATGCTGTATATCCGCTGGATCGTCAGCTCCGACGAAAAAACGTCCGGCGGACCGGGCATCGGCGGATCGGGTTCGAGCCGGATCCGCGCCGTTGAAGTGAAAGGAGAGCGCATCAGCGGCTCGGATATTTCGGAGCCCACGGTGGCAGTAGCGGAATTTCCGGGAGACAAGTCCGAAGAAATTGCGGCGGACCGGGAAGTGTCCGTGAAATTCAATAAAAAAATCGCTCTGGAAAACGGAAAGCAGGCCACCGTAGCGGACGAGAACGGAAACGCGTCCGAAACCTCTCTCCAAGTATCCGGCGATACGCTGGTAATCAAGCATACCCCTTTGGCGTATGAAAAGACTTACACAGTCCTGGTTCCGAAAGAGCTTGTAAAAGGAGCCGAGGACGGGCATCCGCTTGCCGAGGATATCACCTGGAGCTTCAAGACCCGAACCTCGCCCAAAACGCCGAAGCTGCTGAACATGACGTTTAACGGGGACCCGAAAACATCGATGGGCTTCGCCTGGTATACGCCCCAAGACATTTCGGGAACTGTGGTTCAGGTCATCGAAGCTTCCGAAATGAAAGGCGGCGTGTTCCCGGAAGCGAAAGCTTCCGCATACTCCGGCACCACGGAAGTCATAGAAACTTATTTCGTCAAAAGCGACCGGGATACCGGCAATAAGACGAAATTCGCCAGCCATAAAGTGACGGCCGACAAGCTTAAGCCCGGCACGGCATACAAGTACCGGGCGGGCAACGGCGACCCGGACGGCTGGGGCCCTGTCGGATCGTTTACGACGGACGAAGCGGCCGGCGAAGATTTCCGCTTTATTGTGGGATCGGATTCCCAAGGGTCCAGCAAGTCTTCCTTCGAATTATGGCAGGATACTTTCCGCAAAGCGGTGGACAAAGCCGGACAGCCGAAGTTTTTTATGGTTACGGGGGACCTGGTGGACAACGGGGATTTGGAGCAGCAGTGGCAGTGGCTGCTGGATACGGCCAAGGACGAGCTGGCTCACACGCCTTACGTACCGATCCTCGGCGGGCATGAGGTTCACGACTACGAAGGTGACGAGAATACCGAAAACAACAACTTTTATTATCATTTTAATCTGCCCAAGCAGATCGTCCCGGGTACCCATGAAGGCTCGATCTATTCGTTCGAATACGGTGACGCCTTGTTTATCCAGTTCAACACCCAGTTCGAAGGGGGACTGGATTCCAACGGCCAGGTGGAGTGGGTGGACCCGGAATTCACCGCCCAATTGGAGTGGATGAAGAACGTTGTGGCCCGGACCGACAAGAAATGGAAATTCGTTTCCTTACACAAAGGGCCTTATTCGGCCGGTGACAATGCCGGGGAATGGGAAGGCGAACGGATCGCCTTTTACAAGAAACACTTAATTCCGGCATTGGATCAAATGGGCATTGATGTCGTATTCGAAGCCCACGATCACATGTATATGAGATCTTATCAGATGCTGAACGATGTTCCTGTAAAGGACATCAAGGAAGATGGAGCAGGCAATGCCCTCAATCCGCCGGGAACCGTTTATCTGATGACGAATACGGTCGGAAGCAAATTTTACGAGAAATACAAGGGGTACGACGATTATTTCGCCAAGATCAACGAGCAGCCTTTCAAAAAGATGTTCACCGATGTTTCGGTGTCCAAAGACGTGATGAAATTCACTTCCTACACGGCAGCCAAGGGGGAGGACGTGAAGCCGTATGACGAGTACGGCATTAAACGAACCGACGAGAAACCGGCGAAGGTCGAAAATGCCGCCGTACAAAACGGAAGCGGCGGGGCTGTTCTGTCATGGAACGCTCCGAAGAACTCCAAAGAGCCGGTGAAAGGGTACCGGATTTACGAGAAGGACGATAAAATCCGCCCCTTCTGGAGCGAATATGTGCCGGCCGATGCCAATTCCGGCACCTACAAGCTAGAACTGGGCAAGCTTGATCCGCAGCAAAGCTATACCTTCTTCATTAAAGCTGCCGGAGTACGGACTAATTCGGATGCGGTGCAGATCGACATCCGGAAAGATAACGGTTCGTCCGGAGGAGACGGCGGCTCATCCCTGCCGCCGGTAACTACGGTTCCGCCTGTCACGGGCACCAAGCCGCCTGTGAATCCGGACGGCAAACCTAAGCCGGAACCGGAGCCGAAGCCGAAGCCTGAACCTGCGAGAAAGACGTTCGCGGACGTGGACAGCCGCTTCGCATGGGCCAAAGACGCGATAGAACTTCTCGCCGGCAAAGGCGTCATACAAGGCGTCAGCGCCGACATGTTCGAACCGGCACGCCCGGTTACGAGAGGCGAATTCGTGACGCTGCTCGTGCGGGCGCTCGGCTTGAAGGCCGACACGCCGGGCCGCTTCGGGGATGTGTTACCCGACGCCTATTATTACGATGCGATCGGAACTGCGAAAGCGCTCGGCATCGCGGAAGGCACCGGACCGGATACGTTCGAGCCCGGGGCGCTTCTCACGAGACAAGACATGATGACGCTCATCGTCCGTGCGCTGAACGCGGCCGGTTACGGCATACAGCCGGGCAGTGCCCGGGATCTTGCGGGCTTCGAGGATGCCCCCGAACTTGCTCCTTACGCGGTGGAGAGCGCGGGAGCCCTCGTCCGGGAAAAACTCGTCGAAGGCAGCGGAACGGGCATTATGCCCCACGGCCTTACGACCAGAGCGGAAACGGCTGTGATCCTCTACCGGATTACGAGCTTAAAATAAAAAGTCTGGCCACCTGTCCGCCTGAAGCGGACAGGTGGTTTTTTTTATCCGCCCGGTGCAAATAAATGTGAATTAGTTTCTGGTAACGGCGGCACCGGTTGTGCCACGATTTCGATTTCATCTGGAACTGAGCGAAGGCATGGAGTAGACCAGACTACTGATTATCGAAGATGAAGCGGCCATGGCGGGAGATAGCGGGCATAGCCGCTGCCCGGAATGGACGTTAAAAGCGGACAGGGGTGACGAATCATGCAAACTACGCTGCCGCTTGCAAAAACGAACCCGGTACGCTATATTAGTTTTAATTAGATTATCTAACTAACAAGAGAGATAAGGTTATCTTCGAACAATCGAACGAAGAAACTGCGCACAGCGGAGAAGGGGAGTGCTAACCGTGAACAGAAAGCCCGCCAAAGAATACACGACCGGACAACAGCTGCCGAAGCTCGGAACGAAACCATACCGGGATTTATTGGAACAGACCGCCGAGCCCGGTACGGACCGGGAATCCGCTCTTACCGGGCTCCTTATGCTTTGGCTGGGGGACAGTGTTCTCGATGTGATGGATATTCATTTATCCGAATACGATATCACGGAGAGCAAGATGGATATTCTGCTGCTGATCTCCCTCCATCAAGATAAGGAGCTCGTGACTCCTTCCTCGATAGCGGACCGGCTCGGAATACGACGCTCCTCGGTTACGTCTTTGTTGAACTGGCTCCATGAGAGAGACCTGATCATCCGCGAGCCGTACAGCAAAGACGGGCGGATGACACATATCCGGCTAAGTTCCGAAGGAAGCGGATTAATAAAGAGAGTTCTGCCGGTTTTCTGGACCACCTGCGCATCTCTTGTCGAGGAACTGGACAAAGAGGAGCGGACGCTTTTCGATAAGGTGCTGGTGAAGCTGAACAGAGCAATAGAAAAACGGCTCGGTACCGGCAGATAATTTTTTTTCGTCATGTAGTTAGATAATCTAATTACTATTTTGAATTTTTAGTATATGAGGTGAGGCGAAGTATGAATAGTCCGACTCAACTTACGGATGCTTCTGTCGTGCGCAGAAACTATTCCCTTATGACCGTGATTTTGTGTTGGTCCGGTCTTGCGGTCATGTCCAGTCTGTATGTGACGATTCCCCTGATTTCGGTTTTTGCCCGGTCGTATGACATTACGCCGACAGAGGCGGCCGCTGCGGGAAGCACGTTTTCGATCGGCTTTGCACTCGGGTGCCTGGTTTATGGAGCTTTGTCCGATAAATACGGACGTAAAAAGGTTATTTTTACCGGTCTCCTTGTGCTGGCATTTATTTCGCTGCTGTTAGGTACGGTTCATACGTTTGAGTGGATCGTGGTTCTAAGAGGATTTCAGGGAGCGGCGGCGGCCACTTTTTCCCCGGTAGCTCTTGCCTATGCCGTGGAAATGTATCCGGCGGAAAAACGCGTGACGACGATCGGCTTTATCAGCACGGGATTTTTGACAGCGGGCATTGCGGGGCAGGTGGTCAGCAGTCTCATCAGCGAACAGTACGGATGGAATGCGGTTTTCTATGTGCTTGCCGGCGTTTACGCGCTGACTGCTGTTCTGGTTTATGTTTTTCTTCCGAAAGGAGGCATCCGGCAAGCTCATGCGAATATCTGGGAGCCGATCAGACAGATCGGGCAAGTTTTTGTCCGCAAACAGCTTGTGCTCAGTTATGTGGTCGCTTTCGTTTTGCTGATGTCTTTCGTAAGCATGTATACGGTTCTGGGCAGCTACTTAAGCAGCGCTTCCTTCGGCCTGGATAAACAAGGCATTTTGGTTGTGCGGTCCATCGGAATCGCGGCCATGCTTCTGTCGCCGTTTGCCGGTCGTGTCTCGAAACGCTTCGGCCTGCTCCCGACACTGCGCGGGTTCCTGGCGCTGGCGGCAGCCGGATTGGCTGCGATGGGACTAATCTCCAATCTGCCGGTTCTAGTGGCGGTAAGTCTCGTATTCGTGGCGGGCATCGCGCTGGCGGTTCCTTCGCTCGTGTCGCTCGTGGGTCAGTTGGGCGGTGAACTGCGCGGAATAGCGGTGTCCGTCTATACGTTTATTTTGTTTGCGGGAACGAGCTTCGGCCCGGTAATATCACTCTCTTTGATGAAAAGCGTCAGCTATCCCGTTACGTTCCTTCTGCTCGCATTGATTTTGTGCATAGGCTTGGCGTCAGCTTGTCTGATTAACCTGAAAGAGACAGCGGAGGTCAAAAAATCGAGGTAAGCGGAATGTATCAGCTTATGACTGAAGATTTTTACAGGAATAAAGCTGCCATCTGTCCGCCCGGAGCGGACGGGCGGCTTTTTTTTATCCGTCCGGTGCAAATAAATGTAAATTAGTTTCTGGTAACGGCGGCACCGGTTGTGCTACGATTTCATCTAGGAACGGAGTGAAGGCATGGAGAAGACCAGACTACTGATTATCGAAGATGAAGCAGCCATTGCGGATTTGCTTGCGTACGGGCTGAACCGGGAAGGATTCGAAACTTTCACGGCCCTTTCGGCGGCGGAGGGATTGCTCAAGATCGGCCAGGTGCGGCCGGATCTGCTTCTGCTTGACTGGATGCTGCCGGATCTGAGCGGACTGGAGGTGTGCAGGCAGGTGACGGCTTCCTATAATATCCCGATTATTATGATCACAGCCAAATCGGATATTACCGACAAGATTCAAGGGCTAGAATACGGGGCCGATGACTATATCACGAAGCCGTTCGATTTGCGCGAGGTAGCCGTCCGCATCCGGACGGTGCTGAGAAGGGTCAGCCAGGCGAACGTACCGGCGGAAAAACCGGCGGCGGGTTCCGTGATCCGGTTCAGGGGCATCGAAATCGTCGAGCATGAAAGAATCGTCAAGATCGGCGGCGAGGCTGTCGATCTGACTCCCAAGGAGTTCGATCTTCTTCTCACACTGTACAAATACAGGGGGAAGATATTTACCCGGACGGAACTACTGGATTTCGTGTGGGGCTACGATTATACGGGAGATACGAGAACGGTCGATATTCATATTCAGCGGCTGCGCAAAAAGCTGGGAGCGGGCGATCTGATTGTGACCGTATTCGGGGTGGGATACAAATTTGAAAAACAGGTGGATTAGTGTGTTAAGCGTGTTATCGACCATCAGAGCCAAATTTCTGATCGGCCTGTTCGTGATCTTCTCCGTTTCTTTTCTGCTGCTTCACCATTTTGTCGTCCGGATCATTGAAACCAGCAATGAGAAAATCATTACCCAGGACCTGGTTCAGCTCAAAAACAACAGCAGCATTTACGTCAAACAGGCGTTTATGATCAATCATTTCAACACGGACGACATGTACTTTCAGCAGATGGCGGAGGAAATGGTCCGGGATCTGAACCATGTTACCTCCAGCGATACAAGCGCTTATTCGGTAGAAGGCGAGCTGATCTTCGCTTCGGATGAAGCGAGGTTTTTGTCCGCGAACCCGGAGGATCTTCAGCATGCGCTGAACGGAAAAACAGCCTACCGGATTCACTACATGGACGAGAAGGCGGAAGTGTTCTATGCCTATCCGGTTATCGTCGAGGGCAAAAATGTAGGCATTCTGCGGTTCGGCAAAGATTTTTCTTTATTGTATGAACAAAGAAAACATATCCTCGATGTGTTCTCTTCCGTAACGGTTGCTATTTTTGTAGCGGCGTTTGTTTTTTCGTATCTGCTGTCCAGAAACATTACGATTCCCCTGATCAAGCTTACAAGAGCCTCTTCGGAAGTGACGAACGGCAACTTGAATATCAAGATCGGCTTCCGCAGAAAAGACGAGATCGGACAGCTTGCGCATAACTTCGGCAATATGATCGTGCAGATCAAGAAACAAATCCAGCGGATCAAAACGGACCGCGACCGGCTGGAAGAACTTAACCGCCACCGGAAGCAATTTTTTGATAATGTGACGCATGAGCTGAAAACGCCCCTTACTTCGATCATCGGGTACGCGGAGCTTATCCGGGAAGTAGGCAGCCGGGACGAAGCCTTTTTTGCCAAAGGGATGAATCATATCGTAAACGAAAGCAGGCGTCTGCACGAAATGGTGCTTCAACTGCTTACCTTATCCCGGGAAAACGGCGGACAAGACGCGATGGAAACGATCGAAGCGGGACAAATTCTGCACGACGTATGCGACGGCATGCTGCTGAAAGCCCAGCGGTACAACAAATCCGTTCATTGCGAGGCCGATGAAAATGTGATTTTGACCGCGGATCCGGATAAAATCAGGCAGGTTTATATCAATATTATCGACAACGCGATTAAATACGGCCGGTCCCCGTCGGAAGTTCATGTCAAAGCCGAGAAGCTGCCGGAGTGCGTTCTGATCTCGGTGAAGAACGAAGGAGATACGATCCCGCCGGATGCTTTGTCTAAAATTTTCGAACCGTTTTACAGGGTAAACGGACAGGCCGAACGGGAAGCCGGCAGCTGCGGTCTGGGCCTGAGCATCAGCAAAGCGATTGTGGAAGGAATGGGCGGTACGATACGGATGGACAGCGCCGAACAAGTAACGACGGTTGTCATCGAACTGCCATACGAAGCTTCGGGGGAGGGGGAAGCTCGATGAACAAACGGCTCATGCGGAACGTGCCGTTTCTGCTTGTGGTCTTATCTCTGCTGGCGGGCTGCGCGGATTCGCCGAAGGCGAAAACCATCGTGATCGGAAATACGGTAGAAGAGGCGCAGACGGAAGAGGACAGCACCGATTATTTTGAAACGAACAAAATTTATAAGCTTTCCTTGCCCGGCAACAAGTCGGTGGATTTATGGGGGTGGACGTCTTCCCGCCTGCTGCTTGGTTCCTACAAGAATGACGGGATGAAGCATGATATCCAAAAAGTGGATTACCGGAATCTGTCCGCCGTGAGCTTGACCCGGCTTGCGGGGAATACGGCGGCCGGCAAAGTTTCTCCCGACGGGAAGTATATGGCTTATACGGGGCAGTCCGGTACTGGAGAGACATTGTTTGTACTCGATGTAAGCACGGCGCAGAAGTTTGACCTTGCGATACCGGATGTAGGGAAAGCGATTACAAGTCCCATGTCCTGGTCCGGCAACAGCCGGTATTTGTCTTTTACGGTAAAAAGCATAGCGTACGGGACCGAGTCGGTCGTCGTATACGACATGAAGAACCGGTCTTCGCAGGAAATCCCTCTGCCGAGATGGCAGGAAAACAGCGAGGCGCCCGCTCCACGGTCGTTGAAACGCTATACCAAATATACGGTAATTTCGGTTAAATTCGCGGACGACGGAAACACGGCCCTGATGGGGAGGGTAGGCGAGGAAGGTTCGTATGTTACTCTCGGAGCCGTGACGGAGGACAAGTGGGCCCGGAAATTCGAACATTCGGCGAGCGAGAGGCAGTTCGATTATGTGAACGACAGTCAAATTATTTTCCTTGATGCCAAAAACACGCTGACGCTTTACGACCTGCGCGACGAGAACACCGTCTCACTCTCTGCGGGAATCAGCACTTTCCGCCTGTCCGGCGACAAGAAATATATCGCCTACACCAAAGATGAAGAATCTCTTTACGTCGCAAAGCTGCAGGGGAATAACATGATCAAAGAAAAATTGGTGTATAAGGGCCTTGTGCTGTCTCAGATGGACTGGAGCCCCGATAACAAGAAGATTTTGATAACAGGCTGGAAATCATATGGTTTGGGGCCTTCCGCAAGCAGTGCGGAACAAACCCCGCTTGTGATCGAATTCAAGTAAAATCCCTGTCTCCGTCAAGGCGGTCTGCAGGGATTTTTTCGTTTGGGCGCAGTTTCCCGAATTGGAAACATTTTGTTTACAAGTTAGAGAGCTTTCTTTTACAAGCCGGGTTTATAACTAGAGATAATACCTGTTAAGAATGGCGGTACAAATCATGTGAACTTATGGAGGAAGCCGGAATGAAAACGACGCTGCGGCTGATCGCGATCCTGCTGCTTCTTGCGATGACCGCCGCCTTCGGAGGAGGAGGGCCTAAGCAATCTCCCGGTTCCGGCGGCAGTTTAAGCGCAAAGGACGAGAACGGCAAAAAGATCGTAGTCGTTTCGATGCTTTTTCTCGAAGACGTGTTTAAGGAGGCGGAGAAGAAATTCGAGGAAAAGCATCCGGATGTCGATATCCGGCTGAAGTACGTCCAAACCAAAGACGACTGGAAAGAAGGCGATCTGGAGAAGTTCGTCAAATCGGCGAACACGGACTTGCTCTCCGGTAATGGCCCGGACATACTCGTGACGGACCCGCTGCCCATAGGGAAATATGTGAGCGGCAGTGCGCTCGCTAATTTAAGCGGCTTCATGAATCAGGACCCTTCCTTCCATAAAGATCTGTACTTCGGCAATATTTTGGACAACCTCCAAATAAACGGTGCCCTTTACGGGATACCGGTGCGTTTCATGCTGGAAACCATGGTCGGGGACGAAGAGGCGGTCAAGAAGTCGGGCGCCCGTATAGACGATTCCACATGGACTTGGCATGAATTTGCCGGAATGGCTCGGACCCTCAAAAAAAGCGGTTCACCGGCCGCGTATACCACCAGCCCTCAAAGCCTGCTGACGGCAAGGGTCAGAGCCGATTATTCGGCTTTTGTGGATGAACCTCACAGGAGAGCGAATTTCGCTGACGCCGCTTTTATCAAGCTGCTGAACGAGACCAAGGCATTATTCGACGGAAATTTCGTTACGGATAAGGCGGGAGATGCTTCCTTCAAAAGCACGTATATTCAAGACCCCGAGGAATTTTTCAGTTTTCCCAGGGCCTTTTATAAGCAGCCCAGGCTTTATCGCATTCCGCTTGGGGTCGGGCAGAAGCCGGGCGGATTCTTTACGGCGTTTCAGACTCTGGGCATGAACGAGAAATCTCCTGTAAAAAAGGAAGCCTGGGAATTTATCAAGTTTATGCTGTCCGAGGAGATGCAGGATTACAAAGGATTAAACGGATTTCCGCTGAACAAGGCCGTTTACGAAAAGCAGCTCGGTCAAGTTCTGAAATTCGGCCAAGTCACGATCGAAGCCGGCCCCGACGAAGGCGTGTCCGTGGACGTTAAACCGGCGGACGCCGAGTATCAGAGGCGGCTGATTTCTGAGCTGAGCAACCCCGTTCCTGCGAATAACTCTGTAGTCGGGAATATGCTGCTCACGGAAACCAAAGCGTTTTTCAACGGACAGAAATCGGCGGAAGAAACGGCCGGACGGATTCAGAGTCGTATAAACGCTTATCTTAATGAATAACCGCCTGCGCTTCATGACAGGGACGTCTCATTCCGTATTTTAATGATTCATTCAAGCTTCTGATGATAGCGTCTGCGTGATCAGGAAGCCTATAATGGCGCTAAGCTACGGTTATTAACGGGTCCGTCAGGATACTACAACTTGTGGAAAAGGGGATTCGTAAGGTGTATACAATCTTGCTGGTTGACGATGAATCAACGACGATTAAACTGATGCGCTATATGCTGGAGAGTTCCAAACTTCCGGTTCAGCGTATTTTCGAGGCTTCCGACGGGAAAGAGGCGCTCGGGATCATGCGCGAGTACGGGGCCGATCTCATTATCACCGATGTAAGTATGCCTTATATGACCGGTTTGGAGCTGTGCCGCCAGCTGTCCGGAGAGTTTAAATACACGCCCAGCATCATCGTGTCCGAGCACGATAAATTCGATTACGTGAGAGAAGCGCTGCTGTGCGGTGTGAAAGATTACCTCTTGAAGCCGCTGAGCAAAGACCGTTTCCTGTGTTCCGTGCGCAGGACGCTGGAGGAGCTTCCGGAAACGGTTCATTCCATCGGCGAGACATCGGACAGATGGAGAGGGCTTGCGGACTCCTGGGTTGAAGCGGTGCTTCAGGACAACCGTCCCGCTCAGGAGACGGCGGGCCGCAAATGGCTGGCTTCGCTGCATGCGGTGCCTCCTTATCTGTGCGTGAAGTGGCACAGCGCGTTTCACCGCATCCTTCTGCAAAGCGCCGGGGCCAAGCTGGAGAGAGAGGTCGAATGCCCCTTGCAGCCTTATCGGGGCCAGACCGGCGCCGATCTGGCGAACTGGATCACGGCCGATTTCAAAGCGATGCAGCATGCCGTCAAACTTGCGGCATACACGGACAACCAGCGCATGATCTATAATGCGCAAAAATATATCCAGCAGCATTACAACAAGGAAATCACCCTGGAAGAACTGGCTTCGTCGGTGGGGTATTCCGCGCCGTACTTCAGCTATCTGTTCAAGCTGAAAACGGGCATCTCCTATATGGCTTACCGCACTCAACTGCGGTTAAAGAGAGCTCAGGAGCTGCTGCTCAAAAGCGACAAGCCGATGCCCCAGATCGCCAGCGAGGTCGGTTACAACGATGTGACGAGCCTGATCCGCGCTTTCAAAAAAGAGCTGGGCTACACGCCCTCGGATTACCGGAAAGGCGGTTTAGTGTAGGCGGGGTTAGCGGAAATGATCGGGGAGCAAACGAGAAAGAAGCCGGAATTCAAAATTATACAGGCAATGACTGCTTGTAAATTAAAACGCTTAAATTTACCGGGACGCATCATAGGAAGGAACTATTCGGTGGAATTGACCGATCCGGGAGACTGTTCGATGAGGGCTGCCGGCCTCTTCAACCGGGTGAACGGCCCGTAAGCAGCAGAACTTTTGCAGCGCGCGCGAATCCCAAGCGCGTGCTGCAGCGCTGCCCGGTGATTGGTCGAGCCCCACGCGAATTGCATTATTTGAAGCAATAAGCTGTATTGAATATGTGATTAGATTATCTAACTAAAAAAGAGTGAGAGGGAGAGAGGTGAAGAAAATTACGCTTTTATAGTTAGATAATCTAATTAAATAAGCTTCTTTTTGAAGCTTCGCGGGAACGAGACGACGGCTCTGATCGGTTCGTCGGGCTCCGGTAAATCCACCATTGCGGATCTGATCGCCCGGATGTACGACGTGCAGCGTGGAGATATCTACATCGACGGCTATCCGCTGAAGGCGGTCACACAGCAGACTCTGCGAAGCCAGCTGGGGATCGTATCGCAGGAAATCATTCTGCTGAACGGCACGATCCGTGAAAATATCGCGTACGGACAGCCTGCCGCATCGGTCGAACAAATCGAAGCGGCCGCGAGAGCCGCAAACGCGCACGAGTTTATAACCGCTTTGCCCCAAGGCTACGACACTCCGATAGGGGAAAGAGGCATCAAACTGTCCGGCGGACAGAAACAGCGGCTGTCTATCGCCAGAGCCTTCCTGAAAGATCCCCGCTTGATGATTCTCGATGAGGCGACGGCCGCCCTGGATACGGAATCCAAGCAGAAAATCCAACAGGCGCTGTCACGCCTTCTTCCCGGACGCACTTGTCTGGTCATTGCCCACCGGCTGTCGACGATTCAGAATGCCGATCAGATTGTCGTTCTGGAACATGGAGAAGTTGTGGAATATGGAAAGCATGATGTTCTCCTTCGCCGAAACGGAAGGTATAAAGAACTGTACAGGATGCAGTTCACATAAAACTTACCGGCGAAGCCGCACAATTCACTCGCAAAAGACCGCGATAACCGCGGTCTTTTTACTTTTTGATGTGATGTAAAAACCCCCACGCCACAAGCATGCACGTGAGGGAGATGAGGTGCAGGAGGTTAGACTTTAGCCGCCCACAGTTCAATTTCAATTTTTAATTCGGGCAATCCCAATTCGGAAATATAAGCGACCGTCATAGCCGGATAGCTGCCACCGAACAGTTCGGCCCATTTCTCATACAGAAAATCCCAGTCTATTTTTTGGGTAGCCCATATATTGACTTTAATAATATGCTCGGACGTCAATTCCTCGGAGTGGAGAAGGGCGTGAATATTATCGAAAGTAAGGCGGATTTGTTCGTTCAGGCTATCGGGAATTTTCCCGTTCGGATCGGCTCCGATTTGGCCGGAAGTCACATACAGCTCCGCGTTTCTCGGAATTTTAGTGAGATGAGTGTAGTGGCCTACGGGGCTGTAAATGCCTGCCGGATTTGTTCTGGTGATTTTGGAGTTTTCCATTTTAAATGACCTCGCATTCTAGAATTGTTCTGCCGTCTTCACTAACCGCATTTGGGCATACTTCACCCGTAAAAATAATGATTAGAAAAAAACGGCAGTAGAGTATCCGTAACCGGCGGACAAAAAAACCAAAGACTTTTTTTTCATGGACGGATACCCCTTTCTTTATAAATGCGAAGAAGATTTAGAATAAATTGTAGATTAAATCCCAGGCAGTGTCAAAATTTGTGAACGCTCAATAATGTTTGCGCGGCTGCAAGTTAGACCACCCTCTGTATGAGAGGGTAATCGCATTTGCCATTTTTTATCATTGACTCCTCGGAAAGCTACCCTTTATGATGTGATTAAGCTTTACTTAAACGTTTCAGTACTTAAACGATTCAGTAAAAAATGAAGGGGGAAACATCATGTCCAAACGCTTATTTTCCGCCGGAATTGCCGTTCTCTTGAGCGTGACCGGCTTAACCGGTTGCGGAAACGATCAGCCTTCGCCTTCCGCGCAGCCGCAGGAACAGGGAGGCGTAAATACGCAGCAGAAGGAGCTGAAACCCGAAAGCGGTGCCAAGCTTGTCGTATGGGAATCGAAGGGGCCCGAGCTGGACTATTTGAAAATCGTCGCGGCAAGCTTCGAGAAGGAATACGGGGTACCCGTAAAAGTCGAGCCCGTCCCGGCCATCGATACCGTGAAAAAGCTGACCACCGACGGTCCGGCCGGAATCGGTGCCGATGTGTTCTCCGCGCCGCACGACCAGCTCGGCAATGCCGTCCTAACCGGCCTGGTGCTGGAAAATGACGCATACGGCGAAGAGGACAAAAAGCAGCAGCTTCCTTCGGCGTTGGAAGGCGTAAGCTATTCCGGCGCCCTCTACGGATATCCGACGGCCATTGACACTTACGCGCTTTTTTACAATAAAAAAGCGATGCCCCAAGCCCCGAAAACATACGAGGAGATCGTAAAGTTTGCCGCGACTTACAACGATCCGGCGAATAAAAAGTTCGCCCTGATGTGGGACGTCGGGCAGCTCTACCAGTCGTATTCGTTCCTTGCCGGTTACGGCGGCTATGTTTTCGGCGGTAAAGGCACGGATCCGGACGATATCGGGCTGAACAGCCCGCAGGCGGTCGAAGGAGCGAAGTATTTGCAATCGCTTAAAAAGATCCTGCCGCTGAATATTCACGATATCAACGATAATATTATCACCGGATTTTTTCAGGAAGGAAAAACGGCTTCCGTCATTAACGGATCATGGCTCATTTCCAGCTTGTCCAAAGCCGATTTCGAGTTTGGGGTCGCGCCGCTGCCGCTTCTGCCCAACGGAGAGCATCCCGTAAGTTTCTCGGGCATCCGGGCCTTGTACGTCAATTCGTACACCAAATATCCCGATGCGGCAAAGCTGTTCGCAACTTATGCGACAAGCAAGGATCATCTGATCGAGCGGTTTAAAATGACGGCGCAGCTTCCTCCGCGGCAGGACGTCATGACGGACCCGGTTCTTACTTCCGATCCGTACGCGCCCGCTTTCCTGGAGCAGGCGAAGCATTCGGTGCCGATGCCTTCGATTCCCGAGATGGGCAGCGTTTGGGTGCCGGCGGGAACCGCTATTTCCTCGCTGTGGAACGACAACCAGGACCCGGCCGCCGCATTGACGAAGGCCGTGGAACAAATCAAAACCGCGATGAAAACAACGAAGTAAGCGAAAATCAAAACCTAAGACAGGCGGTCTGACGTATGCAAGCAAATCCAACCAATCGCCGTCACCGGATACGGGCCGCTGCGGGCTCGGCGGTGCTCATCGGCTTGGGCCAGCTCTACAATCGGCAGCGGGTCAAAGGGCTTCTGTTTCTGCTTTCGGCCCAGCTGTTTATCTGGAGCTACTGCCCTTTGGCCGTACGGGGAATCGCCGGACTGATCAGCCTGGGTGACGTGCCGACCAAGGTGGTGCGGGGCAAGGTCGTACCCGGCGACCATTCCATCTTTCTGATGATCAACGGAGTGATGACCTGCGTGATCGTGCTTTTGTTCATCGGGTTCTATGCCATGAACATTGCCGATGCGTGGAGGAACGGAGAGCTGAGAGACAAAGGCAAGCCCGTTCCCGGGTTCCTGGCGTCGGTGATGCAGGCGAAGTTCAAGCATTTTCCGTACCTGCTTCTGCTGCCAGCGTTCGTGTTTGTCCTTTTCGTAACGGTGATCCCGCTCGTGTTTAACGTGATGATCGCGTTTACGAATTATTCGGCGCCCGGCCATATTCCGGATCGTTCGCTGGTCGATTGGACCGGACTCCGGACCTTCTACGATTTGTTCGCGCAGAAAGCGTGGCGGTCGACATTCCTCGGCATTTCGCTGTGGAATATCATCTGGGCGGCGGCTTCCACGATTACGGTCTTTTTTAGCGGACTTCTGCTGGCGATGATGATCAATCACCCCCGTATCCGTTTTAAAAAGTTCTGGAGAACCGCTTTTATGCTTCCCTGGGCCGTACCGCAGTTCATTTCGATTCTCGTCTTTCGCGTGTTGTTAAACGGCTCGTTCGGTCCCGTTAACGGGTTTCTCGCCAGTCTCGGCTTGCCGCCGGTTTCCTGGCTGTCCGATCCGACGATGGCCAAAGCGTCGATTCTGCTCGTCAACCTCTGGTTCTCGACTCCGTTTCTGATGGCGCTGATGGCGGGCATATTGACGACGATGCCCCGGGATCTGTACGAGGCGGCCGACGTGGACGGGGCTACCGCGGCGCAGAAATTTTTCGGAATTACGCTGCCGCTTGTGAAGCTCGCCACGGCCCCGATTTTTATTATGCAGTTCGCGTTTAACTTCAATAACTTCAATCTGATTTATTTGCTGACGGACGGGAAGCCGAACAATCCCGATTATTATTACGCCGGAAGTACGGATATTCTGATTTCGTGGATATTCAAAATGACGCTGAATCAGAGCCAGTTCAATATGGCCTCGGCCGTCTCCATCATTATGTTTGTGTTCATTGCCCTGTTCTCCTTATGGAATTACAGACGGATGAAGGCACTTTGAGAAGAGGAATGGGTCTGCATGAGGAAATTTAAAGACAATCTGACCGTTACGGGTATCTATCTGGTTTTTATCGCGCTGCTTGCCGCCACGGTTTATCCGATTCTGTGGGTAATCGGCACTTCGCTGAATCCGGGGCAGAGCCTTCTCGTGAGCCGGATGATCCCGGATCATCCCACGTTCGCCCATTATGCCGAATTGATCAGGCAGACGGATTTTGTGCTGTGGTACCGCAATACGGTCAAAATCGCCCTGGTGAACGCCATCGTTTCGACAACACTTGTGGCCGCAACGGCTTATGCTTTCTCCCGGTTCCGGTTCAAGGGCAGGCAGCAGGGGCTGATGACGCTGCTTATTCTGCAAATGTTTCCGGGTTTCTTATCCGTCATGGCCCTATTTGTTCTCCTGCTTCAGACGAAGCTGCTGGACACGCACACGGGCCTCATTCTCATTTATGCGGGAGGGTCCGTTTCGATGGGAACCTGGGTCATGAAGGGGCATTTCGATACGATTCCGAAGAGCCTGGAGGAGGCGGTATTTATAGACGGGGGGAGCCATGCCGACGCGTTTTTCAAAATCATCTTCCCCTTGTCGCTGCCCGCGGTTACTTTCGTCGCTCTGAACAGCTTCATCACGCCGTTTATGGATTTTATTTTGCCGCAAATCGTGCTGAGGTCTTCGGAAAAAATGACACTGGCCCAAGGCTTGTACAGCATGGTGGCCACCGAGACGAATTCGAGTTTTACGCTGTTCGCCGCCGGAGCCGTGCTTGTGGCTCTTCCGATCACGTGCCTGTACATGTATTTCCAGAAGTATCTGATTAACGGGATTACGGCAGGAGCGGACAAAGGATAGCGGATATATCGGAATATAAGGAGAAAAGGAGCAGACTATGTTACTGGAAGCGATAGATCACCGGTCGGGGCAGGCTTACTGCTACGCCTACGATGAGCGTACCGTGCATATCCGGCTGCGCACGAAAAAAGAGGATGTGGACGCGGTGTACGCGCTGCATGGGGACAAATACGATTGGGAGCGGACCGCTCTCGAAACCCGCCTGACCAAAACGGGCGGCGACAAGCTGTTCGATTACTGGCAGGGAGAGCTAGTTCCGCCGCATTACAGGCTGAGATACGCTTTTAAACTGATTTCTGGAGAAGAGGTCGTCTGGTTGACGGAGAAAGGGTTCGGTACGGAGGAACCGCACGATCCGCTCGCGTTTTTCGATTATCCGTTTTTGTGGCCGCAAGAGGTGCTGAAGCCGCCGGCCTGGGTGAAGGAAGCCGTCTTCTACCAGATCTTCCCCGACCGCTTCGCGAACGGTGATCCGGCCAACGATCCCGACGGCGTCCGTCCATGGAGCGATTCCGATCCGGGGCCGTACGATTTTTACGGCGGAGACCTGCAGGGCGTGTTCGACCGCATCGATTATTTGTGTTCCCTCGGCGTGAACGCGATCTATTTTACACCGCTGTTCGAAGCGGCGACGAACCATAAGTACGATACGGCCGATTACAGGAAAGTCGATCCGGCTTTCGGGGATACGGCCTTGCTCAAGAAGCTGGTTGCCGCGTTTCACGAAAGAGGAATCCGTGTCATCCTCGATGCGGTGTTCAATCACAGCGGCGAAGGTTTCGCCCCGTTCCGCGATGTGCGGGAGAAAGGCCTGGAGTCGCCTTACCGGGACTGGTTCCACATCAAGGAATTTCCGCTGCGGACGGAGCCGAGACCGTCTTACCACTGCTTCGCGTTCGAGTCCCATATGCCGAAGCTCAATACGGCAAATCCCGAGGTCAGGAACTATTTGCTCGACGTGGCTGAATATTGGGTGCGGGAATGCGATATTGACGGCTGGAGGCTGGACGTGGCCAATGAAGTCGATCACGAGTTCTGGCGGGAATTCCGCAAGAGGCTGAAAGCTCTGAAGCCCGATTTCTACATCCTAGGCGAAATTTGGCACGATGCGATGCCGTGGCTGCAAGGAGACCAGTTCGACGCGGTCATGAACTATCCGGCCACCGACGCGGTTCTCGACTATTTCGCTTACGGGGAAATCGATGCGCGGGAGCTCGGCAGCCGCATAAACCGTCTGCTCGCTTCCTATCCGCAGCAGGTGAACGAGGCGGCCTTTAACATCCTCGGCAGCCACGACACCCCGCGGCTTCTGACCCGGATACCGGACGAGGCGAAAGCGAAGCTGGCGGTTCTTCTCCAGTTCACGCTTCCCGGCACTCCCTGCATCTATTACGGGGACGAGATCGGGATGCAGGGCGGGCCGGACCCCGATTGCCGGAAGCCGATGCAGTGGGACAAAGCCCGGCAAAATCACGAACTGCTGGCCTTTTACCGCACGCTGATCGCCCTGCGGCGAACCCGGCGCGCCTTGATCGACGGCACCTTCCGGTTTGTTTATGCGGATAAGGACCAGCTCATCGTACTGAGAAAGAACGCGGACGAAGAGCTGTACATCTGCTTGAATAACAGCAGCCGGGAAGCGGCCTGTCACGTGTTTGAGCCGGAGCCCGCGTATTCTCATGCGGATACGCTAACCGGTCCGCATCCCGACCTGGAGAGAGGAAGCCGCATCCGTCCGGAAGCGGAAGTGATACTCGGGCAGGGGTCGTTTGTCCGGACCGAGAACGGCCTCTCGGCAGTGCTGCCGCCGTTCGGCTGGCTCGTCGCATCGGTGCCCCTGCGGCGGTTTGACACCGAACAGGGGGATATGCTTTAATCAACCTAAACGTTTAAGTAGGAGCGATTAGGATGAAGAAAGCAACCATCAAAGATATAGCTAAAGCGGCGGGCGTTTCCATCGCCACCGTTTCATATATTTTGAACGATGTGAAAACCCAGTCCATTTCGGACGAAACGCGCGTCAAGGTGATGAAAGCCGCCCAGCAGCTTAAATACGTGGCGAACCGGACCGCGCAATCATTAAAAATCAAAAAAACGGGACTGATCGGCATTCTGCTGTTTCAGGAGCACGAAGACCGGTACTGGTCCGATTTTAAATATGCCAAAACGGTCGGAAAAATCGAACAAATTTGCGGACAACTGGGCTATCATGTCATTTTTATGCAGGTCCGGAGCCAGCTTTCGGATTACAAAATGATTATGGAGCGGAATTTGGACGGCGTTTTTCTTCTCAATGCGGATCAGGAACGGTTCGGCACGATCTCCAATTATTTCGGTTTCGGTATTCCCGTCTTTGTTATCGACAGCTATATCGAAGATTCCTTGTTCCACAAAATCATTCCGGATTTCGCGCAAAGCTTCCGGACATGCGAGGCCGCTCTTGGCGGACGGCCGGATTTTCTCGTCACAGATGCGTACAACAACGCGAAGCTTGCCGGTTTCATCCGGGAGCAGTCCGGTCTGGACGACGAACGGATTTGCATCTACGACAATCCACGGCAGCTCAACGAATTTCTGGTGCGTTACGAGGGGAAGCCGGGTATCGTAATCAACGAGTTTCTGGCGCTTGAAGTGTTGAAAAGCACGGCCCGTATCGCCGCCGTATGCACGTGCCATTGTCCGCAGATTCTTCCGGATACGGTGGGGAGGATCACGTTCGATTTGAACGACTATCAGGAAATAGTCCATAAAATGGATCGTTACATTCAAGATGCGGACTATGTAGATCCTGAAAAATTTTACTACTTGTCCGGCACTCCGTAACGATCCACTCAAAGGAGAGTTTACGGTGAATTCATCGCAGTCGCGGTTAATTGAAATCAATTCTTTTTATTCTCATACGTTGAAAAACGAGCGGACGATCTATGTGTACTTGCCGCCGAGCTATCAGTCGGACAGCCGGAAAAGATACCCGGTCTTGTATATGCAGGACGGGCAGCATGTTTTTTTCAAAGACCGGAAAGGCGAGTCTTGGGATGTTCATCTTACCGTCGACGAGCTGACTGCGCAGGGCAGGATAAGGGAAATTATCGTAGTCGCCGTTTCGCATGTGGAGGACGCGCGCATAGCCGAATATATGCACGCCAATCCGGACGGACACAACCTATTTAACACCGTGAATCAAGGTGAATTGTACGAGACGTTTCTTGTCCGTGAAGTGAAGCCTTTCATAGACGAGAACTACCGGACCTTGACGGAGAAAGAGCATACCGCTCTGATGGGATCGTCCGCCGGCGGACTTGTATCTTACAACATCGGCTTCCGGCAGCCGGAAACGTTCGGTCTGATCGGAGCGCTTTGCCCTTTTTTCGTCAGCGTAGATCCGGCCACGATGCAGGACAGATGGCTGAGCGCCGTCTATACCGGCAAGAAACCGCTGAAAATTTGGATGGATGTCGGGGATGCGGAAGGCTTCACCGTTATGGAGAAGCATGTGAGGCAGGTTGCGGATACCCTTATGGAAGCGGGCTACAAGCCGGGCGTCGATTTCATGTACTACTACGCCGTCGGCTCGGGCCATTCCCAGAAAGACTGGGCGGCCAGAGTTCATGCGCCTCTTTTGTATTTTTTCGGCGAAATCGGCAATCCCGTACGCGTAGATCTGCATGGTCCGGGTAAGATCGGCCTGCAGGGTCCGTCCTGCGCGCTTAATCCTGTCGTACATTATGACAGCGGCTTTATGATGACCGATCTGGATGCGGACTACGAAGTTACCGATCCGGCTGTAGTTCAGGTGACGGCCGAAGGCAGGCTGATCCCGAAGCAGGAGGGAAGCGCGGGCATCCGTTATAAAGGGCGGGGACTGGATGCCGCGTTGGAGCTTACCGTCGTTCCGTATCTTTCCGATGCGGTCAATGTCACGATGTTCGTCGAGGTGCCGGCTTGGACGCCCGAGACGGAAATGCTCTATGCGGGCATCGAACTCCCGATGATCGGGGAAAGGCTTTACGGCGGCACGTTCCGGGTGCCGCGGGATATTTCCTTCGAGTTCCGTATATCTCGGGGCCTCGGCAAGCATGAAACGGACGCACACGGAAGGGAAATACCTTACCGCAAATTCACGGCCCGCGAGGGTCTGGAGCTGTCTTACAAAGTTGATCGCTGGGTAGACGCTCCTCCGGAGACCGAAGCAAAGGAGGCGGCCAACGGATGAATAGCTCATCGAGTTTGTTGAAAATCGAACAATTTTATTCGGTCTTTCTGAATAACCGGCGGGATCTGTTCGTCTATCTTCCGCCCGGCTACAGCGAAGAGAGCTGCACGCGTTATCCGGTATTATACGTACATGACGGACAAAATATTTTTCATACCGCCTTCAACGGCTATTCGTGGAACGTTCATGAAACGGCGGATGCTCTTATTCAAAACGGTCTTATGGAAAAAATTATTATAGTCGGCATCGCGAATATGGGAATGCAGCGGGCGGATGAATTCACTCATGAGCTGGAAGGCGTCGATTATTTGCGCGACAAAGTGGACATCCGGCCCAAGGGACTGCTTTACGAGCAGTTCATCACGGATGAGGTAATGCCGTACATCGACTCGGTGTTCCGCACGAAAAAAGGACCGGAGCATACGGGCATGATGGGTTCGTCCCGGGGAGGCCAAGTGACCTATCATATCGGCTTGCGGCGTCCGGATTTGTTCGGCAAGCTGGCTATTTTGTCGCCTTATTTTTATTGTGTCGATCCCGTCACTCTGGAGGAAACGCGCCAGTATCATACGTGGACGGAAAAAGTCCCTATATCCCGGGTCTGGATCGATTTGGGAAGCCGCGAGGGGACGCTCATTCTGGAAAAACACGTGCGGGAAGTGACGGAAAGCCTTCTCCGGCTGGGTTACAAACCGGGTGAAGAGCTTGTTTATTACCTGGACCCGTCCGGCACTCATTCGGAAAAGGATTGGGCCGCGAGAGTGGCGTCTCCGCTTCTTCATATGTTCGGGAAAAAAGGGACACCTGCGCAGTTACGCTTGGAAGGAGAGGGGACGGCCGGTGTCACGGGTCCTGTCCTGCGTCTGAATCCCGTTGCGGAGTTCGACAGCGGGTTTAACATGTCCTTGCTACGAGCGGACTATGCGGCCGAAGACCGGACGGTTCTGGAGGTGCGTGAAGACGGCATGCTGCAGCCCGGGCGCGAAGGGGAGACTCCCGTCACGGTAAGTTTCGGCGGTTTGTCCGCAGCCAGGACGATCCGGGTCACTCGAGAGCTCAAAGAACGTGTCGCGCTGGAGCTGGTTGTGCATGTGCCGGCGGATACACCGGAAAACGCCGCTTTGTACAGCTGGGCTCCGCTTCATAGAGATCCGGGTAAACGGCATGTATATTCCACGCGTATCGAAGTCCCCCTTTATGCGGCTTTTGAGTACCGGATCAGCCGGGGAGACGGAGCCGTGGAAACGGATGAAGCCGGTCAGGCGGTTACGCGCTTTTACAAGGCCGAAGCCGACGGCCGGGTGGAACTTACAGTGCGGAGCTGGAAGAGTCCTCAGTAAGAACTCTGTAAGGACGCAGCAGGAATAAGGATGAAGGAGGTAATTTTATAATGAACAAAATGATCGTCGGCGTGGTGCTCGGATCTTTGATCGTTTCCGGAAGCCTGATCATGAACGGAAAAGCCGTGCCGCCCGCACTGCCGGACTCCGGTATGGCGGCCGGCAAGCCGGCTCTTCCTGGAGACGGCGGCATCTCAGGCGGCGTCAAGGTGCCGTCTGCCGGCAGCGGTGAGTCTCGTGGCGAGAAGGCATACGCCGCGCTCCCCGTGACGTCAAGCGCGAATAACCTCGAAGTCACTCTACATGCGGTAAGGCTCAAGGCGGGCACAGCGGATTTCGAGCTGACGATCCGCAACCTTTCGGACCGGGAAGCGGTCACTGCGGATCTGGAAAGCGTTAGCGTCGTAACAAATGAAGACCTGCCGGGCCGGAGCGCGGAGAAGGTGCGCGCGGCGAAGATTAACCCGGATTTCACGGAGGCAGTTATCCGTCCCGGCAAGGAGAGATACGGGTGGCTGAGCACCGAAGTCTGGAGTGAGGAAGCTCCCGCACGTCTTACATTGAATGTGACGATCCGTGGTAACAACGGTGAGGAGCAGGCGTTTAGCATCCCGGTAGACTGCCGGGGACTAACCTTCCGCACGCTTTGACGGTAGGTTCCTGATGGATTGAAGCTCAGAGACAGAAGAAGAGAGACGGGCATCAACCGGATCGTTCAGATAGAGTTAGTGACCAAGA
>NZ_FNVF01000001.1:1124995-1140368 GCF_900107975.1 Paenibacillus sp. UNC499MF
CAAGAGCAAAAACAAGAGCAAAATGCCGCGTCTCAATTGCGGCTTTTTGCCGGTTGCCTTTGAGGTTTTTTACAAAGGCACAAATACCACTTGCACTCTTAGAAACTAAGGTGTAAGATAGGGTCATAAGACATTGTGATTTATTTCACAGACATATCCAATCAACCTTTTTCATTCATCCGCTATGGTTAATCACCAGCAGCTCTTTTTTTAACAAAGTATGTGAATAAATTCACTAATAAAATTCGGGAGGCTATCATCATGACATTCAAAGTTGCCGTAATCGGATGCACTCACGCAGGAACCGCCGCTGTTAAAAGCATTGCCGCACAATATCCCGACGCGGAAATCACGGTATATGAGCGTAACGATAACATTTCGTTCCTGTCGTGCGGAATCGCGCTTCATGTCGGCGGAGTGATCGGAGATGCGAAGGGGCTTTTCTACAGCAGCCCGGAAGAACTAGCCCGGCTCGGAGTCGTAACCAAGATGCGCCATGAAGTACTTGAAGTCGATGTGGAGGCCAAAACGCTCCGGACCCGCAACCTGGAGAGCGGGGAAGAGTTCGGCGGCACCTACGACAAGCTGATCGTAACGACAGGATCGTGGCCGGTCATTCCGCGGATGGAAGGCATCGGGCTGGAGAACATCCAGCTGTGCAAAAACTACGGCCATGCCCGTGAAATCATTGCCCGGGCAGCGGACGCAAAACGGATCACGGTAATCGGAGCGGGTTATATCGGCATCGAGCTCGTCGAAGCGTTCCGTGATCTGGGCAAAGACGTGACGCTTATCGACAACATGGACCGCGTCATGGCCAAATACCTGGACCCCGAGTTCACAGCGCTAGCTGACAAGGAGCTTAGGGAACGGGGAGTACGGCTCGCACTCGGTCGGACCGTCGAAGGATTCCGGGGCACGGACGGCAAAGTCCGGGAAGTCGTGACGACCGACGGCACTTTCGAGACCGACATGGTCGTGCTGTGCATCGGATTCCGTCCCGGAACGGATCTGCTCAAAGGCCAGATCGATATGCTGCCCGGCGGAGCTATTCTCGTGGACGATTATATGCGCACGAGCCATCCCGACGTGCTGGCGGCCGGAGACAGCTGCGCCGTCCGGTATAATCCGACGGGTGAGGCCGCCTATATCCCGCTGGCGACGAACGCGGTGCGCATGGGAACCCTTGCCGGCATGAACCTGCTGAAACCGGCCGTCCGTTATCAGGGTACCCAGGGGACGTCGGCCATCAAGCTGTTCGACTGGAATATCGCTTCGACAGGTCTTACCGAAGCGGCCGCAGCCGCGGCAGGTATAAATGCGGAGGCAGTCCTCATTCATGAGAACAACCGGCCGGAATTTATGCCAACCTACGACGACGTGATGCTGAAGCTGGTATTCGAAGCGGAAGGAGGCCGCCTGATAGGAGCGCAGGTCATGTCGAAAGCGGATATGACCCAGGCCGTCAATACGCTTTCGGTTTGCATCCAGAACCGGATGACCGTGCAGGAGCTTGCTTTTGTGGATTTTTTCTTCCAGCCGCACTACAACAAACCGTGGAATCTGCTCAACACCGCAGGCCTGGCCGCTATGAAACGGCTTCATGAAACGGAGAATGCCGTACCAGAGACGGAACATACGAAAACCGAAGTCGCCGCACGTGCCGAAGCCGGGACTCCCGAAAAATACGGAGTCGCGTAAACGGTCTGGAAATGCCGAGAGAACTGCCTTCCGCATCGGTGCCGGGAGCGTTCCGCACTGTGCAAGACTACCGGCACCCGAAGCTTAGCGTTCTATGACAATGACTGTTCCTGAGTCTGACAGAAGACAGAACCCGCTGCCGGTTCTTACGGCAGCGGGTTCTTTTAATTGATTCGTGTTTTGTCAGGTGGAGTTGGAGGCTTGAACCGGACTGCTGATCCCCACTCCACAATTATCTTTCAATTTTCTTTAGTAACAATAGGGGTCCCAATCCCGCTTCCCCTTTTTTTGAACAGCAAGATCGCAAGAAGTAAGGCTGCGCTTACAGCAGCAAAACCCGGCCAGCTCAAATAAAGGACATTTGTACGGCTGATGACAAGCCCGCCTAATCCGGATCCCAGTGCAAACCCGAATTGGATGAAGGAAGTATTTACGCTGAGCGCGATGTCCGGCTTTTGGGGTGCCAGAGTAACCAGATATAGCTGTTGGGCAGGGGAAATACTCCAGGTTGCCAACATAAAAACCATTAAAACCAAGATCAGCATAAAGAGATGGACACCGGCTAGAGGGAATAAAAGGAGAGTTGCTGCTTGTAACAGCAGTCCGAGACAAATTGTGAATTTCGATCCCTTTGCATCCGCCAATTGACCGCCCAACCTGGATCCGACGAAGCTGCAAATTCCCGCCAGGAACAGAACACCGCTAATTTCGGTTATGGAAAGAGAGGAGGCGGCTTGCAAGAAGGGCGTAATATAAGTGAATAGGGTAGAATAGCCGCCGATATACAATAAAGTAATAGCCAAGGCAGTCACAATTTTTGGGTTTTTTAAAATGGAAAGCTGCATCCTGAGGGTAACCTTTTCTTCTTCTATGATTGCCGGAACCTTTTTATAGATGATGAGCAGGGGAAGAACGCTTAATAAGCCGATCAAACCAAATAAAACCTTCCATCCGAACATCTCGCTAAAAAAAGTGCCAATCGGAACACCCAGCACTAGCGAACTGCTAAGCCCCATCAAAATAATACCGATCGCGCTGCCTCTTTTGTCTTTTTCAACGAGTCGTGTCGCTACTGCCATGGCTACTACCGTAGCGATTCCTCCGCTGGCTCCCTGAATAATTCGCACCCATAGGACTGTTTCGTATGACAGGTTTAGAAATATAAGCCCGTTGCCGGCAATAAAAACACCAAGGGTAGTCAAGAGCAGCTTCTTACGATCCATATTTATCGTGAAAGCAATCAGAATGGGAGCGATAATGGCCGCTGCGAGAGCAAATACAGTCACTAACAGCCCGGCTTCGGAAGTAGATACTTCCAGGTCCGCCGCGATCATTTCAATGACTCCCGTAATGATGTATTCAATGGTTCCGATCAGAAAAACAACAAGTGCCAAGACATAGACAATCAGGTTATTCTTCAATTCAACCCGCTCCTTCTCCGGTTATCTGTTTACTATGGGGATTTGTAGTTCCATTACTTGTGCACGTTGTTTTGTAGATCGTGGTAAATAGATCTCCCGGCCGGGTTCGTTTTCCTTAATCATATAGTTATTTTTCTCAATCCAATTAGCTAAATCAACACAGGCCGTGCAAGCAAAGGCGGAGTCCGAACGAAATGTCATGGTGGCCATCATCGGCTCAGGAGGAAGATTCCGCTGTTGAAATACATCAAGAGATAACGGGAGCTCCCGCGTTAAAAAATACCCGACCTCAAATTCGAACTCATCGTCTTTTTCTTCCGTTTCTTTCCATAAAACGACCTGAGGACTTTGAGCCAAATGACGAGTTTCTTTTGTTAATAATTGATTAAATGTACGAAACAGCTCTGGAATGTCTTCTTCTTTTCCCCGTGCTTTCAAAAAAAGAAACGGTTGAGCCCCTTCTGCTTTGATCCTGATTTCTTGTTCCGTTTCCGCTTGCCCCTCTCTTTCTATAAGCCGCATACGCTCCTCAATCCGGGCGAGCTTTGCTTGTTCGCTATCAATGATATGCTGGGTTTCACTTTTTTTCAGCTTAAACATCCCTTGAATATGCTCCGCTGTAATATCTTCACGAAGCAGCTGTATAATTTGTGGCAGTGTGAACCCTAATTCCTTATAGAGAAAAATGCGGTTCAGTTCAAGAAGCTGCTCTGCTGAATAGTAACGGTAGCCGGTATCATGATCGACCTTTATCGGCTTTAATAGGCCAATCTGGTCATAATAGCGTAGTGTTTTTAACGAGACCTTGCTTATTCTGGAAAACTCACTGATTTTAAACAAACTATCATCTCCAATCTATGCCATAACGAAAGTATATAGTTTCCCGTGCAGGGGAAAGTCAAGTGCCTTTCTTGTCATCATTTTACGACTACGACGCACTCAACGCAGAAACATAAAACTCAAAGAAACGTCCTCCGCAAAACTTTCTTCCGAATTCTTTCTAACATATAGAACTCTATCTCTCTACTGTCAAGGCAGGGAGCTTCGTGACCCTTCCTATTCCGAAACGTAAAATTTCCGTCAGTCCCACGAATATGGTAAAATTTATTAGAAGGCAGAAAGACAGATTCCCGGAAAACCGCGAAAGCCCGGCGAAGCGCAGCACCGGGTCAGGGATGTGCGAAAACGGCTAAGCCGAACCGCAACACAACGAATCAAAACCGGAATCGACATGACTAAAGCAAGGAAGCCGTCACTTACATATGCAGCTTAAAGGGCTTAAACGGCCCATGGCTTTACAAAAATTTTACGGGGAGGACAAGCTGATGACGTTCGCGGAACATTTTACCTAACTCTATTTACCGTTAATCCGGGGACCTCCTTGGGACGTCTTCATTTCAAATTATGAATATGAAAACCCGGGAGGTGCCGATCCATGCGTTCGGAACAAGAAATGTTTGATCTGGTATTAGATGTGGCGAAGAAGGACAGCCGCGTGAGAGCGGTCGGTTTGAACGGCTCAAGGACGAATCCGAATGTTCCCAAAGACATTTTCAGGGACTACGATATCGTCTATCTCGTCACGGATATGGAATCTTTTATAAACGACCCCGATTGGGTGAATGTGTTCGGAGAACGGCTGATTATGCAGACGCCGGAAAATATGGCTCTGTTTCCTAACGACCTGGGAAACCGTTTTTCCTATCTCATGCTATTTGAAGACGGCAACCGCATAGATATGATGCTTATTCCTCTTGAAGAGAAAGAGGTATACTGTCGGGAAGACAAGCTGACGGTGATCCTGCTCGACAAGGACAACGATTTGCCGGAGGTACCGCCTCCGACGGATGAAGACTATTGGGTTCAGCGGCCCGACGCCCAGCGTTATGCCGATTGCTGCAACGAATTCTGGTGGGTGTCTACCTATGTCGCGAAAGGACTTTGGAGACAGGAAATTTTGTATGCGATCGATCACATGAACTTGGTCAGAGCGATGCTGCTCCAAATGCTGGAATGGAAGGTCGGGATAGATACCGGGTTCTCGCTCAGTATCGGGAAGAACAGCAAATTTTTAAATCGCTACCTGGATGAAGAGTCTTGGAACAAGCTGTTGTCCACCTATGAAAACGGCAGTTATGAAGAGGTGTGGCAAGCTTTGCACGTCATGGGAGAGATGTTCGAGCCGGTTGCCCTTCAAGTGGCGGCTGAATTCGGATACGGATATCCTGCGGATGAAGCGGAGAAGATCAAACGGTATGTGCGGGACGTTCAACTTCTTGCTCCCGATGCGCGGGATATGTACTAAAACTTTAAAACGAAAAGAACCCTGACACATAGCTGTCAGGGTCTTTTTGTTCTGCTGCCGATGCCTGCGGGAAGCGGCTTCCGCTATTGCCGGACAGCCGGACATTCCCAGCGTATAGGCTGACAAGCCGGCTCCTTTTAGAGCGGGAATAGATTAAAAGAGACTGCGGCGGATCTGCAAATAACTTGATTTTTATATTGACTGTACGTTCATTCAATAATAAACTAAATCTAGTACCTGGAATATTTTAGTTGGTGAAAGGAGTTTGTGGACATGGATTTGTATTATGAAGTACAAGGTGAGGGCGTTCCGGTTGTGCTCATCCACAGTCCCGGCGTAGACTCTCGTGAATGGAAGTATATCGCTCCGGTTTTGGCGCGCTCGTTTCAGGTGATCACGTTCGACGGACGGGGGACCGGGAAGTCTCCGGCTTTGACCGCTCCGGCCGATTTGGTCGAAGATTTGAAGCGCCTGCTTCAGCATTTGAATATCGGACAGGCGGCTCTGGTCGGTCATTCCATGGGCGGGCAGGCGGCGGCGGAATTCGCTTTGTCCTATCCTTCTATGGTGAGCCGGCTTGTGCTTTTGGCCCCGTCGCTTACCGGGTTTCCTTACTCGGAGGCATTTACGCAGTGGATGGCTACCGTGAACTCTTTCGCCCCCGACATCGGCAAAATGATCGACTACTCGTTGTCCGGCCCTAATTACCGGGTAACGATGTCGGGTCCGCAGCGGGATTTTCTGATTGAGATGCAAACCGACTATATGCGAAAAGTGTTTACGGAATGGAAGAGCTTCGAAGTGAACTGGCCGCAGCCTCCCGCAATCGAGCGCTTAGAGGAAATTTCCGCGGATACCTTGTTTCTTCAAGGGACGGTGGAGTGGGAAGATATGGACCGCGTTGCGGAGGAGTATAAGCGTGTGCCTTCCTTTAAACACATCACGATAGACGGTGCCGACCATATGCTGACATTGACTCATCCCGCGGAAACCGCAGGTTTTATCGAACAGTTCCTGAAGGATCTTACCTGATGCCGCGCACAAAGGAAGAAAACGAGCGGGTCCGGCAGCTTGCCAAACAAAACATCCGGACTTCGGCCATGCAGGTTTTTATCGAGAAGGGGTATTACAACGCTTCTATCGCCGATATCGCACAGAGGGCGGGGGTTTCCAAAGGCCTTTTATACAATTATTATAAAGGAAAAGAAGAACTTCTCGGCGATATGGTACAAAGCCGGATAGAAGAAATCCAAGATGTCATGCTGAAAGCGGCCTCTCTCGACACACCGTCCGGGCAGTTGAAACATATCATCGACGGCGCTATTGACAACGTGCAGCAAAATCCTAAAATTTATCGGTTTTATCTGCATTTGCAGACGCAGCCCGAAGAAGATCTGCTGCTTTCCCGGTACAGCCGGCTGCTCAATGAGGAAATGGCCCGGCAGTTTCAGCTTCAATGCGAGATGTTCCGGAAGCTTGGGGTTTCGGATCCGGAAATAAGGTCCCTTCATTTCTCCTCGGCCATCCACGGAATTTCCTTGATGATCTCGACCTATCCCGAGCACTATCCCGTCCGCCAGGTGAAAGAGCAGTTGTATCGTGATTTCTGTGTGACCGGGTAACTTAGAGAGGAGCGTTTATAGTGGACAATCGTACGGCGGTAAACTTGGTTGAAAAGTATGTGAAGGCCTACAACGCTTTCGACATCGAAGGCATGCTCCTGCTCATGCAAGAGGAGATTGTGTTCCGAAACATCTCGAACGGCGTCGTGAATGCGGAGACGAAAGGGAAAGAGGCTTTCCGCGAATTAGCCGGGCAATCGAAAAAGCTGTTCTCCCAGCGCTGTCAAACGATTACGGATATTAATTTCCGAGGTGACCGGCTCGAAGTTCAGATTGATTACGAGGGAACTCTTGCGGCCGATCTGCCTAACGGGCTTAAAGCAGGGGAAAAGATCGCTCTCAAAGGAAAGTCGGTATTTGAAATGGAAGACGGCAAACTGCTCCTGATCGAAGATTATAGTTAAAAAGAGGATCGTCAGGTCTTCGCGTGCCATTCGGAAAACCTGCGGGGCTGTCTACATGCAGAACCGTTATGTCCATGACGGTGGTCATACGCTGGTTATACGGCGGCGCGTCATGCGATGCGTGTAACCGCTTAATGAAGCGCAGTGCAAGTTTCTTCCGGAAAGCGGAAAATGGCCGTGTATATGCGGCTGCGAATACAAAACAGGTGCAGGCTTTTTTAGCCTGCACCTGTTTTTTTATGACCCCGACGTTAGTAGCGGTCCATAATGAGCTGGGTTTTCAGCGAATCCTGCGCGAGGAACCAGCCTTTGCTCTGCAGCAGCGCGATAAGTTCGTCATGCTTCGCGGCGGCGGTCGACTCGCTCGTTGTCTTAAACGAAGCTTCGACTATGTATTCCGTGCCGGTTCCGGCAGAGTTGCGGATCGGCCACACTTCGATGTACAGCTTCAAGCCGTCCCACGTGCCGATCGAACGCTTGGCGAGTACGGGCCCGTAATAACGGGAGCTTCCGAGCAGACTCGTGCCCCAGCCGTCGCCGATCCAATCGTCGAACTTGCCCGGCGCGTTGCCGATCAGCAGGCTGCGGGCATCGCTAATAGACGGGAGGTCCATGCCGCTGTAACCGGACTTGCTCGCTTTTTTGCTTCGCGAAATGCTGAGGGTTTTGTTCTGGTAACCCCACTCGACCTGCGCTTCATAGTTCGTGTCCCCGGAGTCGAATCCATCCTGATTGGCCTTCGTAAGGGCGGCGTTGATGTCGTTGTTGGTGATCGGATACCGCTTTTTGTAAGTCAGCTCGAATTTGCTCTCGTCTTCGGATTTACGGATGCGCGTGCTCCAGCCGTTTGTATAAATATCTTTGGCGTTCGTATCCAGGAAAGCCACATTCATTTTAGTGACGCTGGACGGCATGGCGAACGTATTCAGCACACTGCTTTTCAGCTTGTTGTCCGAACCCAGAACGGCTTCCGGTTTCAACAAAATTTTCACCTCATAGTCCGGTACCAAGTTGCTTGCGGCTTGTGCGGGAGCGGACTGGATCACCGTTCCGGTCAACAGAGTCGTACCGACGGTCAGAACGAGCGCGGTGGTGCGGAGTAAACGTGTAAACATCCGGTTTTCTCTCTCCTTTATTCTCAACTAGAATAGTTTCCCATTATTTAGCATAGAGAATGTGTGTTAGCTCATCGTCAAAAAAAGATACGATTTATGTAAATACTTCAGCGCAGAGAGAAATAATGGGCGCAGCCACCTGCTCAAACTTGCGACCGCTGCCTATTGGAATCTGCCTGTTATTTATATTCGTAAAAAAGAAAGGAATACCAGAAATAATAAAGGAAAGGATGCTGGAAGAGGCTGGGTGTGCGAAATAAACGAAAACGAAGAAACGGGGCCGCGCTGAGCGGTTTTTTTGGTTGATCGGGTAAACGGGGGAGGGGCACTGGACGTTAAGCTCACATTGAGGCAAGGACAAACATCACACCAAATGTTGTTATTTTGTAAAATTGGATAAAAATAGACCTTATTATTAAATTAATACAAAATAGTTCAAAAATACCATGTTTACTTGTGGGACATCATATATAATTGGGAATTGATGGGGAATTATGTAATTTTATAAGCTCAGGCAGCAAAGGGTACTTCTACAAAGCTTGGAAACGATGGATCATTTTGTTTCGAGCACCTCAATCTATTCTCGTAAAACCCGGTGGCCGGGTTGATTTTGCCCATTTGCTCAGAAGACCTTGAAGGGAGGATGCCTGTACTCATTATCTCTATCCGACATCATCTGTCAAGTTTTTTGAGGGAGATTTTTGCCCGCCGGACAATTAATAAGACGAGCCTGCCGAAGGCTTCCCTTCACTTCTTGTCGAAGTTTTCGCGAAAGTTTGGAGTGTGGAATTAGATAACAGGGTTGCATACCTGAAAACGAATCTCTATAACAGGAGAGTGTCGATGTGAGAGAACATACTAACAAACGGTTTGCTTTAACTCAAGCGCAGCGAAGAATATGGAGTATGGAAATGATGTATCCGAACACATCGGTCGGAGTCATCGTGGGTACTTTGTTTATTCGCGGTCCCGTGAATAGCGAAGCTTTGATGCAGGCGATTCATAAGCTGATCCGGGACCATGACGCATTCCGAATCCGGATCGCGTCTACCGATGCCGGTGAACCCGTTCAATGGTTTGCGGAAGAATCCGACATCGAACCGCAGTGCGATTATATGGAAATAGGCGATGAAGCCGAGGCACAAAAATGGCTGGATCAGTTCAATCATACGCCATTGTCTATTTTTGACGATCAGTTGTACAAATTCTGTCTGCTAAATCTTAATAACGAAGAACATTGGTTTAACATTAAAATCCACCACAGTATAGCGGACGGCATCTCCTCACATCTTCTCAGCGCGACGATTATGGACAATTACGTGAAAATAATCGGCGGACAGGAACCGGACGCTAAAGCTAGAGGTACTTATCAGGAATATATTTATGCCGAACAGGAATATGAACGTTCGGAACGCTACCAGAAGGACAAAGCTTATTGGCTGGACAAGTTCGAGTCCTTTTCGGAAATTACACGAATGAAACCGAGTTCGCCTTACTCCGTGAGTACGGATGCCGACAGGGTCAGTGTGCCTTTCTCAGGCAAGCGCTATGAACAATTGCAGCGTTTTAGCGAGGAGAGCAACATCAGTACCTTTACGGTGTTCTTGGCGGCTTTATACATATTGCTTCACAAGGTAACGGGAAATGAAGATATTACGGTCGGTACGATATACGCGAACCGGACATCCAAGCAGGAGAAAGATACGCTGGGCATGTTCGTAAGTACGGTTGCGACCCGAATGCTGCTCGATCCGGATCAGCATGTATTGGCGTTTTTGCAGCATATCTCCAAAGAGCAGAAGGCGAATCTCCGCCACCAGAAGTATCCGTACAACCAGCTCATCCAGGATTTAAGAGAACGGAACAAGCAGTGGGACGTTCCCGAACTGTTCCGGGTCGATATTGAATATTTGCCCGTCACCGTGACGAATTACGACGGCCTCAGCGTGGTCCGCAAGAGCAGTCATTCCGGCCATGAAGTGGGCGATTTTGCCGTACACGTCGTAGATGCGCTGGACGACAAGGAAATCGATCTCAATATCGATTACCGCGTCCAATTGTTCGATGAAAGTGAGATTTTGCGGATCGCGGAGCAGCTGTTTACGATCATTGACCAGATTGTCCTTAACCCGGAGCAGACCGTTCGCGAGTTGTCCATGCTCAGCGATGAGGAGAAACAGAAGATTTTAACCGGATTTAATCCCGTAGTGTCCGAGCTCCCTCCTGCCAAAACGTTCCACCGGTTGTTTGAGGAGCAGGCTGCGCTAAATCCGAATGCGGCGGCCGTGGTGTACGAGAACAATCAGCTCACCTACGGGGAGCTCAACGAGCTGGCAAACCGCCTGGCGGGTACTCTGCGGGGGGCAGGTATCGGCAGAGAATCGGTCGTGGGCATTTTGGCCGACCGGTCGGTCGATCTGCTCGTCGGCGTCATGGCGGTATGGAAGGCCGGAGGCGCATACGTTCCGCTCGATCCGGATTACCCTTCCGACCGCATCCGCTATATGCTCGGGGACAGCGGAGCTTCGGTGCTGCTCACACAAACCGGGCTGAAGGACAGGGCCGGGGCGTGGCAGACGGAAGGCGGAGCGCTGCATACGGTTCTTTGCCTGGACGACGAGAATTCGTACGGCGAAGAAAGGGCGAACGCACCGGCCGGCTCCACGGACGAGGCCATTGCCGCCGGAATAACCGGCAGTGTGCCGGCGGAGAGCAGGCCGGAGGACCTTGCTTACGTGATCTACACGTCCGGCACGACAGGACGGCCGAAGGGCGTCATGATCGAGCACCGGAGTCTGGTGAACACGGCAGCCGCCTACCGCAGGGAATACGGGCTCGATCAATTTCCCGTTCGCCTGCTTCAGCTTGCGAGCTTTTCTTTTGACGTGTTCGTCGGGGATATCGCCCGCACCCTCTACAACGGGGGCACCATGGTAATTTGCCCGAAAGACGACCGGATCGATCCGACACGCCTGCACGGCTGGATACAAAGCCGGCAGATCACCGTGTTTGAATCGACGCCGGCGCTCATCATACCGTTTATGGAGCATGTGGCCCAGCAGGGGCTTGATATGAGCTCCATGAAGCTGCTCATCACCAGCTCCGACAGCTGCAGCGTCGAAGATTACCGTCAGCTCCAGGAACGGTTCGGATCTGGATTCCGGATCATTAACAGCTACGGTGTAACGGAGGCGGCCATTGATTCAAGCTTCTACGACGAACCCGTATCGAAGCTTCCGGAAGCCGGCAACGTGCCGATCGGCAAAGCGTGGCTGAATGCGAAATTTTATATCGTGGACGCTCAGCTAAATCCTGTCCCCGTCGGAATTCTCGGGGAGCTGTGCATCGGAGGGCCGGGCGTCGCCCGGGGATATATGAACCGTCCCGAATTGACGGAAGAGAAGTTTGCGGAAAGTCCGTTCGCCGCCGGAGAGCGCCTGTATCGTACGGGCGATCTGGCACGCTGGATGGAAGACGGCAATGTGGACTTCATCGGGCGGATCGATTATCAGGTGAAAATCCGGGGGTACCGGATCGAACTCGGCGAAATCGAGACGGCCATGCTGCGCTTTGACGGCATCCGCCAGGCGGTCGTAACCGACCGTACCGACGAACGGGGCCAGAAGTATTTGTGCGGTTACGCGGTGTCGGAATGTGAAATCGATACCAGAGCCCTGCATGCGTATCTGGAACAGACGCTCCCTTCGCATATGGTGCCGGCTCGCGTGATGCGTCTGGACCGGCTGCCTCTTACCCCGAACGGCAAAGTAGACCGCAAGGCGCTGCCTGAGCCGGAAGGAAGCGTGCAGGCGGAGGTCAAGTACATCGCTCCCCGAACTCCGGCGGAGCAGGCGCTTGCCGCCGTCTGGCAGTCCGTACTCGGCGTGGACAGAGTCGGTCTGTCGGACAATTTCTTCGGACTCGGCGGAGACTCGATTAAAGCGCTCCAGGTTTCATCAAGGCTCCTTCAGGCCGGTTACAAGCTGGTCATGCGCGATCTTTTCCACTATCCCACGATAGCGGCCCTAAGTCCGCAGCTTCAAACGGCCGGCAAAACGGCCAGCCAGGAAGCAGTAACGGGAGCCGTGACGCTGACGCCGATTCAGCGCTGGTTTTTCGGGCAGAATCCGGCCGATCCGCATCACAGCAACCAGGCGTTCATGCAGTACCGCAGGGAAGGCTTCGACGAGACGGCGCTTCGGCTGACGATCGCCAAGCTGGTCGAGCATCACGACGCGCTGCGCACGGTTTACCGTAAAACCGGTACCGGCTATGAAGCATGGAACCGGGGGTTGGACGAAGAGCTGTTCAGCCTGGAGGTGACAGATTTTACAGGGTACGAAAATTGTGCGGATGCCGTCGAGGCGAAGGCAAGCGAAATTCAGGGAAGCATCGATCTGGAAAAGGGACCGCTTGTCAAACTGGGTCTGTTCCGCTGCCCGGATGGCGACCATCTGCTCATGGCCATCCACCATCTCGTTGTGGACGGCGTGTCCTGGCGCATCTTGTTTGAAGATTTTGCGGCCGGCTACGAACAGGCTCTCGGCGGAGAAGCGATTTCGCTTCCGCATAAAACGGATTCGTTCCAGACGTGGGCCGGGCAGTTGTCCCGCTATGCGGATAGTACGGCGCTTGAATCCGAGCGGGCTTACTGGAGTGGAATCGGGCGGATCGAACATACGCTGCTGCCCAAGGATTTGGGACAGGAGAAGTCACGGCTTCAAGACAGCGATATCGTGACCGTAAGATGGACGGAAGGCGAGACGGGGCAGCTTTTGAAGCAGGCACACCGCGCCTACAATACGGAGATGAACGATCTTCTTCTTACCGCTCTCGGTAGGGCCGTCCAAGCCTGGACCGGACAAAGCCGGATACTCGTGAATCTTGAAGGCCACGGCCGTGAAGACATTCTTCCGGATGTGGACATTACAAGAACCGTCGGCTGGTTTACGAGCCAATTTCCGGTTGTGCTGGAGAGCGGCCGCGACCAGACGATTGCCCAGCAGATCAAAGGGACGAAGGAAGGTCTCCGGCGTATTCCGAACAAGGGAATCGGCTACGGCATTCTGAAGTACATGTCGGAGGAGGGAAAGGACGACCTGTCCGGTTCCGATCCGGAAATCAGCTTTAACTATCTGGGACAGTTCGATCAGGATTACGCGAGCAGCGGCCTGGAGCCGTCCCCATACTCCACCGGCGACGATGTGAGCCCGAATGCGGCGATGGATTTTGCCCTGGACATGAACGGGATGGTTACGGAGGGTGCGCTGGAGCTTACGATCCGTTATGGAACGACGCAGTACTGCCGGGAGACGATTGAACGGCTGGGCGGCCTGCTCGAAAGCAGCTTGCGTGAAGTTATTGCGCACTGCTTGTCCAAGGATATGCCGGAGCTCACGCCGAGCGATGTCCTCCTGCCGGAGCTGACTGTGGAAGAGCTGGAGCAGCTGACGCTGCGTACCGCCTCTATCGGAGAGCTGGAGAACGTGTATACGCTGACTCCAATGCAGAAGGGCATGATGTTCCACAGCTTGCTGGACGCCGATTCGGAAGCCTATTTCGAACAGGTGACGTTCGACCTTAAGGGCAGCCTGGACGCCGAAGCTTTTGCTAAGGGGCTGGATGTGCTGATTCAACGGCATGAAGCGCTTCGGACCAATTTTATGATCGGTTGGAAAGATGAACCGGTTCAGATCGTGTTCCGCGAGCGTAAGGGCGAAGTTTATTACGAAGATATAAGCGGACTTCCCGAGACGGAGCGGGAGCATGCGCTGGCCGAACTGGCAAACGCCGACAAAGCCCGGAAGTTTGATTTGGCGGAAGACTCCCTTATGCGGGTAACTCTTGTCCGGACCGACGAACAGTCCTGGCATCTTATCTGGAGTCACCATCATATCCTGATGGACGGCTGGTGCATGTCCTTCATGATCAAAGAAGTGTTTGAAAGCTATTTCGCATTCCTGGAAGAGAGAAAATCGGAGCTTCCTCCCGTTACACCTTTTGCCCGTTATATCGAATGGCTGGAAAAACAGGACCGGAAAACGGCGGAAGACTATTGGAGCGGTTATTTGAACGGCTACGATCAGCATACGAAGCTTCCTCAGGAAAAAGCGCAGCGCAAGCAGGGAAGTTTCAACGCGGTCGAACTGGATTTCGAATTCAGCCGGGAGCTGAGCGAGAAAATCGAACGTGTGTCCAGGCAAAATCAGGTAACGCTCAGTACGTTTGTCCAAACGCTGTGGGGTCTCGTTCTTCAGGTGTATAACAACAGCCGGGATGTCGTGTTCGGCTGCGTCGTTTCGGGCCGTCCGGCAGACATTGCCGGTGTGGAGAGCATGATCGGCTTGTTTATTAATACAATTCCGGTCCGGGTCCGGAGCGAAGCGGGAGAATCCGTGGCGGATGTGATGCGGAAAACCCAGGAGCAAGCCTTGGCATCGGGGGCGTACGATACGTTCCCGCTATATGAAATCCAGGCCCTCAGCGAGCAAAAACGCGATCTCATCAGCCATATCATGGTATTCGAAAACTATCCGATGGAAGAACGGATCGAAGAACTTGTCGGAGGCAGCGGGGCTTTGGCCATTTCCAACATTCAGGCTCCGGAGCAAACGAACTATGACTTCGATATAACGGTTATTCCAGGGGAGCGGATTGTGATCCGGTTTACCTATAACGCGGATACGTTCAGCGAGGAGGATATCCGGGGCATACACGGCCATTTCTCCCGTGCGGTCGAGCAGGCTGCGGCCGATCCGAACATTCGTGTCGAGCAGCTGGAGCTGCTGACGCATTCCGAAAAAGA
>NZ_FNVF01000005.1:0-177593 GCF_900107975.1 Paenibacillus sp. UNC499MF
AGCCTCCGGACGCATATGCGGCTTGCTCCGCCTCCTGCGGCGACGCATAGCCTTGCGGCCACACGCCTGCCTGCTCGTAGCTCTGCGGCCATCCGCCTACGTGACCGTAACCGCCATGCTCAAAGCCGTTGTGGCCGAATGGCGCATAAGGCTCGTGGCAGCCCGGCTGCTGTCCGAATACCGGTTTTTCCGCACAATAAGCTCCGTCCGTGTAAGGGGTATGCAAATCCGGTCCGGCTCCCGCGCCTCCGTACAAACCGGGCTGGCTTGGAAACCACGGCTGGGACGGATAGGGCTGACCCTGAATCTGTCCGGCCGGCTGGATGTATTCTTCCTCAGAGGCCACCAGTTCCTGATAGGACGGAATGCTCTGCGGAATCTCCACATCCGGATACGGAAGCGTCTGCGGTTGTCCCCAGCCGCCCTCGTATGCTCCGTGATCTCCGTACGAGACGGGCAGTTTGCCGTCGAACCCGCACGGCTCTTTTTTCCAGGGCTCCTGGTGCTGCCCGTACGGAAACACAAAAGGCGCGTAAGGAGGGCACGGCTGAATCAACGGAAGATTCCCCGGATGTCCTCCGAAGTGCGGAATCGTTTCCGCTTCTTTTACATAAGAAGGATATGGAGCCGGAGCAACGGGCTCGCAGGGGCTCTGGGGCGGCGGCTGCGGTGTGTAAGACGGCAGCTCGACCTGCGGCAGCACAAGTTGGGGCAGCTGGTATTCAGGCACCTGCGGCTGTACCGGAGGCTGGGGAACCGGCTGCACCGGAGGCTGCTCGACAATCGGCAGCTGAACCTGCGGCTCAGGCTGGGCCGGTTGGACGGGAGGCTGCTCGATAACCGGCGGCTGTACCGGAGGCAGCACCGGTTGTAAGGGAAGCTCTGCCTCCGGCTTCAATTCCACCTTCTCTTCCTCCACCGGCGCGGGTTCCTTTACTTCTGGAATCTCATTGATTTCCGGCAGCTCCGGAATCTCCGGAAGTTCGGCCGTTTCCGGCTTCTGCTCTGCCGGTGGTTCGGGCGCGGGAACAGCCGGCTGGATCGGGGAAGTATCCTTCTTGCCGTGAGCTGTTCCGCCATGATGAGGCTGACTGCCGTGCGAGCCTTCTTCCGCTTGAGACTTTTTCGGAATATAGACCGTTTCGCCGGTCATCAACACATTCGGGTTTTTCAGTTGGGTATTCGCTTCGATCATATCCTTCAGCGGAATTCCCCATGCTTTCGAAAGCTTCCACAGCGTATCTCCCTGCTGCACAATGTGCTTCACCAGATGATCCGGCACGGGATGATGAGGCGTGTGGGGCTGCTGCGGTTTCGTCGGCGTTCCCGGAATTTTCACCTTTTCACCAACGTTGATTTGGTCCGGGTTCGCGATCTGAGGATTCGCTTCGATCAGCTTATCGAGATCAACGTCGTATTTTTGGGCGATTTTATACAGTGAATCCCCTTTTTTAACCATATGGATTTTCAACGGGTCTTACCTCCCTCTTCTAAGTACGTATCCGTCTTCCCCAATCCGATTGACATTACATCTTATGCAGGCTTATGGGCATTTGACATCCCCTGGACGAAAAAAAGCCGCGGAAAATTCAAAGGGACAGGCGCAAACACAGCAAATCCGGGCATAAAAAAAACCGCTGCCGCAGGAAGTGCCCCTTCCCGGGAAACGGATTTTTGAAAGTTTGTTGAGTCGTTTTGGAAAAAAACCGGTCCAACCGGTAAAAAAATCGGCACCGGACCCCAAACGAACCGCGCGAGACGGTCTATTCGTATACTTTAACCCCGTCGACATTCACAATGCTGCGGAATTCCTGCAAAAGCTTCGTCGTGATCGGGCCGGCCTTGCCTTCCCCGATAGTGCGTCCGTCCACTTCGCGAACCGCGATAACTTCGGCGGCTGTACCCGTAAAGAACACTTCATCGGCCACATACACGTCGTGCAGGGTAAACGGTTCTTCCTTCAAGGTATAGCCTTGGCGCTCGCAAATCTCGATGATCGCCGCACGCGTGATGCCTTCCAGCGCACCGATATAGCAAGGCGGTGTGTACACGACGCCTCTTTTTACGATAAAAATGTTATCCGAAGAACCTTCGGCCACATATCCTTGCGAATTCAGCATGATCGCTTCGCCCACGCCGGCCAGATTGGACTGGATTTTGACGAGAATGTTATTCAGGTAGTTGAGCGATTTGATTTTCGGATTTACCGCGTCGGGAATGTTGCGTCGGCTGGAGACCGAAACGGTTTTGAGACCGTTAACGTAGGCCTCCTCCGGATAAATCGACAGCTGCTCCACGATAATGATGACGCTCGCTTTGGGCGAACGGCGCGGATCGAGTCCGAGGTCGCCGGGCCCGCGGGAAACGACGAGACGGATGTATCCGTCACGAAGTTCGTTGCGCCGGATCGTCTCCACCAGAGCGTCCTGCATTTCCTGATAGCTCAGCGGAATGTTGAGCATAATCGATTTGGCCGAATCGTAAAGACGGTCGAGATGCTCCTTGCATTTAAAAATGTTGCCACCGTAAATGCGGATGCCTTCAAAAATTCCGTCCCCGTACAAAAAACCGTGATCGTAAACGGATACTTTGGCTTCTTCCTTCGTAACGTAGCTGCCGTCCAGGTAAATCCACTGCTGTGCCATAATTCGTTGTTACACCTCCGGGGTTTGGGTTTCGTACTGATACGTCGGGTAGCAGCCCAGAATCCGGACTTGGCAGCCGATCGCTTCGATTTCTTCGAAAGCGGCGCGGACGAGAACCGATTCCAGTGAGCCCTCTACGTCGATGTAAAAATAGTAGTTGCCGAGCTTGCGTTTCGTCGGGCGGGATTCCAGCCTCGACAAGTTGATCCGGCGCCAGGCGAAGGCCGACAGCACCTGGTGAAGCGCTCCCGGGTAATCTTCGGGCGGCGTGACCAGAATGGTCGTCTTTGTATGGCCGGAGACCGGCAGCTCAAGCTTTTCACGCCCGATCAGAATAAAACGGGTCGAATTGTCGGGGTTGTCCTGTATTTTCGACGCGAGAAGCTCCATTCCGTACATGCCGGCGGCATTTGTCGTACCGATCGCTACCACGTTCGGGTCTCCCAGCTCGCTGACAAGCCGGACGCTCTCCCCGTTGGAACCCGTCTGCTCGATCTCCGCCTGCGGCATATACGTGCGCAGAAACTTGCGGCATTGGGCAAGCGCGACCGAATGGGACAGCACTTTGGTAATGCTTGACCAGGAGACGGGCGGGGAGCTTGCCAGTTCCCCGTTCTCCAGCCTCACCAAGCCGTTCTTGTCATCGGCCGCCCGGTGGGCACTGCCCGGAAGACCGATCAGGTTCATATCTATAGGATAAACCCATTCCACCTGCATCGGCAAATCAACCTCGTGAACGAGCCAGTCGATATGCAGGGTAACGGAGCCCTCAATCGTATTCTCAATCGGAATGACGCTGTAATCCGTTTCTCCCGAAGCGGTCGCCAGGAATACATCGGAGATAAGCTTGAACGGCACATACTCGTACCGGTCTCTCCCGAGAAAATGGTACACGCTCTCTTCCGAGAAGGTGCCCGGTCCCAGCATCGCTATCCGTTTCTTCCTCATGTTATTCCGCTCCTCCCGCAAATTCCTCGAAGGACGGTTCCCCGCCCGTCAGCTTCCAGACGCGGACGCCTTCGCTGGCAGGTCTCAGCCATCGCGTTTCCGCCTCGATGCCTTCGGCGCGGAACGTCTCCCGGAGGAACGCTTCCAGTTCCTCCTGCCTTCCCTCGCTCTTATCGGCGAACGCGATAAGAGTCGATCCCGCGCCGCTGAGCGCAGCTCCCAGCGCACCGTGGTCGGCCGCTTCCCGGAGAATCTTCTCCATGCCGGGAACGAGAGCCGCGCGATACGGCTGATGGAGCGCATCCTTCATCGCGTGCCGGATCATACCCAGCTCGCCGGCGGCAAGGGCCGCGACGAGCAGAGACGAGTGGCCGATGTTGAAGACGGCGTCTTTCATCGGCACCTCGGAAGGCAGCACCCGGCGCGCAAGCTCCGTGGAGAGCTGGAACGCCGGCACGGCGACCAGCGCCTCCAGACGCTCGTGCGGCTCGATGCGCACGTGCTTCGCCTCGCGGCCGTCCCAGTAGGCCGCGATAATGCCTCCGAACAGCGAGGCGCCGACGTTGTCGGGATGCTTTTCCATGCCGGAGGCGATCTGGAAAAGCTCCTCCGGCGGAAGGTCCGCTCCGCTCAGCGCGTTAGCCGCCGCAAGCGCTCCGACGATAGCGGAAGCGCTGCTGCCCAGCCCCCGCGTGAGCGGAATGTCGCTGTCCATGCGGATGCTCAGCTCCGGCATGGGCAGACCCGCGTGATCGTACAAGGTGCGGGCCACTTTGTAGATCAGGTTCGTCTTGTCCGTCGGAATTCCCTGCATATTGCTTCCGAAAAGTTCGATCTGTGTCCGGTCCGCCTCACTCATCTCAATCCGGGCGTACAAATCAAGGGCCATGCCGAGCGCATCGAAGCCCGGTCCCAGATTGGCGGTGCTGGCCGGAACGCGGACGCGTACCGCTGCGGGCGCCATTAGCTGCCCACCTGCTCCAGCTGCCGGATCGCGTCCATCACGGCCGCTTCCGAATCTTCTACGACGAGCGGCTCGGCTTCCACGCTCTGAATGGCGTTGTGCGGATCTTTAAGCCCGTTGCCGGTCAGCACGCACACGACGGATTGTCCCTGCCGGAAGTGTCCTTCCCGCTTCAGCTTGATGACGCCCGCCAGGGATGCCGCCGATGCCGGCTCGGCAAAGATGCCTTCCTGCGAAGCAAGCTTGCGGTAAGCCGACAAAATTTCTTCATCGGTGACATAGTTGATTTGGCCATCGGATGCGTTTGCCGCATTTACGGCTCCGTCCCAGCTTGCCGGGTTGCCGATCCGGATGGCGGTCGCCACGGTTTCCGGATTGAGGATAGGCTCTCCCTTGACGATCGCCATGGCGCCTTCCGCTTCGAATCCGATCATTTTGGGCAGCGAGGATGATTTACCTGCCGCCTGATACTCCTTGAAGCCTTTCCAGTAGGCCGTGATGTTGCCCGCATTGCCGACCGGGATCGCCAGATAATCCGGCGCCTTCCCGAGCTGATCGCACACCTCGAAAGCGGCGGTCTTCTGTCCTTCAATCCGGTAGGGATTGACGGAATTGACGAGTGTAATCGGCTGCTTTGCCGTAATTTCGCGGACAATTTCCAGCGCCCGGTCGAAATTCCCTTCGATGGCGATCACTTTTGCCCCGTAAATGATAGCCTGCGCCAGTTTGCCGAGCGCAATGTTGTTGTTCGGAATAAGCACGATGCAGTTCAGCCCGCCGCGCGCGGCGTAGGCGGCAGCGGCCGCCGACGTATTGCCGGTGGAAGCGCACATGATCGTGGGGCTTCCTTCCTCCATCGCTTTGGCTACGGCCATCACCATGCCGCGGTCTTTGAACGAACCCGTCGGGTTCAGTCCTTCATATTTGACGTAAAGGTCGAGACCCAGCTCCTCCGACAATTTTTCCGCGCGGATAAGCGGGGTGTTTCCTTCGTGCAGCGTAAGCAGCGGTGTTTTTTCCGTAACCGGAAGGTAAGATTTATATTGATGCAGCAAGCCCATATATCTCATTTTCTTCTGCAGCCTCTTTTCTTAAAAGTTAAAATTTAGCCTTCTACGCGGTAAACGCTCTGGATCGTCTGGATGACATCCAGGCTTTCGAATTCGGCCAGGACTTTGTTCATGCCCGCCTGATTCGCGTCGTGGGTAATGATAATGATTTCGGCTTTCGGATTATGCTCGTTCGGATGCTGGAAGACGGACTCCAGGCTGACTTCGTGCTTCGCGAAAATTTGCGTAATCTGGGCAAGGACGCCCGCCTTGTCCTCCACGTGGAGAAGCACAAAATATTTCGAAGAAATTTGCTCGTCCGTTTTCAACTTTTTCTCCAGGTAAGGCACCGTGCTGCGCTGGCCGTTTACGCCGAGATTCAGGTTGCGCACGACAGCCACGAGATCCGCCACGACGGAAGTTGCCGTCGGCATTTCACCGGCGCCGGGGCCGTAGAACATCGTCTCTCCCACGGCTTCGCCGTATACGTATACGGCATTGAATACGCCGTTGACCGAAGCGAGCGGATGCGACGTTTTGACCATCGTCGGCTCGACGGATACGGAGATGTGATCGTCATGCTTCTCCGCGATGCCGAGAAGCTTCACTTCGTAGCCGAGCTTTTTGCCGTATTGGATGTCTTCCTTACTGACGCTGGAAATTCCTTTGACCTTCACGTCGGTCAGCGCTACTTCCGAATGGAAGCCCAGCGTGGAGAGAATGGTCATTTTACGGGCGGCGTCCAGCCCTTCCACGTCGGAAGTCGGATCGGCCTCGGCATAACCGAGCATCTGCGCTTCTTTGAGCACGTCCGCGTAAGCGGCGCCTTCCTGGCTCATTTTGGTCAGGATATAGTTTGTCGTACCGTTGACGATCCCCATGATTTTCGTAATGCGGTCCGAAGAGAAGCCCTCCACCAGCGTACGAATAATCGGGATTCCCCCCGCCACGCTTGCTTCATAGAATACATCGCAGCCTTTTTCGGCGGCTTTGGCGAGAATCTCGGGCCCGTGCATCGCCATCAGATCCTTGTTCGCGGTCACGATGTGCTTTCCTTGCTCCAGCGCTTCCAGAATATACGCCTTCGTATCCTGGACGCCCCCCATCACCTCGACGACCACGTCGATTTCAGGATTGCGGATAATATCCCAAGGCTGGTCGGTAAGCTTCTCGCGGCCAACGGTAACGGAACGCAGCTTGCTCAAATCCTGCACAAGCACTTTTTCCACTACGATAGCGGAGCCTGTCTGTTTCTCCAGATCTTCCCGGTGGCCTTCCACAATCCGGACTACACCCGTTCCGACGGTCCCGAGTCCAAGCAAGCCGATTTTAATAGGTTTCTTCATAGTCATAATTCCTCCCGTATACGTGATGTTCTTTTTCAGTTCTTAGAGTTTGTACCCGGTTTGTATCCGGTTACCCGTTCCTGCCGGTGGGGCCCCGGAGTTAAATCGAGCTGCCCTGTCCGATTACGGCGGCTTTCTTGACCCCGTCCTGGGATTCCAGCAGTTGAACCAGTTCTTTCGCTTTATCGCCCATCAGGGACGTTTCTACGGAAATGACCACGTTCGCCATTCCCTGCAGCGGAATGCTTTGATTGATCGTCAGCACATTACCTTCCTGTCCGGCAATCAGCGCAAGCACCCGGGACAAAATGCCCGAACGGTGCTCCAAATTCATGGAGATGGTGACAATGCGCTCTTTATCCAGCTTGTTCAGGGGAAATACGCCGTCTTTGTACTTATAAAAAGCGCTCCGGCTCAGCCCTACCTGCTCTACCGCCTCGTGAATCGTTTTTACTTCTCCACGGGCCAGCAGTTCTTTGGCCTGCACCGTTTTGAGAATGCCCTCGGGCAAAATCTGCTCGTTGACGAGATAAAAGCCGGACTCGCTCCAACCTGCGGCCTGTTTAGGTTCCATTACAGAAAGTCCGTCCTTTCCAGAAAGACGTGTGTTCTTATATAGAGGACATTATACTTCAACTCTACAAATTTCGGCAATAGGAAAATGGCATTGTTTCCGTATGCCCTGCCGTTTACCCTGATTTCCCCCGGTTGATGAAGCGGAATCTCTCGCTTTGTACTTTGATCCGGCTCTTTGACGGCCGCTGATTTTATCCTATCCGGCCGGGCTGGCCTCTGCCGAAACTCGAATATTTCAGGTGTCTTTCTTTTTATCGGTTTTTTCTGTCTTTCGTTTGAAAAACAAGCGCCGCTCAGGCTCGGAAGGCGCCAAAATGCTTTCCCGACGGGAGTTTGCTTGTCCTTCTTCCCCTATGGTAAGCTGAAAATCAGCAAGGAGGCGACACGTTTGATCACGTTGCGATTAATATCCGCGGCTCTTTTGTTCAACTCCCGGGGTGAACTGCTTATGATGAAGCGGTCCATGAAAAGGACGCTCTCCCCCGGTATGTGGGCGGCGGTGGGCGGACATTTGGAAAGCTTTGAAATGGCACGTCCCCGGGCCGCCTGCCTGCGCGAAATCGAGGAAGAAACCGGCATACGCGAGGACGAAATTTCGGGACTCCGTTTGCAGTACATTCTAATGAGGTTAAAAGATCACGATATACGCCAGCAGTTCATTTATGTCGGTCATACGGATGTTTCACCCCGGATCCGGACCTCGGAAGGCGATCTGCACTGGATCCCACGGGCCGAGATTCTGAACCGCGAGCTTCCGTTTATTTTCCGCTATGCGCTCCAGCATTATTTGTCTTACGGAGACACGCCCCATACGTGGATCGGAACGGCTAGGCTCGGCACCTCCGGTATTCCTGAAGTGAACTGGACCCCGCTCCAAGATCCCGAAATAACCTGAGTCAACGGACCCGGAAAGGACGAAAATCTCTTGAATCGGATACACGCGCTTCTCGACAAGCAGAGAAACTTTTACGCAACGGGTGCGACCAAGCCTCTGAACTTCCGGATGGAACAGCTTCGCCGGTTAAAAGCCATGATCCGGGATCATGAGGAAGCGATTATGGAAGCTCTGAGGCAGGATCTCGGAAAATCCGACTTTGAAGCGTTCGCTACGGAAATCGGTATTCTGCTTGAAGAAATCAATCATGTGCTTAAACATCTTAAACGCTGGAGCAAGCCGCGGCGGGTCAAAACGCCCCTTACGCATATCGGATCGCAGAGCCGCATTTATGCGGAGCCATACGGCATAGCGCTTCTCATATCGCCGTGGAACTATCCGTTCCAGCTGGCAATCTCCCCTTTGATCGGGGCCATGTCCGCAGGAAACTGCGCGGTACTGAAGCCTTCCGAGCTTGCGCCGCATACATCCGCGCTGCTTGCCCGGCTTCTCGGCCAGACCTTCGGGGAAGAATATGTGGCCGTTATCGAAGGCGGTGTCGAGACGAGCAACGCGCTGCTCACGGAGAAGTTCGATACGATTTTTTTCACGGGAAGCGTCGGGGTCGGACGGATCGTCATGGAGGCGGCCGCCAAACATCTCACCCCTGTCACGCTGGAGCTGGGCGGCAAAAGCCCCTGCATTGTGCATGCCGACGCCAACATCAGGCACGCGGCCAAGCGCATTGTCTGGGGCAAAACGCTGAACGCGGGACAGACCTGCATCGCGCCCGATTACTTATACGTCCATGAAAGCGTCAAGGATGAGCTGCTGAACCGGATGCAGGAAGTGGTAGACGCCTTCTACGGCGATCCGCTTGCCGAAGGCAGCCCGTACCCGAACATCATCAATGCCCGCCACTATAACCGGCTCAAAAGCCTGATGGAAGCGGGACAGCTCGTGTCCGGCGGAAGAACCGACGACCGCTCTCTTAAAATTGAACCGGCCTTTATCGACGGAATCGGCTGGGAGGACCCGGTTATGCAGGAGGAAATTTTCGGCCCCCTCCTTCCGGTACTCACTTACCGCAATCTGGAGGACGTGATCCGGGAAGTAAATGCCCGCCCGAAACCGCTCGCCCTGTACGCTTTTTCCGAAAGCGAAGAAGTCCAGCAGAGGATCATCCGATCGATCTCGTTCGGAGGAGGCTGCATCAACGATACGATCCTCCATATCGCAACTCCGTACCTTCCTTTCGGAGGCGTCGGGAACAGCGGAATGGGCGGGTACCACGGCAAAGCGAGCTTCGATGTGTTCACTCATCGTAAAAGCGTGCTGAAGCAGACGAGCCGTTTCGATCTGCCCTTCCGCTATCCCAACGCCAAAAACGCCTTGAAAAGATTAAAAAGCGTTTATAAATAAGCCGTTATCCGTTATCGGGCTATCCGGCATAGAGAGGCATCTCCGGCTGGCAGCCTGTTATGTCCCGGAAGATGCGGTGCGGGATGATTTCGCTGCGGTTTCCATATACGGAATCATCTCATCCTAACCGGGCGAGGGAAACGATTTGAACCTGAACGAAAGCGATTGACCGAATCTATAGATACTACGCCAAAAAACCCCCGTGCCTGCCGGCAATGGGGGTTTCTCCTGTTAAGATCTTTCTACGAATTCGAATTCATAATCGTTCAGACGGATCGTCTGGCCGTCGACTGCGCCGCGCTCGCGGAGCGCCTTGTCGATCCCCATATTCCGAAGAATCCGGGCGAATCGGAGCACGCTCTCTTCCGTTGTAAAGTTGGTCCGTTTCATCAGCTTCTCAATGCTCGGGCTCTCTACAACGAAAACATCGTTCTCGCGGCGAATAACGAAATCGTTATCATATTCGTTCTTCTTCTCCATCCGGTACACTTTGCGCTCTTCGACTTCCTGTACTTCCTCAATAAGCGGAGCGTCGGGAATCGCGTCCAGCATATCGGCTACACGATACAGGAGAGGCTGAATGCCTTCCTTGGTGACGGCCGAAATGGCGAAGATTTCTACCGATTTGCCGTCAGCTTCCATCTGTTGACGGAATGCGGCCAAATTCTCCTGGGCTTCCGGAATGTCCATCTTGTTGGCGACTATCACCTGCGGACGTTCTTCCAGCTTGGCATTGTACAGCTTGATTTCCTCGTTGATCTTCTTCCAGTCCTCATACGGATCGCGGCCTTCGGTGCCCGCCATATCGACCACGTGCACGATGATACGCGTCCGCTCGACGTGACGCAGAAATTCGTGGCCGAGTCCGACACCTTGGCTGGCGCCTTCAATAAGGCCCGGCAGATCGGCCATGACGAAGCTTCTGCCTTCGCCGAGATCGACGACGCCCAGATTCGGTGTAATCGTCGTGAAGTGGTAGGCTCCGATTTTCGGAGTTGCCGCCGACACGACGGACAGCAGCGTCGACTTGCCTACGCTCGGGAATCCGACAAGGCCCACGTCGGCCATCACCTTAAGCTCAAGAACGACCCAGCGTTCCTGGCCTTCTTCGCCGTTCTCCGCGATTTCCGGAGCGGTATTTTTGGCCGTGGCGAAGCGCATATTGCCCCGTCCGCCGCGCCCGCCTTTGGCAATGACCACTTCCTGCTGATGACGCGTCAGGTCGGCGACGATTTCGCCCGTGTCGTCATCGATGACAAGCGTGCCGGGAGGAACGCGAACGACCATATCGTCCGCATTGGCTCCGTGCTGGCATTTGTTGCGGCCTTTTTCGCCGCGTTTGGCTTTAAAGTGCTTCTGGTAACGGAAATCGACCAGCGTCCGGAGACCTTCGTCCACGCGGAAGATCACATCGCCGCCATCGCCTCCGTCACCGCCGCCGGGGCCGCCTTCGGGTACATATTTCTCGCGGCGGAACGCGACAAGACCGTCGCCTCCGTCGCCGCCTTTTACATAAATCTTCGCTTTATCTACAAACATGTGCATCACACCTCAACTGATGTCCGGTAAGGCAGCCGCAGGGCGAAGGCCGCCTCCTGTTCCTGATAGTCATTCTGTTCTACAACCGCAGCCAAGGTACGGCCTGTCCCCGATTCCAACACAAGCGACAATGCCTCTTCCAGAAAGCTCCGGTTATACGGTCCCTGATATACAAAATCGAGCAGCAGTGAATCCTCTTCGGGAACGAGCTGCATACTGAGCATGCCGCCTTCTTCATTTTCTCCCGCAGACGCTTGTTTGAAACCTTCAATCAGCTCGGGAATCAACTTGCAAACCGCATCGCCGTCCAGCGCCAGCTTGCGGATATTTACTTCCTGGTCAAGCTCGACTTCCAGCTTCATGTGCCGGCCTCCCGCCTTCGCGGTCAGCAAAAACACGATAAGGCCCGGATCGCCCAGCTTGGCCATAAAGCTCTCATGCTGGAGCTTTCCCATCACAGAGGCGACTACTCCTTGGAGACGATCGTATTTCTTCAATTGAATATACCCAAGCAGTACCTGGATATCGTTCATCCAATCGTGCCGCAGATGATTGATCGTCAGAAGCATTTCCTGCTGTGCGAGCTGCTGAATGCGTGTACGCTCTTCATCTGCTTCCTTGAGCTTCATCCGGTGCTGCATATACAGAGCCGCTGCAAAACATGCGGCGGTAAAGGCACCCGCGGCCAGACGAAGTCCTGCTGCCAAAGGCGCGGCAGCCAGCATTACCAAACCGAGCAGACCCAGCAAGGCTGCCAGTATCCACAACCTGTTCCTCATGTACGCATACGCTCCGTTTCCGACTTCCCATTAGCACATTATACCATTTCCGGTCCCAAAACGCATCCGGCGTACAGATGGACGCAAGATCCGGATGGATGCCTCTAAAAAGCAAGAAAGCCCCAGCAAACATTACGTCGCCAGGGCTGTACATGCATGAATTTTTAACTTATGCTTCTACAGTAGCCGCTACTGGAGCGGTTTCTACCGGGTAGACGCTAACTTTCTTGCGCTCACGACCCCAACGCTCGAACTTAACAACGCCTTCCACTTTAGCAAACAGCGTGTCATCGGAACCGATGCCCACATTGTTGCCCGGGTGAATTTTCGTTCCGCGCTGACGCACGAGAATGCTGCCTGCGGTAACGGTTTGACCGTCGGCACGCTTAACGCCAAGACGTTTTGCAATGCTGTCGCGACCGTTCTTTGTGGAACCTACACCCTTCTTGGATGCGAATAGCTGAAGATCCAATTTCAACATGGTGTCAACCTCCTTCATTATAGGCTGTATGAATTGCTATATAGTCACTGTAGGAACTTGCAATAGTATGAAGCATAACGATCATGGATTCGATGATCGTCTGAACCTGAGCCATCCGTGCCGGTTCCGCATCAAGAGGAAGGATAACGTCAAGCCAGCCCTTCTCCATCTCTGTACCCGGTACAACTCCTGTTAGCGTTTCGATCGAATTGACCGTCCCGACCGCAATGGCCGATACCGCGGCGCAGACAAGGTCTTTGCCGGGAACGTCGAATTCCGCATGGCCTTCGACCTGGTACGCTTCTATCGTAGGGTCTTGTTCAGACCGCCTTAAAACCGTAACGTGAATCATCTGATGGCCTCTTAAGCTTCGATTTTCTCGATTACGACTTTCGTGTACGGTTGACGATGACCTTGCTTACGACGGTAGTTCTTTTTCGCCTTGTACTTGTAAACGATGATTTTGCGTCCTTTGCCTTGCTTCTCGACTTTGCCGGAAACTTTAGCACCTTCTACGACTGGAGCTCCTACTTGAAGACCGTTGTCGCCAGAAACAACCAGAACACGGTCAAAAGTGACCACATCGCCTGCGCCGGCTTCCAACTTCTCGATGTAAAGAACATCGCCTTGTTGTACTTTGTATTGCTTGCCGCCTGTTTCAATAATTGCGTACATTTCGTTGCACCTCCTCATGTCTCAGACTCGCCAATATCCAGGTGACGTTCAGCGGCAGAGCCTCTGCCCGTGCTTCACAAACCCGATCCGTGCGGTTACAGCGCATGCCTAAAGCAACGCACTCATAGTAGTATAGCAAAAGGGTTCGTCCTTTGCAACGTTTTATTACAAAGCGAAGGACGCAATACTCTCTTGAGAACTCCGGTCTGGCAAAGTGCCGGGATGCTGGTCGGGTACCCGGTGCCGGGCGTCGGAACAAAAATAAACCGGACAGCGTAAATTTCCGCTGTCCGGTATTATCCGCTGCCTGTGCCGTATTCCGGTTTCCGGCCCTATCCGTTCCGAATCGGCCAAGGCGTACGGTTTTATGCTGAGTACTTCACGCCGGCGGCAGTGCTTGTACTTATGCTTGTGTTTATGCTTGTACGCAAGCTGTAACGGTCAGCAACTTCTGCGCAGACAGTCCGGCTTGGCCCCATGCGGGCGTGGCGGCAGGGCTTGAACGTGCGGATTACTACTTATGCCTGCGCAATACTTCCACCAATCAAGCTGCACACGTTCCAGACGCTCCGACAATAAATTCTACTTGCGCTTGCGCGTTATTTCCAGCAGGCCGAGCTTCGTCCAGCCGAGGAGTATCGTTTTAGAGCGGTCTTTCTTGACCGCCTCCGTCATGCACTCCAGCACGCGGTCGCGGTGCGCGGACTGCTCCATGTCGATGAAATCGACAATGATGATGCCGCGCAAATTGCGCAGCCGCAGCAGCCGCGGGATCTCGGCGGCGGCTTCCATGTTCGTGCGGAACACGGTCTGCTCCAGGGACGAAGTCCCTGTAAACCTTCCCGTGTTCACATCCACGACCGTCAGCGCCTCCGTCGGGTCGATGACGAGATAGCCCCCGCTCGGCAGCCAAACCTTGCGGCGCTGCGAGCGGGAAAGCTCTTCGGCGATGCCGAACCGCTCGAAGAGCGGGGTACCGCCGCCGTCCAGGCGGACGCGCGCCGCAAGCTCCGGGCTGCGCTGCCGCAGCAACCCCTGCAACTCCGCGCGGACGGCTTCGTCGTCCACCCAGATCTCGAGCACGTCCTCCGTGATCACGTCCCGCGCAAGGCGCGGGAGCAGCTCGAGATCCTGGTAGATGCACGCCGGCGCCGCGCCGGCCGCCGCCCTCTGCTCGATCACCGCCCAAAGCTCCCGGAGATCGAGCAGGTCGCGGCGCAGCTCCTCTTCGCTGCGCCCCTCGGACACCGTGCGGAGAATGAGTCCTTCTTCTCCGCAGCGGAGGCTGTCCGCCACCTGCTTCAGGCGGACTTTCTCTTCTTCCGCTTCGATTTTGCGGGAGACTGCCGTATACCCCGCTCCGGGCATATAAACCAGCCAGCGGCCCGGAATGGAATAATGAGTCGTGACACGGGCTCCCTTGGACCCTTCCGGTTCTTTGACAACCTGAACAAGCACCCGCTGGCCGGGCTGAAGAAGATCTCCGATAGGCGGTTTCGTCTTAGGCTGTTTCTGCATATTGACAGGCAGCACGTCATCTATGTATAAAAAAGCGTTCTTATCCAATCCGATATCTACAAATGCGGCCTGCATGCCAGGCAGTACGTTTACCACACGGCCGATGTAGATGCTTCCTGCGCGCTGCGTCTCGCTTGGATGCTGAGCCTCGTATTCCACGAGCTTGCGATCTTCGAGCAGAGCCGCCTGAAGCGAAGCCGCTTCGCAGCTTACGATCAGTTGTTTCATGGCGTTCACCCCATCATTATTGTACATGAAGGAGGGAAGTTTCGCACTTTACTGAATAAAAGCAAGGAAGCGGGACAGACAGCCACACCCTGCCCGGGAAACGGACAAGAAAACTGGAAGCCGGCCCGTTTTCTTCTTCAAGGAAGCAGCTCGGAAACCGTGCATGACCGGTTTTTATGCGTCAAATAAGTATCGACCACCTGCTGCTCAGGGAGAATGCCTTCTATCGTTCCCCCGCTGCCCATTACGTAGACGGGATGATATTTTTCACGCATAAACAGCTTCACCACTTCCCCCACCTTCCGCTGTCTTGCGACGGCAATCGGCCTGGCCTGCGTCCCCTTCAGCATAAGTCGCTCCGTGCTCGCTTCGCGGTTCATCATAAACCGGAGAAAATAAAAAGGCAGATGCCTGCGGCTCACCCAATTCTGATAGAGCAGAAACAAGCCGACGATAAGGACGTTCATTTGAATCCTCCCCGTCCCGGCCGGCCAGACGGCGGCAGCCGTCATCGTGAACCCGAGTGCGATAGAAATCCAGACGGAGCACACGAGAGTCCGTTGGAAGGGCAAGCCCAGGCTGAGCAGGCCTTGCAGCAGCTTTCCTCCGTCAAGAGGCAAAATCGGAAGCAGGTTAAACAAAGCGATAACGGCGTTAATTTCGATAAAATAGGACCACCATTCCGGGTCCCCCGCTTCGAGGAAGCGGCAGAGGAAACCGAGAGCGATCAGCCAAAGATGCTGAAGCGGCCCCGCGAGCGCAACGATCATTTCTTCCCGCAGAGGAACGGAAGCCAACTCGTCGACGACAAGTACGCCTCCGAACGGCAGCAAACGCACCTCCCGCACCCTCCAGCCGAAAGCGGCCGCCGCTCCGAAATGGCCGAGCTCATGGAGAAAAACGATGCCAAACAACGTGGCCGATTCCAGAAAATGTCCGGTTGCCAGCGAGAGCAGCATCACGATGGTAAAAAGGGGATGGAAGCGGAAGCGTACCTGCAGCCGGTTATTCAAAAGGGATCACACCCGCCGGATCCACGTAACGGCTTTCCTTTTGGACGGCAAAATAGAGAAGCCCTTTATCGCTCTTGCTGTCTCTGGACACTTGACCGATGGCTTCGCCCCCTTTGATCCAGTCGTTAACCTCGACGCGGGACTGCTCGATCTGCCCGTACTCGGACTGCAGCCCTCCGGGATGACGGATGATGATTGTGTAGCCTGTCTCGTCTTTGGGGCCCGCAAAGGTGACTTGTCCCGCATCGAGTGCGTACACGGGAGTATGAGGCTCCGCCGCCACGCTTATGAAAGGCTTGTCAGCCGTGTAGGTCTCGTGGATTTTTCCTTTCAAGGGGACGAAGTAGGAGCGTTTTTGGGCATCGGCTTTTACCGCCGGATTTTCTTCATCCGAATGAAAGGCCGGAATAAAAGAGGGAGCCCCGGCAAACGTTTTCTGATACCAGGCGGACAGCTGCTGAAAATTGAGCGGCTCACGGAGGGCCGCCGTGACATATCCTTTCCCTCGCTCGATCAAGGGATGCTGGAGCTGAAACATTCCCCAGATCAGACCGAATAGCATGGCACTGGCGACCAGCTGCCGCAGAAACCGGACGCGGTAAGGAATACGCGGATTGTATCCGCCTCCGTCCCCAGAGTCCCTGCCGCCGGGTTCTCGGGCATAGTAAGCGCCGGGCAGCCCGAGCTCGCGCTGCATTTTTTGCTTCCATACATATTCGGGGTCGTTCCATCTGTCGTCAAAATCTTGCCCCTTCCCGACTAAAGGAAGAATGGCAGGCACAGGCTCCACTTCCGAAACCCGACTTTCAAAGGGCAAAAGTTCGTTTGACCCTCGTTGCCGTAAAGTTTTTTCAGGCGGGGTCTCCTGCAGCTTCCTGATTTTTTCCAATCTGCGCTGGCGCACGTTATGCTTGTTCTCCATGACTTAACCTCCTGTGAGGCGGGGCTTGTTTACTACAGCATATGAGCGGCTTGTACGAAATATGAGCATACAAAAAACAGGCCTCGGAGGCCTGTTTATTTATCGTCTTCTATGGCGTGATCGTGGATTTTAACGCTTAGTACCATTCCTATACAAAGCATATTGATTAACAAAGATGTCCCCCCATAGCTGATAAAAGGAAGTGTGATACCGGTCAAAGGCATCAACCCAATCAACATGCCGATATTCTCGAATATCTGGAAGACATACATGGCTACAACTCCGACAACCAGATAGGAGCCGATTCGGTTCTTACTTTGTATAGCTATCAGAATCATTCTGTAGATAAGGAAAAAGTAAAGCATCAGAAGCACGGCTGCGCCGCGGAACCCGAATTCCTCACCAACCACGACAAAGATGGAGTCCGAATACGCATAAGGAATAAAGTTGGAATGAATAGAGCTTCCGTTCAAGTAGCCTTCACCCGTCAGACCGCCGGAACCGATCGCTCTGTATGAGTTTTCCATCTGATAACGGTCGTTCAAGCTTGCCGTAGACGGATCTAAAAACGTGTCGATCCGTTTAAACCAGTGCTGTTTGAAATGGAAATTCTCAATCAGATACCCACTGATCTCTTTCGGATGCATGGAGTAGAAATAGAAGAATAAAAACATTCCGCCCCCGAAAACGATAAGACCGATGAGCGCATGAGAATATTTAACGTTTCCTATCCATAGCATTCCGATAAGAACACCGATTAGGATGATCGCATTCCCCAAGTCGGGTTGAATAAAGACTAAGGCAAAAGGAAGTAAGGTTAGCAATCCCATCGGGATCACATCTTTAATGATTTGGAGGTCTTCTTCATTCTTTCTGCGGAGCCAGGCAGCAAGTGCAATGATCACACAAAGCTTACAGAGCTCGGCCGGCTGAAACAGGAAGTCCCCTATTTGGATCCATCCGCTCGCCCCATTGATCGCTTCTACTCTAAGTACAAAAACAAGCAGCCCGATGCTGATCAAATAAGGAAACATCCAAAACCGGATAAGGATTCTATAGTCCAAAAAACTGCATGCCGTTAAAGCGAATAAAGCAATAACGTAAATAATGATCGTTTTCGTCCAATTTACATGAATGTTAGGGTCGTCTATATCCGCGCTATATACCAAAAAAGAACTGATGGTAATTAGCACCATCAGCAACAGGATGATGGTCAAATCTAATTTTTTTAATTTGGCAAGCATATCGCACTCATCCTAATTTAAAAAACTTTTTCAATTTAGCCAGCATACCCGGCTTTTCGTCAAGCGGCATAAGAGGAACCGATTCGCCAAGTATGCGTCGTGCGACATTGCGGTATGCGATGGCAGCCCGTGAGGTCGGGTTCATTACGGTCGGTTCGCCGGAATTTGCCGCCTTAATGACATGCTCATCATCCGGCACGATTCCCAGCAGGTCGATGGCCAGTACGGAACAGATCTCGTCGATATCGAGCATTTCGCCTTTTTTGACCATGTTCTGGCGGATCCGGTTAATAATCAGCTTCGGAGCATGAATTTTCTCGTTCTCCAGCAGGCCGATAATCCGGTCCGCATCGCGTACCGCCGCATTCTCGGGGGTCGTGACGACAATCGCTTTGTCCGCTCCGGCCACCGCATTGCGGAAACCCTGCTCGATTCCGGCAGGGCAGTCGATGATAACGAAATCGAAATCTTTTTTCAATTCCAGCACGATATCCTTGACGCTCTCCGGGGAAACGGCATGCTTGTCTTTGGTTTGTGCGGCCGGAAGCAGATACAGTTCTTCAAACCTTTTATCCTTGATCAGCGCTTGAGGAAGCCTGCAGCGTCCTTCCACAACGTCAACCAGGTCATAAATGATCCGGTTCTCCAGCCCCATAACCACATCCAGGTTGCGCAGCCCGATGTCGGTATCGACCATACATACTTTCTTGCCCTGCAGAGCGAGTGCTGTCCCCACATTGGCCGACGTGGTCGTTTTGCCGACGCCGCCTTTTCCGGAAGTGATAACGATTGCCTCTCCCATGGTATTCACTCCTCAGCGTTACGATAATTGCGTGCAGCCGGTTTGCAAAAAGGCCATCCGGCTATTAAGCAAGCACCATACGGTGCAGTCCGTTCAATTTATCAATTTCCATACGCCCGTCTTTGATATAGGCGTATTCCATAAATGCTTCCTGGAATCCCCATTCGTCCGGAGGACGGCTGATTACGCCGGCAATGCGCAGCTGAGTCGGACGCATATGGGATGCCGCAACGATCGCAGCCTCGTCCCCGTCCACACCCGCATGTGCCATTCCCCGCAAGGAACCCATGATATAGATGCTGCCGGTGCACAGGATCGTGCCTCCGGGATTAACATCCCCCATGTACAGCAGATTGCCTTCATGTTTAAGTGTCTGTCCAGACCGGACCATCCCTTTAAGCATGGTAATGGGAGCAGCCGTTCCGACAAGCGGCTCCGGTTCATCGGATTCAATGGACTGAATGAGCAGGTTGCCCTTCTGTCCGATGATGGCCCGGATTTCTTCCTTCTCCTCGTCACTGACGCTGCGTTTGCCGAGTCTGACATGAACACGCACGATAGGTCCGGTCAGAATGCGGTCGTGAGTGCTCTCCACCTTGTGCCGCAGTTCTTCTAGAACAGTCGCAAGCTCGCATGAATCGTCGAGAAGAAAGTTCAGGCCGTCTTTGACTCCTTTTATAATCACATGATGTTTACCTGCCGTCGTCATAAACGTTCCAACCTCCCAACCCATACAATTCGGCCTGCTGCCCGGGTTTTCCTGCCGGGTGAAAACGAACGGTCAAAATTAATGTTCCGCCCGGGATCCTTGGCCTTGCAGGGCTTCCATGAGCTTGCGCATCGGAATGTACACCGCCAGGGCGAACAGCATGTTGAACAGCACGCTCGGCAGCATAATATGGGTAAACGCAAACTGGAAATTCACCGTTACGATGTTAAATAAACGGTTGATTCCGAATTTGATAATTTCGAAAATAAGAACGCCGACCCCCATCGTCATCAAAGTGGTGAAAATGAGGTTCGTCTGCCTGCGGGGAAGAAGCCCCGCTATGTAGCCGACCAATCCGAATCCGAAGGAGTAGACGCCGAGTATGTGTCCGAAATAGACGAAATCGTGAAGCAGCCCGAAACCAAGGCCGTACAGCAGTGCAGAATGCCGGTTCAAATAAAGTCCGATATACAAAATAATGATCAGCATAAAATTGGAAGAAATCCGGACGCTTTGCTGCCAGGAATCTGGAATCAGCCAGTGAATAAGCGATCCTTCCAATATGAGCAGCGAGAACAGAATGAGCCAGAGCGAGTTGCGTACCATGGCTATTTCACCTCGGGTATTTCGATGATAAAGACTTCCCTGATATGTCTGAAATCAGCGAAAGGCTTGATCGTCGCTTTCTGGGTAATCCCGAAATCCCCGGGTTCGCGGGAAACGACCGTTCCTACCGGAATACCGCTCGGAAATACTTTGCCGATATCGGAAGTAATGACGGTGTCGCCGACCGCAAGCTGGTCGTTCTGGTCGATTTTGTTCATGACGAGCAGGCCCTTTTCCTTGTCGTACGACTCAATGATCCCGTAGGAGCCTTGACCCTCGGCGGATTTGTACTCCTTGCCTTTGACGGTTGCGGAAATAGCGGGAGCCTTGTTGTTCGTATCGCTCAAATCCGTAAGAAGCTGTACGTTGGAGGTGAATTCCGTTACGGTGAGCACCCGTCCGAGAAGACCGTCTACGTTAATAACGGCCATATTGGGCCGGATGCCGTCTTTCTCGCCCAGATTTACGGTGATGGTTCCGTTATAAGGATCTGGACTTGCCGCGATCACGTCGGCAATCCGGTATTTATAATTGGACACCTGCTTCTGGCGCTCCGTGAAGCCCAAGGCTTCTTTATAGCGTTTATTCTCGTCTTCAAGCGCATTCAGCTGCTGGGTGGCGAGTGCGTAGTCGGTCAGTCTTTTTTTCAAGATCTGATTCTCGTCATAGATGGTTTTAAGCTTGCCGACGTCCTCGAAGAAGCCAGCCACGCCCGCTGCCGGTCTGTAAAATACGCTCTGCGTCCAGGCGATCGAATCTTTCAGAAATTTTTCCGGCCAGTAAAATTTCGTCCGTCCGCTAAGCGTAAGTCCCATCAGGATGAAAAAACAGATGAGACCCACAAGCAGAACCATCAGCCTCTTGTTCCCCATGAATTTCAACAATTCAACACCTTCTCACGTCGGCACAGTCAGACTTAGCGTCTGTATTTGGCGCCGGATTTGGCACCTTTGAACAGATGGATATGATCCAGGGCGCGGCCGGTCCCGATGGCTACACAATCAAGCGGATTATCCGCAACGATAACCGGCATTCCGGTTTCGCCCGCAAGCAGTTTATCGAGATTGCGCAGAAGGGCTCCTCCGCCCGTCAGCACGATACCGCGGTCCATAATGTCGGCGGCGAGCTCCGGCGGACATTTCTCCAGCGTCACTTTAACCGCATCGATAATGGCGTTCACGGTGTCGGTCAACGCTTCCGTAATTTCGTCGGAAGTGACGGAAATCGTCTTCGGCAGACCTGTCACGAGATCGCGGCCGCGGATTTCAAGAAACTCCGGCTGTTCCATCGGCAGGGCGGAGCCCACTTCCATTTTGAGCGTTTCGGCCGTGCGTTCGCCGATCATCAGGTTATAGGTGCGTTTGATGTACTGGGTGATGGCTTCGTCCATCTCATCGCCCGCGATGCGGATAGAACGGCTCGTCACGATTCCCCCGAGGGAAATAACGGCCACTTCGGTCGTACCGCCGCCGATGTCAACAACCATGCTTCCCGTCGGTTCCCAGACCGGAAGGTCCGCGCCGATTGCGGCCGCGAACGGCTCCTCGATCGTGTAAGCGTCACGTGCGCCGGCCTGCTTGGTCGCGTCTTCCACGGCGCGCTTCTCGACGGCCGTAATGCCGGAAGGTACGCAGACCATGACATTCGGATGACGCTGGAACATGAAACGATCCTTCTGTGCCTGACGTAAGAAATAACGGATCATCGTGGCGGTCGTTTCGAAATCCGCGATTACGCCGTCTTTCATGGGACGAATGGCACGGATGTTGCCCGGCGTACGTCCGATCATTTTCTTCGCGTTGTCGCCGACGGCCTCAATGGTTTTCGTATCCGTGCGGATGGCGACCACCGACGGCTCCCTCACGATAATTCCTTTGCCCTTCAAATACACCAATGTATTTGCAGTACCCAAATCGATACCTAAATCCTTTGTAAAACCTCCGAACATAATAAAACGGCTCCTTCCCAAAATCCATCTTCTCTCTGATTAACTGCTTAAATGGCAGCAAAAAAATACCGACGGTTTATTGTTTCGTCATAGTTTTCGTAGTCATTGTCGAAATTAGGGGTCTTTCCACGAACATAATCTTTATTATATTACATATGACCATGCTCCTTCAAACTGACATAGCGGTCATCTCCGATGACAATATGATCGAGGACTTCGATTCCTATAATATCACCGGCTTCTGTCAGCCTGTGCGTAAGTTCAATGTCCTGTGGACTTGGCGTTGGATCCCCGCTGGGGTGGTTATGTACACAAACGATGGAGGCGCTGCTGCGCTGAATCGCGGCGCGGAAAACTTCGCGCGGATGCACAATGGAGGCGTTCAAACTTCCGATGGACAGCGTTTCGCGTCCGATGATGTGGTTTTTCGTATTGAGGAACAAACAAACGAAGTGTTCTTTCTGCAAATAGCGCAGTTCGTCCTTAAGCAGATCGAAAACATCAAACGGAGAACGCACCGTCGTGATTTCTTCCGTGCGGGTCCGGGAAATCCGTCTTCCCAGCTCGATTCCCGCCATAATCTGGAGCGCCTTGGCGTCGCCTATCCCCTTGATTCGGACAAGCTCTTCCCGGCTGGCTTCGACCAACCCCCGGAGTCCTCCCGTTTCGGAAAGAATCCGCTGTGCGAGCGCCAAAGCGGACTCGGAGTATGTTCCCGTACGAACCAGGATAGCCAGCAGTTCGGCACTGCTTAGCGACGAAGCCCCTAGCTGCATCATTCTTTCGCGGGGTCTCTCTTCCGGCGGAATTTCACGCAAGGTGACAATTGATGATATCATATATTCCCCTCTTCCGGTATGTTCTCAGGCCAATTTCCAACATTTCCTTCAAAACCGGCGCCAATTGTCCGAAAAGCGCCGTCTGCCGGGCTTTTTACTGTCTTCATCCGGCGTTGGCCGGACCCGGTTTTACCGGAGCATCCGCAGACTCAAGACTACGGGCGACCGAATCGGAAATTCCATTGAAAAGTCGCATGAGGTCATTCGTTTATTCTCATGCGGTCCCCATATAAAAAACCGCACAAAACCATCCAAAGACAGAGGGGCTGTTAAATAGGACGACACAGGTCCTAAAAAAGTCTGCACACCTCGACAAAAAATATGAAAGATGAAGCACAGGTAAACATTCTGACGGCGGGTTAAGTTCGGAAATCACGGCGGATGGCTGTAAATAAAGCGGCAGATTGAAAAAGCGGTATGATAGAGAGCAGGAGAAGTGAGTAAACGGATGGGAAAGCAGCTTTACCAGCGGAGAAAGACTAAAGCGGAATGCGAAAGAGACAAGCGGAAGCGGTAGACGCGTGAAGGAGTGAATCGAGAGGTAAAAGAAAGAGCGCAGGGGCCCGAAAGCGGAAGGAAGGCGGAGTGCACGGATGGTGCAAGCAGTTAGTAATTAAACCGACTGGACGTATGTAACAGCGGGAAGGACAGCAGGGAGGCAGATGCCCAGGAAGACAGGCGGCCGGATCGGCAAAGCGTCTCTCTGACGAGAAATACCATGCCCGTGAAAGCCGGGTCCGCGCCGCCTTCGCAGCACCGGGTGTCTATTCCTCATTTATCGTACAATAAAGCGGGTCCCGTACCCTCCTTAAATGCGAAGCGCAGGCAAGGACCGCTTCAGGAAATCAGATTCTTCTCGGCAGCGGCGGCTTTCTTCTCCGTCTCGTTCAACGTACGGAGCATACTGCCGATCGTCACGCCTTTTAAATATTGAATCATGTTCTGTTCGGCTCCATCCAGCATGTTGTCCATCACATTCTGCATGTTTGCAGAAACAAGACATTCATTCCCCTGGTCGCCTGAGCACCAGTTCGGTTTGAGGGTGCCGAGCGAAGTTAGCTGATAAATGTCGCCGAGCGTAATCTCATCGGGGTCGTGATTAAGAATAAATCCGCCTCCGCAGCCTTCCTTGGTACGGACAAATCCGGCTTTGCGCAGACAGCCCATAATTTTGCGTATACGCGCGGAATGGGTGCAAACGTTGGAAGCAATATCATCGCTCGAAGCCATGTGTTCCGGCAGATGGGCAAGAAGCACCAGACTGTGCACGGCAATCGTAAACTCGCTGTTCATGACATAGCCCTCCTTTCTCCTGATGTTCTCTCTATTGTAGCAGAATCAGCTCTTAATGAAAACGGTTCAGTACCGGGGACATTTACCTAGATGACGCGGATGCCGAACGGCTCAAGCATCTCGCTCAAGAGTGATACCGGGAGACCGACGACATTAAAATAATCCCCTTCTATCCCCTCGATCAAGGTGGCTCCGATCCCCTGAATCGCGTAGGAGCCCGCCTTGTCCGAAGGCTCTCCCGTCGCGATATAACGGAGTATCCGTTCCTCGTCCATCTGCTTCATCGCGACTTTCGTCCGGCGGTGCCTGACCGATACGTTACCGCGGTCCGCGCTCATGCAGGCGACTCCACTGTATACCTCGTGAGTCCGGCCCTGCAGTGCGAAAAGCATGCGGAGAGCATCCCGTTCGTCCTTGGGCTTACCCAGTACTTCCCCGTCCAGCACCACAATCGTGTCGGAACCGATAATGACGGTTCTGTCCGGTGCGTATGAACCCGGCAAGGCGTCAGCTACCGCTTCCGCTTTGCGCACGGCAAGCGTCTCCACGATCTCCCGGGGACTCAGGCTCTCCTCCACGGTCTCATCCGCATCGCTGGAGATAATTTCAAAATCCAGCCCCATCCCTTTCAGCAGCTCCCGCCGTCTGGGCGAGGAGGATGCGAGAATCAGTTTAATGCCCTGCTCATAGGGCGCGCTGCCGGATCGGCTCATAACCGTTGCCTCCATTTTTCTCAAAACATATAAAAATGCGTTTTCTCACGGACTATACCTTACGGTACAGCCAGAATGCGGCCGCGAGGCCCAAAATGCTGCACAAATTCAGTTTGATCTGCAAAAGGATATCGTACTGGATGACCTGCAGGTCCGCTTTGGGCTGCCAGACGATATCCGTCGTTTTGGTCAGAAACGCCAGTGCTTTGACCGGTGCAAGAAGTTGTCCCACAATGATGCCGACGACAAGACCGATCACTAAAAACAGAACGAGGGTGAAGCCGTTTTTCTTCATCCGTTATCCTCTCTCTTCCCTTGTTTCTCCCTTATTATACGAAGCGGCACGTTTGGCATCAATCCGAAAAAACAACAATTTGTAACATATTTCCGGCTTACTAACCTGGAAAGTCCCTGTACAATTGGAAACGGGAGGGGAAAAACAGGATGAAAAAAACTACAAAATTAGCAGGGCTGACCCTCGCGCTTCTGCTGGTCTTTCCTTACGAGGCGATAGCCTACAAGGTTGTCGTCGATCCCGGTCACGGGGGGAAAGATCCGGGAGCCATCGGTGTAAACGGTCTCAATGAAAAAACGGTCAACCTTGACGTTTCCTTGAAGCTCCGCGACGAGCTCAAGAAGAAAGGCGTCGAAGTCGTGATGACCCGGTCGGACGACCGTTATTTGTCCCTTGACGAGAGAGTTCAATTTACAAATGCCCAGAAAGCCGACGTTTTCGTATCCGTGCATGCCAATTCGAATCCGAGCGCTTCCGCGAACGGATCGCAGGTGCTGTATTACGACAGCCGTTATCCCCAGGACGATTATCCCGCCAGCCCGGAAATGGAAGCCCTTACACCCTCTAGCAAGCTGCTGGCTCAGAAGGTGTTAAGCTCCGTTCTGTCCCAAACCGGACTGAAGGATCAAGGGCTGGTGCCGAGCGCGGTTTATGTCGTCCGCAAAGGAAAAATACCGAGTATTCTTGTCGAAACCGGATTTTTGAGCAATAAAAAAGAAGCGGATCTACTGGCCGATCCGGCCTTCCGCACCAAAATGGCAAAAGCGATCGCGGACGGAGTCTACTCCTACCAGCCGCCGGTTTTCCCGGATACGGCCGGGCACTGGGCACGCGAAGCCATCCTGCGCATCAAAGACAAAGGCTGGATGGAAGGCATCGGGAACAGTTTCGAACCTAACCGGGCGCTCACCCGCGCGGAGTTCGTAACCGTGATGGACCGCGTCTTCGGGTTCGATGGCCTGCTAGGAACGGGAAATTCCGTGCCGGCACCGGTTTTCAGCGATTTGAAAACGACCCAGTGGTCCTATCCGGTAATGACGAAAGCCGTCCGCCTCGGACTGCTCGACGGGTACGCGGACCAGACCGTACGCCCCAACCAGTCGATCACCCGCGGCGAGGTATCCGCTATTCTCCAGCGGCTTCGCGAAATGAAAGGCTTTCCTACTTTGACGCCTCCGGCCGGTCAGGACGTTTACTCCGACGTCCCCGCCTCCATGTGGTGTGCGGGCGCGGTCTACACGCTTGCGAAAGCCGGTATCGTCGACGGGACAAGCCCGACGGAATTCAAACCGAACCGATACATAACCCGGGCGGAGATTGCCGTCATGATGGACCGCTACTCCAAGCTCCAGCCCTAAAAACAAACACGGCCCGCAAAATTCGCAGGCCGTGTTTTTGTGTGTATGGAGCGGCGGCTTGAGCCTATGCCGATGCGGCCGTGAGCTGCTGCATCAGCCGCTTCTCGGCGAAGACGTACCGCATCAGCGCCTCCTGGGCTTCCGCCAGAAGCGGGGCGGACGGCGACTTGCCGTACTCGCCGAGCTTCGTGACCGCCTTGGCGAGAGCCGCGTTCATCTCCTCGACCTGCGGCTTGGCCGCGTCGGGAATTCCCGCGGCTACCGCCGGCTGCAGGGCCGCCCACGCCTTGGCGGCGGCGTCGAGCGGCTGCAGCGAGGCCGCGTCGAGCGCGCCCGGCGAAGCCTCCGCCATCTTCGCGGCGGACAAGCTGCCGGCCGTGCCGGCGACCTTCGCGCCCTGCGCGAGATAATCCGCGAGCGGCTGGGCGCTGCCGCTCTTCCAGTACACCTTGCCGACAGCGGGAAGATCGAGCGGCTTCGCGAAGACTTCGATTTTCTTGGCGGCAAGGGCGGCTTTCAGCTTCGCGGCGTCCTCCTTGCTCCCGGCCACTCCGACGTATACCGTCGTCTTCGTGCCGGGTTCGGCTGCCGCCGCGGCGCCTTTGCTCCGCGCGTCGGTGCGTGCGGTCTCCGCGCTCTGCGGCGTGCTGAAGATGCCGTTCTGCAGCACGGTGTAGGAGCGCGCCGGGATGGACGCCGCCGCAGTCGGCCCGCCGGCCGGCGAGACGGCGGCAGGCGCGGAGGCCGCCGGTGCGGAAGCGGCCGGTGCGGCGTCATCCGGCTTCAGCGGCGTGACCGCACCCGGACTCGGCTGAGCCTGGGCGGTCGCAGCCGGACCCGCGTCGATCGTGATCGGCTTCTCCGCACCGCCCGAGAACATGGAAAGGACGAAATAGCCGAAAGCCGCCCCGGTTACCATCGCTCCCGCCACCGATGTAGAGATGCGCAGCAAGCCTCCCCGCCCGGTCCGGGAAACGCGTACGCCCGATTTTTGGGATTCCTCCCAATGAAGTCGGTTGTACGGATCCTCGTAGACAGGCTCCCTGCGGTATGCCGGCGTCTCGTCTTCATAATAGGCGGGCTCTTCCCGGTTCCGGCCCCGCCTCGGATTGTGACCCAAAGGGGGCGATTCCGCAAGCTGCCGTTCATAGTAGTCCCTCTCCCCGGCGCTTCTTCTCTCCCTCATATCCGGCACCGGCACGCCGCCGGGTACGGAACGGGCATGACCGTCATCTTCCCGCTCGTCTTTTTGCGGAGCATACAGGCTGTTATAGCCCGGCGAGGAAGCTGTCCCGTAATCGATAAAGCCGCTGGGATCCTCCGGCCAGCCCATGTTGGACGGCAGGGGATAGCGTTCCCCTCGTCCCCGTTCACCCGCATGGGCCCGCTCCGCTGCCGGTTCTTCCCTAAACCGGTAATCCGTATAATCGTCCGCCTGCTCGGAAGGACCCTCAAAGTCCCTTCTCCCCCTCCCGGCATCTTCGTCTCTGCGTTCCCCGAACGCGGTCCGGTCCAAATCCTCGTATTCCCGTCTTCTTTCTTTTTCTTCCCTGAAACGTTCGTTGATCGTGCTTTCAAAATGGCCCGAGTCTCCCCGGTAACCCGGTTCCGTTTCCCGGATAAGCTTGGCGATCCGTTCTGTCTCGGTATCGTAAGGACTCTGCCAAGTACCGAAATCGGCCGTATACTCATTCAGCCCTTCCCGGTCCGCGGGTGCCTCTTCCGATTCCCTGCGGTTTTGCCGGTTTCGTTTCGCTCTATCCGCCTCCGCGTCTCTCCAAAGCGTTTCCGACACCGAAAACTCTTCTCTCGTCAAAGGTATAATTTTGCCGCCCGATTTATCTTCTTTACGGTTTGTCCGGTCGTTTCCGTCTATACGATAAGAAATTCTCGCTTTATTCATACGGCCCATCTCCTTATCCGCGTTCTGCTATCAGCCTATGAACGGGAACGGAAAAATATGTCCGGGCCCCGGAAATTTTACTAGACTGGAGATTTCCCAAAAGCTGGTATATGGTATACATATACGGTCCATAACGGAGGGAACCCCATCGTGAAGCTTGGTGATACAAGAAAAACTTTGCTGTTTGCAAGTATACTCGCTGTTTTGGGCTTTATCGTTTTTGCGGCCATTCCGGACTCCAATCCATCCACGACTCTGTACGTGTTCAATCCCCACGCTGATTTAACGCGGGAACAGCTGGAACAGCTGAATGGGGCGCGCATTGATATCATTTCTTATAACCCGCCTATGGAAACGTTTAAGATCACGTCGTTCCCCACCTACGTTCTGGTAAAAACCGAAACACAGGAATTAGTAGGGATCACGAACGATTTTGCGGAACTGGCGAAAATGCGAAAGACTATCAAGTAGGCTTTCAAGTTCGCGCCGCGCCTCACGCCGCTTTGGACAAAATGGCGTTACTTGCGGCGGAATAGTAAAGCGGCCATTCTCCTTTTTACGGGCGGACTGACAAATCGGCCCTCTCCCTTCTCGGAACGTCTGATTTCCCCCATAAAAAAACCTCCCGTCAGCGAGAGCTGCGGAAGGTTTCGTACTGCGGCGTGCCGCATGTTTTCGAATTTTACTGCAAAAGATTTCTCAGTTCGCCTCATAGCGGGCGCGAAGCGTTTTCGCGAGACCGTCCGCCGTTTTCCAGATGTCTCCGGCTCCCATCGTAATAACGAGGTCGCCCGGTTTAACGCGGTCCGTCAAATAGACCTCCGCTTCGCCGCGGGTCGGAATGTAGGTGACATTCGGATTGCTGTTCTTGCGGATCAGTTCGACGAGTTTCTCGGAGCTGATGCCTTCGATCTGCTTCTCGCCGGCCGGCGAGTAGATGTCGGTGATCAGCACCTCGTCCGCCTCTTTGAAAGCATGGCTGAACTGTTCGAATAAGTAAAACGTACGCGTATAGCGCTGGGGCTGGAACACCGCGATAAGATGCTTGCCGGTCGCTTTGGCCGCCGAGATTGTCGCCTCGATTTCCGTAGGGTGATGGGCGTAATCGTCGATTACGAGAATATCGTTCACTTCGCCCAGCACCTGAAATCTCCGTTTGGCGCCGCGGAACTCCTCGATCGCCCCGGCGATCTGCTCGAAGGTAAGGCCGGCTTCCAGACACGTGATCAGCGTGGCCATCGCATTGTATACGTTGTGCCGGCCGGGAACCGACAAGCGCACCTTGCCGAGCGTTTCGCCGCCGTGGCGGACGCTGAAGGATACTTTCCGGTCGCCCAGCTCGATATCCGTCGCCACATAGTCGGCATCCCGGTCAATGGCGTAAGTAAGGGTCTCGCTTTTGATCTGCGGAAGCATGCCCCGCAAATATTCGTCGTCAAGACAGATGATCGCCTTGCCGTCTTCTCTCACCTGACTGAGAAACTGGGCATAGGCTTTTTTCAGATTCTCAAAATCTCCGTCATAGTTTTCGAGATGATCCGCCTCGATATTATTCACAAGCGCCAGCGTCGGATGATACTGCAGGAAAGTGCCGTCGCTCTCGTCCGCTTCGGCCACCACATAGTCGCCTTTGCCCGCTTTGGCATTGGAGCCGATGTTCATGATTTCGCCGCCGATGATATACGTCGGATCGGTTCCGCAGCGTTCCATCACAAGCGCGATCATGGAAGAAGTCGTCGTTTTGCCGTGCGCTCCGGCGACCGCGATCCCTTTGCGCTCATTCATCAATCTCGCAAGCATTTGCGAGCGGTGAATGACCGGAATGTTCTGCTCTCCGGCCGCGACCATTTCCACATTGTCCTTGGACAGCGCCGTGGAATAGACCACGAGGTCCGCTCCGTTCACGTTCCCGGCTTCATGCCCGATATAAACGCGGGCACCTTTGGCCCTAAGCTTTTCCGTCAGTTCCTGCTGGGCCAGATCGGAGCCGGACACCTGGTAACCCATTTCCAGCATCACTTTGGCGATCGCACTCATACCGTAGCCGCCGATGCCGATAAAATGTACGTGTTCTGGGGTATTCAATGTCGTTCTCACCATCCTTTTTCAGAGTCGGTCGTGTATAAGAGCCAAGAACGAACATCAGAAATCAAGTAGAGCGTGCCGGATACGACCGCCAGATCATCCTGTCCCGTTCGGTGCTTCAATTGTTCCAGGGCTTTCTTCCAATCCGGTTCCACCACGATATCGATATCCCGGTTCACGTCCAGTTCCCGGAGGGTCTCCCGGGCCCGGTCGGCCAGACGGGACGCACTTTCTTTTTTATGAAAATCCGGTTCCGTAAGGATAAGCGTATCCACCATTGGTAGTATATGCCTGAAATAGCCGGGTTGATTCTTCGTGGACAACATGCCGGCCATCAAATGCAGTTTCTTGTAGGAATACGTGTCTTTCAAAGCTGCGGCCAGTGTCTGCGCCCCTTCGGGGTTATGGGCTCCGTCCAGCAGAATCCGCGGATTATCGGAAACCATCTCAAGGCGGCCGGGCCACTGTGTTTCGCTCATGGCGGCGAAAAGATCTTCGTCGTCCACGATAAGCGCGTTATACTGGCGCAGGACTTCGAGCGTCATTAACGCCGCAGCGGCATTTTTCAGCTGGTGCGCCCCGTTGAGGGAAACCGGCACGTTCTCGATCGAACGGAACGGTCCCGTGAAGTTCAGCTTCTGGCCGTCCAGCTCCGTCGATACGGGCTCGTAAGTAAACTGCTTGCCGAGGAGATAAACGGTCGTGCGTTTGCTTTTCGCATCCCGGATAAACAGTTCCGCAAGCTCAGGCTGTTCCACGGTCGTGACCAGGGGCACGCCGGGCTTAATGATGCCCGCCTTCTCAAGCGCCACCTGTTCCAGCGTATCGCCGAGAATGTCCATATGATCGTGGCCGATGTTCGTGATAACGGAAATGACCGGCGAAACGATGTTAGTGCAGTCAAGCCGGCCGCCGAGCCCCACTTCCAGGACGACATAATCCGGAAACGTGACCGTGCCGAAATACAAGAGCGCCAGCGCCGTGCAAATTTCGAACATCGTCGGGGAACCCAGCTCGGTTTCCGCCATTTCGTCGGCGACCGGCTTCAGCCGGTTCGCCAGGAGCAGCAGAGCCTCTTCTTCAATATCTTGACCGTTATACTGTATACGGTTCGTAAACTTTTCGAGATATGGGGACGTAAAGGTTCCGACATCGTATCCGCTGCGGACAAGAACCTTCGTCAGGAAGGCGCAGGTCGAGCCTTTGCCGTTCGTGCCGCCGACGTGTATAAACTTCAGTCTCCGGTGAGGATGACCGAATTTCTCCATCAGCAGGTCCATTCGTTTGAGCCCCGGTTTGATGCCGACCGGCACGAGACCGGTAATCCAGTTCACTGCTTCGGTGTAAGTCTTGAACGGGGAAGCCGCTTCTGTATGTTGTTCCATGACTATCATCCCTTTGATTGATGTGAATCGCGGTGCTCCCCGCCAAACCGGACGGGTGCACCGCGATATAATGCAGGCTTAGGCTTTCAATTCGGCCAGACGGGCAACGACTTTGTCGCGCTTGTCCGCGTAGTCGGCCATTTTCGCTTTTTCTTCCTCAATGACTTTGGCCGGAGCTTTGGCGATGAAGCCCTCATTGGAAAGCTTCTTCTCGATCCGGGTCACTTCTCCGATGAGCGTCTGCATTTCCTTCTCCAGACGGGCCACTTCCTGGGCAATGTCGATAAGTCCCGCGAGCGGCAGGAATAGCTCCGCTCCCGTCACGACAGCCGTCATCGCCTTATCGGGCGACGCCAAGCCTGCGGAAATGCTCAGCTCCGAAGTGCTGCAGAAACGGCGGAGATACTCTTCGTTGCGGGAAAGAATCGTCTCCACGTCCTGGCCGGAAGGCTTGACGAGCAGCTCGATTTTCTTGCTCATCGGAACGTTCACTTCCGCACGGATGTTGCGCACGGAGCGGATAATGTCCATGAGCAGCTCCATCTCGCGCACTGCCTCCGGCGCTTCGAACTGCGCATCGTACACCGGCCAGGCGGCCAGCGTAATCGTATCGCCTTCGTGCGGCAGATGCTGCCAGATCTCTTCCGAGATGAACGGCATGAACGGGTGAATCAGGCGCTGCGTCCGGTCAAGCACATAGGCCAGCACGGATTTCGTCGTTTTCTTGGCCGCTTCGTCCTCCCCGTACAGGGAGAGCTTGCTGAACTCGATGTACCAGTCGCACAGATCGTCCCAAATGAAGTTGTACAGCAGACGGCCGGTTTCGCCGAATTCGTATTGGTCGATCAGCCGGGTCACATCGCGTGCCGTTTCGTTCAGGCGGTGCAGAATCCAGCGGTCGGCCGTTCCGAGCTTGCCGCTCAGATCGATGTCCGCGGCCGTGAAGCCTTCGAGATTCATCAGCGCAAAGCGCGAAGCGTTCCAAATCTTGTTCGCGAAGTTGCGCGTCTGCTCCACGCGTTCGATACGGAAGCGCAGATCCTGTCCCGGCGTGCTCGAAGTCGAAAGCATATAGCGCATCGCATCCGCGCCGTATTTCTCGATAATTTCCAGAGGATCGACGCCGTTGCCCAGCGATTTGGACATTTTACGGCCTTCCGAGTCGCGGATGAGGCCGTGCAGAAGTACGTCTTTAAACGGAACCTGATCCGTAAATTCCAGACCGCTGAAAATCATGCGGGCGACCCAGAAATAAATAATGTCATAGCCGGTCACAAGCACATTCGTCGGATAGTAGCGCTGCAAATCTTCCGTCTGCTCCGGCCAGCCGAGTGTCGAGAACGGCCACAGCGCGGAGGAGAACCAGGTATCCAGGACATCCTCGTCCTGACGGATATTCTCGCTTCCGCAGTGCCCGCAGGCATGAGCGTCCTGCTGAGCGACGGTCACTTCGCCGCAGTCCGCGCAGTACCAGGCCGGAATGCGGTGTCCCCACCAGAGCTGGCGGGAAATGCACCAGTCGCGTACATTTTCGATCCACTGCAGGTAGATTTTCTCGAAGCGGTCCGGAACGAAATTGACGCCGGTGCCGTTCTTCTGCGCTTCAATGGCGCGCTCGGCAAGCGGCTGCATTTTCACGAACCACTGCGTGGACAAGTAAGGCTCTACGACGGCGCCGCTGCGCTCGCTGTGTCCGACCTGATGCACGTGTTCCTCGATTTTGACGAGGACTCCCTGCTCCTGCAGGTCGGCGACGATTTTCTTGCGGCAGTCCGCACGGTCCAGTCCCTGGTAAGGGCCCGCGTTCGCATTCATCGTGCCGGATTCGTCCATCACGAGAATTTGCGGCAGGTCGTGGCGCTTGCCTACTTCGAAGTCGTTCGGATCATGCGCCGGTGTGATTTTAACCGCGCCGCTGCCGAAATCTTTCTCGACGTACTCGTCGGCGATCACCGGAATTTCACGGCCGACCACCGGCAGCACGAGCATTTTTCCGATCATATGCTTGTAACGCTCGTCTTCCGGATGAACGGCAACGGCCGTATCGCCAAGCATCGTTTCGGGACGGGTAGTCGCTACCGTAATGGAGCCGCTGCCGTCTTTAAGCGGATAAACGAGATGATACAGATTGCCCTGGATTTCTTTGTATTCAACCTCGATGTCGGACAAAGCGGTCCGCGCTTTCGGGTCCCAGTTAATAATGTATTTTCCGCGGTAAATAAGGCCCTTGTTGTACAGGCTCACGAAAACTTCGCGCACGGCTTTGGACAAGCCTTCGTCGAGCGTAAACCGTTCACGGGAATAGTCGAGGGAAAAGCCCATTTTCGCCCACTGCTCGCGGATAGTTTCCGCATAAAGGTCTTTCCATTCCCACACTTTCTCCAGGAACTTCTCCCGTCCGAGGTCGTAGCGGGAAAGCCCTTCTTCGCGCAGCTTCTGCTCCACCTTGGTTTGTGTGGCGATGCCCGCGTGGTCGGAGCCCGGAAGCCAGAGAGCGTCATAGCCCTGCATCCGCTTCGTACGCACCAGAATATCCTGCAGCGTAAAATCGAGCGCATGGCCCAGGTGCAGCATTCCCGTTACGTTCGGCGGCGGGATTACAATCGTATAAGTTTCCGCGTCCGGACGTTGTCCGGCACGGAAATATCCGTTAGAAATCCAGTAGTCGTACCATTTTTTCTCGCTTTGCGAGGGATCGTAGGTTGTCGGCATGGATACCGAGTTTTTATCGCTTGTTTCTGCCATAGTCCATTTCCTCCATTCAAGTACCTTGCGCAGCTGCTCCAGCTAACAAAAAAATCCCTTCGCCGCAAAGGACGAAAGGATGTGCTTCCGTGGTACCACCTTCATTTCACGCCTGCTCCCGATACGAGCGAAACGTGACACTTGAGACGCATATAACGGTGCGGGCCGGTTCACGCTACACTTTTCCGCCTTAAAGCGGATGAGTGCTCACGCAAACAACTCCGGGGCGACTTCGTACGGCCGTTTGTTTCCCTGTGGAACCTTCCAGCGCTGCAATTCCACTCTCTGAAGGGCTCGCCGTCTACTACTCCCCATCCACGTCGATTCAACGTAATGAAAAATGTTTGTAAAGCAAACCGTTAAATTACACTTTATGATAAACCAAACGGACCAAAAACGTCAATCTTTTCAATGCGAAAAGGCTATTACTCATCATATCCATGAAGGCGCCCGCATAAACTGGTAGCGGAAATTTTTATTATCTGAGGGGGATACTCATGCAAAAATGGTGGTGGAAAACCCGGTACACCGTTCGGGGCGTGCTTTTCCCGCTCATCTGCATTCAGTTTGTCCGCACGCTGATCTTTCCCAACGGCCTGGATGTTTTTCTTTTGTTCGTGCTTTTTTTGGCCTATCTCGGGTTTCTTCTGGACGTCTATTAATAATAGTAGGTTTGCGAAAAAAAGACGTAAAAAACCGGCAACGCTGGATGCGTCACCGGCCGTACCTTTTACTTCACGATGGTATCAAGAAGCATGCGGCCTGTCTCCATCTGAATATCGTACTCACGTTGATACTCGTTGATAATGTCGGTGCTGAATCCTTCATTCTGAAGCGTATTCTGGGCACTGCCCACAATATCCCTGAAATCGGACACGCACTGGGCGAAACGCTCGGAAGCTTCCTTATAAAGAGTGGATTTCTGATGCGTTGTCGTGGCCTGTGAAAACTGGATCGCGTAAGAAACGAGATCACGCTGGCACGCCGATTTCAGCGCATTCAGCTTTTGAATCGTTTCTTTGTTGATGGAGTCGTACCGGTCGTCACGGTCCTTGCCGCCGTTGCCGTTACCTTGGCCATTGTTGCCATTGCCATTGCCGTTGCCGTTGTTTCCGTTATTTCCGTTACCGTTGCCCTGGCCATTCCCTTGGCCGTTGTTTCCGTTGTTTCCGTTGTTTCCATTGTTGCCGTTGTTGCCGTTGTTGCCATTGTTGCCGTTGTTTCCTTTATCTTGGCCGTTGCCACCGGTCTGGCTGCCTTTGTCGGCGTCCTTGTCCGGACCTTTGTCCTGGCCGTTTCCGTTATTCTGCCCTTTCCCGTTACCGGAATCCGGAACCGGTGTTGGGACCGGTGTTGGAACTGGTGTCGGGACAGGCTTAGTCTCCGGCTTAGGGATAGGGAACTTCTGATTGCCGCCCGTAAGAATCGGGAGCAGGTATTCATTCAGGAAGCCCCACACGTTATTGGCGAGCTGATCGAAACTCGCACGGGCATTCTGGTTGACCTCCGCTTGCGCATTCGCCTGTCCCGGCTGGAAAGCCGGGGATAACAGGGCCAGCAGCAGTGCGGCCACGAGCGCTTTATTTAACTTTTTCACACTTACACTCTCCTCTTGGCGGGCGTTCTGCCGGAACCAAAGCTTACTCGTTAACGGACTGCCGGTACGATTTGCCTTTGCTCAAGCCGTATTTGCCCGCAATGGCGATCAGCTCGTTATACTCGTCTTCGCTCAGTTTGGCCAGAATAATCGCCTTCGCCTTTTTCTTTTCCTCGCGTGACACACCGTCCTGCATCAGGAGGCTTAGCTGCTTGATGTCGCTTGCCTGCAGCCGTTTCAGCAGTACGGATGTAATTTTCATCCGCTCTGCCCAGGAAATCTCCCCGCGTACGCGCTCGGCCCGGTCCGCCGGTATGGCTGCCGGGTCTTGGGAGCGGGTCTTCGCGCTTCCGCTCCCCCTTACGGCCTCCGCCGGTCCGGACGCTCGGCGCTCTGCCTCACTCGGGGACGGCTTGGCGGACGGCGCCCCAGATGCAGGAGCTTCCCCGCTGCCCGGCGCGGCTTTTACGCCCGGGAAAGCCTCCTGCGGACGGGAGCCGTCCTGCGCGTACGTACCGGGCAAAGCCGGCACCCCGCCGCCCGGAACCGGGCGGCTGCCGGGCGCGTCCCTGCCGGGCACTTCCGATTCGGTGTCCTCCCGCCCTATGCCGGCGGAGGCCGCCGTCCGGATTATCTCATCCGAAATCATGACCGCGGCAAAACTTCCCGCCATTCCCGCTAAAAGAATACCTATCCCCAGCCAAAGGAACAAGCGGCGTCGTTTGTTCATCTCCCGGCCTCCCGCCTTTTAATCCGGTTGCCTGCCCGCCAGAGCCGAATTCCCCCAGGCACCGCCCACACGGCTGCCGCCAGTCCCGCCAAGCCTCCGGCTGTATCCAAGACAACATCCTGTATTGCGCTGGTACGCATTGCTGCAGCCGATTGAACCCATTCATCGCCCGTCGCGAAAGCGATGACATACAGCAAGGAAAAGAGCAGCCGCTTTCCGCGCCGGTTTTCCATAAGAGAAAGAGCCCGGTACGCAAGTGCGGCAAGTACGGCATAAACAACCAGATGAGCTGTTTTACGGAAAATAAATTCGATGAACCGCATCGGATCGGACTGCGCCCGGATAATCGTATGGTGATAGCGCACCGTCACCTGCGGGATGTAGTCATGAATCTCCTCCTTTGTGAAAAGTTTATGCAATAAAGGCTGTATGCTCTGCTCGCGAAACGATTGATGAGACCAATGGAAGACGAGCAGCGTCCACAGCAATACAGGCAAAATCCATAAAAGCTTAGAGCGAGACGGTTTTGGCCGCACTGGCATTTGCGCTTCCGGTTGTGACGGCGGGACGCCCGACGGAATAATAAACGAACTCCCGCTCCTTCATCTCCCGGACGGAGAAACAGTTGCGCCCGTCCACGATAATCGGGGCCGTCAGCAGTTGTTTCACCCGGGCCAGATCCATTTCGACGATTTCGCTCCATTCCGTCAGAATGAGGCAGGCATCGCAGCCTTCCAGCGCTTCTTCAAGCGTCTCGAAATCTTCGTAATACTCGGCGATCTGATTTCGCGCGGCCTGCATCGCGATAGGATCGTAGGCACGTACGGAGGCGCCGAGCCGGACCAGTTCCGGAATAATCGTCAAGGACGGGGCATAGCGCATATCGTCGGTGTTCGGCTTGAAGGCTAGTCCGAGAACACCGATCTTTTTGCCTTCCAGGCAGCCGAGCGCCTGCTTCAATTTGTCCACGACGACGAGCCGCTGTTCGTCGTTGGCTGCGATAACCGATTTCAGCAGAGAGAAATCGAAACCAGCTTCTTCGGCGATATAAGAAAGCGCGAAGGTGTCTTTGGGGAAGCAGCTTCCCCCGTAGCCGATGCCCGCCTGCAGGAATTTAGCGCCGATCCGGCTGTCCAGACCCATACCTGCGGCAACGGAAGTGACGTCGGCGCCGACACGTTCGCAGACGTTGGCGATTCCGTTGATAAAAGAAATCTTGGTGGCCAGAAAAGCGTTGGCGGCATATTTGATCATTTCCGCGCTCTCCAGATTCGTCTGGAAGATGCGGGTGCGGAAAGGGGCGTGAAGATCGGCGATCCGCTTGGCCGCCTTGTCGCTCGTGGCGCCGATAACGGCACGCTCCATGTTCATGCAGTCCTCGATGGCAGATCCTTCCCGTAGAAACTCGGGATTGGAAACGACGTCGAACTGGACGAACCGGTTTTTCCGGTTTTCCATAATAATCTGCCGGACCTGCTCCCCGGTTCCGACGGGAACCGTGCTTTTGTTCACGATAATTTTGTAGCTGTTCAAATGTTGGCCGATCGTACGGGCAACCTCGTGCACATAGCGCATATCGGCTTCGCCGTTTTCGCCCATCGGCGTCCCGACCGCGATGTAAATGATGTCCGACGCTTCGATGGCGTCGCCGATTTCGGAAGTAAAAAACAGACGGTCGGCATCGACGTTTTTCTTCACCAGCTCTTTGAGACCCGGCTCGTAAATCGGAATTTCGCCTTTGCGCAGCATCGCGATTTTGAACGGATCGACGTCGCAGCATATAACCCGGTTGCCGATTTCAGAGAAACAAGTTCCGGAAACAAGCCCTACATAACCACTGCCGACTACTGTAATTTTTTCCATTCTACTTCGCCACCTTACTGATAGGATTGTGAAGCGCAGCATGCTGCTCGTGAACCGATTGAATGTAGCCCAGCAAATCCTGCTGTAAATCCTCGCGCTGAAGAGCGAAATCCAGGGTGGCTTTGATAAAGCCGAATTTGTCTCCGACATCGTAACGGACGCCCGAGAAGTTGTAGGCGACAACAGGCTTCTGCTCGTTCAGCCTGCGGATCGCATCCGTCAGCTGAATTTCGCCGCCCGCTCCCGGCGCCTGATTTTCCAGAATTTCAAAAATTTCCGGAGTCAGCACATAGCGTCCCATAATCGCATAGTTGGAAGGAGCCGCTTTACGCGAAGGTTTTTCCACGAGCGTTTCCAGGAAAAAGACATCAGGCTCAATGGAGGAACCTCTCGGCGCGATTACACCGTACTTGGAAACATCCTCGTCGCTGACCCGCTGCACGCCCACGACGGACGAGGAGTAGCGGGAATGAATGCGGAGCAGCTGCTTCAGGCAGGGCTCTTCGGACTGCACGATGTCGTCGCCGAGCAGAACGGCGAACGGCTCGTTGCCGACGAAGCTGCGGGCGCACCAGATGGCGTGACCGAGACCCTTCGGTTCTTTTTGCCGGATATAATGAATATTCGCCATATCTGAAATGGCTTGAATTTGTTTAAGTTCTCCGTGTTTACCCTTCTTGTCTAGGGTTTCTTCCAGTTCGAACGACTTGTCGAAATGATCTTCAATCGCGCGCTTGCCCCGTCCGCTGATAATCAGAATATCTTCGATGCCGGACGAAATGGCTTCCTCGATAATGTATTGGATCGTCGGTTTGTCCACGATCGGGAGCATTTCCTTCGGTTGGGCTTTCGTAGCTGGCAGAAAACGGGTACCGAGACCTGCCGCCGGAATTATCGCTTTACGCACTTTCATGATTCATTCCTCCTTATGGTCGTTAACTGCGGGTCGCTCTAAGCGTTCAAAGCGTGAAGCAGAATGCCGATGACAAAATCCTGATCCGATTCGCTGAGACTTGAACCGGAAGGCAGGCACAAGCCTTGTTCGAACAAGCGGTCGGACACGCTTGTTCCCTCTTCGTGCGGGTAGTAGGCGCACTTACCGTACAGCGGCTGCCGGTGCATCGGCTTCCATACCGGCCGGGACTCCACGTTCTCGTCCGCCAGGCGCGCGATAAGCTGTTCCGTCGTGATGCCGGCGGCGGCCGGATCGACCGTAAGCGCGGTCAGCCAGCGCGTGGAACGCCCGTACGGAGCCTCGGGCATAAACGAGACGCCCTCGATGCCGCCAAGCGCCTCGCGGTACCGGTCGAACACGGCCCGGCGGGCGTTCACGCGCTCATCCAGCACACGCAGCTGCCCGCGCCCGACACCGGCGAGAATGTTGCTCAGCCGGTAGTTGTAGCCGACCTCGCTGTGCTGGTAATGGGGAGCCTGGTCTCTCGCCTGCGTCGCCCAGAAGCGGGCCTTCTCCAAGGCTTCCAGGTCGTCCGACACCAGCATGCCTCCGCCGGAGGTTGTAATGATCTTGTTGCCGTTGAACGAGTAGACGCCGAAACGTCCGAGCGTTCCGCTCGACCGGCCGGAACAGGTCGCTCCGAGCGACTCAGCCGCATCCTCAACAACGGGAACGCCGTAGGCGTCGAGCAGTTCCAGAAGCGGCAGCATGTCCGCGCTCTGGCCGTAGAGGTTGACGACGACCGCCGCTTTGGGCAGTCGTCCTTCCCGTTTCGACTCGGCGAGTGCCCGCTCCAAGGCAGCCGGCGACATGTTCCAGGTCGCTTCGTCCGAGTCGATCAGCACAGGCTCCGCACCCTGGTACATGATCGGGTTGACGCTGGCGACGAACGTGAGCGAAGAGCACAGGACGCGGTCGCCCGGGCCTACGCCTAGAAGACGCAGCGCCTGATGGATACCGGCGGTGCCGGAGCTGAGGGCCACGGCTCCCTTCGAGCCGGTGTAAGCCGCCAGCTCGGCTTCGAACGCGTCCACGTTCGGTCCGAGCGGAGCGATCCAGTTCGTCTCGAACGCTTCGCGGACGAACTTCTGCTCCTCCTCGCCGATATGCGGAGGAGACAGGAGAATACGGCTCCGGCCGGTTCCCGGCAGACCATCCGTGGTGCCCGGAACGGCACCTGTTTGCAGCTGTGCGGCGCGGGCCGGTGAAGAATGAGTTTGTAGCTGTGCGGCCATATTCGGTCCTCCTTTTGATTGATCCGGTCATTCGTTGAAATGGAGTAAGAGTGTTCTACCGTCATCTGCACGTTTCGGACGGTTTAGACCTCCGTTCTTTCAGTGCGGTACACGATTTATAAAACCAGAATTGGAATCCTTGCAATAAATCCGCTTGCACCGAGTGCAGTGCGGCTCAGCTCCCGGTGCGCCTGCGGTGCGGCATGACGCAGGCCGTCCGCAAACGGGCACGCTGCCGGACAGCTCGCTCGGCACCCGCGAAGCGGCACCCCCGCCTACAGTACCCCGCCCCTGACGGGTCAATGCAACGCGTGCGAACCCCAGGCGCCCACTGCGCCTGCACGGCGTTCGGACCGCTCAGCCGCTCACGCCTGCCGGATCACCCGGGCAGGCACGCCCGCCGCCGTGCATCCGGCGGGAATATCGCGCACGGCCACGGCTCCGGCGCCCAGCGTGCTCCACTCGCCGACGGCGAGACCCTGGATCACGGAGGCGCCGATGCCGATGTGCGCCCCGGCTCCCACGGCGACACCGCCCGCCAGAGCCGCGTTCGGCGACACATGCGCGTAGTCGCCGATCACGCAGTCGTGCTCCACGACTGCGCCGGTGTTGACGATCGCGTGGGCGCCGATCCGGGCCCCCGCGTTGACGACCGCGCCCGGCATCACGGCGGTGCCGGGCGCCAGGCTCGCGTCCCCGCTCACGACGGCGCGGGGATGGATCAGCAGCGCGAAGCGGCCGGGCTGGGCGCCGAGCGATTCGGCGACCCTGCGGCGCACCGCGCAGCCGCCGATGGCGACGAAGACGCGCAGGTCTTCGTCTTCCGCGAGCATGCGGGCGGCCAGCGCAACCGGTCCGCGGAGCAGGCCGTCCGCTCCGGCGGCCGGGGCCGTATAGCGGTCATCGAGCACGGCGGCCAGCTCGTAGCGCCCGCCGGCCCGCGCGATGTCGCGCACAACCTTGGCGTGGCCGCCGTCGCCGATCAGGAGAAGCCTGTTCACGACGAGCTTCCGATACCGGAGGCGGCGCTTCCGGTGTACTTGTTCGTCGTGGCCTGTCCTTCCTGCGACACGCCTTCCCTGCGGACGACTTTAACGGCGGTCAGCAGAAGAATTTTGACGTAAAGGCGGAAGGAGCGGTTGTCGACGTACCACACGTCGAGTCTGAACTTGTCTTCCCATGAGATCGCGTTACGCCCGTTCACCTGCGCCCACCCCGTAATCCCGGGACGTACCCAGTGGCGCCGCTTCTGCTCATCGGTATACAGGTCCATATACTCCATCAGCAGCGGCCTTGGACCGACCAGACTCATATCGCCCTTGATCACGTTCAAAAGCTGCGGAATTTCGTCCAGGCTGAGCTTGCGCAGCAATTTGCCGAATGCGGTAAGCCTGACTTCGTCGGGAAGAAGATTTCCGAATGAATCTCTTTTGTCGGTCATCGTCCGGTACTTGTAGACGTAGAACGGCTGACCGAAACGTCCCGGCCGTTTCTGCTTGAACAGCACCGGTGACCCCAGCTTCATCCGGACAAGAAGTCCGACGACCGCGTAGACCGGAAGCAGCAGAAGCACCAGAGGCAGTGCGATGGCAAGATCCGCCGTACGCAGGACGGCATGTCCCAGCCATCTTCCGATGCGGCTCTTTTCTTTTTTTCCCGCGCGAAGCTCTTTGTACATCGTTTCTAGTCGTTCGACGACGATCTGCTCGGTGAATTCCCGCTCGATTCTGCACCGTCCGCCCTGGCCCAGCATGGTGCCGTACGCTTTGTTCTCGATGAGTGTCCGGAACGCTTTGGCGAGCGCCCCCGTATTTTTGTAAGGAACGAGCAGGCCCGTATCTTCATGCCGGACCAGCTCCCGCGTACCGAGCACATCGCTTGCGACCACGGGTTTGGAAAAAGCCATCGCTTCCATCAGAAAACGCGGAATGCCTTCTTTCTCGGAAGTCAGGACGACGATGTCGGCCATTTTCAGAAAAGCATACAGGTCGGAACGGTGCCCGATCAGCAGCACTTCCTTCTGCAGGCCGAGCTCGGCGATCCGTTCGAGAATCTGCTTTTCCAGCGGCCCTTTGCCCGCCAGCAGACAAACGAAATCCGTGATTCCCTGGCTTTTCAGCAGGGCAAGCGCGTCCAGCAGAAAATGATGATCCTTCACCGGCTCCATTCTCGCACCCATGAGCAGAACGGTCTTGTTTTGCGGGACACCGTAGGTCGCCTTTAACGTTTCCAGCTCTTCCCGGCTGATTTTGCCGGCCGCCTTGTCCAGCTTGTCCAGATCGACGCCGTTGCCTTCGTAGTACACGATCTTGCCCGCGTTCAGAGACTGAAGCTTCGGCATATCTTCCCGGTTCTGGGAAGCAAGCGCGTCGCAGAAGTACGTGCCGATTTTTTCAAGTGTCCGGTAAATCGTATAAGCCGTCTTGGACTGGCCTTCATAGAACGGCAGGCCGTGGCTCGTATGCATAATGACCGGAGTGCGGGCCAGCCAGGCGGCGGCTCGTCCGATAATTCCCGCCTTGGCCGTATGGGTATGGACGATGTCATAGCCTTCGCGCTTGATAAGCCGTCTCATCCGGAGGATCGAACGCACATCTTCCACCGGACGTATTTTGCGGTTCATCTGCACGAACTTCAGTTTGAGTCCGCTGTTCTTCATCGCCTGCTCATCGTAGCCTTCCGGAGATGAAATCAGGTGGACTTCATGCCCGGCCCGCTGCAGGACGGACATTTTGTCCGCCAAAATTTTGTGAGAGATAGCCGACGTACAAATATGGGCGATTTTGCTCAAGCGAAGCCTCCCCTTTCCGACTTAGATGCGTTTGCTTTAAGATCCGGACCCGTAATACCCGACATACCAGTCGGCGAACTTCTTAAGCCCTTCCGAAATGGGCGTCGACGGACGGAATCCGACATCTCTCTGCAGAGCATCGATATCCGCGAAAGTCGCCTTTACGTCACCAGGCTGCATGGGCTTGAACTCGATATCCGCCCTCGTACCCAGGCTCTCTTCCAGCGTCCGGATAAACGTCATGAGCTCAACCGGCGAATTGTTGCCGATGTTGTACACTTTATAAGGCGCGTAGCTCGTGCTCGGGTCGGGATTTTCCCGGTCCCAGTCCTTGTTCGGCACGGGCGGACGGTCCAGCAGCCTCACGATGCCCTCGACGATATCGTCGATATACGTAAAGTCGCGCCGCATTTTGCCTTCATTAAACACTTGAATGGGCTTGCCTTCGAGAATGTTGCGGGTAAAAGAGAAATACGCCATATCCGGACGCCCCCACGGTCCGTATACCGTAAAGAAGCGCAGCCCCGTCACCGGAATCCCATACAGGTGGCTGTAAGAATGAGCCATCAGCTCGTTCGCTTTTTTGGTAGCCGCATACAGGCTGACGGGATGGTCGACCGAATCGTCCGTCGAGAACGGCATTTTGGTATTGGCGCCGTATACGGAGCTGGAGGACGCATAGATGAGATGATCGATTTTGTAAGTCCGGCACGCTTCCAGGACGTTCAGAAATCCGGTCAGATTCGAATCGGCATACGCCCTCGGGTTCTCGAGGCTGTATCTTACGCCCGCTTGAGCGGCAAGATTGACGGCCACCCGGATATTATGCTCGCCGAACACCCGGTTAAGCTGCTCGTGGTCGCATAAATCAGCCGTATAATGATGATAATTCGGGTAATTTTGAAGCTGCTTCAGCCTGTCCTGTTTGAGCGTTACGGCATAGTAATCGTTGAGATTGTCGTAACCGACTACCTCCGCCCCGCTTTCCAGCAGTCTTAAAGCCAAATGGTAGCCGATAAAACCGGCCGATCCGGTGATCAGAATAGACACTGCCTACACTCCCCTGCTTACATATTGATGAAAAGACTGCCAGAACTCGCTGCGGTCGCGGTCCAGCTTCGTCTTGGTGAAATTAGCCGCTTTGGCAAAATTCCGGCTTGCCTGCTCCAGCATCCAGTCCCGGTTGATGACCGTTCCCGTAAGCAGAGCCGCAAGCTGTTTGTCCTGGCCCGGCTTGAACAGGCAGCCCGGGTCGAGAAGCTCGGGAATCCCCCCGGCCGTCGAGCCGATTACGGGACAGCCCCTTCCCATCGCTTCAATCGTGGCGCGGGGAAGTCCTTCCTGAAAGCTCGGCTGGATGTAGATATCCACGCTGTCCAGCCAGCCGAACACCGCACTGCCGCTCGGAAGGACGCCGTCGAACTGGACGTTCTCCTGCAGCCCGAGGCTGCCCGCCATCGCGATCCAGCGCGACTTGTCCCCGTCCCCGAGAATGCGGAACTTGAATGGGGGCAGTTGGCCTTTGATCCGCGCCAGCGCGTTCAAGGCGGTGTCGATGCCCTTAGTTTTGCCGTTTAACGAACCGATCAAACCGATGGTGACCGGCGTTTTCATGCTGCGGATCCGCTCCAGCCTGCGCTGCAGCACGTCTTCGCCCATCTCGGGAAGCTCGACGTTCGAGCACGACTGAGTGCGGCCGCTCGGGCACGGGTACCTTTTCTGCAAAAATTGTTCCGTCACATAAATCGCGTAGGGAGCTTCCTTGACGTCGGACTTCGTTTTCCACGTGGCGATCGGCGCATACAGCTTGCCCTGCATACTGCCATAGTTCCACAAACCGTCCCAGGCGCAGGCGACCACTTCGACCGCAAACGGCTTGCCCAGCTTCTTCGCAATGGCGATCGCTTCGGAGCCGATTTCGCTCGGCAGACGGGCGATCACCGCGTCCGCTTTCATGACCGCTTCCGTCAGCACGCGCTCGACGTAGCCTTTTTTCGTAATTTTATTAACGGGATTGCTGAGGGAGGGCAGGACGATAAAATTGACGCCCGCTCCGCTCGACAAGCTTTTCTTCTCCATTTCATGGGCGGAGGTCATTCTCTTGCCCCGGGACACGACCGTGAGAGAGTCGAATACGGAAAGATACCTCTCCCATACGGCGTAAGGCAGCTTGCCGCTTGAGTAAAATTTCCCCGAATCCGTAAAGTAAAACGTATGATCATGTGCCCACAGAACGTTCATAGTGACCCTCTTTTCTGATTGACTTAATGATTTTGGCCGGCACGCCCGCCGCCACTGTCATGGAGGGAACCGGTCTTGTTACGACGGCACCCGCAGCGACGATAGAACGGCTTCCGATGCTCGCGCCCGCCAAGATCCTGCATCCGCAGCCGATCCAGACATCCCGGTGGATATGGATTTTGGAACAAACGACCGGATTGTCGCGGATGGGAAGAGACTCGTCCTCCCAGCTGTGCTGGAAGGAAATCAGCGAACTCTGGTGCGCGATGGACACTTCATCGTCGATCTGAAGCTCGCCGCACGCGTCCAGGTAACACTGCTTGTGGATGCTGACATTGCTGCCGATCCGCAGGCGCTCCCAATATTTGATCTCCACCGACCGGCCGACGAAGACATTGTCTCCGCAGCTCAGCGCCAGGCACTTCAGCAGACAGTACCGCATCGCCACACCCGCCGTGTCCGGCAGAAGATCGGTCAGCGTCCAGGCGTACTTAAGCGCCGGCCTCGGGAAGAGACGGAGAATGCGGATGACGATGTTCAGCACCGTTTTGAATTTGTGAAACCGGTCTCGGCCTCTCATGGATTCCTCTCCTTTTGTCCCGGATAGACTTCAGCCATTTCAGCGTCCAGCCGGCCGTATAGGCCTGAAACATATACAGCAGGGGCAGAATGGGCAGCTTCTTGCGCACCATGTTGTCCCCGATCGTGCCGACGCCGTATTCCAGATCGCGGCCCGTTACGGTCATATAGCCGACGAGCACCAGCGTGCAGGCATAAGCGAAAAGCAGCACCACGACAATTCCGTAAAACGCCCTCGTCTCTTTATACCGGATAAACATCAGCACCGCAAAAGCAAGCCCTACAAGCATCGCGACGGCTTCCATGGAACGGTACATCACGTTCGTGTCCCAATTTTCCAGATTTATGGGATTTGGGCTCAGGAACAGGAAAGCCGTCAGCAATACCGCATTGACGATGCCCAGTCCGCCGATTTTGACGGCGAGCACCCCGGCCGATACGGCCAGCATGGCGACTGCGGTTTTGAATCTTTTCGTAAACAGCAGGTAAAAGCAAAGCGTATACACGATGGCATAGTCGCGCAGGCCGGTCGCGTACAGCATGACGAGCAGGAACAGTACGTACTTCCGCTTCAGCAGCAGATGTGTGCAGTACAGGCCGAGCGCCACACACGTGACGTCTTTTGCGAAAAGCGAAGTCATCATCATGAACGACGGGCTGACGAACAGTCCCAGAATGATCCAGCCTTCATACAAACGGCGGTTTGCCTGCTCATAGCCGAAAAACGACCGGTTCAGCGCATAGATCAGATAAGCGATCCAGATCAGCATCACCGAATTGTACGTGATGATGACAAGCGGATCGGACACGTCCAGAAATTTAAAGAACGGCATATACATCAGCCCGAAAATCGGGTAGGCCGACGAATTGAACAGGTAAGTCGAAATATGCTCAAAAGCGTAATTCAGAAAATCACTCAGTCCCAGGTACGTGACGACCTGCTCGTAATAATGATTTTCGTCGGGACCCGCCAAGGGAGTCGCCGTGAGCGCATAAACGAACTTCCCAATCAGCATCACGCAAAAGCCGATATACAGCAGGAACGGCTGATCCGGCCAACGGATCATGCAGAAGAGCGGCAGCAGCAGAACGAAAAAAGAAATGATCCCCATGCGCTCATCCAGCAGAAAAATTCCTTTTTCCAGAAGCAGCATAAGGAGTACATATCCGATCACGAACAGGTTCCGAAGGGGAGGCGCTCCCTTCGGCAGCCCGGCTGCGGGGCTATGGCGCCGCAGCGTACATCCGCTCCAGTCTCCGCACACTTGTCTGAATGTCGTATCCGCACTCCTGCAGCGCCTCCAGCCGGACGGGCCAGTCCAGCCGCGATCCGGAGGTTTGCTCCCGGATCGCCCCGGCCCACGTCTCGGCCGGTTCGTTCAGGGACAGGCGGCTGACCAGCCCCAGCTTCAGGTCCGCTTCTGCGGGCACCTGATCGGAGATGAGGCAGGGAACGCCCGCAGCCTGCGCCTCGATGACCACGATGCCGAGTCCTTCGTACAGCGAAGGCAGCAGGAAGAGGTCGAAGGCTCCGATCAGCTCGGGGATGTTCTTGCGGACCCCGAGCAGGTGCACGTTGTCCGCAATTCCCAGCTCGCGGACCCGGGCTTCCATCTCGCTGCGCAGCGGTCCGTCCCCGATCAGCACAAGCTGAGCGTCCGGACGGGTCCGCAGGAAGCGGGCAAAGATTTCGAGCAGAAACCGGTGGTTCTTCTGCTCGCTGAATCTGCCGATGTGCCCGATCACGGGCACATGAGGGTCCGTGACCCCGACCGCTCTGCGGTAAGCCGAGCGGTCTCTCTCCAGCTGCCCGTAAGGCTGCACCTGGATCGAGTTCGGGAACACGACGACCCGCTCGTCCCGCCAGCAGTCGGGCCCGAAAAGCGCTTCGCAGGCGGAGCGGGAGCAGCCGAGCATCGTCGTGGAGTTGCTGCGGATCAATCCCCGCATATACCTGCGGTACAAGTTGCGCAGCCACGATTCCCGCTTGCTGTCGTGCGTGTTGTGGCTGTGGCTGATTCTTACCGGGACGTTCATCTCTCCCGCAAGCTTCAGCACGTAGCCGCTGAACTGGTAAATATGGCTGTGCACGACCTGATACGGCCCGTGCTCCTTCAAGTTGGCGAGGAAAGCACGGCGGAAGGCGCGCAGCCCTTTTTTCGGATGGGGCTGCCTGAAGATGCGCCCTCCCAGCTCGATGATCTCGTCATCGTAAAATCCTTTTTCTTCAAACTGTACGGCAAAATGAAATTCGTATTTATCCCGGTCAATCGTCCGGTACAGGTTCATCAATAACGTTTCGATCCCGCCGGGATGCATTTTTCCGACGACGTGAAGAATTTTCGTTTTAGGCTTCATGCAGAATCCTCCCGACGTAAGTAACAAGCTCCCGTTTCTTCTGGTTGACGATCCGGACGGAGCCTTCCTGGCGGCTCTTCTCCGGGACAAGCCCGGCAAGCACCGCTTTGGGGTCCGTACGGAAATCGAGCACGTGCCCGGAAAGGCCCAGATCTTTAAAAATGCTTGCCAGTTTCTTGTCCCAGGCGATGCCGTAGGTAGGCTTGCCGAAGGAGATGGCCGGGATGCACGCATGCAGGCGCTGCGCGATAACCGTATCGCAGTCCCGGATGCTCTCCACCAGATCCCCGACATCGTCCGGATAAGGGGCGAATTCCACGCCGGGCATTCCGGCCAGCCGCGGTTTGACGTACCGTTCCACGAAGGCGTTGTCGGTATCCGCTCCGTTCGTAAAGACCCGGACGCGGCTGCCGCCGTCGGCCGCCCCTTTCGCCAGGCTGTACCACCAATCCGCGCAATCGTCCCGTTCCCACTGGTACGGGGAATGCCGCCTCATCTCATTGGGGTCCATGATGCCAAGTCCGATGGTCCGGGCGGTAACGGCTCCTGCGTCCCCGGCCGCGCGCCTTCCCGGAAATGCTTCTAGGGTAACCAGCGCCGGATCGGATAAAGCCACGGCCTTGTGCGCCAGAGACGGGGCGATGGAAAGTAAATAAGCCAGCGAATCTTCGTCTCGGACTGAAATCGTTTTGGCGTAATGCAAAATATCGGTAAACCACTTCCGGGCCAGAAAGCTCCAGGGCCCTCTCATGCCGACGAACACGACATGCAGCGGCTTGCCCTGTCTCTTCACTTCCCGGACCAGACGGCGCATGGCGATAGGAAACGACAAGTACGTGTCGATAAACAAATGCCCTCCGCCGATCAGCACCGCATCCGCCCGGGTGACAAGCTCGCGGATCTGCTCGCCGAGTACGGCGTCCTTGCGCTTATGGACCGAATACGACTTCATGTAGCGCAGAAAATCCGGCGTCAGCTTTTTTTTCACACTGACTTCGTTCAGTTTGTAGTCGCGCGTTAACGCGGGCTTACCGGTTTCCCGGGTTGATCCGCCGCCCTCAGCGGGTTCTTTGTACAGACCGGCCGTCAAATCGAAGTTGGTGACGGTATATTCCCCGCACGTGCGGATCAGTTGATTGACGGTCATGGCGATAAGCCCGTCTCCCAGATTCGTCGAATGGGGCACACCCGCAAGCAATATATGTTTCACGTTAATTCCCTCGCTTTTTGTTGGCGGTCATCCAGGCAAACATTCCGATGGAAATATTCAGCTTCCGCCGGATGACGATCACCATGGCTGTTTTCCAGCAGACGGTGCAGAGCAGATTCGTAACGGCCGCTCCCAGCATGCCGAAGGCAGGGATCAGAGCCAGGTTCAGCACAATGTTCAGAACGGCGGAACCGGCCAAAATCCGTCCCAGCGTTTTCTGCTGCCCCGTCATCGTCATCAGCGTACCCGTCTGTCCGCTGAAAGCGGAGACGAGCTGGCTGGTGGACAAAATCAGCAAGGCCAGCGAACCCCGTTTGAACTCTTCTCCGAACAGGCCGAGAATGGGATCGTTCAGAAACAGGAAGGCGACGTAGATGACTCCCGCAAACAGGAATCCCGCCAGGTTGCTCAGACTGAGCACTTGCTGGAGCTGCTTGTCGTCCTTCTTGGCGTAAGACTCCGAAATAAAAGGAGCCGCCGTCATGTTGATGGCCGTCAGGCCGAACGAAACGAGCGTCGCGATCCGGACGGCCGCCCCGTAAATCCCCGCCTCGGTCGTCCCTTCCATCCAGCCGAGCATCAGCACGTTAAGCTGGCCCAGCACAAGGTACATGCCCGAGACAAACATGAGCGACAGGGACACGTTCACCCATTCGCGGGTGTTGTAGGCGGTGCCGGCATCCCGGGTCTGCGGGGTCAGTCTGCGCTTGAGCACCCAGGCGCCTATGGCGTAAGACACGGCCATGGCGGCCAGGAAGAGCAGCATCGCCTCGCCCGCTCCCGCCTTCGACTCCGCGAAGGCGTTATAGAGGAACAGCAGCGCGATGAACACGACCGGGCGGATGATTTTCTCCGGCAGCTGCGCGTGCAGCATCTCCTTCAGCGCCTGAAGGGAGCTTTGGCGGAGCAGGGCCAGGGCCATTACCGGTATGCCGAGCAGACCGGCTATGTAGGTATAGAGCAGTTCGCCGTTCATGGTCCCGCTCATCAGGAGCACGACGAGAAGCGAAATGACCGTAACGGCCAGCGACAGCCCCGCCGTGATCTGATTCGCCCGGCGGAGCAGCCCTTTCACCTCCGCCCACTGCCCGTGCGCCCGGTAGGACGAGACGTAGCGTACGATGGCGGTGTCGAACCCGAGCTTCGTCGGGAAAACAAGGAACGTCACTACGGTCGTGACGAACGAATAGTAGCCGTAGCTGACGGCGCCCAGCTGTCTGGCCAGCAGGATTTGCAGAATCAGCGCGATGCCGATTCCTCCCACGTTAACCAAGAAGGACAGCGAGCTGCTTTTCATCAGCATTTTCGATAAAGAACGCTGTGTAAGTGGTTTCGCGGTTGTATTCATACTCATCCCGGATTCAATTCCATTCCTGCTTGAGTTTTAAGAAACATTGCGGTAGGTCGGCACCAGATGCTGCAGCAGCGCGCGGATTTCCTCGGGATCGCTGCCGAGCACGCGTTCGAGACGGCGCATTTCGAATTCCAGCTCGGTCCGGTTGATGTTCATCGGCTTTCCGATAAAAATCCGGTCGTGCATCGTGGAGGACATGCCTTCCTCACTGGTCAGCAGCTCCTCGTACAGCTTCTCGCCGGCGCGGATGCCGGAAAATTCGATATCGATGTCGACGTTCGGCTCGTAGCCGGAAAGCCGGATCAGGTCGGTCGCCAGATCGACGATTTTCACTGGTTTGCCCATGTCGAGAATAAACACTTCGCCGCCCTTGGCGAAAGCCCCCGCCTGAATGACGAGCTGCACCGCTTCCGGAATGGTCATAAAATAACGCACCATCTCGGGATGGGTTACCGTCACCGGGCCTCCCCGGGCGATTTGGTCCTTGAATCTCGGGATCACGCTGCCCCGGCTGCCCAGGACGTTCCCGAAACGGACGGCCACGAATTTCGTCTTGCTGTGCTTGTCCAGGCTCTGGATAAACATTTCCGCGATCCGCTTGGTCGTTCCCATGATGCTCGTCGGGTTGACCGCTTTGTCCGTGGAGATGAGCACGAAACGCTCCGCGCCGAATTCGTCCGCGCATTCCGCGACGTTTTTGCTGCCGAACACGTTGTTCTTGATCGCCTCCGACGGGTTGCGCTCCATGAGCGGCACATGCTTGTGCGCTGCGGCGTGGAAAACGACCTGCGGGCCGAACTCGCGGAACACGTCCGCAATACGGGTCCGGTCCTGCACATCGGCGATCACCGTTTCGATCGGCAGGTTCGGGAACAGCCGGCGCATTTCCATCTCGATGCCGTAAATGCTGTTCTCGCCGTGGCCGAGCAGGAGCAGCCGGGCCGGTTTGAACGGGGCTACCTGGCGGCAGAGCTCGGAGCCGATAGACCCGCCCGCGCCGGTGACCAGCACGATTTTGTTCTGTACGTAATCGGCGATATTTTGTAAATCCGTCTGGATCGGATCGCGTCCGAGCAGGTCTTCCACCTGCACGTCGCGCATCTGGTTCGCCGCCATTTTTCCCTGGATGTATTCCTGGATGTGCGGAATGATTTTCAGACGGGCTTTCGTCGTTTTGCAAATATTGATAATGTCCGAAATCTGCGTCTTCGACACCGAAGGCAGCGCGATGATAATATCGTCGATCCGCTGCTCTTCCACGATCCGGGGAATATCGAGGCGGTTCCCCATGACCGGTATGCCGTGAAGCTGAAGCTTCTGTTTGTAGGGATCGTCGTCCACGAAGGCGACCGGCTTCATCATGAAGCTGTCGTTGTGCGCAAGCTCCTTCACGAACATGACGCCGCAGCTTCCGGCTCCGACGACAAGCGTCCTTTGGGCGGGTTTGCCGCCCCGGGACCTTGAGCTGCCGTAAAAATTGTCGCAGAACACGCGCCAGACAAATCGTGAACCGCCCAGCATCAGCAGGATGCCGTTCAGATTCTGGAGGAACATGTACAGCGTAATCTCTCCCGCGGACAAGAACGATGTCACCGCATACGAGACCAGACAAGATACGATGACCGCTTTGGCGATCGCTACCATCTCACCGACGCTGGCATACTGCCAGATCCGGTTATAGAGCTGGAAGTAGAACATCGCGCACGCCAGCGAGATACCGGATACCAGTGTGTAGAGCATAATGACACTCATGACTTCCTGCGGGATGCCGCCCCGGAAATGCGCCAGGAAAGTCAGGTAAATGCTCGCCCATACGATAATCATGTCGATCAGGACTAGCATGGGCGTCCGTTTAGAATAACTCATCTTTTCCCCTCCCTTAGTGTTGAAAACCGTTTTGATAAAAGGATGATGAATCTAAATGGATAAAGCCGCCTTTTCCCAAACCAATCAGCTGCTGTAGTCGTAATATGTATTCATCTTGGCGTCCTTGCGGGCGACTTTATTCAGCACGACGCCCAGTATCCTTGCATGGACGAACTGCAGGCTGTCCCGCGCTTTCTGCACCAGCTCGCGTTTGACGCCGCCCGCGTTCACGACGAGCACGACGCCGTCGCACTGGGTCGCCACGACCTGAGCGTCGCTGACGGCGAGAACGGGAGGCGTATCGACCAGAATCACGTCGAACTCCCGCTTAAGCCGCTCCAGCAGATCCGTCATCCGCCGGGAACCGAGAATCTCGGACGGGTTGGGCGGCACGGTGCCGCAGGTCATGACGTACAGGCCCGGAATGTCCGTCTCCTTGAGCGCTTCCTCCACTTCGGCCTGCCGCGTCAGCACATCCGTCAATCCGGTGCGGTTCGAGAGGCCGAACGTGCGGTGAGCCGTCGGTTTGCGCAGGTCCGCGTCGATGAGCAGCACCTTCTTGTCCGTCTGGGCGTACACGACGGCCAGGTTGTCGATGGTGGTGGACTTCCCTTCCCAGGGGCTGGCCGAGGTGACCATCAGCGTCCGGATTTCTCCGTCCACTCCGGAATATTGAATGTTCGTCCGCAGGGTGCGGTATGTTTCGGATATCGGCGACATGGGATTGCTGTGGGCGATAATCGGCCGCTGTTTACTGGATTGGGACACCGGATGCTTCACCTACTTTCTTCCCCAGCGGGGTGCGTTTGGGCTTCATATCTCCGGCCCGTATTTCCGGAACGGCTACAAGGGTCGGAAGGCCGAGATAATGCTCCACGTCTTCCTCCGTTTTCAAGGAGTCGTCGAAATATTCGAGTGCGAAAACGAGTCCGATCGCAAACATGAGCGAAGCCAGAAAGCTGATGGCCACGTTAAGCGGCACATTCGGCTTGACCGGCGCCGGCGTTTTGGCCGGGTCCGCTTCGTGCAGCACGAAGACGTTGTCGATTTTCATAATGTTCGGAATCTGCTTCTGAAACATTTGCGCCACCGTGTTAATCATCTGGGCCGCTTTGGAGTAAGATGCATCTTCAAGACTCAGCGTAAAAATCTGCGTATCGCTGACCGAACTGAACTGGATGCGCCGCATAAGATCGTCGGAGGTCACTCCGTATTCCGGATGCTCCTTGACGACAAGATCCATAATCGCCGGCGTTTTGATAATTTCTTTGTAAGTGTGAATCAGGGAAATATTCGTGTTAATCGCATTCATATCGAGCCTCAGCATTCCCTGGTTGTCCGCAGGGGAGTTCACGATCAGCTTCGTGGAAGCCTGATAAACGGGCTTCAAGTAATATTTGCTTACGACGCCGGTAATGAGACAACCCGCCGCCACGATCAGCAGAATGAGCCACAGTCTTTTACGGAGGACAGCCAAATACCGTTTAATTTCAAAATCTATACTCACTGAATTGAATCCCTCGCTTTCCTTTGGTATTCGTACGACGCGGCCCGGATGAAGGCTTTCGTGCAGCCGGGCCGCCGCTTCATACGCTTCATCGCATTAAAACAATGGTTAATTGCCGCTTTGTAACCTTAAAGCACAAAGGTGCGCCATCTAGCGGAACATCGCAAAAAGCCTTCGCGGCCGGCTTGAGACCGGCTCCAGTTTTTCCAAGGGGAGATCGTTCGCTACCCGGATGGCGTTGCGGCGGCAGTATTCCGCGTAATCACGGCCTATCTTCGCTTCTATCTTCGCGTAGGCTTCGCTCAGCCTGAACGGTCTGCGGACCAGATCATGCGCATCCGACGCAACCAGATGGATCAGCCGGCGGGAGCATAGCTCGTAAGCGAGTGATTGTACTTTCGAGCCGAACGTACCCAGGATGGAGTCCGAGGTAAGCTGAAACACCGCTCCCCATTCCGCCAGCCGCAGCAGCTTGTCCGGATCTCCCGCAGCCTCCGCATTTCTCTCCGGGTGCGCAATGACGGGGACGAGCCCCAAAACCGAACATTCGTGGCAAATTTCGGCCAGCTCCCCGGGAAGGGAGTATGCGGGACATTCAATCAGCAGATACCGGGTTCCGCCGAGCGTAAGCAGCGTATCCTCGTACCAGTCGTCAATCAGATTCGGGGTAACGCGGATCTCCTGGCCGCTTTTAACGTGAAGCGGAATGCCATGCTCCAGCAAGGATGCATTCAATCCGGCCACCGCTTCTTCTATTTCAGCGGGAGAGGTGAAATATCGGCTTGTCCGGTGGTGAGGTGTAGCGAATACCGTCGATATTCCATTCGACACCGCCATTCGCGCCATTTCGAGTGAATGCTCCAGGCTGCCTGGTCCATCATCCAGACCGTGAAGGATATGGGTATGGATATCAATCATTCATTTTCCCTCCAGATCCGAATGTTACTAAAATTATGTCACAAATCGTATGGATTGCATGAGGGTGTATAGTTATAAATTCATGTAGTTACTACTGCTTATTTTGCAAAGCGAAGTATGAGCTGGATTTCCTGTTTGTTTTTGTTTTTATTTATCACATTTTCCAGTTATTTATAATTTTTTTCGAGTATTTCACGGTTAAAATGCTTTCTTCGGAGACTTGTAAGGTACAACGAATCAGACCTTTGTCTCTACGCCGTAACCGTCCGTACATGTTTCTTTTCCACGGTAAAAGTCCCCCGATGCTTGTCAAAGACTGGCTCCGCGGGCTTTCAGGGGGTCGTAAACGTATTTTTAACAGTTGCTACCAAAGACAGGTCCCAGGGAAAGCCATTCGGCTCAATTTTCGATTTGGGGGTGGGACAGGGTAACTATGCTAGGTCTTAGGGACGGATTTAGGGGCGGAAAAAGAAGGACATTTAATTCCCACAATTTCACTTGGAATAGTCCCGGCTTGTACCTACCTCTTCCGAAAACCGGGACAAAATCCCTTTTTCCGTCCCAGTCTTCCGGGCAATACCGCTACTAAATTCCCGTCCGGTACGTGCTTATCATGCGGAAAAGCCGACATTGGGCTCTCCCGTAACGACTCAACCCCGCGGAAACAGCCGTTTTTCGGCCGGTTCAGGTTATATTAGCCTCCGGGCAGTGACTTTGGACACAAGGAGGCGCACGCCTTCCTTCTTTCAGCCCAATCCGATACGGTCTCAAGAGCTGTTTTTTGCAAGCGTTTCCATTCAAATTTTTAGGGGCTTCTCCTGTACTTTCCTTTTCATGTTCAAAACTCTGCCCGGCTTCCCGCCGGCCAAAAGAAAAAAGCCGCACGCGGCGGCTCCTCTTTCAACCCCAATTATTCTGTTCATCGGTGCTATCGGAATTTATCGGACCTCATCGAACTTATCGAACCTCGGGGGACTTGCCGGAATGTCCGCCGGATTACTGGTCGGAGGAAGAAAACACGGCTTTCCCGGGGATATAAAGGATCTGTCCGGGGCTGACTTCCTGATCCTCCAGCCGGTTGTAAAGCTGCAGCTCCCTCGGATTGATCTCATACCGCTTGGCGATAAGATCGAGCGAGTCTTCCTTCTGTACGATGCACATCGTCACTTTGCGGAACTGCTGATCTTCTTTTTCCGCTTGGATAAAAAGCTTTTTCCACTCCAAGGAGTCTGCCTTGGATTCTTCCGAGCCCGCCGCGGCGGCGTATTCCTGCTCATCCTTTTCGGTTCGCTCGTAAGAGGATGCGCTGCTGCTGCCTGCACCATTTGCGAAGAGCGACTGGAGACCGGAACCTCCGGACGATGGCGAGTCCTGCTGCTTCTTGCTTCCGAACGCCACCTTCAGCTCCTTCGTTTCTTCCTGCACGGCAGGCTCTTCACCGGCGAATACTTCCAAGCTCTCCTCGGGGGGAACGGAAGCGATCACCGGCTCTTTATCGGGCTCGATGACTTCCGCCTCGACGCCGAAAGCCGGCGCCGTTTCCCCGCCGTCCGCTTTACCGGCCGCCTCCTGCTCCCCCGGAGAGGCCGAAGCGGGGTCCGCCGCCTGGGCAAGCGGCTGCTGACCCGCACCCGCGGACGGCGTGCGCTGCTCCTGCGCCTCTTCCTCGCCCGCGCTGCGGTAGGAGCGCTCGGACGAGAGCTGATTCAGCGTCAGCTCGCCGAAAGACCGCTCCGCATACGCAGCGGACGAATCCGCCTGCGGCGAAGGTGACTTTGGCGCGGCCAGCCGGTCCCAGGCGCTTGGCGCCGGCGCGGACGGCGCCGCGGTCTGAGCCTCTGGCTGCTCCCCCCGCGTCTCGCGCAGCCAAGGGTTCTCGGCCTTGTAGGCGCTGCCCGGATTAACGGGAGCCTGCGGCTGCGCGTAGAACTGGGCCGATGCCGACGGCTGCTTCGCCGGCCCGTCCGCCGCGGCCGCATATTCCGTCTGCTGGCGAAGCTGCAGGCCGTCGCTTGCCCCGGCGGATTCACCGGACTGCTCCACCGGAGCAATACCGGGCTGCTCTGCCGGAGCATGCTGCGGAGCGGAAGCCGTCTCGTGCACGAAAACAACCTCTTCGTCCTCTTCGCTCCATCCTCCGGCTTCGTATGCCATCTCCACGCCGTGCAGGGAAAGCACCCCGGTCACATTCAGGCTCCGTGAATTCAGCACGTCCACGTCAAACGTTTCGATATCGACCAGAATATCCTCGATCCGCTGTACCCGGCTGAGCGGCAGCGTAATCTCCACCGGAATGGAATGCTCCAGCGAACGTTTCGTTTCCTGCTCATCCAGATAGCTTCCGTTCAGCAGCAGGCTGCCTTTCAACAAAGCTTGTTCCTGCTGGGGTATTACCTCTATGCGGGGAATCAGTTCCACATCGTCCAGATCCCGTATGGCGGCGGCTCCTTCCGCCAAATGTACGCGTTCGTAGATGTCGAATCGCAGACCGTTCTGCTCTTCCGTCAACGTTGCCATCCTCCCTTCGGTTGTCCTCTAGTAAAGCTGCGTCTTATCGCGGGACTCCGTTCTTTACTATGTATATGAGAGATGGAGGACGGCATGACTGCATTTTCGCATTTATACGTTCAAGTCGGCAAGAAGCTTACGGAAATCTTCCGGATAAGGGGCATCGACGGCCAGATTCTCGCCGGTAACCGGGTGACGGAGCACCAGGCGTGCGCCGTGCAGCGCCTGCCTTCCGAAAGCGCTCATCCGTCCGCCGTACAGCGAATCCCCGAGCAGCGGATGGCCGATGTGGCTCATATGCACGCGGATCTGGTGCGTCCGCCCGGTTTCCAGCCGGAGCTCCAGCAGTGCCGCGTCTCTGAAGCTCTCTACCGTGCGGTAATGAGTCACCGCCGCGTCCCCTCCGGGAGATACACGGCGGCGCGCCCGGTGATGACGGTCTTTGCCGATCGGGGCCGAAACCGTTCCCGCCGGAGGTACCGGCCGGCCGCCGCAGACGGCCGCATAAATGCGCCCGATCCCCTTCTCCCGCATCGCTTCATCGAGCAGAAGATGCGGCAGCTCATACTTCGCGTACAGCACGGCACCGCTCGTATCCTGATCCAGCCGGTGGATGTGGCGGACACCGCAGCTCTGTCCCGTGGATTCGTAATAGCCGGCCACCGCGTTCGCTAGTGTCCCTCCCTGCCCCGGTTCCGACGGATGAACCGCCATCCCCGCGGGTTTGTTGACGACAAGCAGATAATCGTCTTCAAACAATACCTGCAGATCGGTCCATTCTCCCGGCACGGATGAAGGCTCGTCAGGGAATACCTTCAGCAGGACTTTCTTCCCCTGGCGCCGGATTCCGTCTTCGCGCTCCAGCCTGCGCCACAGCTTGAGCGGAACCGGCAGTATGGCGTGGACCTCTTCCCACGTACACGTATCGCCCGGGAGGGTCAGCTCAATCCATTCCCCTTTTCTTCTGCCCGTCACGATAGCGCCCTCCCTTCCGCAGCCTGACTGCCATGGCGGCAAGCAGCACGACAAATACGAATACGATAAAAATCAAATCAATCGGAAAATCAAAAAAATAATACCGTTTCATGCCAATAAACAGCTCCGTTCGTCATCGAAAGTCTTCCCCATTTTATCATCTCCGCCTTTTAAAAGAAAACAAGCTCCGCGCGAAGCGGTACGCCCTTTCCCTGAACGGCATCGGCCGGCTTTCCGGCATTGGCCCGCCACAAGGCAGAAAACGAGAGCTGCCCCAGCTGTGGTTGACCACCTTCATGTGACGCCGAGCGCTGCGTGCTGGGAGCTTCGCGCGATGCGGAAAAACGGCTGATCTCTCGGGACGGAACCCGATGCAAGCACAAACACCGCTCCTTGCGTCCGCACTGATACGCACAAAATTCCCCGGTCCTGACAGACCGGGGATTCATCATACAGCAGGAAAATCCGAGCAAAACAGCCGGCTAACGCCTACAGCCGTTTCAAAGCTTCGCGATTCACCTCAATCGTCGCTTCGATGTCTTCATCCGTATGAGCGGCCGAAACGAACATACCCTCGAACTGGGAAGGAGCTACCGAGACACCCAGATCCAGCAGATGGCCGAAATAACGGTTGAAAACCGACAGATCAGACGTTTTGGCCGTCTCGTAATTGACGACCTTCTGCTCCGTGAAGAACGGGCACACCATGGACCCGACGCGGTTCAGCGTGCTCGCTACGCCGGTTTCCTTGGCGTTGGCCAGGAATCCTTCCGCCAGCCGGGCCGACTTACGTTCAAGATCCTCATATACGCCCGGCTGTCCAAGCAGCTTAAGGGTCGTATAACCCGCCGCCATCGCGAGCGGATTTCCGGACAGCGTACCCGCCTGATAGATGGGACCGCTTGGCGCAATCTGCTCCATGATGTCTTTGCGTCCGCCATAAGCGCCAACGGGAAGCCCGCCGCCGATGACTTTGCCGAGACAGGTGAGATCCGGCGTCACACCGAATAACCCTTGCGCACAGTTCAGATGAACACGGAAGCCCGTCATCACTTCGTCGAAAATGAGCAGAGCCCCGAATTTGGAAGTCACTTCGCGCAGCCCTTCCAGGAACCCTGGCAAAGGAGGCACGACACCCATGTTGCCCGCAATCGGTTCGACGATGATGGCGGCGATATCCTCGCCGAATTTTTCGAACACCAGCTTGACGGTCTCCAAATCGTTATAAGGCACCGTCAACGTGTTTTGGGCGACCGATTCCGGCACGCCCGGGCTGTCCGGCAGGCCCAGTGTCGCTACGCCCGAGCCCGCTTTGATCAGGAGCGCATCGGCATGACCGTGGTAGCTTCCCTCGAATTTCAGAATCTTGTTGCGCTTGGTGAAACCGCGGGCCAGCCGCAGTGCGCTCATCGTCGCTTCCGTACCGGAATTCACCATCCGTACGATATCGATGGAAGGTACGCGCTCGGCGACCAGCTTGGCCATTTCTGTCTCGATCAGCGTGGGCGCTCCGAAGCTCGTTCCTTTTTCCGCCGTCGATTTGACGGCTTCGATCACTTCGGGATGGGCATGTCCGAGAATGAGAGGGCCCCAGGAACCGATATAGTCGATATATTCGTTGCCATCAATGTCATATACCCGCGAGCCGCTTGCGCGCTCCATGTACATCGGAGTCAGACCGACCGATTTAAATGCGCGGACCGGGCTGTTCACCCCTCCGGGGATCACTTTCTTGGCTTCGGCAAAAGCAGCCGCGGACTTCGTATCGTTGCGTTTGTGATTCAGTTCCATTATTGCCGGATACCTCCTGGTTTCAGTCATCAATAAGCTCAACCGGGCCGCTCGGACAGACGAATGCGGTAAAACCGCCAACCACCGCCGTCCTCTGCCGCCCGCTTGACTAAAGCCGGAACGCTTCAACGAACAAAGACGGCCCGGCTTCTGCTTGTCAGTATTTTCTATTATACACGCTTCCGCGCGTGATTGCTGTAAGAGGTACATGACGTTCGCTATCACCGCGCGCGTTACCTGTGAGCATAGTCAGCTTCTTGCTTCATTTCGGCAAGCGGCGGCTCGTTGCGGTGCGGAGCGTTGTACTTGGTCTTGTACTTGGTCTTGTACTTGCTCTTGTACTTGCTCTTGTACTTGCTCTTGTACTTGCTCTTGTACTTGCTCTTGTACTTGCTCTTGTACTTGCTCTTGTACTTGCTCTTGTACTCGTATCGCGCCCTTAAGCATCCCGTGAAGAACCACTGCCCGGGATTTATCCATCGCATCAGCTTTCACGTTTGCTGTTGCGGCACTGGCGGCGACTCCGGCGACGGCCCTGGTTCTGCGCTAGACCTTCGCAGCCGCCTTCACGCCATCTGCCGAAGCCTCCCCAGCCGCTCCTCCGCCAGCTCCGCCCGTCAAGCGCTCGACCGCTTCGAACGCCGCTTCCCGTCCCTGACGGATGCAGTCCGGCAGACCGACGCCGTGGAAGCCCGCGCCCGTCACGTACACGCCCGGCATACGCTCGGCAAGATCGCTCCGCAGCTCCCGGACATGATCCAGATGACCGACCGGATACTGCGGCATCGACCGGTACAGGCGGGTCACTTCGTAGAACAGAGGCTCCGCCGTGATGCCCATCAGCTCCGCAACGTCCTTGCGGACTTTAGCCACGATTTCTTCGTCTGTGAGATGAACCCAGTCTTCCTCGCCCGAGCGCCCCACATAGCAGCGGAGCAGTACGTGTCCTTCCGGCGCTGTGTGAAGCCACTTCGTGGACGTCCAGGTACATGCCGTAATCGAGCGCCCTTCGGATCTCGGGATCAGGAAACCCGATCCGTCGAATTTGACGTTCGCGTCTTTCTCCCGGTAAGCGATGACTACGTTCGCCACCGATACGTAATTGATCGCCTTCAGCTTGTCGACAGTCGGGTGATCGCCCAGCAGCTCCGCGGAATGATACGTCGGCAGGGTCAAAATGACGCTGTCGGCCGTCTCCCGCTGTCCGCCTTCGTACCCGAGCTCGTAGCGCTCCCCTTCCTTGCGCAGTTCCGTTACTTTCGTGCCCGTCCGAATCGCAATTCCTTCCTCCCGCAGCACTTCCTCCAGACGCTCAACCAGCGTCTGCAGGCCGTTCTTGTAGGTCAGGAAGACGGAATTGCGGCCGGGTGCCGGCAAGTTCAAAGCCTCCTGCTGGGATTTCTTCCGATTCGACATCATGCCGTAGATCAGACTGCGGTACTTCTGCTCCATTTCGCCGAACTGCGGAAAAGTCGACTGCAGACTGAGCGCATACGTATCGCCGGCATAAATGCCCGCCAGAAGCGGTTCGACGATCTGATCCAGCACTTCTTTGCCCAGCCTCCGGTGAAGGAAATGGCCGAGAGATTCGTCCTTGTCGTCTTCCTTCTTGGGCAGCACCAGATCCATCAGCGCCCGCGCCTTGCCTTTTGCAGAAACGAGACCCGTTCTCATAAACGGTTCTATATCCGTCGGAATGCCCAGCACGAGTCCCGCAGGCATCGGATGCAGAGTGCCGTCCCGCAAAATATACGTCTTCTTCGCCTCCGGATTCGTACCGGTGAGCTCCCCTTCCAGTCCGAGCTCGCGGCTCAGTTCAATGATCGGAAGCTTCCGGGCCAGGAAAGAATCCGGCCCCTTCTCGATGACGAATCCCTCTTTACGCAGGGTATGGATTCTGCCGCCAAGCTTTTCCGTTCCTTCAACCAGGGTAACATCAGCCGCACATCCGGCCTCCTTCAACCGCTTCTGCACGTAATAAGCGGCGGTCAATCCGGTGATGCCTCCGCCGACAACAATTACTTTACGGGCCTCGTTCATAGGGCTACTTCCTTTCCGCCCGGACCGCATCTTAAGGCCGTCCGGATTATAAAATCGCAAAGAGGCGCATCCGAATGTCTGCGCTCTCTTATCGTCACATTTAAACTTGCTTCGTCAATTCGCCGTACTGCTTCCATACGGCATCGCTGAGCGTCTGCATATACAACGGGTCCGTATTAAGCGAATCCGTACGTTCCAGGTGCAAGCCGATTTCCTTGGCAAGCTGCTGCGCCTCGATGTCCAGATCGTACAGTACTTCCAGGTGATCCGATACGAATCCGATCGGACACACGAGTACGCGCTTCTCGCCCTCCTGAGCGAGAGTTCGCAGTACATCCAGAATGTCCGGGCCAAGCCAAGGTGTTGCCGTTTGGCCCGCGCTCTGCCACGCAAACTGCCAGTTCTCGATGCCGGCTTTCTCTGCGATCGCCCGCGACGTTTCTAGCAGCTGCTCCGGGTAAGGATCGCCCAGCTCCAAAATCTTCTCCGGCAGACTGTGCGCCGAGAACAGGACACGGACGGAGGAGCGGTTCTCCTCTCCGAACTTGTCCAGCGCGCGCTCCACCCGCTCGGTAAGAGCTTGAAGCAGCTTCGGATGAAGATGGTAGCTGTCGACAAACGTCATGGAAATGCCATGCTCGGCCGCTTTTTCGCGTGCGCGTTTGTTATAGCTGCCGATGCTCATCGTCGAATAGTGGGGGGCGAGAACAATACCCACGCCTTCCGTGATTCCGCTTTGAGCCATTTGCTCAATACCGTCTTCGATAAAGGGATAAGCGTGCTTCAAGCCCTGAAAACAGACGAATTCCACCTCGTCATGCTCGGAAGCCAGTGCACTTTGCAGACCCGCTACCTGATTATCCGTATTTTCCCGCAGTGGAAAAACACCTCCAACAATCGCTTCATAACGGCTTGTCAGCTCATGCAGCTGTTCGGGACTCGGCTTGTTGCCGCGCCGGATATGCGTGTAATAGGCTTCGATATCCTCCATGCTCTGGGGCGTGCCGTAAGACATCACCAGTACGCCGACTTTCTTCCTGCTCATGCTCAGACCCCCTTGCCCGTGTTCCGCCCGGCCAGCGCCTCGGCGGAATACGCATGTATAAAATCAGTGAGTTCCTTCAATTTATCCAGCGACGCTTCCGGGAACAGGCCGTGACCCAGGTTGAAAATGAAACCCGGCTCCGTGATCCCCTGGTCGATGATGCGCTTCGCGTGCTCCTGGATGACCGGCATCGGCGCCGTAAGCACGTAAGGATCGAGATTTCCCTGGACGGCAAAGCGTCCTCCGGTTCTTCTCCGTCCTTCCGGAATGGAGACGCGCCAATCGAGACCGATTACGTCTGCCTGAAGGTCTCCAAGCAGAGGAAGCAGTTCGCCCGAGCTCACACCCGGGAAGTAGATCTTCGGCTGTTCCAGATCCCCGAGCTCGCGGAAAATCCGCTGGATCGTAGGCAGGACGAACACCCGGAAATCTTCCGGTGCAAGCGCGCCGACCCAGGAGTCGAAAAGCTGGACCGCTTTCGCGCCCGCCTCGATATGAGCCCGCAAATATGTAATGACCATGTCTCCGAGCTTATCCATCAGCGCGTGCCAGACTTCCGGACTTCCGTACATGAGTTCTTTTGTGCGAATATAGCTTTTTGAAGGACGGCCTTCTATCAAATAACTTGCGATGGTGAAAGGCGCTCCGGCGAACGTAATGAGCGGAACCGTCAGCTCGCGGTCCAAAATCCGGATCGTTTCGATGACATGGGACAAGTCGCCTTCCACGTCGATCGGTTTCAGCTTCATCACATCTTCACGGGAGCGGATCGGATTATCGATCACCGGCCCCACATTTTTTACGATATCGAATTGAATACCGAGCGACGCTACGGGATTCATAATGTCGGAATACAAAATAGCCGCATCCACGCCGAGCTTTTTTACCGGCATCAAAGTGACTTCAGCAGCCAGTTCCGGCTGTTCGCAAATTTCTAGCAGCGAGTAATTTTCTTTGATCTTGCGGTATTCGGGATCGTAGCGTCCGGCTTGACGCATATACCACACAGGCAGCCGGTCTACTTCCTGCCTGCGGCAGGCTCGAATAAAACGGTCATTATTTATCACAAGACACCTTCTCCTGACCCTGTCATGATTTGTTACCATTATGCCCTAATTATACCCCGGTCACAACCGGAACCGCGTACCGACTTCCGACAAATGTTTGACAAAGCCGCCGGCAGCGGGCTTAGCTCCGTGCTCTTACTTTCATAAAAGCGATAGTTTACCTGGGATACGGTTTCATCTATACACGGCTGTTTGAGCCGGCTCCCGCCCTATTTTACCCGGATAAAAAACACTCCGCAGTTTCCCGGCCGGGCTCCTGCGGAGAAAGATAACGGAATGTATTTTCGTTAAACGTTTTTCAACCAGCGTGCGGCATCCTTGGCATGGTAAGTCAAAATGATATCGGCTCCCGCGCGCTTAAATCCAAGCAGCGTTTCCAGCACGATTTCTTTTTCGTTGATCCAGCCGTTCTGGGCCGCAGCCTTGACCATCGAATATTCCGCGCTTACGTTGTAAGCCACGAGCGGAAGATCGAAGTTTTGCTTAAGAAGCTGCAGAATGTCCATGTACGCAAGCGCAGGCTTGACCATCAGAAAATCCGCGCCTTCCAGTACGTCGCTTTCGGCTTCGCGCAGCGCTTCCCGGGAGTTAGCCGAATCCATCTGGTACGTTTTGCGGTCCCCGAACTGCGGGGCGGAATCGACCGCTTCACGGAAAGGTCCGTAGTACGCGGAAGAGTACTTGACGGAATATGCCATGATCGGCACATGTTCCAAACCTTCCGCATCCAGCCCTGCCCGGATGGCATGCACGTAGCCGTCCATCATGTTGGACGGAGCAATAATGTCCGCCCCTGCCTTCGCCTGGGAAACGGCTGTTTTGACGAGCAGCTCCAGCGATTCGTCGTTGGCGATATCCGTGCAGCCCGTTTCCGGATTATGATGCACGACGCCGCAGTGGCCGGTATCCGTGAACTGGCACAGGCAGGTATCCGCAATAATGAGCAGGTTCGGGTTGATCTTCTTGATCAGCCGCGATGCCTGCTGGACGATACCTTCCTCATGAAAAGCCGATGTTCCTACCGCGTCTTTCGTCTCGGGAACACCGAACAGAAGAATCCCCTGGATACCCAGCTCGGAAATATCGCGGATTTCTTCTTCCAGACGATCCAGGGAAAAATGGTAAACGCCCGGCATCGACGGAATTTCGGATTTGATATTATGACCGGCCTCTACGAAAACCGGCTGAATCAGATCGTTAACGGACAACGCGTTTTCACGCACGAGATTGCGGATTGCAGCCGAACCGCGCAGACGGCGGTGGCGCACTAATGGGAAACTCATCATAACTTCCTCCTTTTAATCCATGCCGGCAGGGCAGCGGACCCTGAACCTGGGACCGGCGCTCCCGCCGCATAACGAAAAGTTTATCGGATTCAAGAGCCGGCAGGCTCTCCTGCTTTAACGGCCCGGCCTGCGGCAATGCTTTCCACAAGGGACGAAATGGTCGCTTCCTGCGGCATATAAGCCGCTGCCAGCTCGTAACCGGCCAGCGTCGCTTCGGTTTTCGGACCTATGCAGGCGATTTCCGTGTTTTTCAACAGGGATACGGGATTTTGAACTCCAAGCTTCTCAAGCGCTCCGATCAAATTCGTAACGGTCGAGGAACTGGTAAAAGTCGTAATGTGCAGCTGCCCTTCTTCCAGCAGCCGGACCACATCTTCGCCGCCTTCGACTTCGGGAACATTCTCGTAAACGTCCACCTCATTTACTTCAAGACCTAGTGAACGCAGCCCCTGTGGAAGCGCATTGCGGGCAATGTCTGCAGTAGGCAGCAGTGCGCGCTCTCCCGCGCGGACGACTTTCCCCAGTTCTGCAAGCAGTTCGTCCGCATGAAACTCCCCGGGAAGCGTCTCGACGAGCAGGCCCCGGGATTCCAGAGCTTCGGCGGTCTTAGGTCCAACTGCCGCGATCCGTACGCCGGACAGGCTGCGTATATCCAGGCGCAGCTCCCGCATACGGCGGAAGAAGAACTCCACTCCGTTCGTGCTCGTAAACACGATCCAATTGTAACTGCCGAGTCCGCGAAGAGCTTCGTCCAGCATACGCTGCGCGTCCGGGCTGCTCGGCGGCTGGAGCTTGATGACCGGAAACTCGACCGGTTCTCCTCCAAGCTCCTCGATCATCGCGACGAGCTCGCTGGCCTGACTGCGCGCCCGCGTAACGAGCACGCGTTTGCCGAACAGAGGCTTCTTTTCGAACCAAGCCAGCTTCTCCCGCAGCTTCACCACTTCGCCGATGATAATGACGGCCGGAGACTGAAAGCCCGCCTCCTTCGCTTTGGCGCTAATGTCCGCCAAGGTACCGGTCAGCGTCTGCTGCTCGGTCCAAGTGCCCCAGCGAATCAAGGCGACCGGCAGATCGGCAGGCTTCCCGTGGCGGATCAGCTCCTCGCTGATCTGCTCCAGATTCGCCACGCCCATCAGGAACACAAGTGTGCCGATCCCTTTGGCCAAATGCTCCCAATCAAGCTTCGTGTAAGTCTTGTTCGGATATTCATGCCCGGTTACGATGGCGACCGAAGAAGTGAAATCCCGGTGTGTGACGGGGATGCCTGCATAAGCGGGAACCGCTATGGCGGAAGTAATGCCGGGAATGATTTCGAACGGAACCGCATGGTCGGCCAGAAGCTCGGCTTCTTCCCCGACACGGCCGAATACGCTCGGATCGCCGCCTTTCAGACGGGTCACGACTTTGCCCTGGAGGGCCAAATCCACGAGCAGACGGTTAATGTCTTCCTGTTTCATCATATGTTTGTCCGGGAGCTTTCCCACGAATACCAGTTCCGCATCAGGCTTGCGGTGTTTGAGCAGTCTCGGACTTGCCAGCCTGTCGTAGACAATCACGTCGGCCCGCTCAATCGCCTGGAGCCCACGGACCGTAATCAACTTCGGATCGCCGGGTCCTGCACCGACTAAATAAACTTTCCCTCTCTCCACTCGCCCACTCCCTCTCAGCTGCTTCCGTCTCTGCGGGAAGGCCCGCCATTTCTTCCCCGGCGTTCCTTCTGCCGCTTCTCGATCGGAAGCTTTCCCCCGCTGCTTGCACTCGTTCCTCTATCCCTCACTGCTAATTGCTTAATCGGATGACTGAAAATGCAACCCGTGCCCGTCAAGCTCTTGCCACCGGGCCGTCCAATTCCATTCACTATGAGCCGACTAGCCGAGGCGTTTTTCGCATTGATGAATTCGTCGCTGCCGTTCGGTATTTAAACGTGAACGCCGGCTCTGCGGATAAGTTGAAACGGATCTTCCTTCTTACGGAAATCCATTCCCGCAGCCATGCTCGATTTGTAAAAGTAAGAGCGAACAGACCCATACGTCTGTTCGGTTCGGCTGCTTTCGTAAGGGTCGGCGAAATCCATGCGCTCACGAATCACCAGCAAACACCCGCCGACCCTATACGCCAAAACCTTTACCCTGACTTCTCATGTAAAGCTTCGGAGCGGCAGTATATACCTACTGTCCAAAACGCTAAAGCCATCCAGCCCTACGGCTGCTCGATCTGCCCGCTTTCGTAAGCTTCGGCCAAAATTCGGTCCGCACCGCGGGCGATCAGCTTCTCCGCGGCTTCTATGCCGAGCGCTTCCGGATCGCTGCCCCGCAGCGTCTCCTTCAGCAGCTCGGCGCCGTCCGGCGAACCGACCATCGCCGTCAGCGACAGCTCCGTGCCGCTGCCGGTACGCTCGACGGTCGCGTGAGCGCCGAGAGGCACCTGGCAGCCTCCGTTCAGTCTGCCGAGGAAACTGCGCTCGGCTCTGACTGCGAACGCCGTATCTTCATCTTGAATCTTGCCCAGCAGATTCAAGACGAACTCGTCATCCGCCCGGCATTCGATGCACAGCGCGCCCTGTCCTACGGCAGGCACGCACACTTCGGGCGGAACGTAAGCGCTGATGCGATCCTGCCAGCCGATCCGGTGCATACCGGCGGCGGCCAATACGATCGCATCGAAGCCTTCCGATTCGAGCTTGCGCAGCCTCGAATCGATATTGCCGCGGACCGGCTGGATGCGCAGGTCCGGGCGGCTGTGCTGCAGCTGGCTGGAACGCCGCAGCGAGCTCGTGCCGACGAGCGCGCCCTGGGGCAGCTCGTCCAGGGACTTCTCCCCTTTCGTGATGAGCACATCACGCGGGTCCTGGCGCTTCGGTACCGCGCCAACCATCAGCCCTTCGGGAAGCTCGAACGGCATGTCCTTCATGCTGTGTACGGCAATGTCGATTTCTTTGTCCATCATCGCCTGCTCGATTTCTTTGACGAACAGCCCTTTGCCGCCGACCTTGGACAGCGTTACATCCAGAATCCGGTCTCCTTTGGTCACGATCTTGCGAAGCTCAAACTCGCATTCGATGCCGTATTGCCGGCTCAGTTCCTTTAATTCGTCGATTACCTGATTCGTTTGAGTGAGGGCCAGTGCGCTCTGACGGGTGCCCACGACGATCGTACGCATGTGTAATTCCTCCGTTTCTACTATGAAGCCATGAAGATGTCTATTCACTGCCGGGCCCGCAGCCGGGTGCCGGCTTTAATTCCGATCCGCTTCCATCCAGGCCGCGGCGAAAGCTTCTTCCGTATTCTGCGCCCGGAGCCTGTCCAGCAGCGCGGTTTTCCAAACTTCGTATGTACCGGCGGCGATGCGTTCCAGGACACGCCAGTGGGGCAGCTCTCTGAGCAGTTCGTGCCGCAGCGGCATATCGCCGACCCGGCGGCGGGCGAGTTCTCTCAGCTCCGCCAAAAAATCCACGTAAGACTCATACTCCGGTCCGTATCTCTCCAGCAGGTCGCGGCGTATGGCCGCCGACAGAGCGGGACTCGCCCCCGACGTCGATACGGCCAGGGTCAGCTTGCCGCGCCTTACCACGGCCGGCACGACCAGGCTACCGCCGTCGGGCTTGTCCGCCACGCTGACCAGCTTTCCCGCCTCGTCGGCATCGGCTCGGACCCGCTCGTTGACCTGCGGGTTGTCCGTCGCCGCAAAAACAACGAGATATGGAGAGAGGTCCGGATATAAGGCGGCCTCCTTGCCCGGCCGGCCCTTATCCGAACCCACACTATCTTTTGTGTAAGAATGAGCTTGCTCTCCGTAGCATCCGCGGTGCCAGACGATCCGTCCGGTTTCCGCCCACTTCTCTACGGCTTCGGCGGCCGACGGGCTGATCACCGTTACGAGCGCGCCCGCTTCCAACAGGGAAGCGATTTTTCTTTCGGCTACGGCCCCGCCGCCTACAACGAGGCAGCGCTTGCCCTGAAGCCGCAGCATCGCCGGGTATTCCTTCATCCTCCGACCCCCGTCTGCTGCCAGTTATGAAACCCGGAGAGTACGTTGGAAAGAATAAAATTCAGCAGCACGATGACAAAAGCCGCCAAATTCCACTTCGCCAGCTTGGGACCCGACATGCTTAGCGAATGATGCTGGAACAGGTAAAATCCGTACGCGCACAGCACCAGCAGCGAATTGATGACTTTCGAGTCGAACAGCACGTTGACATTCTTCTCGATAAGCACCCACACAACCCCCAGTGCCAGCGCCAGCATAAGCAGAGGCGTTCCGATGACGACGCTCACATACGTGTACCGCTCGATTTTTTCCAGGGAAGGCAGCCGTTTCATCGTATTCGTCCAGCTCTTCTGCTTCAGTTTGCGGTGCAGGAACAAGTACATGCCGGAGAAAATGGCCGAGATCGTATAAGCCGCATAACTGCCGACAGCCAGTGATACGTGAATAAACAACAGCTCGTCGTTGACGTTCCAGGAATCAATCAAGGGAGAAACGTTCGAATCGCTGAAAAAATTTAAAGCCAGTACGGCAAGCCCGAATAAATTGACGAAAAAGACCACAAGTTCAATCCGGAAAAACCGGCTCATAATGAGCGATACCGTAACGAGCACCCATGAAAATAAAAACAGCGTTTCGAACATGGAGAACACCCATCGTCCCAGGTGCTCATATAAATTGTAGCCTAGATAGCCTGTCTGCAAAACCCATACAAAAGAAAGCAGCCCCGTACCCATCCGTTTCGCACTCCGATTCGCGCGCGCAACATCAGAGAAGTAAAACAGCAGGCTCAGGGCATATAAATAAATTATCGCATCGTACACAAAGCTGCGAGTGAACACGGCATTTCTCCTTCCTCTATCTCGGAGAACCGGGAATCAGGAGCGTGCAAGCGCCGGCTGCATCGTAAATCCGCCGGTCAGCTCTTCTTTGGCATGCTTCTGGGCAGCCGTCTGGACCGCTTCCGCTCTGGCTTCTTCCAAAGCTTCGGCTTGTGCCTGCTCCGCCATAAGTTCCTCTAAAGCGAACATTTTCGTAAACATTTCAAGCGCCTCGTCGCCCTTCTTCTCCGCAGCCATTTCCTTAATGGCCAGAATCGGGTCCCTCAGCATCTGATTAACAATGCTTTTGGTCAATTTCCGGATCACTTTCATCTCGCGCTCATCAAGGTCCGGCAGCTTCTTGAACAAGCTTTCCATCGTTTCCTGATGCACCAAGTTCGCTTTGGCCTGGAGAGCGTGAATAACCGGGCTCACTCCGAGCGTCTTCGTCCACTGTTCGAAAGCCGCAATCTCGGCGCCGATCATTTCCTCGATTTTGACAGCTTCTTTCTTGCGTTCCTTTAGATGGCTGTCCACGATAGCCTCCAGATCGTCAATGTCGTATAAGAAAACGTCCGGAAGATCGCTGATGTCCGGATCAAGGTCGCGCGGAACCGCAATGTCCATCATGAACAACGGACGAGACTTCCGCTTGGGCAGCACGGACTGCAGCTGCTTCTTCGTCAGCACGTAATCGCTCGATCCCGTGGACGAAATGACGATGTCCGCTTCGGCCAGCCGCTCGTAAAGCTGCGCCATCGGGTAAGCGTGGCCGTTGAACTTGCCCGCCAGCTCCAATGCCCGCTCATACGTGCGGTTCACGACGTCAACGCGTTCGGCGCCGCTCGCGTACAGGTGCTTCACCGTCAGCTCGCTCATCTTGCCCGCGCCCACGATCAAAATTTTCTTGCCCTCGTAGCTTCCGAAAATCCGTTTGCCCAGTTCCACGGCGGCATAGCTGACGGAAACCGGGTTTTCTCCGATCGAAGTCTCCGAATGAGCGCGTTTGGCCATCGTTACGGCCTGTTTAAACAACGTATTAAAAATCGTGCCCGTGGCGCCAAGACGCTGGGCTTCCAAAAACGCGTCCTTCACTTGCCCCAAAATCTGCGTTTCGCCGATAATCATCGAGTCAAGACCGCTTGCGACCCGGAACAAATGCTCAATGGCCCGGTCATGTTCATATATATACAGATGGTTATTGAATTCCGTCCGCGGAATCTCGAACCACTCTTCCATAAACTTGCGAATGTAGTGCCCGCAAATGTGTACACGATCGACCACGGCGTAGATTTCAGTACGGTTGCAAGTGGCCACGACAACACATTCCAGTATGCTTTTTGTCTGCCTCAGCTCCACGAGCGCCTGCGACAACTCTTCCTGTGTAAAAGTAAACTTCTCGCGGATCGCGACGGGAGCTGTCCGGTAATTTAATCCGACGACGACAATATGCATGGGGCACACCTACCTTTCTTTGCAGCTAACAATAATTATTATAACATAGCCGACGTTCGTGACCGACAAATATTTTGACTAAATTTTGAATGCTGCCGGCGGCCGCTATGCCTAGTGTGGTCTATGTTTCTTGTAGATATACCGATTATTGGAGCAGCTTTTTTTCAAGCAGTTCTCTTAACGCTTCATCATTTTTCGACACGGCTTCACTTTGCGAAGCAACGACGCTCCCCGAGGAGGTCATAAGCTTGCCGTAGGCCTCGTAAAGCTGCGCGTAGAGCTTGGCGGATTCCTGCAGGACTCCCTGTTCATCCGCTTTAAGAGCCCGTTCTCCGCCGATCTGCAGCCTCAGTATGTACTGCATCAGTTGAGGCAGGCTGCCCAGCGTATGCAGCTTCTCGCTACCTTCGGCAAGAACGAGCCGCTCGTGCGTATAACTGGCCGTGTACAGGGCCTGTTTAAGCGAATCCAGCTCCCGTGTATCGGCCGAACGCGCGGCGTCCTGCAAAAAACGATTCAGCAGTTCGATCTGAAACAAAGAAACTTGGAACAAAAGACGCTCCGCATCCGGCTTAGCCGGGCCTTTCGTCACATAGCCATACAAGCTGGTAAGCGGCCAGGCGATAAGCCCGGCTGCCAGCACAAACACGATGATCTTCGATTTGATCCGGCTTCGCACGGCACCTCTCTCCTTCCGGGTCGTTAGGAAGACCCGTACCATTGTATGAGAGGCCTGACAAACAAATAACCACGGAATGCGGACTCCGTGGTTATCTTACTTATATAAACGCTTATCTTGTATACTGAAACAACGAACTTACTTAGCCAATACGGCTTGCTTGATTTCCGGCGTTTCGACTTCAAACTCGCCCATTCCGCGAACCAGTTTCTTGGCATAGACCTTCTCGGGCTTAAGCAGCGAGATCATGTGGTCGATAGCCAATTGAGGATCTACCGTTTCACCGCAAGTGTAGCAATCCAGCGCGGCAAAACCTCTCTCAGGATACGTATGAATGGAAAGATGACTCTCAGACAGCAGTACTAGTACTGTGGCACCTTGTGGCTCAAATTGCTTGGACTGAACAGACATGACCGTTGCTCCACACGCTTCAGCTGCGTCTACCATTTGGGCTTGCAGCCACTCTGCATTGTTCAAAAGTTCAAAATCTACTCCCCAAGTATCTACAGCAACGTGTCTTCCGAAAGTTGAATATTCCATCTTCCGGTTCCCCCTTCCTAGGAATAAAATTGTTCTCGCATTTCATCCGCTAGGACCTACGTCATTCACTTCCCGAGGGAATAATCTCTCGCAACATTCAATGTCCTGAGTGAATCCTGGTTCCTATATTGTTTTCAACGAAATTAAAAATAACATCTATTGAACAGAAATGCAATAGTTTTTTTTCATATTCGCTAAATTCATTTTTGAAAGCTTCGCCCCGCATTTCTGTCGTAATACACTATGCAGCGGCACCCCGCTTGGTGTCTGCGGAAGCGCATCGGCCGAATCCATTTTTTTCTTCACGGAAAAAATAAAAAAAGAGCCTGTGGACAGGCTCCCCGCTTCTGTATATAGAGCTTAACTTGCACGTAAAATAGTAGGCCTACTGCCGGGCTTGTGCCGGTCTACGCTTCGAGTACGAACAAACGGCGGGTCAGCATGCTGAGCCGGTCGTCGATATCGCGCTTGAGCGAAGGGCAGGGAACTTCATTGCGCATATCCAGCAGATGGTTGATCTGATCCTGGATCATGCCGATTTCGCGTTCGATCTCCGTCCGTCGGAACAGGTTCTCGAGCTGGCCGAGCGTATCGTGGTATTCATAGACGACGTTCGTATGCTGGCCTTTGATCTCGACGATTTTGACGACTTTGCCGTTCTCGTAGGTGTACATCATCACAAACGTAGCGTATATCCGCTTAACGATGGCCGAACCTTTGAATTCCGCTATCGCCTTACGCATAAGATTAGTCAAACGCAGACTCGTTACACGGCAGGATCCCGAGCTAATATACTGCTTACCGACGCGTTCAAACGAAAGAACGATCTCTTCTCCCGCTTCTTCCTGAAAGACAAACTCCTGGTTTCCGTTCTCGATGACTTTGACCTGAGCCGTGATTTGCTGGTCGGCAAACATTTGGACAAATTTGGACATTTCGGCTTCCGTTAATTGCAGGCGGGTTTTGACATATTCAGTCGCTAACCTCTGTGCCATGGAAATCCCTCAATTCTATTTTTTCAACGCCTTTGATCTTGCCTACTTCATATTATACTACATCAAGACTTAATATTCCTGCGTGCGATGCATGAAAATCCGGCGAAAACAGGAAAAAACGCTCTCCTGCCTGAAAAAATTGGCTATCAGCACCGTTTAGTCTCCAATTGCCTTGAAAACTCATCGCTTTCCATATAGACTTCCCAAAATAGTCTTCCATACGGCTGTTTACCCGTTCATGCTTCCGATTAAACAAAAAAAGCGCGGAATCCGCGCTTTTCACTTTCAATGCCGTTATCGACCGTCGGTCAGGAATTTAATTTTTCAGCTCCCGGTATTTAAGAAAGGAATATAAGGTCGGGACGAGCACGCTCAGCAAAATAACGACTAGACCGAACCAGACGGGCACGACCGCCGGGAACAGCGACACTCCGATAAATACGACTCCCGCCAGCATCCAGACGGGACCGGCCATCCGGTGGGTCCGGCGCCATACCTCCTCGTCAGCCAGCGTCCACGGAGTCCGGATGCCGAACGTATAGTTGGGGCGCGCGCGTCCCATATAGTTGCCGACCACCATCCAAAGAGCGCCGACGCCAAGCGGAACCCAGAAGTTGACGGGCACGTCGTACCCGAGATTGGTGAGCAGGGTGATGAAGAAAACGCCGCTTAACAAAACCGTGATTAAAATCCGGAAAAGATCGTAAAACCCTTGGAATTTCTCGTAATTCGTACGTTTCGGATCCAGGGATGGCGACCATTTCATCAGCAGAGGAAGACCCAGGCTGAGGACGGATATCAGAATCAGGAACGCCCCTTTGCTCTGGTATCCGTTGGCTTCACCGCCCGTTCCGAAGTGGACAGCCATTTGCTCGGGCAATCGGTCGTAAACCCCTAAGGCGTAAAGGATGGGCGCGGCGGCAATGAGCAGCAGCAGGGTGTCCTTCCACGTCCATCTCGGCGTTTTACGAATCGCGTTAGTCATGTTGATTTCCTCCTTCGTCTTTATGCGTAAAATCCATCAACCATCCCAGAGCATCCTGGATAACGGTCGTGTTCAGCGAATAGATAATGCTTTGGCCTTTGCGTTCGTCCAGCACCAGCTTAGCCTGCTTCATGACGCTCAGGTGATGGGAGATACTCGGTTTGGACATTTGAAAATGGTCGGCGATTTCGCCCGCGGATAAATCCCTTTCCTTCAGGAGCTTCAGGATTTGTCTCCGCGTCGGGTCCGACAGGGCTTTAAAGGTATCGTTCACCACCCTCACCTCCTCATGAAAACTTATTTGAAATAGCAGGATGATAGAAAGGAACCGGGTGTGCGGCAGTTTCCGGGTTACAAGTACAGCTGCCAGCCGATCGCAAGCACTGTCGTTCCGACGAAAGCGGCGATGGCTTCGGCCTGGGGCAGCGATTTTTTGGCGGCTGCCGTTACGGCCAGGTTCAGCAGGGAATGAACCGGTATGAGAATGACCACCGACCAGGGATAGCGGGCTATGCACAAGGCGGCGCCGATGTGGAAAGCGCTGGCGAAAACCCGTTCGATGAGTCCCCATGCCGGATGGGCCCCGTATGTCCCCTGAGCCTCCAGCATGGCTTTGGCCTGCATAGCTTTCTCATCCGTGCGCTTGGAAAGGGAGATTACCGCGAAAAGAGTTACGAGCGTGTACACGATCTCGATCGCGGCCCAGCCTATGCCTATCGAAGCCGCGGAGCCGATCGTCATACCGGCTGCAAGCAACGTAAACAGACGGACAAGCTCCTCCAGAGGTCCGGATGACGACACGAGCAGCAGGCGCCCTTTAGCGGCGGGCATCCGGGCTGCAAGAAAACTTACCGGTCCTCTCAGAACGAGAGCCGCTATCCAGCCGGCTGCGCCCAGGAGGACAAGTTTTACGGTTACGGCCACACCCTGATAGTCGAAAAACGCCCAGAAGGCAAGCGGTATCAGGAGATAAAGCGGAGACATGAGCTGGGCCAAGCGAATGTGGTGATCCTGAAGTTGTTTGGAATCGGCAGGCTGGTTCACGGTCGGCTGCACATCCTTTATCGTTCTTAATTAGATATTTAGATAAATGTCTAAATAAAGAATACAATGTTTTCCGCTCTCCGTCAAGAGACCGTTCCGCCCTTCTTATGTTCGGCCGTACAAGGCCCCCGACCGCGGCATTCGGCATTACGCGGCGTTCATCCCTTCACCGGGCGGACAGCAAAAAACCGTCTCCGTAAGAGACGGTTCTCGCCCTGCGGCCGCGGCCTAACGAGAGGCCACGGAATTTATTGCTCCGAAGGGGCCGATTCCGGCAAAGCTTCGCTATCCGGCTCCTGCTGTCCCCAGCCGATGGCGGACTCCAGGATCTCCCACAGCTCGTCCTTCCCCATTCCCGTTTCCGATGAGAAGATGATAAAAGGACCGGAACGGTCAAACTCCAGATCGTCCTTGATGATCTTGGCGTGCTTCTGCCACTTGCCTTTGGGCACCTTGTCCGCTTTGGTCGCAACCACAATAACCGGCACGTCCATATGCTTCAGCCATGCGTACATGGCCTGGTCGTCCTTGGACGGCGGGTGACGCAGATCGACCAGCTGCATGACCGCTTTCAGCGGTTCCCGCTTCAGCAGGTAATTTTCGATAAACTTGCCCCATTCGGCACGTTTCGTTTTGGAAACTTTGGCATAGCCGTAACCGGGAAGATCGACGAAATATAAGTCATCATTAATGCGGTAATAATTGAGGGTTTGCGTTTTGCCCGGCTGGGAGCTTGTCCTGGCCAGATTTTTACGGGAAATCATGCGGTTGATGAGCGAAGACTTACCCACGTTGGAACGCCCTGCCAAAGCAATCTCCGGCAAGGCATCCTCAGGGTATTGTCCCGGTCCCACCGCACTGATAATAAATTCAGCCTGGTTGACCTTCATGTTTCACACTCTTTTCATCGATATGCGCCCGGTCTCCGCTTTGGGGAAAGGAAGACGGGAAGATCTCCGGCGCTTAAGCCTTCAGATCCACTTCCTTGACGAGCGCGTGTTCCAGTACCTGGTCCATATGAGAGACCGGAATAAACGTAAGATCGTTACGGACGCTTTCGGGAATATCCCGGATGTCTTTCTCGTTGTCCTTCGGCAGGATGATGGTGCGGATTCCCGCGCGATGCGCGGCAAGCGCCTTCTCCTTCAGTCCGCCGATCGGGAGGACGCGGCCGCGCAGCGTAATCTCCCCGGTCATCGCCACTTGGCTGGACACGGGGATGTTCGTCAGCGCGGAAATCAGCGCCGTTCCCATCGTAATCCCCGCCGACGGTCCGTCTTTGGGAATCGCGCCTTCGGGAATATGAATATGGATATCATTCTTTTCATGGAAATCCGGCGCGATTTTGAGCTGCTCCGCTCTTGAGCGGGTGTAGCTGAATGCCGCCTGGGCGGATTCCTTCATCACGTCGCCGAGCTTGCCCGTCAGCGTCAGCTTGCCGCTGCCCGGCATAACCGTGACTTCGATGACCAGCGTATCGCCGCCCACTTCCGTCCAGGCAAGACCCGTCACGGCACCGATCTGGTCCTGCTCTTCCGCCATATTATAGCGGAATTTAGGCGGACCGAGGTCTTCTTTGACGGTGTCGACCGTAACCTCAACCGTCCGGCCGGGTTCGGAGACGATTTTCTTGGCGGCCTTACGGCAGATCGCGGCAAGCTGCTGCTCCAGATTGCGGACGCCCGCTTCGCGGGTGTACTCGCGGATCACCTGGAGCAGAGCATCGCGGTTCATCACCATCTGGCCGTCTTCGAGCCCGTGATCGCGTTTCTGCTTAGGCAGCAGGTAGCTGTCCGCGATTTCAAGCTTCTCGATTTCCGTGTAGCCCGGAAGGTACAGGACTTCCATCCGGTCGAGCAGAGGCCGCGGAATGTTGTGCAGGGCGTTGGCCGTCGTAATGAACATCACGTTGGAAAGATCGAACGGCACTTCGATAAAGTGGTCGCTGAACGTGTTGTTCTGTTCCGGATCGAGCACTTCAAGAAGTGCGGCAGCCGGATCTCCACGGAAGTCCATCGCCATTTTGTCGATTTCATCGAGCAGGAACACCGGGTTCACACTGCCGGCCGTCTTCATGGCCTGGATAATCCGTCCCGGCATAGCCCCGACATACGTGCGGCGGTGGCCGCGGATTTCGGCCTCGTCCCGGACCCCGCCCAGTGAAATGCGGACGAATTCACGGTTCATCGATTTCGCGATCGAACGCGCGATGGACGTTTTACCTACTCCCGGAGGACCCGAAAGGCAAAGGATAGGCCCTTTCAGCTTTTTGACGAGCTTCTGGACCGCCAAATATTCCAGCACGCGTTCTTTCGGTTTTTCCAGTCCGTAATGATCGGCGTTCAAAATTTCTTCCGCTTTATGAATATCGAGATCGTCTTCCGTCTTCTTCGTCCACGGGAGGGCGAGCAGCCAGTCGATATAATTGCGGATAACGCTTCCTTCCGCCGACGTGGAAGGCATTTTCTCGAGACGGTCGATTTCCTTCTCGATTTTTTCCTGAACGTTCTCCGGCACTTCCGAAGCGGCAAGCTGGCTGCGGAGCTCTTCGATCTCTCCGGCCCGGCCTTCTTTATCTCCGAGTTCCTTCTGAATCGCCTTCATCTGCTCGCGCAGGTAGTATTCCTTCTGCGTCTTCTCCATCTGTTTCTTCACGCGCTGGCTGATTTTGCGTTCCAGTTCAAGCACTTCGCGTTCGTTATTCAAAATACTAAGCAGTTTTTCCAGACGGCTTCGCACGTCCACCGTTTCCAGAATATCCTGCTTATCTTTGATTTTAAGGGAAAGATGGCTGCAGATGACATCGGCAAGTCGCCCCGGCTCGTCAATGTCGGATACCGCTGCCAAAGTTTCCGGCGTTACTTTCTTGGACAGCGTAATGTAGTGCTCGAACTGATTGAGCACCGTACGCATCAGCGCGTCGATTTCGGCGTCGTTCACTTCTTCTTCGGGAAGCTCTTTCGCGTTGACCTCATAAAACTCGTCGTTGGCGATGTACTCCGCGATCTCCGCACGGACGACTCCTTCTACAAGCACGCGAATCGTACCGTTCGGAAGCTTGAGCATTTGACGCACTTTCGATATGGTCCCGACCCGGTAAATATCTTCCTTGGCGGGTTCTTCTATATTCACTTCGGCCTGGGAACAGAGCAGGATCATACTGTCTTCGATCATTGCTTTTTCCAAGGCTTTGACCGACTTCTCCCGGCCTACGTCCAGATGCAGTACCATGCTCGGATATACGAGCAGTCCCCTGAGAGGCAATAACGGCAGGCGGCGTATCCGCGTTTTATTAGTCCCCATGTTCCGACACCTCCACTTTTTTACTGGTGGGCTAATGCTGTAGATAACATTTTAACAAAATTGTCTGCAAAACACCAATTGGGCACAAAACGGCCCCCGGAAAGGAATTTCTCCCTGCCGAAAGCCGCTTCTGCCCGGAGACGGAATATTACGATTTGGCGGATTCCGATCCGTCGGTCGGTCCCGCGTGCAGGAACGGCATCGTGCCCGTCATCATCTGCTCTCCCGCCGCAGGCATCGGAATGACATTGCCGCCGATCTGCAGGCCCAGGGCAAGCGAAAGCACCTCTTCGACCGATTCTACCGCGACCACCTCGACACCCGGCAGATCCGCGAAAAGCTCCTGCCAGTTCTCCTTCGGAATGAGCACGCGCGTCGCCCCCGCCTGGAAGGCGGCTTCTACCTTGGCGACCACGCCGCCCACCGGCTTCACTTTCCCGTGTATGCTCATCTCGCCGGTCATGGCAAGCTTGTTGTCCACGGGAATCTGGTGAAGGGCCGAAGCGATCGCCGTGGCCATGGCGATTCCCGCCGACGGTCCGTCGATGGGCGTACCGCCGGGAAAGTTGATATGCAGGTCGTAGTCCGATGTGCGCAGCCCCATCCGTTTCAAGACTGTCAGCACATTTTCAACGGAGCCGCGGGCCATGCTTTTGCGGCGGAGCGTCCGGGAACCTCCGCCCATCTCTTCTTCGTCGACGACTCCGGTGATGTTAAACGAACCGCTTCCCGGACGGGCGGCGGGGATCGCGATAACTTCCAGCTCCAATAGCGTGCCCAAATTCGGACCGTATACCGCAAGCCCGTTAACAAAACCGATCTGCGGCTCCGAAGGGATTTTGCGTTCCGGTCTGGGCTGGATCTGGGAGCTGTTGACGACCCACTCGATATCGGCCGCCGTCACCTCTTCGCGTTTGTCCGTCAGAGCGAGTCCGGCCGCGAGCTGAATCACATTGACCGCTTCGCGGCCGTTTGTGGCATAGCGCTTGACGACGTCAATAGCGGATTCATTCGCCGGGAACCCGATTTTGGCCAGCGCATTGGCCGCGATTTCGCCGATTTCCTCCGGAAGGAGCGGACGAAAGAAGATTTCCATACAGCGGGAACGGATAGCCGGAGGAATTTCATTCGGCGTGCGCGTCGTTGCCCCGACGAGACGAAAATCCGCAGGCAGCCCGTTTTGAAAAATATCATGGATAAAGTTCGGAATGTTGTTGTCTTCCGAATTGTAATAGGCGCTCTCCAGAAAAACTTTACGGTCTTCCAGCACCTTGAGCAATTTATTCATCTGGATCGGATGGAGTTCCCCGATTTCGTCAATGAACAAGATACCTCCGTGAGCCTTCGTAACGGCACCCGGCTTCGGCTGCGGAATCCCGGCAACGCCCATTGCGCCGGCGCCCTGGTAAATCGGGTCGTGAACGGAGCCGATCAGCGGGTCGGCGATTCCCCGCTCGTCGAAACGGGCCGTAGTCGCGTCGATTTCGGTAAATTTCGCTTCGTTGCGGAACGGCGACTGCGGATTTTTCTTCGCTTCTTCCAGAACGACCCGGGCAGCCGCCGTTTTTCCCACGCCCGGAGGACCGTAGATCAGCACATGCTGGGGATTCGGACCGCACAGAGCGGCTTTTAACGCTTTAAGCCCTTCTTTTTGGCCGACGATATCCTGCATGCTGGAAGGTCTTGTTTTTTCCGCCAGAGGCTTGGTCAACGAAACGGACCGGAGTTTTCTCAGCTTCTCCAGCTCTTTCTTCGACTCTCTATCGATGGCAGACCGGTTGGTCTGCTGGTTGCGCAGTAAATTCCAGAAGTACATCCCGATGACAACGGCAAAAAACACCTGAATCAACATTAAAATCATACTAAAGCTCATATCCATTTTATCTTCAGTCCTTTCCGGTCCGGTCTCATACATGGCAGTATTCCCCTCCTGTGACGGAATAATCATGCCGTTCAAATGTTTTCTCCCCGAATAGTGAATGAGAGAACCGATGGCGTAGAAAGCTACGCGTATACTTATTCCGGAAAGGATGGACCGGATGTTTACCAAACGTTTACTGGCGGGCACTTGTCTGGCCGCTTGCATAACCGGCTTTTCTTTGCTTTCCGCGGCTTGCGGAGCGCAAAACCGGCTCGCCGAAACCAAGCCTCATACCGGCGATCCCGCAGCACAGGCATCCAGGCTTGCAGCCGATGCCGGAAAGTCGCTCCTTACGGGGAAAGCCCATGCGGAATCGCTGCCCGAGGCAGAACCCCCGCCGACGTCCGACACCGGCTTTTTCACGGTTCCGCCAAAAGACGCTTCCAGAACCAACAGCCATATAAATCCGCCTGATGTGCTGATTGATGTCGGACACGGCGGCATTGACGGCGGGGCCGTTCACGGCAGCCTGCTCGAAAAAGACATCAACCTGGCCGTTGCCAAACAGACTTATCAACTGCTGACGAAAGCGGGCTACCGGGTCGTATTGAACCGCGACAAAGACTACGCTCTGAGCGACGACAACAAATGGCTCAATAACCGCAGCCGGCATATTCGGGATCTTGCCCAGCGGATGCAGATGGCTAACGACCTTAAACCGAAGCTGCTCATTTCGCTTCATGTCAATTCTTCTTTCGTCCGGTCCAAAAAAGGGCCGTATGTGCTGCATCAAAACAATGCGGGTTCACTTTTTCTAGCCACCCAGATTCAGGAGCGCTTAAATGCCCTTTCCGGAACCCGGCATCTTCCTATCCACGGTAAAACGTATTATCTTCTTAAAAGGGCGCAGAGCCCGGCGGTTATCGTGGAAGTCGGATTTATCACGAATGCGGAGGACCGGACACGGATGACTAGCGACGAAGGTCGGCAAAAAATCGCCGCAGCGATCCGGGATGCCGTTGCCGCTTATATCGCGCATGGAGATTTAGGACCCGGACCTAGCGGGAAAGCAGGCAGCGCTCCTTTACCGGTAAAATAACGGGCAACCGGTAGCTCAACAGGGAAAGGCAGCTTGGGGCTAAAGCAGGCGAAAAGATTTCGGCAGTGCTGCCAGAATAAGCTCCAGGATGGCGGAGGGCGAAAATGCCCGGTACCGTCTCCACCCCGCTTCTGTGGATAGTTCAAAACTCTGCATACAATAATTTGGGGTTAAATTCCGGCACACGGTGACGATAACAGTTAGGATTGCATTCCGGCATACACTAATTTTAGGACAAGCACCGGTTTGTGCAAATGTCAGTTCAAGCTTCAACAAAAAAAGTCACGATCCCAGAGGATCGTGACTTTGCTTTTTTAACGTTCGTACCGGTCGCCCCAGCCTAAGCCGGGGAATTCTTCCGCATCAGGAATGCTGGGCTTGAGCCTGCTTCTGAGCGAGCTCGATACGCTCTTGATGCTGGCGGCGTCCCGGAATTTCACCCGTACGGTTGAATTCATGGACAATGATGTCGATTTCCTTCTTCAGTTCATTCAGAAGCTCGGCTTCCGGTACCTTGCGAACCATCTCCCCGTAGCGGAAAAGCAAGCCCTCGCCTCTCGCTCCGGCAATTCCGATATCGGCTTCGCGGGCTTCGCCCGGGCCGTTCACGGCGCAGCCGAGTACGGAAACTTTAATCGGCACCTTAAGGTTGGCAATGTAAGCCTCGACTTCATTCGCGATGGAAAAGAGGTCGATGTCCAGACGTCCGCAGGTCGGACACGAAATCAGCGTCGCCGCATTGGTAATGAGGCCGAATGTTTTCAGCAGCTCGCGGGCGACTTTCACTTCCTCGACCGGATCTGCGCTGAGCGAGATCCTCATCGTGGAGCCGATGCCCATGCTGAGCAGCGCGCCCAGCCCCGCGGCGCTCTTCACCGTACCGGAAAACAGCGTTCCCGCCTCGGTAATACCGAGGTGAAGCGGATAATTAAATGCCTGTGCAGCCTGGGTATACGCGGCAATCGCCATAGGCACATCGGACGCCTTCAGGGACACGATGATGTCGTGGAAATCGAGCTCTTCCAAAATACCGATGTGGAACAAGGCGCTCTCCACCATCGCCTCAGGCGTCGGATAACCGTATTTCTCCAAGAGGTGGTTTTCCAAAGAACCGGCGTTTACGCCGATACGGATCGGAATTCCCCGCTCTTTACAAGCCTTCACAACGGCTTCGACTTTCGAGCGGCGGCCGATGTTGCCCGGGTTGATCCGGACTTTATCGATGCCGTTCTCAATGGCAGCCAAGGCGAGGCGATGATCGAAATGAATATCCGATACAAGCGGAATGTTAATCTGCTTCTTGATTTCCTTGACGGCGTCCGCCGCTTCCATATTGTTGACGGTCACACGGACGAGCTGGCAGCCGGCTTCTTCCAGACGGTGGATTTCGGCTACCGTCGCTTTGACGTCCGCCGTTTTCGTCGTACACATACTTTGAATGATAACCTCGTCGCTGCCGCCGATCGTTAAATCTCCGACACGAACCGGTCTCGTATCTTTTCTGTGAAACATACGTGTCTTCTCTCCCATGAACCAAACATCCTCCGCGCCGCATCGGCAGAAGCCGCGCCGGCCTCAAATGATGAAGCGGGCAGCCAAGGCCGGGCAGCTTGGAGGCTGTCGGTTACTCTATAGTATGAGCTCCAGTCTCAACCGAGATCAGGCGCTTTCTTCTTTCTTCTTGTTGACATCCTGGCCTTCCTGAGAGGAAAGAATAGGGGTCAATTTATCCTGAACCGTATCTTTCGTAACGGTGCAGTTCGTTACATCCGTGCGGGACGGCACGTCGAACATCACATCAAGCATAATGCTTTCGATGATGGCACGAAGACCGCGGGCACCGGTGTTGCGCTTAATGGCTTCCTTGGCGATAGCATCCAGCGATTCCGCATCGAATTCGAGCTTGACGTTATCCATGTCGAGCATCTTCTGATACTGCTTCACGAGCGCATTCTTCGGTTCGGTGAGAATACGAACGAGAGCGGCCTCATCCAGCGGTTCCAGTGTGGAAACAACCGGCAGACGTCCTACGAACTCCGGAATTAATCCGAATTTCAGCAGATCTTCAGGCAGTACCATGGACAAGTATTCGCCCGGTTTCAAATCGGTTTTCAGTCCGTCGGAGCTGAAGCCGATGACTTTCTTCCCGATTCTGCGCTTGATGATTTGCTCCAGGCCGTCAAACGCGCCGCCGCAGATGAACAGGATGTTCGTCGTGTCGATCTGAATGAATTCCTGATGCGGGTGCTTGCGTCCGCCTTGCGGCGGTACGGAAGCGACCGTACCTTCCAGAATTTTCAGAAGGGCCTGCTGTACGCCTTCGCCGGACACGTCGCGTGTAATCGACGGGTTCTCGGATTTACGGGCAACTTTATCGATTTCATCGATGTAGATAATGCCGCGCTCGGCTTTCTCCACATCGTAGTCGGCCGCTTGGATCAGCTTCAGAAGAATGTTTTCGACGTCCTCGCCCACGTAGCCGGCTTCCGTAAGGGAAGTCGCATCCGCGATGGCGAAAGGAACGTTGAGAATTTTGGCAAGCGTCTGGGCGAGAAGGGTCTTCCCGCTTCCCGTAGGACCGACGAGAATGATATTACTCTTCTGCAGCTCCACTTCCTCCAGCTTGCTTTGGGAGTTAATCCGCTTATAGTGATTGTAAACGGCAACGGACAGCGATTTCTTCGCCTGATCCTGGCCGATTACATATTGATCGAGAATGCCGCAAATGTCTTTCGGCTTCGGAATGTCTTTAAGATCCAGCTCTTCCTCGTGTCCGAGCTCCTCTTCCACGATTTCCGTGCACAATTCGATGCACTCATCGCAGATGTAAACGCCGGGACCCGCAACGAGTTTACGGACTTGATCTTGGGACTTTCCGCAGAAAGAACATTTCAACTGACCTTTTTCATCGTTGAATTTAAACATTGGATCACTCCTTTAAGATTTCAGGTCGCTTCGAGTGATGACTTCGTCGATCAAACCGTACGCCTTCGCATCTTCCGCGCTCATGAAGTTATCGCGGTCTGTATCGCGATCTATTTTATCATACGGCTGGCCGGTATGCTTCACATAGATATTATTCAGCTTCTGCTTCGTTTTAATGATCCAGTCGGCGTGGATTTTGATATCCGACGCCTGCCCCCGGACACCGCCCAGCGGCTGATGGATCATAACCTCGCTGTTCGGCAAAGCAAAACGCTTGCCGGGTGCGCCGGCCGTCAAAAGCAGAGAACCCATGCTCGCTGCCATGCCCACGCAAATCGTCGACACGTCCGGTTTGATATGCTGCATCGTATCGTAAATTCCGAGTCCGGCCGTTACCGAGCCACCCGGAGAATTAATGTATACGTGAATGTCTTTCTCTGCGTCCTGGGACTGTAAAAACAGCAGTTGGGCAATGACAAGGTTAGCCACATCATCATCAATCGCGCTGCCGATAAAGATAATACGGTCTTTGAGCAGGCGAGAATAGATGTCGTAGGAACGCTCACCACGGGCTTCTTGCTCCACAACCATAGGGATAAGACTCATTGGACCAACTCCTTTGCGGGTACTTACTTTTCATTTTACCATGTTTAAAAGGTAAAGTCATTTTTAGGATAAATCCCGCCAAAAATCGTTTCCGCGGCTGTTTTCGGGTAAAACAAAGGCACGCTTTGGATTACGTGCCTTTGTATGTGTCCTATTTTACAGCTTTTGTCGGGATCGTGCAGTGCCTGTGAAGGCGAAGCGATTTACTCGGCCGCTTCTTCTTCTTTAGCTTCCTCTTTCGCTGCTTTTTTAGCTTTCGTTTCTTTCTTAGCCGGCTTTTCCTTCTCTTCCGTGCTGTTAGCGAGCAGGAAGTCTACGGTTTTGCGAACAGCCAGATCCTGCTTGATGCCTTCCAGGCTGCCGTTAGCTTCGAAGATCGAACGAAGCTCTTCAACGGATTTCTGGTACTGCTCGGCAAGACGCTCCAGCTCGGCGTTCACGTCTTCGTCCGTCGCTTCGATTTTCTCCGCGACCGCGATCGCTTCAAGAACCAGGTTGTTGCGGACGCGTTTTTCGGCGTCTTCTCTCATTTGAGATTTCAGCACGTCCACGTTCTGGCCGGAGAATTGGAAGTACAGATCCAGCGTCATGCCCTGCATGCGCAGACGTCTTTCGAATTCACTTACCATCTGGTCGAGTTCGGTTTCGATCATGGAAGCCGGGATTTCAACGTTCGCGTTAGCTGCGGCCTTCTCAACCACGGCCGTTTCACGCTGAACTTCCGCCTCCTGCTTCTTCTTCTCTTCCAGGTTCTTCGCGATGTCCTGCTTGTACTCTTCGAGCGTGTCGAATTCACTTACGTCTTTAGCGAACTCGTCGTCGAGCACAGGAAGGTTTTTGCGTTTGATGTCATGCAGCTTCACTTTGAAAGTAGCCGCTTGACCTTTAAGCTGCTCGGAGTGGTATTCTTCCGGGAATGTCACTTCGATATCCTTCTCTTCGTCCTTGGTCATGCCGACGATTTGCTCTTCGAAACCAGGGATGAAGCTGTTGGAGCCCAGCTCAAGGGAATACTTCTCCGCTTTGCCGCCTTCAAACGCTTCGCCGTTCACGAATCCTTCGAAGTCGATGATCGTGATGTCGCCGTTAGCCGCCGCGCCTTCTTCAACCACGACAAGCTCAGCGTGTCTTTGCTGCAGGCGTTCCAGCTCTTCGTCGATTTCTTTCGGAGTTACCGCGCTGTCGGCTGCAGGAATCGCGATGCCTTTGTAGTCGCCGAGTTCCACTTCCGGCTTCACGGCTACTTTCGCTTTGAACTTCAGGGCTTGGCCTTTGCCGAATTGTTCAACGTCCACTTCAGGACGGTCAACAGGCTCGATGCCCGTTTCTTGAACGGCCTGCATGTAAGCTTCCGGCAGAATGATGTCCAGTGCATCCTGGTACAGGCTTTCGATGCCGAAACGCTTTTCAAAGATGGACCGCGGTACTTTACCTTTGCGGAATCCCGGAACGTTCACTTTGGCTACGACTTTCTTAAAAGCTCTGTCGAGAGCGTCGGCAACTTGCTCCGCTTCCACTTCGATATCAAGAACTGCAGTGTTCTTCTCTATTTTTTCCCAGCTTGCTTTCATTTTATGCTTTCCCCTCCAAAAATGTACCCTGACAAGTATTTTTTCACGTTCTGACCTCGTAAATAAGCTTATAAGCCTTTTAGTGGCCATTATAACCATTCTAGTATACCACAAAACCTTGCTTTTTCAAGCGACTGACTGGAATGCCTTTATTTTACCCGCCCGTGTACAAAGCCTGGATAAAAGATTGCAGGCAAGCGTAAGCTTCGCCCCACGGCTGCAGCATGGAAGCGGTGATCCCGTACTGCTCCCGCAGGTGCTCCCTGTCCGCGCTCCCGAACAAAGATTCGTGAAGAACGGTATGCAGGGCGCTCGCCCAGACGTCCACTTCTTCTTCCCGGCAGTTGCTCATGGACGTGTACAACTCCGTGCCGTACACCGTTTTGAGAAATTCCATCCACGTCTGCTCCGCAAAAAAACCGAAGTCCGGCTGCTCAGACTCGCTGATCTGCTGAACCCGGTAAACCATCTCGCGGATCCGCTCCGGAAAATCTTCCAGCTTCAGCGGCGTATCCTCGGTGCGGAGCACGATTTTGTTCTGGGCGCGGGCAAGCACGACCGGCCCTTTGCCTCCCCGCTGCTTCAGCATCTGCAAGGCTCTGAACTGGACGAAAGGATGGCTCCGGGCCGTATGGAGCCACTCTTTTACAAACTCGTCGATCCGGTCGTCCTCCGCAAAAGCAAGCTGCTCCAGGGCAATCATCTGCCGCTCCATATCCGTACCGTCTTCGAGCATATCCAGCAGACGCCCGACATACTGCCGGCCTTCCGCGGATTTTCCGGCGACGGACTGGCGCTTGAGATCTTCCTCGGTAATCTCCTCCTCTTCTCCGCCCTCCTTCATGATGGCGTCGTCGTACAGAGTTTCCGGGAACATCGTTTCCAGCCATTGCAGGAGTGCTCTCCACTGGGCTTGTTTCTCGGCGTCCTCCCTGGCGAACTGCAGCAGGTAACGAAGCAGGCGGACCGCTTCTTCATAGCGTTCCTGCTCCAGCAGCTCGGTCATCTGCTTCTCGTAGGAAGCGGCCGTTTTCGGAAATAAAACTACATTATCGTAGGAATGAGTCAAAGGTTCCACCTCAAAGCCGATCTCGTCCCGGCTGATTTTGAAAATTCTCTCGCAGACGCTCCTGCAAAAAGTTCATCCATAAAGTGTACCGGATTACCGGGAGGAAATCAAAAGAGCGGGATTATAGGAGGGAAAGAAGCACGAAATTATTCATGCCAAAATAATTCAATTTATGACTAGAAGTATTTTCCTTATTCTGTTAAGATCTGTTTTGTGACTATTTATCTATATCGAGAGGGTGTCAAGTGTGAAAAGTCAGATTTTTAAAAAATGGTGGTTTTGGGTGATCGTCGTCGTATTCATCGGCGCATTGGCAAACAACAATAACAGCGATAAAGAAAAAGCGGAAGCAGCACCTAAACAACAGCCTGCCGCTACACCGGCCGCAACCCAGCCACCCGCTGATGCAGTCGTTCAAAAAGAAGCTCCCGCGACGGCAACGCCGGCTCCAACCGACGCTAAAAAAGAAGCCGATAAAAAGGAAACATCCGATAATAAGTTCGGAAATATCGGAATTACCGCTAACCAGTTCAAGACCGCCTTCAATAAGGCAGCCGCTGAATTCAAATCCGATTTGAAGATAGGCAGCCTGAAAGTGGAAGACGGAGCCGTGCAGAACACTTTTTCGACAAAGTTGACGGAGCACCTTTACGTAAACGGATCCGTTAATAAAAGCGACGGAAAGTTAAGAGAGGTTTATGTTTTAGGAAACGGGGACGGAACACCTAAATCCGGAGCTGATCTGATGGTGTCCTTCGGTCTCATCGTTACGGCAACCAATCCTAATTTAAGCGCCGACGAGAGAGGCACCGTCTTTAAAGATTTAGGGTTGATCGGGGATAATGTGGATATCAAAAAATTAGATAAATCCATTGTTAGAAAAAACATTAAATACACCATTAAATATATGGATCAGATCGGATTTATGTTTATCGCCAGCGATCCGAACGAAAAATAATATTTACACAAAAAAGAACCGCGGATCTCCTTCTTTTCTTAAGGAAGATTCTCGCGGTTCTTTTTGATTCGATAACAAATCGAACAATCAGACCAGTTCAACGACCGGAATCTCTCCGGCGCATTTGTTTAACCCGGCGGGCCGGCCGCCTCTCCGTACAAGCGTAAAGTATTCGTAGCGCCCGATAACCGAATAATCGCCGTGCATGACGCCCGGGTAAGCCCGGTCCACGGAATAGACCTGGCTTTTATGCGCCTGGAGCGCTTCTCCCTTGCGGCTGCGGAATTCGGATATGTTCACGCGTGCCGTAATGGGGCAGCATTCGGACGGCCCGCAGTCTCCGCAGTGGTCGTAGTAGTTCGGAATGGACGCGTAATAAAGGTCGGGCGCGGCCCGACCGTCCGCCGCTAATCCCTCGACCGCCCGCAGCACCGCCTTGGAAATGGCGATATGGTCGGGATGCCCCGTAACTCCGTCCGGGGGAAACGTGACGACGAGATGAGGCTGCAGGGCCTGAATCGTTGCGGCTACCCGGGCGGCCAGCAGATCTTCGCGGACCCCGGCAAGGCCGCCGTCCGGGTAGCGGTAGAAGTGAACCTGCTCAACGCCGAGAACGTCTGCCGCCCGGCGGAGCTCCCCTTCCCGGTACAGCGCGATCTCTTCCCTGCAGGTAAACGTATACTCCCCTGTTTTGCCTTTGCAGCCGGACGTGGCGCAGGCCAGATGGACAGCATGTCCACGCTCCGCATATTTGGCGATCGTGCCTCCGCAGGCAAACGATTCGTCGTCCGGATGCGCAAAAACAAAGAGCAGCGTTTTTCTCATAACGTCCCCGACCCTCCTCCGGTTTACGGCAGCAGGGTGAGCCCCTGGGCGATTACTCCGTAAATCGGTTCTTTTTTTATTTCTTCCAGATTACATGAAGGGGCGAATTCGCGCAATTTTTTCGTTAAACGACTCCGCACAAATTCATTATTCTGGAGAACCCCGCCCTGGAGAATCAAAGTGAAGGAAGTGTCTTTCATTCCAAGCTTGTCGATAACGGCCCGCCCCCCGTAAAAAAGCTCATCCGCCGCAGCTTCGAGGATACGCATGGAAGCCGCGTCCCCCTCACGCGCGGAATCGCTGACGAGAAGCGACAGCTCCGCAACGGTGTCTACCCGGTAGTCCGCCGAATAGACCCAGTTGTACAGCTCCTCCTCCGAGCGGAGGTCAAGATAGGGAAGCACTCTGCGGGCGAGGCTTGTCGGCCCCTGTCTGCCGTCCAAACTCTGCAGAATGGCCGTAAGAGCCTGCTTGCCGATCCAATACGCGCTCCCCTCGTCTCCGACCCTGTAACCCCAGCCGCCCGCGCGTGCGCTGCATCCCTGCACGTTGACGCCGTAGACGATGGAGCCGGTGCCCGCAATGAGAAGGACGCCCGGTTTGCCGTCCGTCGCTCCGAGCAGCGCGGCAAGCCCGTCGTTCTCGACAACGATGCGGTCCGCCCGAATCTCCGCCTTGGAGAGGGCTTCCCGGACGAGCGCTTCAATGATCTCCCGGTCATAGCCGGTATCCAGCCCGGCCATTCCGAAGACGGCGCATTCGACGCTCAGCGTTTCGTCCGGGCCGGCAGGCTCCGGCAGATCCTCTCTGGCGATCCGCATGGCCCGCACCAGCTCATCCGCGGCCGCTTCCGTGCCTGTCGTCTGATAATTGCAGGAACCTCCCCGGCCGGTTCCCTCTATTTCCCCCTGCTTACCGGTAAAAACAGCCAGGCACTTGGTTCCACCGCCGTCTACGGCAAGCAGCGGAATTTTGCGCCCCTTCATTGGCCGGAGCTCCATCCTTCAAGCGCCGCATCCAGATGCGACAGCGCCTCTTCCGTTTGGCTCTGCGAGTCCCGGAGCCAGTCTTCCTGGGCTTGCTGGCGGCTGCGGCGGTCTGCGATCGTGCGGCGGATTTCGTCCGGAGCGGGACCTCCGGGCAGGGTGCGGATGTAGACGAAGTGGACCGGGTCCAGCGAGCTGCGGAACGCTTCCTCCGTAATCGATAAGTCGCGGCCGATCACCTGGCGGGCAATCCCGTTGACCATCTCCAGCGTGATCTCGTTGGCCGCCAGTCCTTCGGCTACCGCCCGTTTCACGACGCCGCTGACGATGTGATGGGCTTTGCGGAAAGACAGATTGTCGGTCCGCACCAACGTATCGGCAAGCTCGGTCACCGTGGCGAAGCTTCCTTCCGTCCGCTTGCGCAGCACTTCCTTGTCCACATGAATCGTGCCGATGACGCAGGACAGGAGACGGTACATCTGATCGAGGACGGCCAAGGCTTTCCACGCGTAAGGCTGCATGTCGTCTTCGGTGTCGACGATGTCGCCGAAAGGCGTGTTGTGCATCATCGTCAGAACGGTCTGGGTGTTCCCCACGCAGCTCGAAAGAAGCGAGCGCATATGTTCGAACGAGACCGGATTCCGTTTCTGCGGCATGATCGACGAGATCTGAACGTAAGGGTCCGCAACGCGCAGAGCGCCGAATTCCTGTGTGCACCACAGCAGGAAATCCTGGGAGGAGCGGCCGAGGTTAATGGCGGCCAGCTGCACCGCCGTCGCAATCTCCCCGACATAATCGGCACCGCCGATGGCGTCGTAGGAGTTGTAAATCAGCTCGTCAAAGCCAAGCAGTTCCTGCATTCTCTCCCGGGAAATATTGAACCCCGAGGTAGTCAGGGCGGCGGAGCCCATGCTGCTGCGGTTGCAGTTGGCGTAGGCGGCCTGGAGGCGGCGCACATCCCGGTCGAGCGAATCCGCCACCGCCATGATGTAGTGAGCAAGCGTTGTCGGCTGCGCCTGCTGGGTATGCGTATAGCCGATCATGATCGTTTCGGCGTGTTCCTCGGCGAAGGCGAGCAGCTGGCTTTTCAGGGCAAGCGCTCCCCGGATCGTGGTCTGGAGCTTCTCCCGGAGCACGATGCGGTAAATCGAGATGCCCATATCGTTGCGGCTGCGGGCCAGATGCAGATTGCCGGCGATGTCTCCCGCCGCTTCCAGCAGATCGCTTTCCACCTGGAAGAACAGGTCTTCGAACTGGCCGGTATATTCGGCCCGGCGAAGTCCTTCCAGATCCAGCCCGCGGATCGCCTTCGCGATTTGCGCCGCTTCTTCTCCGGTAACGAGCCCCTGGTCCTTGAGCATAATCAGGTGCGCTTTGTTAATCGCCATCATGGGGCCGAGAAGGCTTGCTTTCGCTTCGTTGAATGCGGGTTTAAGCACAGCTTCCGTATAAGTCAGTCCCGGAAAAGCCGCCCCTTCTTCCTGTAAAATCTGTTCGCGGTTTCTCATGCAGTCCATTCCTCCTAATGGTACTTTCTATATGTTTATGATGCCGGCAGACTCTGTGCGGGTTCAGGGAGTGCAGCGGCCAAGCCAGTTCGCTATAAGCGCGTTCATATTGGCCGTAACCTCGCCTACAATCCAGTCGCCTGCCTGAAGAGAAATCTGGCGGATGTGCCCCGTGTAGCCCTCCCAGCCTTCCGGCGTGCCTTCCACCAATACGTAAGGCATCGGGGAAAGCGGGGGAGGCGGAGTCAGCTCCGCGTCTTCTTCCGAAACATGAACCAGGTCGGGACGGAACGCTTTGACAGCGGACATTTCGTAAGGACCGCCATGTCCTCTTCCTGTCGTCCCTTGAAAAAATCCGAGCTTTTCCGGAGCGTCGGCGGCAGCCAGCTGCCACCAGTTGATCAGGAGAAAGCTTGCATCCTTCCAGCGGGAAGTCACTTCCTCGGCTACCGTTCTGGAGACGCCGATATTGCCGTCATGGGCGTTAAGCAGCACGATTTTTCTCAGGCCCGAACGGCAAATGCCTTCCAGCACATCGCTCAAATACCGATGAAACACGGCCGGATCGATGGAAATGGTACCGGGATAATCATTCGTTTTGCCCGGACATGCCGTGTAAGGAACGGCCGGGTATACGAGCGGTTTTAACCCCTGGTCAATAAGGGAGGCAAAGCCTTGGGCCAGAAAAAAATCCGTCCCCAGCGGAGAATGCGGACCGTGGTATTCGAAGCTGCCAAGCGGAACGACCGCAAAGGCGGCACTCGCGAAAGCGGCCTCGGCATGCCTTCCGTGAATATCTAGCGCCTGCATCTTATCCCCTCCGGTTTCTTTAGGTTGTCACTGCTCTTTTGATCAAGCGGACCGCGATAGAACGGAGGATCGGAAGATCCCCCGCTGCGGTCTTTCTTCATTAATAATGACTAGCCCTGAAGAAAGGCTGCCATGCTTTTTCAAATAAAAGAACGGTACAAGTTCAAATCACGACTGCCTATCTTACTGCTTCAGGCTGATCATGTTCACGAACATCCGGATGGAGCCCGGAACAAGACTAGGCATTTCACGGTACCACACAAGCGAGCTGTACGTGTACGTGCCTTTGCCGTAATCGGCGGACAGGAAGGTGCCCGTAAATTCTTTCTCGCCCGGATCGCCGTTGGAAATCAGTTCGGTATACTCCTTGCCCCACTCAGCCGGATTATAAGCCGAACGGTCCTGAATCCAGTTCTGCCAGTCGGCGTCCGTAATTTTGTTCGGCGTATTGAAAATCTTGTGATCCGGAGCCAGCATGGTGACCTTCGAATTCTCGTCGGTTACCCTCCATTGAATGAGAGGCTGGCCGATTTTGATCGGGTACGGAGCGAGGTCCGGCGTCCATTTGTCTTCCGGCTTGTGGTACTGAACGACCAGGTTGCCGCCGTTTTTCGCATAATCAAGCAGACGCTGGTTGCTCGGAATCAGCTCCGGACGGAACGCGTAAGCGCGAATGCCGAGCACGATCGTATCGTATTGGGACAGGTCCCCGAACTGGATCGCTTTCGCATCCAGATTCGTCACGTTAACGCCTACCTGGCGCAGAACGGCGTCGATATTGTCAAAGCCGCTGGAAACGTAGCCGACTTTAAGATCTTTAGGCAAGTTAAGATCGAAAGCTTGAATCGTCAGTGTGGCCGGCTTAACGTAATAGGTCGTGCCGATATGCGGGTACGAAATAACCTGCACCGTCCGGCTCGTGTCGGTCTGCCCTTCTTTGGCCACAGCGGAAATTTCCACCTTGCCCGGTTTCACGCCCTTCGGCGCTTTCACGGTAAACTCGACGGCTTTCGTTTCGTTCTTCGCCGCAAAGCTCACTTCCCGGGAAGCGGGCTCGATCGTCCAGCCTTCCGGAGCTTTCAGCGTCACGGTCGTTTTGGAAGCTCCCGGCGCGTAATTGCGGGCGGTTACTTTCACCGGTACCGCTTCGTCCGGCTTAAGCGTATTGAACACGGCCGCTTCCGGGCTGAGAGTCAGGGACGTTGCCGGAAGAACGGCAACCGCGTTGTCCGGTACCGCGTGGACGTTTGCCTGCGTGCCGTAGGCTGTGTATGTAACATCAGCGCTGATGAGCGGCAGGGCGTACGGATTGAAGTCGGCGGATTTCGCCGGAACGGTCACTTCGAACTCGGTCTTGACCGTCTGGTTGTAGCCCAGTTTCTTGAATTCGGCGACGCCCGCCGGCTTGGCCGTCCAGCCTTCGGGAACGTTCAGCTTCATCGCGATGTCCGAGACATCCACGCTGCCGCCACTGTGTGCGGTAACCGCTACCTTCGCCGTCTGTCCGGCTACAAGCTCGCCCGATACGGGCTTCACTTTAACGGTCAGAGAGGCCGCTTCCATGCTTGCTTTGTTAAGCTGATCGGTTTTCACCTGAAGCCTATGAAGGAGATCTGTTTTAATAGAAGATTCTAAAGTGGATTTTTCCACATTTTCAATCGCTGACTTTACGTCCGCTTTCATCTCATGAACCTCGCGTGCGACGCTCGCGAATTTCGGATAAGCGGCTATAACTTCATTGGCATCCTGCTGCAGGGTTTTCAGATCTTTGACGATCTTGTTGTCCTTGCCTTTGGTGTCCAGTTCTTTGGCAAGATCCTCGAACGTAAAGGAAATACCCTCGAAGAGCGAGCTGCTTTTCGAAACGGCTGCCTTGTCGTTCCCCGCCGTCCCTGCCAGCTTGTAATAGGAGTTGCCGGGACCTTCATCTACGTGGCGGCCCATGCCTTGGCTTTTGTGCATAAAACGCGACTCTTCACCCAATTGGGAGTAGGAGGCTCCGTAAATTTCGTTATAATCTCCGACCGGAAGGGCGACATCGTAATCTTTGTCCGTGGCCGGGAGATACAGCTTCTTCGGCTGCCATACGGCAAGGCCTTCTTTAAGCTGCTCCGGGAAAATCGCCGGATTGCCTGCGTCTTTGAACGCCCGTACCGTCAGCACGTTGATGGCCCGGTGATGCCCGTGCGTGGACGCTTCGTTGAGGAAAGCGGGAATCAGCACATCCGGCCGCTTCTGGCGGATTTGACGGATCAGCCGCTCGTAGGCGACGGATTCGCCCCACTTTTCCAGCGTTTCGTCCGGGCTTTTGGAAAAGCCGAAATCGTAGATCGGATCGTCGAGCTTCACGCTGAGGTTCGCCAGCGTAATGTTCGTGATCTTGGAAGCTTCCTGCAGTTCCCGGGTCCGGATAATGCCGAGGGCATTGCCGAGCTCGCTGCCGATTTCGTTCTGTCCGCCTTCTCCGCGGTTGGCGATGACACTGGAGGTGTCGGCCCCTTGACCGAGAGATACATACGCGAGTGTAGCACTGTGCTCATCATCGGGGTGAGCCCCCGTGTTCATGGCACTGGCGATTGTGGTGAGCGGCTTGATCGATTTCCAGAGATCGACAACCCCTCTGTCGGCCGAGGCTGTCTGCGGCGCCGCCGGTAAGGCGACGGTTCCGACAACCGTCAGCGAGACGGCGGCTGCCACCCACTTTTTCATCCATCTGTTTGCACTTGCTTGACTCAATCGCTTCTCCTCCTCAGGCGTAAAAGTGGCGGCAGGAATGCTGCGTGACTCCCTGCCTTTATCAAAATCGCGGGACGCGGCGTTCCGCGGGGGAACGGCCGGCGTCCGTGCGACAATGAACCGTAGCTGGGTCAGATAGCGGACCCGGCGTTGCCGCCGGTCAGCTTTCTGGAAACGAAAAGAACGAGAATGATCATAACAATTTGCAGAACCCCGTAGGCGCACGCCGTACCGAATTCGAACGCGTACATGCGCTGGAAAATTTCAACCGACATAGGTGTCGTGTTATTCGTATACAGGAGAATCGAGGCCACGAACTCACCGAGCCCTTCCACCATGGCGAGCAGCGTTCCCGCGAGAATACCGCTCAGGGCCATCGGGAAGACGATCCGGCGGAAGCTGTACCACCAGGAAGCTCCCAGATTGCGCGCCGCTTCCTCTACCGAGCTGTCCATCTGCATGAGCGTCGACGAGGTCGACCGGAAAATCAGCGGCAGGTGGCGGACGAAATAGGCGAGCGGCAAAATCCAGAAGCTGCCGATCAGAACCTGATTGAACGAGAAGACGTTCGGCTCGCTGAACGCCGTGATCAGGTTGACGGCTACGACCGTACCCGGCAAGGCCCACGGCAGCATGATCAGGATGTCGAGCAGCGTTTTGCCCTTGAATTTCATCCGTACGATGGCATAAGCCGCCGCAACGCCGAAGAGCAGGTTGCCGATGGTCGCCACGAAACTCATCTTGAAGCTGTTGGCGATCGGCCGCCACGTTTTCGGATCGGTAAACAGGTCTTTAAAGTGCTGGAGCGTGTACTCCGGCGGAAGAACCTGGACCGTCCATGTACTGTCTTCGGAGAAGGAAAGCAGGACGATGACGAGTATCGGCAGCATCAGCACGAGCGTGGCGATAAAAGACAGCACCATCGCCGTGTACTTGCCTGCCTTGCTTTTCACTTCGGTCCGGTGGACGCTGACGCCCTTGCTCATGTTCTGATAGTTCCGCGCGTTCTGGTACCAGCGCATCATAATCAGGAACAGGATCGATACGATTGACAGCAGGGTCGATTGGGTCGCCGCCATGTCCAGGTCCCCGTTCGTGCGGGACAAATAAATCTGCATGGTGAGCGTCCGGTCGATCCCGAATACGAGCGGCGCCGTATAAGACGCCATCGAGATCATGAAGACGAGCAGCGAAGCCGCAATGATGGCCGGCGTCAGCATCGGCAGAATGACTCTGCGCCAGATGAGCAGGCGCCCGGCGCCCAGATTGGCCGCCGCTTCTTCCAGCGACGGGTCCAGACCTCTTATGGCGGTGGACGCCGTCATATAGAAATAGGTGTACATCGTGAACGTATGAACGACGATAACACCCCAGATGCCCTTAAGCGCAAGCGGCGCGTGATCGAGGTCAAACAGCTTCTGCAGCGCGCGCGGGATAATCCCGCTGTCCCCGTACAGGAACGAGAAGGACAGCACCCCGATCAGCGGCGGAAGAGCCATCGGCACGATCGCGAGGACGGACAAAATTTTGCGTCCGGGAAACTCGTACCGCTCCAGCAGGAACGCCATCGCGACACCGACGATGCCGCAGGTGACGACGCTGAGAACGGAAATGTAGACGCTGTTCCAAAGCGCTTCCAGATTCGATGTATGATCAAGGCTGAAGAAACGGGCGTAGTTTTTGAACGAAAAAGCCCCTTCTAGCTTCACACTCTGCAAAAACGTCTGAAAAAACGGATAAATGACATAGGCAAGCAAAATCAGAAACAACGGCGCGATGAGCACATAGACGAAGTAAGGCGACGTCGTGATCGTGGTCCATCGGCTGTTCGGACGGATGGCCGGCTGCTGCTTGGCTTGCGGTTTGTTCGTCTGCACGGGCGCACCCTCCTTATTCTACGAAATAGACGCTTTCCTTCGGGACGGCAAAAGCAATATCCTCATCGCGGTGGCGCATGCGCTGGCCGGGGCCGATAAACATCGCTTTCACCGGCAGCGTGCCGACCTGCGCGACGTAGTTGACGCTCACGCCCGTAAATTCCGACATCAGTACTTTGCCGGCCAGAACGTTCTCCAGGCCTCTCTCCGAAGCCGCGGCTTCGCGGATCGATTCCGGACGGACCGAAACCGTCACCTTGCTGCCCAGGGACAGGCGGCACTCGGGGGAAGCGTTGGCGGCAAATCCCGTGATAAGCGTGCCGGACGAAGTGCGGACATACACCGTGTCGCCTTCCAGGCGTTCCACGGTTCCTTCCCACAGGTTCGATTCCCCGATAAAAGAGGCGACGAACCGGTTGACGGGACGGTTGTAAATGTCGTGCGGGGTGCCGATCTGCTGCACGATGCCGTCTTTCATGACCATGATTCTGTCGGACATGGACATGGCTTCGGCCTGGTCGTGCGTCACGTAAATCGTCGTAATGCCGAGCTCCAGCTGTAAGCGCTTAATTTCCAGGCGCGTCTCTTCCCTCAGCTTCGCGTCAAGGTTGGACAGCGGCTCATCAAGCAGGAGAATATTCGGTTCGATCACCAAGGCGCGGGCCAGTGCCACACGCTGCTGCTGCCCGCCGGACAGCTGGTCGATTCTGCGGTCGCCGTATCCGTCCAGGTGGACGAGCTTCTGGGCGCGCGTCACCTTCTCCATAATTTCCGATTTGGACTGTTTGCGGACTTGGAGACCGAAAGCAATATTCTCGAATACGGTCATATGCGGAAACAAGGCGTAGTTCTGAAACACCATTCCGGTGTTGCGTTTATTCGGAGGCGTGTAGGTCACATTGTTCTCGCCGAACATAATGCGCCCCTCCGTCGGGTAATAGAAACCGGCGATCATGCGGAGCGTCGTCGTTTTGCCGCAGCCGCTGGGTCCGAGGAACGTGAAGAATTCGCCTGGCTGGATGTGAATGTCGACGTTCTCGACGCCGCGGGCGCCGTTAAACTGCTTGCTTACTTTATCGAGCTTGACTTCTATCAAGTGGAATCCCTCCTAAAAAGTAAAACTTCCCTGCCTATCCGTACGTCTCTCCCGCCGGCACAAAGGCGCAAATCGTATGCGGCGCCCGGCCTAAACGGGCCCGGATGAGGCTTCCCCCACCCGGATCTGTCAGGCTTCGGGCTTTATTTCTTGCCTTTGCCCTTGATGTTTTCATCCCAGTACTGCATCCACTCTTTTTCTTTGGAGGCCAGTACTTTCCAATCGAGCTGCAGCGGTTTCGTTTCGATTCCTTTCAGCCAAGCCGGGAATTCATCCTTGTTGATATCCGTCCGGGTCGGGATCTGGAACAGCTTCTCCGCTTTCTTCTTCAGTTCATCTTTATCGAAAAGGAACTCGTAAAACTTCTTGGCGGCGTCCATGTTTTTGGCGCCTTTGACAATGCCTACACCGTCCACGAGAATCGGCGCGCCGCTGGCCGGATAGATGAAATCGAACGGCTGCTTCTTCATTTCCTTCTGGATCAGGATGTCCTGAAGGTTCCAGAGGGAGAGCGTGCCTTCCTGTCGGGCCATTTTCAGATACAGGTTAGTCGGGTCCTGCGTGTATTCTTTTGTGTTCGCATCCAGCTTCTTGAGCCACTCGTACCCTTTTTGGGGGTCCGCAGGGTCCTGGCGGTAAATCATCGAAGAGTAAATCGTGCGCATCGTACCGGACGCCATAACGCCGCGGATCAGAAGCTTATCTTTATATTTCGCGTCGAGCAGCTCATCCCAGTCTTTCGGAGCGTCTTCTTTCTTCAGCGCCTGGGAGTTGTACATGATCACTTCGGGCAGGAGCATTTCGCCGTACCAGCGGTCCTGGGCGTCTTTGTTCTCGGCCGCCACATTATCCGCGAAGGTCGGTTTATACGGCTCAAGCAGGCCTTCCTCGGCTCCGGTTATGAAAGAGGACTGCGTGCCTCCCCACCAGAAGTCCGCCTGGGGATTCGATTTCTCGCCGCGGATACGCTCCAGAACCTGCTGGGCGCCCATCGTCATGACTTCCACGTCGATGCCCGGATTTTTCTCTTTGAATCTCGGCAAAATCTCGTCTACCACGTTCTTGTCGCGGGCCGTATAGATCACGAGTTTCTGGGAACCGGAAGCGGCCCCGCCGCCGGCGCCTTCGGCACCCTTCTTCGCGCCGTCGTCACCGCCGCCGCAGGCCGAAAGGCCGACAGCCATTGCCGCGATAAGAGTCAAACTGGTCCATTTGGTCATCTTCTTTTTCACTTGTACTCCCCCTAGTTCTAGATTGTATCGTTTAATCCGCGCCGGCAGATCCGGAGGATCTTGCCGGCTGGGCGGACGGAAACGCTTCCAGCACACTGTGCACGGCTCCCAGCAAACCGGCCCGCTCCCGCAGGCCCGCCAGCTGAATGTCCGGCAGCACCGGTACCCACTGCCCGAGCAGCTCGCGTATACGCGCCAGGCCGCTTTCGCTCAGATGGACCATTTCGCCGCTCAGGATGAGCAGCTCCGGGTCCAGTACGCTGACGGTATTGGCGATACCCGACGCCCAATGTGTGTAAACATCTTCGAGCAGCGTCCGGGCTTGGCGGCTTCCCTGATCCGCCTGCTCGCCCAGCTGCCGCAGGATGCTGCGCCCGGGGTCGACGGTCAGGCCGGCAGCCTTCGCCTTGTCGCAGATGCCGGTAACGGAGTAGTTCTTCTCGAACACCCCGAATTCGCCTTGTCTGCGGAGACGGTCGCCGCCGATGAGCATGTAGCCGATTTCGCCGGCGGCTTCTTTGCTGCCTCTGTAAAACTGCTTGTCGATGATAATGCCGGCCCCGATTCCGGTTCCCACATACATGTAGACAAGACTGGAAACCCCCGAGCCGGCGCCTCCGTAAAACTCGCCCATCGTCATCATATTGACGTCGTTGTCGAGAATAACGGGAAGCCCGAGCCGTTCTTCGATTTCCTTCCCGACCGGCAGGTTCATCCAGCCCGTACTCGGCGCGTAGCTGACGGTACCGCTGCGCTTCTGGGTAATACCCGGCAGGCCGACGCCGATCCCGATGACGCGGTCGCGGCCGAACCCGCTTTTCTCAAGCAGCGTGTCCAGGTTGGTCTTGAGCGCTTCCAGAGCGGAATCGCCGTCAACCGGCTGCTCCAGACGGGTATGTACATGATGGAGCAGCTCGCCTTTCATATCGGCAATGGCCATCTCCAGTTCACTGCCTTCAAAAACGGCCCCGACGACCGTGTACGCCTGCACATTGTATTCCAGGAGAATCGGCTTGCGTCCGCCCTTCGACTCTCCGGTTCCCACTTCATGAATAAGCCCTTCATGGATCATTTCGTCAACGAGAGAGGAGACGCAGGGTCTGCTCAGCTTCGTCCGGACCGACAATTCGGCTCTCGACAAACGGGGATGCTGGCGCAGCTGGTAGAGAATGCCTTCCCGGTTCATTTGTTTCACTAACTTCGTATTTCCCGTTTTCCCCCTGCCGATCACAAGCCTCATCACCACCTTACTTAGTTAAAATGACTAACAAACTAATTAAATCAAGTATATGTATACGTTTACATGATGTCAATATAAAAAGTGAAATTAGTCATAGAATCTAATTATTAATTGCGTTATTATGAATAATTTCGCCTAATTCCCGCCTTTCTCATTCTTAATAAGCTTATATTCTTCCCCTTCAGTTTATTAGCTCCTCCGCTTCCTTATGCGTCCGCGCCGAAAAGCCCGCTGCCGATGCAGCGGGCTTTTCGCGTTCCCTACGCTTACTTCTCCGTCCCGTGGCTGGGATTGTTCTGGGCCGCATGCTTGACGTTTTTGGCCTCCATCTCCTCGGCAAATTCCGCGTTGACTTCGTACTTTTTGCCTTTGGTCGCTTTCGAAACCTTCGCCATGTTCATCACCTCCGCCCGGTTGTCGATTTTTCGTTTCCCGGCTTCCGCCGCAAGCGGACGGTTCACCGGATTACTCAAAGCGGCACGGCTCAGTGCTGTTTGTTCGGGAGCCGTTTTTCCGGGCGGTTTCTGCCTTGTGTCCTCCGGTTGCGTTCGTCTTTACGCTGAGTGTCATGCAGTTTGCTGATGAAATGACTGTCCATCTCCGCAAGCCTCCCCGAGAAATAAGTTTCGTGAAGCCGTCTTAGTATGTCCGGGCTTAAGGGGATAACATGCCGGGGTTTCTGAAAAAAAGAAAAAGAGCACCATCCGGCGCTCCTCGGTTCTTTATACGTATAAGTGCGTGTCCATTCGAAAAAACTTAAGCTTCCGCTTCCAGTCTCATGGCCATGTCAACCAGAACCGCGCGCGCTTCCGGCTTCGTTTTCACTTCGCTGTAAAGCTTCTCGAAAGCCGCTTTGTTTTCTTTGAACTCGCCTTCGTTCTTGATCGTGAAATGACTCCACTCGATCAGACGGTTCTCCGCTTGGCGCAGCTCATTGAAAGCTTTATGGAAACCGCTGCGTTCAATCGCGTCTTCCATTTCTTTCTGACCGATCTCCGCACCGTCTTGTCTCATGTCGTTCAGTTTCTTGTCAGCCTGCTGGCTGGCTGCGAGAAATTGTTCCTTGGCCGCCAAATAATCGATTTGCGCCCTGGCGTATTTACGTTTCATCAATAACAGTCCACCTTTAGCATGATTTCCCCGATAGCGCTTGCAGGGGGAGTTTTCTTCTACCGGATTCTATTGTAACAAAATTTTTCTGGAAACAAAACCGATTTCGCCCTTCCAGTTCTTCCGCACCTTCCGGGATGGACAGACATTTTCGCCTCCGGCGCCGCATACCTTTTAATCATCGCATTCGGCAGTCTTCTCGAAAGGCTCGCTTAGAACGTATTTGGAAAGGGTGAGCATCATGTGCGGAATTACAGGATGGATAGACTGGCGCAAAGATCTGACCACATCTTCATCCATTCTCGAAAATATGACGGAAACCTTGGTCCACCGCGGTCCTGACGCTTCCGGCACGTGGATATCGGGCCACTGCGCCCTGGGACACAGACGGCTGAGTGTCATGGACCCGCTTAACGGCGCCCAGCCCATGATCCGCAAGGACGGGGACCGGACATACTCCATCGTATATAACGGAGAGCTATACAACGCTCCCGAACTGCGCAGCGAGCTTGAACACCGGGGCCACCGGTTTACGACCTCCTGCGACACCGAAGTGCTGCTGGCCGCATTCGTCGAATGGGGCCGAAGCTGCCTGGAGCGGCTGAACGGCATTTTCGCGTTTGCGGCCTGGAACGAACAGGAACAGACTCTGTTTCTGGCCCGAGACCGCCTTGGCGTCAAGCCGCTTTTCTACAGCCACACGGACGGGGCGTTCCTGTTCGGCTCGGAGCCGAAGGCCATCCTGGCCCATCCCGATGTCAAAACCGAGGTAGGAGCCGAAGGCCTTGCCGAGATTTTCGCCGTCGGGCCCGCACGCACGCCCGGTCACGGCATTTACCGCAACCTGGCGGAACTGAAGCCGGGACATTTTATGGTGTACGACCGCAGCGGGCTGACGATCCGTCCGTACTGGAAGCTGGAAAACCGCCCCCATACGGAAAATGTGGAGGAAACGGCTCTCCATATCCGCGAGCTCCTGGCCGATACCGCCCGGCGGCAGCTCGTCTCGGACGTCCCGGTCTGCACCCTGCTCTCGGGCGGGCTGGATTCCAGCGCGCTGACCACCCTCGCCGCCCACCATTACCGGGACAGCGGCAGCGGCGTGCTGGATACGTACTCCGTCGATTATGCCGATAACGACAAGAACTTCAAGGAAAACGCGTTCCAGCCGAACTCCGACGCCCCCTGGATCAAGCGGATGACGGAGTACCTCGGGACTGAGCATCACTACATCGAGTTCGACACGCCCGAGCTCGTCGAATCGCTCCGCACCGTCGTACTCGCCCGCGACACGCCCGGAATGGCCGACATCGACGGCTCGCTTTACCTGTTCTGCCGCGAAATCAAGAAAGGCGCCACGGTGGCGCTTTCCGGCGAAGCGGCTGACGAAATCTTCGGCGGCTACCCCTGGTTTCACCGGGAAGACGCCCTCAATGCGAACACGTTCCCGTGGTCGCTTTCGCTGCCTCAGCGGGTCGGCATTCTGGCGCGCGATTTCGCCGACTGGATCAAGCCCGAGGCTTACGTCCGCGGCCGCTATGAGCAGGCGCTGGCCGAGGTGCCCCGTCAGGCGGGGGAAACGCGGGAGCAGAACCGGATGCGGGAGATGTCCTACCTGAACATTACCCGCTTCATGCCGACTCTGCTTGACCGCAAAGACCGAATGAGCATGGCCGTCGGGCTCGAGGTCCGGGTGCCCTTCTGCGACCATAGGCTCGTCGAATACGTGTGGAACATTCCGTGGGACATCAAAACGGCCGGGGAGCGGGAGAAAGGTATCCTGCGGAAGGCGCTCGCCGGCGTACTGCCGGAGGATGTGCTGGCCCGCAAAAAAAGTCCCTATCCCAAGACGCACAACCCGAACTACGCGACCGCGGTCAAAAGGCAGGCGCTTGAAATTTTAAGCGATCCGTCGTCACCGCTGCTTCCTTTTGTAGATGCCAAAACGCTTCGCGCCATGGCGGCTCCGGGAGCCGAATCGACGGAATTCCCCTGGTTCGGCCAGCTCATGTCCGGCCCGCAAATGTTCGCGTATCTGATCCAGGTGGATACGTGGCTCCGCGAGTACAAGGTGTCGATCCGCTAAGGAACTTACACACTCTCTAATAACCATAACGCACGTGCTGCACGTCTATGCGTACGACTGTTTGCACGCATACGCACATGATTTCCGAGTTGGTACCGGGTATCTCAAAAAACCTCCGGCCGCCATTCCAATGGCACTGGAGGTTTTTCGCTTTTCACGCAGAGCTTGGAGTTTCCGTTTCTCTTGCTCTCTCTTGCTCTTACGCTAGCGCTTTCTGCTTCCTATCCGCTTCTTCTGCCGCAGCCGCTGCCGGACCACACCTCCGTGTCGTATCCCTTGTCCGTATCCCCGACCCGGCACCGGATCTCGCACTAGTCGAGCCAGCCGTTCTTCTCCGCCGCGGCAATGGCGTCGATCCGGTTCTTGGCCTCCAGCTTCTGGATCGCCTCCGACAAGTAATTGCGTACCGTGCCGCCCGAAAGGAACAGCCGCGACGCGATCTCCCCGGACGACAGCCCCTCTCTGGCCAGCTTAAGCACCTCGCGTTCCCGGTCCGTCAGCGGATTCTCCGCCTCCCAGAACGTGAGGGCCAGCTCCGGGCTGACCGCGCGCTTGCCCGCCTGCACATCCCGGAGAGCGGCCGCAAGCTCACCGACCGGCGAATCCTTCAGAAGAAAGCCGCGCGCTCCCGCACGCATGGCCCGCTGAAAATAACCGGAACGTGAAAAAGTCGTTAACATAACGACTCCGCACGGATCTTTGCTTTTCTGGAGCGCCTCGGCCACTTCGAGGCCCGACATTTTCGGCATTTCAATATCCATGACGCAAAGATCCGGCCGGATCTTACGGATCATCTCCAGCGCTTCCGCACCGTCCGCCGCCTGGCCGACCACCTCGATATCGTCTTCCAAATCAAGCAGGGCGCTCAGCGCTCCCCGCAGCATGCCCTGATCTTCCGCTACAATGACCTTCATTCGCCGCCCGCCTCCTTTTCCGTGCTTTTGGTAACTTTAGGAACCTTAAAAACGACCCGCGTACCCCGGCCGCCCGCCGATTCGAACGAGCAGGTCCCGTCCACCAGCTTAAGCCGCTCCCTCATGCCCCGGAGCCCGTTCGTTCCCAAATCCGGCTGTCTTTCATCCCTGTCGAAGCCGATGCCGTTATCCGAAACGGTCAGCCTGTAGCCCTCCTCATCGGAAGCCCACTGTACGGCACACACCTTCGCTTTGCTGTGCTTGACGACGTTCGTTACCGCTTCCCGCAGACACATGCCGAGGATGTTGCCGATAAGCGGGGGAGCTTCGTCTTCCGCGCCTTCACCGGCCATTAATTCCAGTACTATTCCGCCCGCCGCAAGAATTTGCTTGGCCCGGTCAAACTCTTCCCGGATCGTCACCATATTCATATCCGAGACAAGCTCCCGCACCTGTTTCAGCGCCGCCCGGGAGGTCGCCTGGATATCTTGTACTTCCCGGACCGCTTTCTCCGGATTTTTCGGGATCATTTTTTCGGCCAACTCTCCCTTTAGCGTAATAAGAGACAGCGTATGCCCGAGCGTATCATGCAAATCGCGGGATATCCGCTGACGCTCCTCGATTTTGGACAGACGTGCAATTTCTTCGTTAGCCAGCTGGAGCTTGCCCCGGAGTTCCTTCGACCTGCGCCCGATGCGCATCGCAACCGGCATGATCAGAATAATGACAAGCGCCGGCAGAAGCTGCAAAAACAAATCGACATCGTTCATTAGCTTGTAGTGCCAGCCTACCGCCACGAACATCAGAAACAAACCCGCTATCGCGGCGGCCATCTGTCTGACGCTCCGCAGCATCCCGATCACCGGGGACGGGTAAAACGCCAGATAAATGAAATTCTCGTTATACCGGATCGCCAGAAAGCCGATAACGATAGTCTGAAACAGAATGAACCAGTACCTTCCCGCCGCCCGGTTAAAAGAAGTCAAATAAGCCGCCACAAAGGCGATAAGCAGTCCCGAACCCAGTATTTTTTCCGGAAAAGGAAGCTGCAGAACCGAAACGACCGGAAAGATCAGATAGACCAGCCAGATGATCGTAAAAATAAAAGGGGGCCCCTCGCGGGGCCTTGCCGGTTGCCGACGAAACATTTAAACCGCTTCCTGTCTCTTGATGATATAGGAAGATAATATCACAAATACGACGACGTACACAGCCAGAATAAGCACGCCCGTCCAGTCGATCGAACCGCCTCCGATCAAATTCCAGGCTCCCTGCCCCAACCGGTAGGTCGGCGTGAACTTGGCGATCGTCTGAAGAGTCCCGGACATGGACGCGGTCGGGAACCATAACCCACCCAGAATGGATAGACCCATATACAGAATCATCGTCAGCACCTGAACCACATCAGGGTTGCGCATGGAACCAAGCAGCGTACCGAGAGCCATGAACGAGAAACCGCCGATCCAAATCCAGAGGAAGCTTTCGATCCATACGGAAACCGGCAGATCAACCTGTTTGCCGAGCCCTCCGATAATAAACATCATCAGAATGATAAATAAATTAATAACGCCTTGGGCGGCTACCTTCGATACCATGTAAGACCAGGAAGGCAGCGGCGTAATGCTGAGCAGGCGGACCCAGCCCTGGGTGCGTTCCCTCGAAATCCGCTGGGCAAAGGAAGTCAGGCTGGCGCCGATAACACCATATACCGTCATAGACATGAGATAGTAGGATGTCCAGTCCACACTGCCGATCTTCGTATCGCTTCCCATCGTACTCGTAAACAGAAAATAAAAGGCCACCGGCATAACGATCGAAAAGAAAATAAATCGTTTGTTACGGAAGGTGCGCAGCAGCTCCGCGCGGCACTGGGCCATAGTCGCTTTCAGAATCGTCGCATTCATATTCGTTATCTCCCCTTCAGCCTGCATTCGTATTTTGAATTAAAGTCTGGAAGGCGTCTTCCAGTCCGCCGCTACGAACTTCGATATCTTTCATATCGATGCGTTTGTCGATCAGCACGGTAAGCAGCCGGTCCGTGTCCGGTCCGAACATTTCGATGCGCCGTCCGTTCCACTTGATATCGCTGACTCCCGGGAGAGCCCTCAGCAGATCATGAGTAACCCCGGCGCCCGCCGTAAATGAAATGATTCTTCCCGTCGTTTCCGCCTTAATCTCGCTGGGTGTCCCGTCGGCAATTAGTCTGCCGTTATTGATCACGACGACTCTGTCGGCCAACTGATCCGCTTCCTCCAGATAGTGAGTCGTCAGGACAACGGTTTTTCCTCTCGCGGCCATGGCGCGGATCGTATCCCAGAACAGCTGTCTGGAGGTCACGTCCATGCCGACGGTCGGTTCGTCCAGGAAAATAATTTCCGGGTCTCCCGCCGCGGCCATCGCGAAGCCCAGTCTGCGCTGCTGGCCGCCGGAAAGAGCCGAAGCCGTCTTGTTCCGCTCGGCTGCGAGACCCGAGATAAGCAGAAGCTGCTCCATCGGGAGCGGGTTCTCGTAATAGTGGCGGAACAGGTCGATCGTTTCCCATACCTTCAGATTGTCGATCACACTGACATCCTGGAGCATGGCTCCGATTCTGTTCCTCACCCGCCGCTCCTTCGGATGGCCTCCCAGCAGCTTGACAGTTCCGCTCGTAGGCTCCTGCAAGCCGAGAATCATCGAAATCGTGGTCGTCTTTCCCGCTCCGTTCGGGCCGAGCAGCGCAAGCACCGTTCCTTGTTCCACGGTCAGCGTTAACCCGTCCACCGCCTTTTTACCTTTAAATTGTTTCGTAACCTGCATCAATTCGATAGCTGTTGTCACAGGGATTCAGCTCCTTCTGTACTATGTGGGCTTTCCGGTTCTTCGGTTCATCGCTGCGTGAAGCTCTTTAACCTGAATTCATCATACCGCGAGGCGGATTTCCTCCCTACCCACAACCGTAACCTTTTCCGGGTGACAATTGTCACCTTCGTCCGCCGGGCCCTTGTGACACGAAAAAAGAACGAAAAAACCGGTTTCCGAGAAAACTCGGAAACCGGTTTGGTTCGTGCCCGCAATGGAGGCACGTTGTCTATGCGGTTAAGTCAAGCGGCCGGAGTGGCGCTCGAAAAACTGGCGCAGCGCCGCAGCCCGGTGGCTGACCGCATTTTTCTCTTCGAGCGGCAGCTCCGCCATCGTCCGTCCGAGCTCGGGCAGGTAAAACAGCGGATCGTAGCCGAATCCGCCCGCACCGCGCGGCTCCGCGATAATAACACCCTCGCAGGTCCCCTCTGCCTCGAGCGTGTCCCCGCGGAGCGGGTCGACCAGCGCCAGCGCGCAAACGAAGCGCGCGGTGCTGAGCACCTGCGGCGCAGCCGCATCCGCGGCCTCCGCGGGGCCCGTCGCCCGCGCGGCGCTGCTGTCCGCCGCTGCGTGGGCGACGGCTGCGGTCGCCGCATCGCCGGCGGTAGCCGCCTGCCCGGCAGCGCCGGACCCGGGCCGGCCGGCCGCGGCCGTGACCGCGCCAAGCTCACGCAGCAGCTTGGCGTTGTTGTCCGCGTCGGCGGCGTGCTCGCCGGCATACCGGGCGGAGTATACGCCCGGGTCGCCGCCGAGCGCGTCGACGCACAGCCCGGAGTCGTCGGCTAGTACCGGCAGGTTCAGCCTGCCTGCAATCGCCGACGCCTTGATCCGGGCATTCGCCGCGAAGGTCGCGCCGTCCTCGACGATGTCGGGCATATCATCGAAATCGTCGAGGCTGCGCACTTCCTTGCCGAAGCGGGCGAAGTAATGGGCAAATTCCCGGACTTTGCCCTTGTTGCGCGTCGCGATCACCACGACGCGGGAAGCAGATAGATCAGACACGGACACCCGCTCCGATCAGGCCGCTTACGCGTCCGAGCGCTTTTTTCTGCTCCTCGACCATTGTGTGGATACCGCCCTCGGCCAAGGCCAGCAGGGTGTTCAGCTCCTCGCGCGAGAAAGGCGCCTCTTCTCCTGTCCCCTGAACCTCCACGAATTTCCCGGTTCCGGTCATAACCACGTTCATATCGACGTGCGCCTGGGAATCCTCCGTGTACATCAGGTCCAGCAGAGGCTTGCCGTTCACGATTCCGACGCTGACGGAGGCAAGGTAATCCGTAATCGGCAGCTTGCTCAGCTTGCCGCCCGCCACCAGCTTCTCCATGGCAAGCGCCATCGCGACGAATGCTCCCGTAATGGAAGTCGTTCTCGTCCCGCCGTCCGCCTGGATCACATCGCAGTCAAGCGTCACGGAACGCTCTCCGAGCGCTTCCAGATTAACGACGGAGCGCAGCGCGCGTCCGATCAGCCGCTGGATTTCCATCGTGCGGCCGCCGAGCTTTCCTCTGGCCGCTTCTCTCTGGTTGCGGACCTGGGTAGCGCGCGGAAGCATCGAATACTCCGCGGTTACCCAGCCTTTGCCCTGGCCCTTCATAAAGGGAGGAACCCGCTCTTCCACGGTTGCGGTACAAATGACTTTCGTCTCTCCGATTTCTATTAGAACCGAACCTTCGGCATGTTTGATATAGTGCGGCGTAATTTTCATCGGTCTTAGCTGGTCATTCTGTCTTCCATCGGCTCGCATTCTGTATCCTCCTGTACGATCATAGCATCCATTTCTATCCTTCCTATTGTAGCAAACAAAGGAGCCGAGCAAAAGCGCCGCGGAATTTGACGAAAAAAGAGAGAGCTCTCCTCTCCCCGAAATCTCCGTAAGGTCCGGCAATGAGGCTCCGACCCTTCCGCTTTTCACCCTGCCCCGCGGCGCACTCCCCCCGGATGCCCCTACAGTTTTTCCGGGTTCGGGTTCAGATGAAGCGGACGCGATACGGGCTGGCTGTAGGTCTGGGAATCGGAGGTTTCCACCTTCGGGCTGCCGTTCACCGTAATTTGCACTTTGGCGGCGTTCGTATTTTCCGTCAGGGACAAAATAACCGACTGGAGCCCGTCCGCAGGCGCTTTTTTGTTCTCGTCCAGAAGCTGATCCGAGAAGTTTACCGTGAGCACCGTATCCGACGTCTTCTTGACATCAAGCACCTTGGCGGAAGCGTTAAGCACCGGCTGCAGGCCCTTCGACGTGTTGGGACCTTTCAAAAGTTCGTCCATGACCGCCTTGGCGACGTCATCGGTCCTTTTTACCAGGCGTGTAACCGGTACATAATATTTGCCGTTTTGCGCCGTTGCATTCGTAAAGTACAGCGTTACGGGCGTGGACTGGCCGTAATCGACCCCTTCCTGCTTCTCCAGGTTGATGCCGATTTTGCGCGAAAGCGGTTCGTCCAGCGGGGTGCGGGCCACCGGCATTTCCTTGAGCTCCTGCCCGTTTATTTTGATTTTCACCTGTTCGACGGTTGAAAACCCGGTCATCGCCCAGGTGATTCCCTCCATGATTTTGCGTTCTTCTTTGGCGTCGTATTTTTTGAAGGCCTGGTTGAAATTGACCGTGGCCAGTTTATCCTTTATGTCCACCGTCAGCGTAGTCCCTTCGGGCAGCAGAGAAGCAAATCCGGCGGGAAGCTGGCTTTCGCCCGGGCCTTTGGCCACCATATATTCCAGCGTGGTTTTCGCCACCGACTGTGTTTTCGGCAAATCCAGACTGACCGGAACGACGAAGCCTTTCGGGTCTTTCGCATAGACGGTCATTTTGGCGGTTTGCGAAGTTTTGGCGCCCGCGTCCGCCGCTCCCGTTCCCCCCGTGCCGGTTCCCGTCTCCATCGCGGTTTCGGTACCGGGCGGCGGAGCGTCGATCGATTGGGACTCTGTCCCCCACAAGCTGCATCCCGTCCCGAGAATCGCGATCGCCCCTGTCATGGCTGCCGCCTGAAGCCAGCGTACTTTTCTCAATTCCATCCCCTCCTGTTCGTATGTGCCCTGCGCAAAGGTTCGGTACGGCCTGGGCCCGCCGCCGGCAGCGCCTTCTTCCGGGTGTTTCCTGCCGGTCCTGATGACGTTTGTCCTTCGTACTCCTATGTATACAGGGGGCTCTCTTACTTTATGCCCGAGTTGTCCGAAAAAACGGGACAATTTCCAGGCTTGTTCCATTCCCGCTTTCCTTTAAGGAACACAAATCCGAACTAAAGCGATACTCTTTCCTAAAATAAGGGTATACTAGGGTATCTGCTTTCATTTGACAACGGAGGAGAAGCCCACGTGAAATATTCCCTGGATAGTGAAAAAGTAGCTTCAGCTACCCGCGAGCTGCTTGAAAAAAGAGGCGTTCAAACGTCTCAAATCGCCGAGCTTACCTATTTTCTGCAAAAAGATTATTTCGAATCGCTAACGCTGGAGCAGTGTCTGGCGAGCGTTGAATCGGTCCTTGCCAAGAGGGAAGTACAAAACGCCGTACTGACCGGCATTCAGCTGGACATGCTGGCGGAAGAAGGCAAGCTGATCTCCCCTTTGCAGGAGATGATTCAGCATGACGAAGGGTTATACGGCTGCGACGAGATCCTCGCCCTGTCGATCGTGAACGTCTACGGCAGCATCGGATTTACGAATTTCGGCTACATCGACAAGCTGAAACCGGGCATCCTGAAAAAGCTCAACGATAAAAGCACCTACGAAAAACATACGTTTCTCGACGATATCGTCGGCGCCATCGCCGCTGCCGCAAGCTCCCGGATTGCCCACCGCAAGCAGTCGGAAGCCGAAAAGAAAGGCGACGCGCCGGGAAGCTGAGTAGCTTGACTCCATTCAGCATGCGCCCACGTTATGCGGCACACCCGTTCGCGGCCTGCCCAAACACCGCAAGCTGCCGGGAACTGCGAGCAGAGCGAGAAGATGAGCCCCTTGTGAAGGAACGGATAAGGCGGACACAACCGTCCGTCCGGAGAGTGGTTTCCCGTTCTCGCAGAGGACGCTTTGAATATAGGAGCGACAAAAAAGGGAACCGCCGTTATAGCGGTTCCCTTTTTTTCTTTTTTCATCGCAAGATGGCTCTGCGGCTTTCTTCCTGCCCGCCCCACGTATATAGGCGGCATGCGGCGGCCTATCCGGTTACCGGTACTTCCGGGCCACGATATATTCCGCCGCCGGGAGTAGCACGATGCCCAGTCCAAGCAAAATCAGCACCCCCATGTTATCCCGGCCGAAAGCCAGCTTCTCGACCATACAAACGATAAGGGCGGCCGCAAGCATAATAAAATAGGCCGCTTTAACGCTGACGAAAGTAATGTGCCTGCCCATCTCTTCCTCCTGCGTAATGCCTTCCCCGTCCTCCTTGCTCCCCCAGGTCAGGGCTCCGAACATGGCTGCCAGCGCAGCCGCTATGCTCGTTAATTCACTGGTGCCGACCGGTTCTCCGGACCAGCACTTTTTAAGCGTAAATCCGATAACAACTAGTGAAGTAAGTCCGAAACCCGCGGCGATGAGCCGCCGCTTCGGTGTTTTCCGTCCGGTCAAAATTCCCGCCCCCTCTTATCCTGCCGTTTACGTCGCTTGGTCTGCCTGGAACAAATCATCCACGGTTACGCCCAGCGTCCGGGCCAGATGAAAGGCCAGCTGGAGACTCGGATCGTACTTGTTGTTTTCAATGGCGTTAATGGTCTGTCTGGAGACGCCGCACGCTTTGGCGAGGTCTTCCTGTGACAGCCTGATTCGTTTGCGCAGCTCATGAATCCGATTTTCCATAACAAGCTCCAATGTCCAAATGTTTTTACATCCTGATTGTAAGCAAGGTGTGTTTTGAATGTCAAATGTTTTTTACATTAAGCCGGGCAGAACGGCATCTGGCGGGGCCAGATTCCTCGGCAGGGAAGACAGGGAGCCATCTCTGCGATGCACAAAAAACGGACTCTCTTACACGAGAGTCCGCCGTATGGTTATTTGCCGGGCACAGGCAGCACGAGAAAAAAAGTGTGTGCCGCCGGCATGAGGTTTGTGCGAGAACAGACACGAGTCCGCACGGGGCATCGGCACCGTCCTTCGGTCAGCCACGCCGTTACGTGTTACGAAGCCTGACGGAATGTCCGCCCCGGCGTTACGAAACCTGGCGGAACATCAGCCGCTGAGCTTGAAGTGGTGCAAGATGAAGGGGAATCCGCGCCTGGAAAATCAAGCTCGCTTTCCATGCGCAAGATTGAAACCGCGAGCGAGACACGAGGATTTCCGCGTCTCCCCCTTACACCCGCGCCCGGTACACGATGACGCCTTCCCTCTCGCTCTCGGCCACTCTGCCCTCAATCGCAAGACGCACGGTGTGGGCGATCGTCTCCGCCATGGCGAAGCGGAGCTGATGTAGCGTAAGCCGGTCGCCGAACGTATCGCGGCAGAGCGCGTAAGCCGTCATCGGCTCGCGCAGCTTGTCCGCCATGAGCGCAAGCCGCTCCTCGTGATGGCGGACCAGTTCTTCCGCCCGCTGACCGAAGGCCGCGAAGGGCGACCGGTGGCCCGGGTACGCCATCTTGACCGGCAGCCGGCTCATCTCCCGCAGGCTGTCCATGTACGCGCCGAGCGGATCTTCTTCGACGCCCGGCATGAAGCTCACGTTCGGCGATATTTGCGGCAGCAGATGATCGCCGCAAAATATCTCGTGCGTCTGTGCGTCGTAGAAGCACAGATGCCCGGCCGCATGTCCGGGCGTCTCGATCGCTTCGTACGACGCGCCGCCCAGACGCACGCGGTCTCCCGCCCGCAGCGCGGTAAGCTGCGGCTGCGGGGATACGAGCGGGACGAAGCTGTCCATATGCTTCGCCAGCTCCCCGCAGAGCGCGGCGTCCATGCCGTGCCGCGCGAAAAACCCGGTCAGCTCCTCCGTCATCGGCTGACGGGGACCCCACAGGAGACGCACCTGACCGATGCCGGTTTCCGACAAGTAAACCGGCGCGCCCGTGCGCTCCTGAAGCCAGCCCGCCATCCCGTAATGATCGGGATGGTGGTGGGTCAGTACGATCTGCGCGATGCGGCCGTATCCGAAGCCGAGCTCTTCCAGCGCTTCGTTCCACAGCATCTCTCCGGCTTCCGTCCGCAGGCCCGGGTCGATCACCGTCAGACTCCCGTCCGGCTCCCGGAGCAGATAGCTGTTGACCCAGCGCAGGGGAAAAGGCAGAGGGACTTTGATCTGCCAAAGCCCCTCCCGTAAAGCGATAACCGTTGTAGTTGCATGACTCATTGCAGGCTTTCTCCTTCCCTTCCTCCGACAAAAATCATCCGGGGAGACGACTCCCGGTCATAGTCCTTTCCGTCATAGCTGCCGTAGATCCGGTCGACCCGCAGGCCAGCCCCGTACAGCATATCGACAAAAGCCTCGCGGCTGTACAGGCGCACCTGCTCCGAATAATGGCGCGGACCGTCCTCTTCATCCGTAATGCAAATTTGTTTACGGACATAACCGTTCTCGATGGAGCGCGTCTCTTCTATAAAAAGGCCGTTTTCCTCGCGGCTTGAATGGGGGACGAGATTATTTTTGACATAAGCCGGATTTAAATAATCGATAATAAATTTCCCGTCCGGCTGCAGCAGACGTGCGATTTCCGACAACACCAGGCGGTTTTCTTCCTCCCGCTCGAAATATCCGAACGAAGTGAACAAATTGACCACGGCGTGAAACGGCTCCTCGATCGGAACCTTCCGCATATCTCCATGCAGCCAGGTTACCCGGCCTTCCTCGTCCTGCCTCCGCGCCTCCTCAAGCAGGGTATCCGACAAGTCGATCCCCGTCACCGTATAGCCGAAATCGGCGAGCGCCAGCGAATGGCGGCCCATGCCGCAGCACAGGTCCAGCACACGGGCGCCTTCGGGTAGATGAAGCCAGTTCATCATCCGCTTGACTTCGGCGTAAGCTCCTTCGAAATTGCGGTGTTTGTACACCAGCAAGTAGTCTTTCCCGAAGCTTTCCCGGTACCACGCGCTTTTTACTTTCATGCCCGCATCCTCCCGATCTTTTTTAGTACGGATTATAAATAAGCTGCCGCTTCTCAATCGAACCAGCCTTTTCGCTTAAACCAGACATACATGGCAAACCCGATTCCGAACATAATGAAAAGAATAACAAAATAACCGTAGTGCCAGTGAAGTTCGGGCATGTTGTCAAAGTTCATTCCGTAAATTCCCGCGAGAAACGTCAGCGGCATAAAAATCGTCGTGATGACAGTCAGCGTTTTCATAATGGTATTCATCCGGTAAGAATTCAATGAGATGAAATTTTCCCGCATGTCCGCGGTCGTGTCCCGGATCGAATCGATCATTTCCGCCAGCTTCAGCAGATGATCGTAAATGTCCGCATAATAAACCTGCTGTTCGCGCACGTTGGGCAGCTTGTCCGAATTGACGACCCGGTAAAGCAGGTCGCGCATGGGAATGATCGACCGCCGCAGATGCGCCAGCTTGGAGCGGATGTCGAACACGCCGCGCATCAGCGCGTGAATGGACGTGCCCTTCTGGTCGGAATCGAAATCGTTCATTTCGTCTTCCAGCATATGTATACAAGGAAAATATTCATCCACAAGCTTGTCCATGACGAGATAAGCGCCGAAGGAAGAGCCTCTTTTCCAGTTATCCGGTTCGGATTGAAGCTTCTGCCAGGCGTCGTTGATCTCTTTAAGCTCGGTGAAGTGAAACGAAACGAGGAAGCGGGGCGTGACGAACAGATTAACCTCGTCGGCTTCCAGCGTCTGGGGATGAATGGCGTGCAGAACGAAAAAATGGACATCCTCATAGTGGTCCAGCTTCGGCCTCTGCAGCAGATGAAAGCAATCTTCAACCGCAAGCGGGTGAAAATGAAAATGGGTGTCGAGCAGCAGAGCTTCTTCGTGAGTCGGGTTGTTGAAGTCTACCCAGTACCAGTCGATAGAATCATCGTCCAGCTCCTGCAAAGGCAGGTCCAGGACCAGTTCTCCGCTGCGGGTGATAGCGACCGTGCGAATCATAAAGGTCCTCATTTCGTCCGTGATCAAGGTGAAAGCATTGGGTATATCGTACCATGTTTTGCCTGGAAACAAAACGGTGTCCGTCGCGGAAGCGATTGGAGCCGGTCTCCTCTCCTGAACCCCCGGACTCTAACGGTTCGGCCGGGACAGCCACTCTTTCGAAAACCGGAGCCATTCACGGGCGGCATAAGATAAGTAACCCTCTTTGCGCCAAATCATAACAAGATGCCACGGAATCCGCGGAGAAACCAGGGTGACCGTGGCCACTTTGTCCGGACTCAGCTTGCGGCAGATCGTTTCGGGCAGCAGGGCGACGCCGAGACCCGCCTCCGCCATTCCGCTCAGAAAGTCCCACTGGGAGCTTTCGTAGATGATGTCGGGCTTGAAGCCCGCCTGAATGCAGGCTTCGGGTATACTCTCGTGCAGGGTGAAGCCTTCACGGAACAGAAGGAACTTCTCGCCGCTCAGCTCCGCAAGGCGGACAGTCTGTCTGCGGGCGAGCCGGTGCCCGAGATGCACGACAAGCCGGAGCTCTTCCTTGACGAAGGCGAACATCTCGAAGCGGTCCGCATCGACGGGAAGCACCGCGACGCCCAGATCAAGGCTCCCGCTCTCCACCTCGCGCTCGACCGTCCGGGCCCCTTCCTCGATCAGCCGGATACCGATTCCCGGGTACAGCCGGTGGAACGCGGCGATCAATTCCGGGAAGAAAGGCGCCCCGGTCATCGGCGGCAGGCCGATCCGGATCTGCCCTTTGCGCATGGAAGTCACGTCCGCCAGATCGACGGTCAAATTTTCCAGGGAACGGACAATCTGCTGCGCCTGGATCAGCACGGCTTCGCCCGCATCCGTCAGCACAATCTGACGGGCCGTGCGGTCGAACAGCTCGACACCTAGCTCCTCCTCCAGAATGCGGATCATTTTGCTGATCGTGGGCTGGGTGACGTGCAGGGCTTCCGCCGCTTTGGTGAAGCTTTTACGCCTCGCCGTCTCCAGAAAATATTGAAGATGCCGAACGTCCATGCCATCGTCTCCTTTATGCGTCTGCGTTGGTTCCCCTTCCATAGAGAAAAGGAATGAAAACCATTCGATATATGTATTTTACCTATCCTTGTCCCCTGCGTATACTCGAAATTATGGAAGGGGATTATCCGGAATGAACAGACAACCCGCACCACCTTTAAGCGGTCCTCATAAAAAACAACATTTCTTTTGGACGCGTGACCGGTTTGCTCCGGTTCACGTCCGGCGCGTGCTCGTCACGACCGGCCAGATCGGCCTGCTGATCGCGTTCGCCTATCTCGGACGTCTCGTATCCGAGCGGCTGCACCTGCCGGTGCCGGGAAGCATCGTCGGCATCCTGATCGTCTTCGCCGCCCTGCACTTCGGCTGGGTCCGGCTGGAATGGATCGAGAAAGGCGCCGACTTTCTGCTGTCGAAGCTGCTGCTCTTCTTCGTCCCGCCCGCCGTCGGCATTTTGGAATATAAGGAAATGTTCTCGGTATCGGGGAGCCGGTACCTGCTCATCATTATAATCAGCACGTTTTTCGTCATGGCCAGCACGGGACTCGTGGCGGAGTTTCTGGGACGCAGACGCGCCGTCAAAGATAAGAAGGAGGGAGCGTCCCTATGACCGGTACCGGACTACTGTGCCTGCTGATCACTATCGTCGTCTTCTGGGCGGCCAACCGGTTATACCGGAAGACAGGCAAAGCCTACCTGTCGCCGCTCGTCGTCGCGCCGGTTCTGCTTATCGCCGGCCTGTTCTTCACCGGTACGCCGGTTGAAGCCTACAACGCGGGCACGAAGCCGCTGACGGAACTGCTTCAGCCCGCCACCGTGGCGTTCGCGATTCCGCTGTACCGCCAGTTCAAGCTGCTCCGCAAGCACGCCATGGTGCTTGTGGCGGGCGTACTGTGCGGCTCCGTCGTCGCCGTGCTCACGTCGGTGCTGCCTGCGGGCTGGATTCACGCCAGTCCGCAGATGATCGAGAGCGTGGCGCCGCGCTCCATCACGACTCCCATTGCCATGGAGGTGTCGCGTTCGCTCGGCGGCATTCCTTCGGTCACGGCCGTGTTCGTGGTCGTGACGGGCATCTGCGGCTCGGTGATCGGGCCGCTGGTCATCCGCTCGCTGCGCATCCGCAGCGGCATCTCGCGGGGGCTGCTGCTCGGCATGGGCGCCCACGGCGCCGGCACGAGCAAGGCCCACGAGCTCGGCAGCGAGGAAGGGGCCATCGCCAGCGTGGCGATGATCCTGGCCGCGCTGTTCTCGCTGGGGCTGATCCAGCCGATCATGGCGCCGTTTCTGTGATGGCGGCGAGCGTTAAAGACCGCTTCCTTCGGGAGGCGGTCTTTTTTCGCGCTCCCACCAGGCGGGGGTCCGCATTGGCGATTTCCCTGCGAGGGGGCGCTTTTCCCGCAGGCGGAGCGGCAGACAAGCGCAGACAGTCTAAAAATGAATGAACACTTGGGAATTAAGCTTCGCGCCCAAAAACAAACGATAATTAGTTCTTGCCTAACCCCCCTATTGATTACAAGTTGTGATACTATTATTGGAATATATTCCAGGGGGTGACGTAGTGAAATTTATTCTTATATTTGGTCCGCAGGCAGTGGGAAAAATGACAGTTGGACAAGAACTGGAAAAGACAACCGAATTAAAGCTGTTTCACAACCATATGACGATTGAGTTACTGGCTCCCTTTTTTGACTTTAGTCCTGAAATGTGGAGATTGGTGAATAAATTTCGTCAAGACATATTTGAAACCGCTGCCGTCAGTGATATGTATGGAATGATTTTCACCTATGTATGGGGACTCGATTTGCAAAGTGATTGGGACTATGTTGATAAAATTTGTAAAATAATTGAAGAAAAAGATGGCAAAGTGTATTTTGTTGAGCTTGAAGCCGATCTTGAGCAAAGAATGGAGCGTAACAGAACCCCTCATAGACTCGAGCACAAACCAACAAAAAGGGATATCGCTCGTTCTGAACAGGATCTGGTGCTGACAATGGAGCAACATCGATTGAACTCATTTGAGGGAGAAATCGAAAGAGAAAATTACATCAAAATTAACAATACAAATTTAACTGCTTGTGAGGTTGCTGAAATCATTAAGAACAGATTTAATTTGTAACAACCTTGATGAACTATTGCAATAATAGCTTAACCGTCCTTTTATGGGGCGGTTTCTTTTAGCTGAAATCACCAGTAGGAATGAAACACAGCCCCCATACAAAAAACGCCCCCTCCCGGAGACGTTTCGTCGCTGCGCCCGTAAAATTAAAGGATTATCTTAATCATTTCCTGCCCGCTTATTTGCCGCTCAAAGTAAAGTAATACTCGTGCAGATCCAGCCAATCCCGCAAATCCCCGAAGCCTTCCGCATCCAGCGTTCCGGGCTCGTATGGATTCTCCGCGGCCTTCTTCGCGATATACACGTACCGGTCGTTCTCGCCGAGAACTTCTGAGCCCGCTGCCGTTTTCTTCACCTCGGGCCAGTCTTCTTTCTTGTACACTTCGATCCGGGCCGCCACATCGTGCAGGCGGTGCAGGTTCTCATCCTGAACCATATAATGGATCAGGGTCAGCGACTGGGCTCGCTTATCCAAACGCCCCTCTTCAATCGACGTTTTCACGTTTTCCTCCGGTATGACGCTCACCATCACATTCTCCAGCCACCGCGGAAACCGGAATCCGTATCCGTATTTCTCAAGCAGGGCCTCGTCCTCTCCGGAAAATTCCATGTAAGGTTTGTCTTTCAAAATGACTTTATTGTTGGTGCCGTCCCAAGCGACACTCAAATCAAGTCGCTGTGCGAGATCGCGGAGAGGCAGGTATGTGTTGCCTTCATACGTGATGGGAACCAGGTCTTTCCCCTGCTCATCTTTCAGTGTAAACGCCGTGCCGTTCAGCTCTACCTGCAAATCCGGGTTTAAAAACGCCTGGATCTCCTTCAAATTACTCGTCGCGTAAGCGCCCGCCGTAATGCCGACCAGCAGCGCCGCTGTCATGCCTGCCGCCGTCCATCTTTTCCGCATCGCCCGAATCTCCCTCCCTAATGCCCTCCAGACCAGTGTACAACAGAGCAGACCGGGATTTGTTACAAACGATTATCAAAATCGATACGAAATCACGGGTATGAAAACAGCCGCTGTTCCCGCCTATTTTTCCCCCGCCATCGCACCATTGGTAAGCGCCCTTCATACACTAAGTTGACTGTATCCCTTACCCTTGTAATTATTCCAAAACCCGAGCAAGGAGGGATGACAACTTGAAGGGCAGCGATCATAAAAACAAATTCTTACTCACAAATCGTGAACGCGAAGTCTTTGAATTACTCGTACAGGACAAAACGACGAAGGATATCGCACAGCAGCTTTTTATCAGCGAGAAGACCGTGCGTAACCATATCTCGAATGTCATGCAGAAGTTGAATGTAAAAGGTCGTTCACAGGCGGTAGTCGAGCTAATCAAGCTCGGGGAGCTAAAAATCTGACGCAGCCACCCTTGCCAGGGCACAGAAAACCTCCCGGCCATCCTCTAAGGATTACGGAAGGTCTTTTCTTGTTTTGGATTTTATAAAAAACCTCGTTACCGTGTTTTTTTGTAATAGTTCCAATTTTTAACTACGAAAATTACCTCCACTATGACGCTTCTGCACCTGTTCTCTGTGCCATTCCTGATACCACTTTTGGATAACCGTTGGACTAGAAATCGTAGAAATCGTCGACTTTGAAATTCGAATGAGCATCATCTCTATAATACCGAATAATAAACGATTTACCTTTCGATGCAATACACGATGCTGCAGATGCTGTTACTACGCTTGGTGTGTCGATTCCTTCTGCCACTAAGCCCCCTCCGTCAACTAGTTAATTGGAATTTTCTCTTCCGTACTTGTGTTGTCGTCTCTATTTATTTTTTTATAGTAAAGCCCGCCGTTTTCTACACGGTCAAGTTTAAAGTAAACAGAGGCACTGCCGGAATTTTTAAGCTCTTTATAATCGCTGTTCGTTTCAATATTTTTGACTTTGATGGAAGACCATGCAGTGACTTTCTTGTTCTTGTCGGTCTCAAATGTTGAAAAAATTACGTTTTTCCCCGACTCATCCCAGAGCAGATCCGGATATGCTCTAATTCCGGCCACTTGTTGCTTCAAATCACTTACCTTATAAATTGTTGCAGAGACCTTGTCATATCCAAGCTTACCAGTCGCAAAGGATTCCAGTGCATAGAAGGCAGTCCCTTGGTTATTCCATTTAAAGCCTGCCGGCTTAGGGATATCAACGATCTGCTGCGCATCAGCTCCAACCTTCTGGAGATAGGCCACCCCTGTTTCTGCATTCTTCATTTTAAAATACAAGACTTGAATCTTGTCTGGAGACCAAGTAATAAATTTGATGCTTTGATCCTGCTTAAGTTCGCTTTCCAATTTCATCATAGCTTCCCCTTTCTCATTTTGTGTCGGCGTAGGTGTCGGGTTGGAAGTAGGGCTCATATTTGGAGTTACTGTTGATGTAGGCGTTTGAGTCGCTGGACTTGATGCAGTTACTTCTGCCTTATTGCTACATCCCATCAGCAAACTTGCAGCTATCGCTCCGGTGATAGACAAATTAAGAAACTTCTTCATGTTGGTTCATCCCCTTTTCGCGTTTGCCATATTATACCCCCTCGCTTCCTTTCCAAACATATCCTTTAACGCATCGTCGGACGAACAACAATTCCTCAATTTGGCATTTTCTATCTCTAAACGGACATTTATGACCAGCATATAAAACGTCTTAGAATCAATTCTAAAGGCATGTCAAAAAGTCATGATCCGAGTGGTCATGACTATGTTTATTTTATTTAATTTAATTTAATTTCTTATCTTTTGTGTAGTTAATGTATACATTAATGCCGGTTGAAGCGATTTATTGTAGTAATAGTGATTCTTACACTAACTGTAGAAGTTGTACAGTGCTCCAACCCGATAGTTAGAAAATTTGATATCAAATATTTTTTATGTTCGTCATTCACAAATATTTTCTCATAACTATACGGACTAATTAAGCTCACCAATGTTACAAAATTAGAATAATTTATTGCCAGCATGTAGTACGCTATTATTGTTCCCTTCGTAACATTTTCGTCGTTCCTTTTGCCGTTCCCTTCGCGTTAGCTTCGTTTCAAAATCATTTTGTGCCTTTTTTTTAGAAAAGCTATAGTTAAATTTTAATGTTGTTTTTACCCCAAAAGAAAACCGCCTTTTTCAAGGGCGGTTAATGTAACTATCATTATAATGAAACGGTTGTGAAAATTAATTTTCAAATACCCTAAACATCCCTGTCATATGTGGCGAATGGTTCTTAAAACCGTACTTCTCATAAAAAGCGTCGTTACCTTCTGATGCAAAAAGTCCAACAAAGGCAATCCCGCTATCAAGACGACGCCTTTTGATATATGTAAGTAAATATTCTAGGATTTCTTTCCCTATTCCTAAACCTTGAAAAGAAGGTAAAATAGCTACGTCTTGAATGTAAAAATACATAAAATCGTCCCCGACTATACGACCCATTCCCACAGGCTCATCATTAATTGTTACGACAACACCATAAAGGGAATTTTTTAATGAACCCTTGGACACTTCCGTATTAATACTACCCCAACCGACTGACTCCCATATAAACTTGTGTTCCGAGACAGAGGGGATACGTTCATGGATGCTATAATTCAAGGTTGCCATGTTAACCACCGTGCTTTCTTATAGTATTGGCGGCTAACCTTTAGGTTACCGCCTGTTTAACTGTTTTTGGTGTACTCCATGGCACTCACAACCTTTCTAAACAGAATCCGTCTCTCGATCAACTCGGGCTGCCCTCTTTATTTCCTATGCTATAAATATAAATGATTATAACGGAATCCAGCCCGATACGACCGCGCCGCCGTCCGAATGATTCCCTGCCGCAAGCTCGCCTCCATGCTGGCGGATGATACGTTGCGAGATGGTCAGACCGAGCCCGGCGCCTCCCGTCGCGCGGCTTCTCGACTGCTCTCCCCGATAGAGGGGCTCGAAAATCCGGTTAAGCTCCTCCGGTGTAAAGCCGGGCCCCGAATCTTGAATCGTGAATGCCATACGGTCTTTCTCCCGTCGGCACTCTAAAACAATTCGGCCCTGAGTAGGCGTGTGCCGCACGGCATTGTCCAAGACATTGCTTATCGCGCGCTCCAGCAAATGCTCATCGGCTCTTATAAGGCATTCGCCCGGCTCAAATTGGAATGCGGCATGGATTGTGATCTGTTTCTGCTGCGCCTGCGGCTCCAGGCTGCCCACCGATTTTTGCACAATTTCAAAGAAGTTGCATGTGTCCTTGCTCAGCCCGTTCTCCTGATACTCCATCCTCGTAAATGTAAAAAGATCCTCGACCAGCCGGTCCAACTGCGCGGATTTCTCTTTGCACACGGCCACATATTTCAAAACTTGGTCCGGCGTGCGCGCAATGCCTTGCTCAAGCCCGTCCAAATACCCCCGCAGCGCAAATAAGGGAGTCCGCAGATCATGCGCGACGGCCGCGATGACGAACCGCCGTTCCTCCTCCAGCGCCGCTTGCTTCCGGTTCGAGCTTTGGAGTCCGTTCACCATGAACTCGAATCCGTCCCGGACCTCGGCGATTTCCCGGACAGCGGACTGCGGCAGCTCTATGTCCCAATCCCCGCCGGCTATTTGCCGGGCTGCAGCGCCAAGCTTTTCGAGAGGGTCGAGCAGATACCGGCGGATGCGAAAGCCAATGATCAAAAAAGCGAGCAGCAGGCCCGCAAAGGCCGCGATATGCGAAACTACATACGAGCCGGGCTGCCCGCCGCCAATATCCAGCGACCCTGTCGCAAACAAAAAGGCCGTTACAAAAAAAATCCAAGGCAGCAGCAGAAGCAGCGCCAAGCTCAGCAAAAAAGACGTTCGTATGCGAAGTCTCCTCATATTACGCACGCCCGAATCGATAGCCAACGCCCCATACGTTGGTCAAATATTTCGGCTCTTCCGGATCGGGCTCGATTTTCTCCCGAAGACGGCTTAGATGCACACGAATCGTATGCCGGTCGCCAATACCGTCCCAGAACTTCGCGAGCAGCTGATCATAGGTGAACACCTGTCTCGGATGCTCCGCGAACAACCGAAGCAGGTCGTATTCCTTCGGCGTAAGGGAGATGTCTTGACCGTCAACGAACACTTCCCGCGTGGTTAAATCAAGCTTGATACGGTCATAGTCGAGCACGCGGGAACTGCTATCTTGCTGCACGCCGGTACGCCGAAGGACCGCCTTCACGCGGGCGATGATCTCGCCGGGCGATGCGGTTTTGACGATATAGTCGTCCCCGCCGAGCGTCAGTCCGCGAATTTTGTCCACATCGTCGCCGCGCGCGCTGAGGAACAGAACCGGAACGCCGCTCTCCGTCCGCACTTGCCGGCAGAAATCAAATCCGTTCTGTCCCGGCATCATGATATCTAGGATGATGCAATGCACGGCATGCTGTTGAAACAGGGTCCATGCCTGAGCAGTGTCGTTTGCGGTTATTACCTTAAAGTTGTCATTCTCCAAAAAATCTCTCAATAGCTCGACGATGCTTTGGTCATCGTCCACAACGAGAATCGTATTGAAATCGCTCATGCGTATATCCCACCTCTTCCCCCCATCTTATCACGTATTTTGCGGGTATTAGAGCAGCCTTCCGTTTTGTGATGAATTGTTTATTGTTTTGTGACTTTTTCGCACCTTCTTTTGAGATCCTCGTTTGTTATGCTTCAAATGTGAAAAAGGTCACTTGCTCCGCTGAAATGGTTGAAGGAGGTTGAATGAATGTTATCGGTTCAAATTGTGCTTTTTGACGGCTTCGATCTGCTCGATGCCCTTGCGCCTTACGAGGTATTTTGTGTCGCCGAGATGATAACGGAAAACGCGTTAAGCGTAGAGCTCGTTACCGCCGAAGGACCAAGATCCGTGCCTAGCGGCACGAACGGGTTAAAAATCGAGGCCGGTGACCGATTGGATCCCGAGCGCCCGGGTATTATTCTCGTGCCCGGAGCGTCCGGTCCCGTCGAAGGAGACGGCCCCGATTCGGTTCCGTCCATTTTGGGACGGACCGTCCATACGGCATTGCCCGGTATGCTCGGGAAGGCGCTCAAACAAAAAGACGTCGTCGTCGCAACCGTATGCGGCGGGTCCCTGGTGCTGGCTATGGCGGGGCTGCTTGAAGGCAGGCCGGCGGTAACGAATCAGCTGGGTATGGATTTACTGGGTGCAACCGGGGCCGTTCCTATCCCGGCGCGCGTCGTCGATGACGGCAACCTGGTTACCGGCGGCGGCGTCACGTCGGGACTCGATGCGGCTCTCTATCTGGTGGAGCGCGAGCTTGGACCGCGCATCGCGTACGAGATCGAGAAGTTGTTCGAATATGAGCGGAGGGGAACGGTCTGGCGGGAGACGGGTATGGCTCCATTACCGCTGACGGGTGGTGAGCCTCAGAAAGCGGAGAAACAAGCGGCGATCAAAGAGGGCGCCCCGACTGGCAAGACTCAGCAAGAATTCGCATTTGATGGCGATTGGGATACGACGATTGCTACGCCGGTCGGGAAGCTTCAGGTTAGACTATCCATTGTTACATACAATGGCGTCGTCCACGGGAAGGCCATACAAGGGAATGAAACGGTTGATTTTTTGGACCCGGTTCTACAGGGCGACAAGTTAACCTGGCTGCTGAAAATCAGAAAACCGATGCGCTTAAATCTGAAATTTGAAGTGGCTGTCGACTGTGACCACATGACTGGGGTCGCGAAGGCCGGCATGCTGCCGGCATCCAAATTAACGGGCAGGAGAATCCCATGAAGAGACCGGTAACATGGTATAGCTTGCTTGCCGGTGTCAGCATCCTGTTCGTCCTGTACGCCCTAGTGAAAAATTATGTATTCGATCCCGGAGCAGAAAGCTTTTTAAGCCATAAAACCGTGCTGAAACGGGAGCTGAATCTTCCAGTCTGGCTCAACGTCATGTACGTGCACATCGCCTTTGCCTGCGTCGCCATGCTCGCGGGGCTGCTCAACTTCTCGAACCGGTTCTTTGAAAAAAGCCGCAAGCTCCACCGGATCAACGGCTACGTTTATATCGTGTCCGTTCTGCTAGTCGTTGTAACCTCCGGTTATATGGCTCCTCACGCTACCGGGGGTAAGATCAGCAGCATGGGATTCAATATAATGAATCTGATTTGGCCGTTTATCACCCTTATGGCGTTCGTCCAAATCAAAAAGAAACGGGTTATCCGTCATCGGAACTGGATGATTCGAAGCTACGCCTTCTGTTTTACGAACATGGCGATTCACCTTCTGACATCCTTGTTCCATCACGGATTCGGCTTCACTTATTCGGGCAGCTATATCATCGGCGTTTACGGCGCCATCGCGCTGCTGCTGATCATTCCGGAAATTATCATTAGAACGGTCGGCAGGCCCCGCTCTATTTCAACAATCCGATGAATGCTTTTGACTTCATACCGTTTGTAAATCTAATCGAAACGAAAGGATTTGGTGTTAACAATGAAAAAGATGCTTGGATTGCTCTTGTCGCTGGCACTCGTTCTCGCGCTGGCTGCTCCTGGAGCAAGCGCAAAAACAAATAAGGATCAGCATGCGGCCGAGGACCAAAACGTTCATGTTCAAATCGTACTGTTTAACGGCTTCGATCTGCTTGACGCATTGGGCCCCTATGAAGTATTCGCTGCCGCAGGCATGTACTCGAATGGAGCGATCACCGTAGAATTGGTATCCGCAGAAGGCAGCCGCTCTGTCCCGAGCGGCTTAAACGGTCCTTCCCTCAAGGCGGAGGAGAAGCTTGATCCAAATCGTCCCGGCATCATTTTGGTCCCGGGAGCCGCAGGAAAACCGGCGGGAGATTCGGAGGATACCGTTCCGAAAATACTTGGAAAGGCTGCGAATTCACGATTAACCGAATTGATGCATCAGGCGTTTAGCAATAAGGAAGTGACGGTGGCTACCGTATGCGGAGGCTCATTGCTGCTTGCCATGCAAGGGCTGCTTAAAGACCGGTATGCGGTTACCAATGAGATGGGCATGAATGCGTTAAAGGCCCTCGGCGCCATTCCGGTTGATGCAAGAATAGTGGAGGATAATCCCCGTCTTGTAAGCGGAGGCGGGGTAACTTCCGGACTCGACATAGCCTTGTATTTGGTCGAGTACGAGTTAGGCCCGCAAATCGCGAATGAAATCGAAAATTTATTCGAGTACGAGCGAAGAGGCACGGTGTGGAAAGCGGAAGGCATGAAGCCTGTTGACTTTACACAAGGTCAGAATAAAGAACAGCCGGCAGTTGCGAGATAACGGCGAATCCGGTTAACTATCCCAAGTCATCTCGGATATGTCAACTTTACTTTTGATTATTTTGTGTGTTGGTTACCTCTTTTGGTCTCGAACTGCTCCATACACCATTTCACCAGAAGGGTATCCCGTCCCACGCAACGCCATCCTTAAAAAACCATTACGGAATCAGCAGGCACAATCTATGTTTATACAGCTCCCGGCATTCACCAGACAGATGACTTGAAAAGTAGCTATAAGAGGCAAATTGAAAAACATGGCTGGACTTATGCTGGGGATCTGAGCATGGGCGCAACTTACATTTTTAAAAAATCAGACGGAACATTATGGAATGTTTCTATTTACGAAGGCGAGTTCTCCATTTGTCAATTACAATCCAAAACAATTCCTGAATTTGCAAGATAAATTCCCGCTCTCTAGCCGTTGCCTATATGGCCCGGCTTTTTATTTATTTCTTATTTTGTGTGCTCATTTGAATGATTTCTTCTTTTTACTTTTAAAATAAAATCCATGCCAGCTACCAAAATCACTATAAAAATAGAATGGATTAAAGGTTTAAGGAACCCCGAATCGTCATAGATAAAGTAAGCTAATATAAAGTTAAAGGCAAAAGTAATAAAATAGGACAAAAGGTAATCAACTCCCGTTCATTCTCCTTGGATATATTCATTTAAGAAAACAACCATTTCTCACTTCGTTAAAAAGATTCATACAAAGCTTGCGCTGATTAATTTTCTAATATGATTCACCCTCTTCTAAACCATACTGCAATTTTTGTCCGGAATTCGGAATATACTCTTAAACGATTTCTCGTTATTCTATGATGTTTGTATCTTCATCATGTTTGTACTTAGGCAGATTTCCATATTGATCCCGAGCCCCTCCGAGTTGAATCCATTTTTCTCCGTTATGGCTGTACACATAGGTTACGCTGGGTTCATCTTTGAATTTCACGTAAACAGGGTACGCAGGAGTTTTACTATGCTTTCCCTTGATACTTGAAATTTCCTCGTCGGAGTACTTTTTTGTCTCTACCAAGTATTTTTTCAACTCTTTTTCATAGTTATTGATATTTATTCGAACGTCTATAAAGTACCAGGAAGGCAGAATTGCCAGTACTCCCAGAAAATAATAAAGTCTTCTATTTTGCACGGATGGCCCCCCTCTTTTTACAATATCCTCTTAAGATGACTCCAAAAGTTCCGGCGTTCGGATGGTTTACATGATTTTCCCCATATAAAAGCTGAGAGCACGGCATGGAAAAAAGGCAGGAAACAGCAGTTTTTTGCAAACGGGGCTTAAAACAATTACAGTGTTTCTTTATCGGTATGTTTGTGCCGAATGAGGTGCCCGTTGCTATCCAAAGCCGGAGGAGCTTGAAGGTATTTATCGTCCCTGTATATGTAGAGATACGTTACATCGGGTTCATCTACGAATTTTACATAGATCGGATATCTCGGAGTCTTGCTGATTTTTGCCTGAATGCTGAGGATTTCCTTCTCTTCGTAGCGCTTCGTTTCGGTTAAATAAGCCAGAATACCTCTTTCAAGTTTATAAAGGGTGTAACGGGAGTAAGCAAAAGGGAAAATCGCAAGAAGCAGGATAACGATCCCGATGATCAAGGAGGATCTTTTGATTCGGACAGAAGGCATGAACTCCGCTCCTTTTTCGCCCTAGAGGACCGGGGCAGGATAATTTCATGCTACCGCCGCAAGTACGTTATGTCAAATTCTGGAACAAACCTTCAACTTCTCACCTCTGCTGCTCGCTCCTATTTCAAAAATCGAACTAAAAAAAGCCCCCCGGTCAATAACCGGGGAGCTTCACCCAACCGCTCACGCAGTTGGCCTTACGCCTGCAAAAACTCGATGATCAGACCCGCCGTCTCTTCGATGGCTTTGTCCGTCACGTCAATGACCGGGCAGCGGAGACGCTTCGCAATGCTGGAGGCATGCTCCAGCTCCTCGTTGATCCGGTTCATGGTGGCATACTGGGAGCCGAACGGCAGACCCAGCGTCTTCAGCCGCTCGATCCGGATCTTGAAAAGCTTCTCCGCGTTCATGGTGAGGGCCACGATGCGGCTGCCGGGAAACTCGAACAGTTCCTTCGGAAGCTTCACTTCGGGCACGAGCGGAAAGTTCGCGACTTTGTAGCCCTTATGCGCCAGGAAGATGCTCAGCGGCGTCTTCGAGGTGCGGGACACGCCGATCAGCACGATGTCGGCTTTCATCATCGAGGTGGTATCGCGCCCGTCGTCGCATTTGACGGCGAATTCAATGGCCTCGACACGCCGGAAATAGGCGTCGTCGAGCTCGTGCATGAGGCCGGGCTTGCGGCTCGGCGCCCCGTCGAACGTGTCGATGTACGCCTGCATCATGGGCCCCATGATGTCGATGGCGCGGACGCCCAAGCGGATCGCCTCTTCTTTCATCATTTCCCGCAGTTCAGGCTGGACGAGCGTGTAAGCGACGAAGCCGCCTTCGCGATGCACTTCCTCCATAATCTCGCGGATTTCATCTTCATGCTTAATGTGTCCGATGCGCCGCATCTTGACATTGTGGCCGTTAAATTGGCGGATTGTGGCGCGAACGACCGTCTCCGCCGTCTCTCCGACGGAATCGGAGCAGATTGTGATCGTTTGCTGCGCCTCATGTGCATCCTGAACCATCCGGTATGTGTTCCCCTTCCTTACCACTTCCTGGCTGCGTCGAGCAGCACTTTGGTCATTGTTGTTTTGGAGATGCGCCCTACCACTTCCAGAGACGGCGTATCGGTGCCGTTCTCATGCGGCACGACCACAGGCAGCATATCGACCTGGTTCTCCGCCATCTTGCGGGCGGCTTCGATGACGTCGTCATCAGGAGTCACCGTAACAAGCTGCGGCCTGCGCGTCATGACCAGCGAAACCGGCATGGAGGCGGCCGCAGGGTTGCCCAGTGTCACTTTCAGCAGGTCTTTCGGCGAAATGACACCGAGCAGCATGCCTTCTTCATCCGCTACGACCAGACCGCCCACGTTATCCACAAAAAGGGCGACGACGGCGTCGCCCACGGTAGCGGTTTTGCGTACGATGACAGGCATGGACTGCACCTGCTTCACTTTCAGTTTCAGCCCGCCCGCCTGTTCTTCGCGAAACGACTGGTTCGGAAAATAACCGACCTTCGGCTTCGCGTTGATATGGCCGAGCATCACCAGAAGAGACAGATCCGAACGGATGGTCGGACGGCTTACACCGAGCTGTTCGGCAATCTGCTCCCCGGTTATGGGCGCTTGCTTATGAATGAGTTCCAGAATTTCCATCTGGCGCTGAGACAGCTGTATGACGCTCACTCCTCACGGGCGGATTCCCGCAGGTGAATCGGGTATATCTCCATGATATATAAAATGCGGTCAGGATACAATCTTTTGCTGCCCCGAGGCGGCTTCTTCCGCGGCGATCTCGATTTCGGCCTGCGCGGCCGCTATGCGGGCAAGCGGCACGCGGTAAGGGGAGCAGGACACGTAATCGAGCCCGGTTTCCCGGCAGAACCGGATCGATTTCGGGTCGCCGCCGTGCTCGCCGCAGACGCCGGTTTTGAGCTTTGGCTTCGCGGCGCGCGCACGGGTAACGGCCAGTTCGATCAACTGGCCGACGCCGTCGCGGTCAAGCACCTGGAACGGATTGTCAGGCAGCAGCTTGCTGTCGACGTAATGCGTGAGGAATTTGCCCTCCGCGTCGTCGCGACTGTAGCCGAACGTCATCTGCGTCAGATCGTTCGTGCCGAACGAGAAGAAGTCGGCATGCTGCACGATCTGCGGTGCGGTCAGAGCCGCCCGCGGCACTTCGATCATCGTGCCGACGCGGTAGCTCACCTGGGCGCGCAGATCGCCGAGCATGCGGTCCGCGACCTGGTCGACCAGCGCGCGCATAATGCGCAGTTCGTTGGCGTGTCCCACGAGCGGGATCATAATTTCCGGCGAGACGTCCACGCCGTCTTTCAGGCAGGCCAGGGCCGCCCCGAATATCGCTTCTATCTGCATGCTGTAAATTTCGGGGAACAGGATGCCCAGCCGGCAGCCCCGCTGCCCCAGCATCGGGTTCACTTCGTGCAGGCCGCGTACTTTGCGGATCAGGAACTCCAGCTTCTGCAGCTCGGCATCCGGACCGGAAACGCCGGTCCGTGCGGCGGTAAGCTGAGCATGGCGGGCCACAAGCTCCTCCAGGTTCGGGAGAAACTCGTGCAGAGGCGGGTCCAGCAGCCGGATCGTTACCGGCAGGCCGGCCATCGCGCGGAAGATGGCGTCAAAGTCCCCCTGCTGCATCGGCAGCAGCTTCTCCAGCGCGGCTCCGCGGGCCTCATCCGAGTCTGCCAGAATCATCTCCTGGACGATAGGCAGCCGCTGCGGCGAGAGGAACATGTGCTCCGTGCGGCACAGGCCGACGCCTTCCGCTCCGAAGCTGCGCGCTTTCGCCGCGTCTTCGGGATTGTCCGCGTTGGCGTACACCTTCATCTGCCGCACGTCGTCCGCCCACTGCAGCATGAGCTGAAGCTCGGCGGACATGTCCGCTTCCTTGAGCGGCACTTCGCCGATCATGACGCGCCCCGTGGCGCCGTCGATCGTGAGCCAGTCGCCTTCGCGGATCGCCTGCCCGCCGATGGCGGCCTGCTTCTCCTCGCTGTCGATGGCCAGCAGCTCGCAGCCGCAGACGCACGGCTTGCCCATACCGCGCGCAACGACCGCCGCATGGCTCGTCATGCCGCCGCGGGAAGTCAGCACGCCCCGTGCCGCGAGTACGCCGTGGATATCTTCCGGCGTCGTTTCCGTGCGGACGAGAATGACGGCTTTGCCCGCGCGGGCCCAGGCGTCGGCTTCGTCCGCCGTGAAGACGGCCTGTCCGCAGGCCGCTCCCGGCGATGCCGGAAGGCCCGTCGCCAGCGCGGCCGGAGCTTCGCTTTCATCCAGGCTCGGATGAAGGAGCTGATCCAGGTGCGAAGGCTCTACGCGTAGCAGCGCCTCTTCCTTCGTCAGGATGCCCGCCTGGACGAGTTCTACGGCGATTCTCATGGCCGCTTGAGCCGTTCTTTTGCCGTTGCGCGTCTGGAGCATGTAGAGCGTCCCGTTTTCAACCGTGAATTCGATGTCCTGCATATCCCGGTAGTGCTTCTCCAGCAGCTCCGCCATCCCCACAAGCTTCTCGTAAACGGCAGGCATGTCCCCCGCGAGCTTGGCGATCGGCTGCGGCGTGCGTACGCCCGCGACGACGTCTTCTCCCTGCGCATTCGTCAGGTATTCGCCGAACAGGACTCTCTCTCCCGTGCTCGGATTCCGTGTAAACACAACGCCCGTGCCGCTTTCTTCGTTAAGATTGCCGAACACCATCGCCTGAATATTGACGGCGGTTCCCTGTTCGTCCGGGATTCCGTTCAAACGGCGGTAAATTTGGGCGCGCTGGTTGTTCCAGGAACGGAAAACCGCTTCGACGGCCAGCCGGAGCTGCTCGTAAACGTCCTGCGGAAACGGAACGCCCGCTCTTTTCAGAATAAGGGCTTTATACGTGCCGATCAGCTCCTGCCAGTCTTCCGCCCGGATCTCCTGGTCGGATTCCGTCCCGGCGGCCTGTTTCAGCGCGTGAAGTTTTTTCTCGAACCAGGCTCCCTCGATTCCGAAAACGACGCTGCCGAACATCTGGATCAGGCGGCGGTAGCAGTCATAGGCGAACCTCGGGTTTTTCGTGGCGGCGGCCAATCCTTCCACCGTGTCGTCGTTAAGGCCGAGGTTCAGAATCGTGTCCATCATGCCCGGCATGGATGTGACCGAACCGGAGCGGACCGAGACGAGGAGCGGCGAAGCCGCGTCCCCGAAACGCTGTCCTTTGCTCTGTTCAAGCTCCGCCATCGCTTCGCGCACTTCCGCGAGCAGTCCGTCCGGCAGCCGGCTTTCTATATAGTAAGCTCTGCAAGCTTCCGTAGTCAGAGTGAATCCCGGGGGAACGGCAAGCCCCGCCCGGGTCATTTCGGCCAAATTGGCGCCCTTGCCGCCAAGAAGCCCCGCTAGTGATTGATTTCCCTCATAAAAATGCATCAGCCATTGCTTGCTCATTGTGTCCCACTCCCTCTTTGTCTACGGCCGCCCGGCAGGCGCCATCTTTACATTGCGTGTAATACAAAGTCACTTTCTCCGTATCCAATTCCCCGACGATCTCATTGCACCATTTGCAGAGCAGAGTTCCCAGCATGACGTCCGATTTCGCCTTGCTCATTGTTTTCATCGCTCCTCTGTGATTGGTTGTTGGTTCTTAATGAAGATATATGACGTCATAATCCCGTTCATGATGAAATCCCTTTCATTCTTTTAAAAAAAGAGGAAAGTTCGTCCCATCATGAGCATAACATGCAGCATTTGGGCTGCATATTTCAAAATAATCCTCAAACAAGGATTGATTTCACTTATTTTATATCATATATTAGTATTTAGTACAACACATTAATTTAAATATGAGTCATATTAAACGTGTGGAGGGAAAACAGAAGATGCAGAGAGAACTGTCTTTGGAAATTGTACGCGTGACGGAAGCCGCGGCACTTGCGGCCGCCCGCTGGATGGGGCGCGGGGATAAGAACGAGGCGGACGGTGCCGCTACAGCCGCCATGAGGGAATCCTTCCGTTCCGTTTCCATGAAAGGAACCGTCGTGATCGGCGAAGGCGAAATGGACGAGGCGCCCATGCTCTATATCGGAGAGAGCGTAGGCAGCGGGGACGGCCCCGAAGTCGACATTGCCGTCGATCCCGTGGAAGGCACAGAGCTCGTTTCCAAAGCGCTCAACAATGCCCTCGCGGTTATCGCGGTAGCAGACAAAGGCAAACTCCTGCATGCGCCCGATATGTATATGGAGAAGCTGGCCGTTGGCACCGCGCTTTGCGGAAAGCTGAGCCTGGACGAGCCGCTGGAGAAGACGCTTCGGGCGGCGGCCCGCCTGCTCGACAAGAACATCGCCGATCTGACGGTGTCGATCCTCGACCGCGAACGCCATGCGGAGCACATCGCCGTGCTGCGACGGGTCGGCGTCCGGCTCAAGCTGCTCAGCGACGGCGACGTGGCCGGAGCGATGGCGCCGGCATTCCCCGAATCCGGCGTCGATCTCTACATCGGCTCCGGCGGCGCGCCGGAAGGCGTGCTGGCCGCGGCCGCGCTGCAATGTCTGGGCGGCGAGCTGCAGGGCCGCCTCATGCCGTCCGGCGAAGAAGACGCGGCGCGCTGCCGCGCGATGGGCATCGACGATCCGGCGAAGCTGCTGCGCCTGCCGGATATGATCGGCGACGACGATGTTATCTTCGCCGCAACGGGCATTACGCCGGGCGATTTCCTGGGCGGCGTGCGTTTTCTCTCCGCCGAGCGGGCGGAAACGCACTCCATCGTCATGCGCGCGAAAACGCGGACGATCCGGTATGTCCGCTCGATTCACCATCTGCCGAGCAAGCCGGTGGCGATGGCGGTGGTGGGTTAGGCTCTGAGTTGATTAAGCAGAAAAAGGACGCGATCATTCGGATCGCGTCCTTTTTCTGTTTGTTGCGGCTTTCCCGGAATCGGGCCGTGCAGCCGGGCCGCTTTGAAAGCTGTTCCGCTTTCCCGGAGACACCGGCCGCCGCTAAATTAGATTGCCCTCACTATACCATTGAACGTTCGCGCAAGGTTACCATCCACGCAAAAACGGCTATGTATTTTCATGGCCGGCTGACCGGCCGATAGGTGCGGCGTCAAAACCTAATCCATACGTAACGGGAACGTTCTTTCATCTCCCGTAAAACGCCGAACACCTCCCCGGAATCGGAAATCCGATTTCAGGGAGGTGTTCGGGATGCCGGGCGGGCATCGTCCTAAGTCCGGGACAATGGAGAAGACTCTCTTCCCCTTGTGCCGGACCGGCGGGATTTCAGGCTCCGGCCGTTTACTTCGTCGGCTTGGCCGTTACCTTATAGCCGGCTTTGACGGTGACGGAGGCTTTCGCTTCGGTCATGACGGCCGGGTACATTTTGTCCGGATCGGGCTTGCGCAGCGTGTAGTAGGCTACGGCCTCCGAATCCGAAACATAGTCGACCCGGTCGATAGTGATAGCGTAGCCCGGGTTAGGCTGAAGGCCGCGGGAGAGGGTTACTTTGTTCAGTTCATCGCTCTGTTTCTCCACGATGATCCTAACGCCTTCTTCCTCGGACGGAGCTGTCGCGGGCTCCTCCGACTTGCTGTGCTTGGCGACGAATTCCATCGCGTTATAAGCCATTACCGCCGCTTCGGCGCGGGAAACGGGCTTCTTCGGGTTGAACTTCGAAGCATCGTCCAGCTTGGCGATTTTGGTCAGGAGCAGAACTTGAATCGCGTTCATGCTGCCTGGCGTCACTTCCGCCTGATCCGCAATGTTTACGAACATGTTCACAACCGGATAAGGGCCTGTTTTCTCCACCGCAGCATGCAGCCATTCGGCGAACTGCTCCCGTGTCAGCGTCTGCTGGGGATCGATATCCCGGCCGATCGGAAGACCGTTCATAGCGGCAATGATGAACGATTCGGAGTACCAGACGTCATCCTTCGCTTTCGAGAAGCTGTCGCTTGCTTTAGGCGCGCGGATAAAGCGGATTTTGCCCAGATTCAAATCAAGTGCTTTCACGATTAATTGTACGCCCTGGGCCGCCGTCATCGATGTATTCGGTGCGAACCTGTCGCCGTCCATACCTTCAACGATTCCTTTCTCCTGCAAAGATTGAATGGCCGCCTCATCGGGGCTGCCCTTCAGATCCGAAAACGCGAAAGCCGAGGAACCGAGCGAGAACACGAGCAACGAGGCCAACAGGACGATATTCGTCATTTTTTTCATAATGTTCACCTCCACTCCTTCTGACGAGCCGTTCATGCGATATGTTGCATCTCTTTTACCTATTTTAACCGATTCCATAAATTCCTTCTATAGATAAAGGAGCGGCTTTCGACAAAAAGAATGGAGGTCTTCAGGCTGTTAGCGGACTCCCTTTATAACGTCGCCCTGCTTGGGCGCGGCTCCCTCCTCGAAACGGATACGGATAGACTTGGAACCGGATAAATCCGCCCCGTCCGCAACGTGAAAATGGATATGAGGCTCACTCGTATTGCCCGAGTTTCCGACACGGCCGAGAAGCTGTCCCCGTTCGATTTTGTCTCCCGGCTTTACCGCAACGGTGCCTTTTTGAAAATGGGCGAGAAAGCTGTACTCTCCCCCGCCGTGGTCGATGACCACGTGATTGCCTGCAGGATTTTTCTCGTCGGTCTTCCCGATTTCGTTATCCGGCCTGCCGTTTTCCACCTCTTTCACGATTCCGGGAGCCGGTGCCGTCACTTCCTGACCGTACGCGTAATAGCTCTCCAGCTTGCCGGGATCGCCGTTGTAACTGGAGGTTCCCTTGATTTGTACAAGGTCGTAGGCGTATCTCTGCGATTCATGCTCGTAATGATAGTTCAGAAGCACGTTTGTGCCGCCCCAGAACACCGTCCACTCTCCCCGGAAAGGAAGGGAAAATTCCGTCCGGCTGAATGCTTCGTCCGAAGCCGGATACGTCTTCAGGGGCACGAATTGAAGCCCCCCGATGATCCCCTTGCCGTCGATAGCGGCCATCAGCCCTTTTTGCCCGGACTCGTCCGTCCATACGTAACGATCCCCGTCTCCGAGGGGCAGCTTGCTCTGCATCTTATACTCGCGGACGTCTTTGTTGAAATCCCCGGCGAGTTCGTTTAACTGCTCCAAGCTCACTTTTTTCTTGAATTCAGGGCTGAAACGGCTGTAGATCTCTTTGATTTTCCCCTGCAAAAATAGGGCCCCCAGGTTTCCCGGCTCAAACTCTGCCTCTTTCTCCGCTCCCGGCGCAGCTGCCGGGGATGCAAACGGCGAAACCGCTGAAGACGGCTCCGTTCTGCCGCAGCCGGCAAGACCCGGAAGCAGCAGCAGTACGGCGGTCATCCCCCAGATCGTCGTTCTCAGTTTCATTTCTCCCTCTCCTTTACGATTGCTTAAGATCGCGGAGCCTCTTTCTCATCTGTCTGCTCCGACAAATTCAGCGTATCATGCGGACATTACCGCAGCCGAAACGCCGCATTACCGGCAGCTTATTTTCAAAGCTCCTTTTTCCCAGAATCGTTAAGATTCCGTTAAGGCGGTGTTTCAGACGGGTTCACCCGATCGTGATATGATAAGCAATAAGAATGGAATAGAGGAGCGGTTTCCTATGAAAGAAGCCCGGCTGCTGATCGTCGACGACGAACCGGCTCTCTTGCATATGCTGGAGAAAGTTCTTGCCAAAGAAGGTTTTACAAAGATCGATACGGTCTCAACCGCCGAAGAGGCCCTGGAGGCTTGCAAACGGCTAACCTATGATCTGATTGTTCTGGATGTCATGCTCCCCGGTAAAAGCGGCTTCGATATTTGTCCGCTGCTGCGGGCCGAAACGGATGCGCCGATTCTTTTTCTGACCGCCAGGGACTCGGACCTCGATAAACTGACCGGTTTCGCTCTGGGGGGAGACGATTATGTGACGAAGCCGTTCAATCCTCTGGAAGTAGCGGCACGCATCAAAGCCCGCTTGAGACGAGATCTCCGCACCGCGCCGGATGCCGGAAGTCCAAAAGCCGGCGACGGAGCGGCGGAAGAAGCTTCCGAACACTACGACTACGGGCGCTTTCAGGTTCATGTGCAGGCCGGGGAACTCCTTGTGAAGGATCAAAGTCTGGCGTGTCCGGCACTCGTGTTTCAGCTGCTTGTTTTTTTGTGCCGCCATCCGAACCGGATTTTCAGCAAGCAGCAGCTCTATGAGCAGGTTTGGGGAACGGACAGCTACGGAGACGACAATACCGTCATGGTGCATATTCACCGCATACGAGAACGGATCGAAGAGAATCCCGGAGACCCCCGTTTTCTCGTAACGGTGCGCGGACTCGGCTACAAGCTTGTGCGGCCGCCGGCCCCGCAGGAGGTGCACGTACCGTGACGGTCCGAAAACGGCTGATTCTCCGTTTTGTCATTCAGCTTGTGACCGTGAGCGGTTGTATTCTGCTGCTGATCGGCGGAGCCGTCGCCTATATGTTCAAGGGTATGGAGAAGCTGGAAATGAACCGCGATTTCAGCAAAGCCGGCATGTCCAAGCTCGTCCAAACGGTGCGGACGGAGAACGGGGAGCTGATCTTCGACGAGGCTCTGCTGGACAAAGCGCTGCGGTCCGGCGGCTGGCTGCAGGCGGTGGACGAAACCGGAGCGGTTATCCGGTCTTACGGGACGCCCGCCGACGTTCCGGCCCGGTACGAGCCCGGGCAATTTATGGATTACTGGATGGGGAACAAGCCCTTCCCCTACTCCCTTTTTCTCTGGATCGAAGAAAAAGACGGCCGGACCTACACGCTGCTCTACGGAAAACGCAGCGCCGAAAATGTCCTGCTGGACGAGATTCTCGCCGCAGGTCCGCCCGGGGACAAGCAGCCGGAGATACCCGCGTCCGTCCGGGAAAAGCTGGACCGGACCGGCGCCGTTCTTCAGCTGCTTGACCGCAGCGGAAGCGAGCTTGCTTCGTATAACCGGCCGGATTCGATCCCCGCGGTCTATACGCTGCAGGATCTGGCGCTCCGCCGCCAGTACAGCGAGCGCTACGGGTACGCCTCCGCTTCGCGCAGCCTGGAGGATGGCCGCACCTGGGTCGCGCATGTTCCCTCGCGCGGCGCGGAGCCGGACGTTTTCCCCGCTACGGAGGCGCAGGTTATGCTCACGGCATTCGCCGGCCTCGCCGCCGGAATGCTCGTGCTGCTCGTCGGAGCGGCGTTCTGGTACGGCCACCGCTTCGGTACCCCGATCGTGCATATTCTCGCGTGGCTGCACCGGCTCAGCCGGGGTGAATACACGGAGCCGGGCGGTGCGGAAGGAAGATCGGGCAGCCGGCGCAGGGACGGGCGCCTCAAGCGGCGCTACCGTCTTTACGGCGATGTGATGCAGTCGATGCAGCATCTGTCGGGCGCTTTAAGCTCCGCCGAGGAAGCCCGTGAGCGTCTGGAGCGGACGCGGGACGAATGGATCTCCGGCATCTCGCACGATCTGAAGACGCCGCTCGCGTCCATCAAAGGGTACGCCCATATGCTCGAAACGCCCCATTATACATGGACGGAGCGGGAAATACGGGAATTCGCCGCCATCATCAAAGATAAGGCGGATTTTATGGATGAGCTGATCGGCGATCTCAGTTTCACTTTCCGCCTCAGCAACGACGAACGGCCCCAAAGCGCGGAACAAACCGAGCTCAACGAATTCGTGCGCCGCTGTATTCTCGGCGTCGTGAACGATGCCGAGTTCGCCCACGCCAACGTGTCGTTCGAGCCGGAAGAGGAGGCGCTTGTCCGCTCTGTCGACCGGCAGGCTCTCCGCCGTATCCTCGACAACCTCGTTGCCAACGCCGTGCGCCATAATCCTCCGTCCACACAAATTCGGGTGCTCCTTCGGAAAGCGCCCGAGGGGACCGCTTCCCCGCCGGGAGGTTTTCTCCTGCGTGTGGAAGATAACGGAGTCGGCATGGACAAGCAGACCCTGGCTAAGCTTTTCGACCGTTATTACCGGGGAACGAACACGGAGGGCACCACACGAGGGACCGGACTTGGCATGGCAATCGCCAGGCAGCTGGCTTTGCGGCTCGGCGGCTCCATTACAGCGGAAAGCGAACCGGGACGAGGGACGGCCGTAACCGTGACGCTGTAGAAGCGGCAGTCACGGTTACGGCTGCGGGAACGCGACTGGGGCGCAGACGGACGGCGCAGGACCGCGGGCGCGGAGCGGCCGCCGAGCGTCACGCCGGGGGCCTGTGGCGGCATGCCTGCGGCTCCCGCATCGGCGGCGGTACGCAGGCGGGCGACCGCCGACGCGCGGGCCGCTGACGCCGCTGCCTGCCGCGCGGCAGGCAAAAAAGCCTCTGACAGATGATGCGTATTCCACGCACCGGTCTGTCAGAGGCTTTTTTACATATGAACGGTTACCGTTACACCGTCTCCGAGGTTTCTTTTTTACGCGCGGACCGTTCCCGGTAGAGAAAAAGCTGCTCCAGGACGATGCAGACGAGCATCCCCAGCACGAGCCCGTTGTTGGCTACGGTGCGGACCAGGCCCGGAAGCTGGGCGATCGCCGAAGCGGGAACAAATAAGCTTCCGATACCGATCATGAGCGATACCCCGATAATAAAGTAATCGCGGTCTCCGCCTTTAAGCGAATGGTATTCGCGCAGCGCAAGGCCGATCATCGATGCGAACGGCACGAAAATGACCGCGTAGCCCACCGGCATCGGCAGAGAGGTGAAGATAGCCGTGACCGGCGGAAACAGGCTGATCAGCACCATGCCGGCGGAAGCCAGCACGAACGGCAGACGCTGAACCAGCCCTGTCGTCAGTATGAAGCCGGCGGTTCCCGAAATGGGCACGCAGCCCATCGCGGAAAACAAACCGCCGAGCGCCGTCGAGACGCCCATCATCAGACTGGTGCGGTTGTAGTTCACGGGGGGTGCGGCCGCAGTTTTATCGGCGGACACTTTTTCCACGACCTGAATGCTGGCAATGAGGTTCGCGAGCAGCAGCAGGCCGATCAGAACGGACGTCGGCAGGATGCCCGCGTCCCACTGCGGCAGGCCCCACTCGAAAATCCCCGGCAGGGCGAACGCCGAAGCCGAAGCCGGTACGTCCGGCGCGATACCCAGCAGCATAAACAGGACCCAGCCCGTCAGCAGCGAAAGCAAAATCGAGTAATTCCGGAGAAACCGGCTGCGGGTCCTCGGCAGGAGCATCGAAAGCAGAAGCACGGCGAAAGCCGGCAGGGCAACCCGCGAATCCACGGCATCCTGCAGATAGCCGATTCCAAGCAGTCCTTTCATAAAAGAGCCGCTGAGCTGGGCGACCAGGATCAGCAGATACGTGCCTGTAACAAGCGGCGTGAAGAGCCTGCGGATTTTTCCGATCCACCCCAGGGCACCGAGCAGCAGAAACAGCGCCCCCGTCAAAAGCATGCCCATTTCAAGCTGGCGAAGACCGTCCGCGAGCGCCAAGGCACCCGAAGAAATCAGGCCCGCGTACACAACGAAAATACCCCACCACAGGCCGGCGGGGCCTTCCATCATCGGCAGTTTGTGGCCGAAAAGCGTTTGCAGCAGGGCGGAGACGCCGATCAGCAGAAAAGTCCGCTGCATAAAAGTCGCGATATCCGCGGGTGGCAGGTGCAGCGCATTGCCTACGGCAAGCGGAGCGACCAGGCTTCCGGCCAGAATAAAGGCCAGCCACTGAATCGTAGAAAAAAACAATTTCATCGGAACAAGACTCCTTGTCGGACTCGACTATAAACAAATCTTTACAGTCTTAAGATATGTTAAAAAAATAATCATATCCCACACGAACAAAGTTTGGCAAGAAATCCGGAAAAATCTTTTACCGGATACCGACCGCGTCCGTCTGCTTAACTCACGTCAAACAGAGCCTCTCCTGCAATAAAATTTTTAAGAGAGATTAGCCGATTGACAGAGGGGGCTTCTATGGAGTAAATTATATTTAGTACCTGGTACTAATATCAACTACCATATTCGATGAGGTGAGCGTATGAACTCGAAAGCAAGAATTTCCGCGGTGGGCAGCTATGTTCCCGAAAAAAGATTAACGAACTCCGATCTGGAGCGCCTGGTGGAAACGAACGACGAATGGATCGTGCAAAGGACCGGCATGCGGGAAAGACGGATCGCCGCTCCCGGAGAATATACGAGTCATATGTGCATCTCCGCCATCGATAACATGATCGCCGAATACGGGGTTGCTCTGGAAGATGTGGATCTTATCCTGACGGCGACCAACACGCCGGATCTCCCTTTTCCGACGGTATCCTGTCTCGTACAGGCGCACTTCGGCATCCCGTCAACGGGCGCTCTTGACCTTAACGCGACCTGCGCGGGCTTCGTTTACGCGCTTCATACAGCGAACGCTTTTATAACGGCGGGCCTGCACCGCAAAATTCTCGTGCTCGGCGCCGATCACATGTCGGCCATTACCGATTATACGGACCGTACCACGTGCATTCTGCTCGGCGACGGTGCCGGAGCCGCTCTTGTTGAGGCGGCACCCGGCGATGCTCCCGGCGCATTCCTCGGGCATCATCTGGGCTCGGACGGTACGGGCGGCGTGCATTTGTACCGCACCGGATTGGCGGACCGGATCGGAGAGAAAGCTCTGGACGGTGCGGGAAAGCTTGTCCAAAACGGCCGGGAAGTGTACAAATTCGCGGTCGGTACCGTCCCCAAAGGGGTAAGCGCTCTGCTGGATTCGGCCGGCATGACGATGTCCGGAGTAGACTGGTTTATTCCGCACAGCGCCAATCTGCGCATTATCGAATCCCTCTGCGAGCGCATGGATTTCCCTGTCGAGAAGACACTGTACAGCCTGGAGTACTACGGTAATACATCTGCGGCCACCATTCCGCTCTCGCTTCATATGGGACTTAAGGAAGGCAAAATCAAGCCGGGCGATCTGCTTCTGCTCTACGGCTTCGGCGGCGGACTCGTCCACGGGGGGCTGCTGGTGCGCTGGGGATAAACCACCGCGCCTGCACTTGCACCCGCACCGACCCGGCACCGGCTCAGGGCGCCGGCTTCCTCAGCCGGACTCAGCCGGCCGGTCCGGAAGACGGCGCCCCGCGGCGTTCCCGCCGGGCTCTTCCGCGCCGGGGCTGGCGTACGCCGTGCCGGAGCGGACCTGCGCCCGCGTGTTCAGCCACGGCTTCGCGGCGGTCTTCGACCGGCGGCGGCGCGGCGGAAGCAGCAGGTCTATTTTGCGCTGCAGCACAAAATGATAGGCGGCCAGCGTCTGGAGAAGCCCACTGACCGGCGAACCGGGCCCTTGGCCTCCGGGCAACGCCTCCGGAGAAAGCAGCAGGTCGGCGGGCTGACTCCCGCCCGCCGTACCCGCTTCTCCCCAGGAAGAGCCCGCAGCCGTAGCATCGGTTCCCGGCATTGCGGCGGCGGCCTCGGTTATACGCATCATCGCCCGCTGGCTGCGGGCGAGAGCCTGCAGCATTTCGAGCTTCCAGGCCTCTTCCGTCAGACGCGGGTTCATTTGTTCCCGCCTCCGAGCAGCTCGGAGTAATCGCCAAGACCTCCGCCCTGATTTTCCTGTTCCCCGATTACAATCTGCAGATGTCTGCCAAGCGATTGTTCCATCCTCGTCATCGCTTCAATCAGCTCAATCAAACCGTCATGAACTTCCAGCGGCTGCTGCACCTGATCCTGATGTGTGGCAAACTGCCGCGCGGTCAGATGACTGCATATCCAGGCCTTCGATTTCTCGGCTTCCGCCGCTTTCGCTTCCAGTATCGACGCGATGCTCACCTGCATTTGCGCCACGGACTGGAGAATCCGTACATAGGAGACTTCCCTGCTCACAAGCTCCGCCCGCCTTTCTTTCTTTTCTTGCCTTGCGTAATCCGTCCTGCCCGGCTTCCCGTTCCGCACGTCCGGCCATCAGCACCCGCTTCCGGCCCCCGCATGAGTCTTCATCTTCCGATATCCGCTCACGGCATCCGTTTTTCAACTTAAGTTTAAGACTCCCGTCTATCCGGTGTTATTCGTTTTCTTCGCTGTTTTCCAATTCCTTCACGGCAAGCCCGAGATTGGTCGCCAGCGCTTCTTCCAGATCCGCGAGCGAGGACAAGTAACTCGTTACATTCCGCGTCACGTTAACCGACTGGTTGAGAAGCGTTTCGATATCCCCGAATGCCGGGTTTTCATCCGGAATTTGACCGATCAGTCCCGCCATATGCGCGGCTACCTCGCTTTTATAATGAAGAATTTTGGCAAGCTCCAAATGGGATCTGGAAATATGTCTCACCAGCGTGTCTTTTTCGCGCTCCATCCCGCACCTCCTTCCCCCTGCACCGTCCTGGTTTCTTTATTCAAAAGTATATGCACGGAGAACCGCCGTTGTCCGCGGACAAGACGGTATCCGGGGTTTAATCGGTTATGGCTGTCCGCGCTTCATCCGTTCCGGCTTCACATGCTTTCCCGTGCAAAATCCCCGTTGACGGACGTTTCCACCGCAGCACCCGCATCCGCGGCATATCCCCGGCGCCGCCAGTTGTCCGGATAGTAAAGCCGGGGACCGAGCCTCTCCATGGCGAACCCCAGCGCTTCCAGATGGTCGGAAGCCCGGCTCCGGTCCAGCCAGGCGGAAGGCCGGCCGCCCCCCGCGGTCCGGGCATACCCGCCGTAAGGCCGTACGGAGGCTACCGCGAGCCCTTCGAGCAGAGCGGCTCCATGCGCCCTGGCGGGATGGGAAAGCTCCTCCCCGAGCCTCGTCACGGCCTGCCGGGACAAAGCATGGGGCAGGACGGTCAAGCTGTCCGCCTGCAAATCCCTGCGGCCCAGCGCGTAGTTGACGAACTGCTTCGCCATGATTTCGGGCGTCCGTTTATGAAAAAGCGGAAGCTCCGCGGAGCTGCTCCACAAAACGGCATCGCTTCCTCCGGCTACCGCGCCGGCCAGCGCAGCGATTTCTTCCGCCGCCGTAGGCACGGAAGCGTCCAGGAATATCAGGATATCGCCTTCCGCCGCAGCCGCAGCCGCCTGCCTGTCGTCTCCGCCTCCGGCGGTACCGACCTCGGCGACGACATGCTTCACTTCCGCCCCCAGGCCCGGAGCCCCGGCCGCTTGAACCAGCGCATGCGCAACGGCGGCGTCACGCGATGCGAAAATAACCTCGTGCAGAGCCAGCCTCTGAAGCTCCCCGAGCAGTCTGTGCAGGGACAAATCTTGCCCGGCAAAGGATTCCGGGCCCACGCCGTGTAAAAGGACAACGGCGGAAACCCGCTGATCCGAAGGAAACGGAAACCAGCCTTTGTCCAGCAGCCCCGCTCTCTCGCAGTAGCCCTGCGCAAAAGCCGACGCCGCAGCCGCATACTCCGGCCCCGCAGGATTCAGGCCGCTCAGCACCCCGCCGTGGCGGGTCCAGAGTTCGTTCATCTGTCTGCGCGCCGCCGCTTCATCCGTCCGGCAGAAGCCCGCTTCGTCTCCGTCCACAGAAGCGGACGGGAGCGGCAAGCCTGCGGCCAGCAGGCCTCCCAGTCTCCTTCCGGCCGCGGCAAGCTCGGCAATCCGCCGTCCCTTCGGGAGCGTTCCCGCCTTCGTCTCCGCGCCGGTTTTACCGGCTCTTCCGCTGCGGGACCGCATCGGACTCCGCCGCTTCTGTCCTCTTGCCATACCGGACGGCTTCTTCTTAGTCGTCTGCCGTTTCATCCGCTCCCTCCTTCCCTGTCTCTGTCTCTGTCCGGGGGAGCCGGCTCCGCCGCCGCTTCCGGGAGCACTCCGGCTTCGATCCACGCATGCAGCGCTTCCAGATGATCGCCTATGATCAAGTCCCCTACGGGATCGCTTCCGGCGCTTTTTCGCCTCCTCGGATTTTTGGCTCCCACGGCCGCATACTCTACGGCCTTAACGTTTAGCCCTTTACGCAGCGCAAGGGCAAGCGCCTTGGGCGGTACGGCGAGCGCCTCCGCCCCGATTTCGCTTATGGCCCTGCGGCTTAACGCGTGCGGAATTGTCGTCAGCGACGTTCCCGCAAGGTCCGGCCGGTCCAGCATCGCGGTCAGCGCATGCTTGGCAAGGACGACACGGTGGACGCTGTCGCGCTTGACCGGCCCTACGTAAGTGTTCATGGCTACATCCGCCCCGTCTTCTACGGCTCTGACGAAAGAGGAGAGCTTTGCGGCAGGGATGACGATATCCCCGTCCGTAAAAAGCACAATATCTCCTCTGGCCGCCCGCGCTCCGACGGCTCTGCCGACATCGTGGCCGAGAGCCGTATCGAACGAGATCATCCTCGGTCCCATCTTCTCCACGATGCGGCGGGAACCGTCCGTAGAGCCGTTCACTACGGCAATTACTTCCACGCTCGGATGAACGCGGTACGCTTCCCTTATGACAGCCGCAAGAGACCGTCGTTCGTTGTAGACCGGGATCACCACGGACACCTTCGGAGCGGGATCGTTGCGGTACGTGTGCAGGCTCTTCCCGCTCCGGCTTTGCGCAGGCGGTGTCTTCCTTCTCTTCTTCACCTGCCGCTCACCTCCCTCTCCATCTCTGCGCCTCTTCTTCCTATCCTATGGGCCGGACCGCCGGATCGGGAGGGCTGATGTGGAGACGCGCAAAAAAAGGGCTGTCTTTCCAGCCGGAGAAGCGGGGGCATCCCCTGCGTGAAGAGCCTCCACCCGCCATGCGGCACCGCCAACAGCTTGCAGGCGCACAGCCCGGTGAACGTCCCGCCTTTTTGTGAATATCCGCTTCCGGTTCAGCTCAGGCTGACGTCTTTGAAAAGCTTATCCCAGCAGTCCGGGTTGATGCTGTAGCAGCCGACCGCGCACGTCCGGGGCAGGGGCCAGTTCAGGTCGGTAATGCCGTCCGCGTTGCTGTGGTTGATTATCAGCACCCGGTAGTCCTGCTTCACCAGCCCGTTCAGCACCCGCTCCAGCTCCCGCGCCTCCTCGTAGTAAGCATTCGTACGGACAAACAGTAGCCGTTTGCCGTGCATCAGATAATGCAAGGTCCGGTAGATGCGGCGGTCAAGTTTGCTCCTGAATTCCGGATACGAAGCCAGATGGAAAATATGATTCTCCCTTTGCGGAAAATCATGAGCTGAAACAATCCGCGATTTTCTATCCTCGACTAGAAAATTGCCCCCTGCGTAATCGACCCCGATCGCTTTCAAATTGGGAAGTTCCATAAAACCTTGGAATCTCTTATCCAGCACTCCGTTTATGTCCTGCAGCTCGGATATCATCCAGTCGAACACGCCTGAAAACGAACGCAGGTTCATTCTTTTCAACTGGATGGAGGGAGTGCAGTTTTCTCCCAGGCTGTAAATCATATCGTACTTTCCGGCTATCCCGCTTAAGTCCATGGGCGCTCCGTCTCCTTCCTGCCATGCCTTATTTCAAACTGATATCCGCAAAAAAAGTATCCCACCAGCGGTCGCTGTTAAAATTCCAGATGTCGGCATAGGGGACCTGGACGGCGCACGTATGCGGTAGCGGCCAGTCTAATTCGACGAGTCCCGGAACCTGGTCGTATTCCACCAGCAGGATCTTGTATTCGTGCGTGACCAGTCCGTTCAGCACCTGCTCCAGCTCGGCGGTCTCCTCATAGGTTCCGTGCATGCGAATGAACAGGATCCGCTGTTCCTCGCTTAATTTTTTTAAAAACCGGTTAATCCGGCGGTTCAGTTTCTCTTTGAATTCTCCATAGGTGAAAAGCTGTTCCGGCGAATTCCGGTTTACCGGGAAATCGTGTACCGATATCACGCCGTAAGCGGAATCCTTCACTTGATAATTAGGCTGAAGGGTGACCGGCTCCACCACGCTCATATTGGCAAGCTCCATGAATCCGTCAAACCGTCTGCCGAGCAGCCGGTTCACGTCCGCGAGCGAATCCGACATCATCCAATCCAGCACTCCAGCGGAAGAACGCAGGCCGTGCTTCTCCATCTGAATCGCCGGTAGGCAGTTTTGTCCAAGGCTGAAGACGGCATCGTAGCCCCCCGCCAAATCTTGTAAACGCATCGTACTCCCTCCTTTGGCATCCTCTTGTATACAATGCGGGAAAAGGGCATTCAGCTTGGACCCCCGTCCTTGCCCGGAAAAATGGACGCGCACATCCAATCCGGCGCTGCGCCCCGGCCATACTCTGTTAGAAAGGATGCGAAACACGGGCATCCGGAACACGGAGGTGAAGGTATGTACAAGTACTATCAAAAGGTGGAGATAGACCGACACACGCACGCGCTGCCCCTTCAGGCAAGCGATCAGGAAGTGTTCCTGTGTCCCCTTTATTTATACGGAATAACGCCGGGCATCCGGATTGCTTTTAAAGTAAGCGTAGCCTGGACCAATCCCGTCACATACGACATCGGAGAGCTGGAACTCAAAATACGGCGCGACCACCCGGGCGGACCCGTCGTCGAGAGCAGCGAAGATTCCCGCTTCCGCGGAGGAACGGCCAAGATGGAGGGAGAGGACGAAGGAGGCCCGGCGGAAATCGCCGTTTACTACTTGACGGTGCGTTCGCCCGGGGGCAAAGCGCTGATAGAGGGGCCTATTCTCTTCGAGGGATTTGTTCTGGAAGAAGATGAAGTTTGACGAAATGGTTGTTTTCCCCCGTCTACTTGTCCGTATCGAAACGGTCCATTCGTGAATTTACTAATCTTGCAAGATAATTTTTCCAGAAGGGAATGACATACCATGGCTACCATTTTGGACTATCAGACTAATGATGCTCTCATAGGCGCAGGCTCCCTCCCTTTTCCGGTGACAAATCCGCTGCTCGGCGGCGTTGAGCTCGAAGTCGCCACAATTAACCTGTCGCCTGCGGCAACGACTAACATTCTCCGTTTCGAGGGTACGATCGGCTGGCAGCCTGATCTCCTTCTCGCTACTCCGCTGCTCCCGATTCTGCAGGTCAGAATCCGTGTAGGCAGCCCGACAGGAACCGTCATTTACGAGACGGACGATTCGGCTCTGATCGGGACCGGTGTCCTGACGACTATCACGGACAACATCTTGACGGTTTCCTTCCAGCATTCGATTTCAGCCGCAGTCGTTCCGGCCGGCTCGCAGCCTTACTTCCTGACCGTTGCCGTCCGCGGACTGGGCAGCATATCGATTCGCGGGCCCGTTCACTTCGGGGCATTCGTTATCGCTCCGTAAGGGGATCTTTGCGGCAAAGGCAGACAGGGTAACATCCTGTCTGCTTTTTTTGCGTCCGCCGGCGCTTCGTCCCAAACAAAAAAACCTCACGTCTAACGTGAGGTTTCGAGGCGGTCATCCGCATCGGCTAAAGTCGTCCCCGGCTGCGTCCGGCCGCCAGATAAGCTTTCATGAAATGCTCGGTCATCCGGTCCAGAGACCAGCGCTCACGGCCTGAAACACGGGCGGCTTCGCCCAGCCTCAGCCGGAGGCTGTCGTCGGCAAGCAGCAGCTCCAGGTGAAAGGCCAGCGTGCCGGTGTCGCCTACGCCCGAGACAAACCCCGTCTCTCCGTGCGCGACCATCTCCGGCAGCCCGCCCGCATTGGACACGACGGCCGGCTTGCCCGCCGCCTGCGCTTCCATGACGGCAAAGGGCTGGTTATCCTGTACGCTCGGGTGAACGAAAATATCCGAGAGCACCAGGATAGCCGGCACGTCTTCCCGGTGGCCGAGGAACGAGACGTCACCCTCAAGACCGGAAGCGCGAACCTGAGCGATAAGCTCCTCGCGTTTGTCACCGTCGCCGACCAGCCAGCAGACCCAGTCGCTGCGCTTTTGTTTCAATTTGGCCAGGGCCTCGATCAGGAAGTGAATACCTTTGATCGTTTCCAGACGCGCCGGGCACACGATCAGCTTTTTTCCTTCCGGACGGGCCAGGGGGGTACCGGCGGCGAGCTTGCGCGCGAACGGCTCCATATCGAATCCGTAGGGCGATACATCGATATGCCCGGCGGGCACGCCGTAATCCCGGGAAAGGACGTTTTTCAGCCAGTGGGAAGCCGTTACCGCCTTCTCCGCCGCCATGGCGCCGTGATATTCCAGCGTCCGGTAATACAGATGCGCAAGGGGCCTCAGCGTCTCGGAATCGAGTCTGCCGTCCTCATCCAGCAATATTTTAATCTCCCTTGCCAAAGAGCCGTGAAGGCTCGCTACCAGCCCGGTGCTTGGCGGCCTTACCCGGTTTAACGCGATGGAGGCAATCACGTCCTGGGCATGGATAACGTCGTACTGCTGGAGTCCGAACGAAGCGGCGGCCAGTTCCATGCAGTAGCGGTCCAGTTCCACGCGGTGCACGAGCGGGTCCTGATGAAGGACCGGCAGCGCGCCCCGGTTTAATTTGGCCTGAAGCATGTGCATCAGGTCGTCTTTCATCACTTTTTGTCCGGTTCCGTAGATGTAATATTTAGGTTCGTCCGGTCCGTTTCCCATTAAATCGACCTGGTGTCCCCAGTTTTCCAGGCGGTTTTTAAGCTGGAGCATAAAAGGCCATACCCCGCCGACATGCGGAACCGGCCAATAGGTCGCAAGCAGTATTTTCAAGAACCTTCCCCCCGTTTCGCCTCTGTATCCTTCTTAACCGGCGTCCCTGCAGCCCGCATCTTTTGCGCGGAGAACAAGCATCTTCTTCCATCATATGGACGGGATAACCCGATTGACATGGAGAGCGGCCTTTATCCTTCAAAAAAGGCGGCGGAAACCGGCCGCACCCGCCGTTTCGTCCGCTTGCGCCCGGACCTTCGCCCCGCCGTTTTCATACGATATGAAGGATACAAGCACAGAGAAAAGAGGTGCGTTATGAAAGCCTTAGTCACCGGAGGGGCGGGATTTATCGGCTCTCACTTGGCGCAGACGCTCGCGGACGGGGGCCATGAAGTCCATGTGCTCGACAACTTGTCGAGCGGAAAGGCCGAATGGGTGCCCGGCCAGGCAGTGCTTCATGTCCTGGATATCAACAGCCCGGAGCTTCACGAGCTTGTCGAAAGGATCCGGCCCGATGTGGTGTTCCATTTGGCCGCTCAAGCCGACGTTCAGCGGTCCATAGCCGATCCCTCTTTCGATGCGCAGGTCAATATTACCGGAACCGTGTCGCTGCTTGAAGCTTGCCGGAAGTCGGCTGTGCGTCGGTTCGTCTTCGCTTCGACGTCCGGAGTGTACGGCGACAGCGTACACGAAAAATTAACGGAGGATATACCGGCCGCCCCCATTTCGTACTACGGCCAGTCCAAATTGGCGGCGGAAGGGTATATCCGGATTTTTCACAAGCTGTACGGGCTGCCGTACACGATTCTCCGTTACGGAAACGTATACGGCCCGAGACAGACGCCGAAGGGAGAGGGCGGGGTAGTCGCCGTGTTCCTGCAGCAGCTGCGCCGGGGGCAGCCCATCACGATCCATGGAGACGGCGGGCAGACGCGGGATTTCGTATACGTCCGGGACGTCGTCGAGGCGAATCTGGCGGCGGCCGCATCGGCGGGCTGCGGGCTTTACCACGTCAGCACGGGCCGGAGCACGTCCATCCGGCAGCTCGCCGAGCTCATCCGCGAAACCCGGTCTGCGGACGTTCCGGTCGTGTTCGGCGAAGCCCGGCCCGGCGATATCCGCCACAGCTGCCTGGACAACGGCCGGGCACGGCAAGCGCTGGGCTGGAGCCCCCGGTACCGCATTGCCGACGGCTTGCGGGAAACCTGCGCCGCTTTCCTGCCCTAAGCCGGCCGCTGTATGCGGGCAGCGGCCGGCTGCCGGCGGTCCTATGCCGACGGCTTGCTGATGCCGCGCGCAGGCCTTGCCGTGCCTCCGTCATGCTAATGCCGCACCCGGGCCTTGCCGTGACTCTGCCATGCTGATGCCGCACCTAGGCCTTGTCGTGACTCTGCCACACTGATGCCGCACCTAGGCATTGTCATGCCTCTGCCATGCTATACCGCGTCTTGCCCTTGTCGTGCATCTGCCATGCTGATGCCGCGCCCTGGCCTTGTCGTGACTCTGCCACACTGATGCCGCACCTAGGCATTGTCATGCCTCTGCCATGCTATACCGCGTCTTGCCCTTGTCGTGCATCTGCCATGCTGATGCCGCGCCTTGGCCTTGTCGTCCCACCGCCACGCTGATGCCAGTACCGTGCCCGTGCATACCGTCCCGTTTCGTCCTTGCGAATACGGGACGGTGCCGCTGCCGTACCGACGACCCACAAAGCAAGCCCCGGTATTCCGGATAATCCGGAATGGACCGGGGCTTGCTTTTGAAAAAAGGTCAGCGGCTGTTCCAGATGTCGTGAATAGCTTGGGCGAACGCATCCACACTTCTGGCCCACGGCCATTGATACGAATCGTACTGTCCTTGAAGAGCGAGACGGGCGCGGAGCTCCTTATCGTGGATCAGCCGGACGACGTCCGCAGCCAGCCGGTTCTGATACCGGTACGAAAGAAGGCAGTTGGACTCGTGCCTGGCGTAATCCGCATTCCCGCCCGAATAGGTCGTGACGAGCGCCGCCCCGCATCTCATGGCCTCCAGGCCGGGCAGCGAACCCGAATCGTAAAGCGAGGAGCTGACATAAATGTCGGTTTTGTTATAAAGGTAGCGCAGTTCCTCGTCGTTATTGGGCAGGCAGAATTGAAAGCTTCCCGTATCGCGAAGTCGCTGCAGACTCGGTGCGGTATGAAATTCGTCTGGCGGACAGATCAGATTGATCTCCGTATCCGGATAATGGTGTTTGACGAACGCAAGCTGGCTGACCAGATAATCCTGATCCCGGTGCCAGGCGATTCCTCCTTCCGAATTGCGGACGACGGCGGAAATTTTGACTGCGGGCGGGGTGGAATCCCGGAGGTTCAGATTTTGCATGAACGGTCCGAGTCCGATCGGGACGATATGTCCGCGAATGCCGTGATTGAGCTCGATCAGCTTTTGCTGCCATTCGGACAATACGATAAGATGCGGCGTGGAATGATAGGTGGGGAACGTGATATGATCGTCCGGCAAAAAAGTCGGCTCGTAACAAAGACTGAACCGGGCATGAACGCTCCGGTCCCGCTCGCTGGCTTCCACGCATGCGGGCACGGTCGTGTAGAAGTTGGAGATCACCACGTCTCCCGGGGGGATATCGTCCGCGTCCAGCGTAATGCTGTGGCGGCCCCGCACAATCCGGGACCGGATATCGAACTTCACTTCGGCATGAGCGGGCATCACGATGGTGACGTCGTAACCGCGGTCCGCCAGTCCGTTCGTAATTTCCGCCAGCATCCGCTGGGCTCCGCCGAAATTCAAAGTGAGGATAGGAAACACGAGCCTCATGCTTTTCCTCCTTTCATGGACACGCCGGCCGTACCGGTTTTCTGGGGCCGGCGCTTACCCGTTCGGGTGGCTGTTCAAAATATGCTGAATTACCGGGTCCGGCATCCGGTAGTTGTCCGGGAGCCCCGCTCTGATCTGGTTCCACAGCTTGTAATCGACGAGATAATCCGGGTTGGATACCTGCACGGAAAAAAGCGAATTGTACAGGTCGCCCATCACATACACTTTTTCACTCATGTTCCTTCTCCTTTCTGTCCCCTCAGGGAAAATCAGGCTTGAGCGGCTTTGGCAATTGCCCTGCCGTACACATCGAGAAGCCGCTGAACCATCAGATCCATGGACCAGTGGACGGCCCCCCACTGTCCCGCCTCTCTGCCCATCTCTTCCCGCATGGCGGTATTCTCCAGCAGCGTGTACAAGTGGGTGAACAGCTGCTGGCTGTTGCCCGACGGGAAGATAAGACCCGTACGGCCGTGCTCGACCATCTCGGGTACGCCCGTGGCGTCGCTGACTACCGACGGCTTCCCTGCAAGCTGCGCTTCTATCAGCGACAATGGCTGATTGTCCACGTAGCTCGGCTGCACGAAAATATCGGACTGGGCAAGCAGATAAGGCACGTCGCTCCGCCTGCCCAGAAACTGGACCGTATCCAGCAGCCCGAGCTCCGTGCACTGCCGGTTAAGCTCCGCCGCCAGATCCCCTTCTCCCACGATCCAGCAGACGAAATCGTCCCGCACCGTCCGCAGCAGGCCGACCGCCTCGATGAGCAGGGATACGCCCTTGATCGGGATGAGGCGGCCGGTGAAAATAATGGCCTTTTTGCCCGGCGGCTTATAGATCGGAGTGGCTGAGCTTGCCATCTGCGCATAGAAATCGTCCGTAGCGTATCCGTACTGGAACACCTCGACCTGATGCTCGGGAACGGAGTACTCCGTGGTCAGCAGCCTTTTCAGCCACTGGGAAGAGGCAATCGTAATATCGCTGCTCGTGGCGCCGAGATGCTCGATAGCGGACTGAAACCGCCAGATGACGGATTCTCCCAGATTCACGTTGTTTTCCATCAGATGCAGCTTGATCTCGTGAGCCACCGAACCGTGCAGGCTGGCGACGAGTCCCGTCCGCGCAGATTTGACCCGCCGGAAAGAACGCGTGGACAAAACATCCTGCGTATGAATCACGTCATACTGCTCCAGCCCGAAATAGGCGGCGGCCAGCTCCATGCACAAGGTATTCATTTCAAAATGCGAAAGCCAGGAGCTGGAGTGAAGGACCGGATACAGTTCGGGGCTTATTTTCTTTTCCAGAAAAGGCCTAACCGCCTCTTTATGAAAAACACGGCCGCTGAACGGCATATGAAACACACTTTCGTCTTCGCTGTTGCCGAATACATCGACCTCGTGGCCGAGCGCCTCCAGCTTTTCCTTCATTTTAACCATAAGCGGCCACACACCGCCCAAATGCGGCAACCGCCAGTAGGTAGCGAGCAGTATTTTCAAGAATGTCCCCTCTTTTCTGCGCGAGACTCACAACGCTGCGTGTCAGCACCGGCATGCCTTTATCCCTACACTATATGCGGCTGTTCTCCTCCTTCACGGGTCGTTTGCCTTACCGGGCTCAAAATGTGTACGTGTCCATACGTCTGCGCCGCAATTTCATATACTGAACTATGCCGGATTGAACGGAAGGAAGGTGACCATGTCCATATACCGTTTTGACGCCTATGAGTACGGGCCTTACGACTCGCGCTATATCCAGTGCTTCGATCTTGTTTTTCAAAATATCGCCCAGCGGCATTTCGACGTTCTTATTCAGGGCTATCAGGGCCAGAACCGTTTTCTGCTGGGGCTCTATCATCTGGACCCCGCTCCGCAAAGGGGCTCGATCGCCCATCTGCCGACCGTATATAATCACAATCAGCCCTTTACGCTCCATATTCACACGAATTTGACCAATCCTTATCCCCTGGCAATGACAATGTACGCTAAAAACGAAGGGGCTCTTGTCGCAACCTTCACGACGAATGAATTGACGCTAGTGGATTCCCTTTGATCGTCTTTGCCGGAATTTGCCCGTAAAAAAGAGGCCCTTCTTCAGGAAGCGGCCTTTTAAGATTGTTTTCTTTTACGGCTAGCAGTTGCCGGTACGGTTGTTTCAAGCGTTCGAGTCACTTCCGTACCAGCTTCATCCCAACGCCGGAATAGGGGTCAGCTCCGATTGAAGAACACGATGCGCAGGCACGATATTGTTGAACGTGTCCAAACCGAATACGGAAGCCACGACGAGACCCGGCTGAGGGGCAACGACGGCTATCTGGACTTCATAAGCCAGAACACCGGAAATAAAAAACGTGCGGATATCCACAAATTTCGGCGGTACCGTGTACGTCTGGAAAAAGAGCGGCGTCTTGGCAACCCCCGTGTTCAGCGTATAAAAAACTTCAACGACAATTTGAGCTGCGTTGACCGCGTCTTCATTGCTGATTGTAACGGCCGCATTAGCGGAGGCTGTCCCGAAATCTCTCGTATTAATAAGCATTCCTGTTGTAAAAGCCATTTTCTTCACCCCCTCTCGGTCAATCTCTCAAGCAGTATATTCTTCTTTGATAGAAAAAGTTTGGACGACCCCGGGGCCGTCCGAATTTTTGCATATGCGCCTGCTTCCGGATTCTGAATGTATCTTCCGCCGGGCCGCATACCGTTAATTGCCCGAGAAAATGGTTTGAACCCCGGTTCTCGTGTCCGTCCAGACGCCGACAAACCCGAAAGGCGGTACCGTGCTTATCGTCGTGTAATTGCCAATGGACGGAACGGGTGTGGCGCTTCCCGCGTTCGGGTTGCTGGACACAGTGCTTTCCCTGCGGTTAAAGAAGCTGTTTCCGCCGTCCGCCGAAATGGCTACATACGTATCCAAATTAAATCCGTTAATCTGATTGGAATAGTAAAGAATGGTGACCAGTCCGCTTTTTGGAGACACGTCTATGGAAGGGAAAAAGTTCTGGGTACCTGCCGGAGCCGACGTAACCGAGACGGGAGCCGTCCAGGTTAATCCCTGATCGAAAGACCGGGACAAGAATACATCCGCATAGCCCTGCCGGTTATCCTGCCAGACCGCATAGAGGGTTCCGCTTGTGGCCAAAGCCGAATTGTCAACGGCGATATTCGCGCCAGTCGGCACCTCGAAGCCGTATCCCGTAACCGGCAAAATGGCAGGTACCAGCGCGACGGGCGAAACGATCACGGGCGTTTGGAAGGTAGCCCCGCCATCCAGCGAACGGCTGACTTCGAAGCGCGTAAACGGAGTTAACGAAATGTACGCCACATAGACAATCCCGGTAAGTCCGGCGGCAACGTCCCCGCGCGTCACATAATCGGCGTCCGGCGAAACGAGGGCCGGGCGCTGCCAGGTCAGACCGTTGTCAAAGGAACGCTGGAAGAAAATAACCGAGCCGCCCACAAAGTCCGTATTGTATTGATGAACATAGACCAGATAAACGCTGCCTTGATAGGTACTCGCCTGGGAATTGTCGAATGCCGCATTTACCTGCACGTTGTTGATAAACGTCGTAAACCCCTGGGCCGCAATGACCGGGGCCCCGAAGCTGATGCCGTTGTCGGTTGACGTATAGACGGCAATCGAGCCGTTGCCGGCTGCATCGAAAACATGAGACGCCACGATAAATACGTTCGGAAAACCGTACGCGACGACGTTCGATTCGCCTCCGATATATCCTGCCGGAAGCGGCAGAATAAGAGGCCCCCACGAAATGCCCTGGTCCACGGAACGGTAGACGGCAATCCTCGCCGAACCGGTCGTAAAATCCGTCGCTGCCGCCACGATATTGAGCGAAGTCAAGTAATTGGCAGCCACGCTGGGTGTCTGTGCAAGCGACCCGGCAGGAGATACCTGCGAATCCGCCATGTAAGACCGCCTCCTTTAGTGAATGTTAAAATCCGCCCCACGTCGTCTGAGTGCCTGTTCTGGTATCGGTCCAGACGGCGTAGAAATTGTCCGGCGGAACCGTGCCGACATCAATATAATCTCCGATTAGCGGCGTCGGGATGGGGCTGTCTCCGTTCGGGTTAAAAGAAGTCGTGGTCACACGGAAGTTGACAAACGTGCTTCCCCCGTCCCGTGACTGAGCCGCAAATACATCGAGATCGAAGCCGTTAAGCCGGTTCGTGTAATAAACGACCGTGATCGTACCGGTTTTAGGCGAAACCGTTATGGCCGGGAAGAAGTTCTGGGCGCCTGCCGGACTCGCCGTAATGGGAACGGGCGCGCTCCACGTTGTTCCCTGATCCGGCGAACGGGAAAGAAACACGTCCGCATATCCCTGCCGGTAATCCTGCCAGACCGCATAAATATTGCCGCGTCCGGGAGACAAAAGGGCGGTATCCGCCATAATGTTGGAGCAGGTCAGGACACGGAACTCGTAACCGGGAACCGGTAGCACAAGCGGAACGACCGATACGGCGGAGACCAGAATGGGCGGTCCGAAAGTTTTTCCCCCGTCCAGCGACCGTCTGATGTAGTAAGCTGCGGGAGTTGTCGTGTCGATCCAGGCGAAGTAAAGCTCTCCCCGCAATCCGATACCGACATCGGGACGCTCGGTATTCCTCATCACATTCGATAAAATCAACGGAGCTTCCCAAGTAATCCCTCCATCCAGGGACCGCTGAAAGGTTGCCACCGAAAAGCCGCCCGCATCGACATTGTACTGCCGGTTATAGGTCACATAAGCGTTGCCGAGATACGGACTCGATTGAGAGTTGTCATAGAACACCTTCGTCCAGTCGTCATTGATGAACGTTCCGTATCCGGGATTGACGATCGTCGGTGCCGAGAAGCTTAGCCCGTTGTCCGTGGACCTGTAAGAAGCTATCGTGCCGCTGGAATTACCGGGGAAAACATGCGCGACGATCAAAAACTGATTCGGAAATCCGTAAGCCGCAAAGGCGGCCTCCGCGCCGACAAACCCCGGCGGCAGGGGGAGGAACGAATTCGTCCAGTTCACTCCCGCATCCTGCGACCGGTATACGCCGGTAAGCGGCGGTCCCAGCGTAAAATCGGTCGCCGTTGCGATCATGATATTGGCGTTAAGCAAATTGACGGCTAGCGATGGCTCCTGCTTCGGATTGCCCGAAGCATTCACTTGAAAGTTCGGCATAGGGGCCTCCTTACCCATTCAAATCTCTTATGGTCAGCTTATGCCGGAGAAGCTGTAAGGCAATGGACAATCCGGAAATTAATAGCCTTCCCCGCCAATGTCCACACCCGTCAAATGCGGCGGAATAAACTGGAATAAACATCCGGCGCAGGGGCGGCACGCTTGTCCGTCCGTGCAATCAGCCGGGAAAGAAGGGATCTTATACATGAGTGATGTCGGCATTGTCATGCCGGTCTATCTTCAGAGACCGTCCTACTTGAAGGAAGCGATCGAAACCATCCTTAATCAGACGTATGCGGATTTCCGTTTTATCATCGTGATTGACGGAGTAACGGAGCAAATGGGACCGCAAATACGGCAGCTGACCGCACATGACAAGCGGGTGGAGATTTTGGAGAACGAACGGAATTTAGGCGTATCCGCTTCATTGAACCGGGGATTTCAGCGCCTTTTTGAAGATCCCGGCATCCGGTACGTAACCTGGGTGTCGAGCGACAACCGCACCCATCCCTATTTCATCGAGCTTCTGCGGCACGAGCTTGCGCACGCGCCCGAGGAAGTCGGGCTGATCTACAGCTGTTTCCGTGAAATAGACGCGGACGGAAAGCCTCTTCGCGACGAGGCCTTTCAGGAAGAATTCCGCCGGTATCAGAATAAGCCGAAAGAAGAGCTTCTCGACGTATGCATTGTCGGCGTATCTTTTATGTATAAAGCGTGCTACGCCCGGAAAATCGCCGGGTATCACATGGAGCCCGTCGAAGATTACGAATATTGGCTGAGATTATCTCATCTGTGCGACCTGCGGTATATACCCGTCGAGCTCGTGGAATACCGGGTTGACTCGGATTTCAGCATTTCCGCCCAGCTCAAAGGTTCTATCGAGCAGCACCGGCGCTGGCGGCACGCCTTCCGTCTGACCAAAAAACAGGCAAGGGAAAGACAAGGCATTCCTCTGGAAACGACCGTTTACGTACCGGTGGCCGATGCGTCCGGAAACCTCCCCGACCGGCTGGACCGCCTGCTGGACCAATACTACAGCAATTTTAAGACGGTCGTGGTAGACGTGACGCCGGAGGGTGCGTCAGCCGGTCTTCTTCACGGGATAAGGGATCCTCTGCTGAGCACCCGCTTCCTTCCTGGCATGCCGCCGGTCGAAGCCATCCTTGCCTGCCTGGAAGATCTCTCGACCCCATTCGCCGCCATCGCTTACAGGGAGAAAGATTTTGAATACATGGACCTGCAAGTCTTGACGGCCGCCCTGCGGAGCGCTCCCGAAGGCGCTTATTCCGTCTGCTACAACGGCGACCGGAGCGACCTCGCGTACCGCTTCTTTCCACAGGCGGCTATGCCCTCAACCGAGCTGTTTCGTTCCGCGAAGCTAAAGGAGCTTCTGCTCGGGTAGAAGCCGGCCTTCCTTCCACACCTCCCGGCTCCGGCACGCTTACACAAAATAACGCTTGGCGGATTCCGCCAAGCGTTTTAAACGTGCTGCTTCATCAGCCCGATCCCCAGCATGCCCAGCATGTGGGAAAACTGTGCGGCGTACAGGCCGGGAGAAAACTGCTCCGCCGCATGCCGGCACGCTCTGAAGCGGATTTCCTCGCGCAGCGGAACATTGTCCATCAGCTCCGAAATTTGCCGGAATGCCTCTTCGTGGTCATCGTGGGGATAGAACCTTCCCGTTACGCGGTCCGCGATAAAACTCCTGACTCCGTCCGAATCCGTCGAAACGACCGGGCAGCGGCAGCACATGGCTTCGAGCACCGCATAGCCGAAGCCCTCCACGCGTGAGGTGGAGAGCAACACGCCGCCGGAATCGCCGATAATGGAATACTGCCTTGCCATCTCCTGGTGCGGAAGATTCGGCACTACCGTCAAGCAGGACCACAGCCGGTAGTCCGCGACAAGCTTACGGAACTCTTCCTCTTCCGATCCCAGCGTATTATCCACATACATACGGATTTCAACCCGGCGTCCCCGCGTCCGGAACAAGCGTCCGACCTCCAGCAGACTCCGCCAGTTCTTGTTGGGCTCGATCCTCCCCACCCAGCCGATGATGGGAACCGGAGCGACGGGATAGCTTTCAAAACGGAAGCTCTCCATGTCGATACAGTTATGAAAGCTGAACTTTTTCATCCGGGCATAATAGGTCTCGAAAATCCGCATCAGATGGGGAGTCCGGGGATACAACACGGCATCGGCGTGCAGCAGGAGCAGCGGGGCGATCCGTTTCAGAATAAACACCGCTTCCTCCACGCTCCCCAGCCCCTGGGCCTCATAAATGATTTTGCCCGTGTATCCGCTTGACCGCAGGGGAAGAATCAGTTCGGCCACCGTTGAGATGATAACCGCCTCGAACCGTTCCCGGTTGACGATCTCCGTAATCTCCTTTTCGTCTTTCGTCACGTAAACGGGCACCCCGTCCAGATTCTGCATCCCCGTCCCTTCATGCAAATAAAGCAGGCTGCACGAGATGCCGATCTTCTTCAGCGCGATAACCCGCTGGCGGTTCAGCGTTTCCATTCCCCCGCTCGGGATGTAGAACACGAATAAAAGCTTCATGGCACACCTTCCTTCAAGCTGTTAAAAAGCACGGACGCCCCATGCAAAAGTCCACCCTTCTCCCACCTCGGCGGAAAGGGTGGACCTGAGCAATCCGCCGGGCGCACCCTGTACGCGTATACGGCGGACTGTGCAGCGGATCTTGCGGCGGTCCCGCAGCCGATCCCTATGGCACCAGGCGGCAATCCGCGCAAATCCGGCAGACCGGCCAATCGTATGCGGGCTGTGCAGCGTGCGTAACCCGCATGCCGGACCGGACGAATTGCCGCGTGCGACACGGCGGATATCCGGGCGGTCCCGGCAGCCGGAGGCGGCGTACCGCACGTGGATGCGGCACGCTATGCGCTGACCACGCGCTGACCGCACACGGATGCGGCGCATTGTGCGCCGTGCGTGCGTGGGCCGTGCCGGACGGCACGCCTAGTGCCGGGCGGCTTGCCCGCGGAAGCTGCGGCTGAATCGCCGGTGTATCCCGCCGTTACGGCCGGCCGCCCTATCTCCCGGCTTCCATGGAAGCGATGCGGGCGGCAAGCAGCGGGTTGTACCGGGCACGCAGCCCCGCCACTTCACGCTGGATGGCCGGCTGGTGATTCCGGCTGCCCATTTCCCCGTGGAGCCGGTACTGGGTCAGTTTCTCGTTCAGGAACTCGATCCGGACACCGGCTACGGCAAGGCGCAGCCACATTTCCAGGTCCTGCGTGTATCTGCACGTCTCGTCAAAATAACCGTAGCGCCTGAACAGACTTTTGTGCATCAGAACGGTGCAGCCGTTAATCGGATTGTACTGGAGCATGTAGGTGTACAGCTTCGTGGGCGTATTGAAATAGTGCGTATTCCCCGGATCGGTAGGAAAATTCGGCGCATACTGGACGCGCCCGCCCTCATCGACAACCTCGTAGTTCGTGAAGCTGATTTCCGCTTTCGCCTCGGCCAGCCCGTAAAGCTGGGCCGCCAGTTTATGCGGGTGAAAGCGGTCGTCCGAACTGAGCCAGGCGATATAATCGCCCGAAGCGTGGCGGATGCCGTGGTTGAGCGCCGAGGCTGTTCCGCCGTTCGCTTTTCCCAAATAATGAATCCACGGCAAGTAAGGCGTTATTTTGTCCTGATGCAGGGTCGAGCCGTCGTCAACCACGATGATTTCCCGTTCGGCGTATGTCTGGCTCAGCGCGCTGACGATCGCCTGATCCACATAAGCGCAATTGTAAAAAGGGATTATGATGCTCACCCGGGGCGGCATTCCCCCACCTCCTTCCCGCAGACGCCTGCCCGTTATCTGCGTTTTTTAATCCCTTTGCCGGCCTTCTTCCTGCAGGATTTGACTGCCTTGGCCGGCTGTTTGCGGAACCGCGCCGCCGGTCGTTTGCGGGACCGCACCGCCGGACGACTTCCTCCCGGCACAAGACGCCTCTGGCTTCGCGAATGCTGCAGCAAATACGGCCGGTAACGGCTGCGGACGCTCAGCACTTCCTCCCAGATAGCGGGCTGGTAAAGCATGGTCCCCATGCCGCCGTGTAGGCGGTACAATGTCAGCGGAGCGTCCAGGAAATCCAGCGGAAAACCGGCCAGCAGCACGCGGATCCAGAACTCGTAATCCTGGGTATACCGGAGCGTCTCGTCAAAATACCCGACCGTTCCGAACAGATCCCGGCGCATCATGACCGTGCAGCCGTTGACGGGACAGATTGACAGGAAGGCGTGCGTAAACTCATGGGGGTACCGGTATCTGGACGCCACATTCGCCTGCGTGACGGCTCCCGCCTCGTTGATCTGGTCGAAGGCCGTATGGCTGAAGATCGAGTTCCGTTCCAGCATGAACTGTACCTGACGGCCGATTTTATCCGGGTAAAAAAGATCGTCCGAGCTGAGCCAGGCCACATAGTCCCCGGTGGCGAGAGCAAACCCCATATTCAGGGCGGACGCGGCTCCCCCGTTCTCTTTTCCGATATAAATCAGCCGGTCCATGTAGGGTTTCAGTTTATCTTTGTGCTGCGTGGAGCCGTCATCCACTACAATCAGCTCGATATTCGTGTAAGTCTGGTTCAGCACGCTGGAAACCGCCTGATCCACGTACGGACAGTTGTAGAAGGGAATCACGACTGTTACTTTCGGCAGCATGCGTTCACCTCTTTTCCTTCAAAGGTGGTTGGGGCGGCCGTCAGTTCCGCCTGTAATAGTCCAGCGCATCCGCCAGGGATGTTTCGAAAGGAATCCGCGCCGACCAGCCGAGCGCCTTCAGGGCCGAGACATCCACCGGCCTGACAGGCTCCGGACGCGGCTTGTTCTCGACCTCCAGAGGCAGCGCCGCAGGAGTCAGCGTGCGGAAGACCGAGACGATCTCGCCGAGGGGACGCAGCCGCTCCGATCCGATCCCGTAGACCGATCCGGGTTCTCCGCGGCCGAGAATCGTTTCGTAGGCCGATACCGCGTCCCGCACGTCGAGATAGTCGCGCTCCTCGCCGAGGGACGACAGCCGGAACGCATCCGGCGGACCGCCTTTCTCCAGCGCCGCGATTTTACGGGCAAGCAGCCCGCAGATGCCGCCGGAAGGACCGGGGCCGACGAGGTTGGACGGCAGCGCCACCATGATCTGCTGCGAGAACCACCGGTGCCAGGACCGGGCGGCGTACAGCAGGAGCATTTTGCTGAAGCCGTACGGATGAGGGAGCGGCTCGCCGGGTTCGGCCGCGCCGAGCATGGAGCCCGCGACGAGAATCCGTGTGCCGGGCCGCGTGCGCAGCGCTTCCAGCAGATACACGGAAGCCATCAGGTTCGCCTGCAGGAACGCCGCGGGGTCCTGCCACGATTCGGCGACGGAATTGCGCCCGGCCAGGTGGAGAACCCAGTCCGGCTCCACTTCCGCTACCAGCGCCTTCACGTCCTCCTGCCGGGTCAAATCGCAGGCATGAAGCGTACCGGCAGGCATCCCGTCCGGCAGGCCGCCGGAATACTGCGCTTGAAGCGCGCGGAACGCATCCGGCGGATGATCCGCATGCGCCTTTCCGGGCCCCTTGGACGCGCGCGGTTCGCCTTGCGCCTCCGCACGGTCGGGTGCGGCCTCAGCACCTCCGTCCGCGCTGCCGACCAAGGTTCCCCGGTCCCCCGGCTTCCCTTGCCGCGAAGCCGCGCCGCGGACAACCGCGGCGACTTCATAGCCTTTGGCGGCAAAATAATCCCAGGCGGCGCGGCCCGTAAAACCCGCCGCTCCGGTGATCAGGATTCGAGACATTGCGCACACATCCATTCATCCAATTCCTTCAGCATCGTTTCATATCCCGGAATGGCGTAGTTCAGATCATCGCGCGTATTTTTGAGCGTCCGGTTCAACCGGACCGAAGCGTTTTTCCGCACCTCGATATCCGTGCGTCCGAACTGCTTGCGGAACAAATTCAACAGCTCGTATTTGCTGACTTTAACGGGGGCCGTCAAATGTACGAGGCCCGTTAGTTCCGGACGGTGCAGCGCATGCTCGACAAACTTGGCGAGCTCCAGCGTGGTGACGCCGTTCCAGTAAGCTCTCGTATAGCCGCCCACTTCCCCTGCCTGACTCAGGAACCAGTGCAGCAGCCCGATGCCCGAGTCCCGGATTTCGGGACCGATAATCGACGTGCGGACCGTCAGGTGCGGCGCTTCCCTCACTTCCCCCAGCGCCTTGGACCGCCCGTATACGCTGGTGCCGTCCGGCACGTCGTCTTCCGTGTGGTCCCCCCGGCGGCCCGAGAAGACACAGTCCGTGCTGATATGAATAAGCCGGCCTCCGGCCGCAAGAGCCGCTTCCGCCAGCTCGTGCGGGAAAATCCCGTTGACGCGGTAGGCGTTAACGGGGTCCGCTTCGGCAAACTGGTTCAGCACACCGATACAGTTAATGACGGCGTCGGGACGGAACGTGCCGATAATGCCCCGGATCCGGGCCGTGTCCCTGGCATCGGCCAGCAGCCCTTCCCGGTCGCTTTCGTCCCTTGTCGTGTAAGCGACCTGAAATCCGGGCAGACGGCGCAGATACCGGACCATCACATGTCCCGCCATCCCCTGCCCGCCGGTGACGAGCAGCTTCATGCAAGAAAACCTCCTTTAACGAGCAGAGCGCGGATCGCCTCTTTTTCCATCAAATTGTCTTTGGAAGAAAAGCTGCTGATTTCCGCCCTGGGATAGGGAGCGTAATGATCCTTGAGACCGGGGATTTCGAGCGTCGGCAGAATAACGAGATATTCCTCGTCGTAAAGGACCGTCGTCTGGCTTTCGAACTCCGTGAGCAAAATCTCGTGGATCTTCTCGCCGGGTCTCGTTCCGGTTTCCACTATGCCCACTCCCGTCTTGCCGGAAGCTTCGATAAGCACGTCGGCCAGATCGAGAATTTTGCAGGTCGGCATCGTCATGACGAAGATTTCGCCGCCCACGCTTTCTTCCGAAGCTTTGAAAAGCAGGGAAATCGCCTCTTCGAGCGTCAGGAAAAAGCGGGTCATGGCCTTATCCGTAATCGAAATCTGGTTTTTTTCGTGGATCTGCTTGTGGAACAAGTGAATGACGCTGCCGTTGGTTCCCAGCACGTTGCCGCCCCGGACACAAACAAACTTCGTATCCGTCCGCAAAAGGTTCGCTTGCACGATCAGCTTCTCTCCGATCGCTTTGGTCATGCCGTAGAAGTTGGAAGGGTTCGCCGCTTTGTCCGTCGAGATGTAAATCACTTTCCTGATCTTGTTCTCGATGGCCGCTTCGATGACGTACTGGGTGCCGACGACGTTCGTTTTAAGCGCTTCGTAGGGCTGCTCCTCGCATACCGGAACGTGCTTAAGGGCGGCCAGATGGAACACGTAATCTACCCCCTCCGTCGCGCGGATCAAAGCTTCCCTGTCACGGATATCTCCGATGCAGAAGCTGAGGCGGCTGTCTTCAAAAGAGCGCTGCATCGCCACCTGAGTCGATTCATTCCGGGAAAACACAATGATTTCCTTGGGGTCCTGCGGAAGAAGCTGCCGGATTAATTCATACCCCCAAGAACCCGTTCCTCCGGTAACCAATATCCTCGTATTACGAAACATGAAGGTTCCCTCCCAGTACAAATTTCACGACTTTTGCCGATACGTCCGTATCCAGATAGCCTTCCGGGCATTCCCAGTCCCGTGGCATCCGCGTCATCAGGTCCGCGGCGGACACAATCCGTTTCGCATCCAGTCCCGACACCACATTGCTGCCGCAGTCAATCGTCTCCGGCCGTTCGGTCGTCCGGCGAACGGTGACGGTCGGCACACGGAATATGCAGCATTCTTCCTGAACCGTTCCGCTGTCCGTCAGGACGCAGCCCGCATTTTTCTCCAATTTCACGAAATCGAAAAAACCGAAAGGCTCGTGAAACTCGACCAGCGGATGAACATTCAGCCCGTCTTCCGCCTCCAAGCGGGACTTGGTGCGGGGATGCAGGCTGCACAGGATGCGCTTGCCGAAGCGTTCCGCCACCCCGCTCAGACCGTTCATGATTTCGCGCAGATGAACGGGGTGATCCACATTTTCCGCCCGGTGGATGGTTGCCGCAAAATACTCTCCCGGCGTCAGGTTCAGACGCTCCAGCACGTCGCTCTCTTCGATCCGGCCGCTGTAGTGCTTCAGCACCTCGTAGATCGGATTGCCGGTGCGGACAATGCGCTGGCTCGGCACGCCCTCCCTGACAAGATGCTCCTTGCTCTGTTTCGTGTACGGCATGTTTATCGTGGACACCGCATCGATAATGCGGCGGTTTTTCTCCTCGGGTACGGTCAGATCGTAACAGCGGTTGCCCGCCTCCATATGAATGACGGGAATCCCCATCCTCTCGGCCAGAACGGCGCCCAGCGCGCTGTTCGTATCGCCCAGCAGCAGGACGCGGTCGGGCCGCTCCGCGTTCAGGATCGTCTCCAGCTCGCCGAACATCGTCGCAAGCTGCGCGCCGAGAGACTGCTGCCGGTCCTGGAGCACATGATCAGGCTGCCGCAATCCGAGTTCCCGGAAGAACACGTCGCTGAGCGTATACGTAAAGTTCTGGCCCGTGTGCACCACGACATGTTTCTCCGCCAATTCGTCAAGCTTGCGCATGATCAGGCTCAGCCGGATAATTTCCGGCCGCGTGCCGAGCAACGTCACGATTTTCAACGGTACCACCTTCCTTCCGTGATAGGCTTCTGTACTTGCTCCGCAGACCTGCCCCGAACGGGACGTCAGGCCGGTTTGGCGCCGGAGCGCCCTTTCCGCGCCGTCCGCGCGCTCTTGCGGCGGGCCGGCTTGGCGCCGGAGCGCCCTTTCCCCGCCGTCCGCGCGCCTTTGCGGCGGACCGGCTTGGCGCCGGGGCGCCCTTTCCCCGCCGCCCGCGCGCTCTTGCGGCGGGCCGGCTTGGCGCCGGAGCGCCCTTTCCCCGCCGCCCGCGTGCCTTTGCGGCGGGCCGACTTGGCGCCGGTCCAGGGCGGCGGAGGGGCTTCGTCCGGGAAGCTCAGGCCCGTGCCGAGCGGCCGTGAAGCCACCAGCGCCTCCGGAAGCTGCACCACGGCCGCCCCGAGCCGCTGCCGCTGCGCTTCTGTCACCGGGTAGCGGATGCCGTCCCGCAGCAGGTAGAGGCCCGGCTGCCCGCCCCTGGCTATTACCAGGGGGCCCGGTACATTTCCGAGGACGGGCGGCGCCTGCGGAACCGGATTGTTCTGCCGGGCCGCCAGCCTGTTTTCCAGCCTCGCCAGAAGCTGCTCCTGCCTGGACCGGTAAGCTTCGATCCCGAAGGCGCCCCGTGCTGCAGAGAGGTTCGCATTTCCAGTCTGCATCCGCAGCAGCGGGTCCTCGATCAGTTCTCTCATCCGGGCCGCGAGGTTCCGGGTATCTCCTCTCGGCACAAGAAAACGGGCATTCCCGGTATACGCGAGAATTTCCCGCAGTCCGCCGGAGTCGAAAGCGATCACCGGCTTGCCGAACATCATGCCTTCCAAAGCGGTCATACCGAAGCCTTCTTCGGTCAAGCTCGGAACGACGACGAAATCCATGGCCTTATAGAGCGGGGCCACTTCTTTTTCGAACGCGGTCCAATGAAATCTTTCTCCGTAACCCGACTGAACCGTCAGATCCCGGCACTGCCGGTAAAACACGGGGTCCGTCGGTTTGCCCGCAACCAGATAATGAACGTGGGGATAAGCGGGACAAAGCTCCAGAGCGGCGCCGATAAAATGATCCAATCCCTTGAGCGGATAAATGTCCGAAGCGATATAGCCCGCCAGCACTTGGCCGCCCCCGATGCCGAATCCGGCCCTGCGCTGCTCACGCAGCGGATCCCAACCGCCGTTCTCCGCCCCCTCCGCATGCCAGGACGGATAAATCACAATCTGCGAGTCGGTTTCCCTGGCGCCGAAAGGGGCCAAAGTCGCTTCCGAGATGCCCGCCACCAAGTCGGCATGCCGGTGAATAAACTCCGCCGAAACGGGCGTAAAAGCCGTATCCGTCATTTTTTCCGTAATCATCCAGAGCACCGGAATTCCGAGAGCCTTAGCCGCCACGGGCGGCAGCACGTTGACGCATGTATTGGAGATGACCAGATCAGGCCGATATTGACCGAGCACGCGCAGCAATTCCACCAAAGCTCCCGGCTCCCTGGCCGGCAGCCCATCCAATTTTCCCGCAAGACCGGCATCAGGGGTGTACACCTCCCACACGAGAGGGAACGGTACAACCAGGGTATAAATGCCGGCCGCCCGCGCCTCCCGGGAAAGAACACCTTCGCCCGGTACGACCAGGATGCAGTCATGCCGTTCTTTCAGTTCCCGGGCCATGAAAAGCAGCAGCTTCTCGGCTCCGGTTATATGCTGCCTGGAGCATAAATGCGAGAACAGCATGATCCTTCGTCCATTCATCGGATACATACCTCCGGATCAGGTATGGTGTTCACCTCCTTATCTGTGTGGGTAGTACAATATATTAGCGGGACATTCTACACGGCACGACAGTTGAACCCCTAACATTCGTACAATTTGGAAAAGGACCGGTCGTTTTCACGGTTCCCTGCCGTCCTACTCCCGGAGTGACACGGCGGACATCCCGCACATGCGCGGAAACGCGGCGGTTTGACAATTTTTGGCCGCAAAAAAAAGACTTCCCTGAGGAAGTCCCTGACGGGTACCCGCACCGGAACGCTATCCCGCCGGTGCCTCCGCTCCCAGAATGTGCTCCCCGTCCGTGACGCCCTGAGAGAAGCCGGCCTGGAAGCCGAAATCGTACCCTTCGTTAAAAGCCTGGTTATAGGCGGCATCGGCCGCGGTTCTGCGTCTCACGGCGTCGGATAGAGGCCGTTTTTTCCGCAGACTTTTCCCGCGGGCGCCTTTCTTCCCGCCGGTGCGCTTTCGGGAAACCGCTCCCGTTTTCCTGCTTTTCGCCGCGCCCGTCCCCGACGCTTTCTTCGGCCCGGACTTCCGTTTTACCGGAGCTTCCGATGCAGCCGCGGCGGCCGGAGTCAGCCGTTTCTTTAAAGGCTTTGCGGCGGCCGTTCCGGCCGTCCGCGCTTTTTTCACCGGTGCCGGTCCGGCCCCTGTCTTCTTGTTCATGGTAGCTCTCGTCCCTTCCCCGCAAGCGGTACGGGCAGGCGGCTGCCGCGCCTACGCGCTTCCTTTACTATATGCCGGTGCAGTCCCCGCCGCTTTCCGCGAGCGCCCATTACCGGTTTTTACGAATGATTCACCCGAATACGACCCGGAACAAGTCCGTCAGCCGGTTCGTAAACGTATGCTCCCTCATCGTCCTGCTCAGTCCGCGCAGCCCGATTTCCCTGCCCTCTTCCTGGTGAGTCATGTAATATTCAAGCTTATCGCGAAGCTCCTCGGCCGATCCGTAGGTCACAATCTCCGTACCGGGCTCGTAGAAGCGGGACAAATCGTTCCGGATATCCGTCAGCTGAAGCACGCCGCAGGCCGCAATTTCGAATGTGCGGGGATTGGGAGAAACAGCTTGGATTCCTCGGCTGTTGTTGTTGAACTGTTCATCGTCGTAAGCGCGGTGCAGATTGATAACGATTTTCGAGCCGTTGTAATAATCGGCCGTTTCTTCGGGCCCCATCCATTTATTAAGATTGATTCTCCCGGACAGTTTGGAATAAGCGGCGAGCCGGTCCCACCACAAGCCCGTAAAATGAACGTCGTGCCGGAGCAGCGTCGGCGTCAAGGAATTGAAAATCTGGATCCGGTTCCAGTACCCCGAGCCGACGAAGCAGGCCCCTCTGTTGTTCCCTGCGGCAACGGCTCGGGGACGGTAGACGGAAGGATTCACGGCGAGGGGCAGGTAGTAAACGTTCGGACATCCGCTCTCGCTGTAGAAGCTGACGCAGTTGAGCTCCATCGTGAACACATAGTCGAAAGACAGCGCCAGATTAAGCGTCACGTCCGTATAATACGGATCGTCCAGCAGCCACACGGCGGTTTTGATCCCCCACTTGCGGATAAGCTCCAGCTGATCCATCGGAAGCATCATCGCATCGAGCACCAGAACAAAATCCGGCATTTCCCGGGCCACCGTCAGCGCCAGATCTGGAGTAGGCTGGGCAAAGACGAGTTCCCGCACCATCGGGCGGATAGTATCGATAATCCCCGTATCCAGAGGGGAATAAGGAAGCCCCTTGCCGGACGTTACATAGAGCACTTTTTTATCCCAAAAAGCCGTGGGCGCAAGAGAAATCCGGTTCATGATCGACTCGCACCGGCCCAGCCGGTAACCGGCTTCGGCGCCCAGGGCGTACCCGTTCTGCCAGCCTTCCGCTTGTTTTGCGGCGAGAGACCGGCTCGTTTTGGACAGAGCAGCCATCTGCCCCACCTCCTTCTGCAAATTCCGTCTAGCCGAAAACGATTTGAAGCAGCTGGCCGAGCCTCGCTTCGAAGCTGTGGCTTACCCGCGTTCGCATCATTCCCCGGACGGCTATCTTTCTTCTTTCTTCCTCATTCTGAAGATAATAGAGCACTTTGCCTGCGCAGTCTTCCGGAGACTGGAACGTCTCTATTTCCGTTCCGGGCGTATAAAATTCCACGAGATCTCCCCGCAAATCCGTTAATTGAAACGCTCCGCAGGCCGCGATTTCATAGGTGCGCGGATTGATCGAGCCCGCCGGCAGCCCGATCGCATTTTTGCTGTACACGGGATCGAGAGGAGCCCGGTGCAGGTTTAATACGATTCTGGCCCCGTTATAAAACTTTGCCGCCTCGTCCATCGGCTTCCAGCCCAGGTGAATGCCCGCGCGCAGCTGCTTGTAATGCTTCAGCCGATCCCAGAGCGCGCCGATCAGCACCACTTTCCGGCCGGCCAGCACGGGAGCCAGCCTGTCGATAAAATCAATCCGGTTCGGAAAGGCGTTCCCGATGAAGCACACATCGCTCAGATAAGAAGGCTCCGCCGGCTGCGGGTAATAAATGTGACCTGCGGCGGCAAGCGGCAGATGGAATACGCGCTCGCAGCCGAGCGACCGGTAATAAGCGACAGCATTGCGCTCATGGGTGAAAATGTAGTCGTAATGAGGGACAATCGCCGGCGTCAGATCCATAAAATACGGATCATCCGCGAACCAGATCGCCGTCTTGATGCCAAGCCGCCGGACACCGTCCGCCTGGGCAAGGTGATCCTCCGGAAACACATGGAGTCCGTTAAGCACCAGCATCATATCCGGCCTGGAGGCGGCCGCCGTCTGAAGCATATGCTCCGCCTTGCACACGATAAGCTCCCGCGTCAAGCTTGCCAGCCCCTGCTGGATTCCCGCATCAATCGCCTCGAACCCCTGCAGGACGAACATGACGCGCTTCTCGAAAAAGGCGAAGGCCGGGGCGGGCAGCCGGTTCAGAACCGTCTGGCTGACTCCGTAGCGGCGGCCCTGTTCCCAGCCCCGGATGTAGCCTTCGCTCCGGGCCTTCTCCGCCATTTTCGCGGGGCGCAGGCGGCGCTCTCGTTTAACCCGTTTACGCATGGCTGGCTTCTCTCCCGTCCGACAGGTCCGTCAGCAGAAAATGGCGGAGAGCTTCCCTCCACGGCCGGAGCGGTGCCACACCGATCGCCCCGGCAGCCGTATCGGCCAACGCCGAATGTGCCGGTCTTGCCGCCGGGAGAGGAAACATGTCGGCCTTGACGCGCCTCAGCTTCACGCCATCCATGCCGAGGACCCGGATAATCTCGCGGGCGAATTCATACCGGGTGCAGACGCCTCCGTTCGAGCCGTGATACGTCCCGTATTCCTCCGTTTCAAGGAGCGACCCGATGAAGACGGCCAGATCGTAGCTGTAGGTCGGAGACCCGAATACGTCGTCCACCAGGCTCAGTTCGGCTCCTTTCCCGGCCTTCTCCATGATTTTCGAGACGAAATTGTTGCCGCCGCGGCCGTACAGCCAGGAGGTCCGGACGATAAAATGACGCTCGCAAAGCATGGACGCGAATTTTTCCCCGTGCAGCTTGGAGGTCCCGTAAACACTAAGCGGATTCGGTTTATCCCGCTCGATATAGGGGGCGCCTTTGCAGCCGTCAAACACGTAATCCGTGCTGACGTAGACGAACTTCGCCCCGATGCTCGCCGCCGCCTCGGCCATGTGCCAGGTACCTGCGGAATTGACACGGTAGGCCCGGTCGATCTCGCGTTCCGCCCCGTCCACGTCCGTGTAGGCCGCCGCATGGATAATAATTTCGGGCTGTTCCCGGAATACGGCGGCTTGGGCTGCCGCTCCGTCTCCCACATCCAGCTCGTGCCGGGTCAACGCGGCAAGCTTATGCCGCGGGGACAGCACCCGGATCAGATCGCTTCCGAGCTGCCCGCCCGCTCCGGTGATCAATATTTTCACAGGAGACCGCCTCCTTTCAACAGAGGATGTCCCCTGTATTCCCCGCTTAAAATCCGCTCCCACCAGCCGCGGTTCCGGACATACCAGTCAACCGTGGAGCGGATTCCTTCCTCAAACGTATGAGAAGGCAGCCAGCCCAGCTCGGCCGTCAGCTTGGAAGCATCAATCGCGTATCTTCTGTCATGACCGGGCCGGTCCGCAACGAAGGTAATCAAGGTGTCCGGCTTTCCCAGCTCCTTCAGGACACTCCGGGCGACCTCCAGATTCGTGCGTTCGCTGCCGCCCCCGACGTTGTAAACTTCACCCGGCCTCCCGGATTCAAGCACCGCAGCGACAGCCGCACAATGGTCCTCGACATGGAGCCAGTCGCGCACGTGCTCCCCGTCTCCGTAAAGAGGCAGCGGCAAATCCTGGAGCGCCCGGATAATAAGAGTCGGGATCAGTTTTTCGGGAAACTGCATCGGTCCGTAGTTGTTGGAGCAGCGTGTCACGGTAACCGGATAGCCGTAAGTTTCGTAGTAAGCCCGCGCCAGCAGATCCGAACCGGCTTTGGAGGCGGAATAGGGACTGTTGGGCGCAAGAGGAGTCTCCTCGCTAAAAACGCCGGAAGTTCCGAGAGTCCCGTATACCTCGTCTGTGGAAACATGGACGAACTTCGGAACGCCCGCACGGCGTGCGGCTTCCAGAAGCTGCTGGGTGCCCAGCACGTTCGTCCGCACGAAAGCGCCGGGTTCCCGGATGCTCCGGTCCACGTGAGACTCCGCCGCGAAATGTACGACGGCGTCTACGGAAGTTCCGCCCAGCAGCCGTTCCAGAAGCGGGGCATCCGCAATATCGCCGCGGATAAACCGGTAACGGGGCGAATCCTGCAGATCCGTCACATTATACGGATTGCCGGCATAAGTAAGCAGGTCCATGTTAATCAGGGAATCCTCCGGATGACGGCTGTGCCAAAAGCGGATAAAATTGCTCCCGATGAAACCCATACCGCCGGTTACGAGGAGAACGGCCATTAAACTTCCTCCTCCTTCCACATGTGGCGGATCGCCTCATACAAAGATTCGTGAGTTCCCGCATCCACCCACCAGTTTTTCAGTATCCGGTAAGCGAGCTTCCCTTTAAGGGCGTACGCATTGTTGACGTCCGTAATTTCCAGTTCCCCCCGTTTGGAGGGCCGGCAGGATTTCAGAACATCGAATACCCCGGCGTCATAGAAATAAATCCCCGTCACACTGTAAGAGGATTTCGGCCTTGCCGGCTTTTCATCGATACGGACGATCCGTCCTTCTTTCAAAACAGGTACTCCGTAACGTTCCGGATCCGGAACTTCCTTGAGCAGGACCAAAGCTCCTTCAGACTGGCTTTCGAAATCGCGAAGAAACGGCTCCAGAGAATCCTGAAAAAGATTATCCCCGAGCAGCATCACGAATTTCTCATCCCGCCCGACAAAACGCTCCGCAAGGCCGAGCGCTTCGGCGATCCCCCCGGCTTGTTCCTGAACCGCGTACGTAACGGAAACGCCCCACTGCGAGCCGCTCCCCAAATACTCCGTATACAGACCGGCGGATTGCTTGCCCGTGACCAGCAAAATTTCTTTCACGCCCGCTTCCTTCAGCTTCATGACGGAATAATGAATCATCGGATATTTCCCGACAGGCAGAAGATGCTTATTCATCAGGTTCGTCAGGGGACGCAGTCTGCTTCCCGTTCCACCCGCCAGTATAACTCCTTTCACCAGGCATACCCCTTTCCCGCATGCTTTCCGGAAAACAAGAAAGCCGCTGCCAAACTTCACGATTTATTTTCCAGTTCATTCCTGAGGGTCATATGGTAAATCATATGCTTTTCCCCATTCCGCGAATAAGGACTTCCAACCACTCCGCTTAAAATTGGCTTTTGTACGGGGTTATTTGTCCCGGTATAAAAAAGAAAAACCTTCCCGTTAAAGGAAGGTTTTTAATGAACGTTCGTTCTTTATAAAACTCAGTCTGCCGTATCAGCCTTGGAGCCGACCGCAATCCAGTTTAAAACGACGTCGAACGCGAGTCCCGGCTGTGTCCTGACAATCGAGAGTACGGCCGTTTTCACTGTTTTCTGTTTGCATACCGCATAGCAGGCCGGATGGCTTCCGGTCGCCACAAGCACGTAAGAAGCATTCGCAAAAGGTTCCTCGAAGGAAATCCCGATTTCCAGCACGTCGTCCTGTTCCTGGAAGCTGAAGGGCGCCAGACCGAACTGCTGAAGCACGGCCTTCTTGCCCGAAGGAGCCTGAACCGGCCGGAAGGCCAGCTTGCTCTCATCGACCGCCTCAGCCGCCAAATGCCCGGCATGCACGGATTCAGGGGCCAGCTTCGTTTCCGTTACGGAGCCTTCCGCCAGGTGGATCGGCTGGACCGCGCCTGCGGAAATTTTGCTGAACGTAATGCTTTCGTCGGCCAAATGTCCGTTCTCGACGGATTGACTCCGGAGATGCTCCGCTCCGACGGAACCCGCAGCGATTTTGTCTTCCGTGACAGAACCGTTTACGAGGTGCTCCGTCCCTACGGCATCGGCTTGCAAATGTGCACTTCCAACGGCCGATGGCGCCAGCTTAACGGAAGAAACCGCTTCGTCCGCAAGCTTTTCACCGGTCACCGCCTTGTTCGCGATAACGAGAGACAGAACCGAGGACGCCTGCAAATGCTGGCTCGAAACAGATCCCATCGTCAGGTGATCTTCCGTAATGCTCTTCGGAGCCAACCGGGCATCGCGATGATCGGCAGGCTCCCGGTTCGAAAGCGCGTCCGGATGAAGGTGCGCCAGCGTGATAGCCCCCGGTCGGACGTGATCGCCTGTTACGGCTCC
>NZ_FNVF01000005.1:180303-313773 GCF_900107975.1 Paenibacillus sp. UNC499MF
GACCCGTTCGCGAGCGCATCCCTTGTCACGGCTCCGCTTGCCAGAGCCTCCCTCGTCACGGCGCCTTCCGCGAGCACCTCGCCCGTTACGGCGCCGGCCGTCAGCGCCTCGCTCGTCACCGATCCTGCAGCCAGCGCTCTGCTTGTCACCGACCCTGCAGCCAGCGCTTTGCTTGTTACCGCGCCTTCCGCCAGTACTCTGCCTGTCACCGAGTCTGCCGCCAGCTTCTCGCTCGTCACCGAACCCGCAGCCAGAACATCCCTCGTCACGGCTCCGCTGGCAAGCGCATCACTCGTCACCGCTCCGCTCGCCAGCGCCTTGCTCGTCACCGCTCCGTTCGCCAGTGCTTTGCTCGTCACGGCGGCTTCCGCCAGCGTTTCGCTGGTCACGGCATTGTCAGACAACGCTTCACCCGTCACGGCTCCGGCCGCCAGCGCCTCACTCGTCACCACACCTTTGGCCAGATGCTGCTGCTTGACAGATCCTGCCGCCAGATGGCGTCCTTCTACAGCGCTGGAGGCAAGATGGATGCCGCTGACCGCGCCTTCCTTCAAGTGGCTTCCGTTCACGCCCTGCTCGGATATTTTAGCGGCCGTAATGGCGTTGTTCGCGATATGAACGGATTGAACGCTAAACGGTTGGATATGCTCGCTTTCAACGGCTCCGCGGGCAAGCTTTTTACCCGTCACACTGCTGTCATTCAGTTTGGCCGTGCTCACTGCGTAATCCGTCAGTTTATCCGTCGAGACGGATTCCGTCGCAAGCTTCGATGTGGTGACAGCCTGATTCGCCAAGTGAGTCGTCAAAACGGCACTTTCGTCAATATGCCGGCTTTCGACGGCTCTCCGGCCGATTTTCCCCGATTTTACGGCTCCGTTCTCAATCAGCTCCTCCGTAATTTGAGCTCCGCCGATATGACTCGAACGGATTTCCCCCTCCGCGATATGAATCGAGAGAACGGAACCGTCCGCCAAGTGCTCGGGACGAACCGATTTTTTCGCAAGCTCCCGGGAGCCTACCGCTTCTTCCGCCAATTGGGCGGAATCGACGACGCCGGGAGTCAGCTTTTCCCGTGTTACGGAACCCGGTTTCAAATGCTCGCTCCCGATCACTCCGCTTCCGATATGCTGGTCCCCCACCGAACCTTTCGCCAAGTGGATCGCATTTACCGCACTTGCGGAAATTTTGTCCCCCGCTATCGTTCCGGACACCAAGTGAGAAGCCGAAATACTTGCCGGCGCTATTTTTTCCCCGGTTACCGCTTCATTCCGGAGTTTCTCGGTAGTAATCGCGTCTTCGGCAAGCTTCGCCGAATTAATGACATAGTTGCCCAGATGGCGGGACTGGACGGCGCCGCTTTTGATTTTATCCGAAGTTACGGCCTGATCTTCAAGAAGTTCAGGAGTGATACTGGCTTCGGCCAAGTGATGCGACTGAATCGAATAAGGGGCGAATTTGGCGGCATCGATCGTTCCGTCGGCGAGTTTTTCCACCGTGATGCTTTTGTCCGCAATTTTATCGCTGGTAATCGTGCGGATCTGAATATGATCGCCGTTCACGATGCCGTAAGCCAAATGCTCGCGGAGCACCGCACCGGGAGCCAGCTTCTCGCTGGTTACGCTGCCGTCGGCCAGTTTCGAGCGCTCAACCGAAAAATCCTGGAGAGAGCGTGTGCCGATACTGTTCGGCTTCATTTTCGACTCGTCAATGGCACGGCTGGCGATTTTCTCGCCCGTAACGGCGGCTTCCACGATATCGTCGGTATATACGACGCCCTCGCTGCCCCGTTCTTCTTTGCGCTCGGACAAAAGCAGCAGCGGCGAACCGTTTCTACCGGTTTTCACGCTGTCCGGCCGGGCCCCGCGATTTGATTCGCCGGCATCCTCCGAAACTTCCGAAGCTTTCGAAGCCGCTTGAACTTCCGGCACTGCCCCGGGCTCCGGAGCTTTCGGCGCTGCAGGTGCCGCTGCAGGTGCCTGGGCTTCCGGTACTTCCGGAGCTTCTTCATCTTCCGGATCATCGGAATACCCGGCTGTTTCATCATCGTCCCTTTCGCTTACCCGCAAGTCCTCCTCCTCGTCACGCAGCAGCAGATCTTCTTCGAAATCCTCGGGCATTTCTTCCCCGGCAAAAATATCCTCTTCGGACCCAAGCTCGGCGGCAACCGACTTGATCTCGCTTTTTTCGCGGGGGGCTGACGTGTATTCCTTTGCCAGTTTCCTGACCGGTTCCGTCTGCTTTCCTCCCCCGGATGCTCCTTCGGCTTTTGCCCGCAGGAGGCCTTGAGGCTTAGCCTTCTCCGACGATCCTCTTTTGGGTTCCCCCGACGGTTCGGCTTTGCGGACCGTTTCGGCTTCCGCTTTGGAAATGACCGCATCGGCACGCCCCTTCTTCTTCGGCTCTTCATCGAGCCAGCGCAGTTCATTCATGCTCGCGTTGTATTTACTGGAGGCCGGACGCTGCGCGCCTCCTGCCGGATTTTTCTTTTTTTTCATTCCCATCTCCCTTTCCGGTTCTTCTCCCTCCTGTATCCTATGCAGCGTTCCGCTCCGGTGTTTATGCCTATTTATGAAAAAAAAGGCGCGGACATCGTCCGGCCTCGATTACTTATTTTTTTCAGGGCAGCAGGCCGTAAAAAGCCCGCTGCCTCTCCGCCATCTTTTCCCACGTGTACAGCTCCGCCACCCGCTCCAGGGAGCGCTGGCCCATCTGGCGCCTCAGATCTTCATCGGCCAGAAGCCGCGAGATGGCCTGCGCCAGTTCCGCTTCCACCGACTGGATAGGCACCAGCAGCCCCGTCGCTTCGTGAAGCACAATTTCGGGGATGCCCCCGACCCGCGTGGCGACAACCGGCACTCCCGAGGACATGGCCTCGACGTTGACGAGTCCGAACGCTTCGATCCGCATCGAAGGTACGGCGACGACGTCGGCCAGACGGAACCAGGCGGGGATTGAATCGTGCGACACGTAAGGAATGAAGCGGATATGGTCCGGATACCGGGACGCCAGCCTTTTCAGCTTCCTGACGTAAGCGGTCTGTCTCGTGCTGCCGTAGCCCGCTCCGCCGATGACGAGCAGCACGGCATCCGGGTGAGCCGCAAACACGGCGGGCATCGCGCGCAGCAGCTGCTCGACGCCCTTCATCGGCATAAGCCGCCCGGCGAAGACAATCACTTTGCGCCCCGACAGCCCCAGGGACGCCAGCATCTCCTGCCGGGCCTCCTCGTGGAACATCCGGGGAGCGAAGATCGACGGGTCCGCTCCCAGCGGATTCACGACTACCTTGTGAGCGACGGAGGGGGCCCGCCGGATGACCTCCCGGCGCAAATAGTCGCTGTTGACGAAAATAAGATCGGCACAGCGGAGGCATTCGGCGGCCTCTTTGCGCCCGATATGAGGCTTCGATATGAAGGTGATCGAATGCAGGCCCAGACAGATGGTCGCCCGTTTCATCCGCTTCCGCAAATAACGGACGAACCGGGGCCTGTTCTCTACCTGGATGAGATCGGGGTTCATCGGCCTGAGCTTCCGGTAGACCGCCTCGATGTACGGCAGACCGCTTTTAAAGCTGGGACGAACATAGGTGACGCCTCCGATCTGCTCCCTTGCCGGCCTGCGCCTCGTTCTTCTTCCCAGAACGGTGACCTGCGCCGTCTCGCTGAGCCGGTCCGCAAGACGCTCCACCACATGCTCGACCGAACTGCTGGTTCCGGAAGGAACGGCGAACGATCCCGGCGACACGATGGCTATGGATGAGATGTTCATCATTCACCTTCCTCTCTTATGGGTGAATCCGCACGACGGTGCCGATCGGAACGAGGCGGGACAGCGCAAGCACATCCTTGTTGTGCATTCTGATGCAGCCGTGGGAAGAACGCTTGCCGATGGAAGAAGGATCGTTCGTTCCGTGGATGCCGTAATGCTTCTTCGACAATCCCATCCAGAAAGCTCCGAAGGGTCCGCCGGGATTCGGCTCCTTGTTGACGATAGTGAACGTGCCCGCCGGGGTGCTCGTTCCCACCTTCCCTACACCGACCGGATAAGTCTTCACGGTTTTGCCGTCATCGGATAACGTCAGGACAAATGTCGAGGTATTGATATCGATGCGATATGCCATCTTGTGACCTCCTTAGGTACTGCATCCAGACCTTCTAACCTTCTGCAAAACGCTCCTCCTATAAGATATGACGGCCGGACTCGCCTTGGTTGGGTAAATTGTCAATAGAAAAACACCCGCAGCCGCGTTCGCCTGCATGCACAGGGCCGTTCGGACCGGAATGCGGGTGTCTTTTAACGCTGCAAAAATCCGATAAATTAAGTTTTATTGATTTTTACAAAGAAGCTTCACTCCCCCTTGTGCTAAGCTGACCATAACGCTGGCATTTTACATTTTGATAGAAAGGGAAAAAAGTAATGAACAGTGGGTTCACTTCCTGTCTGCAAATTTTTCCGGTTCCCCGTCTTCATGAGACGGCGGGCTTTTACGAACGCCTCGGTTTCAGAGCCGTCTACTATCTCGAAGCTTCCGAACCTCACGTCTGTCTCTACAAAGACGCCGTCGAAATCGTGCTGACAGCCTCCAAGCTGGGTGCGATCGTGCCTAACCGGGTCGTTCACGGCTGCGGATACGATGCGTATTTGATTACGGACTCCCAGGAAGAAATCGAAGCCGAGCTCGTCCGGCTGGGTGTGAAAATCGTCCGTCCCCTGTCCGTAACGGACTACGGCAACCGCGAGCTTGTCTTCGAAGATATCGACGGACGCTGGATTGCAGTCGGTAAAAAACTGAATGAAAAAAGGGCCGCTACCCGGTAGCGGCCCTTTTTATTATCGTTATACCGGATACCGGTATAACGGAAGTATTCCTTGCCGGCATGCCATTCCCTCACAGATGAGGTTATTTAATGCCCGACTGCATAAAGCTGTTCATAAACTGGCGCTGGAACAGCAGGAAGCCGGCCAGAAGAGGCGCAATCACGATCAGCGTCGCCGCGCTCACCTCGGCCCATTGGGCTCCGGTTTCGAACGACTGGGCGAAAATGGCCAGACCGACCGTAAGGGGGCGGTTTTCTACCGAGTTCGTCACGATAAGCGGCCAGAGGAAGTTGTTCCAGTGATAGCTGACCGATACGAGGGCAAAGGCCACGTAAGACGGGCGGGCAAGCGGCACATAGATGCGCCACAGGATCTGCCACTTCGTGCAGCCCTCCATCACGGCGGCTTCATCCAGCTCGGGAGGAATCGTCTTGAACATCTGCCTCAGCAGAAAAATACCGAAAGCCGAAGCGAAATACGGGAGCATGATGCCCAGTTTCGTGTCGAGCAGGCTCAGCTCCTTGAGCACGTTATAGTTCGGGAAAACGAGCACGTCGGCCGGAATCATGATCTGCACGAGAAACAGCATAAACACAAATTCTTTTCCTTTAAAGTTCAGCCGGGCAAAAGCAAAGGCCGCCATCGTTACGGTTAGCAGCTGAACGATCAGAATGCCTCCGGTAATGAGCAGCGTGTTGCCGTAGTAAAGCCCGAACGGAGCGGCCGACCAGACATGCCGGAAATGCTCCAGAGTAAAATCCCACGACAGCGTGGGATTGATTACGGAATCCTTGGGCCGGAATGCGGTCCACAGCATCCAGACCAGAGGTACGATCCAGACGAGCGCAACGAGAAACATGAGCGCATTCAGCCAGAAATCGAGGGTCAGCGGTCCGCGGGCGAGCAGCCTGCGTCTGGCGGATGCGGGCCTTTCCGTGCCCCCGCGGCGTGAAGCTTCGGGTGCCGCAGTCCCGGCGGTTGTGGAAGTCATAAGTTCCACCCTCCTTTTTTTTAGCGCAAAATTAACGGTAGTGAATGTTCTTGTCGAGTCCGAAATATTGAAGCGCCGCAAACGCCATCAGCAGAACGATCATCACCATCGTCAAAGCCGAGGCAAGCCCCTGATCCCAGAAGCTGAACGCCGTATCGTAAATATAGAAAAGAAGAAGGTTGCTCGCGTTGTCGGGTCCGCCTTTTGTCATAATGAACAGGTGATCGACCAGCTTGAACGAATTCGTCAAAGCCACGATCATCACAAACAGCGTTGTCGGCATAAGCAGCGGAAACGTAATTTTACGAAACACGGTCCAGCGTCCGACTCCGTCCATTTCGGCGGATTCATACAAGTCCTTCGGAATATTCTGCAGACCGGCGAGATAGAAAATCATCAGATATCCCGCTTCTTTCCAGACGATCATCGCAATCATCGCCCACATGACCGTTTCCTGGCTTCCCAGAATGTTGACCGCCTGGGATTGTCCCAGCCAGCCCATCGCTCTGCTGAGCAGCCCGTACTGCGGCGTATAAATGAACAGCCATACGTTGGCGATGGCAATCATCGGAATCATATTCGGGTAAAAGAAAGCCGTACGGACAAAGCCTTTCGCCCGGAGCGCTTTATTGGCGAACGCCGCCATGACCAGAGCGAGCGCAATGGCCGTCGGCACCGTGCCGATCGCAAACCAGACGTTGTTGCGCAGCACTTTCCAGAAGACGGCGTCCTCCGCCATATGCTTGTAATTGTCGAGTCCCGTAAAAATCGGCTGCGGCGTAGCCAGATCAGCCTGATGGAAGCTTAGGATCAGTGTCTTGAGCATCGGATAAAACGTAAACAGAATAAGAAACACCAGTGACGGCAGCAGAAGCAGCCACGCAAACCCGTTTTCTTTCCAAACCGCGACTTTCCCGGTCATTGTCTTCCCTCCCTGCGCTTTCCGGCCGGTTGAATAAAGAATCGGCAGAGCCAAAGGAGACCCTGCCGACCGCATTTCCGCTCCGGCCCGCTTACTTGTTGAACGGCGCCAGCGCCTTGTCCGCTTCTTCCTGTGCTTTCTTCAGCGCAGCCGCCGGTTCCGCCGCACCGGTAAGCACTGCCTGGAGCTGATCGCTCAGCGCTTTGGACACTTTACCGTTGTTGTGCGTGGACAGCTCGGCTGCCGCATGCTGGAGCTGGTCGCGGGCGACAAGCGCCGGCGGGAACTCCGCTACGTACTTTTTCATCACGTCGGTTTCGTAAGCGGATTTGCGCACGCCCACGTAGCCGGTCTCAATGCTCCATTTGGCCGCACGCTCCGGCTCCGTCATAAACTTGACGAATTTCCAGGCCGCTTCCTGCTTTTTCTTATCGATATCTTTGAAAATGTAGAAGTTGCCGCCGCCCGTCGGGCTTCCGTACGATTTCTTCTGCGGCAGGAACGTCACGCCGAAATCGAACTTCGCGTTTTTCTTCACGTTCGTCAGGTTGCCTGTCGTGTGGTACATCATCGCGGTTTTACCGGCGATAAAGTCGGAAGGCACCGTCGCCCACTCCGTTACGCCTTCCGGCATAATTTTGTCCTTGCGGGCCATATCGGACCAGAATTGAAGCCCTTCGGCGTTTTCTTTTGTATCGAAAAAGACTTTTTTTCCGTCTTCACTCATCAGGTTCTTGCCGTTTTGCAGGGAAAACGTCTGCATCATCCAGTAAGCGAAACCGGATACCGGAATTTCAAGCCCCCAGCGGCCTTCCTTCTTCAGCTTCTTGCCGTATTCGGCCATCTCTTCCCATGTTGTCGGCGGTTTGTTGGGATCGAGACCCACTTCCTTGAACATGTCCTTGTTGTAGTAAAGGACGATCGTGCTGCGCTGGAACGGGATGCTGTACGTTTTGCCGCCCGTCTGGGAGTTGGCCAGGAAAGCCGGGTAGAAATCCGACAGCCAGTTCTTGTCTTCCTTGGCGATAAACTCGTCCAGCGGAATGATCGCATTCATGTCCAGCAAACTGTAAAGCTCCGTCGACAGGTTAACGGCCACGTCCGGAGGCGTTTTACCCTGCACGCCCGCCTGGGTTTTCACGGTCGTATCCGCGTAGCTTCCGGTATATACCGGCTTCACGGTGATGTCCGGGTTTTCTTTCGTAAAATCGGCCGCCATCGCTTCGATCGTTGCCGTCAGAGGGCCGCCTACGGCGATCGGGTAGTAGAACGTCAGCTCGGTTTTCTCTTTCGCTTTTTCCGTTCCCGCCCCCGGGGTGCTTGCGCTCGTTTCCGTTTGAGGCTTGGCGCAGCCCGCCATCAAACTTGCCGTAAGCAGTGTCAACACACTCATTTTCGCGATTGTCCGCATTGGATAGTCTCCCCCAAATAAAATGATTTCGGTATTTGCAGTACACCGTGCTTGTCCCCAATGTAACACTCCATTTCCACCGCTGCGTTAACGTTTTGTAATGGGGATGTTAAATATTTCTTCATCGGAAGGCTTCGCAAACGCCTCCAGTGTCGGTACGATCCAGTCCGGCATGACCGTTCCCGCTCTCACCTCCTCCAAAGTCGCCGCGCCCGTCAGCACGAGCGCCGTGCGCATGCCGCTGGCGCGGCCCAGCAGGATGTCCGTCTCCAGACGGTCGCCGACCATGACGCACCGGTCCGCCGCCTTGCCGGTCCGGCGGAGGGCCACCCGCGCATAGTGCGGCGACGGCTTGCCCGCGACGACCGACGCGCGGATGCCCGAAGCCGCCTCGATGGCGGCGGTCATGGCCCCGGTGTCGGGCAGCTCGTCGCCTTCCACCGGACAGTACGTGTCCGGGTTGCAGGCAATGAGCTGCGCCCCGGACCGCAGCGCCCTGGACGCGGCATGCAGCTTCGCATAGTCGAAGCGCCGGTCCATGCCGACGACCACGTGCGTCGCCTCCAGCGGCGTCCGCACGACGCGGATGCGCTGCGCGTCCAGCTCCGCGATCAGCGCTTCCTCGCCGACGGCGAGCACCCGGGCCTGCGGAGCCTGCTCCGCCAGGTAGGCGGCGGCAGCCGCCGCTGCCGTCACGACCTGCTCGTCGCGGACGGCAAGGCCCAGCCCCCGCAGGCGGCGGCCGCAGTCCGCGGCCGTCTGCGTCGTCGTGTTGGTCAGGAAGCCGACCGTCTTGCCGGCTTCCTCCAGCGAGCGGATCAGCTCCGCCGCTCCGGGAAGAAGGCGTCCTCCGAGGAAGATCGTCCCGTCGAGATCAAAAAAATAAGCTTCTGCATCGTTCCATTCTGTCAGGCCCCGCAACCGTTTTGCCTCCTCAAACACTTCACCGGCCGGGAAGAAGACAACCCAAAAAACCCTTTATCCAATACGCGCCGGGCACAGGAAACAAGCGTACAAACGGCTCCCGTCGATAGCGGGACTTCCGTCGTGCCTTGCCCTTGCGGCGAATACTGCATAAAGGGTTTTCTCCTCATCTCAACCCTTACCGATTCAGTTGGTTCTCTCTTTGCTTCTACTTTATCCCTCAAGTGTTAGCGCTGTATGAACGCGGTTTTAAAGATTTGTAAAGATAACGGGCGCCGTCCGCCAAGCCTCGCAGGACCCTCTGCGGATTTAACGGACAACCGCCTCGTCCGCGCGCGGACGCTTCGCTTCCTTCACCCACAGAGCCCGGCTGCCCATGGAAACCGCCGCAGCCCCCGCCTGTAAAGCCGTTTCAATCTCTTCATGGTGGTGGATCAACCCTCCCGCTATGACCGGCACGCTCAGCCTCTCGCTGACTTCCGTAATAACGCGCGGAATCAGCCCCGGCATAATCTCCACGGCGTCGGGCGCGCTCTGCTGGACGTTGGCAATGCCGTTCTCCAGAGCCGCCGAATCGATAAGGAACAAGCGCTGAACGGCCGCCAGGCCATTCTTTTTCGCGTGCTTGATCAGATGCGTTTTCGTGGAAATAATACCGGTCGGCCTGACCTTCTCGGCCAAATATTTAATAATGATGGGATCGCTTCCGAGCCCGGCTATGAAATCAACGTGCAAAAACACCTTTTTGCCGCTGTCGAGCACCTGCTTCACATAATCCTGAACGGTGAACAAATCACCGACCAGCAGAAAAACGACCGGAAGGTCGCTTGCGCACGCCAGTTTCAAATCCTCCGAATGCCGGACGGCCGCAATGATGCGTCTCGGTCCCAGATTGCCGATTCCTTTATCCATAGTCACCCTTCTTTCTTCCGTCCCCATTATCGTAACCGCGGCCTGTTTGCCCTGTATTAACGGCATGTTTTTTCGTTGTAAAATCGGCCGGAAAAATATTTGTATCCGTTTCCAGTTTCTCCTATTGCCACTGTTCCGCTTTTTATCTATACTGAACGATGTACCATTTTTACAAAAACTTAATAGCAAGTTCCTCATCCATTTTTCGATGAGGTAGAGGTTGCGGGTGCTAGGAGTATTCCGGGGGAGACGATAGAGACGTCAGTGAAGCCGGAAGAAAGGAGCAGCCGCCGAAATTCGGGCCGTCTCTCTTGCGTCCGGATTGGGTCCGTTCCCGAACAGGGGCGGAACTGTCACTGCTGCCCTTCCAAGCAGCGGTGTTGCGCTATCTTCATGGAAAAGGCGAGATAGAAGCAGCAGCCGCGAAAACTCCTTTTCGGGGCTTTTTATGTTTTCTTTTATTAACCGACGGTTAGCGCAGCAGGCAAGAAACAAATTATTGACAGAGGTGTTCTTTATGAAACAACCGAACTCCGGTTCCGAAACTACGGAGCTTAAGCGCGGCCTGAAATCCAGACATTTAACGATGATTTCGCTCGGCGGTTCCATCGGAACCGGACTCTTCCTGGCCAGCGGCGGAGCCATTCATTCCGCGGGTCCCGGCGGCGCTTTAATCGCTTACGCGGCTATCGGCATCATGGTCTATTTTCTCATGACGAGTCTCGGGGAACTGTCGGCGTATATGCCGGTATCGGGCTCCTTCTCCACCTACGCTTCCCGGTTCGTCGATCCGGCGCTGGGATTCGCCCTTGGCTGGAACTACTGGTTCAACTGGGCCATCACGATTGCCGCCGAATTATCCGCGGCCACCCTTATTATGAAATTTTGGCTGCCCGACAGTCCCTCCATTCTATGGAGTCTGCTGTTCCTGGTCCTGATGTTCTCCCTGAACTACTTGTCCGTCCGCGGATACGGGGAGTCCGAATACTGGTTCGCCCTGATTAAAATCGTGACGGTTATCGTATTCATCATCGTCGGGATTCTGATGATTTTCGGCATTATCGGCGGCGAGTCCGTCGGGTTCAGCAACTTTACGCTGGGCGACGCTCCCGTCAGCGGCGGATTTATGGCCGTTCTCGGCGTATTCATGGCCGCGGGCTTCTCCTTCCAAGGGACCGAGCTTGTCGGCGTGGCGGCCGGTGAAAGCGAAAATCCGCGCGAGAACGTGCCCAAAGCGATCCGCACTATTTTCTGGCGCATTCTGCTGTTCTATATTTTCGCCATCTTCATCATCGGCCTGCTCATTCCCTACACAAGCGACAACCTGATCAGCGGCGACGTCGAAAATATCGCGATCAGCCCGTTCACGCTCGTGTTCGAGAAAGCCGGCCTGGCGTTCGCCGCCTCCGTCATGAATGCCGTCATCCTGACATCCGTCCTGTCCGCCGGCAACTCCGGCATGTACGCATCCACGCGGATGATCTGGACGCTTGCCCGCGAAGGCAAAGCGCCACGCTTCCTCGGCAAGCTCGACAAGCGCGGCGTTCCGGTACTCGCGCTGATCGCGACGGCTGCCGTGGGCATGTTCGCCTTCCTCGCCTCCATGTTCGGCGACGGCGTCGTGTACATCTGGCTGCTCAACGCCTCCGGCATGTGCGGATTCATCGCCTGGCTCGGCATCGCCGTCAGCCACTACCGCTTCAGACGCGCTTACACGGCGCAGGGCAAGGACCTTCGCGATCTGCCGTACCTGGCGAAATGGTTCCCGTTCGGCCCCATCTTCGCCCTGATCGTCTGTATCGTCGTGATCCTCGGCCAGAACTATTCCGCCATCTCGGAAAGCGGCGTCGACTGGGCGGGTCTGACCGCTTCGTATATCGGAATTCCGCTGTTCCTGATCGTCTGGATCGGGTATAAAGTCAAAAAGAAAACGAAGGTGCTCCGCCTCGAAGAATGCAAATTCGACGATTAAACGGCGAGCCTCACACAACAAAGAACCTCCCGTCCGCCAAGGACCGGGAGGTTCTTTGTTGTGCCGGGCATTGCCGCAGCCCGCTTACATGTTGATGTTGCCGACGTTGGCTTTGACGACGATCTCGTCGAACTTCGCATCCGAAGATTTCTTCTTCGACAGGACCGTTCCAAGTATGGCACCAAGAAATCCGAGAGGAATGGAGATGATGCCCGGATTCGTTAGCGGGAACAATGGCGTGCCCACGAAGATGGCCTTGCCTACTTCCGGGCTCCACACGCTCGGGCTTGCGGCTACGAGCACCAGAGAAGAGATCAGGCCGACGAGCATGCCCGTTACCGCTCCCGCCGTGTTGAAGCGCCGCCAGAAGACGGTGAACAGAATGACCGGCAGATTGGAGCTTGCCGCAATGGCGAAGGCGACGGACACGAGGAACGCGACGTTCAGCTTGGATGCGGCCAATGACAAGATGATCGACAGGATGGAGACACCGACCGACGCCCAGCGGGCTACCTTCATCTGCTCGGACTCCGTTGCTTTTCCCTTGCGCAAGATATGGCTGTAGAAGTCATGCGCGAACGCGGAAGCCGCGGAGAGAACGAGGCCGGTGACGACGGCCAGAATCGTCGCGAAGGCGACGGCCGCGATGAAGGCGAAGAAGAAGTCGCCGCCGAGCGCTTTGGCCAGGAGAGGCGCCGCCATGTTGCCGCCCTTGTCTTCCGCGATGATATTGTCATACCCCACAAAAGCGGCCGCACCGAAGCCGAGGAACAGCGTCAGCACGTAGAAAATGCCGATGATCCAGGTGGCGTACACGACGGAGCTGCGCGCGGTCGGAGCGTCCTTCACCGTGAAGAAGCGGATCAGAATGTGCGGCAGACCGGCCGTCCCCAGCACAAGTGCCAGATTAAGCGAGAGCGTGTCGAGCGGGATTTTATACTTATTGCCGGGGTCCAGAAACTTCTCTTTGAGAGGAGTAACGGCTTTCAGCTGATCGAACATTTCCGTCACGCTGAAGTTGAACTTCGAGAACACGACGATCGAGAGAATAAAAGTTCCGCCCATCAGCAGCACCGCTTTGACGATCTGTACCCACGAAGTTGCCGTCATCCCGCCGAATACGACGTAAACGGTCATGAGCAGGCCGACAATCAGTACGGACGTCGTGAAATCGAGTCCCAGCAGCAGCTTGATAAGCGCTCCGGCGCCCACGAGCTGAGCGATCATATAGAAGGTGGAGATCGTGATCGTATTCAAGGCCGCCACGCCCCGGATTTTCTTTTCGTTGAAACGGGCCGCAATCATATCCGCCACCGTATATTTCCCCAAATTGCGGAGAGGCTCCGCCACGAGATAGAGAACGACCAGATACGCGACAAGAAAACCGATGCTGTAAAAGAACCCGTCAAAGCCGGCCAGCGCGATCGTGCCCGCGATTCCGAGGAAAGAAGCGGCCGACATGTAATCGCCTGCGATGGCCAGACCGTTCTGCCAGCCCGTCAGACCTCCTCCCGCGGTGTAAAAGTCATCGGTGGAATTGGTTTTTTTGGCCGCAAAATAGGTAATCAGAAGCGTGATCGCCACGATGCCCAGAAATAACCAGAATGCCGTCAGATTCACTTGACTTCCCTCCAAGTATGAGAAATGAGATCAGCCTTTCATTTGCTGCCGGATTTGCTGTACCATCACATCGAATTTAGCGGCCCGGCGCGAGTAAAGGATACACAGCACCCAGGTCATAATAAACTGCGCAAAGGCGAATACCCACGCCCAGGAGACGGAACCGAATGCGGGGGCGTTAAGCACGGTGGTATAAGAGGTGAGAATCGGGAGCGTAAAATAAAAGGCAAAGAAGAACAGGGAAAGCGGTAAAATGAACTGTCTTTTTCGTTTCAATAAAGCTTGGAACTGACTGGACTTCGCGATTTCCGTGTAGTTGAGCTCTTTGACTCGCTTTTTCATCAGGTTCCTCCTCCTAAATTTGTTTCGTGTGGAAAGCGCTTTCATTCAAAGCTAACTTTATTATATATAATCTTTACATTTTGTACCAGTTTTTTTATCCATAAAAAATCGGTTTCAGCCTCTCCTTGCTCTCCCCGAAAAAATTCCTTCTACTATAAGACGCTGAAGCGCATACAGACCGAGCCATCCGCCGCTGGCCAGAAAGAGCGGATTCAGGAACACCTTGTGCACGCTGGTCATAAAGACCGTGTCGTTCACAAGAATCTCCGTCACGGTTACCCCGGCAATCGCCGAAAAAAGTACCAATGCGGCATATGCAGCGACATCCATTATCCTTTTGGCTCCGGCAGCTTTATTTTGAAGCCAGACGAGCAGCCACGGAACGGCGATAACCGCTCCCCACACCAAGCCGGACATAAGATCTACCCCCTTTTCTAACCAGCTTGCGCAGCCCTGGTCGGATTCATACCTGCCTGCCCGAGGATATAGGCACGGTCCCGGCGAAAAGGCGCGTTTTCAGCCGATGAGCGCCCGAAAACGCCGGGTCGCGGCAATTGTCAAAACGTTCATTCTATGGCAAGATAAAGCGGAGACTATAGTCACGTACAGATAGGAGCATTGAACCAAGCATGAAACCATTGTTTCGACTTATGACGGAACTCTCATCCCGCAAATGGATTTCCCGGATGACCGGTTCGTTTTCCAAATCCCCTCTCAGCCGCTCTCTTATTCCGTGGTTTGCCAAGTCATACGGCATTCCGGTGGAAGAGGCGGAGAAGGCAATCGGGGAATACGCCACACTCAACGAGTTCTTCACCCGCCGCCTGAAGCCCGGACTCCGTCCGGTCGATACGGATCCGGCCGCGCTTGTCAGCCCGGTGGATGCCGTTATTACCGGCTACGGCCCCGTAGAGGCGGGCCAGATGCTCAGCGTCAAGGGGCAGGATTACACCGTCGAGGAGCTGCTTAACCGTTCCCCGCGTACGATTAATTACGAGAAGGGCTTCTTTATGGTGCTTTATTTGAGCCCGACGGATTATCACCGTATCCATTCCCCGGTTACCGGCAAGATTCTGGAGAAAGAGCACGTTCCCGGCAAAGTATACCCCGTGAACGAATTCGGCCTGCGCCACATGACACGCGTGCTCAGCCGCAACGAGCGTCTCATTACCGTAATGGAGCACGAAGCCGGTGAAATTGCCGTCGTGAAAGTCGGCGCGCTCAACGTCAGCTCCATTCAGTATGTGGAAGGCCTCCCGTCTCATCTGCAGGCGGGCGACGATCTCGCTTATTTCGAATTCGGTTCCACGGTTGTGCTCGTCACCGAGAACGGAATCCTGACGCCGCGCTCCGATCTCCAGGTGGGCAGCAAAGTCCGCATGGGCGAACGGATCGGTACGCTTAAGCGTCCTACACATTAGCATCACGAAAGGAGTTCGTGCCCTATGGCGTCGCAGGCGACAGTCAGCGCCGGCACCGCACGACCCTCTGCAGGAATTCCTTCGTCGAAACCGACGGTCTACAAGGTTCTCCTTGCCATCAGTCTCGTGCATTTGTTCAATGACTCGATTCAGTCGGTCATTCCGGCTATCTATCCGATTTTAAAAGACAGCATGACGCTTTCCTACGCCCAGATCGGATGGATCTCGTTCTATTTCAATCTTACCGCTTCCATCATGCAGCCCGTAATCGGCATGTATACCGACCGGAAGCCCAAGCCCTACATGCTGCCGCTCGGTATGGCCGCCACCTTCCTCGGCATGCTCCTGCTCGCGTTCGCGCCATCGTACGGGTTCGTGCTGCTGGCCGTCTCGCTGGTGGGCCTCGGATCGGCGGCATTCCATCCGCAGGGCTCGAAGGTCGCCCACCTGGCCGCAGGCTCCCGCAAGGGACTGGCCCAGTCGATCTTCCAGGTCGGCGGCAACGCGGGCCAGTCGCTTGCTCCGCTGCTGACGAAATGGATCTTCATCCCGCTGGGCCAGTTCGGTTCGATCTGGTTCACCCTCGTGGCAGGGGCCGCCATGCTCGTGCAAACGTTCATCGCCCGCTGGTACAAGGGCGTGATCGAGGCCGGAGCCGTCACGGCGAAGAAGACCGTCCAGCGCGCGATGGATCCCGCCAAGCGGAAGAAGATCATCACCGCGGTCATCGTGCTGGTGTTCCTCGTCTTTACCCGCTCGTGGTATGCGGCGGCCATGACGAGCTATTACGCCTTCTATTTGCGCGATGTCGTCGGCACGACCATCGATCAGGCGCAAATCTATATCTTTCTGTTCCTGGCCGCAGGCGCGCTCGGAACGTTCTTCGGCGGACCTCTCGCCGACAAGTTCGGTCAGAGAACCGTTATCTTCGTCTCCATATTCGGAGCGGCTCCGCTTGCCGCTCTAATCCCTTACGTCAGTCTGGGATGGGCGACCGTGCTGCTGACGCTGACCGGATTCGTCATCTTCTCCAGCTTCTCCGTCACCGTCGTTTACGCGCAGACGCTTATCCCGGGGAAAGTCGGCATGGTATCCGGCCTGATTACGGGCTTTGCGTTCGGCATGGGCGGAATCGGAGCGCTCGTTCTGGGCAACCTGATCGACGCCCACGGAATCAGCCTCATCATGAAGCTGTCCAGCCTGCTGCCGATTCTCGGCATCCTGACCTTGTTTCTTCCGTCAGACCGCAAGCTGCGTGAATGGTCCGCAGAAGTATAAGCAACAAAAAACCGGTACTCCCCGTGGGGAATACCGGTTTTTTGTTGTTGTATCCGCAGCTCTTTATGAGCGGTCATTTCTCAGCCGACGTTTCCTACTTCAACCCGTCCATTCGTTTAAAGCCAAGATCACGACAGCCGCCAGCGCCAAAAGATAAAAGGCTCCTATTGCAATGGCTGCGGCAGCTCCCGCTATTTTGGCTATACCCAGCAGCGCTTTTTTCATTCTCTACCTCCTTCATCAGGCTGTAGCGACGGCCTCGACTAAGGTTGATCTATCAAAAATTCCCACGGGCCTTTTACCCGCGTATGAAGGGAAGACACCTTCAACTCGTACTCCTTCTGACCGGGCTGAACCGACAGAAGCATCCACTCCAGCTTATCAGTTTGCTCGTTACGGTGCCAGACCGCACCGCCGTTTAACAGACTTGGGGGAAATTCGTACAAGGTCTCGGCCGCCTGCTCGTCGCCATGAAGCTCGAACCAAATGCGGATGCTGTCTTCTCCGGCATCACCTTCTCCGTCAATTTTCTCCCCCTTGAGAATTCTCTCCACCCGGCTCACCTTGACCGGAAAACCAAACAGGTCGAACGTCCGGTTAATTTCCAGGCTGCCCTTTTCAGGAATAGGAAGCCGGATAGAGGCTGGATTTTCATAATTTCTTGTAAGGGCAAGGGCCGGCATGACCAATTTGACTCCTCCCTCCATTCCTTCCGTGCGGTCCCAATAAACTTCATTCGGATTAGGAAATGCCTCATCCTGACTATAGGGAATTTCCTTTTCCGTATCGGAAGCCAAAAGTTTCGCGGGTGGAATTTCATTGTAAGAAGAATGAAATCCGTACGAATCGATTTTAGTCTGTCCCGCTATTTGAGGAAGAATTGTCACTTTCATTTTCTGTTCATTCACCGCTGTGCTGACCGCGGTCAACCGGATCCCGTTATGCTCCTCCGTAGGGCCGAGGTCCTCAATCTGTTCCGCTTCCTGGGGAGTTACCAGCTTCAAAGGAAAGCTATCTTTGCCGGCGAGCAGCACCAAGCCGTCGGTAACTTTAATCCGGCCCTCATACCCGTATAGACCGGTCCAGCCCCCTTCTGCCCCCGTGATCATCGCTTGACGGAAAAGATACTTGTCTCCATAGATGTTCCGGAGGACAACCTCGTCATTCTTCGGAATGCCGGTACCTACCAGAGTAATGGTAGAATGTTTCTCCCCAATGGAGACCCCCCTGATTTCGACAGTCCCTCGTCCGATCTTATGAACGGACGGCTGAGGCTGTACGTATTCCACCCGCTGCTCTGTCTTTTCCGAATCGGTCACTCCCCCAAAACCGGGAAGATACTGAAGCACACGCCGCATTTGGGCGGCTACTTCCGGCTGAGATCCGACAAGCGTTGCGCCGGCAAGCAGCAGAGCCGCCGCTGCGGCCAGGAGAGCATATGCGCGCCGGCGCTTCGGCCTATTTTTCCTCATTCGCCCGTCGGACAAAGCAGCCGGTGCAAGCTCCCCGGATGAGCGAGCAACCTCAACCCTGGTCGAAATGCCGGGAGTGGTACCGGCTATTTTCTCAAGAGTCCGTTCCTTGATTATTTTCAACCTGCCGGGATCTTTCTCCAAAAGAAATTCCGCTGTATCCAAGTCGGGAATGTGATTCTCTGCCAAGTCGGCCGTTATTTCATCCATGAGCCCAAACCATTCCTGCTCTTCGTGTTTTTTCATGAGATCCCCTCCCTGCGGGCTGTTTCCATTTGTTCCTTGAGCCTTTTTCTGGCCCGGTACAAACGATTTTCAACTGCTTTTGCCGTCAGACCCACAGCAGCCGCAATCTGCTCCACGGACTCATAGAAGTAGTACCTCCGATAAAAGATAATCCGGTCCTTGTCATCCAGACTGTCAATCAAAACTAAAATTTCTTTCTGTGTCTCCCGGTCTAAAACGATCTGCTCCGTATCCGTTTCGGCAGTAAAATCCGTCACCGTAAGCGTCTCACCCATCCGGTTTTCCGAGCTCAATCGGCGGCGGTAATCCAGCGCTTTATATTTTGCGAGAATAAGCAGCCATGTTTTATAAGGTCCCCGTCTTGGTTCATATTCCGCGCTTTTGTTCCAGGCGGCGGCAAAAACATCGCTGACACATTCTTCGATATCCTCCCGAGGCGCCGCTTCTTGAAGAATACGTTGCACAAGGCCATATACATTCGAAGCATATAAATCCATAAGCGCTTCCAGTGCGGCAGGATCCTGTTCGGACATCCCACGTGCCAGCCGCTCCTCCACTTTTTCCATATGGTGTCCCCCCGCATGTCCTTGCCTCAAATCCGTTTTATCCGGTCAATATGTACTACGTCCGTTCCCTCCACAATCACACAAGGCGAAAGAAATATCGTCCAAACCGTCGCACATACACTTAAAAAAGCGGAGATTCTTCTTAACCGCCAGGGTTTGCTTCAAGCGGAACCGCGATCTTTTTCATGCGATCCGCCGACGGCAGCAGGCCTTTTCCCTTTCACATTGTTTTTTCATCCAAAGGAGGCGCAGAATGGGCATCTACATACCCGTTGAGCAGGGAGTTAACCTTTACGTCGAGGATTGGAACCCCGGACCCGGGGGCGGCGGCAAAACGATTCTGTTCATTCACGGCTGGCCGCTTAACCATACGATGTTCGAGTATCAGTTCGATCAGCTTCCGAAAGCCGGATACCGCTGTATCGGCCTCGATTTAAGGGGGTTCGGCAAATCCGACCGCCCATGGGGAGGCTACTCCTACGACCGGATGGCGGACGATATACGCCGCGTAATCGAGGCGCTTAGGCTCGAAAGCATTATCCTGGCGGGGTTTTCCATGGGCGGAGCCATTGCGATCCGGTACATGGCCAGACACGGCGGATTCGGAGTTTCCAAGCTGGCTCTGTTCGCTCCGGCAGCTCCCCTGTTTACCAAACGGCCGGATTTCCCGTACGGCAATTCAATCGAAGAGGTGAATCATCTCATAGAGGGAACTTATACCGACCGGCCTAAAATGCTCGAAGATCTCGGCGGCCGTTTTTTTGCCCGGTATGTGTCGAACCCGCTTCAACACTGGTTTCACGGAATCGCTTTGTCTTCCTCCGGGCACGCGACCGCGATGAGTGCGGCACTTTTGAGAGATGAGGATATGCGTCCCGACCTGCCCAAAATTTCAGTGCCGACGGTGATCTTCCAGGGAGCGCAGGACATGATTTGTCCCTATCCGCTCGCGCAGGCGACACAAGCGGGTATTAAAGGTTCGGAGCTTGTGCCTTTTGCATACAGCGGGCATGGCTTGTTTTACTGCGAGATGGGCAAATTCAACCGGGAGCTGATGCGGTTCGCCGGTTCCTAGCTCCGGTTTGTTGTACGGTTTGCTATTCGGTTTGTCCGCGTGAAGCTCCCTGCTCCCTGCTCGCGGTCCCCGGCATTCGGTTCGTTATTCAAGTCCGTTCTTACGTTCGCAATTCCGTTCAACCGGATTCGGGCGCATGGTGAGAAGACATTTTTTTAACCGTTCAACCCCGTGTTCCCATTGCCAAATATTGTTAACCTTGCTATACTTCATAGAAAACTTCGGACGGGGTGTCTATTATGAAAAGAAAACTAGGCTGCTATCATGCCCACTATTCCAATATCGAACATATCGAGAAAGCCCTCGGCTCTTATGACATCGAGCTTGTACATTTCGTCGATCCCGGTCTGGACCGGATTAAGAACGACAGCAATTTTACCGAAGAGCTGGCCATGAACAAAATAAAATCCACACTCGACTGGTTAGCCAGCTGTCATGTGGATGCCATTTTGATTACCTGTACGTATTTTACGGCTCATCTGCCTGAAAATTTCTCCTGCCCGGTGCCGATTATTAAAATCGACGATCCTTTGTTTCATAAAATTTTGCATTTGAACCGGCCCTCGGTTCTCGTTTTCACCAATCCTTCGACTGTCGAAGGCACGATGGAACAGCTCCATAAGTTTGCGGCCGCGGCCGGCCAGGAGATCCAGGTCGAACCGGTTCTCCTGGAAAATACGTTCCAGCTCGTTATGCAGGGCAAGAAAAACGATTATATCGAAGCGGTTTCCAGAGGCTTGTTCCATGCCATCGAAGACCATCCCCGCAAAACGGTGTTCGCGGCCCAGCTGTCCATGGTGCCCGCCGCCCAGCGGGTCGGTAGGGAAAGCGACGCGTTCCTCGGCAACCATCTCGACGCCCTTCCGGGCTATCTGAAAGATATCCTCAGCCTCGAAGCCGTGGGCCGCTGAGGCGGGTCCACAGCCCGGAAGGAATACCTACCGGTTCTCATAATAAGAACTTGGCCGGAACACGCCCCCGCTTTCCGCGTAGAATGCCTCGTTCAGCTCGAACAGTCCGTCGCGCGTGCGGGTCCAGCCCGCTCCGGCCGCCGGATGATAGCTTTCGAGCCGGTCCCAGCCGCGGTAATTTTGCCCGCCGTTGGATTCGATCAGGCCGTATGCCATCCCCGGCAGAGGCCGCAGGTGAGCCGCCAGCACGCGGGTCCACTCCACGAGCAGCGGATTGGCCGTAAGGTCGGCGCAGAAGCACGGCACTCCCCGTTCGGCGGCCAGAGCAGCGACCTTCAGACTCAGGCTCATCGACTTCGCCGCAGGTTTAAGGGCGAGGGCGCCATAGCCGAGGTCCATGTAATAGCGGGCGTCGCTTTCGGACTGAATGCTCTCATCCCCCGCAATACGGGCCGGCACATCCTCGACGGAAATTTCGCGCCCGTCCAGAAACGGCTCTTCCACCAGAATAACGGAAGGCAGCGATCCGCTGCGGTCCGCATCCTCCAACAGCCGCAGAAGATCGTCCTTGGCCGCGTAACGGCCGTTCAGATCGAGATAGTAAGACACCTCCGCAGGGGCCGGGCGGGTCTGTAAATACGCTTCCGTCAGTTCATGAATATGACGCAGGCGCCTGCTGTCCCAATCAATCATATCGTCGCCGCCGGACCCCAGCTTGATTTTGAGTACGGTACAGCCCTGATCCAGCAGGCCGGTGATTTCACCGTCTTCCGTACCGTAAGCAATGGCCGGTACGGCTGCAACCGCCTCCGTCTTCTGCTCGCCCAAGCTGCGGAATTCTTCAGGCAGCAGGTGAGAGAAGCGGTAGATCCCGCGATCCCGCGCGTACAGCACCCAAGCCGCGAAATCGACTGCCGCGAGCGCGTTCAGCACATAAGTGGGCCGGACATCCGGATGCCCCTGTCGGGCAAACCAGGACTGCGAAGGCCGCCCATACAATTCTTCGAACAGCTCCATCGGATGCGCGAAGGAGGCTCCTTTCAGCGACTTTACAGTCTCCTCCGCGAATTTGTACATAAGCTCGTTAGCTCCCTGTTCCCCGAGAGAAGCCATCAGATTCGCGTCCGACCATAACGGGCTTTGGACGCCCACTCCCGTACCCTTGTGACCGCTTTCACCGGTCAGCGTGACAATCGGCTGCCACAGCTCCGTTAGTTGTCCTCCTTTAAATCCGAAAGGATGAAGCAGCGGTTCCCGATCGGCCCGCAGGTTGCTTTCCGTGATTGTCAGCATGCGTTCTTGCCCTCTTTCTCCCCGTCCGCCGGGGTTTTCTTTTAACGGGCAGCGTAACTCCACACCCGCACAAGCACATTTCATCGTACCCATATCTTAGGAGCCACGGTAGGGCCTGTCAATGAATCGGCCATTTATCGCAACTTTATAGACACGGATGCAGTAAAATGAGAGGGAAAGAAGGGCTTAAAAACCATGCGCACAAGACCGATTTATTTGCTCTACGGAGGACTCTGCCTACTACTGACGGCCGTATACACGACCCGGTTTATCAGCGGCATGCCGGAAGTTTACAAACAGCGGACCGGGCCGCTGGGAAATGCCCAGCATTTTGATGACTTGTTCTCGAAAGGTTTGCCCTGTGCCGTTCGGCCCTGGTTATGACCTTTTTTTATCTGATTCTATATTTGGCCGACAGACCGATAAAAGAGCGAGATCAAGAGCCCGGATAAGCATGATTCGGCTTTTCCAGGGTCCTGCTGACGACATCCCCCGGTTATAATTGGATTCCCGCGCCTGGAACGGCGGGTCCTGCTTCGGTCCATGTTTATCGCTTGCGGGAAGTCCCGCCGGGTTAGCCGGACAAGACCTCCAAAGCGAGCAGCTGACCGGTTCTTTTCGTTACGGTGGCCTTCACCTGATTGCCCGCCTCCAGAAGCTCTCCGCTTTCCCCCGGCGGTATTTCCTTAGACGGCAGCCTGTAGCGCTTCACCTTGCCCTCCCGCGTTTTCAGCGACAGCCTTCCGTTGTTATAAGCCGTTACCCGGCCTTCAAATTCAACGTGACGGGATTCGATCATATCGAGCAGGACACATCCGGCGGTAAAAAGCGCAAAAAGCAGGCCCAGAACGATCAGCGGCCTAAGCGAGGCAGGCTGGTCCCAGCTTTGGATCATCAGCGTGACAAACATAAAAACGCTGAATAACGAACCGGCCAGCAGGGGAAGCAACGGATTTCGTATTTCAATCGTCTTCATAAGCTCTCCTCCTCGGCAAATGAGCGCTGTTTCGCGCAAGCAAGCTTTGTCCTCTATATTCATCCTCCGGCTGGAAACATCGCCGTGTTCTCTCCCTCTACTCTAACGAATTAACCTTGGAAAATAAATACATAATTACAAATTGTTTTACGGGTCCGTAAAAAAGCCCCCGTACCGGCCGGTACGAGGGCTTCTCGAAACTAAAATCCATTCATTGCGCTAACTTTACTTACACTGTGGAAAGGATGCCTCATCAAGAGCTTACAGATGAGCCGCCAGCTCCGTCACGAAACGCTCCAGCATAACGCGGTCGGTTTCATCAAAACGGGCCAGGCTGGGGCTGTCGATATCCAGGACGCCCAGCAGCTCGCCGTCTTTAACGAGCGGTACGACAATCTCCGAGCGGGAGGCCGCATCGCAGGCAATATGCCCGGGAAACCGCTCCACATCCTCTACGACCAGCGTCTCGCGCTTCTGCGCGGCGGTACCGCATACTCCGCGTCCGAGCGGAATGCGCACGCAAGCCGGAAGTCCCTGGAAAGGTCCGAGCACCAGCTGCTCTCCCTCCAGCAAGTAGAAACCTACCCAATTTATGTCCCGGAGAAACTGGCCGAGCAGCGCCGAAGCGTTCGCCAGATTGGCGATCCTGCTAGTCTCCCCCTCAATGAGCGCCTTCAACTGCGCTGTGACGAGAGAATACTGCTCTTCACGGGTTCCTCCGTAAGATTCCGTATGAAACATAGTATCGCCTGCTTTCCTAGTAAAACTGTAACCAGGAATTTATTATAGCATACCCGCGCCGTCCGCGGACTGCTCGGACTGGACGCTTTCGTCACCGCGGATATCCGCGCTTTTCCGTCTGGCTACGCCGGTTTCGTAAGCGGCCGCAATCACGGCCTCGCGGACCTTCTTCACGACCTGCTTATTGAACACGCTCGGAATGATGTAAAGTTCGTTGAGTTCTTCTTCCGAAACGACGGACGCGATAGCTTTGGCGGCCGCCAGCTTCATCTGCTCGTTAACCCGCGTGGCGCGGCAGTCCAGAAGACCGCGGAACAGGCCCGGGAAGCACAGGACGTTGTTGATCTGGTTCGGATAGTCGGAGCGGCCCGTCGCCATGACGCGCACGTAAGGCTCCGCTTCTTCCGGCGCGATTTCCGGTGTCGGATTCGCCATGGCAAATACGATCGGATCAGCCGCCATTTTCTTGATGTCTTCCACTTTAAGCACACCCGGTCCCGACAGGCCGACAAAAATATCGGCTCCCTCGATCACGTCGGAGAGGCGTCCTTTTTCCTCATTCGGATTCGTATTCTCGGCATACCACTGCCACGATTGATACGGATACGATTGGCCGCGGACGAGTGCTCCTTCACGGTCCACTCCGATCACGTTCTTAACGCCTGCCGCGAGCAGAATCTTGGTGCACGCGATGCCGGCCGCTCCGATGCCGCAGACGATAACCTTGCAGTCTTCGAGCTTCTTGCCCGCGACCTTGACGGCGTTCAGCATTCCCGCAAGCAGAACGACCGCCGTACCGTGCTGGTCATCGTGGAAAACGGGTATATCCAGCTCTTCGACAAGCCGGTTCTCGATTTCAAAACACCGCGGGGACGAAATATCCTCCAGGTTGATTCCGCCGAAAGCCGGGGAAATCGCTTTCACGATCGATATAATTTCTTCGGGATCCTGTGTATTGAGGCAGATAGGAAAAGCGTCTACGCCGGCAAACTGTTTGAACAGCATCGCCTTACCTTCCATAACCGGCATGGCCGCTTCCGGACCGATATTGCCCAGTCCAAGAACCGCCGTACCGTCCGATACAACGGCAACGGTGTTGCGTTTAATCGTCAATGAGAACGCTTTCGAAGGATCTTCATGAATAGCCATACAAACGTTTGCCACTCCGGGTGTATACACACGGGACAAATCATCACGGTTTTTGATCGGTATTTTCGGCGTCGTTTCGATTTTACCGCCCAAGTGAAGCAGGAACGTCTGGTCGGACACGTTAATGACTTTTACGCCGTCCAGCTCGTTCAGGGCCTTCACGATGGCACCCGTATGATTCTGGTCGCTTACATTAACGGTAATATCCCGGACGGTAACGGTTTTCGTCGAACGGTTGACGTCAATTGCCACGACATCGCCGCCGGCGTCTCCGATCGTAGTCGCGATCTGTCCGAAATTCGTGCGTTCTTTCATCATCTCAAGCCGCAAAATAATACTTGTACCTCCGGTAAATCCGGCCATATCCAATCACTCCTACGGTAATTCTATATTGCGGAAAAGCCTCGGCGAGTCAAACCGGGCTCGTCCTTCATTCACATCATAGCACAAACCTTTTGGAGATTCCCGCATGCCTATAAAAAAGTTTCCGTCAGGACTTCTCCCATCACGGCGATGCCGCGGCCGATCTCCTCCCGGGACAAATGTCCGAAACCGAAACATGCCGCGGGTCTTTCTCCGCAGCGGACATGCCTCCCCGCGTCCCGCCAGAAAACACCCCGCCCGGCACATGCGGAGGCGAAGCGCCTGTACTCCTCAGCGCCGCCTTTCCACCAGCCGAAAATATGAAGCCCCGCTTCGCTCGGCATCCATTCGAAAGCGGAATCCAACGCGGTCAGCCCCGAACGCAGCAGGGCGGCTTTCTCCCCGTATACCCGCTGCATTTTGCGCAGATGGCGCTCGTAGGCACCGCTGTTCATAAAAGAGGCCAGGGCCCGCTGCTCCAGCATCCCTGTCGTCAGCGGCTCATAATGCTGTTTCGCGCGCCGGAACGGCTCGACGAGAGACGGCGGCAGCACCGCATAGCCCAGGCGCAGGCCCGCGTACATCGTCCGCGAGAACGTGCCGACGAACAGGACGCGGCCTTCGCGGTCCAGGGCCTTCAGGGGCTCCAGCGGCCGGCCCGCGTAGCGGAACTCGGTGTCGTAGTCATCTTCGATGATGACGGCGCCGCGTTCCTTCGCCCAGCGGAGCAGCTCCTGCCTCCGCTGGAGCGGGAGAACCGCCCCGGTCGGAAACTGCCGTCCGGGGGTGACGAACAGCAGCCGCGCGTTCCACGGCTGCGGGATGATGCCCTGCGCGTCGACGGGCGCATCGACGGCCTTGCCGCCTGCGGCGGAGGCGGCGCGCACGGCGCCGCTGTACCCGGGCGATTCGACGACTACCTCGTCGCCCGGGCCTACCAGCAGCTGCATCGTCAGCGCGATCGCCTGCATCGACCCGTTCACGATTGCGACGCAATCGGGGTCCGCGTCGATGCTTCGCGAGCGCCGCAGATGCAGCGCGATCGCCGAGCGCAGCGAATAATCGCCTTGGGGGTCGCGCAGCGGACCCTCAAGGAAGGCGGCGCTGCGCACCTGCTCGTGCAGGCAGCGGTTCCAGGCCTGCCGCGGGAAAACCGCACTGTCCGTGCCGGACAGCTCGAAGACGACGGCGTCCGGTACCGCGGGTATGTGCGGCTCCGCACTCCGGGTGCGGTTGTGCGTTTGGTCCGCCCGCCCGCGGGTGCCTGAATGAGCCGCGGGCTGTACGCCGCTCGCTTGCGCGCTCCCTGCTCCTGCCCGCTCCACGCCGCCATTGTGCCCTCGCCCAGCAGCGCGTGCACCTGCCTGCTCCACGCCACCATTGTGCTCGCGCCCGGCAGCGCCTGATCCTGCCTGCTCCACGCCGTCATTGTACTCTCGCCTGGCAGCTCCTGCTCTTGCCTGATCCACGCCGCCATTGTGCTCGCGCCCGGCAGCGGCTTCACCTGCCTGCTCTACACCGCCATTGTGCTCGCGCCCGCCAGCGCGTGCACCTGCCTGCTCCATGCCGTCATTGTGCTCTCGCCCGGCAGCGCGTGCACCTGCCCGCTCCACGCCGCCATTGTGCTCTCGCCTGGCAGCGCCTGATCCTTCCCGCTCCATGCCGCCATTGTACTCTCGCCTGGCAGCTCCTGGTCTTGCCTGCTCTACACCGCCATTGTGCTCGTGCCCGGCAGCGCCAGCATCCGCGCCTGAATCCGGGTCAGCACCGCCCGGCCTCCGTTCTGCTCCACCGTACTCCCTCCTCGGGCTATCGTCCTTCTTTCCCGCCCCGTCGCCGCTCTCTTCTTTCCGCCTGCCGCCCCCGCCTCCCGGCTGCATCAAAAAATCCCCCCACGCCGACAACAAAAGGGGTTCCTCCGATAGGGAGCCGGTTCCCGCCCCCTGATCGCTCCGGTAAGCAACGAACGTCCCTTTTCCCGGCCTGCCTTCTACGTATCCTTCGGATATCAGCATCTCATACACTTGCGTAACGAGTCCCCGGGAGATTCCATACACCTCCGCAAGCTCCCGGCTGGAAGGAAGTTTTGAGCCCGATTCCAGTCTTCCTTCTACTATACTTTCCCGCAGCGCATGGTAGAGGGCGGTATTTTTATGGGGAAACAGTTGTGCATAATGATTAAAAGGGATTAAAATCTTCACATAAACCTCCGCCGAATTACGGTGCAAATAATAAGCCGCCTGTTCTTTTTCTCTGCTTCTTACCATCTCACAGAGCCGTGTTCAAAATCAACGGTATTTTAGCAGGCCTCCGGCTGCGCATAAGCCGAGTCCCATTCCGGGCGGTCTCTGCGAACTTTTATAGGGGGAAAGCAAAGCCGGGGAGATCTTTCCGCTCCCTTTTGAGGAAGCCTAAGCCGCTTACCCGTTCGATTAGGCACATTTAAAGCCGCCGCCTCTTTCCCGGGGCTGTTCCGGCAGCGGAGCGAAGCAGGGTTTCCCGCCCGTCTCATCTCCGGAACCGTAACAGGACAGACGCTAACGGTCTGCAATCGGCGCACAGAAAGGAAAATGATATGATTTTGCCTGGTTTGCGTATAACCATCCGGACCGCTCGCGACCGGTTTCGTACCCATTGGAAAAAAAGAGCCGCGCAGGCTCCGCGCTTGTTCGCTTTCTACTCGCTTTTATCCTGGCTGGGCCTGGCCGTCTTATGCCTGTCCCTGCCTTATATGAAAGACAGCCGCACATTGGTTGTGCAGGCATTTGCCTCTTTTTACGTGCTGTGGCAGCTGTGGATCGTCTGCCGTTCCAAAACCGTCGGCTGGTCCGCGTACGCCGCCTTCTTTATCATCGGCACCTGGATCGTGGCTCCGCTTAACACGCTGTTCATTCAGCTGGTCTTCCTGCCGTTCGATCCCGCGGTTTACGCCGTCTGGAACGCGTCGCTCGTTTCTCCGCTGACGGAGGAGCTGATGAAGCTGGCCCCTCTGCTCCTGTTTTTGTGGGGCTCGCGCAAGGCGACTTCGCTCAGTCTGTCCGACTTCGCCCTGATCGGCGGCGCTACCGGTGCCGGACTCCAGTTCCTGGAGGAATACTGGATGAGGCTGCATGCCAGTCTGGAGCCGGCCGGCTCCGCGGCGGTTTCGCCCGATAACGCGATGAGCTGGAACCTGTTTCATTTCCTGCCCTCCCTTGAGCAAGGTCTGGCTTCGCCTTGGACCGGGCACACGGCTGCGACCGCCCTCTGCGCCCTCGGCCTCGGAATCGCCATCCGCCTGCGCAGAGTCATCGGCAAAGCCGCTTACGCGCTGCCCGTCTTCCTGCTTGTCTGGGTCGCCGCGGATCATGCGGTGCATAACGGAACACAGGCCACCTGGCTGAACGGGTTTCATATGACGCTCGGAGGCGGCGCTTATACGAAAGCGTTGTTTATCGTGCTGCTGATCGGTGCCGTCGCGTATGATTATGCGGACTTGAACCGCATACGGAAGGGGCTGACTTTGCTCCGTTCCGAAAACTTGATCGAACCGTTCCGCGAGCTGTACCGTTCTGTGGATGCGCTGCGGGAAGGCGCCAAACGGTACGTAAGCCTGCTCCGTTTCTACCGGATCCGGCGCCGTCTGGCCTTCACCCTGCTGTACGGCAAAAAAGACGCCAAACGCAGTCTCGGAACTCTCCAGGATGAGATGAAGACACTGAACAAGGCGGCTGTTCCCGTTCTGCTTGCGGCCGGCTTCCTGCTGCTGAGCGCCGGAGCCTGGAGCGGCGGACTTGCCGCTGCCGCAGGAACAAGCCCCGCAGGCAGTGCCTGCGTTTCCTGCCTCTACGCTCCCACCGCGGCTTGGTGGAGCGGGCAGAGTGCCGCCGGGAAAGGCGTGCTTCTGCTGGGCACCGCCTTCCTGTTCACTTCCTTCTTCCCTCTGTGGGGCGCGGTAAGCGATACGCTGGCGGGCAGCTCCAATGCCCGCCGCAAACACGCCGGCCGGCTGCAGCCCGGCGAGATTTTGCCGCTGCTCGGCGCGTTTCCTCCGCGTACGGCGGCGGCGGCCGGCCTGCGGCTGCTCCTCGACCGCCTGGCGGGTCTTGCAGCCGGGAAGGAGCCTTCCGCGCCTGGCGCGCAGACGGCTTCACCTGGCGCGCAGGAGCAGGCTCACGCGGCCAAGGACGCGGAAGCTCCGTCTGCCGCGGAAAGCGCGGCGGATGCCGATGGCGGCGCTGAGGGTACGGCTGGCGCGGCGCGTGCCGGAGCCGCACCGGAACGCCGGCACCGTTTCACGACGGCGCGCACGCGGCAGACCGTCCACCGGGGTGAGCAGGCTTATTCTCCTGCCGGAACACGCTACGGAGGCGGGTGGACGGTGAAGGGGCTGCGCAACTGGAACGGCTTCTTGAACGCCGTCAGCCGGGACCGCTGCACCGTGGTAAGAATGGAGGAACTGCCGGAGAACGGAATCCGCAGAGCCGTCATCAGACGGCAGGGAACGGACCCCGTAACCGGAGAAACGTTCACCTCCCTGACATACGGCAAAACGTTTTATCCCAGCCATTACAACGATTCGGAAATCGACCGGTTAGGAGAGGACGCGTTGAACAAGGCTATTCTTCATAACCGGCTGCAAGCGCAGAACGACCATCGCGGCCGCCTTCAGGCGTATACTTTTAAAGAAGAAGTCGTCGGGCCCGACGGAAAAATCATCGGGGTTCAAGGCAGAGTCCTCCCCGATGCCGAAGGCAATTTGACGGAAATTAGCGACCATTTCCCTTACAATCACCGCCAGACGGTGTCGTTCCGCACGCTTGCGGCGGATCAGGATTAAATTTTTCCGGTTAGACGTCCGTGTGCCGCTCTTGTATCCGGCGCTGCGGTATGCGGAATGTCCGGAAAGGAGGATACCCATGGAAGCCAACATGGAGCTGCTGCGGCATTTGGCCCAGATTCACCGTCCCATCGATACGGACGCCGATGATATCTGGCATTACATGATTTTGAATATGGAAGAGGATGCCCTGGATCCTCCGGCGCTTCAAGCCGTCGCCTCCGCCCTGGAGAGCGAAACGAATCAGGGAATCGGTTTCCGGGAAATTCAGTTCGAGCGTGTGCTCGAACACCCGGAGCTTGTCGAAATGGAATATTACGAGACGAATCTGGTATGTCCGCGGGAAGCGCTGGCCGCTCACATCCGCAAGGTGCTTTTGCTGTACGATGCGGGGATGGAAGCCTAGCCTGACGCCTCGACCATCCCTATACAAAACAAATTCGACATACCGCAGAATTTGCCGTCGCATGCTTGTATATCATTCGGCGTTCTTCTCCTCCCCGCACGTTTTCCGGAGCTTTACTACCGGTTCTTGCGGGTACAAACGGCTTCCGGATACCGGGGGCCGTTTTTTTTAGGTAACGCAGTGACGCATTCCGGTAAGAAGTGCTATAATAATGGCTAAAATGAATTTCCATAACCCCGGAAGGATGGAGCGGAATGAACCCCCTTGCTAAGCAGTTGAATGAAACCATCGAAAAAGAAAACGCCTATGTGTACGAGATGTTGTCGTCGCTGGGCAAGCAAATTTATTTCCCGAAAGTCGGCATTTTGAGCCAATCGGCCGAGGCTAAAGCGAAAGCCGGTAAATATAATGCCACGATCGGTACTGCCATCGAGAAGGGTCAGCCTATGCACCTGAAGGTCATTCAGGATACGCTGTCCGCCTATGATCCCAAAGATCTCTACGAATACGCGCCTCCCGCGGGCAAACCCGGTTTGCGTACCGCCTGGCGTAAAAAAATGCTGGAGGAGAATCCGTCCTTAAGCAACAAAACGTTCGGCAATCCGATCGTGACCAACGCCCTTACACACGGCCTGAGCGTTGCGGCCGACCTGTTCGTGGAAGCGGGGGACCGCGTCATTATTCCGGATAAAAACTGGGAAAACTACGAGCTCACCTTCGGAATCCGCCGGGGTGCCGAAATCGTGACGTACCCGCTTTACAATGAAGACAACACCTTTAACTCCGCAGGACTCCGCGAACGGCTCCTTGCCCAGAAAGAAAAGGGCAAAGCGTTCGTCGTCCTGAATTTCCCGAACAACCCGACGGGATATACACCGGGACCGGAAGAAGGACGCCAGATCGTTTCGGTGATCCGCGAAGCCGCGGAAGCGGGCATCAATGTCGTGGCCGTTACCGACGACGCGTATTTCGCCCTGTTCTTCGAGAATTCCCTGCAGGAATCTCTCTTCGGCCAGCTTGCCGATCTTCACGACCGCGTACTGGCCGTTAAAGTGGACGGCGCTACGAAAGAAGAATATGTGTGGGGCTTCCGCGTAGGTTTTATCACTTACGCCGGCAAGAATGAAGCGCTGCTCAGCGCACTGGAGCAGAAAACACTCGGAATTATCAGGGCCACGATCTCTTCGTGCTCGCATCCTTCGCAGACGTTTGTCCTGCACGCCTTGAATTCTCCGGAATTCAACGCCCAAAAGCAGGAGAAGTTCGAAATCATGAAAGGCCGCGCGAACAAAGTGAAAGCACTGCTCGACAGCGGCAAGTACGGAGACTCCTGGGATTACTATCCGTTCAACTCCGGCTACTTCATGTGTCTGAAGCTGAAAACCGTCGATGCGGAATTGCTCCGCCAGCGCCTCTTGGAAGTATACGGCGTCGGAACAATCGCCCTGAGCGAAACGGATCTGCGCGTCGCCTTCTCCTGCATCGACGAAGAAAATATCGAGGAGCTGTTTGACCTGATCTATCAAGGAGTACGCGACCTTGAAACGGTTTCCGCGAATTAAGCGAAATTTCCTTGCGATACTCAAAAAGCCCGGCTGCTGCAGCCGGGCTTTTTTATCTTATGTGAGGAAGCCGCAGAAGCGATTCCATGCAGATTCATATCGTGCTCCAGGTCGTGAAAGTCAATGGAGCCGCAAGACGAGGTAACGATCAAGGGGGCGCGGAGCCGGTTCACCTCAACGGCACCCACATAGTTCCGTCCCACTGGACCGGCGTTCCCGCAGCCGTTCCGGCCGCGATTTTAGCCGCGGGCACCCGCACCGTCCTCCCCTCGATCTCCAGCACCGCCGACGTTTCGTCCAGCTCCAGCACGATACCCGGACGCCGGATTTTGCAGCTGCTTTTCTCTTCCACTGGCTTTCCTCCATTATCTTGTCATCGTTGCGGCGGCTCCGTCTCCTGTCCAATCGAGAGCTTTCCGCACCGAGCAAACCTCCCGGCGCGCGGTGCTAGGCGTCACACTATGCCTGCGCCGTACCCTGGGCCCGGTAATTGCCGGCCGCGTGACGAGTTCACAGCCGGCAGACGGCGGCCGGACATTACTCCCGCCTTCACAGCTCATGGACGGTGACTTCGCTGCGGACCATAAACCGGGCGTTAGGGCCTGCCTGACCGATTCCTTTGGAAATATAATAGGTTCCGTAAGAGGTTTGATGCAGGCCTTTCGTAATCCCTCTTGCCGGGAGCTCTCCCTTCCGGATAAACCGGAACAGAAACGGCACATGGAACTGCATGCCGTGAAAATGCCCGGCCATCAAGTAAGCAAACGGGCGCTGCAAGCGAAGGACAAGGTTCGGATTGTGGGTCAGCACAACGACAGGCTTGCGTGCAGCGACATGCCGGAACGCTTTCCCGATCCGGCTGTGCCCGGTTCCGAGATCATCGATGCCGACGAACTGGAAGGCGCCGAGATCCGCGGACGAGTTGTTCAGCAGAACAACGCCCGCCTCTTCCAAAATCGCGATAAGCTTCCTCATTCCGGCCGGGTCCAGGCGGTGATCGTGATTGCCGAGAACGGCAAACGCCGGAATTCCGCGGGAAGCGACCGCCTTCAGCATCTTTTCAACTTTCGGCAAATGTTTGCTTCTGCGGGTAAAGTCGCCGGTAAGCGCGATATAATCCGGCTTCTCCTCGTCGATCAGCCGAACAAGCCTGCCCGGACGGATTCTCAGCTTTTCAACATGAATATCGCTGATCTGCAAAATTTTAATTCCGAGCCCGGCGGACACCCTTACGCGCTCAACTTTGAGCCACATGGTGGGGACGATGAAGAAGAGATACGCGCAGGCTGCCGCAAGCAAAAGCCACACAAGTACGGTCATAAATCTCATCCTGTTCCAGATAAAGGTTCCTTCCACCATAAGGCACGCATCCCGCGTTCGTCAAGGTACGGATACCCCGGAAAAGGCATTAAAACAAAAGCTCAAATTGTGTCTTTTTTTGTCGAAATTTGATACCTTGTACAAATAGGGTCCGGAAGCTATAATGAGATTACATAATGGCATTTTATACCTATTATTTTAAAGGATTGGAGGTAAACGCGATGAAACGCTGGGTTTTTGCTATTGTCACGGTTGCGGCATTGGTTTACTCATCCGGACTGGCTTTTCCTTGGGGTCCGTGAGCCACTTAGAGGAACTGGGCTGAGCCTGGTTCTTTTTTTTATTTGGAGGTTAATATGATCTACTTCATCGTTCTGGCTATCGTCATTACCCTTCTTTCAGGACGGAATCCGCTCTCCTTGGTAGAGAAAGTGAACTTCAAACTGCCCTATCTCCTGCTCGGAAGCTTTGCCGCCCAAATCGTGATTTTCACCGTAACGGTCCGGACAAACCGGACGTACCCTTATTGGACGGAAGCGGCCATTTTGGCTGTGCTTCTGTTTTTGTGGCTGAACCGGAAAGTTCCCGGCATCCCCCTTATTTTCCTGGGCGCTCTCTGGAACTGGACGGCTCTTGTCATACACGGAGGACTGATGCCCGTATCCGATACGGCGCTGGCATGGGCGGGACTTGCGAGCCTGCCGGAAAACGAACCCCGCCATCAGCTTATGGAGGCGTCCGCCTTCTGGTGGATGGGCGATTGGATTCCGCTTGTGCGAAGAGTAATCAGTATCGGCGATATAGGGATCGGGGCCGGACTTGTCCGGTTCATGCTCGGAAATACGGTGAAGAGGAGGAAGAATGAAGGACCATAACCCGTTTACTTTCGTGCTGTCGGCTTTCGGAATCCTCACCTTGATCACCGCATCGGCTTTTATCGTGCAAAACGATTACGATCTGAAAATTTTGCTGCCTATCGCCGTCATGGTCATCGTTTTTGAAATGATGCCCCTTAAAATGCCTAACGGCACTTACTTCAGCGGCGTCACGATCGGTTTTATTGTTTCTCTGTTTGAAATGGGATTTTTTGCAAGCACTTTCTTTCTTGTTCTGAACACACTCACGTTTTTTACGCTGCATTCCAAGCCTTTCTATAAAATCAGATGGTTCCGCTTCTTCTCCACGCTCGGCATGTATGGCGTCAGTATGCTGGCTGCCTGGGGTACAGGCGTTCTGACCGCTCAGGCCCCTCTGTACGTCAAAATCGTCTGCGTATTTCTCGCGTTCGAGGGCGTGAACCTCCTGCTGAGGCTGGGCATCATGCGTTCGGTCACAGGTACACCCGTTTCCGCAGGCAAAGCCATTTATGAGGCGCGCAGCCTTCAAATCGGCATCCTGATCGCCTCGGTCGTGCTTTATAAAATGCTGAAGCAGCCCAGCTACGAGCTTTTCATTTCGGAAATCATCTTCACGATCATTGCGATCAAGATTATCCATTATTTTGTTTCCGGGTATTTGAAGCAGATCGATATCATTGAAGAGAGCAACAAGCGCTACAAAAAGATGGCTTATTACGACTCGGTCACCGGTCTGCCCAACCGGGCTCATTTTAACGAACGATTGACTCAGGACATTGCCGTGGCACGGGAAACGAAGGGGAAAGTCGGACTTCTTTTTCTCGATCTCGACCAGTTCAAAAATATTAACGACACCATGGGACACATCAGCGGGGACGCCCTGCTCGTTCAAGTGGCCGGACGGCTGCAAAGCTGTCTGGGGCAAGACCATACGGTATCCAGGCTGGGGGGCGATGAATTTACGATTATCGTGCGGGATATTACGGGGGCGCAGGACTGCGTTCTGGTCGCCGAAACGGTCCTTTCCGCTCTGAAAACGGGCTTTTTCCTGCAAGGTAAAGACATCTATATTACGCCGAGCATCGGCATCAGCCTGTATCCGGACAACGGCTACGATTCGGAAACGATCGTGAAAAACGCGGACACCGCCATGTACAGGGCCAAGGAGCTCGGCGGCAACTTGTACTCCATGTTCACCTCCGACCTGGAAGAAAATATCGAGAAGAAACTGATTTTGCAGAGAAATCTACATAAAGCGCTGGAACGCGGCGAATTCCATCTCGTCTATCAGCCCCAGCTCGAGCTGGATACGGGCCAAATTCAAGGCATGGAAGCCCTTGTCCGCTGGAACAACCGGGAGCTTGGCCTCGTATCTCCCGATGATTTTATCCCGCTTGCGGAGGAAAGCCGGCAAATTCTCGCAATCGGCGAATGGGTGCTGAGAACAGCCTGCGAGCAGAATAAAGCCTGGCAGAACGAAGGCTTTCCGCCCGTCAGGATGGCCGTTAATTTGTCTTCCATCCAGTTTGAACACGACGAGCTGATCCCTACCATCCGGCGCGTACTAGGTGAAACCGGGCTGGAAGCGCGGTGGCTGGAGCTGGAAATTACGGAGAGTCTTCTGCTCCGCAATAAAATCAAAACGATGCGTACGCTCAGGCAGCTCAAGGAACTCGGCGTTCACATCGCGATGGACGATTTCGGCGTCGGCTATTCCTCACTCAGCTACTTGAACTATTATCCGTTCGACCGGCTTAAAATCGACAAGTCCTTCATCCATCATATGGGGGAGCGCACGGGAGACGAATGGATCGTCCGCACGGTCATCCAGCTTGCCCACGGCCTCCATATGACGGTCGTTGCGGAGGGGGTCGAGACGGAAGAGCAGCTTGCCTATTTGAAAGAACAGGGCTGCGATTGCATCCAGGGCTTCCTGATCAGCAAGCCGCTTGCCCCCTCCCGGCTGAAGGAAAAGATCTGGAAAGCCGCCGGAGCGCCGGAACCCCGGCCGGATTAATACGGAAGACCCGCAGGCGGCTGCGGGTCTTTTCCGCGTTCGGGCGTGGCGGGGGCGCCTGGAGACGGCGGCATGGACGGGTTTCCGAGGCGGACCGGACCTTGGTACCGAAGGCCAGGAAACCGTATGCGGGACGAGCCGGGCTGTTGTACAGTTCGGCGGCTCATCGGGGGGCTGTGCATGGCACGACAGGGTCTACGGAAGCCGGGAGACCGTAAATCCGAGGGCGTGCCGGGCTTGCTGTACAGCTCGGCGGCTCATCAGGGCAGGCCTTGCTGCGGACAGAGGGCGGCGGAAGGCCGGAGTGAGCCCTCGCAGGGACCCCGGAAAGAAAAAAGGCCGTCTAGCGGGATTTCCACATTGCTAAGAAAACGAGCCCGTACAAAAGAGACTATCTCTCCCTTTTCCTTAATGCAGCAAGGTGTATGAAAAGAAACAATGCGGAGCGGAACGGAACTTTGACCTTGGAACGCAAATTTGTTACAGTTAAGATTACAGTTAAACCGTTTTTGTTACAGTTACCCACAAGAGGTGAGCTTATGTTGAAATTGGGGATTCTGGATCAATCGCAAGTAGCCGAAGGCCGTTCGGCCTCCGACGCTCTTAAAGAAACAACCCGGCTGGCACAGGAAGCGGACCGTCTCGGCTTCAGCCGCTACTGGGTTTCGGAGCATCACGCTTCGAAATCGCTGGCCCATTCGAGCCCCGAGGTGCTCCTGGCCCATCTCGCGGCGGCGACCTCCCGCATCCGCGTGGGCTCCGGCGGCATTATGCTGCCGCATTACAGCGCCTACAAGGTCGCGGAGAACTTCCGCCTGCTGGAAGCCCTGCACCCGGGCCGGATCGACCTCGGGCTCGGCCGCGCGCCGGGCGGCATGCCGCTGGCGACCCGCGCCCTGCAGGCGGACAAATACGTCAGCATCGACCGGTATCCCGATCAGGTAGCCGATATCGCCGGCTACCTTCACGAGTCGATGCCTCCCGAGCACCCCTTCGCCGCGCTGCAGGCCTCGCCCTCCATACCGACGGCGCCGGAGGTATGGCTGCTCGGCTCCAGCGGCGAAAGCGCCCGCATCGCCGCCAGACAGGGCGCCGCGTTCGGCTTCGCCCAGTTCTTCGGCAGCCCCGGCGGCGAGGAAGCCATGCGCCACTACAAGAAGCACTTCCAGCCTTCCGTGCTGGGCGACAAGCCCCGTACGCTGGCAGCCGTTCTGGCCGTCTGCGCGGACACCGAGGAAGAAGCGAACAAGCTCGCTTCGAGCACCGATTTGTACTTCCTGCGCCTGGAACGCGGCCTGGAGCTCGGGTTCTTCCCTTCCGTAGATACGGCGCTGAATTATCCTTACACGGAGTATGACCTGGCCCGCATCAAAGAGCGCCGGGAAAAACGCATCGTCGGCAGCCCCGAGCAGGTTAAGCGTCAGCTTCATGCAGTTGCGGAAGCTTACAGTGCGGATGAGCTGCTGATCGTATCGCCGATCCACAATTTCGGCGCCCGTCTCCGCTCTTACCGTCTGATCGCCGAAGCCTTCGGTATGAAAGCCGAGGGGTAAAGCAGGGCGGAGCATGACGCGGGCCAAGCCCTGCTGAGCGGCTTCGGCGGCTTCACACGGTAGCCGTCCGGCCCGCTTCTTCGACAAGGCGCTTCGCAAAGGGGCCGCTCGTTCAAAAAAGCCGCAGTCCGGGCATTTCCCGGATTGCGGGCTCTTCGGCCGTATTGTGCCGGTCCGCTCGCTTAGTACGGACCAACACGGCTGGGCCGATACCGCACGATAGACGGCTTGTTCTTGCCGGACGCCTTACTCTTGCGGCCTATGCAAACGATTTTCATACGGCAGCCCTACCTTCATAAAAAAGCCCGGAGCTTGGGATTTCTCCCAAACACCGGGCCTTTTGCCGTGTTTTTTATTTAATGACAATCGTCTCGACGACTTTGTCTTTGCCTTTCAGCTCAACCGGAGTCGGCTTAACCAGACGGCTTACGTCGCCCTGGATCACAACGTCGGAAGCTACCTTGTACGTTGCTTTGTCTCCACTACCGTACACCTGATTTGTCACGGTAACCGTAGCGATACGCCCGTCCTTGTTCAGCGTCATGGAGTCGAACAAGCCGCTCACCTGCAGCGTACGGTCTTCAACCGCTTTTTTCGTTACTTCGATAAAAACAACGGTGTTGTTGTACGAGCGCAGTCTGACGACATCCCCGTTTTGAAGCTGGGACGCGCTTACTTTGGCGCCGTTGCGGTAAACGAACACTTCAGGGTGCAGCGCATACGTCTTCAGGGTGCCGTTCTGATCAAGCACCAGCGTATTTCCGCTCACGGTACCCGTTACTTTGCCGACAGCCGTGGTTTGGTCCTGTCCCGGCATCTGGCTGTCCGTACGATCCAGCAGCGCGGCGAGCTGAGCGCGGGTTACCGGCATATTCGGACGGAACGTGTTGTCTTCGAAACCGTCGATCAGCCCTTTCTCGATAGCGACGGCCACATAACCGACGGCCCCGGCCGGAATCTGCTTCGCATCCTTGAACGAAAGCTGCGTGTTGACTTTCGCTTTAGCCTCGCCGTCCAGTTTCATCGCTTTCACGAGAAGGATAGTCGCCCACAGACGGTCGGCAGGCTTGGACGGCTGAACCATGTCCTCGTTTTCGCCGAACAGATCGTTCTCAAGCGCCACGGCCACGTAACCAACCGCCCAGTCGGGAATTTTGTTCGCATCCTTGAAGTTCAGCTTTGTCTGCTTCTCTTCGTTTGATTCCGCTTTATCGCGCAGGCCCATCAAGCGGACGGCAGCCGTAATGGCTTCAATGCGGGTAACCGTATTCCGCGGCTTGAACGAACCGTCCTCATAGCCTTCAAAAACACGCTTCGAAGAAAGGCTTGCAATATTTTTCAGCGCCCACTCCACATCCGAACCCTTCAGATCGTCAAACGTAATCCGGAAATCGAAAGAGCCGTGTACGCCTCCGTTTTTGCCATCTTTCCAATCTTTATCCTTATCGTGGTCCTTATCCTTGCCGTTTCCGTTAGCGAACGCGGCAGTGCCTCCGCCCATTGCCATAGCGAGTACGAGCGTGGATAGAACGGTTTTTTTCATGTTAAGTTTTTTCATCGGAAAACTCTCCTTTGTGCGTGTGGGAATCAGCCCCGGCCCGGGCTGGATGAACCGGCAACTCTTCGCGAAGTATTACGGTTTACACTATAGCAATTCTGGGAGTCTCGGCGTTTTAGGGGGGTCCGTTTCAAGAGCAACCGGTAAAATGATGAAAAAAAGTCCCACTCTACCTGAGAGTGAGACCGATCACGACGAAATCCGGATCAAAACGGACTTCTTTAATATGCACGATGGACGGCAAGTACGAATCTAGAGAAATCGCTGCGGGGGCGATAGAAACCACTCCCTGCGGCACTTCGAAGCTCCGGATATGCGTACCCGTATGCGTTACGGTCAGTTCCTTGCCTGTCCAGGCCAGTTTAAACGTCATTTGCGCCCCGACAGGAACGGTATTTTTCCAAAGCAGATTCACATCCGCGGTCAGATTATCGCCGCTTCTTGTAAAGTCCGCTCCGGTTATCGTTACATCGGGGGATACCCGTGCATGTTTGGCGATCGCCTTTTTGCCGAGCTGATTGAGTTCTTCATCGGATATGCGGACCTCGGGCTTCTTGCTCCGGATAATATCCACCAGTTGGCTTTCCAGCGAAATGTCCGTATACGCCAGATCAAGCTGCTGCTGCGGTTTGATATACGTCAACAGGCCCCAGGCCGCCAGCCCCGCCGCAACGGCCAGAACGAGCAGGACCACGATTATGCGCCGAATGATTTTCATGTTTATTCCCTCCTTGCCGTAATGACGCGCACGCTCTATTTACCCGGCGGACCCCAAATGAAAAAGCCGGTTCAACCGAACCGGCCTGGAGTCTTATACGCGTACCTCGGCCACGGTTATTTTCCGTCGCCGTCTCTTTTGGCTTTCAGCCATTTCGGCGCGCCTTTGTTTTTGCGGTCCTGGGCGGTCTCCTGCTTGCGGGCGGCCTTGCGCGAGGCCGGCTGCTGCGCGGAGCTTCCGCGCGCCGCTCCTCCGCGTCCCTCGGCCGTACCGCTCCGGGCGGCTGAGCCTGCGCTGCCCCGGCCCGTACCGGCCGGCGCGCCGCTGCGGCCGCTCTCCCCGCGGCGGTCCGCGGAGAGGCGCTCCCCGCCCGCGCCGGAGGCTCCGCCGCGGCGGGCTCCCGCTTCGTCGCTGGATGCGCTCCGGGCCGGGCCCGGTACGCGGGCTGCCCCGCCGCCCGCGTCATCCCGGCGCGGTGCGCCGCGGAAGCCGCTGCGCGGGCCTTCGCCGGCGTCGACCACCCGGCCCTCGTACATCTCCTTCTCGTCGATGGAGATGCGCAGAGCCTTGCGGAACTTATCGATGATGAACCGCTCCTTCGGAGCGACGATCGAGATCACGGTTCCGCTGCGGCCCATTCTTCCGGTACGCCCTGCACGATGCAGGTAGTACTCGGCGTTAAGCGGCATGTCGAGGTTGATGACATGCGTCACTTCCTCGATGTCGAGCCCGCGGGCCGCGACATCGGTAGCCAGCAGCAGCTGGAACTTGCCTTCGCGGAACGACTGCATGACGTTCGCCCGCTGCTGCTTGCCGGCCTCCCCGTAGAGCGCCTCCACGGACAAGCCGAGGTGCTGCAGCTTCGATACGACTTCGGACACGTCGGCCGTCGCATTGACGAACACCATCGCTTTGGGCGGTTCGTAAAGGCGGACGATCCGGCGGAGCGTGTCGATTTTATTGCGGGCTTCGCAGTTAAAAGCGAAATGCTCCAGCGTGGAAGCCGTACGCTGGTCGGGATTGATCCGGATCTCGGCGGGATCGTTCATCAGGCTTTCCGCCGCTTGCCCGATCTCGGCCGGAATGGTCGCCGAGAAGAACAGCGACTGCGACGAGCGCTGCAAGGCTTTAAAGATCGCATAAACTTCTTTCATGGAGCCCAGCTCCAGCACGTGATCGACTTCATCCACGATCAGCGTGGATACATGATGCACATTCAGTTTACGAGCCTTGATCAGCTCGTTGATGCGGCCGGGGGTACCGATAATCAGGTGCGGAGAGCCCTTCTTAAGCTTCTCCACCTGCCGGGCCAGAGCCGCTCCTCCGATCAGAGCCTGACACTTGATGGGGCCGTCGCCGATCAGATCTTCCGCCACGCGCAAAATCTGCATGCCGAGCTCCCGTGTCGGAACGATGATGGCCGCCTGGACATGCTTCGCGTTCACATCGATCCGCTGCAGGGCCGGAAGCAGGAATGCGAGCGTTTTGCCCGTTCCCGTTTGCGACTGCACAATAGCGTCCCGTCCCGTAAGAATGAGCGGGATCGCCTCGGCCTGAACGGCCGTCGGTTTGGCTATCCCCCGTTCCTTCAACTTTTCCGCCCAGACGGGGGCGATTTGCAGCTGTTCAAAATTGTCGTACATGAAGAACCTCTTTTCTGTATACCGTTGTTGTTTGTCTACATTATACGCGAGGAAGCTCCCGGTAACAAACCGGAATCACGCCAAAAAAGGATGGGCTGCGGGGCTTGACCGCTTTTCCCACCCCTTAACGGGTAGTATTGGCCTGCGTGAAGCGCTTATTTAAGAAAATCCCATTCCTCCAAAAGCATTTGCCGGATCGCTTCGCGCGCACGGTACAGACGCTGCCGGATGACGCCTTCCGTCACGTTCATCTCCTCGGCCATTTCCTTGTAAGACATGTTCTGAACGACTTTCATCGCCAGAATCTGCCGGTAAGCGGGGCTGAGCTGGTTCACGTAATGGCTTATCGCTTCCTGCATGATCTTCAGTTCAACCTCCTTCTCCAGCGGTGTGCTGCCGGCCTCGTATGCCGGGGCGGTTTCCCTTAGCGTCAGCGTAATCTCCGAATCCAGTTCGTTGCGGTTGCGCTTATGTTTCTGCAGGTAGTTAAGCGTCACGTTGCGCGTCAGCTTCTTCAGCCAGCTTTCATATTTCTCCGTTTCCTTCAACTGAGGAGCCTTGTCGATCGCGCGGAGAAACGATTCCTGAATAATATCCTCGACCAGATTGTGATCTTGCAGGATAAAATAAATGGTCGGATAGACCATGACATGGAATTCTTTATATATTTTTTCCTGGAGGCTTTTATCCAGGTGGAAGTAATTCGATGTAAACAAATGAATCATGTACTTTGACATGAGACATCCCCCTTATGTAAACCATTCCTAAAATTCATATTAGGCTATAGCGAGGGAGTTAACAATATTAAACAGCAAAAAAAATCATTATATTTACAGAAAAAGCTTACATTTCTATCCAAACCTGCTTCTAAGTCTCATTTCGTATAAATACAGGCGGGATAACGCCATTTTCAGCTCCTGAAATGGAGGTTTTTTTCTGTTTTTAATTAGGAATTTTAAACTAATTTTCTTCTTTTTTGCTTTTCTTCCCTTCTATTTCATTTCTTTTTTGCTCCATCCAGCGGAATACCTCGTCCAGCGCCACTTCGTCCATTTCTTTCGGAAAACGGTGCTCAAGCCCTTCGTAAATGAGCATGGTGTGGTCTTTGCCCGCATGTTCAAGCGCCGCTGCCAGCTTGTAAGCGTGCGAAACGTTAACCTGCGGATCGGCGGTTCCGTGCACGATCAGTACGGGAGAGTCGATAAGGTCGGCCCATCTGGCCGGCGACCTGCGGATATATTCATCCGCCTGCTTGAGGGGATGGCCGACAACCCGTTTGAGCATGCGCCGCAGGTCGACCCGCTCCTCATACGTGTCGTGAAGGTCGCTGACGCCGCCCCATACGACGACGGGGCCGACTTCCTCGCAGTCTCGGGCGGCCAGCAGCGCCATCAGGGCGCCGCGGGAGAAGCCGATCAGCGAGACCGGTACGGAAGCGACCTCGGGCAGATCCCGCAGCATCAGCAGCCCGTGATACACATCGTACCGGTCCTCACCGGCAAAGTCCTCGCGTCCTTCTCCCCCTTCGTTGCCGCGGTAGAAGGGCGCGAAGACGACACAGCCCCGCCGCGCCATCGAAACGATCCGGCGGATCCGGACCATTCCTACACGCCGGATGCCTCCCCGGCAGTAGACGACGGCCGGCAGCGGCTCCGCGTGATCCGGCACGGCCAGGTAACCTTTCACGCGAAGTCCCTGGGCCGCATACGTCACAACGTACAGCGACACGTTTCTCGCGTGCCGGGACAACAGCTCCCGCTCCAGGAGCTGGCCGTCTTTCAGGCTTCCCGCTTCGCTTCCGCCTGCCGCGCGCACGGCAGGCGACAAGGTGACCGGCGAGAGGGTGCTGATTTTTTTCCCCGATTGAATGGATTCCGACATGGTTGTACAGCCTCCTTGTATGTAAACGTCGTGATTGCAAGAATGAACAGATGCGGATGGGGTTGCCTCCGCGCTGGAACTTTACAGTCCCCCTGGCTTCCGATAGACTGGAAGTATCTTATTTTCATACGGAAGGAATGATCTTATGAGTCAAGAATTCGAAAACGAGTTTAACGCCCTCGTATCCAAAGCGGCCGAGCTGTTGACCGGAGACGATTCCTCCGAAATGACCGAGAAAATAAAAATCTGGGCCATCTATCAACACTTACATAAAGCGATGCCCGCCCTGACGAATCACTGGAACGGCTCGCATCCCGAAGCCAAAGCGCAAGTCCGGGCGATTTTCGAGGAAATACGCGATCTTAACGAGCGGCAGAAAGCGAGCCGGGGCAAGCCTGAATAAGATTCCGTCTCCACAGCCACAATAAGCCGGAGATCCCTTATAAAGGAGCAAAGGCATATGTCTAAAATCGCAGTCGAAGACAACTTGTCCAGTGTCAAACAGGCCCTGCAGAGCAGCGGCTACGAGGTTACCTCGTTAAATCAGGCGGACGGAGCGTCCTGCGTGGTCATTTCCGGTTTGGACCAGAATGTGATGGGCTTTGCGGACGCCGTCACCTCCGCTTCCGTCATCAACGCTCACGGCTTGACGGACGAAGAAATCGTTCAGGAAGTAAGCAGAACGACCGGTCAAAACCAGGGCTTCTGACCGGAGCGGCCGGTTCCCGTTTTTTTCCCGCAAGTTTTGCCGCACCAAACAACGGATTAAAAAAGCGATTCTCCTTCTGGGGAGAGCCGCTTTTTTTCTTGGCTTATTTCTTGTTCAGCATACGCTGCGCGGATTTATCCAGCAGGCGGGGAAACAGCGAATACAATTTCGTGCCTATTCCCGCTATAAAAGGGAGGTCGATCTCCGCTTTGTCTTTCTCGACCGCGCGAATGATCGCCCCGGCCACCCGCTCGGGCTTCAGCATAAACCAGCTGATGTTCTTGACGTAGTTCCCCGTAGGGTCAGCCCGTTCGAAGAACGGGGTGTCGATCGGGCCCGGGTTGACGGCGCTCAGCCGGACCCCGGTGCCGGCCAGTTCCTGGCGCAGCGAGTTAGTCAGGCCGAGCACGGCGTGCTTGGTGGCGGAATATCCGGACGATTTCGCCGATCCGATTTTGCCGGCCATGGAAGCGATATTGACGATGTGGCCGGAGCCCGATGCGATCATGGCCGGGAGAACCGCTTTCGTGCAGCGGACGATGCCCAGGTAGTTCACGTCCATCATCTCTTCGAACTGCTCCAGCGGGGCGTCCACAAACCGTTCGAATACGCCGAATCCCGCGTTGTTGATAAGAACGTCGATCCGTCCGTACTTCGCCGTAACTTCGGCGAATACCCGGTTCACTTCGGCGGTGTCCTGCACATCGAGCCGGTACACGCCGCACTGCCCGCCGATCTCTGCCGCCAGCTCTTCCAGCTTGTCCCGCGACCGTGCCATAAGGACGGGCACGGCTCCGCGCTGCGCCAACGCCCGCGCGGTCTGCGCGCCGATTCCGCTGGAGGCCCCGGTGATGACGACTATTTTGCCTTCAATATTCATGAATGTGCTTCTTCTCCTTCCGGTGACGCTTGTAGGCTTAGTATACCTTACGCGGCTTTTCTTCACCAGGCGGTGGCGGGCGGGAGGATTTTATTCCGCCGTGTTTACTGAGAGCGGCGCTTTGAGACCGGTGCGGCGGATGGGAGAGTTTGATAATTATAAAATTTCGTAGAATTTGGCTCACAAATGGGCCGCGCCTTCTTCTCCGTCCCGTAAAAAAGAAATCAAAAAAAGACTGCTTCCTATAGAAGCAGTCTTTCCGCGGCTCTCCGGCTTGATCGGGTTAATCTAAGCGAGAAGAACCTGAATATCCAATTCTCCGATTCCGTCCATGAGCAGAGGAACCGTCAGCGCTTTCAGTGCATCCACCTCATGAATGTCTCCCGTGACAACCTTGGGGGGTGTAATGTCAACCTTGATGCCCTGATTGTACAAGATCGTGCTGGCGTTGCCGCTGATCATGTTGCCGAGCTCGGAAATCGCGCTGTGTCCCATTTCGTCCAGTTCGGTCAAAATAAATCCGCCCATCATAGCGGAAACCATCCGTAGCGCCGTTGACTCTTCAAAGCCGAAGCGTATGTTTCCCTGCATTTGACCGGTCATACCGATTTGTATCCATACATAACGTTCGATAAAGTAAATATCTTTGACAGACAATTTACCGGTAGTCGGACGCACGTTCGCGACTTGTTCGATGACAATCCGCGCGGATTCCAGAAAAGGATTGATGTATTCCGCTTTCATGTGCTCTTTAACCCCTTTACCAACATATAGGAACAACAAATTGATTTCACAAGGTGATCAAACCGTCCCTCCGGTTTAGGCACTCATGTCGGATTTTTCACGAACCAACTTACACATTTTTCTACATTATATAGTAAAATTCTTTGTCCGTATACTTCTTTTGTCCTATTTTATCCATGTCAGATTTGAGACTTTCTTATCATTGGACCTATAAAGCGGAGGCAATCGGGAAAAGAATCGAGCGGCGGACCTACTTGCCGATTTCCGTATTTTCATCATGCGGTCATAAACGAATCAGACGTTTACCGGATTAGACGCCGCCGAACCGCTTTGCACGTCATAAATGACCCCGCTTGTGAGGAAGCATTCCGTTTGGTACGATTAAAGGTGAGGTGAACAAAACATGCACGGATTTTTAATTGATTTGGACGGCACATTGTACAAAGGGAACGAAGCCATACCGGGCGCGAAGGAGTTTGTGGAGCGGCTCAAGGAGAACGGTCTTCCTTATCTCCTTGTAACCAACAATTCGTCCCGCTCGCCGGAACACGTAGCCGGCCATTTGAACGGAATGGGCATAGAAATCGGCCCCGACCGCGTGTACACGACGGCCATGGCATCCGCCCAGTATTTGCTGGAACACGGCAGCGGGAAGCGTGTTTTCTGCATCGGCGAAGCAGGACTGCAGAACGCTCTGCAGGAAGCCGGATTCGAGCTTACCGAGAAGGAGCCGGACTATGTCGTTCAGGGTATCGACCGGCAGCTCACCTACGACAAGCTGGCATCGGCGGTCAGGCATCTGCTCGGCGGCGCCCGGTATATCCTGACGAACCCGGACCACCTGCTTCCGTCCGACAGCGGCCTGATTCCCGGAGCGGGCTCTATTGGCGCCCTCATCCGGACCGCTTCCGGCGCCAATCCGGTCGTTATCGGCAAGCCGTCGCCGATTATTATGAACTATGCTTTGGCCCGTCTGGAACTGGAGGCGAAAGACACATGGGTGATCGGCGACAATACCGCGACGGACATCGGCGGAGGGATAGCGGCCGGCTGCCGGACCGCCCTCGTGCTTACTGGCCTTGCCACGGAAACGAACGTTCAAGAACAGATTTCGAAGTCCGGGAACGAACCGGACCTGATTTGCCGCGACCTGCCTCATTTATGGAACAGCCTTATGAAATAATCCGGCCTGATGCCGGAAAGTACACGGAATCTTATCCATGTGAAGCGGGATTCCTTTTGAGAAAGGATGCCCGTTTCCCCCTCTTCCGTCAAACCCGACCTGACCGACCGTACGCCGAACCGTTTGTCATTTATTTACAAACGTTCGTTGAACTCTCCCCGGCGATCCTTTATAATAAAACTAAATTTAAGTTATCTCGTTATATGTTTCGATAAATTTTACTTATATCGGAGGGCTGCCCATGAATCTCAATCAATTGGAGACGCTCATCACGATTTCCAAGACGATGAGTTTCCGTAAGGCAGGCGAACTTCTCAACCTGACGCAGCCGGCCGTATCTGCGCAGATTAGAAGCTTGGAAGAAGAGTTCGGGACGATTCTGATCGACCGCAACCAGCCTGTAACGCTGACGGACAGCGGCAAGCTGTTTCTGGAGCATGCCGAGAGAATCCTCCGCACCGTCGAGGATTTGAAGCAGCGGCTGGCCGATCTGAGCCAGACTCCCCAGGGCCATATCCATATCGGGACGACCACGTCCATTGCCATGCAAATTTTACCGCGGGTTCTGTTTTATTTTCAGGACCAGTTCCCTTTAATCAAAACCACCATTCATTCCATGACCTCTTCGCAAATTATGGCCAGTGTCGACAACGGCAGTGTAGATATCGGCATTTCATATCTCTACGAAAAGTATCCGTCTCTGGAAGCTTCCGTCCTGTACTACGACACGTTCGAGCTCATCGTCTCCACCAGTCACCCGCTTAGCCGGTACGCACATATTTCCATCGAGAAGCTGCGCAATCTGCCCTTTATCATGCTGTCGCCGGAAACGGCGGGACGCCGGTTCGTGGATCAGGTGTTCAAGACGTACGATATCAACCCGCAAATCGTTATGGAGCTGTCCAGCAGCGAAGAAGTCAAACGGATGGTAGAGCTGAATCTCGGCGCCGCCATCATCTCCAAGTTGTCTGTCGTCAACGATCTCGACCACGGAACACTGAAAATGGTGAAAGTAGACGAGCTCGATATCACTCATCCCGTCGGTGTTGTGTACAAATCCGGCCGCTATCTCAACTCTGCGATGCATCAGTTCCTGCAGGATTTGAAAGGAATGCCGGAAACTCAATTTCTCGGTTCCGAATAGGAGGGCTACTAATGAAATTCGATCTTCATACGCACAACGAAAGATGCGGGCATGCAACGGGGACCATCCGTCACTACGTAGACGCGGCGGTGGAAGCGGGCTTGTCCGTGATCGGCATTTCGGATCACTCCCCTTATTTTTACAGCGAGCAGGACCAGCTGTTTCCCGGGATTGCCATGGGCAAAAGCGCTTTCGCCGCCTATGTGGATGAAGTGCTGAGCCTGAAGAAAGAATACGCGGGCAAAATCGAAGTGCTGCTTGGCGTCGAATCCGACTTTTTCCCGGAGCATCTGGACTTGTACCGTTCCATGTATGAGAAATTCCCTTTCGACTATATTATAGGATCGGTGCACTTGTCCGGAGGCGTCAGCATTTTTAACAAAAACCGGTGGAAAGGGCTTGACGAAGCCCAGCATATCGTCCATAAAGAAACTTACTACGATCTGATCCAGCAGTCGGCCAGAGCCGGACTGTTTCAGATACTGGGTCATATCGACGCGATGAAAGGATTCTATCCCGCTTTCTCGGACATCCCCACTCCGAAAGTGGACGAAACTTTGAAAGTCATCGCGGAAGAGGACGTGGCGATTGAAATCAATACCTCCGGCAAAACCAAAACCGTCGGGGGCTGGTATCCGTCCGATCTTATACTGGAACGTGCCCTTCATTACGGGGTAAAAGTCACTTTCGGCTCGGACGCCCATGTTCCCCAGCGTGTCGGCGACGATTTCGAGCTGGTAAGCAAGCGGCTGAAAGAAATCGGCTTTAAAGAATGGTGTTTCTTCCGCAATAAAGAGCGGGTTCTCGTTTCCTTGTAACTTCCCCGCGTTTATAAAAAGTCAAAAAGAAACCGGCCGTCAAACGGCCGGTTTCTTTTTGATTCTAAGCTGAGATTGCTTGAGCATTCCCGCACTTAACGGAAGCAGCGGAAAGAACACTCTAACTGCATTAAGCCTCAGCAGTCTGCTTTTGAACCGTTATCAGGCAGTAACGAAATTACTGGAAGCGGTAGTTGGCGGAATTGTTATTTTGCTGGGAGTAGATAGCGGTATTGTTGAAAGATTGCTCCAGCTGCCCGCAAATTTGCGACACGTGCTGCAATTGCTGGACGGCACGGCTGTGGCCTTGAAGAGCCGTTTGGATAATCTGGCTCGCTTGACGCTCTCTTTGGGCAAGCTGTTCCAGCTGCTGGGCGTTCTGCTGCTCTTGCTGAAGCAGCTGCTGGTATACGGCACTTGCCTGCTGCGTTTGCTGGATAAGCTGTTGAACCGTTTGCTGACAGTGCTGCAGCTGTTGATTGTAATTGTTATACATCGTGTAGTCCCTCCGGTAACGTAGTTTGGGCGCCTTCACGGACTGCCTGGAATAGCTTCCCCTCCCTACCGGAGATCATACAGGAAAAAAGCGTCCGTAACATCGGATACAACTTATATTCACGATGCAGCGTACTCATTCTGAGGCTGCCGGACATTATGGCAGCGGATGCAGAAAGGTTTCCGGACAAAAAAAGCAGGCTTACCAACGGGGTAAGCCTGAAACGTTGTATATTAAAAAGGGGGTCTTGGTTATTATAATACCTCCCTTACATTATAGGAACGTAACAGAAATGTTTCATTTATGTAACAAAATTGAAAGCGTTCTCTTATATTCCGACAGCAACTTCCCCGTGTTCGGCAGCATTCGCCTATGAAAAATCCGCTTTTGACTATTTCATAGAACAGCCGTTGCAGGATTTCGGGACGTGACGTATAATTCCAACAGAACAACCTGGTAAAGTGTCTACTATCGTCCGTTCATTCATATAACAAAAGCCGGAAAGAAGGTACAAGCCATGACCGATTATCATCATCTTGACCATGTAAAGGAACAATCCACTTCCAAGCGTACGCTGTGGATTACCCTTCTGCTCACGTTATTTTTCACCATTGTCGAAGTTGTCGGAGGGATTATGTCGAATTCCCTTGCCCTTCTCTCCGATTCCGCGCATATGATCTCAGACGTTATTGCGCTCGGACTCAGCATGACCGCCATTTACCTGGCCTCAAGAGAACCTAACAGCCGGTATACGTTCGGCTTTCTGCGGTTTGAAATTATCGCCTCCTTCCTCAACGGGCTGGCCTTGGCCGTCATCGCTATCGGAATCCTTGTCGAAGGAATCAAGCGCTTTTACGATCCGCAGAACATTGATTTCAAACTTATGCTCATCATCTCCTCCATCGGATTCGTGGTCAATCTGGTGCTCACACTGGTTTTGCACCGCAGCATGGAGGAAGAGGAGAATCTCAATGTCCAGAGCGCTCTCTGGCATTTTATCGGTGACTTGCTCAGCTCCGTAGGAGTTATCATTTCGGCGGTCATCATTTACTTTACGGGATTGCTTTGGTTCGATCCCCTGATCAGTATCGTAATCGGCGGCATTATTTTCATCGGCGGCAGCCGGATCATTAAAGAATCTTTCCTCATTCTTATGGAATCCGTTCCCGCCAAGTTTAATCTGGAGGAAATCCGCGGGGACATCGGTAACGTCGAAGGCGTCGAAGATGTCCATGAAATGCACCTTTGGGCGATTTCGACCGATCATTACTCTCTGACCGCGCACGTTTTTATCGATGACAAAATCCAACCTTTCTGCATCATTCTCGCCATTAACGAAACGCTGAAGGAAAAGTACGGCATTACGCATTCCACCATTCAAATGGAACATGCGGGCATTCATCCTCACGGCGAATACGGCCGGGAATTTCTGAAGCACCGGGAGGAAAAGCACCAGGAAAATTCTCTGCCTCCCGTTCATAAACAAGCTGTGACATGATAGGCAAACGGCATTGCAAAACACCGGTTTTCCCTAAAGGGGTCCGGTGTTTTTCGCTTTTCCGGGCTTGTACCATTCTTATGCCGGGTGATTTATAATGGATCTAATGGTTCCATCCCAGTCAACCTATCGGAGGTGCTTCCCATGAAAGCAGTTCTTCTCGAAACATTCGGCGCTCCGGAATCGTTCTCCGTCGGAGAAATTCCTACCCCCGCCGTCCTTCCCGGACACGTGCTTATCCGCGTTGCAGCCAGCGGCGTGAATCCGATCGACACGCGGATCCGCCAGGGGCTTATGCCGCATCTCGCTCCGCATGCTCCGGCAGTCCTGCACGGCGACGTGGCAGGCACCGTCGAAGCCGTGGGCGAAGGCGTGACGAAGTTCCGGCCGGGCGACGAAGTGTACGGCTTTGCCGGGGGCTTCAAGGGCTTCGGCGGCGCACTCGCCGAATACATGCTGGCCGATGCGGAGCTCATCGCCCGCAAGCCCGCCTCGCTCTCGATGAGCGAGGCGGCGGCCCTGCCCGTCGTGGCGCTTACCGCCTGGCAGGGGCTGTTCGACCGGGCGCGGCTTCAGCCCGGCCAGCAGGTGCTTGTGCATGCCGCCGCAGGCGGGGTCGGCCATGTCGCGGTCCAGCTCGCGAAATGGGCCGGTGCCGATGTCTACGCGACGGCATCCTCCGGCGCGAAGCTGGACATCGCTTCGCGGCTGGGCGCGGACGGCGTTATCAACTACCGGACGGAACCGGTAGAGGATTACGTCCGCAGATGCACGGCCGGCGGCCAGGGCTTCGGCGTCGTGTTCGACACGGTCGGGAAGGATAACCTCGACCGTTCCTTCGCCGCCGCGCGCACGGGCGGCCATGTCGTCGCCATCGCCGCCCGCTCCACGCATGATCTCAGCCCGCTTCATGCGAAAGGGTTAACGCTGCACGTGGTGTTCACCGTGCTGCCGCTTCTGACCGGCGTCGGCCGCAAGCATCAGGGCGAGACGCTGGAGCGTCTTGCACGCCTGGCCGACGAAGGCCATCTGCGCCCGCTGCTGGACGAGCAGCGGTTCACGTTCCGCGACGCGGCGGGAGCTCACCGCCGCCTGGAGTCGGGCAGCGCGATCGGCAAAGTCGTGCTGACGAACGACCTGTAAGGGCGTGAGTGTCCGCGGATACGGAAGGCAGGCTAAGCTGTGGCAGCAGACTAGCCTGTGGGCAGCAGACGACCCATGCAGCGGATGTTGCGGTGTTCATGCGCCTCAGTTCTACTACCGATAGTTGGAGACCGGTCAGGGAGCCGACCCGCGCTTTCAGCTCTTAAGCTTCCAGCGGCTTCGTGACAAGTTCGCCCCGCCGGAAACCCGCGCGGCTGCCGCTAAAATGCTTTTTTCCCTAAACCTTACAAGCCTCAGGCTTCCCTTCCATAAAGCTAAAAGCACATCCTTGCAAAGAAAAGAGCCGAAACGCTGACGCGTTCCGGCTCTTTCTATGTTTTCCCGCAAGATGGGGTCGGCTGCGCCTCCAAATCAAGCCGGCTTAAGCTCCCCTGCTTTTCCCCTCCGCAGGTGAGGATAGGCGATTCCGAAAAGAATAAGCAGGACGCCCGCCCACTGCATCAATGATACGTTTTCCCGAAGCACCGCCGCCGACAGCACGACGGCTACGGGCAGCTCGGCAGCTCCCAGAATGGAACCCAGACCCGTACCCAGCTTCGGCATGCCGTAGTTAAAGCACACGGTCGGAATCACAACTCCGAACAACCCCACGAGCAGCGCATATTTCCAGAGCCCCTCACCGAGCGCGCCGTTCCATATAAAACTCGGCGTATGATATACGAATACGAGCAGAAGCCCTCCCATATTCATCATCAACGTCCGGTTAATGGCCGGAACTCCCGTGCTCACCTTGCCGCTGAAATAAATAAAACCGGTATATGTCACGGCGGACAGCAGGCCAAGAACCACTCCCGTTACGGGTAAATCGATGGAGCCGAGGTCGGCCACTCCGGAGGCCAATCCCGTTCCGATCAGGAGCAGAACGAGGGAGACCGCCTTCGCGCGGCTCGGTCTTTTGCGTTCCAGCACCGCTTCCAGAATGACGCCGATCCAGGTGAATTGGAACAGCAGCACGATGGCAATGGAGGCCGGAACCGTCTGCAGGGAATTGTAATATAAAATACCGGTCGAACCGGTTGTCAGCCCCACCATAAGCAGCGGAATCCACTGCCCCGGCTTCATCTTATAGCGGGAGAGCGCCAGAACGAGTACAAGCGAGATCAGCGTGCCGAACAAGTTCTGGGCGCCAACTACCTCACCCGGCTCGAAACCCGCGTCATACGCGAATTTAACGAACGTAGAGAGCATCCCGTAACTGCATGCTCCCAGGAATACCAGAATAATCGCTTTCCACATGATGTGCTCCTCTTCTCTCTTACCGAACTAACGGCGTGGAACGCTTTATTTCATTAGCATGCCGCAGATTTTCTTTTCATAACAAAAGCACTTCCGCGCGGAAGTGCTGCGCGGAAGTGCCGTATTCATTATTCTATGCGGGGCAGGCGTGATTACATGCCCAACCATTTTTTGAACAGACGTTTCGTGGTGTCCTTGTTCATCTCCGCAATGGAAGTCGTGAGCGGAATGCCTTTCGGACAGGAACGCACACAGTTCTGCGAGTTACCGCAGCCCTCGATGCCTCCGTCTTCCATCAGCGTATCGAGACGCTCGTCCTTGTTCATTTCACCCGTAGGGTGGGAGTTGAACAGGCGGACTTGCGAAACCGCGGCAGGACCGATGAAGCTTGTCTTCTCGTTTACGTTCGGGCAAACTTCGAGACATACGCCGCACGTCATGCACTTGGAAAGCTCGTAAGCCCACTGACGCTTCGATTCCGCCATACGCGGTCCGGGACCCAGATCGTACGTACCGTCGATCGGAATCCAAGCTTTTACTTTCTTGAGGGCGTTGAACATCCGGGTGCGGTCGATAACCAGGTCTCTTACGACCGGGAACGTACGCATCGGTTCAACGCGGATAGGCTGCTCCAGTTTGTCGATCAAGGCAGCGCAGGCTTGACGCGCTTTGCCGTTGATAATCATGGAGCAGGCGCCGCATACTTCCTCGAGACAGTTGGATTCCCAGCAAACCGGAGTCGTTTCGCCGCCGTCCGCTTTTGTCGGATTGCGCTGAACTTCCATCAAAGCGCTGATCACGTTCATATTCGGACGGTACGGGATTTCAAACTCCTCTTTGTAAGGAGCCGATTCCGGGCTGTCTTGACGGGTGACGATAAACTTGACCGTTTTGCTTGGTACTGCTGCTTGCGCTTCGGCCATGATCAATGCCCTCCCTCTTTCTCTTTCTTCTTCTTGTCCGTAGTGTAATCGCGTTTACGCGGTGCGATAAGCGATACGTCTACGTCCTCGTATTCGATAACCGGACCTTGAGGCGTCCACTTCGCTTTGGTCGTCTTCAGGAAGTTGTCGTCATCGCGTTCCGGGAACTCCGGCTTGTAGTGAGCGCCGCGGCTCTCGTTACGCAGAAGAGCGCCCAGCGTCATCGCTTCGGAAAGTTCGAGCATGTTCCAGAGCTGTCTCGTGAAGGCCACACCCTGGTTATTCCAGCGTGCAGTATCCGTCATGTTGATATTCTGGAAACGTTCTTTATATTCTTTAATCTTGACGATCGTATCTTCAAGGTTTTTGTTGTAACGCACGACGGTCATGTTCGAAGTCATCAGCTCGCCGAGCTCTTTGTGGATGACATAAGCATTTTCCTTGCCGTCCATTTTAAGCAGGCTTTCGTAACGATCGGTGTGCTTCTGCTTCTCGCGGTCGAACATGGCGGTGGACATATCTTCCACATGCTTGTCGAGACCTTGGATATATTCGATTGCTTTAGGACCTGCCACCATACCGCCGAAAATAGCGGATACGAGGGAGTTCGCGCCGAGACGGTTCGCCCCGTGAACGGAGTAATCGCACTCGCCTGCCGCGAACAAGCCCGGAATGTTCGTCATTTGGTTGTAATCGACCCAGATGCCGCCCATCGAATAGTGAACCGCAGGGAAAATCTTCATCGGAAGCTTCCGCGGATCGTCGCCTGTGAATTTCTCGTAAATTTCGATGATGCCGCCCAGCTTAACGTCCAGTTCTTTCGGATCTTTGTGAGACAGATCCAGGTAAACCATGTTCTCGCCGTTGATGCCGAGCTTCAGGTCGTTACAAACGTGGAAAATTTCACGGGTCGCGATATCACGCGGTACCAGGTTTCCGTAAGCCGGGTATTTCTCCTCAAGGAAGTACCAAGGCTTGCCGTCTTTATACGTCCATACGCGTCCGCCTTCACCGCGCGCGGATTCGGACATCAGGCGAAGCTTGTCGTCGCCCGGAATCGCGGTCGGGTGAATCTGGATGAACTCGCCGTTCGCGTAGTAAACGCCCTGCTGGTACACGGCGCTTGCCGCCGTACCGGTGTTGATAACGGAGTTCGTTGTTTTGCCGAAAATGATGCCGGGACCTCCGGTTGCCATAATAACGGCATCGGAAGAGAAAGTCTGAATTTCCATGTTGCGCAGATCCTGGGCCGCAATTCCGCGGCAGACGCCGTCGTCATCGATGACCGCGCCGAGGAATTCCCAGTGCTCGAACTTCGTCACGAGTCCCGCTGTTTCGAAACGGCGGACCTGCTCGTCGAGCGCGTAAAGCAGCTGCTGGCCTGTCGTAGCGCCGGCAAATGCCGTACGGTGGTACTTCGTACCGCCGAAACGGCGGAAATCAAGAAGACCTTCCGGTGTCCGGTTGAACATAACGCCCATCCGGTCCATCAAGTGGATAATGCCGGGAGCTGCGTCACACATCGCCTTAACCGGCGGCTGGTTGGCGAGGAAGTCGCCGCCGTATACCGTATCGTCAAAGTGCTCCCAAGTGGAGTCGCCTTCACCTTTCGTATTAACCGCACCGTTGATGCCGCCTTGGGCGCACACGGAGTGGGAACGTTTTACAGGAACCAGGGAGAAAAGCTGTACGGGCACACCCGCTTCCGCTGCCTTAATGGTTGCCATCAGGCCGGCCAGACCGCCGCCGACGACAATTACTTTTGAATTAGCCATTGCTGGTCACCCCTCCGATCATTCCGCTAACGACAGGAAGCTCCTGAAATTGCGGGTCTTTAAATGCTACGAGAGATGCGATGAACATCACGGACATAACAAGGAACAAGCCGATCCAGATATAGGAAGATACGCGTTGGGCGCGCGGGCCCACCGTGATGCCCCAGCTGACGAGGAACGACCACATGCCGTTTGTAAAATGGAAAGACGCGGCGATAACGCCGATTACGTATATAGTCAGCAAAAGAGGCTGAGATACGATGTCATGCATCGTCTGTCCTAAGCGTTCATGCTCTACGTTGCCGATTGCCACTTGAAAACGCGTTTCAAAGAAATGCCATGCCACGAACAGGAAGGTAAGAACCCCCGTGATCCGCTGCCACAAAAACATCTGGTTGCGGAAATAGCCGTAGCGGCTTACGTTGTTGCGGGCCGTAAACGCCACGTACAGGCCGTAAACGGCGTGGTACAGCAGCGGAATCCAGATCCCGACGATCTCGAGCACAAGCACGAGCGGCAGGCTGTTCAGCCAGTTGATTTGATCCACAAACGCTTCAGGTCCCTTAGTTGCTTCAAAGTTGGTAAGCAAATGCTCGATCAAGAAGAAACCAACCGGAATAACGCCAAGCAAGGAATGCAGCTTGCGGTTAAAATACGAGTTCTTGCCCATTAGTAATGCTTCCCCCCTCAAATTTTCGCCTCGACACGATACGTCTCGACAATTCCAGACAAAACCAAATTCCATTGTACTCCCCTGTCCGGGGACCGTCAACCGCCAAAAAAGGCACACTCATCGCTTTTTCCTGCCTCGGATTAGCGACAATGAGCCGAAATTTTTGTGAACAACTGGTGACATATACATCGTACCTCTTTATCGCTTATAATGGAATTGCTGTTTTTTTATATTCATTATAATATTTTTGCATAATAAGAAGAATTTAAACCCCAGGGAGGCACGGATCATGGAACATCTCGACGTTTTTGCTGTCGTTGTCGAACAGGCCAGCTTGAATAAAGCGTCGCAGGTGCTAAATTTGTCGCAGCCTGCCTTATCGCGCAAGATCATGAAGCTGGAGGAGCAGCTCGGCGTCCAGCTCTTCTCCCGGAAGGGCAAGCGACTCGATTTGACCCGGGCCGGCGAGATCGCATACGAGTATGCTTTGGAGCAGAGGCAGGGCGAACGCCGCTTCATGCAGACTCTGTACGAATATAAGACCGCCGGGCGCCATATGAGCCTGACCATCGGAGCGAGTCTGACCACGCTGCAGACCACACTGCCCGAGCTCGTAACGATGTACCTCGCGGAATATCCGTCTACGGACATGAAAGCCCTCACCGGCAAGACTCACGAGATCGTCATGATGGTCAAGGAAAAGAAAGTCGACATCGGTCTCGTCGCCTCTTCTATCGATCAGCCCGGCCTTGCCTGCGAGCCTCTTTTCGACGACCATCTTTGTCTGGTGCTGCCGCAGGGCCATCCTTACCTGGAACGCGAGGAGCTGTCCATCGCCGATTTGAACGGCCTCTCGATGATCCTCTTCTCCAAAGGCACCTGGTACCGGGTGCTCACCGACGAGCTGTTTCACCGCTTTTTCATTTTTCCCGACGTCAAAATGGAAATCGACTCGTTCGAAGCGATCATGCGGCTCGTCGTTACGTGCCAGGCGGCCACGCTGCTGCCGAGGTCGTACCTGCACGACCGTTCGTCCGAGCATGACGGGCTCTGCGTCCGTGAACTGCCCGAGCTTATGAAAACGCCGCGGACCACCTCGCTGATTTTCGTGAAGGAAACTCACCAGAACGAGGCGGTCGCGCATTTTATCCGCAAGGCCAAAGCGCATTTCGCGGGCTTGAGCCAGTAAGCCGGGCCCCGGCAAGGGCGGCAGCCGCGCGGGCGCCTGGAACCCAGATGCGGTCATGCCTGTATGACGGCCAAGCCCTCAGCCTGCGTCTATGCTCCAAGAAGCCGCCGGTAGTGCCTGCACTGCCGGTTGCACAGAACCTTGCGGCCCTGCACGGCCTGGCGAGGTTTTTTTCGTCAATGCTTTGTTAAACTGTGTTGTTGACTTTTTAATGAAGCAATCGGCAGCATAGTGGAATTGATTATTTCCGCTTGACCCTGACACTAATGTCAGGGCTTATAATATTTGTATAACCTGCAGAAAGGGAACAAGATAAGTTATGGATATTACTCCCCAAGAAGAAATCATGATTAAGGCTCTCCGTGAGGCTGCATTACCTCCTTTATTTGTGCTCATACGTGTTAGAAATGATATTTCAAACGATACTGTAAATATCGAAGAGAGTCGAAGAGATGACGTCGTAAAAACAATGGAAAAATACATCAGCCCATTATGGAAAGACTATCATGAGGGGAAAAATTCACAAGCCAAAGAAGAATGAACCACCGAATCGGGCGGTTCATTTTTCTTTGGTAAAAAACACTCGGGATAACAGAGCCTTCGTCAAAAAACCGCCCCTGCTGGAAGCAAAGGCGGTTTCGGTCCTCATTGATTTTATCTCCGATAGTCAAGCTTTCCGTTATTGCGGTCTCGGCTCCGCGGACGGGACGCTGTCCTTGCCCCCGCTGCCGCCCTCAGCAGCCTCCTCAAGGCCCAGTTTACGCGCCACAAAGGCCGTGGTGCTTGCCTGGAACAGGATGGTGATCAGCACCGCCATAAACGTAACGGAGGCGATCAGATCCGCATGGGCGATGCCAAGCCCCGCCACCATGCCCGAAAGAGCCGCCGGAATAACGCCGGTTTCCCTCACCCAAAACATAAACACAATCTCTCTCCAGGTCCATTTCGCTTTGCGGTCCGGAAGCGTGCAGACAAGCACGGCCAGCGGACGGGCGATGAACATGAACACGAAAATAATGCCGAGACTCGGCCACAAATACTTGAGGAGCAGCGGAAAGTTAACCTGGCTGCCGAGCAGAATGAAAATCAGCATGCGCATCAGAACAGTCACATTTTCCGAGAAATGGTTCATCTCCTGCTTTTTATCCTCCATATGAAGCTTGAAGACGTCGGAGTTGCCCCAGATGAGCCCGGCCGTGAACGTCGCCATAAAACCGCTGACTCCCAGATGCTCGCCCGCCAGGTAAGAGCCAAGAGCCGCCGCCAGCATCAGAATGGTCGCGTAATCGCGCAGAAAACCGATTTTGACGTGCGCGGTCAGGAAGGCTCCCGCATACCCGATAACGGCGCCGACCGCCAGCCCGCCCAAGGCGGTTTTCACAAACTGCCATATGCCCGAAGCGGCTGATACCTGCTCCGTTCCCAGAAGAACGGCAATCAGCGAGAAGGTAAGAATGGAGCCCGTCGCGTCATTGAATGCCGACTCGCTCTCCACCGTCTCCCGCACCTTGGTCCGGATTCTCACCTGCTTGAACACGGGAATGAGTGTAGCCGGATCGGTGGAAGATATGATGGCGCCGAGCAGGAGCGCGTGCAGCCAGGGCAGGCCGAGAAACCAGTGGGAAGCGGCCGCGACCGCCCCGCACGTAAGTATGACCCCTGGGATGCTCAGCAGTGTGACGGAGATCCAGACATGCTTCAGCCCGCTCAGCCGGATATTGCGTCCTCCGTCGAACAGAATGAGCGTCGAGCCTATGATCAGAATGAACTGGTTGGTCAGCGAGCTGCTCGGCTCGGCGATCCAGTGAAACGCTTGTCCGAAAATCATTCCCGCGATCAGAAAAAGAGCCACATCGGGCAGGCGGAGCCACCCCGCCAATTTGCCGAACAGCATGCCCAGAACCACGATCAGGATAAATAAATACAGCTCATAATCAATGAGCTGTGTAAAACTATTCTCCATGCGCATACGCCCCTTTTCTTACCGGATTACGCGGCTCTCAAACGTATCGATCTGCTCCTTCGTGCCGATCACGACCATGACGTCTTTCTCGTGCAGGACATCTTCGGCGGTAGGCGCGATAATCACGTCGTCCGTTTTATTGATGGCGACGATGCTGCAGCCGTATTTGGCCCGCGGATCGAGCTCTTTCAAGGTCAGGCCGGATATACGCCGGGATACGACGAGCTCGGCGATCGTGTAGTTTTTGGACAATTCGATGTAATCGAGAAGATTCGGCGACACCAGCTGATGAGCCACCCGCACGCCCATGTCCCGCTCCGGAAAAATAATCCGGTCCACGCCGATTTTCTCCAGCACTTTGGCATGCTGATCGGTCAGCGCCTTCGCGACGACCGTTTTGACGCCAAGCTCTTTCAGCAGAATGGCGGCCATGATACTCGCCTGGATGTTGTCCCCGATAGCCACGACGGCGCAGTCGAAATTACGGACGCCGAGCGAGCGGAGAACCTCTTCGTCCGTCGCGTCCGCCACTACGGTATGGGTGAGCTTGTCGCTCATCTCGTCCACTTTCTCTTCGTCTCTGTCAATGCCCAGCACCTCATGCCCGAGCTGAGTCAATTCTTTGGATAAACTGGAACCGAAGCGTCCGAGTCCGATAACTGCATATTGAATGAAAGCCATTGTTTTGTTTCTCCTTAACCTATCGTGATTTTTCCTTCGGGATAACGGTAAAGCTCTTTCTCGGCCTTAGGCTGCAGCGCATATGCCAGTGTAAGAGGACCGAGACGTCCGGCGAACATGGTGAGGGCGATCATGACCTTACCGAACAGGGTAAGCTTCGTAGTCAGCCCCAGGGTGAGTCCAACGGTGCCGAATGCCGAAGTCACTTCATATAAAATCATAAGAAACTCGTGATCTTCCGTCGTAGACAGCAGCATGGTGACAAAAATAACAAGAAAAAGTGCAAACATCGTCAGCGTGATCGCCTTCAAAATTCGTTCCTTGCCGAGACGGTTGCGGAAGAAGACGATATCTTCTTTACCGCGCACCATCGCGACGATGGCTCCTACAAGCATCGTAAACGTAGTCGTCTTGATCCCGCCCCCGGTAGATCCCGGAGAAGCACCGATAAACATCAGGATGATCATAAAAAATTGAGTGGCCTGGCGGATAGCGGCGAGATCAAGCGTGTTCGCCCCCGCCGTACGCGGTGTGACCGATTGAAAAAACGAAGCGAGAATTTTGCCGCCGAAGTCCAGCGAACCCAGCGTTTTTGAATTGGAATACTCGAAGATGAAAATCACGAGCGCTCCGGTCACGATCAGAATACTTGTGGCGCTCAGCACCACCTTGGAGTGGAGGGTCAGCCTCTTCGTTTTCCGGTAATCCATCACATCGGACATGACGATAAAACCGATTCCGCCCAGAACGATGAGCGCCATCGTCACTACATTGGTAATAAAATCGTCGGCGTAAGCGGTCAGCGAAGTGAAGGGGCCCGTGATCGGACCGAACAGGTCAAACCCCGCATTGTTGAAAAAGGAAACGGCGTGCCAGATGCCATAGTACAGCCCCTTCGGAAAACCCAGATCCATCGACCAGCGGGCCGTGAACAGGACGGCCGCGATTCCTTCGATCGTCAGCGAGTAAATCAGTACTTTCCGGAAAAGGCGTACAATGCCTTCCATGCTGCCCTGGTTCAAGGCTTCCTGGAGCAGCAGTCTTTCGCGGAGCGATATCTTCTTGCGCAGGATAAAGGCAAAAAGCGTCGCCATACTCATGAAACCGAGGCCGCCGATTTGAATGAGCGAAATAATTACGATTTGCCCGAACGTCGTAAAATGCGTTCCGGTGTCAACCACGACCAGACCTGTCACGCAGGTAGCCGAGGTGGCCGTAAAGAGGGCGTCGATGAACGGAAGCGGAAGCCCGTCCGTTGACGAGATCGGCAGCATCAGCAGGCCGGAGCCGATAAAAATAATGAGCGCGAACCCGAGAACGAGAATCTGCGGCGGCGTAAATCTCGACTTTTTTAGCACATGATTTCCTCCTATATGAAGCACAAAAAAGACACTGGAGTCCCACTGCCCTTTCGGTTATGGTTCCTGCTGGTCGCCTACGAAGTTAGCTGACGGATTCGGATGTACAGGCCACCCTATTTACCCTGCCCGATTCAGGCACAAGCGGTAAAATTCACCCCAATGTATGGTTCCCCCGTTTTCCTGCGGAAATTCGGCGTATGAAGTTGTGCGAAGAAATGATCATCCGCATTATATATCTGTTATTAAACAAGCACAAAGCCCTTTTAACCGGATTTTACGGGAGGAAACTTAGACAATCTTCCTGCAGCTAACTGGGAGACACGAATTGGCATCCTTACGCAAACTGTGATACGGTAAAAAAAACGATCGGTGAAGGAGCTGACCATGAAAAAATACGGTCCGGATAAACCGCTGCTGCTTCTGGCCCTGACCGGATTCCTTCTGTATGCGGCCGTGGTTTATATCTACAATACCGGGGCCGCTCCCGCCGGTTCCGATCCTTACGAAACGGCTGCTTCCATTACGAAAGAACAGGCCGCGGACGCGGCGGTCGAATGGCTGCGGCAGCGGCCGGACACCGCTATCGAAAGCGGCACAGGCAGCGTTGCCGCCGGAGGCTCTCCCGGTACTTTCGTCAGCTATCAATCGGAGAAGGAACTGAGCGGCTATCTCACCAAAGAGAAGCTTCAAAAGGTGTATGACAAAAGCTACGCCAGCCGGATACCCGTCGATTACTACCGGGTAGAGGTCGCCGAGCCTTCTCCCTCGGACCGCAAGTGGATCATCGACATCCACATGACGACGAAAGCCGTCATCGGCTGGTCCGGCACCGGCGGCGAAGAGCGGGCGGCCGTGTCCGCCCCCGATGCGGAGAAGCTCGCCCGGGACGCGATAACAAGACAGGGCTACGAAGAGGCGGAGTTCAAGCGGATCAGCCCTCCTGCCGCCAAATCCGGCCAGCTGCTGTTCGAGCGGCAGAAAGAGCCTGTCGGGGACGCGAAGCTGACGATCGGTGTGGAGCTGGACGGCGCCTCCGTTTCCTCGTTCACCCAGTCGTTCGGGCTTCCCGCCGCTTTTACCTCATGGCTGGAGCACCAGGAGGATACCGCCTCCATGTGGACCCGCATCAGCTTGTGGGGGAACGGCCTGATGGCCCTGATCGCTCTGGGCTACACCGTCCTTAAATGGAGGACGGTCGATTTTTCGCGGGGCGCCCTGTTAACGGCCGTGTATGCCGTGATCTACGTCATGAACAACATCAACATGTACCCGGCCTACAAAGCCGGCAGCACACTGACGAGAAGCGGTCAGGAAGCGATGCTTTCGATCGTGCTGATCAATTTCGTCACGCTGCTGATGGCCGCGGCCGTCTACTTCTCCTTCACGGCGGGCGAAGCCTTGTGGAGACGCGAAGGAAAGTCCGTCATGCCCCGCTGGCGCGACGCCGACTTCGGTTCGCGCGTAACCCGCGGCATGGTGCAGGGGTATCTGCTCTGCCTTTTCCTGCTCGGCCTCCAGCAGGTGCTGTTCCTTGTGGCGGAGAAAGGCTTCGGCGTCTGGTCGGTGAACGACCCGATGTCCTCTCCCCGCAACATGCTGCAGCCCGCCCTTCTTCCGCTGATGGCTTGGGCGGCGGGCATATCGGAGGAAGCCACCTTCCGGCTGCTAGGCGTCGCCCTGTTCAGCAGGCTGCTCCGGTACAGATGGCTGGCCGTGCTTCTGCCGAGCCTTATCTGGGCGGCGGGACACACCGCCTACCCGATCTACCCCGTGTACACCAGGCTGATTGAGGTAACGGTGCTCGGCCTCGTATTCGGCTATGCCTTCCTGCGGTACGGGTTCCTGACCGCCCTTTTCGCCCATACGGCCATGGACAGCATCCTTATGGGCCTGTCCCTGCTCACGGGCGAAGGACTGACGGCAAGCACGCCTGCGCTCGGCCTGCTCTATATGGCGCTGCCGGCAGCGGTCGCCCTGGCGGTATCCTGGCTCCACAAGCGGGGGATGACCCGCGCAGGCAGGCACAACCGGCGGCCCGTCTAGGATCTGCAGCGGCTTCTTGAAGCGGTGTCCTAATGTCAGTGTCCGACTACATCCGCCTGCAGAAGCACTTCCGCAGACTTCCAGGCACTCGGTGCTGACACGGCACAACCCCCCACCTACCGCCTGCCACCTGCCGCTGAACGGCACCAGCCGTTGGATTGACCCCTGTCACCCGACGCGTGGTCCGGCCCAGCCTAGTGAAGCGGAAACGCAAACCACTCGCAGCGGGCATCGCCCTGCGCCTGAATTCTATGGCAACCGGACAGCGACATAAGCGAGTGTTGTCACGCAAACGATCATCTTGCACAAAAAAAAGAGGAACCGTCTCAAATGGACGGTTCCTCTTGTTCTTGTTCTCCCCGCAGGGCGGTCAATATTTGTGCGGCGAGCTTCTCGCCGATTCCCAGAGGCCGGAAGTCTTCGACTGCGGCCTCCTTGATTTTTTTCACGGACCCGAAATGCTTCAGCAGAAGCTTCCGGCGTTTCTCCCCGATACCCGGAATGGCATCGAGCTGCGAAACGACCATCGACTTCGCCCGCCGCTCCCGGTGGAACGTAATCGCGAACCGGTGGACTTCGTCCTGGATCCGCTGAAGCAGGTAAAATTCCTGGCTGTCGCGCGGAATCGGCACGACTTCGGCGGGATCGCCGGCCAGCAGCATCGCGGTTTTATGCTTCGCGTCCTTGGAAAGACCGCACACCGGAACAAACAGCCCCAGCTCGTTCTCCAGCACGTCGATCGCGACCGACATCTGCCCCTTGCCGCCGTCCACAATGATCAGATCCGGCATCGCAAGGTTTTCTTTCAGCACCCGCTCGTAACGGCGGCGGATGACTTCCCGCATGGACTCGTAGTCGTCGGGTCCCTGTACGGTCTTGATCTTGTACTTGCGGTACTCCTTCCGGTCCGGCTTCCCGTCCGTGAAGACGACCATCGCGGCCACTGGATCGGAGCCCTGGATGTTCGAGTTGTCGAACGCTTCGATCCGTGTGACAGGCCCCGTACCGAGCCAGCTGCCGAGATTTTCTACAGCCAGCACCGTGCGCTGGGCGTCCCGCTCGATGAGGCGGAACTTCTCCTCCAGGCCGACGCGCGCATTGTCTTTGGCCATGTCGACCATCTGCTTTTTCAGCCCGCGCTGCGGAAAATGCACTTTCACTTTCAGCCAGCTCTCAAGCGCTTCCTTCACGTCTTTCTGCTCCGCGGTCGTCGGCATGCTGCGCGAATCGGCAGCGGCGTGTTCCTCAGCTTCCGCAGCGAGCGGCGGCGACGAGACCGCCTCTTCCGGGGCTTCCCGCAGGCTCTCAGCCGCTGATCCGCCCTCATCTCCGGACGGACGGACAGCCGCTCCCGCCGCAGCCTCCATACCGGCGCTCAGGCTTCCTGCCGGCAGCTCCTCCCGGCTGCGTCCGGGCAGGAAAATTTCCTTCGGCAGCGCCGGGTTCTCGCTGTATACCTGCATCACGTAAGTGATGAAGTCCTCGTACTCGTCACCATAGTACGGAAACATGGTCACATGCCGTTCGATCAGCTTGCCCTGGCGCATGTACAGAATCTGCACGCACATCCAGCCTTTATCGGCGACATAGCCGAAAATATCGCGGTCCACCACATCCGTCGTCGTAATCTTCTGCTTCTCCATGACCGCGTCGATGTTCACGATCAGATCGCGCAGCTCCTTCGCCCGCTCGAAGTTCAAATCTTCGGCCGCGGCGTGCATCTTCGAGGTCAGCTCCTGCTTGACCTGTTCGTGACCGCCGTTCAGGAAGCGTACAATCCCCTGCACCATCTCGTCATTCTGCTGCTGCGTGATATCATGCTCGCACGGGGCCAGACATTGGCCCAGGTGGTAGTACAAGCAGACGCGGTCCGGTATCGTTTTGCACTTCCGCAGCGGATACAGCCGGTCCAGGAGCTTTTTCGTCTCCTGCGCGGCAAACGCGTTCGGATACGGCCCGAAATATTTCCCTTTGTCTTTGACGATCTTGCGAGTCACTTCCAGACGCGGATGCTCTTCATGGGTAATTTTGATATAAGGAAACGACTTGTCGTCTTTAAGCAGCACGTTGTAGCGCGGATAATGCTGTTTGATCAGGTTGCATTCCAGGATAAGCGCCTCAATGTTGCTTGAGGTCACGATATATTCGAAATCACGGATTTCCGACACAAGCCGCTGTGTCTTCCCGTCATGGCTTCCGGTAAAATAAGAACGCACGCGGTTTCTGAGCACTTTGGCTTTCCCCACGTAAATAATCGTGCCTTCCGCGTTCTTCATAAGGTAGCAGCCCGGCTTATCCGGCAGCAAGGCCAGCTTGTTGCGGATATGCTCTTCGCTCTCCTCGCGGGTCATTCTGTGGAGAGGTTCTCCCCCCCGTTCTTCCGTCACTGCCTCTCCCTCCTTAGGCTTCATCTATCGAAAAAATCATGTCTATATCGCATAAATGACAAAAAAGCTCCTTTTCAGCATAGCAGAAAAAGAGCTTTTTCTCATCGTTTGATTGCGCGAGGCAATTATTGGTGACGGGAAAGAACGTTCTTGAGCGCGTCCTTCGATTGGAAACCGACGACTTTATCGACCGGTTGACCGTTTTTGAATACGATCAGGGTCGGGATGCTCATAACGCCAAAGCGGGAAGCGGATTCGGGATTGTCATCCACGTTCACTTTCGCGATTTTCAGGCTTTCTTCCTCTTTAGCCAATTCTTCCAGAACCGGTGCAATCATCTTGCAAGGTCCGCACCATGGTGCCCAGAAATCAACGAGAACCGTGCCTTCTCCTTCTACTTCACCTTTAAAGGATTGGTCTGTTACGTTTACGATCGCCATGATTTCTTCCTCCTCATTTATCTAAAAGTTCATCGAAATCCTCAGCGGATCCGGATATTGTCAACATGTAAAGTATACCACAATATGTCGGTTTTTCAACCGAACAGGGCAAGCCCTAAAATCTGGCATCCTCCGGGTTGTGCCAACTTTGTCATGCTTTGAATCTCCGGGCATCTTTACAAGTTTCGCGAAAAATGGGTATACTGGCAATAAGCCTACGTCTGCTTATTTTCGGGCGGACAAGTGAGGAGGAACAGGCATGAGCGATCCTAAACATCCGGAACTTCATCTCAATGAAGAGCCCCGCAACGACTTTATGGATGTTGCCCTCGGTTTTGGCGGATTCTTCGCCGTTTTGATGATCATTTTCATCATTGGGGTCATTATTAAACTGGTGATCGGATAATCCGGACCGCCTGAAAGAAACCTGCTGCATATGCGGACAGGTTTTTTTCTTGTTTTCATCTGCGGGGATCGGGATAAAATTGCCTTTTGTCTCCATTCAAGCAGGACTTTGGTCTCAAAACGGAGAATTCTGGTAAGAGGCCGTTTTACGCCCTTCCTAATAACAGGTGAAACTAGAGAAAATGGGGTGCCCTTTTTGATTCAATTGTCTGATGACCGGATGAAGCAGGTGCGTTTTACCGGCATAACCGAGAATGACCTGCAGCTGCTAAAAGCAAATGAACCCGCTTTCAAGGAAGTCGTGGAAGAGGTGGTGGAGCAGCTCTACGAGCAAATCGCCGCCGAACCCGAGCTGAGAGAACTTATCTCGCGTCACAGCACACTGGACCGCTTGAAGCAGACGCAGGCGGATTACTTCCTGTCTATGGCTTCGGGCGTACTGAACGAACAATATATCCAGAACCGGCTGATCGTAGGCAGAGTTCATTCCCGGATCGGTCTGACAACGGAATGGTACCTGGGAACCTACATGCTGTATCTCGATCTGTCCCTCCGTCATTTTAAACGCGTCCTTCCGGACGGAGCCTGGCTTGAAGTGGTTCATGCCCTGACGAAAATGTTCAATCTTGACTCGCAGCTCGTTCTGGAAGCTTACGAGCATGACGAGAAAGCTAAAATACAGCAATTGGCCGATGATCAGGCCATCATGCTCTCCGGCATTTCCAAAGCCGTTCAGGACCTCGCCTCCATGATGGTCGAGCTGAGCAGCAGCAGTCAGATCGTAGCCGAGACGGCCGTACAAACCGCGGAATCCCAGGATAAATCGCATCAATATTTAAAAGAGCTTGAGGAAGAAGTCGGCCATATCCACGCGATGGGCTCTCTCATGAAGGAAGTGTCCGAGCAGACCCACCTTCTCGGCCTCAATGCGGCCATCGAAGCGGCCCGTGCCGGCGATGCCGGGCGCGGCTTCGAAGTCGTCGCGAACGAGGTGCGCAAGCTCGCCTCCCGCTCCCGCGAATCGCTGGAGCTGATCGAGGACAAGCTGACCGCGATCCGCACGATTCTCGGCACCGTACACGGCGAGTCCGAGCAGACGTCCATCTACGCGCGCACGCAGGCCGCCAGCTCCCAGGAGCTGAGCTCGTTCGTCCAGATGGTCGAACAGGTCGCGCACGATCTGGAGCGCCTCAAAAACAAATAAGCCGGACAACTTCCCCTCCGGCTTCACCTTCCCTGCTCCACGGCATGCTGGCGGCATACCGCGGAGCAGGACCACAAGAGCCGCCTGCGGATCGCATTCCGCGGCGGCTCTTGGCGTACACGGGCGGCAGCTAAGCCCCCCGTTTGTTATATCCGTCTACGGTCACGACTTCGACGTACGGCCGCACCCGGTCCATAATCCGCTGACCTTTGTACTCTTCGTCACCGTCTTTGTTCGTAAAGCTGAAATGCTTCTCCAGCGCGTCCAGATCGTAATTGGACGTAAAGAATGTCGGCTTGCGGTTCATCCGGTAGTTGAGAATCGCTCCCAATACATGGTCGCGAAGCCACGGATTAAGATTCTCCGCTCCGATATCGTCGAAGACCAGAAGTTCCGTTTCCTTCAGCAGCTCGATCGTCTCCTTCAGCTTTTGCGGCTCCCCGAACATCCCCTTGAGATCCTCCGCAAAATCCGGCATGTACACGATGGCTCCCGTGAAGCCTTTTTTCGCGAGCTGATAAAGCATATAGCACATCAGGAACGTTTTGCCGGTGCCGAAGGAGCCCTGCAGGTACAGCCCTTTCTTCTGCAGCCCTTCTTCCGTTGTCCGCATCACGTAGTCGTTCAGGAAATCGACGGCCTTGGCGCGTTCCATATCCGTCCGCAAAATATCCGTGTACGTATGCTCCCGGCTGAGCGCCTGCTCGTCGATGTGAAACGTGCGGATCCGGCTGCGGATCGCATCCTGGGACTGCTTCGCTATAAATTTGCGGCAGGCCGTTTTTTCTTCATGGATATAAGTGCGGCCGCCGTTATCTTCCACGTTAAGCATCGTATAATGCCCCTGCATGTCGTTAGGGCACCGCTCCAGCCCCGGGCAGTTCAGGCAGTTCTTATGCTCCGTCGCATACTGGTACAGACGGTTCATATTGATTTTCAGCGTATGATCGTCGAGCTGCGGATATTGTCCGCGAAGCTTCAGAATCAGCGGATCCTCCAGCACCTGCTTGGCCTGTTCCTCCGCCCTTTGCATCCATGTGCTCTTGGGCATTTGTTTCAGCATTTCGGACAGGGATTCCATCGGGGTTCCTCCTCCCGCCATTGTCTAGAACTCTCAGGAATTAAACATTTCGTCAAGCTTCTTCGCTTTGCGCAGCATCGCTTCCAGCTCTTCCTCCGTCACGCGGGACGTCTGCCCCTTGTTCTGGACGATCGGAATCTGCGGCTTCATCTGCTTGCCTGCCGTGCGGGCTTTCCCTCTGCCGGCATAACCGCCGGAAGCTTTGGCCGCCGCCGCTTTGGCCGCCGCCTGCTGCCGGAACTGCAGCCGCTGGCGCACATATTCGACGGCCTGCTCGAACGAGGCGATCTGCTTGCCGAGCATGTCCGACGCTACCGCTTCGATGGACGACTTGGCCCAGGAGCGTTTGTCGATATGAATGTAATGAATAAGAACGTTAATGACTTCTTCTTTCAACTTATAATTGAGATCGATTTTCTCGAAAATGTCCAGAACGCCGTTCGGAACCGGCCCCTGGGTGAAAAAGCTTTGCAGAACGAGGGTGTAAGGCTCGTTTTTAAGGAGCGAATTGTACTGGTGTTCATTGTGCGATCCCTGCAGGAACGCGGGAACTTCCAGGTAGTACTGCATTTCCACCGACCGCGCTTCTTCTTCGGATTCGGTCGTATTCTCCCCGGGGGCCGCGGACTCCGCACGGTGAAGGAAACGCTCGCGCTCCTCATCCCGCTTCTTGCCCTGGCGGAAATACAAATTCGCCTTATACTGCAGGGAATCGATCTGAAGCTCGCCGTCCTCGTCGAACATTCCGTCCTCATCCAGCAGCCGGACCGTTTCCTGCAAAGTAAGACTGTATTTCCTGGCAACCATATTAATGGAGATCATCGTTTCGGGCTTGTACTTGAGATTCTCGACATAGATGCGGTTAAACGATTCCCGGGGGTACCGGGTGATGAGATCCGCATAGGCGTAGCCTTTGGTCGTCACGTCCAGCGCCTGCGCCGTCTGTTTGCCGGCCGACGCTTCGTACAGGGCCTGCTCCAGCTCGTAATCGATCACCTGGGTGTTCAGGCGGAACAGCTCGTAGAAAGGCACCGACAAATTCTCGCTGTCCGCCCCCGCCAGCTCCGCAGGTTCCGGCATCGTAAGCTCGTCGCGCAGCGACAGCAGCAGAAACTTGCCGATTTTGTCCCGCAGGAGCAGGGTCAGATGCTGATTGCGGAAAAATTCGTTCGGCGACAGCGGGCAGAACAGCGTGTATTCATAAATGTAGTCGTCCTCGTCCTGCATGTAGATGCGCGACGTCTGAAGCAGCCCGACGGCCTCCAGCTTCGAGGATTGCTCGATGAACAGCTTGCGGCTGCGCTCCCCGGGATCGAGTTCCAGCGATAAAAAAAGCTTGCGCTGCTGCTCCAGCCCGGCATAGCCCGTCTTGTCCGACGGAACCTGCTGGTAGAGCGTATGGTACAAGCTGACGGCATAGCCCCCGATCATCGGCTGATAGATCGAAGACAGCATTTTATAATCAAGACTGCTTAACGCGAAATCCCGGTATACGCAGAACCGGTGATTTTCTGTAAAATGCAGCAAATTGGTCAATCGCATAGCATCAAACTCCATCCGTACCTTAAAAGGTCTGAACATCATTTTACCACAAATCTCGACAGGGAAGGGAATGAAAAATGTTACCTGGCCTTAATGACGAGGGGCCGCCCCGACTAAAGTCTAACTCCAAAACCGCCTTAGGGCCGTTTTGGCTCTCCTCCCGATCCGGTAAGATAAAGACATGAAATACGGAAACGGCGCAAGACAAACGATCCGGACCGGTTCCGGACAATTAATCGACCAAATCGACCAAAATCAAAGGAGAGATTCAATCATGAATAAACTTTTCCGTTCCAGAACAGACCGTAAGCTTACCGGACTTTGCGGAGGGCTTGCCCAATACCTGAATGTAGATCCGACCGTCGTCCGCCTCATCGCCGTAATCGGCGTCCTGTTCAGCTTCGGCACCTTCACCCTGATTTACATCATCGCTTCCCTGTTCGTTCCCAAAGAGCCTTACGCAGGATACGGCTACAACGATTCTTATCACTCGTATTAATCGGCTGCGGCAAGCCCACAAATGAATATCCGTTCCAATAAGAAAGCCCGGAGCTGATGCTCCGGGCTTTTGCTGGCTGTATTCACAGCGCGTTCTAGAACATTTTGAAGCCTTTGATTCTGAGCGTGCGGATGGTTGTCCCGCTCACGACGGCCCCGATGAGCCCGCCGATGACCGGGGCGATGTCCACCGCCGTAATCGATGTCATTTTGTCGCTGTAATAGAAGCTCAGCCCGATGATCAGCGCCACAAACGCATAGACCGGAAACCAGGTCGTTTTCATCAGCATATTTAGAATAAACCCGAGTCCAAAAAACAGCACGAACATCAGGACGATGACGATGACCAACTGAATCAAAATCGGTCCACTCCTTTTACGCATTCTTCTCTCTATTGTAAAGCAATTTCCACAGTCAGGTAAAGTGTCCACATCATGAACATTAAGCGCTCGACACCGTTTGTTCATTTGCCTTTTGAAAGCGGAGCCGATACAATGAGAAAGATTGGTAAGACCCGAATTCCCCTAGATTAAAGGAGGGTTTCCGTTTCTTATGAGTGAAGCCATCGAAACATTAGAAGGTTGGTACGCCCTGCACGATTTCCGCCGCATGGATTGGAACGCCTGGAAAGAAGCGTCTCCGGAAGAGCGCAAGCGCGCGGAGGACGAGCTTCGTTCGTTTATCGGCGAATGGGCAACAATTGAAGATAATAAAGAAGGAAGCACGGCGCTGTACAGCATCGTAGGCCAGAAGGCCGATATTCTGTTCATGCAGCTTCGCGAAACGCTCGAAGAGCTGAACGATCTGGAGACCGCCTTCAACAAATCGGCGTTCGCCAAATACACAATCCCGGTTTACTCGTACGTATCGGTCGTCGAGCTGAGCAGCTACATGGCCAAGCCGGGCTCCGATCCTATGGAAAATCCCGAAGTTGTCGCACGCTTGAAGCCGACGCTGCCTAAAGCAAAGCACATCTGCTTCTATCCGATGAACAAACGCCGCGAAGGCGGCGACAACTGGTACATGCTCGACCTCGAATCGCGCAAAGCCATGATGCGCAGCCACGGTATGATCGGCCGCAGCTATGCCGGTAAAGTCAAACAGATCATCACCGGCTCCGTCGGTTTCGATCTGTGGGAATGGGGCGTCACGCTGTTCGCCGACGATGCGCTGCAGTTCAAGAAGCTCGTGTACGAAATGCGCTTCGACGAAGTGAGCGCACGCTTCGGCGAGTTCGGCGACTTCTATGTCGGCAACCTGCTCGACAATGACCGCCTCGGCCGTCTGCTGGACGTATAGCCGCCCCGCGGCAAGCAAAAAAGCCTGAACGTTTCCCTTAGGGAAAACGTTCAGGCTTTTTTGTGCCCGCCGGGAGAGGGCCGCCGGCGCAGCCCTGCGGGCAAGAACCGCGGGTAGAGCGGCTCCCGCAGCTAAGATGCCCCGCCGCGAAGGCGGCAGCCCCCTCGCCCGCAAGGAACAAAAGCCGCACCTATGTGCGGCTTTTGTCTGTTCATGCTCAGTCCTCGTCGTCTTCCTCCGCGATCCGCTTCATCTCGGCTTCCATCTCCGCCTTACGGCGCAGGTAGTCCTCCGTGTCGCGGTCGCGCTGGCGGCTCTTCTCCTTGAGCCGTTCTATCGCCGGAAGGATAAGAATGTCGATCTCCTTCTGCACGACGGCCACATGACCGTATTCCTTCTGGTTCTCCAGATAGTGGCCGACTTCAATCAACGCATTGTAGCGGTCCAGCTCGCTGCGCGTCAGAAGGCCGCGCACCTGTACACTGCAGTGTCTCATTTCGTATGTACTCCTCCCCTGGCTGCTTCATCCTTTCGTATAGCAAAAAAAGCCGCCCCGGCACGCCCTTTGCGGACGGCTGCCGTTGGCGGCTTTCGGTCTCGATCATCTTGGTCTGGCCGGGAAGCCGGTTAGCGCAGCTTTCCTTTGCGGACCACGAGCGGAAGACCGCCGATCGTATACAGATAGCGCATATCGATGACTTTCTTCATAAGAGCCGCCGTACCGCCCTTCATTTTCTTCGTGCCGACGATGCCGATGGCTTCGCCCTTGCCCAGGGAAGCTACCGTGCCGCGGTTTACGAACGCGAATTCTTTCAAAGCGTTCCCGCGGATGGAAGCCACGAGGTTGAACGCGCAGTTCTCCCCCTGCTGGGTCGCGATTTGAGCCGTCGGCGGGTATGGCCTGCCTTCGGGATTCATCACCAGGGAGCAGTCGCCCGTTACGAAAATATTGTCGTAACCCGGAGCACGCAGGAATTCATCGACCTGGATGCGGCCGCGCATCGTTTCGAAGCCCGCGTCCTCCAGAAGACGGTTGCCGCGGATTCCTCCCGTCCAGATGACCGTGCCCGCTTTGATGAATTCGTCCCCTGCGATGAGGACGCCTTCCGGCGTGCATTCCTTGATCGCTGTGGCGATTTTGAACGTGACGCCCTTATCGGTAAGCAGGCGCATCGCATACTCCACCAGCTCCGGATCGAAACCGGGCAGAGCCGTCGGAGCCGCTTCGATATTGTAAATATGGACAAGCGCAGGGTCCACGTCGAACTCTTTGCACAGCTCGGGAATACGGTCCGCCAGCTCACCGACGAATTCGATGCCGGAGAAGCCTGCCCCGCCTACGACAAATGTAAGCAGTTCCTTGCGGTCCGGCTCCTGCTTGAATCTGGCGAACTGATATTCGATATGTTCGCGGATATGACGTACGCTGTTAATGCTGCGGATCGTCATCGCATATTCTTTCAAACCCGGGATTCCGAACGTTTCCGGCTCGCCGCCGAGACCGATAACCAGATAATCGTAGGACAAGGTGCCGTCTTCAAGGATGACTTTCTTCTCCCCCGGGCGTATTTGAACTACGGTCGATTTAACGAAGTCCACTTTGAATTCATCGATCAGAGAGGAAATATTGACGCGTGCATTATCAGGTTTATCCGTTCCGGCTGCGGGCATATGCAGATGGGTCGTAATATAATGATAATCATGCTTGTTCACCAGCGTTACGTCCGCTTCGTTATAATTTAACAGTTTCTGAAGACGTAAAGATGTTACAACACCACCGTAGCCAGCGCCCAATATGACTATCCTTGGGACTCTACTCATTGGTTCTCTCTCACTTCCATACTTTTTTAAGGGCTTGCATTTGTGAAAATTAACACATATCTTCTGACGGATATGTCCGTGAAAATGTTTCTCTCTCTATCCTTCAAGCGGGGCTATTTCGCCATTTTTCACGGAAATGCAGCACCAATCTCATGCAATCATATAATGTGCCCTGTTAAATAGCAAGGGACAATTTCCTCAAAAACGAAGGTTTTTCGACCAGTAATTCCCACTAAATTAAAGGGCAGTTAGTCCCAAACAAGCTCCCTTGAAGGAGCATTCCGGAACGATAGCCGACCGGTTTGCTCGGCTTTTCTTTATCTATTTGGTTTATTTCCTCATTTAGGGCGTTTATAATGGAGCAGAAGGCAATGTGCAGAACAGTGGAGGTGTCCGAGTAGTGAGTGAAACCGAAATTCAGCACGACCAAGTGAAAGATCTGATCATCATCGGGGGCGGACCGGCCGGTATGTTTGCGGCTTTTTACGGGGGAATGCGCCAGGCATCCGTTACGTTAATCGAAAGTATGCCCCAGTTGGGCGGACAGCTTGCCGCTCTGTATCCGGAGAAGCATATATATGATGTGGCGGGATTTCCGAAAGTGACCGCCCAGGAGCTTGTAAACAGCCTCGCCGTCCAGATGAACCACTTCCCGATTCACGTGTGTTTGGAAGAGAAGGTTCTGCAGGTGGACAAAAAAGAGGAGCGCCTGTTCGAGGTTATCACAGATAAACAATCTCATTTCGGCAAGGCGGTTATCATTACCGGGGGCGTCGGCGCCTTCGAACCGCGCCGTCTGGAGCTGCCGGAAGCGGCCCGGTACGAGAAAACGAATCTTCACTACTTCGTCAGCGATCTGAACTCGTTCGCCGGCCAGAAGGTCCTTATCAGCGGAGGAGGCGATTCAGCCGTCGACTGGTCGCTTATGCTGGAGCCGATCGCCGAGCAGGTTACGCTCATTCACCGCCGGGATAAATTCCGCGCCCACGAGCACAGTGTGGAGAAACTGATGAATTCCAGCGTGAACGTCGTGACGCCGACCGAAATCACGGCACTTGAAGGCGACGACGCGATCCGCAAAGTAACCCTGAAGCATGTCAAGACGGGAGAAGAAACGGTGCTTGACGTCGATGCCGTCGTCGTTAATTTCGGTTTCGTTTCTTCCCTCGGTCCGATAGCGGAGTGGGGGCTTCAGATCGAGAACGGCTCAATCGTCGTCGACTCGCGGATGGAGACGAACGTACCCGGCATCTTCGCGGCAGGCGACATCACCACGTACCCGGGCAAGCTGAAGCTGATCGCCGTAGGCTTCGGAGAAGCGCCCACCGCCGTCAACAACGCGAAAGTTTATCTGGACCCGTCCGCCAAACTTTCACCGGGACACAGCAGCAACATGAAGTTCTGATGCAAGAGCTGCCCGTCAACTCCTACAAATGAAAATAAAGCCCGGAGGGCATTCTAACTTTGACGCCGCGAACCCGCGAGCCGATTAAGGAGGAATGCCCTTTGTCTTCTTTCTGCACCGTTTGCAACGGAATGGAAGCGCTGAGCGCCGTCTGCCCGCACTGCGAAAGCGGCAGCGCGTCCGACTACGGACGGGTAAACGATTATTACGGCCCCTACGCCCCCTACCGGCCCATCGAGGATATTTCCATGACCAACGGCTACCCGGATGTGGCACGAAACGAATGCATGCATATGCTTTATTGCGAAGCATGCGGCGCAAGCTCCGTGCTGGCGGTTCCGGAAAGCCTGACTTGATCCTTCCCTATTGACCGCCGGACAAAAAAAGAAGCTACGCAAGCGCAGCTTCATCGCTATGATAAGCTTCCAGCACAATATGTCTCCGGTTAATTTCGCCTAGTAGTAAATCGACAAATTCCGATTCCAGTTCAAGGTCAAGGGCTTTGAAATACGATTCAACGAGGGTCTCGTCGCTAATCTGTCTCATACCAACCACCTTTCCTGCTTAACTTGTCATTATATTACCATGTGCCAAATATTAGAACAATCGTTCTGTTATCCACAAACCCATGTGCATATCTTGTGGGTAATTTGTGAATAGACTCTAAAATTGGCGAGTTTTGTAGGCGGATAATGTGGACAAAGTTATACACACCTTTTTTCACTTTACTGTGATAAAAACAAATAATCGGAACTTGTCCTTCTATCAACAGAATTCATTAATCTTCATTTGCGGATTTAACCAAATCTCCGCACCGATTTCCCATATAACGGGAATAATCCGACTCCTTTCGCATATATTGAACATAGTTGTCGTCCATATTCTCTTTCGGAACCTGTAAATTTCACAGGATGGACGATCACATTTAACGTAGATTTAATACTGGCCGTTTATACTGGGTTCAGTAAGCGAAAGGAGAAGTGAGTCATGATCGTCTACGACATCGTAGTCAACGGAGAAGTGAAAGAGACCATCCGGCCGCAGAAGCTCCGGTTGAAGGAACTGTATGCGTACATGCTGGAACAGTCCAAGCAGATGAAGATGAAGTACGGTGAGAACACACGCGTTCTCAAACGCATCCTCTATTAATTGTATATTGATTCCCTGGCACCCCCTTTGGTAGACTAGGAGGGTAAAAAGGGAGGCTGTATAGAACTTGGAAAATCAACCTAAAAAAATTCAAATCATCGGTGAATTCAAAAAATTTATTATGCGCGGCAACGTTGTGGACCTTGCGGTCGGCGTTATCATAGGGGCCGCTTTCAATAAAATCGTGACCTCGCTCGTCAACGATATCCTGATGCCCCCGATCGGTCTGCTGCTCGGCAAGATGGACTTCAAAAATTTAAAGCTTCCTCTGTCAGGCGGCGTCACGATCAATTACGGGGCCTTTATCAACAACATCATCGACTTTCTCATCGTTTCGGCCGTGATTTTCCTGATGATCCGCCAGATGAACAAACTGCGCAGGAAAGAAGAGTCTCAAGAGGAGCCGAAGTCGGAGCCGACGAAGGAATGTCCTTACTGCATTTCGGAAATCGCCGCCAAGGCAACCCGCTGTCCGCGCTGCACTTCGGTGCTGGAACCGGAAGCTCTGCCCCAGACTTAGGGCCGGTTCGCTCTGCTTGCATTTTACATCTAAACCTATCGGATTTTACAAAAGAAACCTGCTAGATGGCAGCCTCAGGGCGCCTCTTGGCAGGTTTTTATAGTTTTCCGGCTATCACGAATCCCGGAGGCTCCCGAACATAAAAAGAAAGAACCGAAGGGATGCTGAATCCCCCGGTTCACTATATAATCGCTAATTAGTCGTCGCACTTCTCCGCTTTGCCCTCTTCGCCCTTCACCTTGAAGGAAGCGCCGCAGCCGCAAGATGCTACCGCGTTGGGGTTGTCGATCGTGAAGCCTCCGCCCATGCCCGCATCCTTGTAATCAATCTCGACGCCATACAAGTATTTCGCGCTTTCCGGGTCCACGACCACTTTCAGACCGCTGAAATCCAGAACCGTATCTTCTTCCTTCTGGTCGTTATCGAAACCCATACCGTATGAAAACCCGCTGCAGCCGCCTTCTTTGACACCGACACGCAGAAAAAGATCCGGCGTTTCCTCAGCCTCGAGCATTTCTTTGATTTTGCCTGTCGCTTCCTCACTGATCTTGATCAGACTCATATAAATAAACCTCCTTGTACGGAGCGGCCTCAGTCCAGCGCCCGTCTCCTGAAAGCAGTCTTTTAGTAATCCACTTATCTTCCTATAGTATACTCCTATTCAAGCTTCGTCTCAAGAGGTGACTCTCCCCGCTCCAGCTGGTAGTACCGCAGTATAAGTTTGTCGAGTCTTCTGCTGTCGTGCTGTACACTCGGGTGCAGGAATCCGTATTTCATCCCGTTCTCTACCATCTGGGACCGCAGCTGCTCGATTCTGACGTCAAGCTTCTGTCTGCATTCCCACTCCTCCGATTGCTGCATATGTACCTACCATCCTATCCCAAAAAAGATCACCATTTCAGTGTACATCAAACACCGAAGGATAATAAAGACCTTTTTACCAGTTTTTGTCCGGCTCTACGAATATATTTGCCAATAACCGCTTATAAAAGGCCTTGCCGCAAGCCTGCTGGAAGAGCTGCAAGCTTTATCCTTATTGCCCCTTTGAGATGACAGGTTTATAATAGGAAGGATGAAACCGGACTTTTAACGCTTTTTTTAGTATGAAATCCTGCAGCCTTCATTATACGGTTGACGGGATATGTTTCTATGTAGAGGTTCTGATTTTGAACGTACGGCGAAAAATTTACACAGGATGGATTCAAAAGATCCTACGGGGAGGGTATACTAGTGAATGTCATTATAGACAGTCCTGACCGCCGCATGGCGGAAATTGCAGAAAAGGTCGAGAACGGAGAACGTCTTTCGCGGGAGGACGGCCTGTTTTTGTACCAATCGGACGATTTGTTGACCATTGGTCAATTAGCCAATAAGGTCAACCTTCGGAAGAACGGCAAAAACGTGTATTTCGTACAAAACATGAGTTTGTATTTTACAAACGTATGCGAAGAACACTGCGCGTTTTGCCATTTCCGCAGAGACGAGGGCGAGGCAGGCTCCTACACGCTGACGCCTTCCGAGATGCTGACGTATATCTCCGAAAATTTCCACCCGGATATTCGCGAGTTCCACATCAGCCAGGGCCACAATCCGCATGTTCCGTTCCAATACTACGTGGACGCCCTGCGCACCCTGAAACAGCATTATCCGCAAGTCGCGATCAAGGCTCATACGGCTGCCGAAATCGACTTCTTCGCGCGGATCAGCGGACTCAGCTACAAAGAGGTGCTTCGCACCCTGATGGACGTTGGTCTTGACACGCTGCCCGGCGGCGGAGCCGAGATTTTGACCGAACGCTACCGCAAGAAGATGAGAGTCGAGAAAGCCGACACGAACCAGTGGCTGGATGTCCACCGCGCGGCTCACGAGCTCGGCATGAAGACGCATGCGACGATGCTCTACGGCTCGATCGAGACGCTCGAAGAGCGTATCGAGCATATGGCCCTGCTGCGCGATCTGCAGGATGAAACAGACGGATTCCTCGTATTCATCCCGAATTCGATCCAACCGGCAAGCGCAAACGCGGGTATCCGCCGGCGCGTGCCTGCCGTGGATGAGCTCAAAACGATTGCGATCAGCCGTCTGATGCTCGACAACTTCCCGCATATCAAAGCCTATTTTATTAACATGGGCATCAAAGTGACTCAGCTTGCGTTCCAATTCGGCGCATCTGACGCTCACGGAACCATTGTGAAGGAGCGCATCTCCCATGCCGCGGGCGCTCAATCTCCGGACGGAGTCACGAAAGACGATCTGGTCTGGCTGATTAAAGGAGCGGGACGAATCCCGGTAGAACGGGATACCTTCTACAATGTGGTTCAAACCTACAACTAATTGGGGTAAGAACCTTTAGAAGCCTTTGACAGAAAGATGATGCAACGACAAAAGCCATGGCAGAAGGGATTCATGTAACATGAACAAGTTTGTTATTCTGGGAGGCGGTTATGGCGGCATTACCATAGCCACGGAGCTTCTGGAAAAAGAAATACCCGACAACTGGACGGTCACGATGGTCGACCGCTCGCCTTTTCAAGGGCTCAAGACGGAATACTACGCGCTGGCTGCCGGTACGGCCGCCGAGACGGAGCTTCGCGTTGCCTATCCGAACGATCCCAGATTATCGCTTAAATACGGAGAGGTTACGGAAGTAAACCTGGAAACAAAACAGGTGATCTTTGCCGACAAGGAACCGCTCGATTACGATTACCTCGTGATCGGTCTCGGCTGCGTGGATAATTTCCACGGCATTCCGGGCGCGCAGGAATTTTCCAACGGCATTCAGACGTTCTCACAGACCCGCATCACGTACCAGCGTGTCAATGACGTCGTGCCATACGGTCAGGTTACGATCGTCGGCGGAGGCCTGAGCGGAGTGGAGATGGCGGCGGAGCTTCGCGAAAGCCGGCAGGATATCAATATCCGCATCCTGGACCGCGGCGCAAGCATTCTGTCCTCCTTCCCGACGAAAGCGAAAGAATTCGTACGCGACTGGATGCTCGATCACGACATCGAAATGCGTTCCCACGTCTCTCTGAAAAGACTGGAAGGCGGCGATCTCTACAACGAAGAAGAGATCATCCGCACGGACGCCACGATCTGGACGGCCGGCATCAAGCCGAGTCCGATCGTCGAACAGCTTCCCGTGGACAAGGATCCTTCCGGACGCGTTCTGCTGAACGAGTTCCATCAGATCCCGTCCCACCCGAACGTATTCGTCGTCGGCGACTGCGCCAGCCTGCCGTTCTCCCCGAGCGCGCAGGCGGCCGAATCGCAGGGCAAACAGATCGTTGAAGTGATGCAGGCGCTGTGGAAGAAAGAAACGCCCAAGCTTGGCCAGATCAAGCTCAAAGGAGTTCTCGGCTCTCTGGGCAAGAAGACGGGCTTCGGCCTGATGGGCAAGAAAACCGTTATGACAGGCATGGTACCGCGTGTCCTAAAAAACGGAGTCCTGTGGATGTCCAAACACCACTGGGGCTAGAAACGCAAAAAAAAGCCCGGTTTGCACCTACTGTGCAGACCGGGCTTTTTGTTATTCAGTCGCCGAACAAATCGTACATCTCTTCGACTTCCTTTATTTTTTTGGAAATTTCGTCAAACAGCTTGTCGGCTGTCTCGGCCGCTACGATTTCGCCGTTAACCATGGCAAAAGGAAAAAGGTAACATTCCCCGCAGTTTCCCAGACACCCGTATTCGATAACGTCGTAATCCGGATTGCCTTCCAGCTTCTTCATGACGGCGTCCGTACCATGATGCATATTGCTTGCGCAAAACTCAATGATAGGTCTCATGTTTGATCTCCACCTGTTTCACAAACTATCTGTATTGTAACACATCCGGGGAGATTTGAGCATAAGAACCGCTTACGCAAGGCAGGCATTATCTTCCCCTCGTATACTCCGGTCTGAAATACAGGCTCCGCATAATGTCGGTGATCGAGTCCTGAACGTCGAACGCATCGGCCACTACGCCGCTTCCGCTGCAGCGCGCACAGGCTGTCTTCCCGCTTCCTCCGCAGGACGTGCAGATTCCCCGGTCTCCACGGCTTCCTTCACCCGAACAGCTCTGGCACTCCGTCTCCCCTTCTCCGTAACAATGGCAGCAATCGTTATTCTCGTTCATGCGAATCCATCCTTCCCGTTTTAAATGTTATAATACAGTTTCGATTTTATATGATTTGTATTATATAACATATGCTACAGAATAAGAAGTGTTTTTTTGAAAAAAAATAAACGGCCGATCTGAACGGCCGGCCGCCCCTTTGAATGCGGGGGGATATTTTTTTTTCCCGAAATGTACTATAATAAAATAAGAAAGGAGTCGATTGAAATGACTGAAAATACCCAAAGTGCAACCATGTATGATGAAGTACTTGAGGTTCTAGATAAGCTTCGCCCGTTCCTGCAGCGTGATGGCGGTGACGTGGAACTGGTGGACGTGGAAGACGGCATTGTAAAACTGAAGCTGATGGGTGCATGCGGAAGCTGCCCGAGCTCCACGATTACTTTGAAAGCCGGTATCGAGCGTGCGCTTGTCGAAGAAGTAGAAGGCGTTGTCGAGGTTGTTCAAGTATTCTAATAAAAAAACCGGCCCTTTGAGGGGCCGGTTTTTTTATGGGCGCTAAGCGGGCGCGCTTATCTGCCCTGCTTCAGCATCGGCAGCGTCTGGATCGGATCGAGGCCGCCGTTCACTTCCATGATGTTCCCCGTCAGGAAGTCCGACTTCGGGTCGCACAGGAAGGACAGCACGCGGGCTACATCCTCGCCCGTGCCGGGTCTGCCCCGCGGTGTCTCGTCGTCGGTGCAGTTCTCCACTTCCTCGATCCGCTTCTCCTTGTTGGCTCCGCGGATATCTCCCGGACAGATCATGTTCACGGTGATCCCGTGGGCCGCTTCTTCTTCGGCCAGTGTCTTCGTGAACGAAACCAGCCCCACCTTGGCGGCCGCGTAGACGGCCCTGTGGGGCCAGGCGCGCGCTTCGGCGGCATGGCCGAAGCCGAAGTGGATGATGCGGCCCCAGCGCTTATGCCGCATGTGGGGCAGCAGGGCGTGATCCAGCTGGATCACGCCGAGCAGGTTGCCGCGGATGAGATAGTCAATCTCATCGCGCGTATAATCCGCGAACAGCCTCCGTTCGCGGATGAAAGGGCCGGCGTTGTTGACGAGCACATCGACGCCGCCCATCGTTTCCCCCACCGTCTCCGCGATGCGCTCGATATCCTCGCCGCGTGAGACGTCGCCTTGAATCGCGGCGGCGCGGACGCCCGTATTCTGGATGTGCCTGACCAGATCGTGCGCTTCCTCTTCACTATGTACGTAATTGATAACGATATCATACCCTTGATTGGCCAGCGTCAGCGCCGCCATTTTGCCGAGCCCTTTCGCGCTGCCCGTGATAAGAGCCGTTCTGCGTACCTCCGCCATGATTCTCCTCCCCGTTCTCCCCTATGCTTCCCCTGGATATATACTGGAATACAAGATCCATCGTCATGCAAACCATCTCGTATCCGCGGTTCAGCTGCGCCAGATTATCCGCAATATCCTCCACTTGGATCCGGTCGCCCAGATAAGAGTGGGACTGCATCAGATCATCCAGCATCTCTACATTCACATAGTGAATTTCCATATTCCGCTGGTTTCGAAGAACCTGAAGCGGCTGTTTGGCTTCTATTTTCAGTTCGTACAATTTTTGCTGCAGGGCGGGATGAACCCCGCTCTCTCTCATTTTACGCAATACGGTAAAAAAGGAAAAGTGCGTTTTGAGCGTCTCCGTTTTGAGATCAAACAAATCGTTCAAAAAGTATCCCAGCTTATCCAGCACCGAAAAAAGACGGATGAGGGCGTTTTTATAAAAATAAACATACCGCCTGTAATCGTCCAGCTCCTCGGGCCGCATTTCATCGAGATAAGACTTTTTCACCCGCTCCGCAAAACGGCCGGCGCAGTATTTACTCTCCTCCAGCTCATCCAGGGCATCCAGAAACCCTTGGGTCCATACATAGAGCCTATGCAGCTTTTTGGGGCTGTATGAGGGCGAAGAATGTCGGCTTAGCTGAAGGACGTTCAAATAACGCTTGATCGAAGTGAAAGCTTGTTCCAGCCGCTCGTCGGAGCGTTCGCTGCGTTTCGTCTCGTTGAAAATCGTTCTTAGCATGGCTTTCACCCATTTCCTTATTTTTTTCAGTATGAGCTCCGCCTCCGCGATCCATACATGGGTATCCGGCCGGGCCGGAGCGTCATAGGAAGAGCCCGCTCCTCCCGGAACGTCTACTCTTGAATTACCCTAAATAAGCCTTTTTCGAAAAATGAAAATCGTCGGCGCCATCTTCCGGACGTCTCAACTGAACGGTTAAGCCGTTTACACCGGCCCTTCCGGGAAGCCGGGTAAAAGCCGTTTCCGGTTCCCTTTCGGATGCTTTCAGAGCCGCATCGGGTTATGAGCTGCGCGGATTATCCGGACTTCGCCCCGCATTCCGTCAGAACCATATTCGCGGTAAAAGAAAAACGGCTGCCCTTCACATTCGTGAAAAGCAGCGCGTTATCCTTCTTCTTATGAAGCGGGCGGCGTATTCCGCAAGCTTCGGGTCAATCACGTCTTGAAGACGGCTGGCCGGGACCGACCGTAAAGTCAGTCTGCAACGGCTCCCTTTCTTTTAACGGAAGCCTCCACCGATGCCGGACTCTCTTTCTTGGGACGGGAATGCTCCGCGCCGACCGGCACTCGGGCATTCAGCATGACGACGCAGAGATAGCTGATCCAGCCGAACAAGGCGCAAATCAGGACGGCGTGGATCATGCCGGTGAACAAGAAAGCCATATCATGTCCCAAGGACCAGGTAACGGTAGCTCCGCTGAAAATTTGGGCGATCAGGAAGCCCAGCACCCATCCCGCGCCTTTGTACACATTTTCAAGATGGCTGTATTTCTTGCGTGCGACCAGGAACAAAGCGAGTCCGCAGAAGAACATAATCATGGCCGCAATGCGGTGGAAAAATACGATTCCGGTGGCGCCCGTCAGTTCCGGCACGACTTGTCCGTTACACAGGGGCCAGCCGATGCAGCCTCCCGAAGACTCCGTATGCCGGACGAAGGCGCCCACATAAACGACGATGTAGCAGTAGATGCCGACGAACCAGACGAAAGCGCGGAAGCCGCGGCCGATCGGAGCCGCATCCTTCGGCAGGGCCGGTGTACGGCCGTCCGCCGTGCGGGCGACGGAAACCGTGTAGTCCCCCCATTTCGTAAACGTCAGCCAGAGCAGCAGCGTCATGGCGAAAGCAAGCAGCGAAAGGCCGAAGTGAAGCGCCATAACCGCGGAAGACTGCGAGAAGACAACGGCCAGGGCGCCCATAATCGCCTGCAGCACGGTGAAGAAACCCGCGCCCGACACGAAATATTTGGCATCCTTACGGCTGACCGTTTTGAAAACAAGGAAAAATGTGGCGAGCAGCAGCAGACCCACAAGGCCCGTCACCGCCCGGTGACTGTATTCGATAACGGATGAGATCGTATAGGCAGGAACGAACTTGCCGTTGCAGAGCGGCCATTCGTTACCGCAGCCCAGACCCGACTCGGTTTTGGTTACGAGCGCGCCCATAATCACGATCAGGAACATGCCGATCATGGTCAGAAAGGACAACCGCTTCGTTAATTTATACATAACATGCACCTACTTCTCTATAATCAATGAGGCTGTTTTGCAAGAGATTTGGCCGTGAACAGCAGCATTGCCGCTCCTATTCATTATAGCTACTATTAGGGGCCAATTCCATTCGCAAATGTTACAAAGCCTTGAAAGAAGCGGAAGGTACGCGGCCCAGTATTAGGGAGTCCTTAATGGACGCAAATTATACGGAGCGGCGGAAACCGCGATAAAGCGGCGCAGTCAGCGGGTGGAAGCGCTTCGGCAAACCGGGTGATATCGCTCGTGAAGGAGGAAGAAATTCAGAAAGCCAAGAACGCTTTGAAGCTTCGTCCGGATCCGAATCGTGTGCCCGGCGGCAGCCCGAATTCCACGAATTCGCCTAAAGGGAGTCATGTGCCACGGCCGGGGGCCAAAAGGCACCCGTTACGTGCCGGAATCTCCGGAGGCCGGAAAGCCGTACAGCACGCTTCCCAGGCGGGCGTGTAGTCGCTTTGCGGCACTTACGGCCGGAGCCAAGCGGCGCGGCGCCGCAATCGAAGCTTTTGAGAGAGCCGCGCCGGTCAGCCGGCACAAAAAAAGCCGTTTCCGAAGAAACGGCTTTTGGCATTTCAAAAGAAGGCGGAAGCGTCAGTATCACTTCGCCAGCGCGTTGCCCACTTCGATCGCACGGTCGAGGAACTGCTCGATCTCTTCGCGCGTTTTGCGCAGTTTGCTCACGAAACGGATCAGCTCCTGTCCGCTGCGGAAAGCGATAAAGCTGGGAATGCCCAGAATGTTCAGCTCTTCGCACAGGTCCGGCACTTCGTCACGGTCCAGCTCGATGAACGTGATGCGCCCGGCATACGTCTTTTCCAAGTCCGGCATAAAAGGCTCGATATAATGGCAGTCTTTACACCAGGTTGTTTTAAAAACGGCAACGGTAACCTCTGATTTCTCCACCGCCGCCCGGAAATCTTGTTCATTATGGACTTTTTCCATGGGGATCACCTCGAATAGAATCGTCCGGCCTGCATTCCCGACCGGCTTCATCGGAATCTGATAAACTTGTTTATCTTATAGCATGCTCCTTGGGGCGTGTCAATAACAGCGAAATTTCAGCTCCTCAGACCATTTACAGACATTGTAAAAAGTGATATCATAAAAATATCAAAACGATATTTGAATTATAAACTATGGATGAATTTCTTAGAGGAGATGAACGCGATGACCGAACGTCATGTATGGAAAATCAACGGATTTGCCGGCCTGCTTGCTATGGTCGTATTTATCGGAGCAGGTATTTTCTCCCTGACCGCGGAGCTGATCGTCCCCGCCGTACTGCTGTTTGTGCTGGCAGGCGTAGTTCTCAGCTCATTTACCGTCGTACAGCCTAACCAGGGGATGGTCGTCAATTTCTTCGGGCGCTACAGCGGCACCGTCCGCGACAGCGGCTTCTGGATGACGATTCCTTTCAGCGAGCGCAAGAAAATATCGCTGCGTGTCCGCAACTTCAACAGCGCGCGGCTGAAGGTCAACGATGTGGACGGCAATCCCATTGAAATCGCGGCTGTCGTCGTTTTCCGCGTAGTCGATACGGCCAAAGCCAAGTTCGAAGTCGATAATTACCAGGCTTTCGTGGAAATTCAAAGCGAAACCGCCCTGCGCCATGTCGCCTCCAAATATCCCTACGACTCTTATGCCGGAGAAGCCTACTCTCTGCGCGCCAACAGCGAAGAAGTCGCCAAGGAACTCACCTTCGAGCTGCAAAGCCGCCTCAGCGTGGCCGGCGTCGAAGTATTGGAGTCCAGGCTGACTCACCTGGCCTACTCCACCGAGATCGCAAGCGCCATGCTCCAGCGCCAGCAAGCATCCGCCATCATATCCGCACGCGAGAAAATCGTGGAAGGCGCGGTCAGCATGGTGCAGATGGCTATCGCCCGCCTCCAGGCGGAAGGCGTCGTCGAGCTGGATGAAGAGCGCAAAGCCGCGATGATCAACAACCTGCTCGTAGCGGTTGTCTCCGACAGGTCCGCCCAGCCTGTCATCAACTCCAGTTCCATCTACTAAACGGGCACATGGCTGTGAAGAAGAACTTCCCGCTGCGGCTCGATCCGAAGCTCCATCAAGCTTTGGAGCGCTGGGCAGCCGACGAATTCCGCAGCGTCAACGGGCACATCGAATTCCTGCTCCGGGAGGCGCTGGTACGTGCAGGCAGAATGCCGGGTCACGCCCCTCCTCCTCCCGATAGCGAATCCGGAGATAAGAACTGACGGGCGGGGACGCGTAAGCACCCCGTCTCGCACTGAAGAGCCGATGCCTTTTCGAAGGTATCGGCTCTTTATTTAAGACCTTTGTTTCAGCACGCTGCCGCTTTCCCTCAAACGCCGGTGCTTAAATCTTTCTTCATTTTAAAATTAACCAGCTTAATCCCTCTGCGTTCCACACACTGCTCCCGGACCAATCCGTATCCCCGATGTTCAAAAAAACGTTTGGCCGTAAGACTTGCGTCCGTTTCCAGTTCGGCAAGTCCCCGTTTTTTTGCCTCGTGTTCAAGAAGGTCCGCTAAGGCGGACGCTATCCCCTGTCCCTGAAAATCTTTATCCACATACAGTCTGTCCACATATCCGTTTGCGGTCATATCCGCAAAGCCCCTGATTACGCCATCGATTACAGCTACATAGGCGGTATTGCGGCTCATCGACTCCTTCCAGGATTCCAATCTGAGCTCCTCTTCCTCTCTGGATGCCCATGCATGAAGCTGCTCAGGAGTATAATCTTTCTTGTTTACGGAATGAACGGTTTCATAAAACAACGAGACAATGCTGCGAATATCCGATGCCTGAAACTCTCTGATTTCCATGTTAGTCTCCTCTTCGTCATCTTTGAAGAATATGCCGCATGCATCCGATTTAACCACCGGAGGCAAAAAAGAGCGGACTGTTCACAGCCCGCTCCTCTCATGCTATTCGGCTTCTTCCTTCAATTTCGGCAGTATTACTGGCGTGTAATGATGACAGCATCCTGCTCGCTGTCCCATTTCGCTACTCCGCCCAGCGTTTCGGCAAGGAATCTCAAAGGTACGTTCGTGTAATCCCCGTTAAGCTCGACTGCCTGCTCAAGCGCAACCGGCTTACCGTCGACCAGCGCTTCGGCACTGCCCAGCGTAAACACGATCGTATGTCCGCCAAGATCGTCCGTTACCGTAATTTGTTTCGTTGCGCCGTCCCATTTCACTTTCGCGTCAAGCATATTCGCTACATACGTTACCGGCGCCATGGAAACGTCACCTTTGCGGTAGCCTCCGAAGCCGAACGAAGTCATGTCTTCATCGTCCAGCGGCAGCGTAAAGGAACGCTTCGTAATCTGGAGATCCTCTTTAAGCAGCTTGTAAATCGAGGAATTCTTATCCACCGATTTCAGGAAGCTCCCGAGAGAAGGTACGGAGTCCGGATCAGTCGCATCGTAGGTGAAACGGTCTCCGTCCGCTTTTACGGGATTGATCGTAACCGGCTGGTTGATATTCCATCTTTCTCCGGTCACGCTCAGCTTGATCCCTTTCAATCCGGTTTCCGCTTCAGGCAGCGGAATGGTAAGACCCGCGCTGCTTTTGCGGATATGCTGGGAGCTGTCCACATACAAATCCACGTTTACGGACGAGCGGTCGCTCAAGATGTCGCGCAGCGGCTCGCCTGCCGGTCCGTTCAGCAACTCGTCGGTCGTTTTGTCGTAGCTCTCCAGAACATCCTTCAAGCCGGTTTGTACGGCGGCGTACATCGTTTCAACCGCAAGTGTTTTATTCGACAGATAAGCATCGAGCAGTTTATTTTCCTCGCCCGACTGTTCAGCCGCTTCTTTGGCGATCGGTCCGAATACGTCGAATACGGTGCCGAGGAATTCCTTCAGGCCTTTCTCATCCGCTGCGATGTTCTGCAGGAAAGTTTTGACCAGACCGAGCGCCTCGCTGCCTTTAATTTCGGCATGAAGCTTCTGCAGGGAAACCGTCTCGTTGTATACGTTCTCCGAAACGGACGTCACTCCGATCGTCTTCGGGTTCGGCGCATGGCCGATGAAGAACGACGCAAGCGACGGAAGTTTGTCCTCAAGCACCTTCTGAAGCTCCTGAATGCTCTTCTGTCCCGGTACGAGCAGGCCTCCGTTAAGCGGACTTGTCTGCGCGTTGCGGATGTAAATCGGCTTGCTTACGCCTTCGATACGGATAATAATATCTTCGTCCTGAAGGGACAGTTCGAAAGGAATGCTTCCCTTGCCGTATGTAAATTCACCTTTCATCGATGCGTTCCGGGGATCCTGGATTTTCTCCTCCGTAAACTTGACCGTCACTTCTTTAAACAGGCCTACCAGCTTCTGCGCCTCAGGCGGCAGCCCCGCAAGATCTCCCGTCAGAAGTTCGAACTTGAGCGTCTCCTGCGATTCAGCCGATTTGACGGCATACTGGTTGACGAGTGCCTTGTTCACGTCAAGACCTCCTACGGATTCGCAACCCGTAAGAACGATCATGAGTGCGCCAGTACCCCCGCATACAACCTTTTTCCAGTTATTTACTTTCATTTTTCCCGGCTCCTTTCCAGCTCCCAAGTATTGCTAACTCTTTTATATACGCGCAAGTAAGCAAAAAGACTCACATTCCCGATAAATTTTCCTGGAAAGCAGGACCGATGCCCATTTGTTTGCATATCGTGCAGGAAGATGGAAATCGGAAAAACCGGGCATCCTATTCATGGACGTGACGGCTGCTTCATCAAGTAATCCGGGGAAAAGAGGCTGCAATAATGAACGGCAACGGGGTCAAAGACAACAACCCGCTCAAAGCGGTCGGGCACTGGCTGGCAGGGGTGCCGCACACGATTACCCAGCTTGCATCGGGCAAACTGGCTTCTTTGCAGTCCGCTCTTCACTTGGGCCAAAGTGCCCAGAAGCTTGTACCGGGGAGGGACAGCGTCAAAAGATTGCGCAGGGCATGGAAAGGACTCGCGGCACCGTCCGCATCCCTGCCGGCTCCGGAGCTTTCCCTGTCCGATCGGGAGCGGCGGCTCGTAGAGCGTATACGCCTCGAAACGCAGCGGAGAAACCGGAACAACGTGACCCGCACACGGGCCTACTGGAACCTGTATGAGCAGCATCCCGAGCTCCACTGGGCTCTTCTCGCCCATATGGTCTCGCGGAACGGCGGCTGGAACATGACGGACCTTGAAGGGGAGTTTCTTCCCTCCCTCCTGACTCGGCCCGGACGCGAGGCTCTTTTCGCTTTTCTGGAGAGAGCGAATGCGCTCATATTCGGGGACGCTTACCCGCAGCTGCTGCTCTATGAGGAGTCCAAACGGTCCGGTGAGCCTCTGTTTCATCTGCTCCCCGCCTTCGGTGTGTCCGTTTTTATGAAGCCGGTTTGGGAGGAATTCTGGGATGTTCACGATCCGGTGCTGCTGACGGTCTCTTTAATCGTGAATGAACAGCATTTTATTGAAAACCGGGTAGTCAAACAGCACTATTTCATTACAAACGTGCTGGAAACGGCCGAATTCCAGGCTCAGGCGCTCCTTCAGCTCAATCAGGTTTTCTTTCCTTTCGCCCTGCATAAAGATCCTCTTCACAAGTCCGCAGACCGTCTGAAGCTGGCCGGTGAGATCCTGGAAGACTTCACGGATATCAAGGAACGGATCGAGTTCGGAAAAACACTGTACGCCGTCTTGTTCGGCATCCCGGCGGTCCACCAGGGCGTCGTGCTCTTCGCTTCCGCGCAGCCGCACACCGGCTCACGGGCGGACTATTGGCCGCATTTGTTCTCCCGCATCCGCAAGGACGTCCCGGGTGTAAGCCCGGCAGGGCCGAAGCTCGAAGGCTGCGAGCTGAAGGCCGGAGCGGCGGGCATCTACAGTCCGGAGCTCGAACGCACGTGGAAGGATGTCCCACTGACAGCTCCGGAGACGGGGGACTGGTTTCCCTCCAATGCCGGGAGCGTGGCGGGCCACTTCGGGAACATCGACGTTCCCGCCCTGTTCGAGATGAGCGCCGAATGCTGCTTCGGCCTCCACAAAATTCAGCTGGCCGCTCTGGCGTCCGTTCAGCTGAAAGGGAATTAAAAAAACGCCCGGCGTCCACTCTGCCGAAGCAGAGGCACATCGGGCGTTTTTGAAAGGTTTCGGCGGTCCGGAGGCCGCGCCGGGCAGAGCCTTGAGGGCCGCGGCGGCGCGGCGGGCGCAAAAGCGGAGCAGCGGGGCGCACACGGCTTGCTAGAGCGTGCAGCGTGCTAGCGTGAGCGAGACGCGAGAGCGCGCCAGGCAGGGGCGCAGCCCGCACATCGCCGGTTCACGCCCCCCGCCTGGCATGCCGTCATAAGCTTGTGCGCCGTGCCGGCCGAGCCGCCGCCCCGCGGAAGCTTTAACCCCTGAGGCCGAGCAAGCGGCCCGCCTTGGCGTAAAGCTTCTGCAGCGGCGCCGGGAAGGTCTTGATGTCATCCTTCGTGACCACTTTCGTGACAAACAGGAGGATGACATAGAGCACGCAGGCCAAGGCGCCGATTACGACGGCGTTGACGGTTGCGTTCACGACTCTCCACGGGAACAGGTGGAGATGCTCGAAGAGCAGACGCTCCGCGAACACGCCGATCACCACGACGACAGCCGTCGTGACGGCAAGGCCGGTCCAGCGGCGCGAAGCCATGATGCGGAAGGAAACCACGTTACGCATCACGGCCAGGTTAAAGGCGGACATGACGATGAAGCAGAGCATCGTCGACGCCAGAATGCCGTAGATGCCGAGCCACGGCGACAAAATCAGGTTGCCGAGCAGCTTCACGGCTATGCCGAAGACCACACTGGACACAAGCGCGCGCATTTTGCCCATGCCCATCAGAACGGCGCCCGACGTCTGCATGATGATCTGGAACATCGCTCCCGCGGTCATCATGGCAATCATCGGAGGGCCGTACTCGTAGCCCGTCGGCGTACCGCCGTAATCGAACATGCCCGAAAGCGGGCGTGCCGCCGTGCAGATCGCCAGAACCATAGGCAGGCCGGACAGGATGGCGAGCTGCATGACGCGGGAGGACTGGTTGCGGACCAGCTCCAGATCCCGACGCGAGTAGGCTCCCGAGATAATAGGGACGACCGATTGGCTGAGCGCGATCGCCAGCACGATCGGCAGCCCCGCAAGCGATTGGGCCTGCCCGCCGAGGATACCGACGATATCCTTGGCTTTGGCTTCGCCGATCTGATCCCGCAGAAGCGGGATGATGGTGGAAGAGTCAATGTTGTAAATCAGCGTAACCGTAATGGAAAAAATAACGATCGGAATGGACAATCTGAGCAATTGGCCGTAGATTTGCCCGTAACGGAGTTTTCCTCCCGATTGACGGCTTTGAGCGCTTTCCGTATACACGGGTTCGGAGACCGGCAGCGTTCCCCTGTCTTCTTTACGGAGCTTAAGCGCGTAATACAGCATAACGGCCAAAGCCGCGATACCGCCGGTTACGCCTCCGAAGGAAGCGCCCGCCACGGCCCAGTCCAAAGAGACGCCGAGCAGCACATAAGCGAGGCCTACCGCCGTAATCAACCGGACGATCTGCTCGATTACCTGCGAGATGCCGTTGGGCATCATCCGCTGGCGGCCTTGGAAATAGCCCCGCATAATAGCGATCAGCGGGAAAAACAGCAGGGCCGGGGCGATGGCCAGCGTAGCCAGCGTGGCATGAGGATCGCCGGACGACTCCGCATAATGCGGAGCCAGAAGAAACAGGACCAGGCACATGACAACGCCGGCTCCCACCGCGAATATCAAAGCGGCTTTGTAGATCCGGTTCGCTTCATCCATCCGCCCGAGCGCGGTCCGCTCGGAGATCATTTTGCTCAGGGCACTCGGAATGCCCGCCGTTGCGATAACCAGCAGATTGCTGTAGAGGTTAAAAGCGATCGCATAACTCGCCATTCCCTCGTTGCCCAGCATATAAACGAGCGGAAAACGCTGAAATACACCGAGAAAGCGGGCAATCAAAGCCGCGACCGTCAATATCAGAGTGCCTTTGACTAGCGAATCCTTAGACAATGTCGTTCCTTCTCCCCCTACATAATAAGACCGGAAAAGGAGATCCTTTTCCGGACGTGATCGGCTGACGCCGTTTTACTTCGTCTGAAGCTTCTCCAAAGGCTGCGCGTTCCCGTAAACGGGCTTCGCCGTGCTTACCGGAGCCGCCCATTTCACGCCGTTCGAAATGACCTTCAGAACGTTCTCGTTGTAATAAGTCGGATACGTTTCATGACCCGGACGGAAATAGAAAATCCGGCCCTGTCCGCGGTGGTAGGTGCAGCCGCTGCGGAATACCTCGCCGCCTTCGAACCAGCTGACGAAGACCAGCTCGTCCGGCGCCGGAATATCGAAATGCTCCCCGTACATTTCTTCCTGCTCCAGCTCGAAATACTGCCCGATGCCTTCGGCGATCGGATGGGAAGGATCCACGACCCACAGGCGTTCCTTCTCCCCCGCTTCGCGCCATTTCAAATCGCAGGATGTGCCCATCAGCTTTTTGAAAATTTTCGAGAAATGACCGGAGTGCAGCACGACAAGACCCATGCCGTCCAGGACGCGCTGGTGTACGCGGTCGACGATTTCGTCGGCGACTTCACCGTGGGCCTTGTGTCCCCACCAGATCAGAACGTCGGTGTCATCCAGAATTTCCCGCGTAAGCCCGTGCTCGGGCTGTTCCTGCGTTGCGGTGCGGATTTGGAAAGAGTCTCCCGCAATCCCGGCCGCTATGGCTCCGTGAATGCCTTCCGGGTACACTTCGGCTACTTTGGCATTCGTTTTCTCATGCACGTTTTCATTCCACACGGTTACTTTAATCATGTCGGTCTTCCTTTCCTATGGGGAAAATAAGGCGTATTCCGCGTGCTTCCGCAGTCCGCCTCTTTGACGGGTATCCCTGAGCGGGTTAAATCCAGATGAAGAAAAGAATGATCATCAGCAGTTGAAGAACGACTTTGACGACAACGCTGGAGAAGAAACCGAGAACCGATCCTACCCCGACCTGGGCGGAATGCTTAAGGTTGGAGCCGTGGAACAGTTCACCGAGCACAGCGCCGATAAAAGGCCCCAGGATAAGCCCGAATGCCGGAATGACGAACGGGCCGACGAGCAGACCGATCGTGCTTCCCCATACGGACGCCTTGGAACCGCCGAATTTTTTGACGCCGAACGCACTCACGAGATAGTCGGCGATGGTGATGGCGATAACGACCGCCGATTGGATCAGCCAGAACCAGAAGCCGAAAGGCTCGAAGCTGAAGAAAAACCCGTAGACGAAAAAGGCTCCGAAAATAGCGAGCGCTCCCGGCAGAATAGGAAAAACCGCACCCAGCATTCCGACGGCAAACAGCAAAATAATGAGGATCCATCCCAAAATAGCCATGTCTACTCATCCTTTCTTCCCGAGAAAAACGTCACCGCCAAACTTAATGGGCGGATAACGGGTCCAGCACGTATTCCTGAATGATTTTGGCGACCCCGTCCTCGTCGTTGGAAACCGTAACAAGGTCGGCAATCCGCTTCACGCCTTCCTGGGCGTTGCCCATCGCCACGCCGAGACCCGCCGCACGGATCATCGCGATATCGTTCTCGCTGTCGCCCATGGCGATGACCTGAGACATTTCGATGCCGAGAAGCTTGCACACTTCTTCAATGCCGCTTGCTTTGCTGATTCCTTTGGGATTCAGCTCGAGATTGTCCGGGTGGGAGTTGGTGATTTCAAGCTCTCCCCAGCGGGCCAGCTCTCCGCGGATGATCTCCAGGCTTTCTTTATTTTCCGTGTAAAAGCCGAATTTGAGCCACTGGGGTTTGGTGATATCCTCGGCCCAGTTATCCCGGTTGTACATGCCCTCGACCGAATAAGCCCAGTACCACGTATCGTGCTCGATCGCCAGGTCGTACATCCTTCTGACGAGATCCAAATCAAGCAGCGTACGTTTCAGCAAATCGTGCGGCGCTTTCCAGACTTCGCTTCCGTTGACGGAAACAATCGGGGTTTCCAGCTTAAGCTCTTCCGCATAAGGAAGAGCGCTTTGCACGCCGCGCCCTGTCGAGAAAATAACGGTGACTCCCGCTTCCAGAGCCGCGTAAATCGCTTCCCGATTCGCAGGGGAGACCTGCTTTTCTTCGTTAAGCAGCGTACCGTCCATATCCAGCGCTACCAGCTTATATTGACTCAACTTGTTTCCTCCTTCAAGCTCTCCTTCAGGAAAGCTGCTTCGTAAGCTTTTGCTTCGGACTCTCCTAGGGGATAACCGTGTCGTAAGCTTGGCGCTTGCGACTTTTCCCGCAGATAAACCTTTACATTAGCCTGCATGCCAATCTTTCCGGCAGAAAAACCGCTCGTAAGTATTGCCCCAGATTCCCTGAGGGAACCTGGAGCTAGGGGAACTTTTTATGTCAGAACGCGGCTACGGCTTTCTTCGTGGTTGCTTCCATGTAGGTCGCATGCCAGAGAGCGAACATGTAAATGGTCCACAGGCGGCGTGCATAATCGCCTTGTCCGTCCTGATGCAGCTTGGCCATTTTTTCGACCGCGTCAAGCCGCACATAGTCTTCGATGCCGCTCGCTTTAATCTGCTCCACCATCGTGGAACCCGTCGGCCCTTTGAGCCAATCGCGCAGCGGAACCGGGAATCCGAGTTTCGGACGGTTCAGGATGAAGTCCGGCACGATGCCTTCCATCGCCTTGCGGAAGATGTGCTTCGTGGTTCCTTCGGCAATCCGGTATTTCGTCGGGATACGCCGTGCAACCTCGAACAGTTCCTTGTCAAGCAGAGGAACGCGCAGCTCCAGGGAATGGGCCATCGTCATTTTGTCCGCTTTCATCAGGATGTCGCCCGGCATCCACAGGTTCATATCGATGTACTGCATCCGCGTCACGGGATCCTGATGCTTCGTTTTATCGTAATATTGGGCGGCTATCTGGAACGGATTCTGATACCGTTTGAACATCTCGCTGTCTACGCGCAGCACTTCCGCCTTCATATCCTCGGTAAAAATCTTCGCGTTGCCGAGGAAGCGTTCTTCCAGCGGAGTCGTTCCGCGAAGCAGGTAGTTGCGGCCTTTCATGCCGGCGGGCAGCATTTTGACCAGCCGGTGAAGCATGCGGCGCACGGAAAGCGGCAGGCTCTCCAGCGGAGCCAGCGACAGAGGCTCCCGGTAGATCCGGTAGCCGCCGAACAGCTCGTCCGCGCCTTCACCCGACAGCGTCACGGTAACGTGCTCACGGGCAAGCTGGGCCACGTGATAGAGCGCGATGGCCGAAGGGTCGGCAACCGGCTCGTCCTGATGCCAGACGGCTTTCGGCAGCGTGTTGAAGAAATCTTCGCGCGTGATGATCTTCGAGTAGTGCTCCGTACCGAGCGCTTTGGCCGTTTCGGCCGCGATAAGAGTCTCGTTGTTCGGCCCTTCAAAGCCGACGGAGAACGTCCGGATAGGCTCGATCTGGCGCATATGAGCCGCAATCGCGGTCGAGTCGATTCCGCTGGACAGGAAGCAGCCGCGCTCCACGTCGCTGACCATGTGATGGACGACGGAATCTTTGAGCGTTTCGCGGATTTGCTCCACATACTCTCCGAAAGGACGGTCCACCGGCTCGAACATCGGATCCCAGTAGCGGTGAATCGACATTTCGCCGTCGAAAGACGCTTTTATGTAATGCGCCGGCGGCAGCTTCTGAATCCCCTCGAACATCGTGTTCGGTTCAGGAACGTACTGGAACGTCAAATAGTTCATCAGGCTCTCGGTCCGGATCGACGGACTTACGCTTCCCGATGCGACAAGGCTCTTGATTTCGGAGCCGAAAAGCAGCTGCCGGTCGTTGTACTGGTAATAAAAAGGTTTGATGCCGAAATGATCACGGGCGGCGAAAAGCTGCTTCTTGCGGCGGTCCCAGATGGCAAAGCCGAACATGCCGCGAAGATGCTTCACGCACTCTTCACCGAATTCTTCGTACAAATGGACGATGACTTCGGTATCGCTGTTCGTCCGGAAAACATGGCCGCGGTCCTGCAGCATGCTCCGCAAAGATTTATAATTGTAAATTTCCCCGTTAAAAATGATCCAAACGGATTCGTCTTCGTTGCAAAGCGGCTGATGACCCTCCGCAATATCAATAATCGACAATCTGCGGAACCCGAGCCCGATTCGATTCTCCGTCCAGAAGCCCGAGTCGTTCGGGCCGCGGTGATGAATCACGTCCGTCATCTGCTGAAGCATGGATACGGATGGCTCTCTATCTTCAAAATACATAACACCGGTGATACCACACACGAGTGATTCACACCTCCACTAAAGCTACAACTAGTCTTGTTGTTATTCGATAAACTAGTATAGCACACCCGGTCGCCTTTCTGAAAATGAAAACTCGCGGCCCCCTTTAACCGCGGCTTTTTAAGCTTGCCGGAGACGCTTCATTTCTCACGGAACAGAAGCGTCTGCGCCTTTTTCGGGGACCGCGGGCCGCCCTCGTTTACAAAAACGCAATAACCCACATGAGGCGTTTAACAGATGAAGCCAGCCTCCGTTTTTTCATGTCCACCGCCCCTTTTCCTTCATGCATAATTGTTGGCATCAGGCAACTTTTAAGGGTAAAAAAACCGGGTTCCCTGCTCTCAGTCTATGTCCCTTCCCGTTAGAAGTGACAAACATGAGCAGGAGCCCGGTTTGGATAATACGACGGCATGATTCACGGCGGGTCTCGCTTATCCCGGCCGAATACATGCGGCGGGCAGCTCGGCCGCCACGGAAAGCCTCCGGCATCGTCTCCGTATCCGGAGGGAGCCCGCCGCCTTCCGCGCCATCCTCCGGTCAGACCGGCGAGGCCGTCTGTGCGGAGAACGGCCTGCGCACAGCCCGGCAGGCGTTCACCGTCACGTGTTGCTCCCGATAAGGGGCGTGTGACGGTGTCTCCTCAGCGGAGGCAGTACGGTGTTCCGGCCTAGTTCTTGGCCGTGCCGTCCGTCTTACCGTTTGCCGATCCGCGCGGGGTGCCGTTCAGGCCGATATATTCGTCGTACGCGTCGAACATTTCCCTCGCGATCGGAGCGGCGCCGTAGGAACCGTAGCCCCCTTCGGGGACGACGACCGCAACGGCAAGCTTCGGCTTATCGGCCGGAGCGAACGCGATAAATACGGCGTTGTCCACTTCTTTGGAGCCGATCTGCTGCGTGGACGTACCCGTTTTGGCGGCTACGGTGTAGTTGACGCCGTCGAAGCCCTGCTTGCTGACTTCCTTCATGCCTTTGAAAATCGTGTCCCAATACTGCGGCTTGAACGAATTTTCTTCGCTAAGCACTACGGGATCGAATTTCTTGATGGTCTCGCCTTCATACGTCGTAATCCGGTCCACGAACAGCGGCTTCATCCGTTTGCCGCGGCTGGCGAGCATGGCGGCGTGCTGGGCGAGCTGCAGCGTGGTCGACTTCTCGTTCTGCCCCCAGGAAGCGTAAACGAGTGCGGACTGCTTGCTGTCGAGCTTCGCGTTGGCGAGCGATTCGTTGGAGCCCGCATACTCGTTCGGAAGGCCGCTTTCCGTGGAAACGACGAGACCGAACCGCTTCAAGTAATCGTCCCACACCTTGAGTCCGTCTTCCCGGTCGAAATACAGCCGTTCCCCGACCAGTGCGGACATAAACGTATTGGAGGAATGCTTGAGCGCGTCGGCGGCATTGATCGGACCGAACGCTTTGCGTCCGGAGTTCCAGATCGTGCTCTGCGAGCCTTTCTTACCGAACGAATAAGAGCCTCTGTCGTTATAATAATCGTTCACGCCGAAAAAGCCTTCTTTAAGACCGACAAGCACGGTCAAAGGTTTAATCGTCGAACCCATGTACACGATGGAATTGGCGTGCTTCTTCAGCTCGTTCTCCGGATAGTCCGGATAGGCCGTCGTAATCGTCCCGTTGTTGACGAACGGCTGGATTTTTTTGTATTCCGTCGTCTTGATTCCGCCGGTCCACAGGTTGGGGTCGTAATCCGGCATGCTGGCCATAGCGACGACACGCCCCGTATCGACTTCCATGGCGACGGCGTAACCCGAACGGGCATTGGGCGAATAGCCGTAGGAGCTGGATTTCGGCTGCCGCAGGTAAGCCAGGTGATCCATAATTTTCTGTTCCGTGCGGTTCTGGATGTCCTTGTGAATCGTCAGGTACAGGTTGTTGCCTTTTTCCGGCTTGGTGACGGATACGGGCCCGATAATTTTCTGCGAGGAGTTTACGGGATATTTCTTATAGCCGTTCTTGCCGCGCAGTTCTTCCTGGTACATGAGCTCAAGCCCGTCATAGCCCACATCTTCGGTATCGAGATATTCGGCCGTGTTTTCTTTGTTTTTATAAAAGCTGAGCCCGTACTTGGATTCCCGCGCGGTCGAAAACTGCCGCATGTACCCGGTCAGCTGTACCGCGATTTTATCCTGGTCGTAAGTCCGGATGCTCTCTTCCATCACTTCGATCCATTTGAATTCATCCCGGTGCTCCAGCAGATAGGAGACCTCTTCCTTCGTGAGATCGGCTTTGATCCGTCTCGGAATCGAGTAATAGCTCGGCGCCTTCGTCTGCTGCTGGTTAATATCGTAGCCCACGTCCATCAGCTCCACGATTTCCTCGGGCGTCAGAGGTTTGGCGGTCTTGGACCCGTACTGCTGGAAAACTTCGGCAAGCTTGCGGGCGAGATCGATTACCTCTTCCTTATTGTTCTGCCCCGATTCAATCCGGAAAAAGACCGACTGAACGGGAATCGTATAAGCGATTGGGTAACTGTTGGAATCATAAATATTGCCCCGGATCGGAGGGATGGGAGTTTCCCGGTTGGTTGCCGAGTTCTCCTCTTCCGCGAGCCTGTCTCCTTCGACAAACTGGAGGATGGCCAGGCGGACAATCAGAACGGAGAACAAAATAAACGTCGTGAAAAAGAACAAATTAATGCGAACAGAGAAACGCGTGCGTTTAGAGGAATCGGGTTTTTCTAAATCTTCGTTGTGCATCCTTGCTTCCTTCCTTGTGTCCTTTTCTATCCTTGCTCTATCTACCAGTTTACCATAGACCGGTACCGCTAGAAAAATGTAAGAGAATGGAAAAATTGCTCCGCTGCGATTCCGGCAAAAGAAAACCGCCCCCCGTAAGGGAGCGGTCCTTTAAGCTTCACGGATATGCGTCTGGTTAAAGTTCGACGGGTTAAACCAGTCGCCTCCGCTGGAAAACCAGGTGGAATCGAGCGGAATCCATTCCTTGGAATCCGCCAGATACACTTCGTTCCAGGCATGCGGACCGTATCCGCCCCGCCCGTCGTACCCGAGGCCGGTCACCACTTTCACGTCAAGACCGACGGAACGGGCCATAACGGCGTAAAGACGGGAGTAGTCGATGCATACCCCTTTGCGCGTCGCAAACGTATCCTCCGGCGTCTGTTCCTTCCAGATACGCTGCTGCTCGTAAAGCTCGACTTTGTTCCAGTCGTATTCGACCCGGCTGCCGACCCATTTGTAGAGCAGCTCCGCTTTCTCCTCATCCGTCTTGCCCGCCCTCGTGACTTCCTGGGCAGCCGCGGAGATATTGTTCGGAATGTTCGCGTCCAGCACTTCGTATTTGCGCTGCAGAATCTGGCTGAATTCCTGCTCGACGGCTCTGGTGAATACCGGCACCTGATTTTGCAGAAAATCGCCCGTAAACGGCTGGATGACTTCCTGCGCGCCTTTCTGGTACAGGGACGAAGCCTGAATATACCCGGCGGGCTTCGCCTGCGGGAACAGCGTCACAAAGACAAACAGCACGGCTACGACGAGCAGGGCCCGCCAAACGCCCGTTACGGACCCGATCAGCCCGCCTGTCGCCGCGCTGATGACGGAAGGGCTGTTCTCCCGGTCCCAGCGGCTTTGCGCCCATCTGAGCAGAACGGGGTCGACAAACCAGTAAAGAGCCTGACGGATGATCAGATAAGCCAGCAGGAACAGGACGCCGAAGCGGAACAGCTCGAAATCGCGGACAGCCGTAACCGCCGTGTAATACGTCTGCTTCCAGACCGGCATTTCCTGGGCCGGTATTTGAATGGCAAGGCTGTTCAGCCAATTGCGGACGGGGTCCGAAACCAGCGTCGCGGTCTGCCAGGCCAGATAAATGGCCACTACCGTGATCAGAATTCCGCAGACCATATGAAGCAAGTGCTTGGCAGAACCGGAGGCTCCGCGTATGATGCCTTGAACGGCTGAAACGATCACGATGAGGATAAGTGCAACCGAGATGAAATTGATCGTCGTGTCCCCGGAAAACAACGAGGTAAACATAGGCATGCGGGCCTCCTTTTGTACAAATATGACTTCGCTTTGTATTATTGGCCGGCGTTCTTCTTCGCCTGCTCTACGAATGCGCGGACCGCTTCTTCTGCTTTAACCTTAAAAGTCTGGTTCATAAACGTGACGGACACCTCGGACGAGCCGGGTGTTCCTTCAATTTTAACATTTTTGGTTGCCGCTGTATAAGTACCGTCCGGGTTGGCCGTGTAGGTGGCATCTTTGGCTTCGTTCTGCACGGCTTTGACCGCTTGGCTGCTGAGCTCGGTTAAGGCGGCGTTACCGATACTTTGCAGCGTATCCTTATAGTTGGCCCCGTAAACCACGAGCGCCCCCACGATGGCGATAACCAGCAGCCACTTGACCACGGTTTTGACAAGACTGACGACGACGAGCAGAACGATGACAGCCACGAGAATCAGCAGCCAGCGCTCCTGAAAAAACGCTATCCAGGCATCCATTTCCTTGTATATCCCCCTTTGTAAAATAAAATACCGGCTCCGCCCGGCGGAAAGTCTTTACTCCTCTTCCCGTTTTCTGCGAAGCTCCTTCAATTCCTGCCGGATCTGTTCTTCACGGTCGGTTTCCTGCCGCACGCTCCGTCTCGTTCTCAGAAACCGGATAACGGCCAAAGCGCCGAGCGCGGCCAGCAGAGCGACGATGAACGTGTCCATACGGCCACCTTCTTCCTTTTCTAATACGTGCCTGAATGTTAACGGTAGCATAAGTACGGGACAAGGGGCGTACATCTAGAAAAGACGAACGGAACCGAGAAGTTGTTTCGCCAGCAAAAATAACGAGGCGGTGTGCTACGTATGAAAACGGCAATATGGCTTTATTTCTTCATGTTTGTCGCATTCTTCGACTTACATGCCCAATACCCCATCCTGACGCCTTTCGCGCTGTCCCTGGGCGCGGCGCCTTCGTTTATCGGTCTGATCATGGGGATGTATTCTCTCACCCATCTCCCCGGCAATCTGCTCGCCGGCTACGGGGTCGATAAATACGGAAGCAAGCTCTTCATCGTGTTCAGCCTGATTGTAGCAGGTATCGTGCTTATCTTTCAATCGCAGGTTAAGGACCCCTGGCAGCTTCTGATGATCCGTTCCATCAGCGGCTTTGTGCTCGCCTTCCTGTCTCCCGCCTGCTTGTCGATGCTCGCCAAAATCGCCAGAGACAGCGTGCACCAGAGCAAGCTTATGGCCGGAAACGGGCTGATCCATACGCTCGCGTCCGTCGTCTCTCCCGCTGCCGGAGCCTATCTCGTCGCCCAGTTCGGCTTCACGGCCTCCTTCACGCTTCTCGGCTGGCTGCTGATTGTGACGGGCCTGCTGTCCATTCCGTGGCTGAAAGAGACGCGCCCCGAAGGCGCGCTTCCGCCGCTTCACACGGGAGCCGGTTCAGCCTCCGCTTCCGCACGGAACGGCGTATCCGCCCGGACCCGGAACCCCGAAAACGGCGGCACGGATACCGCCGCGGCTCCACCCGGATCGCAGGGTGCCGGACGGAAGGCTTCACAGCTTCATGCGCCGGCAGCGGACAACTCCGGAGTTCTGGACGGCAGCGGGGATGCCGACAAAATCCCGTGGATGTTCTATTTCGTTCCGCTGGCGATTTCCTGTTCGCAGGGAATTTTATTCTTCGAGCTTCCCCTGATGAAAACCGCCCAGTCCTCGCTGCTTACTTCCGGGCTGTTCTTCTCCGTGATCAGTCTCGGCGCTCTTGTGACGCTCAGCATGCTGTTCCTGAACCGGATCCCGCCCGCGCACCGGACCGTTGCCGGAGCTCTTTCCCTGGCTGTGCTTTTCTTCGGGCTCGCGGTGGACTGGCCGCTTCCTTTGACGGTCACCCTGTTTATGATCGGGATGGCCAAAGGGCTTATTTTCCCGTCGCTCGCGACCCTGCTCGCCGGTATAACGAGCAGCAACCGATACGGCCGGGTGTTCTCGCTCCTCTCCATCGCCTACTCCATCGGCGCTTTTATCGGTCCGATGGTGGCGGGCAAGCTGCGTGACTCCATCTCGCCCTACTTTCTTGCCTTCGTTATCCTCATGGCCGCGCTGACATTGCTACCGTTCCGGGTTCTGAAGCACAAGCCCGTGGCTGTCTGATCCCGTCCGTTTCGCTGCCGCCCTCTTGGGCTAAAGCGCAGGAATTCCTTTTATTACAGTCATACGATACAAGGTCAGGTGATCAATCGAACAAAGGAGTGAAGACGAGCAATCGGCGGATACGGCGTTTGGACTTCGACGGGAACGATTCTCGTTCTGTTCATTTTGCTCGTTATCATTTCGCGCACATTCATCTAACCATACAGCATAGCGCCTGCAAAAGGACGCGAAAGACGGCTTGATTGTTCAAGCCGTCTTTTTTGGCGTTTCGACATTTCCCAGGAAATGCACATCATTCTTTGCCGATCGGACTATTTGTGAGCGGGAATTCTGTCTATTATAATAAATATCGACACTTATCTGCACCTTGAACAGACAAGCGGAAGGCGCTTGAACGGAGGAACCGGAATATGTCTATCGCCATTATCGTGGAGGGAAAAAACGACCGCAGCAGGCTACGGCGTCTGCTCAGCGGTGAAGTCGATATTTACTGTACATACGGGACACCCGGCACGGAAGCTCTGGAGCAGCTGAAGAAAAAAGTCGGGACGCGTGAAGTGTATATATTTACGGACAACGACTCTTCCGGCAAAAAAATCCGCGGCCGCCTCCGGGACTTGTTTCCGGACGGCGAGCAAATTTACACGAGACGCGGCTACGCGGGCGTGGAAGGTACACCCGAAGAATATTTGATCCAGCAATTGGAAAAGGCGGGGCTCGAAGAATACATCCTGTATCCCCCGGCTCCCGCCTTGTAAGTGCTTATGCTTTTTCCTTGCTTAATGTCTTGATGTCTTTCACAATGGTTTTGTAATCGAGATCGGGTCTGCCCGGATTGTAATACGTACGAATCTGGCCTTTTTTGTCTACGAGCAGGATGACATTGGAATGAGTGAAATTCCCTGTGTTGTCCTTGGTGACGCCTACCAGATACTTCTTGGCCAATTGAGCCATGGCCCCTTCGTCCGTGCCGGTCAGGAATTTCCATCCCGTGAAATCGGCGCGGTTGCGGACCGCATACTCCTTAAGAGCGGCAGGCGTGTCTCTCGCCGGATCGAACGAGATCGATACGATGTCCGCTTTGTCCGCAAACACTTTCTGGGCTTTCATCTCATCCTGGACTTTGGATAAAAAATTGGTCGTTATCGGACATACGTCCGGACAGCTTGCGAAAAAGAAATACACCAGTTTAACCTTGTCGTCGAAATCGGAAGAAGAAACTTTTTTGCCCTCCGTATCCGTCAGTTCAAACGGCGCCGCGGTGCCGACCGGCTTATCCTTCAAATACTCGCTGGCCTGCTCCTGGCCGTATAATTTGTAGGCAAACGATGCGATGATCGCAAGCAGAACGACGGTAATACCTACCTTAAACCAGTTTTTTGCCCAAAAGCCACCCGCCATAAATACAATTCTCCCCTCTAAATAAACATCCCATGTCGCCATGGGATGTCTTGTTCATCTGGATTCAAGTTTGGGTAATGTATCTTATAAATTCATAATGGTCGAATCGACCACCATGATCAAGAACAGCAGCGTCAGGTAATTCACGGAATAAATGAACATGCCTTTGGCCCATTTGTCGTCATCCTTCGCCTTAAATCCTTTGTAGCACATAAAGGCCCAGATCAGACCCATAATCGTCGCCGCGAAGAAATACAGCGGTCCCACGTGAGCGTCTCCGCTGTAGAAGAAGAGAAGCTGGGAAACCGGCACGAGCAGGACGATGTAACGCATCATGCTGACTTTAGTGACGTAGTTGCCTTTCACGACAGGCAGCAGCGGATATCCGGCCGCACGGTATTCTTCCTTCCTGCGGATTCCAAGCGCCCAGAAATGCGGCGGCTGCCACAGGAACATAATGAGGAACAGGATCAGCGCGGTCATATCGAGCTTGCCCGATACGGCGCAGTAACCGATCACCGGCGGAACCGCTCCGGAGAAGCTGCCCGCGAACGTGCTCCATACGGAAGTACGTTTGAAAATTGCCGTGTAAACCCACACATACAGGAAAAGACCGGTCAAACCGAGAAGAGAACTTAACGGGTTCACGGCGACAAACAACAGGGCGATACCTGCTATGCCGAGAATAATCCCGTAGCCCAGCACCACGGACGGCTTGATTTTGCCGCTTACGGTAGCGCGCTTCTTCGTCCGTTCCATTTTGGCGTCCATGTCGCGGTCCAGGTAATTGTTAAGCACCGTTCCCGAAGCCATCACAAGCGCCGTGCCGACCAGGGTAAAAATCATCAGGAAAAACCAGTCTATCGTAAAGTTTCCCGCCGATGCGATCCAAAATCCGCCGAAAGCGGTAATCAGATTAGAAAATATAATCCCCGGCTTGGTCAGGGCGAAATAATCTTTCCAGGTAGCCGGCTCCGAAGGAACATCAGCCTGCACCGCCGATCCGACTTCCGCTTGATGATCCGCGTGAAGCACCGTATCGGGAGCAGCCTTGTATCCTAATTGTTTATCCAAGGATCTCAACCTCCATAGAAATTCATCAAAACCATAACGAGTCATCTGTCTTTCGTACCCACTCATCATATCAAGCAGGACAACGTTTGACAATGTAATGGCATGAGTTGTCATCATATTGTCGAATTCGGACAGACCGACCCGCCGCGTCCCCGACGAATTCTTTCCTAGACGGCACAAAACGGATTTAGTATAGTTATAGATAAATTAATCGTTTTAGGAAAATTAAAGAAAGCAGTTAAAAAAGTTTTAGATTCCTAAACATTTTCCTAACAATTTTCATCAACCTCATGCAAGGAGGGTCCCCCTTAATGTCGAGCATTCTGATCATTGAGGACGATAACAGCATTGGGGATATGATGTCGATTTACCTGGTGGAAGACGGGTATACGGTAAAACGCGCTTCGGACGGTCAATCGGGGCTCCGGCTATTCAAGGAATTCGAACCTGACCTGATCGTGCTCGATATCATGCTCCCCGATTCCGACGGGATGAAGCTGTGCGCCGATATCCGCAGTCTATCTTCCTTGCCTATCCTCATGGTTTCTGCGAAGAACGATGTGTCCGACCGCGTAAAAGCCCTGCTGATCGGCGCCGACGATTATTTATGCAAACCTTTCAGCATGCGGGAGCTTTCCGCCAGAATTCAGGCTTTACTCAGACGGTCTCAAATCGTACAGGCCAAATCCGCTCCGGCGGCACGGGAGGCTCCGCCGTCCATCCATGTGGATACCGACAAGCGCTGTTTGTACGTCAACCATGCGCCTGTGGAGACTACTTTTTCCGAATTTGAACTTATTAAACTGCTCTGGCTCCATGAGGGGAAAGTGTTCAGCCGCGAAGAGCTGCTTAACCGGATCAGGGGCATTGATTCGTTCGTAACGGAACGGGCCATTGATGTACATATCGCAAATTTGCGCAAGAAGATCGAAGTCGATCCCAAAGATCCCAAATACATAAAAACCGTGTGGGGAGTCGGATACAAATTCATTCTCGCCGCGGAGTAGCCCTTATGAATAACCTTGAATACGGCCTTGTGCCGGCTCAAGGTTTTTTTTATGTCACGAGACAAGCGCCTAGCCCATATGCTAAGTAAGGAAAAACGCCCATCCGGCAAAAGCCGGCGCAAAAGCGAACTTAATGGGCATTACAAGGAGGGTGTACTCCCATGACGATCAGTTCAAACCCAGGCAGCAAATCGAACGGTACGGCAGCAGCTCCCGGTTATACGACTTACCCGTCTTATCCCGGCTCCTCGCAGGGCGGCTACCCGTCATACCCCGGGTCCGCTCAGGGCGGCTATCCGTCCTACCCCGGGTCCCAGTTCCCCGGAAGCCAATTTCCCGGCACGCAGTTCCCCGGTTATCCGTCCTTTCCCGGTCCCGGTCAGGTGCCCCCGCCGGGTGGAACGAGCCAGCTTCCCCTGGAAGAGTCGTACATCGAGAACATTTTGCGGCTCAATCTGGGCAAAGTCGGCACCTTTTACATGACGTATGAGAACAACAAGGAATGGAACGCGAAAATTTTCCGCGGCGTCGTGGAAGCGGCGGGCCGCGACCACATCATCATCAGCGATCCCAAAACGGGCATGCGCTTTCTGCTGCTGATGGTGAACCTCGATTACGCGACGTTCGACGAGCCGCTGAACTACTTCAACACGCCGATTCAGCCCCGTTAACGGAGACAGGATGAAGCCCCGGCAGGCTGCCGGGGCTTTCCTCGTGCCCGGCAGCTTTATTTCGCTCAAGCCATAGGCTTTGCAGGTTCTAACCGGTTATTAAAGGTTAATGAAAAGTAGCCGGACCGGCCTTCTATTCATCGGGACCGATGGACCGGAAATGCCAGATGTGCAGCTTTTCCCGCCCGCCTTTGATCCAGGAGTGCATAGGTCCCCATACCGGATCTCCGTTCCCGAGACGGACTTCCCGCATGTGAGTAAATTCGTCAGGGGAAACGGGAGTCCATATCTCCACGAACAAGTTAGGCTGGTCTGTCCCTTCCAATAAGGAGAGTTGTCCGTTCTCCCGGAGCTTCTCCCTCATAAAGGACAGATAAGCTTCGCGTGATTCCGGCAGGATGGCGTATTCAACAAAAACTTTACTCATTTTTCCCCTCCGCTTGATTTAAATTCACACTGAACATGGTAAACTATAATATACCGTCAAAGACAATTCCAGCTTAGGAGGAGAGCCAGTGGATACGGGAACCCATTTAGTCATCGGCTTCGGCCTCGCCGGCTTATCCATGGTGGATCCGGTGGTAGCCTCCAACCCTTCGGTCATGACCGCTGTTTTCATCGGGACCGTATTGGGCTCGCAGGCTCCGGATTTCGATACCCTGCTCAGATTCAAGAACAATGCCGTCTATATCCGCAATCACCGCGGCATTTCCCATTCCCTGCCGTTCGTCGCGCTTTGGACCCTGCTTATCACGGGGATTCTCGCCCTAATTTTCCGGGGAGTGCCCGTCCTGCATTTGGGGATGTGGGTTTTGATCGCCGTGGCGTTCCATGTCTTTACCGATTTGTTTAACACGTACGGAACGCAGGCCTTCCGGCCTTTTAACCAGAAATGGATATCGTGGAACATTATCCACATTTTCGATCCGTTTATTTTTACCGCACACCTTGTCGCGATATTTCTGTGGGCCGTGCACGCCGCGGAACCCACATTGATTTTCCCGGTGCTGTACGGGCTTATCGCTCTCTATTACGTATGGCGGACTCTCGCCCACTATCTCGTGGAGAAGAAGCTGCCGATCCAGGACCCCTCACACAAAGCCGGGGATAAATATATGGCCATTCCCACCTATAGTTTAACCGCATGGAATGTGGTCAAGCAGGGCGAAGACGGCCTGTACACGCTCGGGGACCTGCGGAAAGGGAACCTCCGGTGGATCGATCAGGTCAAATGCGACATTCATCCGGCGGCCGAAGCGTCCAAAAGCCACAAGGACATCCAGGCTTTCCTTTATTTCTCGGGTCATGCGTGCGCCCAGGTAATTGAAAAGCCTTGGGGTTATGAAGTAAGATGGAGCGATGTAAGGTATCGGCACCGCAAGCAGTATCCGTTCGTCGCGGTACTGCTGATGGACCACAGCTACAAGCCCCTCGATTCCTATATCGGCTGGCTCAGCGACGACCGGCTTCAGAAGCGGCTCCGCGTGGACAGCTATTAGAGCGGGAGCCGGGACAACTCGAACAACTTAGGTACGAAGGTACGACGATGGTGAATTCCGCGCCGATGCAGGCGCGGTTTTGCCGTGTCCGCAGCTTCGGAGCACATGGCAAAGCCCGAGGGACAAGTCCCTCGGGCTCATATGAAGACTGCGTATTACAGTTCCGCAAGAATTAGCGGCTTTGACCTGCCAGCTGCTGCTCAGCGATTTGAACCAGACGGCGAGTGATGTGTCCACCGATCGCGCCAGTGTCACGAGTAGCCATGTAGCCGTAGTAACCGTCTTGAGGAATTTGAATGCCGAGTTCTTGAGCGACTTCGTATTTCAATTGTTCCAAAGCTTGGTTAGCTTGAGGTACTACCAGTACGTTGCTGTTGCGAGATTGTCCAGTTCCCATTGGGATCAGACTCCTTTCGGTCAGTTAAGATTCTTGATGTATTTGCAAGCTTGCAAAGATAGTATGTGACGGTTGGAGAATTCTATACGCACCGCAAACAAAAAACTTTGAAAGCAGGGGATTTTCAATGAGTCGCGGACTCGCACTACTTTTCGCCGTTATCGGCACTCTACTTCTGGCAGGCATCAGCTTCGCCATCGCCCTGAGGGAACCGCTGCTGGTCGTGCTGTTCATCGTCTTGTCCATCGGTTTTATGGGATTCGGTTTCGCTACAAAAGCAAAAATGCGCCGCAAGCGGGAAGCCTCGGGAAAACAATAACCCGAAGCGCCGCTGCGGCGCTTTTTTATACGTACTCGTTCATGGACCGTGAACCGGATACTTTACAGAAGAACAAAGCCCATCCGTTCTTTCACCTGTTTGACCGTTTCTCCCGCAAGCTCCGAAGCTTCGGCCGCCCCCTTGCGGAGCACATCATAAAGCTCTCCGGATTCGCGGATCTCGCGGTAACGCTTCTGAATCGGCTCCAGCGTCTCAACCACAACTTCGGCAAGATCTTTCTTAAAGGCGCCATAGCCTTGGCCTTCATATTTCGCTTCTACCTCGGCAACCGTCATATCCGAACATTGGGAATAAATGCCCAGGAGATTGCTCACTTCCGGCTTGTTCTTGGGGTCAAACTTCACTTCGCGGCCCGAGTCCGTTACGGCGCGGCTCAGCTTCTTGCGGATGACCGAAGGCTCATCCAGCATGGCGATGTAGCTGCCCGGGTTCGGATTGCTCTTGCTCATTTTCTTGGAAGCATCGTCCAGCGACATGATGCGGGCGCCTACTTCGGGAATGTACGGTTCCGGAATCGTGAACGTATCCCCGTAGCGGTGGTTAAAGCGGGCCGCAAGGTCGCGCGTAAGCTCCAGGTGCTGCTTCTGGTCATCGCCTACCGGTACGAGATCAGCTTTGTACAGCAGGATGTCCGCCGCCATGAGCGAAGGATACGTGAACAATCCGGCGCCGACAGACTCTTTACCGGCCGACTTGTCTTTGAACTGGGTCATCCGTTCCAGCTCGCCGATGTAAGTCAGCGTCGTCAGGAGCCATCCCAGCTCGGCATGCTCCTTAACCGAGGACTGCAGAAACACGCTGGCTTTGGCAGAATCAATTCCGCAGGCCAGGTAAAGAGCGGCTACCGACTCCGTCTGTTCTTTCAGAGCGGCCGGATCCTGGGGAACCGTGATGGCATGAAGATCCACAATCATGAAATAACAGGAATGCTCGTTCTGGAGCTTTACAAAGTTGCGAAGCGCCCCGATATAGTTGCCGAGGGTCAATTGACCGCTCGGCTGAATGCCTGAGAGTACATGTTTCATAACAAAAAACCTCCTGTGTGAATCGAATTTGGTATTGGAATTGGAAAAACAAACGCAAAAAAGGCCTCTCGTCGAAGGGACGAGAGACCGCGGTGCCACCCTTATTCGTTTGTCTCCTTGCAGCTATCGGATCTGAATCCGTCACGCACCGCAAAAAGAACAAACCTTCGTCTCCGATAACGGGGAGAAAAACCGTTTCCGTATACTGGGAAAGGTTCCCGCGGCTTTGAAAAAAGCAGCTGGTTCCGAGGACATCGCATTGTCCGCTTTCCGTTCCACTTTAAGCTCGGGGATCCATTCGGCCTGCATGTTCCGCCGGTTCACACCACCCACCGGCTCTCTGAACGGAACGTATGCCGCTTACTTGTTCCCGTCTTCGCGTTAACTGCACTGATTTTTATTTATTATACCCCGTTTGCTCTTAAAGTCAACGGCAGCCTGAACTACATCCAGGTCGTTTTCTCCTCATACGGGGTTCTTGCCGTAGGCTTCGCGGGCTCTGCCGGGTAACCGATAAAAAGAGTCCCGACGACCTTCCGATTCTCGGGCGAGCCGATAAATTCATGCATGCGCCCGTCATGGACAAGCCCCACCCCGCGGGTCCGCCAAACAAGGCCCAGACCCAATTCCTCGGCCGTGAGCCACATGCCGTAAATCGCGCAGGCGGCCGCATATTCATTGTCACGGCTGGATGGTTCGTCGCCCGGGATAACGTCGGACGTTACGACGATGACGAGCGGCACGCCTTTGACGGCCTTCATCGTTTCTTCTACCAGATGCGGCTTGGTCGGAAATCTTTCCGTCAGAAAAGCTTCGGCTGCAGCCTCGTAGCGCGCTTTGGCTTCCCCTTGGATGACGTAAAAATGCCAAGGCTCCCTAAGTCTGTCGTTGGGAGCACTGACGGCGGCTTGCAAAAGCGTCCGTACAGCTTCTTCCTCAACGGGTTGTCCGGTATATCCGCGCACGGCCCGCCTTCTGTTCAGCAGGTCCAGAATAGATGCTGCGGCTGTAGTCATATGGGGCGCACCTCCGTATTCGATTTGATTTTCATGTAATTTGGCCCTCCCGCATCCTGCGGAAGTGAAGGCATTTCTCGATCCATCTGCGCGGCATGTCCGGATTGGAAGCGAAATGAAGATGGGTATACCCCGATACGAGGCTTCCGCTGAGCGCTCCCTCTTCCTTCGAACCGCGCATTCCTTTGGTTTTGTAAGCGGGCGGGAGTGTCGCGGACGGCGCAGGCTCGAATACGGAATAGTGAAATTCGTGCCCTCTCGCCGTATCGTGCGGACCGAGCAGAAAATTTCCTTCGGTCCCCGTCGCTTCCCTGTACCCGAGTGCCGCAAGCTTGGTCTGCATGGTCACGGTTCCCGGAACGAGGCCGAGCATCGGGTATCTCCTGCCGGCGGTATCCACGATCGCGTCCGTCAGGAACATATACCCGCCGCACTCCGCCAAGGTCGGCAGACCTGCCCCGATGCCCTCGGCAATAGACCGCTTCATCTCGTGAAGCCCTGCCAGACGCTCGGCAAATTCCTCGGGGAAGCCCCCGCCGAGGTAAAGGCCGTCCATCCCTTCGGGCAGCTCCTCGCCGGCAAGCGGGGAGAAATAAACAAGCTCCGCCCCGCAAGCCTGAAGCAGCTCCAGATTCTCCGGGTAGTAGAAGTGGAAGGCAGCGTCCTTAGCCACCGCGATACGTACTCGCGGGGCCATCGGGCGAAACGTGCCGGGTGCCTCTTCCGCGTTTACACGTCCCGGCCGTATCTCTGCCGCCTTCTCTGCCTCGCCGCCTCCATCCGCCTCAAGCGGCCGGAAAAGCTGGGCAGGCGCCTCCAGCGGCGCCGTGTCGGCTGCCTGAAGCAGACGCTCCAGATCCGTATGGGCGGAAATGCGTTCGGCCAGCCGCGAGAAGAACGGCGACAGCTCGCCCCGCCCGATGGACGGGACCAGACCGAGATGACGCTCCGGCATCGCCAGACTCTCGTCCCGCAGCATGTAGCCGATTACCGGAACCCCGCACTCCTGCTCGATTGCGTCCCGTACGATCCGGTAATGCCCCTCGCTGCCGACCAGATTGGCGAAAACCCCCGCGATCCTGACGCGCGGGTCCAGAAGCTGGAACCCCTTCACGATCGCGGCCGCGCTGCGCGCCATGCTTTTGCAGTTCACGACCAGAATGACCGGGCACTGGAGCAGCAGGCTGATTTCGGCCGAGCTGCCTTCGTTCGTTTTCGGGTTTTTGCCGTCATAAAAACCCATTACGCCTTCGATGACGGCGATATCGGCGTCCGCCGACGCCCGGCAGTAAATTTCGCGCACGGTGTCCGCCGGCAGCATCCAGCTGTCCAGGTTCCGTGACTGGCGGCCCGTTACCGCGGTGTGATAAGTCGGATCGATATAATCGGGACCGCATTTGAAGCCTTGGACGGACAAGCCTCTCGCTTTCAATGCGGCCATAATGCCGATCGTGACGGTCGTCTTGCCTACCCCGCTGCCCGTTCCAGCGATGAGGAGCCGCTTAGCCCGGCTGACGACCGGACGGTCCGCATTCGGGATAAAATCCGCCGCGGATGATTCCGCCGTTCCGGAGAGGATTCCCGGTTCTTTTTCCTGCTCAGCAGTCATTTCTGCCCCTCTCTTTCCATATGCCGCTGCCGGCTGCCGGCTGCCGGCCGCCTGCCGTTTGCTCACGCTCACTGCGCAGGCTCTCCGGTGAACGGCTGAATACCGACTGAAACGGTTACGTTGCCGGATTTTTTCTTCACAAGGGCCAAGGGTTCGGAGCCGCCGATGAATCTTTTGACGGCAGGCTCGCTGACTCCGTAGGCGCCCGTATATTTGAACACCGTAGAAGACGGCTGATCCATCGGCATTTCGTTCAGCTCCTCCGGCGTATAAGTGACCAAAGGCCAGCCGTACTTGCCGCAGACGGCCAGGAGCCCTTCCTCATCCGCCTTCAGGTTGATGGTGCATACCGTCTTCACGCTGCGGATCGAGAAGGCCAGCTCTGCCAGCGTGGAGCCGATCACCTCCTCGATCTCTTCAGCCGGCGTTCCCCGGTTGCAGCCGATGCCGAGTACGATCACCTTCGGCCGGTAAAGGACGCCATTGCTCAGAATCGCCCGCTCGTCCTCCGCGAGCAGCCGGTGCGTGACGACGAGCGCCGCATGCGGCTCCGCTGCCAGCGCCTCCCGGACACTGCCGTAGCTGGTGATGTTAGGCGGAACGGGAGTGTCCAGCGTCCACCAGCCCGGCTCCCCCGATTCGTTGACGACGGCGACCTGCTCCTCGTTGACGACCGAAGCGCTGACCGGTGTCAGTTTGTCGGCGGATTCCCACTCCCAGCCGAACCGCCGGCCGAATAAATCGACCGCGATGGTTTTCTGGACATCCGAAGCGGTCGTGATGACCGCACGGGCCCCCATCGCGGCGGCGACTTCGCGGGTCAGTTCATTCGCGCCGCCCAAATGTCCGGACAGCACGCTGATGACATGCTCCCCTTTATCGTCGATAACGACGATGCCCGGGTCTTTCTTCTTGTCCTGCAGCAGCGGGGCAATCATGCGTACGACGGCGCCGAGCGAGATGATGCAGATAATCCCTTTGTACGCGGGAAATAGCGCGGGAAACAGCATCCTGACACTGCCTTCGAAAAGCTGGATGCCCGAGTAGAGGCTGCCGGCCGTGGCGGGTACGGTCCCGGATACGGCGGAAGTCGCGGATACTTCCGCATTTGCGGCTTCTGCCGAGGCCGGCGCTTTCGCTCCAACCTCGCCGGAGCCCGTGGCCCCGCTCCCGTCTGCACCGGGGGAAGATGCATGCTCCGCAGTCCCGGCAGAGACAACGTCCTCATCCCCGCGCGCGAACTTGCTCATGTAATAAACGTCCACGCCGCCGAATGAGCGGAGCAGGCTGCGGGCAAGCTCCACCCCGTGCTTCGTGATGGCGACTACCGCATAATCGGACCGTACCCGGATTTCCGGCACGATTCCTTCTTGAAGGGAAATCATGGCTTCACCCCGCGGCGGTAGCGGTGCGTAAACGATTTGTCATACAGCTTGGAGCGGTATTCCTTATCATGAATATGAGGGTCCAGCGCCCACCCCGCCAAAATCATCGCGTGGGAGCGAATTCCGTTGCTCCGCATATCCGCTTCCAGATTCTCCACCGTCGTGCGGACGATAAGCTCGTCGGGCCAGGTTGCTTTCTGGACGACGGCTACCGGCGTATCCTTGCTCCAGCCCGCCTCCAGCAGGTCACCGACGACCTTTTTAACCAGAGTTGCGCTTAAATACAAGGCCAGGGTACAGTGATGCTTGGCCAGCTCCCGGAGCTGCTCCGCTTCCGGCACAGGCGTTCTGCCCTCCGCCCGCGTCAGAATAAGCGTCTGGGTGAGATCCGGGATCGTGAGTTCCGCCTGAAGCGCCGCGGCGGCGCCGAATACCGAGCTTACGCCCGGAATGATTTCAACGGGAACGCCGGCTTTTTTGAGCTGAGACATCTGTTCCATAATCGCTCCGTATACGGCAGGATCCCCCGTATGAACACGCGCGACCAGCTTTCCTTCCCGCACCCGCCCGATCATAAGGGCGACCATTTCGTCCAGCTCCATGCCCGCGCTTTTGAGCACTTCCGCCCCGGGTTTGGCCCGGGCAATCAGGTCGTCGTTAACAAGCGAGTCCGTATACAGGACGACATCGGCCTCCTGCAGCAGACGCAGCCCTTTTACCGTAATCAGATCGGGATCTCCGGGACCCGCACCGATGATAACTACACGGCTCATTTTCTCACCACCATCAAAGTCAGATATTCAAGCTGCCTTCCCTGAAGCTCCCGCACGTCCAGCCAGACGGATTCTTCGGCGGACGTCACTTTCGTGAGCACGGCCGCTTTGTCCGTGAGACCCAGGTCCCCGAGCACCTGCAGCATAAGATCGATCACTTTCGCGACCTTGATAAACACGACGCAGTCATGCTCTTCGATCGCTTCCCGGACCGCCGTATAATTGTCCGTTGCCGGAACGATGGCGATCCGCTCGTCTCCGTCGGCCAGCGGGATGCCGAGCCGGGATGCCGAAGCGTTGACGGAAGAAATTCCCGGTACCGAGACGGTTTTCGCTTCGGGATGACGCTGCTTCAGAAAACGCATCATATGGATAAACGTGCTGTAAAGCATGGGATCGCCCTCCGTAAGAAAAGCGACGTCCCGACCGGCGGCCAGATGCTCCCATACGGCATCCACCGTCTTGTTCCAGCTTTTTTCAAGGGCTTCCCGGTCTTTCGTCATCGGAAAAGTAAGCCCCAGCATTTCCTTCGCCGTCGTATCGACGTAAGTTTCGGCAATCGTCAGCGCGTAGCTTTGGGCACCGCTTTTTTTGCGCGGATACGCGATGACCGGGGACTGCTTGAGAATGCGGAACGCTTTTACGGTCAAAAGCTCCGGATCTCCCGGACCTACTCCGAGCCCGTACAGGGTCCCTGTCCCTCCGGATTCCGCTCGGCCCTCGGGCTGTCCTGCACCCGCCGCCCGGGTATCGCTTGCTGCATATTCGCTCATGTGGCTGCGTCTCCTTTATGTACAGATATGTCGGATGTGTCCGTAATTTTTTCGGGAATGTGCGAAGCGGTCACGATATAGACCGGATTCAGCGCTTCAAACCGCGTCAGCTGCAAAATCGGCTTGCTCCGCGAAACCTGGAGAAGCTGGATATCCGTGCGCATCCCTTCTTCGGCAAAAGCGCGCATCGCGTCGCTTAAATTCTCGATGGTCACGGCATTGAGCACAATGCGGCCCCCCGGTCTCAGCCGTGAAGCGCAAAGGCGCAGCAGTTCCCTCATCTCTCCGCCGGTGCCGCCGATAAAAATCGCATCGGGGTCGGGGAAAGCCTCCAGCCCTTCGGGCGCCTTTCCGTGCACGGCCGTCAGATCGACCCGGAAACGCCGCGCGTTTTCATGACAGTTGGCGAGATCTCCCTCGTTTTTCTCTATCGCAAAAACCGCCCCCTCGCGGGCGATCCTTCCCGCCTCGATGGCAACGGAACCGGTGCAGGTGCCGATATCCCACACGATGCTGTCCGGCCGGAGAGCAAGCTGGGCAAGACTGAGGACGCGCACCTCGCGCTTGGTGATCAGCCCTTTGTCGGGCTTGCGCTGGGCGAACTGCTCGTCGAGGATGCCGAGCGGCCAGGCCGGTGAAGGGCCCGTGCTCTTCAGCACCACCAGGTTAAGCGGCGCACACTCCGTACGCGCAAGCTGCTCCAGCTCGTACCAGCCCGTGCGCTCAGCGGCCCCGCCCGCATTTTCCGCTACGAAAACGCGGTATTCCGTCATGCCGTACTCGAGCAAATAAGCGGCGATAGCGGCCGGCGTATTGTGCTCGTCCGTCAGCAGCGCCACCTTCGGCCTGCCGTCTATGCGCTGCGCGAGCCCTTTGATGCTGCGGCCGTGCAGGGATACGACGTGCGCGTCCTGCCAGCTCTCGCCCATCCGGGCGAATGCAAGCTGAAGCGAGCTCAGATACGGGTACAGCTCCACCCGGAGCTTACGCGCAAGCAGGGAGCCGATGCCATAGAACAAGGGATCGCCCGATGCCAGCACGACAACCGTCCGCTCCTCCGCCGCGAGCTCATCCGTCATGGCCGACAGGCCGCCTTTCAGCACCTTCTTCTCCCCCCGGTAATCCGGAAAAAAAGCCAGGTGCCGCTCCCCTCCGACCAGAACCTCGCTTTCCTCGATCCACTGCCGGTAGGCCGGCAGCAGGCTGTCCGCCCCGTTATCCCCTATCCCGATCACTTTAATGGGTTTGCTCACTCTTCTTTCCCCTTTCCGTATAAAACAGCCCGGCCTAGAAGCTGGGCTTTCATCGAGATCAGGATCGTTTCGATCGCGACCGTCCCGTCCTTCTCCCGCGCCGCCGGATCGAGCCCCATTTCTTTCAGGCCCTCCCGGCAGCAGCGGCTGCTCATTTCCTCGAAAAAAGCCGTCTTCCCCAGCTCCTGCATGCGGTCTCCCACCTGGGAAGCGGTGTTGGCCGACAGAACTTCGCCGACCAGCTCCTCATCCGCGCCGGCCGCTTCCGCGAGTTCGGCCAGAAACCCGAAATCTACGGGAGCGCTTTTGGAATGGACCATCATGACGCCCTGCGCCAGCTTGGAGAACTTGCCCATCATGCCGACGAGTGTAATCTTCTTCACGCCCTGGTTGCGGCACTGCTTCAAGGCGAAGCCGACGAAGTCCCCCATCTCCACAAAAGCTTCTTCCGGAAGCTCCGGATACAGGTCGATGCCGAACTTCTCCGAGCGTCCTCCGGTCGAGAGCACGATGTGCTCGCAGCCGCAGCGTACGGCTACCCGGACCGCCTGGGCCACGCTCGCTTTGTAGGCCGACGTGGAAAAAGGGACGACGGTTCCCCGCGTTCCCAGAATGGAAATGCCGCCGATAATCCCCAGACGGCCGTTCAATGTTTTCTTCGCGATTTCTTCCCCGTCGGGAACGGAAACGACGACCTTAACGCCCCGGTCAAAACCGTACACGTTCAGAACGTCTTCTACCGCTTCCCGGATCATTTTGCGCGGAACGGGATTGATCGCCGCCTCGCCGACCGGAACGGGCAGACCGGGTTTGGTGACCCGTCCGACTCCGATTCCGCCGTCAATGACGATGCCGGGTTCCGGAAGCCATTTCACCTCGGTAATAATCTTGGCGCCGTGAGTCGCGTCGGGATCGTCTCCCCCGTCTTTGACCGTTTCGGCCGAAGCCGTGTCCTCTCCAACCGAACAGGCCGTCATCGTAAACGTGACGACCTCTCCGATCGGCAGCCGGATCGTCGCTTCGCTTTGCGGCTCCTGCTCGATCAGCGCCGTTAGAGCCGCCTTGGCCGTTGCGGCTGCACAGGAGCCTGTCGTATAGCCGTGTCGGAGCGGTTTGGCTGCCTGCTCTTCCATAGGCGTAAGCTTACCCCCGCTTCTCTGCCATCAGAGACAGCGCATTGACCGCCGCCACTGCGACCGGGCTGCCTCCCTTGCGGCCGATATTCGTAATGAACGGCACGTCGAGCTGCAGCAGCTCTTCTTTGGATTCCGCGGCGGAAACGAAACCGACCGGAACGCCAACGATGAGGCCCGGGCGCGCTTCGCCTTCCTTGACGAGACGGATCAGCTCAAGCAAAGCCGTGGGAGCATTCCCGATGGCGAAAATTCCGCCTTGCGCTTCACGGATCGCCTTGCGGACCGAAATGATCGCGCGCGTCGTATTGAGCCTCTTGGCCTCTTCCATCACATCGGGATCGGAAATATAGACGTTCACTTTACCGCCGAATTTCTCGATGCGGGGCTTGCTGATCCCCACCTGTACCATCTGAACGTCCGCTACGACCGTACGCCCCGCCCGGATCGCTTCGATCCCGGCTTCTATAGCTCGGGGGTGGAAAACAAGGCTCCGGCCCAGCTCGAAATCGGCCGATGCGTGAATGACCCGCTGTACGACCGGATACTGCTCCTCGGTAAAATCGTGAGAACCCAGCTCCTCCGTGATCATCTCGAAGCTTTTCGCTTCGATTTCCTGCGGCTGAACCGTCAGCGGTTTAAATTCGGTACGAAAGTCCATTAGGAAGATACCTCCTGCAAAAGATCGGCGGCCGCTTTCAGCACGCCCTCATAATCGGAAAAATGAATGCCGTATTCCAGGCCCGGACGGCCGATGACGATCGTCTCGATGCCCATCTCCAGAGCCGCTTCCAGCTTCTCGTCCACCGCGCCGACTTTTCCGCTTTCTTTGGTAATCATCAGCGTGACGCCGTAATGCGCATAAAGCGCTTTGTTGAGTTCCTTGGAAAAAGGCCCCTGCATCGCCACGATGTTGCGCTGCTCGATCCCCAGCTCCTCGCATTTCTCCATATTGTCGAGGCGCGGAAGCATGCGGGCAACAAGCCTTACGTCCGGCAGCCCGCCGAGGCGCCGGGTAAAAATATGCAGCGTCTTGCTGCCCGTCGTCAGCATGACCACGCCCCCGCGAACGGCCGCCAGCTCGGCGGCGTGCGCGTAATCGTCCGCAAACACGATGCCGGGCCGGACCCTCAGGTCCGACCCTTCCCGTTCGTAGCGGACGTACGGCACAGCCGCCGCTTTCGACGCCGCCATGGCGTTGCGCGAGGCTTCCTCGGCGAAGGGATGGCTCGCGTCTACGACGAGCGAGACCTCTTCGCGCCGGATGAGCGCCGCCAGCGCTTCGGCGTCGAGGCGTCCGACGGCGGCGGCAATGCCCGCGTCGGTCAGGCTCTTGGCGGCGCTGTCGGTGACGACCGTCGCCAGCACGCGGTGTCCGGCCTGCGCCAGCAGCACCGCGAGCTCGCGGGCGTCGCTCGTTCCGGCCAGGAGGAGGATCATCGTCCTCCCTCCCGGCCGGACGTGCCGGCCGCTACGTGGCCCGGCACAGCCTCGGGCGCTGCCGCCCGCTGCCCCGCTTCGCCGCCGGAGGCACCGGCCTCGCCTGCGGCACGCAGGTCTTCCGCATGACCCTCATGCGGATGGGCCTGCGCGTGCTCGTGCGCGTGGGTATGTTCATGCTCATGCGCACTCTGCACGTGGCCGTGATCATGGTCGTCGTGAGCATGACCGTGAACGTGATCGTGCTCGTGACGGTGTTCATGTTCATGTTCATGTGCATGCGTGTGCTCGTGATCATGATGATGTTCATGCGCGTGGTCGTGATCGTGATCATGGTGGTGATGGTGTCCATGATGGTGATCATGGTCATGATCGTGATCATGGTCATGATCGTGATCGTGATGGTGGTGGTGATCGATATGTTTCATCGCTTCCAGACGGAAGGAGCACATGTCACAGTTCATTTTCACCTCGTCCTGAAGCGCCTCGCCCGCACGGTCGCGGAGAATACCGCCAAGAATCGGATCCAGGCCGAAATAATCGGTCATCTCGAAAGCGCAATCGGGGTAACGCAGAGAGAAGTCGAGCAGCATGCCTTCCATCCGCTTGATCAGAATTCCCGTAAATAGAAAATACGGAAGTACGATGACTTTCTTCGCGCCCAATCTCAGGCAGCGTTCGATGCCGTTTTCCAGAAGCGGCGCCGTTACGCCTATAAAAGCCGTTTCAACCCAGGGAACCTGAAGCTTTTCCCAGAGCAGGCGGGAAATTTTGAACAGCTCGCTGTTCGCGTCGGGATCGCTGCTTCCGCGTCCGACAACTAGCACGGCGGTGTCTCCCGGCGTCTCTTCACGGAAACGGTCCGCTCCGCCCAATCTAGCCGTCATGATGTCGACTACGCCCTCATGTACGCCGATCGGCCGTCCGTAAATGAACTGCACGCCCGGGTAGCGCTCTTTCGCTTCGTCAATGGCACCCGGAATATGAATTTTGGCATGACCGGCCGAAAATAAAATGATCGGCACCACGGCAATCCGTGTGGCTCCCCGGTTGACGCAGGTTTGTATGCCTTGCGAAATAGTCGGTTTTTCCAGCTCCAGAAAACAGGTTTCGATAATGCCCTGTTCCATCGATTCGGCGAGCCGGCTTACAAACGCCCGGACCTCGCTGTTTCCTTCCGCGTCACGGCTTCCGTGACCTACAAACAGTACCGCATCCATCGGTTCTGCCTCCTTTTTTTGTATACCTGTATTTGAAATGAAAGCCTTATTTAGGGGAACGTTAATCTCCGCACAAAGCGTTTTCGATTTGAAAAGCGGGGACTTCCCTGTGCCGGTAGCCCTCCAGCTCTTTTACGCGGGCAAAAAACTTGTGGAACCGTTCGTTCGGGTGCCCTTCGTCCCGGTACCTGGCGACGATCCGCTCGATGGTCTCGACCAGCTTGTCCGGCTCGATGCCTTCCGCGACGGGCTGCGCCGCGTGGGCATTGCGGCCGACGGTCTTTCCGCCGAGGAACAAATCGAACTTCTCCCGGCGGTACACGATGCCGATGTCCTCCTTCACCGCGCCGTAACAGGCCATTCCGCAGCCGTTGAAGCCGATTTTCATCTCTTTGGGTACGGCCGTCCCGCCCAGAAGATCATGAAGTTCCTCCGCATACGGCACGGCGTCCCCCTTGTCCATATTGCAGAAGTCGCAGGCTTTGACCTGGACCACATCGCCGACCGGAGCCAGCAGAAGCCCTTCGCCGCGAAGCCGTTTCGTTACGGAATCGGGATCGTCGGTCCGCAGCTTGACGAGCAGCTGATGATGGGGCGTATACTCCATCGTTCCTTTATCGCCGACGGCCTCGGCGAGGACCATCAGCTGTTTGGCAGTCAGGTTTTTGTTCGCAAGTCCGGGACTGACGGCGAACTCTAGAATAGCCTGCTGACGGAAAAAACCGCTCAGGGAAGCGGAAGCATCCGGTCCGCCGGGCTCGCCCGTAACGAGACGGAGGGCTTCCTCCGCAAGCTCAAAAGCAGTCGGAGCGGCAGCCCTTGCGGATGCGCCAGGCGGACGGACCGCCACGGCAACCGCCGGCTCTCCGAACTCCCCGCCCTCCGAAACCACAGGCGTATCGTACGCTGAACGTGTCCCGGCCGTTTGTACGCGCGCCGGCAAATCTTCGCGATCGTAGTCGTCGGCAGTGCCGGTCCCATCGGCTTCCGGGCCGTATTCGCCGTATTCGTCGTCTTCGTATTCGTCATCGTCGAAGAAGGACGGCAGACCGGTATCCCGCGCTTCCGCGGACCGCAAAACGGCACCGGGCTGTTCCGCCAGGGCCGCACCGGCTTCCCCGCCGGTTTCCTCGTCCTGCTCCAGAGCCCACGGCTCGGCCTCCCGCCGGAGACGCTCATGAGGACGCAGGGGCTGGATATCGCTGTCCAGCGTATATTTGCGCTGATAGCCCCTCGGCGTAATCATGAGCCCCTCATAGTTGCGGGTCGCGGAGTTGCCGATAATGACCGTGGTGAGCATGCCGATGTCATGTTCCAGCATCTCCGCAAGCGTCGTCAGCACGACGTGTTCCCTGTCGCGGTAGGCGCTTTTGATAATACCTACCGGGGTATCCGGGGAGCGGTGCTTCAGCAAAATTTGCTGCGTCTCCACGATCTGCCGTGTTCGCCTCCCGCTCCGCGGGTTATACAGCGCGATGACGAAATCGGCGGATGCGGCCGCCTCGACCCTGCGCCGGATGAGATCCCACGGCGTCAGGTGATCGCTGAGGCTGATGGTACACGCATCGTGCATCACGGGCGCTCCCAGCAGGGAAGCGCATGAGTTGATCGCCGAGATGCCGGGCACGATTTCGACCTCGACTCCCCCGTTCGGCTTCCAGCCTTTCTCGATCAGCACCTCGTACACGAGTCCCGCCATGCCGTAGACACCCGCATCGCCGCTCGATATAACGGCCACCTTGCGCCCGGCCTCCGCCTGTCTGACGGCTTCCTGCGCGCGGCTTACTTCCTCGGTCATCCCCGTGCGCACAACCTGTTTGCCGTCGATCAGACTGCGGATCAGATCCACGTAGGTGTTGTAGCCAATAACGACTTCGCTTTCCGAAATCGCCTCGCGTGCGCGTTTTGTAATATGGGCTTCGTCTCCGGGGCCAAATCCGATGATAAGCAGTTTACCGGCCATTCCCATTCCTCCTCTTCGCTGTAAAGAAAGCTGCGGCGCTTTCGCCCGGCAGCCGTTATCGTGCGGTCCGGCTTTTGCGTCCACAGACGGACCTTTGTATATACACGTCGGTGCCTTCCGGCATACCCGCCGTTTGCCTTTTCATCCCGTCCGGGCCATAAAAAAAAGCATTTCCATCCTCCTTGGATAGAAATGCTTCGAACTTTAGAGCCATTCTGCGGGAAAATCCCGCATATGCTTCCAACCCGTACAGACCGCCGGTCCGCGGGCAGTCTTGTACGCCCAGGTCCGGCAAGCCGCTGCTGGCAGCGATTCAGCCGTTCTCAACACCTCCCTAAATCCTCGTAGGTTATCTAGTGTTATTCAAACAGGCAGGTCTCCTGGCTCGGAGCTTTCTTCGGCGCCTTCCCGGATAAATCCAGTGACGTTGATGCCGAAAAAATTTTTTCCCTGCGGTGCAGGGAGCTCCTTACAGTGGCGGGTCCGCGTCGGTCTTTCACCGAACTTCCCGTTTTAAGCGGAACCCTGTTCTTACGGACTGTCTGGTCCGTTCGAATGGGCTCCGCACCTGTTTTTACCATATTCGATTGTGTTCTGTTCATCATAACATCCGGTCAAAGAACTTGTCTATGCCGATAAAACGGTCGCCTCAGCCGATCCGATAAACCCGGGCTTCGTAAGGCCGCAGCTTGAGGACCCCGTTATCTTCGCCGGAGGCGGGTTCGTAATTCGAAATAAGAAGCTCCGCGTTCTTCCCTTCCCCCGGCTCCTCCGGCCACGTAAACTCCGGCGTTCCGTCGAAAAAGTTCAGCACGACCAGCAGCTTCTCCCCGTCCAGCGTCCGCGTATACGCATATATTTCCGTGTCCAGCGGAAGCAGCAGCTTATACTCGCCGTATACGGCAACGGGGTGCTTTTTGCGAAGCGCGATCAGGTTCCGGTAATAGTGGTAGATGGAATCGGGATCGGCTGCCGCTGCGTCCGCGTTAATCTCGCGGTAATTCCGGTTGACCTTCATCCACGGCTCCCCTGTCGTAAACCCGGCGTTAGCCGTATCGTCCCACTGCATGGGGGTGCGGGCGTTGTCCCGGCTTTTTTTCCAGATGGCCTTCATGATTTCGTCCTGGGGTTTGCCGAGCAGCTGCGCCTGCTTGTAGTAATTGATCGTTTCCACATCTCGGTAATCGCCGATCAGATCGAACGCGACATTCGTCATGCCGATTTCTTCCCCTTGAAAAATGTACGGCGTCCCTTCCAGCGTCAGAAGAAACGTGGCCAGCATTTTGGCGGATTCCACCCGGTATCGGCCGTCATTCCCGAACCTCGAAACGGGACGGGGCTGATCGTGATTGCCGAGATAGTTGGCGTTCCACCCTTTATCGTGGAGGACGGTTTGCCAGCGGCTCATCACCTTTTTCAGCTCAGGCAGGGTCCACGGCTTCGACTCCCATTTGCCCGTCCCGGCGGAAGCCGCATCCAGGTTCATATGCTCGAACTGGAAAACCATGTTCAGCTCGTGGCGCTCGTCCCCCACGTATTCCAGTGCCTGCTCCGGACCCAGTCCGGATGTTTCGCCCACCGTCATGATGTCATAATCGAACAGCACCTGGTCATGAAGCTTCTGCAGCAGCGTATGTACCTTTTCCAGATTGGAAAAAAGCTGGTAAGCCTGTACGACGGGCAGATGCTTGGGGTTATCGGCATCCGGCAGTCCCTGCGCTTTTACGATATGAGCGATGGCATCGAAGCGGAAACCGTCGACTCCTTTGCCGAGCCACCAATGCACCATCCGGAACAGCTCATCGACCATCGCATCGTTCTCCCAGTTGAGGTCGGGCTGATGCTTCGAATACAGATGCATGTAGTACTCGTCCGTCTCCGCGTCGTGTTCCCATACGCTTCCGCTGAAGTAAGACTCCCAGTTGTTCGGAAAAAGTCCTTTTTCCCCCTGCCTCCAGATGTAATAGTCGCGTTTGGGATTATCCCGGGAAGAGCGCGATTCCTTAAACCAGGCGTGCTGGTCCGAGGTATGGTTCAGCACAAGATCCATCATGATTTTCAGCCCGCGCTTACGCGCTTCCAGAAGAAGCTCGTCGAAATCCTCCATCGTGCCGTACTGCGGATCAATTTCGTAATAATCGCTGATATCGTACCCGTTGTCAGCACCCGGCGAGCAGTAAATGGGACACAGCCAGATGACGTTGACTCCCAGCTCCGCAAGATAATCCAGCTTGGAAATAATCCCGCGAAGGTCCCCGCGTCCGTCCCCGTCCGAATCCTTGAAGCTGGACGGGTAAATTTGATACACGACACTTTCTTTCCACCACGTTTTGTTCAAGTGAATTCCCCCCTTCTGTCAGCCTTTTCCTCCCTGGAACGACGGGTACTTGGTCATCCCTCCGTCCGCGAACAGCGTAATGCCGGTGACATAGCTGGACTCCGACGATGCCAGCCAGGCAGCTACGGCCGCAATCTCCTCCGGTCTGCCGATATATCCCATCGGAATAAGGGCTTCCACACCGGCACGCGCCTCTTCATCGGCGAATTTCGTTTCGTTGATGGGCGTATTGATGGCCCCCGGTCCGATATTGTTGACCCGGATCCCTTTGGGCGCAAATTCCAGCGCCAGCGTTTCGGTCATCATTTTGATGCCGCCCTTGCTCGCCGCATAATGGACGAAATGCGGCCACGGGATCATTTCGTGCACACTCGATATATTGATGACGGCTCCCCTGATTTCATGCTCCAGCATATAGGAAATAGCTTCCCGGCTGCCGAGAAACGCCCCGGTCAGGTTCACGTCCAGCACTTTGCGCCAATCGTCGGCGGACAGTTCCTGAGAAGGGACTTCATTCTCGATTCCCGCGTTGTTGATCATCACGTCCAAAGACCCGAAATGTTCGTGTGCGGCTTCGACAAGCTTCTTCACGTCCTCTTCTTTCGTCACGTCTCCCCGGAGCGCCAGCGCCCTGCCACCCGCACCTTCCACTTCTTCGATCAAGGCGGGAATGCTTTCCTCGTGGCTCAAATAATTGATCAGAACGTTTGCTTTCTCTTGGCCGAAACGGACGGCGGCCGCTCTTCCTATCCCCGTGGACGCTCCTGTAATGACAATCGTCTTTCCTTCCAGATCCTTGTACATGGCGTTACCTCCTGAATGTCGGAATGCGGGCCTTATTGAAGACCTCCACCTTACTTACACGTTTTGGAAGGAAAAAACACATAAAAAAGAACAAACCCCGGCTCTAAACAGCCTGGAGTTTGTTCATGAACGCTTACGGCCGTTGAGCCGGCCGCCGGAACTTATAAGAGAATTAGTACAGGAATGCGCGGGAGATGATAACCAGCAGAATAAACAGAACCAGAATTGCACCTACGCTCGTACCTATGCCTACGGGTTTTCCACAGCCTACGCCTACTCCTCCGTAATAACCCATCTTTCGTATCCCCTCTCGGTGAGTTATTGTCTTACCGTACACTATATGTGGGTGCGAAAAGATGGAGTGGACGTCAGCCCGCATTCGTTCAAAATGAACGATATTCCGCCGGAGCCTACTCCGGGTTCTATTGGGGGATTCTACTGAGAGGTTCTACTGGCGGGTCCTCTGGGGCGTCTGCGGAGTTACGGACGCTTTTTTAACGTGAGCACCGTCAGCTCGGGCCGGCACCAGAACCTCACGGGGTGCATGGTCATCCCGATCCCCCGGTTCGTGTACACGTGAAGCTTGCCGCCGCCGAGTTTGTATAAGCCGTCGACGTACTTGCGGCCGTACATCGGCGTCGTAATCGCGCCGTAGAAAGGCAGCCGCACCTGCCCGCCGTGGCTGTGCCCCGACAGCTGCATATCGACCGGCGCCTTCAGCGCGATATCCGCGAAATCCGGCGCATGGGAGAGCAGGAGCACGAAGTCGTCTGCGCCTGCTCCCTTCAGCGCCCGGTTCAGATCCGGGCGGCCTTCCCACATGTCGTCTACGCCGGCCACCCGGATCAGCGACCGGTCTTTGCCGACCGCGACGGACCGGTTCGTGAGCAGCTCGAAGCCCCCCGGCTTCAGCACCTGCTCCGTCTCGCCGGGAGTGCCGTAATAGTCGTGATTGCCGAGCACCGCGAATTTACCGAGCGGAGCTTTGAGCGCCGCCAGTGCCCGGCTCACTGCGGGAGCATCGTACACCCGGTAATCGTACAAATCACCGGTGAAACACAGCAAATCCGGCTTGAGCGCGTTGATCCTGTCCACCAGATGCGGAAGGTCTTTCGGCGCCAGATAAGGGCCGATGTGAACATCGCTGAACTGGACGACACGTACGCCGTCGAACGCCTGCGGCAGCCGTTCCAGCTCCAGCCGGACATGCTTGGTGCGGATCCAGTGCGGCTCGGCAAACCGCGCGTAACCGTAGGAAACAAAAGGGGCTGCCAACAAAGCGCCTGCCACAAATCTGCCTTTTGCCAGAAAGGCTCTGCGTGTCATCTTCGGATTGGGGTCCATCGTGTTTCCTTTTCCTTTCTCCGGTGTTATTTGTACCCGATTTTACCATGTCTCCTGCCGGAAGGCCAAAAGTGCGGGGTTCTCTTGCTCTAGCATAGTTAAAGCGCCGAAAAAATACGGGTTGACAAAACCTGTTGATTTTCCTTATTGTACTAAGTGTACTACATTAAATAGTACACTTTAAATAGTACCCGGCCTACCGAACATCACGCGTTCTTCATCCTACTTACCGCCAAGAAAGGGGTGCCTCCTCCGATGATCACAATCAACGAGCGAAGCGAACTTCCCATATACGAACAAATCATACAAGGAATGAAGGAACTCATACTGAAAGGAGCGCTGCAGCAGGGGGACCGTCTGCCCTCTGTCCGGGAACTCTCCGCCACTGTCCTGGTCAATCCGAATACGGTCAGCAAGGCTTATCAGGAGCTGGAACGCCAGGGCATTATCGAAACGCTGCGCGGGAAAGGCACGTTTGTCGCCAAGCCTTCTTCTCCGGGCATGGAAAAAGAACGCCTCGAAAAGTTCCGCTCCGCTTTCCGCCAGCTTCTCGTCGAAGCCGCGTATCTCGGAATCGGACCCGATCAGCTTAAAGACTGGACCGACCATTTTTACAAAGAAATCAAGGAGTAAAGGAGTCACTCTATGCTAAACGTTGAATCTGTCTGCAAACGGATTGACGGACGTCCGGTTCTGGAAGATATCCGGTTCCGGCTCGGTCAAGGCTCCATCGCCGCACTCGTCGGCCGCAACGGTGCCGGCAAAACCACCCTGCTCCGGACGCTTGCCGGCATACTGGACCCGGACCGCGGAGAAGTCCACTGGGAAGGCCGCTCCATTCACGAGCATCCCGAAGCCAAGCGGAATATCGTATATGTACCCGATTCCCTTGATATGCTGGGAGGCTACACGGCCAAGGAATGCGCGGATCTTTACCGGCTCGCTTATCCGGATTTCGATCCGGCTTATTTTGCGGGCCAGCTCCGCAGATTTCAGCTTCCGGAACGCAAAAAAATCCGTACCTTTTCCAAAGGCATGAAGGCGCTTATGGGCATTCTTCTCGCTTTTTCGTCGAGAACTTCTCTCATTCTGCTCGATGAGCCGACGAACGGGCTCGATCCTATCGTCCGCAAGCAGGTTCTTTCCTTCCTGGTCGAAGAGGTGGCCGGCGGAAGCACATCCGTCCTGCTTTCGTCTCATCAACTGCAGGAGCTTGAACGCATCGCCGATACGGTCATCATGATCCGGGAAGGAAAGCTGGAAACCGCCTCCTCTCTGGAAGAAGCCAAAGGCTCCCTATACAAGCTGCAGGTCGCGTTTGGGGATGAGCCGCCGCGGGATTTCCTGAAACTTTCTCAAGTACGAGTCTTGAATCGGGTGGGCCGCGTTTACACACTTCTGCTTCAGGACGATTCCGGACAAACCCTGCAGCTCCTGGAGCAAATGAACCCGCTGCTGATCGACCGGCTGTCCATTCAACTGGAGGATGTATTTGAATATCGTCTGGGAGAGGGGGATGAACATGCTGTCTAAAGCATTGTGGAAAAAAGACTACAAGCAGGCCAAGCTGCTGTTGTGGCTTATGCCCGCGGCGGGATTTCTGTTTCTCGTGTTTAACCGGATGAACAAATTGATCATCCTGGAGCTCGGAACCATCGAACGGCAGCTGCAACTTATGCGCGAACATCCAGAAAACGCCACGATCTATTCATTTGGCTATGAATTTACCCACTACCGGGTTGCGCTGGCCGTTCTGGCACTGGGAGTCGCGGTCCTGCTCATCGGCATGGAGCGGCGCGGCCTTCATCAGGATTTCACCTTCTCGCTGCCGTTCAAACGCACTCAAATTTATTTGAACAAATGGCTTCTGGGGTTTGTTTTTATCCTCGGATCGGTTCTGTTTACAAACCTACTGGATATGACCGTTATTCTCTTGTCGCCGTTCCACGATTATTTCACACTGTCCGTCCACGTGCGTGAGATCTTTCGTTCAACCCTCATACTAACCGCTTGGTATACCATTGTCCTGTTTGCAGGGACGTTCACGGGCGGGGCTTTAACGCAAATTCTTTTGTCCCTGGTCGCCTGTATACTACCGATGGCCCTAATGTCCATGATAGGTTCCTTCTTCTCCGTTCATGGCCCAGGATATAGGGAAGTACTGAACCCAGTCATCAGAAGATACCTGGAGTATTTAAATCCTCTTTCCCTCGTTACGGGCGGCTATTCAACAGCTTCCCTTTATCTTTTCGTAATATGCATGGTATACATTCTGTTTTTCCTGGGAGCCGGGCTTTACGCCTACTCTAAAAACAAACCCGAAAACAATGGAAAAGTGATTCTTTTTCCGGGACTGGAACCTTATTTTTTGTGGTTCATCGTAGGGTGCGGTGCTTTATTCGCCGGACTGGTCGCCAAAGATTTCAACACGGTTGCCTTCTATCCATATCAAAAAAGCGGCGTTTTTAACTACTACTTTGGTTTCTTCCTGGGCGGAGCGATCGTTTATTTTCTTCTCCGTTTCCTCCTGAAACGCCGTTTCAAATTCATTTAAGAACAAATACAGGAACAAAAACGAACACCGCAAAAACGCCCGAAAACAGAAATCGAAAACAGAAAACGAAAACAGAAAACGGAAACAGAAAAAACCCGCCAGCGATGCTGACGGGTTCTTCTTATGTTCGTTTTACTGCCTGTAGCGGGTTATGTGTCCATCTGCTTCTTCCTTGTGCCATGGCTACAATGGCGGAAAGAAACCCACTGCCGTTTCTATAGAAAATGTCGTTAGTATGCTCATATAGAAGGCTCGAAGAAACGGCCTTGTCTTCTAGTTCCTAATGATCTCTGAATAAAGAAATGACCAATTAGTGTTCCTAAAACAATGAAAGCCCTGCCTCTCTTTCATCCTTGCGGCTCCGATGACCGCGCCAGTGTGAATCAAGTAACACGGTAAACAAATTCTTAGGGTTGTTGGAATTTGATTCGGTGGAGGAATGTTATTCATAAAAGAGGAACTAAAAAAGAGGGTTTAACAATACAATTACATATTATATCACAGGTGGTTAGCCTTTTTCAATACCCAATTTTGATCAGGCGCGCTCATCCGCTTCAAAACCCGCTCCAGGCGGATCCGGTTATAGCGTTGGGCAAGAACACAGGGCACATTAACGAGTACGGCATAAACCAGCATAATAACGCCCACCCACGCCTCATTCCACAGAAAAAAGAGCGGCGCCGGCAGCATGACCAAGTAATGGGTAAATTCGGCCCGGCGCGATTCGGCAATAAACGTCCGGAAATAGGCCGGATCTTTGGCCGCCAGATGTTTTTTGGCAAATCCGCCCTTGAAAACGTCGCCACCGTCCGGCAGAAGTCCTTTCCACGCCTTGATGCGGAAGACACGTTCGTAAAACTTCCCGCTTTTCTCCCAGTCCCGCTGGCTGTACAAAGCATTGTCCCGCAAAAAATGTCCGGCCGGAATCCGGAAAGCTCCATAAGAAATAAGAAGGTGAAAAAAAAGCCAAGCCGCCGTATTGATCACGACGGTCCAAAACGGCGTAAACACAATCAGCATCAGGATGCCCCCCGATTTTTAGTCACGGAAATATCTCTTCCTTTCCATGAGACCTGTTTTCTTAGAAAGGTCAGAACCGCCGACCAGCCGAACAGACCGAAGAAAAAGAGTAACGGCACCGGATACAATAAGCCCGTCAGCGGATGAAAATTGCCCGTCCTGCGCAGCAAAACCGTTATCTGCAGCGCGTAAGCGGCATAAATCAGCGCCGCAATGAGAAGCGGCAGACCTGGACCGGCGGAAATCGCCGCCGTGACCAGAGTCTCCCCCAGCCGGATGCCGGCCGACGCTCCGCCGGCCAGCCACAGCACGACGGCCAGCAGAACCGGCGGCGCCGTCGTCCGGGCTCCCGAGGCGAAGCTTTTGCTCCAGCCTCGCACGAGAGACCCCATGCCTTCCGGATACATCCGGAAGGCGACAGTACCGCGGCCCGCCCGGCAAACGAGCGGCAGGCCCGATGCCTGGAACCGGCGGCCGAGCGCCAGGTTCTCGAGCACTTCGCCGCGCACGGACCGGTGGCCTCCGGCCGCGGCGTAATCGGCCCTGCTGCATACGATGCAGGGCCCGAAGGACGCCTTCGGCGCGACCGCGTCGCCGAAGGGAGTGAATGCGGCTGTCGAAGCCGGCACGATGAGGTTGAAGAAGGCCGACAAGTGCTCGTACGGCCTCTTCACCTCGTGGTACGGCTGCACCGACAGCAGCCCGCCCTTTCGCGCCTGCACGGCAAGCAGGCGCTCCAGCCCGTCTTCCTCGAGGCGGGTGTCCGCATCGAGGAAGACGAAGACATTCCCGCGGGCGGCCTGAGTCCCGCGGTGGCACGCCCACGGCTTGCCGAGCCAGCCGGCCGGCAGCGGGCCCGGGGCTACCACGCGGGCCCCGCTCTCGCGGGCAAGCGCGGCCGTGCCGTCGGTGGAGCCGTCGTCGACGACGATGATCTCGCCCGGCGGAACGGACTGCGCCGCGAGTGACGCAAGCAGCGGAGGGAGGCGCTCCTCCTCGTTGCGCGCGGGCACGATGACCGACACGTGCCCGCCGCCGGACGGGCTCTTCCTCTCCGCCGGACTGACGCGGCACACGCCGGTCCTCCAGAGCAGGAACCACCCCGTGATCCAGCCGAGGATTGCAATGATCGAGCCGTAGAGCATAAATTCCCTCTCCCTCCGGATTCAACTGTAATTTGCCGGTGTATGTATACGTAACGGTTATTTTTGACAAACCTTATACAAACAAATTACAACCCGGGAGAAGCCTTGTCAACATACCGTCCTTTTTCGGGAAAAACCCATGAACAAACTAAATCGAGTAGAAGTGTAAGTCAGGGTTTACGGTTTACGGTTTACGGTTTACGGTTTACGGTTTACGGTTTACGGTTTACGGTTTACGGTTTACGGTTTACGGTTTACGGTTTACG
>NZ_FNVF01000005.1:313783-335179 GCF_900107975.1 Paenibacillus sp. UNC499MF
TTTACGGTTTACGGTTTACGGTTTACGGTTTACGGTTTACGGTTTACGGTTTACGGTTTACGGTTTACGGTTTCGGCCTTCGGATTCCCCAACCGTAATCCCCCGAGTACGTAGACGCACAATTCAGTTACATATCCGAACCAATGGAGGGTTAACAGATGAGTAAAAAAGTTGCAGTCATAGGAGGCGGCCTCGGCGGTCTTTCCGCCGCGATCCGTCTGGCGGCCGACGGGCATAAGGTGACCGTTCTGGAGAAAAGCGCCCGGGTCGGGGGAAAGCTGAATCAGCGCAGCGGTCAAGGATATACGTTTGACACGGGTCCGTCCATATTAACGATGCCTTGGGTGCTGGAGCAGCTTTTTGCCAGCGCGGGACGCAAGGTGGAGGACTACATGACCTTCGTGAGGATTGAGCCGCAGTGGCGCACCTTTTTCGAAGACGGAGTCCAAATCGATGTGACGAGCGATCTCCCTGCGCTTTTGGAAGAAATCCGCAAGGTATCTCCGGCGGACGCCTCCTCCTTCCTCAGCTATATCCAATATTGCCAGGACATGTACGAACTGACCCAAAAAAGCTTTTACAAACGCAGCCTGGCGGGTCTCGGCGATATGCGCAGCCTGCACACGCTGAAAGATCTTTTTGCCATGAATCCCCTGAAATCCATGGATCAGACGACCGGCAAATTTCTGAAGGATAAACATCTGCAGCAGCTGTTTAATTTTTTCATTATGTATATCGGCTCCTCCCCGTATCAGGCACCCGCCATTTTGCACCAGCTTATTTATGTCCAGCTTGGGCTCGGCATTTATTACGTGGAGGGGGGCATGTACAATATTGCCCGGGGAATGCTGAAGCTTTGCGGCGAGCTCGGAGTCGAAATACGGACGGATGCTCCCGTTGCTCAAATTTTAACGGAAGGGTCTCTTGCTTCGGGTGTACGGCTGGCGGGCGGTGAAGTCGTCGAAGCCGATCTCGTCGTGTCCAACCTGGAGGCCGTGCCTGCCCACCGGCACCTGCTTAACGAGCATACGGGCGCGAAGCAGACCGAAACCAAGCTGAAAGAGAAATATGTGCCGACGGTTTCCGGCCTCGTTCTCCTGCTGGGGGTTGATAAAATCAGCGAGCGTCTCGCTCATCACAACTTTTTCTTCTCCGAAGATCCGGCCAAAGAATTCCGGCAAATTTTCGAAGAAGGCAGAATGGCGGACGATCCGACCGTATACATCGGTATCTCATCCAAGTCCGATCCGACCCAGGCTCCCGCAGGCCGCGAGAACCTGTTTGTCCTGACGCATGTTCCTCCTCTCAAGGAAGGGGAAACCTGGGCGTCCCATAAAGACGCCTACCGTGAAATTGTATTGAACAAGCTGGAACGGATGGGCCTGACGGGACTCAGGGAACATATCGAATTCGAATATACGTTCACGCCCGACGACATTCAATCGCTCTACGGCTCCAACGGAGGCTCCATATACGGTGTCGCCACGGACCGCAAGCTCAACGGCGGCTTTAAAATTCCGAGCCGGAGCGAGCTGCTGGGCAATCTCTACTTCGTCGGAGGCTCGACTCATCCGGGAGGCGGCGTGCCGATGGTGACACTTTCCGGTCAGCTTACGGCCGACCTGATTGCAGAGGACCTGCAGCGGAGCACGGAGAAAACCGGCTGACGCGATATTCACACTCACGCTGCGGGGTTGATCCCCTGCCGGGCCCACCTGCATAGTCTCACCTGACAGACCTTTTGCCTCTGCATGAGCCTCGGCTAAGGTGCCGCAGACGATCATTGACGCAGCAGCCGTCCATAAGCCTATCACCGGCAGGAAACAAACCAAAAAGAGCAAACATCCCATTAGGGACGCTTGCTCTTTTTGATTTAAGAAGAAACGGTTTCTTTTTCCCGGGTCACATCCAGTACGTCCAGCAGGAACATAAAGATCGGAATCCCGATAATCAGCCCCCATACGCCCATAAAATGTTCGGAGAAAATGAGGACGATGAAGGTATAAAACACGGGGAGATTCGTTTTGGCCGACATCAGTTTCGGATTCAGCATATAGGCTTCCAGCGCATGAAGGACAGCGACCAGGATAAGCACATATACCACCATCATGATTCCGCCTATGCTGTAAGCAATCGTACAGAGCGGAATCAGGGATATGATGACGCCCGCCACAGGGACAAGGCCCAGCAGGAAAATCATCAGACCGAGGCCGAACAGCTGAGGAAAACCGAGAATCCACAAGGCGATGACGGACAAAATACCGTTGACGAGCGCAATGAGGAACTGGGCTTCCAGCACCTTACCGAAAGAGTGGACAAAACGGCTCCCGAAATAGGCCACCTCTTCGTAAAACGCCGCGATTTTACTGTCTTTGAATTTCGCGGTAAAACGGATGATTCTCGGCTTCTCAAGCAGGAAAAACAAGCTGAGGAGCAGGGCGATGAAAACCTGCAGAAGCACTTTTCCGATGTCGGTCACCGATTTGAACACAAAACCGAAGCCCTGGTTCATATACTTCGAAAGCTCGGTCTGCTCGATGTAAGGTTTAACCAGGTTGATGATATAACTGAGCACCTCGTTGTCCTGCGGCTGTGTATAAAATTCATACAGCTGCCTGACGACCTGCGATACCTGGACGGCCACGACAGGCAAATACCTGTACATCCCTATCCCCAGCAGCGCAAGTATAACCACGTACAGAATCGCCACGATCCAGCGCCGGTCCACTCTCATATACCGGTTCAGCCTGGTTGAGACGAACGACTGCATACGGTCCATCAGAAAAGCGAAGATGAACGTAAGCAGAATGAGATTGATCATGCTCTGCATAGCATAAAGAATAAGGGCAAGCAGGGCGAAGATCAGAATTCTCCGGAAACCTTTGCTTTGAAAATATTGTCTGGTAAACATGTGATGGTGTGCTCCTATCCTCACAAAACTCGGGGCCTATCCGCCCGCTCTAACTCTCTCTACTATATAACGAATTGACGGGAAGATGGTTCCGGTATTTCAAAACTTTCAGAAAAATTTGGCGGGCGACAGGCCCCTGCCCTTGCGATTATGATAAAAAGTATGAAAAAGGAGGCGGTTTTATGCGGGAACTTCCAGCATCTTTGCGGCAAATGCTGCGCAACGGCTGGTTCTGGGTCGCTGTGGCGGCAGGGGCGATTGCCGGAAGTTTGAGCTGGCTGCTGTACATGAGGCTCTAGTCGGCTTGTTTGTTCCATGACGGCCGTAAAACAGGCAGGGCGCGTTCTCTCCTCTTATACATCCTGTCTAACAATCGGTCTTTCTAAACCCCGGAGAGTGAAAGTTTGATAGAATCCGAACGTTTTAAAAGCAGTCCGTTCCGGCCGATAGCTGGAGTTGGCTGTTTTTTTCGTATGTAAAGCTTATCTGCTGCATGGAAGCGTTCTTTTTACAAATACTAAATTTACATTTTTACCTTTTTATGCTATTTTTTAAGGAGGTTGGCCAACCTAGCATTTATTATAACCTGGAGGTGTCATTAATGAAAAAAATCGTTGTCCTCACGCTTCTTTTTCTGCTGACCTTAGGAGCTTCTTCCGCTTACGCCGAAACCGAGCCTAACGATACTTACACAACTGCCAATGTACTGTCCCAAGGGGCCAACTACGGCAAACTGAGCGGTTCGCTCGACAGAGACTGGTGGTCCGATCAAGTTCCGGCCGGCAGCGTACACAAAGTTACTCTCACGTCCCCTTCCAACTATCCTTACCTGATCACGCTTTATACGCTTTCTCCGCTCGGTCTGCCCGTTTACCAATCATCCGCCAGCGGCAACGGATCGGTCACGCTGAACGGCGGCGCGTCCGGAACGAATTATTTCGTTAAAGTGACGCCTGCTTTCCTGAATGTCGATACGAGAAAAAATTACACGCTCACCCTGTCCAACGTCGAATAAGACATTTCGTTTACCGGACGGCGTCAGATTTTGTAAGAGCCTGCTTAGTTTCAAAAGAGACCTTGAAGGATATCCTTCAAGGTCTCTTTCCCGTGCCGCCTTATTGGCGGCGGCGGTTCAAGTGAACGAACGTAACGGCCAGCGCCGCAAGCAGCACGCCTCCTTTGATGATATCGAAGGAGTAGTACGGCACGTTCAGCATCGTCAGGCCGTTCAGCAAAATGCCGATCAGCACCGCGCCGAAAAAAGTGCCGATTACATTCGGCTTGCCCGCGCCCAGGACGGAGTAGCCCACGAACACGGCCGCCACCGCTTCCATAAGCAGGGGAGCCCCCGCGTCGATCTGGCCCGACCCGATCCGGGCCGCATACAGGATTCCTCCTATCGCGGCAAAGAGTCCCGAGAGCACATAGGCAGCCGTCCGCACGCGGTTCACGCCGATGCCGGACAACCTGGCGGCTTCGCGGTTGCCGCCCGTAATATACAGTTGACGGCCCCAGCGTGTGTACGTCAGGAAAATATGGACGGCCGCTACCGCGATAATCATCAGGACGACGGGAACCGGCAGGCCGATGATTTTCCCCTGGCCCAGCCATTTGAAGCTCTCCGTCACTACGCCTTTAGCCGTTGTGCCGTCGGGCATCGGCATGTTGTTATACACCGAAAAACCTTTGGTGTACGTTTTGTGCGCCCCTGCGATTATATACATCACCGTCAGCGTGGCAAGCAGATCGGGAATGCGCACCTTCACAATCAGGAAGGCGTTGAGCAGACCGATTCCGATACCGATCGCCAGAGGCACCAGCAGAACCACGATCAGCGGCTGCTCGTACCAGACCATCAGCGAAGCGGCCACCACGGTCGTAATGGAGACGGTAGAACCGACAGACAAGTCGAATCCGTCGACAATCTGCGACAAAGTAACGCCGATCGCAACGAACGTAACAATGGATATGGAACGCAAAATATCGAAAATATTGTCGTAGCTTAAGAAGTTCGGGTTTGTAATGGAAAAAAAGACAAAAACCGCGGCGATGACGACAAGCGTCCCGTAGCGGAACGAAACGTCCAGTGCTTTATCTTTCAACGTGTTCGGCCTCCCCTGCGCTGGCATAAGATAAAATGGCTTCCGCCGTCGCTTCCTCGCGGCTGAGCTCACCGGTGATCCGGCCGTAGCTCATCACGAGAATCCGGTCGGCGATCCCCAGAATTTCGGCAATTTCGCAGGACAGGTAGATAACGCCCTTGCCTTCCTGCGCCAGCTGTCCGATCAGCCGGAAAATGTCGCTCTTCGCACCGACGTCCACGCCCTTCGTCGGCTCGTCGAACATGTACACCGAAGCGTCGGTCGGCAGCCACTTGCCTACGGCCACCTTCTGCTGGTTGCCGCCGCTCAGATGCTTCACCGGCCGATCCGGGTGAGCCGGCTTCACCCCGAGCTGGCCGATCAGCCGCTCGGCGTGGCCGCGCTCCTCGCGCCTGCGGATAAATCCGCCGGCGCTCAGGCTCCGGAGAATCGGCAGCGACAAGTTGCGCTGGACCGATTCCTCCACAAGCACTCCCTGCTTGCGCCGCTCCTCCGGCACAAGCACCACGCCTGCGCGTACAGCATCCTCGGGCTCGCGGAGCCGCAGCCGTTTGCCGCGCAGGGAGACTTCGCCGCCGTCGGCGCGGTCGGCTCCGAAGAGCAGCCGGCTCAGCTCGGTTTTGCCGGCGCCGACCAGGCCCACGATGCCGAGGATTTCGCCCTCGCGGAGCGTGAAATCGACCCCGCGCACCTTCGTTCCGCGGCGCAGCCCCCGGACCTCCAGCACCGTCCCGCCCAGGTCCGCCGGCAGCTTGGGAAACTCCTCGGCGAACGTTTTGCCGAGCATCGTTTCAATGATTTCGCCGTGGCTGGAATCCCGGGCGGCCTTCGTCAGCACGCGGGTTCCGTCCCTCATGACCGTGATCCGGTCGCACAGCCGGGTCACTTCCGCAAGCCGGTGCGAAATAAACACGCAGCCGACGCCATTCGCTCTCAGCCGCTCCATAATCGTGAAAAGCTGCTCCGATTCTTCAAGGCTGAGGGGAGCCGTCGGCTCGTCGAAAATGACGCACTTCGCCGCATGAGCCACCGCCCGGGCGATAAGCACGAGCTGCTTCTGCGCGATGGTCAGCTGCGACGCCTTCAGCTTTACCGGGATGTCCGAGCCTATCGAATCGAGGATTCGCGCCGCTTCCCGGTTCAGATTGCCCCAGCGGAGCCAGGCGCTTCCGTGCGCGACGCTGTCCAGCAGCACGTTCTCCGCTACGGTAAGCTCCGGAACAAGCGCGGTATCGACTTCCTGATATACGCAGAAGATCCCCTGGCGCATCGCGTCCTTGGGCGACGAAATCGGCACGGGCTTCCCGTCGATTTCAATCGTTCCCCTGTCGGCCGTATACGCGCCGGACAGGATCTTCATGAGCGTGCTCTTTCCCGCTCCGTTTGCGCCCAGCAGGCCGTGAATTTCGCCGCCTTTTACTTCAAAATCCACTTCCGACAGGGCTTTAACCCCGGGAAATGCTTTCGTAATGCCGTTCATCCGCAGCACGGATAGTGAAGTCGTCGTCATGGTGAACCGTACTCCTCCCCGAACTTTCAAAATCCCATCGTCAACAACCCGATGGGATTTCGCGTGTTCTTCTTATTTGCCCGACTGTTTCTCGGCTTCCTTGAGCCAGTCGGTATAGCCCTGCTGGCTGTTGCCCCAGCCTTTCACGTACTGGCTGAGCTCCGCCGTCGTAACTTTCTTGTCTTTCGGCAGCTCGTCTCGGGAGACGAATACCGGCTCCAGGACGACTTTCTCCGGAGTCTGATCTCCGTGAAGCTTCTGATACAGGTAGCGGACTTGAATGCGTCCGATATCTTTCGGATCGACAGCGGCGGAAGCTACCCAGGAGCTGTTCGCATCCTGAATGAGCTGAAGGTCTTCGTCGCTCATGTCGATGCCGTACACTTTAATTTCCGTGCGGCCCGCCTGCTGAATGGCGCGCGTCGCGCCTTTGGCGAACTCGTCCCAAGCCGCCCATACGGCCGTAATATCGCCTTTGTTCGGATATTTTTTCAAGATCGCTTCCATTTGCGCCTGCGTATCCAGTGCCGGGTTCTGCGCGTTGCCGAACGCCGCGACTTCTTTAATGTCTTTGTTTTTATCCAAGAATGCTTTGTAAGCGATCTGGCGGCTCTCCATCGGAGGGAAACCTGCCACCCACACTTTGACGATGTTGCCCTTGCCGCCGGCGTCTTTACCGAGCTGCTCCAGCGTCAGTTCGGCCAGCTTCTGGTCGTTCTGCTCCAGAGCCACGATGCCGGGTCCTTTGACGTTGGAATCGAACGCGACGATCGGAATTTTCTTCTCCACGGCTTTGTTGATGCCGTTCTGAAGAGCGTCCGGTGTGCCGTGATCGAGCAAAATGCCGTCAAATTTCTGGTTTACGGCCGCATCCAGATTGGATGCCATCTTCGTCAAATCGCCGTCCGCAGGAATCACCGTTACCGTACCGCCAAGCTTGGTAACCTGCTCTTTCACGCCTTCGACGTACTGGGCCGAGAATGTGCCCAGGTTCTGTCGCATAATCAGCGCGACTTTTTTGCCCGCCAGGGCGTTAGCTTTATCTCCGCCAGCCGGCGAGGCGCCCGGTGTCTGCGCGGCCGATCCCGTAGTTGTCTCCGTGTTTGCTTTGCCGCATGCCGCCACCAGACCGACGATGAGAATCATCATAGTGAAAACATGGACAACTTTGCGTAACCCTTTCATAGTTCCATCTCCCCCGTTGTTCATTTTCTGTGTAAGAACCTCTTTAATCCAAGTATTCCAGTTGGATTAAGGCATATCATACTGTACGTCCTCCTTTTCGTCAACGAAAATTTTAGGCGCTTTTGCGCAGCTTCCCGGGCGGCTTTTTTGCGCATAACCAAAAAAAGCTCTCAGCCCGGAGAATGTTCCGGTCTAAGAGCCTGGCTTATTTACGGCCGAAATCGGCTTTGATTTCGCCCCACTTTTTGGTATCCCATTTCACGATTTTATTGGCATAGGTGTTAGTGCGGACCCACTGGAGCGCGCGGTCTACCAGGGTCCATATTTCTTCGGTCGATGCGTCCCTGACCAGGTTGGAGGCCACCTCTTTTTTGCGGAGCCAGCTGAGGGCCGTCATCGAATCGGTATAAATGGTTTTGCTGCTTCCCTGCTTCTGCAAGTACGCAAGGGCGTGAACGATGGCGAGAAATTCTCCCATGTTGTTCGTTCCTTTGGAAATCGGTCCCCTGTAAAAAATCACTTCGCCCGTTCTCGTATCCACGCCTTTGTATTCCACGATTCCGGGATTGCCGGAACAGCCCACATCGACGGAAATACTGTCGTAATCCACCTCCGGAGGCGCCTCTGATTTACCGGAAGCGCCCGCTCCCGCGGACTTTTTCTTCGAACCGAAATCGAGCGATTTCTGCCAGCCGCGTTCAAAAGCGGCCCGCGCCTCGGCTTCCGTCGGATACGACTTGTATTTGGCCTGCGGAAACGCATCGGTTTGCTCCTTGCACTGGGCCCACGTCGAATAGATTCCCGGGGTTCTGCCCACCCATACCACATAAAACTTTTTCTCGGCCATACTTCCCTTCCTTTCCATGCAAAGGGGTCGTTCCCGACAAGCTTGCGAATGTCTGTCCGATCCCCGGCCTATAGTTTATCACAAAACGCCCGGGTTACGCCTCTCCGTAAAGGCCTTAACCGCGCTTCGTAAAGAAACGCGCATCTTTTATTCCATTGATGCTTTCGACTTTTTCTACCTATTTATACACCTCTATCCAGGCGCTTTTCGACAAGTTAAAAAATTTTATAAAAGCATGAGTATTTTTAACAAAACGGTTCATACTACCCATTACCGAAGGAGGTGACATCAATGGGTGCAGGACAATCCCGCAGCAGCAACACACTGGTTGTTCCACAAGCTAACCAAGCTTTGGACCAGCTGAAATATGAAGTCGCTCAAGAACTGGGCATTCAAATTCCTCAAGACGGTTACTACGGTTACATGGCTACTCGCGACACAGGCGCGATCGGTGGACACATCACTCGCAGACTGGTTCAAATCGCCGAGCAACAGCTGGCAGGCAAATTGGGACGTTAATCGTCTGATTCAAACATACTTAAGCACGACCAAAAAAGGTGGCCGAAGCAGCCACCTTTTTTTGCTTTTTCCCCATCCTTTTATCCGCGGATAAGGTTGGACATGTTATAGTTCGATTCGAACATGACGCTGGTATACAGCGTTTCTTTTTTCACCGTAAAATCGAACGTTATTTCTCCGTGTGTCCAATTCACCTTATATTTCAGCGAGTCCAGCGCCAACTGACGGAAAGCCTGCCACTGCGATTCCGCCAGCCCCGTCCCGCTCTTCTGCACGACTCCGTCTCTTGTTTCGAGAGGATTATGCCGGACACCGAACTTCCCTATGGCATTATTGCGGATCTGCAAAAAGACCGTTCCCGAAGTTAACTCGCTCAATTCCTGCCGAAGCTCGGTAAATACAATTTCAACCTGACGCACCAATGAAACCGGTTCAATAATCATGATTATCCCCCTTAATGTTCCTTACAAACTTGCGCTAATTCGGCTGTTCTAGGTATGTAGCCACAGTATAATGTGTCTTAAGATCTAATACAACAAAATTTTACATTACTTTTATTTTTTTCAACCTTTTTCTCGCTAAAATCCGCCTAATAGGCACATTTTCTATCGATATTTCCGTTTAAAATTTAGCGGAATTTTATCTAAAGTCCTACTCCTTTCTTCTTTTTTCTAGGTCTTTTAACTTACTCTTCCGGCTCCGAATAAAACTATAGACCCTTATTAAGGCCGATGATATAATGGCGGCAGGAAATAAGTTACATTTTGAATTTATCCTGTTTTTAGGAGTGTTCTGCATGAAGAATTGGTCGTCACTCTCCTTCAAGAGCAAGCTTCTCACCGGATGCTACGGCTTGATCGCCGTTTATTCGGCCGCGCTGCTTCTCCTTCTCCTCCTTCCGGGCTCCAACCGCTGGATCGGCTTTATTTTCTTGGCCGTTATGCTGGCCGCAAGTTTTCCGTTCGTACGCTGGTTTGAGAGAGCGCTTACAGAACCTGTAGAAGATCTGACACGTGCGGCTCTCAACATCTCCAAGGGAGACTTCTCCCGCAAGGTGGATGCGACGACGGACGATGCCCTGGGCGATCTCGGGCGCTCCTTCAACAGCATGATCGATAAGCTGCGCGGCATTTTGGGCGAAACCGGGGCCATTACGAAACAAGTCGCCGATACAAGCCAGAGTATCTATTCCCAGAACTTGCAGCTCAAGGACGTTCTGCAGCAGGTGACGGTTTCCGCCCAGGAACTCGCCTCGGGGGCCGGGCAAATTTCCGAGGAAGTCTCCACCATCTCCCTCTCCACCAAAGATATCGAGCAGAAGGTTTCGAACTTTGCGGGATCGACCCAAACGATGAATGCGCGTTCCGAGCAGATGCTGTCGCTCGTCGACAAAGGCCGCGAAGCTGTCGAAATTCAGGGGCAGGGCATGCAAAGAAATGTCGAAGCCACGACGCGCGTTTCCGACACGATCCGCACGCTTGCAGAGCAAACGGCAGGAATCTCCAAAATCACCAAGGCGATCTCGGAAATAGCCGAACAAACGAACCTTTTGTCGCTGAATGCCTCAATCGAAGCGGCAAGAGCGGGAGAACAGGGACGGGGATTTGCCGTAGTGGCGCAGGAGGTGAGGAAGCTGGCCGAAGAAGCGACGATCCAGACGAGAGAAGTGTTCGGGCTGGTCACGGCTATCGAATCCGGTATTCGCCAAGCTCTGTCCCATATCGAAGTCAATGAGGAAGCCGTCGGCAGACAGACGGAGCTGATCCGGGATACCGAAGCCGTTTTCTCCGATATTTTTAACGCCGTTCGATATATTTCCGACGTGATCGGTGATTTTGCCGGAGAGAGTGACAGTATGCTGGCAGGCGCCCGGCAAATCTCCGCGACGATGGAGAACATCTCCGCGATTACGGAGCAGTCCGCTGCGGGCACGGAGGAAGTATCCGCCTCAATGAATGAGCAGATCAGCGGCGTTCTCGAGATGGTGGCCCGCTGCGAACAAATGACGCGCTCCGTCAAACAATTGGAGCAGACGATACAAATTTTTAAATTCTAAGTAAAAAAAGAACCTTCATCTGCACAAATGGCGGATTGAAGGTTCTTTTTGCCGTAAGGATGGGATTTACCTTATTTCACTTTGCTTTCCGTCAATCGCATAAATTCGTTCACATCTTCGATGACGGTATCGACCGCGCTTTGCCAGAAGTCCGGCCGGGTCAGATCGGCGCCGAGATGCTTTTGAGCCAGCTCTTCCACCGTCATGCTGCCGGTATCCCGGAGAAGCGCCGCGTATTTGTCCTCGAACGCGGCTCCTTCTTCAAGCGCACGCGCATAAATGCCCGCGCTGAACAGGAAGCCGAACGTGTACGGGAAGTTGTAGAACGGCACATCCGTCGCGTAGAAGTGCAGTTTCGCCGCCCAGAAATGAGGGTGGTAAGCGCTGAGCGAGTCGTTGAACGCTTCTTTCTGCGCTTGAACCATCAGCTCGCTCAGACGGTCGGGGCTTACGAGTCCTTTGCGGCGCTCGTCATAGAAATTGGTTTCGAAAATAAACCGCGCGTGAATGTTCATGAAGAACGCGACCGCGCGCTGAATTTTGTCTTCGAGCAGGACGATGCGCTCGTCGTCGCTGGCTGCCGCTTTTACGGCCGCGTCGGACACGATCAGCTCCGCGAAGGTGGAAGCGGTCTCCGCCACGTTCATGGCGTACTCTTGGGCCAGTGCCGGCATATCATCCATCAGATACTGATGGAAGCCGTGGCCGAGCTCGTGAGCGAGCGTGGACAAGTTGTTCAGCGTTCCGCTGTAGGTCATGAAAATGCGCGTCTGCTTCGCCAGCGGGAACGACGTACAGAACCCTCCCGGACGCTTGCCTGCGCGGTCTTCCGCTTCGATCCAGCGGTTCTCGAACGCTTGCGCGGCATAATCCGCCAGACGCGGGCTGAAGTCGCGGAACTGGTCGACGATCAGCTTGGCGCCTTCGTCGTAGCCGACGGTCTTCGTTCCGCCTTCCAGAGGGGCGTCCACATCCGCCCACGCCAGCTTTTCAAGGCCGAGCAGCTGTGCCTTGCGGTTCAGATAATCGACGAGCACGCCCTTGTTGCGGGTAATCACGTCCCACATCACATCGAGCGTCTGCTTGCTCATGCGGTTAATTTCAAGCGGCTCTTTATGTACGGAATCCCAGCCGCGCTGCTTGTAAACCTGCAGCCTGAAGCCGGCGATATGGTTGAGAGCTTCCGCCGCAAAGTCGGCTTTCTCCGCCCATGCTTCTTCCCATTGGCCGAAGAGCTCGGTGCGCTTCGCGAGATCAGGCGTATGCAGGCGGTTGAAAGCCTGGCCCGCCGACAGCTCCTGGCGCTCGCCGTTATCTTCCACCACCATGCGGAACTGACTCACCGTCGTGTTGTAGAGGTCGTTCCAGCCGTGATAGCCGTCAACGGCCAAGTCGCTGATCAGAGCTTCCTGCTCGGGCGGAAGCTTCTCTTTCGCCTGCGTTCTGCGCTCGTTCAGGGAAAACGCGATCTCGCGGAGGCCTTCCTGCTCAAGCAGAGCGCTCCAGACGTCATCCGGCGTACCCGTAATAACCGGGTCCAGTCGGGTCAGGGATGCCAGGAAATCGGCATAGAGCGTTTTCACTTTACCGCCGAGCTGCACGGCTTTCTTGTCCTTCTGATTATCGGCCGCGAGGCAGCCTACGAATGAATCCGCTTCACGGATCCGTTTTAAAATACCCTGATATTGATCTATTAGCGCTTTAAAGTCAGCCGAATCACCGGCGGTTTGAGGGGACGACGCTTTCTCGAGACTGGCACGGAATGCGGCGATATCGCCGTCCAGGTCGTTCAGAAACGAGGCAAACTGGGGAGATTCGCTGCCGCCGGGGAAAAATACGTCCAGATCCCAGGTCTGATTCAACGGTGTATGCATGTGTAATCCACCTTTCCGATTAGAGGGTAAAGAGCAAATTGACCTACGGTAACATTAAACCATAATCCTCCTTCAAACAAAAGAAGGGTCTTCCGTCTTGTTGTGACAGGACCCCCGATAGGATACAGTAAGGAGGAGGGACCGTTTATTCACCCAATTGCTTCTTCTTAAGAAATATGCTATCAATAGATAAAAAGAACCATTTTTCCCGAAGAAAGGATAGGTCTAATGAAACCCCTGAACATTTCTCCGGATACGGCGGTGAAGCTTGCCAAGCACCTGGGCGTACCGCTTGAACACCTGATGCACATGCCTCAGCACATTCTGCTGCAAAAGCTGGCCGAACTCGCTTCGTCCAAGCCCGATGAGGGCCGCACACCGGATTCCGAAAGTGAAACGAAGTAAAATGATGCTTCCTTTTAGTCATACATGGCCTTATGAAACCGTTTTGAAAGATATTTATGTAGACGAATGCCCGTTCTGCAGCCAATCTAACGTTCTTCTGCCTTTAAGGACTAAAGACTTACTTCCTATCCATGAAGGCAAGAAAAAACTTCTTGTGTTTCCCTGCTGCCGTGAGAAAGTGACGCTGGTGGACACGGATACGGATTATTTGCTCGCGGACAGGCCTTTCAGAAAACGGTAAAACGAGCCATCCATTGCAATAACGAGGAGTGGTTCCGCTTGAGTGAATATCTGGTTGCCCTCACCATTGCTTGTACCCTGGTCACCCTCAGCTATCTGGCGCTGAAAATACAGCGCATGCATTTTTTTGAAAATTATGAAAAAATAGCTTCACCCGTCCTGACCGGTCTGGCGTGCATTCTGCTGATGCAGCAGCCGCTCTCGTTGGACACGGGCGCCGTAGACCTGCGCTACCTTCCCGTCGTTATGGCGGGACTCCGCTACGGGCTCGGCAACGCCCTGTTCTCCACCCTGCTCCCCACACTCTACTGTTTCCTGACGGCGGAGGATTCCATGTGGGTGATGCAAACCCTGCAAAGTCTGATTATCCCGGCTGTTCTCAGTTCGGGCTTTCATCGTTCCGCATTCAGGTCCGGCAGCAGGCCGATTCCGATCCGGTCGGGTTTGAAAATCAGCGTGCTCCTGTTCCTGACCCAGGTCGTCATCTACGCGGCCGTGCATACGGGAAGGCACGCGCTGAGCGAATCGTACCCGCTGCTGTTTATGTCCGCCGTGTCGGCTGTCTCCGTCTGCATCCTGATCGGGATGAGCAACGACGAGAACGCCAAGTGGCTGACCCAGCGCAAGCTTGAGATGAAGGCAAGCCAGGATCTGCTGACGGGGCTTCCGAACCTGAGAAGCTTTTTTGAAATAGCGGGTCGTACGCTCGGCTTCCGTGCGGTTTCCATCTTTATGATCGATATCGACAATTTCAAGCAGTATAACGACTGCTGGGGTCACCTGCACGGGGATCAGCTTCTCCGGGAAACGGGGCGCCTTCTGAAGAACGCGGTCGCGGAGCATGATTATATCGCCCGTTACGGGGGTGAAGAATTCATCCTGATGAGCACGGAAACCGATCCCGTCAAGCTCCGGGCGTATGCCGAACAGATCCGGCTGGCCGTTGCCGGTTATCCGTTCGAACATGCCGAGACTACGCCTGTCACCGTTTCGATCGGCATATCCGCGGCCGCGGATGCCGCCACCGATCTGCAGCTGCTGATCGACGAAGCGGACCGCGCCCTGTATATCTCCAAAAATACGGGTAAGAACCGGATCACCCTGTGCGCCGAATCTCCGGAGCATACGCTCCTTGAACAGCAAAACGCTTATTGAAGTACCATGCGGAAAAGAGCATGCGTGTTTCAATAAGCGTTTTGAAATTTTTGGGGGAATCAGACGTACTCCTGCCGGAAATGGGTTCCTCCCTTTATTCCTGATTCACGAAATGATAGGCCGGCGCCTGCAGTCTCGCAAGCAGAATCCCCGCTAAATCATCGGGAAGGCCGATTTCCCGGGCAGCCTCGCGCATGCAGGACAGCCACGCATCCGCCCTCTCTCTCGTAACGGGAAAAGGCATATGGCGCGCACGCATCATCGGATGTCCGTGCTCCATCGTGTAAAGCATGGGCCCGCCGAAAAATTGGGTCAGAAACTGAATTTGTTTCTCCATAACCGGACGGATATCCTCCGGAAACAGAGGGCCGAGCAGCGGATTCTCCTGAACCTTCGGATAGAAGGCTTCCACCAGTCTGCGCAGGACAGGCTCCCCGCCCATACGCTCGTAAAGCGTTGTAGTTGAATCATCGATATTCATGCTGCGGTCATCCTTTGGCAACTAGAATCGTCGGCGCCGAACAACCTGCGGACACTGCGCTGAACAGACCTGACTGTCCGGCTCAATATCCTTCCAGATCGTCTTCCGCCGCATTTATAAGGGCTTCCCTTATCACGTAAACAAAAAAGCATACCAACAGTCCAGAAATTACTCCAGCCATAAGTTTCACTCCCACGGTTACAGGATGAAAAACCAGGTTTAGTACCATTGTACCATACTTAAGTTCAACTTCCAGTGTTTTCGAAAACAAAGTATACGCTTACAAAATGCATGTTTGTCTCCCGCCGCTCATATACGTTAGGGAGGAGGTGTACAAACCCCATGTCAAGGCGTTCCGTCTTTACCCTTATTCCTTTGTGTGTACTGATTATCGGCATCGCCGCGCTTATGGTTGCCTACCCCCGCGAAAGTCTTGCGGCCGCGGTTCACGGCGTCGCCATCTGGTGGGACGTGCTCTTCCCGGCCTTATTCCCTTTCTTCGTTATTTCCGAGGTGCTTCTCGGATTCGGAATCGTCCATTTCTTCGGGATGATTTTCGATCCCATGATGCGTCCCGTTTTTCGTATACCCGGAATCGGCGGATTCGTCATGGCCATGGGCTTTGCCTCCGGCTATCCGGTCGGGGCGAAGCTGACTTCGCAGCTTTGGAAAGACAGGCTCGTCAACCGGGAGGAAGGCGAGCGCCTTGTCGCTTTCACGACAAGCTCCGATCCCATCTTCCTCATCGGAGCCGTCTGCGTCGGCTTCTTCCATGACGCTTCTCTCGCCGCCGTGCTTGCGGCCGCCCATTACGGGGGCGCCCTGCTGGTCGGCTTTCTCATGCGCTTCCATGGAAGAGGTGCGCCTTCGACGCCCGCTTCCCGTGCCGCCGTTGGCCGCCGTTCGTCCGTCTGGACCCGCGCGTTCAAAGCGATGCACAAAGCACGGCTGGAGGACGGACGGCCTTTCGGCACTTTGCTGGCCCAAGGGGTACGGAATTCGCTGAACCTGATCTTCCTGCTGGGCAGCCTTGTCGTTTTTTTCTCCGTCGTGCTTGAAATGCTTACCCTTAGCGGTGTCATTCAGATGCTCTCCGGCCTGCTTCGCATGTTCCTGAGCGTGCTTCATCTCCCTCCGGCTCTCTCGGATGCGCTTATCGGGGGCACGTTCGAAGTTACATTAGGCGCCAAAGCGGCCGGCGGAATGGATGACTCAACCCTGCTCGTATTCAAGACTGCCGCAGCCGCCTTCATTCTTTCCTGGGGAGGGCTATCCGTTCATGCCCAGATCGTAAGCGTCCTGAGCGAGACGAACATGCGTTACGCGCCATTTTTGACGGCCCGCATTCTGCATAGTTTACTTGCCACGCTGCTCGTGTTCGTGCTCTGGAAACCGATGCGCCCGATCGGAGTTCTTCTGGAGAACACCCTGCCTGCCGGAAAATTCGGAATGGGCGGCGGTACCGGATGGCTGACTCTTTTCCCTCTCGCGTTCGTGGTCTTCGCCGGTTCCCTGCTTATTTTATTCTCGCTTCGCCTCCTTCACTCCTTCCTGAAACGACCCGTTTGAAAGAATATTCTGTCAATTCATCTTATGAACCGGTCTTGCAAAAAGTGACCACAACGCAGCTCCCGGCAGCCTCGCCTTCCCTATAAGAAACCTCAGGCGGAGGGCCGGAAATGGTGAATTATGGGCTCCCGGGCAAATAAGCATCCCCGTTCCTGCTTTTTCCGTTAAAGCTTTACAGGGTCTAAGCATTGTGTTATCGGCCGTAATTGATTATTATGAGAAAAGAAGGTTCGTTATGAATGAGTGTACCTAATCTGGATGCCGCCGCATGGAACCATGGTGATAATGATGAATTGGACGTATGCGCTGACCCAACATATTCTCGTGCCGAAAACGGAATGCAAGCTGATCATTGTCGGAGAAAACGCCGATGGTCAGCCCTTTTGCTTGGAAACCCGCGTGTTTTTGCAGGAGGCCGGCTTGGACTTTTTTTCGGTGCATGTATATTTTGAGCTCGCCAATCCGCTTGATAAGCTGGAACAGATTTCTTTTATCGAATTCTCTTTCCAGGATCAGGGGATCAACTATTATTCTTTTGTCGATCTTGTACAGCTTGACCCGGGAGTCTCCTCTTGCGTGCTGAAGCTCGTCTCTCCGCAGGAGCTGTACTCCTATCAAAACCGCAGGCACTGCAGGAAGCCCCTGCCTCCGCACACGACCGCCACATGCCGCGTGATCGGAGCCCGGCAGCGTTCCGCCGAGGAAACGCAGGCCTTTAAGGGACAGCTTCTGGAAATCAGCCGGAGCGGCACTTCTATGATCACTCCGTACAGGATGACCGAATCTCTGATGTTGGAATTATCTTTCCATTTGCCTGAAGTTGAAGCTCCGCTTCTCCTGACAGGCGAAGTTCGGAGCAGCACGCCCTTCAGCAGCGATTCTTATCGCGTCGGCATTGAATTTCATGACGTTCCGCTTTCGTCATTGAATCTCATTGATACCTATTGCGAACAAACATCTTCTTAGGAGGAACCGTGTTGAAATATTTTTTAGTGCAGCGTCAGGATGATGTATCCGCCGGTCTGGCCCGCCGTTTTCACGAACTGGCCGGGCAATACGGCATGGAGCTCGACGAGCAGGAACCCGAGGTTGTTGTATCCATAGGCGGGGACGGCACGATGCTGATCGCCTTCCATCAATTTGTGGATAAGCTGGACCGTATTTCTTTTGTGGGCATTCATACCGGGCATCTCGGTTTCTTTGCCGACTGGAAACCCGATCAGCTCGATTACCTGGTAGAGCTTATGCACAACGGAGAAATCAATCAGGACTTGCGCATTGTTCAATACCCTATTCTGGAAATTGAAATTCTTTCTTCCCAAGGTGTCGAACAGCGTCTGGCTTTAAATGAATTCACGCTAAAAGGAATCGAAAACACGCTCGTCGCCCAGGTCGACATCAACGACGAAATGTTCGAGATGTTCCGCGGAGACGGTATTTGCGTGTCCACTCCGTCGGGCAGCACCGCTTACAACAAAAGTCTGGGCGGCGCCATCGTGCACCCGTCTCTGGCCGCGATTCAGATAGCGGAGATTGCATCCATTAACAATCGCGTCTACCGGACGCTCGGGTCGCCGATGCTGCTTCCGATGCATCACCACTGCGACATTTATCCCAAATCGAAGCACCCGGTTTACCTGGCGTTCGATTACCAGTATGTGCAGCGCAGCGATGTGGAATCGATCCGGTGCCGGGTAAGTCCGAACCTGAAGGTGAAATTCGCCCGCTACCGCCCGTTCCCGTTCTGGAACCGGGTCCGCGAAGCGTTCATCGGCCAAGAATTTCAATAATGCTTTTGGCGGGTGCCTTGGCCCCGGTAAATAGCGAACGGGACGTTCCGGCAAGCCTAAGCTGCCGAGACGTCCCGTTTTTTGTGCTGGGTTTGCCGTTTACGGTTTACGGTTTACCCACTTCCCTCACTCAGTCTTCACCTGATCCGCAGTCCTGCCGATTCCGTCCGACGCGATCTCACGCGACCGCTCTATAATCCCCGCCGGCATTCCCAGCTTCTGTGCGATCAGAAACGCATAACTCCGGCCGGCCTCTCCTATACGCAGACGGTAGAGAGGCTGGAGCGTGGCCGGGTCAAACTCCATCCGGGCATTCTCAAAGCCTTCCGCCGCTTCCGCGAAATTTTTGATTTCGTTAAAATGGGTCGTAACCGCCACCGTCGCTCCCCTCCGCTGAAGCTCCTCCAGTATAGCCACCGACAGAGCGACACCTTCCCCGGGATCGGTTCCCGTCGCCATTTCATCGATAAGAACCAGTGTCGACCGGTCGGCGCTCTCCAGAATCTCCATCATGTTTCGGATATGGGCCGAAAACGTGCTGAGGTTATTTTCAAGGCTTTGACCGTCTCCGATGTCTACGGCGATTTGCGTGAATACGGCCAAGGTACTCCCTTCCGCAGCGGGCACGAGCAGACCCGACTGGGCCATCAGCGTCAGAAGTCCGACGGTTTTAAGCGTGAGCGTTTTTCCGCCCGTGTTGGGTCCGGTTATAATCAGGGAATTGTAGGCTCTCCCGATGATAAAATGCAGGGGCACCATCCGGTTTCCAAGCAGCGGATGCCGCGCTTCGCGGAGGTCGATTTTGCCCTCCCCGCTTAATTTTACGCTCGTACCCCCGATTTCCACACCGTACTTCGCTTTCGCAAACAAAAAATCATAAATACCGACCTGCTCGACGTTTTTGCGGAAAGCGTCTCCGTTCTCTTCCATCATAGCCGTCAGTTCGCTCAAAATTTTCATTTCTTCGTCGGCTTCCTCCCTTCGCAGAGAAGAAAGCTGGCTTTGAAGCTCCACGATCTCGTGAGGCTCCATATACACGGTTTGCCCGCTTGCCGACTCATCCAGTACCGATCCCTTTACCAGCTTCCGGTGCTCCTTCTTAATGGGCAGCACGTAGTGTCCTCCCCGCATGCTGATGAGATTTTCCTGCATAACCGACCGGTATCTGTTAGCCAGAGAAGCCAGCTTGCTTTTAAGCCGTTCTTCGGCGGTCGCCTTCTTTTTGCGGATTTTCATAAGCTCCTTGCTCGCCGTATCCAAAATCGCTCCGCTGCGGATACATCGTTCGATCTCTGCCTGCAGAGCCGGGAGGTCGTTCATATCGGCCGCGTACATGTTTACCAGCGGAGCGGCTTGCGCGTGAGACCTCATATAGCGGATAAGCTGGGTGCAGCTGTACAGAAACTGCCCGATATCGGAAAAATTCCGCTCGCTGAATACATAGCCCGACCCGAGCAGATCCAGAATATCCCGTATGCCTTCCAGAGAGGGAATGGGGGCACCCCGTCCTTGTTCCAGAAGCTTTTTGGCTTGCTCCGTCTCGTCGAGACTTCTTCGGATTTCCTCTTTCCGGGTCATGGGCACCATACTTTCGATCCGCTCTTTTCCCAAATAAGAAAGGGCATATTCCATCAAATGCTGTTTAATGATCTCGTAATTCAGCCGTTTAAACGTGTTTGGATTCATCGGTGATCTATCTCTCCTTTAATGGGTAATAAAAAAAGACGAAGAATGAGCATGCTCATTCTTCGCCTCTTGGAAAACCGGCTTTCCCGGAGCTAATTAAAAAACCGTGCTTTTAAGAAAGCACGGAATAAGCTCAAAGCCGGGTATGCACCTGGGGCGATGATTGATTTCCGCTGTTCTTAACTAATCCACTGGAATCCGGTGCGCACAGCAAAATAAACATCGCCTTAAGCGACATTTGACCTGCACGATACGTGTTCGAACTCCGGTTATGGAATTTGTTTAGTTAAGAACGGACACCGACATCAAAATTTCCCCTTTTTGTAAGAAGTTATCTCCTATTATAGCCAGCGCCCGGTACCGAGTCAATACGGGGGCCGCCCGAAAAAACAACCCTTGACCGATTCAACCCGGAATTACGAGGGTAAGGATGTCTTGTAACATTATACTAACCTTATACAAGGAGGCGTTAACGATGACAGAACATAATCATATGGTTGACAAAAACGGAACTTTGGATACAGGTAAAGTGAATGATGTCATGAATCGCATGGATGCAGGTGAGAAAGACCAGATTCTCAAAAATTTCGAAGAGTTTAAATCCTACCTGGGAAGCCGCGTACATCTGGGCGAAAGTATCGGTCTTGGCGAAGAGCAGCTCGCAAAAACGGCTGAGAAAGTAGCGGGCTACCTGGCTACTCATGAAGAGCCGCGCAACGCGGAAGAAAATCTTCTCAGAGAGCTTTGGAACGTAGGCCGCGACGAAGAACGTCATATGCTTGCCCACATGCTCGTCCGCCTGGCTCAAAAAGCAAACAAAGCAAACTGATCGCTGTCGGCACGGCCCTTTGCCGGAAGGGCACACATAAACATAAAACCCCTCTGTTTGTCCTTATGTATATAAGGAGGAACAGAGGGGTTTGCTTTTCTCCAGCCGGTGTTATTCGGAAGATTCCGGGCCCGCGGGCGGAGCCGGATTTTGGACAGCTTGGGAAGGCTTAGGACGGTTGTTGTTCTGGTTGTTGTTCTGGTTGTTGTTCTGGTTGTTGTTCTGGTTGTTGTTCTG
>NZ_FNVF01000005.1:335214-374015 GCF_900107975.1 Paenibacillus sp. UNC499MF
TTGTTGTTCTGGTTGTTGTTCTGGCCTTGGCCTCCTTGGCCGCCGCCCTGCCGCTGGTTGTTCGGCTTGGCGTCGGACGAACGCTCGCCGCGCTGCTGATCCCCGCGGGGTTGCCTCGGCGGACGAGGCTTGCCCTGCTTCTGGGAAACCTGGGCATCCGCACGGCCTCCGTCCTGCTGCCGCTGGGAGCGGTTCGAAGAACCTCTCTGCTCCTGCCGTGATTCCCTCGCCTCCTGCTTGTTGTCGGCACGCGGCTCACGGCCGTCGCTCTTGCCCTCACGGGCCTCCTGCTTGGCTTCCGCTCTGGAAGCCCCCTGGTGCCTGGAAGGCTTGGGAGCTCCCTCCGCTGCGGCTTCCTCCTCCGTTTGTTCGGGCGGAGTATGCTTGCCCGGGAGCTTTTCAAGAATAAAATAAGCGCATCCGAAGTTGCAGTATTCGTTCAAATAATCCTGAAGATAGACAATCGAAGATTCCTTGCCCGCTTTGCTGTGATTTTCGCGAAAAAATCCTCTGAGACGCAGCTGATTGTATCCCCAGTCACCCACTATATAATCGTAACGTTCAAGCACTTCGCTGTAACGGTCCCGGAAAACTTCCTGATTCCAACCGTTCCGGTGTTCGGTTATCAGCTCGTACGCTCTGCCTCCGATATGAATCATGTCCCAATTCCTCCCCTGTATCCCGGCGTCGGTTACGGAGCGGACGTCTGTGAGGCCGATCGAACCTGCTCATGTGCATGGTACGAGCTGCGGACGAGCGGTCCGGATTCCACATGCTTGAATCCGCGCTTCATTCCTTCTTCCTTCAACAGAGCGAACTGCTCCGGCGTATAATATTTTTCTACGGCCAAATGTTTTCTGGTCGGCTGCAAGTATTGTCCGATCGTCATAATGTCGCAGTCGTGACGGCGCAGATCGTCCATGGTCCGCAGGATTTCGTCCCACTCCTCGCCGACCCCGATCATGATGCTGGACTTCGTCGGAATGTCCGGGTTCATCTTCTTCGCCCGGGCAAGCAGCTCAAGGGAGCGGCTGTATTTCGCTTTGGCCCGTACGTGATCGGACATGCGCTCAACGGTCTCGATGTTGTGGTTCAAAATGTCCGGTTTCGCGTCCATCACGATCTGCAGGGAAGCTTCATCGCCCATAAAATCGGGAATCAGCACTTCCACGCTGCAGAACGGCACTTTGCTCCGCACGGCACGGATCGTCTCGGCAAAAATCGTCGCTCCGCCGTCCTTCAGATCATCGCGCGCTACGGACGTTACAACGCAGTGTTTGAGCCCCATCTGAGCGGCGGCGTCGGCTACGCGTTCCGGCTCCTGAAGATCCAGCTCGGTCGGCAGGCCCGTTTTAACCGCACAAAAGCGGCAGGCACGGGTACAAATATCCCCGAGGATCATAAAAGTTGCCGTACGGTTTGCCCAGCATTCGTGAATGTTTGGGCATTTCGCTTCTTCACATACCGTGTGGAGCGTTTTGGAACGCATCATGTTTTTCAAATCTTTAAAGTTATCGTCGGTGTTCAGTTTTATTTTCAGCCATTCCGGCTTGCGCTGTAACGGTTTAGTTGCCATTGCTTGCTCCACCTTTTGTTCGCAAGGGTTGTAAGGCCTTGCGTTTATTCTTGTAACGTTCCCGATCCGAATACTTGCCAATCCATCCAAAGCAAGAAACCTGACGGAAGCCGGGCTTTTTTCATTATAGCACGAATGGACAAACAATCCACGCCGCTTTTCTTCACTTCCGGCGGCATTTAATTGAACCTCGCGGGATAAATCCACCAAGCCTGTACATCCTAATGTCATCAGCACCAGAACGAGGTGATCGCATGAAAGGAATTCTGCCGTCCAAAAGGCTGTTTGCAGGGTTGTTAACGGCGTGCCTCGCGGCATGCCCCCTTACGGTGACGGCAGCCGAACCGGTTAAGGCGCCTCCACCGGCCGCTAAAACGAAGCAAATACCGGATGCGGAGCGCAAAGAACTGATGCAGAAAGTCAGCGAAATCACGGGGATACCGTGGACTCTGCTGGCAGCTGTCGACCGCTATGAATATACCATGAACAAAAGCCGCAAAAAAGACGCGCCCGAGAGTCTGATCGGCATCGATTTCCCGGAGCTGACCTGGGTCGGGATGCTTAACCCCGATCACGAGGACACCGAGCCGGGAAGCATCGCCTTTTTCGGCGGCGTCGGGGTAGACGGGTCGGGCGACGGTCGGGCCGACCGCGGAAGCGATCTTGACCGTCTGGCTTCGATGGCAAGGCTCATGCTGCGTCACGGAAAGGATCCCGAAGATATCCGCATTTCGTTGTGGGAGCATTATTCCAATACACGCAGCGTCGAACGCATCGAACAATTTGCGGATATCTACGAAAAGTTCGGGACGCTCAGCCTCCACGAGCATGCTTTCCCCCTTCCGGTCAAAGCGGAATATTCCTACCGCAGCACTTGGGGAGCCAGCCGGGGCTGGGGCGGTTTCCGCATCCATGAAGGGACGGACCTGTTCGCGGGTTACGGTGTGCCGGTACGCAGCACCAGCTACGGCGTTATAGAAGTGAAAGGCTGGAATCCTTACGGAGGCTGGCGGATCGGCATACGTGATCTCGACAACATTTATCATTACTACGCCCACCTGTCCGGATTCGATAAAAAAATCAAGGAAGGCGACGTTGTGGCGCCCGGACAAGTTGTCGGCTGGGTAGGCAGCTCAGGCTACGGAAAACCGGGGACCTCCGGCAAATTCCCGCCTCATCTGCACTTCGGCATGTACCGGGACAGGGGCCTGGCGGATTGGCCCTTCGATCCTTATCCGTCGCTGAAGAAATGGGAGCGAGAAGAATTCAGGAAAAAAGCGGCGGGGAAGTAACCTTCAGTCCTGCTTCCTCTTCACAATCCGCCGGACCGTGCGGCTGGACAAACAGGCCCTTCTCCGTGGAGAGGGCTTGTTCTGTTCCCGGACCGGACTACTCCGCTTTTTTATCCTCCGCTCCCTCGGGTTTAGATACCCCTTCCGCAGGCGCATCCGGCGGCTGCTTTCCGCCGCTCCCCGCTGCGGGCTGCCCTTTGAGATTGGGGAGCGAGATGCTCGGAGGCACCGCGTCCTTGCTCGATCCGACGGGGTTCCCCTTGTTGTCGAAATAGTACATGGGCACGTCGCCGACAACAAGCGAGTAGGAAATCGGAATTTCGGTTTCGACGATTTCCGGTTCGGAATCGAACGGAATAATGACGGAAACCTCGGCGACGATCCGGATATAGACTTCGACGAGAATCATGTTGATGCCGGCATTTTCATGACGGGTGCTGAGATCCACCTTGACGGCCCCGGCCGGCGTAATCCGGATCGGGATATTCGGACCGAAAGAAGCGAGAATGGCGCTTCCCATCGCCTGCCCGAGAGGAATATGTTCGGGAATCGCCGTCAGGCGGTTCAACTGGCTTTGAACGGCTCCGCGGGTTTCTGCCGTAATCCGCATATGCTCGGAATAATTAAGCATAAAGCCGGATACTTTGCCGCTGCTGTCCGTTTTCCAGTCGATCAGCTTCTCGAAATCCGTTCCTCGGGAAATCCTATCGGAGATCGCTTCATTGATGGATTCGGTGGCGATCTGCTTGATCCGCACTTTCGCCAGATTCATCAGCGGCGGCTTCAAATTCCGCTCGATGATAATAAACGACTGCAGCGAGACAAGCGTAAAAATGAGCAGCACGATGAACAGCCTTTTTTTCCAGCCTTGCTTGCGGGTAGGCCTGCTTTTCCATCTTTGCCGGATCATCCGTGTTCCTCCCTGTCCTGCGGCATTACTATTACCCTATGCGGGCTTCTTTTAAAAAAGAAGGCTCTTCCGGTTGTCTGTCCCGCTCCGACAGGATATGATACAATCAGCAATTAAATCATGGAAGTTATAACGGAGGCAGCTATGCTCACTTTTGAACAAAAAATCGCCATTATGGAATCTTTCCCTGAACTGCAGCGGAAAAACGTGTCTCTCGGACGTATAAATTTTCATTACGAAGACAGCGCTTATGATAAAAAAACCGTCGGCTATCATTTTCATCCCAACGGGAACGGGTATATTTATGCCGGGCAGATTGAGGGCGCCGAAACGGACGACAAGGGCCTCGTCAACATCCGGGATTACTCGGAAGAGCAGCTTCGCGAACTCGCCGGCGCGGCAATCCGGTCGTTAACCGCCCGTCCCGGAACGGCCCGGCAGGCAGCAGACAAAACCGGCTCTTCCGGCACGGACGAACAGACGTGGGAAAATGCCGACGGTCATGTGCTGACGGTCAAGCCGGAGGATGACATGTGGTTTATCCATGCGGGGCTTAACCTCGACTCCGTTTTTGAAAGTTACGAAGAAGCGGTGGAGTATTTGGAAGAGGAAGGGTTTACGCGTAGGAAGTAAATTCGACATTCCGTAAACCGTGTGCTGGAAGTATAGGTTTGGCGGAATGAAAGGTAAGGCGTCTATAAAAATACCGGATCGGCGGCAAATTGGAGGTCTACCGTGCAAGTAGACTTGTAATCGCTCCGCAGCCGGAACACAAAAAAGAAGAAGAGCCCGCTTCCGCAAGGAAGGGCTCTTCTTCTTTTTCATGATATTCAATTAAATGACTAAAGAGACGACCCGGCAAGCCGCTGCCGCGACGCCTCGAAAAGCAGCACCGTCGTCGCCATCGCCACGTTGAGCGACTCCGCCTGCCCCTGCATCGGAATAATGACCCGATGCGTGGCAAGCTCTCCGGCCGCCTCGGACACGCCGCGGCCCTCGTTGCCTACCACGAGCCAGGTCGGGCGGGTCATATCGAGCGCATAGCAGCTCGAATCCGCCTGAAGGCTCGTGACGACGATCTGCCGCCCCGCTCCGCGCGCGGCCGGCAGAAGCTCCTGCAGATCCGCCTCCACGATCGGCAGATGAAACAGCGATCCCATCGTCGAGCGGATCGCTTTGGGGTTGTACAGGTCGACGGTCCCCCGGCCGAGCACGACCGCAGAGGCGCCGACCGCGTCGGCGCTGCGGATAATCGTGCCCAAGTTCCCCGGGTCCTGGACCCCGTCGACCACGACCACGAGATCGCTGCCGGTATCCCTCAGCAGCGTCTCGGCCGGCTCCGCCGGCTTATCCACCACCGCGAAGATTCCCTGCGGTGTCTCCGTGTCGGTGCAGCGCTCCATGATCGGGCGCGTCACCGAGACGGTTTCTATGCCGGACGCCTCGGCATGGTCCGCCAGCGTGCCGGGCAAGCCCTTGTCCACCTCGTACACGAGGGTGCGGACAGGAGCGCCGGCGCGGACGGCCTCCTCGACGAGATGGATCCCCTCGATGAGGAAAGCGCCCGCTTTCTGCCGCCCCTTGCGGTCCAGCAGCGCGGCCCATTCTTTGACTCTGTTGTTTTGAACGGACGTGATGTCCGGCTGGTTGTATGCTTGTGCCATAATTGATTACTCCGAATATTCGACTTCAAAACGTTTTAGATCCTTGTTGTTACCGAGCACGATCAAAATTTCTCCGGGCTGTATAGGGGCTTCAACGGGGGGAGGAATAATAAGCTGCTCCTGCCGCTTGATGGCAATCACATTGCACTGAAACTTCGCGCGAAGGTCGAGGTCGCGCAAATTTTTGCCGATCATCCGGTCGTTGGCCTTCATTTCCAGGATGCTGTGCTCGCTCGACAGCTCGATATAGTCCAGAATATTCGGCGAAATGAGATGATGGGCGACCCTTTGCCCCATATCCCGCTCGGGATAAATGATTTTGTCCGCGCCTATCTTGCGCAGCACTTTCCCGTGGAGATCGTTAGCCGCTTTAACGACGATGGTCGGAATCCCGATGTCCTTCAGGAGAAGCGTAGCCAAAATGCTGGCCTGTATATTTTCACCGATTGCCACAACGACAACGTCGAAATTCCGTATTCCGAGCGCTTTCAAAGCTTCTTCATCCGTACAATCCACTTGTACCGAATGCGTGACAACCGTGGATATCTCCTGGATACGCTCTTCGCTGTGATCCAGCGCCAGAACCTCAAAACCGAGTCCCGTCAGGTTTTTGGCTACCGACGATCCGAAACGGCCCATTCCGATGACCGCAAACTGTTTTTTCATGGCATTCCATCCTTACGCTTTAGGATACCTGATTCTGAAGTTAATTATAGCATGATTGCCCCCGTTTTCGAGCATATTAAAGACGAAACCAAACGGAAGCGAGGCGTATAAGGCATGATCCTCAGTTTGCGGCAAGCGATTGTTCAACGGGTCGAAGGAAAGTCCAACGATGAGCTGAAAGAAATCATCAACGATTCCATTGACGGGCAAGAGCAGGCGCTTCCGGGACTCGGTGTTTTGTTCGAAGTGATTTGGAAAAACATCGATTCCGAGAAACAGTCCGAGCTTGTTACGGCACTGCACGATCATTTGACTTAAAATCGGGCTTATCATCGCCGGTCTATTCCCGCCCGGGCGGTCTTCAACCGAAAAGCGGCAGCCGCTGTTCGCCAGCCGGCTGCCGCTTTTTAACTTTTTATAACAGATCAGAATTTACAAAAGCTGTGCCCCGCCGGTTCCCTGCGCTCCGGGGTCCCGGTCAGGAATTGCTCTTCCCGTTCCCTCACAACCTTCAAAATATCATGAAAAGTAGCGAACGGATAAAACGGAATCTCTTCCCGCGTCAAATAGCGGGCCAGACTGCTGCGGGCAAAAACCCAGTCGGCATAGGCCGAGCCGTATATATCGCTGCTGCCGTCGCCTATATAAATGACCCGGCAGCCTTCTTCTTTAAGCTTGCGCACAACTCCGGATTTGCAGCAGCCGCACCAGGAACAGGCCGGATTCGTGTTTTGCGTTCCTAATGTGTAAACGCCGTCCTCCCCGTACTGAATGGGATTGGAAATAACGGTATCCACCGTTACATGATTGGCGGCCATAATGCGGTCGATGTAATATTTCATTCCGTCGCTGAGTACCGTCACAGGAATGCTTCTGCTTTTGCAGTACGCCAGAAACTCCTCGGCCCCGTCCCTCAAATTCATACGGTCGGCGATGGCATTTACATCCTTCTGCCGATCCCCCAGAAGGCCGTAGGACGTGTGAATCCATTCCCGCGAACCGATCTCCTTGTTTAGAAAGCGCTCCAGCTTCCCCCGGACATCCGGGCGGTCTTCCACCCCGAGTTCCTTCATCAGGGTCGCCCCTACATCCTGCTCCATCAATGTGCCGTCAAAATCGGTCACCACAACAAGCTGTCCCTTCTCCAAACGGTATCCGCTCCCTTGTAGACTCCTTTATTCCTCCGACAAGCCCGCCGGCCGCGCGGTACACCTTTGTCCGCTGAATCCGCTCGCTCGAACTTCCTTTGGAATGAGTCTTTTTTCTCTATTATAGCATACAGGAATTCAGTGAAATGAATGAGAGAGATCATTGCGGCAATCGCGTTTGCAAAAAGCTGTCCGTCCGTTGGACTATTATCCCCCCGGCCGGAAGCTGGAGGAAGCACGGACGACGAGTTTCGTGGAAAGACGTTCATGGAACGAAGGAGGCAGCTCTTCGGTTTCCGGGGAAGCGTTAATCCGCTTCAGCAGCGCATCGGCCGCGAGCAGCCCCATCTCGAAGAACGGGACATAGACGGAGGTCAGCGGCGGATCGCTGAGCTTGGCGGCTTCGGAATCGTCATATCCCACGATCGCGAGATCTTCACCGGGAACGATGCCCCGCTCTTTCAGGCCCTGCATGAGGCCGACCGCCATCCGGTCGTTCGAGGAGAACACCGCATCCACTTCATCGCCGAGTTCGGCAATCCGTGCCGCGGCCTTATAGCCGCTTGTCCGGCTGTAGTTGCCTTCCAGAATCAGCCCGGGCTCCGGCGTCAGTCCCGCTTCGTTCAAGGCCCGGTAATAACCGCGCAGACGGTCCGCGCTGTTGGAATACTCCGGGGACCCGTTCAAGAACGCGATCCGCCGGTACCCGCCGTCGAGCAAGTGCTTGACCGCCTCGTAGCAGCCCTGCTCGTGGTCGGCGTCCACGACGCTGTAGGTCTCCCCTTCGTAGTGCTGATTGATCAGCACGAACGGCATGCCCTGGCGGTCAAGCTCCCGGAACCCTTCCCTCTGCGCGGGCACGTCCAGCGCACCCAGAAAAATACACCCGTCCACTTTCCGGGAACGGTATGGCTCCGTGTAATCCACCGATTCGTGGGGAGAACGGAACATAACCAGCATATCGCAGCCGTGCCTGCGGACCCCTTCGCCGATTCCGCTCAATATTTCCGAGAAATAATACGTCGAGAACAGGTGCACCTTCGGCACGTACGGCAGAATAAGGCCGATATGACCGCTCTTCCCCAGCGCAAAGCTGCGCGCCACCGCATTGGGATGATAATTCAGCTCCTTGGCGGCCGCCAGCACTTTCTGCTTCGTATTCTCCTTCATAGGCCCTACATTGTTAAAAACGCGGGAAACCGTCGCTTCGGACACCCCCGCCATTTTTGCCACATCTTTTCTCGTTACCATACCGCTACCCCTCAGTCGGCGTTCCGTACCGCCCGGTTTCTATAAATAATTCAATGTATATATACGTTATACATCCTAATCGTGCGATTCGATGAGATCATTATCGTTTATTGTAAGAAATTTTTCGGATAAAATAAATGAACACGCGTTCATTTTCTCATGCTCCGCGGCTTCCTGTCAATCGGCGGCAGGTGCTTTCCACCGGCTCCATACCTACTTGCACTCGCCTATCCGACCGACTATGCTAAGATTATGAAAGCGCACTAACCTAAGCCGCGCTTGTACATCGAACAACAGCAAGGTTGCGGCCGAAGCCCTGCCGGGACAACCGCTTGTCATATAAGGAGTTGAGCGAAAAATGAAACTGCTCGTCGTGGAAGACGACCGGTCGGTGTGCGAAATGCTCCGCCCTTTTCTGGAACGGGAAGGGACCGTTACGTTCGTGCACACGGGTTCCGAAGCCGAATATTTGATCCGGGAAGCTTCCTGGAACCTGATTATTCTGGACTGGATGCTTCCGAACCGGAGCGGAATCGAGCTGTGCCGGATGATCCGCCAGACCCAGGACACCCCCGTCATTCTGCTGACGGCCCGCGGAGAGGAAAGCGACCGCGTGCTCGGGCTGGAATCCGGCGCGGACGATTATATCACGAAGCCGTTCAGTCCCCTGGAGCTTCTCGCACGCATCAAAGCGATTATGCGCCGATATCACAGCGGGCCCGGCAGTATGACCGACAGCGGTGCCGCAGATCCGGCGTTTCCGGAGGAACTTGCCGAAGACAACGGAGAACGGCTCGTCTACAAAGATATCAAAGTCGATACGAGCACACGGGAGGTCTACGTGGGACCGGACAAATTCACGAACCTGACCCCCCGCGAATTCGATCTGATCTCTCTGCTCGTCCGCTACCCCAAGCGCGTGTTTACACGGGAACAGCTTCTCGAAGCTGTGTGGGGATATGATTTTTACGGCGATGAACGTACGGTCGACGTCCACATCAAGAGACTCCGCACCAAAATCGGCAGCACCGAAAGGCCGCTGATTTCTACGGTTTGGGGAGTCGGCTACAAACTGGAGGAATAAGATGAAATTCAGGCTGATTCCGTCCCGGCACCGCTTCACGTTTTTCCAGAGACAGTTTGTCTCGCTGCTGTTCCTGTCTCTGCTTGTGCTCGTGCTCGTCAGTTTTATTTTCGTCTATCTGTTCAAGGTCCACATTTACGACGAGAAAACGGAAGAGCTCGAAAGCGCCGGAGACACGATTTCGCGGCTGATCCTCCGGGAGGAAGTCGTGCCCGAATTGACCCTTAGCGCCTACCGCACGGTTCTGAGGGAGCGCGGCATTTCCTTCATCGCCATGAATGCGAAAGGGCAGCTTTATTTTAAAGACCAGCGCACCACGCCTCCGACGTTCCGGTCCAAAACCTTTATGGACAGCCTGCTCGCCCAAATTCCCAAGCTTCAGAGCGGCAAAGCTCTGATTGTGGAGGAAAGCGGACCGGACCCCTATCTGGTGTATCCGTACGAGCTTAAATTAAAGCATTCCGACGGCAAAAATTATTTGTTCGTCATGTCTCCGGTCAAAGGAATGACGCAGACGCTTTCCCGCGTGTACGAAATGGTGGTGCTCGCCGGTATCGTTGTTTTCGTGCTTGCCATGATCGTCGCGCTTATCGTTTCGCGCAATATGAGCGTGGCCGTTCTTTCGATCCGGCAAGCTACCCGGCGCATCGCCGACGGGCGGTACGACACGCGTTGCGACCTCACGCGGACGGACGAGCTCGGGGACCTGTCCCGGGATTTCAACCGGATGGCGGAGCAGCTGGAGTTTACCTCCCACAAGCTGGAGCGTATCGAAATCAAACGAAGGCGTTTTATCACCGATGTGACGCATGAACTGAGAACGCCGCTCACCTCGATCCGGGGCATTGTCGAGGGCTTGAAGAGCGAGTATATTACCGGACACGACGAGCAGGTCAAATACTACGGCATCATCGAGCAGGAAACGCTCCGGCTTATCCGCCTTATCAATGAATTGCTGGATATGGAAAAGATCCAAAACGGACTTATCACCCTGCGCCGCGAGCACTATCCGCTGAATGATTTGCTTGAAGTGCTGAAAGAGTCCTTCGAGTTCCTGATCGGGGAAAAAGACCTTCATTTGGAAATCGACTGCCCACCGGATACGATGATTTACGGCGATTACGACCGTTTGACGCAGATTTTGATTAACCTGATCAAAAACAGCATCCAGTTCACGTCCCACGGCACCATACGGATGACGGCAAGGCAGACAGTGAACGCCACCGAGCTGAGCATCTCCGACACAGGCCGGGGCATGACCGCCGAGGAGATGGAGCAGATCTGGGACCGGTTCTACAAAGCCGATCCTTCCCGCTCCAAGGACCGGAGCGAAACCGGACTCGGGCTTTCGATCGTGAAGCGGCTTATGGAGGCGCACGACGCCGACATAAGCGTATCGAGCGTGCCCGGCGAAGGCACCACCTTCCGCCTGCGCTTCCCCGTTAAGCCGGTAGAAAGCGCCCATACGGGAGAAATGCCGGCGCAGGACAAGTCTGAGAGCGGCGTTTGACGGCTGCCGGTCTCCGGTCTATTCTCCGTTCTGACGGAAAGGGAGCTTGCCTTCCTCGCTCGTACTTCTCCGTATCGGACCCGGCTTACAGCTCTACGGTTCGGCGTGAGGGCGGATGCGCTGGTCGCTTCGGGTGCCGCGGATTTCGGCGTAAGCTGCCTGGAAGGAATGACGCAGGCCCGTACGCAAAGCGTGCCGGTCAACGTCCCGCGGTTTCTCAGTTCCGCGGGGATCTAAATACCCCTGACCGGGTTTTCCCCACACCGCGAGGTGCTATTTCAAAACAAACCGAAACGGCCCGGCTGACGCAGCCCGGCCGTTTCTTTTCATCTCCGCTTGTTGAACTTGTAGTACCGGCGTACCTTCGCATAGATTCGCTTATTCTTCAGAACTTTAAAAATATACGGGTCCGGCTTCGTATTCACTTCCAGCACCCAAGGCTTAAACTCCTGGTCGACAGCGACATCCAGCCCGATTTCCCGGATACCGGGATATTTGGAACGGAGGGCATGAGCGGTGCCGAGAGCCAGCCGCTTTAACTTCGCTTTGAAGCGCTTCACTTCATCGGCGCCTAAATAGGGACCGAGCAAAGTCTCAACGGAGCGCAGCTTCCCTCCGCTGTGGTAATTCGTAACCACCTTGCCGGTTTGGGAAACTCTGCCGATCATGCCGGTTGTTTCCCATTGTCCGGCCGGATTGGTCTGGACCATGACCCGCAAATCGAACACGTTGTGATTGTGCTTCAGCATACGGATGCCCTTTTGAACCAGATACTTTCGGCCTCCCGCTGCCGCTTTCAGAGACTGATACAAATCCTCGAAGGTTTCAAAGCTCCGGGTCGTCTTCCTGTGCTGATACCGGTAAGGCTTGGCATCTTTCTCGTTATAATCCACCCGCATGACACCGCTACCGAACGTCCCGCAGTCGGGTTTCACGTATACCATTCGATATTCGTTCAGCATTTCCCGCAGCGATTCTTCCGACAAGATCCGCGTCGCCGGTATATGGGGACGCACGGCCGTGCTGTGCAGTACAGCCTCCGTCTTTACCCACTTGCTCACGACATATCTTCTCATCCGGTGCCTCCTCCTATCCTTTCCGCGACTTGCCTGCTTGAATCAGATCCTCCAAACCTACGATCAGCTTATGAGGCCGGGCCATGGACCGTCACGGACAAACGCCTGCCGCCGGGAAAATGCAACCTTGCGGACCAAATTTCCGTTAATAGGAAAAAGCGACCGAGGTGAATCCTATGAGAAGAAAGTACCGTTTAACGACCGTCGTCCTGTTGGTCTTGGCGGGCTGGATCGGCCTGCTGCTAACTCCCCCTCAAGCGAGTGCGCTGGATTATGCGCTGATTCCGCTTAGAGAGTTAGAGGAGGAATCGGAGGTCATTGTAACGGGAACCGTACTTCGGGAACAGAAATCCGGTACCGACAGCTCTTACACGCTCCGGCCCGATCAAATTCTTAAGGGCGATATCGATGTCAGAAACCCTATCGAGATTAAGGTGCTTCAATTCGCCGATGAAAGCAAAATGTTTCCGGGCGAACGGTACCTGCTTCTTCTCAAAGCCGGAAACCCTTTTAGCGTTAGCGGGGTCTATCAAGGATTGATCCAGCTTTCCGGCGGGAAACCTTACTCCCGGTTTTACACCCCCGATGAGATTACGGCCCTGCTGGACAAACTCGGCGCGAAGTACCAGGAATCTTCCTCGGCCGAACCTTCTTCGCTCCCGCCTGAAAATATTTCTCCGTCCCCCGATTCCGTTACGACTGGGGTGCAGCCGGGCGAATGGGCGGCCCCCGGTCCTTGGGAGGAAAAAAAGCCCGTGGCACCTTTCTCCCTCTCGCAATGGTACGGGCCTCTCTTCCTGGGCGCAGGTCTGGCAGCCGGCACCCTAACCGCCTTTGCAGCCGAAAAACGGGACCGCAAACAACAAACCGAGCGGGACAGCCACGATCCGGACTAGCGCCGTATCATCCCAAAAAAAGCCATCCCGCCCAAATCGGCGGAATGGCTTTTCGTTTAATAAGGAGGAGCGGGAAGCACTCACCACCCGTTCCTCCTTGTTTATTAAGGCGCGTTTGTCAGGAACTGCGCGTTCGGATTTTTCTCCATAGCGGACCGCAGAGCGTACTCGCTCTCGAACAAGGCGACATAGTTGCCTTTCTTGTCGGTGACAAGCTGCGAGTTGATGCGGAAGCGCGACGGATCGATTTTCTCGTCGATAATCCATCTCGCAAACTGGAAGCCCAGACGCTGAAGCTGGATATCTACCCCGTACTCGGCTTTCATCCGGTGCTCGAACACTTCGAACTGGAGCTGGCCGACTACCCCGAGAATCGTATCGTCAAACGCTCCGGTAGTCCGGAACACTTGAATGGTTCCTTCCTCCGTAAGCTGGTCGATCCCCTTCTGATACTGCTTGTGCTTCAAGGCGTTCTTGACGGTCACTTTGGCGAAAATTTCCGGCGAGAACGTAGGCAGCTCGTCGAACACAATTTCTTCCTTCTGGCTGAGAGAATCTCCGATTCTGAAAATACCCGGGTCGAACAACCCGATAATATCTCCGGGATACGCTTCTTCCACAATGTCGCGGTCCTGGGCAAGAAACTGCTGCGGCTGAGAAAGCTTAATTTCCTTCCCGGCGCGCACGTGCTTTACGGACATGCCTCTCTGGAACTTGCCCGACACGATGCGCAGAAACGCGATGCGGTCCCGGTGAGCCGGGTTCATGTTGGCCTGGATCTTAAACACATACCCCGAGAAGTTCTCTTTGGTCGGCTCTACCATTTCTCCCTGCGAGTTTTTACGCGGCTCCGGAGCGGGCGCCAGTTCGAGGAAGTTTTCCAGGAACGTCTGAACGCCGAAGTTGTTGACGGCGCTGCCGAAAAATACGGGCGTCAGCTCGCCTCTCATCACTTTGTCGTAATCGAACGGATCGCCGGCCACATCCAGAAGCTCCAGCTCTTGTCCGAGCTGCTCATACAAATGCTCTCCAGCGATTTCCTTGATAACCGGGTCCTCGTAGCCTTCCACCTTGCGGACGGCAACCTGTTTGTGATCGTCGCCCTGGAACAGCTCCAGTTGAGTCCGCTGGCGGTCGTATACGCCGCAGAACCGCTTGCCCATTCCGATGGGCCAGTTCATGGGATACGAACGGATACCGAGCACCTGCTCAAGCTCTTCCAAGAGTTCGAACGGATCCCGGCCTTCACGGTCGAGTTTGTTGATAAACGTGAAAATCGGAATGCCTCTCATGCGGCATACCTGGAACAGCTTGATCGTCTGCGCCTCGACGCCCTTCGCGACGTCGATCAGCATTACTGCGCTGTCTGCCGCGGTCAGGGTGCGGTACGTATCTTCACTGAAATCCTGGTGACCCGGGGTATCCAGAATGTTGACCTTATGTCCGAGGTAATCGAACTGCATTACGGACGACGTAACGGAGATCCCGCGCTGCTTCTCGATCTCCATCCAGTCGGAAGTCGCATATTTGCCGACTTTACGGCCTTTAACCGTTCCGGCGAGACGGATTGCGCCTCCGAAGAGCAGCAGCTTCTCCGTCAGTGTGGTTTTACCCGCATCGGGGTGGGAAATAATGGCGAACGTGCGGCGCTTCGCCGCTTCGGTTTGAAGCTCTTTTTGTAAAGGTGTACTCATGGTTGGATCCTTCCTGCTTTCTCTATAGTTCATCTTATGCCGCTGCCCGCTCCCGGTGCCTGCGGCGTCATACGTTCTTCCTGTTCAATGCGATCGTCCAGTTCGCTTCCTTCAGCCATCTGCGCCGGGCATAATCGCGGCCGCGGACCACGACCTTATTCTCGAAAACCTGGACATAAAGGCCTTGCGTCTTCGATTTCCGTGCATCCGGCAGAGCCTTGTTCAATGTCCGGCCGACCGATGAGTTGTGAAAATAATGAAACGGCTCCTGCAAATAGTGGGCCGATCCGTTCTGGAAATCCTGGTGCCGGTGTCCGCAGAAAACGAACACGTTTTTGTACGGGGCGACGAGCTCCCGGATCTCCTTGCCGCGGACGATCTGGTGGCTTCCCCCGCTGCGCCCCTGCATCGGGAGAGGCTGGTGGATCATAATGAAGATCCGCGCCGTTTTGTCCAGGCCCGCCAGCTGGGCTTTGAACCACTCCATCTGCGCGTCGGTATACCAGGCGCCTTCGCCAGCCTCGGGCTTCTCCTGCATATAGCCTTCCTGCGAGAGCAGCAGAATGGTGCAGCCCTCCAGGTCCATCCGGTTATAAGGCTGCTTGTATCCGAAAAATGTTAAAAATCTTTCCCTGGCCATCGCGTCGGTCTTGCCGTTGGGCATGCCCTCCCGGTTAAACTCGCCTGCTTTGTCCAGCCAAAGATCGTAATATTCGTGATTCCCCATATTGGCATGCACGGGCGGAAGCTTGTGCGCCTTCATAACACGGCCCAGCTCCTTGTAATCCCGCTCTCTCCCGTAGTCCGTACAATCGCCGGTCAGAAGGAGAACATCCACCGGCTGTTTCATGGCCGACATATCGCTCAAAGCGGATTTAAAATGCTCCAGAGTCAGCGGGTCGTCGGGCGAAGCGTGGATATCGCTCATGATCGCGAAAGTGGCGAGTGCCTTCCCCGCCTGCGGATCATCCGGAAGCTGAAGATCCTCTCCCGCCGGGAGCTCTTCGGCTTCTTCCGCCTTGGCCACGGATGCTTCACGGTCGGGCAGCCCGGATTTCCGCCTTAATCCGCTTAATACGGTTCCCGCACCGGCGCCGAGCAGAATGGCAAAAAATGCGGTAAGCCATTTGAGAAACGCGCGCCTGTCCATCTGCCAGCTCCTTCCGGCTAAGCTTCCCCCTATTATAACCCGTTTTTTGCCGCACTGCACGCGGATTCTTCAAACGCCGTCCGAAAAAAATCTTAAAAAAAGACTAACATTTATTGGCGGAATCTATAAACTTTTTACGGTAAACAACCGATTAGGTGAAAGTAAACAAATATTAAGAGATGAGGGAAATCATGGAATCGAACCATCTGCTTTTTAAAAGGAACAAACTGCTCAACCGCATTCTGTGGATTATGCTTGCCCTGGGTATCGTAATCGATCTTATGACGGCCAGTTTAGAGGTAGTGCTCGTGCTTGCCGTTGTCGGTATAGTGATTTGCGGAATCAGCACCCTGATGTCGGTTAAACACATAGCGCCCCGGCTCGTTATGTATATTGTTCCGGTGAACATAACCGTTTTGACCGCTCTGCTGATTTACGCCGAACCGCTGACGAGCACGTATTACCTCATCTTTGTCAACATTGCGCTGATGACCCTTTACTCCAATTATCGGCCTATCGTATTCTCCGGCATACTTGGAGCGGCTTTAACGGCCTTTCTATTCGTCCAACCGCGTTTTTACGAAGCCATGTTCCCCAAAGAATCCCTCGCCAATCTGCTGCTCTATGTCGTCATGATTACCGCGGCTTCAGCCGCTTCCGCACGTTTTTCGGAGAAACTGCAAACAGAAGTCATGGAAAAGCAGGCGGAGACCCTGGAGGCAAAAACTCAAACGGACTCGCTGCTGGAACAGGTCGGCTCTACCGTAGAGGTATTGAATGATTTCAATGCCACTCTCAAAACCAATGTAGCCACAGCCGGTAAAATTTCACAAGAAGTCACCGCCACGTTTGGCGAAGTCTCTACCAGCGTTGAGCATCAGACTCAAATTGTGGTGGATATCAGCGGATTCGTCCAGGAAGTCGAACGGGTCGTCTCCAGCGTAGCCGATGGCTCCGGTACGCTCCAGCGGCTGTCTACGGAGAATATCGGCCTGACGAATCAGGGGAGCGAACAGGTTCATGCTCTCAGCGCGGAAATCGAAACCGTCTACAGCATCATTCACCGGACCGTCCATTTGATGAATGATCTGAATGAACAAGGCGTGCGCATCGGCAGCATGGTCGGGCTAATCAACGACATCACATCTCAGATCAACCTGCTTGCGCTCAACGCGGCAATCGAGGCCGCCAGGGCCGGAGAGCACGGCAAAGGCTTTGCCGTCGTCTCCGACGAAGTCCGCAAGCTCGCCGAAAACTCCCGCCGCTCCACGGAAGAGATCAACGACATTCTCCAGGGCATCCGCCACACAAGCATCGAGGTGACCAAACAGGTGAATCTCGGGAAGCAGGCGATTACGGCGGGTCGCGCAGCCAACGAACAGGTCGAGAGCATCATCCAGCGGGTAGCCGACAATACCGGACTCGTCAAAAATCAGTCCGATCACGTGGAAGAGTCCGTTTCGCTGCTGCAAGAAGAGTACCGTAAAATTTCCCACGAAATTGTCGCCATCGCCGGAAGCACCGAACAGAACATGGCTTCCTTCGAAGAGATTATGGCGGGACTCGAGAATCACGATTCCCGCATCAAAGATATTGTGACGAGCTACCAGCGCTTGGACAGCCTCATTACGAATTTGAAGGCGATGACCCGCGCTTGACGAAAACAGGAACACCCCTGCTGGGGTGTTCCTGTTTCTATTCAAGAGCCTACGGCAGGCAGCGCGATTACCGGCTGCTCCGGGTTCGGGAGCAGCCAGCCGTAGGCGGATTTATTGGAATAGAGGCGGCTTACGTCGCATACGACCGGCACGACCATCCCCCCCTTGTAGTGGAAAGGCTCCGCGATACGCTCAAGCTTGATTCGGAACGCCATGCGCAGAGCCTTGCAAAGCTTGGGTTCCATCAATGCGACGATATGCGTGCAGCCGCGGTTTTCACAATAATGCACAATCAGCGAAATGAGCTTGTCCAGGTTGCGGCCCCGGTATTCCGGAAGGAGGGCTACCTTGTCCACTTCCACGGCCTTGCCCGGCGCAAGCGCGGGATGTCCGCAGAACGGAGCGAGAGCGTCCAGCGGATGACGGCCCGGGTCATAGCGCTTAAACTCAACCGTCCCCGCCGCTTCACCGTCATCGGAGAGAATCAGGTAGCAATCCGCGTCCCTGCGGGTAAATTCAAGTTCAAAGCCCTGCTGCCGCCAGACCCGGGTCCAAATGCGGTCAAATAAAATGAAGTCGTCCAGACTGTCCCCTTTTCTATACATCGCTCTTCTCTCCCATCCTAAAATTCCATACATTTACAATTTAGTTATACATCCTTTCTTCACTTTTATCATCAATATACATAATATTTTACATATAAAATAATTTGCACGCTTAAAAGTAAAAAGGCTTTTCCGGCCCGCCGACATGCAGCGGGAAAGAAAAGCCTTTTTAAACTACAGCTTAAATCATCTTAAATCAGCGAACCGAGTGCGCTAAAATCCTTTTCATGTAAGAACGTCTCGCAGCCAGGAAATAGAGCGTCTGCATCAGAGCAAAAATGACGAACACCACCGCAGCGTAAGACCATATGTTCGAGATGAGCATATTGCCGAGCGCCTTCATCGCAAAGACCGTATGGACAAGTCCGACTAAAAGAGGGATAAAGAAAATCATCCCGACCTGCATGGATACCGTCCGCCTGATCTCCTGGTCCGTAATCCCTATCCGGGTAAGAGCCCGGAATTGGGCCTGATCTTCTTCAATCTCGGTAAACAGTTTGAAATAGATCATGCTGCCCGAAGCGATAAAGAAAAGGAAGCTGACAAAAATTCCGATAAACAGCATCAGCGACATCAACTGCTTCGTTTCCAGGTACTGATTGACACGGGTCCCGAAATTTTTCTTCTCCTGCTCGGGAACCATATTTTCAATCTGATGAACGGTCGGAGAGGCTTCCTCCCAATTTTTGATCTCGTAGCCGTACAAGACGCTTTTGTCCTCATCCGCGGTAGAGTCCATCATTTCCTTGTACTCCGCCGCGTCCGTCACAAGCAAAGTCGAGATATCGAACTGGGTGGGAACAACGGACCCGTTAATTTGTTCGTCCAGCGTAAACGTTCTTGTTCCCGTTTTTAATTTCGCTACCAGGTCTTGTCCGGGGGTGAAAGACTTGCGCTGCTGCTCTTTATACGGATAAATGTACGAGGCATGCCCCCGCTCCACCCGCAGCTCCGGCTTGTTCAGCCGTTTGGCCTGGGCGTTGTAGTCATCCTCCGATACGATGAACAGCTGCTGCTCACGGACTTTGCCTCCCAGTTCGACGGGAACCCGGACCGGAATGCCGGCCATCCGCACTTCGTAATCCAGCTCGCCCCCGTTCTGTTTCAGGGTGCTTTTTACCACATCCGGATCTACTACGCGGTGGCTGTTCAGCCCTTTTTCCGCAAAGGCGATGGATTGGGGATAATGCTCCATGAGCTGGTTACGGGTATCTTTAAGAATCACGTACACCGTACCGGATGCGGACAAGATGACGGCGGACAGGATAGAAACCATAAACAGCATCCGCGCATTGTCTTTCAGCTTGAACGTCAGCTGCGATATCGTAATCAGATTCGTCTGATTGTAATAAAGCGAAGTCCGGCGCTGAAGTCTCCGGAGAATAAACACGCTGCCCTGGGTGAACAGAAAGTACGTTCCCAGCACCGTAAGAAAGACGACCGGCAGGAAATAAAGAATAAAATTCATCGTCGTAATCTGATAAGCCAGCGTATAGCCTGCGGTCAGACAGACGGCCGAAAGCAGAACGAGCCATACCGAGAAAACCGGCATTTTTTTCGGCTGCTTGGAAGCCCGGAGCAGGTCAATGATTTCCGAACGCCCTACTTGGTAAAGCGTAAGCAGGGTAATGGTCAGAAACAACAGCACAAACCCGATAACCGTCAGCAGAACCGCTTTAAGCGGTATGACGAACCGGATCGGGGAATCGACCTCAAGAAGCCGGGCCAGCCCCATAAAAAACAGCTTGCTGAACAGCGATCCGATTCCGATGCCCGCGGCAACGGCCAGAATGGAAATGATGACATTTTCCAGCAGCACCATCCGGCGGATTTGTCCTTTGGTCATGCCGAACAGCGTCAGCAGGCCGAATTCTTTCTTTCGTGATTTGAAAAAGGCCGACATCGAGTACAGGATAAAAAAGAATGAAAAAATGATAATGATATAATCGCAGGCGATCATCACTTCCCGGATCTTAGATGCGGCCGGCACCGAACCGTTTATGACGTCCGGATGCAGAATAAAAGCGGAATAAATATAAAAAATCGTAACGGAGAACACGCTGCTCCAGAAAAAAGCGCCGTACTGGTGCCAATTGCCTCGGATATTTTTAAGGGCGAGCTGTCGAAAATTCATCGAAATTCCCCCCAAGCACGCTTAACGAATCGAGAATCTGCTGGAAAAAGGCCTGCCGGTTCGCCCCCCGTCTCAGCTCGGAGAAGAGCTTCCCGTCCTTGATGAACACGATCCGCTTGCAGTAGCTCGCCGCGAAGGGATCGTGCGTAACCATCATGATGGTGGCGCCGAGCTGCTCGTTCAGCTCTTTCAATGATTCCATCACATCCTTGGCGGCTTTGGAATCCAGGTTGCCCGTCAGTTCGTCCGCAAGCAGAATGGACGGCCTGTGGATGATGGCCCGGGCGATAGCCGCCCTCTGCTTCTGTCCGCCGGACACTTCGTACGTCCGTTTGTCCAGGATCGCCGTAATTCCGAGAAGCTCGGCACACGGCTTGAGCCGGCTTTCGATTTCCGCTACCGGCTTTTTGTCCAGGGCAAGCGGGAGAATAATATTTTCCCGGATCGACAAGGTGTCGAGAAGATTGAAATCCTGGAAAATAAATCCCAGCTCACGACGCCGGAACAACGCCAGCTGCTTCCCCGACAATGCCGCGGGATCGGTCCCGTTGATTTCGATATGGCCGCTCGTCGGCTTGTCGATCGTGGCCAGTATGTTAAGGAGCGTCGTTTTGCCGCTTCCCGAAGGCCCCATGACGCCGACGAATTCCCCTTCGCCGATTTCAAGGCCGATGTTCTCCAGTGCTTTGTAAGTCAGATTGCTCTTCGTACCATATATTTTCGTTACCTGCTCGGCTTTCAAAACCGCCATCCGGTATCCCTCCATTGATCATGTCTATGTCCCTAGTATAGACCTCTGAAGAGAAGCTACCTATTGATTTGCCTTTCAATGCGGCAGGTTAACCTTACATTTTCGTCACTCGGGCTGTTCTCCGCCTGCCCCGTCCCGCTCCCGCTCTCCTACCCGGTGGAGGCCCTGGCTCTGGAACATCAGGCTGACCGCCGTCCCGTGGCCGGGCTCGGATTCGATGGCAACCCGGTGTCCCAGCCGGGACATCACCTGCTTGACGAGATACAGCCCCATCCCCGTCGACTCCGTGACGACGCCCCTTCCGTTCTCTCCCGTGAAAAAAGCGTCAAAAACCCGCGGCAGGTCTTCAGGAGCGATCCCGATGCCGCTGTCCTGAACCGTGAGCCGGCTTCCGTAAGACTGCTCTTCGATCCGGATAAGGAGCAGCTTGTTGCCTCCCTCCTTGCGGGAGTATTTAATGGCGTTGCCGATAAGCTGGTGAAGGACGAACGAAAGCCATTTCTCGTCCGTTTCCACATAGACGCCGGAGGCTTCAGACTCGATTTTCGGAAAAATGGAAGCGCGAATGCAGGCTTTCTTGTATTCGTTCACGACCCGCCGGGCTACGGCCGTAAGCTCGATCCGCCGCGGATGGACATCCAGCTCGAATTTTTCGAGCCTTGCCGTGTAGAGCATCATCTGAAGACCCGAGGCGATTTTCTCGTTCTCCTCCTGGATGCTAGAGAGAAGCTCTTTCATCCGTTCCGGCGCTTCAGGTAGTCTCGGCTCCCCTGCCGACTGCTGGATAAGCAGGTCGATGACGGACACCGGCGTTTTGAGCTGGTGAACCCATTGGTTCGTAAAATGCAGATGCTGCTCCTGAGCCGAGCGGTAAGAAGACAGCCTGGACAAATAAGCCCGGTGCTGCTTCTGCAGCAGCTCGTTGACCGCATGTTGTTCGCTGGTCCGGGACGGCAGAAACACCGCACTGTCCAGCGAGCTTTGGTCGGATTCGCCGAGCCGCTTGTTCAGCGCGTTTGCATACCCCACCTGCCGGACATAATCATAAATCAGTACGGCCGCCCACACGGCTCCGGCGAGCAGGGACAAGTACAGCAGATTGCCCGGTTTAACGGGCAGCCCCGCCTCCATGCGGTCCAGCCACAAAAGGACCAGAATGAGCAGGATAGCGAAAAAGAAGGCTGCCGTGTACAAAAGCCGGTCGAACAAAAATTTTTTCCACGTCCAGGCTTTGTCATGCATCGCCGGTGTTCCCCCATTCCGTCTGAAGACGGTAGCCCTGGCCCCGGACCGTTTCGATAATCCCCGGCAGGCCGATTTCTTCCAGCTTCCGCCTAACCCGGGTGACGTTCACCGTCAGTGTGTTGTCATCGACGAAATGGACGTCGTCCCAAAGGGCCTCCAGCAGCTCCTCCCTGGCCGTAATGCTTCCCGCCTTCTGGGCCAGGCAGTCGAACAGCAGCAGCTCGTTTTTCGTCAATTCCATCCGTTTTCCGCCGAATTCCAGGCTGTTTTTCAACCGATCGAGCTTCAGCCCGTTTAGCTCCCATTCGTCTCTGGACGGCTGCGCCTGGGCGTATTCCCCGTACGCGCGGCGGAGTGCGCCTTTGACTTTGGCCAGCACGACGTCCAGATTAAACGGCTTCGTCAAATAGTCGTCGCCTCCGTTTTCGATCGCCATCACCTGGTCCATCTCCCCCGTCCGCGCCGACAGGAAAATAATCGGCACATTGGAGAACGTGCGGATTTGACGGCACCAGTAGAACCCGTCGTAGCGGGGAAGATTGATATCCAGCAAAATCAGATCCGGCTCCAGCTCGGCGGCCTCTCCCTTAATATCTTGAAACCGCACCGCGCGGAAAACCTCATATTCATATTTGGTTAATGTATCTTTCAAAATGTGGGCGATTTTATCATCGTCCTCGACAATCAGAATGCGGTACATGGCTTACCTCCCGGTGTTCCCTTATACGGACCCACCCTTTTTTCTCATTGGACTAAGCGGCCAGCAAAAGAAGCACCCGTCAGCCTAAGCCGCAGGGTGCTTCCGTCAACCTCTTGATTATGCAACATGCAACCGGAACGTCCGGTTAAGACTGGCTCGCCCAGATGACTTCGCCTTCATGCTGGCCGTTAACCGGCCACCATTTAAATCCGTCCGCGGCGAGCAGTTCGTTGGCTGCATCCGGTCCCCAGGAGCCTGCCGGATAATGGGCCAGGTCTCCGCCGTTTTCTTTCCATGCCTGGGCGATGGCATCCACGAACTGCCATGCATGCGCCACTTCGTCCCAGCGGGTGAAGTAGGTGGAATCACCGCGCATAGCGTCGAAGATAAGGCGCTCGTACGCTTCCGGCGTGTTCAGCCCGACCTGACAGCTCTGGCAGAAATCCATCGCGATCGGGATAATGACGCCTTCGGCGCCCGGCTTCTTGGCATTCATCTGCAGATAAATGCCTTCCATCGGGTTCACGCGGAATACAAGCAGATTCGGCTGCAAGTCATGCTTGTTAGCCAGGTAAACGTTGTCCGGCACGTTCTTGAACTCCACCACAACCTCCGTGGATTTCACGGGCAGACGTTTGCCGGTACGGATGTAGAACGGAACGCCCGCCCAGCGGAAGTTGTCCACAAAAACACGCGCCGCCAAATACGTTTCCGTGTTCGATTCGGGATTGACGCTCTCTTCGCTTCGGTATGCCGGCATTTCCTTGCCGTTCAGCTTCCCGGCTGTATACTGGCCGCGTACGACATTCACACTGACCTCTTCGGCGGACTCGAAAGAACGCAGGGAACGCAGCACCTTCACCTTCTCGTCCCGGATATCTTCCGGGTGAAGACGGCTCGGCGGCTCCATAGCCATCATCGCAAGCATCTGGAGCATATGGTTCTGCGCCATATCGCGCAGAGCTCCCGAATGGTCGTAATAACCGCCTCTGTCTTCGACGCCGACGGTTTCGCCCAGCGTGATCTGGATATTGGCTATGTACTTGTTATTCCACAGCGGTTCGAAAAACGCGTTCGCAAAACGCACCACTTCAATGTTCTGAACCATTTCTTTACCCAGGTAATGGTCAATGCGGTAAATATCTTTCTCCTCGAAAACTTGACGGAGCTGCTGGTTCAGCTTGCCTGCGGACTCCAGATCGTAGCCGAACGGCTTCTCGATTACGAGACGGTGCCAGCCGGTGGTTTCAAGCAGGCCGCCTTCGCGGAGATTGTAAGACACGTTGCCGAACAGCTCCGGCGCAAGCGCCAGATAGAACAACCGGTTGCCGTTAGTCTGGAACTTAACGTCAAGCTGCTGGGTCAGCGTGTTCAATTGGCGGAACCCGTCCACATTGTTAATGTCGAGCGGCAAATATTCGAAATGTTCCGCAAATTTAGCCCAGTCCTCGTCGTCCTGCACATGATGACGGGCGAATTCGTTAATGGAATCACGCAAATCTTCGCGGAACTGCTCGTTCGTCCTGGAACGGCGCGCAAGTCCGATTACGGCGAAATGTTCATTCAGCTTGCCTTCACGGTACAGGCTGTAAAAGGCGGGAAACAATTTTCTCTTGGCCAAATCTCCTGTAGCTCCGAAAATCAGAAAAACTGCACCATTCATCGTCGCATCATTCTTTCTCTGTGGTTTTAGATTAGAATAAGCATACCGAAATTGCAAAAGGGATTCAACTTTTTTTCACAAACCGGGCATCTGTCCAATCCATTGCCGCCTCTGCGCCATAGGCTGTTATCAGAATTCTCCCCATGGAGGTGCAGCACGGTGCAGCGAATCGATCCTGCAAGCAGTGAGCAGATCCGGCCCCATATCGGCCGTCCCGTTCTCGTTTACTTAAGAGACGGCGCGGAAATTTTCGGTATACTCAGCCGGCTTGATCAAGGAAATCTCATCTTAAACGAAGAACCGGGTGTAAAAAGTCCTTCGGCAAAAACAGACAAAAAATTAAAAGTGGCCAAGACCGGCCGCAAAAAATCGGCGCCCCCGGCTGCCCGGGAAAGCCAGACCGTTATCACCCATTCAGCGGGATACTCCCCTATCGTGCTCGACCGGAATTTTGTCGCCGCCCTCATCGTACTCCAATAGAAAGCGGGCGTTACCTTACTATCCCCAAAAACCAGGAATGGACACATTCCCGGTTTTTTCTTTTAACGCTTCGGGGGAAATCTTTTATAGTTCTTTTTCCATTAAATGAAGACGAAGCTGAGGCACATAACTTTTAACGGTATATCCTTTCGCCAGATAGAAGGAAATGGCCTTCTCATTCACAGAATCTACATATAGCCGGGAAGTCCGGCATTTCATTTTGCGGCCGTATTTTTCGGCCTGCTCCATTAGTGACGTCCCCAGCCCCCGGCCCTGAAAACGCGAATCGACCGCCAGCATATCGACAAACAGGCTGTCATCCGATACCTGAACGCTCACAAAACCGGCAGCGGAAGCCCCTTCGTCGGCCACGAAGGTTTCTCCCAGCTTGAATCTCTTCTTCATTTCCGAAAGGTTAACGTCCGCCTCCGGCACAGTCATTCTTGTGTAAGGCAAAAGCTCCTTTTCAGTCAGACGCACCAGTATCCTGTCATCCTTGGCCGGAATTCGTTTGCGGATCAAGAAACATCGCCTCCACATGGTTTGCAGATACTGCATCGTATGCGAAATGGCAGGCTTTGCTCCGTAAACAGGTATTTATCCTCCAAGTTTTACCGTTTTATTTCTTATACTTTTTAGACATGCCCCACATAAAAACTACGCATAGGACAAGAAAGCCGATGATGACCAATATCGTTGACCCGTTCAATGTCAAATCCCCTTTGTATACCCTATCTGATATGCCTTCATTGTAAGTCGCCGGACGGAAAGCGTCAAACCCGCTGCCTGACCTTTCCTATTATCGGAATGGGAGATCGTCCGCCAAAGCTCAGGCAAGCAGCGATAAATAAAATTTATAAACTTGTCCAACTTGATGCTTTCAAAACGTTAAAAACGTGGTAATATGTTTGTAACTATATGGAAATCGAAAAAAGAAGGAATTTTGAAAAGCATGTTCCTGAAAGGTGGCGGACGGTTATGTATATAGTTACACCCCAGTACGTGAACGAGACGTACCGCAGTCATTCCAGTTTATTTCGGATTCAGGCCATCCGCCGTATGAACGGGCTTGGCCCCGTAAGCCCGCGCGGGCCCTTTCCCGAAATGCTTTATACGCGGCAGGAACGAAGCGGCAAGGCAGCCCCGGCGGAGCAGAGTCCTGCCGGCACACTTCCCGCCGACCAGCGGGACGCCGCTGCCGGTAAAGAAACCCGGCAGCAATCCGGCATGCCGGCTATGCTTCGCAGGCTGGGGGAAGCGAACGAGTGGAAGCGTCCCAAAGAATATAACCGTCCTGACCCTTCGGAGCACACGGAAGAAGCGGAGGAACCGCTTTTTCAGGCCGGCGGAGCTATGCATCAGATGCAGCTGAACAGAGCGCTCCAGGCCTATCGCCCGTTCGTCAGGAAGCAGACTGAGCCGGAGTCCGCCGCTATATAAGGGAAGCCCGTACCGCCATGCCGCGGTACGGGCTTTTAGGTTGCGCTTTATTCCGCCAATCCATGCTTAAACGCATAAATGGCCGCTTGGGTGCGGTCTTCGACGCCCAGCTTGGCCAAGACATTCGTTACATGGAATTTAACGGTTTTAATTCCGATGAATAAATCATCGGCGACTTCCTGGTTGGACTTGCCCGAGGCTATAAGCCGGAGCACTTCCATTTCGCGTTCCGTCAAGTCTTCATGAGGAGCGGCCGCGGGTTTCGGCTGCCGGAAACGGTTCATCAGCTTCGAAGCTACTTGCGACTCCAGAATGGATTGTCCTTTCGCAGCAGCCCGGATAGCCTGGGCGATTTCCGTGGCGCGGGAAGTTTTGAGCAGATAGCTGAACGCCCCCGCTTCCAGAACCGGATACATCTTCTCGTCATCGAGAAAGCTCGTCAACACGATAACCTTGCAGTCCGGATAAAGCTGAAGCAGCTTCCGCGTCGTCTCTATGCCGTCCATGCCCTCCATGACCAGGTCCATCAGCACGACGTCCGGTTTGTATTCCTGTGCCAGCCGGATTCCGTCCTCCCCGTTGCTGGCTTCGCCGACTACCTCGATTCCCTCTTCCGTACCGAGAACGGCCGCCAGTCCGATCCGGACCATTTCGTGATCGTCGACCAGCAGCACTTTAACCATATCCACTATGCTTCCTCTCCTTCCGTCATTATCGGTACCCGGATCTCGATACGGGTTCCGCTTCCCGGAGCCGTAACCAGCTGAAGAGATCCTCCGACCTCGTTCACCCGTTCGCGCATCGTAGATAAACCGTAAGATGTCTGTTTTTCCTCGTCAAGGTCGAAACCTACCCCGTTATCGCGGATAAGCAGGCGTACCCAGCCCGCTTTCTGCTGCATGCGCAGCTCCAGTCTGGTCGCTTTGGAATGCCGCAGAGCATTCGACATGGCTTCCTGGACAATCCGGAACAGATGGTCCTCGATTCCTTTGGACAGTGCAATTTCATCGTCCAATTCCCATATAATGTCCATGGGAACTTTCGCTTTCAATTCCTGAAGCAGCCGGATCAGCCCTTCGGAAAGCTGTTTGCCTTCCAGGTGAACCGGACGCAGGTGAAGCAGCAGCGCCCTCATTTCGGATTGGGCCACGGAGGACATTTCCTCAATGAGGTGAATCTGCCGCTGGGCTTTCCCGAAATCCTTGTCCAGCGTGCGGAGAGCCGCAGTGGCCGTCATCGAGATCGCGAACAGCTGCTGGCTGACCGCATCATGCAGTTCTCTTGCCAGACGCTGCCGCTCCTCAATGATGGCCGATACCCGGGCCTTCTCCGCAAGCTGCGCGTTATTGTTCGACAGACGCTGGAGAGAAGCTACCTGCTCCTCCCACTTTTTCAGGATGCGGCCGAGCTGTTCGCCCAATCGCCCGATCTCATCCTCACCCAGTGGGGGCAGGGTCGAGCGGGAGATGCTGCCGATCTCCAGCATCTGCATCGTTTCCATCAGCAGCTCCAGCCGGCGCGTCGTCCGGTTGCTGCTCCAATACCCGTAAGCGGCCCCCAGAATGATCGAGCCGCCGACGAGCATGGCACCGATTTTGATCCCTTGCGCCCACGTCTCAGGGGGTGTTATAAATTTAGCGGTATACAGCATATAGACAATAAAAGTAAGCACCGCCAGACAAAGAACAATGGATTCCGCCATGCTTCGCCAAATCATATTGGTCAGTCTTTTTTTGTAGCTGTCCACGGCACCATTCCCCTTTCTTGTCAGCAGACGGCTTCGTTCTAAAGCATGCGAACGTCTATATCCCCTACGATATAAGAGACGATTAGTTTCACCTGATGTTCTCTCGATTCGTAATTAGGAGATATCCAATTGAGTTTATTAATAACTCCGGATTCTTTTTCCAGAGGTGAACTGATTTGTCCGATCGTAACCGAGGCTTCGATGGATACCCCTATTTCTTCGGGCACTATGAGCCGCACATCCCCGATAACCCCCTGCAGAACGAGCGTCGTTTCTTTTTTCTCCAATATCGCATACGACAGGTCCAAGTGAGCTTCACCGATAATGAACCAGATGCTGCTGTCTTTAAGCACCCAGGGCTCTTTGCCGGGACGGATGCTGTCGATCAGGGTTTGCTTCTGGATAAAATCGTCTCCGGGCTGCACCTTCTTGGACTTGATATAGAAAATCCCGAGCGAAATCAAGATAACCGCCAGCACCAGGGAGAAATTGTTGCCCAGCAGAATGACGGCTCCGACGCCCATAAAGGCGATGCCTTTCTTCTCATTCTCATACCGGATTTTATAAAAGCCGAAAAACATCAGCAGCAGGGCAATCACCACAAATATACCGACCCACCGTTCCAGGATGAGGAAAATCCCCATTGCGATCAACAGCATAGCCGTGTTCCGGTGGCGGTTATTTTTCATTTGTTGTTCCATGGGGCACCTCCTTTGCGGGCTGCAGTCTGCCGGAAAATGAATCCGTCCATTGTATCGCCTGGCTCTTACCGGTCCATACCGTCATTTAGAGCCGCGAATCCTTACATAGCATATCACAATCGCCTATCCTCTCCAAGATAAGAAATGATGCTTTTATTGTAGCGAATCCGGGCCGCACCCGACACCGCCTATTGGCGGTCTAAACCCCTGGACCAAGGTCGGGGGAGGGCGTTTTTACCGCTTCCGGCAAGGAATAATTCACGAGCCTTTATAAGAAAATAAGTCCAACCAAACAACGGCACAAGGAGATACTTCCATGACTAAAAGAAACGTCGGAGCGCGCATTGCTCTTATCGCCCTATCATGCACAGCCGCAGCCGGGTTCGTGCCTGTATCCGCCTTATCCGTGCAAGCTGCCGGAAACGGAACTTCCGTTTCCGCCGCGGCCGGTACCGGAGCCTCAAGCATCGTTTTGCCCGGCGGCACTTGGACAACCGGACTGCAGACGACACCATCGCACGCCGTTCCTCCTTCTTCCGGAGGCTTTTCCCGGGAAGTTCGCGCACAGCTTTACGATGTAGACAAACAAAAGGTTGTGGAAACCCTTATCGTTACCGATGAAATCCGCACCGAAGCTTCCCGCTGGCTGGCCAGTATTAAAGACATTGCCGTTCAGACCAAAATCGACAACGTGCAGGGAGTCGTCCTGAAACTTCCGCTCGATCCCCCACTTGCCGTTAATAACCGCTGGATGCAGGGAAGCTCTAATGAATTGTTCCTGTTTCTCGATCCCTCGCGGTTAAACGAGCCTCTGCTCCTCGTTTTCTCCACGGCAGGCAAACCTTTTCTCTTTAAAACCTCTGTCCAGGTTAAACCCTTTCTTGAAAAAGAACGTCTTCTGCGTTATTTGAAACCCGTCCCCGCCTCCGGCTAAAATGGGTACTTCCGCTTTCCGCTAAGCGTTCATGTTGCCGAATACCCGAAATGCAACCCTAATTCCCCCCAGACGTATTGTAAGTGAAGAAGTTAATCGGCTCATTAGGGAGGGCGGGATACGTATGCGGGAGGACTGGAAATACCGGTACGACGAAGTTTTGAATAAAGAAAGCCTGCTGGGGACGGTTAATAAACAGCTGGAAAAAGCTCAAGCACGGCTGAAGCAGTCCCGGGAGCAGCGGGCGGCAGCCGAGAAAGCTTTGCTGAATGAGACAAGGGATGTCGAGCGTTTGGAGAAAGCATCTCTTATCAATTTGTTTTATACCGTTCTGGGAAGAAAAGAAGAGAAGCTGGAAAAAGAAGAAGCCGAAGCGATTCAGGCCCGCATCCGTGCGGAGGAAACAAGACTGGCGGAGGAAGAATTAACGCGGGCGGCTGCGGATCTTGAGCAGCGCCGGTCTTCCCTGCTCGGCTGGGAGGAAGAAGCCGCCGCTCTCCTTCAGGAAAAAGAACAATGGCTGCGCGGCAGAAGCGAAGATTTTCGCCGGCAGCTGAATGCCCTTTACGAAGCCAAAAGGCAGGCTCTCTCCGAGGTCAAAGAACTTGATGAAGCGCTCCAGGCTGGATACGAGCTCGTCGAATCTCTCGAAGAAGCGGAAAGTCTGCTGAGATCGGCCAAAAGCTGGGGGACCTACGACATGTTCGGCGGAGGCGTGATTGCCACCCATCTCAAACGCAGCAAAGCCAATGAAGCAATGGAACAGATCGAGTACGCTCAGGGACTGATGGGCCGCTTCAGACGAGAGCTGGAGGATGTCGGGGGCACCGCCGAGATGAACCTGGATTACAACGGGTTTCTGGGGTTTGCCGACTATTTTATGGACGGTTTTATTTTCGACTGGATTGTCCAGGGCCGCATCTCCGATCTCAAGGATGCGGTGTCCGATAATATCGAACGTCTCCGGCAATTGCTTCACACGCTCCAGCAAAGGTATGAAGCCCGCTCAACGGACGAAGCCGAACTAACCCGGGACATTCATCTGCTTATTGAGCGTTCTTAGGCAACCGGCGGCTCTTGCGACAATCCTTCTCCAACTGACAGTTTGTTGAATGGCCTGTTGCAGGGCGAGCCGCGTATCGCTGAATGTGCTCAGTGAGCGCTCCAAGCCATGCTGCGCGTGCCTTCCGACAATCCGCGGTCAACTTGCGGCTTGTCGAATGACTCTTGCAGGGCGAGTCACGAGCCGTTGAATGTGCTCAGCAAGCGCCCCAGGCCATGCCGCGCGTGCCTTTCGACAATCCCGCATCAACTTGCGGCTTGTCGAATGACTCTTGCAGGGCGAGCCGCCCTGCGCCAAAAAGCCGTACAGCCCCGCAATATCCGGGCTGTACGGCTTTTCCTTCTGCCGGACTAGAAAAAGTCCGGCAAGTAACAGGTGCGGCGCGGCAGAGCCGCCGCAAGCAGCTCTACGGATCGTTCGTCGCCTTCCAGACGGCCGATCCGGTGAAGCTCCCCGGCGCTCTTGGCGCCAAGCAGCAGGACGGACAGCGTGCGGATATCGCACGCCAATCCGTCCGCAGCGGCTCCGCTGCCGCCGGCCGGTTCATCCGCGGTCTTCACGACGACCGCAGAGCCTTCCGGCGCGTTCAGCCTAAGCTCGAACGTGCCGTGGTTCCACGGCGCCTGCCCGTCCGTTACGTGCAGGCGGAGAGACGTCTCCTGCGGCAGTCCCGTATGCCGCAGCTGCAGCTGGCCCAGGAAGCCCTCCACATCGACGATCCGGGCCGAAAAATACGAAACCAGCTCCTGCTTAATCCGGGGATCGTTCAGCTCAAAGGCCAAATCCTCGTCCGGAGGGGCCTGCATGGTTAGCTTGTCGAACATGGAATCGTGATCGCCGATAAACTTCCACAGCCCGCGCTTTGCGTCCTGATCGAGATAAACGAGCTGATGAATTTTGCACTCATGGTTCTCAATCCAATAATGCACATACCCTCTGGGCTCCCCGGCCGCATCCAGATACACCGCCATATGTCCTTTCTTTTTGAGAAGACGGGTTTCCCACCACTTCTCGGAACGCGTAATGGGTCCGTTGAATCGGGCCGCATACGCATCGTAGATCGGATTGAGCGCGGCCGCGCTGGGAGCTGTCCGTATGACCCGCCCTCCCGCATTGCCAAGCTTCGGAAGCTGCGAGGTTTGAAGCTCGATTTTTTTATAGCTCATGCTCAGCTCCCAGCCGTACTTGCGGTAAAACCCGAATGAAAACGGATGGAGATACGAAAGGGTCTGTCCGTTCTCTTTCATCACTTCCAGCGCTTTCGACAGCAGCTGTCCCACCATACCCTGTCTGCGATTTTCCGGCCAGCTTGCAACGCCGGCGATCCCGCCCATTTTCAGCTTTTGTCCATTTATCCACGTTGTAAAATCTAACAGGGTCAATTTCGAGGCCAGTTTCCCGTCGATAAAATATCCCCAGGTTTCCTCGGGGTTCATAGTGGCGAGTCTTTCGACAAGCTCTTCCTCCGGCAGCTCGTATTGAAAAGCATACATCGACAAATCCAGGCTGTCCCGGAGTTCTTCCCGGCGCAGTCTTCTGATTTCACTCATGGAATAACCTCCTTCTAGGCATAAAATAACGTATGCGCATCGCGCCTGCCTAACCGCCGATTTGAGACATGCGTCTTACGGTCGGCAGGTGGGACGGCTCGTCTCCTTCGAGCGCTTTCGCCATCTCATGGCTTTCGGGCTTTACATCCAGTGCTTTATAAAACAACTCCCTGACCGCACGGTCGTCCCCGATGAGCGGCCTTACGTTAAACTCGTGGGACCAATATAAGCAGGGCTTGATATTGCCATCAGCCGTCAGCCGCAGCCGGTTGCAGGAAGCGCAGAAATGGTCGCTCACCGGATGGATAAGGCCGAAAGAGCCTTTACCTCCCGCAATCCGGTAATTTTGAGAGGGACCGTTCCCTTTTACGGACTGTATCTCCTCCACTTTCCATCCGCGTTCGGAACATCTGACCAGCACGGACGAAAGAGGAACATACCGGAGCTTCCAGGCATCATCCTGATGACCGATTGGCATATATTCGATAAAACGCACCTGAATGTCCTTATCGATCGTCATTTGCAGGAAGTCGTCGATTTCGTCGTCGTTCAGTCCCTTCATTAACACGACATTCAGCTTTACGGGATATAGCCCGACCCGCTGGGCAGCCTCGATTCCCGCCAGCACACGGCCGACGTCTCCGCCCCTTGTAATAAGCTTGAAGCGGTCCTCACGAAGAGAATCGAGACTGATATTAATCCGTGTAAGTCCGGCTTCCCTTAAGCGCTCCGCCTGCTGGGCGAAAAAAACGGCATTCGTCGTCAAAGCGATATCTTCGATACCCGGTAAAGCGGACAGCTGCCGGATCAGCACATGCAAATCTTTCCGGACAAGCGGTTCTCCGCCCGTAATCCTCAGTTTGCGTACGCCGAGCTCCGATAATACCCGGACAACTTCCGTAATCTCGTCATACCTCAGCAGACGTTCATCCGGTTCGAAAGTCATCCCTTCCTCCGGCATGCAGTAGACGCAGCGCAAATTGCAGCGGTCCGTAACCGAAATACGCAAATAATCGTGAATACGATTAAATTTATCTTTAAGCAGACCGGAAGATGTCATTTCTTCACCCCGCCGCTTTGCATAGGCTCCGGCAGCTCTCCCGCTTCCGCAAGCTTTTTCTCAAAAGAACCTCTCCAGCTTTCGGCAAGCGCTTCGTTCGCCAATATCATCCGGATGCCGGACATATTGTCCTTCTCATGATATTTGCATCTATTTACAAACTCAACCGTCAAGCCTTGAGTATGTCTAGTTACTAGTCTAAAAACGGGATTCTCGGGAATTATACCTTCTTTCAGCACGCGGAAGTAGAAGCCGGTGTACCCGGTATCCTGCAGCTTCGCGGGCAATTTTACATCCGAATAGCGTACGCTGAGTTTAAAGCAGGGACGTCTCGGCTGTGAAACCTGTACCAGCGCTTCCCCAAGCTGATAAATATCTCCGATACATACCGTTTCTTCTTTAAGACCGCTTACCGTGATGTTTTCTCCGAAGGCTCCAAAAGAAAGCGGTTGTTCGAGCTCCTTCTGCCAGTAGTCATAATAGTCCGCACTGTATACGCAAAGCGCCTTGTCGGGCCCTCCGTGAACTTTCAGATCCGCCTGTCCGTCTCCCTCGAGCTGTGTCTTCGACAAATACAGGGGCCGATGTACCGGCTCTTTGTATATACCGGTTACAACTTCTTTTCCCTGATAGACGATTTGCTTCGGCTTGCCTACGTTTATGGATACGATTTTAGGTGTCACAGGAACACTCCTTCCCCACTTTTTTATCCACTATACCAAAAAAGGACGGAGGAAGTCTTCCGCCCATAAAAAAATCTCCCGCAAAACCTCGAAAGGTTCCGCAAGAGATATTTATTTAGCCGCCCAGCTTGATTTTACGGTACGTATCTATAAAGGACAAAACGTCCACTCTTTTTCCCTTTTTCTTGGCCACGCTGGCCATCGACAAAAGTGTTGTCCAAAATTCATTCAACACTTGGGCTTCCTCGGTCAATTCCTGCTTGTTTCTGCGTGGAAGTTCTCCGCGTGCTTCGTCAGAGATTAGCATTTGAACCTGTTTCCGCTTCCACTCGTCTCCCTTTACATACGTGACGCCGATCTCACGCAGCTTCTTCCGTACGGAGGTAACCGGGCGGGCAAGTTCCTTGGCAATTACCGATGGAGGGCATTCTTTGGAAAGCATACAGAGTCTTTCCATCTCCTGTGTCGACCAAGATTTTTTCGCCATACACATCATCCCCGTTCATTTGTCGTATTCGTTGTGACCAACGTTCCGGTAACTAAAGGATAGCAATAAATTGTTAAAGAAGTTTTAGGAAAATGTAATGCTGCCCCCTAAAAAGGAAAAAGCCGTCCGAAGTAAGTAAAAATGTGGCATAAATCTTTATTTTCCAAGGTTTTTTAGAAATAAAAAAAGAAGCTTTTCAAATGAATGAAAAGCTCCTTTTACATCTTTATTGGTTTGGCCAGATTGCACCGTTTAATTTCATTAAATTTTCTTAACAAATTCTCCATGATTCATGACAAGTGTTTAGACACCCAAGGTACGGCCTACCGGTTTGCCCTCTTCGACTTTCGTTTCGGCCACTACTTTATTAGACAAAGTGCCGATTTTCTCAATTTCGACACTGAGCTGATCCCCATCCTTAAGATAGACACGCTGCTCCCGCGGATAACCGATGGTTACTCCTTCAGGCGTACCGGTAAGAATAATATCACCGGGCAATAGCGTCATATGACGGGAAATGTAACTGACAAGCTCCTCCACCTTGAAAATCATATCCGCAGTCGTCGAGTTTTGGCGCTGCTCTCCATTGACCAGAGAACGAATTTTTAAATCGTTCGGGTTGCCGACCTCATCTCCCGTGACGAGATAGGGTCCTAACGGAAGAAAACCATCGCAAGATTTACCCAGCAGCCATTGATTGGTTCTTCTCTGTAAATCTCTCGCGGACAAATCGTTTCCGCAGGTGTAGCCGAAAATGTATTGGGCAGCCTCTTCCTTCGGCACATCTTTCGCTTTTTGCCCTATCACGATAACGAGCTCGGCCTCGTAATCCAGCTCAGAGGTTACATTAGGCAGGGGTACATCGCATTTATGCCCGGTTAGAGCGTTATTGAATTTATTGAACAGCACGGGATGCTCCGGGATCGGAGATTTTGTTTCCTCCGCGTGCTTCTGATAGTTTAAACCGACACAAATGATCTTACCCGGCTCTGTAACACAAGGTGCAAACACCAAGGGAGACTCCTCCAGGAGATAAGGCTCGTTTACGGAAGTTTCCGGAAGATCATCGATAAGCTTTTGCAGAGACTGAATAGCCTCCGGTCCTCCCTTAATCACCTCTTCCATGTGAGTAGGCACACTGCCTTCCTCGTAGTTCTTCATATTTTTTAACGCCTCGGCTACGTCCAAGACACCTTGTTCAAGCCTGATGCCCAGTCTCGGTCCATGTTCACCTAGAAAAGTAAGCAGTTTCATGAGTAATCCTCCTCCTATAAACACACATGTATATACTCGAATCTTCTAACAGCATTATTCGCTATCCTTTTTATTACCCCTTCCCAAATTTCCACAAACAGGGCCCCAAACGTTAAAGGAAGCGGATCACAGGTTCATGTCCAAGCCTTCATTCTTTCCCTTCATCCTTTTCCCGTCTGCGATTGGTTAATACGGTATTTACGTCTCCACTCGCTGACAAAACTCAATATGTATGTATTCCAAATGTGAATATGAGAAAATATATTATAAATATCTTGTCGAGGGGGTTTCAATCGTTCCGGATCCGGGTAATGTTTTAGATGGCCGATTTTGCATTATTCGCGTGCTTTTCTTAAATTATACGGTAATATGCCAAAAATTTCCGGGGAAATAATTTGGGGATATGACAATCACCGGCCTCATTGCTGCCATCCTTGTAATATATAACTACTTTCCCGGGAGACGTGTTAACCTTTTTTGCACTAATTACCTACAAAAGTATACCATTTACGCTTAAAGACTCTGATGAGTCTTTTTTTAAAACACTGTTAACCAAGCATCTTAATATTGTTTGGCTCGTTTCTCTGCTCTGAAGGCTCTGAATGAATTACAAACTCGGGCACTATCACACAGCTCTGCGCAGCGGATACAAGTTCACCAAGCTCTCTTAACACGTTTCCTTAACTTAAAGGATGAGTAAAAGGGCCATTAAAGTACAAGCTAGCATTAAGACATCCTTTTGACTCTATGGGATCATACATCCGATAAGCAATCTTAAATTTCTGTTGTCGAAGAAATGCCGTTTCTTGCTCTTAAACCTCGACTGTTGGAAATGGTAAAACGTGTCCTATCTGCATTCCAGTCATTTCTCCTTCTTTTACCTTCGTGGTTCAGCTTCTTGAATACTGTACGACCTAGGGGAGAATGTCCGGCATAATCTTTAGGCTTTTGGAAATAGGTTGATGCTCATTGCGAATAGGCACATAAGAATAGGGTGGCACTATGATGTTGGGGCTAAACCAAACTTTTTTGGATTTAAGGAGTATGAACATTTAGAGCGGCTGCTTAACCCTTCCGACTCTCGTTTAACCGCATTAGGTCATACATACAAAAGAATTCGATAAAAATAAGGAGAGATGCGTTATGTTTACAACAATCCACGGCTTGAAAACTTTTTATGAAGAGCAGGGAAGCGGCCCGGCCGTCCTACTTCTTCACGGTTTCCCTCTGGATCACCGGATGTGGCACGAACAAATTGAGGCTCTGCAATCGAACTACCGGGTCATTGCGCCTGACCTTAGAGGCTTTGGCCAATCAGAGCCTCACAAGGACCTGATTACGCTGGATCACATGGCAGATGAGCTTCTGCTGCTTCTGGATCAACTCCAAGTGGAAAAGGCGGTTCTCGCCGGCTTCTCCATGGGCGGCTATGTAGCATTTAATCTCCTGCGCAAAGCACCACATCGTTTCAATGGACTCATTCTGGCAAATACACGCCCTGATGCCGACCCTCTGGAAGGACAAATCAACCGGATGAAAATGGCCGCCTCACTCCTGGAACAGGGTTCCCAGGCAGCATCAACTGCTATGATCCCCAAACTTTTATCCGATGGGGAAAATTCAGGATTGGCCCGTGAACTACAGGATCAGATCGAAGGGATGAACCCACTGGGACTTGTCCACGCCTCTCTAGCCATGGCGTTTAGAAAAGACTCTACGGAGCTTCTGTCCACCATACAAGTACCTACTCTTGTGATTGGTGGCGAGAAGGATTCAATTACCACTCCGACTGTCATGAAGAAAATGGCCGATTCCATCCCGAATGCGGCCTACACCGAAATTAAAGACTCTGCCCATCTTACCGTCCGGGAACATCCCGATGAAGTTAACAAAGCCATTACGGCCTTCTTAGGCCAACTCCATTCCTAAAAAGAAAAACTGCTGGCCAACCGTCCTATAGGGAGGACGCCAATTCCAACCATCATAGGTCATCTTCATTTTAAAAAGTAGAAAAGACAGGGAGCTATTGTACTTCACTGTACAAAAGCCCTCTGTCTTTTAATTAAAATTAAAGCTTCTTTAAATAAGATCCCACCCATATGAAAAGGAAAAAGCCTGACTCCAGTAAATCTGGAACCAGGCTTTTAGTATGCCGGTGAAGGGACTTGAACCCCCACTCCCTTGCGAGAAACGGATTTTGAGTCCGTCGCGTCTGCCATTCCGCCACACCGGCTTGTGTATGGCGTGCCCTAAGAGATTCGAACTCCTGACCTTTTGATTCGTAGTCAAACGCTCTATCCAGCTGAGCTAAGGGCACACATTTGTTTAGCACTTTTGGTGCCGAAGACCAGACTTGAACTGGTACGGTAGTCACCTACCGCAGGATTTTAAGTCCTGTGCGTCTGCCGATTCCGCCACTCCGGCAAAGAATGGTGGAGGCGCCACCCAGACTCGAACTGGGGGTAAAGCTTTTGCAGAGCTCTGCCTTACCACTTGGCTATGGCGCCTTGTTATAATGGAGCGGAAGACGGGAATCGAACCCGCGACCCTCGCCTTGGCAAGGCGATGCTCTACCGCTGAGCCACTTCCGCATATCATACTGGGGGTATAGGATTTGAACCTATGCATGACGGAGTCAAAGTCCGTTGCCTTACCGCTTGGCTAACCCCCAACACTTGCAATTGTCAGTGAGTAATAAGTGGGGCGGACGAGGGGAATTGAACCCCCGA
>NZ_FNVF01000007.1:0-30908 GCF_900107975.1 Paenibacillus sp. UNC499MF
TTTCGGGACGTAGCTCAGCTTGGTAGAGCACCTGGTTTGGGACCAGGGGGTCGCATGTTCAAATCGTGTCGTCCCGACCATATGTATGCGGGTGTAGTTCAATGGTAGAACTCCAGCCTTCCAAGCTGGTAGCGTGGGTTCGATTCCCATCACCCGCTCCATACATAACCAACAAAGATCTCATAGAGGTCTTTTTTTATTTATCCGAAATCGGACAGAGTTAAAACTTACTTAGCTTTCCTTTAATTCTCAAGCATTTTTCGCCAAAAATAGCTATAATGCAACGCGTGAATGTGGTAAAATATTCTGAAATGAGCATGAGATCAGACGAAATTTGGTGTGATTATCAGTAGAGAGAAGAGGCGAGGACATGTCGGATAACGAAACAATCGTTCAGAAAAATTCTACGAACAACTTGCTTCGCAGAGATGTGCGTTTTCTTGGGCATATACTTGGGGAAGTACTGGTCCATCAGGGTGGCAATGAGCTCCTGGCAGTCGTAGAGAAAATCCGCGAACTGAGTAAATCCCTTCGGGCTCAATATGACCCAGCCATCTATGCGGAATTTAAAGCGACGATCGACGGGCTGCAGCCTGAAATTCGTCACCGGGTTATTCGTGCTTTTGCGATTTACTTTCAACTCGTTAATATTGCCGAGCAAACCCACCGTATTCGCAGAAAACGCGATTATGAGCGTTCGTCTGGAGAAACGGTTCAGCCCGGCTCCATCGAAAGCATTGTTCAGCAGCTGAAGCAGAATCAGATCTCCTACCGTGAGGTACAGGAAATTTTGCAGACGATCTCGCTTGAACTCGTTATGACTGCCCATCCTACAGAAGCTACACGCCGTGCGGTTCTGGATATTCACCAGCGTATTTCCCAAGACGTGATGTACCTGGACAATCCGACGCTCACCTACCGGGAGAGAGAGCAGCTTAGAGAAAAGCTCCTCGCCGAGGTTATGACGCTTTGGCAAACCGACGAACTGCGCAACCGGAAACCGACTGTTATCGACGAAGTACAGAACGGTCTTTATTATTTTGATGAAACCTTATTCGATGTTCTTCCAGAAGTTTATCAAGAGTTGGAGCGTTGTTTGGATAAATACTACCCGAATGAGACTTGGCACGTGCCTAGTTTCCTTAAATTCGGTTCCTGGATCGGCGGAGACCGTGACGGTAATCCTTCAGTTACTTCTGATGTTACCTGGGAGACACTGGAGCTGCACCGCGGCCTTGCTTTGAAGAAGTACGAAACGATTCTCGTAGATGTCATGTATCACTTAAGCTTCAGCAAGAACCTCGCTGAGATCAGTGATGAGCTGCAGAAATCCATTGAGGCCGATCATGAAGTTTTTGGTCCCCACAATGATTTCTGGAGCAATGACGACGAGCCGTACCGCATGAAGATTGCTTACATGATTGAGAAAGTCAAAAACACAGCGAATTCCCAAGTCGCAGGCTTCCAGAAGTATTCCTCACCGGACGAAATGATTGCCGATCTCTATGTGATCGAAAGAAGCTTGCGGAGCCATTTCGCCGATTATGCGGCGGACCGGTATATCAAGAAGCTGATTCGTCAGGTAGAATTATTCGGATTTCATCTGGCTACCCTCGACGTTCGTCAGCACAGCCGCGAGCATGAGCTGGCTATGACGGAAATCCTTAACCGCATCGGTATCGCTGAGGACTACAGCAAGCTCAGTGAGAAGGAGAAAATTGAGCTGCTGAGCAAGCTTCTCGACGAGCCGCGGCCGATTACATCCCCTTACATGGTGTACTCCGAGTCCACACAGGAATGTCTGGACGTATACAGAAATATTTATAAGGCGCAGCATGAGTTCGGACGCTATTGCTTGAACAGCTATCTGATCAGTATGACTCAAGGCGCGAGCGATATGCTGGAAGTTATGGTTTTTGCCAAGGAAGTTGGACTTTATCGTAAGGAAGCCGACGGAACGGTTGTTAGCACTATTCAATCGGTGCCGCTTTTTGAAACGATCGACGACCTGCATGCGGCTCCGGAAATTATGGATACTCTACTTAAAATTCCGGCTTATCGTGCAAGCTTGGATCCTATCGCGCCCATGCACGAAATCATGCTGGGTTATTCCGACAGCAACAAAGACGGCGGCGTTATTACCGCTAACTGGGAGCTGCGCGTTGCTCTGCGTGCTTTGACGGATACCGGCCACAAGAACGGCGTTAAGCTGAAGTTCTTCCACGGACGCGGCGGTTCGCTCGGACGCGGCGGTATGCCGCTGAATCGTAGTATTCTGGCACAACCGGTAGATACGATCGGCGGGGGTATCAAGATTACGGAGCAGGGCGAGGTGCTTTCATCCCGTTATTCTCTGCAGGGTATTGCTTACCGCAGTCTTGAGCAGGCCACTTTTGCCTTGATCAAAGGGGCGGTGCTGGCACGCAATCCGCAAAAACATCCGCTTGAAGCGGAATGGGAAAGCATTATGAAAGGAATTTCGGAAAAAGCGCAGAATAAGTATCAGGACCTTATTTTCCGTGATCCGGATTTCATGACTTTCTTCAAGCAGTCGACGCCTCTTCCCGAGGTTGGAGAACTGAATATCGGTTCGCGTCCTTCCAAGCGTAACAACAGCGACCGGTTTGAAGATTTGCGTGCGATTCCTTGGGTATTCGCCTGGACGCAAAGCCGCTATCTCCTGCCGGCCTGGTATGCTGCGGGTACGGCGCTTCAGGACTTTTATCAGAATAAGGCAGAAAATATGGCAGTTCTTAAGAACATGTATGAGAACTGGCCTTTCTTCAAATCAATGATCGACGGTTTGCAAATGGCTCTGGCCAAAGCGGATCTTCTCATTGCAAAAGAGTACGGCAGCCTGCTTAAGGAAGACAGCATCGCCAAACGCATTTACGAGCTGATCAGCGAAGAATACGATCTGACTTCCAAGCTGATTCTCGATATTACCGGACAGCAGGAGATTCTGGACAACGTTCCGGTTATTCAAGAATCCATCCGGCTTCGCAATCCGTACGTCGATCCGCTCAGCTACCTGCAGGTGGATTTGCTCAAAGAACTGCGCGGAGCGCGTGAGAATAACGAAGACGACAGCTTCCTGCTGCGTGAAGTTCTTCTTACGATCAACGGCATTGCAGCCGGCCTCCGCAATACAGGCTGATAACGGACAACATCGCATAGGCACTGAAAACAAAGAGTCAAGCCGTCCTTCGGGCGGCTCGACTTTGTGTGTTTTACCGAACATAAGTGAAAAGAAGCCCCGTACTTCCTAGGGTTGGAGGAGTTATCTTGAATTTAGTAGAAACACGATTAGCCAAGCTTGCAAGGAATGGAGATCGTGGTGCTTTTGAGGAACTGGTGAATCTGTATAAAGATAAAATATTTCACCTGGCCTACAGAATGCTCGGTAACAAGCAGGAAGCCGAAGATGCAGTGCAGGATACTTTTCTGCGTGTCTACAACAACTTAGACCGGTATGACGAGAACCAAAAGTTTTCGACCTGGATCTTCCGTATCGGAACCAACTTATGCATAGACCGGCTGCGCAAACGCAAACCGACCTATTCCCTCGACGCCGAAATGCCGGACAGTGAAGGGAACGATTTTTACGCCATGCTTGCGAGCAAAGATGAGCTGCCCGAGGACCAGATCGTTCTTTCGGAAACACAGCAGGTAATTCGCAGAGCCATTCAAACCTTGCCTGAGAAATACAAATCCGTTGTGATCCTGCGCTATCTACACGATATGTCGCTCCAGGAAATCGGAGATGTACTCGGTATGCCCGTTACGACCGTCAAGACACGGGTTCACCGCGGCCGGGAGTATTTACGAAAAAAATTAGATACGGATGCAAATTTTTCTCTGTAAGTCCGATTTTTTTGAAACATCTTCTCCCGCCATACGTATGGTACTATACTATCGGCCAAGAACGAGAAAGGAGTGGCTTCGATGAATTGCAAACAGGCCCTCCCTTTGATGCACGAATATTTGGATGGGGACTTGCAGGGGGCCCAGGCGCTGGAGCTAAAGCAGCACCTTTTGTCATGTCCGGAATGCAATACACTGTTCCGGCAGATGGAAACGACGGATGCGCTCGTTCGTTCCATTCCTGCTCCAACCGTGTCAAGTGATCTCACGAACCGTATTATGGGCAGTCTCCCTCCCGTTAAGAAGCGGAAGCCGTGGACGCAGTGGATCCGCAGACATCCTGCGGTTTCGGTAGCGGCTGTTTTTCTGTTAACGATGGCGGGCAGCTTTATGACCCTGTGGAATAACAACACCGAGTTAATGGTACGGGGTGCAGACCTGGAACGGGTTATCATCCAAGGCGATAAAGTGATCGTGCCCAAAGGAGAGACGGTTAAAGGCAATCTGGTGGTCGAGAACGGCCAACTGGTTGTAGAGGACGACGCCAATGTGGAAGGGAATCTGGTCGTTATCGACGGCAATATGAATTTGGCTTCGACGGCTCACATATCCGGGGATAAAATACGCATTGACGAAGCTCTAAGCTGGATCTGGTTTAAACTGAACGATCTCATGCATTGACCTGCTTAACCCAAACAGCATGCATATCTCATACAGCCAAAGTCCTCAAGGGGTATCCCTGAGGGCTTTTTTCTTTTGTAAACCGGAATCGGGTAGAATAGAAGAATCGTTCGGATTGTGGTATTATCAAGGAATAGACAGATAAAGATAAGAAAAAAATCCGGATTTTTACGCGTTGATTTGGGGGAACTCCAGTGGAATTATTCGCAGATATTTCCATCACAGATATTATTGATATCTCGATTGTCAGCTATGTGGTTTATAAATTAATTATGCTGCTGCGCGGAACAAGAGCCGTACAGCTTATGAAAGGGATCATTGTCGTACTGGTCGCTTGGGCTCTGAGTGTCGCTTTCAACCTGAACACGCTGCAGTGGATCATGAACCAGATGTTTACGGTGGGTCTGATCGCCATTATTATTATTTTCCAGCCCGAGCTTAGAAGAGCTTTGGAACAGCTGGGCCGCGGACGGCTTTTCTCGCGAAGTTCGATGGATGTGGACCAGGACGTCAACATCCGCATCGGTGAAGTGATTAAAGCGATGAATTACTTGTCCAGGCGGAAGATCGGGGCTTTGATCGTATTTGAAAAAGAAACCGGCCTGACCGATTACATCGAGTCGGGAATCTCTATAGGCGGACGGATCAGTTCCGAGCTGCTCATTAATATTTTTATTCCGAACACGCCTTTGCACGACGGAGCGGTTATTATCCGGAACAACCAGCTGATGGCGGCGGGTTGTTATTTGCCCCTTTCGGAAAATCCTTTTATCAGTAAAGAGCTCGGGACCCGGCACAGGGCGGCTATCGGAATGAGCGAGGTTTCAGACGCCGTTTGTCTGATCGTGTCGGAAGAGACGGGACAAATCTCGCTGTCGCTGAACGGGCAGGTCGTCCGGGATATTAAGGAAGAATCCTTGATTTCGAAGCTTTTTGATGAATTGAAGCCGAAAGCCAAAGACCGTCAAAACCCTTTCAAGAAATGGTGGGAGGGACGCAAACGTGGATAGATGGCTTAGAAATACAAATGTCGTCCGGGTAATCGCGGTCATTATCGGCATACTTCTGTGGGCGGTTGTCCGGATGGAAGGGACTAACGTTACGAATTCGACGACGTCTGGGATTAAAGAACTGCCGATCAGCAATGTGCAAATAACGCCGAAGTACGATTCGGATAAATATTATATTTCTTCGATTGAACCCAGCCGGGTGCAGGTGATTTTGAAGGGAAAAGACTCCGCGCTTAAGCGGGTGAGCACGAGTGAATATAAAGTTGTGCTGGATTTGACCAAAGCAGGCGGTAAAGGGGAATACGTGCTTCCGCTGGAAGCGGTCGGCTTCCCGTCATCTTTGCAGGTGGATATCGTGCCGCGGAACGTCAAGGTAGTCGTCGAAGAGCAGGAGATGAAGGAAGTTCCCGTGAAGATCAATGTAAAAGGAACTCCGCAGCCCGGCTATAAATCCGGCGATCCTATCGCTAAACCGAGCAAGGTGCATGTATCCGTTCCGGCAAGCAAAGCGGATGAGGTGGCGACGGTTCAAGGCGAAATCTCGGTGGATAAAGCGGACTCGGCGGTAACCAAGCAGGTGAAGCTGAAGGTGTATAACAAAGATGGCCGCGAATTGCCATACGATATAAGGCCAGCCGTAGTGGACGTGGATGTCCCTGTTACGAGTCCGTTTAAAACGGTGCCTCTGCAGATCCAGCTGACCGGCAGCCTGCCTTCCGGCTACAGCATCGGGTCGATCAAGCAGAATCCCGACAAGATCATGGTCTACGGGCCGCAAAACGTACTGGACGGCATGGATTTTTATTCGGGAGTTACGCTCAAAATCGATGGACTCAAGGAAACGAAAGAATTTACGTTAGACATTCCTTTGCAAAAAGGAGTGACTCAGATTGAGCCGACGAAGGTGCAGGTAACCGTCGAAATCGTCTCCTCCATTAAAAAGGATTATCCGGGAATTCCCCTGAAAATTGTAGGACAAGGGGAAGGGACGGAAGTGAAGTTCACGGACCCTCCTAACGGCAGCATTACGCTGACCCTGGAAGGTGCCGCGCCTCAAATAGAGGCCGTTAAACCCGAAGATATCCAGGCTATTGTGGATGTGAGCAATTTGCCTCCGGGAACTCATGAACTGCCGATAACACTTAACCTGCCGCCGTATATCAAAGATGGCGGTACATCGGTTACGAAGGCTAAGGTCGTCATTACGGCGGCCCAGACGCAAACCGAGTCGAAAAATCCGAGCGCTACACCGATCCCGACTCCGACTCCATCCCAGAAACCGGATGTGGCGGAGGAAATGGTCCCTAAAAAAGAGCCTTAACCCCCTAAACGGGAATTTTCCTTCGTAAGTTATAAGGGATATGTTAAAATCATGACAAGTTACCAGGATTTATAAAGAGACGATAAACCGATAAGGTCTAAACGTGCAGTTTATGAGAAGAGGGGAAGAGAACGATGGGGAAATATTTTGGAACGGATGGAGTTCGCGGGGTAGCCAATCAGGAGCTTACGCCGGAGCTGGCTTTTGAGATCGGACGCTGCGGAGGGTACGTACTGACACGTCAGGCTCAGCATCCGAAAGTAGTCATCGGCCAGGACACGCGCATTTCGGGTCCTATGCTGGAAGCGGCGCTGGTCGCAGGTCTCCTGTCGATCGGAGCGAACGTGATCCGCCTAGGCGTCGTATCTACGCCTGCCGTCGCGTACTTGACGCGCGTGCTTGGCGCCGACGCCGGCGTTATGATCTCCGCCTCCCATAATCCCGTGGAAGACAACGGGATCAAATTTTTCGGCGGAGACGGGTTTAAGCTGCTCGATGAGACGGAGCTTGAAATCGAGCGCCTCCTCGACGCGGACGGCGACGAGCTGCCGCGGCCTGTGGGCGGCGAGATCGGTTCCGTGTCGGATGATCCGAAGGCGAAGTTTCTGTATGCCGACTTCGTTAAGTCGACCGTGCAGCATTCGTTCGGCGGCATGAAGATTGTGATGGACTGCGCGAACGGGGCCGCTTACGAGCTGGCGCCTAAGATTTTCCGCGAGCTTGGAGCGGAAGTGATTACGCTCGGAGCGGAGCCGAACGGCCGCAACATCAACGAAGGCTGCGGTTCGACTCATCCGGAGAATCTGCAGAAAGCCGTCTTGGAGCACGGCGCGAACCTCGGCCTTGCGTTCGACGGTGACGCGGACCGGCTTATCGCGATTGATGAGAACGGGGAAGAAGTCGACGGCGACTTCATCCTGAGCATTTGCGGAGACGCGATGAATCGTGCAGGCAAGCTCAATCACAGTACGATTGTGACGACCGTGATGGCCAATATCGGCTTCTTTAAGGGAATCGAGGGTCACGGCCTGAAAGCGACCCAAACGGCCGTTGGAGACCGTTACGTGATGGAAGAGATGCGTAAGGGCGGTTACAATCTGGGCGGCGAACAGTCCGGACATGTTATTTTCCTCGATTACAATACGACCGGTGACGGTATTCTTACGGGCTTGCAGCTCGCTGACACCCTTGTGGCGGGAGGCCGTCCGCTTAGCGAAGTGAAGCGGATTATGCGGAAGTTCCCGCAGGTGCTCGTCAACGTGCGTGTAGCGGATAAAAGCAAGCTGCAGGATAATGCAGCCATTGCAGGCGCCATCAGTGCCGTAGAGAGCCAACTGGGCGACAACGGCCGTGTGCTTGTGCGTCCGTCGGGGACGGAGTCTCTTATCCGTGTTATGGCGGAAGGGCCGGACAAAGACACGGTGGAAGGCTACGTGAACGACATCGTTGAGGTTGTAAAGCGGGAGCTGGGCTAATTCCGTTCGGGCTTGCGGGCTGTTTTGCCCGGTATATAAGGTTACAAATTGCTGTGAAATTGGTAAAGGCAATGGATATGATAATAGTAGAGGCCGCTTCTCTGGGAGCGGCTTTTTCTGCATGCGGATGGAATGGACGAGCCATACAATCATACCTGGTGGAAGCGGGCTATTACCTCGGATTTACACAAGATTTAGCCGCCTGTTATGGGGCTTGTATCTCATTTTGCAGCATGAGAGTTGCAAAGAGGAGTCAAAATGAATATGATGAGTATATGTTTTTTTACTCATACAGAGAAAGGTGGATAGAGTTTCAGCAACAACAAGCGCCAGAACTTGCGCGGGAAGCGTCTGAATTGTACATGCGGGTTAAACGACTCGTATGGCAAAGAGAACGCGGAGCCGGCAAGTTGACGAGGTGAAGGTGTTCGAAATTTCGGCGGGGACCTTCCGGTAGTTCATTCCTACCGACAAGCTGGAGAGCAAATTGTCCGGGTGACCGGGCACACAAGAATCCAGCCGAATGATTCATAGATAAGGATTAGGGCTGCATGCTTATGGTGTAAGCAGGGTTGGTTCTGGTTGAGGCTGCAGACGGGTCGTACGGAAACCGCTTAGGCGGACGAACGGAGCAGTCGTTGTTAGACGGATAGAGCGGATTCCAACAGGCGAGTGTCTGATAGGGAGCGATCCACCCTGCGTCGTTGTTAGACGAAAGGTTTGGATCCAAGCAGGCGCCAGCTTATGCATGGATCGCTGTTTATCGAGCGTTTTGAGCGCTTTATGACGGGCGACGGGTGACTCGCGATGGAGCCTGTTCTCTTCAGTTCTGTTTTTTGCAGGAAAATGCTGCGCTGGCAGCTTATATCGTCACGTATGACGCGATAATCGTTTAATCGTTTCGGCTTATTACGAGTGGGCAGCGTTTTTGAAAAACGTGGACTCGGAAGCTTTTTTAAGTGCGCCTGATAGATGATTAAAGAGTGTTTTGGGGCATTATCCGGTGTAAGATGTCCTTTTATTTTTAAAAATGGCCGGTTGGAAGCTGCTTATAAAAGATAGTGGATGATACAATTTGTATCAAACATGACGATTTAGGGAGTTAACGGGCTTTAGAGCAGGACCTGTGGGCATGTCTCGTGTTCACTTTTTACGAAATCATTCTTTTTAGACGAGATAAGAATCGCAAACAAATAAGCAGGGCAGACGGCAGGAGTTTGAAATCAGGAGTGTGACTCCGTTCAGTGTTCCGCCGATCTTTGACAAACAGCCTATGAACGTCATTCGCGGATGCGGAGCGGGTCATGGAGCTCAAATAATGGGGGTATTTTTGTATGTGCGGAATCGTTGGATATATCGGTAAACGTGATTCTCAGGAAGTGTTGATCGAGGGATTGAAAAAGCTGGAGTACCGCGGATACGACTCGGCGGGAGTGGCCGTGTACACGGAGGGCGGGCTTCAAATCAAGAAGTCGAAAGGCCGTCTGGCCGTGCTGGAATCGCAGCTTAGCGATGCGCCTTTGAACGGAACGGTGGGAATCGGCCATACGCGCTGGGCGACACACGGCAAGCCTTCGGATGAAAATTCGCACCCTCACACAGACAATTCGATGAAATTCTCGGTCGTTCACAACGGGATTATCGAGAATTATATGACGTTGAAAGAAGAACTGATCGCTAAAGGGCACACGTTCGTTTCGGAAACGGATACGGAAGTGATCTCGCATTTGATTGCCGATCTGTACGAGGGAGATATCGTCAAAGCGGTTCAGCAGGCGGTTAAACAGATGCGGGGCGCGTTTGCACTTGGCGTGCTGACGGAGTATGAACCGGACCGGCTTGTGGCCGTACGGTTGGCAAGTCCGTTGATTATCGGGGTAGGCGAGGGAGAGAACTTCATCGGCTCGGACATCCCGGCGATTCTGGAATATACACGCAACGTGTATATCTTGAATGATGGCGAAATGGCACTGCTCACGCGGGACGGTGTCGAATTGATGACAATCGAGGGGAATTTTATTTCTCGGGAAATGTTTCGTGTCGATTGGGATCTGGTAACGGCTGAAAAAGCGGGCTTCGACCATTTCATGATGAAGGAAATTTATGATCAGCCGAAAGCTTACCGCGATACGATCGGCAGCCGTATTTCCGAAGCGGGCGACCGCGTAGTTCTGGATGAAATTTCGATGACGGCCGATCAAATTCGGAATACTCGGAATATCCAGATCGTAGCGTGCGGAACGGCATATCATGCCGGGCTTGTCGGTAAAAGCGTGATCGAAAAAATGGCGCGCATTCCGGTTGAAACGGATGTGGCTTCGGAGTACCGTTACCGGTCGCCGATCATCACCCCGGATACGCTGGTCATTGTCGTGAGTCAATCCGGCGAAACGGCGGATACGCTGGCCGCGCTGCGCGAAGCGAAAAGAAACGGCGCACGCGTGCTGGCGATCACCAACGTAGTCGGCAGCTCCGTATCCCGGGAAGCGGACGATGTGATCGTGACGTGGGCGGGTCCGGAGATTGCCGTCGCTTCGACGAAGGCTTACACGACACAGCTGATGGCGTTCTATCTGCTGGGCTTGTTCCTCGCGCAAACGCTGGAAACCGTGGAGCCGGCGGAAATCCGCCGCACCTTGGCGGCTATGCAGAGCCTGCCGGAGCAGGTGGAAAGCATTCTGGCGCGGGGCGAAGAGATCAAAGCCTATGCGGAGCAGATTGCGCGGCACGAGCACTTGTTCTTCATCGGCCGCGGCATCGACTTTGCGGTAGCGCTGGAAGGCTCGCTTAAGCTGAAGGAGATCTCGTACATTCACTCCGAAGCTTATCCGGCCGGCGAACTGAAGCACGGAACGCTCGCGCTGATCGAGGATGACGTGCCGGTCATCGCCTTGGGACTGCAATCCGACCTTCAGGAGAAGACGGTGAGCAACGTCAAGGAAGTCACGGCGCGCGGCGGTAAAGTGCTGGGAATCGCTTACGAGGGAGACGCAGAGTTCGCCAAGTCTGTGGATCAGACGTTCAGCATCCCACGGACGCTGGATGTGCTGTCTCCGGCGCTGACTGTGATTCCGCTGCAGCTGCTTTCGTACTATGCGTCGCTGGCACGCGGGAACGATGTGGATAAACCGCGCAATCTTGCGAAGAGTGTGACGGTGGAGTAGGGCGGAGACGGGAGAATAGCAAATTGTGGCTTTGAAATAAAGTTCGATCATTTGTAAAAAAGTCTAATCGTTTATAATAAAGTTTAATTATTTGTAAAAAAGCTTAGTCAAAATCCTGCATTTCAATGCAGGATTTTTTTCTTTTCCACAAAACGGGCCAGATTGTTGAATAGCACCTTAGTATATTTCTTCACAAGCTCTTCAAAATATTAACATAGATACCCGTTTTTCTTAATTACCAATTAGATTACCAACAGAAGTTAGGAAAATAGCTGAATAGGCTAAACCGTTTTATTTTCCTCCTCTATAGCTATAACTTCCCTTGCTGCTTCTATGAAAGATAATATGATTGGTGAAATCCACTTGTCTTTATGCCATGCCATATGTGTATATACGTGCAAGTCCGAAATTTGCCATGGAAGAGCAACAAGTTCACCCCGTTCAACTTCGGCTTCTACTGTTATTTCAGGAAGAAAGGCAATGCCGATTCTCGTAATTGCACATTGTTTAATGGCTTCGGCATTTTGAAACTCTAAATAAGTAATATCATCAATGCCCTTTTTCTCAAATGACCGGTCAAACATGGTTCGATAGGTACAACCTTTTTCATTGACCAGGAACACTTCTCCGTGGAAATCTTCCAGCTGTAGTGCAGGCAGTTTCGCGAGAGGGTGGTCCGGGGCAACGAAAAATCGGAAAGTTTCTTCCAGTAACGGTTCCACAGTAAGCCCGGTTGAGAGAATGGGTTCGTCCAGCATAAAGACGACATCCGCGGTTCCCTCAAAGAGCGTTTGCTTGAGTTCCTGATTGGGAACAGAGCGGAAGATAAGACGAACTCCTGGATAGCGCGAACGAAATAGCTGGAAGACAGCCGGAAGACGATAGGCGCAAAGAACCTCGTTGGCACTTATCGTTAGGGTACCGCTTAGATTTTCATTGTCATGAACGGCACTGCGAGCTTCGTCCAATTTGTCTAATACACTTTGAACATGAGTTAAAAAACGCTTACCTGCAGTTGTGAGCATGAGTTGTTTGCCCAATCGGTCAAAAAGGCGAACACCAAGCTCATCCTCCAGTGCTTTTATCTGCATCGTGACGTTGGAGGGGACGTAATTCAAAACTTCCGCAGCCCGACTGAAATTTAGTGTTGAAGCAACCGTGCGGAACGTATTCAGTTGGCGTAATTCCATTATACTGCCCCCTTTTACTTTCAATAATATTGAATACTGCTTTGAATTTCATTCACTTTATTTGAGATTATCACAGGTTTATACTGACAACAAGAAAATAAGAAATACATTTCCAATTTCACTTTGAAAGGAGCAACATACAATGAATTATGAAATTTTTAATTTGGGTGACGTTACCTTGCAATCAGGAGGGACACTACCGAACGCTTTTCTTGCTTATAAGACTTATGGGAAATTGAATGAAAAGAAAGATAATGTGATCGTCTATCCAACTGCTTTTGGCGACCAACATGTTCAGAATGAATGGTTGATTGGAAACGGCATGGCACTAGATCCGCAGAAATATTTCATTATTGTTCCAAATCTGCTCGGAAACGGATTATCTTCGTCTCCTAGTAACACGCCGCCTCCATTCGACAAGGCTAATTTCCCGCAGGTAACCATTTATGACAACATTAAATTCCAATATCGACTGGTGACCGAAAAATTCGGCATTCAAAAGATTGCACTCGTAGTTGGATGGTCCATGGGAGGTCTTCAATCATTCCAATGGGGAGCAAGTTACCCCGACATGGTGGAACGAATCGCACCTTTCTGCGGAGGTGCAAAGACTTGGCCGCAAACGTATGTGGTCCTGGACGGAATGAAAGCTGCGCTCAGGGCTGCAGTTGGCTTCGATTCAAGTAAATTAAACCGGTTAACTTCTGCAGACATGCGCACCGTTGGCCGAGTCTATGCGGGATGGGGCCTATCACAGGCGTATTACAGAGAGGAACTTTATCGTGATATGGGATTTGGCTCATTAGAAGATTTTGTGGCTGGCGTCTGGGAAGACAGCTTTATGAAGATGGATCCGCACAATGTCCTGGCCATGTTATGGACAGGACAGTACGCAGATATTAGTGCAAACCCCGCCTATAACGGAGATTTCGATAAGGCGCTCACAAGTATTAAAGCGCTGGCCTGCGTCATGCCAGGGAGCACGGATCTATTCTGTACGGCGGACGACAACAAATACGAGGCTAAGCTTATCCCTAATGCTGTTGTTAATCCTATCGAGTCAATCTGGGGCCATTTTGCCGGTCGCGGAATCAACAGTGTCGATAATAAATTTATTGATGACAACCTAAAACGCTTGTTGGCGCTTAGTACTAACGGATGAATCATCTTTAGTAATCGTCACGGCAGAAAAAATATCAGAGTGGATAACAAAATTATGAAGCTGCATTTCATCAAAAGCCAAAAATGATTCCCAGTGAATTAGTGGAGACATACATTAAACATAGATCAAGTGGCGGTTGCCCGTTGCACCAATACAGTTCCATACAAAAAGGACCCGATCTCGGGTCCTTTTTTGCAACAGCAAGCTTATAGCATGTGTTCAGTCGAACGAGTTTTTGTTTACGGAATGTACTGCTGAACGATTTTCACAATCTTATGGTCTTTGATTGTTATATGGAACGGGAATGTGCTCACATCGAGCAGGCTGTTGTTGTGGTAAATGTCCAGGAACTTGCTTAGCGATACTTCTTCGTTCCACTTGACGTCCACGCCTTCGAAAGTGCCGTCATGATCGTAAAGCTGCATCAGGACTTGCGCGTTGGGATCGATTTCGAAGCTGTCGAGCTTCTCTTGATCGTTAACGATATAGTAGCCGTCAGGGGCGTGTGTCATATCGCCGATATCCGTTTCATGCTCGACGAATTTTTGATCGGCTTCTGCGCCTTCGTACCACTCGATTTGGTCTCCTTGCAGGTAGAGAGAGCCGTTTTTATTTTCAAAGGAAGAAATCATAACGGTTACGGTGTCTTCGCCGCGGGGAACGGGCGTATATTCGGAATCGACTGCATTGGCGGATGTGACGAAAGCCAGCATAGATATCATAAGTGTAGTGAAAAAGACCATCTTTTTCATGTGTGTAAACCCCTTTGCGAAAATGGTTAGGATGCTCCTACAGATTCTTTACCCGGCTGGGCCGGTTTAAAACGCTCTGTCGGGCTTGTTACTCTCATCATAAACCAAAATGCGCGCGCAAAAGTCACAATGTAGTTACAAACGGTCCGTAATCAGATAACCTGGCTCCGGTTCAAATTCAATAAAGCCGGCCATGTGGCGGGCTTGATACATCAGGGGGCAGCCGCCGCCAGCTAGAAGGATGTTCAGCGTATCCCGGGTGCCTTCCGAGGGCAGATAAAAAGCTTTTCGGTAAGAAAAAACTTCGCCAAGGGTCGTGTAAATGGCGCCGATATGGTTGTCGTGCTCGCTTTTGCCGAACAAATTCATAAAGAGGGCACCGTCTGTATGAAGTTTGCTGCGGCCGAGCTCGAAGAATTCCCGGGTGATTAAGTGCCGGGGGGTACCTTTCTCGGTAAAGGCGTCGAGGATCACGTAATCGTACGCCTCGGGCGGTTCCTGATCCAGAATCTCACGTCCGTCGCCGACGATAATATTTTCCCGATCGTATCCGAAATAGGTTCTGCTGAGCTCGACGACTTTAGGGTCGTATTCCGCTACGGTAACACGCTTCTGCGGATAGCGGGCTGCTATAGTGCCGATTCCGTGGCCGATCATAAACACGTTTTCGAAGAGGGGCCGGTTCGTCTCCATGAGATGGATGATCGCTCTAGGATATTCAAACAGGATGCGCCCCGGATTGTTCAGATCAATCGCTCCCTGAATGGCCTCATTGGCGAATTGAAGCACACGGAAGCGGCCTTTCTCGCCGTACAGTTCGTTGGTGTCGTAAACCCGGATCCCGCGGCCGGGCCCGATTTCTTCATAGAGCAGATGCAAAATGCTCGTTCTCCTTTGCGGTACGCGTGAAGCGCCGGATATGTCTTAACCAGTATACCATTCCGGCGGGCTTTTTCGGCTCGACTAGGGACTCAGGCTGCTTCAGGTGTTTTCGATTGTTTCGGTTGCTATTACTTTCGGTGGTCGGTAGGAGAACCCCAGTCGGGGGGCAGGCTTCGAAACAGGAACAACCGCGGATAGGAGAGCCGCGAGGATGATACATTCGACTGGGACGACGTAAAATTCAAAACCGAAACAAACCGCGGACAGGAGCTCCGCGGCTTTGTTTTTTACTCGCGCACGTTCCGGGGCAGGGTAAACTGGGCTTCGGGAATCCAGCGCTGCCGGTAAAAGTCGCGCCCCTTGATGCTGACTTTGTCCTTGTACACTTCGACGTAGAGGCCTTCGCTTTCGTCCGGGCCCGTCAGCATTTCGCCTCCGTTTCCGTTGTCGGTCCAAGGCTGAAGGACGGAGGACGAATTCACCATCGTAAACTTGTCTTGGACGAGGGTGCCCGGCAGTTTGAGCTCCCAGTGGGTATGACCCGAGAAAAGAATCGCCTGGGGATAGGCCGAGAGAATTTTTCGCAGTTGCTCATGCTGGACGACGGCCCGGTTGTTGACACAGCAGAAGCTCGTACCGGATACCGTGCCGGGAAGCGGCTGATGCAAAAAGACGAAGACAGGCTTGCCGCCGGCGGCCCCTTTTCGCAGGGAAGTTTTCAGAAATTGGAGCTGTTCCGCCGAAAGCCAGGCATCCTCCAAGTTGTTCGGATCCGACTGCCGGTACTGCTCTGAGCCGAGGAAAATGAAGCGGAAGCCGTTCACCACCCGGTCACCGTACACTTTTTTGCCGCCGGAAAGCTGAAGAAACCGTCCGATGGACGCTTGCTCCGTCTCTCCGTTCGGAAACGCGTCCGCGTTCCAGGAACCGCCGCCATCGATCCAGGCTTTGTAATATTCATGGTTGCCCATCGTATAAAACACTTTGCGGGGATGCGGGTTCCGCTCCATCAGTTCGCTTAGTTTAGCGTAATCGGCGGGCATGCCGTTCGTGAGATCTCCGTTGATGACGAGCGCGTCCGCATCGGGTCCGAGCGTTTGGAGATCGGCCAGGGCCGCTTTAAACTTTTGGTGCGATTGCGGGTCCCAGGATTGGATGTGAATGTCGCTGATAACGGGAAAAGCGAGAAGCGGCTTCTCTTTTCCGGGTTTCGCGCCGACTGCGGAAGGAATCACTGCGGCTGCCAGAAGCGATAACGACAGGGCTGCGGAGAGGAACGTTTTGCGTAACATAGAGCCTCCTCGGATATCGGAATGTTTTACATTCCTTACCATACCTGTCATTTGTCAGAGAAAAAGCGGTCTTATGTATAGGTTTTATGAAAAGGACGCGTTTATTTACTTGATTTTAAAAAAAGAGGTTACGGAAGCCGCGGCGATCCTATAGGAGGAATGAGACGATATAAGCAGGAGCGGGAGGGGATAGTCCTTCCCGTCTTTGTTTTGCGTGGAAGCTCATAACAGACAATATAATCCACCCTTTTGACAATCTTTGGGGTCGTTTTGCAGCTTGTACGTTTTTTATAATAAATTTGTAAACGATTTCATATAAAGGAGGGAAATAACACTGCATAAACCGGTCCTTGTGATACAGCGTGTAAAAAAGAAGCAGCTTAACCGGACTACATAAGACGAAGGATTCGCGGGAATAAGGAGAAAAAGGCAGCCGGCTGCGGTGCGGGAAACCTTGTGCTCTGAACAAAATTCACAATAAAGGAAGGGTGTACGCGATGAGGTTGACGAACAACAGCTTGAAAAAAGCGGCCCTGCAGCTGCTCGGTTTTATTCTGGTACTGACGACCGTGTTCGGCTGGGGGCCGGCCAGGGCCGGTGCGGCGGTTGCGGGCGATTTTCAGGCTTCGGTGATGGGGCCGCTGACGAAGGTTACGGATTGGAATGCCTTCAAGAATCAGCTTCGCACGCTAAAAAACAGCGGAGTATACGCCGTCACGACCGATGTCTGGTGGGGAATGGTGGAAAGCGCGGGAGATAACCAATTCGACTGGAGCTATTACAAGACGTACGCGGGAGCCGTGCGGGAGGCGGGGCTGAAGTGGGTACCGATCCTGTCCACGCATAAATGCGGCGGCAATGTCGGAGACGATTGCAACATACCGCTGCCGAACTGGCTGTGGGCCAAAGGGACGGCGGACCAGATGCAGTTCAAAAGCGAAACCGGCTATATGAACAACGAAGCTCTGTCTCCTTTCTGGAGCGGGCTGGGTACGCAGTACAGCGAGCTTTACGCTTCTTTTGCGGCTAATTTCGCTTCCTATAAGGATATGATTCCGAAAATCTATTTAAGCGGAGGCCCGTCCGGAGAATTGAGATTTCCTTCGTATTATCCGGCTGCCGGATGGAGCTATCCGTCCCGCGGCAAGTTCCAAGCTTATACGGATACCGCGAAGCAGGCATTCCGGACGGCCATGACGGCCAAATACGGATCGCTTAGCGGAATCAACAGCGCATGGGGCCTGAGCCTGACTTCGGCCGATCAGATCAGTCCTCCCAATGACGGGGACGGCTTCTACACGAACGGAGGCTACAAAAGCGCCTACGGCAAAGATTTTCTGTCCTGGTACCAGAGCGTGCTGGAAAATCATCTGGGCGTAATCGGCAGTGCCGCGCACAAAAATTTCGACTCCGTGTTCGGCGTGCCGATCGGAGCCAAAGTTTCCGGCGTCCACTGGCAGATGACGAATCCTTCCATGCCGCACAGTGCGGAGCAGGCCGCCGGGTATTACGATTACAACCGTCTGCTGCAGAAGTTTAAGGACAGCAATTTGGATCTGACGTTCACCTGCCTGGAGATGTTCGACAGCGGAAACGCTCCGAATTACTCCATGCCTTCTACCCTTGTCGATACCGTCGCGGGTATTGCCAACGCTAAAGGCGTCCGCCTCAACGGGGAAAATGCGCTTCCGGCTTCGGGAACGGCCGCGTTCCAGAAGATCGAGGAAAAGCTGACCCGCTTCGGCTTCAGCGGCTTTACGCTTCTGCGTCTAGCCAATGTGGTGAATGCGGACGGCTCCGCAACCGGCGAGATGGCGAACTTTAAGAAGTATGTCATCAGCCATGCGGGAACGGGTTCCGGGGGCACGAACAATAGCGCAACCGTGTACTACAAGAAAGGTTACTCGACCCCTTACATCCATTACCGTCCCGCAGGCGGAACCTGGACGGCCGTGCCCGGCGTCAAAATGGCCGATTCCGAAATCGCCGGCTATGCCAAGATAACGGTCAATATCGGTACGACCGCTCAATTGGAAGCGGCTTTTAACGACGGGAACAACAATTGGGACAGCAACAGCATGAACAACTATTTCTTCGGTGCAGGTACCTCTACTTACACGCCCGGAACGGGAGGAGCCGCAGGAACGGTGAAGCCGGGAGCCCCTTCCTGAGCCTTTACGCGCGCAGCCGGAACGCTAAAAGCCGTTTGGGTCCGTATAATCTCCCGGCGCATCCGCAACCGCAAGCATAAACAGGAGCGACCGTCCGATGGAGTCTTTAACGGCCGTCAGCCCAGGCTGAACGGCCTCTTTTTGCGGAAAACAGAGGGGGTGTAACTGTAGAAAACTACCATTATATTCATGAAAGAAAGTGCAAGGAAAGCGGATTATCTTTACAAAAAAATACCACTTCTCCTGACTTATCCATGGTAGAATGAGGTCGAAAGTTTAACTAGCTTCCAGCATAAAGGAGGAAATTCATGAAGAAGAGATTCGCAGGGTGGAAGGCAAAGGTGTTCAAGTCTTCACTCGCCCTATCCGCGGCGCTTTCCGTGCAAGTATTGACCGATGGTTGGCATGTAAAGGCGGAAGGGCCGGCCGATCCGGCCCCCTACATTGAAGCGAAAGTCGTCAATGAGAACGCCGGCAAAAAGGTGCTTTTCGACAACACTCACGCTCAAACGGCGGGAGCCGCGGACTGGGTTATCGACGGCGGGTTCTCCGATTTCGGCAATGCTTTGGCGAATAACGGCTACTATGTAAAAGAGCTCCGCAAAACGACTCCGATTACGCTGGCAGACTTAAGCGGATACGATGTTTTTGTAGTCGCGGAAGCGAATATTCCATACAAGGCGAGCGAACAGGCGGCTATGGCGGCCTATGTGGAAGGCGGCGGCAGCATCTTCTTCGTCGGCGACCACTACAACGCGGACCGCAACAAGAACCGCTGGGACGGCTCCGAAGTATTCAACGGCTACCGCCGCGGCGCCTGGGACAATCCGGCGAAAGGCATGAGCGCGGATGAAGCGGGCTCGGCGGCTATGCAGGACGTTGTCAGCTCCGACTGGCTCGGCTCCCAGTTCGGCGTCCGGTTCCGCTACAATGCGCTCGGCGACATTACCGCCAACAACATTGTAGCTCCGGAGCAGGCCTTCGGCATCACGAAGGGCGTATCCTCGGTGGCGATGCACGCCGGCTCCACGCTCGCTATTATCGATCCGGCCAAGGCGAAGGGCATCGTGTATCTGCCGCAGACGAAAGCGGCCTGGGGCAACGCGGTCGATCAGGGCGTCTACAACGGCGGCGGAGTCGCGGAAGGCCCTTATGTGGCCGTAGCCAAGAAGGGTGCGGGGAAAGCGGCCTTCATCGGTGATTCCTCTCCGGTCGAAGACGCCACGCCGAAGTATCTGCGCGAGGATACGGGCGCGAAGAAGACGACCTACGACGGCTTTAAAGAGGCGAATGACGGCGTGCTGCTCGTCAACACGATCAACTGGCTGGCGAAGAAAGAAAGCTACACGAGCCTGTCCCAGGTGAGCGGCCTGCAGCTCGACCAGCCGACGGCTCTGCTGCCTTTCGAGGCCCCGGCCGCTTCGACCGAGCCGCAGCCCGAGCCTTGGGCGGCCCCGGCAGCGGGCTACAAGTGGTATGACCGCGGCACGTTCAAGTCCGGCTCCTTCGGCAGCGGCGGCGGTACGACGGTGCCTTCCAACCCGTCGTACAGCTTCGTCCGCCAGGCGACTCTGCCGAACGCGGCGGAATTCCAAATCCGCGTCGTGGTCGATAATCTGCCTGCGAATACGACCGTTTCGGGCTTCAGCGCAGGCGTATATATGGCCACGGGAGGCACGCAGGTGGCGCAGGTCCGGAATGCGGACGGCACATGGCCGGCGTCTTACGGATACAGCGCGGCTTTCAGCCTCACATCCGACAGCAAGGGCCATGCTTACAAGGATCTTACCGTCCGCATTAAGCCGGGCACGACCGGCGCCGCGAACCTCCGGCTCCGCCAGAACGGCACCAACCTGAAGACGGAAGCCGTGTCGATCGCGAACGTGCCGGCCGAGCCGCTGCCGGATGAGCAGGGCCCGATTCCGGCCAAAATTACCGTTGCCGAAGCGCGCGGTAAAGGCGAAGGGGCTCTGGTGACGCTGGAAGGCGTCGTTACGACAGAGCCGGGCATCTTCGGCGGTCAGTCCTTCTACCTGCAGGACGCGACCGGCGGTATTTATGTGTACCAGAACCTCGGCGGATTTCACGCCGGGGATGTAGTGAAGGTGACGGCCTCTACGGCCGTCTACAATTCGGAACTGGAATTAACCGATCCGGTCGAAGTCGCCAAAACGGGCACTTCGGCCGTTCCTGCGCCTGTAAAAGCCGATGCGGTTACGGCCGGCAACCAGGGACAGCTCATCGAGCTGAGCGGGGTGACAATCGGCGCTGTCAAAAGCGCGGTGCCGGAAGGCTCCTTCGAATTTGACGCCGTCAAAGGAGACGTGGTGAACCACATCCGCGTAGACGCCCGCACGGGACTTACGCTGGCTTCTTTTCCGTATAAAGAAGGACAAACCGTTGACATCCGCGGTGCGGCGGCGATTTTCAAAGGTGCGTTTCAATTGAAGCCGAGAGGTCTGTCCGATTTCACGGCACAGGCGGACACGACGGCTCCCGTAACGGAGGCTGCGCTATCGGAAACGGCCAACGCGGAGGGCTGGTTTAACAAGAATGTAACCGTTGTATTGACGGCCCGCGATAATGATGGGGCTGCTGTTCTGACGCAGTATGATATCAACGGCGGAGAAGCGAAAGGCTATTCGGAGCCGTTCACCGTCGAAACCGAAGGAACGAATATCGTCCGCTACTATTCCACGGATGCCGCAGGCAATAAGGAAGAGGCCAAAACTGTCCAGATCAAATTGGATAAAACGGCTCCGGCCGCGTCTCTGACGCTGAACGGACAAGCTGTCGCCGATGTGACTGATAAAGATTCCTTAACCTTCCGTCTGCTGAGTACGGATGGGGGATCGGGCATCGCGGACCGGAAACTGATCCTGGACGGGAAAGAAATTGCCGACGGCGAAACGCTGAAAGCGGGCGAGCTGGCTGTCGGCCCGCATACCGCCCAGTACCGTGTGACGGATCTTGCGGGCAATACGGCGGAGGACACGTACAGCTTCCATGTAAAGGCGAGTCTGACGCTCAGCAAGGTCGAGCTTACGGCGGGCAAAACCGTCTTGAAGCCCGGTGAAACGACCGACCTCCGTGTGAGCGGCACATGGAGCAACGGCACCGCAGCCGATTTAACCGTAGCGGAAGTGGTATACCGCAGCAGCAATGAGGCGGTGGTTACGGTAAACGCGCTGGGAAGGCTGACGGCTGTCGGCGAAGGGACTGCCGATCTGACGGCTTCCGTCACGCTGAACGGCGTCACTATCGTGTCGAACGCGGTTACCGTTACGTCCGGCAAGCTTCTGGCAGCGGGCGTTCCGGGCAAGCCGGTGCTGTCGTCCGACAACGGGTACAACGGTCTTAAGGGCGGCAGCTTTACCGTGACGATGAACATGTGGTGGGGAGCCAACGGCTCCGTGTACAAGCTGTACGAGAACGGCGTGCTGATTAGCACGCAGACCCTGAAAGACGCTTCTCCGACCGCCCAGACGGTCAGAACGGCTGTCCAAGGCAAGGCTAACGGATCGTATACGTATACGGCCGAGCTGATCAATGCTTACGGGACGACGGTAAGTTCGCCTCTCGTCGTCAACGTAACGGATGCCGCCCCGGGTAAACCGGTTCTTTCCCAAGACAACTGGGACGGTGACGGCGCCTATAAGGTGACGATGAACATGTGGTGGGGCACCAACGGTTCCGAATACCGGCTGTATGAAAATGGCCGGCTTATCGAGACAAAAGCGCTGAAAGAAGCGACTCCGGGTGCCCAGAGCGCTGCAACCAGCCTTACGGGCCGGGCTCCCGGAACGTATGAATACCGCGCGGAGCTTGTTAACGCTTCGGGTGTTACCGCCAGCGAGCAAATCGTTGTAAAAGTAACCCGCTGAATGCGTATATCCGCGAACGCTGCAATCAGGTGAGTTCCCGTATCGACGAGCTTTTAAGAACGACCGGACACAGGAAGATTTTGCGTCGGATCGGCTGTTCGCGGCCTTGTACGCCCGGCTGCAAGCAAAGTTGCGAGGCTGCAAGGCCGTAGAGGATACGGCGGAAAGCCATTGGTTTCGGACAAGTATACCGACACATAAAGTCAAAAACCCTCCACTCCGCTTAAAGCGGAAGTGGAGGGTTTTCTTTTTTGGAAGCTGACATCTGCCGGAGAAGAAGAGCAATCCCGTCTGGCGTCCGGTGATACGGAAGAGAGGGGCAAATGCTGAAGGCAGCGGAAGACAAAGAAAATGCACGGAGAAACCCGGGAATCAAAGGGTATCGGCAGAAGACCGGACGGCGGACATATAAGAGAGAGAGAGAGAGAGAGAGAGAGCGGGCGTCAGACCTCCGGCAACAAGAAAAAAAGTGAATGGCCATGGTCTGTGACGCCAAGTCCGCCGTCCCGGGAGCCTTGTGCGGGCTCAACCTAATGCGGGTCCCGTCTGCCGGGAAACGCGGGCGCGTCCGAATCCGTTGCGGCTTCGGAGCCGTGAAGCCGCAGATTCCGCCGGGGCGGGCGTAAAAGGAGGACAGGGCCGCTTTTTCAAGAAATAGCGGCTCCGTAATCCTCCTGGCGCGCCGTCTCGGCCCCGGTATGGTTCGGCAGGCCGTACGCCGCCTCCAGCTGCAGGTTTACTGCACCTTATGAGGCAGTGTATAGTAGCCGAATGCTTTATCCAGCAGAACGGCGGCTTCCTGGCGCAGCAGCGGCTGCTTGGAGCGGAAATCGACCGAGCCGTCCGGTTTAACGGAGGCGCCCGGATCTACGATGCCCTGCGACACCAGTGCGGTGACGGCTTTAACCGCCCACTCGTCGGTCGTTCCGGCCAGCTTGATTTCCGACGCAGGCTCAAGCTGCTTCATGTTCTGGATCATCGCGGCGGCGATCTGCCGTGTGACCGGTGCTTTCCGGTCGAAGCCCGGGATATCGGCGACCATCAATTTTTTGTTGTCTTCGATCGAGTATGCAAAGCCGTACCAGCCGTGGGCTTTCAGAAGCACATCCGCAAATTCACCCTGGGTCATCGTGCTCTGAGGCTGGAATGAATTGCCCGTACGCGCGCCCATAACTCCCCACGTATTCAAGTTATCGATGTGAGGTTTGTAGGGGCTGTCTTTAGCGACATCATCAAACGGAGTTTTCTCATGCATTTTCTGAGCATCGGAAATGAACTCCATACTGGACCGGTTCGTGTAATAGTAGTACTCGATCTGACCGTGGCTGTCTTTCTTGAATGCCAACTTGTTTCCGGACTCGTCTTCGAAAAGCAGCGGATTAATCATTTTCAAGGCATGCTTGCCCGAAGAATTGGTTTCCATAATCAGGTTGCCGTTATCGTACGAAAATTTCGTTTTCAGGAACAGCAGGCGTGTATTCTGGTACATGCCCGTGTACTGCTGCGCATCTTTTTCATTCAAAGGAAGGTAAGTCGGTTTCTCGGGTTCTTTCTCGGCAGGGAAATAGTGATCCATGAATTCCTCGAACACGTCGATACTCATCATGGAGTCATTGTTATAGGACATGAAAAACCCCGTATTTTTATCAGGGAGCAGAACCATTAAAGACTGGTGGCCCGTCATGCTGCCGCCTTTCATTATCACGTGGTGGCCGTTCATGAGATCCGTAAAATACCCCTCAAAGCCGACGGTTGTCATGGGCAGCGACTTTTCGGAGAAAACCTGATAGTTGTGCATAAGATCCACGCTCTTGGGACTGACGAGCTGTTTGCCGTCGTATTTGCCCTTCTGAAGCTGCATGATCATATATTTGGACATATCTTCGGCCGTCGAGATGATACTGCCCTGCGGTCCGTCCGTCGGCGCATGCCCGTCAGTCGGCACAGGCTTGTCGCTCGGATCGTAATGAGCCGCCATTCTCGCAAGCAGCTCGGGTGTAAAGCGGGCGCTGGTGGAAGTCATGCCGAGCGGTTTGAACACCTTTTCCTGCATGTATTTGTCATAACGCAGCCCGCTCACGTTCTCAACGGCATGCCCGGCCAGCAGAAAGGCGTAGTTGTCGTAAGTGTAGGCTTCTCCCGGCTTGCGCACAACCGTAGGCATGTGCTCGGCCAGAAAAGGTTTCGTGGGGATATCCTGATAGACGAGATCGGGTCCTACATAATTCGCTATATCCGGATAATCGATCCCGCTTGTATAGGTGAGAAGATCGAATAACGTGAGCGGCGTTCCCGTTTTGTTGGGCACCTTCAGGCCGCCCAGGTAGGGCTCGATGTCACCCTTCAGTTCCATTTTTCCCTCGTCCACAAGCTGCAGGGCGGCCAGGGCGGTAAACGTTTTGGTGACCGAGGCGATCTGGAATACGGTGTTTTTATCGACGGGGATGTTCTTTTCCTTGTCCGCATAGCCGTACCCTTTATTCAACACGACCTTGCCGTCTTTGACGACCACGAAGCTGGAACCGTTGACGCTGAACTTTTTCATTTTCTCGGCAAATATAGGATCGGCAAACGCTTCAACCTCCTTGGTGTCGAGGGGTCCCTGCGAGGCACCTTTATCGGGCTGCAACGCTTCGGGCGGTTTGGCGGCAGGCGTGTCCGACGAACAGGCCGTGAAAATAGAGGAAGACAAGACTAGCAGAGCAAGACTTGCAAGGCGTAGCTTTTTTTTCATGGTATATTCTCCTTTTCGCATTCTGTTTTGTGTATCCGTTATGCGATTGATTCAGGCGGGGAGTGCCGTGAAGATCGGTGTTCCCTTCCGCGATGTCCCTAATATTGCAGACTTTCCGTCAAATGAGCCAGTGATCTTCCGTCACGAAACCATCATTTATTTGGATGTGAGTGTCATATGACATTTGCTCACTGGTGCATCTGACAGCGGGCGGTTTAGGATACAGACAGCCGGAGAATCCAATGTGAATAACAAAATCAAAAGAACGAACAGGAAAGGACCGAGATTCCCATGAAAAAAGAAATAGTGCAAAGTCTTCAAACTTTTTACTTTTTGCTGCTTACTTTCGCTACGGGGGTGTTTTACTTTTGCTTCTATTTAGTCAGCCTGGTTTTCAGTTTAAGCATGGCTTTTACTTTAATCGGGGTGCCGATGATCACCTACGTTATGCGCAGTACGCGGACGTTTGCCCGTTATGAAAGGATACAAACCAAAATTTATACGGATATTTCCATAGAACCTTACGAGCGGCCGGAAAAAAACGGAGGCTCCGTATGGCAGCAGGCGAAAGAAGAGCTTGCGGATCGGCGCAACTGGACGATCATCGGCTGTCTGATGCTGAAATTCCCGCTCGGCCTGCTTGCCCTTCTATTGGCTGTCCTGTGCTACATCGCGCCTGTCATCTTCATTCTGGTTCCGCTTGCGGTTCCATACCTGGATATCAACGTTGCGGGAATGCCTGTGGACACGTTTGTAAAATCCCTCTTCGTGATGGCCGGGGGCGTTCTGCTCGCTTTCGCAGGCGCAAAACTCGGATGGAGCTCGGCCTTGCTGGCCGGACGCTATACCCGGAACATGTTCAAACGGCTTCACACATAGACAGCCGGTGCTTGCCGTGGCATAGTAATAACAAGAACAGCCGGGTGTCGATCCGGGCAGCCAGACAAAGAGGTGACAAACATGTTCGATGCGGTCAAGCAGTGGTTTTGGTACGAGTGGGCGCTTTTTATCATCCGTCTGTTGATTTTTATTTCTACCACAATCACGACCATCCAGGTTCAAAATGACTTAAACCTTCCCTTGTGGCTGGTTTTGTGCTGGGAAATCTCCGCCTTCTCGGTTCCATGGATTTTGCTGCAGGTGAATACGACGGCGTATTTGATTCCCGAGCTGATTTTGTCCGGAGGAGTCAGCGTCTATTTAACTTCGTTATTTCCCGAGGCCTATTTGACCTTTCTCGTGCCCGCCGCCCTGATTGCAGCGAACAGTGAGGATAAAACATACCGCTGGACGGGACCGGCCGCCGTTTTGCTGGTGCCGTTCATGATGTATCAATTCTCCGAAGCAGCGAAGCCGCTCTGGGAAATGATGGTTCAAATCGGGCTGGCTTATGCGATCGGATACGCGTTCCATCTGTTGGTGGTGAATTACCGGCAAAATGAAATCATCCGCAGCCAGAACAGCGTTCTGGAGCAGTACATGTCCCAAGTGGAGCGGATGACTCTGCTTGAAGAACGGAACCGGCTCGCAAAGGATCTGCACGATACGATGGGGCATTCGTACACGTCTCTTATTATGGGACTTGAAACGCTGCGACCGGATATCGCGACTGAGGAAGGCGAGAACAAGCTGGAGGCCCTTCTGGCGGTGACCCGCAAAAGCATGGGCGACGTGCGGGAATTTCTGCACGAGATGGGCGCTTCGCAGAAGCTGTCTTCGCTCCGGGAGGAGCTGGAGCGGCTGGGGCGCGAATTCGAGGCCAGCGCCGGGGTGACCGTGCGCCTGCGGGTACTGGGAGAAGAGGAGGCCCTGCCTCAGCAGGTGAAGATGATCTTCTACCGCTGCCTGCAGGAAGCCCTCACGAATGCCGTGAGGCACGGCAGGGCCACGGAAGTTCAGGCGGCGCTGCAGTTCGAACCCCGGCAGATTCGGCTGGAGGTGCAGGACAACGGCGAGGGCAGCGAGCTCCTGACGGAAGGCTTCGGGCTGAAGGCGATGAAGGAGCGGGCGGCAAGCCTGCAGGGGCAGGTCTCCGTCTACTCGGAGAAGGGCGCGGGGACAACCGTGACCTGTACCCTGCCCCGCCAGGTCGAGCCGGGAGGCGAGATGATCCGTCTGCTGATTGCCGACGACCAGGCGTTCATTCGCGAAAGCCTCCGGACCATTCTGGAGGGACAGAAGGATATGACGGTTACGGGGCTTGCCGGAGACGGCGAGCAGGCGGTCGAGCTTTGTGCGGAGCTGGAGCCCGATCTGGTTCTGATGGATCTGGATATGCCGAATATGGACGGCACCGCCGCCACCCGGACGATCAAGCAGAAGTGGCCGCACGTCCGGGTCGTCATCCTGACGACTTTCCAGGCGCCGGACAAAGCGCTTGAGGTGCTGCGCAGCGGGGCCGACGGCTACTTGTTTAAGTCGATCGAGCCGAAGGAGCTGGCCGAGACGATCCGCCTCGTGCATCGCGGAGGCACCATGATCGCTCAGGATCTCTCGACAAGGCTGTTCGGCGAGCTCGGGGAAGCGGCCGAAGCTTCGGTACGGACCGGTGCCTCCGGGACTTCCGAGACACCCGGACTGCCGGAGGCAGCGGCCCCTGCCGGAGCAGCTTATGACCTGACTCCGCGCGAAATCGAGATTTTGCGGATGCTCTCCAAAGGCCTCCGATACAAGTCGATCGCTTCCAAGCTGTACTTGTCGGACGGAACGGTCCGAAATTACGCGTCCACGGTGTACGCCAAGCTCGGTGTCCGCAACCGGGAGGATGCGGTGGAAAAGGCGGCGGAAGCCGGGCTTCTATAAGGCCGCATCCGGACAGGCTTTCGGTTCCTTGGGGAACCGGAAGCCTTTTTCGCTTACCTGCTTATCCGGAATTAGGCTTATCCGCCAAGTTTGCGGCGATCTCATCCCAGGGGCGGAAATCTTCCCTATTACCCGCCCTTTAGGTATCCGTTCATACCAATCCGCCTTCGCCCGAATACAGTAACCATAGAGTGAGGAGGCGATTCTAATGCCCGTTAAAAACGGCGGCGACTATATAGAACGGATTAACCGGCATCTTCCCGGCGTTTGGATTGCGGGGGAACGGGTGCAGGGAATGATTTCGGAGCATAAAGCGTTCAAGGGGCTGATGGCGACTCAGGCTTCGATGTATGATATGCAGCAGGCGGAGGAATGGCGGGCGAAAATGACGTATGCTTCACCTTCGGCAGGGGACCCGGTCGGGTTGTCCTTCCTGCAGCCGAAGACGAAGAAGGACCTTGCGCTGCGCAGGCAGATGATGCAGGCGTGGGCTTCGGTCCATCACGGTTTCCTGGGGCGTGCTCCCGATTATATGAACACGGCCATAATGGCTTTCGCCGCAGCGGCGGGCCTGATCGAAGAAGAGAACCCCGAATATGCGGATAACTTAAGGCGCTATTACGAATACTGCCGGGAAAACGACGTGACGCTCTCTCACGTGTTTATTCAGCCGAAAGCGGCGAGAGTGTCCACTTTTCTGCGGACCTTCGAGGAACCGGCCGCTGCCCGGGTGGTGGACAAAAATAAAGACGGTATCGTCGTCCGGGGCGCGTTCCTGCTGGATACTCAGGGAGCGACGTCGGATGAAATCTTCGTTTTTCCGGCTCCTTTTCCGTATGGAGGCAGTGAGGACAGCCCGCACGCCTTCGCTTTCGCGGTGCCGAGCAATCTGGCCGGCGTGAGCTTTGTATGCAGAGAGAGCTTTGTCGGGGGCGAATCGGCGTACAACTACCCTTTGAGCTCCCGATTCGAGGAGATGGATACGCTGGTTCTTTTCGAAGATGCGCTCGTGCCGTGGGACCGTGTATTTATATGCGGGAACGAAAGGATGGCCTGGCAGCTTGTGGATGAAAGCCGGTTTCATACCCACACCGGTGTGCAGATCATGTGCAAAAACATCGCCAAAACGGAGTTCATTCTGGGTACGCTTGAAAAAATGGTCGAAGTGGGAGGCCTCGACAGCCACAGCCATGTAACCGAGAAAGTAACGGAGGTTATCGTGGCTCTGGAGACGCTCAAGGCGCTTCAGCTTGCGGCTGAAAAAGGGGCGTCCCGGGATAAGTGGGGAAGTATGCTCCCCGACCCGAAGCCGCTTCTTGCGGCTAACGTTTACTTCCCCAAGGTATACCCGCGGTTTGTGGAAATCATCCAGCTGATCGGAGCAAGCGGATTGATTATGATTCCGGACGAAGCGGATTTCAGTACCGAAATCGGCGGTCAGCTAAACCTTTATTTGAAGGGTATTGACCTGAGCGCCAAGGAAAATGTGCAATTGTCCCGGCTTGCGTGGGAGCTTGGTGTGAGCGCGTTCGGCGGCAGGCAGGCGGTTTACGAACGGTTTTTCTTCGGAGATTCTTCGGTAGTGAACGGGCGTTTGTACAACACTTATAAAGAACGGGAAACGCTAGGACGCCGGGTCCAGGATTTCTTGTCGGGGCAGGGGTGACGTGAACGGGGGACTTCGGTTCCCTTTATTTATGTCGATTTCTACTTCTGTTTTCCTGCCGATAAAAAATGAATGCCTGTATTAAGGCGGCAAGCTGCAACTCTTTCGATACAAATTTTAAGAGCCGGGAGGATGTAAACACCGCTGCAAGGATGCGGTAATGAAAAGGCGCCGGCATGGATATTTATCATAAGCCGGGGCTTTTTTGCTTTTCGGTCTTTTTTCTTTTATATTATTTATAGGTTAATATTTTATGATTTAAATAAATAACAATGTTTTCGTTTGGAAAGCATAAAAGAGAGAGCTCCCTGCCGGGAGAGCTGTCTGACATAAAAGGAGGTTATCAGTCATGATTATCATTCACGCGGCCATGCAGCTGCAGCCGGATAAAGATGAGGCGTTCCTGAAAGAGATTCTTCCGCTCGTGGAAGCTTCGAGAGCAGAGGGCGGCAATGTTTCGTATGATTTGTACAAACATGCGGAGAAGGAAAATGCTTACACAATGGTTGAGGTCTGGAAAGATCAGCAGGCGGTTGCCAGCCATAATTCCAGCGCACATTTCACGGCATTCACCGGCAAAGCCGGCGAATTTCTTGCCGCTCCGCTCGATGTGAAGGTTTACGCGGCCGAGGCGGTAAAGTTGTGAGAGCTTGATCGGCTAACGGTGTATACACCCGAAGGGCAGCGCCTACAAGGGCAAAGTTTAAGGGGACAAAGGTGCAGAATTTACAGGCTAGAAGCGTACCGGCGAAAAGTGTAAAGTCTACGGCCAAAGCCGTAGAGCCAACCGTACAATTCAAACCGTAGAACCAAACCGTAGAACCTAAACTGTAGAACCTAAACTGTAGAACCTAAACT
>NZ_FNVF01000007.1:30953-96586 GCF_900107975.1 Paenibacillus sp. UNC499MF
TAGAACCTAAACTATAGAACCTAAACCATAGAACCTAAACTGTAGAGCCTAAACCGTACAACCAAACCGTACAACCAAGACCTTACAACAAAAAACAAGCCGCCGTCCACAGCATACAGACGGCGGCTTGTTCCTCTTACCGGGATAAAACATTGCGGCGATCCGAAAGATGGATTACTATCGGGTTTGTGCACAACCTCTACACATACACACATTCAACAGCAGACGGCAAAGGAGAATCGCGTCATGTCCGCAAAAGTTATCCACCATATCTGCATTCAGACGAACTGTTATGAACAGTCACTGGCATTTTACCGGGATGCGCTCGGCTTTGAGGTGGTGCAGGAAACGCCCGATTTTCATACACGGGCTTATAATTCCTGGCTGCGCCTAGGCGAGTTCTATATCGAACTGCAAACCGGCAAGGCCGGTGAAGAGCTTCAACCGGTGAATACGAGTTTGCGGGGAATCGTTCATTTTTGTATATGGGTCGAAGATCTTGAAGAAGAGGTCCGCCGTTTGAAGAGTTTCGGAGCAGAGTTCAGGCTTAAGAACGGCCGGGAAATTTATACCGTAGAGAACGGCAAGCTGTGCAAGCTGACAGCACCCGAAGGAACGATCATCGAACTGAGGGATACGAAAGGGCTCTGACCGGTGAAAAAAGAAAGGCCCGCAGACGGGATATTCTGCGGGCCTTTTGCTTTTATAGCGTGCAGTTGACCGGTGCGGGTAGCGTGCCGCTCTTATTTTACTTCCACGATACGCCCTTCGACCTTCGGATTAACGGTTCCCTGCTTAATCAGGGCTTCTTCCACGACGTCGTAAAGCGTGAAGCCCGAGTTGAACACTTTCTTGTCCTTCATCATGGCATAGCCGTCACCGCCGGCCGCGATAAAGTCATTCGTAGCCAGCTTGTAGGTTTTATCCGGGTCAACCGGCTCGCCTTTCACCTTCAATTCAACCACTCTCTCGCCGGCAGGCTTGCTGCGGTTGTAGGTGAACGTCATGCCGCCGATTTGCGGGAAGCGTCCTTCGCCGCTCTCCACTTTGCTTACTCCGTTTTCGAGTGCCGCTTGCAGTTCGCTGCCTTTAAGCTCCAGGACGACAAGGGTGTTCGGGAACGGGAGCACGTCGTACAGATTTTTCTTCGAGATGTCTCCGGCGTTCACCTGGGTCCGGATACCGCCGCCGTTAATAAGCGCAATATCGGCTTCTTGTCCGCCGATCGTCTTCGTTTTGGCCAGCATGGCATCGGCGATGAGGTTGCCGAGATTGGTTTCTTTCGCGCGTACGAGGGTGCGTTCCCCGTCGAGCTGAACGTCGGTTTTGGCGATTTTCACATCGAGCTGCCCGTCAACACGGCCGACGATATCTTTGACCAGCTTGGCCATTTCGGCATCGGGCTGCACTTTCTCGTCGTACTCGATCAGGCCGCCGGTAAAACCGACAAGCTCCTTGTTGTAATAATACAAGTCCGCGCGGCCCATCGACTTGCCATATTCCCAGTCCTGCACGATGTAGGTGCCGTTTACGAGCTCCGGCTTCGTCAGTTGGGTGTGAGAGTGGCCGCCGATGATGAGGTCGATGCCGGGAACGGTCTTCGCCATCTCGCGGTCGACCTCGATGCCGTTATGGCAGACGACGATGACGTGATCGACTTTCTTTTTCAGCTCGGGAACAAGCTGCTTCGCTACTTCAATCGGGTCCTTGAACTCCAGCGCTTTCACGTTATCCGGATGTGTCACGATCGGTGTATCCGCGGTCGTAAAGCCGAGAATGGCGAATTTTTTGCCGCCGATTTCGGTATAATGCACGGGCTGGAGCAGCTCCGTGCCGTCTTCTTTTTTGAACACATTGGAAGAAATGATCGGGTGATCGACCATGCCTTTGAGCTTGAGCAGCTGCTCGTAGCCGAAATCGAATTCATGGTTGCCCGCCGCCTGCGCGTCGTAATTAAGGTAGTTCAGAAGCGGCACGATGGACTCGCCCTTGAACAGATTGGCGAAGACGGTTCCCTGGAAGGTGTCGCCCGCATCCATCAGCATGAAATTAGGGTTTTCCGCCCGCATTTCTTTCACGAGTGTTGCGATTTTGGCATAACCGAACTCTTTGAGCGATTTGTTTTCTTCGATATGTCCGTGAACATCATTGGTATGTCCGATCGTAATATGTAGGGTAATGGCCTGGCCGAGCGCCTGGAGAAAATCTTTCCGCGATACGGAGTCGGCATCTGCCGTCAGTTTGATGTCATAGCCGGCTTTTTTGGCGATTTCGGTAACGGCTGCGGCGCTTAGTACGGCGTCCGGCTTATTTACTTCCGCTTCGCTCAGGAGTCCCTGCTTTTTGGCCCAGGACAGGGAAGCCGAGGCCCAGTGGGAAATCGAAGCGTCCACCGTCAGGGAAGCTCCTTTGGAGCGGGCGAGAATAGTCGCAAGCTCCGCCGTCGAAACGCTGCGGTCCAGTGCCAGGCCGCCGCCTTCGTAGCCTTCGATGATCGCTTTCTTTTGCATCCAGTCGGTATGAGTGATCTGCGGTGCCGTCTGGGCGTAAATGGACGATGCAAGAATAGAAGAAATGATTGCGCTTACAGATATAGCCGAAACAAATTTGCCTTTGAACAAAAGAATTCCCCCTTAACAAAAGTAGACTCATTGTATCATGGGTCTTTCGGGGCAACAATAGAGGTATAGCGAACATAGTTTGTCAATTTGTGCACGGATGCCGCCGTAAACGCTCTCAAAAATGGTATAATGATAAGAAGTGCTTGTTTAATTTACGCTCATTTTCATTCATTTCCGGCCTGGATTGGATTGATTTTCATAAAAGGATGTTTTATACTCAGGGAGTGAAATGATGTTAGATTTATATTGAACATAATTTCATAATGCGAGGCAGGGAAAAGCTCCAATGGAAGATGAAAAGCTCAGAAAGATCATCGAGGTAGCCAAATTATACTACCAGCTCGACTATAATCAGAACCAGATCGCGCAAATGCTCGGCTTATCCCGTCCGACCGTGTCGCGTCTGCTGCAGCAGGCCAAGACGGAAGGAATTGTGAAAATCCACATCGCGGACCCTTCGGAAGATTGCGAAGCTCTTGCGGTTACCCTGCGGGAGAAGTTCCACTTGAAAAAAGCGGTCGTCGCTTTCGTGCCGACTTACGACGATGAAATCGTCAAGAAATTTATCGGCGAGGCGGCCGCGCAGTACTTGATGACGACGGTCAAAGACAAAGATATTATCGGGGCTTCGTGGGGAACCACGATGTACCAGGTGGCGGCAAACCTCCAGCAGAAGGGGCTGACGGATTCGCGCGTCGTGCAGCTGAACGGGGGCGTGAGCCATGCGGACATTACGATCTCTCCGTCCGAAATCATCTATCTGTTCAGCCGGGCGTTTCATGTCACGCCGTACTTCCTCTATCTGCCGGCTATCGTCGATCACAGTCTGGTCAAGCAGGCGATTCAGTCCGACCGGCATATCCGCCGCGTTCTGGATCTCGGAAAGCTGGCCAACATCGCGATCTTTACGGTGGGGCTGCCGGACGCCGAATCCGTGCTGATCCAGTCCAATTACATGACGGAGGAAGATTTGGAGATCATTCAGAGCAGAGCCGTGGGTGACATTTGCTCCCGTTATTTCGACGATAAAGGGCAGATCTGCCATACGAGCCTGAACGACCGCACCATCGGCATCGAGCTGGAGGATTTAAAGGAGAAAGAACAGGCGATTCTCGTAGCCGGCGGAATGAGAAAGGTAAACGCCATTTACGGCGCTCTTCGCGGCGGATATGCGAATACGCTTATCACCGACCAGATGACGGCCAAAGCGCTCATCGCCAAACATGACGGCGGGCAGACGGCAACAGCCTGACGGCGGGCCAGCAGGATAGGCGGCGCGCCCCAGCCGGGCTGTCTTGTACCGAACCAGACCAGGGGGACTTCACGAGATGACACAGACTTCACAGACTAACCACGTATCGCAGGCGGCTGCCTTTATTAAGGACAAGCTGACATTCACGCCGCAGGTCGGCCTTATTCTCGGTTCGGGTCTCGGCGTTCTTGCCGATGAGATCGAAAATCCGGTCGTGATTCCTTATCACGAGATTCCCGGGTTCCCGGTATCGACGGTGGAAGGGCATGCCGGACAACTCGTCTGCGGAATGCTCCAGGGCAAGCCGGTTGTCGCCATGCAGGGCCGCTTCCACTATTACGAGGGATACGCCATGAATAAGGTCGTTTTTCCCGTATTCGTCATGAAGCGGCTCGGCGTAAAGACGCTTCTTCTGACCAATGCCGCGGGCGGAGTAGACGTAAGCCTGGAGCCGGGGGATCTCATGCTGATTTCCGATCACATCAACCTGATGGCGTCCAATCCGCTGATCGGACCCAACGACGCGGAGCTCGGTCCGCGTTTTCCGGATATGTCGGAGGCTTATTCGAAAAGGCTGCGCGAAACGGCGCGCGAAACAGCCGGCTTCCTGAACATGAGCTTGAAGGAAGGCGTATACGCGGGCCTCACGGGCCCTTCCTACGAAACGCCTGCCGAAATCCGCATGGTGCGGGCGCTCGGCGGAGACGCGGTAGGCATGTCCACCGTGCCGGAGGCGATCGCCGCGAGCTACGCGGGGCTTGAAGTGCTGGGCATCTCCTGCATTTCCAACATGGCCGCGGGCATCCTGGAGCAGCCGCTTTCCCATGCGGAAGTCATGGAGACGACCGAGATGGTGCGCGCTAACTTCGTGGCGCTGATCAAAGGCATTATCGGCCGCAGCGACTTGTAGCGCCAGTCCGGCCGCCTGCCCGGTACCCTTAAGGAATCCTGGATTTTATGATCCAGGGTTCTTTTTTGCGCCCGGAAAAGGGAGTGGAACGTGCAGCAAGCAGGATGGAATAAATCAGAATGGACAAATGTAAAATAAATTTCAAATTAATATTTACATATGTTCACACCCTGCCTATAATAGGTGTAATGTATTCGGGTTTCACAGATACTACCCCTGACATAACGGCTTTGATGCTTTACCTTTTTCTACAACTTAGATAAGTCTGGAGAGATGGTTTTGAATACAGCTTATGTGAACGGTCACTTTTTTACGATGGATGAAAACAGCCGGCAGTACAAAAGCGGAATGATGGTCGTCGGCAGAGACGCGATCGATTATATCGGCGTCCATTCCGCAGAGCGGCTGGCCGCGGCGGACCGGGTCGTCGATCTGGGCGGCAAATGGGTCATGCCGGGCCTCGTCAATGTCCACTCTCATATCGTGATGACCATCCTCCGGGGAATCGGTGACGATATGCTGCTGAAGCCGTGGCTGGAGACGAAGATCTGGCCGATGGAGGCCAAGTTTACGCCGGAGATCGCGTCTGTCAGCACCCGGCTCGGCATTCTGGAGATGCTGAAGTCGGGCACGACGACGTTCTCGGATATGTTCAATCCGAACGGCATCGACCTGGACGGCATCATGCAGGAAATTGCCGATACGGGAATCCGCGGCGCCTTCTCGCATACGATTTTCAGCCTAGGCACCGAGCGACAGCAGCGGGATAATATCGCAAGCGCGGAGCGGTTTGCGAGAAATTACCGCACGTTCGCGGGCGGACGCCTGACGACGATGGCGGCGCCTCACAGCCCGTACGCGTGTACGCCCGAAGCGCTGGAGGAAAGCGCACGGATCGCGGCCGAGAACGGCCTGATGGTTCACATCCACGTCTCGGAGACGGATCTGGAGATCCGCGATATCGAGAGCCGCTATGGCGTGCGTCCCGTGGAGCACCTCCGCCGGCTAGGCGTGTTTGATCAGCCTACGGTGATGGCTCACGGGGTCGTTCTTAACGAGGAAGAACGGGCGATTCTTCATCAATACGATGTGCGGGTCGCCCATAATCCCATCAGCAACTTGAAGCTGGGATCGGGAGTGGCGGATGTTGCCGCGCTTCTCGAAGCGGGAGTCAAGGTCGGCATCGCCACGGACAGCACCGCCTCCAACAACAATCTCGACATGTTCGAGGAGATGAGGACGGCGGCCTTGCTGCAGAAGGGGATCTACAAAGACGCGAGCAAGCTTCCCGCGAAAACGGTGCTGGCTCTGGCGACGCGCGTCGGTGCCGAGGCTATCGGCATGGGGCATACGGGTTCGCTGGAGGCGGGGAAGAAGGCGGATTTCATCACCATCGATCCGTCGGATAAGCCGCACCTACAGCCGCTGAAGCAGGCGTTTTCGCATCTGCTCTATGCCGCAAGCGGACGTGACGTCTGCGATGTGTATGTCGGCGGAGCAGCGGTTGTCCGTGACGGAAGCTGCCTGACGATCGACGAGGAAAAGATCGTGGCGGAGGCCAATCGTCTGCAGGCTGAGCTGCAATAATCCGCTGCGCGGAAGGCGTGTAAGTGACGAAGACGAAGTCCAGTTATTAATGAAGCAATAATGAAACAAACATGTGAACCCAAATGGCCGAAAAAAACGGCCGCAGCGTTCGGAGGCCGTATGATTGACCGCCGATATGCGCGGCTTTCCGTACCGCGCAAAGCCTCCCGGCGCGTTGCCCGGCATCGCATGACAGTCGTCTGCCACGCCGCTGCGCGGTCAGCATGCCTGGTGCGTTAAGCGACCACGGCGGACGGCGTTTTTCCACGACAGAAGATCACTAGCGATAAGCCGGCTGCGCGTACGCGCAGCGGGCAGGCGTTATTTTCATAGAGCAGGTACAATTTACGGTTATATCCGGGTTTAGTCAAGCTCGGTATAATGGGCGGGTCCGGGGCAGAGTGGAGGAATAAGAATGATTCGGGGTCTTAACCGGTATTTTCAATTGGAGGCTCACGGGACGACGTGGAAAAGAGAGCTGATGGCGGGCCTTACCTCGTTCTTTACGAGTGCGTATATTATGCTCGTCAATCCCCTCATCCTGCAGGATACGGGAATGCCGCTGAGCGCCGGGGTACTTGCGACCATCGCGGCGACCGTTATCGGCAGTCTGATGATGGCCCTGTGGGCGAATGCGCCCATCATCGTCATCCCCGGCATGGGGCTTAACGCGTTCTTTACCTACACGATCGTCCAGTCGCTCGGACTTTCCTGGCAGCAGGCGCTTGGCGTTGTCGTCGTGTCGGGTGTTATTTTCCTGCTTGCGAGCGTGTCTTCCTTCGGCAGCAAAATTTTGTCGGCGGTACCCGCTTCGCTGAAGCACGGGATTACCGCCGGAATCGGCCTTATGCTTACGTTTATCGGCCTGCAGAAAGGCCAGATCGTCCAGCCCGATTCCGTTAACTACGTGGCGCTCGGAAATTTTACGAGTCCGGTTACGCTTGCGACGCTTATCGGGCTTGCGGTCACCTTCATGCTGTTCGTCCGCAATATAAAAGGAAGCCTGCTGATCGGAATCGGTTTTACCAGCGTCCTGACGCTCGTACTTGCGGGCAGGGGAGATGCCGCGGGCAAAGCGGTCGATCTTCAAGCCTACGGCCAGGTACTGGGAGCCGCCGATTTCAGCGTGATGCAGATACCGTTCTGGATCGCGGTGTTTTCCATGACGATGATCGTCCTGTTCGAGAACATGGGGCTGCTCAGCGGCATGCTGCCGGACAAGGAAAAGTTCCCGAAAGCTTACCGGGTCGTGGCGGTGTCCACGATTGTATCCGGCTTCTTCGGGACCAGCCCGACCATCGCTTCAGCCGAGAGCACCTCCGGTATTTCGGAAGGCGGCCGGACAGGTATCCCACCGCTCGTAACGGCGGTCTTGTTCCTGCTCTCCGCCTTGGCGCTGCCCGTTATCGGACTCATTCCCGGCAATGCCGTCGCGCCGGTGCTCATTATTATCGGAGCGCTGATGATGATGAGCGTGAAGGACATTCCGTTCAACGATTTTTCGGAATATTTGCCCGCGTTTCTTATCGTGGTGTGCATCCCGCTGACGTCCAGCATCGCCGACGGTCTCGCTTTCGGCTTTATCGCATATCCGCTTACGAAGGTGGCTATCGGCCAGTGGAGGAAATGTTCGCCTCTGCTTTACGCGATTGCGGCGCTCTTTGTCCTAAACTTTGTGGCCTCTTCCGTTTTCGTTCATTAAACGGGGGAGCCCCTGCATCGCGAAAGAGGAGATTCCGCACTGCGTCCAGCTCCTGGCATGGGGCTTGGCATCCTGTGACACGAGGCGGCCAAGGAGCATAGAGGCTTCACGCTTGCAAAGCCGATTTCCCGGACGAGAAGCGCTGCGTCGCTAAAAGGACTCCCCAAAAAAGCCTGACGATACTTGGTATCGCCAGGCTTTTCTTGTATGCGAAGAAGCTTTCCGGGCGCGGAACCGGGCCGCAGGGCATAGGGCGCTGCCGATCGCATCCGACCGCATCCGCCGATCGCGGTCATGCGGCTCCCCGCTACGCGCCAAGAGAAGTCACGGGGAGCATTTTATCCGTCCCGCATAAAAGAGATGCAGAACGTAGGGGAATGCCCCACAACAGCTCCTCCTTTTGGTACAATAAGGAAGAAAAGGACGGGTGATTTTGCAATACACGCCCTGTCTGCCACGGTTAAACCGACAACTTCGATTATTGGGGATATAAAATGGATATTTATGCGATAAACCTGCGTTTGGACGACAAAGAAACGGTGCAGCATGCGGACCGGCTGATGGTCCATCTGTCCGAGGAGAAGCGGGCCAAGGCCCAGAAGTTTTACCGCCAAGAGGACCGTATAAGGGCGGTTGCCGCGGACGCTCTCGCGAGATGGTGCCTGTGCCGGAGATTGGCGGCAGTTAACCCGGAGCTGCGCTTCGGGACGAATGACTACGGCAAGCCGCACTTGACCGCACCCCGTACCGGCGTCCATTACAACGTGACGCATTCGGGCTGCTGGGTCGCGGCGGCCGTTGCGGAAGCGGAAGTCGGCATCGACGTGGAACAGATCCACCAGGTGGATCTGGATATTGCCGAACGATTCTTTTCCGCCGCGGAGAAGCAAGATCTCTTCAGCCTTCCTCCAGAGGAGCGGCTGGATTATTTCTTCGATCTGTGGACGCTCAAAGAAAGCTACATCAAAGCGGTCGGCAAGGGCTTGTCGATCCCGCTGGACTCTTTTTCCATCCGCAGGAGAGGGAAGGGAATGTTCGGGCTGGAGCCGCAGCCGACCCATGTTTTCAGGCAGTATGAGATTGACGGTCCTTACAAATTGTCCGTTTGCTCGACTTTGGATACTTTTCCGGGTCACGTTACGTTTTTGCGCCTGGAGGATCTGGTGTTTCAATAGAAAGAGAACCTTCCGGCATGAGGCTTCTCCATAGATAAAATACCGCATAAGCCTCCCATCCCCGCCAGGGAGCGAAAAGGCGCCGGATCTCTTCGAGAGCCGGCTTTTGCGTGCGGTGCAGCAGCAGCTTCAGCGCATTATGAAGCCCGGCGTCCCCGATAGGGAAGGCGGCCGGGTTCCTCAGGCAGCGCATCAGCACGTAATGCGCGGTCCACGGGCCGATGCCGCGTATGGCGAGCAGGGTGTGCTCGGCGTCCTCATAGGAACCGGAGGCGAGGAGTGCTTCTTTGGACAGGGTGCCGCTGTCCATCAGACCCGCCACATGAAGGATATACTCGGCCTTCTTGCCGGTGAACTGGAGCTGCCTCAGCTCCTCAACGGTCACGCCGGCCAGGTCGCCCGGTTTCGGGAACAGCCAGTACGAGCGGTCATCCACGACCAGCTTCCTGCCGTAATTCTCCACAAGCCTGCGCTTGAGCGTATAAGCGAACGTCAAATTAATCTGCTGCCCGGCGATTGCCCAGCACAGGGCCTCGAACAGATGCGGCACGCCGATGATGCGGAGCCCGAAATACCTGGAGGCAAGCGGCCCGAGCAAAGGATCGGACTGAGCCATCGCGTAGAAGGGCGTCATATCCCGGGCAAGGTCCAGCCATTCCGCGGTGTAGGCCACGGCTTCCCGGACGGCGTCCGGACTGGCGGGCGGGCCTTGGACAAACCGGAGCTGGAGCCTGCCGGGACACGGTTCGCTGATTTCGGTCGGAAGCAGTTCTTTCCCCGCTTCGAGCAGCTTATAGATGCGGCCGTTCTCCACGCTGTGAAGGCATTCCAGAGGGGAACGCGTCAGGTACAGGAGCGTTTCCGCGTAGCTGAACGCCGCCGGCGTTTCGATTTGCGCGATTCCCGTATGTTCGTCAAAACTGAAAACGGGCGTGTCCTTTTGCCGTGTAGTCATGGAATCCCTCCAGTCTGAGCAACTCTTCTTTAACCTGAAGGCCTCCTCTGAAACCGGTAAGCGCCGCATTCTTGCCGATAACGCGGTGGCAGGGGACGATGATGGGAACGGGATTGGCTCCGTTGGCCGTACCGACCGCTCTTACGGCTGCGGGACTGCCTACGCTTGCCGCAATGTCGGAGTAGCTGCGCGTTTCCCCGAATGGGATTTCGGCAAGAGCTTTCCAGACCGAAATCTGAAAAGCCGTTCCCCGCATATCGAGCGGAACGTCGAATTGCTGCCGGGTCCCTTCGAGATATTCTTTCAGTTGAAGGAGATATGGGGCCATCTGTTCTTCGTCTTCAATCAGCACGGCGCCGGGAATCTGCCTGGCGGCCCAGCTTTTCAAGGTGTCCAGACTCTCGGTCGGCCACGTAATGCGGCACAATCCCCGGTCTGTGGCGGCTATATATAAAGGCCGGTTCCGGAAAAGGGGATGCACCAGGGCCGCCCAATAAATTTCGGTTGTCGCCGAAAGAGTGTTCATTTTGTTTGCCTCCTGTTTGTCTCGGTTTGTTTTGGTTTGAACGGAATTGAACTGAATTGAATTGAACGGAATTGAATGGAATTGAATTGAGCCGAACCGAACCGAATTTATTTGAAATAAATTAACTTAAGCTGATTTAAATTGAATTGTCTATACTTCACTTTGGCAGCGGTTCTCACTCAGGAATTCCGGGCATTCCGTTCCCTGTATTCATTCGGCGTACAGCCGGCGGTTTTATGAAAGACGGCGGAGAAATGGGAAGCGCTGCGGAAGCCTACCGATGCCGCGATTTCGCCAATGGCTTGTTCGCTCCCGGACAGCCGCCGCTCCGCCTCCTCCATGCGGGTAAGAAGCAGCTGGCGCGAGGGACTGATTCCGGTCGTCCGTTTGAACGTGCGCTGCAGATGATAAGGGCTCATGTTCAGCTCGGAAGCAAGCCCATGCAGCGTCAAATTTTCGCCGTAGCGGGTGCGGATCACATCTAGTACGGTTTCCGCCAGTTCCGCGTCGGGTCCGTGGGGACTCGGGTTCTCGGGCTTGCACCTTTTACAGGGACGAAACCCGGCTGCCAGAGCTCCTTCGATACTTTCGTAAACCTTTACGTTTTCGGGCCTCGGAGTCCGCGACCGGCAGGAGGGCCTGCAAAATATGCCCGTAGACGTAATGCCCACATAATACTGCCCGTCATGGCGGGTATCTCTGCTTAAAATCGTCTCATAGACGGATTTGAAAATAGTGTCTTCGTTCATCCGTTAACCGCACCTCCTTCTCTACCCATTATAAACTTCCGCCCGGTGCTTGATAATAGGAGTGAAATAGGACAGCAAAAATTCGCTAAGACCCGGAATGCGCGAGAATATGAACGCAAAAGGAAGAGAGAAGCCTTGCACGGACGTGCTGCCCGGTTTTCCTGAGCTTCGCTTTCCACTATAATAAAGGAAGATTTTGTACAAAAAGGATGGAGGAGATCAGACAATGAAACGCATAGCGGTTTTCTGCGGATCGAGCAACGGGGCATCGGAGGTCTACAGGGAAGGAGCCGTGAGGCTTGGGCGCGAGCTCGCGGAGCGGGGGCTGGCCCTTGTGTACGGAGGCGCCAGTGTCGGGTTGATGGGGGCCGTGGCCGATGCGGTTCTGGAAGCCGGCGGCGAAGTCATCGGAGTTATCCCGAAAATGCTGGAAAACCGGGAAATTTCCCATCACGGGCTGACGGAACTGATCGTTGTCGAATCCATGCATGAGCGCAAAGCGAAGATGGCGGACCTTGCGGACGGATTTATGGCACTTCCGGGAGGCCCGGGCACGCTGGAGGAGTTTGTGGAAATTTATACGTGGGGACAACTCGGGCTTCACCGCAAGCCGTTCGGGCTGGTTAATCTCAATCGGTATTACGATCCCCTCGTCGCTCTCTTCGACCGGATGAATCAGGAGCAGTTTATGCAGGACAAATACCGCTCGATGGTTCTGGTGAACGAAGACCCGGCCAAACTGCTGGAAGAGTTCGCTTCCTATGAAGCTCCGGAAGTCAAAACGTACATAAAAAACGAACAGACCTGAAATTTCAGACATTCTAAGTAAAATGTGACGAAAAGAAGCATACTAGAGTCGGTTACGGTCTTCTTGGGAAAGAAGACTGTAAGGGCTCTTTTTTATGTTCGGAAAAAGAGCGGAATAAGCCCCTGAGACACAAAAATGACATGAACATAATTTTACGATGTGTTTTACATATGTTCACGTGTGTGCTATTATGAAGGCATGGAATTCCTACACACACTGTCTTTTTTACAGGGCATGACAACTCATAATCAAGGAGTGTAAACACATGAGCATAGCCGGAATGATCGATCACACGCTGCTTCGCGCAGACGCCACAAAGCCTGAAATCACGAAGCTGACGGAAGAGGCGAAGAAGTACGGATTCGCGTCCGTCTGCGTAAATCCGACCTGGGTCGTTTATGCGGCCGAACAGCTTGCGGGAACGCCCGTGAAAGTTTGTACGGTCATCGGATTCCCTCTGGGTGCTACGACATCTGCCGTGAAAGCGTTTGAAACGAAGGATGCGATTGCAAACGGAGCCGGAGAAGTCGACATGGTCATCAACATCGGCGCCTTGAAAGCCGGAGACGATACGCTGGTGGAAAACGACATCAGAGCTGTTGTCGAAGCTGCCGCGGGCAAAGCCCTCGTTAAAGTTATCATTGAAACCAGCCTTCTTACGGACGAGGAAAAAGTGCGCGCAAGCGAGCTGGCGGTTAAAGCGGGAGCGGACTTCGTGAAGACGTCCACCGGGTTCTCGACGGGTGGAGCGACACCTGCGGATGTAGCGCTGATGCGCAAAACCGTCGGTCCCGACGTAGGCGTCAAAGCATCGGGCGGCGTACGCAGCCTCGAAGACATGAACGGCATGATCGAAGCCGGAGCAACCCGCATCGGAGCGAGCTCGGGCGTGAAAATCATGGAAGGCGGCCAGTCCGCTTCTTCTTATTAAACCCTGACCTTCAAGGAGGACGGATCCATGAAAGACCAGCTGATTCAGGAAGCGATTGAAGCCCGCAAGCAGGCCTATGTGCCTTATTCGGGCTTCCAGGTCGGAGCGGCCGTGCTCACGGGCGGGAAGGTTTACCGGGGATGCAACGTTGAGAATGCATCCTACGGTTTAACCAACTGCGCGGAGCGGACGGCTATTTTCAAAGCAGTTTCGGAAGGCGAAGGCGGGCACAAGCTTGAAGCGATCGCCATCGTGGCGGACACGGAAGGACCGGTATCGCCATGCGGCGCATGCAGGCAGGTTATCGCCGAATTCAGCGACCGGAACACGAAGATTTACTTGACCAATCTTCACGGCAATACCGAAGAATGGACAATCGATCGGCTGCTCCCTGGAGCTTTTCAAGCCGACGATATGGAAAAAAAGTAAAATTGGTTATGAAACTTCTTCTTGCAAATTGAATGTAAGCGCTTAATAGATTTTCAGGTTCAGAGACCGGCATCCGCATCGAATGTGCTGATGCCGAGCAACCATTGGGGGAAACACTAACATGAAATATTTAGTTGCTATTCTGGGCGTGCTTGTCGTGTTCGGGCTTACTTACGCCGCCAGCAACAACCGTCACAAAATCCGGTACCGTCCGCTGTTCGTCATGATCGCCCTTCAGGTGGTCCTGGCATTCGCTCTTCTGAATACGAGCGCGGGCGAATTTCTGATCCGCGGCTTCGCGAGTGTATTCGAATCGCTTCTCGCTTACGCGTCCGAGGGGATCAATTTTGTGTTCGGCGGCATCGCGAACGACAAGACGTCTCCGTTCTTCCTGAACGTGCTGCTTCCTATCGTATTCATTTCCGCATTGATCGGGATTTTGCAGTATACTAAAATCTTGCCGTTTATCGTGAAATACATCGGTCTGGTGCTCAGTAAGGTCAACGGAATGGGCAAGCTTGAATCTTACAACGCCGTGGCGTCCGCGATTCTGGGCCAATCGGAAGTATTCATTTCGGTGAAGAAGCAGATCGGCCTGCTGCCGAAACACCGCCTGTACACGCTTTGCGCATCGGCCATGTCCACGGTTTCGATGTCCATCGTCGGAGCTTACATGCAAATGATCGAGCCGAAGTTTGTCGTAACGGCGCTGGTGTTGAACCTGTTCGGCGGTTTTATTATCTCGTCGATTCTTAACCCTTACGTGGTTACGAAGGAAGAAGATATTCTTGAAGTCCAAGAAGAAGAGAAGCAGTCTTTCTTCGAAATGCTGGGAGAATATATTCTCGACGGTTTTAAAGTCGCTATCATCGTGGCGGCCATGCTGATCGGTTTCGTGGCCCTGATTGCCTTGATCAACGGTATTTTCAACGGCATTTTCGGCATCTCGTTCCAGTCTCTGCTCGGGTACATTTTCGCTCCGTTCGCGTTTGTAATGGGCGTGCCTTGGGCCGAAGCGGTCGAAGCCGGAAGCATCATGGCAACCAAGATGGTCTCCAACGAGTTCGTCGCCATGCTCGACCTTGCCAAGCATACGACGATGTCCCCGCGGACCGTCGGAATCGTCTCGGTATTCCTCGTTTCCTTCGCGAACTTCTCCTCCATCGGGATCATCGCCGGTGCGGTCAAAGGGCTTCACGAAAAGCAGGGCAACGTTGTGGCCCGTTTTGGTTTAAAATTACTGTATGGAGCTACATTGGTCAGCGTCCTGTCGGCTACGATTGCGGGGCTGTTCCTGTAAGCTGAATAGGAAAGGAAGCGTGAAACATGACTATGTTTAAACGGATTCACCTGATTGTGCTGGACTCGGTCGGTATCGGCGAAGCGCCGGATGCCGCTAAATTCGACGACTTCGATGTCAATACCCTCGGACATATCGCCCGGGAGAGGGGCGGCCTCAACATGCCGAACATGGCCAAGCTGGGCCTATCCAATATCAGCCCGATCGAAGGCGTGCCTGCGGCGGACAAGCCGCTGGCTTACTTTACGAAGATGCAGGAAGCGTCGAACGGGAAAGATACGATGACCGGACACTGGGAAATCATGGGCCTGAATATCGAGACTCCTTTTCGGGTGTTTCCGGACGGCTTCCCGGATGAGCTGATCGGGCGCATCGAAGAGAAGACCGGCCGCAAAGTGATCGGCAATAAGCCGGCCAGCGGCACCGAAATCATCGACGAGCTCGGCGAAGAGCACGTGAAAACCGGCGCGCTTATCATTTACACGTCCGCGGACTCCGTGCTGCAGATTGCCGCCCACGAAGACGTGGTGCCGCTTAAGGAGCTTTACGAAATTTGCGAGTTCTGCCGCGAAATTACGCTTGAAGATCCGTACATGCTGGGCCGCATCATCGCCCGCCCGTTCGTCGGCGAAGCCGGAAGCTTCAAACGGACGGCCAACCGTCACGATTACGCCTTGAAGCCTTTCGGCCGCACCACGATGAACGAGCTGAAAGACAAAGGCTTCGACGTGATCGCACTCGGCAAAATCTCCGACATCTACGATGGCGAAGGCGTTACGAAAGCGGTCCGGACCGTCTCCAACATGGACGGCATGGACAAGCTGGTGGACACGCTCGGCGAGTCCTTCACCGGACTCAGCTTCCTGAACCTCGTCGATTTCGACGCCCTCTTCGGCCACCGCCGTGATCCGCAAGGATACGGACAAGCGCTGGAGGAGTACGACGCCCGCCTGCCGGAAGTGTTCGCCAAATTGACGGACGAGGATCTGCTGATCGTCACGGCCGACCACGGCAACGATCCGACCTATCGCGGAACGGACCATACACGCGAATACGTGCCGCTGGTCGTTTACTCGCCGCGTTTTGCGGATGGCGGCAAAGAGCTGCCGCTGCGCCGCACGTTCGCCGATATCGGCGCTACCGTAGCGGACAACTTCGGCGTCACGCTGCCCGCCCACGGCACAAGCTTCTTGGCGGACTTGAAATAAACCGGGACGATAAACCGTCCCTTCTATCCTTATTCATAACGGAGGTACACGTTCATGAGCGTTCATATTGGTGCAAAACCCGGCGATATCGCCGAAACGATCCTGCTTCCGGGCGACCCGCTGAGAGCGAAGTACATTGCGGAAACTTACTTGTCCGACGTAATCTGCTACAACGAAGTCCGCGGCATGCTGGGCTTCACCGGAACGTATCAGGGCAAGCGGGTTTCGGTGCAGGGATCGGGCATGGGGATTCCGTCGATCAGTATTTACGTCAACGAGCTGATCAGCCAGTACGGCGTCAAAAACCTGTTCCGCGTCGGCACGTGCGGAGCGATGCAGGAGCATGTCCGCGTCCGCGATGTGATCCTGGCTCAGGCGTCCTGCACGGATTCTAGCGCGAACCGCCACGTTTTCGGCGGCTTCGACTACTCTCCGATCGCGAGCTTCCCGCTGCTTAAAGCCGCTTATGAGCGCGGCGTAGAGAAGGGGCTTAAGCTTCATGTCGGCAACATCTTCAGCTCCGACATCTTCTACCGTGACGAGAAGACAGTCGTACAGAAGCTGATGGATTACGGTGTGCTGGGCGTGGAGATGGAGACGACAGCACTATATACCCTTGCGGCCAAATTCGGCGCGAACGCTCTGACAATTCTGACCGTCAGCGATCACCTTCTGACAGGCGAGGAAACCTCTTCGGAAGAGCGTCAGACTACTTTCAACGAGATGATGGAAGTGGCTTTAGATACGGCGATTTCGCTGTAAAAAAGCCGCAGGCGGGAAGGTTTGTGACACAGGTATCTCTGATACAAGACGGATATACCACGCAAGTAGGCAGCACAGACAAGACAGTTAGACAAGACAGACAAGACGGATAAACGGGACACAGGTTTGACCGGTTACCCCGTGAACAGGAATTAGTTAAGAGTACTTACTGGTGAAGCGAGGAGAAAAGACGATGAGAATGGTCGATTTGATTGCGAAGAAGCGTGACGGCAAGGAACTGACGACGGAAGAAATCAACTTTATTATCGAAGGCTACACGAAAGGCGATATTCCGGACTATCAGGTCAGCGCACTGGCGATGGCGATTTACTTCAAGGATATGACGGCGCGCGAGCGGGCCGATCTGACGATGGCAATCGTCAACTCCGGCGAAACGATTGATCTGTCCGCCATCGAAGGGGTTAAGGTAGACAAGCACTCCACGGGCGGAGTGGGCGACACGACGACCCTGGTGCTGGCTCCTCTCGTAGCGGCGCTCGATATTCCCGTTGCGAAAATGTCCGGACGCGGCCTGGGCCACACCGGCGGCACGATCGACAAGCTGGAAGCGATCGAAGGCTTCCACGTGGAGATTTCCAAGGATGAGTTCGTAAGCCTGGTGAACGAGCACAAAATCGCCGTGATCGGGCAGACCGGCAACCTGACGCCTGCCGACAAGAAGCTGTACGCTCTTCGCGACGTAACGGCGACCGTAGATTCCATCGCGCTTATCGCCAGCTCTATCATGAGCAAGAAAATCGCCGCAGGCTCCGACGCTATCGTGCTCGACGTCAAAACGGGCGCAGGCGCGTTTATGAAAACGCCCGAGGACGCGAAAGAACTGGCGCACGCCATGGTCAGCATCGGAAACAACGTGGGCCGCAAGACGATGGCCGTTATTTCCGATATGAGCCAGCCGCTCGGCGCCGCCATCGGCAACGCGCTGGAAGTGCGGGAGGCGATCGATACGCTTCGCGGCCAAGGGCCGAAGGATCTGGAGGATCTCTGCCTCGCCCTGGGAAGACAAATGGTCTTCCTGGCAAACAAAGCTTCTTCCCTGGAAGAAGCGGAGGAGAAGCTGAAGGAAGTGATCCGCAACGGCAAGGCGCTGGAGAAATTCAAGGAATTCATCGCCAACCAGGGCGGGGACGCGTCGGTCGTGGACGATCCCGAGAAGCTGCCTAAAGCGAAGTATCTTATCGAGGTCCCGGCGCGCGAGGACGGTATCGTAGCCGAAATCGTCGCCGATGAAATCGGTACGGCGGCTATGCTGCTCGGAGCCGGACGCGCCACGAAGGAATCGGAGATCGATCTGGCCGTCGGCCTTATGCTGAATAAGAAGATCGGCGAAAATGTAAAAGCGGGCGAATCCCTCGTAACGATCCACGCCAACCGTGAAAACGTGGACGATGTGATCGCTATGATTTACGAAAACATCCGTATCGCCGACCACGCTGAAGCGCCAGTCCTCATTCACGACATCGTAACCGAATAGGACCCGCAAGTGCCGGTGTTTCACAGAAATTACGGCTTGAAAAACGGTCCTTCGCCGGACCGCCGGCCGAACAAACCGCCGCATCCTTTTTGATGCGGCGGTTTTTTGTGCCCGTACGAGTGAACCGGGGCACTCGGTCACAGGTGCGGCGCAGCGCGGTTTTTGAGCGCATTCGAATGTAAACCACGGAAAGGCCGTTTCATATTTCAAGGTTGACAGCAAATGGAAAGGGGAATAGAATGAACGAAATGATAGTGAGTACTAACACACATGAATGAACGATTCATTCGTTTTTCATAACGGGAGTAACACGGACAGAGGAGGAGGCAGAGTATGAGCGGCTCATCTTCAAGCAGTTCAGACAAACTGCTGCTGGCAGCCATTGATCTTATAGCGGATAAGGGCTACAAATGCGTCACGACCAAAGAGATCGCCGCGGCCGCCGGGCTGAGTGAAATGACGCTTTTCCGCCATTTCGGAAGCAAGCAGAATTTGCTCGAATCCGCTTTCGACCGGTTTCATTACGCCGGGGAGATGCGGAAGCTTTTTGCGGAAAAGCTGGTTTGGGAGCTGGAAACGGATCTTCTTCTGATCAGCCGAACTTACCACGATATCATGAACCGCAACCGCAAAATGATCCAGATCAGCCTGAAAGAATCGGTCAGTCTGCCGGGTTTTCGGGAAAAGACACAGAGACATCCCCGCCAGTTAAGAGAGTTTTTGACCGAGTATTTCGTGAAGATGGCGGAGCGGGGAAAAATGGTCTCGGCGAATCCCGAGCTCCATGCGGTCTCGTTCATGTGGATGAATTACGGCGCGTTTATGAATAACCGGGACGGTTGGGGAGAGGGGACGTTCGCCGACATCCCGCTCGACGATTTTATCCGGGAAAGCGTAAAGGTGTTCGTCAAGGCGCTGACTCCCTAGTTTTTTTTCGCCCGATATGTTAGCAAGTACAAACATTCATAACTTTTACAATTAACGAGGTTAACTGAAATATTCGGATATCATTTGCGCTCTGAGGAGGCGAAAGCTGTGTCAACCGCTGTACAAAAAACAACCGGCGATAAACTTATGCGGGTTCTGGCGTTCACTCTGGTCATTTCGGTCATGAACGCCTCTATCTTCAACATTGTGCTGCCGCAGATCAGTGCAGAGTTTCAACTGAATTCGGCCCAGGTCAGCTGGGTGGCTTCCATTTACATGCTGGTTTATGCCATCGGATCGGTCATTTACGGCAAGCTCGCGGATAAATATCCGTTAAAACGGCTTATCACGTTCGGACTGATCGTTTTTGCGCTCGGGTCCGTTATCGGCCTGTCGGCCTCCGCCTATTGGATGGTCATTCTGGCAAGAGGATTCCAGGCTATGGGGTCCTCGGTCATTCCGGCCGCCGCGATGATTATCCCGATCCGATTTTTTCCGCCGGAAACCCGGGGCCGAGCCTTGGGCATCTCGGCTATCGGCATGGCGCTCGGCAATGCGCTCGGACCTGTGCTGTCGGGCCTGATCATGAGCGTAGCGGACTGGCGCTGGTTGTTCTGCCTGTCCCTGCTCACGCTGGTGACGCTGCCGTCTTACCGCAAATTGCTGGATGACAAGCGCGGCACGGCCGGTAAAATCGATGCGTGGGGCGGCGCTCTGCTGGCGGGAACCGTCAGCCTGCTGCTGCTGAGCATCACGAACGGCGGCTGGATTACCGTCATCAGCGGAATTGTGCTGCTGGGACTTTTTATTCTCCGCATATTGAAGGCGGAGGAGCCTTTTATCCAGCCCCGGCTGTTTTTGAACAAACATTACGTAACGGGCCTGGTCGTTTCCCTGATTATCGTAGGCCTCGGTTTTTCCTTATCGTTCCTGATCCCTCAGCTCATGTCGCACGTGAATCATATCGAGCCCGGTATGATCGGCTTTATGATGGTGCCGGGAGCGGCCGCATCCGCAATGATGGGTCTCAGAGGCGGCAGGCTGGCGGATGAGAAGGGTAATTCCTTTCTCGTGTATCTCGCGTCCTTCCTGCTGTTTATCAGCTTTGTCCTGCTGTCCTCCTTGTCCGGCGCTCTGCCCGTGGTGGTGTCGGCTCTGCTCATCTTCGGCAACGTGGGAATGACGTTCATGCAGATTGCGCTGTCCAACACCATTTCGCGGTCACTGGACAGAGACCAGGCCGGCGTGGGGATGGGACTCATGGCCATGATGAATTTTATCGGGATCGCGTCCTCGTCGGCTATTTACAGCAAGCTTCTGGATAACGGGGCGACGGTAACGTGGAATCCCTTTAATCTGTACCAAGGAGCTTCCGTGTACAGCAACATATATTTGGGGCTTGCCGTCCTCGTTCTTGCGGCGGCCGGTATTTACTTCTACCGGTTCGGCAAAGCTCCGGCAAATGCGTCTCCCAGAAAAGCGGAAGCTTAACAGCCTGCTCGGCAGTGGTGAACAAACCGGAATTAGCCCTTTAGGGTGTGATTCCGGTTTTTTTTGTGTTCAGCCCCGAGTGGCTGATCCCCTTTCGTGTGACGTTAAGCACCCCGCGCCGGGAATTTTGCACGGTTTATACCGTGAGCAGAACATAAGAAAAAACGGCTGAATCTGTTTTTTAGCTGACCCTGCTCTTGCGGAAAACGGTATAGTGGAGAAAAAGCATCTAAACAGCTTATGCAAAACGACGCCTATCATGTTTAGGAGGAGGTACTTCTATGTCTTATGCGTTTGAGGAATTTGCACTCCCGGATAAGGATTCGGGTCCGTACGGTTTGACGTACGGCAAAGACGGAGCGGTCTGGTTTACAGAGCAGATAGGAAACCGGATCGGCCGTATGACTCCCGATGGCCGGTAACCGCGGAAGAAGCGGGGCTCTCTGCCATTCTATCGGCAGAGGACGGTACTTTGTGGTTCAGCGGGTATAAAGCCGGTATAATCGGGCGGATCAGCTTGTCGGGCGAGCTTACGGAATACCCGCTGCCCGCCGCGGGTTCAGGGCCGTTCGGTCTTGCCGAGGGACCGGACGGAGCCATTTGGTTCACGGAATTGACGGGAAATAAAATCGGACGGATCAGACCGGACGGGACGATTACCGAATTCGAACTGCCTCTGCCCGGCTCGTTTCCTTCTTTTATCGCACGGGGATCAGACGGAGCGATGTGGTTTACGGAAAATCAGGGCAATCGCATCGGCCGCATTACGACCGCGGGGGAGATAACCGGGTATCCGCTTCCGTCCGGAAAGGCGGGGCCGGTAGGTATTACGGGAGGCCCTGACGGCGCCCTGTGGTTTGTCGAGATTAACGGGAGCCGGATCGGGACGATTTCGACAGATGGCGTGATCACCGAGTATCCTCTTCCCGATCCGGGAGCAAAGCCGCATGCGATTACAGCCGGCACAAACGGGGATTTGTGGTTTACGGAATGGGGAAGTAACAAAATCGGCCGGATCACTACCGACGGTCAAATCTCCGAATATGCGATTCCCAGAGAGATAGCGGAACCGCACGGGCTTGCCGTCGGCCCTGACGGCGCCGTCTGGTTTGCACAGGAGAGCGGCCAGATCGGCCGGCTAACGGTCCGTTCGTTCTAAATTCTCCAGAACGAAACGTTTGGCAACAGGAGATCACTGCGCGTAAGCGGTGGTCTCTTTTTTTGCTGCCGGAATAAGGTTGGAAGCCTCGGAATTCGGGCTGGTTATGGGCTGGATTTTTTTATAAAAAGGTTTGTGATTATGGAATTTTTTTACTGCAATTCTGCTTGTATCCTATGGTTTAATGAAGAGAGCTGACAAAATGAGCCTTTTTTCTCACATCCGGGTCCTGTTCTGGAGGCAGCCGATTGCTAAACCCGTCTAACTTGATAGAACGCTTTTGGGAGCGGGAACAGTGATGCGGAGTTTATAGGAAATAACGGGTCCATCCATCATTTGCGGAGGTTTATCATGAAAAACATATGGATACGAAATCTGCTTGCGTTCTCGCTTTTGGCCGGAACCGCATATACATCGTTCTTACCCCCGGCTGCTGCGGCGCAGTCATTGGGGATTCACACCGCCGTTCACGGCTATACCGTACAGTCCGGCACGATAAGTGATGCGGGCGGGATGACTTCGGGCGGGTCTCTATTGGCGGACGGTATGATTATCGCGTCACCCGACAAGGAAGAGAATGTGAATCATATAGGGCTGAAGGAGCTCGGAATTTTTGCGGGTATTATTCTCGTTATCTATCAGTCAATCCGGGTCATCCGGCAGCGGAAAAAGAAGGAAAAGCTGCTCCGGGAAGCACAATCTTATTCCATGGATCTGTACCGGGACAGCGAGCGCCTCGGGCTGCTGGCCGATCTGTACAAAGGGCCTTCCGCAGAGAAGCGGATCCGTCCCGTAGAAGCCGAGTTAGCGGATGTTTCTACCATTCTGGATGAGATGACGGCCATGATCTCGGGCATCAAAATTTCTTTTATCGGAAATGTAAAAACGATGGAAGAAACGATGGGCGAATGCCGGATGCTTTTGAGGCAGTATCAGGGAGTATACGGCAGCCTGAAAGGGAGCATCGACAGGCTCTGCGAGCTGGAGAAACAGAACGATAAGGTCGTTTCGGAGCTTCAAGCGAAAATAGATTCCCTTCTGACCCGGGCGAAAGAGCGCTCGGCCGCCTACCGGGTAGATGATCTGGAAGAGGAACTGCTCGGCCTGCAAAAGCGGATCGGGATCATCGACCGGGAGCAGATGAGCGATTTTATTGACGTGCAGGAGCATCTTGCGCCGGAACGCGGCCAGCTCGCCGAAATCGAACGGCTGCTTGCGGAGCTGCCTGAGCTGCATAACCGGCAGCAGAAATTCAAAGGACAGATCGGCAGCGCCCGGGATGACGTGAACCGTTCCATACGCGAGCACGGACTGGATTCCTCGGACTTGACTTCCTTTGGAAGCCTGGATCGAGCGGAGGCGCTTTCGGCCGCTATGCTGGACGCCCTTAACGCGGGCAGAATCCGGGAAGCGGAGCGCCTTTCTTCCGACGTGACGGGTCTGATCAAGCATTCGGTTACCGCGGCGGGAGAACTGGCGGAGCTGAGGGAAAGCCTGAACAAGACGCTGCGGCTTCTGAAAAGCGGCATGCGCGAGCTGGATTATCCCGAGCCGGCCTTTAAGGAAGAGCTGAAGCGGGTAAAAGCGTATTTTGCGGAATCCGTCTGGTCGTTTATGCGCGGCGAATTCGATCAATTCACGGTCTTGTACCGTGAAATTACTCATAAGCTTCCCGAGGTGGAGAACCTGCTGTCGGAAGGACGTTTTAACGAAGGCGGCAAAAAACTCATCGCCTTGATGGAGCAGTACGAGCTGGCCGAAAAGAAACATGCCCGCCTGCAGGTGTATGAATCGGCCAATAAGGAACTGAACGCTCTCAGGGAGCGCGTGCATGCCTGCTGGATGGATTTTCAGGAAACGGTATCGTATATTTCCTCGGAAGATCTGGAAGAAGCGCTGCATTCCCGGGATCTCGGCGATTTGAAATACAAAATTCACGAGCAGAAGGACTTGATCGAACGCCGCATGAGCAGTCCTCCCGTCCAGCTTGACCGAATCAAGCGGGATGCGGAAGCGATGGCCGCCAATGTCCAGGCTTATAACGCGCGTGTCGAGCAAATCGCCGACCAGCAGGAAGAGTACGAGGATGAAGAGGAAAGTAAAAGTGTTGTGATCAACGTGAATTTTAAATAGGTTTGCGGGCAGACGGTGGACGGTTGCTGTGACGGAGCTATTCTGCTGCCCGAAAGACCGCCGCTTCTAACAGTGCAAAAGAAGGCGGCAGAAGAAGCCCGTATCAATCCGTGCCTATTTCCGCGCCCGGAAACAGCGAGTTGTGAAGCCGATGACGGGGCAGAAAGGAAGTAACATGTCTATTCTAGGAAAAATTTTATTCTGGGCGTTTGTTATTATGATTCTATTTTTAACCATGGGTTTTATTCTGCTCGTAATCGATAAACGAAAATTAACACATAAAGCGAGTGAACTCGAAGGTGAACTTTTTCATATGGAGGCGAAGATCCTGCCTCTTACGGAGTTATACAAAGGCCGTGCAACGGAAAAAAATCTGAGGCCGGTTAAAGGCGAATTACAAGCAGCCTGGGAAAATCTCGAAGACCTGAGAAAACGAATAGCAACCATTTTTACGCACAAAGATTCCAATAATCGTATACAAGTGATTAGGGAAGACATGGCTGCCTTCGAAAAAAGCTGTCACTCTCTTAAAGAAAAGATAGAAAAGCTGATCGCCATGGAACATGAGAATGAAAGCATCCTTTTACAGCTCCAGACAAAGGGAAATCAGTTAATGAAGCGTCTTGAAGCATTGTCAGACAGCTATCAACTTGCAGAAGTCCAGAAAGGACTGGCCGCCCAGCTGGCATTAATCGAAGCCATCGACGATAAACAGCTGACTGATCTGATCAATGTACACGATACGCTTTTGCCGATCCGTACACAAATGGACGAAATCGAAACCCTTCTCGATACACTCCCCCCTCTGTCCGAAATAAGAGAAGGTCAATCGGGAGAAGAGATCGAAGATCAGGTCGAAGCGGTGCGTGCTCAGATGGAAAAGGCGATGCGGGCGTCCGGGCTGAAAAAGGAAAAAGAGCCGCGGGAGAGCAAAGATGACTCGCAGACCTCGCAAACCTCTTCGGTACACGTAACAAGGCAAGCTTCTGCGGAGCCGATTGATCTGGATGAAGTGAAAAGATTGATGGACCAGGGGCTTGTGTTCGATGCCATTCATCGTATGGCGGAAAGTCTTGGTCCGACTGTTACAACCCGGCAAGATGTCCAAGTGAAGGTAGTAGTTTCTTCGGAACAGCAGGAATCCAAAAAGCCCAAGCGCGGCAAGAAGAGCGGCTAGGAGAACCACGGGAATGGTCGAGTCCGTAGGAAGCCGATGTTGGGAGGTGGAAAGTCGTTTTCGCACCCCCGCGATGGAGCTTCGCTCGTTGCAAAAGCGAAGACGCGGGCAATCTCCCTTACCCTACAAAAGTAAAACCGTTCCAACCCGGAACGGTTTTTAGTTTGCCCGCAGGTCGGTGAGGAGGACATTGACTTTTTATCAGTTTAGTACTAAACTTAAGTTATCAACGAAAGCGGGGTGAACCGATGCAAGAGAATAAGAAACCGCCTCTTTCCAAACAGGAAGAGAAGCTGGGGGTGCTGATCTGGTTCCGGCTGTCCCGTGTGTACAATCAGAGCATCCGGTTATCGAATCAGCATTTGAAAGCCTGGAACTTATCGGCCGCTCAGTTCGACGTGCTGGTCCAGGTCGGTTCGCACGAGCGGTTGACTCAGCAGGAATTGGCGGACAAGCTTCTGGTCACCAAGGGCAATATTGCGCAGCTGCTGAGTAAGATGGAGGAACTGGGCTGGATCAGACGCGAGCAGGAATGGAAGACCAAATATATTTCCCTGACGGCGGAAGGACAAGCTTTGTTTGACGAAGTCGTTCCGCAGCAGGAACAGTTTCAGGCTTCCCAATTTGACGCTTTGGACAGGGAAGAGAAGAAGCAGCTTCTGGAGCTGCTGAAGAAAGTCCAGAAACAATCCTGACCACACAATACAACCGGGGAGGACATCATGATGGAACTTAAAGGCATCCACCACGTATCGGCCATCACGGCGCAAGCACCGGAAAATTTCGAGTTTTACACGAAGGTTCTGGGGCTCCGTCTGGTGAAGAAGACGGTCAATCAGGATGATATCAGCGTGTATCACTTGTTTTACGGAGACGAGAAAGGCAATCCCGGAACGGAATTGACGTTCTTCGAAATTCCGATGGCCGCGCGGAACCGCGAGGGGGTCAGCAGCATTTCAGCCGCTTCCCTGCGTGTTACCGGTGACGAAGCTTTAGGCTGGTGGAAAAAGCGGTTCGCCGAATTCGGTGTCGACCACGACGACATTCAAGACCGTGCGGGACGCGCGACACTGGCATTCCGCGATTTCGAAGGCCAGCGCCTGGTTCTTGTGTCCGACCAAGACAACAAAGGGGTCGCCGGCGGCACGCCATGGGACAGAAGCCCGGTACCCGCCGAATACGGCATCCTCGGACTCGGCCCCGTCAAACTGACGGTGCAGGACCCGGAACCGACGGTGATTGTGCTGACGGAGCTTTTGGGCTTCCGTGAAAAAGGCCGCTACACGGCCGACGTGCCGGGACAGCCGGACATCGTCGTGTATGAAACCGGCGAGGGCGGCAGCGGAGCCGAGGTTCATATCGAGCAGAGGAACGATCTCTCCCGTGAACAGCTCGGCCGCGGGGGCGTACACCACGTCGCTTTCCGCGTGGATAACGAGGAAGAGCCGCGCGCCTGGATCAACCGGGTCCGGCAGGTCCGTTTTCCGAATTCCGGCTTCGTGGACCGGTTTTATTTCCGGTCCCTGTACTTCCGGGAGCCGAACGGTATTCTGTTCGAGCTTGCGACGGACGGCCCGGGCTTCGATACGGATGAGGATATCCGTCATCTGGGTGAATCGCTGGCGCTTCCGCCGTTTCTGGAATCCAAGCGCCCGCAGATTGAAGCGGGATTGAAGCCGCTTCACACGAAAGCGGACTAAGCGCGCCGGTTTGACAGCGCTGAGAATAATAACTTGTGTAAGCCTCTCTTTGGACCGGAAGGTTCATCGGGAGGCTTTTTTTAGTTCAGCCGGCTGATACGCACTTTAGGTTTAACTGTGGGGACGATGTATCGGCGCGGCATTTGAAATGAATGTTTTATGTCTTGAAAACCCTGCAAACCTCCGCGGCCCTTACTGCCATTCTTCAGCGGACAGGGGCGGTTTTGCCGTTTAAAAACATATCCAGGAACGCGGTGATTGACGAACTATCACAAAGAAGTTATAGTATCAATATACCTATACGGGTATATGTATTAAACAAAAAGCGATCTGCCGATAAAAAAACCGATTGAACTCGGGAAGACAAAACGGCGCAGGTTATGCCGCCGCGGAATAACATCAGGGAGGTACTCAACGTTATGAATATTCAAACTCATCAAATACTGGACGCCAAAGGACTGGCCTGTCCGATGCCGATCGTACGCACGAAGAAGGCGCTGGAGCAGATGGCCTCCGGCCAGGTTCTGGAGATTCAGGCAACGGACAAAGGTTCTTTGGCCGATATCCGGAGCTGGGCCAAAACGACGGGCCACCAGTATCTGGGCTTCACCGAAGAAGGGGAGGTGCTGCACCATTTTATCCGCAAATCCGATCCTGCCGAGGTCAAAGAAGAGCGGCAATTTCCCCATACCGTAACCAACGATGAACTGGAGCAGTGCCTGCGGGAAAAGCCGCAAACGAGCGTTCTCGATGTACGCGAACCTGCGGAATACGCATTCGGACACATACCGGGAGCCGTATCCATTCCCTTGGGCGAACTGGAGCAGCGGATCGGTGAGCTGAACGGGGAGGACGAGCTGTATATCGTCTGCCGGACGGGCCGCCGCAGCGATATGGCCGCGCAGCTTCTGGAGCGTCAAGGCTTCAAGGGCATCCGCAACGTGATTCCGGGCATGTCCGCCTGGACGGGGCCGCTGGAGAAGTCGGCAGGCATTTGACAGCTGTCCGGCGGGAAGCCTTTTGCAACGTGAAATTTTAACGTGCTTAAATCCAACACCTTGGGAGGAACTTATCATGAGCAGAAAAGTAGCGATTATCGCATCCAACGGCGGCATGTTCGACGCTTATAAAGTGTGACCTTTTGAGGGAGAACATCCCTTGGACAGACGGTTAACGGTGTGGCTCATTAAAACCATAAATCACTTGTGACAAACAGGGAGGATACACGCATGAATGCGGGCAATCATGAAGAAAGGCGGCTTAAAGGAATGACGGCCGCCGAGCTGGCGAAGAAGGTTCTTAACAAGAAGCCCCTTTTTATATTAGATGTACGAAATGAAAGCGACTTTGCCGATTGGAAAATCGAAGGAGATGGGGTCGAGCTGCTGAACGTGCCTTACTTCGAGCTGCTGGACGGCGTGGAAGCTGTAACGGGTAAAATCCCCGCGGACCGGGAAGTGCTGGTCGTATGCGCCAAAGAAGGATCGTCGAAATTCGTGGGCGGGCAGCTTGTGGAAGCGGGTTTCTCCGATGTTTCGTACCTGGCCGGCGGGATGAAATCATGGAGCGAGCACCTGGAGCCGGTAAAGGTAGGCGACCTGAAAGACGGAGGAGCTCTCTACCAATTCGTACGGATCGGCAAAGGCTGTCTTTCTTACATGGTGATCTCGGGCGGGGAAGCCGCGGTTATTGATGCGGTACGGATGACAGAGGTGTTCATCGGTTTTGCCCGGGAGAAGCAGGCCGTGATCAAGCATGTGCTGGATACGCACCTTCATGCCGATCATATATCCGGAGGCCGCAAGCTGGCTGCAGAAACGGGAGCGGCTTACTGGCTGCCGCCCAGGGATGCGGAAGAAGTGGTGTTCGGCTACTCGGAGCTGGTGGAAGGCGCCGATATTACGGTCGGTTCCACCCGGATCGCGATTCAGCCGCTCTATTCCCCGGGCCATACGATCGGAAGCACGTCGTTTGTGGTGGGTGAGCGCTACCTGCTGACGGGGGACATCCTGTTCGTCGCTTCCATCGGGCGTGCCGATCTGGCCGGCAAGGCGGAGGACTGGGTGGGAGATCTGCGCACCACGTTATACGACCGCTACAAGAAGCTGTCCGAGGATCTGATCGTGCTCCCGGCGCACTTCGGGCGGTTTGCCGAACTGGGCGAAGGCGGAAAAGTGTCCGCCAGACTGGGCGATCTGTTCATGGACAATCCGGGGCTGAATATCGGAGACGAAGGCGAGTTCCGTAAAACCGTATCGGAGAATCTGCCTCCGCAGCCCAACGCGTACAAAGAAATCAGGCAAACCAACATGGGCAAAATAACGCCGGCGGAAGAAGAACAGCGCGAAATGGAAATCGGTCCGAACCGCTGTGCCGTGCACGACCATTAATACGAATCTTTACCGGAGCAATCATTAACGGGATAAACGATAGAGGAGGATTACAAAATGGAAGTCAACGTAACGGTAGACACGAAGGGAATGGCATGTCCGATGCCGATCGTCAAAGCCAAGAAGGCACTCGATTCGCTGGAATCGGGGGGCATTATGCAGGTTCTGTCCACGGACAAAGGCTCGCTGAACGATTTTCAGGCTTGGGTCAGGCAGACCGGGCACGAGCTGATCAAGCATGAGGAAGTTAACGGCGTATATACCTTTTACGTGAGAAAAAAATAAAGGCGGGAGCGTCGGGCCCAGGCTCCCCGAAAGAGGAATTCCCGGGCTTTTCCGCAACTCCCGTATCAGTTATCGGTATAAACAACACGGACACCCAGATGGCCGTAGGTTTCTTCGGTATAGTGACCGCCGGGGCACACTTTAACTACGCGGTGCGGGGTAGCCTCGTCGCTTTGGAGGGGCTGCCCGCAATGCGGACATACGGAAACGAATAACCGTTTGAGATGTTGAATCATTTTTAAAACCCCTTTTTCCAACTAAAATACTTGGTATTAATTTATTATAGCCGGATCGGCGGCGCAAGTATAGGGCTTTTTCTTCTAATTTATGCCGCCGCCGGAATGCTTGCTAATGATTCGCATCAGGTCAGACAAGGAGGATGTTATGGATATTTTGTTAGCGGTTATCATGCTGGTGCTGGGGCTGGCCGGGTCTTTTTTGTCGGGCCTGCTGGGAATCGGAGGAGCCATTATTAATTATCCGCTTCTGCTGTTCGTCCCTCCCTTGTTCGGGGAAGCCGGTTTTACGGCCCAGGAAGTTTCCGCGATCTCAATGTTCCAGGTATTCTTCGCCTCCTTGTCCGGTGTCCTGTTCCAAAGACGCGGAAAAAACGGACCTTCCCTCGTTCATAAAGGGCTAGTCCTGTATATGGGCGGCGGTGTGCTTGCGGGCAGTCTGATCGGCGGACTGGCTTCGAAATATATGCCGGGCGATACGATTAATGTGATTTACGGGGTTCTGGCGGTAATCGCGGTGGTGCTGATGCTGATCCCGGCCAAGGGCAAGCGGCAGAAGGAAGGAGCGGAGCTTGCTTTCAACAAACCGCTTGCCGTACTTTCCGCGCTGGCAGTGGGCCTGGTGTCCGGGATCGTGGGCGCTGGCGGGGCGTTTATTCTCATCCCGATTATGCTGACCCTGCTTAAAATTCCTACCCGAACCACGATCGCTTCTTCTCTGGCGATTGTGTTTATTTCGGCGGTCGGCGGGGTGATCGGGAAAATCGGGGCGGGGCATATTCCGCTGCTTCCGGTTATTTTTACGGTTATCGGCAGTCTGCTCGGAGCGCCGCTCGGTTCCCGGCTGTCGGCCCGGATTAACGTAAAGTACCTGCGGTACGCATTGATTGTTCTCATTGCCGCTACGGCGGTTAAAATATGGCTGCCTATTTTATTGCAGTAAGGCCGGTCCGTTTCGGATCGGTTAAAATTTTCACAGTTTGTATACCCATAGATGTATATGTATAAGGAGTGACATGATGGAGGAGCAAAAAGAAGGAACGACGATCGTTTTGTTCAGCGGGGAAATGGATAAAGCCATCGCCGCTTTTATCATAGCGAACGGCGCGGCCGCTTACGATCACGAGGTGACGATCTTTTTCACCTTCTGGGGGTTGAACGCGCTGCGCAAGGATGAACCGGTCAAGCTCAAGAAGGGCTGGCTGGAAAAGATGTTCGGCCGCATGATGCCGAGAGGGCCGAAGAAGCTGGGCCTGTCCAAAATGAACTATATGGGCATGGGCCCGAAAATGATTCAGCATGTGCTGAAGAAGCACAACGCGCTGACGCTTCCGCAGCTCATCGAGCTGGCGCGGGAGCAGGGCATCAAGCTCGTCGCGTGCACGATGACCATGGATCTGCTCGGCCTGCAGAAGGAAGAGCTGCTGGACGGGATCGAGTACGCCGGCGTAGCCGCTTATCTGGGCGATGCCTCGCAGGCGAAGGTGAATCTGTTTATTTGACGGGGGGAAAAGAGCGGAGCCGCTGTGCGGGGAATTGACCGTCTGGCGCTGCCGCGTGGAGCAGCTCCCGGCGCCGCCGTATCGCGTGCCGGGAACTGAGCGCGATATGGCGGCAGGGCACGGCTGCGCAAAAAGGGAAGGAGTCCGACTCCTTCCCTTTTTTATTTGCGCCCGGCGGGCGGTGTCGTCGACGGGCTTCGCAGGGCGCGGGTCACCCGCCATACTATCGGCGTCACGCCACCCTATCCGGCGGACGCGATCTCTTCGCTGCCGAGCAGAGACCATACGGCCTTGCCGTGGAGGTCCTTGGACTGACGCAGATGCGAGACATGAATGTCCCCGTTGGCCCGCTGCCAGACGACCTTGGCTTCCGCTTTGTTGTCGCGCAGCAGTAGCGCATACATAAGATCGCCGGGTTTAAGCCCGCGGGTCGCCGTAATAAAGACTTCATTGAAAGAGGAAGCTTCGTTCCGGCTGAGCCTGCTTTCGAATTCAGCCTCAATGTCGGGACCGGCAATCAGGTTCCACTGCTCTTGCGCGAACGCGGCAGGCTGTTTGGAATCTTGATTGGCTTCCTTAGCGTGCTTTTGATCAAGCGTCTGAACGGCCTTGTTCCAGGAGCTCTCTAATTTCGAATAGACGCCGGGATCGGAAAACTCCTTATAAGGAACTGGTTTAGAGGAGGCCTCCGGGACAAGCACTGCCGGATATTTTTCGGTAAACGAACGTGCGCTATCGGCGGGCGTCGGTCCCCCTGTCGTATTGGCTGCATACACAACGGTACTTGTCAGGACTACGGCAGCAAGCGCAGTAATCCCGGTGATCGCTTTTTTATTCATTTCAACCTCCTGTTGCTTAAAGACTTTGGAATGAATAGAACATTTAATTGAGAAAGAGTTAATGACGTGAAATATAGAGCCGTTTCGCCGTCAGGTTCGGATAGCAAGCTGTAATGATGAACGAGCGGCGCCAAGGTCGGCTATCGGGAGGGGGGCGTTTACTCTAGTGTAGCGGCTATTGCTTGAATTGGCAATAAAAGTAAAAAGAGTTCCGGCCGTCTCCCAAAAAACTTTTTTCAAAATCAGTGATCCAAACTTCACTCCCTTGCGTTACACCCTATGTAAAGACCAAACGAGAACAAGCGGAACCAAAAACGGAAACGCGAAAAACACATAAACCAAGGGAGTGAACGTTTATGCAAATGAAAAAACTGCTTCTTCCGGCACTGAGCCTGTCCATCCTTATGCCGACGGTGGCGGCCAACGCGGCCGCTGTTCAAACGCCGAAGGCTACGGTAAACACACCGGCCGCCGATCTGAGAGCCAGCCTGGATCACCTGCTCTCCGAACACTTCGCGCTGGCGGTTACCGCCATGACGAAAGCGTACGACGGCTCGGCAGACGCGGCCGAAGCGTACAAGGCGCTGGATCAGAACGCGCTGGATATGACGCCGGCGATCGCTTCCCTCTACGGGAAAGAAGGCGCGGCCGAGTTCGAGCGGATTTTCCGGGCCCATAACAAATACACGGACGATCTCGTCAAAGCGACCAAGATGAACAACCAGGAAGCCCGCAAGAAAGCGGAGCAGCAAGTGCAGGGCTTCGTAGACGAATTCTCGGCCTTCCTGGACAAAGCGACCGCAGGCAAGCTTCCGAAGCAGGCTGCCGCGCAGGCGATCCGTCTTCACGAAGATCAAGTTCAGGAAACGTTCGACGACTATATCGCAGGCGATTACCAGGGAGCGTATGCGGCTTATCGCGAAGGCTTCAAGGAAATGTTCACGATCAGCAAAGCGCTGTCCACGGCTATCACCACGCAAATGCCGGAGAAGTTCAACAACACGAAGGCGGATACGCCGGCGGCTGATTTGCGGTCGGCCCTGAACAACCTCGCGGCCGAGCATCTGTCCCTGTCTACGCTGCAAATGCAAAAGCAGTACGACGGCAGCAAGGATTCCGACGCGCTGATCAAGGCCGAAGCCGGAAATACGGCCGATTTCAAAGCCGCGATCGGCTCGATTTACGGCGCCGAAGGCGGCATGGCCTTCGAGAAAATCTGGGTCACGAACCATGTGAACGCCCAGAGTGATTATGTGACCGCCGTCAAAAACAAAGACGAAGCCGCGAAAGCCGCCGTGGAGAAAAGAATCGACGGATTTACGACCGAGTTTGCGAATTTCCTCGGCACGGCGACCGCAGGTAACCTTCCGGCCTCTGCCGCCCAGGATGTGCTCCGGCAGCACGAAGGTCAGGTGCAGAAAGTGCTGAATGAATACGCCGCGGGCAATTATGCAGCCGCCTATACAACGGACCGCGAAGCTTTCAAGGTCATGTTCGGTGTGGGCCAGGCCCTGGGAAATGCCATCGTGACGCAGTACGGCGAGAAGTTCCAGGAGAAGGCGGACCCGTCCATGGCCACCGTCTGGATGCAAATCGGCAGCCATGACCTCAACATTAACGGGACCGTTACGAAGATGGACACGACACCGTTCATCTGGAACGACATGAGCTACATCCCGCTGCGCTACCTGGCGGAGGGAATCGGCGCTGAAGTGACTTGGGACAGTGAGGCCCAATCCGTCTGGGTTAAGGCCGGCAGCGACAAGATGCAGTTCTGGATCGGTAAAGATTACATGGAGCTTAACGGCACGAAGAAAAGCATCGGCTCCAAAGTATTCGTGAATGCGGATGGAAGAACCGTGCTCCCGCTCCGTTTTATTACGGAACTGCTCGGCTGGGACGTTAAATGGGGTCAGCAGGACAGATCCATCACCCTGACGAAATCCATGCAATAACACCGCTGCGACCGGCAAAAATGTTAACGGCCTTAATCATTTACCGCAATCAATTTTCAATCTTTAATGGAAAGAAGCGGAATACCGCATTTAAAGGACTGCCTTCCGGGGCGGTCCTTCTTTTTTTCTCCCTATAAACACAGCATGAGCACAGGACTTCGCGCCACGGAACTGACAAAGGGGGTTAGGTTGTAGGGGCGGCGGCATGCTATAATCGAGACGGATAACGTTCAGGGAGGGCAGACCGCATGGGTGTCAGGAGAATCTACCGCAACTATTTGAAAAACAACTTGTTTCTGAAAATGATCCTGATGTTTTCCCTGATCACGATTCTAACCATCATTACGCTTTCGTATTTGATGTTTTCTTTCATGTCCCAATCGATCGTACAGCGGGAACTGGCCAACCAGAAAAAGGCGATGGAAGGCGTCAGCTCGTACGTTAACGGCAAATTCGAGTGGATGCAGTCGCTGCTCACCGACATTTACCAGAACGACGCCCTGTCGGCCAACCTGTCGTATTTTCTCCAGCATCCCTATCAGGAATATGCCGAGCACCGGCTGGATCAATTTTATAAAGACACGAATTTTTCGACGGACGTTCTGAAATATTTGCAGAATAAACTAGACGCGGACCCGGATATCCAGAATCTTATGCTTTACAGCGCCGAGGAACAGTATCTCTACACGTACAATTCCAACCGGCTGAGCAAGCTGATTTCCACCAACGCTTCGCGTTCCTACATTCCGGACATTATGGCGCAGGAGACCCGCACGATTGCTCCGCCGAACGTCTGGATGCGCAAGACGCTGAACCAGTGGGACCCCCGGCTTTATTCCATCCGCGTGCCGGTCAACGATAAATATTCGCTCAAAAATATCGGGCAGCTGCTCCTTTATTTCAATTCGGACGGGATCGTCCGGGCACTGGAAAGCTACAAACCGGATTTGAAAGGGACCATCTTCGTCATGACCCCCGACGGGGATGTGATGTTTGACTCTTCCGGGAAATACTACGGGAAGAAGTTCCCCTACACCGACAGGATCAACAACTTGTACGATACGGGCACCTTGCAGCACGGCATGTATTTGACGAAGCTGACGCAGAGCCGGGGCGGCTTTATCGTCATGGGGGCCGCTCCCAAGGAAGAGATTGCGGCCTCCTACCGGGGCCTGCGCAATACGATCCTGCTCGTCAGCGCGATTGCTATTCTGTTCGCGATCCTCATTCCGTCGCTGTTCATTATGAACTTCGCGAAGCGGACGAACCGGATCATCCAGTTCACGCGGCGGGTGAAGCGGGGAGACCTGAAAGCCCGGATCCGCGATACGCGGGAAGATGAGCTCGGGCAGATTTCCAAAAGCTTTAACGATATGCTGGACGAGCTGAACAACTACATCGACCGCGTGTACAAGGCGGAGATCAAGCAGAAGCATACCGAGCTGACCGCGCTCCAGGCCCGGATTAATCCTCACTTCCTCTATAACACACTGGAAGTGATCCGGATGAGGGCGCTGTCCCAAGGGGCGAGCGATGTGGGCGAGATGATCTACAGCTTGTCCGTGCTGTTCAAAAGTTTCGTGCAGCAGAAGACGATCTATACGATGAAGGACGAAGTCGAAGCGTGCCGGATGTATCTGGAGCTGTTTCGTATCCGGTACAAGGACCGTTTTTCGTACGAAATCGTATGGGAGCGGGATTTGGCGCACGTTCAAATTTTGAAAATGTCCCTGCAGCCGATTATCGAGAATTATGTGGTTCACGGTATCCGCAGCGACCGCAAGGATAACCGCCTCACGATCACGATCGGCGAAGAGGACGGGTTTATCCGGGTCCGGGTGCAGGATAACGGCAACGGCATGACGGAAGAGAAGCTGGCCGAGATCACGGAGAAGCTGGACCGGGAGGAGTCGGAAGGCGAATCGTTCGGCCTGAGGAGCGTTCATGAGAGGCTGAAGCTGCAGTACGGGAGCGAGTACGGGATTGAACTTCACAGCGAGCCGGGACAAGGCACGACGGTAATCGTGCGCTATCCCGGCGCAGAGGGACAGGAGGCGGCCCATGTATAGAGTATTTCTGGTGGATGACGAGCCGTTCATTATCGAAGGGCTTTACGATATCATAGACTGGTCCTCGTTCGGGCTCGAAATTGTGGGCCAGGCCGAGAATGGCCGGGAGGCGCTGGAAGCGCTGAAGAAGACGCCGGTGGATCTTCTGATCACGGACATTTCGATGCCGGTTATGAACGGGCTTGATCTGATCCGGGGGGCCCGGGAGTTTCATCCCGACCTGAAGGTGGTAGTCCTTAGCGGGTTTAACGATTTTGTGTATCTGAAAGAATGCATCCGGCTCGGCATCGAAAATTATTTGCTGAAGCCGATTAATCTGGACGAGCTGAAAGCGACGCTGGACAATACGGTGGAGAAGCTGAACGCGACAAAATCGGAACGTCTGTTCAACGAATACGGCGTGCAGATATTGAAGGATAATATGATGCACCGCTGGCTGACGGGGCAGATCGCATCCGGCGAGTACCGGGAGCGGGCCGATCTGCTCGGCATCGAGATGGACAAGCCGTATATGGCCGCCGCGGTTATGCGGCTGGAGGAGAACTTCGTCCAGGTGTTCGAGCTGATCTCGCGCCAGATGAAATATAACGAGGCGATCATCCCGTTCCGCGATGTGGACGGGGATCTCGTCATTCTTTTCGTGATGGACGATCCCGGGGAAGGCAAGCGCGAGATGATCGGCACCATCGAGGAACTGCTGGAGCGGCTGACGACCTATCAGCCCATCCGCACCTCCATCGGAAGCGTGCAGCCGCTTCCGGATCAGGCGCCGCTCAGCTACCGGCATGCGAAGAAGGCGCAGGAATATTTCCTGCTCTACCCGGAGCACGGTCTTATCGACTACAGCGACCTGCCATCGGGCAAGGACGCGGGGAAAGCGGCATTCCCCATCGACTGGAGCGATTATACGAAGCTGATTATGGCCAAAGACCGGGAGAAGCTGCTCCTGCGCATCGAAGAGGATTTCGAGGAGATGCAGACGCTGGAAGGCGTTACCCCCGGAGATATCCAGGATATCGCCATGGAAGTCATTATTCTTTTCAAAATGGCGCTGAAAGAGATCAAGCACGTGGAGGAAACCGAGCTGTATAAGGAAGGCTTCGAGAAAGTACGGCACGCGGGCACCCTGCGCGAGCTGATCAAGGCCGTCCAGGACGTGGCGGGGCTTACGGTCGATTCGCTGGTCCGGGATATCAAGAGCCCGGTTGTCCAGCAGGTGCTCAATTACATCCACGAATCGTATGCCGAAGAGCTTTCGCTGAAAGCGCTTGGTGCGCTGTACAACATCCATCCCGTCTATCTCGGCCAGTTGTTCCATAGGGAGACAGGCGAAACCTTTACGGAATACATCAACAAATACCGGATCGAGAAGGCGAAGGAACAGCTGAAAACGACGCATCTGAAAGTGCATGAAATCGCCCGGAATGTAGGCTACTGGGAGACGGGTTACTTTTACAAACAATTTAAGAAATATGTGGGAATCTCACCTACGGATTTCAAGGGACTGCTCTAGCGGATGGCCGCGGGCGGTCTCTTTTCTTTATTTTAGACACGATAACTTTAATTTCTCTTCTATTTGAAACTGCTTTCATCACGTACAGTAAAGATAGTCCTCGAAGCAAGCGGACAACGGCCTAAAGCCCGGTGCATAGGGCATTTCCCGGTTCCGCACAATGAATAGAGCAGAAGATCGCGTAAGAATTGCCGTCTGCCCTGTTCGTGCAGAGATGGCGGATTTATTAAAGGGGAGGATACACACATGAACAGAAGCAAGAAAAGTCTCGCTGTCGTACTTGCCATGCTGCTTACGTTTACTCTGGTGCTCAGCGCCTGCGGCGGCAAAGACAGCAAACAAGGCGAGGGAACGGCGGACAAGCCGGTTGAACTGATCTGGTACACGATCGGGACTCCGCAGAAAGACACGGACCGCGTCATGGAAGAAGTCAGCAAGTACACGAAAGAGAAAATCGGCGTTACCGTCAAAATGAGACAAATCGATTTCGGCGACTATTCCCAGAAGATGCAGGTTATGGCCGCTTCCGGTGAGCCGATCGATATCATGTTTACCTCTTCGTGGGCATTCGATTATGTCCAGAATGCAAGAAAAGGCGCATTCCTGGCGATCGACGACCTCTTGAATAAAGAAGGCAAAGGCATTAAAGACGCTCTGGACCCGGCGTTCCTCGAAGGCTCCAAAGTAGACGGACACAACTACGGTATTCCGGCTAACAAAGAGCTTCCGGCACAGGAAGTATGGCGCTTCAACAAGCAGCTGCTCGACAAATACAACCTGGATATCACCAACGTGAACACGCTGGAAAGCCTGGAGCCGCTGCTCAAAACGATCAAGGAAAAAGAACCGAACGTATTCCCGCTGGCGGCGGACAAAAACTTCGGCCTGTACGTTCCTTACGACTATGTCATCGAAAAAATGCCGATGGCCGTTAAGCTCGACAGCACGGATCTGAAAGTCGTTAACGTTTTTGATACACCTGAAATGAAACAAGCGCTTCAAACGATGAACAAGTACTATAAAGCCGGCTACATCCCGACGGAAGCGGCTACGCTGAACTCGCTGAGCGACGTTCAAGCAACGGGCAAATGGTTCGCGGACAAAGCGACCAACCAGCCTTTCGCCGACAACCAATGGTCCGCAAGCTACGGCTACCCGGTTGTATCGACTCCGGCCGGTCCGTCTACCATTTTCAACTGGTCCGTAATGGGCTCCATGCAGGCGATCTCCGCCAACTCCAAATATCCGGAGAAAGCAATGGAATTCCTGAACCTGCTCAATACCGATCCTAAGCTCCGCAACATGGTGGATTCCGGTATCGAAGGCGTGCACTACAAGAAAATCGGCGACAACGTGATGGAAAACCTTCCGGATGCGAAGAACTACGACATGCCGACTTTCTCGCTCGGAAGCGTCATTATCACTTACCTGAACAAAGAAGACCCTGCCAACAAGTGGGACGAGTTTAAGAAGTTCAACGATGCGGGCAAACCGGCTCCGCTGCTCGGCTTTAACTTCGACACTTCGAAAGTGACAACTGAAATCGCCGCCGTACAGAACGTGAAGGAAGCTTTCTGGACTTCACTGATGACCGGTACGGTAGATCCGAATCAATACCTGCCGCAGGCTAACGAGAAAATGAAAGCCGCGGGTCTGGATAAAATCATGGCGGAAGCCCAGCGTCAAATCGACGAGTGGAAAGCTTCCAAGAAGTAAGAGAATCAGAATCGGATTAGGCGAATGTTTCCCGCATTCGCCTGATTTTTTATGCTCGCGAGCGTTACCGGCTTTCGAATTATTTCACAAAAGGGGTGATAGGGTGTGACAAGGATTACGAATTTCTTCAAAGACATCAACAAAAACAAAGCACTCCTTCTCATGGTACTGCCAGGCACGATCTGGTTCCTGTTCTTCTCCTATCTGCCGATGGCAGGTATGGTCATTGCGTTCAAACAATACCGGTACAGCCGGGACGGCTTCTGGGCCAGCATCATCGAAAGCAAGTGGGTCGGCCTGCAAAACTTCAAGTTCCTGTTCAGTACGAACGACGCTTACATCATTACGCGCAATACCCTGCTGTATAATTCCGTATTTATTATCGTCGGCCTGGTCCTTTCGGTCCTGCTGGCTATCGTTCTATCCGAAATCGTCAATAAACGTCTCGCCAAAATATATCAGACCGGCATGTTCCTCCCGTACTTTCTGTCCTGGGTCATCGTCGGCTATTTCGTATTCAGCTTCCTCAGCTTTGACAAAGGTCTCGTCAATAAAGTCGGCGCCATGTTCGGCGTAGATCCTACCCAGTGGTACAACAACCCGACCTATTGGCCGCTGATCATCATCCTGGTGTTCCTGTGGAAGTCCGTCGGCTACAACAGCGTCGTTTACCTGGCCGCCATTATGGGCATCGACAAGTCCCTCTACGAAGCAGCCATGATCGACGGCGCAAGCAAATGGCAGCAGATTGTCCACATTACGATCCCGATGCTGAAGCCGCTGATGACGATCCTGACGCTGCTGGCGATCGGCCGCATTTTCTATGCCGACTTCGGTCTCTTCTATCAGGTTCCGAGAGATTCGGGCACGCTCTACTCCGTGACGAACGTTATCGACACATATGTATACCGCGGCCTCAAAACGACCGGTGAAATCGGCATGAGCACCGCCGCAGGTCTTTACCAGTCCCTGGTCGGATTTATTCTCGTCATTACCTCGAACTACATCGTACGCAAATTCAACAAAGAGAATGCCTTGTTCTAACAGATCAGCATGTGAAAGGGGGAATTGGCTGTGCTAGCCCAAACGAGAAAAAAAAGCCGCGATTTTCATCAGCTCCCGACCGTCTGGAACGTTGTCTTTAACCTGATTGCAGCCTTGTTCGCTTTTGCCTGCGTCTTTCCGTTCCTGTTCGTTACGATCATCTCCTTCACGGATGAAACGACACTGGCCGCCAACGGCTATCAGCTTATCCCGGAAAAATGGAGCCTGGAGGCTTACCGCTATTTGTTCAAAGCGGGCGATCAGCTTCTCCGCTCGTACGGCGTCACGATTCTCGTCACGATTGTCGGAACGGTCATCTCCGTCATCATGACGGCGCTGTTCGCTTATGCCATTTCGCGCAAAACGTTCAAATACCGCAATTTCTTCGGATTTTTCGCTTTCTTCACAATGCTGTTCAACGGCGGTATGGTACCGACTTATATCGTCGTGACTCAGCTGCTCGGCATGAAAGATTCGCTCTGGGCGCTCATTCTGCCCTTGGCGGGAAACGCCTTCTATATCATGATTATGCGGACGTTCTTCAGCACCTCGGTGCCGGACGCGATTGTCGAATCCGGTAAAATCGACGGCGCGGGCGAATTCCAGATCTTCTACAAGCTCGTTATGCCGCTGGCTCTGCCCGGCATGGCCACGATCGGCCTGTTCAGTACGCTCGGCTACTGGAACGACTGGTTCAACGCGCTTCTGTACATCGACGATCCGAAGCTGGTTCCGCTCCAATCGATGCTGATGCGGATCGAGAACAGCATGCAGTTTCTGCTCCAGAACACGAACAACCCGTCGCTCGGGATGGGCGTGCTGCAGTCGCTGCCGCAGGATACGTCCCGGATGGCGATGGTCGTCCTGGCGACCGGACCGATCATTCTGGCGTATCCGTTCTTCCAGCGTTACTTCATTCAAGGCCTGACGATCGGCGCCGTAAAAGAATAGGCCGGAATCAGTGCACGGACGGCCCTGCAGCTTGCGGGGCCGCTCCTGCATGGAGACGGGACGCCGCGCCGAATGCCGCTTTTTGCAGCATAAGAGCAGAAGCGACATACCGGGTCAAAACCTACACATATAAGAAACGAGACATATCAGGTAAACTAGCAGACAAACTGCGAAATTATTGGAGGAACCGAAGCCATGGAACAATTCAGACTGCCCAAAATTCCGATGCCTAAGCTGGAGCTCCCGCAGGCCATCCAGGAAGTATTGAAGGAAGCCGAAGAGAAGCTGGCGCATCGCCCGAAGCTGCTTCAGCTGTTCAAGAACTGTTTTCCGAACACGCTGGAAACGACCACGAAACTGATGGATGACGGCACCACCTTCGTCATTACCGGAGACATTCCGGCCTCGTGGCTGCGTGATTCGGTCGAGCAGGTGATCCAATATGTGCCTTTTGCCAAAGAAGACAAGGATCTGCAGCGCATTATCGGCGGCTTGATCAAGCGCCATATCGCTTACATCCACATCGACCCCTATGCGAACGCGTTCAACGAATCCGCCAACGACTGGCACTGGAACACCACCGATATTACGGACATGTCCCCGTGGGTGTGGGAGCGCAAATTCGAGCTTGATTCGCTCTGCTTCTCGATGCGTCTGGCCTATGCGTACTGGAAAGAAACCGAACTGACGGACATTTTCGACGCGGGCTTTAAAGGCGCGATGCGCAAAATCGTCGAGCTGTTCAAAACCGAGCAGCGCCACTTCGAACAATCTCCGTACCGCTTCACGCGCGACAATGGCATTCCGACCGATTCGCTCCGCAACAGCGGCCTGGGGATGCCGGTCAATTATACGGGCATGGTCTGGTCCGGCTTTCGTTCCAGCGACGACGCCTGCGATTTCCATTACAACATTCCGGCCAATATGTTCGCCGTGGTGGCGCTCCGCCACATGCAGGAATTCGCCGAATGGGTTTTCCGCGACATGGAGTTCCTCAAAGAACTGAAAGACCTCGAAGCCGATATCGACCATGGGATTCAGCTGTACGGCATTTACCGCCACCCCGAATTCGGACCGATCTACGCATACGAGACGGACGGCTTCGGCAACTACTGCCTGATGGACGACGCGGGAACGCCGGGCCTTATGTCTATTCCGTATCTCGGATACGTGAACGCGGACGATCCCGTTTATCAGAACACGAGACGCTTCGCGCTAAGCAAAGAGAATCCGTTCTACTACGAGGGCACGGCGGCAAAAGGAATCGGCAGTCCGCACACGCCTCCGGGCTATATCTGGCACATGGCTTTGTCCATGCAGGGACTGACCGCAACTACGGCCGAGGAGAAGCTGGAGATGATCGCCATGCTCGAAGCGACCGACGCGGATACGGGCTTTATGCATGAAGGCTTCCATGCCGACGATCCGAACACGTTCACGAGAACCTGGTTCGCGTGGTCGAACAGCCTCTTCTCCCAGCTCGTGTACCGGGCGATGAAGGACGGACTGCTATGAGCGTGAATCAGCCGGTCGTTCTTTTCTATGATCCGTCGTTTCCGATAAGCACCGCAGAACAAGCAAACGTGAACACAGGCCGGCAGACCGTGCCGGTCTTGAAGGAAGAGGTTCGGCAGCCGGACTCCGGCTCCGCTGTTGACGGCACTGCCGGTGCCGCGCTCCAGACCGATACGCTGGCGGGTATCGGAAGGTTTGTCAGCGCCGACGGCCTGGCCGAAGCCCTGAACGAAGCGGCCGGGGGCTGCTTCGTGAACCTGCACGCGCCGTACTTCCCGAAGGCGGCGTGGCCGGCCATTCTCGGCTTCCTGCAGAGAGGCGGAAGCCTGATCTCCGTCGGCGGCGCGCCGTTCAAGCATCCGGTGCGCCGCGACGGCGGCGACTGGCACGTGGAAGCCGAGCAGACGGCTTACCACCAGGAGCTGCACATCCACGAAGCGCTTCGCGTGGACGCTTCTCCCGCGGCGGAACTGGCCGCTTTGGACACGATCCCGCTGCTTGCGGGGCAGGAATCGCTCTTTGCCGTGGCGGACACGTGGAATCTCGTGCCGCACGTCACCAAAACGAGCGATCTGCCGCACCAGATGGGCTCCGCCGGACCGATGAGCACGCAGATTTATCCGCTGCTCAAAGGGATTTCCGCGGAAGGCCGCGAAGTGTCGGCTCCCATCGTGCTCTGGGAAAATTCGCGCGGCAAGTTCGAAGGCTCGCGCTGGCTGTTCGTGAACCAGCCGCTGCGCGCGCAGTTCTGGGAGCAGGGCGGCGCCGCGGCGCTCAAGCAGTGGACGGAGTTCTGCGCGGCGGGCGTCACCGAGCTTTGGCTGAAGCCGAACTACGCGTCCTACGAGGAGGGCGAGCGTCCTCAGCTTACTTTGCAGACCCAGCGCATGACGCGCGTAAACGGAGCGGGCCGCGTGAAGGTGGCGGAGAACTGGACGTTCTCCATCACTGTGAAGCACGAGAACTCCTCCGACCGCTGGACGCATGAGCTTCGGCAGGAGGTTACCGGCGGATTCGGCCTCGTCCGCATCCCGGTTCCGCTCGACATTCGAAGCGGCTTGTACCGGGTGGAATGCCGCGCCGAATCGGCAGGCGGTGAGCTCCGCATCCTGCGCCAAGGCTTCTGGGGCCTGGACGCCAGTCTTCTGGCGGAAGGCGAGCCGATCGGCCGGGACCGCGACTACTTCATTCAAGACGGCAGGCCGCTGCCTGTCGTCGGCATGACCTATATGACTTCCGACGTGGCCCGCAAGTTCCTGTTCCTTCCGAACGCGGCCGTGTGGGACCGCGATATGGCTCAAATGGCCCGCGCGGGCATTAACTGGATCCGCACCGGCATCTGGACCGCTTACCGGAACATTATGCAGGTGGACGGCCATGTGTCGGAGGATGTGCTCCGGGCGATCGACGCGTTCCTGATGACGGCCAAGAGGCACGGCCTCCAAGTCACGTTCACGTTCTTCTCCTTCACGCCGGAAACGTGGGAAGGCGTCAATCCTTACCTCGATCCGCAGAGCGTGGAAGCGCAGAAGCGGTTTATCCGCTCCATCGTTTCGCGCCACCGGAATACGAAAAACGTGGATTGGGATCTCATCAACGAACCGTCCATGTTCGAGCCGGAAAAAATCTTCTCCGACGGTCCGCGCTCCTGCCGCGATCCTTTTGAGAAAGCAGCCTTCATAGAGTGGCTCCGTAAGCGCCACGGCTCTGTCGAAGCGCTCCAGGAACGGTGGAACATGTCTCCGGAGCAGCTTCCTGATTTTGAGGCGGCTGTCGTGCCGGAAGCCGGAGAGATCAACTTTGATGTGCAGGATATGCACCGCGGCAAGAAAGGGACTCGCTGGCTGGACTATTGCCTGTTCTCCATGGACATGCACAACCGCTGGGCCAAGGAGCTTTACGAAACGATCAAGGAACAGTGCCCGGATCATCTCGTGACCGTCGGGCAGGACGAAGCGCTGGGAGCGCAGAGACCGTCGCCGTTCTTCTACGAAGAAGCCGTCGACTATACGACCGTTCACTCCTGGTGGCTGAACGATCAGCTTCTGTGGGACGGCATTTTCGCCAAAACGGCCCATAAGCCGAATCTCGTCCAGGAAACCGGCATCATGTACGTGGAAACGCCGGACGGCCGGGCGAAACGGACCGAGACGGAGCTGCGCAGCCTGCTGGAGCGCAAGTACGCCTACGCGTTCGCGACAGGCGGCGCTGGGGCGGTTCATTGGATCTGGAACACGAACTTTTATATGGATAACGCGAACGAATCGCATATCGGGGCACTCCGGGCGGACGGCACGGAGAAGCCGGAAGCCGACGTTTCCTATCATTTCGGAACGTTTATGGCGGGTATCCGCGACTTGTTCAAGGAACGGAAGCTGGAGGAAGTCGTCGCCGTTTTCCCGTATTCGAACGATTTTTCGAACCGGAAGCTGGCCTTCGAAGCCACGACCCGGCTGACGCGTGTGCTGGCTTACCAGCTTAACCAGCCTTTCCGGGCGGCATCGGAGTATCACCTGGATGCGCTGGAGCAAGGATCGGTCAAGCTGATCCTGCTGCCGAGCGCCCATAACGTGGACGATGGGGCGATGGCGGAGCTCGTGGAGTTTGTAAAACGCACGGGAGCCGTGCTTCTGGCGACAGGTCCGCTGGGCATCGACGCTTACTGGAGAGAGACGGACCGCCTGGACGATGTATTGGGCAGCGGCAAGCTCGCCAATGTGCGCCGAGAAGAGATGCTGAACATCGGCGGCTCCGTCCAGCCGGTTTCATTCGGACAGAGACGCATTGCGGAAACCGTCAAGGAAGTCCGGCGGAACAGTGCGGCCGAGGGAGACGGCACGGAATCTGCAGCCGGAATCGGAACCGCAGCCGGTCTAACGGGACAAAAAGCCGATAGCCTGCAGGGCGATGCTGTTGTGGATATCCCGCTCGGCAAAGGCCGCCTGATCTGGAGCCCGCTGCCCGTCGAGCTTAACGAAAGAACGGAAGCCGTCGCCGAGCTGTACCGGTACGCCCTTGAGGCGGCCGGCTGCGAGAGCGGCCTGGAATGGCGCCGCGGGGGCAATCTGCCGGGAGTGTACGGCCGCAAAATCAGCTTCAAAGAAGGCTCGCTCTTCGTCTTCGTATCCGAGTTCGCCTGGGATGTTCCGGTAGAAGTGAAGGACACGGAGACCGGCGCGGTCTACTCCTTCCTGCTGGAGAAAGAGCGGTCCGTTCTTTTCGCGGCCGATCCGTCAGGCAAGCTTCTGGCCGTTTACCGGCCGGACGAAGTCCAAATCGCTGTAGCCGGCGAGTAAGACGGGAGGGAGCGTAAGGGTACGTGACCTGGGTATGTTTGCACGTGCCTGCGTTATCCTGACCCGCCAGGCAATCTCTTACTAATGACAATTCACGCTGGAGAACACGACGCCTGACGCGGCGCTCTCCGGCTCTTTTTTTCAAATAGAGAAATCGCACAAGGCATCACCGCAAAGAGAGGGAGGCGAACGATCATGAGCAAAAAAAGAACGGCACACATCATTTCTCACACACACTGGGACCGCGAATGGTACCTGCCTTACGAAAAACACCACGTCCGGCTCGTAAAGCTGGTCGATACGCTGCTGGATAAACTGGATGCGGGCCCGGATTACAAAAGCTTTTATCTCGACGGCCAGACCATCATTCTCGAAGACTATTTGCAGGTTCGCCCGGAGCAGAAGGAACGTCTGGAAAAATACATCCGCGAAGGACGCATTTTTATCGGTCCCTGGTACATCCTGCAGGATGCTTTCTTGACCAGCCCCGAGGCGAATGTGCGGAATATGCAGATCGGGCATCAAGATGCCAAACGCTACGGCCCGGTGTCCAAAATCGGATATTTCCCGGATACATTCGGCATTTACGGGCAGGCTCCCCAGATTTTGCGTCAGGCGGGCATCCGCAACGCGTTTTTCGGACGCGGCGTAAAGCCGACGGGCTTTAACAACACCGTATCGGATTCGGGATACGAATCTTCGTTCTCAGAGCTGACTTGGGAAGGAACGGACGGCTCCAAGGTGCTCGGAGTCCTGTTTGCGAACTGGTATTCCAACGGCAACGAAGTGCCGGCAGGGGAAGAGGAAGCGAAGGAGTACTGGGCCCGCAAACTTGCGGATGCCGAGAAGTACGCATCCACCGGCGAGCTCTTGTACATGAACGGATGCGATCATCAGCCGATTCAACTGGATCTGCCGGAAGCGATCGAAACGGCGCGGAAGCTGTACCCGGACACGGAGTTCGTCCATTCGAACTTCGCGGCGTATCTGGAAGCGCTGGAAGGAAGCGTGGAGCGTGAGCTGTCCTCCGTCAAGGGCGAGCTGCGCAGCCAGCGTACGGACGGCTGGTCTACGCTCGTCAACACGGCGTCGGCCCGCGTCTATCTGAAACAGATGAACCAGGAAGGCCAGGCGCTGCTTGAAAAAGTGGCCGAGCCGCTCGCTTCCTTCGCGCATCTGCTCGGCGAGAAGTACCCGCATCATCTGTTTACGTATGCCTGGAAAACGCTGATGCAGAACCACCCGCACGACAGCATCTGCGGCTGCAGCGTGGATGAAGTGCACCGCGAAATGGTGACGCGGTTCGAGAAGAGCCGCCACGTGGCGGAATCCATCGTGGACGACAGCAAGCGTGCCATCGCGGAAGCGATCGACACGACCGTGTTCGCAGGCTTCGGCGAGGATGCTCTTCCGGTCGTCGTGTTCAACACGACAGGCTGGGAACGCACCGGCACCGTGTCCATCGAGCTGGATGCGGCGCGCCTGTACTTCCGGGAAGGCTATTCCCTGGAAGAAACGGCAAGCCGCATGAAGAACGTGGACCTCTCCGGCCGCGTGCTTGTCGACGCGGAAGGCAACGTTATCCCTTGCGCGGTGGAAGACCTCGGTCTTCTGTTCGGCTACGACCTGCCGGACGATCAGTTCCGCCAGCCGTATTCGTGCCGCAAGGTAAAACTGACGTTCGAAGCGCGGAACGTTCCGGCGCTCGGACTCCAGACCTACGCGTGGGTGCGCAGCGAGAAGGCGCAGTCCGCGCCTGCCTCCCTGTTCGCGGGCGAAAGCATCATGGAGAACGAGAACCTTAAGGTCGAGATTGCGCAGGACGGATCTTTTGCGCTGACCGACAAGGCGAGCGGACGGACGTATCGCGATCTCGGCGTGTACGAGAACACCGGAGACATCGGCAACGAGTACATGTACAAGCAGCCGGAAGGCGAAACCGCGCTGACGACGAAAGGTCTTTCCGCACAGGTTCGCGTGCTGGAAGACGCGGCTTTCCGCGCTTCCGTGGAAATCGTCCACGAGTGGGAAATCCCCGTGTCCGCAGACGAGACGCTGGACCGGGAGCAGCGGGAAATCGTGTATTTCCCGCACCGTAAAGCTCAGCGTGCCGCCGAAACCGTGCCGATGGTTATTCGCACCATCGTCAGCCTGGACCGCGGAGGCAAGGGCGTCGAGCTGTCCGTCTCCTTCAACAACCAGGCGAAGGATCACCGCCTCCGCGCGCTGTTCCCGACGGACCTTCAGGCAAGCTCGCATGCGGCCGACTCCGTCTTCGAAATCGCACGCAGAGACAACGAGCCTGCGGCCGAGTGGGAAAACCCGAGCAACACGCAGCATCAGCAGGCGTTTGTCGATGTGAGCGAGGCGCAGGCCGGTCTGACGGTCGCCAACCTCGGCCTGAGCGAGTACGAAGTGCTGCGCGACGGGCGCAACACGATCGCCGTGACGCTGCTCCGCGCAGTCGGAGAGCTAGGCGACTGGGGACTGTTCCCGACACCGGAAGCGCAGTGTCTGGGCGAGCAAACGGCACGCCTGATGCTTATTCCGCACGGCGGTGACGGCGTCACCTCCGGCGCTTATGCGCAGGCGTACCAGTTCCAAATCCCGTGGACCCTCTGCCAGACCGGCGTGCATACAGGCGCTGTTCAGCCTGTCTATGCACCTGTCCAGTGGAAGGGCCGGGAGCTGGCCTTCTCCTCGCTCAAAATGAACGAGGAGTCCGGAGACATCCTGCTCCGCTGGTTCAACATGAGTTCGGAGCAGGCAGAGCTGCCTGTCCGCACCTCGCTGCCTCACAGCGGCTTCTACAAGAGCAGCATCATGGAGGAAGCGGGGGAGGCGATCCCTGCGGAAGATGGCGCTATCCGTGTGCCTGTCGCGCCTCATGAGATCGTGACGGTCGGGCTTCGCCGATAAAATAATAAAATGATTAAAGCCGGAGCGCTCTGCTCCGGCTTGTTCTTTTTGCAACGGATAATTAGGCAAGAAATATTTCCCTGAAAGCGTACAGGTGGTACAAGTCTCATCGGTTGTTCATTATCTTGCTTATGACTCGAAGGTGCACGGTGCATATCGTGAAAAACAGGCTAAAGTCTCGGAAGCGAGAAGCTCGTCGCTAGAAAGCCAGTTTTGAGGAACTACAATAATGTTTCCATCGAAATAGAGATGCGTCTCTTTGAAGAACTTCCATAAGGAATCATTCTTCTCGTCAAATTATTTCTTATTTTTCATCTACATTCCAGCTCTTTTGCAGCTTCCGAATATAACAGATTTGACCAATGTGATATGCATTATGAGTGGATAAATTTCCAAGTAACTCCCACCATCTGGCGGATACCGGAAATCCGATTACATCACTTTCGACTTTTTCTTCAGTAAGCAGATCTTGCCATTTTAAAAGCACATCTAATAATTGATCTTTTAAATCAGTGAATTTTTTGTCCTTAGGAATTATAAAACTTTTATTATTATTTCCTATGGGAGGCACGGTGTTGACATCAGATTTTCGGTACCTGGTTTGCCATGTTTCATTCCAATAAAGTAAATGTTGCACAATTTCAGCGATACTATTGCTATCTTCACTAGGTTTCCAAAAAGCTGCTTCCTCTGACAAATTCTCGACTGCAGTTGAAAATGGTAGATACCAACTAGGGTCATTGGCATTTGCCAATAACTGATCGGATAAAATATCTTTTACATGAACCATACTTCCCACACTCCTCCTTACTAATAGGCGGCGACCTGCTAGTATTCATATTGAACCAACGTTCACCATTAGTTCAATGGCAAAATTCTATTCTAGTATTATTTTCCCATCGAACCTGTCGCGCCTCATGAGATCGTAAGGGTTGGGCTTCGCCTATAGAATACTAGAAATAAACAAAGCCGGAGCGCTGTGCTCCGGCTTTTCTTTTTGTCATGAATAGTTAAGCAAGCAAATTGTGCCTGACTTAAAAATAATAGGCATTATGGTGGAAGGGGTCAGGGAACAAACTCTTATCTTCATACGTTAAAGAGAGTGTTCTACCCTTAGTTCAACTGCTCGTACATGGTTATTTGTTTTGTTAATTGTGAGGATTATACGGTGTGCAAATCGTGAAAAGTAAGCTAAAGTCTCGGAAGTGAGAAGCTCGTCGCTAAAAAGCCAGTTTTGAGGAACTACAATAATGTTTCCATCAAAATAGAGATGCGTCTCTTTGAAGAACTTCCATAAGGAATCATCCATCTCGTTAAATTCCACTCTGCAAAGGTTGCGAAATTCCCGAATCATTATTTCAACATTCTCACAGTCGATTGCTCCCTTTGTTTCCGAACCGAGATCTTTCCTCATATAAAAGTCATTAACAATCGGGCTTAGCTGCATATTCTCTTTCTTGTCTTGAAAATAATTTTGAGTCGCCAATTTAAGTTCGCTGAGTCTGATCATCGTAAGTTTTTGATTTTCATAGATACCTTGAACGGTATTAAAGTGGCCTGCCACATGATTTAAAATGTAAGTTTGTATCTCCGGTGTATGAATCGGAACCTGGTAGCACAACCCTTCCTTCTGCTTAAGAAATGGGCAGATGATCCACTGCAGAATTAGATCGTATTGGATTTTATTCAATAAAGGCGAATGAGGAGATGGTATGGTTGAGATAGAAAAATCAGGTTCATCAATTTCTTGGTAATTATCATTTTCGGGTTCCTGAAATATACGGTACCAAGTCATATGGTTCTCCTTTTTGTAATCTTTAAAACCAATTGATTCTGGGTTGTAAATAAAAGGAACTGCATATAAACTAACGAAGTAGGTAGTAGGGTTACATATTAATGACAATAAAATATGTTCTACTTTCGAAAGAGGTATGCTTATGTATCGTTATATACGAGTTAGAAATCATAAAGGTATTCGAGATGTTTCCTTGTCATCGTTAGGGCAGTTAAATATCATCTGTGGAAAAAACAACAGCGGAAAAACATCCATACTTGAAGCGATTATGGAGCCAGGCTGTCGTTTACTCGGTCGCGAGATTATATCTGATATAGAATGGATTAAAGATTTATATAAAAGTAAGGCGGGTGGATATTCAAGTCCATCCCCGAGGGTAACAATTCCAAAATTTAATCAATTTATAGATATCTTAGCTGCCAAAAGAGAGATTTTATACAAAGATAAAGTAACACAATTGATTGAAGAATTGAATAAACAATCAAGAGATGCAGCAGGTTTAGTAGGAAATTTATTTGAAAGGTTTTTAGATAAACCGCTTGAGAAGTTTAATCCTCTGTTGGTTCCTGCTAAAAGAACTATTGAAAGTATAGTACCCATACAGATAGATGAGAACATTGAACCAGACGGTAGCGGTATAACAAATATGTTATTTAATCTAAAAAATCAAGATATTGAATCAAATTCTTATCGGGCTTATATGAGAATATTAGATAGCTTCAAAGAAATTACTGGACATATTTTCAAGATTATTACTACAAGTTCGAATAAAATAGAAATATCGTTTAAAAATGACAATTCGGACTGGGCTCTAGCTGATTCATGCGGAATGGGACTATCAGATGTTTTGGTGATAATATGTCATTCGTTGGATACAGAACACAATTTTATTTTAATTGAAGAGCCTGAAAGTCACTTGCATCCTGAAATGCAAAAAAAACTCCTATCCTTTTTGAAAAAGATAAAGAGCAAACAGTTTATTTTATCCACTCATTCCAGCATTTTTTTAAATCCTTATGTGGCAGATAAGATATTTTTTTCACAGATTACGGATCAGGTTAAATTATCAGATGAAACGCATAGATCTGAAATTTTACAATCTCTCGGGTATTCCGTTACCGAAAATATTGTATCAGATGTAGTTGTTCTGACCGAAGGACCCACTGATATTCCCATCTTAACGAGATTACTACAACTTAATGGAGTTTTTGATAAATATAATATTAAATTTTGGCCGCTTGGTGGAGATATTATGGCCCAATTAGATCTGGATGTTTTTGCTGAACGCAAAAATGTAATCGCAATAGTTGATTCAGATCCTAAGAGCGGTAAGATACGAACAAGATTTGTAAGACAGTGCAAAGAAAAGGGGATCACTTGCATCAGATTAAAGAGATATGCGATTGAGAATTATTTTTCAATAGATGCTCTTAGAAAAGTACTACAAGATAACTTTCCTAAGCACTTAACAGAAATAGATCCGAATAGAAAGCTAGATGACCAATTGGGTAACAGTAATAATGAAAAATTTAAAAGACCTTCTATAAAAACCAAAAATCTAGAAATTGTAAGCCATATGACGTTGGAAGATTTTAAAGGTACAGATCTTCAAACTTTTGTTAAAGAACTTATTAAGATATGTGAAGTTAGCAGGTCTAACGATAATCCGAAAGTATGAAAATAATCAGTTAATCCTCAACCCGTATCTCGCCGTTCTTCTTCTCAAATTCCTCAACGTATTGTTCAATTAAATACTCTATTTGCATCGCGATAGAACGCTTGTTTCTTTCAGCGATGTATTTTATTTTCTCGAAGTTTTCTTCCTCTAGACGCAGAGTGAAGACTCTTTTATTGGTAGCCATAAAACGGGCCTCCTTCAAAGGGTTCTTATGGGTCATAAGGATTATCAACTTTTATCCGAGCTACTTAAGACAAAATTTAATGAAGTTCTTGAGCAAGCCTCGGATGAACAAAGAGAGTTGCTGTTGAAATACGAAGAAGAGGGACAAATTCAAACCGCGTTCGCAATTGAGCTTATGTACAAGCAAGGGTTAATGGATGGCATCTACGTTTATCAGCGCGTTCTTGGGAACTAATTCATGAATGGGTTTCTTTTTATCATCCTACTATTTAAAAATCCCCCCAATCGGTTGACACAACCGGGGGAGATGTTATAATACTCTACGAACCCAATTGATAATGAATCTCATTATTAATGAGAAAGATTCTTACTACAAAGCTACATATACAAAATTACCCGCCCAAAGGACAGCTTATGAAAAAGAGATATCTGGTGATCGCGCTTATCGTTTTATCCGTCGCATCGGTCTTTATCGGGGTGAAAGACATCAGCCCCCTGGATCTGTTCAACCTGAGCGACGATAAAGTCCATATCCTGCTTGTCAGCAGACTTCCCCGGCTGGTCAGCATCCTGATCGCGGGCATGAGCATGAGTGTCATCGGTCTGATCATGCAGCAGCTGAGCCGCAATAAGTTCGTGTCGCCGACTACGGCCGGTACGATGGATTCCGCAAGGTTCGGCATTCTGGTCTCGATGATGCTGTTTACCTCGGCCGGTCCGCTGGAGAAGATGCTGGTGGCCTTCGTATTCGCCCTGCTGGGAACCTTCATTTTTATGAAGATTCTCGACCGTGTGAAATACAAGGACACGATTTTCATCCCGCTGGTGGGTCTGATGTTCGGAAATATCGTAAGCTCTATCACCACTTTTTTTGCTTACAAAAACAATCTCATTCAAAATATGTCCTCGTGGCTGCAGGGTGATTTCTCGATGGTGATGAAAGGCCGGTACGAAATCATGTACGTTTCGATCCCGGTGCTCATTATCGCGTACCTGTTCGCCAACCGGTTTACCATTGCCGGCATGGGGGAGGAGTTCTCCACCAACCTGGGGCTGAAGTACAAGCAGGTGGTTAACATCGGGCTCGTCATCGTGGCCCTGGTGTCCTCGGTCGTCATTTTGACGGTCGGCACGCTGCCGTTCCTGGGGCTGATTATCCCAAACATCGTCACGCTCTACATGGGAGACAATCTGAAAAAGGCGCTCCCCCACACCGCCTTGCTCGGAGCCGTGTTCGTCCTTTTTTGCGACATTCTGGGACGGATTATTATTTTCCCGTATGAGATTTCGATCGGGTTAACGGTCGGGGTCATCGGAAGCGGAATCTTCCTTTACATGCTGCTGGCAAGGAGAAAGGCCCTATGAATTCACAAGCAAAAGTTAAAATCAGCCTCCTTGCCGTACTCGCGCTTGTGCTTATCGCGCTGTTTCTCGTGCTCGACGCTTCCGGCAACTGGGATTACGTGCTTCCCCGCAGGGGGAAGAAGATCCTGGCGATTGTCCTGACGGGCGGCGCCATCGCCTTCTCGACGATGGTGTTCCAGACCATCACGAACAACCGGATTTTGACGCCGAGCATTATCGGTCTCGATTCGCTCTACATGCTGTTTCAGACCGCGATTGTGTTCCTGGCCGGCTCCGCGAGCTTCCTGATGAACAAGAACGTGAATTTTCTTATCTCCGTCGGCCTGATGGTTGCCTTCACCGGCGTGCTGTATAAGCTGCTTTTCAAAAAGCAGGGGCAGAACTTGTACTTCCTCCTGCTGGTGGGACTGATTTTCGGGACGTTTTTCCAGAGCATCTCTTCCTTTATGGAAGTGCTGATCGACCCTAACGAATTTCTGATCGTGCAGGACAAAATGTTCGCCAGCTTCAACAACGTGAATACGGATCTGCTCGTCATATCCGTCGTGATGATCGCTCTGGTGGGCGTTTATTTTGCAAGATTCACGAAGTATCTGGATGTCCTGGCGCTCGGCAGAGAGCATGCCGTCAACCTCGGCGTCGATTACGACTATGTGGTCAAAAGGCTGCTTGTCATCGTCGCTATCCTGATTTCGATCGCTACCGCCCTGGTAGGGCCGATTACGTTCCTGGGCCTGCTTGTCGCGAACGTGGCGCACGAATTTCTCAAGACGTTCCGGCACAGCGTTCTGATTACCGGCTCCATCCTTATCTCCATTATCGCTTTAGTGGGGGGCCAGCTGATTGTAGAGCGGGTATTCACCTTCTCGACAACTTTGAGCGTGATCATTAACTTCATCGGTGGTGTCTACTTTATCTATCTGCTATTAAAGGAGAAAAAATCGTGGTAGAAGTCAAGGGCGTATCCAAACTATACGGCAGCAAGCATGTGGTCGAGAACGTGTCGGTCCAGATCGCCAAAGGCAAAATCACTTCCTTCATCGGTCCCAACGGCGCAGGCAAAAGTACGCTGCTGTCCATGGTGAGCCGCTTGATCGACAAAGATCAGGGGGAAGTGCTCATCGAAGGCAAGGAAATCGGACAGTGGAAGAGCAACGATCTGGCCAAGAAGATTTCCATTCTCAAGCAGTCCAACCATATCAACATCCGTCTGACGATCCGCGATCTGGTCGGCTTCGGACGGTTTCCATACTCGCAGGGCCGTTTGACGGCAGAGGATAAGAAGTACATCGACGAGGCCATTCAGTACATGGAGCTCGGAGATATCCAGGATAAATACCTGGATGAGCTGAGCGGCGGCCAGCGGCAGAGAGCTTATCTCGCCATGGTGCTTGCCCAGGATACCGAGTACATCCTGCTCGATGAGCCGCTGAATAACCTGGACATGAAGCATTCCGTCCAGATCATGAAAGTGCTTCGCAGGCTGGTGAACGAGCTGGGCAAAACGATCGTGATCGTCATTCACGATATTAATTTCGCTTCCTGCCACTCGGACTATATCGTCGCGCTGAAAAACGGACGTGTCGTGAAAGAGGGCACAACGGACGAAATCATCGACTCCGCCGTTTTGAAAGAGATTTACGATATGGATATCGAGATTCACAACATAAACGGCAACCGGATTTGCACGTACTTCGCTTAGGGAACACATTCCCGCCACAACCGCTTTTCTACAAATGGTAACCAATTAGACGGATGATGCCGGCCGGTGTCATGCCCGCTAACTACAAACCCAATTAAACCCATAGGAGTGATTGCAATGAGTAAGAAATTATCCCTGCTTCTTATGACCCTCGTACTGGCCGTTATGGCTGCCGCGTGCGGCAATAAAGAGGCGGCTACAACGTCTTCCAAAGAAGGAACGGCCCCAACGGCCGCGGCTTCCAAAGAGCTGACTATTAAGCACCAGCTGGGCGAAACGAAAGTGAAAACGAACCCTGCCAAAGTTGTCGTATTCGACATGGGCGTATTGGATTCTCTGGATAAACTGGGCGTAGAAGTAGCGGGCGTACCGCAGGACGGCCTGCCGACTTACCTCAAGAAGTACAAAGAAGCCAAATACACGAACGTCGGCAGCCTGAAAGAACCGGCTTTCGAAGTGATCAACAAGCTGAAACCGGATCTGATCATCATTTCCGGCAGACAGCAGGACGCTTACAAAGAGTTGAGCAGCATCGCCCCGACGATTTTTATGGGCGTAGACGCGAAGAGATACATGGAGTCTTTTAAAGAAAACGCGAAACAGCTCGGCCAGATTTTCGGCAAAGAAGCTCAAGTGGATCAAGAGCTTGCCAAAGTCGACGAAGCGATCAAAGGCATCAAAGACAAAGTGGGCGCCGGCAGCAAAAACGGCCTGATTACTCTTGTAAACGGCGGCAAAATCAGCGCTTACGGCCCGGGTTCCCGTTTCGGCATCATTCACGACGTATTCGGTGTTCCGGCCGTAGACAAAACGATCGAAGTATCCACGCACGGTCAAAGCATTTCCAACGAATTTATCGTAGAGAAAAACCCGGATTACCTGTTCGTTATCGATCGTGACTCCGCAATCGGTACGGAAAGCGCGGGAGCCAAGAAAGTCATCGAGAACGAACTCGTGAAAACGACGAAAGCGTTCAAAGAAGGCAATATCATTTACCTGAACCCGGACTACTGGTACCTGTCCGGCGGCGGACTTGTATCCGTAGCCGAGATGGTTAAAGAAGTCAGCGCAGGCATTAAGTAAGTTTGCAGCGGTTAACGGCCCTTCGGGGCCGCCCGCACCCTCTCCCGAGTCTCGGGAGAAGGACACCAAAAGGCCTCCAGACACACCCGCAGGGGTGGAGCTGGAGGCCTTTTGGGCGTGGTGGGGCAGTTGCCTTAGCTTGAGCTATATTTTTAATGCCGTTGTCATTGATTTTAGTGATTATCGTTTTCTTTTCCATTTCAGATAGATGTCAACAAAAAATAAGAGACACAGTAAAGTTAATATAACATTTGTGTAGGTAAGAGTACCATTGATCTGTTCTAGTTGACTCTCCAAATTCATAAAAGAAGACCGAGTATTATCAGCAACTTCACCTATTTTTATGCTTATTTGATTAAAATATTGTATAAAATCATCGTTCATCTTAAATCCTCCTATTAACATATTATTAACCCCATTATATCATTCATTTTACATTTATGGTAAAATGATGTTATACTAATATTTGTAATAAAAAACAAATATTAGGAGTGGTATGGTTGTTAAAAAGAACTTCAAGTTTGATCGTAGCTACGGGTTTGTTGATTTCTGCTCTTTCTCCAATCTCAGTCTCAGCACAAGATACTAAATCTTTACTTACAGTTACGGATGTTCAGAACGAACAATTTGAGAAAGTTAAATTGAACGAGATGTTCGTGAAAATATTTTATGATAAAGCAAAAGCAAAACTAGTTAAAGAAGTAAATCCAGATTCAGTCGTAGTTAAAGTGGTAGATATTGCTACCGGGAATACTATCGAACGCTACGGAGAATTAATAGAAAGTAGACAAGGAGTACAATCTATTACTGACCCTGATAGTCGCATTGTAACGACTTTTCAAGATAGAACTGATGGTCCTTCAACAAGCAGACTAACTACACAACTTAATGTATACACCAAGGGTTCTTACCGTCAGATTAATGGTATATTAAGTACCGCATGGTCAGAAGCCTCTTCTGGAAGTTGGACATTAGAAAACAGAGTGGCCAATACAATTTCTACAAATACAGGCAGTGTATTTCCGACTACACAAATAAATTCTTCGGGTACTGCTACTGTTACTGTAAAAACTACCAGTACTACAACAGGTTCTTTTTCAGTAGGCTTTCTTAAAGAATGTGGATTTTCATATGCACATACGAGTGGAAAAGATCAATACTACAGAAAACCTATTCAATTGAGCTTTTTTTATTCGTTATACTAAGAAGTTACTATAAATAGATTTTGCTTGCTGATTTTATTAACGAAAGGATCTACCGCTAATGTGCGGCTAGGTCCTTTTTTCTTGTTACTGAGGTAACTAAATCCCCGATTGAAACTTCGTCCCCGCGGCCCTAGAATGGAAATGTCCGGAAATGAGCGCGAGGTGATAGAACATGTCTAAAGCGGATAACATGCTTGCCGTGCTGTGGCACTTAAAGTCGGGGAGAAAAATGACCGCCCGCGAACTGGCCGAGGCGCTTGAAATCAACATCCGGACCGTGTACCGGTACATAGATGCGCTCTGCGCCAGCGGAGTGCCGATATTGGCGGATTCCGGCCATAACGGCGGATACAGTCTGCTGCCGAATTTCCGGGAGGCGCCGCTCTTCTTTAATGCCGCCGAGCAGAAAGCCCTCGTTCATGCCGCCATATTCGCGCAGGAAGCGGGCTACCCGTTCGGGGACGCGCTGAACAGCGCCGTGGGGAAGCTCAAGCAGTATACGAACCCCGAGCAGCTTAACGCCATCCAGCGGCACGAGGCAGGCTTCGATGTCATTCACCCTCCGACGGATTCTTCCCTGGAGGCCTATCTGCAAATGCTGGAGATAGCCGTTGCCGACGGGCATACGCTCCATATGGAATACAGCAAGGGAAATTTCGCGGGGAGCCAGGGCCAGAGCAGGAGTGTTGATCCGTACGGGCTCGTTCACTGGAAAAGCAAATGGTATTTGGTCGCCTTCTGCCACCTTCGCGGCGAGCTCCGGAGCTTCCGCGTCGACCGTATCCGGGCTTTGTCCGGGACGGAGGGCATCTTTACCAGACCGGCGGGGTTTTCCGCCCGCCAGTTTTTTATGAACAATCTACTGCCCGATACCAGCCGGGAGGATCAGCTTGTCTCCATCGTCATACAAGGGGCGCCTCAGGCGATAACCGAGCTGTGCGATCACTGGCTGTTCAGCCATGCGATAGTCGACCGCACGACGGATCAGATACATATGAAGCTGGAAGAAAAGGCGATTCGCAGCTTTGTCCCTTATTTTCTGATGATCTACGGGAAGTCGATCCGAATTGTCGAACCTCCTCTGTTGAAAGAGCAGCTGGTTCATGTAACGTCCGATCTGCTTGAATTTTATAAACAGCTTTAGCTTTTCACTGACCGGAATTGTCAGTTAATCTGGGTTATCCTAATAAGGCAAGGAAGCTTCGGGTAAAAAGAAGAAGCCCGGACGACGGGCAGTTCCCGGCGTACAGGATGGCGTCGCACACCTGCAAGCGATTAATAGGGCTTGGGGCGAAGTTATGCGCAGGCCGTAAAAGCAGCACCTCAACATATCCACAGGAACAGGGAGGAACCGGAATGACATCCGATACGCATAATCAGGAGCTGGAAAAGACCGCTGTATTAAGCAATTACGCGGAGCAGCAGTACGACTACCATGTGTGGGCAAACGAGAAAGTTTTTGCGGGTCTCAAGGCCCTGCCCGAGGAGCTGTCCTTCGAGCAGATTCAGAGCATTTTTCCGTCCGTTGCGGACGCTTTGAATCATATCTACATGATGGATGAAATGTGGCTGGTTATTATGAAAGGGGGCGGCTATCAAGAAGCCAGGAAAGTCGTGACGGACCTTTACGCACAGGGCCGGGGGGACTCGCTGGACGAATTGCAGAAGAGATTCGCTCTGGCCGTTGAGAAGTACCGGGCTTTCTTCGCCGAAGGGGAAGGGGCGGCCGCCGAAACGGCTCCGTCGCATCCTCAGTTCGGTTCTCTTGAAACCCGTGTTTACGCCTTGGTTCAGCATGTGGTGAATCACGGGACGTATCATCGCGGCAATATATCCGCCATGCTGCGCCAGCTCGGTCATAAGGGCACCCCGACCGACTATATTGCGTTTTTGTTTGAACGCGGCCTTCGCTGAGAAGTTAGCTTCATTAGCTTCAAGGGCGCCATACATAAGTTCATAAGTAAAACACCCCGAAAAGAACTCCGAATCTGAGTTCTTTTCTTTTATTTTGGCAAGGATGATGGTAAGATATAAAACCCGCCGTTAACAAATTCTAAATCTATACACAGAGTTATACACAAATCAACAGACTAAAATATCAAGCTGTGCATAAGTTTGAAAAATTTATAAACATATCCACATGTGGATTTATCCACAGTTTTCGGCACGGACTAGTCTGTAATTTTTATGTTGACAGTTAGAGGATTAAAACCTATCATAGGATTATACCCGTATGGGTATATTACCGGAGATAATAAAGACAGATACGATATAAGGAGAGAGCTGTATGGCTTTTCAAATTCCAAAAAGCTGTACCCCGGAAGAGGTCGCCGCACGGCTTCGAGACGGTGAGGATATGTTTATCCTGGATGTCAGGGAAGATGGTGAATGGGCGGACGGGCATATCGGGCAGGCCGTTCATATCCCGTTGGGACAGCTGATGCAGAGAATTGACGAGTTGGACCGGGGCCGGGAAATTACAGTTGTATGCCGAAGCGGCAGCCGCAGCGGATTGGCCTGTGAACTGCTTGCAGAGCATAATTTCAACGTCGTTAACATGACCGGCGGTATGAACGACTGGACGGACCGGGTTTCATACGGGCGTTAGAGCAAGAGGGAAAGCGCCGCAAAAGACGGCGGATAGACCGGCAACCGATTTATAGCTGTCAACAGCGTGAATAGGGAGGGAATGTCGAATGATTATGTGGGAGATCATCGCGGGAATGATGATCTTGGCGCTTGTGCTGAGCTGGCTTCCGGTAAGGGGCTTGTCGTATCTCAGTCAAGAGAAGGCGAGAGAGCTTGTGACTTCCAGGGATGAAGGACGGATTAAAGTGCTGGACGTGCGTGACGCTTCGGATTACGAAGAGGCGGCAGGCTTTCCTTCCATTAATATGTCCGTCGGCCGTCTCCCTTACTTGTGGAAGGATGAGTTCTCTCCGGAAGACCGGGTACTGCTCGTCGGGGACTCCAACCGTCATATCAAGAAAGCGGCCCGCTTTTTGAAAAGGCGGGGTTTCAAAGGGCTGTACGCCATGCAGCTTCGTTCTGAACTTCGCGCTCTGGGGACTTGTCCCGAGAAGACGTGCGGGGCAGGCTGCCCTTAACAAGGACGCAATCGGCATTACACGGAAAGGAAGATCATGATGAACTACGATGAAAGCATAGTCCGCCGTCTCAAGCGGATGGAAGGCCAGGTACGCGGCATTCTCAAAATGGTGGAAGATGAAAAAGACTGCAAAGATGTCGTCGCTCAGCTCTCCGCTGTCAGAAGCGCGGCCGATAAAGCGATGGCGTATATCGTAGCCACCAATCTCGAGCACTGCATCCGGCAGGAGGAACAGCAGGGCAAGGATACCGGCAAATTAGTGCAGGAAGCTGTCGAGCTTCTTATAAAAAGCCGCTGACCGGAGGTTTCCGGGCACCCGCTGAAACATTAAATAACAGAAGCTTTCCAATGATTCCTTATGGGATTAATGGAAAGCTTCTTTTGCTTTCGGGGGGCGTTTTTTTAACAAATTATTAAAATATGGTATGATCAGGCTGTTCCCGATCTTTGTTCAGGACCAGGAATTAAGTGAAGAAAGGAAGACTTTTCATCGCAATGAATACAAAATTAAACGTTTTGCTGACCCGTTCTTTTCTCGTTTGTCTTTTTCTTGCCCTATGCTTCGGCATGGTGGCGCTGCTGGTCAGCCGCCAGCAGGTTGCCATGTTCGACGAGACGATCATTTCGTTCGTGCAGGGGGCGGAAAGTCCCGGCTTAACCGCGGCAGCCGCTCTGCTGTCCGAAATCGGTTCCTCGGCCGTCGTCCCGTTCATTACGATTGCCGCCGCTCTGTATTTATACTTCGTGCTGAAGCACCGGTCGGAAGTCATTCTGCTTATCGCCGCTATCGGCGGTTCCGCTATTTTGAATACGATTCTTAAAAAGATCTTCCAGCGGGAACGCCCGACCATCAAAATTATTATGGAAGAGGCGGGATTCAGCTTCCCGAGCGGTCATTCCATGGCCGTGGTCGCCTTGTACGGCATCCTGGTTTATTTGCTTTGGAAGCATATCTCCAGCACGGCGGGAAGAACCGTTCTCATCGTGCTGGCGTCCGCAATGATCGTGGCGATGGGACTCGCCCGTATCTACCTCGGCGTGCATTATCCGAGCGACGTGCTGGGTGGCTATCTGGCCAGCGGTTTCTGGCTGGCCGTCTGCATCTGGACGTACCGGAGCTACCGGAACAGGCGGCGGTACGCCGTAAGATAGCCGGAATGCCGGGAGGCGGGGGATAGAGAGCAAGGCCTGTACAAATGTGTTGAAGATCCGTCTTATTTCGGCCGTTCCCAACCCGTTAAACCCGGCCTCTGACGGTTGAATACGAAGAGGCCGCATTTACGCAATAGCGACGCAACCGGGGAGTACGAGCCAGCATAAGTCCGTGCAAGGACTTAGGAAGCGGCCCGTATTAGCGAGGATTTCAGCATTGCGGGGTGAACCGCGGGAGCTGCTCCTGCCTCATGGCCTTGGTGCGTGTTTGCGCCCGTTAGGACGGCGCCTCAGAGATCCTGCAGGACCGGACGGGCCCGCATGAGCCGGGCGGGCAGGCCTTTGACGCCACAGCGATCCGCACAGGACTGGCGAATCCCGCATGAGCGGAACGGGCACTGGCCGTGCGGCGCCCGGCGCGCAAGGCTCCCGGCGGAGCTGCGGCTCGCCAGCGGCACGGCGGCCGGGGCGGGGTCCCGCGGCGCCGGAGCAATAAGCAAAAGCCCTTCGCATCGCGCGAAGGGCTTTTGCTTTAAGACTGTTCGGCCCTCAGACGGTCGAACAGCAGCTTCGCGGCGCCGAACATGCCTGCCGTACCGCCAAGCTCGGCCGGCACGATCGCGACAGGCGCCGCCGTGTAAGCCGGCATGGTCATGTCCAGGACATGCCGGCGGATCAGATCGAACAGGAAGTCTCCCTGTTCGGTGACGGCCCCGCCCACGACGATGGCGGGCGGGTTGAACGCGTGGATGAGACCGCTGAGCCCCGTCGCGACGTACTCGGCGTACAGCCGCACGATGGCCATAGCGGTCTCGTCCCCGGCGCGGGCGCGCGCGAACAGCTCCGGCGGAGACGCTTCTATCAGCGTCTTCCCGCCCCGTTCGCGAATGAGGCGCTTCAGCGCGGTCACGGACGCGTACTGCTCCCAGCAGCCGCGGTGGCCGCACGTGCACGGTTCGCCGCCGAAAGCGACGACCATATGGCCGTAGGCTCCCGCGAAGCCGTCACGCCCGTGCAGGGGGCTGCCCTCACGGATGTAGCAGCCGCCGACCCCCGTGCCCAGCGCTACGCACAGGAACGTGTCCCAGCCCCGTCCCGCGCCAAGCCACTGCTCGCCGAGGGCGATGACGTTGACATCGTTGTCGACGGCTGCGGGCAGGCCGGACAGCTTCTCGATGTCCGCGCGCAGCGTCGTTCCGCTCCAGCCGGGCAAGTTACCGGTCGCGAAAGCTACGGTTCCTTCGCGGTTGATATAGCCGGCGCTGCCGATTCCGGTTCCGGCCAGCTTAACGCCTGCGGCAGCCGCCTCTTCTGAATACGTTTGCATAAGTCCGGCGAGCTTTGCCATTAGGCCGGCTTTTCCGGCGGACGCTTCCGTCTCGGTTTTGCGGGAGGCGAGCACCTTTCCGTCAGGAAGGATGAGGCCGCTTTTAATGTGGGTGCCCCCAATGTCGATGCCGATCGCTGCGTAAGAAGACATGAACCTTTTCCCCCGCTTCGTAATTTTAGAAGAATTAATTTTCCTTAATTAATTATCAGAAAGAAATTTTACTCCTTTATTATAGGAGAAGCACGCTGCGCTGTAAATGAAAAACGACAGTTGGTCCGTAATCGCTACCGCCGGCAAAGCTGCCTTCAACCTGTAAAACTCCCCGCGAAATCAACTTTTTCCCCCGGATAACGAATACTTCCCTATGTATGCGGGCGGAGGGACTGCCCTTTATCGACATCTTACAATGAATTTTCTATTTTCCTGCGCAGATGACCTCCATCTTTAATAGATCAGACTTTAATAGAACAGAAAGGGCCGTTTTTATCCCTCTGTACGCTGCTCTGAACATGCTTGTAAACCTGTTTTTGATTTTGCGTATTTTCGCCTTTTTTCCCGTCCCCGTACGGTTTGTATAAAACCCGGAAAAACTTTTTTCAAAAAGTCCGAAAACCCTGTTTCAAAGTTAAAAGAAGCGGGTAGAAAAGCGCATCAGCGTGCCTAAATGTCGAAAAATGTTTCTTATATTCTTTTACAAGGGATTGTTGTTGTGACAATTTTTTTACAAACAGAAACTATCTGGGCAAGGGTACGTATCTACAAAGGACGTGTAAGGCCAAAGGGAAATAATTCTGTCACTTGAGCGGAAAAGGGGGATAAACCGGCGATATGTAAGCGGTAACGCAGCACGGGCCGGACTTCGGCGAAGAAGGGCTATGCTTGCGAAAAGTATATCAATTTCCTCTACTTTCTATTGTATTCGGTTTTTAGAAACACTACTATTAAAGTTGACATAATTCAAAATTTTCGATTCATTTTTTCTATATATACAAACTCGGAGGAAAAGCCGTATGTCGGAACAAGACCAGAGATCCAATGATTCCCTAGATGTTTTGGACGAAAAACAGTTGCTTCAGGTGTTGCTGGCTTTTAAGAAGGGCGACTTTTCGGTGCGTATGCCCTATGATTTGAACGGAATGCCGGGGAAAATCGCCGATACGCTTAACGATATCCTCGATATGCAGGAGAACGTGGTGCAGGAAGTGCAGACGGTCGAGCGTGTGGTCGGCAAGGAAGGCAATACGAACCGCCGCTTTATGTGCCGGAGCAACGGCGGAAGCTGGAACGCGTTCAACGATTCCCTGAACAATCTGATCAGCGATCTGATTCAGCCTACGAGCGAGATGGTACGGGTGATTAACGCCGTGGCGCAGGGCGATCTTTCGCAGAAAGTGGAGCTGGAGTTTGAAGGGCGCGCTCTTACGGGCGAATTTTTGCGTACCGCCAATAATATCAACCGCATGGTCAGTCAGCTCGGGACGTTTGCGGCTGAGGTTACGCGCGTGGCGCGGGAGGTAGGAACGGAAGGCATACTGGGCGGTCAGGCCGAAGTGACGGACGTATCCGGTACGTGGCGCGATTTGACGGAGAGCGTCAACAACATGGCGAGCAACCTGACGGACCAGGTCCGGAACATTGCGGATGTGACGACGGCGGTGGCGAAAGGCGACCTGTCCCGCAAGATTACCGTTAACGCGAAGGGCGAGTTCCTGGAGCTCAAGAATACGATCAACACGATGGTGGATCAGCTGAGCACGTTCGCTTCCGAGGTTACCCGCGTGGCCCGGGAAGTAGGAACGGAAGG
>NZ_FNVF01000007.1:98084-319615 GCF_900107975.1 Paenibacillus sp. UNC499MF
ACGATCAACACGATGGTGGATCAGCTCAGTTCATTCGCCTCCGAGGTTACGCGTGTAGCCCGAGAGGTAGGAACCGACGGTAAGCTGGGCGGCCAGGCGCATGTGAACGGGGTCGGCGGAATCTGGAAAGACTTGACCGACAACGTTAACATCATGGCGACCAACCTCACCAACCAGGTGCGCGGCATCGCCAAGGTCGTAACGGCCGTCGCCAACGGTAACCTGAAGCAGAAGCTGATGGTAGACGCGGCGGGCGAGATCTACGATTTGAGCGAAACAATCAATAACATGATCGATACACTCGATACGTTTGCTGACCAGGTTACGACCGTGGCCCGCGAGGTAGGGGCCGAAGGAAAGCTGGGCGGTCAGGCACATGTGCCGGGGGCTTCCGGCACGTGGCGTGACTTGACCGATAACGTAAACTACATGGCGTCCACGCTGACGACTCAGGTGCGCCAGATTACAAACGTCGCGACCGCGGTGACGAAGGGTGACTTGTCGCGGACTATCGATGTCATCGCGGCGGGCGAAGTCGGAACACTCAAAGATAACATCAACGAGATGATCCGCAACCTCAAGGAAACGACGCGGATCAATACGGAGCAGGATTGGCTTAAAACCAACCTGGCCCGGTTCAGCCGCCTCCTGCAGGGTCAGCGCGACCTGTACGAAGTGTGCCGCATGATCATGTCGGAGCTGGCTCCGCTCGTTTCCATGCAGCACGGCGTGTTCTACATGAACGAAGCGAACGGCGAGGAGCAGGTGCTCCGCATGTTCTCCAGCTATGCTTATCAGCAGCGCAAGCACTTGTCCAACGAATTCCGTCTGGGCGAAGGCCTGGTCGGCCAATGCCTCATCGAGAAGCAGCGCATTCTGCTGACGAACGTGCCGGAGGATTACGTGGTAATCGGCTCGGGCCTCGGCGAAGCCGCACCGCTTAACATCGTGCTTCTGCCGATCATGTTCGAGGACCAGGTGCTTGCCGTAATGGAGCTGGCTTCCTTCCGCCGCTTCACGGAGATCGACATCGCGTTCCTCGACCAGCTGACCGAGAGTATCGGAATCGTGCTGAATACGATGCAGGCGAACATGAGAACCGAAGAGCTGCTGTCCCAGTCGCAGTCTCTCGCGGAAGAGCTTAAGAAGCAGCAGGAAGAGCTCCAGAACACGAACGACGAGCTGGAAGACAAAGCGAAGCTGCTTGTTATTCAGAAAGCGGAAGTCGAAAGCAAGAACAACGAGGTCGAGCAGGCGAAACGTTTCCTCGAAGAGAAGGCGGAGCAGCTTGCACTGACGTCCCGGTACAAATCGGAGTTCCTGGCCAATATGTCTCATGAGCTGCGGACACCGCTGAACAGCCTGCTTCTGCTGGCCGAGCAGCTTTCCGAGAATCCGGACCATAACCTGACCGACGATCAGGTGAAATTCGCGCGTACGATCCATGATTCGGGTCTTGACCTGCTCAACTTGATTAACGATATTCTCGATTTGAGCAAAATCGAATCCGGTACGATTACGCCGGACTTCACCGAAATCAAGCTTACCGAGATTACCGACAATATGGAGCGGACTTTCCGGCATATTGCTCAGGACAAGAAAATCGATTTCAAAATCAAGCAGGAAAAAGCGCTGCCGGAATCCATTATTTCCGACTCCAAGCGCCTGCAGCAAATATTGAAAAATCTGTTATCCAACGCCTTCAAGTTCACCGAGAAGGGCGAAGTCGTTCTCCTTATGCGCCGGGCGAGCAGCGGCTGGAGCCAGGACAATGAATCGCTGAACCGCGCCCGAATGGTGCTGGCCTTCTCCGTCGGGGATACCGGAATCGGCATCTCCGAGGACAAGCAGCAGATTATTTTCGAAGCGTTCCAGCAGGCGGACGGCAGCACGAACCGCGAATACGGCGGAACGGGCCTCGGTCTTGCGATTTCCCGCGAAATCGCGGGCATGCTCGGCGGTGAGATCACGCTGTTCAGCGTAGTGAACGTCGGCAGCACCTTTACGCTCTTCCTGCCGGTCGATCTCGATCCGGCCATGCTGGAAGCGGCCGCCGCTTATGTGCCTGAAGTGATCGACGTACCGGCGCCGCAGCCTAAGAAGTACGAATACGACCGGTTCGATACGACACAGCTCGTAGATGACCGTGCGAACATTGAAGCGGGCGACCGCGTGTTCCTGATCGTGGAAGACGACATGAAATTCAATGAGATTCTGCTGGATATGCTTCACAGAAAAGGCTTGAAAGCCATTATCACGCCGAAAGGCAACAAGGCGGTCGCTCTCGCCAAGAGGTACAAGCCGGTTGCCATTACGCTTGATCTGCGTCTGGAAGATATGAACGGGTCCTCCGTTCTGGATCAGCTGAAAGACGACATTGAGCTGCGTCATATCCCGGTAACGGTGATGACGATCGAAGACGACGCGACCGAGCTTCTGCAGAAAGGCGTGTTCGACTTCCTCTGCAAGCCGATCAAGAACGAAGATCTGGAGAATGCGATCGATAAGCTCAATGATTTCGGCAGCAAACCGTTCCAGCAGCTTCTGGTCGGAATGTCCGATTCGGAGCGCCGCAGACAGACGGTGGATCTCGTGAAGAACAGCGACATTAAGGTCAGCGCGACCGATACCGGCCGCAAGGCGCTGAACCAGCTGAAAACCAAGGACTTCGACTGCGTGCTCGTCGATACGGACCTGCCGGACATGGGCCCGGCCCAGTTCGTGCGAGAAATGCAGAAGAACGCCAAAAACAAATACAAGCCGGTTCTGATCAACCGGACCGAGAAGCTGACCAAAGAGGAAGAGGACGACCTGGAGGAGCTGCGTTCCATCGCAGTCATCAAGGAAGTGAAGTCGCCGATTCAGATTGTGGACGAAACGATGTTGTTCCTTCACCGCAAGCTGGAAAACCTCAATGACGGCCAGAGAGATATTCTGATTAAAAAGCACCAGTCCAACGAAATGATCGATTCGAAAAAGGTGCTCATCGTCGACGACGATATCCGCAACATTTTCGCTCTGACGACCATTCTGGAACGCCAGAACATGAAGGTTATATCCGCAGAGAACGGTCATGACGCCATCGAGATTCTTGAGCAAATGCCGGACATTAATATCGTTCTGATGGATATCATGATGCCGGTTATGGACGGATACGAAACGATGCGGGAAATCCGCCGCAGACCTCAGTTCCAAGACCTGCCGATCATTGCGCTCACGGCGAAAGCGATGAAAGGTGACCGCGAACAGTGTCTGGAAGCGGGAGCCTCGGATTACATTACCAAGCCGGTGAACAGCGCCCAGCTTCTCGCGATGCTGCGGGATTGGTTCCTGGCCCAGGACGGGCTGCAGCCGAGTCCGGCCGAGCTTCCGGGTTCCGAGCCTTTCGGATGGATGAAAGGGCAGTAACGTCAGTAAACGTCAAGTAAAGCCGTTTTAAGCCTTGTGCGTAAGCACAGGGCTTTTTTTATTTGCCGGAGCTTGGAGAGGCGGGTGGTGCTTTACTGAAAGACTCTGAACCTTAAGACCGCTCGGGGTTAGCTTCAAGGCTGCGGCTGTTGTAAGGAAGGCCGGCTGATTCTTTGGTCCGCTTCTCTTAAGTAGAAAAAGTCAAAAAACAGCGGATTATGTAACTTTTTGTTGGAAATATGTGTCTATAAAAGTAGATACTTTAGAAATTTAAGGTCCAAAGTCTTGTTTCAGATTGTGAGAGGAATCCGATGAATTTAAGAATAAAGAAAAATTGCTCCAAAATTAAGTTGAATTACGGATAATTACTTCATATAATAAAGTGACGGGTTTTCTTATAAATGCCGGCAGCGGTGCCGGACGGTCTTATAACTAACGGAGGTACAGCGATGGAAAAACACAGCCTGTTGGAAGCAGTCAAGGGAGGAATTATCGTATCCTGCCAGGCATTGCCGGACGAACCATTGTTCGGAAGCGAAATGATGGTCAGGATGGCGCTGGCCGCGGAGGCCGGGGGAGCAGTCGGCATAAGAGCCAATACGCCGGTCGATATCGCCGCGATTAAATCGAGAGTAAAACTGCCGCTTGTCGGGCTCTGGAAGCGTGACTATGAAGGCAGCGATGTATATATTACGCCTACCTTGGAAGAAGTGGAGGCCGTTTGGCGGGCGGGGGCGGATATTATCGCGCTGGATGCGACGATGAGGCCGCGGCCCAAAGGAGAGACGCTGAAGGAAATCGTGTCCGGGATCAAAAAACGGGCCGATGTTCTTCTCATGGCGGATATCTCCACCGTTGAAGAAGGGCTCTATGCCCAGGAAGCCGGCTTCGATATCTTGTCTACGACGATGTCCGGGTACACGCCGTACAGCCCGCAGCAGGAAGGTCCGGATTTCAAGCTGATCCGCGAAATGGCCGCCCGGGCCGACATCCCGGTATTCGCCGAAGGTCGTATTCATACCCGGGAAGATGCAACCGAATGCTTCCGCAGCGGAGCGCATACCGTCGTTATTGGAGGCGCTATCACGAGGCCTCAGCAGATCACAAAACGTTTTGTCGACTTTGTGCGTATACACGTTTAGACCGGTTCTGCCGGACGATTGCGCATTATCACTTTTTCTGATCAGGGGAGATCAATGGGATGACGAAAATCGTATTTGTACCGCTCGACGAGCGGCCGTGTAATCTGGAATATCCGAAGCGTTTGGCCGAAATGACCGATTTGGAGCTTGCCGCTCCACCCGTGTCCATCCTGGGCCGCAAGAAAACACCGGGGGATACGGAGGCTCTTAAAAACTGGCTGCTCCAGGAAGCGGAAGAGGCGGACTATGCCCTGGTGTCGCTGGATATGCTCGTTTACGGAGGGATCGTACCTTCCCGGCTGCACTATTTGACCCGTGAGGATGCGCTTAAGCGTCTTGAAGTGCTGCGTGAACTCAAAAGAACTAAGCCGGACCTGCGGATTCACGCTTTTAATCTGATTATGAGAGTGCCGGCCTACTCCAGCAGCGAAGAGGAGCCGGATTATTACGCGGATTACGGCCGCGAGCTGTTCTTGTACGGCTGGTATACGGACAAGAAGGAGCAGGAAGCGCTGACAGACGAAGAAGAGCTGATTTTCGCCGGCATTCTGGGCAAAGTTCCGAAGGATGTGCTGGAGGATTTCACCGGACGGCGCGAAATCAACGCTTTCGTCAACCGGACGGCGCTGGAGCTCGCGGAGGAAGGCATTATCGATTATTTGATCATCCCGCTCGACGATAATTCCCAGTACGGCTTCTCCCCGCTGGAGCAGAGAGCGCTAGCGGTCCTCTCGGAAGAGCTGGACCTGACGGACCGCGTTGCCATATATCCCGGTGCGGACGAAATCGGCTGTACGCTGTTTGCCCGGATTTTCTGCGAGAGCAAAGGCTATCTTCCGAAGCTGTTCGTCCGCTATTCCTCCACGAGGGGGCCTTTCTGCATTCCGAAGTACGAAGACCGCAGTCTGAACGAGAGCATTAAGGCGCACCTGACGAGTGCAGGCGCTTTTATGGCGGACAGCTCGCAGGGAGCCGACGCCGTGCTGATGGTCAATTCGCCGCCTGTAGGCGAATCGGACATGGCGGAAACGTCGCAGGCGTGGAGCCAGCGGCACTGGTCCTACTTCTCCGAGGTGAATTTGCGCGAGTTCGCCCAGGCGATGCGCGTGTATCTCGGAGAAGGGCGGACCGTAGCCCTGGCCGATGTGGCGGTCTGCAACGGCGGCGATACCGTGCTGCTCAAGCTGCTTGCCCGTCAGGGCCAGCTTGAGGGGCTGGCCGCGTATGCCGGGTGGAACACCTCCGGCAATACGCTGGGCACCGTCATCGCGCACGCCGTCATCGAGGCGTATTACGCGGGCGCGCGGGAAACTGCCGGCGGCACCGATGCTGACGGGGTGCCGGAAGGCCGTTTGCGGAGCGAAGCCCAGAAGCGGAGCAGCAGGGCCTTCTACTTCTACCGGCTGGTAGAAGACTGGGGGTATCAGGCCCTCATCCGCAAGGATGTGACGGCGAACGTGCTTCCGGCGTTCGGAGCGGGCTATTTCGGCATGGCGGGCAAGCAGCCGGAAATCGAAGCCGTCGTCGCGGAGAAGCTCCGTTCGTTTGCCGACGAGCGTCTTGCCGGGCTGACGCCCGGGCGGATCGAGCTCACCAACGTCCATCTGCCGTGGAACCGGATGTTCGAGGTGGGTTTTGATCTGCAGCTGGTGGGGGACAGCGGCTCCGATCCATCCCGTGAAATTAAAGCGACCGCCGGGAACTGACGGGAACCGGGCTTTTTTTGCAAAAATTTTCTGTATCACATATCGGATACGAACATCGGATGGGAGAATACGGCAAGCGTCTCGACCTTAAGGCCGGGGCGCTTTTTCGTACAGACCGACACACCGCCGTCATGCAGGAAAAACCGTACGCCGGCACTGCGGGATGCGAAGGGAAAGCAGGGAAGGGGCGCCGTAAACTTTGCAAAAGGATACCGGCTGACGGCCGTTTTCGAAGAAATATGGCTCATCTGCATACACAGTCTGTCCGTCCTCCGGCCGATGGCCTGCGCCAACTATCAGCCCGGTCTCGCCCTTCAAGCTGCCACCTAATCGAACCCGGATATTTCAAGGAATTTCTTAAATTACGGGGCAAAGCGGAATTGGTGTCCTTTTTTCCGGAACGGGCCCATACACTGTAACGAGGCCGAAATTCGCGCATCCAGCGGGAAACGGGTATAATGGGGGTATTAAAAAAGTCAGATTGTGCCCATGCAATCTTAACATCAAGGAGGTACCCTATGTCCGGATTTATCGGGAAGATTAAACAGGGCGCAGCCGAAGCGGGGAAAAAAGCGCAGCAGACGATCGAAGTTAACCGGTTGAAGCTGCAAATTGCGGCTAAGCAGAGAGATATGCAGAAACTGTATACGCAGATCGGCGAATTCGTCTACGAAGCGGGCAAGAAGCAGCAGCCTTATCCGGAGACGCAGGTCGCGGCCGTAACGGCTGAGCTCCAGGCTATCGAAGATGAGATCAAGGCGATGCAGGACCGCATCTACAGTCTGTACGACGAAAAATCGTGCGAATGCGGACACGTGGTCGCGGTGGATACCCGGTTTTGCCCGAACTGCGGGCGGAAATTCGAACCGGTTCAGGAGCAGGCGGATTTTACGGCGATTATGGAATTGAAGCCTTTCTGCCCCCAGTGCAAAGAAGACATCGAACCCGGTATGCAGTTCTGCACAACCTGCGGATACCGGCTGACGGAAGAAGAAAGCTAGGCTTGCCGGCAACCTGCGGCGGGCGTTACACATGCCACATGTTAAAGACGATACAGGCGACATGCCAAAAAGGATGAAGGGATTCTTTACGAATGCCTCATCCTTTTTTTATGCTTTTTTACTTCTCATCTTCGCAATCGTCCGCGGGATCTTTCGGCTGAGCGTTTCCCGTCCTGCGGGTGTCGGAACTGTTTCCGTATTCTTCTACCGTTTTCCAGGCGTCCACGTCGTCGATTTCGGAGCGGCCCGTATCGTCATCGTTCGGAGACTCCAGAATCGGTTCGAGAATTTCTTCTTCTACCGGTCGGTTTACGGAATCGTCTTCCGTACGTGTCTGCGAATGTTCAACGCAGGTAGAAGCCCACGGAATCGCCTCCAGCCGCTCGAACGGAATCGGCTCCTTGCATACTTCGCATACGCCGTAGGAACCGGATTCAAGCCGGCCGATCGCATGTTTAACGTCTGTAAGCTGCTGTTCCATATTTTCATCCACCGCCTGATCCCGGCCTCGTTCGAACGCTTCGGTTGCGATGTCGGCAGGGTGATTGTCGTATGAGGATAATTCTCCGGTAGAGTCTCTCAGGGAGTCTTCCTCCCGGTCGGACTCAAGCACGTGCTCCAGCTCGCTTTTTTCCTTGTAAAGCCGCTGCTCCAGCTTGTTTCTTTCTTCCTCGGTCAGTGCTGCCATCGGACATTCCTCCCCTTCGGATACGGTATATGGGCCGGTTCCCCTTGATGAGATGAACACCGCCCGATCGTATTTTTTTATTACCCGAAGACCCCTTTCTTTGACGCAAAAGGAGAGGATGGTAACATACGGGAGCGGACAGACGAAGCTTGCCGGAAGAAAAAAATTTCGGTTTCGTACGGTTCTTCGAGAGAAAATTTAGCTTGTAATTGGAAAATGGATAGGGTAAGGTAAAGATAACCTTATATGTTTCGGGAGCTGGATGAAGTCCGGCTGAGAGTGTGACCGCGAATGTCACTAACCGTATCTGATCTGGGTAATGCCAGCGTAGAGAGAATAACCCTGCCGACCAAGGCCGCACGGTATATTCCGTCCGGTCTTTTTTAGTTCACTGCAAACCTGAAGTTCTGCCGGTTGTTCCGGAAAATCTTGCCGACTTACGAACCGCCCGGCGGCGTAAGTGCGGGAAGACCGGATGAAACGAAGCGGCTCCGGCCGTTTCCGCCGATAGGCGGAGCGGCGTTCAGGCTCGCGTGTGCAGCGGTATATGGGAAACCACTTTCTGCGGAAAGTGGTTTTTTTGCGTCTATTGCGTCTGTTTGCGTTTCTTCCGCAGGGAGGCCATTCTCTTCGGGAATATAAGTTAGCCCGTACATAAAGCGAAAGGAGACAACCGAGATGATCCTATATCCCGCCGGACCGGAGCTTCACGCCATCTCGACCGGAAGGCAGAAGCCGGAGGTGCTTATACGGATCGCCTCCGCTATCCATCCTTATGTAACGGCCATTCATGTGCGTGAAAAAAACAAGTCTCCGCGGGAACTGTGGGCGCTGCTCGCCGGCCTGTCCTCCTGCGGGGTTCCGCCGGGGAAAATTGTCGTCAACGACCGGGCTGATGCGGCCTGGTTGTCGGGAGCGGGAGGAGTTCAGCTTCCGGGAAGCGGCCTGCCCGCCTCCGCCGTGAAAAAGGGATTCCCCGGCCTGCGAGTCGGCGTTTCCGTTCACGGGCCTCAGGAAGGAGGCGGCGCCGCGGGGGAGGGGGCCGATTATGTGATATTCGGCCATATATTCGCCACAGGCTCCAAACCCGGTGCGGCCCCGCGCGGCACGGAGACTCTCCGGGAGACGGTGCTGGCTTGCGCAGGCCTCCCGGTTATCGCGATCGGAGGAATTGTTCCGGGGAACTGCGCCGAGGTGATGCGTGCGGGAGCGGCGGGGGTGGCGGTCATGAGCGGCATATGGGAAGCGGAGAATCCCGCGGAAGCTGCGAAACGTTACCGGCATGAACTGGATTTTGCCCGGCAGCGGGAGAAAACAGGAGGAGAACTGGGATGAATCGGGATACGGATATTGTCGTAATCGGAGGTGGCGTTATCGGCTGCTCGATCGCCTACCAGCTGGCGAAGCGGGGAGTCCGTGTGACTCTGCTGGAAAAAGAGCGTATTGCCGGCCAGGCGTCAGGCGCGGCAGCCGGGATGCTCGGGGCCCAATCCGAAATGCACGAAGCGGGGCCGATGTTTGATTTTGCCCGCCGGAGCCGGGATATGTTCCCCGATCTGGCGGAGGAGCTGAAAGAGCTGACGGGCCTGGATATCGGCCTCACACGCCGGGGTATGCTCAAAGCCGCCTGGACCGATGGCGAAGCGGCTGCGCTCAAAGCGGACGCCCGTTTCCACCAGGAGGCCGGCGGCCGGGCGGAATGGCTCAGTTCGTGCGAGACAGGCTGGCTGGAGCCCGGGCTGAGCAAGGAGCTCCGGGGCGCGCTTCACCTGCCCGAAGAGGGACACGTGCTGGCGTCGGAGCTGTCGGCCGCTCTGGCCGCCGGTGCGGCACGGCTTGGAGCGCGGATCGTGGAGCACGCCGACGTGACCGGACTCCTGACGGAGTCGGGCCGGGTGATCGGCGTGCAGACCCGCGAAGGGAAAATCCGCTGCGCCGGTGCGGTGCTGGCTTCCTCGCTCTGGAGCGCCCAGATTCTGGCGCCCTTGGGCGTGGAGCTGCCCGTGTATCCGGTGAAGGGAGAATGCTTCTCCCTCACGGTGCGGCAGCCTCTTTTCGCGAGGACGATCGCCTCGGGCGGCTGTTACATCGTGCCCAAGCCGGGCGGCCGAATCATCGTGGGAGCCACGGCCCAGCCCGGCTCCTTCGACCGTAGCCCGCGCCTCGGCAGCCTGCTTTCGCTGGCCGCGCAGGCACAGCGGCTCGTCCCGGCGCTTGCGGATGCCGAGTGGGAGCGCGCCTGGGCGGGGCTGCGTCCCCAGACGCCCGACGGAATGCCGTACATCGGCGAAATAACGGCCTGCCAAGGGCTTTTCGCCGCTCTGGGGCATTACCGCAACGGCATTTTACTGTCGCAGGCGACAGGGGTGCTTGCCGCTTCGGTGCTCACGGGTGGGGCCGCCGCTGCCGAAGAAGCTCTGCCGGGCGCGGGCAGGCTGCTCCAAGCGTTCCGGCCGGACAGACGGGCGGCAGTGGAAGCCGTAAGACAGTAGGCCCCTCCTTTGGCTGGGAGCATAGCTCCGTATGCCAGTCCGGAGGCTGCATTTTGCAAGTGAAGGAGGCATTTGACGGATGAAGCTGCGCATAAACGGTGACGACATTACGGTGCCGGAAACGGTACATACCGTAGAAGGACTGATCTCGCACCTCGGTTTAAAACGCAATCTGCTTATCGTGGAAACCAACGGGCATATTTTGCAGGGGGAAGACCATGCGGATGCCCCGGTGGCGGACGGCGACCGGATCGAAATCGTTCATTTTGTAGGAGGAGGCTGACAAGATGCTGAAAATCGGACCTTACGAATTCAACTCAAGGCTGCTGCTTGGAACGGGAAAATTCCCGGATTTTACGATTCAGAAAAAGGCGGTCGAGGTTTCCGGAGCGCAGATATTAACTTTTGCCGTCCGGCGGATGAATATTTATGACCCGGAGCAGCCGAATTTTTTGTCCATGCTGGACGTAAGCAAATTTAAACTGCTGCCGAATACGGCGGGAGCCAAAACGGCCCAAGAAGCGGTCCGCATCGCCAAGCTGGCGAAAGCTTCCGGACTCTGCGACATGATCAAGGTGGAAGTGATCGGCTGTGACAAGACCTTGCTGCCGGACCCGGTAGAAACGCTGAAGGCTTCCGAAATGCTGCTGGCCGAAGGGTTTCTTGTCCTGCCGTATACGTCGGATGATGTCGTGCTGGCCCGCCGTTTGCAGGAGATGGGCGTACATGCGATCATGCCGGGGGCTTCGCCGATCGGTACGGGGCAGGGGATTATCAACCCGCTGAATCTCGGCTTCATTATCGAAGAAGCGCGCGTGCCCGTCATCGTGGACGCAGGCATAGGGGCTCCTTCGGACGCGGCGCTGGCCATGGAAATGGGAGCGGACGGAGTGCTGCTGAACACGGCGGTTTCCGGTGCGGAAGACCCCGTGCGGATGGCGTATGCGATGAAGCTGGCTTTGGAAGCGGGCAGAGCCGGATATGAAGCCGGGCGCATCCCCCGCAAGCGTTATGCTTCTGCGAGCAGTCCTTTGGAGGGAGTCAGCATAGGCTGACGGATTGATACGGGCGGGAGATTGGCATCAGGCCAACCGTTACCAGAAAAAGCACTCGCCTCTGAGATTGAATCCTGCAGCGACTGTGTGACTAACTGCAACTCTATAGTCGTGTAGACCTATACGAAAAAGCGGAATTATGTCGGTAACTGAAAGTATATGGAGGTGCAGCCCGATGAACATGTCCTTAGACAAAAAGCAGCGTCCGCCCGTGCCATCCCTTCAAGCTCCGCTCGTTCCTGCGGCGGCCACGATCGCCGGTTCCGACAGCGGTGGAGGGGCCGGCATACAGGCCGATCTGAAAACGTTCCAGGAGCTCGGTGTATTCGGAGCAAGCGCTTTAACGGCCGTAACGGCACAAAACACGCGGGGTGTTCACGGTGTGCACCCGATTCCTCCTTCCATGGTGACGGCTCAGATCGACGCGGTTGCCGGAGATATCGGGCCCGCCGCCTGGAAGACAGGCATGCTGTTCAGTGCGGAGATCATTGAAGCCGTAGCGGACCGCGCATCTTTCTACAAATGGTCGCGTCTGGTCGTGGACCCTGTCATGATCGCCAAAGGCGGAGCAAGCCTGCTGCAGGAGAATGCCGTGCAGGCGCTCAGGAGCCTGCTGCTGCCCTTGGCCCAAATTGTAACGCCGAATATCCCGGAGGCGGAAGCGCTGACGGGAAGGCGGATCGCTACGATGGCGGACCGCAAGGAAGCCGCCCGCCGAATTCATGCGTGGGGCGTAAATTACGTCGTGTTGAAAGGCGGCCACGGAGGAGACCGCGCCCAGTCGCTGGACCTGCTGTACGACGGCCGCGTGTTTACGGAATTTGCGGCTCCCTGGATAGAGACGAGGCATACGCACGGCACCGGCTGTACCTTCGCCGCGGCTTTGACAGCGGGGCTTGCCGCGGATCTTCCGGTGGACGAAGCGGTGCTGCTCGCCAAACGCTTTATCCAGGCGGCTCTCGCTAATCCGCTGAACATAGGAGCCGGACACGGGCCGACCAATCATTGGGGATACAACAGACCCGGACCCGCAAGTGATATCCTTAAACCGGTACCGGCTGCGGCGGGAGAAAGCGAGGGATGGCGCTTATGACCGAAAAGGCTGCCGATGAACGCTATGCCGGCAATCTGAGGGAAGCGTTGAACGTTTACTTCGTGATGGGAAGCCCCAACTGCGGCGGCAGAAATCCCGCTGCCGTTTTGCGGGCGGCTATAGAAGGCGGCGTCACGCTGTTCCAGTTCAGGGAGAAAGGCCCTGGCGCCCTGCAGGGCCAAGAACGGACGGAGCTGGGCAGGAAGCTCCTCGGCGTCTGCCGCCAGGCGGGAGTCCCGTTCATCGTAAACGACGACCTCCGCCTGGCGGAAGAGCTGGAGGCCGACGGAATACACGTCGGCCAGGAAGACCTGGCGCAGTTGGACCGGACCGGACTGCGCCAAAGATTTAAGGGGCGGATACTCGGCATATCCGCCCATAACCCCGCCGAGGCGCGGGAGGCGGTCCGCTGCGGCGCCGATTATATCGGCGCGGGCCCGATGTACGCCACGGCGACGAAGCCGGATGCCCGTGCCGTGCAGGGCCCGGGCATTATTGCCGCCATGCGGGCGGATGGCATTACGCTGCCGCTGGCGGGCATCGGCGGCATCACGCCGGAGGGCGCGGCCGCCGTACTGGCGGCCGGAGCCGACGGCGTGGCCGTCATCTCGGCCATCGGCGGCGCCGGCGATCCGCGCGAGGCGGCACGGAGATTTTCGCGCCTGTTTGCGGGATAAGCCACCGTATGCGGCGGTACGGGCATCATTGCGGCACACAAGGCTGCTTGACCGGGAAACGTGATTTTTTTAGCCGGATCTAAACGCATTCATTCAGGTGTAACAATTAAACCGCCGTTGAAGTCATAAATTCCTATAAAACGTGCAGAAGAAGCCAATAAAGTTCGGGAGGGATTTTTAAAATGACCAAGAGTACAGAAATCCAGGAGCCTAACGTATCCGCTTTTCCGGGGAGCCGCAAAGTTTATGTGGAAGGCTCTCGTCCGGACGTGCGCGTAGCGATGAGGGAAATTAAGTTAAGCCCGTCCTCCGGGCGGTTCGGCGAAGAAGAGAATGCCCCGGTCCGTGTCTATGACACGAGCGGTTTGTACACGGATACCGAAGAGGCGACCGATATCCGCAGGGGTCTGCCTGCGAACCGATACGGCTGGATTGTGGAGCGCGGCGATGTCGAAGCTTACGAAGGCCGTACCGTAAAGCCGGAGGACAACGGGCTGCGCAGCGAGGAAGCGCTGGCCAATACGGAAGTGTTCCCCGGACTCAGCCGGAAGCCCCTTCGCGCCAAGCCGGGGAGTAATGTGACCCAGATGCACTATGCGCGCCAGGGGATCGTTACGCCGGAAATGGAGTACATCGCCATCCGTGAAAATGTGGCGCCGGAATTTGTCCGGGATGAAGTGGCCCGGGGACGTGCCGTTATTCCTTCGAATATCAACCACCCGGAAAGCGAACCGATGATCATCGGGCGCAATTTCCTTGTGAAGGTGAATGCGAACATCGGCAACTCCGCCGTAGCATCTTCGATTGAGGAAGAGGTGGAAAAAATGACGTGGGCGACCCGCTGGGGGGCCGATACGGTCATGGACCTGTCCACGGGCAAAAATATCCACACGACCCGCGAATGGATCGTACGGAATTCACCTGTGCCGATCGGAACGGTGCCGATTTATCAGGCGCTGGAGAAAGTGGGAGGCAAGGCCGAGGAACTGACGTGGGAAATCTACCGCGACACGCTTATTGAACAGGCGGAACAAGGCGTTGATTATTTTACCATTCATGCGGGCGTGCTCCTCCGCTATATTCCTTTGACGGCCCAAAGAACGACGGGAATCGTTTCCCGTGGAGGCTCGATTATGGCAGCCTGGTGCCTGGCGCATCATAAGGAAAACTTCCTGTACACTCATTTCGAAGATATTTGCGAAATTATGAAAGCCTATGATATTTCGTTTTCGCTTGGTGACGGCCTGCGTCCCGGTTCGATTGCCGATGCGAACGACGAAGCGCAGTTCGCCGAACTGGATACGCTCGGAGAGCTTACACGGATTGCCTGGAAGCATGACGTCCAGGTCATTATCGAGGGACCCGGTCACGTTCCGATGCATCTCATCAAAGAAAACGTCGACCGGCAGATGGAGGTTTGCCAGGAGGCGCCGTTCTACACTCTCGGTCCGCTGACAACGGATATCGCCCCGGGTTACGACCACATCACGTCCGCTATTGGCGCGGCGATGATCGGCTCGTTCGGCACGGCGATGCTCTGCTATGTAACGCCGAAGGAACACTTGGGTCTGCCGAATAAAAACGACGTGCGCGAAGGCGTAATCGCCTATAAAATCGCCGCGCATGCGGCCGACCTGGCCAAAGGTCATCCGGGAGCGCAGGACCGCGATAACGCCCTGTCCAAAGCGCGGTTCGAATTCCGCTGGCGCGACCAGTTCAACCTTTCGCTTGATCCGGAACGGGCGATGGAGTATCACGACGAAACCCTCCCTGCGGAAGGGGCCAAAACCGCCCACTTCTGCTCCATGTGCGGGCCGAAATTCTGCTCGATGAGGATCACGCAGGACATCCGCGAATACGCACGTGAGAACGGACTCGGCGAACAGGAAGCGGCGGAAGCGGGGATGGCCGGCAAGGCTGCCGAATTCCGGCGTGAAGGCAGCGTAATTTACAAGTAGGCCGAGATTCGGCCCGGGATAGAAAAGCCGGCGCATGAAAGCCGGCCCACCGCACCTGCCAAGCTTGGGGAGCGGCTTCAGCCGAAAAAGCCAAAAAACGTATTCCTCCTTCCATCGGAGGAATACGTTTTTTCATAGGAGCGAGCGAAATCTCAGGTGAGTGATCATCCAGTCTGAATCTTGGTGACCTCTCCAAAACGGGGGCAAGCGGATTAAAGCAGACTAAAGCGAGCACTAGCCGCTCGGCTGCTTCTCTTCCGAAGCCTCCGCAGCGGCGCGCAGTTGAACAGGCTGACGGCTGTGTATGCCGCCCGTCCGTATGCTTTCTTCTTCCGGAGTCGCCCATTCCTTAACGGAGGCGCTGTCCGGTCCCGGCTCCGCCATCCACTCATGATGAGCTTCGTCCGTATGCTCCTCCTCTTCATAATCAAACGAGGATACGCCGTATTGATCCCGGGCCCCTTGGATACTTTTTATGAAAACGGTTACAACTAAAAAGCCGAAAATGAGCAAAGTTAATGTTCCCCATAAGGCTGTCATTTTGAGCTGCCTCCTTGAACGTACGAATCGACTGCGGAATAAAACAGTCTTCCTATCTTATGTACGCGTAAGTTTCGAAGAAGTTTCTGCTCCCGCACAGGAAATTAAAACCTTTTTTTGAGACCATAATTTTGCGTGCCGTATAAAGAGGCTAAAGAAACGAATTATTATTTTATATATAGGTTATAAATAAATTATTTTGAGAGAGAATCCGTTATTTCGTTAAATATACGATAGATACTTTTACGTATTCTCTAATTTCATTATGGAGTAAATAGGAAATAAATCACTTGTATAAAAAGATCATTGATTTCGCCGCAGCTTACCGGAGGATATCGGAGAAGCATGAGCTTTACCGGTCCGAAAACGAAGAAGCCTCCTCCCGTCGGGGAAGTGGCTTCTTCGTTTTGTTTTTCGAGCGTCATCAAGGTACGTACAGTCGCCCATTCCTCGTTGAACTTGCTTGACTTGCGTGCAAATGTGGCTGGCTCATGTCGATTTATCTTGTTTATTTTCACTTTCGGGTTCCGTTCAGGGAGAAGGAGCCGGCCGTTTTTTTTCGCTAGGCCCCATCTTCCGTATTGTTAGCTCGTGTAAAGCTGCTGTGCTTGTCCCGCCTGATTGTAGGGAGGCTGTATGTAAGAGTATACTGGGTGCTGGCCGCCGGAAGACAGGTAAGGATTCACGCGCTGCTGGGTTTGTTGTCCCGATTGCTGGGAATGCTGAATTTGTTTGTCGATATCCTGACGCAGAGCGGGAGAAGGAGTGGAATACATGTTGTTTTGTTTCATAAACGCGTACAGTTCCCCTTGCAGGAGGAGAGTATTCAAGGTCAGGTGATTAAACAGCTGGCGAATCTCCGGGCAGGTGGACTCCGTCGCGGCGGTTGCATATTCTCTGACCACGCGCTTATGATCGGCAAGAATCGTGTAGAGGAGATCCTTATCGCTCAGAGGAGAGCCATTTTGGGGGTTTTGCTGCTGCTGGTTTTGCTGTTGTTGCTGTTGTAGCTGCTGTTGCTGTTGCTGTTGTAGTTGCTGTTGCTGCAGTTGTTGCAGTTGCTGTTGCTGTTGTGGTTGCTGGAAAGCTTGCGCGAACGGATACGCAGACTGGTCCTGCAGGAAAAGCTGCTCCAACTGCTGCTGACGCTGGTCATGCTTTTGCTGCTGCTGTTGCTGATAAGAAAGCTGCCGGTTTTGGTTGTTTGGCTGCTGGGTCACAGGAAATCCCTCCTTTTGTCGGGTTTGAGTAAGTTATTGCTGCTGTTGCTGGTAGGGAGCAAGCTGGGCATGCTGCTGGAGCGTGGACAAAATTTGAACATAATGCTGCTGGTGGCTCTGGATCAGATGCTCCGCGATCTGCCGGATAGCCGGGTTTTGGCTGTTGGCGATGGCGTTCGCCGCCTGTTTGATCAGCAAGTCCTCATTGGTCATGGAATCGGCCAAATAGTTCAGTTCTTTGCCGGTTATCGGTTGCATGGAAATCCTCCTTTCCGTTCGTTAGTAATGTACCCCTCTTTTATGGAATTATTCGGAAAAAATAATTTTTAGGAAATGACAGATGACCGGCCGGTTCCGCGCAGCAAAAAGAACCCCGCTTCTTGGAAGGGGGCTTGAGAAAGTATAGGAATGTTTACTTGCGGGGAGGGCGCTTGGCGATTTCTTCCGTCACCACAAAAGCAAGTTCTTCATTGCCGAACATGGACAGTACGCCGAGCAGGGTGTCGTCGGGGATTTCTCCGGCTTCATCCTTGGAAACCGTAAGTTCCAGCGCCTGCTGAAGCTCGGTGTTGTTCCCCTGCTGGGGATAAGCCTGCGCGTACAGGGCGGCCGGGTCCAGGCCGTGATTAATACACCACTGGGCAAAAATAAGAATCATCATTCGCTCGTCCCGCTGGTAGTTCTCAATGATGCGTTTTTCCATTTCCTGCTGATTCATGTCCATAAGGTAGTGCCTGCTCCCTTCGATCGTGTGAATTCGTAATCATTTCGTACCTGAAATTAAAAGCCGCCGGGAAGTTTCATCGCCCGGTTGTGAAGTTTGCCGAGAAGCAGCAAAGAGAGGACGGCGCCGATCAGAGCGCACACCATGTCCCACTGGGTGTCCCACACATCGCCTTGAGTGCCGAGGAAAGATTCGGCCGCCGTTCCGGTCAGCTTGGCAACCGTAAATTCCAGAAGCTCATAGAAAGCGCTGAAGCCGAGGCAGACGCTGAGCGTAAGGAACGTAAGCCAGCCTCCGGGCCGTACGGGAACTTTGCGGATCAGAATCTCGCGTGTGAGGATAGCGGGCACAAAGCCCTGCATAAAATGACCGAGCCGGTCGTAATAATTCCGCTCCAGATCGAAGGTGTCCCGAAGCCAGTTGAAGAGGGGGACTTCCGCATACGTGTAGTGCCCGCCTATAAACAATAGGATGACATGCGCCCAGACCAGCGTGTACGTGAGAAGAGTAAGCGGAGTCCGCCGGTAAATTCCGATTAATACCGCTATCAGAATGAGCCCGGGCGTCACTTCCAGCATCCAGGTGAAATAATCGTGAGGCCGTATGCCTGACCAGACGAAGACGGCCGCCAGGCTGCCCAGCAGAGCGGAATAGCTCCGGACGGGAACACGTGAAGATTTCATGGGGCGGAAGAACCTCCTGAGAATTATTTTTTGCTTACTGCCTGCGTTTCGTCAGGTTAATGCGCCTGATTCGCGCGCATCCTCTATCCGGAACCGGAGCGGTAAGCTATACTGGCTCTATCGTACCATGAAAGCGGGAAAGGGAGGTAGACCATGTCAACTTTGAACCGAAAGATACGGTGGGGCATTCTTGGGTGCGCTTCCATTGCTCTGAGGGCAATCGTGCCTGCCATTCAGGCATCTGCTACAGGAGAGCTGGCGGCTATTGCCAGCCGCGACGGATCCAAGGCCCGGGAAACGGCCCGGCTTCACGGAATTCCGGCAGCTTACGGAAGCTACGAGGAGCTGCTAGCCGATCCGACCCTGGATGCGGTGTATATTCCGCTTCCGAATCATCTGCACTTCGAATGGACGATCAAAGCCGCAAGAGCAGGGAAGCACGTGCTCTGTGAAAAGCCGCTCGCCCTTACAGCCGCCCAGGCACATGATATGGTCGCAGCCTGCCGGGAAGCGGGCGTACTGCTCTCTGAAGCGTTTATGTACCGGCACCATCCCCGGTACGACCGTATCCGCGAAATTCTAGCGGCCGGAGAGCTGGGCGTTATACGAGCGATGCGCGCCTCCTTTACCTTCGATAACTCCGCGGATACGCAAAATGTCCGCTGCCGCAAAGAGTGGGGCGGCGGTTCGCTGTACGATATCGGCTGCTATACGCTCAGTGCGGCACGCTATCTGCTTGGCGGAGAGCCGGAAGCCGTTACTGCGCACGCTTTCTTCTCGCCCGGACACGGCGGCGTGGACATGATGGCATCGGGGCTTGCGGAGTTTCCGGACGGCGTCGCTCTGACGTTCGACTGCGGCATGTGGTCGGCCCCACGTAATACGATCGAAATTGTCGGCACGGCGGGAATGATCGAAGTGCCGAGCGCTTTCGTCGCACCCGAAGGGAGAGGAGCGGATTTTACGGTTTCGGTAAACGGCGTCCGCCGGACGGAAACCGCGCCTTCGGTGAACCAGTATGTCCTGCAGATCGACGACTTCGGACGGGCTGTTTCGGGCCGGGAGACCTACCGTTTTCCGGCCGATGACGCCGTTCAGGGCATGAAGGTCCTGGAGGCCTGCCTTCTTTCTGCGGAAACCCGGGCCCGAATAAGCATTTAATTAGCAAAAAAAGGATGGCGTCCGGGAACGTTTTGTACTATGATGGTACTACCAGGGACTTGGAGACTAGTCGGCTAGTCTTACATCCCGAAAACCAAGCCAGGCGCCTCTCTTTACGATTGCGGCGCACAGTGGAGCGAAGAAGTCACATGGGGTCTGTGACCGCGACACTGCTATGAGCTTGGTTTTTTTGCGTTTTTTGCACTCGGGCGCGGCGGTTCGTACAATAAGAGACAAAGGGACAACGAGCGGCCGCAAGACCGGCTGGGAAAATGGAGGAGCATGCGATGAGCAGGAAAAGATATACGAATATGGACCCCGCGGCGGGACTAAGCACATTCTCGGATCTCCGCAAGTGGCGTAAGGAAAGAAGCGGCAAAGTGAAGGATCTTTCCTTCGTAGTAAAAACAAGTCCGGATAAAGATCCCGGTTATCTGAAAGCCAACCGGAGCGAGACGACAATTACGTGGATCGGCCATTCTACCTTTCTGCTGCAGAAGAACGGCGTGAACCTGGTCACGGATCCGGTATGGGCGGGCCGTATGGGGTTCGACAAGCGGTTGGCCGAACCGGGACTCGCTCTGACCGAACTGCCTCCGGTAGATGTGGTCCTGCTCTCGCACGGGCACTACGATCATCTTCATATCGGTTCCCTGCGTGCTCTTCCCGGTAAACCCAGGCTGCTGGTCCCGGAAGGGCTCGGGAAGACGCTTAGGCGCAAGGGCTTCGACGATATACATGAGCTTTCCTGGTGGGGAAGCCATGAGTTCGGCGGCCTGCGCCTCCACTTCGTGCCTGCGCAGCACTGGACCCGCCGTTCTCTCACGGATACGAACACCTCCCACTGGGGAGGCTGGATCGTAGAAGATGCCGGCAAACCGGGGGCGGACCCGGACAGCCTTTACTTTGCGGGCGACAGCGGGTACTTTCAAGGCTTCCGGATGATCGGGGAACGATTCCGCATCGGTTACGCCTTGATGCCTATAGGGGCCTACGAGCCCGAGTGGTTTATGTCCACTCAGCACGTTTCGCCGGAAGAAGCCGTGCAGGCTTTTCTGGATACGCAGGCGGATATTTTCGTGCCGATGCATTACGGCTCGTTCCGCCTGGCCGACGATACGCCGCGGGAAGCGCTGGACAGACTGCAGCTGAACTGGGAGCGGCGGGAGCTTGATCCTCGGCGTCTGCAGGTGCTACTGCATGGGCAAACGCTAAAAACCGCCTTAAGCGGCGAGATAAATAAATTGTCCGCCGAATAAGGACAAACCTGTCTTTTTCCGCTTCCGGACGGCATATACATCATGAGGGACCCTGCATGTACGATGAGGTCCGGACGAATACCGAGGAAGCGGGGGAGGAAGATGAAGAACGGGAAAGTCATGCTGATCCTCGGTTTTGCCGTATACGCGGCTGCGGTAGGATTTTATTTCGGCAGAGGGGACATCTACAGTCTGCCGCCCGGTTCGGCGGGGAGCAGCATCGATCCGCACACGTTTATGAGTGAAGGAGCGATCGGCCGGGCGGAGGGGCTGTCCCGCATCCGCTCGATTATGTACTTTTTGCAGACTCCGCTGCAGCTTGTTCTGTTGATTCTGCTTGTGGGCACGGCTGTCCGGTTCAGGGACCGCGTTGAAGGCTGGAGCCGCCGCTATCTGCTGCGGACAGGCTTGTTTGTTTTTTTGTTCCTGCTTGTCGTCTATGTCCTTATGCTGCCGTTCGATTACTTTATGCTTAGTGTGGAAAGGCATTACGGAGTTTCCAATGTAGGCTTGGACACCTGGCTGGTTGACCATGCGAAGAATCTCGGGATCGAATGGCTGACCACGACGTTCGTTCTCCTGCTTGTCCTTGCTTTGATAAAAAGGAGCCCCCGGAAATGGTGGCTGTGGCTGTGGACTTTTTCCGTGCCGCTCATGCTGTTTCTCCAGTTTATCCAGCCGGTCATTATCGAACCCCTCTACAATGATTTTACGCCTCTGCGGGCGGGGGAGCTGAAGAAAGAGCTGCTGCACCTGGCTTCGCAGGCCGGAATCCCGGCGGACGACATATACGAGGTCAACATGTCCGAGAGAACGAATCAGCTTAACGCCTACGTGTCCGGAATCGGGTCCAATGCGAGAGTCGTCCTGTGGGATACGCTTCTGCAAAAAATGGACACCCGCGAAATTCTGGTCGTCATGGCGCACGAGATGGGACATTATGCGGAGCGTCATGTCTTCTGGGGGAGCGGTTGGGGACTTGTCGTGAGCTTCGGTCTTCTCTGGGGAGGGAGCCGGATTTACGAGATTACGGTACGCAATTGGGGCAGAGCGAGAGGACTTCGCGGTCCCCGGGATATGGCGGGGCTCCCCCTGCTTCTGGCTATTGTCTCCCTGTTGACGCTTGCGGTGGCTCCGATAAACAACGCCGTTTCCAGGCTGATGGAAGTCAGGGCGGATTCGTATGCGATGAAAGTGACCCGCGACGGCGAGGCGGGAGTGAGTGCTTTTCAAAAGCTCGCCGAGGCGAATTTGAGTCCGGTCACACAGCCGGCGGCGATACAATGGTTTCTCGGTACTCATCCGACCATAGAGAAACGGATCCGTTATTTCGGCGAGTTTGCTCCGCAAAAAGCCCGTTAAATTAAAAAGCGTGCCGTATTCCGATTTGCAAAAAGGTTTTGCGAATCAAGGAAAAGGCACGCTTTTTTTATAGGGAAGAACTGCAGGGTCTGCGCTCATGCCGGGCTATCTTCACATATCCGCACCGCGTGAAGCTCCCGGCGTGGGGTGCTTGGCCTCAGATGACGGTGGTCAACCAGGACTCCAGGATCCGCTTCAGTCCTGCTGAGGCGCGTCGTTTCCCTGCCGGCTCCGTGTCATTTGCTGCCAGACCGAGCCTTCCGCCGCATGGCCGCCTTCGATACGGGCAATCGCCATCTGGACCTGCATGCTGATCTCGAATTCCGGGTCGTCCGCCGCTTCGCGCAAAGCCTCGAGACAGGTATCGTCACCGACCTCGTACAGAAAACGGGCGGCACGCCAGCGGACCAGCTTGTTGGGATCTTTCAGCGCTTTGGACATGGCCGGGACGGCTGCCGGATCGCCGAGATCGGACAACGTGTCTCCCGCCGTACGGCGGACTGCCGGGGTGCGGTCCTCCAGAGCCTGGAACAGATAAGGAAGCACTTCCGGCTCCTTGATATCCCCGAGATAAACCGTCGCAAGTCTGCGGACGGACGTTTTCTCGTCGCCGAGCGCCTTGGCGAGCAGTGACAGCGTTTGAGGCGTAGCTTTAACGCTCTGCAAAGCGGCATACCGCTTTTTCCAATCGGGATCGTCCAGAAGCACTTGAATTTCCTCTTCGGTCAGCTCGGCCGGGCGCTGGGCTTCCGCATAGTCCGCCTCGGAAAGGCCCTGAGCGGCCTGTTCGGTCAGCAGGCTCAGCCGTTTATCGTCGTAAGACGCGTCGACTTCCTGCACAACTTCGTTTAGCACGTCCTGAAGCTCACCGTACCGGACGTCTAGCTCTTGCAGCTTCCGCTCTTTGAGCAGGTGAGGGGAGTTCTCGGTCGCTTTCATCGCAGCTTGTGTAAAACGTTCCGGCAGAGCCGCCCGAGCCTCTTCGCCGCCCGCGTTTACCCGGATTTGCATGGGGATGCCGCGGAAAGTCTGGAGCAGCACCTTAACTTCTCCGAAACCGGACCCCGCTTCGTCTTCGCCGGGAAGAGAAGCCTGAGGACCGCCGCTGCCCAGCAGTTCCCGGGCTTGTGTCAGAATCTGCTTCCAGTCTCCCTTGGGAGAGCGGTCAAGCGCAATAAAATCGGCCACCTGAAAAACGCTTGTCACTCCGGGGATATCCAGGAGTTGTTGAATATAACCCGGCGCGTTGTCCCGCTGTTTCCGGGTAAAAGTCAGGCTGCGGCCTTTAGGCAGCGCCTTATCTAAGTTAAGCTTCATGGTATTGGGACTAGGGGTTGGTTCAATCGATATTAAATTCACTGGATACACCCTCCTTTGTTCCTCTTTATGATACCACATTTCTGCTAAAAGACCTTTCGGACAGGGCTTTGTGAGGAAAGTCACTGCACGAAGGAAGGAATTACCTATAATTAACTAAAATGGAAACAGATAATTTTCGTTTTGCAGAGTTTCTTCTATATAATAAGCGGCTTATGATCTCTGATGAAACCAGGTAAAAAAGAAAACCGGAACAAAGAGTTCCGGTTTGTTGTCAAACATGATGTCCACACAGCTTCTTTCCGCAAGGCGGAAGGGCTGCCTGCAGCGAAGTTTAAAACGGTGGTGTTAGCCGGCCGTCACCCAACCGCTGAAAAAATCGGCCGGCTAAACGCGCGTCGGCTGCCTATCTGCCGCGCTTGGAACCGCCGCGCGGATTCGATCCGCCGCTGCGCGGTCCGCCTCCGCGCGAGCCTGTTCCGCGGCCGTTTGAGCCGCCGCTGCGCGGTCCGCGTCCGGTGCCGCCGCTGCGTGATCCGCCGAAGTCGCCGCGGCCTGAACCGCCTCCGCGTGCTCCGCGGGAATCGGCGCCTCCGCGTCCGCGGCTGCTGCGGGCTTCCGCCTCTTCACGCTGCTTGGCGCTTACGCCCCAGCCGGCTTCGCCGAACGGGCCCGCCACGCTGTCGCGTGTGCCGCGTCCGCCGTCGCGCGCGCTATCGCCGCGCGGTCCGCGTCCGGCACTGCCGCCGCGTGCGCCGCCGAAGTCGTCGCGGCCCGAGCCGCCACGCGGCCCGGCGAAACCGCCGCGCTCCGCGCCGCTGCGTCCGCGGGAGTCCGCTCCGCCGCGCCCGCCGCGGTCATTGCCTTCGCGGCGTTCCGCGCTGTCTCCGCGGAAGCCGCCGTCGCTGCGTGTGCCTCGCCCGGCGCCGCCGGAATCCCCACGGCCCGAGCCGCTGCGTGCGCCGCCGAAGCCGCCTCCGCGCGGTCCGCCCGCATCGCGCGAATCCGCGCGGCCGCGGCCCCGGCCGCCCGTACCGTCGCGAGGTGCGTCGGCGCGGTGCTCCCAGCGGCCTTCGGAGCGTCCCGCTCCGTCGCCGCCGCGGGAACGCCCGCCGCCTTTGCCCGCGGGCTTGGCTCTGCCGTCGCCGCTCCGCTCGCCGCGTGGACTGCGACCGCCACGTTCGCGGCGGTCGTCGGTTTCCTCGCCGCGTTCACGGCGCGGCGCGTCCTGCCGCCGGAGCTGCTGGCGGATGCCCTGCTCGATCTGGTCGACATAGACCTGATCGCGGGGGCTGGCGAACGTAACGGCGACACCGGTCTGGCCCGCCCGTCCCGTCCGGCCGATGCGGTGGATGTAGCTTTGCGCATCGTGCGGGATGTCATAGTTGAAGACGTGTGTTACGCCTTCCACATCGATCCCGCGCGCAGCCACATCCGTGGCGATCAGCAGCTGGATGCTGGCGTCGCGGAACCGCTTCATGACCTGCTCGCGCTTGGCTTGCGACAGGTCGCCGTGAAGCTCGTCCGACTTGTAGCCGCGTTCCTGCAGGTCGGCGTTCAAGGAAGCCGCTCTCCGCTTCGTGCGGCAGAAAATCATCGCGAGATAAGGCTTATCCGTGTCGATCGCTCTGCACAAGGCGTCGAGCTTACCGCGATCCGATACACGCACTACGGACTGGTCGATCTCGGTAAGGGTGACCTGTTTCGCTTTTACGCGGATTTCCTCCGGATTGACCATATAACGCTTGGCCAGGTTCCGGATCGGGTCCGGCATCGTCGCGGAAAAGAGCATCGTCTGCCGTCTTTGTGGAGTCTGGGCAATAATTTCTTCGACCTCATTCAAGAATCCCATATGAAGCATTTGATCCGCTTCGTCGAGAACGAGCATGGAAATCTTGTATAGAGCGACGGATCCTCTGCGCAGGTGATCGAGCAGGCGTCCCGGTGTGGCGACGATCAGATGGACACCGCCCGTGGAGGAAAGCTTGCGGAGCTGTTTCTCCACATCCTGTCCGCCGTATGCGGCAAGTACGTTAATGCCGAGAGCGGGTGCCAGCTTGGCGGCCTCCGCCGCAATCTGTATGGCAAGCTCCCGTGTAGGGGTAAGAATAAGCCCCTGCACTTCGGCGCGTGTAGGATTAGTCCGCTCCAGCATGGGGAGCAGGAAGGCGAGTGTCTTGCCGGTTCCGGTCTGTGCCTGGGCAATCACATCGCCGCCGCGGAAAACGACGGGCAGCGCCTGCTGCTGGATGGGAGTCGGCTCGGATACGCCGCTTCGAGCCAGCAGTTTAGCCAGCTCAGGACGAACGCCGAGGTCTATAAATGGAAAAGACATATTGGTGTAAGCTCCTTCGAATGTAGGGATGCTTCCCATTCTACCCTAACGGCCGCACGATGGAAAGCTATGGCTGGTTTCCTCTGTCTACTTATTTAATAAGAATCGTGTTTTCGCATGACTTTCTTCCTATAAAATGGAGAATTTCCTGACATGAATCTCCTTTTCCGGTTACGGCTGCGGTTTCGTCCCGAATATCCGTGTTACTCCTTGATTGAACTCATTCACATAAGGCTTGAGTGAAGCTCCCGACAGGGCATCCAGTTTATAGTGATTAAGCTGGTTGATGAATTCGCGGTTAGCCGAGATATACACATCATGGACGGTCGGATCAAGCTGCCTGATTTTAAGGGCGATCTCCTGCTTGAAGTTGTGAGATAAATTTTTGTGATCCTGGACCGTCACGTACCCGAGGAAGTCAGAGGCAAGTTCGTTCGTGTACAGGTTCTCGTAATAGGGCTGGGGCAGCTCGTTTTTCTTGTCCAGAGGTCCGTGCGTTTTGGTTTCCTTGCGGCCCGCCTTCGTTCCGGAAGCGGAGTTGTCCACCATGACGGCAGCGTAGGCATTACGGTCTGTTCTCATGACGATGGCGCCCATTACCCCGTGCATCGCCGCGATTTGCGTGGATAGCTCATGATCGTAAGCGAAGAAAGTGTTGGTGTGAGAAACGGGGCTGACCTGCTGCTGGGTCTGGTAAGCCCGGCTCTGGCCCTCTTCCTGAATTCGCTGCTTGGGATGCCCGTAACTGGTTTCCTTCGGATACGTATTATAGCATCCCGATACAGTTACAATAATGAAGCCGGCCGCGGAAAGGACCGGGATGAAACGGCGCATGATCTTTTTCATGATTGCTCCTCCTTGTTGAAGACTAACATAATTTTAGGATGAAGCCGGGAGGCGTGAATTATACGGGACACAATGATGCATCCTAATGCTAAAAACCGAGCAGGAAGGAAATCAATGCAAGACAAATCAACAAAAAAATCGCAAAATGTAACAGCTTTTAGAACAATTTGTGAACTTTCCAAGAAGAATTGACAAAAAAGTTTTACCTAATTATAGTTAATTAAGTGATAAGGTTGATTGACATAGGCCTGTCGTTCGTGGTAAAAATATTGGTTTACAAAGTGGGGTTGATAAGCAATGAGTCGATGGAAAAAGAATTGGCGTCTAGTCCCCCTATTTGCGGTGATGACGTTCCTCCTTGCGGGTTGTGGTGACCCGACGCTTTCCGCTTTGCGACCTAGAGGGCCGGTGGCATCAGAACAGCTGTTTCTGATGAAGATCTCGATCGCCATCATGCTTCTGGTTGTAGTAGTGGTATTTGCATTGTATTTGTTCGTAATCATCCGTTTCCGTAAACGGAAGGGACAAGAAGGCATTCCGAAGCAAGTGGAAGGTAACCACGTGCTGGAGATTGTCTGGACGGTTATTCCGATTCTGCTGCTTATCGTGCTGGCCGTACCGACGGTTTACTATACGTTCAAGCACACTACGAACTATGTGCAGGATAAGGATGCTATCCATGTTAAAGTAACCGCTCACCAATTCTGGTGGCAGTTCGAGTATCCCGAGCTCGGCATTTCGACCGCTCAGGATCTTGTAATCCCTACAGGAAAGAACATCGCGCTTGAGCTTACTTCCGCGGATGTGACTCACTCCTTCTGGGTTCCGTCTCTCGGCGGTAAGATGGATACGAACACGAATATGACGAACGTGTATTATTTGAAAGCTGACGAAGTCGATGTCTTCAAAGGGAAATGTGCGGAGCTTTGCGGCGCGTCCCACTCTTTGATGGACTTTAAAGTGAAATCGCTCGCACAAGGTGACTTTGACGCTTGGGTGACGAATATGCAAACTCCTGCCGCTGTTCCTGCAGATGCGAAGCAAGGCGAAGAGCTGTTCAAACAGAAATGCCTGCAGTGCCATGCGATCGATCCGAAAGGACTCGGTTTCGGTCCTAACCTGAACGGTTATGCGGACCGTGAAATGCTCGCCGGTGTTCTGGAACACAACGACGAGAATTTGAAGAAATGGATCAAAGATCCGCAAGCCGAGAAGCCGGGAACTTTAATGCCTAAAGTACCGCTCGAGGATAATCAGGTTAACGAGCTTGTTAAATATCTGAACAGCTTGAAGTAAGACTTCTCAGGATAAAGGAGGTTAATACGTTGGCACAAGCACACGCCCACGCGCATGCGCAAGCACACCATCAAGTGAAGCGGTACACCGGCTTGATGGATTGGCTGACCACCGTGGATCATAAGAAGATCGGTATTTTGTACTACATGGCCGGCGGACTGTTCTTCCTGATCGGTGGACTGGAAGCCATTCTCATCCGGATTCAGCTTATGAATCCAGGATTGAAAATTTTTATCGGTGATACGTTCAACCAGCTGACAACCATGCACGGTACGACGATGATCTTCTTCGCGGCCATGCCTATGATTTTCGGATTTATGAACGCGATAATCCCCTTGCAGATAGGGGCCCGGGACGTTGCGTTTCCGTTTCTGAACTCCCTTGGATTCTGGCTTTTCTTATTCGGGGGCATCCTTCTGAACCTGTCCTGGTTCCTGGGCGGCGGAGCGAATGCCGGTTGGACGGCATACACTCCACTATCTACTATAATGGATAGTACGCAGGGCGTGACGATTGGTGGCAACTTGACCGGGGTCGATTTCTATGTACTCGGTTTGCAGATTGCCGGTCTTGGAACACTCCTCGGGGGGATTAACTTCCTCGTAACGATTATCAACATGCGTGCACCCGGCATGACCTACATGCGTATGCCGATGTTTACCTGGGCGTCGTTTATCACGTCCGCACTGATCTTGTTCGCTTTCCCTGCGATTACCGTAGGTTTGGTTGAACTGATGTTTGACCGTATCTTCGACGGAGCCTTCTTTGATCCGGCCCGCGGCGGCAGTACCGTACTTTGGGAGCATCTTTTCTGGATCTTCGGGCACCCCGAAGTTTACATTCTGATTCTTCCTGCGTTCGGTATCATTTCCGAGATCGTAAGTACCTTCTCCAGCAAACGCCTTTTCGGTTACAGCTCGATGGTATTCGCTACGGCTCTGATCGGTTTCTTGGGCTTCATGGTTTGGGTTCACCATATGTTTACCGTAGGCTTGGGTCCGGTCGCGAACTCGATTTTCTCTATCGCCACGATGGCGATCGCCGTTCCGACAGGGATCAAAATTTTCAACTGGCTGTTCACCCTCTGGGGAGGACAAATCCGCTTTACGACGTCCAGCCTTTTCGCAACGGCTTTCATTCCGACGTTCGTAATGGGCGGGGTAACCGGTGTTATGCTTTCCGTACCGGCTGCCGACTTCCAGTATCATGACACTTATTTCGTTGTCGCTCACTTCCACTACGTTATCGTCGGTGGTCTGATTCTTGGCTTGTTCGCCGGTTCTTACTACTGGTGGCCAAAAATGTTCGGCCGCGTGCTGAACGAAACTTTGGGTAAAATACATTTCTGGACCTTCTTTATCGGGTTCCACCTGACATTCTTCCCGCAGCATTTCCTTGGTCTGATGGGTATGCCTCGCCGCGTATTCACTTACGATCCGGGCCTTACTGCCGGTAACCTTGTCAGTACGGTAGGCGCATTCCTGATGGGTATCGGTACCCTCGTGTTCATCATCAACATGATCGCGACGAACAGAAAACCTCAAGATGCTCCGAACGACCCGTGGGATGGCCGTACGCTGGAGTGGACGATTCCTTCTCCGGCACCGGAATACAACTTTAAACAAACTCCGCTTGTTCGCGGTCTTGATGCTCTGTGGAAAGAAAAAATGGCTGGCAACAAAGAGATGACTCCGGCTGAACCGGTTGGTTCGATTCATATGCCTTCGCCGTCGATCCTGCCGCTGTTCATGGCTCTCGGGCTGTTCATCTCCGCATTCGGCTTCATGTACCACATCTATGCGATCTGTATCGCGGGCATCGGCATTACGCTCGTTTGCATGCTGCTTCGTTCCGTCTTTGACGACCACGGTTGGCATATCGAACCGGAGGAGCTTAACGACAAGGGGGTTAAACGATGAGCGCGCATACGCACGACGCGGGTACGCTGCCGCTGGAGCCCGAGAAGGCGACGCTGGAAGGCAAGAATAAAGTTCTTGGCTTCTGGCTCTTCCTCGGCGGCGAGATGGTTTTGTTCGGTACGCTGTTTGCCACCTACATCGCACTCCGGAACCAGATTCCGGACGGTCCGACTCCGATGGAGCTGTTCAAGCTTTCTACGGTTGCCTGGGCCACGTTCATTCTGTTGACATCCAGTTTGACCAGTGTATTTGCCATCATGGCGATGCACAAAAACAACGTAAAAGGTTTGCTGCTTTGGTTAACCATTACGGTATTGCTCGGTCTTGGCTTCCTGGGGCTTGAGGTGTATGAGTTCTACGAATATGTACATGAAGGACACGGGTTTACGACCAGTGCGTTCTCAACCTCCTTCTATACGCTCGTAGGCTTCCACGGCGGCCACGTTGCTTTCGGGGTTCTATGGATCGCTCTTCTGATCATCCAGGGAACACGCAAAGGTCTCACGGTCGTCACCGCACCGAAATTTTATGTCGCCAGCTTGTACTGGCACTTTATCGACGTAGTTTGGGTATTTATCTTTACGGTCGTTTATCTGATGGGGAAGGTAGGTCCTTAAGATGAGCACAAACGAAACAACTTCACCAAGTAAACGTTACAAGAAGGAAAGCCCGGCTAACCATTACTTTTCGTATATTGCTTCGATTCTCCTGACCATGATTGCTTTCGCGCTTGTCATGTACGGCGGATTGGATAAGTCTTTCCTGTATGCATTCCTTATTTTCATGGCGCTGATCCAAATTGCCCTTCAACTGGCTTATTGGATGCACATGAAGGAAAAAGGCCATTTGTTCCCGATCGTGGGAATCATCTTTGGAGGCATAGTCGCCTTAACGGCCGTAGCCGCTGGGGTTTACTGGACCTGGTGGTAAGATAAAAAGAAGAAGAGCGGCTTCGTTGGCTATTGTTGCAACAAGCCGCTCCTTTTTTTCATCCGGGCAAGAAAATAAAAGGTAAAGGAGCTGACACAGCAATGGGTTTTTTCGAGTTGTGGAACCCTGTTGTTCTGCTGTTCGTTGTCGTTGTCGGTCTCGTCTATCGCAGTTTGACCTCTCCTTCCAAAGCTGCCGCCGCGGGAGAAGAACCTGTAAGCTCGAAGGTCAAGCTTTCCTTCTACACAGGTATCGCCTTGTTCTATATCGGACAGGGAAGTCCGATTAACTATCTCGGTCATCACTATCTGTTCAGCGTTCATATGCTGCAGCAGTCCCTCTTGTATCTGATCATGCCGATCTTTATCTTGAACGGGCTGCCTGCCTGGTTGATCCGTCCTCTTTTCAAAGGGGCCGTCATGAACCGCCTGCTGCGTTTTTTCACCCATCCGCTAATTTCGGTTCTTGCGTTTAACCTGCTTTTCTCGGTTTACCATTTGCCGCTGGTTATGGATACCCTGATGGAAAACGAATGGATGCTGCTCGGTTATCATGGGGTTCTGCTTTTTACGGCTTTCGCCATGTGGTTCCCGGTCTTCACTCCGCTGCCGGAGCATGAAAAGATGTCCAGTTTGATGAAATTGGCTTATATTGCGGTAAACGGCATTTTGCTTACTCCGGCCTGTGCGCTCATTATTTTCGCCAGCGAACCGATTTATGCGATGTATGCGAATGCGGTGGTGCCGTTCAACGCCCTGCCTTTGCTTGATGATCAGCAGCTCGGCGGAGTTTTGATGAAAGTTATTCAAGAAATTGTTTACGGTTCTGCCCTTGCTATGATTTTCTTCAAGTGGTATCGTACGGAGAGAGCCCAAGAGGAAGAATTGTCGGACGACCCTCAGGATAACAGCGGTCTGACGACGGCTTAAGCATTCGGCTACTGACTCTGCGTCTCAATATAGGGAATGGATGGGATTTAAATCATGCATGTACTGCCGACGATCAGCACGATGTTCATCGTGATCAGCGCCATCTTCGTCGCTTTCGGTTGGTATCAGATTCGTAAGGGCAACCGGGAGACTCATACGAAATTGATGATTGCGGGGGCAATCTCTGCGCTGATCTTTTTCACCATTTATATGTCGCGTACCATCTTTCAGGGCAATACTTCATTTGACGGACCGGAAAGCCTTAAGCTTGCGTACCATATCTTTTTGTTTTTCCACATTACGCTTGCTACGGTGGGAGCCGTATTCGGTATCGTCACCCTGATTCTGGCTTACAAAAAGAACTGGATACGTCACCGGAAAGTAGGGCCTATTACGGCAACCATTTGGTTGTTCGTGGCACCTACGGGCGTAGTCGTTTATATTCTGTTGTACATTCTCTTTCCTGGCGGGGAGACAAAACCTCTTATCGATGCGATTTTTGGTTTGTAGAGGTACTACTGCGTTACACACGGCCGTGCAGGCAAACAGCCTTTTGTTTTCTAACGAAAACAGGGGGCTGTTTTTTTTGTGGCAACCGTCTGTGGAGAGTGGGTGAATGATGCGGGAAGAAAAAGTTGGAAAAAGGCTTGCACAGGTGTGTGCTTACTGTTAATATAAATATACACAGTAATCACAGCAAGCACAGTAAGCGGTAGATAGGGGGGATCATATGACTGTATGGAAAAACGTATGGTGGCTGATCAAACAGGACTTTAGTATGGTTCGTTACGGATATATATGGAGCCTGCTTTATTATTTGAACGCGATATTTGTCCTGTTTGTTTTCATGAATCCCAATACTTCGTCGGAAGCGGGAGCGAGCGGTTTTCTGACGGTGATATTCAATTTTTTCGTTCTGACGATCATTCAAGTGGTCGGGTATCCGATTGATTCGCGAAATATGTATTACTGGAAAAACGATACGTATACAAAACGGATTCTGCAGCTGAAATTGCTGCCGGTAAAAAATAAGGAAATCGTCATGAGCCGGTTTTTGGCGTATGTCCTGTATGCCAGCATTTTTATTTTGCTGCTGCTTAGCGGAATTCGCATCATGATGTCCTTGGATTGGATGGAGCCGGTCGGCTGGGGTACCTGGCTGGGCATGGTTTTTTTCTGGTGGGGAATGGTGCTGGCGGTCGGCTCGGCCTACCTGTACGGAGAGATGCTGATGCGCGGCAAGGGTTTCTTCCGGCTAAGCCTGCTGTGCATTGCGGCGGCTCTCGTTATCTCCATTCTGCTGTGGTGGTGCGGCAATTATATGCTTTGGCCGCTTGTGATCCGTCTCATTGAACAGCACGGAATGATCGTACCGGCTGCTTCGGTGCTAGTCGGGGCCGGCGCATTAGCAACTTCCTGGAAAATTGTTGAGCGGAAATTCGGCGACCGGGATTTGTTCGCATCATGAGAAACATGCCTTTTTCTTCCTACGATGAAAGCTTGAAAGAAGGTGATGCGGGTGCATATTCCGATCCAAATTTCGCCGGATAATCCGGAGCCGTTGTACCATCAGATCCAAGTACAGCTCAAAGAGCTGATCCTCAGCGGGCATTTGCCCGAGGGTACGCTGCTGCCTTCCATCCGGGAGTTTGCGAAGGATTTGTCCTGCAGCGTCATTACGATTCGACGTGTATACCAGGACCTTGAGAACGAAGGGATTTTGCGGACCCGTCAGGGTACCGGCACTTTCGTCGCCAAGGTAGGGACTACGGTCAGGGAGCAATACCGAAAGGAAGCGGTGGTGGAAGCGATGAAGGATGCTCTGCGCAGCGGACTGCGTGTCGGCTGCACCATTGAGGAACTTAAGCAGCTGTTCGAGGAAGCTTTGGCGGAAATTACGAGCGAGGGGAAGCTGGTGCAGGGGGCTTATGAGCCGGATTCGAATCTCGGAGGCATAGCTAAACGGGATACCATCCATACCGAGAATACGACTGAAAATACGAAAGCCGCGGCTTTGCTCAAGCCTGATGCGGAACCGGGTGAAGGGGGAAACGCTAATGAGTAGAGAGGCTGCGCGCTGCGAAGACTTTGCCATTCGACTGTCCGGAGTGGAAAAGACGCTGGGAGACATGCGTCTCGGACCGCTGGAGCTTGTGGTGGAAACGGGTACGGTAGTGGCGCTGGTCGGACAGAACGGTTCCGGCAAAAGCACGCTTTTCCGCATGCTGATGAATTTGACGAAGGCGGACAGCGGCAAAGTGGAGCTGCTCGGCAGCGCCTATGGAGAAGACGAAGCGGAAACCGATATTAAGAGACGGGTCGGATATGTTCCCGAGGAATCCAGCTGGGAACAGCTCGGCTGCACGACGATCGGCGAGCTCCACGATTTCCTCTGCCGCTGGTATCCGACATGGAACGAAGCGTTATACCTCGGCATGCTGGAAGAGTTTGAGCTGACCGGCAAGCTGAAGCTGAAGACGCTGTCGAAGGGGATGAAGCGTAAGCTGAGCTACATCCTGGCGGCCGCTTACGAGCCCGAGCTGCTGCTGCTCGACGAAGCGACGTCCGGTCTGGACCCATTTGCGGCCAAACGGATGATCGAGCATCTCGTGAAATTTATGGACCGGGAAGGCCGGAGCATTTTCTTCTCCACTCATGTCATGGAGGAAGTGCGGCGGCTTGCCGACTACATCGTCTATATCAACCGGGGCCGGCTTATCGGTGTGTACGAGAAGGATCAGCTGCTCGATGATTGGAAACGCATCTGGGTGCGCGAAGCTCCGCAGCCTGCTTCGGGCCCTCTGCCCGGTATCGTGTCTGTAGGCGTCGGGGAGCACGGAGGATTGATCCCGATCGTCACCCGGTCTTCTAGTGAAACGGAAGCGGCGCTTGCCTCGCAGGGAAACGTACCGGTGAGGACGACGGCGATGGAGCTGGAAGATATTTTGGAGCTTTTGGCCCGGGAGCAGATATGAAAAGGGAAGTAAACAAAGAGAGTTAAAGAGAGAACAAGTGAAATCCGATAAAGAAGGGAGCAATCACCATGTTGCCGCTGGAACTGGAGCACGTGACGAAACAATATGGAGAAAAAACGGCCGTAAACGGAATTTCCCTGCAGGTGAAGCCGGGTGAAATTTACGGTTTGCTGGGAGGAAACGGCGCGGGGAAAACGACGACGATGCGTATGTCGCTCGGGCTCATTTATCCCGACGGGGGAACCATCCGCTGGAACGGAAAGGGATACGGTGACGAGCTGCGCAGATTGATGGGGTATCTTCCCGAGGAGCGGGGACTTTACCCGAAATACAAAGTATCGGAGCAGCTTATTTACCTCGCGGAGCTTCGGGGCATTAAGCGGAAGCAGGCGGACCGGACGCTGAAGGAGTGGCTGGACAAATTCGACGTGCCCGAATACTACGATAAGCGGGTAGAGGAGCTGTCCAAAGGAAACCAGCAGAAAATCCAGTTTATCGCGTCCGTCCTGCATGATCCTTCGATCATTATCATGGATGAAACGTTCAGCGGTCTGGACCCGGTTAACGTCGAGCTACTGAAAGGAACGGTCAAAGAGCTCCGGGATAACGGGAAAGCGATTTTGTTCTCCAGCCACCGGATGGATCATGTCGAGGAGCTTTGCGAAAATATTTGCATCCTGCATAAATCGAACACGGTGCTGCAGGGCAATCTGCGCGAGATCAAGCAGTCGTTCCCGAAAGAGCGTGTTCTTCTGGAAACGAAGGATGCGGTCACGGGATTGGAGTCGATCGAAGGAGTCGCTTCCGTGGAAAAGCATCTGAACGGCTACGAGATCCGTATCCGGGAAGCCGGAGCCGCACAGCGCATCTTGGCTCACGCCGCCGCAGCGACGGATATTTACCGCTATCAGCTCATGGAGCCGACACTGAACGAAATCTTTATCGCAAAGGTGGGATCGTCTCATGAATAGTATGATGACTGTGATCCGGTTTACCCTTTTGAACCGGTTAAAAACGAAATCGTTCAAAATTACGACGCTGATTTTCGTGCTGCTCATCTCGGCCGTCGTGAATCTTCCTGCAATCATTCAGCAATTTTCCGGCGGAGAAGGCAAGGACGCCGTTAAAATCGGGGTTATGGCCGAGGGCACCGATATTCAGCAGAAGCTGACCGATTATTTTGCCGCTGCCAAGACAGGCACTAGTGCCGTTGAAATTGTTCCGCTGGAAAGCAAAGGCGGTGCGGACGCGGATGCCGCTCTGATCCGTGAAAAGCTCAAAAACGAGGAAGTCAAAGGCGTATTGACTGCTAAACCGGCAGGCGCGGGGGAATTCCCGCAGCTTCTCTATCAAACGGGAGCAAGCGGATTCTCGATAAATCCGGGCACCGATGAGACGGCCGGCCTCCTGAAAGCGGCTCTCCAGACAATCAAGACGAACAGCGCGATTGTTCAAGCAGGCATAGAGCCCGCCGTGCTGGCGAAGATCCAGGAGCCCGTCAATCTGACGACGGAAACGGTAGCCTTGAAGGAAGCGGAAACGCCGGCTAAATCCAAGGAAGAGCTGGGAATCGCCTTTATCCTGGTCTATGCGCTGCTGTTCCTGCTTTACATGAGCGTGATCGGCTACGGAAGCATGGTTTCTACGGAAATCACCGCTGAAAAAAGCTCGCGTGTGATGGAAATTCTGATCTCGAGCGGTTCGCCGCTTAAGCAGATGTTCGGCAAAATCATCGGCATCTGTCTGATGGGACTGGTGCAAAATGTGCTGTTCGGCGTCGTGGTCGCCGTAAATCTGATGCTTCCGTGGAACGGGGCAGCCCTGAAGTCCATGGATCTGGATTTATCCCTGATCCCTTATGATTTGCTCGGATACTTCCTTCTGTTCTATCTGGGCGGATTCTTTATCTACGCGACTATTTTCGCGGCGATCGGTTCGCTGGTCAGCCGGAGTGAGGAAGTACAGCAAGCCGTTATGCCGGTCACGCTGCTTATCATTATCGCGTTCATGACGGCTATGTTCGGGCTGCAAAACCCCGAGGCGCCTTTCGTTATCGCGATGTCGTATGTGCCGTTCTTCTCGCCGCTCATTATGTTCCTGCGTATCGGTCTAGGAAGCCCGGCTTGGTGGGAAATCGTCATCTCAATCACGATTATGATCGGTTCGATTTTCGTGCTGGGCTGGCTGTCCGCGAAAATTTACCGCACGGGCGTGCTGATGTACGGCAAACGTCCGTCCTGGAAGGAACTGCGTAAGGCGATGAAGGCTTTTCAGGCGTAAAACGCCTCCCAACAGCCGCCGTCGTCGTAGTTAGTTGCAGCAGTAACGGGTTAACACCCGATTTAAACTGTTTTTCTCATTTAAGTCTAGGAGGCACAATGAACATGAAAGTCAATCTATGGAGCAACAAGTGGAGCCGCAAGATGGCGGCGGGTGTATTAGGAGTTACGATGCTGCTTGGAGGAACCAATCTAACCGTAAGGGCAGAGCAGCCTGCCGTCCCGACCCCGTCGATCAGCACGTGGTCCCTCTCTACTCTTAACGAGGGAGAGAAATACGGCATTTATCCGATGGGCTGGTATTATGACGGTAAATTTCAGCAAGCGATTGATGAGACAAAATTCAAATCGTTAATTAAAAGCACGGCGGCCAAGCTGGATGGGCTCGGTTTCAGTAAAAAAGACATGCCTCTTCCGGCATCGGAAAATAAAGTGATCACGAGAGACACGGTTATGCGCGCGATGCACGGGCTGCTGGCCCGTTACGAGCTGCCGGCCGCTTTCGGGATCGAGTCTTCTTCTCCGATTGAGTACCTTCAGCAGAAGGGTATCGTACAGGGATCAAACGAAGGATTGGAGCTCGATCAGCCTTGTACGGCCGAACAAGCCGCCGTGCTCGCCTCGAGATTGGTGGAATTCAGTTACGATACGGCCGGACAGGGAGCGAAGGGCGTATTCTGGAAGGTGAAGCACAACAATAACACCCTGTACCTGCTTGGGTCGGTCCACCTGGGAATCCCCGAGATGTATCCGCTCCAGAAAAACATTAAGGAAGCATTCGCAGCCTCGGACGATCTGTGGGTGGAAGCCGATACGTTGTCCGGCGATATGAGCTATTTCACCAATCTGATGACGTATGACGACGGTACGAAGATCCAGGATCACGTGTCGAAGGAAACGTATGAGAAATTGCAAAAAGTACTTAAGAAAATGGAGCTTCCGGAGCAGGCGCTCGACGCATACAAGCCCTTTGCGGTCTCCAGCAACTTATCGATGCTTTCTTTGTTCGAGAACTCCGATCAAATTGCCCCGGCATCGGCAGCCGGAATTGATCACTATTTTCTCACTAAAGCGCTGTTGACGGGTAAACCGGTCCATGAGCTGGAAGGAATCAAGCTGCAAGCGAATGTGTTCAACTCCCTGACTCCCGAAGCCCAGGAGAAAGATCTGAACAGCCTGCTGGATCAGCTTCTCGCGGACGGAGGCAAGGAAGGGGCCGCCTCCTTCAAACAGCTTCAACTGGATTGGAGCAAGGGCGATGCGAAAGGCGTTGCGGACGGTCTTGTCCGGGGCGGCTTGATGGAAGGCGAGCTGAACAAGAAACTGATCGGCGAGCGCGACAAAAACATGGCCAAGAAGATCGCGGATCTTCTGGAGCAAGACGGGGAAAGAACTTCTTTCGTAGTCGTCGGCTCCGCGCATTATGTGGTGAAGGACATGGTCATCGACCAGTTGAAAGCGAAAGGTTATGACGTACAGCCGGTGAAATAAGCGGAACTCCTAACCGTAAAACGACATGAGTATGGGCATGGCAGCAGGCTTCTTTCAAATAGCATGGGGATGAATTTCATTCATGGCTTGCTGACGGGGATCGGATTGTTCTAACGGATTCCGGCTTGTATAAGTTGGGAGTCGTAAGGTCGTAATCTGTCTTCCTATAAAAGAAACAAAGAAACCGGGCGGCAGCTGCTGTCCGGTTTCTTTGCTATGTTCATTTTATTTATTTTTTCAAACACAACCATGCGAATTTGGCCCAATCCCGGAAAGTTCAGATAAACGTCAAGCTTTAAAGGTATTTCCGTTCTTGACGTGCAAATTTACCGTTTGCCTGCGGAACCGTCAAGGATGGTTCGTTAAAAAGGGCAGCAAAACCATATTATTAAACTGTTTATGTTTCGTTTCAATGGTCATATGACCGCCGTATTTATCGCAGATTCTCGCGATATTGGTTAGGCCGATCCCGTGAAATTCAGGATTCGGTTTTTGGCTGCGCAAAGGGAGGGATTCACTCTCCATATGATTCAGGATGTGAATGAGCAGGGCGGACTCGGTCGTATGTATCTTGATCAGGATGTACCTGTCTTCCGCGACCTTTAACTGTTTGGAAGCTTCAATCGCGTTATCCAGCATATTCCCCATCACCACACATAAATCATAACGGTCAACGGGGATTTTATGTGCACGAAGGTTAAGTCTGGTATCGATTCGGATTCCGTTGGCCTGCCCGATATCGAGCGTATTGGTGACAAGGGCATCTATAACGAGATTTCCCGTGTTCACCCGCTGATAAGCTCCTTCGACTTTGTTTAGAGTCGTTTTAATATGTTCCAACGCCGCCCCCAGTTCATTGCGCTTAATGCATTCTTCGATATACAAAAACTGCTGATTCGTATCGTGAATGATTCTTTTGATGGATTTAAAGCTGTGAACGACTTTCTCGTAGTTCGCATCCTGATAGTCCATTTGCTGCTGGAGCTGAGCGTTTTCATGCATAAATTTAAAATTGTCCGTAATTGTATCGAAAATATACACAATCATGACGTTTAAGAAAAGAAAGCCGATGGCGGAAAGGAAGGAATAGAAACTTTTATACGTTAAAATATTCAGATGATATAAGCTTACAACGGGAATAACCAAAATCAGGGCATAGTAGCGGTAGGGCAGAGAGAAGCTTCTGCGTTTGGCCACGAGCCTTATGATCAGAATGACGGCAAACATGATCATGCAGCTCAGAAAAATAAGTTTGGTGTAGGAAATATGATCAAATTGTTTGATAAGGTCCATATTTTCAAAATCAATCGAATCCAGCGTATATAGTATATAGAAGGAGATCGAACTGGCGAGAGACATCAATACGGCATAAAGCAGTGAAAAAATGAGTTTAATTTTAAATTCTACCTGATAAGAATGTGCGATAGTAAAAATGACAAGCAAGGATATGATGGAAGATAGAATAGGCGAGAAGGAAGTAAAGATTAAGGTGTAGTCGAGCAGCCCGAAGATAAGAAAGTAAATAAAACGGTTGTTTTTTCTCGTCGATTTATCGAAGACCGAGTTGAAGAAAAAATTGATTTGAACGGCCATGACTACCACAATGCATAGAATGACAGGCAGATTATTTTGTATCATAGGCATCGACCTTCATAATCATAAATTTGGTATATACATCTTTAACCTCTTTAATTTTAGAACGGCCTATGGGTAATTCCGACCCGTTGGACATCAGTACAACTCCGGCAGCAAATTTTCTCACATGATGCAGGTTGATGATAATGGACCGGTGGATTTGCAGAAATTTGTGGTCTTTTAAGGCCAGGGCGTAATCCGAAATGATTCCCTTGCTTTCATACGTTTGATTAACGGTCGTAAAATGAAGCTTGCTTTTGATGGTCAAGCTTTTGGCGGCTTCAATACTGATGAGGTCATCGTATTTGATAACGACTTCTTCGTAAGCCGATTTGATGATCATAAACTTTTTATCAAGTGCCTGAAAGTATTGGCACAGCTTGATGATTTTCTCCTCCAGGACAGAGGGGGCGACGGGCTTTATCAAGTACTGGAAGGTTATAACGTCAAAACTCTCCACCATATACTCGGGGTAGCTTGTCAGAAAAATAATTTGTTCGTCCAGGCGGTTCATCCCTCTTATTCTTGCAGCGGTTCGAATTCCGTTAATCCCGCCCATTTCAACATCCAAGAGTAAAATATGAAACGGAGTTTCCTTCCGCTCATAGTAGGATACCAGCTCCTCTCCCGAGCCGAACGATTCGATTTCAAATTCTATGTTGGTCTTGACCGATAAAGTAATCAGGATGTTTTTAACAAATTCCCGCTGTTTTTCCTCATCGTCGCAAATCGCCACTCTGTACATAAGACACCCCTCAGTTCCGTTCCATTATTTGGGACCCCATCTAAGCATCATATAATTTTTTGTGTTTGCATAGTTCATTTTCGGATGAAATGCATTTTTGAATCCCTCAAATCACTTCGTAAGCCTGCGGAAAAAAATACAGCCGGAACCAGCTTCGTCAGCGAGTAAGCGGAAAGCCCCTCAGGCAAACGAAACAGGCTCACAAGGTGGCTTGAAATGTTAACTATAATGTTATTTTCTTCATAGCTATTCTTAATATTTAAGTTACAAATCGTTAAGAAGAGGAAGCTAACATGAAAGAAACGGAGAAAACTGCCGCTTCACGGAGTCTTCTATACAGTTTGGGCCAAAGCGGAGGAAGCCGTTGGTTGAGGGGGATTTAAACGAAAGACGAGCCCGGCAAAAACGCCGCCGTTTCCATCGGATATGCGGACGGTATGCCGGGAGGCTTTCGAAGAACGGCGGAACGGTTCTCCTAAGAGGGCGGCAGCCGCCTATCCGTTCTCCGCATACGCGAGCAGGAAGCGGGTATCCGTGTAGACGCCGCCCGAGCTCGAATGAAGCACGACGCCGATCACCTTCTTTCCGTTCAAGACGGCCGAGGATACGAGACAATAGCCGGCCTCGTCGGTAAAGCCGGTCTTCACCCCGTTCACCCCCTGGATATAAAATTCGCTTTCTATCTGAAGAAGCTGATTGCGGTTCACGTAAGTCCGGGAACCGGACGATACGGTGACGGCCTGCTTAGGCTCACTGACGATGGAGCTGAACGTTTTGTTTTTCATGGCTTCGCGGCCCAATAGAGCCATATCGCCCGCAGTCGTGTAATGATCGGGATCGTGCAGTCCGTGCGGATTTGTAAAATGGCTCTTTTTGGCGCCGAGCTTGGAAGCCTTCGCGTTCATCAGCCCGGCAAAATAATCGATGCTCTGCTGAGCGGAGAGCTTCCGGCCCTTGTCCTTCTCCGCAATATAACGGGCGACCGTTCTGGCGGCGTCATTGCCTGAGGGCAGCATCATGGCAACGATCAAGTCCCGGAGCGTCAGGCTCTGGCCTTCCTGCAATCCCGCCGTGCTTTCTCCCTTCGTCTTCAAGCGGATTTCGTCACCGACCGTGATCCGGTCTTGTAAGCCGCCTTTTTCAAGCGCAACCAACGCCGTTACGATTTTGGTCGTGCTTGCCGGATAGAGGCGAAGGTCTTTATTTTTCTTGAACAAAAAAGTTCCGGTTTCCGCATCCATCAGGACGGCGGCTTCCCCCTCTATCGATTCATTAAAAGGCTGCTCCTTATCCGATTTGCCGGAAGCCGGCTGTAATGCAGCGGGCTCGGATGCAGCCGAATCAGGTACGGGCAAGGCCTCGCGGTGCCGGGTAAGAGTCAGGGTATTCCAGGCTATGAGCAGTACAACTGCGGCGGTAATTCCACCCAGTAGGATCGTTTTCAAATTCATAAGGATGTTTCTCCTCTCAATTGTTGCGAGGCTTCAGCTGTCTACTAGTATGGGGCCTAAATTTTAATTTCTTCCTAAGAAAAACTTTCAAAATAGTTACAATTCTCTCCGAAAGCTTCCGTTGTGCTTAGACTGTCTAGGTTTACTGGTAAAAATAGGTATTACGGTCGGCGGGATTGCTCAAGAAAGCCCGGTTGAAATCGATTTGCCGCTTATCAAACGTTGAATGGATACGGGAGTGGATCGCATGAAGCGCATTACCATACTGATAGCCGATGATGAAGTAGAAATTGCGGATTTAATAGACATGCATCTGAGAAAAGAAGGGTATGACTGCCTCAAAGTACATAACGGACAGGACGCCCTGCAGGCCGTTCAGGCCCACTCGGTAGATTTGGCGATTCTGGACATCATGATGCCGAAAATGGACGGGTATGAGGTGACTCATCAAATCCGGGAGAAACACAATATGCCGATCCTTTTTTTGAGCGCCAAGACAACGGATCTCGATAAAATTTCGGGTCTCGTAAGAGGCGCGGACGACTATATCACGAAACCGTTTAACCCGATGGAGCTGGTCGCCCGCGTGAATGCCCATCTGCGCCGGTTTCTGCAGCTGAATCAGGCGGCCGCCGCCGACAAGCCGATCCTGGAGACGGGAGGCTTGGTTATATACCCGGAGCAGCGTACCGTCAGCTTGTACGGAAATCCGGTCGAATTGACCCCGAAGGAATTCGATATTTTGTATCTTCTGGCGAAATACCCGAAGAAGGTGTTCAGCGTGGAAAACATATTCCAGCAGGTATGGGGAGGCGCGTACTATGAAGGCGGGAATACGGTCATGGTCCATATCCGCACCCTCCGCAAAAAGCTCGGGGAAGATGTAAACAAGAACAAACTGATCAAAACCATCTGGGGAGTAGGGTACACGTTCAATGCCTAATATGCTGCGGAGTTTCCGGACCAAAATGATACTGCTGCTCGGCGTAAGCATGCTTCTGGCCGGCCTTATTACTTATCTGATCTATAAAGCTCTTCAAATCTATTATCGTACCCGGGTCAAGTTTGAAGACCCGCTCGCTTATTTCCGCCTGTTTCTGCACAAGATCGGGGATATCAACTTTTTTCTGCTGTTTTTTATCCCGATGGCGATCTTGTTTTTCTTCTTCTTTACGCGGTCGTATGCGGTCTATTTCCGGGAAATATCGGACGGTATCCACCGGCTTGCGGGCGGCGACTTCAATAGCCGGGTTCATGTGGCTTCCAACGACGAATTCGGAGACATCGCCAAGGACATTAACCTTGCAAGCGAGAAGCTGCAGGAAGCCGTGAACCGGGGGGATTTTGCGGAAAGCAGCAAAGATCAGCTTGTGCTCAATCTGGCGCACGATTTGCGTACGCCGCTTACTTCCGTGCTGGGCTATCTGGATTTTATACTGCGGGACAAGGAGTTGTCTCCCGAGCAGGTCAGGCATTTTACTCAGATCGCGTTCACCAAGTCGCAGAGACTGGAGAAGCTTGTGGACGAACTGTTTGAAATTACCCGGATGAATTACGGCATGCTCAAGGTCGAGAGAAACCGGATCGATCTCGGCGAGCTGCTTATCCAGCTTAACGAGGAATTGTACCCTATGTTCGAGAAAAATCAGCTCGCGCTGAGATTAAATGCGGATCAGCCCCTTCATATATGGGGGGACGGGGAGCTTCTTGCGCGCGTGTTCGAAAATCTTCTGACGAACGCGATCCGCTACGGCGGCGACGGCCGGTATGTCGACATTATCGCGGCATCCGAAGGAGATGAAGCGGTCGTTCAAGTCATCAATTACGGGGACAGCATTCCGCCGGAGGAGCTGCCGCGTATTTTCGATATGTTTTATACGGCGGATGAGGCCCGCAGCCACCGGACGGGAAGTACCGGACTCGGCCTGTTCATTACGAAGAATATTGTGGAGCGTCATAACGGCACGGTAACGGTGCAGAGCAATCCCGTCCGGACGCTGTTCGAGGTGCGGCTGCCGCAAAATGAACCGGAACACGAAGACGCGGCCCCCTTTGAGCAAACGATTTAAGAAAAATTTTAATTTTACCCTACTTGTTCTTTAAAGTTTTTGTCCTATTCTGGGAACTGGCGGGGACAATCTCCGCTTATCCGAAAAACAGGAAAGGACCGGTCCAAGTATGAAACCACGACAGTTCGTGTACCAGGTGGAAGCCGCGGATGTTTAGACGCGTCCGCTCGGATAAGGCGGCCGTTCTGATGTTCCTGGCGCCGAGCGCGTTGGGATTTATGATGTTCTATCTCATCCCGTTTGCCATAGGCGTGTATGATTCATTCGTGGAAAGTACGGCCGACCGCCGGTTCGTCGGTTTCGAGCATTACCGCGAGCTTCTAGCGAGTGAATCGTTCCTCAAGGCTGCCCGGAATACCGCTTCTTTTACGCTGGTCAGTGTTCCGCTGATGATTCTTTTGTCGCTAAGCCTGGCGATGCTGCTTAATCAGAACCTGTATATCCGGAAATGGCTCCGGACCGCGTTCGTGCTGCCGCTTGCCGTTCCCGCGGCTTCGATCATTCTCGTATGGCAGATTCTGCTGGACTGGAACGGATCGGTTAACGCCTGGCTGAGCCATTTCCACTGGGCGCGTGTGGATTGGATGAAGACCGATGCCGCCCGGAGCGTCGTGATCGCCGTCTATCTGTGGAAGAATATCGGGTATAACATTATTTTGTTCCTGGCGGGGCTTCAGCAAATCCCCCATGACTATTACGAGACGGCCAGAATCGAAGGAGCGGGCCAGTTGCGCCAATTCCGCAGCATTACGCTGGTCTACTTAACCTCGACGCTGTTTTTCGTCACGATCATGTCCGTCATCAATTCATTCAAGGTGTTCCGAGAAACGTACCTGATAGCGGGAGATTATCCGCAAGACAGCATCTATATGCTGCAGCACTATATGAACAACATGTTCATGTCCCTGGATGTTCCCAAGCTGACGGCAGCGGCCACACTGATGACGGGCTGTATTTTGCTTCTGGTTTTAGTACTTTTTGCGCTGGAACGCCGTTTCCGGAGTTTTCTTGAATAGCGGGGGAAGACCATTGCAACTGTTCAAGCTGTTGAAAAAAGGGACGATAACGGCCATGCTGGCGGTTATCGCGGGAATCCTCCTGGCACCGGTCGTGATAACTTTCACAAACTCTCTCATGACCGAGCGGGAAATCGGGATCAACTACGGGCTCATCGGCCAGATGACCGAAGCCGGTTTGGGAGCGGACGCCTTCGTTAATCTGAAGCTGCTGCCCGATCTGGTTACGCTGGAACAGTACGGCGAAGTGCTGATTCATAGTCCGAGATTTATGAGGATGTTCTGGAACTCGGTCTTCCTGGTAGTTCCCATCATCGTGGGGCAGACGGCCGTAGCCGCACTGGCTGCGTACGCGTTCTCCAAGCTGCGTTTCCGCGGCCGGGAGCCCCTGTTTCTCATTTATGTCCTGACGATGCTCATGCCGTTCCAGGTGACGCTCGTGCCTAATTACATCATGGCGGATAAACTGGGGCTGCTCCATAGTCCCGGAGCCATCATACTGCCCGGAGTTTTCGCCGCTTTCGGCGTCTTCATGCTCCGGCAGTACATGCTGCACATCCCGTACACTTATATCGAAGCGGCCAAGATAGACGGAGCCGGGCATTGGCGGATTTTCTCCACGATTATTATCCCGATGGTTAAACCGGGAATATCCGCTTTAGTGGTGCTGTTGTTCGTCGATTATTGGAACATGGTGGAGCAGCCGCTTATTTTTCTGGACGATCCGTTCAAGCAGCCGCTCTCCGTTTACTTATCCAGGGTGAATCAAGGGGAGAGAGGGATCGCTTTCGCCGCATCCATGCTTTATATGACACCGATGGTGCTGCTGTTTCTGTACGCGGAAACGAATTTTATCGAAGGCATTCAATTGTCCGGCATCAAAGGGTAGCTTCTGCAAGGGGAGGAAAGCTCGGGAATGGAGCAGGAAGCGATTAAAGATCTTAAGCGTAAAAGAAATATCCGGATCATTGCCGGTTTGTTCATCGGGGGACTTATTTTATTTACCTTATTCGGCAATACGCTGCAGGCGCTGACTTTACCCAAAGTGAGAACGGAAAGCGCGACGTACGGAAGTCTTGTACATACGCTCGAAGGAGCCGGGGTTCTGCGTCCGCTTGCGGAAGAGAAGCTGAGCAGCCCGGCAGGCTGGAAGGTCAAAGCGGTTCTCGTCAAAGAGGGAGACCGTGTGAAAAAAGGACAGAAGCTGGTTACCTATGACAGCAAGTCCGCCGAGCGGGAGCTGCTGGACGAAACCACGCAGCTGGAAAAGCTGAAGATCGAGCTGCAAAACGCGCAGGACCAGTTCATTGCGGCATCCACGGAGGGCGACGAAATGAAGGTCCGGAGCGTCAGCCGGGAGCTGGAGACGCGCAAGCTCGATATCCGCATCCAGGAGCGTAAAATCCAAGGTCTGCGGGAAGAACTGGCAGACCGGAAAGATCTGGCCGCTCCGTTCGAAGGCGCGATCACGAAAGTGAACGCCAGCGCCGGATCTAAAACGGCGGGAGAGCCCGAAATCGTGATCACGGACAGCGCCAAGGGATACCGGCTCGAATTCGCCGCCGATGCCGCACTGCTGACCAGCCTCGGAATTACTGCCGGGACGAAGCTGGAGGTAGGACTCGGCACGCCGGATCAGCAGCCCCGGCTTATCGAGGGCACCGTTGAAGAGGCGGGGGATGCGGAACCGCTGACAACGGCGGCGGGCTCTCCCGGCGGGGAGGCGGAGGAAAGCAGGGTCCTCACGGTGACGCGGAAAACGCTGCGCGTTAAAGTGGAGGACCCCGAGCTGAAAGGCGGGGAGCGTGCCTTCGTCAAGCTCACGAAGCGTTCCGTGCAGCAGGGATTTAAGGTTTCAAGCGACGCGGTCCATCAAGAGCGCGACGGCAGGTTCATTTATAAGATCGAAGAGCAGAAGGGCGCCCTGGGCAATATTTTCGTAGTCCGGAGAGTCCCTGTCCGTTTCAGCGAAGCCAACGATTCGGAGACCGTGATTCAAACCGACAGCCTGAATGAAAAAGATCTCATTATTCTCAAAAGCAGCGAGCCCTTGCAGGATAACAACCGGGTTCGTCTGCAATAGCAAGGGATTCCTGCGTAAGACGATAACGAACGACGACAACCGATAGAGGAGAGGATTACGAATGATGAAAAAACCTGTGTGGGCCGTGTTCATTTTTGCGGCGCTTGCAACCAGCGCTTGCGGAGCCGGAGGAAGAGGGGAGGCCGGCGGGACTCCGTCTAAAGATAAGCCGAAAAGCAAAGACGGGAAAACCGTCGTGACCTTATCCTTAAAAAATCCCGATCCGTTCTTCCAGACGGTCGAGAAGAAGTTCGAGGAGAAATACCCGGATATCGATTTGCAGATTCAATCCTATAAGCAGGCAGGCGAAAAATGGGGAGCCGGGGATTTCGAGAAATACGTGAAGACAACGAATACGGCCTTACTGTCGGGTAAGGGGGCGGATATTGTCGAATTAAGCGATCTGCCCGTCGATAAATATGTGCACGGCAAGCTTCTCGCTAACCTGAACGAGATGTTCGACCAAGACAAAGCGTTGAAGAAGGAAGAATTAAACCTGAACATTTTGAACGGGATGAAGAAAAAGGACGGCGGGTTATATACGCTTCCCACCTCGTTCTACTTGAGAACCTACATAGGAGACGGCGATTCGATCAAGAAGGCGAATGTCCAGATCGACGATGCCAAGTGGACGTGGAGCCAGTTTGAAGAAACGGCGAAAAAGGTGATGGAGAAGGAGGGGGGAGGCGGCAAAGCGAAGCGGCCCGTTTTTACGGAAGACCCGGGAGTAACCCTGCAGGAGATCATTATGGACCGTTACGGGGAGCTTGTCGATCCGGCCACGATGAAAGCGAAATTCGATTCGCCTGCTTTCACGGATCTGCTGAAATCCATCAAGAAAATGTACGACGAAAAAATAATGAAAAGCGAAACTGCAGAAGGAGAAACCGCCCTGTTTTATTCGGCCGCTTTTCTCACGCCTCAGGATATGGTCGTAAATCCGCATGGGCAGTACTCCAACCCTAAGCTGCTCCAGAAGCCGCATGCCGAGGGCGCAAAGGGAGGAATCCGGATCATCCCGGCCGATGAGTTTGCGGTACAGGCCAAATCCTCCGTCAAGGCGGAAGCGTGGACGTTCCTTTCCTTCCTTTACTCTAAAGACGTGCAGTCACTGCAGGATTTGAAAGGTTTTTCCCTGCTTAAAGAAGTGAACGATAAAAAGCTGGATGAGATCCAAAAGCAGCTAAAGGGCGGAACATTTAAGCTCCCGACAGGAACAAAAGCGAACGTATCCGACGATCAATTTAATCTCTATAAAGAATTTATACGAAAAGCCGAAAGCTTTTCCGCTTTTGATATGAAAGTGCTCTCCATTATTAACGAGGAAACACCGGCCTATTTCAGCGGGCAGAAGCCGGCGGAAGAAGTGGCGAAACTGATTCAGAACAGGGTGACGACCTATTTAAACGAGTGACCAGGAGGGCTTGTTTTCAAATCCGATAAAGAAAGGCCGGTCTTTTTGAAAAAAATTATCGCAGCGGGAGCGCTCGGCTTATTGGCTTTAATGAGCATACTGGCTTACGCGTTAAGCTTCAGCCTGGACTTTCTGAGCTCTCAGAAATTCGTTATAAACGGGAGACAAATGGAGTTCCCTGTCATTGACTATAACGGACACGTGTATGTTCCCCTCCGCTTTGTAGCTGAAAATATGGCTTCCGACGTCGGATATAACGCGAGTACGGGAATAACCAGCATCGACCAGCACAGTGTAAGGTTCGACGATGTCGTGGCCGCCCCGAAGCCTGAGGTCGTCTATGAGAAAAGGCTCGGAAACGGGTCCGTATGGATGCAGGATATTCCCCTGCTGCAGGGGAATTCCTGCTGGGCAGGCTGTATCCAGGATCCCCGGTCCGACCTCACCATGCTTAAGCAGGCGGAATATCCTGCAGTCGACGTTAAACCCGGGGCGTACATCGGAATCCGTTATCCGAAAGGAATGGAGCCGAAGCGGATGGAGAGCTCTTTTATCACAAACGTGGGCGGAAAGGAAAAATTTATGGTCATAAACATGGATCAAGGCAGAATCCGCCTGCCGGGAGAGCCCGGAATTTATTCCATTTTGCTGCGCTCCTATTGGGATCAGGGCGATACGACGTATTTGTTTGCCGTAAAAATAAGTTAGGACATCACCCGGCGGTTCGGAAAGTTTGGCAAGAATCATAGGTGAAATGTATGAAGATCACATTGTTAGCTTATGGTAAGCCGGAAGCGGTGCAGCCTTTTGCCGCACTCGCTTCCGCGCTTAAATCGGGCGGGTATGAAGCGGGAGTGGCGGTATCTGCGGGTTCGGACCTTTGTCCGGCACATTCCGGCACAGGCCGCGCCTGGATGCACCAGCGCCTCTGGAGATATCTCGGGTCGGGAGAGGGCGGATTGGAGGGGGGAAATCCCGGCGGCAGAACCGGGAATTTGCGTGAAGTCTGCGCGGAATCGGATTTGATTGTTTCCGATTTGCGCATGCTTGATCACGCCTTGGCCGTTTCAAGCGAGCTTAACAGCAAACTTATGGCGGCCGCCCTGACTCCTCCTTGCCCCGTGTCCCGTAATGCCGCGCTCTTATCGGGAATTCTTCGGAAGCTTCCCTTCTTCTATGGGGCAGCAGGCAAACGGGAACCGGGGTATGCATGGCCGCTAGCGTGGGAATCGGCCCTTAACAAGACGGTTTCCCGGGACATTCCTGTTCTGCACGCATACAGCGCATGTTTCCTGGAGAGACGCGGCGAATCGGGAGGGCCGGCCGGACAGATCGTAACAGGGGAGTGGAGAATGGCGGCGGGCACCGGCGGCTCCAACTGTTCAAGCAAATCCCGTGAAGATACGGGACAATGGCTGGATAAGGGAGAGACTCCTCTTTATTTCGGATTTAGCGGGCTGCCCTTGCAGGTACAGGTACATTGTATCCAGAACGCTTTGGATGCTTCAAGGGAGCTATCATGCAGAGCGGTCATCGAGGCCGACTGGCAGGCACTGGGCGGGCTCCGACATGAGCTGCCCGTAAATGCGCTGCCCGTGGAGCAGGCGGACTATGACCGGCTTTTTCCCCGCTGCCGGAGCGTCCTGCACCGGGGTTCTTCCGCTGCCGCCCACGCAAGCTTGAGAGCGGGAATTCCCGCTCTCGTGTGTCCGGCTGCCGAGGAAGAGCAGGTGTGGGGCAGGCTGACCGTCGCAGCGGGAGCGGGAGGCTGCCTGCCCTTGAACAAGGTAACGCGGAAGAAACTGACGCAAAGGTTAAAGGCCCTTGAAGATAAACGAGTGAGAAACAAAACGGCCGAGCTCGGCGCAAGCTTGAGGGAGGAGAACGGCATAGAGACAGCTATCCCTTTTATTGACCGCTATTTAAGCTGGACGCAGTACCGGAAATTTTAAACGGGCCAGGGGGGCTCGGCGTTCAAGAGGAGGAGCCGTCAGGAAAGACAAGAATTCATGGGAGCATAGTGATCCTGTGAATTCTTTTTTTATTTTACAAAAAGTTAATAGAGGAAAACTTCGAAAGATGACGAATAGAATAAGTGAAATTAATAAATCCAATAGATATATAAATTAAATGTGGAGAAGAAGCGTGTAACTGTGGTTGTATTTTGCCAGTAAAAAAGGAGATGAGTTGAAAAGTGAACAAGAAACTGTTTACCAGCTGCTTCACCTGTTTCATGGCCATCCAGTTGGCGGCAAGTTCATCGCTTGCCTTCGTCCGTCCCGCGGCCGCGGAAGAAGCGGGAACGTCTGCCGCTGTTTCATCTGCCGCGCCCGGAATGTTGATTACGGAAATCGTGCCCGATTCGGGAGGGGATACGGAGGCGGGAGAAGATCCGTACGAGTATCTGGAAGTGTACAACAATAGCGATCAGCCGATTGATTTCAAAGATTATTCGATTCTGTACCGGTATCCGGGAGAGCCGGGAAAAGACTTGTTTTGGCGCCCCTACACGGATGAGCAGATAGTGATTCAGCCCGGGAAAGCGATGGTTTTCTGGGCCGTCACACCCGCCGCGGAAACGAAAACCGCAGCCGATTTCAATGCGCACTTCGGGACCTCCCTCACGGAAAACAAAGATATCGTCCGCATTCCCGGCGGTCTGAACAATTTGCGGGAAAGAACGATCGTCGTCGCGACCAACACGGGCCGGGACATCGTACGGGCCAGTTATAACCAGGGCGTCCTGGAAACCGCGGCGGATATGAGTATCGAGTACGGCACACCGGATGCGGGAAGCCTGGATATGAAGAAGCTGAGCGTGCTTCAGGCAAAAGCGACCCCGGGCACGTTCGATCCCGCCCATGTTCCCGCGGAGCCTGTCCGCACCGCTGCCGATTCCGTCGCACCGACCGTAAGGGATGTTACCGATACGTCCGGCATAGATCTGGTCAGTCCTATTGAGCTGACCGCCGAAGCGGAGGACGACCGGCTGCTGGCGTCGGTCAATCTGTATTACAAGTCCAACAAGAGCGCGGATTATAAAAAGGTGGCGATTCCCCCCGGAAAGGACGGCAAATTCCGCTATTCCGTCGAAATGATGGAATGGTTCGGCAGTCCGTCTCTGCAGTATTATTTCGAGGCATCCGACACCTTCAACACGTCGGCTACCGCGCCTCGCACCCTCAGCCTTGCGGGGAGCGAGAAAAGTCCGGCGCTGAACGTGCGCGACGGGGAGACGCTGTCGGGAAGCCGCGTCTTGATCGGCTCTTCGGCCGCGGGGACCGGGCCGATGACGCTGACCGTCGACGGCCAAGCGGTTGCACCGACGGCCAAAGCGCTGGAGAAAACCGCCTATTTCGTCTTCGAGGCGGACGATATCGACAAAGGGCAGAACGTCGTGACGATGGGGGCGGATACGCTCCATCTCATTCCGTTCGGAACGCAGGATTACAAAACGATGGTCGTACCCGTCCGCCCCGAGCTTTTCAAATACGGGCAGGCCAACCCGATCGCCATCCGCGCCGGTTCCGTCAACCGTCCTTATTACGAGGACAAGCCCGAAACGGGACTGGACGATTTTAATATCCGCAACGTCCGGCTTGTTCTTGCCGACGGCACGGTTGTGAAAGACCCCAAATACGCCAATCCGGCGACGATCTTGGATATGGGGGACAACGGGCGCTTCCTGCCGGTCGTCACGTTTAATTTTGCGGTACCGGAGTCTTACTGGAAAGGCGTTTCTTACCGCTGGGACACGACAGCTTCGGCCGACGGCGCCCATAAGGTGGAAGTGAGGCTTCCGGACGGAAGCAAAGCTTCGGCCGATGTGACGGTGGATAACCAGGGGCCTGTCGTTACAACGAACATAGAGGAAGGCAAATCCTATAAAGGATCGTTCGACATCCAGGCAAGCGCCTCAGACGCGGCTTCCGGTGTGAAGTCCTTTGAAGTCAAGCTGGACGGCATGCCCATCCGGGTACCGTACGCGGCTTCATCGGCTTCGCTTCCGCCGGGCGGGCATACCCTTCTTCTCAAGGCGGCCGACGCGGGCGGCAAGACGACGGAGAAGACCGTCAAGTTCACGACGCCCGAAGAGCTGCCGCATAAGCCGGTCCTCTTGTCTCCGGCCGAGGGGACGCAGGATGTGGACGGGAACGTTTCGCTGGAAGTATCCGTCTCCGACCCGGCAGGCGATCCGCTGAACGTGAAGTTCTTTAAAGGGAAGCGGATCACGGCAGGCGACCCCGGGATGACGGCCTATTCGCACGCTGCGGACATTGAGCCTCCGGCGTTGTTATCCTTACCGGGAGAGACCCCGTTCTCTCCGGAGGACATGGCTTCGGCTGAAACGTCCGACGACCGTTACGTGACGACCGACTCCGACGGCCAGTTCCCTTACCAACGGTTCGAGGTCGAGGTCGGCGGGGAAACCGGCGCGGGCGACCGGATCGAGCTGAACTGGGAAGGCCACAGCCTGAAAGGGCGGAAGGTCAGCCTTTACGCGTGGAACTACGGGACGCAGAAGTGGGATTCCCTTGCTTCGATGGTGGCCCCGTCCGAGGAAGATTTTACACTTTCCGCGGCGGCAGACGCTTTTTCTTATGTGCGCAGCGGTAAAGTACAGGCAATGGTTCAGGATGAAATTCCACGCCGGGACCAGTACGATTTTACATTCGTGTCCATGCCGGATACGCAAATTTATGCAGAAATTTTGCCCCAGTATTTCGAATCCCAAGTGAATTTTATCCGGGACGCCAAGGATGACATGAACATCAAATACGTCATGCAGGTAGGAGATATCGTCAATTCCGCGGGGATTAAAGGGCAGTGGGAACGGGTGGACAAGTTCATGAACGTGCTGGACGAAGCGGAAATCCCCTACGGGGTGGCAGCGGGCAACCACGACGTATTTGACGGAGGGGCCGATTCGGAGCCGGATTACTCGGAATTCTCGAAATACTTCGGGGAAAGCCGCTTTAAGGACAAGCCTTATTACGGCGGTTCTTATAAAGACAACCGGGGCCATTACGACCTCATTTCCGCTGAAGGCAACGACTTTATTTTCGTCTATATGGGCTGGGATATGAGCGACGAGGATTACGCCTGGATGAACGGGGTGCTCAAGGAGCATTCGGACCGTAAAGCGATCATCGTGGTGCACGAATATTTGCAGAACAACGGAAACCGCTCGGCGGCCGGCAATCGGATTTACGAGAACGTGGTGGTGCCGAATCCGAATGTGAAAATGGTGATGAGCGGGCACTTTACCGGCAGCGCCCTACGGACCGACCAGATTGACGATGATAAGGACGGTACGCCTGACCGCAAAGTGTACCAGATTCTTAACGACTATCAGGGCATTCCCAACGGTGGCGACGGATACCTCAAGCTGCTTCATTTCGATACAAGCACCGATACCGTCTATGTGAACACGTACTCTCCTTATCTGGACGATTATAATTATTACGATCCCGCCAAGGATGAATTCAAGCTGTCGATGGATTTGAAACCGATGAAGAAGCGGGTGGCCACGGACAAGCTCGAAGTAAACGTATACTCGGATGAGCTGATCGGAGAGGCCGAAGCCGTTAGCGGTTCGACGGCCAAAACCGCCTGGGGTCCTCTGAGCGGGAATACCGTCTACCAGTGGTATGCGACCGCGGAGGATGCCTTCGGAGGCCGGACCTATTCGGATATCGGCACCTTCCGTACCCGGCTTGCCCTGTCCGCTCCGCAGGAAGTGAAGGCTTCCGGCGTGACGGCCGATTCCGCGCGGATCAGCTGGAATCCGGTAGCGGTGCCCGGCGGTTCCTCGTCGGTCACTTACGAGGTATACGGCCCGCAGGGCTTGGCGGCGACCGTGACCGGCTCCGTATACGCATTTACCGGCCTGGAGCCGGATACATCGTATACGTTCACCGTCCGGGCCGTGCACGAGTCGGGAGCCGTCTCGGACATGAGCCTGCCGGTGACGTTCACGACAAGTATGGACCTGCCCGCTCTGCAGGCCGGCTTGCAGCGGTTTGCCGCGGCCGGTCAGGTCACTTCGCCTTTGACGAACCAGCTCGACAATGCGCTGAGGCAGGCGGCCGGTCATCTGCAGAGAGGACAGAGCAGCCAGGCTGCGAAGAAAATAGAAGACTTTGTGAAGCATCTCGGCAACAAAGCGCATGAGGATGCGGCCGCTCCGGAAGCCCGGCAGTGGCTGCTTCTTAAAGCACAGGCGCTTCTGCGTGCCTGGGCGGCGGAATAGATGTGGCTGGCCGCCGCCATTTGGCGCCAAGCCCCGCGCAGCGGAAGCTTCACGCGGTGCAGAAGCGGCCGTCCAAGCGGCGGACAAGAGGCCGCCGGCATTGACCGCGCGGATTGCCGGGCCGGCCAAACAGCGCAGGCCGATTAACCGCGCGGATTGACCGGACCGGCCTTTCAGCGGCGGGCGCCGATCAGCCCCGAAGCCGGACACAAAAAAAGCCCCCGGAAGCGAGTTCAACACACGCTTCCGGGGGCTTTTCCGTTTTATAAAGACAAGCTGTCCAGAGGAATCTTGAACAGGTTCTGGAGAACGCGCTCGATAGCTAGAACAGTATCGTCCTCGGTCGTCCGGAGATGCACGAATTCGAGGTTGCGGCACGTCTGCGGCACGTTGGCGAGAACACGTTCCTTCAGCTCGTCCAGGAACGAATCGCCGAATACCGGCAGCATCGTGCCCGTCAGCGCGATATGATCCGGGTTGAGCATCGTAACGATGTTGGACAGGGCGGAAACGATAGCCGTCTTGACCGCTTCGCGCAGCTCCACGGCTTGAAGCTCTTCCGCGAGGAGAGCGCTGCGGAACTGGTCGACGGTTAAGCCGAGCGTCCTCTTGAGGCCGTGGGCGGAAGCCAGCGTAGTCAGGCAGCCTTTGCCGCCGCAATAACATTCGTGAAGGTGCGGCGGCAGGAACGCTTTGTAGTGGCCGAGCTCGCCCGCTACGGAGCCGGAGCCCGTGACGAGCGTCTTGTCCACGAAAATGGCGCCTCCGATGCCCCTGCCGAGCTTGAGCGTGACATTGTTCCGGGAGGAGACGAGGCGGCCGCTTATATTTTCGTTCAGCGCGAGAAGATTGGTGTCGTTCTCCAGGTAAACGGGCAGTCCGTATTCCTCTTCCAGTATCCGGCCTAGAGGAATCCGCTTCCAGCCCATGCCGGGTGAACGGAGAAGGATGCCCTCGCTGGAGTCGACCAGCCCATGTACGCTGAAGGAGATGCCCTTAATCCCGTCCGGTTCGGGAATCTCTTTGATGAGAGCGCCGATTACCCCGCGGATCACCCGCAGCATATCCTCCTCCGTCTCGTATGAATCGGCGCGCATTTCCGCTTCCGCCAGGCGCTCTTTGCGCAGGTTGTAAGCCGCTCCTCTGGCGTAGGTGCCGGACAGCTCGATGCCGATGGCGGAGAAGCGGGAGCCGTTGAGCAGCAAAGGGACACGCTTGCGGCCGCTGCCGCTTTCGAGCGACTGGGGCTCCCCTTCCAGGATGACTTCGTCTTCCAGCAGGCGGTTCACGATGTTCGTCACCGTCTGCTGGCTCAATCCCGTCTTCTGTGCAAGTTCAACGCGAGAGATCGGGGAATCGGAATAAATAAGATGCAGCACCTTCTGCTGGTTAATGGATTTAAGCAGCGTATGGCTCGCATGCTTGGAAGTGGACATAGAATAACCTCTTTCTTAAAACGAAGACGAAATGGATGTTATCCATAGTTTACCATTCCCGAATAGACGAGGGAAGGAAAGCTGGGAGAAGATTGAAGTTTCACCATTTTCGCCGGTTTATAGGGAATAGGGACGAATCGTTTTACAAATCTTTAAAAGAAAAACTGTGTTTTTTCTAAATATTTGTATTGAATCCTCCGGAAAAACAAGGTAGGATATTAATTAATAAAATTGATTTATTTATTATTATACCACAGGATGCGTACATCGGAAAACATTTCGCCGATCCCCGCCTCCACCTATTTTCCGGTTTTCCCGATCGGATCCAAACCATTTTAGCAAACATGAAAGGGGTTTCAAAAATGAGACCAAACATGAAAAGGCTTACATCTTTAAGCTTGGCGGTGGCACTGTCGGGTTCGCTGCTTGCGGGCTGCGCGGGCGGTTCCGATCCGAAAAATGCGGGAGGGCAGGCGAGTCCCCAATCATCGGGAGAGGTGTACGATAACGGGCTCCCTAAAAATGAGAAAGTGACGCTTAAAGTGGGCTTTTTTATGGGAGGCTACGGTCGGGAATGGTTTGATTACGCCGTGAAGTCCTTCAAGGAGAAGTACCCGAACGTATCCTTCGATGTCACCGCATCGGCAGACATGAAGAATATGATCCAGACGAAGGTTTCGGCCAATAACGACGCCGATATGTTTGATATCTTCAACACCACACCCCCGGCCGGAGCGCAGGGAATCGTGTCTCTTGCGGAAGCCGGGAAGCTGGAACCCTGGGATGAACTCTTCGACAAGAAGCTGCCGGACGCGCCGGACAAAACCGTTAAGGAGCTCATTCTGCCGGGCATGTACGAGTCGTTCACGCGGGTGAACGGGAAGGTGTACGAGTTTGCGTCTTCGAGCTCTTTCGGCGGGCTGTTTTATAACAAAACGTTATTCGAGAAAAACGGCTGGAACCAGAATCCGAAAACATGGGCGGAGTTTACCAAGCTTCTGGCCGACATCAAGGCGTCGGGAATCGCCCCGATTACGTTCCCGGGCGTTCATCCGAACTATTACGATTGGGCCTTCGGACCGGCAAAAATGTTTGAACTGGCCGATATGAAAGGCGGCGCGGACAAATTTATCGAGAACTACAAAACTTACACAGGCCCCCAATACTTGAGCGAAGAGAGCATTGAGCATTGGAACCGGCTCTACGAACTCGGCAAACAGGGTTACTTCCCGGAAGGGCTCCCGGCGCTTACGCATACCCAGTCCCAAATGCAGGTGATTCAAGGACAGGCCGCGATGGTGTCGACCGGCAGCCACGTGGAGAATGAAATGAAGAAAACGACTCCGGCCGATTTCAAATGGGGCTACATGGCCGTGCCGTTCCGTGACAAAGCGGATCAGAAGCTCTGGGTGCGAAGCGGAATCACCAACTTCCTCTATCTGTGGAGCGGCAAGCCCGATTTGAACAAGAAATGGTCCAAGGAATTCGCCCTCTGGCTGCTTACGCTGGAAAACCAGCAGTTTGCGGCGGAGAAATCCGGCGCGCTGCCGATGCGCAAAGACTTGACGGACGATTCGTCGAAGGTGCTCAAGCTTTCAAGCTCGGCGCAGGCGATTCTGAACTATATCAAGGAAAACGACGCGCGTGCCTATAAAGCGCACAGAACGGTCAGCATTTCGGACCCGAACCTCGCCAAAGCGGTCAAGATCGTCGAAGAAGCCACCGTCAAAATCGTGCTGGGCAAACAGGATCCGAAGCCGATTCTGGAGGAAGCGGAAGCTTTGCTTCAGAAAGCGGTCGCCGCACAGAAGAAATAAAAGCCAGGAAGCGGGGAGGAAACCCTCTTCGCTTCTATTTTCCTGAGAGGAGCTGACTTCCCTTGTCGGACCCAATAGCCGTGAAAGCGCCGCGAAGCTTTATCAGCCGGATAGGGCTGGATAAAGCGAAAACGCAGAAATGGATTTTTCTGATCCTTGCCATCGTGCCCCCGTTTGGAGGTTATCTGCTATTTACGTTGTTCCCCAACGTTCTGTCCGTGTATTATGCACTGCTGGACTGGGACGGGCTGAAAGAACCGGAGTTCGTCGGCTTGCAAAATTTCGTCACGGCCCTGCAGGATGAATACGTCTGGCGGGCGCTGCGCCACAATGTGATTTTCATGCTGACGGTGCCTGCTCTTGTCGTCCTCATTTCTCTGGTCCTTGCTTATCTGGTCACCTATAAGACTTACAGGGAAAATAAACTGCTGAAAATTTTATTTTTCTTTCCGAATGTCCTGTCCATTGTGGTCGTCGCTCTGCTGTGGGCGTTCATTTACGACGGAACGTACGGCCTTCTGAACGGCGCACTCGGGCTGCTCGGGATCGACTTGAAAAATTTCTACTGGCTGGGCAGCGAGAATACGGCCTTGTGGGCCCTTATCCCTCCGTGGGTCTGGGGCGGCGTCGGCCTCTACGTCATTATTTTCGTCAATGCGATGACCGCCATTCCGAAGTCTTTGTACGAGTCGGCTATTCTCGAAGGCGCCGGTCACATGACCCGCCTGTTTAAAATCACGCTGCCGCTCATTATGCCGGTGGTCCGGGTGAGCGTGCTTTTCCTGGTCGTCAGTACGCTGAAGACGTTCGAGCTTATTCTTATTATGACCAACGGGGGCCCTTCCGGATCGACGGATGTAATCGGCCTGTATATGTTCAACCTTGCTTTCGGCAAGGAGTATATCAACTACGGATACGCCTCGTCGGTAGGCATGATTCTCTTTGTGATCCTGGTGACGGCCAAGCTGCTGATGGACAAATTTTTGCCGAACCGGGGCGTCGAATACTAGTCATTACCTACGGACAGGGAGCGGATTGCAGTGAAAGAAAAACGAACGTTTATGGATGTGGTTTGGCGTCTCTGCTTGTACGCCTGGGCGCTGACGATTATTTTTCCGCTGTGCTGGGTGTTCTACGAGTCGCTTAAGAGCAATCCCGAGTTTTTTCAAGATATCTGGAGTCTTCCGGCCAAGCTGGAATGGTCGAATTACAAAACGGCCTGGACGGAATACGGCTTCGGCAAGTCTTTGCTGAACACGCTCTATTATGTCGGCGGAAGCCTGGTAGTCAGCCTTATTTTTACGACGCTTAACGCCTACGCGCTGACCCGGCTGGAATTTAAGGGCCGCCAGGTGATCTGGGGACTGATCATGCTGTCTTTGTTCCTGCCCGGCATCAATGCGCTCGTACCGCAATATGTCATCATGCGGGAGCTTCACCTGACCAACAGCCTGACGGGACTCATCCTGTTATCCGCTCTTGGGGAGAGCGTCTTCTACCTGATGCTGCTGGGCGGATTTATGAAATCGCTGCCCAAAGATCTGGAAGAAAGCGCGAATATGGACGGCGCTTCGATTTTTCAAGTGTTCCTGCGCATTATTGTGCCGCTGTCCACGCCGGGGATCGTGACGGTCGCGATCTTCAAGTTTCTCGGGTACTACAACAACTTTATGGGACCGTTCATTTACTTGAGCGATCCGGAAAAATATACGATCGCCGTACAAATGTACCAGGCGAACAAGATGATGGAATACACAGCCGACTGGGTAACCCTCTTCGCCGGGGTGACGATCGCGATGGTGCCTTCCGTGATTGTGTTCATTCTCTTCCAGAGACTTATTATGCAGGGAGCTACGCTCGGGGCGGTCAAAGGATAGCCCTGCGGCTGAAGACGGGGCTTGCCGGCTGAACAGACAGCAGAATATAGAAAGTATGTTTACGTGCGGAGTTCATGGAAACAGAGTGATCCGATGCGCGTGGAATTGGGGGAGTGTCAGGTGAAAGTCGCTGTAATAGGCTGCGGAACAATGGGACGTACTCATGCGGCCGAGTGGAAAAGAATGCCCGGTATCCGGCTAGCCGGCGTGTGCGACGCGCAGGAAGGGGCAGCGCGCAGTCTGGCCGGGAGACTGGAGACGGAGGCTTACGAAGATTTCGACCGGATGATCGGGGAGGCAGATCCGGATATCGTGGATATCTGCCTGCCTACCCATCTGCATAAAGAGTTTATTTTCAGAGCGGCTCGTTCCGGCAAACATGTGATCTGCGAGAAGCCGATCGCCCTGTCGGCGGACGAGGCGGAGGAAGCGGCTGCCGAATGCAGGAAGCACGGTGTCCGCTTGTTTATCGGCCACGTCGTCCGCTTCTTTCCGAGCTATGCCGATATCCGGCGCAAGGCCGCCGAAGGGACGATCGGCACTCCGGCGGTTCTGCACGCGAAGCGCATGGGAGCGAATCCCGGCTTGGCAAAGCCCTGGTACGCGAACAGCGACAGAAGCGGAGGCGTCATCCTTGATTTGATGATCCATGATATCGATTTCGCTCAGAGCCTTTTCGGCGGAGCCGTATCGGTGTATGCGATGAACCGGAGAGAGGGGAATACCGATTACGCGCTGGCGACGCTGCGTTTCGGCAGCGGGGAGATCGCCCACCTGGAAGCGTATTGGGGCTTCCCCGGTCCGTTTACGACGGGCGTGGAACTGGCGGGAACCGGCGGTGTGCTCCGCTTCAACAGCGAGGATGCCGTGTCGCTTCGCGTGTTTAAAGCGAAGGAAGCGGCGGCCGGGTCAGGGGTGGCGGCGGCTGTTCCGGTACCGAAAAGCCCGTCGACGTACAATCCGTATTACCTGGAGCTGGCCCATTTCGCCGATTGCGTACGGACCGGGCGGGAGCCTGAGGTGACCGCCGAAGACGCATGCAGCGCCCTGCGGACCAGCCTGGCCGTGATCGAATCCGCACGCACGGGGCGGCCGGTCAAGCTGCAAGATGCACGGGAGGGGGAGAATCGGCATGTCTACCGTTAACATCGGGATGATCAGCTTTGCGCACGGGCATGCGGCGGGAATTTATCGTCTGCTCCAAAACATACCGGGCGTACAAGTGACGGCTATAGCGGACGAGAACGAAGCGAGGGTCCGGGACTACCTGGAGGAAGCCCCCGCTATCCGCTATTACGCCGACTACCGGGAGCTGCTGGCGGACGACTGCGATGCCGTGGTCATCTGCTCGGAGAATATCCGTCATGCGGAGATGACCGTTGCGGCCGCCCGCGCGGGCAAGCACGTGCTTTGCGAGAAGCCGCTGGGCCTGAATGTGGACGAAATGGAGCGGATGATTCAAGCCTGCGAAGAAAGCGGCGTCCGCTTGATGACGGCCTTCCCGTGCCGGTTTCTTCCTGCGGTCATTCAGGCCAAAACGGCGCTGGAGCGCGGTGATATCGGCGAGATCGTGGCCGTCAAAGGAACCAACCGCGGCACGATGCCGGGCGGCTGGTTCGTCGACCCGGCGCTTTCCGGCGGCGGTGCGCTGCTGGATCACTCCGTCCATGTGCTGGACCTTCTGCACTGGATGCTGGGCAGCCGCGTGACGGAGGTTTATGCGGAAACGGCTACGCTGTTTCACGATATCCCCGTGGAAGACACGGGCTTCCTGCACGTGAAGTTCGAAAGCGGCGCCTTCGCGTCGATCGATACGAGCTGGTCCCGTACCCGCTCGTTTCCTTACTGGGGAGACGTCACCCTGGAAATCGTCGGCACAGAGGGCATGCTCTCCGTCGACGCTTTCGGCCAGAAGAACGAAGTGTACAGCGACGAAGCGGACAAAGCCCGGTGGAGCTACTGGGGCGAGAACATGAACCGTTCTCTCGTCGAGGCTTTTGTCGGCTCCGTCCGGGAGGGCAAAGAAGTGCCGGTTACCGGCAGGGACGGTCTCCGTTCCGCCGCCGTAGCCGCAGCGGCCTATGAATCCGTCCGCCGGGGCGGGCCGGTCGCATTAAACGAACACGGCAGATATTCCGTGGAATAGGGGGCTTGCGGCATGTCGGCATACAAACTGGTCGCGCTCGACCTGGACGGCACCACGCTGACCGATGACAAGCGCATATCCGAGGCGAACCGGACGTGGATCCGGCGAGCGGCGGAGGCGGGCGTCACCGTGATTTTCTCGACGGGACGGGGTATCCAGACCGCTAAATCATATTGGGACGACCTCCGGCTGGATGTGCCCATGGTGCTGCTCAACGGGGCCGAGATCTGGAAAGGGCCGGGCCGGTTGTGGGAGCGCCACTATTTGTCCCGGCAGCAAATCCGCGAGCTGCATAAGCTGGCGGCCGGGGCGGACGCCTGGTACTGGGGCTACAGCGTGGAGAGCTTGACGAACCGGGAAGAGTGGACGGAAGAAATGTTCGGTCGCGACTGGATGAAATTCGGCATGGGCCATCATGACCTCCGGGTCATTGCGGGGCTCCGTGAGCAGGTACGGCAGATGGGCATGCTTGAAGTGACCCGTTCTGCCGATACGAACATGGAGATCTCCGCCCTCGGAGTGACGAAAGAGTCCGGCGTCCGCAAAGTATGCGGGCTCCTCGGGATCGGCATGCACGAGGTTATGGCCATCGGCGATCATCATAACGACCGGATGCTCATTCAGGCCGCCGGCCTGGGCATCGCGATGGGCAACGCCGACGCGGAGCTGAAAGAGGTGGCGGATACCGTTACCGGCACGAACGGCGAGGACGGCGTGGCTCAGGCTATTCAGCGGTATATTTTCGGGCTGGATGGGGCTTTGGCGGATTGATTTTGGGAATGAAGCTGGTTATCCGGATGGGTAACCGGCTTTTTTCATTTTGGTGAAGGGACGTCTGAGAATCTTGGAAATGCTGGGACTTGCCATGAGTTCTGGCAGGATTAGGCGGGAGGCTTCTAGAAGGAGTAAGCGCTGGAGCAATTGAATTAAGGGCGTTCATGATAAAGGTGATGAAAGAAGATAGAACGAATGAACTGTAACCCAATCGGGATCACTTAGTGCCTGATACTGAACAACTTGAAAGCTTAGTAAGAAAGAGAAGTCAGTAGGATGGACAAAGCAGTTATTCGGAAGTATGCGATGATCGAGAGAATAAGAGTGAGAGAGCCCGGAAAAGAAGAGGAGAATAACCGTGAAAACAGTTTTTTTGCTGCAGCATAGTTATGAAGTAAACGAAATTGAGTATACCAAAGTAATTGGAATCTATTCTACAAGAGATAAAGCGCAGGACGTAATAAATACATATAAAGAATTGCCTGGTTTTAAAGAATACCCCGAAGATTTTTATATAGATGAATATCATATGGATAAAAATGAGTGGGAAGAAGGGTTTTTGGGTTCTGCAGGACTCGAAGGTTGATAAGTTAAACAGAAGAGGAGATATAGTGAGTGGAAATAATTCAATCCTTACAAGAAGAACTCTGTAAAAATAACATAGAGGAGGCAGAGTTGATTGTTGAAAAAATAGGCGACCTCAAAATGCTTGAAGCCGTACCTATGTTAATAACCAACTTACTCGATACCGATAGTAATCAGTTAAGAAACACGATTGCGATAACGCTATCTGATATTGGGTGTAATGATGCCGTCGCACCTATAGTTAGCTTACTTAAAAGTCCCAAAACGATAAATTCCAGGGGAACTTTGCTTTATGCGTTAGAAAGCTTTGATTGCTCCCGACACGGAGAATTATTCACGGATTTGTTAATCGAAGGAAATTATGAGGTCACAATGCAAGCATTATCTCTTCTAAAAATAAATGTTCGAAATATGTCGGAAGAAATGAAACGCAGTTGCAGAAACAAATTACAGGCAAGCCTAAAAAAACCGAATGAATACTACGAGGAAATGAATGAGGCACTCGAAATTTTCGATAATTGACTAAGATATACCTTAATTCTTTAAATCGTATTTTTTAATCTCTCGTGTCTATTTCATTCCCCAGACTTTGAACCACCTCCTCCCTTTTCACGCCTATAGATATGTAGGACGCAGCACGGCAGCGCAAACCCGGAAGCAGTGCAATTATCCCGTCCTGCTACAGAAAAGGAGGAAGAAATCATGAAAAAAACAACACTTGCCGTATTAAGCGCCGCAATCGTATTGGGAGGAACTCTGACATCAGCAGGGCCATATGCGTCCGCTCACCAAGCTAAAACACAGCCGGCGGTAACAGCCGCAGCTAATGACACAAACGCGGCATCCGCGTTCCAATTGACTCCTGCCTTGAAGAAACATTGGGGTGGAGTCGAGTTCACACTGGAATACCTCAACGCTTCCGAAACCGGCACAGAGTTTATGATTTCCAGCAAATTACCGGCTAACCCGGCGGATCTGGACCCGGAAATCGACCGTAAAATCACGGACATGGATTACCTGGTGGTAGACAGCAGCGGCTGGGTTTACGAGAGACAGAGCGGGAGCGGCGGGATGTTCTCATTCCCGGACGGTACTTTCGGCATGAGGCATGAGGAAGCTGTGGAAGCGTTGAAAGATCAGCCGCAGGAGCTGACGATCAAGCCATACATCGGCGGGTATTATGACGATGCAACGACGATGTTTGCGGACAAAGCGGATGTAAAAACGCCTCTGAAGGGAATATATCCGCTTCAAGTGGATCAGGGGAAAATCGGTAAAATATCCGTCACGGGCGTAGACTTCAGCGAGGACAAAACCGTTGTGCGGGTAGCGGCCGCGGGTGAAACGGCACCGATGCAAACGACAGGCATCTGGCTGGTCGAGAACGGTAAGAGACTGGACGAGTCCGGCAAGAAGCTGAAAAGCGTCGAGGACGGCGTCTACGAGTACGAGCTGGAATTCCCTGCGGTCAGCAAAAACGCTTCGCTGGAGCTGCTGACCAAACGGATGACGCCGGTCACTTTCCTGGACAACCTGGAAATGACCGTACAGCTTCCGCGCTAAGCGTAGGTAGATGGCGGCCCGATAGGGTTGACCACCGTCATGTGACGCCGAACACCGAGCACCGCGTGCCGGGAGCTTCGTGCGGTCCCGATTGAACCGTCGTCGGCATCTGAATTTTTTTCGCTAACGAAGTTGAAATTCATCCCGTGGGGGAAGCCGTCCCTTTGATTCAGGACGTATATGGTTTACGCGGTTAAAATTCATACCTGGCGAAAAACCAGCTCTACAAGCAGCCCGTTGCGGCTGCTTTTTTATTTTTTTTCACGCGGAAAACGGGTTGCCAGAACTATATCCACAGCAAAAAACAAAACGGCCGCCGCCAGACTGGCAGGGAAAAGAATCAGCCCGAACACTCCGTGCATGATTCCCGAAATGATAAGCCGCAGCTTGCTGTAAGGCAGGACGCAAAAGCCGATAAAGTCGCTCAGCAGAGACGTAAGGATGCCGTATACATAAATAACGGGAGCGGAGTAGACCAGGTAGATAAAACCGACCGACATAATCTGGGTAAAAGCCCCTGGAGCGGTTCCCGCGGACGCGCTATAAAAGAAAGGTTCATGCCGTGTGTACCAGGCGGAAAAGAACGCGAATAACAGTGAAGAAACGGTCGCGCTCAGCAGTTTTCTTTTCACAAGTCTCGTCAGGTGGAGTGTCATTCCGGATAGTCTCCTTTCTGATTTAAAAGGTCCATTCCCTACGATTTAGGGTAGCGGATGGAGGTTCCCGGTGTAAGTTCTAACTTTTATAGGTCCTCAATCAAGAAGCCGGCAAAGAAAAAATCCGGGTTGACACTCCCTTTGTACCAGTGTACTATTTAATTAATACAGTAACACAAAGAACTGACCGAGGAGGAATACACTTTGAACGCATGGTGGAATTTATTTAAGAAAGAAATCGGCTTACGGACAGCCGTGACCGGCTCTCAAAAGACCTGGGCAGCTTTTTCCGTCGGTATGATCGCTTTGATGACGTTTATGGCTTACCGATATCAGTCGGGAGTTGTCACCCCCGTGTGGCTGGGCATCATTTATCTGCATGTTTTTCTTCCAACCGTTTATCTGCTGATCAGTTTCAGTAAAGAACGGGAGCGGGCACCGCTCTGGTTCCAGCTGCCGCAACCGGGATGGAAGCTGATCGGAGCGAAATATGCGGCTGCTCTGACGGAAATGATCGGCGGCCTGCTCGTCTCGATTACGATGTTCCTGTGGATGTACAAGGTGGAGAAAACGACGCTCATCGAACGTTCGGGAGAAGATCCGTTTTATTTAGCGGGACACGTCAGTTATTTCAGGGGTCTGCTTCACGGCTCGGGGCTCAAAGAAGCTTTTCTCTTTTTCTTCATCGCATTTTCCCTCGCCGCTTTGGCGGTTCTGGTGTACTTCATGGCGTTGGCACTAAGCAACCGGGTCGGACGGCTGCGCTGGCTGGCGGCGATTATTCTGATCGGGGCGGCCATTTTCGTGGAATTTACGTTTGAAATGAGTCCGGTGTATCAATTTTTGTTCAAATGGGGCTACGCCTTTGATTTGGACGGCGATCCTTTTTATTCGGGAGAAATGATTTGGTCGCTGGCAACTCTGGCTGTCGTCGTGTATATACCGGCCTGGCTTTTGGATCGCAAAGTGGAGGTGTAAGTTCATGCCTGAACAGTTTTCGGGCTCGCAGCCGATTTACCTGCAGCTTGTCCAGCGGGTATGCCGGCAAATTATCCGCAAGGAATTTCCGCCGGGAGGCAAGCTGCCCTCGGTCCGGGAACTTGCCGTACAGTTCGGGGTTAATCCCAATACGGTCCAGAGAGTGAATATGGAGCTGGAGCGTATGGGCATAGTCGAAAGCCGGAGGGGACAGGGGATGTTTGTTACGGAAGACGAGTCGTTGTTAACGCGGCTCCGGGATGAGCTGAAAGAAGGAGAATTAAAAAGATTCGCGGAGGAAATGCATGATTTGGGCTATTCCAACGAGCAGATTATAGAGAATGTACAGAAATTTCTCAAACTGAATTAAGGGTCTTTCAGAGGAGAGGAAATGAAAATGGCAGAAACCGGGAACGGTACGGAGCCTATCGTTGTGTTCGATGGGGTAAGCAAGAGCTTTATCGGCAAAAGGGTGCTGAAGGACGTCAGCTTCCGTATACCAAAGGGACAGATTATCGGCATCATCGGCACGAACGGAAGCGGGAAATCGACCGTTTTGAAGCTGATGGCAGGTCTGCTGCAGCCTTCCAAAGGAAGGGTGGAGCTTGAAGGAAAGCGGGTATCGCGGATCAGTTCGCGGCGGATCGCGTTCCTGCCGGAGCAGGACGTATTTTACCCGGCTCACACCGTCGAGCGTACGCTGCGTTTTTACACGGCGATGTACCAGGACTTTGATATTGCGAAGGCGCTGGAGCTGGCCGGCTCTTTCGGGCTCGATTTGAAGACAAAAGTCAGCCGGTTGTCCAAAGGCAACCGCGCGCGCCTGAAAATCGTGCTCGTGCTCGCCAGACAGGTTCCGCTAATCGTGATGGACGAACCGCTGTCCGGCTTGGACCCGCTGGTGAGGGAATCGATCATCCGGACCGTGATTTCTTTCGTGGACATGGAGGAACAGACGCTTGTCCTGTCCACTCACGAAGTCGACGAGATCGAGCCTTTGCTGGACCGCGTTATTCTGATCCGGGACGGTGAGGTCGCCGGGGACGAGGCGGTTGAACAGATTCAAAGCGAATACGGGATCGGACTTGTGAACTGGATGAGGCAGGCGGGCGGATAACGCCCGGCTGCTTTTTCTGTGTCCGGAAAGGAGATTGACAATCAATCTATAAACCAATATATTGGTTTTATGAAAACGAAACCAACCATTCAACGAATCAAACGCCAATCGTTCCGAGACGAGATTTACGAGGCGCTGCGGCAGGCGATCGTTTCGCTGGAGCTTGAGCCGGGCGCCAAGCTCAGCGACCAGGAGCTGGCCGAGCAGTTCGGCGTAAGCCGGACGCCTGTCCGGGAGGCGCTCAAGCGCCTGGAGGACGAGGGGCTTGTCGAAGCGGTTCCCGGCTCCGCGACACGCGTCACGCCGCTGAAGCCCGAGGAAGGCAGGCACGCCTTCACCGTAGTGGCGGCGCTCCATGCCTTGGCCGCCCGTCTGGCCGTGCCCTGTCTGGGCCCGGAAGACTACGAAGCGCTGGAACAGTCCAACCGTGCGCTGGAGGAGGCTCTCGGCCGGAACGACATTCCGGCGGCCATCGAGGCGGACGGCGCTTTCCACGCGGTGTTTCTGCGGGTGGCAGGTAACCCGGAAATTATGTCCGCGCTGAAAGGCATCCTGCCTAAAGTGCAGCGGCTGGAAATTTCCCGGTTCGCTTCCGTTCACGGGCTTCAATCCGTCGAGCAGCACCGCGAAATCACCGAAGCCTGCCGGAAGGGCGATGCGGCGGCCGTCTCCCGTCTGGTCGAAGAGAACTGGCTCACCTTAGGGGAGCGGCTCGCCGGGAGCAATCAAGCAGAGAAAGGCTGAACATCTATGAAACCGATACTGCTGGGCATTTTATCCGCCTTTTTCTTTGCCATTACGTTCGTGCTTAACCGCAAAATGGAGCTGGGAGGAGGGAGCTGGCTCTGGAGCGGGTCCCTGCGCTACCTGTTCATGGTCCCGTTCCTGCTCCTGATCGTAGCGGGGCGCCGCAACCTGCAGCCTCTCTTCAGGATCATGCGGCTGCATCCGTGGAAATGGCTCCTGTGGAGCACGGTCGGCTTCGGGCTGTTCTACGCGCCCATGTGCTTCGCCGCGGCCTATTCCCCCGGCTGGCTGACCGCCGGAACGTGGCAGCTCACCATCATTTCGGGCTCGCTGCTCGCCCCGCTCTTCTGGGAGACGGCCGCGACTCCGACCGGGCCCGTGAAAGTCCGCAGCCGGATTCCGCTGCGCGGACTCGCGATGTCGCTCGTCATTCTGGCCGGCATCTTCCTGCTCCAGCTTGAGCAGGCCGGATCGCTGACGGCGAAGGACCTGCTGCTCGGCGTCCTGCCGATCGTGGTCGCATCCTTCGCCTATCCGCTCGGCAACCGCAAGATGATGGAGCTGTGCGGCGGCGAATTGGACGTGTTCCAGCGCGTGCTCGGCATGACGCTGGCCAGCCTGCCGTTCTGGCTGCTCCTCGCGGGCTGGGCTTACGCAAGCGCGGGGCTGCCGAGCACGGAGCAGACCTTCCAGTCGCTCATCGTCGCGCTGTCCTCCGGCGTCATCGCCACGATTCTCTTCTTCCGGGCCACGGACATGGTGCGGGAAGACGTGTCCAAGCTGGCCGCCGTGGAAGCGACGCAGTCGGGCGAAGTGCTTTTTGCCCTGGCGGGCGAGGTGCTGCTGCTGTCCGCCGATCTTCCTTCGGCGTTGTCCTGGCTTGGCATCGGGATTATTGTGGCCGGTATGGTGCTTCACAGCCATGTGTCTCATCAGCGGCCCGCAGCCCGCTCCCAGGCAGAGCTTTCGATGGAAAAGTAACCGCGAATTTCCGGTTATCCCCAGAAACCGCACTCCCAAAAAGAGATTTTTCTCTGCACGGGAGGCGGTTTTTTTCGGTTCAGCAGAAGTTATCAACAAAGTTATCCCCATAATCTACATATTTAAAAGCCTATCTGTGCATAGAATGAACTTTCATTATTAACATATCCACAATGGAGTTTGTCCACAGGAATATCCCCATTGTATACTTAGAACCGGGAAAAGGAGATGGGCAGGCAAAATCGAATGTATGTAGATACACTTAAACGGGATACATGTAAAAACTTGCAGGAAACCCGGCGGAGAAAGAAAAGGAGTGCGCATGATGGAGAGTCTTACTTTAAAACACGTGGACGCCAAACATCCACATCTATGGCTGCTGATTGATAAACTGGACGAGGAGCTGCTTCAGCGCTATCCCGCCGAGGATATTTTCGGCCTTGACCGGGAAGATCCCCGTTTGGATCAGTCTGTTTTTGTGGTCGCTTATGACGGAGACCGGCCGGTCGGCTGCGGGGGAATACGACCGCTTGATGCGGAGAGCACGGAGCTTAAGCGTTTTTTTGTGGAACGGGATTATCGCAAAAGAGGAGCCGCGGGGCGCATGCTCGCGTTTCTGGAAGAACGGGCAAGGGAGCGGAATTTCGCTTCGGTCAAACTGGAAACGGGCCCGGAACAGCCGGAATCCCTCCATTTCTATAAGAAGCACGGCTATGCGGAAATCGACAGGTACGGCGAATATATCGGCAGTGAAGCGAGTATCTGTTTCGAGAAACGTCTGGCGGACGGACCTGCCCAATCTGCCCAAGCTCCGGCGGGGTAGAAGCTGAAGCAATTGGGGCTGGTTCGGCAAAGCTTCCGATTAAAGACGGCAAGCTAGAGATAAAGGCGGCAGATTACAAAGGATGAAAACAATAACGGGAGGGACACAAAATGGCAGTAACGACATTATATTTGACCCGTCACGGGCAGACCGAATGGAACGTGCTCCGAAAAATGCAGGGGCATCAGGATTCTCCGCTGACCTCTCTCGGCGAAACCCAAGCGGTCTGGCTGGGCGAAGCGCTGGCGGAGGTGCCGCTGGACCGCATCTATTCCAGTTCAAGCCCAAGGGCTGTCCGGACAGCCGAGATTATACGGGGAGCGCGTAAGCTGGACATTGCGCAGCGGGACAGCCTCAGAGAGATGAACCTCGGGGAGTGGGAAGGGCAGAGTTTATCGGATATCGAGCAGCGCGAGCCCGAGCGTCATCATGCTTTCTGGAAAGCGCCTCATGAATTTCGCGCGGGTGAAGGCGAATCGTATGAGGACGTAAGGGAGAGAGCGGTCGGAGAGATTTTGAGAATCACGAAAGAGAATCCCGGCAAAAGCATTTTGATCGTGACTCATACGGTTGCCCTCAAGCTGATCATGGCGCATTTCGAAGGCCGCGATCTTCGCGATTTGTGGGAGCTTCCTTATATCCATCCGACCTGCCTATGCAAGGTGGAGCTGGAGGACGGTGTTCCGCGGATCGTTCTGCACGCCGATATCTCTCATTACAAAAATGAAATCGGAGGCGCGTTCTGAGCGGAAATGATTGATTTTTTTCATAGAGTATGCAAAAATACCACAAAAGATCGCATTGGTTAATCATTCCGGTCTAGATCTGACGTAGAACTAAAAGCTGACCCGTCCTGGTATGTCCGCCACTCTTATGAGGCGATAAATCTAATCTTGTGAGGAGGAAGATAGGCGCTAGTCTATCGAACCGCGATGAAATTTGTCTGCGTTGAGTGCAACAAGGTGTTTGCCGAATTCCGTTATACCTGTACGTGCAATGGAATGCTTGATATCTCTCAGGACTTTACCGGTCTGGACGCCGAGGAGCTGAAGCAGCGTTTCCACAATCGGCTTTCCGACAGACTTTCCCCTTATGCAAGCGGAGTATGGCGCTATAAAGAACTGATTTTCCCGGAAGTGGAAGATTCGGCGATCGTGACCAAATACGAAGGAAACACGGGGCTGTACCGGAGCGATGCGGTTGCCTCTTACGCGGGGACAAGAAGCGTCTGGCTTAAAGCTCAGAGCGAGAATCCGAGCGGTTCCTTCAAGGACAACGGTATGACCGTTGCGGTTACGCATGGCCGTTCCCTGGGCTACGACCGGTTTACCTGCACCTCCACAGGCAACACGTCGTCTTCTCTTGCGATGTATGCCTCTCTGGCGGGCCGCAAATCTTACGTGTTCGTGCCGAACAAAAACATTTCCCTGAACAAAGTGCTGCAAACGTTAGCTTACGGCGCTAATATTTTCTCTATTGAAGGAACCTATGACCACGGCATCAAGTTTCTGGAGGAAAGCAGCGAGAAGCTTGGTTTATATATTTGCAACTCGATCAACCCGTTCCGCATCGAAGGCCAGAAGAGCATCGTGTACGAGCTGGCGCAGGTGATGAGCTGGAAGCTGCCGGACTGGATCTTCGTGCCCGGCGGCGCGCTGAGCAATGTTTCCGCTCTCGGCAAAGGGCTCTCCGATCTTTATGCGCTCGGTCTGATCGATAAGCTGCCGCGCGTGGCGCTCGTGCAGGCGGAGGGCGCGAGTCCTTTCTACAAGATGGTCGCGGAGGGCAAAACGGCGCTGGAAGCGGAGCCGAATCCGTACACGAGAGCCTCGGCCCTCAACATCGGCGATCCGCCAAGCTGGCGCAAAGCGCAGCGCACCCTCCAGGAGACGAACGGCGTTGCCGTATCCGTCACGGACGAGGAGATTCTAAACGCGAAAGCCGTTATCGACGCGTCCGGTATCGGCTGCGAGCCTGCTTCCGCGGCGACGGTAGCGGGTCTGCGCAAGCTGGTTTCCCAGCAGATTGTGGACAAGGACGAGACCGTGGCCTGCATTCTGACGGGTAACATGCTGAAAGATACCGATGCGCTCCGCGAGTACCACCTGGAGGATAACAAACCGTTCTCCAACAAAATCATTCCGTCCAGTCTGACCTATGAAGATATTTTTGCCATGATTAAATAAATGAAGTGCCAAGCCCCGTTTTCCCGCAAGGGAGGACGGGGTTTTTCTTTATTACGGGCGGGCCGTATAGCAAAAAGCCGCCTTCTCGCGAAAGCGGCTTTTACCTACGGTATTTTTCACCGCACGGGTAGGAACGGGTTTTATTTTTTGCTCGTCATAATACCGTAGGCGACCCGCAGAATCAGCCCCAGGAATAGACCGGTACCGGCAATGATGTAAATGATCGTGAAGATTTTACCCAGCTCGGTATGGGGAACGAACTCCGGATGTCCGACCGTGCTCAGCGTCGCCACGCAGAAATAAAGGGCATCCAGGACGGAGAGCCCCTCCACCTGCGTGTAGAAAATCGTGCCGGACATAAGAATCAACAGAATCAGCACGAACAGAACTTGAAAATCTTTTTCTTTAAAAGCGTGCCATAAACCGCTGACGAGTCTTTTAAGGGTGAGTATAAACGATACCATGGTTTCACTCCTGCTTCAGATGAAAGTGCGGGCTGTCGATACCGGCAAAGTGTCCGTTGTCCGTGTTCCTTATTCCGTGATCCGAGCTCGTTCAGAAAGCGGTGGCGGCCGCCGTACACAGGTCCGAATCTCACTAAAGCACCGCTTGGCCCGGAAACCTCGGAACGGGTCGGCGGTCAGGCTTCCGGTTTAACGAGCGCCTTCTGACTCTGCACCTCGTTGTTCAGCGCAAGCATCCGGGCATCCAGCGAGGCGATCAGATCGGCAGTGTCCTTAAGCTCTTGACGAATTTCGGCCGGCACGCCTTCGTTGTATTTGTAGTAGATTTTGTGCTCCAGGCTTGCCCAGAAATCCATGGCCACCGTGCGGATCTGGATCTCCACGGGCACATGCTCGATCCGGTTGGTGAGAAAGACGGGAATCTCAATAATAAGATGAAGGCTTTGATAGCCGTTGGGCTTCGGATGCTTGATATAGTCTTTCGTCTGGACAACCCGCACATCGTTCTGGCCGCAGATCATGTCATGAATCCGGTAGATGTCGGTCGAGAACGAGCAGATGATGCGGATGCCGGCAATGTCACGGATATAGGCGCGGGTGTTGTCCATCGTGATTTCGAGATTTTTGCGTTTGAGCTTGGCGGCGATACTCTCGGCCGCTTTGATTCTCGTTTTCATATGCTCGATAGGGTTGTAATCGTGAATGAACTGGAACTCTTCGTTCAGGATTTGCAGCTTGGTGCCGACCTCATCCAGAGCAAATTTGTAGGTGAGCAGAAAATGCGCCCAGCTTTTCATGTTTTTTATATCCACAATCAAAATAAATCCTCCTAACCGGCCGGAAAGTCTGCCGGGTTTTCGAAAGGTACGGTTGGTATAAATTTTACAGGCTGCGGACCGGGAACACAAATTCCTCCGTATTTCGGCTTAAACGCAGCCGTTCCGAATACTTATCCTTGCCCTGAAAAGCGGAGACATATCCCTGCTTTACGCCGGATATCCGAAACAAGGACGTTCTGCCGAACGCCCTTGTCAGGTTTCAGGTCAGCTCTCGACGATATGCCCGATAAGTTTCGAGATATCCTGTTGCCCGGCGAGCGGGGAGAGAGCTTTTTTGAAAAGCAGATAAGTGCCGGGTTCATGCTGTTCCAGCCATCTCAGAGACTTTTTGGGTCCCCAATACCAGCGGCCTTTGAGCTTAAAGTAAATTTCCAGGCTGTCCGTGAGCATCCAGTGATACCTGAAATCGCCCTCGGTGTCGCCTTTTCCAGCCCGTTTCAGCATTTTTTGAAGCCAAGCCTTCTGAAAATCGGCCTCTTCCGGACTTAATTTTTCCGGTCCTTCCGCGAATATGGTTTGAATCTTCTCCAGAAAAGGAGCAGCCAGCCCGCGGCTGTCGGTCACAATTACACCATCATGAATATGCAGAAAACGGACAGGATCGTCCATGGACGATGTGGGATGAATCCAGGCATCGAGCAGCAGGCCGTCTAGCCGGGAGGTGTCGTTTCTCATGAAGTTAAAATCCGAGAAGATCATGAGATCCAGATCGCTTTCGTCTGTATAATCCCCGTTCGCATAGGAGCCATAGAGGATAACCGAATGGCCTTCGTACTTGTCCGACAAATAGTCCGCCGCTTTTTGTATGTGTTCGTTTTTCAATGATATCCCCCGCTATCTATAATATTGCGTTATTCCGCTATCTGTTAATGAAGCGGGGAGATAATCAAATGGGTGATATTCCGTATCTCATGGGCAATCCTCCTTCGGCAAAATGAAAATGGCGTTCAAACTTTGGGAAGTTTAAACGCCATTCAGGGTAGGTTCATTTGTTTTCGACATTTCATATCGTTCTCCGCCAGCCTTTAGACAGCTATTTTAGGAAATTTAGAGAAGTGCTTTGAGTTCCCGGCAAGCTTTATCGTACGCCTGCCACAGCTCTTTAAAGATGGTGCCCGATAGATGAACGTTTCCGTTCTTGGCCTGAGTTTCGATTTTCTCGATGAGTTTCGAAAATTGATCGATTCCAAGGCTAAGACTTGTCGATTTAAGGTCGTGCGAAATATATTGGACGGCGGTCAGATCGCCCGCCCGCATTTTTTCTTCAAGCTGATTCAATTTGGAAGGCGTCTGTTCCTGGTACATGCCGAGCAGCATAGCCAGCACGCCGGGAGAGCCGGGCTCATCCAGCCCGTTAAGCTCCCGGATTACCTCCGGGATAAGCACATGCTCGCTCAGGGGCTCGGGCGGACCGGCGGGAAGCCATCTGCGGATGACGGACTGGAGCTTCGAGAGCTGGATCGGCTTCGTCAGGAAGTCGTCCATCCCGGCCTCCAGGCAGCGTAACCGGTCGCTCTGCATGGCGCTTGCCGTCAGGGCGACGATGGCGCTCCGCGGATGCCGGCGGGCATTCTCCCATTCGCGGATGAGCTGAGTCGCCTGGAGTCCGTCCATGACCGGCATCTGCGAATCCATCAGCACGAGCGCGTAATCTTTGCGGGAGCGCGCTTCCAGAGCTTCTTCGCCATTGCTCGCCGTGTCGATGTGCATAAAGCCCAGCTTCTGAAGCTGGAGGAGGGCGACCTGCCGGTTGATGGCGTTGTCTTCGACGAGCAGGAGCGGCTGACTCCGCTCTTCGTCCGTGAAGGCGGGGCCTATGCCGTTTCCGGACGTCTGCAGAGCGGCCGCCGCTTCCTGCCGGTATTCCGCTTCGGACGGAATCGCGAGCTGCAGCTCGAACCAGAAGGAGGAGCCGATGCCCACCTTGCTCGTCACATCGATGCGTCCTTCCATCCATTCGACAAGCCGCTTGCAGATCGACAGTCCGAGGCCCGTGCTCTTCTGGGCGTCCTCACGCTGGGTATGAGCCTGGTAAAACGGTTCAAACACGCGATTAACGTGTTCTTCCGGGATACCGACACCCGTATCCGTTACTTCAAAGCGCAAAGTCTGAGAGCCGGCCGAGCTTTGCAGCAGGCGGATCCGGATGTGAACCTCGCCGCCGTCGGTGAATTTTATGGCATTTCCCGCTAAATTAATCAGAATTTGTCGGATTCTTCCTGCATCTCCGGTCAGAAATTGGCCTACGGATTCATCGACGGTCCCCCTCAGCTTATTTCGCTTACGGGAAGCGTTCGGTTCCAGAAGTCTCAGAGCGTGATTCAGGAGTTTCCGGACCTCAAAGGTTTCCGGTTCCGGCTGCATATGGCCGGCCTCGATTTTGGAAAGATCAAGTATATCGTTAATGATCGTCAGAAGAAGCGATGCGGATTCTTCAATAATGGCTATGGATTGTTTCTGCTCTTCGGTCTGCAGAGTGTCGGCGAGGAGCTCGGCCATACCGAGAATGCCGTTCATGGGTGTGCGGATTTCATGGCTCATGGTGGCGAGAAACATGCTTTTCGCCTCGTTGGCTCTTTCGGCCTCCGCTTTGGACTGGACCAGCTCTACATTTGTTTTGGAAAGCTGTCTCTGCAGCGTAACCAGTTCGTTGTTCAGGGAGCTGAATTGGGTAAGGGCTTGTTCTTCGCGCTGTCTTGCCTGAATGACCTGCTGGGAAAGCTTCTCGATCGTTTGGCGATAATGGGCGATTTCCAGGCGTTCATCCTCTGTTTTCATATTGGGATCCACGTAGAATCCTCCTTCCTCGGTAAACGAACGGTCTCAGTTGGACCGGGCTAGTTCGTTTCCGATACGGTGGTGTTTCCAGTGGTCCGCCAGCCGAATGGCTTCCTGCGCGTCGTTCGCATAACCGTCCGCTCCGACTTTGCGCCAGAGATCGCGGTCAATATTGAACGGCAGTCCGCCCACCAGAATGTGCACATATTGTCCTGCTTCACTGCTGCGGATTTCGGCAATTAGCTCTTCCACCAGATGCACGTGAAACGTCATCGTCGCCGAGATGGCGACTAGCTGTGCTTTCTTCTCGACAAGGGTGCGGATCAAACTGCGCGTAGGGACATTGGCGCCCAGATAGTAGGTGTCCCAACCGTTCAGTTCGAAGAGATCGGCGACCATGCGTAATCCGATTTCATGCAGCTCCTGTCCCACGCAGGCGGCCACCATCGTGTTACCGCTGCGCTCGGTTGCAAACAAGTGCGGATACAAGTGCGACATTATCATTTGTGTGGCAGCCGTGCACAAGTGTTCCTGCGCGACGGTAATCTGATTGGTCTGCCACAGCCGGCCGATTTCTCGTTGAGACGGTTGAAAGACATGGAGGTACAGGTCGGCTATAGCCATGCCTTCCTCCAGCTTCGTTAAAATGAGCTTCAACGCCTCGCGGCGGTCCGCCCGCAGGATAGCCTCGGTATAAGCGATCGCCGTTTCCGAGAAAGGCCCTTCTTCGGGCAGGAAAGTTTCCGAAGTCTGGGCGCATTGAATCTGATGAAGTCCGATTTCGAGGTACTCGCCGATCAGTGCGCGATCCGCTTCCCCGAAATGAGCGTTAATCGCTTGTTCGATCATCTGGAAATTCAGCGCCAAATCTTCCCTGGACACTTGGTAGCCGGACAGCAGCTCCGTCATCCAGGATGTGTAGTGATTGAACAAGTCGGGACTTCTCATATATACGCTCTCGGCCAAGTACTTGATGCTGTAACCGGAGTCTTGAATCGTCAGCAAACGTCCGCGCTCGCCGAACCGTTCCACAAGATCCGGCTGCTGCTTGTATTGAAGCTGAGTCACATACTCCGCTAAATTCTCCGCCATTTGAAAAAGGCGTCTGCCCGTTTCCTCATGATTCATGATAGGGTGACCTCCTTTATAGGCATCGCCGATACCACATTTTTAGTAGACGAAAAACTCGGACGTTTCTACCATTATACCCTTTTTCGGCATAATTGGAAATTGTCTGGCTCGCGGAAAGGCTTAAAAAGTTAAGATAATGGACCGAAATGTATGTTAGGATGGTGCTATCTGTATGTTTCGACATGATCTGAACAACTTATCAAGCGGGGGATAGACAATGAGGCGCTGGCTGGATCGTTCGCTGAAGCGGAAACTATCATTTCTGATGCTGGTATCCATAGGGATTCCGCTGTTGTCTTTCGGAATATTTTCTTATCAAATCGCTTCGTCGGTAACGGAAGAGAAGGCGAAGCAGTCCGGTTTCGGGCTTCTGACCCAGATGAGGACCAACATGGAGCTTATGGTCCAGGACGTAGAAAATATGTCCATCTTTCTGATCGGGCAGCGGGACGTGCAGCAGTATTTGTCCGATACCCAATGGGATGCGCTAAGGCCCACCATTATTATAGGGTTTCTGACCAACCTGGCGTTCTCGAAACCTTATATTGCCGAAATTACGATAGAGTCGGCGAGAGACCTGCCTTCTTTATCCAATACCAGCATCGTCAGTTCCGGCATGCCCGACTGGCCGGGACCCAAAGACGCCGAACCCGGAAACCGTCCGAAATGGTGGACGCCGATGTATAAGAACCAGACGACGATCGGCGAGAAAACGGTGATTTCCCTCGTGCGGCCCATCCGCAGCGTGAATACGTTCGCCCATCTGGGCAGCCTCACGATCAGCCTGGATCAGAAAGTGATTGCCGACACCTTGCAAAAATCGAACATCAGCGAAGGCGGCAGCGTCCTGCTTGTGAACGAACAGGGCAAGATCATCGCCGGTGCCGGCATGGAATGGCTGAACCGCCCCTTGTCCGAATGGATGCCGGGAATGCCCGCGATAACAGGGACCTCGGGTTCCTTTAATGTGGGAGAGGGCGCCGACAGGAACACGGTTCTGTACGATACGGTGCCCGGCGTGGACTGGAAGCTGGTCGGTACTATGCCGTACAAAAACTTCCGCGAGCAGAACCGTTACGTGCTGCTCTTAACGGCGGCGGCCGTTGCGATCGCGGTAGTTCTCGTCGCTTCACTCGTCATTTTCTTCGTCCAGCGCGTGACGAAGCCGCTGCTTATGCTGACCCGCTTCCTCAAGGATACCGATCCGGAGGAACCTATGAAAGCTCTTCCGGTCACGTCGGCCGACGAGGTCGGACAGCTGATGCGGAGCTATAACCGGCTAAGCGACCGGATAGAGCGGCTGACCGAGCAGGTGAAGCTGAACGAAGCGCGGAAGAAGGAGACCGACATGCTCGCTCTTCAAGCGCAGATTCATCCGCATTTTCTGTACAATACGCTCTCTTCGGTCCACTGGATGGCTCTGATGAGCCAGGATATGAAAATTGCCGAGATGGTCGGCCACCTCAGTGATTTTCTGCGGTTCAGCCTGAACAAGGGGGCGGAATACTGCGAGGTGCAGCAGGAAGTTTCCCACGCGGAGCACTATGCCGCCATCCAGGCCGTCCGCTATCCGGACAAATTCGATATCGAGTTTGTCGTGGACCCGGATATCCGCCAGAAGCCGGTCTTGAAGCTGCTGCTTCAGCCGCTCATTGAGAACGCGCTCATACACGGCATTCAGAAGCGGCGCGAAAAAGGCAGCATCCGCGTCTACGCGCAGCGGATGGGCACGGAGCTGACTTTTATGGTGGAAGATACCGGAGTCGGAATCGAGCCCGATAAGTTGAACGAAATCCGGGCGGCCTTGTCGGCCGCGGACGAGCCTGTCGTGCCGGGCAGCTACGGTTTGCGCAACGTTCACCGCAGACTCCAGCTTCATTACGGCAGCGAGGCGGGGCTGCATATCCGCAGTATCGTGGGAGAAGGCACGGTGATCACATTTATGATACCGATTGTGGAGAGGGCGGGGACAATATGAATATTCTGATTGTCGATGACGAAGTCATTATCCGCACCGGCTTAAGCACGGTCATTCAGTGGGAGGAGCTGGGCTTCCGCCTGCTTCCGGCCGCGGAGTCGGCGGAAGAAGCGCTGGAACGCGCAGCCGCCGAGCATCCCCATATCGTGCTGACGGACATCCGGATGGGCGGCATGGACGGAATCACGATGTCCGAGAAGATAAAACAAATGCTCCCGGACAGTGAAATTATCGTGCTGACGGGCTACGACGATTTTGCTTATGTCCAGCAGGCTATCCGCGGCGGCATCGGCGATTATTTGCTGAAATCGAGCCGGCCGGAAGAAATTATCCGGGCCGTGATGAAAGCGAAGCAACGGATTGTGAGCAAGTGGGACGCCCGCAAGGCGGACAACATGCAGCGCGGCGCCTTCCGCAGCAGGCTGCTGGAGCGTCTGGTGACCGAAGGCATCGACGACGCCGATTCGCTGGAGCAGGTGCCCCAGGTGCTGACCAAGCTCGGCCTTCCTCATCTGCCGGAAGCGTCCGCGGGCGTGTGCCTGCAGGTCATCCTGATCAGCGTGCAGGGCTGGGGCGACAGCCGCGCGGCGGGAAGCCTGCTCCAGTTCGCCGTCGACAACATGCTCGGCGAGCTGCTGCCCTGCGAGACCCTGCGGCGCAGAGACGACATCGTCGTTCTGCTCCGGGCGGACGGCAGAGACGCGGATGCGCTGCGGGGCAGGCTCGGCCGCGTCTCGGACAAGCTCAAGTGCGTGCTGTTCACCGCCGCAGGCTCGCGGGTAACCGGGCTGGGGCAGGTGCCCCGCTCCTACCGGGAAGCGGTCTATACCGCATCGTTCCGCGGCTTCGCGCGAGCGGAAACGCTGCTTGCCTACGAAGCGGTGAAGGGCCGGAAGGGCGGGCGCACGGTCTGCTCGAAGGAGGAAGAATCCAGCCTGACGATTCTCCTCAAGAACGGCAACCCGATCGAGCTGCGCAGCTTCGTGCAGAAGGCGCTGGACGGCGAGATCGCCGATGCCGGGGCAACGCCCGCTTCGCTGAAAGCCTACTCGGATTCGCTAGTCGTCGCGGCCCACCGCTGGCTGGAGCGGACGGCCGCGGCGCTCGGCATGCCGCAGCTTCCCCGCTTGCCCGAGAAGGACCCGGCCATACGCGTTCAGGGAGATCCGCTTGCGGGAGACGGAGCGGGTACCGAAGGGCAGGGCGATCTCCAGGAGAACCTGTACCTGCGGCTGCGCGTCATTATGGAAACCTATTATCAATACGTGTCGGAAGACGGCGTTCTTTATATCAAGAAGGCGATAGGCTACATCCAGGATAATCTCGACCGGACTCTGACTCTTCAGCAGGTGGCGGGACACGTTCATGTTCATCCGAATCATTTCAGTGAAGTTTTTAAACGGGAAACGGGCGTAAACTACATTGAATTCGTCATGAGGGAGCGTATCCGCCGTGCCGCCGAAATATTAAGCGAGACCCCCGTCAAGGTCAGCGAGGTGGCCAAGAAGGTCGGTTACGAGGATATTAAATATTTCAGCCAGCTCTTCAAAAAATATACGGGACAGACGCCGACGGAATTCCGTGCGGGACGCGAAGGCAAGCAGTAAGCGCGGGGCCCGGTCCCGGCGGCTGGCCGGATTGTGCTTTGAAGCGCGGATAACGCAACGCCGGAAGCCGGGACATTCAGGCCTTCGAATGCAGTGGATCGATGCGCTCGTGGAGTCCGGTTCATGGCAGGCGGCCCGGATGCACACGGTCTTGCCGGTGTTTAAAATAAAGGCTCCGTGATGCTTGCCGGCATCGCCGGGGTCTTTCTATTTTCCAGGTATAGGATGGGGGTAATGTATAAAAGGGCTGAATTTACCCCACCCTATCCCCGAAATCAACCCCCTTTTGACAATGGCTGTCCCCTTTTATACTAAAAAAGAATAGAGATAAGGAGGGGTTACACATGATGAAAAAAACGGCAAAAACAGGTATTGCGTTGATTCTGTCACTCTCATTGTTATCCGCATGCAGCAAAGAGCCGGCAGCAACGGGCACGGGCGACGCCGCTAAAGGAACCGAGAAAGTAAAGCTTTCCCTGTGGCACAACTTTACGGGTGAAGACGCGCGCGCCAAAACGATGCGGGCTATCATCGAAGAATACAAAAAGGCGAACCCGAATGTAGAACTTGAAGTACAGGCCATTCCGCCGGACGGTTATAAAACGCGTTTGAAAACGGTTGCAGCGGCAAACGAAATGCCGGATCTGTTCCAAATGTGGCCGGGCGCTATGACCAAAGAATTTGTAAGCGGTAACTTGCTTCAGCCTGTGGGCGATCTGCTCGACAAAAATCCGGAATGGAAGAACGGTTTCCTTCCGAACTCCTTCGACGATTTTACGGTAGACGGCAAAGTGTACAGCATTCCGATGTCGTTGTCCCCGACCTCTATCCTTTACTACAACAAGAAAATTTTTGACGATAACGGCTTAACGGTACCTAAAACTTGGGATGAAATGATGAAAGCCGTCGAAACGTTCAAATCCAAGAAAATTACCCCGATCGCTCTGGGCAATAAAGCGGCATGGCTGGCGCAGTCCAGTATCCTCAGCTCTCTGGCCGACCGTTACACAGGTACGGAATGGTTTATGAAAGCGGCGGCGCAGGACGGCGCGAAGTTCACGGATCCCGAATTCGTAGCCGCTCTGAAAGCGCTGCAGGATCTCGGCAAGGCGGGAGCTTTCCAGGAAGGCTTCAACTCCATCGACAACACGCAAATGGAGCAAATGTTTGCACAAGGCAAAGCGGCTATGATGATCGACGGCGGATGGGCGTTGACCAACCTGACCAACGGCGCGCAGCCGGAAGCGTTGAACAACATCGAAGTCACGGTGCTGCCTTCCGTTCCTAACGGCAAAGGCGATCCGCAATCCCTCTCCGGCGTTGTAGGCATAGGCCTGGGCCTCAACAAGAAAGTGGAGGGCGCGAAGAAAGAAGCGGCTGACAAGCTGATCCAGGCGATGGCCGGACCGGAAGCGCAGAAGCGCACGCTGGAGTCCAACCAGTTGGTCGCCTATAAAGTCGAGCTCGATAAGAGCAAAGTTTCCACTCTTTTCGCGAAAGTGAACGACCTTGTCGGCCAAGTAAAACGTACGCCGGTTTATGATTCCCAGCTTTCCTCGGCGGCTTCCGAAGTGATCAACAACGGCATTCAGGAGCTTCTGATGGGCGGCAAGCCGGAAGAAGTAGCGAAGAAACTGCAGGACGCACAGGCAAAATCCCTCGGTAAATAAAAGGATTCCGGAAGTAGAAGAAGCGGGGCGCTGGTCGCCCCGTTTTTAACAAAGAGAATCGGAGAGAGCCTGAACGGCGGAGAAAGACCCGACGGAACAACGGACGGCCCGATGTCGGCGCCTCCGGGAAGCCGGAAAAGTTTTCGAAGGATTATACCCATACAAAGAAGGATCCCGGTGAAAAGCCGGGCACCAAAATTCCCGGTAGGAAAGCACGGCGGAAACGGACCCGCAGCCTGCCTCGCATTACGCAGTCTGCCGCTGTTTCCGTACGCTGCTTCGCCGGTGAATAACCATGCTTCCTGATAGGTTTAGTAGATATCGTGAACCGCCTAGAAGGTACACCAACAGGAGGGGAGAGACGCCATGATTTCCACGTCAAGAAGGACCAACTTTATCGTACTTGGTCTCCTGCCTGCGCTGCTTATTTACAGCGTATTTGTCATTATCCCGATTTTCTGGTCGGCGTATTACGGATTTTTCGACTGGAAAGGGATTGGAGAAGCCAAGTTCAACGGATTTGATAACTATGTCGAAGCTTTGAAGGATCCGATCTTCTGGCTCGCGTTAAAAAATAACCTGATCGTGGTAGCGGCCTCCGTCTTCGGACAAGTGCCGATCGCGCTCGTACTGGCCCTGGTGCTGCGCAAGAGCAACTTTTTCCAGCGTTTCATCCGTTCGGCGGTATTTATGCCGATGGTGCTTTCGTCGGTCGTTGTCGGAATTATTTGGAGCTATATTTATCACCCGCAAATCGGGATTCTGAATTTCTTGCTGGATGCGGTGGGGCTGGAATCGTGGAAGAAAGCCTGGCTTTCCGACAAATCGGTATCCATGCTCGCGCTGACCGTTCCGATTATCTGGAACTATATCGGGCCTTATCTGATTATGTTTATCGCGGCGCTTCAAAATATTCCGTCGGATATTGACGATGCCGCCATGATCGATGGGGCGACGGGAAGCCGCAAGCTGTTCTCCGTTACGCTGCCGATGATCTGGGATACCGTGAAGGTCACGATCGTGCTCTGTATTTCGGGAAGCTTGAAAGCTTTCGACCTGATCTATGTCATGACCGGGGGCGGTCCTGCGCATTCAACGGAACTGCTCGCCTCCTATATGTACAACAACACGTTCTCCGTCTACCGCTTCGGTTACGGCAGCGCCATTTCCACGCTGATCATTATTATCAGCCTGGTGCTGATCGCCGGAAGCCAGCGTCTCATGAGACGGAATCAGGCTGTATGACGAAAGGAGGAGGGCTAGTATGCCACAGATGACCGGAACCGCCGTTCCTCCCGTGAAAGGGACGGAACCCGCCCGCAGAGAGAGCGTTTTTGGCAAGTTTGCCAAAAGCTCGATTTTGAATATTTTGCTCGCGATATATGCGCTCGTTACGCTGTACCCGCTGATCTGGCTGTTTATCAGCGCATTCAAGACCAACGACGAATTTTTCGCTAGGCCGTTCGGCCTTCCGGCGGAATGGAAATGGGACAACTTCGTGCAGGCCTGGAAAGTGGCCGACATCGAGACGGCCGTCATCAACTCGGCGATCGTCACGCTGGTCGCGCTGGTGCTTACCCTGGCGATCGGCGCACTTACCGCGTTCGTGCTATCCCGCTTCTCGTTCCGCATGCGCGGACCGCTGATGGGCTACTTCCTGCTCGGCATGCTCATTCCCGTGCACAGTACGCTTGTGCCGCTGTTCATCATGCTGAAGAAAATCGGCATGCTCGATACGTACGGCGCGCTGATCCTGCCGTACGTCGCCTTCGAGCTGCCGGTAGCCATCTTCATCATCGCGGCTTACATGACGTCGGTGCCGAAGGAAATCGAGGAAGCGGCGCTGATCGACGGTACGGGCTACTGGGGCATTTTCACCAAAATGCTGCTGCCCCTGTCCGTTCCCGCGCTGTCCACCGTCGGAATTCTCGCGTTCCTGCGCTACTGGAACGATTTTGCGTTCGCGCTCGTGTTTATTAACAAGCCGTCTCTCAAGACGCTTCCGCTCAGTTTGTCGCAGTTCGCTACCGGCTTTGGCACGGACTACAGTCTGACAATGGCGGCCATGGCCATCTCGGTCATCCCGACCATTCTGATCTACCTGGCGTTCCAGGAGCAGATCATGAAGGGCATGGTTGCCGGGGCGGTCAAGGGGTAAGGAATACACGTACGCACAGCAATAAATATCAAAAAGCCTCCGTAAAGCGGACACATCCGAGTGTTCCGCGAGGAGGCTTTTTGTGCTGGGTAGGTAGGAACAGCAGCAGGCCGTGCACCTAAAGACTCGCTGCCACATATGCGAAAATCACGATGAAAATCAAATACGTTATCCCGGCGTTTTTCATGTAAGAGTTAAAGCCGTTGTTTCTTTTGTAATCCAGGTACGCACACAGGAAGGCGGCAGCGATAAGCAAGCAGGACATAGTAAGTGTAAACAGGGGACTGAAATTCAGGAATTTTACGATAAGCAGCACGGCAATACTTAACAACGAATAGAGAAGAGCAGTCAAATCATCACCTCCAAGCCATCGAACTACGCCAAAATTACGATTTTATTTGTATATTTTACCATAAATTCTATCTGGGAGAGCGCTTTATCCGCACGCGTAAATACAGGAAAAAATCCCTTCCAAGCAAACGATGTTTACTCGGCAAGGGATTTTTCCCGCTTTCTTCTATGCGAACGTTCCGGCCTTGTACAGCGCGCCTGACAGGCAGGAACGGTGTGAGGGAATCAGCTGCCCGGAGGCAGGCAGGGCCGTGGTCCGTTACTGGACGCGGCTCTGTTTTTTGTTTCTCATTTTTTCGAAGGCCATGTCAACGAGTTTCGGGAGCACCGCCACTAAAACTCCTGTCGCAACCTTTTGCATCAAGGAAGATTTCATGACTCATTCTCCTCTCTTGTTCTGTTGTATCTCTTCTTAACCGGAGGGGAAAAGGATGAAACGGAAACAAAACTTTTAACACAAAATTCCATAAATGACTATTCTCCCATGGCTCTATAAAAGGGTGAAAAATGTCAGAATAAGCCCCTTTTTTAATATTTCTGTAAACAAAACTTAATAAATATACAGGTTTGTAAACATTGACAGCTTTTAACAGTGGGAGGATAATAATTGTAACTTATGGAAAAAGGAGGGGTGACAGCGAGCAGGTTATCGTTGTATTGGAGTTTGTGAACGCAAGAATCGGTTGTACCCACACACATTAACCCTTTAAAGGAGTGTAGACATGTACGATAAAATCGTAGATATTTTGTGCGCTATCAAAGAAGATCAACCGGAACTCCGTCATTCCCTGTCCCCCGAAACGGACCTTAATAACGATATAGGCCTCGATTCTCTGCAAATGATCCAGTTTATGCTGAAAGTCGAGGATCAGCTGAACGTGGCCATCGACTACGACCAATTCGATTACGAGCATCTCCAGTCGATCGAAGCGTTTATCTCTTTTTTGAAAAGCTGCCAGTCTCAGGCGCAGCCGCTGTACGAAGATGTCAAGCAGTGAGGCGGGCGTGATTCCGAAAACCGTTATGGGAACCTTCGATCCCGAAACGCGCTGGAGGGATCCGGAGCTGGCCCGGCTGCCGGCTATGCCCGATAAGGACCGCGAATCGATCGTCCTGTGTATGGACGACCTGTTGTTTCCGTTCTGCGGACCGGACGATATTTTATACAGCCGATGCAAAATCGACCCGGAGCTGCACGAGTACCTGGACGGGTTAGGCTTCTCCTTCCGGAACCGTTATCTCTACGATTTGAACGACGAGAGGGAGCCCGTGCCCGGACCGGAAGACTTCAGGCGGTGCGTGTTCCGGATCGCAGCCGATAAGGCCGCGCCCGGCGCTCCGGATAACCGGGTGCTGCAGGCCGCCGGTTCCGGTTATTCCGCCGGAGCGTCGCAGCCGCCGGAATCCCCCGCAGCTTTAGCGGGAGCTTCCCGGCAAGCGCAGCCGGCCGAAGAAACCGCGGGCGCCGGTGCCGCCGGAATCTTGTCTCCGTACGCCATTACGGCGGAGACGGAAGAATACGTGCGGGCTGCCGGACCGCTGGGGTCCCTGCCGGACCTGGAGACGGTCGTGCGCGTCAATTCGAAGATGTACTCCAACCGTCTCCTGGCCGCAATCGGCGAGAAGTGCTACGGCACGGAAGCGGGCAGCGCAGCGGAAGTGGAGGCCGCCGGGAACGAGCTTCTGAAGCAGGGGCCCTACCTGCTGAAAGATCCCTTCGGCGTTTCGGGCAAAGGCAATCTGCTCATCGACAGCGAAGCGATGCAGCGAAGGATCGCGGAGCATCTGCACAAACAGGAGAGAAGCGGACTGCGCTCTCATTTCCTGCTGGAGCCCCTGCTGAATAAAGCGGTGGATTTCAGCTCTCACTGGCTCATCCGGGAGAGCGGTGAAACGGAATTCATCTCCGTTCAGCGGATGATTAACCACCAGCAAAATTACGGCGGGTCGATCAAAGCGGATGAACCGTTTATTTCCCTGCTGGAAACCGCCGGCTATTTCGGTAGCATGCAGAAGGCTCTCCGGCTGCTGGCGGAGGACGGCTATCACGGCTTCGTCTGCTTTGATTCCATGATACTGGAAAACGGAGAAGTCGTATCCATCGTGGAAATCAACGCCCGCAAGTCGATGGGCCTCATTAACGCTTATCTCGATAAATGCTGGGAAAAGCAGGGCCGTACGGGCTGGCTTACGTTCCTTTCCCTCGGGCTTCCGGAAGGCTTCGCGTTCGGCAGTCTGCTGCACGCTCTGCGGGCATCCGGTCTGCTGCTGGCGGACTCCGGCGGGTACGGGATCGTTCCTCTCTCATCCAACACGGTGATGGTCAACGAGGTTCTGACCCGCCGCCGCATGGCCGAGGGAACGCTGAGCAAGCGGGGGATGCCGAAGGGGCGGCTGTACGTATCGGTAGTCGGCCGTGACGACGAACACCGCAGCGGGCTGATCGAAGGCCTGCGGCACGTTCTCGCCGACTTGTCCGTTAAAGTATATAACTAAATCTGCAACTCGGGAGCTGCGCATGAACTCATCTTCGGTAACCTTGCTGGCGTCGGGGAATTCACTCGGCGCATACATTCCGGCTATGCATCTGCACACGTATCTGCAGGGCAGGGGAGTCGGATCGGACGTTCAAGTTCTGGAGAACTTGTATCACGAAGAAGTCAGGAACAAGATCCGGGCTACCAAAAAAGCGTTTCATGCGGACTTCTCCGTAGCCCGTATGGGGCATAAGCTGGCCAGACCCGTCGACACTTCCCTGAACGAAGAAGCGGTCCGGAGGCTGCTGGAGGACTGGATGCGGGCCGGCATTACGCGGTTTGCGGTGTTCACCGGCTTCTGGCTGCCGATTCTGGAGCGTTACAAGGCGGCCGCCGGCCGGTCCCTGGATATCCGGCTGATCCGGCTTGACGCTTGGGATACGCCGTCGTTCAAGGTGCACAAGCAGCTTTATCCCGGCTACGACAACGTCTGGTTCTATGAGCCCTCGGGCTTGTCCCCCAGCGGCTACATCGCTTCGGACGAAGCGGAGCCCCTGCCTTACGGGCAGCGCGCCGGACGCATCCTGATCCACGGAGGAGGCTGGGGGATCGGCACTTACGCCGAGACGATCCGCGAACTCCGCGCGCTGGGACGCCGGCTTGATGTGATCGTCTACGACCCCTCCGAAGTGGAGGAGGACGACGGGATTACGCGTTACTTCGGAACGGATGCCTCCTGGGACCCGTGGAGCCGGGACGCGCAGGGGCGGCACACGTTTCCGCCGATGGTCCGCTATGTCCGCGAGCAGGGGGTTCTCCGGGAGTATCCGCTCCGGGATTACTCCGTTTACACGGACTTGATGCGAGACTGCGCAGCAATCATCAGCAAGCCCGGGGGAGCTACCTTGAACGACTCGCTTTCGTTCGGAATCCCTTTTGTCATGCTGGAGCCGTTCGGCGACCACGAGCTTCATAATTCGGCCTACTGGGAATCATGCGGTTTCGGTATCCGGTTTGCGGAGTGGCAAGCCCGGAATTTTTCGGAGCATCTGCTGGAAGGGATTTGCACGCGATTGCTGGAACAGCGGTCGAAAATCAACCATTTTGGGAGGAATACTTATGCAGCCGAAAACAGCAGTTACGTTTGACCAACTTACGTTCCGTAATATGAAAAGAACCCTGGTTCCCTTGGCGGAAACGGGAAGGAAGCGCAGGGAAGATCCGGCTTATGCGGCGCCTGTGCCTTACGAGATCGGAATCAAGCTTAATAACGGCTGTAACCTGCGCTGCAAGCACTGCTTCGAATGGAACCCGGAAGGCTTTCACCACGGCTTCGCCAAAGAAGTGAAGAACGACGAAATCGAAATTCCCGTCGTGGAGAAGCTGCTGGCCGAAACGAGAGAACGCAAATCGCGCGTGTTCCTGTGGGGCGGCGAGCCGCTTTTCTACTCCAAGTTCGATGAACTGGCGGAACTGCTGGCCAAAGAAGACCGGTACACGACCATTTGTACGAATGCGATTCTTATCGAGCAGAAACTGGATTCCATTCTGAAAATGTCGGAGAACCTGGTCATGCTGGTCAGCCTGGAAGGCTTCGAGAAGGAGAACGACGCGATCCGGGGCAAAGGCACCTTCAAGAAAGTGATTCATGCCGTCAAGCTGCTGCTGGATCTGCAAAAGCAGGGTATCTACAAAGGCAAGGTGTCCGTAGCCTTGACCGTAAACGACCAGATGGTCGGGCAGCTTTACGATTTTATGGAATACTTCGAAGAGATGGGCGTCGATTCCGTTTACTTCTGCTTTCCTTGGTACATCCCCAACGACACGGCCGAGAAAATGGACACCTACTTCGATGCCCATTTCCCGCACCTGGCCGCCCGTTTCGAGGAAGGGCACAAAAACAGCTGGCATTCGTTCACGTTCCACATCTCTCCCGACAATTTCGACACGCTGATCGAAGATCTGAACCGTGTCAATTCCCGGGTATGGAATGTGCGCGTCCGCTACCAGCCTGCTCTGGAGCCTGAGGAAGTGGAAGGCTTTATTCGGGGCAGCGAGAAGCCGGCCATGAAACGGACGAAATGCTTCTCAATCTCCAACCGGATGGACGTTATGCCGGACGGCAAAGTGAATCCGTGCAAATTTTTCCCGGAATTCAGCGTCGGCAACCTGAATGAAGATAGCGTGGCGGATATTTTCCACGGCGAGGATCTCCGCAAACAGCGTGAAGTACTGGCCTGCGGTCTGATGCCGATTTGTTCCAAATGCGTGCTGCTTTACAACAACGGAATTTAAACGTTTAAACTTTATGCCGCCCAATCAGGCAAAACAGGCAATCGTTCAGGAGGAGCAGGGATGGACTTCATCCGTGTGCGGGAGCTGCACAAATCGTTCGTATATTACCGGAAAGAAGCCGGGCTTAAAAATTCGCTGAAAAATTTATTCGCCCGCAAGTCGCTGGTGAAGGAAGCGGTTAAATCCGTTTCCTTCGACATCGGTCCCGGCGAGTGCGTCGGATTTCTCGGCCCCAACGGGGCGGGAAAAACCACGACGCTCAAAATGCTGTCGGGCATTCTGTATCCCACGGGAGGGGAAGCCGATGTGCTCGGGTATGTGCCGTGGGAGCGGAAAAATGAGTTCAAACGGCTTTTTTCCATTGTGATGGGCCAGAAAAACCAGCTTTGGTGGGATCTTCCCGCAAGCGAATCGATTTATCTGAACAAATGCATTTATGACGTGGACGACGATCTCTACCGCAAGAGCCTCGCCGAATTATCGGAAATGCTGGATGTTCAGGAGCTTCTGAATGTGCAGGTGCGCCGGTTATCTCTGGGTGAACGGATGAAAATGGAGCTGATCGCCGCTCTTATCCACCGGCCACGGCTGCTTTATCTCGACGAGCCGACGATCGGCCTCGATTTTCCTTCCCAGAAGAAGGTCAGGGAGTTTTTGAAATATTACAATGAGCAGTTTGGCGCTACGATTCTGCTGACGAGCCACTACATGAAGGATGTGGAGGATCTGTGCAAGCGGACGATCATCATTAACGAAGGAAGTCTGCTGTATGACGGGGACCTCCATAAGATCAACGATCTTTTCGGCGAGCAGAAAATTATCCGGCTGCAGTTTTCCGAGCCCGTTGCGGAGCAGCGGTTGGCCAAATTCGGCAAAATCGTCAGCGGAGACGGCTACAATGCCGTTCTGGAGCTGCCGAAGCACCGCCTGAAGGAAGTATCGCGCTCCGTACTCGACGCGTTTCCGATCGTGGACTGGACGATAGAAGACGTGCCGATCGAGGAAAGCATTTCGATGCTTTACCGCAAGGAATCCGCCGGATGAACAGACGCAAATTGTATACGGCGATTTTTTCGATGGGCGTTCAGCATTCGATGGAATACCGGTTTCACTTCTTTCTCGGTCTGCTCGGGGCCGCATTTCCGATCATGGTCCAGTATTTTATATGGACGGCGGTCTACCGGCATTCCGGACAGGCGGCGCTTTTCTCGTATTCGTACGGCCAAATTATTTTGTATACGATTTTGGCGGGGCTGGTTTCCAAGCTGATCGCCACGCAGTTCGAGCACCAGATTGCCGACGATATCAAAAACGGCGGCCTTAACAAATATTTGATCAAACCGGTGAGTTACTTCGGTTACCGGCTGGTGTCCTTCTTCGGACAGAAGGCGATCTATTACGGAATTACGACGCTGCTGCTTATCGGGATTATCTGGATTTCGGCGGCGAGGAATGTGCTGGATGTCCAGGCCGTACGTCTGGTCTTGTTCGCCGTCACGCTGTGGGGGGCGCTCCTGCTCAATTTCCTGATTGCCTACTGCATTTGCGCCAGCGCGTTTTATTTGCACGAAATCTCATATTTTTTCGTCATTACAAGTCTGCTCGTCAATATTTTGAGCGGAGGCATGTTTCCTTTGGAAATTTTCGGGGACACGGTTGTGAAGGCGCTTCAGTACACGCCGTTTCCGTATACGATTTATTTTCCGGTCAACGTCCTCAGCGGCAAGACGGAAGCGGCGGCCATGTACCAGGGGCTGCTGATACAATGCGGATGGATTCTGCTGTTCTTCTGGCTTTCCCGCCTGACGTGGCGCGTATCCATGAAGAAATATTCGGCGGTTGGGGGGTAGCGGACGTTCCATATGGTTAAAATCGCGAGAAAATACGCGCTCCTGTACGGTATGTTCATCAAAAACTGCCTCATCGCCCAGATGGAATTCCGGGGCAACTTTGTGATGAGCCTATTGGTCGAATCCGTCTATCTGCTGGCCAAGCTGTTGTATGTGCTCGTCGTGTTCCGTACCGATCTTCACGTAGACGGGATACCGCCCGAGGGGCTGCTTCTTTTTATCGGAATGCATACCGTGGCGACCGGTATTTATGTCGGTCTGTTTTTTACAAATTTCATGAAAATTCCGGAATATATCAAGGACGGTTCGCTTGATCTCATGCTGACGAAGCCGGTCTCCCTCCAGTTCATGGCTTCCCTGCGTTATGTGGATCTGGCGCTTCCGATTCCCGATATTCTGGTCGGGTTCGTCATGGTCGGCATCGGCTGGCATGCGATGGACATTCCGCTGTCGTTCATGCAGCTCGCGGGATTTGCCCTGCTGCTTGTCGTCTCGGTCGTCATCACGTACTGCATAATGATTATTCCGGCGCTGTTGTCGTTCTGGTTCGTCCAGACGGGCTCGGTGTCGGAGATCGCCCATTCGGTCTGGGATGCCAACAATTTTCCGATGGCCATCTACCCGGCCTGGGTTCGCCGGATCGGCACGTTCGTTATTCCCCTGTTCCTGATTACCAATTTCGGGCCGATGTTCCTGCTGGGACAGCTCAGCTGGCTTTATGCGGGACTGGCGCTGGCCGGATCGCTGCTGCTTTTCGCTGCCGTCCGGCTGCTTTGGAAGCAGGCCGTAAGGGGCTACAGCAGCGCCAGCAGTTAGAGCGGCTCTAGGGCCGATAAACGCCGGGACAGGCAGTTGGCTTAAGAAATCCCGCTGAAACCGATGCCCCGGGGCTTCCGCTCTCTACTTGAGCTGATGTCCGGCGGGGAGCTTCCGCTCTATATTTGAGCTGACGCTCGGCGTCGGGTGCCCGGTGATCCGCTTCGTGTCGGAGCGGCTGCCCTTGCAGCTTCGCGGCCGGTTTGTGCTTGCAGGATCAGTGATCACCACGAGCATGCCCGGTCTACAGGAAGGTCTCATCGGCAGTGTCTTCAGGTTTTTTCCGGATTTTCATCCTACACTTAGAAAAGGAAGTGCCAAAGCATGCCGGATGTTGCGACAAGCGAGGGAATCATTTCGTTAAACTGCGTATTTCAGGAACCGGACCGGATTGAGCTGCTGGAGGAGAAGGTGCCCGAGCCGGGACCGGGACAAATTTTATGTGCGGCCAGAAAGTCGCTGATCAGTACCGGAACGGAATTGGCCTGTCTGAGAGGGCGCTTCGACGAGGGAACGGTCTGGTCCTCTTGGGTCCGCTATCCGTTCTATCCGGGCTATTCCATGGCGGCGGAAGTGCTGCGGATTGGCAGCGGGGTTGAAGGAATCCGGGCCGGAGACAGGATTATCTGCCCTGCCGGACACCGGCAGTACTTCGTGGCGGATTCCCGGGAAGCGGCGCTTATTCCCGATACGGTTAGCGACGAAGAGGCGGTTTTTACGCAGATCGCTAAGGTCGCCCTGCTGGGTGTCCTGCGCGCGGAACCCGCATTCGGAGAAAGAGTCGGCGTCGTGGGGCTCGGCCTCATCGGCCAGCTTGTGGTCCAGTATCTGAATTCGAGCGGTGCGCGCCAGATTATCGCGATTGCGCCGGAGAACTCCCGTCTGGATCAAGCCCGCCGGAACGGGGCGACGGATCTGCTGAATCTTCCGGTGGCCGAAGCGTTCGGATCCGTGGAAGAGCTCACCGGAGGCAGAATGCTGGACACGGTGTACGACGTCACGGGCTCCTACGCCGTACTGCCGCATTGCACGCAGCTGACCCGGGACCTCGGCAAAGTGATCCTGCTGGGCGATTCGACGGAGCCCTCGAAGCAGACGATCGGGCCGAAGGTCGTCTTTAATTCGGTCAGCATACTGGGGATTCACGGGCGGATGATGGAAGGCTTTAAAGGCTGGACGGAAGCGGACATGAACGAATTCATCTTCGAATACATCCGTTGCGGAAAACTGGACGTCGCAAGCCTCATCAGCGAAAAAGTAAGCCCGCTCGAAGCGGTATCGGTGTATACCCGGCTCGCCGGTCGGAAATCCGATGCCATGGGCGTGGTGTTCGATTGGACGCAAATGTAAACGGCAGAGGGGGATACGAATGAAAGCGTGTAACGAACTTACGCTGAAGGAAAAAATCGGCCAGCTTCTGATGGTAGGTTTCGAAGGACTTGTGCCGGACGCGAATATCCGGGATCTTCTGCAGAACCATTTCGCCGGCGGGATTGTGTTTTTTTCCCGCAATCTGGACAATCCGGAACAAGCTTTCGCTTTAGCGGAAGAACTGCAGCGGATGGCTGTGTCGACGACGGGCATACCGCTGTGGCTCGGGACGGACCAGGAGGGAGGCATGGTGGTCCGGGTAAGGCAGGGGATCGCGCAGCTTCCCGCGGCAATGGCGCTGGGAGCGGCACGCAATCCCGGGCTGCTTTACGAGGCCGCCAAGGGAACGGCCGAAGAGCTGAAGGCGCTGGGCATTAATATGAATTTCGCGCCGGTGGTGGACATCAACATCAACCCGCGAAATCCGATTATTGATGTCCGCTCGTTCGGAGACGGCGCCGAGCTTGTCTCCGAGCTGGGGATCGCCGCCATGACGGGTTTTCAGGACGGAGGAATCGCCTCCGTCATCAAGCATTTTCCCGGGCACGGAGATACGGAGACGGATTCCCACGCGGAGCTGCCGGTCGTGAGGCATTCCCTCGAACGTCTGCGGTCGGTGGAGCTCGTGCCGTTCCGGCGGGCAGCCCTGACCGGGGCCGAAGCCGTCATGACGGCGCACGTCGGAATCCCGCTGCTCAGCGGCGGCGAGCCCGTTCCCGCGACGCTCTCCAGGGAAGTCCTGACGGGACTGCTGCGGGAGGAGCTGGGCTTCGACGGGCTCATCGTGACCGACTGTATGGAGATGGACGCGGTAACGCAGGGAATCGGCGTGGGCGAGGCGGTCGTCCGGGCCGTGCTGGCCGGGGCGGATCTCCTGCTCGTGAGCCACACGTACGACAGCCAATTGGAGGCGGTAGCCGCCCTGGAGCGTGCGGTGGCGGACGGACGCCTGCCGGAGGAGCGGATCGACGCTTCCGTGGAGCGGATTCTTCGCCTGAAGGAGCGCCGCATCGGAGAGCTGCGGGAGCGCAGCTGGGAAGAAGCGAAGCATCTGCTGGAAAATCCGCAAACACTGCGGACGATAGAGAGGCTCCGTGAAGAAAGCATCACGGCCGTCAACCGTGAACCGGATTTCTGCAGGCTGTCTCCAGGCGCCGACACGCTGGTGCTCTGGCCGCACATCACGGCTGCCTGCAAATCCGAAGACGAGCCTGTACACGATGCTACCCTGGCCGCCTTCCTGCGCCCTCTTATCGGGGCGAAGCTCACGGAGCGCGTGTACGGGACCAGCCCGGGGCCGGATGAGATTGCGGCCTTGGCATCCGAAGCGCAGCGATATGGACAGATCGTCGCGGGCATTTTTCATACGGCTTCCAATCCGGGACAAACCGCACTGGTCCGCAAGCTGCTGGAGGGCGGCGCCAAAGTCATCCCGGTCTCCCTGCGCAATCCCGTCGATCTTGCGGCATTTCCGGAGGCCAAAGGCTTCCTGGCCTGCTACGAGCATCATCCGTATACCCTGCAGGCTTTGGCCCGTGTTCTGACGGGCACGGCGGAGCCTGTCGGAACTCTGCCGGTCACCATTCCGGCTTACATCTCAGAAAGGGGAGAATCAGATGAACGCCGTTCAGCTTCCGTTATCGAATCCGCCACTTAAAGGTTTTTTGCGGTGGGGCTATACACTTTCCATTACGAGCGGACACGAAGAAACGATTCCCTGGTTTTACAGCAATTTTATCCAGTTGTCCTGCACGAAGAAATTTTTGGAGGACGGCAGGCAGTGCTACGTCGACTTTTTCCGGGGCGAGCCCAATGAACTGAATTTCAACAATCCGTTCTTGCTCACATGCACCGTCAATTATACGTTTATGGAAAATCTGGCGCTGGATGATTGGCCGAAATTTTTTGCGGATCAGATCCGTAACGAGTATTACTGTATCGTTTTTTTGGACGAATCCAGACTGTCGCCGGCGGCTTGCTATCAGCAGGAACCGTTTCCCCATCACCTTTTTCTGTACGGATTCAATTGGGAAGAACGGGTCTTTTATGCCTCCATGTTCGACCATACGGGGGTATATCGCAATCTGGAAATTACTTTCGAAGAGTTTCTCGATGCCGTAAATTCCATGAAAAAGCTGCTGAAGGAAGGACAAACGTCTGATCACCATACGTATTTTTACAAATACGAGGCGGAATTCCACTATCCTTTTGACAAAATAGCCGCGATCGACCAATTGCGCGACTATCTGAACGGGGAGACCCGCTTAAACCGGATCAATTACAACCCCGACGAGAATGAAGCTTTCGGGATCAGGGTATACGACTATTTGCAGATGTACTATGACGCCGTGGAGCAAAACGATCCCCGGCTGGGAATGCGCAACGATGTGAGGCACCTTCATCTCCTGTGGGAGCATAAAAAAATGATGAGCGACCGGATCGAATATCTGGTGAATGAAGGGATCATTCCGTATGACGAGGAGCTTGTGGAAGGCTATAAAGATCTGGCTAAGAGAGCAATGAAGCTGAGGGACCAGTATATCCGCCATGAAATCCGCGAGGATAAGGAAGTGTTTGAACGGTTAAGGCTCCGGTTCAACCAATTCCGGGATGAAGAGCCTGCACTTCTGCAAAAGCTGATTGCACTGCTCGGAGGTTGAAAAAAGCCCCGGGGAGAGAACCGTCGGAGCCGGATGCGGCGCATACCGGAAAGCCGGGTTTCTTCATGGGGCCGGATAGATGCGGGATATGAAAAATTACGGCGGGCAGGAAAGTACCCGGGCGAGGAGCATAGGACAAGTTCTCCGATGGTGGCCCGCCGTCATGGGATGCCGGGCGTCGCGCGCGGTGCGGAAAGCCTGACACCGATGCGAAGTTTCAGCCCGCTGCTCCCGCAGCCTGTACCGGTGCCGAACTTTTGATCTGCTCAGCCAGCCGGGCGACAGCCGCATCGGGTTCGGTTACGTAATACAGGTAGGACGAGCGCCCGGTATCCAGCTTCCACCAGAGCCAGTGGAGCCTTGATTCATTGCGGAGCTCCGCTTTGGATACCGGCGTATAAATCCGTCCGTCCGCGTCGACGAGAATAATCCGGCCTTTGGAATTTTCATAAGAAAGCCGGAGAGGCTCTTTGCCGGGAATAAAGGCGGAGGTTGCTTCTTCTTTCCGCAAAGCTTGCTTGGTAAGGGCCAGGCTGGTAAACGATTCAATGACACTCCGGTCACGGTAAGTGAAATCCTCATCAGGCAGATAAAAAGAAGCGGGCTGCGAGCGGGTCATCAGGTCGCCATAACTCATGGAACCCGGCACGAGCCTGTTCAGCAGCGCGCTTAACACTAACGAGACCAGGACAACCGTGATGATCAGTCCTGCCGCTACTCTACGCCCGAAACCTTCCGGAAAACTCCATCTACCGAACCATTGAAAGAAACGCAGTGTCATTGTACCGCCTCCCGGATTGTAATTGTAAGCGATTTCAATTAATTTTGAATGTAAACCGTGGATGCTCCGATGTTGAAGCAGGTGCCTTTGAAAAGATGGTGTAAATTGACGATCTTTTCGTGCATAAATGTTGATTAGGATTCATAGGGGGCCGCCGCGCATTCGCCGCTTGCCTCTTACTACTCATATTCACCATTTACCACATCACCTGCCGGTAAGTTTATTTAAACGGATTCCGCTGGTTAGACACCGGTTTTAGGAAAAAAGTTTCTTCCGGTTTTGGATTCAAAGCACCGGTGAGTAAAAGGAGCCGTACGGTACACGGACGCCGGGGCCCGCTAAAAGGCAAGCCGCATTTTATGCAGCTTGCCTGGCTTTCGTGGCGAAGGACAGAATTTCAGTATTCGGTCGTTATGACTGGGGTGCCGATTGTGATACGCTGCAGCCCGCTCTCGGTTAACGTATGAACCGCGGCCTGCAGGTTAACGCGTTTTCCGCCGCTGATTACGGAAGCGTGAAGCTTGGGCGCGCTCATCGTTATGCTGACGGTCTCTCCGTCGGCATAACGCTCAAGCGGAGCGGCGCCGAGCCGCTTCGCGAGCAGCGCCTGGAGCCCATCGGCCTGAGCTGCGGCCCCTGCCGAAGGCCGGGCGGCGGCGCCCTGCAGGACGACGTTGCAGTCCGCCTGCACGCCCGCCGCTTGCAGGGCGGCCTCCAGGCTTTCACGGCGCGCTTCCAGCGCCGGGAGGCCGTCGGCTGTGCGCGCCTCCAGCCGGGCGATGACGAACGCGCTGCCGTCGTCAAGGCGGGCGAGCTGCAGCGACAGCCCGCCGCCGCCCGCCGCAGAGCCGCCGCCCGCCGCAGAGCCGCCGCCCGCCGCAGAGCCGCCGCCCGCCGCAGAGCCGCCGCCCGCCGCATACACGGCGTGGCCGGAAGCGCGGCTGACGGCTCCTGCCGGCAGCGACAGCCGCGCCGCCAGCGCGTCGCCCGCTGCGGCGAGTGCGTCGTCGCCTGCCGCGGCAGGCAGCGGAGCCGCGTAGCGCAGCGTGACGGCTGCGTCCGGCGCGAGCACGCCGTCCGCGGCAGCCAGCAGCGCGGCGAGGTCGGAGCGGCCTGCGTCCGCGGGCGTCGGCTTTGCGGCGGCGGACCAGCCGGCGAGCAGCAGCGCGGCCAGCAGCGCGATGCTCCAGAGCAGCCCGCGCGCCGGTCTGCGGAGCCGCGGCTGCGCTGCGGCGGGATGCCCCGCGGCGCCGGTGCCGTTCAGCGTCAGCTCTTTCCGTGCCTGCGTCAGGGGACACTTTTGCAGGGTGCTCTTCGTCATCGCGCTTTTCATCATCTCTATCGCTCCGTTTCCGTTCGAATCTAGCAATCTAGTAACAGCTTTGCCGGAGCGGGCAGCTTTTATACGTTCTCCTTAGTGAATGCGGCAATTCTCCTTATCACTCCCGTGCAATCCCTCTTATGAACAAAAAAAGCAGGGTTGGCCCCCAAGCGGCAAAACACGCTTGAGAACCAGCCCTGCTGCGCCCGCGAAATGACCGCCGCGGGCTGCCGGATTTTTGAGCATCCGGTATAGATTTACGTTCCGCTACCGGCGGAAGTTTACATCTTCCTGATTGCTCAGAAGATCGGGATTGTCGTGAGCTGCATGGGGAGTGACTTCGTATACGTCACTCTTCGTTTGCCCGTCGACGGCGGGATTCTCGTCACGGTTTTCACGAAGAATCTCGTTGACCAGCTCCCACTTGTCTTCCGGAGTATCAACCACAATGAGAATATCTCCGCGTTCCACGCGGTTGTGATAATTCTCGATTTCTTCCTCCGGTATGCCCGCACCGACCAGAGCGCCCGTTACCCCGCCCGCTCCGGCTCCGATCGCCGCGCCGGATAGAGCGGCGGCCAGCGGTCCCGCGGCAAGAATAGGGCCGATGCCGGGCACGGCCATCAGGCCGATTCCCGCGATGAGCCCCGCGGCACTGCCGATAGCGGCCCCGCCGATAGCGCCTTTTTCCGCCTTCGTATCTTCTTTGCCCGGAATCTCCTGTCTTTCCGTATAAGGTCCGAATTCTTCTCTATGTTTGGCGAGAACGGATATATCCTCGTCTCTGTAGCCATGTTCTTTTAACGCCTCGATAGCGCGAAGGGCATCCCCGCTCGAATGAAAAACACCTCTTGCTTTTCGTGTCATTACAGGCAACCTCCCTTAAAAGTGGATTACCCATCGTTACCCGGCAGAGCCCCGAATGAATCGGAATGCCGGAGGAGAGCGGGATTATTGATCCGGGCTTTCCCGGTTCTTACGGCCCCACTCTCGGAATACCCGTTTCACTTCGTCGAAGAGAATCGGCTTGGAGATGAAATCCTGCATGCCGCTCTCCAGACACTTTTCTTTATCGGCCGGACGCACGGATGCGGTAACGGCGATAATGGCGGGATACCGGCCGGCGGGCAGCAGCTGGCGGATCAGCCGGGTGGCCTGCAGGCCGTCCATGACAGGCATCTGCATGTCCATAAAAACAAGGTCATACTCCGTCCTTGTGACGGCCTCAACGGCTTCCATCCCGTTCTCCGCGATATCCGCCCCGTAGCCGAGCTTTTCGAGGAATTTGATGAACAACTGACGGTTTACGGGGTGATCTTCCACCACGAGAATTTTGAGCGGAGCGGGACGGGAGTTAAGCCGGGAGATCATCCAATCCTGCTGCTCCTCGCCGAGCGCCTGTTCTTCTTCGGTTTCTTCCTTTTTTATTTGCGCGTTCGGAAGGGTGAAGCGGAACACGGACCCGGCTCCCTCCGTGCTTTCCACGGATATCGTGCCGCCCATGAGCTCGACAAGCCGTTTGCAGATTGACAGACCGAGCCCCGTACCTCCATATTTGCGGTTCAGCACCGGATGCAGCTGGGAGAAAGACTGGAACAGGTGGTCCAGCTTGCCGGCAGGAATTCCGACTCCCGTATCGGCGACGGAAAACCCGAGCAGAACGGGCTTGGAGTTCACGGCGGCCAGACTTTCCACGGAGACCGTGACAGAGCCGCTGTCCGTAAATTTCAGCGCGTTCCCGACGAGGTTAACGAGCACTTGTCTCACCCTGGAGGCATCCCCCATATACAGATGCGGAACATCGGGCTCTATTTTGGAGATAAGCTCCAGTTTTTTCTCGGCGGCTTTCGGAGCGAAGAGCTCCAGCGTGCTTTTCACGACAGCGTGAAGATCGAACGGCTCCGTGATGAGCGTCATTTTGCCGGCATCGATTTTGCTGAAATCCAGGATGTCATTCAAAATCTGAAGCAGGGCGTCGCTGCTTTCGCGGATGATGTCGGCATAATCCCGCTGTTCATCGTCTAACCTTGTATCCAGAAGAAGGTCGGTCATCCCCATGATGCCGTTCATCGGTGTACGGATTTCATGGCTCATCATCGCGAGAAATTCCGATTTCGCCCGGGCGGCCTGCTCGGCGATTTCTTTGGCGCGGATAATTTCTCTTTCATTGGTGATGTCCGTAAAAACGACGACCGCTCCCATAATTTCCCCTTTGTCGTAGAGGGGGTTGACCCGGTATTCGACAAGGAAGCTCGATCCGTCCTTCCTCCAGAAAACCTCTTCCTGGACAAGCCGGGAAAGCCCGTCCAGCATCGTGGCGTGGATCGGACAATCTTCGTCGGGATAATCGCTTCCGTCCGCTTTCGTATGATGGATGCTGTCGTGGATATTGACCCCGATCAATTCTTCCTGCGAGTAAGCGAGCATCGACGCTCCCGCGGGATTAACGAACATGACGTTGCCGTCCCGGTCCAGGCCGTAAATGCCTTCCGACACGGACCCGAGAATCAGGGAATGCTGATAGCTCAGGTGCTCGATTTCTTTGACATACTTTTTGCTTTCCGTAATATCGCTGGCAATTCCGTAAACGCCCACGATCTGATCGTCAACGACAATGGGGACGTTCGTGACGCTGATATCGATGAGCGACCCGTCTTTTCGGATCAGCGTGGTTTCGTAGTTTTGCGGAATACCGCGTTTCGCGTTATGGAAATGGGTTAGGGTTTTCTCCAGCAGAGACGGTTCGATCAAGGAAGTAAACGAATGATGGAGCAGCTCTTTGCGGCTGAATCCGGTCATCCTCGCCAAGTTGGCGTTTAAGGAAACATAGTTGCCTTCGAGGTCGAACGAGTAGACGCTGGACGGATTATAGTCGAAGAGGGACTTGTATCTCTGCTCGCTTACTTTCAGTTTGTTCTCCGCTATCTTGCGTTCGGTAATATCCCGGGAAATGGCGATGATTTCCTGCATGGCCCCGCTGTTCTCGTCATAGGTGTACCGGCCGCTGCTCTCGAACCAGATATACTCCCCGTTCTTGCACCGGATGCGGTAGGAGACGGTATACATGCCGACTTCGGCGAGATTGGCCTGTAAATATTCGGTGACGAGAAACACGTCGTCAGGGTGAAAAAAGTCGTATGCGCTCATGCCGATCAATTCTTCCGGCTCGTACCCTAGCAGAGAACGGCAGGCGGGGGAGGCATACAGATAGACGGCCTGATCGTCGGCGGAGTGCCGCGAAATGAAATCCAGTGAATTTTCGGAAATGAGCCGGTACTGCTTCTCGCTGGCCCGTATCCTTTCTTCCATTTTTTTACGTTCGGTAATATCGCGGCCGATGCCGAGAATCTTCTCTACCTGTCCTTCGGCGTTGCGGACGGCTTTTACGGTCGTTTCGAACCAGAGGTAATGTCCCTCCTTGTGCCGGAAGCGTCCCGTCAGCAGGTCGGCGTCTTCGCTCGGATTTTCGGAGCAGCCGGGTTTGACTTCTTCGGGAATGTAATAATCGCCGATGGGGGTGCCTACGACTTCCCGGGGCTCATACCCGAGCAGTTTATAAATAGAGGGGGACACATACTCGCAAATCCCCTGTGGATTCGTAAACGTAATAATGTCGCCCGCGTTTTCGGAAATCAGGTTGTACAGCGCTTCGCACTCCAGCAGCTTGCCGCGGACGGTCTTCTGCTCCGTGATATCCCGGCCCATTCCGTAGACGCCGACTATTTCACCGTCCGCGACGATCGGAATATAAGTAATTTCCACATGGAATACGGCATCGTCTTTCCGGCAAAATTCTACCTCGAAATTCGGCGTTTCGCCCCGAAGCGCCCGCTCGAAGTAGGCCCTGCCTTGTTCGGCGTGCTCGCTAAAAAGGGTTTCCCGGCCAAGCCGTATGAATTCTTCCTTAGAGTAGCCGCTGATCCGCTCCGCGGCAGGGTTGGCGTCCAGATAACGTCCCTGCGTATCCATGACGTAGATAGCATCGGGATGATGCTGAAATAACGATTTATAAATGCCGCCTTCCGAGATCGCTTTTTTAAGCTTAGCGTTTTTGGTTATTTCCACGGTGACAGCTTCCTTTCTTACCTTCAAAATCTTTCGGCCGCGGAATCCGGCTTCCTGTTTATCATCCTACATTTCTTTACTGTCGGAAAGGGTAAATTGAATCTAATTCGGGGTTGATTTTTATTGGCGGCATTTGGTAAGATGAAATCCCTCTACACGCATTTCACGCTGAAACGATCGTCTACTGATGAACCGGAGGTGTTGGATGCTTTTTTCTGTCTTGGCGCGTAAAGCTTACGCGCGGAATTTGCAGTACCGGGGCGCGCACATGATTCATAACGTGTCCAGTTTTATGTTCGGTTTTGTGTACGTGTCCTTGTGGGCAGGTATAGGCGAAAGTCATTCGCTGGGCGAATACGGAGTCCAAGGAATGACCGCTTATATCGCCTTTAACCAGGCCTCTTTATGGCTGGTGCTCTTTATCACGAACGGTCTCGGCATGGAGCAGTCCGTACGTACCGGACAAATTGCCCTGGACCTGATGCGCCCCGTCCCCCTGTTTCTGCATAAGATGTACCGGGAGTGGGGGCAGATCGCTTATCAGTTCGTGTACAAATTTCTTCCGATCTACATCCTCTATTTTTTCCTGTTCTCGATCCCGGTTCCCGGGAAGCTCTCCGTTTACGGCTGGACCGCTTTATCGCTTCTGCTCGCCGCTTATATTTCCATCTGCATGAATTACCTGATCGGCGCCGCCGCCATGTGGACGACCGAATCCCGCTGGCTTTACTGGGTGAACTATGCGTTCTCCATGCTGCTTTCCGGCTTTTTTATCCCGCTGGAGTGGCTTCCCGCCTGGCTTCGCCAGCTTAGCTGGCTGACTCCGTATCCCTATCTGCTGTACGTTCCGGTGTCGCTGTTCACGGAAAGAACGACGCCTGCCGCTCTGCCGGCAGCGCTGTTTTGGTGCGTTCTTTTTACGGGGCTATGCTTGCTGGCGACAGGCGGAATGCGCAGGAAGCTGGAGGTGCAGGGAGGATGAGAAGCGGACTGCGGATGTATGTGCTGCTGATCCGGGCATCTTTGAGGAGCCGGATGCAGTACAAATTCAATTTTATTTTTTCTTCACTGATGGCGGCTCTCGTCAATGCGGCCGAATTTCTGATGGTGGCGCTCGTGCTGGACCGCTTCGGAAGCGTAAAGGGCTGGTCGCTGTATGAGGTGGCTTATTTGTACGCGGTTATCATGCTGTCCAAAGCGATCTACCGGTCTCTGGCTTCGGATGTCCATCATCTGGAAAAGTATCTGGTGAGCGGGGATATGGACGCTCTTCTGATCCGGCCTCTGCCGGTGCTTTTCGTACTGATGACTCAAAATTTCCGCCTGCTCGTCGGAGAATTCGGGCAGGGCCTGCTAATTCTCGCGTATGCGATGAACCATCTGATGCGGGAAGGCCAGATCGGATGGCAGGCCGTTCCGCTGACCGTCGTCGCCATCGGCTCCGGAGCCCTTATCCTGTTCGCCATAGGTCTGGCCACGGCTTCGGCCGGTTTCTGGCTGACCCGGATCGAGGAGCTGCAGAACGTAACGGAGGACGCGGCAAGATCCGCCGCCCAGTATCCGCTGGACGTGTATCCCGGCTGGCTCCGCTACATTCTGCTGACGTTCCTCCCGGTCGGACTGGCCAACTATGTGCCGGCTTCCGTCATCATCCGGCATGAGTACGGCACATGGGCGCTGGCAGCGGTAGCGGTCATGTCCTTCGTCTTCGTCCTGCTGGCCGGAAGGCTGTGGAAGCTGGGCATTTCACGTTACCAGAGTACGGGAACGTAGGAGAAGCCGCGATGCCGCTTGCCGCGGATCGTGCGCTCCGCCGCTCAGACAGACTTGCCGTGCGGCTGCGGCTGGGTGTCGGGGGAGCCTCCCGCCCTTCCACAACGCATTCGTGTGAACGAAGGAGGGCGAGTCTTTTCGAGGGCTTGGTTCGTCTTCTCTACATAGAGAGACAAATAGACAAGAACCGAAGGAGCGGAGTGACGACGTGAAACGGATCAAACGAGGAGCCCTGCTGATGGCTGTCCTTGCGGCGGCCGGTGTCTGGTTGTGGAACGAAAGAAAGAATGCGGTACCCGATATTGAGGCCAGGTCCGCCTTGCTGATGGAAGCGGAGAGCGGACGCGTGATTTACGAGCGGAACGCGGAGGAGAGCCTGCCTCCGGCTTCCATGTCCAAAATGATGACGGAACTTATCGTTTACGAGGAAGTGAAGGCGGGCCGTGCTTCCTGGGAGGACCGGGTGACAACGAGCCGGTATGCCAGCGAGGTGACGGGAGCCCAGATCGGGCTTGAAGCCGGAGAGAAGCTTGCCCTTAAAGATATGCTGGCCGCGATGGCCATCGTGTCCGCCAACGATGCCGCCGTGGCGGTGGCCGAGCACCTCGGCGGAACCGAGGATGATTTTGTCTTGAAAATGAACGCGAAGGCGAAAGAAATCGGACTGTCCGGCAAAACGGTATTCGCCAACGCGAGCGGGCTGACACGAGCCGACCTGGGACCTTACGCTCCCAGGAAAAATTCGGATGAGACGCTCATGACGGCTAAAGACGCGGCCAAGCTCGCGGCTTATCTCATCCGGGAGCATCCCGGCATCCTGGAGCTGACCGCCAAAGCGGACTATGCCATGCCGGGCAGGTTCGGGACGCTGAAAACGACCAACCGTATGCTTCCGAATACGAAAGATTCCTTTTCCTATACGGGGACCGACGGGCTGAAGACCGGGTTTACCGACCAGGCCGGTTACTGCTTTACGGGAACGGCGGTCCGGGACGGCAAAAGGCTCGTCTCTGTCGTAATGGGAACGGAGACGGCGGAGAAGCGGTTCGAAGAAACACGCAAGCTGTTCAATTACGGTTACGGCACAAGCCGGACTCTGACGGAATGGATCAAAGACATGATGCGCTGAGTGAGAGCGCGAACAGAAGGAGGGGAGATGTTTGATTACCGCGACGAATTTAAACAAAACGTTCCGTACGCCGGTCGTCCGTCAAGGGCGGCTTGCCGGTCTGCGGAGCCTGGTATCCAGGGAATACCTTTCCAAAACGGCGGTGAACGACGTTAACTTCACGATCGGCCGGGGAGACTTCGTAGGGTTTATCGGTCCTAACGGAGCCGGGAAATCCACGACGATCAAAATGCTCACGGGCATTCTGCATCCGACTTCGGGGGAGGTGCGGATTTCCGGCCTCAGCCCGCAGCGCGACCGCAGGAAGGTGGTCGCCAAGCTCGGCGTGGTATTCGGCCAGCGAAGCCAGCTCTGGTGGGACCTTCCGGTCCGGGATTCATACGAGATTCTGGGGGCTATGTACCGGGTCCGGGACGAGAACCTGAAGCGCAAGCTTGCGGAGCTCGGAGAGCTTCTCGGCCTCGGCGAATTTATGGATACGCCGGTCCGCAAGCTTTCGCTCGGTCAGAGGATGAGAGCGGATCTGGCGGCAGCCATGCTGCACGATCCCGACATCCTCTTCCTCGACGAGCCGACTATCGGCCTGGATGTGGCGGCCAAGCAGAGCATCCGCGGCTTTCTGCATAAGCTGAACAAGGAAGCGGGCAAAACGATCCTGCTCACCACGCACGATATGGACGATATCGAGCAGCTGTGCGAGAGGGTGATCGTTATCAACGGCGGAACCATCGGATACGACGGCACCGTGGATGGCATGCGGCAGCGGATCGGACTGCCGACGATCATGACGATCCGGTACCGGGGAGCGTGCGGTTTTGGCAGCGGAGAGGCGGAGAAGGCGTATCCGTTCATCATCAATACGGCCGGAAAAGAGAAGCTGGTGCTGGAATTTAACCGCACGGATATCGGCCCGATGGAGGTTCTGCAGCTTGCGGGGAGATGGGGCGAAATTGCCGACGTACATATGCAGGAGCCGGATTTCGAAGATATTGTACATCGTGTGTATTAGTACAAAACAAGGTACAATAGACGAAGGAATCTAGAGAAATTCCGGGCGTTCGGGACAGGTTGGAGGGCGCAGCGAGACAAGGGCGCCCGGAGTTCCATCAACGCTCAGGAGGAATTACAATGACTTTTACCAAACTGGTGGATGTATTCGTGCCCGTCACCGATTTGAAGCGGTCGGTGCCCTGGTACGAACAGGTGCTGGGCCTTCGTTTACTGGGCCGGGACGAGCGGCATGCCAGACTCTCCTTCCTCGAAGGGACCTGTCTCACCCTGGTTGAGCAGGCGGAGCTTAACAAATACGACGAGGCTCCCTTTAACGTGAACGTCTACGACGCGGAGAAGGCATACGGGGCTATGACCGGAAGCGGGGTGGAGATCGTGGAAGCGCTCGCTGCTTTTCACCATATGCAGTGCTTCAAAATCAGCGATCCGGACGGCAATCCCATCGGCATAGTGGGCTGGAGAGAAGAAGCTCATGCCGGGAGCGAAGGAGCCATCCGGCTTGGCGGGGCGTTCCTGCCCGTCCGGGATTTGCAGCGTTCCGTGGAGTGGTATGAGAGCAAGCTGGACGCCGTGGTACTGCACCGGTTCACTTACAAGCCGCCTGCCCTGGATCAGGAAGTGGAAGCGGTTTCCTTTGAGAATATAAACGTGTGTCTGTTTGAGACTCCGCGATTCTCCGCCTTGTCTCATATGGCGTTTACAATCGGATCGACGGATCCCCGGAACGACTTCGAAACGCTGCGGGCCGGCGGAATAAAGCTGTCCGAGCTCATCAGAGAATTTAACCGGGACCGGTTCGGTCTGCTGGATCCGGACGAGAACGAAATAGGCGTCATTGGCATTTTACAGGTAAATTGAGCGTTATCTTACGTCTTTACAAAAGGGTGTACTGTTCGGCGCAAGGGTCTGTTCCGGTTGAGCCGGCGGGCCCTTTTTTCTTTGCTCGTTGGGGGAACGAGCTTCCCGCACGGCCTGCGGCGTAGTATATTGAGGACATAAGCTTTTACGGCGGCGCCGGCTGCATCCGGTTAAACGACCGGCCGGCTCACAAACGAAAATCAAAGCAAGGGAGATACGTTCATGTCCATCCGTACCCGGCTGCTGCTTTCTTACATAGCCATGCTGGTTATCCCGCTTATTCTGGTCGGACTGACGGTAACCGGGCTGTATTTTATGGTCATCCAGGACCTCAAAAGGGAATACCACATCGACATTACCCACGGCAATCCGCTTAAGGAAGTCGCCCAGATGGAAGATCACAATTACAACAAGATCCGCAGCGCCATCGCGGCGGATCCCGGAAGCGCGAGCGATCCGGGGCAGTGGAAGCAGTGGGAGGCTCTTGTGGAACGCGTGAACATGGGGCTCATTGTCCGCAAGGACGAGCAGATCCTGTATATTTCACCCACGATGAATCACCCGGACGTGCTCAATTCGCTGCCGGCGTTCAGTTACTACTCGGGCTTGACGGATTCCCAGCTCGATAACAACTATTACCTGCTGAGGCATCACGATTTTGCTTTTCCCGACGGGGGAAAAGGCAGCATTTTTATCGGGACGCACGATACGATCGGCAAAAAATATTTTATCAAATACGGTCTTATTTTTCTCGCTGTGCTGATCGCCGTGCTCGTGCTGACGAACGGGATGATGACGTATCTGATGTCGAGAAGCCTGATTACACCGATCCGTGCCCTGCAGCGTTCCGCGGAGCATATCAAGGAAGGGAGGCTGGATATTGAAGTGCGTCCGGCTTCCAGCGACGAGATCGGCGAACTGGCCGTATCTTTCGAAGAAATGCGCCGCAGGCTCAAAGAGTCCATCGAGCTTCAGACGCAGTATGAGGAAAACCGGAAGCAGCTGATTTCGAACATTTCCCACGATCTGAAAACGCCGGTGACGGCCATCAAAGGCTACGTCGAAGGAATTATGGACGGCGTTACGAACTCCCAGGCGAAATTTGACCGCTATCTCCAGACCGTCTATTCCAAAACGGTCGATATCGACCGGATGATCGACGAGCTGTTTTTGTACTCCAAGCTGGATTTACGGAAACTGCCTTTTCAGTTCGAGGAGGCAGATTTAACGGCTTATTTGAAGGATTGCGTCGAAGACATGCAGTTCGATATGGAGAAAAAGGGGATCCGGCTTACGCTTGAACTCTCCTCGGAGGCACCCCTTCCAGTCGTAATGGACAGGGAAAAACTGAGGAGGGTGCTCACGAATATTACGGAAAATGCCCAGAAGTACCGGGATAAACCGGAAGGGCATATCCGTATCTTCGTTCTGGAGCGGCCTGAATTCGTGGTAATCGGCATTCACGACAACGGGCAGGGCATCCCGTCCGATGTGCTGCCGCATATTTTCGACCGGTTTTACCGGGGGGACCCGTCGCGTAGCTCGCAAACCGGAGGGAGCGGACTGGGGCTCGCCATCGCGAAACAAATCGTGGAAGAGCACGGAGGCACGATCTGGGCCAACAGCCGGTTCGGGGAAGGGACGACCATTCAATTTACCGTGTGCAAAAACCGGAAAGAGAAAGGAAGGATGGCAACATGAAAGAAGGCGGACGCATTCTGATCGTCGAGGACGATGTAAGCATTGCCGAGCTGGAGCGTGATTATCTGGAGCTGGACGGATTTACGGTCGATATGGAGCATCACGGCGAAACGGGCCTGAAGCGGGCTCTCGTCGAACGCTACGATCTCATTTTGCTGGATGTGATGCTGCCGGGCACCGACGGCTTTGCCATCTGCGAGCGGATCCGGGTGGAGCGGGATATTCCGATTCTTATGGTTTCCGCCAAAAAAGAGGACCTGGATAAAATACGCGGCTTCAGTCTGGGAGCCGACGATTATATCATCAAGCCGTTCAGCCCGGGAGAACTGGTAGCGCGCGTAAAGGCTCACCTGTCCCGGTATGAGAGGCTGAAAGGCCAGCAGGACCAGGACAAGGACGAAATCCGTATCCGCGGTCTCGTCATTAACCGGGCTTCCAGAAGGGTCTATGTCAACGGCAAAGAAATACCTTTCACAACCAAGGAATTCGATCTGCTGACCCATCTGGCGATGAATCCCAACCGCGTATTCAGCAAAGATCAGCTGTTCGACCATCTGTGGGGCATGGACGCGATCGGCGATATTTCGACCGTCACGGTTCATATCCGCAAGCTGCGTGAGAAAATCGAGCCGAACCCGTCGGACCCCGCCTATATCGAGACGATTTGGGGAGCGGGCTACCGGTTCAAGCCGTAAGGGTTCGAAGGGGAAGCGCCGGATTCCGGCGGCCCGCTCTCGGCCTCGAGGTTTTCTCCCGAACCGGTGTAGGCGATCGTGCCGGTCGGATTGGTGTAAGGGCCGATCGGCCGGAATTGGCGGATATGCTTGATCCGCGCCTGCAGGCTGACCGGTCCGCTGCCACCCACCTGCATCACCGAAGAGGCGGACACGCCGAGCACCTTGACGGAGCCTACCCGGATAGGGCCGAGATTGCAGGTTGTTTTAACCGCTTCCGGCGGGAACCGCACTTGGGGATACGGCCGGGAGAAGAGGGAATACGCTTCGAACGCGCCTTCATCATCCAGATAAACGGGGATTTCCCGCTGAAGGGCGAGCGCTCTGAACCGGCTGTTTATCCCGCCGTTGTCGCCGACCTGGAAAACGGAAGCGCTGGAGACCGACAGCACCTTCGCCTGAGTGAGCCAAACGAGTCTTCTGGCCATGGCTCAGGTATGTGGCAGCGGAACGAGCGGCCCCACAATGACCGATTCCGGAGGGGTGTCGAACATGGACGATGCGGTGATCGAATCGGTGTCCCCGATAAGGAAGGTCGAGGAACTGGATACCCCGATGATATAGACGGAGCCTACCTGCAGACATTTATTTTCCACATACAAATCTACCTTCACGGATGTTCATCTCCTTTTCCCTTCTGATAATGAGCCAAATAATTGAGGATGCCGGCGCGTATGTCGGCTTTTGTTTTTTCGATAAGTTTCCACGTTGCGCTTCCCGGCGGCTCCTGCCCGCCCCCATGCAAGAGATCCGGGGAAGAAGCATACTGCCGGACTCTCGCTTCGATCTGCCGCCGCAAATCTTCCATAACCCGTCTGCTCTCATCCGCCCCTATATTCAAGTGCCGCTTGGCCGCCAGCTCAATCAGCTCTTCCATGGCTTCGCGGTCTAGAAAATCGTGAAGGTGCCCGTTGGCGGCTCCTTCGTCAGCGGACGTCCGGGCTTCGCCGGTCGGTGCAGGTTCCCGATTCTCATGCGGAGAGAAGCCGGCGGAAGACGGAGCTTCGTTATCCGGTGAATCGGCGTCCATTCCGTTTACGGCGAAATCCTCGATCTCGTCCACGGCCGCGGGCGAGACGCCGATCGTCAGTGTGCCGTCCAGCTGTTCTACTTTCAGTTGATCGAATTTGTATTCGATGCGGTCGATATGTATGCCGCGCTGCCGCTTCAGTTCCTCGATCTCTCCGCGCATCGCGGCGGCGGTTTCTTCGAGCTTGGCGATGCGGGCTTCCTGCCGCTGAATGTGCGTCCACATTTGCTGAAGCTGGTAGGCATACAGATTGGGATCGCCGGGCCCGTAGCCGTACATAAGCTCACCTCTCTTTCGCTTTCGCAAAAATGCCGCCGGAGCTTACCTCCGGCGGATGTGTGATGCGGCCGGGTAAACGGCGGATCGCCTGAGGCTCGCTCGCACCTTGCAGCGGTTGTGCAGGGCGCGCCGGGAAGGAGCGCTGGCCGCGCCTCGCGCGAAGCGCCAGCGACGCCCCGCGTGAGGGTCGGACCGCCTGCTGCCGTGCCGGCTGCGGGCCTCGCGGCAGGCTCCGGCCCATGAGGCGCCCGGGCAGCGCCGGGCCTCCCCGCTCCGCGAGCCGCCTCCGCGCGTCAGCTGCGGCGCCCGGGCCCCCGGCCTTGCGGCGGCCGCCACGGCATCCACGGCGGGAACGGCGGCTGCAGGTGGGGGCCCGGCCCGAGCAGGCCGCCGGCTCCGGCGCCCGCCGCCGCGCCTGCCCCGGCGGAGCCGGGTCCCGCCGCCGGATCGCCGGGCGCGCCCTGCCCGGCAGGACCGGCTGTGCCGGAAGGCTCGCCCCCCGGGGCCGCCCCGGGAGGGCCGCCGCCGGCCGCGCCGCCGAAGCCGGCCAGGCTGCCCTTGCCCACTTCCGGAGCGGGAGCGGTGAAGCCGCCCGTGTTGTACTGGTTGGATAGCGCACGGATGCTGCCCGCGCTCCCGACCTGCAGGACGGAAGAATTGGACACGGCGTCGACCCGGAGCTGATGGATCGTAATCGTCTGATGGATGGTCCAGCTCATGCCGTTGCCGTTTTATTTGCCTCGGCTTCGATGGCATCACTGTCGTTTGTATTTGTGGCGCTGACAGCATTATATACATGCGGTAAATCACCGGTATTAAAAGAACCTGCTCCTGCATACGTCTTTGATGTGCTGTTGGGAGATATGACCAGGCAGTCCCCGAATTGAACGACAGAGCTGGGGCCTACAGTCAGTATCTTTACGTTTCCGACGATGGCCGGCATAGGCGTTCTCCTTTGCTGCGTCTTCTTTTATAGCTTATGTGGGGGAGCGCCCAGATGTTCATACTGCTTTCCGCGATTTAACGGTTTCTGCAAAGAATGTTCACCTCAGGGCGGGCAGCGTTCATATAATGCAGAAGAAGCGGGGGGAGCTGCGATGAATCAGCCTGACATGAATAAATGGCTTAAATGGGAGCATGTCGAAAAATTTCTCGATCAGCCCCAGAAATATATTGAGAACATCAAATGGATCGAAGGGTTTGTGCGTGACGTTTTCGACCGTACACTGCCACCGCCGCCCCAGATGAACGCGGATGTTCAGCAGACGCAGTCCAAATCTCAGCAGAAGGCCCAAAGGACACCGCCCCAGCAGGGCAGAGAACCCGTAAATGGCGATACGTTCGAAACGCATACGGACGTTTTCGTCCGCCTTAAAATTCCGAAACGCGAAGATCCGCGTTCGCTGCAGGTATTGGTGAAAACGAGCCATGTCAAAATTCTCGGACTGACGGACGAACCGAGGAAAATCATTAAGCTGCCCAGCCCGGTTCTTCCGAAGACGGCGAAGGCCACTTACAAGGAAGGCGTTCTGCAGATACAGGTGCGCAGGCGGAGGTATAAAGACGGTTATCATGAAGCGTATATCGAGTATTAAAATGAAAAAGAAACCGGCCTGCGGAGGCCGGTTTCTTTTGCTGTGCCGAAGGGAGACTTTAGGCCGTGGCTTTTCGTTCCGGCGGAGGCAGCGGAACGAAAAATACGGAAACGGCAATCATTCGGACAGCAGATTTTATAAGCTTACATCGTTGAGGCGGATGGTAACGAACGAAAGACGCGGAGTGCGGTCAACCAGGCGGGCCTTGCGGAAAGCGTGCCATTGGCGGTCGGAGCCGGCCGAAAAGCGCACCGCTTGCGATTCGGTAGTGAGAAGGCGCCGTTCCCCGTGTAAGCCGTCTCTTGCTTGCAGTTCAATGAGGCCGTCCCGTCAGGGCCAGGCCATCCTAATCCTTCGGAAGCCGGACATGAACCTCTGTGCCGATATCCGGCTCGCTCTGGATCTTGAGAGTTCCGGCATGGAGCTTGACGATGTTCTCGGCGATGGCGAGCCCCAGTCCGACGCCTCCGTTCTTGCGGCTGCGCGCTTTATCGACGCGGTAAAAGCGGTTGAACAGCTGCGGGATGTCTTCCTGCTCAATGCCGATCCCTTTGTCGATAACGGAGATCTGCAGGTGACGGGGCTGCTCCCGGACGATGATGTCAATCGGCAATTGACTGTACTTGATCGCGTTGTCGAGCAGAATGATCAGCAGCTGGCGGATCTTCTCGGGGTCGCCTTTCATCTTCAGAGGCGTGTCCTCTTCCGGCAGATCCAGACGGACCTCGCGGTCGAACGTCAGCTGTATGGACGCCGCCGTGGCCTGAACCAGAGGACGCAGCTCGAATTCCTGCCACTCGGTCCGCTGTCTTTCGTCCGAATCCGCAAGGGTGAGCAGGCTCTTCGTCATTTCCCGCAGCCGGACGGATTCGCTTAGAATGGCTTCAATCGCTTCCTCGCGGATTTGGGGATCGTTGCTGGCCCAGCGCTTGAGCAGCCTGGCGTAGCTCTCGATAATCGTGAGCGGGGTGCGAAGTTCGTGGGAAGCGTCCGCGAGGAACTGTTTCTGCTGCTCGAAATGCTGCTCCAGACGGCCGATCATTTCATTGAACGTCTGGCCGAGCTGAGCGATTTCGTCTTTTTTGCGCGTCGATTTGATTTCAAGCCGCCTGAATGTTCCGCTCCGTTCAATGCTTTCCATCGTCTGGGCAAGCCTGTGGATGGGGTTAAACACCAGACTGGCGTAGATATATCCGATGATAACGGATAAGACAAGCGCGCCGAGCGTCGTATAAAAAAGAGCGAGAAACAGCACCTGCACGTTATCGTTCAGGGTGACCAGCTTGCGGGCGATTTCCAGTGAAGCGATCTGGCGCTCGTTTTCCATGACCGGCACCTGCACATACAGGCAAAAACCGTTGTCCGTGGAGACCAGCTTGGAGATTGAGCCCGTAGACGTTATAAACTTGGCGGGACGCTGGAGGAGCGTTTCGTCCGTGTATATTTCTTTTTGCACCGTGGAGTCCGGTCCGATAAGCCGGATCAGTTCGTTGGCGACGAGAAAATCTTTGAGCAGAAAAGGATTTTCCCAATATTCGGGGTGCTGCACCACATTTTCCTGAAGCAGCAGCTTGGCCGCTTTGCGTTCGATATTTTGAGTTTCGTTGCGTGAGTTGTTTTCGATAAAAAGGTAGTAGATAAAAAAGTTGACCCCCAGAAGAATCAGAAAGAGCAGGGAGGTCTGAAGGAGAGCGAACCGCAGCTTAAGACTCATCGGGGCCACTTCCTTTAATGAGATAACCGACGCCCCGGATCGTATGGATCAGCTTGCCGGGAAAATTTTTTTCAAGTTTTTGCCGCAAGTAACGGATGTACACGTCCACAATGTTCGTATCGCCTACGAAATCGTAGCCCCATACGTCGGAGATGATATCTTCCCGGGATTTCACTTCCCCTTTGTGCTGGATCAGATACTGGAGCAGATCGAATTCCTTGGGCGTAAGCTCGACGGATTTGCCCGTGCGTGTAACCTCGCGGCTCTTCAGATTCATGACGATGTCATCCGCCTGAAGAATCTGCTCGTTCTCTGGCTGGCTCTGCTGGGTCGTCAGCCGGAGCAGATTGCGGATGCGGGCGAGCAGCTCTTCGATGGCGAACGGCTTCGTCACGTAGTCGTTCGCCCCCTGGTCGAGGCCGCTTACCCGGTCGGGCACCGCGTCCCTGGCCGTCAGGAGGATGACGGGGACCGCGGATTGCTGCCGCAGGCGGCGCAGCACTTCCAGCCCGCTCAGCTCAGGAAGCATGATATCGAGCAGGATGAGATCCCACGGCTCCGCCAGCGCCATATCCAGACCTTCGCGCCCGTCCTCGGCGAGACTGACCTCGTAGCCCTCATGCTGCAGCTCCAGCTGCAGGACGCGTGCAATTTTACTTTCGTCTTCCACCAACAAAATTTTGCTGCTCATCCCGCACCTCCGCTTTTACAGATAGTGTTTGTGGAGGGGGCGGTTTCCATACGGAAGTGAGGAAAATTAAAGGAGAATCCAGCAAATTATTGCAAGAAGAGCCCCGCTTTTAGACAAAAGGGCAAAATTGTATAGCTGTTTTGCTGCCGCGACCCGTTGATTTTGCAAATTAAAGATGATATTGTTTTGACTACAGAACTAAAATAGGATTTTGGTCAAAACGGAGGTGCCGAATGGATCAGCGGCGCGATAACATTCTCGATGCGGCGAAAAAATCGTTTGCTTTGTTCGGATACAAAGGAACGACGGTGGATCAGATCGCCAAAATCGCCAGCGTAGGGAAGGGAACGCTGTACCTGTATTTTGAGACAAAAGAAGATTTGTTAAACGAGATCGTCAAATCCCTGATCGCCGAGATGAGAAAACTGGCCGATGCCAGCATTTCCAAGGGCGGTACAATTATGGAGAAGCTGCATTCCGCTACATACAGCATTCTGGTTTACCGCAAGGAGCACGAACTACTGCTGAAATTGTCGCAGGAAGTGGCCCAGTTCGGTACACCGGCGGCGCAGCATGCTCTCCGTGAGATCGAGGAAGGTGTCATCGGCTATATCAAGCAGCATCTGGAAATTGCCGTCGCGGACGGAAGCATCAAGCCGTGCGATCCCGAAATTACCGCGTTCGTCCTGGTGCGCATGTACCTGGTCCTGCTCGTCGACTGGGAAAGAAAGCATCCGCCTCTTACCAACGAGCAGATTTCGGATCTAATCCAGCTTTATATGATGGACGGAATCGCCCTCTAAGGGCGGTTTGTCCGTTTACACCCTAAATTATGAACTAGAGAAAGCATCCTGGGAGGGAAATGTTAGATGAAGTTTGTTAGACCTGTTGTATACGTAGTGATGGCCGGATTGATCGGCGGGGGAACTTTCCTGCTGTCTTCCAAAGAGGCCCTGAGCAGCACCCAGAACCGTCCGGCGAATTTGCCGACCGCTTATATTGAAGCGAATCAGGTGGCCGCGAGCTTTAAAGCCGGCGGCCGCGTGACCGAAATTCTCGTCAAAGAAGGGGACACCGTGAAGAAAGGCCAGGTGCTGGCCCGGATTCAAAGTCAGGAAATCGAGGCGAAGGTAGCCCAGGCCAAAGCGGCCGTAGCGCTTTCCCAAGGAAAAATCGCCGAAGCGAAGGGCGCGGAAGCGACGGCCCAAGCGAAAAAACAGCAGGGTCAGGAAGCGGTGACGCTGACCGCGGAAACGGCCGCGAAACAAGTGAAACAGGCCGAAGCGGTAGTGAAAGCCGCTCAGACGAAGGTGGACGCGCTCAAGAACGGGGCGAGACCGGAAGAGAAAAAGCAGGCTGAAATTCAGCTGAATGCCACCAAAGAGGTTTTCCAGACAGCGGAAGAAAGCTACAACCGGGTGAAAAAAATGAAGGAAGAGGGTCTTGTCGCCCAGACGGACGTGGATAAAGCGAAAGTCAGCTACGAGGAAGCCAAAGCCAAGTACGAAGTGGCGCAGCAGCAGTACGCGCTTGCCCAGCAGGGACCGCGCGCGGAGGAAATCCAGGCCGCGGAAGCGCAGGTGGAACAGGCCAAAGCGGCCGTCGAACTGGCTAAGGCGAACATGGATCAGGTGAAAATCCGCCAAGGCGACGTGAACGCCGCTCAGGCGTCCATCCAGCAGGCGCAGGGAGCCGTCAAATCCGCCCAGTCCGGACAGCAGCAGGCCCAGGCGGCCCAAAGCGAAGCCGAGACATACTTGAGCTACACCGAGCTGCTTGCTCCTTCGGACGGGATCATCCTTTCCCAATCCGCTCAACTGGGCGAAATGGTAGGCTCCGGCTTCCCGGTGTTCACGATGGAAACTTCCGCGGATACGAAATGGGCGCGTTTCTATCTGCAGGAAACGGACGCGGCCGGTCTGAAAGCGGGCGATACCGTGACCGTAAAAGTGACGGCTAACGGCGCCTCCGTGACCGGCAAAGTCAGCACGGTCGCACCGGCTGCGGACTTCGCCGTGAAGAAAGCGACGCAAAACGCGTCCGATACCGATATCCGCTCGTTCGGCGTGAAAATCGAGCTGCCTCAGCTGCCGGAAACGGTTCTGACGGGAATGACCGTACAATGGGAAGGAAAAGCGGGTGATACCGTTGCCCCTTAAAGTCGGAAGCGTGATCGCCGAGGAATGGCGGCAAATTTTCAAGGACCGCCGCTTGATGGCAATTTTGTTCCTCGTGCCGATTCTTTACACAACCTTATTCGGATCGATTTATATCCAGCATAAAGTAACCGAAATGCAGACCGTCGTCTTCGACGAGGACAACAGTCAACTGAGCCGCCAGATCGTGCAGGCGTTCGACCAGAGCGAAACGTTCCAGGTCGTAAACGCCTACCATTCGGAGGCGGAGGTGACGGAAGCCATCTCCCGCGGAGAAGCGAAGGTCGGGGTCATTATCCCGAAGGAGTTCGAAGCCCGCATCAAGCACGGCGATGTGCAGCCGGTCATGACGCTTATCGACGGTGCCAACATGATGATCTCCAACTCCGCGACGCGCGCGGCCAATGAGATCGTCACGACATACAGCTACGGCGTCAGCGGCAAGAAGCTCCAGCAGCAGGGCCTTCAGGATGAACAGGTCAGCTCGACGTTCTCCGCCGTCCCGTTCCGCTACCGGGTGCTTTACAACCCGACGTTCAACTACAGCGATTTTATGATTTTCGGCCTGGCGGGCGCGATTTTGCAGCAGGTTCTTCTGCTCGGTATCGCCCTGACCATTACCCGCGATAAGGAAAGAGGGCTCTGGAACCGCTTTGCCGAGTGGAAAAAGATGCCTTGGCGGCTCGCCTACGCGAAATCGGTCCCGTATTTTATCATCGGCATGCTGAATGCGGTCGTGGTGTTCACGATCATGCTGTTCGGCTTCGATCTTCCGATGCGCGGACAGATTCTGATGGCTATGCTGCTCTCGGCCTGCTTCAACTTTGCGGTGCTAGGCATCGGGTATTTCATCTCCCTGTTCTCAAGCGCTCAGCTCGGCTCCACCCAGATCGCGATGCTGATTGCGGTGCCGTCGTTCATGCTGTCCGGCTACACATGGCCGTTTGAAGCGATGCCGAAGGCGCTGAGCATCCTCGGACATATGCTGCCGCTCACCTACTTCCTGGAGGGTGTCCGCCATGTGTTCGTCAAAGGCAACGGCTACGACGTGATCGTCAAGGACTGCATCGCGCTCGCTTTAACGGGATTCATCACTTATTTTGCCGCCTTCCTGCTCACCCGGTTCGCGATGTTCCGCAAGCAGACGGATGAGCCGGTTCAGGCCGGGCTGCCCGCTGTCCAGCAGGAGAGCACCTCTCTTACGGTGTAAAAGCCCTATTTTGCGACCGGCACGAATGTCAAACAACGTTTCTCCGGCGCGCGCAAGCTGTTCTTTTATAGTGCAGGCGCGCCGTTTACATAAGTTTCAGTCATCAGCGTTTTCGGTCCCATGTCCCTCAGCCTGCGTTTAGTTCTTATCATACCTTGGAAAAGAAGGGATTTTCGATGAAAAAAATCATAGCTACGCTGACCGCGTCCGCTTTTGTATTCGGCATGATGCCGGCCGCATGGGCGGCGGATACCCATTCGCCCTACTACGAAATCAAAGACGGCAACCTTGTACAGCTTCACGCGACAACCGATAAGCCTCTCAATAAGGACGAGGTACGCCTCCCCGCGCTGGAGAAAGTCAGCAAACTGACCCTCGACAGCGTGCTGGAACGGACGCTTAATAACTCCTACAATATGAAACTGCTCTATCTGAAAACGGCCGCGCTAGGGAACAAAAGCAGCGACCTTAAGGATCAGAGCGCCAACCTGTACGGCGGCAGCTTCGAAGGCTACAAGCTTCCGGCATCCCCGCAGGATTACATGACGCCCGAGGCGATGAAGAAGTATCAGATCGACCCGACCAAAGCGACTCCGGACAGCTTCTTCTGGATCGGTCCGGTTGTCGAAACCAACACGGTGCTGAACAAGGTCATCGAAGGCCAGGGCCAAATGGTTAATGGCATTAACCAGATTTTGCAGGCCCAGCGCGAACAGATGAAAACAACCTCGCATCAGCTCGATACGGATATGTGGAACAACCTGCTCCAGACCGATGAAGCGATTGAGGGCATCAAGCTTCAAGTGACGGCGCAGTACGTGCAGCTTCTCGGCTCCAAGAAGCAGATCGCCCTCATGCATGAGTACAAAGGCGTGGCGGAGAAAGAGATGAGACGCGCCCAGGTGCTGAGCGACGCGGGTCTCGCTTCTCCCGAGGACGTCGAAACCGCCCGCAAAGCGGTGAACAAAATCGGCGACGATATTCAGACGCTGGAGAGCAACTACCGCCTGGGTCTCGTGCAGCTTTGCTTCGATATCGGCGTGGAGTACACCCCGGATCTGCTGCTTGAAGAGCCGGCCGCCGTATCCGGAAACGTGCAGCCGGTTGTGAAGAAAGAAACCGAGACGCTGCTCGCCAATTCTTTTAAGCTGAAAATGGATCACAACGGCATCGACGAAGCCATCTGGCAGCAGCAGAATACCGTGACCAAGAATACGTATGGCGGCCAGTATCAGAGCATCAACACGGGAATCGCTTACCAGAAGCAGGAACAGACGAAAGCCGAGCTGGTCAAAAAGATTTACGCGACTTACAGCGATGCCGATAACGCCTATCAGACCGTGCTGAACGAGGAGCGCAACCTCAAAGACGCGCAGGCCGACGTCGCCAAAATGAAAATCCGCTACGAGAACGGATTTGTCTCCAAGCATGATTACGATAAATTTTCGTTCAAGCTTCAGCAGGCTCAAACTACGCTGGAGGGTGCCCGGCTGAAATACTTCGCGCTGGTGCGTAAAGCCGAAGCGATGGATAGAGGATTTATTTCGTAAAAGGCGCCTATTCAGAAAGTATGCGGCCGAACAGATAGCGGAACTTTATGCAGTTAAATGTATAGGAGCTTTACTATGGCTGCCATGAACGGAAGGGACCGATCCTTGGGATCGGTCTCTTTTTGTATCTATGGAAAGGTTGACCGCCGAAAACCGGATGACACCAACCAAGGTAAGGTGAGGAATCACCGGTATGGGGCGGCTGTATGCATGGCTTCGCATGCGGCCGTACGCCGATACCGGCGAGCGCCCGATCTGGCAGCCCCGCAGCCGAACGCAAAAAAGACGTACAAAATTGTTTCCAATTTTGTACGTCTTTTTCGTATACCCGGCCGATTGCGTATCCGTCCGGGCCTTGAAGGGCAGCGCCGGAGCGGTTTACAGCCCTTCGAAGCTGAAATCGTCGTCGCTAAGCGGCTCGACACGAAGGGCGCGGACGTAGCCGTTGCCTTTTTTCGAGAAAAAGTCATGCTGCTTCGTCTGCGTCCGGATTCCGTTCAGAACGACCGGATGAACCGGTTCTTCCGGGAAATAAGGATCGCGTCCGAGGTTCATCAGCGCTTTGTTGGCGTTGTAACGCACATAGCGCAGCACGTCGTCCTGGAGGCCGAGCGGAGTGTAGAGCTCTTCGGTGTAAAGCTTCTCGATCTCGTACAGCTCCAGGAGCAGCTTGATCTGCTCTTCGGCGGCTTCCTGCTGCTCGGTTTCGCTCAGAGTCGCGAATAGCTCCTGCGCTAGCGTACCGACGTACAGGCCGTGGATGCTTTCGTCGCGCAAAATGAGGTCGATGATCTCGCCGCTGTTCGTCATTTTGCCTTGTCCGGCCAGGTAGAGCGGATAGAAGAAGCCGCTGTAGAACAGGTAGCTTTCGAGATAAACGGAAGCCGTCATCGCCAGATACAGGTCTTTGTCGGACTGGATGCTGTTGTAGTAGCGGTTGATGAGATCCGCTTTCTGCTGCAGGCGTCCGTTCTCTTCGACCCAGCGGAAAATGCCGTCGATCTCCTCGTTGCTCGCCAGCGTCGTGAAAATGCTGCTGTAGGACTTCGCATGAATCTGCTCCATCATGCCCATGAACGACAGCACCGCTTTGCGCTGGAGGCCGTCCATGTGCTCGACGAGTCTCGGCATGCCGACTCCGCCTTGAAGGGTGTCCAGCAGCGTCAGGCCGCCCAGAACCTTCTTGTAGACGTCCTGCTCGTCGGGGTTCATCTCGATCCAGACCATTTTATCGTCGGAAAGGGGAATTTCTTCTTCGGTCCAGAACTGCATCACGTTCTGCTGCCAAAACGACCAGGTGTAATCGTCGTCGGGTTTATTCCAATTGACGGCTTTCATCGTTTTCTCTCCTTTGGATGGGGCGCGCTGCAATCCGGCATCAGTCGTTGCCGTGCATAACCATAGGCAGCTTTATACGGGGCTGACAAGTTCGGGCCCTGCATAAAGCTGCTTATAGGGAAAGCGCCATACGGATGTTTGCGGCCTGCCTGGAGCGTTTTTTACGTTCCTGTCGCGCAGCCGGCTTCTTTGTTAAACGAATCTATTCTTATCCCGGCTCTCGCTTAAACGGAGCAGCTCAGGCATTCTTCCATGGTCAGCCGCTTCGTGCGGGTGTAGTAGAGCGATTTGAGGCCTTTTTTGGCGGCGTACAGGTAGTTGCGGGCAAGCTCGCGGGTCGAGATGTCGCTGTTTACGTGCAGCACCGTTGAAATGCCCTGATCCACATGCTCCTGGATTTCCGCGATAAGATCGATGATCTTGAACGGGTCCATCCGGTAAGCCGACTTGTAGAAGAACATGTTTTCCTTGGACAGATACGGCATCGGATAGTAAGTGGTCGAGTTCGCATACGTACGCGTTTCGATCTGATCGACGATCGGCATGACGCTGGAAGTCGCGTTTTGCACGTACGAGATGCTCTGTGTCGGCGCGATGGCCAGACGGTAAGCATGGTACAGGCCGTGCTTCATGACTTGCTCTTTCAGAGCTTTCCAGTCTTCCGGCGACGGAAGATCCATGCCTTCGAAAAGAGCTTTGATTTTATCGGATTCGGGACGGTAATCTTTCACTTCATACTTGGCAAAATAGGTGCCCTTCGCATATTCGGAGCGTTCGAAATCGGCGAAAGTGACACCGCGGTCGCGTGCGATTTCCATGCTTTTCTCCAGCGAGTAGAAGTTGATGGCCATGAAGAAGGCGCGCGCGAATTCTTTCGCTTCCGGGCTTTCGTAAGCGATCCGGTTTTTGGACAGATAGCCGTGCAGGTTCATCGCGCCGAGACCGACGGAATGAAGCTCCTTGTTCGCTTTCACAACGCCCGGAGCGTTCGCGACCGTCGTGTTGTCGCTGACGGAAGTCAGCGCTTCGATGCCGCTGTGGACGGAGTCGCGGATGCTTTTCGTTTCCATCACGTTCACGATATTAAGCGAAGCGAGGTTGCAGGAAATGTCCCGGCGGATAATATCGCCTTGGCCGTAATCGCCGATCTCCGTCGTTTCCTGGAGCTGGAAAATTTCCGTGCACAGGTTGGACATTTTCACTTTACCGATGTCTTTCAGAGCATGTCCGCGGTTCGCGTTGGAACGGTTCATGATGTACGGATAGCCGGATTCCAGCTGGATAACGGCAATCTTGGTCAGCATGTCTCGGGCGCTCATGACGACTTTCTTCTTCACGTTCGGGTTGGCGAGCAGCTCTTCATACATCTCGTCGATATTCATATCGTCGAGGTGACGGCCGTACTCCTTGTAGACGGAGAACGGGGCGAACACGTGCAGCGGCTTGTTCTGCTCGGCCAGCTCGTAAAACTTCTGCGGCACGATCAGACCGATGGAAAGCGTTTGGATACGGGATTTCTCGTCCGCGTTGATCTTTTTGCAGTCGAGGAATTCGATGATGTCCCAGCCGAACACGGAGTAGTAGACCGCTCCGGAGCCCCGGCGCTGACCCATCTGATCGGCATAGGAGAAGGCATCCTCAAGCAGCTTCATGACGGGCATGATGCCTTTGGCGGCGCCTTCGACGCCTTTGATCGGCTCGCCGCGTCCGCGCAGCTTGGACATGTTCACGGCTACGCCGCCGCCGATTTTGGACAGCTGCATGCAGGTGCCGATGACGTACTGAATGGAATTCAGGGAGTCGTCCATCTCCAGCAGGAAGCAGGAGACCATTTCGCCCCGGCGGCTGCGTCCGGCGTTCAGGAACGTCGGCGTAGCCGGCTGGACGCGCTGCTCGATGATCGCCTTGGCGATCCGCTGGGCTTTGCCGAAGTCGCCTTCACCGAGGTGAAGGGCGACGATGGCGGCGCGGTCCTCGTACGATTCGAGGACTTGCTTTTTATCGTTGGTACGCAGGGCGTAATCTTTATAAAATTTCGAAGCGGCCATGTAGGACTGGAACTTAAAGCCGCTTTTGCGGATCGTTTCGTGGATGGCTTCGATCTGCTCCAGCGTGTACTGCTCGTACACGTTTTCGTAGAAATCCTCGCCGATCAGATAATCGTAGCGTTCTTTGATGCTGCCGAAAGGGACGGTCTGCCCCTGGACTTCTTCAAGGAAGGCGTCCAGCGCTTCGCGGTCTTTCTCCAGGCGGTAAAAACCGTCTTCCCCCGGTATCATGAGTTCGTTGTTCAGTTCAATATGCTTCAAGATGGCGCACCCCTTTATGGAATCGTTCCACGTCGCTAGACGTGCCGGATAGTTCGAATTTGGCAAGCACCGGAACACCGTATGCCGATGAAATGCGGTCGGCGCTCAGGGCAAAAGATTGTCCCCAGTTCTGGTTGCCGCTTGCGGCGACACCGCGCAGAAGGGAAGAGTGATGTTTCAGGAAGTCCAGCACTTTGCCGGGAATTTGACCGAATCCGGTCGTATAGGTAACAAGGACGAACGGCTCCTGGATCGTCAAATCCTCTTCGATCCGTACGGCCTTCAAATTGAGCTTGTTAATGAAACGTTGAACATTTCCCGTACGGGAATCGTAAACTACCAGCATGGAAGCATCTTCCTTTCCACTCTATCAAAAATACGGGGCGCGCCGGCTACGGGAAGTAGTCGGCGCGCCCGGATGAAAGCCGCCCCTTGTGACAAAGAGCGGCTCTGGATTCACAGTCAGCTCCCGGCCTTTTCGCGTGCCTCTGACGGCACGGCGAAAAGGCCGGCTGAAGCCGCGCGTACAAGCCGGCTGCCCGGCTCCCCGCCCGAAGGCGGTGGAGGGACGGCCGTGTGCTATGCGGCTGCAATGTGAAAAACGTCCGGACACCTCCCTATCTCCCGTAGGTTCAGCGGTGTCTTTCAGACAGGCAGGTCTCCTGGCTCCAGGTTCATTGCGCCCCTCCGCGGCCTTCCCGACGGCATTCGTCAGTGGCGGTATGGGTGGGGCGCTCCCCGTTGACAGTGGCGGGACCGCGCCGGATTCGCACCGGACTTCCCTTTTGATTCCCGCCTCCGGGGCGGGAAACCTGTCTAATCCATATATAGTCTATATATAGTGAATATGTAGGTGATAGATATGAATTTACCTCAATATATTGTGGTTTGTCAACTGTGCGTAAGGACTCAACAAGGGGAGAAAAACCGAGATAAAAGGCGAAAAAGGTGTGATAACCTGCCCATAAACGGGCGAGATTTTATTTCCGTTTCTTTTTATTTCGACAAAGTTTGCGGGCGACGGCGGGACGTGCGGCCAAGCGGGTTTTCACGCGCGGAGCGGGGTATTTTTCACGTGAGCCAATTAAAAAAGATCAAGCTCCTTGGATGGAGCTTGATCCCTTTTTACATGTTTACATTCTTTTTGTTGTTCTTTTTATAAAGATTCATTATGCCTGCAAGTATCCATTCAATCACGTGCAGAGCGACAGACAAAGTGAGAGCGGACAAAAGATCCTTGATGTAAACACCGGGAATTAGATGGGCAAAAACATAAATCAGAAGACTGTCTGCGATTATGGTGATGATTTGTCTGCCGTAAACGGAAGGGGGCCTTTTGAGCCCGTAACGGATCATGGCATGGAGGAGGGGATGAATAAAGGTCTCGAAGAACAGAAAGCTCAGCAAGATGACCAGAGAGAAAGTGAAGAGATCCGCTTTGCCGGAAAAACTGATCAGTGTGCTGGTATGCTCAATGCCACGAAAGAAGGTCATATATAAGAAAGCAAAACCGGTTACCGGCCCGATGATGAGCAAGGACAAAACCGGAATCGCCCAAATTTTCGTCTTTAAGGACGGCGCAGGTTCGTGGTCTCGGCGCGCTAAATAATTCAGCAGGATGTTTAAACCGAAAAACAAAAGCAGCAGCATGCCGATAAGCCAAGCGTAACTAACCATATAGGTTTTCCTCCGGGAAAATTTTCGCATCAAACGCGCAGCTCCCCGCGTGATATTTCGCTGCGTGCCGGCGGTCGATCGGTCACATAATAATTAAAACAGTATATGTAACTATTTTGCTTTTTTGAATTTATTTAGTCAAACGATTTTGTGCAGCGAAAGCAGCAGGCTCCCAAACAAAAAAGGCACAGGGAAATTTCCCGGTGCCTTTTTATAACGCCTGAGCGGCTTCTGTACCGCAAGCGGACTTACAAAGGCCCCAGCCCTCTGACCGAGCTTGCGGAAGCGGTATAACAGCCTCTTGAAGCCGCAGCAGCCGAAAGCAAGAGACGGCGTCCTAAACCGTGCCCGCCAGATTGGCGGGAAAATTTATCCGGCCGCCTTACTCGCCGCTGCCCTGCTTAACAAGCTCATCCACGGACCACGCCACGCACCAGGGATACTGGTTTTTCGTTGTTTCCGGAATCCAGTAGCAGCGGTCCGTTTTGTTTTTATCGGGGTAAAACACATACATGAGCAGCTTCACTTCGCTGATATCGTCCGGTTCATCCGTACGAGGATTCGGGTAACGGACCGTACAGCCCATTTGCGATGAAAATTGGGTGGATACGTTCACTTCATACGTGTACATGAAGCTGGACCCTACACCGATGGAAAACACGTCGCCGGGAGCTTTGCCCGCAGGCTTGCATTCGACGGATACGCTGTTGGAGACGGAGGTGACGGTTTTGCTGATTTTAATAAAATTTTCTTCGATTTTCATGGATTCCGACCAGTTGACCGGCATACTGAACGAAAGCTGCCTATCCGTATAATCGGGCAGATCCGTAAACCGCTGCACATAGTTCTCGATACGGTTCGGATCGGGCTGCTTCGGGAACGTGCTCAAGGATTTGCCTTTGCGGGCCTCAATGCTCAGATCCGAGACGGAGAAAAGACTGAGCTGCACGCCCAGGTCCTGGTTTTGCCAATCCGCCAGCTTGTAGGTGTGCCGGGTAATGTTGGGACGGATGTACAAATGCGTAGCCGTTTTTTTTGTGGAGGACGGATACAGCTCAATCGAAAATTCTTTGATGCTCTTAATTTCCGAAGTGACGGACCGCGCCCGCTCATAAGCGATTTTCAGCTCGCCGCCGAGACCTACGACCGGAACTTTGCCGCTAAAGTTGAGAGAAGCGCCGAATTTGTACTTCGCGGATACCGCCGCCTGCTCCTCCTTCGACCACTTGAACCGGAAGGAACAGATGGAATCTTTAAGCTCGGAGCCGTTCAGCACGTGGGGAGGCGGGCTTTCGACAACGCCCAGAAACGTCAGATGGTCATCGTTGGCCCAGTTCGTCAGCGTGTCTGTCAAGATAAGCCGGTCGGAATGGTACCGGCCTATGCCGAGATGTTTTTTCCGGCCGGAGCCGTCGAACGTCTGGGTAAACCAGATTTCGGACCGGATATGACCTTCATCCTCGGGTATAAAAAACTGGAAGGCGTCGACATGGTGTCCGTTAGGCGTCGACATGTGTCCCCAGCCTCGGACGATGGGGGCCGACCAGACTCCCGTGGAGACGGAGTATTCGTATCTTCTCGCTTTGATGTCGCAAGCGGTTTTGCCGCTGACGAACAGCTGCAGGACGCTGCCTGCAGAGCCCTTTTCGATGGAGCCCGGAGCGAGCGCGAAGTGGCTGACACTTTCACCTTCCGCTATGGCGTGCGGCTCATTTACTTTCCGGGGCGGCGCCTGCTCTTCGTGGTGGAGGAGCACCGTTTTCAACGTTTCTTTTTTGCGGGAAACGACCGACTTCGTATCTTGGCTCCGCTGAATATAGCCGACCATGATCCGCACGTCGCCGCCGGGATCCCGGTAGCTGCACGCCGCCGTATGAGTGACGTCCGCGATGCGGATTTCCTCCGCCCTGCCGTCTTTTCCGGGACGCTGTTCACGGGCTTCGGTCCGTTCCCACGTCTGCCCTCCGTTGTCCGTCCAGTTCAGCGCGAGCTTGCCGTTCGCATCGGAGCCGATGAGATACAAGCGGGTTCCGGCCGATACGGCCGCGAACCGGCTGTCCGTCCGCATGCGCATGCGCTCGTCCAAGGTAAGAGCCGCTGACCATTCGGTCCCGTCCTGAGAGGTCATTCCGTGCAGCGTCCCCCTCTGGTCCGCGTAAAACAGATACAGGACGCCCTCATGCACGCACGCCGCCAGAGCGGGTATCCGGCCTCCGCCGACTCCGTCGCCCCCATAGGCCACTTTGGTTAAATATTCGATCCCGAGCGGCCCTTTCTTTTTGTTAGGGCTGTTAACGACTCTCACTTTTTCACGTTTATCGTCGCCGAGGTAAGTTTCCATGCAAATGAGATCCAGCAGATTCCCGTTCGTATAAAAAAGATAAGCTTTATCGTTGAAAAACGTACCGGCAGCCGGTCCGGTATTGGATGCCCTCGTATAAAATTCCTCAAAAGCATCGTGTTTGGTTTTGGCAGACATGGTCTCACTCCAGTAGTTAATAAGATGGGGTAGTTTTCCATGAGTCACTATACCAAACCGGAATTAGGAAGGATATTAACGAAAGTTAATGAAAGATGCAGGAATTCCACTAGACGGAAAAACAAAAAAAGATCTCTTCCCGGAGGAAAAGATCTTTTTAAGGGGATTAATTATTCGCGATGGTTTCAGGCGTCGTCAGCTTGTCGTAGAACTCGACGTATTTGTCCTTGTCCGCGGTGTTCCGGACAGCCATGGCTACGCGCGGATGCTCGTTGAGCGTTCCGGCGATCATGTAAGGAATGATGTAGCCCCACTCCACTTTCTCGCGCATGGCGACCATGTGGCGTTCGATCAGGTCCAGAACGGGACGCACATCGTAACGGGGGTTTTTCAGGTAGCTGACGAGCAGCTCGGTGGTGCAGTTGCCTGCCGCGCGTCCCATACCGAAGACGGAGGTGTCGAGGAACTCGACGCCTTTCTCGGCACCGACGACGGTGTTGGAGAACGCGAGCTGCATATTGTTATGCATATGAAGGCCCAGCTTCTTCTCCGGCAGAAGGCGCTGGAATTTATTGACCATGTAATCGATGTCCTTGTGATTCATGCTGCCGTACGAATCGACGACGTATACCACGTCGACCGGACTTCTGTTGATGAGCTCGAACGCTTCGTTGAGCTCGTTCTCCATCACGTGGGAGAGCGCCATGATGTTCAGCGTCGTTTCGTAGCCCATGTCGTGGAACTTCTGTACGAGCTGAAGACCCTTGTCCACATCCTTGATGTAAGAAGCTACGCGGATCAGATCCAGCTGGCTCTGCTCGCGGGGGAGAATGTCGTTCTCGTCGACGCGGCCGATATCCACGAGCGCGGAAAGCTTCGTATCGTTCTTGGTAGGGATGACCTCACGCAGGAAATCCTCATTCAGAAAACGCCACGGACCCGCATTGTCGCTTTTCAGGAGCTTAGCCGAATTTTTGTAACCGATCTCCATATATTCAACGCCGGCCGCATTCAAGCCGCGATACATATCCTGAACAAATTCCACGCTAAAATCCCAATTGTTGACGAGCCCTCCGTCGCGTATCGTACAATCGAGAATTTTATGCTGATCGTGTTTCATTTTCGGTACCCTCCAAAAGCCGCATACCGGCTCATATTTTGCTATATTATCACGCATCTGATAAGGGATGTCAATCAATCGGCGCAATTGTCGGACAAATGACAGAACTGACAAACGGTCAAATAAAAAAGCGGGTCCCCTTAAGGAATTCCGCCTTTTTGTACGTTCCGGCCCCGCATATCGCCTTTTGTAAGTCCGGATTTACCGGACAAGGACAAACTTACCAATGAGTGGCAGCGGTCTCATTCTGCCGTCATGAGCGTTCCGGATCCCGATAAATGCCAGCGCGAAGACGGAGATGTCCAGGGGAGGCATAAGCAGGTCCTCTACACCCGGAAGCAGCCCGAGCATCAGATGCGCGAAAACGGCGTAGAGCAGGAGCAGCAGCCCCTGGTTCGCATGATACATCGCGAATCTGGAATGTCTGGCAACCATCAGCGGCAGGCAAAAAATGAGATAAGCGGACATGGCGGCAGATTTGTTGCTGTCGATATCAGAGGAATTGTGATTGTGCATACGCGGACACCTCACACTCAGAATCGAAAACATGAAGCCGGATAAATTTCTGCTATACTTCTACTATAGAATATGCATACCCCGTTTGAAAAGGGATAGACGCAGGCTGGACGCGGAAATGGAGGAATTTATTTGGAAAAAGCTTCGATTCATATAAAAAAGGCGGGATACGGCGATTCGGGGGCGATTTTGCAGGATATCGACTTTCGTATTCCGGAGGGGCAGCTGATCGGTCTGATCGGGCCCAACGGCGCCGGGAAGAGCACGACCATCAAAAGCATGCTCGGCCTGCTGAAGGATGTCGAGGGGAGCATCGAGTTTGCCGACGGACGGGCTTCGGTGGCGTATGTGCCGGAGCAGCCGGTTCTGTACGAAGAACTCACGCTGTGGGAGCATATGGAACTCGCGGCGGCGGCCTACGGGCTGGAGCGTCCCGTATTCGAAGAGAGGGCGGCAGCGCTGCTGGCCCAGTTCAGGCTGTCGGATGCCCGGCACCGGCTGCCGGTCGCTTTCTCCAAGGGCATGCAGCAGAAAGTGATGCTTATCATCGGCTTCCTTAACCGGCCTTCGGTGTATATCGTCGACGAGCCGTTCATCGGACTGGACCCGAGGGCGACGAAGGACTTCCTGGAGCTGCTGCGGAAGGAGCGGGAGAGGGGAGCGGGCATTCTGATGAGCACTCACGTGCTCGACACCGCGGAGCGCATCTGCGACTCGTTCCTGCTGCTCAGCGAAGGGCGGATCGTGGCGCAGGGAACGCTGGACGATGTGCGCCGCAAGTCGGGACTGCCGGACGGCACATTATTCGACTGCTTCCATGCGCTGGTCTGAGGCGGAGGAGGGAATGAATATGACACCGGCAAAACTATTCAAGCGGAGGCTGCTCGACGACTGGATCTACCAGTACCGCATTCTGCGTACGGCTGTAGACTGGACGGTGGCCGTCTATCTGATCGTTCCGGCCCTGATCTTCGCCTTCATTTATTATTCGGCGTGGTGGCGGACGCCGCCCGGGTGGTTCGGCTATATCCCGGTATCGCTGGTTGCCGTTCTCCTGTATCTGTTCGCCTGGTCCGGCACCATCCGCTTCTTCATCGAGGAAGCGGACCAGCTCTTCCTCGTCCGCAGCAAAGGCTGGATGCCCGCGATCAAGCGCCGCGGGCTTCTGTACTCGCTCGGGCTGCAGGCACTGACGACGGCCCTGCTGGCCGGCGCTTTGCTGCCCCTGCTGCGGGCGGAAGACCCCACCGGCGGCGCGCTGAAGCTCGCGGCCCTGTTCCTGGCCGTCTACGCGGCCAAGGTGAACCTGGGCCTGCTGCGCCAGCTTGCGGCGCTCGCCTGGTCCGGATGGAAGCGCGTGGCGGCTTCCATCGTGCTGTTCGCGGCGGGCTTTCTCATCTACTGGGCCTGCGTCCAGTTGATTCTCGCGGGTGCCGCCGCAGGGTACCTCGCCGGGCCGCTGCTGCTTGCGGCCGCGGCAGTGCTTGCCCGCCGCCGTCTGCGGGCGGCGGGAGCGTTCTACCCCGACGTGCAGCGGGAGAGGGAGGCGAGGCTGAAGCTCGCCTCCCTGATGCTCCGCGGCATTGTCGAGGGGAAGAAGCCGCGCCAGCGCCGGGCTCCGCTGCTGCTGGGCCGCTCGCAGCGGGTGGTCCGCGGGACGGGCGCTTCGGCGGTTCTGGCCGATTCGCTCGTCAAATCGGTCCTCCGCCGGCCCGGCCAGTGGAAGCTGTACGCCCAGCTGACGGCCGTGCTCGCGTTCGCCGCGTGGCGGCTGCCGGGTCCGATGCACGTCGTCCTGTGGGCCGTCGCCGCTTTCGTGCTGGCCTACTGGATGAAATCGGTCTCGCGGGAAACGCTGGGCGCTTCCTTCTTCCGCATGTTCGCGTGGAGCGAAATCAGCAAGCAGGAGGCGCTCCGCAAAGCGTCGTTCGCTCTGGCGGTGCCCGGACTTGCGCTGGTCGGTCTTGTCGCGGGCGCCAGCATCTCGCTGCCGCTGGGGATCGCCGCTCTTGTTCTCTCTGTGCCCGCCGCGTATGCGGCAGCCTTTCTGGTGACCATCTGGTATTAAACGCCAGGGTTTGGCGAACACTAAGGGCGACCGGCAAGCGTGCGTGCTATGAATACGAAGAGCGCACGGCGGATCTGACAGCACCGGAAAGGATGCCTTATGAGCGATACACCGATATTTTTCCAATTTCCGCAGGAACGGGATATGCGGCTTGCTTATGATACGTTGTTTGAGCTGGGCTACCGGCCGGGCGTTAACGCTTCGGAAGGGCAGCCAACCCTGCATATCCATGTGGAAGGGCAGGACCTCGCTTCCGCCATGCAGATCGCCCAGGCCCATGCGGGAGAACTGATCGACGCGCCCCCGACAGCCGAGGCAAGCTACAGCGAACCGGAAGCTTACGCGGCGGCGTACGATCTCGACACGATCCGGATCCCGGCTCACTTGATCCAGGATCCGGAAGAAGACGCGCCGGAGGGGACTCTGGCCGCTGTTCGCGGCGGGGACGGGCCCGGCAGCATTGCGGACGCTTACTCCGGCACGGCGGGTGCCGGGGCCGGCGGCTCGTACGAGGAGCCGCAGCGGCAGTTTGACCCGTCCGACGACGATCTCGATCGGTTTTCGGCCGGGATTCATTTGTGAGACGGAGCTGCCCGGCGGTTTCTTGTCCGCCGGACAGCCTGCGAGTTCTCGGAGCATGGCAGAGGGAGAGTGCCGCATGGCGTGGGTCAACTACATGATCTACTTGTGTGATCCTCCGCATGGTCACGTCATTCGGCTGTTTTCGGCGCATACCGGCAGGATCAGGCCGAACCGCGGCAGCCTGAACCACCTTCACCCCATCGACAAAAAACCAGCCCTTCCGAAGGAGGAGCTGGTTTTTTTCTCGTTCTCTTTTTTACACAGTCATCTTCGTCCCTTTAGACCCTTGCTTCCTCCGCCCGCATGGCCGCATGCTTGCCGGCCGTATATCCCGTGGCGAAAGCCGCCGTAATGTTGTAGCCGCCCGTGTACCCGTGAATATCGAGAACCTCTCCGCAAAAAAACAGGCCCTCCGTCATCTTGGATTCCATCGTTTTGGGATCGATTTCTTTCAAGTTCACGCCTCCGCCAGTGACGAAGGCCTCCTCGATCGAAAGAGTCCCGTTCACGCGCAGGGGGAAAGCTTTCAGGAGCTTGCTCAGCTCCATCCAGTTCTGCTTGGGCAGGTTCGCATAGGTGAGCGACTCGTCCAGCTCCGCTTTACGGAGCAGCAGGGGAACGAGCCGTTCGGAGACGGCGCCCTTCAGCACGTTCTTGATCGCCCGTTTCGGCTCTGCAGCGGCGAGCGCCAAGGTCTGTTCGTACACTTCCTCCGTACTCTGGTCGGGAAACAAGTCGATGGTCAGCTCCACGCTGTCCTTATGCGACTTGCGGAGTTCCTTGACGACGAACTGGCTGCAGCGCAGCGAGATGGGGCCGGAGATCCCGAAATGCGTAAAAATCATATCGCCTTGATGGGTAATCAGCTTCTTGCCCTTGGCGTTCCATACGGTCAGCGCCGCATTGCGCAGCGACAAGCCCTGGAGCTCCCGGCTTTTGATAAAAGGCTCGGCCGAGGTAAGAGGCACTTCCGTGGGAAACAGCTCGGTAATGGTATGTCCGGCCGCTTCCGCCCATGCGTATCCGTCGCCCGTCGAACCCGTGTGAGGCACGGACTTGCCGCCGGAAGCGACGATCACGCATTTGCCGCGCAGCGTCTCGCCGGATTGCAGCCGCACGCCGGTTGTCCGTCCGTCCTCGTACAGCACGCGGTCTACGGAGCAGTTGGTCCGGATAGACACGCCTTGGCTGCGCACTTGGCGGATCAGCGTGTCTACGACGGTTTTGGCCTTATCGGAGACGGGAAACATGCGCCCGTTGTCTTCCTCTTTCAGCCGGATGCCGAGATTTTCAAAAAAAGCGATAATATCCTGGTTGTTGAAATGCGAGAAGGCGCTGTATAAAAAACGGCCGTTGCCGGGAATGTGCCGGATCAGCTCGTCCATTTCCTTGTTGTTCGTGACATTGCAGCGTCCGCCGCCCGAAATTCCGAGCTTCCGGCCCAATTTGTCGCCTTTGTCCAGCAGAAGCACATTGGCTCCGTCCGCGCTTGCGGCAACCCCGGCCATAAGGCCCGCCGATCCGCCGCCGATTATGATGACATCGTAAATCATGTAGTGTAAACTCCCTGAACCTTCAAATTTTATTCGATCATATCACGGATCGTCCGCTTTTCAAACCGGAAAGGGGCCTCCCTTTTACAGAAAAGTCAGGCCGGTTCACGCGGGGATTTCGGGCTCCGGAACATTTTTTGAACCGCGGAACCCCCAAGCAGCAGCAGAGGAAGGCCGAATCCCCATAAGAACGAGATATAGGTCCAGATTCTCGAAAAGTTGTTCAGCTCGGTAATGTTCGGGTACCACAGGAGCGACAAGGCGCCTGAAATAACGGCCACCGGAAACGTAATGACGCGGTAATCGTGAAGCCTGAGCAGGTAAGAAAGGCCCGTCACCATCGTATAGAGAAGGAACGATACCCGGAAAAAGATCGTAAAAAACCAGATGAAAGCGACGATAACTTCGATGCGGCGCACGAATTGCCCGAATTCGATCATTTTGCCGAGTTCATAGGTCGGAAACACGTAAGCGGCCGTCTGGCCGGGGTTCAGCACAAGCAGGCACATAAAGACGACGAGCACGATAAGCAGGCCGGACACGAGCGATCCTTTACCCAGCTGCAGAGCGAGGGAGGCGCTTCCTTTTACTTTCGCAAAAACCATCATGAACAGGTTGTGCTCCAGAAAAGGAAAGCCGGCCAAAGTCAAGGAGGCGAGCATAACCGGCTGCCATCCGGAGGCGAGCACGGGCTGAATGTTCTCGATATCGGCTTTGGGCGAAACGAACACGATGAGCAGGATGATGAGGAGGAGTACCCAAGGGAAGAAAAGCTCCGCTGTCCGGCTTATCGTGCCGATGCCGAGGCGTACCGCGATGCTGATCACGACAAGCGTAAATAAAATGAGAACTTCGAGGGGCGTGTCCCGGAGGAGGGAAGTGGTCAGAAAATCTCCGATATCCCTCAGGGAAAGCGTGATGATGCCTAACGGGTACGTCAGAAAGAACGCAAACCCCGTGACTTTCCCCAGTATTTTGCCGAGAGCGGATTCGAGAATTTCGCCCAGGTGTTTGCCGGGGTATGTTTTCTCTAGGGCGTAGATCAGGATAAGGGGGAGAAAGCCGATCATCAAACCGAGCAGGCCCGAGATCCATGCGTCGTTTCCGGCCTTATCCGCAAGATACGCCGGTATAACGAGAATGGCGCTTCCTATATAGTACATAGTGGCGAGCACGGTCAGTTGTCTGGGATTCAGCTGGTCCAACAGGCACACCTCCCTCGGTTGTCAGCCGTGCCGCAGGCTGGGTTTTGCAAGAACGATAAGAAGCAGGGTTAGAGCCGTAAAAAAGCGGAGCCGGCTGCCGGGGATCTTAGGAGAACCGGTTATTTGCGTCCGATCAGAAAATTAACCATATCCAGCGGCTTCGGAAAAGGGATGAAGAGGGCCAGCAGGGTGGATAGGATCATTCCCGCCAAGAGGAGGACGGCGAACGCGGTCAAGTCCTTCAGCATCCTGCGCTTCCAAAGAGACGGAATCTGAAACGCCCCGAGAACGATACCCGTCAGCCATATCATCGTAACGGTCAGCATACGTTAATCCTCCAGCCGGTTGATGAACGAATTGTTGGAACGTCCGAGCTGGCGGATATTCACCTGGATATCGTACTCGATCTCAAGCTCCCGGAAGGCCGATGTCCAGTCCCCTTTAACTTTTTTCCAGTAAGCCGGGTATTTCTGATACATCTTTTTGCCGAAGCCGAAAACGTCGCTGCCCAGTTCTTGGGCTTTTTCAATGGATTCCTGCATCCTGCTGCGGATATCTCCCGCAACGGATTTCTCCAGGAACTGAATGTTTTCTCTTTTACCCAGATCCATGACACATCTCATTTCCCCTATATTTTCTTCGGAACGGAGCGAGATCGTGACGAGAGGCTTCCCGTTCTTCATGCCGGCCTTAACGGTGGTCTTGCTGCGGATAAGATCGAGCACGGCGATGCCGCCGTCGGGACAAGCCGCTTGATGGACGGTGCTGTGTATGTTATCTGTTATGTAATTATATCCTTTGCTCTCCGACTCATTCATCCACCCCAGCAGCTTGTCCTTTTTGAACACGCTTAAGCCGGCGTACTGCATGTAGGTTTCGGGTTTGATCTGATCGATATTGCTCCGTTCCTCGCCTTTGTCGGAAGGGCCTTTCAGTATAACGGCCGACAGGACGCTTTCCTTGCCCTTCGCCGTCATGTTGTTGATCAGCATATCCAGGGTAACGACCGACACGGGGGCCCACTTCTTCTCCGCTGTTTCCAGTGAACTGTACAGTTCGTTGGCCGGAATTTTATCCAGTGGGGTGAGGACTTTCAAGACTTCGCTGGCTGAGCTTCCTTTGGATACCAGGGCGATGAAATCGGACCGGTGCTCCCAATCTCTTGTGAAAATGTCGAGAATATCCGAGAGGCCTTCCTTCGCGACCGATTCTCCGATCACAAGCACACGCAGATGGGAGGGATACATCTGGCGGGGACTCTTGGTTGTGATCCTTCTCATGGCTTCCAGGTACGTATCTCCCATCGATTCGTAGACGGTAATGGGGGAGCGGCCTCCGGAGCTCTTCTTGGGCGCCACTTCCCCGGGATCGACGACCTGGAAGGTGACTTTAATCTGCGAGCCGATCTTATCCACACCGATGCCGACCACGATGGCCAGCTCGTTCATTTCTCTTTTGCTCCAGCAGCCGGTAAGGAGCGATAAAGCCAGAATCAGCGCAAGCAAGCCGGCCGGCCGTTTAAGCATAGGAAGCAGCCTCCTTTATTTTCGGGGTGCCGGATTTTTACCGGGAGGCGGCTGCCGCCACGTATTGCGGCTGAGCAGTCTCGGCCGCTTGTTAAGCAGCCACTGCGGCAGCCGGATCAGCGTATCTTTTTGCTCGTTCAGCTGAAAAGGCGCAAACGGGGCCATATAAGGAATTCCGAAGGAGGACATATGGCACAGATGCAGGGCTAGCAGGATGAGTCCCGTCGAAACGCCGAACAGCCCGAAGGTGGCGGCCAGCAGCATGAACAGAAAGCGCAAAATCCGCACCGAAATAGATAAATTGTATGCCGGAATAACGAAGCTTGAGATCGCCGTGATGGAGACCACGATAACCATGGCCGCCGACACAATGCCCGCATCAACGGCAGCCTGGCCGATAACGAGCGTTCCCACGATGGATACGGCCTGCCCGATTGCCCGGGGCATGCGGATACCGGCCTCGCGGATGATCTCAAATGTGATTTCCATTAAATAAGCTTCCAATAGAGCGGGGAACGGCACACCCTCCCGCTGGGAAGCCAGACTGAACAGCAGATCCGTCGGCAGCATTTCCTGATGAAACGTAGTAATGGCAATATAAATGGAGGGGCCCAGCAGGGCGATCAGAAAGCTGACGAACCGCAGCAGCCTCAGCAGCGAGCTGATATCCGCACGGTTATAGTAATCTTCGGGGGAATGAAAAAATTCCCCGAACAGGGCGGGCGCCACCAGCACAAAGGGGGTGCCGTCGACAAATACGGCTACCCGGCCTTCAAGCAGCTGCGCGGCGACCACGTCCGGGCGCTCGCTTGAATACAAGGTAGGAAACGGGCTCCAGGCGGTTTCCTGGATGAATTCCTCCACATACCCGCTTTCGAGAATGGAGTCCGTCTCGATCAGGCTCAGCCGCCGCTTCAGCTCCGCCAGCACATCTTCGTTCACGATCCCGCTGATATAAGCGACGACTACGTTCGTCTTGGTTACATCGCCGATTTTCTGCCCGTCGAAACGCAGGCTCGCGTCGTTGATTCTCCGGCGTACCAGCGACAGGTTCGTCTTGATGGACTCCGTGAAGCCGGCTTTCGGTCCGCGGATGACTCCCTGGCTGGACGGTTCCTCGATGGCGCGTTCCTTCCAGCCGGTAAGATCGACCGCCAGCGCCGTATCTATACCGTCCAGGTACAGAATGGCGCTGCCGCTGTTGAGCAGCTCGATGATAAGTCCCATATTTTCGGCGCGCTGCACGCCGGATGCGGTGATATAGTAATCCTCCAGCAGCGTCATCAGCTCCAGCGTATGGCCCGGTTCGATGTTCATGTTTTTCATCTGCGTCATAATCGGCTGAAGAATGAACTGGTCTACTCCCTGGTTCTCCACAAGCCCTTCCGTATAGAAAAGAGCGGCTTTGACCCCGTTTTCTCCGGCTGCCCCTACCCGGAATTCACGATGCTGGATATCCACGCTGTCTCCGGTAACCTGACGGGTGCGAAGAATGTTGAACGGAAGGCTGCGGCTTAATCTTTCCTGGTACAGCTCCGAATAGCCGGGGCGGGGAAACGGAATGAACGAAGAAACCACGCGGCTTGTCTCCTTTCTTATTAGATGGACGGCTTGGATGAACGGAGCGTGAGATCAAGAGACGGCAGGTGTAAAAAGCAAGGCGCCGGAACCGGCGTTTTCGAAAACGGATCCTTAGCGCAGCCTGTGAACGTAAGAGCCGATCCACGACCGGCTGTAATGTTCCCGGACCCGGATGACCAGCTTGTCGGGATATACCCGTACAAGAAGACTCTCGCTCTTCGGCGGATGTACCTGCTTCTCATCGAAATCAAGCACTTTCCGTATCGAGGAAGAGCCGACGGAGAGAAAGCCGGTCCGGACCGCCTGGCCGCCGAGACTCCAGTCATAATGGGAATGGCCGGAGAAAAGAACGGCCTGCGGATAATCTTCTAAGACCCTGCGGAACGCCTTATAGTCCGTAACCCCCCGTTCCTGCCCGGAGCCTTTCAGCGTATGGACAAGCGGCTGGTGCAGGAAGACGAACACCGGCTTGCCGGGATGCGTCCGGGAAGCTTCGGACAAGCGGCCGGCGAACCAGTTCATCTGCTCGGCTGACAAGTAAGCGTCTTCCCGGGCATCTTTATCGACGTCCCGGTAGCCTTCCCCGCTAAGGAAGATGAACGTGTATCCGGCCGCTTCGGCCTCGTGATAGGGCTTCTCGTAGCCGAAGGAGCGGGTGAACAGCTCCACCGCCTGGCGAGTGGACCAGAACGGATTAAGTTTTGACGTATCGGCAGAGCCGAAAGGCGTGCGCCACATCCGGTAATACTCGTGATTGCCCATCGTCGCATGAAGAGGCGGGTGGGGCATGGCGTTCAGCGCCTTTGCCAGCGCGTCGTAATCCGCCGGATTGCCGCCCGTCAAGTCGCCGTTAAGCACCATCATGCCGCTTTCCGGCGCAATAGCGGCATGATCCAGCAAGGCCGTCCGCAGGAGTTCCTGCGACAGCTTGTCGTGCGCCTCGATATGAATATCGCTCAGCACGGAAAACGTCAGCAGCGGCGGCGTCTCTTCCGGAGCGGACGGACGTCCGCCGTCCGCTCCGGCCTTCTGCCCGGGCCGCTGCGCAGCCGCTGCGGCAGGCAGCGCTTTTGCCGCAGGCGCCTCTTGCCGGCGCTGCGGAGGCAGGCAGACGACTGCGCAGCAGAGCAGAAAAACCGCGGCGGCGTAATGAAAACACTTCACGGAGCAACCCCTCCGTTTCCATCGTCAGGATCATTTGGATTAGTGTTCCTTGCCGCCTGTTTTCTATGCGTAAGCCCCGGGCCGGAGCGCGGTTATCCTCAGGTCTGATACCGGCCCCGACTTAGGTCCAGGACCAAAAACCGCCGCGAGTCCGTTTTGGCGAATGCCGCTGTCGACTAGAATAAAGACATAAGATAACGACAACGAAAGGCGGTGACGCAAAAAGATGAAACGCAATCCTAACATGGGCCTCGCGATCGTGCTGATCGCATTCGGAGCCTGGCTGATTCTCGGCAAACTGGGCATTCACCTGGGGCCGATTATGAGTTACCTGATTCCGATCGGAATGATCGTGGTCGGCTACTTCGGGATTCAAAGAGGCAGCAAGCTGGGCTGGGTAATCGCCCTCCTCGGGATCTTCGCCCTTCTAGGCAAAATGACGACATTGTTCATTATCCTGATCGCTGTCGCCATGATCGCGTTCGGTGTATCGATGCTGAAAGGCACATCCAATTCATAAGGCCAAGACGCTGATAAAAGAAGGTGGTAAAAACAATGAGCATTCTGAAACGAATTCGTGATATAACGGTAGCAACGCTGAACGAGCGGCTGGAGGAAAGCGAAGATCCTATCCGCCTGATCGACCAATATCTCTCGGCCAAGAGAGAACAGCTCATGCAAAGCGAGCGGCTGCATCAGCAGTGTTCGGCACACGCCTCCTCGCTGAGACAACAATACTTAAGTGCACTGGAAACGAAAGAGAAACGCGAGCAGCAGGCCGCACTCGCCCTGAAAGCGGGCGAAGAGAACATGGCCCGCATGATCCTTCACGAGAAGCTTCAAGCCGAAGAGCGCAGCGACCAGTACCGCGGCCTCTACGAGCAGGCGAGACAGTCGGCCGCCGAGCTGGAAGAAGAGCTTCAGGCCATGCGCGCCGATTACCAGGAAGTGCTCGATAAGCGCGGCTACTACATGGCCCGCATGGAGTCGGCAAGGCTGCAGCAGCGGCTGAACGCCCGCCTGGGCTACGGAGACGGTTCCTCGTCGCCCCGCATGTTTTACCGGATGGAAGAGCACGTATCCGATATGGAGATGCAGGCACACGTCCTTCGCGACCTGCGCCGTGCAACCCGGGAAGGCGGCTCCGAGAACCCGAATCCGGCTTTAGAGAAGGAGCTTGAGGCGCTGCGCCGCAAGATTAACCGGGAGGAGTCATAATACATGAGAAAACTATACCGCTCGCGCACCGACAAGAAAGTAACGGGACTTTGCGGCGGACTTGCGGATGTGTTGAACGTCGATGCAACCCTGCTGCGGCTGCTCACAGTCGTCGCGGTATTCATCACCAGCGGTTCGCTGATCCTGCTTTACTTCATCGCCAGCTTTATCGTGCCTAAGGAACCGGGCTTCGACCCACCGCGCGGCCCTTACGGACCGGGCCCGTACGGCGGAGACTCCTACGGTCCTTACGGCAACCCCAACAACAATAACTATGGCGGCTCTTACGGCGGCAACCAGGCTTACAACGGCTGGAACGGCAAAGAAGCCAGAAACGGCAGACAGCAGTCCGCCGCCGGGTCCTCTTTCGGAGCGCCTAAGGCCGATAATATCGATGAAATGATGAAAGATATCGAGAAAAAAGCGATGCAGCGCGAAATCGAGGAGCTCAGAGGCAAACTCGACCGCCTGGAAAAGCACCAAAAACCAACCAATAACGATTCCAAAGGAGATGTATAAACATGGGAGTTTTTTCGAGAATTAAAGATATGACGAAGGCGTCTATTCACGAGGTATTGGATAAGGTCGAAGATCCGGTCGTTATGCTCAACCAGTATATCCGCGACATGGAAGAAGAAATCGCGAAAGCGGAAGTTACCGTGGCGAAGCAAATCGCCAACGAGCGCAAGCTGAAACAGCGCCTGGAAGAAAGCGTACGCCTGTCCGCCGACCGTGAAGGCAGAGCGGCAGCCGCGCTGAAAGACGGCGAAGAGCAAGCGGCACGCCAAGCGCTTGAAGAGAAGTTGTACCACGACGAGAAAATCGCCGAGTATACCGATCTCCACGAAGCTTCCAAAGGTCAAGCTTCCGAGCTGACCCAGCAGCTTCACGACATGAAAGACGAGTATTACAAGCTGCGCAACAAGCGCAACGAGCTGGCGGCCCGCACGCAGCTGGCCAAAGCGAAAAAGCAGATGGCGCAAGTGAGCTACAACGGTGTGATCGAAAGCGGCAATGCCTCCAGAGGCTTCCAGCGCATCGAGGAGAAAATCATCCAGCTGGAAGTGGAAGCGGAAATCGCCCGCAAGCCTTACGTACCGGCATCCGGCTACAGCAGCGCGTCCAGCTACAACCCGTCCGACTCCGCCAAACAGGCTAAAGTCGACGAGCAGCTCCAGCAGCTGAAGAACAAAATCGGCGGCGGAACGAAAGCCGAGAAGTAATCGGCTGAAGCACGCAGCTTTATGGCTGACCGGCGGACCCCGGAATTCAGAGCAGGAATTCCGCGGACCCCGGCCGGTTCAACCCTGCAATAAGCGGTACCTCTTGCACAGCTATACCTGTTCTGGCCTTCGGAGATCGGACTCCGGAGGCTTTTTTTCGTCTTCCCGGTTCCGGTTGATGGACCCGTCGACGACGCGCCGCCGCACGGACGGCAAGAGCGAATTGCACCCGGACGCGGAGCGCATACTACGGAAAAGAAAGGAGATGAACCCCGAATGACTAAATCCAACAATTCCAAAGAGCAGGATATTCACGAAAAAGAAAACAAGCAGCGCAAAAGCACCCCGTCCGAATCCGGCGGTGTCGACAAAAAACTGAGCGGGCCGAATTTTCCCGCGACGTAGCAGCATTCAGGGCCTTGCGGACGCGAGAGATCTTATCCAGCCCCTTTGCTTTCTTTTCCCTCAATTGTATAATGGAATGGAAAAGAAAATGTCCATGACATTGATCACAGGGGAGTGAACCGATTATGGTGATGTCTTTTGACTCATATATGAGAGACATGGTACAACCAATGCGTGAGGATCTGACCCGCATCGGCGTGAAGGAACTTCTGACGCCCGAGCAGGTAGCCGAGACGCTGGAGAATGCGGAAGGAACGCTGCTGCTCGTTATCAACTCCGTTTGCGGCTGTGCGGCGGGCCAATGCCGTCCCGGCGTTGCCAAAGCTCTGCAGAACGAAGTGAAGCCGGATCACCTGTATACCGTTTTCGCCGGTCAGGAGAAAGAAGCGACGGCTAAAGCCCGTGAATATCTGGCGCCTTACCCGCCTTCGTCGCCTTCGATCGCGCTGTTCAAAGACGGCCAGCTGGTGCATTTTATCCAGCGCCACCAAATCGAAGACCGTTCCGCCGACATGATTGCCGGCGATCTGACGGATGCCTTCGAAAAGTACTGCAAATAAGAACGAGGCCGTTAACCGGGTCCGTTCTCGATAAAGCAAGCTCCTGCGGCCGTCTTTTGACGGAAGCGGGGGCTTTTTTCTTGCGGGGAGGGGCGCTTTTCCGGCGAGCTGCGGCTTAAATTAGGCATGTGGCCCTAACACGTTGAGCACATCAGACTATAGCCCATCCCGGAGGAATTGAGTAAAGTTTTAATATAAAGAGAGGTTTCCAAAAGCTGGAGGAAAGGAGCCAAGGCTTTAAGCCGGGCTGCGATTTTTTCCGGTACCGGAAACGTCCGTGGACGTGAGTGTACATTGAACGGCTGAATCCGGAGACGGCATGGGTTTCTCATGCGACCGGAGGAGGTGGTTGTGCGGATAATGATCGGAATGAGCGGCGCGGGGTACAAACGGCGGCAGGATGCTGATTACAAAGCGGTGAACGAAGCAGGCAAAGGAGGTTTTTTGAAAGCGTTTACTATCGGTGAAAAGATTGTCCACTTTAACGAGAAAGAAGGGAAATGAATGAAAAGTAACAAAAAAATAAAAATGACCTGGCTGAGCTTCTTTGCGCTCCTGCTGGCACTGCTTCCTCTGTTCAACACGGGCGCTGGCAGGGTCTCGGCAGCCGAACCGTCCAAAATCGTCGGGTATTTTACTTCCTGGGGAATTTACGGCCGCAATTATCAAGTTAAAGATATCGACGGCTCCAAAATCACTCATTTGAATTATGCCTTTGCGGATATTTGCTGGGGCGGGGTGCACGGCAACAATTCGACCGACAGCCCTAACAAGCAGACGTGGTCTTGTACGGATTCTCACGTGCCTCTTCAGTCTAAATCCGTTCCGAACGGAACCATCGTACTCGGGGAACCGTGGGCGGACGTAAATACGCCGTACGCCGGCTACTCGTACGAGGAGTGCGACCAGAAGGCGCTTTGCGGCAACTTCGCGGGTCTGCGCGACCTTAAGAAAAAGAATCCGTCGCTCAAAACGCTTATCTCCGTGGGCGGCTGGACTTGGTCCAACCGTTTCTCGGAAACGGCTGCGAGTGCGGCGACGCGCGAAACTTTCGCCAATTCCGCGGTCGAATTTATCCGCACGTACGGTTTCGACGGCGTGGATCTGGACTGGGAGTATCCGGTAGCCGGCGGTCTGTCCGGCAACACTTACAGCCCTGCGGATAAGCAGAACTACACGCTTCTGCTCAAGAAGGTCCGCGAGAAACTGGACGCGGCCGGAACCGCGGACGGCAAGAAATATCTCTTGACCATCGCGTCCGGCGCCAGCCAGAAGTATGCGAACAACACAGAGCTTTCCGAGATCGCCAAAACCGTCGACTGGATCAACATCATGACATATGATTTCCACGGCGGCTGGGAGAAGTCGACCAACCATAACGCGGCGCTCTACCCGGACCCGAACGATCCGTCCACGGGCGAAATCAAGAAGTTCAACACAAGTGACGCGATCGACATTTACTTCCAGTCAGGCGTTCCGGCCAACAAGCTGGTGCTCGGTCTTCCTTTCTACGGCAAGGGCTGGAAGGGCTGCCCTCCCGGACCGAACAATGACGGCCAGTACCAGACCTGCGTAGGGGGCTGGGACGGCAACGTTCTGCCGACCGGCACATGGGACGACTGGGCGTCCGGTAACAGCGGTACGTTCGATTACGGCGATATCATGGCCAACTACGTAAACAAGAACGGCTTCACCCGCTACTGGAACGACACGACCAAAACGCCGTATCTGTTCAACCCGACGAGCGGCACGTTCATCTCTTATGAAGACACGCAATCCATTGCCGCCAAAACGGCTTATATCAAAAGCAAGGGCCTGGCCGGAGCGATGTTCTGGGAAACCAGCTCCGATTGCCGTACCAGCCCGAAATTCTCCTGCACCGTCAAGCTGCTCGATAAAGTAGCCGCGGACCTTCAGACTCCGGCAACTCCGGATACTCAGGCACCGACGGCGGTTACGAATCTGATCTCTACCGGCAAAACAGCGACCAGCGTAGCGTTGAGCTGGACGGCCGCAACGGATAACGTCGGCGTAGCCGGTTACGAAGTGTCCTACGGCACGACGAAAGTCAATGCGACGGGAACGACGGCCAATATTACGGGACTGACAGCCGAGACTGCCTATACGTTCACGGTAAAAGCGAAGGACGCGGCGGGCAACGTCTCCGCGCCGGCTTCCGTGACCGTTACGACGGCGAGCGGAACGACAACTCCGGATACTCAGGCGCCGACAGCGGTAACGAATCTTGTCTCTACCGGAAAAACATCCACCAGCGCGGCTCTGAGCTGGACAGCGGCGACGGATAACGTAGGCGTTACGGGCTATGACGTCACTTACGGCACGAAAACCGTCTCCACGACGGCTACAAGCCTCAACGTGACCGACCTTACGCCGAACACGGCTTATACGTTCACGGTAAAAGCGAAGGACGCGGCGGGCAACGTCTCCGCCCCTGCAGCCGTATCCGTTACGACGGACCCTGCGACGAACCCCGGATCTCCGGTTCAGCCGACTTTCACGGTAACGAGCGATTGGGGTACCGGCTACAACTTCAGCTTTTCCATCAAAAATACGGGTACGACCCCGATTACGAACTGGAAGCTGGAATTCGACTACACGGGCAGCATCACATCCGTTTGGGATGCGTCCATCGTCAGCTCCGCCAACAACCATTTCGTAATTAAAGGCGCCGGCTGGAACAACACGCTTCAGCCCGGAGCAACCGTTACTTTCGGAGGCGCCGGACTTGTTAAAGCCCAGCCGACGAACATTGTCGTAACGGGCAGCTAAGACGCTGCGCGGATTTTTGAGTAAGGTAATCTGACATGATAAACCGTCCCGGCCATCCTTTTGGTGGTTGGGGCGGTTTTCTTTGTGGTAATATAAGTTCAAACCTTAGGTGTGGAGAAGGAGGATTTTTTTAATGAGCCTGCAGCAGGAGATTATCCAGGAACTTGGCGTTAAACCGCAGATAGACGTTCAGGAAGAAATCCGTAAACGTGTGGATTTTTTGAAGCAGTATGTAAAAACGGCGGGCGTATCCGGTCTGCTCATCGCCATCAGCGGGGGCATCGACAGCGCGGTAGCCGCCGGTCTGTGTAAAATAGCGACGGACGAGCTGACGCAGGAGAGCGGTAAAGAGTATAAGACGGTCGGCGTTTTCCAGCCGTACGGGACCCAAGAAGATATTCATGACAGCTACGCGACGGCGGATGCTTTTAACCTTAAGTACCGCATGGAAACCAACATCGAAGAAGCGGTGAACGAAATTGCGCTCGAAGTCGAATTCGGCTTGAAAAATGCGGGAGACTCCCGCCATATGAGCAAAGAGGGCAAGGGGAACGTGAAAGCGAGAACACGGATGGTCGTCCAGTACGCCATCGCTTTCGAAATGAACCTGCTCGTCGTCGGTACGGACCATGCTTCCGAGGCGATCACGGGCTTCTTTACGAAGTGGGGCGACGGCGCGGTCGATATCACTCCGCTCAGCTCCCTCAACAAGCGTCAAGTACGCGCGCTGGCGGCCGGGCTGGGCGTTCCGGACAGCGTCCTTCATAAAGCGCCGACTGCCGGACTATGGGAAGGACAGACGGATGAGAAGGAGCTCGGAGTGAGCTACGAGGATAACAGCGACTATCTGGAAGGCAAGGAGATTAATCCCGAAGCCGCGCAGAAGCTTGAGAAGCATTATATGAAGACGAGACATAAGCGCAACAGCATTCCCGGCATCTAGATCAGGATTCGGACAGAGCCTGCGCGGCCGGTGCATATCGGAGCGGAGATAACGTTCTTTTCGGTAAAAAGAGAATGAAGAAGCGGAGGAGCCGGGCTCTTCCGCTTCTTTGGCATATGCACGCGGCTCACAAAGGAACGGAAGAGAGTGATTCCGTTACTCTTTTAGCGGAGGGGAACAAGTTGCGGCGGAGATCGACACAAGCGAAGCCATTGCGGCCTCCCTGCGAGTCCGGGAGCAGCAGCGGGAGCGAATCACTTCTATACCGCGCGAAGCTCCCAGCGTGCGGTGTCCGGCGTCACATGGCGATGGTCAGCATGATGCCGGCCGGACAGCAACGCCGGTTGTCTTGAAAGGCTTTCTCATTCTTGCGCAGGGCAGGACGTCCCGGCTTGACCTTGCGGAATGGCCGTGCCACAATCAGGCAAGGTGAACGAACCGAAATAACGATGAGTGACGGAGGCGTGCGGATGATTATCGGGGTCGGAATGGACATGGTTGACATCGCCCGTGTAGCGGGGCTTCTGCGGGAAGAGAGCGGCGAGCGCTTCATGCGGAGAATTTTAACGGAAGAGGAACAGCGGCTTGCGGCCGGAAAAAGGGGCAGGCTGGCCGAGTTTACGGCAGGGCGTTTTGCCGCGAAAGAGGCTGTGGTGAAGGCGCTGGGGTGCGGAATCGGCCGTCAGGCGGGTTTTCATGACGTCAGCGTCCTTCCGGACGAAGCGGGCAAGCCCCATTGCTTCTTATCCGAGGGGGCCAGGCAGCGTCTGGGGCTCGGACAGGACGTTGTCGTTCATTTGAGCATCACGCACACGGAAACGATGGCGGCGGCTTATGCGGTTGTCGAGCGGATCTAGCCGGGAAGAGGACGAGCTATAGCCGGACGGCTCTCCTGATTGCAGTCCGTGCGCCAAAGCCGGCCGGCTGCGCGCTGTACAAGGGGCGGGGGGCGTGTAACTTTCAGACGCAAAAAAAAGACAGCCCGTTACCGGAAGCTGTCCGTGCTGTGCGCGCTGCCTGAGTCTTTGCCCGGAGGGCTGCATAACATGCGGCTTGCGGCCGCAAACGAGGTGAGCGCCGCACTACGCTCCGTGTTCCTTTCCCCAATGATGAAACACCGGTCTGAGCCGGGCCGGCGGCCAAGCGGAATGCTTGGCACGCGAAGCAGGGCTTACGCGACACACGGTTGCAAGAACCTGCGGCGCTATCCCGTTACAGGTGCCGGCGGCCTTGTCAGGGACCAGGCGCATACAAGCAGGCTGAGCCCGCTCATCCCCTGCAAAATAACGCCCGAGTAGCCCAGATACCAGAGGGCCATCACGATCGTAAGCGCGAAGAGCCACAGGCCGAGCCAGAAGAGACGGCGGTCGGCGGCCGCTCCGAGCAGGACGAATACGACCGAGAGCAGGAACGCTCTCAGCAGAGCGACGAAATAAGGGCCGACAGCCTGCACGTATTCGAGCACGGCCACGGCGCCGATCAGCATAACGGCGGGGAAGGCAAGCATAACCAGAGTGATGGAGCTTTCCCGTGCGGCGCCGGATTTGCGGCGCGTTTTTACCCAAACCGCGATGCTGGCAAGCACGGCCGCCGCGAATACTCCCTGAGCGAGCCAGTCCAAATCGATCCAGTCCTGAAAGAAATCGACCGCCGCCGCGACGACTCCCTGAATGCCCCATACAGCCAGATAAGGCGCGAGCCAGCGGAAACCGGAAGGAATCACGGCCGGTCTGCCGGGTGCCGTTCGGGCTTCTTTCATTTGTACAACCTCCGTTCTCGAATCCAATCATCCGAAAAAGTCCGAATACGACAAGAATACCCAATTCGGCGTGCAAAAACAAGCAAAGGCCGGGCGGTTCCATCCTCCCTTCATTTGCTTTATAATAAAAGGTTGTGGGTGTTCAAAACGTGAGCCCCGGAGAGGAGAGGGAATCCAGGTGGCAGAGCTTGAACGGCAGCAGGAACTCAATGAGCCGGCATCGGCTGAAGAAGGAGGAGTTCCGGTAAAGCCGAAGAAAACGAAAACGGCATCCAAAACGGAAAAAACACCGCCGGTGGAATATCCGATGGAACAAAAACAATTTTTCTCCGCCAATTTGTTGGCGTGGTATTTGATACATCGCCGCGATCTCCCTTGGAGACGCAGCCGCAACCCGTACTATATATGGATTTCGGAAGTGATGCTCCAGCAGACGAGAGTGGATACGGTGATTCCGTATTTTCACCGCTTCGTCGATTTGTTTCCGACGGTAGAGGCATTGGCCGAAGCTCCGGAGGATGAGGTTCTGAAAGCGTGGGAGGGGCTTGGCTACTATTCCCGCGCGAGGAACCTCCAGCAGGCCGTACGCGAGGTCCACGAGCGCTACGGGGGTATCGTGCCGGACACGAAGGAGGACATCTCCTCCCTCAGAGGGGTAGGCCCGTATACGTCGGGCGCGATACTCAGCATCGCGTACAACAAGCCGGAGCCCGCCGTCGACGGCAACGTCATGCGGGTGCTTTCGCGTTACTTCCTCATCGAGGAAGATATCGCGAAGCCTGCCGCAAGAGTGGGGATGGAGCGGCTGGCCCGCGAGCTCATCCCCGAAGGCTCCGCGGGGGACTTCAACCAGGCGCTGATGGAGCTCGGCGCCATGGTTTGCACCCCGCGCTCGCCGCAGTGCCTGACCTGCCCGGTCATGGACCACTGCTCGGGCAGGCTTGCCGGCAGGGAAGAGACCCTGCCGGTGAAGAGCAAGGCCAAGCCGCCTAAGCCGGAGCGGCGGCTTGTGGCCCTGATCGAGGGCGAGGGAGAGAACGCCGGGCGGATTCTTATCCGCCAGCGGCCCCAGGAGGGCCTCCTCGCCTGCATGTGGGAGCTGCCGCACGTAGAGCTGCGGACGCCCGCCCAAGGCGGCGTCCACGGCGCTCTAGCGGCAGCGGAACCTCCCGGCCCCGCTGGCGGGCCGGAGCCGCTTCTCGCTGCGGCGGATGAAGCCGCAGCAGCTTCCGCCGGCGCGGACAGCCCGGCGAAGCGGGGCCGCCGCGGCAAAGCCGCCGCTGCGGGGAGCGAGGCTCCCGCAGCCTGGCCGGGCGACGCGTACAGCATGGAGCAGCTGCGCGCCGCGCTGGCCGAGGAGGAGCACGTGGACGTGCTCCCGCAGGGCTGGATCGCCGATACGAACCACACCTTCAGCCATCTGTACTGGGACATGAAGGTGTACCGGTGCCGGCTCGGCGGCGAGGGAGGCGCTCCCGCGGGACAGCTGCCTTACCGCTACCGCTGGATGTCGCCGGAGGAGCTGGAGCGCTACGCGTTCCCGAACGTGTTCCTGCGCGTCTTGAAGATGTACGCGGAGGAACAGGGCATTTGGGGGAAGTAAACCCGGCCTTTCCGGCCGCTGCCGTCTGAATGCGCATCACAGGGAAGTAAAGCGGGAACAATGGCGCTAACCGTGCCTTCGCAGCTCCTTCGGTGCATCGATCGTTAGCCGTGGCGTCCCGAACGCTTCCGGATCTGTTCGGAAGCGTCACGCCCGACGGCAGCCGGTTCTTCTTTGCACTGCTTGTCCGCTCCGGCTCTGCTGCGCAAGGTGCGAAGAACGCGCCGCCCGGAAAGGCAGACAGCCTTTATGCCTTGCAGGCGAAATTTCATAAACAACATACAGCCGCCTATAAAAAAAGACGCCCTCCCAGGCTTATCGCCTGAGGAGGGCGTCTTGCGTATACCGGAATTATTTCTTAGCTGCTTCGTAACGCTTGTTAACGGCATCCCAGTTAACAACGTTCCAGAAAGCGGAGATGTAGTCCGGACGTTTGTTTTGGTATTTCAGGTAGTAAGCGTGCTCCCATACGTCCAGTCCGAGAAGCGGAGTGTCGCCTTCGAAGAGCGGGCTGTCCTGGTTAGGCAGGCTGTATACTTTCAGCTGGCCGTCTTTGCCCAGAGCAAGCCAAGCCCAGCCGCTGCCGAAACGGGTAGTCGCCGCTTTGGCGAAGTCTTCTTTGAATTTATCAAAACCGCCCAGCTCGCTGTCGATAGCTTGAGCCAAAGCGCCGGTAGGCTGACCGCCGGCGTTAGGAGCGATAGTTTCCCAGAAGAGGGAGTGGTTGGCGTGTCCGCCGCCGTTGTTGCGTACTGCAGTGCGGATCGCTTCCGGAATGCTGTTCAGATCGCTGATCAGGTCTTCCAGGGATTTGTTTTGAAGGTCGGCATGGCCTTCAAGTGCCGCGTTCAGGTTCGTTACGTATGTGTTGTGATGACGGTCGTGGTGAATTTCCATCGTTGTTGCGTCGATGTGCGGTTCCAGTGCGTTATTCGGGTAAGGTAGAGCCGGTAATTGATGTGCCATGATTTAAATACCTCCTAAGCGATATGTTAACACTTACCTGTTTATTATAAGACGATTTTTGATAGTAAATCAACATTTATGTATATTAAGTCGGTTAGACCATACTCTCCCGCCTTCTTTCGATCTCCCGGATGACCTGCGCATGTATAGCCGTACCCTGTGCGTTGAGCCAGGGAGACAGCTCGCTCATCACCGAGTGGTGATAAGATAATTCATCTTCATCCCAGGCGGAAGCGTCCAGTGAACTCAATTCGTGCAGATGCCGTCTTTCCTGCTGTGCCATTTTTTTCACCTCCTTTTATTAAGAATGACCGGAAACCGGAGTTATTATCAGAAATTTTCTGCAAGAAGGGGTCTGGAAGATGTAAAGAAGACATAGGTGTCATATAGAAGAGCCGGTAAGCACAAAGTTTTACATAAAATTTGACTTGTAAGCGCTGTACATTTTTGCTTGTGAAAGCAAATAGGGGATTGACACCCCGCATGAAAGCGTTTATCTTAAAACTATAAAAGTTAAACCCTTTTAATTTTGATGAACAAGCTGACACGGATGACAGAAGATGAATTTGAAGTGGTTTAAGAGGTTTTAGGCTGAAAAATGGGCATAATATCCAGAAATCCGAATCGGTTTATATGGAAATCATGTCTTTTATTTTTAGGCTAAAATTAAAGCGTTTTAACTTTCGAAAGGAAGGATGCCATGAGAACCAAAACGGCAAGGCACCAAACGCTCTGGTTTTACATCTTCATTTCACCTTGGCTGATCGGAGCTGTTCTGTTTGCCCTGTATCCCATCGTATCATCAGCTTATTACAGTTTTACCGAGTACGACATCGTGAATCCTCCGAAATGGGTCGGCTTCCAGAACTACGTCGATTTGTTCCACGATGATATCTTCTGGATTTCCATTTGGGCTACCGTAAGGTATACGCTGCTGAGCGTTCCGATTCAGCTGGGGCTTTCGCTTCTTTTTGCGCTCCTGCTTAATCAGAAAGTCCCGTTCAAAGGTTTTTTCCGGACGGTCATGTATTTCCCGAGCATGATTTCGGGTGTGGCCATGGCTCTGATCTGGATGTGGATTTTCAATCCGCAGAGCGGGCTGCTCAACCAGGGACTCAGCCTGCTGGGGCTGCCCGGACCGCTTTGGCTGTTCGACGAGAAGTGGGCCATCTTCGCCCTCGTGCTCATGTCGCTGTGGACGGTAGGCGGGGGGATGGTCATCTTCCTGGCGGGTCTGCAAAGCGTTCCGCCAAGTCTGTACGAAGCGGCCGAACTGGACGGAGTAACGCGTCTGCGCTCCTTCTGGCACATTACGCTGCCGATGATCTCGCCCGTGTTCCTTTTTCAGCTGATCATGAGTCTGATCGAATCTTTCCAGGTCTTTACCCAAGCGTTCATCATGACCAAGGGCGGACCGAACTATTCGACGATGTTCTATGTGTATTACCTGTATCAGAACGCCTTCAAGAACTTCAAAATGGGCTATGCTTCCGCGATGGCCTGGCTGCTGCTGATCGTCGTCATGGTTCTTGCCCTGCTTATTATGAAAGGCTCTAAACGATTCGTTCATTACGAAGGGGGAGACGGAGTTTGAGCAGCACGGTTCCTACACAGCCCGCGAGGGCCTTTAAACCTTCCAGATTGAAGGCTGGACGCAGAACATGGTTCGACTGGTGCGTCTTCGCCATGCTGATCGTCCTGTCGGTTCTGATGATTTTGCCGTCGGTCCATATGCTGTCCACGGCTTTCAAGACGCGGGCGGAGTCGCTGAGATTCCCGCCCACGATCATACCGGATAAATTCGTAACGGAAAATTTCAAGAAATTGTTCGAGCTCGATTTTCTTAACTGGTATCAGAACAGCCTGCTCATCGGCATTATGACGGTGATCGGCACGGTGCTTTCCTCCGCACTGGTCGCCTACGGCTTTTCGCGGTACCGGGCGAAGGGCAAGGACGCCCTTTTCGCTTTTCTGCTGGCTACGATGATGCTGCCCTACCCGGCCGTCATGATCCCGCAGTTCATCCTGTTCAAGGAACTGGGCTGGATCGATACGTTCCTGCCGCTGATCGTTCCCGCTTTCCTGGGCTCCGCCTATTTTATATTCCTGCTCAGGCAGTTCTATACCTCTCTGAGCAATGAACTTTTCGAAGCGGCCAAGGTCGACGGCTGTTCGGAGCTCCGCCAGTGGTGGAGCATCGCGCTTCCGCTGTCGGGTCCGGCCTTGGCGACCGTCGCCATTTTCTCCTTCATCTGGAGCTGGAACGACCTGCTCGGGCAGGTGCTTTATCTGAACTCGACCGAGAAGTTCACTCTGCCGATCGGCATGGCCGGCATGGTGTCCTCGACCACGCGCCCTCCTTCCTGGAACGTCGTTATGGCCGCATCTTTGCTGGCGCTGGTACCGATTCTGGTTTTGTTCTCCGTCGCGCAGCGCTACTTCGTACAAAGCATCGTGCTGACGGGTGTGAAATAAGAGAGGGAAACTATAAGGAGGTCTACCTGAAATGTGGATGACTAGAAAACCGTATCATATGACACTCGCGGCCATATTGGCGGCGTCGGTAACGCTGGCAGGCTGTTCCGGGGGAGACAAGAAGACCGAGGGAACGGACGGTTCCGGCAAGTCCGGGGAACCCGTAACGATCACCCATTACACCCAGGATGCGCCGGACAAAGCCTACGTGGAGCAGCTCATTCCGGAATTCGAGAAGAAGTTCCCCAATATCAAGGTTAAGGTGGTCAAGGCTCCTTACGAACAGTTCGAGTCGAAGCTGCAGAGCATGGTGGCAGCGGGCAACTCCCCGGACGTGACTTCCCACTGGGGAGATGCGGGCTTCGCCGAATATTACAACAAAGGCTTGGTTCGCGACATCACGGATCTCCTGAAAGAAGACAATTTCAAAGCTTCCGATTATGGGATTTCAGACCATTTGATGGATATCTACAAAGTCAATGGCAAAACTTATGGCATTCCTGTCTATAGTTACGTATCCGTTCTCGTATATAATAAGGATATGTTTGACAAGGCAGGAATTCCGTACCCTCCGTCCGATTATGAAGACAAATCGTGGACGTTCGAGAAGATGCAGGAGAATGCCAAGAAGCTGACTAAAATATCGAAAAACCTGAACGATACCCAGTACGGCATCGATTGGGGATGGTCCGAAAGAGATATGAGACCGCTTTATTTCGGTGCCAGCCCGTATCCGGAAGAAACGTTTACGAAGAACGGGGGCAACCCGGAGGTTTCCAAGTTTAATTCGCCCGAAGTGAAGGAAGCTTACCGCACGATTTTCGACATGATGCACAAAGACAAGAGCATGATCGATCCCGTTACGACCAAAGCTGTCGCGGGCGAAGGCGGAGATCCGTTTGCCGCAGGCAAAGTGGCGATGTCCGTCGGCGGCGCCTGGCTGCTTGCCGGCTCCAACGATTTCGGGTTTAAAGTCGGCGTAGCCGCCGTCCCGGCCGGCAAGAACGAGAAGGCGAGAGACGTGCTGTTCGTCGATCCCCTGTTCATCCTTAAAGACTCCAAGCATCCGAAAGAAGCATTGGAGTGGATCAAATTCCAGCTTTCCAAGGAAACGCAGGAGAAAGCGGTCGAGCTTAGCGGAGGCACGCCGCCGTCGAACTCGCAAGCGGCCGAGAAGTATTTCAGCTATTTCCAGAATATCGATCCGAAGGACCTGAAGAACGTGTACGAGGGCGGTCTGAAGTACGGCGTGGAATCCTGGAATCACATGATCCCGGGTTACGCGGAGCTTAACACGATCATCAAAAACGAGATGGAGCCGATCGAGAACGGCAAAAAATCGGTCGACGAAGTGATGCCGGATCTGGAGAAGCACATTAACGACGTTTTGGCGAAAAGGCAGAAAAAATAACACAGTCGGACTCTTGACCAGCCCCGCTGCATGGTGGGATTCCGACGTTGGGAGTTCGATTGGATGAAAATAAGCATATTTGACGTAGCAAAAAGAGCGGGAGTATCGGTGGTCACCGTCTCCCGCGTTCTGAACGACTCGCCTACGGTGAGGGAAAACAACCGGCAGAAAGTGCGCCAGGCCATCAAGGAGCTCGATTACCGGCCCAATTCGGCCGCAAGGAGCCTCGCCAGAGGGAAGACGGGCGTAATCGGTCTTACGCTTACGACACTGCAGGATTCCCTGTTCGACGGGATCGTCAAGTGCGTGAACGACGCGCTGAAGGAGCACGGCTATTTCCTGGCGCTGTCCATCGGACCGGACACGAGCGAATCCGACTGGGGCGAAGGCAGCAACTTTCTGTATCAGGAAGACAGGGTGGACGGAATTATCGTACTTTCTCCTCTTAAGGAGGAAAACGACGTCCTGGAGTTGAAGAGGAAAAAGATCCCATTTGTTCTGGTGGATAACCAGCAGGAAGACATGAGCGCCTCCGTCGTTAACGTCGATAACTATATGGGCGGACTGGAGGCGACGCGCCACCTGCTGAGTCTCGGACACACCAAAATCGCGCATATCGCGGGTCCCGACCTTTACCGGAGCGCGCGGGAGCGGAAACGGGGCTATATCGATGCCATGGCGGAAGCCGGGCATCCCCCGTTTCTTTTGGTGGATTCGGATTTCGACATCCGAAGCGGTTTCGATATCGCCAAGAGCTGGCTGGCGGAGGGCGGTAGGCCGACGGCCGTATTCGCCGCCGACGATTTCATCGCGCTGGGCGTAATTGAGGCCTTCCGCGACGCGGGACTTCACGTGCCGCGCGATCTTTCCGTCATCGGTTACGATGACCAAGCCTTCTCGTCGGCTATACATCCCAGGCTGACGACAGTCCGTCAGCCGTCCGAGGGGATGGCCCAGGAGGCGGTGAAGCTGCTGCTCAAGATCGTGAACGGCACGCAGAAACGGAATGCTTCGGTGAAGCTGGAGCCGCAATTGATCGTGCGTGAATCCACGGCGTCTCCGGACGGCAGAACAATCGAAATAGATAGATAAAAACAGGAGCTGTGAAATAGAAGAACAATCGCTTGAAACGGGAGATGGAGAACTGTGAACTATTATTTGGGTATGGATGCCGGAGGCAGCAAAACCTATGCGGTTATCGCCGATGAAACCGGCCGGGTGGTCGGTACCGGCAGAAGCGGCATGGGGAATCATCAAATTCATCACGACCGGGCGGCCGCAAGCATCGGCGCCGCCGTGGACGAGGCGCTCCGCGAGGCGGGCCTGACGAAAGCGGATATCGCATTCGCCTACTTCGGTCTGGCGGGGGCGGACCGCGAGATCGACTTCCGCATTCTGCGGAAGCTCCTGGAGCCGATCGGCTTCGCGAACTGGGATCTCGCCTGCGATACTATCGTCGCCATGCGGGCGGGCACGACGAAGCCTTACGGCGTCGTCGCCATCTGCGGCACCGGCGTGAACTGCTCGGGCATGAACCGGCAGGGCGAAGCCTACCAGTGCGGCGGCTTCACCTACATGTACGGCGACTTCGGCGGCGGGGGCGGCCTTGCCGTCGAAGCGTTCCGCTCGGTCGTCCGCGCCTGGGACGGACGGGGAGAGCAGACCCTGCTGACGGGACTGGTTCTGGAGCAGCTCGGCTACGAAACGGTCGGGGACATGTTTCACGATTTTCTCGACCATAACAAGTCCGTTCCGCTGGAGCTCGCGAAACTGCTCTTCACGGCCGCAGGCCAGGGGGATGGGGTGGCCCGCGATATATTGAAGGAGCAGGGCGAGGAAATCGGCCTCTCGGTCAAAGCGATCGTGAACAAGCTCGGCATGGCCGAAGAAGAGTTCGACGTTGTGCTCGCCGGCAGCGTGCTGATGCGCGGAAACGGCGACTACATCGAGAAATACATCGTAGACGCGGCGAAGAAAGCGGCTCCGGCAAGCACGATCCGCCGGCTGGACGCCGAGCCGGTAGTGGGTTCCGTCCTGCTTGCGATGGAGCGCGGCGGCCTGACGGTCAGCGAGGAAGTCAGCGCAAAACTGAAACAGTTAAAGATGTAAATTAAAATCGGGGAGTGAGAGAGATGGACAAAAGCTTGAAAATCGTCGTCATCGGTGGGGGTTCCTCTTATACACCGGAAATCGTGGAAGGATTTATTTTGAATTACGACAAGCTGCCGATTCGCGAAATTTGGCTCGTCGATATCCCGCAAGGCGAATGGAAGCTGAACATCGTGGGCAGCCTGGCAAAGCGCATGGTCGAGAAATCCGGTCTGCCGATCCAGGTTCATCTGACGCTGGACCGCCGGGAAGCTCTGCCGGGCGCAGACTTCGTCTCTACGCAGATGCGTGTCGGCATGCTCGAAGCCCGCGCCTGGGATGAGTCCATCCCGTTGAAATACGGCGTTATCGGCCAGGAAACGACCGGGCCGGGAGGCATGATGAAGGCGTTCCGGACGATACCGGTCCTGCTCGACATCTGCCGCGACATGGAAGAATTGTGCCCAGACGCGTGGCTGCTCAACTTTACGAATCCGGCCGGCATGGTGACGGAGGCAATCTCCAAATACAGCTCCATCAAATCGATCGGCCTCTGCAACGCTCCGATCGGCATGCACAAATGGCTGATGAAAGAATACGACGTCCCGGCGTCGAGCATTTATACCGAGTTCGTCGGCCTCAATCACCTTCACTGGATCACACAGATTACCGTGAACGGGGAATCGAAGCTGGAGGAGCTCGTCGGCAGCGGCAGCAGATATTCCGCCAAAAACGTGCCTCAGATGGAATGGAACGCAAGCTTTATCCGCGGTCTGGGCGCGGTGCCTTCCTACTATCTCAAGTATTTCTACCTGAAGGATGAAATGCTGGAAGAACAAATCGAGGCGTCGAAGAAGGACGGCACGCGCGCCGAGGTCGTCAAGCGGGTCGAAGACGAGCTTTTCGAGCTCTACAAGGACCCGGACCTGGCCGAGAAGCCGAAGCAGCTGGAAAAGCGCGGCGGAGCTTACTATTCCGAAGCTGCGGTTAACCTGATGTGTTCCCTTTATAATGACACAAGGGACATTCAGACCCTGAACGTGCGCAACGACGGCATACTGGACTTCCTTCCGAACGAGTCCAGCATCGAGGTAAACTGTGTGGTAACCCGCCAGGGACCGATCCCGGTTGCGGTAACCCGCGTGCCTGAAGCGATCAAAGGCTTGATCCATGCCGTGAAAACGTACGAAATCCTCGCGATCGAGGCGGCCGTTACGGGAGATAGAAGCATCGCCCTTCAGGCGCTTGCCCATCACCCGCTCATTTCCTCGGTCAATACGGCCGAAAAAATGCTGGACGAAATGCTGGAGCAGAACCGCGCGTATCTGCCCAATTTCTTTCCCGCCGCCGAACATTCGAACGTTTAACTTTTTATGCCCCTAATGATTGCCGGCAAAAAAGAACGATTGAAAATCGAACAGAAAATTCCGCTGATGGAATGATGCGAATGAACCGCCGGGAGAACCCGGCGGTTTTTTTGTGCGCAGGCGGCAGCTATTCTTCGAAAATGCTTCGGGTTGAACGGAAGAAAGAGAGGCCCGATAGGTTCCTCTCAGGTTGAAGGCCCTATGAAACTGCTGGAAGAAGAAGGACTTTTTAGGCGAAAAAAAGCACAAAAACACATGTAAACGCTTCCTATTAAGCGCTTTCAAGAGATTTATTAAGAAAAGCCGGTGTTTTTTGAAAAAAAGGGAGGATTTTCGGCGTTTTTTGTCGTAAAATTATTTTTACACCGAAAAATTGATATTGTGGGAGTGGACCTCATGCGTGTTCGTTCTTTTCGATTGTCTGATTACAGCCTGATCTCCGATCTGCTTCAGGAAGCGCTCAGCGATCCTTGTTACAAGGAAACGATGCAGGCTTTTGCCAAGCAGCTGTCGTGGGACGGCGAATTAGTGTTGGTTGCGGAAGAGCAGGATGAGCTGGTCGGTATGGTAATCGGAACCATCGATGACAACAAAGGATACTATTACCGTCTGGCAGTTGCACCCGGGCATCGCCGCAAGGGAATCGGCAAGGCTTTGATTGAAGGAATGAAGCAGCGTTTTATGCAGCGTAAGGTTAAACGCATTCTTGTCACAGTCGATCATCACAATGAAATGGTGCTGCCTGTTTACGAGTCGGCGGGATACAATCACTCCGATTTTACGAGAACGGCAAACCGGCTCAGCATTGTAAAGAAAGCAAGCATGTAGGGGTCAATTATAGTATAATGAAGGCATATCTTTTTGTCGCTGGCGGACAGGCTCCGCTCCCGGGAGGAAGGTATGCTTTTATTGTAACCACTTCTTTTTTTGCCGGGAAGAACGGGCTCCGTAGGGAGCTTTTTTAGTCGCTGCGTTTAGTTTTTCTACGCGGGTACCGGCAATTCCGTTTCAACCGTTTTTAACCTATTCGAATTTTAACTGACCGACAATTATAATGAATTTATGAGCATAAGCTGCATTCGCCGGATGAGACGGTTTATATAGAGGGGCAATTTTAATGGAATCTTTCGAGCATTTTGTCATTAAGAGCTTTAAGCACGACGGTCACCTGCACCGGATGTGGCTGGAGAACTGGAAAGTGCCCCGGCACGAGCTCCATCCCGAACACCAGAGAGAAAACATGTACGTGTTTATCAACAACCAGACGAAGATCCAGGAAGCGGACGGGAAGGAATGGACAAGCCGGATTCCGGGCGTCTCTTTTTTTATTCCGGGGGAATGGTACAATATCGTCGCTCTTCTTGAGGAAGGGGGCGTGCGCTACTACTGCAACGTGGCCTCCCCGTTTTACCGGGCGGGCAGCGTCATCACCTACATCGATTACGATCTGGATGTGATCCGGATGGCCGGAGGCGACGTTCATGTCGTGGACCGGGAGGAGTACGAACAGCATAAGGCGCTGTACAGGTATACTCCGCTGGTCGAGTCGAAAGTGAAGGCGGGGCTGGACGCCCTGCTGAAGCGGATCGGCAAACAGGACGCACCGTTCGGAGACGAAAGCGTCCGCCGGTACTATCAGCTGTGGAAAGACAGGGAAACGGAGGCTTAAGGTGACGGATTCCGGACGGGAACCGCGGTCTTCTTCCATTCACACGCCGGAGAAGGGCGGGGTGCAAGGAGGCGGGCGGATTACCGGGAAGAGAAACTGGAGCAGGCTGGGTACTTTCGTTGTGATTATACTGGCTGCTGCCGTTATTCAGCGGTACGGATTCAACATTTCCGCCGTACGCGGAATATCGATGGAGCCGACCCTGCATGAAGGGCAGCGGCTTTTTGTGAATAAAACGGTTTCGTGGACCGGAGGTTTCAGCCGGGGAGACGTCGTGGTTCTGAGAGAACCGGATGGGACGGGCACGGAATCAAAACGCCCCTATCTGGTCAAAAGAATCGTGGCTGCGGCCGGTGACAAGCTTGAAATTACGGACGGCAGAGTTTTCGTTAACGGGGAGGAACTGAAGGAGCCTTATACGGATCAAAGGATCGCGGACGGCGATTACGGTCCGTTTACCGTAGGAACCGGTTACTGCTTCGTCATGGGCGATAACCGGCGCAGCGGAGCCAGCCTCGACAGCCGGAGTTTCGGACCCGCAGCCGTTAATTCGCTGGTGGGACGGGCAGAATGGATAATATGGCCTCCAGAAGCCCTGAGAGGTCTTTAGAGAGGCTTTAGGTCCGCGGACGATCTTGGGGAGAATGGGCCCTTGAAGAGCCCGTGAGCGGAAATAGAGACTTTAAACACGCTGCCGGCAGCCGGAGCTGACAATCGGGTACATCTTAGAGCATACGGAAGGAGGGATAGACATGAGGATAACACTCGCAAATGCTTCCGAAAGGGAGCTGCTTCTGCTGAAGCAGGAAATCATCCAGGCGGCGCCGTCGCTCGGAATCGATAAAATCGGATTCGCTTCGGCGGAGCCTTTTCACGATTTGAAGGATATTCTTCTTCAGCACCGCGAGAAGGGCTACGAATCCGGCTTCGAAGAACCGGATATCGATAAACGCGTTAACCCCGAACGCAGTTTCGAAGGCGTCAAATCCATCGTGGCTATCGCGGTTGCCTATCCTTCCAAGCTGGTTAACCCTCCGCGCTCGGAAGCGGGAGCTTACCGGGGCATGCTGGCCCGGGCCGCCTGGGGCGACGATTACCATCTCGTTCTGCGGGACCGGCTGAAGCGGCTCGGAGCGTTTCTGGAAGAACGCGTCGACGGGGTCCGGTTTATGGACATGGTCGATACCGGCGCTCTTGCGGACCGCGCCGTAGCCGAGCGGGCGGGAATCGGCTGGATCGGCAAAAACTGCGCCGTCATCACCCCCGAATGGGGTTCCTGGGTTTACCTCGGCGAATTGCTTACAAATCTTCCTTTCCCCGCCGATACTCCTATTATGGACCAGTGCGGGGAATGCCGGATCTGCATCGACGCCTGCCCGACGGGAGCGCTTGTCGGGCCCGGTCAGCTGAACTCCAGCCGGTGCATCTCCTTCGTCACGCAGACGAAGGGAATGATTCCGGACGAGTTCAAGGAAAAGATCGGCAACCGGCTGTACGGATGCGATACGTGCCAGATCGTCTGCCCGGTTAACAAGGGCAAGAACTGGACGCACCACGAGGATCTCCAGCCGGATCACGACGTCGTGAAGCCCCTGTTGGTCCCGCTGCTCACCATGGGCAACCGGGAATTCAAGGAGCGCTTCGGAAGAAGCTCGGCGGCCTGGAGAGGGCGCAAGCCCATTCAGCGCAATGCGGTGCTGGCGCTGGGCAATTTCAAAGACCGGTCCGCTGTTCCGGTGCTCGCTTCCCTGCTGAGGGACGATCCGCGTCCGGAGCTGCGGGCCACGGCGGCCTGGTCGCTCGGCAAGATCGGAGGCGAGGCCGCGCTGGACGCCGTCCTCCGGGCGCAGCGCGGCGAGCGCGACGAAGCGGTGCTTGCCGAGCTGGACCAGGCGGCGCGGAAGCTCGGCGGGCTTCCGCCAAGCGGCGGCAGTCCGGCGGCGGAAGCGGCCGGAGGGGCCCGGGCGGACGACGCCGGAGAGGCAACGGGGGCGAGATAGCCCCCGCGGGCTGCCGGGAAGTCCGGCTGTGCAGGAGGACGGCATAAGGACAGACCTTCTGTCCGGAGGAGGCGGCTCCGCCTCCGGTATGGCGCCTTCTTGCCGGAGAGTAGTACGGCTTCCCCAGGGGAAGCGGGCAGTAACCCGGAGAAGCGCGGACAGCGTGGAAGCCGTACATGCGGGTGCAACGAAGCGATAAGCGCGGCCGCAACGGTCCCGGCCGAGCTCAGCGGCGTAGGTCCCGGCCGAACTCAGCGGTGCAGCCGGGACGCGGCAGCCGACTAACCGGAAGCGGAGGGATGAGGAATGGACGGTAACGGCAGGAAAACGGTCACTGCGGCAGGGGAACCTGTCCGGATAGAAACCGATACGCTGGATTCGCCGATCGGTCCTCTGCTTCTTGCGAGGACAGAGAAGGGGCTCTGCGCGATCGAATTCGGCAGCGTGCCGGAAGCGGTCCGCAAGCTGGAGCAGTGGAGAGACCGCTGGATACCGGGCGGCATCCTTGTCCCGAATCCCGGAGGACTCCGGGAAATAAGTGAACAGCTTCAACAATATTTCAGCGGACAACGACGCTCCTTCCACCTCGCATTCGATCTGCGGGGCACGGAGTTTCAGCTTCGGGTCTGGACGGCGCTGCTGTCCGTTCCGTACGGAGCCACCGCTTCCTATAAAGACATCGCCGCCGCTATCGGATCGCCTCAGGCGGTCAGGGCGGTCGGCGGGGCCAACAACCGCAACCCGGTCCCGATCGTAATCCCGTGCCACCGCATTATCGGCGCAGGCGGGCAGCTGGTAGGATACGGGGGCGGGCTCCCCGTCAAGACGGCCCTGCTTGAGCATGAGGGCTGGAAGCCGGCGGATGTCCGGCATACATCGAAGAATCGGGAGTGGAAAGCATGAAATATGTTCCAATTGATTCCATAGAACCCGGACAATATCTGGGGAAGACGATCTTTACGGCGTCCGGGGCGGTCATGCTGGCCGAGGGGGTTCAGCTTACCGTTTATATGATTAATACGCTAAGACGTATTGGAGTGTCCATGCTCTATATCCAGGACGCGCTGACGGACGATATTGAGATTCCCGAAGTCGTCAGCGAGGAAACGAAGCGGATTGTCATCCGGCAGATGCTGGACAATTTCGACTCCATCCGGTCCGGCAAAGACTTTAACACCCGCCACATGAGTAAGAACGTGGATACGCTGCTGGATGAAATTTTAAAAAACAAGGATGTTCTGATCCAGCTGACGGATATCCGCACGAAAGACAATGACATGTATCTGCATGCGCTTAACGTCTGCATGATTTCCACGATGATCGGAATCAACATGAATTTAAATGCGCAGCAGTTGAAAGAGCTTGCTATCGGAGCGCTGCTCCATGACGTGGGCAAGCTGGACCGGATTACGGACGACGAGTCCAAGGACGACCGGCTGCATCATACGTGGAGAGGCTTCGAGCTGCTTAAAGCCAAGCGGGAATACAGCCTGCTTATCGCGCATGTCGCGTTCCAGCATCACGAAACGCCCGACGGGCTCGGCAAGCCGCGCCGGCTGCTCGGCGAGCAGATTCATTTATACGCAAAGATCGTCAGTGCGGCCAATACCTACGACAATTTGCTTCACGGCAGCGGCCTGAACACCGGACTGCTTCCCCATGTGGCGATCGAGCATATGATGGCTATGGCGGGCACGAAGCTGGACAGGGACGTCCTGATTCACTTCCTGCGCACCGTATCGGTGTATCCGACGGGTATTTCCGTACGTCTGTCCACCCGTGAAACGGGTGTTGTGGTCGGCCAGCACCGGGGCCTGCCGGGCCGTCCGGTGGTCCGCATCATCAAACAGGACGGCGGCAAAGAGTACGATGTGAAGGAAATGGATCTGGCGAAACACACGACGCTTTTTATCGAACACGTGTTGGCCTGAGATGCTTGGATTTTCGGCTTTATAATGCTATGATGGGTTTGTCTGAAAACAATCTTTGAACGCAGGGGGAAAAGCAGGATGTGGCAAATTATCATTCCGATTCTGACCTTGATCGCGGGACTGGTCGGAGGCTTTTTTATCGGGGTGTTCTATCTCCGTAAACAACTCGAGTCGATGCAGAACAATCCGGAAATGATCCAGAAAATGGCTAAGCAGATGGGCTACAACATGAACAAGCAGCAGATGAACAAAGTGCAGACCATGATGAAGAACCAGAACCTGACCAGCAAAAAGCCGAATAAAAATGCAAGATCCAAATAAAAGATCCGCATGAAGCGGCCGGGAGTCCTGATTTACAGGCTGCTCGGCCCTTTGAGTAGAACGGACCAGTATTATCCAGAGGTGGTTGGCTTATGCCCAGCAACAAAGACAAAATTATCGCTGCTGCCATGGAGCTGTTTCACGAGCAAGGCTTTCAGGCTACGGGCCTGGAAGAAATTCTCTCCCAGTGCGGCGTAGTGAAAAGCAACTTTTATTATCATTTTAAGAGTAAAGAAGAGCTTGGCCGGCAAGTCATTCAGCAGAAGATCGCGCTGATGGAGGAGCAGATATTCGGGCCCTCGCTGGACAACCGGACGCTGGGTCCGCAGGATAGGCTGAGACGAATGTTCCGGCTCATGCAGGCTGCCGCGGAAGAGCATGACTGCCGCAGGGGCTGCTATATCGGTAACCTGGTTCTTGAGCTGGGAGAGCGGTATGAAGAACTGCGCCGCCTGCTGGTGAATTTTCTGGAAGACATAGAGAACAGAATTGAGGCCTGCCTGCAGGAAGGGGCGGCTAATCAAGAGATCAACCTTCATGGCATGAAAGCCAGGGAAACGGCCGTCGCGCTAACCGCACTGCTGCAGGGCGGCATGCTCCTCGGCAAAGCGCACCGCAACAGTTTCGCGCTGCAGTACGGCGGCAAGCTGGTGAACCATATCATAGGAAACGGATCGGAAGGAGAGCAACATGCCGGCTAAAGAATACAAAAACACCAAGGCAGCGGATAACCGCGAACAGATCGAAGGACATATCCGGGAAATCTTGCGCCTGATCGGCGAAGACCCGGAACGCGAGGGGCTGCTGGATACTCCGGCGCGCGTAGCCCGTATGTACGAGGAAATTTTCGCCGGATATGAGGCGGATTTCCACGACGTGCTCGGCGTAACTTTTGATGAGCAGCACGAAGAGCTCGTCATCATCAAGGACATCGTCTATTACAGCCAGTGCGAGCATCATATGGCGCCGTTTTTCGGCAAAATCCACGTAGGCTACATTCCGAGCGGCAAAATCGCGGGCTTAAGCAAATTCGCCCGTCTGGTGGAAGCCATCACCCGCAAATTGCAGGTGCAGGAGCGGATCACTTCCCAGATCGCCAACACGCTGGACGAGGTATTGGAGCCGCATGGCGTCATGGTCGTCGTGGAAGGCGAGCATCTGTGCATGTGCTCACGCGGCGTGAAGAAGCCCGGCAGCAAAACCGTCACGTCGGCCGTACGCGGCTCGTTCCGGACGGATTCGGCCTTACGGGCGGAGTTTTTGTCGCTGATTAAGTAGCTTGGGACAACCTGCGGAGAAAGTCCGGAGGGTAGCCGATCCAGGATACCCAGTGTATTTCGACCCAGGCAAAATAAACCCAAGCAGAACCCAAGCAAAATTGGATCTCCAATCAACTGCAAACGAAAAGGCAGCCGTAAAGGCTGTCTTTTTTTGTTGTGTATATACGAACAAATACCAACTAAAAACAATTAAATAAAATAAAATACACAATCTTTACTTGTATTTAATCGTGAGTTTACAAAACTTCTTTACCATAACAACTGTAAGAGAAACGAATTCAAAAGCAGCTTATCCCATTTTACAAATTCGAGAGGATGAACGACGGTCATGAAAAAAACAGCATCACTTTGCCTGACTCTTCTTATGGCGATTTCCCTTCTGGCGGGCTGCGGAAAAAGCGGCAGCGAAGCGGGCGCCGCGACCAACCCCCCGGAAAAGGCGGGAAGCAAAGAGGGCAGTTCCCAAAACGCCGCCCTGAAAGGCGACCTGACGGTGTACACCGCACTGGAAGACGATCAGATTAAAGCTTACCTCGAATCGTTCAAAAAAACGAATCCGGATGTAAAGGTAAATATTGTCCGGGATTCGACGGGCATCATTACGGCCAAGCTGCTGGCCGAGAAAGATAACCCGCAAGCGGACGTCGTCTGGGGCGTAGCGGCGACCAGCCTGCTTGTGCTCGATCAGAACGGCATGGTGGAGGGTTACTCGCCCAAAGGGATCGAACGTGTCTCCCCGATGTTCAAGAGCACCGGCACACCGGCGAAATGGGTGGGCATCGACGCGTGGGAAACGGCTCTTATCGTCAACACGAAGGAATTGGAGAAAAAGAAGCTCCCGGTTCCGAAGACTTACCAGGATCTGATCAAGCCCGAATATAAAGGCATGATCGTGATGCCTAACCCGGCTTCCTCGGGAACGGGATTTTTCGATGTGACGGGCTGGCAGCAGCTTTACGGCAAAGGGCCGTCCTGGGAGTTCATGGACAAGCTTCATGAAAATATCGCCGTCTACACACACTCCGGTTCCAAACCGGCCAAGATGGCGGCTGCCGGAGAATACCCGATCGGCATCTCGTTCGGTTACCGCGGCATTCAGGAGAAGAAGAAAGGCGCGCCGGTTGAGGTTGTATTCCCTCAGGAAGGCTCCGGCTGGGATGTGGAAGCGAACGCTTTGATGAAGAAAGCGGCGATCAAGCCCGAAGCGAAGGCATTCCTGGACTGGGCGATCAGCGACGAAGCGATGAAAGCCTACAACAAGAACTATGCGATCATCAGTGTGAACGACGGCTCCGGCACGATTCCGGAAGGCTACTCCAAAGATCCGCTCAGCCAGCTCATCAAATACGACCTGAACGATGCGGCGAAGAATAGAGACAGCATTTTGAAAGAGTGGGAAAAACGCTACAACGCCAAGAGCGAGCCCAAATCCTAAAATAAAGCGGCGATCCCGCTTGCGGCAACAAGCCCGAAGCGTCAAGCCGGCAGCCGGAAGGAGAGAAACACATGAATCAGGCACACTTATCGATCCGGGGCATCCGTAAAACTTTCGGTTCGTTCACGGCCTTGGACAGCATTCATCTGGATGTCCGCAAAAACGAATTCGTCTGTCTGCTCGGCCCCAGCGGCTGCGGCAAAACGACGCTGCTCCGCATTATCGCCGGACTGGAAAGCCCGGACTCGGGCACAGTGTCGGCAGGAGGAAAAGACATCACCGCTCTTCCTCCGGCTCAACGGAATTTCGGCATGATGTTCCAGTCGTATGCCCTGTTCCCGAACATGACGGCCGCGCAGAACATCGCCTTCGGTCTGAAGAGCCGGAAGCTGGGCAAACGGGATATCGCCGAGAAGGTGAGAGAATCGCTGGACCTGGTGGACCTCTGGGAGATGCGGGACAAGTACCCGTCCCAGCTCTCGGGAGGCCAGCAGCAGCGGATCGCGCTCGCCCGCGCCGTCGCGCTTTCTCCGGACTTCCTGCTGCTGGACGAGCCGCTGTCGGCGCTGGACGCCAAGGTGCGGCACAAGCTCCGCGGAGAAATCCGCGCGCTGCAGGAGAAGATCGGCGTCACGACCATCATGGTGACGCACGACCAGGAGGAGGCGCTGACGATGGCGGACCGCATTGTGGTGATGAACAATGCGGAGGTCGCACAGATCGGCACGCCGAGAGAGGTTTACGAACGGCCGGCTTCGCCGTTCGTAGCCGATTTCATCGGCGCGATTAACTTCCTGGACGGTGCCGAGCTCCAGGAAAGGGGTGTGCGCGGCTCCGGCATGATGGCGGTCCGGCCCGAGCATATCGGCGCCGAAGAGCCCGGCTCGCGCGGCGGCATACCGGCCGTCGTCCGCGGCATCGAATTCCGCGGACCTTTCTATCACGTCATGCTGGACGTATTGGACAGCGGCGGAGAGCCGCTGGGACGCCCGATGACGATCCACGTGTCCGCCCAGCATTATCAGCAGCTGGGCCTCGAGAAGAATAAGAAGCTGTCGCTCTGCCTGCCGGAAGAAAGACTGATCGCCTTCGAACCCCAGGCCGCAGCGAAGTAAGAGAAAGGAGTCCTTGTCATGATGATCGTACGCAGGGTGCAGGGCGCCGCCAGAGACCTTCGTTCCAGTCTTAAGGGAACGGGAAGGATCAGGCGCCGGCACGGCAAAGAGGAGCGGATACAGCAGGCTCTTATCGCCCTCATGATCGCGGTGCTGGCCGTTACGGTGCTGCTGCCCCTGATCGGGTTGTTTTCCAAAGCGTTTTACGATAAAACGGGACAGTTCGCGGGTCTGGAAAACTTTGTCGTGTATTTCACGACACCGGCCCTTCTCCGTTCCCTGATCCATACCTTGAACGTGTCTTTACTCACTACAGTCATCTCAGTCGGTCTCGCGTTCTTGTATGCGTATGCGCTGACCCGCACGGATATCAAAGGCAGGACGCTTTTCCGCTATATTGCGCTGCTCCCGCTTTTTGCCCCGACAATGATGCACGGGATCGGTCTTATTTATTTGTTCGGCAACCAGGGGCTGGTAACGACAGGTTTGTTCGGTCTTCTGCCGGCGGGGCTGGATATCGGCCTGTACGGCCCGGTCGGAATCGTGCTGGCGGAGGTGGCTTACACTTTTCCCCAGGCGATGATGATTATGCTCGTGTCGCTGGCGGTAACCGACAACCGGCTGTACGAAGCGGCCGAAACGCTTGGAGCGGGGAAGTGGAGAACCTTCCTGAGCGTGACGCTGCCCAGCGTAAAATACGGCGTCATCAGCGCTCTGTTCGTCTGCTTTACGATGAGCTTTACGGATTTCGGCGCCCCGAAAATCGTCGGGGGCAACTACAATGTGCTCGCGACGGATATTTACAAACAGGTGATCGGCCAGCAGAACATGACGATGGGCGCGGCCGTAGGCATTCTGCTTACACTGCCGGCTGTCCTGGCTTTTGCGGTGGACCGCTTCGTGGAACGGAGGCAGAAGGCGCTCGTTTCCTCCAAATCGGTTCCTTACCGGATACAGAAAGGAAGCTGGCGCAACGCCGTCTTTTACGTGATTTGCAGCTCCATCGGGGGCGCCATCCTGCTCCTGCTCGGAGCCGTAGTTTTCGCTTCCGTGATTAAAGTGTGGCCCTATGATTTGTCGTTTACGTGGAATCATTTCGATTTCACATCCGTGGCCGGTGAAGGGCTGGCTCCCTTCTGGAACAGCATGCAGGCGGCTCTCTATACCGCTTTGATCGGTACGGCGGTTACATTCATTTTCGCTTATCTTATTGAAAAAGTGCGCCACTGGCACGCTCTGCGGCAGTTTGCTTATTTCTTGTCCATTCTGCCGCTCGCGCTGCCGGGGATGGTGATCGGCCTGGCCTTTATCTTCTTCTTCAACCGGCCGGACAATCCGCTTAGCGGAATTTACGGCACCATCTGGATCGTCGTACTGGCCAACATCGTGCATTTCTATGCCGTTCCTTTTATTACGGCGACAGCGGCGCTCAAAAAACTCGACAAAGAATTCGAGACGGTATCGGAATCGATGCGGGTTCCGTTCTACCGGACATTCGCACGGGTAACGGTCCCCATGTCCCTGCCGGCTGTTCTGGAAATGTTCGTTTATTACTTTGTGAATTCCATGGTAACCGTGTCGGCAGTCGTGTTTCTTTACTCCGCCGATTTCAAGCTGGCTTCGGTAGCCATTGTCAATATGGACGATGCGGGGGATACCGCCCCGGCCGCCGCCATGTCCGTCCTTATTCTGCTGACCAACATTGCCGTGAGGATCGGCTATGAGCAGCTTACGAAAGTGATGCGGAACCGGGCTTCCGCCTGGCAGCGGAAATAATGTTTTAACGGGTTGAACGTTAACCATCTCTGCTATAAACGTCATTACTTCTTATTTCATCAAAGCGAAAACGGAGCCGGACGTGCGGATGTGCCGCCCCGGTCCGTTAACCAGGAGGAGACTTCACATGATCAAAGCCGTCATTATGGACTGGGCTGGCACGACTGTAGATTACGGCTGCTTTGCTCCCTTGAACGTTTTTATAGAAATTTTCCGCCGCAAAGGCATTGAAATTACACAGCAGGAAGCGCGGGAGCCGATGGGACTCCTAAAGTGGGATCACATTCGTGAAATTACGAAAATGCCCCGCGTTGCCGACCTTTGGGAACAAAAATTCGGCCGCCGCCCCGACGATCGCGATACGGATGCCTTGTATGCGGATTTTGAGCCGCTTCTGTTTGCCTCGCTGCGCAATCACTGCGAGCCGGTTCCGGGTGTGCTGGAACTCATGGAAAGACTGCGCGGACGGGGGATCAAAATCGGGTCCACAACCGGGTATACCGAAGAAATGATGAACATCGTGGTGGAGGAAGCCGGCAAAAAAGGCTACCGTCCCGATGTGCTCGTGACGCCTACGAAGATGCCTGCGGGCCGTCCGTATCCCTGGATGATCTACGAAAACTGCATCCGTCTCGGAGTTTACCCGCTTCATCATGTCGTGAAAGTCGGAGATACCTTGAGCGACATCCGGGAAGGCTTGAACGCGGGAGTCTGGACGGTCGGGATTGTGCTCGGGAGCAGTGAGCTCGGTATGAGCGAAGCGGAGGTATCGGCCTGCCCGCCGGAGGAATTGAAGCGCAGATGCGAGGAAGTGCGCGAGAGGTTTTATGAAGCGGGAGCCCACTATGTGATTGAATCCGTAGGCAAACTGGATGAGGTGCTGGAATTGATTGAAGCGCGCTTGAAGGCCGGCGCAGGCGTATCTGCGGGAGCGGCTGCCTCTGCCGGGCCGGAAGGTGTGCGTCATGCGTAAGGAGGAAGCGGAAATGGTACAGACGGACACCATGTACTCGGCGATGCCGGACAACGAATACCTGCTGCTGACGCCGGGACCGCTTACGACCACGAAGCGGGTCAAGGCGGCCATGCTGCGGGACTGGTGCACCTGGGACCGCGATTACAACGGACTGGTCCAGGATATCCGCTCCCGCCTTGTCGCTTTGGGCGCGGGAGGTGCGGAAGGCTACACCTGCGTGCTGATGCAGGGCAGCGGAACGTTCTGCGTGGAGTCCGTTATCGGCTCCGTTATTCCGCAGGGAGGCAAGCTGGCGGTGCTGACGAACGGGGCTTACGGAGACCGTATCGCCCAGATGGCGCAGGTGCTCGGCATTGAGACGGCCGTTCTCGATTCGGGGGAGCTCAGCCCGGTCAGTCCCGCTGCCCTGGAGGAGCTGCTCCGGCAGGATGAGGCGGTCACCCATGTGGCGGTCGTTCATTCGGAAACGACGACGGGCATGCTTAATCCTATAGCCGAAGTCGGAGCGGCCGCAAAGAAATACGGCAAAACTTTTATCGTGGATGCGATGAGCTCGTTCGGCGGCATTGAAATGAACATGAGCGAGCTGAACATCGATTATCTGATCAGCAGCGCGAACAAGTGCATTCAGGGAGTTCCGGGCTTCGGCTTCGTACTGGCCCGCACGGAAGAACTCAAGCGCTGCGAAGGACAGGCAAGGTCTCTGTCTCTGGATCTGTATGACCAGTGGAACACGATGGAGCGCCAATCGGGCAAGTGGAGGTTCACTTCTCCCACGCACGTGGTGAGAGCTTTTCACGAGGCGCTGAAGGAGCTGGAGGACGAGGGCGGCATCGGAGCCCGTCACCTGCGTTACACCGAGAACCAGCGTGTGCTTGCCGAAGGAATGAAGGCAGTCGGCTTCCGTCCGCTGCTGGACTCGTCCGTGCAGTCTCCTTTCATTACGTCCTTTTATTATCCGGACATGCCCGGTTTCACGTTCCAGGCTTTTTACGAGGAATTAAAGAAGAACGGGTTCGTCATTTATCCGGGCAAAATATCCGCCGCCCAGACTTTCCGCATCGGCTCGATCGGCGATATTCATCCGGCCGATATGCGGCGTCTTGTCGGCACGATAGCGGGTGTCATCGAAGATACTTTTGAATCGGCGTCAGCAAGGAACTAAAGGAAGGGCGCGACTAGCCTTACCAAGCGGAAGGACCATTTGCCGGAGAGGGGTGCATCATGAAAGTATTTTGTCTGGGCGGGGCGGGCCGGATTTGCAGGGAAGCGATACTGGATCTTGTCCGGTATTCCGCTTTTGAGCAAATTACGGTTGCCGATTTCAACGAAGAAGAAGGGCGCAAGGTCGTGCGGGAACTAGACGATCCGCGCGTGGATTTCATAAAAGTGAACGTATATGACAAAGAAGCGACCGTCGCGCAGATGCGGGGCTACGATATCGTCATGGACGGCACGGCGATCGCGCTTAACGGATTGTCTACGGCGTGCATTGCGGAAGCAGGCTGCCACGGGATTAATCTGAACGGCTTCGGGGACGAGGATGCTTCGGCGTCTCTGTTTGAGCGGCACGGCAAAACATGCGTACCCGGCTTCGGCATGACCCCGGGCGTGACCCAGATGATGGCGATGCATGCCGCCTCGCAGCTCGATACGGTCGATACTGTCCGTGTCAGTCACGGCTCCTACCGGCCGATCGCCTTTTCCAGGTCCATCACGGAAACGACGACCTACGAGTACGATCCGAACCTTCCGGGCCGTGTCGTGTACGAAAACGGGGAGTTCATTCAGGTCCAGCCGTTTGCCCGTCCCCGTGAAGTCCGGCTTCCCGAGCCTTACGGAACGTCACTCCAATACATTATCCCGCATGCCGAAACGAAGACGCTGGCGAAAGCTCTGGCCGGCAAAGGCGTGCGTCTGATCGAAGTCCGCGGTACGTGGCCGCAGCCGAATATGAGACTCGTCCAGGCGCTCTATGAGTACGGATTTATGCGCAACGACAAGATCCGGATCAACGGGACGGAGATCGGCATTATGGACTGCGTCAGCGAATACCTGTACCACTCCCGCGAAGGCTCGGAGACGCAGCTGTATGGCTATGCGCTGCATATCGAAGTCACCGGCGTCCGGAACGGAGTGCCTATGCGCCTCACGCTTACGCATACCCATCCGGCCTCCGACGGCTCCGTACCGGGCTGGCAAGGGCTTCGCGCCTACACCCGCAACGTGGGAATTCCTATGGCCATTGCGGCTGTCATGATCGCCGAAGGCCGTGTCCACAAGGCGGGCATTCTGACGCCGGAAGAAGCTTTCGAGCCGCAGGCGGTATTCGCCGAGCTGGAGAAGCGGGGCATCCGCATCCACCAGGATACCGAGGTTTTGAAGGAACGGGAACCGGCGGAGGTGTGAAACGCGCCGGGTGCCTCTTAACGCAGATTGCGCCAGCTGCTGCCTAGTTCTTTTTATACACGGCATAGAAAGAATGAAAGATACAAAATCGTAACGTCCGATAATTTAAGCGGCTAAACCGTCTCTGTTTACCGCCGTTCGGGTCCTTGCCCGGGCGCCCTATCCACAAAAGGCTGTCCCCCTGACGCAAGGTTGGGTATAATGAATCCGGAAACTACCAAAGAACCGAAAGAACGGAGGCGGGCATGTGTCTCTAGTAGGGGAAGAACGCAAGGAACACATCCTCCACTTGCTGAATCTTCACAATAAAGTCCGGACACACGAACTCGTGGAGCATTTCGAAGTTTCCTCGGAGACGATCCGGCGCTACCTGGAGGAGCTGGAGCAGGAAAACAAGCTCAAGCGCGTGTACGGCGGAGCGGTCAAGTTTGACCTGATGAGGGAAGAGCCCTCCCCCTTTAACCGGGAGGTCACGAAAGCGGAGGAGAAGAAGAGGATCGGCCGGGCGGCCGCCGCCATGGTCCGGGATAACGACGTGATCGTTATCGACGACGGAACGACGACTCTTCAGATGATCAATTACTTGGCGAATACACGGAATCTGACCGTTCTGACACCGTCGGTGCCCGCCTTGTCGCTGCTTATCGAATACAAGAACAAAGACATGTTCTCCGGAGAAATTTATTTTATCGGGGGCAAAATCAACGCGAAGCATTACCGCGCATCGGGCTCGGTAGCCGAGAGTATGATGGAATCGTTCTACGTGGACAAAGCGTTCGTTGCCGTCGACGGGCTGCACCCGCAAAGCGGATTAACGAGCTACGACGCCGAACGGGGGCTTCTCGTCCGCAAGTTTATGGAGCATGCGGCGCAGACTGTCGCGCTGATGGATCACACGAAGAACGGCAAGACGCACTTCTACAAAATTTCGGATTTGAAGGAAGTCCACGCGGTTATTTGCGATACGGAGCATCCGTCCGAGTGGAGCCCGCATTTCGAGGCGATAGATACGAAGTGGATTGTGGCGGAATAACCCGTCACGGAAGCGTGCGGTGTACGGCTCCGTATGACGGTAGCCGACCGCAGGCGGATAGAAGGGACCTGCTCTTTTAGCCATACCCTTCCTGAGGAAGATGGTGTCTCAAAATCGTGCGCATGGCAGGACCGTATAGGAAACTGGGAAGCAAAAAGATCTCAAACCCACCTTTAGGTGGAGATGAGATCTTTTTTTATAGCATCGTTGATTTGAAGCGGGGCCTATAAAATCAAAATGGCTCCGGCAGCAGCCCCTTTGCCGCTTAATAAGGAAGCCAGGTGAGCTTGCTGGCGGGTTCGAATCGTTCGTTGACATGATCCCAGTTGACGACTTTCCACCAGTCTTCGATGTATTTGGGGCGGTTGCTTTTATGTTTGAGGTAATAAGCGTGTTCCCACACGTCGAGCACCAGCAAGGGAATGACGTCCCATTGGGACAAGTTCTGGTGTTTTTCGGCCTGCAAAATTTCAAGCCGGTGGCTGCGCGGGCTCCAGACCAGAATGGCCCAGCCTCCGCCCTCCACTTTCTTGGCGGCTTCGGTGAACTGCTTCTTGAACCGGTCGAAGCTGCCGAACGATTTGTTGATCTCGGCGGCAATCGGACCGTAAGCCTTCCCTCCGCCGTTCGGCTTCATGATGTTCCAGAAAATCGTGTGCAGGTAATGGCCCGCACCGTTGAACGCCAGCTCCCGCTCCCAGTGCTTGACGAGGTCGAAGTCGCCGCTGTCGCGGGCTTTCGCGAGCATCTGCTCGGCCTTGTTGAGATCATCGACATAGGTTTTGTGATGCTTGTCGTGATGCTCGCGCATGGTCGCCTCGTCGATATGAGGCTCCAGAGCATTGTAGGCGTACGGCAGGGGAGGCAGCTTATGCCCGCCTATCGGCACGGGCTTGTAGGGCGACAGAGCCGGAGCGGTCTGCCCTTGACCGGCCGTGTGCGCCGGAGGAGGCGCTGCGCCGCTTTGCGCCGCCATATCGCTCATGGGCGGACGGTCACCCTCCGTGCGGATGTCCCAGGGGCCATCCGGCCCGACGGGCCCGATCCCCGCGCCGGGATAGGCGGACGGTCCCGGCGTGTAGCTCGCCGGAGGTCCGGGCACCCCGACGCCGAAGCCGGGAGGCACGCTTGTGCCGGGCCATGTGCCCTTCTGCGGGGCGGAGAAGCCCGAGCTGCCGGAGGAATGGCCCTGCCCGCCGGAGGAATAACCCGGCAGTCCTCCGGGTACGGGTGCGGGACCGTCCGAATCGTGACCGGGTACGGGGACACTGTAGAGCCCGTACTGTCCCGGCCCGGTCCCTCCGCCGCCGGCTTGCACCGGCGTGCTGACGCCATTCAGCGAGCTGCCGGCTCCGCTGATGGACGTGCTTGGCGAGCCTGGATTGAAGGCTGGCCCGCCGCTGAAGCCCGGCCCGCCTCCCGGACCTGCTCCGGGCGGGACTACTACGCCGCCCGGCCCGTAATAGCCGGGCGAGCCCCAGCTTCCCGGGGCTCCGGGAAGTCCCGGACTGCCGGGCGCTCCGAAAGCTCCCGGCCCGTCACCGGCTTGGCCCGCGTAGCCGCCGAGGCCGGGAGGTCCGCCGGGCGGCCATTGGCCGGGAACGCCGAAGCCCCAGCTGCCCGGCCCGTACGGGCTGCCTTTCTGGGCGGTCTCGAGCCCTTTGAGCGTGCCGAGGAAATACTCCGACTCGCGGATAATGTGCTCGATGACGATTTTGATAACGGGATTCGAGCTGACGGGCTTGCTCTCTTTTTCAATGATTTGCAAAAATTCGATGAATTGAACCGACTGCTTGGTGGAGACGTCGATCAGCTGCCGCAGCTGCTGCTGAAGGAAGGGATCGGTGGGATTTTGCGTACGGATCGCCCATTCTACCCATTGAACGGCAGCGGCCTCCGTCTTGGCGAAAACTTCCTCCCAATCCTTGAGCGCCTGCACATAGACAGGCTCCAGTGTGGGGACAAGTTCACGGATAACGACGGTGTGTTCCTTCTCCTGGGTTTTCCAGAAACGGATTTCTTCTAAAATCCTAAGCGGCATCAAGCTGCCGTAGACCGAAAGCATCAGGACTAACCTCCCCGGAATCAGCGTTATTCCTATTCTTATTCAAGGGAGGGATTGGCCTATTCTACTTACATTTCCACGAAACCGGATTCCGAAAGCTGGGGACGGGAGATGGTTTTCAGAAACCCGAAGGTACGGGTGATATATTCGTCGGGTTTTGCGGAGTAGATCAGCTCATGCTTGCCCGTAGGGAGCATCCAGTAGTTGGTGAACACATTTTGCTGATTTTTATAAACCCCTTCGGCAATTTCGTGCGGAGCCCGTTCGTCTTCATCGCCATGAATGAAGTAAATCGGCATCGGATATTCATGGGTCGTGACGGCCTGATACGGAATCTGGTTCATGTTAACCCCGTTCAGAAGCGGGAAAAATACACGGACGAGAGGAAGCGACGGGAATTTAGGAATATTTACATACTGTTTCATATTATGATAAAGCGTATCGGGATTGAGCAGGAAAGTGCTGTCCAGAATCATGCCGTCGATATCCTTGGTCTGCAGGGCGGCCTGGAGGGCGGTGCCCGCTCCCATGGAGAAGCCCCATACATAAACGCGCTCGGAGCCTTTATTTTTAATATAATTAACGGCGCCCAGAAGCTCTTTGGATTCCTGGATTCCCGCCGTTACGATGCGGTCGTTCTCGGGATGGACATAGCCGTAATCGAACATCAGGACGTTGTATCCGCTGTCATGAAGTTTTTTGGCAAGAGAATAGATGGGAACCCACAGTTCTTCGCGGTTGCCGCCGTACCCGTGCGAGAAAATAACCGTCTGGGAGGAAGCTTGGTCGGTCGGAATGTACCAGCCGCTTAAAGTGCTGCTGCCGTTCGAGCTGGGAAAAGTCACATTCTGATAAGGCAGACCGGCCGCTTTCGCAGGGTTCGAGCTTAACGGCGCAATGGTAGGCCGGGCCAGGGTCCAAGCGATAAAACCGTGGAAGCCGAGGATCAGACTGGAACAGAGCACAAAGAAGCAGAGAACGGAAAGCAGGACAACCTTCTTGCGTCGCGAAATCGATTTAACCGGAATATGATCCAGCGGTGCGGGTTGAAGGGGAGTCGAGTTAACGGGATTCATGCTCATATAGGTTCCCTCCTTTGGAGAATGGGTCTTTGTAGGAGAATTTAGTTAGTAGGAACCTGAATATTAGAAGGTTTATAATTAACTAAATATTCTGAAAAGGACCTCGTGGTACTCTTATATTATGTCAACTTACATGCTTCGTCAATATGTGCAACACAATGTTAATTGTCTTGTAATCTCGCTGTAATACAAGGCTTCCGGGCGGTTTTTTCCTTTGCCTTTCGGGGGTTCATCAAGTATAATAAAAGAAACAGAGTTTCACTATGTGAAACAAAAATAGGCGGTGGTGAAACCCGATGGAGGAAGCAAAATCGACTGTCCGCGCCGTGGAACGGGCACTGGATGTACTCCTGTGTTATACCGACGCAACCGAACTGACGTTAACGGAGATTTCATCCAAAGTCTCTTTGCATAAAAGCACGGTTTACCGTCTCCTTGCGTCTCTTGAGGCGAAGGGATTCCTTGTGCGGGAATCCGACGGAGACAAATACAGGCTCGGCTTCAGCATCTGGGAACTTGCCGCGCACATGTCCCAGAGCGACGATCCCGGCATGATCCTGCTGCCGGAGATGGAACGCCTGCGCGATCAGGTGAACGAGACGATCTCGCTGTACGTGCGCGACGGCCGGGAGCGGGTGCGCGTCCAGGCCGTGCAGAGCAACCACGCGATCCGGCGGGTCGCGCCGGTCGGCGCAAGAATGCCCCTGTTCGTCGGGGCATCGAGCAAGGTCCTTCTCGCCTTCGGCGAGGCGGAGGTGCAGGAACAGGCGATGCTGGAGGCCGAGCTTGCGGGCATCCCGCGGGAACCGTTCCTGCAGCAGCTTCATGAGACGCGGAAGGCGGGCTACGCCACCAGCGTCGAGGAGCGCGAACCGGGAGCGGCGGCGCTCGCCGCTCCGGTGTTCAACCGCGCGGGCAAGCTTGTGGCCGCGCTGGCGGTGTCGGGGCCGTCCAACCGGCTCACGCTGGAGGCCATGCTGGAGCAGGCTCCGGTCGTGATGGAGGCGGCCCGGCGGATGGGCACCATGCTGAGATAGCGGCATGGCGGTTGTGCGGGCATACGAGGCAATCCGAGGCAGGATGGCCGGGAGTACCGGAGAAGCACCAGAGATGATTGCCGGAGATCAGCGGGAGACGGCTGGAGAAGAGCCGAAACATCCGAAATGGCTGTAGAACAGCCAGAACAGCCAGAACAGCCAGAACAGCCAGAACAGCCAGAACAGCCAGAACAGCCAAGGCAACTGAAAACGAGCTGTAGAACAACCGTAGAACAACCCTGTACTGACTGCCGCAGCGTTCTTCAGCCGAAAGGCCGCTGAACGAGAGCGGAATCGGATTCGGATTGGGCTCTCGTGCTGCCCGCTGTTTCAAACCCGCCGCGGCGGCGTAACAAATACATAAGGCCAGCTGAGCCCGTGTCAGCTGGCCTTCGCTTGCCCTTGCGGTTCTTTTTTCATCTATTCCATAGAGGGAAACGCATGCAGGCATTTTATCCCACCGCGGGGGCAATACTAGATGGGAACAAACGGAAGGGGACGGGTTGATGGAACAGCGCAAGTCGATGGTTGCGATCTGGATCAGCCTGATTAGCAATGTCATCCTAACGGGTATCAAGCTGGCCGTCGGCTGGTTATTCGGCAGCCAGGTTCTGATTGCAGACGGAATACATAATGCCGGGGACGTGATTGCCACGGCCACAGCATACAGCTCCATGCGGATTTCCAACCGCCCGGCCGACCACGACCATCCTTACGGGCACGGCAAAGCGGAGGTGCTCGGCTCGGGGGCCGTCGCGCTTCTGCTGGGCGCCGCGGCAATCTACATGGGGTATCATGCGGTTATGGCGCTTTTCGAGCCGCCGGGCGAAGCCCATATCCTTGCACTGATCGCGGCGGTGATTTCCCTGGTCTGGAAGCAGTGGCTGTACGTGTATACGATGAGACTGGGCCGAGCCGCAAACAGTAAAGGCCTTATTGCGACGGCTTACGATCATCTGGCTGACGTATATGCTTCCATTGCGGCTTCCGCAGGAATCGCCCTGGCCTTGGCGGGGGACTATTTTGATATTCCTTTCTTGGCCTACGGTGATCCGGCAGCCGGAATTATCGTCTCTTTCCTCGTCATCAAGCTTGCTTATACGATGGGGACGGAAGCCGTCAATATTTTGATGGAAACGAATGTCGAGGACGCCAAGCTGCGGCAGTACAAGGAGATCATTGAGTCGTTCCCCGACGTCAAGCGCATCGACCGGCTGCGTGCCCGCGAACACGGCCATTACATACTCGTGGATGCACGGATCGGTATTATGGGAACGCTGACCATTCAGCAGGGGCATGATATCGGGCGCAGTATTAAAGAAGCGATCCGGGCCAAGCATCCCGAAGTGGATGAGGTGCTTGTGCATCTGAATCCCTGGTATCCGGATGAAGCCGTAAATAATAAGGATACCCACTCTTAGGAGAGGTTTTCTACTCCATGGTCCTAACCGGAAGCGCGGCAGCCGGACGGGTACGCGAGTTTACGGGTTTTCATTTTGACGATTTAAAAAGCGAACAAAGACGGCATTCCTGCGGAAGGAAAAGCCGTTTTTTTATGCCGCATAAAGCGGGTTTTGCAAGCGGAAAAGCCTGAATTTTAAAATTTAAGTTTTATCCGGACATTTACTAACATTTATAGGACCACAACTCTCGAAAAGCTTTAGAAGATGCCTGTATGGGGCGGCTTTTATTTTATACACTGAAGTCAGATCATCGCATCGAGATCGAATTTCGCGTCTAAAGGGGATAGGGATATGGGTCTTGCCATGAAAACGGATTGTCAAATTTGCGGGCACACGCTGGACGCCCGGTCGGAAGCTTACATTTGCATTCATGAGTGCACATTCTGTAAAACATGCACCGAAGAGAGGAAACATGTCTGTCCCAATTGTTCGGGGGAACTGGTACGGAGACCGCGGGCACCGTTAACCGCCGCAGCCGCTTGTCCGCTGGGTTAGAGTGAACAAGAAGGGAAGCGTGAGAGGCAGGTAAGGGTAATTGATTATTAAGCACGTTTCAGGAGATAAGTAAGTGTAAGAAGTAAATACGTAAGAAGTACAAAATAAGAGTAAGAGTCGCAGCGGGGCCTTCTTTTTAGTTCCATACGAGCCATATAGGATAAGGACCCGCATTAATGACGCCGAGCCTTATAGGAAAAGAATCAGCATTTTAAACAGAAAAAAAGAGAGCCCTGAGGGGCTCTCTTTTATTACATGCTTCTATTAAGCGTTGTACATCATTTGACGAAGTACGGTTTGCAGGATACCGCCGTTACGGTAGTAATCCACGTCCACCATGCTGTCCAGACGGACAATAGCTTTGAATTCGAACGACGTGCCGTCTTCGCGGGTAGCCGTTACGGTTACTTGCTCGCCTGGCTGTACATCGTTGGACAAGCCGGTAATTTCGATCGTTTCGCGGCCGGTCAGACCAAGCGTTTTCCAGCCTTGACCTTCAAGGAATTGCAGCGGAAGTACGCCCATACCTACCAGGTTGCTGCGGTGAATACGTTCGAAGCTTTCCGCGATAACGGCTTTGACGCCGAGCAGAAGCGTACCTTTAGCCGCCCAGTCACGGGAGCTTCCGGTTCCGTACTCTTTACCCGCGATAACAACGAGGGAAGTATTTTTATCCTGATAGTTCATCGAAGCGTCGTAGATAGACATGACTTCGCCTGTCGGCAGGTAAGTCGTTACGCCGCCCTCGGTGCCTGGAGCCACTTGGTTACGGATGCGGATGTTCGCGAACGTACCGCGCATCATGACTTCGTGGTTACCACGGCGGGAACCGTAGGAGTTAAAGTCTTTTTTGTCCACGCCATGCTCGATCAGGTATTTGCCCGCAGGGCTGTCTGCCTTGATGTTACCGGCAGGAGAGATATGGTCCGTCGTAACGGAGTCGGCAAGAAGCGCAAGGGTTTTGGCGCCGCGGACGTCTTTGATATCGTCCAGGGACTGGCCAAGGTTTTGGAAGAACGGTGGCTCTTGAATGTAAGTGGAGTTTTTGTCCCACTCGTACAGTTCGCCTTCCGGTACCGCGATTTGGTTCCAGCGCTCGTTGGCACGGAACACGTCTTTATATTTCTCGCGGAAAGCTTCGGCCGTAACGGCTGTCGCAACAGCTTCCTCGATTTCTTTGTTGCTCGGCCAGATGTCTTTCAGGTAGACAGGCTCGTTGTTCGTGCCATAGCCGATCGGATCTTTCGTCAGGTCGATGTTCACGTTGCCTGCCAGCGCGTAAGCGACAACCAGCGGCGGGGAAGCGAGATAGTTCGCTTTAACCTGTGCGTGAACGCGGCCTTCGAAGTTACGGTTACCGGACAGAACGGCAGCGACCGTCATGTCGTTGTCGGCAACGGCTTGGCTCACTTCGTCCGGAAGCGGACCGGAGTTACCGATACAAGTCGCACAGCCGTAACCCGCTACGAAGAAACCGAGATCTTCAAGCGGTTTAAGCAGGCCTGCTTTCTCCAGATAGTCGGTAACGACCAGGGAACCCGGAGTCAGGGAAGTTTTCACGTAAGCCGGCGTTTTCAGGCCGCGCTCTACGGCTTTCTTCGCAAGAAGTCCCGCGCCGAGCATTACGTTCGGGTTGGACGTGTTTGTACAGCTCGTAATCGCTGCAATAACAACGGCGCCCGTGCTCATTTTGGCTGTTCTGCCGTCCGCGTATTTCACTTCGACTTCTTCTGCGATCTTCTCGTCGGACAGTCCGTATCCGCCTTTGTCTACCGGCGTGCGCAGAATGTCGTTGAAGGATTCTTTCATCGCCGTCAGCTCGACGCGGTCTTGAGGACGCTTAGGACCTGCAAGGCTCGGTACGACGGTGGACAGGTCGATTTCGATGACATCGGAGTAGATCGGATCTTCCGAGTCTTTCGTGCGGAACATGCCTTGCGCTTTATAGTAAGCTTCAACGAGAGCGATCTGCTCTTCGCTGCGGCCTGTGTTTCTCAGGTATTCCAGCGTGCTGTCGTCAACCGGGAAGAAACCTACGGTCGCGCCGTACTCGGGAGCCATGTTGGCAACCGTCGCACGGTCGGACAGGACGAGTTCGTCAAGGCCGGGACCGAAGAACTCGACGAATTTGCCGACAACGCCTTTCTTACGAAGCGTTTGGGTAACGGTGAGGGCAAGGTCGGTCGCCGTTGCGCCTTCCGCAAGCTTGCCGGTCAGCTTGAAGCCGATAACTTCAGGAGTTACGAAGTAAAGCGGCTGTCCGAGCATGCCGGCTTCGGCTTCGATACCGCCTACGCCCCAGCCAACGATACCGAGACCGTTGATCATCGTGGTGTGGGAGTCGGTACCTACCAGGGAGTCCGGATATACGGTCGTTTCGCCGTCTACCGTTTTGGTAGCCGCGACGGAAGCGAGATACTCCAGGTTTACCTGGTGAACGATACCGGTAGCCGGCGGTACCGCACGGAAGTTGTCGAATGCGGTTTGCGCCCAGCGCAGGAAGCGGTAGCGCTCTTCATTACGCTCGAATTCGAGTTCCATGTTGGTTTCAAGCGCCATGCCGTTACCGAAAGCGTCGACCATAACGGAGTGGTCGATTACAAGGTCAACCGGTACGAGCGGGTTGATGCGTTTAGGGTCTCCGCCTGCGCGTGCAACGGTGTCTCTCATTGCCGCGAGGTCAACTACGACCGGTACGCCGGTAAAGTCCTGCAGGACGATACGGGCAGGAATGAAAGGAATTTCTTTATTGTGGTCGGCGTTCTCGTCGCCCCAAGTCGCGATTTGCTTTACGTGTTCGTCCGTGATGGCGCGGCCGTCGTATTGGCGGATCGCGGCTTCAAGGAGAACTTTAATGGAGAAAGGCAGTTTGGAAATTCCGGCGAACTGCTGCTGAAGATCCTGCAGGCTGTAATAGTGGTACGATTTACCGCCTACCGTCAGCTGCTTGCGTACGTTAAAAGCGTCTTTTTGCGGCATTGCAAAGCCTCCCTTGTGATCTTTGAAATGGCGAATTTGAAATTTGTCCGGGTCTTACGTTTGGATGGTTGTTGGTGTTTCATCTGATGAAACTCAATTTCATATTTCGCTATATCCTTAGTATACCGTGTTCCCCCTGCCGCGTAAAGAATAAAATGACTCATTTTTATTTGAAATTTTTCATATATTTAAGCGAATATCCATGCGTATGAACGATGCGTATAAAGCCGGTCCCCGCAACGGACCGTAGGCTCTCGGGAGGTAAAGGCATGTCCTGGAAAACAGCGCTGTACGATTATCTGCACGCACGCAATACGGCGGAAACGGAAGCGTCGGCCGGAGTGCTGGCAAACGTTGTGGAAGACGAAGAGTTCAGCCGTGAAACCGACGCCCGGTACAACCGGCTGACCGAAAGCCGCAAGGAACGAGGGATTAAGGCGCTGCGGGGAGAGATGCGGCTCAAGCTTCAGCACGTGCATGAACACGAGGAAGGCGTTACCGCGGATGTTGAATGCCAGCGGCAGTTTTTTTACGAACAAGGGGGCAGGGAACGAAACGAAGGCATCGTCATCCGGGAGCGGGTAGGCTTGATCCGAAGGGGAACGCGCTGGAAGATTGCGCGGATTTCCGCCCGGGAGAGCGAGCGGGAAAAAACGAGACAGCCGTACTCCTGGCTGGCGGAGGAAGGAATTTACACGCCCGAAGGTGAAATCTCTTCGTCGCAGCCCTACCTGAATTATAGTATACTGAACCATGTCGGAACTTACCCCGAAACCCGGAAGAAGCTTTATGACCGCGGCAAAGCCGTCAAGTATGCGGACACCTGGTGGAACCGGTACAATCCGGCTTTTATTGAATTCGAAGTGGACTGCACAAGCTACGTCTCCCAATGTCTCTTTGCAGGGGGGACACCGATGAACTATACTGGGAAAAGAGGCGCCGGCTGGTGGTACGCCGGCAAGCAGGGCAGCCGTGAGCTCTGGAGTTACAGCTGGGCGGTCGCCCAGGCTCTTCAGCTTCATGTGCCCGCTTCCCGCAGAGGACTGAGCGGAACGCTCGTTTCCTCGGCCGCCGAACTAAGGCCGGGCGATTTTATCAGCTATGACTGGGACGGCGACGGACGGTTTCAGCACAATACCTTCGTAACCGCACTGGATGCGAGCGGCATGCCGCTCGTTAACGCGCATACCGTCAGCAGCAAGCACCGCTACTGGGATTATAAGGACTCGTACGCGTGGACGGATAAAACCCGGTATGCCTTTGTCCGTGTTTCGGATGAAATGGATGGATAAATACAGATTATGGAATCAGGCGGAGGGGAAACATGAGCCGGAAATTGCGGATAGGACTGATCTATGGCGGTAAATCCGGGGAGCATGAGGTATCTTTGCAAACCGCGCATGCCGTCATTGGAGCATTGGATGTATCGAAGTATGAAATTACGCCTTTCTATATTACAAAGCAGGGGGAATGGCGCCGGGGAGCGGCTCTGAACGGCCGGGTCGAGCGCAAGGAGCTGCTCGCGTTCGACGCTTCGGAAGGTGAAGCGGCAGGTACGGCCCTGGCTCCTTTCTTCTCCGGTCTTACGAGCCAGGCGGGCGGCGTTCTGTCCGAAGTGGCCGCTGCGGGCGAAGCCGCCGGTGCGGACGCTGTCGATGTCGTGCTGCCCCTGCTGCACGGTACCTTCGGAGAGGACGGTACCATCCAGGGGCTGCTGGAGATGGCGAACATTCCGTATGTGGGAGCGGGCGTGCTCGCTTCGGCCGTCGGAATGGACAAAGTCGCCATGAAGAAAATGTTCGCGCAGGAGGGGCTTCCTCAATGCGTGTACCGGCACTTCACCCGCTCCCAATGGGAGAAGGACCAGCCGTTCTTCCTGATGGAAACCGAGATTTCCATCGGCTACCCGTGCTTCATCAAGCCGGCCAACCTGGGTTCGAGCGTAGGAATTTCCAAAGCCCGCAACCGGCAGGAGCTGATCGAAGCGGTAGAATACGCCTTCCAGTTTGACCGGAAGGTGATTGTGGAAGAATTCGTGGACGCCCGGGAGATTGAAGTTGCCATTCTCGGCAATGAAGAGCCTCTGGCCTCCGTTCCGGGCGAGATCGTGTCTTCCAGCGAGTTCTACGACTACAAGGCTAAATACGTCGACGGCAAATCGACGATGGTCATTCCGGCGGACCTGCCGGAAGAAACCGCCGCGCAGATTCAGGAACTCGCCATACAGGCGTTCCAGTCCATCGACGGATCGGGCTTGTCGCGCGTCGATTTCTTCCTGACCCGCACGGACGGGAAGATCTATATCAATGAGATCAACACCATGCCGGGCTTTACCCCGTTCAGCATGTATCCCCTTCTCTGGAAGGAATCCGGCAAACCTTACGCGGAGCTGCTGGACGATCTCATCCGGCTTGCCATTGAACGCCACGCGGCCAAACAGCAAATCAAGTATACGGCGGAGTAACGGCATTGCCGGACACCGATCAGCGCATGGCGGGGGAGCAGGCTGCCGTCCGCGGGTACAACCCCGCGGACCGGGAGGCTAATCCGGGCCGGCGAGGACGTGAGAGCGGCTTTCCTCCATGCGTTTTGTTTTGTAGAAATGACTACTATTCCGATCAGCCGGGAGGGCGCTATGGGCTTTCAGACCGAATTTAATTCCGTATGCAAATTCAAATCCGAGCAGGAACTGTACGAGCTGTTGGAATATGGGCGCTGCAAAATGCGCAAAAGCGGGTTCCGCGTGTATCCGACCGGCCAGAAAGTAATCGCCTATTCACCCGCCAACGAGGCGGTGGCTATCGTAAAGATCAGCGCTTCCATTGCGGAGATCACTTTCCAGGGGGATGAAGTGACCCTTGTGGAGATGGATCTGGTACGCAAGCTGACCGAGGAAGAGGCGCGCGTGCAGACGGCGCTGGCCCACGAGATGTTTTTCGGCGAACAGGGAAGCAAATAAAAAGGCGGGCGGTTTTCGGACAATGCGTTAGGGAACGGAGAAAACGTCCGAGGGGAATGCGCCCTAGAGCCCTATTCCCTGCCCGTTTCATCCACTTATACCGTGAATATGGAAAGCAGCTTTGATCTCGGCCCCGGTTGAGAAAACGGCTGCTTTTTTATTTTGGGCCGCTGAAATTTCAGATCGTTAAAATTTTGCATTCATAAATATAGGAGCCTTTTATTCTGGGCATCTTATCAGTAAAGACCAATCAGGAGCAAGGATGTGACCAACGGCCATGATCGTACGCTTGGGGTATGTGGCGATGTCCACGGAAGTGAAGAATGCGTCCCCGTCCAAGACGATGACGGCAACACTGTTCAGCCAGTTGAATGACCGGGAGGCGGCTGTGCGCAAGCTGGAGCGAATAGGAGCCGAGAACCTGCACAATACGCTCCGGCTTCTCAGGCATAACCGCGCTTACGATATCAAGGTTTACCGCTATTCGTCCAAACTGATTCCCCTGCTGGGTCATGAAATGCTGGGAGACTGGGACCCTATTCCGGCTCTTGCCGAAGAATTTAAAGAGGTAGGGGAGTACGCCAAGCTGCACGGAATGCGGACGAGCTTCCATCCCGATCACTTTACGGTGCTCAGTACACCGCGCAAAGATGTCCTGCTCAAGTCTTATGCGGACCTGGAACGTCATGCGGCCATGTTGGAGGCGATGGGACTGGGAGAAGACGCCAAGCTCAATATCCACGTAGGCGGAACTTACGGAGACAAACCGAAAGCGGCCAAGCGGTTTCTGGCTCATTTTGCCGATTTGAACGAAAAAGCCCGCCGCCGTCTTACTTTGGAGAACGACGACAAGACGTTCACCGCCCGGGAAACGCTGGAAATCTGCGAGAAGGTCGGCGTGCCTATGGTGCTCGATGTCCATCATCATCAAGTGAACAACGAGGGGGAGGACATTCTGGAGCTGTGGCCCCGGATACAGGCGACGTGGGAAGGTCAGCTATGCGTCTCTCTCCCGGATAGCGCGGACCAGCCGCTGCCGCCCAAAATCCATGTGTCGAGCCCCAAGAACGATAAAGACATCCGCAGCCATGCGGATTATGTGGAAGCCGGGCCTTTGCTGGAATTTTTCAGGGGCATTGCCGGAATCACTCCGCGGCTCGACGTTATGATTGAAGCCAAGATGAAGGATGCCGCCCTTTTTCGTCTGATGAAGGATTTGGAGCGGGAAAAAGACGTGGAAGTGCTCACGGAGGCTTCCGTGCAAATAAACGTTACGTAGGGATCGCGCCAAGAGCTGTGCCAAGAGCTGCGAGGGCAAGGGAAGCGGACTCTGCGAGATTATGGCCCACATAGGCTGTGTTTTTCGGGTTAAACCCGCAATAATCTCCGGAATATCCCCGTTATCAGGCAAAGCCGCATGTTTTTGCCCTGTTCTTCTTGTCTTTGCGGGTCAAATGGGGTACCTTGTTAAAGTGAAGGATTGTCCAATTTCGAACCGAGAGGAGATTGTCGAATGACGACATCGGGTTTATTGAACGGCAAGAACATTCTGGTTATGGGGGTTGCCAACGACCGCAGCATCGCCTGGGCGATTGCGCAATCTTTGGCGGCTCAAGGCGCGCGCCTCGCATTTACTTATGAGAGCGAGCGTGTAGAAGAGCGTGTACGCAAATTGGCCGGTAATATTCCGGATTCGCTTATTTTGCCCTGCAACGTAACGGTTGACGAGGATCTTGTACGCCTGGCTGATACGCTCAAAGGCGAGTTCGGCGTTCTGCACGGAGTGGTACACAGCATCGCGTTCGCACGCACGGAAGAGCTGGAAGGCATGTTCGTGGATACGTCCCGCGACGGCTACGCTCTGGCACAGGACATCAGCGCATTCTCGCTGGTTGCCGTATCGAAGCATATGTATCCGCTTATGACGGAGGGCGGCAGCATCATGACGATGACCTACCTTGGCGCGGAACGCGTAATGCGCAACTACAACGTGATGGGCGTGGCCAAAGCTGCGCTGGAAGCAAGCGTACGTTACCTGGCGGCCGATCTTGGCCAGCACGGTATCCGCGTGAACGGCATTTCGGCCGGTCCGATCCGTACCCTCGCCGCGAAAGGCATTAAAGATTTCAACTCCATCCTGCATCAGGTGGAAGAAAAAGCGCCGCTGCGCAAAACGACGGAAACGGCGGAAGTGGGCGATACGGCCATGTTCCTGATGAGCCATCTGTCCCGCGGCATTACCGGCGAAATTATTCACGTAGACGGCGGTTACAACATCGTAGGCGCGTAAAACCGCGCGGCCTGCAAGGAATAGTCCTTCCGAAATGGCAACTTTATACATACATGAAAACCCCTTCGGGCGGTTGCACCTTGAGAAAATGGAAAGGTGTGCGCCGCCTCCGGGGTTTTTGTGCTTTTTGTTGTTGTGAAGCGGTCCGATATCAGGTAAAATTTATGAAAATCAAGCTTATTTTGCAAAAAGAGAGGGCCTTCCATGACACGTTTTTTGACCCGGATCGGAAATGAGCGGATCGGCATTGAAACGGATTCTCCGGTGCTCGGCGAGTGGTTGAGAGAATCATTTGACAGAAGCTTCGGAGACGACGGGGAAGAACCGCGTCTGCGGCTGAATATAAAGGGCGGCTACGGCGTGCCGTTCGTTGATTTCGACGTTGCCGCGGAGAAGCGCGGCGGCAGGGTTATTTATACACGGGCCGATTACCGGATCGAAGCGGACGAGGACCTTAAGTCGGCTTCCGTGGAGGTGCAGGACGAGTTCGCGCTGAAGCATGCGCTGATGAACGTCTACAGCGCTTTCCTCATCCGCAACGGGCTGGGCCTGCTCATGCATTCTTCGTGCGCCGTTCAGGACGGCAGGGGCTATTTGTTCGCCGGGCCGTCGGGAGCGGGCAAATCAACGGCCGCGCTGCTGTCCAGGCCGCGTGTCCTGCTCAGCGACGAAGCGACGGTGATCGGGCTCCCCGAAGCGGGACCGGGCGGCAGAGCGGAAGCGCTGGCGTACAACTCGCCTTTCCGCAGCGATTCGCGTTGGGATATCGGCGAGGGCATTCCGGCCGCTCCGCTGGAGGGGATGTACGTGCTCAGACAGTCGGAGGAAGTTCGGACGGAGCCGATGAAAGCATCGGATGCCCTGCCGATCGTCATGAGCCAGGTTTTCTTCTGGACGACGGGGGCCGAGGAGACACGCGCGGTGATGCAGCTGTGCACGCGCTTCCTGGAGCGGGTGCCGGTCCGCGAGCTTTTCTTCCAGAAGAACGACCTCTTCTGGAATGTCATCGCTCCCCGGAAGGCCGGCGTCTGATGGACCGGGGAGCGTACAGGCGCAGCGGAAGCGGAGGGCTCGGAGCGGAGGCGCTTGTCGTGCGGCGCGCTCTGGAGCTTAAAGGACGCGTGGAGATTCCTTCGCGCGGCACGAGCATGCTTCCGCTGATCCGCGAGGGCAGTGTCTGCACGTTCGTGCCGGTGGCGGCCGCGGATCTCCGGAGGGGCGATATCGTCCTCTTCGAAGGAGAAGAGGGCGGGCTTATCGCCCACCGCCTGATCCGGCGGGGAGGAGCAGGGGCGCAGGCCCCGCTGCTCTGCAAAGGAGACGCGAACATCGGCTTCGATCCGCCTGTGCCCGCGGCCAAAGTGCTGGCCCGGCTGGAGACGGTAAACCGGGACGGCCGCGTATCGTCGAGGCTGTCGCCGGGCTTCCGGATCTGGGGCCGGATCATGACGGCTTTTCCGGCACTGTCACGGGCGTTCCGTCTGGCATCGCGTTATGCGAGAAGGCTCCGCGGGCAGGGAAATTGACCGGTGGATGAATGCGCCGCGCCTGCGGCTTTATTTTTTTGGCAGATCCTACGAGGAAATTTGGGTGAAACGATGTGGCACGGAATTCGTTTCATTTACTATACTAGAACTATACTAGATTGCGAGAGAAAAGAGTGATATCCAATGACGACTGTAAATCAGGAACCTTACCGTGTCGGCGGCAAAAGCTTTACGGCCGTCGCTATCAATACCGCCGCGAAGGCGGGCGAATGGATTAAGAGCCGGGTAGGAGAAATCCGCCGGGTCGATGTGAAGTATTCCTCCCACGATCTTGTAACGGAAGTGGACAAGGGATCGGAGAAAATGATCCGTAATCTGATTATGACGCATTTTCCTCATCACGCGTTTCTCGGCGAGGAAGGCGTGGAGCCGGGACCCGAAGCGTCGGCGGCCGCCCTGGAAAACGTAAGCGATGCCGAATACTTATGGATCGTCGATCCTATCGACGGTACGACGAACTTTATACATGGATTTCCGTTCTTCAGCGTGTCCATTGCGCTTGCTTACAAAGGCGAAGTGATTGTGGGCGTGGTCTACGATCCCATGCGCGACGAGCTGTTTGTGGCGGAAAAAGGCAAGGGCGCTTACCTGAAGGCCGCCAAGCTTGGCGTGTCCGGTGAAGCGGCGCTGTCCGAAAGCCTGCTCGGAACGGGTTTCCCGGCCGACCGCGAAGGCGCTCTGCCGGTCAACCTGGCCGGTATCAACGCTCTCATGCCGAAGGTGCGGAATTTCCGCAATGCGGGTTCGGCGGCGCTGCATCTGGCTTACGTGGCGGCGGGCCGTCTGTCGGGCTTTTACGAAATCGGGCTGAATGCCTGGGATATAGCGGCGGGCGCGCTGCTCGTCCGGGAATCGGGCGGCCGGGTCACCGATACGGCGGGACAGCCTTATACGCTTGGCGTACGCAATGTGATGGCGACAAACGGTCTCATTCACGACGAGCTGCAAAACGAGCTTCAGCAGGCCGGCGCTACGGGGTTATAGGCTTTTCGGACTTGTTGAATGGAGGTGCCGCGGGACCTGTTTAGGTACCGGGACGCAAGGAAATGCCAAGGCTTAGGCCCGAGGCCCCGAAGGTTACTTCGGGGTTTGTTTTTTTTGCGTGGAGGAAGTAACATGGACAAAGAGAGAAACGGAGGGAAACGGATGAAAAGAAAAAAATGGCTGATCGGGCTCATTTTGTTGTGTCTGGCTGCCGGGATATATGCGGTGATCCGTTTCAACATAGATCCGACGCTGGCGCCCGAGGACATTAAGCTCCGGGCGCGGGTCGTGCCTGCGGCGGAGAAGCCTGCCGAGGTGCCTTCCCAGGCATCTGCAGCCGCGGCCTATGCCACCGTGGTCGAGGTAGAGCTGGAGAGCACCGGGGGTAAAGCGCTGAATCAGGAAGGATACAGCTACAAGGTGTATCCTTACGTGCAGAACGGCACCGTGGCCGCTTGGGAGCCCGCGCCCGATTCGCTCGCCAAAGGCCAGAAGACGGAGAGCTACGCCTTCGGCGCCGATAACGTGACGATGCCGCGTGCGCTGGAAATGATCGAGCGGCTGACGGGCGCGTCGACGAACGAAGACGAAGCGAAGAAAGCGGGCATGTCCGGCGGATTCGTCTACACCGGCGAGACTTTCCCGGCGAAGGTGCGCTACTACGCCAAGGATGCGGAAGCGGCGACCGGAGCCGGTTCGGGAACCGATCCGAAGGACGGCCGCACCTATATTCTTTTCTCCTATCACGAGAAAAAATGGGGTAAAGACGTCAGCTGGGTCAAAGCGGTGAAAGTCGCTCCTTAACCTGCCGCCGAGCCGTTCGGGGAAGGCGAGCGGGTCTACGCCGCGCAGGAGCGGGGTGGAGTGAGCGGCTTGCCGTGTATCCGCAGGAGCATGATACATGAGGCTCCGATGTGGAGCGCGGCTTTTGATGCGTTGCTTGGAGATGCCGCAGAAACATACAAAATGCCGTTTCGGCGCAGCAGGAAAACAGCCCTTGTCCGGGAGAGGACAAGGGCTGTTTTTGTTTGGCGGCCGTTTCGGGCGGTACGGCGCTGCGCGGTAGATGCAGACGAAGCGGTCATACCTACAAGACACCCCCGTCCGGCTTCAAAGCGCAGCAGCCTGTTTCCGCGTCTCAAGTCACGCCGTGCTCCTGAGGCGTCTCCAGGCTGCCGAGCTTGCCGTCGCGGTATTCGCGGGGAGAGAGGCCCATCCGCGCCCGGAAGGTCCGGTGGAAGTAGGAGTAGCTGTGGAAGCCGCAGGACTCCGCAGCCTGCTCCAGCGTCATCGCACCGAAGCGGATGCGCTCGCATGCCATCGAGATCCGCACTTCGATGGCGTAATCCATGACGGACTGGCCGAACGTTTCGCGGAACAGGTGACCCGCGCGCGAGGTGCTTAGTCCGACGTGGTCGGCCAGATCCTGCAGCGTGAAAGCTTCCGAGGCGTTCTGCTCGATGTACGTTTTCATCCGCTGGACCATATAAGAGAAGCGCGGCTTCTGGGGAAACGACCCCAGATCCGTAAGATCGCCGATGACGCGGTCCAGCGACAGGCAGAGCACGCGAACGAGATAGTCGCCGATCTCTTGCAGATTATCGTGCAGCCGGCGGCGTTCGCGGAAAATTTCCCGCCAGACGTTCAGCCAGCTGTCGTCGAGGCCGACCCGGATGATGCCGGGTCTTTTAAACCGCTCCCACCAGGCATCCATCCAGCTTCCGCTGCACATCAGATAATAATCGCCGCTGTACACGGTACCGGCCTCCGGCGGCGAAGTTTCATGCTGGCTGCCGATGCGAAGCTCATAGGCGTCTCCGGGGCGGTACAGCAGAAGATCGCCCGGCTCTGCGGTTACGTAGCGGCCTTCCTGCCAAACTTGACAGGTGCCTTCCGTCTGAAGACGCAGCAGATAGTATTGGATTCCGTCCCGCTGATTGGAGACGAAAGGCTTGCGGTGCACCGAATAACCGGCGGACAAAATATGGACCTCATCTTTTACGGCTGACGCCGGGTCCTGAATTCCTGTCACGAGGCATCGTTCCTTTTTGATAATTTAGCAAAATAGTTCATGTTCCGCGTAGATCATTCATTCTCATTATAAACGAGGTATGGTATCAATAGAAGGAGAGGTTTTTTAAACGGAGGGAAGCATTTCCCTTCCGGCATTTCCATAACCCAGGACAGAGGAAAGGTGATCGAAGATGACAAAGATCGGAATTGGCGTGCAGTTATACACCCTGCGTTCGGAAACGGAGAAGGACTTCAGAGGCTCCTTGCGGAAAGTGGCGGAGCTCGGGTATGAAGGGGTAGAATTTGCCGGTTACGGAGGGCTTGCTCCCCGTGAATTGAGTGAACTTCTGAAAGAACTGAACCTGACTTCGGTCGGCAGTCATGTGGGCATTCACCGTCTTCAGGAAAACCTGGATGAAGAAATCGAAATGAACGTGGCCATCGGCAGCAAGTATGTCGCCTGCCCGGGCTGGTTCCCGCCTGAGCGCACCGAGGAAGGCTTCCGTGAGATCGTGGAGATTCTCAAGGAGAGCAGCCGCCGTTTCGCGGAACACGGAATCGCCTTCGGATATCACAATCATTCGTTCGAGTTTGAAGAAAAAATCGGCGGTCAGACCATGTTTGACGCATTTTTTTCCGCTCTTCCCGAGAATGAGTTGTTCGTGGAGCTGGACGTGTGCTGGGCTCATAACGCCGGCTTCGATCCGATAGAGGTTATGAAGCAGTATGCGGGAAGAACGCCGCTTCTTCACGTGAAGGACCTGCGCCGGGAAGACGGCAAGCTGCTCACGGTAGAGCTGGGTACAGGCGAAGTCGACCTGAAGCCGGTTCTGGCCGCCGCCGGAGAAATCGGCACGAAGTGGTTCATCGTGGAGCAGGACGAGTGCCAGAATCCGCCGTTTGAAAGTATTGCCGCAAGCCGGGAGTGGCTGCGCCAAAACTACCGTTAAGCCGTTAACCCGCCGTCCGCCCGGCGGTGCAGGAAGAGCATTTCCCCGAATGGGAAATGCTCTTTTTTTGTATGTAATGACAGAGAAGGATTTGCCGGTACGAACACCTGAGCAGGAAATAGCTTTCCGCGCGGGAGAAATCCTGTTACAATGAAAATGATTGTAAACCTTTATTTTATTTATAAGGTTAACAATTAGCGGCAAGCTGAATTTACAAACCGAAAATTCGGATATTTATTCAACTTTTCTTTTGGCAGGAAAGGACGTGCTGAGCATGCATACGGAACAACAAACGGCCGGGGGAACAGGAACCTTGTCCAGATGGGAGCACTACGCGGACAAGGCGCTTCGGGGTGACAAGCTGGAGACGGAAGAGGCGCTGACCATACTCCGGGCCGACGACGATGAGCTGCTGCCCCTTATGCAGGCGGCTTTCCGTGTACGCAAGCATTATTACGGACGCAAGGTGAAGCTCAATCTCATCATTAATGCGAAAAGCGGACTGTGCCCGGAGGACTGCGGTTACTGCTCCCAATCCATCGTGTCGAAGGCTCCGATTACGAAGTACCCGCTTCTGGAGAAGAACGTTCTGATCGAGGGAGCGCGGAAAGCGCTGGAGATGAAAGTGGGCACCTACTGCATCGTGGCCAGCGGCAAAGGACCGACTAACCGCGAGCTGGATCAGGTGATTGAAGCTGTACAGACGATCAAAGGGGAAATGCCCCTGAAAATTTGCGCCTGTCTGGGCATTTTATCGGATGAGCAGGCCGTACGCCTGAAAGAAGCAGGGGTGGACCGCTATAACCACAATCTCAACACGAGCGCTTCCCATTTCGCAAAAATTACGTCCACGCATACATACGAGGACCGGGTCAGGACGGTAGAGCAGGCGAAGCAGGCGGGAATGTCGCCCTGTTCCGGAATTATTGCGGGAATGGGCGAGTCGGACGAGGAACTGGCGGAGATGGCCTTCGCGCTGCGCGAACTGGATGCGGACTCCATTCCCGTCAACTTCCTGAACCCGATTCCCGGCACACCGCTGGCGGACCGACGGAGCCTGAATCCGCGTCAGTGCCTCAAAATTCTCGCGCTCATGCGGCTGGTTTGCCCGGCAAAGGAAATCCGCATTGCCGGCGGCCGGGAAGTAAACCTGAAATCGCTGCAGCCTCTGGGTCTGTATGCGGCCAACTCCATTTTCCTGGGGGATTATCTGACCACGGAAGGCCAGGAAGCCGGCGAAGACCACCGGATGCTGGAAGATCTCGGCTTCGAAATTGAAGTCTGCGCCTTGTAGGCCGGCCTCTTTAAGCCGATTAGCCGCATCGGAAAACAGAAAAAAAGCAGAAGGTCGGAAGACCCTCTGCTTTTTTTGCATTTTTATACGAAATAGGCTTAATTGCATTGAATAGTATTAATTTTCGTTGATCCGGCAAATGGGCGGACAAAGCGAAAGCGGATACAATTAGTCTATCGGCTAAGGCCGGAAAGGGGGGAGACAATGGCACAAGTTGCAGTAGAAACCAGCGTAAGCAAAGAGGCGAAAAGCCCGTCGATATGGAAGCGTTTTTTCAAACAGTGGGATATTCAGCTCATGGTAATTCCAGGGATTGTGTTTCTTCTTATCTTCCATTACATTCCGATGTACGGAGTGTTGACCGCATTTAAAGATTATGATCTTTTCAACGGGTTTTTCGGAAGTCCTTGGGTAGGACTCAAGCATTTCAAAATGTTTTTCGAGTCTCCGGATTTTCCGAGGGTTATGAGGAACACAATCATGATCAGCTTGTTCAAGCTTTTGATCGCATTCCCGGCGCCTATCATCCTGGCCCTCATGCTGAACGAGGTCCGGAACAAACTTTTCAAAAACGTCGTACAAACGGTCACGTACCTGCCTCACTTCTTGTCCTGGGTTGTCGTAGCGGGCTTCGTGATGTCCTTCCTGTCCACGGATAACGGAAGTTTGAACATCGCTCTGCAGAAGCTGAGCATGATCGACGAACCGATCAATTTCCTGGCGATTCCGGAATATTTCTGGACGATCCTGATCTCCACGGGGATATGGAAAGATATCGGTTTCGGCTCGATCGTATACTTGGCGGCTATCGCGGGAATCGATCCCGCTTTATACGAATCCGCCTCGATCGACGGAGCATCGCGTTTTAAACAAATCTATCTGATTACACTGCCTTGCATTTTCCCGGTCATTATGATTTTCCTCATTCTGCAGATCGGAAGTCTGATGAACGCGGGTGCCAACGGCGGCTACGAAGATATTCTCCTGCTCAGTGCGAATCCGGTTCTCAGGGAATACTCGGATGTCCTCGATACGTTCGTTTACCGGACCGGTATTCAGAACCAGTTGTTCTCATACGCGACGGCAGTCGGATTGTTTAAAGCGGTAATCAGTATTGTTCTGCTGAGCGGCGCCAACCTTCTTGCCCGCAGAACGGGGCAAAGTCTATGGTAGCTGGAGAAAGAAAGGCGGAAACAACATGTTGAGAGCAAACTTCGGGGACCGGTTCATGACGGTCGTCATCTATACACTGCTGATATTTCTGGCCTTCATTACGCTGTATCCGTTCTGGAATTCGGTCGTCATTTCGTTCAACAGCGGCAAAGACACGATGATGGGCGGAATCACCTTCTGGCCTCGCGAGTTTACATTGGAAAACTACAACGTCGTTTTCGAAGACAAGAGGATCATTCAAGGCTTTCTGATCACGATCAGCCGTACCGTGGTAGGAACCGTTGTAGGCATTCTGGCGACTTCTCTCTTTGCCTACGGGTTGTCCAGACGAGGGCTTATCTTCCGCAAGTATTATATGGTGATGGCCGTGGTCACGATGTATTTCACCGGCGGTCTGATTCCGAACTTCCTGTTAATCCGCGGACTTGGCCTGATGGATACGTTCTGGGTCATGATCCTGCCGGTTATGATCAACGTCTGGAACATGATTATCTTCATGACGTTCTTCCGGAGTATTCCGGCAGGGCTTGAAGAAGCGGCTAAACTGGACGGCTGCGGAACCTGGTCGGTATTTTTCCGGATCGTGCTTCCTTTGTCCGGCCCCGTTATCGCCACATTGGGACTGTTCACGGCGGTTCAGCACTGGAACGAGTGGTTCCTGCCCAGCATCTATTTGAACAATACCGATTTGTATCCCGTACAAACGCTGCTGAGACAAATTTTGAACTCCAATATTATGTCGGAACAGCTTTCCAATCTGGACTCTGCGGCATTGACCCAACTGTCCAAGATGCAGTCGATTACGACGAAATCGTTGTCGATGGCGACGATGGTCGTTTCTACCCTGCCAGTTATGCTCATCTATCCGTTTGTTCAGAAATATTTCTCCAAAGGCGTTATGATCGGCTCCCTCAAGGAGTAGATCTTCGCTTTTCGAACAGAATGTAAGCGCAACCACGTGCAACACGATTGACCACATAGATTATAATATCGATTAAAGGGAGTGTCACAAATGGCAAAATGGAAAAAAGGGGTCTCGCTCACGCTCATTACCGTGCTGTCTTCCATCGCGGTGCTTAGCGGCTGCAGCAGCGACAAGCCGGCTGCTTCGGATACCGGCAAACCAGGTACCACTCAATCGACCGGGGTCAAGTTCGGCGAGCAGCAGCTCGACGTAAGCTTCTACGGCAACTATGACTGGTTTACAATGCCGGTATGGGGCCAGGATCTCGCTACAAAATGGGTAAAAGAAAACAAGAAAGTCAACGTAACGGGCGTACCTAACGGCGGCAACGCCGAGCAGAAGTTCAATACGCTGATGGCTTCCAAAGAACTGCCCGATGTCATCTGGCTGGAGCGCGGAGCCCAGGTAGAGAAGCTGCGTGCGGCAGGCATGCTGGTGTCTTTCGACGAATACCTCGACAAATATCCTAACCTGAAGAAGTGGGCGGGAGAAGCGACCCTCAACATGCTGCGCTCCAGCGACGGCAAGCTCTATCAGTTCCCGAACTGGTATACGCAGCGTCCTGCAGGCAACGCGGGTTATATGATCAACCTGAAAATTTACAAAGAACTGGGCGAGCCGAAGCTCGAAACGTTCGATGATCTGTATGCTTACCTGAAACAAGTGAAAGCGAAATATCCGGACGTGATTCCGTTCGATTCCGGCGTGCAGGCTCAGAACGTTGAGATTATGTACCCTGGCTTCGCCAACGATCATCCGGTTACGAACATCTCCATGCGTGCCGTTCCGGAAGGCAACGAGCTGAAATCGATCTTTGCGGATCCGGTTTACCGGGAGTCTCTGACTTACGCAAGCAAGCTTTTCCGTGAAAAATTGATTTCTCAAGACGTATTGACTCAAACGAAAGACCAGATCGACGAGAAAGTGAACAACGGTAAAGTTGCCGTTATGGCCGCTTCCAGCGTGACGGAATTCGGTTCCAAAGGTACGACGGCTCTTCAAACCAAAGATCCGAACCACCCTGGCTACCAAATGATCTGGCCGGTTCATAAAGAAGGCGTAGACAAAACCAAAGTATTCCCTGGACACTACGCGACACTCGGCTGGAACGTAAACGTCATTACGAAGAGCGCGAAAAATCCGGAAGCGATCTTTGCCTTCCTCGATTGGATGACCGGAGAAGAAGGTCAGCGCGTTATGTTCTGGGGTCCTGAAGGCGAATACTGGAAGGGCGTAGACGACAAAGGCACGCCTAAATTCACGGACAAATACTACAGTGACGCAACCGGACGCGCCAAGCTGATGGATTCTCTCGTCAACCTGCAATGGGTCGGCAACACGACCTACATCGATACGGCCAAGACCGATATCGAGCTGAAGCTTCCTCCTGAAAAGCAAAGCTGGGAAACACGCAACCAGACTCAAGTGGCATGGAAAACCGTATTCAACCGTACGGAATTCGTAAACCTTGACCCGGCTGCGAACACGGAAGAAGGTATGGTTCAACAGCGCGTCAGAGATATTTTCATCGAATCCCGTGCAAAAGCTCTCTTCGCGAAAAGCGATGCCGAAGTAACATCCATCTTGGATAAAGCGGAAAAAGACGCTCAAGCTGCCGGATACGCCAAACTGCTGAAATACCAAACGGAACGCTGGCAGGAAAACAAGAAGAAAATCGGCAAATAAGAAGATCATTGGAAATTTAATGCCGCCTAGGCGGGCAGAAGAGGTATACTTGGGGTATACCTCTTTTGCTATTCGCCGGGAAAGGAGAACAACATGTATAACGTGCTGCTGGCAGATGATGAAATATTGGACCTGGAGGGCATGCAGACTTTTATCCCTTGGGAGCGTCTCGGTCTTCATGTGGTCGGGGCAGTCAATAACGGCTTCGATGCCGTAAGGGTTATGGAACAGGAGAAGGTCGATATCCTTGTAACCGACGTAAGGATGCCGAGCATGACCGGTCTGGAGCTGGCCCGTAAGGCGCTGGAGCGGCATACGGGACTGCGGGTTATTTTCGTTAGCGGGCATCAGGATTTCGGCTATGTTAAGGAAGCGCTTTCTCTAAAAGCTTGCAGCTATGTGCTGAAGCCCATGGACGATAACGAGCTGATCCAATCGCTCGAAACGATAATCGGAGATCTCAACCGCGAACAAAAGCGCCGCAAAACGGAACGGGCCTTCGAGCAGATGAGACCGATCGTGCACAATGAATATGTGTTTCGTTTGCTGGAAGGCACGGCAGGCCGGCAGGAGCTCGATGACTTGCTGACCGAGGAAGGTCTGGAACCGATCCGCTATCCCATCCGGGCCGCGGTTTTGGAAACCGACGATCTGTCGTGGAAGCTGAATCCGTATACGGCCAAGGAACGCCAGGATATGCTTAACGATTTCGGCGGACAAATCATGGATTTGTGCCGGCCGCGCGGAATTACCCATATGTGCCGGATTACGAAGCAGCGCCTGGGCCTGCTGGTTACGGCCGATGAGAAGGGGAACAAAGAGCTTCAGGAAGTGATCGCTTACGTCAAGGAGCATTTTCCTTTCACGATTACGATCGGGCTCGGCAACCCGGCCGGCGATCCGGCGTCTCTGCAGGAGTCTTACCGCGAGGCGCTCGCCGCTCTCGACGCCAAGATGTTCTACGGCAAAGCGAAGATTATCGAGACCCGTGAAATTCCGAAGGAAGAAATCGCCGACGCCAAGCAATTGGAATTCCGGCTCGACGCTTTGTTCAACGCGATGGTCAAATATGACCTGGTCGGCATTCATGATGAAATCGACCGGCTGTTTAACGTGGCGGTTTGTCTGCGGTCGCGTTTTACGATCCATAACTTCGCCACGTACCTGATCGTCAAGCTGGACGGCTATCTCCAGACGAGAAACGAGCAGTTGTTTACGCTGCTGGGGATGGAGCTGCAAAACCTTGATATTTTGCTGCAATTTGAAACCATTGAGGACATACGCAGCTGGATGCGCCGCATGCTTTTTGAAATTTCGGAGAAGTTGAACATGGGAAATCAGAGCAAAAACCGCAAGCTGATCCGCGATATGATGGAGTATATCAAGGAACGGCTGCAGGAGAATGTGACGCTTCGCGACGTGGCGGACCGCTTTTCTTTTTCCCCGAACTATTTAGGCCATGTGTTTAAAGAAGAAACCGGCCAAAATTTCAGCGATTACGTGATTGCGCTGCGGATGGAAAAGGCGAAGGAGCTTCTGGGCGATCCGACGCTTAAAATCTATGAGGTGGCGGACCGGATCGGCTACAGGTATCTGCCTTATTTCAGCCGGCAGTTCAAGGAAACGTTCGGCATGACCCCCATGCAGTTCAGAAGAAACCACTAACAGCGGAATGCACCCCGGGTGCAGGAAAGGGGCCGGAACGGATGAAACCGGAAGAGCGCCGGCGGTTCGTTCCGTTCGGTTATAAGCTCATGCTCTCGTACGCGCTCTGTATTCTCGTGCCGGTGATCATTGTAGGCTCGTTCGCGGTTTCTACTTTGGTGAAGTCGGTGCGTGAGCAGGCGGAGAGTAGCGTGCAGGGCACGATGAGACAGATCAGGGACAATATCCAGTACAAAATCGAGGATACGAGACGTCTGACAAATATGATTTACGGAGATACGACGCTGGCCAAGCATCTGAAGCATTATGAGGAAGGCTGGGTAAGCTACGACGCGACGACGACTTACCTGCTTCCCAAAATGATGCAGACCATTCAATCGAGCAGCCTCAGGCTGTGGCTTTCCGTCTATCTGCACAATGAAACTCTGCCGGAAGTGTACTACAATCATGAAAATATCGATCCTCTTATGACGGTGGGAAAGCTTTACGAGCTCTACCATATGAACCGGATCATGGACGCAGACTGGTACAAAAGCTTCCCGCCCGAGCGCTACGGAACGACGATGCAGTGGCGGCAGATCGAGGACGACGCGAAGTTCGGCCGGCTTTCCCTGCTGCGCAGAATCGTGGATACGACGAACGGGGTGGAGCTGAGGGAGATCGGCTTCATCCGCGTAACCGCCCATCTGCAGGATCTTTTTGAAAGCGTGGATTATACGAAAGTCGGGGAAGGCAGCGCCATCTATATCGTCGGTCCCCAGGGAGACATCCTCTACTCGTCGGCGGCCGATACGAACATGACGGGCAAGACATGGGATGAATCGTGGGCCCAAAATCATCTCGTGCTGCGCCAGCCCCTCGAAGGACTGGACTGGAGCGTTGTTTCGCTCGTTCCGACCGCGATCATGGAACAGGATGCGGACAAGGTGCGGATGCTGACGGCGATCGTGTGTCTGATTTCCGTTCTGGTTATTTTTTTCGTGGGCTGGATGTTTTCGCGGTTTTTCTCCAAAAGGGTGACCAAAATCGTCTCCGTCCTGCACGCGTTCAGGGAGGGAGAATTCCGTAAGCGGATGGCGTACGAAGGGCGGGACGAATTCGCCCAGATCGCGGCTGCGCTGAACGATATGGGGCAGCACACGGAAGGGCTCATCCGGGAAGTCTATCTCACGAACCTCCAGAAGAAAGAGGCCGAACTGGAATCGCTGCAGGCGCAGATCAACCCGCATTTTCTGTATAATACCTTATCGTCAATCAGCCGTCTGGCCCGGTTCGGCGATATCGACAAGCTTCACCGGATGGTGATCGGGCTGGCGAAATTTTACCGGCTGACCTTGAACGACGGACGCACCTTCATCCCGCTGAGTAAGGAGCTGGAGCAGGCGCAGGCTTACGTGGACATTCAATCGATCAAGTACGGCGACCGGATGGAGGTACTCTTCGATATCCAGCCGGAAGTGAACCGGTACGATACGGTGAAGCTCATCGTGCAGCCTTTTATCGAAAATGCGCTCCAGCACGCCTGGTGCGGCGATCATATTCATATCCGGATCAGCGGGGAAGTCATCGGCGGCGATATTCATCTGAAAATCATCGATGACGGCAACGGCATTCCGCAGGACCGGTTCCGCAAGCTTTTCGATCCGCTGGCCGAGGTGGAATCGGGTTACGGGATCCGCAATGTGGACCAGCGGATCAAGCTTCATTTCGGCAAAAAATACGGCGTCTCGCTTGCAAGCCGGCCGGGAATCGGCACCGCCGTACTGCTGCGCATACCGACCTACAAGCACAAGAAGAACCGAGAATAAACATGCTAAAAAGCTCCCGTTCTGCATAAGCAGAGCGGGAGCTTTTGGTATGGGGAGGTGCGGCAGGCGAAGCGGTCTCTGTGTACGACAGGGGCCGGCTTCGCACGCCGGCACATATGTCCGTATATATCAAGGCGGACAGAGACCGGGCATCCCGTTGCGGGCCGCTCCAGCAAGGCTAAGGCGCCGCTGACGGTACGATGGAAGGGCCGCCGGTTGAGCGATGGCTAGCTGCTCCATCGTACGCGGGGATAAAGCCCTCGCCTGCGCCGGGATTACGAATACGGCGGACGAGAGGCTGGAGCCGGGCTGACGGGAAGAGCCGGCCGTATGACTCGCCCCGGGCGTCAGCCCAGCAGGCGGAAGGACTCGTCGGCCGCCTGCAGCGTGCGGGCCACGTCTTCGTCGGTGTGCGCGGTGGTCAAGAACCACGCCTCGTACTTCGACGGCGCGAGGTTGATGCCGCGCTCCAGCATGAGCCGGAAGAAGCGGCCGAACCGCTCGCCGTCCGTATCCTGCGCCTCGTCGTAGTTCGTGACCGGATGGTCGCAGAAATGCGTCGAGATCGCGCCGGCGATGCGGTTCACGGTCAGCGCGACGCCGTGGCGGGAGGCCGATTCGCGGAGGCCGTCCGCCAGCTTCGCGCCGAGCTGATCGAGGCGCTCGTACGTGCCGGGCTGCCTCAGCACCTCGAGGCAGGCGATGCCGGCGGAGATGGAGGCGGGGTTGCCCGCCATCGTGCCGGCCTGGTATGCAGGTCCGAGCGGAGCGACCTGCTCCATCACTTCCTTGCGGCCGCCGTAAGCGCCGATCGGCAGTCCGCCGCCGATGATTTTGCCGAGCGCCGTAAGGTCGGGCTCGATCTCCTCGGGCCGGCTGTTCAGGCCCGCGTAGGTTTGCGTCGTTCCGTAATGGAAACGGAACGCGGTAATCACCTCGTCGTAGATGACGAGGGAGCCGTTCGCGCGCGCGGCGGCGCAGAGCCCTTCGAGGAAGCCGGGCTTCGGCATGACCATGCCGAAGTTGCCGACGATGGGCTCGACCATCACCGCGGCGATGTCGCCGCCCCAGCGCGCCAGGGCTTCTTCCAGTGCCGGGATATCGTTGAACGGCACGGTGATGACCTCCTGCGCGATGGAAGCGGGCACGCCGGCGCTGTCGGGCGTGCCCAGCGTGGACGGGCCGGAACCGGCCGCGACGAGCACGAGATCGGAATGGCCGTGGTAGCAGCCGGCGAATTTGATGATCTTCGTGCGGCCGGTGTAAGCTCTCGCCACACGGATGGTCGTCATGACGGCTTCGGTGCCGGAATTGACGAAGCGGACTTTGTCCAGCGACGGAACGGCTTCCTTCAGCATCCGGGCGAAGGTAATTTCAAGCTCCGTCGGAGTGCCGTAGAGCGTGCCGCTGCGGGCGGCGCGGATGATCGCTTCGGTGACATGCGGATGGGCGTGGCCCGTAATAATCGGTCCGTAAGCGGCGAGATAGTCGATGTATCGGTTATCGTCCTCGTCCCAGAAGTAGGCGCCTTCCGCACGCTTCATAAATACGGGAGCGCCGCCTCCGACCGCTTTGAACGAGCGGGAAGGGCTGTTGACTCCGCCGACAATGTGCTGGAGTGCTTCTTCGTGGAGCTTTTCGGAACGTGTATGATTCATGGCTATGTAACTCCTTTATGTAGGTAGTGGGGTCGTGTCTTCTCTATAGCCTAACACCGAATGGCGGAGGCCGGGAAGAAAAATAACGTGCCGTCTCCCTGGAGGAGACAGTCACGTTAGAATGCTTTACTGCCTGGAGTTCTTGGCGGCGCCGGAGTTTCCGGAAGTCGGGCTTCCCGAGCTGCCGCCGGATGAGCTGCTGTCCGAGCTCGAGCCGGTACCCGTGCCGGTTCCACTGCCCGTGCCTGCTCCGGGAACGTCCGCCATGCCCTCGAACACATCGTCCAGATAGCGTTTAAGCTTCGTTTTATCGACGGACAGGACCTGGGCGCCGCCGATTCTCCGCTCGATGAGCAGATTCTCGGGAGGAAGCTGGATGCTCTGGATTCCTTTGGCCCTGGCGTCGAAAGCAAGCGAGCCGAGCTTGAGCATATCGCCGACGGACAGGTTCGTATGAATGTAAGGCTCCATTTTGTTCAAAATAGAAGGCAGCTTGAGAATAGACTGCGTAGTCTGCATTTTATCGGCTACGGCGGTCAAAAATTTGCGCTGGCGTTCCGTGCGGGCGTAGTCGGACTGGGCGTCGTGACGGAACCGCACGTACTGCAGAGCGGTCTGGCCGTCGAGATGCTGCATGCCCTTTTTCAAATTAATATCGAATACGTGCCCGTCCGCGGCGTCCGTGTACTTCATGTCCTTCTCGACTTCGAGATCGATTCCGCCGATGGCGTCGACGAGAGCGATAAAGCCTTTGAAATCCGTGTACAGGTAGTACTGGATCGGAATCCCGGTCAGCTCGCTGACGGTTTTCATCGCCAGATTCGGCCCCCCGATCGTAAAGGCCGAGTTGATGCGGCCTTCCTCGTTGCCGGGGATTTTGACCCAGGTGTCCCGGAGGATCGACATCAGGGAGGCTTTTTTGGTCACGGGATCGATGGAGGCGATCATAAGCGTATCGGAACGCGGAGGCTCCCCGTTCTCCACACCTCTGGAATCCGCGCCGAGCAGCAGCACGTTCACACGCCCGGTTCCCTCCCAGACGGGCGGTTTGTAGTCGTCTCCCTGGTAAATCGGATCGAAGTTACCGATCTCGTCTTTGTTGTTAATGTTATCGGCGAAGCTGTATATGCTGTAAGCAAAATAGCCCGCGGTGCAGATCAGGGCGAAAACAATCGCGACAATCAGCATCCGCCACGGTCTTACCCGTCTTTTTTTAGGCTTCGGCATGTGAGTTCATTCCCTTTCCATCTAAAAAATAGGCGTTGTCTGTACATGATTAACTGGATATCCGGCCGCTGAAACAAGGCTTCCGTATTTCCGCGATTTGTACCGGAGGCGCCCCCGGGTGTTTTTACAAAAAGCTCTTTTGTTGTATGATGAGGGGTGGGAATGGCGAACTCATGTATTTCATTATAGGGGCAACTTCTTCTCTGCCGCAAGTTACATATGAATTCACAGGGCTTTCAAACTTTCCCAGTCCAATTAAACAGCAGGAGGAAAACATGCCAGCTATCGAAGTGAGAGATCTCCGTAAAGAGTTCCGCGTGCAGAAAAGCAGAAGCGGGCTCAAAGGAGCGTTCCGCGATCTGTTCGACCGTGAATATAATCAGGTTACGGCCGTTAAAGATATCAGTTTTGAAATTCCCGAGGGAGAGATTTGCGGGTACATCGGTGAGAACGGCGCTGGCAAATCGACGACGATCAAAATGCTTACGGGCATTCTCGTTCCCACCTCGGGCCATCTTCAGGTGAACGGCTACATTCCTTACAAGGAACGCGAAGCTTTCGTCAAAGGCATCGGGGTCGTTTTCGGTCAGAGGAGCCAGCTGTGGTGGGACATCGGCGTCATTGAATCGTTTCAGCTGCTCAAGAAGGTATATCGGGTGCCGGAAAACGATTTTAAAGAGCGGCTGGATGAGCTGTCCGACCGGCTTCAACTGGGCGAGCTGCTGAGCAGACCGGTCCGGAAGCTGAGCCTCGGTCAGCGGATGCGCTGCGAGCTTGCGGCTTCCCTGCTGCACAACCCCGCGATCGTTTTCCTGGATGAGCCTACGATCGGGCTCGACATCGTGGTGAAAACCGAGATCCGCGAGTTCCTGAAATCGCTGAACCAGCGCTACGGAACGACCATCCTGCTGACCACGCACGATCTTCAGGACATCGAGGCTCTTTGCTCGCGGGTCATTATGCTGGACGACGGACGCATCATTTACGACGGCGGTCTCGATCAGTTGAAGGAGACGTGGGGAAAAGGCAAGGAAGTGGTGCTTCAGTTCAACGACCCGGTGCCGCTTGAAAGCCTGAAGCTGCTCACGGAAGGCCTGGACGTAACCTGGGAGCAGGACAGCCCGCTGGACGCCCGTGTGTTTATCCCGCAGCGGAGCGCGAACGTGTCCGATGTTCTGGCGCGGATCGTCGGTGTCGTCCAGATTGCGGATATCCGCATCCTGGAGACGAATACCGACGATATCGTCCGCGAGATTTATAAATCCGGTTCGGCGGAAGTCCGGAAGCCGTCCGCTCCGGAAGCGGGGGAGCCGGGCAGCGGGGCCGAAGAGGACAAAGGAGCGGTGCCGCATGTATAAGGCTTATGTGGAGCTGATCCGCATCCGGTTCATAACCATGCTCGCCTACCGGGTTAATTATTACAGCGGCATTCTGGTGTACGCGCTCAACATCGGTTCCTACTATTTCCTGTGGAAAGCGATTTACGGCAGTCAGGAGACGCTCGGCGGACAGACGCTGGGACAGATGACGACGTATATTGTTGTGTCCTGGATGAGCCGCGCTTTTTACTTCAATAATCTGGACCGGGAAATCGCGAATGAGATCCGGGACGGAAGCGTCGCGATCCAGTTTATCCGTCCTTACAATTATGTCGTGTACAAAATGATGCAGGGCCTCGGAGAAGGCTTGTTCCGTCTGCTTCTTTTTACGACGCCGGGTCTCGTTATCGTTTCTCTCTTGTTCCCGGTCGAGCTGCCGACGGATCTATCCTTGTGGCTCGTTTATCTGCTGATGCTGCTTTTCGCTTTCTTAATCAATTCCCAGATTAACATTATGACGGGATTGTCCGCGTTTTTCCTGGAAAACAGCGAGGGCATGATGCGGATGAAGCGGGTGGCGGTCGATCTGTTCTCGGGACTGATCCTGCCGATCACGATGTTTCCCGGCTGGACGGCGAAGCTGCTGGAATGGCTGCCGTTCCAGGCCATCACGTATTTGCCCGGTTCGGTGATTACCGGCAAATTGACCGGAAACGCCGTATGGCAGGCGGTTTCGATCCAAGTCATCTGGTTCGTCGTGCTTCTTGTGCCGATTGCCTTCATGTGGCATAAAGCAAGAACCCGGCTGTTCGTGCAGGGGGGTTAATGGATGTTTTACTTATCGCTTATTCTTGACTATCTCAAAAATTATTTGAAAACCCGGCTGACCTATCGTTCGGATTTCTGGATCGAGGTCGTTTCGGATTTGCTGTTCAACGGGCTGAACCTCGTGTTTATTCTCGTCGTCTTCCAGCAGACCGCGCTTCTCGGCGACTGGAACCGCGACCAGATTTTGTTCATCTACGGCTTCTTTATGATCCCGTACGGATTGTTCTCGACGATATTCAATTTGTGGAATTTCAGCGAGCGCTACATCGTCAAAGGCGAAATGGACCGCATCCTGACCCGCCCGGCCCACAGTCTGTGGCAGCTTATGCTGGAGAACATGGACCCGGCCTCCTTGTTCAGCGCTCTGGCCGGACTGGCCGTGATGATCTACTCATGGGGCCAGCTCGGTCTACCGGTCCACTGGAGCGATCCGCTCATAATGCTGATGATGGTCGTGTCCGGCGTGCTGATTTACGGCGGCATTTACGTCTCGCTGAGCGCGCTTGCGTTCTTTTCCGACTCGCCGACGGGCATTATGCCGCTGATCTGGAACATCCAGAACTACGGACGGTATCCGGTCACGATTTACAACAAGCTGCTGCGCGGGATTCTGACGTGGATTCTGCCGTTCGCTTTCGTCGGCTTCTATCCGGCGGCTTATTTCCTGGATCCGCTCAATTGGAAGGGCTTTGCCCTGCTGACACCGGTCATGGGGATTATTTTCATTACGATCGGCCTTAGCGTCTGGAACATCGGGGTCAAGCGCTACCGGGGTGCGGGGTCCTAATCCGGCGGGCGCAGCGGAAGCTGCCACAATATTCAGGCTGCTTTCAGCAAAGTTTTAGGTACCGCTAAGCTTGGCGTAAAAGTTTCGTCATAATTTCTGCCTATACTTGGGATGTAGCATAAACAAGCCCCCCATTTGAAAGGTGGAAATATGAATGAATAAAACACGCAGCAAACTGATGGTATCCACATTGGCCGCAGCACTTTTGCTCGGCGGAGGAGCCGCTGTTTCCAGCCAGGTATTCGCAGCCGACAGCACCGACTCGGGCCAAACGTCAACCCAGCAATCGGCTCCGTTCAAGCATGGCGGCAAGGACCGCAAGCCTTTTGGACAATTCGGCGGTCCGGGATCTTATCTGAAAGACGCGGCATCCGTGCTCGGTCTGGAAGAAAACGCCTTGATTACCGAGCTGAAAGCGGGCAAATCCTTGGCCCAGCTCGCCGAAGCCAAAGGCATCAGCCAGGCGGACCTGGTGAAGAAGCTGGTGGAAGCCTCCACGAAAGAAATTGATGCCAAAGTAACCGAAGGCAAAATCGACAGCACGAAGGCGGCCGAACTGAAAGCGGATCTTCAAACGCGCATCGAGAAGGCCGTTACGATTACCGGCTTGAAAGACTTCAAAGGCGGCAAGCACGGCCGCGGCGGCGGCTTTGTAGATCCGGAGAAGCTGGCGGCTATCCTCGGCATTACCAAAGACGAGCTGAAAACGCAGCAGGAGGCGGGTAAAACCGTCGCCGAGATTGCGGAAGCCAAAGGGATCACAAGAGAGCAGCTTCTTGAGAAGCTGAAAACGGAGCTGACGCCTTCGCTGGAGAAATATATCGACGCGAAGAAGGGCGACAAGCCTCAGAAGAAAGATCAGAAGCAAGCCCAGGCGCAGCAGGCCGAGTAAGAAGGCCTACAGCATACTGCGGCAGGCAGAGAATTCAAAAAAAGACCGGCAGCGAACAACGCTGCCGGTCTTTTTTTGCGTGCAAGGCTCAGCCTGATTTCCCTTGCATCCGCAAGGTGAGTATAATGGTAACTAATGCAAAAAACGATGAACCGAAGGGGGTTCCCGAAGATGAGTATGAGCATGGGGCAGCAGGCACCGGAATTCGAACTGCCGGCCAACAACGGCCAGCACGTGAAATTGTCCGATTTCAAAGGAAAAAAAGTAGTCCTGTATTTCTATCCGAAAGACATGACGCCGGGATGCACGACCCAGGCGTGTGATTTCAGGGACAAGCACACGGAATTTGAATCTTTAAACGCCGTCATTCTCGGCGTCAGCACGGATTCTTTGAAACGGCACGAGAAATTTATCGACAAGTACAGTCTGCCTTTTCTCCTGCTTGCCGATGAAGACCACGCGGTATGCGAGATCTACGGGGTCTGGAAAGAGAAGAGCATGTACGGCAAAACGTTTATGGGAATCGAGCGCTCGACATTTCTCATCGACGAGGCTGGCATCCTTGCCAAAGAGTGGCGCAAGGTTAAAGTCAAAGGCCATATCGAAGAAGCGCTGGCTTATCTGAAGGAAAACTAGGATGTTTGGAAGAAATCCGTTGACGAAACTTACGAGTGACGAAACGAAACTTACACGTCTACCCACCGCTGGCTCTCATGGCTTTGCAGAACCGCTTCGACGATTCTCATTACACCGCAAGCCTGGTTGAAGGTAGCGAACTTCGATCTCGTTTCATCCGTCTGGCGCGCTCTGCGCTTGCCGATGAGAGAGTAGTAGTCGAGCAGCAGGTTTTTGAGCGCATCGGGCCAGCCCTCTTCATGACCGCCGGGATAATGGGTGATGGAGGCGGCCTGGGAGCTCATCAGGCTCGCATCGCGCATCTGGATCTGATTGGGAACATCCCGGGAGCCGATCCACAGCCGGTTCGCTTCCTCCTGGTCCCAGCGCAGGGCGCCTTTTTCGGCGGAAATTTCGAAATACAGCTTGTTTTTGCGGCCGGGACTGACCTGGGAGATGCAGAAGACGCCTTTGGTGCCGTCCTCGAACCGGACCAGAATGGACCCGAAATCCTCGGTGTCTACCTCGACGCGTTCGCAATCCTCGGGCTTGGGCGCCGCATTCGTGAACGTGGCCTGCTCGTCCGTGGGCTTATACCGCACGGGGTGCACGATACCAAGGTCCGCGAATACGGACACGATCCGCGTGCCTAGCACGTACTGGACGGTGTCGCACCAATGGGAACCGATGTCCGCCATCGCCCGGGAAGGCCCGTTCAGGCGCGAATCCATGCGCCAGTTATAATCCGTCTCGTACAGCAGCCAGTCCTGGAGGTAGCCGCCCAGCACATAGTGCGGCCTGCCGTATGTCCGGGAAGCGATCTGCTGCTTGATTTCCTCGACGAGGGGATAGTGGCGGTAAATAAACGCCACGCCGGCGACGAGACCTTTTTCACGCGCAAGCTTCTGCAGTTCATCCGACTCCTCGACGGTAACGGAGAGCGGCTTTTCGGACAAGACATGTTTGTCGGCAAGCAGAGCCGCCTTATTGAACGTATAGTGCAGATGATTGGGCGTGCAGTTGTGTACGACGTCGATATCCGGGTCCTGGATAAGCTCCATGGCATCTGAGTAATACATGGGAATCCGGTAGCGGGCCGCCGCTTCCTCCGCATGCGACAGCCTGGAAGAAGCGATCGCGACGACTTGAACCGATGGCACCCGCTGAAGGGCTTCGATGTGGGCCATGGCCGAGAATCCGGTCCCGATCACGCCGACTTTAATATCTCCCATTCGTTTCACCTCTTTAATTAGTCTGGTTTGCGGTTAACTGTGCTAATGTTCAACTCCCTGGAACAGGCAGAAGGTTAAAGATGCAACTTTTAATCTACTTTTACCCCAAAAAGCGCCGGATTGATTGAAGAACTGAAAAATTTCGGAAACCGGAGGGCTTTTATGGAAGCGGTCATACGTGAAAAATTAAAGGAAATCGAAGAGAACGAGCAGGTCAAAGTCTTGTTTGCTGTAGAATCCGGAAGCCGCGCCTGGGGATTTCCTTCCACAGACAGCGACTACGACGTCCGGTTTGTTTATGTCCGCAGACCGGAGTGGTACCTTTCCATCGATGACAAAAGAGACGTGATCGAAGTACCGATCAACGAGATGCTTGATATAAACGGCTGGGACATCCGCAAGGCGCTGAAGCTGTTCCGCAAATCGAATCCGCCTCTTATGGAATGGCTGATTTCGGATATCGTTTATCAGGAAGCTTACGGCTTTAAGGAAGAGATGCTCCGCCTCCGCGGCGAGGTGTTCTCGCCCAAGGCGTCTCTTCATCATTATCTGAGCATGGCGAAGGGCAATTTCCGCGAATACCTCCAGAGGGACCAGGTCCGGATCAAAAAATATTTTTACGTGCTCCGTCCGATTCTGGCCTGCAAATGGATCGAGGAAAACGACACGAACCCGCCTATTCTTTTTCAGGAGCTGGTTGACAGGCTTCTGCCCGAATCCGGATTGAGAGATGAGATCAATGAGCTTTTAAGGAGAAAAATAGCCGGGGAAGAGCTGGATCTCGAAGCAAAAGTCGAGGTGATTCACGCATTCATCGGCAAAGAGATCGAACATCTGACGGAGGTGGCCGCGGCAAGCAAGACGGAGCTGGCGGACCCGACGCCTCTGCTTGACGATCTATACCGCCGCTATTTAACTCTCGTCTGGAAATAAAATGCTAGATTTACGAACCGCATACCGCTTGTTTACGGGAGCCTGGCGTCAGCCGGGCTCTTTTTTACGCGCAAAAGCATACCTCCCGCAACTCTCTCATATACTCTATCAGCAGCCAAATGATTGAATAATGCGGAGGGATTGTCATGCTGAGAACGAAATTGTCCCATTTTCGCTTTACCCGGATCGCTCTTATTCTTCTACTTATTTTCGTTGCATTCCCCTCTATACAGCCTGTGCAAAAAGTTTATGGAGCCGAAGCGGACGCCGAACCGGCAGGAAATATTTATGAAGCGGTTAAAAGCGGAAGTAAGGTCGCCTCGGACCAAACCTACGCGGTTCCAGACAAACCGACGGTCTATTTGACGTTCGATGACGGGCCGAGTAAATATACGCCGGAAGTGCTGGATATTTTGGGAAAAGAAGGCGTCCCCGCTTCCTTTTTTGTCGTCGGTGAGCATGTGGAGGATCATCCTGGGCTGGTCAAGCGGATCGTCTCCGAAGGCCATGCGCTCGGCAATCACAGCTACGATCATACCTACAAGAAGCTTTATTCGGATTACAAAGGCTTCTGGAAACAGGTCGAGCAGACCGACCGGGCTATCGAGAAAGCGGCCGGTTTCCGGACCGGTTTGATGCGGGCTCCGGGAGGGACCGCCGAAAATTTCGATGCCTTCTACTTTTACTACATGAAGGAAGCGGGTTATACGCTGTACGACTGGGATATCGACAGCGAGGATTCTAAGCGTACGGGCGTCCCTGCGGCGGAAATTATCCGTTCGGTCCGTAAAGCTCCGCTTAAGCACGAGCTGACGGTTTTGTTTCATGACGGCACCGGGCACAAGGAAACGGTAAAAGCGCTCCCGGAAGTCATCCGCTATTTCAGGGACAAGGGCTACGCGTTCGCGAAGCTGGACGACCGGGTGAAGCCCGCGCAGTTCCCCGTCCGCGAAGCCCGGCGGTGGCAGCGCAGCACCCCCGGCGAAGCGGACTTCGCCCGGACAGCCGCGGCGATGAGAGAGTGGGCCGCCGCCGTTTCCGGAGGGCGCCCGCCTGTCCTTTCCGGCGAAGAAGCGGCCGTGGGAGCGGGCTCTGTCCGGCCCCGGCAGGCGGAGCCCCGGCTTCCCCTGACGCTGACCGTAGACGGAAGAAGAACGGTGCTTCCGCCCGAACAGGCTCTTTTCCGGGAAGAGCGGCTGGAGGTGCTTCTGCGGGTGCTTGCACAGCAGTTGGGGGCCAAGGTCGACTGGAACCAGGCGGCCTCCACGGCGAGCATTGACTACGGATTCACCCGGCTGGACTACAATCTGCGCGACTATACCTTGTCGGTACGCCTATGGGCCGGGGTGACGGCCGTCTATCATCTGCCGAACATGCGCCTTCTAGACGGGAGTCTCTATGTTCCTCTCAGGAAGACGGTAGAGCTACTGGGCGGCGGTATACTGGACTATCACGCGGATGGAAGCGGGAGAGAAGTGACGATATCCGGGGGAACCGCTCTTTTTTCTAGCAAACTGTAAGTCTATTTCCATAGAGAACGGGGAACACTGGGAATATATCATTTCACTAGGAGGCTTTCCCCGTGATTTCCAATCGGACGTTCTTATTTGACCAGCCCCATACTCTTCTGCAAAAAGTAGTCGATCAAGTCGCCAAAGTCATCTTCGGCAAACGGGATACCATCGAGAAAAGCGTCATTGCCATGCTGTGCGGAGGCCATGTTCTTCTGGAGGATGTGCCCGGCGTAGGCAAAACGCTGCTGGTCCGCAGTCTGGCGGCCACGGTGGGCTGCGGGTATAAAAGAATTCAGTGCACGCCGGATTTAATGCCGTCGGATATAACCGGAGTTTCCGTGTTCCAGCCGCAAACCGCCGCCTTCGAATTCAGGCCGGGACCGATTATGAATCCGGTCGTTCTGGCCGATGAGCTGAACCGTGCGCTGCCCAGGACACAGGCGGCCTTCCTGGAAGCGATGGAGGAGCGCAGCGTAACCGTGGACGGTGTCACTTACGAGCTTCCGAAGCCTTTTCTGCTCCTCGCCACGCAAAACCCGCTCGATCATGAAGGGACTTACCCCATTCCCGAAGCGCAGCTGGACCGCTTCATGATGAAGCTGTCGCTCGGCTATCCGGAGCACGGGGACGAAGTCGGCATGCTGGAACAGCAGCTTCAAAGACGGTCGCCGGACAACCTGAGGCCCGTTCTTCTGCAGGAGGAATGGGTGCAGCTGCAAAACGAGGCAGCCACCGTCAACGTCGACGAGTCTCTGTGCGAATATATCGTAAGCCTTGCCGCGGCCACGAGGAGACATCCCGATCTGCGGCTTGGAGCCAGTCCCCGCGCATCGGCGGCCTTGATGCGGGCCGCCCAGGCCAGGGCGCTGATGCAGGGCCGCCGCTACGTCGTGCCCGATGACATCAAATTTTTGGCGGTGCCCGTATTCGCCCACCGGCTGCTGCCCTCGACCGACGCGCTTATCGGCGGCAGGAGCCCGCGCGCCGCGGTAGAAGCGGCCATTGCATCCGTGCCGATTCCCGTGCTGCGCTTTGCGGCTGTCCGCTAGGAGAACGCCATGATGAAATCTTGGCTGAATCTGGCGGGGAGTGTTGCGGGAGCGGCGGGGGCGCACGCCTTTTACCTCGTATTCGGGGGATTGGCTCCCCTGATCATCGAGTGCCTGCTGTGGGCGAATGCGGTCTCCGGCGCTTCCGTCCTGTTCTTCACGCTTAACGGGGCGGAGGTTTCACGCAGTCTCGGGGCGCCCCGGCTTTTTGCCGGTCAGAAGGCGGAAGTTAAGCTTGTCGTGGCTCAGCGTTCTCTGCTGCCCGTATGCTGGATGGTTGTCCGCGAACACTGGGTGCATGAGGGGCGGGAAGAGACCAGCAGCAAGTCGCTGCTTTGTTTTCCCTGGATCTCGCCTGTTGTTTCGCTTTCATACAGCATGGACGCCGTAGAGAGGGGAAAGTATGTTTTGGAGCGGACAGAGCTGCTTTGCGGGGATCTGTTCGGACTGTTCACCAAAAGGCGCGTCGTGAAAACGGAGGCCGCCTTCACGGTCTATCCGGTGCCCGATTCATTCGGGCTGCGCGGAGCGGCGGGTGCGGAAAGCGATAGCCGCGGGAAGCTTTCCCGGCACCTTACGAGCGGCACATCGGCTGGCGTCCGCGCCTACACCGCGGGAGATCCCATGTCATGGATCGATTGGAAAGCGACTGCCCGCAGGGGCTCGCTGCAGACGCAGGTGCGCACCGGAGCCGTTAAGCCGTCCCGGATCATCGTGCTCGACACGGATCCGGGCTGCGGGGGAGCGGACACCGGGTGCGGCTGCACGCTTTCGCCGGGCAAGGGCGGGAAAGGCCGGAAAGGCGGAAGAGGCCAGAACAGCATAACCGATATGGCCGGTATGATCGGTATAAGGGGCATAAACGGCATGACCGGAGCGGGCGGCTTCGGCGGCAAGCGCGGAGAATCCGCTGAGAGCGGCAAGAACAGTCCGATCGGGAAACCGGATACCGCTCCGGGAGATTGGAGTGATCCGGGTAGAACGGATAAACAGCCGCAAGCAAACCGCCGGCCCGGTTTCGGCAGAAGCAATTCCACCCGTGGCAATTACCCGGCATCCGGCCCTTGCCCTCGCGGACAGGCCATGCTGGAAAAGCGGATCCGGATCGCCGCCTATGCCGTCCTTGAACCGGAAACGGGAACCGGCGGGATCGTTACAGGAACCTCTTTCCGGGACAAAGCCGTACTTGCTCAAACGGACCAGCCGTATAGTTATCCGCGTTACCAGGGCGCATCCCCGCTCAATCCGGAAAACGGTGCCCCGGCTCCATTTGCAAACGCATCGCTGGAACTGTTGGCGGCCGTCCGTGGCGAGACAGGCAAAGGGGTTTTACATGCTGCGCAAAGAACATGCTTCCAGAGCCCCGGGCGTTACGCTGCTCTATCTGACTTCACGATTGGATGAAGCCTTAATAGTCTGTGCAATGGAACTGCTTGCCGCAAGACGGCCTCTGCAGATTGTGTACGTTTCACAATCGCCCGAGCTTACGCCTCCGGAGCAAAGAAGACTCTCCGTGCTGCGTGAAGCCGGGGTGGAGGCGGCCTGCTTTGCCGCCGCGGAAGATGACAGGGCCGCCGAAACGCCTGTTGCGGGACGCAGACTAGGCGCAAACAAATCCGGCCCGGCCGTGAGCAAACGAACATTTTTCACGAAAAAAGAAAAAGCGAAACAGTCAAATATTTCTGATACGGCGGCCGATAGTTCCACGGTTGCTCAGGGAATAGAGAGATCCGGCAGTGACGCTTATCCATGGGCGGCATCCGGGTCGTCCGGCAGCGCTGATTTTTTCAATGAGTCTTCGTCTGTCCCTCGCAGCTTCGCGGAAAATAAAGAGAAGCCTAAAGAAGGGGGGACGGAAGATGCGATCGGCTAAAAATATTTCATCCTATGGAGCTGCGGGTTCCGGGATTTCGTCTGAAAAGCATAAAGCTCCCGGACGCCTCGTTGAGAACGGGAAGCGGGAAGAGACCACATGGGTACGGGACGCTGCGCTAACGGTGATTTGGTACATGCTTCTGCTCGAATGGCTGAATCCGCTTGCTCTCGGAGCCGGCGGATTCCAGCCTTTCGGCATCCAGCCTTATGCGGTCATGTTCGGCTATTTCCTGCTGCTCTCGGCCGGCGTACGTTCTTTTGCGCTCTTGTGGATTCTTAATCTGGCGGGGATGGCGGCCGTTTCCGGGTATCAGTTTCAGAAAGAACTTTTCCCTTTCGGCGCTTGGCCGCTTCGGCTTTGGGACCAGTTATCGATGGACCTCGGCTATGCGGCGTCCGGCCAGCTCGGCGCACTTAGCGGGTTGACCGAATCCCTGCTGTTTCTGTTGGGTGCGGCCGCTTTTATTTCGGCATCCCATCAACTGCTGCTGCACCGGCAAAACGGGGCCTGGTTTGCAGCCGCAACCGGCGGTTATTTAATGCTCCTCCAAATCGGCCTCGGCATCGACACAACGCCCGGCTTGATCCGCACGGGGGCGCTTGGACTGCTTCTGCTTGCAGGCCTGACGGTTCCCCGTCTGCGGAGACAATTCGGCATCACCGTAACCGGCCGCGGGGGGTCTTTGCCGTGGACGGGCATCAGTTTGTTGGCTGCGGCGGTTTTCTATGCGGCGGGAAACTGGGCAGCGGGCGAAGGCGGATCGGCTGAAAAAATGAAACCCCTGAGCTTGTCCGCCGCCGCAGACAAGTGGGCTTCGCTTATGCGCGGGCATACGGCCACGGGTCCGGGTGCCGGACAAACCAACGGCTCGTCCCTGAGAATTTCAGGATATGGAGCCGATGATTCCGTGCTGGGCGGCGCTCTGATTTCAGACAACCGGGTTGTGTTTACCGCCCGGACGCCGGTTCGCACGTATTGGCGCGGGGAGGCCAAAAGCGTCTATGACGGGCGCGGCTGGTCCCAGCCTTCCGGCACGCTCCGTCCGGCATTCCCGACTTTGTCGGGGCAGACGGAGTCGGCGGGGAGGGATGGGACGGTATCTGTGGACGGCGGCGTGTCACTCGAAGGAATTGAAGCGGGAGCGGCCGGAGCCGGAGACGGGGACGGGCAGCCGGCAACGGGAAGCACTGCGGCTTCGTCGTTTGTGGAATCCTATGCCCCTGATGCCTTAAATGCCTCAGATGCCGCCGTTATCGCAGCCTCTCCAAAAATCCCTTTTACTCAGGAGATCACGGGGCTCTCGGGGCAATTGGGGATGCAGTTGTTTGCCGGAGGCAAAATGTTGAAGCTCGAAGAAGCAAGAAATACATCCGGCGAACCCGTGGAGCCGGGGGCCTTCTGGCTGAATGACGAAAGCGGCAAAGTCGCCCTCCCCGTCACGGATGAACCGCTGCAATCCTACCGTGTGACGGTTACGCGGTTTGCATTCGGCAGGGACTGGTCCATGCCCGATCCGGGCCCGCAAGCGTCGTCTTTTACGCCGGTGAGCGATGCCGAGATCAGAAGCGGACTGCGCAGCAGTGCGGGTGGCACGGAGAATGGCGGGGATGGCAGAAGGGATCGGGCCGTGGGCGATAATGCCGGCGGTACGGGGGCCGCAGTAGGTGGCTCCGGTCCAGGTAACAGTAGGGGAAACCCCAATGGTACGGGAACCACAGGTGAAAACTCTAGCCCAGCAGCGAATAAAAGCCGAGGAGCCGGCGGCACAAACGTCAGCGGCGGCCTTCGTGAAACTGTAGACGCCGAAGCCGGAAGTCCCGAACGGGGCACGCATGCTTCGGCTTCCCCCACCGGGCTCTCCGCTTATCTTCAGCTCCCGGACCGGCTGCCGCAGCGCGTCCGCGACCTTGCGGAGCGTGTGACTGCCGCCGGCGGGCAAGACCCTCTCGCGGCGGCGCTTGCGCTGGAGCGGTACCTCCGCACGGAGTACCGCTACAGCATGGACAAGCCGACGCTTCCCGCCGCCGGCGAAGACTTTGTCGACCACTTCCTGTTCGTCGACAAGCTGGGGTACTGCGACCATTTCTCGTCGGCTATGGTCGTCATGCTGCGCGCGGCGGGCATTCCCGCCCGCTGGGTCAAAGGCTTCGCCCCCGGCGAAGCGGGCGAGCGCGGCACGGACGGCAGCCTAGCGGTAACCGTCCGCAGCCGCGACGCCCACTCGTGGGCCGAAGCGTACATCCCGGGCGCCGGCTGGCTCGCGTTCGAGCCGACGCCCGGCTTCGCGGCTCCGTTCGGCACCGGAGCCGAGGCCGTGCCCGCAGCCGTTTCCTCACCGGAAGAGGAAACAGCCGCCGCGGACACGGCAAGCCCTTGGGCAGCGCAGCTGCTGCCCGCACTTGCCCGGGCGGCCGATTCGCCGGCCGCCCTCGGTTCGGCCGCGCTGCTCATGCTGCTGGGCGCGGCCTGGCTGCTGCGGCGCTTCCGTCCGCGCCGCGCATCCTATGCGCCGCTGCGCAGGAGCGCGGGGCTCCGCCGCGGCACGGGCAGCACGGCGCTGATGGAGCGGCTGTGGCTGAAAGTGTTCCGCAGCCACGGCCGCCCGGCGCCGCAGCAGACTCTCCGCGAGTACGTCGCGGGGCTCGCGGAGCTTGATCCCGGCCGCCGCCGGGCGCTGGAGGAATTTGCCGCTTTGTACGAGGAAGTCCGCTACGACCGCAGCGGTGCCGGGATTATCGGCAAAGGGCGTATTTTAGATCTTTGGAAGCGGATCAAAGGCGGGGGTATGCCTTGATTCATCCGCCTTTGTTATATATAATGATCAAGATTATACTAGGAGGCGGACCATGGATATCCAAAAAACACACGAATTAATTGTCGTTTTAGACTTCGGCGGGCAGTACAATCAGCTGATCGCCAGACGCATTCGCGACCTTGGCGTTTACAGCGAATTGCTCCCTTACAATACTTCAGCGGACAAAATCCGCGAACTGAACCCGAAAGGGATCGTTTTCTCGGGCGGACCGGTCAGCGTATACGGAGAAGGTTCTCCGGTTGTAGACCCTGGTGTGTATGATCTCGGCATTCCGATCATGGGCATTTGCTACGGCATGCAGATGATCGCGCACCAGTTGAACGGTAAAGTAGAGCGCGCCGTTACGCGCGAATACGGCAAATCGGAAGTTGAATTCCAGTCTCACAGCCGTCTTGCGAAAAATCTGGATTCCAAGCAAGTCGTTTGGATGAGCCACGGGGACCATGTCTGCGATCTGCCGGAAGGCTTCGTTCTTGACGCAAGCACGGAAACATGTCCGATCGCGGCGATGAGCCATCCGGACAAAAATATCGTGGCCGTACAGTTCCACCCGGAAGTCCGTCACTCGGCGCAGGGCAACGAAATGATCCGCAACTTCATTTTCGATATTTGCGGCTGCACAGGTGACTGGAGCATGGAAAGCTTCATCGAAGACACGATCCGCGATATCCGCGAACAAGTCGGCGACCGTAAAGTGCTGTGCGCACTCAGCGGCGGCGTAGATTCCTCCGTTGTAGCCATTTTGATCCATAAAGCGATCGGAGATCAACTGACCTGCATGTTTATCGATCACGGCCTGCTCCGTAAGGACGAAGCCGAAAGCGTAATGGAGACTTTTGTAGGCAAATTCGATATGCATGTTGTCAAAATCGACGCTCGCGACCGTTTCCTCGGCAAACTGGCCGGAGTAAGCGATCCGGAGCAGAAGCGTAAAATCATCGGCAACGAGTTTATCCGCGTCTTCGAAGAAGAATCCGCACAGCTGGGCGACTTCGCTTTCCTCGCTCAAGGTACGCTGTATACGGATATTGTCGAGAGCGGCACGGCAACGGCTCACACAATCAAATCTCACCACAACGTAGGCGGACTTCCCGAAGACATGAAGTTCCAGCTTGTCGAGCCTCTTAAGGCGCTCTTCAAGGACGAAGTGCGCAAAGTGGGCGAAGAATGCGGACTTCCGGGCGCCATCGTATGGCGTCAGCCGTTCCCGGGTCCGGGTCTTGCGATCCGTGTTCTAGGCGAAGTGACGGAAGAGAAGCTGAAAATCGTCCGCGATTCCGACGCGATCCTCCGCGAAGAAATTGCCAAAGCCGGTCTCGACCGTGAGATCTGGCAGTACTTCACGGCTCTTCCTAACATGAAGAGTGTGGGTGTTATGGGCGATGCCCGGACATACTCTTACACAGTAGGTATCCGTGCCGTTACATCTATTGATGGTATGACAGCCGACTGGGCGCGCATTCCTTGGGATGTCCTGGAGAAAATCTCCGTGCGGATCGTCAACGAAGTGGACAACGTCAACCGTATTGTCTACGACGTAACGTCGAAACCGCCAGCAACGATCGAGTGGGAATAGTATA
>NZ_FNVF01000002.1:0-77167 GCF_900107975.1 Paenibacillus sp. UNC499MF
CCGCATCACGCATCAACAACGAAAGAAGCCTTGAGCAATCAAGGCTTTTTTTGTTTTTTTCTGTAAACGGCAGGAATGGAATAAAGGGGTTTGTTTTGTTTGTTTAGGTTCGAATGAACATTTTCATACCTAAAGGGAAGTGCTTTCTGCTATAATGTAAAGAGAAAGAAGATTTCTATTAAAAAAGTCCGTAACCGGGTTATTCTCCGGTAAGGACTCAAAGAAGAGATACAAACCTTTTGCATTCCTCCCATAAAGATTCTGCGGCGCATCCGTGTGCGAACGAGGTCTTTTTCGGGAAGCAAATAAGAAAGCATGGCCGGGTGCCGCCTGTGGATAATGCCTGAGCCTGCGAGAATCTAACGGCGAGGTGGATAAACGATGGAGCAAGGCAAGGAGCAATCCCCTATTTATCCGGATGTGGTGACTTTCGGGGAGTCGATGGCTCTACTGATGCCCGATTCGGGAAAAGGAATTGAATATTCACCGCAGCTCACCGCTTCGTTCGGCGGGGCCGAAAGCAACGTGGCGATCGGTCTTGCACGGCTCGGGCATCGTGTCGGATGGTTCGGACGCTTGGGGAAAGATCCCTTCGGCCGGATGGTGCTCAAAAAAATACGCGGCGAAGGCGTGGACGTCTCGAGGGCCGTACTTTCGTCCGAGGCGCCGACGGGGCTGATGCTGCGTGAAGCGGTATCGGGTAAAGCCTCCGTCTACTATTATCGTAAAAATTCGGCCATGAGCCTGATGAAGGCGGACGACCTCGATGAGGATTATATAGCCGGAGCCAAAATTTTGCATATAACCGGCATCACGCCCGCGTTAAGCGAAAGCTGCAAAGAATCGGTCATCGCCGCTGTCCGCACGGCCAAACGTCACGGAGTGAAAGTCTGTTTCGATCCAAACCTGCGGCTTAAGCTGTGGGGAATCGGAGAAGCCAGAGAGACTTTGCTTGCCCTCGCGGAGGAGGCCGATTATTTTCTCCCCGGTCTGGATGAGCTTCAGCTTCTTTACGAGACGGAAGATTTCGACGGGATTGTCGGAAGGCTGAGCAAGCTTCGTGCCGTGACGGTGCTTAAGGGCGGCGACAACGAAACGTTCCTGATCGAGGGCGGCCAGTTGGCCTCCGTTCCTTTTGTCAAAGCGGAGCGGGTCGTTGACACGATCGGAGCCGGAGACGGCTTCTGTGCCGGCTTCCTGTCCGGCATTCTGCAGGGCAGAAGCCACCTGGAGGCGGTGGAGCTGGGCAGCCTGCTCGGCTCGCTGGTCGTTCAGGCACCCGGAGACTGGGAAGGCCTTCCGACGCGCGAGGAAGTCGATGCCGTGCTTCAGGGAAGCCGTCATATCGAACGCTGAAGACGCCGCGGGAATGCCGCCGCCGAGTATAGGGACGGACGGCCTGCCAAGATATTGGCGAATTCGCTGTGACTGAATTGCGGAAACTGATTTTACCGATAGAGAGAGGATGAACTGACCCCATGAAAAAAATACAGCTGATTCAAAAAATTACGGAACAAGGCGTAGTCGCCGTTCTGAGAGGCAAGACGCCGGATGAAGTCGTCGAAGCCGCCGAGCAGGCCATCGAAGGCGGCATTAAAGTCATCGAAGTGACGATGACGGTGCCGTTCGCGCTCCAGGCCATTGAAAAGCTGGCCAAAACCTACAGCAGTACAACGCAGGACGCGTCCAAATTCGCGATTATCGGCGTAGGTACCGTTCTGGACCCGGAAACGGCGAGAGCGGCCATTCTAAGCGGCTCGGAGTTCGTGGTAGGGCCTTCCCTGAATCCGGCGACCGTGGCGCTCTGCAACCGGTACCGCGTGCCTGTAATGCCGGGCACGATGACCGTCAAGGAGATCCAGGAAGCGCTGGAGCTGGGCGTAGACATCGTGAAGCTGTTCCCGGGCAACTTGTACGAGCCGTCCGTGATCAAGGCGATCAAAGGGCCTCTGCCGCAGGCAAACATCATGCCGACCGGCGGCGTGTCCCTAGACAACCTGGGCGATTGGATCAAAGCGGGGGCGGTCGCTGTCGGGATCGGTTCGGATCTGACGACGGAAGCGTCCAAAACCGGCGATTTCAGCCTGATCGCGAAGAAAGCGGCCCAGTACACGCAGGCTTTCAAAGAAGCGAAAGCGGCTCTTTCTTAAGGCAGCGGGCCGGCGGACGTTCGGTGTGGTTGACCGGCACGTTTCATGCGCCTCCACATAGCGTGCCTGGAGCTTCGCAGGGTGTGGAGAGAGAAGGTTGGAAACTTTGCGCGATACGTTAACCGCCGTGATGTGACGTGAACGCCCGATAGAGTCGGCTTAGTCGAACCATTCAGGCAAAGAAGTAGGATCGGAGAAGCCTCCGGTCCTTCTTTTATGTGCGAAAATCAAGGCCTTTTCCTTGTTCATTAAGGGTGTAAAAAAATGGATTGAAATTCGGGCGGAAAAAGGATTGAGTTTTCATGAATTATTTGTTATGATATCTCTTGTCGATTCGGAAATGATTCGGACGAAAGTTTTGCGGAAGTGGCTCAGCGGTAGAGCATCGCCTTGCCAAGGCGAGGGTCGCGGGTTCGATTCCCGTCTTCCGCTCCAACCACCTTTGCGGGTGTAGTTCAATGGTAGAACTCCAGCCTTCCAAGCTGGTAGCGTGGGTTCGATTCCCATCACCCGCTTACAGGATTCACAACAAAAAGCAGTCTCCTTTACGGAGGCTGCTTTTTTGTATTGGCCATGATCGAAAATCCGCCCAGCTACGCCTTGAAATGGCTATCGGAACGCCGGTTTTCCGTACCGCGAGAAGCTTCCTTTGCCGTGCGCAGCGTCAGATGACAGTGGTCAACCGCATGTGTTCTATTAGTTTTTTTAGGCTTGTGCCGATTACGCAACATTTAACGCACTGGACCGTTTAACTGGGTAAGAACGTTACAGGAGGTGTCTTATGCGGCGGAACAAATGGATAGGGCTGTCCGGCGGCTTCGTTATCTTAGCCATGGCAGCGGCCGGAGCGGCTTCGCTATGGCTGCCATCGGCCGAACTTACCCCGGAGAAAGTGATTCTCAGCTGGAATGGCCGCATCATCGAGGTGCCGCAAACGGATTCCCGGTATCAACGTCTGGTGGACGAGGCCGAGGAAGTGATAGAATCTACCGCGAAGGGGCCCTGCAAGTGCACGGCCGAGCTGACCGGGAATGTGCCGGACAAGCCGGGGCTGCTTCTAATGCTGCCGCCCGGACAGTCGGTCCGCATCCGGAAGGAGCTTCCGGTCGCCACGGCGATCGATGACGTCCACAGGCTCTACGTGCCGTTTCAGGGCGAAGGAGATTCACCCCGGATGGAAGTGGACGGAGCGGTGTACGAAGTAAGCGGAGAGAGTCTGGACGCCCTCAAAAAGACCGCTGTCGAGACAGTCGGAAACTTCCCCGGAGGATAAGGTGGGCCGGAAAGCGGAGCTGTGATACGATAGGCGTTGAAGACATCAATGACAGGAGAAGGACAGGTGTTTCCTTTGGTTCCGGCAGGCAGAGAAGGTATGCCCATGGCAGAGGTGAAACGGAATTCCTGAAGAGATCCGAGGAGGCGTAGGAGAGAGAATGGCTGAAGGGGCAAAAAGACGATCACGCGGCAGGAAATGGCTTCTGGTGCTGGTGATCTTTATACTTGCCGCGGGAGTAGCGGCGGCGATATATTTGCGACCGTACGGGCCGGACAGCGTGGCGGTCGAGGCTATGCGAAGCGGCGATGGTATAACCGTTACGGACAGCAAGGATGTAACGGTCTACGAAGGCGCGGAGCCGAAGGAGCCCGGCGTGATCTTCTACCCGGGCGGCCTGGTGAAGCCGGAGAGCTACGCGCCTCTGGCAAGGGAGTTGGCTCGGCGCGGGCACCGCACGGTCGTCGTCAAAATGCCGCTCAATTTGGCGGTATTGGGAGGCGGCCGCGCCTCGGAGGTGCTGGCGGCCCGTCCCGGTGGGACCTTCGTCATCGGAGGGCACTCGCTCGGGGGCGTGATGGCGGCCCGCTATGCGGCGGAGCATCCGGAAAGGCTGCGGGGCGTGTTTTTCCTGGCGTCGTACGCCGATGACAAAGGAAGCCTCCGGGACAAAGGGCTTCCGGTTCTCTCCGTGACCGGATCGGAGGACGGTGTGCTGAACCGTGACAGCTTCGAGAAGAGCAAGAAGAACCTGCCGGAGGACGCCAAGCTTTTGACCCTGCCGGGAGGCAATCACGGTCAATTCGGCAGCTACGGTCCCCAGAAGGGCGATCATGCGGCCGCGATTTCTCCGGAGGAGCAGACGCGGCGGACGGCCGAAGCGATTACAGACTGGATGGCCGGAATCGGGGAGAAGGAGAAGAACTGACACGTGAACAAGGACAACAACGTCAACAACGGGCAAAAAAAGCGGCTTAACCCGGAAATGCTCCGTCTGCTCCGCTTCGGGGCGGTGGGGGTCGGCAATACGGCGGTGGACTGGGCCGTGTTCTGGCTGCTGTTCTCGGGTCTGCAGCTTCACTACGGTGCGGCTCAGACGGTTTCGTACTTGTGCGGAACCTTGAACAGCTATCTCTGGAACCGGAAATGGACGTTTGCCAGCAAAGAGCCGGTGCGGGTATCGGAGGCATTGAAGTTCCTGCTGGTCAACGGGTTATGTCTGGGGCTGTCCTATGTGCTGCTCTATGTATGCAGCGATGTACTGGGCTGGAACATGCTGCTAAGCAAGCTGACGGTAACGGTACTGCTGCTTCTGGTCAATTACGCGGCCAGCAAATGGTGGGTTTTCGCCCCGGGTGAAAAGCGCAAGGAAGGCGAATCAATGAAGCCTTAATAAGGACAGAAAATTCGCCGGATTTCAGACAGACGGCGGAGGATTTTTGCAGTATAATGTACCTGAACTTCTGTAACGGATAAAAGATGTCTTCTTTTGTCCGTCTTCTTTTATCTATCGCGTAAGCGCAAACATTTTGCTGACGAAGCCGGAAAACAGCACCGGCTCAAAGGAGAGCTACCGACGTGCAGGCCAAGACCCGCTCCTGGAACCGTTTCACCCCGACCCGTAAACATCTTTGGATCGCGACTCTCGAAGGGGCTCCGGCCACGGTGGTTCAGACCCTTCTCAACGGTCCGTTCCTGACGGGTTATTTGCTTTATCTCGGCGCAACGTCCGCACAGATCGGACTTGTGCTTGCCATGACGACAATCGTGAACGCCGGGCAGATTCTGATGGCTTTTTTTATGCAGAGATGGAAAAACCGGAAGCTGCAGATTCTCGTTTTCGGAGGGCTTCACCGTATTTTATGGGCGTCTACGGGATTAATCCCCCTTGTGCTGGATCGCGAGTTCTGGATTCCCGCTTATATCGCCTTGTATACGTCGGCGTTTCTCTCGAACGCCTTCGGAGGTGTGGTCTGGTCGACGCTCATGGCCGATATGGTGCCGCCTTCGGTGAGAGCCCGTTATTTCGGCATCCGGAACATGATTCTGAACGCTCTGGGGGCGTTGTGCCTGTTTGCGGGCGGACAAATACTGGACAAGCTCGGTAATGAGGCGGGGTTTGAAGTTCTTTACCTGGTGATCGGGACGGCTGCCGTGCTCAATGTAATCGCTTACCTGTTTTATCCGAATCCGCCCTTCGAGCCTTCCGCGGAAAGCGGACTTCTGTCCATGCTTACACGTCCCCTGAAAGATAGTTCGTATATCAGGGCGACGGCTTTCCTGTCGTTCTGGCTTTTTTTGCAGGGGATTGCGGTGCCGCTCTTCTCGTATGTCATGCTGAAGCTGCTGCAGGTGAGTTACGAAACGATATCCGTTCTGACGGTGCTGCAGACGGCCGTGATGATGATTTCTTTCTACGTTTGGGGAAACCTTAACGCACGGTGGAGCAACCGGCGGCTGCTGTTCTGGACGCTCCCGCTTCTGTCGATGTCGTGTCTGCTGTGGGGGATGCTCGCCTGGCTTCCGGCTCTTCCGGTGCTGATTGCGGTTCACATTCTGCTTGGAGCGGGAACCGGGGGGTTCAACCAGTTGGCTTTCAATTTCATTATCGGGGATACGCCGAGGGGCGAGAGGCCGATGTTTATCGCCATGTACAACACTTTGACGGGACTGGCGGCTTTTCTGGGCCCTCTGCTCGGGGGCGTTCTCTACGAAAAGGCGGAGGAGCTGCCGCTGTGGGTTCAGCAGTACGGGATTGCCGCGGGAACAGGAACGGTTATGCTTCTCCTGGCACTGACGCTGGGGCGTAAAGTGCTGCTGGAGCGGCAGAGCGACAGAACAAAGACGGGGACGCCGGATCAAAGCAGGCCGGTTTAGCTCGGGAATACAGCCTCCAAAAGGGAAAGAGTGCGGTGCGCCGTGCTCTTTTTTTGTTCAGGAAAGAGAAGGTCCATTGTGCCGGCACCCCGAACCCTCTACAATAAGAGCATAAGAACTCGTTGGGAGACTAAAATGGAAGCATGGATACAAAAGATCGAACGGGAGCTTCTGCCCGGCCTCGACTTTGAAAGCGAAAAGCCCCATGACCCCGTCGTGGTACATAAACTTCCCGCTCCCTGGCAGTTAGTCGGTGCGGGCAATTACGCGGCCGTCGTCTCGCATCCGGACATGCCCGGGCTTGTCGTTAAAGTATACGCCCCCGGCAGGGACGGCTGGGAAGACGAGGTCGAAGTGTACCGCAAGCTGGGCGAGCACCCCGCGTACTCCCGCTGTCACTATGCCAAAAAGCCCTATCTCATCCTGAAACGGATGAACGGGAAGACGCTGTACGACTGCATCCGTTCGGGAATACGGATTCCCGAGCGTGTCATTCTCGATATCGAAGAAGCGTGTGAATATGCGCGCAGGCTGGGTCTGGTACCGCAGGATCTGCATGCCAAAAATGTCATGATGGAAGACGGCCGGGGAAAAGTGCTGGATGTTTCCGATTTTCTGGACGACACGCCGGATACAATGTGGGAGGATATGAAAAAGGCCTACTACCGTCTGTATCTGCCGCTGTTGTCCAAGCACCCCATTCCGATGCCGGACACGCTGCTGAACGGCGTACGCAAAAGCTACCGCTGGCTCCGCCGCAACTCCTCTTAGGGGAAAGCGGATACGCGCCTGCGCCTGGCTCCGTCCGGGAGAAAAATCCTGCCGGAGCCAGGCGGTGGCGGCGCTCGGTATTACGCGCACAACGTTCCGCGCACGTCGTCCCGGAGAAATGCTCCGGCATTGCGGCTTACTGCCCTCTGGCGCTACCGTTTTTGCGGTCGCCTGCTCAGCCCGCCGCAGCCGGCCGGTAACAATTCCGGGCACTAAGCGCTCCCTGTGCCGCGCGGCAGACCGCCGGACGCTAGGCGCCATAAAAAGCCGCACCCTCTGCAATGAAGTGCTCCCTAGAAACTCATCGGATAACCCAAGGGTTTTCCAATGTCCATTCTAAGGGGTGCACTTCAGCAAACGGGTGCGGCTTTTTGGCTCCGTGGCGGAGGACCGGTTCCGCGCCTGCGGCCGGCAGCGAAGGCTGCTTAAGGTTGCTTAAGGCTGCGAGCGGGCTTTTTTTCTATGGAAGAATAACATCCTACATAACGTCCCTGCGGCGGAACACCGTCCAGGTCAGTACGTTAAAGACGATGAAGTAAGCGGCGAGCACAAGAATCGAGAAAGTCATCGTCATGCCCGGGACCAGAGGCTGGCCGTGCAGGTAGCGGGTCAAATCCATGTTGGAGAACAACAGGTATTTGCTCCAGTCGTACCGGCTCAGAATCATGCTGACCGTGTTGCCCAGGAACATGATGCAGAGCGAGATTCCGATCGCCAGCGAGTTGCTGCGGAACAGGGTGGAGATCATGAAGGCGAGAGTGACGATCATGATCAGCTCCACGCATTTGAAGCCGTATGTGCTGAGCATGTCGGTGATGACGTTCTTCTCGACGATGGCTCCCGCGTTGTTCAGCTCCAGAACGGTCGAGCTTGTTCCCGCACCGCCGTACAGGACCAGGTTAATGACCAGGGCCGAGGTGAACAGCAGGAGGAGCATAAAGATCGAGAACTGGAAGCCCGCCGCATATTTGGCGAACACGATTTTCGATCTGGAAACGGGGCGGATCAGCAGCAGCTTGATCGTCCCGCTTGAGAACTCGCCGGACATGGCGTCGGCGGCAACGACCACGGTGAAGACGGTAATGACCGCAATAAGGCTGGACATGGAGCCGACGGCTTCCCATACGGCAGCCTGGTTCGGAGACATATCCCGGTTCAGATATTCCTGGGCCAGCTTGATCTGCTGATCCAGGTCGGCCGCGTTGTCCGGGAACTCCGATTTGGTCTTCTCCAATTGCTCGATCCGCTGAGTCTGCGCCTGGCGCCAGTCCGCGCTGTTCATGCCTCTGGAGTCGTAGTGGATCAGGAACGAAATCAGCCCCACCAGCCCGACAAGCAGGATAACCATAATCCAGGTCGTCAGCCGGCGGTAAATTTTCATGTTTTCATTACGAATGAGATTAAGCAATTTGATCACTTCCCGTTATCTGCAAGAATTTGTCTTCGAGCGATTGCGTGAGCGGCTTCATCGCGTACAGGCGAAGACCCGCCTGAATGAGCAGAGCGCCGATATCGGCGGCTCTTTCGCGTCCGATCGTGAGCTCGATGCCGTTCGGATGCGGAGTCACGTGCAGGTGAGGATCGACTTCCTGCACCACAGCCTGCGCCGTCGCCGGATCGTTGACTTCGAAGAAGTAAGACGTCTCCTTCGGTGCGGCACCTTCCCCGCGCAGATCCTGCACGTCGACGAGCTTGCCCTGCTGGATGATGGCGACGCGGTCACACATCAGCTCCATCTCCGACAGCAGGTGACTGGAGACGACGATGGCGATGCCTTCTTCGCGGGCCAGCCGGCGAAGGTAGTCGCGCAGCTCCCGGATGCCTGCCGGGTCGAGGCCGTTGGTCGGCTCATCGAGAATGAGCAGGGACGGCCGGTGCAGCAGGGCCTGAGCGACGCCCAGCCGCTGGCGCATGCCGAGCGAGTAGGTTTTGACCTTCTCTTTGATCCGGTTTTTCAGCCCGACCAGTTCCACGACTTCGTCCATTCTGGACTGCGGGATGCCGCCCGGAAACATGCGGGCGTAATGTACGAGATTGTTCTGCCCCGAGAGGAATTTGTACATCTCAGGGTTTTCCACGATGGCGCCCACATGCTTGATGGCGTCCTCGAAGCGGTTCTGGATCGACTGTCCGTGGATCACGATGTCGCCTTTGTTCATCTTCATCAGGCCGACGATCATCCGGATCAAGGTTGTTTTGCCGGCCCCGTTCGGTCCCAGGAAGCCGAAAACTTCTCCGGGATACACTTCGAAAGACAGGTCCTGGATAATTTTTTTGCCGCGTATCGTCTTGCTGACGCCGCGTATTTCCAATACGGGTTGATTGTTCATTTTTTTCTTTACCTCCAAAAATCCGTAATCCGTTATCGCTTGTGCAGGGCTCTCGGCTTCTCATTATATAGATTGTTCATGTCCGGTCACACCGACTCAGGTCTAGGTTTGCTGCCCGACCTTGGTAGAAAGGCCTCGGGCCCCGAACACCCGAATGGAGAATTTTTTTGTTATAATAGCCATACCCATCCAACTGTAACCGCATACAAAACGAAGGAGAAGGGGCGAGGGCATCGCTAAAACCGGATATTTCAGAGGAGGAGCAATGTGAAGAAATGGGCCCCGTCCAAATGGACCGTCGGCCTCGCCGTGCTGTTTGCGCTGTTCGTGCTGCTGCTCGGCAGGTTTGCGTATACAAACGCACAGATCAACGAGATTGTCCGGGACATACAAGACCGCAGCCGTGCGCCGGTTCCAAGCGGGAATCTGAAGCATGTGGTCATGATCTCCCAGGAGCTGGACAACCCTTTCTGGCGGACGATTGAAAAAGGCGCAAGGGACGCCGCGGAGCATTACAACATCAAGCTGGAGTACAGCGGTCCTTACCGCAACGATATTGAAGAGCAGACGGAGCTTTTCGCCAAGGCGATCGCCGGTAAGCCGGACGGAATTCTCATTCAGGGCATCCGCAGCGAGACCTACAACAAGCTGATCGACAAAGCCGTCGAACAAGGAATCGCCGTTCTGACCGTCGATACGGACAGCCCGGACAGCCGGAGGCTGAGCTATGTCGGCACCGATAATGTGGAATCCGGACGGCAGTTGGGCGAGCTTGTGGCAAAAGCTTACGAAGGCCGCCGCGCGTTCATCGGCATGGTGATCGGCAGCTACGAGGCCGGGAACCAGCAGCAGCGGCTGGAAGGCTTCCGTTCCGTCGTGGACGCGAAGCCGAATCTTATAATCGTGGAGGTCGGCGTCTCCAACATCTCCCGCATCCAGGCGACCCAGACCGCCGAGCACATGCTGCGCAGCAGGGAAGGCATCAATGTGATGGTCGGCATGAGTGCGCTGGATGCGCTCGGTATTTTGCAGGCGTCCAAAAGCTTGAATAAACAGGAGCAGGTGCGCATTTTCGGATTCGATGATCTGACGGAGACCCGCGAGGCGCTGGTCCGCAAGGAAATTGAAGCGTCGGTGATCCAGAAGCCGTATACGATGGGCTTCCAGTCGGTCGAAATGCTGCACCGCTATTTTCAGGGGGAGACGCTGCCCGATGCTTCTTTTACCCGAATAGATATCTTGAATCCGCAAAACGCGGGAACGGCGGTGGCGCCGTGAGTATCCGCATGAAGCTGTTCCTGTTTATTCCGGCTCTCGTTATTTTGATGAACTCGGTTACGTTCTTTATTTATCAGAGCGGACGGACCGTCCAGGAGAGCTATCATCTGACGATGGACCGTATTTTGCTGTACAAGGAAATCGCCCATAAAACGGAAGAAAGTCTGAGATCGCTCAGCAGCTACCTGATCGACCTTAACGGAGAAGGCCGCGGAGCCTTCGTCGCGCTCCAGGACGAGCTGCGCGGCCTGCGGAGCAAGCTGGAGGCGGACGCCAGAAGCGAGGAGGACAGCTTCGCGCGGAGAAATTACGCCAATATGCTCGGCACCTATCTGGGGGCGGCGGATTCCGTTCTTACGGCGGTCGAGAGCAAAGACATGCAGCGGTATCTCCAGCGGTACGAGGAGGCGGATAAAACCGCGGGCTATATCAAGGCGGAGCACCAGAATCTGGTGGATCTGGAGCTGAGCTTCTACCAGCCGCTTTACAAGCAGATGCTGCTTAAAACCGGTGAAATGAACATGCTCGGCCAGACGCTTGTCGCGGTGAATATGCTGCTCAGTCTGGTTTTCGCCATCTGGCTGTCCCAGAGCATTACAAAGCCGATCGGGCGTCTGGTGCACGCCGCCAGGCAGATGTCCAAAGGTCATCTGGACGCGGCCCCGCCGCCCGTGCAGAATGAAGACGAGATCGGCATACTGACGCTCGCTTTCGGGCACATGCAGGTCAATTTGAAAGAACTCATCGCGAAGAACCAGACCAATATGGAGAAGGACAGACTTGTAAAAGAACTGGAGATAAAAGCGCTGCAAAGCCAGATCAATCCCCACTTCCTGTTCAATACGCTGAACGTGTTATCCAAGCTTGCCCTCCTGGAAGGAGCCGAGAAAACAAGCGACCTGACGGTGTCGGTGTCCAATCTGCTCCGCTATAATCTCCGCAAGCTGGATCAGCCGGTCAGCCTTCGCGAGGAAGTCGACCACGCGAGGGAATATTTCGCGATCCAGCAGTCCCGCTTCCGGGACAGGATCTCTTTCGAGACGGACATCGACGAGCGGGCTCTGGAGCAGCAGATCCCTTGCCTGACGCTTCAGCCGCTGCTGGAAAACGCTTTCATGCACGGGATCGAAAGCATGGAGGAGGGGGCCTTTATCCGGCTCGGCATCAAGAAAGCCGGGGAGAACGTCCGCGTCACCGTGGCGGACAACGGAGCGGGGATGGACGAAAGCACCCGGCTTCACCTGCTCCGTTACGGATCGGCGTCCGGTGACAATGCGGGGCTCGCCGGGCGTGAAGGGAACTCAGCCGGAGAAGAGGAAGGTGTGCGGCGGCCCGAGGCGCCCGCCGGGTTCGAGCCCGGCCGCACGGGCAGAAAACCGTCCACGGGCCTCGGGACGCGAAACGTATTCCGGCGCTTGCAGCTTTTTTACGGAACAGACGGGTTAATTGAAATCGAGAGTGCTCCCGGAGCAGGCACCACCGTGGTGCTTACACTTCCGGAAACGACCGGAAAGTCTGCCGGGACTAGGGGGGAATGCATATGTACCGCTTGCTGATCGCGGATGACGAAGCGCTCGAAAGAGAAGGGCTGGAATGGATGATTTCGTGTTCCATGCCGGGCGCATTCGAGGTGATACATGCCGATAACGGGCGGACGGCCATTCAGCGCGCCGAGCAGTACCGGCCGGATATCGTACTGATGGATATTAAAATGCCGGGAATCGAAGGGCTGGAAGCGCTGCGCCGCATCAAAGAGATACACCCGCGGATGAAGCTTGTGCTCGTTACGGCCTATGATTATTTCTCGTATGCGAAGCAGGCCCTGGAGATCGGAGTCCGGGATTATGTGTTGAAACCCGCTAAGCGGGAGCAGATGATTGGACTCCTGACCTCCCTTGTGCAAGAATTGAATGAAGAGCACGCCCGCCGGGAAGAAGAACTGAAGACTACGGAAAAACTCGCCCGTCTGGAACCTTTGGCGGAGAGCGAGCTGGCTATGCATCTGATGCGGGAGCGGACTGCGGAAACCGGCGAAGGAGATTTGCTGGAGCTGCTGGCTCTGCCCTCCGATCCTTCCGGTTACGCCCTGGTGCTGGCTTTGGAAGAAGCGCAGCCGCACCGTTCCGGCGGGAGTCCGGGGCTTTGGGGAAGCCTTCCAGAGAACGGGCACACGGCTTCCCGGAAGGATATGTACGACGCGGTCAAAAGCTGGTGCCGCTCGCGCTACACTTGCGTCGTCAGTCCGCTCGTGGGCCGTCACCTGGCCGTTTTTGTGATCCGGTCCGGCGGTGAGACGGAAGAGAGCGACGGGCCTGCCGGGGCCGCGGGCAAGCTGTACGGCTACGTGAATGGCCAGTTTGGCCGGCAAGCGACCGTCGGCGCAGGCAGAGTGCATCACGGCCTGGCCGGGCTGCGCCGGTCCTACGCGGAAGCCTGCACCGCCGCCGTAAACGCGGACGGGTTCCCGTTAGTCCGCGTTTACGACGGCGAGTCCGCGGGGGGCGGCCCGCCTGTCACGGCCGGGAACCCCGCATCAGGTCACGGCTTTCCCGGCGAGCTGGAGCTTGCGGCGCAGAGGCTGCTGAGCGAGCGCGAGGAGCGCACGACCTCCGTGCTGAAGGAGGCCGAGGATTGGATCGGCGCACACTTCGTCGAGGAGATTACGCTGGAGCAGGCGGCGGAGCGCGTGCATCTGAGCCCCCATTATTTCAGCAAAATGTTCAAGCAGCATAGGGGGGAAACGTTCATCGATTACGTTACCCGCCTGCGCATCGAGAGAGCCAAAGAGCTCATGAAGAACGACGAGCTGAGCCTGAAAGAAGTCTGCTTCGAGGTCGGCTATAAGGACCCCAACTACTTCAGCCGGGTATTCCGCAAAGTAACCGGGGTTTCGCCGACCGGATACCGGGGGCGTTAATCCCCCGGCGTTTCTGCGGCCGAAACCCGTGACGCGAAGCGGCGCCGCACGCCGGCAGCCCGGGCGGAGCCAATCGGTGCGGCCCGACGGGCAGTAATCCGTGCAAGCCGTGAAGCTGCGCGGCGGCCGGGCATTTTGGAACCTATACCACTTAAAGAATGGAAGAGAACTTATGTATTCTTATATAGAAGAAACTTACACCGGGACGGATTTCAGCGGACGCGATCTGGGGGACGGTGAACTGCGGAACTGCACGTTCGAACGATGCCGCTTTATCGGAACACGTCTGGAAGAAGCCTGGACCGAGAGCTGTCAATTTATCGACTGCGATTTTTCGGGAGCGCAGTTTAACGCCTCTTCGCACAAGCGGAGCGCCTTTACCAACTGCAAATTCCGAGGAGCCAATTTTTTTGTGGCCAAATTTGAGGAGTGCAAGATGATCGGCTCGGATTTTAACGAGGCTTCTCTGGACGGAATTACGATTACCGGGGGAGACTGGTCTTACACGAATCTGCGGTTTGCGAACTTGTCGAAGCAGTCCATGAGGGGAATCCGGCTGGTCGAAGCCGATTTATATTCGTGCAACCTGGAGAAAGCCGATCTGAGGGATGCCGATCTGACCCGGGCAAGAATGGGTAAATCCCGGATGCAGGGGACAGACCTGCGCGGAGCTGCCATGGACGGGGTCGATTTTATGTCGCTCGATATAAAAGGGGCCCGCATGGACGCGGGGCAGGGAGCCGCATTCCTCCGCGCTTACGGAGCGAAGGTGGATGATTAGACCGGGAAAAATGAAAAAAGCGGGCCGATTCGCTCCCTTCGATTCCTTTTCTCGATACCCGGTTGAAAATCAGGCTGTGAAGGACGGACGCTGCGGCGCGTGCCACTTGGAACGCATGCTTCGTTGAGAGAGAGTGTCATTCGCCGCCGCGTCACGCATTGCAACTATAGAGCCAGACGCTTGTTCACAGACCGGGAAGGCGGAAACCGCTCGGCTAAATCCATTCCGTTTTTAAACGGGATGGATTTTTTTGCGGCAATGAAGACCCGGCAGCGTAAAATAATGCTGGTTTTTGAAAATAGACAGAGGGCGCTTTCACAAACCGCAAATCATTCCAGAACCCGCACAAACTTGTGCAGATGATTCCGCATCCGGTGGCCGTCAGCCTGTGCTACGATATTCATGTAAGCGGATACATCGACGATACAGCCCATAAATAACGAAAAAAGGGGATCGATCACATGAAACGTAAGATGGTCACGGTACTCTCCGTCATGACGATAGGTACGACACTGCTTGCAGGCTGCGGGTCCGGAGAAAGCGGCGGAAACGGAGCGCAGACAACGCCCGGAGCGTCTACGCCGGTACCTTCGGCAGCGGCAGCCGGTGCCAAAAAGGTGGAAATTTTCAGCTGGTGGACAGGTGCGGGTGAAGAAGCGGGCCTTAAAGGGCTCATTGATCTTTTTAAAACGAAAAATAAAGACATTGAGCTGGTCAACGCGGCCGTGGCAGGCGGAGCGGGCACGAATGCCAAAGCGGTGCTTGCCAGCCGGATGCAGGGCGGCGATCCTCCCGGTACGTTCCAGGTTCACGGAGGCGCCGAGCTGAATACGGGCTGGGTGGCGGCCGGCAAGATGGAAGCGCTGAACGATCTGTACGACAAGGAAGGCTGGAAGGATAAGTTCCCCAAAGATCTCATCGACCTTGTAAGTAAGGACGGCAGCATCTATTCGGTTCCGGTGAATATTCACCGCGGCAACGTCCTCTTTTACAATAAAAAAGTATTCGACGCGAACGGTCTGAAGGCGCCGAAGACATTCGACGAGTTTATCCAGGCGGCCGACGCGCTGAAAGCGAAAGGCATCACCCCGCTGGCGCTTGGCGATAAAGAGCCTTGGACAGCAACGATGATTTTCGAAAACGTGCTGCTTGGCACGCTCGGACCGGACGACTACAGGAAGCTGTGGACGGGCGAGATTTCTTTCGAGGACGCCAAAGTAAAGCAGTCGCTGGAAACGTTCAAGAAGATGCTTACTTACACGAACAAAGACCACGCCGCCCGCAACTGGCAGGATGCGGCCCAGCTCGTGGCGAAAGGCGAAGCCGCCATGAATATCATGGGCGACTGGGCGAAGGGCTACTTCACCACCGATCTGAAGCTGAAGGCCAATGAAGATTTCGGCTGGGCGGCGACGCCCAACACCGAGAACAGCTTCATGGTCATCACGGACACCTTCGGTCTGCCCAAAGGCGTGAAAGATCCGGAAGCGGTGAAGGAATTCCTGAAAGTGCTGGGCTCCGTCGAAGGACAGGATGTCTTCAATCCGCTGAAAGGCTCGATCCCGGCACGCACCGATGCCGATAGCGGCAAATATGACGCCTACGGCAAGCAGACGATCGAAGAGTTCAAGAAAAGCAAGCTCACGCCGAGCATGGCGCACGGCTCAGCGGCTCCGGAAGGCTTCGTGACTCAAGCCAACCAGGCGATGACGATCTTTGTGACGAAAGGCGATGTGGAGCAGACCGCCAAGATGCTTCAGCAGGCGGCAGCCGCAAGCGGCATGAAAAAATAAGGAGAGCGGTCAGGTGGGCGACCATCTGACCTTCTTTTACCGGAAGGAGGCTGGAGGCTGTGCAAACGGAATCAGCGGTGCATTTCCCCGCAGAGACAGAGGGGGGCGTGAAGCCCCGGCGCAAACGGAAAGGCGGCAGGTGGGTGCCGTTTCTTATGGTGCTGCCGTCTTTCGCCGCTATCCTGGTGTTCGTATACGGCTTTATCGCCTGGACAGGATACGTATCGTTATCCAATTGGAATACGCTGGTGAAGGATTTATCCTTCGCGGGTTTGAACAACTTCAAATTTCTGTTCGGCGATTTCCGCTTTCAGTCGGATCTCCGCAACACGCTGATGTTTACCGTCCTGTTTATCGCGGCTACGATGGTGATCGGAATTTTCCTGGCGATGATGGTGGACGCGAAAATTAAAGCGGAGGCGCTGTTCCGCAACATTTTTATTTTTCCGATGGCGCTCTCTTTCGTCGTAACCGGGGTCGTCTGGCAGTGGATTCTGAATCCGTCGACGGGGGTGAATCTTATCCTGAAGTCTTTCGGGGTAGAAGACCCGCCGAAGTGGTATACGAGCACGGAAATTGTCCCGAGCTTCGCCTGGGGACTAATCGATTTCGGGCTCCCGCTGGCTCTCATTGCCGTTGTTATCGCCACGGTGTGGCAGATGTCCGGCTTCACGATGGCGATGTATCTCGCCGGGCTGCGTGCGATTCCGGACGAGCTGAGGGAAGCGGCGCGCATGGACGGAGCAACGGAGCGGCAGGTGTTCGCCAAAATTATTTTGCCGCAGCTCCGGCCCGTTACGGTAAGCGTCGTCATTATTCTCGGGCACATTTCGCTCAAAATCTTCGATCTCATCTTCGCGATGACCGGACCGGGAGCGATGTTCCTGACCGACGTGCCGGGTGTCTACATGTTTGAGACGACCTTCCGCGGCAATCATTACGCTCAGGGGGCGGCCATCGCCATTATCATGCTCCTGTTCGTATCGCTGTTGATCGTTCCGTATCTTTTATCAAGTCTCAAAAAGGAGGAAGGCTGATGCGTCTCGTGCAGATCAACCGTTCGCTGCTCTATGTGCTGCTCGCCGTCATGGCCTGCCTTTACCTAGTGCCGATCTATGTGCTCGGGGTGACCAGCTTCAAAGGCTTGAACGAGATAACACTCGATCAGATGTGGAAGCTGCCGTCTCAACTGGACTTCTCGGGCTACAAGACCGCCTTCGATAAGCTTGCGCCGAATTTCTTGAACAGCCTGTATCTCGCCGTTCCGGCGACCCTGCTGTCCGCATTGTTCGGTTCGCTTAACGGTTACGTGCTGTCCAAATGGCAGTTCCGCGGATCGAACACGCTGTTTGCTCTGATGCTGTTCGGCATGTTTATCCCGTACCAGAGCATTCTCATTCCGCTCATCCAGTTTTTACAGGCGATAAACCTGTATAATTCGATCCCCGGCCTTATCCTTGTCCATGTCGTGTACGGTCTGCCGATCTGCACCCTGATCTTCCGCAATTTCTACGCGGGCGTGCCCGATGAAATCATGGAAGCGGCGAAGATCGACGGCACCGGCTTCTTCGGGGTATACCGCCATATCATTATGCCGCTGTCCGTCACCGGCTTCGTAGTCGTCGGCATCTGGCAGTTCACGAACATCTGGAACGAGTTCCTGTTCGCGGTGACCTTGACCTCCCAGAAGCAGCAGCCCGTTATGGTCGCTTTGCAAAATTTGTCGGGAAGCCAGATCGTGCAGTGGAACGTGCAGATGGCCGGAGCCATCCTGGCGGCCCTTCCGACTTTGCTCGTCTATATTTTCCTCGGCAAATATTTTGTACGGGGTTTGCTAGCCGGCTCCATTAAAGGCTGAGCGCGAAATCGCTTGGCGGTACCAGTAGTCTGAATCCTTCCGAGTAAGGATTCGGACTTTTTTTGTATGCGCAGGAAGGGGGAAATCCCGGGAGCAGGCAGGGCGAGAGACGAAAGGGGACGACAGAGGAGACGAAGGAGGAGAAGAGGCCGAAGAGGACGGTGAATCCCAAGTCCCATATTTTAGCAAATAACGACCCCTTAGGCAGTTGTTTTCCAAATGGTTTGATGATACAATTTGTATCGTATGACGAGAGTGAGGGAGGACCTTTCTTGAAGAAAAAAACCAAATGGAAAATCGCTGCGCTCAGTGTACTCGTAATCGGGGTTTCGGCCGGCGGCTGGGCTTACTGGAGCCTTGACCCGTCCAGGCATTTCGAGAATCAGGATATCCCCGTACTGGCGCAGCCGCAAACTGCCGAAGCGGCAACACCCGAACCGGTTCAGGAACCGCCTAAGCCGGACATGAAGTCGTTTAACATCCTGATTCTCGGTGTCGATTCACGCAGCGGGGAGCCTTCCCGCAGCGATGTTATGATGGCGGTTCACGTCGTACCGTCCGAGCGCAAAGTCAATATCCTGTCTCTGCCCCGGGATACGCGCGTACCCGTTAAGGGAGTAGGCATGACGAAGCTGAATCACGCGCATATCGTAGGGGAGTCGAAGGGAGGCAACCAGCAGGGAACGCTTACGGCCACGCAGACGGTCAGCGATTTTCTCGGTGTGCCGATCAACTATTATGCGAAAACGAATTTCGAAGGATTCAAGCGGATTGTCGACAAAGTCGGGGGCGTGGACCTCACGCTGGAGAAGGATCTGCATCTGAAATGGCAGAATACGACGATTCCTAAAGGTCAGCAGCATTTTGACGGGGACATGGCCCTGAAAGTCGTACGGGAACGGTACGGGGCGGAAGGGGGAGAATTCGGCCGGCAGGAAGAGCAGTCCAAGGTTCTTCGTTCCATAGCCATCGAGCTGTTAAAACCGGATAAAATTCCGCAGCTGGCGACGCTTCTGCCCTCCCTGCGCAAAGACATTCTCGATACGAATTTCTCGGATTCCGATCTGATCAGCATGGCCTGGCTTTTCAAGGGAGTCGGTCATGACAACTTCCGTTACACCCAGCTTCCGGGGCATAGCGGACGTGAAGAAGACCCGCTTGTCGGCTCCAATTTATACTACTGGATTCCCGATTCCGAGGCCGTGAAAAAAATAAAAGAAGATTTATTTTAGATATTATGATACAATTCGTACCAAAAGAAAGTCTTTAGACCTAGATACAAAGATTCATTCCCGCTGGCGGACATGAGGATTAAGTAATGATAAAGATCGCCAAAAGGACTAGGCATACGAAATGTGGTGTGCTATAATGCCCTTGATACAAAATGTATCATACCATGGGTTAACTAATTTAATGGAGGGATTTCTTACATGCAAGTGGCCCAACCTATTCGTGACCCCGAAAAGATTACAGAACTTCAGGACGTCCTGAAGAATCATTCGATGCGGGACTGGCTTCTTTTTACAATCGGCATTAATTCGGGGCTGCATCTTAACGACATCTTAAAGCTCCGCGTAAAAGACGTGAAAGACCGCTATGAAATCATCATCACGGAAGAGAAGACCGGCAAGAGCAAATCATTCCGGATCGACGATGCCCTGAAGGCTTATATCGGCGAATATGTTCAATATATGGACGATGAGGATTATATGTTTCCTTCGCAAAAAACGGGCAAGCCGATCAAACGCATCCGCGTATACCGGATATTAAACGAGGCCGCCAAACGGGTGGGGCTGCAGGACATCGGCACTCACACGCTGCGGAAGACATTCGGGTACCATTACTATCAACGTACGAAAAATATTTCCGTCCTTCGTGACTTGTTTAACCATTCCGCTCCTTCCGTAACGTTTAAATATATCGGCATCGAAAAAAGAAACAGCGGCTGAGCGTTTACTTTTAATTACCCGAAGAACTCCGAAAAGAGTCCGAATAGCATGCAACGACTGTCAAGCTCATAATGTATGCGTTTTCAAGAAAGATCCCGGATAAACAAAGAATCGACACCCGGGATGGAGGAGTCGAAAGGTTTGAAAAGGATACAAAATGTGCTTGACACAGATACAAGATGTATCATAAATTAAGTTCATGAGCAAAACGCTTGGGTAAGATTACCATCTCAAACCGGTGAGGGTGCCATAAAAATGACGGATGAAACTGTTATCGATCTGTATAAACTAGTGGACCAGCTAAACTTGAACCCGGCTATTCTAAGCTCCTTTCAGACGAAAGGTCCGGGAGACGGAACCGTTCCGCCTACTCCGACATCGAACGTTCCGCCCTCACGAAAGCGATAAAACGCTTGGCTTCTTCGGCAGTCAGCTTGCGGCCGTCAATGGACAGCGCGAATTTCTCAAGAATCTTATCGTCGGAAAGCTCCAGGCTGTTCACGAAATCTCTTACATCCTCGTCAAGCACCGTATGCGGATTGGTCGTTCTTCCGAGCAGATAGTCGGCGGACACCTTGAAGAAGGTCGCGATTTTGTTCATCGTTTCGAAATCCGGCTCGCGCCGGCTCGTCTCGTAATGCGATAATGCTGCGCGTGATATGCCGAGTTTGTTGGCCAGCTCTTCCTGAGTCAAAGCATGCTTTTCTCGCAGTTGAGCAATGCGATCCCCATGTTTATTCATCTTAGAATTCCTCTCATTCCACTAGAAAGTAATAACCAGTATAACCACGTCGGCCAATCGTTTAAACCGGTATCACCTAACAACCGCTCGCTTGAATAGGGCTCAATCGGTTACCCGTCAGAGATTACATTGAAAGGTCGATATACTGAAATTATAAATTTTTTGATACAAAATGCAACTATTTGTCGATAAAATGTTTCTCCGCAGGCCTTAATAAATCCTTTTTTTATCCCGTTTTTACCTTAATTTAAAGAACTTTATACATTATATTCGGTGTTTAACCGGTTATGTAATGTTTGGGATTGTATCATAATTTGAGATGGAAAGCATACGCTAACTATCATCCGATCGTCCCAAGCCCGGGTTTTTTCTGCCCACTCATGAAAAAATGAAGGGCGGCTTTCATGAAAATTTCATGAAAAGCATGCAAACTTCTCCCGGGCCTGAGCCTGACCTGACCTGACCTGAACGAAACCCATTGAAGGAGGCGCCCCCATGTATACGGATCTGCACTGCCACATTCTGCCCGGGCTGGACGACGGCGCCCCGGATCTGGAGGCCGCGCTGACGATGGCGGAGCACGCCGCCGCATCGGGCATAGGCACCGTCGTAGCGACGCCTCATCACGGCGGCGCCTACGACAACGAGGCTCCGGCCGTGCGGGAGGCGGCGGAGCTCCTGCAGCAGGCGCTGGACCGCCGGGGCATCGCCCTGACCGTCCTGCCCGGTCACGAGATCCGCGTCTACGACCGGCTTCTCGATGACCTGCTGGACGGCAGGCTCTGCACCCTCGGCGGCTCCCGCTATCTGCTGCTGGAGCTTCCGGGCGGCCGCGTGCCGGGCGGCTTCGCCGAGCTGCTCCACGAGCTCGGGGTGCGCGGGTTCGTCCCGATCCTCGCGCACCCCGAGCGGAGCAGCGAGATCCAGCGCAGCCCGGAGCTGCTGCGCGAGTGGCTGGACGGCGGCCTGCTGCTCCAGGTGACGGCGGGAGCCCTCACCGGGGAGTACGGCCGCCGGATGCAGACCTTCGCGCTGAGCCTCTGCCGCGCGGATGCGGTCCATTTCCTGGCCTCCGACGCGCATGACGTCGTCGTCAGGAAATGGCACCTCGCGGACGCGTACGCGCTCGCAGCCCGGAAGGTGGGGCCGGAGCAGGTCGCGGCCTACCGGGCTAACGCGGAGTATGTCGCGCGCGACGAGGTCATAGTGCCGGCTGCTCCGGCTCGTAACCTGTCGCTATCGCGGGCCTTGTGGCCCTGGCCTTTCAATATTCGAGTTAAAGGGTAGGAATTGGTCAATTTTCGCTTGACAAGATACATATCGTATCATAAAGTTAGAGTTGTAGATACGAATTGTATCGGTTTGGTGTGAAACGGATACTCGCTGTAGCAGAGTCCCCTTTCATAAATAATTATCCGCAAGGAGTGAAGCTAGTGAAGAAGACGTATATCGCACCGACTGTTTTAAAACACCAGCAGATCGTTTTCGAGACCAAGCCGTCCAAGCCGCATCCGTGCGATAACGGCGGTCACACAGGCAGTCCGACATGTAGATGACCCAGCCCCTCGTCCGATTTTTGAACGACCTGTATGTGGATCACGGTGCATTCTCCTTCACTGAGGAAGAATACGGGCAGATCGCGGAAGACTTGGACTTATTCTCCATCACGGCTCAGGTGTACCACATGCTGAAAGAGAAAGGGAGACTCGGTGAGCTCCCCCTCTTTCTTCAGGAACATCTGAAGCGCAAGGCGGAAGCGACCTTGTTCCAGAACCTGCTTCTCAAGACCGAAACCGACCGGCTGCTCCGGCTGTTTGAGGAAGCGGAGCTTTCTGTGATGCTCTTGAAAGGAGTTCATTTTGCAGAAACCTATTTCGGGCATACAGGTGCCCGGGGAACTACCGACATTGATCTTTTGGTAGAACCGCAGTATTTAAAGAACGCGCTTGAAATTGTAGAAAGTGCAGGGTATCACATCCAGGAAACATATGGATCGGATCATCATGTCGTTTTACAAAAAAACAATGCCCAGCGTATCCAAATAGACGTGGAAATTCATTGGGCTTTGGCAAGAAATGAATTCTATAAAATAGATCATAAATCATTTTGGCTGAGGAGCTCACCAATATCTGATTTTTCATATGTGAGACAGCTGTCGCCGGAAGACGTCTTTTACATGATTTGCTTGCATGGAGCCCAGCATTACATGATTTCTCCCAGATATTCACTTGATATTCTTCAATTAATACAGATACAACCGCAAATTTTCGATTGGGATGATATTTACCGGCGTACGAAAGCGGAACATACCCGGCATAGAATGAGCTTGGCTTGTACGGAAACCAAATTTTTTTTTAAGAATTGCCGTATGGATGAGAGATTTATAAAGAAAGGTTCGGCAGGCTGGGAATACGGAGAGATGAAAGCGGCGGCGGCTGAGAATAAAAAAGTTCGTTATTATATCCAAACTTTTTTTTTCAGACTGAAATCTATTGATCGCTTGGGCTACATAGGGCTGCTTTTTAAAAAAATGATTATTCCAAGTGTTTCGGAACAAGTTCATAGAGAGGTATCAAGCAAGACGGCCGGTGTTTATCAAATTTACCGATACCGCTGGCGTATATTGAGAAACACGATTAAGAAAATATTTCTCACATCAAAATAAGCGGGAGAACTTCTAATGGAAAAAAGGTATCATCGGCATGCAGACACAGAGATTTGGGAAACGGAAGGCGACTTCTTGATTGTTCACACCCTTCATCAAAGCATAACCAAACTAAATGAAGTCGGCGGGTATATTTGGTCCCTGCTTGATGCTCCTAAGACCTTGGAAGAACTAGTCATGGAGTTGACTAAAGAGTATGAAATTACAATGGATCAAGGACTTAACGATGTGAACGTATTTTTGCATGATTTGTCCCAATATGGATTGATAACGACATGTACGGAAAGTCTTGAGGTTGCTAATAACTAAAAAATTTAGGCATTGTGATACGAAATGTAACATTTTGAATATGGAGGCAAGAAGATGGAATCGGGCTTAAACCAATATATCCAAGTTCTCCGCAAGCGCATTTGGCTGATCCTTATTACCGTGTTCGTTGTAACCTTAATGTCCGGAATCATCAGCTATTTTTTTATCGATAAGCAGTACGCGGCAAGTACGAAGCTTGTGGTAAACAAATCCAGCAGTTACCAAGGGTATGACATTCTTGATTACAACGCGGTTAACACGAACATCATGCTTGTAAATACTTATAAGGAAATTATTAAGACACCGGCAATTATGGAGAAGGTGGCATCCCGTTTTACAGGCGAAGGTCTAAACGCGGATATGCTGGCCGGTATGACAAAAGTTACCTCCATAGCGGATACGCAGGTCATGACCATAACGGCGACCGCCGCCGATTATGCAACAGCGGCTAAGCTGGCGAATGCCGTATCGGACGTATTTAAAGCGGAAATTTCCGGAATTATGAAAGTGGATAACGTCACGATACTGAACGAAGCCAAAGCCACAGATAACGTCGGCCCCGTCACTCCGAATGTCAAGTTGAACGTGGCTGCAGCTTTCATTGTCGCTTTACTGCTCGCCGTAGGTCTGGTCTTCCTAATCGAGCATCTGGACGACACGATTAAAACGGAAAAAGATGTCGAAAAATTCTTGGGAGCTCCCACTCTTGCAGTGATCTCCAAAATTAAAACAGCGGATCTCAAAAATAATGCTCCTTCGGAACCCCATAAAAAAATGGCAGGTGAAACGGCTTATGCTGGCGTCAACCAATAATAGCAAGGTATTAATTGCGGATATCAATCCCAAATCTCAAATCTCCGAAGCTTATCGCGTATTACGGACGAATATTCAATATTCTTCCATTGATAGAAAGATCACAACTCTTCTGGTGACTTCAGCCCAGCCGGCGGAAGGTAAATCCACCACGGTTTCCAATTTGGCCATAACTTACGCGCAGGAAGAGAAAAAAGTGCTGTTGATTGATGCCGATTTACGGAAACCCACGATGCATAAGTTATTCGGGATTTCGAACCGCAGCGGTCTCACCAATTTACTCTTAGGTGATGCCCCTATTCATGAAGTCGCAATTCCATCTCATTTGCCCAATCTGCATTTGATTCCTTCAGGGCCGGCCACCCCTAATCCGGCTGAAATGTTAGCTTCCAAACGCATGACGCAGTTTATAGAACAGGCAAAAACGGAGTACGACATCGTATTGATTGATTCCCCTCCTATCCTGGCTGTAACCGACGCTCAAATATTGGCAACCAAATGCGAGGGCGTCATCCTGGTCCTGAATTATGGAAAGGTAAAAAGAGAAGTAGCCAGGAGGGCGGTTGATAGTTTGGAACATGTAGGAGTCAAACCGCTCGGCGTAGTTATCAATAATAAAACGAATACGAAAAATAGTTCTTCTTACTATTCTTATTACGGCGAAGTAAGTCAGTAAGCAAGACACTTTCCGAAACAAGGTCATGCCTACCGCACCTTTATCACCGTAGGCACTCGGTCATGCCGTGGGCGCTAGTCGCCTTAGACATTCATTGTCAAAGGTGTGATGTGAGGGGGGGTTAAATGCCCTGCTTTCTTACTTATTTTGCATAAAAATACGAGCTATGTTGTTTCGAAATAGACAATAGACCTCGTGTTTTTATGTCTAAAGAAAAAGAGATTAGAACTGGGAGTTCGAGGAGGAACCGTCATGCATAAAGTAAGAAAAGCCATCATTCCGGCAGCCGGGTTAGGGACCCGCTTTTTACCGGCTACGAAAGCCATGCCCAAAGAAATGCTTCCTATAGTCGATAAGCCTACCATTCAATACATCGTGGAAGAGGCCATTAAATCAGGTATTGAGGATATTCTAATCGTCACGGGAAAAAATAAACGTTCCATCGAAGACCACTTCGATAATGCTTTTGATTTGGAGCAAAATTTAATGGAAAAGGGCAAACTTGAACTTCTAAAAGAAGTTCAGTTGTCCGCTAAAGTGGAAATTCATTATATTCGCCAAAAGTTCCCGAAAGGACTTGGCCATGCCGTATGGTGTGCAAGAAAATTTATCGGGAATGAACCTTTTGCCGTGCTGCTGGGCGACGACATCGTAGAAGGGGAAGTTCCTTGCCTTAAACAATTGATCGGTCAGTTCGAACGGACGGGACGCTCTATAATCGGAGTGCAGCCTGTACCGTCTGAAGATATCCACCGGTATGGCGTCATAGGATCCAAGGAAACCGAGGGACGCTTGTTAGAGGTGAATCAGCTTATAGAAAAGCCGTCCAAAGAACAGGCCCCTTCCAATTACGCCATTATGGGGCGTTATATCCTAACCCCGGAAATTTTTGATTTGCTGGAGAATCAGGAACAGGGGGCAAACGGGGAAGTTCAATTAACGGATGCCATTCAAGCATTGAATAAATTTCAGCAGGTATATGCCTACCATTTTGAAGGAATTCGATATGATGTGGGCGAGAAACTGGGATACATTTTAACAACCTTGGATTTTGCTTTGCGCAACAATGAGTTGCGAACTCCGCTTCTAAACGCTTTGGAAGAAATTCTGCAAAGAGAGGCCAAACCGCAAAATGTGTAGCCTCATAGGTAAAAACAGTTGCAGGGGAGTGGGAAATTTTGAGCTATCGTAAAAGATTAATCTCTTTGCTTAGTATGGACCTTCTGATAGCGCTCGGTAGTGTATACGTGGCGTATATGCTTCGGTTTGATGGCAACTTGCCGATTATTTACATAAACCAAATGCTCATTTATATGACCGTGACGGTCTTTTTTAGTGTAATCAGTATGTCCTTCTTCAAGCTGTATAACCGGATTTGGCAGTATGCAAGCGTGGGCGAAATGTTATCCATCTTCAGAGCGGTGGTTGTCAGCAGTTCTTTGTCTTATATCGTTTCTTATTATATTTCCGGTATAGGCGTCCCCATTTCTATTTTTCTCGGTACTTTCCAATCCATGCTTTTCTTGATGGGAGGATCGCGTTTCGCGTGGCGCCTGTTCAGAGATAACTACTACAAACAGAAGCAGGGACAGCACAAAGCGTTAATTATCGGGGCGGGAGACTGCGGGACGATTATCGCCAGAGAGCTTAAACACAATCCCGCTTCTCAGATGTATCCGATTGCTTTTATCGACGATGATTTATTAAAGCATAAACACCAAATATACGGGCTGCCTGTGTTAGGAAACAGGGAAGCTATTATTGATGTAACGGAAGCCCATGATATCAGTGATATTGTTATTGCGATTCCATCTGCGACCAAAAAACAAATTACGGAAATTATTGAGATTTGTAAAAAAACCAAAGCCAAATTAAAAATTATCCCCAAGCTGAGTGACTTAATTCACGGGAAAGTCAGTATTCAAGAGATTAGGGACGTGGATGTGGAGGATTTGCTCGGAAGAGACCCGGTTAAGGTTGATTTGCATGGGATTGCGGATTATTTATCCGATAAGAATGTATTGGTAACCGGTGCGGGCGGTTCAATAGGTTCGGAGCTGTGCAGACAAATCGCCAGCTTCAATCCGGCCAAACTTTTATTGCTCGGACATGGAGAAAACAGTATTTACGCGATCGAAATGGAACTGAACCGGCTGTTTCCGAAAATAAAGCTGGAAACGATTATAGCGGATATTCAGGACCAAAAAAGACTGGAAAGCATATTTAAAAAGTTTTCGCCTCAAGTCGTTTTTCATGCGGCCGCTCACAAACACGTACCTCTTATGGAAAAGAACCCGACGGAAGCTATCAAGAATAACGTGTTGGGAACCCGGAACGTTGCTGATTGTGCGGATAAATTCGGAGCCGAGCGGTTTGTCTTAATTTCAACAGACAAGGCTGTAAATCCGACCAGTGTTATGGGGACGACAAAACGGATTGCGGAAATGTATATTCAGAGCCTGAACACGACGAGCCAAACGATATTTGCCGCCGTGCGTTTCGGGAATGTTCTGGGAAGCAGGGGGAGTGTTATTCCCCAGTTTAAACGGCAGATTGCTCATGGGGGGCCGGTAACGGTTACTCATCCCGATATGATTCGTTACTTTATGACCATCCCCGAAGCGGTTCAGCTTGTCATTCAAGCGGGGGCGATCGCCCAAGGTGGAGAGGTTTTTATTCTCGATATGGGAGAGCCCGTAAAAATTTTGAATTTGGCCAAAGATTTAATCCGATTATCCGGGTTCGTTCCTAACGAGGATATTGCGATTCAATATACGGGCATGCGTCCGGGGGAAAAATTGTACGAAGAACTCTTAACTAGTGAAGAAGGACTTACCTCGACGCTGCATAATCGGATATTTATCGGACGTCCGGCTAATTTAAACCGGGAGCATATTCAATTCGAAGTGAAGAAACTGGAAAAGCTGCTAGGAGACTCCGTGGACGATATCCGTTCTGTTCTTCAGCACATTGTGCCTACCTATAACCGTCCGCCAAATCAGGAAGCAAAAGAGCTGACCCTGGTTTAAATTTGTTTAGAAATCAGGTGCAAACGATGTCTTTAAGACAACAAGCTTTAAACGGAGGGAAATGGACAGCTATATCGACTCTAACCATCGTCCTGCTCCAAATGGCTCAAATCGCGGTGATATCCAGATTTCTGGACGCAAAAGCATTTGGCTTGATGGGAATGATCCTGGTCATTGTCGGGTTTGCTCAATCCTTTACGGATATGGGCATTTCAAGTGCCATCATTCAGAGAAAAGAAACAAAACGGGATGAACTGTCCAGTCTATATTGGTTGAACATAGCAACCGGATTTACGGCTGGATTTGTTGTCTGGCTTACTAAAGAACCTATCGCATCTTTTTATAAGAGTCCCGAGCTGGCGGATTTGCTGGTTTGGTCCTCTTTTTTATTTCCCATTATCGCGTCCGGCCAGCAGTTTCAGGTGTTGCTGCAAAAGGAACTCCGGTTTAAAGTGATTTCACAAATATCGATCATATCCATGCTTGCAGGAACTATAATCAGCATCGGTGCGGCTTACTCCGGTATGGGTGTTTATGCTTTGGTTTTAGGTCAATTAAGTACGTCAGCTGTAAATTCGCTTCTTCTGATCATGCTGGGCTGGAGAAAGTGGAAGCCTCAATTGCATTTTCACAAAAACGATTTAAAAGGGTACCTGTCCTTTGGAATGTTTCAAATGGGTGATCGTACCGTAACTTATTTCAATAACAACCTGGACAAAATTATTATCGGCCGGTTTCTGGGAGCAGAAGCCTTAGGCTATTATTCGATCGCGTTTAACTTAATTATTATTCCGTTAATCCGGATAAATCCGATCGTAAACAGGGTTGCCTTTCCCGTATTTTCTAAGATTCAAGATAACCGGGAACAGATGAAGAAGGGATATATGAAAGTCATAAGAGCGTTGAGTCTTGTCAATCTGCCTTTATATTTCGGGCTGATCGTAACCGCACCTTTGTTCATTCCCATCATGTTCGGGGCGCAATGGGGGCCAAGCATCCTGATCACGCAAATTTTGTGCGGCGTAGGGATACTGAGGTCTATCGCTAACCCGGTAGGCTCCTTGGTTATGGCAACGGGAAAGGTGAGGCGCGGGTTTCTATACAATTCTTTCAAAACGATTTTGCAGATTCCGGTGATCATAATCGGCGCGTACGCAGGAGGCATTATTGGAGTCGCCGTCGCTTTCCTGAGCTTGAAATTGTTCTATTTTATAACCAATTATCTCGTCATGCTCAAGACCTTGCTAGGACCTTGCTTCCTGGAGCTGCTGCGCAGTTTAAAAGATCCTTTTTATGCAAGTATCATTATGGGAATAGGCGTGTATGTCTCCAGCTTGGTCACGACAAATTATTTGTCCGCCGGAATTGCGCTGGTCCTACAAATAGTAACGGGAATAATCGTCTATGCATCGGCGATCCTTGCTTACAATCCTGGTCTGCTGCATCAGCTCAAGGGGAAATTAGGAAATTCAAGAATTAAAGAAGGAGCCTGACTTGTGAAAATTTTCGTCTTATCTGACTATCCTTCTCAAGAAAAGCCGACGTATTTTTCATTTATTAAAAGCAGAGTGGAAGCAATTAAAGGGATTTGTGAGCTGTCGGTTATCAAGGTTGATATTAATGAAAAAAATCGAAACGTTCATGAGATCATCCAGGAAGACGGATACAGAATAATTCTTCTGAAGATCAAAAAATCCAATCTGCCAAGAGTGCGTCTATTCCTCTATAACATGCTCGTTAAGAAAGTATTTCAGCAGCTGATACACGAGGAAAAGCCGGATTTAATTCATGTTCATTTTTCAAGTTATTACAGCTGGATCGTCGCCGATACCGTCCGTAAACTTACTATTCCTTTCTGCATTACAGAGCACGCCACTTTTTTTGAGCATCGTGTGAAGACGTTCTATTTCGGCAAAAAAATCAGAATGGCTTTGCAAGAAGCGGATAGGGTATTTGCCGTAAGCCGTTCATTGCGGGACACGATGCTGAAGTATGTATCTCGGCCTATAGATATTAAGCACAATATAGTTAACACCGCGAAGTTCGGTTTACGGGATAGCAATCACCACGCAGCGAAACGGCCGAAGCAAGCTCTGAATATACTGACGATCGGCAGTTTTGAACTAAACGATAAAAAAGGATATGAGATCCTGATAAAAGCTCTCGCTCGGCTTAAAGAGAAGGGAGTATCTTTTCATTGTAAAATTATCGGGGAAGGTCCCAACAAGGACAACCTTCTGACGATGAGGGATGCGCACGGAATAACGCGGGAAGTTGATTTTCCGGGCAGTGTAGCCAACGACAAACTTCAGGAATTTTACTGGGAAGCGGATTTCTTTGTTTCCAGCAGCCGAGTCGAAACGTTTGGTGTAGTTCTGATCGAAGCAATGAGCTGCGGATTGCCTGTCGTCGCCACGCGATCGGGCGGGCCGGAAGATTTTGTGGACGAGAGCGTGGGGTTGCTGGTAGAGAACGAATCTGTGGAAGCTCTTTGCGAAGGAATGCTGTTAATGTCCGAAAGCTATCAACATTACGATTCCGGCATAATCAGACAGACGATAGAGAAGCGCTTTTCGGCAGACCGATATAAGGAACAAATGCAGGGAATTTACGCAAGCTTAATCGATGCGAATAAGAAACACCGGGATTATTCTTTAAGCCTGAAACATACCTATGAAAACAGGTGAGGATATGAGTATAAACGGATGGCCCAGGGCTGTATATTGGATCCTGCTTGCAGTGGCGTTTACGTTCACATCCTTAGCGGCAAGTTATTTTCCTTTACAGACGACGCTAGCAGCCCTCGGTTTTATCGGCGGGGTGTTTTTGCTAAAGATTAACAAGATCGATACGGCTATGATTTATGCGATAGTCTGTTTAGCTTTATTTTCGCTTTACGGGACCTGGCTGATCACTCTCCTAATTTACGGTTATTACATCGCTTTGCGCCTGGTAACTTCAAAAAACCAGCCCCGGATTCATACAGCGGCAAAAATATGTCTGATTTTTTTCATCGGTTGGCTGCTTTATGCGGTTATTCAGATGGAGTGGATCGTTAAGACAGAAAATACGATGAAATATGTAAAGAACCTAGTTTACGGTGTCGGGCTTGTCATTCTTTTCAGTTTACATGTTCAAACGTTCAAGAAACTGATTACGGTTTATAACGCCTGGCTATTCAGCCTGGTTCTGATGATTGGTATCGGCTGGTGGGAGGTTCTTACCGGTAACCATCTTCCCAAATCGGGGGCGCTTCAATATCAAATGGACGAAGTCGCTACGGCGGCTTTTTATAATCCGAATGATTTCGCGTTTTTCCTGATCGTCAGCTTGCCTGTTTTATTTTTTAGCATCAGTGACAAAAACATAGGGATGAAAGCTTTTAGCTGGCTGATTATGCTAAGCTCGGTTTATTTCATCTACTTGGCTCAAGCCAGAATGATCTATATCCTGCTGATCGGCATGATTTTTCTTTATATGGGCTATCTCGTTTTCTACCGCAAAATAAAAATAGTGTTGTCCATAATAGCCGGCGTCTTTTTATTCTGTTTAGCTTTTCTAAAGCAGTTAACGGACTTTTGGCAGCAAATCATTTCTTTAAAAGGTGACGACGGCTCGGTAGAAGTAAGAAGAGTATTGACTGCCGACGCATGGAATATAGCCAAAAATAATATTTTTGGTGTCGGAGCCGGTAATATCGAGTATTATCTGGACCAGTTCGGAACGAACGTGGGAAGGATTGTTAATGTACATAATTGGTGGATAGAAATATTGGCTAACTACGGAATATTTGTTTTCAGCGGTTATGTTTTATTTATGGTCTTTTCTTTATTCTGGATCGGAAAAAGTCTGCTGCATAAGGCTCCTAATGCTCATTATATGTATCCGTTATTCTTCTCTCTTCTGGTATTTACGGTTTCATGTATTGAATCCAGCTCAGTGGCGGGAATGGGAATTACATGGCTTTTGCCGGCTGTGACGATCTGCATTTTAAATATAAAGAAAGCGGATGAGGATAACTTCGAACCATCCGTCAGAGGAGGGCATTATGTCGGCTAAAGTGCTAATGCCTGTATTTAATGAAATCGATTATGACGGAAGAGTCCAGAGAGCGGCCGAAGCCCTAGGACAAAGTTTCGATGTCACGGTCTGCTCCATCCAATCGAGTCATCCTTACCAGAATTCTTTGTTTAGAACAAAATTATGGAATCGTCCGTCCGGTTTAAGAAAATTACATGTTGTTCTATTCAGTCTCTGGTTCATTCTTACTTCTATAAGAAGTAGACCCGGGGTGATTTATGCACATGACTATTTCATGGCATTTCCAGGCTGGATTGCCGCAAGACTGACTGGGAGTTTATACGTGTATGACGCACATGAGCTTATCATACCGGACCAAGGAGAAGAGCTGGGGAAGCGGCAGCGCTTCTTTTTTTATTTGGAAAAATGGGTCGTACATAGAGCGGATAAGGTCATTGCGGCTAACGAAGAAAGGGCCCGTATTATGAAAGAGTTTTACAAATTAACGACTTCACCGCTTGTTGTGCGAAATATTCCCCCTGCCGCAAAACAGATTATTAAGCAAACGGCAGTGGAGGAAGATTTTGCTTTCAAGGAACGTGAACCGGATCATAACGAACCCGATTTTAAACTGGTCTATCAGGGGGATATGAGTCTGGAAAGAGGGTTGTTAAAGTTTTTGCTTGCTTTTAAGCATCTGCCGTCCCGCTACAAACTGTTTCTTATTGGGGGAGGTACGGATTTGCCCCGGATAAAGGAATTGGTATTGGCAGAAGGCTTGCAGGAATCCGTTCATATCTTAGGTAAAGTAACCAGAGATAAATTGCAGTCCATGCTCCCCTCCTTTGATTTAGGGATAATCAGTTACCCCTATAAAGGACTGAACAATATTTACTGTGCGCCGAACAAGCTATATGAATACACTCAAGCGGGGCTCGCCGTTATTGCGACCGATCAGCCCCCGCTCAAACATTATATTGAATATTATAACCTCGGTGCGGTAGTTGCCGTAGATGCTGACCAGCCGGCTGCGGTATCCGTAAAAATCGCTAGAGCCATCGAACAAATAGCAGAAAATCTTTCCGTCTACCAGAGTAATTTAGGAAGATTTGTCGAGGAACATAACTGGGAGAACGAGAGGGAAAAATTGATCGGCGAGTTCAACAAATTCAATCTTGGCCGCACAAACTTAGAAAAAAAACAACGCACCGGATAACTTGCAAAAAAGGATGGTAGGGATGAGAATCGCAATCAACACGCTTTCCGTGCTTCCTAATCGAAACGGCGGCGGAGAAGTGTTTATCAAAAACCTGGTCCGGCATTTGATTGCAAACGACAAGACGAATACGTACGTGCTTCTCGTCAACAAGCGGAACCGCTCCATTTTCGAGGAAATAGAGGAACACGTCCTGTTTGCGGAAGCTCATGAGATTACGAGCAAACCCCACTTCCGCATTTTGTACGAGAGTGTCTATCTCCCGTTCAGGCTGAAGGCGCTGGATATCGATGTGCTGATGGGGCCTGCGGACACGCTGCCGCTGGTCAATTTCACTAAAACGGTGCTCGTTATCCAGAACATTAAATATTTTCAAAAAGAACAGGTACAGCGTCCGGCGAATGTGCTGGGCCGCATCAAGCAAATTTATTTCGGAAATCTTACCCCGCGTTCCATTATCGCAGCCGACCGGGTTATAGCGGTCTCCGAGGAAACGTCACGGAATATCGTTTCGTTCTCGGATAAGCTGGCGGCATGCGAGTCCAAAATCAGCATTATTTATGAAGGTGTCCACCATTCTTTCGGAACCGGAGGCTCTCCGGCAGCGGATGGCGATATCCTCTGTGTATCGAGCTTTGCCAAGCACAAGAACATCGATAAACTGGTTCATCTCTACATGCATCTGAAAGAAACCCGCCACATACGGAACAAGTTGAGAATCGTCGGCAACAAGGATCATGAAGAAGCGAGAAGGCTGGAAAAAATAATCCGGGAACGAAACATGGAGGACCACATTATTTTCGAAGGATTTGTCCCGAATGAAGAACTGCCGCGTTATTACCACCAGGCCGGCATTTTTATCACGCTCTCCTCTCTGGAATCGTTCGGACTGCCCATCGTGGAAGCCATGACGTGCGGTGTGCCCGTACTAGTTAACGACGCGAGCGTTATGCCCGAGATTATAAACGGGCACGGTGTTCTGCTGACCGATATCGAGGATATCGAGAAGACGGCTCTTCAGGTGTATGAACTGCTCTCGAATAAAGACAAATTGGCGCATTACTCCAAATTGTCGTTGGAACGGGCCCGGGATTTCTCCTGGGATACCGCGGCAAGGCAGTATATAAAGGTGTTCGAATCGCTAAAACCCTCCCGGATTCAAGTTCAGGCCCAATAAAAAAAGACGAGGTGAATGCAGCCGTTTGTGTGGAGACAAACGGCTCTACCATTATGAATCAGATCCTGCAAAATTTAAAAACCGGGGCGACGGAGATCGCCGATATTCCTTGTCCTCAAGTCCGGTCGGGGCATTTGTTGATTCAAACGAGAATGAGCGTCGTTTCGGCAGGTACGGAAAGAATGCTTGTCGAGTTCGGCAAGGCGAACCTGCTTGAGAAGGCGAAACAGCAGCCGGATAAGGTCAAGCAAGTGATAGATAAGATCAAGACCGACGGTCTTGCCCCTACACTTGAGGCCGTGAGAACGAAGCTGGACCAGCCGCTGGCCCTCGGATACAGCAACGTGGGAACCGTGCTGGAGGTAGGGCGGGGAGTCGAAGGCTTCGCCGTCGGTGACCGTGTAATCTCCAACGGTCCTCATGCGGAAATCGTCCATGTCCCCAAGCATTTATGCGCGAAGATTCCCGACGGGGTGGACGATGAAGAAGCCGCTTTTACCGTTATCGCTTCGATCGGATTGCAGGGAATCCGGCTGGCCAATCCGACTCTCGGCGAAACGTTCGTCGTAACCGGACTCGGGTTGATCGGTCTGATCACCGTTCAACTGCTCCGGGCACACGGGTGCCGGGTGCTGGGCGCCGATTTCGACCCCGGAAAGCTGCAGATTGCGAAGTCGCTGGGAGCGGAAATCGTGGATCTGTCCAAAGGGGAGGACCCGCTTGCGGCGGCGAGAACGTTCTCCAAAGGCCGCGGAGTCGACGGCGTTCTTATAACCGCCTCCACCAAAAGCAGCGAGCCTGTGCATCAAGCCGCACATATGTGCCGTAAACGCGGCCGTATCGTACTTGTCGGCGTAACGGGACTTGAGCTTTCACGGGCGGATTTTTACGAGAAAGAGTTAAGCTTCCAAGTATCTTGCTCTTACGGACCCGGGCGTTACGATGCGGAATACGAAGAGAAGGGGCAGGATTACCCGGTCGGTTTCGTCCGCTGGACCGAACAGCGGAACTTCGAAGCTATTCTGGATATGCTGGCCGACGGCAAACTTCATTTGAAATCGCTCATTACTCACCGTTTTCCTATCGGGCAGGCGGTCGAAGCTTATGAGGTTCTGGGACAGGGGAAATCCTCCCTCGGCATCATTCTGCACTATGATCAGAAGCAGAACGTTCAGGCTCTGCTGAACCGGAAGACGGTCGAGCTTTCTCTCGCTCCGGCGGAAGAGGCCCGGACGGGAGAAGCATCCGTCGGGATTATCGGAGCGGGGAACTACACGAACCAGGTGCTGCTGCCGGCTTTAAAACAAACGAAAGCCTCCCTTCACACGATCGCCAGCAGCGGAGGAGTAAACGGCCTTCATGTGGGCCGGAGACACGGATTCGTCCAGACGACGACGGACACGGGAGCCATGCTGGCCGATCCCGCCATCAACACCATATTCGTCACGACCCGGCATAATACGCATGCGCGTTACGTGGAAGAAGCGGTAAAGGCGGGTAAACACGTGTTCGTTGAAAAGCCGCTCTGCCTGAACCGGAACGAGCTGCAGGATATCCAAAACTTGCGCCTCCGGCCCAAACAGATTCTTATGGTAGGTTTCAATCGCCGCTTCTCTCCTTTTACCGTAAAAATGAAACAGCTCCTGGATACGGTTAAGGAGCCGAAAACGCTGATTATGACCGTCAACGCGGGCGATATTCCCGCCGAGCATTGGACCCAGGACCCGGAAGTCGGCGGCGGCCGCATCCTCGGAGAAGCGTGCCATTTTGTCGATACGCTGAGGTTTCTGGTGGGGCATCCCATAACGGAGGTAACTTCCCATACGGTCGGAAGACAGCCGGGCGTTAAAATCATAGAAGACAAGGCGACCATAACTTTGCGTTTTGAAGACGGTTCGCTCGGAACCGTTCATTATTTTGCGAATGGGCACAAATCGTATCCGAAAGAGCGGATTGAAGTTTTTACGGCAGGCAAAATTCTGGAGCTGAACAACTTCAAGGAACTCCGCGGGTATGGCTGGAACGGGTTTACCAAGATGAAGCTGTGGTCCCAGGACAAAGGGCATAAACAAGAAATGAAGGCATTCGTGGATGCCGTTCTGAACGGATCGGACTCACCGATACCTTTAAGCGAGATTTACGAAGTAACGGAAGCTTGCCTCGACATTGTCGAGCAGATGCGGGAGCGGGAGCAGCAGCGGAGGCAGGCGGAATATGCGTAATCAACTCCGGATGATGCAGAACATGGGGCTGGGATGGACGTTATTCCGGATCAAGTACGAGCTGAAAAAACGGGCAGGCTTTCTGGAAAAGGAATTTCCCGCCGTATCCATGACGGAAGAAGAGTTTGTTAAACGCTGGTCGTCTGTGGCCGCTTCATCCGAACAAGTCGTCCGGGAATGGAGGGCGCAAGCACGGCCTTTTTTCTTTCATCCAGAAAAGCTGGACAGTCTTCAGCCGGCTCTCCGAAAAACATTAGGAGCCTCGGAGCGGGAGCTCTTGAATCAGGCCGGCCGGATTTGCGAAGGCACGTTTACGTATTTCAGCCGGTGGAACGTTCATCAGGGCACTCCGAACTGGCACTGGAACCCGATCACCAATGAAGAGTCTCCGCGGGATCTTCACTGGTCGAAAATACCCGATCTCAGCGGAACGTTCGGTGATATCAAGTATATATGGGAGCTGTCCAGATTCCCGTTCGCCTATACGCTGGTCCGGGCGTACGCGTTGACGGGGTCCTCTTTATATCCAGAAACGTTTTGGAACTTGTTTGAGGATTGGCTGATAAACAACCCGGAGGAACGGGGAGTTAACTTTAAATGCTGCCAGGAGATGTCGCTGCGCGTTATGGCCTGGATCTTCGCTTTGTATGCTTTTGCCGGCCATTCTTCTTCCACGGACAAGAGGGTGTTCCGCCTTCTTAAACAGATTTACTGCCACACCGATCATATCGACAAGCATTTCGACTTTGCCCTGAAATCGGTGAAAAACAACCATACGATCAGTGAAGCTGCGGGCCTGTACACGGTCGGGCTTCTTTTTCCGTTTTTTGACCGGAGCGGGAAGTGGAAGAAGAAGGGTTTCCGTCATCTGGAAGCGGAGGGAATGTGGCAAATTTACGAAGACGGCTCCTACCTCCAGCATTCGATGAATTACCACAGGCTGGTCGTGCAGGATTACACCTGGGTTTTACGGCTGGCCGAGTTAAACGGTGAGTCCTTCTCACCTAAGCTGAAGGAGCGGCTGTACAAAACATTCGATTTTCTGTACCAGTTCCAGGACGAGGAAACCGGCAGACTGCCCAATTACGGAATGAACGACGGCGCTCTTATTCATCCGTTATCGCAGGGCGATTATCTGGATTACCGGCCGCAGCTGGGTGCATTCTATTATATTCTCACCGGCAAAAAGCTTTATCCTGACGGCTCCCATGATGAGAATCTGGTTTGGCTGGGCGGTGAAACGGCCTTGAGCGCACTACCGGAAGCTCCTCAAAGAGCGGCGTTGAAGGCTTATCCGGAAGGCGGGTATTATTCCATCCGGCTGGATGGGGGAAGCGCCATGATCCGCTGCGGAACTTACCGGCATCGTCCTGCCCAGGCTGACATGCTTCATCTCGATATATGGCACAAAGGAACGAACGTGCTCTGCGATGCCGGAACCTATTCCTATAACACGGATGCCGAATGGAGCGCTTATTTCATGGGAACCGCTTCGCACAACACGGTGATGATCGGCGATGAAGATCAGATGGAGAAAGGGTCCCGCTTTATCTGGTACAACTGGACCAAATCCCTTACGAGAAGAGCGGAATCGGCTTCGGAGGGAGTGACGCTGTTCGAGGGAGAACATTACGGCTACGGGCCGCTTATTCACCGCAGAGCCGTGGTGCAATCGGGTTCGATCCTAGCGGTTATCGATGAAATCGCCGGAGACTTTAACGGAAGCGAAAGGGCGATATCGGCTTCTTGGCTTAGCGGGGCCCGGAGAGCTAGAGCTGTCGGCGAGAAGGGCCTGATTGAGCTGGAAACTCCGTCAGGTCCTTATTTTATTGAAACGCTGGATGCGGAGAACAGTACGTTACGGATTTACCACGGGGACGAAAAAGCCCGCAAAGGCTGGCGTTCCCTGTACTACGGGGAAAAAGAGCCCGCATACCAGATCGTCCGGAGCCTTCGGTCCGGTAAGCCGGTCCGTCTGGTGACCGTTCTTTCCCCGGTGGCGGGGCAGATCGCCTATGATCCCGAGCAAAACCTGCTGCGGATACGGGAACGGTGTCTGCGGCTTAATCCGGCCGGCAGCGAATCGATTCTATCGCAAGAAAGGTGACTCTATGAGAATTCTGATTCTTCATCAATATTTTTTAGGGGACAATGATCCGGGCGGTTCGCGTTTCAACCAGTTTGTTAAACACTGGAACAACATGGGCCATGACATTACGGTTGTAGCCGGAAATGTGAACTACACGACGGGGCAGAAGGAGGATAAGTACCGGGGGAAATTTGTCGTGAAGGAGCAGTATTCGGAACGGACGGAAATTTACCGGACCTATGTTTCGGAATCCTATAACAAGTCGTTTCTCGGCCGCCTGTGGGCGTATTTCTCGTTCACCTTCTCTTCGCTCCTTGTTTGTTTGTTTCATATTAAAAGACACGACGTAATGATCGTCACTTCCCCTCCGCTATTTGTCGGAATTACCGGCATTATCGTCAGCTGGCTGAAGAGGATGCCTATGGTTTTCGAGGTCAGGGACCTGTGGCCGGAATCGGCAATCGATACGGGAGTGCTCAAAAACTCCCTGCTGATCAAAGCGGCTTATCTGGTCGAGAAGCTCTCTTACCGGTTTGCTTCGAAAATCAACGTGCTGACCCCGGCCTTCCGCCACAAATTGGTTGAGGAAAAAGGAATCAGCAACAACAAAATCATCTTTGTTCCGAACGGCGCGGATCTGGATATTTTTCAGCCGGGTCCCAAGGAGAATTGGGTGCGTGAAAAATACGGGCTTCAAAACAAATTTGTCGTTACCTATCTGGGCGCTCACGGAGTTGCCAACCATTTGATGTCAATCGTTAAGGCTGCGGAAGCTTGCCGGGACATTCCGGATCTCGTCTTTATGCTGGTTGGGGACGGGATGGAAAAGAAGTCTCTTCAGGCTTATGTTGATACGAATAGTATCGAAAATATACTGTTTGTTCCTCCGCAGCCCAAATCGGCTGTTCCCGATTTTTGCAGAGCGTCCGATGTATGCACGGCTGTTTTGAAAAAGGTGGACACTTTTAAAACGGTTTATCCCAATAAAGTTTTCGATTACATGTCCTGTGCCAAACCGATTTTCATCGGAATCGACGGAGTGGCAAGAGCGCTTGTGGAAGAAAGCGGATCCGGCTACTATGTCGATCCCGAAGATCCGGAAGATTTTAAAGATAAGATCCGCCTGCTGATGAGCAACCGGGAGCTGGCCGAGAATTTGGGGATAAGCGGGTACCGGTATGTGACGGAGAACTTTTCGAGAGAATCCCTTGCGGAACGGTATCAGACCGAGCTGAGGAACATGGCTATTTAAATTTTTTTGCAATAAATGATACAAAATGTAACTTATAGATGTACGAGGAGGAACATACTTATGACTAAAAAGATTTGTGTAATCGGATTGGGATATATCGGTTTCCCGACATCGCTCGTATTCGCGAGAGCCGGCTTCGAGGTTATTGGTGTAGACGTCAGCGAAAGAGTCGTATCGGCTCTGAACGCGGGGGAAGTTCATATCGAAGAGAACGGTCTGGAGGACATTTTCCGAGATGTCCGTTCCAACTATGCTTTCAAGGCACAGCGCCACCCGGAGCCTGCGGATACATACATTATCGCGGTGCCTACACCGGTCAATGCGGATCATACGGCCAACGTCGATTACGTCGTATCGGCGACGGAGGCGGTGCTGCCTTATCTCCGCAAAGGCAATACCGTCATTGTAGAGTCGACGATTCCTCCAAGAACGATCGACGATGTCGTCGCTCCTGTACTGACGAAAGCCGGATGGCGTGTGGGCGAGGAAATTTATTTGGCACACTGCCCGGAAAGGGTGCTGCCCGGACGTATTTTCCAGGAGCTGGTGGAAAATAACCGGATCGTGGGGGGATACAATCCCCAGTCCGCGGAGAAAGCCGCCGAAGTCTACCGCGCTTTCGTTAAAGGCGAAATCATCCTGACCTCCGCTACGTCCGCCGAAATGGCAAAGCTGATGGAGAACACATTCCGCGATGTAAATATCGCTCTCGCCAATGAATTGGCGAAGGTGTCCGCTTCTATCGGAGTAGACGCGCTGGAAGTGATCGGCCTGGCCAACAAGCACCCGCGCGTTAATCTTCATACGCCGGGGCCCGGCGTTGGCGGCCACTGCATTGCGGTCGATCCTTATTTTATTATCGAGAAGGCTCCTGAGCTGACTCCGCTTATGACGGCTTCGCGCGCCATTAACAATTCAATGCCCGCCTTTGTCGTCGAGCAAACGGGTAAAATCGCTCCTTCCCATGCGGGGAAACGAGTGGCCGTATTCGGGATTACTTATAAAGGGAATGTGGACGATATCCGGGAATCACCGGCGCTGGAAGTTGTGCATATGCTCGGCGAGAACGGATTCGATGTCCGCGTCCATGACCCGCACGTACTGGCAGAGCTTGCCCCGTTCCCGTTGTTCACGGCGGAAGAAGCAGTGGCCGATGCGGAATGCCTGCTTATTCTGGCGGATCATAACGAATTCAAATCGCTTGATCTAAGCTTGCTTTCCCGGATGAAATCACCTGTTATTCTAGACACCAAGAACTGCGTGGATGCTTCGCGTGTGCCGCAGTCGGCAGGCAAACTTTACAATTACGGAAATCTGCATGAATTGAGCCGCGAGGATACGGTTGCCGTTCCGGTTAGTCAATTAGCATAAGGAGTCGGTTTTCCCATGAAACGCACGTTTGATTTTCTTGCCGCGCTGATCGGTCTAACTATTCTGCTTCCGGTTATATTTCTTGTTGCCGTACTGATCCGGATAAAATTGGGCTCGCCCGTGTTGTTTAAGCAGACACGGCCCGGGCTGCACGGAAAACCTTTTGCTATATTCAAATTCCGCACGATGACCAGCCAGTGTGACGAACAGGGACGCCTGCTTCCCGATGAAATAAGATTGACCCGCTTCGGGATGCTGCTCCGTAAATTGAGCCTCGACGAACTGCCGCAGCTGTTGAACGTACTGCGCGGCGAATTGAGTCTCGTCGGTCCCAGGCCGCTGCTTATGGATTATATGAACCGTTATACGAGAGAGCAGGCGCGCCGCCACGATGTCAGACCCGGTATCACAGGCTGGGCCCAGATAAATGGACGCAACGATTTAAGCTGGGAGCAGAAATTTGAGCTGGATGTCTGGTATGTGGATCATCAGTCTTTCGGGCTGGATATGAAAATTTTGTGGATGACCGTGATCAAGGTGATCAAAACCGAGGGTGTGAGCAGGAGCGGACACGTAACGATGCCGGAGTTCCAAGGGTACGCGTCGAACGGGGCCGTTGAGAAATGAAACCTTTCCGGTCCTTGAAGTTATGGATTTACGGAGCCGGCGGTCAGGGACGTGAAGTTGTACAGCTAGTCAGCGATATCAACCGTCTCTCCCCGTCCTGGGAAATTCTCGGTTTTCTGGATGAGAGCGAGCAGATACAGGGAAGGATGGTTAGCGGTTATCCGGTTCTCCATCCTTATTCGGCCCTGGCCCAGACCGATTGGGACGAAACCAGGCTGATCTTCGCGATCGGCAGCTCGCAGACTAAAACGATCGTTGCCGGAAAAATCGAAGAGGCGTTCCCGCTGGTCCGGTATGCCTCGCTCTATCATCCCGCCGCCGTTATCTCCGAGAGCGCCCAGATTTCGGAGGGATGCATAGTCGCGGCCCATACCGTGGTATCGACCGATGTCCGTCTCGGCCGCCACGTCCTCATTAATTACGGAGCGACGGTCGGGCATGATTCCGCCATAGGGGACTACGGCAGCATATTGCCAGGAGCGCGGGTGTCGGGGCATGTGCAGATCGGCCATGCGGGAGACATAGGGGCAGGCTCGGTTATCCTGCAGGGGCTGCGTATCGGCTCCGATACGGTAATCGGCGCCGGTGCCGTAGTTACCCGTTCGCTGCCTGGCGGCTGCACGGTTGTAGGCGTACCCGCGAAGCCTATTAAGAGAGAGAAGGAGTGAGAAGAGTGGCTATCCCCATGAACCCGAAAATTTATTTGTCTCCGCCTCACATGGGAGACTACGAACAACAGTACGTCAGGGAAGCGTTCGAGACGAACTGGATCGCTCCTCTCGGTCCGAACGTCAACGCTTTTGAAGAAGAATTGGCCGCCTATGCGGGAGCTGCCGGTGCCGCCGCGTTAAGTTCGGGCACCTCGGCCATTCATCTGGCGCTCAAGCTTGCGGGAGTTTGCCCGGGTGACCGGATTTTCTGCTCTTCCCTCACATTCGTGGCCAGTGCGAATCCGATTCTGTACGAGGGCGGGATTCCCGTATTCATCGATTCCGATCCGGACACATGGAACATGTCCGCCGGAGCTCTCAGGAGAGCGTTTGAAGAAGCGGACCGCGAAGGCAAACTGCCGAAGGCGGTTATCGTCGTTAATCTTTACGGACAAAGCGCGGATATGGACCCCATCCTGAACCTTTGCGAAAACTATGGCATCCCGGTAATCGAAGATGCGGCCGAGTCTTTGGGAGCCACTTATAAGGGGAAACAGAGCGGGACGTTTGGCAGGTTTGGCATCTATTCGTTTAACGGAAATAAAATCATTTCGACTTCCGGAGGCGGAATGCTCGTTTCCGACGACTTGGAAGCTCTGGAGAAAGCCAGATTCTGGGCTACGCAGGCCCGGGATACCGCCCGGCATTACCAGCATTCGGAAGTGGGCTACAATTACCGGATGAGCAATATACTGGCCGGTATCGGCAGAGGGCAGCTCCGGGTTCTAAATGACCGGATCCAGGCCAGGAGAGAAGTCTTCGGGCAGTATCGTAAAGCCTTCGAATCCGTAGAAGGAATTTCCTTCATGCCGGAGGCGGATTACGGGCGTTCGACCCGGTGGCTGACGGCGATTACGGTCGACGAAGAGGTAACGGGCGTTTCCTCGACGGAAATCGTAGACCGCCTGGCCGCTAACAATATCGAGGCACGTCCCGTATGGAAACCGCTGCATCTTCAGCCGCTTTTCGAGGGATGCGCTTATTATCCCCATGAAGAGGAGACCAGTGTCTCCGATCGGCTTTTCTCGACGGGGCTGTGCCTGCCTTCCGGCTCCAGCTTGACTCCGGCCGATCAAAGCAGGGTGATGGATATGGTGCTTCGTACCATAGCTATCCCGAACCGCTGACCGGTTAAGGCGATTATTATGCAGAACCCGGACATGCGTCAGCTGCTGCTGGAGTTGGAGCAATTTGTACATAGGGTGGAAGAGCAGAGTGAACCGGTGCCTACGGTCAAGCCCTACGTGGACGATTTAAAGCAAATTATGCTTAAGCATGTGAACCAAACGGAAATGTCCTTGCTTACTACTTATAAATAGAAAAAAAGATACGATCAACAGCCCTCTAATATCGGATGCGCGATATTGGAGGGCTTTATTTTGTTGACGGGGCAAAGTTTAGTTCGGGAACAGGTGAAGGCGCTTATGAAAGCTCTCGGCCGCAATAAAACGATCCGCCTGGCGCTGGTGCTGGTGTGGATGTCGTTTATGTTTTATCTCTCCTCGCAGCCGTATTGGAAACAAACTCTAAAGCCGCTGCTGCGTGAACATATCTCGGAACAGCAGTTAAAAAAAGCGGCCCCCGCTGGGTCGTTTCAGTACGGCAAATCCGTGGTAAGTGTGAAGAGACTGGGGACTTACGGCTATGTCGAATTTTTCATACGCAAAACGGCCCATGTCGTGGAGTACGGAATCCTTGCTCTGCTTGCCGGTTATTGGCTCGGCAGCTTCCGTTCGATGAACGGCTACAAGCGCACAAGCATCATGCTGGCGGTCTGTGTGCTTTTTGCGGTCACGGACGAATATCATCAGAAATTTACGTATCAAAGGACTTCTATGGCAGAAGACGTTATCCTGGACACTTGCGGTGCCCTTCTGGGTACGGCAATGTATTATTTTTTTCTAAAAATTCTACAAAAAACTCGTAAAACCGCACCAAATCACCCAAAAACTTCTTGATTTGTTACAAAACGTATCTTATAATAATTTACGAATACAGAATGTAACAAGTTGCGACAACAAGAAGCAAATGAAGAGGTGTGTGAGAATGAAAGCTTTGGATTTGGTCTACTGCATTCACTGCGGTTCGATTGTGTCCCGGACTCAGGCGGATCATATTTTCAAAACCGGATTTTACCGGGTGTCGATACCGCTGGCAAGCTGCAAAAGCTGTGCGGCCCCGAATTCGAACACCACGAGCAGTCACGATCTGCCGCACCATGGACGTTTGAACGAGTATGAGACTCGTCTTCCGTTGATGGCGTAATGCAGAACCGGGTAACATGCTCCCCAAGTCGGTAACGTTCAGGTCAGGGAAAGTAGGATGAGAAGAATGGTTGTTGAGGGGGATAAAGCATGGAAGCCTTGGCTCCGCTGGCTGATCAGCTTGCTTTATTTGCTTCTGGGGATCGTTTCGCTGACGCTGGGTCTATGGCTGCTCTAGCCTTTTTGACCGGTCCCGCCGTGTTGTATGCCTCTGCATCTTTGCCGTAAAAAAATGACCGCTCGTGTCCTCAATGGGCCGAGCGGTTTTTTGACGTTGATTTTCGAAGCAAGCCCTGAACAGATCCTATTCAAATAGAAGAAACAAGTAGAAAAATCAGGAATTGATCAGGTGCTTGTAAGGTGTGTAATCGATTTTCTCGCGTTCGAGGAAGTTCATCAGGCTCCGGTAATCCCGCTTGGGAGTGGCGATAATATAGCCTTTGATGCAGTGCTCGCGCGTAACTTCGGCGGCTTCCTCTTCCAATGCGATTTGCCCGATTTTGGCCGCAATGGAGTGTTTGGCGATGTCACGGAACGGGCCGGGTACGGGGGCGACAAGCTTGTTAAGAAAAGCTTTGGAGTCGTCCGTCCACATATGACGGGATTTCTCCACGTAATAGTTCTGCCAGTCGAGCTTGGATTTTCCGTCGGCTTTCGGGAGCACCTTCAGGAATTTGCGGAACATAAAATAGCCGCCGATCGCCATCAGACCAATGAGGACAAGGGGCCAGAAAGTAATAAACCACATAAACAGGGAGTTGTTCAAAACTCGTCACCTCGGAATCTGTTATTCCCGTACGGGGCCAGGTTTAAGCACTGGATCTCTCTTGAAATTATACCTTATTTCTGGCTTTCTTGCGACATTGCCTGTAAAATAGGGGGAAAAGATTTTACAAAGCAAGGAGCCTATTCCTATGATAAAAATCGGTTCACACGTTTCATTTTCCGACAAAGGTTTGCTGAATGCGGCCCGGGAAGCTGTTTCGTACGGCTCCGGCACATTCATGATCTATACAGGTGCACCTCAGAATACACGGCGCAAGCCTATTGAAACGCAATATATCGAAGAGGGCCGGGAAGTCATGCAAGAGCACGGGATCGGCGAGATCGTCGTTCACGCCCCTTACATTATCAACCTCGGTTCCTACAAAGAAAACACGTACGAGCTGGCGGTTCAATTCCTGCAGGATGAAATCCGCCGCACGGACTATCTGGGCGTGAAAAATATCGTGCTTCACCCCGGCGCGTTTACGGACAAGGATGCCGAGTACGGCCTGGCCCGCATTTCGGAAGGGCTGAACGAAGTCCTCGCCGGCGTGAAGGACACGGGCGTGCATATCGCCCTGGAAACTATGGCGGGCAAAGGCACCGAGATGGGACGCAGCTTTGAGGAGCTGGCCCGGATTATCGACAAGGTCGAAGACAACGGCCGCCTGACGGTATGTCTGGATACCTGCCACATCCACGATGCGGGGTATGATGTCGTAGGCGACCTGGACGGCGTACTGGATCAGTTCGACCGCGTGGTCGGTCTGGACCGCATCGGGGTCGTCCACCTTAACGACAGCAAGAACCCGCGCGGCGCGTCCAAAGACCGCCATGCTCCGGTCGGAGCGGGGTGGATCGGCTTCGAAGCGATGAACCGCGTCGTTCATCACGAGAAACTGATCGGCCTGCCGATGATTCTGGAGACACCGTGGATCGGGAAGGACCCGAAAACCCAGCGTCCGATGTACGAAGCGGAGATCGCGCTGCTCAGCGGAACCGTCCTGGAACGGTTCGGCGAATCTTTCGTGGAAGACGTGGAAAAGCTTGCTTTCTTTTTCGAAAAGAAAGAGGTCGATTTCCGCGGCTTCGTTCTGCAAACCTGGGAGCTGCTCAAAACCGACGCGAAAGCCAAGAAAGCGGACGGCCGCGAACCGATGGAGCGCTTGTACGACATGATCGCGGAAGAGCGTCTGTTCCCTGAACTGTCTGAAGAGCAGATCAATCAGCGCCTGACGGCATGGTTTGCCGGCAAGGAACTGCTGAAGTCTTTGTAAGATAACGGCTCATGCCGTTTTTATCCCCGGCTTCGGCCGGGGGATTACTATTTTGCAGGTACAAAGGAGAATCCAGTAGAGATGGCAGCAGCAAAAACGTCCGGCGCAGCCGGCAAACAAAACCGCGGCAGAATGCTCATTTCCTGTCCGGACCGGCCTGGAATCGTGGCCGCGGTATCCCGATTTTTGTCCGAATACGGAGCGAATATCGTCCAGTCGGACCAGTACACCATGGATCCGGAAGGCGGCATGTTTTTTATCCGGATCGAATTTGACTTAATTGACCTGGAGCAGCGCAAGCCGCAGCTTGAGGCCGATTTCGGCGGTGTGGCTGCCGAATTCTCGATGGACTGGAGCCTGTCGCTGGCCAGCCAGAGAAAACGTCTGGCTATCTTCGTCTCCAAGGAAGATCACTGTCTGCTCGAGCTGCTGTGGCACTGGCGAGCCGGAGATCTCGACGCGGATATCGCCATGGTCGTCAGCAACCACCCGGATATGGCGTCCCTTGTGGAGCCATTCGGCATTCCGTACCACCATATCCCGGTAACTCCGGATACGAAGGCGGAAGTGGAGAAACGCCACCTGGAGCTGCTCGAAGGCAAAGTGGATTTGATCATCCTGGCCCGGTACATGCAGATTATTCCGGCTTCTTTTATCAAGCATTACCAGAACCGCATCATTAATATTCATCATTCCTTCCTTCCGGCTTTCGTCGGGGGCAAACCTTATGCGCAGGCTCACGGGCGGGGAGTCAAGCTGATCGGGGCGACCGCGCATTACGTGACGGAGGAGTTAGACGGAGGTCCGATCATCGAGCAGGACGTACAGCGTGTCAGCCACCGTGACAATGTCGACGATTTGAAGCGCATCGGCCGCCATATCGAGCGGATCGTTCTGGCAAGAGCCGTTTCCTGGCATACGGAAGACCGCATTCTCGTTCATCAGAACAAAACGGTCGTATTCAGCTAGAACCGCAGCCGTAGAGCGAAACCGTGCTAAGGCTGATTCAGTAAAAAGAATCCGAAGGGCTTCTCTGCCGCTTCGGATTTTATTAAAAAAGCATCCCCCGGGACTATGCCGCTTTAAAGCGGTTCATTCTTTAGGGCGGGTTTGCAGGGCTTTTCTGCCCATAAAGGCGAGTATCATTCCGTAGAGAAGGTGCCCCGCGATCCACCAGATCATGGCGTTCGCATCCGAAAGGCCGGGTGTTTTCGCCGATACGGCCAACTGGGTAAGGGGTATGAATAAGGGGATAGGGGCAATACCGAGCAGAAGCCCCGGCAGCCACGATTTTCCAAGACGTCCGAGCAGAAACGCGTACAGGAATCCGATAAGGACCGAAACGGCCAAGTGCAGGGTCAGCTCGAACCATTCGGGCAGATTACCCCCGAGGCCCGGAATAAAGTCGACATTGAGCAGCAGCGTATAGACGCGGGGACCTTCCAAGAATTCCACCGCTTTAAAAAGCAGGGCGAGAGCGATTCCGGGCACCAGCCCGAAAGCGAAGCCCCGCAGGACAAGCATGATTCCGTTTTCAAAAAAAGTGCGGCCCACCCGCTTTTCACTCTCCTTGTCCGAATGCGGACGCTAATGCCAAGGGGCTGACATTGCGGTTTCGGATTTTAGCTTTATAATGGAACTAAAGCTTCATTATTGGTGAGAATAACAACAGTATAACACGAGACCATTCATAGGAGGATACACCATGTCTGCAAGCAATACGCCTATTCAGCAACTAGCCGTTCACACGATCCGTACACTCGGAATCGACGCTATCGAGAAAGCCAAGTCCGGTCACCCCGGCATCGTTATGGGAGCCGCGCCTATGGCTTATACGCTGTTTGCGCATCAAATGACCCATAACCCGGCCAACCCGACATGGATCAACCGCGACCGTTTTGTCCTGTCCGCAGGCCACGGCTCCATGCTGCTTTACGCGATTCTGCACCTGACGGGCTATGATCTTCCGATGGAAGAAATCAAAAACTTCCGCCAGTGGGGCAGCCTGACTCCGGGACATCCCGAGTTCGGTCACACGGCGGGCGTTGACGCGACTACCGGTCCGCTCGGACAAGGTATCGGCATGGCCGTAGGTATGGCGATGGCCGAAGCTCATCTGGCCGGCCTGTACAACCGTGAAGGTTATCCGGTTATCGATCACTATACATATGCCATCTGCGGAGACGGTGACATGATGGAAGGTGTATCGTCCGAGGCCGTTTCTCTGGCTGCTACGCTTAAGCTTGGCAAGCTGATCATGATGTACGATTCCAACGACATTTCGCTGGACGGCGATCTGCACGTTTCCTTTACCGAAAATGTTCAAAAACGTTTCGAAGCATACGGCTGGCAGGTGCTCCGCGTAGAAGAGCAGAACGACCTGGAAGCTCTCAATCGTGCGGTTGAAGAGGCGAAAGCCGACACCACCCGTCCTACACTGATCGAAGTGAAAACGACGATCGGCTACGGCAGCCCGAACAAAGGCGGCAAAGGCGGACATGCCGGACCGCACGGTTCCCCGCTCGGTCTGGAAGAAGCCAAGCTGACGAAGGAATTCTACAAGTGGAACTACGAAGAAGATTTCTATGTTCCTGAAGAAGTACGCGAGCATTATGCGGCTGTCAAAGAAAAAGGCATTCAGGCCGAACAGAAATGGAATAACCTGTTCGACGACTACCGCAAAGCTTACCCGGAACTCGCCGAGCAGTTTGAATTGGGCGAAAGCGGAAAGCTGCCGGAAGGCTGGGACCGCGATCTCCCGGTTTACACGCCGGAAGACAAAGCTCTGGCTACGCGCGCCGCTTCCGGTAACGCGCTGAACGCCGTAGCGAAGAACGTTCCGTTCTTCTTCGGGGGTTCCGCCGACCTGGCAAGCTCCAACAATACGGAGATCAAGAACGCTCCGATCTTCAATGCGGAAAATTACGCGGGCCGCAACATCTGGTTCGGCGTACGCGAATTCGGCATGGGCGCAGCCCTGAACGGTATTTCCCTGCACGGCGGTCTCCGCGTGTACGGCGGCACGTTCTTCGTATTCTCCGACTACCTGCGTCCGTCGATCCGTCTGGCTGCCCTGATGAAGCAGCCGGTGATCTACGTCTTCACGCATGACAGTATCGGCGTAGGCGAAGACGGCCCGACTCACGAGCCGGTTGAACAGCTTGCGGCTCTCCGCGTCATTCCGGGCATGACCGTTCTTCGTCCTGCGGACGGCAACGAAACGAGCGAAGCTTGGCGTTACGTCATGGAGCATAACGACGGACCGTATGCGCTCATTTTGACCCGCCAAAACCTGCCGCAACTCGAAGGATCCGCCAAATATGCGCGCGAGAACTTCTCCAAAGGCGCTTACGTCGTATCCGACGCGCCTAACGGCAAGCCGGACGCTCTCATCCTTGCGACAGGCTCGGAAGTTCAGCACGGTGTGGCCGCTCAGAAGCTGCTCGCCGAAGAAGGCATCCAAGTGCGCGTCGTCAGCATGCCGAGCTGGGAGCTGTTCGAGAAGCAGTCCCAGGAATACAAGGATTCCGTTCTGCTTCCGGACGTCAAAAAACGTCTCGGCGTTGAAATGGCTTATCCGCTCGGCTGGGAGCGTTATGTGGGCGACGAGGGTTCTATCCTCGGAATCAGCACGTTCGGCGCTTCCGCTCCGGGCGACCTGCTCATCAAGGAATTCGGTTTTACGGCAGAGAATGTCGTCAAGCGCGTCAAAGAACTGCTTAAATAAATAAAGGAATGCCATCCGGACGACCGCTTTCACAGGGTCGTCCTTATGTGCAGCCGCCATTTACGAGGGGGAGAACAGGTTGTCGAATTTCGAAGGAGTTACCGTAGTCAAGAAAGCGAACGTTTATTTTGAGGGAAAAGTGACCAGCCGCGCCGTTTTATTCGCGGATGGCACGAAGAAAACGCTGGGAATCATGCTTCCCGGAGAGTATGAATTCGGTACGGACTCCAAAGAGATCATGGAAATCTTAGCCGGCGACCTGAGCGTCCTCCTTCCGGGCGAAACCGAGTGGACGGACATTCAGGGCGAAGGGGAGTTTACCGTCCCGGCTAATGCTAAATTCAAGCTGAAAGTCCGGACCGTCACGGATTACTGCTGCTCATACATCGCGGAATAGGCTTCCGGTTTTGGACTGCGGCTGCTTGGCCGGTAGGCTGGGCGATACGCAACAGCGGGTACATGCGATAGGAGTATACGCATTGTGGAATACGCATGCCAGCAGGTATACGATGCGGACATCAGCGACCGTGGGGTATACGCGGCAGAAGATATACGCAGGTAGCACGAAGCCGCGGACGTATGCACACGCAGGTAAGAAAGGCCCTTCCGAACGTTTCGTCCGGAAGGGCCTTTTACGTTTAATTCAGCACACCGCGAAAACGGCCATAGAGACAGAAGTACGTCTGCCGATGCTGTTAACAAACGGACGGATGACGCGTATTAATCGGTTACGAGTTCCCCTGCGGCGGATAAATCGCGGCGCAAGTGGGGGCAGAAGAAGGGCCCCGTCTGCCGTTATGTCAGTATCCGCTGGTTCAAGCCCCGTTTTACTGCCCGTCTTTTTTCTCGACCTTCTCGTTCATCCATTCCTCGTAGCACTGGATAGCTGCGGCCAGGTCATCTTCGCCAAGGCCTTTGCTCAGGCCCATCTGGAACACGGTGGTCGCCGCATGCAGCACAGGGGCCGGAAGCTGGAACTTGCCCGTCAGCTCGGACGCCAGCAGCAGGTCCTTCAGCATCAGCTTCAGCGAGAACTGGTTGCTGAAATCGCGGGCGAGAATCTTCGGGCCTTTGAGCTCGGCCTGCTTGCTGCCCGCGGACCCCGCCTGCACGATCTGCAGGAACTGCTCGGGCGCGAGGCCCGCTTTCGTCGCGATGGAGAGGCCCTCCATCAGGCCGATCGCGTTAATGCCCACAATCGTGTTGTGGGCCAGCTTCGTATAGGAGCCGGAACCGGACGGCCCCATGTAAAGCACTTTGCTGCCGAGATCGCTCAGCAGCGCGTGCTGGGCGTCGAACACGGGGCGGTCACCGCCGACCATAAACACGAGCGTCGCCGCTTCGGCAGCGGGCTTGCTCCCGGTTACGGGCGCGTCCAGGAACTTAGCGCCGCGCTGGCCCAGATCGGCGTGAAGACGCTGGCTGAGGGCCGGAGAGATCGTGCTCGAATCGATCACGGTAAGGCCTTCTCCAGCCTTCTCCAGCACGCCGTTTTCGCCGTAGAAGACGCTTTCGACGGCGGAGTCGTTGCTCAGCATCGTGAACAGAACCTCGGCCCCGGAGACGGCTTCCGCAGGGGTCGCGGCCAAAGAGGCACCTGACTGGACAAGCTCAGCCGCTTTATCGGCACTGCGGTTATATACGGTGACCGCATACCCTTTGCGGAGCAGATTGAGGGCCATCGGGGCGCCCATGGTGCCTAATCCGATAAATCCGATTTGTTTCATCACTAATCACCTCGTTTAGAGTCACGCCAGACACGATAATTTCACTTGCAGTTTGTACGGAAAGCTTTTATAGTAAGGAATCAATGCATGCGAAGCCGATGCGCCGGGTGTTTTCGGAGAATAAATCCGCCGTTCCGGTAATACTATCCGGAGGTCCGGCAAGCCCCGCCTGCACCTGTCCGTACTGCGAAGCCGTCCCTGCAAGCGCTCGGGCGAAGGAGAAAGCACCAGGCGTTTTTCCTATTGTAGCACGTTTGACGGAGAGGGAGCACGCCTGGGGCGCGACTTGCGGACAGCGGCACAGAAGCGGTATGCTAGAGGAAAGAACCAAGTAAAAGAACCGAGGAGGAGAGAAAGTTGACCCAGAAGCTGCAATTTGATTACAGCAAGGCGCTTGACTTCGTTGCCCAGCACGAAATTGATTACCTGGCCGGGCCGATCCGTACCGCACATGACCAACTGCATAACGGAACCGGTGCCGGTAGTGATTATTTAGGGTGGATCGATCTTCCGGTCGCTTACGACAAAGAAGAGTTCGGCAGAATCCAGAAAGCGGCGAAACAGATTCAATCCGACTCCGATGCGCTTGTCGTGATCGGCATCGGCGGCTCCTACCTGGGGGCTCGCGCGGCGATTGAAATGCTGTCCCATTCTTTCTATAACCTGCTTGATAAAGACAAGCGTAAAACTCCGGCCGTATACTTCGTCGGCCAGAATATCAGTTCTACATACGTAACGCACCTCCTGCAGCTGCTGGAAGGCAAAGACTTCTCCGTAAACGTCATTTCCAAATCCGGAACGACGACGGAGCCGGCGATCGCCTTCCGTATTTTCCGCGAGCTGCTGGAGAAAAAATACGGCAAAGAAGCCGCGCGCAAGCGCATCTACGCCACGACCGACCGCGAGAAGGGCGCTCTTAAGCAGCTTGCCAACGGCGAAGGCTACGAGTCCTTCGTTATTCCGGACGATGTAGGCGGACGTTACTCCGTACTGACGGCCGTAGGCCTGCTTCCGATCGCGGTGGCCGGCATCAACATCGAAGAAATGATGCAGGGCGCAGCCGATGCTCGCGAAGCTTTCTCCAGCCCCGAGCTGAGCGAGAACGCGAGCTACCAGTACGCGGCTGTTCGCAACGCGCTCTACCGCAAAGGCAAAACTACCGAGATTCTCGTAAACTACGAGCCGTCTCTGCATTATGTTTCGGAGTGGTGGAAGCAGCTTTACGGCGAGAGTGAAGGCAAAGACAACAAGGGGATTTTCCCGGCTGCCGTTGATTTCACGACAGATCTTCACTCCATGGGCCAATTCATTCAGGAAGGCAACCGCAACCTGTTTGAAACGGTACTGTTCGTAAACCAGTCCGCAGAGGAGATCGTCATCGGAACCGATGAAGAGAACCTGGACGGGCTTAACTTCCTGAGCGGCAAAACGATGGATTTCGTGAACAAAAAGGCGTTCCAGGGCACTATGCTGGCTCATACGGACGGCGGCGTACCTAACCTGATCGTGACACTGCCGGACACTTCGGCTCACACGTTCGGTTATATGGTTTACTTCTTCGAAAAAGCATGCGGCATCAGCGGCTACCTTCTCGGAGTAAATCCGTTCGACCAGCCGGGTGTGGAAGCATACAAGAAAAACATGTTTGCGCTCCTCGGCAAGCCCGGTTACGAAGAAGATAAAGCGAAACTCGAAGCTCGCTTGAACGACTAGTTTCGTCCAGACAGAACCCGTATAGGGCTCTGTAAGGGCATTTCCAACGAAAACAGGCCTTTTCCTCCGGGATTAGGTCTGTTTTTTATTGGAAATAATGTTAGAACTAAATTAACTATTGTACTAATATTCTGATTTGTGTAAAATGATATGAAACAGAAGGCGCATTAGTTAGGAAATGGAATGAAGAAGCGACATGATAGCATCCTACAGAACGGTACAGAAGCATGGAGCCGATGAAATTGTCATCAAACGTTCCCGGTTTATCGGTCAGGCTTTGCCGGTTTCGTCCGAAGAGGAAGCGCTTGCTTTTATAGCCGGCGTGAAGAAAGAACACTCGATGGCGACCCACAACTGTTCCGCTTACATGATCGGAGAACGCAACGAGATTCAGAAACAGTCGGATGACGGGGAGCCGAGCGGCACAGCCGGCAAACCGATTCTCGAAGTGATCCGGAATATGGATCTCAAGAACGTGGCCGTAGTCGTCACCCGGTATTTCGGCGGTATTATGCTGGGAGCCGGCGGACTGATCAGAGCCTACACGGATGGCGCAGTCGCGGGAATACAGGCCGCGGTGCCCGTTTACAAAGTAAGTCATCAGGAACTGCTCGCTGAAATCGATTATACTTGGCTGGGTAAAGTGGAGAATGAGCTGCGGAACCGCAACATGCGGATGGGCGATACGGAATTTACCGATAAGGTTATCCTCCGGTGCTATCCCTTATCTGGCGAGGCGGATTCTTTTGCCGACTGGTTTACCGATTTGACCCAAGGTCAAGGAAACATCATACGCGGCGAACATACATATATCGAACATAGCGAGCTACCCTAACAATTTCATACACCACCGAAGCGGAGGGATTCTTATGGCGAGGAAGGCAGTCGCTCAGGAACTTAGCAGAGAGCGGATTCTTGAAGAGGCCAGGGAGTTATTCGTAACTCGCGGTTATCGCGCTTTAACGATGCGAAGCATCGCTAAAGCAATGGGTTACAGCCATGGCGCGTTATACTATCATTTCAGAGAAAAAGCAGAGCTGTTCAATGCACTTATACTGGAGGATTTCGGCATACTCCTGCAGCGGCAGCGGCAAATCATCGTCGAATCCGCTGTTCTCGGGGTTCCTCTGCTGCAGAAGCTGATGATGGAGTTTATCCGGTTCGGACTGGAGAACCCGCATCATTACGAAATCATGTTTATGATCCGGGACGAGGAGCTGCGTCAGTACTCGCGGACCGAGCAGGCGAAATGTTTCGATCTGTTTGCCACGGTTGTGCGCCAGGTCATTTCGGGAATGCCGGACAAGGAAGATCAGGAATACCGGCTCCCTTGGAATTTGTTCATGTCCATGCACGGATTCATCTCGCATTCCATTCATTACGGACAGACGTTTGAGCTGGTGGAACAGCTCGCCGAAGAGCATGTACAGCTGCTGTGCAGCAACATGGTCTCCACGGCGGCCCGATCCGAGTCTTCCAAGGTCAGTCTGGTTAATCACGAATCAGCTTAACGGTAAACGTACGGCTGCGGGGCCCGTCAAATTCACAGAAGTAAATTCCCTGCCAGCGGCCCAGCTCAAGGCGGCCTCCGCGGATAAATACGGTTTGCGAGGCGCCCATGGTCATAGCTTTCAGATGAGCGGCCGTATTGCCTTCCGCATGACGGTCGCGCGGATGTTCCCAGGGAAACACTTCGTCCAGGCGCATGAGCGTATCCCTTTTTACATCGGGATCGGCATTTTCATTGATCGTCACTCCCGCCGTCGTATGAGGGCAGTAAACGATGGCGGTGCCGTCTTGAATACGGTTTTCCCCAACCAGCCTTGCCACGATATCCGTAATTTCAACCATTTCGTCCCGTTTGCGGGTGACAAGCTCGCAGGTATGCAGCATAAGAGGATTTCCTCCTTGAAGGTTTGGGACCGGCGGGTAAGGAAGGCTGGGAGCTTATAAGCCCGTACAAGCTTCGTATCTCCCATGCACCTCATAGTCAAGCCCGCGTTCTGGTCGCATTCTATCGTAACGGACGCGATTTCCGGTGTCAAAACGTGTTACAATGAAAGCATAACCGGATAACGAGAGGATGAAACGCATTGGATTTGTCGGCATGGTCGGAACAGAACGTGGATTATATGTTCAATGAAATCAAAACGAAACTGAGAATGGCGACAGGCGGATCGATTAAAGCGTCCAACTTTAGCCAGGAACAATATGAAGATCTTAAAGATCTGTACGATCTCGTTATGAGCAAACCCAATTTCAGCATTAGCGAAATTGACGCGATTACGACGGAGCTGGGCAAGCTCCGCAAGGCCTGAAGCCTGCTTGCCTTTTTGCGAAAAGCCTTCCGCACGGAGATTTCACCACCGGGGCGGAAGGCTTTTTTTATATGGAAAAAAAGACGTATCTCTTCGCCGGCATTCCCGAAACGCTTATGAAACAGGTGCCTTGGCCAAATAAAACAGGAAGAAGGGACAGCTATCCAATCGGGCCGCTATCCGGCCGCATATGGTATAAGGTAGCATGCATGATTTGCTGAAAAGGGAGGTAGACGGTATGAGTTCAACACTTCGTAATGACGCGTCCAAACTAGTCGGGAAAAACATCGTGGCCGTCCGTAAGGATGGTTCCATGGTCAGAGGCAAACTGGTACGTATTCAAGGCAACGAGCTGATTCTCGAGCCCGAAGAGGGAACCGCTCAAACAAAAGCGTTCGTTCCTCTCGTCTTGTTCGATCTGCTTGCCATCGGCACATCCCCGTTTGTCAACGGCTTCGGTTACGGCGGTGGATTCGGTTACGGCGGCGGATTTGGCGGCGGTTTTGGAGGCCCCGGATTTTTCTGGTAAAAGAGAAAGAGGTCTATCAGGTTCCGGTTACGGGACCTGATTTTTTTTATGCAGGCTTGAACAAACACCACCGGGTCGGCTGCGGAATAGGCTGATGTGGAGAAAAGGGCGGGTTCCGTATCCGGAACAGGCGGAGAGGCGGTAAGAATGAGCGCAGGCAAGAACGAATCCGACTATGAAAAAGAGTGGGAACGGAAATTCGGGTTCCGTTCCGGAGAGATTCCTTCGTTTTCCTCCATTTTCGGAGGCGGGGAAACGTTGTTTACCGAGCTGTCCAAGCGGATTTCAGAGGACCCGGAGAACACGGCCTGGCTGGACCAATGGCTGGATAAACTTCTGCGGCAGGCTATGCCGGGCTACCGGATCCCGGAGTGGATGGGAACCGGCTGGGAAAACGAGCCGGACGGAAGTTCCGCGGGACAGAACACGGGTGCAAGCGCCGCTCCGCCCCGCAGCGGGGAGAAACGCCGGGAGAACGGGGGTAAGCCGGCCTCCGCCCGGCCTGTCGCCTCCGGGCCTTCCGCGGCCATTCCCTTCTCGGGCGGGAAGCCTGTCAGGGGCCTTGCCGCCGGAAGCCAAAAGCGGCAAGCCGCCAAGGTCAAGGAGGCGGAAGCTTTTGCCTATTCGATAACCGAGGCCGGAGGCCGGCTCATGGTTAGCGTACACCAGCCCCGGGGAATACGCCCGGGAGAGATTGAACTGGCGGCGGACAGGTCGAGTATCCGCCTTAACGGCGTCCGGATCGGCGGAAAACAGGCCATACGCCTGTTCAGGCCGATCCGGCCGGGTTCGTGCCGGATGACCAGCGAAGACGGTTCTCTGGTCATCCGGGCCGATTTGGCCCGACGGTGAAGGAATGGAGCCGCGGCGTTATGCTCCGCCGCGCAGAGCGGCGTGTCGGGCAGTCAGCCTTGCTGGCGGCGGTCATCCCGGCGGCGTCCAGCGGTCCGGCGTGCCGTGCGCGGGATTACTTCGGCCCGCTGCGCTCCGCCAGCTGCTTCTGCGCCATGCGGACCAGCTCCCGCACCATGCGGCCGCCGATTTCGCCGCCGATTTTACCGGCATCCTCCGTGCGGAGCTGGCCGTTGTTGCCCGGCTCCAGGGGGACTCCCAGCGTTCGGGCGACTTCGTATTTGACCAGGTTCGGCTGATCGGCGGACACGTTGTAGCCCGCGTCCCGCATGACCTGGCCCTTAAGCCGGTCCAGGCTGCGTTCGCTTCCGGGAACGGCTGCTCTGCGGTTTCTTCTTCTTGCCATACTATCACCTCCTGAGGGTAGGATGCCCAGGAGTTCGGGGAGTATCACGAAGCGGCCGGGCGCTGTGCGGCTATAGTGAAGAGCATCCGATGCCGGAGACCTCAGACAATCCGCCGCATGCAAAAACACCGTGCGCAGTACAGCGCACGGTGCGGAAAGCTGCCGCTCCTATCAGGGTGTGTGTCAGCGGTGTTCAGGATATGCGGCATTTTTACGTCAAAATGGATCGGATGCGGTATGGACCCCGGCTTACTGAAAGTGCAGGGCTGGCGAGCTTCTTTAACCTACGCCGGAGTTTCCGGCAAGGGTCTTCTCGCTGTAAGTGGGCGGCTGCTTCCTATGACCGGCCTGCTTAACACTTCCGTCCGTCAGGACAGTTAACGCCCCGCCCGTTCCGCTCCTACGGGAATCCGGTCCAAGTATGCCGCAGCATCGTCATCCTGCCGCGTCGGGATTGTTTTTTCGATGAGGTACAAGGGACGGTGTTTGACCTCCCGGTAAATTTTGCCGATGTACTCTCCGATCAGTCCCAGAGCCAGAAGCTGCACCCCGCCGATAAACCAGACGGATAAAATTAGCGAGGTCCAACCCGAAGCCGTCGTTCCCCATAATTTAGAGATGATGGCATAAGCGCCGGCGAACACGCTGAAGATGGAGAGCAGGAATCCGGTGACCGTGACCATCCGGATCGGTTTGACACTGAAGGAAGTAATGCCGTCCAGTGCAAAAGACAGCATTTTGCGCAACGGATACTTCGATTCCCCGGCAAAACGTTCTTTCCTCTCGTACATAACCTCGGCCGTACGCAGTCCCAGAAGCGGGACAATCCCTCTCAGAAACACGTTGACTTCCTTATAGCGGGACAAATAATCCAGCGCACGTTTGCTCATAAGCCGGTAATCCGCATGATTGTTCTTAATCTGGACGCCCAGACGTAGCATTAATTTATAAAAGGATTCGGCGGTCGTCTTTTTGAACCAGGTATCGGTCGTCCGGTCGCTGCGGATTCCGTAAACGATCTCGGCTCCCTCCAGATACTTCCGTACGAATTCGCGTATCGCGTCCGTATCGTCCTGCAGATCCGCATCGATAGAAATCACGATGTCCGATGTATGTCTTGCCGTCATTAAACCCGCAAGCAGAGCGTTCTGATGGCCCGCATTCCGTGCGAGCTTAACGCCTGTTACGTAGTCATGGGAACGGCTGTATTGATCGATGAGCTCCCAGGTCCGGTCTTTGCTGCCGTCATCGACGAGAAGCATCACACTTTCGCCGGCTACAAGCTTTTCTTGAATGAGACGGTCCAGAACCGAGCTTAAGCGGCTTACCGTTTCGGGAAGAACTTCTTCTTCGTTATAGCAGGGTACCACGATTGTTAAAATAGGGCTCGACATGCCGTAAAATCTTCCTTTCTTATCCTGGTCTGGACATGGCTGCTTCCCGCCGGATTATTCTTATTGTAAACAAGCACAGCCGGTTAAAGCAATTGCCTGCTCGTCGGAATGTGTAGAATTTAGACGAAATTAATCCCAGATTAAAATGATTATAATTTTATAGTCATTCTATTGACGAAGAGAGGATGGCGATGATATACTACCGACATGACATTGATAATCATTTTCAAATAATAATAATTATAAAGAGGTGCAGAATGAATCCACATCGTCCTTATCTCACTACAAATCAAGGCGCGCCCGTTGCCGACAACCAGAATTCGAAGACAGCCGGTACTCACGGCCCGACGCTGCTCGAAGATTATCACCTTTTGGAGAAACTGGCTCATTTTGACCGTGAGCGTATTCCGGAGCGTGTCGTGCACGCACGGGGTGCGGGGGCGTTCGGAGTATTCCGCCCTTATGCCAGCATGAGCGAGTATACGAAAGCCGCGTTTCTGCAGGACGCTTCTATTGAAACGAGAGTGCTTGTCCGCTTCTCGACGGTTATTCACCCGAGCGGTTCGCCGGAGACGCTCCGTGATCCGCGGGGCTTTGCCGTTAAGTTCTACACGTCCGAAGGAAACTATGACCTGGTCGGCAACAATTTGCCCGTATTCTTTATCCGCGATGCGCTGAAGTTCCCGGACATGGTTCACTCGCTGAAACCGGCTCCGCATACAAATGTCCAAACGCCTAATCACTTGTGGGATTTCATGTCGCTTTCTCCGGAATCGACACACATGCTGACCTGGGTATTCTCCGACCGCGGAACTCCGGCCAACTACCGGGAAATGGACGGATTCGGAGTGCATGCTTTCAAATGGGTGAACGCGGAAGGCAAAGTCGTTTACGTCAAATACACCTGGAAATCGCTGCAGGGTGTCCGTTCCTTAAGCCGCAAGGAAGCGGAAGAGCAGGGAGGACGCGATCACAATCACGCGACGCGCGATTTGTATGACGCCATCGAGGCGGGCAATTATCCGGAATGGGAGCTGAATGTGCAGATGCTGGAACCGGACCGTTTGGACCAGTTCAGCTTCGACCCCCTCGATCCGACGAAGGATTGGCCGGAAGATCTCGTTCCGTTCGTCAAAGTAGGACGGATGACCTTGAACGAGAATCCGAAAAATTTCTTCGCCGAAGTCGAACAGTCCGCTTTTGCGCCTAGCGTGCTTGTGCCGGGGATCGAGCCTTCCGAAGACAAACTTCTGCAAGGCCGTCTGTTCTCCTACCCGGATACGCAGCGCCACAGGCTGGGACCGAACCATATGCAGATTCCGGTAAACTGCCCTTATGCGCCGGTCCGGAATTATCAGCGGGACGGTCAAATGGCGGTTCGGCAGGATCATTCGCCGATCAATTACGAGCCGAATTCCTATGACCATGCGCCGAAGGAAGCCGGAAGCGCTTATAGAGAAAGCGAGCAGCCGCTGACGGGCTCTACTACACGCCGCAAAATCGAGAAAACGGACGATTTCACGCAGGCAGGCGAGCGTTACCGCGGGATTACTCCGGAAGAACGCGCTAATCTGATCGATAACCTCGTGAACGATCTCAAACAAACGGACATGCAAATCCAGCTTCGCGCCGTCTGCAATTTCTTCCGTGCCGATGTGGAGTTCGGAACAAGACTTGCGGAAGGACTCGGAATCGATCTCAGCGGATTTATTCCGCAGGGAGCGGGTACCGGATCCGGACAAATGCCACCGCGTTAATTCGTTATGGCACCGGCAAGAGCAAGGGAAACGCCGGAGGGCGGTTTTGTCCGCCACCGGGCTAAGCGGCCCGCTGCCATGCCGGAGGAATTCCCCCCTTCCAGCATGGTGTCTTGGCCCGCTTCAACGGATGGTTGAACAGACGAATGCCTCCGCGTTTCCGGCGCGAAGTTTTTAAAATAGATGGCCCTTTGTTTCTGCGGCAATAGACGAGATCCTCTTGTCTGCCGTGTCTTGCAAGGGCCGGAACTAAAAAGCCTTCTTTCCGACATGGAAAGAAGGCTTTTTTCGCTGAATTCAGACGGACTTGGCGCTCCATTGCTTCACAAGCATCGAGAGCGCCCGGTTATCGACCGGCTTCGTAATATAGTCCGAAGCGCCGGCTTCGATGCACGCTTCCCGGTCGCCGGGTAGAGCCCGGGCGGTCAGGGCGATGATAGGCAGGTCCCGGTAAGCATCGTCCATGCGGATTTGCCGGATCGCGGCCCTGCCGTCCATTTCGGGCATCATCATGTCCATGAGGACGAGGCTGATCCCGGGATGGAGGGCGAGCAGGCGCAGGCATTCCCGGCCGCTGCCCGCTCCGAAAACTTCGGCCCCGCGGGATTTGAGCAGGGCGGACAGGCTGCGCACGTTGGCGGCGTCGTCATCGACGACGAGCACCGTGACTTCGCGCAGAAGCTGCTGAGCCGCTTCCGCAGGCGTATCGGCGCCTGTTGCCGGAGCGGGAGCCGTCTGCGGCGTATCGGTGCCGCCGGAACGGTCCGCGCTTTCGTCCGGAAGCGGAGAGGAGAGCGGCGTAAGCCGCGGAAGCTTGGCGTCGTCCGCCAACTGCCGAAGCTCCTGCTCCTGACCGCTCAAGCTGCTGGAAGGAAGGAGGAGGGTAAACGTGCTCCCGGTTCCCTCTTCACTAACCAGCCGGATCTCTCCGCCCAGCAGCCGGGCGAACTGGCGTGAAATAGAGAGGCCGAGTCCGGTTCCGCCGAACTTGCGGCTCGTTGTGCCGTCCGCCTGGTAGAAGGCTTCGAAGATCTGTTCCCGCTTGTCCGCCCGGATGCCGATGCCGGTATCCCGGATGGCGGCAGCGGGATGCTGAACGCCCTGGGCATCCATTTCGACGTAAAAGGTAAGGATGACGCCGCCCCGCTCGGTAAATTTGAACGCATTGGACAGCAGATTTTTCAAAATCTGCTGAAGCCGCTGTTCATCCGTATGAATGATATCGGGAACGCCGGTTGAACGGATGTGGAAATACAGGCCCTTCTGGGCGGCAACCGGTTCGAACATCCGGGTCATCGCTTCGACGACTTCACTGACGTTCACTTCTCCCAGTGTGATGGCCATGTGTCCCGCTTCGATTTTGGACAGATCGAGTATATCGTTAATCAGCGTAAGCAGGTCTTGACCGGAGGTATGGATAATTCCGGCAAATTCAATCTCTTCTTCCGAGAGCGTCCCGTTCTGATTTTCGGCAAGGAACTGCGACAGGATCAGCATACTGTTCAGCGGGGTCCGGAGTTCATGGGACATGTTTGCCAAAAATTCGGATTTGTAGCGGGAAGAGGAGATCAGCTCCTCGTTTTTCACTTCCAGCTCGTCGTGAATGTGCTGAAGCTCCGCGGTTCGTTCCTCGGCCAGCCGGAACTGTTCGGCCAGTTCCTTATTGCTTCTGTTCAGTGCTTCCCGCCGGAGAAAATCCGCTTTGAAATCGTGCAGGATGAAGGTGAAGAAAAAGCTGAAAAACAGGCCCGCCGTGCCGGACAGCGGAGCAAGCTCGATCAGGTACGTAGCGGCTGAATAAACACCGAGAATCGCGATATCCGCCACGTTGAACAGATTCACGATGAGAATAAGCAGTAAAATTCGGGTAGTCTGCCGCAGAGAGGTGCGTTTGAGCAGTTCACTGGTCAGCGCCGTTACGATGCCGAGGATGATCATGTTCCCGAAGCCCGCCCAAGCGGCGTGATTCAGGCCGAACGACAAGCGTGCCAGCCCGATCCCGAGCCCGATCAGTATAATAGGGAAAGGTCGCGACAGGAAGAGGGGAGCCACCAGGATGGGCACGAACCTTAGATCGAAGATAACCGTGGCACTCAGCCAGGCTCCGTACATCATGGAAAGCCAGCCGGCCGCTATCGAGAGCAGGACGTAAAGCATTTTCATCCAGTTGACGGGGATCTTGTACAAAATATATTTATAAGCCAGGCTGCCTAAATAGGTAAATGTGAGCAGGGTGCTTATATTGGCAAAAAAAGCCTTGAAATAATCTCCGAAATTGACCATTTCTTTTCCTTTCCCCATCCAAAAGCTCTGCAACCCAGCTCCATTTAGATGTTCATTCCTAGTATACCAAAATTATCGGCATCCCATGGGCAGAAAAAAAGACCCCATGGGGTCTTTTAGGCATGCAGTGTACGATCCATTGAAATAGCTGAAACGGTTTGTGCGGGCAGGTGCTGTAAAAGACATACGCTAATGACCGGTTGCATGCTGTCGGTTCAGCTGATCCCGGGTAAAGGTCGCACCGGCCCCGGTATCGACAAGCGGATGCTCCCGCTCCATATAGAGCGGGCTCGTTTGAACGCCACTGTGTCGGCAAGCGGCACCCCGCAATAAGCCATCGCGCTCAGCGGTTATCGACTTTTTCCGGGTAAAGGTCATGGTTCATCAGGCGGTGCTCCGCCATCTGTTCGTACTTGGTGCCGGGACGTCCGTAATTGCAGTAAGGATCGATGGAGATCCCGCCCCGCGGAGTGAATTTGCCCCAGACCTCGATGTATTTCGGATCCATGAGCTTGATCAGATCGTTCATAATGATGTTCATGCAGTCTTCATGGAAATCGCCGTGATTGCGGAAGCTGAATAGATACAGTTTGAGCGATTTGCTTTCGACCATTTTATCGCCGGGCATGTAGCTGATATATATGGTGGCAAAATCGGGCTGTCCCGTAATCGGGCAAAGGCTCGTAAACTCGGGACAATTGAATTTGACGAAATAATCGCGGTAAGGATGTTTGTTGTCAAAGGATTCGAGCACCTGCGGCGCATAGTTAAAAGGATATTGTGTCTGCTGGTTGCCCAGCAGGGTGAGATCGAGCTCTTCCTGGTTTCTTCCGGCCATGAAAGGCACCTCCGGTTTTAGAATTTATATGGACAGCGGGTGACCGCATAGTAGTCAAGGCTGAAGGAAGGCAGCGGCTATGCCGCCCGATTAGTAAGTGGAACTCAGACAGGGCTGGCGGGTACCGACTGCCGTTCTGATTTGGGCGGTCAGACCGCCGTGAACTGATGCGGAGTCGGGCCCTGTGTCCCGTTGAGTCCCGCTGCCTTCCGCGGAGATCAGACGCCCCGCTTGTTGCCCCAAAGCAGGGCGTGAAGCTGCGGCAGCACGCGCACGTCGTTCAAATCCTCGGACGCCATCGTCAAGTCGACGAGCCACTCGTATTTGCGCAGCAGCTGCCCGCGGAGCAGGTCGTCGTCCGCGAGACGGACGTCCTCGTTCCCCGCCTGCAGATAGAATGGGACGGCAGGGTAGCGGCGGTGGACTTCCCGGGCGAACGCGAAATCGCGTTCGTCGAACACGACCACCTTGAGGCTGATGCCGTCCGGGTTCAACCGCCGGACGATGTCGTCCAGCTTAGCGAAATCCGTTTCCATGCCTGAGCTCGGCGGCTTGGGAGAGAGCGTGACCTCGTCGATCTCGGTCAGCCAGTCCTGCCAGCGGGAGCCCTGCGTCTCGACGGCGGTGCGGATGCCTTGGGCCCGCAGCAGCTTCACGAGCGGGCCGAGGCTGCGCAGGAGGGCCGGATTGCCGCCCGACAAGGTCACGTGGGAGAAGCGGCTGCCGCCTGTGCGGACAAGCTCCTCCCAGACCGCTTCCGCGGTGAGCGGACGGATGTCGCCTGCGCCCGATCCGTCCCACGTAAACGCGGAATCGCACCAGGAGCAGCGGTAATCGCAGCCGGCGGTACGCACGAACATCGTCTTGCGCCCGATGACCATGCCCTCGCCCTGGACGGTCGGGCCGAAGATCTCGAGCACGGGAATGGTCGCTTCGGCCGGGGTCGTTTTATCCGCAGGGGCTGCGGAAACGGCCGTCGTGTTGCCCGCTGCAGGCAAGGTCTGCGGAGGGGATGGGACCGCGGCATATGTTCGGCTTGCACTCATTCGGACATCCACTCCCGTCTCGCTTCGGCGTAGCTTGTCGGCGTCTCGTACAGGCGGACAAATTCGACCCTGCCGCCCCGGGCTTTCGCCTGCATCTCATCCGACTGCAAAGCCGTCTCCATTTGTTCGTACAGCCAGACGACCATGTTCTCGGCGGTGGTGTTCATGGGCGGCAGCGTCTCATTCAGATAACGGTGATCGAGAAAAGGCTCGATCCGTGCTTTCCAGATATCTTTGATTTCTCCGAAATCAAGCGTTAGCCCAATCTCGTTGACATAGCCGCTGATTCCGTAAACGGCTTTGTACGTATGGCCGTGAAGGTTTTTGCACTTTCCCTCGTAGGCGTGCAGATGATGCGCCGCGTCGAACGTAAATTCTTTGGAAACGAGGACGCGCTTGGTATGATAACGGAGCTGCTCGTGCCGGATGTCCTGCCCGTACTGCTGAAGGTTCTCTACGATGCGGAATTCGCCTGGCGTCTTCATCGGGAACCGGCTCCTTCGCGCTCCAGAAGGTAGTTCTGCAGACCGGCCGAACGGAGCTTGCATGCCGGGCACTCGCCGCAACCGTCTCCGACGATGCCGTTATAGCAGGTAAGCGTCTTGGTCCGGACGAAATCGAAAGCCCCCAGCTCGTCGGAAAGCTTCCACGTCTCCGCTTTATTCAGCCACATCAGCGGCGTATGGATCACGAATGGATAATCCATTGATAAGTTCAGGGTTACGTTAAGAGATTTTACGAAAGCGTCCCGGCAGTCCGGGTAGCCGCTGAAGTCCGTTTCGCAAACGCCGGTGATGAGGTGTCTGGCTCCGGCCCCTTTGGCGTATACGCCTGCAAACGAAAGGAACAGCAGGTTGCGTCCGTCCACGAACGTGGTAGGGGGCTCGCCTTCTTTTTCCTCAATCTCGATATCGCTGCGCGTCAGCGCATTGGGTGCGAGCTGGTTCAGCAGGCTCATGTCCAGAACGGTGTTTTTTACGCCAAGCTCGCGCGCAATCTGTGCGGCGCACTCGATTTCGAGTTTATGACGCTGCCCGTAATCGAACGTGAGCGTCTCCACCTCGCCAAAATGCTTCAGGGCCCAGAACAGGCACGTCGTGCTGTCTTGTCCGCCGCTGAATACGACAACTGCTTTTTCATGTTTCATCGCTCTTCCGTCTCCTTTTTGACTAAAAAATAGGTGATGGAGAGAGTTCTTGATCCGTCATTTTAAACAAAACAAAAACAATGCCTCAAGGAAGGACGCGGCCATTCATAAGCAAACCGGAAAATGAACGTCAAAAAACGCACACTTAGCGGCCGCTTTTTAAGCAGCTGTGCCCGAATATCCAGGGATATTGTTTTTCCTTAGTTTTTTATAGAGGGAGTTCGCGAACCTCTCCCATATGCGCAGAGCATATGGATTTTCTTATGGGGTTTGAGTCCGGCACTTTCGTGATTAAGTTCCAAGCGGTGCCGCGCTTCAGAACCGTCTCATTATAACGCATTTGATCGTTCCATGTAAGGGAGCGGGGGAATTTTCCTTTATAATCGAATAATCTGTGCCGGGGATCGTGATGCCGTTTTATACTGTAGTAACAAAAGAGCCTTTCCACATCAACGTCAAGGGAGGCGGAAGGAGAATGTCCATGGACGGAAATAAGTCCGGGAATATATCGGGAAATACACCGGCTTCGGCAAATAGGTCTGCTGAACGCGGCAAGGAAGACCGCCCCGTTGCTGTCGTTACGGGAGTTTCCCGCCGGATCGGTATCGGCGCCGCTATCTGCCGGGCGCTTGCGGCCAAAAACATGGACGTGATGTTCACAACCTGGTCCGCTTTCGACAGAGCCATGCCTTGGGGAGCGGATGAAGAGGGACCGGATGCGATTGTGCGGGAGCTGACCCGGTCGGGAATACGCTGCGAACGACTGGAGATCGACCAGTCCGATCCCGGAGCGGCCAAGCGCATCATAGACGAAACGGAGAATCGGCTCGGGTTTCCGGCGGTCCTCGTCAACAATGCGGCCTACTCCGTAAACGACGGGTACGAGAAGCTTGATGCGGCCGTGCTTGATGCCCACTATGCCGTGAACATGAGGGGAACCGCCCTGCTCAGCGTGGAATTCGGCCGCCGGTTCAGCCGCGGATCGGGCGGACGGATTATCAACATGACATCCGGCCAGTCTTTGGGTCCGATGCGGGGAGAGATCGCCTACGCGGCTACGAAGGCGGCTGTCGAAGCGATGACCGTGACGCTGGCTGCGGAACTGGCGCCCAAAGGGATTACGGTCAACGCGGTCAATCCCGGTCCGACCGATACCGGATGGATGACGGAGGAGCTTCGGAACGAACTCGCAGGCCAGTTCCCGTTCGGACGAATCGGCAGACCGGAAGACGCCGCCAGACTTATCGCGTTTCTCGCCGGCGAAGAATCGGAGTGGATCACAGGCCAGATTCTTCATTCGGAAGGCGGTTTCCGGCTCAAGTAAACATTTTCCGGCATTTTATGGCCGTGCAACATTCCCCTCGGATGACCCGTCAAGAAAATTGTGGTTGACCAACGTCATGTGACGCCGAGCAATACGCGCTGAGAGCTTCGCGCGGTGCGAAAGGGGATTTTTTTAATGAAAAGGATTTTGTTAGCCGGCTTGCTCGCAGCTGTTCTTCTCGCGCTTACGGGATGCACCCAAGAGCGAACAATCAAGACGACAGTCACGCTCCAACAGGTAAAAGAAGCCTTCACGGCTGAAGGCATAGAGATGTTTGAAGAGACGGAGCCCCAAGATTGGACGCTTAACGGCAAGCGGGCCGGCCGTTATTCGGTCGGACGTCCGACCGAGAAAGCCGCATACAAGGAGTTCGTATCGATTTATGTGTATGAATCAAGTCTTGAACGCCAAAAGGCGATGACGGAGTTTAACACGCTGGAACACAGCTTAAAGGGAGAGGAGTTTCTCACTCCGCTGCCTTACGAACAGCGCAATGTTCTGGTTCTTTACTGGGCTCACCTGAACCGGACAAACCCCGACTCGCCTAAGGCCAAACTGGATGAAGAAATAAAACGAGCTCTGCAGACCGTTCTGCAGAGCTCGTTTTATTTGTCCCGCCCCGCGGGCTCGTCCACGAAAACCGTTTCCGCTTCTTTGGCTTCGAAGCAGAGATTGACGGTGCGCACGTCCGCTCTCGTCCGGTGGACCGTGCCTGCCGGAACCGTAAGCGTATCATTAGCTTTCAGGGAAGTGGTCGTACCGTCCTCGAAGTCTATAAAAAGTTCGCCTTCAAGCACCATAAATAATTCATCCGAATCGGGATGAAAATGCCAGCGATAGTTGCCGGTCATGACCGCGATGCGGAGCACATGCGAGTTTACGTCCGATACGGCAAAGTTGACGTGCCGTTCTTGAATGTTCCGGGTTAGTTCAAGCAAATTTTGAGGCGTCGGGTTCATGGCGGTTTCTCCTGTTTCTCGTCCTACTCGGACGGTTTATCCGGCTCCGCGGAAAATTTCGTTTCGATGCGGTCGCGGTACCGGGCAAGCGCCGGAGAAAGATTCATGCTCCGCTCTTCCATCAGCATGTTAAAGCGGAGCTTCTTGGCGTTGAGGGTTTTCTTCAGCTTGCCGCGTTCCTCTTCGTCATGACAGCATGCAAGGAGTTCCTCCAGCGTAAGCATGTCTTTGCGGAGCTGCATTTCTTCGGGAAGGAATCCCGAATTTTTCAAAATTTTATACGACAAGCGCAGATCTTCCGGAACGGCGGACCAGTCCTCGAGAACGAGCGGCTTGCCTTTGCCGGGCAAATTGTCGAAATCACCGTTGTGAATCGCTTCCTGTATGCGCTGCTCTACCAGACTGTCTAGAAAGCTCATAGGTTAATCCCTCCTTCAAGACTTAGATCAGGTTCTGGGCGCCCACAAAATAATGGATACGCCGGCGATGCAAACGGCCGCGCCGAGCCAATCGTAGAAGTCGGGCGTTTTCTTGTCCACAAGCCATCCCCACAATACGGCGAGTACGATAAAAATGCCTCCGTATGCGGCGTAAACCCGGCCGAAAGAAGGAAACGCCTGGAGAGTCGGGATAATGCCGTACAGGACAAGCACAAGGCTGCCCGTAATTCCGTACCCGACAGGCTTGCCCTCGCGGAGCCAAAGCCAGACGAGGTAGCCGCCTCCGATTTCCGCAAGCCCGGCGATAACAAATAAAAGCATGGACATTGAGGGACCTCCAGCGGAAGGGTGTTTAAGCAGCTCAGGCCGCTTGCCCGTTCGTATAAAAAATAAAGACATGAAGCGGATCCCTCATGTCTTGGGCTACTGCTTATGACGTTCAAAGTCTAGACACCCATACGTCTTCTTTGATTGTTTTGTTTCTTGGTCTGCTGGCTTTTCATCATCTGATTGCCGGTTGCCTGGTGCTTCTGCTGGGAGTTGGCCTGGGCTTGCGCCGCTTTCTTCTGGGCCAGTTTCTGTTTCATGGCTTCCGCGAGCGAAACTTTGCGCGGTTCGGCCGCTTCGGCCGGTTGAGTTTCTCCGGATTCCGGTGTCTGTTGATTCTCTGACATTCGTATCACCTCACTGCATTCATTACTTTTAGTTTATTGGTTTTCAGGATTCTTTACAATAGGGTTTCAGGGCTCTTGTACAATTTCCTGAACCCGTCCGACCTGGCCGTCCGTCAGTCTGACTTTGATGCCGTGAGGATGATTAGGCGAATTCGTCAAAATATCTTTGACGACTCCGCGCGTCCGTTTACCGGTGCGCTGATCCTGCTTGAGCACAATGTCGACGGTCAGTCCGGCCCGGATATTATTTCTCGATTGTCCGTTCATGGGATTCTCCTTTTATGAAGTGGGTTTGGCGGCGAAAACCCGCAGAAACTTGCCGGGAATTTGGGTCTCGAACCGCATCGGTTGTCCCGTCGAAGGATGTTCGAACGCGATGACCCGGGCATGTAAACCGAGCCGGCCGATCGTGTTTTTTACGGAGCCGTACTTCTTGTCGCCGACAACCGGATGGCCGATGTCCTGCATATGGACACGGATCTGATTTTTACGGCCCGTTTCAAGGTGCACCTCAAGCAGGGAGTAGTCGGAGGAAGCCTGCAGCACTTTATAGTGCGTGACCGCTTTCTGCCCGCCGTTATCCACGGGACTGGAGTACATGAGCAGCGTTTTGCTTTCTTTCAGCCAGGAGACGATCGTGCCTTCGGGCTTCTTGACCTTGCGTTCGACGAGGGCTACATAGGAGCGCTCGTGCACGGCTTCCTGCCAGGCCGTTTGCAGCGCCTGCTGGGTTTTCTCGTTCTTGGCGAACAGCATGACGCCCGACGTATCCCGGTCCAGCCGGTGGACGACGAAAATACGCGCTTTCGGATCTTTTCTGCGGACATGCTCGGTCAACTGCCAATAGGCGGTCAATTCCTTCTCGTCTCCGCCGGAGATCGAAAGAAGGCCCGCTTCTTTATTGATAACCAGAAGATCCTCGTCTTCATGCAGGATATGCAGTCCGATCGGTTTTTCCTCTTCGGTAACGACACTCCATTGGACCTTAACGCGGTCGCCGGGCTGGAGAGGATGGTCGTGGCGGGTCGTCTTTTTGCCGTTCACGGATACCTGGCCTCTGGACAGAATGCCCTTGACGGTGTTTCTTCCTTTATTCGCGAATTTTTCAAGCAAAAATTTCATCAGCTCGTCCGGCTGTCCGATTTCGAATTGAGTCGGTTCTTTGTCTGTTTTCGGGGTGGACGGCCTGGCTGTTTTCGTCGTTTTGGGGTTAAAAGGGGGACGCTGTTTTCGCATGGGTTGGCTCCTTCGGATCTTCTATCCATTTACTATAGCGCATTGGGGATTTAATTTCATCCCGGCCGGGCTCGTGATAAGTGCCGGAACGAGTGATATAATGGAAAAGCTGGAATCCTTTTAGGAAAATGTATGCGGAACACTCGCTTGGTTTGGAAAGATGCCGGAATAAAACGTACATAAACATTGAAAAAAGGAGGCTGGGAATGCCGCAGACGGACGGATTATCAGACGAAATTCTTATCGATGTGGACGGGCTGGTCAAAACGTACGGAAGCTTCACGGCCGTAAACGGCGTGCGCTTCCAGGTGCGCAAGGGAGAGGTGTTCGGGCTGCTCGGCCCCAACGGCGCGGGCAAGACCACGACTATGGAAATGATGGAAGGGCTGCGCAAGCCCGACGGGGGAACGGCGCGTATCGCCGGTTACGACACCATTCGGGAACTCCGCAAGGTGAAGGAAGTGATCGGCGTCCAGCTCCAGTCGACCTCCCTGTTCGATCTGCTGAAAGTGCGCGAGATCGTGGAGATGTACGCCAGCTTCTATCCGAGGTCGGTGCCTGTCGATCCCCTGCTCGCGGACATGACGCTGGAAGAGAAGGCGGGGGACCGCGTGAAGCACTTGTCCGGCGGACAGAAGCAGCGGCTTGCCATCGCGATCGCGCTGGTCAACGACCCGCAGGTGCTGTTCCTTGACGAGCCTACCACGGGTCTCGATCCACAGGCGCGGCGCACGCTCTGGGACATTATCCTGCGCCTGAAGGAGAGGGGCAAGACCATCGTCCTGTCCACGCACTACATGGACGAGGCCCACGTGCTGTGCGACCGGATCTGTCTGATCGACAAGGGGCAGGTCGTCGCACTGGACACGCCGGCCAACCTGGTGCGCAGCCTTCAATCGGAGAATGCGATTGAATTCCGGCTGCCCCAGGCGGAGTCGGCTTCCCCGCGGGAGCGGACGGAGCTGACGGATACGCTGGGCAGGCTCCAGGGCGTGAAGCAGGTCGATCTGGCCCGCGACACCCTCGTGCTGTACACCGACCACCTCCAGCAGTCGCTTACCGGCCTGATCCGGGAGGCGGAGCTGCGCGGATGGAAGCTGACGGATCTGCTGACACGGACCGCCACGCTGGAAGACGTGTTCATTCACATGACAGGAAGGAGCCTGAGGGAAGAATGAAAGCGTACCTTCAATTGACGCTCGCGCAGCTGCGGATTTTTATCCGGAACAAGCAGGTGCTCCTCTGGTCTTTTCTGTTCCCGGTCTTCTTCATGGTCATGTTCGGAACGTTTTTCGGAGGGGGCAGCAGCATGTCCATCAACGGAGTCGTCATCGACCAAGACCGGTCAGCCCAGTCGGTTCAATTGGTCGGGGCTCTGATGAAGACGCCGGCCATGAAGCTCAAGCAGGAGGAGCACACGGCGCCGGGGCTCCAGAAGCTGAAGGACGGCGATCTTCAGATGGTGGTCGTCATTCCCGCCGGTTACGGCAACAAACTCGACGCCGCCCTCAAAGGGGGGGACGCTTCGTCCGTCAACGTTTATTATGACCAGACGAACATGATGACGGCGGAGCTCGGCAAAACCGTCGTGGCCCAGGTGGCGGACGGCATTTCCAAAGAAAAGACGGCCTATAAGCCGGCGATAACGGTGAAGGCGGAGGGCGTTCAGGCGCTGAAGCTGTCCTATATCGACTTTCTCGTTCCCGGCATCGTGTCGATGATGATCATGTCCAACAACCTCAACGGTGTGGCGGGACAAATCGCCTCCTGGAGAGAGAGGGGCATTCTGCGCCGGATGCAGAGCACCACGCTGAAATCGTCCACATTCATCGCCTCGCAGATCACGGCCAGACTTTTGCTGAACGGCCTGCAGGCGGTGATCGTTCTGCTCATCGCGTCCGTTATCTTCGGAACGAAAGTGAACGGCTCGTGGGGACTGCTTCTGCTGTTCGTTATTCTCGGCACGCTGGCGTTTATGTCGGTCGGCTTCATCGTCGCGTCGCTGGCGAAGACACCGGAAAGCGCGGGGCCGATCGCGGGATTTATCTCGTTCCCGATGCTTTTTCTGGGAGGCGTCTTCTTCTCCGCGGACAGCATCCCGTCGTTCCTCCAGCCGGTCGTGAACCTCATCCCGATCACGCATCTGTCGACGGCTATGCGGCAGGTCATGAACGTAGGGGCGGATTTAACTGTGCTGTGGCCGCAGGCCCTTATCCTCGGCGGCTGGATGGTCGTCGCCTTCGCGATTGCGAGCTTTACCTTCAAATGGGAGTAAGGCGGACACTATAAAGGAACCGCCCGGACATAGAGCAAAGAACCGTTTCCGTAACAGGAAACGGTTCTTTTATTATATGGATAAAAGGAACTTAAACATTCAAATCGGAAGAGTCAGATAAGCGATATCGATAATTTTTAACGTAAGAGGATCGATTGTATACTGCTGCTTGTATGTGTCGGCGAACGTCTTTCCGTCCAGGGTATATTCGACTTCTCCCTTAATGGTGACGATGGTTTTCCCGCCTGCGATTTCATGGGTTGCCGTTACGTTACGGTTCAGCTTCCACAGAGGGAAGTGGTCCCCAGGACGCGACAGATAGCTGCCGTCGCTTTCTTTCATATAGGCGTAATCGAAAAACCGGGCGGCCAGAAACGGGCTGTAGACGGTTTCGAGCTGTTTCAGCAGTTCCCCGCGGCCCTTCTCATCCAGAGTACCTTTACCCGGCTGATACAGCGTATCAAACGTCCACCGCTCCACGGCGCCGTAGTAGTCTTTGGTCGCGACGGAGAGATCCCCTTTAGGCCTGTTCTTGACAATTTCCACCTGTTTGAGCGTATCGTTCCAGGTTACGGAAGTGCTGAGCAAATCCCCTAATGCTTTGAGGGGGACATAAGTACTTCCCTGATAATTAAGTACCGGAAGCTCGGAAGATTCGTAAGTCTGTCCGTCGACGGTTACCGGATAGGTGGCCGCCTGCAGAATATAGTCGATCACAGGCTTGGCCCATACGTCCGTCTGGGTGGCGAGGCTTCCGATGAGAATGCCTCCCGTTAAATAAAGAATCGGCTTTTTGCTTTTCATGAATAAATCCCTCCCGAATTTTCGGTCCGCCTAGTGTAACAATGATTGAACGAGGTCCGGCCGCTTTGAATCTTTAGACTGAACAGACAGGGGAAATGTTTCAATATAAGAAAAAATATGTAAGATGCTGTGCCCCATTCGGTCCTAACGGTATGACCCAACGCCATAACGGGCAACCTGATACATAAATGACAGCGCTTTAAAAAGGAGAGACGCCCGTGATTTTGTACCAGCTTACTCAATGGCTCCAGGAGCATACCAGCATCCGCAAGGCGATTCAGCAGGAGGCGGGGGACCCCGGCGAGCTTATGCTTCGCAAGGAACAGGTGGAGCGGCAGTTGATGGAACAGGCCGAACGGTGGAGGAACGTGTATGCCGATGTGCCTGCTCTGCCCGCGGCCGATCAGTTTCCTGACTGGTCTTCGGGGACAGGGACCGAATGGGAGGACGCGGAGCCGGAATTCGACTCCCTGCGCTGAAAAGGAGTGTGGCGGCGGTTCCGCCCGCTTTGTCAACTCGGCGGGGTTCGTGTAGAATAAGAACGATCCTTGATTTTATTGATAAAAGAGGTTGTAAACGACCATGAATATCGTTCTTGCCACATTGAACGCCAAATACATTCATACTTCGCTGGCTCTGCGGTACCTGAAGGCATTCAGCGAACCCGAGTTTCCGATTGAAATCGCGGAATACACGATCAAAGATCCGGCGATGAATATCGTTTCGGATCTATACGGCAAAAATCCCGACGTGCTCGGTTTTTCCTGCTACATCTGGAACATTGAAGAAACGCTCCGCGTCATCCGCATGATCAAAAAAATCCGTCCCGACCTGACGATCGTACTAGGCGGACCGGAAGTTTCCTACGATACGGAAGAATGGATGCGCACCGTTCCGGAAGTGGATTTTATCGTCATGGGCGAAGGGGAAGAGACGTTCAAGCATTTCCTCCAGGAGCTTTCGACCACCCGGAAGTTTCATTTTGTATACGGCATCGCGTACCGCAAAGGGGAAGAAATTATTTTAACTCCCGGCCGTCCGAAGCTGGACCTGAATGCGATTCCTACTCCACACCGGTTCGAGGAAGATCTGAAGGACCTCGGCAACCGGGTCGTTTATTTCGAAACGAGCCGGGGCTGCCCGTTTTCGTGTCAGTTCTGCCTGTCCTCCATCGAGGTGGGGGTAAGATATTTTGATATGGAGCGGACGAAGTCCGAAATCCTGTATCTCATAGCGAACGGGGCCAAGCTCATTAAGTTTGTCGACCGGACGTTTAACATCAAGCGGGACTATGCCCTGGAAATTTTCCAGTTTCTGATTGACAATCATCAGGGCTGCGTGTTTCAGTTCGAGATCACGGCCGATATTATGCGGCCCGAAGTGCTGGACTTCCTTGCCGAAAACGCGCCTCCGGGAATTTTCCGCTTCGAGATCGGCGTCCAGTCCACTAACGACGAGACAAACAATCTGGTGAAGCGGCGTCAAAATTTCGCCAAGCTTACCCGCACGGTGACGAAGGTGAAAGAAAGCGGCAAAATCGATCAGCATCTGGATCTGATCGCCGGCCTTCCCGAGGAAAACTACGACTCCTTCCGCAAAACGTTCAACGACGTGTTCGCGCTGGGTCCCGAAGAGCTTCAGCTCGGATTTCTTAAAATGCTCCGGGGAACCGGTCTGCGCCTGGATGCGGCCAAGTACGGCTACATTTTCATGGATCAGGCGCCCTATGAGATACTGGGCAATGATATTTTGCCTTTTACCGACCTGATCCGGATCAAGCGGGTGGAAGACGTGCTGGAGAAATACTGGAACGCTCACCGTACCGATCATATCGTGAACTACCTGATTGCCTCCGAATTTCCGTCGGCTTTCGATTTCTTCCAGGAGTTCGGCGATTACTGGGAGGAAAGAGGCTGGCAGAAAATCGGCCACCAGCTGGAAGATTTGTTCACCCGGCTGCATGCTTTCCTGACCTGGCGGGACACGAAGGGAATGGATGTCATCGAAGGGCTGATGAAGCTCGATTATTTCCTGAATCATAAATACAAGCCGCGTAAAATCTGGTGGGATTTCAAGCTGGACAAAGCCGGCCAAAGCGATTATCTGAAAAGAGCCGCGGATCGACCGGAAGAAGTTTCCGGCAACTTCAGTGAGCTGCGCATGGGCGAAAAGGAACTGCACAAGCATGCCGTCATCGAAGTGCTGCCGTTCGACCTGCAACGCTACCAGCAGGACGGCTCGCTCGACACGTCGGCGGAATCGCTGCTGCTGGCCGTTTACCGGCCGGAAGCGGGCGGGCGTCCGTCCGTGTACGCGATGCCGCTCGGCCATGCGTCGGCGGCGTCCGCGTCCGCACGGAGCTGAACGCACGCGCGGCAAAAAGGCTCCCGCCCCTCAAAGAGAGGGGACGGGAGCCTTTTTTGTGCTCGCCAGTGCTCGCCAGTGCTCGCCAGTGCTCGCCAGTGCTCGCCAGTGCTCGCCAGTGCTCGCCAGTGCTCGCCAGTGCTCGCCAGTGCT
>NZ_FNVF01000002.1:77177-653592 GCF_900107975.1 Paenibacillus sp. UNC499MF
CCAGTGCTCGCCAGTGCTCGCCAGTGCTCGCCAGTGCTCGCCAGTGCTCGCCAGTGCTCGCCAGTGCTCGCCAGTGCTCGCCAGTGCTCGCCAGTCACGACGCGCCCGGTTCCTTCCGCCGGCTCCCGGACATCGCATCGCGTATCCGACGTCAGGAGCCTCCCGCGGCCGGACTGCGGCAGCTTCGCCCGAGGCGCCTTGACGCCGCCTGCCGCGCTCCCGGCATGCGGCCCCGCGCCAACTCATCGAGCGCAGCTACACGGTCGCGCGTTCAATGAGGCGGAAAGGAAGCTCCCGGTGTTCCACGGGGCTGGCGGGGTCCTGCAGCCGCTTAAGCAGCAGGGAGAAGGCCGTCCGCCCAATCTCGACGAGCCGGTTATCGATGGTAGTGATATCGAAAAGCTGCGAAATCGGATGGTTGTCGAAGGAGACGATCGCCAGATCCTCCGGTACGCGGAGGCCTTTTCTGACCGCCTCGCTGATGATGCCGGCGGCAACCTGATCCCCCGCCACAAGCAGGGCGGTCGGACGCTCGTCCATGTCCAGGATGCCGCGGACTACCTCCGCTCCGTCTTCGATGGAGTAGATCTGGTAGAACATCCATTCCTCCCGGACGGGAACACCCGCCGAAGAGAGAGCGTCGGAAAAAGCGCGGCGGCGGTTCCGGCTGTTGAAGCTGTGTCCCCGTCCCAGGCAGTAGCCGATCCGGGTATGCCCTTTTTCCAGAAGAAGCTGCATGGCCAGCCGGAAACTGCCGTAATGGTCGATATGTACGGACGAGATCCGGTCGCTCTCGATATATTCACAGGCAATGATCGGCCCAAACTGGGAGTAAGCCTCGATGACTTCCCATTCCAGAGAACGGGAACAGATCAGCAGGCCGTCGATCTGTTTGATTTTCAGCATGTTCAGCAGTTCGGTTTCCTTATCCGCCCCGTACTTCGTCTGACTGACGAGGAGATGCACATTGGCTTCAAGCGCCTCTTGCGCGATGCCTTCCATAATGCTGTTGAAGTAGGGCAGATTAAGATAGGGGATGACAACCCCAACCATGTTCGTTTTGCCGGTAATGAGATGAACCGCATTCACATTGCGGGAATAGTTAAGGCGGTGTACGACTTCCTGTACAGCCGCGCGTTTGGCTTCGCTGACGTAAGGATGATCGTTGAGCACGCGGGAAACGGTCGTTACGGAGACTCCGGCCAGCCTGGCAATATCCTTGATGTTGGCCATAGGTCCGGCCTCCTTTCTGTCCTCAGTTTAATCCAGCCCGATTGTCCGCGTCAAAAATTTACGATGAGTGACTTGACGTGAAAAGCATTTCATACCTTACGCTTAATTTGCAAGCCTTCACGACTCCGTCCGGCGTAACCTTAGGGGCGTTACGGACGAGGCGGAAGGCTTCCGCTCAAGACCTGGTTACCTCGGCACAATTTTAACGAACTTATACCGGAAGGGGTACAGAGAGATGGAGAGAGCTATCGTATTTTTTGATATCGACGGGACACTGCTGGATGAGAATAAAGAGATTCCCGCATCCACCCGCAAAGCCGTCAAAATGCTGCAGGAACGGGGCGTATATACGGCCATAGCGACCGGCCGCGTACCGTCCATGTTCAAAAACGTGAGAGAAGAACTCGGCATTTCGTCCTACGTATCCATTAACGGACAATATGTCCTTTTCGAAGGCCGGGAAATTTATACGAATCCGATGGATCCCGCGAAGCTTGCGGAACTGGTCCGGGCGGCGGACGAGCAGGGCCATCCCCTGGCGTACTGCGGCCACCCAGAGACCCGCGTAAGCAGTTCGCATCCGCATGTGAAGGAGAGCTACGATAACCTGAAGCTTCCGTGTCCGGAAGCCGATCCGGAGTTTTACAAACATTCTGCGGTATTTCAGGGACATTTATTCTGCGATGCAGAGGCCGAAAAAATATACGCCGAGCGGTATCCGCATTTTCAGTTCATCCGCTGGCACGAGCATGCTCTTGACGTTCTGCCTGCAGGCAGCTCCAAAGCAATCGGCATTCAGGAGATGCTCCAAGCCGTCGGCATTCCGAACGAAAATTGTTACGCCTTCGGCGACGGGCTGAACGATATTCAGATGCTCACCAGCGTCGGAAAGGGAATCGCGATGGGTAATGGGGCGCCGGAAGCGAAAGCCGCGGCCGATTTGGTCACGGACTCGTGCTCCGAAGACGGCATCCTGAAGGGACTTGTCCGGGTAGGGCTCCTTCCCGAGGAGGCTCTTGAAGTTTTGGGTGAGCATGCCCGTTGAGCCTAGGCCAGGGCCAAGTGCGAGATAGTATGTTTTGTTTTCATCGAACGTTAAAAAGCCTTCTTCCTACACGTGCGATCGGCACGGAGGGAAGAAGGCTTTTTTATGCAAATCTCAGGGGTTTGCCGGCAGGCTGGAAGCCTAACGCACGGCTTAGCTTATGGCAGGTAGGAACGCAGCACCGTCTGGCTGCCGCTGAGCGTGTAGCCGCCAAGCGTGGCCGGCAGCAGGAAGCAGTCGCCCGGCTTCATCGCGAGGGAGCCGTCGGCCCATTCCAGCGAGCCGCTGCCTTCGCAGGCAATCAGCAGCGTGAAGCTCTCCGGCGTCGTGGACAGGTTCCAGGGGGCGGTTACCACGCCCTTTTCCACCACGAAATAAGGCGAAGCGGCCAGCTCCAGCCATTCGTTCGGCGCGGCGTCCATCGTTTTCATAAAAGTGGCGCCGGCCTTACCGAAGCCGATGACATTCAGCGAGTCTTCGATATGAAGCTCCCGCGGCTTGCCGTCGAGTCCGGGGCGGTTATAGTCGTACAGGCGGTAAGTCGTGTCCGAGTTTTGCTGGATTTCCGCTACCAGAACGCCGGAGCCCAGGGCATGGACCGTGCCCGAAGGAATATAGAAGCTGTCGCCTTTCTCGGCTTCCACGGACATCATGGTGTCCAGAATGCGGTCTTCTTGTACGGCGGCTTCGAATTCGGAACGCGTGATTCCTTCCTTCAGCCCGTAGATGATCTTCGCTCCGGGCTTAGCATCCAGCACGTACCACATCTCGGTTTTTCCGAGCTCGCCCTGTGCCAGGTTCTCGTAGTCATTGCCGGGATGAACCTGCACGGACAAGTCGTCGTTGCAGTCAAGCAGCTTGACGAGCAGAGGGAATCGACCGTTTCCGGCGGAAGCGCCTTTCGCGCCGAACCATTCGGCGCCCAGCTTTTCCCGGACTTCGTCCAGGCCGAGCCCTTTCAATTCTCCATTCGTAACGGTAGAGGTGCCGTTGGCATGATCCGCGATCATCCAGCCTTCTCCCACATGGCCTTCGGGAATCTCATAGCCGAATTCCTCCAGGGCGCGGCCGCCCCATACACGGTGTTTAAAATCGGGTTGAAAATGAATCGGGTAAGGTTTCATTTCAGTACTCCTCTCGGTTTCTTTTTCTCTATACCAATCAGGTAAGGCGACCGTGCCGCACTGTTGATAAACCGGTAGCAGAGCACGCTCCACTTCTCCTGGGGAAGTCCGGCGGCCCAGCTTTCGACCGCCTGTGCCTCGGAAGCGCCGCCATCGTGCCCCGGATACAGGGCGATGGTTAGGACGCCTCCTTCGCGCAGCAGAAGGAGCGCGGCTTCCAGCGCGGGCAGCGTGGAAGCCGGCACGGTAATAACCCCGGGATCTGCGCCGGGCAGATACCCGAGGTTGAACATGACGGCGGCCGTCCGTCCCATACAGTCGTCCGGGAGGGCGGCCGCCATTTCGGCGTGGCTGCGCAGCAGGAGCGAGACCCGCTGCGCGCCGCCGGTATCGGCCAGCTCGCGTTCCAGCCGCGTACGGGCGGTTTCCAGCGCCTGAGGCTGGATATCGAAGCCGTACACGCGGCCACCGCCGCCGACGAGCCTGGCGAGGAAGAGGGTGTCCACCCCGTTGCCTACGGTGGCGTCAATCACCGTATCGCCGGGGCGGACACGTTCCTCGATCCATTTATGCGCGCAGCTCAATATGGAGAGAAATCCCATGGCGGCCTCCGCTTAAACCTGTCCGGCGGGGTTTGCGGGCGTCCACAGCTTTCCCTGCCAAGTATCCCGGCGCTTCAGCTCGGCGTCAATTGCATTCAGCACTTCCCATTTCTTCAGGCTCCACATGGGGCCTATGAGCAGGTCGCGCGGCGCATCGCCGGTCAGCCGGTGTACGATCATTTCCGGCGGGAGCAGCTCAAGCGTATCGACGATGAGCTTGATGTACTCATCCTGTTCCAGAAAGCGCAGCAGGCCCGCTTCGTACTGTTTTACCATCGGCGTTTTGCGCATCAGGTGAAGCAGATGGATTTTGATGCCTTGTACGTCCATGGCGGCGACTGCTTTTCCGGTCTCGATCATCATTTCATCCGTTTCCTGCGGCAGTCCGTAAATAATATGCGCGCACGTCCGGATGTTGTGTTTTCTCAGCTTCGCGACAGCTTCCGTGTAGCACTGCGTATCATGGGCCCGGTTAATGAGAGTAGACGTGCTTTCGTGAATAGTCTGAAGGCCCATTTCGACCCAAAGGTAGGTGCGCTCATTGAGCTCGGCCAAATATTCCACGACATCGTCAGGCAGACAGTCCGGCCGCGTAGCGATGGACAGCCCTACAACACCGGGCTGCTGAAGAATGACTTCATAATACTCACGCAGTTCATCCACGGGCGCGTAAGTGTTGGTGTAGGCTTGAAAATAGCCGATGTACTTGGCGTCCGGCCATTTCTGGTGCTGACGGTCCCGGATCGTGTTAAACTGCGTCACCAGGTCATCGCGGCGCCTTCCCGCAAAGTCGCCTGATCCTCTCGCGCTGCAGAACGTGCAGCCTCCGGTAGCGATTTTGCCGTCCCTGTTCGGGCAGGTGAAACCCGCGTCCAGCATGACTTTGAAAACCTTCTCGCCGAACTGGCGGCGCATTTCGTAATTCCATGTATGAAACCGTTTATCTCCCCACAGGAGAGGCTCGGCTGTAATTGCGTTCATGAGGTTTAGTACTCCTTTTTCAAATCTGACTTTTCCTATTGTAGCCCAAAACAAAAGGGAATGCACCCCTTCCTCTGCCAGTATGTACCCCGTTTAAAGCATCCCGGCGCGGACATCCTAAGGGAGCAATAAAACAACTGCTTTGAAAGGGGACTGTCCATGAAAAAGCTTCGCTATGCTACGCTTGCTGTTGCCCTGACTTCTATGCTTACGGTGGGTGCCGCGCACGCCAGCACGCTGGGTACAGGTTCGACGACAGGAACGACCAACACGACGGCAACCGGCACGACAACTCCGGGGACAACCATGAACGGTACGAACCCGAACGGTACGATCGGCAACCAGCTTAACCAGGCTTACAACACCGGCCGCGGTGTCGTATCCGGTGCAGCCGGCGCAGTAACCGGCGGTGTGGGCGGAGCTGTCAGCGGTGCCGCCAACGGTGCGGCCAACGGCGTGAACGCCTACGGCACAGGCACCAACGGCAACACGGGCACTTACGGCACGACCGGCACGACAGGTACCAACGGCAACCGTATGATGGATCGTATGAGCACAACAGGTACGAACAACCGCGGTGCTTATGACACGTCCACATACCGTACGTACGGAACGACCCGCAACGATATGGACTGGGGATGGCTCGGTCTTCTCGGTCTGGTCGGTCTGGCCGGTCTGGGCGGCCGCAACAAAAAGGAAAACGAAATCCGCAACCGTTAATCCACGGAAATGTACGGGAAGCAGAAGGGCATCTCTTTCGGAGATGTCCTTTCCCTCTGTCTCCCGGCATCCAGGCAGTCCGATATAGTTTGTAGAAATTTTTCATTCATTGACCGGGAGGTGAGAAGAAATGCTGACTCTGAGCCGAAGGGAAAACCATGAGGAACAGGAAACGGCAGAAATCACGCTGGAGCTTACGCCGAAAGAAGCCATGATCCTGGCCGGCACCGCAAATTTCGCTTACGACATCCGGGCCGCTGCCGAAGCGCGCCGCAAGGTGCGCCGTGAAGTGGAGGCGGTTTTGTTTGACCGCTGACGTTTCCGGCCGGATAGATCCGTTGATTTTTAACATTTCCGACGCTTGCCGGATGCTTATTTTCCTTTGCATTTTCTTAGGGAATCGTCTATTATTTGAAGCATGTTTCCGTGAGCCCGCAGGGATTGACCGAGGGGACCGGATAAGGATTAGGGGAGGTAAGCAATGCGTTTAAGAGGAAGAAAAGGCATCCGGGAAGCAATCGAGAAGCAGCGCGATCTCATTGTTCTGGAACCGGCTTTATATAAAGGAAAATGGGCTGAAGTGTTCGGGAACGGCAATCCGATTCATGTGGAACTCGGGATGGGCAAAGGCCAGTTCATCAGTGAAATGAGCCGGCGCAATCCCGGCATTAACTTCATCGGAGTAGATATGTACGATGAACTGATCCGCAGAGCCAGCGAGAAAGTCCGGATCGCTCACGGCATTGACGAGACCGCCGTGGATGTGTCGCTGGACAATATCCGGCTGGCGCTGTTCAACATCGAACGGCTGGAAGAAGTGTTCGACGAGAACGAGCTGGAGCGGATTTATCTGAACTTCAGCGATCCGTGGCCCAAGAAGAAACATGCCAGACGCCGTCTGACCCATGCGGGGTTCGTTCATAAATACAAACACGCGCTTAACGAGCGCGGCGAAATTCATTTCAAAACCGATTCCAGATCCTTGTTCGAATTCTCGCTGAATTCTTTTGCGGACATGGATTTGAGAATGCGGAACATTTCCCTTGATCTGCACGGCGGCTTCGAGGAAGGATTCAATCCGGATCACGTCATGACGGAATACGAAACAAAGTTTGCCAAACAGGGCATGAATATACACCGCGTAGAAGTGGTGCTCGGGTCCCGGGCGCTTGCAGAGCACGTGGAGCGCCTGAAAGAAGAACAGCAGTCCTAGACGGACTGCTGTTCTTCTTTGTGTATAAGCGTCATGATGACTTGAGAATAGTCCGTTTGGAACATATTGCGGCAGCTTTCCCGGATATCTTCCCGCATCCGCCGCATTTCGCCGCCTCGTTCCGATAAACCTTTGAACCATAAGCGGATCGTTTCTTCCGACAAAATGGATTCCCCGAAGCCGTTTTCCGTAAAGAAGATAAGGTTTTCTTCTTCCTGCCCCGGTATAGGCTTGTGGAAAAGCATCGGAATGCCTTTAGCCAAACCTTCCGTACAGGTCATGCCTCCGGGTTTGGTCACCAGCAGATCCGAAATTTCCATCAGCTTGTCGACTTCGTTCGTAAAGCCGAGAAGCTTTACATGAGGATGAAGGAAGCGCGGGTCTTCCTGGCATTTCGCTAAGGCCTTCTGATTGCTTCCGAAGCAGAAAATAAGCTGCACCCGGTCGCGCCAGCGGAGCATTTCGTCAAGAACAGCGTCATCCCCGATGAGTCCCCAGCCGCCTCCCATGACCAGTACCGTCGGGATGGAAGCCAGCCCGAACCGGCGGCGGATTTCCGCCTTGTCGTGAGGCTGGCGGAAACCGGGATGCACCGGGATGCCGGTGATCTCGATCTTGCCGCCGTCTACTCCGCGGTGGAGCAGCTTGGTCTTGACTTTGTCGGATGACACGAGATATTTGTTCACTTCCGGCGAAATCCAGGTGCCGTGCACGTCGTAATCCGTTATGACCGTGCACAAAGGCACGGACAGCCCGGCTCTCTTCAGACGGGAAACGACGATGCTCGGGAACGGATGCGTGCAGACGATAGCGTCGGGACGCAGCTGGGTGATGATCTGGGCCGTCTGGGCGTAAAAGATCCGGTGGAGCGCCATTTGTGTAATGGGATTCAACGATTTTTTGTATTGGAAGCGATAAAGCTTTCCGTATAATTTCGGCTGGGAGTGGAGCGCTTTGCGATAGGCGGAAAAAATCCATCTGGCTAGCGTCGGGTGAAGGAAAGCGCCCAGTTCCAGAACACGCGTCTGGATGCCTGGATACAGCTGCCGCATATTTTCGGAAAGGGCGTAAGCGGCCTGGGTATGTCCGGCACCGAAGCCTTCAGATAACAGCAGTACTCTTTTTTTGCGCAAGTCTAGTCACCTTTCCTTCGCATCCATTAATTTCCATATCCTTACCATACTCAATTTAAGGCCACAGCGCAACGGAGGCAGCAGCCGCTCCAGAGCCGATTACCGCTCCGGCCAGACAGTCGCTCGGATAATGAAGCCCGAGATACATGCGTGACAGGGCGATGAGCAGGGCAAGCGGAATTAGGACAAAACCGAGAGCGGGCATATGAGCCACGAACGGGACGATTACAGAGAAGATGGCGGTCGTATGGCCGGACGGAAAGCTGTGGTCCTGCAGGGGATTCCGGCCGGTTCTCGTATTGGGCACAACGAGATACGGACGTCTGCGGGGATACAGCCTTTTGACGACGGCTACCGGAATGTGGCTGACCGCAAGGGCGGCGAGCGCCTGAATGCCGGCAGTCTGCCAGACCCCTTTTCCGAACAGGGAAAGGAGCAGCGTAATCGCAATGGTCGCCGTAGCTCCGCCGAGATGAGTAAGCGTACCGAGGATTCCGTCCAGTATGGTGTGCCGGAACCGCTGGTTGACGTAGAGAAACATGCGTGTTTCGTGCCGGTGCATCCAATGAACGACTTTGCTCATGATGATGCCTCCTTCCCTGATAGCTAACGGTAGTGTACCTGTAATTTCTTAACGAGAACGAGTGCTAATTCTTAAGAAAGGTTTAATTTTTCATGGAGTTTATTCGTTTCTTATTTTGACGAGGAATTCCCTCGGACACCTTCAGTATAAAAGCATTTTGTTAGCGCAGTATCAACGGAGGTGCTGCCGGATATTTACAAGTTATTAACCGGGTTATGACTTTTCAAAGCTCTCTCCTTAACAATCGCCCTATACAATCGAGATGAGAAACTCCTTTGGAGCGCAGTGTCCTGCGGCTTCCGGGGGGATTCATCCGAGCTGTGAAAAACGGAGGGCTGTCTGATGAGAGTCGCGTTGTTTACGGATACGTTTCTTCCCGATGTGAACGGTGCCGCCAAAACACTGGGACGCTGGGTCCGGTACCTGGAATCCCGCGGTGCGGCGTGCAGCGTGTTTGCGCCCGAGTCCGGGGAAGGAGGCGTCCCGGGCATCCGGAGTGTGGAACGATTTTACAGCATTCCGTTCTCATTGTATCCGGATTGCAGAATGGCGATACCCAATCCCCTGCTGATCGGCAGGATGCTCAAGGAATTCCGGCCGACCCTCATCCATCTCGCGACGCCCTTTAACCTCGGCCTGACCGGCCTCCATTACGGAAAGAAGCACCGGATTCCTCTTGTCGCCTCCTATCACACGCATTTCGACCAGTATTTGGCGCATTACCGCCTCCAATGGATGGAACCGATGCTCTGGAAATATCTGCTTTGGTTTCACCAAAACTGTGTAAAGATATATGTACCCTCGCCCTCAACCGGTAATATACTCCATACAAAAGGGCTGACAGGTATCGAATTGTGGGGGCGGGGCATCGATACGGTCCAGTTCCGCCCTCATACGGATAGGCGAAAAGTTTTGCGCAAGCACAACCTTTTGCCCGGCAAATTCGTATTACTTTATGTAGGACGCCTCGCGCCCGAAAAAGGTTTGGATACGCTGGTCCGCGCCTTCGCCAATCTTCCGGAAACTTTCCGCGCGCAGTGCGCGCTGATTCTTGCGGGAGACGGCCCCATGCGCGCGGAACTGGAGAATCGGCTGGCACCCTACCCGGACGTCCGCTTTTGCGGCTTCGTGGAGGGCAGGGAGCTGGCGGAGCTTTACGCGGCCGCCGACGTATTCGTGTTCCCGTCCGCTTCGGAAACGTTCGGCAACGTGGTGCTTGAAGCGATGGCGTCGGGAACGGCCGTCGTCGGGGTGAACGCGGGCGGAGTGGCGGATAACGTCAGGCATGGGTATACCGGCCTGCTTTGTCCGCCCGACGACGCGTCCGCATTCTCCGCAGCGGTGCAAAGGCTTTACGAAGCCCCCGAACTCCGTCGAAAACTGGCGTTCGAGGGCCGGTCGTACGCGCTTACCAGGAGTTGGGACTCAATTTTCGAAACTCTCTACGAAAGTTATAGGGAGGCGGCCGGAGACGCAGGCTTTGCGGCGCGCAGGGCGGCAGGCATCGTGAAATAAGCGCCCCGCCGGGACAGTCCGTCCAAGTTGTTTTGGTCCTGCGGCTCGATTATAATGGAGCAGACGGCCCGCACACCGGAAAATAAAAACAAAAACGGGTGCGCAAATTTGAGGTTTTATAGAGGCCAAAGTCACAAAAGATTAGAAAACCGGGGGAAGAAGCCGCAATCGCACACGAGAACGAGCGCCGATTACTTTACTGGGGTCTTTTCGCGCTAAAATGTTCGAACCGACCAAATAGTCCATTAATAGGGTTTTGACAAAAGCATGGAAACCCGTCACAATCAAGAACGATTGTATTGGCTTCTACAAAAAATGATTACATTGGCTTCAAGTGGAACAAAATGGGTTACATACAAAGCGATAAATATAAAAACAGACTTTGTTGTGAACATTAAAAGGGGGGTTTACGATGCTGGATACAATTTTGCTGGTCTTGCAAATTGTATTGGTGTTATTCGGGGCTTATCAGTTGTTTCTAACATTCTTTGGCTGGAAGCGCCCGAAAAAGAAAACGCAGCATCCGCCGCAGAAATCATTCGCAGTTCTGGTAGCGGCGCATAACGAAGAAGAAGTAGTAGGGGCCTTGCTTGAGAACTTAAAGCAGCTCGATTATCCGAAAGAGCTGTACGATGTTTTCGTCATTTGCGACAACTGTACGGACAGTACGGCCGATATTGTCCGCAGTCACGGACTGTATGCGTGCGAGCGCAACAACCCGAATCTGCGAGGCAAGGGATACGCCATCGAATGGATGCTCAAAGAGCTGTGGAATCGTCCGCGCCAGTATGACGCCGTCGTGATGTTCGACGCCGACAACCTCGTCGGCCACGATTACCTGCGTCACATGAACGACGACCTGTGCAGCGGCTCCAAAGTCATCCAGGCGTATCTGGACACCAAGAATCCGAACGATTCCTGGGTTACGGCTTCCTACGCCATCTCGTATTATTTCGCGAACCGCTTCTGGCAGGTTCCGCGTTCGAATCTGGGCCTCGCCAACTATCTTGGCGGTACAGGCATGTGCTTCGAGTCGAACCTGCTGAAGCAGATCGGCTGGGGCGCGACGAGCCTCGTCGAAGACCTGGAGTTTTCGATGCGCTGCGTCAAGCTCGGCGTCAAGCCGACGATGAACTATTATGCGAAAGTTTACGACGAGAAGCCGCTGACGTTCAGAGCGTCCGTCAAACAGCGCCTGCGCTGGATGCAGGGACACTTCGACGTCTGCCGCCGCTACCTGTTCCCGCTTTTGTGGCAGGGACTCAAGGAGCGCAGCTGGACCAAAATCGACGCCGCTTTCTATTCGGCTAACGTATATAACTATTTCTTCGGTTCCATCCTTAGCGTGGCGATCTGGATCAAAGCCATTGTACCGGGCGGAACGGATATGAATTTGTACGAATTGGCTCCGATTGTCAACGTCCTGGCCATCTCGATTTATGTGATGCTGCCGATCTCGCTGTTTATCGAGAAGGCGTCCGGCAAAACGTACAAGTACCTTATCGCTTATCCGATCTTCATGCTGTCCTGGTGGCCGATTACCGTATACGCGTTCTTCACGCAGAACAACAAGCAGTGGAGCCATACGAAGCATACGCGTGTTATCCGCCTGGAAGAAGTGCAGAGCAAACAGGTCAGCTGACTTTTACCGGAGAGTGCAACAGAATCAAGTTGACTTGTCTTCTTGGGTATGATAAAGTAGTACGAGTGATTGCATAACTGCATATTTGTGAAAGAAGAGGCGCCCGCTTCTCACCTGACCGATTCCGTCGGCTGGTTACGATGAAATAACATCAACGTTTTGTTTTTGTGTAAACGAACCGTGGGGATGTGGGCTGTTAGCCTGCATCCCTTTTTTATGTCCTTGCAACAAGCTTGGAAACAATGGTTGGAGGTGGAGAATATTAGTAAAGATCACATGGTTAACGATGAGATTCGCGCGAAAGAAGTCCGTTTGATCGGGCCCGACAGCGAACAGCTCGGCATTAAACCGATTCGTGAAGCGCTCCAAATGGCGGTTGACGCCAACTTGGATCTGGTGAACGTAGCGCCAACGGCTAAACCGCCGGTATGCCGCATCATGGACTATGGGAAATACCGTTACGAGATGCAGAAGAAAGAAAAAGAAGCCCGCAAGAACCAGAAAATCGTGGACATCAAAGAAATTCGCCTGAGCGCTACGATCGACGAACATGATTTCCAAACGAAGCTGCGCAATGCGGTTAAATTTTTGAATGACGGTGACAAAGTGAAGGCTTCCGTCCGTTTCCGCGGCCGTGAGATCGCTCACGCCGAGAACGGCAGAAAAGTCCTGCTGCGTCTTGCGACCGAAACCGAGGAGATCTCCAGCATGGAGCGCGCTCCTAAGCTTGAAGGCCGCAGCATGATCATGATCTTGACACCGAAAGCAACAACCTAAATTTCTGGGCGCGTGCTACACGCGCCCTGCCTATGAATTTTATTTGAGGAGGACTTCCAGATGCCTAAGATGAAAACCCACAGCAGCTTGAAAGGCCGTTTTAAAATTACCGGTACCGGTAAAGTGAAAAGATACAAAGCTTACAGAAACCACCTGCTCAGCGGCAAATCCGGCCGTCAAAAGCGCGTACTCGCTACAAACCCGGTTATGGCTCCTGGCGACGTTAGACGCCTGAAGCAAGGTCTTGCACAAATTAAGTAATCACTTCGTTTCCATTACCCAAAATCGTTTAGGAGGTCATCACTATGGCAAGAGTCAAGGGCGGATTCACATCCCGTCGTCGTCATAAAAAAGTACTGAAACTCGCAAAAGGTTATTTCGGTTCCAAACACCGTCTGTTTAAAACAGCTAATGAGCAGGTAATGAAATCCCTGCTTTACGCATACCGTGACCGTCGTACGAAAAAACGCGATTTCCGCAGATTGTGGATCGTGCGTATTAACGCGGCTGCACGCGTAAACGGCCTTAGCTACAGCAAACTGATGCATGGTCTGAAACTGGCCGGCATCGAAGTTAACCGTAAAATCCTGGCTGAACTGGCTGTCAACGATGCTAAAGGCTTCGCTGATCTGGCAACGGCTGCAAAACAAAAAGTGAACGCCTAAACCGGCGTTTTCCGAATCGTCATGCGTGATAACTGCGTATGGCGATTCTTTTTTTGTCGGAGCTTGTAAAACGGGCTTACAATTATTTTAAAGAAAAGTTGTTGACTATAGAGAGCGGCGTGCATATAATTATCTCTAAATCAATATTCTAAATTGTAAGACTCATCAGAAATCGGCTATGAAGAGGACGAAGTTATAAGGGCCCTTATGCTCAGAGAGCGATCGGAAACGCTGAAACCATCGCCATAATCCCTTTGTACGAGCTCACCTCGGAGCTGTTTTCCTGAAAAGCAAGCGGGCTGGTTAAGCCTTAACGCTTGGTGATTAGGGAGAATCGGATCGGCACACGTTACCGTGCCAAGTGTGCATTATGTCTGACATAATGTAACCTGTTAAGGTCCTGTGCCGCGAGGCGCACGACAAACTAGGGTGGTACCACGGAAGAATTCAAACCCCTTTCGTCCCGTATGACGCCGGAATTCCGGCGCTCGGGAGGATTGGGGTTTTTTGCATGCTGCCATGCGTTGATTTTAAAAAAATGGAAACGAAACGAGAGGAGGATTCTCATGAATGTGGGGACAGCCAAAAGGTCTAAAGAGGAATTGATGGAAGCGATGCGCAAGCCGGAACTGATTAACGGTTCGGAAATCTTGCTGCGGAGCCTGGTGCTCGAAGGTGTGGAATGCGTCTTCGGTTATCCCGGAGGCTCGGTACTTTATATTTACGACGCTATGCATGGATTCTCCGATTTTAACCACCTGCTGACGCGGCACGAACAAGGCGCGATTCACGCGGCGGACGGTTATGCGAGATCGACTGGCAACGTGGGGGTTTGTATCGCGACTTCGGGTCCGGGGGCGACCAACCTGGTAACCGGAATCGCTACGGCGTTCATGGACTCCGTACCGCTGGTCGTCATCACCGGAAACGTAGCGACGACGGCGATTGGTACGGATGCTTTCCAGGAAGCGGATATCACGGGAATCACGATGCCGATTACGAAGCACAGCTACCTGGTACGCGATGTGAACGACCTGCCGCGGATCATTCACGAGGCCTTCTTCATTGCAAATACGGGACGCAAAGGCCCGGTGCTGATCGATATTCCGAAGGACGTATCGGCACAGACGGCCATGTTCCACCCGGCAAGCGAAGTTAACATCCGCGGGTACAACCCGACAGTTCATCCGAACAAGCTGCAGGTAGAGAAGCTGATCAAGGCGATCGAAGAGGCGGAGCAGCCGCTTATCATCGCCGGCGGCGGAGTCGTTTACTCCAACGCATCCAACGAACTGCTGGAGTTTATCAACAAGACGCGGATTCCGGTCACGACGACGCTTCTCGGCCTTGGCGGATTCCCGAGCGCTCACGAATTGTGGGTGGGGATGCCGGGCATGCACGGCACGTACACGGCGAACCAGGCGATCCAGAATGCGGATCTGCTGATCTCGATCGGCTCCCGCTTCGACGACCGGGTGACGATGAAGCTGGACGGCTTCGCGCCGAAAGCGAAAAAAATCGCCCACATCGACATCGATCCCGCCGAGATCGGCAAGAACGTGAAGACGGACATTCCGGTTGTAGGCGATATCCGCTCCGTACTGGAATACGCCAACACGAAAGCGAAGCCGGCCAAATCGGAAGACTGGATCGCACGGCTTCAGGAGTACAAGCGGAACTTCCCGCTGAAGTATAAAGACTCCGATACGGTGTTGAAGCCGCAGTACGTGATCGAGATGATCAACGAAACGACGAAGGGCGAAGCGATCGTGACGACGGACGTCGGCCAGCACCAGATGTGGGTAGCCCAGTATTATAAATTCCAGCATCCGCGCTCCTGGATTTCCTCGGGCGGTCTGGGCACGATGGGCTTCGGTTTCCCTTCCGCCATCGGGGCGCAGATGGGCAACCCGGATAAGCTGGTCGTTTCGATCAACGGGGACGGCGGCATGCAGATGTGTTCCCAGGAACTTGCCATCTGCGCCATCAACAACATCCCGGTCAAAATCGTTGTCATCAACAACCAGGTGCTCGGGATGGTCCGGCAGTGGCAGGAAATTATTTACGACAACCGCTACAGTCATATTGACCTGGCGGGAAGCCCGGACTTTGTCAAACTCGCGGAAGCTTACGGCGTTAAGGGTCTGCGGGCCACGAACAAAGAGGAAGCTCAGCGGGCTTGGCAGGAAGCTTTGGATACGCCGGGACCGGTACTAATCGATTTCGTGGTTGCCAAGCACGAGAATGTGTTCCCGATGGTAACGCAAGGCAGCACGATCAGCGAGATGTTGATGGGGGAGGACGACTAATATGATCACGAAGCATACCATTTCTATTCTGGTTAACAATCAGCCCGGCGTCCTCCAGCGGGTATCCGGCTTGTTCGGCCGCAGAGGATACAACATCGAAAGCATCACCGTGGGAGAGTCCGAAGAAGCCGGACTCTCCCGGATGGTAATCGTCACCGAAGGCGACGACAACACGCTGGAGCAGATTTCGAAGCAGCTGTACAAATTGATCGACGTGATTAAAGTGATCGATCTCAGTAAAAATCCGATGGTCGCCCGGGAGCTCGCGTTGATCAAGGTCAATTCGGAGCCCGCCCAGCGCCCTGAGATTCTCGGCATCGTGGACACGTTCCGGGCCGCTGTAGTCGATATCGGTCCAAGCTCCCTGATCGTCCAGACAATCGGCGATTCCGAGAAAATCGACGCGATGATCGAACTGCTCCGTCCTTACGGAATCCGCGAGCTTTCCAGAACGGGCGTTACGGCGATGATTCGGGGCGCTATCAAGTAAAGCGGCCGCAGACCGTCGGACTTTTTAACCTTATCCCTTAATAACTTCGCTCTTTACGGAAATCAGAAAGGCCGATTCTTCGGCTAAGTCCCCTTGAATGGGACTTTCAGCCCTTAACTCTTTGCTGCTGCAAATCAGTAATTCATTGACGGTTGAAAGCTGAAAGGCCCATTCAATGGGGAAATCATACACGGTTATTCAATTTAAGGAGGATATTATCCAATGGCAGCTACTATGTACTATGAAAAAGACGCAGACTTCGCATCCCTTCAAGGTAAAACGATCGCAATCGTAGGTTACGGTTCCCAAGGTCACGCTCAAGCGCAAAACCTTCGCGACAGCGGACTGAACGTAATCATCGGTCTGCGCCAAGGTAAATCCTGGAACACCGCACAAAACGACGGATTTGAAGTGTTCACGGTTGAAGAAGCGGCGGCACGCGCAGACGTAATCCAAATCCTTATGCCGGACGAAACGCAAGCACGCGTTTACAAAGAAGCGATCGAGCCGAACATGAAAAAAGGCGTAGCGCTCATGTTCTCCCACGGCTTCAACATTCACTTCGGACAAATTAAAGCGCCTGCCGACGCAGACGTATTCCTCGTAGCGCCAAAATCCCCGGGCCACATGGTCCGCCGTACGTATGTGGAAGGTTTCGGCGTTCCCGGCCTGATCGCGATCGAGCAGGACGCAACCGGCAACGCGAAGCAAATCGGCCTCGCTTATGCGAAAGGGATCGGCTGTACGCGCGCGGGAGTTATCGAAACGACTTTCAAAGAAGAAACCGAAACGGATCTGTTCGGTGAGCAAGCCGTTCTTTGCGGCGGTGCAAGCGAGCTCGTTAAAGCCGGCTTTGAAACGCTGGTTGAAGCAGGCTATGCGCCTGAGATGGCTTACTTCGAGTGTCTGCACGAACTGAAGCTGATCGTTGACATGATGTACGAAGGCGGTCTGAGTTCCATGCGCAGCTCCATCTCCAACACGGCGGAGTACGGCGACTATGTAACGGGCCCTCGCATCATCACGGCTGAAACGAAAAAAGCGATGAAAGACGTGCTGACGGATATCCAGCAAGGTAAATTCGCACGCGACTTCATCCTGGAGAACCAATCCAACAACGCGTTCATGAACGCGACACGCAGAAACGAAGCCGAGCACCCGCTGGAGCAAGTCGGTTCCCAGCTGCGTGAATTGATGCACTGGATCAAGAAGTAAGCAAATCCGAATAAACAATCCAAACTCAAGCTTCAGGAGGTGAACGCAAGTGAGAAAAATCTATGTGTTTGATACGACGCTCCGGGACGGAGAACAGTCACCGGGGGTCAATCTCAACATGCAGGAGAAGGTCGAAATTGCGCTTCAGCTTGAGAAGCTGGGCGTTGACCGGATCGAGGCCGGGTTCCCGGCCGCTTCTCCGGGGGATCTGGAAGGCGTCGCTTCCGTAGCCCGCGCGGTGAGAAACGCGACGATTATCGGACTTTCCCGCTCGCGGGAACAGGATATCGATGCGGCGCGGGAAGCGCTGAGGCACGCTCAGGATCCTTGCCTGCATCTGTTCCTGGCCACTTCGCCGATTCACCGCAAGCATAAGCTGCGGATGGAGAAGCAGCAGGTGCTGGAGACGGCCGAAGCCGCTATCCGTTATGCGAAGAAATATTTCGATAAAATCGAATTTTCACCGGAAGATGCCGGACGGACCGAACTCGACTTCCTCTGCGAAGTAACCGAGATGGCGATCCGCGCAGGCGCTACCGTGGTGAATATTCCGGATACGGTCGGTTTCTTATATCCGAGCGAGTTCGGGAACATTTTCAAAACGCTGAAAGAAAACGTGCCGGGCATCGAGAAAATCCAGCTCAGCGCCCACTGCCACGATGACCTCGGCATGGCTACGGCCAACGCGCTGGCTGCGATTCTGAACGGCGCCGATCAAATCGAAGGCACCATCAACGGAATCGGCGAGCGTGCCGGCAATACGTCGATCGAGGAAGTCGCCATGGCGCTGGAAACCCGCCAGGAGTTTTTCCAGGCGAAAACCTCCCTCGTGCTTTCCGAAATCTACCGCACAAGCCGCCTGGTCAGTAAGCTGACAGGGATGGATGTGCCGGGCAACAAAGCGATCGTCGGCGCCAATGCCTTCGCGCATGAATCGGGTATCCACCAGGATGGCATGCTGAAGGAGAAGACGACGTACGAGATCATGTCCCCGGAGACGATCGGACTCAAGGAAAGCAAGCTCGTTCTCGGCAAGCACTCCGGCCGTCACGCGTTCCGCGAGAAGCTTGTGGACATGGGGTACGACCTCAATGATGAACAAGTAAACGCGGCGTTCGCCAAATTCAAGGATTTGGCCGATAAGAAGAAGAACGTGCTGGATGACGACATCCGCGCGCTTCTGGAAGAGAAGCTTGTCAGCACGCCGGAAGTCTATGTGCTGGATTCCCTGCAGGTTTCTTACAGCAATCAGGCTGTTCCGAACGCTACGGTGCGTATCCATGCCGAAGACGGCCAAGTGCTGGAACAATCGGCAGACGGCAACGGTTCCGTAGATGCCATCTACAACGCAATCGATAGAACGACCGGCGAGGAAGTGGAGCTGGAGGATTACACGATCAAATCAGTTTCCTACGGTAAAGACGCTCTCGGTGAAGTTCATGTCATTATGGGTCAAAAAGGCGTCTCCGTACAGGGCCGCGGAATTTCCACGGATATTCTGGAGGCAAGTGCCAAAGCCTATATCGATGCCTTGAACCGTTTGATCGAAAAGCGCAAAACACCGACTGCCAAGCGCAGCAATGTCACGTTGATTTAATACGCAGCACCTCACTCCCGCCGGGCGCGGAAGTGAGGTGTTTTGTTAACACGAAAGGGGCGGCATCATGAATTATCGGTTCTCAAAAACTTTGGAGGCATTTTCCTCCTCCGCTGTACGCGAAATTCTCAAGCTTACGCAGGGCAAATCCATCATTTCTTTTGCAGGGGGCCTTCCGGCTGAGGAATTTTTTCCGGTAGAAGCCGTCAAAGAAGCGATCGGAAGAGTCATGGAGGGCGGCAAGTCAGCTTTGCAGTACGGGCTGACGGAAGGCTACACTCCGCTGCGCCAGAGCATCTGCAACCGCATGGCAACGAAGGGAATGCGGGTTACGCCGGACGACATGCTGCTGACGACAGGCTCCCAGCAGGCGATTGATCTGCTTACCCGCGTCTACATCGACGAGGGCGACGTTATTCTCGTGGAGCGTCCGACTTATCTCGCGGCGATTCAGGTATTCCAGGCGCGCGGCGCCAAAATCGTGTCGGTCCGGAGCGACCGCCACGGAATGGACTTGGGAGACCTCCAGGTCCAAATCAAGCAGCACCGGCCGAAAATGGTGTATGTGAATCCGAGCTTCTCCAACCCGGCGGGCCGTGTGTGGAGTCTGGAGCGCCGCAAGGGCCTTCTGGCGGCCTGCCGACAGAACGATGTGCTCATCCTTGAGGACGATCCTTACGGCGAGCTGAAATTCGGCACGACCGAAATCATGCCGTCCATTTTCTCGCTCGACGAGCATCCCGAAGGAAGCTGTGTCGTGTACACGAGCACGTTCTCCAAAATCGTGGCGCCCGCACTTCGCACCGGCTGGGTCATGGGCGACCGTGCGGTTATCCGCAACATGGCCCAGGCCAAGCAGGCAGCGGATCTGCATTCGAGTACGCTCGACCAGATGACGCTGTACCAGCTTATGGAGCAGTTCGACATGGATGCCCATATCAAGCTGATCTCCGTCGAGTACGAAAAGCGGATGCGCACCATGGTCCAGGTGCTTCAGGAGAAGAACTGGCCGGGCGTCCACTGGAACGATCCGCAGGGCGGCATGTTCCTGTGGCTGGAGCTTCCGGCGCACATCGATACGGAGGCGCTGCTGGCCGCGGCCGTCCTGCAGGGAGTCGCGTTCGTGCCCGGCGTTTCGTTCTTCGCGGGCGAGCCGCAGCGCAACACGATGCGCCTGAATTACACGCATGCGGGAGAAGCGGAAATCAGGCTGGGCCTTGAACGCCTGGACGCCGTTCTGCAGCCTTTGCTGGCGGCGGCTCCGAAAGCATAGTTTTTGAACAGTTATAAGAGATCCTGCCGGGTTATGTCTGAACGTTAGAATCAGATATGACCAGGGCAGGGTCTTTTTTTTTCGTTAAGGTTAAAGCCGGCAGTAGAGGTGAAAGAGACGGCGGCATTTTGGAATCAGGCAGAGGCGAAAGACATGCTGTGAGTTTATTTATAGGTTTTTCCTATGAAACTGATAGCTTTTATATCTTAGTCATCCGTTACCAAATGTGTTAAAACTGAAAGTAGAGATGCAGTAGGGATCGGATTAGCACGGCCCTGTCAGCTACGGACAATCCAAAGGAGTGAACGAACATGTCAGACGTGAAAAAAATCGCCGTCATCGCGGGGGATGGAATCGGCCCGGAAGTCGTTGCGGAAGCGGAGAAAGTTCTCAAGAAAACGGAGGAGCTTTTCGGTCACCGCTTTGAAACGGAGCACGGCTTGTTCGGCGGAATCGCCATCGATGAGAAAGGCACGCCGCTGCCGCAGGAAACGCTGGAACTGTGTCAGCGCGCCGACGCGGTACTGCTCGGAGCCGTAGGCGGTCCGAAGTGGGACAACAATCCGAAAGAGCTTCGTCCGGAAACAGGGCTCCTCGGTATCCGCAAAGCGCTCGGCTTGTTCTCGAACATCCGCCCTGCAGTCGTGTTCGACTGCCTGAAGGACGCGTCCACGCTCAAGCCGGAAGTGCTTGACGGTACGGATCTTATCGTGGTCCGCGAGCTGACGGGCGGCATTTACTTCGGCGAGAAATTCCGCCGTGAGACAGAGAACGGACAAGAAGCGGTGGACACCTGCGCTTACAACGTAAGCGAAGTGGAGCGCATCGCCCGCCAGGCGTTCGAAATCGCCCGCACGCGCAGCAAGAAGCTGGCTTCGGTCGACAAGGCGAACGTGCTGGAGACTTCCCGCTTGTGGAGAGAAACGGTTATCCGCATTTCCGCGGATTACCCGGACGTCGAGCTTGAGCACGTGCTCGTCGACAACTGCGCGATGCAGCTTCTGCGTCGTCCTTCCAGCTTCGACGTCATCGTCACCGAGAACATGTTCGGAGACATTCTGAGCGACGAAGCGGCGATGCTGACCGGATCGATCGGCATGCTGTCGTCCGCCTCGCTGGGCGAAGGCAGCTTCGGGCTGTACGAGCCGGTACACGGCTCCGCACCGGACATCGCCGGTCAAGGGATCTCCAACCCGATCGCGACCATCCTTTCGGTGGCCCTGATGTTCCGCCTGACGTTCGGCTATCACGAAGCGGCGGACGCGATCGAGCGGGCCGTGAAGGAAGTCCTCGATGCGGGTCACCGTACGGGCGATATCGCGGTCGATAAATCGAAAGCGATCGGCACCAAAGAAATGGGCGACCTGATCGTCGCGGCCATCCGCAAATAATGAACGCCCTACACCGACACGCAGAAGTGAAATACATTCTGCGTGTTTTCTTTTGTGAATAAAAGACGAAGTCCGAAGCCATACAATATGCGCACTATTATAATAGGAAGAGATTCGTTCCAAAAGCATGGAATGAGCGGGCGAAATCAAAAAGACGAAACTGCAACGGAAGCAAATGTTCGCACTTTTGTCATGGATTTATAATAATTATTATTTAATAGAGTCTATAATCTTGACTTTCTTTTGGGTGGATGATACCATTTTATTATTCGACAAGGAATAGATTAAAGGAGGAATTTTTGACATGGCAGAACGTTTGGTAGGAAGACCGGCTCCTGATTTCACGATGGAAACCGCACTTGGAGACGGAACGGATTTCGGTACGGCTTCTCTTTCCGATTACAAAGGCAAATGGTTGGTACTTTTCTTCTATCCTCTAGATTTCACTTTCGTATGCCCGACTGAAATTACGGCACTTAGTGAAGCTGCTTCCACTTTCAAGGATCTGAAAACCGAAATCCTCGGTGTTTCCGTGGACAGCAAGCACTCTCACCGTGCATGGATCAATACCGCTCGTGAGGACAACGGCCTGGGCAAGTTGAACTTCCCGTTGGCAGCTGACCTGACGAAATCCGTAGCTCGCGACTACGGCGTCCTGATCGAAGAAGAAGGCGTAGCTCTGCGCGGCCTGTTCATCATCGATCCGGAAGGCGAACTGAAATACCAAGTCGTTAACCACAACGACGTAGGTCGCAGCGTAGAAGAAACTCTTCGCGTCCTGCAAGCTCTTCAGTCCGGCGGCCTGTGCCCGATGAACTGGAAGCCTGGCGACAAAAACCTGTCCGTAAAATAAGCTAACGGACTGATTATAAAAGCTCCCCACTTTCCGCTTAACGGCGGCGGGCGGGGAGCTTTTGTTACGTGGAAGCAATGTGAAGATCGGCGGATGTCACAAGTGAACGGAGGAAGCCGATAGCGAGTTCGTTTTTCAGATACAGGGAAAAGAAGGGGAAGCCGTATGACTGACGTGAAGCAGTACGATTCCCGCCCGGATTGGTGTATGCTAGTGAGAAAGTCTTGACCTTTCAGGCAAGAAAGGAGGAGCAGGATGGATATCCCGCAGGAACTGCTGTATACCCCGAATCACGAGTGGGTCCGGGTAGACGGAAGCCGGGCTACGATCGGATTGACGGATTACGTTCAAATGGAAATCGGACTGGTTGTGTTTGCGGAGCTTCCGGAAGAAGGGGAGGAGCTGCAGGCCGGCGATCTGCTCGGTACGATGGAGTCCGTTACGGCGGAGACGGATGTATTTATGCCGTTGTCCGGGACTGTTGTGTCCATTAACCGGGTGCTCGGTAAAAATCCCCACTATATTAACCGTTTTCCCTATGGTTCGGGCTGGCTCATTCAGATTGAGATGAACAAACCGGAAGAACTAGAGGCTTTGTGGAGCGCTGAGAAATATGCCGATGTGTTTGAAGAGCGGCTGTAGCCTCTGAAGACGGAAAAAAACCGCGGGCCGGTCAATTACGACGGCTTGCGGTTTTTATCAGGAGCAGGCAGGTTTATTTTCCCGCAAGCTGCTCGTATTTGCTCAAATATTTGACGACGGCGAGAACGAAGGTAGCGTGAGACCAAGTGAGGGGAGCCACGGATACCGGATCGCCGTTATACGGATCGAGCTGTTCGGGAAGAATCCCGCTTTCCATCTGATGGTTCACGACCCATTCCAGTGTCTGCCGCGGTGTTTCCAGGTCCGCAAGCGTTTTGGCGCATTCGATTTCCCATTCGGCGATCCACAGCGTGCAGATGATCCAGGGATTGCCCGGCACTTGGTTAATATCCTGCGACCGCTGGAAATAATAATCGTGATGATAACGGGCTACGCCGCCGACAGGGGTCTTGATGGACAGGCCGTTCTTGTTGGCCTGCATCGTGCGTACCACGCGGTCGTCGTCCGCCGGCAGAACGCCGAACTCGAATATACCGTACACCGAGCTTTCCAGTGTCATATCGCGGACCCAGGTTCCGTCCTTCTGATGCAAGCCCCGGGCGAAACGGCCTTCTTTCTCGTCCCAGAGATGAGTGAGGATGCCGTTTTTGATTTTCTCGGCCGTATGGCGGTAGCGGCTGCTCCGTTCCTCATCCCCGAACAGGTTGCAGAAATTGGCGGCGGCGATCAGTCCCCCGTAAACCGCGGAAGCGGTGAATGTGTAGATGCCGTAGCGTTCCTCCCACAGGTCGTAGCTCGGCTTCGGCAGGTTCAGCTCCTGATCGATGTAGGTGGACATGAAACGCGCGGCTTTACGGATGAGATCACGGTAGAGGGACTGTACCAGCTCCAGATTGCCGTGCTTCTTATAGTCCTGCCAGAGAGCGAACAGCACGAGCGCCGTCTCGTCTTCCTGAATCGGCAGCTGCTCGCCGCCGTTATGCACATAGGGATGCCAGCTCGATCCGACGGTTCCGTCCGGGTTGTATTTGTGATGCAAATACCCCTCGGGAGAAATGACGTTGGCGCAGAAACGGTAAAACGGCTCCATCATCGCCTGATGACCGGCCATGGACATGGAGTAGGCGACCAGAGCGCCGTCACGCGGCCACATATAGCTGTAATGGTCGCGGTTGCTCTGCATGATGTCCGAATCGTTAGCGGCGATAATCGCGCCGTTTACGTCGGTCTGGGTGCGTACGATGAGCAGGCTCTGCTTGAACAGGCGGATCACTTCTCCGCTCAGATCGCCGAATGACCGCTCTGTCTTGTTGACCCAGCGCTGCCAGTAAATTTGGACGCGGTCAAGAAGCTTGCCGGGATGGTTTTCCTTGACATACTTGTCGAGCTTTTTCACGTCTTCAAGCGTATGGCCCGCGCTCAGCCAGTAGTACAGGGTGTGATCGCCGGAAGGCGGCACATACATCCGGAACGAAATGGTGCTGTCGACCGAGCCTTGCGAGATAGGATTGCCCATCAGGTGACCGTCCTCGGCGTCGCGCCATGTCCCTTCGGCATTGTAAAAGCGCTTGACTCCTGTCGTATACTGAAAAATGCCGTCCGTTCCCGTGCTTCCGTTGAACATGAAGTACTTGTCTTTTTTATAGTGGAAAACGGTGTGATTGGCCGGGTAATAGGCGGCGGTGTCGCCGACTTCCGTCTCGTTGATGACGAGATCCTGGTTAAAAAATACCCGTACTTCCTTCACCGCCGAGTGATGGTTGGTGATCTGAATCCGCTTCAGAAAAATATCCTCCCGCTGATGCACGCCGTCTTGAATGCGAAGCGTAACCCCGAGGCCGGGATGCGTCGCTTTCACGTCGGTCACTAAGGAGTCTTCCACATAAGCACGCTGAAACTGCCATTCAGGCGCGTCCAACCACGAAAAAGCACCGTCCACCCAAATTCCGACACGACAATGATACCCGCCGATATGATTCAGCTGCCCTACATAGGGATAATACAAATCCCGCATGTAAGAGTGTTCATCCAGATTGATGAGAAACTTCCCGTTACCGACAACGAAATGTCTGGGCAAAAAATCACTTCCTTACTGGTTACTGGTAAATCCAGGTTATTCGCCATAAGGTTACCGTTTTCAGAAGAAGAGGTCAACAAGTTTTTGTCGATCTTTGGCAATTTATGGCGCTTTGGTAAACGTTCGCGGTGGCGGCTCCGATTTCCTTCATATTAAAGCACGTGCGTAATTTAGCAGAGGCACGTTTCGCAAAAAGAGCCGCAAGCTCCGGATCGCCGAGCAGAAGGCAAATCTTCCCGGCCCAAGCCCGGAGATCCGCGGGAGGAAGCCGGAAGCCGTCTACGCCGTCTTCGACAAGCCCGGCGAGCCCGCCGGTATCCGCAGCGACGAGAGGGACGCCCGCTCGCATCGCTTCAAGCGCTACGATCCCGAAGGGCTCGTATAGGCTTGGAATGGCGCAGACGTCGGCTTCCGCCAAAAGCAGGGCTTTGGCGGCTTCGTCGGCGAAGCCGGTAAACCGCACGCGGTCCCCGAAGGGAGAGGCCAGCCGGCCGAGGGAAGCCGCCTCCGGTCCCGTTCCGGCGATAACGAGCTCCGTCCCGGGGAACCGGTCCAGGATATAAGGGAGCGCTGCCAGAAGCAGCGGAACGTTCTTCTCGGGCACGAGGCGTCCTAGATATAAAATCCGGCGTTTCGCCAATGGCGATCCTTGCGAATCTCCGGAATCAGCGGCACATGCGGGAACCGGAAGCGGCTCCCGGCTGTTATCGGCCCCCGGAGTGAAAGGAAGCCCGTTCGGAATGACCGTCAGGCCGTTTTTTGTACGGTTGAAAAGCGACGTTACTTCCTCCGCCATGGAATCGCTGCATACGATAAGTTTATCGGCCAGCTCCACGAGACTGCTTTCCGCAGCGTGAATTTTACGGGAGACGGGATCGTCCAGGCGGCCCAGCTTGCGGCCGTGTTCGGTTGCGTGCAGGGTAGCGACAAGCGGCAGGCCGAGAGTCTGTTTGCAGTCGCGGGCAGCGTAATAGACGAGCCAGTCGTGCGCGTGGAGGACATCGAACCGAAGCTCCCGGTGCTCCTCCATCAGACGCTCCACCCGCAAAATCATGGCGATATTCAACCCGAACACCCAGTCGAGAAAAGCGGGGGTTTGGGAGCTTGGCGGCACTTCCACGCGGTGAACGTGTACGCCGTTCATAAGACTGTCCGAGGCTTCATCATTCCGGCGGCATGTGATCACATGCACTTTATGCCCGTCACGGGCCAATTGTGCGGTCAGGTCTCCCACCGAACGCCCGAGTCCCCCTATAAGATGCGGCGGAAATTCCCAGGCCAGCACGAGGACGTGGAGGGCGGCATTTTTTCCGTTCTCCGGAACTGCGGGCGGGCTGTTCGTGGCAGGCGGTTTTACCTGCGGTCTTCCGGCGGGCGGCTTCTCGTTTGCAGCTTTAGGGGGCGCCGCTTGCCCGGACAGAACCGGGGACGAAACTTCGGTGGGCGCCGTGCCCGGCAGAGCTTCGGCAAGCTGCCCGGGAAGGTAAGCTCTCCAGTCCGCCCCGGGAAAGAGCGGAGCGTATTTTTCCATTCTATGAAGCAATTCTAGCTCTCCGGTTGTAAAAGCCGGGGGCTGTCTCGCATCTATATCATCCATTATCGGTATCAATTGATAGAAGTTATTCAGATGTTCCCGAAATCTTCCGGCGGCAAAGCCCGCCATTTCTCCCGATTCGATCATAAACGCCCAATCGCTGCTTTGGGCGAGCATAAGCTCCCGCGCGGCTTGGCGTAAAACTCTGTCGATGAGAGCAGGGTGCGAAAGATTTTCATTTTGCTGCGGGCCCGGACGGGGGACGGAAATTTTGCAGGAATATGGCTCCGAGGCCGTGTCCGGGATCATGTCATATGACGTCCCGAGGGCTTGTTGAGCTTTTTTTGCTGTGGAGTCAGTCCGGGCGGCTTTTGCGGCGGCCCGTTTCATAGCTTCTTCCGCTTCATGCAGAAGCGGATACATCCAGTCGGTGGCCGGATTCAGCCAGACGCTGGCATCGCCTCCCCGTCCCCAGCTGGATAGAACGGGGGCAATGCCTTTCTCGAAAGCGCGGCGCTCTTCATATAGAGAGGGCGTTAGAAACACAGGCTGCTCCTCCGAACTGCGGAGTAAGGAGCCGCTACGAGAATCGCCGGCGGAATGCCGCTGCCGCCGGACACGGTCACCTTCCCGCAGCAGGGTTTCCAGCCAGAGGGGGCCTTCGTGCCACCAGTGCCCGAACAGCTCCAGGTCGAAGGCGCAGACGGAAACCGGCCGGGGCGGCAGCAGGCGCGCCTCCGAGGCAGGAACGGCCTGCGGGCAGGCCCCGCTCTCTTCAGCATAGCTGCCGGAGAAACGGACGGGCTCGGCTTCCGGTGCTGCGTGCGTTTGCCGCGCCGAGTCCGCCGCAGGGTCCGCAGCCGCTGCGCTGCCCGGAGGCGCCGCTGCGCCGAGCGATGCGAGAAAATGCCTCGCATGCACGGCGGCCAGCTCCGACGCGCGGCCGGCGTCGTAAGGGGCTTTGCCTCCGGCTCCGCTTTCGCCAGCGGCAAAGCCCGTTACGCGACAGTACTTGTAGCCTGTCGCGGCGGGAGTACCGTCCGGCAGCACGTACGGCCGGATGTAAGCCTGCTCGGCCGGAGTGCCCCGGCCGAGCTCATAGCCGATATCGCGGTAATATTCGCGATAATCGGGATGGCCGGGATAGCCGCTTTCCCGGCTCCATACAAGAGCCGAGGCTGCGGCATCCCGGGTGAAAACCTGCAGGCCGCCCGGAGTGACGTATGGAGCCGCAGGCCCGCGTACCGTGCCAGCCGCTTTGTCGTCCGGGGAGGCCTCCAGGATCGTAAAGCGCAGCCCCAGCTTACGCAGTATAGGCTCCAGCCAGGATGCATATCCGCATTCCGGCAGCCAAATCCCGGACGGGGCAAAGCCGAAATGCCGCCGGAACTCTGTCACGGCGGTATAAAGCTGCGCATACGCGGCTTCCTCCGTTTTGAACAAAGGGAGGAAAGGGTGAGCGGCGGCGGAGGGAATGAGCTGTATCAGGCTCCGCTCGGCGTACAAACGCAGCCGGGGAATCATTTGGCCGTCCATCACGTCGAATAGATCAAGCATATCCGCATACCTTGCGGCATAACGGGAAGCGAGAGAGGCAGGTCCGGGCTTGTCTGCAAGCCGTTCTATTTCTTTGAATCCGAGCTCGACGCGCCGCTTCAATATTTCCCGCGTACGATTCAGCAGGGCGGGATTCTCCCACATAGACAAAAGCACGGGGCTCACGGACAAGGTCACGGGGGACTGAATGTTATCGGCCAGCAGACGGTCCATGCATTCCACGAAAGGAAGATAGACGTCGCACATCGCTTCATGGAACCAATATTCTTCCAGAGTGAGGCCGCCGTCGGGCCGGTACACGTAAGGCAGATGCGCGTGAAGAACGAGCAGAGCGGGAACGGGCTGGGACGTGCTCACGGCTTTTCTCCTTCCTGTTTGGGCGGCGGATAGATCGTGTAAGTAGAATAGAGGCCGTAATCAAGCGGCAGCAGAGGAAACGGGTCCTGTTTATGCCCGGCGTGCCGTCTTTCCACGTCCGAAAACGCGGGACCACCGCCCGTATATACGGGAACGGACCTCACGAAAGGGAGAAAGGCGCGGTTTGCACTCAGCATTCCCAGCTCTGCCTGCCAAAAGCCCTTCCGGCCCTCTGTGCGGATATAGGCGGAACCGGTATTTTCCGCCGGCGGAGAGGTTCGGACCTCATATACGACAGCCTCGCCGGAGCCTTCGCAATATCCGCTTACGCGGACGTTCAGCAGACATTCACCGGCTCCGGTTCCGTAATCGGCGATCATGGAAGCCAGCCGGGATGAAGCCGACCAGTAAATAAACAGAACCGTCTGCTGCTGAATCATAAGATGCACACTGCCGAGCTTGGGCCGCAGCAGCGGGGGTTGGAATGGACGGGGACCGTGCAGAGTAAATACCTCTCTTCCTTGCCGGACATAAGCCGTATCGTTTGGATTGGTTCTATTGTAGCACAGCGGAAGGAAGCCCCCAATCTTTGAGGGAGGCAGCAGGTGAATACAGGCGGCGCGTGAGGCCCCGCGCTTCCGGATGCCTGCCCGGTCACTGCCGGTTATTTCACCTCCGGTCCGACTTCTTCATGTAGGGGTAGTTTGAGGAAGCCGGCGGGATTCCGTTAAGCGAATCAGTGTGTCGTAACGGTTTGGGGAGTCCCACAGGGCTTGAATGTCTTCCAGGTCGAAACCGGTATAGTTCTCCACCTTTCCCGTGTGGTAATAAACCGAGAATTCACCGGTCTGGCTCTCGAATTTCGCAAAAGCGATCTGCCGAGAAATGATGGGAATAATCGTCATTGCACAGTCCCTCCGATCTGGTTGTAAAAGGGACTCCGGCTTGCTTAAAGCAGTTCCCGGAAGTCCTGTTCCTCTTATTTTATGCGGGGTTTGTTAGTGTTAGAAGCGCGGCCGGCTTGGTCTTCGATAGAGGGAAGCTCCCGGTTCCGCCTGCCAATAACGGAATGGTGCGAGGCCTAATTTGCTAGAAAAAGAGGAATTTTCCTTTGTGCCGGTGAATAGGAATGTTGTAAAATAAAGCATCACATGCAAACGACATGCGTAAATTCACTTCCGCAGGCCGGGAAGGTCTGCAGGACGATCCTTGGGAGGGAAGTATTATGAGTTTTTGCTGCGGTGCAAGTATGATCGGGTCGAAAGGGACCCTTAAACATATACGAACAAGCATTCACAATGTCCCGATTCTTTTCTGTCCGGTCTGCCACCGGATTGAGGTTCATCATCTGATAGAAAACGAGTATGAGCTGCTGGCCGAATACGCGCACGGAGACGGTGCCGCCGAGGTTGATTTCATCGATTATGTGGAAGGCAAGCAGGGACCGGCTATTTATGAGAACTGCGTGAACCACGAGGATGAGGAACCGATGGAAATTGTTCAGAATCAGATCGATATGGGGCTGGATTTGCTTTCGGTCGCCAAGTCTCTGGGAGACGACGCATGGGAGGAACAGCTCAAAAAACGCCTTCAGGTGCTCAGCCGCCGCCGGAGCAAGCTTGTGAAAGGCCGTACGCCTCAAAGCCCGTAAGCTGTGAAGCAAATAACCACACTTATATAATAGATGATAGTCTCATACGAAAAAGGCCGGTCAGAGTGTTCTGACCGGCCTTTTTGTTTTGTGCAAGGCGCTGGGACAGCCGGGTGAGAAGGGGTTTTCATACAGCTTAATTGATAAGTGCAGGAATTATTGGTTAAGAAATTTTCGGTTCAGCCAATGGATACCGGTCGGGGCCGGTTCATCAAGCGGCGCGATTTCTATAACATCGGGGTTCAGATCGAGTCTGAGTTTATTTAAGCCTTCCACGGTTGCGGTGCCTTCCAGCTCGGTCAAGTTGAAGTGAATAAATCCGGCTTGCGGGATTCTTAACAAGGAAGCGGTCTCCACATCGGAGTCAAACCAGCTTACGGTGTACTCTTCTTTGTTGGCTGTGATTCCGGCCGCATAAATTTGAGCCAGATTCAACTCGTATTTCTCTTCGAGTTTCTTTAAATGCTGCGCCGTGAAAGGTTTAGTAAACGTAACCGCAAATTGAACTTTCTCGCTGTCGAAAGAGTTATGCAGCGTACTGGCAGCTTCCTTTTTGAAAGCCTCCAGGGCTTCTTTGGAATTGATAAGCGCATAACTTTTTACTTTGGTTGCGGAAGGTTCTTTTTGATGCGGATATTGTTTGAAGAGGTCGTCAAAACCGGGCGGCAGGCCCAATCGGTTATATTTCATATCCAAGGGCTCCGCATTTGTAAAATTTTCCTTGTGGAGCAGGTCTGCGGGACCGGAAAGATCGTACAGGCTGCCGCCGGGCTGGGAATATCTTTGAAGCGAACTAAGAGAGACGGTGGGATGGTCTTCCAGTAGGTTCAACCAGGCCGTATAGAACGTATACGGTTTATTCTGGGTTAGTGAGGAAGTGTCCAGAACGGAAAGTTTTATCTCCTCCCCGTCCGTATACCCGGCTTTTGTCCGTGTAAATTTGGCTCCCGGCAGGTTGGAGACCATTAATTTGGCGCGGGTGTCTACCGATTCTTGAACCTGCAAACGGAAGGCCGGAAAAAACTGCCGGTAGCGGTCCGTGTTCTGAAACTTGTCAAGCTGTTCGCCGCTCCACCGGACGTCTGCTTTCGTGTACAGCAGCTTCTGTTCGATTTTATAAGACTGAAACTTAGCGGCAGACGGTTTATCCCAGTTTTCGGCTTCTCCGGATGCCGGGGCTGCTGAGGCGGCGAAGGTGCTCCCCGAAACAAGCAGGCTTACGACAGCGGCGGAAACGAGCCATTTTTTGTGAAACATTTTCTTCACTCCTTTCCACCTGATAATACCATTAATTTACTTATGCTGGAATATAATTATGCTTCTTCGGCATTTTTTGAGAAGATGAGGGGTATTCGGCTTTGTTTTCTGAGAAACTCCTGTGAAATTACTTAACTTTTTCGCCGATATTAAAGCTTGTGCTATAATAGCAAAGATTGACCCCCCGAAGAAATTGCTGGAAATCGAATTGTATAAGTGAGGTGGAACAGTGATTCTGGTACTGTTTAAGAAGTTATTCGGCAGCAAACGTCAGTCCAGCCACCACCAAAAAAACGCACCGCAGCCTGAAGAGGTTGTGAAGAAAATACAGCAGGGAGACCTGCGTCTGCGCAATCAGTTTATCTCGGATTACCAGCCGTTTGTCATCAAGGTGGCAAGCCGCTTTTGCAAAAGATATATTGATCCTGCCAGAGACGATGAATTTAGTATTGCTTTAGCCGCGTTTAACGAAGCCATTAATCAGTTCTCCCATGACATGGGGCGTTCGTTTCTCGGTTTTGCCGAGACGGTGATGCGCCGCAGACTGATCGATTATTTGAGGAAGGAGCAGCGGTTTAAGGGACAGATTCCGTACAGTGCGTTTGACCAGGAGGACGAAGAAGATCATTACGTAAATCCCATCGAGATTCATCAAGCGCTGGAACAGTATGAGAAACAGAAGGGCATAGAAGAACGCCGCGGAGAAATTATGGAATTTAACCGCAACCTTGCCGTTTTCTCCATTCAATTTACCGATTTGGTCGATGCCTCTCCCAAGCACGAAGATTCTCGTATCATGCTATTCGGGATCGGTAAGCTCCTCTCCGAAGACCCTGAACTGATGCGTCTTCTGCTTAGCAAAAAGCAGCTTCCTATCAAGGAACTTCTGGGTAAGGTTAGCGTCTCCCGCAAAACGCTGGAACGTAACCGAAAGTATTTGATTGCCATAGCGCTCATACACACCGGCTCCTATCCATATCTCAAAGAATATCTGCATATTAAAGAGCAATCAAAGCAAACTTTCCAGGAAAGAAGAGAGGCATATGAGTAAAGGCATCGTCATGGAGCTGAAGGGAAACAGCATCATTGTCATGACGGAGGAGGGGCGTTTCGAGCGCATTTCCAATAAAGGGCGCAACTGCCAAGTCGGACAAGAAATCCGTTACAAATCGGCAGTGGGATTCGGACGTTCTCAGATCCTGGTTCTGACATCCGGGCTTGCGGCTGCCGCGATTATTTGTTTTGTCTTCATCGGCGGCTTATTAAACATGGGCACCCAGGTAAAGGTGGCGGCTTACGTGACGATGGACGTCAACCCGAGCGTAGAGCTTGCGCTCGACGACGCGGAAATCGTACGGGAAGTCAGAGGGCTCAATCAGGACGGCGCCCAGATGGCCAAGGCGCTTCATGTGGAGGGCAAGCCTCTGACCCAGGCGGCATCCGTCATTCTGGATTGGCTCGATCAGGGCCCGCTCGCTAAAGGCGAAGGGGATATTATCATTTCGAGTACGGTTGTAGGCAACGAACGCAAGGTGAGCGACGTTCTGCTGGCCGACAAAATGGAGAAGCAGGTAACGGACCACCTGCTCGCCAACCATGCCGATATGAGCAAATATGCGGTAGCGGCTTTCGCCGCGCCTCCGGAGCTGCGCAAGGAAGCGAGCACGCATCAGCTGTCCACGGGCAAGTACGCGATTTATTTGAACGCCAAAAGTATGGGAACGGAGATCAGCCTTGATCAGCTGCGCGAAATGTCCGTTTACACCCTGGCGAAGCAGATGGGCGGAATGGGTAAGCTGTACAACCGCACGCAGCCTATCAACAAAGACAATCTTACAAATTGGCTGGCTATGGAAAAGGAAGGCTCCTGGAACAAGGATAACGTGGCTCTTCCCGGCGAAGAAGAGAAGAATCAGCCGGTTCCCTCCGAGACGCCGGTTCCTACACCGACGCCCACGCCTCCAAACAATTCTGCAGGAAACACGGCGAATACGGGCGGCAAGACCCCCGCAGCCAAAACGACGCCTACACCTACTCCGACCCCGAAGAAGGAGAATACCTATACGGGCAGCGGCAATGCGGATAACGCGCGGGAAGAATGGCTTCGTCAAAAGGTGGAGCGGGAATATAAGCGGGCTCAGGAAGAGCTGAAGAGGAAACAGGCGGAACAGAAGGAAAAGGAAGAAAAAGAAAGAAAAGCACGGGAGAAAGAACGCGAGAAGCAGAAAGAAAAAGAAAAGAAAGACAAGGAACACGAGAAAGACGACGACAGGGATGACCGCGATTCCTGGAAGAACGGACATTCTTTCCGGATTCAATTCAAAGACGGGCAGGCTTATTATACGATCGGCTGAGCGGATGCCCGTTTCATTGCCTGAACGAGCACACAGTCGGACTGAAACAGGCCCAATAGGAGAAGATAACCCCGCTGCCCGCGGGGTTATTTGGCTCTTGCCTCCGGACAGGCAGTAAAATCGGCCGACGGCGGGCGCGCCGTGTTTAAGGCGGGATCTTACATTTTCCTCTCTTTACGCTCCAAATCGTATCGTAATTTTAAACTTCCTATGTTACAATGAGTGAGATTCCGATAATTAACAAAATCGCGAGGAAATGTAAGATAATGACGAAAAAACCTTGATTTTTGACGAAAAGTGTCGTCGTGCCGGGTACACAACCCCACGCATAATCTAGGAGGAGTCACATGCCGGATATCCGAACGATGTACCTGCAAGTTTTGCAAGTATTGATGCAAAGCGGACCGGAAGAAGCCCGCTCTTATTCCAGCACTCTCAAGCCGTTTATCTCCGCTATGCTGCCGGAAGAGGTGACTCTTCTGCATGATAGATGCATGCGGGAGTTAATCCTCCCTGCCGGACCTGAAGATGCTGTGCTGTATTATCAGCAATCGTTCCAAATTCTTAGTGAAGTGATCTCCTTTTGTGCGCCGCCATTCGGGCAGGCCGTTAAAGATTCGTCAAGAGGCTTTACCGGCAAATTGATGCAGGACTCTTCGTTCCAGTCGGCCAACAGCAAGTATGAGAACGTGCTCCAGCATATGGACAGCGGAATAGCGTTGTTCGACCAGGAGGGCTTTCTTTCGTTTGCCAACGTAAAGCTGGGTCAGTTTCTGGGACTGCCCCGCAAAAGCATGATCGGGAGGACATTCTACGAGCTGGTCCGGCTGCGTAAACTGTCGAGAGGGATGCGCAAGCTTCTGATCAAGCTCCACCGTGAGATGTTCGTGTACAGACTCCCCTTTCAGGAAGTGATTGACGAGAAGGGCCAGCACTTTCTGGTGACGGCCAAGTACGATGAAGAGCTGGACGGAGACATTCTCATTTCCGTCAAGGACGTGACCGACTTCAAGCGGATCGAGCAATCCGTCTATTATAACGACAAGCTGGCTATGCTGGGCAAAATCGCGGCTTCCATCGCTCACGAAATCCGCAATCCGCTTACGTCGATCCGCGGGTTTATTCAGCTTTTGCAGCCGGAGCTGCTCCGCCTGGGCAAACAGGATTACGCGGATATTATTTTAAGTGAAATCGACCGGGCCAACGATATTATTTTTGAATTTTTAAATTCGTCCAAGCCGACGGCTCCCGTGAAGCAGAAGATTCAGATCGCTTCGCTTATCAAGGAAGTCGTGCTGCTGTTCGAGAGCGAGGCTTTGTTAAAAGGCTGCGATATCCAGTTGAGCGAATCGGACCCGAATTTGTACGTATGGGTAGATGTGAAGCAGATCAAGCAGGTACTGCTCAACATCGTTAAAAATGCCATAGAAGTGATGTCCGACGGACAGAAAGAGCATGGGCTTATTCGCATCCGGACCATTAAAGTGGATCATCAGGTATGGATTTACATAGAGGACAACGGAAGAGGGATGGATCAGAAAACGCTTTCAAAGCTGTTCGACCCTTTCTTCACGACGAAAGAAGACGGGACCGGCCTTGGACTCTCCGTCTGCTACCGTATCATCAAAAACCATGGCGGTGTCATTCATGTGGAAAGCGAGGTTGGAGAGGGGACAAGCTTCCGGATCCAGCTCCCTTTAAACTGAAGCCCCCGTGTATTACAATAGAAAAGAATATCCCTATGCTCCCCGCTGACGATAGTTGCAGGTAAACTCGCCGGCCTGAGGGAGTTTTGCCTATTTAGAACGGGAATACTGCACACGCGGACCGAAGGGAAACAATTGCTTCGGGAGGCATGAGAGGAGCTGAATTTTTGATGAGAGCGGACTATACGACAAATACGAAAATTACTATCGCGGAAAACGGAGGATGGGCCTCGGCGGATGCGGATGCCCTGCTGTTCTTCACGACTGAGGGGGACCGGCGGAGCCTGCCGGATTTGCCGCAGGAGCTTCTGGCCGAGCTTGAACGGCTGAAGCGGGCCGGACGCTTTCAAGGAAGCGCCGGCGAAGTCACCGTGCTTCCGGCTTATGGCCGCCTGGCTGCGCCGTATGTGATCGCAGCCGGTCTCGGTGCGGCGCCGGCGGGACGCGACACGCTGCGGCTGGCGGCCGTTCAAGCGGCCCGGGAGGCGCAGCGGCTCGGACTGGGCCGCCTGGCTGTGCTGCTGCCGGAGGGGGCCTTCCCGGCCGAGCCTCCGCGCGGCGGGACATATGCCGCTCCGCTTGCCGCGCAGGCGGCAGGAGGAGCCGGTGCCACGGGAGGCGCTGCGGTGAAGGCCGCAAGTGTGGACGGCATCCAAGCGGAGCTCCCAGGCACGAGCGGTGCGGTGGATGCACGGACATCGCCTGCCCCGCAGAGCACGAGCGCGGCAGGCTCACGGCCTGCCGGTGCGGCGTCTTCCGCCTTGGCGGTGTTCACCGTGGCGGAAGGGCTGCTGCTCGGCGCGTACCGCATCGCGACGTACGCGCGGGAGGCGAAGCCGCGGCAGGAACTGGCCGCGGCGCAGTTGTTCGTTCAGCGCGTCCCGCTGAACGTGGAAGAGCTGCGGGCGGCGGTCGGCGCCGCCGAAGCGTATGCGGTCGCGACGAACTATGCGCGCGACCTGACGAACCTGCCCGGCAATCTGCTGCTTCCTTCCGATCTTGCGGAAGAAGCGGAGAAGCTGGCCGGGCAGTTCGGAATCGCCTGCGAGGTGCTGGATGAGCAGGCGATTGTGGAGCGCGGCATGGGAGCGCTCGCGGCCGTGGGCCTCGGCAGCGCGAATCCGCCGCGCATGATCACGCTGAGCTATGACGGTGATCCGTCGTCGGACGAGGTGCTGGGGCTTGTCGGCAAAGGCGTCACCTTTGACACCGGCGGTATTTCCATCAAGCCGGCGGGCGGAATGGAAGAGATGATCAGCGACATGGGCGGAGCCGCGGTGCTGCTCGGGCTGCTGATTGTGGTGGGCCGGCTGAAGCCGCGCATCAACCTGCGGATTGTCATACCGGCCGCCGAGAATATGCCTTCCGGAACGGCAATGCGTCCGGGCGATATTATTACGACTTTAAGCGGACGGACAGTTGAAGTGCTGAACACGGACGCGGAAGGGCGTCTTATCCTTGCGGATGGTGTCACGTACGCGATTGAGAAAGGGGCGACCCGTCTGATCGACATCGCTACGCTGACGGGCGCGGTTCTCGTCTCTTTCGCCGATGTCGCTACCGGTGCCCAGACGAACGATGACGCCTTCCTGGCTTCCGTTCTTCAAGCTTCCATACAAGCGGGTGAAAAGGTGTGGCAGCTGCCGAACTTCCCCGAATACCGGGAAATGCTGCGCAGCTCGGTCGCCGATATTAAAAACGCCGCGGCCCATAAATGGGCGGGAGCGATCATGGGCGGCTCGTTTATCGAGGCATTTACCGAAAACAAGCCGTGGATCCATCTGGATACGGGCGGTACGGCATGGCTTTGGGGTGACCGCGGAGTCGATCCGAAGGGCGGCACCGGAGCTATGGTGCGTACGCTGGCCGAATATATTTGCCGGGGCCTATAAAAGTTGTTTCACGGATAGAACGGATAAGTTTTATCGGTCTGCCCTGCCCGTGCGTATCCTTTAAAATAAAAGCCCCGATCCTTGAAGAAGGATCGGGGCTTTGCGTTTATTTTATAAGGGAAGGTGCCTTTGCTCGTTTATCGAGCTCTTACAGACGGCGGGAACGGTCGATGTCATCGGCAGTGCCGTTGTAAGGCAGGCCCGAATTGACGTCGTACGCCGGGGTATCCGTATCGCGGAATACCTGATCGTCGTAAGTCGATGCGTTCAGGGAACGGTTCGTGCGGAACGTGTCGTAGACGTGAGCGTCGCGTTCGGCATCGGAATCGACAAGAACGAGGATTTTGCCTTCGTTCACATAGCTGTCGTACTGCTGGGCTTCATCCTCCGGGATGCCCATGCCTACCAGGCCGCCCACCAGACCGCCTGCGCCCGCTCCGACAGCGGCGCCCGTCAATGTAGCGGCGATCGGTCCCGCCGCGATGAATGGGCCTACGCCCGGAATGGCCAGCGCGCCGATACCGGCCAGCAGGCCGGTCACACCACCGAGAACGCCTCCCGTAGCTGCGCCCGTTGCGACGCCTTCCGGCGCTTTCGTGCCGGTTTCATTTAAAATATCGGCTGAATCTTGTTTATCTTTAGCAATTACGGAGATATCATCGGCATGGAAACCTTGCTGTTTAAGACCATCGATCGCTTGAATAGCTTCTCTTTCAGTATCAAAAACACCAACAATTTTCTTATCCATTTTGAACTACCTCCTCAGGTTTAGTGCCTGTTTCTTCATTTCGTTTAGCTTTGTTCCGGTTACAGCATATCCTTACCCCGCAGATGCCGTCCGTAAACGGGTTGAAGACAACTTACGGACGTTTCCAAATATTAACGGGTCTCCTTGAATAGCAGAAGAGGGGGGCGCACACGGCGTTTTTTTACGGAAGCATAAGTTGAAATGTAAAAAAGATTTGACATTACTGCCTCTTCTTTTATAATGATAGATGTAAAAAGTATTTGACATTTCAAGTGTAGTATTAGGGGCGATCGGCAGCCATGCATGCACCGGGAGGAGAAGACTATGAAATTTAAAATGCGCAAAGCGGATGAAATGGAACGCTACCAGACGGACAAGTCGGCGAAGATTGCCTTTGTTTTTTATACGGCGGCTCTGCTTGCCTGGGGGCTCTATAATTTTATCAGCACGGGGAAGACGGGATGGGAGTTTACGATTCTGCTTATAGGCAATGCGGTGTTTCTATGGTCCCGTGTGGTGTACGGACGGAAGATGCAGTAAGGATTGTAAGGGACGGCAATCTAAATCCTTTGGAGGGGAAGCCGGAAGAAAGGACGAGTCCACTTCGGCCCCGAGGGTTTCTTTTTTGCGTTCTTGCTCGGGGGAGGATTTTTTCTCTTCTGCAGCGAAAAGTACTGCATACCCTATCTGGGATGCTGCATATCCGTACCGAGGAGGAATATAAAGGATGAAACGTTCTTTTTGGAAAAAAGGCGCATTGTCCGCTGGAACGGCCTTAATGCTTGTGATGGCTGCATCGCCTGCGGGCGCTCACTGGCTTTACGAGGATATTGACGGCGTTGCCTGGGCGCAGGACAGCTTAATCAGCACGTCCCAAATGCACGTGATCGACGGGGTGTCCGATAAAATTTTCGATCCCGGTGCGAAGGTAACGGGCGTTCAGTTCGTCAAGATGGCCGTGATGGCGGGCGATCCGTCTTATAAACCGGATCTCACCGGCTACGCAGCCTGGTACGGAGCTTATTTGGATCAAGCGAAGACGAAGATGGGCCTTGTGGACGAAGCTTTCGAGAAGAACATGCTCGATCCCGCTTCCCGCCTTGAAATCGTGCGTGTGGTGAGCAAGCTCATTCAGCCGGAATGGAGGTTTAAATCGGTTCCGGATGAAGATGCCGTGGCGCTTTGCGTTAAGGAGGGCATCCTGCAGGGCCGTGCCGAAGGCGATCTGGCCTTGGAGGCTCCGGTTACCCGTGCGGAAGCGGCGGTTCTGATCGACCGCGTCATGGATAAAACGGGCAAGTACGGCAAACGGTTCGACAAACCGGTGGTCGGGGTGGAAGACGGGGCGTTCGTACTGAACGGACTGCGTCTCAAACAGAAGGCCGGTGACGTTACAGCTATACTCGGAACTCCGTTTCTGAGGGGAGAGGATGAGCTGGACGGGGATATCGGGGATGAATATAAGAACTTCTACATCACGTATTATGAAGGCAAGACATCCAAAATTATGTATAAAGCGATAGACGAGAAGCTTCAGTCGGGCGATGTCGAGCTGCCGGGCGCGGCCGTTTTCAAAGGCTTTGACACTACTTACTATTACTTGGAGCAATCGGAGCAGATCCTGATGGTGAAAGATCAGAACACTTATCTGGGTTACGCGGACGGAAATTTTTATTTCCACGTCGATAACGGCGGCATCCGGCCGTATAACGAGGCAGCGGGCAAGCTGCACGATTTGTTCGAAAAGCATCAAAATCAATAAGACCGGACAGCCGCCGTTTGTTATAACGAGGCCGGTTGCTCGGTCAAGAAATTACGGATCGGGGATACCCTCGGGCTTTTTTTGTGGTTCCGTTCGAAGGAATCAACGATCAAGGACGGAAATTTTCTGCATGATCGATAGTTTATGGAGATGGAGGCTAAACATTTGACTGCCTTTTGTCGATATTAGAAGAGGTGATTCCAACAAATGGGTAAATCGCCAGCCGAGCGTTAATGAACGCTTGATCGGAAGTTACCGTTTCTGCCGGGCGAACGCCATTGACCTAAAAGGGGGATCATATTTTCCAGGTACCGACAAGGACGTCGAAATTAAGTTCGGGTTCGGCACGAAAAGAAGGTCAGCTTTTTGAACAGCTGAGGAAGGACGGCTTGTCTAAGCAGGTTTCCGGATGGCTGTCCAACAAGAACAAAGACTAGGAGATGAAATGATGCGGGCAATGAGGATTTTGGCTTTATTCCTTACCTTGACTCTGGTAACGGGCAGCTTCGGCGCGATGAGCGCGATGGCCGCGGAAGTGACCAGCCTGGTGCTGAACAAAAACGAACTTTCACTGGAAGTAGGCGGCACCGCTTCCCTTACGGCAACCGCGGTTTACGACAGCGGCGCAACCGAGAATGTTACGGTTAAAACCGACTGGACCTCCGGTTCCCCGGACATCGCATCGGTGTATGCGGGATCGGTTACGGCGAAGAAAGAAGGCAAAGCCGTCATTACGGCCACTCATAAAGGGAAAACGGTTATCGTCAACGTGACGGTAAGCAAGCATGTCCGTTCTCTCATTAAAGACGTACAAACGATTGATTTGCGCAAAGGCAAATCCGAACAAATCAAACTTACCGCCTACTATGACGACGGTACAAACGAAGACGTGACGAAAAAGGCCGAATGGAACATCGACAACGGTTCCGTGGCAACGGTAGTCAACGGTCTCGTTACGGGTCAAAGCTCGGGTACGGCGATCGTATCCGCAAAATATAACAACCAGACCGTTTCCGTACCGGTCAGCATCGAAATCGCGAAACGGGTAGATCCCGATAAATCGCAGATCTCCATGCTTCTGAAAGATTCGGAAGCGATCACCCTGATCGCGACTTATCCCGACGGCACTTCCGAGGATGTCTCGGACATCGCCGAGTGGGAATCCGACAACCCGGATGTGGCGGATGTCTTGAAAGGAAAAGTAACCGGATACGGTCCGGGTAAGGCTGTGATCAAGGCAAGCTACGGCACGAAGTCCGCTGTTATCAAGGTAGACGTGGACAATGCCATCAAGCTGGATCTGGGCAAGGAAACGGTTCTGCTGAAGAAAAACGGCTCGGAGCAGCTGACCCTGAAAGCGACTTATGCCGACGGAAGCTCCGATGATATTACAGCCCGCGCGGACTGGACTTCCAGCAACGAGAATATCGTCAGCGTCGTCAAAGGCAAGCTCTTCGCGAATGCTACGGGCGAAGTGACGGTTACGGCCAAATACGGCACGAAAACCGTATCGGTCGTCGTAGACGTGGATGTTCCGAAGCGTCTGGAAGCCGAGAAGGAGCCGTTGTTCCTGCAAACCGGCAAAGAGGAGCAGATCGTCCTGTGGGCGACCTATGCCGACGATACGAAGGAAGACGTGGCGGACGAAGCCAAATGGTCGGTCGACAACGAAGCGGTTGTCAGCGTGACGGACGGCAAAGTAACCGCACGTAAAGCCGGTGAAGCCAACGTAACCGCGACTTACGGCGGCAAAACCGTCACTGTTAAAGTGTCGGTCGATATTCCGAACACGATCAAAGCAAGCACGAAGACCGTTAACTTCCAAGTAGGCAGCTACGAGAAGGTAACGCTGAACGCCATCTACAGCGACGGCAAGGTGGAAGATGTAACGGATAAAGCCGACTGGACTTCCAGCGCCGCGGACATCGCGGAAGTACGCAAAGGCGTGATTACCGGCGTAGGCACAGGTGCCGCGACGGTGACGGCGAAATACGGGACGAGAACGGCTGTCGTTCAAGTGTCCGTAGGGGTTCTGAAAACGTTGACCACCGGCAGCAAGACTACTATTTCCTTGAAAAAAGCCGGTACCCAAGTGCTGGACCTGACGGCAACGTATACGGACGGCACGAAAGAAGATGTGACGAAAGAAGCGGCCTGGACGAGTTCCAATGAGAAGGCGGCGACCGTAGATGCCGGTCTGGTTACGGCTGTCGCTTCCGGCGAAACGACCGTTACGGCCACATTCAATAACAAGACGGTCACGTTCAAAATTCAAGTCGATATGGCGGACAAGCTGACGGCGAACCCGTCGTTCCTGAATTTCGATCTTGGCGAGAACAAGCTGATCACTCTTACGAGCACGGATGGCAGCGGAACGCCTAAAGACGTGACGAAAGAAGCCGAATGGACGTCCAGCAGCGCGGCAGTAGCCACGGTGGATAACGGCCTCGTGACTCCGGTTTCCCGCGGCAAAGCGACGATCACCGCGAAGTACGGCGGCAAGACGGTTACGATTCCGGTCGAAATCGGCGTTGTGTCTTCCCTTGAAGTGGACAAGCGCTTCGTGTCGACCAAATCCGGATCGAGCGTCCAAATCAAGGTGACGGCTACTCTGTCGGACGGCAGCAAGAAAGACGTCACTTCGAGCGTTCTCTGGAAGTCCAGCAACTACAAAATTGCGGATGTGAACGCAGGCAAAATAACGGGCGTCAGCGCGGGAACCACGACAGTCTCCGCAACGTTCGGCGGCAAAAGCATTTCGATTCCTGTCGATGTCGACAAATTGAAATATTTGCAAACCGACAAAGTTACCATCGAACTGAAAGCGGGCGCTACGGCGAAAGTGAAGGCCACGGCAACGTTTGAGGATCTGTCCGAGCAGGACGCATCGGTCCAGGCGTTGTGGAAATCTTCCAACATCCGCGTAGCGGACGTGAAAGATGGCGTCATCCGGGCAACCGGCAAAGGCAAAGCCACGATTACCGTGACGTATGCGAAGAAATCGACTAAAGTTTACGTAACGGTTAACTAATAGCATGTAGACAAAAAGGACCAGCAGCCGCGGGTCCTTTTTTGTCATGTTCCCCGCAAGGTGGCTGGGTAAATTTATAAGGGGATTTATGAGCCGGCGGAGCAAATAAAGCTGGACCGTCAGAACGTACAGGCGACTTTAAATATGCCTTCCTGACAGGTATAAGAAAAAAAAATCATGTTTTTCCCTGCCACACCGGAGAGCCTGGTCTTTCTTAGTCCGCACCGCCCTAAGTGAGATTACCCACGAGGAAGTTCCGCGCCTTCTCCGGGTGAAGCTGCGATGCCCTACGGGCCTTTCGCCGGGCGAGTCAAGTCAGCAGATGTCCGCCTTCGACATGGAGGACGGTGCCCGTTACGAAGCTGTTGCGGAGCAGATACATCACGCTCTCGGCCACGTCCCGGGACCGGCCGACCCGTTTGGCCGGCAATCTGGCGGCCACGGATTCGTAGAAAGCGCTGCGCGCCGCGTCATCCATGCCGGCACGGGAAGGCGTATCAATGATGCCGGGCGAGACGACATTGACCCGCAGGGGAGCCAGTTCCAGGGCGAGGGTCTGGCCGAGCGATGCGACGGCGGCATTTACGGCACTGAGGCTCGCGGAGCCGGCCATCGGCTTGAAGGCGACCAGGCCGGAAAAGAGGGTGATGGAGCCGCCTTCCGTCACGAGAGGAGCGGCATGCTTCGCCGCATGGTACTGCCCCCAGAATTTGCTGTCAAACAGCTGCCGGGCTTTTGGCGTTCCGGCGGCAAGGAAGGGGCCGGACCAAGTCTGCGCCGCCGTGACGACCAGATGATCCAGGCGCTTGACGTCGCGCGTCATGAATTCCGTCACGGCCTGCTCGTCGGCCATATCCAGCTCGAAGGCCGTGACGGAAGAGCCGAGCGCATTGCGGGCTTGGCGGAGTTTGTTCGCCGATCGGCTGGCGATCACAACCTCGGCCCCCTGCTCCAGGGCCAAAGCAGCGGTCTCCAGCCCGATTCCGGAACTGCCTCCGATAATTACGATTTTTTTGCCTGCGAGTGTCATTTTAAACTTCCTCCTCAATTTGATTTCGTCATGATGGACTGTACTGGCGTAACTGGGAAACCAAGGTTCACAACAGGACGGCCGGTGTTGATTATTGTAATTCCAATAGTTCATTTAAGAAAGTAGTGATATTAAATTCACCTTATTTCCCTAAAGTAACTATTGTGATATAGTTGGTTCCATCAAAGAAATAAAACGGGAGGTCTATCGTTGGAGGAAGTTAAACTAAGCAAGGGCGCCCCCGGTATGAAGTGCCCGATCGAGGCGGCGCTCCGTATAATCGGAAGCAAATGGACCTTTCTTATTATCCGGGATCTCTTGATCGACGGAACGGTGAGATTCGGAGAATTGCTGAAATCTTTGGAAGGCATCAGCCCCAAAACGTTATCGGTTCGTCTGAGAGAGCTGGAAGAGAGCGGAATAGTCGTGAGAACCGTGTATCCCGAAGTGCCGCCCCGGGTGGAGTACACGTTAACCGCCAAGGGAAAACAACTGGAGTCCATATTCATCGAGCTGAAGGTGTGGGGCTTGAAACTGTAGAACGCGGTATCCAATAGGTGTTAGGTCGGATAACCGGCTGCCGTCTCTCTGAAGTTTCAACCAATCATCGGAGAGCCCATAGATCAAAATTCTTCTCATCAGACAAAAAAATCCCCGTTCTCAGCCGGCAGGGAAGGCGCCGGGCGGGGCAAACGGAGAGTAAGATACGGCTACAACGTATCGGGGGATGAGGACGTATTTTTTTTGTACGAGTGTTTCTCGATATACATTTCTTTATCCGCGGCTTCGATCACTTCGGCGGCGGACATGTCCGTATCTGGCCCTATATGAAAGAAACCGTGGCTGACCGAAACGGGAAAAGGACTGTCCGGTTCCCGGCTCAGCGTAAGCAGATCTTCGCGGATGCGGCTCCAGATGAGATCGGCGGCTTCCGGCGGAGTATGAAATACCAGAACGAATTCGTCTCCTCCGTAGCGGAACAGATAGTCTTGCGGCTCCAGATTTCGCTGAAGCACTTCACACGCCTTGTTAATGAGCGAATCTCCTTCGGCGTGGCCGTAACGGTCGTTGACTTCCTTCAGGTTGTTGATATCGACGAAGCAGACGGCCAGCTCGCGGCCCTGTTCCCTGCATTGGACAAGCTCCTGCTGGAGAAGCGTCATTCCGTGGCCTCTGTTCAGCACACCGGTCAGAGCGTCGAGAGACGCGTAGCGCGCCAGCTCGGCTTCGGCTTTTTTCAGCTCCGTAATGTCCGTAATTCCCGCGAGTACGCATGTCTCGTTATCGTACACGATGAGCTCGTAGTTGATCATGACCCATTTGTGGGAATGAGGCGATACGGACAGCTGGCAGATCAGGTTCTTGATGCTGTCTTTTTGCACCAGCTCATGGATGATCTCATCCTTCTCCAGGGCACCGGGGTACATGATGGAGGCGTCGGCGGGCGTGCCGCTGTCCAGCGGGATCTGAAAAAACTCTGCCGCTTCGGCATTCAGCTGTACGATGGTATTGTCCCGGATCCGGGACAGAACGAGCGGATACGGATTGACGGAGAACAGCTTCCGGAAACGGACTTCGTTCTCTTGAAGCTTCCGGGTGTTGGTGAAATCTTTTTTTCTCAGGTTATACAAGGTTAGGGCGACAAAAAAAGCGATCCCCGCGGTAGCGGTCGTATTGATTTCCTTCGTAAGCAGAGAGTACTTGTCTTTGTTTGCCATAGAAAGAAGGACTAGGAACACCGGATGGTTAATTAATAGAATAACCAAAAAATTCTTGGGGTGAATGGGAAGGATAATGGCCGCGCTCAGCAGAATGATGATATAGGCGTCTACGTTTCCGGTCAGGCTTTGGCTGTTGATCGAAGATAGCATGCCGATAAATAGATAGAGGGCCGTATAAGTAGTAACAAGGAGGGGCGGCCAGAATGTCCGCGAAGCGGCAGCCTGATTCCGAAGCAGGCGGTAAACAACGAGGAACAGGACCGAGATCAGCATACTCAGCAGGTGAATGCCGATAGAGCCGTACCTGTAAGCCTCGTCGGGAACGTCCCGGTAAAGAACGAAATCCGCGTAGAAGTAATACGGATAGACGGCAATAAGCAGTATGGAAACCAGTTTGATCCGGTGAAGCAAGTGTCCGTGATGGGACTGGGCGAAAAGCAGCGAATCACCGGTCTGTTTGGAGGGAAAGATCAATTCTCGCAAAGTACTCATCCTTCTTTATCTGCTATACAATATGAATCATTTTATCACAAAATGAGGAAAGGCCGATTCTTTTTTCGGCGGATTTACGAGAAGAAAAAAATAGAAAAACCCTTTTCCACGGAAAGTGAAAAAGGGCTTGAATTTAAAGGAAAGTTGTGATAAAATCACAAGTACTTATTTTTAAGTTAGATATTTACAATATATCATAATTTCATCTTGGTGTCAATACTCATAATTATAGCGATTGCAGTTGCGGTCATTACCCGGAGCTTTGGCGGGTGCAGACGAAGAGAACGACAATGCACTGGACGTGATTCCGGTTTCGGGAAGCAGGGGGCTGAGCATATGACAAAAGATCAACAAACAGGAACAGAGGCAGGACAACAATTCCAACCGGTACTAGATCCGTTTATGAAACCGGGAAAAGACGACTCCCGGGAAGCGGAGCAGGGCGGACAGCAGGATGACCTGTCTCTGCCGCATGGTATCCGCATGGATGATCCCGTACGTATGTATCTGAAAGAAATCGGACGTGTCGGGCTTCTTTCGGCTGAGGAGGAAGTCAATATCGCCAAAAGGATCGAACAGGGAGACGAGGAAGCGAAGCGTATCCTGGCGGAAGCGAACTTGCGTTTGGTCGTCAGCATTGCGAGAAGATATGCGGGACGCGGCATGCTGTTCCTCGATCTGATCCAGGAAGGCAACATGGGATTGATGAAGGCCGTCGAGAAATTCGACTATACCAAGGGATATAAATTCAGTACGTATGCGACCTGGTGGATCCGTCAGGCCATCACCCGCTCTATCGCCGACCAGGCGCGGACGATCCGTATTCCCGTTCATATGGTGGAAACAATCAACAAGCTGAGCCGCGTATCCCGGGAGCTTCTCCAGGATCTCGGGCGGGAGCCCGCTCCGGAGGAGATCGCCAAGGAGATGGAGCTCAGCGTGGAGAAGGTGCGCGAGATTATGAAGATCGCCCAGGAGCCGGTTTCGCTTGAGACCCCTGTCGGCGAAGAAAGCGACACGAACCTGGGAGATTTCATCGAGGATCAGGACGCGATGGCTCCGGCCGACGCCGCCGCGTTCGAGCTGCTGAAGGTGCAGCTGGAGGACGTGCTCGACACGCTCAGCGAGCGGGAGGAGAACGTGCTGCGCCTGCGTTTCGGCCTCGACGACGGGCGTACCCGCACGCTGGAGGAAGTCGGCCAGGTATTCGGCGTCACCCGCGAAAGAATCCGCCAGATCGAGGCGAAAGCCCTGCGCAAGCTGAGACATCCGAGCCGCAGCAAACGACTGAAGGATTTTCTGGACGAATCATAAGAGCATGGGAGATGAAAGGCATGACTGCAGGGTTTGTCATCCGCTGTCTGAACTGCGGGGAAGAACATAAAGTGGTGCCCGGCCAGCGTGCTTACCGGGATGAGCGCATCGTGTTCGGCACGGACAATTACGGGGCCGATCAGATTTCCTGCGAATGCGGGAACGCTCTTGAGGAGCACAGCGAATACAAGGGCGAAGCGTTTCACAGCGAGTTCGTCGTAAAGTGGCGGGATTTATCCGGCAAGGAGCCGGCCAACTGAAGCGATACATCGATTGAACAGAGCCGTTCCGGCAGGGCATTTCCCCGGTTGGGTACTCGCGCGAAGCGCGGTATTCACCCGGCGGAGATGCCTTTTTTGATGGAGCGCAAGAAAGAGGGTTGCATAGTCCGGCCGTTCTGTGGAAAAATTAGCAGGGATTCAACCCGCCCGGCGTGGCGGGAAATTAACGGCAAGGAGTCAGAACCCGATGATTCATTTGTATACACATAACGATCTGGACGGAGTAGGATGCGGCATTCTGGCCAAATGCGCGTTCGGCGAGGAAGCCGAGGTCCGGTACAACTCCGTGGAAGGGCTGAACGTGCAGGTTCAGAAATTCCTGGAACTTGCCCGGCAGGGAAAAATCAAGAACGAGTACCTCTACATAACGGATTTGTCGGTTAATGAGCAGAATGAGCAGGAGCTGAGCGAATACGCCCAGGCCGGCGGCAAGATCAGCATGATCGACCACCATAAGACGGCGCTGCACTTTAATGCGTACCCGTGGGCGGCGGTTACGGTGGCGTACCCCGACGGCAGGCTTGCTTCCGCCACGTCCTTGTTTTACGAGCATCTGCTGCGCAGCGGTTTTTTGAAAGCGACCCCGGCGCTGGATGAATTCGTCGAGCTGGTCCGCCAGTACGACACCTGGGAATGGGAGGCGAACGGCAACGGGCAGGCCAAGCGGCTGAACGATCTGTTCTACCTCGTGTCCATCGATGAGTTCGAGGAAAAGATGGTGCCCCGTCTCCTGGGGAGCGAGCCTTTCGCTTTCGACGATTTCGAAGAAAAGATTCTGGATATGGAAGAGAGCAAGATCGAGCGCTATATCCGGAGAAAACGCCGGGAAATCGTCCAGACCTTTATTCACGATTACTGCGTAGGCATCGTTCACGCGGAATCGTACCATTCCGAGCTGGGCAACGAGCTGGGCAAAGAATACCCGCATCTGGACTATATCGCGATTCTGAATATGGGCGGCAAGCGCGTCAGCTTCCGGACCATCCACGATCACGTGGATGTATCCCAGGTGGCCGGACGCTACGGCGGCGGCGGTCATGCGAAGGCTTCCGGCTGCTCGTTGACCGACGAGGTTTATCCGGCCTATGTGGCCGAGCCGTTCTCCGTCGAGCCGATCCGCACGGACGCTTTCCGCAACTACTACAACGTGAAAAACAGCAGCTTCGGAACGCTGTATGAAGGGCGCAGCGACACGCGCTTCTTCCTCTATCCTTTCGACGGAAAGTGGAAGATGGAGATTAACGGCGAAGAAGTCGACGCTTCGTACGAAACGTACGAGGAAGCCGAGCGCTTTATTAAACGGCATTATGCCGCGTGGCTGGTGCGTGATGAAGTGTTCGTGAAATTTCTGATGAAGCATTTCAGGAAGCAAGTTTGAGCCGTGCGGCAGGGCAGTAGGCTGCGGCAGGCCGTTGAAAGCCCCTGAGGCCCCTAAAGGCCCCTAAAGGCCCCTGAAGGCTGCTGGGCGACAAAGTGCATCCCACCAGGGATGCACTTTATTAATTTTATGGTGCCAACATCGGCTTAGTAGGGGATTTTAAATACCCAAATGTGCCCGAAGAGTCGCGCCTGCATATTCGTTTCTGAACGAGCCTCTTTCAACTAGACGAGGCATAAGTTTTTCAAAAAATAGTTCCATCGATTTTTCCGGACCGCCCGGAAGAGCTATAAATCCGTCGATAGCACCAGCCTCAAAACGCACGATAAGTACATAAGCCTCTGTATAGGTGGGTTTCCGGGCGCGTTTTGAGAGGGGGAAGGGTTTGGTACCTTTTCTCTCAGTATCAGTGTTCTACTGCATGATATACCCCTAGTAAAAAACGGGGTGCGGTTGGTCTATGAATGACCGCCGTGCCCCGTTCTTTTTATTATTACAATGTTTTCTTTTTCGGACTAATTACGTGTATGTATTTAATAGTAAGTTTCCATAACACTTTCCCCAACAAAAACATCAACACACCAAATACAATAGAAACGGGCAAGAACTGCATTGGGCTTGGTATAAATGCTCCAATTTCGATTGTTATTCCGGCAATATCATATCCCATAAGATACCCGACAAATTTAATAATGCCGCCTATCGGTGTAATAACTCCACCAATCATTAAAGCAATGGAAAGAGTACTGATAATCGGCAAAAGAAACATACCGCTGACGCCTGCAAAGCTGCTGCAAAATGCAAATACAGCGCCGAATTTACGCCAACTAAATGTACTGTTCTTTGAAATGGCTTCACCTAAGTATGCTTTCGCTAATTCTTTCGGGTTTCCTAACCGTTCGATGATTTGCTCAGAAGATACACCATTATTTTGCAATTCAAGCATTACACTTTTGATTTCTTTTACAATGTCAATACGCTCGGAATCGGGCATAGATTTCAAATACTTTTCTATTTTTACAAGATAGTCATTCATAATTTTATCCATGATCTAACGCTCCTTTAATTTCTGATATAGCTGTTAATAAATTATCCCATTCTAAGGACATAGCGTTTAAGTATTCGTTTCCTTTTTCTGTAAGGGTATAATATTTTCTTGGTGGCAAACCCTCTGTACTTTCTTGCCAAGATGAAGAAATATATTCTTCTTTCAATAATCTTCTTAGCAGAGGATAAATTGTATTTTCTTTTGCAGCAACAATAGGATACTGCTCTAACTTACTAATGATTTCATACCCATAGTAGGGTCGTTGCTTTATTAGCAAAAGAATACAAAAATCGAGTGTTCCTCGCTTAATTTGTGATTTCCAATCTTCTACATTCATGTTTGTACCTCCTGCATATACATCGTACAACACAGTATATCAAATATCAATAGTATATCATATTTTTTCATTCCACGTAATTAAGATATTTTTCCTTTTTATGGCTTCATACATTAGGTACAGATAATCTTAAATCATACGTTGAAAATAAAGAAGTGTATTGGTTAAGTCTTTCTGGGCTCATGAGTGTTGAATCGATAGATTCATCAAAAAACGCCATCCTTTCCTATGATTTCACAGAAAGAATGGCGTATTTTCTCTTTAGAGAGAATTTTGTTTTATTAGCTTAATGGCGTTGGGTTAAATTCCGTTTTTCCGTTTTCCTTGTTTGCCTACTTGCTAAATTCAGCAAGTAAAATATTTTTAAAAGGATTAGGACTGTTATCTCTACCCAAACTGTTCAAACTGACGGCCAACGTATGCTTGCCTCCAAGTGTACCTCCAGCAATAGTAGAAAACCCTAGAATGCCACCTGTGTGTCCCCATATCGAGACATCGTTTGGAAGCTTAAATTCAAAGATCCCAAGACCATATCCGTCCATTCCTGCTCTTCCTGTAGGAACTGTAGTAAGCATTTGTTTTAGTTGCTGTTCCTTCAGCAACTTGCCACCGAGCAAGGAAGAGAAGAATTTATTTAAGTCGTCAGCAGTAGAAATCATATCTCCAGCCGAGCTGCCTGCACTGGGGTTATAATAAGTAACGTCTTTTATCTCACTTGCTTCGTCTGGTTGGGAATATCCCCGAGCATGCTTGGTGCCTGGAATAACGCTTGAATTCCCAGGAAGGAATGTATCCGACAATTCAAGCGGTTCAATAATCCGATTTTCAATCTCTTCCGCGTAGCTGTTTCCGGTTACTTTTTCAATAAGAATACCCAGTAATACGTATCCTGTGTTTGAATAAGACCAGCCTTTTCCTGGGGCAAAGTCTGGGGGCAGAGAAATCCCCATCTTCACTATTTCTTCAGTCGTATACGATTTTTTTGTATCCATAAAATCTGCGTCTTTTGACCTTGAGTATTCAGCGATACCACTTGTATGGTTCAATATCTGCCGGATGGTAATCTGTTTACCATCATATCCATTTCCTTGAATGACACCAGGCAACCATTTTTCGATGGAGTCGTCTAGATTCAAGCGGTTCTCTCCAGCTAATTGAAGTACAACCGTTGCGGTGAACGTCTTCGTCACGCTGCCAATGCGAAAGCGAAAATCTGTTTTCATTGGTTTCTTGGTGCTCAGATTCGCTACCCCAGCGGCATAACCCCATGTTTTTCCATCCTTAAAACTTATAGCAAGTATTCCCGGGAATCCAAGTTGCAATGTATCCCGCATTGCTTGCTTGACGGATTTATGATCTCGTTGAGTGCTTGTTTGTAACGAGCTAGATACATTTTGAGTGGGCTCTGCTTTTATAATTGAGGTTGGCGATGTGTATAGCAGGGAACTTCCAGTTATTAAAAGGGCCAGACTTGCAAATGTAATTTGATTACGTATTTTCATAAGACATTTCTCTCCTCTTTTTCACACAGAAATTACTTCTTTTCCTTTGAAATACACTTGTTAACGGGTTTGTTTTTTATATACGACATATCTGTTCAGCCTTTCCCGTCTACCTCCTGCATGTACATCGTACAACACAGTACCTCTAATATCAATAGTATATCAGAATTTATTTATTCAATTTAATCCCATTTATCATACACGATACTTACAGGTGCGCTATCCTGCCCATTAGTTATGATGCCTCGTCAGTCTAAGACATTATTTTCTCGGTCTAATTCTTCCTATTTCTTGAACAATATGTCCAGGTAGACAGTTTTATAAAGCTGTATGATGTCTGCTAGAATTAGAGCGAAAGTTTATAAACTTAACAAGACAAAAATAGCTACTTGTATCAGCGGCCCGGTGCTGGGAACACCGGCCAGGCCGCTGCTTTTACGATTTATTCAGCTATTTGAAACGGCTGTTTCTCCTGTTCAACTGAAATCTGTTGTGCCGTTAAAGATAAACGGCCTTTAAGGGATTACGGTGCTTGCATCAGGGGTAAGATGTACCAAACGGACGGGAAGACTTCGTGAATGCGCTTTCTGACGGGGCCCTTCCGTATACGTCTTTTGAAAGGGGAGAAGGCTGTGAGAAGGAAAATTCTCATCACGGGAGCGTCGGGAAGAATCGGCAGCGCTCTGCTGGAAGGACTGGGCAGCCTGGATCGCTACGACATCACGGCGGCCGATCTGGAGGCTGATGAAGCGGCCGGAGTCGTTCCGCTGGATGTGACGGATGCCGACCGTCTGGAGCGGCTGACGCAAGGCGTGGATACGATTCTGCATATCGCCTGGGCCAAGGACAACGAGGATTTCCTCGGGAAAGTGCTGCCGGTCAACGTGACGGGCGCTTACCATGTCTATGAAGCCGCCCGCAAAAACGGAGTGAAGCGGGTCATTTTCGCCAGCTCCAATCATGCGACGGGGTTTTACAAGGTCGGGGACGATGTGGAGGTTACGGACCCTTACCGGCCGGACAGCTTTTACGGACTCAGCAAGTGTTATATCGAACTGCTTGGACGCTTGTACGCGGATAAGTACGGTATTTCCTCCTTCAACATGCGGATCGGCAACTTTCCCGGCGATGACCGCCCTCATTCCGAGCGTTCGGCTCACATCTGGATTTCTTCCCGGGATATGGTGCAGCTTGCCGAGCGCTGCATTGAAGCGGACGCGTCGATGAAGTACCTCGTTCTTTACGGAACGTCGGCGAATACGGGGAATTATTACGATATCGGCTATTTAAAAGAGTTGATCGGCTACGATCCGCAGGACGATTCCGCCGTTCTGATGGAGGAAGCCCGGCAGCGAAGCGAGCACATCAAGGAAGACGAAACCCCTTTTCAGGGAGGAAGTTTCGTGGATAAGAAGCCCTCCCAGGAATAGGGGGGAAGGTATATTACGTGCGCCTTTAGCTGTATCCGCAGCCCGACCGGGCTCTAGGTCCGAAAGGCATGCAGACAAAACGTAACCCCCGGTATGAAGCATACCGGGGGTTTGCGCTGCCTTAGGGCATGGATGGGACTGACGTGCGGTTCACTTCTCGAATGGAATCAGACCATTCTTACGGCCAGACAACTGTTTAAACGGAACTAACCGTTCCTCAGATTCCGAAATGCCCGATCACCACGCCGCCGTAGACAAACGCGGCAATGATCACGAACGCCGGATGAATTTTGCGCCTTTGCATGGCCCAATACGCAACGGCGGCAATGCCGAGCGACTGCCAGATGCCGATGGACCGGACAGAGCCTTCCGCCATCTGCCAGGTCAGCACGACCATCATGACGGCGATGACCGGCTGGACGAGCAGCGTCATGCCTTTCACGACGGAGGACTGCCGGTGCTTCTGAAGCAGCTTCAGAAGCACGATCAGGGCAGCCGCCGAAGGAACGACGGTGGCGGCTATGGCGACGGTCAGTCCGATCCAGCCGGCGGCGTCGTAGCCGACATAGGCGGCGAACTTCGTCGCGATCGGTCCGGGCAGCGTGTTGCCCAGCGCGAGGATGTTCGAAAACTGGCGGTCGTCCGCCCAGTGATAATGCGTCACCACCTCCTGGTACACGAGGGGAATGGAGGACGGGCCTCCTCCGTAACCGAGAACGTTGGCGACGAAAAACCCGATGAACAGGTTCAGCCACTCTTCCATCATGAACGGTCCTCTTTTCCGTCATCCGGCGTGCCGCGTTTGCCCGGCCCGCTCCGCAGCCGGCGGACGACTTTATAATGAAACGCGCCGTAGGCAAGGAAGGCGATAATGACAATCGCCGCGTGGATATGGATGACCTCAAGCATCACCAGCGACAGCGCGAAAAAACCGAAGCCTGCAAGCTTGCCGAGTCCTTTGACGGCCCGTTCGGCGAACTCGTAGGCCATCAGGCCGATCATCACGGCCACGACCGGGACGACGGCGGCGATCATCCCTTGCACCACGGTCGAGCTGCTCAAGTAGCCGACCACGGAAAGCAGCGCGATCATCGCCAGCGACGAAGGCAGAATATGCGCGATGACGGCGACGATAGCGCCGAGGGTGCCTTTCTGCCGGTAGCCGAGGTAGGCGGCGATCTTCGTCGCGATGGGTCCGGGGAGGGCGTTGGCCAAGGCCAGAATTTCGCCGAACTCCTCGTCCTCCATCCAGCCGTAATGATTGACGGCCTCATAGCGGATCAGAGGAATGACGGAGGGGCCTCCGCCGTAGCCGAGAATGCCGGTTTTGACCATTGCGGAGGTCAGTTCGTAGTAAGGCTTTCGCCCGCGGGAAGCCTGCCGCATTTTACAACCTCATTCCCATGCGGCTTTTGAACCGGGTGATCAGCACCTGGCAGTCCACACTCGTAATGCCCGGCAGCGGGTACAGCTTTTCTCTAAGGAACAGCTCCATCTCATGATGGTTCGTAAAAAGCCCGTGCATATGAAGCTTACTGGGGCCCGTCATATGATAGAGGCTCGTCACCGAAGGCTCTTCCGCCAGCTCGTCGGCCACTTGGTGCAGAAACTTGGGCTCTACCTCTACGTTAAAAAAGGCGGAGACCCCGATTCCGATTTTCTCGGGATTGATGACCGCGGTGAATCGTTCGATCACTCCCGATTCCATCAAAGCTTGTATGCGTCCCTGTACGGCCACACGCGACAGCCCGATGTCTTTGGCCAGATCGGTATAGGAAATGCGGCCGTTGGCGTTCAGGGCCCGGATAATTTTGCGGTCGGTTTCGTCGATCCCCGCTGATTTGGTTTCCGGAAGCTCTTGGATGTTCATTCGGATCGCCTGCCTTTCTTTTGTTTTAAATACAAAGTGTCGGATTAATAAACAAAATGATTTCGTTATGTAATAATATATAGGCATTTGCTTTCGATTTCAAATATTATTGTAAAATTCCGGAACTATCGCAGGAGAGGGAACCGGATTTGTCCGAGCGGCGAGCATCCGAGTTTCCGGCTCTCAGGCTTTTCAGCTCGCCGCCTTTTTCAGTTCTCAGCCTCATTCAGTTCCTCCGGCTCTTCCGGTTCTTGTTTATGCCTCTGTCATTCCGTCACCACGTCTCAGCCGATTCCGTAACGTGGTTATAGGGCAGCGCAAAGCTTCGCGCCATCGGCCGGGCTCGGGGCCGTATCCATTCCGCCGGCGTCCGTTTAGTTTGACCGGAAAAAGGCCGCCGCATGAAAGAGCGGGCCGGAAACACCCGGCGGCAAAACCGGATCTCCCGCCCCGCTTCTTACAAAACGGCCTGCGCTTCCGCAAACTGGCTGTTCCACAAGGCGCTGTAAGCGCCGCTCCGCCGCATAAGCTCGTCATGGCTCCCGGTCTCGACGATACGGCCCCCGTCCATGACGCAGATCCGGTCGCAGTGCCGGACCCCGCTCAGCCGGTGGGAGATCATCACCGTCGTGATGCCGAGGCCGGCAACCAGCGAGGTAACGGCCTTCTCGGTGACGGCGTCCAGACTGCTCGTCGCTTCGTCCATCAGAAGCAGGTGGGGCTTCTTCATAAGCGCCCTGGCAACCGAAAGCCGCTGGCGCTGGCCTCCCGACAGGTTGGAGCCGTTCTCCTCCAGCACCGTTTCGTAATGCCGGGGGAGCGAGGCGATAAAGTCGTGAATCTGCGCCTGCTTGCACACTTCCGCGACTTCTGCCAGAGAAGGCTTGGGGTCGAGTCCCAGACACAAGTTGTCGTACACCGTGCCGTGATAGAAAAACGCTTCCTGCGGCACATACGCGATCCGGCTGCGAAGGACACCGGCGGGGATTTCGCGCAGATCGCGGCCGCCAATCGCAATGCTTCCCTGCTCGGCTTCGTAAAATTTCATGAGCAGCTTAAGCAGGCTCGTTTTGCCGGATCCGCTCGGTCCGACCAGCGCCGTCGAGGAACCTTCACGGATCGTCAGACTTACATCGTTTAACGTAAGGGGTCTGCTCCCGTACCGGTACGAAAGATTGCGGATCAGAACATCCCCCCGCAGATCAAGATCTTCCTTGGAGACGGCGGTTTCATCCGGCGAAAGCTCTTTTTCGGGCGCCAGATCCATGTACTCACCGAGTCTGGAGGCGGCGACATAGGCCGACTGGAGCACGGGCTGGAGGTCGATCAGCCGCTGCAGCGGGCTTAGAAAATAGGCCAGGAGCACGTTGAAGGTAATAAGCTGGCCGGCTGTAATCTGCCCGTCCAGCACCTGCCTGGCGCCGATCCACAGCAGGGCGACACCGCTTATAAGCTGGAGGGCCGTCTTCAGGGCCGACTGGACGTTGTTCATCAGGCCGTACTTGAATGCCGTAGCCAGAAACGCTTCGTATTTCGCCCGTGCGGTCTCTTTAACCTCCTTTTGCGCGGTGGAAGCTTTGACGGTCTCGATTCCTTTAATGGATTCGATGACATAAGAAGTCAGCTCGGCATTTTCGTTCATCATTTTCCGGTTATAGCGGTCAAAAATCCCCCGGAATCCCCCCATGATCAGCACATAAACCGGTACGAGCAGCAGCGTAAGGCCGAAGAGAAGCGGATTCTGGTTATAAAGAACGGCAGCCGCTATCAGGAGCGTCAGGGAATCGACCGCAATATGAAGGGAGGCTTCGGAGAGCGCGTCCCGCACGTTGGAGGCGTCGGTCAGCCTGGAAGTGATTTCGCCGGTTTTGCGCGAACTGAAAAAACTCATCGGCAGCGAGATGACGTGATTGTAATATTGAAGCACAAGACCGCGGTCGATGCGCTGAGCGAGATATAGGAACAGATGATTCCTCGTGAAGTCGAGCAGGGTCTGAACCGCATACAGGACAATAACGCCGACCGAGACGAGCGTGAGGGTGCCTTGAAGCTTTTCGGCCATAATCGTATCGAGCAGAATTTGAAAATAAAAAGCGCCGGCCATGCCGATCGCCGTTACGAGAAGCGAGGCGGCAAGAATCGGCGCGAGAAGCTTCCGGTTGCTGCGGAGCAGAGGGAAGAAGCGTTTCACAGCGCCCGTCACCCGGCTGCCGGGTTTGAAGTGTTCGCCGGGCGTCAGCAGAACTAACACGCCGGTCCACAAGTTCAGAAATTCCTCCGTTTTGTAAGTCCGCATTCCTTCGGCGGGGTCGGCAGCGAGGACCTTCTCCCCGGTAATCTTGTAGATTACGACATAATGCTGGACTTCCTTGTCGACCACATGCGCGATAGCCGGAAGCTCGAATCCTGCGAACAGAGCCTGGGCGTCTCCTTTTACCGCTTCGGCGTTGAAGCCGAGCTTTCCGGCCCCCTGCACGATGCCGTAGGCATTCGTCCCCGTATGATCCGTACCGCAAGCTTCGCGGATCAGGGAGAGCGGCATTTTCAGACCGTAATAGCGGGCTACGGCAGCCAGGCAGGCGGGAGCACAATCTTTCCGGTCGTGCTGCCGGATACAAACCGGTTTTCGGTTTAAGCTCAACACAATCACGCCTTCCTACAGCAGGTTCTTATCTTTAAATAACCCGTAACGGACAGATTAATAACAGTTTTAAATAGTAAAAAACAATAAATAAATGGATAATATACCCAAGTAACGATTAAATTTCAGAACCGGGGGTTAAATAAATACGAGGTTATTCAACCTACTTCGGAAAGGAGCACTTACAATGAAAACACTCAAAAGTAATCACTCTTTCACCAAGCTGGATGAAACCGAAATGATGGACGTCAACGGCGGCGACTGGAGAGACCATGCGCGCTGGGCGGCTGACTTCGTACGGGGCCTCTTCTCGAATCCCCTCGGCTGCGGACTCGGCGATGTAACCGGTGGCAACAGCAAACCGGCTAAAGGCTGCTCGCCTTACCCGGCCAAGAACAGCAACTGCTAATCAGGAAATAATCAGGCAATAATGTGGAAAAAGAGCGGGGCCGGGTTAACCGGCCCTGTTTTCATTCCGTCATGCCGGGTAATGAACCCGGGAGGAAGACCGATAAGGCAGAGAGGAGCGGGAGGATGGCTAACGAGGAAAGGGATCGGCTTGAAGGGTACAGGTATAATCTTCCGTTTTTTGAACATTTACATAAAAAGCTGCAGGATGCGGCGGGAATGTCCCGGAACCCGGCGGGGGAGGACGCGTCCGGAGAGGGATACGGCTCATCGGGAGCGGGAACTGCACCCTCCGGGACGCCCCGCACCGAACGAACGCTTAGTACGGGCCCGGGGGAGGAGAACCTGCTCCGCCTGATAGAAGAGCGCATTGCCCTGCTGGATAAGGTGAGGGAATGCTCGGATGATCTTGTCCCGCTCATCGGGGAAGAGCCGCCCGGCATGGGTGAAGAGCTAGCCATGCTGGGCGAAACCGGGTACGGGGACCTGCAGGATACCCTGCTCCGGCCGGGCCGGGCGTCGATATCGGTCGTCATTCCCGTCTTCAATGAAGAGCGGTGCATCACGCGGTGCCTGGACAGTATCCGGGGGCTGGCCGACGAGATCATCGTCCTGGATACGGGTTCGACCGACGGCACTGTCGACTTGATCCGCGGCGAATACCCGCACGTCCGGCTCGAATTTGCGGAATGGCGGGACGATTTTGCCGAAATCCGCAACCGGCTGAACGATCTGGCGGCGGGAGACTGGATTTTCCAGTTGGATGCGGACGAGGCACTGATCGGCGATGGAGCGGAGCTCAGAGCTTTTTTGCAGCTGTTCTACGATTGTCCGGCCGAAGCGCTTGTCGTCTCGCCCAAAATCGTCAATCACGACGGCGGGGAATTGACGCTGACCCGCCGGATTTTCCGCCGCGAAGACGGGCTTCGCTACTACGGGGTCATTCATGAAGACCTGCGGAAGGAGATGGACGAAAGAGGCGGGGATCTGCGGCATCTCATGACGGAGTTCACCCTATCTCATGACGGGTACGAGCCTCAGGTGATCAAGGCGAAGAACAAGCACGAGCGCAATATCCGGCTGGAAGAGCAGATGGCGGCGAGAGAGCCGGACAACATCCGGTGGCACTACTTTCTTGCACGGGAGAAGCAGGAAGCGGGGTTTCCCGATCATGAAATCGTGGAAGGCATCCGCACCGGACTCCAGCTGCGGGGAACGCGTACCGAGCCGGATCATTTTCATCTGCGCAGTCTGCTGCTGCTTGCCGGTATACTGGACAGCCGGCCTCAATATAACGAGCCGCTGAATGCCCTGGCGGAAGAAATCAACGCGCTTTATCCCGAATGCACCGACGGGCTGTACTATCTGCTGCTACATGAATATACGGACGGGACAGGGAATCTGGTAACCCGGGCCGAATCGGGGCTGAACCGGCTCAAACGGCTGGAAAATCCGTATTCCCTCCTGCATCCGAGGAGCGATCATGTCATCCAGCTGCTCGGGGAAATGTTTATGGCGGCTGGGCAGTACAAGCGTGCTTTCCATCTCTACTCCCAAATTTCCGACGAAAGAATTCTCCAAAATCTCCGGAAAAGGCTGGGCGGCCTGCAGGACGAAATAGCCGCTTTTCTGGAAGGATGACGGGGCATCCCCGCTAAAGGTTCTGTGCCGCGGTCCGGCTGCCGGTACAGGGCCTTTTTTGGTATAACGAATCTTGCACTTGTGGGCAGGCTCTCCCCTCTGGGATAATGGAATTATGTGGAGTACCGCGGAACAGGCGGGCTAGTATTCTGAAGGCAAAAGAGAGGGAGAGCCATCATGAGTTTATTTACGGAAGCGACCATTGCAGAGCTGCAGCATGCCATGGAGCAGGGGGAATGCACATCCTTTGAGCTGGTCGGGTATTATATGAAACGGATCGCGGCATTCGACCGGCAGGGACCCGGCATTAATTCGGTTCTGGAGCTGAATCCGGACGCCCTGCATCTCGCGGAGGCGGCAGACGCTCAAAGGCGGCTCGGCCAAGTCCGGGGTCCGCTTCACGGCATTCCCGTTCTGCTCAAGGACAACATTCAGACGGCGGATAACATGCACACAAGCGCGGGTTCCATCGCGCTCAAGGATCATTACGCCCGGGAAGACGCCTTCCTTGTCAAAAAGCTGAGAGAAGCCGGGGCGATTATCCTCGGCAAAGCGAACATGACGGAGTGGGCCAATTTTATGGCCGATGACATGATTTCCGGCTACAGCTCCCGCGGGGGCCAGGTGCTCAACCCCTACGGGGCGGACCTGTTCGCCGGAGGGTCGAGCACGGGAAGCGGCGCTGCCGTCGCCATCGACGTCACGACGGCGGCCGTCGGAACCGAGACGTCGGGCTCCATTCTCAGCCCGGCGATCCACAACTCCGTCGTCGGCATCAAGCCGACGCTGGGCCGCATTTCGCGCAGCGGGATCATTCCGCTCGCGCACAGCCAGGACACCGCGGGACCGATGGCCCGGACGGTGGCGGATGCCGCCGCGCTGCTGGGCGTGCTCTGCGGGTACGACCCGCGGGATGCGGTCACAGGCAGCGCGGCCGGTCTGGAAGAGCCGGACTTTACCGTCCATCTGGACAAGGACGGCCTGAAAGGCGCGCGGATCGGCGTTCCGCGCAGCGAGCACCTGGACCCGCTCACCGATGAAGAGCGGGAGCTTTTCGAGGGCCTCCTGCGGGAAATCCGGGAGGCGGGAGCGGTCATCGTCGATCCGGTGGAGATTCCCTCGCTGGAGGAGCTGTCCGGGCACCGCTCGGAGGTGCTTTTCTACGAGTTTAAGGCGGACATCAATGCGTATCTGGCCAGACTTCCGGAAGGATTGCCGGTGCATACGCTGCAGGAGCTTATCGCCTTCAACGAAGCACACGCGGACGAAGCGCTGAAGTACGGGCAGGGGGTGCTGATCCGTTCGGAAGCCACATCGGGCAGGCTGACCGAACCCGATTATCTGCTGCACCGGCTGGCCGATCTCCGGCTGTCCCGTACAGAAGGGATCGACTTCGCGATGCAGAAGCATCAGCTCGATGCGCTTCTGTTCCCGAACACGGCGGGCGACGATATCGCGGCCAAAGCCGGATATCCTTCCATTGCCGTACCGGGAGGCTACTTAGAGAGCGGGATGCCTTTCGGCGTGATGTTCACGGGAGGAGCCTTTGCGGAGCCTGTGCTTATCAAGCTGGCCTATGCCTTCGAACAGCTCCGTCCGCGGCGCAAGCCTCCGGTTCTGGGGTAAATGCTCACATAGTAAACTGCCGAGGCGGCCCGACTATCCGAACCGCAAGAAGCCCCCAGAGTCTCCCGGCACATGGTGCTCGGCGTCACATGACGGTGGTCAACCGCCGGACTATCCGAGCGGGCCGGGCTCATCGCTTTATACAAAGGGCGGGAGGCTTCCGTCCTTAAGCAAACTAATCCGGGTCTTGCTCACACACCGCAAAACAAACAAAACCCCCGCGTTAATCCGCGGGGGTTTCCGTATTTTCGGCCAGCACGCCTTCCAGATAGGCTTTGTTGGCCAAAGCCTGGCGGTCGCCCGGGCGGTACTCCAGCACGGTCTCGTTGTGCCGGTGCGCCAGCTCATGCTCGCCCAGCCGGTCATAGCAGACGCAAAGCTGCAAATGCGGGAGCCAGGTCGAGCAGGCAACATGGGTCAGCGCCCATGAATCCGTATGCTTTCCGGCCTGCAAAGCGGCCTCATACCAGTAAGCGGCGGTGCGGTAGTCTCTTTTTCGTAAAAAGACATAGCCCAGACGGCAGCAAAATTCCGCGCGCGGGCTGGCGTAGAGGAACGAGCGGAACACGCTGTCCAGCTCCTGCTTCTCGTCTCCCAGCGCGTGAAAACAGTCCGCCAGCCTGCCGCATGCGGAGATATTGTCCTCGATCCAGCCGTTTCCGGTGCCGAGAAACTCTTCGTAATAATGGATGGCCCGGTTGTATAACCGGTGGTCTTTCAATTCATTCGCGAAATAAAACAAATCCCGCGGGGAGAAAGTTTCCCCCTGGGCCAGCCTGTTTTCATAGATGCGCAGGTTGCGTCCGCTGTCGTGGTGCAAGGCCCGGTGGGTGACGGCGATATCCGCCGTCCGGACGTTGCCGCGGACCTCCAGATATTCATGCACGGGCCCGTGCCAGAGAAAGCCGCGGCTTTTCTTGACGAGCCGGTTGCGCCGTATGCTGGCGGAGACTTGGCCGAATTCGTCAAAAGCGAGGTTATAATTCATATTCACCGCATCGACGGAGGAATCGAGGGTTCTTTTGAGCGCGGCGAACTTGATCCGGTCCGGCTCTTCGAATACGTCGTCCGCGTCCAGCCAGAGGATATACTCTTTTTCGGCCAGGCTGAACGAATAATTGCGGGCGGCGGCGAAGTCATCGATCCACCGGAAATGATAGATGCGGTCCGTATATTCCCGTACGATAGAGACCGTTCTGTCTGTGGAGCCCGTATCCACGATGACGATCTCGTCGGCGAGATCCGCCACGGACGCGAGGCAGCGCCCGATATGGTCTTCCTCGTTCTTCACGATCATACAAAGGCTGATGGTAGGCAAAAAAATCCCTCCCGAAGGTTGCTTACAGCATCCTATTCAGCTTGGAGGAAGGGGTGACGGGCTGTCCGCCTGCCGGGGCAGATGCCGGGCGGCGCGGAAAAAGGAAGGGTAAGTAAAGGATTCGCTTGATCCGGTGGGTTGCGGTTTAGATCAGCGGCAGCGGGAGCTGATCTAAACCCGAACCCGAACCCGAACCGCACCGGGAACCGGAATGGAACTGGAACCTGAATCCGAACCCCCAATTCGAACCCAAAACCCGATAAACAGGTTTACCGGGACGAAACATCGGCGCCTTTTTCGCCCAGCACCTGCTCTACCTTGGTGATATGCTGCTCCATCCGTGCGGAAGCATCCTGCGGCTGCCGGGAGCGTATGGCGTCGAAAATGGCCTGATGCTCGCGCAGCAGACGTTCCGCCGACGAGCGTTCGGCATAAAACCAGAGCGCCCGCGTGTCTTTCATGCTGTCGTGCAGCTTCTGCGAAAGCGACGCCATCAGATCGGCCAGCACGGGATTGTGCGTAGCGGCCGCAATCTGCTCGTGGAAGCGGACATCCGCCTGCTCGCTCAAAGCTTCGTCGCCGAGATGCTCCTCCATGCTGCGCAGGGTACCCGCGAGCGCGGCGAGATCGGCCTCCGTCCGGCTGACGGCGGCAAGAGAAGCGCAGCCGGTCTCCAGCACGCGCCGGACTTCCAGGATATGCCGCAGCGATTCGGCCCGGCCGACCCATTCGGGGTGCAGCAGGCCCGGGTGCGGGGGCTCGGAGGGCAGCGCCTTGACGAAGGTGCCGCCGCCCTGCCGGATATCGAGCAGGCCCATAGCCTTCAGGACGCTGAGCGCTTCACGGATCGTGGAGCGGCCCACGCCGTATTGCGCGGCAAGGTCCACTACGGAAGAGAGGCGGTCGCCGACCGCGAGCTTCCCTTCCTCCAGCTGCTTACGAAGATCGTTCAATACCCATTCGTGACTTTTAAGCGGCCGTCCGTTCGTATTTATGTCCATATGTTAAGCCCCCGTATTAAAAAATTTATTTTCCGTCTTCCGGTCGATTAATTTTAGTGTATACTTAATTGTAAATAAAGTCATCAGATGACCTGATCTATTATCCGGAATGTTAGTTTATTTGAACGATATCTTTCAGGGGACCCGCCTGGAAATGAAGACGGTTTCAAGAGCGGGCCGATTTTGTAAAAGGGGTGCTGAATTTGCTGAACGAACAAGTCAGACAAAAATTGATCGCCATTGCGGGCGGGGAAGGGTTCAAAGACGATCCCCAGTCGCTCGTGACCCATTCCTACGACGGGACGCCGATGCTCCAGTCGCTGCCGGACGGCGTGATTTATCCGGCCGATACCGCGCAGGTGTCGGAAATTATGAAGGTGCTGAACGAGCACCGGGTGCCGCTTATCAGCCGCGGTTCGGGTACGAATTTGTGCGGGGGAACCGTGCCTGTGCAGGGCGGAGTCGTTATGGTGATGCACCGGATGAACCGTATTCTGGAGGTTGATCTGGAAAATTTGACGGCTGTGGTGCAGCCGGGCCTGAATACGAAGCAGTTTATCACCCATGTGGAGTCTTTGGGACTTTTTTACCCGCCGGACCCTAGTTCCATGTCCATCTCGACGATCGGCGGCAACATTGCCGAATGCTCGGGCGGGCTGCGCGGTTTGAAATACGGCACGACGAAGGATTACGTCATCGGCCTTGAAGCGGTGCTTCCGAACGGGGAAATTATCCGCACCGGCGGCAAGCTGATGAAAGACGTGGCGGGCTATGACCTCACGAAACTGCTCGTCGGATCGGAAGGGACGCTGGCCGTTATTACGGAAGCGACGCTGAAGCTGATTCCGCCGCCGAAGGCGAAAAAGACGATGCTGGCGATGTACAAAGATTTGTACGGGGCGGCGCGCACCGTTTCGAAAATTATCGAGAACCGGATCATTCCGGCCACGCTTGAATTTCTCGACAATCCGACGATCCGGGTAGTCGATGATTTCGCCAAGCTGGGGCTGCCTCTCGATATGGAAGCGATTCTGCTGATCGAGCAGGATGGCGACCCCGCCACGGTGGAGCGGGATATCGCGCTGATCGAGAACATATGCCGGAGCGAAAACGCGGCCCGCATCGCCGTTGCGGCAGACGAAGAGGAAGCGCTGAAGCTGCTGACGGCAAGACGCAGCGCATTCACCGCGCTTGCAAGGCTGCGTCCGACGACGATATTGGAGGATGCGACGGTGCCTCGCTCCAAAATCGCCGATATGGTGATGGAGATCAACCGGATCGCGAAGAAGCATAACGTCACCATCTGTACGTTCGGCCATGCGGGCGACGGAAACCTTCATCCGACGGCGACGACGGATGCGCGCGATCCGGAGGAGGTTCACCGGGTGGAGGCCGCTTTCGAGGAAATTTTCGAAGCGGCGATTAAGCTCGGGGGTACGATTACCGGGGAACACGGAGTCGGCCTGGTCAAAGCCCCTTTCCTGGAGTGGAAAGTAGGCGCGGCGGGCATTGAGGTCATGAAGGGGATCAAGCAGGCGTTCGATCCGCTTAACCTTCTCAATCCCGGTAAAGTTTTCGCTAAAGAATCGCGTAAAAGGGTGGTGATCGACCGTGGCTGAGAAAGCGACATGCACCACGAGCAATCCTCTGGCACAGAAGCTGAAGCTCCGCCTGGACGAGGACCAGCTGACCAACTGTATGCGCTGCGGCTTCTGTCTTCCGGCCTGCCCGACGTTCCGCGAAACGGGCATCGAAGCGGAATCCCCGCGCGGCCGTATCGCGCTTATGAAGGCGGTCGCCGACGGGATTATGGCCCCGGACGCCGCATTCGAAGAGCAGATGAACCACTGCCTGGGCTGCCGGGCCTGCGAGCCGGCCTGCCCGGCCGACGTGAAGTACGGGCAGCTTATCGAGCAGGCGCGCGATGCGATTGAGGATCATACGGACAGCCACCGCGGCTGGGTCAAGCTCGCCCGCCGCACGGCGTTCAAGGCCGTATTTCCAAAGCAGAACCGGATGAAGCTGCTAGGGGGAGCGCTTGGATTGTACCAGCGCTCGGGGCTGCAGAAAATCGCGCGGGGCACCGGCATCATGAAGCTCTTCCCGGACCATATGAGGGAAATGGAGCAGATTTTGCCGGAAGCGTCCTCGCGCGGTGTGATCGAGCGGATCGGGAGCTCTCACCCGGCTGTGGGAGCCAAGATCGCGACCGTGGGACTTTTCCGGGGCTGCCTCATGGACGTCATGTTCACGGACACGAACGTCCACACGGTTGAGCTGCTTACGCAAGCGGGCTTCGAAGTGGTCATCCCCGAGACGCAGAACTGCTGCGGCGCACTTCACGCGCACAGCGGAGAAGCGGACGGGGCGCGTTCGCTCGCCCGCGGTAACATCCGCGCCTTCAGGGAAGCCGGCGTGGATTATATCGTCTCCAACGCGGGGGGCTGCGGAGCCATCCTGACGGAGTACGACCATCTGCTGCACGAGGACGCGCAGTGGAAGGACGACGCGGCGTGGTTTGCCGCCCGCGTCAAGGACGTCAGCGACCTGCTCGTCAACTTCGGCCGTGTGCCGAAATTCGCCGAGCAGGGCTGGGCTCTTGCCGCAGGCGGGCAGGGTGCTCCCGCTGCGGGTGTATGCGCGGCCGGCGGGGGCAGCGGAGCAGCTGCGGCGCAGGCCGCGGCCTCTGCGGCGCAGGCTGACGCCACCGCAGCGCGCACGTCCGCAGGCGCAGCCGGCGCACCGGGCGCTCCCGCGGCCGCACCGGGCTGGCCGGCAGCCGCTGGCGGCGGCACGTCTGCCGCTCCCGCGGACATCGGCGCCGAGCTCGCGGCCATCGACGACGCGGCCGCGCAGGCGGAAACGGTGGCGGCCTGCGCGGACAGGGCGGCCGCACCGGCGGGGGGCACGGCCCCGCGAGACGCGCTTGCACAGGCGCAGCCGCCTGCGGGACCTGCCGCGGCAGCGCCTTCCGTGCGCATCACGTACCAGGACTCCTGCCATCTGCGCAATGTGATGCGCTCTTCCGACGCTCCGCGCAAGCTCATGCGGCAGGTGGCGGGCGTCGAGTACGTGGAGATGTTCGAAGCCGACCGCTGCTGCGGTTCGGCGGGAATCTATAATCTGACTCAGCCGGATATGGCCAATCAGATTCTCGATCACAAAATGGTCCACGCCAACGCCACAGACGCCCGGTATCTGCTGACGAGCAATCCCGGCTGCCTGCTTCAAATGAAGCTGGGCAACGAGCGTCACGGGGACGGCAGCATGAAGGTCATGCATGTCGTTGATTTTCTCCATGAGCGGCTGCTCGGGGACAGATAAGGCCGTCTGCAATTTTTAAACCCTTCGCTTATAGAGAAGGGTTTTTCTTTTTTTCTGCTGCGATTCGTTGCCTGTTATCTTTGCCGAAATGCCGTCGGCACGCTTACTTATTAATGACGTGAATGATACAATGAACCCAACATCATGAATTACTGAGGGGAGAAATAAAGGTTGGCATACACCCGCGGGAACTGCCGACTTAGGCTGCTGCTTCAAAGGGCCGGGATGAAACAGGCTGAATTGGCACGGAGGACGGGCTATTCGAGGCATCAAATCTCCAACTGGGTCAACGATCGGGAGAAGATGTCTTTCGATGCGGCCGCCACAGTCGCTTTCACTCTTGACTGCCATATGGAGGAGCTTTACGAATTCCATGAAGGATGAGCCTAGTCGGCTCTTCTCCGGTTAATATGTATAGACATAACTATACAAAACATGTATGATGAACTTGTTTACAAATCCCATTTATTGGAGGTTCGAAAGAATTGGAGAATACGCTGCAATTGTGTGTCCGGCTTCTTAATCAGGCTATTGAATATAACAGAACTTCAAAGCTTTACGATTCTTTGGGATACAAAGGACAAGCCAAGAGGTATGCGCATAAAGCGGAGGCGTTTAACGAATCCGCTTATATAGCCACAGTTTGTTACGGGATCTCCTTTACCGACCTCGTCGAAGTGGTATCTTTGGAAGCTCTTCCGGATGACAAAGATTAGAGGAACTTGATTGCTTTCCATGTCCGGCCGATTCACACAAGAAGTCCCGATAAAACCCGATTCTACGAGTGAAAGAAAATTTGAAAGCGTTCTTATATGAAATGGCACACAAGATCTTATCCCTAAAGGAAACATAAAGAATTAAAGTTAATATTTAATCGAATTTACATATACAGTATAATGATTAAAGGGATTTTCTTTAAATTTGTAGTAGGGAAGGAGAGTGTAGTTTTCGAATTTTTACAGCTTTCAGAAAGGTTTTTTAACTGCGTAAGATATTTTTTTACATTGCTGCTTATTTGCTTATTGGTGGGGTGTTCAACGTACGATAGTGCGGTCAGTTCACATCCCCCTTCACCTAAGACCCCTTATCCAATAAAAATGTCGGATGCTTGCGGTTTAGAAATTAATCTCGCAAAAAAGCCGGATCGGATTGTTATTCAGAGTCAATGGGAAAAGGAATTCATTGAGGAGATTGGAGGGACTGGTGAGTATATCCTGTTTGAAGGTAAAGGCATAGGAGGGGCTGATCATGAAACAGAGAGGAGAATAGCAGCCGAACTTAAACCTGATCTTGTAATTATAATGTCCCAGGGATACCTGCTAGAGGGTGACTGCAAAAATGCCCGATATCTGCTTAGCTTAGGCATCCATACTTATGTTTCCGATCAATCGACACTTAAGAAAATTACCGATGAAATGATTACTATCGGAAATATAATGAATCATCAGTCAGAAGCATCCAGGATATCCGAGCAGTTACGGTCTACAGTTGAGTTAGTTGAGAAGGCCGTAGCTCCATTACAAAGGAAAACAGTTTATTGGGAACATAATATTTCTATAGAATTTGGAGAAATTAAGCAGTATTATGCACTAGGACCTATAACTCTTGAAGATGAAATGCTTAAACTAGCGGGTGGAAATAATATTACTCGTAACGATTCAAGGCTAAATCCTTACAATATTCCTATTAAGCCGGATGATATAATCATGGCAAATCCCAGCCATATCTTAATATCAGGGCATTTAGAGAAACAAAGTGCCGGTCTGTACAAAAAAATACAAGAACGACCCGAATGGAACAATTTAAATGCAGTAAAGCAAAAACAAGTGCTGGAATTGCCGATTTTATTCGGTTCAGTGAGTTCGCTAAGAAATGATCTTATCATGTTAGTTGAGTTTTTTCATCCCGAACTAAGAGGAAATGTCAGTCTGTATTCGAAGCAGGAAGGATGATGAGTATGTTAAAAAACATTAAGTATCCAATTATAGTCCTGTTAGTTGCATGTATAACTTATATATCTGCTTCTGCTTTAGCTAATAGTGGCCCGTATGTTAGGCCCATTGAATATTATCAGGAGCACTTGAGAAGTAACGTTGGCTTTTATATATATAAGGGCTCAAACGACACAAAATATAATTGTTTAGCATACGTGCTTGGAGTAACAACTGCTACGATTTGGCCTTGGGGGGGGAGTAACCCGAGTGCTTCCGAAATGACAAGCGTATTAAACCAGTTTGGGTATAGCAGCACAAATAACGGTCCGCCTAGTAATCCGCCGAAATTAATTGTATATGGAACGCTAAATAATGTAGGCCATATCGCCAAGGTAACGAGTAGCACATCCACTGCATCAAAATGGGGTCCGTTAGAGATCGTAGATACCTATTCTTTAAGTCCTTATAATAGTTCGCCTGGTTATGGTCCGGCAGTTCAATATTATTACTAAGGAGAGGTCTGATGAGAAAGATTGGATTGTTAAGCCCAGTTCTAGGGTTATTGATAGGAATATTCTCATTTTTAATTTTTAATCAGCCTAGTACAGCGTCAATATCATCAAAAGTATATATTAATCTCGATGATATGAATAAAGAAATCAGCAGACTTCTTCAGGAAGACTCGGAGTTAGGCCTGAGTTCAAATCCTTATTCCTTCATAAAAAACAACAAAGAGTACGCTCGCATTGTCCAGACAGGATATTCAGCACTACCGGTTATTGAGGAACGCATAACGGAAGGTAATAAATTTGGGCTCGATAAATATATTCTAGCTATAGCAGCTGAAGAAATTGCTAAAGTTAATTTAAAGAAAGGGGAATACAAGTGGTCGGATGCTGAGGAGTTTGTACGCTCGTGGAAACTTCATTTGCAGTCAGTTCCCGGTAAAGTACAACAAATTTTAAATGCTAATGAATCTTCAGAGTGGAAGAATAATAAACTTGTTGAGCTAGGGGCACCTGCAATTCCCTATATATTAGAAGATATAGATAGTGGATCTAATGAACTCGAGCCAGCTTTACGAAAAGTGACATTTTCTAGCCAAAATGATTCTCGCACAGGACAATCCACGAATTTAACTTCTGAACAATGGAAAGATCTTCATAAAGAAGATAATCAAATTATAAAATCTCTTATTAAGAAAGCAGCAGATGAAAAAGAAATCAATAAATATTTTAGAATAAAATAAAGATAAAAGCAGCACTCCTGTGAGATTAACCAGAGAAGTAATATCGTGCTGGTGCTGCCTTTTCTATGTGGAAGCTCAGCTTTAAGATATGCTCTAGACGGGAATCATGTTGAGCGTGTCATTGAAGGCACCCAATTGCAGCTTTCCCTGCTTATCCGAGCAGGATATCCGAGAGTAGACGTGAACGATGTGCTGAATTTTGCTGGCGTTCTGCTCGGGTATGCAGGCTACCGGTTGTTTGTGACCCTAATGCGCCGATTTAATTCTGACAAGAAGATGCAGACTCGCGTCTTTGCTGGACACGGCCTTATAAGCGTGCGCGGTGATCGAAAAGAACCTTTCCTTGGAGGAAGGTTCTTTTTGATGAAATTGACCGGTAGGTATATGGTGTCAGAACCGGAATGCTTTTGTCAAAAAACGCTTTAAGGACGCTTTCTGTACCTATTGAAGAACTGTCGCACTTAGCTTGACAATTCGTCCAACAAAAGAATTCCGAATTAAACCCAATTTATGGTTGACAAGGAAATTGAAAGCGCTTATAGTTTTACTTGAGATGAAAACGCCGCAGCTGCCGCATTACTCTGAAAAACGCAATTTCGTTCACGAATTTGTTGGGTCAGGTAAGGACAGCTGTTTTTTTACGGCCGAAAGTTAAAGCGCTTTAACTTTAGAGACCAGACTGTGGAGTGTGGTCGGCCGATGCGTTCCGGGAGGTGGTGGCCCGCGCGACAAGGGCGGGGATTTTGCTGGTCCGATTCATACGCAGTGCAAATCAGAGAGGAGAATGAACGATGAAAAAAACATTACTGGGATTCACCGCATCCGCTTGTTTGCTATGCAGCCTGGTGGCCGCTCCGGTTATGGCGGGAGCACAAGGTGTACCGGCCGCATCGGCTTCGGGAGATACCCTGGTACAAAGTCAGGCTGTTAACACAGCCGCGGCTGCCGCCCTGAAACCGTTCCCTCAGCATGTCTCGTATACGTCCGGCACGATCAAACCGAACAATTATACCCAAGCCCAGCTCGATCAGCAGGTCAAAACGAAATATGACGAATGGAAATCCAGATACCTCGTCAAGCATCCGAAAATTTCAAACCAGTACTACGTATTTTATAATAAAGAAAAAATCGTCACGAAACCGAAGGACGTCGTTTCCTGCTCGGAAGGCCACGGGTACGGCATGCTGATCACCGCGTATATGGCGGGTCACGATGCCGACGCCCAGACGTATTTCGACGGCTTGTACCGGTTTTATAAAGCCCACCCGAGTTCGATCGATCCGGCTCTGATGGCGTGGCAGCAGGCGAAGGATTCGTCAGGCAATATCGTGGACACTTCGGGCAGCGATGCGGCTACGGACGGTGATATGGATATCGCGTATGCGCTGCTGCTTGCCGACAAGCAGTGGGGCAGCTCGGGGACAGTGAACTACAAGAGCGAAGCCGTGAAAATCATCAACGCCATCATGAAGCGTGAAGTGCACGCGAAATATTTCCATCTGAAGATGGGCGATTGGGCCTCCGACAGCGATCCCGAATTCGGTCCGGGCACACGCGCGTCCGATTTTATGCTGAATCATCTCAAGGCGTTCAAGGCCGCCACGGGCAATGCGAACTGGGATAAAGTGACGGACACGACTTACAACGTAATCAATACGGTGTTCCAGAACAACTCCCCGAATACGGGGCTGCTTCCGGATTTCATCGTGCGCAAAACGAACGGCACTTACGCGCCGGCACCGGAAGGTTATCTGGAGGAAACGACCGATAACGACTACAGCTGGAACTCCTGCCGGACGCCTTGGCGGATCGCAACGGATTACCTCATAAGCGGGGATACCCGGGCATTGAGCCAGGTCCGCAAAATGAACAGCTGGATCCAGTCCGCAACCGGGGGCAACCCGGCCAAGATCGCTTCGGGTTACGAGCTTAACGGCAAGGTGCTCGAGGCGGATCACGCGATCGCGTTCACCGCGCCTTTTGCCGTCAGTGCGATGGTAGATTCGTCCAACCAGACGTGGCTGAACAAGGTGTGGAGCGATATCGTGAACTCGCCGACCTCCGACAGCTACTATTACGACAACAGCATTCGCGTGCTCAGCATGATTATGGTGTCCGGCAACTGGTGGACGCCGTAATCGATCGAAGCAAGATGCCCGGCTCCGGGCATCTTTTTTTTGTCCGTTTTTTTTGTCAGAGAAGAATATCCGACGGAAAAGAAACTTTTTTTGAAGAAACTAAGTCTGTAAGGATGTGGAAATAAGTGAACAAATAAGGAGGGCCGTGTATGCTCCGAAATATCCTTCTAGTTATTTTCTTGTTTGGCTGCTTGCCGGGATGTATAGAAAGTCCGGAACAGTCAAAAGGGTCTTTTACCGGATATGTGGCGCAAAAAGAGGCGGATCGGGCGCTGCTTGTGAGTAATACCGAAAGCTTATCGGGTAACGAAAAAATGTATGATGCGGATTGGATAAGGGGAATTGCGGATCAAGTTAACGTAGGCGAGAAAGTTACGGTCGAAGTTCCAGAGGGACCGACTGTAGCGTCCTATCCGGGACAAACAAGCGGAACCGTCCTCTCTAAAGAAAAGTTGGAGAAGCCCGAGGGAGCGGTACTTGGGCCTGAAGAAGTCCTGCAAAGGGCGTTTCATCAGGAAAAGGCTAGTATCCCCACCGTGAAGAAAGTCTCTTTGGACAACGAAAAGAAAGTTTGGAATGTATCTCTGTATGACAACAGCCTTCATAAGGATATCGAAATGGTTATCGAAGATCGGGAATAGTTTGGGAGGACGTGTGGATGCTTTGGGATTTTGACGGTTCGACTGTGCTGCTGGCTCTTCTTGTGCTGATCGTTTTACTCGTTCGGCTGAAAATCAAGCATAAGCGCAGTCACTTATATTTGCTTCTTTATGTTATTTTTTATATCTACATGGTGAACGTGCTTCGCTACACCTTGTTTCCGATACCCTTATTTGTCTGGGAGCATGATGTGTTCCGGCTCTCCTATGACCTCGATCCGACTAACTTCGTTCATTGGGAAGCGGCCCAAATTTACAACAATATTTTGCTTTCTGTCCCGTTCGGGTTCGGGCTGCCTTTTCTCCGGAAGGTGAGTTTCAAACGTATGCTTCGGGCTGGCGTCATGTTCGGCGTGGCAATCGAGGGTGCCCAGCTGCTGCTTTCCCTGCTTTTCCGTGCCGGCTACCGGTCTGTAGATGTAAACGACGTGCTTCTGAATTTTACCGGCGTCCTGCTCGGATACGGATGTTACCGTTTGTTTGCGGCCCTGGTCCGCCGGATCAGTCCCGGTAAGAAGAGGGGGCTTTCGTCTCTGCTTGATACCGCCGTATAAACTTTATGAAACTTTTAGCTAATAAGGCTCAAAACGTATTGGAAACGCTAACCTTACCCTTTATGATAGGTTTGTAACGGGAAATTCGTTCATAAGGGGATAACGAGGATGAAGAAAAAATTAGCGGCGGTACTTGCGGCAGCTTTGTTTGTGGCCCTGCCTCTCGGATTGAGCGAGCACGCGGCGGCGAAAGCGGCCAAGACTTACAAAAATTGCACGGAACTCAACAAAGACTATAAGGGCGGTGTCGCCCGTTCGGATTCGACCAAGAACAAAGGCGGGAAAACCAAGTACAAGCCGTATGCTTCCAAAGAGCTTTACGACGCGAACAAGAAGCTCGACGGGGACAAAGACCAGATTGCCTGCGAGCGCTGATGAAGCGGAACCTTTCCGCCCGGAAGGGTTCTTTTTTATTGATAGAATTGACCGGTGATATATGATGTGGCAGGACTAGAATTGGCTCTTAACAAAAAAAAGCGCCCTTTTAAGGACGCTTTCCGTACCCAAAAATAAAGACTGAGAGGCCGTTATAGCCGACACTGGTTTCTTAAAAGTCAAAGTTAACGCATGAGTTTGACCATTAGATTAAAGATCGAGCTTATCGACAAGATGCCAACTCAATTCTCTTAGCGCTACAGGATAATAAACAGGTTCTATCCATTGATAGGTACCATCTTTGAGAAGTTCACCGATAATGAGAGATCCCTTTTTATTCTTCTGTACCCGCCATTCTCGGCTGCGTATCGATTTATCTTCGTCCAGCACCATTCTCATTGCCTGGGCGTAGGGATATTCAATACCCTTTTCCTGATCAATCTGGTCCAGTATTTGTTTATAGTGTCTTTCAACAGTCTGCTCATCAACAGGAACTTCTTCTGAATCCCAAATTTCAGTGAATACAAAGCTGGTCAATTCTTCCTGTAAAACACGATTGCGAAATTCGTCGGTAACAAAGACGTTAACAGCCACTTCTTCGGGAATTTTGAAAATAAAAGCATTTTTTACTTTGTCGGCATCAAATGCATATTTATTAAATCCCATGGGTCTTTTAATTTTTTTAACCCAGCGAACATGAGCTTTTTTATAATCTATGCAGTCAATGACATTAATTACGTTTTGAGCATAAACAGTATAATCGTCATTGTATAGCGGTAGGCTTTGTGTCTTGTTTTCCAAAGGGTCCTGCAAGACAGACACGGCTTTTTCGCTAAAAATGGGTATGCCAGATATAAAGCTTACAGAATCCCTAAGTTTCTTTTTATTAGAGTTAAATCTTATATGTCCCCATTCAGAAATTATCTCGCCTTCAAACTTATCCTCAAAATACAAAGGATTATCTTGATTGCGATTAGTCAACATTATATTTATATCAAATTGGCTTCCAAGCAACCATATTTTCATGGTTTCACCCCAATTAAGAAATTTAATGAATATGTCTACTGATATTTAGTTATTCAAGTTCCCTAGTTTTACTTTGTTCGTTAATAAATCTTCTCTTATGTTGTTAATTACATCCAGTATAGCATCTTTGTCATTTTTTACAGGTTCTAATTGTTTATATACATATTCATAATAACTGCCTACATGATTACCATTATGCGTACTGACCATAAGTCCCTCAACTTCCACTCCAGAATAACCAGGATACTTTGGTAGCGAGACACCATTTGCTGCAGAATTTACGTTTATGTCTATACCTTGTTTTTCTATAATATCTCGTGCACGAGCTGCAGATTCATTTTTAGAGCCTGTAGCCACAATATGGTGGGCTTGCCAATTTTCAAGGTCTTTAATGTCTTTTGGTTTTAATAGCCCAGCAGCTTCCAGGTCAGGCGCATCAGGATATGACGAGTATGCCCCCGTACAAGTTCCTAATCTTACTTCAATAATTGCTGTAGCAGCTGGTTATACTCATTCGATTGCTTTGAAAGTGACGGGACAATCTGGGTGTGGGGAAGTAATCCATATGGTGAGTTGGGCGCGGGAGATGCAAATGTAAGATATATTAGAAAAAAAGAAATAACAATAATCCTCTAGTAGTACGATTTCTGCCTACAGATTGTTCTTAGTCGTCATAATAACGGCTAAGAACAATCTATATTTTAAATTGAAAATAACAGAAATGACGACAATCGAAAACAAAGATAGAATAGTGTAAAATAATTGGCAAGACATTCAGGTGGGAGGACCCGATTTTGAAAGTAGAAATGGATCTTTACAACGATTGGATTGAAACGGTGAAGGAAATATTCCGCGGTTCGGGAGCGCCTCTGCCGCAGGATTGGAGTGCCGATGAGGTCGGCCTCGAGTATTACCTCCAGACTTCGGCATCCGAAGAAGAAGCGGAGGAGCGCCGCAAGGCAAACGAGCAGAGGCTGACGGATATGCAGCGGACGCTTCTGGACAATATGGAGACGGTGGTCGTGCCCGATATCCGGGAGAAAACTGGCTACGGCGGCAGTCAGTTTCGCTTCCGCTGGATGTATTCGCAAGGGGAGCATATCGTGGAAGAATGCTCGCAGTACCGCATCCCGCTGGGGCCCTCGCCGGAGTGAACGCTTATAGATGATTAAAAATAATCTAAATTTTTATTTCGTAAAATGCCCTTACATATGCAAGGGCATTTTTTAGTTCAGATAATTGTTTATACAAAATGCTATTGAGGAGAAGTTAAATGGTATTTCAATAAAAACTCTGCTTTATTTCGTATCCCAGTTTTTTTATATATTTTTTGAATAACGTTTTTAACCGTTCCTTCAGATACGTCTAGAAGTACAGAAATTTTTAATACGCTATAATTTTGAAGCCATAGGCAGGCTACTTCGCTCTCTCTTTTTGAAAAGCCGCTATTAATGAATTGTACTACAAGTTTTTTCTCGAAATGTGGGGAGTTTTTGAAAATTTTCCTTTCAACTTGAACTGCAATCTGAGCAAGTACCGGAATTGCCCACAAGTTTTGCTCGAATAAAGCGAATGATAAATTTAAATATCCTATTGTATTTTCATTTTGTCTAATAGGAGAGCAGATAGATGTCCATTTTTTAAACATTTCTAAGTCATGTTCATTACCGTTTAATATAACCATTTCGTTTAATTTCATTGCTATAGAAACAGCATTTATGCCAGTGTTTGAAAAGGAAAGAGATGCACCCGGAATAAGATCCAAAGTTTTAGCGGATTCAATAGAATAAGGATCGCCCCAAACATTTAGTGCCACAGCATTTATATCGGTGAATAAAAATAAATGGGAGTAGGGTAGGTACTCTCTTATACTGATAATTTCCTTTTCAATTAAAACTGCCGTATCTCTATTGTTTAAAAAAATTGAGTGAAAATCATTGACGATAGTCAATTTTTCTTTATTTGTATTAATTTTTAACTCATGAAGCTCTTTGACCCAATCGGCTTTGTATTCTTCGTTAATGGCCGCATAAGACTTAAACTTCATAGGTACTGTTAGTGGTGAATGGAAAATATGAGACATAAAACACTCCCTTTACAAAAATGTATATATTTAACATAGATTTTACACAACAGGTGTCGTGATGTACATGTTTAATTTAGATATTTTCCAGTACGATCAAGTTGGATGGTTAGTCTATCCAAGCCGGCCGGCAACTATAATAGGAGGGGAAAAATTGAAAAAACTATTTGGTGCTGTATTAATTTTTTCTGTAACCGTTGGTTCCTTGGCGAGTGTAGCCGCTGCTAGTGAAAATAAAAAGGAAGATCAAGCTATAACACTAAATAATAATTCTGAAAAACCAAAGAAAGGCATTGTGCCCCAAAATGGTTTTAAGGAAACTCCTCTTGGTAATTTAACAACCGAACAAATCAAGCTTTATAAAGATTCAGAGGATGGACTTCCAAAAGGCTTTGTTAAAAAGCTCCATATTGATATTCTCCATCCACATACGCATACTGTAGACAATATTTTTAAGACATACGATGGTTATACGGACCGAGGAGAAGTTATTAGTGGTACAAATGGTAAATCTTCAAACGATACTCTAGTGTTCTCTATTTCTAAAGCCGTCGCTAATAAATGGGGGGCAAGCGTTAAGTTTGATTATAAAAAAGTAAGTGCCACGGTGGGATATGATGTAACTTGGACAGATACCAAAACTTGGGGTTACAATGCGGGAGTGAGTGGGAATAAGACAGTTCACGTTGGTATGCAAGATTGGTACCATACCCAAGAATATAACTGCCACACTGATTGGTATGATACAGACGGTTACAACTATGGAACTGACTACGGTACTGGATGGGCCGCACAGTGGTTTAAGCCCCATTTTTATAGCTGGGAAACTTAATTAATAGACGATGAAAAGGAATGGCTTGAGCTCTAGCTTAAGCCATTCCTATTAAACATAAAGAAAGGATTAAATTGCTATGGTTTCAAAATTAAAAAAAGTGGCCTGCTTATGCCTTATCCTTTTTTTATTACAAAGCTGTTCTTCCGTTGACATAAATGATGTTAAAGTTGCTCCGGTTCCATCAGATCAATTAATGTGGCCTAAAGACGGTGTATATGTTGTTAAATGGGACTCATTCCATGCATATGATGAACAAGAGATTCCTTTCTTACCATTAAACATTGTTGTTGTACATAGAGATAAAGAATTTGCTGGGTTAGACGTAATTCTTTCTAAACTCGAAGTGGTAACTAAACAAGAGGTGGTCTTGCAAGCAACTGACTACAAAATGAAGACCGGCTATGAAGATAAAAATTACTCTCTTATTACTCTAGAAATACAGCTGCCTAAGCTTAGTGAATCGGTTTATGAGTTATCAAAACTTAAGTTAAACGATAAGGAGTATAATATAGGAAACTGGTTACTGGATATAAGAAAGAATGTTAGTCCATCGTCCAATGTAATTTTTGGAAAAAAATCATTTTTAAGTGCCGGTCTTGATTTCTATAGAGTAGAAGTTCGTAACATTTCTAATGAAAAAGTTTGCGTTAGGGGTTTACATTCCCCAGTAATTAATTATTATGTTGATACAATAACTTCAGCAGAGAAATATGAAAACCTAGATGAAAGTAAAGGTCAAATAGATCAAAATTGCATAGAAGCTAATTCTCAAAAAGCTTTTCAATTTAACTTTAAGTTGAAAGATGGGGCAAATATAAACCATTCATTTTTCTCTATACGTCCCTATCTAATCATTGAAAAAAAAGGGAAAGAAGAGTACACACCTATTTCTACAGCTATGTTTGTTCCTATGTTCCAGAAGGACTATGAGTTAATTGAATTACTCAAAAGGGAGAATCTGAATGTTGTATATGATGAGAAATAAAAAGGTCTTATTTATCTTCTTTTGTTTTTTTCTTATCTTACAACCCTCACCAAGCATCGCTCAAACAATTGATTCCAATAATAGAAAAGTCCTCTCAGATTGCACAACTCTTTATTGTTATATAAAAGATTTGTTTAATGGTTCTAATGTATATAAATTCACACCTCAAAAAATATGGGAGGAGAGCCATGAACGAATTGTATTGTTAGAAGTGTATAATGAAAAAGAGGAGAAAATTTCATATGGCAGTGGAGTTGTAATTAATGAAAATGGGGATGTACTGACTAATTTACATGTAATATCAGGTGGTTATTACGTTAGAATCATCCATGCAGACAAAAAAACGAAAACGATTGACTCCCTGTTTCAAATTGATTCTACACTTGATTTGGCTCTTTTAGATGTAGGGTCCTTTAATGAAAAATATATTGAAGTACAGCAAAAACAATCACAAGTTGGCGATCCAATAGTAACCATAAGCTCTCCACTTGGTTTAATTAACACGCTATCTGTCGGATGGATAAGTGGAATAAGAGGAGAACAAAATAGACAAAGAATACAATTTTCTGCTCCTGTGGATTCGGGAAGCAGTGGTGGAGCTTTATTAGATGGTACTGGCAGATTAGTTGGATTAATATCTAATTCCCAAATAAGCTCGGCGAACATTAATTATGCAGTTCCTTCAAGTTATATAAACACGTTTTTACAAATCAAGCAAATGAAACGTCCTATAAAGACTTTGCTTGAAGGGGATACCAAATGATGAGTGGTTCAGAGGATGGTGTTACTAATCAAGAAAAAAATTAAGCACAATGGCACGGAAGAACGGCCTTTGAAAAAAATATATATAATAGCTCTCAGTTCATTTTTTTTGATGTCAGGATGTTATAACGATAATAAAGAACAGATTAAACCGTTTTCCGTCAATGACAGCAAAAATAATTCTGAAAAAAATGAATTAGTCATAAGACAAGATTGGGAAATAACTTGGAATTATTCAAACAAAGATAGTTCTTACGTACTTGGGATAACTTATAAGGGAGCTTTACCTGCTGTAGACGTGGAATTGGTAATGGAGGACAGAGGGATGACTACACCTAACTTAGAATCAGGTCAAGGGCTTTCTTTTCAGGTACCTTCAGTCTCGACCAAGCAAAACCAAGAAGGAAGATTGAGTTGGAAAACGCAAGATGGGATTGAAAAAACGGAAATATTTGAATTTTTTCAAAAGTAAGTTAGACTCATGGAGTCTCTGAACTGGGGAAAGTCAGAAATAAGCATTTAAACAATACGCTTGACACCTCTTTCAAAGAGGTGTATATTTATCTTAAATTAAAGATATTTAAATTTGAGATATCGACAGAACGGTGGTGAACCGCATGAAAGAGCAGGACAACACCTTAGTGAATGAAGACATCGACTTATCGCTTAAATTGTTTGTGGTTCTTTCGAAAGCCCAGAAGGTCATTATGGACCGCTCGGTCAAGGATATGAAAAGACACGGCTTGTCTCCTTCGGAGTTCGCCATACTGGAGCTTTTGTACCATAAAGGAAAGTTTCCGCTTCAGCAGATCGGAGACAAGATTCTCGTCACCAGCGGAAGCATCACCTACAACATCGACAAGCTGGAGAAGAAAGAGCTTCTGAGACGGATCTCGTGTGCGAGTGACCGCCGCGTGACTTATGCGGAGATTACGGAACAGGGTACGGAGCTGTTTAACGATATTTTTCCCGAGCATGCCGAGGTTGTGAGAGCAAGCATGAGCGGATTAACGGCGGAAGAGAAGAAGCTGGCGATCGGGCTGATCAAAAAGCTGGGTACGGCGGCTCAAAAGCAGGGCTAAAATTTTTTTTGGTAACTATCTTAACATTAAGATAATCAAATTTAAGATTTCCGGTTCGTTCCGGACGAGGGAGCGGTTATCATGATCAAAGTTCACGAGGCGCTGGCGCGCATTACGAGAAATTTCGGCTGGCTGTACACGAGCCACAGTTTTTCATTCGGCGGTTATTTCGATCCGGGAAATACGGAATTCGGGCCGCTGAGGGTGTTCAACGATGACCGGGTGCAGCCTTTAAAAGGATTCGATTTCCACAGGCACGAGGAAATGGAGATCGTGACGGTGGTGCTCCGGGGCGAGCTGCAGCACGAAGACACGCTGGGCAACAAAACGGTCACGCGTGCCGGTGAAGTCCAGCGGATGACCGCGGGAACCGGCATCGAGCATGCCGAGACGAACCCGTCGGCTTCGGAAGAGGTGGAGCTGCTCCAGCTCTGGTTTACGCCGGATGAGGAAGGGCTTACCCCTTCCTACGAGCAGGCTTCCTACGACCTGGACGCCCGCAAAAACGAATGGGTTCCCGTCGTAACGGGACGTCAGCCGGAAACGGCCGCAGGGCTAGCTAATGATGACGGAATGAAGCCGGCCAGCATCCATCAGGATATGACGCTCTATCTCGCGGAGTTGGAGCCGGGACGCGTGCTTGAGTTCAGCCAGAAGCCGGGAAGACGGATGTACGTCTTCGTTATCGAAGGCTCCGCAACGGCAGACGGCGCATACAAGCTGTCCCGCAGAGACGCGGCGCGTATTACGGAGCAGGAGCGGCTTGACATGCATACCGAGACGGGAGCCCGGCTCATGCTGATCGACCTGCCGTAAGCGGACTATTGTCCGGCATCCTGTCCGAACAAGGCCGCACGGCAGGAATACTTTTCCCGCAAGCTTACGCTTGACGGTTGATATAAACGCACACCCTACCACTGCCGAGATAGAGGAGAGATTATGATGAACGATTTCGAAACGGTATTAAAAGAACGCAGATCGGCTACTAAATTCATAAAGGATATCGAGCTGCCGGATCAGGAACTGGATGCCATTTTCAGCCTGGTCAAATATTCGCCGTCGGCTTTTAATTTGCAGCATGCTCATTATGTGGTCGTGAAAGATCCCGCGGTAAAGGAACGGGTATATGAGGCCGCTAACAAGCAGTACAAGGTTAAAATGGCGTCGGCCGCGATTCTGGTGCTCGGTCATATGGATGCCCATCACGATGCCGGTAAAATCAACGAAGGGCTGCTGAATCTGGGCGTGATCAACAAGCAGGAGTATAACCAGACGATCGAAGCGGTCACGGCGTTTTACGAGGATAGAGGCGAAGCGTTCAAACGCGACGAAGCGGTCCGCAACGCGAGCTTGTCCGCGATGACCTTCATGCTGGCCGCCAAAGACAGAGGCTGGGACACCTGTCCGATGATCGGCTTCGATCCGGATGCGATGCGCGAAGCGCTGAATATCCCGGACCGGTATGTGCCGGCCCTGCTCATTACGATCGGCAAGGAAGACGTTTCCGGCCAAAGGCCGCGGGGCTACCGCAAGCCTGTCGGCGAATTTGTAAGCAGGGACTCTTTCTGAAATAACCCCGACTAATTTTCTCCACCAAAGCCAACCTATATTAAAATCGAAGAGGTGCTCAATCATGACGAAAAAAACAGCAGGCATTCATCATATTACCGCTTTTGTAAAAGACGCGCAGGCGAACGTTGATTTTTACGCCGGTGTGCTCGGTCTGAGACTTGTGAAAAAAACGATCAACTTCGACGCGCCGGAAGTGTATCATCTTTATTTCGGCAATGAATCGGGAAGCCCTGGCACGGCCATCACGTTCTTCCCTTGGGCAACGTCGCGCAAAGGACGTATTGGCGGCGGCCAGGTCGGCATTGTAACCTTTGCGGTTCCTCAGGGTGCGCTGCCTTTCTGGAAAGAGCGGCTGCAGAAGCTGGATATTCCGTTTCGGGAGACGGAGCGTTTCTCGGAAACGTATATCCAATTCCAGGATAAGGACGGCCTGGAGCTTGAGCTGGTGGAGCGGGCGGAAGGAGCGGACAGCAAATGGTCGTTCGGCGGCGTACCCGCGGACAAAGCGATCAAAGGCTTCGGCGGCGCGGTGCTGTACAGCCTGAACCCGGAAAGCACGATGCACACCGTTGAGCATGTGATGGGGCTGACAAGAACCGGCGAGGATAACGGCCTGGTCCGTTTCGTATCGGAAGGCGACATCGGCAACGTGGTGGATATCAAAAAAGACGAGGTGCCTCACGGCACGGGCGGAGCGGGCACGGTCCATCATATCGCTTGGCGGGCCAAAGACTTCGAAGACCACGAGGACTGGAGAGATTATGTCCAGACGAAAGGGTTCCAGCCGACGCCGGTTATCGACCGCCAGTATTTTAACGCGATTTACTTCCGCGAGGCGGGCGGAATCTTGTTCGAGATCGCGACGGATCCTCCGGGCTTCACGCGCGACGAGCCGTTCGAAGCGCTTGGCGAAGAGCTTGTGCTGCCGGAGTGGTATGAACCTCACCGGGCGACTATTCAGAAAGGACTTCCTCCTATCGAAGTCCGTGTATTGGAGGCGGATAAACAATGACGATGAAACATGTATACCGCGAAGGAAGCAATCCGGCTGCGCCCGTCCTGGTTCTTTTCCACGGGACGGGAGGAACCGAGCATGATCTGCTTCCGCTGGCCGAGCGCATCTCCCCGGAATCCTCCGTGCTGAGCGTCCGGGGCAATGTTCTCGAAAACGGGATGCCGCGCTTTTTCCGCAGGCTGGCGGAAGGAATTTTCGATGAGGAAGATCTCGTATCCCGTACGGAGGAGCTTTACGGGTTTCTGAACGAGGCGGCGGAGAAGTACGGATTCGACCGCGGCAATCTCGTTGCCGTGGGCTACTCCAACGGGGCGAACATTGCGGGCAGTCTTCTTTTCCATTACAAGCAGGCTTTGAAAGGGGCGATCCTCCATCATCCGATGGTGCCCCGCAGAGGTATCGAGCTGCCGGATTCCGCGGGTCTGCCCGTCTTTATCGGAGCGGGCAAGAACGATCCGCTCTGCACGCCGGGCGAGACGGAGGAGCTTAAAAATCTGCTGGAAACGGCGGGCGCCGAAGTGGAAATTCACTGGGAGAACTACGGTCATCAGCTGACGGGTTCGGAAGTAAACGCCGCGGCCCGCTGGTTTGCGGAACATTTTAAAAGCTGAGGCTGAGTGCTGGCAAGGGTTAGGGTAGCGGTGTGAACCGAAAATTCTGAAGGGCGGAAAGCACGCCTAACGGAAGTGACGCCGGCGTCATAGTAACCCGATTGACGGAACTGCCCCGCCAGCGTCATAGTACTCCGTCTAACGGAACTGCCGCTATAGGCATCGCAGCACCCGGCCCTCGCAGAAGCGGAGGCGGGAAGGAAGGAGAGAGCGAGTATGATTGAGATCGATCCGGAAAGCCAGAGCGAGCGCGAGACGTACAAGCTGCTCATCGGGAGCATCATTCCCAGGCCGGTTGCGTTCGTGACGACGCTGTCCAAAGAAGGCGTCGTCAACGCGGCGCCGTTCAGTTACTTCAACATCGTGACGGCGAACCCGCCGCTGATTTCCGTCTCCGTCCAGCGTAAGGACGGAGAGCCGAAGGATACGGCGCGCAACGCACGGGACCTGGGCGCGTTCGTCGTCCATATCAGCGACGAATCGTACATCGAGGCGATCAACGCCACCGCGGCGGCGCTGCCGCCGGATGAGAGCGAGATCGGACTCGCGGATCTGACGCTCGTCGATAGCGGCAAAATCGCCGTGCCCGGCGTATCCGAAGCGAAGATCCGCATGGAGTGCGTGCTGGAGCGGTCGATTCCGCTGGGCGGCATCGATTCGTCGCCGGCGTGCGATCTGCTGATCGGCCGCGTGGTCCGCTTTCACATCGCCGACGAGCTGTACAGCGGAGGGCGCATCGACCCGGCCGCGCTCCGTCCGGTCAGCCGGCTCGCCGGCAGCGGCTACAGCAAGCTCGGCGAGATTTTCTCGCTGGAGCGGCCGGAGTGAGCGTGGGATGTGAAGGCAGGCGGATGAAGTGAGACAACCGGCGTTACGGCTCCATTCCGCACCGTAATCCCCTTTAATTGAAAGGCTGACTACCCGTTCAACCGGAAATAGGGTTAGAAAAGAGCAAAGCTGCGATCTCTGCCGGGAATACCGGAAAGATCCGCAGCTTTTGTTTTGTTCGGGATTAGCCGAAGTACGTATCCTTTCGTGCAAAAGGAACATCCTTCACCGGCTCTTTTCGCGAAAGTCAGTTGACGGGTTTCATTATTTACGGCGTTGTTTATTGAGGCGGATAATCAAGTTCCGTGCGCGATGAAGCTGGACTGATTGTCTGTCAGGCGCCGAGCTGACTTTTCTGGTCTATGCTTAAAAAAGATGGTTATAGTCAGTCCGAAGTTAAAGCTCAGGCGTTTTCAATGATACGCTTCCATATCCGTCATGTATTCTCGTGAGGTCCGTCTCGGGATATAATGGGAGAAACGACTAGCGGATGCTTGAGGCGTTTGCGGCAGGGAGTGTTACATAGTGGGTACGAGGCTGATTTTGCACGGTCTTTCAAAAAAGAGGCACGACCGTCCCTCCGATTACTTGTTCCGGAATATTTCGGCGGAGGTGGGGGAAGGCGAGCGCATTGCCGTGATCGGGACGTCGGGGCAGGGAAAAACGACGCTGCTGCGCATCCTGGCCCGCCTCGACTGCCCGGACGAGGGGGAGCTCCGGCTCCACGGTAAAAGCGCGGACGAATGGAAACCGCAGGAGTGGCGCAAAAAAATCTGCTACGTCGCCCAGCAGCCGGTTATGCTGCCGGGCAGCGTGGAGGAGAACTTGCAGACGGTCAGCAGGCTGCACGGAACCACGTTCGAGCGGGAGCTTGCGAAGCGGTACATGGCCGCGCTCGGTCTGGACGAGCTGGACTGGTCGAAGCAGGGCGGGGATTTGTCCGGCGGCGAAAAGCAGCGGACGGCTCTCGTCCGGGCCATGCTCCTTCAGCCGGAAGTGATGCTGCTCGACGAAGTGACGGCTTCGCTCGATCCCGGCAGCAAAAGGGCGGCCGAGCGCCTGCTCACGGACTGGTCGCGGAGCGCGGGCACGTCGCTCGTCTGGATTACGCATGATCTGGAACAGGCGGCCCAGATAAGCGATGCGGTGTGGTTTATGGACGAAGGACGGCTGATGGAATCGGCGCAGACCGGGGAATTTTTCCGGGAGCCGTCGACCGAACAGGCGCGCCGGTTTATCTCCCGCCCGGACCGGGAAGGGGAGGGAAACTGATGTCCAATCTTGCGCTGGCCAGCACGCTGGTGTTCGTGATCGTGACGATTTTGCTGTCCATGAGGCAGAAGCTGGGACTGGAGAAAGAGATCATCGTCGGTACGGTCCGCTCGGCCCTGCAGCTTCTGTTCGTCGGGTATGTGCTGCACTTCGTATTCGATGCGCGGCATCCCATTTTTATGATCTTGATTATTGCGGCGATGATTGCGGTCGCCACCTGGAACGTCGGCAAGCGGGCCAAGGAGATTCCCGGCATCAAAACCCGAATCGCCCTGGCTCTGGCGTGCACCGAAGCCGTGACGATGGCGCTGCTGCTCGGGTTCGGCATTATCCAAGCGATTCCGCAGTTCATTATCCCGATCAGCGGGATTACCATAGGGAGCTCGATGATCGTGGCGGGTCTTTTTCTAAATGCGATGAAGAGGGAAATGGAAGCCGCCCGCGGAGAGATCGAAGCTCTGCTTGCCTTGGGCGCCGCCGCGAAGCAGGCGATTCACGCGCCGATCAAACGGTCGGTCCGCTCCGGCATGATTCCGACACTCGACGGGATGAAAACGACGGGACTCGTCCAGCTTCCGGGCATGATGACCGGCATGATTGCGGCCGGAGCCGATCCGGTGGAGGCAGTGCGCTATCAGATTCTGATCATGTTCGTGCTGTCCTCGGCCGCTGCGCTGACCGCCATGCTGCTCGGCCTGCTTAGCGCGCCGCTGTGGTTTACGGCAGACGGGCGGCTGAGGGTGCCGGAGGCGAAGAAGCTGTAGAGGGGACAGTCCCGTTTTCTGGGCTGCTTCGGACCCTCTGCCCATGCTTCGCATAACGTGAAGTCGGCCGGAACCGTTCTTCTTGAAATGGCGGGCTGAGCCGTTTGATTATGCGGGTGTGAAACCCCACAACGGCTCAGGTTGCATGCAGTCCGAGCGTGTACGACGCGGACAGCATGAAGCCGGACCGCATACGGCACGGACAGCATGAAGCCTGGACCGCATACGGCATGGACAGCATGAAAACAGGCCGCATACGGCACGGACAGTATGAAGCCGGACCGCATATGCGCGGACAGCATGAAGGCGGAGCGCATATGGCGCGGACGGCATGAAGCCTGGACCGCATACGGCCCGGACAGTATGAAGCTTGGTCGCATGAAGCCCGGATCGCCTGCCAAAAAAGCGCCTCCGCCGGAAGACGGCGGGCAGGCGCTTTTTTGGTAGGGACGGACAGACCGGGAGGCGGCCCGGCAGAATCCACTTCCGCAGGGTATGGTGCCCGTGCCGTGACGGGACCGCCGCTGCGGCTTCAGCCCGCCGGATGATCGAACAGCTTGCCACGCAGAGCGGTTCCGAGCCTTCTGACCGGCGCGGGTCTGAGAGCAGGCCGCGCATCGACGGCGCGGAGGCTCGCTTCCAGTCCCCGGGCATAATCCGCCATCGCTTCGTACGCCTGATAGTACGGGAACAGGCGCGCGATGTTTCCGGCACCGGTCCGGCCGTCCTGCCCGGCGGCGGGCTTCAGGGCGGGAAGCAGATAGCGGAGCGGGACGGATCTGCCCCTCTCCGCCATCCTTTCCTGAGCGCGGATGAGAAGACCGAGCACGCGGATAAGGCGGACCGCTTCGGGATGGGACAGATCCGCTTTCTGAAGCGCTTTGACGAGATCGCGGATGCGCTCGATCATCGTCTCGTAGGTGCGGAACAGCTCTCCGGCGCCCGGATCGTCTCCGCGGCTCAGCCAGCGGTCTTCGCGCACGAGCTGGGAGACGTCTTTGCCGCTCTCGATATAGGAGCGGACTTCTTCGATCTGCAGCCGCATGTCCGGCTTATAAGGCGTCATTTTGCCTGCCTGTAGGTCGATCTGGATGTAATAAAGCAGAGCGCGCAGCATCGTCTCGGACTTTGACAGAAGCACGTCTTCGCGTTCCCGGTGAACGGGTTTGCGGATCATGTTGACGGCGGTCCCGACGGTCATGCCTACAAGGACAAGCAGGAACTGGTTGTAGGCGGCCATGCCTCCGGTCAGCTCATCGGCTGTTCCCATCGTGTTTACGGTCACGATGACGGCAAGCGCAAGGGATGCCGTGCGGCCGAGCTTAACGTGAAGCGCCATTACGGCCAGTGCGGCGGCCGCAATAACGAACGGGCTGCTGCCCAGCGTCAGGGCCGCCGCAATACCCAGAGCGGAGGCCAGCAGGGCGCTGGCCATATGGGACAGGGTGTGGCGAAGCGAACGGTAAACGGACGGCTGGACAGCCAGCATCGACACGATGCCGGCGAAATGATCCGGTTCCAGACGAAGGAGCCGGGCGACCGTTATGCTGACGGCAATCGCAATCACGGTTTTGACGACACGCAGACCGATAAACATGGCGGCAGCTCCTTTTTAAATATATGTTAGATATACTAACATAAAATAAACGGATAAAATATGAAATTTAAAAAATAAATTTTAATGTTAATTAAACTAACACAAACTTGACAACATCTTCGACGGAGCCATAATGTCCGGCACCCTCCCTATTTTGCCGATAGTACCGCGCGTGATAAACTAGAAACCATACATTACGGTTTAATGGAAAGGAAGACGAGGATGATCAGATTTGCAGTCGTAGGAACGAACTGGATTACAGAAGAACTTATTCATGCCGGCCGGGAATCGGAAGACTTCCGGCTCACCGGGGTTTATTCCCGCACGGCGGAGCGTGCCCGGCAATTTGCGGACAAATTGGATATCCCGCATATATATACGGACCTGGAAGCCATGGCGCAAAGCGGCGAATTCGATGCCGTTTATATCGCCAGTCCCAATTCTTTTCACGCGGAACAGGCCATCGTGCTGATGAAGGGCGGCAAGCATGTGCTGTGCGAGAAGCCTATCGCTTCGAATACGCGGGAACTGCGCGCGATGATCGTGGCGGCGAAGGAGAACAACGTGCTGCTGATGGAAGCTTTGAAATCCACGCTGCTTCCGAACTTCAAGGCCATCCGGGACAATCTTCACAAAATCGGTCCGGTGCGCCGGTATTTCGGCAGCTACTGCCAATATTCTTCGCGCTATGATGCGTACAAGCAGGGCACCGTCCTGAACGCGTTCAATCCCGTCTTTTCCAACGGGTCCATGATGGATCTCGGGGTATACTGCGTGCATCCGGCCGTTCAGCTGTTCGGCAAACCGGACGCCGTAAAGGCGGGCGGCATGCTGCTGGAATCAGGTGTCGACGGAGAAGGCAGTGTGCTGCTCAAGTACGGGGAGATGGACGCCGTTATCATGCACTCGAAAATTACGCATTCCTATCAGTCCTCGGAGATTCAGGGCGAGAACGGCACGATGGTGATCGACAAGATCAGCCAGCCGGAAAAAGTCGAAATCCGCTACAGGGACGGCTCCGTGGAGGATCTTACGCAGCCTCAAATCGCGCGGAACATGTATTACGAGGTTCAGGAATTTATCGACCTGATCCGGGGCGGCAAGACGGAATCCGCCGTCAATTCCCATGAGGTTTCGCTGGCCGCCATGGAAATTATGGACGAAGCCCGCAGGCAAATCGGGCTTGTGTTTCCCGCGGACAAGAAGTAATCCGGCTGTGGGGCTGGACAGCGGGCGGCAATAGGCCGGCGGTGAGGCCGTAAAGACCGTAGATCCGATATCCCTGAACACGGCTATGTCTTTTCCGCACTGCCGAAGCTCCCATCGCGCGGTGCCCGGCGTCACATGACGGTAATCAACCGTCCCGTGACGGGCGGGCAGTCTCATGGCTCTGTACAAGCCGTTCCGCTTCTTCTTCGCTTCCGCCGCTGCGGTTAAACGCGGCACAAAAAAACGCGGTCTCTTGACCGCGGGCGGGCCTGCGGCCTTTCCGAATCCGGAAAGGATTGCAGGCTTTTTTTGCCGTGCTTTTCACCGGTCTGGGAATACAAAGCCGCGGCGGCGCATCGCGATAACCCGCCCTGCTCCTCCGGAAGCAAAGTCAAAATAATGCACATTTAGGTCAGAATCCGAATCGGTCCCGTCCGTCCGGCCATCGTATAGTGAAGGTACCATCAAGGTAGAGAGGTGCTTGAGTATGAAACTGGACAGCTCGAATGTGAGCAGGGCAGCCGCATCGGCTCCCAAGAAGCCGTTTTGGAACCACCGGAGGAAAGAGGCGACGATAGGCTGGCTGTTTCTGTCCCCGGAGCTGATCGGCATTGTGCTGCTGTATTTATTCCCGGTCTTATTTTCCCTTTATATGAGCTTGTGCGACTGGAACCTGCTGGGCGGGATGTCTTCCGTCAAATTCGTCGGTCTGCAAAACTATGTGGAAATGTTTCAGGACGACAAGGTTCTTGCCGCAATCAAAAACAACCTGATCTACACCGTTCTCACAGTACCGGTCGGCATGGCGCTTTCCCTGGTGCTCGCGGTGCTGATTCACACGAAAGTGTATGCGCAGAGCTATTTTAAAGTGGCGTTTTTTATTCCTTACATTTCTTCGATTATCGCGGTCGGCGCCGTCTGGAGCGCGCTGTACCACCCTTCGCTGGGGCCGATTAACGGTTTTCTGAAAAGCATGGGGATCGACAATCCGCCGATGTGGCTGGCCGATCCGAAGTATGCCCTGCTGTCCATCGCGATTATCGCCATCTGGGCGGGACTGGGCTACCAGATCATTATTTATATGGCGGGCCTGTCCGGCATCCCGGACGATATGTACGAAGCCGCCAGCATCGACGGAGCCAGCTCCCTGCAGAAGTTTTACAAAATCACGATGCCGATGCTCGGCCCGACGAATACGTTTCTTTTTATCACGCTGCTGATGGGTTCGTTCAAGGTGTTCGATCTGATCGCTTTCCTGACGAGCGGCGGACCCAATAACGCTTCCACGGTACTGGTTTACCGGATTTACGAAGAAGGCTTCCGCAACTTCCGGATGGGCTACGCTTCTTCGATTTCGTGGCTGCTGTTCGCCATTGTCGGCATTATCACCCTGATTTCCTGGCAGATTCAGAAGCGCCAGGTTCACTACGGATAGGAGGAAGCACGTATGAGTTTGCGCAAATTTGATTTCTGGAAGCTGTTTAACACCGTGATCATCGGCCTGTTCTCCTTGTGCTTCCTCATTCCGCTCCTGTGGATGACCTCGGCGGCCATGAAATACGAGAAGGACGTCATGGTCTTCCCGATCCAGTGGATTCCGCAGGCATGGAACGCGGTGGGGAACTTCAAAGCCGTCTGGGCCGGCAATGTCCCGTTTCACCTGTTTTATTTTAACTCCATCAAATTGGCGGTCATTGTGACAGCCTTGACGCTGATCATCTCCTCGATGGCCGCGTTCGCCTTCACGAAGCTGAATTTCCGGGGGCGCAATATCGCGTTTACGCTGCTCCTGACGTTTATGATCGTGCCGGAGCAGGCGACGCTGATTCCCCGCTTCCTGCTGATCCGCTGGCTCGGCCTGTACGATACGCATGCGGCGCTGATCCTGATGATGATGTTCTCGATCTATTTCACATTCCTGCTGCGGCAGTTTATGATGAGCATACACAGCGACTTCATCGAAGCCGCCAAGATCGACGGCGCGGGTTACTTCCGCATCTACTGGCAGATCATGCTGCCGCTCTGCAAGCCGATTCTCGCGACGGTCGCGATCATCAAATTTATCTGGACGTGGAACGATTATCAGATGCCGCTTATCTTCCTGCTGGACAAGGAGCTTTATCCGATCACGCTCGGTATCCAGCTCTTCAAGGATGACTATGCCGACAACTTCGCGGTGCTTATGATGGCTTCTTTATCCGCCATTATCCCGCTGCTGGTTATTTTCATCGCCCTGCAAAAACAAGTGATCAAAGGCATCGCCCTCGGCGGTGTGAAAGGATAATCCAGGGCGCGCAAAATCGTGCACAGAGTCAAAATTGTTCACAGAAGTAGTCAAATTGTTGCACAACGTTTGCCCGGCACGGGGTCTATAATACCGATTGTAGAGGAAATAATACACAGGTTGAGGGGGAACGACACAATGAAAAAGGCGACGGCATGGGTACTTATCTGCATCATGTTGGCCGTTACGGTTCTCAGCGGCTGCGGCAAGTCCGAAGAAGGCTCCGCAGGCAAAGACAGCTCCGGCAAACCGGTCACCATCAAGTATTACAACTGGGATAACGAAACCCAGGCGCAATCGACCAAGAAATATATCGATCAATTCCAGGAGAAATATCCGAACATCAAGGTTCAGCATATCTCTCTGGTACCGGGGAACTCGCTTGAGTCTCTCAAAAAACTCGATGTCCTGCTGACATCCGGCGAGAAAGTCGACGTCGTCATGTTCCCGAGCATCAGCGAACTGGATACGCGTGTAGCCAACAAAGTGCTGGCTCCGCTGGATGAGTTTTACGCCAAAGACAACGTGAAGCCGGAAGAAGAATACTTCGTCAATCCGAAGTTTGAAGGCAAATATTACGGCATCCAAAACAACATCACGACCAACTTCGTGCTGCTGAACAAAGACGCTCTGGACGAAGCGGGTCTGCCGGTTCCGAAGCTGGGCTGGACTTGGGACGAATTCCGTGAATACGCCAAGAAGCTGAACAAAGGCGAAGGCACGGAAAAACGCTACGGCGCTTACTTCCACAACTGGCCGATGTACGCCAACCCGGACGCGCAAATTTACATGCAGCATCCGTTCCTGACGGAAGAAGGCAAAACGAACTTCGACAGCCCGACCTATACCTATTTCTTCAATCTCCGCCGCGCGATGGAGAAGGAAGACAAGACGGCGAAGCCTTACGCGGACGTCATCGGCGCGAAGCTGAACTACCGCGCGGAGTTCTTTAACCAGAAAGCGGCCATGCTGCTGTCCGGTTCCTGGATGATCAGCGAAATCGGGGATACGCAAAAATTCCCGCACACGTTCAAAACGGCCATCGCGCCGGTACCGGTTCAAAAGAAAGGCGATCCGACCGATATGTTCATGGGAGGCAACTACATGTCCGTAGGCGCAAGCTCCGAGCATAAACAGGAAGCCTACCAGTTCATGCGCTTCATGTCCACGAACCTGACAGATGCGCGCGCCGAGCTTCCGGGCTGGAAGAAAGGCGATTCCAAGCCGCTTGTGGAACGTCTGATCGGCCAGAACAAAAACTTGTACGATGTGGATTCTCTGATGTACACGCTGTTCGATGCGGGCATCAAGGCTCTGCCGCCGTCCAAGAACAGCATTTCCTATGCGGCCGCTCTGGACAAAATCCTGACCGACGGATTCAGCATGTTCATTCTGGACAACAAGAAAGTGGAAGATGTTCAGAAGTGGATGGTAGACGAAGCGAACAAGGTTATCGAGAAAAATAAAAAGTAAGTCAAGGACGATTCTGCGGCAAAGACCTCCTGAACTGGGGGTTTTTGCCGTAGCTCGTTTTCGGGCGTTCTTGGTATAGTGAGAAAACACCCGGTACGAAAGCGCTTGCGAAGGTCCGGACAGAGGAGGAGCATCATGCTGCAGAGCTCGTTTTACCGCAAAATACAATTTTCGTTCCTGATCTTCATCCTGCTGCCGATCGTGACCGTATCCTCGCTCGCTTACATTACGATCAAACGGACCACCATGGATAAAATGGAAGCGGCCAACCAGTCGATTCTGCAGCTGATGACCAAGGATGTCGAGAAACTGCTGGACGATATTTCCTTCGCTTCGCATTTCTACGTGCAGAACGTGGAGATCCGGGACAATCTCCGTGAAATCCAAGGGATGAACGGTATTCATACCTTTGACGATTTCAACAAATATACCAAAATCCGCAACAGCTACGACCAGGTATCGATTAACGCGCTGAACAAATATGTGCGTCTGTTCCTGGTAAACGATACGGGTTTTATCGTGCCTTATATGGATGTGGGGAGCGGGCAGACGCTGCCGCAGATGGAGAGCGACTGGAAGACGGTGAAGCCGAGGATTGTGCTGGACAACCCGACCAGCATTCAATGGCTCGGGACGGTTGCGGGCTCGGGGCCGGATAAGGACACGTACTATTACTTGTCGAGGGTCATCCGGGACTCGGAAACCGGGAGCCTGCTGGGAACGCTGATGATCGGCATTTCCAGCACGTATTTCGATCCGTACTTTTCGTCGTCGACTTCCGGCCAGTTTACGCTTTTCGAGAAAAACGGGCAGCGCATCGCGGGCAATGCCTCCATCGCTTTTACGGAGCCAGAGCTTCCAAGAAAACAGGGAGAGCGGAATATCCGCAGCGAGGCGGTTATTGCCCAAGGCAATTGGAAGCTGGTGTACGAGACGCCGGAGAAAACGGCCACGGGACAAATTACGCAAACGTTCTTTGTCAGCGCCATGGCCGTTGCGGTGTTTATCATCATGTTCCTGATGCTGTCCTTCTTCCTGGCGCGCAGCCTTCACCGCCCGATCCGCAAGCTTCAGCGGATTGCGCACCAGTTCGGCGAAGGGAACCGGAGCATCCGCTTTCCGGATAAAGGCAGGGACGAAATCAGCGATCTCGGCCGCTCCTTCAACTCGATGCTCGACGAGATCAACGGGCTTATCGCCGGCATCGAGACGGAGCAGGAGCAGAAGCGCGTGCTTGAGCTTCAGGCTCTGTTCGCCCAGATCCGGCCGCATTTTCTGCTCAACACGCTGAATTCGATTAAATGCAGCCTGTATGTGTCCGACGACAGGCTGCACGGGCGGATGATCGATTCGCTGAGCAGTCTGCTCCGGGCGTACATGAGAGTGAACGAGCCGTCCACGCTGCTCAGCGAGAGCGTGCTTTTGAAGCATTACCTGGAGATCATGAACATGCGCAATGATCTCGCGCTGGAGCTTGCCGTCCGGATTCCGGACGAGCTTGAGAGACAGCCGATGCCGATGCTGCTGCTTCAGCCGATCGTCGAGAACGCGGTGGTTCACGGCTTCGTCGACAAGGAGGAAGGCGGCTCCATTTCGCTCACGGCGGAACGCGCGCAGGACCGGATCGTGATCCGCATCTCGGATAACGGAAGAGGGATGACGGACGGACAGCTCCGGGAGCTTCAGGCCTTGCTGAGCCGGGACCCGGACCAGCAGTCCTCGTACCGCCGGGTCGGCCTGCTGAACGTGCTGCAGCGCATGCGGCTGACTTACGGCATGTCGGCGAAGATGGAAATGGAGCGCAGCGAGAGCGGGGGCGTGACAGTACGGCTGTCATTCCCAATTCAACTTTCGGAGGGGGAGAGCCATGTATAACGTCATGCTGATCGACGACGATGTGCCGATGCTGAAATATTTGCGCAAGCTGATTGACTGGGAAGCGTGCGGCCTTCAAGTAGCGGGAGAAACCTATTCCAGCGTGCGTGCGCTGCAAATGTTCAAAGAGCTGCTGCCCGATATTGTCGTCACCGATATCGGCCTGCCGCAGATGAACGGATTGGAGCTTGCCGCCCAGTTCTCCGGCATCAAGCCGGGGGTGCGGATTATTTTTCTGACCTGCCACGAGGATTTTCATTATGCGAAGCAAGCGCTCCTTCTTAACGCGGACGATTATCTCATCAAGGACGAGCTGACGGAAGACCAGCTGCTCCGAAGCCTGAAGCAGTCCGTGGGCCGCATTCAGCAGTCCGTCGTCAGCCTGGAGCAGGTGTCTTACCGGGAGGACGTGAACCGCAACCGGGACTTGCTGAAGGAATCGCTGTTCCAGCGGCTGATTAAAGGAACGGAGGCGGACGGCCTGCTCGGGTATGCCGAGCGTCTCGGAGTGGAATGGAAGCATCCGGCTTACGCGCTGCTGCTGGGACACTTGTCTCTCGCGGGGCTTCCCGAAAAATACGCGAGCCGCGATATGCCGCTTTTGCGTTACGGCGTATACAACATCGCGTGCGAGGTGGCCCAGACATACGAGGGAGTCACGGTGTTCAACTCGGGCGATTTTCTCGTCATTCTGCTCAATTACCGGCCCGGACTGACGTTCAACGAAAAGCAGTACCTGCACGATTACACGAGCGAGCTGCGGGACAAATGCGACCGCTTCCTGCATGTGGGCCTGCGGTTTATGTCCAGCCCGGCGAGGCTGGAGCTGTCCTCGGCAGGTCCTACCTTCCGGAGCATGGTCAAGAACCGGTACCGCTTCTATTACGCGGACTCGGGATATGCCCCGCCGAAATTCGACGACGGGTCGGAAGGCTATTATCTGCCCGCGGAGGGTTTGTTCGGACAGGAGCTTGAGGACATCGGGGCGGCGGCCGCCCACCGCGACCATGCGCTGCTGGAGGGGGCGATGGACCGCATACGCCGCACCGCTTGCGGCAAGCTCGCCGATCCCGAGGAGCTTAACCGGCTGTGCGTCCGGAAGGTCCGGCAGCTGTACATCCAGCAGGCCCGGCCGGGCACGGATAATGAGGAAGACGAATGGATTCCGTATCTGCAGACGGCTCTGCACGTCGACGATGCGCTCGCCGTCTTCGGCTGGATGATTCAGCGCCTGATGATCGGAGCCGATACGGGAGCCGCCCCTGCCGTGAAAGAACCGAAGCTGCAGGTGATCGACGATTACATTTACCGGCACCTCGGAGAGAACGTGAGTTCCATCGATGTGGCGGAACACCTGTTCATGAATCCGAGCTATTTTTCCCGGTACTTCAAGCGCCTGACGGGAGAGAGCTTCACCGATTACGCGCACCGGTACAAAGTCAAAATCGCCTGCAAGGCGCTGCAGATGTCGGAAGACCCGGTGGAGCTGATTGCCGCCAAGCTCGGCTATTCGGACCGGACTTATTTTTCCAAAGTGTTTAAAAAGTACACCGGCCGGACGCCGCGAGAGTATCGGGAGAGATGACCCGATGCTCTTTTTTTGTTGAAAAAAAGGGGGGAGCCTGCGGGGCGTAACAGTTCCGGGGAGCGTGCCGCTCAATCGGCGTCGGTTCGTAATGTGCTTTCGGAGCATGGTTCACAGTCGGCAGCGGCTCGTAACGTGCTTGCGAAGCATGGTTCGCAGCCGCTTACGGTTTGTAACGGGCCCGCAGAGCATGGTTCATAGACACGCAGCGGTGTCGCAACAGGGCTGCGGGCTTTTCCGGAATTTCCGCGGCATCGGGGTCTGCCGGACCCCAAGTCAAAATAGTGCACATCCCTGCCAAAATCACACCTGTGTCGGAAGGGCGGCTCCCGTTACAATGGACGCATCAAGCTAAGATTGTTGAAGTACAGGTTTTCAGACGGGAAAGGGGATTGGCCATGTGGAAGGCGGCAATTGAGGATGCGGTGCTCAAAACGCGCCGGAATATCGGGAAGTTCGGCGACAAGTTCCCGCACGTGAGCGACGGCGGCAGCTATGAGCTCCGGGATAACGACGAATGGACATGCGGATTTTGGCCGGGGATGCTCTGGCTTTGTTACGAATATACAAAGGACGAAGTGTTTCTGGAAGCGGCGAGGAGCACCGTGCGCGGCATGAAAAAGCGGATGGAAGAGAACAAGGTGCTCGCCCATCACGATATCGGATTTCTGTACTCGCTTTCTTCCAAAGCGGAATGGATCATACTGGGGGACGAGGACGCCAAAAGTTTGACGCTGGAGGCGGCCGACAAGCTGCTCGAACGCTGGAACGGCGAGGGGCAGTTTATCCAGGCCTGGGGGCCGATGGGGGACGAAACGGAGGGCGGACGGATCATCATCGATTGTCTGCTTAATCTGCCGCTTCTATACTGGGCCTACGAGCATACGGGAGATGCAAAATACCGCGATGCCGCCGTTATTCAGGCGGATAAAAGCAGACGGTTCCTCGTTCGCGGGGACGACAGCTCTTATCATACGTTCTTTTTCGAGCCGGTTACGGGGGAGCCGATCGGGGGCGCGACTCATCAGGGCTTTACGAACGGCTCCACATGGAGCCGCGGCCAGGCTTGGGGCGTGTACGGATTTGCCTTGTCGTACCGGTATACCGGTAATAGGGCGTACCTGGAAACGTCCAAGCGGATGGCGCGCTACTTCGCTTCCCAGCTGCCGGAGGATTCCGTAGCATACTGGGATTTCTATGCGGAGGTAACGCCGGAGACGCCTCGGGACAGCTCGGCATCCGCCATCGTTGCCGCGGGCCTGCATGAGCTGATCGGACTCCTGGAGCCGGATGACCCGGAACGGGCGGAGTTTGCTGATCTGCTGGAACGCTCGCTCGCTTCTCTCGTGACAAATTATTCGACGGCCGGAGAGCCCGAAGCGGAAGGGCTGCTGAACCACGGGTCCTACCACGTACGCGGGAATCTCGGCCTGGACGATTACATGGTGTGGGGCGACTACTACTATCTGGAAGCCCTGATGCGCATGGAACGGAATATTCCGGGTTACTGGTACGACCGCAAGGAGCGGAGCTAGGATGAACAACGGCCGGACATTTGAGGGATTGAATGCAGGACGGCAGGAAATTGCCGCCGCTGCCGCGCTGCTGGAGCGGGACGGAGCGGGACGGGACGAAGCCGACGAGACGCTGAAAAAGCATTACGAAACGCGCACCTCTCCGGTGCTGTTTATCCGCAAGGAAGAACGGGAACGGCTTGTGGACCATGTCCGCCGTCATTACGGGGAAGACATGCGCGAAGTAATGGCTTCGGCCGAACGCGTCGCCGCAAAAACGTTCCTCTTCCGCGGGGAATGGGACATGGAGCCGACCTGCGTTCCGGTCACCTTCGCGGAGGGCATCAACTGGCAGCATGTGCCCGCAGGCGATGTGGAGTGGGCATACATGCTGAACCGGCATGCGTACTGGGTCGATCTGGGACAGGCATACCTGGTCACCGGGGAGAGCAAATATGCGGAAGCGTTCTGTATGCAGCTGGACGACTGGCTGCGCCGCAATCCCGTACCCGCCGATTCCGCGGAGGCGTCCGCCACTCTGGCGTGGCGGACGATCGAGGCGGGACTCCGCTGCATCAACTGGATCCGGGCGTACGAGTGTTTCCGGGATTATCCGGGATTTACGGCGGAGCTGTTCGGCCGGATGCTGGTCTCGCTGCATGAGCACGGCGAGTATATTGCCGGAGCTTTCGATCCATGGAGACGCCTCAGCAACTGGGGCGTGCTTGAGAACGCGGGCCTCTTCGCGCTAGGCGTATTCATGCCCGAATTCCGCAACGCGGCGTTCTGGCTGGAAATGAGCGCTGACCGGCTGCGGCAGACGGCCGCCCTCCAGATCGGCCGGGACGGCATGCACTGGGAGCAGTCTCCGCTCTACCATAACGAAGTTTTCTTCCAATATATGCACGTGCTGCACCTCGCTGAAAATAACGGCATCAGCTTGTATCCCGAGTGGATATCGGCCGTGAGACGCATGGCAGAGGCGAATCTGTATTCCGTGAAGCCGGGCGGCAGGCAGCTGATGAAAGGCGACAGCGACGACAACGACATGCGCGACGCTTTGACTGCAGGCGCGATCCAGTTCGGCGACGGGGAGCTGAAATACGCCGGTCATGACCGCGTGGACTTGGCGAATCTATGGCTGTACGGCCTGTCCAAAGCGGAAGCATACGAGCGCTTGACGCCGGTACGGCCGGAAGCGGCTTCCCGCGCGTTTGAGGAAGCCGGGCAGTTTGTCATGCGTTCGGGCTGGGAGCCGGACGCCCTTTTCGCCAGCATGAACTGCGGGCCGATGGGCGGCGGTCACGGCCATGCGGATCTGCTGCATGTCGACCTTTGCGCGTACGGCCGGGATTTGCTGATGGACCCCGGCCGCTACACGTACTCCGGCGGAGATGAGTTCCGCCGGTATTTCAAGCAGGGAGCCGCCCACAACACGACACTGGTGGACGGCAAAGAATTCACGGAGTACCTCGACACGTGGGACTACGGTCGTATTGCCGCTCCGCTGGGAACGCGGTGGTCGTCGGGGCCGGCGGCCGACTATGCGGAAGGCAGCCACGACGGCTACCTGCATCTGGCCGATCCCGTCATTCCCAAGCGGCGGCTGATCTTCGTCAAGCCGGGCTACTGGCTGCTGGCCGACAGCTTCCGCTGCAAAGACGCGCACCGTTTCGAGCAGCGGTTTCACTTTGCGCCCGGAGAAGTGCGTATCGGGGAGCGGGGAGTCCTCTTTACGACGGAGGACGGAACTGCGGGCCTGCATGTGCTCCCGGTTACGCGGACGCCTCTTCTGGCGGGTACGGAGCCGGGGACAGGCGGAGACGGCGAGCCCCCGCACACGGGCCCTGCCTCCGCCGCATCGCCGCACCCCGTGACGGACGGGTCCGGACCGGCCTCCCTCCCCGTGCCCACTCCCGGCGAGGGAGCGGCTCCGGCGGACACAGGTGCTGCCGGACGGGGACCGCTGTTCGTACGGGCGGAGGATGCCTACGTGTCCTACCGCTACAACGAGATGACGCCGGCTCCGGCGGTAACCTTCTCCTGCGGCTCGGCAGGCTCCTCTTCCATGCTCCAGGTGCTTTATCCGGTTCGTCCCGGAGAGACGGAGGTTCCGGAAGTGGAGCAGGTGGACGTTTTTACCTACAACGGGGCCAAAGTGCCCGATTCCGCCGCCGAAGCCTGCCGTCTGACCTGGAAGAGCTCGGGAGAGCAGCACCTTGTCGTGATCTGCCACCAGACGCCTTCGACGAGCATTATGTCCTATATCGTGGAAGGGATTCAGGTGTTCGGTGAAGTCGTGATGCTTAAAAAAACGCCGGAAAGCGTCGAAACATTCAACGTAAGGTAGCGTAAACAATATGGCGGAATTTTCTGCCTTCAATAAGATCTGAAAGAAGAATAAATCTATATTATGATTTGAAAATGTCTCCTGGCAGGAGACATTTTCATTAAGGAGGTTACAGGCGCATGACCCGTGTACAATACGACCGCAACAGCTGGATCATCGACGGCAAACGGCTGTTTATTTTATCCGCCGCCGTTCATTATTTCCGCCTGCCTAGAGCGGAGTGGGCCGAAGTGCTCGACAAGTCCAAGGAGGCCGGCTGCAACTGCATCGAAACTTATGTCCCCTGGAACTGGCACGAAGAAGAGGAAGGCCGGTGGGACTTCAGCGGCGACAAGGATCTGGGAGCGTTCCTGGACTTGTGCGCCGAGCGCGGTCTTTACGTCATCGTGCGTCCGGGACCGTATATTTGCGCGGAGTGGGATATGGGAGGACTGCCTTACTGGCTGGAACGGAAGCCGGGTATGCAGTACCGGACGCTCAACCGGGAATTCCTGCGGTACGTGGACCTGTATTGGGACCGCCTCGTACCGATCGTTCTGCCCCGTCTTTTTTCGAAATCGGGCACCGTTATTATGGTTCAGGTGGAAAACGAGTTCCAGGCGCTCGGCAAGCCGGATAAAGCGTATATGGAATATTTGCGGGACGGGCTGAAAGAACGGGGAATCGACGTTCCTTTGGTTACCTGCTACGGGGCTGTGGACGGAGCGGTTGAATTCCGCAATTTCTGGTCCCATGCCGAAGAGCACGCCCGCACGCTGGAGGAGCGTTTCGCCGGCCAGCCCAAAGGAGTTCTGGAGTTCTGGATCGGCTGGTTCGAGCAGTGGGGCGGGCCGCGGGCCGATCAGAAAACGGCTTCCCAGGTGGAACGCAAGACATACGAGCTGATCCGCGAAGGATTTACGGCGATTAACTATTACATGTTTTTCGGCGGCACGAATTTCGGGCATTGGGGCGGCAGGACGATCGGGGAGCACACGTTTATGACGACCTCCTACGATTACGACGCGGCGCTCGACGAATATTTGAGGCCCACCGCCAAATACAAAGCGCTGAAGCTTGTCCATGATTTCGTGCGCTGGATGGAGCCTCTTCTCACTGAAAATGCCGACAGCACAGCCTTTATTCCGCTGGGCAAACATTCGGCCGCCAAAAAGAAATCCGGCCCGCAGGGCACGATTCTCTTTATTCACAACGACGATACGGAGCGTTTGAACGGGATGCTCGATCTGCAAAAGTTCGGCATCGAATGTCCTCCTCAGGAAGACACCGATTCCTTGCAAGCGGAGGCATTGCGGGAGAACGGAAGGCAAGAAACTGCGGCCTCCGTTTCCGGCCAGGCCCAGGCCGCGAAGCCGATCTCCCCGCTCCCTTACACGGTGGAAGCGGGAGCCATCCTGCCGGTCGTATGCGGCGTGGACATCGGAAGCATCGGGTCCGGCGTGCCGGTCACCCTGGAGGCGATGACCGGCTTTACGACCGGCTTCGACCGCGGCAGAGGCACCGTGTACCACGAAGCGGGCCAGCAGTCCGCGCTCGTTCTATCCGCGGGCGGACTCCGCGGACTGGAAGCGGACTGCCCGCTGCCGCAGCGCGTCCACACGGATGAAGAAGGCCGCCTCGTCTTTACGCTGTTCCACGGGAAACGCCCGCAGACGATTACGGTCCGGCACGGCGGGACGGAACTCGCCCGCATTACCGTGACGAACCGCGCGGCCGTCGAAACGGAAGCGGCCTCTGTCCCGGCGGCCCGGGGTACGGCTCCCCTTCTGACGGACTGGCAGCAGGCCGGCGAGCAGGATGCCGCGAAGGGGGATTCACGCGAAGCCGAAGCTCCGCTCGACTTTACGTCCTTCGGCCGGTTCAGCGGGTACCTGGCGTACGAGGCGGAGGTTGACTCCGCAGAGGAAGCCGTTCGTACGCTCACGCTGCCGCGCATCGAGGACCCGGCCAGGGTCTACGTAAACGGCCGGTACGCCGGGCAGACGACCGAGATCGGAGCTGCGGCGCTGGATATTCCGCTTCGGCAGGGAAGCAACCGGCTGCGGATTCTCGTGCAGAATATGGGCCGCTACAACTTTACCCAGACGCTTGCCGAGCCGAAAGGGCTCAGTGCAATGCCGAGCCTGGACGGAGTTACCGCCGATTTGACGGAAGGCTGGCAGGTTGACGGCGCCGGACGCGTCCATTCGCTGCGTGCTCTGCCGGAAATCGAAGGACGGATTGGCCTGTACCGGACGCTGCACACCGGCGGGCCGTTCGACAGCGGCGTCATCGTCGGGTACGGATTGTCCAGACTGCGCGTAAACGGGCGGCAGGTCGTTCCCCAGCTCTATAACGAGACGGCTTGGAACCGCGTCGAGGCTCCGTACGGGGTGGCGGACATCGGAAGTCTGCTCCGGGAAGGCAGCAATGAACTGGAGTTCGATGCCCAGGGGATAACTCACATTCCCAAAATGAAGCTCTACTTGTATGCCTCCGCATCGCAAATCTCGGGCTGGGTGACGTCCGGCGCGGCTGATCCGGCCGGTGTGACGGACTGGTCCCCGCTGGAGACGAAGCCGGAGACGGGACCGAACGCGGCGGAGATGCCGTCAGTGGAAACGGTCCCGGGCCGGGACAAGCTTCCCCGCTGGTTCAAAGCTTCGTTCGAATGGGAGGAAGAAAGCGGCGGCACCGATTTGAAGCACACGGGCGGCGCCGACGATACGGTTGAGACCGGTACGCCGGACGGAGCCAAGCTGAAGATCACGCTCGACGGGCTCAGCAAAGGGATTTTGTGGGTCAACGGATTTTGCCTGGGCCGCTACTGGCAGATCGGACCCCAGGAATCCTACAAGATTCCGGTCAGTCTGCTGAAGAAGCGCAACGAAGTCCTCCTGTACGACGAAGAGGGCTGCCATCCTGAGGGCGTCAGACTGGAGCTGGTAAGCGGGACATCAACTTAAGAGATTTTAATACCCCCAGATACCCGAATAAGTACCCCAAAAACGTTATTCTTTCTAATTTACTTAGAAAGGATGACGTTTTTTTTATAAAATTAACCGTTTGAAAAATGACTTGAGCATTGAGTTTGCGGAATGAATAACCCGATAACCTGCCTCCTTTTGGATGGAAGGTTATTTGATTTTCTACTGGCAGGAGTGAATTAAGGATTTCGTAAGAACCGAGTAAGAAATAAGTGAGTTTTAGGAACTAGAATAAATTTATCTTAATAGGAACAAGAGAATGAATAGTTTAAACGAAAGTCCTTGGAGCATGTCAAAAACTAATAAATAAGGTTTTCAGGAGGTTTTTATGAGAAAGAAAATGATTATGGTATTTGGTGCTTCTGCTATAATTCTGACTAATTTAGTGGGATGTGGTCATGCGGATCCGAAAACAGAAGTTTCTGTTACGGCTTCCAACCCTACAAATCAGATAGCGCAATGGTTCGAAGCGCAAGCAAAGCCTATAAAAACAACGGATTCGACCGCATCCTTCGATGATTTAAAACCACTTAACGATATGGTAGGATCGGCTTCAATTGTCGGTTTAGGTGAAGCTACGCATGGAGCTCGCGAAGTTTTTACGATGAAACACCGCATAGTTAATTATTTAGTATCTGAAAAGGGCTTTACCAACTTGGTTTTAGAAGAGGGATGGGACAGAGCTTTGGAACTGGATCGATATGTTCTTACTGGCGAGGGAAACCCGAGCGAGCATCTTTCACCCGTATTTAAAACGAAAGAAATATTAAATCTGCTTAGCTGGATTCGGGACTACAATGCTGATCCGAAACACAAATCCAAAGTGCGTATCATCGGGATGGATATTCAGTCAGTAAACGAGAATGTTTATAACAAAATACTGGAATATATAAAAAGAAACCATTCAGATCTTGTGCCCAGAGTAGAAGAGAAGTTAAAAGGCCTTGTTCCTGTAACAAAGGATATGGATACCTTTAGCAGCCTCACGCAAAAAGATAAAGAAAAGTATGTATCAGATGCGAAACAGATCAGTGCATTATTAGAAGAAAACAAAAGTTATCTGAATGGAAAATCCGAAGAGTTCGCATGGGTAAAACAAAATGCCCGTATTATTGAACAGTTTACTGCCATGTTGGCGTCGCCTCCCGATAATCCGTCGGATTTTTATTTGAAACATGATATTGCCATGTATGAAAATGCGAAGTGGACGGAGGAACATTTAGGAAAAACTATTGTATGGGGACATAATGGACATGTTTCGAAAACAAATATGATTCCTTTTGTATACCCTAAAGTAGCGGGGGAGCATCTGGCGGAATACTATGGAGAACGGTATGTATCTATCGGAACATCTGTTTATGAAGGACGATATAATGTATACAACAGTAACGGTGAATTCGGCCCCGATGGAACATTAAAGTCAGATGATCCGAACAGTTATAACTACGTCCTTGGACAAGTCAAAAAAGATCAGTTTTTTATCGATTTACGTAAGGCAAACGAAGTGACAAAAACTTGGTTAAACGAACAACGTCCAATATTCGCCGGAGTAACTATGGAAGGCCCGGAGATACCAAAAACGGTCGATATACCATTAGGCAAAACGTTTGATATACTTGTTCAAATTCAAAAAGTGACTCCGTCTCAACTGCATCAATAAATTTGTGATGATATGGCTCAATGAAGTGTAGCAGGGATGGTAGTGTGGGCGGGCCCCTTTTAAGCAGGCGGAAAACGCGAAGAAATTTTTCTGGAAGCAATAAAGGGAAGGCGTCGAAATTGTTCCGCGAGGACGGTTTCGGTGCCTTTTTCTATGCTTAAAAAGAGGAAGTTAACAAAATTTTTTGCCATATTTAAATTAAATAATAAAATAATACTTCAAAAAGCGCTTTCTTTCCCTGATAATAGAAAAAGGTGGAGACCTTTCTAAATCATGAATGAAAGACCGCCCGGTTCATAAAATCTTTATAAAGATAGGGGGTGGAGTTTACAAGGCGAACGTATACTTTCCTGACACGGCCCACTGCTTAACAGCCGGAATGCGGAAATGACGACAAACTTTGAACCAGCTTGGGAGGTATGTGACGACAATGGCGAAAAACAGACGGAGACTGGCATCTTTTCTCAGCGGAATGATGCTGTGTTCCATCCTGCTGCCGGCAGGACAGGGATTGGCGGCGGTGCCCGGGACGACAGCTTCGGCAGGACAAATCGTGGACAAGCGGGCGGTGGAAATCGGGCCCGGCGCCACGTATCAATGGATGAATATGAATCTCGACCGGGGGCCGGAAAAGCTCCATTTTGTGGAGTTCGATCCCAAAAACGCGGCTTTGGAGCTGCAGGCTGGCAAAACCGGAGGCAAGGTGTACGGCATGCAGGGCGTCAGCCAGATGGCCGCCGATGCGGACCGTGCGGGCAACCGGGTCATTGCGGCCGTTAACGGGGATTTTTACGATATGTCCACGGGGATTCCCCTTGGTCTGTTCATGGGCGACGGGGAAATTTTAACGAGCCCGCCTGAGGGTCGAGACGCCTTCGGCTTAAAAGCCGACGGTACGAGCCTGTACGGGCTGAGCCCGAAGCTGATCCGGACTCTTATGATTGGCGGGCAGAGCAGCTCCTTGACGGAAATCAACCGGCTGAGGGGAACGGAGTCGCTCGTTCTTTACACACCCGAGTTTCATACGTCGACGATGACCAACGACCTCGGAGATGAGGTTGTGCTCGATGTGACCGGCGGAGCCGTGAAAAGCGGCCAGACCCTAACAATGAAAGTGTCCGAAGTTCATAAAAATAAAGGAAACGCCCCGCTCGCCCAAAATCAGGTGGTTTTATCGGCCTCGGGCAAGTTCCGCGATACGCTGGCTTCTTTGAAACCCGGGGATGACGTCACCGCCAGCTTTGAGCTGGAAGGCGAATGGAAGGACGTCCGGGTAGCGATCGGCGGCTCGGGGCTGCTCGTCAAGAACGGAGCCGCCCAGCCCCACAGCGACCCGGCGGCGCATCCGAGAACGGCCGTCGGGACGAAAGCGGACGGCTCCGTCATCCTGCTGGAAATCGACGGCCGTCAGCCGGGCTTCAGCGAAGGCGTGGACTTGACGGAGCTGGGCCGGCTGATGAAGGACCTGGGCGCCGTCAATGCGATGAATCTGGACGGCGGCGGGTCTTCGACGTTCGTGGCGCGGATGCCCGGCGAGACAACGCGGAAAATTTTGAACACGCCTTCCGACGGAGGAGAACGCAAAACCGCCAACGGCCTCCTGCTTGTCAACAAAGCGCCGGAAGGCGCTGCGGACAAACTTGTCGTCCAGCCGCAGACGGAGCGTGTGCTGACCGGCTCGACGGCTGCGTTCAAAGCGGCTGCCGTGGATGCCAATCTGCATCCGGCGTCTTTTAACGGGACTCCGCAGTGGAGCATCGATCCGGCAGTCGGAACGTTCGCCCCGGACGGTACGTTTACGGCCGGCGGCAAGGCGGGCGAAGCTGTCATCACCGCCGCCTCGGGCGGGCTGACGGGAACCGGGAAGGTGGAAGTGGTGGAAGATTTGACCGAGCTTAAATTTACCGATGCCGTCAAGACGTTCTCGTCCGGCAGCTCGGAAACGCTGAAAATAACCGCCCTGCGGGACGGACAGGTCGTTCAGGCGGATAACAGCCGCATTCAGTGGCGGACCGAGGGGCCGATCGGTTCGATTGACGCTGCTGGGGTGTTCACCGCCACGGCCGAAACGGAGAAAACCGGGAAGATTTACGCCGCATACAAGAATGTAGAAACATCGCTGGATGTGCATATAGGTGTTCCTCCCGTTATTCTGGAAGATTTCGAGAACGGGCTGGACCGCTACAATCCGAGTGCGGGCGCTCAGTTCAAGAGCACCAACGTGAGCATCGAAACGGATGAGGAGTTCGTACGTTTCGGCAAAAATTCGCTGAAGCTGGCCTACGATTTTACCGGGATGCCGGGAACTTCGGGTGCCTATCTGCAAGTAAAATCCGGTGCCCAGCCGATCCAGATTCCGGGATACCCCGAGAAAATCAGCATGTGGGTATACGGAGACGGCAACAAGCACTGGCTTCGCGCGCAGATGCGCGACGGCAAAGGAGCCGTGGCGCTTGATTTTGTCGACCAGACGGTAGGAGTCGATTTCAAAGGGTGGAAGTACCTGGAGGCCGTTGTGCCCAAAGGAAGAACCCTGCCGCTGACGATGGATATGCCGGTCCGCTATATGGAAACCTCTTCGGCCAAGAAGGACGCCGGAGCGATCTACGTCGATCAGATCCGGGCACTTTACGGGCCTGCGAAGGACGATATGGACCCGCCTGTCCTGAAAAATTTCTCGCCGGCCGAAGGCGAAACGATTAAAACGAACCTGCCGACGATCAAAGTGTACGGGGAAGACTACGGCTACGATCCCGCCAAGCATCCCGGCACAACTCTGATCGATCCGGACAAAATCCGGTTCTATCTCGACGGAGCTTTGGTCCAGCATACCCTGTATCCGCCGGAAGGCCGGATCTATTACACGCCGGGTACGCCTTTGGCGGACGGAATTCACCAGGCGAAGGTGTCGGTCCGCGACCTGTCGGGCAACCAGACGACCAAAGAATGGACGTTTAACGTAGACACGGGCTCTGCCAAAATCGTGTACGACACGCCAAAAGACGTGTATGCGGGCAGCACGTACTCCATTGATGTCAAAGGAATCAAAACCGCAAGCATCAAAAACGGGCGCATCGATTTTGCATTCGATCCCGCAAAGGTGGAAAACATCCGGCTTGTCCGCGGTCCGAAGCTGAACGATACGCAGCTGACGGCGGACATTGACGGCACATCGGGTCTCGTAAGCCTGAAGATGAAAGAGCTCCAGGCAGCTTCCCTGACGGATCGGGATATCATCGGCCAAATTCAGTACGATATCCGCAAGGATGCGGCCGGAACGAATCCCATCGCCTTTAAATCCGGCTCCGTTTCGTTTGCGAATACGGGGGATACGAGCTTTTCCTTCTTCGGCCTGCCTCTCTCTTCGGAGATCAAGAATCAGCTGAAGCTGCAATGGAACGAATACGGCCACGTGCAGGGGTACGAGACGGAGTTCGTCGTGAAAGACGAGCGCGGAGCCGCTGTCGAAGGCGTTGCGGTGCTCGCGGACGGTTCCTCCGTTGGTACGACGGACGCTCAAGGCAAGCTGCGGACCGGATCGCTGACGGCCGCCGTCAAAAGCTACAAGCTCCAGGCGGCGAAAGGGAATTCCTACAGCGCGGTTTCCGTCTTTGCCGTGTCTCCTCTCGGCGGGAGCGAGACGCCTTATAACATCGCCGTGAACATGGGCGCCGATCCGGCCGCGTCCCGTGCGTTTATCTGGCATACGAATCCCGGAACCGAACCGACTGTGGTCGAACTCGTCAAGCAGTCGGAGTTTACCGATTTTCAGGGCGGCGGTGTCAAACGGATTACGGGAGACAGCAGCCTGTACAGCACGCTGGATATCGGAACGATCCGCATTCATAAAGCGGTCGCGGACGGTCTGGAGCCGGGAACCTCTTACGTATACCGCGTAGGAGACGGTAAAGGCCATACGAGCAAGCAGGGGACATTCAAGACGGCCGAGTCGGCGGGCGGCCCTACGAAGTTCCTGTATTTTGCGGATTCCCAGGCAGGCGATCAGGCCGGCTTTAATCTATGGGGCAATACGGTGAAAAAGGCCGTCGCCGACAACCCCGATGCGGAATTCATGGTTCATGCCGGGGATATGGTCGACAAAGGCTTTAACGAAAAAGAGTGGAACATGTGGTTCGGGGCGGCCCAGGAAGCGTTTTTGAATACGACGCTGGTGGGTACGATCGGCAACCATGAAGTGATGGGAACGAGAGAAAACAGCGATTTCCTGGCACACTTCAACCAGCCGGGCACCGGACTGGACAGCTTGAAGGGCAGCAGCTTTTCTTATGACTACAAGGACGTTCACTTTGTGGTTCTGAACAGCGAATACCAGTACGAAGAGCAGAAAGAATGGCTGAAGCGGGATCTGGCCAAGACGAACAAGAAGTGGAAGGTGGCCATTTTCCACCGGGGTCCGTACGGAAGTATCTACGATACCGCCGAAATCCGGAATTTATGGGCTCCTGTCCTTGAAGAAAACAAGGTGGATCTCGTGCTGAACGGGCATGATCATATTTATTTGAGAACTTTCCCTATGAAAAATAACAAAATCGTGGCGGACGGACAGGGAACGACCTATGTGGTTGCCGGTTCCAGCGGTCCGAAATTTTATCCGGTCACCAAACGGGACTGGCAGCGGGTGATCGACGAAGAGCAGACGCAAATGTATGCTTCCGTCGAGATTAACGGCGACGAGCTGAAATTCGTGACGAAGACAGTCGGAGGCCGGATCGTGGACGAATTCATCCTGAATAAAAAATCGGTGCCTCCGGCATCCGTGGAAATTGAACAGCAGCATCTTAAGCTGGCCGTGGGGGAAAGTGTCAAGCTTACCGCCGCCGTGAAACCCGATGAGGCGACGGACAAGAGCGTGACGTGGGAAGTATACAGCTCGAGTCCGGCGGGCGCTGTAACCGTTACGGCCGATGGTTTGGTGAAAGCGGCCGGTCTCGGTACGGCGGTGATCCGGGCGACGAGCGGCACGGCACCGGATGTGTACGGAGACACGACCGTGACGGTGGACCGGCTTCCGTCGGGACAGCTCGCCTCCATTGAGCTGTCCGGCAAGGGTTCGCTTAAAGCCGGGGAAACCGATCAGACGGTAACCCGGGCGGTATACACGGACAACAGCCGGTTCGATCTGCTGGACGGCGTGACTTACAGCAGCAGCCGGCCGGCCGTGGCGCAGATCGATCCGCATGGTGCGGTGAAGGCCTTGACGGAAGGGACGACCGTCCTCTCCGCCGTCTATGGCGGGTTCACCGCGCAGTACGAGCTGACGGTGAAAGCTTCCGGCAGCGGTGGCAGTGACGGAGGCAGCGGAGGAGGCTCCGGCGGCGGAAGCGGCGGAGGAAGTCCGACCGTGCCGCCGGTAGGGCCGCCCGTGAAGCCGCAGCCCGGCTCCGCCGGGAAGCTTGCCGCCACCGCAGCAGAGCTGGCGGCGATGAAAGCCCAAGGCGCGGTCACGTTCGTGACGTCCGCGCCGTTTGAAGAGCTGACGCTGCCGGGGAATGCCGGCGCGCTGCTGGACGGCGCCGCCGTCCGCGTCCAAGCGGGCAACGTGGCGGTGACGCTTCCCGCAGCCGTCCTGCGCGAGCTGGGCGAGCTGGTCCCTGCCGCCGAGCGGGAGGGCAGCACGCTGAAGCTGAGCGCAGTCCGGCTCTCCGGCGAAGAAGCCCGCAGGCTTCTCGGCAGCGCATCGGCTGCTTCCGGCGCACGGCTTGCGGCGGGAAGCGACGTGCTGGAGCTGCATCTGACCGTCACGACGAAGGACGGCAAGACTAGCGAGCTGACGACGTTTGCGAAGCCGGTCACGATTGAGCTGCCGGTCGGAGCGAACGTGAACGCAGCGCTTGCGGGCATATACCATATCGCCGGCAGCGGCGCCCTGAAGTACGTCGGCGGTACTTGGCGTCTGGGCAAGCTCTCGGCCGATGTGAGCCATTTCAGCACGTACGCCGTGCTGGAATACGGCAAGGCCTATGCCGATGTGCCCGCAGACCACTGGGCTGCCGGGGTTATCACGGAGCTGACGGCCCGGCACCTGATTGACGGAATGACCGGCAATACGTTTGCTCCCGAGCGGGAAGTGACGCGGGCCGAGTTTACGGCCATGCTCGTCCGTCTGCTGAATCTCCCGGCGGAGGGAATTCCGGACTTCTCCGACGTGTCCGGAGAGGATTGGTACGCGGGGGCCGTTGCCGCAGCTTCCAAGGCCGAACTCGTAAGCGGCGTCGGCGCCGGCAAATTCGCGCCGGAAGCGGTCATCAAGCGCCAGGAAATGGCGGCGATGATCGTGCGGGCTTACGAATCCGCGTCGGGGGCGAAGGCAACCGGTGACGATTCCGTCCGTTTCGCCGACGTGAAAGCTTCCCCCGGATGGGTGAGGGAAGCTGTCGGTGCCGCCTCGCGCCTGGGGCTGGTGAACGGGCGCACGGCCGACGGATTCGTGCCTGAAGGCTCCGCCACGCGCGCCGAAAGCGCGCAGGTGATCGCCAACCTGCTGAATAAACTGGAAGGCGCCATCCGTTAACGCGGAAAGGCGGGTAACGGTTAACACGCACGAGCAACACGGGGAACACGGAAGTAACAGGGAACACAGGGAACACGGGGAACACAGATAACACAGATAACACAGGTAACACAGGTAACACAGGGAATCCACCCTGCCTCTGGGAATTTTATAAGGTACGGAACGGAGATAACGGGAGAAGCGGCCATGGCGCTGCGGATTTAGCGGAAGCTTCTCCTGTTCCGAATTCCGGGGGGTGCCGGAGGGAAGGACCGGGGAGGACAGTACCCCAAGAAACAAGGTTTTGTTTTAGCAGCCTGCCCGGCGTCTTTTGACGACGAGGCAGGCTTTATTTTGCCGCAAAAACACGGAAACTTTCTACCCGGCTTTTCCGAAACATGATATGATTCAACCGAAACAGATTGCGGAAATGGACGGGATGAACATGCAAAATACACTGCTGCTTGTGGAAGACGATACCGAAATCAGCGATATGGTAAGCGATTATTTGACGAAGGAAGGGTTCGTGGTGGTGCGTGCTTACGACGGGGAAGAAGCGGTCCGCATGTTTGACGGTCAGCCGTTCGATCTGGTTTTGCTGGATCTGATGCTGCCGAAACTAAGCGGCATGGACTTCCTTCAGCAGATACGCCGGAGGAGCCTCGTACCCGTTCTGATTACGTCCGCTAAGGACGGCGATGTCGATAAGGCGCTCGGCCTCGGCTTCGGCGCGGACGATTATATCGCCAAGCCGTTCTCCATGATCGAGCTGGCCGCCCGGATCAAAGCGGCGATCCGCAGGGCGACGCAGTATGCGGCACCCGTGGAACAGACACCGGCCCCGGCCGGATTACTGCGCGTTCACGAGCTGGTCATCGACCTCGATAATTTTTCGGTAAGCAAAAAAGGAGCGGAGCTGAAACTGACGTCCAAGGAGTTTCATCTATTGAAACTGTTTGCCGTTCACCCCAAACGGGTTTTCACGAAAGCGCAAATTTACAGCTCCGTATGGGAAGACGACTATTTCGGGGATGAAAATGTCATCAACGTCCATATGCGCCGGCTGAGGGAAAAGATCGAAGACGACCCGTCGAATCCCGTTTATATCAAGACGCTCTGGGGAATCGGTTATAAGCTGGGAGAATTCGGCGAATGACCGCATGGACAGGATTGCTGCTCGCCCTGCTTGCCGTCTCCCTCATTTTTCACTTCGTGCAGTACAGAAGCAAGAAAAAGCGGGACGAGAGCCTTGCCTACATCACGGACCGGCTGGACGGGCTATTAAGCGGAGACGCCGCCCGTGGGAAACTGCTTCATCTGACGGACGACAAGCAGCTGATCGCTCTGCTGAACGGACTGAACGGGCTTATGGAGATCAATCAGCGAATAACGGCCACCTACAACAAAACCGAAGATTCGATGCGCAAAATGCTCGCCAACATTTCACACGATCTCAAAACGCCCCTGACCGTCGTGCTCGGTTATATGGAAACGCTCATTCAAAACCCGTCCACGCCTGACGAAGAACGGGAACGGCTGATGGGGAAAGTCCATGCGAAGGCCGGGGAAGTACTTGCCCTGATCAATCAGTTTTTCGATCTGGCCCGGCTGGAGTCCGGGGATCGGGATATTCCTCTGATCCGGGTTCTTCTCAACGAAGTGTGCTCGCAGACGATCCTCGCTTTCTATGAGCCGCTGACCTCCAAGGGTGTGGAGGTTGTAATCGAGATGCCGGAGATTCCGGTTTACGTGCTGGGGAACGAAGAGGCGCTGGTGCGCATTTTGAACAATCTCATCTCCAACGCTTTCCAATACGGCAGTGACGGAAAAACGCTGGGCCTTACCCTGCGCGAGGACGGAGAGTACGCGTATGTCGAAGTGTGGGACCGGGGCAAGGGGATCAGCGAGCTTCATCAGGACCGGGTCTTCGAGCGCATGTATACGCTGGAGGATTCCCGCAACTCCCTCTATCAGGGAAGCGGCCTCGGGCTGACGATTACGAAGCGGCTGGTGGAGAAGCTTGGCGGCGTTATTACGCTGACCAGCAAGCCTTACGTGAAAACAACGTTCACCGTGAAGCTCAAAAAAACGGCTTACGGGAGGACGTAAGATTTTTGTAAGATTCGAGTAATAAAAAAGAGAAAACCGGAAGTTAAACTAAGAATCAGAAAGAGGAGATACGAAAGGAGCCAACCAATGGGCACACTGCTGAAAACGACCCGGCTGACGAAAGTGTTTGACGGCAAAGAAGTGATCTCGGATGTCGACATGACGATCCGGCAGGGGGAAATTTACGGATTTCTGGGGTTGAACGGAGCGGGCAAAACGACCGTAATGAAAATGATGACCAATCTGATTAAACCGACCGGCGGGGAAATCGAAATTTTCGGAGAGAAACTGACGGAGCGCTCTTACGAAATTCTGAAACGGATGGGCAGCATTATCGAGTATCCGGTATTTTACGACAGGCTGACTGCCATGGAAAATTTGGAGCTTCACTGCGAATATATGGGCTTCTACAATAAAGCCGCCATTTTGGAGGCGCTCGATCTGGTCCAATTGAACAATATCGACCGCAAGCCGGTCAAAGACTTCTCGCTCGGCATGAGGCAGCGGCTCGGAATCGCGCGGGCCATCACGACCCGTCCGGAACTGCTGCTGCTCGACGAGCCGATTAACGGACTGGATCCCGTCGGTATCAAGGAATTGAGAAGCCTGTTCAAGATGCTGAGCAAGGATTACGGCATCACCCTGCTGATTTCCAGTCACATTTTGGGCGAAATCGAGCAAATTGCCGATACGGTCGGCGTCATTAGCGGAGGCAGGATGATCGAGCAAGTGTCGATGGACGAGGTAAGAGGCAAACATACCGAATACATCGAAGTGGTTACGCCCGACCTCAACAAAGCGGTCTATGTGCTGGAAAACAAGCTCGGTATGCGCAACTATAAAGTCATCAACGAGAAGACGATGCGCATATACGAACGGGGAGTTTCGCAGGCGGAAATTTCCCGGGGTCTGCTTCTGAACGGGGTAGAAATCGATGCCCTGAACAAGAAGGCCAGCTCGCTTGAAGATTATTTTCTGCAATCCATTCACGGAGGCGGCGTCCATGCTTAAATTGATGAAACTGGAACTTAAAAAAAATAAATTAGGCGGATACCTGCCGGGTATTGTGATCGCCAATATCGTGATCCTGCTGCTCGTCGGCGTGATTCATGTAGCGGAGCGGGTAGATAACGGAGTTGCGGCTTTCCTGAACTATTCGATCGCGTTCGGTTCCATCATCGCGTTTGTCAAGATCACGTTCGTTATTTTTGCCTCCGTCATTCTGGCCAGGCTTGTGATCGGGGAGTATAATACCGGAACGGTCAACATTCTATTCACCTACCCGATCAGCCGGAAAAAGATTGTGGCAGCCAAGCTGCTGCTGGTCAGCTTCTGGACCTTCGCTGTGGTTGTCCTCTCCAGCTTGTTTGTAACTGGCGTTTTCCTGCTGGCGGATTCTTTGCTGAATATGGTGCCCGAAACGTTAACCGCCCGAATGATGGCGGATCACGTTCTGCGTATTCTGCTGAACGCCGTGTCGGCGGCAGGGATTTGCCTGATTCCACTGCTTTTCGGCATGATGAAGAAGTCGGTTCCCGCTACGATTATTTCCGCCGTCATTCTGGTGGCCGTCACCGATTCGAATAACATGGGCTTCTCGCTGAGTGCGGGGTACATTCTTCCACTAGTTTTTGCGGCGGCCGGTGTGCTGATTGCGTGGTGGTCCGTCCGTAAAATAGAGACGGCCGATGTCCTTTAAGTGGAACGGACTGGAAAGTAAGGAAAGGATTGAACCCTTCCTCCATGATGTTGTATGATGGTTCTTTGAGGAGGGGAGAACAGGTAAATGTTTACTTTGAAGGAAGAAAGCCTGAGAACAAAACGCATTTTATATGCGCTTATGGCCATTGTGCTGGCGGTTTCCGCTTTCACTGCACTTTATTACGGAGACGATTTTTTACTGGGCACCTATGAGAAGATGGACAATGACGACGTCAAATATATGTATGCGGCAAAGGTGCTTGTGGAGGAAGGGACGCTCGTCTACAAAAGCTACCCGAACCCGACCTTGTTCATTATGCCGGGCTTTCCCGTGATGTTGTCTTTCTTTATGTGGATATTCGGGGATTACGAAAATACGGCGATCGCCGTCAGGCTCTTTCAATGTATCTTGCAGGCGGCTTCCGTTTATCTGCTGTTCGTTATCGCCCGGCATATGTTTAATTCACGGGTCGCGCTCGTCGCCTGCATCATCGCCGCCCTGTATCCGCCGAATTATTATACCAGCGGAGTTATCTTGTCGGAGGGGATCTTTCAGATTATTTTTCTGCTGCTCGTATGCATGACCCTGTACGCGCTTCAGAAGCCGTCCGTCGGCAAATACATAGGAATCGGGGTTCTTCTGGCCCTGTGCGCTTATTTTAAGCCTCAATTCATTTTGTTTCCGCTCATAATCGGCGTCACCTGGCTGATCCGCCGGGTCCCGTTCAAAAAGATGGTTGTGTACACGGCGACAATCGTTCTGACCGCCTGCCTGCTGTTAAGTCCATGGTGGGTCCGGAACTATGTCCAATTCGGCAAGTTTATCCCGTTTACGGACTCGTCGGGTAATCCGATGCTGATGGGGGTGCTTCCGGGTGAGCCTTCTCCGGGATTTTTCAAGGAGTATCCTCAATACTCGCCGGACGTCTACGACGATTCCACGGAGAAAGTCGGCCATATTATTTTATACAGCCTGAAAACGAAGCCGTTCGAAACGATCAAATGGTATTTGTTCGATAAAACGATTCTGGCCTTCGAGCAGACGTTCTACTGGCTGGACTTCTGGGGGATGCCTTACAATTTCGTTCTGGCTCTTCACATTATTTTGTGCGTGCTGGGAGTCGCGGGTTTTATAGCGGCTTTGATCAAGCGCAGGGGAGATATTCTCGTGGCGGCGCTGACGGTGGCGTACGTGATCGCGGTTCATATTCCGTTCGTCCAATTTTCGAGATACATGTATCCGATCCTATTTATCTTTACGATTTTTGCCGCCTACCTGATCGCGATGCCGTTCGGATCGCTGCCGTCCCGGAGGTCTTCTTCTGCTGCCCGGCACTATCCGTAATAATACTTGCGGCCTTCTCGTGGCCGGAAAAATATCCGCAAATGGTTACGAAAGCGGAGAATGTTGTAACTTTAAAAGCGCGCCTGGATTTGGTAGCATGGAATAGTCTTCCATTTCATCCAAATCAGGCGAGTGCGGCCGGACTTCTGAAAGGGAGTCCGGTCTTTTTTTTTATTTTATATGTGAATAGGACTGGAGAGTGACCGCTGTGATGAAAAAAGGGGTTAAAGCGGCAGCCGCCGTGTTAGTGGCTTTCGGTTTATCGGGGCTGTATCCGTCCGCATCTTACGGCGAAGGGAGTGCATTCAAAGACGTTCCCGACGATTTCTGGGGCAGGGACGTGATCGAATGGGCGGTCGATAATGAACTCGTCGACGGTTATCCGGACGGGAGCTTCAAGCCCGCCCAGGCGGTGGTGCAGAACGAATTTCTGGCCATGATGATCCGGGCTTACCGGCCGGGAGATTTCAAGCCGGCCCCGGACAGCTCCGATTGGGCCTCGCCTTACGTGGACTACGCGAGCCGGCTGGGGTGGCCGGTCGTTCAAACCTCCGTCATCGACCGGAACGCTTCCGCGCGGAAAGCGCTGACGAGAGGCAGGGCGGCCCAGCTTCTCGCAAGCGCGTCGGGCCGGCATTACAGCGTGGACGATTCCATCCGGTATGTGCTGGACGTGGGGCTGGCCGAAGGCAAGGAAGGGCGGAGCCCGGAAGGCTTCGGCAAAGACGATACGCTGAACCGGGCCGAGGCCGTTACGTTCGTGCAGCGGCTGAAGGTGAACGAGAGCCGGCTGCGGCCCAGCCCGGGCAGTCTGGAGGTTTATGATTTGAGCAAGCTGAATCCGGTCGCTTATGCCAATAAGGCGTACGGATTTTCGTTCCGCCTTCCGGCGGAGTGGGAAGGCAAAATCGATATCGAAGAGGACGGGGACTCCGTCCGGTTCATTCATCGTGCGAGCAAATCCGACGGCGGCTTGCTCTTCTCGGTAAATGTTGGCTTCAAAGAGGATTACGAGCAGACCAGCGAACTGATCCGTACTGTCTATCTCGGCGCGAAAGGGGACCGGCACGTATATATCTGTTATCCGTCCGATGTGCAGTACAGTCTGGAAGACGCTAAGTCAGGCGCGGATTATCACAATCTGTCCGACGGGATCAAGAGCTTGAAGCCGACCTTCCAATGGAAGTAGGAAGAGGCAGGCTCTGGTGCTGTCATACAAGGCAGACGTCGTTGGGATAAGTAGAAAAGGCTGAGGGGCTGCCCGGCCAGGCCGTACTATCGGTCCGGCAAGGATAGTTCTGTCGGGGGCTCCGTACTTTCGGCGGCCGGTGAAGTCTGACCTTCTTTATACGGGCAGCTTCCAGCTCAAAAAACTAACAAAAGGACATTTCCCCGCCTTTAGACGGGGGAATGTCCTTTGCCGTTGTTTTAACATGGATAAAGAAGTTCAACTGCTCCAGATCCGGTCGGTTCCGAGCCGTCATGTTATCGGCGTATGCTCGGAATCACTGCTCGATATGGCTCACATTGATTTTGTAAGCAGACACGGAGCGGTCTCCTTGAAGAATCTTCGTCTCGCCGGCATAGACGCCCGTAACGACAGCGCTGCCGGGCTTCCAAGAGAAATTGCCGGTCAGCAGGATATACAAGCCGTCTATCTCCACCACGGCCGTTCCGCTGCTGATCCGGGTAATCGACAGAGGCAGGCGGACTACGGTGTCCGCCTGCTGCTGCGGCAGCTCGGACGGCTGGATGTCCTTCGCTTCGAGGGGAGCGTCGGGCACCTGCTGCGGAACTTCCGCCAAGGCGTACTGCTTTCCCTGAAGCTTGTAGACCGCTTCAGCGCCGCCGCCCGCTCCGGAGGGATTGCGGACGAGCAGAACGCCCGCGCTCTGCAGCTTATAGCCGTCGGCCTCCACGTCGAGCAGCACGTTCAGGCTGGAGGCGTCCACTTCATAAGCCGTATACCGGGCTTTGCGGGTGCGGGACTGGCTCTCCAGCATCACGACCGGGAGCTTGCCCGCGCTCAGCCCGTCCGCCAAGGAGACGGCCTTGACGGCCAGCCCGTCGCCGATTCCGCCTTCCGTCGAGACGATTGAACCGTCGGCCTGCAGGCGCGCGGTCACCAGCGTTCCGCGGTCGGTTACGCCGGCAGCGAACGCTTCCGAGCCCCAGAGTCCCTTGGCTCCGGCGGTCTGCACGAACCGGACGTTATCCTTCGCCTTCGCCAGAAGGACGCCGGGCTCGGCCGCCATCCAGCGGATCTCTGTCTGGCGGATATCTTTGCCCGTATCCTTATAGTCCCCGAGCACTTTGTACAGCGCGATCGCGTCCGCAAACTTGCCTGCGGAGGCTAACTGCTCCGCTTTGGCCGTTTGCTTGCGCCAGGACGTTTGAATAAAAGCATTCACTTTGGTAGAAGAACCGGAAAGCTCCTTACGGTTCTGAAACGTTTTCGCATGAGCCAGAAATCCGGGAACGTCATTCGCGTCCAGCAGCCGGGTCAGCGTGCTCTGCACGTAGGCTTCGGCTTTAGGGAGCACCCAGGCTGCCTCCACCTTGCGTTCCGAGTAGAACTCCCGAATCCGGACGATTTCCCCGAGCGCTTCTTCGAAAGATTTCTGATTGAAAACGGTCTGGAGCCGGGTCGTATCATATTTCTGGAAAAGGGCGTTCAAATCTTTTCGCTTGGTTTTCTCGTCTTTATAGACGGTAGCCGGCAATTGAAGCAGCAGGGACATGGCGGCTTCGCCGTCCTGCGCCGGGGAGCCGGTTTCCTGAAGCGAGGCCGTAAGCGACTTTCTCGCTCCCGCCAGAGCAGCGGTAAACTGCTCGTCCAGCTTGTAGGCGTCCGTCAGCTCGCCGAAGCGCTTTTTGGCGGATTCGTCGGCGGTGCCGATCTCTTTTTTCTTGGCCTGATAGGTCTCGTAAGCCTGCAGCAGCCGGGCATGCTCCCCGGTGCCCCCGTTTGTAACGGCGATTTCGGAAGCCAGCGCCGCGAACAGCCGCTTCAGCTCGGTAACGGGACGGAGGGCGTACAGGGCGGTTCCGATTTCGGCGTTTTTGTAATCAAAAGAAGAGATTCCCAGGGCCTTCATATAGAGGTCCTCCGCTTCGATATCGCGGCCTGCGGCTTGTTCGGCGGCAGCCCGGGCGTACAGATCGGTCTTGTGCCAGACGCTGTACCCTTTATATCCCGCCAGGCCCAGCATAAGAGCCAGTAAAAGAATGGCTCCGTTTCTGTAACGGATGGACCGGTGGTACGTAGAACCTAGCATAACGTGCAGTCCTTTCATAGGCAGCCCTCGAACTCGGGATCGTTCCCGTATTTACGGGCGGCCGTTTCCAGGGCTTTCTGCCGCAGTTCGGGAGCCCGGTCCGGGTTCTCCTTCATCAGACGGCACAGCCGGAGCAGCCGTTCGCGGGGCAGTTCGTCCACGAAATCGTAAAGGAGGGAAGCGTACTCGAATGCGTATTCCTTCACGCGCAGCGCCGCTGCGGCAACCAGGGCGAGCGTCGCCCGCCCTTCCAGCATCCCGCCGATCTGGACGCGGTATTTCTGCACATAATCGAGCGTGTCGCGCTGCACCAGGCCGGGGTTGACTTTGGCCGCCTCGTAAAGATAAGTAATGAAGCCGGGCTCGAACTCATCGGGAATGAGCGTGCCCAGTTCCAGCTCCATATCGCTGCGCAGAATAAACCGGTTCAGGCAGTATATCTTGAGATTGCGGATATGGCTGCCGGTAATGAGGGCTCCGATTTCCCTCAGCTTCTCGTAGGCGGACTTGAAATCCCCGTCCTCCATGTCGGAAGCGGCGTCGTCGACGTCCAGGAGGATGCCTTTGCGGATCGCCCGGTTTTCGCCAAGCAGCAGCTTGCGCAGCGTGGCGTTCATAAGCGCCTCGGCGTATCGTCTGCGCAGGAGCGCGTAGACGGCGATGAGCACAACTCCCGCTCCGGCCGCCAGGGCCATCTCCTCGAAAGAGCGGGCGAGATAGAAGGCCGCGCAGGCGATTGCCGCCAGAATGAGCGCGTCCCGCTGGACATTGCGTCTGAGCACGGAAGTAACGATGTCCCCGATGGACAGGAACTTCCGCTCGGCTCCGCATGAGAGGCAGTTATCGTGCCAGAGCACGGAGTAAGCGCCGCAACGCGTGCACTGTTTCAATCGTTCATACGTATGTACGGTTTGACGGGCTTTGCGGAGCTCTACCGGAATTCTGCCGCTCATGAGGGATCACCTTCGTTCAGCTCGGTCATAAATTCCCGGTCAATGCTCTCTGTAGTCAGGGCCGCCCGTTTCGCGGAGTTCCACGTCAGCCAGCGGATCAGGACGAAGAGGACCAGGAGGGCAAGAACAATCATCGTCAGCATACTATTCTCCTATCGGACAATTTCATAAATTTGCCGGATTTTTAGGAACCGGACCCCCGTAAAAGTGGAATTAGCTTGTTGAAAAAGTTAAGATGTGAATGAGATGTTCAAACATTCTACCACCTTTTACATTTTACTACAAAAGAAGCGCGGCCGGCGCTTAACCCCTGCCGCCGTGCGTAAACTTAAAGCTTTGGAGGAAACCATCCCGTGATGAAATTACAACGATACGCTCATATGGCTCTGACATTGCTGCTGCTTGTCATGGCGGTGCCGGGCGGAGTCTTCGCGGCGGATGCCGCTACCGATACGAAGATCGATGCCGTTCTCGCCGCGGACGTCAGTACTTCCATGAACGAAAGCGACGTCAACAAAGTCAGCTACGAAGCGATGAAAATGTTTGTGGACATGGCTTCCGTACAAGGAGACAAGATCGGCGTGGTCGCTTATACGGACCAGATTTTGAGAGAGAAGGCGCTGCTCAAGATCAACAACGCCGGCGACAAGCAAGATTTGAAAACCTTTATCGACCAGCTGACGCGCGGGCCCTATACGGACGTCGCGGTGGGGCTTAGCGAAGCGGTTAAGGTGCTGGAATCCGGCGCGGAACAGGGCCATGTGCCTCTCATTGTGCTGCTGACGGACGGCAACAACTCTCTGAATCCCGGCAAATCGCAGGCGGATTCGGACAAAGTGCTCAGCGAGGCCGTGCAGAAAGCCAAGGACAAGGGCATCCCGGTTTACACCATCGGGCTGAACGCGGACGGCAAGCTGAACAAGGACAAGCTGGAGTCGGTTTCCAAGGAAACGGGCGGCAAGCTGTTCGTCACCAGCTCGGCGGAAGATCTGCCGAAAATTTTGAGCGAAATTTACGCCAGCCATCTGAAGCTGAAGGTTGTTCCGCTGAAAGGTTTTACGGCAAACGGCCAGTTTCAGGACGTGAAAGTGACGATTCCGAACGGAAGCGTCCTGGAAGCGAACATCTCCATTATGTCCGGCAAGCCGGTGGAGGCCAAGCTGCTCGATCCCAAGGGCAAGGAGCAAAACATTCCGTCCGACAAAATCGTCTATACTTCGTCAAACGCCTATTCGCTGATCAAAATATTGAACCCTGCGCAGGGCGACTGGACACTGAAGATAAAAGGGGTTCCGCAGGAAAAAATCGACATCAATCTCGTGTACAACTATGATGTGCAGGTCGTGCTCGACACGCAGCTTCCCAAAACGGCCAAAGCCGGCGACAGCATAGCCGTCAAGGCTCACCTGGAGTCGGGAGGCCAGAAGGCGGCCGACGCCGAGCTGTACAAGAATGCCAAGGCTTCGCTGGTCGTTACCGACCTGGATACGAAGCAGGCGTCCGAAGCGCCTTTGAAGCTTACGGACAAAGGCATCGAGGGCAGCTGGAAAGTCCCGGATTCCCACGCTTACGAGGTGAAGGTGAAGGTGGAAAGCGCCAACTTCACCCGCGAATCCGCCCCCGCCTCCGTTTCCGCCAATAGCGGCGGAGCCGCAGCTCCGGGAGAGGCGTCCGGCGATAAAGGCGTCAATTGGGTGAAAACCGGCTCGTGGATCGCCGGGCTGGTTGTCCTGCTGGCGGCCGCCCTGTTCGGACTCGCTTTCTGGAAGAAAGCGAACAAGGGCTTTTTCGGACAGCTGGTCGTGGAGATCAAGGACGAAGAGACCGGGGAGCGGACCAACCCGCAGTACAAGAAGCTCAGCGGCTTCAAAGGCAAGGTTCAGCTCCACCAGCTGCTCTCCCTTGCGCCGGAATTTGCGGAAACCAAAGGCATCGTCTTCAAGCCGGGTCCGAACGACACGCTTCTTCTGTTTAATGAGTCCGCCTGCACCATCGAGAAAGGCGGCCGGGTCTTCGACGCCTCGAAAGGCAAAGAAGTCAAGAAAAACGACCGCATCCGCGTGACGGTTCCGAACATCCAGAAGTCCGTTTCACTGGAATATCTGAAATAAATTCCGCACTTACACCATGCTTAAAACCAATAAAAACAATGCACACATGGGGGGTCTTTTGCTATGAAAGCAACAGTCAGGGAACATATCCAGCAGCTCGACGTCTCTCTCGGCGGCGGAATTATCAGCGATAAAATCCGCGTCGATACGATCGACAACCCGATGCTCGTCATCGGTCTCGGCGGAACGGGCATCGATGCGCTGCTGCGCCTGAAATACCAGATCAACCGGAGATTCAAGCTGCCGGAGGATCCTTTTACGAAGAAAAAGAAAGAAAAGCCGAACAACGTCGAATTTCTCGCGATCGAAACGAACGAGCATGACCGCAACAAGAAATATAAGGGCATCGGACTGGATCCGCTCACGGAATTCGTGCTTCTGTCCAATGCCGAGATCGGCAGCGTTCTCCAGAACCGCAGCATCCTGGAGCCTTACATCAAGGAGTGGCTGTCGCCGGAGCTGACGATCACCGACGGCATCAACGGCGCTTCGGGCGTCCGTCAGGCTGGCCGCCTGCTGCTGTTCACGAAGATCGTGCAGGTCGTCCAGACACTGGAGCGCAAAATCAAAACCTTGTCCATCGGCACGAACAAGAAGCTGATGGTGTTCATTCTGACCGGCCTCTCCGGCGGTACGGGAAGCGGCTGCTTCCTCGACATTTCTTATATTGTCCGCGGCATTCTGGAGCGCGATTACGGCTCCGCGGGCGTGGACAAGGTCAGCCTGCTCGGCTATCTGTTTACGCCGGACGTAAATCTGGCGAACAAGAGCCTGACCGAGCATTCGCGCGAGTATATCAAGAAAAACGGCTACGCGGCGCTTAAGGAGCTCGACTACTGGATGAACGTCGACGAGCGCACGGAACGCTTCAAGCAGCAGTACGCGAATATCCTGACGGTCAATTCCCCGATGCCGCCTTTCAACCTGGCGCATCTCATTTCGGCGACCAATCTGGAAGGCAAGCTGCTGGAAAACGCGTACGACTACTGCATGAACGTGACGGCGGAGAATATCACCAACTTCATGGCAAGCGAGGACAAGCAGTCCGGCGAAGAATTTGCCATTCACGACTATATCAGCAACATCCGCACGAACATCAATCAGATGCCGAAAGCTTATGCCGCCAACTATCAGTACAACATTCTGGGAGCTTCTTCTGCGGTGCTGCCGATCGAGGAAATGACCACCTACCTGGCGTACAAAGTATTCAAGCGGATGGAAAAGATGTTCGACGCCGGCCCGTCGCAGGAAGAAGTCGAGAAGCTGGCGCACAAGCTGGGCCTCGATCCCGATTCGCTTCACCGCGAGTTCGACAAACGGGTTCCGGAGCCGATCCCGGGCTACCAGAACAGCGAGCGGCTCAGCTATTCGAACGTGATCAAGCAGCAGGTCGTCAACATCGACACCGAGCTGGAGCAGAGCTTCTTGTCGCGGGCGCGCGAGGAATACATCAAATCCCGCAAGCAGCTGCCGGGACAAGTGAAGGAAGCTTTCTCCGAGCAGGTGACGAAAATATTCCGGAATCCGGAACAGGGGCCGTTTTACGTGTCCCGGATCATTTTGCAGGACAAAGGCTTCTGCTTGCTGAAGCTGATTTCTTCCTATATCGAATCGCTTAAGGAAAGCTTGTACCGCATTCCGCGGGACATCCAGGCAGCCGAGGAAAATTCCGAGCAGAAAATGACCGAAGCGCGCAGCGCGTTCATTTCCAAGGACCGGAAGAAAGACGCTTATATCGAAGCGAAAATCCAGGAATACCTGCTGCACGCCGACCGTGAGCGGATGGAGCAGATGATCGAGTTTTACGAGGATTTGTACAATCTTATTAATCAGGAAAACTCCCGCATTTATCTTGTGTTTACGGAGCTTCTTTCCGAGCTCAACAAAATTTTCGAGAAAAACGGCGATATTCTCACCAGAGGCGACGAGGAAATCGACCACAAAGGCAACCGCACGTACTACTGGAACGTGGTCAGCGTTCCCGATATCGCGAAGCTGATCGGTCAGGTGACGGAAGACCGCAACGCGGACGAGCTGATCCGCGATTTCACGAACGAGCTGCTGGAGAAGTCCAACCAGTGGATCAAGGAGCAGGAGGTCGATGTCATCGGCTCCGTTTCCGAGTTCTTGACGGATCACTTCGGCGAGCTGATTACGAAATCGATGGAAGAGTATCTTGTTATCAAATACGGCCACGAAGATTCCATCGAGAAGCTGGTAGAAGGCCGCATCGCCAGCCGCTTGTACGAAGAGGCGAAGCCGGTGTTCCATCTCACGAACAGCTCGGGCCATTTCAACTTCCCTTCCTGGGGATTTGTCTCGGTTCCTGTCCAGGCCCCGAACATTTTCAAGGGCATCCGCAACTTCCAGGACAACGCGATCGCGAACTCGCGCTTTACGATTAAGGAAAGCGAAGTGAAGAACCGGATTTTCTGGCTCAATACGCAGAACGGAATTCCGCTCTTCCTGTATACGCCGCTTAAAGTGTACGAGGAAAGCTACGAGAGAACCATTCTGGAGCCGGAAGGCATCGGCCGCCATCTCGTGCAGACGGACCGCGTCAACTGGACGTATCTGCCGTCTCCGATTCCCGAGAAGTCTTGGGGCGAGACGTATGAGAACGGTCGCGTCAAGTCCTACAACGCGAGTGTCCGCAGCTTGTTCGACCGGGCCGTGGAGTACCGTACCGTCCGCCTGAAAGGCGAAGACAGCGGCACGATCAACCGCTACGAGTGCATGCTGACGAAGCCGTTCGATGTCGAAGCGTTTATCTCCGCCTATAATCTCCAGCTGAATTCGCAGCGTCCGAATTTCGGTGAGCTTCAGCGCTGCGTCAACGATTTGAAAGCTCTCCTTCAGAACGGCTTGGAGGCGGACCGGAGCAAAGACATCTTCGGCAGTGTCAACGAGGAACTGGCGAAAGAAAACCTCATCCGCTCGCCCGAACTGCTCAAGCAGGTAAGGGAAGAGGTGCGCAAGTACGACGGCATCGTCCGCAAAATCGGTGAGCTGGAGCAGGCCCTCAGCGCCCACCAGGACGAGGAGAAGTTCGTCGCGCAGTATATCGAAGCGATGTACACGTCCACCATTGCCAAAAAGGGCGCCCTGTACGTCTATGACCACGATGCGGACGAAGATCCTTGGGAGCCGTTCGTAAATCTCATGCAGACGAACAAGTTCGTTGAATACGAGATTTACAGCAAAATGCGCGCTCTCGACGCCAAGCGGCTCAGCCTGCTGCAGCGCAAATCATCCAGACGCAGCCAGGAGATGATCGCTTCCGAAGATATCTCGGGACTGGTGGAAACGCTGCGCGGCATGGCGGCCTCTTATCAGGAAGCCAAATCGGCGCTTGATTACGATCGTGCCGAATATGCGGCCGGAGAAGACATGTACCAGTTCTACAAGCTGGTGGCCGGTAAAGTAAACGATATGGTGAAAAGCTTGAAGTAGCGCAGGGAAGATAAATAGAACGAAGCAGAGACAACGCGATGGAAATTTAGCCGGAAACAACACGTGAAAAGCAGCAGGCAAATTAGCGGGAAACACAATAGAGTTGCCATGGAGTTTCGTGAATTATCGCGAAGTACTGTGGAGTATTGCAAAGTGCCGTGAAGTGCGGGGAGTGCCGCGAAGTACAGTAATGTACCGTGAAGTACAGTGAAGAACTACGAAGAACTACGAAGAACTACGAAGAACTACGAAGAACTACGAAGAATTGCGAAGTACTACGAAGAACTACGAAGAACTACGAAGAACTACGAAGAACTACGAAGAACTACGAAGAGTTGCGAAGAACTGTGAAGTGCGGCGAAGTGCCGTAAGAAATACGCAGTAATCACGCAGAACTTACGCGGTTTTTCCGCGGACAAAAGGATGCAGGCGGGACGGCGTGTTCACACGAACCGTCCTTCTCTGCCCTGACGCCCTAAGGATAGGAGTGAGGAAACCATGCGGGAGAAATTGGTGGCGTTCGCAAACGAATATGCCGCGGAAACGGACAGCACGGGTTTGGACGGAGATGAGCAGCGCAGCATTCACCATCCGCTCGTTTTTCTGTTCCTGGGCGATACGTCGGCGGAAGCCCTGCAGACCATGACGGAAATCAACAACCGCAGGTGGAACAACAGCACGGGGGTTGTTTATCTCCATGTCGGAACGGAGCGGCCCCGGGAAGTGTCCGGCAACCGGCAAACGGATCATAAGGCCGCGACCCGCGAGGATTGGCCACAGGCTGTCCCGCCGGTGACGGAACGTTCCGGGCAGGCCGCCCCGGATTACGGGGACCAGCCCCGCAGCGGAAAGCCGCACCGGGATGATTCCGGCGGCCCCGAAGCCGGCAATATCTACACCTGGACGCTGCCTGTCCCGGGGAAAAACCCGCGCACGGCAAGGCCTGACCTCCACGACACCTTCCGGTCCGACCGGGAAAAGCTGCTGGAGCTGAACGTGCTGCTGCGCAGAATGAACAGCCGGATTTCCGAATTCGGCAGGCTGTATTCGAATCTCCAGAGGCTGAACATTGCGGTCGTCACCAGACTCGACGACCCGTGCAACGTGCTGCTGCCGGAGCTGACCGCCCTGATGGAGACGATCTTCGGAGAGCACTTCCGCTCCGTCATCGTCGACCTGTACGGGCTGCTCGAAGAGAAGCAGGTCGGGGAGGAATTCGCTCTCCGCGCTTCGATGAGCTTCAGCTTCCTCAGGGAGCTGGACGTGCTGCAGAGCAGAGACTATACCTTCTCAAGCCCGCTTCAAGTGACGGGCGAAGGGATTACCCTTCCCGCTCAGCACGGCCCTTCTCCGCTTTTCGACACCGTCTATCTCTTGAGCGACAAGGATGAGCGGGGCATTTTTACCGAGAGCGGGATGAAAGGCAGCTACGAAACGATCAGCTCGCTGAATTTGCTGAAATACCGGCATATCAAAGCGGAGAACGAAGGCGACTCCTCCAAGCAGGGCACATACAACCATCAGCATTTCAAGCAAAATATAGCCCCGCCCGGAGAAGAAGGCGTCGGTTACGTATCGGCCGGGTATTCCAGAGTCAGCCGTCCGAATTCGGCGATCGCCCTGACTGTCCTCTATCATCTTTTCCGCCATGTGCGGGAGAAGATGGAGGATAACGTCCAGGGGGGCGCCCGCCTCCTGCCCGATCTGATCTCGATGGAACCCCAGTTGTGGGATCGCGAGATCGAATCGGTCGTACCCGGACGCGAGCAGGCCGTGGAGGAGATGTACGGGCTCATGCACGACCCGGTTTCCTACGGGGAGCTGAAGTCCATGTCTTTGAAAGAGGCGGAGCTTGCGCTATTTCAGGACAGTGCCCGCCGGTTTTTCGACATGAACGTCCGGCAGAGGGCGGAGGCGGCTTTCGCGGAACGCGGCTTCGCCAAGAGGCTGGAGCGCACCCTGAAGGAGCGCGTCGTAGACGATCCCGCTTACGGGTACTACGCTCTGCACGGCTGGCTTGCGGAGGAAGGCGGCGCCGTAAACCGCAGCCTGCTGGGCGAACTGAGGCAGCAGCTGAGGGACGCGGGAAACCGGGCCGAGCAGCTTCGCGGCGAGCTGGAGAGCTTTTACGGCGAGCGGGTGGACCGGCAGCCGATAGGCAAAGGCTCGCTGTTCGGCTGGAAATCCGACAAAGCCTCGGTAAAGAACCTGATCCGTCACCTGCTGGATGAAGCGTACGGATTAAGGCGCGACCTGCTCGTTCTGGAGCTGAAGCAGAAGCTCATGGCGGCGTACCTCGACAAGCTCGAGGAGCTGAGAGAGCGGGCGGCCGCGGCGGTCCGGCAGATGGACAGCCTGGAGAAGCTGCTGCGCGATACGAGCCGCAGCGGCATCACGGCGGCAAGCGACTATCTGGGCCGCAATATCAACGAGTATTACGAGCACGTGGTGAAGCAGATTTTGACGGAGATGGAAGGGCGGAGAGAGAGCCGGTTTTATTTCGACGAACGATTCCTGGGGAACGTCTCCGTTGAAATCGACCGGGATGCCGCTCAGTGGCTTCGGAAACTGATGGCCGCGGCCCGCCGGGACGTGCTCGTTCATCCCCTTTTCCATCAGACGTTCGAAGCGGAGCTGCTGGAGCGGGCCAACGTGGCCGCCAGCTACGACAACCGGGATGTGCTTTCGAAGGAAGACCTTTTCCGCGATCTGTATACGACGCTTGAAAACGAAGCCGCGGTCCGGATCGACGTGTATCATTCCACCCACCGCAACCGCCATGAAGAAAAATACTTTTTCGGCGATTCGCGCAGTGAATTTATCCAATATGCGTTTGCGGTTGACGGCGGAAGCCGGACGTACAAGCTCGGCTGCGTGCATGAGAAGAAACCGGGCGGGATCGAAAAGCTCCGGCTCATGGGCGGCTTCAGGCTGGAGGATCTTATGGTGTACCGGAACGGCAGGCGCTATTACGAAACATACACCGAGAACGGCTATCGTTTTCACAGCATGGAACTGCCCGAAACGGGAACGGACAGCACGAAACTTTCATAAAGGCCGGCTAGGTGACGGCACTCTGCTCGTAGGGCAATAAAGAAATGAGGGGGAGACCTGTGAAACAGAGAAAATGGAGTCCGCTGCTGACCTTATTCAGCGTAATCGGAGGATTCGTCGGATTTATCGTCGGCGAATTTATTTTGAGCCGCTGGGAAGGAATTTGGCATGAAACGGTGCTGATGGGGGTCTATTTCGGGCAGCTGGCCTTGTTTGTGGGCCTGTTCTGCCTCGTGGCGGAGATGATCTCGCCGCAGCTGAACGGAAAAAACTGGCGTCTGCGTTATGCGGGCGACGGCTGGAAGTTTCTCGTCCCGGCCACGCTCGTGATGCTGTTTATAGCGGGGGCGTTGTTCCAGGTTTTATACGGCTTTCAGGTGCTCGGCACGAAGAAGGCGCCGCAAAATTATGTGCTGGTCATCGATAAATCGGACAGCATGTCGCAGAACGATCCGCAGAAGCAGAGCCTCCAGGCGGCCAAGTCTCTGATCGGCCGGATGGACGGCAAAAACAGCGCGGCAGTGTTTACGTTTAATGAGGAAACGCAGCTTATCTCGCCGCTTACGAAGCTTGCCGGTTCCGGCCGGGAAGAAGTCCGCGGAAGGCTGGACAAAATCGGGGAGCCGACGGGCCAGACGGATATCGGCCGGGCTTTGTCGACCGTCATGGAGCAGTTGAAGAAGGACGGGGCGGCCGACAGTTCCTCTTCCGTTATTCTGATCTCGGACGGCTACAGCGATGTGAATACGGCCGAGGTGCTGGCTACGTTCGTTAAGGCGGGGATCGGCGTCCATACGGTCGGTATCGACGATTCCCAGACGGAAGGCATCCAGCTGCTCCGGCGCATCGCGGAGGAAACGGGCGGCTCTTTCCACGACGTGAAGAGCGCGGACCGCATCACGGACGCGTTCGAGCAGATCTATACGGCCCAGCAGCCGTGGCATCTGGCGGGCGAACGTCTCGGCGCCGCCGCTTCCGACGGGTTCCACGCATTTCTGCGGGTGGCCTTTATTCTGCTGATCGGTACGCTGATCGGTCTTGCGCTGGGCATCATCTTTGACAACCGCCATCTAGCGCTCAGCTTCGCCATCGGGGGGACGCTTGCGGGCCTCCTGGCCGGACTTGTGCTGGAAACCGGAATGCCCGGAACGAACATTCCGTTCTTTTACCGGGCGGTGGCGGACATCGTGCTTGCCTTCGTCTTGTCGCTGGGGGCTCTGATCGTCCCGGTCAGCACGAACGATTCTCATACGGGTCTGCGCAAAAATTATCAGCGGGCCCGGCTCGAAGAGGGAAGCTACGGCAGAAAAAACAGCGCACCGGCCAGCAAGAAGTTCCGCTGAACGAGCCGCCTGCAGGCATGAACGAGGCTGCTGGCAGCCAGGGCGAGGCGTAAATCGGCGATCGGGCTTCTGGAGACGGGAAAACGGCAGCGCCGGCGCACGGCAATTATACAAGTAGGCTAGTGATCAAGTGAGGCGATTGGCATGCAATGGGAAGAAATCAACGAAGAGAACCGGATCACGAAGCTGGCTTCGCAGCCGGCGCGTGAAGGCGAGTGCCTGCTGACGTGGCAGTGGCCGAAAGAAATCGGCGCTGTCTACGTGTACGGCTTCGAAAGCGGAAGCGAACAGCCGCCCGAGCAGTTGGCTCCGCATCAGCTGAAGCTGTATACGCGGGAAGAGTACAAGGCGGCCGGCGGGTACCGCGAGCGCATGGAGTATATCGGAATGCGGGGGTACCGCATTTTCCCGTGCGGCATGAAAGAAGGCCGCGTAACTCCTTACCGCCAGAGCGGCACGGACAACGCCATCCGGGTCAGCGCGGGCAAAGCCAGAATCCGGTATTCGGTTAAATACGGAGGCCGGTTGTTCGGCAAATACAAGTCCGCGAAAATTCAACTGTTTTGCGAAATTCCGGTACCGCAGGAAGCGCTCTGTTACGTGAAAAAGGAAGGCGGCCATCCGGCGGGCCGGCAGGACGGCACCGCTTATCCTTTCCGCCGGGATTTCGAGGCGGGTACGCAGACGCTCCCGGAGATCGAAATCGGCAAGCACGATTTTCTCCGGCTTTTTTTTACCGATTCCCGTTACGGGGATGTTTATGAACTAATCCAGGAATGAGGAGAGGCGCACATGCTAGGGTATCTGAAAAGTCTTTTCGAAAAAAAGCCGCCCGAGAAAGAGCGGCCGCCTTATTACAGCATCGTCTGCCCGTATTGTTTCAATAAATTCGAGCCCGACGACGTTGTGTTCCGGGCCAGTCATATCAAGGACAACGACGATGATTTCATGCTCCAGGAGGACCCGCGCCTGAACAGCTGGAGGCGCAAGTTCAATCTGTCCGAGGTGGATATGGAGGCGGTTATTCTGCCCTCGACGATTCCCGACTCGTACAAGACGTATGTACAGAATGTGCTTGTCGCCGTAACGGACCGTTACGGGGAGACGACCCGGCGGCGCTTGTGCCCGTACTGTCACAACGAGCTGCCGATTTCGGCCGGTAAGGTGCCGAGCAACATTATTTCGATCGTGGGCGCTTCGCAGGTCGGCAAATCCGTCTATATGACCTCGCTGATCCATACGCTCCAGCATACGACGGCTTCGAATTTTAACGCCGCCTGCATGCCGCTGAGCGCGGAAATTTCCCGTAAATTCCGGCAGCATTACCACGAGCCGATCTTCGAACGGGGCAGCATGCTGCAATCGACCAACCCGAACGAGCAGCAGGAGCCTTTTATATTCCAGTTCGTATTCAAGGATGAGCGCGAGGCTCCGCTGACGATCGTCTTTTTCGACGTGGCGGGCGAGGGTATGGTTCAAAGGGAATATCTCGATATTTATGCGTCTCATATCAAAAATTCGTCGGGGATTCTGTTTCTCGTCGATCCTCTGCAAATCCGGAGCATCCGGGACAAAATCCAGATCAATGTCGGCGGAGAGCAGGGTGAATTCGCCAACCGGTACGACGAACCGCGCGAAGTGGTCATTTCGCTGTTCGAGAATTTTATCGCCCACCAGAGCAACTCCAAGACAGACATTCCGACGGCGATCGTCCTGACGAAGAGCGATATGCTCCAGTATTTGAAAGAGGAAGACAGCGAGTACATCCAGCCGAACAGCAACGTATTCCGCAATGTCATCCACCAGGGCTATCTCGACGCATCCGAATTTGAGAACATTAACGGCGAAATCGGCCGTTTTATAGAAAAGGTAGACCGTCCGTTCAAGGACGCGGTCGATGTGTATTTTTCGAATACGGCTTACTTCGCGGTTTCCGCGCTGGGCACCAATCCCGTGAACAAGCAGATCTCCGGCGTCATTAATCCGACCCGGGTCGACGAGCCGTTCATCTGGCTGCTGCACAAGCTGGGCTATATCGCGAGGAGAGATGCGTGATGCGGAAAAACATTCAACAGCAGCTGTTTACGCGGGACCGCGAGGGTGTCTTCCGCACAAGCGAAGGATTCGATACGGTCGCGAAGTCGCCGGGGCTGGACAATTCCTTTATCAAATCTTCGCTGCATCCTTACTGCGTCTATAAGGCGCCGCAGGAGCTTCTGGAGCGCGGGGAAGAGAACTCCGGGCTGTATCCCGAGTCGGTCGTCGCTTACCATGCGGAGAACGGGGATTTCGTGATCGGCCGCAGCATCTACGTGGCGACGGACTTCACGGGACAGCGCAGCGCTTCCTTCACGCACCAGTATGTGGTTCCGAAGGAGCGCAAAGAGGCGTTCATCCGCGAACCGCGCCGCATTTTCGGAATCCGCGGCTTCCAGAGCCGCTACGACATCCGGTCCGGCAAGGACATTCCCGAGCTGGAGGATATTCCGTTCGAGGAGGAAGTCCGCGCCGGCGAAGGAGACAAGCTGCTGGGGACGCTCGGAATCGACCGGGAGCTGTTCCGTCAGCTCGTCTTCGCGGTGCTGTCGTCCGTGGCGAATAAGAAGAAAGTGTTCATTTCCCTGAACACGGACATCTCCGAAAGCGCCATTTACGCCAAGCGCCTGCTGGAAATCGTGTACCGCAGTCTTCCTTACGCGGTACGCCGCCAGCTCGGCTTCATGACCTTCAACAGCGAGCCGGAAGCGAAGCAGCATCTGCACGTCGTGTTCACGGAGAAGGGGAGCATCCGCCTGCCCGACCGCAAAATCGAGAAAGATTATATTTTCGATTTCGCCGGCGGCCGCTTTCTGAACACGGAGCTGCCTGCCGAAGATCACGCGTATCTGGATTATGTGTGGACTCACCGCAATGATCCGGCGGAGCTCCGGAAGTATTTCGACTTCTGCGACGAAGCGGTCTCGGGGCTGGATACCCAGACTGTAGTAAGCGCCGCAGCCTATTCCCGGCTGTGCGTCCTGTATGAGATCGAACAAGGCCGCACGGAGCTGTACGAACGGGACCGGGCTGCAGCCATGAACGGGATTTTGTCGTTCCTTACGACCGAATCGTCCCCACGCAAGCCGCGCCTGAAGGAGCTGTTCGTCGGTCTTCTCACCCGCGAGGCGTCGGACCGGGAACGTACAGCCGGGGCGGATTACGTGGAAGCCGTGCTGGGCTACGAGAAGTTTGCCGAGCCGCAGGTGAAGGCGCTGATCGTACGCTGCCTCGGCATCTTCGTTTCCCGTGCCGCCGATTCGGCCGCGGGCGACGGCGTCGAGAGCGCCGCCCCGCTGCTCGATCTGCTGGCCGCCCATCCGGCTGCTTTCGCCGCTGTATTCGACGGGCTGATGAAGAGCCGCCCCGCATTAGGCGAAGGCTACATCCGCTACCGGATGAAGCGGATCAAGTCGGTGCAGGCTTTTACCGGCGAGGTCGGCTTCTGGCAGTCGCACAGCGAAGCGCTGATGGGAGAAGAACTGTTCTCCCGGGAAGCTTACGATCCGCTGCGCAAGCTTATGCGGACGGATCTCAGGAAGAAAGTCGCTCTGGCCCGGACGTTAACCGAGTATTTTGAACAGTTGAGACAAAATTCGGCCGGAGAGAAGCGGCACGGCGTGAGGCAGTTCAGCCGGTGGATGAAGCTTGCCGTGCATCTGGAGCTGGTGGACGACTTGAAGCCCAGCGGCCTCGGCATCGAAGATATCCAAGGGCTGGGCTTTCTGCTCGATCCGGTCAATCCGGACCTGAAAGGTCACGCGTCGCGCGATCAGGAGGGGGTTCTCCGCGTCTTGCAGGCGGCGTACAAGGTGCTGACGCTGGACGGGAAGAAACAGTCCGAAGCGGAAGATGTTATGGCCCGTCTGGACCCCGTCGATTTGGACCGGGCGCAGCTTCTTCTTCAGAAGCTGATGCAAAACGAGGTCACACCCGCCCGCTTCGGACAGCTGGTAACGGCTTTCCATAAACCGGGTACCGGCGGAAGTCCGGATCAGCAGCCCGGCTACGATTACGAACGGCTGTTGAACTTTGTGGCCTCGGCCGGGCAGGGAACGGACACGTTTACGGATTTCGCCGCCTGGTCCGCGGAGGACATCCGTTTCCAGGACGGGAAGGGCGCCGTTCATCCGCATTACAAGGCGGCACTCAGCCGCGCGTTCGATGTTCACGCTCCGCAGGCTTTCCGCAACAAGGCTCTATCCCGGAAGCTGCTGGAAACCGGCAATCCTTCATTCGCGGCTTTGTTCGAAAGCGTGAAATTGCGGCAGTCGGGCAAATGGGCCCGGATCTGGGCGAAAAATAAACGGAAAATCGTGCTCAGAGGTTCCCTTTTTCTCGTTCTGTTCATCGCCATCATCGCCGTGCTGTGGAAGCCGGTGTCGGATTGGATGGCTCCGACTCCGGTCGTTATCGTGGGAGATCTTCAGGAGAAAACCGGCAGCGAGACGGTGACGGTCAAAGCCTCGCTGAAGGAGCCCGATAAAAATACAAAGCTGTATGTCAACGATAAGATTATCGAGAACGGGAGCATCGACCTGAAACTGAACGAAGGGGAGAATCCCCTTGTATTCAAGGCGGTAAGCAAGTCCGGCAAAGACTCCGAAACCGTGAGCAAAAAGGTGACCCTTGTGCCGCGCCCCCTGCTGAAAGCGGAGCAGCCGCCATTGACGGTGAAAGCGGCCAAAGTCACCGTGACGGCTAAAGCGGAGGACGGCAACGATCCGAGCCCGGAAATTTATATTAACGGGCAGCTTGCCGGCACCGGCAGCGTTTCCCAGCAGGTTCAGCTGATCCCGGGAGACAATCCGATTGAGATTACGGCGAAAAACAAGCTGGGCCGCCTGAGCGAGCCCGTCCGCTACACCGTGAAATCGAACGCTGTGCCCTTGGGTCCTCCTGCCGGAACGAGGTAGAAGCCCGGTGCGGCAGGCAGGTCTTTTTAACCGGTACGAATAAAAAAGAGCCATCGTCTATCGCCAGAAGGCGGCCTCATCCGGTTCGGAGGGCCGCTTTTTTTATGTAAGCTATAGTGAGCCGGCACTAATCGTTTAATCCTTTTCCATCGAGTATTTGCTGCCTGTATTTCTCGATTCTTGACACGCGGGTTTTGGATTGTTTGGGCTGGGAAAAATAAAAAATGTAGGCTCTTTGACGTCCCGGCGTCAAGGCTTCAAAAGCGGTTTTCAAGGCGGGGGTTTCATCGAATGTGGTTTGAAGTTCTTCGGGGATGACATATTCGTCAGTCTTTTTGAAATTCACTTCCAACCCGGCTTTTTCGACCTCGACGGCTTCATGAATATAAGCTTTCAAGACGGGTTCCAGCTCGGCGATTTCCTGCACATTGGCGAACCTGATCTGGCGCCCCGCCTGTACGTTCTCGGTTTGTTGGATGAGAATACCATAGGGATCTTTTAACAAGGAGCCTTTGTGAAACAGAAGCGCGCAGTAGTCTTTAAACCCATGTATGAGAACGATATTTTTATTCTGAAACGTGTAACAAGGGTGCATCCACTTAAAATCTTCTTGGAGCCCGCAGTCAAGAACGATGCTTCTCAGCTTCTCATATTCTTCTTTCCACCTTTTGGACTCCCTTAAAAATTCCTCGACTTTAGGGTTTAGTGTGCGGTTTGTCATTCTGGAACACCCCTGTTCATTTTTTTTCTTTGTATTCGACGCTGTGCCTCGGTACTCCTTGCCGTCAAGCCAGCGAATTCATGCCGGGCCTGGCTATGCTCTGCCAATTTGCAAACCGGATATTCAAGTGGGGATGGAGGCGCCAGGTACCCCGTGCTTCATTTCGGAAAAACCTGCTGTCCTCCTAAAGTCAGCATGCCACAAAGTCGAGCAGAGAAAACGTATCGGGTAAAGGACGGAAACCGGGCTTGATAAATGAGCTCAAACGGGTACCCCTCCATATATATTCTCCTCACGGTATACACGCATCATGCCCGAAAAAGTGACTAACAAAAACCCCACTGTCCGGAAGGACAGTGGGGTTCGGCATGCGGGCTTATGGCGCGGACAGTTCCAGGATCGCCTGCGCGACCGCTTCCGCGTCCCAGCCGACAATCCGGTCGGCGTTCTGCTTCACGATCAGGGAAGGCGCTCCCGAATCCGGGGTCCGGACGGCTATAAGCGGCTTGTTCATTTCGCTTGTGGCCGCGATGATTTCTTTGTTGATCCATTTGCTGTAGGCGGAAGGCGCATCAGCCGGAATAAGCACGGCCTGGCAGAACTTCATCTTGCCGCGTACAGCCTCGTAGAGGGACCGCTCGTTATCCGCGTCCACCGCCGGATGATCTTCCGGCAGCAGAAACGTATCGAAGCGTAAACCGCGTCCGCGGCAGGTTTGCAGCAGCGCGGCCAGTCCGCGGCAGGCCGACCTGTCATTCCAGGCACAGCTCAGATACAGGCTGGTTTTATAAGGCTTTGCCGGGGGCAGCACATGGATCGCCTCCTTGGAATCGCGGTTTTATTCGATGCCCTTGATCCAGGCGTTCACTTTGTCGGCGTTCGCGTCGGCCCATTCCTTGGCCGCATCTTCCGGCGATTTGCCTTCCTGGATAGCGACCATCACCTTGGCCATGTCGTCCGGGGTCCATTCGAACTGGTCCAGGAACTTGTAGGCGTTCGGCTGATCTTCTTTCAACCCTTTGCGGGCAAGGGTGCGGATCTCTTCTTCGCCGCCGTAGACGCCTTTGGGATCTGCCAAATATTTCAGCTCCATCTTGGCGAACATCCAGTGCGGCGTCCAGCCGGTAACGACGACCGGCTTCTGCTCTTTATACGCCTTTTGCAGCTCCTGCGCCATGGCGGCCGAAGAGCTTTCAACGAGCTTGTAGCCGGAGAGGCCGTAGTCGGCGACCGCTTTTTCCGTGGACATCATAATGCCCGCTCCGGGTTCGATCCCGATGATCTGGTTGTTCAGCGACGCGCTGACATCTGCTTTCTTGAGATCCTCGATCGAGTCGATCTTCATATAAGCGGGAACGGCGAGTCCCGTCTTCGTGCCTTTCAGGTTCGCACCGAGATCCTCCACGCTGGATTTGTATTTCTCCAGGTAGGAGGCGTGAGTGCCGGGCAGCCAGGCGGCTACCATGGCATCCGCGCTTCCGTCGGCGATACCGGCCCACATCGGCCCGGCGTCCACCTGAAGCATTTCGACTTTGTAGCCCAGTTTGCTCTCCAGGACGTACTTGACGACGTTCGTGCTGGCAATTTCCGAATCCCAGGCTACGTACGCGAGCTTGACGGATTTGCCTTTGGCGCCTCCGGTTGAACAACCGGCGACGAGTGCAACGGCGAGAACGACGGACAACAACAAACTCCACTTTTTAAAAATAACGAGAACACCCCTTATTTCGATTTTTTCTTTTTAAACACATTCTGGGTCAAACGGTCCAGCAGGATAGCCATAATGACGATGGCGATACCGGCTTCGAAGCCGACGCCGGTCTTGGCCTGCGTGACGGCACGATAAACGTAAGCGCCGACGCCCTGCGCGCCGATCATCGACGAGATGACGACCATGGACAGGGACAGCATGATAGTCTGGTTCACGCCGGCCATGATGGTCGGCATCGCGATGGGAAGCTGCAGCTTGACCAGCTTCTGGGCGGGTGTCGAGCCGAAGGCGTCGGCCGCCTCTACCAGCTCTTCCGGCACCTGCCGGATACCGAGGTTGGTCAGGCGGATCGTAGGCGGAATCGCGAAAATGATCGAAGCGATTACGCCCGGCACGACGCCGAGAGAGAAGAACGACACGGCGGGAAGCAGGTAGACGAAGGCGGGCATCGTCTGCATGAAGTCGAGCACCGGTGTTACGATATTTTGCAGCAGCGTATGACGCGCGCAGAGAATCCCGATCGGCACCCCGATCACGATGGACAGGATGGACGCCGTCAGGACGAGCGCAAGCGACTGCATGGACAGCTCCCAGAAGCCCAGGTTGTCGATCAGCAGCAGGCCGATAAACGCGAAAAGCGCGATCCGCCAGCGGCCGATCCAGTAGGCAAGCGCCGTGATCAGAATGATCAGAACGAGCGCGGGAAGCACGGTCAGAGCGGTCTCGATGGAGCCGACCATAGCGGCGATAACCGCTTTGATGGCGCCGAAGAGCGGTCCGAAATGATCGGTGAGCCAGCTTTCGAGGAATTCGATCCAGCGGCCGAGCGGAAGTTTAGGCAGGTTCATCGCGCAACACCCGCTTCCGGTTCCGCATTTCCGGCCAGGGCCGAAAGTACCGCTCCTTTAATGACGATGCCTTTCAGCCGGTCTTCCTCGTCGACGACTGCAACGGGAAGCCGGGTTTCGGACATCATTTCGAACAGGTCGTTCAGAAGTGTTCCGGGTGAAACAGTCGGAATAGAACGCTGCATGACCTGCTCCAGCGATTTGCCTTCCTTGAGAGCCTGGAGGGCGTCCTCCGCAGTGACGATTCCGAGAAGCTTCATCCCTTTGCTCGTCAGGTACAAGCTGGACACGCCGCTGTCGCGCATAAGCTGAAGGGCTACCCGCGGTCCTCTTTCGAGGGAGATCGTTTCCGGCTTTTTCATCACATGGGCCGCCGTAAGGACTTTGGACAAATCCACGTCTTCGACGAAGCGCTCCACATACTTGTTGGCCGGCTGAATGAGAATTTCCTCAGGCGTGCCGATCTGGACGATAGTGCCGTCTTTCATAAGGGCGATCCGGTCTCCGATGCGCAGCGCTTCATCCAGATCATGTGTAATGAAGACGATCGTTTTCTTTAATCTGGACTGGAGCTCCAGCAGTTCGAGCTGCATATCCTTGCGGATAAGCGGGTCCAGCGCGCTGAACGCTTCGTCCATAAGCAGGATTTCGGGGTCGTTGGCCAGCACGCGGGCGAGGCCGACGCGCTGCTGCATACCGCCGCTGAGCTGGTCCGGACGGCTGTCTTCCCAGCCTTCGAGTCCGACCGACTTCAGAGCGGTGCGTGCCATTTCGGTTCTTTTTTTACGTTCGACACCCTGAATTTCAAGTCCGTATTCCGCATTTTCAAGTACGGTCCGGTGCGGGAAAAGAGCGAATTTCTGAAAAACCATTCCGATATTTTTCCGTCTGAATTGACGGAGCTGCTCCGGGTTCATTTTAAGCACATCGGTTCCGTTAAAAAGAACCTGGCCTCCCGTCGGCTCGATGAGCCGGTTTAACAGACGGACGAGCGTCGATTTGCCGCTTCCCGACAGTCCCATAATGACGAAGATTTCTCCTTGCTCAATCGAAAATTCCGCCTTATTGACCCCCACGGTCAGTCTGTGTTCTTTCAAAATCTGTTCTTTGGTGCGGCCTTGATCCAGCAGGGTCAAAGCTCTCTTGGGGTCCGATCCGAATACTTTGGTAAGTTGTTTTACCTCAATGATAGGCATGTGGACCTCCTTTCCTGGGTCTTTTGACTGGCTTGCTGACTTGTTTCAGTGTAACGGCATTCTTTTTTGACCGTCAAAGTCCGTATAAGCTTATAAATGTTTGTACAGTTTTAACTTTACGTACGATACGTTAAGTATACTCCGTATAACGCCGTATTCCTTCTTTCGTGTTTTCTTTACTTATCGAGGGGACTTTGATTACAATACAATTTAGAGGTTGAGAAGCAGCAGCTTGTTCCTCAGGAGGGAAACCATGAACGATCTCAGCGGCTTTACGACAGAGCAGAGCCAGAAAATTCAAAAGAACCGTGAACGGGTTATTGATTCCATCGGGAAAAATATGGATTTATACGGCATCACCTTGTCCATCGGGCACTTATATGGTTATATGTATTTCAATAACGGCCCCGTCACACTGGATGAACTCAGCAAAACGATGGGGATGAGCAAGACATCCATGAGCACCGGCGTCCGGACGCTGATGGATTTGAAAATGATCGATAAGGTATGGGGAAAAGGCACACGCAAAGACCTGTACGAGGTGGAACCGGACTGGTACCAGAATTTCAGCGATTTTTTCTCCATTAAATGGCGTAAAGCGGTGGAGGGGAATATGAACGCCCTCAACAAATCGCTCGTCGAGCTGCGGAATATGAAGGAAGAATATGAGGGAAGCCCGGAGCTTCAGGCCGTGCTGGAAGCGGACGAAGCCAAAATCGCTCACGCCATGGATTATTACAAGTGGCTGCTGAGGCTGATCGAGGCGATGGAAACCGGTAAAATCTTCGAGCTGATTCCGAAAGAGCCCCGGGAACCCGGCCGGACAGAGCATGGCGGAAAAGAATAGAAAAAGGACAAGCATGGGCTTGTCCTTTTTTTGTTTTGGAGAGGATGCAAGCGGTACGGGAGAAAGCGGAATTACCGGGAGGAGAGCGGTGCTGCGGGCCGGAGTTTGAACCGGCCCCTAAATAGCTTATTATAGAAGGAGTATAAGCTTATACTTCACCCTTAGGAGTGGGACCGGATGACCTTAAATGAAAAGATTGCCGCTTATGTCGAATTGATGAATGAAGCCAGGGAAATTTCGAACAGGGCAAACAGCCGGGCCTACGAACTCCGGCAAACAGCGGTTCGGATAGGTTTCGAAGCTACCGCCGCGGCTGAACATGCCGCTCTTATGGCGGAAATCGTGAGGGAGAACACGGAATCCGGCTCCTTATCGAAGCTGATCCATGCCAGCCGCGAGGCCGCATCGAAAGCCGCGGAAGCTACGCTGAAGGCTTTGGAAGCCATCAAAGCGGCCAACGTGGCGGATCATGAAGCGACCGAGGCTTTCGAACGCACGCGTGAAGCGGCGGAGAAGCTGACGGAAGCCCTTCAGATTGAGGGATATTGATCGGAGCGCGTGAGCGATGAACGCCATCGCAAGGGCACGAATGCACCTCGCGATGGCAAGCGCGAAATCGCAAGGGACGAACGCGGCTTGCGATGTCAAGGCAAGAGCGTATTCACTGTCACGAACGTAAGCGCAATTGCGCCGGCAAACCCCAATGTAATCGCAAGTCACCATGGCAGTCGCAAAGCCGAACGCAGTCGCAGCGGCAAGCCGCAATCGCATACGCAAAAAGCGCCTCCAAGGGGCGCTTTTTTTTATTCTGCGGCGTTCAGCTTGGCGGCTCTGCGGTATTCGCCCGGCGTCTGCCCCGTCCACTTTTTGAACATGCGGTTGAACGACGTGATGTTCCGGTAGCCGATGCGCAGACCGACTTCCACAATGTTAAGCTGAGTTCCGCTCAGCAGCTCCTGCGCTTTGGAAACCCGGATGGCGTTCAGATGGTCGCTGAAATTCGCGCCCGTTTTTTCTTTGATGTAGACCGATAAATAAGCGCTCGACATCCGGAGGCGGTCCGCAAGATTTTCGAGGGAGAGCTCGTCCCCGTAGCCGTCCCGGAGCGTGTCCATAACGAAGCGGATCACGGGATCTTCCGTATCTTTCTTCTCGTAAATGAGCGAGGCCGCGGAGAAGAACAGCTCCCGGTAGCCCTCGATATAGTCTTCGAAGGTGCAGCACTCCTTGAGCCGCCGCATAAGCGGTTTGACGGGCCAGGCAGCGTCCTGCGCGATTTTGTAGATATCCATAAGCTTCCAGATCTTGGCCGCGATGGACTCCGCAAGCTGCCTGTACTGGACGACGCCGGCCCCGGACTCGCGCATTTCGGCAAGCTGGCGGCCGATCAGCTCCAGGGCGCCCTTGTCGTCCCCGGCCTGAAGGCAGGCGTTCAGCTCCTGCTCCCGGGCGGGGCTCAGCGCGCAAGCCTGCAGGCCCGAGCGCGTTTCCAGAATGACCTGCGTTTCCTCCGCAAGGGTAGCCTGGCCCGCTCTTTCCAGCGCCTGCCGGTAGGCATCGTTGAACTGGGAAGCGTGCTCGAACCGCGAGCTGACCGCCACGGCCGCCAGGCACTGTTCCTTATCGGAATCGAACAGATGACGGATGTCCGCGAGCATGGCCTGAAGCGTGTCCGGCGAGGCTGCGCCGCTGATGACCGTCAGGATCTGGTTCTTCTCCATCTGGAACGTGTGCGATCCGGGACAGTGTTCTCTCAGAAGCACATCGAGATGCTCGCGGTAATAAGACGCAAGCCGCTCGTGCGGGACGGGTTCCTCTGCCGGTTTGGCCTGGCGGAACCGGAGTTCATAGACGATAATCTGGAAGCTTTCGTCGCTGGCGATAAAATCCTGCCACTCGTGAATATCCGTATGAATGCTTCTCAGCTTGTTAATGTAGCTGTACTTCGTAAGAAGCGACTGCCGGCTGCGGAGCTCGCTGCGGATTTCGGTCTTTTCCCTGAGAAGATCGGCGATCTTCTCCTGAATGAACGCGAATTCCCGGATCGCGCTGGGCTCCCCGCCGCCGCTCCCGCTCATAAATGCGGAAACCAGCTGTTTCACGGGCCGGTTGATGCGGCGGCTGCTCAGCAGGGAAACCGCAAGGGCGATGCCGAGCGACAGGAGGAAAATCGCCAGCAGCGTCCCGTTCAGCTTACGGAGCTGGGAGGCCATGCTGGCATTGGAGACGCCGGTGATGTAAGTCAGCCCGTCGTCTCCTTTGTGGCGGAAATAAACCATTCCGTCCGCCTCGGCGGTTCCGCGTTCGTCTTCAAACGCGGGAAGCACGGGCGGCTTACCCTCTTGGCCTGTGCCGAAAAGAACGCTTCCATCGCCGTTCAGCACATAAAACAGGCGCCCGTCTCCGCCTTCGCCTAGAAAATCGCGCTGCGTTTTATCCACGTCGAGATAAGCCGTAACGAGGTAACCGCCACCGCTCAGATGAAAACTGACGGGCAGCAGCTTCTTCTCGGCAGGCGAATTCCAGACGGTCTTGAAATCGGCCGCGGGCAGCAGAGAGAACGAATCCGCCGATTTCAGGCGGTTTTCCCAGAAGCCGAGCGGATAAGCGGCGCTTTTGTACAGCCGGTTGTACTGGTCTTCGGCACCGCTGCTGCCGTCCTTATCGAGCGTGACGCCATGGGGCAGAAAATATACCACGAGATTGTCGAGAAACAAATGCGGATTCGCCGTATCCGAGCGGAGCCGGGCAACGATGCTTTTCGCCTCCAGATAACGGAGTTCTTCTTCCGTCGCGCCTTGCAAATGCCGGTTGAAAGCAACCACGCCGGGATCGTTATAGGTATTGAAAAGAAGCGTTTTGATCCGGGAAAAATGGGTGCTGTATTTTTCGGCCGTATTTTTAAGCATGGACTGGTTATGAGCGATAATTTCGCCGTGATATTTGGTTTTGAAATAAGCGAAGGCCGCCAGGTCGAACGCGGCAAACAATCCTATAATGACGAGAAAACTGATCAGCGTCGCAAGGAACAGGGAGGTTGGTCTTGTTTTGTTGAACGGCATCGTGTAGGGACTCCTTACTCGTTTGGTGGAGAAGCGGCTGGTCTTTCTCTATTGTACGAGCCGAATGTTAGGGGAGTGTATACGGACGGAACAATTTGCCGCTCCCTTGCAGCCATAGTCAGTCTGGAGTCATAATGGGAGCCCCTCTGTAAAAAAAAAGGGCAGTACACGGCTTTCGCCGTATGCTGCCCTTTGCTTATTCCCGCTCCTCAACGGCAGAAAGCTCCCGCCGCCGTATGCTGATCTCGTCCAGTGAAATTTCGTTGGGATCGATCATGCCGGTAAACCGGTCATCGTAGGTTAAATGTGCCGTCACCGCACACCGTTCCCCGCGTTCGTAGAAAACGATGTCGGCGGGCTTGCCGGTTCCGTAAAAGCGGGAGAGCGCTTTGACAAAATCGTTATACGTCGGAACCGGCATTCCTCCGAGGCTCGTCACGATGATCCCGCTTCGTAAACCGGCCCGGTGGGCGGGACTGTTCGGATACACGGTCCCGATGAAGTTCCCCCGTATGCCAGCACCGGCAAGCCCCTGCTCTTCCAGCTGTGCGGGGGTGGCCGTATAATTCATGACCCCCAGACGGGGATAATTAAAAATCGAGTTGCGCAGATCCAGACCGAGCTCGATTGTATTTTTCAGATGAAAAAGAGATTGTCTCCAGCCTGTTTCCCCGCATTCCCTGACCCACTGCAGCATTTCATCCTCCGTGTAGCCCTCCACAGTAACGGTGACCTTGGTACAAGGACCGCTGCCGATTGGCTCGAAAATGAACGAAGTCTTTAAGCTGTATTCCCAGCGGGAACCGTCCGGAAAAATGGACGTGTAGTGCTCGTCGAACCGGATGAGATCCGGTTTCACGCATTCGGCGCAAACGGCGCGGTTCGTTAATTCTCCGATTACGAGGGTGAGCTCATCCCCCCGGGCGATTTCAGGCTGTGCCCCCGAATAGGTGGCGATGTCGCTCAAAAAATGTTTCCAGCCTTCCGCTGTCGCCACATACCACCAGATCTCTTCCGCAGAAGCGTCGATATAAACCGAATTGACGGTTTTTTTTCTGTCCTCATTCATTCCGAAAGCAGTCCTCCCTCGGCTGTTACTGATGCCCTTATACTATCTTAATTTACGAACAAACGATCGGTTTTTATCGGCATCCCCCCGGAATAAAAAGCCGAGCGGCCGGCAGGGAAAGCGTTTTATAATGCGGCAAAGCGCTTGTTTCAATTGGGCCGACAGGTCCGGAGGTGGTGTTTTATGACGAAAATGAATGTGGTTATTCCGGTTTACAATCAAGCCTACGCCTTATCCCTGACTCTGCACGGGTTAACCCGGCAGCCGGCCCCTTATAACCGCTGTCCGGTTATCGTTGTGGACGACGGGTCCGAAGAGCCGGTCCATGCGGTTGCGGAAGCTTACAGGGAGCGGCTGAATCTCACTTACGTGCGCATCCCCCGCAGCGGCAGGGCAGCCGCCCGTAATGCCGGAGCGAAGCTGCTGGACGAAGGATGCGTCCTGTTCTGCGATGCCGACCGGATACCGAGGCCGGGGTTCATCGAAGCGCATGCGCAAGCCCGCCGGAAGCACGGCAGCCACTTTGTGGTCGGGCAGGTCCGTGAGCTCTACGTTCCGGATGCGGAGCAGAACCGGGAGCTGGTGCTGGCTCGCTACGGGGAGCAGAAATATGACCGCGTTCCGCAGTACTGCCGGCTCGTTTACCGGCTGTTTAACGACAGCGGGACGACCCTTTCGCCCGTTCCGTGGATCGCCGCCCTGAGCGGGAATATGTCCCTCCCTCTGGAGCTGTTCCGGGATTTGGGGGGCTTCGACGATACGTTCCGGGAATGGGGCTTCGAGCACCTGGAGCTCGGCTACCGGGCCCACCGCCGGCAGGTGCCCTTCGCTTACTGCCGGGAAGCGGTGAACGTGCATCTGGCGCATCCGCGGAAGGGACTCTCTTATGCGGATTTTATCCGCCAGAGCCACGACACGTTTTTCCGCAAGCATCCTCACCCGGTCGTAGGAGCTTTCTATGATTTTATGATGGGCAGAATCAGCCGCGTACAGCTCGAAAACCTGGCTTCTACGGGCATGCTCGGCAGTGCGGGGAAAAACGCTTCCGACGAATACGTCCGCATTCTCAATTTCAAGTCATGAATCAAACGGAAACGGGGGAAGGACGATTGTCACAAGAACGTTTTCAGACCGGGGCCGGCTCTTTTTTGAGGGAAGCGAACCGCGAGCTGGCCGGCTTATACGTCCCGATGATGAATTCGCTCTGGAAAGTGATCACGACAGGCGAATTCCGCTACGTCAAGCAGTGCGAGCAAGATGAGAAGGCTTATCAGGAGGCGCTTGCCTCTCCGGTTCTGGGCGGGCAGGCGGAATATTGGCTGAACCGCCGGGGGCTGTCCGCAGAGCAGAAGCGCCAGCTTCAAGTATTGAAGGCTGAACTGGCGGAGTACCGGATGGAGGCGAACGAAAGGCAGGCCGCCGCTTCCTTGTGGAACGATCTGCATTACACGATCGGCACGTTCCGCGCGGAAGCGGGCGGCGCCCTGCTGTCGGAGCATGCGGCGCATGTCCTGATGCGCAGGGTGAGCGACGGCCGGCAGCGCAAGCAGATCTGGCAGGCGGGCATGCGGCTGGGCGGGCTAACCGCCCCCAAGCTGCTGGAGCTGGTCAAGCTCCGCAACCGGGCTGCCAGGCGGCTCGGCTATGACGATTACTTCGCGATGAAGCTGGAGAACGCGGGAGTCGGGCTCGATACGCTGACGGAGCTGATCCGGCAAATCCGCGGCGGCCTGGATTCCGCCTACCGGGAAGTGAAAGGCGGGATCGACCTGGAATTGGCCGACCGGTTTCACATCGCTAGGAGCGAGGTCCGTTCCTGGCATTACACGCATCCGTTTTTCCAGACGCACTTTGCGATGGAGGAGCCGCTTGGGGCGGGCACGGATGAAATGGCGGACAAGGTGTCCGGGTGGCTGCGGGAACGCGGATGCGATCTGAGCGCCGTTATCCGCGGGGCGGATCTGGCGGAGCGTCCGGGCAAAAGCCAGGCGAACTGCTGCCTGAATCTGGACCGGAGCCGGGATATCCGCATGTCCTGCAACCTGTCCCCGGACACGAAGGGACTTGCGGTGCTGCTCCATGAATCGGGGCATGCCCTGTTCGAGAAGGAGCTGGATCCTTCGCTTCCGTTTCTGCTGCGGCAGCCCGCCCATCCTTTCTTGAGCGAAGGCGCCGCCCTGCTGATGGAAAGACTGGCGTGGGATGAGGAATGGAAGCGGGAACTTTTCGGCGGCGAGCCGGGGCCGGGTGCGGGTGGCGATGCGGGGTCCGCTCAAGAAAAGCTGCGCAAAGAAACGCTGGTTCGGCTGTATTGGACGCTGACTTTGGTGGAGTTCGAGAAACAATTATACGCAAATCCCGATCAGCCCTTAAACGGCTTATGGTGGGATCTCGTGGAAGACGTGCAGGGCATAACCCGGCCGTCCGAGTGGGATTATCCGTACTGGGCCGCCAAGGCCCATCTGTCGACGCTGCCGGTTTATTATTACAATTACCTGCTCGGCGAGGCGGCCGCCTCGCAGTTTCAGCATACGCTTCAGGCCCGTTTCAAGGTATGGCACGGCAAAGAAGCGCTGGGGCATCTGCGGAAGGAAGTGTTCCGTCCGGGGGCTTCGGCAAGCTGGCGGGAGCTGTTGGCGGCGGGAACCTCGCAGGACCTGAACCCACTTTTCCTGATCCGTCAGCTGCGGGGTTAAATTTTCGTATCTTAAGGAGGATGACGCTAATGGCTACGATTCATATTCAGAAGAGGACGGTCGTCTCCCGTATGGAACGGGATTCTTCCGAACCGGTTAACAGCCAGGTCAAGACCTATACACTCACGCCCGAGGAGCTGGATTATTACCGCAGGCTTCCCCTGTCCGCCGCGGACAAGGCGTTCAAGCCCGGACTCAAAGTGATGGCGATGGAACGGAGGGACGGAGATGGGGACGGCAGCCGAAAACCTGACCCGGCAGCTGGATCGCTTGTCGGAGGTACTGAGGGGAACGCTCACGCCGGAGAAGCTGGAGGAGCTTGACGAATGGTTTCGTCTCGTGGCGCCGGAGGCATGCAGAAATGCCTCCCGTTTGCCGTTTCCGTATAACCAGCGGATACTCCGCCACTTCCGCCGCATGCGGGAGGAAGAACGGCCTCTGCCCGCTATCGCGGGCTTTCTTCGTCACGGGCTGCATGACATATACGATATTTTGAGCGATTATCAATCCGCTTAGAAAAATATTTTTTTCATATAATTCAATATTAGTCAAAAAAATCCTAATGTCCTGCAAGGGAACCTGATCTTTCTTTCTTGCGGTTTGATACCATGACGGCACCGAAACCATTACGTGTAGGGGGAATGGGTGCCAGTGGACGTGCTACTTATTATCAGCCATCAGCTTAAGGAAGACGAGTTTGAACGGGTACAGAGGTTGTTTTCCCATATGTCGATCATTGCCGAATCGGATTTTAATGCGGTCGCAAGCTCGATCCGCCGGCAGGAAAAAGCTCACAAGCTGTTCGTTTTCCTGTCTTTCGATGAATCGCTTCCCGAGGAATGGAAGATCGAGGAGCTTCAGCTGCAGAGCCCGATTATGGTGCTGCTTAAAGTGAACAAGCGCGACCTTTTCGTGTTTTATTCTTTTCTCGATTCGGTAGGGCTGTTATCCAAGCCGTCCGACGCTTCGCCGGGCAAACAAGAAATTTCGCCGCTGCTGTATCAGTCTCTTGAGTTTATCGAACAAAATTTATGCGAAAACGACCTGTCCCTGGAGAAAGTGGCGTCGAGTATTTTCGTCAGCCGGTGCCATTACTCCAGGATGTTTAAAGAATATTTCGGCTTCGGTTTTAAGGAATATGTGATGAACAAACGCATTCAGAAGGCAAAGGCCATGCTGCAAAAAGGAGTGCCGGTTACGGATGTATGCTATGCCGTCGGCTACGGGGATTTAACGCATTTCGGCCGGGTTTTCAAAAGGCTGGTCGGGACAAACCCTTCGGTTTACCGGGGACAAAGGCGGGACGCGCCGTCCTGCGGATAGCGGAAAGGGGGAAAGCTTTATGGGAACGGAGCCGATTCGCGCCCGTTATTTCAACCGGCTCACGATCGGGCCGGACGGACGATCCATCTGCAAAACGAGCCGCCATGACAAGAAACTCCGCGACGAGATCAACTGGTACTTGAACCTTCCGGAACAATTACAAACGTATATCCCCGTTGTTCAAGACTACTCGCTGCAACATCCCGTGCATCTGTGCCTGGAATATATTCAGGCCCCGACTTTATCGGAGTCGTACATGAGCGGGAGACTGGATCGGGAAGACTGGCCGGATGTTTTTGCCCGGCTGGATCAGCTCTTCAGCCGGTTTGCCGGCTTCCCCGCCGAGCTGGATACGGCGAGTTTGTACGAGATGTACATCGGGAAGACACGAACCCGTATGGCGGCTTTTTTGAACGGCAACGAGCGGGCCAGACGGTTTTACAACCAGGGGTATTACCGGCTGAACGGAAAGATGGTGCTCTGCCCTTTCCGGATTTTCGAAAGCCACCTTGGAGATTTCCGCTCTCTGCTCGATAATCCGGCCGCCGCGGTCCTGCACGGCGACCTCTGTTTCTCCAATGTGCTTTACGCACCGGAGAAACAGACCGTGAAGCTGGTAGATCCCCGGGGCAGCTTCGGCATACCGGGGATCTACGGCGACCGGCGGTACGACCTGGCGAAGATCAGACACAGCTTGAACGGATACGAGCATATTGTTCACGGCCGTTATGCGCTGCATATGGAGGGCAATGACATCCGGCTGGAAATCCCGTTTACGGACGGACAGCTCCGGCTTCTCCGCGACTGGGACCGGTATCTGGGCGGCCACCTGCATGATGTCGCCAAGATCGAGGCGCTTCTGTTCCTTTCGATGCTGCCTCTTCACAGGGAGAGCCCCGAGCGGCAAATGGCTTTGTACGCCGTGGCAACCCGTCTGCTGTACGAAATTTTTGCTGATTAAGAGTCCCTTGTTAAGCCGAGGATTCCGGCGCGTATTCTTCTATACTTAAAAGGAACCCACAGAAAAGGAGAGTGACAAGAATGAATCAGACAGCAGTAAAATTTGTGATGGCGACGGCAATTCTCGTTTCGCCGGCGGCAGGAACAGCTCTGAAGGCAAGCGCTCATACCGCTGCAGTTGCGGCGCAGCCGGCGGTTCAAGCGGCCGGTGAGGGTGTGCAGGCTGTACAGGCGGCACCATCCCGCACATTAACCCAAGCCGGAATTTCCCACGTGAAGACGGATCTCCGGGAAATTTTGCCGGAGTTCGGCGGAGCCGGCAATTTCACCCCGTCAGTTGTGACGAAAACTCCAGCGTGACCGTCAAAAGAGATAAGCGCCCGCCGCTTATCTCTTTTGCTTTTGCAGGCAGGGCTATGACCGGAGAGAACCGGGGTTAACGAAATTTTCGCAGATTGAAGTCATCCGGTAAAGCCGAGAGGGCGGGGCTTTACTGTTCTATACTGAAGAGGTAGTTATCCAGGCAAAGGGAGGTGAAACGAATGAAAGAGATGACGTCTAAATTTATAATCGCCACCGCTATTCTGGCGGCTCCTGCGGCAGGCACCGCCCTGCAGGCAAGCGCCCAGACCGTGGCGGTTCAGGCCCAGCCGGCGGTTCAACCGGCTGTTGAGGGTGTGCAGGCTGTACAGCCTGCACCATCCGGCACATTAACCCACACCGGAATTTCCCACGTGAAGACGGATCTCCGGGAAATTTTGCCGGAGTTCGGCGGAGCCGGCAATTTCACCCCGTCAGTTGTGACGAAAACTCCAGCGTGACCGTCAAAAGAGATAAGCGCCCGCCGCTTATCTCTTTTGCTTTTGCAGGCAGGGCTATGACCGGAGAGAACCGGGGTTAACGAAATTTTCGCAGATTGAAGTCATCCGGTAAAGCCGAGAGGGCGGGGCTTTACTGTTCTATACTGAAGAGGTAGTTATCCAGGCAAAGGGAGGTGAAACGAATGAAAGAGATGACGTCCAAATTTATAATCGCCACCGCTATTCTGACGGCACCCGCCGCCGGAACCGCTGTGAACGTGAGCGCGCACGCTGCGGCCGCCGCGAGTCAGCCTTCGGTAAGCGCTGAAAGCGCAAGCGCGTCTGTGGCGGCTTCCCCGCAGTTCGAACCTGCCGCAGCGGATACAGCGTCCCGGACTCAGTCGCCCGCTTCCGCGGGTATCGTTGAATTAGCCGAGGCGGAACCATCTTTTACGATCAATGTGTTTAAGAAAACATTGGCCTAAGCGAGCCGGACAAAGAGAGATAAGCGGGAAGAAGCTTATCTCTCTTCTCACTTTTGAACGCGATGAAGATTGGAGGGAGTACATGAATCAACGGATGTTTACATGTCTGGATCTGAGGTCCTGCTTGAATAACTGCGGAACGACAGGCAGCCATAACTATCATGAAGGTTATTTAAGCTCGGCAAGGGCTTCTTTTCCGGAAGATGCCTTTCCGTTTGACGTTCCTTTCGAATTTAAAGAAATACCGTTCGTTCTCTTTAAGAGACATTCTTTCGATAATATCGTCACGGAAGGTCAGTCTATCCAATTCCCCCGGCAGCGGGTGACCCGGATTCATCTTCTCGGCACCTCAAGCGACGCCAATATGGCGGATTATGTGTATTTGATGCTGGATGAGAAGGAGGTCTCGAAGGAGAAGATCCTGTTATCCCATTTTATTTCGGAGGTTCCTTTCCCTCGTAACGAATGTGTAATCCAAGCGTCCTGCCTACATACGTTGGATGGCCCTCTTACTCACAGATCCCCCAAGCTCTGGTATGACGGGATTACATTAGACCGCCCGGTGGAGATCAACCGAATTACGTTTGAGGACAATCCCTGCATGCATGTGTTCGGCATGACGCTTGAAAGTGTTGAGACACCGGAGGATAGGTAATTTTTTCCTAATAATGGGAGGGATACCGCCGAGGACTCCACCGGAATACCTCTTATACTGAAGGAGAGCCGGCAGTCCCAGAAGAAAGGAGGATGGATGGAATGAAGGAAACGACAGCTAAGTTTCTTATTGCGACCGCTGTGCTGGTGTCTCCCGCCATGGGAACGGCCCTGGACGTCAGCGCCGGGCAGCCCGCGTTAATCCAGGCGCAAACGGCATTCGCGGACGTTCAGCAGAACCGGACGGTATCCGAGTCCGAAGACACGTATTCAAGCTTGCAGACAGCGAAGAAAGCGTCCGATCCGAGCTTGCGGGAACCGGGAGAATATACGGTTTCGGGCGTATCGCCGATGTGCGCGAAATGCTTGTCCTAGGTGCTTGGACAACCCGGGTGAGACGATCCCGCACGGGCAGTCTCCCGTTTTTAGGTGAAGACCGGTTTGTGCAGGCTTTGTTCTGAAATGTTAAGGGAGCGTGACAGCAGGCTCCGATGATCGGAAGAGATAAGCCTTAACCGGGCTTATCTCTTTCTCTCATGTGCGAAGCGATGGAAACCGATCTTATTACAGCTTAACGGAGGTGCAAAGACGGATGACGTTTACCTTATATAAAGAATTCCGGTTGAATTGCTTCTACGTCAATATCGCCGCTCTGTTAAAGCGGCTTCCCGTTGAAGATGCCCATCTGGTTTATTTGTTCAATCAGGCGGGCTTATTTTACTGCGATACGGAGGACGAGGATGAGTTTCAAATCAGCCCTTATTACCGGCAGCTGGACGATTTTGTGTACGGGCTGTTCGGAGCGCGGCTGCATAAGAAAGGATCTTCTGCGGGAAGCGAGTATATGCGGACTTTGAAAGAGGCTCTTGCCAGCGGAAGGAGCGCGATCATCGAGTCCGATATTTTTTATTTGCCGTACAGCGGCTTTTATAGAAGAACCCATTTTCCGCACGCTTTGGAGGTTATCGGTCATAAGGAAGGCAAGTTCGAGATCTGCGATCATTATTACGAATATCACGGATTTCTCGATGAGTCCGAACTTCAGGCCATTTTCGACGCTTCGCTGGACAGTGTGTTTTATAAACGGTTGTATGTCTGGTCTCTGAAAAAAACGGACGGAGCCGCTCCCGGAGAAATTACGCCGGAATTTTGCGAAAGCGTGATTAAAGACAATCAGGCGAATATGCAGGGAGCCGTCACCTACGATTGTCCGCCCGGCAGCTATCCGGGACTCGCCGCTTTCGAACCTATTTGCGGGAAAATAAAAAGCCTGAAGACGATCGAAGAAGACTCCGTCAAGTTTAAGGCGGCCAGTTATTTGTATGATGGCTTCAGGGAGATCGCCAATTCCCGGTATCATCACCACAATTTACTGAAAGCTATCGGAGAGGACGCGCTCGCCGAATCGTATCTGGAGGCCGACCAAAGCTGGATGGTGGCGGCTAATTTGCTTATGCGTGCGGCGACGGGAAATCAGTTCCAGGCCTTCGAAGAACGGATATTGAGCCGGATGGAGCGGGTGAAGCAGAAGGAAGCCGAAAATACCGACCTGCTGCAGCAGTGGCTGGACCGGCGGGAGACCGGTCCGGCAGCTCACATCCGCAAGGATAAATCAACAACCGCCTAATATCGCGCAAAGGAGTCTGATTCTTGTCCGGCCCGCTCTGGTACGATTATTGCAGGCAAAGAATGGAGGTGTACGATGCGGATCGTACTGGATTTGGACGGAACTATTTGCACCTTGAAAAAAGAAGGGGAGTCGTATGCGGATGTTACGCCTTTACCGGGCTCCGTCGAAGCTTTGCGCAGGCTGAAAGAAGCAGGGCACCGGATCATCATTCACACGGCCCGTCATATGAAAACGTGCCAAGGCAATGTCGGAGAAGTTCTTGCCCGGGTCGGCGGTCTGACGCTGGACTGGCTGGAACGGTATGAAATCCCTTACGACGAAATCGTTTTCGGCAAGCCTTACGGTGACGTGTACGTGGATGACCTGGCCCTGACCTACCGGAGCTGGGACGAGGTTCTGGAGCGGCTGAAGGTCGGATGAAGACTGTCCAGATCGTAATTCCGATGGCGGGACGAGGACAGCGCTTCCGCAGTGCGGGCATATCCGTTCCGAAGATGCTCATCCCCGTAGCGGGAAAGCCGATGCTTCAGTGGGCGCTGGAAAGTTTAATGCCGCATTTTCCAGGGAATAAAATTTTGTTCGTCTGTCTGGAAGATCATCTGAAGCAGGGAGAATTGGAGAGGGTCATCGGGAGCTGCTGCGAGAATGCCGGTATCCTTTCTCTGCCCGAAGTTACGGGGGGACAGGCGGAGACGGTATTAAGCGCGGAAGCGTGCCTCGATCCGGAGCTGCCCCTGCTCATTTACAACTGCGATACGTACACGGAATCTTCCATAGGCGAAACGATCCGCGCCAAGGGAAGCGAGGCGGACGGGATCATCTCCGTGTTTGCTTCCGCGAACCCCGCATACAGCTATGTGCGGACAGACGGGAGCGGCCGGGTTGCGGAGGTCAGGGAAAAGCGGGTGATTTCAAACCGGGCGACGACGGGACTCTACTATTTCCGGAAAGCCGGTCTGTTTCTGGAGCCGGCGGAGGAAGCCGTACGCCTGGGAACGGAGGAAGGCGAAGTCTACGTGGCTCCGCTGTACAACCGGCTGATCGGGCGGGGGCTTACCGTCGTTGCGGATCAGGCGGACCGATGCTTTCCGCTGGGAACGCCGGACGAGATTGCCGAGTTCACAAGAAACTACAGAAAGCGGGAGAGTGAAGGGACATGACGAAACGGATCTTTTTCGGTTTAAGCGGCGGGCTCGGCCCCGTGCTCCGGAGTTTGCCGGTGGCCGAGCACTTCCGGCGTTCGGGGCACACTACCGCTTTCAGCATATACGGGGAGAGCAGTGCGGCTTTTATTGAAAGCAGAGGCTTCAAGCATCTGCCGGATGACGACCCGACCGTTCCGTCTCCCGAGAAAATGATAACCGGGGGCCCGGTCTTCTATAACCTGGACCATTATTATGCGGGAGCGGGCCTGCTCGACCCGGATTTCACCGGGGCCTGGATTCAACACCGGATCCGGATGCTGGAGAAATTCAACGCCGATCTGGTTATTACGGACATGAGCCCCCATACGGCAATCGCGGCCCGCTATCTGGGTATCCCGGTTGCCTCGATCACCCAGTCCTGCTTCCATCCGGACGGCCAGCCTATGCATTACTGGGGAAGGACTCCCCGTAATCTGCCGAGAGTGACGCCTGTCGTTAACCGGATATTGAGCAGGCTGGGCCTGCCGGACATCCGCGGCATGGAACAGCTTAATGCGGGGACGCTCAACTTTATTCCGGGAATTCCGGAAATGGACCCTGTCCGCACGAACGGAGTCCGTTATGTGGGCCCTATCGAATATCCGGCTGCCGGTCCTGCCGGCGCCCGTCTTCCGGAAGAGCCGTTTATCCTCGTCTATCCGGGCAGGCTCCAGGATACCGCGGGCGCTACGGGCTTGGGGCTGCTGAACCATGTCGTGGAAGCCTTCGGGGGGAAAAAGGAGCGGGTCCTAATAGCCGGCAGCGACGGGCTCCCGGACGGTCTGAAAGAGGGGCTTCCCCGGAACATCGGAATGATCCCGTATTTTAATTCGCCTATGCTGAAGAACTGCCGGTTGTTTATCCACCACGGGGGGCACGGGAGCTGTCTGTCGGCCATCATGAGGGGAGTTCCCTCGCTTATCCTGCCTACGCACACGGAGCGGGAGTTCAACGCACGCAAGGTGCAGGAAATGGGAGCGGGAGAGTATATGCTGCCGGGAACGTTTACAGCCGAGCATTTATATAAGCTTTCCATGTATGTGAGCGAGGACGGTTACAAAGAACGGGCCAGAGAACTCGCTTCGCTGATCCGGAGCCGCAATTACGGGGGAGCCAAGGAAATCTACAAGCGGTGCATGTCGCTTATGGAACGGCGGGCACTGGCCCTGGAGGAGTTATGATTTACGGAATCGGCGTGGATTTGCAAACTGTCTCCCAGCTTGAACAAGTGATGAAGAGACAGGGGGAAAACTTCCTCCGGAAAGTGTTCACGGACCGCGAGCGGGCTTACTGCGGCCGGTATGCCTGTCCCGCCAAGCATCTGGCGGCAAGGTGGGCCGTCAAAGAAGCGTTTATGAAGGCGATGGGCTCCGGGCTGGGCGGGAAGTACTTGTTTAAAGATCTCGAAGTGGTCAACCGGTCCTCTGGCCAGCCGGAACTTATTCTGCGCGGGAACGCGGAGGAGGACCGCAGACGGCTCGGACTTCACGTCTACATAAGCATCTCCCATTCGGGCGAATATGCCCTCGGTCAGGTGGTTCTCTGCAAGGCATAAACCATGCCGCACAGTCTGTTGAAATGTCTCCGCAGGAGGCAGCCGACAGGCTTTTTTGCCGTGGAACGCGGGTTCATTATCGCTTGACGCTCAGACAGTCAGGACGGTAAGATGTAAATATGTTTCATCCAATTATGGAAGCGTGTTCCTAAATACGTCAAGGAGCTGATCCCGTGACCCAAACTTTGACCGGAATCGATCATGTTCAACTGCCTGTTTCAAACCTGGAGCAGTCCATCGAGTGGTATGGGAAAATGTTCGGCTGTACCCTGCTCGACAACTACGGGGAATGTGCGATGCTGAAACTGGAGAACGGCCCCAATTTAATGCTGTGGCAGTCTAACGACTATTCTTCCGCACATTTTGACAAAGACGGGGAGACCATGCCGGTCATTTTCTTCAGAAGCAATGAGATTGATCTCCTTGCCCGCAGGCTGGAAGAAGAGCAGGTCAGAATCGTCAGCTTCGATGACGGCGGCTTCGCCAAGTTTCTGAAATTTTACGATATTAACGATAACTTCATCGGCGTTTTACAACTGGCGGAGGCTTAAAAGGCGCGTCAGGCAACCGGTACCCGGAAGGGGCCGGTTTTTTTGCGTTTTCTGACGGACGTGCAGCTTTAACCCGCAGCATTACGCATGGAAACCCGAGAAGACAGAACGGAGGAAACCTACAATAAACGTATACGGCGAACCTGGATAGCAACCTGTCCGGCGAGGCTCACAAAGACATTGAAGGTGCGGGAAAATGACACAAGTTTTTCATCGCTCGAAAGTTTCATGCCAGCTCACTCCATGGGGAGAGGCTTACCGGGATGGTCTTAAAGAGCTGGCAGCGCTGGATGTGGCCTATATAGAAATCGGCAGCAGGCTGCTATTGCCTTTTGAGCGGGAAATCAGCCGATGGCGGGAGCTGCTGGACGAAACGGGCCACAGCGTGTCCGGTGTATTCGAATTCGGGCATTTCGCCGGCTGGAACCGGCGCCGGGAAATCTATCTTCACCACGACCGGCTGGCGAGAATGCTGGAGCCGGCCGGCATCGGCCGGGTGATTCTGGGCCCCGGCATCCGGCTGAAACGGGGCTGGACCGGGGAAGACCGGCTCCGCATGGTGGCCATGGTGGCGGAAATTCACAAGCGGTACAGCTTTTACGGAGTAGCCGCGGCCATTCATCCGCACATTTCCCACTGCATTTATACGCAGGAGGAAATCGATTACGTCATGGAGCGGGCACCCGGCGGTCTCGGGCTGGTCCCCGATGTGGGGCATCTTCATGAAGCCGGTATCGGGATGCGGCATCTGCTGAAGCGGTACGGCCCGAGAATAACGGCTCTGCATGTGAAAGATGCCCGTCCTGCAGAGAGCGGCCCGGGGAACGCCCGGCCGGGCAGCCGTAAATCCGTTTTTACGGAGCTGGGAGGCGGGACGCTTGATCTTCCTTCTCTCCTGCAGGACCTGATCGCGCATGACTTCCGGGGTTTTCTGACCCTGGAAATGGACGAAGTTTCTTGTCCGCCGGGTGAAGCTGTACGGCTATCTCTGGATGTTCTGGAGAGAGAAAAACGAAATTCAGTCAAGAAAGGAAGAAAATAGACGGACATGTGGACAAAGCTACCGATCCTCCCTTATTTTCGCCTGGTCGGCCCTTATCTGAACCGGCACAAGAGCCGGTTCGCGCTGCTGACGCTGCTGCTGGCAGTCAATATTGCCATACAGCTTACCATTCCCTGGCTGTTAATGAAGTATTTTGATTCCCTGAATTCTCCCAAGCCCGAGGAAACATTCATTTTCCTGTTCATCCTGCTGGGCGTGTGTTACCAGCTTCTTTCGCTGGCTTCCGACTATGTCGGAGAGCATGTCGGCTGGTCGGCCGCCAACAAACTCCGCAGCCGGCTAATGCGGCATTGTCTGGGGCAGGATATCGCTTTCTTCCATCAATACGGCCCGGGAGAACTGCTGGACCGCGTAGACGGAGCGGTCAACGGGCTGGCTGAGTTTTTTTATAAATTTGTGGTCCGCTTCACGAATAATCTGGTGCTTCTAGTCGTCACCCTCATTGTTCTTTACAACGTCCACTGGGTTGCAGGGACTGTGATGACCTTGTTTGTCGCCGGAGCGGCTCTTATGTATTACCTTCTTCGCGATTACGCCCTTCCGCACTGGGTCCGCGTCGGTGAAACGTCTTCCGCCTTCTTCGGTTTTATCGGCGAACAGCTGACGAATACGGAAGATACCCGCTCTAGCGGAGCTTCCGGATACGTGATGCGGAAGTTAAAAGCACATCTGAATCAGTGGCTGCCTGTTCATATGGAGGCCGGCCGCGCCTTCACCGTCATGTGGATGAGTTCCATGCTGCTGCTCGCTTTAAGCACAATCCTCACATTCGGCGTAAGCTCTTGGCTGTGGCATGCCGGTGCGGCAGGCCCCGGAACCGTCTACATGATTATGATGTACACGGTTATGCTGGTCGGGCCTATCGATACCATCCGGCTGGAGCTGGGCGCGCTGCAGCGGGCTTCGGCCAATATCGAACGGATCCGGCAGCTGTTCGAGGTCCGGCCGAAGGTGGGCGATCCCGCGGGGGAGGGGGACACCCTCCGAGAAGGCGCGCTGTCCGTCGAATTCAGCGGCGTTACATTCGGCTATACCCCCGGCGAACCGGTGCTGCAAGGAATCGGGTTCAAGCTGGAGGCGGGCGAAACGCTCGGCATAGTAGGCCGCACGGGAAGCGGCAAAACCTCGATAGCAAGGCTGCTTTTGCGCCTTTACGATCCGCAGTCGGGCACAGTCTCTCTGGGCGGTACCGACATTAGCCGCGTCAAGCTTTCCGCGCTGAGGGAGCGTGTAGGCATCGTCACGCAGGACGTGCAGATTTTTAAAGGCACGGTCCGGGATAATTTGACCTTTTTTAACTCAGACATCCCGGATGAGAAAATTGTCAGCCTGCTTACCGATTTAAGCCTGGACAGCTGGTTCGGGTCGCTCCCGCAAGGCTTGGATACGCAGCTGGAAGCCGGAGGAGGCGGACTGTCCGCGGGCGAGGCCCAATTGCTGGCATTCGCGCGAGTTTTTCTCAAGGATCCGGGGCTCATCATTCTGGATGAAGCTTCTTCCCGTCTCGATCCGGCAACGGAGGAAAAGCTCGACCTCGCCGTAAGGAAGCTGCTCCGGGGAAGAACGGCTATCCTTATCGCCCACCGGCTGAGTACGCTCCGGCATGTGGACCGGATTTTGGTGATGGACAGCGGGCGGATTGCGGAGAACGGTCTCCAGGGAGCCTTATTGGAAGACCCCGATTCGCGCTATTCCCGGCTGCTGCGCCAAAGCCTGCGCAGCCGGACGGTATGAGCCCGCTTCGGCTGATGTGGAGTTTGTCGGCCGGCTATCCCCGGCTTTTCTGGAGAGGGGCCGCGATCTGGCTGCCGTTCAATCTGTCTCCCGTAATCGCGGGTCTGCTGGTCAAGCTGGTTTTCGACAAGCTGGCGGGCACCGGAGAGGAGGCGGGCGGGGTATGGTTCGTCATCGCGCTGCTGGCCGTGAACGCGCTGATTTCGGCAGGGTCCATCGTGTGGGGGACACGGACGGAGACGGAGCTGAACTTCCGCGTTAAGAGCCTGATCCGGCAAAACCTGCTGGAGCATACTCTGAAACGGCCCGGAGCCCGGTCCATCCCTTACACGACGGGCGAAGCCGTCTCGACGTTTCGGGACGATGTGGAGGAGCTGGCCAACCTGCTGCGTCTGTACAACCTGCTGCCTGTCAAAGCTCTGTTTGCGGTTGCGGCCGGCGTAATTCTATGGTCGGCTTCCCCCCGCATAACCTTGCTTGTTTTTTTACCGCTTGTGTTTATTCTGAGTCTCGGTCAATTGGCTGCGGCTTCTCTGCAAAAAAGACGGGAAGCTTCCCGGACAGCCGAGAGCGGGATATCGGGCTTTATCGGGGAGGTTTGCGGCGCGGCCCAGGCAATCCGGCTCGGGAATGCGGAGACTTTCGTAAGCCGCCGCTTCCGGTCTCTCGGAGAGACGCGCATGAAGGCCGTTCTGCAAGAAAGGCTGCTGGACGGGACCGTCTCGGCCGTTTTTACGAACACCCTGCAGACCGGAACGGGGTTCATTCTGCTGGCGGCCTCTTTTCTTTCGGGGAAAGGAGAGCTGACCGTGGGGAGCTTCGCCCTGTTTGTCGCTTATATCGGTGTTATGACGGGGTTTGTCCAATACGCGGGGCATCTCTTGAAAACATACAGGCAGGCGCGAGTGTCCGTAAACAGGCTGCTCCATCTTCTGCAGGGAGCCCCGCCCGGTACGCTGCTCGCTCGGAGGACGCCGGACCCGGAGGCAGAAGCTTCACAGCCGCCCGGCCTTCCCGCTTTCCCGGACGTGCTGCAGCTGCTGGAAACCAGGGGGCTGACTTACCTTCACGGCCGCACGGACAGGGGAATCCGGAACATAGACCTTCACATTCCCGGAGGATCGTTCGTGGTCGTTACGGGGCGGAACGGTTCCGGTAAAACGACGCTGCTGCGGACGCTGCTCGGACTGCTGCCTGCGGACGCAGGAGAAATACGCTGGAACCTGGAGAAAGTGGAGGAGCCGGACCGGTTTTTTACGCCGCCGCGGGCCGCTTATACCCCGCAGGCGCCGGGCCTTTTTAACGGTTCCCTGAAGGAAAACATTTTGCTCGGCTTGGCCGAAGAACGGCTCGGAGAGGCGGTTCATCAGGCCGTGCTGGAAAAGGACGTCCGTCAGCTGGAAAACGGCCTCGATACTGTCGTCGGCGTGAAGGGGGTCAAGCTGTCCGGAGGCCAGATTCAGCGGACGGCGGCGGCGCGGATGTTTATCCGGAAGAGCAGCCTCCTCGTCCTGGACGACTTGTCCAGCGCCCTGGACGCCCGGACGGAAAACGAGCTGTGGAAGCGGCTGGATCAGCTCCGGGATACGACCTTCCTGGTCGTTTCCCATCGCAGGGCCGCTTTCGAGAGAGCGGATCATATCGTCGTTCTGAAGGACGGCAGGGTTGAGGGGCAGGGCACCCTGGACGAACTTCTGCGCTCCTCGGAAGAAATGCGGAGCTTATGGGAGCGGCCGTAAAACCTGCATGAAATCCGATATTTTCAAGGAGGAAGAGCCGAGTGGCCTTTTTATCGTTACCCAAGGTTCCGGTGCTCCGTTATTACAGGCTGCTCAGAACTTATCTGGCTGCGCTGCGCTGGCCCGTTCTGGCCCTCTGCGCACTGGTGGCCCTCAATATCGGCCTGCAGCTGGCTAATCCTCAAGTGCTGCGCGTACTTATCGATACGGGACATTCTTCTTCCGCCGCGGGCGCGGCGGGACTGGCCGCACTGTTTGCCGGGCTGGCTTTGCTCCAGCTGTTTGCCACGGTCGGTGCCGACTATGCGGGGGAGCGGATCGGCTGGACGGCGGCGAACCGGCTCAGGGGAGATCTGCTGGAGCACTGTTTGAGGCAGGACGGTTCATTTTTTCAGAAGCATCCGGCAGGCGAGCTGATCGAGCGCATAGACGGCGACGTGAGAGGGGTGTCCGGTTTTTTCGCTATGCTGACGGTGTCCTTGTGCGGCAATATCGGTCTAATCGTCGGCGTGCTGGTTGTCCTTTATTATGAAAACGGCTGGATGGGAGCCGTTATGACGTTATTTGTCGCGGCGGCTCTGTTTACGTTCGGCCGGATACGGGAATGGACGCTTCCGTTCTGGGTGCGGATGGGGGAAGCTGGGGCGGACTTCTACGCCTTCCTCGGAGACCAGCTGGCCCATACCGAAGATACGCGTTCCAGCGGAGCCGAAGCCTATGCCATGCACAAATTCCGTCAGATACTTCGGCAGTGGTTCCCGAGGCATATGCGGGCCGGGTTTGGTTTTTCCCTGATGTGGGCGGCTTCCACCGTGATTCTGGGGCTGGGAACGGTACTTGTTCTCGCGCTGGGCACTTATTTATGGACCGGCGGCCTGATTACCGCGGGGGCTCTGTACATGATGCTGTTTTATATGGGCCTTCTTGCGGGACCGCTGGATGGGATCAGGGACCTGATCGCAAGTTTACAGCGGGCCGAGGCCCATCTGGAAAGGATCGGCGGACTGCTGGCCGAGGCGCCGGTTATCCGGGACCCTGCGCCGGAGGAGGAAGCGCAGCTGGGGGAAGGCCCGCTCTCCGTGGACTTCCGGGGAGTGAATTTTAATTACGGCGGCGAATCCGGCAGCGTCCTTTCGGACCTCACGTTCAGTCTGCAAGCGGGCAAGTCGCTCGGCATCGTCGGCAGGACGGGCAGCGGCAAAACCTCCGTGATCCGCCTGCTCCTGAGGCTGTATGATCCCGCAGAGGGCGCCGTTCTGCTCGGAGGAACGGATATACGCCGCGTGCGGCTGGCGCAGCTTCGCGAGCGCGTCGGCCTTGTAACGCAGGAGGTGCGGATTTTAAGCGGAAGCGTCCGGGATAACGTTACGTTCTTCGCCCCGGATATTCCGGACGAACGGATTGTGGAAGTCTTGGATGGGCTGGGGCTCGGGGAATGGTATCGTACGCTGCCTGCGGGACTCGATACGGTGTTAGGGGCGCAGGGAGAAGGATTATCCGCAGGCGAAGCCCAACTGCTCGCGCTTGCCCGTATCTTTTTGCGGAATCCTTCTCTGGTCGTTCTGGATGAGGCTTCTTCCAGGCTGGACCCTTCTACCGAGGAAAAAGTGCAGCAGGCCACAAACCGGCTCCTTCAAGGCAGAACGGCCATCGTTATTGCGCATCGGCTGAACACGCTGCGCGGGGTAGACCGCATTCTCGTGATGGACGGGGGAAAAATCGCGGAGCAGGGGAGCCGCCAAGCTTTGGCGGACCGGCCGAGTTCCCGCTATTCCCGGCTATTAAGACAAGCATCCGGAAAGGAGACTATATGAACACGAGGCAATTTTTATGGAGGATGGCCGCTTACCATCCCGGATTGTTTTGGAAAGGCATTCTGCAATGGCTTCCCTTTAACCTTGCTCCGGTTGCCGTGGGCCTCCTGATGAAAATGTTTTTCGATCAGCTCACGGGTCATTCGGGCTTATCCGGCGTCACCTGGTTCGTCGTAGCCCTGCTCGCCGTCAATGCGGCCGCGACGCTGGGATCGATCCGGTTCGCGTCCCGCACCGAAACCGCTCTTAATTTCCGCGTCAAAGGACTGATCCGCCAAAATCTGCTGAATCACATACTCAGCCAGCCTGGAGCGAGAGCCATACCCGGGTCGCCCGGCGAGGCCGTCAGCCAGTTCCGGGACGATGTGGATCAACTGGCCGATACGATACGGAACGTGAACCTTCTTATGGTCAAAACGGTTTCCTTCCTTGCGGCGCTTGCCGTTTTATTCGCGGTAAACGTCACGGTAACGGCGGGCGTCATTCTTCCGCTGGTCGTCGTATTAGCTCTTGTGCAGATCAGTATCATCCGGATGAACGTCCGGCTCCGGCCGAAGGGCAGCGGTCGGCGGGAGTTGTCCGGCTTTATGAGCGAGGTGTTCCAGGCGGTGCTGGCGGTTAAAGTGGCGGGAGCCGAGGACAACGTAGTGGAAGAGTTCTCCCGTCTTTCCAATGACCGGCGGAAGCAGGTCTCCCGCGAAAGAGTCATGAGCCAGCTTATGTACGCGCTGCTGCCGAATCTGGTCCAGATCGGATCCGGCATTCTTTTGCTGGCCGGAGCGCGCCTGCTCGGACCGGGAGAGTTTACCGTCGGAGATTACGCCCTGTTCGTTCATCTGCTGCTGCATATGAGCAAGTTTATTGAGTACAGCGGAACCAGCATCACGCAGATCAAACAGGTAAAAGGGTATTTAAGGCGCCTGACCTGGCTGCTTCAGGGGTCGTCACTGGACAGGATGATCGACCTCAAACCCCTGGATCTGGCGGAAACTTCACCGGCCGCCGCACCGCCGGCCGTTTCGGAATCCAGGCAGTTCAAACAGCTTCAGACGAAATCTCTGACCTATTATTATCCCGGCACCTCCAAAGGAATCAAGCGGATCGATCTTCAGATCTCCCGCGGCTCTTTTGTCGTCGTCGTCGGACGAATCGGCTCGGGAAAAACGACCCTGCTCAGAACGATCCTGGGTCTGCTGCCGGCGGCGGCCGGAGAGATCCGCTGGAATAACCGGCGGATTGCGAATCCGGGCGAATTCTTTATTCCTCCGCGTATCGCTTATACGCCTCAAGTGCCCAAGCTGTACAACGAAACGCTGAAGGAGAATATTTTGCTCGGCCTGCCTGAGGAGGGCTTGGAACAGGCCATTTATGACGCCGTGCTGGAAGAAGACGTACGCCTGCTGGAAAAAGGTCTGGATACGGCGGTCGGTGTCCGGGGCGTGAAGCTGTCGAACGGTCAGATCCAGCGCGCCGCCGCCGCCCGGATGTTTGTCCGCCGCAGCGAGGTTCTTGTCGTCGACGACATGTCGAGCGCCCTGGATGCCGAGACGGAGAGCAGACTATGGGAGCGTCTGAACAGCCGCACAGAAGCGACCTGCCTTGTCGTTTCTCACAGGAGTGCGGCTCTCAGGCGGGCGGACCATATCATCGTTATGAAGGACGGGGCGATTGAGGCCCAGGGTACCTTCGGGGAACTGATCCTCGCTTCGGAGGAATTCAGAGCATTGTTGAATGAAACCGGCACTTTACCGGACAATCGTCCTTAAAAAGCCGAGTGCTCCGCCTCCGCACTTCTTACACTGGACGTATGGAAGGACCGGTGGTTTCGGCCTTTCGGCTGCGAAAGCGGGTTTTCCCAACGGAAGAGAAGGTGATGAATTGGAACCGAGCACCCAAAAAAAGCTGCTGGACTGCCTGAAGCGCAAGCCGCCGGGGACCACGATTGTTCTCGGCGATATCCTGCTCGATGAATACACGGCTTGCACCACAGATTATTCCGCCAATGAACGCTGTACCGTCCTGCGTAAAGGACCCGGCCTATATTTTCCGGGAAATGCCCTGAACGTCGCCTTGAACATCGCCGCATTGGGCGGGAAAGCGGCTGTTCTCGGCGCGCTGGGCACGGACGCGGAAGCGGACAGGCTGCGCAGCCTGTCGGGGGACCGGATTGATACCGGCGGTCTGATCGCCGAGCATGGTAGACGAACGACGCTGAAAACCCGGCTGACGGACGGAAACGGGCTGCGGCTGCGCGTGGACAGGGAGGATAACACGCCGTTGTCCGCCCCGGCTGCGGAGCTTCTGCTGAAACGTGCGGACAGCTTGCCCGCCGCCGGCTGCGCCGTCCTGTCCGACCTGGGCAAAGGCGTGCTGCCGGATTCCCTGATCGCCGGTTATATCCGCCTGGCGGCGGATAAAGGCGTCCCGGTTCTCGTCGATCCGGCGGGGGAGAACATCGGGCGCTACGCGCACGCTTCCGTGCTGTTCCCGAACCTTGCCGAGTTCAACAAGCTGACCTCGTGCAGTTATGACAATCCGGCCGAGGCGGCGCGTTACGCCCAAGGAAAGCTGGGCGACTGGGAGATCGGCGCCCTCGTCCTGAAAGCGGCGGAGGCGGGCAGCTTTCTGATTACCCCCGGAGAAATCCGCCATGTTCCCGCCTATTGCAAGGAACCGGTGTGCGAGGTAGGAGCCGGAGACTCATTCCTGGCGGCCTTTGCGGTTGGAATCGCCTATGGCCTGCCCTTGGCGGACAGTTTTGTGCTGAGCAGCGCATCCGCTGCCGTCTCTGTTTCCAAACCGTACACGTCGACAGTGAGCACCCGGGAATTGACCGCATTTATCGGACAAAAGAACCAAAGGGGCGGAAGATGCCCGTAAGGAGGCGGAGGTATGGCGGACGAAGTTTTTCTGCAGCAGGTGAAAAATAGAAGGAGCTCCCTCCGGGCGTCCCGCGCCAAAATTCTCGTCTGGACAGACGCCGAACGGGAGGAAGACGTCCTAACGCTCCTGGCGGAGAAAACGAACGATTTGGCGGTTATCCGTCTGTGTATGCCGGATCTACCCTTGTTCCGGTCGGGAGGATTTACGGTCCTGTCCGTCAATGACCGGAACGGGCTGGAGGCTCTTGCCCGGTTTTTGCAAGGGGAGCGCAGCGGCGCAGAGAACGGGACCGATACCGGCGCAAATCTTTCCGGTGAGGCGGACGACGGCCGGATTGTAACGGCTTTTGTTTTTCATGAACTTAAGCCGGAAAGCGCGGGCGGAACCGGAGCGAAGAATGGAGCGGAGGCCGGAGCGGAAGCGGATTACGCCCGGCTGACCGGGGACATTCCCAAGCGGTATGAGCCTGCGGAGCTGTACGTCTACAAGGACCGGGTCTGCTTCCCGTACTATTTCCGGGCGGACGAACCGGCCGAAAAGCTGGACATGAGCGGCGGATTTACCGGCAAGCCCAAACCGAAGGCCGTAATAGCCGACTGGTTTCTCGGATACGGGGACGGCGTTATTCTGCTTCCGCTGCTGAGGAAGTTCATAGACAGGGAAGCCCGTCTCGGGCACGAGGTCCATCTCATAGCCAAGGAAAAGCTGGCTTCGTTCTTCGGGGCGCTGCTGCAAGGCTGCCGCGTTTACCGGAGTCCGGAAAGCCCGGCTGTTTACGAGGCGGTACTGCGCTCCTCTCTGTACAGGAAAGCCGTTCTTCTGCCGGTTTCCGTTTCTTCGCCGCCTTTGCGGCACATAAGCGGGCTCTTCGGTGCGGCGCTCGGCTTTGACCGGCCCTACGAGCTTCCGGAGCCGGTTCCCGCCTTCTACCCGCCTCTTCCGGCGAAACAGGCTGAAGAGCTGGCGGAGCTGCGGGCGGCGGGCTGCAAAATTGCGGGCATCCAGTTCCACACCGGGGATGCGAAGCGCTCCTGGCCCCGGGCCAGAGCCGAGCGGTTTATCGGCCTGTGCCGGGAACGGGGACTCGCGCTGGTCAATTTGACGCCGCTTCCTTATCCGGCGGAAGGGTGCAGCGACTGGAGCGGGCTGCCGGTGGAGCGGTTGTTTGCCGCAATCGGGGAACTCGACGCGGTAGTCGGTATCGACAGTGTCTGCGGGCACATCGCGGGCTTTCTCGGCGTGCCTCATATTACGCTGTGGGGGAGAAGCTTTCCCCATCTGCAGTTTCCTTTCACGCCCGACGAGTCCCACGTCAGTTTCCGGACGCTGAGAGCCAACTACAGCCTCGTTCCCCGGAGCGCGGATATCGCGGATATCCCGGCGGAGCTGGCTTTCGCCAGGCTCACGGATATTTTGGAAGGAAGACTACCGCTCGGCAGGGAGCTTCATACGGCGGAGGAGACGCTGGAAGGACAAGGGATAGAGTGGGTGAACGGGCGATGAGCAAAATCGTGTATATGTGGGACCGGACGAGAGGCGGGACGGATCTTGAAGGTTTGCGTTCGGAGCTGGCCCGGACGATCGAGGCCTACGGCTATTCCGTTTCGACAGCTTCCGGCGACGAAGGGTCCGCTGATTTTCTGCTGCTGACCGAACGGGAGACCGAGGCGGGGAACACGGAAAATAAATCCGTCCTGATCGTTACCGACGATGAAGACGTTTTGTCCGATACGGTTTGTTACCGGAGCGCGGAGGAAATATGGGAGACGCCTTTCGACGTCGGGGGGATCGTGCTGCTCGGAGAGCTTCGCCGGTTTTCCTGCCGGTTTACGGGCTTTTCCTATTCTCCGATGTGCCTGGTTCATGTCCCGTCCCGCTCTTCGTCCTGTCATCGGCTCGTTTCGTATTGGATACATAAATCCGGCAGAAAGGTCCGATGAACGATGAAGAACAAGATGGCGGATTTAACTGAATTGAAAGCGGAGCTTGCACGGGCACGGAGCGATAAAAACGGAGAGAAGACTAAGACCATCGTCATGGCCGGAGGCTGCTTCGATATTTTTCATATCGGGCATCTGGATTATTTGCAGACCGCCCGCGGCATGGGGGATATTCTCGTCGTAGCCGTCAATTCGGACGCTTCCGTCCGCAGAATCAAAAGCCGTCCGCCGGTTTTCGGAGCGGGGCAGAGGGCAGGCATCGTAGCCGCTCTTGAGGTCGTGGACTATGTGTTTATTTTCGGAGAGGACGACTGCTGCGAAGCGATAAGAGCCATCCGTCCCGATTATTTTGTCAAAGGCTGGGATTACAAGGACAAAACGTTTCCCGAAATGGCGGCCGCCCGAGAAATCGGTTGTGAAATCAAGATTGCCGGCGAGGATAAGAAAGCTTCCTCCTCCCGGCTGCGCTCTATTTTGCGGAACGAGAGGGGGTTTTTATGAACATATTGGGCTTGGGCGGCTCTATTCACGATTATTCGGCTTGTCTGGTCCGCGATGGCGAAGTCCGCTGCATGATGGAAGAAGAACGGCTTGCGCGGGTAAAGCATTGTCTGGGTCTCGGGGGAAAAGTGTTCCGGTGCAGAGCCGCCGATTACTGTCTGCAGGCGGAGGGGATGGATGCCGGATCGCTCGATCTGATTGTAGGGAACGATCTGATCGACCCCGTTTACTATATGAAGTATGCGGATAGCATTCAATTGATCAATCATCATCTGGCCCATGCGGCAAGCGGATTTTATCCGTCTCCGTACGAAAGCGCGGCCGTGCTGGTAGCGGACGGAAGAGGCAGTTTCACGGGGGTTCCGGCTGAGCGGGAGACTGTCAGCTATTATTTCGGAAACGGCTCGTGCCTTAGCGAGATTAAAAAAATATCGGGGACGGACACGCTCGATTTCCATGGAGCCCATGATTCCGAAACCGATTTGACGGATGCGGACATGTCCAACTCGATCGGAGGTTTTTATGAACGGGTCACGACGGAGATCGGTTTCGGACTGCTGCAGGAAGGCAAAACGATGGGGCTGTCCCCCTACGGCACAGCACGGCATACCGGTTATTTCGGAAGTTTCTATTCCATGGATGACGAGGGTAATTTCCGCCAGACGCTGGATCAGGTAAAAGAGCTCCGGTCTTATATCCGCGCGGTTCTGGAAGCGGCGGAAGGCCCGGAGAAGTTTCAGGCCAAGGCGGATTTGGCTTATGCGGTCCAGCATCATATGGAACATATCCTGGTGAAAGCCTGCCGGTATTTGTACAACGTAACGGGCAGCCGGAATCTTTGTCTGGCCGGCGGGGTGTTTCTCAACAGCGTGGCCAACTACGAAATATTGCGGCAGACACCGTTCGAGCGTATTTTCGTCCAGCCGGCGGCAGGGGATGCGGGTACCGCTATCGGGAGCGCGCTGTACGGCTGCCACGTACTCGGCGGCCGGCCGCGCACGGCAGTAAACATTCCTTTCTCGCCTTATCAGGGCAGAAACTACGGGCCGGACGAGTGCGCGGAAGCGGCGGATGCATTCGCGGACCGCATCGAACGGGTGGAAGCCGCCGACGTTTTCGTGAAGACCGCCGAGCTCCTTGCGGAAGGCTGTATTGTCGGCTGGTTTCAGGGCCGCTCGGAAATCGGTCCGAGAGCGCTCGGCAACCGCAGCATTTTGGCGGATCCCCGGCAGGCGGCCATGAAGGATACGATCAATGCCCGAATCAAGCACCGGGAGCATTTCCGCCCGTTCGCCCCGGCCGTTCTGGAAGAGAGACAGGCCGATTTTTTTGACCTCGGCTGCCCTTCCTATTATATGCTGCTGGTTCCGCCTTTCCTGCCGGGCAAAGGGGAGGAGACGGCAGCGGTGTGTCATCAAGACCGGACCGGCCGGGTTCAAACCGTTTCGCGCAGGCTGAATCCCCGCTTCCATGAACTGCTTCTCCGTTTTGAGCATGTGACCGGCACACCCGTGCTGTTAAACACTTCGTTCAACGACAACGGAGAGCCGATCGTCGAGACGCCGCACGACGCCATCTCCTGCTTCCTGCGGATTGATCTGGATTATCTGGTCCTGGAAGGGGCGATTTACCAAAAGCGCAAGGAAGGAGGTGCCGTCCGTGAAAAAAGGGGTCAAACACCATCTGGACAAAATGGTTCGGAAGCATAGCCGTCTTGAAGGCAGCCGGCCCGCGCTGGAGCAGGCATTTGCCGTGATGGAGGGCTGCTTCCGGCGCGGAGGCAAGCTGCTCGTATGCGGGAACGGCGGCAGCGCCTCGGATGCCGAGCACATTGTCGGCGAGCTGATGAAGGGCTTCCGTCTGGAGCGTCCGCCAGAATCCGCGGCCCTGAGGCGGCTGAAAGGGCGGCTGCCGGATACGGCGGGCTTTCCGGGCGGGCCGGTGCCGGCCTGCCTGGACCGGCTTCAGCTCGGGCTGCCCGCCATCTCGCTTGTCAGCCAGACCGCTCTCGTCACGGCCGTCCTGAACGATTTGGCGGCGGATGCCGTGTTCGCCCAGCAGGTTCTGGGCTACGGGAAGCCGGGCGATGTGCTCCTAGGCATCAGCACTTCCGGAGGGGCGGCCAACGTAGCGCGGGCCATGGAAGTCGCCCGGACGCTGGGACTGGCGACCGTTGCGCTGACGGGAGCGGGCGAGGGACGGATCCGCGCCTGGAGCGATGTGGTGCTCGCCTCTCCGTCTTCCGCGACGGATGAAGTCCAGGAGGACCACGTGAAGATGTATCATACCCTCTGCCTCATGCTGGAAGAGGAGTTTTTCGGACCGCAATCGGAAACGGAGGGATAGCATGCGGGACGGCTATTATTTATCCGCTTATTTGCATATCGATCCCCTGGATCATTTGCTGGGAACGATTATCCGTCATGACCAGAACGCGGCTTTGTTTCAGAAGAGCGGCAGGACGGTGAAGCTCATCCGTCTGTGGGAACTGGAGCGGGTGACGGGGATTAAGGAGCACTATGTTTCCTTCTATAGTGCGGACCAGGCGCGGCGCGTACTGGACGAGCTTCTGCGGCCGCTCGGCTTGTCCCTCGGGGACATGGTGGAAATATGGGGAACTCCCGGGCTGCAGACGACGGATGATTATCACAGCATTCGGGAGTATCAAAATCTTTCTTATCACAGTATTTCCCATCTGTTTTCTGCGGTTATGGCGGATTCGGATTTGTTTTATAACAAGCGCATTCTCGGTTTTGCCGTTGACGGCGGTCCCGATGGGGTTGTGGATACGAGGGAACGGGGAGAAAAATATTACTTTACCGGCGGCTATATGAACGAAGGCCGGGTTAACCTGTTTGCGGCGGAGTCGCCGGGGATGCTCTGGGGCTGGGCCAAGTTTTATTTCCGGATGCGGGAAGGCACGCTCATGGCGCTCGCTTCGGCAAGCACGAGCGAGATTTACGGGGAGATGCCGGCCGGTTTTCCCGTGCTGGACGGACGGCACGACATGTGGGAATCGACACGCATCCGCGATCTCGTCAACCGTGTTGAGCAGTTGACCGATGAGGACGCCGGGCGGCTGTTCAACGGATTCGATCCCCGTTTCTCCCGGCGGGAGAACAAGATCAGTATGATTATGAAAATCGTCCAGCGGGTTTCGATGGAAGTTATGGACGCCAATATCGACCGCAGCCTTCAGACGTACGCCATCGATCCGTCGGAAACTTACCTGGCGCTGGCGGGCGGCTTTGCGCTGAACTGTCCGACGAACAGTCATCTGATGAATAAATATGGGTTTGCCGGGTTTATCGCGCCTCCCTGTGTCGGAGATTCGGGGCTTTCGCTCGGAATGGGACTCTATGCCTTCCACAAAAAGCTCCGGGGAGAAGCGTTCGATTTTAAACTCGCTCACGCTTATTTCGGGGAGCCCGACTTTTCCCTCCCGGATATCCTGAAGAGTGAAGCTTATGCCCCGTTTATCGAGCGGGCCGAACCGATGACCGAACGACAGGCGGCGCGGGATATTCGGCAGGGCCTCGTCCTGTGGTTCGACGGCGAGTCGGAGATCGGGCCCCGTGCGCTCGGACACCGCTCTCTACTGGGCGATCCGCGGACGGAAGAATCCAAGCGAATGGTGAACGAGGTCAAGCAGCGGGAGTGGTGGAGACCGGTAGCGCCGATCATTCTGGAGGAGGAGACGGCGGAATGGTTCGAGACGGACTACCCGTCGCGTTTTATGCTTCATACGTTCAAGGCGAGGCCGGACAAGGCTTCCCGGATTCCGGGCGTGCTGCATCTGGACGGCAGCGCCCGTGTGCAGAGCATCGGGCGTCTGGAGAATCCCCGGCTGTACGGGGTCATCGGCGAGTTCCGAAAGCAGACCGGCGTTCCCGTCATTTGCAACACGTCGCTGAACGACCGGGGCGAGCCGATCGTCAACACGATTCACGAGGCGCTCAATTTCGCCCTCCGCAAGGGCATACCGGTGGCCTATATCAACGGGATGCGCATCGTGCTGCGGAATCATGGCGGCTATGACCATGAAAACCCTTATCCCCGCCGGATCCTGATGAACGGTCTGAGCGACCGGGAAGAGCAGGCGGCGTGGAGGGAGCTGAACCCGTGGAATATTCCCCGGGACGTGCTTTACCATTACCGGGATCCCAACGAGCAGGAGCCGGCGGGCAGTTACGACATCCGCAGCAGGGAAGATGCCGACAGGCTGTGCAAAGAGGTCCGGCTTGTGCAGCGGCACAAGAAATTATTCCGTACGATCTAAACTGGCGCAAAGGCGTGAAAAGCGATGCTCATACTGGGATTGGGAGGCTCCATCCATGATTTTTCCGCGTGTCTGCTGCATAACGGGAAATTCGTGTGCGCGATCGAGGAAGAGAGGCTGTCCCGCTCCAAGCAGGCCTTCGTCGATGCCTCGACCTTCCGCTGCAAAGCGGCCCGGTACTGTCTGGATTATGCGGGCGTGACCGAAAAAGAAGTGGATCTCATCATCGGCGCGGACAATATCGAAAGCCGGTATTACGCCCGGTATGCGCCGGAAATCCGGCTGATGAATCATCATCTCGCTCATGCGGCGAGTGCGTTTTATCCGTCGACCTGCACCGAGGCGGCGATACTTGTGGCCGACGGCCGGGGCAGTTACCTGGACCGGGAGAACAAAATTGTGGAGACCGTAACTTTCTATGCGGCCGAAGGCACGGAAATCCGGGAAATCCGGAAGATGACGGGACGGGAGAGCGGCGACTTCCGCGACGTATCCAACTCCGCAGGTTTGTTTTACCTGGCCGTGACGGAAGAGATCGGTTTCGGACCGATGTACGATGAGAAGACGCTGGCCGTCTCCGCTTATGGCACCGCCCGGCTGGTGGACGCGTTCCAAGCCTTCTACTCGCTGGACGACGAGGGCGGTTTCAGCCAGACTCTCGGGCAGATGAGCGAGCTTCGGAATCTGATCCGTGCGGAGCTCGGCCGTGCGGAAACCGGCAGCGCGCTGTTCCGGGCGAAGGCGGATGCGGCTTATGCCGTGCAGGTTCATTTGGAGCGGATACTCATCCATGCCTGCCGGTATTTGCATAAGAAGACGGGCTCGGACAACCTGTGCCTGGCCGGCAGCGTCTTTCTGAATTATGCGGCCGTAAACAGGCTGCTGCGGGAAACCCCCTTCAAGCGGCTGTATGTGCCGCCTGCTGCGGGCGATGCCGGAGCGGCTGCGGGCAGCGCGCTGTACGGGCATTATGTGCTGGGCGGGCACCGGAGAGAAGCGTCTCTCCCGGCCTCGCCCTATCTGGGAAAGCCGTATCCGGCGGAAGCCATGGAAGAAGCCGTTCGCAAGGCCGGGGATTTCCTGGAGGAAATAAAGGCGGAGGATATCAACGGACAGGCGGCCCGGCTGCTTTCCGAAGGAAGTCTGGTCGCCGTTTTCCGGGGAGGCGCGGAGTTCGGGCCGAAGGCGCTGGGAAACAGGAGCATCCTTGCGGATCCCTGTTTTTCGGGAAACATCATGCGGCTGAACCGGGCGAAAAAGCGGGAAGCTTTCCGTCCCTTCGGTTACATTTTGCTGGAAAGGGACGCGAGTGAGGCGAACCCCCCGCAGGGAGAAGGCCGGTTACAAGCACATGCGTCCGTATCCGGGTTGCTTTGCCAGCCGGAGAATAACCGGACAGACTTGGCAAGTCCTGCAAGTCCTGCAAGTCCTGCAAGTCCTGCAAGTTCAGCAAGTTCAGCAAACCTGGCAAACTCCGCAAACCTGCCGGCGGGGACAGTGCAGCTGCATGCCGTCTCTCCCGGATTAAATGCGGAAATGGCCGCTCTTCTCGAAAACTACAAGCGCGTAACCGGCTGCTCCCTGCTCCTTAACACCTCGTTCAATCTCGATGGAGAGCCGATGGTGGAGACTCCGGCGGAAGCCGTCCGCTGCTTCCTGCAAGCGGAGCTGGACATCCTCCTGATGGGGGACAAGCTGTACAAGCGGAAAAAAACGAAACAGGAGGTAAAGGCGTGAAGCATTTGGACGACAAGCTGCTGCAAGAGTTCCGCCGTTTTTACGAAAGCATTCCCGTTAAGAAAGGCGTCTATTATTTGTTCTTCACGACGGGGCTTCTACACTGGGCGGCCAAGTCGCTCGAGTTCGTTCCGGCCCCGGTTCCGGTCGTTTTAATCGGGGCTGGGCTGACCGAAGAAGAGCGGAATTGGGTCCGGCAGGAGCTCCGCCGCCCTTTTTTTCATTTCGGGGAGAAAGTGGACGAAGGGATCGTCTGGCATTACCTGACGGCCGTAAACAGGGAGAACTTCGGATGGCTGGATATCGACTGTTTCGTTTTGAACGACGAGCTGTTCGGTGAAATGGCCCGGGTACCGCGCTCGGCTTCCATGAACTGCGTGTGGTCTTACGAGTACGGGAAAAGAACGGTTCCTCCGGCGCGTTTTGATTTTCGCGTCCTTCGGACGTTCTTTCTGTTCGTTAACCGGGATGTCATGCGCGAACTGGACGACGGTAATCTACCGTGGTCGCCTCGTCCGTTTCTTGTTGATGCGGTACGGGCCTCATCTTCTTTTAAAAGATACGATACGTTCGATGTGCTTGAAGAAGCACATAAACGTACGCTGGCCGGTATCCTTCCGAAAAACGGCGACGGAGTGCCGGTATTTCCGGCCCAGACGATTAAGAAAGACGGATTCGTCAGCCGGCATCTGGATACCCTGGTCCTGTACCAGCTTCTGGCACATTCCATGGGCTACTCGATTCATAGCGTAAGGAATCTGGATGAAGACGAAACGGCTTTGACGGACGAAATCGTGCATATCGGTTCCGTTTCTTATTACCGTTCTTTTGCGGATCCGGGTTATGAGGTGGTCAACGGGGAAGAACGGGCCAGGTACAATGAAATTTATGAAAGAGTTCTGCTGCTCGACCATACGATAGTCAGTCAATTCGAGCGGCGCCTGCCCAAATCTTACTCCGTATACCGCCGGATGCTGGAACGCGATATCAAGCGGTTGGGCATACCTTCCGGACAAGTGAAGGAAGAAGCCTTGCAAAAGCTCACCGCCCAGGGAATGAGCCGAAGAGCGGCCGAACGCATTTGCGGGAGCTGCCCATGAGACAAGCCGTACGCAAAGTCCTTGTCACCGGAGCGGGCGGGTATATCGGTTCCAGCCTTGTGCCCGAGCTGGCCAAGCGGGGCTATGAAGTGCGGGCTTTGGACAAGTATGCCCGGGGCCAGGACAGGCATTTTATTCATTCCGGCGTAACCCGGATTTTTGCGGACACGAGAACATGGAGCGGCGAAGGACTTGAAGGCATAGACGCGGTAGTCGATTTGGCCGCCGTCTCCCATGACATCCGGGGGGAAATTACGCCGCACGAAACGCTGGACATCAACCAGTTTGCGCGCTACCGCACCGCGAAGAAGTCGAGGGAAGCGGGAGCCGTGCGGTACATTTTCATGTCCACCTGCGGCGTATACGGATTCCGGGACGATCCGGGCGGAGCGGATGAGACGGCGGTCCCGAACCCGCTGACGACTTACGCCAGAGCGGCCTGCCGATCGGAGCGGGATATTCTTCTTCTCGGCGGGGAAGAGTTTGCCGTCAGCGTGGCGCGTCCGGCAATCCTTTACGGATACTCCCCGGCAATGAGATTCGATCTCGCCGTTAACGCGATGGTCAAGGCGGCGTGGGAGACCGGAACGGTCACTCTCCGGGGCGGGGGCGGGCAGTGGAGGCCGTTCGTCCATGTGAAGGATGCCGTGGAGGCCGTCTGCCGTCTGCTGGAAGCCCCGGCGGAGAAGGTATCCGGCCAGATATTTAACATCGGTTCCGCCGGGCAGAACATCCGGATAGGGGATCTGGCCGAGCTTGTTGCCGCCGTTCTGCCTATTCCCGTCGAGATCAGACGGGAGGGACCTGCCGATTCGAGATCCTACCGGATCAATGCGGATAAAATCAGCGGGATGCTGGGATGGAAAACATCCTATTCGCTGGAAGAAGGGATTGAAGAGCTGTACGGAAAACTAGTCCGGGGAACCGTCTGAAAAGGGGATTCGCCTCCGTTACGGGACTTTTCCCGACGCGGCAGCCCCGAAAGGGAAGTGCCGTAACATCGGAACCGGCACGTCGAAACCGAAACACCGAAGCCAGAACAAAAAACCACAACCAAGAAACAAAACCAAGAAACAAAACCAAGAAACAAAACCAAGAAACAAAACCAAGAAACAAAACCAAGAAACAAAACCAAGAAACCAGAACTAATAAACCCGAACAAAAAAGCCGCCACAAACAGCCGAAACAAAAAAAGCTTCCAAGCCCGTATCGCGCAGCGGGCGGGGAAGCTTTTTTAGATGCCGATCCGGGTAAGGCGGCCGATGAAAGATCCCGGCAGACTGTGGAATCGCCTTCAGCGGTCTTTTTTATACACGAGCGGGTTGAAAGGGGTATCCGCCTTCTCGCCCGGCTTTTGTCCCCCGAAGTATTGGTTAAGATGCCCGGTAGGATCGGTTCCGAAAGGGTTGACGATAGAAGCTCCGTCCTCGTAATACATCATCGTCATAGCTTCACGGGTATGCTGCGTTTCGTTGGGCGGTGCATTATGGAGCGTCCAGCCCGCATGAAAGGTCACGTCTCCCAGCCCGATTCCGCCGTAAGTCATTTCCTCCAGCCCGAGTCTGTACGCCGTTTTCAGGTTCTGCTTGGCGGTTTTTCCCCGATTATCGAGCGTATGCGACCGCGAAATAAAGTGAAGCGAACCCATGGAAGCGGTAACCTCCCGGAGAGGAATCCAGGCTGTAACGGAAAGATCCGTGTCGAGCAGCATGTAGTTGTTATCCTGGTGCATGGGCGTTGCGGCCGCTCCGGGCTGTTTGAAGAAGGCGGAATCCCGGTAAATCCGGACGCCTTCCACGCCCATCAGCTCGGCGGCGATCTTCGCAAGCCTGCGTGAAGCGGTGAATCGCCCGACGTCCGGATGGCGGAGACGTAAATTGACCGTGCCGGAATCGTCGGGACCGGATGAGGGGATCGTATTGGTCATGTAATCGCGTATGGCTTCCAGAATACGGGGCCGGTAAGCCGCGATTTCCCCAATGGTGAGAACCTGCTTCAAATAGATATGTCCGTTGTCTCTGAAATAACGGATCTGCTCCGGTGTCAGCGTGTAGCCGGACGATAAGTCCGGCAGGATCTTGCTTGCGGATTCGGATTCCAACTGAATACCTCCTTGTGGGCGTTTGGTTTTTCACTATTATAAAATCCGGTCTGTTCCGGGCCTCAGGTTTTCTTGTCCGGTTGACGCCGTACAAACAAAACGGAAAAGATTGTCCGATTATCGAGCAAGAAGTTCAGATTGTCCGTTCCACGGCGTTGTTAGAATGGAAATAAGTTCATGTGGCGAGGTGAAAGCATGCAGGACGGTTACTATCTTTCTACCTATTTTCATATCGGTCCCCTGAATTATTTGACAGGAACCTGTATCCGGCACGACCCCAATATGGCCTTGTTCCGCAAGGAGGGGTGCGATATCCGGCTGATCCGTTATTGGGAGCTGGAGAGATTTACGGGGCAGAAGCAGCACAGGCAGTCTTTCTACAGCCGTGAGCATGCCGCACGCGTCGTCAACGAATTGCTCGGCGCGCTCGGCCTGTCCTTGGAAGACATGGCGGAAGTATGGGGAACGCCCGGTCTGGCTACGTGTTCGGACTACCATTCCCTGGACGATTACCCGCACTTGTCCTATCACAGCATCTCCCATCTGTTCTCGGCCGTAATGGCGGACAGCGGGCTGTTCTACGAAGGGAACATACTCGGGCTGGCCGTCGACGGCATCCCGGATGACGTGGTGGACAGGGAGGCGGGGAGCAAGCCGTTTTTTGCCGGCTGTCTGGTGCGCAGGGGAAAGCCGGAGCTGTTTCCGGTCCAGTCTCCCGGCCCGCTGTGGGATTGGTCCAGCACGTATTACAACTTGAGAGAAGGCACGCTGATGGCCTTGGCCTATGCTTCCGAAAGCGCCGTAAAGCCGGTTCCTCTGGAGCTTCCGCCGGCTTACGACCGGAATTTCAACATCTGGGAGCACGATTATTTACGGCCTCTCATCGAAGCTGCGGACAAACTTTGCGAGAGGGACGCGCAGGAGGCTACGGCTTTTACGGGGTTCGATCCCCGCTTCACGGAAAGGGAGAACAAGATTTCCGCCGTGATGAAGCAGGTGCAGGCGGCGTCGATCGCCATGATGGAGCGGAATGTGGAAAGCATTCTCGACTCATACGGCGTCAAGCCGGAAGAGACCTACCTCGCTCTGGCCGGAGGGTATGCGCTCAATTGCCCGACGAACAGCCACCTCATGCGCAAGTACGGCTTTAAAGGTTTGATCGCGCCGCCCTGCGTGAACGATTCGGGCCTGTCGCTTGGAATGGGCCTTTATGCGTTTTACCGCAAAATGTCCCCGGCGCATATCCGCTTCGAGCTCGGTCACGCCTACCACGGCGCAGCTAGTTCCACGCTGGAGGAAGTCCTGCGGTCCGGAACCTTCACGGGCTGCATCGGCGAAGTGGCCCCTCTGGAAGAAGGCCGGGCGGCAGAGGACCTGTGCCATGCGCCGGTCCTCTGGTTCGACGGACCGGCGGAGATAGGGCCCCGGGCGCTCGGCGCCCGTTCGCTTCTCGGAGATCCGAGGACGCCGGCAGCGAAGGATGCGCTGAATGCCGTCAAGCAGCGGGAATGGTGGCGTCCGGTCGCGCCCGTTATCCTTGCCGGGGACGCGGGGGAGTGGTTCGAGGATGGAGGGCCGTCTCCCTACATGCTTCACACTTTCCGCGTAAAGGCGGAGAAGCGGGAGCTGATCCCCGCCGTCATTCATCTCGACGGCACGGCAAGGGTACAGACGGTGGAAGACGCGCCCCCTACCCGGAATCTGTACAGGCTGCTCCGGGCTTTCAAGGAAGCGACCGGCGTTCCCGTCCTTTGCAATACGTCGCTGAACGGCAAAGGAGAGCCGATCATCCAGGATATCGGGGAAGCGCTGCATTTCGCTCTGGTGAAAGGCATCGAAGTGGCGTATATCAACGGCTGGCGCGTTCGCTTGGTCAACCATGGCAGCTATCGGGCCCGGGCGGGAACCACCGCTTTTCCGAGGCAAATCGATTTCAGCCCGATGAATCCCGAAGAGAGAGAGGCTGCGATGCTTCGGCACAATCCTCACCGGATTCCGGAGGAAATCCTGAAATTTTATATGGAGCGGATCGAAAGAGGCGGGATTTCCCGGTATGACATCACCGATCCGCAGCAGGCCCGCCGGCTCATCCGGGAGGTTCAGCTGCACCGGGCGAGGCGGGGAGAAAAAGGCGTTCTGGGCCCTGAAGTCTAGCATTCTATTCATTCGAAGGAGGCTGTTTATGACGGCGTACTCATTAAGCGTGCAGCAGAAACAATTTTTTGCCGAGGAAGGTTATTTGGTGCTTAAAGGCGTGTATTCGCCCGAAGAAGTGGACGGATTGAAGGAGGAATACCATAAGGCCTGGCTGGACTCGATCCAGGGCAAGAAAATCGTGCAGGATCCGCAGAAGCCTTTAACTAGCCTGTTTCCGCGTATGAAGGATTTGCACAAAGAACATGACCTTGTGCGCGAATTCGTTTTTAAAGAGGAGGCGATAGCCGCCCTGGAACAACTGGCGGGGGAAGAGGCCCTTCTCGTATCGACAAACTATTATTTCAAGCCTCCGGGTTCGACGGGCATGCCGTTTCACCAGGATAACTACGGAATCGGCGTTCTTCCGGGCACCTGTTACGCGATATGGGCGGGCCTTGATCCGGCGGATGTGTCCAACGGCGGTATGCGGATTGTGCGGAAGACCCATACGCTGGACCTCCAGGTTCCGGAGAAAGTGTATACAACGGCCGAGGATACTTTCGGCGGCTACGTTCAGACTCTGGCCGTGCCCGAAGGGCATGAGCTTATCGAGCTCCGGACAGAGCCGGGGGATGTCGTGATTTATCACGGCAATTTGATTCACGATTCGGCCGATAATGCGAGCGAGATTCTTTTCCGGCATTCGATTATCAGTCATTTCGCCGGGGCGGGTGCCGAGAAGACGACCCTTAATTTCAATTATCTGATGGACAAAGAAGGCCGGCGGGTGCGCAAGCGGATGAACGCGGGCGCTAATTTGGGCAGAAAGGGGGAGTGACCTGTGAGTGACAGGAAGCTTCAAGACGACAAGCTTAAAACGTTCGCAAGAGAGGGTTATCTTGTTATGGACAACGTGTATACACCGGAGGAAGTCAGCGAGTTAATCCGCCAGTTTGACGGGCACTGGGTGCGGCTTACGGCTTCGGGGCAGATTATCCAGAACGGCAGCCGTCCGCTCGAAAGCCTGTATCCCCGTCTTCGGGATTACCACCGTAAGAATGAGAAAATTAAGCGGTTAACTCTCAAACCGCAGTTGTTCGCCTATCTGGAGCAGCTTATCGGAGAAGAAGCGCTTATTATTTCGACCAGCTACTATTTCAAATCCCCTTCGACGAGAGGTCTCCCCCTGCACCAGGATAATTACGCGTTCGGCGTATCGCCGGGAACGACTTATGCCGCTTGGATATCGCTGGATAGTTCCGATGAGGGCAACGGGGGCATGATTTTCGTGCCGGGCACCCACTCGCTGGACCTGCAGGTACCCGAGGGCGACACATCCGACGTCCGCCGGTATTTTTCCGATGAAGGCCAGTGGCTGAAAGATTACGAAACGGCGGAGACCGTGAAGGTGGCCACGAAGCCGGGAGATGTTATTTTTTTCAACGGGAATATTGTTCACGGCTCTTCGGACAACTTGTCCGGACACCGCTTCCGCAGGTCGCTGCTCATTCATTTTACCGGGGCGAGCGTGGAGAAGCTTGCGCTTAATTTTAACAATCTGATGGATAAAACGGGCGCCAGGGTGCGCAGGAGACTTAATACGGGCACGAAAATTACCGAAGGCCAGGAATCGGTGTTTTCCATTCAGGAAGCCGATTATTTTGCCGGATGGAGGTAGAGAGAGGCGTGGAGAAAGCGGGTGACAGGATGCTCATTCGGATACCGCTCGAAAAGGTGGAGCAGGCCGGAGATCTGATTCAGCTCATGGAAAAAATTTATTATCTCTCCGATCGCATTACGAACGTCAGCCGGGATGAACAGGCTTTGACGATCGAGTATGACGGAGCGGACGAAGAAGAACTGGCCGGCCGGCTGGACGACTTGTGCGCGTCCTTGTCCGGCCGCCGTAAGCTTCCTTACCGGAAGCTGAGAGATAACCGCAGGGAGACAGGGGCGGGCGGACGCGCGCAAGCGGGGACCGGAGCGTCATCCTCCCGGGAGCGGGACAGTGAAAATGCCAAGGAGGCTCGCGTTTTACTGGAACAGGCGCTTGTGAAGCTTCTGCGGAGCCGGGCCCGGGCGCACGGGGCGGCTCTCCGGAGCTATCCGGCGATGATGCCGGAATCCGTGCTGCAGAAGAGCGGATATATCCGGAATTTCCCGCAGAATGTTTATGCCGTGGGGGAATTCCGGCATCAGTTCGACGCGATGCAGGAGATCCGTTCCCGCCTACGGGACAACGCTCCGCTGCATAATCTTTTGCAGCCGAGCGGCATGTATTTGCAGCCCTGCGTCTGCTACCACGTGTACGAGGAACGGAGCGGGAAAAGAAGCGGCACCCCTGCGGGAAGCGGGAGCAGCCGGCTGGCGGCGGGAGCGGAAGGGGCGGTTTCGTCCGGCCCGGAGCTCACGCTCTACTCCGCTTACGGACTGTGCTTCAGGCACGAGCACGCCAGCCGGATAGACGATTCCCGGCTGCGCGAGTTCGGGATGTTCGAAATCGTGTACATCGGCGGAGCGCAGGAGGTAAGGGATATGCGGCAGAAGCTGCTGGATGACACGTGGCGCCTCTTCGGGGAGCTGGGGCTGGAGGGTTACGTGGAGACGGCTTCGGACCCCTTCTTCCTGCCGGAGGACACGGACCGCCGGCTGTTCCAACTCGCTGCGGAATCGAAATTCGAGCTGCGGTTTGCACCCGGCGGAGAGAGCGCGAGCGATTATGCGGTCACGTCTTTCAACGTATGCGGCGACGTGCTGTGCAAAGCGTTCGGCATAACCGGAGAAGCGGCGGAATACGGGGACTCCGGTGAAGCGGGTGAAGACGGCGAGACCGGCCAGACAGGCAAGGGCGCCCCCCTTCATTCGGGCTGCACGGCCTATGGAGTGGACCGCTGGGCCCGTGCCTTGGCCGAAACGTACGGCTATGAAGCCGGAAGCTGGCCGCAGCTCATCAGGGAGCAGCTGTAAGGATGGATAAGAGACACCTGCTTCCTGTCGTGGAGTCGCCGGGTTTTGAAACCGAATGCTATCACAACATCCGGCTCAGCCTTCTGCTTGCGCATGCCGGGTCGCTGCCCTGGTATCACAGCCATTTTATGAACCTGACTCTCAAATCGACGGGGGCCGACCTGTTTCCCGTGGTCCGCTTTGAAGAGCATCTCGACGTCTACTCGGAAGTTCTTGAAGAGACGCCTCTGGTCCGATGCGGGGACTGGGTGGAGACGGCAAGGAATACGCTGGGCGAAGGCCGTTATATGATCGTGTATTTTAACTGGAGAAATATTCCCTGCTCCCGCTATTACAACAAGCAGGATATGTTTCATGAAGCGCTGGTGTACGGCTTCGACGACGAGCGCGCAGTTTTCCACTTTCTCGCTTTCGATGTGAACGGCAAAGGATACGGCAGCTCGGAAGTCTCTTACGGCTTGTTCGGCCGGGAAATGACAAGACTGGCGGCTGAAGATTTGCATGCCCAGCGCTGGTTTGCTTTCTACGGGTTTCCCGCATCGGTTATCCGGCTCAAAGACGGGCCGGCGTCCCGTCCCGATACCCGGAACATGTATTTTGCCCTGGAGAGGGGCAGGGTCCGGGGGAACGGCTCGCAGGATGAGACATTTGCGATGGGCCATTACGTCAACGAGTATTTGTCCGTCTATTTCCGGCAGCTTGCGGAGGGAAGACCTCTTCAGGCCAAGGAATTCATTTACTGGAACATTATCGTTCATAAAATGATTCTCCACAAAAGCCTGATGCTGCAAAGGGTTGTTTATCTTCAGTCCGGAACGGATTCCGGGCAACTGGACCTGCTGAAAAATTTGTATATCAAGGCCAAAACGGAGATGGACCGGGTCAAGTGGACGAGCATCAAATATCAGCGGACGAAAGCGTCCGTATATCTGCATCAGCTTTCGGATCATTTCCAAACCCTGTACGAGCTTGAAAAACGGGCCTCCGCCATGCTGATGGAATTTCTCACGCTGTCCCATTTGAAATGAAAATCTGAATCGTCGAGGTGTAAGCATGAACCAAACGGCTATGGAAGCTGTGATTATCGAACATGTGAAACAGATTTTGCCCCAGCAGATCGAGATTGAGCCGACCACCAAGCTTCTCGAAACGGGAATCGACTCCATGAGTTTTATCCGGCTTGTGGTTTTGCTGGAGGAAGCCTTCAACATCGTGATCGAGGACGAAGAGATTCTTCTAGAGAATTTTACCAGTGTGGAGACGATCCGGAACCTTATTCAGAAATGTCTGGACGGCAAAGGGTGAACCGAGCGGAACGCACGCCAACAGAAGACGAACAGGTCATGGTCAAAAGCAGAGTAACGGGCTGGGGGATATGAGATAGTAAAAGTACCCCGGGGAAACAAAAAAACAGCCACTCAAGGAGGCAAAACCATGAAAACCGCATCGTCCAAAAAGAACGCCAAGCAAGTCACCATGACACTGGAGAACTCCAACAGTAAAACTTATCTGGAGCTGCTGGACGGACGTTCCGAAGAGCTTCAATTCACTCAGGTAGCACCGACCGAGTTTACCGTCAACGATTCCGAATTCAGTCTGAAATCGGGCATCAATGTGGAACTGGGCATCAAAAACGTCGATCTTGTCGCGACTTCGAGCGTGATCTGGCCGGGACAAACCATCCGCGTCCGCGGTGGTCTGCACGGTCAAGGCGCCGCCATGAAAGCCCAAGCCACAATCCCGTTCAACAAAAAAATGACGGACGGCGTTCAAGGCGAGTCCTGGCTGTACTGGGTTATCGAAACTCCGGAAGGCGAGTTCCACAACAAGCAGGCGATTCACATGAAAGGCACCTTGAAAGGTCTGCCTCCGAAAAACGCGACGTTCTATTCGGACAGTGTCACTCCGCTGTTTGACAGCGAAGACAATCAAGTGGGAACCGTGTACGGCTGCCTGCAATCCAACTAATTCAACGGTCAACGGAGGGGTCATTAACACGGGCCCCTCTTTCTTACTTGAAAAATGCCGTACGAGAAGGAGGATGCGATGTACGACGTGATTATCGTGGGCGCGAGATGCGCCGGAGCTTCGCTCGCCGCCTTCCTGGGGAGGCTCGGTCACACGGTTTTGCTGGTCGATCAATTTCCGTATCCGAACGCGACAACGTCAACCCACATTCTGGGCGAGAGCGACGTTTACGAGAGGCTCGGAATTCTCGGGAAAATGGAGTCTGCCGGAGCGCCTCTCCTGACACGGATGCGGGTCGATTTGGAAGGAACTCTTTTCGAATCGGATATTACGGTAACGAAAAGGGCTCTGGGACTCCGCCGAGAGCTGCTGGACCCTCTGCTTCTGCAAAGCGCGGCCCGGCACCGGCACGTTGAAGTGCGGCTTAACACCAGAGTGACGAAGATTTTACTGGAGAACGGACGAGCCGCAGGCATCGAATGCCGGAGGAAGGACGGGCGGCTTCAGCGTTTCGCCGGAAAGGCCGTAATCGGTGCGGACGGGCGGTATTCGGCGGTAGCCAAGGGGGTTCGTGCCCCATTGGAGGCAGAAACGGAGCGGCCGCTGCACGGGGTTGCTTACGCGTATTTGTCCGGCGTGCACGGGCTGCCCGTTCCGGCGGTCGAGTGGTACTGGAAGGGTTCGTCCGTCGTCCTGTGCAATCCGATCGACGGGTTGATGCACTGCGCAGCCATCATGTATCCCCCGGAGGAACAGGAGTTCATGACCCGCCCGGGACAAGAAGAATTTATGGGAAGGCTGCGTGAAATCCGTACTCTGGCGCCGAGGCTGGCCGATAGCGGAATGGAAGGAAGCGTCAGAGGAATTCCCCCGGGCAAAAGCTTTATCCGTAAAGCTTACGGCAGCGGATGGGCACTGGCGGGGGACGCGGGAGCTTTTCTGCACCCGGTAGCCGGCGTCGGGATCGACAACGCCGTATGCACGGCCGAAATCCTGGCGGAAGAGCTGCATGCTTTTTTCACGGGCGCGAAAGATTGGGAAGAAGCGATGCGAAGCTACGAAGAGCAGCGCAACAACAGGATTTATCCGCAGTACCGGCATTCGCTGGCCACGCTGGAAATGGCGGGCGAGCCCTTTACGGAAACGTCGGCCGGTGCACTGAAGATGCTGGCGACTTTCCCGAGTCTGGTCAAGAAAACCGGCATGCAGGCGGAAGCCGTCATTTCATTTTTATCTGGAGGCTAAAGTCATGATTGAATATCCAACGGACCGTACGCGAAATATCACTTATCTGGAAGCCGCCCCGGAGCAAGTATGGTGGTCGGTCGCGACGACGGAAGGGACGAATACGTATCTGACCTACTCTTCGTCCACGACAGGCGATCCCTCTCTGCCGAAGGCGGGGGATGTCTACACGCTCAATTACGGCGACATCGAGAACCAGTCTGTCGTCGTGGAGAGCATACCCGGCCGGCGTTTCGTCCTGTCGGACGCTTATCAATCCCTGGCACCCGACGGAAAAGCGGAGACGTTTTACGTGAACACGTCTTTTGACCTCGAGCCGTCGGGAGGGTTTGTGAAATTGAGTCTGCAGGTGCAGGGATTCGCCGATGACACGTACGGGCAGTGGCTTCGTGAGTGTCTGGAAATGGGCTGGCGGCGGTCTTTGATGAATTTGAAGTCGGTACTCGAATTGGGCCTGGATCTGCGGACGGAATTATTCAGTTATCCCCGGCTCGGCGTAACGAACTGCACGGTGAACAAGGAGCAGAGCAGGGAATCCGGAGTTTCCCCAGGGGGCGGGAATTATTTGCTGGAAGTGTTTCCGAACAGTCCCGCACAGAAAGCGGGGCTCCGTGCAAACGACGTCATCCTCGGCATCGGGGGACGGGCAACGGCGACTTACGGCGATTTTGTCCGTGTCATTTCGTCTTATTCCGGTAAAAAGGGGCCCGTATCGGTCAGATTCAGCCGCAATGGCAGACAGCATGAAACGACAGTCCGGCTGTCTGTCGAAGAGCAGTTTACCGGCTTGAATAAGGAGAGCCTCTCCCTGGAGGAAATTAAAAAGAGGCGCGAGCTTATCGCGAAAAGCCGGTCGGCATCCGGAGCGATCTGGTCGGGAGCGGAAAATTGTGAAACAGGGGAGTCTGGAGCCAGAGAAACAAAGGAAACCAGAGACACCAGAGACACCAGAGACACCAGAGACACCGGAGAAACTGGAGAGTCGGGAGAGTCGGGAGAATCCGGAGCTTAACGAACGAAAGGAGCGTGGATCGACATGACCGGGGAAGACTGGAGCACGCCTGCCGGGCTGAACAGCGAGTACATCCTTACGGACGAGCAGATTAGCCGCTACCGCAGGGACGGGCATGCCTACCTGGAAAAAGTCTGCTCGGCGGAGGAAGTAAAAGCTTACCGCCGGGCGGTTACGGAAATTTACTCTTCCTTCACGGCCGATTCCTATCCGCCGGACGAACGGGAGTTTTACGGAGTGGAACGGGCCTTTCCGACCGTGATGAATATGTGGGAGAGAAGCGCCAAGGTGAGAGCATTCACCTTCGCCCGCCGTTTTGCCCGGATCGCCGCCGACTTGATGGGCGTGGACAAGCTGCGCCTGTACCACGATTCGGCTATTTTTCTGGAACCGGGAGGAGGAGCGATCCCCTGGCACCAGGATAGTCCTTATATGCTGCAGATGGACCCGGACATGACGATGACCATGTGGATGCCGCTTGTCGATCTTCCGGCGGAGCTCGGTTCGATGCGCTTTATGTCGGGCTCGCACGAGCTGTCTTCGGACAAGGGGACGAATCTGCTTCTGCAGGCTTACCGGAAGGGGCTGGCCGAGGTCCATTACGGGGCGATGCCCGCCGGAGACGCGACCTTCCATTCGGGCTTGACCCTGCATTATGCGGCGGCCAACCGGACCTCCATCGTAAGGGAGGTCGCCACGATTATTTACGTAGCGGATAACCTGCAAATCGTTGAGCCGGATACCGAAGCGAGGGCTTATCACCTGAGACGGATTTTTCCGGGAATGAAGGCCGGGGATACAGCTGTCAGCCCTTGGACGCCGCTCGTGTTCGACCGGTTTGCAGAGTCCGGCAGCGATACGGAAAGGAAGGGATAAGATGGAGAACACGCACGGTTTTGATGCGCTGGATCAGGAATTCAGCGTGACGCGGGAGGACATCGACGGATTCCGCAGAGACGGGCACCTGCTCCTGAGACAGCTTGCTTCGGAGGAGGATATCGGCCGGATCCGGGAGGCATGCCGGCGCGAAATCGCCCGGCTGGACGACGGGCTCAGACTGCAAGTGATGAACGTGTGGGAGAAGGATGCCGCCGTGAAGGCGTTTGTCTTCGCCAGGAGATTTTCCCGGATTGCGGCGGATCTTCTCGGTGTGGACGGAGTAAGGCTGTATTTCGATCAGGTTTTCTTCAAAAAACCGGGGGCGGGCGCAATGCCTCTGCACCAGGCCAATCGGTTCATGCTTGAGCTGGACCCCGATTCCGTCCTCTCCATGTGGATGCCGCTGACCGATGTTCCGGGAGAAAAGGGGCCGCTCTCCTATGTTGCGGGTTCGCATCTTCACGAGAAGCTCAGAAGCGTCCCGAATCCTCTCCTTGCGGCCATGAGACTGGGACTCTCCGAGAAGCCGTGCGGCCCGATGCAAGCGGGGGATGCTTCCTTCCATACCGGATGGACGCTTCACGGCGCTTACGGCAACGATACGGAAACAACGAGGGAGATGCTCATTATTACCTGGTTTGCCGAAGACGCAAGGATTAAGGACCCCGAGGACAGCGCCGGCAGGAACCCGCAGCTTCAAAGCCTTTTCCGGGGGCTGGAGCCGGGCGGCAAGGCCCAGGGACGACGGCTTCCGCTGCTGTTTTACCGGCCTTACCGCGATGTGGTCAAGCTGGTTCATGGAGCGGAGGAGGATGCGGAATGAACGGGCCCGTTCACGATAATTTGCCGCCTCTGAGCGACAGCTACGCACTGCCGGAGGGCCTGATCGCACAGTTCCGGGAGAAAGGGCACGTCTGCATCAGGCAGGCGGCCTTTATCCATGAAATCAGCGCCTACCGTCCCCATATTATCTCGGCAGTGGAGGGGTACACGGGAGACCGGAGCGTCCGGCCGCATAAGCAGCTCTATATGAACCTCTGGGAGGAGGACACGCGTGTCCGGCAGTTCGTATTTGCCCGCCGGTTCGCCAAGCTGGCGGCGGATCTGCTGGGCGTTACGGGAGTCCGGCTGTACCTGGATCAGGCGAACTTCATCGAGCCGGGGGCGAGCATAACGCCCTGGCACCAGACCGAGGCTTACATGCTTGAGCTCGATCCCGCTCAGATTATCACCATGTGGATGCCCCTGGTGGATCTGCCGGAGCCCGGCGGGCCCGTGACCTACATGTCCGGCTCGCATCTCCTTCCGGGAGGAGCATCCAAAAATCCGCTGCTGGAAGCGAAAAGAGCGGGACTCCCGGAAGAGAACTACGGTCCGCTGAGGACCGGAGACGCCACGTTTCATGCGGGGCGTCTGCTGCACAGCGCCCCGGGAAACGAAGGGGCCTTCACTCGCGAGGTGATGACGGTGACGTATTTTGCGGACGGCGCGAGAATCCTGGACCCCGAGGACAAGTCCGGCAGAGCCCCGCATCTCAGACGCCTTTTCGCCGGAACCGGGGCGGGGCGGCAGGCCGAAGGGCCGCTGACGCCTCTGCTTTACCGGAGCCCTTTTTAAAGGAGGAAAACAGGTGGAACATTCTCTCTACACGGCAGATTTGCATGAGGAAACGGCGCTGTCTCCCGGACAACTGGAAGAATACCGCAGCATGGGGCATGTTTATGCCGGACGGGTCGCTGCGGACGAAGACGTGGCGGTTCTGCGCTCCCTGGTGAGGGAGCTGGTACGGACCTGCGTGAAGGAGGAGCGGCCGCTGGAGGAGCGTGACGATTTCGGCAGAGCTTTTCTCCAGCTGATTAACTTATGGCAGAGAGACGAGGCGGTGAAAAAATTCGTCTTTGCCCGCAAATTCGCCCGGATGGCCGCCGACCTGATGGAAACGGACGGAGTGCGGCTGTACCTGGATCAGATTTTCTACAAGGAGCCGGGAGGCGGACCTACCCCTTGGCATCAGGATGGCGCGTATATGCTCCGCTTTAAGCCCGACAAGCTCATAACCCTCTGGATGCCGCTGACCGATATCCCGGACGAGATGGGCTCGCTTCGGTTCATTTCGGGTGCGCATGAGATCGAACGGATGAAAAATTCGGGCAACATTCTGCTGGATGCGGTCCGCAGAGGGCTGCCGGAGACGGGATACAAGGGAATGAAAGCGGGGCATGCGACATTTCATTCGGGATGGACGCCTCACAGCGCGCTGGCGAATCCGACGGATTCCATGCGGGAGGTCCTGACGATCACGTATATAGCGGAGGACGCGGTTATAGCCGACCCGGAGGATAACGAGGCGCGCCGGAAACATCTGGAGACGTACTTTCCGGGGCGAAAGCCGGGAGAGCGTGCGGACAGTCCGCTTAACCCCGTTTTGTACAGGAGGGGTGAGGATGCCCGCCCGCGGTCCGGATTCCCCGCTCAATAAAGCCAGAATTGTGTGCAACCGAAGCTGAGAGAAGCGGGGAGAGGACCTTTACAATGAAAACAACGGAATGTTTGGAGGGGGAAGCGATGTCTGCGAAAGAACAAATTCGTCTGTTTTTAAGCGATCAGGGCTGCGGGATGCTGCCGGTCGAAGAGATTAGCGAAGAAAAGCGGCTTTTTGAAATGGGATTCGATTCGCTGAGGTTTATGGAGCTTGTCGTGCTTATCGAGGAGCATTTCGGAGTCCAGTGGCCCGACGAAGCGCTGGAAATCAGCGGGAGCACGCGGGTCAGGGACATCGTCCGGGCGCTTGAAGGCTGTTTATGAGCCGCGCCCCGGACTACCGCCATTTGCTGGCGATGCTGCCTCATCAGTTTCCCCTCCGGGTTCTGGACGAGGTAAAAGACTATTCGCCCGGTAAATTTCTGATAGCCGGATGCAGCCCGGAGCCGCTGAAGATCTACTTCGGCAGCACGGATACCATCCCGCCTACCCTGCTGATTGAGGGGCTTGCCCAAGCGTGCGTCGTGCTGACCCAACTGGAGACGGCCCCGCTCGCGGAAGATGAAGTTCCCCTGCTGGGAGCGATCAAGGCCAAGCTGCTGAGTCCCGTGTCCTGGCAGGAATCCATTCTTTATAAGGTAGAACCCGTCCGCATTTTAAGCAAAAAGGCGATCTTTACCGGCACTTTGTACCGGTCGGACGGGATAACGGCGGTATCGGCCGAACTAAGCGTAGCTGTTGCCGCGACATCAAATTCATAATAGGCGGGGACCATCGTATGCCGGCAGAGGCTTATTTGCAGTATGCAAAACCTTGGATCATGGTGGACCGGATTATCGGTGAAAGCGATAGGGCCATCTCAACTTTGAAGAATATTTCCAGTAGTGACTTCTATTTAATTGGTCATTTCCCTTCATACAGTGTATATCCCGGTATGCTGATGGTGGAATGCATCCTTCAATCGGCGGAGCTTCTCCTGCGGCGGCAATCTTTCGGAAGGCCGGAGTCCTGCCTGTTCGGCGAGGTCGCCTCGCGTTTTCTCAGTCCGGTCGTTCCGGGCGATTCCGTGAGGTTTGACGTCGGCTTTACGGCCGAAGGAAGCGAGCTGGCGGCTGTCGGCAAGGTCGGCGACCGAACTGTGATTCACTGCAAAATGAAGCTGCTGCCGGAGGAAGGGGGGCGAGAATGAACGGAGATGAAAGGCTGGTAGAGCTTTATGACCAGGGCAAGCTGGCGGGCGTGCTGCACCTGCCTCCCGAACACCTCAGACCTTGTCCGGTGATCGTCTACTGTCCGGGCAAAAACGGCGAAAGGTATGAGGTACACCGGCTCGCCGTGAAGCTTGCCCGGAGATTGGCGCAGCAGGGGATCGCCTTTCTGCGCTTCGATTATTACGGCATCGGTCTGAGCGACGGGCATTATTTCGACATGACGACCTCCGGCAAAATCTCTAATGTGCTGAAAGCCTATGAGTTTGTCTGCGGCCATCCGGATCTGCGGGAGCGGGAGACCGTCTTCCTGGGATTCAGCGACGGAGCCAGGATCGCCTTGATGGCCGCGCTGGGCAGCGGGATAGAAAGGCTGGTCCTGTGGAGTCCGCTGTTTTTCGAATTCGGCGGGAACTATCCGAGCGGTAAGCATCCCCGGTTTATCCGGCATCCGGAAGCGGGCAAGCTGGTTATGCCTTGGGCCGGCTTATGGGTGGGGATGGATTTTTACCGGGATTTGCAGAGTATGGACACTGAAGGCGCCCTTAATTCTTATTCGGGTTCTTCCGTCCTCATCTACGGAGATAACGATCCTCTTATCCTGGAGGAAATGGAACTGTCGGAATCCCGCCGGTCGGCGATTTACAGACCATCCCCGCAGAACCGGGTGGTCCGGGTTCCGGAAGCGGGTCATCTGTTTACATCAAGGCCGCTGGAGGAAACGCTGATGGAGCATACGATTTCCTGGCTCCGTTCGGAATGTCTGATCAGGGAGGAGGGTACCTCATGTGGGAGCAGAGACGATTCGGACGCGACAGCGGCATCTACGGACTCGTAAACGAACCTGACGGCGCCGGGGGCGATCTTGTGCTGATGTTCGCGGGACTGGGCCAAGCGATGAGCGAAAAAAATTACTTCTTCTCCAACCTGCGCAAGTATTTGGCCCGAAGCGGCGTAAGAATCGTTCAATTCGACTACCGCGGCCACGGGGACAGCTTCGGAGAACTCGGGGACACGATGGTGTCCGGCATGAAACGGGATGCGCTTGAAGTGCTTGCCGAGGTGCTGGAAGAGCGTCCCGCGGAGAGAATTTTCCTGATTGGAAACGCTTTGGGCGGGATCATAGCCCTCCAGACGGCAGCCGCGCTGCTGAATAAGGGGGAGGCCGCTCCCGTCTGCATCCCTGTACTGCTGGCGCCTCCCTTCCGGAAATTTCCCGGGAAGGAAGTTTTGTTCGGCCGGGAGGCGCTTCAGGCTCTCCGCCGTGAAGGAAAGCTCGACGCCCAGCTTCTTGTGCCGGGCTTCGATTATTACACGCTGAGCGACTTTAACCGGGAGCCGTATGATTTTTTTATGGCCTGGGGAGCTCACATGCTTTATTTGCACGGGCAGTGTATTTCCTCCGGCATGCTGGATGAGCTTCTTGAACTGGATGCGGCCCATCTTGTCAAAGAATACGGGGGGCCTCTGCACATCATGTGCGGCAGTGAAGATGACGGCGCCAGGGCGATAGCGGAGGAAACGGACCGCGTCGTTCTGCATGCGATGCGGGGGTACCGGTATTTTTACCAGCATCCTGCGGCAATGGACCAATGGATAGTCCGTGCGGCCTCCATTGTACGGGGCGATAACGGGGAGAGGGAGAATTTTTAATGGAAGAAATCCGGAAAACAATAGCGCAGACCATTCTGTCCCAAAAAAACGACTGGCGGTTCCCCGACGGAGAAGGATTATCCCAGCGCACGCTTGACTGCAGACAGCTCTGCATGATGGAGGTGCTTAAATGGAAAGGCGAGCGGCAGCTGACGCCCGTTTTCCTGAACGCCTTCGACTGCGAGTCGAACGGACTCCTGCTGAGGCGCAGCGAACCCGAGCCGGGGAGAGGCTGGAGGCTGACGAAGTATTCCCCTTTGAATACGGAGGGGCTGTATCCTCTGATTGATTCCGTCTTCGATCACGAAGGCTATTGTCTGCTGTTTTACAACGCGAAGGAGGCCGTTTTTTCTTCGTATTACGGGAAGCACGATATCGTTCATTGGTCGCTGCTGGTTGATTATGACGAGGCGGGGGTGACCCTGGTCGACGACGAAGGAGCCCCGGCTTTTTTTAACGGTTATATCGGCAAAATTCCCTGGGAAACGCTGATGAGCGCCCATGCGGGCTCGGAGAAGGGCGGTGTCGCGATACTTGGGCGCCGGGCGGGGTATGCGAAGACTTGGGAGGAAGAATTCCTCTCCCTGGTTCAGGCTTCGGTACACAATATGGTCGATCGGCAGGGACTTAAGAATCTGGAGAACTTCGTGAAGGCGGTCGGGGAAAGTCAGCCGGAAGCGCTGATTCCCATGCTGGAAACGCTGGAATTCGACATTCACTATTTCCGCCGGCTGAGAGAGTTGTGGAAAACGGCCGTGGAGAACGGGACCGTACCGGACCGGTACAAAGCCTCCGGCTGGGTGGAGGAGCTCGTTTACGTCTGTAAATCATGGTCGCTCGTTATGGGAGTTTTGGCCAAGTGGAAAAGGCAGCCGGATAAAGACTATTCGGCCAAGCTAACCGATTACCTCGGGCAAGCCCTTGAGAGCGAAAAAGGGTTTTACCGGGAGCTACGACATCTGGTATGAGGTGAATCATGAAAGAGGAGTTCAAACGGATTGCGGACACGGTCGTCAGCCATTCTCTGAGACTTCTACCGGGAGAAAAAGTGGTAGTCAAAGTCCGCGGAGACGCGGCGGATTTGACCGAAAGCCTGATCGCGCGCATTTATGAAGCCGGAGCGGTGCCGTTTTTGCAGACAACGGGTGTCGAGGAGCTTAAATGGCTTTTAGCGGGAGCTTCCGAGGAGCAGATCCGCCTGTGGGCGAAGCATGACCTGGGCCTTATCGAAGGTATGGACGCGTATATCGGGATTCACTCGGAGGAAAACAGCTTCGAAATGGAAGATACGGATGAGACGCGCTACGGTCATTACGTCAAGCATTACCTCCAGCCCCTGACAATGACCATGGCAGCCAGGCCCAAATGGGTGCTGCTGCGCTATCCTACCCGGGGAATGGCCCAGCAGGCGGGCATCGGCACATCGAAGCTCCGGCAAATTTACGCCTCGTCCTGCCTGATGGATTACAGGGGGCTCCAAGAAAAGGCGGAGCCGCTCCGGAAGCTGCTCGAACGGACCGGCCGTATCCGTATCGTCTCGCCCGGGACGGACTTGTCTTTCTCCGTGAAAGGCATGCCCTCTTTCCTGTGCGACGGCCGCTACAACCTTCCCGACGGGGAGCTGTTTACGGCACCGGTGACCGGCTCGGCGGAAGGCCGGATCACGTTCAATGTGCCGACAAGCTGCATGGGCAAAACGTTCGATTCCGTCGCGCTGACGTTCAGGCAGGGCAGAGTGACCGAATGGTCGGCGGACGATACCGAAGCGCTGAGCGCTGTTTTAAAGACGGATGAGGGAGCTTCGCGTCCGGGCGAATTCGGCATCGGGCTGAATCCCCATATCCGCCGGCCTATGCGCAGCCTGCTGTTCGACGAGAAGATGGCGGGCAGCATCCATCTTGCCTTGGGACAAGCGTATGAGATGGCCGACAACGGGAACACATCGGTTCTGCACTGGGACCTTGTTTTATGTCAGCTGGAAGCCTATGGAGGCGGGGAGCTTTATTTTGACGATGTACTGATCCGTAAGAACGGTTATTTCGTTGTGCAAGAACTGGAACCTTTAAATCCATGAGCGGGGAGGGAAGCGGATGGCTCACCTGTTTATCGCGGTTCAGAGGGTTCTGGGCCATGTCATCCCGGCCTTGGCCATCGGACAGCAGCTTAAGAAGAAGGGGCACGAGGTCACGCTGGTTACACACCCGGCCAATGAGGAGCTGGCTGTGCGCGCGGGACTCGCCTTCCTGCCGGCGGAATGGGGGAAATTCCCGGAGAAGTTTATCTATGAGCAGGCTATGGAGATAGACGCGCTGCTCTCCGGCAGGGAAATCGACTGGATGATTTGCGATTCTTCCCAGGCGGCCCCCGCTTATGCGGCGGAGAGAAGAGGAATTCCCTGGATCAGCCTGCAAACGACGGTTCCTTATCCCGAAGAATCGCTTCCGGGCAGCCAAACCGTCTTTAGCCGGCTGAGGAAAAGCTACGCGCGGGAACTGAACGGCGTCAGGCTCAGACTGGGACTTCCGCCGCTTGCCGATGACAGGAGAACGCGGGGAGACCTCGCGGGGCTGTCTCCCCGGCTTCATCTGGTCAACGTCCATGACTTGCTGTATCCGGAGGAGGGCGGCATTCCCGGGCAGTCCGTGTTTACAGGGAACTGCACGCTGGAGCCGGAGAACCGCGGAACCGCGGCTTTGCGGTTAGAGCCGGAGCTGCCTCCCGGACGGCCCACTGTTCTCGTCTGCGCTTCCTCGACCGGGCGGCATGATTCCAGGGAAGTCATGAACCGTTACATCCGGGCGGCCGTCAGTTTGTCGGAGGAGAATTCTTTTAACCTGCTCGTTGCGGAACATAAGCCGTACGAAGGGAAGAGGCCACTGCCTCCCCATGTCCGCTGGATAACGGCTTATCCCAATCACGATCTTCTGCTGCCCCTTGCGGACGCCGTCATTACGCACGGAGGCTGCGGCACCGTACAGTCCGTCATGAGTTACGGCGTCCCTATGATAGTGATTCCCCTCGCGTCCGATCAGCATCTTCTGGCCCGGACCTGCGAGCGCCTCGGAATCGCCCTGACAGTCGGTCCCGAGGAAGCGGGACGCGGGCGGATCGGTCCAGCCCTGCGGAGTCTGCTGGCGGACGGAAACCCGTACAGGCCGCGGGCCAAGGAACTTGCGGCGATTATGAGACGGGACAGCCCCAACGAAACGGCCGTCCGCGCCATCGAACAAGTTCTGCAAAATAATTCGTAAAGGATGAAGCGCATGTTGACCGGAGAAGCGGCACTGGAAGTCATTCAGAAAATCGGCGGGCTCGACAACGTGGAAATGGATACCAATTTTCTGGAAAAAGGGATAGATTCCGTTAAGGTCGTTGAAATTCTGATTGAGTTCGAAATGATGTTTAATATCGACGTTCTGGACGATCAGCTGAACCTGGACGAACTGTCGACTCCCAAACGCATTCAGGACTACGTAAACGGAATTATCGCCAAGTAGCGCAGAGCGGCCAATAAAGCCGAGTAACTTCCCTTAGGGCCCTCTATGCTAAAGAAGAGAAGGGGAACGTACCCGATTATCGGGAGGAGGGACACATTGAGGAAGGAAATCATGACGGGCGAAATGATGGAGCATTACAGGGAGAACGGTTTCGCGGTCATTCCCGGCGTATTTTCACCGGCGGAGGCGGAAGAAATCAAAGAGGCCCTGAAAGAAGTATGGACGCGGAGCATCCGCAGCCGCATGATTCTGCAAAGCCTCGTATTTCCGCTGGAAAGCTTATTCCCGCCTCTAAGGAATGTGCACCAGAGCCATGAGGTGCTGAGACGGTGCTCGCTCGATCCGAGAGCCTTCGGCGCGGCGGCCCGGCTGCTTGGGGAGAATGCGCTGCTTGTCGGAACGACGGGATTTTATAAATGTCCGGGAGCCAAGCAGCTGCCTCTGCACCAGGACAATTACGACATCGGGGCCGAACCGGCTCCGGGCTGCGCGTTCTGGGTGTCCCTCGACGAGGCGTCACCCGAGAACGGCGGGCTTCGGATGGTTCCGGGCAGCCATCGCCTGGGACTGCTTAGACCGCGGCTTCCGGGCAGCCGTTCCACGTACGGGCAGTCGGTTCCGGTTCCCGAGCGTCACGCGGAGGTCGATCTTACGACGAAGCCCGGAGACGTGGTGGTATTTAACGGCCACACCGTCCACGGCTCCCATGCGAACCGGACCCGGTACGGATTCCGAAATTCTCTCGTTATGCATTTCGTCGGCGAAAGCGTCCGAAGTCTTTTCGTGCAGAACAGAGAGCTTCTCAATTCGGCCGGCGATAAAATATTCAAGCCCGTCAACAAGTCCCACAGCGTGAAAAGGTTGTTTCTAAACAAGGATTCCAACTAAACGGGAGGAGCGGGGATGGATGCAAAGTTATTTTTCCGTCAGCTATCTGACCATTCTGGCCTATGCGCAGTGGATGGAACACATGAAATCTCCTACAGCCGGATAACGGAGCTTGCGCAAATTCATGCGGGGATGCTGGAAACAGCCGGCCTTGGAGCCGACCCAATCCGCGGACAGCGGGCCGTCGCGGTCGATATTTCGATCGGCTGGAGAGCGATTCCGCTGTTCCTGGCGGCGCTGCGGCAGAAGGTAACCCTCGTTCCGGTCGATCCCGCCAGAAACCCCGGCTTGACCGACAAGGTGCTGGGCTGGATCGCCCCGGACTCCTACATCACACCGGCGCTTGTAAACGAAGACGGCGTGATTCGCTCGGGGCTTCAGCGGGCAGCGGCCGCACCCAGGGAAGAGCTGCGGGACGTGGCGGCCGTCCTGTACACGTCGGGAACGACCGGCCGGCCCAAAGGCGTCATGCTGACCTACGACAACATTTGGTCGAACGTCGGCAGTATCCTGGGCTACTTTAAGCCGGACCGGGAGGACAGGCTCTATTTGTTCCGGCCGCTTACGTACGCTTCGGCCCTTACGGGCGAGCTGCTGCCGTCTTTATTCCGGGGAGCGGCCGTCTATTTCCGGCCCCCGGATACGAACCCGCTGAGCACCATGAAGAGCATCCGGCAGGACGGCATTACTATTCTCGGCACAACGCCGACGGTTGCCGCCACGTTCGCCCGTTTCCGCAAACGGTACGATTTCGGAAGTCTGCGCGTCCTCATGCTGAGCGGGGAATGCCTGACCGTCAGGCAGGCGGAGCTCATTGCCGAGGCGTTCCCGGACGCGGCCGTCTGGAACGCTTACGGGCTTACCGAGGCTTCGCCCCGGATCAGCTGCCTGACCGAAACGGGAGCCTTCCTGGAGCGGAAGGGCTGTGTCGGCAAACCTCTCGCAGGCGTCGAGGTGGAGGTGCGGGTGGAAGAAGCGGAGGGAAGGACGGCCGCGGACGGCGAGGAGGGTGTTTTGTACGTGCGGGGGCCTAATGTCATGAAGGGCTATTACGGCGACCCGGCAGCGACCTCTTCTAAAATCAGGGGCGGCTGGCTGAGGACGGGCGACCGCGCCGCGATCCGGAAAGGCGAGATTTACATTCTCGGCAGAGCCGATTCCCTGATCATCCGCGGGGGAGTCAATATGGACCCGAGCGAGATCGAAAGCGAGCTGATGAAGCTCGGGGGAATCAAGGAAGCGCTCGTTTTTGCGGACAGTTCCGAAGGCCGGACGAGAGTTCATGCCTGGATTACCTGTGAGCAAGGGATCCCGATGAAACAAATCCGTTCGAGAATTATTCACGAGATCAAAGATTCCCGCCTCTGGCCGGATGTGATCGAACTGAAGGAGGAGCTTCCGAAGACGGCCAGCGGTAAACTGATCCGTCCAATTCAATCTTTGAGGTGAGTTCATGGAAAAAAGCTATCCGGTCGTCCATCCGTTTACTTGGATGCCTCCCAGCGGCACGCTTACGACGGACACCTGGCTTGGGCAGGTAACTTGTCTGGAGCGGGGGGACGGTTCCTGGGTGTACGACACGCAGGGCAAAGCCTATCTGTACACGACTACGGCGGTTCCCACGGTGGGGCTTTCCAACTGGCGGGTTATCCAGGCGATGAAGGAACAGATGGAGCGCTTAAGCTTCGCGTCGACCTGCGCCCAGACGCACGATCTCGTCGAGCCTCTGGCGGACAAACTGCTCCGCCTCTGCGGCAGCCGGTACGCCAAGGTGTTTTTTACGAACGACGGGTCGGGGGCCGTGGAAACGGCCATGCGCCTCATCCGGCAGCATTTCATCTCCCGCGGGGAGGCGAAGCGGGACAAGTTTATTTCGTTTGACGGAAATTTTCACGGAACCACCTACGGCTCCGGTTCGGTTACCCATCTGGGCATCCGCGAGATGTTCGGCAGGGGCCTGGAGGATTGCTTGTGCGCCCCGGCGCCTAATTTGTACCGGCCTCCGGCGGCGGCTTTTACTCCCGAAAGTGCGGCGGACTTCTGTCTGAAGGAGCTGGAGCGCCTGATCGGGGAAGCGGGACCCGAGACGATTGCCGCCGTTCTTGTGGAGCCGATTCAGGCGGTGAACGGAGTCGTTCTTATGCCGGAGACGTTTTTTTCACAGGTCAGGACTTTGACGCGGCAATACGGTATCGCTGTGATATCGGATGAGGTTACAACGGGGCTGGGCAGAACCGGACACTGGTCCTTGAGTGAGAAATACGGGCTGGAGCCGGATATTCTCGCCGTATCCAAAGGATTGACCGGTGGTTATTTTCCGATGGGGGCCGTGCTGATGTCGGACGAACTCGATGAGAGTTTATTCGGAAACGGAGGCATCCTTCTCCACGGCTCGACGCAGTGCGGTCATCCGGTCGGCTGCGCGGCGGCGCTGCAGGTGCTGGAAATCATCGAGCAGGAAGGTTTGCTGGACCACGCGGCCGTACGCGGCCAGGGGATTCTGGATGACTTTGCGGCCGCGCTGGCCGGCCATCCGAATGTGGGCGATATCCGGGGAATGGGCTTGATGCTTGCGATTGAATTTGTGAAGGACAAAGCGACCAAAGAACCGGTCGATTTCGAATGGGGACGCCGGTTATCCGGGCATCTCCATGACGAAGGCATAATGGGCAATTATTTCAACGGCATTCTTCTTATGTACCCTCCCCTGAATATCAGCGGGGAAGAATGCGACTTTCTCGTTCATGGGGTGACGAGAGCATTACGGCGAATGAGGTGAGGATAGTGGCGGCAAAAGAGCACTGGCACGACTTTTTCGGGAAAGATTATCTGCTTTTCTCGGAAGTGATTCTGAATGAAGAGCGTACCCGCTTCGAAACCGGACAGCTTCTGTCCCTGCTGAATCTGCCGGAAGGCGCGTCTATTCTCGACTTGGGCTGCGGGCAGGGCAGGATCAGCGTTCCTCTCGCACTGCGGGGGTACAAAGTGACCGGTATCGACGCGTCGGATACGCTGCTGGATGAGGCGCGGCGGCGGGCCCGGGCATCCGGAGCGGAAGCGGTATTCAAGTCTCTGGATATGAGAGAGCTTCATTTCGCGGAGACATTCGATGCGGTTCTTAATCTCGGCACGGCGTTCGGCTATCTGGAAAACGAAGAAGAGAATCAGGATATTCTGCATCGTGTCTACCGCGCTCTGAAACCGGGCGGGCAAGTGATTCAGGAAACGGAAAACCGGGATTTCAAGCTTCTATACAGCGCGAAAAAGACGTGGGATATGATGAACGGCTGTCCCGTATGGTCGCAGCGTGAATTCGACAGCGTAACCGGCAGATGGAACGAAGAGATGAGCTGGTTTGACGACGGCAAACTCAAGTCGTCCCGGCTGAACCTTCGTCTGTACACGGCCGCCGAGCTGCTGCTGCTGCACAGAAACGCGGGACTCGGCGTCAAAGGCGTTTACGGAGGCTTCGATCTGTCTCCGCTTACGGCCTCAAGTCCCCGGATGCTGCTCCATCTGGAGAAAAAAACGGATTAATTCAGGGAGGGTTCCAGATGGAAACCGAAAATAAACACAAGCTCATTAAATGGGAAGAAATGAACTGGGAGCCGGGCATCTACGAAAATACCGAAATGAGCTACCTGTATGAAGACGAACAGGGCCGGTTGTGCTTTCTCGTTAAACTTCATCCAGGAAGCTTCATCCCCATGCACGACCACCCGAGAAGAGAATTCGCCTATCTCATCAAAGGCGATCTTATTTTAAACGAGAGTGAAGTAATGAAGGAAGGCGATTTTCTTACGGCGGGTCTGGCGGAGTCCCATGACGTCCGCACCGAGAACGGGGCCTTGTTGTACGTCTTTATCGATTATCATGTGATCCGACAGCGGATCGTTGAGATCGAGACCACATCGTAAGGCTGGGAGGAACAAGGGTGAGTGGTGTTACGACCGTTAAGACGGCTTTGTTTAACGAAACTTATCATGCGGCCTATGAATATGTATCGGATTTTACGGCTTTTACCCTGTTGGGGGCCCTAAGGGCGGGGGGCATCAGTCTTAACGAACCGGTGCGAGAGAGCGGACTGCATGCTCTGATCGCTTGTGAGGAGCAGAACAGGCCGCTGTTGAACTGGGCCATTCATTTTTTGGAGCAGCAGGAGTTCGTCCGGAGGACAACCGGGCCGGAGGGTGCGGCGGTGCTGGAGCTGACTCCCAAAGGCCGGGACTGGACTAATCGGGGAAACCCGTTCCCGGCCGTACACGTGGCTCCCTCTCTGAAGCTTATCGAATACGCGGGGACATTCTGGCTGGAGTCCGTCCGGGGAGAAATTGAGCCCCGGCACAGGCTGTTTAACCGCGAAGGCATCGCCCTGTGGGAAGTGTATTTCCACAATGCGCATGACTTGTACGCGGTCCACAACCAGTGGGCGGCCGAAGAGCTGGCGGACCTGCTTCCCGCGGAACCGTGCACAATTCTGGAGCTAGGTACCGGTTTCGGTTCGGCAACACGCGCTCTGCTGACGGAAATCCGCCTCCGGTCGAAGTCCGTTGAGGAGTACACCGTGTCGGACGTCAGCAGACTCCTCACGACGAAAGCCGGGAGGATGCTCGAGGGAGAGCTTCCTCCGCATAAGCTCCGCCAGGTGACGCTGGATATCAACGAGGTGAAGAGCGGCGGGGAGACGTACGATTTTATTTACGCCGTCAATGTGATGCACTGTGCGGAGGATCTGGCTCTTTCACTGGACGCGCTGCGCCGGCTGCTGAAACCGGGGGGAACGATCGTGCTGTCCGAATGTGTGAGGGAGCATTACCGGTCCAGGCTGCATCAGGAATTTATTTTCTCGCTGCTGCCCGATTTTAAGCCGGTCGGGGGAGCGGACGGAGACGTGTCCTGTTTCGGGTTTCTCCGGCCGGAGGACTGGCGGGATGTCATGCAAGCCGCGGGCTACCGGGACATCTGCGTCAAAGTGAACGAGGGGCCTGTCCGCGGCGCGATTATAACCGGAAGCCGGGAGGATTAGCCTATGATCGTATTCTGGGACCACGGAGCCGGCATGGATTCGGCGGATATCGGCCGGTCTGACCCCCGCGATACAACCGCTGCCGCCTATGTGGCCGACGGTCTGATCCTGCACGTCGGTACGGCGGAAGACGCCCGCAGGCAGGCTGTGAGCGGAAACTGCGAGGCACTTGTCGTCCTTACGGAGAACGAGCGGTTGAACGAAGACGAATTACCCGCGGACGCTGCCGTTCCCGTGTATGTTTTTACGAAGGCGGACAAGCAGTCGCGGTTTGTGATCCAGCTCCTTTTTCACTATATGGCATCTATTCAGAGTCATGTCTTCCCAGGGAAGACAGCGGCGGGTACCGGTCCGGATAACGATATGGATTGGGAGCGTGTGCTTAAGCATATCCGGGACAACCTGGGGACGGGCGAGCTCTCTCTGGAGAGTGCGGCCAAAGAATGCTACGTATGCAAATGGCAGTTTTCGAAAGTGTTTAAAAAACAATTCGGCGTCACCTTCCGCGACTATCTGATCGAACAGCGGATCGGGGAGGCCAAGAAGCTTCTCGTAAAAGGACACTCCGTTACGGATGCCTGTTATGCCGTGGGATACGGAGATATGACCCATTTCGGCAGAATCTTCCGCAAGAAGGTCGGTGTGAGTCCTTCCGATTACCGCAAGCATTATTACAGCCAGTTTATTTTATGAAAGTCCAAGGGAGATCCCAAACAAGGTAAAGCGAGGGGTACCGTATGAGAAAAAGATGGCAGTTCTTGCTTGCCGTTCTGATTACGGCAGGACTGTTAGCGGAATTTTATACTTACTGGAACCGGCCGTACAAGCTTCCCCCGGTATCCGACGGCATGCAGCTTGCGGAATACAATCTTGAGTTCGGGAAGGAAAAAGCCGCAGCCGGCGGACAGGTGCAGGGAAGCGCGGACGATTTGCAAAAAAAGGTTGCCGCCGAGCCGGACAACCTGGCCTACGGCAATGCGCTCCGGATAACGATGGGCAAAGAGGGCCGGATCGACGCCTTCGTCGCGTTTATGAAGTCGCTGGAGCAGCCCCCGGCAAGAGCCAAGCTTCAGCTGGCGCTGGCTTACGTGGACCAGATGCAGAACGAATCTCTGGGAACCGCCTCTCTCGGACAAATATCCGTTCATTCCATTGAATTGATGAATGAGGTGCTGGAGAAGGACCCTTACGACTGGCTGGCTCATTATGCCCGCGGAATCAATAACCTTTACTGGCCGGTGGGTCTGCAGCGGATCGACAAGTCCATTCAGGACCTCTCCTTCTGTCTGGCCGTCACGAAGAAATTCGAAGGGGACCATCCTTTCTACATGTGGGCTCTGGCATACACGGCACTTGGGGATGCACTGGTTAAAAAAGGCGAAGTCGGCGACGGCATGAAGATCTGGAAAGAAGGGCACGAGGCCCATCCCGATGATCCGGCCTTGAAGGAGCGGGCGGAAGCATCCAAGGAAGAAGCGGTCGAAATCGTCGTGCGTGAGCGGGGCATGGACCAGTTTCAGCGGCCGGACCCGGGAATCAGCGATCTCAGCCCCATTTGGAATTCCCCGAAAGAAGGGCGGGGCGAATGAACCGCGGGGGCTTTGCAACCGGTGAACGAGCCCGCCAAGAGGGGCGAACGGCAGTGGTCACGGGCCTGGGTGTCGTAACTTCGATCGGCACGGACGAAGCATCCTTCTGGAGAAATCTGCTGCGGGGAGAGACCGGCGTCAAACCGATTACGGTGTTTGACGTGGAGAAGCATACGAACCGGATGGGCTGCCAGATCGACGACATTCCTCTCTCCGCCTGCGCTCCGGACGCTCTCTTGAAATCGGGAAGAGCGACCCGGATTCTGATGCCCGCCATCGAGCAGGCTCTGCGGAATGCGGGGCTCGGTAAGCCTGAGCTTGCCCGCTATCGGGTCGGGCTTTGCGTGGGCACCACGATGGGAGACATCGACCCGCTTGAAGGCGCCATCCAGGGAAAGCGCAGCGGGGCCTTCGGAGGGCCGCATGTCATAACCGATGGGATCGGACGGCTGCTTGAACTGAAGGGGCCCGCATGGACGTTCACCAACGCCTGTGCAGCCGGAAATTTCGCCATCGCCAGAGCCATGGACGAGATTGCGTCGGGCAGAGCGGATGTGATGATCGCCTGCGGAGCAGATTCGCTGTCCTGGGTCGCTTTTACGGGATTCAGCAGCCTGCGCGCCATGGCGCCCGACCGCTGCATGCCCTTTGACGTCCGCCGGAAAGGACTCATCCTCGGTGAAGGGGCGGGCGTGCTCGTCATCGAGTCCCAGGCTCATGCGGAGGAGCGCGGGATACGTCCGCGGGCCGGGCTGCTCGGGTACGGGATGAGCTGCGACGCTCATCACATTACCCAGCCGGACCCGCAGGGGGAAGGCGCCGTGCGGGCCATGCGCGCCGCATTGAAGATGGCGGCGGTTCCCGCGGCCGGCGTCGATTATGTGAGCCTGCACGGAACGGGCACCCAGGCGAACGACAAGATGGAGGCGGCCGCCCTGTCGGCCGTCTTCAAGGAGACGCGGCTTCCGGCCGCAAGCTCGATCAAGGGCCACATCGGCCATACGCTGGGCGCGGCAAGCGCGATCGAAGCGGTGATGAGCGTGAAATGCCTGGAGGAAGGGCTGGCTCCGCCGACGCTAAATCTGGAGCAGCCCGATCCGGCATGCCCGGTTCCCGTTCTGATGAAGGAGCCCGCGCCCGGCAGGTACCGCACCGTTTTATCGAATTCTTACGCGTTCGGAGGGGTGAACTCCTCGATCGTACTGTCCGCCGTTCATGGGCGGGGGCGGGAAAACTTGAATTAAAGGGGGTGGCACAGTGCCGCAGTTCATTTATTTAACCGGGTGCGGTTATTATATGGCTCCCAGCTTTGCCGCGATTGTAGAACGCCCGGAAAGCCCGGCGCCGGCTGAGGATTGCGGGAGCGAGGCTTTGTCTTCACGGATTGAAGACGAACCGGAGGAGGCGTCACAGGGACTTAAGGGGCTGAAAAGACACTCCAGAGCCGTCCGGCTGGCCTGTCTGGCCATCCGCGAGGCGCTGCGGATGGCCTCGATTCCCGTGGACCCCGCCGACGGGAAAAGAAACGACATCGGCGTGGTTGTCGGGACCAACGACGCGAATCTGGAGGCCATCGACCGGCTGCAGCAGGAGGCGGAAACGTACGGGGTGAACAACACGAATCCGGGTCTGTTTCCGGAAACCGTACTGAATGTAACCGCCGGCCAGGCATCCATTTATTTCGGGCTCGGCGGCCCCAATGTGACGATATCGGGCGGGGACTTCTCATCGGTGAAGTCGCTTCAGTACGCGGCCGACATGCTGGAGTCGGGCAGCGCTTCCCATGTGGCGGTCTGCATCGTAAGGCTGCTGCCGCCCGCCGTCTTCGAGGGAAGTATCCGGTACGTGACCGCCCGGGAGTCCGTCGTCGCTTTGGTGCTCTCCCGGCAGCCTTCCGGGGAGAACAGCTTCAAGCTGCGCATGGCAAGCGCAGCGGATCTGCCGGATGCGGCAGGTATCCGCATGACGGACGAAGGGCTTCCCGCCGCGCTGGCTTTCAAACTCGAAAGCGGCGGTCTCCCGTCCGGAGCATCCGTGATGTATGCGGATGCCGGTCCGGAGGGCCTGCTTGCCATCGAGTGTTAAAACCGTGCAAATCCGCGTCGTTAAGAGGAGATAACTGTGAAGAATACTAGCGTTCTGGTTACGGGAACGAACATGTTGTGTTCCCTGGGCATAAGCAATCACGAAGTATGGGAAGCCGCGCTGTCCGGTAAAGTCCCGGAGCCGTCCCTGCGCTCCTATCCTTTTCCGGACGGCACCCGTTTGGAATATCCGGTCTTCTCTCTTCCGGATTTCGAACTGTCCGATTGCCTGGAAGAGAAGAGCATACGGTGGCTTGCGGAAAATCATCTGCTGGACGACCGGGACTTCTGCATGCTGCTCCTGTCCATCCGGCAGGCGCTCGACGACGCCTCTTTCCGGATAACCGGAGACAGCAGAATCGGGCTCGTTATCGGCCACGAGAATCTGGGTGCCGTGAAGCTGACCGATAAATTTATCCGTTATCAGAATGCGGCCCCTCAAAAAAATCAAGGAGATCAAACGCCGCTTTTCAACGAGTTCCGCCGCGAGTTTTTTAATATCCAGACGTTTCCCTACCTGTTCTATCTGGCGCAGCTGCTGGGGGTAAACGGGCCGGGCTATGTCGTAAACAATGCCTGCGCCTCGGGTTTGTACGCCCTGGAGCTGGGGAGGATGCTCATAGCGGGCGGCAGTGCGGATCTCGTTATCGTCGCCTGTTCCGACTACGCGCACGCATCGGAGTATTTGTGGCTGCAGGAGAAAGGCTTTGTTTCCAGGCAGATGAAAATCAGGCCGTTCGATCTGCACAGGGACGGTTCCATTCTGGGGGACGGTGCGGGCACGCTCATTCTCGAATCGGCCGCACATGCCGCGAGAAGGTCGGCGGAACCCCTTGCGGTTTACCGCGGAGGAGCATTCATCCAGGAACACTGGCATATGACGCTTCCGGATGTTTCGAGGCACTCCTACGCGTCGGTCATCACGGAAGCCGCCGGGCACGGAACGGCTCCGGAAATTGACGTTATCGTTCCGCACGGTTCGGGCAGCACCCTGTGGGACCGGTACGAGGCGAACGAAATCCATCGTGCCTTCGGCGGGCTGGACCGGCCGGTTCCGGCCGTAACCTCCTTCAAGGGGTATTTCGGGCATTTGCTGGGTGCGAGTGCCATGATCGAAACCGTGCTTCTTCTGCACTGCATGAAGAGAGAGACTCTGCTTCGTACGCTGAATTACGAACAAGCCGATCCGAGAGTGCAGCTTCCCGTTCAGACGCAAACCGTGCACAAAAAAACGGCGTCCGCCTTAAAATCGGTACCCGCTTACGGCGGATTCCACGCGGCTGTCCTGTTCAACAAGCCGGATTAGGAGGAACTATGGCAACGACGACTTACAGTTTTGCAGGAAAAACGATTTTGGTGACCGGAGGGTCGCGGGGGATCGGCAGAGCCGTCGTTAAACAGCTGGCTTCGGCAGGTGCCCGCGTCGTCTTCACCTACTCGAAGGACCGGCAGGCGGCCGAATCTCTTCTGGATGAGACGGGGAGGGATTTATCGCGTGTCTCCTGCGTGCAGGCGGATTTTACGGACAGGCTTGCCGTCGCCGGTATGGTCGGAAAGCTGCTTGAAGAGGGCCCCGTAGATGGTGTCGTCAACAACGCCGGCATTTTACAGGATACGCCCATGTACCGGATGACCGACGAGCAGTGGGACACGGTCCTTCAGGTGAACCTTACCTCGCTGTACGTCATTCTGAAAGCCCTCATCCGTCCCCTTGCCGCTTCCGGCGGGAGCGTGGTGAACCTCTCCTCCGTGACCGGACTTGCCGGAGCCGCGGGACAAACCAATTATGCCGCCTCCAAGGCGGGCGTTATCGGTCTGACCAAGGCGCTTGCCAAGGAGGCGGGGCCGCTGGGCATACGGGTAAACGCCGTTGCCCCCGGGTTTATCGGCACCGACATGCTGGAATCCGTTCCCGTCCGCCGCAAGCGGAACCTGGAAAAGGATATCCCGCTGAGAAGATTGGGAACGCCCGAAGAGGCGGCCTCCGCCGTCCTTTTCCTTCTCTCGGATGCGGCTTCTTATGTGAACGGTGCCGTGCTGGTTGTGGACGGAGGATTACTTTGAAAAGGAGAACTGTCATGAATGTTAAAACTGTGAAATCCCGCATTATCGAAGTAACGGTGAGTCTTCTCGATTCGACGGAGCCGGTGGAAGAACTCGACGCCGACGCTTTCCTGCGGAAACCCCTGCCTGAAATCGGGATCGATTCTCTGGCTGTCCTGGAACTCGTGGTGACCCTGGAAAGAGAATTCGGCGTGAGAATGACGGAGGACGATCTCGGCGGCATCGCGACACTGGAGGATATTCTGACCTTTATTACAGGTAGGGCGGGACAAAGCTGAGCCGGATCTCATTATGAATGGATGAGGAGATGGAGAGTATATGCAGGTTAAACCTTTGAGCAAAATGCTGCTTGCCGTGTCGGCGCTGCTTATAACGGCCACCGGCTGCGGCGCCGGGCAGAGCCGGACGGATTTCGGCTTTTCGTTGAAGGAGACCACACAGGCTTCCGGTGTCAAATTCACCCACAGCAAGCCGACGTTCGACCCCAAAGTGGCGAACATTATGCCCTGGATGGCTTCGACGGGAGCGGGCGTGTTTACGGCGGATTATGACGGAGACGGGTTTATGGACCTTTATTTCGTAAATTCCGCCAAAGGCTCCAAGAACGCCCTCTTCCGCAACAACGGGGACGGCACCTTTACCGAAACGGCGGAGTCCGCCGGAATTGCGGATGTTAACAAGGACGGGATCTCGGAGGCGGCCGTCTGGTTCGATTACGATAACAGCGGATATCCGAGCCTGTTCGTCGGTTCTTGGGGCAAAAGCCGCCTGTTTCACAATAACGGGAACGGAACTTTTACGGAAGTCACGGATCAGGCGGGCGTCGGATACAAGGGCTACGTCAACAAGGCGATCGTCCTCGATTACAACAAAGACGGCAATCTGGATCTGTACTTGTCTTGTTATTTTCATGAAAAGAACGACCTGTGGAATTTGACGACGACGAAGATTATGCATAACGATTTCGAGCGGGCGCGCAACGGCGGACGGAACGTGCTGTACCGGAATAACGGGGATGGCACCTTCACGGACGTTACCGCAGAGCTCGGGGTGGGCGATACGGGCTGGACCCTCGCTTCCGGGACATGGGACGTGAACAACGACGGCTGGCCGGACATCTACAACGCCAACGATTTCGGACCGGATACCCTGTATCTGAACGAGAAGGGGAAGAAGTTTACGGCCGTCGTTCAGCCGAGGGGAATCGGAGATGATACGTTTAAAGGAATGAACGTCGATTTTGCGGATATTTTCCATGACGGCAGGCCGGCCATGTACGTCAGCAACGTCAGCAAATCCCAATATATTCTGGAAGGCAACCAGTTGTGGCACGAGAAAGACGGCCAATTTATCGACCGCGGGAAGGAAATGGGCGTCAATTTGGCCGGCTTCTCCTGGGGAGCCCGTTTTATGGACCTGGACAACAGCGGCAATTCGAGTCTGGTCGTCCAAACGGGGTTTGTATCCGCCAGCAAGAAGAAAGATTACTGGTTCGATCTGGGGACGCTCGCAACGACACCGGGCAATATCGTCGAGGATACGAAAAACTGGCCGGCTTTCGCCGACAAAAGTCTTTCCGGCTATGAGAACAAATTTCTTTTCTACCCGCAGGGAAATAAATTTACGGATATTGCCGCACAGGTCGGTCTCGACTTCGTGGAAGACGGGCGCGGAATTTCGGCGGTCGACATCCGCAACCAAGGCAAGCTTGACCTGGTGTTTGCCAATCAGGGCGGACCGGCCCGGGTTTACGAGAATACCGTCACCGATCAGCACAACTGGATCAAGCTGGATCTGACGGGTACGGCGCCGAGCAGCCGGGACGCGGTAGGAGCCCGGGTGACTTTTGAAGTGAACGGAGTGGAAACGGTCATGGAAAAAGACGGCGCCAACAGCTTCGGCGGCCAGAGCGATCCGCGTCTGCACTTCGGTCTCGGCAAAGCGGACAAAGTGGACAAGATCACGGTGCGCTGGCCCAGCGGAAGAGTGGAACAGTTCCAGGACGTTCCCAAAAACCAGATTTTGCGGCTGACCGAAAAGAAGGACTAGATGAGCAAAGATCCGAGACTGTACATTTTGGCGTTTTTATTGTCCTTTGTTGCCGCAGGCCAGTTGTTTCTCGGTTTTTTTCAGAGATGGGACTCATTCTTCGCGTCTGTTCTTACGGCGGTCATTCTTGAGTTTATTCTGGCCGGCTGGCTGAAGAAGAAATGGGCGTTCCCCTTGAGCGCCCTGATTACGGGCATCGGCATCAGTTTGCTGCTAAGCTCCTATGCCATATGGCCCTATATCCTGACGGCCGTTCTTGCCGTCACGATCAAGCAGTTCGTCAGGCTGCGGGGAGCCCACATTTTCAACCCGAACAATGTTGCGATGGTGATCATGCTGATCGCACTGCCCGCCTACGCCGTGAGTACGCCCAAGCAGTGGACCAACGGGATCGAGGTCATGAGCCTTATTATGATTCTCGGTCTCTTCGCGGCCTATAAAGCCAAACGGCTGGATTCCGTCCTGGCTTTTATCGGGGGTTTTTCCTTCTTTGCTTCCATAAGAGTGGGAGTGTTCGGGGAGCCGGCCCTCTACGCCTTCGGACCGATGATGGGGGCATCCTTTCAGCTTTTTTCCTTCTTTATGATTACGGATCCCAAAACGACGCCGCCCACCCGGAAAGCGAGGATCCTGTTCGCCTTTCTTATCGCATTTACGGATGCCTGGCTGCGTGTGAATCAAATAACGAATTCGCAGTTTTACGCTTCATTTCTGGTCACGCTCCTGCTCGGAGTGCCCTACAGGCTGCTGGCCAAAAAAACGGGAGAACCGGGAATTCCCGTTTAAAGCCTGACGGCAGGGCGGAGGACTTCCTCCGAAGAGGAGAAGCCGCTGTGCTGCCGGCTGTTTAGACGCCAAAAAGTCCGGGGAGGCGGCTCCGTTTGGAGCTTCCGTTCCCGGACTTTTTCTTGGGCGGCTATTCGACATAGCGTTTCTCGGCGCCCAAGTGCCTGGCGATGCAGGCTGCGCTGCAGAACCAGTCCCGGTCGAAGTCCCAATTCTTCTCCCCGGCATAAATCGGGTTCCTGCATCTGTCGAATGCGCACTCCGTAACTTGACTCGGTTCCTCTGCCTGACGGTCCGGCAGCCCGACAACAAATCGATCCAGCGACGGCAAGACAAGCCCTCCATTCATCCGTTATGAAACTAGGATACGATGGCGGAGGCCGGCGGGACTCCTCGTTTGTTGCCGGCTGTACGGCGTTTGTTGACTTCCGTACCGGTTTATTCGGCGTCCCGCAGCACGCTTACGACTTTGCCCAATATGCTGACGTTAACCGGATAGAGCGGCTGAAAGCGATCGTTCGCAGGCTGAAGCCTAACCCGGTTGGACTCTTTGAAGAAGGTTTTTACTGTCGCTTCTTCGCCGTCGATCAAAGCGACGATCACTTCTCCGTTGTCCGCCGACGACTGTTGACGGACGAGCACCAGATCGCCGTTCTCGATTCCTTTATTGATCATGCTTTCCCCTTGAATCCGCAGGATGAAATGTTTTCCCTGGCCCACCAGATTTTTGGGGACGCTGAAATACTCTTCGATATTCTCCGCAGCCAGAATGGGACTGCCCGCCGTAACTTTACCGATCAGGGGAAGCCGGACGTAATATTCCGCGGAGAGCGAAGCTTCACGGAGTTCGCCGCCCGGCTGGATGGAAGCGGTCTTCACCTTACCGGACCGGTATAGATCACCCGGCGTCTGAGCCCGGTTCTTGCTTGCAAGATGAGCGGCCATCGTCTGGAGAAGCACCAGGTCTTCCTCCTCAAGCTGTTCGGCGACGTCATACAAGGCATCTATATGGGGATGGCTTTTCACGGAAGGTGGAAAGGGTATGAAGTTCGCAGGAAAATCGGGAATCGTGCCTGTCATCAGCCAGTCAAGGGAAACGTTGAATTGTTTGGAAATGGAGATCAATGCTCTAGCAGTAGGGGTCGATTTTTTTTTGCCATTTTCCCAATCACTGATGTTTCCCGGAGAAACTCCGATCATAGCGGCCATCTTGGCCATGGTCAAGTTGTGCTTTAACCGCAGCTCCTTGATGCGATGATTAATTTCATTCATTCTCAAGCCCCCAATTCGGCATAATCCAGAACAATCAACAAACATATGTTCTAATAGTATATCAAACATTAGTTCTAGAAAATAGCTATTTATTCCTTTCTTACAAATAGTTAAAAAAATACGCATATACGAATTTAACCTTGTTTTCGTACGCATAAGCGTTTATAATTTGTTTTACCAGATTCCACCAATGAATTTGAATATATCTGCCTTTTCTAAGGATGTGAAACTTCATGACAAAAAAAGACGGATAGGTGACAATCCAAGCAGATCATCGACAAATTTTTATTGGTAAAATTTATTTTAGAAAGGTGTAATCAGCCATTTTATAGATTTTATGTCATTTATAAAAAATTCACCGACTATCAAGAGGGGGATGAACGAAGTGGATTTGCTGGTCTTTGTACATAAAGCCGAGAAATGTAAAGATTACCTTGCGGATTTGCTGCTTCTTTCCAAAAAAGTGAAGTTGACCGAGTTTGTCGATTTTAACTCCGCTCTCCAGCTGGTCAAGAAGGCGCGCTATAAACTTATCGTATTTCTTACCTTCGAGCCGGTTTTTCCGAAAGCCTGGAACGTAAACGAGCTGCGAATCAACAGCCCTATGCTCGCATTGGCCGGGGCCGATAAAATCAGCTTGTCTTCCTTAATATCTCTGATTGATATGGTGGCCCAGAATGAAGAAGTTTCCCATGATAACCGGCTTTTCGCGGAATCACTGGCCTACATCGACGAGAACATATGCGAAAACGATCTGAATCTCGAAAAGGTCGCTTCGCAAATCTATGTCAGCCGGTGCCACTATTCCCGGATGTTCCAGAAGTATGTGGGAACGGGCTTCAAAGAATATGTGATGAATAAACGGATCCAGAAGGCGAAGCTATTGCTGCAAAGGGGAGAGCCCGTCACCGATGTTTGTTTCTCGGTAGGCTATAACGATTTGACTCACTTCGGCAGAATTTTCAAGAGAAAGGTGGGGGTGAACCCGTCCGTCTACAGATTGAGCAAAGCCGCTTCACAATAGAAGAAAAGGGAGTGAAATAACGAAAGCAGGCAAGTCGTATTTTAAAAACGCGCCAACCGTTTCAGCCACACGAAAAGCGGAGGAGATGGGTTCATGCAAGTTGTTGCCGTCATATCCGGATTAGGGGCATTTCTAGCGGTTCTTGCTCCGTTCATTTATCTGAAAGCTTTTCACCGCAGCATCCCGAAGATGGTCGCCAAATTTCCGATCACGCACCATGTCCATTACGACCGCAAATTCCCGCAGATTCTAAGGGCGTTCTTGTCTGGCAGCAACTGGGCTTTAAAACCGGTACCGGGAACGTCGGGGCTGCGCTCCAGATTGGAAACAAGTTTTGAGCCGTTCTATAAAGGATTCGCTTACGAAGGGACCGGCATGGGACTTGGCGTAAAATCTTCTTTATTCCCGTCAAGCGGAAAACGTTTCGAAGCCTACATTCACCGGCTGTCGCCGGGATATTTGTACCAATATTACGTGGGGCTCGGATGGTATCTCACGATCCGTCACGGCTTCCGGTACCGGGCATACAAGCGCTGGATGGGGCAGCTCCATCCAAGATACGCGCCCATTGTGTTCGACGGAGTCGGATTTCAAACGGCCTTGTTTCACTACAAGAAAAATAAACAGATTATTCAGAAATTTAACAAGTTTCCGGTTCCTTACCGGCGCGTCTGTTATCAGGGGTTAGGCAGGTGTTTATGGTTTTTGACGGAATTCGATTTACAAAAAACGGCTGCCGAACTGGAAAATTTGCCTGCTGAATTCAGAAACGATGCATATAGTGGAGTAGGGCTGGCTGCCGCCTACAGCTTTTTCGACCAGATTGCGTTCGCCGCCCAAACGGATAAACAGATTCCCGTACAATACCGGCCTGCTTTCCGGCAGGGGCTTGCCTTCGGCTGGGAAGCGCGCCGCCTGCAGGACCCCGTCTACTGGGATGAACAATTGGAGAAATATACCTTCCCCGTCATTCTTACAGTCACCGGATTTGTGGACCGCGTTCACGAGGCCGTGCAGCTGATGGGGCATAACGATACGGAAGCGGATTATTACTTGAGATGGATGGATACCGTACGAAACCTGCTTAAGGAAGAATAGCCCGTAACCGCAGCGTGAGCTGCCGGTGCAAAGGAGAGATGGCATGCGTGCGAAAAAGCTTGTGAATACCCGGGAGCTTTCTTACGGGGAATGGCTGGCCTGGCGGAGACAAGGAATCGGCGGCAGCGATGCGGCAGCCGTGTGCGGAGCGGACAAATGGAAATCCGCTCTGGAAGTTTACCTGGATAAAACCGGAGAACTGCCTCCTGCGGAAGAGAAGGAAGCGATGAGGCTCGGCAGTAAGCTCAAAGATTTTATCGCCCGGGAATTTACGGACCGGACCGGACACAGGGTGATGAGAAGAAACTCGATCTTTCAGCACCCGGAGCACTCTTTTATGCTGGCCGGCCTGGATCGCTGGGTGATTGGCTCTCAAGCGGGTCTGTTATGCAAAACAGCCGGCGAATTCAGCAAAGAAGAATGGGAGGAGGGCCGGGTTCCCGCGAGAATCGATTTTCAGTGCCAGCACTATATGGCCGTTACGGGCGCAGGCCACTGGTGGGTAGCCGTTCTGATCGGCGGCAACAAATTCCGTACGGTGCGTCTGGAGCGCAGCGAGGAAAGGATAGAGGAGCTTATCGAAAGGGAAACCGTATTTTGGAACGGGCATGTCCTGGAAAAAAGACCGCCGGCCTTCGACGGAACGGACGCATCGTCCGATTTGCTGAACCGTCTGTATCCGCCGGTCACGAGCCGGACCTCTTCCGTGCCCCTGACGGAAGAAGCGGAACGCTGGATCGGGCAGTACCGGCAGGGAGCGGAAGAGGAAAGGGCGGCTGCGCTGCGCAAAACGGAGGCGGAAAATAAGCTCAAGGGACTTCTGGGTGAGCATGAGCAGGGCACGGTAGGGAACTACAAAGTGGAATGGAAAAGCATTAACCGGAAATCGGCCCGGTCCGCTTCTTACAGGCGGTTTCAGATTTCAACCATTTCGAAGTAACGGAGGAATTTTATGCGCAACGAATTAAACACGCATCTGCGTTCGGTCGTATCCTGGCGGGATTACCGGATCGATCCGAGATACTTCATTCTGGCGTTTCTGAGCAGCTTTGCGATAGCCGGGCAGGTGTATCTGGGCTTTTTTCAGAAGTGGGATGCGGTTCTTGTGTCCGTTTTTTGTACCATGGGAACGGAAGTGATTTTGAACCGGCTGAGAAATAAAACGTGGATATTTCCGCTTAGCGCCCTGATCACGGGAATCGGCGTCTCTCTGCTGCTCAGCTCTAACCTGCTGTGGCCTTACGCGCTTACGGCCGTCATCGCGATCGCGCTGAAATATGCCATCCGGTTCAAGGGCGGGCATATTTTCAACCCCAACAATGTGGCGATGGTCATCATGCTTTACTCCCTGCCCCAATATGCGGTGAGTACCCCCAAGCAGTGGACGAACGGCATCGGCGTCATGATTGTGATCTTGTCCCTGGGCATCGTGGTGTGCTACATTGCCAACCGGCTCGATGCGGTGCTTGCTTTTCTGGGGAGCTTTACGCTGTTTGCGTTCGTGCGGCATTTCTTCTTCGGAGCGCCTCTGTTTGCGGCCCTGGGGCCTCTTATGGGCGCCTCCCTTCAGCTGTTTGCCTTCTTCATGATCACGGATCCCAAGTCCACGCCTGCGACAAGGAGCGCGCGCATTGCGTTTGCTTTCTTGGTCGCTCTGCTGGATGCCGTTTTCCGCATTAACCGGATTCCGAATCCGCAGTTTTACGCCTTGTTCCTCGTGTGTCTGGTCCTCATCATTCCATATCGGCTGTGGGCTGCCCGCAAAACGGTGCCGGAACCGGGGCTGACGGCAAACTCTTAATTTGACGACAAACTTTTATAGAGAAGAAGGAAGACGGAAAAAGATAACCGGGCGGTTAATTCTACAAAAGAGGTGATCTCCATGTGCCGGAACGGGATATGCGGGAGGGCTTTTGGCGGCGGAGAGGGGACAGGCTGCGGCAGACACTGCGGCAACCTCCAGACGGAAGCCTTTTCTAATGAAGGAGCGGAAGCTGCAAAAGATCAACGGGTAAACGGGACAACTTATCGCGCGCAAGAGCAGCGAAACCGGGTGACGCCAAGCCGTACGGAAGCTCAGCCGAAGAACGGGGAACGGAAGGATGAACCAAACCAGGGAGAACGCGACCGTCTGCCGGCCGATCATTTACCGTCGAGATATTTTCTGCGCACCAAGTATTTTAAGTATTGGGATTTTTGGGACCATTTCCGTTAAAGGGCAGATCAAGCCCGATAGGTAGTCAGACCACTCATAAGAAAAAGACAAGAACAGGACAAGCTCTCCCGTTTTTGTCTTTTTTTACTTATCCAAAGAAAAACAAACATAAAAATAACAATTCAAAAATAAATAAAGGTATGATAACATAAAATAAAAGAAAACAAATAAATACAAAGTAAACCAATACTCGTTCTATTCCTGAGGAGGAGCACAAAAATGACGGCAAATTTATGGGATGCGGAAATCGCGGTAGGCGTTAAGAAAGGCTTGGACGAACTGGTATATCGTTCTAACCTGCTCGGGTTTGACCGTTCGGTCGCCAACTGGGGCGGCGGGAACACTTCGGCCAAGACGACAGTCACGGATTTTCGCGGGCGGGAAATCGAGGTTATGTGGGTAAAAGGCAGCGGTTCGGACCTTGCATCCATGAAAGCGGAAAATTTCACGGGTCTGCGCTTGGACGATATTCGTCCGCTGATGGAGCGGAAAGAAATGAGCGACGAAGAAATGGTCGCCTATCTGGGACATTGCATGGTGGACAGCCGGCACCCGCGGGCTTCGATCGAAACGCTGCTGCATGCGTTTCTTCCTTTTAAACATGTGGATCATACGCATCCCGATGCCATCATCGCCCTCTGCTGCGCGGATAACGGCAAAGAGCTGGCGCGCGAAATTTACGGCGACCGGTTTGTCTGGGTGCCGTATGTGCGTCCGGGCTTCACCTTGTCGAAAATGATCGCCGAAGCCGTACACGGCAACCCGGATGCCGAGCTTGTCCTTATGGAAAAGCACGGCCTGGTCACCTGGGGAGAAACGTCGGCGGCCTGCTACAAGAAGACGATCGAGATTATCTCGGAGGCGGAAAGCTTCATCGAAGCGCGTGCGAACCGCGCTGTGATGTTTGGCGGCGCGAAGTATGAAGCGCTGACGGAAACCGCGCGCCGGGAAGTTCTGGCGCAGGTACTGCCGGTCATCCGCGGAGCTGTCGGCGGAGAAAAGCAGATGCTGCTGACGGCCGATGCCGCAGAAGACGTGCTGGCTTTCGTGAACAGCCGTGACGCGCAGGTGCTCTCCCAGGTAGGAGCGGCCTGTCCGGACCATCTCGTTCATACGAAAATGAAGCCGCTCTATGTGAAGTGGAACCCCGCCGATGGGGATGTTCCGGCCCTTATCGAAGCGCTGAAGACCGGTATCGCCGCTTACAAGGAAGAGTACGGGGCCTACTTCGAACGGAACAAGAACGAGGGGGACGTGATGTTCGAGGCGGCGCCGAGAGTGATTCTGATTCCCGGACTCGGGATGGTGAATACGGGCAAAAGCCGGGCGATGGCCCAGGTCAGCGGAGCCCTTTACCACCGTGCCATCGCTGTGATGAGGGGGGCTACGGCGCTCGGAAATTTCGTTTCGCTGAGTGAGAACGAGTCCTATAACGTGGAGTACTGGCCGCTGGAGCTCTATAAACTGACTCTCGCCCCTGCGGAAGCCGAATTTTCCCGGAAAGTGGCGTTCATCACCGGCGGAGCCGGAGGCATTGGGGGCGCGGCCGCCCGCGAGCTGCTGAAGGGCGGCGCTCACGTCGTGCTGGCCGACCTTAATCTGGAGGGGGCGCAGACGCTGGCGGCGGAGCTTAACGGACAGTACGGGCCGGGACGCGTGGTAGCCGCCGCAATGGACGTTACGCGGGAAGAACAGGTCGCGGAAGCGTACAAGGAGACCATCCTTGCCTTCGGCGGGGTGGATATCATCGTGAACAATGCCGGCCTGGCGACATCCAGTCCTTTTGAAGATACAACCCTTAAAGAATGGAACCTGAACATGAGCGTGCTGGGAACGGGCTATTTTCTCGTGGCGAGGGAAGCGTTCAAGATCATGAAGGCGCAGGCAACCGGCGGCAGCATGGTATTCGTCGGCTCCAAAAATTCCGTATATGCGGGTAAGAACGCATCCGCCTACAGCACGGCCAAAGCCGCCGAAATCCACTTGGCCCGCTGCATTGCCGCCGAAGGAGGCGCCTACGGCATCCGCGTCAATTCGGTGCTGCCGGACGCCGTGCTCCAAGGCTCCGCCATCTGGAATTCCGGTTGGCGCAGCGAACGCGCCGCCGCTTACGGCATCGAGCCGGACCAGCTGGAGGAGTACTACCGGCAGCGGACGACGCTGCTCGTGAACGTTTATCCGCACGATATCGCGGAAGCGATCGCCTACTTCGCTTCGTCGAAATCGGAGAAGACGACCGGCTGCATGCTCACCGTAGACGGCGGCGTTCCGGCTGCGTTCACGCGATAGCCGGAGGGAGGCGCGTCATCGCGCGATATTGTACAATAAAAGAAACAGAGGCGGGACCTGGACCCGGGCTGCTTTATTCCTTACCGCAGCGGAACAGCGGGCCCGCCTCCGCAAGAATGGAACGATGAAATGAGGATGCACGATGCTTGTAGCGGAAAGATGGCAGAAAATTACCGCGCTGGTCAATGAAAGAGGCAGCATACGGGTGACGGAGCTCAGCGAGCTCTGCGGAGTCACCGAGGAGACGATCCGCCGCGATCTCGATAAGCTGGAGAGCGAAGGCCGGCTGATGCGCAGTCACGGCGGAGCGGTCCGCGTGGGAGAATCCCAGTCCGAGATCCCGTTCAAGGAACGGGAAACGGTGCACGCGGACCTCAAGCGGAGCATCGCCAAAGAAGCCGTCCGGCATATCCGGGAGAACGACCGGATTATTCTCGATGCGAGCACGACGGCTTGGTACATGGCGCAAATTTTGCCCGACGAACCGCTGACGGTGCTGACCAACTCTATCCAAGTCGCCTTGGAACTCAGCTCCAAGGAGAAAATTCAGGTCGTTTCCACGGGAGGCCGTCTTCTTCCGCAGTCGCTCTCTTACGCCGGTCCGCTGGCCGAACGCTCCCTGGATACGTACCACGTCGATAAAGCGTTCCTGTCGTGCAAAGGCGTCCACACGGCGCGGGGCATCTCGGAATCGAGCGAGCTTCAGGCGCTGGTCAAAGCCAAGATGATCGCCATCTCCGACGACGTGTTTTTGCTGGCGGACCACAGCAAGTTCGGCCTGCAGGCGTTTGCCCACGTCGCTTCATGGGAGGGGATCGGTCATGTCATTACCGATTCATCGACGGACGCGGAAAGCTTGGAAGCCCTTCAAGAGAAAGGCGTAAAGGTTACCCGGCTGTCCTGAGCTTCCCTGTGAGTCTTTCTGCCCGTTCCTCCTACTTGCCGCGGGACCGGAACGGGCTTTTTTTAAACCGCTGAGACGTGTTTCTACTATTATAAGAGAACGCTTTCATTCGAAAAGAGGCGATTCATCATGAAGGTTTCCTTATTCATCACCTGTCTGAGCGACCTCGTGTATCCGCGGGTCGGGCAGGCGATGGTGCGTCTGCTCGCCAGGCACGGCATAGAGGTTCATTTCCCGGAAGTGCAGACCTGCTGCGGACAGCCGGCTTTTAACAGCGGCTACTGGGACGATGCGCGGAAGTCGGCCCGGACTTTGCTGGAAGCGTTTGACGACAGCGACTTTGTCCTGTCGCCTTCCGGGTCGTGCACGGGGATGGTCCGGCACTATTATCCGAAGCTGTTTCAGGACGATCCGGATCTGCTTGCCAAAGCGGAAGCCCTGGGGGAAAAAACGTACGAGTTTACGCAATTTCTCGTCGGAGTGCTGGGCGTTACCGATCTCGGAGCGGTGTTCCCCCGCAAGGTAACGTATCATCCGTCCTGCCACGGTTCGCGGCTGCTTGGAATCAAAGATGAACCGGCCTCTCTCCTGGAACATGTGCGGGGCCTTGAGCTTATTCCGCTGCCCCATGCGGAGGACTGCTGCGGATTCGGAGGCACGTTTGCCGTCAAAATGAGCGACATATCGGGCGCGATGGTCACGGAGAAATCCGATCATGTCCTGGAAACGGAAGCGGAGGTGCTCGTCGGTCTTGATATGGGCTGCCTCATGAATATATCCGGCAGTCTGCTGCACAGAGGCAAACCGGTTAAGGTCATGCATCTGGCGGAACTTTTGGAGGAGGGAGTGAGACGGGCCGATGAGTATGTTTAACGGTGAAGGCAGTGCGGGAGGCAGTGTGAAAGACCGTGCGAAAATCGCGCTCAACAACGATTTCCTGCGGAAAGCCGTCAAGTTCACGACCGAGCGTCTGAAAACCGGCAAATTGAACGCGGCCGCCGAGCAGGGAAACTGGGAAGAATGGCGGGAACGCGGGCGCCAGATCCGCCTGCATACGATCGCGCATCTCGATTATTACCTCGGCGCTTTTGTGGAAAATGCGAGGGCGCAGGGCGTCCACGTGCATTTTGCGGACACGGCGGAGGAGGCGGTGTCGATTACGATGGAAATCGCCCGGCACAAAAAAGCGAAGAGCGTCGTAAAGTCCAAATCCATGGTATCCGAAGAGATTCACATCAACCGGGCACTTGAAGAGCTCGGCATTGAAGCCGTGGAGACGGACCTCGGCGAGTATATTATCCAGCTTGCCGGGGAAGCGCCGTCTCATATCATTATTCCCGCGATTCACAAAAACCGCTACCAGATCGCGGAACTGCTGTCGGAAGAGGCGGGCGAAACGCTGCCGCCCGATACGGCCGTGCTCGCGGGCTTCGTGCGCCGGAAGCTGCGGGAGAAGTTCCTGGAGGCGGACATCGGCATGACCGGCTGCAATTTCGCCGTCGCCGAGACGGGCTCTATCGTTCTCTTCGAGAACGAAGGCAACGGCCGGATGGTCAGCACCGTCCCCAAGACGCAGATCACCTTCATGGGAATGGAGCGGATCATTCCGACGCTGGACGATCTGGAGGTCATGGCGACGCTGCTGCCGCGCTCGGCCACCGGCCAGAAGCTGACCGTGTACATGTCGGTTATCACGGGGCCGAGAAGAGAGCCGGACGGGGACGGCCCGGAGGAGATGCACGTCATCATCCTGGACAACGGACGCTCGCTTCAGCTCGGAGACCCGGATTTCCAGGAACTGCTGAACTGCATCCGCTGCGGCGCCTGTCTGAATGCCTGCCCGGTCTACCGGCACATCGGCGGGCATGCGTACGGCGGCACTTACAGCGGCCCGATCGGGGCTGTTCTTACCCCGGCGCTTAACCGGAACACGGCCGAGTGGGACGACATTGCCAGCGCATCCACCTTGTGCGGCGCCTGCTATGAGGCTTGCCCGGTCAAAATCCCGCTGCACGACATGCTCGTTTATTTGCGCAGCCGCAAGGTGGAGAAGGGCCATGGGGATGCGGCGGAGAAGGCGGGCATGTCCGCCTTCGGCTATATCATGGCCGATGCCAGGCGCCTGCGGCGGATTGCGGCGCTGGGCAGATTCGGCCAGCGGTTCGTCGCCCGCGGCGGCGTGATCAAAGCGAGAATCGGTCCGCTCAAGGGCTGGACCACGCACCGCTACGCCCCGGCGCTTCCGCCGAAGACATTCCGGGAGGACTGGAAAAGCCTCGCCGAAGAAGCCGCCGGAAGCCTGCCGGAGATGGACCCGGGCGTGAAGAACCGCATGGAGCGGATTTTGGACGCCCGGCGGAAAGGAGGCGGCCGTCATGAGTAAATCGGACGCCGATTTACTGAACAGGCTGGAAGCCGAGTCCAGGCGGAAGCAGGAGGCGTTCTTCGGCGGAATAGCGGCCCGGCTCGGGCGTCCCCGGATAACGGAGCGCCCGGCCAGACCGTTCCAGGGGGCGCCCGACTTCTGGAACGCCGTAGATTGCGACGAAGAGGCGCGCATCCGCCTCTTTATGGACAACTGGCGCAAGGCGGGAGGCCATGCCGAGAAGCTGGCCTCCATGGAGGAGGCGTCCGCTTTCGTGCGGAGGCTGATTCGTGACCTGGAGGCTAGGCGGATCATTCTCCAAGACCAGCCGGAGCTGGACGTGATAGCGGCGGGACTGGAAACCGCGGAGGGGCTGCACCGCGTGACGGTCTGGAACACGGAGCATGCCTCGGACGAGGAGAAGGAGACATGGCTGGCAGACGCGGCCGGGGCCGATATCGGGCTCGTGGCCGCCGACTGCGCCGCGGCTCATACCGGCACGCTCGTGCTCATGTCCTCTCCCCGCAAAGGCAGAAGCGTCAGCCTGCTGCCGGCCGTCCTCGTCGCGGTGGTTCCGGCCAGCCGGATGAAGATGCGCCTCGGCGAGGTGCTTCGTCCGCTTGACGGGCTGGCGGCCGCGGAAAGGCCGGCCGGAATCCACTTCGTGTCGGGTCCGAGCCGCTCCGCGGATATTGAGAACGACCTGACCATCGGTGTGCACGGTCCGGGTATCGTCTATGCGCTTGTGGTGGAAGACTGCTAGTGTCATTCATCCTCCAGGGACGGGACGCGGCCTGCCTGCCGAACCGGCCGGCAATGCCGTGTAAATCAACTGCCGTTGGCTGCGGCAGTGCCTATACCGTATTTTCTTTTGATGCTGTTACGAGCTAAAGACCGGAATCGTTTCAACTTTCCGCAAAAATCCCTGCGTCTTCAGGCTGCAGTGACCGCCTGAGCACAAAAAAAATGCCGCCCCTCAAAAAGGGACGGCTTTTTTCGAATCCGGCGTTATTTCGCTACCGGAACGGCATTCAGATATTCTTCCATCGTCGTGTTCTTCGCCTTGATGTCTTTGGCCATCTGGATGCCTACATAACGCAGGTGCCACGGCTCGTACTGATAGCCGGTGACGGATTCCTTGCCTTTCGGATAGCGGATGATAAACCCGTATTCGTGGGCATGGTCTTCCAGCCACTTGGCTTCCGGCGTTCCGCCGAAACAGTCTTCGGCCGCGCATTTGCCCGTACTGCCCGCAACGTCTATGGCCAGTCCCGTTTCATGCTCGCTGTGACCCGGAACGGCGCTGTATTTCTTGGCCGCGTCCTCGCCGTCCTTTTGTACGTAACGGTTGAACAGGGTTGTCTGCGTGGAGTGGGAACGGTAAGCGGACACGCCGGCCAGCGGCGTTCCGGCTTTCTTGGCCGCGTCGAACATATTCTCCAGCGCGCCGGCCGCTTCTTTGCGCATCATGCGCTTCTCGATTTTTTCGGCGAATACAAAATTCACATCCGGGTATACCAGATCGGAAGGCTTGTATGTGTCCGGAAGCTTGAATTGTTTGTTAACCAGCACGGTCATGCTTTCCGGCTTGGCGGCAACCTGCTCCGCGCCATCCGTTCCTTTGCCCGTTCCGGTTCCTTTGGAGGTGGAAGACGGCGTAGGTGAAGTCGTCGGCTTGCTCGTGCTTCCCGGTGCTGCGGACGGACTTGCGGAAGGCGAAGTTACCGCGGACGTAACCGGAGTCGAAGTGGCGGCCGGGGAAGCCCCGCCCGTTTCCTTGCTGTTTTCGCAGCCTGCGAAAAGTGCGACGGCGGAAGCCAGGATCAGAAGCCGGGTGATTCTTTTTTTCGGGGTCATGGTAGTTCCTCCTTGAATTAAAAAAGGGCGCATCCTTATGCGGGACGGCCCCGGAATACAACACGTTTTATTATACCTTAAGCGGATTGAAAAACCCAACGCGGGCAATTGTGACTAAGCGGTGAAAACACTATCATCTTCTCATTTCATTCGCTACAATGGGGGTAACAAGAAGGGGGGCAGCAGCTATGATGGTCGCATCTCTGATTATCGGCCTGGCTTTGGCGGGCCTGATTTTATGGGCAACGATTTGGATCACCAACAAGGCGTACTCCAGGAAATGGGAAAATCCCGACGAGGATTAAATCCCGGCGTATCCGGAGTTTCCCGCACGGAGCCCGGCTCTGCCGTCCGGAGCAAGGGCTTTTCGTTTCATGCGTTACCCGTAAAAAGAGAGAGAAGGCCAGCAGCAGTTGCCGGGGATAAGCCGCATGTGACGGAGCGGACGCCTTCTTTGCTCTTTCAATCTTTCCGCTTTCCAACCATCGTTTTTACCTCCTCCATAAAGTGTTAGGCTTATATTCGCTCTTTTCGCGCAAAAGGTTTCGTGTACTTAAAGGCTGAATATGTACATCCGACATGAAAACCATTTGACCGGTGTGTTCATCCGGTTCCAGCCTCCGTATAGGCTGCCATTTTCCAATATAAACCGTTTCTGGCGTTTCACATCTCTCCGTTTCGGGTTAACTCCAAATAGGGCAGGATTTCTTCAATTTCCTCCTTTATACAAATATTTGTCTTTGCTTCCTTTGAAAGCTGTATTATAATCGTTCATGTTTGTTATTAACGAGGTGGAGAGAGAGAGGAGAAATCGTGTGAAGAACAAATTTTGGATGTCTGTACTCGTATTGCTTTTGACTTTTACTGTCGTATTGGCGGGGTGTGGCAAGAAAGAATCACCAAAAACGGCTTTGGAGGAATCCTTTACCGCTGCTTCATCCATGAACAGTGCGGATTTCAACATGAATATGTCCTTGAACCTGGATTTCCCGGAATCCGCGCTTAATGCGGATCCGAATCTGGCGATGGGAGCCAATTTCCTGAAAAACCTGGATCTTACGGCTAAAGGGGTTTACCAGGCCGATCCTATGCAGATGGAAATGACGCTGGAGGCTAACCTCAAAGGCGATATGCCGATGAAGATTTCCCTGCCTATGGTTATGACCAAAGACAAGATGTATGTGAAGGTTCCGAACATTCCGATTCTGCCTATTCCGAAAGACGCCGTAGGTAAATATATCGTGATGGATGTCAACGAGCTGAACCAGACGACGGAAGGCAAAGTGAACGTCAATGCCATCGACGTGAAGAAACAGCAGCAGTTCGGCCAAGACGCGATGAAAATCTTTACGACCAACTTTGACGAAAAAACGTATTTTGTCGATGTCGACAAGAAAAACGCGGGACTGCCCGAGAACGTAGACGCGAAGCAGGTCGTGAAATTCCAGATCACCAACGAGAACCTGGAACCTGCCATCAAGACGATTGTCGAGAAGGTAGCTCCGCAGCTTCTGGATCTGGTATCCAGCGACAAGTATAAAGATATGCTTCAAGTCGATCCGGCCGAAATCGAGAAGGCGAAGAAAGAACTTGCCGCCGGTTCGAGCAAGGAAGATACCCAGAAGGCGATCGATGAACTGAAAAAAGTGCTGAAAATCAACGATTTTAACATTTTGACGGCCATCAATAAAGATAAATTCCCGGCTTATCAGGAAATTAACGCGAACCTGGACATCACCGATGAAAAGCAGGGTACGATCAAAGTCGGTACGAAAATCAAAACCGAGTACAGCAACATCAACCAGAAGGCTAACCTGCAGCCTCTTCCTACCGATACATTAACGATCGAACAATTCTCGCGAAAAATGCAAGCTTCCGGCATGCAGTAATCGCACGGCCATGCAAGAAAAATCCCCGGTTTCCTTAGAGGATACCGGGGATTTTTGCGTTCCCGCCGTTCCCGGCTGGGCATGGCAAAAACCGTCTGAACGGGAAAGGGCGCCCGAGTCAGCCGGTTTTTTAACGGGAAGCGGAGCCGTCGTTAAACAGCTTGTACGAATAATCCATAATCAGGACCATGGCGGCCCGCTGCTCGTCCGTTTTGGCCAACAGGCAGTGACGCCTCCAGTCCAGGAAACGGATGGCGGCTTCACGGCTGCCTTCCTGGGCTCTCTGCCAGGTATCTTCGATCTCCTCAATCGACGGAATGACCTGATGCCTCCGGTAAAAGCCGACCGTCCGGGAAATGGAGGACCAGTCAAATATCATAAGGGGGCCTCAAAACGTCTCTTCTTCAGCCTGCCGTTCGAATCCGGACCAGAACTGGAAGGGGACACCGAAGAGCAGCATAAGAGTTCCCCACCAGACAAACGGGTTCCACATTCCCGGTGTTTGGCTGAACAGGCCGTAGAGGCACAAGATTAATCCGTGCAGCAAAAAGATGAATCCGGCCAGGCGGCGCAGGTCGTGTTCTTTTTTCGGTACGTGCTTCATCGTGTCTACCTCCTTCGCCTGGCGGCCCGATTCGTATGGAAAGGCCGGACGACTTTTTTACCGTACCCTGTATTACCTCCGGTCCTTTTAAAGGAAACAGTGAAATCGGTCACAAAGTCCGGGCGGAAGGACGTTTTTGGGAGCAAGAGGGATTATACGGAGCTATTTTTACGAAAAAGGGGGTCTGGGCGGCGTTTATGCTCGTATATGAAGAAGGAGAGAGCTTGCTTCTTGCGGAGCGGTTTTCTATGATACAGGTGTACTTATAACCCTTACAGAGAAACGAGGCGGGCCATTTTGAAAATCGGATTAAGCTCTTACAGTTTGTACCGTGCCATCAAAGCCGGGGAGTTGGACTATGTCAGTGCGTTGGATTGGATCGCGGCTAACGGCGGCGAACATATGGAAGTCGTTCCGCTTGAAATCGATTTTACGAAAGAACCCCAGCTTGTCAAAAGCATCAAGGAAAAAGCGCAATCTTTGGGCATCGAGCTTTCCAATTATGCGATCGGGGCCAACTTCCTGACCGAGAATGACGGCGCTTACGAGGAAGAAATTTCCCGCGTGAAACGGGAAGTGGATGTAGCGGCCGAGCTGGGCGTCAAGCTGATGCGTCACGATGTGGCCCGCCATGAAGACGTTTCCATCCGCACGTTCAACGCCAATCTGGACCGCATGATCGAAGCGTGCCGGACGATCGCGGACTATGCCGCGCAGTACGGGATTACGACCAGTATCGAAAATCACGGCTATCTGGTGCAGGCGAGCGACCGGGTGCTTACCGTCGTCCAAGGCGTGGACCGCCCGAATTTCAAAACGACGCTGGACATCGGCAACTTTATGTGCGCGGATGAAAATCCTGTCGCTTCCGTGCAGAAAAATCTGCCGTTTGCCTCCATTGTACATATCAAAGATTTCTATCTCCGTCCTTCGTACCGGAATCCGGGAGAAGGCTGGTTCAAGACTACGGCAGGCAACTATCTCCGGGGTGCCATCGCCGGACAGGGCGATATCGACATGTGGGAAGTGCTGCGTCTCGTGAAGCGTTCCGGTTTCGACGGCTATCTGTCCATCGAATTCGAAGGCATGGAAGAATGCAAGCAAGGCTCCAAAATCGCCATGGATAACGTGAAACGGATTTGGGCCGAAGTCTAGGCATTGCTTTCCTACAGAGCCTTGCGGAGACAATAAAAGAAGCGCCCTCCTCGTTTGAAGGGGACGCTTCTATACGGTTTGCCGGAAGGGAACAGGGAACTTTTTCTGAATAAGGAGAAGTTCTTTTTCATTTTCCGGGGAGAAGGAAACTGATATACTAAGGACAGACTTTGTACGGATAAAAAGGAAAACCGATGATTTGAGGTGCGCTTGGAAATGAATAAGTATTTGGAACTGCTTAAAGATATTAAGGAAAACGGAACCCGCAAAGAGGATCGCACGGGGACCGGCACGATTTCCGTGTTCGGGCGTCAGATGCGGATGAATCTGGCGGAAGGCTTTCCGCTTTTAACGACTAAAAAACTTCATATGCGCTCGATTATCCACGAGCTGTTGTGGTTTCTGAAAGGTGAAACGAACATTCAGTATTTACACGAGAATGGCGTCACCATTTGGGACGAATGGGCCGACGAGGAAGGCAATTTGGGCCGTGTATACGGCGCCCAGTGGCGCACTTGGCAGGCGCCGGACGGCCGGACTATCGACCAGATTACCCAAGTGATCGACCAGATCAAGACCAACCCGGATTCCCGCAGGCATCTCGTCAGCGCTTGGAACGTCGCGGAGGTAAATCAGATGGCCCTTCCGCCCTGCCACTACGCGTTCCAGTTCTATGTGGCGGACGGCAGGCTGTCGTGCATGTTCCAGATGCGTTCGGTGGATACGTTCCTCGGTTTGCCGTTCAATCTGGCCTCCTATGCCCTGCTTACGCATATGGTCGCGCAGCAGTGCGATCTCGAAGTAGGGGATCTTGTATGGACCGGCGGGGATGTGCATATTTATTTGAACCACCTGGAGCAGGTGGAGAAGCAGCTTGCGAGAGAGCCGTTTCCGCTGCCCAAGCTTGAAATCAAGCGCAAGCCGGATTCTATTTTCGATTACGCGTATGAAGATTTCGAATTTGTCGGCTACCAGTCGCACCCCGGCATTAAGGCTCCGATCGCGATTTGATTGGGAGGAATGTCCGCGGAGCAAGATTCGGGCCGGTTACGAACGGAAAATAGGGTGATTTCGGAACGGCCGCAAGGTCTTCCGGGATTGCCGGAAGAGGTGTTGAGCAAGTGAGTATTTCCTTTATTTTTGCGATGGACCGCAACAACGCGATCGGGATCGACAACAGACTGCCGTGGCATCTGCCCGCGGATTTGAAATATTTTAAAAAAATGACGACCGGTCATCCGATTCTGATGGGACGGAAGACATACGATTCAATCGGACGTCCGCTGCCGAATCGTGAAAATATTGTTCTGACCCGGCAAAGCGGCTTTGAAGCCGAGGGCTGCACGGTCGTGCATACCGTGGAAGAAGTGCTGGAACGTTACACGGAAGGGGAGGTTTTCGTAATCGGCGGAACGGAAGTGTTCCTGCTGTTCTGGCCACACGTCGACAAGCTGTACGTGACGTTTATCGACGATACCTTCGAAGCCGATACGTTTTTTCCGGAGATCGATCCCGGCGAATGGACGCTTGTTTCCGACGAGCCCGGCATCCGGGACGAGAAAAACCCGTATGACTATACGTTCCGGGTGTATGATCGGGCGAAGACGCAGTAACAGCGGAAACCGCACGTGCCGGAACCTGATTGAAGCCGGGTGCGGATACCTATGCCGATATGCCAAAATAGCAGCGGGACTCCGGCACGGTAGCGGCGGAATCCGACTACCAGAGCATTAGGCAGGCCGGTAAGCATGGAAGCCGCTGGCCGGTAATTCATGCGTCTAAGGCTGCAGGGCTTCTTGCCGGAATTCCTACTAAAAACCGCTACACAAACGGCCCGGCGGCTCAAATAAGCCGGGAGAGCTGAACGGGGGCGTTAAGAGTGCGGCAACCAAATTTACGGATCGGCATGATCGGACTGGATACTTCCCATGCCGTCGAATTTACGAAACTGCTCAACGATCCGGGGCATCCCTGGCATGTGCCGGGGGGCCGGGTCGTTCTCGCCTATCCGGGCGGCTCCGAAGATTTCGAGCTGAGCCGTTCCCGCGTGGAGGGGTTCACCGCGAAGCTCCGGGACGAGTACGGCGTGGAAATCGCCGATTCTCCTGCGGCTGTTGCGGCGGCTTGCGACGCCATTCTGCTCGAATCGGCGGACGGCCGGGTGCACGCCGAGCAGTTCCGGCAGATCGCTCCTTACGGCAAGCCGGTGTTCGTCGACAAGCCGCTGGCCGTCAGCTTGCGGGATGCCCGCGAAATCGCTGACCTGGCCGAGCGGCACGGCGCCGCGCTCCTGAGCAGTTCGTCCCTCCGCTTCGCCGAAGGCTTGACGGAAGCGATGCGCGCTCAGGAGACGGGAGCGGTCACCGGAGCCGACTGCTTCGGCCCGCTGGCGCTGGAACCGACGCAGCCCGGCCTGTTCTGGTACGGCATCCACATGGTGGAGATGCTGTACGCCGTGCTTGGCCCGGGCTGCGTGCACGTTACGGCGGCAGCCGGAGAATCGCACGAGGTGGTCGTCGGCGTCTGGTCCGACGGCCGCATCGGGACCGTGCGCGGCAGCCGCCGGGGCAGTCCCGCGTTCGGCGCGGTGGTGCACCGCGAGCGGGGGAGCCGCGCGGTCGATATTTCCGCGGACGCGAAGCCTTTCTACGCGAGCCTGCTTGAGCGCGTTATGGAGCTGTTCCGCGGCGGCGAGCCGGCAGTCGGCAGGCGGGAGACGCTCGAAGTGATCCGCTTCATCGAAGCGGCGAACGAGAGCCGCGAGACGGGGCAGCGGGTCCGGCTGTAGGCGGAGACTCGCCTCTAAGGCATCTCGCTTTGCCTCAGGCAGCTCTGACCGTCTCCAGCGACTCGGAGCATCCCGCTCCGCCCAGGCAGCTCTGGCCCGTCTCCAACGTCTTGGAGCGTCTCACTCTGCCTCAGGCAGCTCTGGCCCTCTCCATCGTCTTGGAGCGTCTCGCTTTGCCTCAGGCAGCTCTGGCCCGTCTTCAGCGACTCGGAGCATCCCGCTCCGCCTCAGGCAGCTCTGGCCCGTCTCCAACGTCTCGGAGCGTCCCGCTTCGCCCCAGGCAGCTCTGGCCGTCTCCATCGTCTTGGAGCGTCTCGCTTTGCCCCAGGCAGCTTTGGCCGTCTCCATTGTCTCGGAGCGTCTCGCTTTGCCTCAAGCAACTTCGCGCTGCGTCGCCAGCGTTTTAGGCCGCCCTTAGCCATCGCCGCTCCGCGCGCCGCTTCGCAAAAAAGACCGGAACCGCCAATACAGCGGATCCGGTCTTTTTTTAGTTCAATTAAAAAAGCTGCGGTTCTTCAATCCCGCAGCTTTTCCCGTTTCCTTCCGGCTGTTTCTGCCGGAAGGATAACGGAGGACTATTACGCGCGCTTTCTGAACAGGCTGAGCAGCAGGGAAGCCGCGCTCAGTACCACAGCGGCAATCGACAGATACAGCGGCGTATTGCTCGCCGAAGCGTTCGCCTGCTGGGCCGGAGCCGCCGTGGCGCTGCCCGGTGCCGTGCTTGTGTTGCCGTGGCTGTCCGTGCTTCCGCCGGCCGGTTTAGCGGCTACCTTCGTTACGGAAGCGGGTTTGTCCGAGCCTTCGGCGCCGGTCCACTCCACTACGCTGCCGTCCTGGTAAGTCTGATAAGCCTTCCAGACGATGGAAGTGGCGTTGTCGGCCACCTTGCCCTGCATGTTGAATTCGCCGAATTCGGTTTTGGTCAGACCGCCGTTCTCCGCCGTCCAGGTTACGCCCGTGATTTTATCGGCTCCGTCTTTGGCAATTTCATATTTCCAGCCCGGTTTAGGCTCGAAACGCGAGACGGAGACAGCATCGACCGGAAATTTCACTTCGATTTTGGTAGTCGGCACGTCTTTTTCCGTCGGTACGCGAACCGTAAATTTCTGATAGGAACCTGCCGTCGCTTCGGCAGGATTAACGGTAACGTGGGCGCTGGCCACGCCGGCAAAGAGCATCAAGCCGGCTACGACGGCGGCCGCTTGTATTTTAAGCTTGTTCATAAATCAGACTCCCTTTCTCTCGCAATCTTGTAGTACTTCTACTGTACCCAAAGCGGGCGGGAGAAAGTATGACTCAACTGGGCTATTTTTGCCCGTCAGATATGATCTTTTCGTGACATGCCGTGTTTGACGGCGTAGGCGGTAAGCTGGACGCGGTTATCCATGCCGAGCTTTTCAAAAATATTTTTCATATGATTCTTCACGGTGTTCTCCGAAATAAGCAGCTTTTCCGCGATTTGCCGGTTGTTATAGCCTTCGGCGACATAGAGGACGATTTCGTGCTCGCGGGCGGTAAGCTGCGGCAGAGGCTGGCCCGAGGCTGCGGGTGTCCCCGAAGGGCGGAAGCGCCGCATGAGACGGTCCGCCATCTGGCGGGCCACCTGGGAATTGTCGTCGAGCAGGGCGTGCAGGTAGCTGAGCCACTCGTCGGGGTCCATATTTTTAAGCAGATAGCCTTGTGCCCCGAACTGGACGGCCGTGAACAGATCGGCCACGTCGTCCGACACCGTCAGGATAACGATGCGGATGTGGGGATAGCGCTGTTTGATCTGGCGGGTCGCCTCCAGGCCGTTCACGGGGCTCATATGGATATCCATGAGCACCACGTCCGGCTGCAGGTTGCCGCAGAGGGCGATCGCTTCCTCGCCGTTATAGGCTTCTCCGACAACGGTGAATGAAGAATCGTCTTCCAGCAAGCTCTGGATAGCTTGGCGGGCAAGCGGGTGATCATCCGCGATGAGAACGCGATAGCAGGTCTCTGACATGAGGTTTCCTCCTTGCTGAAGTGACGGACAGCTCCGTACCGTTTTCGGGCGAAGACTGAAGTTCCCATGAGGCTCCGAGCTCGGCGGCCCGCTTGCGCATCATGGTCAGGCCGTAGCGGTGCCGCTGGGATTCGTCCTCTGCGAATCCGACTCCGTTGTCGGCGATTTTGAGCGACCAGTCCGGGCCGCTCGTTTCCAGGTCGATGGAAGCCTGGGTCGCCCGCGAATGCTTGCGGATATTGGTGAAAGCTTCCTGGATGATGGCGAAAATCTGCACTTCTTCGGCAGCCGTGAGAACTTTGTCGGTCGCCCGCAAATTTTGTACGGTTTCAATGCCGGTCAGCACTTCCCAGTCCTGGAGCCACTTGCCTATACGCAGGGAGAAGGAGGTCCCTTCCTCGGGCAGGGTCCGGAGATTGAAAATCGCCTGCCGGAGATGATGGTCGATTTCGGAGACGGCGGCCTTGGCTTCCTCGGTCTTTCCCTGCTTCAGCTTTACATTGATAAAAAACAGCGTCTGGGCGAGATTGTCGTGCAGCTCCCTGGCGAGCCGTTCGCGTTCTTCATAGACGGCGCGTTTGGACGTTTCGCGGGCCAGCCGGTTATTGGTACGCTCAATGCTGCGGAACATCCAGGTGGCGAACACGTAGGAGACGAGGAGAGTAAGGAAAGTAATGTACCAGTTTCCGGTTTCCATGGACATATAGCTCAGCATGAATTCATGCCGGATAAACTCGAATCCTCCGATAAACAGGGCAGGGGTCAAAGCGGCCAGCCATTTGAGGGTTTTAAGCGACATAACAGCCCGTCCTTTGCATAAATAATGGTTCTTGTCCTAACGGATGTACCCAATATACCGTAACGTGTCCGGAGCAACAAGGCGAGAGAAATTTTCCTCTTCGCAGACCGCGACTTTTTGGAGAAACTTTCGTCTAATAAGTTTAGTGCCCTTTTCCGGACGAAAAACCTGCCTGCGGGCAAAGCAAAACCGGCCCCTCGGGTCAAAGGGCCGGCTGCGGGTCAGTCAATAGAGCATTTCCCGTAAGGAAGCTCCTTTATTAATCGCTTGAGAGGGCAGGGCCGCATAACAGAACGGATCGCTCTCTTCCTCCACAACTTCAATCATGAGAATGTGTTCGATCGGAAGAAGTACGTTATTCATCTTAATGAGACCGAACTGTTCGTAATGATTGGAAATGACACCGGTAATGGTATCATTGCCGCAGCTGACTTTAACTTTCTGCTTCTGGTATATGAGTATATCAAACATAAATAAACTCACCTCTCTATTAAGATATGACAAGTCTTCTGTGATATTCGTCACACCATTTTTAAAAAAGTAAGCACATTAAATTTAATTAAAGACAATTTAAAGATTTGTCTTTAATTAAAGTCTTTCGTTAAAATAGAAAAAGAATGTAAACGCCTACAATAAACAATTGCCGAAGTACGTGCTTATCGCAGCGGAAATCCGGCCAGGGACAAGGAGGATGTGCAGCATGGAAATAAAACGACCCCCCAGCCGGGACGAAATCGTGATCGGACTCATCGGTCCGGAAGAGCTTCTGGAGAAAGCGGAGGAGACGATCAAGGCGTTTCCTTCTTTTCATCCTTTGTCTTTAAAATGGGAAGGGGAGCCGAACCGCCTTCCGGACGTCCAGCGTCTCGGCGAGCAGGCCGAGGTGCTGCTTTTTACGGACCCGGACACATTCCGCGCGGCCAAGCAGAGCGTGACGTTCCGGATTCCGGCGCATTATGTGCCCCTGACGGGCACGGGCTTGTACCGGGCGCTCTACCTGGCCGGGCGCAGCGGATCTCCCGGAAAATTGACCGTGGACGGGCTGACGGAGCCGGTCGTAGCCAAGGCACTGAGGGAACTCGGGGAGAACGGCATGGACGTGATCTGCTACGGGGGCCAGGGCGAAGGCACCCTGCAGGAACTGCTTCATTTTCACCGGGAGGGAGCTTCGGAAGACACCGTCGCCCTGACGGGAATGAAGGCGGTTGCGGAGGCCCTGACGAAGGAGGGCCTGCGCAGCGAATGGATCGCGCCGACCGGGCACGACATGACGATTTCGCTTCAGCGAGCGCTGCTCTCCACGGAAACCCGCCGGAGCAAGGAAGGCCAGATCGTCATCGGGTTCATCAACATCGACGGATTCGAACGGCTGGCCGCCAGGTCGGGCTCCGAGCATGAAGTGCAGCGGATGAAGCTGGACCTTCACCGGATCGTGCTGGACTATGTCGAACATCTCGACGGATATCTGAACACGCTCGGCGGGGACGAATTTCTGTTCATGACGACGAGAGGGATATTCGAGCGGGAGACGGGCGGCTACAAATCGATTCCGCTGGCCAAAGATTTGTCGCTCATGCACGACCTCACGCTGAGCATCGGCATCGGCTTTGGCCGTTCCGCCAACGAAGCGGGCACGCATGCGCGCCTCGCCCTGCGGCGCTCCAAAGATGCGGGGGGCAACATCACGTTCATCGTGCGCGAAGACCGCAGCGTCATCGGTCCGCTGGAGATGACGGAGCCCAACCGCTTCGATCTGTCTCTGCTCGACGCCGAGCTGATCAAGGAAGCGGGCAGAGCGGGCATGACGCCCGCTTATCTGAGCCGGCTGGTCGCGTACGTGACCCGCTTCGGCAAGCTGGATTATACGGCGCAGGAGCTTTCGGCCATATTGGACGTGACGGTGCGCAGCACCCACCGGTTCCTGCTGGCCTGGCAGGATGCCGGGCTTGTCGACGTCATCGGCGAAGAACGCGGCGTTTCCAAAGGACGCCCGAAGCAGATTTTCCGCCTGGGCTTCCTCCAGGAGCGGATCCGTTCGTGACGGCAGACGGGACCGGTGGTCCCGGCCCGGATACGCAAGGACTGCGGAGAAGGAAACGTTCCTCTGCGGCATCGGCGAATAAAGAGCGGACGGGCGGAGCAAACTGTCAATGATTTACTCCATGCCCGTGCGTTTCCATCCGCCTTATGCTTTTTTGGCAGCGTACCCTGTAAAATATGCAAATAAAAAAGCCCCTCGGTAAGGAGCTTTCGTAGACAAGCGGCTACGGTACGGTACTTCTTCTCTATCAGGGGAAAATCGGCGGACAATTTCAGGCCCGGTGCATACGGGTTTCGAATTTTTTGCCGAGCAGCCAAAGCAGGCCGATCACGACGAGGACGATCAGGAACTTCCAGGGCTGACGGATAAAAGACATGATGTCGAATCCGACGAACGCCATCGTAAACACCATAACCGCTTTCCCCGCCACGATAGCGGGCAGAAAAACCATTTTCTCGACCCGGGACAGCGCCGCGGCCACCACGACCAGCGAAGAAGGCGTGAACGGGAAGCAGCTCAGCAGGAAGATTGTGCCGAACCCGTGGTTATGTATCCAATTCATCCCGTTGCGCAGTTTGGGCGAGCGTGTCAGCTTTTGCATAAAAGCCGTATTGGACAGTCTGCGGAACAGCAGGAACAGACAGATCGCGCCCAGACTCGTGCCGAGCCAGGAGTACAGAAACCCGAATCCGAGCCCGTAGGATGCGGCGTTTCCCATGACAATCACGAACAGCGGAAGAACAGGAATGAACGCTTCGATAAAGGTCAGCAAAATACCGGGCAAAGGACCGAGAGAGTTATAATGAGACAAAAACCGGGCAATATTTTCTTCGGTCAGCAGACTTTTTATAGATTCCCATGTCACGGCGGTTTCAAGAGCTCCTTTTTCGGGTAGTGAAAGATCAACTGGACTGTTTTAATGTTTCGTAAAAGAAGGGTTCATACATTAGTATAACGAATGAAATTCGGAATGGTTTCTCGGGCAGAGAAGACATCCATACCCGGCACATTCATCCGTTACCCAGTTTACCTTAAAACAGAATATTTCTTACACAGCACGAAAGGGGAATTTTGTTCATGGCAAACCGCAATCACAACGGAGGTGGCCCTTTGAAAACGGATCTTACCCGCATTCAGGATTACTTGGAGTGGCTTAAAACGAAAATCTATCTGGACTCCCTGTCCGATAAAGCGAAAACGCGTGCCCTGCGCCGCGGCGAAGTCTACAAATGCAATTTGGGAAAAGGAATCGGAAGCGAAGAAGAAAAAGAGCGTCCTTGCATCGTCTTACAAAACGACGTCGGCAACAAACATTCCGGGAACACGATTATCGCCCCTATTACGCATACGGCCGGCATTCCCAGCGTATCCGTAGAACTCAAGGGCAACTATACGTATTTGGAAGCGGGCAAAGAAAAGCAGCTTACCGGTTACGTACTGCTGGCCAATATTATGACTGTCAGCAAGTCGCGCATTACGGGGAGCTGCCTGGCGAACATCCGCGGAGAGATGGACGAGATTGAAGAAAAAGTGATGGTATCTCTCGGTATGTTCAAAAAATATAAAGATCTTCTCGACAAAAAAGAGAGAGACAAAGCGTTTATCAAACGCCTGCTGCAGGAAAATTATGCGCTCAAAGAAAAACTGGATTTGTATGAGCGTCCCGACAGCGCCTCGGAAATACATGGTTGACAAAGCTTATTTGGTATGGTTTAATTGTCTTAGCGACTTACAAATATGTTTGATCGGTTGATCGAATCGTATCCCACAAGGTCCATTACAATATCAAATATAAGGAGTCCGTTGATTCCTTCGCCTTTCGAAAAAAGATCTCCCGCCAGAGGTCTTTTTTTCATGTCTACTAAATAATACACGGCAGGGGATATTTTGAAACGGGGAGAAGCAAAAAGTGGAGCCTAAATACAGTTCTGCAATCGTTTTCGAGCCGCTTGGAGACCAGGCCGTCGTGCTTCGTCTCGGTGACGGCATATCGGAAGAAGTTCACCGGCGTGTTCTGGAGGCCGCGGAAGCGATCAGCCGCAGCCCGTTTCCGGGACTGGTCGAAATCGTCCCTACCTATACAACGGTTACGGTCTGGTATTCCGTCGTAGAAGCGGCCGAGGCCGCCGGCAGGCATTTCTCTCCATCGAAGCTGGAAGAAACCGAGGCCATGCTGGCGGACGGGGAGCCTGTCGTTTATACATGGATCCGGCGGCATCTTGAGCGCGTTCTGGAAACCGGTGCCGCGGAGCGTCCGGTTCTTCAAGCATCTCCGCCGCGGGAAATTTTTATTCCGGTATGTTATGGAGGCTCCTTCGGTCCGGATTTGGATGACGCCGCAAAGGCTCTTTCCATGAGTCCGGAAGAGGTGGTCCGGCTGCACAGCGGCGGCTCGTACCGGGTTTATATGGTCGGCTTCGTTCCGGGATTTCCTTATCTGGGCGGACTTCCTTCCTCACTCGCCCTTGCCCGCCGGTCTAATCCCAGACTTTCCATTCCGGCCGGTTCAGTCGGAATCGGGGGCAGCCAGACGGGAATTTATCCGCTTCCTTCGCCGGGAGGCTGGCATATTATCGGCCGTACCCCGCTTAATCTGCTGCGGCCGCGGGAATATCCTCCCGTGCTGCTGCAGGCGGGGGACACCGTCCGCTTTGTACCTATAGGAGCAGTGGAATACGCGCGGCTAAGCCGTGAAGAGACGGAAATGTCCGAGGAGGGGAACCGGGGATGAGCCTGTTTGTCGAAAAACCGGGGCTGTACACGACCGTGCAGGATAGGGGACGCTATGGTCTCCGCCGCTTCGGATATGTCGCCGGCGGGGCGATGGACGCCTTATCGATGCAGGCGGCCAACATCCTTGCGGGCAATGCCCGTCATGCGGCGGTGCTCGAATGGACGCTGCAGGGTCCCAGGCTGCTGCTGCGTCAAGATACGCTTGCCGCATGGTGCGGCCCGGAGCTTGCGGCATACGCCGGCGGGGAAGCCGTTCCCGGCTGGCGTCCCGTCTATATCCGCGCGGGTACGGTGCTCACGCTGGGCGGGAGTATGCGCCGGGGCTGCCGGGGCTATCTTGCCGTGGCGGGAGGCATCGACGTTCCGCTTGCGCTCGGCAGCCGCAGCACTTACACCCGGGCCGGACTGGGCGGGCTGGAGGGACGGCCGCTTCAAGCCGGCGATGAACTTCAACCGGGAAGGCCGTCTCCCGCCGCGGAACGGATGATGGCGGAGCTGCGGCTTCAAGCTGACGCCGGTGGAAGCGCTGTCCTGGCCGCCGCGTGGGAGGCTTCCTGGGCTGTAAGACCAGGCGGCATGCAGGGAGACTCCGCGGTTCTGCGTGTCGTCCGCGGCAGGGAGACGGCCCGTTTCAAAGGCGGTCTGGAGGCGTTGACCGGGCACGTTTACCGCGTGCGCCCCCAATCGGACCGGATGGGCTGCCGGCTGCAGGGTCCTGCCCTGGAGTTGTCCGCTCCGGGCGAGCTAGTATCGGAAAGCACCGCGCCCGGAACGATCCAGGTTCCGCCGGACGGACAGCCGATCGTGCTTGCCGCAGACAGCCAGACGACCGGCGGCTATCCGCGAATCGGGCACGTCATCAGCGCGGACCTGCCCATTCTGGGCCAGCTCGCTCCGGGCGCGGCCGTGCGGTTTACGGAAGTGACGCTGCACGAGGCGCAGGCGGAGCTGATGCGCCAGGAAATGAATCTTAGGCTGCTCCGGACGGGAGTCCGCGCAAGGATGGGGAGATAACGTATGCTTACGATCGATTTGAACTGCGACATGGGGGAAAGCTACGGCGCTTACCGGTTTGGCCGGGACGAGGAGCTGCTGGAAAGCGTGTCATCGGCGAATATCGCCTGCGGGTTTCATGCGGGCGATCCCGGTGTTATGCGCCGGACCGTGGCGCTCTGCCTGGATAAAGGCGTTGCCATAGGCGCGCACCCCGGGCTGCCGGACCTGGCCGGCTTCGGGCGCCGGGAGATGGCGGTCGGCGCCGAAGAAGTCTACGAGCTGACCTTGTATCAGCTCGGGGCCCTTCATGCCTTCGTGCAGGCCGAAGGCGGCACTCTCCGCCATGTGAAGCCTCATGGCGCGCTGTACCACATGGCGTCCGCACGCGGCGATCTGGCCGATGCGGTCGCCCGGGCGGCGCTGCGCGTCAGCGGCGGCGCCCTCGTGCTGCTCGGGCCTCCGGGCAGCGAGCTGCTCCGCGCGGGGCAGGCGCACGGGCTGCGCACGGCGTCCGAGGCTTTCGCCGACCGGACGTACCGGCCGGACGGCACCTTGACGCCCCGCACGGAGCCCGGAGCGCTGCTGAGCGATCCGGCGCAGGCAGCCGCGCAGGTGCTGCGCCTCGTGCGCGAAGGCGCCGTGACCGGCGCGCACGGGGAGATCGTGCCCCTGACCGCGGAGACGGTCTGCGTCCACGGGGACGGCCCGCACGCGTCAGCCGTTGCCCGCTCGGTCCGGGCTGCGCTGGACGAGGCCGGCGTAGCGGTCCGCCCGCCGTGGGGAGCGTGAGAGAAGCCTCCGCGAGTTCGCGGCTCGCGAAGGGGTTGCGAAACCGCCTGAGCCCGGTCCCGAGGGCCGGTTCTGTTAACGATTGAACGGCGAACTCGATCCGGTGTCCCGGCGGTTTAGAATCAGCGCCGAAGTCCGTTTTTCGGCAATCTGCTGAAGAGGAAAAGTCCGGTATCTTTCGGGAGCCGGAGCCGCTCTGCGCATCCGATGCCGTCTCTGCCGTAGCCGAACATCGCCAAGGAATTTTTGGAAAGAACGACTATAACGAATCTCCCCCTTGAGAACGGTCCCGCAGGTATGCATTAATAGAGATGCAGCCGGCCGGCTCCACTCTATCAGGAAAGGAGTGATTCGGAACAATGAACACGACAATGGAGGTGGCTTCTGCGTAAGCGGAAGCCCGTGTCGAACCGGGGGCGCCAGCGCCCCCGGTTTTTATTTTCCTGAGAGATAGATGAATTATGCGTGACAAAAACGGGCCGACTCCATATAATTGGAAATAGTACACCCAAAAAAACTAGGTGAAAGGAGATGTTTTCCATGAAATTTGTTCAAACAGTAAGAGTGAAAGTCACCGTAGAGGTGCTCATTTTCTAACTGCTATCATCATGGAAGTACCGTTCACCTGTTTGTATATACATACAAGCTGCGGCACGATACCTATCGTGTATATCTTTCCTTATGAATGATAGCAGGTGCGGAAGATGAAGACCCTCTACGGTTTGACGATGCGGTACGGATCATACACGACCAATTCGAGGAGGTTTTCATCCGATGAGTTACAAGAACGGCAAGGATATTCTTCCGGCCAGCTTGCTTAAAGAGCTGCAGAATTACATCCAGGGAGAGATCATTTACGTTCCGAAGAAAGAGAAGAAACGCGCAGGCTGGGGAGAAAATAACGGAACCCGCCTCATCATTGAACGGCGCAACCGCGAAATATTCCGGTTATACCAAAACGGTTCAACCGTACTGGAGCTGATTCAGGCGTTTCATCTATCGGAAGACAGCATACGCAAAATCATTGGAAAAACACGCGAGCGGCTGAAAGAAGCTGCCGCGACACCATAAAACGGCGACCTCTAAGGCCGCCGTTTTTCTATGTCTTCCGGCTTTCTCCCCAGAGGCTGGGAATTTTTTTACCCGGGTCGGGCCCATGTGCTATCATAGATAAAAAGTTGCGGTGGATGGTTTATGGAAGGATTTCGGAAATTTTAATCGAACCCTATCGGTGTAGAGAAAGGACCGCAGACGAACAGGAGGAATGGGCTTGAATCCTTACCGTATTTTGCTTGCAGACGACGAAGCCGCACTCCGTTTTCTATTGACAGAGACGCTTTCGGACGAAGGATACGCCATCACGGAGGTTATGGACGGCAAAGAAGCCATTGCCGAGCTCGTGAAGGAGCGCTACGATCTGGTCATTCTCGATTACATGATGCCGGAGAAAACCGGGGTCGAGGTGTGCGAATGGCTGCGCTCGGAAGGCGGAATCAACCGCGAAGTTCCCGTTATTCTGCTGACAGCGAAAGCCCTGGAGAAGGACCGCGAGAAAGCGACGGCGGCCGGTGTCAGCACTTATATTGTCAAACCGTTTAGTCCCCTTCAACTGGTCGATACCGTGGAGGCTCTTATAGGCGGCGCATGACAGCGATTACGCGAATACGAACGGAGTGAATCTCAACCATGAATCAACCGAACTCCCGGGGGCATGGCGCAGATGCCAAGGGAAGAGACGAACGGCTGCTGAAGCAGGGGCGCAGGCTGTTCATGAAGGAATTGGCCCATCAGATCGCACAGATGGATAACCTGCTGGTCATCATAGCTTCCTCTCCCGAGGTGAAGGATCTTCAGGACATGTACCGGATCGTTCACATGTTGAAAGGAAGCGCCCCCATGTTCCAATTCGGGAGGATCGGCAAAATCGCCGAGGAACTCGTCCGCGTATGGGAATGGACGCAGTCCCTTCATCCTTCTGCGGCGCTGACGGCGGATTTCACCCCTCTGGTCAATGAAAGCGTCACGCATACGAGCGAATATATCCGTCATCTGCTGATGGAACACGATGTTTCGGTGATCGAGCTCGAGGTGGACGAACAGAAGGAAAACGGGATCGTACACAATTTGGGCGGCAAAAGGCGCCTGTTAATCATAGACGATGACGATGTGCTGCGCATGTATCTGGTGCGGCGGCTCGAGCTGGACGGCTATATCGTGGACGAAGCGAGCGACGTTCCGTCCGCCAAGCTGCTGCTGCGGCAGCAGTCCTACGATTTGATTACGCTGGATCTTATGATGTACCCGGAGTCGGGCTATGAGCTTTTCGATTTTCTCAAGGAAGATCCGACTTTGAAATGGGTCCCTCTGATCGTGCTGTCCGGGCGTGACGATTTAACCGATAAAGTGCGCTGTTTTCATCTGGGTGCGGATGATTACGTAACGAAGCCTTTTCAATATGAGGAGCTGGCCGCACGCATTTACGGAATTGTGAAAAGAACCAAAAATTTCGAAGAGCTGGCCTTCCGCGATCCGTTAACGGCGGTGTTCAACCGGAGGTACTTCGATCACCAGATTAAGCTGGAGCTGGATAGGGTGCAGCGTTACCCGTCCGCCATCTCGCTCGCCTTTATCGATATCGATAATTTCAAAGGGATCAACGACAGGCACGGTCACCACACGGGGGACTTGGTCCTTCAAGGTCTGGCGCACCTGCTTCAGACCCGGATGCGCTCGACGGACCTTGTTTTCCGCTTCGGAGGAGAAGAGTTCGTCGTGGTCATGCCGGGAACGGGAGCGGAAGCGGCGGCGGATTCGCTGCGCGCGCTGCTCCGGATGGCGCACCTTCAGCCGATCGTGTCCGACGAGGGACAGGACTACTGGATTACGTTCTCCGCGGGCGTGTCGTCCTGGAGCGCGGATCTGTCCATCGACGAATGGATTCTGAGAGCCGACCGGGCGATGTACCGGGCGAAGCAGGACGGCAAAGACCGGATTTACGTCGAGGAAGAGGCGGTAACCGCTCCGGCGGGTTCCGAAGGGAATATCCGGCGGCGTCCGAAGCTGCTTGTCGTCGATGACGATAAAATTTTGCGCGCCATAGTCGTTTCGGGCCTCCAGCACCTGCCTCTTGACATCGAAGAAGCGGCCGACGGGGAAGCCGCCTACGAGCGTCTCCGCGAAGGCGGCATAGATTTGTGCATTTTGGACGGTATCATGCCCAAAATGAGCGGGATCGAGCTGCTGGAGCGTCTTAAAGCCGAGCCTCCCGTGACGGGCTCCATGTGCAAGGTTCTTATGCTTTCCGGCCGTAAAAAGGAAGAAAGCATGGACATGCTGCACAAGCTCGGCGTTTACGAGTACATGACAAAGCCCTTCTCGATGGTTGAACTGGAGATGAATGTGAAACGGCTGCTGGATTGAGCGGCTTTGCTTTAGTTAACAAAAAAACATTTCAGCCTGCGGCAGGCCGAAATGTTTTTTTATTTTGAAAGGTAAACCTGGCCAAGTTGACTGAGCGGGTACAAGGCGGCAAGACCGGTTTACACGAGCTGTCCCTGCGCCGTAAAAAACACGCGTCCGCCGACATGGATGGCAAACCGGCCGTCATTTTCGCTCCCCCGCAGATAGAGCAGGGACGGCCGGCCGATTTCATAGCCCTGCTCGACAGACGTCTCGCAGGTAGGGCCGCCGAAATAGCGGTAGCGTGCCAAATATGAGGCCAGACAGCCCCCTGCGCTGCCGGTAGCGGGATCTTCCGGCACTCCGAGGTCATCGACGAACACGCGGGCGTTGATTCCGTTTGCGTTGTCGTAAGTCTCCGGACAGAACGGCATGACGGGGACGGCGGCTTCTGAGGGAAGCGCGGCCGCTTCTCCGGCCCGGTAAACGGCGCTGCGCACCGAAGCGAGGGTTTTGACGGGAATAAGGAGGAAGGGGATGCCGGTCGATACCACCTGGGAAGGGTAGCGTTCGTCAATTTCCTCCGTTTCCAGCCCGATTACTGCTGCGGCGGCGGAAGCGGAAACACGGCTTCCGAAGGAAGGCTGGAGCTGCTCCATCCAGAGCACGCCGTCGCTCCCGAAGGTAACGGGAATGTTTCCGGCGGGAACTTTCAGGGTAATTTCTTGTGCATCGTGCCTGTACACATGCCGGACGACCCAGGCGGTGCCCAGACAAGGGTGACCGGCGAACGGCAGCTCGCTGTTCGGCGTAAAGATACGGACCTCGTAATTACCGTCCGCGTCCGGCTCCGGCCGGAGGAACGTGGTCTCCGAATAATTCATTTCGCGGGCGATACTTTGCATATCCGGGACAGGAAGCGGCTCGGGGCAAATGACGACGGCGAGAGGATTTCCCGCATATTTACTCTCGGCGAATACATCGACTATGTAAAACGGGTGCTTGGATAAGCTCATGAGGACACCGCCTTTTTTCGGGAAATAGGATTAGCCATGAGTTTAATTAAATTTGTAAAGAAAGTACAGCCCGGAAACCGAAGCAGGACTTTTCCCTTCTTTCATGGAATTGTCATGTGAGCTTTCTTTTTCCGCCTTTTGCATCACGTATACTGGAGGGGGCCGACAGCATGGGACATTCGATTCTGGGAACCTGTTTCTGGTACACTCATCTGAGGGGGTGGAGTACATGGCCAAACGGTATTTTACGATAGAGGAAGCCAACGCCCTGCTTCCTGCGGTACGGGACCAGATCTCCGGTCTGAAGGAAATCAAGAAGAAGTTTGAGGACAAGTATGCGGAGCTGCGTGAAAAAAGACAAGCCGTCCGCAAGCTCGGCGGGAAAGAAATTTACGATCCGCTGTTCGAGCTGGAATGCGATCTGGAATTTCTCCAGATCGAAGCCCGCGGAATCATTCAGCACTTTTATCATCAGGGAATCGAGCTTAAGGACATTGATTCCGGCCTTGTGGATTTTCCGTCCATTCTGGAGGGCGAGGAAGTTCTTCTCTGCTGGCGCAGCGGAGAGGAGCGCATCGGTTATTATCACAGCCGGCAAGACGGGTACACGGGCCGCAAACCGCTTCCCGGGGACAGTTAGGTCCGGGAAGCTTGTCTTACAAAATTGCGGGAGGCGAATGGACTGAACATGAAGGAAAAGATAGTTGGGCCGGCTAGGCGGGCCTTTATGGCGGCCGGCCTGCTGTGCCTGCTCGTCATCCTGGGAGGACTGTTTCCCCGGGAGGCGTTTGCGCACGCGATTCTGACCGGGACGGATCCCGCTCCGAACAGCACGCTCGCGCAGGCGCCGGAACAGATCAAGCTGACCTTTAACGAACCGCTCGAAGAAGGCGTCTACTATATACGCGTTCTTGATCAGTCCGGGGCGAAGGTTACGGATAATGCGGCCGAGATGACGAAAGACCGGACGGGGATCTTTCTGAGGCTGCCGAAGCTGGAAGACGGGCTTTACGTGGTGTCTTACCACGTCATCTCCGGCGACGGCCACCCGGTGGGCGGCAGTTATCCGCTCACGGTCGGCAAAGCGGCGCCCGCTGCCGGAAGCGGGGAGACGGGTGGCACGGGCGGCACGTCCACAGGGCACAATCATAGTCTCGGCAGCTCCGGCGTAGACGGGATGATCCAATATTTGGCGCGCGGTCTATGGTATGCGGCGATGCTCGGGCTGACCGGCTGGCTGCTCTGGAGGCGTTCCGCATCCGGCCGCAGGCTCCCGGGAGACGTTTCCGCGAAATGGACGCTGAATCTGCAGCGGTTTTACCTGGTCGCTCTGCTTTTTGTTATTCTTACACACGTGGAAGCTCTCCTCGGCGACGGAGGACTTTCCCAGCTCGGCAGTCTGCTGACGGGCACGGGTATCGGCATTTCCTGGCTCGTTTCGCTGGGCTTGTCTTTGGCGGGTTTCTTGCTGCTGGGACGGGCCGCCTGGCTGGACTATGCCTGGGCGGCATCGCTGCTGGCAGTCAAAGCGCTGTCCGGCCATGCGGTAACGTTCCCGCCCGTCTGGGCGAGCGTAGCCGCCGATTTTATCCATCTGGCGGCGGCGGCCGTCTGGGTAGGCGGTTTGGCGGCGGCGGCCGCGGTGTACCGGAACCGGCGTGAGGAGTTTACCTCCTTCCTGGGACGGTTTTCCAGAGCGGCGCTCTGGTCGATTATCGCGCTTACCGTGAGCGGTGTCGCGCTGACGCTGCTGTTCCTGCCGAGCTTGGATATGATCATATATACCCAGTGGGGTATACTGTTACTCATTAAGATCGGCGTCGTCGTGCTTGTCGTAGGGACGGCCGCCTTCCTGCGCTATACGCTCAAGAACAAGCGGGAGAGGGCGACGGCAAAGCTTTACAAGGTCGATTTCAGCTTTATGCTGGTCATACTGGCCGTGGTCGGCGTTCTGACGTACTTGTCCCCGGCTCCTCCCAATGAGCCGCTGAGCTGGCACGAGATGGGCAAAAGCGTGCATATGACGGCCGAAGTGTCGCCGAAAGCGCCAGGCACCAACACGTTCAAAGTGACGGTCTGGGTGCTGGATACGCTGGGGCCGCCCAAGCATGTGCAAATGAACGCCCAGTACGAGCCGAAAGAAGGAGAGGAGGCCACGCTGGCTCCCATCCAGATTCCGCTGGAGCTTCAAGAGAATCAGGAAAAGAACTGGCTGGAGGGGTACAACATGTACACCTATTACACCCAGGGCCCTTACCTGCCGCTTCCCGGCAAATGCATGCTGGAAGTCCGGATTATGGACTCCAACGACGACGAGGCGGTTTACAAGAAAGAATTCAGGCTTTATTAAACGGCAAAAACAGCCCCTTATGCAGCGAAGCATAAGGGGCTGTTTTATTTGCATTCTGCATTCTATGTCCCGCGCCAGGAGCGAGCCGGAACATTTCAGTCACCGGCTTGCCTTGCGTTCCGGCGACAGGCGGCCGTAGGTCCATTTTCTCCAGACCCACTCGGCGGGCCCGTAACGGAAACGTTTCAGCCAGAATGCCGAGAAGGCGATCTGCAGCGGATAAATGACGAGGCAGAGCAAGGTGCCCTGCCACAGGCCGACTTGACCGTATAAGCGGAAGCCGAGGAACAGAACGACGCAGAGGACCGTCTGCGTCAAATAATTGGTCAGCGCCATCCGGCCGTAGGGCTGGAGAAACCTGAGCCGCCGCTGCCAGACCGGATCTACGAGCAGCAGAGCGAGGGAGGCGATGTAGACAAACGCCAGCGTGAACCCGCTCATGTAGACGAGGAAGAATGTCACGAGGCTGAGCCCGGTTTCCGCCCCGGCGGCGTAAATGGCGGCGATGGCAGCCAGAAGCGGGATGCTGGCCGCCAGACAGCGGCTGCGGATCGTGCGCCACCGCTCCCGGTGGGCGCTTACGTCATGGAGCAGGCCGCTCTTGCCGGCGGCAAGCCCCAGCAGGAACATGCCAAGGACGACGGGCAGCAGGGAAAGCTGGCTCGACAGCGAGTCCCATACTTCGCTGCGCCAGTGCCAGGCCAGCCAGTCGGGCCAGGAGAGCGTCCGGAAAGCATGGAGGCTTGCGGCGGCTTCGGCTTGCGTGTACAAGGGACCGCCCAGCGAGGGATCGATTCCGCCTCTCACATAGGCGATCACCGCCACGATAAGGGCGGGCAAGCCGAGAATCAGCAGCAGGTAGCCGAGCACGAGAAGGAGTCCCCACGTGCGGACCGTTTCCGTCCTCATCCGGTAAAAGAAGGGGAGCAGGAAACCTGTAATCGCGTAGAGAGTCAGAATGTCTCCTCTCCACAGAAGCGCCAGATGCAGGAAGCCGATCAGCAGCAGCGCGAGCAGACGTCTCCGGAACAGGCCGGGGCCGTATCCTTTCTGCTCCGCGCGTGACATGAAGATATAGAAGCCGAGCCCGAACAGGAAGGAAAAAATCAGATAAAATTTTCCCTGGACGAACAGATCGAACAGCAGCCGGAGCCATCTGTCCGCGCCGTGGTAGACCGCAAATTCACTTCCGCTGAAGGTCGGCATATTGACCAGGAAAATTCCGAGCAGAGCGAAACCGCGGATAATATCGAGTGCGATGATGCGTTCAGTCCCTGCGGAGGGGCCGATCATAGAAGGTACACCGTCCCGTCGTAGCCTGATAGGCGATTTTTTCCTCATCATACGTGAAAGAGCCTCCGGTAGCAAATCGGAGGCTTGGACGGGGGATGGCGTGCAGGCAAGCAGTATGGGGGAGCCTGGAAGCAGGCCGTATTCCGGCGGCCCGGTTCAATTGAGGTCAGCAGTCCGTTTGAGGCCGTCCCGCCAAGTTTAGAACAGCGTGAGTGCCCAGAGAATGAACGATGTGGCGGGGACGAGGAGCACCTGGGCCAGAATGGTTCCGGCCAGACGGGACAGCATGAGGAGCCCGAACATTTTGTTCACGGCCTCCCGGCTGGCTTTGCCGTGCATCGCCCGGTCCGTCAGCAGTCCGACCTTCGGGTCGATCATCAGCGTCATGATGATGGTGGCGATGCCGTTGATAAGGGCGGAAGACATGGTGGCCTGCGACTTGTTATCGGGGCTGAACGCCGACGCGTACAAGGCCGACAGGACGCCGACCGTATAGATGGCCGTAACGACGATATTGAGCACGACGAGGCGTTTGGGCACCCCGCCGATCCGCAGGCGGGAGAGCATCTGCAGGCGCGGCGGGCGCAGATGCTTGCGGGCCTGCTTGATGCCGTGCACGTTGGCCGTGGCCTTCAGCAGAAGCGGAATGGAGCCGGTTACCTCGAAATGGGCGATCATCCGCGCGGACAAAGAGACGAGCGTCGGAAACAGCACGATCGCTATGGCCGTTCCGACCGATGCGGACATCAGGACGAAGCGGAACGGGGCCAGCGCCAGATGGGGATCGGTCTGCCCCGCCTGATCCGCAATGCCGGAAATCATCAGGCCCTGCACCATGTTCGAGGTCCGCGAGATCAGTACGATCATTCCCGCCAGGGACAGGGCGACAGCCAGTTTGGCGGTCCGGATTCCCGCCAGCCTGAAGGCGTAGGCGGACGTCTCGGCCGCGTGAATGATCAGGGTGAACAGACAGGCGAGGAGAAGCATGGTCAAGAGTATCGACTCTCCTTTTGAAGAAATGGAATCGCCCCGTCGGTCCGGGTTTGTATGAAGCTCGTACCTGGGCAAGGGTTAAAGGGAAGTCAGTATGATATTCCGCGTTTACTGCGCTTCGCCCGTTTGAGTTCGCGTTTTGGCCGCTGTGTTTGACAGGCCGTCCGGTCTTTCTAGTGGAATTATACAAGGATACCGGCCTTTAAGCGAGAGAACGCGGTCTGCCAAGGAACATTTTAACAGGAGGCGACTGGTTTTTTTAAGAGAAAAAACGACCGTGTCAGGTTGACAACTTTCCTGTAAAAAGGTATCATTCCTTGTGAATGATAATCATTATCACCAAGAACGGACAGGGGAGAATAGAACAGATGAAATCAGCAGCACGCAAATCTTACGTATTCTGTCTGCTTGTCCTTGCGATGGCGCTTGCTCTGGCAGGCTGCGGCAAAGGCAACCAGGCTTCGGATGGGGGAGCGGCGTCGCCCGCGCCCGGAGATACAGCGAAACAGACGATTAAGGTTAAACATGCCATGGGCGAGACCGATGTGCCGGCTGCGCCGAAACGCGTCGTCATTCTGACGAATGAAGGAACGGAAGCATTACTGGCTCTGGGTATCAAGCCGGTCGGAGCGGTAAAATCGTTTACCGGCAGCCCTTGGTACGACCACATCAAAGCCGATATGGAAGGCGTGACCGTCGTAGGCGACGAGCAGCAGCCAAGCCTGGAAACGATTATCAGCCTGAAACCGGATCTGATCATCGGCAACAAAATGCGCCAGGAGAAAGTCTATACTCAATTGAGCGCGATTGCGCCGACCGTGTTCTCCGAAACGCTGCGCGGCGAGTGGAAGAACAACTTCAGCCTCTACGCCGAAGCGGTAAACAAAAAAGCGGACGGCGAGAAAATCATCGCCGATTTCGACAAGCGTATCGAAGACTTTAAATCCAAAGCGGGCGACAAGCTTAAAGAGAAAGTGTCCGTCGTGCGCTTCATGGCCGGCAAAACCCGTATCTACCTCGACGATACGTTTACCGGCATTATTTTCAAACAGATCGGCATTGCCCGTACGCCTGTAAAAGCGAAGGATACGTTCGTGGAGGAAATTACGAAAGAGCGCGTGCCGGAAGTGGATTCCGACCGTTTGTTCTACTTCACGTATGAAACGGGCGACGGCAACGGTACGAAACAGGAAGAAGCGATCACCAAGGATCCGCTCTGGCAGAACCTGAACGTGGTGAAGAACGGCAAGGCCCAGAAGGTGAACGACGTAACGTGGAACACCGCGGGCGGCGTTAAAGCGGCTAATCTGCTTCTCGACGATCTGTACAAGTTCTACGACATCAAGTAAATAAGACTGGCGGGCTGCGGCAGCGCCAAGCGAAAAACTCCGTCCTCCGGGCGGAGTTTTTTATTATGCTGCGGAAACTTATCTTAAAATAGTTTAAGAAATCCCCCAAAACAGGATATGGTATCATTAGGGACAAAGACAGAAAACGGGCGGCTGTTCAGACCGCCGGCCGTGTTGGAGGTACAGCTATGTACGGGGGAACGATCCTGCTAGTCGACGACGAAACCGAAATTACCAATCTTCTGGAGATTTACTTGAAAAATGAAGGCTACCGGCTGTTAAAAGCGTCCGACGGTGCCGAAGCCCTGGAGCTTTTGAGCGAAAATGAAGTCGATCTCATTATTCTCGACGTCATGATGCCCCGGATGGACGGAATCGAGGCCTGCATGAAAATACGGGAAGAAAAGCATATGCCGATCATTATGCTGTCCGCCAAAAGCCAGGAGATCGACAAGATCACGGGACTGAGCATCGGGGCGGACGATTATGTGATCAAGCCGTTCAGCCCGCTGGAAATGCTGGCACGGGTCAAATCGCAGCTCCGCAGGTACCGGCAGCTCAACAGCCATCTCGTCAAAAACGAGAATGAAATTCTTATCGAAGACCTGCTCATTAATCTGGGCACCCATAAAGTATATGTGGAAGGCAGCGAGGTCAGACTGACGCCCAGAGAGTTTGCCATCCTTCAGGTGCTGGCGCGCAACAGAGGACAGGTGCTGAGCATGGAGCAAATTTACGAAGCCGTATGGGACGAGCCTTTTTTTGAATCGAACAATACCGTGATGGTTCATATCCGCAAAATCCGCGAAAAAATCGAAAAAGACCCGAGCCGCCCGCAAATCATCAAAACGGTCTGGGGAATCGGATACACGATCGAATAAGTCCGGCCCGAAGCGGCAAGACTGGAGTGAACAAACTTGAAAAACAAATTTATCCACACCGTGCGCTGGCAGTTTATTTTCGTCTTTATTCTCAGCATTGTGTTCGCTGCGGGAACCGTGCTTCTCGCTTACCGGATAGTGAAATCGGTCATCGGCCTCAGCTATTACTCCGGACCCCTCCGCTGGGTCGTCAACAACATCGGTTCTACTCCCGTAATGGTCGTGGTCGGGGGCGGGCTGTTTCTTGTTTATTTTTTTATGTTCAGCCGCAAGATTATCGGGTATTTGGAAGAGATCACACAAGGCGTGCAGGAAATCGCGAAGGGCAACCTCGATTATGAAATCGCGGCCCGTTCTTCCGACGAGCTGGGCGAGGTGGCGGAAACGATCAACGTCATGACCCGGAAGCTGAAAAAGTCCATCGAAGAGGAAAGAAAAGCCGAACGGACGAAAAACGAACTGATCACGGGCGTCTCGCACGATCTCCGGACCCCTCTTACGTCGATTTTGGGCTATCTGGAGCTGATTGAGACGGACCGGTATAAGGATGAGGTCGAACTCCGGTATTATACGCGCATCGCTTTTGAGAAAACGAAAAATTTGAACAAGCTCATCGACTACTTGTTCGAATACACGTCGCTGCCCGGCGAAGGCATCGAGCTTCAAATGAAGCGGGTGAACATTTACGGCTTTCTGAAACAGCTGGCGGAGGAGTTCGTCCCGATTTTGACGAAAGCGGGCATGACGTGCCGGGTGACCGCGGAGGACGATACGCTCTATATCCGGGCGGACGGCAGCCAATTGGTCCGGGCTTATGAGAACCTGATCTCCAACGCGGTCCGGTACGGCAGCGAAGGGAAGATCGTCGATATCAGAATCAGCCGCAGCGGGCAGGAGGCTGTCGTGGAAATTGTCAATTACGGCGCGCCCATTCCGGAATCCGACCTGCCGTATATTTTCGAACGGTTTTACCGGGCGGAGAAATCAAGATCGGCCCGGACCGGCGGAACCGGCCTTGGGCTGGCAATCGCCAAGAGTATCATCGAGATGCACGGCGGGAAGATAGCGGCGCGCAGCCAGCGGAAGCAGACGGTTTTCGAAACGCGGCTCCCCCTGCAGCCTCCAGGACAACCCGGAACAGACAGCTAAGGAAGGCCGATAACCGGGGCCTTCTTTTTTTGTACCGTTTTGTATCGGGCGGGCACAATCCTTAAGTTTTCTTAAGAATGCTTTAAGCGGACGGTAAGCGCTCCTAAACCGCGCCTTAAAATCTCTTTTGTATACTGGAAAACATGAGGTATCCGAAAGGAGCAGCATCATGAATCGTAAAAAACGGGTTTGGGCCGCATTGGCGGTAATTTTTGTGCTGGCGGCATATTTGCGAATCGATTTTCTCCGTTCGGCCGATCATGAGATGCCTCACGACTCGCTGAATTACGATACGATGGTCAGACAACTGCTGGAGACGGGAGTGTACGCGTATAACAGCGAGACTCCGAACGCGCTTGTGACGCCCGGTTATCCGATTTTTTTGGCAGCGGTGTACGAGATAGCGGGTTATAAGGAGCACAACCCGCTTCCATTAGTAAGGTACATCCAGGCGCTGCTGAGTCTGATCACGCTGGGGTTCGTCTACCGCATTGCGAGAAGGTTCTCCGGTGAACGGACGGCGCTCGCCGCCCTTCTGATCGCGGCCGTATACCCACCGCTCGTCTGGGCCAACGGGGCCGTTCTGACCGAGGTGCTGGCGATATTCCTCCTGATGGGATACCTGCTTGCCCAGATCCGGGTATTCGATGCGCCGTCTTACGGACGGGCTGCCGCTGCGGGAATCTGGCTCGGCCTGACCGTGCTGGTACGCCCGGAATTTCTGCCGCTGATAGCTCTGGCTTTCGCATTCCAGTGGCTCCGGGACAAAGAAGCGAGGAAACGGACGATCCGGCTCTTTGCCTGTTCCGCCGCGGCCGTTGTGCTGCTGCTTGCGCCCTGGTGGATCCGCAATGCGGTTACGCTGCATCAATGGGTCGCGACGGCGGCCCAGGAAAATCCGTTCAGGGCGGGAACGTATCCGTACAATACGTTTAACGACGAGAGTCTCGTCGATCCCGCGGGCAAAACGGAAAAAGAGCTGGCGGTAGCCCGCTTGAAAGCGGGCTTCTCGGCGCAGCCCGGGTTGTTTATCAAATGGTATACGATCGGGAAAATGCAGTACGTCTACCAGAGCGTCTACCGCGGAGGCGGTCACCAGCCGTATTATCCGGTGCTCCCGTTCAACGCGAATCTGCTTCACCGCACGCTTGTGCTGTCCGGCGCCATAGCCGTTCTGGCTGCACTGAGGCGCTGGAGGGAACCCGCAGCGCTACTGGCTTTAGTGATCGTCACGATGAGCCTGATCCGTCTCGGATTTGTGGCGGATTATCGTTACAACGTCACGATGATGCCTCTAATTATCATTCTGGATTGTATCCTGGCCCGGCGTGCGGTTCTGTTGTGGAAAAACAGGCGGGCAGAGAGGGCCTCTGTTCTGTAACGATGAAATGAAAACAAAGAAAACGAAAATGAAAGTTACGAGGTGCAATATGTTCCGTTCCTTTTTTACAGGCAAAAAAAGTGTTTTATTTGTTCTTGTCCTAGTCCTTCTGGCGGGTGCCGGTGGAGGCTGGTATTATTACTCCTCCAAATGGAAGGCCGCTGTCGGGGGACCGCTTCCGGCCAAGCAGGAGCTGACGAAGGTCGCATCGGCCGAAAAGCTGCAAGACAGCTATGACGTTGTTGTGGTCGGCACGGACCCCGAGGGCGTCAGCGCGGCCGTGTCCGCGGCCCGCAGCGGGCTGAAGACCCTTCTGATCGAGCCCCGCAAGCGTACGGTTCTGGGCGGTCTTATGACGGAAGGCTGGCTGAACAGCATCGATATGAACTGGGATAAAACCGTCTCGACCCTTCCCGGCAAAGAGCCCGAGTATTTCAACCAGGGCATTTTCAAAGAATGGTACGAGAAAATCGAAGGTCATTCCTTTGACGTAACGACAGCGGCCAACGCGTTCAACAAGCTGGTGCAGGATGAGAAAAATATTGATGTGTCCATGGACGGCTTCAGCGTGGAGCCGGTCCTTAAGCAAGAAGGTAACGGCTCGTCCGTAACCGGCATTACCGTCACCAAGCAGGATGGGACGAAGCAATCCATCGGCACCAATACCGTAATCGACGCGACCCAGGATGCGGATTTCGCCGCGGCCGCGGGAGTGCCTTTTACGATCGGACGGGAGGATATCGGGGATAAAAAAGCCCGGATGGCCGTCACGGCCGTATTCCGGCTGAAAAATGTCACGGACGACGTATGGGCCAAGGTGGCCAAAAGGCTGAACGGCGACAATGATAAGGATACGGGCCTCGACAAAATGTCCGCCTGGGGCTACGGCAAAGAGATGGCGGGTTATGTGCCGCTGAATAAAGAACGGATGAAGATGCGCGGACTCAATATCGGCAGACAGCTCGACGGTACGGTGCTGATCAATGCGCTGCATATTTTCAATATCGACGGCTTGAATGCGAAATCCCAGCAGGAAGGGCTGGAGATCGCCGCCAAGGAAATTCCGAATGTCGTCAAGTATTTGAAAACGTTCGATGAATTCAAAAACGTCGAGCTGGACAGCATCGCTCCCGAGCTTTATGTGCGCGAGACCCGCCACATGGAGGGGCTGTACAGGCTCAGCGTTGTGGATTTGCTGGAAAACCGCGATCAGTGGGACCGGATCGCATTCGGATCTTATCCGGCGGATATCCAAAGAACGTCGCCTAACGATAACGGCGCGGTCGTCGTTCATCCGACGAAGTACGCGGTTCCGTTCCGCAGTATCGTGCCGCAGAACGTCGACGGCCTTCTCGTCGTCGGCCGGAGCGCCAGCTACGACACGCTGGCGCACGGCAGCGCCCGCGTCATCCCCGTCGGCATGGCCGAAGGAGAAGCGGCCGGGGCAGCGGCCAAGCTGGCCGCGGAGAAGGGAACGACCTTCCGCGCCATGGCGGAATCGGAATCCCTGATCGCAGAGCTGCAAAAGCGGCTGAACGGCCAGGGGATGGACCTTAAGCCTTACAAGCTGGATGATGCGCCTTTCATGAAGCATAAAGCGTATCCCGGCCTGAAAGCGGCGGTATCCATGGGCATCGCTTACGGCTCTTATGCGAACGTCGGCTTTAAGGAACTGGATAATCCGTCGAATGCGCAGCGGATGGTTAACCAGATGAACAGCGTAAGACGGATGTTTGCCGCTTCTTTCCAAGGAGATCCCTCCGCGGCCGTGAAAGGAATGGAGGAGCCGGCGAAGAAAACGCTGACTCTGCAGCAGGCAAGCTACACGATCGCGCTGGCCGCGGGACTGAAGGTGGAGGCCGCGGAAGCCCAGGCCGCCCTGGAAAGCGGCGGGCTGCTCAGCAAAGCGACTCTCGGCACCATCGCCAACAAAGAGAAATTAAGCGACGGCGATGTGTACATGATGCTCAAAGACGCGGTGGAGAAGCAGGCCGGGGCGAAGTTTTAAGACGAAGCCTGAAGCCTATTCAGGGGGGAACCTTGCGGGAAGGAACCGGCCGTTTCTTTGAAGCCGGACTGGCTGCCCGGAGAAGAATCCTAACGCCGGCAAGGTGATGCTAAGTAAGAGCATGCTTACAGCAACGAGATGCAGCCGGTCCTGAAAAAATGAATGCCCTGTTCCGGCGGCGGAACAGGGCATTTGCTTTTTCGGGCTATTTATCGCGCGTTTATTGCAGATTGATTTTTACCGCCTTGTCGGGCCCCGCGTCTTCTTTGTGAAGAAGCTGGAGCTTGGGATCGCCCTTGGGCTGCTCGAACACCAGAGTACCCGAAACTTTGGCGCCCGGTGCCAGCTCGCCGTATTTGAGGCCGGTCTCACCGGAGAAGGAAGCGAGAACTTTATCGCTGGTCATCCCGCGGCTGTTGGCCATTTCGAAGCTGTACGGATTGTACGCGAGCTCTTTGGTGCCCGAATTTTCGATATTCAGCGTCACCACGACAAATTCGCCGTCCGGCAGATTGGGCGTTTCCGGACCCTGCTCCGTAAACTTTTCCACTTTGCTTATTTTTATTTTCGCATCGCCGATTTGAACGGTATCTTCTTTGGAGTATTCCTGAGCGAGGGGCGCGGCATAACGCGGCGCTTTGGCATTGGAAGACCGGTCTGCGGCAGCTCCCTGGAAGAGCGGGGATGCTTGCTCCTTATAGTCGCCGCATGCTGTCAAGGCCAGACACGAAACGGCGGCAAGCAGGCCGAGTTTTGTTTTCAAGAGACTCTCCCCCAATCTGAATGTTCTTCGTTAAGACTTATAACCCGCAATCGAAACCCGGTAAACAATTCCGGCGCAAACAATTGCCTTCTTTCGGGGAGGCCTGGGCCCGCACCTGCCGCACGGCAACGCAAAAAGCCTATCCGATAAACCGGATAGGCTTTTTTGCGTGCGCAATCATGCGCCGGAAGCTTCCGCTTCTTCCGTCCATGCTTGCGGGTGGTTGTCGCTCAGATACTGCGCCGCTTTCGCGTTGCTCTCGACTTGAGCGACGTTTTTGCAGCCCGGGATGACGGCGCTGACCGCGTCATGCTTCAAGCACCACGCGAGGGCCCACGTCGCCATGTCCATCGCTTCCGGCACTTCGTGCTCGCGGATGCGCTGCACTTCCTCGAGCTTGCGCTGCGTCTCGGCAGGATCGTGGCGGTGGCGCGTATCGGTGGCCGCGAAAGTGGCTCCCGGCTTGTACTTGCCGCTGAGATAGCCGCTTGCGAGAGGAACGCGGGCAAGCACGCCGAGGTTCTGCTGCAGGCACGACTGGAATACGCTCTCTTCGGGCGCGCGGTCGAGCCGGTTGTACACGACCTGGATCGCTTCCGAACCGACCTGCGTGGAGGCGGCCACCTGATGCAGGTTGTCGTTTTTGGCGATGGATGTGCCGATGTGAAGTATTTTGCCCGCCTGCTTCTGTTTGTCCAGCGCTGTCCAGAGCGCGTCGTTGTCGAACACGGAATCCGTTCCCGAATGGAACTGGTACAGGTCGACGTAGTCCACTCCCAACGCTTTCAAAGAGGCGTCGAGCTGCCCGATCATATCTTCCGCCGAAAAACGCTCGTCCCGTTTAAACCGGTCATGATAATGGTGGCCGAACTTGGTCGCCACGACCCAGCCTTCACGGCCCCGGCGGCTCAAATAATTGCCGATAAACGATTCCGACAAATGATCGCCGTAGCATTCCGCCGTATCGATGAGGTTGATCCCGAGTTCTTTTGCCTTGTCAAGGACAGCGTCCACTTCGTCCTGCGTAAAATCTTGTCCCCATTCGCCGCCGAACTGCCATGTGCCGACGCCGATCACGGACACTTTCAATCCCGTTTTGCCGAGTGTGCGGTATTTCATCGTTTCAGCCTCCCGCGTGCGTATTTGACCGTGCCGGACCCGGAATCCGTACGGTATATTCTCTTTCATTTAACGGGAAAATGAGGGCAAAGTCAAAATGCGCTTGATCCCAAAGCGAAAATGTGACATACTATCCCTAACTAATGTTAGTTAGGAGAATGAGGCTCATGAATACTCCCGAACGGATCAAAGCGGCCGCGCTCGATTTGTTTGCCGCCCAGGGCTACGAAGGCACCTCCATGGCGAATATCGCGGAAGCCGTAGGGATAAAAACGCCTTCCATCTACGCACACTTTAAAGGCAAAGAGGAATTGTTTCTCAGTGTGCTGCAGGACGCGTCGCGCGGCGAGCTGGAATTTGCCGCTTCCCATCTGGAGACAGGCGGAGAGGCGCTGGACCGCAAGCTGTATAAGCTTCTGTCCCATACGCGCAGCAAGTACGAGCATAACGGTTCGACGAAATTCTGGATACGGATGATGTACTTTCCGCCGACCTCGATGTATCAGGAAACGATCGACCTTTCTTATACGTACTTGTCCCGGATGGAGGAGCAGCTGACCTCCGTATTCAAGGCCGACCGCTCGGCAATCGGCGTGGACCCGGACAAAGCCGCCGCGGCCTTTCTTTGTCTGATGGACGGGGTCATTGTGGAACTGCTGTACGGAACGGCCGAAAGCTACGACAGAAGGCTGGAGGCTTCGTGGGATGTTTACTGGCGGGGAATTTCCCATTCATGAGCCTTCATGAGCATACGGGGAAAAAAGGAGTGGTAACTCGATTATGAATCGGAACTGGTTATATGTATTGGCGGCGGGATTGCTGGAAATCGGCTGGGTCTCGGGACTGAAACATGCGCATGACGCGTTTACCTGGATATTGACCGGAGCCGCTATCCTGCTCAGCTTCTGGGTGCTGCTGATGGCGGCAAGCCGTCTGCCCGTAGGAACGGTGTACGCGGTATTTACGGGGATCGGCACGGCGGGGACGGTCCTTGCGGAAACGATCGTGTTCGGGGAACCGATCAGTTGGCTGAAAATTGTCTTTATCCTGATTCTGCTCGGGGGTGTGATCGGGCTTAAAATCACAACGAAAGAACCCGAACCGGAAGAACCGGCGAAAGGAGTGAATTCCTGATGGCATGGGCCGCACTCATATTGGCGGGATGTTCGGAAATTTTCGGCGTACTCGCCATGAACAAAATCGCGCAGAAGAAGACGATTTGGGCTTACGCGCTGCTTTTCCTTGGCTTCGGCCTCAGTTTTTCGCTGCTGTCTTATGCCATGGAATCCATCCCGATGGGAACGGCTTACGCCGTGTGGACGGGAATCGGCACGTGTGGGGGCACACTGCTGGGCATGTTTATGTTCGGCGAGTCCAAAGACTGGCGCCGCATCGTGTTTATCGCCATGATTATTTCGGCGGCCGTAGGGCTCAAGCTTCTTACGTAACCGCACCATGTTCTTTTAAATCAAGGGAAGCGGGCTTTGAATGGGCTTGCAACGCCGCGCCGATTTTCATATAATAGGTGGCATAGTTAAACGCAGCAACCAATTCCATAGCAAATGCAATGAAGGAGAAAAGTACGCAGTGCTTCCTGACAGGGAGGAGACGCCGGAGATTGAGAGCGTCCCCGTGGAACCAGGCTGCCGAAGTTCGCTCCCGAGCAGTCTCTTGAACAGCGGCCTGAAGGCCGGTCAGTAGAGAGTACCGGCTACGAACCGTTATTTCGAAGAGTGAGACACGTCAGAGGCGGATGACCTTCCAGGAAGGCATTTTGCGCAGCAGGCGGTCTAACAAGGGTGGTACCACGGCTTTTTCGTCCCTTACCGGGCGGAGAAGCTTTTTTTGTTGTCCGGAAACCGTCAAGGGTTGCCAGATCTAAAGGAGGGATTACACATGAGAGAACGTTTGGAAGCGTTAAAAGTACAAGCGCTGCAGGAATTGGCCGCCGTGGGCAGCCAGCAGGAGCTGAATGATCTCAGAGTCAAGTATTTGGGCAAAAAAGGGCCGCTTACCGAAATTTTGCGCGGCATGGGCGCGTTAAGCGCAGAGGAGCGTCCCGTTATCGGCCAGGTGGCCAACGACGTCCGCGGGGCGATCGAAGAAGTAATCGCGGCGAAGCAGGAAGAATACGACCGCCAGGAAACGGAAAACCGCCTCCGCGCCGAAACGATCGACGTTTCCCTGCCGGGCCGCCCGTCCGTACAGGGAGCCGTTCATCCGCTGAACAAGATCGTCGAAGAGATCGAGGACATTTTTATCGGGATGGGATTCACCGTCGTGGAAGGGCCCGAAGTAGAGCGCGATTACTATAACTTCGAAGCGCTGAATCTGCCGAAGGACCACCCGGCCCGCGATATGCAGGATTCGTTCTACATCACCGAGGAGCTCCTGCTCCGCACGCATACGTCGCCTGTCCAGGTCCGCACGATGGAAGGCCGCAAAGGAGCCGTGCCGGTCAAAATCATTTCCCCGGGTAAAGTGTACCGGCGCGATGATGACGACGCGACCCACTCCCACCAGTTCACGCAAATCGAGGGGCTTGTCATCGACAAGAACATTCGCATGAGCGATCTGAAAGGGACGCTGCTCCAGTTCGTGCGCGAGCTGTACGGCCCGCAGACGCAAATCCGCCTGCGCCCGAGTTTCTTCCCGTTCACCGAGCCGAGTGCGGAAGTCGACGTGTCCTGCATGATGTGCGGCGGCAAAGGCTGTCGGACCTGCAAGCAGACCGGCTGGATCGAAATTCTGGGCTCCGGCATGGTTCACCCGAAGGTGCTCGAAATGTCCGGATACGATCCAAACGAATACAGCGGGTTCGCTTTCGGCATGGGACCCGAGCGTGTAGCGATGCTTAAATACGGAGTAGAGGATATCCGTAATTTCTATACGAACGACCTGCGCTTCCTGAAGCAGTTCGTCCACCTATAAACCGGAGAGAAGGAGGAGAAGACGATGAAAGTATCTTATCAATGGCTGTCGGAATATGTAGACGTACAAGGCTTCACGGCTGAAGACCTTGCAGATAAATTGACACGGAGCGGTATCGAAGTCGACATTGTCGAATCGCTGAACAAAGGCGTGTCGGGCGTTGTCGTCGGCTTTGTCAAATCGAAGACGAAACATCCCGATGCGGACAAACTCAACGTTTGTACGGTCGATGTCGGAACGGGTGAGGACCTGCAGATCGTCTGTGGAGCCAAAAATGTGGATGCCGGACAAAAGGTTCCGGTTGCCGTAATCGGCGCCGTACTTCCCGGAGATTTCAAAATCAAGCGCGCCAAGCTTCGCGGCGTGGAATCCCAGGGCATGATCTGCTCGGCCAAAGAGCTGGGCATGAACGATAAACTGCTGCCGAAGGAAATTCAGGAAGGCATTCTCGTTCTTCCGGAAAATACCGAAATCGGGAAACCGGTCACGGACGTGCTGGGCTTGAGCGATCAAGTTCTGGAGCTCGAGCTGACCCCGAACCGTTCGGATTGCCTCAGCATGATCGGCACGGCTTACGAAATCGGCGCCATTCTCGGGCGTCCGGTAAAGCTGCCGGAAGAGGGACGCAACGTCAACGTGGATTTCAGCACCGTCAAAGCCGAAGATAAAATTTCCGTTTCGATCGCCGCTCCCGAGCAGTGTACCCATTATGCGGCTCGCCTCATCGAGGGCGTCCGTGTCGGAACGTCCCCGCTTTGGCTCCAGAACCGCCTGATGGCGGCGGGCATCCGGCCCATCAACAACATCGTAGACGTTACGAACTACGTGATGTTGGAATACGGCCAGCCTCTGCACGCGTTTGACGCGGAACAGGTAGCCGGCGGCAAAATCGAGGTCCGCCTTGCGAAGGAAGGGGAAAAGCTGGTTACCCTGGACGATGCGGAGCGCACACTGGAGCCGCACATGCTGCTCGTAACCGATGCCTTCAAACCTATCGCGATCGCGGGCGTTATGGGCGGAGCCAATTCCGAAGTGACGGAAAGCACCACTTCGATTTTGCTGGAGTCTGCGCGGTTTGCCGGTCCTTCCGTCCGCAAAACGTCCCGTCAGCTCGGTCTGCGTTCGGAGGCAAGCCTCCGTTTCGAGAAGGAAGTCAATCCGGAAGCGGTCATTCCCGCGCTTGACCGTGCGGCGGCTCTTCTCGTGCTTTGCGCGGGAGGCCAGGTAGCCCAGGGAATCGTGCAGGAGACCGTTCAAGCCTACTCCGGCGTCAAAATTCCATTGAAGCTGGACCGGGTGAACACGTACCTCGGGACAGATCTTTCGCTGCAGCAGGTCAAAGAAATTTTCGACCGTCTCGGTCTCGAATACGGACTGCTCGACGAAGGCTCTCTCATCGTTCACGTGCCGGGCCGCCGGGGGGATATTACCCGTGACGTTGACCTCATTGAAGAGGTGGCGCGCCTGTACGGCTACGACAACATTCCGACGACGCTGATGACCGGCGTAACGACTCCCGGTTCCCTGACGCGCGAGCAGTCCCTTCGCCGGACGATCCGCCGTTTGCTGACGGGCAGCGGTCTGCACGAAGTGATCACGTACACGCTGGGACAGCGGGAAAACGCCGCCGACTATCCGGGTCTATATCCGGAATACACGCCGATCCCGCTTGCGATGCCGATGAGCGAGGACCGCAGCGCGCTGCGTACTTCTCTTGTTCCTCATCTGCTCGAGGTTGTGAGCTATAACCGAAACCGGAACAACGATGATGTCGCGATTTTCGAAACGGGCACGGTATTCCTGTCCAAGGAGACTGCCTTGACCGCACAGCCGCAGGAAAAGCGTCTGCTGAGCATCGCGATGACCGGTAACTGGAGCGGCGCTCACTGGGGACAGAAAGCCCGCAAAGCCGATTTCTACGACTTGAAAGGCGTTCTGGAAAGAGTGCTGTCCTACCTGGGCGTAACTATCGAGTTCAGGTCCGCACAGAAGGAAGGTTTCCATCCGGGACGCACGGCGGAGCTGTTCCTGCTCACTCCGGATGGAGAGCGCCGGTCCATCGGCTACATGGGACAGCTTCACCCGACACTTCAGAAGAAACGGGATCTTGAAGACACCTATGTGCTGGAAGCCGAGCTTGATCCGCTTCTCCAGCATGCCGATTTCGAAGTGGACTATCGCATACTTCCCCGCTACCCATCGGTAGGACGCGATATGGCGCTCGTCGTGGACACGGCCGTTCCGGTAGGCGATCTGGAACGCCTGGCGGCGGCGACGGCGTCCGAGCTGCTGGAAACCATCCGCGTTTTCGATGTTTATACGGGTGAACGTCTGGGTGAAGGCAAAAAGAGCGTCGCTTTGGCGCTTGTATACCGTCATCCCGAACGCACGCTTCAGGACGAAGAAGTCACGGAAACGCATGCGCGTGTCGTGGCGGCATTGGAATCGGCTTTCGGAGCCGAGCTCCGCAAGTGATCTTTCGCTGAAATATAAAGGCTACGGAAGGAAATAGGGCCGGTCGCATCGAATTCTTTTTCGATGGACCGGCTTTTTTCTATAAAACAAGGAAACAAATGGAAAAGTCCGATGTCTTCAACCGGAACCGCCATGCAGGCGGCCGGATTCGAGTGTTTAAACCGAAGGAGGATATCTCATGAATTCGGAAGAAAAAACGAAAATCATCGTTGATATATATGGAAATGAATACAAGCTGAAAGCCAGTAACAGCCCCGGCTATGTGCGTAAAGTGGCGGCGGAAGTCAATGCCCAGATGGTGCAGATCGCAGAAAGCTATCCGAGACTCGACACTTACAAAATCGCCGTGCTGGCGGCCGTTAATCTGACGGATGAGAAAGCTAAAGTCGAGCAGAGATTCAGCGAGACCGAAAGCCGGCTGAACGATTTGCAGCGTGCGCTTTCCAAAGCCGACGCCGCGGTGGAGACGGCCAGGGGGCAGCTCGAAAGAGCCCAGCAGGAAGAGCAGCTGCGCAAAGCCGAGCTGGCGGAGGCCCGGGAGCAGGGAGCGAAGGCCGCCAAGCGCCAGCAGGAGCTTACGGCATCCCTGGAGCAGACGAAGCAGCGCGCGGAACAGAATCTGCGTGAGCTGAACGCGTCGAAGGAGAAGGCCCAGCAGGGAGCCAAGCGGGAAGAACTGCTCAAGGCCGAGCTTCAGCAGGCCAGACAAAATACGGAGAAGCTCCAGCGGGAGCAGGTTTCTCTCAAGCAGCAAATGGAAAAAGACGCCCGTCAGGCCGATCAGCTGAGAAAAGAGCTGGAGCAGGCGGCGGGGCAAATCAAGACCCTGGAGAGCAAAATCGGACAGGCGGAAAGCGATGCCGAATCGCTTCTGGAGCAGCTGGAGCAGGAAAAAACGGCGGCCGGTCAGGCGAGAGAAGAATCGGCGGCCGCGCTTCTGCAAATCCAGGAAGCCGCAGAGAAGGAGCAGACCCTGCGGGCCGAACTGCAGCTGGTCAAACAGCGCGGCGAGCAAGTCCAGCGCGATTTGCAGGCGTCCAAAGAGCGTGAGCAGCAGCAGAACCGGCAGATGGAGCAGCTTCGGCAGGAACTGGCGGAAGCCGCCGGAAGAGAAGCCGCGGTTCGTAAAGAAGCGGACCAGGCGAAACAGGATGCCGAAGCCCTGCTGGAAGAGCTTGAGCTTGAAAAAGCCGCAGCCGAGGAGAAAGGACAGCAGGCCGCAGCCGAGCTGGAGAAGCTTGTCCGCGAGCAGAAAAATACGGAGGAACAGGTTCGCCTGCTGAAGGATGAACTTGAGCTGGCAAAACTGGAAGTCGACGAAAGCCGGGAAAGGGAAGAACGGCTGAATGCCGACGCGCAGCAGGCCGCCGAGCGCGAGGAAATGCTGCGCAGCGAGCTTCAGCAGGCGCAGAGAGACGCCGAAGCGCTGCTGGAGGAAGCCGAGCGGGAAAAGGCGGCGGCAGAGAGCTTGAAGGAACAGCTCCGCGAAGCCGGGGAGCGCGAGCAGACGCAGCGGGCCGAACTTGCGCTGATGAAACAGCGCGGGGAGCATATGCAGCGGGAGCTGGTCGAAGGCAAAGAACAAGTCGCACAGCGTGAGCAAAGTCTGTGGGAAGCGGAGGATCAGCTGGAAGAAATCCGCGAAGAGCTGGAAAAGACCCGTAAAGATGCGGAGGCGCTTCTGGAAGAACTGGAGGCGAACAAGGCTGCCGCGGAAGAAGAGCTCCGCGAATCTACGGAAGCTCTCAAAGCAGCACGCCTTGAATCTAAAGCGGTGCGGGAAGCGGCAGAGAATGAGAAAGCGGCAGCCGAAACAAGGCTGCGGAATGCCGAAGAAGCGCTTGTAACGGCCCGGCAGGAAGCGGAGGAAAGCCTGGCCGCAGCCCGTCTGGAAGCGGCGGAAAAGCTTGAGGCTCTGCAGAAAGAGTCTGCCGAGCGGTTGGAGCTGGCGCAGCTTGAAGCTGAAGAGCAGCTCCAAGCACTCCGCAGGGAAGCGGACGCACTGGAAGCGGCCCGGAAGGCGGCTGATGCGCAGCTGGAAGCTCTTAAACGGCAAAGCGCCGAAGAGCTGGAGCTGGCTCAGATGGAAGCCGAGGAAAAGCTGGAGACCGCGCGGCGTGAAGCGGCGGCCAAACTGACGGAAGCCGAGAATGAAGCGGCTGCCAAGCTTATGGCGGCCGTGCGCGAGGCCGAAGAGATAGAGGCCGCCCGCAAGGAGGCGGCAGCCAAGCTCGAAGAAGCACAGCGTGAGGCGGCAGCCGCGCGCGAGGCTTTCCGGCAGGAGCTGGAGGCGGCGCGTGAGCGGGCCGAGCAAGAGCTTCTTGAAGCGATGGAAGCGGCGGAACAGGAAAGCGAGGCGCGCAAGGAGGCTCAGCGTCGCCAAGAGGCTGCCGAAGCGCAGCTGCGTGAAGCGACAGAGGCCCTTCAGGCATTGGAGCTGAAAGCGTCCGGACTGGAAGCGGAAAAACAAGAAACGGCCGCGCGTTTGGAAGCGGAGAAGCAGGAAGCAGCGGCACGTCTGGAAGCGCTGGAGCGCGAAAACGCCGAGCGGTTTGAAGCTTTGAAGCGCCAAGGAGCCGAAGAGTTGGAGCTGGCTCAGCTTGAAGCGGAAGAACAGCTCGACGCCGCAAGACGTGAGGCGGCAGCGGCGCTGGAGGAAGCGCGGCGCGAAGCCGGCGCGAAGCTTCAAGCCGCCGTACGTGAAGCGCAGGAGCTGGAGGCGGCCCGCAAGGAAGCGGCGGACAAGCTGGAGGAAGCGCAGCGTGAGGCGGAGGCCGCGCGTGAAGCGTTCCGGCAGGAATTGGCGGCGGAGCGCGAGAAGGCCGAGCGGGAGCTGCTGGAAGCGATGGAAGCCGCTGAGCGGGAAACCGAAGCGCGTGCGGCGGTCCAGCGCGAGAAAGACGACGCCGAGGCCAAGCTGCGTGAAGCTGCCGAAGCTCTGCAAGCCGCGGAGCTTAAAGCGGCCGGCCTGGAGGCGGAGAGGGAAGCCGCCGCGGCACAGCTGGAAGCTTTGAAGCGGGAAAGCGCGGATGAGCTGGAACTGGCTCAGCTGGAGGCGGAAGAGCGTCTGGAGGCTCTGCGCAAAGAAGCGGCGGCTGAACTGAAAGCCGCGGAAAACGCTGCGGCGGAGAAGCTTTTGGCCGCGGAGCGCCGGGCACAGGAGCTGGAAGCCGCCCGCCAGGAGACGGCGGAGAAGCTGGAAGCGGCACGCCGCGAGGCGGAGGCCGCCCAGGAAGCGCTTCGCCGGGAGCTGGCGGAAGAGCGCGAGAGAGCGGAGCAGGATTTGCTGGAAGCGATGGAAGCGGCCGAACGGGAAACGGAATCGCGCCTGGCGGTTCAACGCGAGAAAGAAGCTGCGGAGGCCCGCCTGCGCGAGACAGAGCAGGAGCTTGCGGCCGTCCGGAAAGAAGCCGGGGAGCTGGCAGCTTCCCGCGCCGAAACGGCGGAACAATTGGCGGCTGCCCGGAGAGAGCTTGCCGAACAGATCGAGTTTGCCGAGCTGGAAGCGGCGGAGAAGCTGGAGGAGGCTCAGCGTGAAGCGTCCGAGAAGCTGGCTTCCGCACAGCGGGAGGCCGAAGCGGCCTACCGGCGCGAGCTTGCCGCGGAACGCGAACGCTCCGAGCGGGAGCTGCTGGAGACGGCGGGAGCCGCGGAGCGGGACAGAGCGGCGCGTGAAGCGGCCGAGATGGAGAAGGCCGCTGTGGAGGCCAAGCTGCGCGAAACTTCCGAGGCGCTCGAAGCGTCCCGGCAGGAAGCGCTGCAGACGCGCGAATCGGCCGCGAAGCTTGTCGAAACGCTCCGGGCGGAGCTGACGGAGGCGCGGCAGGATGCCGAAGCGCTGCTCGAAGATCTCGAGCAGGATAAATCCGCGGCGGACGAGGAGCTGCGGAAAGTGACCGAAGCCCTGCGCGCCGCGCAGGAGGAAGCGGCTGCCGCCGCGAATGCCGCCGACGCCGCGAAAGCTGCGGAGCGGGAAGCGGAAGCCCGCGCAGCCTCCTTGCGGGAGGAAATGGCGGCCCGGCTTCAAGCGTCCGAAGAGCGCGAAGAAGCACTGCGCGCGGAGCTTGGGCAGGCGCGTCAGGACGCCGAGGCGCTGCTGGAGGACCTGGAGCAGGGTCAAAGCGCCGCGGACGGACGACTCCGTGAAGCGGAGAAGGCGCTGGAGGAAGCGCGTGCGGAAGTGGAACGCGCCCGCGAGGACCGCGCCAAGCTGGAAGCTTCCCTTAAGGAAGAGCTGACTGAAACGCTCAAGCAGGGTGAACTCATGCTGAGCCAGGTAGCCGCCGCCAGGGAGAAGGCCGACAAGGAGCTTGCGTCCGAACGCGGCCGTTTCGCTCAAGAGCGGCTCGCGGCAGCGGAACTTGCCGCTCAATTGGAAGCGGCCCTTAAACGCGAAGAAACGATCCGGGCCGAGCTGAACCAGGCACGCCGGGATGCCGAAGCGCTTCTCGAAGATTTGGAGAAGGGCCAGGGCGCGGCAGCGGCCAAGCTGCAGGAGACGGCCGCCGTATTGGAGGCCGCCCGCGAAGCTGCGGTACGCGAACTTGCCGCCGAGCGTGACAAGTCCGCCGAAGAGCGGCGCAAAGCGGAAGAGCTTGCCGAACAACTGCAGGAGGCGCTCTCCGCCCGGGAGGATGCGTCCGCTAGAGAGGCAGAGCTGCGCGAGGAGCTGAACCGGGCGAAGGCATCCGGAGAGGCGCTCAATGGCGAGCTGACGGCTGCCCTGCGCGAAGTGGCCGCGACCCAGCAGATGGCTCACGAGCAGGTAATGCAGGAGCAGGCCATCCGCCGGGAGCTGGAGAGCTCGATGCGGGAACGCCGGTCTCTGCAGGAAGAGCTGGACGCGTACCGCCAGCTTATGGACGAGCAGGCCGATCAGGAACGCGCCAGCCTCGGAGAGCTTGGCGGTTTGCGCGGAGAGACCGAACAGCTCCGTCAGGAAGTGGCCCGGATTACGGAAGAACTGGAAACGGAAGCTAAGCGGAGCGGACTTCTCCGGCACCAGTTGGAGGAGTTGGAACAGGCTCACCTTCAAGCGGAGCAGGGGCTCAAAGAAATGAGCCGTCTGCATGAACAGACGAAGGGACGCTGGGATGAGCTGCAGGAAGAGCACAGCAAGCTCCAGGACGAGTATTCGAAGCTTCAAACGGAGTACAACGAATGGATTCAGCTTGTGATGGAAGAACCGAAAGGATAATGACTCTTCCTTCCTGGAATGTACTGGATTGGTCTATCCTCGTGCTTATCGCCGGAGGGCTTGTCGTCGGCTATGCGCGGGGATTGATCTCCCAGCTGGTTTCAATTGCCGGATTGTTTATCGCCCTGTACGTCGCCGTCCGTTTTTACGAGCCCGTTGCCACGTATTTACTGCAATGGCTTTCCCTTTCTTCTTTTTCCGGTTATGATAAATATGAGTTTTTGGTAAAAGGGTTGAATTTGGAGCGTTATATCGCCAATGCCCTCTCTTTCGCCCTGCTGTTCTTTCTGGTCAAGCTTGCCCTCGGAATCGGAGGGAGAATGCTCAACCTGATTGCCCGGCTGCCTGGTTTGCATACCGTTAACCGGGTGACGGGAGCGCTGCTCGGAGCGATAGAAGCTTTCGTGATTGCCGCGGTTGCGGTTCACATCATGACGATTTTGCCGTCCGACTACGTTCAAGACAGGCTGGGCCAGTCCCGGTTTGCTCCTTATATCCTGAATGACGTTATGGAATGGGCCCGGAAATTGTGGCAGCGGAGCTTGTAAGTTCAAGAGATACTCCTCCCGTATGGGAGGTTTTTTATTCATTTTAATCGGCTCTCCAGCGATCCGGTCGGCGTCAAGCGCGGCTGCTGGAATTTGCACCGGTACTCCTCGTAAAAGCAAGACTACGCAGATGCGCGCGGCACTCCCGCCTAAGCCTGCTTCCGTCACGGCGAGCGACGACGATGCGATTGTGGAGCAAGGGAGGGAGAAACCGTATGGAACAGACGTTAGCCGCCGGCAGCGTTGTGACAACAGCTTGCATCATGGCTGCAGCATGTCTGGGTTGGTTTTATGTATGGATTCGTAGAAAACAAAAAGCGGAGGGCGCCGCCCTTCTGCAGTCGGTATTAACGGCTTTGGCCGTGACGTTCTTTTTCCTGCTGCCGCTGCTGATTATGTTCGTGTGCGTCTATGCGGCTCTTCTCAGTGCGGGGACATTCCTGCCCGACAGTGTCTGGTTCCAGCAGTCGGAAGATTTGCTCAGCCTGGCTCTGCTGCTGATTTTCGCCCAAACGCTGCTGAGCATTCCGGTGAGACTTCTGCTGCGGATGGGAGCCTTGAAGGGGCTGGGGGAATTCCGCCAGAAAATCGGGATGCCCCTCGTGCCGCTGCAGCTAAGCCTGACGATGCTGACTTTCGCCATCGGGTATCTGGCCGCCAGAGAATGGCATCTCACTTCGGTCGAATTGAACGAAAGCGGGCTGTATTACGTGTCCATCCTGCCGCCTCTGGCCGCATTCGGTATTTTTACCCTGCTTCGAAGAAGGAGAAAAAACGATCCCGGCGCTTAGATTCCTTGTCCTTTGACAGAAGTGACGGACTGATGACAGATCGCTCTTTTGGGGAAAAAGCGTTCATACGCTGCGGAGCCGCACGGCGGCGTTCACAGGATGGTGCTCCCTGAGTCACCTGCGCCTGCACCCGCCAAGGCAAATAAAAAAGGCTTGCGGACGTATCCATGATACGTAACCGCAAGCCTTTTTTAGACTCGCCGGAAATTACCGGCGGGTTTATTTTATTCTACAACGAGCTTGGCCGTCATTGTGGAGTGGCCGCTTCCGCAAGGAATGCTGCACAGAATGTTGTAAGTGCCGGCTTTTTCAGGAGTAACGACTTTACTCTTGCTGTTGTTGTCGAGACTGACCTTCAAATCGGGAATCGACACGCCGTGAACGCCTTCCTTGATGTCCAGGTTGATTTTCAGGGGCTCGCCTTTTTTGACTTTATATTCAGGCTGATCGAATTTCCAGTTGGAAGCTTGAAGCGTGATTTCCTGGCTTGCCGTCGCGTTAGCGTCCGTTGCCGCCGTATCCGTCTTCTTGCCGCAGGCGGCCAGAGCGAATACCAGGACCAGTGCCATCAGCAGTGCTGCTGTTTTTTTCATAAATTTCCCTCCCTTTGTTTCATACACCCTCATCATACACCCTGAAGGCGGGGAAGTCAGCGGCTAACAAGTGAACCCTTTATGACAAATCATCGAATAAGATGTGAAAAAGATCCGGTGCGGAGGAAGATGCCCGAAGACATGAGGAAAATAAAAAAGACCGGATCCCGCTCGGAAGAGCGTGAATCCGGCCGCGTCATCCCGCCGGTCAGTGCGTGCTTTTGCGCCGGTTGTCTTTTCTGTCGAACGGAGAAACCGGAATAAACAAATCGACAATTCCGACGACAAGAGCGGCAAGGATCGCACCGATGATGGAGGCGCGTACGCCCGTAACGATGAACTGGGACAGCCAGATGACAAGCGCGCTTGTCAGGAAGCCTACGATACCCCGTCCGAACGGTGTAATCTGCCTGCCGAAGATGCTTTCGATAATCCAGGCCAGCACGGCGATGACGATAGCGAGCAGCAGGGCGCTTACGAACCCGCCCACTGAAAAACCGGGAACGATCCAGCTGACAACCATCAAAACCAGTGCGGAAACGATAAATCTGATCACATGACCGAGAAATCGCATCGGAAAGGCACCTCCTTGATTTGTTGACGAAAACGGCGCGAGGCTGCGGCCTGCTCCATTCCACGCTCGAATCGGGCTCCATGTTTCTTGGGGCACGGGGACCGGACACGTAAACGTACCGCCGCCAAGTCATGGCAGGATGCGCGTCTTTAGCATGCCCGTTTCCGCGCTTTCGCATGAACCGGAGGTTATAAAAGAACTCTCCATAGCTTCGTCGTCCCGGATTGGATATAATAAAGAGATCATACTAGATGTGATGAGGGAGAATGCTTTGAATACCAAAACGTTTAACACAATGGAATTTCATAAAATCACACATAAACTGAGCAGCCATGCGGCCACTTCGCTGGGAACGGCTAAAGCGGCGGAGGTCAAGCCTACCGGAGATTTCGAAGAAGTGAAGCTGCGCCTGCAGGCGACGGATGAGGCCTTCGCCGTCGATCGTCTTAAAGGCGGGGCGCCTTTCGGGGGAATCCGCGATATCCGAGCGGCTGTGCACCGGGCCAGAGTGGGCGGGATGCTTAACCCGAGCGAGCTGCTCGATATCGCGACTACGATCTACGGAGGCCGAAGGCTCCGCAAGTTTCTGGAGACGATGCATGAACAGCATCCGGTTCCCATGCTGCTGAGCTGGGCCGAACTGCTGAGCGACAACAAGGAGACCGAGGACCGGATCAAAAGCTGCATCGACGACAACGCGGCGGTGATGGACAGCGCGAGCAGCGAGCTTTCCCGCGTGCGCAGCGAGCTGCGGACCGGCGAATCTCGGGTGCGCGAGAAGCTGGAGCAGATGATCCGCAATCCTTCCGTGCAGAAAATGCTGCAGGACGCGCTGGTCACCATGCGGGGAGACCGCTATGTCATTCCCGTCAAACAGGAATACCGTTCCTCGTTCGGCGGCATGATTCATGATCAGTCCGCTTCGGGAGCTACCCTGTTTATCGAACCGGAAGCGGTCGTTACACTGAACAACCGGCTCCGCGAGCTGAAATTTAAGGAAGAAGCCGAAGTGGAGAAAATTCTCCGCATGCTGACGGCGCAGGTTGCGGAAATCGAGGAAGACCTTCTCTCGGACGTCGAACTGCTCGCGCAGCTTGATTTTACGTTCGCCAAGGCGGGACTTGCCCGTGAAATGAAGGCGACGCTGCCGAAGCTGAACGACCGGGGCTTTCTTAAGCTGAAAAAAGCTCGTCATCCGCTGATTCCGCTCGATAAGGTAGTGCCGATCGATCTGGAGCTCGGCGGGAGCTTCACGACGATTATCGTGACGGGACCGAACACCGGCGGTAAGACGGTGTCTCTGAAAACCGTCGGTCTGCTCAGCCTGATGGCGATGTCCGGACTTTTCGTCCCGGCGGAGGAAGGAAGCGAGCTGTGCGTCTTCGACGGCATCTTCGCGGATATCGGGGACGAGCAGAGCATCGAGCAGAGCCTGAGTACCTTCTCCAGCCATATGACGAACATTATCGGTATCCTCCGGGATATGACGCCGAAGAGTCTCGTCCTGCTCGATGAGCTGGGGGCGGGAACCGACCCGGCGGAAGGATCCGCGCTTGCGATCTCGCTGCTGGAGAACATCCACCGGATGGGCTGCCGCATGATCGCGACGACTCACTACAGCGAGCTGAAGGCGTACGCCTACGAGCGCCGCGGCGTGATCAACGCCAGCATGGAGTTCGACGTGCAGACGCTGAGCCCGACTTACCGCCTGCTCGTCGGGGTTCCCGGCCGCAGCAACGCGTTCGCGATCGCGGAGCGTCTCGGTCTTCCCCGCGCGATTATCGACAAAGCGCGCGGACAGGTCAGCGACGAGGACCAGCGCGTCGAGACGATGATCGCCTCGCTGGAGGAGAACCGGCTGACCGCCGAAGCGGAGCGTCACAGCGCCGAGCAGATCCGCCGCGAGAACGAAGAGCTGCGGGCGGCGCTCTCCGCGGACCGCGCCAAGCTTGAAGAGCAGCGCGACAAGGTGCTGCTCAAGGCCGAGCGCGAAGCGCAGGACGCGATCGCCAAGGCCCGCCGCGAAGCGGAAGAGATCATCGCCGACCTGCGGCGTCTGGCGAAAGAGGAGGCCGGCGCGATCAAGGATCACAAGCTGATCGCAGCGCGACGCCGCCTGGACGAGGCCGAGCCGAAGCTCCGCAAGTCCGGAGCGAAGCGTCCCGAACGGAGCAAGGCGGAGGTTGAGCCGGGTGACGAGGTACGCGTAGTGAGCCTCGGCCAGAAAGGCCACGTCGTGGAAATCGTGAATTCGTCGGAAGTGACCGTGCAGCTGGGCATTATGAAGATGAAGGTCAACAAGACCGATCTGGAAGTGATCAAGGCTTCGCCTCAGAAAAAACCGGTTCAGCAGGTGGCCGCCACGGTTAAAAGAACCCGGGACGACAATATCCGCATGGAGGTCGATCTTCGCGGAACCAATGTGGAAGAAGGCATCATGGAGCTCGATCGGTTCCTGGACGAATCGTTCCTGAACAACTTCGCCCAGGTATATGTTATCCACGGCAAAGGAACGGGTGTGCTGCGGACGGGCATCCAGGACTATCTGCGCAGACACAAGCATGTTAAGAGCTTCCGGATCGGGGCCTATAACGAGGGCGGCAACGGCGTGACGGTGGTTGAATTGAAATAACGGAACGGAAGTTTCGTAAAAATATTTGGAAATGATTGAAACGTTCTTGCAGGTCCCCCGTATGAAAAAGTATGAAAGTTATAAAAGCACAATTCAAACGAAAGCGGGAGGGAATTCCAAATGGGAATTTTTAAAAGACTTAGAGACTTGACGATGGCTTCGATGAACGATTTACTCGATAAAGCGGAAGATCCGGTAAAAATGCTTAACCAGTTCCTGAGAGACATGGAGCAGGACATTCAGGAAGCGGAAGTGGCGGTAGCCAAGCAGATCGCGATCGAGAAGAAATTCAAGCAGCAGTACGAAGAAGCGGAAGAAATGGTCGGCAAGCGTTCGGAACAGGCCATGAAAGCTCTGGAGCAGGGCAACGAAGACCTCGCCCGCCGCGCGCTGGAAGACAAGAAAGAGCATCAGACCCGCTTCGACGAAATGAAACGCCAGTACGATATCGCCAAAACGAATGCCGATCAGCTCCGCAATCAGCTGGCCGAAATGAAAGACGAATTTTCGAAAATGAAAAACAAGAAAGACCTTCTGATCGCCCGTGCCGAAGCGGCGAAAGCCCAGAAGCACATCAACCAGGCGATGTCCGGTTTCGGAACCGACAACGCGGCGAAAGGCTTCGACCGCATGTCCGAGAAGGTTCTGCAGCTTGAAGCTGAAGCGCAAGCAAGCGGCGAACTCCGTTCCAAAGGCAAGAGCCTGGACGACGAGCTGGACCAGCTCGGCAAGAACGACGGCATCGACGACGAGCTTGCAGCCATGAAAGCGAAGCTGGCTGAAAAAAAACAATAAGCATGATATAATGGCGGTATGCCTAACGCGGAGACTGAGAATTTTCTCAGTCTCTTCCCTTGTTTACCATTCCTTGCGACGGAGGAGGCATACATTTGTACGAAGAGGTGAATCAGTTGGTCAGCAATCCTTACCTTGGAGCGTTAGCGTACTTCTCTGTGGCGGTCGTGGCCGTTATCGTATTTCTTACCATTTTCGAGATTGTAACGAAGTATAACGACTGGGAAGAGATCAAGCGCGGGAACGTTTCCGTGGCCATGGCTACGGGCGGTAAAATATTCGGAATTTGCAATCTGTTCCGGTTTGCTATCGAAAACAACGATTCGCTTATCCGCTCTCTTATTTGGGCCGGATACGGCTTCCTTTTATTGATGGCCGCTTATTTTATTTTTGAATTTTTGACGCCGTATTTTAAAATCGACGAAGAAATCCAGAAAGACAACCGCGCGGTGGGACTGCTGTCACTGATGATATCCGTCTCCATTTCGTATGTCGTCGGAGCATGCGTGCCTTAAAGGGCACCGGATCCGGCTCTTCGGCCGCTTGGCGATGGCGGAAAGGAACGCGAACGATGAAATATTTATGGGGAATTTTATTCTCGCTGGCCGTACTGTTTATGGGGCTGGGCGTCTGGTATTTGATGAATCATTGACCTGTCGGAGGTGAACTGGCGTGAACGAGGAAGAATTGAAAACCGTATGTCCGTGGTGCCAGACGGAAATCGTGTGGGACCCGGAGATCGGACCGGAAGAAGAATGCCCGCACTGCTATAACGAACTGAGCGATTACCGCAGCATCCGGCTCGGAGCGGACGAAGAAGATGCGGACGAGCAGGCTGACGAACAACCGGCGGCCGCTCCCGATGATTTTCCGGACTGGGAAGAAGAGGACAGCTATACCGACGAGTACGCCGAAGCTGTCCGGAATGTGCTGGATACCCAGGAGGAAGCTCCGGAGTGCTCCGCATGCCGGGAACTTATGCTCCACGGAGGCACGCAGGTAACCGCAGGTACGGGTTATACGCCCGTCATACCGGGACCGGTCGGCAACGCTTTCCTGAATCCAGGCTACAAATTGAATGTTTTTGTATGTCCGTCCTGTTTCAAGGTGGAGACTTTTTTGGCGGAAGAAGACCGGGAGAAGCTTCTGGCCGTACTTAATCCGTCCAAAGAGGGAACGGATAACTGAATAAAGCCGTTTAACCGCTGCCGTCCCATGGACGGCAGCGGTTTTTTTGCGCCGCGCGAGATACTCCGTGATTCGGTCTTGCCGGCCGCATATGACTCCGGGCTCGGTGTTGAGGTCACATGACCGCGGTCAGTCGTTCCGTTACCGGCCAAGAGTCAACGCGAGCGGGTCCGGGGCAAGAGCTGCGGCACCGCTCAGCGGCCGACCGTGAGAATGCGGCGCAGGAGCTTCCGGCAGACAACCGGCACACAGATCGGCAGACAGACGGCAGACAGACCGCAGACAGAGCGGCAGGAAAAAAACGGAACTTGTTTGCTCCTTTGAAGAGCCCTTCTTTTGGACAGGATAAGGAAGATCAGGCTTCGAAAGGAAGGGATTTCAGGATGCAGCAGGACAAATACCGGGGACGCTCCCGGCTGGCAGGCTGGCTCGGAACGGGCAATGAGTTACCGGCGGCGGAGTCTTGGGAACAGGATGCGGATGCCGCAGCTTCCGCCGGGAAGAAGAAGAAACTTACCATTGGAAGACTGGATGCCCAGTCCGCCCTGCTGCTTATAGAAAATATGCTCTTCGCGGCCGCCAACGCCTTGTCCGGCACATTCGTCAGTATTTATCTGTGGAAAGCGAAGAGTGATTTTGCCATGATCGGGTGGTTTACACTCACGCATCAGCTTGCGATGGCGCTTACCTTCTGGGCAGCGGGCAAATGGGTGAAAGAGCACAACAAAATGAACTGCCTCCGTGCGGGCGTCGTTATGTCGGCGGTTTTTTACCTGCTCGTTCTTATGTTGGGCCTGTCCAGCGTGAATTACATTTTCCTGCTCGGCGCGGTTCAAGGGATGGCTTCGGGTTTTTTCTGGCTGGCGTTCAACATTGTCTACTTCGAGGTTACCAGCCGGGAGACACGGGATAAATTCAACGGCTGGGCGGGTCTGCTGGGAGCGGGCGTCGGCATGCTGGCACCCTGGATTTCCGGACTCATCATCGTTCATATGGCGGGTACGGCCGGTTACCGGGTTATTTTCTCGATCTCGCTGGGTATTTTTGTTCTCGGGGTGGCGGTGAGTTTTTTTCTGAAAAAAAGAAAGATCGAAGGCACCTACGGCTGGACGTACGGTTTCCGTCATTTGCGGCAGGGGGATACTCCGTGGCGTCCGGTTTGTGCGGCCTTGATGGCGCAGGGTTTCCGCGAAGGCGTATTCGGGTTTATGATTTCCCTGCTGGTGTATATCGCGACGACGAGCGAGCAGAAACTCGGAAGCTATGCCTTGGTTACTTCGGGAGTTTCCTTCATCAGCTTCTGGCTAGTCGGCCGTGTCCTGAAACCTAAATACAGAAGCAGGGGGATGCTCGTCGGGGTCCTGATGGTGATCGCGGCGATTCTGCCGTTTTTCTGGAAAGTGAATTTTATGACACTTCTCGTGTTCGGGATCGGGACGTCTCTTTTTCTGCCGCTGTTTACGATTCCCATGACTTCGTCCGTGTTTGATTTGATCGGAAGAGACGAGGAGAGCGTGCAGCATCGGGAGGAGTTCGTTATTCTGAGGGAGCTGGCACTGAACGCCGGGCGGATTCTGGGCACGCTGCTGTTTATCGCCGTTGTGTCCCAAAGCACGTCTCCGATGGTGATTAATACTCTGCTGCTTGTGATCGGAAGCGCGCCTTTCCTGAGCTGGCTCTTTATGAGGAAAGTGCTGCATCCAGAAAACTCTTGACAGAGCTGTCCATTCCTATAAAAATAGTGGGTATATGTTTGGAACCCAATGGGTTGGAAAGAGGAACAATCGTGCTTCGGGGAGGAGACCGGAAATGAGCGGGAAACTGGTAAACAGCATCGCGGAACTGATTGGGGACACGCCTGCCGTACGGCTTAACCGCCTGACAAGCGAAGAGCATGCGGAAGTTTATGTTAAGCTGGAATATTTCAATCCGAGCGGGAGCGTAAAAGACCGCGCGGCTTATAATTTAATAACGCAGGCCGAGAAAGACGGCCTGCTTCAGCCCGGCGCGACGATCATCGAGCCGACAAGCGGCAACACCGGCATCGGACTGGCGATGAATGCGGCCGCGAAGGGGTATAAAGCGATTCTGGTCATGCCGGATAACATGACCAAGGAGCGGATCAATCTGCTCAAGGCCTACGGAGCGGATGTGGTACTGACACCAGCGGCGGAACGTATGCCGGGTGCCATAGCCAAAGCGCTGGAGCTTCAGCGCGGCATTCCCGGCAGTTTTATCCCGCAGCAGTTCGAAAACAAGGCGAACCCGGACATTCACCGGGTGACGACCGCCTTGGAGATTCTCGAGCAGACGGGCGGGCGGCTCGACGCGTTCGTCGCTTCGTCCGGTACGGGCGGAACGATCACGGGCACGGGCGAGGTGCTGCGCGAGCGGATCCCCGGCATCGAGATCTACGTTGTCGAGCCCGCCGGATCGCCGGTGCTGTCGGGCGGAGAGCCCGGCCCGCACAAGCTGGTCGGCACGTCGCCCGGCTTCGTGCCGAAGATTTTGAACACGGACGTCTATGACGAGATCGTCCGTGTAGAGGACGAGGATGCGCTGCGCACGACCCGCGAGCTCGCGGCCAAGGAGGGCATCCTCGTCGGTCCGTCCGCGGGCGCGACCGTGTGGACGGCCATTCAGGTGGCCCGCAAGCTGGGGCCAGGCAAGCGCGTCCTGTGCATTGCGCCCGATACGGGCGAGCGGTACCTCAGCATGGACATCTTCGGCGAATAAAGCGCAGGATGGCGATGCATACGGCCCCAACACTCACAGCGGCATCCCGCGGGGTGGATTTTTCGGTGTGTGAAGCTGGCTAAAGCTGACCGAGGCCGGTCACGCCACCTACCACCAGACGTACTGTGCCGCTGAGGCTGCTTAAACGGCATTCATAAAAAAGAGCTTTTCCTGAAATTCGGGGAAAGCTCTTTTTTATGCAGCCCGGCTTATGCAGCCCGGCTTATGCAGCCCGGCTTATGCAGCCCGGCTTATGCAGCCCGGCTTATGCGGAATGTTTCACCGTTATCGGGGAAGTCACATATATAAAGAACGGAGAGTTACGCCTCCGGTGCTTACAAAGAACGCTATGACGGAAAGGCCGGTCCCTGTGCTTTGGTCTGCGCTTATTTACGATGGGTGAATCCGGAGGCAGCGGACTTTTTAGTGAAAGAGTGGAATATGAGAGTAAGTGATTGAATAAAAATACAATATCATGTATAATTATCACAACTTCACTTGTTCGTAGAAAGGTGGCCTGTACGAATGATTTCCTTGTCCGGTGAAATGCCTAAACCATGGGTCCTGAACCCCTTTATACAATCCTATACAGAATTAACTTCCCAGAAGGTCGATCGCAAAAGTTTGAAAGGGATCGGAAACGGCCGTTTTATTTCCGCTTACGAAGATCAGAAGCTGGTCGGTATCGCGTTTTGTACCGGTGACGTGGAATGGGAGAACGAAGTTTCCCTTTCGGTTCTTGTTCTCCCGTCCTACCGCAAGAGCGGGATCGAATCGGCGATGCTGCGTCTGCTTCGCGGCAAGCAGTCTGCCTACAGCCGTACAGTAGGCTAAAGCGGAAAGTACCGGCAGGATGGAGACCCGTCCTGGGAGTATTAAGACCCGACAAGGGCGAGCCCGGCCGCACTGACGACCGGCAAAGGAGATGCCTGCGCGGGGAAAAGGCTCTCCGAACAGAAAACCGGCGGGACGAAGAATCGCGGCCGATTTTGGATTAACCTTGCGGCTTTCCGCCGCGGGGCGATGCCGCACTGTGTGCGGGCAAGTAGAGGAAGCTGCAAAGCGCGTGCTTGCGGCTTTTTCGCGCTTCCGTTTTTTATTGAATTCGGCGGGGGCTGCGTGTAATATGGAAGATAACGATTTTCCCTATCCGATGCTTGATTTCATTGGACCTTATTCATGATGATTCTTAGTGGGAGGCTTGACGATGGACGATTTGAAGCACAAGATTCTGGATATTCTGAAAGAGGATTCCCGCCGCTCTCCGGCGCTTATCGCGACCATGCTGGGAATTACGGAAGAAGAGGCGTCTGCCGCCATCCGCCAGATGGAAGACGAACACATCATCGTGAAATACGCCACCGTGCTCAACTGGAGCAAAGTGGACAGCGACAAGGTAAACGCGCTGATCGAAGTACAGATCACGCCTGAACGGGGAACGGGATTCGACGCGATTGCGGAACGCATTTATTTATATCCGGAAGTAAAGTCGGTCTACCTGATGTCCGGAGCTTACGACCTGCTTGTGGAGATCGAGGGCCGCACGCTGAGGGAAGTGTCTTCTTTCGTTTCCAGCAAGCTGTCGACACTGGACCGGGTACTGTCAACGAAAACTCATTTTATTCTGAAAAAATACAAACAGGATGGGATCATTTTTGATGACCATGAGGATGATCATCGGATGCTGGTCTCACCATAAAGGACGATGACGATGATAAACCAGGAAGAAATCGGACGTAAACCGAAATCCATGCAGGGCTATTTGTCACCGCTGGTCCGGGATATTCCTCCTTCGGGCATCCGGCGTTTTTTTGATTTGGTAAGCGGAAGCAAGGATATTATTTCTCTGGGCGTCGGGGAGCCGGATTTTGTGACGCCGTGGCATGTCCGCGAGGCATGCGTGTATTCTCTGGAAAGAGGCCGGACGAATTATACGCCGAACGCTGGCCTTCCTGAGCTTCGCGAAGCGATTGCCGAATATTTGTATACGAATTTTGCCGTAAAATACGAGCCATCGAACGAAGTCGTCGTTACGGTCGGCGGCAGCGAGGCGATTGACCTTGCGCTGCGCGCGCTGATTACGCCGGGCGATGAAATTCTCATTCCGGAGCCCTGCTACATCGCATACAGCCCGATCGTCACGATCGGCGGGGGAGTCCCGGTCGGCATCGAGACCTTCGCGAAGGACAGCTTCAAACTGAAGCCTGAGGCGCTCCGCGCAAGTCTGACGCCGAAATCCAAGGTGCTCGTGCTGAGCTACCCGAGCAATCCGACCGGCGGCATCATGACGTACGAGGATTGGGAGCCGATCGCCCGTATCGTGGAAGAGAACGATCTGATCGTCATCGCCGATGAAATTTACGCGGAGCTCACATACGGAAGCAGGCACGTGAGCTTCGCTTCGATGCCGGGCATGCGCGACCGCACGATTCTCGTCAGCGGTTTCGCGAAAGCTTTTGCCATGACGGGATGGAGAGTCGGCTACATGTGCGGGCACCCGGACCTGATCTCGGCCATGCTGAAGATCCACCAGTACACGGTGATGTGCGCCCCGATCATGGGTCAGATCGCCGCTCTCGAGGCGCTGCGCAACGGCCTGGAAGAGAAAGACCGGATGATGGAGTCGTATAATCAGCGCCGGCGCCTGGTGGTACAAGGCTTCCGGCAGATCGGTCTCGACTGCCACGAGCCGCAGGGCGCGTTCTACGCGTTCCCTTCCATCACTTCGACGGGGCTCAGCTCCGAAGAGTTCGCTCAGAGACTTCTGACTGAAGCGAAGGTGGCGGCTGTGCCGGGGCAGGTGTTCGGGAACGGGGGCGAAGGCTTCGTCCGGTGCTCCTATGCGACTTCCGTTTCACAGCTGAACGAAGCTTTGGACCGTATTGGGTCTTTTGTGAAAAATTTGTAAAGACTTGTCCCAAAAAATAGTTTTCAGAATCGGAAAAAACTGATATCTTTAGGGTAAAGGAGGGATATGTATGGCTTATTTAGAATATCGTCTGGCCGACAATTCGGGTTGGTTCAGCCATGACGTTACCGATCAACGCTGGTTATCCAAACGACCTGCCAAATTAGCCTCCCTCTTTCACCTGGAAGAAGAAATTCAGTTTATGCGGAACAGACTGGAGCAGATGGTCCAGTCCGGTGAGGCTATGACTTCCGAGTCCGTAATTGAAATGAGTATGCTTCTTGATCATAAGATTAACGAATATATGAATCTAGTTCAGAAGAGCCGGTAAATGCCGGCTTTTTTGCAGCGTTTGCACAGGCTATCAGGCTACGGAGGGGTTACGATGACACAGAAACGCTGGTTACCGGCTGCTGTACTGCTTCTATTATTCACCGTCTTGGTTTCCGGGTGCGGGAAGGCCCAGCCCAAAGCGGATGTTTCCATCTTTATGATGGCCCGCGACGGCATATCGGTCGATGCCGCTTTTAAGCTTGAAAACTCGTTGAAAGCGCTTGTGGGGGACAAGCCGTCGATCTATCTGAACACGTCCCCGCTTTTTTCCAATGAGAAGATGATTGTCGAAATGGGATACGGTAATCACGGTATCCTGATCATCCCGGAAGAACAGTTTAAGATTTATGCGGCCGAAGGGGCCTTTTTGCCGCTGGATGAGCATTTCAAGCAGGAAGACTATCCGGAGGGCGTGCTTGAAGCGACGATTGAACCTGCCGGGAAGAAAAAAGACCCGCCCGAAGCGCCCAAGAAGGAGACGCATCTGTATGGAATACCGCTCCAGTATTCCAAGTGGATGAAGGATAACGGCGTGGAAGGCAAAGGGCTCGTCGCCTTCATGGCGGTAAACAGCCGCAATCCCGAGCAGTCGTTCGAGGTGCTCAAGAAGATCGCCGCCAAATCGTGACGCGCCGGCCTTGGCGCAGCCGTGACTCTACAGCACAAGGCCAGCGCCTCGGCCGCGCTCGCTGCGGTGACTAAAGTCCTTGTCTTTCCGGCGCCGCTTGGCCTATAATGGGGGATGAACTTGAAGGCCCAACCTCATACGTTTACCGTCAGGTCCCGAAGCGGCGTCTCTCAGCGGAGATAAAGCCCAGGGTGAAAAGGGAAGCCGGTGCAAATCCGGCACGGTCCCGCCACTGTAATACGGAGATCGTCTTACGATGCCACTGTCCGCACGCGGATGGGAAGGCAAGACGGTCGACTATCCGTAAGTCAGGAGACCTGCCTGCCGGTTTGCAGCACAATATCCTTCGAGGAGAGGATCGCGCGAAACCGGAAAGGACGTCCGACTGACGTCCGTTTCACCTCGTGATTCTGAAAGTTATCCCCTCTATCTCCGGATAGAGGGGATTTTTTGTTGACATGCGCGAACATCGTGGGACAAACCTCAAGTCAAACTAAACCGGTAAGGGAGTAGAGAACATGAACAACGAACGAAGAACCGCCAGGGGTTTCAAATACGCCCTGCTGCTGCTTGTTTTGACACTGGCCTTCGGGCTGACGGCCTGCGGCCAGAAAAGCGCGGATAACGGGACGGCGGGGACGGCCTCTCCGGCGGCTAGCACCGCTCCGCAAACGAACGCGAAGAAAACGCAGTATCCTTTGAAAGTAACCGATGCGACAGGCAAGGAATTTACATTCGAGAAAGCGCCCGAGAAAATCGTTTCGGTGTCGCCTGCCGAGACGGAAGCTCTTTTTGCGATCGGCCTGGGCGATAAAATCGTCGGCGTGTCCGATTTTGACGATTATCCGGCGGAAGCGAAAACGAAGCCGAAAATGGGCGGAATTACGCAGCCTAACCAGGAATCCGTTATCGCGTCGGGAGCCGACATTGTTTTTACAGGCGTTTCGATGAAAAAAGAATCGGTCGAGAAGCTGCGTGCCATGGGCATCAACGTTTTTAAGGTAGAGCCTAAGACGCTTGACGACGTCATAAAAAATATTCAGCTTTACGGTCAGATTGCCGACCATCAGGAGCAGGCGGAAAAAGTCGTCGCAAAAATGAAAGAAGACCGTCAGAAAGTCACGGATGCTGTAAAAACCGTGGCGGCGGACAAGAAGAAAAAAGTCTATATCGAATTTTCCCCGGGCTGGACAGTCGGCAAGGGCGAATTTATGGATGAGCTCATCACCTTGGCAGGCGGTGTCAACGTCGCTTCCGACATTACGGGCTGGAAGCAGATCAGCGAGGAGAAAATCATCCAGCAGAACCCGGACGTTATTTTATTCGCCAAAGACGTGGTGGATGACAAAACGAAAAAGAGTCTCGAAGAACTTATTCGCGGACGCAGCGGATGGAACGAGATCAATGCGGTCAAAAACAACCAGGTAATCGGTCTCGACCAGAATACGCTGAGCCGTCCGGGCCCGCGTCTGACAGACGGACTTCTGCAAATGGCCAAAGCCGTTTATCCGGACCTGGTGAAATAAATGAAGCCTAAATGGGGACTTTGGGGAGGAGTAGGAGTTTTACTCCTTCTTCTTTCTATTGTGCTGAGTCTTTCGCTGGGCTCGGCCCATCTGCCGGTGAGTCAGATCGCTTCGATTCTGGGGAGCAAGCTGCCTTGGATCGGAGATAAAATCACGCCGGACTGGCCCGTATCCTCGGAGCAGATTATTATGAAGGTAAGGCTGCCGCGCGTGATGCTGGCCATCCTGGTGGGAGCCTCCCTTTCGGTAGCGGGAGCCGCTTTTCAAGGCGTCCTGCGCAATCCGCTTGCGGACCCTTATACGCTCGGGGTCAGCAGCGGAACAAGCGTGGGCGCGGCGTTCGTTATCTACTTCGGTCTGCAGACGACGTTTTTCGGTGCGTGGACGATACCGGTCGTCGGTTTTGCGACAGGAGCGGTTTCGCTCTGGATCGTATTGCGCCTGGCCCAGACCGACGGCAAAATCCGTATGGAGACGCTGCTGCTTTCCGGTGTCGTGATGCAGGCGTTTCTCGGCTCGGTGGTTTCTTTTCTCGTGTCGATGTCCAAGCAGGTCGTTAACGAAATCGTTTTCTGGCTGATGGGAAGCCTGGCCATGAAAGGCTGGTCGTACACAACCGTTCTCCTGCCGTATTTCATCGTAACTTTTGTTGTGCTGTACAGCTATGCGCGGACACTTAACCTGCTGGCGCTCGGGGAACGTCAGGCGGCCCATCTCGGGATCCATGTCGAGCGGACGAAGCTGATCGTCCTCATTACCGCCACATTGGTGACGGCTGCCGCCGTTTCCGTGTCCGGCGTAATCGGGTTTGTCGGACTGATCGTGCCTCATCTGATCCGTTTGATCGCCGGTCCGGATTACCGGCTGATCGTGCCGCTGTCGGCCGTTGGCGGAGCCATCTACGTCCTGTGGGCCGATACGCTGGCCCGGACGCTTCTGAGCCCGACGGAGATTCCTCTCGGGGTCATCACCGCGTTTCTGGGTGCGCCGTTCTTCGCTTATCTGCTGCGCAAACAGAGGAAATGGGGGAGAAGCTGATGGAACCGATTATCGAAGTGCAGGGGGCGGGAAAAAGTTTCGGCGGAACCCGCGTGCTCAAAGATATACGTTTCGAAGTGAAGCCCGGCGAATTTTTCGGCATCATCGGGCCCAACGGGAGCGGGAAATCGACTCTGCTAAGACTTGTTTCCGGCGTTGATCCTCTTACGGAGGGCCGTATTCTGCTGCAGGGGAAGGAAGTCGCGGGCTATTCCCGCAAGGAGCTCGCCCGCTGGCTTGCCGTGCTTCAGCAGGATGCGCTGCCTCCGCTCGGTTTCACCGTCCGCGAGGTGGTTGAAATGGGCCGGTTCCCTTTCCAGAACTGGCTCGGGGAAGACCGGGAGGACGCCGCCGCTCTCGTCGACCGGATTATGCGGCGTCTCGATCTGGAGGCACTGGCCGACCGGACGGTGGAGAATTTGAGCGGCGGCCAGAAACAGCGTGTGGCGCTGGCCAAGGTGATGGCCCAAGAGCCTCGCCTTCTGCTGCTCGATGAGCCTACGACTTATCTGGACATCGGCTACCAGATGCAGCTTATGGACTACGTGCGGCAGTGGCAGCGGGAAGAAGGACTGACGGTAGTCGCTGTTCTTCACGATCTGAACCTGGCCGCCCTCTACTGCGAACGGCTTCTTGTCGTTCATGAGGGAGAAGGCGTATCGATCGGTACGCCCGAGGAGATTATGAGAAGCGAGCTGATCCGGGACGTCTACGGGACGGAACCGATCGTTCTGGAGCATCCGGAGCACGGCATTCCTCAAATTCTGCTGCGCCGGGGAGATTAAACCTCGTAAGCTCTGTGCGCCCACAGGGCGTTTTACATATCGGCCGGCATGCGGACGGTCAATAAGGCATGCGTACTCTGCATGAATATCAAAATACAAACTGCCAGAAGCAGATTATAGCAAGTTGAAACAAGTAGCATCGAGATACCGAGGAGGAACAAACATGAACGAACTTCAGGATGTAATCGGCGCCATACGCCCGCTCCGTCAGGAAGCGATGGAGGCGGCGTCCGTCCATCTCGATAATCTGACCAAACCGCCGGGAAGCCTCGGCAAGCTGGAGGATATGGCACGCCAGCTTGCGGGAATTACCGGAGAGGTTACGCCCGATACGAGCCGCAAGGCGATCGTCGTCATGGCGGCCGATCACGGCGTCTGCGAAGAAGGCGTCAGCGCGTTTCCGCAGGAAGTGACCCGCCAGATGGTGATGAACTTCCTGCAGGGCGGCGCGGCTGTCAATGTGCTGGCCCGGCATGCGGGAGCGGAAGTCGTATGCGTCGATATCGGCGTCAACGCCGACCTGGAGCATCCGGATCTCCTCTCCCGCAAAGTCCGGAAAGGCACGGCCAATATGGCCCGTGAGGCCGCAATGTCCCGCGAAGAGGCTCTGCAGGCCATCCGCGCCGGAGTCGAGGTCGCTGACATGCTGGCGGGACAAGGCGTGCGGGTTCTGGCGACCGGGGAGATGGGGATCGGCAATACGACGGCCAGCTCCGCCCTGCTGAGCGTGCTCGGTGGCATCGACGTCCAGGACGCGGTAGGACGCGGAACGGGCATCGACGATGCCCGCTGGCTGCACAAGCAGGAAGTCGTCCGCAAGGCGATTGAGATCAACAAGCCGGATGCGGAAGATGCGCTTGATGCCCTCGCCAAGATCGGCGGGCTCGAAATCGCGGGCCTGACCGGTGTCATCCTCGGTGCGGCGAAGAATGCTTGCCCGGTCGTGATCGACGGGTTCATCTCTTCGGCCGCCGCGCTGGTTGCTTCCCGGCTGGCTCCGGAATCCCAGCCGTATATGATCGCCTCCCACCAGTCGCACGAGCAGGGGCACGCACGAATGCTGGAAGCGGTAGGGCTCAGTCCCATGCTGCATATGGATATGAGACTGGGAGAAGGGACCGGGGCTGCTCTGTGTTTCACGCTTATGGATGCGGCAGGCAAGATTATGCGAGAGATGGCTTCTTTCGAGAGCGCCGGAGTGTCGCGGGCCTAATGAATCCGACGCATGAACATACAGCGGGATCGGGAGCCGTTCTCGTTACCGGCGGCGCCAGAAGCGGCAAAAGCTCGTTTGCCGAGCAGCTGTCTGCCCGGCTTGCCGCACACGGCACTTATCTCGCAACGGCCCGGATCTGGGACGAGGAGATGCGTCAGCGGATCGCGCTGCACCGCACACAGCGAGAACAGTCCGGCTTTCCCTGGGTTACGGCGGAAGAGCCGATGGAGCTTTCCGCGGCGCTGAGGACGTGCAGCGGCAGCAGGGGGCCGGGCGTCGTCCTCGTGGACTGCCTGACGCTGTGGCTTTCCAATCGCCTGCTGCAGGTCGAGTCTTCGCCGGATGCTGCGGAACAGGTGAATGCCGCCGTGGATGAGCTTGTCCGGACAGTTGAAGCTTACGAGGGGCCGCTCGTGCTCGTCACGAACGAAGTGGGCAGCGGAATTGTACCCGAATATCCTCTCGGTCGTCTGTACCGGGATCTGGCCGGCCGGATGAATCAGCGGCTGGCACAAGTTTGCGGCCAAGTTTTTCTGGTGACTGCCGGGATACCGGTCGAGCTGAAAAGCCGGGCTTACCGGTTTGAATAGAGGGAACTCATGATTTTTTATTCGCTGAAGGAAATTTTGTGGATGATGCTGGTGGCCATTGCCGTCGACTTGGTGATCGGCGACCCGAAGTGGCCGACGCATCCTGTGATCCGCATCGGGAGTCTGATCAGCTTTCTGGAACGGAAGCTGAGAAGAGAATCCGCATCGCGCGAGAAGGCGGCCGGAGATGCGGAAAATACGAGCGAAGCCCCAACGGGGGCGGACGGCGGCATGTTCGCTGACGCCGGCGCGAAGGACAAGGCAGGCGGACAAGCTGTGCTGTCTCCGCGCTCTTTAAAGCTGTGGGGGGTTGTGCTGGCCGCAGCCGTCATGCTGGCCGCATTTGCCGCCATGCTGGCCGTAACGGCCGTAGCCGCGGCGATTCACCCGTGGCTGGGATACGCGGTGACGACGTGGTTCATTTCGACGACGATAGCCGTCAAAGGCTTAAAAGACGCTGCGCGGCTGGTGGCAGTGCCTCTCGCCGCCGGAGATATGGCCGCCGCGCGCAAATATACCGGCTATATCGTCGGCCGTGACACGAAGCACCTCGACGAAGGCGAACTGACGCGCGCCGTCGTCGAAACAGTCGCCGAGAACACCGTCGACGGAGTCGTTTCTCCGCTGTTCTACGCCCTCATCGGCGGAGCGCCTCTGGCGATGCTGTACCGGGCGGCGAATACGCTGGACTCTATGGTCGGCTACAAGAACGACCGGTACAGACATTTCGGCTGGGCCTCCGCGCGGTGGGACGACGTGATGAACTGGATTCCGGCCAGATTGACCGGAATCCTGCTCATTCTGGCAGCGGCCGTACAGCCGAAGATGAGCGCTTTCCGGGCGGCCCGCTCGGTAGGGAGGTTTGCCAGGCTCCATCCGAGCCCGAACAGCGGGATTCCGGAGTCGGCCGTTGCCGGGGCGCTCGGCATCGAGCTGGGCGGGCGCAATACGTACGGAACCGTGGTCAGCGAGCGCGCACGCATGGGCTGGCCGCTCAGACCGCGGAGCCGCGGTGATATCGACGGAACAGTCCGGCTGCTGTACGGGGCGGCGGGCTGGCTGGCAGGAGGAATATTATGCGCAATCTGGCTGCTGAATTAAAGCTGTGGCTGCACGGTCTGGTCACGGCGATCCAGTTTCTTACCCGGCTGCCGCTTCCGGTACGGATCGAATGGACACCGGCCGTTCTGCGGCGCAGCCTTGCTTTTTACCCGGTGGTCGGGATGATTTTGGGCCTGCTTCTTGCCGGTTCCGGCTGGGTGCTGGAGAAGGCGCTTCCCTCTCTGCCGGCGGCCGCGCTTCTGCTGTGCCTGTGGATCGGGCTGACGGGAGCGCTGCATCTGGACGGATTGATGGATACGGCGGACGGTCTGCTCAGCCACCGCTCCCGGGAACGGATGCTGGAAATTATGAAGGACAGCCGCGTCGGAGCCATGGGCGTCATCGTGTGTGCCGCTGTCGTGCTTCTCAAGTGGAGCGTGATGGTGCCGCTTCTGACAGGCGGCGTTCTCTCCGGAAGCTGGGTTCTGGTGCTTGTGCCGGTCTGGAGCCGGACTTTCATGGCGGCTGCCATGGCTATATGGCCGTATGCGCGGAGCGGGGGCGGTCTGGGCGGTTTTTTTGAAGGGGAAAAAAAGCCCTTCGCGCTTCTGGGGGCGGGTATCGCTTTACTTCTGAGCGCGGCAGCGGTCGCTTATTTCCGTGACTCGGGCGGGACGCTTCCCCTTAGGACTTCTTTGCATGTTCTCGAAGGGGCGGGGCCTTTATTGTGGGCGCTTATGCTGCTCGCGGTTACCTTCGCGCTGGGGGGCATCCTGGCGGCCTGGATGGCCAAAAAGCTCGGCGGGCTGACGGGGGACACCTACGGGGCTTTAAATGAACTGCTGGAAGCGCTGCTGCTTCTTGCCGCCGCATTCGTGCTGAATGTAGCTTAAGATACGCGGGAATGGTCGAAAAGCTCTGCTGCCCCGCAAAGCCGTAAGGACGGGCGGCGGAGCAAGCGGATTTGCAGCGTGAACCTATAAAGAGGCGGGATGGATTCGTTGATCGGACTCCCGGCCTTTTTGCATATAAACGGACAGGAATTGATAAAAAAGGGGGATCACTATGCTGGAGCGATACGGACACGGCGGGGATGTATGGACGGCGGAGGAGAAGTACGGGCGCGGCCGGGAACAGTTTCTCGATTTCAGCTCGAATATGAATCCGTTCGGCCCGCCCGCGGCGGTGGAGGAAGTGCTGCGGTCAGGCTGGAAACAGATCGTGCGCTATCCCGACCCGGCCGTCAGGGAGCTTAGAGGAAAAATTGCGGCCAAATACGGAGTTCCCGCGGAATCTGTGCTGGTGGGCAACGGGGCCGCCGAATTGATCGATCTTGCCGTGCGCGTTCTTCAGCCGGAAGTGACGGCGCTTGCCCGTCCTTCTTTCAGCGAATACGAGGATGCGGTGCTTAAAACGGAAGGCCGTATCCACGATATTCCGCTGCGTGCGGAGCACGGCTTCCGGCTGCAAAAGGCGGATGCCGAAGAAGCGCTTAAGCGTTCGGATCTGCTTTTCCTGGGGCAGCCGAACAATCCGACGGGGAGGCTCATTCCCCGGGAACTGCTGAACGATTTGGCCGGCAGCGGGCATCCGCTCATTCTGGATGAGGCGTTTCTGGATTTCGTACCCGACGAGAAAAACGTGACGCTGCTGCGGCTTGCGGCCGAATCCAGGCATGTCGCCGTGATCCGTTCCATGACGAAGTTTTACGCGATTCCGGGAGCGCGGCTCGGTTTTATTGTCGCTCATCCGGATGTAATCGGCCGTATGTCGCGCCTGCAGGTGCCGTGGAGCGTGAATTATTTCGCCCAGCTTATCGGATGCGCCGTCCTGGACGACGAAGCTTTTCATGCGAAAACCGTCTCCTGGCTGCAGGAAGAAAGTCCGTGGCTTGCGGCCGGACTTGCTGGCCTGGGGCTTGAGGTGACGCCGAGCGACACGAACTATATGCTGTGCGCCCTGCCGGAAGACAGCTCCATAGACGTCGCCGTTCTACAGGAAGAAATGGGCAGGCGCGGAGTTCTCATCCGGGACGCTTCGCTTTTCGAAGGGCTCGGCACGCGGTATTTCCGTACGGCGGTTAAGCTGCGGGGCGATAACGAACGTCTGCTTGAAGCCTTGTCTGAAGTATTGAAGGCGGCTCAAGCCGGAGAAATCTCACTGGAAGGGAGCAGCCGATGAACATGCGGAATTCCATATTTGTAAAAGGCCCCGGCGGTACGGCCACGGCTTACCGCAGCGGGAATCAGCCGGCGCACGGCCTGGAAAATACGGCCGGGATGCCGGCCAAAACCCTTATGGTACAGGGGACCGCTTCGGATGTCGGCAAAAGCATTTTAACGGCTGCTTTGTGCCGTATATTCGTGCAGGACGGCCTCCGTGTGGCGCCTTTCAAGTCGCAGAACATGTCGCTGAACTCCTATGTGACGCCGGACGGCAAAGAAATCGGGCGGGCCCAAGGAGTACAAGCCGATGCATGCCGTATACCGGCCACAACGGATATGAATCCGATTTTGCTGAAGCCGTCCCAGGATATGCGCTCCCAGGTAGTGGTGCACGGCAAGCCATATCAAGATATGGACGCGCGTGCCTACCGCGAATCTTATCTGCCTCTGGCGGAGAAGGTCGTAAGGGACGCGCTGGCCCGGCTGCGGGGGACGGTTGACCTCGTTGTGCTCGAAGGAGCGGGAAGCCCGGCGGAAATCAACCTGAAGGACCGGGATATCGTAAACATGCGGATGGCCAAGTGGGCCGACGCTCCCGTGATTTTGGTGGCGGACATCGATCGGGGCGGGGTGTTCGCGTCCATCGTCGGCACGCTGGAGCTGCTGGAGCCGGAAGAGCGGGACCGGGTAAAGGGATTTGTCATCAACAAATTCCGGGGCGACGTCAGCCTGCTGAAGCCGGGACTGGACTGGCTGGAGGAGCGGACGGGAAAGCCCGTTCTCGGCGTGGTCCCTTATTATCCCAAGCTTGGGATTGAAGACGAGGATTCCGCTTCGCTGGATTCCAAAAGAAGGCTGGCCCCGGCTCCGGCGGGCCGGCAGGAGGAGCAGCGGCCGGATGTGCTGGATATCGCGGTCGTCCGGCTGCCCCGGATTTCCAACTTCACGGATATCGATCCGCTGCACGAAGAGCCGGACGTGTCCGTGCGTTATGTCGGCAGTGCCGGCGAATGGGGGAGTCCGGATATCGTCGTTGTGCCGGGAAGTAAAAATACGATGAGCGACCTTCTTTTCCTGCGGGAAAGCGGTCTGGCGGATCAAATCGTCCGCCATGCGGCCAGCGGAGGCCGGGTTGCCGGGATATGCGGAGGATACCAGATGCTGGGTGCTTCGCTTTCGGACCCGCTCGGAACGGAATCCGATTACAGGGGGGACCGGGAAGGACTGGGCCTTCTGCCGGTGGCGACCGAATTTACGCCGGAGAAAAAGACGGTCCGTGCCGAAGGAAGCTGCGGACTCTTTTTTCAAAAGCCGGACCTGCCTGTGGACGGCTACGAAATTCATATGGGCGTAACGAGGATGACGGACGAATCGTCGGAGCGGCCTTTTCGCCTGCGCGCTTCCCTGCCGGGTTCCGGGGATGAAGGCGGTTCGGAGGGCGGCTTGCATCCCGAAGGAGCCTCGGCTTTCGAGGGACGGGTCTGGGGAACGTATCTGCACGGCATTCTGCATAATGACGATTTCCGCAGATGCTGGCTGAACGGCGCCCGTCAAAGCAAGGGGTGGGAAGTCCTTCCCGCCGAGCTTCGCTTCCGGGAAAAACGGGAGGAAGCGTTCGACCGGCTCGCGGATCACGTTCGCAGCCATATCGATATGGATCTTTTGTATGAGATTGCGGGATTAACTCGCGAATAAAAGCGTCCGGACGTGTTTCCGGTAGAACGTTGATGATCCCATGGAATCCATTTGCACTGCCTGTCCGGGAAAGCTATGATAAGAAAAAGAGCCTTTCGGAGCTATGAAGCGGACGGGCGGGGTTAATTTTTTATCGTGAATAATATTGAAGAAAGAAATTTGGCGTGAGCGGGAGGAATACAAGTGAAAATTTATACGAGAACCGGAGACGCCGGCAAAACGGGCGTCATCGGCGGACGTGTCGATAAAGACGACGAACGGGTAGAAGCGTACGGAACGGTAGACGAACTGAACTGTTATCTGGGGCAGGCCATGAGTTTCATGGACCCGGAGAAGTTTGCCGATCTGCTGGAAGATCTGCTTACGGTCCAGCATGAGCTGTTTGACTGCGGATCGGACTTGGCTCTGCTTAAAACGGAACTGCGGCCTTTTAAAGTGACGGCTGAAATGGTCGACAATCTGGAGACGTGGATCGATAAATACGATGCCGAGACGCCCGATATTACAAGGTTCATTCTGCCGGGGGGCAGCCGGAGCTCTGCTGCGCTTCACATCTGCCGGACCGTTTGCCGCCGTGCCGAAAGGCGCGTCGTGACGCTGGCCCGCACCCAGGAAATCAATGTGGAGGTACGCCGTTACCTCAACCGTCTGTCGGATCTTTTCTTCACGATTGCCCGTACGGCCAACTTCCGGGAAGGTCAGACGGACGTGGAATACGTCCGCAGCGCCGAGGTGTTCCGACGGAAAAAATGATGAATTATTACAGTCCTTTAACGTATGTGGTCCCTCCCGACGAGGAGGGCTTTTATCTGAAAACGATTTTGCAAAACCGGATGGGCCTCTCGCGTAAACTGCTCTCCAGACTCAAACTGACGGAACAGGGGATCACCGTCAACGGCAACCGTGAATACATCAGCATTAAAGTGAAGAGCGGAGATGTGATTGAAATCCGGATGCAGGAGGAAGAGTCGGAGGATATTTTGCCCCAGGATCTTCCCCTTGAAATTTTATTCGAAGACGAGCATCTGCTCATCGTGAATAAAGAATCCGGAATGATCGTGCACCCGACGCACGGTCATTATTTGAACACGGTGGCCAACGCCGCCGTGCATCACTGGAAGGAGCGGGGCGAGAACGTCCGCTTCCGGCCGGTTCACCGGCTCGATCAGGAAACCTCGGGCGTGCTTGCGATTGCCAAAAATCCGTATGTACACCAGCAGATTTCGGAGCAGATGATCGCTCACAGCATAACGAAGGAGTATCTGGCTATCGTACATGGCACGGTAGCGGAAGAACGGGGTACGATCGACGCCCCGATCGACCGCGACCCCGAACAGCCGCACATCCGTATCGTGACGCCGTCCGGCTACCGTGCCGTCACTCATTATGAGGTGGTGCGCCGCTATGACGGCATCACTCTGGTGCGGCTGATGCTGGAAACCGGGCGGACGCATCAAATCCGCGTCCATATGAAGCACCTCGGGCATCCGCTCCTCGGTGACAAGATGTACGGCCCGGAGGCGGACTCCCTGGAACGTGCGGGTGACGGCAGCCTCGCGGGAGAGGCCGCGACCGCTGAAGCAGCAGGTGCGCGTGGAGCCGCCGGGGAAGCCGCGCATGAAGACGCCGGAGCGGACTGTGCCGCCGGAATCCCGGCGCAATCCGCTCCGGAGCTCGCCCGGCAGGCGCTGCACGCGTACCGGCTTGGCTTTGTCCACCCGGGCACGCGGGAGCGGGTGGAGTTCACCGCTCCGCTGCCGGCGGACATGCAGGCGGTTCTCGACGCCTGCGAGTAGGCTATCCGCGCCAAGCCGGCTATACGGTCTGCGGCGGGATTGCGCCGTGACACACAGCCGGCCGCCGGTGCCCGGGCGCTCGACGGCATGGGGGCTTGCGGATGAACGGCATGCAGAAGCAGGCTTACCGCAGCCTATCCCCGCGCTTTGCCCGCTGTTTAACCGCAAGCGCCCGCCGGGCGCGGCGGCCTTGTGGAACTTTTCCGGCCGCCCTGCGTATAAAAGCATGCGGCAAGCCAGGCCGAGATTTTTTAAAACCAGCCTCCCCGCCGCTTCGGCAGGAGGTTTTTTCGAATACGTGAATCACAGTCAGACCGGGGTTCGACCGGCTGCCGCGCAGTGCCTCAGCGATCGCCGGGAATTCGTAGGAAATGGAAAGTAATCAGCTCAACCACCAAATGTTCCATGAAAGGAAGTCTCGTCTTATGTCCGTAACGATTTATGAATACAGCAAATGCAGCACATGCCGCAATGCCCTGAAATGGCTGCGCGCCAAAGGGCTCGATCCGGTAACCGTTCCGATTGTGGAGAAGCCTCCGACCGCAGAAGAAATCCGCGTTCTTGTCCGCAACAGCGGCCTTGAGCTCAAAAAGTTTTTTAATACGAGCGGAGAGGTGTACAAAGAGCTTGCACTTAAGGACAAGCTGGGAAGTATGACGGAGGACGAACAGCTTGCCCTGCTCGCATCCAACGGCAAATTGCTCAAAAGGCCGATCGTAACGGACGGCAGCAAGGTTACCGTTGGTTTTAAGGAAGCCGACTTTGAGAAGGCATGGGGGTAACGGAGGCGTCCCGCGGGGGTCGTCCGTTTCCTGAAAGGGGTGAAGGAATTGCCGGAAAATCAATCGTCCAAATCCACTAAAAAAAATCCGCTCTGGGTTCTTGGTGCCATCGGTGCTTTTCTTCTAAAATTCGGAAAGTTCGGAAAATTCGGAGCGACAATCATTTCAATCGCCATTACGATTGCCAGTTATGCGATCATCGCTCCGCTGCCGTTTGCTATCGGTCTGGTAGCGATGATTTTTATCCATGAAATCGGTCACGTCCTAGCGGCCAAGAAAAAAGGGCTTCCGGTCACGGCACCTCTTTTTATTCCGTTTCTGGGTGCGCTGATCAGCATGAAACGAAATCCGAGGGATGCCGTTACGGAAGCGTATATCGCTTACGGCGGGCCGCTGCTCGGAACGATCGGGGCTACGGCGACTTTTGCCCTGGGTGTGTACGCCGACTCCAACCTGCTCATTTCAATCGCGTATACCGGATTTTTTCTGAATCTGATCAACCTCCTTCCGATCCATCCGCTGGACGGGGGACGTATCTCGACCGCCGTGACCCGATGGCTGTGGCTGGTCGGTCTGATCGGCGGACTGGCCGTTATCCTTTACTTGCGAAGCTTCCTGTTCCTGATCATCTGGGCTTTATTCGCCTGGGATTTATACAAAAAATTCGTCAAATTCCGCGACAAGCCTCAGCTTATGCATTTCCAGCCGCGTTTTGACATGACGGCCCACCATTTGCTGGCGCACGGGTATATGATTCCGGGAGAGGATCACCGCCGTGATCTTGCTTTTACGACCTACTCCGAACTGAGCGGGGATGAGGCAGGTGTGCAGATGGTCCATACCTCCTGGGACGCGATCGAGTTTGAAACGAAATTCGCCCTGCCCCGGCAGGCAGTGGTTCACCGTGTCCAGGTGGTGAAAATCGAACGGGTAACGCGGGAAGACGGCCTGCACCTGGTTCTGCACTTCGACGTCGAACTGGAGCCGTTTGAAAACGACGCTTATTACGAGGTTCCCGCGGCTACACGCTGGAAGTTCGGCGCCGCTTACTTCGCCCTTGCCGTCTACCTGCTGGCTATGATGAACTGGGTGCATCGGGTACTGCCCGCGGCGGCTTATTAAACAGTACGATTCAAGGGGGAAACGAAGCGGATGAAAGCATACGGCTCGACAAGATTAGATAGTCTGGGATCGGCTATTTTCGCCGAAGTCGCCCAGTGGAGAAGGGAGGCGGAAGAGCGCGGCGTCGATGTCATCGACCTTGGAATCGGAAGTCCCGACCTTCCGCCTTCTCCGCGTGTCATCGAAGCTTTGGCGGAGGCCGTGAGAAATCCGCAAGCCTACGGATATCCGGGCTCAGAAGGAACGCCCGAATTCCGCAGGGCGGCCGCGGGCTGGATGCACCGGCGGTTCGGGGTCACGCTTGACCCGCAGCGCGAGGTGCTGGCCTTGATGGGCTCGCAGGACGGTTTGGCCCATCTGGCCATGGCCCTGTGCAATCCCGGGGATACGGCGCTCGTGCCGGATCCCGGCTATCCCATCTATGCCGCCAGTCTCGTTCTGGCCGGCGTTGAACCCGTTCGGATGCCCCTGAGGGAATCGAACGGGTTTCTTCCGCAGCTGGAGAACATCCCGCCGGAAACGGCGGAGAAGGCTTCCTTCCTGCTGCTGAGCTATCCCGGGAATCCGATTCCAGAAGCGGCGGACCGGGCTTTTTACGAGAAAGCGCTTGCCTTCGCCGAGCGTTACGGTCTTCTGATCGTGCACGATCTGGCTTATTCGGAGCTGGCCTTTGACGGCTACAAACCGATGAGTATTCTGGAGCTGGAAGGCGCGGAGAAGAGGGCGGTGGAATTTCATTCCTTGTCCAAAAGCTTCAACATGGCAGGCTGCCGGATCGCCTTTCTGGCCGGTAATGCCGAAGCGGTGGACGCTTTGCGCCGGTTGAAGGCCAACATCGACTACGGTGTCTTCCTACCTGTCCAGCAGGCGGCCGTCGTGGCTCTGGAGGAGGAAACATCGTTTCCGGCTGCCATTTCAGCGGTGTACGAACGTAGACGGGATGTGCTCGTGGACGGTCTGCGCCGGATCGGCTGGCAGGTTTCCCGGCCTAAAGCGACGATGTTCGTCTGGGCCAGAATTCCGCAAGGCTGGACTTCCCGACATATTTCTCGGGAAATATTAGAGCGTGCGGGGGTAGCGATGATCCCCGGAGACGCCTTCGGGGCAGAGGGAGAAGGCTATGTACGGATAGCGCTGGTCCAGCCGGAAGAACGTCTTCAAGAAGCCGTGTCTAGAATCGGCGAAATATGGCGATCCATTAGCGAAAGATAGAAAACTACATAAAATTTCCAATCAACCCGTTTTAAAGAAGGAAAAAATGCCAAGAATGAGTAAAGTAATAGAGATCCCTCTATGAAACAGGGTTGAAAGGAGTTAATTATGGATTCTATCTTTTCGCTGTCCGAGCTGCTGTCCCAACAGAAGCCTTCTTCCCTCGTGGAAATTCCGGGTGTGCTCGGCCAAACTTTTGGACAAGCGACGCTTTCGACAACTTTGCCTATTAGCAAGCTTTTTTCTATTTACGAGGTGGATCTGGAAGTTCAGCGTGCTATCATTCCGCGCAATCTTAGCAAGCTGATGGATTATGTTTCGCTTTATCTCGATAATCATCAGCCGATTTATTTCCCGGGTGTTATTTTCTCCGCAAGAGGGGCCGGCAGCTACGACTCCGAGCAGCACGTATTTCAGCTGCAGCCGATTGAGAAATTGTATGTCGTCGACGGGCAGCACAGGCTGGCGGCCTTCCAGCGTTTGATGGAAACGCTTCAAAGCCAGATGGCACGCGCCAAAGACCGCAGGGAATACGACCGGATGGAAGAAATCACGGAAAAATTGAGCCGCCTGTACGCATTCCCGGTCTCGACGATGATCTATCTCGACATCGACGCGCGTCAGGAACGCCAGCTGTTCTCGGACATCAACAAGCTTCCGCGCAAAATCGGCGGAAATCTGGCGGTTCTCCGGGATCAGCGCCGTTTCTATCACGTAACCGCCTCGCAGCTCGTAGAGAAAGCGCCGGTGATGCAGCACATTCCGGTCGATATGTTTTCCGAACGCGGAAAAGCGCCGGAATTTCTGTTCACGTATCATCTTCTGATCGAAATTCTGGTCGCCTTGTTCGAAGGACGCATGAAGTCCGGAGCCCGCAACAACGGCTATCACTATGAAGAAGATGAGGTGGCGGATCATTTGTCGCTCAGCTCCTTCTACTTCCAGCAGCTGCTTAAATATTTGCCGGAGCCGGTTAAGGGCGAGCCCGCCTGGTCGGAGAACATTCAAATCGCGCTTGCGCTCTTCTTCCACGAGGAAGCGACCAAAAGCGCGAAGTTCAACCGCTATGCGCTTGAATACGCGACGAAAATCCTGCCTCATATCGACTGGAACGCGATTTTCAGCGGAGACGAGAAGGACCGGCTTCCGCGCCGCTCGCGGATTATGAAGGCTTATCAATATATCCGCTCGTTCTATCAGGAGCAGCATCTGTTCCTGATCAGCGATAAGGAGGATGTCGGCTGATGGACGGATTATGCCTGCGAATGACGATTCACCCGTTCTGCGAACGCTTCGGTCTCGCGACTGTGGCCCTTAAGGTGCAGGACCTTCTCAACTACACGATGATCGATGCGATCGTGCAGCGCAAGCTGAGCAAGATGCAGCGCCGCAAAATCTCGAATTATCTCCAGGAGCGCGAGCTCGATCAGGTCTTCTTCGGCCCGGTGACGCTGTCGCTGCGCGATGTGAGCCAGCTTACCCGCACGAGCGAGGAGCTGTATCTGCGGCACGGTTCCAAGCTCAGCATTATCGACGGGCAGCACCGGATTCTGGCGCTGGGGTTTGTCAACGAACAGATGCAGAAGGAAGTGAAGCGCACCGAGCGCAAGCTGGCTTCCCTGCGAGTGCGCCACCGCAAAGAAACGGAAAATGGGGAGCTTGCCGACGAAATCGCTCAGGTAAGCGGTCTGCTGGAGCAGATGGAGGCCCGGCGGCTGGGGCTGATGGAAAGCGAGCTGGCGGTACAAATCTACATCGGGCTTAACGAGGTGGAGGAGCAGCAGCTTTTCGGGGATATCAACTCGAAGGTGCAGCTCGTGAGCAAGGAGCTCGGGCATTCGTTCGACTCCGTCGATCCGCTCAATCTCGTGATCCAGCAGGTGGTCGATCACAACATGCTGCTCAAAGAAGCCGGCGTGGAGAAGCGCAGCAATTTGACGGCCTTCAACCGGAATTTCACGTGTCTGTCGTGGATGTATTCGACGGCGGTCATGCTCTTTTCGGGCAAAATGCAGTCGTCCTACGAGCTGCAGCGCAAAATCCGCAAGGAAACGGCCACGTATGTGGAGATTTTGCACCAGTTCTATAACACGATTTTGCCGATGATGCCGGAGCAGCCGGGTCTTGTGCAGGTGACCTCCGCCAACCGGGTGATGCAGGAGAGCATTGCGCTGTATGCCAACCAGTTCTTGTTCCAGAACGGAGTGTACAACCCGGAATGGACGTCCTGCCTGCGCATTCTCGAAGGCTTCGACTGGTCGCACGACAACGAAGAGCTGGTTTACATTTTCGGCTCGCTCGATAACGGCAAATTAAATCTCATTCATGAAAAATCTCTGCGCAAGCACGGCAAACTCGTAAGCTTTTTCCTGGAAGGCATCGAGCCGGACGGGTTAAAATCGGCTGAGCTGGCTTAAGCGGACAAGTAACAACCGGATTGGAAGACGTCTGCCCGAACAGGGGCGATGTTCCGAGATCCGGTTTTTTTTGTGTGCTTGCGGACGGAGGCGGGATACGGGAGGTGCGATGTCGCCAGGGGGCATGTAGGCGCCGGAGGTAAATGTGTTTGCCAACCGAGGGACCGTTCCTCCATAATAGGAAGAAATACGCTGGATTTTACAAAGCTGTAAAGGAGTGAACGCATGCAAATCGGGGAAACGATGCCCAAGGAGGCGAATGTTCGGCACGCTTTGTTCGCTCTGGCGCTGGCGGCAGCCGTTCTCATCCGCTTTCTCGTGGCTCCGAATGTTTTTGGCTACGAAGCCGATGTGCGCACGTTTATGGCGTGGGCGGATCGGGCGTTTACGGTCGGGTTCGGAAATCTTTATACCGATCCGGGCTATTTTCTGGATTACCCGCCGGGGTACATGTACATCTTGTATCTTATCGGCGCTGCCCACCATTTGTTCGGGATCGAATGGGGGACGGGATTGTCTCTGGTCCTGCTGAAAACGCCTCCCATGCTGGCGGATCTGCTGGCTTCGGTTCTTCTGTACCGGCTGGCTCTGCGTCACGTGAACGTGCGGCAGGCCGCCTTGCTGGCTTCGCTGTATATGCTGAATCCGGCCGTATGGATCAATTCGGCGGCCTGGGGCCAGGTGGATTCTTTGTTTATGCTGTTCGTTCTTCTGTCCCTGCTGCGCGTGGAGGACAGAAAATTCCCGGCAGCGGCGGTTTACCTGGGTCTCGCGGTTCTGCTTAAGCCGCAGGGCCTGCTGTTCGGCCCGTTCTTCCTGCTGGCGCTGTTCTGGCGCTTCCGGCACAAAGGGTTCGGACGGGAACTTGCGGTCAGCGCAGCTGCAGGGGCCGCAGCCTTTCTGCTGCCGGCTCTGCCTTTTGCCTGGAAGATGGAGCCGCTCTGGCTGCCCAACCTGTATTTCGGCACGCTGGCTTCGTATCCGTACGCTTCGCTGAATGCCTTTAACCTTCTGGCGCTGCTGGGGGGCAATTTCGAGCCGGCCGACGGCCGCCTCTTCTCGCTGACGTACGGGGCCTGGGGCACGCTGCTGTTTGTGCTGTCGCTCCTGTTCGCCCTGGCGTTCTTAGCCAAAAACATGGGTAGGAAGGGCGCGGGGTTGTACGCCGGGTTCCTGTTCGCCGCAAGCGCGTTTATGCTGATGACCAAAATGCACGAACGGTACTTGTTCTACGGACTGCTTCTGCTGCTGGCCGCTTATTTGCGGACGAAGGACAGGAGGCTGCTGGTGCTGTTCGCCGGTTTTTCGGTGACGCATTTCGCGAATGTGGGATATGTGCTCTGGAAAAGCACGAAGGGAATGTTCCACATCCCCAAGCACGATCCCGTTCTCATTCTGGTGTCCCTGGTGAACGTGCTTCTGTTTGCGATGGCGTGGCAGGCTGCGCGCACATGGGCGCAAAAAGCCGCCGGTGTGGATGCCCGGCCTCAAGGCGGAACCGCCGCCGGGAAAGGTCTCTTCGCCGGCGTCATGAACCGGGGCTCCGTCGTGTGGGACCGGGACGGAGCCGTGGCGGCCAGACAGCCGCTTCTGACGAAGAAGGACGGCTGGCTGATGGGCGGCATCACCGCGGTTTACGCGGTGATCGCGCTGATCAACCTGGGGTCGTTCGACGCGCCCCAGACGTTCTGGAAGCCGGTCGGTCAGACGGATACCGTCGTCGCCGATCTCGGCGCGACGAAGCATCTGACGCGCATTCATGATTTTGCCGGCGCCGGAGAAGGCGAATTCCGCTACGAATTCTCCGTGGACGGGGTCACCTGGAACGAGCCGATCGATGTGAAATCGGATTATACCAAGGTATTTACGTGGAATGTCGTGAAAACGGAAAGGGATGCCCGGTATGTGAAGATCACACCGCTCGCCCCCGGATTCGCTCTGCATGAGGCGGCTTTCTTCGACGGAGCTTCCGACACGCCTCTGCCCGTGAGTGTACTGCCTGGAGAAGATACGCAAACTTCCGGGGACCACCGGAAGGTATTCGATGAGCAGGCGATCGTACCGGCAAGTCCAGGCTACAAAGACGGCACTTATTTCGACGAGATTTATCACGCCCGGACGGCTTACGAGCATCTGTACCGGATCGAGCCCTACGAGAGCACGCATCCCCCTCTGGGCAAAATTCTGATCTCGGCGGGTATCGCCCTGTTCGGAATGAACCCGTTCGGCTGGCGCATTGTCGGCACGCTGTTCGGCGTCGCGATGCTGCCGCTCATGTATGTGATGGCGAAGCGCTTGTTCGGCCGGACGGAGTATGCGGCGATGGCGGCGTTCCTGTTTGCCGTCGATTTTATGCACTTTGCCCAGACGCGGATTTCTACCATCGACGTGTACGGCGTATTTTTTATCATGCTGATGTTTGCCTTTATGTACCGGTATACGACGCTGAGCTTCTATGACGTACCGCTCCGCAAAACGCTGCTTCCGCTCGGGCTTGCGGGCGTCACGTTCGGCATCGGCGCCGCCTCCAAGTGGATTGTGATCTACGGAGGGGCGGGTCTTGCCGTGCTGCTCGCCTTATCGCTCTGGGAGCGGTTCGGCGAATACAGGCAGGCACGGCGCGGTCTTGCCGAGTGGAGCCGTGAGGCATCCACGGCGGAGGGACCGGACCGGGTACGGACCGGGGACAGACCGGCGGAAGCAGCTGGGGCGTCAGGCATATCCGCCGTTTCCGGTGAAGCCGGACAGCCGCGCATCCCGGGCGTATTCGAGCGTTTCCATACCGCGGAGAGCACCGAAGAGGACCGGGAACGGTGGCGGCATATCGTCCGTAAATTCCCGCGGAATACGGTGTACACCCTGCTCTTCTGCGTGGTCTTCTATGTACTTATTCCCGCCGCCATTTATGCGGCCTCCTATATTCCGTTTATGCTGGTGCCGGGTCCGGGCCACGGACTGGCCGATGTGGTCACGTACCAGCAGCATATGTACAGTTATCACAGCGGTCTGGTCGCGACCCATCCGTTCTCTTCAAGCTGGTGGGAATGGCCGCTGATGCTCAGACCGATCTGGTACTACAAAGGCGAGTTCGTTCCGCCGGGCAGTATGTCGAGCATCGTATCGTTCGGAAATCCGCTCGTCTGGTGGCCGGGGCTGCTCTGCGTGCTGCTTGCCCTGTGGGCCGCCGTTAAAACGAAAAACAAGCCGCTCCGCTTCCTGCTCATTGCGTACGCCTCGCAATATTTGCCGTGGATGCTTGTACCGAGGCTGACATTTATTTACCATTATTTCGCCATGGTTCCGTTTATGATTCTGATGATCATCTTTTTCCTCCGGCACCTTATCGAGACCAGGCCGAAGCTGAAACGGTGGATTTATGTGTATCTGGCCGGCGCAGCCGTGCTGTTTGCGGTCTTTTATCCGCTGCTTTCGGGTCTGGTCGTGGATGATTCGTACACCGGATGGCTCCGCTGGCTGCCGGGCTGGAGCTTTTTCTGAGGGCATGGAAACAATTGTTCACTCTATCAACCGTTTCTTGCAAAGGAAGGCTTGCCCCGTGTGGTATAATAGAAGGATAGAATCAGGGTTCGGCCCATGATGGGAGAGATATTTGTGACACAAACCAGACCTTCAGTCCTGCTGGTGGACGGGATGGCCCTGCTGTTCCGGGCCTACTACGCATCGGCTGTGACCGGATATATTAAACGGACGAGCGCGGGGGTGCCGACGAATGCCGTATACGGCTTCGTGCGGTATTTCTGGGACGCCGTCCAGACTTTTTCGCCGTCTCACGTCATCGTATGCTGGGATATGGGCTCCAAAACGTTCCGTTCCGAGCAGTTTACGGATTACAAGGCTAACCGGGCCGCAGCGCCCGAAGACCTGATTCCCCAGTTCGACCTCGTCAAAGAAGTAGTGGACTGCTTCGGGGTACCTAACGTGGGAATGAGCGGCTATGAAGCGGACGACTGCATCGGAACGCTGGCGCATGCGTACAAAGATTCCGCGGATGTGTTCATCCTGACCGGAGACCACGATCTGCTTCAGCTCGTGGACGACAGCGTAAGCGTCATTATTATGAAAAAAGGCCACGGCAACTATGCCGTGTACACGCCGGACTTGCTCCTGGAGGAGCGGAATCTGACCGCGGCCCAAATCATTGATTTGAAAGGGCTCATGGGCGACACCAGCGACAACTATCCGGGCGTAAAAGGCATCGGAGAGAAAACGGCGCTGAAGCTTATTCAGCAGTACGGCACCATCGAAGGGATTCTCGAAAATCTGACCGAGCTTCCGAAAGGAGTGCGGGCGAAGATCGAGGCGCAGCTCGATATGCTTCACATGTCCAGGGAGCTGGCGACGATCTTCCTCAAGGTCCCGGTCGCCTGCGCGCTGGAGGAGTGCTGCTGGGCCATCGATCACGAGCGGGTGCTCACGAAGTTCGAGGAGCTGGAGTTTAAGGGATTGGCCAAGCTGGTCGGCCAGCCGGCTTTTTTGTAGGGAAATGTCAGGCGATTCGTGCGGTTCAGGCCGGCGGATCGCTTTTTAGATTGTTCAATTACCCCCTTACTTCTTATTAAAATGTCACAAAAGGGTTCCCACCATTTCTTGTTTTTGGTATGTTAGGGAATGAGCTGTTTACAGCATTTCGGAAAAAAATGAAACAAAACCGCCGCTCAAACGTTAGAAATAGCATGATAATTTCCTAACGCATTTTGAAAGGATGAGAAAGATGGAAGCTAACGTATTGATTATCGAAAAATTGGAAAACGGCGAATTGAAGACGATTGATGAGCGTAATTGGAACGCCACGATGTTATCGTTGATGGAGCATGCCAATTTTCTGTTAGTCGGCGGCAAAGAGTACGAAATGATCGAAGGAAGGCTCGATGTAGAGAATCAGAGGCTGGAAGTGCTGGTACTGCCCATTAACAAGCAAGCGAGTGAGTAAGAAGTCAGAATTGGAGGGACTTGCAATGAACGACAATCTGAACAACAACGCAGGCGGGCTTAACGATAAGGAATCGGCTGCAGCCCTCGAAGCTGTGGCGGGCAAGAACAATGCGGAAGCGGTTGCAGTGGATAACGCCGGAGCGCCCGAAGCGGGCTCTCCCGAAGCGGTGCTGGCTGAACGTGCGGCTGCCGCGGACAAATCGGCGCAGGCGCGTGCCGCACGCAGGACGCGTACCCCGAAGCCGCTTCGTGTGCTGAACACGTCGCTAGGTGTCGTACTGGCGGCCAACCTGCTGCTGCTTCCGGCGGTTCACGCCGAGAGTAAAGCGGGAGATCCGCAAATCATCGAATGGTCCAACGAAGATGTCAAAACCTATTTCGATCCGAGCGCGGACTGGAATATCCCTCTCCCGGATCAGCTGGATAAACCGGGAGCGACCCCGACTCCGACGCCTTCCGCTGGCGTAGGCACGGGCGGCACAGGGGCGGGAGTAGGCGCAGCCGCTCCGATCGTGTACAACAACGGTCTCGACTGGACCGACCTGATGCTGTATCACCTGATCTTCAACAGCGGCGGTTCCTACTCGTCGAGCGGCTGGTCCAGCTCGCGTCCGTCTTACGATTACCGCACGAAGAAGCCTTACTCGGTGCCGACGTACGATTCGACGAAGTTTCAGAACAAACCGACGGCGAATTCGACGGTCAAGCCGAAAACTTCGAAAACAACGGGAGCTTTTAACAGCAAATCGACGATTAATTCGCGGAACAGCTCAAGCAAGAGCTCGACAAGCAGCGGTTCCACCGGCACGAAATCCGGAACTTCCAGTTCCTCGGGTTCCGTTTCATCCGGTTCATCCAGTAAATCCTCGTCCTCGTCGTCCGGCAGCATCGGCGGCAAATCCGGCGGATTCAGCTCGTCCGGCAGCTCCTCCAGCGGAAGCTGATGGACAGCCGGACATTCAGGGTAATCGGGCAGCCGCATGAGGACCGCAAGGCTTATGTGGCCGAGCTGGGCCGGATGGGTTTTACATGGGCGGATCTGGAGCAGGAGCAGTACTGGATCGACCAGCTCGTACTTATGGATCATAATGTTTACGAAGAGCTGAACCGGGCGTCGAGCCTCTTGTGGAACATTTTCGATAAAGGGGCCCGGTTTGTTATCGGCCGGCGTGATTTGTACGATATGCTGAGCATTCCGGAGGTGCTTTGGGACGGTTTGGACGGACTGGAACCGGGTCCGAAGGGACTCCTCAGCCGTTATGCGCGCTTTGATTTCAGCATATCTCAAGAAGGAGATATCAAGCTGCTGGAGCTGAATGCGGATACGCCGACCGGTTATGTGGAAGCTTCTGTTGTCACTCCGTGGATGTGCGGCCGGCACGGCGGTTACAGCCCCAATACGGCAATGCCGGATCTCGTCCGCCAAGCCTGGTCGGAAGAGATGCCGGAGGCTGCCGCATGCATAGATTACGGTAAACACTTGGAAGATTCGGGCACCATTGATATGCTGATCCGTCACAGCGGACTCCAGGTCCGGCCGGTGGATTGTCTGGAACTGTGGGTGGACGAAGGCATTCTCAAAGACGGGAAAAACCGGGAAATCGGGAGCATGTTCGCCCTTTACCCGAAAGAGTGGATGGGCGTGGACGACGGAGGAGAAGCTCTCGCGTACTCGATAGAGAACGGCCATTTGCGGCTGTTTAATCCTCTTCACGCGATTATTTTGCAATCCAAAGGGCTGCAGGCCGTGATCTGGGGCCTCCATGAAATGATGGCCCCTTTGTTTACGCCGGAAGAGCACCGGACTATCGAGCGTTATATGCTGCCGACTTACAACCAGCCGGTTTTGGAAAGCAGCTACGTATCCAAGTCGATGTTCGGCCGCGAAGGAGGTTCCGTACGGATGTACGGCGCTTCGGGCGAAATAGATATCCAGGACGAAGACGGCTTCGATACAAGCACGCTTTTTACGAACGTGTATCAGGCTCGTGCCGATTTGCCTCGGGTTTTACTGGCCAACGGAGAACACCGGCTTCTTACCGGGATGTTTGTCATTAACGGACAGCCATGCGGCCTGCTGGGCCGTGCGGGAGGTTTGATTACCGGCAATGCGAGTCATTTTGTGGCGATAGGAGTTGAACAGAAATGAGCAGACCTGCGATGAACAGCAGATACGGATCAGGCAAGAAGCGAAGCCGGGTCATGATCGGAATTTTCTCGGCGCTTGCCCTTCTCCTGATTTTCGGAATAATCGGCGCATGCTCCGATAAGAAAAACTCGGGCGGCACGGGCTCATCCGGCGGGACTACGACCGAATCCAGCGTGGTTCCGTGGGATTATAAAGTCGAGCAGGCCAAAGTAGGGGACCTTATCGGAGGCGATATGACGCTCCTGCCGAACAACGATATGCTTCCGAACGACGGCAATTTCGCTACGGGAGATCAGGTTTGGGTACTGAGCTTTATGACCGCCGAAATGAAAACCGGAGCCGACGGGAAGAACGACGTGAAGCTTTCGGGTTGGACACCGCTAAAAACGTTTAAGACCGAAAAAGAAGCAAAGACCGACATGAGCCAGCTCAAGACGGAAATTCAGACCGAGGTCGATCTCGTTGGCGTCTACAAGACGCAGTACGGCGATAAACACCGGGACTTTGCCGTCGTCTCCATGCCGTCGGGGCATAAGGTGAAACAGCCGATTTCCGATGAGCGGTATGCGGCGATTAAAGACAAGAAACGCGTGAAGATCGTCCTTGAAGAAGTGCACGATTTCTCGAATTATGATTTGGCCATGTCCAAGTTCAGGGGGTGGGCGGAATGATCGCCTTGAATATTTTAGTCAGTTTTATCGTGATTGTCGCTTTACAGATTATCGGCATGGTCATTTTTAACTGGATTACGCCGTTTAACGACATGGAGGAACTCCGCAAAGGCAATAAGGCGGTGGGCCTGGCCCTGGGCGGGAAGTTTTTCGGAACGGCCATTATTCTGGGCGTTGCGGCTTACACGAACTCCTCTATCCTTCATATGGCCATGTGGTTTGCGATCGGGTACGTCTGCCTGCTTTTGACCTACTTCGTTTTCGACTTGCTGACGCCGGGCATTAAACTGTCCGAGCAGCTAAAGGATGGCAACGTGGCGGTAGGTATTATGCTGTTCGCGATCTATGTCGGCGTTGCGTTCTCCATGAGCAGTTTGATTATTTAAGTGTGTAGGGTTGAAAAAAACAATCCCCGCTAACCGGAAGCCTTGGAGGCCCGGTGCGGGGATTTTTGTTTTGGAGCGGAACGCTTACGGCCAACCGGTAAGCCGGTATGACAAGCTTGACCGAACGGTGGCGTACGGGTTGCGGGCGTTTAAGGGCCGGGCGTCTCTTCCGACTGGTCGTCTCCGGGATAGTCCCGCTCGATCCCGTAATGAAGCTCGCGGTTTTCATAGCGAAACCGGTTCGTCGGACGCTGGTCGTCCCGCCACGGGGTGCTCTTACCGAGCGATTCGCTCAGGACGGACGAGCCGTAAGGACCCTCGGGGAACTCTTCGGGGATCGTGTCGTTCCGCTGGGACTCGACGGTAGACAGGTCGGCGCCCCGGCTTTCTTCTTTCAAAAATTCATCACCCATGGGAAACCTCCTGATCAAACGGCCGGTTAAGGCATGGTTTGTGGTCTTTTCCCATTTTCTCCCCCAGAGGCGTTAAATATCCGTAAAATTCACGCTTCCCACGATCTGGAAAAGGAAAGAGCGAAGCTCCTCGGCTTCTTCTTCCGAAATTTTGTACACGTGTTCGAGATAGCCTTCTTCATTCAAATCGTCGGGCCCGATGATAGCGGTTTTGCCGGATTGCAGATCGGTGATCATTTGTTTGCCGTAAAAGCGGTTGGTGTTCGTTACCGCCAGATCGAAGCGGTGCAGAGATGTTCCTACAAAGCTGACAAAGCGGGTAGAGGTATCTTCGGTATGGTCATATAAAAAATCGAATTCGGACATTACGTTCACTCCATTTACCGGTTATTACTCCCGATTATATAGGAAGCGGGGCGCGGCGTCCAAGAACGGTCACGTAAACGCCGAAAAAAGATGAATTCGTTTTTGACGTTGTCAAAAGGAATAATTTTGCCGGATTCGTGCGTTATAAGGTATGCTAAGGCAGGACGGCAGGGTTTTCGAAAAAAGCGGAACGGGGCCGACGAAACAGACATGAACCGGCCGGAGATCGGACAGCAAGTGCAATTTCTAGCCGTGTCTGAAAATTTTCGGCGTTATTTATAAATGGCAAGGTATTTAAAACGCAGGTACGTTATCTATAATTTCTCGGGAAAATGGGCGGATTTGGAGCCCAAGAGCAGGATGGAAAGAACGATGCGTACGCTTTTTTGTACAGGGCGGTCTTGTGCGGTTTTGAACATGACGGGCTGCCTCCTTTTTGTCTAGGGGAATGTAGCAATTACACGTTTTTGTTTATAAATCAATTGTACATCGGACTACTGTCCGGCGTAACGGACCCCGGTACGAGGCGGGACCCCGACAAAGGTCCAGGCTTTCGGGAGTGAGCCGATCTTAAAATTTGTCCGGAAAAGGGGAGAACAGGATGCCGACGCATTCATTCACAGTGGAAAGTATTATCCGGCAGGGACAGGGAGCGTGCAACGAGGATGCACTGCTGTTGACGCCGGAAGCAGGCGTTTTCGGCGTGATTGACGGCGTCTCTGGCCTGACGCCGTTTAGGGACGCGAAAGGCCGCACCGCAGGCCGTATCGCGTCGGAGCTTGTGGCGTCCTGCTTCGCGGGCGCCGGGGGAGCCGACCTCGAGCGTACGACGCTCGAGGCGAATGCGCGGCTGCGCGGGGAAATGGAGCGCCTTCAGGGGCGCTCCGAAGACGCCGGCAGCCGGTGGGGCGCCGTCCACGCCGTCGTGCGCGTGGACGAGGACCGCGTCGCCTGGGTGCAATCAGGCGACTGCATGGTTTACGCCGTCTACGAAGACGGCGTGGTGCGCGCGGTGACGCGGGACTCCGTGGAGTCCCACGACGAACGCGCACTGGCGCTCTGGCGCCGGGAATATCCCGGCGAATGGGAGCGCAGGGCCCGGCCGCCGGAAGTGACGGAGGCGCTGCGGGCGAACCGCAGACGCGCTAACCGGCCCGGCGGCTACAGCGTCATCAACGGCGATGACGCGCTGGCCCGGCACCTGGAGAGCGGGAAGTTAGCCCGCTCGGGGCTGACGCACCTGCTGCTCGTCACGGACGGGATTTATCCGTGGCGGGAAGAGCACCGGAGCAGCCCGGCGGAATGGGTACAGGCGGTAATCGCCAGAGGACTGGAAACTTACGTTAACGATCTGGAAGCGTTCGAACAGGAGGATCCGGAATGCCGCATCGTGCAGCGCTTCAAGCGCTCGGATGACAAGACCGGAATCCTACTTTCTTTTTAAAGAGAAAGGGAGACGGGCAGCCGTCCTATAATTTGAAAGGAAATTGTTGTAAAATATTTTGAAGTATGGTAGAATTTTACGTATAGCTCAGTACACAGAGGAAGCACCTCTCCGCCTGCGTTTCATTACGCATAAGGAGAGGTGCTTTTTGCGTTTCGGGGCCTTATTCAGCATCCAAACAGAGGAGGACCACGTATGAACGTCATTTATTTAACGACTTTGGAGAAACAAGTGGAAGAAGGGAAAGTGAAGCAGGCTCAATTTTATGCGGGGGAGAAGACGGGGATCTGGCAGGCCATGTGGAATGAAGTAAACGACAACGGCAAGCCGGTCCAGGATATCTGGTATGAAGGAATCTCTTGGGAAGAGCTTGTCGGCGCTATCAAAAGAGGGCTTCAGCTAAAGCTGGCGGAAGGATTTAAGCCGATGCTCCGGGGAATCGGGGAAGAGCAGGCGGGCTTGTCGGCCAAGGCGGAAATGACACAGCTTCTTCAATACTATGGTGAGCTACATGCCGATGAGGCCGTCTATGAAGAGCTGAGAGCGTGGAGACGCGAACAATCTTTTAAAGAAGGCCGCTCGCCGTTTATTTTGGCTTCCAACCGGATGCTGCAGATGATCGCGGCCTTCTGTCCGCAAACGTTGGAGGAATTGCTTCATATTCCGGGCTTCGGGCAGAACCGGGCATCCAAATACGGAGGTGATGTCCTGCGGATCACAAGAGACAAACAGCGGCATACGGATTTTCCGCTGGACTGGGTTGCGGCCGTCACGGATCGTGCACAGTTCGAAGCTTGGATGAACCGGCAGTTGGAACGGCGGGTGCAGAAAGAAGCCGCACGCCAGTCGGGCAAGCGCAGGCTTCTGGAAGCGATGGCGGACGGCGGCAGTCTGGCGCAGCTGCGGACAGAGCTCTCTTTTACATCCCGGGAGCTGGTTGCCTTACTGGAAGAGCTGGAGCGGGATGGTTACGATGTGCTCGCGGGAATCGAGAGCGAGCTGGCCAAAGTGCCGTCCGAGCAGTTGGCCGAAGCCGAGCGGCTGTTCGCGGAGATGGGGGACCGCTACCTGAAGCCGATCCTCCAAGGATTGTACGGGGAACAACTGCCTGACGCCCAGACGGCCGATGGCGTCTATGAGTGGCTGCGGCTGCTTAGATTCAAAACCCGCAAGCAGAAAGAGGAAGCGGCGAAGGAGCGGGACGGCGGGCAGAAAGCGGGCTAGCCGCAAAGCGGCAAACGGGCACCTTTGGCCTGTGGCAAGGACAGTCCGGTGTATGAGTAGATAGACAGCCGATAGCGGCCCGCGGTCCTCCGGTCCTCTCCCGAAATCTTAACCTTTTTGTAACCAGTCCGAAGGCTCCGTTCAATTGTAAATAAAGGGTGGTTTTGCTACACTTGAACGTATAGATTGTGAGAGAGGGCTGGCTTATGAAATCGCCTTATACCGAGCAGGACCCCGCCAAAAGAGAAGCGGACAAACGCATTCATTTTACGCTCCGGATCAATATTTTTTTCTTCGCTACTTTCGCTCTGTTTTGTGTTCTTATCGTTAAACTGTCCTACCTTCAATTCGTTAAAGGCCCCGAACTCCAAATCGCAAAAACGAATGGGATGAATACCGATACCGCCATTCCCCCCATACGCGGCAATATTTTGAGTAGAGACGGCATACCGATTGCCACTTCCAATTCCACGGAATCGCTGTATTTCCGTGTTGAGGGCGGCACCAAAAATCAGGAGCCGATCATTGAGACAGCCAAAAAGCTCGAGAAGATTCTGGGTGAGCTTGGCGACAAGAATCTGCCGAAGATGACTATGGAAGATATTATGAAAGCCATGGATCTGGATTTCGACATCAATAAACAAAAGCTCAAGCCCAAAACGCCTTATAAAGAGCCCAGAAGAATAAAGGCCAATTTAAACAAGGAAGAGGTTGCTTATCTTCTTTCCCACAGGGACGAACTTCACGGAGTAGAGGTTGTGGAGGAGAGCATCCGTGTCTATGATCAGCGGAGGATCGCCGCCCAGCTTGTAGGCTACCTGAAAAAATACGACGATACCGCAAATCTTAATTTTTATAAGAGCCGGACGGATGACGGTTATCTGCTTCGGGAGACGGTAGGCTTTGACGGGCTGGAGATGATGTATCAGGACGAACTTCGCGGAAAGCCCGGCAAGAAAAGTTATCCTGTAAACGCAGCCGGTAAAATCGTCGGCAACGGGACGCTGGAAAAGCCCGAGAAAGGGAAGAATCTCCGGCTGACGATCGATACCAACGTGCAGCTTGCCGCCCAGCAGGCGATCATGGATCAGCTGAAATGGCTGCATAACCCTCCATCCGCTTATGCGAAGTTTGCCGCCCCATATGCCCGTTCCGGTTACGCGGTAGCGATGGAAGTCGAGACGGGCAAGGTTGTAGCGATGGCATCCATGCCGGACTATGATACGAATTTGTGGACGGGTGGAATGGATCCTAAAATATATCCGCAGGTTAAACAATTCGTTAACAACGGTACTATCCGCAACTCACCGCCGAACTTTCCGGACGATCAGCAGAAGCGCCACCCTTCTTCAATTCTTTATTTGGGGTCGACCATTAAGCCGCTCAGTATTTTGATAGGTTTAAAGGAAGGGTTAATCACCCCTGGAAGTTATTACAATGATAATGCTCCTTTTGTTTACGGGAAGGATAAAAGTACGGTTCGTAACTCGGATAATCATTATACGGGTATGATTTCCCCTACAAGAGCGATAGAAGTTTCATCGAACACATACATGTCTGCTAAAATTGGAATTCCGTTTTATAATAAATATCAGCGCAAATCGGGCGAAGCCTGGGAAAAGCAGGTGGCTGAATTTGGACTCGGGATAACAACAGGAAGCGGCCTTCCGTGGGAGTATGACGGTATGTCGGAAATCGATGCGGCCGCCAAAACGAGCAGTTATCAATCGGCGATGGTTTTTGCATCATGGGGTCAGAACGGGAAGTATACCACGCTTCAGCTTACCCAGTTTGCAGCTACTCTCGGAAGCCGCGGTAAGCGGATAAAACCGCAGTTCGTTGAAGAAATCCTGGACCCTGCCGACGGCAAGGCCGTCAAAGGTTATGAACCTGAGGTTCTGAATAAAGTCGATCTTCCCAAAGTTTATTGGGATACTGTCATTAACGGGATGAAAAGCGGAGCGGAAGGCATCGACAAGCTGCCGTTTCCCGTGGCGCGCAAAACCGGTACCTCGACGCAGCAGGTTTCGGGCGGAACGGTCGATAATGCGGTGCTCATTTCCTTCGCGCCCGTTCAAAATCCAAAACTGGCGGTAGCAGTTGTCATACCGGAAGGCGGCTACGGCCGTTACGGGGCCGCTCCCATTGCGGCCAAGATTTTTGAGGCTTACGACCAGCATATCGGCGGACTCAGCACTCCTAAAAAATAAAAAACGGCACAAAAATAGCATCGGCTTCCATTTCGTTCTTGTTCAAGAACAATGGAAGCCGATGCTTTGTTAGGTCAACGTCGTCATTCTGCATAGTCAAATCCACCCTTTTTTACGGAAGAGTAGGAACATACATAACCCGAGCACACCCATAAATCCGAAAATGAATAAATCCGCGTAAGGTACGGTCAGCAGACCGAGAATATCGTTAAAGTTCATTCCGAAAATACCGGTGATGAAGGTCAGAGGCATGAAAATCGTGGTCAATGCGGTAAAAATACGCATGATTTCGTTCGCACGGTTCGCTACGCTGGACTGGTAAGCTTCTCGTAAGTTGCCCATGAGATCGCGGAGCGTATCGAAGGTGTCGACGATTTTGACGGCATTTTCGTGAATGTCGCCGAAATACTTTTGCAGCTGGTTATCAATCAGCTTCAGCTCTTTGCGGTTAAGTGTCGCAACGACGTCACGCTGCGGCACAAGCATTTTTTTCAGCCACAAAATTTCCCCGCGGAGACCGATGATCTCGTTCAGATGGGATTTTTTCGTGTGCATCAGGATATCTTCTTCAAGCTTCTCGATTTTGTCCTCGATCCGGTCCCCGACAATGACATAGTTGTCAACGACAAGGTCAACCAGATGGTACAGGAAGCGGTCGGGGCTGTTAACTTCTTCATCCCAAAGAAAAGGTTTGATGGCACGAAGCTCCTGGATTTTCTGTCTCGTAACGGTAATGATGAAATGCCTGCCCAGAAAAATATTGAGCGCGCGAAGAAAGATTTCTTCATCATCAAACCGGATGCTGTTAATTACAATGAAATAGTGCGTGTCGTAAATTTCGATTTTGGGCCGCTGTTCTTCTTCGCTGAGACAATCCTCTACGGCCAGATCGTGAAGATGGAAGAGCGGCTGCAATTGCTCCAGATCGTCCACATCCGCATCGATCCAGTAAAAGCCGGATTCGGGTGGTGTCAGCGCTTCGTGAATATCTTCAACCAGCGTAAAAGCGCCCTTGTGTACCAGGCGTGTTTTCATCCGTTTCACCTCTTTATGCGAAACGGCGCACAGCACTCCGGTCCGTAGGGAAACTACGGACGCTGGAGTGCCGGCCCCGGTTCGCTGCTATTCGATTTTGATCGTACCGGGTAAAGCGTCTACTTCTCGGTCGGTCCCCGTCCATCCGTATGTTCCCCCCTTTATCATTCCGTGTCGAATACTTGTCTAGTATATACCTACATTTTCCACGATTCAAGCATCAAACTCTGGTACTTTTCTCCTGCTAAGCCCCGCGGGCCGGGGATTTTTTATCCTATGCGGAAGAAGGGTTTGAGGTGCGGGCGAATGACGGGAAAAACAGCCTGGAGGGTTCATCCGCGATGCGGACGGCGCCAGAGAGAACATGGTCTTGCGGCGCCATGAAGGCGCTGGGAGCCACGGACGTGCGAAAGACATAGGGTTTTCCCTTAGTGAATTTATTATGTGCAAATTTTCAAAAAGCTCTTGACATTTGCCCGGTAACCTTTAAGATAGGAGATAACTGAATAAACTTTCTTATCAAGAGTAGGTGGAGGGACTGGCCCGATGATACCCGGCAACCGACATTGTAACCCCCGAGGGGCAATGCACGGTGCTAATTCTTGCGGGAGCCGTATGAATAGCGGCTTCTGGGAGATGAGAGAGGAGCATGTTGCATAGGGATGAACAGGCCTTTCTCAACTTTTTGAGAGAGGCCTGTTTTAATTTCTTTCGAGGAGGAATGACCGATGCCGATTAAAATACCTGATAATCTTCCGGCTAAAGAAGTGCTGAACCAAGAAAATATTTTTGCGATGGATGAGACGGTTGCCTATCATCAAGATATCCGCCCGCTGCGGATTGCGATTCTGAATCTGATGCCGACGAAGGAAACGACGGAAACTCAGCTGCTGCGTCTTCTGTCCAATACGGCTCTTCAGGTCGAATTTGTCCTGCTGCATCCTAAAACCCATACTTCCAAAAACACTTCTCCCGAGCACCTGGAGATGTTTTATAAAACGTTTGAAGATATCAAAGACGAAAGATTCGACGGAATGATCATTACCGGAGCACCCGTTGAGCAAATGGAGTTTGAGGACGTTCATTACTGGGATGAGCTGAAGAACATCATGGACTGGAGCGTAGACAACGTAACCTCGACGCTTCATATATGCTGGGCCTCGCAGGCCGGACTTTATCATCATTTCGACGTGCCGAAGTACACGGTGGACAAAAAGGTGTTCGGTGTTTTCCCGCACACGATCTCGGAAGAGAACGTGAAGCTGCTCCGCGGGTTCGACGAATTTTTCTTCGTCCCCCAGTCGAGACATACGGAAGTGCGCCGCGAAGATATCGAAAAGGATGAGCGGCTCGTCATTTTGTCGGAATCGGACGAAGCCGGGATCTATATCGTAGCGACGAGAGACGGAAAGCAAATTTTCGTAACGGGACATTCCGAATACGATCCGCTGACATTGAAATGGGAATACGACCGTGACGTCAACAAGGGTATGGACGTGGAAATTCCGAAAAACTATTATCCGAGTGATGATCCGAGCAAGAAGCCGATGATCACGTGGAGAGCGCATGCGAATCTCCTTTTCTCCAACTGGCTGAACTATTACGTTTACCAGGAAACTCCGTATGATCTTAATGCGGGTCGTGAACTCAGCGCGCTTAGTGCCTGTCTATAGTATAGAACGAATGATACCTTAAAGGAGAGATTCCACGCATGAACATCGAAAGTCGATTGGCCCAAATCGGTTCGGTTTCCGAACCAACGACCGGAGCGGTCAGCTTCCCCGTATACCAGTCAACGGCGTTCCGCCATCCGCGTCTTGGAGAAAGCACCGGATTCGATTATGCCCGCACGAAAAGCCCGACCCGCAGTGTGCTGGAGGACGCGATTGCCGATCTGGAATCCGGAGATGCCGGCTTTGCCTGTTCCTCGGGTATGGCGGCGCTGCAGACCATTTTCACGCTGTTCAGCCAGGGGGATCATCTGATTGTATCTCTTGATCTTTACGGCGGTACATACCGTCTGCTGGAGCAGATCATGTCCCGCTTCGGCGTGAGCGCTTCCTATGTGGACACGAACGACGTCGAAGCGCTGGAAGAAGCTTACCGTCCGAACACGAAGGCGATTCTGATCGAAACGCCGACCAATCCGCTTATGATGGTGACGGACTTGAAGCTCGTCTGCGGCTGGGCCAAAAGCAAGGACATTCTCTCCATCGTGGACAACACGCTGCTCACTCCTTATCTCCAGCGTCCCATCGAGCTTGGCGCGGATATCATCATCCACAGCGCGAGCAAATATTTGGGCGGCCACAATGATGTGCTGGCCGGACTGATCGTGACCAAAGGACAGGAGCTTTCCGAGAAAATGGCGTTCCTGCACAATTCCATCGGCGCCGTGCTCGGTCCGCAGGACAGCTGGCTGCTCATGAGAGGAATGAAAACACTCGCTCTGCGTATGGAGCGGCACGAGCATAACGCGACGACGATCGCCCGTTATCTGCAGTGGCATCCGCTTGTAACCGATGTGTATTATCCGGCGCTCGAATCCCATCCGGGTTATGCGATCCAGAACAGGCAGTCGTCCGGAAACACGGGGATTTTCTCCTTTAAAGTAACGGATGCGCGTTTAGTGGAGCCGATTCTGAGGCACGTTAAGCTTATTGCGTTCGCGGAAAGCCTGGGCGGAGTGGAGTCGCTGATGACCTACCCGGCCGTTCAGACGCACGCCGATATTCCTCTGGAAATCCGGGAAAAAGTAGGCGTCGACGACCGGCTGCTGCGTTTTTCGGTCGGCATCGAGCATGTGGACGATCTTATTACCGACCTGGCGCAGGCACTGGAACAGGCACAGGCTGAGGTGGAAGGAGACAATCAGGCGTGAGTACCGACAAAAAGCTAGGCACGAAAATCATCCATTTCGGCGGAGAAATCGATAAAACGACGGGCGCTTCCAGCGTACCGATCTATCAGGCATCGACCTTTCACCATTTCTCGCTGGATAATCCTCCCGAATTCGATTATTCCCGTTCGGGAAATCCGACCCGTCAGGCACTGGAAGACTATATCGCTCTGCTGGAAGGCGGAGCGCGGGGATTCGCGTTCGCTTCGGGGATGGCGGCCATTTCATCGGCCTTCTTCCTGCTGTCGAGCGGCGATCATGTGATTTGTACGGAAGATGTGTACGGCGGAACATATCGGCTGCTGACCGCGATTCTGACGCGGATGAATATCGAGACGACGTTCGTCGATATGACGGATCCGGAGAGGGTCAAGGCGGCGCTGAAGCCGAACACGAAGGCCGTCTTCCTGGAGACGCCGTCCAATCCGACGCTCAAGATTACGGACGTCTCGGTCATCTGCGCGTGGGCGAAAGAAAACGGGCTGCTGACGATGCTCGACAATTCGTTCATGACGCCTTATCATCAGCGTCCGATCGAGCAGGGCGTCGATATCGTGCTGCACAGCGCCACAAAGTTCCTGAGCGGCCACAGCGACGTCCTGGCGGGCTTGGCGGTCGTGGCTAACGACAGCCTCGGCCGCCGCATGAAGCAGATCCAGAACGGCCTCGGCAACGTGCTCGGCCCGCAGGACAGCTGGCTGCTTATGCGCGGCATGAAGACGCTCAAAGTGCGCATGGAAGGCTCCGAGCAGAACGCGCGCCGTCTGGCCGAATGGCTGGACAGTCATCCGGCTGTCGAGGCCGTGTACTATCCGGGCCTGAAAGGCCATCCCGGCCGCGAGATTCACGAGAAGCAGTCGAGCGGCTACGGCGCCGTCGTCTCGTTCGACGTGAACGGGGGCGAGCGCGCCAGGAAACTGCTGAGCGAGGTCAAGATCCCGCTGGTCGCCGTTTCTCTGGGCGCGGTCGAGAGCATCTTGTCCTATCCGGCGATGATGTCCCATGCCGCGATGTCCCGCGAGGTGCGGCTGGAGCGGGGAATTACGGACGGGCTCGTGCGGTATTCCGTCGGTTTGGAAGACATCGACGATATTATAGCGGACCTGGACGCGGCTTTATCTCATCTGCAGGGATAAACGGCTGTCTGAGGGCCCGAGGGAAGCAAGTGAAAGAAGGCAGGTCAGTTCTCAACGGACGGACGCCTCTTCACTTGCTTTTTTATTTGAAAGGACGGAAGGGTTGGCGCATCAGAGAAAACTATAGGAACAGAAACCATCGCGGCCGCGTGTCCGTACAAGACGGTCAGGCAGCAGGAAGGCGTTGGCGGATGTCAGCGCAGGGGTCCTAATCAAACCGGAAATTTTACAGGAAGCAAGTCTGAAAGATAGCCGAAGGGCCTATTTTTCCCGTAGCCGGATTTGGGGCGTTATGTTACAATGGTGATAATGTTTTTTTGTACATGTAACTTTTTTCACATAGTATATCGTGAGCCGCGAATTCATACCTAAATTCGTGTGCGGAGTCAGAAAGGAGTGAATGCCATGAATCCGATCGACCGCATTTTGGATAAATCCCTTGCAGGCGGACGAATTGATCTGGAAGAGTGTGTCACACTGCTCGAATCCGACCAGATCGAGAAAATGGGTCATGTCGCTAACCAAATTATGCTGAGGCACCATCCTGAACCGATCACCACGTTTGTAGTGGGTCGCAACATCAACTACACGAACGTTTGTGACGTTTATTGCAGATTTTGTGCATTCTATAGAGCTCCCGGTTCTACGGAAGGATACGTACTTCGGAACGAGGATATTTTCCGCAAAATCCAGGAGACGCTCGATGTGGGCGGGACCGAAATTCTGATGCAGGGCGGCACGAACCCGGACCTGCCGTTCAGCTACTATACGGATCTGCTGCGCGAAATCAAGCAGCGCTTCGATATTACGATGCATTCTTTCTCTCCGGCTGAAATCTGGAAAATGAAAGATGTGTCGGACGGCCTTTCGCTTGAAGAAGTCATCCGTCAGCTTCGCGACGCGGGACTGGATTCTCTGCCCGGCGGAGGCGCGGAAATTTTGGATGACCGCATCCGGATGAAAATTTCCAAGAAAAAAGGCTCCTGGCGCGACTGGATGGATGCCATGGAAACGGCTCACCGTCTGGGCATGAATACATCGGCGACGATGGTTTACGGTTTCGGCGAGACGATGGAAGAGCGCGCGATGCACCTGCTCCGCGTAAGAGAAGCGCAGGACAAATGCATCCAGAACGGCTACGATTCGCTTGGCTTCCTGGCCTTCATTCTGTGGCCGGTACAGCCGGACAACACGAATCTGCGCGTAGAGAAAACGAAGCCGGAAGAATACCTGAAAATGCTGGCCATTTCCCGCATTATGCTCGACAACATTCCGAACTTCCAGTCTTCCTGGGTCACAATGGGCCCCGAAATCGGCCGCCAGTCGCTGCATTACGGCTGCAATGACTTCGGAAGCACCATGATTGAAGAGAATGTCGTTTCGGCTGCGGGCACTACACATAAAGTGAACATTTCCTCTACGCTGGAAATGATCCGTGCCGCAGGCAAGATTCCTGCCCAGCGCAATACGAAGTATGAGATCCTCCGCGTGTACGACGAGGATACGATTGTTGAAAAAGACTTCATTATGCAGAACTGATCGATTCGAACATAGAAGTTCCTTTATTCAAAAAAACAAAAAGAAACCCGGAAGCCGTTCAAAACGGTTTCCCGGGTTTCTTTGCTTTGTGTACAGCACCGCTGGGTATTCGTATGCCGCAACCGGAGCCGAATCAATAACGGCGAAGTTTCACATGGAACATAATCGAGCTGCCGCGGCTCTCCGCCCAAATGCGGCCGTCATGGGCTTCCACGATGCTGCGCGCGATTGCCAGACCGAGCCCGGAACCGCCCGTATCGGAAGAACGCGCGGTATCCATCCGGTAAAACCGGTCAAACAGGCGGTCCAGCTCCGCTGTTTCCGAAACATTACTTTCATTGATTACCGTCACTTCGACATCCTGGCCTTCCTCCCGGACGATTACCTCGATGGTGCCGGGTTTGGAGCTGTATTTAACCGCATTCGTAAGCAGGTTTTCGAAAACGCGGATCATCTGGTCGGGATCCATGGAGACGAACAGCCGCATAGGCGGCAGCACGAGGCGGAGGGAGAGGCCGTTCTGTTCCGCGATCGTAATATATTCTTCCGAGAGCTGATAGATCAGATCGTTTACGCAAACCGATTTTTTGGCAAGCGGCACGCCTTCGTTCGTCATCCGGCTGAATTCGAACAGATCGTCGATGAGAATTTTAAGTTTTTCCGCACGGCCGTAAGCGATTTGCATATAGTTTGATGCCTGCTCCTCGTCTTTGTAATCCTTGTCTTTCAGAAGCCGGAGATAGCCGATAATGAGCGTGAGCGGCGTGCGGAGGTCGTGAGAAACATTGGTGATCAATTCGTTCTTCAAACGCTGAGATTTGCGTTCTTCTTCCAGAGAATGCTGAAGATCGAAAGCCATGGAGTTCATGTGGCCTGCGAGCACGCCGAGTTCGTCACGGCTTCTTTCGGGAACCCGGTGGGCAAGATTGCCTTGGGACATTTGGACAAGGCCCTGTGCCATTTCTTCGATAATCTGCATTTTCCGCCGGGTAATCCAATAGAAGAGTCCCAGGAAGGTAGCGATTCCGGCGATCAGGGGAAGAGAGGTATCCTGCTCGTAATATGAGACTTGAGCTTCGGGAACCGCCTTGGCGACGAGATACGACTGAGTCCCGTTCAAGGTAAGCGGGTACATAAACGTGAATTCGGGGCTTTCGTGATTTTCCCGGTATGTTCCTTCCGTGTCCATGGCGCGGCCGATGAGCTGCGGGATATCGAACCGGCTTTCTCCGCTTCCTTTTGTTCTGTAGAGCACCTTACCGGATGAATCGATAATATATAGCGATTTTCTTCCGGGCCTGTCGGTTTCCTCGTCCAGAAGAGACTGAATATCCGCAGGATTTACCGGGAAAAAGGAGGGCGCCGGTTGAGCGGCGGGATTGCCCGCTGCCGGGACTTTTGTGCCGTCCGTTCCCGCGGCGCCCGAGCCGGCAGGATCCGGAGCCGCTTTGCCGTTCGTACCCGTTCCATCCGGGACGGCGGATTCCGGCGATGGAGACGGAACGGCCGATTTCGTCGCGGTGGAAGCGGAAGAGCTCTCCGAGCCCGCTTGCTGATGCGGTCCGGAGCCGATGCTGCCGTTACCGGCACTTCCGGTCTCCTTCGGGTCTTGAATCTCCTGATCGGAGTTCGGTAAGTCTTTCGGACCCGGTTCGTCTTTAACGGAGGGATATCTGTCGGCATCGCCGCCGTACTGTTGAATGCGTTCGAGACGTTCCACAAGACGGTAAACCTGATGTTCCGTAATTTCTTTATCCTGAATATAGGAGACGGTCGCCCCCGTGCGCCATGATTTGGTAAGCTCGGATACCAGGCTCCCGGCGGCAGTCGCAGCGCCTATGCACAGAGCGAACGCGAGAATAAGCTGCATTCGCAGGCTGCGCATCACATTCTGTTTGCACAAAATAACGGGACGCACGATGCCGCGCACCAGCAGACCCCACAGCTTTCCGAATCTCCTTTTTCGATTAGGTTTCAATTTTGTAGCCTACCCCCCAAACGGTTTTGATATATTTCGGCTGCCTCGGATTGCTCTCCACTTTTTCCCGGATTTTGCGGATGTGTACCATGACCGTGTTGTCCGATTCGAAGTACGGGGTATTCCAAACCGTTTCATAAATCCGCTCCGTACTGAAGACGATTCCGCGGTTGCGGCCAAGAAGCTCCAGAATGGAAAATTCCCGGGGAGTCAGCTTGACCGGCCGTCCCTCCACATGAACTTCATGCGTAGCCGTATCAATGACGAGATCGTCCAGCTCGATACGGTGTGTAAGCGTTTCGGATGGCATGGGGGCGTTTAATCTTTTATACCGGCGCAGTTGGGATTTCACCCGTGCCATCAGTTCGAGCGGATTAAACGGTTTCGTCAAATAATCGTCCGCTCCGGCGGTTAATCCGAGAATTTTGTCCATATCCTCGCTTTTTGCGGAGAGCATCAGGATAGGCATGTTTTTCTCCTTGCGGATTTCCAGACACGCCTGGACGCCGTCCATGCGGGGCATCATAATGTCGAGGATAATGAGATCGACCTCCCTGCTTTTCAGCACATCCAAGGCTTCCAGGCCGTCTCCGGCCGAAACCGTTTCATACCCCTCATTGGTTAAATAAATACGGATGAGCTCCACGATCTCTTTTTCATTATCCACGATCAGAATCGTTTCTTTTCCCATAACCATGCGCTCCTTTATATGCCGGAAAACGGATGCCGTGGCGTAACCGGCCTTGCGTTCCCTTATACTCCATTATGAAAACGGGCTATTGTGACGTTAGCACAGGAAGACGGGGTTGGCAATTCCGGTCGCAGAAGGAGCGGCACCTCCATCATCAAGCTTTTCATAGTGATTATTATAGAAGGTTGTTCTTAACAAAACCGCGCCGAATTTCTTAAGGAAAGTTTAAGATCGGCTTCAATTTCCTGAATTGCCCGGCCTTCGGACATGTCAAGAGTTGGTTGTATATCCGCCTCCGGCCGACCATATACTTTTAGAAGGAATTCAGCGTCAGGAAGGAGTGAGCCCATGTCTTTCGTACAGTTTGTATTCAACAATTCCGCCGTGTTTGATATTTCTGCGCTGCAAAGCCGGATCGAAAGCCGCCTAGCGCTTCTGAATCAGGAAGGAAACCCGGTGCCGGTCGTCCGCGACGATCTGGAACACTGCACGGTACTTCGGATAGGGAGAGCGGCCGGCGGCAAAAAGCAGCAGACGGGGCCCGATGCCGTTATAGAAGCCGCTGCCGAGGCTGCAGCCGAGCAGATCGTGGAGGGTGAAGAAGAGAGGCTGATCCGTAAGCTGCTGGTAAATACCTTCCATTATAAAGAGCCTGAAGAAGCGGCGAAAATCGGCCGTTACTGCCGCCAGTTCCTGAACGGGGAGGAAGAGGGCGAGGCTGCCGCCGGAGAATACGGCCTTGACGATTATCTGGACTGGGGACCTATCGACGGCATGAAGCTCCGGGCGGGCAAAATAAGCGAGCCGTTGAAAGCTCTGCTGCTGGAAGGGCAGCCCGTGAACCTGCCGGGCTTTATTGCGTTCCGGCTTCAGGAATATATGGAGGAGCTGAAAGAGGTCGTCGAATACGCCATTGACGAATACGTGATGGACCAGCAGTATCAGGAATTTATTTCTCTGCTCCAGTATTTCGTCTATATCCAGGAAACGAAGACGGCAGCAGCTCATTTGATACATAAGGAAGGCGCCGAATTTACGATTCTGGATGAGAATATGCAGCCGATCGACACCAGTAAGATGGAAGCGTCTTTTACTTTGGAAATGATCGAGAAAGATATCAGCTTTGAAGATATGATCGTCTCCACGCTTATTTCGGTATCTCCGGCGACGATTTATATTCACACGCGTGAGCCCGATCTGCCTGTTATCCGGACAATTATGCAGATTTTCGAGTCCCGTGCGACTATTTGCTCCTACTGCGCCGTATGCCGCACGAAGCTGGCGGGAAACTCGGACAGCGGGTCTCCGTCCCCCTTGACCTGATTCCGCGGCAGGCTTATAATTAGGAAATCAAAGGCTTTGACCGAAGACACGGACAGCTTGTAACACTGCTTCCAGAGAATGGGGCCCCGGCTGAAATCCCCTGCAGATGTACGGTATGTTTACCCCTTCGAGAGCCGCAAAGCGGAAACCGAGCAAGAGCGGACGCAGGACGTCCGTCGGAAGTAAGCCTAGCCGAATCATCCCCGTTACCGGATGCTGAATGAGGATTCGTCCGCTTAATCGTAAGCGATGAATCGAATGAGGGTGGAACCACGAGTCGAGCGCACTCGTCCCTTTCGGGATGTGTGTGCTTTTTTGCGCTCTTTTTTGAAATTTATAGAGCTGAGGAGCTGACGAATCATGATTAAATTAACTTTTCCGGACGGTTCCGTGAGAGAATATGCCCCGGGCACAACCGTCGAGCAGGTAGCGGAATCCATTTCCACCGGCCTCAAAAAGAACGCGGTGATCGGCGTCGTAAACGGCCGTCAGGTTGATCTGAACTCTCCGATCGAAGAAGATGCCGAGCTTAAAATCGTAACGCTGGACTCGGAAGAGGGAGTCGAAGTGCTGCGCCACAGCAGCGCCCACCTGATGGCCCAGGCGATCAAGCGCCTGTATGGCGATAAGGCCGTGAAGCTGGGAATCGGCCCCGTCATCGAAGACGGTTTCTACTACGACATCGATATCGAAAATCCGCTGACACCTGAAGATCTGACGAAGATCGAGAAGGAAATGGCGAAGATCGTTCAGGAAAACCTGCCGATCGTCCGCCGTGTCGTCAGCCGTGAAGAAGCGATCGCGATTTTCGAGGAGCTCGGCGATCCGCTGAAGCTGGAGCTGATCCGCGATCTGCCGGAAGACTCCGTGCTGACCATTTACGATCAGGGCGAGTTTTTCGACCTCTGCCGCGGTCCTCACTTGCCTTCCACGGGCAAAATAAAAGCCTTCAAGCTGCTGAGCGTTGCCGGCGCATACTGGCGCGGGGACTCCAAAAACAAAATGCTCCAGCGTATTTACGGCACTGCCTTCCCGAAGAAAGCGGAGCTGGACGAGCATCTGCATCTGCTTGAAGAAGCGAAGAAGCGCGACCACCGCAAGCTGGGCCGCGAGCTGAAAATGTTCACGTTCTCCAAGGAAGTCGGCCAGGGGCTGCCGATCTGGCTTCCTGCCGGCGCTAAAGTACGCCGCGTTATGGAACGCTATATCGTCGATCTGGAAGAGCGCCTGGGCTACCAGCACGTTTACACGCCGGTCCTGGCTAACGTGGAGCTGTACAAAACGAGCGGCCACTGGGATCACTACCACGAGGACATGTTCCCGAAAATGGTCATGGACAACGAGGAGCTCGTCCTCCGTCCGATGAACTGCCCGCATCACATGATGGTGTACAAGAGCGACATGCGCAGCTATCGCGAGCTGCCGGTCCGCATTGCGGAACTCGGCACCATGCACCGCTACGAGATGTCCGGCGCTCTGACCGGTCTGCACCGCGTACGCGCGATGACGCTGAACGACGCGCATATTTTCTGCCGTCCCGATCAGATCAAGGAAGAATTCGCCCGCGTCATCAACCTGATCCGCCACGTCTACGAGGATTTCGGCATCAAGGATTACCGTTTCCGTCTGTCCTACCGCGATCCGAAGGATACGGAGAAATATTTCCCGAACGACGAGATGTGGGAAATGTCCCAGCGCATGCTCCGCGAGGTTGTGGAAGAAATGAACCTGCCGTTCTACGAAGCGGAAGGGGAAGCGGCCTTCTACGGTCCGAAGCTGGACGTTCAGATCCGCACGGCGCTGAAGAAAGAAGAAACGCTCTCCACCGTACAGCTGGACTTCCTGCTGCCGGAGCGTTTCGAGCTTGAATATATCGGCGAAGACGGCCAGAAGCACCGCCCGGTCGTTATCCACCGCGGTATTATTTCCACGATGGAACGGATGACGGCGTTCCTGCTGGAAAACTACGCCGGAGCTCTGCCGACCTGGCTGATGCCGGTACAGGCCAAAGTCATTCCGGTATCGCCGTCTTACGAGGCTTATGCCAATGACGTGACAGAGAAGCTGCTTGCGGCCGGAATCCGCGCGGAAGCGGACAACCGCAACGAGAAGCTCGGCTACAAGATCCGCGAGGCGCAGCTGGAGAAGATGCCGTATATGCTCGTTGTAGGCGAGAACGAAATGAACTCCGGCACCTTGTCGGTCCGCAAGCGCGGCGAAGGCGACCTGGGCGTTCACAGCCTGGCGCACGTTGTGGGTCTCATCCAAGAGGATATCGCCAATAAGTCCAGATAAGCAGGCGGCATATACTGTGGAAGCGGCCGGCCGAACCGCCGGTTTTCTGAACACAGCATTTATAAAACCGTCAAAACAGGGGGAACCTCAGTAGAGGCTCTCCCTGTTTTTTTGTTATTGGACATTATCGAGTAATTAAATTATAATTACTTACAAAAAGTAACTAAATATATTCTGTCTCGTTCTAATCTATTTTGTCTCATTTACTTGTGTTTCCTAAATCTTTTTGAAAGAAGGATGACTCTTATGACGCCTGTTATCGACCCCCGAACTGAAATCGGATCTGTGCATATTAAGGTTGGCAGCCTTGACCGGTCTCTTCCGTTTTATCAGGACGTGATCGGACTCAAGCTGCTGACACGGAACGGAGCTTTCGCCGAACTGACGGCGGACGGCAAGAAGCCCCTTGTTATTCTGGAAGAGCTACCGGGTGCCGCTAAAGCACCAAAACGCGGGTATGCCGGTCTGTATCACTTCGCGATTCTTGTGCCCGGCCGCAAAGAGCTTGGATTCGCGCTGCGCAGCCTGATCCGCGGCGGTATCGAGGTCGGCCAGGGCGATCATCTCGTGAGCGAAGCGCTCTATCTGGACGATCCGGACGGCAACGGCATTGAAATTTATGCCGACCGTCCCCGCGAAACGTGGCGGAAGGATGCGAACGGCCACTACGTGATGGCGACCGACCCGGTGGACTGGGAAAGTCTGCTGGAGCTTGCCGGAGAGGAGCCGTGGAGCGGAATGGCTGCGGAAACGAAAATCGGTCACGTACATTTCCATGTGACGGATTTGCGGGCGGCGGAAGCCTTCTACTGCGGCCTGCTCGGGTTCGAGATCACGCTCCGTTTCGGTCCGGCGGCTCTTTTCGTGGCGGCCGGGGGCTATCACCACCACATCGGGCTGAACACGTGGGCAGGCGCAGGGGCGCCGCCCGCACCCGCCCATGCCGCCGGCATCCGCTGGTTTACCGTCGAGCTGCCCGATAACGAGGAGCTGGAGCGGATTCTGGCCCGCCTCCGGGAAGGAAACGTGAACGCCGCGGCCCGGGAAGACGGATGGCTTGTGACCGATCCTTCGGGAATCGGCGTGCTGCTGAGCGTGCGCGGTTAGCCCTGAACCCACCGGCCGCGCGCCTGGTTCTGTGTACGGGGGCGCAGCCGGCGGCAGATCCGGACTGAACCGTTCGGATAAGGTTAAAAATAAGGATAGCCACGGCTAATTGTTTAATTGAACAAAGGCTATGGCTGTCCTTTTTTAGTTGTATTTGAAGCCTCTGCCGAAGCAGCCCGCACCTATAACGAAATCAGGTGTGTTTTTTTGCTTTAAGGGACGGAAAGCGGCAGGGCAAGGCTGTAATGGCCGGGCAGTATAAGGGGAGGGTAGACCCGTTGTATCCCGATGGATGGTCCTGTTGCGAGTATTCCAATCCATATGAAGAAGTAAATAAGAAGTAAATAAGTAATCACAACCATAAATCCGGACACCCTATAAAGATGAAGATTGTCGAATAAAGGAATCTTATGTCAGGTTCGAGAATATACCCTTTGTTTGGTAAAATCATTACCCAGCATTAAGAGAGGGAGCCGAGATTATGGGGGAAGAAAAGAAAAAAACCGCTTTAACCTTTTTTTTGAAAAATTTGATATTTTCTATTTCGGGAATAGTGATAGCGTGTATGATCATGTCGGTGATTAGTTACGTTATTATGAGCCGTGCGCTTACTAGCAGTTTGGAGGAGCAGGCAAAAGGAGTCGCAACATTATGGAAGAACAGATTTGAAGTAGAAGACTTGAAAACAGGGAAGACAAGTCCTGCTTTAGATTCAGCCATTCAGAAAAAGCTTGTGTCCTTACTGGATGAATTGTCAGCTGGAAATGCTAATGTAGCGCAAGGGTTTATATTCGAGCCGGATATCGTGGAGGGTGCAAAAACGAGGGTCATTTCTAACCCTACTCACTTATTGGAAGCGGGGCTTAAACCCGGAGTATTATTTGATCAGCCGCCCGAGATGGTGAAGGCATTCCAAACCGTGAAGCAAACGAAATCACCGGTCATTCCGCCTATTTACAAGGATGATATCGGATCATGGCTTACTGTATTAGTTCCGGTCCTCGATGAACAGCAGCAGCTCGTCGCCGTCTTTGGGATTGACGTGAATGCATCCGTAATTTCAGAGCAGCAATACAAATTGATTTGGTCCTTAGTTATTGCTTCATTGTTATTTTTGGCTGTTGGGATTATCCTGCAGGTTTTCGGGCTGAAAAAGTTATTACATCCTATCAAAGAATTAATGAGCGGTGTTGAAAAGATCAGCAAAGGCGACCTTACACAGAAAGTGGTTGTCCACTCAAATGATGAGCTGGGGCAGCTATCCGAAAGTTTCAATGAGATGGCCCAATCGTTACACAGTATCTTGGAGCAGGTGCAAGTCACTGTCGAACATGTGGCCAGTTCCTCGGAACAATTATCAGTCAGCGCCGAAGAATCGACAAAATCGTCTGTGCAAACAGCCGCAGTCGTCCAAGAGCTGGCGACCGGAACGGAAATACAGGCGGGAAATATTGAACAAACGAATCGTGCTATAAATGATATATCGGCAAAAGTGGAACAAATCGAATCCAATTCCCGGGTGGTTATGGATAAGGTGTTTATTGCGACAAACCTTGCCACGGAAGGAAATCAAGCGATTGATGTGGTGATTAAACAGATGAATTCTATCAGTTTTACCGTGAACCAATCCGCTGAGTCCATGAAATACTTAGTAGATAATGCCCTTCACATAGGAAGAATTGTAGAAGTCATTAATACAATCGCTAATCAAACGAATATGCTCGCCTTAAATGCTTCCATAGAAGCAGCCCGCGCCGGAGAACATGGACGCGGATTTGCCGTGGTGGCAGGTGAAGTAAGAAAGTTAGCTGAACAGTCATCCAACTCGGCCCAGCAGATTACTTCCTATGTGGAGAGCATCCGGGAAGGAATTCAAAACGCTGTCCAGTCCATGGAACAGGGTACAAGAGAGGTTAATGAGGGACTCCATCTGGTGAACCAAGCGGGATCATCGTTTAATGAAATTCGCGGTGCGGTTGATGAAGTTTCGCTGAATATCCAAGTTGTTTCCGCTGCTCAAGAAGAAATGACAGCTCGTGTTTCCGAGGTTCTGTCATCGATGAATCAGATTTTGGAAGTCACCAATGAAGTGGTCGGCGGAACGCAGAATATTGCTGCCTCAACGGAGCAGCAGTTAGCTTCCATGGAAGAGATTACATCTTCCGCAAATGTACTTTCCAGCATGGCAGAAGAGCTCCAGGAGAAAATAACGCAGTTTAAGTTGTAGCGGGATGCTTGATAAGCTTTTTGGATTGACCGGATAAAAGGAGGCTGTCCCGAAAGTAGATGAATCTGCTCGAAGGATGGCCTCCTTGATTAATGTCTAACCCTGTCTACATTTCTCTTATGGGCCGGGAATCGTGATTATCCGGCGTGCAGCTCCCCGATTTATTTTTTGAAAATTTGCCCGTCAGCCGCCGCACACACATCGTCAGACACCGGGATGCCGTCCCGCAACCGCAAAAAAAGCACCTTCCGGAAACGATTCCGGAGGGTGCTTTTTGTCGTACGCCTTACATGGAAATGTTATCGTGGTCCTTGCTGTTCTGCTTCTTATCCCAGAAGCGCTTGACGGCCGGAATGCTGCCGATACCGACGGAGATGATAAAGGCGGCGCCGAGGGCGACCATGACGACCATGTAACCGGACGTGATAATGACCGAGCCCAGTCCGATTTCCGTCAGACCGATCACGACGGCCAGAACGATGATTACCGGCTGGACAAACCCTTTGAGCGGGTTGCCCGGACGAATCATGCGCTCCGCGAAGCCGGCCAGGATAATGCCGATCAGCACGATGATGACGATCAGAATAAATTTCGGCAGCATCACCATCAGAGCGGCGAATGTGGCGGAAATAAATTCAAGATCCAGCACGTTCGTGGATTCGACGAGGAAGAAGCCGAATACGAAGACGGCGATCAGAGTCGCGATCCATTTCGTGATAGGCAGAGCGGAAACGGATGCGGCGGGATTTACGCCGCCCGGTACGCCCATTCCGGCTCCGGCATCGGAAGCCTTGCGGCGGAACATCGGCATCAGGCTGTTCAGCTTGCTGTCGATATCCATCGGCGAAAGCAGCGTAATGATGAGATTGCGGACGATTTTGGCCAGAATGTAGCCGATGTAGAGCAGGAACGCCGCAATGAGAATTTTCGGAATCCAGGCCATAACGAGATTCAGAATGCCTTGAGCCGGAACCCGGATGGATTCGATTTGCAGCAGGTTAAGCGCTTGTACCGCAATCGGGAACAGAATCAGGAAATACACGATGCTGTAAACGAATTGGGACACGTTCATGCCGGCCCCGATCCAGCGCTGCAGGTTCAGCGAGGATGTGAGGGTAGAGGCAAGCTTGGCCACGAACTTGGCCACATAATGGCCGAGTACGACAAGCAGGATCGCACCCGCGAGCAGAGGCAGATAGCCGATGACCATATTGATGACCGCGCTGATCGGCACGGAAATGGCCGGAATCTGAAGCGAGGCCAGAATGCTAGGTGCGAAGAGCAGGATCACAATGGCGTAGGCGATGTTGCCGGCCACTTCACGGTAGTGCACCAGATTCGGCATTCTGCTTTTAATCGTGTGGGAGCCGAAGAATCCGGACACGACGCTTTTCAGCATGGAACCGAGAATATGAGCGACCGCCGCAAGCAGCGCCGCAGCCAGCAGATGCGGTATGTAAGAAGTGATAATAGCGATGAAACCAACGAACGGATTCAGCACATTCGTGAAATTAAGAAGTTCTAACACAACGAGCAGCGTGACAAGAATAATGAAATACTTGACTACCTTGGACACAATCCGGCTGACGGAGCTGTCCGGCGGGAAAAATTTTCTTCCGCGGGCATCCACGTTCGCTTTTAAAAGTCCTTTATAGACGGCTTTCGAAGCGGCGCCTGCTATCCATAAACCAATGATCAGAACAAGAAGGGCTCCTATGAGCCTCCAAATGGAATTTCCGTTCATCATGAGGAAGTTCCACTCGCCCCAATTTCTTACGTCCATTCGATCATCCGCCTTTCCTTGTATGTTTTTGATGAGAGTTCATATCCCACCCTATTTACCCGGCCTTCCGCAAGTTAAACACTGTAAATAACTAGGAATTAAAGTGTGCATAAAATCCGTATTCCAAGGAAAACCTTACTTTGCAAAGATTGGCGGATGTTTAAACTCTTTTAAAATTGGACAAACTCTTATAGTAGGGGGAGGTATCGAACATATGTTGCCTGATTCAAGCAATCCGACCAAATGGTTCAGTATGGTTATGATGTTGAACATCGCTCTTGTCTTGTGCGGTCAAGATCAAACAAGTCTGACAGGATTAACAGATACAGCGGCACTCGAGAAAAAAATCGCTCCGGCGATTTCGGGATTAGTATCCCGCCAGAAACCTGAAACTTCCGAGCAGCCCGTCCAGTCACAAAACGGAACCGGCGAGGTCCAAGCCGCATCCAGCCAGTCACGCAAGATCAGCTACAAGCTGATGCCCGATTCCAGTCAAGATTTATCCCAGTACAAGGCGGTAGAAGTGGTAGCGACCGGCTATTACTCGGGAATCGAATCGACCGGCAAAAATCCGGGGCACCCGGATTACGGCATTACCAAATCCGGCATTAAGGTCAAGCGGGACGAGCATTCCCTGTCGACGATCGCGGCGGACCCGAAAGTGTTCCCGATCGGAACGGTCCTTTATATACCGGGTTACGGATACGGCATCGTAGCCGATACCGGCGGAGCCATCAAAGGCAAGAAAATTGACCTTTATTATGAAACGAAAGACCAGATCTACAAAGAATGGGGCAAGAAAACAGTTAATGTCTTTGTCGTCAAAGAAGGTACAGGCAAAGTGACCCAGATGATCTGGAACCAGCTCGTCCAGGAAATTTTTAAAAACAATCCTGTCGATACACCTGAAGCCTAAACTTTTCACATATACCGCACAAGAAGCGTCTGCGATTTCCGCAGGCGCTTTTTCTCGGTCTCGGGACCGAGTGAGGAATCAACCCTTTGTCTCTTTTCAGAAAAGATAGAGGGAGGTACACTTAATTCATGAAAACGAAATTCAACGGGGGAATTAGACATGAACGGTTCTATGTGGGGAAGATTGGCGGGGGGCTTTCTCCTGATTGCGCTCGGCCTGCTGTTTTTTCTGAAGCAGCTCGGCTTTATCTCCTTGAGCTTCAGGGAGCTGGTTTCCACCTTTTGGCCGCTCTTTCTGATCTATGCGGGACTGATGAGCGTGCTTGTCAACAAGGGGAGGCAGGACGGAGCCTGGGGGCTTATCCTCATTTTGATCGGCGGTATTTTCCAGGCCCGGAATCTCGGATGGACTCCGTATTCGCTCGGGGAAATGTTTCAGTTTCTTATCCCGGTCGTCCTGATCCTTTTCGGAATCAAAATGATTTTCGGCCGGAGAAGCTCCCGCCGTCACGATTCGGAGTATGGGGGAAGCCGGGACGGTCACGGGCACGGAGCCGGGCACGGGCATTGGGGAAGCGATTGGGAACGTAAACTGGAGGACAAGTGGGAAGAAAAAGCGCGCAAATGGCAGGAGAAAATCTCCAGGCGCGAGGCAAGACGCGGCAGGAAAGCGGACTGGAAAAACGGCGGCGTTTACCCGGAAGCCGGAGAGCCCGGCGGAAGTGCAGGCTATGCACCGCCTCCTCCACCGCCTCCACCTCCACCGGGGGGAAATTCTTATGAGCGCGGGCCGGACTACCACTATGTGAATTCCTACGCCCCGCCCCAGAACAAATCGGGTTTTATCGGCGACGTGTATATGGGGCAGGATTACTGGGAGCTGACCCCGCTTAACATCTCGCACTTTATCGGCGATACCTCGCTCGATCTGACAAAAGCGAGCATTCCGATGGGGGAAACGCGGATCAATATCTCGGCGTTTATCGGGGATGTGAAGGTGTTCATCCCGAGCGATCTCGACGTGGAGATCAGCGTGACGACGTCTTCTTTTATCGGCGATATGAATGTATTGGAGCGGCGCGAGGACGGAATCATGCGCTCGATGAATTACCGGACGCCTTACTATCAGGAAGGCGCCAAAAAAATCAATCTTCACGTATCGATGTTCATCGGAGATATCGTCGTGAAGAAGATGGGTTAGGAGGCGGGGCGCATGGTAAAGCTGTGGAGCATGAAATGGCAGCTTATGCTGTACTTTCTGGCCTCCAGCCTTTTGACCCTCGGCATTCTGGGCTTTGCGCAGCTCTACATGCCCTGGGAAACGGCAGGCGGCGGGTGGAAATTCAGCCTGGCCGTTTTTGCCGTGCTGCTGGGACAGGCGGTCGGTTTCGTGGCCTCCCGCACCTTCCAGCGCAAGGTGGATGTGCTGCATATCGCCATGCTTCAGCTGGCGAAAGGCAACTTGAAGGATCGGATCCAGATCGATCCTATCGATTCGTTCCATCCCGTTTACAAATCGTTCAACGAGATGGCCGGGGCGCTTGAAGAGCGGACGCGGCTGCTGCAGGAAATGGGCGAAGAACGCTCCGTGATCGAGCACGGCTCCGTCGAGACGGCGGTGGTCGAGGAACGCCGGAGGCTGGCCCGGGATCTCCACGATACCGTCAGCCAGGAGCTCTTCGCCATTCACATGTCGGCTTCCTCTCTGCCCAAGGTGATCGGGCATAATCCCGACGTCGCCACCCAGCTGATGGAACAGCTGATCCAGATGTCGCATCACGCCCAGAAGCAGATGCGGGGGCTCATTTCCCAGCTGCGTCCGATCGAGCTGGACGGAAGTACGCTGGAGCAGGCGCTGGAAAAATGGTTCCCGGAATACTGCCGGGCTCATGAGCTTCAGGGCCGGCTCGATGTAGAGACCGAGCAGCCGATTTCCGAGGCGATCGAGCATCAGCTGTTCCTGATCATCCAGGAAGGGATGGCCAACGTCGTCAAGCACGCTTCCGCAACGGAAATCGAGCTGAAGCTGCACGATTCGGGGCGCCAGTATGTGCTGCAGCTTGCGGACAACGGCAAAGGCTTCGAGCGGAGCGCGATATCGTCTGCCTCCCACGGCTTGTCCACGATGCGCGAACGCGCGCAGAAGCTGGGCGGAGATGCCGAGGTCCTCAGCGGATCGGGCAGTGGAACGACAGTCCGTGTACGGATACCTAAATTTGTGAAAGAGCCGAAAGGGGAAGCTTCGCTGTGAAAGAACAAGTAAAGGTGATGATCGTGGACGACCATGATATGGTAAGGGTCGGTCTGCGCACGTATATTATGCTCGATGAGGAGCTTACCGTCGTTGAGGAAGCGGCAAACGGGGAGGAAGCCCTGCGCAAGCTCGAAGCTCTGGAAGCCGGCGATATTCCGAATGTAATGTTGATGGATCTGACCATGCCGGTTATGAACGGGATCGAAGCGACCCGGGAAATTACCCAGCGCTTTCCTTCTATTAAAATCATCATGCTGACCAGTTTTCTGGAAGAAGACAAGGTCGTTCAGGCGGTTGAAGCGGGGGCGATTTCTTATGTGCTCAAAACGATCTCCTCGGAGCAGCTGGCCCAGGCGATCAAGGGGGCGGCGACAGGCATGCCGGTCTTAAACCCCGAAGTCTCGCTGGCGCTGACCCGCGGACTCCGTCAGCGGTCGGCGCAGACGGAAGACGAGGGGCTGACGGCGCGCGAGCGTGAAGTGCTTTCCCTCATTTCAGACGGCAAATCGAACAAGGAAATCGCCGAAGCGCTGCACATCAGCATCAAGACGGTGAAGACGCACGTGAGCAATCTGCTCATGAAGTGCGAGCTGGACGACCGCACGCAGCTGGCTATTTACGCGCACCGCAAGGGCTGGGCCGGCACCGGGGCATAACGCCGGACTTCGTATCACCCGGCCGTCCTTTTTCCAGCGGCTCATAAAAGAAGGCGGAAATACGCAACCTATGGCTGCGCGGGTTCATTGAACGGCGCGATGAAGAGGAGGTTGCCTTGTGAAAGCTTTGAATTCCTCACTCCAGGAAACGGTAGAAGCGTTCGACAATGTCCGGGATTATTTGCACACGTTCGAGTTTACATTAGGCGGGAACTGGGAATATGATCACGGGTCGTTCGACCGTTATCTGGATGAGGCCCACAAAGTGTGGCTGCGCATCCCTTTTGAAGTGACGGAAGGGACTCTGGACGGCGATACGGACGAAACCGACGCGATGGTCAAGATCGGGACGCCTTACGTGCTCAAGCATGTATACAATGAAGGCAATGATCCCGAAGCCCATATGATGACGGTTTCCGCGCTTGTGAACCAGTTTCAGACTCCGCTAGATCCGGACGCCGAGATCGAAAGCGAGTGGATCGGCAAAGCCGAGAAACTTCTGCGGGATGTCGAACAAAAGTGGCTCCACTGAATTTTTTGCTCCATGGTTTTAGTTAAATGGACCCAGATCGACAAGATGCCGGCCGGAGAGCCGGCTTTTTTACCTCCATTTTATTGAATTTTAAGGTTTGCTTAAGGAAGGAAGTCCATTATAAAAGTACAGAGACGGTGAACAACACGGATTACAAAAAAGCCATCATGCCAACCGTCCTTCGTTTTTTACCTTTTCCTAACTTTTATAAATGGAGGAATTGCCATGGATGACTATAAAAAAGAATTCGGCCCAGGCCCCAGCAACGATTCGGATTTAAACCGCGACCGTGATCGCGAGCGTGAACTGGAAAGACGGGAGGCCGGCCATGAAGCGGGATATGACTCCGGGCGCGAAGAAGCGACGGCGCAGGAGAAGCCTTCCTACTACTACTCTTACGGCCCGCACAAGACGGGCATGAGCGAGGAAACGCAAAGAACCGAATCCGACACGACAGCCTATTCGAACCGTGAAGGATCGGAGCCGGTGGAAGTGACGCCTCCGAAGCCGGTAAGATCGTTCTCCTTCAGCCGGGACGGCGCATCGGCGCCGAACGGAGGCTGGAACGGCAGCGGACCCGCCAAGAAGCGTTCGTCCCTCCGCAGCGGATTCGCGGCTTTCCTGGCCGGTGCGGTCGTCGTAAGCACGCTGATGTTTGCGGCCGACAAAACGAACCTGTTTACCGGCAAACAGCCGATGACGCTGCCGGGCGCGCAGCCGAACTCTTCTCAGACGGTAGCGGCGGGGAGCGCAAGCAAAGTTTCGCTGGATTCGGCCCGCCCGGACAATATCGCCCAGATTTTCGCCCAGGCAAGTCCGGCAACCGTTAAGATTGAATCCTACGTGAAGTCGAAAAGCAGCTCCCAGCGCAATCAGATGAACGATCCCTTCTACCGGTTCTTCTTCGGTGACCAGGGAGATTCCAAGCAGGGCAGCGGTTCGGGCAGCGAAGGCGCCCTTCAGCTGGCAGGCAGCGGAACCGGTTTTATCTTCGAGAAAAGCGGCTACATTCTGACGAATGAGCACGTCATCGACGGAGCCGATGAAATCCGCGTAACCGTTCAAGGTTACGATAAGCCGTTCGTCGCCAAGCTTCTGGGCAACAGCTACGATCTTGACCTGGCCGCGATGAAAATCGAAGGCGACAAGGATTTCCCGATTCTGCCGATCGGTAAAGCGGACAGCCTGAACGTGGGCGACTGGGTCGTCGCGATCGGGAACCCTTACGGATTCGACCACACGGTGACCGTCGGCGTACTCAGCGCCAAAGAGCGCCCGATCACGATTCAAGATGAGCAGGGCACGCGCAACTACAAGCACCTGCTGCAAACGGACGCTTCCATTAACCCCGGCAACTCCGGCGGCCCGCTGCTTAACATGAACGGTGAAGTGATCGGGATCAACACGGCGGTAAGTTCGCAGGCACAGGGAATCGGGTTCGCTATTTCGGAAAGCACCTTCTCGACCGTGCTGGATAACCTGAAAAACAATGTGACGATTCCGAAGGAGAAAGCTCCGTACATTGGCGTGAGCCTCCAGAACGTGGATAAGGAATGGGTAAGCGAGCTGAAGCTGCAGAACACCGAAGGTGCGATTGTGGCTGAGGTTACGCGCAAGAGCCCGGCTTTCCAGGCGGGAATGCGCCCTTATGACGTCATCGTCGACGTGAACGATCAGAAAGTGACGAATTCACAGGACGTGACGACCAAGATTCAGGCCCTGAAAGTCGGGGACAAAGCCAAAATCGGCGTGATGCGTGACGGCAAACGGGTTGAAATCAGCGTCACCGTCGGAGACAAGAACGCAGCGGATACGACCGAGAAGAAGTAACGGTCGGACTGCCGCACATGCGGAGCAGAGAACGGCAGCCATGCCGCGCTCTGCTCTTTTTTTCGGCGGCTTTTCCCGGCTTCCAAGGCGGAGAACGTCCAAGATTTTGCTCCAACGCCGAATTTGATACAATAGAGGGTAAAAGCGACCCGCAAGGCTGCCTGCAGCCCCAATCCATCTACAGAAGGGTGAAATCATTCATGCGTGAAACGATACTGGTTATAGATGACGACGAAAAAATTACGTCCATGCTGCGGCGCAGCCTTGCCTTCGAGGGCTACACGATCGTAACGGCCAACAACGGCAACGACGGCTTGAAAAAAATGCTGGAGCAAGAGCCTCACTTGGTCATCCTGGACGTGATGATGCCTGTCGTCGACGGGTGGGAGGTCTGCCGGCGCATCCGCGAAGGCGGAAGCAGCGTACCGATTCTCATGCTGACGGCCAAAGACGAAGTCAACGACCGGGTGAAGGGGCTTGATCTCGGAGCGGACGATTACCTCATCAAGCCGTTCGCGCTGGAGGAACTGCTGGCCCGCGTCCGGGTGCTGCTGCGCAGACGGAACGAACGCGCCGAGCAGCCGACGAACCGGCTGCATTACGACAACATCACGCTGGATCTGGATACGCGTGAAGTGTTCCGCGAAAGCCAGCTGATCGAGCTTACGACGAAGGAATTCGATTTGCTGCACCTGTTTATGCAGAACCCGAAGCGTGTGCTTTCACGGGATATTATTATGGAAAAAATCTGGGGCTACGATTACAGCGGGGAATCGAATGTACTGGAAGTGTACATCGCCCTGCTCCGGCAAAAAACGGAGGAGTACGGCCACAAGCGCATTATTCAAACCGTTCGCGGGGCCGGTTATGTGCTGAGAGGAGAGAACTAGATGTCTATCCGCCTCCGGCTGACGCTGTGGTATTCCGGCATTTTGTCGGTCACGCTGCTGCTGTTCGGCTTCGGCCTTTATTTATTTCTCTCTTTTTATATTTATAACGATCTTGAAAAACAGCTGGACCGCACCTGGACGGAAACGTACGAGCGGATCAAGCCGCTTGCCGCTCCTTCGATACGGGGAAGGGTTCCGATCAAGCTGGAGCTCGATAATGTGGACATGTTTTCGGAAAACACGCTTCTTCAGCTTGCCAGCCTGAACGATAAGGAAGGCCCCGTTATTCACGACCGGTCTTCCGTGCTGAAAAATCTGGAGCTGACGCTGCCCATTACGAACAATGCGGCGCAGAAGCTGCGGGGCAAAGATTCGCTTGTCGTGGAGCGGCTGAACCTGAAGGTGACGGATAAATCGTACCCGATTATTCTGGTCAGCCGGGGATTCGACATCACCGACCCGGTCACCGGAAATAAGCTGACCCGGGGCGTGCTTCAGGTCGGAGCGACGATCAACTACTACGAGAACTTCTTCAACCTGCTCCAGTATACGCTGGCGATTCTCGCCATGCTGACGGTGCTGATCGCCGGTACGCTTGGCTGGTTCCTGGCGAGGAAGGCTTTGCGTCCTATCGAGCAGGTGATCGTGGCTACGCAGCAGATCGAGAAGGGCACGGACCTTGACAAGCGGATTCTGTACGACGGGCCCGAGGACGAGATCGGGCGGCTCACCGTCACGATCAACAGCATGCTCGGGCGGCTTCAGCTCGTATACAGCGAGCTGGAAGAGGCGTACCGCGCCCAGCGCCGTTTCGTCTCGGACGCCTCCCACGAGCTGAGGACGCCGCTGACGACTATCCGCGGCAACGTGGAGCTGCTCGAGAAGATGTGGAGCCGCACGCTTACAACCGGGCAGGGCGGCGGCCAGGACCAAGAGCAGATGGAGATGTCCATCGAGGCGATGCAGGATATCGCCGGAGAAGCTCACCGGATGAGCCGGCTCGTCAACGACATGCTGTCGCTGGCCCGTGCGGATGCCGGTTTCGAGATGGAGCGGCAGCCTCTTGAGCTGAGGCCGCTCGTCGAGGAAGTCGCCCGGCGCGCCCAGTTTCTGCCGCGTCAGGTACAGTGGGAAGTGGGAGACCTTGACCCGCTGACGGATGTGGTTGTGGTCGGCAACAAAGACTATGTCCAGCAGCTTTTGTTCATTTTTATCGAAAATGCCTTCAAATACACCGAGCAGGGCAGCGTCCGGCTGGATGCGCTCCGTTCCGGGGATCAGATCGGTCTGCGGATTGCGGACACGGGAATCGGGATGGACAAGGAAGAGGTGCCGCACATCTTCGATAGGTTTTACCGGGCGGACGTGTCCAGAGGAAGGACGGCGGGCACCGGACTCGGCTTATCGATCGCGAAATGGATTATCGACGAGCATAAGGGCTCCATTGAGGTAAAAACCCGTACAGGAGAGGGCTCGACCTTTATCATTTGGCTGCCCGTTGTCTTTCTTCCCGTCTCCTGATCGGCTATAATGAAGGTAGGAACGACAAAAAAGGTGGTGCATTCGTTGAAAGTCGTCAAAATTTCCCCAAGGGGCTATTGTTACGGCGTGGTGGATGCAATGGCGCTTGCGATGCAAACCGCCAAGAATCTGGATCTGCCGCGGCCGATTTATATACTCGGTATGATTGTTCATAACTCGCACGTAACCCGTTTCTTCGAAGACGAAGGGGTGATCACGCTGGACGGTCCCAACCGGCTCGAAATTCTGGAGCAGGTGACGGGCGGCACCGTTATTTTTACGGCGCACGGCGTTTCGCCGGAAGTTCGCCGCAAGGCGCGCGAGAAAGGCTTGACGGTTGTGGACGCGACTTGTCCGGATGTGACGAAAACACACGATCTGATCCGCGAGAAAACGGCGGAAGGATACGAGATTATTTATATCGGCAAGAAAGGCCATCCCGAGCCGGAAGGCGCCGTCGGCATCGCTCCAGAGCACGTCCATCTGATCGAGACGCTGGCGGATGCGGAGGAGCTGAATATCGCTTCATCCAAAATTCTGATCACCAATCAGACGACGATGAGCCAGTGGGACATCAAGCATATTATGAAAAAGCTGCTGGAAAGCTTCCCGACGGCCGAAATACACAACGAGATTTGTCTGGCGACGCAGGTCCGCCAGGAAGCGGTCGCGGAGCAGGCCAAGGAGACGGACCTCGTCATCGTGGTCGGCGATCCCAAAAGCAATAATTCGAACCGGCTGGCCCAGGTGTCGGAAGAAATCTCGGGCGTTAAAGCATACCGGGTTTCGGACGTGTCCGAAATCGACAAAAGCTGGCTGATGGGCGTCCGTACGGTCGGAGTCACTTCCGGCGCTTCCACGCCGACTCCGATTACGAAGGAAGCCATCGCGTATCTGGAGCAGTTCGATCCGGCCGACCCGGCTACATGGGGTGTTACACGGACCGTGAATATGAAGAAATTGATCCCGATGGCCAAAACAAAGGCTGCCGCCGCCGAATAACCGGCCTAATTTACAGGATAGGATGAGGCACTATGCAGGTTAGTGAAGGGGCGCTCCGGAAAAAGCTGGATCTTAAACAGATGGGGCGCTGGTTTAAATACAAATATCTTCTGCTGCTTCGCGCCAAAGGCGGGCCTTCGATGGTCGCCACCGGATTCTCAATCGGACTGGCCGTTGAAATGTTCACCCTTCCTACGGTCGGACTGGCTTTTTTTCTTATTTTTCCTCTCGTTTGGCTGCTGCGGGGTAATTTCGCGGGTGCGCTGATCGGGTTCGTGTTCGGTAAAATCATTTATGTGCCGATGGCAATCCTGTTTAACAAACCGGTCGGTTCGCTTGTCGTTCCTCCGGGCTTCAAGGAGTATCTGATTCACCACGTTCCCGCCTTTCTGGCGAACGTTCTGAAAGGAAGCCTGGAACTGATCGTCGGCGGAATGATCGTGGGGGGTATTCTCGGCCTGATCATGTATTTCCCGATCATGCTTCTGCTGAGGCTTCACGCCAACCGCCGCCGGGACAAGCGCAGAGTGCGCAAAGAACACCAGCATGCCATGGCATCAGGGCTTCCCGGCGACACGGATTAACTTACGCATCCGCGTACACATAGACACGGAACCCGCCGCAGGGATATATGGCTTTATGTTTATTTACAGTGGTTTTAACAGGGCTCCGGCCTTCATAGGAAAATAAGCACAAGCAGGCTTGACGGATAATCGTCAAGCCTGTTATTATTATTTTATCGAATTACTTTAATGGATAAAAGCATAAAAGCTAAAAAGCTTAAAAGCAAACAAGCGTTGAAGCGTCGAGGTAAAACTAAACCCAACCATCAGGAGCGTGAACGGAATGATCGTAATTCTTTCAAATAAGGTAGAGGAAGCACGGATCCAGGAAATCGTACACATTATCGAGAAGCATGAAGTGAAAGCGCACGTATCGCATGGAGAAGACCGTACGGTTATCGGCATTATCGGGCAGGCCGATCCGGTATTGGCCGAGCAGCTTCGCCAGTTGAACGGAGTCGAGCAGGTTGTTAAAATCTCAAAGTCCTACAAGCTGGCGAGCCGCGACTTCCATCCGGCGGATACGGTCATCCGCATCAAGGACGTGGAGATCGGCGGCGATCAGCTCGTGGTCATGGGCGGCCCTTGCGCCGTCGAGACTCCCGAACAGATCGACGAGATTGCCCGCCTGGTCAAAGCCGCGGGCGGTCAAGTGCTTCGGGGCGGCGCCTTCAAGCCGCGCACGGGCCCTTACAGCTTCCAGGGCGTCGGCGTGGAAGGGCTCGTCATGATGGCGGAAGCCGGCCGCAAGCACGGTCTTCTCACGATTACGGAGGTTATGACGCCGGAATACGTGGATGTCTGCGCGGAGTACGCCGATATTCTGCAGGTGGGCACCCGCAACATGCAGAATTTCGATCTGCTGCGCAAGCTGGGCTCGATCCAGACGCCGGTGCTGCTCAAGCGCGGCTTCAGCTCGACGTACGACGAATTCCTTAATGCGGCGGAATACATCCTGGCGGGAGGCAACCCGAATGTGATGCTCTGCGAACGCGGAATCCGAACATTCGAGACTTATACCCGCAACACGCTCGATCTGTCGGCGATTCCGGTGCTTCAGAGCTTGAGCCATCTGCCGGTCATCTCCGATCCGAGTCACGGAACTGGACGCCGCGAGCTGGTCGAGCCGATGACGAAGGCTTCCGTGGCCGCCGGCGCGAACGGCCTGATCATCGAAATGCATACGGATCCGGACAATTCGATGACCGGAGACGGCGTGCAATCCCTTTTCCCGGATCAATTCGCCAAGCTGCTTCAGGATTTGGAGAAACTGGCTCCGCTTTGCGGCAGAAGATTCGATACCGCCAAAACCCCCGTGCTTGTCTGATTCGACAGGTTGTCCCTAAATCCCCGAAATTCCCTCAAAAACAGCCTAAAAACCGGAGAAATCCGGTTTTTTTATTTTTCATGTAACATTACCTGACATTGATTAAAAAAATACCTGACATGAGTATTGACGATGTTTCTTCGGCCGCTATATAATATGAAAAAAGATCGAATGAAAACTGGAACATTACACAGGGGAAACAGTGTGAATGTACGGAATTAGGAGGGTTTACACATGTCAGTACAGGACGTTTTGAACATCATCAAGGAAAAAAACATTGAGTGGATCGATTTTCGTTTTGTGGATCTTCTAGGTAAGGCGCACCACATTTCTCTCCCGGCTTGCGAAGTCGAGGAAGAAACTTTCGAGAACGGAGTTGCCTTTGACGGTTCCTCCATTCATGGTTTCCGCGGCATTGAAGAGTCGGATATGGTCATGATGCCTGATACGGAGTCGGTTTATGTCGATCCTTTCACAGCCCACCCGACGCTGATCGTTATGTGTAACATCCACACGCCGGACGGCGAGCGTTACGAGCGCGATCCGCGCAGCATCGCACAGAAGGCGGAAGAATTCCTGCAAACAGCCGGCGTAGGCACGACGGCGAACTTTGCTCCCGAGTCCGAGTTTTTCATTTTCGACGATGTCCGTTACGAAAGCGGCATGAATACCTCCTATTATTCCGTTGATTCCGAAGAAGGCGCTTGGAACACAGGCCGCAAAGAAGAAGGCGGCAACCTGGGCTTCAAAATCGGCGTTAAAGGCGGCTACGTGCCGGTTCAACCGGTCGATACCCAGCAGGACATCCGCAGCGAAATGTGCCGTCTGCTTCAAGAAACGGGCCTTCGCATCGAGCGTCATCACCACGAAGTGGCGACAGCCGGTCAAGCGGAAATCAACTTCCGTTTCGATACGCTGACCAAAACAGCCGATAATCTCATGAAATACAAATATATCATTCACAACACGGCGAGACAGTACGGAAAAGTCGCAACCTTCATGCCGAAGCCGCTATTTGGCGACAACGGATCGGGAATGCACGTGCACCAAAGCATTTTTGACGGCGACACGCCTCTGTTCTACGACAAAACCGGTTACGCCAACCTGAGCGAAATGGCTCTGCACTACATCGGCGGTATTCTGTACCATGCCCCGGCTCTGCTCGCGCTGACGAACCCGTCCACGAACTCGTTCAAACGTCTCGTTCCGGGTTACGAAGCACCGGTGAACCTGGTGTTCTCCAAAGGTAACCGCTCCGCGGCGGTCCGTATTCCGGTTGCGGCCGTAACGCCGAAAGGCTGCCGCATCGAATTCCGTACGCCGGATTCCACGGCTAACCCTTACCTGGCATTCGCGGCCATGCTGATGGCCGGTCTGGACGGCATCAAGAAGAAAATCGATCCGCGCGCGCTCGGCTACGGTCCGCTGGATAAAAACATCTACGAGCTGTCCGACGAAGACAAGTCCGAAATCCGCAGCGTGCCGGGCACACTGGACGAAGCTCTTGACGCTCTGCAAGCCGATCACGACTTCCTGCTGGAAGGCGACGTGTTCACGCAGGATTTCATCAACAACTATGTCGACATCAAGCGCGGCGAAGCGAAAGATGTTGCGATCCGCATCCACCCGCACGAGTACTCCTTGTACTTCGGCTGCTAATTACCTCTCTTTTCTCCTCACTCAAAGCAGACAAAACTCCCGGACATTTCCCAAATGTTTCGGGAGTTTTTGTTTTCCTAACATTCTCTTAGCATGTTCCTAAATCGAATGTCATATTTTGGGTATATAATAGATAAGAAGTAAAAGAATTAGGTGGTGTGCAGCATGAAACCCTGGACCGAAAAGGAAGTCCTTCACCTTCTGGGGAGAGCTTCTTTTTCCGCTACGCCGGGAGAAGTGGATAGATGTCTGAAGTTAGGCCGGGAAGAAACAGTCCGCAGGCTCACCTCGGGCCGGCCTCTGGCCGACGGAGCCGCCTCCGCTCTAGTTTTCTCGGAGGTAAAAGCGGACGAGAAACCGCTGATCGTAACGGGAGTGGGCGACCAGCAAACGTATTGGCTGTACCGGATGATCGCGTCACCGGCTCCGTTGGTGGAGAAAATGACCCTGTTTTGGCACGGACACTTTGCTTCGTCCCAGTATAAAGTGAGCGATATTAAGCTCATGGTGCGCCAGAACGACCTGTTCCGGCAGCACGCCCTGGGCAGCTTCCGCAAGCTGACCGAAGAAATCGGCCAAGACCCGGCCATGATGCTGTATCTGGATTCATATACGAATCAGAAAGGGAGCCCCAACGAGAATTACGCCCGCGAGATGATGGAGCTGTTTACACTGGGGATCGGCAATTACACCGAACAGGATGTGAAGGAAGCGGCAAGGTCCTTGACGGGATGGAACTATAACCGGAAAACCGATATCGTCCAGTATCAGGAAGCGCGGCACGATGCCGGACATAAGGTTTTTCTGGGCGAAGCGGGATATTTCGATTCCGCGGATGTGGTTCGCGTCGTCTTCAAGCAGGCGGCGCTTCCGAAGTTTCTGGCGACGAAGCTGCTCCAGTATTTTGCGGCGGAAAACCCGCCCGATGCCTGGATTGAGCGGGTCGCCCGAAATATTTCGAAAATGCCGACAATCGGGGACGTCCTGTACGATTTGTTTGTTTCCGACGAATTTTACGAGGAAGCCTACCGTCTGTCTCTTGTCAAAAATCCGGCGGAGTACGTGGCGGGCACCATGAGGACGCTGGGACTTCCCTTAACGGCGGCTTTCCGCGCGAGTATGGGGCTTATGGGCATGGAATTGTACGCTCCGCCGGATGTGTCCGGCTGGAAGGGAGGGGCTTCCTGGCTGGCGACAAGCCGCCTGATCGCGCGCTACCAGTTCGCCGAGAAGGTAGCCAAACGCGTCACGGAAGACCAGCTCCAGTCTTTGGTCCCGCAAGTTGCGCCAGCCGGTCCCGAAGCGTATGTGGAGGGCTGGAGGCGCGGCATAGGGATGGCTCCGCTCGGCAAGAACACGATGAGTGTGCTGACGCAGTACGCGGCGGAGACGATCGTGAACTCGAAAAAACCGGCCGGGGGCAAACGGAGCCTGCTGCAGCTTCTGCTCATCAGCCCGGAAGCACAGATGAAGTGAGCGGAGGACTGCGGATATGAATTTGACGAGAAGAGACTTTCTGATCAAGGGGACGGCGCTGATAGCGGCGATCGGCATCGGAGGCCCCCTGCTCTATGCGGACAGTAAAAATATACTCAAGCCCGGACCGCCGGCCGGCCCGAAAGACAGGGTCCTCGTTGTCGTCCAGCTTTCCGGCGGGAACGACGGCCTTAATACGCTGATTCCCTACGGAATCGGAGCCTACCACGATGCCAGGCCGCGTCTTCGTCTCCAGCAGCACGAGGTGCTGGACATCAACGGCCAGATCGGCCTGCACCCGAGCCTGTCGCAGCTTCACGGGCTGTATCAGCGGGGCAAAGTGGCGATCGTGCAGGGGGTAGGCTACCCGAAGCCCAACCATTCCCATTTCCGTTCCATGGAAATCTGGCATACCGGGGAGCCGGAGAAGCGGATCAGCGACGGTTGGCTGGGACGCTATGCTTTCTCGTCCCTGGATACGGCGAATCCGCTCCGGGCCGTCCAGCTCGGGAAGACGGAGACGCGGGCTCTCCGCCACGACTCCATTTCGCTTCCCGTCGTGTCGGCGCTGGATTCCTACAAGATCTTTACCAGCAAGCCCCCCGATCCGGAACGGGGCCGTCTGAACAAGGCTTTCCTGGATATGTACAACCTGAACAAGCAGGCGGCTCCTCTGCGGGTGACCTGCTCCAGCGGGATCGAAGCTTACCGGAGCGTGGAAGCCATCGGCTCCCTGAAGCCGGGTTATACGGCGGGCGCCCCGTACCCGGACAGTTCATTCGCCAAGGACTTGCAGCTTGCCGCGCAGCTCATGGCGTCCGGTTCCGGCACCCGGGTGTTCTACACCCAGCTGGGACCGTTCGACGACCATGCCAACGAGAAGGCGCATCATGCCGCCATGCTGTCTACGCTGGACGGAGGACTCGGCGCCTTCTACCGGGACCTGGAAGCCCACGGCCTCCAGGATCAGGTCATGGTCATGGCGTTCTCCGAATTCGGGCGGCGAATGAAAGAGAACGGCAGCGGCGGGACGGATCACGGTACCGCCGGGCCTGTTTTTCTGCTGGGAGGCGGTGTGAGCGGCGGCCTTTACGGGGCTTATCCGAGCCTCACGAAGCTGGATAAGGGAGATTTGAAGGCGGAACTCGACTTCAGATCGGTGTATTACACCGTCGTGGAGAACTGGCTGAACGGGGACGCCCGCAGTGCGGTCGGACGCTTGTACGAGAAGCTCTCGTTCGTGTAGGCTTCGTGCCGCGTGCCCGCTTCCTTTCAGGTAGCCAGAAGGCAGCCGACTGTACGGTAGGCATGAACTTATCTTGGCTTCCGGCTTCCGGTTTGAGCCGTCTGCCCCGCATACAAGAAAGACCGTTCCCTCAAGGGGGACGGTCTTTTTTTTCGTTCAAGGTGTCAGCCGGTTAGAGCTGATTAGTAAAGGAACGCTTTGCTGATGATAACCAGCAGAATGAACAGAACCAGAATGGCACCTGTGCTTGTAAAACCTCCGCCGTATCCGCCAACTCCTGACATTTCGCATGACCTCCTTCGTAATGGAGTACGTGATATCGTATGCGCCGTGATACCGTAAGGTCTGGGTGGGCACTGCCCAAGTATGCGGGCGGCCCGGAATCCGCACGTTTTACCTTCTGCGGCCGTATGATAGAACAGATGAATAAATCTAACCAAACCGCCGGTTTACTTGCCGGTTTTCGCTTACACGTCTATTTGCATATGGAGAATACGGGAGGCTGGCCATGGATTCACAAAACGTTCTGCCCAATACCAAACTGGGTAAAACCCAATTTCTGAATCGGCACTCGGAGCTGAAAAAGTATCAGCCAGATACGGCGCAGGCAACGAAAGATCATTTGTACGACTTTCTTAAGCGGTACCGGATGGTGTACGTCAAGCCGAACAATGGCACGGGGGGCCGGGGCATTTTCAAGGTGGAATACAGTCCGAAGGGCCGATACCGGTATCAGATCAATGAGACGAAAAAGAAATTCGACACGTACGATGAGCTTTACCGCACCATGTCCAAGTGTTTCGGGGACACGAAACATCTCGTTCAGCGCGGCATTAATCTTTTGACGAGCAAGGGCCGGCCTTTCGACATCCGGATCATGGTACAGAAAAATTTGCGGGGCGATTGGGAAAACACCGGCATTATCGGCCGTGTGGCCCACCCGGATAAGATCGTGACCAATTATCACCGGGGCGGAACACCGACGGAAATTTCGAAGCTTTTGAAGGAGTATCTAAAAAAGGAGCACGTGGCGGATTATGTGGCGAAGCTGAACCGGCTCGGTCATGAAATCGCCGAATACATGGAGACCGGTTATCCCAAAGTAACGGCGATCGGCGTGGATATCGCGCTGGATAACGAGCTGAAGCCCTGGATACTCGAGGTGAACACTAAGCCGGACGCTTCTATTTTCAAAAAGCTGGACGACAAAAGCATCTATCGGAAAATATGGAAGTACAAAAAAGCGAACCGGATCGTCATTCGCAGAAGAAGCGACGACAGAATCGCCAAATCCCAGCCTCTTACCAAAGTATAAAACGGGATCGGAGCCGCCGGAGAAGGCATATAAAAAAGGGTGCAGGAGAATCTCCTGCACCCCTTTTTTTACGCTTTAGCCGCAAGACCGCTTATGAAGGAACGCCCCGTCACATTTACGATCCGGAGACGAGGCGCCCGGCGGTTATTTTTCCTGCTCCTCCTCCTGCTGCTGATGCTGCTGATGCTGCTGATGCTGCTGATGCTGCTGATGCTGCTTCAGTTCCAGCTTCAGCTCTAGCTTCAGTTCTTGCTTCTTCTCCTGCTTCTGCTTCTGTTCTTGTTCGTTTAAATAAAGTGCGTACTGCAGCGGCCGGCGGATGGATTGCTGGTACAGATCTATGCGGCCCATCTTCTTGAACAGTTCGCGTCCCGGCTTCGGATTGACTTCGATCAGCCACACGCTGCCCTGCTTATCGATTCCGATATCGAGCCCGTATTCCAGCATTCTGCCGAAATGCTTCTCGATGACGGTGACGACCCCATGGGCCAGATCGTGGCACTCGGCGATGATCTCGCGTGTCTTCTCAGGCGTGAAACGTTTGTGCAGCACAGCTTCCGTGGAGGACGCGCGGCCGCCTCCGTGCAGGTTCGAAGTGGGATTGTTAACGCCGCCTATGCGCATGCCTTCGCCGGTCACTTCCCACTTACCCTTGTCGTTCTTCTGGATGAGCAGCCGCATGTCGGACACGTGGCCAGGGAGAAGATCCAGATCCAGTCCCTGCTGGATCATAAAGCTGCCTTTGCGTATTCTCTCCTGACGGACCCACTGGTTGAGCCAGATTGTGAGCGAGGCGAGGTTGCGGAAGAGGATGTTGCGTTTCGCATACCCTTTCGTCCGCCCGAGCAGTCTGTAGCCGCCCTTCACCCGTGAAATCTTCACGATGCTTTTGCCACCGGTTCCGTTTCCGGGTTTGATGTAAACAATCTGGTGTTTTTTGAACATGCGCACGAGGTTTTCGGCGTTATAATCGACGGTAGCCGGAATCCATTTCTTGAGTGCTTCTTCATTCGAAAAAAGCCGGGTCGCGCTCATTTTGTTCGTAAACGTATGGTTGGCGTACACAAAATGCTTTTGTTTGCGGAATTCGCTGTAGCCTTCCTGTGCCGTTCGGCACCGGTCGATCACAACGTCCGGCCAGGGGAAGATACGACTGGTCCAGCCTCCGTTTCCGTTGGGTATATAGCCGCGGACCTGTTTCTTATCCGGGAACGCATCTTTATGAGAGAAGATAAATACAGTGGCGCCTAATTTCTGGCCTTCCCTAACCAGCGAGCGAAAATAACCGGGTTCCTTGAAGGAGTGCCCCTCCCGCCAGGTGAGGATGCCGATTACGGGCTTTGCCATAACGATTCCCAGTCCCTTCTTGTTAAACTGTATTATCATATGGCCGGCGGGAGCGGTTTGTGAGTTTTAATAGGGGGCCGCCGCGCCTATCCTTCCCCGGGCGAGGCACGGTCTGGAATCCTTTGACATACAATGAATGTACGAGTAGGGAATGCGCGGCCGACCGACTGCCGTCATGCACGAAATACTGCGAGCGGGAACTGGGCGGGGTGCGGATAAGATTTCGGCGATACGCAAATAAACCGGGAGGCAAGCTCCCGGTTTTGAAGGCCGTAACGCATTATTTGAGAATGCGGGCCGATGCGACGTAGTGATTTTTCTGCCAAGTGTTGTTGAGGTCGCCGATAACGACGTCATCCTTCGTATTCACGTTGTGGATGAATTTGTTGTCGCCGATGTAGATGCCCACATGGCCGATTTTGTTGACGGTGTCTTTGTTTTTGGCTGTAGCCGTCGTGGAGAAGAAGACGAGATCGCCTTTGCGCAGCTCGCTTTTGCTGACGGGTGTGCCCAGCTTGTACTGAGCTCTTGCGCCCCACGGCAGATGGACGCCTTCTTTGTTAAACACATACTTCGTAAACGAAGAGCAGTCGAAAATAAGCTTCTTCGTATCGTTCTTGGCGTAACCGTACTGCACTTTACCCTCCAAGGACTTGGCGAACGAAAGAATGCTGTCCGCCTGCTTGCTCCAGGACGCGCTGCTGGAACCGGAAGTTCCAGGTTTAGAAGGAGCCGGAGCCGTAGAAGTTCCGCCGCCGACAACCTTTAAGTATAAGGTGGAAATATAGCCGGTTTGACCGTTATAGTTCACCTTGACGAAATACTTATTTGTATTTTCGAGCACAGTCAATTTGGTGCCTTTAGGCACGCTTCCGTAAATTTTTCCTTGGCTGGAATAAGGAAGTTGTTTCAGATATGGATTGCCTGTGGTAATAATAGTAGATGATGTAGTAATTGCTGGCGCCGTCTCTGCAAAGGCGGCGCCGGCGCTAAGACTGCTTCCTGCAAGAAGACTTAGTCCCAGAACAAGCTTGGCTACTTTTTTCATAGATTGAATCCTCCGCTGGTAAAGATTTATTTAATGACTCTTACTGCGGTCACGTAATGGTTGTCCCACCAGCCGGAACCCATGTTGCTGTATTTGACGCCTCCTTCTCCGTAAGTGTGCAGGACTTTATTATTGCCGGCATAAATCCCGACGTGACCGATGCGTTTAACGGAGCTGGCGGAGTATTTCATTGTTGCTCTGGTGGAGAAGAAAACAAGATCTCCCGGTTTCAGTTCGCTGCGTTTGATCTTTGTCCCGTTTTTGGACTGATCGCGTGCGCCGCGGGCAAGTTTGATGCCGTTTTGCTGATATACATATTGAACGAAAGAAGAGCAGTCGAAGGAGCTTGTGTTGCCTGTTTTGGCTCCCAATTTGTAAGGTCTACCGAGATATTTCTTGCCGAGTGTAAAAATTTTGTCGGCTTTCGCTTTAAAAGCGGTAGAAGAAACGGCGGCGTGCGTTTGCTGAGGAAGAGCAGTAAGTCCTCCCGAGAGGGCGATTGCGGCGCTCAGACTTGCGATGATGAGTTTCTTTCCTAGTTGTTTTTTCAATGTCTTGTACCTCCATCTCGTGATGTGTCTCAGTATAGCACACACAAAGATGGGGTTAATTGGATAAAAAAGCGCAAACCCAGACCTCGTCTGGGTTTGCGCCGTTTGATTAGAAAACTATTAGAAATAGCCGGAAAGGATCTAATGGACGAATGAGAAGCCTTACATTCTATTTTTTCTCGGCTATTCTCCGCTTATCTCGGATTCTCTCGCATTCTCATTAATGATTCGCCAAATACTTGGAGTAGCGGATGACCCTGCGGACGGACGGCCTGATCTTATTGCTAGTGCCCCCGTCCAGCGGGGTATTGTCGTTCTTGGACGGCTTTGAATTGACTTCGAGCAGCCATACCCGCCCGCCGGTATCGACAGCCAGATCAACCCCGAGCTCGCCGAACAGGGCGGGAATATGCGTCTGGATGCCTTCCGCTACGGCCAGGGCCGCTTTGCGGATCTGCGCCGAGATCTTCTTGTGCTCCGCGGCCGGCAGAGAGGTGCGGGCGAGCGCCTCCATGACCGTGCTGAGCGATCCGCCCCGGGCCAGATTGGAGACGAAGTGATTGGCTCCCGCAATCCGGGCGACGACGGACGTAATCGCCCATTCGCCCCGCTGATCCTTCTGGACCAGGGCGCGGAAATCGACGGGGCGGCCGTCGGCCTGCACGAGCTGAAGACCCTGCTGGATCTGGTAACGGCTCGTTTTCAGCTTTCCGGCCTGGGCGTTGAACAGCTTCAGCAGACTCGGATACACTTTCCGGCTCGTGCCGTTGAGCGTCGGAATTTCGCAGCTGTAGGATCCGCCGCCGAGGGAAGAGACGCGCAGGATGCCTTTGCCGAGGCTTCCCAGCACGGGCTTGAGGAAGACGGTGGCGTGCTTTTTGCACATCGATTGAAGCATGGCATAATTTTTGAAGAGATACGACTCGGGAAGAAAGCTTTTGCATGCCGCATCGTCTTTTAACGCCTGAAAAACTTCCGTTTTGTTCAAATATTTCTCGTTAAACACTTTGGCGCCATGGCTTGCTTTGGCGTCCCGGAAAAATTGCTGGACCTTCGGCCGGTTTTCCAGAATGCGCGAGGTGAGCCGGTTATAAATAACGGAAGGCATCGGGAAAGTTCCCTTTTTCCAGCCTCCGGAGGCATAATGCCAGCCGTTTATTTGCGAGCTTCCCGGCTTGATGCCGTCAACGGAGAAGAAAAACACGCGGGCTCCCTGCTCCTTGCTCGCTTCGTCCAGCTCTTTGCAAAAAGTCGTGATCCCCCCGAACAAATTGGGGGAGGAGGGCTGAAGCGTCTTGACGAGCACGCCGAGCAGCGGGTTGGAACGGCCTGCTTTGGCATGGATTTGTGCCTCAAGAAGATCTTCTTCGATCAGTCCGCCGGTAAGGCCGCTCTCCGGGGAGCGGGGAGCCGGACTGCCGGCGGCATCCGGGACGGAGACTGCTTCCTCCGGTCCCGTTGAACCGCCGATGGGCGGGGTCATGCTCTCGGAGGATCGCGGATCCACCCGGAGCAGTCCCGCCGGAAGTTTAGATGCTTGCCGCGCTTTGCGGGACGGAACCAGTTTGGCCATATACAATCCCCTTCTCCAAACGAATCTCCTGCAAGCAGTTTATTAGAAGGGGAGGGTTGTTGTGCCTGTACGCTGCCGCGGATTTACCAGACGATATATCGGAGGAAATAATGAGCCGCCAGCGACAGGAGGCCAAGCGCCAGCTGCACGATGCCCAGCCACATCGTCATCGTCTTTTCCTTGTGCCAGCCGCTTAGGGCATAAATACGCTTGTCGATCCAGAGGAGCATCAGCCCCGACACCGCAAAATAGCCTCCGAGATAATGCAAAAAGCCGATTTTAAGGATGGAAACCGCCTCCTATCTGTACTGCATGCCGGTCCGGTTGATACGAACCGTACACTGAACTTCGATGGGCAGATCGGCGTACTCGTCTTCCCATTTTTCCTTCGATCCGATACGAGCCGTCCAGTATCCGTGCTCTTTGGCCCGGATGTACTCTCCGAAGCCGAAAATATCTGATTTCATCCGCTGCGTTTTCCGGATAAAGTTGTTGATGATTTTGTTCACTTCTTTGCCTGTCGCTTCCTCGATTTTGGAGATGGCTTTTTCGTCGATAACAGTGTCTTCAAAGTACTTTTCCTCCAGATCCTGCTCCAGATAAATCATCACTTTAAAGCGGGGTGAACCGTTCTTCATTTCCAGATCAATTCTCGATTTCCTCAGGGTAGTAGACGACATGACCGGACCGATTCCCGGCACATTCACAAGCGGCGAGTAGCCGCCGGGATTCATCTGCTTGACGGACATAAAGGCTCCGATTTCCAGCGGCTCGGAGGTTCCTACCATTTTATTGTTGCGAAAAAGAGCCATTCCCCCGATCAGGATATTCTCTTTCTGGCGGATGTCGACATAAGGAAGATAACCTTCCTGCCCCTGCTTGGACTGGGTGCTCCAGAACGTCCCGATATAGTCGCGGGGGAACTTGCCGAGTTCGACCGATTTGTCGAGCATGGCCAGCACGTAGAGCGTCGGAACCCTTTCCAGAGGAGGAGCGACGTTAAGGAAGCGGGCCGCCTCTCCTTTGGAAATAAGCAGCCATGTTCTTCTGCGCACCTCGGAATCGCGTCGGAAATAGTCGTTGACGTGTTCCAGGGTGTCGTAGGCAACCTCTTCGCTGACGACGATTACCCGCAGGTGAATCAGGAATTTGGGATCGGCAATCTGCTGCTGCAGATTGTTCAGGGCGTCGTTAACCGTATGGCCGAACACGGTAACGACCCAGACCGGTTTGGTTGTTCCCTGTCCGCTCCCGCCGCCCCCTTCTCCGGGGCCGAGCGGAATGCGGCCGGGCACGGCGATAGAAGCGGTCACGCGGATCATTTTGTCCGCAGGAATCGGGTTGGGCTCCAGATGATTGACCCGGTCCTTGCTTTCAAGAGAGCCCGGATCAACCGCCCGGTCTATCGCCATGCCGAGAATAAGGGCACGGTCTTCGACCTCCTGCTGATCCCAGCATCCGGCCAGGAGCAAAGACAGCAGCGGTACGGTCAGCAGCAGAAGCGGCAGCCTAGCCCTTGTCGGGTGCATGGGCGACGCCTCCTTTGCCGCGTATGCCCGCTATAAGGAGCAGTGCGGACGGAATCACGATCATGGCGATCAGCCCCCACGGGAGGAGGTGAGTGCTTATCCTGTAGAGCTGGATTACGTTCTGCGGCATCATGGCCGCGAGAAACATGAACGGCATCAGGAAAGTCGCCAGCATCCGGTGATCCTTGAGCCCCAGTTCCTCTTTTATAATGAGGAGAATCAGATAATATCCGCTCAGGAGGGAATTAAAGACCGAAATAATCCAGACGACGAGGAAGATGGCGTCCATTCTTTCGAGGAATTCTCCCGGTATGATCGTCGCCCGTCCAAGCTCCAAAGTGGGCCAGACGAGCCGCCTAATCTCCTCTGCCCCGAATACGCCGACCGTGGTGATTACGATCAGCAAATAAAGTCCTCCCGAGATCGCCGTTCCGGTTAATCCGATCTTGAGCGCTTTCCGGGGGTTTCTCATACGCGGTACGATAAAGCTGTAGATCACCACGTTCCGGAACAGAGTGGTGATGCCCAGAGAACCGATCCAGAACGAGAAATCGGGATTGGCCGTAAAAGGCTGCAAATTCAGCAGTTCGACTTCACTGAACGAAAGCATCATGATAAACAAGGCGGGTCCCACCACAAAGGGGGTATAAAACGCGTGGATGAGCGTAAACGAGTACATATCTTTACGGGCGGACACCACGACGAGCAGCAGCATCATAAACAGGATCACTTCAAGCGGTGTCCGCCGCAGAACGAAAGTACCGGTAACCTCGCTGAACTCCCGGAAAGAAAAAGCCGTCGCGACGAGATAAAACAGCGCGATGACCCATAACAGCGTACCGGACGCCCACTTACCGAGGATCAGCCTGCTGTAAGCTACGGGTGACAGGTCCGGGAACCGCATTCCGAGCAGAGACCAAAGCATTACAAGCAGGGCTCCCAGCAGGATGCCCGCGGCTGTAACGAGCGGTGCGGCCGTTCCTCCCGCGGTTACGGCCAGCCTCGGAAGGGGGAGTATGCCGATACCGGCTATCGTGCTGATCAGGATGCACATGGCCTGCCAATTCGTTAACCGCCGTTCATTCATCGGGCACGCCTCCTTTATCCGGATCCTCGGGCATCTTGTCCCAGGAGTAAGACGGCGACCGGTAATACCGGTCGATGTGCAGGCGCCTTTTGGCCTGGAGCGATTTTAAATGGCCCGGCCTGTCGGTCATCCACCAGATCGGTCCGCGCAGCAGCGTATCCTTCCATTCCTGGGCGTTAAAAGGGGTGATGGGGCTCATATAGGGAACACCGAATGAACGGATGCTGAGCAGATGATTGGTAATGAGAATCATTCCGAACATGATGCCGTACAGCCCGAAGCAGCCGGCGAGCACGATAAGCGGAAACCGGAGCATCCGCAGGGCGATCGCCGCGTTGTAAGCCGGCGTAGCGAAAGAACCGACCGTGGTCAGGGCGATGATGACGACCGTAATGGGGCTGGAAAAACCGGCGGATACGGCAGCCTGGCCGATGACCAGGACACCCACGATGGAAAGCGCCCCGCCGATCAGCTGAGGCAGGCGGATGGTGGCCTCGCGCAGCACCTCCATGGAAATTTCCATCAGGAGCACTTCGATCATGGCCGGGTAAGGCACCCCCGCTCTGGAACCGGCGACGGCAACGGCAAAATCCGTGGGGATCACTTCCGGGTTGAAAGAAATGACCGCCACGTACAGCGAAGGAAACACCAGCGAAAACAGCAGCGCGACCAGCCGGATAAACCGGATCATACTGCCGATCAGAAACCGCTCCGTGTAATCGTCCACGGTCTGGTAAAACTGGCTGAACACAGTCGGCGCAATAAGCGCAAACGGTGAACCGTCGACCATAATAACGAACTTGCCTTCCAGCAGGGCGGCGACCGTCTTGTCGGGGCGCTCCGTGTTCTGAATCTGCGGAAAAGGGGAGAGCGGGTGGTCCTCGATAAACTGTTCGATGTACCCGGCATCCAGAATGGAATCCGTATCGATGGAAGACAATCGCTTCTTGGCCTCATGAATCAGGGCCGGCTGGGTAATTCCCTGAATGTAGCAGAGCGCCACCTTCGACTTGGTCACCCGCCCGATATGCATCGTATGAACCCGGAAGTCTGCGGTTTGCAGCCGGTACCTTATCAGGGCGATATTGGTCTGCAAATGCTCGATGAAGCCTTCGCGGGGACCTCGGATGACCTGCTCGGTCTGCGGCTGCTCAATCGAGCGTTTCTCGATTTTCCGTGTATCCGCCAGAAAGGCCGCCGCGATTCCGTCCACCAGCAGGACCGTTTCCCCCATAGTCAATTGGTCGATCATTCGGGCGGGGGCTTTTTCTTCCGTAATCCGGCTCACTTGAATGACCTTGTCCGTCAGGTAAGCGGCCAGCGATTCGTAGTCGACAATCCAGTCTTCCTGCTCCGTATGAGTCATAAGCGGCTTAATCAAATAAGAACGGATCATTTCCTGATCCGCAAAGGAGGAAAAAAATACGAGAGCGGCGGAAGTTCCCTCGAACAGCTGAAAACGGCGGACGGTCAGATCGTCGTTGTATTGAAGGACATCTTGAAGAAGCTTCAGATTTTCCTCGATCCCCGCGGAAAGTGTCCGGCCGCTCAAAATATCTTCTATATAAAGGCTGGGTACCACCATTTGCGGTTCGGGCATCGGAATGCCGGACAGCGGGCTGCCGGTTTTGCGGTTTTTCATCCAGTTCCACATCTTCGTTCTTTCCTCCTTTCTTGACGGTTCAGGGAAATGTACCGGACGGGCGGTCGTTCCTCAACAAGGAAAAATCACTTGTATATGGGGCTTAATATTGATCATTCCAGGCGCTTTCATTCATAGAAGGCTTGTAAGAAGTTCGACAATGCCCGCGTTTCAATTGAAAGGACTGCAGAAGAGAAAGATCTGAGCGGCCCCAGAAGATTTCTGTGGTCAGGAGTACAGACGCTTAATTTCCGGGCTATACCGGGAAAAAAATAAAAAAAAGCGGAAAGTTTCCGCTTTTTTAGCTTCCGTTTATGAATTTACTGGGCGGCAAAATCCAGGGATAAAGGCAGATTGTTGGAAGGCTGGACCATAGTATGAAGCGTATAAGCCGATGCGTCGTTAATAACGATACCGTTCCCTTTATCTACATGACGGTTCGTCACCGTACCGATTTTATAATTAATAAATGCGCCGCTGGTTCTGCTCCCGTACAGGGTGTAAACATTCGGAAGACCGCTGGAATTGGTAATGTTAATGTTGTAGGTGTAGTCCGTACACCAGTAAGCGACCCTGATCTTTCCGTTGAAGGATACGGGAGTCTGGTTTTGCGGGTTTCCGTCGATATCCCATGTAGACATGAGAGTTTCTTGTTCGTTCATATACCCGCCGTCGTCGCTTTGCGTAATCGTTTTGGCAGGCGAGGCGCTCGTCAAGGTGAGATTGACATCCGCGGTTCTTCCCGAATGCTGCAGCAGGCCCCGGTAATCGTCATTTGTCTTCGTATTGTAGTTGGTTCGTGAAATGGTAGGAGTATCTGCATAGGCTGCTAGATTCGCTGTTCCCGTATTTGTTGAAATATCCGAGATTTTTACAAGGGCGTCACTGCCGGTAGTCGCATCCGCCGCTCTGAAATCCGCCATATAGACGATCGCTTTCTGATTTGCAATTCCCGCCGCCGCCGAATATTCGTAGGCATACCCTTGACCCGGCGCAATAGTTGCCAGATAGGTTCCGCTGCCGGCACTCTTGTTCATAAAGCTTGTTGTGGCTGTAGAAGCCGCTTTCGTCACATCCCCGCCCGCGTTGGAATCTCCGTACCCATCCTTTATTAAGTATAAATTAACCGAGTCTGTGGCAGACGGATTTTTAATATACAAAAAGAACGACAGGTTTCCGGACGCCATGTTTCTGTGGGAAGACCAAAATCTGAACGTACCGTTCATGGTGTCCCGGTATAACGTCTTGTTTGCTTGATGATCATAGATGGACTCCGGCGCATTTGAAACGAATACGGGATGTCCGGTTTTGAAAAAAGTAACATTGCCGGACGTATAAGGTTCCTTAGCCGATGAAGCGGGAAAAGGTGTTTCCGTACCCAGGCTGTAAGCAGCGAAGGCGTTACCGGGGAGTAACAAAACCGCACAAATCATCAAAAATAAACTGGCCGTGTTTATAAATCTTTTTCTCATGTCATACACTCCCAACCGTATCGGTTATTTGGCTATTTGAATAAAAAAGGTAGTGGAAACCGTGCGCGTTTTTGAACTGCTGACTAACTCCCTCCTCTTTTGAGCGTTTATACATTCGTATATTAGATTGAAAATATTTCCAGTACAATATACCGCTCCATTGAAGTCATTAAATTACCAAAAAACGCAATAAAATTACCTTAAATACCCATTATTACCACTGCTCATTCTTTCGAATAAACACAGTTAAATAGATGTAATGAAGAGAAAATCCGGGCGCCCGGAACATGCAAAAAAAGCCTGTGCAGGAGGCACGGGCTTTTGCGTAAAAGATTTGGAAACGGCGGTTCAAAGAATCCGGATGTTTAGGAAGTTCTTACGGGTGGCGGCGAGGCTTCATTTACAAATACACCGGCCGGTTCCCCGAGTTTATTTCTCGTAAGGCTTGTCCTGGTAATAAAAGTTGGGGGTTTTCCAGGTGTTGTCATACTTGCTGTGAAAAATAGGCGTAGTTGCCGGGGATACCGGAGGGATCAGCCATGTCCAGTCTCCCGTTACTTCACGCCCCGCCTGGGTCTCCTGCTGCTCGAACAGCTGAAACTGCTGGGCAGCCGTATGATGATCGACAATGGAGACGCCGGCGCTGCGGTAGGACTGGTACACGGCGGTATTCAGCTCGATCAGCGCCCGATCCTTCCAGAAGGTCGCGTTCGAGCTTGTATCCAGTCCCATGAGCGAAGCCGTCCGGAGAAGCAGATTGTATCTTGTCTCGTCCGCCAGATTGCGGGCACCGATTTCGGTTTCCATATACCAGCCGTTAAAAGGCGCGGCGCAATACGAGATGCCGCCGATTTCCAGGCGCATGTCGGCGATAATGGGTACGGCGTACCATTTCAGCCGCAAATCGTCAAACCCCGGCAGCTCGGGATGACGGAGAGGAACTTCCAGCACAAGGTCGCGGGGAAGCTCGAACCACCGGGGAGCGTCGCCGCCGACCTGGATAACGAGCGGAAGCAGGTCGAAGTGCGTTCCTTCGCCTTCCCAGCCAAGCTCGCGGCAAACCCGCGTGAACGGGATGGAGTTCGGATCGCCTACGAGGCCGCTCTCTGTCTCGTAACCGGCGTAACGGATCAGCTGGTGATTCCAGATGCGTACGGGACTGGCGCCGTCCTTCCCGGCGGGAGGGAGAACGGTGATGGCGGGACGGATTTTTCCGTCATTTGTGGCAAAACGGATATGCGTAAGCAGAGCGTCGCGCACTTCTTCGAAGGTACGGATATGCCGGCCGTCGAACACGCTCAGCGTGTTCCAGAACAAACGGCCGATACAGCGGTTGCTGTTGCGCCAGGCTAACTTGGCGCCGTACTCCACTTCTTCCGGCCTGTGTACGTAAGTGCCGGTTTCTTTGATTTGGGCGCAGACGTCGAGCCACCGGTTTTCGGCTTCTTGCTCGCTGCGGCCCCATTCGCTGTAGCAGGTATAGAGGAAGGCGCGGGCTTTCGCCGCGATGTCGTCAGTTGGGTTCATTCGAATGCCTCCTTGGTTCAAGGATCGGCACGGGGTAGTCCGTTAGTCCTTGCTATGTATGAGCGTAACATAAATTCGGAGGCGCAAATTCGACAGTTTTGGGAACGCGTGAGCCGCTCTGTCACAAAGTCTCCCGGCTGTGGCTTTCATGCAGGGGAAAAGGGAGCGGCCGCCGCGTCATGTGGAGCGAACAGGCCGGGTAGCCGGGCTGCGGCGCGTGGGCAAATCGGGCGATGCGGGGTTGCCGGCTCTGCGGCCGAGCGCCGGATGCAAGCGGGAGCTGCCGGCCCTACGGCCGAGCGCCGGATGCGCCAGCGGGAGTTGTCGGCCCTGCGGCCGAGCGCCGGAGCATCCGGCGCTCAGCCGCCGCCACACCGGCGCTCAGCCGCGGACAAAAGGCCGCCGCAACGTCCCCGGCGGCCCGGCTTCACCCGCGCAGGGCAAAAGCCCCTGCGCGTTCATACATCGGTGACCGGCCCATATGGGTCCGGTACACCACGATCTCTTCCGCCGTCCAGGAGGCGGAAGGAGGCTCGCCCGGCGCGTCCAACAGTTCACGCGCCCATTTGCGCCCGCCTGTATAGCGGCGGGCGAGCGTGATGTGGGGCCGGTAAGGCCGGTCCTCCGGCTCGAAGCCGAGGGACGAGCAGGCCGCCTCCACATCACGCTGGAGCCTTTGCAGGGCGTCCAAGTCGCCCTGCAGCCCGGCCCAGAGGATGCGCGGGGCATCCTTCGGGCCGAAGGTTCCCGCTCCCGCGGCGGTAAGCTCCAGCGGAGAATGAGCCTCTGCCGCTTGCTCAAGCAGGGGGGAGAGGGCGGGCAGCGTCGACAGAGGCGTGTCGCCGATAAACTTCAGCGTGATATGGAAATCTTCAGGATGGACCCACTTATTGAAGGAGGTTCCCGAATCTCTCAGCCTCCCGGTCCAGCTCTTCAGATTTTCCCGGACGGGTCCGGACAGCGGAACGGCGACGAACAGGCGCTCTAACGGATCGGTCATGTCGGATTCTCTCCTTTTGCGTAAGCTTCTTTTAATTTTGACGGAAAGGCCCGCATCCATACAACTTTCTCTTGATGGTGCTGGCGAATACTGCTATCATAGCGATAAATCAAATGAAGCAGAGGGTGTGGAGAGAAAAATGGGAAACCGTGCTTACAATTTTAACGCCGGTCCGGCGGCTCTGCCGCTGGAAGTGCTGGAGCAGGCGCAGAAGGAATTTGTCGACTTCCGCGGCATCGGCATGTCGATTATGGAAATTTCGCACCGCAGCGCAGAGTACGAAGCGGTGAACAACGAAACGCAAAGCCTGCTTAAAGAATTGTTCAGCATTCCGGACGGCTACAAAGTGCTTTTCCTCCAAGGCGGAGCAAGCACACAATTCACCATGATTCCCATGAATTTTCTGCAAGCCGGACAAACCGCGGCCTATGTTCAAAGCGGCGCGTGGGCGGACAAAGCGATCAAGGAAGCGAAGCTTTTCGGGGAAACCGCGGTTGCGGCGAGCTCGAAAGATCAGAAGTTCATGCGCATGCCGGATCTCGGCGGGCTTAACCTGTCGGATCAGACGGCTTACCTGCATGTCACGTCGAACGAAACCATCGAAGGCTCGCAGCTTCAAAGCTACCCGGATACCGGCAGCATTCCGCTTATCGCGGACATGTCCAGCGACATTCTCAGCCGCCCGGTCGACGTCTCGAAGTTCAGCCTGATTTACGCGGGCGCGCAGAAGAATCTCGGTCCTTCGGGCGTAACGGTCGTTATTTTGCGCGAAGACATGCTGGAGCGCGCGAACGGAAACCTTCCGACCATGTTCCGCTACGACACCCACGTGAAGAACGATTCGCTTTACAATACGCCGCCTTCCTACTCGGTGTATATGATCAATCTGGTTCTGCACTGGATCAAACGCCAGGGCGGACTTGCGGCGCTGGAGAAAATCAACATCGACAAAACCGATCTGATCTACAACGCCATCGATTCCAGCGGCGGCTTCTATCAAGGCTGCGTAGACACGGACAGCCGTTCGAGAATGAACATCACGTTCCGTCTTCAATCGGAAGAGCTGGAGAAACTGTTCGTGAAAGAGTCCCAAGCGAACGGATTTGTCGGTCTGAAAGGGCACCGCAGCGTCGGCGGTCTTAGAGCTTCGACTTACAACGCGGTTCCTTACGAATCGTGTCAGGCACTGGCCCAGTTCATGAACGATTTCAGCAAGCGCAACGGCTAAACACCTCCGTTACACGGTGCACGGACAGGCATTCTTTACTTCTTACCGAAAAACGGGGCCCTTCGCAGGGTCCCGTTTTTGCTGTGCGGATATGATGTTCGCCGGGCGGCTGATACCTGCCGCCATAAACCTATAAAAAAAGGTACGGCGAATGATTCGCCCTACCTTTTAAAAAACGCTCTGTGTATACCCGTGTTTTCGGACGGCCCTCAGGCAAAACTTTCTTTAATGGCGGGCTCGGTCAATTTGTAGCCGACGTTGCGGATGGTCATGATATATTCGGGTGTCCGGGCATTGGCCTCGATTTTATCCCGGAGATGAGAGATGTGGACATCGACGATACGGGTATCGCCGAGGAAATGATAATCCCAGACGCCGTGCAGCAGCTGCTGGCGGCTCAGTACTTTGCCTCTGTGCTTGCAGAGGAACACAAGCAGCTCGAATTCTTTGGGGGTCAGATCAACCGGCTTGCCCGCGCAGGTCACCTCACGCTGATCGGGACGGATGCTGAGCTGGCCGATCGTGATCGGGGCTTCTTCGCCCGAAGCCGGGAGCGTCTGGATGCGGCGGATGATCGCCTGAATGCGGGAAATCAGCTCCTGCGGACTGAAAGGTTTGGTCATATAATCGTCGGCGCCGTTGTCCAGCCCCGCGATTTTATCCGATAAATCCTGCATGGCGGTGAGCATAATGATGGGGACGAGATTGTTCTGGCTGCGCAGCTTGCGGCAAACCTGCAGGCCGTCCATTTTGGGCAGCATCAGGTCAAGGACGATAATGTCGGGACGGAACTGGCCGATGACGTCGAATACGGCCTCACCGTCGTATACGCACTGGACTTCGAAGCCTACGAGCTTCAGATTGAACTCGATGAGCATGGAGATCGAAGGTTCGTCGTCTACGACTAGCACTTTTTTCTTCATGAATCGGTCTCCTTTGGGTTCGGTTATAGCTCTATTATCGCGTCTATGTATCACGGTCATATTAAGAACACGTAAAACGAGTGTTAAAATTGCGGAGAAGAAGGTGTATACTAGCAGAGGAAAGAGGTGAACGTGCAGCATGGCTTTTCACATCGTATTGGTTGAACCCGAAATCCCGGCGAATACGGGTAATATTTCCCGGACCTGCGCAGCCACGGGGACTTACCTGCATCTGGTGCGGCCGCTCGGATTTTCAACGGACGACAAAACACTCAAACGGGCCGGGCTCGACTACTGGCATTCCGTCAAACTGGAGTATCACGATTCATTTGAAGAGGTTAAAGAAAAATATGCGGGAAGCCGGTTCTTTTTTGCCACGACGAAAACGGATAAGCGGTATACGGATTTCGAGTTCCGCGACGGCGATTTTTTCGTTTTCGGCCGAGAGACGAAAGGACTCCCGCCCGAAATTCTGGAGGCTCATCCCGGCCAGACCATGAGAATGCCGATGTCGGATGCGGTCCGCTCGCTGAACTTGTCGAACTCGGCGGCTATCGTCCTGTTCGAAGCGCTCCGCCAGAACGATTTTCCGGGACTCCGGTAAAGAGGACAAAAAACCCTAAGGAGAAGGGGATCAGCCCTCTTCTCAGGGTCCTCCTGAATACACCCGAACTCAAACGCTTTTTTTGACATAGATTACGGTAAGCATCCCTTTTACATGAACGGTCTTCGATTTATTCGAAGATCGTTTTTTTTAATAAATCCAGGAGATCCAGTAAGCGAGAAAGACCAGTGTGAAGAGCAGGGTAACGGGAATGACGGTGATTGTCACTTTCAGATACTGGCTCCAGGTCAGCTCAACCTTGCCTTTTTTCAGAATATGCATCCACATCAGGGTGGCAAGCGTTCCTATGGGGAGAAGAAGAGAACCGATATCGCTGCCGATGACGCTGGCCAGGTAAGAGATTTTGAGCGTCAGCGGATCGAGGCCCATATGCGTCAGCGTAAGCGTGCCGATCATGAGAGCGGGATGATTGTTGAAAATATTGGAGAGCAGGCTCAGGAGGGTGCCCATCAATACGCTGGCGTGAAGCAGACTACCGCTGACGACGGGCTCCAGCAGCCGGATCAGCAGGCTCGTAAGGCCGATATTGTGCAGCCCGTAGATGATGACATACATACTGAAAGCGAATAGAAGAATGTTCCACGGTGTTTTGCGGATCATGTCGGCCGGAGAGATGTTCAGCCGGTACCAGCGCCAGGCAAGCAGGAGTACGGAACCGGTGACGGCCATGACGGGTACGGGAAAATGGATGTAGGAAGCGGCGAACAAGCTCAGACGTACACCGAATACGAACAGGAGAATGTTCCGCATAAACCGTGCCCGCTGTTCGTTATCCAGGTCGGAAGAGCTGTTTTTGAGCGGGTGGCTGCCGATGCCGGGAGCCGTGTATTTCCAGGCGCCGGGTCTCAGGACGGGAATGGTTTTGGGCAGCGTCTTGTAGAAGTTGAGGAACAGCAGCAGCGCCAGCAGGACGAGACCGAGAGAGGCGGGAATGAACATCATGGCCGTGTGCATGTAGAGGTCCATATCGACCATTTTTAACGCGATGAGATTGACGATATTGCTGACCCCGATAGGCGCGCTGGAAGCCGTTGCGATTAACGCCCCGGACAGCAGGTAGGGAATTTTCTGATGATTTTTGAGCTTGAGGTTGCGGAGCAGCATAAGCAGAATCGGGGTCGTAATGAGGATGCTGCCGTCGTTATTGACGAAGAGCGTCATCAGAAAGCAGAACAGGTTCGTGTACCAGAACAGCCGGATGCCGGAGCCGTGCGCTTTCTCCGATAATTTCTCCGCCGCCCATTGAAAAAAACCGAAGCTTTCAAGAACGATGGCCATCACGATGGTGGCCATAATCGTAACGGCGGCTCCGCCGATCGTTTCGGTAATGCTGCCCAGATCCGCCAAAGAAACGCTGCCGCTCAGCAGGATAATCAGCGCGCCTGCGGATGCGGGGAAGGCTTCGTTGATATCCGGACGCCAGAAAATAAACAAGAGAGTGCCAAGAAATGTGAGAACGGTTATCGGGATAAGAAATTCGTCCATATCTGATTTCACCTCCCTTCTTTCCGAAAAAGAAGGACCTTGTAAAAGGAAACTAGCTTCCCTAGTTTTTTCCCTCCTTTATACTTGTCTGCTATATTTAGTTGTAATGTATGATATGTTTATGGAAGATGGCAGGAACCAAGCTTTCTCCTAATTTCGCCAGTTTCAACGATTCCCTCTCCTTGGCAAACGGTTTGCAGGGGCAGATGGCTTGTCGTGACAGTTGAAAGGCCGGATGTTTCCCGAGCCGGATCAGACGGGATTTCGGAAAGGGCGGGCATGAGCCGGAAGGTCCATTTCGGATTAGAGAACATCGAAGAAGCCGGGATTCGGTGCTTGCCGGCATAAGCCTAAAGCAGCAGTCCGGTGTGCGCGGAACGGGAGATCGGACGGCGGTTTCCTGAAATTTTCTAGGCGTATAGGCGTATCCTGAGCTAGTTTGCAAGCCGGACTCGGATTTTTTCGCTCTGGTGCTTAGGAATCTTGTAATCTTTGCCGTTTTGTATCCCCGAATAAAAAGAATATAACGAAGTTAGAAGGAATTAGCAGAAATTTGGCGAATAAAAATGGGTAAAGATTGCTAAGCCGATTATACTTCGGTGAAATGAGGTGAGTGGCACAATGATGAAACCAGCTGGAGTTGTCCGTAAAGTGGATCAGCTTGGACGTATCGTATTACCTAAGTCGCTGCGCAAAAGATATCAAATGAACGAAGGCGATCCGGTCGAAATTTTAGTACAAGGGGACCATATCATCCTAGAGAGATACCGCCCGAAATGCGTATTCTGCGGTGAGATGGATCATGTTAACGAATTTAAAGAACGTCACATCTGTTCCAATTGTCTGGGCGAAATGAACGCAATGAAACAGCCGAGAGTTTAGGGCTTATTTCCTACGTTTTTACCGGGACAATTGAGCACATGAGACGAAAAAACGCCGTTTCCTTCGGGAGACGGCGTTTTTTCGTGACTGCGCCTTTTTTAACCCCCTAAAAGAAAGGCGATATGGTAAAATCAGGGCAGTGCTTTCGGAAGCGGAGCAGAAAGGAGAGAGAGCCGTGATAAACATAAACGGTATAGGGTTCGGAGACGGACCGGGGCTGTTCGGGCTTATATCCGCGTTGTTTCCGTTCATTTTCATCGCGATTCTGGCATTTATCGCTTTTACTCTGGTGAGAAGCATCCTGCAGTGGAACCACAACAACAAGCAGCCGGTGCTTACGGTAGAAGCGCGGGTCGCCACGAAGCGCACGAAGGTGTCCCATCACCATTCGGCTTCGGACGAATCCATGCACAGTCATTCCACGGACACGTCCTACTTCGTCACGTTCGAGGTGGAGAGCGGCGACCGGATCGAGTTCCGAATAAGCGGATCGGAGTACGGCCAGCTAGTGGAAGGGGATATGGGGAAGCTGAATTTTCAGGGTACGCGGTATCTCGGTTTTGCGCGGCATCGGGTGGTCAGTTATCCGTAAGCCTTGCCGGGCGCGGGCGGATTCGGGAGAAGACCGAATAAGTAAAGGGGCTGATAAATCAGCCCCTTTTTGCTAGATCATTTCTTTTTCGATACCGGAAATGATTTCGAAAGCTCCGCCGGATTTGTTGGAGCAAACCACGATGGACCGCTTCTCTTTGGGATAATACACAGACCTGAAGTTCACGCCCGGGTCATACCCCATTATAATATACTTCTCTACATCCTCATGATTCTCGTGCTGCCGAAGCTTCATCCGAAGTCCGTATCCGCAGTAAATATCGTCAGCTATATGCACATGGGGCCGCAGCAGTATAGAGGTCGTTTCTTCGTTCAACAATTCAAATGTCATTAAACTTTCCCAAAATTTCACCATATCCGGTGCCGTCACATAAGCGCCGCCGTCCGGGCCGCCTTTGGCGGGAAGCGAGAATAAGTTGGTTTTCCAGCTTCCGTCTTTACGGTCGATATAACCGGCCGCAGTCCGTTCGGGCAAACTATCCGTTTCAAAGTAACCGGAATCCTTCATACCCGCTTTGGCAAAAATAAATTGCTCCACATAGTCGCTGAAGGGAAGCCCGCTAACATGTTCGACAACGAGCCCCAGAACGATATAGCCTCCGTTGTTGTAATGAAAAATCTGCCCGGGCTCGTGCTTCATCTTCTTATCCGCAAACAAGGGAAGGAAGTCCTGAGGCCGCCGGACACGATACATGGGATAATCCGTCCATAAATCTTCGAAATTATCCATGATGTCTTCATCGTAATAATCAGGTATTCCCGAAGTATGCGTTAACAAATGATGAATCGTGATTTCTTGGTCAAAATGTTCAAACTTCCGCGGCAGACAATCCCGCAGCTTGGAATCGTAAGAGAGTTGACCTTTCTCCACTAGCTGGCAGATTGCTGCAGCTGTAAACAGCTTGCACCCGGATGCTATTCCGAAACGGGTATCCACCCGGTTAAGGATGCCTTCGGAGCGATTGGCATAGCCGCCGCTGAAGGCAGCAAAGATTTCTTCCTTGTTCTTCGCAAGGGCCGTACCGGAAAACCCGGTCGCCTCTTTAAGAGTCCGCATAGCCTCGCTCATCATTTCTTTCATGCCGTTTCCTCCGCTTTTGCACATGGAACGGTATCTTTCCCATGCCTTTTTGTTTTGGGCATAAAAAAATCCCCGCCGCAGACGGGCAGAACAAGAGATTCATTCTGCTCGCAGGGTGGGGATCATTTCATATCCAGGGCTTTCGTTTGTCCGCATGACGGGCGAAACTTACAGGCCTTTGGTTTTATCCTCGTTGTACGAAGATGTGAAGATGGCCACGATAAACATGGTAAGCACTGCAATAATGATCCAGAAAGCATGAGACATCCAAGCGCACCTCCAAGTAAACATACGTTAGCCTAATTATACCCAATCGTCCATCAAAAGAAAATGACAAAAATGTGAACAAGCCTTCACACATGCCTTTACATGATCGGCTGGTTGGCTTTCCGGTATTCATTCGGCGAGCAGCCGGTCATTTTTTTGAACACTTTGCTGAAATATTTCTCGTCGCCGTAGCCGACCATTTCGCTGACCTGGGAAATCCGCAGGTTGGGATTCATCATGAGCAGCTTCGCTTTATCGATGCGGATGGAGCCCAGATAGTCGGACAGATTCGTGCCGAATTCCTGCTTGAACTTGCGCGAAATATATTCGCGGGAGAGGAAGAAACGGCCGGCGATGTCCTGCAGCGAAATTTCCTCGTGATAGTGCGTCTGCAAATATTTCGCGATGTCGTAGATGACGTTCTTTTCACGGTGCTGCCTTTTGAGCAGATGCTTCGAGAGCTGGATGAACGAATGCGTCAGCTCCTGCTGCCAGTCGGCAAGCGAGAGCGTGCCCTGCTCGTTCAGCGGGACGATGGTCTGCCCGCTGCCGGTTTCCGAGCGCAGCTCCGCGAGCAGCTCTTCGGGGCCGTCCGGGAAGAAGTCCTCGATCCAGCGGCCCCGCATGGTGTCCGCTTCGCCGCGCCACTGCTCGATCTGTTCGAGCGTGATGGCGCTCAGGCTCCGCACGCCGTCGAACCACGCCTGCACGGCGGAGGTGATCTCCCCGGCGCTGCCGCTGCGGATCGCCGTCCGGATCGCCTCCTCGAAGTCGCTGAAGCGCAGCCGCCGGGGCTGAAGCCCTTCGGGCCGGACAGCCTCGTGAATCCAGCCGCCGCGGCTGAGCAGATTGCGCTGGCGCAGCGCGTCGCGGGCTTCGCGGTAAGCGGCCGGGAGGCCGTCCGGGAAGGCGTGCCCGCCGCTGAGCCCGAAATCGAGCCGGCTGTGCAGGGCGGTCCGGATGCCTTCATTGATGTCCCCGAGCAGTGCGGGGACGTTGTCCGGCTCGCCCCAGATCAGGAGCACGATCTCGTTGGAGCTCCAGTAGCGGAAGGCGGCTCCGCGGCTGCGGCGGTGCAGGAACTCGTTGCAGATGTTGATCAGCGAGAAGAAGAGCAGGTCCGTGTTGCGGCCGAATTTGTTCTTCAGCTTCGTCTCCATTGTGACCATGCTGAGGATGGCGATGCGGCACGAGGCCGTTTCCGCGGGAAGACCCCAGTCGGTCCGGAGATCCCGGACGGCGTCCGGATTTTGCCCGGGCCCGTCGAGCAGGCCGGACAACTGCCGGTCCCAGTAAACCGGCTTGATGCGGTTCATCTCGATGTTCCGTTCCACGCTCCGGGACCGCTCGTGCTCTTCTTTCTTCCAGCTGGCCACCGCTTTGGCCAGCGCTTCGTTGACCTGATCCGGATCGATCGGCTTCAGGATATAGTCGGTCCCGCCGTATTGGATCGTATGGCGGACAAGGGAAAAGTCATCGTGGCCGCTGATCACGATCGATTTGGCGGTAGGCTCGTTGGCCTGAAGCCATTGGAGCAGCTCTACGCCGCCCCTGACCGGCATCATCATATCGGTGATGATGATCTGGGGCTTCTCGCGCTCGATTATTTCAATGGCTTCTTCTCCGTTTTCCGCCTCGAACACTTGCGAAATGCCGTGGTCTTCCCAATTGATCAGCATCCGCAGGGCATTGCGGACGTGTTTCTCATCGTCTACGAGTAATGCGATCATGTTGTGATATCCTCCCCAAGCGGAATGCGCATCGTAATCCGGACGCCGTGAGGGTCCGTGTTCTCAAGTGTCAGCGAAGCCCGCGGATCGAAGTAAAGGCGCAGTCTGCTCCTTACGTTGCCGATCCCGATCCCGCCTTCTTCCTCTATCCCGGCTTCCTCGCGCATCATGGCGAGTCCGGCTTCCAGCTCCGCAAGCTTGTCCTCCGGTATCCCGCGTCCGTTGTCCTCGACTTCCACGAAGAGGACGGGCCGTGCGGGGGGGCCGCCGCCGGTAAGAATGGACGGCGGCCCCATTGCCGCCGGATCTTCGTCCGGCCGGGTTTCCGGCGCGTTATTCGGAGCGGCGCCGGATGCGGGTCCGCTCTCTGCGCCGGCCCCGTTAGGCCCCGTGCCTTCGCCCGGTTTAAGCGGGCCCGCGTCGCCGGCTTCCGCCGTGCCGCCCGGTTCGAGCCGGGCCCGTACAGTCAGGCGGCCGGGGCCGAGCTTCGGATCGAAGCCGTGCTTGAAATAATTTTCGACCAGCGGTTGAATGATCATCTTCGGAACCATGATGCCAAGAGCGGCTTCGTCCAGTTCGAAGTGCGTGCCGAATTTGCCTTCGAACCGCTCTTTCTGCAGCTCCAGATACGCCTTCACATGACCGATTTCCATCGACAGCGGCACGGCTTCCTGATTCGTGTTCATGCTGTAGCGCATCATTTTCGCCAGCGAGTTGATCAGCGAGTAGATGCGCGGAACGTTATGCTGGAGAGCCAGCGTACCGATGGACTGCAGCGCGTTGTTCATGAAATGCGGGTTGATCTGGGCCTGCAGCGCTTTTAGCTGGTTCGTTTTGTTGGCGATGTCCAGCCTGTATTCCCGCAGAATGAGGTTGTTAATCGTCTCCATCATCGTCCGGAACCGGCGGACCAGAATGCCGATTTCGTCCCGGCCCTCCCCGTCTACACGAGCGGTCAGATTACCGGCCTGAATCTGGTTGATCGTTCCGATCAGTTTTTTGATCGGAGCGGTAATGCGGATGGTCACGAACAAGGTGGCCGCAATGACGAGCAGCAGGGAGACCGCCGCGATGATGATATTGATCTGGGTCAGGCTCCGGGCCCCTTCGTACAGATAGCTGTGCGGAATTTCTTTCACGAGCGTCCACTTCATGTAAGGGGTGTCCATTTTTTCGTACAAATAAACCGACTTGTTCATTTCCAGCTGTCCGCGCGTTTCCTTGGACTCCAGAACCGGACCCGTCCAGTCATCGGAGAGAGGTTTCCCGACCAGGGTGCTGTCCCCGGAATAAACGACCATGCCCGACTGATCCAGCAGGTAAAGACGTTCGTGCTGCTTGTTGAAAAGCTGGTCGGCAATGTCCTGAATCGCCTCCAGCTTGATATCGATCGACAAAGTGCCCAGCCATTCCGTCGTCGGGACGTTGTAGATGGCCCGGTGTAATGTTATGACGGGTCGGGGGTCATAATAAGGCGGACTTTGTCCCAGTCCGTAGATGGAACTCATGTGCGTAGGCTCCACGACGGAAGAGGGATTGCCGGTCGTAAAAGGCTCGCTGAAATTATCCGTATCATAGCCGCGCTTCGGGATGTCCCCGATGAGCAGCGTAGACCTGCGGGCTTTTGCCATATAGAAATAAATCTGGTAAATGCCGTCCACGGAGTGAGTCAGATTTTGCAGCAGGGTATACGTTTGGGCCTCGTTCGTGTAATCATGCACATTTCTCCGGAGCATCAGAAGGACGCCCGGATCGTTATAGAGCGACAGCGAGTTGCGGTTCAGCGTGTCCATGTACGCTTGTACGTTCGTTTTGCCCTGGTAGATGAGATTCGCGTTCTCCTGAATCAGTTTTGTTCCGACCGAGCGCGTGGTGTAAAAGTACGTGACAATCATGGAGATCACGATCGGAATGACGGTCGCAATCAGCATGAGCAGGATGAGGCGTGTACGAATGCTGCTTTTGTTCATCGGGCAGACTCCTCAGATCAATATATTCCACCTAACGGTTCACTTCGTGCGGTAGTGGGGAGCGTGCGGCGCGCCCTATACTAAATACACAACCTTCCGCAGAAAAAAAGGAGGAAGACAGATGCATAAGCGTTCATCGCAGTGGGCTCAGCAATTATTTTTTCTCGGACCCGCGGTCCTGTTCTTTACCCTGATTATTATCATCCCTTTCCTGCTCGGCATGTACTACTCGTTCACAAACTGGAACGGAGTATCCGGCGAGGTCAGCTGGGTAGGCTTTGATAATTTTAAAAGAATCTTTACCGGGGATCAAGATTTCTGGAGCGCGTTCTGGTTTACCGTCCGGTTTACGATAGTGGGCGTCGTGCTTTCCAATCTGGTCGGATTCGTTCTCGCGTACCTGTTGACGAGACCTTTGAAGACCCGGAATTTCCTGAGAACGATTTTCTTTATGCCGAACGTAATCGGCGGGCTTCTTCTCGGTTTTATCTGGCAGTTTATTTTCGTAAAAGGATTTTCCGCCATCGGCCAAATGACGGGAATCGGCTTCTTCAACCTCCCGTGGCTCGGGGATTCCATGACCGCCTTCTGGGGCATCGTGATCGTATTCGTCTGGCAGACAGCGGGGTATCTAATGGTCATTTACATCGCGGCTTTCAGCAATGTGCCCAAAGACGTCATCGAAGCGGCGCAGATCGACGGAGCTACGCAGGGACAAGTGCTGCGTTCCATTATGATTCCGCTCATCATGTCGGCCGTTACCGTCTGCCTGTTCCTCGCCATTTCGTGGACGTTCAAAATGTTCGATCTCAACTTGTCGCTGACGAAGGGCGGACCTTTCCGCTCGACCGAATCCGTCGCGATGAACATTTACAGCGAAGCGTTCCAGAACAACCGGTACGGTCTCGGGACGGCCAAGGCGCTTGTGTTCTTCGTCGTCGTCGCGGTCATTACCTGGCTGCAGGTCCGTTTCACGAAAAGCAAGGAGGTCGAAGCGTAAATGGAAGCACAAAACCGTTACTCCGGGCGTGTGTTTGCCGCCGAAGCCGTAACGTTTATCATCGCTCTGCTGTTTCTTGTCCCGTTTTACTTTCTTCTCGTGAATTCCGTGAAAAGCTTCGGCGACCTGCTTTCCAATGCCGCGAGCTGGCCCGAATCGTTTCACTTCGAGAACTACAAGCGGGCCTGGACCATTACCAAATTCCCTACCGTGTTCTGGAATTCCCTGATCGTGACCGTCATCAGCAACATCGGCATCGCGCTCATCAGCGCTATGGCGGCCTACCGGCTGGTGCGGTATAAAAGCCGCGTCAACCAAGTTCTGTTCGGCTTATTCGTGGCCGCGATGGTCATCCCGTTCCAGTCGATCATGATTCCGCTCGTGAAAGTCCTCTCCGGCGTGGGCCTGATGGACAGCCTGTGGGGCCTCATCGTCTGTTACCTTGGATTCGGGGCGCCGATGGCAATCTTTCTTTTCCACGGATTCGTGAAATCGATTCCTCTGGAGATTGAGGAGTCGGCCGTCGTGGACGGAACATCCCCGTACGGCGTGTTCTGGCGCATCGTGCTGCCGCTGCTCAAGCCGATGATCGTAACCGTCATCATCCTGAACGCCCTCTGGACGTGGAACGACTATCTGCTGCCGTCGCTCGTCCTGCAAAACCAATCCCTGCGGACTATTCCGCTGGCTACCTTCTCCTTCTTCGGCCAGTACATGAAGCAGTGGGATCTGGCTCTGCCGGCGCTTGTGCTCGGGATTACGCCGATCATCATTTTCTTCCTGGCCATGCAGCGTTACATTATCGAAGGCATTACGGCAGGTTCCGTCAAAGGCTGAGTACGGATCTGACAAAGCCTGTAAGGTCAATTTGTTCCACTCAACAGGTCAACAGCCTCGGTGTCGGCGGTCCGTTCCTGTCTTTATAATGAAGAAGATCCGGCAAGAAGCAAGACTATAAAGGGAGGTTTCACCATGAAAAAGCTTTCTACACTCGCACTCGTATCCGTATTCGCGATGTCCACCGTGCTCGCAGGCTGCGGAAGCGGCGATTCCGGTAAAACCGCGGAAGGCGGCAATGCGGCCGAAGGCGGAACGAAAACGATTAAAATCTTTCAATTTAAAGTCGAAATCGCGGAAGCGTTGAACAAAGTCAAAGCGGAGTATGAAAAAACACATCCGGGCGTGAAGCTGGACATCCAGACCGTAGGCGGAGGCGCGGATTACGGCGCGGCGCTTAAGGCGAAGTTTGCGGGCGGCGATACGCCGGATATTTTCAACAACGGCGGCTTCCAGGAAATGAACACATGGATGGAGCATCTCGAAGATCTCTCCGACCAGCCTTGGGTAAAAGATCTTGTTCCGGTTGCGAAAGAACCGATGACCAAGGACGGCAAAATCTACGGACAGCCGATGGGCCTGGAAGGCTACGGCTTCATTTATAACAAGGATCTGTTCAAGAAAGCCGGCATTACCGAGCTGCCGAAAACGCTGACTCAGCTCGACGAAGCGTCGAAAAAACTTCAGGCGGCGGGCATCACGCCGTTCGCGAACGGCTACCAGGAATGGTGGGTGCTGGGCAACCATACGCTTAACGTCGCGTTCGCCAACCAGCCGGATTCCAACAAATTTATCGCCGGCCTGAACGCCGGAACCGAGAAATTCAAAGGCAATCCCGTCTTCGAGCAGTGGACCCGAATGGTAGATCTGACCCTGAAATACAGCAACAAAAATCCGCTGACGACCGACTACAACACGCAGGTTACGATGTTCGCTAACGGCCAGGCGGCTATGATGCAGCAGGGCAACTGGACGCAGGTCCAAATTGACGGCATCAACAAGGACCTGAACATCGGCATTCTTCCGATGCCGATCGGCGACGACGCCGCACAGACGGACAAGCTTTATGTGGGCGTTCCGAACAACTGGGTCGTCAACAAGAACTCCAAGGTCAAAGCCGAAGCCAAAGAATTTTTGAACTGGCTCGTATCCTCCGATGCCGGCAAAGCTTTTATCACGCATGACTTCAAGTTTATTCCGGCCTTCACGAACATCGAAGCCAAGGCCGAAGATCTCGGCGACCTCGCCGCGGATATTATGACGTACAGCAAAGAGAACAAGGTTCTGGGCTGGAACTCCTCCAAGTACCCGGAAGGCGCCATGCAGGAATTCGGTGCTACGATGCAGGCTTATGTAGCCGGCAAGAAAACGAAAGATCAAATGTTCGACGACTTCCAGAAAACGTGGGATAACCTTAAAGGTAAAACCGCGCAGTAAGGAAAGCTTAAGAAACGCTTGCGATGTGAATCGCAGGCGTTTTTTTGTATGAGGTGCAAAGATGGGGGATGCGCTGCGGGCAAGGCTTCCGGTTAACTTAAGGCAAAATCCCGGCAAGCCCGGTAAAATTACTGAAATGCAGAGGGTTAGAACAAAACGATGCCGGATGAAAGTATGTGTTGAAGCCATGTAAGGAGGGAGAAGGCAGACGTAAAAAGTGAGAGCACCCTGATTAACCCAGAAAGAACTCAAGAGATTGAGGGTAAGGGGTGGAGGAAGATCGGAAATGAAGGAAGAACGAAGGGGAGCTTAAAGCAAGAACGGAGCAAGAACGAAGCGAGAACGGAGCAAGAGCAAAGCAAGACCGGAGCAAGAGCAAAGGAAAAACAAAGAAAAAAGGAAAAAAGGGAAACAAAGCAAGAACAGAGCAAGAACGAAGCAAGAACGAAGCAGGAACGAAGCAGGAACGAAGCGAGAATGGAGCAAGAGCAAAGCAAGACCGTAGCATGAGCAAAGGAAAACAAGGAAGAACAGAGCAAGAACGGAGCAAGAACGGAGCAAGAACGGAGCAAGAACGGAGCAAGAACGGAGCAAGAACGGAGCAAGAACGGAGCAAGAACGGAGCAAGAACAAAGCGAGAGACTGTAAGGAGAAAAGCGGTCCCCTATCCGTAAGGGAACCGCTTTTGTTTATTTAGGACCGCGCCTTAGTGTGAGCGCCCAAAAGAGAAGAGCCAGCCCGCTTACGGCGGCGCCGAAAAGGCAAACACCGCTCCAGCCGCTGACAGCGTACAAGCTTGTCGATGCAATCGCTCCGGTGGCGCTGCCCAGCGAGTAGAACATCATGTAACCGGCAGTCAGCCGGCTTCGTGCCTCGGGACGCACGGTGAAGATGAGGCTTTGGTTCGTCACATGGACCGCCTGTACGGCAAGGTCCAGCAGGATGACGCCAACGACGGCGGCCGTCAGAGAATGGGGCGTGAAGCCGATAAACCCCCATGACGCCAGCAGCAGAACGAGCGCCATGCCGGTGGTACGCTGTCCCAGGCCTCGGTCGGCCAGTCTGCCCGCTCCTGCGGCGGCTAATGCTCCGGCCGCTCCGGCAAGACCGAACGCTCCGACGGCCGTGTGGGAAAGCGAAAGCGGAGGCGCGCTGAGAGGCAGAACTAGGGCGGTCCACAAGGTGCTGAACGCGGTAAAGATCAGAAAAGCCAGGACGGCGCGTACTCGCAGCAGGCGCTCTTCCTTAAACAAAGTGAATACCGACCGGAGCAGCCGAGGATAAGAGAGAGCCGTCTTCTTATGAGATACATCCGGTAACACCCGGAACAGAACGGCGCCCGTAACGAGCATCAGCAGTCCCGAGATGAGATAAACGGATCTCCAGCCGGCCAGATCCGTCAGTGTGCCGGCAAAGGTCCGGGCAAGAAGGATGCCGATCACGATGCCGCTCTGCACGATCCCCACGAGGCGTCCCCTTTCCGCGGGGGAGGCCAGAGTGGAGGCATAGGCGACAAGCACCTGAGTCACGACGGCGAGCAGTCCGACCGCGGCCATTCCGGCCAGCAGCATCGGTGCGGACGGGGCGGTGCCGACGATCAGGAGAGCGCCGGCGGAAAGCAGCATTTGAACGGCAATGAGCCGCCGGCGGTTCAGCAGGTCCCCGAGCGGGACGAGCAGCAGCAGGCCCAGTGCGTAACAAAGCTGAGTTACGGTAACGACAAGGCCGATGGCGGCGGGAGCTACCCCGAACTCAGCCGCAAGAGCGTCCAATAGAGGCTGGGCGTAGTAAATGTTGGCCACGGCAAGCCCGCAAGCCGCGGAGAAAAGCAGCGCCTTCGCCGGGGACAAGGAAGACGACGGAGCAGCAGGTTCTGGCAGCGGGGCCAAGTGAGAAGCCGGGGGAGCCTCTTCTTCCGGCGGTAAGCCCGGTACCGGCACCGGTGACAATGACGCTGCCGGTTGCAAAGCCGCCGGCAAGACTGCTTCCGGCGCGGGTTTTGGAGCCGTCGACAAGTCCGACACCGGTAGCGGTTTCGGAGCCGGTGTCTCAACCCGGGCCAGCGTCTCAGTATCAGCCGTGACCGGGGCGGAAGCTTCTCCATCCGTAATAGCCGGCGCTTCTTTGGGAGCGGATGCTCCGGTTTCTGGATCGGACGGACGGCCGATTTTGCAGGGAATTACCATAGTTCGTTTCACTCCTTTTAGGAATTAGAGATTATAATATACCGAACGGTACATAATGATTGTTAATTTACCAGCAAGTGATGAAACTGTCAAGGAGAGCTGTCTGAATGGTACAAATTTAGAAAACACTCTAAATCAGAGAACACTATAAAGAAAGGAAGCATTAATTCAACAATCACTTTAAAACTTTTCCATAAGGAATTTTGATTGATTGACAAGAGAACGTTTGAAATTTAAAATTAAATATACCGAACGATATAATTAGAGGGGGTTCATATGGTCCGTCAACGGGAGTTTGATGAAGACGCGGCTTTAAATGCCGCCATGCAGTTGTTTTGGGAAAAAGGATACGAGGCCGCTTCGTTAACCGAATTGACGGCCCGAATGGGCATACAGCGGCCAAGCATGTATGCCGCTTTCGGCAGCAAGCAGGAGCTGTTCGAGGCCGCTCTGCGCAAATATACACAGGCTCACGCCGCCCGGATACGGGCTAAACTGCACAATCACGCCTCCGTCAAAGAGGCTTTCCGCGCTTTGTTCGAGGACATCGTGGCGGATGAATACGAGAGAAGCCAGAGCCGCGGGTGCTTCAGCATTAACACGATGGTGGAGCTGGCGCCCCACGACGAGAAATTCGAAATTCTTACAAGGGAGCATCAATTGTACCTATCGGTTATTTTCCAGGAAACGATCGAACGGGGAATCCGTTCGGGCGAGCTGGATTCCGCTCTTCAGGCAAGGGGAGTTGCTCAGGCTCTGCTCGTATCGCTGATCGGGCTTACCGTCATGATGAAGTCCCGTCCGGACAGGCTGTTTGCCGATAATACGGTAGAGACGCTGCTTACTTTGCTTCGTTGACGGCAGGAAAAAACAGCCGCTTCACACGAACTCAGCTCCCGGCATGAAGTATGTCGTCGGAAAAAGGCCGCCTGAACCCGGCAGGAGTGTAATCGAACCGATTACATTTTGTAAGCGAAGGGTATAGTAAAGAGAAGGTTTAACGCCGTTGAAACTTGTCTTTCTACTAGTAAAGAAGGTGACTTATGACATACGATTCGATTATTGTCGGCGGAGGCATTGCGGGGCTGCAGGCGGCTATCCAGCTCGGGCGCTACGGTCATCGCGTCCTGGTCATTGACGCCGGATACGGCCGCTCCACCCTGTGCGCCAACTACCATAACGTGCTCGGCTACCCGGACGGAATATCCGGCGAAGAGCTGCGCCGCACGGGCAGAGGCCAGGCCGAGTCGCTCGGCGTCGAATTCGCCGAAGGACTGGCCGTCCGGCTGGCGGGCTCGCTGGATTCCGGCTTCCGTGTCGGCATGCGGAGGCTCCGGCCGGACGAACGGGGCGCCCGGCACCCGCTTGCGGCGCACGAGCCCGGCGGGCTGGGGCTGCCCGGCGATTCCGGAGCGGGGCCGGACAAGGAATACACCGGTGCCACATTGCTACTGGCTACCGGTGTGATGGACCGCTTCCCGGAGCTGCCGGGGCTGCGGGAATGCCTCGGACATACGGTGTACGTATGTCCGGACTGCGACGGCCACGAGGTGGCGGGCCGCCGCACGCTCGTGCTGGGCGCGGGCAATCCCGGCGCCGGCATGGCTCTGACCCTGCGTCCGCGGACGGACAAGCTCACGTTCGTGAATCACGAACGGAGCCCCGTTAACGCGGACCTGCAGGAGAAGCTGGAGCGCGCCGGCATCGACACCGTCGCCGGACCGATTGCCGCCATCCTCCAGGATGGCGGGAGGATCGGCGGCGTGGAGTTGGCCGGCGGCGGGACGCTGTCCGCCGAGAGAGGGTTTCTCGGCTTCGGCGGCAATGCCGTCCATTCCGGCCTGGCCGCTCAGCTCGGCGTGGAACGGATGGAGAACGGCCATCTGCTGGCCGATCCGCGCAGCAAGGAAACGAACATTCCCGGTGTGTACGTGGCCGGAGATATCGGCGTACATGCGGAGCAGCTTACCGTCGCGATGGGTGAAGGCGCCATGGCGGCTATCTGGATGAACAAAGCGATCCGCAAGAAGAACAACTTACCGCACGCCTGATAAAGGCGGAGGACGGCACCTGTCAGACAGGAGGCCGGTCCCTCCGCCTTTTTTAATGCCTGCAGCCTGGAAGGCTCGGCTTGGGTGAGAGCTCGGCGCGGCATGAGGAGACGGGACGATTCTGCCGGTTCTTTTTTTAATAAAAAAATTTCAAAAGAAGGTTGTAAAAGCCGGACTCCGTTCGCCTTATTAAGTGAAGGAGCAAAGCCGCGCCTTTTTACAAGGCTCGGCTGTCCGGCGGGCGACGCCCGGATTAGCTCCTACCTTTAGACTGAACCTCAGGAGGAACAAATCTATGGCAGAGTATGCGAAAATTTTACGGTGGACCAAGAGCGATGCGGTTTACGGGTTGAAAACGAATATCCAGCTGCCTTCCGGCGCATCGGTCGGAACGACGGGCGGGTTTATTAATTTTTATTTGGGTGCTTACGGGTCCAATACGAATTACGAGTGCGGCCTGTCCACCAACTATACGGAAGCGCAGAGCGGCAAGTGGCACTGGTTCTGGAACACGGGAGCTGCCGACGACGGCGGGGCCTTCAATCTTGCGGCCGGAAGCACCGTGCCCATCGAGCTGTCCGTCAACAGTTCGAACAAGCTGGAATTCAAAGTTAACGGCACCGTGGTGAAAACTTTTTCGGGGGCGACGGGCTCTTTCGGTTCGCTTACGAGTGCGAGGCTGGTAGTCGCCGCCTGCGACCGGTCGTTTACGACGATTCCGAATCCGCTGCCGAATTGGAATACGCTCCACAATCAGGTCGTTTGCAGCGGCATCAGCTTCCGGAACACCGCCGGCGCCTGGACGATCATGTCCTCCGCAAACTCGACGCCGCCGTCTTCAACCACGTTCTGGCCGGACGGTTATACGCATAAGGGCACGCCGGCCGATTACGCCAAAGTCGTGTCCACCGGTCAGTTGATCGCTTCGCTTAAGCGTTAAAACCGAAGAGAACCTTCTCCGCTATATACGGGAAAGGTTCTTTTTTGTCGTGGGAAAGCTTGAGCTTGTATGTGCCGGGCGCAGTTTATATAAAAAGATCCTGCGGTCTACATACAAATACGTCCGGGAAATTTTAAAATTCTAACGTGCTAAATATCTGGAAAGGATGTATGATATTTCTATATAATGATTATTTAATGAGGTGAATGTTTTGACGGAACTACCGAACCGGAACGCGAAGCCGGAGAAAAACCAGTGGAGCCTGACGATCCGGCTGCTTAATATTTTGCTGATACTGGTTATAGCGGGTATTGCGCTTTATGTGGGCTTGTGGCTTGTAGGTATTTACGGAATGAATGTAACGGGATGAAAGGCTTCTCGATGAGAGGCCTTTTTATGCACGTTTTTACATCTGGTCAAACAGTGATACGAGTTTTTGGATTGTTTACCTTTTGCTTAAATAAATATGTAGCTAATCTTTATTTTATTTTCCACCTAAGCTATGAAACGCTACACGGATAAGTTCCTCGAATATGACGCATAGCGTTGTCATTAACTCTCCGATCTTAATGGTATGGAAATTGGGAGCGAAATAATAAAAACCAGCAGCTTGCGCTACTGGTTTTAGCTACATTTTATTGTTGTGTTAAGTTACACCAAACAGTGGTATTATTCCAATTGCCATTAAGTTTATATTTAAAATCTGCACCTAAATTAATTCCAACGCTAACAATGATACCAGGTTCTGATTCATTAAAATTGAATGTAGAAAGGGAACCCCAATCTGTTGCTTTATAATTGTATGTATTATAGACGATAGTGTTGCCACCTACGAGACCATATGCAACTGCCTTTACCCTTGGTTGACCTGCTGCTTCAGTAATATTATAACCATTCTTCCCGACGATTTGTTGAATCACTGTACCCGATGATTGAAAACCTGCAAATCCTGCCCAATTAACGCTAAGTGTTGCATTCCCATATGCACAAGCTCCGATATAACTATTGTTTTCACAATTGTTTCCTCCATATTTTACGCTACTTCCAAGCGCCATTGGTGTTATTTGAGAAGTGCCTTGAAATTCATCGGTCGAAACTATAAATTGCCCTTCATTTTTGGCTTCTTTTATTAATTTTTCTAATTCATTTTTTCCACCTTTTAATTCTTTTTTTGTGACTGTAACCTCAACCCCATTTTTATAAAATGTGTTTTCAGAACTTTGTAGTACTTCCAAGCCCTTAACCTTTTCTTTGTCATTAATTGATTCTTCCGCAAAGGCAGAACCAGTGACCATAATAGACAGAGCAAGAACAAAAGTTAAAGACAACCCCCAAATTTTTATCATAAAAATTTCCTCCAATGGTTATATTTTGTTTCCCTTTTATTGTATCAGATTTCCTTATATTAGTATATATATTTATAACGGAAAATAAAACTTGAGTAATTTGTAGAAATAATATGGATTTTATGGTAATATATAAATGCTTAAAGATATTGGAAAGAAGGTGTTACTTATGATGTATTTGATAACGCCAGTAGGAATTATATTTGTAATGATCATTATTTTCATAGTAATTGCGGCTTTATTTCTAATCAAAAAAGTAAATAAAAAGTAATTTTTCTGCTAAAACTTAAGCCGGGTCTCTTCCAAATAAAGGAGCTTAGAATCTCACGAGTTTTTATGCTGACTTTTCCTGCAGTGATTTGGCTAATGTCATTTGAGGATTTATAACGCTGATTCTGACTTAGCCTAAGAATATCAGGGAGGGCCGGTTACCACTCCCGTACTCTCTAACTAAATAAAAAGGAGGCTCAAGTCGAGCCTCCTTTTTTTACTTTCGTTTGTTTCTTTCTTAGCTTCGGCACGTTTTGCAAACCGGATATGTCCGTTTTGTCCTCCCGATCGCTAGCGCCTAGCTGGACCGATACGTTCTGTACGTTACGCTTCTCAGCAGGTCGCGGCACGTTCCTAAGCTCCACGGAACCAGCTGCAGCCACCTCCCGCTCGTCCGCGGAGCCCGTTCCCGCCCCATCCGGCCGATCATGCGGAGGCCCGCCCGCTTCCGGCAGCCCGGCTTGCAAGGCCGCCCCCGCCCCGCGGGGCCCGAAGCGGGCGATCACATGCGCGAACGTGTCCAGCGCCTCTTCGCCCGGGCGCGTCAGCCCGTACAGGCCGCGCCTGACGCGGACGAACCAGCCGTACACGTTGCGCTGGAGCAGGGCCGCCGTCTTGGCGTTGCCCGTAAGCTCGCGCAGGCTGCGGGGAGAGAGCGGTCCCTGCTCGCGGAGGAGAAGGGCGCAGTGCAGCGCCTTCTCGCGGTAAGCCGTGACGAGCTTGAGCCCGCGGCTGCCGCCCACGTTGTAGTCGGCGCTGCGCTCGCGGAATTCGCCGAGCACGCGCTCCGCAGCACGTTTGCGTACGGTCGTTTTCCGCGCTGGGGCGTCGCCGCTGGGGCCCGGCGGCTCGCACACTACCTCGACGGCGGGCTTCCGCGTTTTGTAGAACTGCACCGTGATGAGTCCGAGACCGAGCCGGCCGCACAGCTTGCGGATATCCGCCCAAGTCATCCGGTGGGGGACACGTCCCTTGGCGGGAAGCTCGATCGCGATATAGACGCGCTGCGTCACATCCTGCCGCCGGAGTCCCTGGATCAGCAGAGGCACGGTCAGGCTTCGCTTGAGCTCGACGACGACCGGCGGCTCGCCTTCGAGTACGGCAACGAGATCGCAGTGCCGGACTTCTCCCCGGACGTCGTAGCCGAGCTTCTCCCAGTAGGCTTTTACCGGGCCGTAAAGCTCCGTTTCGCTCCGAATCGCCATTCCTTTTTTGCGCCCCCTTCCTTCTAAAACGATTTTCCGGTTTCTTGATTATAGCATGAAAAAAGACGTGCGGGACGGGTCCCGGCGGCAAAGACTTCCACCGATCTCCCACCGGTTGTGAGGCTTGTTTTTCCTTTGTTCCTGTACAAATTTAGTGGCAAGAATTGTCCTTGGACCGCATAGGATTGTAATACCCTAAAATCACTATCACGAGCTATCCGCTCTTTTGAGGCAATGGCAGTGAGAGGAGGTACCCATGGATATTTTCAAACGCATCACGGAGCACCGGACCGAGAAGGAGCAGCTTGCATGGTCGGGCACGCTCCGGGAGTATTTCGAGCTCGTGCGGCAAAATCCGGGTCTAGCGATGACAGCCCATGCGCGTGTGTATGAGATGATCGCTTCTCACGGCATTGAACAGAACGACGGGCACACCCGGTACAACTTTTTCGACCAGGAAATCTTTGGGCTCGACCGCGCGGTCGAAAAGCTGGTGGAGGAATATTTCCACTCCGCCGCACGGCGTCTGGACGTACGCAAACGTATTTTGCTGCTGATGGGGCCGGTAAGTGGAGGCAAATCGACGATCGTCACGCTGCTTAAAAGGGGTTTGGAGCAGTTTTCGAGGACAGACAAGGGAGCCGTCTATGCGATTAAAGGCTGCCCGATGCACGAAGATCCGTTTCACCTCATTCCAAGTGAATTGAGGCCGGAAATAGAGGCCGAGCTGGGTATACGCATCGAAGGAAACTTGTGCCCGTCCTGCCAGCTCAGGCTGAAAACCGAATACGGCGGCAGCATCGAGAACGTGCTGGTCGAGCGGGTGCTGATTTCCGAGGACGACCGAGTGGGGATAGGCACGTTCAGTCCGTCCGATCCGAAATCCCAGGATATCGCGGACTTGACCGGAAGCATCGATTTTTCCACGATCACGGAGTACGGCTCCGAATCGGACCCGCGCGCCTACCGTTTCGACGGGGAGCTGAACAAGGCGAACCGCGGATTAATGGAGTTTCAGGAAATGCTGAAGTGCGACGAGAAATTTCTGTGGAATCTGCTGTCCCTGACGCAGGAGGGCAATTTCAAAGCGGGCCGCTTCGCGCTTATTTCGGCGGATGAGCTGATCGTGGCGCATACGAACGAATCGGAGTATAAAGCTTTTATCGCGAACAAAAAGAACGAGGCGCTCCAGTCGCGTATGATTGTCATGCCGATTCCTTATAATCTGAAAGTGACGGACGAAGAGAAAATTTACACGAAGCTTATTAAGCAGAGCGATATGTCGCACGTTCATATTGCGCCGCATGCGCTGCGGGCCGCCGCTATTTTCTCGATTTTGACCCGTCTTAAGGAAACGAAGAAGCAGGGCATGGATCTCGTGAAAAAAATGCGGATGTACGACGGCGAAGCCGTGGAAGGATACAAGGATGCGGATCTGAAAGAGATGCAGAACGAATATCTGGAAGAAGGGATGAGCGGCATCGATCCCCGCTATGTCATCAACCGGATTTCCAGCGCGCTCATCCGCCATGATCTTCAGTGCATCAACGGACTAGACGTGCTGCGGGCTTTGAAGGAAGGGCTGGACCAGCATCCGTCCATCACCCGGGACGAACGGGAGCGTTACCTCAACTTTATCTCGGTTGCCCGTAAAGAATACGACGATATCGCGAAGAAGGAAGTACAGAAAGCGTTCGTTTACTCGTTCGACGAGTCGGCCAAAACGCTGTTCGATAACTACCTCGACAACATCGAAGCGTATTCCAACTGGGGCAAAATCAAAGACCCTCTGACCGGGGAGGAGATGGACCCCGACGAGCGTCTCATGCGTTCGATCGAAGAGCAGATCGGCATTTCCGAAAATGCGAAGAAAGCGTTCCGCGAAGAAATCCAGATCAGGATTTCGTCTTATTCCCGCAAAGGGAAGCGGTTCGATTACAGCACGCATGAACGGCTGCGCGAAGCGATCGAGAAGAAGCTGTTCGCCGATCTGAAGGATATCGTTAAAATTACCACGTCGACCAAGACGCCGGACGAAAGACAGTTGAAGAAGATCAACGAAGTGACACGGCAGCTGATTGACGGACACGGCTACTGCCCGGTTTGCGCGAACGAGCTGCTGCGGTATGTCGGCAGTCTGCTAAACCGGTAATTTTTTTCTTAAACCAAGATAACCGAAGAATACCGCCTAACCGCCGTGAATTGACGAGGTAGGCGGTTTCTGTTGTCCGCACAGGAGCTTCGCTAACCGGGTTTGCGCTATGGTAACATAAGGATATCGGCTTGCCGCGGTTGGTTCCGTTCCCGAGAGGGAACCTTATACAGGCGCGGCTTATTTTATCAGGAGGAACACCCCGCCATGGCGAAAAACGAAGCACAGATGGATTTGACCGAAGGCCCGATTGCCAGAAAACTTCTCCTTTTTTCCCTGCCCGTACTTTACGGAAATGTGCTGCAGTCACTGAACGGAACGGTAAACAGCATCTGGGTCGGAAAATTTTTGGGAGAGAGCGCTTTTGCGGCTACGTCCAATGCGAATAATGTCATGTTCCTTATGCTCAGCTCTATCTTCGGCATAGGAATGGCATCCACGATCATGATCGGGCAGAGCATAGGAGCGGGCGATACCGCCCAGGCGAAGCGGGTAGTGGGGGCAAGCGCCTTGTTTTTCTTCACCCTTTCGCTGGCCGTAGGAATTTTAGGTGTGCTTTTGTCCCCGCAGATTTTGCAGTGGATGCATACTCCCCCAGATGCGATGGACATGGCCAACGCTTATCTGAGAATTATTTTTATGAGCATGCCTTTTATGTTCTGCTATAACATGATTATGACGATACTGCGCGGCGCGGGGGATTCCAAAACGCCCTTCCGGTTTCTCGTGCTCTCCATTATTCTGGATATCGCGCTGAACCCGCTGCTTATTTTCGGCTGGGGTCCCATCCCCGCTCTGGGCATTTCGGGCTCCGCACTCGCTACAGGCATCTCGCAGCTGGTTGCCCTCGTCGCCATACTCTGGTCGCTGTACCGTAAAAAATACTTTCTCCGCATTACGCGCGAAGACCGGCACCTGCTGCGCTTCGACGGGGCGATTATCGGATCGCTCGTGAAAAAGGGCGTTCCCATGGGGCTGCAGATGATCGTCGTTTCGACAAGTTCACTGGCCATGATCAACCTCGTAAACCGGTTCGGTTCGGAGGCGACGGCGGCCTACGGGGCTGCGATCCAGCTTTCCTCCTACGTCCAAATGCCGGCTATGGCGATCGGCGGAGCCGTTTCGTCGTTCGCGGCCCAGAATGTAGGCGCGGGAAGATGGGACCGGGTGCACCGCGTAACCGGCGTCGGGGTCATGTACAACGTTCTGATGACGGGCATTCTCGTCTGCCTGATCTATTTGTTCAACCGCAGCGCCCTGAGCCTGTTCCTTCCCGAAGGCCAAGCCATCGAAATCGGCATGCGGATTAACCTGCTCACGCTTTGGAGTTTTATTATTTTCGGCATTACCTTCGTGGTATCGGGCGTGGTGCGTTCGACGGGGGCCGTCATGTTCCCGCTTCTGATCACCTTCCTGGCGCTTTGGTGCGTACGCATCCCGCTTTCGTATTACCTGGCCGGTTCCTACGGTCTGGATGCCGTATGGTGGAGCTTCCCGATCGGCTTCACGCTGGGCTCCCTGCTTTCGGTCGCCTACTATTTCTGGGGCAATTGGAAAAAGGCGAGCATGCTCAGTGGCGGCGTTCAAAAAGCGTAGCTTCCGAAGTGTTAAAAGCGCTTTTTATCCGGCTTCTCCCTGATTAGCTATGTTTCCTTCTCCCGGCTTCGTCTGGGCAGGCGCCCAATTTTGGGCGCTTTTCTCACCTTCTGGGCATCTGCTCATACGATGTGTTAGATGCAAAACGCCTTTGGGCACAACATTACGGAGGGTGAGGGATTCCAATGACATTTGAAGCGCAGGGTCAGGGCGCATACGGCCAAGACACATACGGGCTCCAGCAGGAGTGGAACCAAAGCGAATGGATCAGCACGGAGGGAGACGAAGAAGCCCGTAAACAGGGAGGCTTCGGCGGTCCCGGAGGCTACCACGGAGGTCAGGGCGGTTACCCCGGAGGGTACCATGGCGGCCAAGGCGGCTATCACGGCGGTTATCCGGGAGGCGGTTACCACGGGGGGTATCACGGAGGCTACCACGGAGGCTACCATGGCGGTTATCCCTACTATCCCTATTATCCGTACTACCCGCAGCCATACTACCCGTACTACCCGCCTTACTATAACTATCCTCCATACTATCCGTACCCGTATAAAAGGTAACAAAAAGAATACTCCGGCCTAAGGCCGCAGCAGGCTGTCCGCGGAAGCGGGCAGCCTTCCTTATGGGGCGGGGGACGGAAGCGGCGGGAGTGGAAGAGATTCTGTTGAGTAAATGAAGTATAGGAGCAAATGAAGTATAATAAAGAAATAACCCGTAATGGACAAGAGAAGGATGGTCGCCTGTGCTTAGATCAATTTCGGATACGTTATTTTTACTCGCTTTAATTCTGCTCATCGTGTCGGCAATCGTAAGCGGCATCGGTTTCCAGGCCTTTACGATGAGAAGGAAAGACAACGATCCCAGTCAAATCGAGGTTCCCAACAAGCAGAAGCAGCTCGAAAAGCAGAACAAAGGAATGGCGGGATTTATCCGCTCCAAAATTACGCTGGCGGCGCTCGTGTTTGCTTTGGTGTCGGTCGTGCTATCTTATCTGGAGCGGTATGTATAAAAACGTTTAGACAATTCCGCAAGCGCAGATGGTGCGCTTGAACGGCGTTTTCTTTATAGGAATAAACTATAAACAACGTAGTTTTTATATATTAGACATTATAAGCCGTTCTCTTCATACTGAATGTATTACCCGCACAGACGGGAACGGGAGGCGTTCGGTATGAAAGAAGCGGAACAGGGAAAGTGGGATGCGGATCATTATGACACGCAGATGCATTTCGTATCCAAATTAGGCCGGGGAGTGGTGGAACTTCTGGGTCCGGTACAGGGTGAGTCGGTGCTGGATCTGGGCTGCGGAACGGGCAGCCTGGCTGGGCAGATGGCCCTTCTCGGCGCGGAAGTGACCGGGGTGGATTTCTCGGAGACCATGATCGAACAGGCAAGACTGAAGTACCCGGAGCTCCTTTTTGAGGTAGGGGACGCAAGGACATACCGGAGCGGCCGGAAGTTCGACGCGGTATTCTCGAATGCCGCGCTGCACTGGGTCCCGCAGGCCGATGAAGCCGCGCGAACGGTAGCGGAAGCGCTGCGCCCGGGCGGGAGGTTCGCGGCCGAATTCGGAGGCTTCGGCAACGTGGCCCGGATCGAGCGGGCGATTCACGAGGCCGTGCGCGAAGAGGGGATCGACCCCGAGCCGCGCAATCCCTGGTATTACCCGACTATCGGGGAATACACGGGCGTGCTGGAGAGGGCCGGGCTCGATGTCCGCTTCGCGGAACGCTTCGACCGGCCGACGGAGCTGCCGGGAGGCGAGGAGGCCATCCGGCACTGGCTCCACGCGTTTGCCGGCAGCTTCTTAGCCGGCACGGATGCGGCCGCTCGGGAGCGCATCACACAGAGCGTGGAGGAGCGTCTGCGGCCCGAGCTGTTCCGCGACGGCACCTGGACCGGCGACTACTGCCGGATCCGGGTGCTCGCCTGGAAACCGCAGGGCTAAGGCGGGCGGCAGGGCCGCGCGCTAAGCTCGCCGTGAGCGTCTGCGCCGAGGGGGCGGCAGCACGAGGCCGCTGCTGCGAAGCCTTGAGCCTGCCGGGCGCAGCCCGATGCCCGCGCAAGCGTATGGGCCACACCTCCGCGCGATGCCATGAGGCTCGCCGGAGCGCCGCGCCGCAAGCTCAAGCGCGGTCCTGCGCCGCAGCCATGCTCCTGCTCACGGCGTAAAAGCGCTGCTGCGCAGCCTTGCCTCGCCGGGGCCGCACGAGCACGAGGCTGCGTAAAGCGCGTCCGCGGCCAATAGCTCACATCGCGAGAAAGTCAAGCTCCGCAGGGGCTCCACGACTTCCGCTGCTCTCCCTCGCGGCGTGCGTGTGCGCTAGCCTGACGCCCGCGCAATGAACTCCGGCGCGAGGACGATCTTCTCGTGAGCGCGGCCGGGGTGACGCTTGCGGTACAAAAGCGTCTCTACCGCCCGGATGCCGAGAAGCTCCTTGCTCAGCTCGACCGTGCTGAGCGGAGGCGACGAAGCGGCCGCCGCCTCGATATTGTCAAACCCGATCACGCGGCACTGGCCGGGGATGTCGAAGCCCCTCTGCTTGAGCAGAGCCATCAGCCGCAGCGCGATGTGATCGTTCGCGCAGATGAAGCCGTCCGGCAGCTCGCTCGTGGAGACGGCGCCCACGCGGACCGCCAGATCGTGGGGCCACGTCGGGCTGAGGTAAGGCACGTTCCACTTGCTCAGGCAGACGGGACGGCCCGATTCGGCGGCTTCCTCGGCAGCCATCCGGCAGCCAAGCCCGCGTTCCCTGAAGCTGACGGAGAAGGAGTCGCTCCCCACGAAAACGAGCGAGTCGCAGCCTTCCCGCAAAAGCTGCTTGGTCGCGGCCACGGCGGCGTCGATATTGCTGTTGACGACGCAATCCACGTTGACGAGAGGCTCCTCATGGTCCACAAGCACGAGCGGAAGTCCGGTCTGCTGCAGGGAGATGACCGCCCGCGTCGAGAAGGTGCCGAGGAGAATGTGTCCCATGCAACGTGCCGGATCCAGAAATCCGGGCATGATCAGCTCGTTTTCCCGGTGGGCCGGGACGGATATCAGCATATAGTCCGCCTGGAGGTCGCGGCACGTCTGAGCAAGGCCGTCGATGACCTTCGGCCAGAAGAACGGGTCCTGCTGCTTTGAGCTTTGTATCCACACCAGCATATAAGGATCGGCGGAGGAAGGTGCGGTTTCTCTTCTGTCGTCATCCCTGTCCCGAAAAAGTCCGGCCGCGGCCGGGCTTTTGTTTATTTTTTTCCGGTACCCCATGGTCCTTGCGGTTTCCATGATTTTCAGGCGCGTTTCTTCGCTGACCCCGTCTTTCCCTGAAAGCGCTTGTGAAACGGTGTATTTTGAAATGCCAAGCCGGTCGGCAATGTTTTGCATGGAGACGTGTTTACTCATCGTGCACCGCCTTTGAGTGTGTTCGGTTTGACAGCTCCGCACCCCCATTTTTCCTTCAAAAAAAGATTCTGTCAATACCCGCGGATCAAATAAATGCGGGATTTTTTCCGGTTTTATTTTCTCCCTGCTTGGAAAACTTGTGCTAAACTAGCAGAGGAATGGATTACGGGCAGGAGAAGATGCCTGGAACCTCCAAAGCTGAAAGGGGAATTTCCCATGATTCGATCCGTACGTCACGGGATTCGGCAGCTGCTGCTTTTCGGCTGGCTGGAAGCTCTTTCGTGTCTGTTTCCCGTTCTTATTTTTATCAGTCTGGCAGTGCTGAAGGCAGCCGATGTGCCCCATATGTATGACCTTATGCTGGTCATTTGCCTGCTGATTCAATGGGCAATGGTCCGGACGGGGCTGGAAACAAAGGATGAAGTGAAAGTAATCTGCCTGTTCCATCTGATCGGGCTGGTGCTGGAGATTTATAAGGTCAATATGGGCTCCTGGTCGTATCCGGAGGAAGCCTGGACGAAAGTATGGGGCGTACCGCTTTACAGCGGGTTTATGTATGCGAGCGTGGCGAGTTATTTGTGCCAGGCCTGGCGGAGAATGCATGTGGAGCTGACCAGCTGGCCTTCGCCGTGGTTTACGGTTCCGCTCGGAGCGGCGATCTATCTGAATTTTATGACCCACCATTATATATGGGATTTGCGCTGGGTACTGACCGTGCTGCTGTTCGTGCTGTTTTTCCGGACTGCGGTCCTGTTTACCGTCGGCAGGAAAACGTACCGGATGCCGCTTGTCCTGTCCTTTTTTCTTATCGGCTTTTTTATTTGGCTGGCGGAAAATATCGCAACCTTTCTGGGGGCCTGGCAGTATCCGAACCAGAGGGAAAGCTGGCAGCTTGTCTCATTCGGCAAAATGAGCTCGTGGTTCCTGCTTGTCATCGTGAGTTTCCTGATTGTCGCGCAGCTTAAGAAGGTCAAACAAGCGGAACAGAAGCCTGACGGGAGGGGGGTACCGGCTGCGGTGCCCGAAGACTAGGTATGTTTACAAACTGGGGAATGATTTTGCGGCTTGCGGTTCCGTCGATCGTGTCGTTCGCGGCGGCGACGCTGACCGGTACGATTAATTTGATGATGGTGGGCCCGATGGGCGCTCTCGTCATCGCTGCGGTAGGAATCTGCAACATTATTATGTACAACGCCTGGGCTGCCTGCTCGGGAATCGGCCACACGGTTAATTATCTGGTCGCTCAAAATTTCGGGGCGGGGGATATGAAGAAAGGCGTGGAGCGCACGTATATCGCGCTTTATCTTTGTCTGGCTCTCATTGCCGTTATTCTGGCGGCGGGATGGTTCGGAAGCGAAGGGATTTTGCGGCTGATGGGAAGCTCCGGGGAGCTGGTCGCCGCAGGAAAGGAATATCTGGAGCTGCGGTTTTATGCGATGGCGTTTTCCGTGCTGAATTTTGTCCTGTTCGGATTTCTGAGGGGAATCGGGGATACCCGGTCCCCTATGGCACTTACGATTCTGGGAAACGCGGCGATGATCGTGTTCACCTACGGTTTGACGTACGGCCGTCTGGGGTTTCCCGAGCTGGGGCTTCCGGGCGCGGGGCTTGCCGTTCTTATCGGAGAAGCCATCTGCAGTATCGGCTCCGTGTACATCGTGTTTTTCCGGCTGCATGACAAATACCGGACCCGCACCCGCGTGAAGCTTGACCGCCGGGAGGCGCGCCTGATCGCCGGCGAAAGCGGCAAGCTCGGCATGCAGGAATTCGCGATGAGCCTGGCCATGTTCGTCTTCACCATGTTCGTAACCCGTCTGGGGACTGAGGCGCTGGCCGCCAACGAGATTGCCCTGAACGTGATGGCGCTCGGCTTCATGCCGGCTTTCGCCTTCGCCTCCACGGCGACGATTCTCGTGGGTAGGGAGGTCGGCAAGCACAGGCCCGATCTTGCCCGGCGGTACGGCACGGATACGGCGGTGCTCGGCAGCATCTGCCTGCTTGTTCTGGGAGCGGTGGAATTCGTTTTCGCCGTTCCGATCGCGAAGCTGTATTCCCAGGACCCGGAGGTTTACGTGCTTGCCGCCGACCTTATCCGGATTTCCGCGTTTTTGCAGCTGTTTGACGGGCTCCTGAATTTCTACGCGGGCGGTTTGCGGGGAATCGGAGATACGACCTTTCTGCTGGGAACTTCCCTTGTGCTCAGCTGGGTCTTTTTCGTGCCGCTCGCGTATTTGCTCACTTTTGTGTGGGGATTCGGTTCGGCCGGCGCGTGGATTTCGCTGTATGCGTTTATTGCCGCCTTCGGCCTTGCCGTCATGTACCGGTTTTACCGGACGGACTGGGCTGCGGTGCGGATCAAAGAGGCCGACGGCCGCTGAAAAGACGGCCGGACTCCAGTCGTCACAGGTGCGGCAAGGAGTAAATTAAAATGAAGGATAGGAAATGGGGAGCGCATAACACGTGTAAAAAGATGCGGACTTGGCCGGTTCTCCATGAAAACCCGGCAGGTGAGGCGCATACATTTATGTGCGGGTTCAAAAGCGCCGGATTGTCCGCGGGACGCGCGGGGTAAGAATAGGTAACGGCAAAGGCGTGCACGCGCCTCACGGGAGAAGGGGGAAATTGATGATGGGATGGCTTTGGGCCGTACAAGTGATCTTGTTTGCCGCCGGTACCGGTCTCGGAATTTCGGACGCCCGGCGTAAAAGCACGGAAATCCGGCTTCCTTTGTGGGTGAGGATGCTGATCAGCCTGACGCTTACGGCAGCGGCATTTGCCTTGTGGCGGGACGATCCGGCCTCCACCTCCAAAGAGTGGATCTTCTGGGGAATGGCCTGGTCGTTCATCGGCGACTTGTCCATGGCCGGCATCATCCCCTGGAGGCATCCGATGATCGGCGGAATGCTGACGTTTGCGGTGGCGCACGTCTTTTACATCGCAGCGTTCGCGGCCGCCCTGCACCGTGAGGGCCTTGACCTGATGAACGCGGGGCTGGCTGTCGCCGCCGTGTTCTACGGCCTGGTGCTGATCGCCGCCTGGCTGCTCCTGATCCGCAATCCCGACGCTCCGCGCTTGTTCAACACCGGCTCGCTCGTCTACGGATTGTGGATCGGGGCCATGGCGTCTGCTGCGGCTGCAATGGCCTGGTCCCTTGGCGGAGTGCTTTGGTTGCCGGCTGCCGGCGGACTGCTTTTCGTCGTATCGGACACGATCATCGGAGCCTCAGCCATCGGGGGCCGGTCTCTCAGGCATCAAGGATATTGGGTCTGGCTGACATACGTAGCGGCCCAGATGTGCATCGTTTACGCGTTTACCCTGTGAGAATACTATCCACGGATTCGGAAATCGACCGCACGAACCGCGCAAAAGCGGTGGTGCGGTCGATTTGTTGTTTGACGTCGTGGTCGTCGTTGCTTTGTTGTGAAGCCGCATAAGCCCCCCTGTCCTGCCGGGTCAGGAGCTGCTGCAAGACGAACTGCTGCAGGATGATGAGCTGCAGGACGAACTGCTGCATGAGGAACTGCTGCAGGACGATGAGCTGCTGCACGAGGAGCCGCTGTCGGACGAACCGCTGCAGGACGAACTGCTGCAGGAAGAATCGCTGCCGGACGAGCTGTTGTCCGACGAGCCGCCGCAGTCCGATGAGCTGCAGGAAGAGCTGCTGCAATCCGAACCGCCGGAGCCGCTGCCGCCGCTGCCTTCACGGTCGTCGTCCCCGTTCAGGATGGAGTAAAAAAGCAGAGCGCTAAGAGCGCCATATCCTGCGCCGGACACGTCATTGGCGTTAAAAGAAGAAGCCGACGGCCTTGCGGACGAAGACATCCTGCGGGAAGTTCCGGCACGGGCCGCAGCGGCCGGCGGGGCATTTTGGATGCTGTTAAAAAGTTCACGGACGAGATCCTGAACGGCTTCTTCAAAGACGGGGATCGTATTCGGCTTGAAATAATCCCGCCGGATCCGGTTCCAGTCAAAATCGCGGGCATACGCGATAAATTCGGGGTGAAGCCTGCGCTGTCCGAATTTCCCGAGCAGCTGCTCATTTTCCGGATAGAAGCGGAACACCAGGGAGTAGACCAGCTCGAAAAGGGCTCTTTCATGCTCACCCGGCTGCGGAGTATCGCCGACATGCGGCGAATGGTGAATCATTTCTCCCAGCAGATCTCTGCAAAATTCCTGATAATCGCGGGTGAACATCAGGGCTTCGTGCCAGATGGCATCCACGGACGCGCTGTACATACCCACGTTGTTCAAATAAATATTGAGTGCCAGGAATCGCTTGAATTCCAGTAAGAACCAGGAATACTCCGTTTCCGAAATGCCCGGGTGCTCTTTCAGCACGCGTGCTTTTACATGGTCCCAATACTTGGCATGTTTCCCGAAAACCTCATCGAAGCGGGCTTCTACAGGCTTGAGGCTGTCATTCTCCAGAACTCCCAGCCCATACGGAGCGAAAGAGGAAAACAATTGAACGGGCGGAGCTTTTGGCTGCTTTTGCACAGGCTGCGACTTCATACTGTTAAAAAACCATTTAAAAAAAGACACGCGAAACCTCCATCATCAGGCCGATACCTGTTTAGTCCGTTATTCGGTTATTTGCTGTTCGTGGTATGGACCGTTCGCACGATCCTCACTTTCTTACTTCCCGCGTATCCTGTCCCCGGAGGGTTGCGGAGCGGGTACAGCACCGTGCACCGTCTGATTGCGGTCGTAATACTCGAACGCCCGGGTTAGAAACTCCAGCAGTTCGGGTTCGAACGGATAGAGGAGCATAGGATTATCTTCCGCGCCGTGCAGGTCCCACAGCTTGTTCATCAAGGTCTGATCGCCGTCAAAAGCCTCCAAGGCCAGCCCCGTGATTCGGGCAGCCACATCCTGCGCAGCGGGAGAAGCCGGGTCTTCGTGCATGACGGACCTTGCCCGCGCAACCTCTTCCGTCCAACGAAGTGTGAGAGGATCATCCTTGCTCAGATTGGGCAGCTTGCTGAGCCGCTTCCGCTCTTCGGCGGTGAAATGTTCGCGGATAAAGCGCTGCTTGGCCGCAGGGTCTTTTTGACTGAGCCGGATCATTTGAAACATCGTGTTCCAGTTCAGCGTGCCTTCCATTTGGACGGAATGAATCGTAACGCGGAGCATGCTCTCCAGTTCTTCGAGCTTTTCCTTCTCGCGCCGGACCATTTGAAGCTGATCTTCTAGGCAGGAGAGCCAGTCGGTTCCGTAGCTGTCCAGCATTTCTTGGACGGCTTTTAACCCGAGTCCCATTTTTTTGAGAATCGCAATCTGTTCCAGACGCATGACGTCCTCGTCGGAATACAGCCGGTGGCCGCCTTCGGTTGAGCCTGAGGGCTTTAGAAGCCCGATCTGGTCATAATGGTGCAGCGTGCGCACCGTGATGTTCGCTTTACGCGCAAGTTCGCCAACGGAGTACATGTCTTCGGAGTTTCCTTTCGTGACGGTTCTTTCCTTTTTCTTCTATCTTCTATCCTAAATCGTTCCAGTACGGGCTTCAAGTTGTTTTTTGCAAGGCACTAAAGGACCCGAAACGGAAAGCCTGAAAAGAAAACCGGAACCGAATCCCTTTAATGGAAACGGAGCTGGTAAGCGGGTCTGGCCAGAAAAAAGGATGAAAAAGTAAAGCGGCCGTATAGCGGGGCCATTTCCGGGCGAAAACTAGGGAGGCTGAGCGGAGAATCGACTCGGCGACGAACCGTACCCTTCATAAAAAGGAGTGTCGTTTCATGACCCAATCGAAAAGCCGGAAGGAAAGCTTGGCCAAAAGCCGAAAGCAGAGACAAAATCCCCACGGTAAAATCCGCTCGCTGAAAGAAATTGCCGCCGAAACTCACCAGGGAATAGACGAGTAGAGGCAAGAGGCAGCGCCCGGTTATGCGGGGCATTTCCGGGCAATCCGGCCTCACGGCGGCAAAAGCGAAAAGCCCGCGGCTTAATGCGCGGGCTTTTTGTTACAGATCGTCATGCGGCAAACGGGCCGCCGGAATGACGGCAGGGCTGCGCCGGCTCGTATCAGGCGTAAACGGGGCCGTCGGCTTGGCTGGCGCGGCATCGGCGAGGCCGGCCTGCTCGGTTTCTTCTTCGCGAGCAGCGAACAATTGGTATTGCCGGGACCTCATGACTATGGGCTGTATCAAGCCGGGCTGGTAGGGAGGCCATTTCTACCTCATATACTGAACTCCGCATGCTTCAGATGCCGGGTTTCTACCTGGATAGTGGCATGTTTGATCTTATACTTGTTCTCCATGCAGGTTACGGCCTGCTGTAAAACCGTCTGGCTGTCGGCTTCATCGTCGATGAGCAGGTGACAGCTGAACGAATCCATGCCGGACGTGATCGTCCAGATGTGAAGATCATGGACGTCGCGGACGCCGGGAATACCGAGCAGGGCACTGCGGACATCATCGGAATCGAGGCGCGACGGAACGCCTTCGAGCAGAATGTGCGTTGCGGATTTCAATACGCCCCAGGCGCTGCGCAGTATTAGAAGCGAGACCAGGATCGAGATGATCGGGTCCGCCTGATACCACTGGAAAGCCTGCATCAGCAGCCCGGCGATTATGGCCCCGACGGAACCGAGCGCGTCTCCGAGTACGTGCAGATAAGCGCTTCTGACGTTGAGGTTGTCTTTCGCGCCGCCCATCCGGGTAAGAAACCAGGCGCTGACGAGGTTGGCGACCAGACCGATGACGGCGATGAGTGTCATCGTGCCGCTCGCGATTGCAGGCGGGTGGGCAAAACGCTCGACGGCCTCCCGGATAATCAGGATAGAGAGGACAACGAGGGTGACGCCGTTCAGCATGGCTGTTAAAATCTCTACGCGGTAGAAGCCGTACGTTCTTTTGGGAGAGGCGGGGCGGACCGCAAACCACATGGCAACCAGACTGAGCAGCAGGGACGCCGCGTCGCTCAGCATATGCCCGGAATCCGACAGCAGGGCCAGACTGTTTGTGAGCAGTCCGCCGGCGAATTCCAGTACCATAATGCCGGCTGTGATGAGAAACGCGATAAACAGTCCTTTTTTGCTGCTGGGTCCGTGATGATGCCCGATCCCGCCGTGCTCATGATCGTGCGAATGGTCGTGAGAATGCTCATGCGAAGAATGAGGATCGTGAGAATGTGCGTGTGTATGATCATTCGGATGAAAGTGACCGTCATTTTGATTGAAATCAGAATGGCGGCTTTGGCCCTGTTCGGGAGAATGTCCGTGATCGTGCCGGTGTTCCGGCCCGTCCGGGGCACCTGCTTGTTTTTGTTTTTTTGAATCGTTCATGACCTGTTCCTCCTTTGTTCCGAAAGCTCGATAAGATCTATCCTTCTCTTCTCGCAGCCATTTGTTTCTTAAAATAAGTAAAATATTCAAGAGCAGATGCCAATAAATATCACAACGTATGAGCAATTGTTCATATGTTATTTTTATATTACCCAATCCAGAATATTTTAACAAGCCCCAAATTTATTGGGTTCGACGGAAAGACTACATTCATATAAAAAACAGTGTTGAAATACCCCCATGGGGTATGTTATGCTGTTTATGAGGGAGGTTGAATAAGATGGTACTCCATTCCGAAAAGGATAACGGCAGCACCGCGGGCGAAACGGAGAATGCTCCGCTTGCTTCGGCGGATGCCGGGACTTCCTGCCATACACATACGCACGACGAAGATACGGAAAGACGAAGCCATCACAGCGACAAGGTGAAGAACAACCTGATTTCCAGATTGAACCGGATTGAAGGTCAGATCCGCGGCGTGAAAGGTATGATCGACAAAGACACGTACTGCGACGATGTGCTCAACCAGATTGCCGCCGTGCAGTCGGCCTTGAACAGCGTGGGCAAGCTGCTGCTGGAAGGTCATATGAAAAGCTGTGTGATCGAACGGATTCAAGAAGGCGATACGGATGTGATCGACGAACTGCTCGTTACTGTCAATAAGCTTATGAAATAAACCAACCTAACCGGAAACCGGAAGAAGAAAGGGGTAAAGGAAAATGGAAAAACTGACGTTGAAAGTGGAGGGCATGTCCTGCCAGCATTGTGTAAATTCGGTTGAAAAAGCGGTCGGAGAGCTGGGAGCGAAGGCTCAGGTACATTTGGCCGAGGGCCGTGTTGAAGTGGAATACGAGGCGGGAGCCGTAAAGCCCGAACAGATCAAAGAAGCGATCGAAGAGCAGGGCTACGACGTCGTATAAGCGGATCAATAAGCCGAGTCTGCAAAAGTGGCCATGGCTGGCCCGCACACGGCGGCAGAGCTTCCCGCCGGCAATAATCGAACAAAACCACCCGGAATATATTATTCCGGGTGGTTTTTTGTTTTATCGGTAGCCCAGGCCGAACGAAATGTTGCGCGTCGTCAGAAGCACCTGCTGCAGGAAAGAATCCTGCTGCGGAACGACCCGGTCCGACGGTCCGATAAGGCTGACGGACGCGACAATCTCGCCTGTCGCATCCCGGATCGGAGCCGCCATTCCCGTCACGCCGACGTTGCGCAGATTCGTCGAAATCTCGTAGCCGCGGCTGCGGATAGCCGCGAGCCGTTCTTTGATTTCTTCCGGCGACTGCATGGAATGCGGCGTATATGTACGGATTCCGTCCGCCAGCACGCTGTCGATATACACTTCCGACCGGAAAGCCAGCATAACGCGCGAAGCTGAGGTGGCATACAGCGGAAAGCGCCGGAACGCATCCACATTAAAACGGATCGGATGCTGGGAATCGATTTTATCCACATATATGGCGTCTTTCCCGTCAACGACACACAGGCAGGCGAGCTCTTTCGTTTTCTCGGCAAGCTGCTGCAGGTAAGGTTTGGCGAAGTCGACGAGATTATGATCGCGAAGCACTTTCGTGCCGAGCTCAAGCAGGGTAAAACCGAGCGAGTACTGCTTCGTGCTCGGATTTTGCGAAATAAACCCGTCGCTTTCCAGCGTGGCGAGCAGCTTATGAACGGCGCCTTTAGACAACTGCAGCCGGCGGCTCAGTTCGGTGACGCCGAGCTCCTTCGGACCGTCCAGAAATTCTTTGAGCAGGCGGCTGCTGTTTTTGACAGAAGACAAATGGTGCTCCATAAACAGACTCCCCCAGGCGGTCATATCGTCGGAATATCCCGACATTCAAGCAAATTATTGCTATTGTAGCATACTTATTTTGGCTTTCCTAGAGGTGCTTCGGTCGTGTTCCGCTCCGGAAAAATAATCTTTTTTGAAAGCTGACATATGTATTGCTAGGCAGGAAAGAGCGTGATAGAATCACTTTAAGATTTCCTTATAGGAAACATTGTTCATATATAGTGAACAATATAGAAAACCAAATAGAAGGGATGTCCATCCATGAAAAAGAAAATCGGGGTCTTGGTTTCAGTTGCCGCTCTGTGCGGATCACTTCTTGCGGGATGCGGATCTTCGAAAGAGCCGGCAAAAGAAGTTTCCGCTTCGCCGGGCGCATCGGCTTCAGCGCTGCAGCCGGAGAAAGAGCTTGTTGTTGCGGGTAACGGAGCTACGGTAGAAGAGCTGATGAAAGACGAAATTTTCAAGCGTTTCAAAGCGAAATATCCCGACATCAAATTGACGTACGTATCCGGCGTATCGACCGAAATCGTCGCCAAAGCGAAAGCGGTTAAAAACGATCCGCAGACGGACGTGGCCATTATTGAAGGCGGCGAGCAGGAAATCGGACGCAAAGAGGGTCTTTTCGAACCGCTTAAAGCAGCCGATATCCCGAATATGCAAAACGTGATCGCCGATCTGAAAGTGGCTGAAGACAGCGGTGTCGCCGTTAACTTCACTCCGATGGGCATCTCCTATAACGAAGCGATTGTAAAAGAAAAAAATCTTCCCATTCCGGAGTCCTGGAACGATCTGGCTCGTCCCGAAATGAAAGGTAATCTGACGCTGACCGAAATTTCCAGCAACTTCGGCCGTTCGGCCCTGATCATGCTTGCTTACGCGAACGGCGGGTCGGAGAAAAATATGGATCCCGGATTTGAAAAACTGAAAACGATTGCAGGATACATGCCGACCTTTGCGAAAAGTGCTGCGCAGCTCCAGCAAAACCTTCAAAACAAATCCGCGGCCTACACATCCTGGACGATGGCCCGCAGCATTGTGCAGAAGGACCAGGGGATCGAACTTAAGTTCGTCGTGCCGAAAGAAGGCGCCAATCTGGTGCCGAACGTGGCTACGATGACCAAGAACGCGAAGCATCCGAATGCCGCGAAGCTTTTCATCGATTTCCTTTTAACGGATGAAATTCAGACGCTGTACGCTTCAAAGCTGTATTATAACCCGGCTACATCCGTAAAGCTTCCGGAAGATATATCCAAAAAACTCGAATTCGACCGCTCCAAAATCGTCAAATTCGATTACGAAACCGTAGGCGGCAGCACAGCCTCATGGATCGACCGATTCAATAAGGAAATCGCACCTCTGGTAGGCAAATAGATTCGGAAAACGGGTGATTCAGTTGGAAAAGAGGATAGATGTCGAACTTAAAGCCGTCCGTAAAACGTTCGGTTCCAACGTGGTCGTCGATAACTTTGACCTGCAGATCGAGAAGGGGGAGTGCGTCTCCTTTCTCGGCCCTTCGGGGTGCGGCAAGACGACGACGCTGAACATGATCGCCGGGTTCCTGGACCCGGACGGCGGGGAAATTTCGATCAAAGGCAAGCGCATGAACGGCGTTCCTTCGAATAAGCGGGACCTCGGCATGGTGTTCCAGACTTATTCGCTGTTCCCGCATATGACGGTCGCCGAAAATGTAGCCTACGGGCTCAAGCTGCGCAAAATGCCGAAGGCGGAAATCAAAGACAAGGTGCGGAAGGTGCTGGAGCTCGTCAAGCTGCCCCATGTGGCCGACCGCTATCCGAAGCAGCTTTCAGGCGGGCAGCGCCAGCGGATCGCGATCGCCCGGGCGCTTGTGATCGAGCCGTCCCTGCTTCTGCTCGACGAGCCGCTCAGCAACCTGGACGCGAAGCTGAGGGAAGAACTCCGCGACGAGCTGAAACGTCTGCACAAAGAAACGGGCGTTACGACAATCTTCGTGACGCACGATCAGGAGGAGGCCCTGTATTTGTCCGACCGGATCGTTGTGCTGGATCACGGCAAGGTCGAACAAATCGGCACGCCCTGGGACATCTACAACCGTCCCGCCTCCGAGTTTGTGCACACATTCATCGGCAAATCCAACCGTCTGCCCGGAATTGTCCGGGGATTGGCGAACGGCGGGATGGCTGTGCAGACCGATGCCGGATTCGTGCTGGAGGCGTCCGCGGACGGACGCACGTTTACGACCGGGGAATCCGTGGTCGCCTATGTGCGTCCGGAGAAAATCCGCCTGACGGACTCCGGCATGCTGGCGGATACCGTACGGGCCGCGGGTACAATCCGTCAGCTTGCCTTCCTCGGTTCCTTCGTGGAATGCGAGGTGGAAATCGGCTCCGCGCTGGTCACCGTGCGGATGCAGATGCAGGACGGCCTGGCGGATTACACCGCGGGCCAGCAGGTGGGACTGACGTGGAATCCGAAGGACGTCTTCGTATTCCCGCGGAAGGAGCAGTAGGCCATGCAGGCGAAATCCTCCCGCATCCGCCGCCTGTCGTCCTGGACGGGGCTGTTTCTTCTCGCCCCCAGTCTGATCGTTCTGCTCGGCGCGTTTCTCATTCCGATGATTTACATCCTGCTTCAGAGTCTGCAGAACGCCGAGCAGCAGTTCTCTCTGCACAATTACTTGTTGTTCGTTCAGGACCCCTACTACGCGGGCATCTTGTGGCGGACGATCAAGCTCAGCTTGTATACCGTCCTGCTGACGCTTATTCTCGGTTATCCGGTGGCGCTCTTCATGTCCAAGGCATCGGGTAAAATGCGCGGACTCGTCACGTTCCTGATCATTTCGCCGCACCTGATTTCCGTGGTTATCCGCAACTTCGGCTGGGTGGTCATTCTGGGCGACAAAGGCTGGATTAACAGCTCACTGATCAAGCTCGGCGTGATCGACAAGCCTCTGAAGCTTCTGTACAACGAGCTCGGCGTGGTCATCGGTCTCACGGATTCCTTCATCGTGTACATGGTACTTGCGCTGGCGACGAGCCTGTATGCCGTCGACCAGTCCCTGTACAAAGCAGCCGGAATTTTGGGCGCTTCGAAGGCCCGTTCGTTTTTTTCCATCACGCTGCCGCTCAGCTTGCCGGGCATTTTTGCCGGGACGACACTGGTGTTCAGCTTGTCCATGAGCGCTTTCGTCACTCCTGCCCTGATGGGCGGAAGCTCGGTTAAAGTCATGCCTGTCATCACGTACGAGAAAATTATGGCCACGCTCGACTGGCCGCTCGGTTCGGCGCTGGCCTTCCTGATGCTGGCTTCCACCTACGCGCTCGTGACGGTCTTTACGAAAATCGTGGAAACGAAACGCTACCGGGAGGTGTTCTCGTGATCCAGCGTATCCCGTGGCTCGGCATTATCACGTTTATCGTGCTGCTGTTCGTTGTTTCGCCGCTGCTGGTCATCATTCCGACCTCGCTTACGTCGGCCAATTATTTGTCCTTCCCGCCGGAAGGCTTTTCACTGAAATGGTATGAGAAAATTTTGGACCGGCCGGAATTTATCGAATCGTTTATTTTCAGTCTGGAGCTGGCCGCTCTGTCGGCCGTTTTGTCTACCATCATCGGCACGCTGGCCGCCATGGCGATCCATAAATACAAGTTCCCGGGAAGCGGCTTCGTTAACGCGCTGCTGCTGTCTCCGCTTACCGTTCCTTCTATTATAATAGGGATGGCCGCGCTTCTCTTTTTCACCCGGATCGGACTTGCGGGAACCTTCACGGGGCTGCTTATCACCCATATGCTGATTTCGATCCCGTATGTGGTCCGCCTGACGATGACGGGGCTGAGCGCTTACGACTACACGCTGGAGCGGGCCGCTTACATTCTGGGGGCCAGCCCGTTCCAGGTGTTCCGCGACATTACGCTGCCGCTTCTTCGTCCGGCTATTTTGTCCGGCATGATTTTCTCGTTCCTGACTTCGTTCGATAACGTGACGGTTTCGCTGTTTCTTGTCTCTCCGGAGACGACGACGCTGCCTATGGCGATTTTCAGTTATATGCAGGAAACGCTCAATCCGCTTGTCGCTTCGGTTTCGTCCGTCGTCATCCTGCTCAGCCTGGTATTTATTTTCATTCTGGAGCGGGTGTACGGGCTGGATAAGCTGTTCGGCACGAATTCGCATTCCCATTAAAAATCTTTTATACAGGTAAGACCGGATCATTTCATAAAAAAGAGGGCGGCATGCGGGTTGCATGCCGTCCGTTTATTCGCAGCGCGTTTGTACGGACGTACCGTCTATTTTGCGCAAAGAAAGGTTTATTTCGTATGTCAGACGTAACTCTTGTGGAAAAATACATGCCGGAGCTGCTCCGGCTCTTGGAAGAGAGCGTAAACATGGACTCGCCTTCACGGAACAAGGCGCTCTGCGACCGGATGGCGGACTGGTACGAGATTCAGTTCCGCCGTCTGACCGGCGGAACGGTAACACGCGTTCCCCATGAGGTTGCCGGCGACCGGCTGCTCTGCGAGTGGGGAGACGGCAGCCGGCGCATCCTTCTGCTGGGCCATTACGATACCGTATGGCCCGAAGGCGAAGCGGCCCGGCGGCCTTACAGCCTCGCCGGGGACAGAGCCCTGGGGCCCGGCGTATACGACATGAAGCTGGGACTGCTTCAGGCGATGTTCGCGCTGAAGCTGCTCGGCGACGAAGGGCGCGGGCCCGCGAAGGATGTCACCGTCGTGCTGCTGATTAACAGCGACGAAGAGATCTCAAGCCCCAGCTCGCGCGGGCTTATCGAGCAGACCGCCCGGGTCTGCGAGGCGGTCTTCGTGCTGGAGCCTCCGATGGAGCCGGATGGCGCGCTCAAAACCGGCCGTAAAGGAAGCGGCCGCTACAAGCTCATCGTGGAAGGGATTGCCGCCCATGCGGGCGTGGATCCCTCCAAGGGCGTCTCGGCCATCGAGGAGCTGGCGCACCAAATCCAGCATCTGCACGGCCTCACCGATTACGCCATCGGCACGACGGTGAACGTCGGCGTTGTGCACGGAGGCATCGGCACGAACGTGGTCGCGGACCGTGCCGAAGCCGAGCTCGACGTGCGCGTGAAGACGGCGGCCGAGGCGGAGCGGATGCACGCGCTGATCGCGGGCCTCCGTCCGCACCTGCCGGGAGCGCGGCTGCGCGTCGAAGGCCGCATGATGCGCCCGCCGATGGAGCGCACGGACGCGATTGCGCGGTTGTACGGCATCGCGCGGAGAATCGCCGCGGACGAGCTGGGCTTCGAGCTCGGCGAGACGGCGACCGGGGGCGTCAGCGACGGGAACTTCACTGCGGCGTGCGGAGTTCCGACGCTGGACGGACTCGGCGCGCGGGGGGATTTCGCGCACTCGCCGGACGAGTTTGTGCGTCTGGACGAGATCGCGCCGCGCACGGCTCTGCTTGCAAGATTGATCGAAACCGTCTCGGCAGGGGAGTGACGATAAGCCGGCGTCCACGCCAGAAACAGACCCCGCTTCGCAAGGTATCGGTTAGCACGAAAATCCGTTCGACAGACATTATTCTGTCGGACGGGTTATTTTTTTGCAGATAAAAGTAAAAAAAAGCAAACATCCATTCGAGACAAACAGGTGTCGCATCGAAGTGATAACCTAAATAATGGAATTCATTTCATGATTTGGGGAAGGAGATATGCAGAGAGATGGAGACGGAGAGGAAGCTTATATTGGATGTCGGCAGGATTTGTGAAGAGCTGGGAGTTGACATGGATTATATAGAGACAGTCGTGAAGAAAGGCGGAGGTACGGAGCCGGGGGCAAAGGAGACCGAGAAAAAAGAAGAAGACGATGAAGACCATAATAGAAAGGATGCGGATAAGGAAAAGAAGCACAGTCAGGAGACGGGGCAGGACCAAGAGAAGGACCAAGACCAGGGACAGGAACGGGAACAGGACCAGGATCAGGATCAGGGACAAAACCAGGACCGGGTTCAAGGAAATTGTTGTGCCGATACCGGAAAAGGGAGTCTGTCCCTGCCTCCGGGAAGTCACTACCGATTTTCTGATTTTATGGAAGGAGTAGGAAGGTCTGGGGTCGGTGTCGAATTAACTTCCATAGGCACATAGACCTAATGGAATGGAGTGACACTAGGCCCTTATGATGGACAAAGTCATCCGATTGTTTCATATTATTATGGCCATTCAGGCCAATCCCGGCATCTCGGCTTCGGACATTGCGCGTAAATGCGGAATCAATCTCCGGACGGTTTACCGGGATCTCGAAACGTTGAGTCTGATATCGCCGATCACTAACGACGGGCGGGGAACCGGATACCGGTTTATGGGGAAATTTTTCTTGTACCCGCTAAACTTTACGGAACAGGAGGCGCTCGTTTTCTCGATGCTTCCCTCTGTCCTTGATACGGAAAAGCTGCCGCCTGGGTTTGACCAGGCTTATCATAAGGTAATGGCGACTCACGGAAAGGAGAAGAGCCATCACCGCGATATCGTGCAAAACATTACGAGCATTATTCAGATGGGAGCGCCCGCTTACCGGCAGGAGCATCCGAATTTTTTGGAGATCATTATCAGGGCCGTTCTGGATCAGAAAACCATTTCGACCGTTTATCATACGATGTCCCGCAATAAAACGACGGAGAGGCAGATCGATCCGTATTATCTCGTTCCGCGCGAGCAGCGCTTCTATCTCATCGGGTATTGTCATTTGAAGGGAGAGATCCGCACGTTCCGGATGAGCCGTTTTCAGCAGGTGGAGGTGACCGGGCAGACTTTTGAGAAAGGGGATTTCAACATCCGGCAGTATCTCAAGAACACCTGGTCCATCGAGCGCGGGGACAAAAACATGACGTTTAAGGTGAAGTTCAACGCGGAGGTGGCGCGATATATTAAGGAAGAAGAGTTATTCGTCCACCCCCGTATACGCGACCGGAAGGACGGGAGTCTTATTTTCGAGGTGACGGTCAACAATGAGCGCGAGTTTCTCAATTGGGTGATGCAGTACGGGCCGGCGGCGGAAATTTTGGAGCCGAAGGCGGTACGCGAGAAGCTGAAGCAGCAGCTGCACCAATGGGTGGAGCTGTACAAGTGAAGGAAGCGGATGCTTCTAAAAAAATAGTTAACTAGGCATTGACTCATGGGCCTGTTACCTCCCGTCCTAACATAAAAAACCTGCCCAGCGGCCTATTGCCAAACAGCCGGGGCAGGTTTTGCTTATGAGATAAGGCCGGTTTCGCGCCCTACTTTTTTGAGCGCCTCCAGGGCGAAGTCCAGATCATCCTGCGAGTGGGCGGCCGTAATGATCATCCGGATGCGGCCTTTGTCGGCAGCAACGGTAGGGAAGACGATCCCCTGGGCGAATACGCCTTCCTCCAGCAGACGGCTGGAGAAATGCATCGTTGCCGCGGCATCCCCGATAATAATGGGGATAATCGGCGTCTCGCTGGCCCCGGTATCGAAGCCGGCTTGAATCAGCGCCTTGCGGAAACCGTGGGCATGAGACCACATCCGCTCAACCAGCTCCGAGCTGCCGCGCAGCACGCGGATGGCTTCCAAACAGCTGGCCGCGACGGAAGGCGGATGGGAGGTGCTGAACAGAAACGGCCTCGCCTTGTGGATCAGCACTTCCTTCAGCGCCTGGCTTCCGGCCGCGTAACCGCCGACCACGCCGATCGCTTTGGACAGGGTGCCGATCTGGATATGCACCCGTCCGTGCAGGTTGAAGTGGTCGGTGGAGCCTTTGCCGTTGCGGCCGAGCACGCCGCTGGCATGGGCATCGTCGACGCAGACGATGGCGTCGTAGCGTTCGGCCAGCTCGACGATGGCCGGCAGGGGCGCGATGTCCCCATCCATGCTGAACACGCCGTCGGTCACGATGAAGCGCTTCCGGTACTGGCCGCTGGCGCGGAGAACGTCTTCGAGCGCATTCATGTCCTTGTGCCGGTAGATTTTACGCGCCGCTTTCGACAGCCGGATTCCGTCGATGATGCTCGCGTGATTCAGCTCGTCGCTGATCACGACGTCGCCATCCTGCAGCAGTGTGGAGAACACGCCGAGGTTCGTCGTAAAGCCGGACTGGAAGACGAGCGCGGCTTCCGTTCCTTTGAACGCGGCAAGCTCCCGTTCAAGCTCGTCGTGAATCTCCAGCGTGCCGGCTATCGTGCGTACGGAACCGCTGCCGGCGCCATAGCGGTATACCGCATCCGCGGCGGCCCGCTTGAGATCGGGATGATTGGCAAAACCCAGATAATTGTTCGAGGAAAGCTGAAGCACCCGCCGGCCGTCCAGTTCCATCCAGACGTCCGAGCCGCTTTCCCACACGGCGGGAAGCCGGTACCGGCCTTCCCGTTTGAGCTGCTCCAGTTCTTCCGCCAAATAATCCAATCCGCTCATATGTTCACCCTCCGTTTTTTAAGCATGAGTAAAGACGACCTTGGCGCACTGGCCCGAAGCCATCAAGTCAAAAGCTTCCTCGTACCGGTCGAGCGTAAACGTATGCCGGACGAGCGGCTGAAGGTCGATGCGGTTCTGGTCCAGCAGTCCCTTGATCTGGTGCCAGGTGTTGTACATGCGCCGTCCGGTTATGCCGTGGACCTGAAGGCCCTTGAAAATGACGTGCCGGGACAGATCGATCGGCACCGAATGAGCCGGAATACCCAGAAGGGAGACGCGGCCTCCGGGAGACATGGCTTCCAGCAGATCGTTGATGGCGCGGGCATTGCCGGACATTTCGAGGCCGACCTCGGCTCCTTCCCCGCCCGTCATTTCCCGGATCAGCTCCGGGGCCGAGACCGCTGGAGAAGACTGGATGATCGCGTCGGCGCCCAGCTCCCGGGCCATGTCCAGCCGGTACCCGTTAAGGTCGACGGCGATGATTTTGCCCGCGCCCGCGGCCTTCGCGACCTGAACGGCCATAAGGCCGATCGGGCCCACGCCCATCACGACGACGGACTTGCCCACGATGTCGCCGGACAGCACGGACTGGACCGCATTGCCCAGCGGGTCCTGTAGGCAGGCCAGCTCGAAGGGCAGCGACTTGTCGTTCGGGATGATGTTGACCGCCTTGGTCACCGCATAGTCGGCAAAGCAGCCCGGCGCGGTAATGCCGAAGCTTCGCGTATGAGGGCAGACGTGAGCGTTGCCCGAACGGCATTGCTTGCACATTCCGCAGACGATGTGGCCTTCGGCGGACACATAATCCCCGACGCGGACGCGGGTCACCTGAGAGCCAACTTCGTGCACGACGCCCGCAAATTCGTGGCCGAACACGTTGGGGGTCACGACGTGCTGTTCGGCCCAGTCGTCCCACTGATAAATATGCATATCCGTTCCGCAGATCGAGCTCGCTTTGACGCGGATCACCACTTCATCCGGCCCGCATTCGGGAACGGGCACCTCCATCAGTACGGCTCCGGCTCTGCGGTGCGCTTTGACAAGTCCAACCATCGTTTGGGTCATGACCGGCATTCTCCTTTTGAGGAATGATCGTTATAAAGTACTTATGTGCGCTATAAAGTATCTGGATGCTGCTATAGTAACCCAAACGAGATTGGCCTGTAAATAAAAAAATTCCCGCAGGACCCAAAACATTCCTGCGGGAAAGAATGAAACATGAAGCACCGGACCGAAACGGAACCGGCTTAAAACGGGTATAAAATAACGCTCTGAATATGAACCACCTCGTCGGTGCTGTTCCGGTAAATATGGTTCTGATCGGCGTGAAAGCGGATGGCGTCGCCGTTTTCCGCCACAATCACCTGCCCGCCGATCTGCATCTCCAAAGTACCGCGGGTGACCGACACGTACTCCTCCACTCCCTCGTGATGGGGGTCGGATTCGTATTCGCAGCCGGGCTGCAGCTCCACCGAATAAATCTCGAAGCGGGAGCTTCCGTCGTAAGGAAAGAGCGGATAAGCCGTATATTTTCCCTCTTCCGACGACATCGGAAACAGCTCGGATTTCTTCACCAGCGTAACCGACGGCTTCTCATCCTCGATGAGCGCCGAAACCGAGATATGCAGGCCGTGGGCGATTTTCCACAAGATCGTGATGGTGGGGTTCGATTCCGCCCGCTCTATCTGGGCCAGCATCGTTTTGCTGACACCCGTCAGCTCCGCGAGCTTATCCAGGCTGAGCCCGCGCGAACGGCGGATTTTTTTGAGATTGCCCGCCACCCGTTCAACCATGTTATCCATCTGTGTACCTCCGTTATGCAGCGTTCTGCGCTTTCCCTCCATCATACCATTCCCGGCCCCTGCGGAAAACCGGCTAAGCCGTTTAAGCCGGACACCCGTGCCGTCTGGGCACAATTGCCTATAACGGTTGCCTCCCGGAGGCAAGTGTATGATAAGATGGGAGGGATGAGAAGGAACAGGAAGGGGCGGACAATCCTTGACGAGGCTTAAAGATATTGCGGATGTGATCGGGGTTTCCATCTCTACCGTGTCGAGGGCGATCAGCAACGATACGAGCCGGCCGGTGAGCGAAGAAACGAAACGGAAAATAAGGGAAGCCGCCTTGAAGCTCGGTTATCCGTTGGACGATGCTCCGGGAGCGGCCGTGAACCGGACTCAGATCGCCTGCGTCATTCCCGGCAAGCTGCTGGGCAATCATCCGTATTTCTCGGAGGTGCTCCAGGGATTTCACGGGAAGATGGCCGAGATGGGGCAGCCCGCCGCCATCGTCCGGACGTTCGAGGAAGTGAACGACGCGGAACGTTTCCAGGCTATGCTGACGGAGTCGGGAGCCCGGGGAGTGCTCGCGCTGGGCTGGTACGACAAGGAGCTTCACGAGCTGCTGGACAGACAGGGCATTCCCATTCTCGGCGTCAGCCTGAACGACGATTCCCTGAAAATGCCCATCGTGGACTGCGACCGGGTATCGGCCGCCCGGATGGCGGTAAAGCATCTGCTCGATCAGGGGCATACGAAGATCGGATATGTGGGCGGACCCGCTTTTAACAGAAAACTGGAGAACGACGAACGGTTCATCGGGTTCCAGTTCGCGATGCTCCAGGGCAGCCTGCCGATCCGCAAAGAGTGGATCGTCAATACGAACTGGGACGTGGACCTGAGCTACCGGCTCGTGACCGGCATGCTGCAGGAGCTGCCCCGGGCGGACTGGCCTACCGCCATGTTCTGCGCCAGCGACATGCTGGCGATACCGGCGATGAGAGCGGCGCTCGAACAGGATTGCCGCATCCCCGAAGACATCGCCTTCGTCGGAATGGACAATATCGGGTTCTCGCAGTACACGAGCCCGCCGCTCACCTCAATCGACGTGCCGCGGCAGGAAATCGGCAAGCTGGCCGCCAAATTCCTCTGCGACTACGTAGAAGAAGACTACCGGATTCCTCCGCGGATTTTGCTGCCCTGCTCCCTGATCGTCCGGGAATCGTCAGTTCACGATATCCGGCCTTAGAAGGGGAGCATAGACACGCGAGCTCAAAGCAAGAGTCTGACACAATGATGTCAGGCTTTTTTTAGCTGCGTCTTTTTATCCAAAAAATTTGGAGTCATTTTAGCCAAAAAGTTGTTGCATTCCGCAAATCATTTTGGTAAATTAGGGTCAACAAGTTTCTTGTAAGCGTTTTCTAAATAAGAAATCCACCTGTTTGTCCTACAAATCCAATGATTCAACCCGATTTCCGACGAAAATGACTCCAAAAACTATCCAAAAATAAAACAAAATTTGGATAAGCGTTTTAGCCCGCCAAACTAACACAGGGGCCGAAGCGAATCGAACGAATTTTCAATTCCGGAAGGAGAACTTAACGTGGCTGAAACTATTCTCAAACGCGGCGGTCCGGAAACGGGGGCGCATTCCCGCACGGTTCCGCGCAAAATGACGCTTGGCAGACGAATTCTCCGCAATTGGCAGCTTTATCTGCTTATTTCGCCCGTCGTGCTGTATTACATCGTGTTCCACTATGTGCCGATGTACGGCCTGCAGATCGCCTTCAAGGATTTTGTGGCGAACAAAGGGATCTGGGGCAGCGCCTGGGTCGGATTCGACCATTTTCAGCGTTTTTTCAACAGTTACTTTTTTCAGCGTCTTATTACGAATACGATCGGCCTCGGCCTTTATACCCTGGCACTCGGATTCCCGATTCCGATTATTCTCGCCCTCCTCATGAACGAAGTCCAGTCCCAGAAGTTTAAGAAGTTCGTTCAAACCGTCACCTACGCGCCCCATTTTCTTTCCACGGTCGTCGTTGTAGGCATGATGATGATGTTCCTTAATCCCAGATACGGCCTCGTCAACACTTTTCTGGGGATGTTCGGCGTCAAACCGGTCAACTTTCTGGCCGATCCTTCCTGGTTCAAAACGCTCTATGTGCTTTCCGATGTGTGGCAGACGATGGGGTGGAGCTCCATTATTTATCTGGCGGCTCTCGCCGGCGTAGACAATCAGCTTCACGAGGCGGCGCGCGTGGACGGGGCGACCCGGCTCCAGCGCATCTGGCACATTAACCTTCCCGGCATCCGCCCGACGATTGTCATCCTGCTTATCCTGAATCTGGGGAGCGTCATGTCCATCGGCTTCGAAAAAGTGCTCCTGATGCAGAATACCCTCAACATGCAAAGTTCCGACATTATCGATACCTACGTGTACCGCAGCGGGATTCTCGACGCGGACTACAGTTTTTCCGCCGCCGTCGGCCTGTTCAGTACGGTAATCAACTTTATTCTGCTGATCAGCGTGAACTGGATCTCCAAACGCTTCAGCGAATCGAGCTTATGGTAGGGAGAGGGAGAAGAGATGGAAAATACCCGTGAAGACCGCTTGTTCAACACCGTCATTTACCTGGTTCTCGGGCTGGTGCTGCTGATCGTCCTGTACCCGCTGGTATTCGTGCTCAGCGCTTCGTTCAGCGAACCCCAGTACATCATGAACGGGGAAGTGCTGCTCTGGCCCAAGGGACTGACGCTTGATTCATACGCCAAAATTTTTGAAGACAACCAGATTTTACGGGGCTTCGGCAACACGCTCTTGTATACGACAACGGGGACGTGCCTGAATGTGATCATGACGATTCTCGCGGCTTACCCGCTTTCCCGCAAAGATTTCGTGGGCCGCAACCTGTTCATGGGCCTGTTCGTATTCACGATGTTTTTCGGCGGCGGGCTCATTCCGACCTACATTCTGATCAAAAATCTCGGCCTGCTGAACTCCTTCTGGGTCATGATCCTGCCCGGTGCCGTGTCCATCTGGAACATCATCATCATGCGGACCTTTTTCCAGCAGACGATTCCCGGGGAGCTTGAAGAGGCGGCGACTATCGACGGCTGCTCCAATATGCAGATCCTGACGAGGGTTATCCTGCCGCTGTCCATGCCGATCATCGCCGTCACCATTCTGTTCTACGCGGTTGGGCATTGGAATTCGTTCTTCAACGCCCTGCTCTACCTGTCCGACAAGAGCAAGTTCCCGCTTCAGCTCGTCCTGCGCGAAATTCTCATTCAAGGGCAGACGGACAGCATGGTCAAAATGTCGACGGAATCGGCGATCAAGCAGCAGCGGGCGGTGGAAGGCATCAAATATGCCGTTCTCGTCCTGGCCAATCTCCCGATGTTCCTGCTCTATCCGTTCCTTCAGCGGTACTTCGTCAAAGGAATCATGATCGGCGCCATCAAGGGCTGATCGTTCATCCTATACACGATTCACGCAATTCATACGACTACGCGATTCACGATCGTTACGATTAAACAAGGGAGGTTAACGAGATGAAGAGAAAGAGAGCGATGAAACTCGTATTGGCTTGCGCGCTGACGACGGCGGTGCTGTCCGGCTGCAGCAGCGGTGAGAAAGGCGCCGGGGAAACGGCGGAGGCGAAAGGCGTGAATGCGACGGGATTCCCGATCGTTCAGGAGCCGGTCACGGTCAACGCTTTTGCCGCCAAATTTTTCGCCAATGCCGACTGGAACAAATTGAAGCTGTGGCAGGAATACGAGAAGAAGACGAACATTCACATCAACTGGGAAACTGTCCAGAAGGACGCCCTGAAAGAAAAACGGAATCTGCTTATGGCAAGCAGCGGGTATCCCGATCTGTTTTACGCTTCCGCTTTCTCGAAATCCGACTTGTTTAAATACGGCAAGCAGGGCGTATTCCTGCCCCTTAACGACTACATCGATCAATATGCGCCGAACCTCAAGGCTCTGATGGAGAAATACCCGGTCATTAAAAAAGGCATCACCATGCCGGACGGCAAAATTTACAGCCTGCCGACTTTGTATGACCCCGAATTCCGGTCCGTCTTTTTCAACACCCCTTGGGTGAAAACGGAATGGCTGACCAAGCTGGGGCTGAAGGAACCGACGAATCTCGACGAATTCGCGGCGATGCTGAAGGCGTTCAAGCAGGGAGATCCGAACGGGAACGGCAAACCGGACGAAATCGCGTGGGGCGGGGTCGGGACGACGGGAATTGTCGGTTATCTGAGAGGCTCCTTCGGCCTGGGCAATCACGGCAATGCCAACCAATATGTCGATACGGAACCGGGTTCGGGCAAAATCCGCTTTGTCCCCGCCGATCCGCGCTACAAAGAAATGCTGGAATACATCCACAAGCTGTATAAAGACGGCCTGCTGGAGCAGGATATCGCCTCCGTGAAAAGCGAGGAAGTCGACGCGAAGGGAACCGCCGGTCTGCTGGGCATTGTGGACAACGTAGATCCTGCCGCGATTTATAACCAGAAGGGATACGCCGGCCTGCCGGTACTGAAGGGACCGCACGGCGATCAGCTCTACACGTATATCGGCTCGCCGCTCGGCAACATCGGAATGTTTATTCTGACCGATAAAGCGAAAAATCCGGCCGCTATGGTCCGGTGGATGGATTATTTTTACGGCGAGGAAGGCATCAAGATGTTCTTCATGGGCTGGAAAGACGACACGTACAAGGAAGAGAGCGACGGAACGGTCGATTATGTGGACGCCATTAAAAACAACAAGGACGGTCTCAGTCTCGACCAGGCGGTCAGCCAATACCTGATCTGGCCGGGCGGGTATTACCCGGGCTTCGTCAAGCAGGCGTATTTCAAAGGAGCGGAAGGGCTTCCAACCTCCGTAGAGAATTCGAAGAAAGCCGATCCACACGTGCTTAAGCCGGAGGAAATCTGGCCGGCCTTCAATTTCACGACGGAAGAGCAGCAGGAATTGACGACGCTGGCTAATGACATCGAAACGTACGTCACGGAAATGAGAGATAAGTTTATCGTCGGAGATGCGCCTATGTCCCAGTGGGACGACTATGTGGCGACCCTGAACAAAATGGGACTGGACCGCTACAAGCAAATTTATCAGGCTGCGCTGGACCGCTACTCCAAGAGCAGTTAAGGGAGAGAGAGAACATGAGCGAATTGACCGCAATATTAATCGGCGCGGGCGCCCGGGGAGCGGGCGGCTACGCCCCTTATGCCCTGGATTATCCGCATGAGCTGCAGTTTGTGGCCGTGGCGGAAACCGATGCCGGACGCCGGGAGAAAATGGCGGAGAAACACGGCATTCCGGCGGAGCGCCGCTACGATACGTGGGAAGAGCTGCTGAATCTGCCCAAAATGGCGGACATCGCCGTCATCTGCACCCAGGACCGGATGCATTACGAGCCGACGATGCGGGCCCTTGCCGCCAAGTATCACGTGCTGCTCGAAAAGCCGATGTCCCCGGACCCGCGCGAGTGTCTCGACATGGAGCAGGCCGCCCGGGACAACGACCGGCTGCTCACGATCTGCCACGTGCTGCGCTACACGCCGTTCTGGACGGCGGTCAAGACAGCCATCACGGAGGGGAGAATCGGCGAGGTGGTGTCCATCCAGCTCAACGAGAACGTGGGCTACTGGCACATCGCCCACAGCTTCGTGAGGGGGAACTGGAACAACTCGCACAAGGCCAGTCCGATGATCCTGGCCAAATCGTGCCACGACATGGACGTCCTGTCGTGGCTGATGGATAAGCCGTGCAGCCGGGTAAGCTCGTTCGGCTCGCTCATGCACTTCAACGGGGCGCACGCGCCCGAAGGCTCCGCGGACCGCTGCCTCGACTGCGCGGTGGAGCCGACGTGTCCGTACTCCGCCACGCGGTTCTATCTCAGCCAAGAATTCAGAGGCTGGGCCGGGCACTTCACGAGCGATCTGTCCAAGGAGAGCATCGTAAAAGGGCTGCGCGAGACGGATTACGGACGCTGCGTGTACCGCAGCGACAATAACGTCGTCGATCACCAGGTGGTGAACATGGAGTTCGAGGGAGGCGCCACGGCCATGTTCAGCATGTGCGGCTTTACGTTCGAACAGGAGCGCCGCATTCAGATCATGGGCACGAGGGGGGAACTGCGGGCGGAGGGCGATTCGATTATCGTCTACGATTTCCTGACGCATCAGAAAACGGAGATTACGATTCCCGTCCAGACGGCCGGACACGGAGGCGGGGACAGCGGTATCGTCCGCAGCTTCCTTCAGGAAGTGCGGGGCTACAGCGGCCAGGAAAGCCTGACCTCCGCGGCCGCTTCCGTCCGCAGCCATCTCATGGCTTTCGCCGCCGAAGAATCCCGTCTGAACGGCGGAGCGCCGATCGAATTGACGGAGTACGCCCGCACACTTGCGCAGAATGCGGGCGGATTAAGCGGCTGAGCCGCGGCCCGCTGCCGTTGCGGCCGTTCGGCGTCGCATGCCGGCGCGATGCTTTCCTGCCGGGCGGCATTGCGTTCGGGCATGTAAGACATGTATGCTGGTAAAAGAACATAAGCGCCACAACTGCTCAGGCGGCTGTGGCGCTTTTTTTGCCGTACGACTAAGATTACTCCGGAACGGAAAGCGGGTGTCATGGCGTGAAACCGGTTCTCATTTTTGATTTCGACGGAACGATTGCGGATTCCAAAGAGCTGGCGGTGCGGCTTTTTAATGAAATGGCGGTCAAATTCGGGGGCAGGCGAATCGAAGAGGCCGAAATCGGCAGACTTTCGGGTTTGTCCGTACCGGACCGTCTAAAGGCGCTGAACGTGCCGCTTTTGAAGCTTCCCGCTCTTCTGCTGGAAGCCAAGCGAAACTACAAACAAGCGGCGGTAAGCCTGGAGCCGGCAGACGGCATGAAGGAACTGCTTCTGGCGCTGAAGGAAGAGGGCCGGACGATGGGCATCCTGTCTTCGAATACGGCCGGCAACATCCGGCATTTCCTTGATCTGCACGGGCTGGATGTGTTCGATTTCGTTCATTCCGCAACGAATCTGTTCGGCAAGGACAAGGCAATCCGCGGCCTGCTCCGCGCTCATTCGCTTCCCGCGGGCGGGGTCATCTACGTGGGGGACGAGCTGAGGGACGTCGAGGCATGCCGGAGAGCGGGAGTCGGAATGGCGGCCGTCACCTGGGGCTTTGATTCCGAAGAACTGCTGGCCGGAGCGGGCCCCGACTATGTGTGCCGTACGGCGGAGCAGCTGGCGGCGGTTTTGCGGTAAAGCAGGGCATATCACGACAAGCGGGAAAGCATCCCCCTCCCGGCGAAGCTCCGGTCCGCAATGCGGCAGCGGTATCCGCACGGGAGGCTGCTTCCGCTGCATCGGCGGAGGCAGCCGCGGACGGAAGCGGCTGCGGGTGGGGGTGCACGGAGCCGCGCAGCGGGAGCGCAAACACAGCCGATGCCCGCAAGGAAGCGGACGAGCCCGCGATTAACGCGAGACTTCATGCGCCACGCCCGAATAAAAACGCCTGATCCGCCGAAATCGGCGGATCAGGCGTTTTCTTTTGCCGTGCGATGGAATTATTCCGGCGGAATAGGCTGTGGCTATCGCGGGTGGTTATCGCAACCGGAGGCGCCACCGCCACCGCAAAGCTCTCTGCTGCCGCTCAGACTGCCACTACAGAAGGGCTTGCCGCTGTCGAAGGGCTCACCTCTACCGGACAGGCCGCCGCAGTCGGACGGCTTACGAAATCCTGCCCTGACCGACTATCTGCTGCCGTCCAAAGGTCCGCCGCCACCGAAGGGGCGATACCGGTTCTGCCGTCACGGCCTAGTTATGCGTAACCACCGCCCCGGAACCGCCGTACATGTCCAGCTCGTCCTCCAGTTCGATTTTCAGCACGGTTACATAGTCGTGGGTATCTTCCGCCGTCAGATGAATCCAGGTGGTTCCCGGTATCTGGAACCAGGGCACGCCTCCGTGGATGTCGTACGTGAGATCTTTGCCCGAATGCAGAACGGTGATCGTGCGGATTTTGCTGGAGAGCCCTTTGAGGCAGACCGATTCTTTCGGGTCGTCGTATACGAACAGATACAGCGTTTTTTTATCTTTGGACAGCGTGCTGCCTCCCGGATAATAGCGGGTGAGAATGCCTTCCCGCGTTCCGTAAACGGCTTCCTCATGAGTCCGGATCCAGCTTCCGAGCCCCAGCAAAATCTGTTCCTGCCGGGGATCGACAGTACCGTCTTCCTTGGGACCGATGTCGAGCAGCATATTTCCGCCCATGGAGATGCAGTCGCAGAACATCCGGATAATCTGATGCAGAGATTTATAATGGTTGTCGTCCGGAACGTAGCCCCAGGAGCCGTTTATCGTCGTGCAAAACTCCCAGGGGCCCTCGGGTCTCGTAATCGGCAGCCCCTGTTCGGGGGTTTTGTAGTCCCCGTGTCCCTGCAGACGGGAATTGATCATGATTTCGGGATTGAAGGAGTGAAGATAGTTTTTAAAAGCGGGAAGGTTCCACTGTTCGGCGCTCCGCTCCCAGTCTCCGTCGAACCAGAGCAGGTCCACTTTTCCGTAATTCGTCAGAAGCTCCCGCAATTGTTCATTGTTAAACGCCAGAAAGCGCTGCCATTTCTCCTCGTCCTGAATGCCGTCCGCCGGACTGGAGAAAGGGTTGGCCTGAGTCGGGTCTTCGGGAATTTTGCCGCCCTCGTAGACGCTGGGATAATCGGGATGAGACCAGTCGATCAGGGAGAAGTAGAGGCCCAGCCGGATTCCTCTGCGGGTCACCGCATCGGCATACTCCCGGATGATGTCCCTGCGGGCCGGCGTGCTTTTGACCACGTTCAGATCACTGGTCTGCGTATCCCACAAAGCGACGCCGTCGTGATGCTTCGTTGTGAGCACGGCATACTTCGCGCCGGATTTCTCGATCAGCTCCGCCCATTTGTCCGCATCGAAGTTCCGGGCGGTAAAGCCGCCGAGCTGCTTCATATAGTCCTCGTACGAAATGCGGCCGTTATAGAAAGACCATGACTCGGCGATTCCGTTAACCGCGTAAATTCCGTAATGAATGAAAATCCCCAGCTTCGCGTCCTCAAACCACTGCTGTACCATCTGTTATCTCTCCTTTTCGTGTAACGATTCATTAGCAGTATCTCACATTCCGCAGGCGATGGATTGATGTGGTTCTTGTCGTCCGTTTGCGGAGAACAAGAATGACCATCCGGTCCTTTTCGGGGGATTGGTTATCTTTGCTCCGGGGGAGGACGAGGCGGATGATTCCCGCCAAGAATATGTTTTTTTTGTTATCGGAATGCCGGAAAATGCGGATTTACTCCCTAACGGAGCAGGCCGGTACGAATGATGTAGGGATGGAAAATGACATATTTACGGACTCCCGCTCCGGGGGATACACTTTTGAAAACGCTATCAAAACCAAACGGAAAGGAGTGATACGATGCAGGCAAAAGCAAGCATCCCTGCGGCAGGCACGGCCGGGCGCCCGGAAGCGGGTACGGAAAAGAAGCCGGTCTGGAAACGGATGGTTTTAAATTGGGAACTGTACGTGTTTATCGCCCCGGCGTTTCTTTACTTTCTTATTTTTCATTACGGGCCCATGTACGGCATCCTGATCGCCTTCAAAAATTTTATTCCTACCAAAGGAATATGGGGGAGCCCCTGGGTCGGATTCGATCATTTCGTCCACTTCTTCGAATCGTATTATTTCTGGGATCTGCTCTGGAACACGCTGAGCATCAGCTTGTACGATCTTGCCGTCGGGTTCCCGATTCCGATCCTTCTCGCTCTCGCATTCAACGAAGTGCGTGACGGATTTTTCAAACGGATGGTGCAGACCGTGACGTACGCCCCTCATTTTATATCCGTTGTCGTCATGGCCGGGATGATCATCACGTTCCTGTCGCCGTCCACGGGAATTCTCGTGCATCTGATCGAAAAGCTAGGTTTTGAGGCTCCGTCGGTTTTGACGGACCCGAACTGGTTCAAAACGATGTACGTGTTCTCGGGAGTGTGGCAGAGCGCCGGCTGGGGAACGATTATTTACCTGGCGGCTTTGTCCGGTGTGGACCCGCAGCTGCACGAGGCGGCCATTATCGACGGCGCTTCGAGATTCCAGCGCATCCGGCACATCAATATCCCGACAATCGTGCCGACGATGACCATTTTGCTCATTTTGAATATGGGCAGTCTGTTCGGGGTCGGGTTTGAGAAAATCCTGCTGCTGCAAAATCCGCTCAACATGGAGGCATCGGATGTCATTTCCACCTTCGTCTACCGTTCGGGTCTGGTTAACGCCCAGTACAGCTTCTCGGCGGCGGTCGGTTTGTTCAACTCCGTTGTAAGCGCTATACTGCTGGTGACCGTGAACCAGATTGTCCGCCGTACGAGCGAGAACAGCTTATGGTAAACAGAAAGGAGGCAACCGGATGAGCTCGACCGTTAAAGATACGGCGCAGGATAAACTGTTCCTGATCAGCACGTATGTCTATGTGACGATTGCCCTCATTCTCGTGGCATATCCCTTGATTTATATTTTGAGCGCTTCAATCAGCAATCCGAAGTATGTCGGTTCGGGCGAGATGTGGCTGTTCCCGAAGGGGATTACATTCGAAGGATACCAGATCGTTTTTGCCAACATGAAAATCTGGATGGGGTATGCCAATACGATTTTGTATACGATAGCCGGGACGGCCGTTAACCTGCTTGTGACGATTCCGGCGGCGTATGCGCTCAGCCGCAAAGATTTTGTGGGCCGCAACTTTTTTATGGGCATGTTTATGGTGACGATGTTTTTCGGCGGCGGGCTTGTGCCCACGTACCTGCTCGTCAAGGGGCTCGGGCTCATGAACAGCATGTGGGCGATCATATTGCCATCTGCGGCGTCCATCTGGAACATCATCGTGTCGCGGACGTTTTTTCAGACTTCCATACCGAAGGAGCTGCAGGAAGCGGCCCAGATCGACGGCTGCACGAATATGCGGCTGTTTCTGAAAATCATCCTTCCGCTTTCGATGCCCATCGTGGCCGTTATGGCGCTCTTCTACGGAGTCGGCAACTGGAACAGCTACTTCTCGGCGCTGATTTATCTGCATGAGGAATCCAAGTATCCGCTTCAGCTGATTTTACGCCAGATCCTGGTGCTTCAGGAGATGTCGGCCCAGGCGGGCGGCTCGCTGGACGCTTCCACGGCTTCCGCGCTCAACAATAAAGCCGAGATTGCGGCACTCGTCAAATATGCCGTCATTATCGTGTCCACGCTGCCGATTATTGCGATCTATCCGTTTCTGCAGCGCTATTTTGTGCAAGGCGTCATGATCGGTTCCGTCAAGGGCTGATCTTGCCATACACCATACAAGTACAAGGGGAGGATTTTATTTATGAAAAAGGTTCTGAAAACAAGCTCGCTCATGCTCGGACTTACGCTTGTGGTTGCGGGTCTGTCCGCCTGCGGATCAGCCGATAAAGCCGGGGACACGGGAACCGGAAAAAACGCCTCCGAAGTGAAAAAGGACGGATTCCCGATTGTCGATAAACCGATGACGATGACTCTGATGGCGCCCGATGTAGGCGTCCAGGACTGGAACAAAATGCAGGTGATGCAGGAGATGGAGAAACTGACGGGCATCAAGATGCAGTACCAGAACGCGCCGATCGACAGCTTCGATTCGAAGAAAAACCTCGTGTTCGCCAGCGACAGCCTGCCGGACGTGTTCTTCGGGGCGGATATCAAGCCGGCGGAGCAGGTGACGTACGGCAGCCAAGGCGTGCTTCTTCCCCTTGAAAATCTGATCGATAACTACGCGCCGAACTTGAAAAAAATTCTTGACGAGCATCCGGAGATCCGCAAAAACATGACGACTCCGTCGGGTCATATTTACGCGCTTCGCACGATCGACCTGTCGGCGGTCTGGTACCGCGGTCCGATGTGGTACAACGGCAAATTCCTAAAGGCGCTGGGCATGACGAAGCTGCCGGAGACGACGGAGGAGCTTTACGCGTATCTTAAACGCGTGCAGGACGAAGATGCGAACGGCAACGGCAAGAAGGACGAGGTGCCTCTGACCTCCGTCAAACTCGACGATCTGCGGATGTTTTTCCTCGGCTTCTGGGGCATCTACGATGAGGTTATTTACGCCGACAAAGCGGGCAAGGTCCACTACACCCCTCAGGAAGACGGATACAAAGGGTACTTGACGTTCCTGAACCGCTTGTGGAAAGACAATCTGCTCGATCATGAGACGTTCTCCCAAACCGACGAACAGAAGAAGGCGAAAGGCAAAAACAACCGCGTCGCGCTGTTCAGCGATTACTACCCTTACTTCACGCTGGGCACGGAGCCGGACGACAGCAATCCGATGATGAAGCCGGTCAAAAGCGAAGTGCCGGATTCTCCCGTTTACGGTAAGCATCCGGGCATTTCCTCCAACGGAACGTTCGCCATCACGAAGAGCAACCCGAGTCCGGAAGCGGCCATGCGCTGGGTCGATCATATGTACGGGTATGAAGGCGGCACGCTGTTCGCCCAAGGCCCTGAGGATGTGCTCTGGAAGTACACGGACAAGGAGAAGCACGTCAAGGAATGGAAGCCTGTTCCGGGCGGCGGCGACCGTGAAGAATACAGAGGCACGCTGACTCCGAACTACGGCATTCTTGTACCGGGTGCCGCCAGCAGCGAGCTGTCCAAAGGGCTGAAAACCGATTTTGATAAATGGATCGACAAAGAAAACGAAGAGAAGCTGACGCCGATCGCCAAAATCCCGTTCCCGAGCGTTTTCCTGACGGAAGAAGAGCAGGCGGAAGTGACCCGGCTCAAGTCCGATCTGGATACGTACGTCAAGCAGATGGAAGCGAAGTTCGTAACCGGCCAGGAACCATTGGCGAACTGGGACGCTTATGCGGGCCAGCTTAAGAAAATGGGCAGCGACAAGATCGTAAGCATCTATCAGGCGGCGTACGACCGCTGGAATCAGGGCAGCGAGAAGAAGTAAAGCCTGTCCGTCGTCCGGACGGAAGCTGTTCGTGCCGGGCAGCCAGCCAATCACCGGACGATCCGCTTCCTTCGCCAGAAGGACAGCCGCCACCCTTTCGTAAGTCGTCCATGCCGTGAAAAAACAGGCCCGCCCCCGTCTAAGCGGGGAGCGGGCCTGCGGGCAAGGCGGCAGGAGAGGCCGGAGCCATCCCGTGAGGGAGTATGGCATCGGGATCAGGCTGCCGCCGGCTGAGGGAGGCGGGAAGACCGCCTGCCTGACTGCGGACACGTCGGTCCTCCTGATGTGAATACATCGGGCTGTCTGACCGCGGACACATGGGCCTGTATGACTGCGAACCGTCATGCCGCACCTTCAGCGACCTCGATCGGGAATGTGCGCCGTATGTTCCGGCAGCGTACAGCGGTTGGCCGAAGCGGACCTGCCACCTTGGTTGACCGCCGTCATGTGCCGCCGATTACCACGTCGCCGAATCTCTCCGGGTTAAGCGTGCTCGCCCGACGTGTTCAGCGTTCGGTATTGGCCCGGCGTATAGCCGGTTTCCTTTTTGAACTTGCGGATGAAATTGGGGGTATCCAGATAGCCGACGCGGACGATGATCTCTTTGAGCGGATCGTTCGTCGTTTTCAGCTGGTGCATAACTTCGTTCATCCTTTTTTGCCAAATATACTGGATAAAATTGATTCCGGTCTTCTCCTTGAACGTCCGGCTGAGATAAGAGGGCGAGATGCCGTATTCGGCGGATACGACTTCCAGACTGAGCGTGTGCTCCATGAAATGCTTGTCGATATACCCGACGATCCGGTCCATGAGGGAATGCTCTTCCTTCGTCCGGTCCCGTTCGACCTGCGAGCAGATCCGTCCGGCGAGGTCCAGGCAGATAGCTTCAAACTCCCCGGATGAATTGAAGTTGAGCTTGGACAGCACGTCCTGCGTCAAGCCGTGAATGCCGAGCTCGGACGCGGTTTTCAGCAGGGTCGTCAGGATGTCGTAGTGGATCAGCCGCAGATGCGGGGCGCTCAGCCCGGCCGCCGGCAAATCCTTCAGCGCTTCCCGGAGAGTCTGCTCCGATACGTCATAGCTGCCCTGTTTGAGACTTTGGGACAGCTTCAAAAGCACGTTGCCGGGAATCCAGAAGGTGCTGCGCTCCGGCGTACTGGACAGCTTTTCAAAAAAGGTAACGCTTCCATGAACGGTCAAAATGTTCGATTCAAACGCGGAACACGCTTCGATGTACGACTGGTTCAAGTGCTCGTGGCTCGTATAAGCCGTTCCGACCCCGATTACCGGCGCGGCATCGAACAGCTCCAGCAGATGGGTCCGGATGCCTTCCACGATCTGCTGCATCTGACCGAATGGCGCTGCCTGAGCGGCCGGATCGAACCCGACGACCAGGGCAAGCTGATTCGGCTGGGGAAGCTCCACGCTGTAAGCTCTTGCCGCAAGCCCGGGAAAATCGACCTCGGCAAAAAGCTGAATCATCGTTTGCCAGTCATCTTTGCTTTCATGCAGATGAGAACGCTTGTCAAAACCGATGACCATCGCGAAGTGACGGGCATGATCGAATTTCAGATCGAACGCTTCGAGAAGATCGGCCGACAGGCTCTTGGTCTGACCGTATTTAAGCAGCATGAGCAGGGCGTGATTGCGGGCGTAAGGCTCCTGAAGATCCGCACGTGCGCTGTGTTCCTGCAGGGAAATCCGGATCCGTTCGAGCTCGTTGCCCGCAGTCCGGCCGCTTCTCGATTTGGAGCTGGCGAAATTGACCAGGTTCGAGATAGGCAGATACTGCATCCGGGCCAGCAGCAGCGCCAGGGCGGCACCGACGACCACGACGATGGAGACCAGCAGAATAATAAAGCTGCGCACATGCAGCACGCTGCTGAAAAACTGGGCGCTCGGCATCAGCGTCACGTAAGTCCAGCCGTTTTTATCGGATTTCACGGATACAACCGAGTGGGACTGCCCGTTTAGCGTCTGATTATGGATGCCCGCGGGAAGGTTGAACAAGGCTCCGAGGTCGCCTGCCGTCAGGGACTCTTCATTTCCGTTGTTCGTCAGGACCTGCCCGTTGTTGTCGAAAATGTACGTAAGCCCCCGGTAACTGCCGAGAATGGAATCGATCAGACCGGTGAGCTCCGACTCCGGGATAAAGTACATGACGGTCCCGTGAGGGGCCGGACTGTTGGGCGTAATCGGCACCAGGTAAGCGAGAATCGACTGCTGCAGCGATGTCGGCTGGCTGACGAGGTCCGCCGGCCGCATTTTCGCAAATTTAAGCGTATTCAAATCCTGCCGCAGCCCTTCCTCGGTCCAGTTGTGAAAGCTGTATTTGTCCGAAAACACGTCCAGCCCGGACATGCCGAAGGACGAGTAAATTTTATCGTCGTCGTGATAGTACAGGAACAGATCTCCGATTATAGAGCTGGTCGCTTTGTAGTTGTTCAATGCGCTGATCGCTTCCCGGCTGTAATAGGGATCATGAACCTTGTACAGCGTCAGCCGTTCGTCGTAAGAAATCCGGGACGCGATTTCGGTCAATTCTTTGACCCGGCCGTCGATAATGGTTTTCGTCTGATTGAGCTGGTTAAGGTGGGACTGCTCGATTTCGGACTGAAGATTGCTTACGGCGCTGCGGTAAATGAATATGGTCGCGAACGCCAGCGGAATTAGCAGGATAAACAAATACGACCAAATATATCGCATAAAAAGTTTCGATTTAAAGTAATCGGATTTCATTTGTAGTTCCCTCCTGTTTCGGAATGATTCAGCTTCTGATTGGTGTTTTGAAAGGAATATCCATAATCATACCAAAAAAACAGGAGATTCATAGGGCAGTTCGTAGCATTTTTGAAAGGGATTACAAAAAAAGATCGCCTGTCTGGAGGTCATATGATGAGTGAGATAAAAGCGGAAACACAAGAAGGGGCGCAGCCGGTCGTCGTGGAAGGCGTGCACAATTACAGCCGGGAGGAAGACTGGGTTAAACCGGAAGACCCTGTACTGCTGGAGCGGCTGGAATGGTTCCGGGACCAGAAGCTGGGGCTCATGATGCACTGGGGGCCGTATTCCCAGCTCGGTGTCGTGGAATCATGGGCGCTGAGCGACGCGGATGCGGACTGGTCCAGGGACGGAATCGACTGGGACGTGAACGCGGAAGAGCTTAAACGCGAATATTTCGGGCTGAACCGCACGTTTAACCCGCTCCGCTTTCAGCCTGAGCTTTGGGCCGGACTTGCCGCTGACAGCGGCTTCAAGTACCTGAACTTTACGACGAAGCATCATGACGGCTTTTGTATGTGGGATACCCGTACGACGGATTACCGCGTAACGCAGCCCGACTGCCCGTTCCATGCCCACCGGCATGCGGATATTTGCGGCAGGCTGTTCGACGCTTTCCGGGCGGAGGGGCTGGCGATATCCGCGTACTTCTCCAAAGCGGATTGGAGCTCACCCTATTACTGGGCTCCGGGAATGGAGCGGGGCGGCCGCACGTCGCGGGGGACTTCCTACGACACGAAGGAATACCCCTGGCTGTGGGAGCAGTTCGTGAAGTTCACGCACGAGCAGATCGCAGAGCTCATGACGCGCTACGGGCGCATCGACATGCTCTGGCTGGACGCCGGCTGGGTGAACGCGGCCAACAATCAGGACATCCGGCTCGGCGAAGCCGTAGAGAAAGCCCGCGAGCTCCAGCCTTGGCTGCTCTGCGCGGACCGGACCGTGGGGGGACCGTACGAGAACCTGATCACTCCGGAGCAGACGCTGCCGGAGCGCCCCCTGCTCGTCCCGTGGGAGAGCTGCATCACGATGGGGACGTCGTTCTCGTTCCGTTACGAGGACACGTATAAAACGGTCCGCCAGCTCGTTCATCTGCTGGTCGAGATCGTGGCGAAGGGCGGCAACCTCGCCCTCAATGTCGGGCCTCAGCCGGACGGAAGGCTTCCGGAGACGGCCGTGGCCCGGATGAAAGGACTCGGGGCGTGGCTGAAGGTAAACGGCGAAGCCATTTACGGAACACGCATCTGCGAGCCTTATTCCGAAGGCAGCTGGCGGTTCACGCGGAAGGGGGAGACCGTCTACGCCATCTGTCTGGTCGAGCGGGAGCAGGGGCCGGTGGAAGCGGAGATGTGTATTCCACTCCACGATTCTTTTGCCCGGGTGGAGCTGCTGGACGGGGACGTCCCGCTGGATTGCCGGCCGACCGAAAGAGGCATCGCGCTTCGTCTTCCGGAGTCTGTCTTGGAGAAGGAAGCACCCGAAGCCATCGTGTTCCGGCTGTCCGGGAAGTAGGGCGGTCCGCCCGGAAAAGTTCTATCCACTTAGAGAAAGGGGTGATCGGCATGTCATTGAGCGGGGTGCCGGAACCGCGCATCGCTTTTGCGCCTAAGCATTACATATGCAGGAAAGCGTCCGGTCCGCTGGAGCTGGACGGACGGATCGACAAGCCGTTTTGGGAAGATGCCGGCTGGACGGACGATTTTACCGATATCGAAGGAGAAGCAAGACCCGAGCCGTCGAAACGAACCCGGGTCAAGATGCTCTGGGACGACCGGTATTTCTATTTTGCGGCGGAGCTGATGGAGGACCAGATCTGGGCGACGCTTACGGAGCGGGATTCCGTCATTTTTCACGACAACGATTTTGAGATTTTTATCGACCCCGACGGGGATACCCACCAGTATTATGAATTCGAAATGAACGCGCTCAATACAGTCTGGGATTTGCTGCTCGTCAAACCTTACCGGGACGGAGGACCGCCCGTCAACGGCTGGGACATCCAGGGGCTGAAAACGGCCGTCCATATAGACGGGGAGCTGAACAACCCGGGCGCGGACAACCGGAAATGGACGCTGGAGGTGGCGATGCCCTGGTCCGCTTTGCGGGAGTGCGCTCCGGAAAACCGTCCGCCGGCCGGGGGAGAATTCTGGCGCGTGAATTTCTCGCGGGTACAGTGGCGGACGGAGATTGCCGACGGCACCTACCGGAAAATGCTCGATCCCGCAAGCGGCAAACCTTATCCCGAAGACAACTGGGTCTGGTCTCCGATGGGAATTGTCAACATGCATTATCCCGAGCTTTGGGGCTATGTCGTTTTTGCGGACGAGCAGGGTCCGGAAAGCTTCACGCTGCCGGATGATGAACGCGTAAAGTGGGAGCTGCGGAAGCTGTATTACCGGCAGCGGAATCATTTTCAAATAACCGGTGTTTTTATAAGCGATATCAAGGAGCTTCTCGGCTCTGAGCCTTGGAGCATCGTTCCGCAGGTGGAGACGACGGCCAGAAGCTTTCAGATTTACGCCGCCTCCGCCGACGGCAAAGCTGTCTATGTGATCCGCGAGGACGGAAAACTGTGGAAGGAGTGAGGAGCAGATGAACGCGAATACAAATCGGAACATAAAGCCGTTTGAGAACCGGAGTTTGGGAGATCGCCGGGAAGAGGATGAGAACCGTCAAGAAGATGGGAATCGGCGAGAAGATGAGAATGGTCAAGAGGTTGGGAACCGTCAGGAGAAGGGGAGTCATCAAGAAGGTGAGAACCGTCAAGAGGTTGGAAATCTTCAAGAAGAGGAAAATCGTCTGGAGGAAGCAACCCGGAAGTTCGATGGGAATCATCATCAAAACGGGAACCGGCAAGCGGACGCGGACCGGAATAAAGGCGGGGCTGACCGTCCGAATGACAGGGTAAATAGGGATGGAAGGGAACAAACGGCTCCCGTCTCTCAAAAGGCGGTTTTTTCTCTGGATGCCGAAACGCTGGCGGAGGTACAGAGAAAATTCAACATCAAGCGGGAGCTCGCCGGGGCCAAAGAAGATGAGCTTTTCGGTGTATTCCGGCAGGAATTGACCGAAGAAGAGGCGTGGGCGCTCAAATTTCTCATCGCGTATATGCCCCTGAACGATTTGGCGGATTATGACGGCGCTTTGTTCCTCAGCCATGTCCGCACGACGCTCGACATCCGCGCCAAATTGCCTTGGGGCAGGCGGGTGCCGGATCATCTGTTTCTTCATTTCGTGCTGCCTCTCCGGGTGAACAGCGAGAATCTGGAAGACTGCCGGGGCGTTCTTTACGGGGAGCTGGCGGAGCGGACGAGGCATTTAACGATGGAAAAGGCGATCCTGGAAACCAACTACTGGTGCCACGAGAAGGCCACCTACGTCGGAAGCGATCTGCGGACGATCTCGCCGCTGACGATGCTGAGAAGCGCGCAGGGACGCTGCGGGGAAGAGTCGACGCTGGCGGTGTCCGCGCTGCGGAGCATCGGCATTCCCGCCCGGCAGTGCTACACGCCCCGCTGGGCCCACTGCGACGATAATCATGCCTGGGTGGAGGCATGGGCGGACGGGCAGTGGCATTTTATCGGCGCCTGCGAGCCGGAGCCTGCACTTGACCGGGGCTGGTTCGATGCCCCCGCCCGGCGGGCCATGCTGGTCAACACCCGGGTACACGCCAACTATCCCGGACCGGAACCGGTTACGCTGGCCGAGGAGTGGCTGACGGAAATCAACCTGCTGGAAACGTATGCGCCCGTGCGGACGGTAACCGTTGCCGTCAAGGATGAGGAAGACCGGCCGGTGGAGGGCGCACGCGTTCTTTTCCAGGTTTATAACATGGCGGAAATGTACCCGATCGCCGTTCTTGAGACCGATTCGGAGGGCCTTGCCGTGTTCAGAACGGGGTGGGGAGATTTGCTTGTCCGCGCCGTCAAAGACGGTCTGTGGGGAGAAGAGAAGCTCTCTGCGGCGGGCAGTTCCAGTCAGGTACTGACTATCCGAAACGCTCCGACGCCGGCCGGGACGCAGGATGTCGACATGGTGCCGCCTCCCGAGCGGGAAGGCGAAGCCCGGACCGATGTTTCCGGGGAGATGCTGGAGCTGCACCGGGAACGGGAGCAGGAAGGAACCGCGGTCCGCAAAAACTTCGAGGACACATTCCTCGGGGAAGAGGACGCGGCAAAGCTGGCCGGAGAGCTCGGTCTTCCCCCGGAGCGGGTGTGGAGCGTGCTGCGCAAGGCCCGGGGGAACAGCCGGGAAATCCGCGATTTTCTCCGGGAGCGGACCGCCGCCTGGGGAGTGTGGCCTCTACGGCTGCTGGAAAGCATGAGGGACAAAGACATGCTGGACACGTTCCGGCCGACTTTGGACGATCATCTTCTGCATGCCTTGAAATGGGCGGATTCCTGCGGGGAGGACGTGTTCGTCCCGTACATTCTATGCCCGCGGGTGCACTTCGAAATGATCGGACCGTACCGGCAGCTCTTCGAAGAAGCCTTCACGGAAGAGGAGGCTGAGGCATACCGGAAGGACCCGACGGAACTTGTTCGCCGTTTCGCCGCCGAATTCGAGGTGCGGGATGACTTGACGAATCTTCCGGGCCGGGCTACCGCCGCAGGCAGCTTCGCGCTGAAGAAAGGCGACCGCCTTTCTCTTGATATTCTGCTGGTCGCCGTCTGCCGCAGCCTCGGCATACCGGCCCGGCTTCATCCGAATAATCAGAAGCCGGAGTATATGCGGGACGGCGAATGGACCAGCGCGGGTTGGCATGAGGAGAACACCGCGCAGAAAGGGAAACTTCTGCTGATTCCCCGGCCGGTCGGACCCGGAGAGCCGGACGCGTGGTCAGTCCCTGGGACAGCTGGAGAATCCGCCGCAGCGCCCGCTTCGGAGGCTGCCTACTTCCAGAACCTTACCCTGGCCCGGCTGGAGGACGGTCTTTACCGGACAATCGTGTTCCCGTACGGCAAGAGTGATCTATACGGGGTGCCTATTGAACTGGAGGCCGGAAGCTACCGGATGACGACAGGTACGCGGCTCAAGGACGGGACGGCGTTGGTCCGCTTCCGCTATTTGGACGTGAATCCCGGCCGGCAGACGGAGCTTGCGCCGGATTTCCGAACGGCTTCGTCGGCTGTTCCCGTACTGGGTTCCGTGGACGGGCGTACCCTTTTCGGCAGCCTTGAGGCGGACGGAAGAGCCCGTACACTGGAAGAGCTGGCGGACGGACGTGCCGTTCTGGCGGCTTGGATCGAACCGGAAAGGGAGCCTTCCAAGCACCTGATCCGTGAGCTTACGGAGCTTGCCGATTCGTTTGCGAAAGCGGATGCAGCCGTTATAATGGTGGTAGGCGGCGACGAGAGAACGGTTTCATTCGATCCCGCCGGTTACGGCGGTCTGCCTGCGGGAACTCGTTTTGTCCGGGATGACGGCTATGTCTCCCTGGATGAGTTTGCCGCGAAGCGTCCGCTGCCTGACGCGGGTTTCCCGCACGTTTTCGTTGTAGACCGGAAGGGACAAATCCGTCATACCCAATCGGGGTACAAAGTGGGGTCCGCCAGGGAAGCTTTGCAAATTTTCGGAAATTTGTGTGAGAACGATTAGGAGGAAAACGCCGCAATGAGCAAACCTTATGTAGTAGCAGGCTATGTCGTCGATGCTGGACTCCCGGACGTAACCGGGGAAGATCTCCGCAAGCTTACCCATTTGAATGTGGCTTTCGGCCACGTTAGGGAGGATGCAATCAGCATCGGTCATCTTGCGCATCTCGACCAGTTGACGCGTTTTAAAACCGTCAATCCGGAGCTCGTTCTGCTCCTGTCGGTCGGCGGATGGGGGGCCGGCGGATTTTCCGAAGCCGCTTCAACCGAAGAAGGGCGGAGACGGATGGCGCAATCCGCCGTGGATCTCCTGCAGGCGCACCCGTTCGACGGGGTTGACCTTGACTGGGAATATCCCTGCTATTCCGCCGCAGGCATCCAGTCAAGCCCTGCCGACAAAAGGAATTTCACGCTGCTTCTGCAGACGATCCGGGAAGCGTTAGACGAACAGGGGCATAAGGACGGACGCCGTTACCTGCTTACGATCGCAGTGGGGGCCGACCAGTATTATCTGGACGGTACGGAGATGGATCAGGTGCACCGGTATCTCGATTTTCTTCAGGTGATGACATACGACATGCGGGGCGGTTTCCAGGTTCTCACGGGACATCACACGAATCTGTACAATTCGACGGGGGACTTGTTCCGCATCAGCACGGATACGTCGATTAACCTGTACCTCGGTGCAGGCGTGCCGCGCGATAAAATCGTGGTCGGCGCCGCTTTTTATTCCCGTCAGTGGGAAAAGGTGCCGGATGCGGCAAACGGCCTTCACCAGATAGCCGGAGGCTCTGGCGGATATGGGCCGAATTATACGACGCTCGCAAGCGATTATATTGACAAAAACGGCTTTGTCCGGCATTGGGACGAGGAAGCGAAAGCGCCTTACCTGTTTAACGGCAGCACGTTTATTACCTACGACGATGAGGAATCGCTGCGTCATAAGTGCCGGTATGTTGAGGAACAAAGCCTGGCCGGCATCATGTTCTGGGAGTACGGCTGCGATAAAACCCGCCGTCTGCTGGACAGCCTGCACCAGGGGTTGAATAAAGCGGTTGACAGCGCTTCAAATCCCTTTTAAAATCAAAATAAAACAACGTAATTTCACATAAAACCACACAAAAGCAGGTGGCGCACGTATGGCAAAAACGATTGTCCTCGTATTGGACGGACTGCGTTACGACGTCATGCTCTCATCCATGGGCTATTTGAATCATCTGGTGGAAAAATCGCAGGCCGCTCTGTACAAGGTGAAATCGGAGCTTCCGAGCCTCTCCAGGCCGCTTTACGAGGTGCTTCTGACAGGGACGCCCAGCTACATAAACGGGATTACAGCCAACCATGTCGTCAGGCTGTCCCGTTTTCCGAGCGTGTTTCATCTGGCCAGACAGCAGGGCTTGACGACAGCCGCGGCGGCGTATCACTGGGTGAGCGAGCTGTACAATTCGGCGCCGTTCGATTACGTATCCGACCGCATTCAGCACGACGAGAGCAAGCCGATTCAGCACGGCATGTTCTACTATGAGGACACTTATCCGGACTCCCATCTGATCGGGGATGCCGAGTATTTGCGCCGGACGCATGACCCGGACTTCCTCTATATTCATCCGATGAATATCGACGATGCGGGCCACAAGTTCACGTCCGATTCCGCCCGGTACCGGGGCCAGGCTCTGCATATGGACGGACTGCTGGCCGTGCTCCTGCCCGTGTGGATGGAACGGGGCTATCAGATTCTCATCACATCCGACCACGGCATGAACGAAGACGGGCATCACGGCGGAACGGGAGAGGCGGAGCGGGATGTCGGTCTCGTCGCCATCGGAGACCGGTTCACGCCCGGCGTGTACACGGACAGTTACCTGCCGCAGCTGGCGGTCGCTCCTTTAATCTGCTCCCTGCTCGATATTCCGGTGTCCGCGCATATGTCGGACATTCCGGTGAAGGGCTTCCGCAAGTAGCCGGGAAGGTTTTTCCCGCACTTCGGCGCCGCAAACAAAACCCTGCCTGTACCGGCTGATTACCGGAACGGGCAGGGTTTTTGTTTTGGCTGGTTTGCCGGAGTACCTGCCCGCTCGGGTTTCTAGGTCGCAAGCGGGCAGGCTTGCTTCATTAATAGTAAGACGACTTGCCAAACTCAGCCCACAGAGGGCTGCACGCTGGGAGATTTTTCGTCCCTCCAATCGCTTCTACATAAACTTCCGGTGGCTTTTCTTCCCGTCGTACGAAAACAGCACTGCTTTGTCTTCCACCACGCTTTGCAGGTAGACGGGTTTGCCCCACAGCCGGTACAGGTACGGCAGCGTTTTTTCCACGTATTTCAGGTCGAGCTCGACGCCTTCGTACGAGTGCCGCAAGTACAGCTCGCCATTCCGCTGGTAATCTCCGTCGTAGACTTCCAGATAAGGAAAGCCGCCGTTCACGCGGGAATAGACGAGCTGGTCCCGGATATTTTTCCAGGTCTTGTCGGTAATTTTCCATTCCGGCCCCTTTTTCTCAAACACGTACAGGTCCAGGTCTTCGACCAGCTCTTTGGTCATGTAATTGCGGATAAAAGACGTGTCCGAATCGAATTCGCGGACCTCGAAAATTTTGCTGCGTCCTTCGCCGCCCCGCCGTCCGTACTTTTCCCGATCTTCGTCTTTCGGATTGTCCCAGCGCTTCTCGATATCCTCGAAAATTTTGAGCCCGAGGTAGTAGGGGTTAAGCGACTGCCTGGACGGCTGGACTACGCCCGAGTTCAGCTTGGAGTACTCGATCGTCTCCTCCTCGGTCAAATCCAGCTCGCGCAGGATGCGCTGATGCCAGTAAGAAGCCCAGCCCTCGTTCATGATTTTGGTCTCCATCTGCGGCCAGAAGTAGAGCATCTCGTCGCGCATCATCGTCATAATATCCCGCTGCCAGTCCTCCAGATGGGGGGCGTTTTCTTCAATGAACAGAAGAACGTCCTTCTCCGGCTTCGGGGGAAAACGTACCGGCGGGCTTTCTTCCTCATCGGTCTCGGTGTCCCGCCCCTCCAGATCCCACAGGTCTTCGTAGCCGGTTTTCGGTCTGCCGTTGCGGCCCATCTTATCGCTGTCCTTGTCGTCCTGTTCGTCCGGCTTCCTGCGCCCTGGCTTCGTCAGGCTCGGATCAACGTGCTCCTGCACGGCCAGTACGCAGTCCAGAAACTCCTCGACCCGCCGGGTTCCGTACTCAATCTCATATTGGCGCACCCGCTCGGCCGTAGCCGACATGCTTTCCACCATATTGCGGTTGGTGCGGGAGAAACGCGCGTTGTTTTTGAAAAAATCACAGTGGGCGAGGACATGCGCAACGATCAGCTTGTTCTGGATAAGCGAGTTGCCGTCGAGCAGGAAAGCGTAGCAGGGATCGGAATTGATGACCAGCTCGTAAATTTTGCTGAGCCCGAAATCATACTGGGTTTTCATCTTGTGGAACGTTTTGCCGAAGCTCCAGTGCGAGAAACGGGTCGGCATTCCGTAAGCCCCGAACGTATAAATGATATCGGCGGGGCATATTTCATAGCGCATCGGATAGAAGTCAAGGCCGAAGCCTTCGGCGACTTCCGTAATTTCCGCTATCGCATGTTCAAGCTGACGGATTTCGTCCGGTGTCAAATGAGTTCGCCTCCCTCGGTTCGGGGTGTGAAGAAGGATCGGAGCGCCTTGTACACTTCGGATTTTTCCCGGATGATGTAGTGCATGAATTTCGGATGATGAATATTGCGGTAAGCGGACATGAGCGTGGAGCTGCGGTTATATTGGTTGACCTCGCCGTAGCCGAACATGTTGGCACGCTCCATCAGCTGTCCGATCAGCTTCACGCAGCGCTCGTTGTCCGAGGTGAGGTTGTCGCCGTCCGAGAAATGAAACGGATAGATGTTGTACTGCTCCGGCGGATACCGGGAGTCGATGATGTCCAGCGCGGTCTGATAAGCGGAAGAACAGATGGTGCCGCCGCTTTCGCCTTTTGTAAAAAACTCCTCCTCCGTCACTTCCTTCGCTTCCGTATGGTGGGCGATGAACACGATTTCGACATGCTCATACTTCGTCCTTAAAAAACGCGTCATCCAGAAGAAAAAGCTCCGGGCGATAAACTTTTCAAAAGATCCCATGGACCCTGACGTATCCATCATAGCGATGATGAGGGCGTTGGAATGGGGCTTTTCCACTTCGTTCCAGGTTTTGAAACGCAGATCGTCCGGCGATATGCCGTGAATGCCGGGATCGCCCTGCGTGGCGTTGCGCCGCAAATTTTCCAGAATCGTCTTCTTCTTGTCGATGTTGGACATGATGCCTTTCTTGCGGATATCGTTGAAAAGCACTTCCTTCACCGTAAAATTCTTCTTGTCTTTGCGCTGCAGGAACGGCAGTTCCAGCTCTTCGAAAAGCAGCGCCTGCAGCTCCTCGAACGAAACCTCGGCCTCGTAATAATCCTCGCCCGGCTTATCGCCGGCTCCTTCGCCCTTGCCGCCTTTGGAGGAAGGCTGGGGATCTACGCCGAGCACGTCGCCGACCTGGCTGTCGCCGTCGCCCTGTCCGACATGCTTGCTTTTCTGATAGTTATATCGGAACCGGTACTCGTCGAGGGAGCGGATCGGAACTTTGACAACCTGCTTGCCGTTGGACAGAATGATGCTCTCATCGGACACGATGTCGGGCAGATTCTGTTTGATCGCATCGCGGACTTTTTCCTGGTGTCTCGTCTGGTCCTGGTAGCCTTTGCGGTGAAGTGACCAGTCCTCTCGGGAGACGATAAACGAAGAGTCTGTCATGATGGGCACCTTCCTTGTGGAATATGGGGCACAGTTTGGCCTGTTGTTAAGTAAGTATATTCACGGGAAGGGACGATATGTGATCGGGAGCGAGATAAAATGTGAGGAAACGGAGTTGCAGGGAGGAAAATAAATTAAACCACGAGGAAAAGAGGGCATTTGCCTGCTCTGGATTACGAAATAAACGAAACAAAAGAAGAAGCTTGTGCCTCTCCTTTTTAGGCGTATGATTTTGCCTGGGTTTTGAACATGGCGGCATAGCTGCCTCCCAGACTGATCAGATCTTTATGAGATCCGCTTTCAATTAAACAGCCGTTTTTTAACACAAAAATGCGGTCCGCACTCCGGCAGCTTCCTAACCGGTGGGATATGTAAATGGCCGTCTTGCCTTCCGTCAGCTCCGTGAATCGGTCAAATATCGCGGCTTCGGCCATGGGATCCAGGGAAGCCGTAGGTTCGTCGAGAAAAACGACTTGAAAGTCCCGGAAGAAAGCCCGCGCGACGGCGATTCTCTGCCACTGTCCCAGAGAGAGTTCACTCCCTCCCAAGAAAACGGGGCCGAGCTCCGTATCCAGGCCGCCCGGAAGTTCGTCGACCCAATCGGTAGAGCCGGATTTATCCAAAGCCGTCCTGATTTTGGCGTTGTTTTGCTTCTGCTCCATATCACCGAGAGTGATATTATCGCGCAAGCTTAAATAATAATGCATGAAATCCTGAAAAACGGCGGTCACCTGTTTTCGGAAACCGGAGTAATCGTAGCTCTCAACCGGAATTCCATCATAGCGGATTACGCCTGATGTAGGCTTATACAGACCCAATAGACACTTCACCAAAGTGCTCTTGCCTGCTCCGTTGTCTCCGACAATGGCGATCTTCTCACCTGCCTTTATTTGAAAGCTAATCTTGTTAAGAATGTCATGGTTTTGCCCGGGATACCGGAAGGTTAAATTCTCGACAGTGATACCCTGAGTCAAAACGGAAGGAAATTCGATCCGTGCCTCGTCCTCCTTTTCCTCCTCTTCTTGATCCAGAAAGCCGAACAGATCCAAAACATGAAGGACATCCTCATACATGGTGGCAATGTACATGGAGATATTCTGAAGTTTCGATTGAGAGTTTGTTACCGTCTGGCCGAGAGCCACGAAAAGACCCAAAGTCAGCTTGCCGTTTATGCCGATCCATATCAACAGTCCCGTAACTGCGCTTACCAGTACATAGAGCAGCGCATCGGACTGAGCCTGCAGAAAAGAAATCTTTCCTTCGAGCTTAAGACGATCCTTCGCAAGGCGCATGTAGAGCGTGCGCCAGTTATGAAGAAGGGACCCGAACATACCGAATACACGTATTTCCTTGGCGGAATCCCGGCCAACCAGAAGGTAATGGCAGTAAGCCGTTTTTCTGCTTTCCGCCGTCTGCTGAACTAACTGCTTGAACCGGCTTTTTCCCTGCCAGATGTAGATATATAAAGAGGGGATGATAAACAGAAGGAGTCCGAGACTTAGAAGCGAGTGGAAGTTGTAAAGCAGAGCAATGTAAGCCGTTACTGTAAACAAGCCAAGAGCGATTTTGATACTGTTAAATAAAACCCGGATTCCCCTCGTTTCAATCCCGTTGGTCGCACGTTGAATCCGGTCGTGATAGGCGGGATTTTCAAACTCGATCAGTGGAATGCGAATTGCCTTCTCGGCAACCTTTTCCTGGAAGAATGCGGCTCCAAGGGTGCCGATCACTGTTTCCAAGTAGGTTTGAGCCGTGATCAAATACCCGTTTAGAATTAGAACGCCAAGCTGCAGAGCAAGGATCAGATAGGCGTCCTGCCCGTGATTCCATCCCAATTGGAAGGCTTGTCCGACGGCATCGAGAAATTTCTGGGTCAGCACTACCTGATACACGGGAATACCGGCAAGGAGAAGCTGGATGACGAGCAGCATGGTAAATTTGCCCGGAGAAATGCGCCAAATCATGGGCAGAAGCCGTAAGAAAGTTTTAACGCTCAGTCCGATCGTGCGAAACGTCTCAGACGGATTCGGCATGTTATTCTCTCCTTTCCGTCAGCCGGCTTTCCGGTAGGTCTCGTAATTCAGGGTGAGAGCTTCAAGATCTGCAGGGAGAGCGATCACTCCTTTGGCGATTACGTGCCTGTCCGGACCGAGCGCATACCCGAACGGGAACACAGTTGTGGACAGCCGGAAGATATCTTCTTCCACGATTTTTGCAACGGGAACCTCGAGATCATACTCCTGAATCAAGTCCCAAGCTTCACGGTCGGTATTGTCTTCACTAAGATTTAGGACGACCACTTTCAACAGGGGGTTATCCTTCTGATAGGTACCGATATGAGGATAAATGTTTTTGCACACATCGCAGCCCGCTGCCGTAAACAGTACAATATAACCGTCTTGTCCTTTTCCTAGATTTAATTCCAGTTGGTTAATTGCAGCAAAATCGGCCAAAGGGAATTCAGCCCCGTACTCGATTCCTTTGTCCGTACCGTGCAGGCCTCCACTTGTTCCCCGCAGTCTTTTGGTTTGCTGGCGCACAACCTTTACGTACAAAATTGCAAAAAGCGTAATAAACAACCAGAGGATTGAATACGCTGTAAGCAGCAGATTCCCGTTCATCCCGTTTGCCCCCTTTCTATTTCTCCGTCAGGAGATTTAAGTAGGTCTGAATCGTTTGATAAAGGATATAAAATAAAAGTGCACTTATGGATAAAGTGAAGTACAGAAGGGCTTCGACTAGAGAAGCATCCGCCAATCCGGCGGCGTCCGGTATAAACACCAGGATAAGATCCAACGCCAGCATGACGGCAATTCGTGCCAGTGTAGTCCACCCGAACGTTTCCGAAGTCAGACTTCCGAAGCAGGAGCATTCTACCGGGGATTTACCGGTCATTCCTTTATAGGTAGCCCAGAGAAAGCAGCCCAGCAGAGCAAGAATAACGACTTCACCGGCGAAACGCAGGGGACTGAAGAGAATCAGAAGCGCAGCGGCCAGTTCAAGTAAAGGGATGCCTGCAGCAAGCATAACGAGTTTGTCAGCAACCCCCAGGCGTTTCAATGTTTTTTTGAAGGCCGTCAGTCCGGTAAGTTTAGGCAGAGCGGACGTGACAAGTATGAGGGCAAGGAACATTTGAATCCACGCGGTCCAATTCATTTCAAACAACCTCCTTAAACGAATAAAAAAGGGTGACGAATCACCCTTTCGCTGTTTAACAGCAGCCCCCTTCTTTCCGGGCTTCTTCCGTATTGTCATCACATTTATAAATCATCCAACGAGTCCATTTGCTTGTAGAGCTGCAATTGTTTCCGTATCTACAATCGTTTTTGATCCATTGTGTGCAACCTGCCATCATGTGCACCTCCTTTCGTTTTGTTAATTGAATCATATACCGTGCGGATCGTAAGGGGGCTGAATTTGCCCGAAGGACCGAATTTCCGTCCCGAAATGCGTCAGCGAACGACAAAAAAGCTGATCCGTCACGGGATCAGCTTTGTCGGGCTCACAAACTTTAATGACTCAGGACTGGATACAGACAGTTTTGCGTTCAGCCGCTGTACTCACGAATAATGGCGGGATAAAAAGGAGGCGCCTGAAATGCCGCGATAAATTCGCGATACTTTTTTCTCGACAAAGGAATCGGTTCCCCGGAGTCTTTCATTTCAACCAGATAATTACCGGGAAGCAGCGGATCGGGAAGCACTTTTTTAACATGACAGCCATTAAGAAGATAACTCCGGTGCGGTGACAGGAAGATATCGGGGCATTGAGCCGCCAAACGGCTTAGATTCGTATCCGATTCGATCACTTTCCCGCAGGTCAGAACGATCCTTGTGCAGTGGCGGGATACTTTCTCGGCGTACAGCAATTCCGAGGCAGCAAAATGGACAAGGCGGTTCCGATGGGGCACTGACACCAGCCGGCTGTCGCCTTTAGGTTCTCTTGCGCTTAGGCGCCCAAGATGCACTTTATCCTTCGCCCGCTGCAGAGCACGGTCCAAACGGGCCTTCGTGAACGGTTTGGTTACATAATCTACCGACTGCAGCTCGTAACTTTTGCCGTAATGTTCCGGTTGAACGGAGCCGGTGACGAATATGATACAGGGATGGATACCTGCTTCCACGAGTCGGGTACAAGCGGAGATGCCGTCCATCCTTTCCAGGCCGATATCCATAATAATCAAATCGGGCCGGGTTTCCAGAGCGGAGCGCACGAGTCGGCTTCCGGACGATACGGCGTCGAGGAGGTCAAGATTATGCGATTTTGCGGCTTCTGCAAGAAAATTGCGTGTGGCTTCGTCGTCTTCGGCTATCATGACGGATAAGGTGAAATCATCCCGCTTTGAAATTTCCACAGCCCTTGGCACCTCCTCATTGAACTAACGGAATGGAGACATGAAAAGTAACTTCATAAGTTTTTGTCTCAACGGCAATAGTGCCGTAATAAGATTCAACGATGCGTTTAATGATGTACATACCAAGCCCTCGGTTAACCGAACCGATATTTTTAGTTGTGTAGCCTTTTTTGAACATTTGGCGGAGATTTATAGCAGGTTGTGGGCTTATTGGATTGGTCATGATAAATTCGAGCCTATTTTGAAGGATGCGCCCGCTCAATTCGATCCATTTCTCCTCTTCCGGCAATTTCTCCACTTCATCCATTGCATTGTCCAGCAGGTTTCCGATAATACGGACAAGATCGACCGATTTGATTCCCGGAAAATCTTTTTGGCTCAAATGGAACTCACAGTGAATGTTAATTCCTTTTCGCTGAGCAAGCGCGCATTTGGCCCGGACAACGGCGGCAATGGCGGGATGGCTGATTTGCAGAACGTTTCCGGTCGAAGAGATATCGCCTATCAATTCGTCCAGATATTTTTCCTGTTCCTCTTTCCCGCCGGACTTAAGAAGCGAATAGAGGGCCTGGACATGGTGATTCCAGTCATGCCACTGGGCACGTACCTGGGTAATAAACTCTTCGGCTTTATCTTGGGAGGAATGCCCCCAAATGGTGGAGAGCCACCTGTAAGCCTTAACAACAAAATGCTTGATCAACAGCCATGAGATCCATACAAGTTCGGAAGCGGCGGCGGACAAAAGTATTTGAACGAATTTTGACTCAAAAGTCACATGATAATCGGTAACAAGCGCCAAAATATACTTTTCAGAAGGTTTGTCGATCGGCACAAAGGTCCTGCGAACCAATTTATCCTGAACAAGATCGTTATACCCGGCTGTCTTACGATGTACGCGGACATAGTCCAGCATTTCTTTATCCCGGGCTCCTCGGTTTACATAAGTCCCAAAAAGAATTCCCCGGGTTACAACTTTATTTTCACCCTTTACTATGATAGGGTCGGGCTCTAGATATTTGGGATCTATTAAGGCGATTTCCCTGAGTGAAGGGTGGTCAGCTTGGGATTTTTGCAGAATATCGGAGATTTTGTTCGGTTCCAGCGGTGAGGAAACATTTACAGATGTCATAACTATGTAGTCGGATTTACCATCATAATAACTTCTTGCAAAAGAAATGTTCGTGCCCGTTCCGGACCCTGTTATGTAGAAAGGCTTTGTCCAGTTATTTACGGAAGGACTTCCGTCCCAGCTTTTATACGTCTTATTATCCATAATAGAGGCCAGTTCCATGTACTCGGTATCCGAATCTTCGAAGGTGGTTCCTATGAGATCGTAATTGGAAGATTTAATGATTACGAATTGCCGGTCGTTCTTTTGGATCAGAGACACATGAAGGCCGTTCAAACGGGTGCTTAAGTCGATCAAATCATAATTGGTGATCTGACCGGCGATAGGAGGTAGCTGCGATTGTGCTGCAGGGGCCGCGGTTACCAGGGAATTTCCCAATGTCCTGGAGAAATAAGCGATACCTTCCTGATACATTTCCAGAGCAAGTACAGTTTCGCTGTAGGCGGATCGTACCGTTTTGTTTTCATTGTCCAGAGAATCCAGTTCGTCGGGAGATGCAAACTCATGATTGAGCAATTGTGAAATAATGATCGCGGCAGTCATAAGGACAGCCAGGACGGTAAATACAAGCAAGCTTTTCCTGACAAGCTGTCTGGACTTGCGGAAACGCAAAAGATCCTCCTTGAAAAGCATAAATTCCTCTCCAAAAACGCGGTAAGATGGTTAAAAGAAGTATATCCGAATAATACCATAATTGATAAATATGGTAAACTTACTATATATTATTAATTTTAAGTAAACTGGCTCGATATGGTATACTGGAAGCATTACGATTGGAAAAGAGGGAATCCATTGATCGATCATATCGTGCTTGTAAAATTCGGCGAATCCACGACGGAGGAGCAGCTTCAGGATGTCATCGCCAGATTTAAAGCGTTGAAAAACCATCTGTCCGGCGTCATTGACCTGCAGGCGGGTTTGAATTTCTCCCCCAACAGCCAGGGGTACCAGCTGGTCCTTTCCGTCCGCTTCGAGAACCAGGAAGCGCTGGAAGCTTACGGGCCTCATCCGGAACATCAGGCGGTTGCCGCTTATATCCGCGAAGTCGGACGTGTGGACAGCATTGTGGTTGACATCCGTATCTGACCGAAGAGCGGAACCGAAAACATAAACGTACATATGAAGCCGTGTGCCGGATGGGTGCCGGCTTCCTTTTATAACCCGGGAATGCAATATAAATACGACTAGAGGAAGGAAGGATCCGTCTATGAAAAAGAATCGTCTGGGGCAAACCGAGCTGTTTATAAGTGAAGTGGGGCTCGGCTGCATGTCCCTCGGAACAGAGGAGAAGAAAGCGGTCGGGCTCGTCCATAAAGCGCTGGATCTGGGCGTGACGTTCCTCGATACGGCCGATTTGTACGACGAAGGACGTAATGAAGAGCTGGTGGGCAAAGCTCTCCGGGGCCGCAGATCCGAGGTTGTGCTGGCGACGAAAGTCGGAAACCGGCGGATTCCCGGACAAGAGGGATGGACGTGGGATCCGTCCAAAGCGTATATCAAATCGGCTGTAAAAGACAGTCTGAAGAGGCTGCAGACCGATTATATCGATTTGTACCAGCTTCACGGCGGAACGCTGGAGGATCCCATCGACGAGACGATCGAGGCCTTCGAGGAGCTCAAGGAGGAAGGGCTCATCCGCCATTACGGAATCTCGTCGATCCGGCCGAACGTCATCCGCGAATATGTGAAACGCTCGGGCATCGTCAGCGTGATGAGCCAATACAGCATCCTGGACCGGCGGCCGGAAGAAGAGGTGCTGCCTCTGCTTGAGGATAAAGGCATCAGCCTGATCGCCCGCGGTCCGGTAGCCCGGGGCATTCTCACCGCAAGGGGTGAAGAGAAAGCCGCCCGGGGCTATCTCGATTACAGCGCGGAAGAACTGCCGGAGGTACGCCGCCGGCTGCTTGAACGGGTCGGTTCCGACAGGGACCCCGGCCATATGGCCATCCGCTACGCGCTGGCCCACCCGGCGGTAGCCGCCGTCATCCCGGGGGCCAGCTCCCTGGAGCAGCTCGCGCACAACGCGGAAGCGGGAGCGGCAGCTCCTCTGTCCGAGGAGGAGCTGGCCGAGATCCGGCGGATCTCCAAGGCGTCCCGCTACGCGCAGCACCGCTAGAAAAACGCGGGAGCGGGATAAGCGCCTGACGTCCGGTCCATCAACGGCGAACTGTCCCGGCCGGACTTGTTCGGCCTGCGGTATTTCAGACCGCCGGGTGACTGTCCGCCAACCCGGTACAATCAGCCATTTGCCGGGCGTTACGAGCTTCATTGTTTTTTGAGCCGACGGCTGACGATTTCGTTCCATAAAAAAAAGCCCCTGCGCACAGAGGGATCCAGCGGAAGCCGGACGGGAAGTCATTCCTCGACGGCTTTTTGTCTTGCCGGGAACTTAGTGCGAGGGGAGTTTTAAAATCGCCGGGCAATAGCCGGACGCCGGGGATTATGCCGCCTCTGGCCTTCTGCTTCTGCAGCAAGGCGTGTCCGTCCGAGCCGGGAAGACGCTTGTTGGCGGCAAGCCTTCCTGCTGCGGTTGTTGTGTCAGCAGGCGGCTCAGTCCGCCGCTTTTTGGAGCGGGACGGTCCAGTCCGCGGCACCGATCCAGCTTGCATTGCTGAACTCCCGGCCGCGTACGCGTACCTCATGCTCGTAAACCTGGATATACATTCCCTGAGACAGCACTTTGGAGCGGCTGCGTCCTACGGTCGAGTTGCTGAACCAGTGAAAGGTCGCGTGCCGGGTGTAATGGTTGGCCGTAAAATCGCGGTGCGTGTGGCCCGAGAATACGAATACGTTGGGATACGGGGCTAGAATGGCGCGGAGCTCGTTGGCCCGGATCACCCGGTGGGTGCCTCCGTCGGAGCCCTCCTGCGGAAGTGGCTGGTGAATCATAACGAGAGCGGGAAGATGCTTCTCCCGTATCGCCAGCTCGGCTTTCAGCCAGGCCAGCTGCTCATCCGAGTACCAGGCTCCTTCGCCGACCTCGGGTTTTTCCTGCACGTACGCTTCCTGGGACAGCAGAAATACCGGAATCCCGCCGGCTTCAAACTTGCCGTAAGGACGATCGGTTTTCATAAAAGTTTGGAAACGCTGCCTCGATTGGGCATCCGTTTTACCATTGGGCTGCGTTTCCGTGGCGAAGCTTCCTTTACCGTCAATCCAGATGTCGTAATAATCGTGATTGCCCATGTTGGCGTATAATGGGGGCAGCTTAAAGCCGCCGAGCACGCTTTTGAGCTGTTTGTAGTCGTTATCCGAACCGTACTCGGTCAGATCTCCTCCCAAAATAAGCGCATCCCCGGGGTGCTCCGCTTTTAAGAGATCGGCCAGCGCTTTTTTCAGCTTCTCGGACGTCTCTGAATCGTAAGGGGTGACGTGCAGGTCGCTCAGCAGCCAGAAGGACGCAAGCAGCTTTCCCGGGCCGGCGGAGACCGGAGGGTGAGCGGCGGACGGACCGGTGGATGGCGGTGTGAGTCCGGAGCCCAGTTCTTTGGAAGCGCCACGGGTAAAAAAGGAGTAGAAAGCGGCGGCACCGAGAGAGGCCGCCGCAAAAGCACCCGCAAGGGAGCGGAGAAATTGCCGTCTGTTCATGTCTCACTTCCGTTCGGAGATAGTTGTGCCGGAGCACGGAGTCTCCCTACTCATACGGATTACGGGCGAATCGGTTACACCTGCGGCGAGGCAAAGCCGGCTACAGAACCGCCTTTTCGAAAGCACGCCGTATTCTGCGGATTCCTTCAACGATTTGGTGCTCTCCTATTGAGGCGTAGGTAAGTCTGAAAAATCCTTTTTTCATGCCGTAAATGCTTCCGGGCCACAGCATAACGCCTTCTTTTACAGCCAGATCGACCAATTGTTTGTCTTCCAAAGGCAAATTAAGCTTGAGCCAGACGTAATATCCCCCCGGTGCGTTCTGATTTCCGCCAAAAACGGATGCGTACGGAGAAAGCTCGCGCTGCAGCGCGTTCAGCATAGTATTTCTTCTTGCCGTCAAACCTTCGCGGATGGAGATCAAGGATGGAACGGACGAAGGAGAGGTTACATACAGCTGAGCGAGCCGTTCTCCGGAGTGACTGGAGCTGTAGCCCATACGGTTTTTGGTTTCCGCGAGTTTGGCGATTACCGGCGGGGGAGCCACAATCCAGCCTGTACGCATGCCGGGCGTCGAGATTTTGGACAGCGTTCCGAGGTAGATGACAATCTTGTCCCCTTCGGGCAATGCTTTTAGAGGCGGAACGGGAGGCGAGCCTGACAGATGAAGCAGACCGTACGGATCGTCTTCTACTAGCGGAAGACGGAGCTGTTCGCACAGGTCGATAAGCTTGGCCCGTCGAGCCGGGCTGAGTGTCGTGCCAGTCGGATTCTGATAGGTGGGATTCGTAAATACCATGCGGATATTGTGTTTGTGGACCAGACGCGGAAGTTCGTCCGGAATCAGGCCGTGTTCGTCCACGGGAAGCGGAAACATGCGGATACCGGATGATGAGAAAACCTGCATGGCATAGATATAGGAAGGTCCTTCGAGAGCGACTGCGTCTCCGGGCTGGAGAAGAGTGTTGGAAATGAGCTGGAGCGAATGCTTCACTCCTGACGTGACCAGGATGCTTTCGGGAGAGGCGGAGATGCCGGACCGGGTTTTCATAAAATCGGACAGGGCGGCGCGCAAGGCCGGTTCGCCGCGGTTATCCGAGAAGTAGCTGTAGGCCTGCGAATAGTCGATTTGAGACGCGAGTTCGCCGAGCAGGTCCAGCGGCATCAGATCCGGGGCCAGCTCCCCTTTGATCATGTTTACGATGCCGGGTATGGAGGCGGCTTCGCCGATTTTGTCGGTTATGGCCGCGTTGGGATTGAAGAACCGCCGTCCCAGATAATGATCCCAATTCGGCGCGGTCTGGACGGTAGTTTCCCAGAGGCTTTCGCTGACCCGGGTTCCGCTCCCCTGTACCGAGTAAACCAGTCCCGTAGCCCGGAGTTCTTCATAGGCGGCCGATACGGTGCTCCGGTTGACGGACAATTGGAGCGCAAGCTCTCTTTCTGTCGGAAGCCGGGTGCCTGGCGAGAGCTCTCCTTTTAAGATCTGTTCCTTGAAATACGTACAAATTTGACGAAATATAGGGGTGTGGTCATAAGGCCGCGGTTTCCAGCTCATATTCATGGCTAACCCTCCTTGTTTCGTTTATTATACCGCATGAGGGGATTGGATGGGGAAAAAAACTGGGATTGGCTGGTGTGTCTACATAATTTAGGCGATATACTGAACTTACTTGCTACTACATGACGAGGGTGAAAGGAGTTAGATGCGTTTGCTGTTCAAAGAGCAAAAATATGCCTGGTTTCTTCTGGCATTCTTATGGGTGTTCGGTTTTGTCGGATCTTTGGGCAGGTTCGTCATGGCGTATTACCAGAAGGACATTTCGGAAACTCTGGGCGTAGGACGAAGCTTTCTCGGGGCCACCTGGTCCACGGCCATTTTTATCGGCGCAATCAGCGCACCGCTCGGGGGCTGGCTGATCGACAAAATCGGCTACAAGAAAGTCATGATTTACAGCGCGATCGCCAACCTGCTTTCCCTGGCTATCGTTCTGCTTTTCCGCAATCCCATCGGTTATTTCCTTGGATTCGGATTGATTACAGGCATAGCGGGTATAGGGGCCTCGGCCAGCTATGTGCTGGTCGCAAACTGGTTTAAACATCACCGCGCCAAAGCGTTAATGATCATTGGCAGTGCCGGTTCTCTCGGATTGGCGGTGCTCACTCCCGTTCTTGTCAGCAACAAAAGCTGGCTGAGCTGGACAACGGTATATACCGTGCTGTTTATTATTTCGCTCGCGTTCATCCCCTTGATTTTATTGATTGTCCGTTCCAACAAAGAGGCAGCCGAAGAAGAGGCGCCGGCAGCATCCGTACAGGACACATCGTCTCCTACAAATAAGGAATCCGGTGAAGAACAGCCGCCGGCTCCCGCAGAACCTGTCTTTTCCCTGAAGAAAATGTCGGAAGGCTTCAAGGCATTCCTGCTTTACCTGACCCGCCCGGTTATGCTGGTCATTATGTTCGCCCTGCTTACGTGCGGTATCAGCATGGGCACCGTCGAAATGAACTTGATGGCCATTCACCAGCTGGCTCACGTGCCCGATGTGATGATGTCCTCGTCCCTGAGTTTGCTGGGACTTTTGGAACTGGTTGGGGGCGTCACGTTCTCCATCCTTCTGGACTACATGCCGCGTGTGAAAGCACTTGCTTACTTATATTTCTTCCGTATCGCCGCTTTCGCGGTTCTGTTCTTCCACTTTGAGTATTCTCCTATTCTCTTTTCGCTGATTTTCGGAGCGACCTATCTTGGCGCTGTGCCTGGAGGTATTCTCGTTGCCGGAGAAGCATTGAATGAAGGCAAGAAACAAATCGGCCTTCAGACGGGAATTCTCCTGCTCATTCATCAATTGGGCGGAGTCATTGCGGCAATCGCCGGTGGATTCAACTTCGACCTTGCGAATAACTATCAATTCCTGATCGCGGCCAACGCCGTTTTCAGCTTAATCGCCGCCGCGGGATATTTTGTCCTTCACCGCAAAGGAATCGGGACCAAGAAAGCCCCTGTTCTTACCGGCGAGGTCGGCGCCTGATCAGTAACTTTCAAGAGAGGCGGGGAAAGGCTCCCGCTTCCGCTTGACAGGCGGTTTAAGTCTGGCTTTACGATTACGTTTCGTAAGAGATCTTGCTTGGATATTTCTGTGCCGTCGTTTTGTACGATGTGCACTGGAGATATATAGTCTATGACGCAGCATGAGAAGGTGAAGAAAGCGAGGTGTCGACATAGGCAGCCCTTTTTTTTAAGCACAAAATGGATATTAATAGAAGATTAAGGAGTTGATATTAAAAAATGAAAATAATACCAAGATATGATGAGGATTTTTTTAACTGTGTGGAAAGTCATTATGTAAGCTATTGGAAAGCAGAAGGCATTCCGGTTGAATATATGTTTTACGGCGCCTTGGAAGATACCCGTAACGTCTACGATCATTTTATCGAAAAAAGGGACAACCGCTGGCTTTTTCACGACAAAAAACACGTTTTGGACGATATTCATCATTTCGGCCTGACATTACGCCAGGAGAGAATCGAAACGTTCCAAGAAGCGGAGCCGAAAATTATCGAAGCGCTGGATGAGGGGAAAATCGTATTTTTCTTCATCGACGGATATTACTTCAAACACCGCACCTTTACTTATCTCCAAAAGCATGAACCCCACTGCATGATGATTTCCCAGCTCAGCCACGAGGGCGGAAAGAAATGGTTCATCCAGGACCATGCCCAGCCGGATTTCTTCGACTATTACCCCCATGAAACGGTTGAAAAAGCTTATGACGATAATCCCGTAGAACAATTTGTCAAAGAGATCATGATTTTCGACATCGACCGCGAACGGGCGGCCAATCCTGAACTGGACCAAATCAAAGCGAAATTCGAGCTCTGGGTCCACGAATGCCGCGACGATTTTAAAATTTACCAGCAGGCTGTCGATTTTCTGGAAGCCAACCGTGCAGACATCTCCAAGGTGGAAGAAGAACTGGAGGCGTACCAGAATGCGTTTTTCTTCCTTTACAGCTCCCGACTCCTGTTCAGTCGATTCCTCGATGTCATGAACATTGAAACCTCCATCCGCGAATCTTTAAATGAAAGCATCCAATTGACCGACAGGGTCCGCAAGCTGATTACCAACTACAAGATCCTGGGGAAAATCAGTGTTCCCAAAATTACGGAAGCATGCGGCAGACTCTACGAAATCGAAACTCAAATGATCCAGACCCTGAAAGAAGAGCTGCTGACACAAAAAATATAGGAGGAGTCAACTTTTATGAATCCAATTGAGCACAAAATCAGAGAAATCCTTACACAGTCGGACATCGCCGTTGACCAGATCGGAAGCAATGACGATATGACAACGATGGGGCTAAACTCGTTAACCCTGATTAAATCGATGCTGGAGATCATCAAGTTTTACGATCTCGAAATCGATGAAGAAAGCGTGGAATTTTACAACATCAAAACGATTCAGAACATGGTGGACTTCGTGTCCGCGAGTGTGGCCGAGAAAGCCAACGCTTAGCCAAAAACAGGATTTCCAATAGGGAAGGGGCATTCAATTTAATGGAAAACAAAGCAGCAGGAACAGCAAAAAACTATGATGTTATCGTAATCGGGGCAGGAATCGCGGGAACGATCCTTTCCGCCATCTTGGCCAGACAGCAGATCAGCGTACTTGTTATCGATGCGGCCACTCATCCGCGTTTCGTTATCGGGGAATCCATGATTCCCGCCACATCTTTTATGATGCGGATTATGGCCGAGCGCTACGATGTGCCTGAAATCATGCACTGCAGCACACTTCCGTTTGTTCAAAATCATATCACATCGAATTCCGGAACAAAACGTAATTTCTCGTTCTTTTATCACCGTGAGGGACAAGCCCAGAATCCGAAGGAAAGCACGCAGCTGCCGGTCCCTAATATCCCTTACGGACCCGAAGCTCACTTGTTCAGACAGGACACCGATGCTTACATGATGGCGGTAGCCATTAAGTACGGCGCCAAAGTGAAGCAGAAGACGATGATCACCGATATCGATTTCCACGAGGACGGCGTTAATATCAAAACGACGGCGAACGAAGAGTTCAGTGCCAAGTATATCGTGGACGCCAGCGGCTTCAACTCCGTGTTGGCGAAGCGGCTTGGCCTGCGTGAAGAGCCGTCCCGGATGAAAACAAACTCCCGTTCCCTGTTCACACACATGGTCGGCGTAAAACCGTTCGACGAAATTACAAATAAGGATGAGCACAAGCTCCCTAACCGGATTCATAACGGTACGCTGCATCATATCTTTGACGGCGGCTGGCTGTGGGTCATCCCGTTTGACAACAACGCGAAATCCACGAGTATCCTATGCAGCGTCGGTCTTCAATACGACCTGAATCGCAATCCGGACAACGTTCCGAACAAAAAGCCGGAAGAAGAATTTGCCGACTTCCTCGAAGCTTACCCCGATGTCAAAAAACAATTCGAAAACGCCAAACCGGTAAGAGAATGGATTTCAAGCGGCGGCCGGCTTCAATATTCCGCAAGCAAGGTTATCGGCAAGCGTTTCTGTTTGCTGGCACATGCTTCCGCCTTTATCGATCCGCTGTTCTCCAGGGGTCTTGCCATCACGACGGAAACGATCAACTCGCTTGCCCAGCGCTTGATCGACGCCGTAAGGGAAGACGACTTCAATGAAGAGCGCTTTGAACCGGTTTCCCGGATCATCCAGCAATCTTATGACACAAATGACCGCCTCGTTTCCTGTTCGTACACCGCTTTCCGTGACTTTAATCTCTGGAATGCCTGGTACCGCGTATGGGCGCTTGGACAAGCTTTTACCTCTCTTCGCCTGACTCAGGTTCTCTCCAAATTCTACAAAGAAAGAGACATGCAAATTTTGCTGGATATCGAGAAGGCTCCGTTCATCGGCTCCTTGTGCGTGGATTTTGCGGAGTTCCAGCCTCTGTTTGAAAAGGTGGCCTCGACGGTGGAAGCGGTCCGTGATCATGGGCTTTCTACGGAAGAAGCGACTAAGCGGATTTACGGCTATTACGAAGAAGTGCAGGGCTTTATTCCGGATCAGTATGAATTTTTGAACCCGGACAAGCGTTTTATTTCGAAGATGGACATGCTTTCCCTTTATGAAGTGGTTATGTGGGGAGCACAGCAGGCGCCGGAAACGATCCGGAAACTGTATTTCGATATCGACGAATCTTTCTTGAAGGGAACGAAGGAACCTGCTTCCAATGCGGTTCCCGTTACGACGGTATAGCGTCGGGGGGCCGTAAATCATGCATCTTCTTCTCAATGTAATGATCGCTCTAATTCTCATTCTTACGTCTGCACGGATTATGGCCAGAGTGGCGGTCCTGCTCGGATTTCCTTCTGTAATCGGAGAGATGGTAGCGGGGATTCTTCTGGGACCCACCTGCTTCATGTATTTCTTTCCCGAAATCGGCAAAGCGGTATTTACTGCGGATGTCGGCAATGTGATCTACATTTTAAGCAATTTCGGCCTGTGCCTGTACATGCTGCTTGTCGGTATGGAGATGAAAGGCATCGACCGGAAGTCGTTCCGGCAGGCCGGTATGCTCGCTTCATCGGGAATTATTCCTCCCTTTCTGCTTGGGGGAGGAATCTCCCTCTTCCTGTATGCATCTCTTGCGCAGCAGCAGATTACCCAGCTCGAATTTTTTCTGTACATGGGAGTCGCCTTATCGATTACCTCTATTCCCATGCTTGCGAGAATTCTGGAAGAGCAGGGGCTGCTTCAATCCCGTTTCGCCTCGCTTACTATGCTGGCGGGAAGTATAGACGACGTTATTTCGTGGTGCATTCTGGCTGTCGTGATCGTCATGGTACAAGCCAAAAGTATGTTCTCCGGAGTGTCGACTCTGCTGTATACCATTTTGTTCGTTCTGATCGTCCTGTTTGTCGTGAAACCGCTGATGCAGCGTTTTGGCGCAAAGGTCCAGAAGGCCGGCTTCTTATCGCACGGAGGATTGGCCACCGTTTTGCTGCTGACACTGGGAGCCAGCTTCGTCACGGAATACATCGGCATTTATGCCGTCTTCGGCTGTTTTATACTGGGACTGGCCATGCCGCGCAGCGAAGTGTTTCTCAGCGAAATGAACGTCAAGATCAGAGACATTACCGTAGTCTTTTTTCTCCCGCTTTATTTCGCTTATTCGGGGATGAAGACGAATCTGCTGGACCTGTTCAGCGCCGATATGCTGGCTCCGTTCCTTATCCTGCTGGTTTGCTCCATTCTGGGCAAATACGGCGGATGTACGCTTTATATGAGAAAGATCGGATTCAGCTGGAGAGAAGCCTCCGCAGTCGGCGGATTGATGAATGCCAGAGGACTGATGGAGCTGGTCGTCATCAATATCGGGATGACTTACGGAATCATCACACCCAAGCTTTACGCCATGCTCGTACTGATGGCGCTAGTGACTACCGCTCTCGCTATGCCGATCTACTCCTTATCCATGGGGACGAAGTCCCGTTCGGCTTCGACGGTATTCCCTCCCAAAGTCCAGTACCGTACAGAGGACGGAGGCTAGGAACATCAATCTGAAGAAGGTGGGAAAACGATGAATATTCAAGACAAAATCAAACAATTTATTATGGAAGCCTCGGACGGCAATGTGACGCCTGAGGATCTGGAAAGAGTAGGCGACGATATCGGAAGACTTGGACTGGATTCCCTGGCGAAGATCAAAATCGTCGTTCTGCTGGAGGAAGCTTACGATATTGAGACCGAAGTGGAAGAAATCAGTCCGGAAGTACTCAACTCCATTTCCCGTCTGGCGGAGTTCATTGAACAGGAAGTTCAGAAAATTTCTGTATAACGTGCGTACTTTAATCATTTTTCAACCGGAAGGGGACTAAATTGAGTGAGCCAGTTTATTGAAGAGATGGTCTATGCCTCTCAAATTTTGTATCTGGAGGGACATAACGACATTAACAACGGGCAAATTTCATACCGCGACCCCGAAACGGGAAACATCTGGATCCGGAAAGGGTTTCTGGGCTGGGAAGAAACGACGCCCGACGATTTTATCCTTATCGATGCCGAAGGCAACCGCTTGAAGGGTGAGGGGCATATTCCTTCGGAATGGCCGCTCCACACCGAAACGTACAAAGCGAGGGCGGACGTGAACTGCATTATTCACTCGCACCCTCCGTATTCCATGATCTTCAGCGCCACGGATCTGGATCTTCGTCCGGTTACGCACGATGCTACCCCGATTATGAACACACAGCGTTTTACGCTGACTACAAATACGGTTACAAACACGAATATTGCCGCACAGGTAGCGGAATCGCTCGGAAAAAGCAACACGCTGCTGCTCAAAAACCACGGACTTGTCGCAGCCGGTAAAACGATTCCGGAAACCGTCTGCTGGGCAGCCGTTCTGGAGAACGCGTGCAAGCTGCAGCTTATCGCCGAGTCCACAGGTGTTCCTTATACATGGACGGAAGGCCACGAGATCAAAATGAAAAGCAAAATCATCTTCGGCGCGACAGCGATCCGGGAGTACTGGGCCTACTGGTGCAGGAAAGCGGACCGGCACTTTAATCCCCATTCCAAAAACCACTTGGTAGGAGTGTAACATGACCAATCAACTGTTAACTCAAGAGGATGCCCTGTCCATTTTCTACAATTTAAAAGGACGGGAATACGTGGGAAGCAAATTCTCCAAGTCGCCCCGTCCTGAAAGACATAAAAACTTCGAAGGTCCTTATACCCGCCTGAAAACTTCCGTTTTTAACAAAACAAATGAAGATATGCTGCCCAAAACGGGATTAAGCATTCTGGAGCAGGTGCTACTCAGCTCTTTCAGCGTCACGTCGGTTAAATTTTACGGCTACCAGTCTGAAATGCTGTGGTCGTTCCCGTCTGCCGGAGGCTGCTACCCTGTCGACGTGTATGTTATCGTCCGTTCGCTGGACGGTGTGGAGCCGGGTATCTACTATTACTCGCCTCTCAACACTTCCCTTCATAAAATCGCCTGCGCCGATTCTCTTTTCCTGCTGGATGAGGCAATTCTTCCACAGGACCAGGACGCGGATTACTACATCATGGTTTCCGCCGTCCCTTGGCGCAGCTGCTGGAAATACTCCCATCGCGGTTATCGCTTCAGTTTTATTGACGCTGGCCATGTTCTGGCGAATTTCCAAACGATCTTTCATTCGCTCGGCGTAAACTTTACCACGTATACCGCGTGCAAAGATCAGCATATCAAAACGCTGCTTCATCTGGACAGCCACGAGGAACCGGTCGGCATTATCGCTGTCAAGCAGCACGAAACCAAACCCCGGGCCGTGCAGCAGGCCTATCGCGGAAACTACCAAAGCCGCTGCATCACTACGTTCGACAGCGGTTTGTCCGCTTTTGACTGGGAACCGATCCGGTTGTACCAGGAAAAGGTGCGCCAGTCTCTCCAGCATCAGCAGCCGTCCGAGGATTGGACAGTACGCCATCATATTCCGGCGGAATGGAACGATTACAACGAGATGCTGCGCCTGATCATCGAGCGCCGCTCCAGCTCCTCCTATTTGCCGGTTGAAATTCCGCGTCACGATTTCATCCGTCTGCTTGAATTTGTAAACAGCCTCGGTATGCCGATCCGCATATTCTGCGTCGTCCATGCCGTGGAGGGAATGATTCCGGGCACCTATGAATTCAACGGAAGCGAGCTGAAAATGATCAAGGCCGGCGATTTCAGAGCCCGTTCGACTCAGCTTTGCTTCGATCAGGAATTCGTACACGATTCTTCGGTCCTGTTCTTCTTTGCGATCGATAAGTCCCAGGTGAATGACAAAAACTTCTATACGTATCAGCAAAGACTGGTGGATATGGGAATTCTGGCTCAAATGATTTACCTGAAGTCGGGAGAACTGAAGCTGGGCTACTCCGCCATCGGCGGTTATTACGACGAAGAAGCGAAGGAATTGTTTAACCTCGGGGAGAACATGGACCTGCTTTACTCCGGTACGCTGGGCAAAGATGACGTTAACTCGGCTTTCAAGGTTAAAATGGACCGCTACTATCTCAACAAACCGAAAGACAGCGAAGTGGTAAAGGGTGATTCGCCGGCTCAAAACGAGCGCATCATCGACAAGCTGTATGAAGCGGTACAGAAATACGGACCGAAAGAAGCGATCCGCTATGCGGACGAAAGCTATACGTACCACCAGTTCTGGAACCAGGTGGAGAAGACGGGAGCCTGGATCAAACAGCAGATTCCGAAGCAGTATCCCGTCGGCATTTCCATGAAGAACTGCCCGAACTATTTGTTCGCCTACTACGGCCTTCTTCTGGAAGGGTATATCCCGATGCTCATCGATCACACCTTTACCCAGGATGAGGTGGACAACCTCTGCTCCTACTACAACATCGGTTCCCTTCTGACGCTTGACGGCGAAGGCCGGATTCAGGTGCAGCTGCGGGAAGAAAGTTTCGATTCGTTCGACGAAGACGAATTTGCGAATGTGGCGACCTGCCGCTTCTCTTCCGGTACGACAGGCCGTCCCAAATGCCTGATGTTCACCCATGATGCGGTGATCAATGCCGGAGTGAACTGGGCGAAGGCTTCCGGAATCTCTTCCGCCGACAACGTTCAGGTGACCGCGCTGTTCCATAACGGACTCGCATTCAATACTTCCCTGCTTGCCGTATTCGTGTCGGGCGCCTGCCTGTTTATCGCAAAGCAGATTACACCAAAGTCGATCTGGGAAACGGTGTCGAAGGAAAATATCACGATTCTGGTCGCCTTCCCCGTCGTCTATGATCTGCTGAACAACTCGAAATACTGCAAACCGGGACACAACCTCCGCTTGTGCTTGTCCTCTGCGGCTCCGCTCCACCATGCCGTGAAGCAGGCGTTTTTGGATAAAACCGGTATGGAGATCTGCGATTATTACGGGATCGTCGAGGCGGGTCCTTGCACGTTCAATAACGGCAGCAAGGAAGCTTCTCTGGGTACTCCGGTACCCGGTGTGGATATCCGGATCGTCAATGAAGAGGGCTTTGCCGTTGCGGACGGCGAATCGGGCATTATTCAAGTCCGTTCCTCCTCGATGGCTAAAGGCTACTATAAAGCTTCCTTCCCGTTCGTCATTTCGCCGGACGGTTATTATCAGACCACGGACAGAGGGTTTATAGAAAACAACCACCTGTACATTAACGGCCGTTCCTCCGATATGATCAACGTCGCGGGTAAGAAGATGGACCCGCTTGAAGTAGAGAATGTTCTGCTGAAGCTGACCGGCGTCCAGGATGTCGCCGTTGTCGGTGTCATGAACGAGCGGAAAACGACCGAGTATCCGGTAGCCTTCGTCGTTCTCGATTCCGGTGTGACGATCGACGATCTTATCGCGCACTGCCAGCAGTATCTGGCACCTTTCAAGCTGCCGCAAAAGTTTGTTACGGTAGATAGCATTCCGCGCAGCGGAGTCGGTAAAATCAAACGCAAGGAACTGGCGGACTCACTGTCCTAAGCAAAAGCAAGCTCGGCACCGGCGGGAAAACCGCCGGTTCTCCATAAAAACACACAAATGAGGGATAATCATGCTCGTTCTTCAAGATTACATTCAAAAGTCCTTTGCGGACCGCATCGGCGGAGATAAGTTCGGCAAAGGAAACGAGGTCTACAAATTCGAGAAAATCAAGCGGGCGAAGGCTCAAGCTTTGAAGGAGAAACCGGGTATTCCTATCATTGATATGGGATTAGGGGAGCCCGACTGGATGGCCGACAAGGAGGTCGTTAACGTTCTCTCCGCGGAAGCGGCCAAACGTGAAAACCGGTTTTACTCGGATAACGGGTCGGTTGACTTCAAGGAGGCGGCAGCCGCATACATGGAGCGGGTTTACGGTGTAAAGGGACTTAATCCCGCGACCGAAATCAACCACTGTATCGGCTCCAAGCCCGCTCTCGCCCAGATTCCGGCTGTATTCATCAACCCGGGAGACATTACGCTGATGACCGTGCCGGGTTATCCGGTTATAGGCACCCATACTCAGTGGCTGGGCGGGGAAGTGGTCAAGATGCCGCTTCTGGAAGAGAACGGCTATCTGCCCGATTTGAATGCCTTGTCCGACGAGGTGAAGAAAAGAGCGAAGCTGCTCTATCTGAATTACCCGAACAATCCGACCGGTGCCGTGGCTACCCGGGCGTTTTATGAAGAAGTCGTCCGCTTTGCCAAAGAAAATGAAATTATCGTCGTATCCGATGAGGCCTACGCCGCATTGACGTTCGACGGTGAACCGCCGCTGTCGTTCCTGTCCGTTCCGGGAGCCAAGGACGTAGGCGTTGCCATTCAGTCCTTGTCGAAGGCGTTCAACATGACGGGCTGGAGGCTGGGTTTCGTGGTCGGCAACGAGCTTGTTCTGAAAGCATTTTCTTACGCGAAAGACAATCATGATTCCGGACAATTTCTTGCGATTCAGAAAGCGGGCATTTACTGCCTGAACCATCCGGAAATTACGGAGGCTACCGCAGCCAAATATTCCAGACGGCACGGCCTTCTGGCTGAAGCTTTAGGCTCGGTCGGCTTTAAAGTCCGGAAGCCCAAAGCGACCTTCTATTTATATGCGCAAGCTCCGAAGGGCATAGAAGAAGGGCCGCGTTTCGATAGTGCGGAGGACTTTTCCCAATATCTGATTACGGAAAAGCTGATCTCCACCGTGCCTTGGGACGATGCGGGCGCCTATGTGCGTTTCTCCGTCACATTCGAGGCGGAAGGCGAAGAGGAAGAAAGAGCATTGATCGACGAGCTTAAATCGAGGCTGCACGGACTCCGGTACATCTGGTAATCCCGCACAGTGGCAGCATGGGGATGACGGAAGGCTGTCTAATTCGAAGAAGGAGTGAAGACGCGTGAAAACGGGAATTAAAATGCTGCCTGTGGAGATACCTCCCATCCATGGACGCATGTATTACGCGTTTCCGTTGAGTATACTCGGTCCGGCCGATTCTTATCTGCCGTGGATGCTCAACAATTTTATACAGCTGCAGGCTTATTCGCTGACCAGGACCGGGGAAGAACAAGCCGCGGAAATCCGTTTTTATAACGCGGACGAGCCCGGCTGTTTCAGTGAAGTGCTGACTATAGTGCCGGAAGCGGCGGGAAAAGAGCAGGACATTCACCGGCAGGCGGTAGAAGCTATTGACCGGGGCCAATACGTGTATGCCTATGTAGATAAATATTTTGTGGCGGACAATCCTTTTCACGGAAAGAAACACGTTGTCCAGGAAGCGCTGATCTACGGATACGATCTGGAAGAGCAAACTTTCCGGATTCTTGGTTTTAACAAAAGCAGACTTTTCGCTTCTTCAATTGTCCCTTTCGCCGATATTGCCAAAGGGATTATCCATTCTCCCGTTACGGATGTTTTCCTGTTAAAGCCGAGAGAAGATTTTAAACCGGAATTCCAGCTGGACAAGGTGATACCGCTTCTGACCCAGTACGTGGACTCGGCGGACAAGCATACCGGAGCCGCACTTCCCGAGCGTTCCAGGCTGGTGTTCGGACTCGATGTTTACAAAAGCGCTGTGGAGTCTTTGAGGTGCATTCTGGACAGAGAAGGTGCTGTCGTAACGAATATCGCTTACCTTCATATCCTTTGGGAGCACAAGAAAGTTATGGGAGTCCGGCTGCAGTACATGCAGGATCATGGGATTGCCATACATTCGGGTCTGGACATCGTACGGGAAGCGTATCGGCAAATGGAACAGGAGTTGTTCAACTTAAGAAACAAGCTGCTCAAATACGAGCTCACTCAAAGCGCGCGTCTGATCGAACAGATCATCCAAAGCCTCGATGCGATGGCGCTGAAAGAAAAGCAGGTTCTGGAGCTTTGGCTGGAACGGCTGGCTATGATACCGGGCTGATTTTCATCTTGATCAAGAAGGGAGCGCGCTGCGTTGACCTCTAACCAATCTCTACACCCGTTTAACGACTTCTGGATGAACTGCGTTTCGAATACGGTATATTCTATTGCCGTCTCTAACGATTCCAGCTACCGGACGGCGGCTTATCTGAATCACTATACGTATCAGGTCGCAGCTGATCCTGCATTCACTTATTTAACGATGGACCATCCGCTTGAGTATCAGAATGAGGTTTTTAATTCGTTTATCCGAAAGTGGGAGCCTTACAATTTCCGGAATCCCCAGAAAATCGGGGAGGAAATCGGCGAATTGCTGGACAGCGGTCAACTCCCGGTCGTCCATGTGGATTTATTTCACTGGATTCCGAACTCACTCGCCTGGAAACAGTACCACTGGTACCATTACTCGCTAATCACGGGTTACGATGCGGAGCGTTCGGTATATCGGGTACTGGATGACGATATCAACGGTTTCCGGGATTTTGAAGTTCCGCCCGAGCGTCTGCAGGAGGCTTTTCTCAGTTCGCAAACGGAAAATAACCCGGCTTATCAGGAGCCCCCTTGTTCTCTGATCCGGCTGAAGGAAGAGATTCCGCCTTACGAATTCAAGCTTTCCGATTTGAGCCGCCACGCGGAGAGGCTGATCGGAGAGCTGGACAGCCTGCAGACAGAGCATCTGTGGGAAGGTACACCGGAACCGGATATGTTCGAAGAGAGCATGACCAACGGACTGGTCGGCGTCAATATTATTGAAAGCAGACAGGCGGGAAACCGGCTTATGCTGCGCTATTTACTGGATGCGGGATTTATAAAAGAAGCCGATTTTCAGACGCTCGACCGGGAGCTTGAGGAGTTGGCCCTTGGCTGGTTCAAAGCGAAAAATGTGTTTATCAAGGCGAAATTTTCATTGAAGAGAAGATTCAACAGGGAGCAGCTCATGACCTTAGCGGTACCGCTTCTTTACCGGGAGAGGAATTACTGGGCGGCGCTTCTCGAAACTACCGGCGCCGCGGCTCTCTCTAAGGAATCCTAAGAAGAAGCTAAGGAGGGCGCCAAAAGATGAAATATACCGGTACGGAACAAGTGGAAGTATCGCAGCATCACGGCCGTCTCCGGCCTGTACCCGGTGTACGGCATTACCAGGCGGTCCGTGCTTCCAGGCTTATGCCTGACTTGGAGGGAGGTCCCGGCTGGACCTTTCATAACGCGCCAATGCTGGCATTCTGGAGACAGCGGTTTTATTTGCAGTACATTACATGTCCCGTGGAAGAGAATCATCCTCCCGCCCGGACGATGATCACCAGTTCGGCCGACGGCAGGGAATGGACCGAGCCAAGGGTTGCGTTCCCTTCTTATGAAATACCGTCCGGTGTGTACATCGGACCGGACGGGACCGACCTGCCGAAGGGCAGCCTTTCCGTCATGCATCAGCGTATGGGGTTCTATACTGCAGCGGACGGAAGACTTCTGACACTGGGCTTTTACGGTATCAGTCCGGAACTTTCCGTGATGCCCAATGACGGCAGGGGAATCGGCCGGGTCGTACGCGAGATTTACCCAGACGGGTCCATGGGGCCGATCTATTTCATCCGGCTGAATGCTCATGCGGGATGGGATACCGGAAATACCAAATATCCTTTCTATACGGAATCGCCGGATGAAAAGTTTGTCGAGGCATGCCGTCTGTTATTGCAGGACAAGCTGGCGACGGCTCAGTGGTGGGAAGAGGATCAGAGCGAGGATGGCTTCTATCCGCTTACGGGCTATAAAGCGCTGAGCTGCTATTCCTTGCCGGACAACAAGGTGGCCGGCATCGGTAAAAACGGCAAATACGCGCTGAGCTCGGACAACGGGGAAAGCTGGACGGAGACCGGTGAGATAGACGGTCTGGTTACAGCGGGCAGCAAGCTGTGGGGCCAGCAAACGCCGGACGGCAAATATGCGCTGCTGTACAATCCCAACCCGAACAATGCGTACCGCTGGCCGCTGGCCGCAGCCGTAAGCGAGGATGGGCGTCACTTCGACAAGCTCCGGTTAATCGGAGGCGAAGCTCCTCCCCGCCGCTATACCGGTTTTTACAAATTTTACGGGATGAATTATGTCCGCGGAATAACGCCCGGTAACGGCACGCCCGAAGAAGATGCAATCTGGGTCACTTACAGCATGAACAAAGAGGACATTTGGGTGGCCCGCATACCGGTACCCTTGGAGCCTGACACCCGAGAAGAGGCCGAGTCGTCCGCTGAGCTTGGATCGGATGTGAATAGCTCGTTCAATGGTTATGCCCCACCCGGGCATAACATGGCCGAGTCACAATCCGAACCGGATCATGTAACGGACATGTTATCTCCTGCGACCAAAGAGAGCGGAGGGATGGCGGCTCGTCCAGGCTCCGGCCTCGAGGATTTCGACCGTTGGAGTGTCTACCAGCCGAAGTGGTCGGAGATCCGGTTGCGGGGGGATTCCGGGCTTATCTTGAGCAGCCGCGACCCTTATGACTACGTCAAAGTCGAGAAAGCTTTCGCCTTCCGGGCCGATCTTCAGACGGATGTGACAATCGGTATCCGGCCCCTTGCCATCGGAACGGTACCCCTTACGATCGAGCTGACCGACGGCCGGGGAGAAACGGCCTTCGGACTCGAGTGGAGTACGGACGGATGTATTTCGGTCCTGCAAGGAGAAAGCAGCGTATTTTTACAAACCTATGAAGAGGGAACCGAGTATGACTGCGCGCTGTCCATTGATCCGGATAACGGCAGCTTACGCCTTTCCATAAACGGAACGCCGGCAGGAAAGCCTTTTGAGTATCGTACAGCGCAGGTTAAAACCGTCGCATTCAAAGTAGGCGAGAGGCCGTTTCGGGTAACGCTGGATACGCCCCTGGACGGAGGGGATTTGAGCATTCCGGATGAGCCGCTCCTTCCCTCTGCCTACTGTATCCGCTATGTGAAAATCCAAAGCTCGCGCTTATCAAATCATGTGCAAGCCGAAAGGAGATGAGGTGCTTCTGTGACCACTTTATTGAAAAACTATATATCCGGCAGCTGGCAGGAATCTTCTTCATCCGTGACGGAAGCGGTCTATAATCCGGCTGATGACGGAGTTATCGCCCAAGTCCCTCTGTCAACCCGCAAAGATCTGGATGAGGCTGTTCAAGCGGCGAAGGCCGCCTTCCTGCCGTGGAAAAACACACCCGTTCAGAAAAGGGCGAGAATTCTTTTTAAATACCAGCAGCTTCTCGTTGAAGCCTGGGACGAGCTTGCCGCTTTGATCACGAGAGAGAACGGGAAATCTCAGCAGGATGCGTACATGGAGGTCCAGCGCGGCGTCGAATGCGTGGAATTCGCGGCGGGTATTCCGTCCCTCATGATGGGACAGATTACTCCGGATGTGGCTACCGGTGTAGAGACGACTATGCTGCGTTACCCGATTGGAGTAGTGGGGGGCATCACACCGTTTAATTTCCCCATGATGGTCCCCTGCTGGATGTTTCCCATGGCGATTGCCTGCGGCAATACGTTCATTTTGAAGCCGTCCGAACGTACGCCTCTGCTTGCGAACCGGCTGGCCGAGCTGTTCACGGAGGCGGGGCTTCCCGACGGCGTGTTCAATATCGTGCACGGCGCGCGCGAAGTGGTGAACGGCATTCTGGAGCATCCCGAGATCAAAGCCGTATCCTTCGTCGGCTCGCAGCCGGTTGCGGAATACGTGTACAAAACGGCGGCACAGCACGGCAAAAGAGTTCAGGCTCTTGCCGGAGCCAAAAATCATTCCATCGTTATGCCGGATGCGGATGAAGATCTTGCGGTCAAGAGCATTATCGAGTCGGCTTTCGGATCCGCCGGTGAACGGTGTATGGCTTGTTCCGTCGTCGTTCTGGTCGGCGGAGACCGCGAAGGCTTGAAGCAAAAACTGCTTGCCGCGGCGGACCGGCTGCAGATCGGCAGCGGTGAGGAGAAGGAGACGGAACTTGGTCCCCTTATCCGTCAAAGCCACAAGGACAGGACGCTGGATTATCTCAGCTCCGGCGAACAGGAAGGCGCCGTTCTGCTGCGGGACGGCCGAAAAGACAGGGCCGCATCGGGCGCAGGCTATTTTCTCGGACCGACGGTCTTCGATGAAGTTACCCCGGCCATGAAGATTTGGCAGGAAGAAATTTTCGCGCCCGTGCTGTCCATTATGCAGGCGGACAATCTGGAAGAGGCGATCGCGCTTGCCAACCGCTCTTCTTTTGCCAACGGAGCCTGCATTTACACCGGACAGCTCGCTGCCGTCCGCCAGTTCCGCGAGGAAATAGATGCCGGCATGCTGGGAGTGAACATCGGCGTACCTGCTCCGACGGGGCTTTTCCCTTTCTCCGGCTACAAAAACTCTTTTTACGGCGATCTGCATGTGAACGGGAAAGACGGACTTGAATTTTATACGCGCAAGAAGGTAATGACGGTGAAAGCCTGAGTACAGCCTGAAGCGGCGCAGATGGAAAGGAGTGTGACGAATGGAGCTGCTCAAGCAGGAAACCGAGGACATTGTCAGTGTGAAGCTGCCTGTCGGCAGTGTCCTGCAGTGGCTGAACGCTTATCTCATCCGCGGGGAAGACGGCTACACGCTGCTTGATGCGGGAATGCCCGATGAAGAAACATTCGGCTTGTGGCAGCAAGCCTGGAGACATCTGGGGATTTCTCCGCGAGATATCACCTCCATTATAATCACTCATCATCATGTGGATCATTACGGATTGGCCGCGAGACTCCAGGAAGTGACGGGAGCCCCGGTTCGCATGACGGAGTCCTGTTTCCTTCAGGCCTCGCGAATATGGTCGGCGGATTCCGTTTACGATGAAGAGGTATTGGAGCTTTTCGCCCGGCACGGAGCTCCCGGGCATCTGCTGGAAGTTACCGCGCCGGATCTGAAGCATTACGTGAAGTCTGTGAATGTCCATCCGGATACGGAATTTATACGGGCAGGCGATAAACTTGTGCTCGGTAAGTCGATCTTCGAAGCCGAGCTGGTGTCCGGCCACGCGGAAGGACATCTCTGTCTATACGACAAACAAGATCAGCTCGTTTTTTGCGGGGATCATGTGATTCCGAAAATGCTGCCAAACCTTAATTTCACGCTCGGATTTGACGAGAATCCGCTCGGCTCTTATTTCAGTTCGCTGAAGGAGCATGCCGAATTGCCTGTCCGGAAGGCTTATCCCGGGCATATGATTCCTTTCCGAAAGTACAACGCCCGTGCGGCCGACATTGCGGCCCAGTACCGGCAGCGCATTGACGACATACTGGCCCGCCTGGACAAGCCGATGACCGCTTTTGAATTGTGCTGTCTCGTGTTCTTTGTGCCGGTAAACGCGGAGCAGCTCCGTTTTAAGCTGTTTGAAATGCTGGCCAGCCTGAATTATTTGCAGAGTCTGAATTTGATTGAACCGGCGGAAGCGGGAGCGGACGGGCGGCTTTATTACAGACGTGCACCCGTACATGCTAATCGGAACCCATGAAAGGATGAGGACATTGGAAGCAAACAAAATAGTGGACTGGGCACATTATATCTTCGTAAGCGCAAAAGCGGGCCTTACTTATGCCTCGGACAGCTGTGATCTGAAAAGATACGCGGTTATTAAGGGAGTGGCGCAAGAGATGCTTTCTCTTTACACAGAGCCGCATGAGGATCTCCCTCGCAGAGTTCCGAACGGAGAAAACAAAATTTATTTAACGTTTGACGACGGCCCCGATCCCGTTTATACCCCGCAGATCCTGGATCTTTTAAAAAAATACGGCATCACCGGTACATTCTTTCTAATGGGAGAAAGGGTACGGCAGCACCCGCACATCGTTAAGCGGATAGTGGATGAAGGGCATGCGATCGGCAATCATACCTATACCCATCCTTTCATGATCCTCCTTAATGAGAAAGAGTTGAACGAGGAGCTGTCCTTGACGGATGAAGCCATACGAGATGCCGTCGGTTTTTCGCCCGTTCTTTTCCGCCCTCCGTACGGTTTGCTGAATCAGGGGACTATCGATTTGCTCCGGGCCCGGGGTTACGAAATTATGATGTGGTCCGAGGAACTCGAAATGTATGATTGGTCTTTCCCCGGGGTGGACAACATGGTCCGTCTTATTGAGGAAAAGACAGAATCCGGCAGCATGATTCTGCTTCATGACGGTGGAGGAACCCGGGAAGAAACTGTCCGTACGTTAGAGAAAGTCATTCCTCTGCTGCTCGAGCGCGGTTTTCATTTTGCCGCAGACTACCTGGAGCAAAGCCGGAATGAACACGGGCAAACTGCGGCGGGAACGGCCCGGTAACATACGGCCGAGTGCTGCGGCAGCAGAACCCGCACGCCTTACAACCGCATAGCGCGATGGTGCAAAAAACAAGGGAGCATTCCGGACGGAATACTCCCTTGTTTAATTTTCGAGCTGTCCCCACGTTTCGCGGTAGATCAGGCCGTCCAAGGCCCGGCGCTTTTCCCAGTTAGCCGTTTCGAGAATCGGCTGGGCGGGATAGTGATCCGTGTAACCGATGGAGATTAAAGCGAGCGGATCGATATGGGGCGGAATCGCCAGAATATCGCGGATATCGTTCTTCTTGTAGAAGCTGACCCAGCCGGCTGCGAGTCCTTCCGCGCAAGCGGCAAGCCACAGGTTCTGGATGGCGCACGCGACGGACATCATATCCGTCTCGGGAATGGAGTTGCGTCCCAGAACGTGAGAACCTCCGCGCGTCGGGTCGCAGGTAATGCATACGGTCAGGGGCGCCTGCTTCAGACCTTCGATTTTCAGATTCAGAAATTGGTCCTGTCGCTCCCCTTCGTAATGAATGGCGAGCGCCCTTCTTTCTTTGTCGGCCGCCCAGGCGAGCCGTTCCTTGATTTCATCCGACGTGACCAGGATAAAATTCCAGGGCTGCATAAATCCTACGGATGGGGCATGATGGGCGGCTTCCAGCAGCCTGATAACGGTTTCATCGGAAATCGGATCGCTGCGGAATGTACGGACGTCACGCCGGGTATACATGATTTTATAGAGCGCTTCTTTTTCTTCTTTACTGAACATGTCTGCTCACCTCCTCTTCCATTATATGCTTTTTTGGGCCTTATGGGTTTGGCTAAAAAGGAGAAGAGGTGCAAATCTCCTTCCTATTATGAATTTTTTTTGACAAAAATCTCTTGCCAATGGAACCGCTTCCGTGTAAGATGGAGACAAATATCACACCTGATCCAACGATGGCTAGAGATGATGAGAAGCCTTCACGCATACTCCTTTTCGGAGGTGTTTTTATGCTGGAGGCTTCTTTTTCTTATGCCTATTTATTGAAAGGAGCGATCATACCCGGGCTACCGCAAATAAATGAATGCGTTTTCACAAAAAGGGCAAGGGCTCACAACCAGCACAGACTTACACACTTTACGAATTTCAGGGGGGAACGTTCTTGAAAAAACTAATGGTTCTTATGATCGCGCTCACCATGCTCCTTTCAGCCTGCGGAGGAGGCGGCGGAAGTACGGCGTCCACGGACAACAAAGGTGCGGGCGGCGACAGCGGCAAACCCGTCGAGCTTCAATTTTACTTCCCGGTTGCCGTAGGCGGACCGATTACGAAAATTATCGACGGGCTTGCCCAAGATTTCGAGAAAGAAAATCCGACGATCAAAATCAAGCCGGTTTACGGCGGCAGTTACCAGGATACGATGACGAAGGTCGCTACGGCGGTGCAGGGAAATAACTCCCCGGATATGGCGGTTCTGCTTTCGACGGATCTGTATACGCTGCTTTCGATGAAAGCCATCGAGGACCTGACACCACGCTTCCCGAAGGAATACTTCGGAAACTTCTATGAAGCGTTCCTCGGTAATACCAAATCCGGCGATACCGTCTGGAGCGTTCCGTTCCAGCGCAGCACGATCGTGCTTTACTACAACAAAGATATGTTCAAGGAAGCGGGGCTGGACCCGGAAAAAGCACCTAAAAACTGGACCGAGCTCCGCGAGGCTGCGGCCAAGCTGACCAAAAAAGACGCATCCGGCAAAGTGTCGCAGTGGGGGATTGAAATCCCGAGCACCGGCTATCAATACTGGATGCTGCAAGCGCTCTCATTGCAGTCCGGCGACAACATTATGTCGAACGACGGCAAACAGGTATTTTTCAACAAGCCGCACGTCGAAGAAGCTCTTCAATTCTATATGGATCTCGGGCAGAAGGATAAAGTGATGCCTAACGGGGCGATCGAGTGGGCGACCGTGCCTTCCGATTTCATCAGCGGCAAAACGGCCATGATGTTCCATACGACCGGCAACCTGACGAAAGTCAAAACCGATGCGAAATTCAACTTCGGCGTCGCTTTCCTGCCGGCCAACAAGCAGTTCGGTTCTCCAACCGGAGGCGGCAACTTGTATGTGTTCAAAAATATCCCGGAAGAACGCAAAAAAGCGGCCGTCAAATTCATCGAATTCCTGACGAAGCCGGAGCGTGTGGCCCAGTGGTCGATCGACACCGGATATGTCGGCACGACGAAAGCCGCTTACGAAACCGATCAGCTGAAAAAGTACATCGAATCGTTCCCGCAGGCCAAAGTAGCCAGAGATCAGCTGGAGCACGCGGACAGCGAGCTTTCCACGTACCAGAACGGCCAGATAACGAAGCTGTTCAACGACAATATTCAGGCTGCGCTGCTCGGCAAGATGACGGCGAAAGAAGCCCTGCAGAAATCGCAGGAAGCGGCCGACGGCATTCTGAAAAATTTTAAATAACAGTACCTAACTTAAAACATGTTCGGCTAGAGACGATGAGAAGCCGCAGTTGCGTTAAGGAATCCTTCTTTCTCTGCGGGATCACCTGATGTGACCTGCGGCTTCCTGTCGTTTTCGACCAACCTCTCCATGTGAAGAAACGGGTGATTTGATTGGCTCAACGAACAGCAACCATCAAGAGCAAATTTAACTGGAAAGAGAATGCGTTCGCTTATGCGCTCCTTCTGCCTTCTCTGATTTTCCTGGCCTTGTTCACGTTTTACCCGACGCTCAAGTCGATCTATCTCAGCTTCTACAGCTCCAACTTCGAAAGCAGTACGTTTGTCGGGCTTGATCAATATAAATCCGTCCTGCAGGATGAAGTGTTCCGCAAAGTCATTAAGAACAACATTCTTCTGGCGGTCGGCACGGTTCCGACGAGTATTTTTCTCGCCATCTATATGGCCATCTGGGTGAATAACAAGCTGAAGGGCAACGGGCTGCTCCGTGCCGCCTTTTTCTACCCGACCATCATTCCGATGATTGCCATCGCCAACGTATGGCTGTTCATTTATACGCCGGATTACGGGCTTTTGGATAAATTCCTCGGTGTATTCGGCATCGAGAGCCCCAACTGGCTCGGCAGTCCCGAGTGGGTCATGTACGCCATGATGTTTATGGTCATCTGGAAGGAAGCCGGGTACTTCATGATTTTCTACCTGGCAGGGCTGCAAAGTCTGCCTAAGGAAGTGTACGAAGCCGCCAAGATGGAAGGCGCGAGCCCTTTTCAGGTGTTCCGCAAAATTACGTTTCCGCTGCTGATGCCTACCACGACGTTCGTTTTTATCATCGCGGTGACGAATTCCTTCAAACTGGTGGACCATCTGTACATTATGACCAAGGGAGGCCCGGATAACGGGAGCAACCTGCTGCTTTATCACATTTACGAAACGGCGTTCAGCTTCTGGGACATGGGCAAAGCTTCCGTACTGACGGTCATCCTGCTCGTCATTCTGCTTGCCGTATCCATTTTCAACTACGCTTACCTCGATAAAAAAATCCATTACTAGGAGAAAGGAGAGGCACCCTTTATGCATCAAGTCATCAACCGGACGATTGTTATTCTGCTTGCCATCGCCTTCCTGATCCCTCTAGTATGGACGGTGTTCACTTCCTTCACGCCTTCGGAAGAAATCATTACAAGGGCCAATCCGTTTGCGATTGAAAATCCGACCTTTATAAACTACATCAACGCGTGGAAAACGATTCCGTTCCTCCAGTATTACTGGAATACGATCGTCATTGTCGTCGGCATCCTGGCCGTTCAGCTCTTTACGGTCACGCTGGCCGCCTATGCGTTTGCCCGGTTGAATTTTGTCGGCTCGGGTATTCTGTTCATCATCTTCCTGACGCAGATCATGATTCCGCCGGACATTCTGATCTACCCGAACTACACGATCATGAAAGAGCTGAACCTTGTCGACACGAAGCTGGCGATCATGCTGCCGTATTGGGCCTCCTCGTTCGGAGTGTTCCAGCTGCGCCAGACGTTCAAGCAAATTCCGCTCGATCTGGACGAAGCGGCACGCATGGATGGCTGCAAATGGTGGCAGACGCTCTGGTACGTATACCTGCCCGCCGCCAAACCGACTTACATTGCGTTCGGCCTCATTTCCGTGAGCACCCACTGGAGCAACTTCATGTGGCCGCTCGTCGTTACGAACTCCGTGGAATCCCGTCCGCTTACCGTAGGGATCGCGATTTTCGCCCAGTCGTTTGAAACCGGCGCCCAATGGGGGACGGTAACGGCAGCGACGCTGATGGTTATCCTGCCGCTGCTCATCGCTTTCTTCGTGTTCCAGAGACAATTCGTCGACAGCTTTATGCACTCCGGCATCAAGTAGGGGGCGCGCAGACATGGAACTGATTTTAATGGGAACGGCGTGCGCCTCCTCGGGCAGAGACAGAGACAATACGTATCTGCTTCTGCGCGATACGGACGGGAGCACCCTCATAGATATCGGGGGCAACCCGCTCGGGAAGCTGAAAACACTCGGGCTTACAACGCACGAAATCAAGCGGGTCGTGTTTACGCATGTTCATATCGACCATATTTACGGTCTTCCTTCCCTGCTCTGGGGGATGTGGATCGACGGCCGTGAAGATCCGCTGGAAATTTACTGCGACGAGTCGGAGAAAGAATGGCTGCAAAACTGGCTGGAGCTGATGAGGCTGACGAAATGGCCCGTTGCTTTCGAGATTTCCGTCCGGGCGTTCCAGTGGGAAGAGCCTGCGCTTTTATGGCAAAAAGACGAGACGGCCCTGTCGGTTTTTCCGAGCAGGCACGGTGTTGCGGCCGTCGGCATCAAGGTGGAACACAACGGAACGGTATTCGTTTATTCGACGGATACGACGCCAAACCCGCTCATTCGGGACATGGCCCGGATCGATCTGCTTGTCCATGAATCGACGACGGCGGAGAGAAGTCTGGCGATGCACAGCACCTTGCGCGACATTGCCGGTTACTACGACTGGGGCAAAATCGGCCGGGGCATACTCGTGCATCTGACCGACGACGAGCCTTACGATGAATTGCTGAAGGAATTACCGGTGGGGATTTCTTCTAAAATCTCCTTGGGCCGGGAACTGGAAAGAATCCCTTTGACCGGCGGAATTTTAAACGGAAAAAGTGAAGCACCCGAGTAACAGGCGTTTCGGCAGGTTACGTGAGAGCCTATGTGAGAGAAAGGGAGTGAAGAGGTGGATCATTATGCGGGCTACATATTTGATTTGGACGGAACGATTTACCTGGGCGATCATGCGATCGAAGGAGCGGTGGAAACGATCCATCATCTGCAGTCCAAAGGAAAGAAGCTTCTGTTCTTGACGAACAAGACAATCGAATCCCGTGAAAATTACGTTAAAAAGCTGGACAAATTCGGCGTGAAAATCGGCATGGAACAGATGCTGAATCCCGCGCTCGTCACGATCCATTATTTGCAGAATCACTATCCGGGTGAGAAGGTGTACGTCATCGGAGAGCCGATTCTAAAAGAAGAATTTCTGGAAAACGGCATCCGGTTCGCGGACACGCCGGAGGAAACCGGTGTGGTCGTCATTTCCTGGGACCGTGATTTTCACTACAATCATCTGGACTTCGCTTACCAGGCGATCAAGCATGGTGCGGAAGCCATCGCGACCCACCCCGACAGAACGTGCCCGATGCCGGGCGGAGACGTTCCCGACTGCGGAGGGATGATCGGCGCCATCGAAGGCACTACCGGCAAGAAGGTCACCCTGATTATGGGCAAGCCTTCCGTCATGACAGCGCTTACCGCGCTCGATATTTTGCAGGTGGAAGCGAAGGACTGCCTGATGACCGGAGACCGTCTGGAGACGGACATCCGGATGGGAGCCGAGGCGGGAATGAGTACCGCGCTTGTCCTCACGGGCATTACGAGCGAAGCGGATATCGCATCGGCCGAGTTTAAGCCGACCTATGTGCTGCCTTCCGTTCACGCCATTGTGAAACAGGGCTGTTCTTCCCAGTAACCTGCCGCAGGGAGATACAAGATACAGCTTTGAGGCAGCCGGGAAATGCGGCATGGTTACTTGCACCAAGGGACTGATGGGACTGAACGTTTGATTGGACCGGAGACCTGGAGAATGTTTAATCAACGATGAGGTGATGAGGATGAAAGAGACGACAGAACGTGCACAGAGAGTGGCTTATTGTCTGAAAAAGAAACCCGTGATTACAAGTCTGATGAATGCGGAGGAGCTGCCGGGCATTTTGCAGACCTCCTCCAATATCGTTTTCATATTGAAATCGGATATTTTTATGATCGAAGGGATTGTGGAAAAAATCCGCGAAGCCGGAAAGCTGTCCTTTGTCCATTTCGACCTGATCGAAGGAATCGGCAAAGACAAAGCGGGAGTCGCCTATATGGCGGAGAAAATCGGCATCGACGGAATCGTCACGACGAAGAACAACATTATTGCCGAAGGGAAAAAGTATGGCTTGATTACCGTACAAAGGCTTTTTGTTTTCGACTCGGTGTCGCTGGATAACGGCATTAAAATGACAAAAAGCTCCCAGCCTGACGCGATCGAGGTTCTTCCGGGAATGGTCTGCTCGCGGATTATGAAGCGGATCCGGGCCGAGGTGGACGTGCCGGTCATTGCCGGCGGTCTGATGACCGATCTCGAAGACTTTAACGCCGCTCTCGGAAGCGGGGTCATCGGCATCTCCACTTCCAGCAAGGAATTGTGGCGCTGGCAGGATGAAAACCGCTAAGCCTCCCTTAACAATTTCTTCATTAGATGTGCGGCGCCGGATGCGTTAGGATATTCAAGGGATTTCTATAGATGCTTTTGTACCGGTTTCGCGTAATAGGAACGGTGCGTCTCCTTTGGGAAATAACGGTTGAATACTTGTGGATGGCTTTGAAAATACGATCCGCTCTTATTCGGCCGTTTTTCATATAATCGTTACGCCTAGGAGGATGAAGAATGCGCAAAAGTTTACGCAACAAGATGGCCGGTGTCTTGACTCTGGCCTTGGCGGCGGCTCCGCTTCTGCCGGTTTCGCCGACTCAGTCCGTTCAGGCCGCGGCCGTGCCGAAGCTGCTCATTACGGAATTGGTGCCGGACACGACCAATTACGCGAGCTACGACGCTTTCGAGTACATCGAGGTGTACAACAACAGCGCCGTACAGGTCGATCTGCAGGGCTACCGGTTCAAAGCCGGCAGCTGGACCGCCCAAATCGCCCAGTCCTACAAGCTGGGACCTTGGGAGACCGGCGTGGTCTGGACCCGGAGAGCCGAAATCGCTCCGCTTGGCAAAGAGGCGTTTAACAGCTATTATTCCCTTTCCTACGCAAGCAAGTACGTACCGGACAGCAAGCTTCAGATCATTGAAAATGTCGGCGGCCTGACGAACAGCGGTACGCAGACCGTCACGATCCTGGACCCGGCGGGCGTGGAAACGGCCAAGGCTTCGTATACGGCCGACGATGTGGCCGAAGGCAAGACGATCACCTACCGCTATCCGGCGGCGGGCGGTACGGCGATGCAGAAGATCGCCGGCCTCCAGGCGCCGACGCCCGGCAGACTTCTCGCCGGACAAGCGCCGGCCCGTCCGAAGCAGGACAACCTGGCGCCTCAGGCACCGGCCGGTGTTACGGCGGCTGCGGGCGGCGGCAGCGCGAAGCTCTCGTGGTCGGCGAACCCCGAGGGCGATGTGTTCCAGTACAACATCTACCAGAACGGAGCCCTGCTCTATACAGTTCCCGCTTCCCAGCGCGAGTTCACCGCTTACTCCCTGATCGGAAACAAGCCGTATACATTCCAGATCAGCGCCGTGGATCTTTCCGAGAACGAATCGGCCAAAACGTCCGTTACCGTCACGCCTTCCCACCAGCTGATCACGCAGGAAGAAAGAGCCGTCAATCCGAAGGACGCCAAGTACCAGAGCTTGTGGAACATCAGCTCCGACGGTCCGGTCGTTCCGGGATTGAAACAGGATCTCGTCCCGCAGGGGATGGCGTATTACCAGGCCAACAACTGGCTGCTCACCGTGGCGTATCTGGAAGACGGCCGTCCCGCGACTTTGACTGTCACGGACGCTTCGACGAACCAGTACGTCAAATCGATCGTGCTGTATAACAGCGACGGCACTCCGTACACCGGACATGCCGGAGGCGTGGCGGTCAGCCGGGATCACGTGTGGATCGCCTCGGAAGGCGCGCTGCATCAACTCCGTCTGAGCGATGTGACCGGCGCCCAGAACAACGGCGAAGTCTCCTTCATCGGCTCCGTGCCGGTGCCGGTGGACGCGGCGTTCAACACGTTCGCCGACGGCGTTCTTTGGGTGGGCGAGTTCTACGAAGCGAAGAGCTACCCGACCGATCCGAGCCACAAGCTCGTGAACCGCGACGGCGTGCAGCATTACGCCTGGACCGCGGGATACCGGCTTGACCCGGTCACGGATACGATCCGTTCGGACAAGTGGAACGGCAGCGCCGGCACTCCGGCCGTGCCGGACTATCTCTTGTCCATAACGGAGAAGATCCAGGGCATCGCGTTTATGCACAATTCCGTCGTGCTCAGCCAGTCCTACGGACGCGGCAACGACAGCACGCTGTACCGCTATAACAACCCGCTGCAGGAGCCGGCCCACGCCACGGGAACCGTGGGCGGGACAAGCGTGCCCGTCTGGTTCCTCGACGGGCAGTCCGCCAAGGCAACGAACAGCAAGCTGACCGCCGTACCGATGACCGAGGGCATCGTGCCGGTGGGCGGCGACCTGTTCGTCCTGTTCGAGTCCGGCGCGAACAAATACCGGTACACGACGACGTACATCATGGACCGCGTTCTCAAAATCAACTGGAACCAGTGGGACCAGATGTAAGCAGCCGGGCCGTCCGCTTCTCGGGAAGCGGGCGGTTTTTTTATTTTGCGGGAAAAGACGGAGAGATGTAAGATAAAGGAAACAGGAAGGGAGAAAGGAGGTAAGGACTATTTTCATTTTTATTGTCCTAGTCGTGATAGGGCTTTTAATGCTGGCTGCGCCGGGCGCCGTCTGGGCCGTCAAGGAAAGCTGGAAATCCAACGACGGAACGGAGCCGTCGGATCTGTATCTGTTCTCCACAAGGATCGGCGGAGGAATTTTTCTGCTTATCGGAATAGCCGGTATTGCAGTCAGTCTGCTGTGAGCGGTGAATCCGTTTAAATGAGGGAAGAGATTATGGTAAAAAAGTGGAACTGCACGTTTTTCGGTACGCTTCGGTTGACCCTGCTTTTAAGTGTTCTTCACGGAGCGGGCGGAGAACTGCTTTTTGTTTGTGTCTATAAGTATTCTGCGGTAATGGAAAGCCTAGGTCTCGCCGTGGCTGTTCTGACGATTTTGTACGCGCTGCCGGTTGTTGCATGGTTCCGGACGAAATATTGGGCCGTGTTGGTTTTTCTCCTTGTACTGAGTCCGCTCGGCTGCTTGTTGTTTCTTTTCATCGGAGGACTGCTGTTTCCGGCCGCGGAAGATGACTTAGGAGCCGGAATACTTTGGTTCATCACGACAGGGATCAATCTTTTGAGCGTTGTGCTCGGCACGCTCCTGGGCGGTTTGACCAACCTGATGCTGCGCAGCAGGCGAATGCTGAATTCTTAATTGTTTCTATAAAAAAGGAGGACCCCACCCATGCCGATCAAGGCGGTTCTTTTCGATTTCGACGGCACGCTGGCGGATACGCTGCCGCTTTCATTCGACGCTTTCCGCCGTGTTTTTGAAACGTACGAAAACGTGACGCTGTCCGACGAGCAGATTACGGCCAAATTCGGACCGACCGAGGATGACATCATCCGGCTGAATGTGAGCGACGCTTCCAAGGCGCCGGCAGCCATAGCGGATTACTATGCTTTCTATGAAAACCATTTTCATGAAAGGGTGAGCATGCCCCGGGACATTGTACATATGCTGGAGGCTTTAAACGAGCTGGATGTTCGCATGGTCATCATAACGGGCAAAAGCAGGAGAGCCCTCGATGTTAGCTTGAACAAGCTGGACATTAGAAAATACTTCTGCTTCTCCGTATCCGGCGACGAAGTAGAGCGTCCGAAACCGGACCCGGAGGGTATTTCTGCAGCGCTGAAAAAGCTTGGAGTGTCCAAGGAGGACGCGATCTTCGTTGGAGACAGCAGCGCGGATATTAAGGCCGGGAAGTCGGCCGGATTGTGGACGATTGGGGCTCACTGGTTTGAGACCGTTCAAACGACGCAGTTTTCTCCGGAGCCCGACGATGTGTTGACGAATGTCCGGGATCTTACGGAGCTTGTGAGGCAATCAAGAACAGATACAGACCGCTAAGAACAAAAGAAGGGATAGATGCAGCATGACCTATCAAAAAGCATTGGAAGCTTACATAGCCGCTACGAATACACACGACTTCAGTGAAGTCGAAAAAGTTCTTCACCCGCTGGCCGTCTATTGGTTCACGGACAAGAGCTGCACGACGCCGGAGCAAATCCGGGCGTACTTTGAGAACGCATGGAATCTTATCCGTGAAGAGGTGTATTCGGTCCGGGATGTGCAGTGGATTGCGGAGAGTCCGCAGTCGGCCGCCTGCATTTACACGTATCATTGGGAAGGCTATCACAACGGGAAGTTTGTTTCGGGGAGCGGGCGCGGGACGAATGTGTTCGTCAAGGATGCTGAGGGCGAGTGGAAGCTCGTGCACGAGCATCTGAGCGGTGCCGTTCAGTAGGGGGAAGGTATTAGATTAGTTGTCGAGCAGAACGATATAATAGCAGAGGCATAGTCAAGTTAACAGGAGAGAGTGCGATGTAGGCTTCGTCGCATGCACATGCGAAAGGAAATATTAATTCAACTTACAAATATTAGCTGCTGAAATATCATGTTGGTAACAGATCTCGCCACGCATACCTGTGAAGGTTGCGCACCAGGGCGAGACATTTTTTTATATGGAGATAACCAGCGTTTGTGTCGTCGCTCTCTTCTTTGAGGGATAGCCAACCGATCGTGTCTCTTAACACGAACGGCGGTTCAATATTTTATTCTGAAGCGGTGCCGTTCGGAGGTACATTGGTGTCTCAATATATTCCGGTGAAGGAGTGCTGCAGCTTCGAGGGTTGGTACTACGACAGTGCGCTGACGCAAGCCTACAAGAAGTCGGATCCAATCAAACAAACAATAACGCTGTACGCGAAATGGGGGCTACGAGCGCAAACACATTGACCTCGATGATCGGTACGGTAAGTACCGGCGGGACAGCGAGCGAGACGATCTCTGTGAAACAAGTAAGCCAATTCGTCATCAAGCACGCATCGGAAGTTGGGGAGCCCCACCGCCTTAAACACGAAGGGGTATCATTCACGGAATTATTTTGGACGAAAACTATAGCAAGCGTCGGGCGTTTAAAAGTCACAATAGTCAAAGATGAGTAATATTCAGCAATGGGGAGGTTGATGCGGAATTCGAGTAACGATTATTCCCCCCGAGCTCCAGCACCGCCACAATCCGTTCCTGAGGAAGAATCCCAAATGGCTTACATCTTTCGCGGTCATAAATCCAATCCGGAATCATGCGTCGCACGTTCCATGGTTTTGATTTAGTCAACAATTGAAAATTCTGAATTAAGCAGCAAACCGCTGCGTAATCCTCTTCTTGCTTGTGGAGATCCGCTTCTTCCTTTGCCACGACCAGAAGCAACGAAGGGGAAGCATCCTCATATGAGGATCCTAGTTGGCTGACCATATCTTTATCAGTCACGTAAACAAATCGCCACGGTTCTCGTAATCCGTCGTTTGGTGCCCAGACCGCCTCATTAAGAACATCTAGAATACTTTGTGAATTTATTTGAAGGTTATCCGAATGCAGCCTGTTATCCTCACCAATTGAAATCCACTTCTTTTCTGCCGGCGTTCTTTTCCGCCAGGATCTTGGCGTTTTTTCGAAGTGCCCTATATGCAATATCCCGGCAAATCTCTCTCCTTTTCGCAAGCCTATTTCCTTAAAGAAGGACTCGCTTTGAATCATTGGGTCTGTGTACCACAGCATGCCCAACGAGTGATTCCACCCTAGCAACTGAAAGTTTTGCATGATGCTGCATACTGCTGCATAATTTTCGTCACTTTGCTGCTTGTTATCGGTTGCTTCTGCAATAAAGACCAAGTTGGCAGGGGTATTCGATAATTGTTTCGCGAAAAAATCCGTCATTGGGGAGGGGATAAGCTTTCCCAGCCTGCTTTCCTTTACCTTAGCAACCATGCTGTTGGCTAGCCTTTGACGCGAATCGAGCGTGTTGAAATGAACACAACGCCAGTGCGGCGTCTTCTCGGATTCGTACAAGCTTGCAGCGTTATTCAGCAAGGAAATAATCAGTTCTTGTTCTATCGGTGTTACAGTAAATTTCCTTATGGATCTACGTTCTTTTATCACCTTGGAGAAGTCCAAAAAGATCACCTTCTTCAGTTTTTGTTAATACACAAACAATAATTTTAATTTGAAATCAAAGAGTCAAGGAGTTTAAATATCTTTTTTTGTTCACGAGTAAACTATATAATGTGTGAATGGCGTTTGTCAAACTTATTATTGAGAGTAGATATCATGTGAGGTATGCGAAAAATGTTTAAAACAATCAACCAAACAGGGTTGGCTACAAATTTCGGTCATCAAATTGGATAGAGGTTCAGCAATTGATTAATTGAGATGGATGTGGTACTTTAGTTTACGTGTTAACAATTTCGACGGGTGTTATCCATATGTGACTGGTTCATTCATATAACTTTGTAATATAAAGGGGGAGCATAGTGAATCCATCCGAGGGACTTAAGCAATTTTTATATGACCGATTTCTTCATTTTTTGCATTTGGCAGAGGATATTTCCAGAACCGAGATTGAAGAGTTTGCTAATCTCGCAAAGCTGCAAGGACTTACCTCGTTTCCGAATTTGACAGGCATACACGTAATTGATTGCATCGGCAACAACGAACCAATAAATAACACGTCAATTGCGGAAAAAATGAATTTGTCCAAGGCTAGTATTACAAAAGTCAGCACTCAACTGCATACAGAAGGTTTCATTAAGCGAAGCCAGATGAACGACAACAAGAAAGAAGTGTATTTTAGCCTTTCGCCCAAAGGCAGGCAAGTCTTCGAAGCGCACACGTTGATGCATGAAAAAATAAAACGCAAATTTTTCGATGATTTGAACTCATTTTCGGAATCAGAACTGCAGGCTTCGCTTAAATTTTTCCAAACGATAATTAATCAACATGATAACGTCGTCAAAGCAGATGGAAAGACATGACGTAATGAGTGAAATCAACATTAATTTTTGTTTGCAGGAGTTATTCGCCAGGCTGGGCGAAGCCGACCTGTATGAAGGAGAAGATTATTTCCAAGCTCGGTAGAAAAGCAGCAATAACAAAGACACTGATGGATTGAATCTCAGTGTCTTTTTACTGCATGGATTTCCTGATAACTCTTGCCATGGTCAGTGGTTCACTTATTATTAAAAATCTCTCTCCACAGTACTTGATGGTAGCTCAATCAGCAGATTAAGACGATAGTGATAATTGTCCGGCGAGCAAAGACTACAAAATAAGGCCTTTGTTTGTCTCTTTTTAAAGGCTGTGGAAAAAGCCGGACGGTTCCCATCCTGCTCTCCGTTGTCGGCGGCAAAATTGAACATAAAAATCCGTACTTTAAATTTATTATGGTGGATATTTTCTTTATTCTACGCCTGCGGCAGAAAAAATACTCTGTGATATAATGGCTATAATTTATAGCTTAAAATGGGCTTAAAGGAAGGGATTGCTATCCATGATCATCGCTGTCGATGTATATTATGAGGAAAACCAAGCGAAGTCAGTGGGGGTTATTTTTCAGAGCTGGGAAGATTCTAAACCACTCGAAGTCATAATCTCTTATACGGAAAACCCTCACGAATACGAAACGGGTTTTTTCTATAAACGAGAGCTCCCTTGTATACAGGAACTGTTGAAACTTACTGATATAAATCAAATACATACCATTGTTGTGGATGGCTACGTGTACTTAAACAATGAGAAAAAGCCCGGGCTCGGACATTATGTTTACACACATTTTTCAGGAAAAATTCCAGTGATCGGTGTTGCAAAAAGTGCCTTTCACGACAACGAAGCCTTTGTCAAAAAGATTTACCGAGGCAGCAGTTCCAAGCCTTTGTATATAACCTCTATCGGCATGGAGCTAGCAACCGCTGCCGAGCACATACAGAGTATGTACGGAGAATACCGCTTTCCGCATCTGCTGAAATTGCTGGATAAGCAAACGAAGGAAGCCCGGCTATAATCAACAGGGGGAATTCAATATGTTGTTTTGGAAGAAAGAAACGCAACTTGATCGAATAAAAAACAAACTCGAAAAGGCCATGCGCAAAGATACGGCTTTTTCGGTGTTTGGAGCATCCTCACACAAATACAGGGTTTATGAAAAGCTTACAGCAAAAGAGCTTGCGGACTGGCAAGCAAAGAATCAAGTCACACTCCCGGAGCCTTATGCGCAGTTTTTAACGAGAGTCGGAAATGGAGGTGCCGGGCCGTATTACGGGATTTATTCGATTGAAAAGGCAACCTCTTATACCGGTAGTGCACTTACTACAAAATGCGTTCTACACCCCGGAATGACAAAAGAGGAATGGAACCATCTGACCGATCCCCTGATCAATGATGAGGACATCTCCGACCTGGAATACGACGCCGTCCGCGATAGGGTGTTGGGCGGCATGTTGTGTATTGGCACACAAGGCTGCGAATACGATATGTATCTCGTACTTGAAGGGAAACACAGGGGGAAAATCGTTTACACTTCAGATTTTTATCCGGATCATCCCTTTTTCTTTGTTTATGAAGACAACTTTCTGGACTGGTATGAGCGCTGGCTGGACGAAATTATTTTGGATTATGATATCGCGTGGTTTGGCACCAGAATGCCGGGCGATGAAAATGCATTAATACAGGTTTATCAAAACGCCCCAAACGAAGAAATCAAATCAAAAGCGCTTGATGGAATGTTCAAGTTTAAGAAAATCTCGCAGCCAACCGTTGATTTTTTAGAAAGCGTTGCTGAGCAAGGACAAAATGATCGCACCACAGCCATTCAGCTAATCTGCAAAACCTCTATTGACGCGGGAAGAGACTTTCTCCTTGAGCTGTTGCATTCTGAAAGTAATGAGGATTTTTTACAAGCATTATACATTCTGAACTGGTACGGTAAATCTTCTGATTTAGCGGAATTTATACAAGTGATAGTGCAAAGTCTTGACAGGGTTCACGACCCGGAGACGCTGCGTCATGTGGGGTATGTTTTGGAATCTTCCGGCGCGATTACACTCCAAAACTTTGCGCCTTTTTTGTGCCACAACGACTCGAATATACAAACAGCTGCAATTTATGCCACACGCAGTTGCAATGACAAATCGGAAAGTTGGGAGATCATTCAACAGATGTTCATGGGGGGCGGCAAGGAGGTTGTGAAAAACTCTATTCACTATTGGGGCATTATCCCACATGAGAAGTTATTGCCTTATTATAAGGCTGCATGGCCGGAATATAAAAGCAAAAATAATTTCAGGGAAAAATTTATAGATTGTTTGAAAGAATTAAATTTGCCGGATGATTATTTTGACAAAGAATAATTTAACTGCTCCATATCCATACCATTGAAAACTCGCGCAACATTGCGTAAGGCACCTTGGAAATAATGATTCCATTAGAAGAGGAGAAGTATATGAGTTACGATCTCTCTGTCCACCTTAAGGGATTAAATGACAGTATTATACCTGAATGGTTGTCTGAAATAAGAAAGTTTAATATGGATGTAGAAGTATATCCTGGATTTTCATTCAATACTCATTCAGGATTTCTTCCCTTCAAGGTTGTCATCTATGATTGCCCTAACAGTAGTCTGAATAATATCAAACTAATGACAGGATTTGAATGGTTTGTTAGACATATTGAAGTAAAGGGTAAGAAGGGAACCTTTTTCACAAAGATATTTGGCAAACAACAACCATTGAGATTAATTGAGAAGAAACTAAGAGAAGCGGAAACTGAAATAAGTTTTTACATAAGTACAAAGGATAGTTTTGAATTTAGGATGGGATGGTATTCAGCGGCTACGCTCGCTTTATTATGCGATGGCGTATTGACCGACTTACAGGAAGGCATTCAATTGGAAGGAAGTCAATTAATTAGACATGCACATGAAGTAGTTTTGAAAGACGAGAGGCTAATCAATAAAGACGATTGGAGAGTACATGAATTTAAAGAATGGCTTGGGGAACACAAATAGGGTTCCATTATTGGGGGTACTTTCATCATTGAACGATAGTTGAATGGACCGCTGTTTTATTATTCCTGCTGAATTTTCTCTGAGGCTTGATCGATAATCTTCCAGCGATAGGGTTTCATAAATTTCGGCAGTGCTGTGGTTACGGAGATATCATGATTTCTTGGTGATAAACTGCTCCGACCGAACCGGCTGTAATCAGGTTGCCATCGGTCACGATTCTCTCGCAGTCCCGACGCCCGCCAAAACTGACTCATGTTCAAAAACTTCGGCGTTATCGCGCCGGAGCTTTTTTTGCATTCAATCAAAGAGCCAAATGCTATAAAATATTGCCACACATAGCCAGTCGGCAGTTTCATGCAGACTTAAAAATATTGTTGACACGACACCGAATGGTGTCCTATAATTTAAAGTGACACCAAACGGTGTCCAATTAAGAGCCAGTCATTAACAAGATTGAACCCTGAATATGTTTCGCTTAAAACAAGTATAAGGAGGAAACAAAATGAGCACGATCATCAGTATGGAAACAACTGCGAAAGCAGAAACCCGGCACCGCGGAAAAACGATCGCTTATTGGACCGTGACCTTACTGCTCGCAATATCCATTACATTAAGCGGTATCGGGCAGCTAATGCGATTGGGAGGTAATGTAGACTTGGTGACCGGTATCGGATTCCCGCTATACGTTACGCACATTCTCGGGACTTGGAAATTACTCGGAGTCATCGCTATCATCGTGCCGGGTTTTCCCCGGCTTAAAGAATGGGCTTACGCCAGTATTTTCTTCTTAATGACGGGTGCGGCTTTATCACACGTGTTTGCCGGCGATTATGGGGATAGCGGGTTTCATTTTATTCTTCCTCTTTTCTATGCCGCACTGAATATCGCCTCGTGGGCGCTGCGTCCAAAGAGCCGCAAAATGTATCAAGAGGTGGTTAAATTATCGGTTGCCCCTTCGTAATAATTTGGAGAGACTGTTGAGAACAAGAGCAACCGATTGCGGAGGATGTATTTGACGCGATTGCAGATCCAACTAGACGCCGACTGATTCGTCTGTTAGCAGAGGCAGACAAGATACCGCTTCATGAATTAACGCCCCAGTTTTAGGAAACCAAAAGATAAGAGGAGAGATGGAAATGTCGTCTATCGTTGATTTTAAAAAGGTGTCCACGGCCGGTCTAGAGTCTTCACCTGTTGCGGAAGCGCTTGCCGGACTGCGTGCAAACGAAGCCCGTTATTTTATGAACAAATACAAGCATGAGTTTACGGTTGTACCCGCCGGCGAAAGTCAGGAGAACCTGGATTATGTGAACCGGATACTGAAGGAAGAACGTGATATCGAGTTTGCGGCCAAGCCTTTGGAAACGTCGCGTTTTCAAGTGGAAAATATTCAATTTACTTATGTCTTTTATGAAGACGGGCTTGCGCTCAATGTCATGTATACGGTCGATAACCCCAAGAAGCGGGCCGTCGGGTTTAAGCTTTCGGAGGGGATGGAGGTACCGCAGGAGTTAGAAGGGAAATTTAAGTTTGCCAGACAGAAGTCCGCATTAGCCGGAACGATTCGGGGCTCGTTTTTTGTAATCAAAGGAGAGTATTAAGGTAAGCAAAATGCAAGTGGAGGAGTCGTTGCCCGAACATGGCGATGCCCGCAGGCTGCCGACCCCAAAAAACTTCGCAACGTTTCCCCGGGCTCGGGGCTGATCGAAATTGAACCGGACTCCCGTTCCGCCCATAGGAAAAGCGGCCGCCTTCATCTTTCGGAAGGCGGCCGCTTTTTTTATTTGAAGAGGAGGGGCAGGGCCGGCTGGGTCCGTTGTGCGGGTTGGGAACTCTTTCCTCCTTTCTGAGATCACTATATGCGAGATTAATAGAAAGATGGCGGCGGCCGCCCGAATCTATGAAAAAAAGAATCCCTGATCTCTAAGAAAAAAGTTCTTTTATGTTCACTACCGTTGTGATACACTAAAAACGAACATAAATGAACATAAACGTACCTTATAGGAGGTTACCCCATATGGAAATTCGTCACACGACAAACCCGGCTGATTTTAAAACCTTTACGACCGAACGCATGAGAAAAGACTTTTTGATCGAAAACCTGTTTCAGGAAGAACGTATTTCGATGGTCTACACCCATTATGACCGCATGGTTATCGGAGGCGCGGTTCCCGTTAAGGAAGCGCTGGAACTTGAAGCGGCCGACACGCTCAAAACGGAGTACTTTCTGGAGCGCCGCGAGGTCGGCTTCCTGAACATCGGCGGAGACGCGGTTATCACGGCGGACCGAGAAAGCTTCGAGCTGGGCCGTCTGGACGCGCTGTATGTAGGCAAAGGAAACAAGAAAGTAACGATCTCCAGCAAGGATGCTTCTAATCCGGCACGCGTTTATTTCTGTTCGGCTCTTGCTCATGCGGAAATTCCGACGAGAAAAATTTCGATCAAGGAAGCGAATCCGAACCACCTCGGATCCCTGGAAACGTCCAACGAGCGCGTTCTGAACCAGTACATTCATGCCGACGGCATTCAAAGCTGCCAGCTGATGATGGGCGTTACCCAGCTCAAGACGGGAAGCGTATGGAACACGATGCCGGCTCATATTCATGACCGCAGAATGGAAGCTTACCTCTATTTCGATCTGAAGGAAGACGCGCGCGTATTTCATATGATGGGCGAGCCTTCGGAGACGCGTCACCTCGTGGTCTCCAATGAACAGGGCGTCATTTCGCCGAGCTGGTCCATCCATTCCGGAGCGGGAACAAGCAACTATTCGTTCATCTGGGCCATGGCCGGCGAAAATTATACCTTTAAAGATATGGATATGGTGCCTATGAACGAGTTAAAGTAGAAGCATGAACCTGTTTGACAGGCAAGGAGGAATTATTCATGCTGGCTGCTGAGCGCCATCGTACCATTCTGGAAGAACTGGAAAGCCGGAAAAGCGTCAAGGTTTCCGAGCTTAGCGATAAATTTCAGGTGACGGAAAAGACGATCCGCGAGGATCTCGAGAAGCTGGAGGAGAAGGGGCTTCTGAAGCGGACCCACGGGGGCGCCGTTCCCTTGCCGGACGAAGAGAGCCTGCTGCCGCAGATTCCGAATATCAAGCACGTCCGCGAAAAGTCCGCCATCGCCGAATACGCGCTGACTTTCATCGAACCGCACGACATCATCGCGCTCGACGCCGGGAGTACGACGCTGGAGATCGCCCGCAAAGTGAAGAACATGCCGCTCACGGTTCTGACCAACGATCTGCTCATTATCCGCGAGCTGACGGCCAAGGATCAGATCCGGCTTGTCGTTCCGGGCGGGTACCGGCATCATAACCTGCTTGTCGGCACCGATCCGGATTGGGTGAAGAAGCTCAACGTGCATAAGCTGTTTCTGTCCGCCACCGGCATTCATCCGGATTACGGGCTGACCATTTTTACGGAAGAGCTGACAAGGCTCAAGCGTGTCTACATGGAATGCGCCAAAACGATTTACTGCGTCGCCGACCACAAGAAGTTCGGCAAGGGCGCTTTGATTACGTTTGCGGGGCTTGACGAGATCGACTATGTGATCACGGACAGCGGCATCGGTTCCGAAACGCTGAGCAAATACGGGGAAGCCGTCAACATTTTGCAGGCGCCCCTCTAATAACCGTTAGGCTAAGGAAGGTGTACGGAATGAACTTATTTGATTTGTCCGGCAAAAAAGCCGTCGTAACCGGAGCGGGACGCGGTCTCGGGGCCGCTATCGCGATCGGCCTCGCCGAGGCGGGAGCGGACGTGGCGCTGGTGACGAACCGGACGCCCGCGGACGACGTCAAGGCCCGGGTGGAGAGCTTCGGCCGCCGCGCGGTCACCATCCAGGCGGATGTGTCCGACCGCAGCCTGCTGCCCGGCGTGATCGGCCAAGCCCTCGAAGGCTTGGGCGGACTCGACATCCTGGTCAACAACGCGGGCATCATCCGGCGCAAGCCGGCCGCCGAGCATGACTACCAGGACTGGCAGGATGTGCTGGATGTGAACCTGAACTCCGTGTTCACGCTCTGCCAGCTTGCCGGCCGCCATATGATTGCCCAGGGCTCCGGCAAAATCATCAACGTGGCTTCCATGCTGTCGTTCCAGGGGGGCATCAACGTGCCCGGCTACACATCCAGCAAGCATGCCGTTGCCGGCCTGACCAAAGCTCTGGCGAACGAGTGGGCCTCCAAAGGCATCCAGGTCAACGCCATCGCTCCCGGCTACATGAGCACGGACAACACCGAAGCGCTGCGCGACGATCCGGTCCGCAGCAAGCAGATTCTCGAACGCATTCCGGCTGCGCGCTGGGGCACGTCCGAGGATTTGATGGGACCGGCGGTGCTGCTCGCCTCCCGTGCTTCGGATTACATGAACGGACACGTTCTGTGCGTCGACGGGGGCTGGATGGTCCGCTAAGCCGTGCCGCCCGTTATTTCTCCTTCATCGGACAGGGCCGAACTCCCCCCTGCATAAAGCCAAGCCCTTCCGGGTTACAATGAGAACATCCTTCTCGTTTAATCCGGCAAGGGCTTTTTGCGTTGGACGGACAAATTTAATCAGCGTAGGGAAAAAAGGACTACTAAAAGACTCATGAAGTTTATAGGAATATGATTGACTAGAAACTTTTTAAACACTATAATATTTCGTATGCAAAATATTTGGAGGCGAATAGTAAAGAAAGGAAGGAATCGGCATTGGAGAAACAGGAACGCAGTCACCGGATATTTCAATCGTACCGGGAAGTTAATCATGCTTTTTTCCAAGTCTTGATGAAAGCGGCCCAGCTGTATGGCTTGACGCCGGTCCAACTGCTCACCCTGAAAAATCTGAAGGAGCATCCTCGTATCGGATTGGGGGAACTGAGCGAGCATATTCTGCTGGGGACCAGCACGACGAGCGGGATTGTGGACCGTCTGGTCAAAGCGGGGCTCGTTTCCCGGGAACGTTCGGAGACGGACCGCAGGTCCGTGATGCTCAAGCTGACGGAGAAAGGGCTGGAACAGTGGAACCTGGTCGAACGGGACCACATGGACCGATTGTATATTCTCGCTTCGGTATCCGAAGAGGATCAGCGGCAGCTGGAGCGTATCAATACACAAATCTTAGACATTTTACAGAAAGTGAGAGATGAAGAAACCCATGAGTACAGAAGCACCCAAATTTAAGCGGGGCCCCATTGTGGCCTCCCTGCTGATCGGAGCGTTCGTCGCCCTGCTCAGCCAAACCTTCCTCAACGTCGCCCTGCCGGGCATGATGAAGGATCTCCACGTAAACGAGAACACCATCCAGTGGCTGTCCAACGGCTATATGCTGGTCAGCGGTGTTCTCGTCCCGATCAGCGCCTTTCTGATCGAGCGGTTTACGACGCGGAAGCTGTTTATCGCCGCAGTCGGCTTATTTACGCTGGGCACGGTCATAAGCGGCTTCGCCCCCGGGTTCGAGCTGCTGCTGACCGGCCGTCTTGTCCAGGCGGCAGGCGCCGGCGTGCTTATGCCGCTGATGTCGATCGTCTTCCTGACGATCTTCCCCGTAGAGGAACGCGGCAAAGCGATGGGCATGATGGGCGTCGCGATGATTTTCGCCCCGGCGATCGGCCCCACGCTGTCCGGCTGGATTATGGAGCATTACAACTGGCGCGCCCTGTTCTACATCATTATCCCGCTTTCTTTATTCGCTCTGGTCTTCGGAGCCGTATCGCTTAAAAACGTGACGCGCACGTCCAAGCCGCGCCTTGACGTTCTCGGCGTCATCCTTTCGACCCTCGGTTTCGGAGGACTCTTGTACGGCTTCAGCGACGCGGGTAAAGACGGATGGGACAGCACGGTTGTCGTGACCTGCCTGGCTGTCGGAGCCGTTTCGCTGATCTTGTTCATCTGGCGCGAGCTGGTGACCGAGAAGCCGATTCTGGAATTCCGTGTTTTCAAATTCAACATGTATTCCCTCACGACTGTCATTAACGTCATTGTTACGATGGCCATGTTCTCCGGGATGATCCTTCTCCCGCTTTATCTGCAAAATATCCGCGGATTTACGCCTTTCGAATCCGGACTTCTGCTTCTTCCGGGCGCGATCCTGATGGGTATCATGTCTCCGATTACGGGGATTATCTTCGATAAAGTCGGAGCCCGCTGGCTTTCGGTTATCGGCCTGCTGATCACGGCCGTGACAACTTACGAATTCAGCAAGCTTACCATTGATACGACGTATACCACGCTCATTCTGCTCTACACGATCCGCAGCTTCGGCATGTCGATGCTGATGATGCCGATCCAGACGGCAGGGATGAACCAGCTTCCGCAGCGTCTGAACGCGCACGGCTCGGCCATGTCGCAGACGCTCCGGAACGTGGCAGGCGCCATCGGGACCGCTCTGCTTGTATCCATTATGACCAATGCGTCGAAGTCCCACGGAGCGGAGCTCGTTGCCGCGGGCGGCATTAATCCCGCCGACAAGGTCAAAATGGCGGAGATCGCCCAGCAGTCCGCGATCTACGGCATCAACCATTCCTTCGTCGTGGCGACTTGGATGACGGTGGCCGCTCTCATCATGGCCTTCTTTATCCGCAAGGTGAAGCCGCATGTCGAGATCAAGCACGAGAGTGTCGTGATTGAAAATAAAGAAGCCGAAGCCGCCACGGTTTCGTCGAAATAAGGAAAAAACGGAATCGTCCCGAACGCCGCCCCCGTGGCTGCTTCGGGACGATTTTTTTGCTTGGGAACGGCATGCTCCAGGAAGGAATCTTCCGGAGAGTTGTCGAATTTTGGAACCATGCAGGCTTTGCAGAGAGAGGGGACTTTTAAAATGAAATGCAGCATTTGTCAATGGGTTAAAATCGTCGATATGAACAACGAAGCGCTGACGGAGCAGCTTTTTGTACATGGAGAAATCGAAGGGGCCGCGCTGACGGTAGGCGCTTCGGTCGTTACGCATTCGCTCGGCCTGAAGAAATTCGAAGTCGTGTACGACAAGAGGGAAGGCATCGAATCGGCCCGCTTTAAGGTGGTCGACATCGAAGTGGACATGCTTCAGCACCCGTTCACGACCCGTGCCTACCTGGAGCCGCAGGTGCTCATCATCGGGCAGCACGACGTGGGTGAAACGGAGTAATCCGCGAGGCTCCGGCAGAGCCGGCAAGGCGGCGGAAAACCGTATCCCGATTGGATTCTTGGCGGATAATCGGCTATCATGAGAGAGACGACTTTGCTTACAAAGGAGAATGGAGACATGATGCGTTTATTCATGATGCTGGGAAGTATCAATATGTTTTTGGCGGTGGCGCTGGGCGCTTTCGGCGCTCATATGCTGAAAACGAAAATCAGTGCGGATATGCTTGCCGTCTACCAGACCGGCGTGCAGTATCATATGATTCATGCGGTCGGTCTTATCGCGATCGGCCTCGCGGCGGATCGTCTGACGCAGAATCAGTCCCTGGTCAATGCCTCGGGCTGGGCGATCGTGATCGGAATTATTTTATTTTCCGGAAGCCTCTATGTGATGAGCTTGTCCGGAATCAAAGTGTTAGGGGCCATTACGCCGTTCGGCGGGGTCGCTTTCCTGACAGGCTGGGTTTTGTTCGCGATTGCCGCTATGAAATAAGGGCCGGATTTATTCCGGCTCTTTTCTTTTTTGTAAGGGACTTAAATAATAGCAGGAAAATTTACCTAGTGCGTAGAAGTTGTTACCATTTGCATGTTTACTTGTCGATTCAGGTGTTTGACGAAAGACAAAAATGTCGATTGAGGGCGGATTCGCAGGATCATTTTCCCGTTCCGGTCGGCAACCCCAAATCCTTTTGGTTGAAAGGAATACCGGATGTATAAGTCATTCAGTCCAGATGAGGATAATGAATCGGGCTTTATCGCACCCGCTATGATTCCCGTGTTTGCTTACGCGTTCAAAGAGGCCCTGGTCGGGATGGCGGTAGTGAATCAGCAGGGAGATATTCTTGAAGTCAACGAATTGCTCAGCCGGATGCTGGGCTATACGCGCCGGGAGCTTCTCGGGATGAACAAGGACGATATCGTTTACGCGGCGGTCGACACGGAGGACTGGGTAAACCGGTGGAAGGAACTGGCCGCAACGAAAAGACTGCAGACGGAGAAGAGGTTCCGGCACAAAGACGGACACTGGGTCTGGGCGATGCTGAACGTGTCTCTTCTTCCCGATACGGACGGGTCCTTCGTCTATTATGTGCAGCTGCAGGATTTGACGGGCCGGAAGGCCATGGAGGAAAAGCTGGAGCGGAGCCGCCAGGAGCTCGGGCCGCTTTTCGAGTATAATCCCGACATCGTCTGCATTCTGGATATGAAGGGGCACATTGTCAACATTAATTCCACGCTGAGGCAGGTCACGGGATACGAGACGGGCGAATTGGCGGGGCATCCCTGCGAAAGATTTATTTTTCCGGGGGATCTGGACACGGCGGCCAAGCTTTTCAAAGCGGCGAAAAGCGGCAGTTCGCGGACAGGCGAATTCAACGTCTCGCGCAAGGACGGGAGCTGGATCACCGTGGAAGTCAATACGCTTCCGATTCAGGTAGGCAGCCGCGTCGAAGGGATTTACGCGATTGCCAAAGACGTCACGAGGCGCAGGGATACGGAGGAACGGCTGAGAACGTCCGAGAAGCTGTCGGCCGTAGGCCAGCTTGCCGCGGGTGTCGCCCATGAAATCCGGAATCCGCTGACGGCTCTGAAAGGTTTTACCCAGTTTCTACAGTCCGGAGCGGAGGGGAAGCAGGAATACTACGAGATCATGATGTCCGAGCTGAACCGGATCGATCTCATCCTTTCGGAACTGCTCATGCTCGCCAAGCCCAAAGCGTCCGAATTCGCCTGGTTGAATCCGGAGCTTGTGATCCGGCATGTGCTGGCGCTCCTCGAAGCGCAGGCTATTCTCAAGAACGTCGAATTCGTGACGGAGGTGGACGGCGGCCTGTCAAGCATGATGGGTGCCGAGAATCAGCTGAAGCAGTTGTTCGTGAATTTATTGAAAAACGCGATTGAGGCTATGCCGGACGGAGGACTTATCACGATCCGGCTCCAGGAGCAGGCGGAGGAGACGATTTGTTTCGCCATTACGGATCAGGGAAGCGGGATACCGCAGGATCTGATCGACCAAATCGGAGTGCCCTTCTATACGACCAAAGATCAGGGCAGCGGGCTGGGCATGATGGTCAGCCGCAAAATAGTGGAAGAGCACAAAGGCACCCTTCAGATTGAAAGCGTAACGGGGGAAGGGACGACCGTGTATGTTCGGCTGCCCATAAACAGAGAAAGCAGCGAAATGGAGGAAAAGCGGAAATGATACCGGTTCTCTTAGGCGGGTATGCGGCAGTTATCGTGATCGGAAGTGTGCTGCTGAGAGCCTACGCAGTCTGGATCTGCCTGGGAGCTTCTGCCGTACTGGCGGGGGCGCTGTATGCCGTTAACAAGCGCGGCAACCCCGCTGCTTCCCGGCAGGAAGGACTTACGGCATTGGACAACAAGCCGCCGGTGGATCCGCCGGTTGCGGATGAATCCTCCCGATTGCTGGACACTTTATTCGATTACAGCCCGAACGCGATAAGCGTAACGGATGAGCACGGCAAATTAACCCGGGTAAGCCGGACCATGGAGAGGCTTCTCGGGGCGACGAACGAGCAGCTGGTCGGGCATTCTTTCGGAGCCTACGTGTCCGACGAGCACCAGGGTACGCTCAGGCAGCGCTACGGAGATTTGCGGACAGGGGCGCCGCAGTTGTTCGATATCCCGGTGCTTCACCGGAGCGGATACCGGATCGACTTGTCCGCCACGGGCGTTCCGCTCGAGACGCAGGGGGCAAGCAGACGGTTCCTGTTCATGTTCCAGGACATTACGGAGCGGCGGAGAGCCGACGAGCAGTTCCGGCATATGGCCTATTATGACGATATGACGGGCCTGCCGAACCGGCGGCTGTATAAAGAACAGCTTACCGAGGCGCTGCTTCTGGCGGAGAGCCATCATCAGCGAGTCGCGGTCATGTACGTCGACATCGACGGCTTCAAGCTGTTCAACGACTGCTTCGGTTACGACTACGGCGACATGCTGCTGCTTCAGGTGGCGGAGCGGTTCACCCGGTGCGTCTCGGATAACGACTTTATCGCCCGGACGGAAGGCGACGAATTCGCCTTCTTCTACACGGGCATTCAAGGGCGGGAGCAGGCCCTGCAGATCGGCGCCCGGCTGCTGACCGTGCTTGAGGAGCCTTTCATGCTGGAACAGTATGAGCTGCACGTCACGGCAAGCATCGGCATCTCGCTGTTGTCGCGCGAGCGCGAGGATGCGGATACGCTGATGAAGCATGCGAATATGGCCGTGACCCGGGCCAAGGAGAACGGAAAAAGCGATATCCAGATTTTTAACTCTGAAATGAGATCGGTCTCGCTCCAAAAGCTCCAACTGGAAAACGACTTGAGGCGCGCCATTACAAACAACGAATTCGTGCTGCACTATCAGCCTCAGGTCGAAATCGAAAGCGGTCAGATCGTCGGGATGGAGGCCCTTATCCGCTGGAACCATCCCCAAAAGGGGTTTATTCCGCCGGGGGATTTTATCCCGTTTGCGGAGCAGTCGGGACTTATCGTGCCCATCTCGGAGTGGGTGCTGCACGAAGCGTGCCAGCAGAACCAGGCCTGGCAGGATGCCGGCCTTCCGAAAGTTCCGGTATCCGTGAACTTGTCCTCCCGGCAGTTCCTTCAGCACAACCTGAAGACGAAGGTCGACCAGGTGCTGCAGCATACGGGGCTGGCGCCCCACTTCCTGGAGCTGGAGATTACGGAAAGCATGACCATGGACGTGGAGCATGCCATCGCTTCGCTTCTGGAGCTTAAGCAGCTCGGTGTCCAGGTGAGCATCGACGATTTCGGCACGGGCTACAGTTCCCTGTCGTATTTGAAAAGATTTCCGGTCGACCGGCTGAAGATCGACCGTTCCTTTGTCCGGGACATCATGGAGGATCCGAGCGACGCCGCCATCGTCGCCACGATTATTTCCATGACGCGGCATTTGAACTTGAAAGTGATCGCCGAAGGCGTGGAGACGGAGGAACAGCTTTCCTTCCTGCACCGCAATCAGTGCCATGAGGTACAGGGCTACTGGTTCAGCCCGCCGCTTACGCCGGACAAGATGGGCTCCATGCTGCGCCGGATCACCTGCAGCGCAGGGAGACTTAAGGAGGCTTAAGCCGGCTAAGACGGTGCGGTCCGGAGCAGTCGATGAGGCTGCGGACATGGAGAGGCAGCCGCGAAAGTTAAAGCGGTAATGCTTTCGTCTGCATAGTAAGGAAACGATGAGGTTGGCTGCAGCAGCTCCGGGAATCGACAGTGAAATGGGGGCGGCCGGTCAGACAAACGGACGGTGAACGGTTACGGAACGTTCCGGGTCCGTTTGTCAGCCATCCCCCATCCCCGTGATCGAAAGGAACGGGCATGTGGGATAGCGGCTACCGGCGCCCGATGGGGCGTCCGTTTGACGCGGGTCTGCCTCGCTTCCCTGCAGAAACAAGAAAGGCCCGAGCGCGCAAGCGCCGGGCCTTTTTTTAATGTAGAGACATATTGTCGATCTCGTTGAGCTTAAACAGGTAGACTTTCTTCTCATCCACATGGTAGACGGTGACATTGCCCGATTCCTCGTCGAAATTCAGAACCCGGCAGGGAAGGCTGAGACGGATGCCTGCCCCTTTAACGATGGAAAGGCGAATCAGGGTGTTGTCCTTGATCATTTTCCGGAGCTGGTCCTGTACCTGGGGCCGGTGCTGAGTGGAAGCGGATGCATCGGAGGGCGCGGACGACCCGGCTTTAGATGCGGGAGCGGAAGATGTCTGTTTCCCGGATGCTGCCGTATATCCCAATGCGGATGCTTCGGCAGACGGTGCGGACGATGGAGCGATCGGAGCGGTATTTAATTCGATCAGCTTGCCGAGCTCAATTCCCTGCTCAATCGAAAAATCTTTGAAATTCGCGTCGTTCAAGACCTGCAGCAGCTTTTGAAGCGCAAGCCCATTCGTCTCTTCTTCCATCAAAATTTTAACGGTAAACAAATGGCCTTGTTTGGATGTTTGGTTCTTGTTAGTAGTCATAAGACCTCCGTCTCGCTGAATCTGGTCCTCTTACTATAGCATGAAATAGGTCTTCAGATACACACCGTTTTTCCGGCACCAAAACTTCTTTCCGGGCATATACTGCGTATGATTTTGAAGCGAGGAGATGTGTCGATCATGATGAAAGTGGAACCCGTTGAACTGGACGGAAATACGGCCATTGCGATAGAAGTAAAGCTGCCCAAAACGACGCTGCTCGTAGTGACGACGGATAAAGGCTATATCATGTGCGGAGCACTTGATATAGGGAGGCAGTCTTTTTTGCCGGGGGCTATGCCAGACTAGGGCGGACAAGCTTTTGGTTGAGTTGTCTGTTTTATATTCACGTACTTATACGGTTCGCAAAGCGTGTAGTTTTTGTGATCGTAATGGTGATCAATCTTCTTTTTTCCCAAAGATAGAGAATTCTTCTTGAATCCTGTAACTAAAGCTTTTATATAAAGGCACATCCTGCTCTCATTCCTTAAGGGTGGCTAACCGGCGGGAAGTCGGCAAGGAAAGCGAAATGTTCACGGTTGTATAATGTTTATTTAGTAGGTATAAAGGATCATTTTGTGAAAAGTCGTGCTGCTGACATTCAAAAATAAAACAGATGAGCTGCAATCCACAGCTTAGAAATCCACCATGGACGTGGCAGCTTTTTAATAAATAAGATAGATAGGGTAGGATAGGATACCTGCGATCCGGTTATTTGTCGGGTCTCATTCCTTCCTCTTCAGGTTCTATGCTCAGTCCGTTTTGTTTGGCCGCAGCAACCGAGTTCAGAAAAGCCAACTCACCGGCCGTCAGTTCTTTGTTCCGGATTTTCGCGATCCATTTCCAATCCGTTATTTCTTGGCGGTTATATCTTTGAGACCAGATGGCGTTCAGCATTTTCCATTCATAATCGTTAAGGGACAAAGGCATGGTGTCTTCATCCTCCTTTCGCAGGAGTTCTCCGTTGTTTTTCTTTAGATATTCCGTTAATTCGCCGATTTCAGCGAGGAATTTTTGCCAAAGCGCTTCGCCTTGAATGTTGTCTATATGCAGGTTATCCCGCATCCAGGCAATTTGGGCGGATGTCCAGCCTTTGCCCGCACAATGTTTATCGTTAAATAACAGGTCCAGAAAAGGAAGCGGGCAGTCTTTGTGGGTAATATCCCAATGTCTGCATATATCCGTTCCGGGATTCCAGCCGTACAGGCGGCATAAGTGAGCCATAGTCCACACCGCGCGTTTGTAAGATTCGCGAAAATTGCCGTTCCCATTGACACACATCTCATAGCCCAGTGTCGTCCGGTTTGGATAGGCGCCGAATTGACGGGTGTAGTAGGTGTTTGCTCCGACATGGTAGGCCATTTCGGCCTCCCCGGGGAGATAGGGCAGAGCAGCCAGGATTTCTTCCGAATCTCCGATCAGGTGCGCACTGCCGTAAGAGCCGGTCCGGTTGTTAAAAAAGTTCCGGTTCGCTCTGGCGTTTGCCCCTTTCCCTATATTTCCCGTCCAATGAATAATGCCGCCCGAGGGCTTAATTTTTTCTTTTGTACGGGTCCAGGGAGATGGCGCGATGAAGGCATTGCCGATAGAGTAGCCGCCGCAGGAGATAATTTCATCAGGAATAGACATATACGCTCACCCTTTAGCCTGCGGATCTTTTTCGTCCAGATTGCCTTTTAAAACCGAAAGAGCTTTTTTTAAGACGGGAGGAATCGGGAGACCGATTCTTCCGAAATTTTCGAAAATGGAGATAAGTTCGTTAGCCAGCCAAAAATAAATACAGCCGCTCATACACCAGTTTACTCCTAAAGCTATGTCGATTTGATGGCCGATAGAAACGGAAAGCAGCATCATCGTCTTTTTGATGAGTCCCCAAAATCCGACTTCACTGTTCAGGCCCTGCTTTTCTTTAAGAGAAGCAATGAGACCGGTCGAGTAATCGACGGCCATAATCATAAGCAGAAATTCCAGCAATTGTGTCCAACCTCCAAACAGATACGTAATTATTGAACCGATAACGGCTGGAACCGTATAAATTCCAAGTTCTTTCAAAGTTAAAAATTTGACGGTTAAATGCTCCAATTCATTCACTCCTGTGTAAAAAAATAAGAGCGCCGCAGGGCGCTCTACATAATAAAGACATAAGACGAATCGTCCGAATCGTCGTAAACTTGAATGCGGCTCGTCAAGTCGCTTGCGAGCTTGGTTCGAACCTGAATAAAGGTACGGAGCTCTTTTATTTCGGGTTTGGGGACCGTAATCAAGCAAGCGAAATACTCCGACGATACGAGAATAGAGCCTCCGAGCTCGGATTTCGTGTAAACTCTCACATAACTTGACAGGCCCTCACTTACGTTTTGTCGCGCTGTCAAGCGGCCGCTAAGCTGGCTCTGTTCTTTCCGGGAAACCTTTAAGGTACCGGAAACTACGCTGCCGAGAACGACCTCCAGACTGCCGGGAAGTGCGGGAAGGCTAATTCTGACTGACCCTGGTAGCGGGCTCAGCTCGTTTCTCCGGGCTGTCAGCGAGGCAGGTAGGTCCTTAACCTCATTTCGACGGACCCAGATTGTACCGGGGAAAGAAGGCTGACTGACGCGGAGAGTGGAAGGCATGGTAAGATCGCCTTTAACCCTCACGGTCAGCCGGCTGGTTTGCAGCGATTCGGCATTACGCCTTACGGTAAGCCGGCCCCAGACGACCTCGCTTTTGACGAAGAGGGTGCATTCCATAAAATCAGGTGAATGTACATGGATGCGTCCGGGAAGATCCGATTTAAACCACACTTCACGCACGCTGATTTTGCCTGTAAGGTTTTTCGTTCCGTTTTGACGAACGGTCAGGGTATTGTTACGCAGCTCGGATCTTCCTGGGCTGTACACGTTCTGATCCAGGTACTCGATCTCAAGGAGAGGCGGAGTTTTACCTTGTTCTCTTGTATAAAAACGCTGGTAGGCGATCGTTTCATCAAGTGCCTTTAAGAGAAGGCCATAGTTGCTGGATGGAGCTTGGTACCACTTCTTTACAAGCTCCAACAAATCGAACTTGATGTATCCTTTCGTTTTGCCTGCTTTTTCTTGAAGCTGAAGAGAGGCGGATACCGGCTGGTTATCCCAAGTGATGCCGTCTTCCGTCCAAGGCTCTTGAGCTTCATAGAGCCCGATTATAGCTTCCGGCATATTCTCATAGTCGGAGAAGATCTTCAGATCCGCTTTCGTGAGCTTCTGGAGCGGAGGAAGCGCGGTTAAGTCGAATCGGACCAGAGAGCGGTATCTCTCGTTTAATCCGGCGTTATATCCGGCGAACATATCCTGCTCCGAGCCGTAGTTCAGCTTTGGCACCCCTTCCCGCACGAAGGCGTCCTGCACTGCCAGCAGAACCGCTTTCTTGACCGGCGGCGGAATAATATCCAATATACCGAACATGCGGTTGTGAACAGGGACCTGAATGCTGCCGGAGAGGGAGTCATGGAGCCTGGCCTGAATCGTCGAAGGCATATCGGCATGAAGAACAGGCGTTATGTCGACCTTTCCGACGAGCCGGTTATGCGGCGGTACATGAATGGTACCGGTGACCTGGCTACGAATCGGAACGGTGAGCGTGGAGTAAGCTTGCACCGCTTTCAGAGTTACGTTCGGGGTTAATGCGATTTCGCCGATGTTAAGAGCCGCACCACTATATACCGTCTCCAGGAAATTAAAGCGGTAGTACTCGTAAGCCGTCATGTTATTGACAAGATATTCGTTTTTTCCGGAGGGATAAGTCCAATTGGTTTCGTTGGTTCTCGTATCGAGGGTGACCCAGTCTTGGCCATTATTGCTTGCCTGCAGCGTCCAGGATTTTGGACTGTAATGATTAATAGTCTTAGGCCCGGCCGTAATCATGTATCGGTTTACAACGTATCTGTTTTGATAGCCGGTGAACACCTGGATCCAGCCCAGACCGTCAGGGGAAGTAACCGACCAGCTCTCCCGCGCAGTAACTGCCGGAGAGCCGTTAAAGGCCATATAAGCCGGGGAGTCCGGACTATCGGATGAGGCCGTGATTTCAAACGGCTTAGGAGCAGTATAAGAACTCATAGGCGGGATAATGCTTACGTCCGTATAGCCTATCGGAGACAATACTATATGATTGCTGTTAATAGTAATGGACGATTGCAGATCATTCTGTGGCCTTACATAAATCTGACCCGGTAATTGGTGCCCGATTCCGTCTTTCTCCGCAAACAGCTGCATCTCCGCTATATAATTGGAGTTTTGGTACAAGGAGTCGAGGATATTGATACGGTAAAACCTGTAGTTTCCTTTAAAAGGATGAGTAATCAAGCAGGTTTTCACAGTAGATGTTTTCCAATTTTCCGTCTGCCTATCGATTTCGATCCAGGTATCCGAATCCGAACTGGCCTCCAAACTCCATAGGGATGGGCCAGAGGAATTGTTCAAGAGGATCATTTTATATGCTGCCAGTTTAAAACTGTTATCCTGGCCTACATCCATTGTAATTTTGTCGGTTTTGCCATTGTACATATACCGGTTTGCGGCAGCATTAACAATCGAGCCATCAAACAAATGATATGTATTCGATGTTTTATCGAAGCTGAGTGACTGAACCGAATAGGGGAGCGGAGAAGTATTAGAAGACATCGGTGGAATAACGCTAATGAAATCCGTCTTATAGTGGGGAATGCCAATATATCCGCTTCCTAACGGATAGTCATTAAAATAAATTCGGAAATCGAATAATTTTGGGCTCTGCACCCCGCGTGTGGATAACGTTTGTTTGATTTTGATTTTGGTTTGCGAGAGGTCCATACCAATTGGAATGCCTTTAATGGCATTTCCGTTTTCGATCTGCTCGTAAGCGCTCCACGATGCTCCATTATCGAAGGAATAGCTGGCCTCCACTACAATATCGGTATTGAGCGGCTTATATTCTCCCCAATATAACAAGGCTCCATTAAAACTCTTTAGCGAGGCAAGATCGTATTCTTTCTCACGAACGGCTTTATATTCACGGCCGGCAAAAATTTGGCATTCGGTTATTCTAACTGTATATTTAAATGTAGGTACGTTGTAGACCTTAATTTTTACATATCTTGCATCCGTACTGGAGAATTCCCCATCAAGCATGATGACCCAAGCTTTGGGATCTCCATAGGTGCCTTGATAAGTATAGGTTTTTCCATCCAAACTGGTAGAAACGTCCATAACTTTGGGGCTTACGGCAGATGCGACTGATCCGTATAACTTTATTGCCGACAAAGGAACTGTCTGAAGCAAATCCACAATCATTTCGACATAGGTCATGTCGTTATACGAATAGGACGAAGTGATGTTTCCATCGGTTAGCATCCTGCCCCCGACGTCATTATCGTAAAGTTTTCCGTCCGAGCTTTGCGTATAAGGTTTGTTTAAAGCAACATTACTAACATTATTAGTGTTAGCTAATTTTAATTCCCCGGACGGTGTGACTACGAGCCCTTGGTCTAATGATCCCGATTGAAAATCAGCTTGGGTGGTTTCTTTGATAACAAACATATCCCACCACCTTTCCATTGTATTGGAGGTTTAAATTTTGTTGCATTTGGCACGCACTTCAAACATGCCGCCCGAAGCTGCCTTCTCCTTCGTGACGACCCTGAAATAGATAGGAACGGTCTGCATCTTACTCATCGTGCCAGAGTACAGAAGATTTGTTTCAGGAATAAAAGGGTTGTCCGACTTGCTCATTTCAACCGTGAAATCGCTGCTGTTGTTCACAATGTCAACTTGGAGCTGGTTTACACTGAATTCATTAGCATTTTCAATAAGAACCTTCTTGGAAAGGGTCGTTTGGCCTGCAATAATTTGTCCGAAGTCAAGCAGCATTTTAATGTTACCGTTATTATCACAATAATAGTCGTACGTTGCCTCATCTTTAAAATATATGTTGTCGTAGGGTTCGAAGAAGAATTTAAAAAGAAATAAAGACCCGGTAGCCGAGCCGTCCTGAGCATATCCTAGATACATGCCGTCTTTTGAAAACTCTAATCCTTTAGGGAGGGCATTTTCATTGGTTACAGGCAATCCCACATTATTAGTAACCTTAATTTTCTCGCCAATTTCCCCTGTGAGAGAGTTAAACCTGTAAAAAATCAAGGCGGGTCCAAGACTTGCTGATAGATACTGGGCAATAACAATATACTTCATTCTCTTGGAGAATCTGATTTTTTTAGTTGCTGAGTCGGCTGGAACGGCAGGGTATATAGGTTGCCCTATAATTCCAGAGAGGGGGTCATTTCTAAACACACACCAACCTGGAGAATTTTCAGTAGCAAGCGTAATGAATTTCATATCTTCGGAAAGATTAAAATCGGTAACCTTGCCTGGCAACGCAGGTACAGTAATTTCGCTGCCGATTGTACCGGAAGGTTCGATCTTAAATATTTTAAAACTTCCGTCTTCCAATACGGTATAAAGCAAGTTATCATTCTTATTAAATTCTACTTTTAAAGGTTTGTTGGGTAGGGTTTTAATAAATTCATTACTTAGGAGTCCCGTATTGGAATCATATTTATATATTCTTAAAGAAAAGTAGGTGGCTATAACAAATAAGTTTTTGCTATTTGAGAATGCAAGGTCACGAGTGTTCTCGACAATTCTTGAAATTGCAGGCTGAATCAATTCAGTTGTGTAACCGCCTTTAAGAGAATCGTATTTGTAAAAACGAAAGTTATCGTAGCCACTGTATATAAACAGGTTGTCATCCGGAGAGAAAAGGGAAGTATATTCGCCGCGTCCCAGATATCCCCCGTTTGGTGTGGGCAATTCCTTTAATGTGTTATTGCTGCGGTCAATTTCGTAAACAAAAGGTCGGTAGCCTGTAATTGCAGTTACGGCAAGATACTTCCCGCTATCGGAAAACTTTACACTATACACACGCGAAGGAACTCCTGCCGGGTTATTCACAACCGTTAACGTAGGGTCAATCGCAACGGGATACTGACGGGACGGTTCGGAAAGCCACGAATACGGCAGCCGAATTTTCAAGGAAATGAAGTTCTCCTCTTGTTTGGATATGCTATACGTACAGACGATCTGTTCTGCGCCGTTTATCTCGTAGGTGATTGGGGCAGGCAGCGTAAAAATTTCTAGTCCCTTCGCGTCTTTAAAAACGATAGCTTCGTGTGTTGTGAACTCATTTTCCTGACGCACCTCCTGCACATACATGATGACATCCTCGGAAAAATCGATTTTTCCTTCAACAACAAACTCGATATCGCTTCCCGGCAGAGATTGATTATAAACAGGAAGTGAATTCAGTACCGTATTATGCTTCAGCTTACCGCCAAGAACTTGAAACTCTTCATCGATATCGGCAATCATATTTTGATATAAGACGGTGTTCTCCTTGACAACCTGTGCCTCGCAATTCTCTACACGGCCAAGCCATTGCTCGTTCCCAAGCTCATCCTGAAACCCGGCTCCCAGTGGTGTCCATTCAAAAAAAGCGTCTCCGGTTTCCACTTTAACGGGGGAATAACCGCATAGATTTGATTTGAAAAAAGTTTGGATCGTATTGGAGCGGTTTTCGAACGTATACTCAGTGGTATCACTTGACCGGACCTTGAGGTCGATTTCATGCTCTTCTCCGTTCGTATCCGTGTAGGTCTGTATCGGAAGCTTGATGGATTCCAAATTATTAATTCCTAAGCCTGACATAATCCTGCCCTCCTTTATGGAAGAAACCAATTGATTTCTCCGCCTTTGTTCTTGGTTAACGGGGCGTTAACGGTATCCGCAACGACTCCGTCGCGTTTGATTACAAGCTCACCGTCCAAGGTTTTATCGCTGACCAGCTTGATATAAAAGTAGGGAGACCGTCCGTCCGTCGGAATCTTATACAGGATTTGAAAATGAAATTGGACCGATTCGATGTGCAGCTCCGCCTTATAACCGAAGTTATATTGGATAATCTGATCCGTGCCATTGCCGGCTTCCCCATTGGGATTAAAAGTAAATTCCATATTTTTATATGCGATTACATCCCTATAAGACTGCTGCTGTCCGGTAAGCGCGTATTCGGTATCTCCGTGCTTATAGACAAGCTCGATTATTTTGTCGTCAATTTTAAAAATACCGCCGGAGACTTCGTAATAAAATTTATGACCCGATCCGATCTGACCGAAACGCAGAAGCTTCTCCCGATTAATATCCATGAAGCTGTGTTCCGCTTTCGTATCCAGTTCATATTCGCTGAAAATTTCGCCGTTTTCGTATTCAGCCAGCCAGATGAGTGATTGGGAAACGGGAGAGTAGGGGGAAATAGTTTGAAACATTGGATTACCTCCATTGTATTGGATTCCTATAATGAAAAAGAAAAGGCCCCATCTGTAAGATAGACAGGGCCTCTAATCAGCATTAGATGGTATAGTTGATCCGCGTCAGAAAAGCATAATTCCCTGCAGTGGCATTGGCCGGGACATTGGCACGTACGGTAATTTTGGCAAAGTTGGGGACGGAGTTGGCTACCGTTCCATCGTTAGCGGTCCCTTTGATGATTCCCGCTCCTGCTCCTCCGCCAGCCTGAATGACTCTGATCGCGGCACCGCCGATGGGGGAGAAGGTCGTTTCATTCATCGAATCGCATTTCATTTCGATCCATTTGTTTAACACCAGTTCCCCGGTATTTCCACCTGCGCTGTCCTTGGTAGTAATGGTGCAGCCCCCCATGTCGGAAACGGCTGCTGTGCCGCCCCGGTTGTTCCAGATGTAAAAAGTTTTCTCCGTGGATGCGGTACCCGCATCCACGGGACCGATATCCCAACTGTTTTCCTGACTTGTATTTGTCGCATTGTACCATTGAACTACTGCTGGCATAAGATCACTCCTAGATTAGTTTAGTTAGTGCTTGATAGGGCCGTACTAGATTTGAATTTCAACCTGGACGGTTAGTCCTTTGAGATCGGGGTCTAGTTGAAGCAAATTTACACGAAAAAAGTCTTGGGGATCGACACTGGCATTTAAAACAGCCGTATTCGATCCCAGCATCTGATTGACGGGGATAATTACGGGGAAGCTGGTGAGAGGGGTCCAGGAATTCAAGTTCAGTAAATTGGTCTCGTCGATTTTCTCGACCATAATTTCGGTGTCGGTCGTAAAACCCGAGCGTGAACAGTAGCTGTGTACTTTTTTCACCTTACCTTTGAGGGGGAAGCGGATGAGCTGGCTTTGAGGGCCGGGCTGCGGCGGTTTGTTCAGCACGAATGTAATGGTTCTCAGCTCATGCTCATTATGAAACTTGGTATAATCCTCTTTGCTCATCAAGCCGTCGACACTATCTGAAACACGCGGAAGGGCGGAGGTCACCCAGTTCTCAATGAGCATCCATTTTGCGCCGTCGTAGCGGTAAATCTCCCCGCTGTTCTGGACCATTACGGTCCAGCCGACCTCGGGGGCGGGATAAGCGGAAGCCAGGTGCTGTTTCGTGGGAACGGGGGCCTTGTACACCTTCCGCATAAGATTCGCGGTATTTCGCGCTTCCTGTGCGGCTTGATTGGCATTGTCCCGAGCAAAATTGGCTTGGTCCGCGGCCTGATCGGCTCGTTCGGTCGCCTGCTTGCAACGCAGAATGGCCTCGTTGACGAGACCGATGGCGATATTTGCGTGGCGTATTTTTTGCAGCGATTCTTCGATAATCTGCTGAAGATTCTTGACGACATCGGGATTTCCGCCGATATGAGCATAAATTCGCTCGGCCGGATACTGGATAATGCCGCGTCCTTTATATTGGGCAACGACATGGACACCTTCTTGGGAAGGATGGAACTGAACGATACCGTTTTGATAGTTCACATAAAACTCATGTTGTTGCAAGGATTTATTTTTATCGAAATCCGTTTTGCGAATTTCGGTAAAGCCACTGATCCGCACCTTATGGGTTTCGGACGGAATTTCATGCAGGGGAACTAACGTGTTCATAATGATCCACGATTCTGTGCGTTCCACATAAGGGTCCTGGGCCGTTCCCGCCCGGAACGTAATGAGTAGCGGATCGTTGTAAGGCAGATAGGCTAAGGTCATGGTATCACCTCCTTTACTAGTTTAAATGACGTTGACAAAGTCGCTCCCGGAATTAAGAGTGGTCGAGGTTCCCAAACAAGTGGTCACCCCGGTACCGATTAACGCGATAGGAACCCCATTGATCTTAACGTGGCTTCCGCTGTTTTGGATGGTGCCGGTGCCAGTGCCTGATCCGTCAGGAGCGGGAATAATACTATCAATCCATCCACCAGGACTTGCTTGTGGCGAAGGAGAAGCTATCCAGTGTTCATATGTGTTCTCGTTCTGTACCGAAAGCGGCTTTCCATTGATTCTAATATGTGAATTAGATACGACTTTTCCGTTAATAACGGCATTGGTAGTTCTAGGTGTAGGAAAAGGGTATACACCGCCCCACCCATTCGAGGCCATATGCCACTCTGTATAAGTCACAAACCCAACTTTAGTGGATGGAGCAATGGTCGAACCGTCCAAGGCAACACCTGCCATGGCAATCACCTTATTTCTTTACAAAGTTTACTTCCTTCGAAGTAACGCGGAATTCGTCGGCTTCGAATGAAATGTTTTTGCCGGTAAATGTCATGTTGCCGCCGACCAGAGTCACTTCTCCGTTGGGACCGAAAACGAATTTGGAGGAGCTATTTTCAAACTGGACACTGAACTGCCCGGTCTTTTCGTCTTCGAGCTTAATCACGTAATCCTTGGATTTGGTTACGATCGGGGCAAGCTGGGAATTCAGTTGGACACTCTCGTCGGTAAACTGAAGGCTCCGGTCATGTGGCGCATTATTGGTGACATAGCGGTAATCCAGCCCGCCGTTATATTTCAGCTCGTAGGCACGGCCAGTATTGTAATCAATCCGATTGATCGTTAACGGGTTTGTACCTCCGTCACCTTCACCAATTACTCGCCTAGGAAGAGCGTGCTCGCCTTCATTGAGGAAATCGGTAATCATCTTTTCGTGGATGTCGCCGAGCTTAAACTGGTAGGCAATATAATTGGTTTTTTCCTTAGTCAAGATTTGTCTCTTGTCATCGGTCCAATAAAGGAGATTGCCTTTGCTGTCCTTGCTCTGCTCCTTGGCTTCGACCTTCGCCGTAATCCATCTGAATTGTTTGTCCTGAATTTCCATGAAGTTGACGAATTGTCCGACGTCGGCATCTTTGCCGAGTGTTTTCAGCCTGGATACGGTCAGGTTGCTGATGTATCCGTCCTCAGCCGTAATAGTCGTGACGGCAAGCAGCTCGGCGGCAATCCGGCCGGCTCCTTCGATATCGAAATTGTGAAGGAACATTTTACCCTTCTCGCTATCGACCAGCACTTCGTTTTTACCGTTCGTGATTAGCGCTTTCCGGGCTTTCAGGGTCCCGTCCAGGGAAACCGAAAACGGAGCGGAGCCGAAGCTTTGATGCCCGGCCCAGATGCCGATGTTGGGAAAAACGCGGAAGGCCAGATCACCGGTACCGATGGTAAGATCGGAGCCGACAATATGGCCGTTCTTGAATTGGGATTGCTCGATTTCGGCCGTTACCGCATGCATGGCCCGCGTATAAAAGTTGCCGTAATAGTCAAAGCGGGAAGGGGCATTGGCCCAAACGGAAGAGCCGATAGCCACTCCGTCTTTGTCCACTTTGAATACTTGGTTGCCTTCTCCGGCCTGGAAATTGCCTTTCATGAACAAGTCGCCGTCGAGCGAGGTGTACAGTGTTTTCTCGAAGCCGTTGGTCCGTTTACGCTCCAGCGTAAGCCCGTTCTCGCTATCTAGCGTCACTTTGTTGACGATAGTGGACGTGAGGGAACAGTCTTGCGTATCGAAACGGTTGATCGTGAGGCCGAAACGGTCGGGCTTCTCCTCGATAAGGCCGATTTTCATCACTTCGCGGTCGCAGCGGTCCGTAATGGTCGTTTTGGCGCCTTCGGTCAGCCAGATCCCGTCGTCGTCCCCGATGATGACCCGGTTGGTCGTCAAAATTTTACCCATTAACCGCTCGGCTATAATTCCGTCCGGAGTAATGGCGGTCTCGTACCTCAGTCCGCCGGAGCGGGTGAGGGCAAGGGACCCGTGCGTCGCACGCAGGAAGCGGTTCGGATCGGCGGGATCGGTGATCGTAAGTCCGCTGCGGTCGAGGGTGACATACTCGTTGTTGGCCATGTTAATTTCCTGGGTCACTTTGTTCCAGAAATTTTCCATGAGCTGGCTGGTTTCGCTGGCGTCGATGACGGCTTTGCCCCAACGGTCTTTGTTATGGTTCAGCGTAGCGGAAGTTCCGATACTGGTCGCCATGAACTTTTCCATTTTTTTATAGGGGTCGGAAATATCTTTGACGTTCGCAATGGTTAAACCGACACTTCCGCTGCCGTAATCAAATGCCATTTCGATAATCCGCGCGGTTACCTTCGTCCTCATCTTCTCGTACTCAATCGTGACGGTGTCACCGAGAACAAGTTTGTCCCAATTGTGCTGTTCCTCGATAATCTCCAGGAAGTTCACGATGTCGATATTGAAAAGCAGCTGAGGCTTCTGCATTTCACGGAATTTTTCCATCAGATCTTTGTACAGATCTTTGTCGTGAATATAATTCTCATCCACAAATTCCTTCTCGATAATGAACGGGTTCAGCTCATTTAACTGGTCGGGCGTAAAATTTTGTTCCGCGGAAAGGAGCTTTTTGAGCGCCGTAATCTGCACCTCAATCTGATCCATTTGGTCCTGAAGACTCTTAATCTCCGCGGTTTTGGCTTCGATCTGCATTTCTTTGTGATCCAGGCTGTATTTATTGATGAGCACGTCGTCATTGCCGGTGCCCGTAAATTCATCCTTGGTAATCGAAGCAATCTGGATAAAAATTTCCGTATCTTTTGGAGAGCCGCTAAGCTGTACGACGGATTGCACGGAACCGGAGATTTTACCGGATAAAACCCATTCGTTCGCGCTCAGCCGGGACGGCGTCCCGTTTACGGTTACGGAAAGGTTTGAGACATCCGAGACTTTGCAGAATACCGCATACCGGTTGACCGAAGATTTTAGCGTCGTAACGACAGATCGTGAAGGACCCGAGTATGTGAACTTCTCGAACCACATGTTTTTATCGAACTGCTGGTTGTTCTTGAGTGAAGTAATCTGGGATTGCTCCATTTTGAGCGCATTCAGTTCGTTTTGTCTCGCGGATAAGGATGCTTGAAGAGGTTCCTTCCGGTTCAGCAATGACTCGAATGTGCCTTTATTGACTTCTACCAGCTCATCGTAATCCAGCAGAGCGTGACAAAGCGAATCGGACATATAGTCGCTTTGCTGAAGGACCTTTCTGGCGGCATTGCGCCTGAACGGATACAGAAAATAGCTGAGATCCTGGATGTAAGGCTGCCCGGTCGGATTCACTCTTTCGATGGACAAGCCTTCCTTTCCGTAGCCCTTAAGCCGCGTCACCATCTCGTCGGCCTTGGATTCCCGGCCCATCCGTTTGAGGTAATGGCCGTAGGAAAACTTCAAACCTTTGTTCAGGCCGTACAGCTCCGGCTTCATCAGACTCACCTTGCGGTTGACCGTATCCCATTCGACGATGGCGTTGTAAGTCTCGGCGACTTGATAGACGGCATCGAGCACCGTATTGCTGGAAAACTCGAAATCGCGGTAAGCAAGCTCGAAATCGGCGTCGATATAACCGACGCTCCATACCGTCCGGGACAAAAGGTCATTCATAATCTGACCCGCGTGATAGGAGACCTGTTTGTAATCTTTCAGCATTTTATCCGAAAGCTCGTAAGCCAGAGAGTAGGCCGTTACCGTTCTCCGGTCGCCATTATCCTCCATCTCGTCGCTGGGGGAGGTGATGATATACCATTCCTCGCTGTCTCCAAGAACGACTTTCAGCAGATACCGTTCTTTAATTAACGGAATATGTTCGTTGGGAACAAGCTGGTGATGAACGTCCACCTCGTACGGCAGTTGGATACGGATATCATTAAGAGCATTCAGCTTAATGTTCTGCTGGGGAGGATAGGCCTCGCTGAGCTTCGCGATAATTTCCTTGTCCGGTTTGGCCAGAAAAATTTGCGGCTTGATCGGTTTTTTGAGGAGATCGATTTCTCCAAACACATGTTCACCTCCTTAAGCCTGCAGCCTTTTAAATTCGTATCTGAACTGCAGCTTCCCGTTTCCGTTGATTTTAAGAATATTGATTCCGTAAGGCAGCTCTAAATATTGGTCGTTAAAATTGGCGTACCGGTATTTAAGGGGGATGCTCGTTTCAATCTGCTCCCTGTCGCCGTGAATGTACAGCTCTTCCTGATCCAGGAGGCTTGTAAACTTAAATTCCCTGTTGTGCTGAGACGTGTTGATAATGGAAAAGTCACCGGAGCCGTCCTTCGTAATCCAGATCTCGGGTCGGATAGTGAGATCGCCCTTGTTCTCGATTTCGATAACCGGCTCCAGCAGAAAGCCGATTTCCCGAATAACGGGGCTGACGGCCCGGTCGTCCGTTTTCAGGAAGAAACGGAACTTAACCCGCGCATCGGTCAGCTGCGAATGTGTGTAAATATCCGGAATGGATCCCCCGTTGACGGCAGCCTTCCAGCCCGACCAGGAGACGCCTCCGTTCATGGATACATTCGTATACAAGGTCACGGAGGTCCCCGGCGGCTCGTCCGCGCTCCAGGTGAGCTTCGTTAATGCCCCGTTGCCGTCGAGCTGTATGGGCAATTCCTCGGATTCGTAATATCCGGTAAAGCCTGCTACATCAAGCCATGTCGCCATATAATCATCACCTACTCGATTTTTCCGAAAGGGCGGAATTGGCAGGGAGTCCCCTGTTCTTCCCAAGTTGCAATGGGGTAGGCGATCCAGGTGACGTTGTTGTCGACCGTTGCCGCTCCCTCGCTGGCAATCCAGTTCGGTTCGAAATTAAAAGAAAGCCCCGCTATCGTGCAAACAAAAAAGTACCCGTTGGGCACTTTGGGAACGACGATATCATGGTGGGCATAGTTTTTGGCGGGTGCCCAGGTCGTCGAGTTTTGGGTATCATCGACGGTCCCCTGCGCGGTCACGGGAAATGACGGCTCGTGAACGCCGCTGGTCCCGGGATGAGTGCACTTGTAATAGTGCCCGTTATCCACGGCGGGAACGACAAGATCGCCCGCCCGGTATCGGCGGAAGCTTTGCCATGCGGGCGCCGCCTCTCCGAAGCGGAGATTGATCCACCCGGCATAACCTCCGGCCTTGAGGTCGGTATTCCAAATGCGGTGGCCTTTCTTGTAAATCCCGCTTACCGGAATCGTATCGGCAGCTTTCTCGCTCGCTTCATCAAGGATGCGAAAATTTTCCGCGAGGTCCAGAATGGTTTGATGCTGTTCGTCAGTCAGCTCCGGTCTAATGAGCTGCAAATGTTGAGTAAAAGTGGACATTCAAGCACCTCCTTAATCGATCCATCTTTTGTTGGCGGGTACTGAGGCCCACGTTCTTTTTCGGGGATCGAGTATAATTTTGTCCAGTTGATTGAGGATAACTCCGTTCAAGGTTCCCTGCTTAAATGCAGACTGTTCGATCCGAATCGGCGATTCATCCCATTCGTAGAGCCTTGAAGTGTACTTGGGGGAGTAGGCGTAAGGCCCGTCGCATCTCATCGTCAGGCGGATATAGCCTTGATTGGCCCCGTTGTGAAGAAGCTGGGAGCCGGAAACCGGCATGCAGTAATAAATATGCTCGGGATTGGCTTCCGTATAAAACGGCTTGTAATAGTCCACGTTCAGCCAACGGGCGACTTTGCGAAGCTGTTCTTCGTCATAGCGGTTTTCAAATGCGAACGTCAGATCGAACGTCAATGGAGAAGAGGAAACACCTTGAAAATAAGGATGTGCCCGTCCGCGGACGCTGTCTTCCTGCAGGGAACGCTCGGCTAGAAACGTTTCTTCGTAAAAACCGGTATCCATGCCACAGTTAATGAGTCCCATATCGACCGAGTAGAGGCCGTCGAAATAAAAGTGCATCGCTTCCTTCATGTCTGGATCCGAACTCCTCTCGCTTCAAGTCCGTTGATAAAGTCAAGCGCAAACCGTTTGCCGGCGCCCGGTTCCTTCACATCGGCCGGAATGGTGATCTCCACCTTTTGGATGCTGGTGTTGGTATTCGACGCGGTCGCGAGGGCAAAAGGATTCAACCTGCCGAAGTCGAACGACTTCACTCCGTCGATAATGGAGCGGGTCAGATCGACTACTTTCAAAAGGTTCGACGTATCCGATTGAGCCAGAACGATTTCCTTCTGGTCCAGCAGCGCTACTTTGGGCCCCGTGCCGAAGGAAGGGGTCATTCCCCCCGTGTCAAAACGGGCGGCTGCTTCAAGCTCCGCATGTGTATAGTCATCGGATTTGATCTTGTATTCTTCTCGTAAGTCAGCATTCTCCTTTGCGGCATCGAACCTTTGCCGATCGGATGACTGGGGATTTTCGTAGATTTCTTTATTTTTCAAATATTTATCAAAAATCTTATCCGGCATATTGAACGGGTTTCGATAATTGTAAAGATCCACTCCACCCGGAGTTACGTAGGTTCCCGTCGCGGGATTGTATTGGATGTTAATTCCTCTGCGACGCAACTCCTCCATATATACCTGGTTGGCCTGATGGTACCCTTCCTTTTTCGAGGCGTCAGTTGTCTTGTTATAAGCTTCGCTGTTGCTCTGCATATTTTTAAGAATCTCGTCTACCGAGAGCGGGGAGGAGATGGTAGGCTTATAACTCAGCTTCTCGACCTCTTTAAGCTTCCCGATCAGAACGTCGAGCTGCTTGATGAGATTGTTTTCGATACTGGCAGATGTTTGCATAAAAGTGGAAGCCATGGTTTCGGAAGTTGTTTGCAAATCCGTCGAAAACTGAGTGATTTTGCTGAGGAGATTATCCGAAATGTTAACACCGATCGTCGTCATATTGCCGTTGATGAAGGCGCTGAAAGCATTAAGCTCCTTAGTCGCTTCCGCAATATTTCCTTTCAGGATATCCGAACGAATCTGGGCGAATTTCTTCTCGTTATTGATTTGCTCCTCGTAGCGCTTCTCCTCGGCCTCTTTTCTATCATCCAGCTTGTCTTTTTCTTCCTCGAATTTCTTGTTTTCGAGCTGAGTTTCTTCATCAATGTATTTCTTTTTGTTATCTAGCTGTTCCTGAAGACTTTTCTTCTGCTGCTCCCGGTCGCGATTGGTCGTTAAATCTTCGATTTCGGCCGTTTTATCAGCCAGTTGTTTTTCCAGCTCGGCGACCTTGGCTTTGCCTTCAACGGTCGTATTCAGTGCACGCTTCTTAATCTCATTAATTAAGGCGTTTTTTTCCGAGGTCAGCTTGCCAAGCTGTTTGTTATAGTCATCCAGACTGGCTTTATCGTCGATGGCTTTGAGCTGCGCATTGATCAGATCCTCATGCTTGCGCATTTCTTCATCCAGCATGCTCATTTTTTCTTTATGAGCTTTTTCCAGTGCCTTGCTTTCTTTCTCAATTCCGTCCAGGGCGACTTCTTTTTGTTTGCCGTACATCTCTTTGTAAAAGCTGATGACTTCATCGGCCAGCTTGCCCGCCTGAGCTTTAAGACCTTGGCTTGTGCTGTTCAAGGCGATCTCAAGATCGAGCTGATTCTTGATGGAGGTTTGCAGCTGTTTGTTGAAATCCTCCCACTGAACCTCCGTCAAACCGGCGGTTTTCATCTGTTCCTCAAGGGTGAGCTGCACCTGCTTCTCCGCAGCAATCTTGCTCTGGATAATCGTTCCCTGGTTGATCATCTCTTTGCTGTAATCCGCCGTTCCTTCTTCCAAAGCTTCCATGCGTTTCTTGGAAACGTCCAGCATGTCCGAATATTTCTGAACCTCCAGCGCCGCTTCTTTAACGGTACTCTGTGCTCTTTTGTAAGCCGCTTCGCTGATCTCGTTCGATATGTTCATCGCCAGCTTTTCGTTTTCTTGGATGAGGTCTTTTTCCTTCTGAATCTGTTCGGGAGTCAGCTTGCCGGAGTTGATGTTGTCGCGGGAATTCTTTAACTCCGCGTCGATTTTTAATTTTTTTTCATTGGCAAGCAGAAGCTCGTTGCTTAAGTCCCTGCGGTAATTTTCACCGGTCTCCAGATGGGTTCCCATACTGTTCTTAATCTTTTCAATGGAACTGTCGAGATGCCCGAGCGAGTAGCTGAGACCGTCTTTGCGCAGACGAAGGAGGGAGTCGTACGAATTGTTCAGGGCTTCCGTCATCTCGTTAATTTTGTCACCGTTGGCGTTGTATGCGTTCTTGAGCATTTGAAGCTTATCGAACAAGCGCTGCACTTCGTCCTGTTCCTGCTTGATCTGTTCAAGTTCCTTGTTCTTCGACTCGTTGGACCTTCCCTTGGCATCGTGTACTTGCTGGGAGCGGACTTCATACGATTCCATCACATCGGAGAATGACTTCGTTCCCTCGTTATTGGGGTCGAACCACGTATCGAAGTAATCCTGGTTGCTCAAGGAGCTTTTGTTAAAGCGTGCCCCTTCCGTGCGGACGGTATCGGCTTGTCCGCGCATCTTATCGTTCGCCGCATTAAGCTCTTCCAACGATTTCTTCTGGGACTCGTAGAGGCGGGTGGTTTCCGCAATCGCATCGTTATAGTTCTTGTTCTGTTCATGCAGCTTGATCTTCCGTTCGATCTGGTCATTGACGCGTTTGCGCGCTTCGTGTTCCTGATTGAACGTGGTGATAAGCTCCTTGGTCCTATCTTTCTCTTCCAGAGCGTCTTTAAGCGCTTCTTCTTGCTTGGCGGGGGAGGAGGCGGAGGAACTTCCGCTGCTCTTGTTTTTGCCGGATACCCCGAAAGAAGGGGAGTTGATGAGCTTCTTTAATGCTTCTATTTGTTCATTAATAGTGATGTAGCTTTCATAAGCATTTATAGCTCCATCGAATTTAGGATTGACTACAGCATCAACATAGCCTTGCTTTATAGCTCCCCATATACCCTTACTGGGAGTGTTAAACTTTTGCTTGGTTTCAATAAGCTCCGCTTTTTTTTTCTTTGCGTCTTCAATCGATTGTATCCCGCTGGCTTCGATCCCATAAGCTTGAAGACGAAGCAGGGAGTTATGCAGTGCTGCCGCGGATGATTTTTTTTCCTGCTCCAGATCGCTGATTGCTTTCTCTGCTTTCTTTTTCCGTAGTGCCTCGAGAGCATCCATCTCAATAGTGTATCCGTTTGCTGTTTTGATGATATGCCCGCTTAATTCGGGATATTTGATAATAAGTTCGGCTATCGCATCGGCAGAATACACTTGTTTGTCTTTGACGTCGCTTATTAGCTGGTTAAGGGGCCCGAGTTCTTCCTTCGCCTTTTTGGTAAGCTCGGAGAGGTCTTTAAAGCCCGAACCTTGCCGGTCTAAAACGGCGCCGTTTTGAGCCATCGAAGAGAATGTCTTAGCAAAGTTTGTTTTGAAATCAGCTAAAACGGTCGTGCCTTCTTTTGATACGCCATTTAAAGAAGTTAGCTGTCCAATCGAATCATTGATAGACTTAGATGTAGCTTCAAGATCGGCTTTCAGTTTGGTGTTATTCGGATCGTCTTTTAACTGATCTTTTAACTCTTTATACCGTTTAATTAAGCTGTCGAGTCCACCGGTGCTGGACATCTGGGCAATTACATTATCCATGGATTTAAAGCTTTCAGACGGATCGATATCGGAAAAGGAGAGTGCTTTAGCCACTTGAGCAGCGACTTGTCGGGACTCGTCTGTCAGGGTTCCGCCGGAATCATTGATTTGATTAGATAGAGCTTGAAATACATCGGCGGAGTTTTTCTTAAGTTCCTGGCTGGCGTTCTCTGAACTTTCCATCCAATACGCCAGATGAGATTTATAGTATTTTAAATTTTCTTTGAGATTCTCAATTTCTCTGGATGAAAAATTGCCGGAGGATGATTTTGAAACAATCTGCTCTTCTGTGTTTTTAATGTATGTTTGATATTCGGAAATTTTTTCCGCAGCGGTGTCTTTTTTTTTGATGGATTCTTTAACGTTTTTACGAATCGAGTTCCCGTTGCCTTCGACCTGATTTCTTAAAATTTGAGCTTCCGCTTCTTTTTGTCTTTTTAATTCTTCAATCCGCTCTTTAATTAAAGTGGTGCTGTTGGAGTATGCAACACCTTGAGCATCTATACCGGTTGCAGAAACTCCGTATACATTAACCAGATCCGTTTCGATCTTGTGGAGTCTTTCTTTCTCGGCAGCGGTAAGTTCAGCCTTAGAACTTAGTTTGTCGTATTCCGCACTTAATCCGGACAACGATGAAATATTGGAATCAATAGCGTTAGCGGATTTATTGTATTCATCCGAGAAGTTTTTTGTTTCTTCGCTTAATGAGAAGAGTCCTGAAATCAATTTCTCCACAACGACGCTTAAAGCTGCTACCCCAATGCCGATAAGGGTTGAGGCCGCAAAACTCCTTATTGCCACTTTGGCAATATCAAGAGCGGCAGACATACTCCCTAAAACACCTGTAAAAAAAGTTCCTTGAACGGCAGCTGTCCTAAAACTCGAATTAAGCATGAGTACGGCAGCCGAAAAACCGCCCAACAACAGGGGAATAGGTCCTACTAAATCCACGAAAGAACTTAGTATATTTATCCCTAAAGCCATGACATTCATGAAGGTCACAATCGACTCGGACTGGAAAGAATTTTGCCACAGTCCTTCCAGTGCAACCTTAAATCGGTTAACAGCGGCTTCGCTGCCTTCCTGCCACTGGGAAAACTGACGCTGGGTAATGCCTGCCGAATTTAAAGCACCTTTATAATACTGGAGGCTGTCTCCATAGCTTTCCATCAAGCTAATAAATCCTGCTTGTTGGCTAGTACCGGCAACGGTAGCCGCGACATACGATTTCTGCTTGGCCGTGAGTCCTTCCCATTTGCCCCCAAGTTCGTCCATGACGTCTCCGAAATTCCGGAAATTCCCTTTGTTATCCGTCAGTTTAACGTTAACGTCGGCTAGTGCCTTCGTCACTTGGTAAAGCTGAGTATTATCTTCTTTATCGTAGCCGGTTTTTTTGAGCGACTGCATTCTGCTCAGAATTGTTTTGACTGAATTACCGATGGAAGAAGCAGAATCTTTTGTTTTAGAGGAAACAGCGGTTACCCAGGAACCAACTTTTTCAAAGTTAATCCCGATATCTCCGGCAGATCCGCCTATAATTTGCATGGCTTCACTGATTTCACCGGCTGAAGATGAACTGGCGTCGCCCAAGTAGGTTAACACGTCTGAAGCACGCACCATATCCACGTTCATCGCCGCCACAGCGGTTGATAATATTTTGGTGGATGCCGCGTAATCCAGATTAGAAATTTTGGCAAATCGAATGGCATTTTCCGTTTGTTTAAACATTTCCTGCTGGCTTAGCCCTTGTCTGGCGTATTCGACGGCTACTTTAGCAACATCTGTGGAGCTCACGCTCATTTTTTGTCCAAGGGATTGTATGCGGTCTCCGTATTTCTGTACGTCTCTCTGGCTTTCATTAAAGACCATGGATAGCTGAGTCAGCGATTTGTTAAGATCATTAACGTAGGTTATACCCGCTTTTAAAAATAAAAACGCGGCTTCCAGAGGTTCCGAGCCCGCTAGGGTTTTAAATATGCTTGTAAATTTCTCCTTGAACTTTTCCGCAAAACTCTTCGTCTGTTCTTTATCCTCGGCAAGTTCGATCTTAACTTTCAAAGTTTGGAGAGAAGATTTCTCCTGAATGACTTTAATCATTCGGTTAATTTCAGCTAAGGATTTATCCGGATCTACTGAGAGCACGGTTACGATATTTAAATTGTTCATTTCGTCACTCCTTTCTAAAGATTGTTAAGCCCCGATTGTGTTTTCCGTCATTTCCCGGCCGTTTCGGCCGAATCGGAAACAGACTCATCCAAAGGCTGATGCAGGACTGTCCTGATCTCATACATGGCATCCTGCTGATCGAAGCCTTCCAGAGGAGTTTTGTTCAAAAACTTCAACAGGTTCATCACCATATTGGGCGAAAGCTCATATCTAGGCATCGGCTTGGCCTCCCGCGGGGGAATCGGCTGCGAAGTCTTTTTGCAAAGATGCATCCACTTCTGCCGTCAAGCTTGTGATGCTGCGCTGTATTTCCTCGAATACGCGCTCTACCTCGGAAAGTTCGAAAGCATCCATAATGGTATCCAAGTAATTGGCGTCTTTGAGCTGACGAAGCATATCCAGATGCTCTTCGTAGGTCTTGGCGTTGGTCTCAATGGAAGTAAAATGCCGGATGACAAGCGCAACCGTAAGTCCCATTGCGGCACCCGCGTCAAAAGGTTTGGCTTCTTTCATGGCCTGCTGCATAAGGCCGATAAATTCGGCCGTTAATTCATTGACCTTGGACGGCCGAAAAACAACATCCAGGTCAAGCTTGGATTGATCCAGCACGATTCGTTTTTTGTCTTTATAAACCTGGTTGTTCTGTCGTTTGACCTGCGGCAAGGACAAGTTCTTTTCTTTCTTGGTCATAATGGCACAGCTCTCCTTATCGGTTAAATAATCGGATTCAAGAACCCGCTATCCAAGTCCCTCAAGCTCGTTATTTAAAAAAAGGACAGAGGGAAGCCCTCTGTCCGGTCTGTTCTTAATCTTCGTGCACGATCATGTCGTATAGAGTATCTACGCCGTTCACTTTAACCGGGAACACGTCGAATACAAGCGTCAAGCTGCTCGGGTCGCCGGTAGGGGAGTTCGTGATGGTGAAGTTAGGCTGAAGCTTCGCTTTGAAGTACTGAAGCTGAGCGGAGACCATTTCGCCGGAAACTTCATCCGCATACACGGTGTCGCCGACCAGAAGCACATACGGAGGGAATCCTTTGGCGGTAAAGGACAGCTTGTGCGCGTCCGTAGCCAGCTGACGGTAGTAAACTTCGACTTCCGCACCAATGGCGACACTGGCCGAAGCGGCAAGCTTCAGCGTATTCGTCGTAACGGTTTCTACGTCCTGACCTTTGCCGAGCACGCCGTTGACGTATTCGAATACGGCTACGTCTTTATTGGTGCCCACTGGAGTCTTGCTCAGCTTGATTTGTTTCTTGCCTGTGCCGTCGTCTTCGACTTTCAGCACTTCACGTTTGTAAATTTCATGAGAGCCCGATACGATATCTTCGCCGGCCAGCATGGCAAGCTGCTGCATCGTGAAGATCTTGGTTTCGATCGTGACTTTGGTTTCTTTGTCACCGTGCCATGCGATGCGGCGGGCATTGCCGGCACCGCCGCGTGCGTACACCGTAGCGGCTGTGTTTTCCGTCTGGGCGGAAGTGGCGTAGTCCATTGAGAGAAGCGGGGCTTTCGTCGCAAAGTTGAAAATTTGAAGATCCATGATTTCTCTGGATCCGTAACGTCCGAGATTAAGTGCCATAATAGTAAATCCTCCTAAGATTGTGGTTGTTTGTTTTTTTGGGATAGTCTTTCTAGCGGGGTTATAAACGGCTTTTTACTAGCCATTCGGGCAGCTGCTCGTCTTTGCCCAGATAACCGTTAGCCCACACCCGGAGCAGGCGGGTATGCTGTTCCTTAAGGTTTAAACGTTCAAATTGTTCGTAAACCTGGTAAATGGTCAGCTGGCTGACGTTGAAAATATGGATCCCGTTTCCGTCGGCATTGCAGAGGATGGACAGAATGTCTTTGAGACCCAGCGAATCGGATGTGTTTGTTTTCTTGTACTGATCTCTCAATTTTTGCAGCTTGTTGTACATCTTTTTGGCTTTGTCGTTTTTGAATGAAACCGTCTGCTTATCCTGATCCGAAATTCCGTTGGTCTCCTGAATAACCGAAATGAAATTTTTATAGTTCTTTCGGTTGACCGAGGTATCGTTTGTTCCGTAGAATCCGCTTCTCTCTTCATCGAAAACAATCGGTTGTTTCGTAAAGAAGGAGAGCGCTTTGGCGATCTCATTACGAATGGGAACGGAGGCCGTCAACAGTTCGAAGGCATCCGCCTGCTGCAGAAGCTCAACGTTTGGCTCGGGCATCCGTAGCAGGTATTTCAGCACGTTTTCTTTGTTAAAAGTGGCAAGCGTCAAATAGATGTTGTAAGCAACTTCGCCCAATTCGGCGATTTCATGGATCGTGGGAGAGTGGATAGGCAGACCCAGCACATCAACAGGTTTTCCTAAAAAAATACCGAGACGATTGTCCATTAGATAGCTCTACTCCATGTACATGATAGTTTGTTGCTGCAAGAGGGGAATCACCTTCCTTTCGAAGTGCCGGCGAACTTTAAAGGAATCGGGAATACATAAAGGGAAGCGGGAGAGCTTCTTGAAAACAAAAATACACCCGTCCATTTAGGTGTATTATTGTAATTATTTATTTTATTCCCATTCTGATAAATACCGGATAACGACTTCACTTCTTTCTTTTTCGATTCATGCTCTGCGTCTGCCACTGAAGCTGCTTGCCTCGTTTGCAAGGATCGCAGTACTGCTTTTTGCTGCTCTTATAGATGAACTCTTCACTGCAAACGATACAGGGTTTCCTCTTCAAGGGCTTCGGCCTGCGGTCACGGATATAGTTCAGCATGTATCCCGTCAGGCACCTGCAAAAGTATTTGATCGCATAGTTATCTTCACTCCACCCGTCTATGGAAGCTTTTATTTCCCAACCGTGCCTGGATTCATATTCTTCTATAGTTACATAGTTGTCCATAATGCGCCGGATAAACCCGTTAATAAGTTCTTTATATTCCGCCCAGGACAGCTCCAGTTTATTCTCCAGGCATTGCTTACGGATACGCTCAGCCGCCGCTAATTCCCTGCGTATATTATCCCGGATGGTTTCAGCGTCTACATTTTCATCGTCTTTCAGTTTCTGAACGGCTTTGTAATATTCTTTCTTGGGGGTCTGCAGACAGGCATAGTAGGTTTTATCATAATAAACATCGGGATCGCAGAGCCGCGCATATACATTATTCACATGGATGCGGATGTAATCGACAGGTTCCAGACTGCCTTTATAGTAGCTTTTGGCCACTGTATAAAGAGTCCGGTTGTATTCCGAGAACAAATCCGCCAGATCCGGACACTTCCCAAGCAGGGAAGCATCTACTTTAAAGGTGTAAAACCTGGAATAATTTTTTGAGGTGCAGCCGCTTTGCCACAGAAGGCGGATAAATTCACGGGCAAGCTCTTCCTTATGAGAGGAAGCGGCGTAATCTTCCAGAAGCTCGTTAAGAAACATCGGATCGTCCTCTATTCTTCTATCAATTTGTAATACTTGCCAAGGAACTCGTAGGCCCCTTCTTCGGTGGGATCGGCTTTAATAATCGTACTTCGCCTGCCATCCGGAGTGTTTCGTTTTAAATTTTCCAGCATGATATCACCGAAAACCGACCAGCATAAAATTTTGTCTTCCATCACCGTCCGATAGGAGACCTTGATAAAATAATTGGCAAGGAGCTGCTGCTCAACCGGGATGTTGCGAATCTCCTCGTGATAAGAATCCATTATCCGGCCCAAATCTTCTTCCTCGGCGATAGCGTTCCTGAGATCGGTCTTGAAGCGGTTTAACAGCCGCTTGATCTGTCTCATGAGTTCCTGGTCCGTCAGCGCCACTTCGTGATCGATCAGCAGATCGCCGTTGCTGCCGGCCGAGCGGTCCCAGATCAGATTTTTCCGCTCCCACTGCGCGGCGTAATCGCACAGTTCGTTTAAAGCGGAAGGAGACCTGAATGCGTTAAGCGGAATTTTATCGTTGTCGCCGGCCGTTTTGTTCGCTTCCCTTATTTTGTTGTAGACCTCCAATTTCTTGGGATAGTTATAGAGAAGGAAGTAGGGAATCTTCTTCATGTAAGTCCGGAGATGCTTGCTGAGCGTCCATCTGTACCCGGTTTTGATAAAATCGATTTCTTTGCCCTGATACAGACGGAGAAGAGAAATGTTGTCCTCGTTTCTTTTGCGCGAATTCTCATCTTCTGTTACCTGATTCAAAATGGCGGTCGCGATATTGGTAATCTCTCCGATGCGGTTGTCGCGGCTGTTGCATTCATAATGAAGAATGTTTTCCGCATTGTATTCGACCGGGGTGACCGCCTGCTTGTCATCCATATCGACCACGATGGGCTTGTCTATTTTGCTGCCGATAAGAATTTCATTCGTGGTGAGGAAGAAGCTGTCTCCGTCCTCATCGGCGCCACCCTGTTGGGGCAGCGTAAGATCGTGAATATTAATCATGCATAAATCTTGATCTTTAAAATATTTCAAGTATTTATTTGTTATCTCGTTACGGACCAAATGCACCTTATTCACTTCCGACGGATCTACAAGCGGACTTCTGAAAGAGAGACATTCACCGTCTCGAAGCGACGGAGCGTAGAACTGCCCCGCATCCAAGCAGCCTCTTACGTCAAGATCGGCGCAGTATTCGAGATAACCGATAATATCTCCGACGATGATATGATAGAAGCCTTCGGTGTAAATTTTTCCGTATTTCATTTGGGTAATGGCTTTGTTTAATTTTCTTTTTAATAGATTCCGGAAAGGAGGGTCCGTGAGCATCCGGTCGTTAATAAGAACGGCCTGGATGTATTTGCTGGTCAAAGAGTTGGTGTCTGTATCGTGAATGCCAAGAAACTTGAGGGTATAAAATTTGTCGCCCTTGATGATTTTTTCGAACAAATCGGTGGTGTATCTTGAAAGCTTGATAATTTTACCGTGGTTGTTCTCATCGAGAAGATCGTAATCCTTATCGGGTTGTTTAAATTGCTTGGAATAGGCGGGATTGTTCAGATCGAGACACTGCAAATATTGAAAGTTCAGCTTGGCATAGACGGGAATGTCTTTCGTGTGGTGAGTAAACTTGCTGAGGCCGATCTGGTACCCGTACGTTTGGAGCCGCTCCAGGTATGTGGTCCAGGCTTTGTCGCCAAACTCCTCTTTGAAGATTCCGTAGGCTTTCCACATGGAAACGTTCCAGATGCAGTCGATCTTCTCCACGGGATGCGACTTTCCGAAAATATCCTGCACATGGGTAATCCCCTGATCCCGGTAAAAGTCACGGATCGGCGCCTCTACACTCATGCCTTTCAAAAAAGGAAGACGGATTTGATAGCCGGCGGGGGTATAGTCCAAGCCTAGAGCCTGGCTGAAGGCTTCACTCATTTCTTTGGTATGAACGCCGAATCCGTCAAAAGGGGATAGAGCGACATCATGGCAGCCTTCCTCTATCAGCTTCTGATTTTTGTACACTTTTGTTTCACCGGTTGAAGCGTCCGTATACTCCTTATCCTGTATGGAGGCATAACGGACATGCCGGGCGGGCAAAATCTTCTTATATTCGTCCACCATTACGATGTAAGGGAGCTTATCTGTTTCAAAGAATTGGCAGGAGCTGAAGATCAGGCAGCGGTAGCTTTCATATTTGGGAATAACGCACTGTTTCACCGGTATCCCCAGTTGGCTGCGTTCCATGAGAGCGGCATAATAAGCTTGATCCACAAATACGGTCATTCCGTCCTTGGCCTGCGACGAACTTTTGCCGAACCGGACAAACCGCCGGCCGTTATAGCGGAAGCCTTCATTAATCAGAACCGCAAGAAGCTCCAGATTTTTCGGGGTATGTTTAGCTTCTACGATGATCAGTTCGTTCACCCGTTCCCGCTCGCAGCCCTTTATAATGTGTAACTGCCGAAGGAGGGGAGAGTCCTGCTGCTTGACTTGACAGCTTTTCTCTTCAAGGGCACTTAATTTTAAATCGTAGTTTGATTTGTGAATATCTTTAATATTTATTTTTAATAGTGTGTAAGTCTTTTTTATGTTCACCGTAAGCTCCCCTTTTTTTCGCTTTTCTGGCGATTGCATCTGTCTTCTTTACTGCCTGTTCCTCCAGGGTGCCGTCATAGTACTGGTCCTGCCAAGTACGGATAGAAAATCCGGTCATTTTCATGAGGTCCTCCTCCTTTCTTCCAAGATATAGTAAGGCGACATCCAAATCATAGCATATAAAGTAAAAAAATAAAATAAAAATCACGAATTATTTCTTTTGTTGACCGCCTTCGGAATGGGACAATTTATCACCATCATAAACATGAACCGGAAAAGAGTGATTCGTCGTAACAGGCGGAGACTTAAGGAATGGCGGAAGAATCGGCATTAAAGCTAAAAGACTGCGGGGAGGTTCGAATGGCCTCTATATTTAAAAACAGCAAAACGGAGAAGTGGGAGTTCGTATTTGACTACTACAAGGACGGAAAACGCAAACAAGTCAGGCGCAGGGGATTCAGGACGAAGCGGGAAGCCGGCGAGCACATGGTCGATTTACAGAAAGCGGTCCGGGATCAGGCATATATCGAGCCCTGCCGAATGACGATCGACGAATTTCTCGCTTACTGGCTTCAGCACATCAGAAAGTTTCAGTGCGAGGAGACGACTTATTACAACAACCGGTTGTATGTGAAAAATCATATCGGACCCAGAATCGGCCACGTCAAGCTCCAATGTTTGGATGATCATACTTGCCAGCAGTTCGTGAACGATATGCACAAAGACGGCTTTGCCCGGAATACGATCGACCGCGTCGTATCCGTACTCAAGCAGTCGCTCGATAAAGCCGTCGATCTGAAAATAATGAAGCAAAATCCGATGAGAAAAGTCGCTTTGCCCCGGGCAGTCAGAAAAGAAGCGGCTGTGTGGACCGTGGAGCAGGCAAATACGTTTTTGCGGAACACGAGAAACAGCCGTTATCACTGTGCATACTCTCTTGCGCTGCTTACCGGTATGAGACAGGGCGAGATTCTCGGCCTGAGATGGAAGGATATACATTTCGACAAGAAAATCCTGACCGTCAACCAGCGGCTGACCAACTACGGGAAAACGATTAAAAGCGGAGCCAAAACTTCGGCGGGCGTCAGAACGATTTCGCTGCCGGACCGGTTAATGGATGTGCTGAATAAGCAGCGGGATTATTACGAGAGCGTAAAAAAAGAACGGGGCATCCGGTTCATCGACATGGATCTCGTTATTTTTAATCTTACCAACGGAAAACCGGTCTACCCTTCCAACTTAACCAAACGTTATAAACAGGATGTAAGTCTAGCAGGACTTCCTCATATCCCTTTTCATTCCATGAGGCACACCCATGCGACCCTGTTGATTGAGCAGAATATTCACGTAAAATTGATATCGGAGCGTCTCGGCCATTCGAAAATAGGAGTAACCCTGGATATTTACAGCCATGTATCGCCAAGCATGCAGAGAGAGGTCGCAGACCGGATCGATACGATTCTAAGTCCGTGACCGGCTTGTGACCGGTCCGAATTTGGTAAAGACTTGAGAGGGTTGCAGCGCGGAGGAAGGGCGGCTATATCATGTGCGGAGCACTTGATGTCGCCCTGCTGAACGAACGGCTGAGCGACCGGCAGATTATCGCCGCCCGGGCCACAGGTGTGAAAACAATCGGCGAGCTGCTCGACGCTCCGCTGGAATCCGTTACGCATACGGCCGAGGAAATGGGGATCTACGCGGGCATGACCGGCCGTGACGCCATACTTAAAATGATGTAGGACACGGGAAAGTGTCGGGTGCGGGTACTGCCGCTGCGCAGGTGCCCGCATCCTTTTTTACGCGGAAAAATAGGTCTGCGAAACGGCTTCATCTAATTGTCCCCGCACAAGATTTGAGGTATAATTCCCATGTAATGGAAAAAATGAACAGTTTGTAAATGCGGTACGGGTATACATACCGGCTGCCTGTTTTGGCGGATAATTCTCTTGCCAGTTCTTCTATCGTTTTATTGACCTGTGTCTTAATTTTAATAGCTTCGATTCGTGAATGGGACAAGTACGGAATCTGTGGTTTTCGGGAAGCGGTGATGGTTTGGAGACAAAAACAATGTCGATTCGCAATCAATTGAAGAGCTATCTGGATCGCCGGCAGATGACCATTAACCAGTTTGCGGAAATATCCGGCATCAACTCCGGTACGTTAAGCATTATACTGCACGGGAACCGTCCGATCGCCATGCAGCAGCTGGACCGGATGACGGCCGGAATGGGGCTTGGCGAAGGCCATTTCTATGACTTATACATTGAAGAGTGTTTTTTTCATTCCAATCCGGATTGGCGCAGGTTGGGGCCGCTTATCCACCGCTGTGCGGAGCTCGGCAAACTAGACTGCCTTCTGCGGGTTGTACGGCTGATGCTGGAAAACCTCTCTTATCTTCCCTTGTTATTCGAGACAGCCGAGCAATTTCATTCGGAGGGCAGAAAAGAGGCGGCCGTGCTTTTGTACGAGTCTATCGCCGAAAGCGAGAAGTACCAGCATTCCGAAAGACTGGCGCTTTGTCAGTACCGGCTGTTTACCCTTGCGCTCGGAGACGATTTGCGGGCTAATTTACGGGCGGCGACTTTATTTGAAAACTACGTGTCGAGGCTGGACGTGGCGGATCAGCTGGATGCGCTTAATCAATTGGCCTATGTATTCGGGACGCTTTACGAATGGGAGAAGGTCGATGAGCTGGCTAAAGAAATGCACCGGATTGCGACCATTCAGTACCGGCTCGAACCGGCTTCGGAGCGCGGCGGGGAGAACACGAGACGGCCCAAGCGCCCGCTTTGCTATTACATTCTGCAGGCCCTCTTGATCCGTTCCGTGGTATGCGAGGAGCGGGGGAGGTTCGATCAGGCGCTGCATTACGTTTCGTTGTATGCGGCACCGGACTGGGTCCGGAATGAATCGGATGAGGAACAACGCATTGTCGAACAGTTCAGGGGATGGGCGGTAGCGAACACCTACTTGTATCGAATCATGTCGGGAGACCTCACGGTTCTGCCCGAATACATAAACTGTATCGCCTCCCGCGAGGACGATATTTTCACGGCACTGTGCAAAATCGTACAAACCGCCAATCGTTACGGGTATGAAATCGACGGCATTCTGCAGCGTTTTTCCTCGCATCTTCCTTATCAAACCTACCAATCCGAATTCGGCGAATATAACAAGCCCGTTATGAAAGAGCGGTACGCCCGGTTTTTGAGCGATTTGGCGGCTTATCATTTGACTAGAAATCGTAGAGAAGGTATAAAGTTTATACTGCACGGATTGGAATTTTCTGTTAGAATAAATAGTGAGAGAAATATTATTCAATCTATGGCGCTTTTTGAAAGATTTAGGCATTTGGCAAGTGTCGAAGAAAAGAACGAATTCAAACATTTAGTGAATGAGGTGCGATTAGGATGAAAAGAAAACTATCGGTTTTGCTCGTGCTGTCAAGTGTGGCAATCGCTGTTCTGGCTCCAAGTACGGGATTCTCAGCGCAACCGCAGACGCAAGTACATAAGATCGTACAATTGGGGCATGGCTGGGGAAATTAATCCGGCAGATGAAAAGAATAGCGGCAGTGAGACATTCCCGGTTTTCCGGGAGTGTCTTTTTTTTATGGGAGAAGGAACTGGCAAAGAAAAGAAAGAGTAATGTCATTCGGAAGAAATCCTATAATTTAACAGAAGGATGTAAAATATGACAAGAAGAGTGTTGGAGTCAGGTTTTACATATGACCAATAGGAGAGTATGAAGATGGATACCATTCATCAACATATTGAGGAAATTCGCAGAGAAATGATGCGGCTGGCCGGGGAGCACGGATTTTCCGATTCCAGGGTTTTACGAAAATCGCAGGAATTAGACCGGGTGTTGAATAACTATCAGCGGGAGAAACACAAAACCAAGGAGCAAAGTTATCCGGGTATGCTCCATCTGAAACTCTCTTCTGTAACGGGTTCCGCCGAATTTATGAATTAGGAGACTATCCGTATGCCTGCTTCGATCATGGAATTAATGCATTCCGAGCAGCTCATCATTGTGGTGTTTTTGATGTGGGTGCTCATAAGCGCCATGTTTATGGTCTTTCATCTGGACGGTAAAAAAAACAAACGTACGCGCGATGACGCCGATCGGAAGCAAGAAGAGCCGCCTGAGCATAGGCATCCTTGAAAGCAGCCAGGCGGCTTTTCTAACGCAAACCGCTCCCAAACATCTGCGGATATATAAGAGGCTCTCTCTGTGCGCTCCGATTTTCTTCGGGCGTTTATTTGTGTTGGACGCGAAAAAAAGCGGTTACCCTGCGCGAAAAGACGCAGAAGTAACCGCTGCCTGCAAGTTGCCGTTAGGCCGTTTCCGTTACGGAGTCAGCTTCGGCAGGGTAGGAATCGTCTGGTTGCAGTCGCCCGCCAGAGGCAGGTTGCGGCACACATACTGGCCTGCACTGTTCTCGGTGGCGCCGTCCGAAGGGGCCGGCTGATGAACGCGCTGCTTCCACAGCTGCCAGAGCATGAAGCCGTCGGTCGATTTGCCTTTGTTCTTGACGTATTTGACGAGCGTCTCCACATTGTAGTAAGCGGAAGCGACGTTGTTCTGGCCGTTCAGCATCTCGGCGTCATAAACGGTTCCCGGCGCCGCATTCAGCTTCAATACGGCTCCGCCGGAGCCTTCGGGCGCAATCTGCAGGCCCATGTTGATCGTCCCGCCGTAGATGGCGCGGTACGATTCGTAGCCTTCGCGAGGATCGTAATAGACGCCGCCGTCGTAGGACATGAGATTGATCATGTCGATTTTGCTGCCGTGATCTTTCACGATGCGGTACATCGTGCCGCCGAACGGCGAGCCGTACTGCACTTTGCCCTCTTCAAACGGCGTGCCTTTCACGTAGTAGGCTCCCGTGGACCAGCCGGCGATGGAGATTTTCAGCTTCGCGCCACGTGCCTTGATCTCGTTGTACAGGCTGTTGATGATGCCGGCGATTTCGGCGTCTTTGGAACAGCTGAACGATTCGGCCGCGGCTTTGTTGCAGTTGCTGCCGCTCGACTCCCAGTCGATATCGACGCCGGAAGCGCCGAGATCCAGCGCAAGGTCGACGACATGCGGCGCGTTGAAGTTCGCCCACTGGCTGCCTTGGCTGTAAGACCAGCCGCCGACGGAGAGCCACGTATCCGTTCCGCGCGCGTCGAGTGCGGCGATATTGCTGCGGAGATCCTGGGCCTGCTGCGGCGTGAACTTCAGCTGGCCGCGGCCCGTAGTGGCGCCTTCCACGAATTCAAAGCCCGCAACCTCCTGATCGAAGGCGTAGGACCCTTTCACATACTTCGTGTCGGGTCTGGCGAAAGACAGGTTGATATCCGTGATGTAATTCGGGATGTTTTCCAGCTTCAAATCGTAGACGCTGGTGTTCCATGTACTGGCATAGGCGACGTACCTGCGGTCCGGGGAAGGCGACGTTCCGCCTGCCGGCGTCGTAACGCTGACCGGAGCGCTCGCGGCCGAAACGTTGCCGGCCGCGTCCTTCGCCTTCACGGTGAAGCTGTAGGCCGTCGAGGCGGTCAGGCCGGTGACGAGGGCCGTCGTTCCCGTCACGCTGGCGGCAAGAGCCGTCCCCTGATACACGTCGTAGCCCGCCACGCCGACATTGTCCGTCGAAGCCGTCCATGACAGGGAGACGCTTGTGCTCGTGGAGGCGCTTGCCTTCAGCCCCGAAGGAACGGAAGGCGCCTGCGTGTCCGTCGTTCCGCCGCCTCCGCCGGAGCTGCAGTCGCTCACATATTTCCAGGCGCCCCAGGTGTTCGCCGCGTTGGGCTGTTCTCCCTGCGTCCACCATTTGGCTTCGAACGTTTTGCCCGAATAGGACACTCTTTTGCCGGCCGTGTAGGCGGTCGTAGAACTCCAGGCGGGATCCTGGCATACAGCCGCCGCCGTACCGGCCGCGCTGGCTTGACTGGAAGCCAGCGCAGGCACGACACCGAGGCCAAGCGTGAAGGCGAGGGCAAGGTGCATCATTTTTTTGCGGGGGATTGTGTAAGAAGTCATCAATAAGTACGCTCCTTTTTAATTGAAATAAGTGCGGGGTTCAGCGGATAAGTGGGTTGGTTATGCCTCCTTTCCAAACGGGCGAGGGCCTTGAAAAATCGTGTACAGACAAGAACCCTCTTAAAATGTAAACGGTTCCAATACGCAATTTTATTATCCCATGACGGCATGTCCCGATTAAGGATAAAAACCTATTATGGAGGGGGGAATTTCGACAAAGTCTTTTTAATGGTAAAATATACCTAACGTAGGGTGAGGATGAAGTTGCCGGTTAACTGTTAATGCGGTGAAGACAGGAGGGGGATTGCGCCGGAATCCGGAGAGAGAGGAGCGGGTAAAATGAGCGGAGGCAAGTGGCTGTACCGGGTGGTGGAGCTTCTCCTTATGGCGGGTTTGCTCTATTTGGTAAGAGTATATATGAGCGTTTATCTGGTGCGGTCCGTTGGCCTCTCGGATTGGCAGGCAGCGCAGGTTGTGTGGATTATTCTGATCGTATGTGTGCTCGTGTGCGCGGCGATAGGCATTCTTCAGGGATTGCAGACGTATCTTAAGAAAAGGGGCAAGTTTTAAACGATAAGCCTTCAGGGGGAAACGTGATTATTTATTTAACCTGAATGATACGCTCCGGGGCCCTTTTCTTGCTGCATAAAAAAACCTCCGGTCTGCCTGGGCAGCCCCGGAGGTTTTTGAAGTGCTTAAGGAAGGAAGCTTCCTCTTGCACTGACGTAAAGCGAATACCATTCTTCGCGGGTCATGAGCTCCGCTTGGCGCTCCGCGTCCCGGCAGGCGGCGATGCGGTCCGCGTTGGCCGTGCCGATCACCGGCTGGATCATAGCCGGATGCCGCATGAGCCAGCCGAGTACGATGGCCTCGCGCGTGGTCTCTTTCTCATCCGCAAGCCTGCCGACGAGCTCCGCCGTCTTGCGGATGTGCTCCGGCTCCGAGTCCCCGAGGTTGCCGGAGAATTTACCCTGGGCCAGCGGGCCCCACGCCTGGATCTGGATGTCCTCCATCCGGCAGTATTCCAGCAGCCCCTCGGAGAAGTTCACCGAAGTGCCGGCCTTCTGGTTCACATGAACCCCTTGGTCGAGCCAGTCGTGGCGCGCCAGACTCATCTCCAGCTGGTTGACGGCCAGCTGATCGGGCAATGCGCGCTGGAGGAAGCGGATCTGGGCGGCGTTCATGTTGGACACCCCGAAATAGCGGACTTTCCCGGCGGCTTTAAGACGCCCGAACGCTTCCGCGACCTCTTCCGGCTCCATCAGCGGATCGGGTCTGTGCAGCAGCAGGACGTCGAGATAGTCGGTGCCGAGACGGCGCAGAATGCCGTCGACGGCTTCTCCGATGTAGGCTTTGGAGAAGTCGTACCGGCCGGGAACGTCCCCGTCCGCGAAGCGGATGCCGCATTTGGACTGGATCACCATTTCCTCGCGCAGGCCCGGCTTGTTTTTGAGGATGCGGCCGAAGGTTTCTTCCGCCTTTCCCCTTGTGTAAATATCGGCGTGGTCGAACATGGTAATGCCGATGGAAAGAGCGGCTTCGACGGCTTTCTGCGCCTGCGCTTCGTCTTCTTTGGTGACCGGATCGGAATTCCAGCCTCCGCCGAAAGGCATGCAGCCCAGTACGAGACGGCTGGCGTCCAGGCCGCGTTTTTTTAAGGGCAGTAGGTTCATCATTATTCCTCCTGTTGTAGGCAATGTGCGGCAGATGTATGTACGTTGTACATTATACCGAATGCGGAGGAGAGTTCCAAAAAAGAAAGGGAAAGTTCCGGAAATTTACCGGAGGATTCTTTTTCCCTTCATGTCCCGCGCAGCTTACCATCGTATGGAGCGCCGTCGTTGGTGAAGGAGGACCTCTTTGTATTATACTGATAAAGAGATTAGTTCATTAAAGGAGGCTGACTAGTATGTTTACAAGTCTGGATGAATTTCAGCAGGAATGGAAGCATGAGGCAGCGTTGACCCGGAAAATTTTAAATACCTTAACGGACGATTCGCTCGACCAGAGCGTCGCTCTGGACCATTTCTCCCTCGGAGAGCTTGGATGGCATCTTTCTCAAGCTATGCACGGTGTTTTTACGGCGGCTGGCTTGAAGTTCGAGGGACCTGAGCGAAGCGCGGGAGTTCCCGAGTCCGCCAAAGAAATCGCCGATGTCTACGAGCAGACAAGCTCGAACCTGCTTCGGGCGGCGGGCGAACAGTGGACGGACGAGATGCTGAAGCAAAGCATTACCGTGTTCGGCCGGGAAATCACGATTCATGGCATCATGCGCTTCGTTATTCAGCACCAGGCTCATCACCGGGGTCAAATGACGGTTCTAATGCGCCAAGCGGGCTTGGTTGTTCCGGGCGTTTACGGCCCGAGCAAGGAAGAACGCGAGCAGATTGGCAAGTAATCGGCCGAAGCAAGCTTGAAGCAGGCGCGGAGTAATCCCGGAGTAACCCCGGAGTAACCCCGGAATAAGCCGTGAGCAAGCTATGAGGATCTACAAAACTTTGCCCGAGGCAGCGTACATAGTTTCTATTTGAGAACATCAAGTGATTACGCTTGGTGTTCTCTTTTTTAACCGGACAAAAAACTCATTCGGAATTTTCGGAACACCCGAATAAGGAGGAAATATTGACTTCTAAAAAGAGGACTTTCGGAGCGCTGTCGACGATTTTAAGTCTTGCAGGTGCAGGGATGCTTTTCATGAGTTACTCGGTTTCAACTACCCCTGATTCCGGTGAAGTGATGCTAATTAAATCTTTATTTTTTTCAGCACTGGGTTCTCTAGTTATCGGCATTCTTTTAGGTGTAGTAGGAATTGTAACAGGCGAAAGAGGATTCTTGAAATTCACCGGAATCTTAATCGTTTTACTAATGGTTGCAGGGTTCATAGCGGCTTTTTTGAGTATGGCTTTTTTAGGATTCAGAGAACCGTAAGTACTTATCCCGGTGAAGCAAGGCGTGCATACACAAACAAAAAGATATGGTCAGTAAGCTGCGGCCGTTTTCCGGTATTGTACCGGGAACGGTCGTCGATTTTCTTAACCATGGAACACTTTTAAGGGATTGCAGACCGCAAGCGGGTGAGGGACGGGTGTAAATGACACAACGTATGCATAACGTGCATGCGTTTTTTGCGTATTCACGGCGATTTGGTCTTTAGCAGACGTTCGAGGAGCCGTGAAATAGGAAGGGATTTGGCAAAGGGGTTTCTGCTGTTTACCTTCTTTTAACGGAACTTTTCTTTTCCGAAAAGCATTTTCAAATGAGACCAGGGATGCTACTCTAACAGAAGGATCAACTTACAAATGATGGGAGGTAGAGGCTTGTCATGCCAAGCGATAAGGTAACGGACTCCGCGAGCGGCGGGAACCGGCTGCTTTCGTGGCGCTATTACGCCTTATTTTTGCTGCTTACCGGCGGGCTTGAAATTACGGCTTTCCGCCTGGGGAGGTCCTTTGCGGATGAGCTCACGGGTTGCCTCGTCATGACGGGGCTGCTTGCTTTAAGCGTACTGCTGGCGATATTCACCTTCGTTTTCGGCCTGCTGACCTGCCTGCAGAACAGACAGCACCTGCTTATTGTGCCGTGCGCTCTTCTTACCGCCGGTTTATATATGGCTTTAATCAGAGGGGAAGGAATGTGATCTGACATGATTCGTTTTGAGTATTTCGGAAAAGAGGATTTCAACCAGCTTATCGAATGGAGCGGAGACGAGGCTTTTCTGCTTCAATGGGCGGGGCCCCAGTTTAATTACCCTCTAACCGCCTTGCAGCTGGAGGCTTATATGGAAGGGGCCAACGATCCCGAACAATCCGGCCGGCTTATTTATAAAGTCATCGATTCGGAAACGGACCTGCCGGTGGGACATATTTCGATCGGAAATATCGACCGCTATAACCGTTCCGCGAGAATCGGCAAGGTGCTGGTAGGCCATACGGCCCGCAGAGGCCGCGGCACCGGACAAGCGATGATCCGCGAGGCGCTGCGGATCGGCTTCGAAGAGCTCCGGCTTCATAAAATGACGCTCGGCGTTTTCGATTTTAACGAAGCGGCCATCCGCTGCTACGAGAAGGAAGGCTTCGTTAGAGAAGGTTTTATCCGGGACGCGAGAAGAATGGGAGACACGTACTGGAACTTGATCGAAATGGGCATTTTGGAGAACGAATGGCAGGGACGCGGCCGGTAAAAACATAGGTGAGAAGCCTGATCGGAAAGGCGGACAGATAGAGCGGAGGGGAAGAAGACTGTGGAAGACATTCTGCGCGCAGCGAAGAAGGTGGCGATCCAAGCCGCTTTGCAAGCCGGACAAGAAGCGAAAAACCGGTTTGAGAATATCAACAGCATTCTGGAAAAGGACGACTTCGGCGATGTCGTAACGGAGGTGGATCACCTCGCGGAAGAAATTATTTTGACCCATATCGCGAAAAGCTTTCCCGATCACTGCGTGGACAGCGAGGAAATCGGGCACAACGGCAGGCAGAGCGACTGGATGTGGATCGTGGACCCGCTCGACGGGACGAACAATTACGCGATCGGTCTTCCGCTCTTCGCTACGTCCATCACGCTCATGCATCAAGGCAGCCCCGTGCTGGGCGTCATTTACGAACCGATGGTGGACAGGCTGTTCCTCAGCGCGGCGGACAAAGGGGCCTTCTGCAACAATATCCGCATTCAGTCCAAACCGTGCTCGTCCATTCAGCGCGGCACGATCGGCTGGATACAGGGGCACAAGGTCCAGAACGAGGCGCGTGCCGTTAAGCTCCGCCACCATCTGGATGTCCGCTTCAAGCGGATGATGAGGGTATGGGCCCCGACTCTCCAGTGGTGCATGCTCGCCAAGGGAGACTTGGACGGCATCGTCCTGTACAATTCCGAGGGAACCGATCTGTATTCCGGCATTCTGATGGTGCAGGAGGCGGGCGGACTTGTTATGGATTTTGAGGGCAGGCCATTCCGCGGAATGAGCTCTGAGCCTTATCTCATCGCCTGCCATCCGGCGCATAAGGAGCATTTTTTGAAAACGGTGGCCGAAGGGCTGATCTGACCGGTTAACATCCGATGTCAGCCGTCCGGCTGCACACGGTTTTTTTCCCAAATCCAAACGAAGGCGGGCTGCAGATGAAGCAAAAAATCATGATGGTCACCGGAGCCAACTCCGGCATGGGCCTCGCCACGACGATCGCTCTGGCTCGGCAGGGGGCGAAAGTCATTATGGTCTGCCGCAGCGAAGAACGGGGGCGCAGCGCTCTTCGCGAAGCGATGGCGGCCAGCGGTTCCGCGGAGATCGAGCTCATGCAGTGCGACCTCGGTTCGCTCCGGAGCATCCGGACTTTTGCCGCGGAGTTCAAAAGCCGCTACGATCATCTGGACGTGCTGATCAACAATGCGGGCGTCGTATCGCTCAAGAGAGAGACCACTTCCGACGGATTCGAGATCATGATGGGCGTTAACCATCTGGGCCATTTTCTGCTGACGAACCTGCTTCTGGGAGCTCTGAAACGGGCGGAGCAGGGCCGTATCGTCGTCGTTTCCTCCGGCGCGCACAAAATCGGCAAGATCCGCTGGGAAGACCCGTATCTGACAAAGGGATACACGGTATGGACGGGGTACGCGCAGTCCAAGCTGGCGAACATTTTGTTCGCCAGGGAGCTCGCCGCCCGGCTGAAAGGGACCGCCGTCACGGTGAACGCCCTGCATCCCGGAGCCGTCGGCACCCAGATCGGCGTGGACCGGAACACGGGCTTCGGCAAATCGGTGCTTGCCATGCTGCGGCCTTATTTCCTGACGCCCGCACAGGGGGCGGAAACGGCGGTCTATCTGGCTACCAGCGATAATGTGGAGTGTGCAACCGGCGAATATTTTTACAGGAAGAAGATCGCTCCGGTATCCGCACGGGCCAAAGACAAGCAGCTCGCCGCGAAGTTCTGGGATTGGAGCGTGCGGGAAACGGGACTGCAGCCGGCGGAGACGGAGTGACACGTGCGAGGAAGAAGCAACGCCGGTAGAGCAGGCAAGATGCTGTTTGGGTACAAGCAAGTAGCGAGGCAGAAGCAAGTAAGAGGAAGCAAGAGGAAGCAAGAGGAAGCAAGAGGAAGCAAGAGGAAGCAAGCTCCTTCCAACAAAATGACGGCGATCCGGCAGACGGATTGACCGTCACGCAGGGCAAGAGCGTGCAAGACAGTGCCAAGACAGTGCCAAGACAGTGCCAAGACAGTGCCAGGACAGTGCCAGGACAGTGCACAACGGTGCAAGAACGTATAAGACAAGACTGTGCAAAACATACAAGAGTGTGTAAGTTTGCAGGAGCAAGCTGCACATAGCAACAACGTGTGCACATTACCACCGGTTGACATGACGGTAAAATGGAGATTACATAATCGTAGCACCGAGTACAGTGCATGGCAGTAAATTCAGTACATATTCGTGCAGGACATAGGCTGGTTAATCGAACCGGCTTCATAAAACGGCCAGGGGCGGATGCTTCCGGAGCCGTTTTTTTGCGTGGCGTGAAGCCGGAGGGGAAATCCGTTTTGGAAGTCATTCCGGTAGAATTCATTTTTGCACAAAAGAGCCTCCACGAATTGAACTGTCTTTCGATTCTTGTCCCTGGGTATAATCAAATCGAACAAAGAACCACACTAAACGGCAAAGGAGTTGATGCCGTATTCTGGACGAACGCAGTACCCGGATAATGACGCTGCTGCAGCAGGCAGCCGATTATGTATCTCTGGAAGAACTGATGCAGAAGCTCGGCATCTCCAGACGAACCGTTTATTACGATATGGAAAAAATCAACGACTGGCTGAAAACGATTCATCTTCCGCCGGTCGAATATGTCCGGGCAGCCGGTTACTATTTGCCGGATGAAAGCCGCAAGGGCATTCCGCAGCTGGCCGGACAGCTTCCGGTGCAGCAGTACTACTTGTCTCCGCGGGAGAGGCTGGCCTGGCTGGCCGTCCATCTGTTGTCCCCCGCGGCCGGATCGCTTTTCGTCCATCACTTGACGGATCTCCTGCAAGTCAGCCGGGGAACCGTGCTTAAGGACTTGAACATCATCCGGCCCGAACTGGAATCGCTGAAGCTTAAGGTCGCTTACGACCGCAAGCAGGGCTACCGGGTCCGGGGGGAAGAGAGCGACAAGCGGAAGGCGCTCACCTACTACTTCGGACAGATTTTCGGAAGCGTGGGCTGGGAGCAGGCGCTCAGCCGGAGTGAAGACCCCGGCAGTTTTGACCGGGTGCTGGACTTATTCCCGCCGATGAAGCCGGATTACCTGAAACGGGTTTACCGGCTCATCGCGGACAGTGAACGCACACTCGGCGTGGAACTGACGGACGAGATGGTGTTTAACCTGACCACCCGCTTCCTGCTCTATACACGCCGGATCCAGAACAGGCAGCTCATTGCGATCGACGAAGACGAGCGGAACGTGCTGGGGCGCATGCCGGAGTACGAGGCGGCGGCCCGCATAGCGGAAGGCCTCGGCGGTTTGTTCGACACCGCCATACCCGAGGAGGAAATCGCGTATTTTACGATGCACCTGCTCGGCGCGCGCGTCAACCGGATGGAACAGCTGACCGGTTCCGAGGAAGTGATCGACAAGCTCCGCGAAGCGGCCAGGGGAATGACCGACGCCTTCCAGCGTCACGCCTGCGTGTTTCTGCCGAACAGAGAAGCGATGGAAGAGAATCTGCTCGTCCATCTGAAGCCGGCGTATTACCGGATCCTGTACGGGCTGGAGCTCGATAACCCGCTTCTGGGCAACATCCGCTCCAAGTATGGCGAAGTGTTCGAACTGACGCGGCGCTCCGCGGCACCGTTCGAGCAGCTTGTCGGACGAAAGCTCGATGATAACGAGATCGGCTACCTCGCCATGCACTTCGGCGGCTGGCTGCGCAGGGAAAACACGCAGCCTGTAGAGAGGCGCCGGGCCGCCATCGTCTGCGTCAACGGCATTTCCGCTTCACGGATGCTGAAATCCCAGCTCGAGCATTTATTTTCGGCGGTGGACATTTCGGCGGTTCTCTCGCTGCGGGATTACGAAGCGTTTGAAGAGGAGAGCGTCGATTTTATTTTCTCGACGGTCCCGCTTCCGGACAGCGGCGTCCCCGTGTTCGTCGTAAATCCGATCCTCAGCGATAAGGACAAGGAGCATCTGCTGAACCAGATCAATACGGTCGTCGGCCGCAAGTCGCGGGCCCAGGCCAGCTCGGTTCAGGCCCTGCTCGACATTGTCCGCAAATACGCGAAGGTGACGGATGAAGCGGGGCTTGCGGAGGAACTGAACCGCTACATGTCCGTGGGGAAAACATGGCTGAGCGAAGCCCGCAAGCCGTCGCTGGCCGACCTGCTCACCGGACCGATGATCCGGGTGGAGGAAGAGGCCGCGGACTGGCGCTCCGCCATCCGCGAGGCGGCCCTGCCTCTTCTCGAGGACGGGCGTATCGAAGAGGCCTACATCGGGGCGATGATCGGCAAGGTGGAGGCGCTCGGCCCCTATATCGTCGTGGCGCCGGGCATCGCCATCGCGCACGGCAAGCCGCAGGACGGAGTGAAGCGGCTGGGAATCAGCCTGCTGCGGCTTGCGAAGCCCGTAGCCTTCTCCGAAGAAGCCCGCCACCAGGTACAGGTGATTCTGGTGCTGGCGGCGATCGACGGAGAATCGCATCTCAAAGCGTTGTCGGAGCTGACGCTCCTGCTCAGAGAACAAGACAGCCTGACCCGGCTGAAGGACGCCGGGACCAAAGAACAGATATTACAGCAGATAGAAGAAGGTCCCCGCAGTTAGACTACCGGATTTGGGAGAGATGAGAGATGAAATTTTTAGAACCGTCCTTGATTGCACTTGATGTCGAAGCCGAGACGGCGGAAGAAGCGATCCGCCTGGCGGGAGGACTTCTGGCCGACGCGGGAGCCGCGGAAGCGCGCTATGCCGAAGCCATGGTGGACTCCTACCGGGACAAAGGCCCGTACTTCGTACTGGCGCCGCATATCGCTCTGCCGCACGCCCGTGCGGAAGACGGAGTGAAAGAAGCGTCCGTCTCGCTGCTCCGGCTGAAGAAACCGGTCGTATTCGGCCACGCGGCCAACGATCCCGTCCAGCTCGTATTCGCACTGGGCGGGTCCACCAGCTCCGAGCATATCGCCATGCTGCGCAAGCTGACGATATTGCTGAGCAACCCGGACAACGTGGAAGCGTTCAAGCAGGCAGCCGATGTAGATACTATTCAACAACTTATTAGGGGGAACGAACAATGAAAATTTTATGCGTATGCGGTCTTGGACAAGGAACCAGCCTGATTTTGAGAATGAACGTGGAGAACGTGCTGAGCGGCATGGGCGTTAACGCCGATGTGGAGCATACCGACGTATCCACGGCATCCGGCACGGCGGCGGATTACATCATCACGAGCAATGAGCTGGCGCAAAGCCTTCAAGGCCATGCCGCCAAAATCGTAATCGTCAATAACTATTTTGACAATAACGAAATCAAACAAAAACTGGAAGAAGTGCTGTAACCCATTAAGGAGGGGTCTTTATGGACGTGCTTTTTTGGATCGCGACCAATATTTTCGGAACACCGGCCATTCTGCTCGGGTTCATCGTTCTGGTTGGCCTTCTGCTCCAGAAGAAATCGACGAGCCAGCTCGTCAGCGGTACCTTTAAAGCGATTATCGGTTTCCTCGTAATCGGCGCCGGTTCCGACGTTATCGTCAAAGCGCTGAACGTATTCGAACCGATGTGGAAAGAGGTCTTCGGACTGGAGGCCGGCTCGCTCGGTACGTTTATGGGTCAGGACGCGTTTAACGGCAAGTACGGAAGCGCCGTCACGCTGGCGATGCTCGTCGGCTTCCTGATCAACGTGGCGCTGGCCCGTTTCACCCGGTTTAAATTTATTTACCTGACCGGACATATGATGTTCTGGACTTCAACGATTTTCGCAGGTGTAATCGTGCATGCCGCAGGCGGTATCGCGATTTGGAAGCTCGTGCTGATGGTTGCCGTCGTGCTCGGTCTGTACTGGACCTTCCAGCCGGCTCTCGTTCAGCCGTTCCTGCGCAAAATAACGGGCAACGATAACATCGCCCTCGGTCACACGTCCGCTTCGGTTGCCCTGCTGGCAGCCCTGTTCGGTAAATTGTTCGGCAACAAAAACAACGATTCCGAGAAAATCAAAGTGCCGAAAGGCTTTGAGTTCCTGCGGGATTCCAACGTCATTACCGCACTCAGCATGGGAATTCTGTTCCTGATCGGAGCCGTTATCCTTTCGACGAAAGGAACGCCTGCGGCCGCCGAACTGATGGCGAAGTCGGGCGACCAGAACTTTATCATTTATTCGATTATCCAATCGTTTACGTTCGCGGGCGGTATCGCCATCGTTCTGATGGGGGTCCGGATGTTTGTCGGCGAACTGGTTCCGGCTTTCAACGGGATCGCTACAAAACTCGTACCCGGAGCCAAGCCTGCACTGGACGCGCCGGTTGTGTATCCGTACGCGCCGAACGCGGTCGTACTCGGCTTCCTGGGAGCCTTCGCGGGCGCCATTATCTGGCTGCTCGTGCTCGGTAACACCGTTTCCTACATCTTCGTTCCGACGATGATCGTTCTGTTCTTCCACGGGGCTACGGCCGGCGTGTTCGGGAACTCGACGGGCGGTGTCCGCGGGGCCGTGATCGGCGGATTCATCACATCCACGATCGTAGCCTGGGGACAATTCCTCATGGTCCGCTTCTTCATCAGCTCCACGGTGCCGGATACGGCCATGTGGGCGGCGGACTCCGATATGTTCATCATCGGTCCGATTTTGAACTTCCTGGCTAAATTGTTCTTTTAACTAAAGCAGTGCCGGGCCCCGGGCCCGCAACAACAAGACGGTGACAGCGCTAAGCTCCGCCGTCTTCTTTTCAGAAAAAAAGAGTGGAGGAGACACGTCATGAGCTATATCCGTACTTTACATGGAGACATCGCCAAAGAGGATCTGGGCTTTACGTATTCCCACGAACATATTGTATGCCGTCCGGCCTTCTGGCAGGAACGGGGAGAGGACGATCTGCTGCTGGACGACAAAGAGAAGTCCAAGCTGGACGTTCTGGATTTTAAAAAGCACGGCGGACACGCGATCGTGGACGCAACGGCGGTCGATTACGGACGTGACGTGCAGGCCGTTCAGGAAATTGCCCTGGAAACGGGCATTAAAATCGTGGGCACGGCCGGTTTTAACAAAAGCTTTCTGTGGGACGCCAAAATCAAGGAAGAGCTGAAGCCGCTCACGGGCGATTACGAAACGTATACCCAGTGGATCGAAGCGAAAAGCATTAACGAGCTGGCCGATTTCGTTATCCGCGAGGTAGAAGAGGGCCTTGAAGGCACTCCGTTCAAAGCGGGCCAAGTCAAATTCGGGACGGGCTACAACCGCATTACGCCCCTGGAAGAGAAAACGCTCCGCGCGGTAGCCCGAGCCCACCACGAAACGAAAGCGCCCGTGCACTCCCATACGGAAGTCGGCACCATGGCGCTGGAGCAGATCGAGCTTCTGAAAAGCGAGGGCGTGAACCTGTCGTATCTGAGCCTGGGCCATATGGACCGCAACCCGGACCCGTACTACCACGAGCAGATCGCGGCAACCGGCGCTTACATGAGCTTTGACGGCATCGGCAAAATCAAGTACGCCCCCGAAAGCACGCGGATCGCGCTCATTCTCAATCTCGTGAGCAAGGGCTACGAGGATCAGATTCTGATCAGCGGAGATACCGCCCGCAAAACATACTACAAGCATTACGACCAAGGTCTCGGACTGGAGTACATCATTGCGAAGTGGGTGCCGCGCTTTGTGGACGAAGCGAACCGCAACGGATTCGACGGGCAGAAGCTGATCGAGAAATTTTTCGTAAAGAACCCGGCCAACTGCTTCTCATTCAAAAAGTAAGGAGGCGCGCACGATGAAATTCGAGCACGAAAACTCGTACGAGGTGCAGGATAAAATCCGACAATTCCGGGCGGCGATCCTGCCTATCGGAGCCGTGGAAGCACACGGCCCCCACCTGCCGCTCGGTACCGATAATCTGCTTGCCGAACGGCTGGCGGACAAACTGGCGGCCCGGACGGACAGCTTCGTGCTTCCGGTCCTGCCTTACGGCCAGGTGTGGAGCCTGCGCAATTTCCCGGGCAGCATCAACGTCTCCAACGAGGCGCTGATCCGGCTGCTGGCCGATATCGGAGAGAGCCTGTACCAGCAGGGCTTCCGTATTTTCGCCATGGTCAACGGCCATCTGGGCAATGCGGTGGCGCTTAAGGAAGCCGCGCGGATTTTATACGAGCGGGTACCGGAGCTGAAAGTGTTCTACTTCTTTTATCCGGGCACGAAAGAAATTACGGCCCGGGTGAGGGAGTCCTCTGCGGCCCACGGCACCTATATGCATGCCGACGAAATCGAGACGTCTTACATGCTTTATCTCGCCGGCGAATATGTGGACATGAGCAAAGCCATAGATGGCGCCCCGCACATAAGCGCGGAAGCGGATTGTACGCCGACGCCGTGGGAGGAAATCACATCCTCCGCCGTTCTCGGGGACGCCACGCTGGCTACCCGGGAGAAGGGCGAGCAGATTATCGAACGAAGCCTGGACGTGATGGCCGAGATGCTATTGCGGGTCAAACGGGCCTTGCAAGACGGGGAACAGCAGGATTCAACAGACTGACAACGGGGTGAGAGCTATGATGATGAATACGTATTTTGATGTGATCGGCGAGCTGTTGAACAAAGTCCGGACCGAGCAGGCCGGACCCATCCGCGAAGCGGCCGAGAAAGTGGCGGCCTGCATTCAGGACGGCGGCATTATTCATTTGTTCGGCTGCGGTCATTCGCATATTTTGACGGAGGAAGTTTTTTACCGGGCCGGCGGGCTTGTTCCGATTCGTCCGATCTTCGTCGAGAAGCTGATGCTGCATGAAGGCGCCGTACGCTCTTCGGAGCTGGAGAGACAGAACGATCTGGCGGTCGATTTCATGAAGGAGCAGGATATCCGTCCCGGCGAAGTCGTGTTTGTCCTGTCCACTTCAGGCCGTAACCCGGTTCCCGTCGATGTCGCTCTGATGGCGAAGGAGAAGGGCGGCGTTACCGTCGGAATCACTTCTCTGGAGTATTCCATGAGCCAGCCGTCGCGGCATACAAGCGGCAAGCATCTGGCCGATGCGGTGGATCTCGTGATCGACAACTTCTCGGTCAAAGGAGACGCCGTGCTGAACCATCCGGGTATGCAGGTGCCTTTCACACCGAGTTCGACCGTGATCGGAGCCGCGATCCTGAACGCTGTTTTTGCCGAGTCCATTGAAATCATGATCGAAAACGGCTTTAACCCGCCGGTGTTCCTGAGCGGCAACATCGACGGTTCCGACGCGCACAACCAGGCGCTGATCCAGAAGTACAAGGAGCGGATCGCCCTGCTGGCGTAACCTTGCTTTATGAAGAAAAACAACCGTAAACCAAACCAGAAGGTTGTATCCGGCCAAGAGCCGGTAAACGTGTGGAGTTACAGAGAGATAGAAGCAGACCAGAGAGCGGAATTTTTTACTATTACTTAATAAATGAACCGGAAAAAACGCCGAAGACGCCTTGCAAAACAGAACCGGATAGCTGTCGGGAGAAACCATACAACCCTATCCTTATTTTGCGGTCTTGATCCGGCGGTACAACGGGTGAGGAGGAACGACATGTTCGCACAAACAGTAACGATTGGAAACGAGCAGGGCTTTCATGTCCGTCCGGCTCAGCTTTTTGCTGAAACGGCCGGCCAGTTTGGAGCAGAGGTGCACCTGAAGACCGGAGAAGGACGCACGGCGGATTGCAAAAGCATGCTGGAGCTGATGACGCTCGGGATTGAAAAAGGGGCAGTCGTGACGATCGAAGCCAGCGGCGACGGTGAGAAGGAAGTCGTTGAAGCGCTGACCAAGCTTGTCGAAAGCAAGTTCGGTGAAGCCTGATGAAGGGGCTGCATATTCAGGGAATCGGCGTTTCGGAAGGAATCCGTATCGCTCCGGCATTCGTTTACCGTCCGGCTCAGGAGAGCGCGGGCGGAGCTTCTGCCGGATGGAAGCCTATCGCGGACGATCCGGCGGCTGTGAAGGCCGAGCTTGCCGCGCTTAGAGACGCGAAGGCCCTCTGCGCGGGCGAGCTGGAGCAGCTGACGGAGAAGGCGAAAGAAACCGTCGGAGAAGAGCAGGCCGGTATTTTGGCGGGCCAGCGGAAGCTGCTGGACGATCCGGCCTTCTATCCGAAGATGGAAGCCCGTATCCGGGAAAAGCTGGAACCGGCTCCGCAGGCCGTATCCGAAATCGTAAGCCAGGTCGCTTCCTGGTTCGAGGGGATGACCAACGACTACATGAAAGAGCGCGCCGCCGATATCCGCGATATCGGAAGCCGCCTTATGGCCTGCCTGTCGCCGGAAGAGAGAGCCGGACTTAATGGAATCACCGGAGAGGTGATTCTCGTGGCCGACGATCTTACGCCGTCCGACACAGTGCAGCTCGATCCGTCCAAGGTCGTCGGCTTTATCACCCGCACGGGCGGGGCGACGTCCCACACCGCCATTCTGGCGCGGTCGCTCGGCATCGCAGCCATCGTCGGCGCGGGTGATGCCGTGGACGGCATTGACGACGGGGATACCCTCGTCGTCGACGGAGCCGCCGGGCTGTGCATCGCCCGGCCGGACGAAGACGAAGCGGAGCGGTACCGGCTCCGCATGGGGCAGGATCTCGAGCGCCGCAAATCGCTCGAGGCGTACGCGGCCCGTCCCGCTGTAACCGCGGACGGTACGCGCGTGGAGCTCGCGGCGAACATCGGGACCGCCGCGGAAGCCGGGGCCGCCGCCGAACAGGGAGCGGACGGCGTGGGGCTGTACCGCACGGAGTTCCTGTTCATGAATTCCCCGTCTATGCCGGGGGAGGAAGAACAGGTCCGTGCTTACGCGGAAGCGGCCCGGCTTATGGAGGGCCGCCCCGTAATCATCCGCACGATGGACATCGGCGGAGATAAAGAGCTTCCGTATCTGCAGCTGCCGAAGGAAGTGAACCCCTTCCTCGGCTACCGGGCGATACGGATCGGTCTCAGCCGCAAGGAGCTGCTGCTCACGCAGCTGCGGGCGGTTTTGCGGGCCAGCGCCTCCGGCAAGCTGAAGGTGATGTTCCCGATGATTTCCGGCCTGCAGGAATGGCGGCAGGCCAAAGAAATCCTGGCGCAAGCGCAGGCGGAGCTGAGAGGGGAAGGCGTCCCGTTCGACGAGAACATGGAAGTCGGCATCATGGTCGAGATTCCCTCTACGGCCGTAATGGCGGGCCAGTTTGCGCGGGAAGTGGACTTCTTCAGCATCGGGACGAACGACCTCGTCCAGTATACGCTGGCCGTAGACCGGATGAACGAACACGTTGCGTACTTGTACGACTATTTCCATCCGGCCGTCCTCCAGCTCATCCGCACCGTGATCGAAGCTTCGCACTCCGCCGGCAAATGGACGGGCATGTGCGGCGGCATGGCGGGCGATCCGCTGGCCGCGCCGCTTCTGCTCGGACTCGGACTGGACGAGTGGAGCATGGAGGCGGGCCGTCTCAGCCCGCTGAAGGAAGTGCTCGCCGGGCTGGACCGTCAGGAGTGCCGCGAGCTTGCGGAGCGGGTGCTGCTTCTGGATACGCCTCAGGCGGTCCGTCAGGCGCTTGAAGAGTTCCGCGCGGCTAAAGCAGGTTAAATCCCGCTAACGTAGTGACTGGAAAACTGACGTCAATGCGAAGGTTGAAGCCGATAGCGCGTTTAGCGGTTGAAGTGGAGCGGCTGCCTGCCCGCGTCTCCGTGAAGCGGCATTTCCGCTCCGGAGCTTTCAAATTAAGCCTCCGATCAAGATTCGGACGCAGACACTCCCCGACAGAGGTCGGCGCAAAATAAAACAACCCGGTTCCGTATAAAGCGGAACCGGGTTGTTTTATTTTGCCATCCGGCAAGGGAGGGCACCGTCTGCGTCAGACTCCCTGCCTGCCCGATGTCCGATAAGCGGGAAGGCAGGCGCCAAACGCCACGTGTTCTTGCAGCTCTCCGCGTTTGCGGCGGCATCGCATGGAGCCGGTCGCCGACAGCGGCTAAGCCCGCTGCGCGTCCTCTACAAGCGGACGAAATGGTAGCGGGAAGGCAGGCGCCAAGAGCTACCGCGAGTTCTCCGCGTGCGGGCGTTCGTCGCACGGAGCCGGTCGCAGACAGCCGCTAAACCCGCTGCGCGTCCTGTCCAAGCGGACGAAATGGCAGCGGGGAGACCGGCGCCAAGCGCTACCGCGAGTTCTCCGCGTGCGGGCGTTCGTCGCACGGAGCCGGTCACCGACAGCAGCTAAACCCGCATCGCGCCCAGTTCGCGCGGCCCTCTCCCCGCGCGATGCTCTCGTCCGCCGCCTGTCAGCCCTCCTTATGCGCCGGACAGTACAGCTTCATCAGACGAACGGTTTCCTCGTCCAGTTCTTTTCCGCGGTTTTCGAGTCCGCTCACCACGGCTTCGCGCTTGGCGCCCTTCATATTCTGGCCGAACTTGAATTTGGCCGACACGTCGTCCACGTCGATCCGGATTACGGCAACGCCGCGGATTTGGCTAACGTAGCCTGGATTTTCCAGGGAGAAGGGCTCGTAGCCTCCCTCAGGCTGAAGCTTTTCCATGAAGACGCCGAGCGCCTTCGCTTTTTCCTCCAAATCTTCCACGAGGACGGCCTTGCCTTTTATCACGACGGACTTGAAGAAGGCTGTCGCCGGACAGGCGTACACGGGCTCGGTAAAATACGATGGAATGAGCGCGTATTCCTTCGATATAGCGAAAGTAACCAAAGGATTCCGGCCCAGGTCCGAAATTTTTTCGCCGACTTTGCTGCCGTGGGCATAAATCGCACCGTCCCAGTATACAAAATTAAGAGCTTTTAAATTCGGATACCCGTCTTCACCCGTGGTCCCCAGAATTCCGAATGTCATTTCGCTCATAAACTGTTCGACTTCCTGCCAGTCTTCCATACCGAATTCTTTTCTTCTCAAAGTCTCCACCCCTGTAATTTGCCTGGTAACGGCTGTTTTTCTCATCTTAGCGGGACAGTTGACTTTTCTGAAGAGCCACTTTACGCTATTTTTAGTGGACCAGTTGCAGCCGGTCATGCTTTTTGCAGATCGATGTACGCGCGTTCAACATGTACATATTCTCTAAACCAGTTAACATCCACAAGCACTTCCGTACAAAAGGCATTCGCCGGGCAAAAGGTTTCGCCCTTCCGGCATGCTCACACCAACCAGACAAAATGGAGGTCGTTTTCCTATGTTAAAAGTCGCTCTGCTCAGTTTCTGGCACGTTCATGCCCTGGATTACGAGAAAGACGCCAACGAGCATCCCGGCACACAAGTGACCGCGATTTGGGATGAAGACACGGCCAGAGGCCGCAAAGAAGCGGAAACCCGCGGAATTACCTTCTATGAAAACCTGGATGAACTGCTTGCCGATGAGGAAATCGGGGGTATTATCGTGACGACCCCGACCCGTCTTCACCGGGACGTTATGGTAGCGGCGGCTAAAGCCGGCAAACATATTTTTACGGAAAAAGTCGTCGCCGCCACGAAGAAAGAATGCGGCGAGATTATGGACGCGGTGCGCGAGGCGGGCGTAGTGATGACGGTTTCGCTGCCGAGATTGAACGCCCCGTACACCCTGGGGATTCAGAACATTCTCGGACAGGGGGTTCTTGGAAAACTGACGCTGGTCCGCACAAGATTGTCCCATAACGGCGCAGTAAGCCGTGAAGAAGGGGGCGGCTGGCTTCCTGAGCGTTTCTTCGACCAATCCGCTGCGCAGGGCGGCGCCATGATCGATCTCGGCTGCCATCCGATGTACCTGACCCGCTTGTTTCTGGGCATGCCGGAAAGCCTGACGGCCAATTACGGCAGCGTCACGGGGCGCCCGGCTGAAGATAACGCGGTAAGCGTCTTGCGTTATCCGGACGGCGCTCTGGGAATCGTGGAAGCGGGCTTTGTGAACAGCCATTCCCCGTTCGTGATCGAGATTCACGGCACGCAGGGCACGCTGCTGTACTCCCAGCATGACGACAAGCTCCTGCTCCGTACGCGGTCTCAGGAAGGGGAAGAGTGGCAGACGGTCACGGATCTGCCTCAGGCGAAGCCTTCCGCCTTTGAGCAGTGGGTGGCCCATATCGAGTCCGGTACCCGGGCGGAGGAGAATCTGCTGCTCGCAGCGGACCTCACCCGCCTGATGGAAGCGTCCAACGCTTCGGCGGCGAGCGGCTGTGCCGTTAAGCTGTAAGCCGTAAGAGTAGGGGAAATGCGGGCCGCCGTCATGCGATGTCATATCCGCATCGGAAACTGGCGGAGAGGACATCTGCGTGCCGGGAACTGCCTGAGGTGCTGTAACCGGAGCGCAGCCTGCCGAAGAGCGCTTTGGCAGCGCCTGCGCATGCCATAAGCAGAACTTGCGGACATTTTCCGTACCCTTCTCGCTGCCTAGTCGTTTTCTTCAGGCATCGCGTCGTAGAAAGACAGAAAAGAAGCCGGATACCCGGCTTCTTTTTCTTGTCGCTTTTCGTGGAACTCCAGCTGTCATATGTATAGGCGTACCTCATATCTCGTTCCTTATGTTTCGTACCACATACCACGCCCGCGTTTGCTGCTTGTCCGTTAACCGAAAGCGCCGTTATCCCGGCCGCCCTGTATCCGCCGTCTCGGCGACTCAGACGGCCAGCTAGTCAGCCGCACCTTCCGCCTCGGCTGTTGCCACCCGGGCTTCCGCCGCATTTCGCTTCAACTGGCGCTCGATACCCGCCCGGTCGATCTGGATCCAGTACTCGGCGATTTTGCCGCTGTCGACCCGGTACACCGCGCTCGCCAGCTCGATTACGGGCAGGCCGGTCGGCGCATAGCCGTCCACTTCGCCGATGTGCGTTCCCGTCTGCTTCCAGCGTACGTACACCCGGTCGCCGGAGCCGAGCAGCTCCTGTACTTCCAGAGTGAAAGGGCCGTAGGCATCGAGCATTTCCCGCACGTGCTCCGCATAAACCTCGGGCGTGCGCTCTACCGTGACTTCCTGCTCCGACTGGACCTGGTGGGCGAATACTTTTCCGGCCATCAGATCGGGAGCCGCTTCCAAATTTTTTCCCGACCGCACTTCATCAAAAAAACGCTTTACTACTTCTTCCGGTCTTAAAGTCGTCATGATTTTTTTCCCCGCTCTCCCGGCTTCGTTCATGTTCCCAAGTCCTGGTCTTCGACGGCGATTGACCGTCTCAACCGGCAGTCAGGTCCATTTTGCCGCCCAAAGTTTCATTTCTTTTAAAATTTTGTGCAGATCCCGGCCTTTCGGCGTCAGGGTATATTCCACTGTTACCGGCACGGTCGCAAAAGCTTCCCGCTCCAGTACGCCCTGCTTCTCCAGATGGCGCAAAATATTCGTCAGTGCGGTAGGGCTGATTGAAACGATGCTGCGCTGAAGCTCCCCGAAGCGTCTCGTTCCGTCGAAAAGCTCCCGGATCACAAGAAACGCCCATTTTCCGCCGATGACATCAAGCGTCTTTTCAATGGAGCATTCGATAATGCCGGGCTCCTTCGGAATATAACTGCTTGCCGCAGGTTCAGCCGGTATTTTACCGGATTGAGCTGTCATGAAGGCGCTTCCTCCTTTTACGAAAATGAGTCGGCCGCAAGGGGCCGTAACCCTGCTAAACAAAAGTGTAGCAGCAACATTTTTATGGGTATGATCAAAAAAAGATCACTACTGTTCATCATATAGAAAGTATTTTATGATGGCAATGGGAGGCGGCTTGTCCGCTTCGTGAAAACAGATTGGGGAGGTTTATGGAACATGCACTATCGCAGACTCGGACGGTCGGGCTTGAAGGTCAGTGAGATTAGCCTCGGAAGCTGGCTTACTTATGGAGGCTACGTCGAACGTGACAATGCGGTTCAATCGATCCGTAAAGCTTACGATTTGGGCGTTAACTTTTTTGATACCGCAAACGTTTACAAGCAGGGAGAAGCCGAGAAGGTGGTCGGCGACACTTTGAAGGAATATCCGCGCGAATCGTACGTGCTGGCGACGAAAGCTTTCTGGCCCATGGGCGAAGGACCGAATGACAGGGGCCTTTCCCGCAAGCATATTATGGAGCAGGCGCATGCCAGTCTGAAAAGACTCGGAACCGACTACGTCGACATCTATTACTGCCACCGGTACGATCCCGAGACGCCTTTGGAGGAAACGCTCCGGGCGCTTGACGACCTCGTTACCCAGGGCAAAGTGCTGTACATAGGGGTAAGCGAATGGACAGCCGCTCAAATGGCGGATGCGCTCGGTCTGGCCGAGAGATACCTGCTGGATAAAATCGTCGTCAACCAGCCGGTCTACAACATGTTCAACCGCTATATCGAGAAAGACATCATTCCGCTGGGCGAGGAAAAAGGAATCGGTCAGGTCGTATTCTCGCCGCTGGCGCAAGGACTCCTGACCGGTAAATACAAGTCGGCGGACGACATTCCGGCCGACAGCCGCGCCGCCAAAGTGGAGACGATGCGCGGGGCCGTCACGGCGGAGAACATCGCGAAGGTGAAGCAGCTTGAAGGCATTGCCTCGGAGCTGGAGCTTACCGTGGGACAGCTGGCCCTCGCCTGGATTTTGCGCCAGCCGAACGTGGCGAGCGCCCTCGTAGGCGCAAGCCGTCCGGAGCAGGTGGAGCAGAACGTGAAGGCCAACGGCGTGAAGCTGGCGGCGGGCGTGCTGGAGCGGATCGAGGCCGTTCTCTCGGGGAACGCGGCAGCCGGGAAGTAACAGATGCGGGGAGTCCGCCTTCATGACGGGCGGCTCCATCACCAGACAAGCGAGCAAAAACACCGGTTTCCTTGGAACCGGTGTTTTTTGCCGTGCATTTCCGCCTACTGCGGGGAACGGACGGCGTTTCCCGTCCGCTCCGCTTCTCGTGCGGGTTCTTCCGCCTTCCGCCCGTTAACGAAGGCGCAGACGGCACCGAGAAGCAGAGCCAGGCAGCTGATTTTAAACACGAGGCCGAACGCGGCCGTCGTACGGGTATTTACCACCGCCTGAAGCCGGGGAAGAAGAACCTGCAGCTCCGCTTTGTCTTTGGCGAAAGCTTCCTTCACCCGCCCGGCCGCATCGGGAGAAGCGGCTTGAAGCTGCTCCCGCTCCTTGCGGTCCCACTTGTCAAGCAGGCCCTGCATTGCCCCTGAAGCGCCACCCGCAGCAGTTCCGCGGTTTCCGGCTGTACCCTGCAGGGCTTCGGCAAGTTCCGCCTTGCTCGCCGCAGAGAGAGAACTGCTTGCGACCCGCTCCGCCAGCTCTGTTTGGGCGGAAGCCATCTCGGCCCGCATGGAATGGGACAGCAGAGCGACGAGTACGGCGATGCCGAGCGCGCTTCCGATCGTTCTGGCCATGGTGCCGATGCCCATGGCGATAGTCGTTTTGTCCGGCGGGGGAAGCAGGACGGTGGTTGCCGTCAAATTCGCAATTGCCATGCCGGTTCCCATACCCGCAATGACCAGGCGCCAGATGTAATCGATCGTCGAGGATTCCGTCGTGAGGCCCGCCAGCAGGTAAGTTCCGAGGGCCAGCAGGATCATTCCGGTAACCGAGAATATCCGCGGACCCAGCTTGGCGGCGCCTTTGGCGGCAAGCACGGAGCAGATCATGGACGCGACGGCCAGGACGCTTATAATGAGTCCCGCGCGCAGCTCCGTCATGCCGATCACCTGCGTAAGGAAAAACGCGAGGATGAAGGTCGGGCCGGTCATGCCGATCCCGAGCAGGAACAGCCCGAGATTGCCGGACGGAAACCTTTTGATTCTGAAAAGAGACAGCGGAAGCATCGGTTCTTTTACACGGGATTCGATCAGCAGGAAGAGAAGAAGCGAGACGAGAGCCGCCGCGAAGAGCGACAAGATATAAGGGGAATCCCAGCCTTTGTCGTTCGCCTGCATAAAAGCGAGGGTCAAGGCCAGCGAGGCGGCCGATACCGTCAGCATGCCGCCCCAGTCGAGTTTTCGCGTGGCCGTCGGATCGTAAGATTCCGCCAGGGAAGAAGCGGCGAGAACGAGGGCCAGAACGCCGAACGGGATATTGATGTAGAAAATCCACTGCCAGTCGAGCTGGTACGAGAGCACGCCGCCCAGGGCGGGTCCGCTTGCGGCCGCAAGGCCGGCCAAAGCGCCGGTAATGCCCATCATGACGGCTTTCTTTTCGGGAGGGAACAGCGCCAGCATCAGGGGGGCGACGAGAGGGGTAATCAACGCCGCGCCGATTCCTTGAAAGACACGGAAAAGAATGAGGGACGTGATCGAGCCCGCCAGACCGCACAGCAGGGAGCTCAAGGTGAAGAGGAACAAGCCGGTCATAAACGCTTTTTTACGGCCGAACTGGTCGGCGAGGCGGGAAGCGGCGAGCAGAAAAACGGCGAACGACAGGCTGTAGCCGTTCACGACCCAGGAAATGCTTGCGGTGTCCGCGGCGTAAAATTCACTCATCCGGGGAAGCGCCACGTTGACGATGCTCGTGTCCAGAATCGCCATAAAGAAACCGAGCAGAAGGGTGATGATAGCGGGGATCTTGCGTGATTTTTGCATGAGTGGAATCCTCCAAAAATATAATTGACTGACTGTCAATCAGTCGATGAAAAGACTATATAACATTGACTGACTGACAGTCAATAGTTAAATTTAAAAGAAAGAGCCTCCTTCCGCGATTAAGTTTAGAACAGGAAATCGGACAGGCAGGCATAAAGGCGGTGGAGAAGTTGGCACGTGTGACGAAAAGTCCGGAAGAACGCAAACAGGAGCTCTTATCCGCTGCGGATTCGCTGTTCCGTATAAAAGGATACGAACGGACCGCGGTTAGCGATATCGTTAAACAGGTCGGGGTCGCCCAGGGGACCTTTTATTATTATTTCAAGTCGAAAGATGAGCTGGCGGACGCGATGATCCGGCGCATGCTGGACGACCATATGGGGCTTGTTTCAACGATTGCGGAAGATCCGGAGTTGTCCGGCCGGGAGAAAATTGTCAAGATCCTGAAGGAAGATTTCGTGAAGCGGGGAGAAAATCTGGACAATCTGGATTATATGCACCATGAGAGCAACGCGCTTCTTCATCAAAAAATGCTCGTGGAGTCCGTCAAGGCTTACACGCCTTTCATTACGGCCATTATCGAGCAGGGCATCCGGGAAGGGAGCTTCCATACGAGCCATCCCCGGGAAGTGGTCGAGTTTTTCATGGTCGGTCTGTTTTTTCTCTACGACCCCGGTATTTTCGCCTGGACGGTGGAAGAAGTGGTGACGAAGCTTCAAGCCATCGGTGAAATTTTGGAAAAACTGCTCGGAGCGGAGAAAGATTCGCTCGATATCTGGAAGGACCTGCCGGATATGCCGGCCATTATCCAGAAGGCGCTCGAAGCCGAGAAAACGTCGCGGGAAAGAAGTCCTCGGTCCCGGTCTTGAACAATAACCTGACCTGCCCGCCGTAAGCATTTCGATGCGATCCGCAGCACAAAAAAAGCCGGCCCGGCTATTTACCGGGCTGGCTTCTTGTTTGCCGGGACACCGGCGTATTATTCTTCGAACAATTTCGCGAGATTCTCCGCAAAAGGCGCGCGGACAATCCCTTTCTCCGTGATGATCGCGGTCACGTACTCGTTTGGCGTCACGTCGAAAGCGGGATTGTACACCTTGACGCCCTGCGGGGCCGTACGCTTGCCGAAGCCCTGCGTAATTTCTTCCTCTCCGCGCTCCTCGATCGGAATATCTTCCCCTGTCGGCGTGCTGAGGTCGATCGTGGACATCGGACACGCCACGTAGAACGGGATGCCGTGGGCTTTGGCCAGCACGGCCACGCTGTACGTGCCGATCTTGTTGGCCACGTCGCCGTTGGCGGCCACGCGGTCGGTGCCGACGATGACGGCCTGCACCCAGTCCTTCTTCATGACGGCGCCGGCCATGTTGTCGCAGATCAGTGTCACGTCGACGCCCGCCTGCTGAAGCTCGAACGCCGTCAGGCGCGCGCCCTGCAGGACAGGACGCGTCTCGTCGGCGTACACCTTCAGCGCGACGCCCTTCTCCTGCGCGAGGTAGAACGGCGCCAGCGCGGTGCCGTACTTCGCCGTCGCGAGTCCGCCGGCGTTGCAGTGCGTGAGGACGCCCATGCCGTCCTCGAACAGCTCCAGGGCGAACTCGCCGATGCGGCGGTTTGTTTCTTCGTCCTCGGCCTGGATCAGGATAGCCTCGGTAAGAACCGCCTGCTTCATTTCACCGTGGGAAATGTCCATCTCGACAAGCTTCTGCGTAAGCCGCTTGAGGCGGTCGAGCGCCCAGAACAGATTGACGGCGGTCGGGCGCGAGGTGGCGAGATAGTCCGCCTGCTTGGCGACTTCGCCCGCCAGCCGGCGCCGGTTCGCTTCGCGCGAGATCGCCTCGTCTTCTTCGGCGTCGCGGATGCCGAGGAAGACCCCGTAAGCCGCGGCGATGCCGATCGCGGGCGCTCCGCGGACCTTCAGGTGGCGGATGGCTTCCCACACCTCGTGGGGCGTTTCCAGCGGCAGGTAGACGATTTCCTCGGGAAGCAGCCGTTGATCCAGCAGATCAAGCCGCTCTCCGTTCCAGCGGACGGACTGGACCCAGCCGCGCTGGCCTTCGCTTTGTACGTCGGTTCCGTGTGCAGTCATTAGCGGATACCCTCCTTCACGGCGGTTGCCTCGCGGGCGGCCGCAATCAGTTCATCGATGGAGCTTGTCTGACGGCCCCGCTTAATCAGCGTCGTGCCGATCGCCAGCGCGAGTCTTTGCGCACGTTCGCGTGCCGCGGCGTCTTCGATCGTGTCGATGTCCGCCACGTGCGAGAGGCCGTAGATACGGCGGACCATTTTGCAGCCGGCGAAGCCGACGGTTTCCTGAAGAACACGGTTCAGGTACCAGTCCTGATAGGCAGGCGTTTCGGACATCGGATCGACCGTTTCGTTGTCCCACAGGGCGCGGAATTCACGCTCGAATACCGTCCACACTTCTTTGACGGTTTCCAGCAGATATTCCCGGTATTCCGACCGCTCGGCTTCATTCGCGCTCCAGCCTTCCTGGCCGGCGTAATTAAGCAGCAGGTTAGCCAGCACGGCACCTATGTCGAAGCCCATCGGACCGTAATAGGCGAATTCGGGATCGATGACTTTCGTGGAATCTTCTTTGATGAAAATACTGCCCGTATGCAGATCGCCGTGAAGCAGAGCTTCGGCCCGCGTCAGGAACGTATTGCGCAAAATGGCGACTTCCAGATGCAGCTCGCGGTCCTGCCAGATCGCCTGCACGGCATCTTTCAGATGATCTTCGATGCTGTTGTTTTCCGAATCGCGGTAGGGATCGTCGAAAATCAGATCCTCCGTGATTTTGCAAAGCTCGGGATTGATGAACCGGCCGACCCGCAGCTTCTTCTCCTGCTGGTTCATTCCGAGATCCGACGAGAAAAACAGCGTGCGGGCCATAAAGCGGCCGATATGCTGCGCGAAGAGCGGGTATTTGTTTTTCTCGATCAAGCCCCTGCGCATGATGACATGATCGCTCAAGTCTTCCATGACAGTCAGCGCAAGCTCTTTCTCATACGCGAAAACGTGAGGAACGAGATCCGGGCACAGGGAACCCTGTAGCTGCAGGGCTTCGCTTTCGATCCGTGCGCGGTCCAGCGTAAGCGGCCACGATTCTCCTACGACTTTCGCGTAAGGCAAGGCCTGCTTCAGAATCAGGCTGCGTCCGGATTTTTCATCCGAGATGTGAAAAACAAGATTAAGATTGCCGTCCCCGATTTCACGGCTTGTCAGCACCGCGTCGGGCGCGAAAATGTTCGGCAGTCCTTTGGCATATGCAATCGCTTCCGCTTCCGTCAGCGCGTGGTACGTCGTAGTCATTGGGCGTTCCTCCTGAGAAAGATTAATAAGTGGCGGCTTGTACCGGGTTGTCCGTTAATTCCGACTTAAATACTAGTATAAAGGAAAATACCCCTGCATGAAACACAATTTTTAGGGCTCCGGTCCCTGGACACGGCTTACATAAAACGGCTCCGTTCGGCCTACACTACCGGAAGATATCCCACATCAGGAGGTACGTCATGTCGATTGCGATCCGTTCCGCCCACAAAGTATTGAATAAACAGGTAGCCAACTGGACCGTGCTTTACGTCAAGCTTCACAATTATCATTGGTATGTAAAAGGAGATCAATTCTTCACCCTTCACGTGAAGTTCGAGGAATTGTACAACGAAGCGGCAGGCTATGTCGACGAGCTGGCGGAGCGTCTGCTCGCCATCGGCGGCAAGCCCGTCGCCACCCTCAAAGAGTGCCTGGAATTGAGCGATATCGGGGAAGCCTCGGGAAGCGAGAAGCCGGATGCCATGGTCCGCGCCCTGCTCGCCGATTTCGAAACCGTCATAAACGAATGCAAAACGGGCATGAAAGAAGCCGTGGAAGCCGGGGACGAAGGGACGTCCGATATGCTGCTCGGCATTACCCAGTCCCTGGAGAAGCACCGCTGGATGCTCGGTTCTTTCCTGAACGGCTGACACGCCTGCGGTTAACTTGACTTGCAGCCCCGAGCCGGCGGCAGGCCCTGCGGTGCGGAAATAACCCCGGTTACGGATGCCGACCGGCGGCCTCACAGGAGGTCCGCCGGTTTTTTGGCTGCCTTCACGAAAAATTTACCGTCGATTTTTCGCAATTTTTGCCGGGCGGGTTTGGCATTTTGGGAATGCGCCCACTATAATAAGAGGGAGTGAGCCGAATAACGGGCAAGAGAGGTGTAAACGGTGACACATTCCCAAATGGCGTTGAAAGAATGGGCTTCGGCCGTACAGGCTCTGGAGCAGGGCGAGCAGATTCTCATCATGCGAAAAGGCGGCATCCGCGAAGAAACGAGAGATTTCCGGGTCGTTTCCGATGCCTTTTACCTGTATCCGACCTACGAGCACCAGAAGCCGCATCTCATTAAAGATTCCGCTCAGCCGAGGCTTCAAGAGACGCTGGACGGCTGGAATCCGGACGACAGGCAGGTGACGATTTCCTCCTGGGCCGAACTGGTCCGCGACATTGAAGTCAGCGACGCGGAGACGCTGGAGAAGCTGCAGCCTTTTCATATCTGGACCGAGACCTTTGCGGAGGAAAGACTGAAGTGGAAGCGCAAGCAGCCTCTTCATGTCATGCTTCTGCGGGTGTATAAGCTGGACAAGCCGGTTACCCTGGACGTCGATCCTTCCTACGAAGGTTGCAGGTCCTGGATCGAGCTCCACGGAGAACTGCAATCGGCGGGCAGGACACCGGTGATTGGCGACGAAGCGTTTCAGGCGGCAGTGGACAGGATCGAGAAAGCACTGGCGGACGGAGTGCCGGTTAGCGGGTCCTAGTCAAGGCCTGGTGTAATAACCGCCGGCTGCCCGCTGATGCGGCTGAGCAGACTGGCGGCGGCGCGATCAAGAAGATCGGAACCGGAATGAACAGTCGCCGTTCAACCGGAATTCTTTCGGAGCAGGCCGGGCATTCTGGAAAGAATTACATAGTTTTATTCGCCGTACAATGAAAAAGCTCATATGACGGCGTTTAAACACGATAGACGGGGGAAAATGCCCTATCTTGATTTAAGCTGGCGGCATAGACTATGATGAAGCTATTGAGAATCATTGATAATCATATTAGAATGATTATAAAGTGAAATTCATTGAAAAGTTGGAGGGTTAAATCACTATGGCAAACGCACCCGTATTCACAATAGAGGGTCTTAAGGCACAAATCGAAGGCAAAGAGATCCTGAAAGGCTTAAGCCTTGAAGTTAAAGGCGGAGAAATCCACGCCATCATGGGACCTAACGGTACCGGTAAAAGTACGCTGGCTTCCACGATCATGGGCCATCCTAAATATGAAGTAACCGAAGGCTCCATCAGCCTGGACGGCGAAGACGTGCTGGAAATGGCCGTCGACGAGAGAGCGCGCGCAGGCCTGTTCCTGGCGATGCAGTACCCGAGTGAAATCGCCGGCGTAACGAATGCCGACTTCCTCCGCAGCGCGATCAACGCGCGCCGTGAAGAAGGCAGCGAAATTTCCCTGATCAAGTTTATCCGCCAGATGGAAAGCAAAATGAAGGAACTCGAAATGAATCCGGAATTTATGCACCGTTACCTCAATGAAGGTTTCTCCGGCGGCGAGAAGAAGCGGAATGAAATTCTGCAAATGCTGATGCTCGATCCGCGCATCGTCATTCTTGACGAGATCGACTCCGGTCTTGATATTGACGCCCTTCGCATCGTCGCAACAGGCGTTAACGCCATGCGCAGCGAAGACCGCGGCTTCCTGATCATTACCCACTACCAGCGCCTGCTGGATTATGTAACGCCTGACTTCGTACACGTGATGATGCAGGGCAGAATCGTCAAATCCGGCGGTCCCGAGCTGGCGCAGCGTCTGGAGAAAGACGGATACGACTGGATTAAAGAAGAGCTGGGCATCGTCGACGAGACGGTCGGCAATGACGACGAGCAAGAATTCCAAGTTCCTATGAACACAACCGCACCGAAATATAACTAATGGCCTGGGCTATATATTAGGAGGAAATAGATATGACGACACAAACCATTCTTCCCGTTGATTCCCAAGCCGTCGCCCAAGCGTCGAAAGCCAGACAGGAGCCGGAGTGGTTAACCGATCTGCGCGTGCAGGCGGCAAACCTGGCGGGATCTTTGGAACTGCCTAAATTGGAAAAAACGAGATTGGACCGTTGGGACCTGAGCTCTTTCGGTACGTACCGCGAGCCTCAAGCCCTTACTTCCGTCAGCGAGCTGCCGGAGCAGGTTAAAACACTCGTCGGAGATACGAATATTATCGTTCAACGGAACTCCGGAGCCGTATACCGCGCTCTGTCCGAAGAGCTTGCCTCCCGCGGCGTGATCTTTACGGATCTGGAAACCGCGGTACGCGAGCACGCCGATCTGGTCCGCCCTTACCTCGGCAAAGCGGTCGAAGCGGGCGAAAACCTGCTGACGGCCGTTCATGCGGCAACTTGGAGCGGCGGCGTATTCGTTTACGTTCCGAAGAACGTAAACGTGGAAATTCCGCTGCAGGCGCTGTTCCTGTCCGATGATTCGGCAGCGAGCTTCTCGCCGCACATCCTGATCGTAGCGGATACGAACAGCTCCGTCACGTACGTGGAGAATTTTACTTCGATCGGTACCGGCGCTTCGCTCGTACAAAACGGGATCACGGAAGTATTCGTGAAACCGGGCGCGAACGTTCAATTCGCTTCCGTTCACAACCTTACGGAAAGCGTTACGGATCTGACATACCGCCGTGCCGTCGTAGAGAACGACGGACGCGTGAACTGGGTCGTCGGTGAAATGAACCAGGGCAACTCCATGTCCGACACGACTTCGATCCTGAAGGGCAACGGCTCTTACTCGGATGCGAAAGTGATCTGCGTGGGAACGAACGATCAGAAGCTGAACCTGACGACTCGCGCGGTTCACTTCGGTCTGAGCTCCAACAGCGACATGATTACGCGTGCGGTTATGAGAGACCAGGCTACCGCCATCATCAACGGGATTACGAAGATCGAGAAAGGCGCGACGGGCGCCAACGGCCAGCAGACGGAGCGCGTGCTCATGCTCAGCCCGAAAGCCCGCGGAGACGCCAATCCGATCCTTCTGATCGACGAAGATGACGTTAAAGCCGGCCACGCGGCGAGCGTGGGTCAAGTAAACCAGGACCAGGTTTACTACATGATGTCCCGCGGGATTTCCCGTGAGGAAGCCACTCGTCTCCTGATTTACGGCTTCCTGGCTCCGGTCGTATCGGAGATTCCGATCGCCAAGCTGGAAGAGCAGCTGCAAACTATGGTAGAGAGGAAGCTGGGGCAATGAAACCTTCGGAGATACGCGAACTGTTTCCCATTTTGAATCAGGAAGTGAACGGGCATCCGCTCGTTTATCTGGATAGCTCCGCGACTTCCCAGAAGCCGGTCCAAGTCATCGAGGCCCTGAAAAAGTATTACGAATGGGACAATTCGAACGTACACCGAGGCGTCCACACCCTGGGGTCCCGTGCCACAGACGCTTACGAAGGAGCGCGTGCGAAGGTTGTCCGTTTTATCAACGCCCGCTCCGAGCAGGAAATCATTTTCACCCGGGGCACGACGACGGCGATCAATCTGGTTGCCAGCTCGTATGCCCGCTCCATCTGCGGGGAAGGCGACGAAATCGTCATCACCCCGATGGAACACCACAGCAATCTCATTCCATGGCAGCAGGTCGCGAAGGCGACCGGCGCCACGCTCAAATATATCCCGCTTCAACCGGACGGCTCCATCACCATTGAAGATGTGGAGAAAACGATTACGGACCGCACGAAATTCGTATCGGTCGTTCATCTTTCCAACGTTCTGGGCGTCCTGAACCCGGTGAAAGCCATCGCCGAGATCGCTCACCGCCACGGCGCCAAGATGATGTTGGACGGCGCGCAGAGCGCTCCTCACCTGAAAGTGGATGTGCAGGATCTGGATTGCGACTTCTTCGCCTTCTCCGGCCACAAAATGTGTGGACCGACCGGAATCGGGGTATTGTATGGGAAGAAGGAGCTACTTGAAGCGATGGAGCCGATCGAATTCGGCGGCGAAATGATCGACCATGTGGATCTGTACGATTCCACGTGGAAAGAGCTCCCCTGGAAATTCGAGGGGGGAACGCCGATCATCGCCGGTGCCGTCGGTCTTGGAGCGGCTATTGACTTCCTGGAGGAAATCGGTCTTGACGCCATCGCCGATCACGATGCCAGCTTGACTGCCTACGCACTGGAGCGTATGCTTGAGATCGAAGGTCTGAATGTTTACGGTCCGAAACACAACCGCGTCGGGCTTGTCACCTTTAACCTGGGTGACGTGCATCCGCATGACGTGGCCACGGTGCTGGACGCCGAAGGAATCGCCGTTCGTGCCGGTCACCACTGCTGCCAGCCGCTGATGCGCTGGCTGGAACAATCGGCTACGGCACGCGCCAGCTTTTATTTGTACAATACTGAAAATGACATCGACCGACTCGTCCAGGGCTTACTAAAAACAAAGGAGTATTTCGGTCATGCAATTGGATGATTTATACCGCAGAGTCATCATGGATCATTATAAAACGCCGAGAAACCGCGGGTCGTTCGACGAGAACGAAGCCGTTTCCGTCAACCTGAACAACCCTACGTGCGGGGACCGGATCACTTTGCAGATGCAGGTGGAAGACGGTAAAGTCAAAGCCGCCAAGTATGTCGGCGAGGGATGCTCGATTTCGATGTCCTCGGCTTCGATGATGACGGATGCCGTTAAAGGCAAAACGCTCGAAGAAGCGCTCGAGATGGCAGAGAATTTCTCCAAGCTGATGAAGGGCGAAGATGTTGAATTTGAATATGAAGATATAGAGGCTTTGTCCGGTGTGAACAAATTCCCGGCCCGTATCAAATGCGCCACACTCGCATGGAACGCGCTCCGCAAAGGGATTGAACAGACGAAGCAGCCGTAAAACAAGAATTAAAGGAGGTTGGTACGATGGCTAAGCAAATGCCAGAAATGGAAGAGTACAAATATGGCTTTCGGGACGAGCACAAGTCTATTTTCCAATCGGGAAAAGGCCTGAACGCCGAGATCGTTACCGAAATTTCCAGAATGAAAGGCGAGCCCGAGTGGATGCTCGAGTTCCGTCTGAAATCGCTGGAACAGTTCTTCAGCATGCCGATGCCGCGCTGGGGCGGTAACCTGGATGATCTTGATTTCAACGACATCCAGTATTATGTCAAGCCGTCCGAGAAGCAGGGCAAGACATGGGAAGAGGTTCCGACCGAAATTAAGGAAACGTTCGACAAGCTCGGTATTCCGGAAGCGGAGCAGAAGTTCCTTGCCGGCGTATCCGCTCAGTACGAATCCGAGGTTGTTTACCACAGCATGCAGAAAGAACTTGAAGATCAAGGCGTGATCTTCATGGACACCGACAGCGCGCTGCGTGAATACCCGGAACTGTTCCGCGAATATTTCGGAACCGTTATTCCTCCGACCGATAACAAGTTCGCCGCGCTGAACAGCGCCGTATGGTCCGGCGGAAGCTTCATTTACGTACCGAAAGGCGTAAAATGCGAAGTTCCGCTTCAAGCGTATTTCCGTATCAACTCGGAAAATATGGGTCAGTTCGAGCGTACCCTGATCATCACGGACGAAGACAGCTTCGTTCACTATGTAGAAGGCTGTACCGCTCCGGTATACAGCACGAACTCGCTTCACAGCGCGGTCGTTGAAATCGTATGCCGCAAAAACTCCCGTGCCCGTTACACCACCATCCAGAACTGGGCGCCGAACATCTACAACCTCGTTACCAAGCGTGCCGTCGCCGAAGAAGGCGCGAACATGGAATGGGTGGATGGCAACATCGGCTCCAAGCTGACGATGAAATATCCGGCTGTCGTGCTTAAAGGCCGCGGCGCCAAAGGCTCCGTTCTTTCCATTGCCGTTGCGGGCAAAGGCCAGCATCAGGATGCCGGTGCCAAAATGATCCACCTTGCTCCGGACACCACTTCGACGATCATTTCGAAGTCGATCTCCAAGCATGGCGGTAAAGTAACCTACCGCGGACTCGCTTCCTTCGGCCGCAACTCCGGAGGCGCGAAATCCAACATCAAGTGCGACACGCTGATTATGGATAAACAATCCACGTCCGACACGATTCCGTACAACGAAATCATGAACGACAACATCACGCTGGAGCACGAAGCGACCGTTTCGAAAGTATCCGAAGATCAGCTCTTCTACCTGATGAGCCGCGGTCTTTCGGAAGGCGAAGCGACGCAGATGATCGTAATGGGCTTTATCGAGCCGTTCACGAAAGAACTTCCGATGGAGTACGCGGTGGAAATGAACCGCCTCATCAAGTTCGAAATGGAAGGTTCCATCGGTTAATCCTCGTCACCCAAACAAACAGACGTGTCCGAATTTATTCGGGCACGTTTTTTTTGTATAAAAAAACAAATGCGGTTACAACCTAATGCTGCTTCCCGGAGTTTGTTCCGAACCTCAGGCCGAAGAAAAATGCTGGGGCGAGCTGCGGCAATACCGAAACAACTTAAGAACCTCAAGGAGGAAATCAAGTGGCGAGCAAATTGATTATCAAACTGATCCTCAACGGGATTATTGTGGTACCTTTGCTGATGACTTATACGGAAGCGGGTTTTACGTCGGCGCTTATTACAGCGGTTTTGTTCTCGCTCGTGGCTTTTGTAATCGGGGACCAGCTGATTTTGAGGGTTTCCAATAATACGATTGCGACGATTTGTGACGCCGCACTGGCTTTTGTGTTTTTAAGGCTGGCGGCTTATACGGCGGACTGGTCGCTTTCCACAGGCGAGCTTTTGACCATTGTTCTTGTGCTTGGCGTGGTCGAGGCAATGTATCACCGGATGCTCCGGGAACTGCCGGCCAGATAAGAAGAAATGCAGCCCTGGAAAAGACCGGCGATGCAATTTAAAATCCGACAAGGGCTTGTTTACGATTAACGATTCCAGAGGCTGATCTTTTAATTTTCTGCAGATGAAGTTGCAGCCAGACCGGCACGTCCTTTCCCGCGTAAAAAAGGTAAAGCCAAAAAGCCCGGACCGCCGTTAAGGCAGCCGCAGGCCGACTCTTATCGTAGGATCGACCGCAAGCGGGACCATGGCGCTGGCAAGCCAAACCCCTGCGATCAGAAACGAGAAAAGGGAGAGGACAAGCCCCGCGGAACGCCGGTGAGAGCGTCTGGCGACAAGGCCGGAGCCGAAGGCGGTAATTCCGAGGATAATGCCAAGGGGGAGCGTAACGACCAGCAGGTTAAAAAGGACCGCCAAAATGCCGCAGAGCACCGCCAGGAAGGCTGAAGTCTTTCTCTGTTTTACGGGAGGCGGAGTGTACTCGGAAGAAGAGGACGAGGGAAGCCCTGGATCGCGTAAGGGTTCGCTCTTTTCATTATGGGCGGACGTGCCTTCCCATTGCGAATCAGGCTGGCGATTTATCGATACAAATGGCTGTTCTTTGTCTTTGTCGTCAGTCAAGATGGATGCCTCCTTGAGGAAGGTTGGGTTACCGTATTCACCACTGGCAGATTTGGTACATCCCGTTAAGAGCGGATCGTCTAATCAACGGGGTATGCGGATCGTGTGCCGATACGGTCATTGTAGCACAAAACAGCCGCACAATCCCGAGGGAGAGGCGGCTTTTGCATACTGCTGAACGGAAGTGAAGCGCTTACTAGACTGTGATGGATTCAATGTCGAGATCGGTCCGCTGTGTAAGGTCGATGAACGTATCCCCAGCATCGTCGATCTGGATCAAGGGACGGAAATAATCGTTCGGGAAAGTCATGACGATGGTGCCGGACTGACCGTTCGATAAGGTGGCTTTTTTGCCGATAAAATTCGGGACCATGTTGGCGATAAAAACGTGAACCGCTTGGGGATCAAGCTCGCCGAAGCTCATTTTGTGAAGCTCTTTCAGGACGTACAGCAGGTCCCGCTTGGTCTGGTACGACCGGTTGTTGATCATGGCGCTGTATACGTCGGCTACGGCAACGATTTTGGCGGCGGGATGAATCGACTCGGAAGTTTTACCCAGCGGATACCCGGAACCGTTTAGCCGTTCGTGATGCTGCAGGGCGACGAGCGCGGCCAGGTCGTCATGAATCGAATTGCGGATAATTTCATAGCCGTAAACGGTATGCTTTCTCATCTCGGCATACTCTTCTTCCGTAAGCTTACCCGGTTTTTGCAGCACATCAAAGCTGATCCGGCATTTTCCGATATCGTGAAGATAACCGGCTTTGCCGATTTCCTTGGCTTCCTCTTCCGTTTTTCCCAGCCAGCTTGCAATAAAATAAGAAATAAGGCCGACCTGTACGCTGTGCTGGTATGTATAGTCGTCGCGGCTGTCCAGGCAGAGCAGCAGGTTCACGACGTCTTTTTCTTCCCGCACACTGGAGATGAGGGGACTGTAATACTGCTCGACGGTGGAGTCGGATAGCTTGCCGGTCCGTACCGCGCTTTCGAATAAGTCCTTGATGCCGCCGATAGCGGAGTGGAACGATTCCTCCTGACGCAAAAGCTCCGAGGATGCGGCGGTCTGCAAATGAGCTTCGCTGCCGGGCTGAGGACGGTCCTCGATGTCCACATATTCGATCTGATGTTTGTTCAGTTTCAAAATATCGAACTCGTCGACTTTCGTATCGGCCGATAAAATGTTCAATCCGATTGAATTGAACGTATCGCGGGTTAGACGGTCACCCACCTGCAAGTCTGTTATATGAATTCTCATTGAATTCATTCACCTTTTCCCATTCCCATTTTTTCTCAATCACCTTCATATTAGCAGGAGGATAAACAGAGTTGCAATGAAACATTTTCCATTTTCCGGAATGACGGTGTCGGATTTGATCAATTATTTATAAAGAAAATAAAGGGCCGGACAAGCTGTTAAAAGACAGGCAAAGTCAGGCGGGTAAAGGGAAGATTTTATGTCCGTAAAACGAAGGGAGAGAGGCGGTCCGATTAAAAAAAGCGAGAGGGCACGAAAGCCGTTCACGGCTCTCCGTTTCGAATAAGGCCCAATACCGGCAGCTCAGAATGGAACAAAAAACGGACCTTATCCGATGATAAGGCCCGCAGCGGTATCAGATGCGGTTACATGCCGATGTAACGGCTGTATAAAGTTTTGGCGGCAACGGGGTCGGTGACGCCCTGTACAAGTACGCGACCGTCGGGAAAGAGGACGAGTGTAAGGTCGTCCGAAGGACGGAAGCGGAGCAAAAATTTGTTGCGGCTTACGCGGCCGAGCGGGGCAAGACGACGTTCCCACTGCTCCAGAGATAGTTCGGCAGGCTGGACGGGGTGAATTTGTACGGAATCTCTTCCGCACAACGTCTGGATCGTTTCCCCTTCGATATCCGCATCAAGATATTCGAACGTCTGACGGGCGCAGGCGGGGCAGTCCGCCTTACGGGCTCCCGCGACATCCACGGACGTATAGTGGTTGTACCACAGATCCCACTGCTGCATCCGACGGTTGAGGTGCCGCGTATCCCCGATCAGGATTTTCATCGCCTCGGTTGCCTGATAGGAGGCGACCATATGAATGATCGGGCCGATGACGCCAGCGGTGTCGCACGTGTCGGCGGTGCCGTGCGCCGGCGCGGAGCCGAACAGACAGCGCAGACAAGGCGTCTCGCCGGGCACAATGGCGAGCGAGACGCCGCGCGAAGCGACGGCGCCGCCGTACAGCCACGGAATGCCGTGCTTGACGCTGACATCGTTGATCAGAAACCGGACGGAAAAGTTATCCGTTCCGTCCAGAATGAGATCAACGCCGGTCAGCAGCTCTTCGGCATTCAAGGGATTCAAGTCGGCGATATGGGCCTCGATGCCGACGAGGGAGTTCACCAGCCGCAGCTTCGCGGCAGCGGCTGAAGCTTTGGGCTGCGCCTGGCGGGCGTCTTCTTCGTCATAGAGCATCTGCCTCTGCAGATTGCTCTCTTCGACGAAGTCGCGGTCGATCAGGCGCACGAAGCCGACACCGGCGCGAACCATGTGGTTCGCGAGGACGGTGCCGAGCGCGCCGAGGCCGACGATGGCGACCCGCGCGCGGCCCAGCGCCCGCTGGCCGTTCTGGCCGACGGGCTTGAAAAGCACGTGCCGGGAATAGCGGCCCGGCACTTCGGCTTCGCCAGCGGCTGTGCTTGTCTGCGGCGCCCGATCGGCGGCAGACTGCGCGGCGGACTCGTCCGCGCCCGGCGCCGTTTGCGCGGCTGCGGGCTGCCGCACGGCCGGTTCGTCGGCGGCTTGCACGGGCGCTTCGCCGGAGGAATGTGCCGCTCCCGCTTGTGAAGCGCCGTTCGGCGCCGCGGCCGGAGCTGCTCCCGTTCGGGAGGAAGGGGAGGCAGCTGCGGACGGCAACTCGTCCGCTGGCGGATAAGGGTGGAGGCTGCTCATAGGTTTGCTCCTTCCGGGCTTGTTTTTGTAGAGTAACTTGCGGATATTAAGGTAATTCGGTGCATTTTTACGGTTATTGGATTAGTTAGGTACATACGGAAACCCAAACAACGAAGATCCGGCCTCCCGATTTCGGCGCCGCTTTGCGGCCGTGCCGCCCTTCCGCCCTAGAACTTGTGTGAGATCCAAATGGCCTCGTTCCTGTCCTTGAGGCTAGTCATGCCTGTTACGGTCTCGGTCGGGCCGCTGCTGTCTGCTTACCGCTTCCCGTCATCCGGGAGGTCAAGCGGATTCCACTCGCGCCCGCCGGACGGCGAAACGTAACCTTTCCATTCGGAGCCGTCTTCGCCGATTTCTTTTTTCCAGACGGGCAGGATCTGCTTCACGCGTTCAATGGCGTAGCGGCTGGCCTCGTAACAGTCTGCGCGGTGCGGCGTGGAAACGGCGATGACCAGACTGCTTTCGCCGATTTCGACGGGACCCAGCCGGTGCGTTATCGCGCAGCGGCATCCGGGCCAGCGGGCTTCCAGCTCGGCGCCGATGGATTCCATCACGGAGACGGCCATCGGCTCGTAGGCCTCGTACTCGAGCAGGACGGTACGCACCCCGTGCGTATGCTCACGGGTAGTACCGATAAACGCGAGTGTCGCTCCGCAGTCGGAATGGGTAACCTTATGTAGGACCTCGGCGGGCTCAATCGGATTCCGCGTGAGTACATAGCGGGAGATTCCCGGTACTTCGTCTTCCGGCTGCGGCTCTTCGCCGCTTCCTCCCGACACGGGAGGAATGAGAGCCAGCTCGTCGCTCTCGGTTACAAGCTCACCGGGATCGGCGTAAGCGTGATTTTTGGCCAGAAAGCAGTGGGCGAGAAGAGAACGGGCGCCGGGAAATCTTTTGCCTATTTCGTCCAAGAGATCCTGAACGGTTACGGATTTTTCACCGGGGTCACGGGTCAGTGTTATATCAATGGAAGGGCGGCCGAGCTCATCGGCCAAGCCCGCAAAAAGTCGGATATGAAACGTCATGGGGGCTTCTCTCCTGATAGTTGCGTTTTCAACTAGCATATCATATCCTAAAACGAAAATGATATAATGAGGCTGTCCGGGCAGCCGGGCTTCTTACATAATGAAGCAAAGTATGGCATACGTAATAGAGACAGGCTTTACAGCGGAGGTGAAATCATGCCCGAAAAGCAGCAGAAGCATCAGACGTTAGTGATTCTTCATACGAATGACCTGCACAGTCATTTCGAACAGATGCCCAAAATTGCGACCTGCTTCAAAGAGCTTAGACGCCGCCATGAAGGGGATGAGATCCTGACGCTGGATATCGGCGATCATCTGGACCGGATGAGGCTCGAAACCGAAGGGACGGGCGGGGCCGCCAATATCGAAATCATGAACGCCACGGGCTATGAGGCGATGGTGCCGGGAAATAACGAAGGCTTGACCTATGCTCCGGATGCGCTTCGGAGCCTTTTTGAAACGAAAGCGGACTTTCCCGTTATCGGAAGCAACATCCTCGATGCGGGCACGGGGAAGGTTCCCGCCTGGATGGTTCCGTATCATATCGTGCGCAAAGGAGACATCACCGTAGGTTTAATCGGCTTGACGGCGGCCTTTACGGACTATTACGAGCTGCTCGGCTGGGATGTCCTGGAGCCCGTTCAAGCTGCTGCCTACTGGGTGGAAAAGCTGCGGCCGCAGGTCGACATCGTGGTCGTCCTGTCCCACCTGGGGCTCCGTTACGATGAACGGATGGCCGCGGAGGTCGAAGGCATCGACGTCATCCTCGGCGCCCATACCCACCATCTGCTGGAAAAGCCGCTGCACATCCGGGATACGCTGGTCTGCGCAGCAGGCAAATACGGCCAGTATGCGGGAGAAGTAGAGATCGCCTATAACGTGCCGGAGCGGCGCATCGAGCGGCTCACAGGCCGCGTTCACGCCATGTCCGGCTGGGACGATGACGCCGGTATCGCGGACCTTATCGCCCGCAGCGCGGAGCTGGGACGGCGTGCCCTGGATATTCCGGTAGCGGATCTGGTGGCCCCTCTGGAGCTTGACTGGTATGGCGATTCCCCGCTGGGGAACCTGCTCGCCTCCGGTTTGCGCCGGTGGATGAAGGCGGAAATCGGGCTCGTCAACGCCGGCCAGCTGCTGCGCGGGCTTGCGAGAGGGCCCGTCACGCTGGGCCGCCTCCTGGCTATCTGTCCGGGCCCCATCAATCCCTGCCGGGTCAAGCTGACTGGCGGCCGCCTGCTTCAGGCGCTGGAGGAATCCCTCCTGCCGGAATTCCAGAGCAAGCCGATCCGGGGCTTTGGCTTCCGCGGGGAAGTGCTCGGCATCCTGTGCCTGGACGGACTGAGCGTCCGCTACGATCCGGAAGGGCAGCCGCTGCGCAAAATCCGCGAGGTGCTCGTTAACGGAGCGGCGCTGGAGAATGACCGGGCGTATACCGTCGGTATGATCGACATGTTTACGTTCGGAGTCGGCTACTTATCCCTGCGCGAAGGAACGGATGTGGAATACCTGCTTCCCGAGCTGCTGAGGGATATTCTGGGCGAAGAGCTTCAGCATCCCGAGCGTTTCCAAGAGGCTATGAAGCCCCGCTGGGAGCCTGCAGGCATTTGAACGACGCCCGGGGGTTAACTTGTCTTGACCCTTTGATCCGGGTAAAATGTATAGTTGCGGGGATCTGTCCATGCCCGGCACAGGTCCCCAGCTGTCATTATTAGGAGAGAGACCATGTACAGTTTGTGGATTGCCGTGATTATCGGGATTGTCGAAGGATTGACCGAGTTTCTGCCGGTTTCTTCAACCGGACATATGATTCTGACGCAGTCTCTGCTGGGAATCAGCGACGAAGAACCGCTCATGAAGACGTTCACGATCGTGATCCAGCTCGGCGCCATTCTTGCCGTCGTGATCGTGTATTGGAAACGGATCCTGCGTATTCTCGGAATCAACCGGGAGCCGGTAGCGGTTAAAGCGGGAGCATCCCGGTTAAATGTCCTTCACATTCTGCTGGGGATCGTCCCGGCGATGGGAATCGCTTTTCTGTTCGACGATTTGATTGAAACGTATTTGTTTTCCCCAAAAACCGTTGTCGTGTCCCTCATTCTGGGCGGTATTCTGATGATCGTCGCCGAGAAGAAAATGGACCGGACAAGAGGACCGGTCGTAGAAGACATGGACGGTATTTCGTACCGTCAGGCTTTTATCGTCGGCCTTTACCAGTGCTTATCCGTTCTGATCCCGGGATTCTCACGCTCCGGCGCGACGATGGCCGGCGGTATGCTTCACGGTGTGACCCGTAAAGCGGGTGCCGATTTTACGTTCATTATGGCGGTTCCGATCATGTTTGCCGCCAGCGGCTACTCCCTGCTCAAGAGCTATAAGAACTTCACATCGGACGACATCCTGTTTTTCGCAGTCGGTTTTATCGTTTCCTTTGTTGTCGCCCTGCTTGCGATTGTGACCTTTATCCGTTTCGTGCAGCGCATGAAACTGACTTATTTCTCTTATTACCGCTTTATACTGGCCGCTATTTTTATCGTTTATTTGTGGGTCGTTTAAGTTTTTCCGGGTTTTAGCGTGTCCCTTTGAACAACAGGAGAGATAGTTTTTACAAAAATGGATGGAACATGAAAAAGAACCTCCAAGAACCGCGTCGAAAAAACGCGGTTTTTGTATTGCTCTTTCCAAAAATATCTTATACAGTAAGGGTATAAAGAGAGGAATATACAGATCGCGGGGTTTGGAGAATATGCGGCTTTTACCCATCAGCCAATGCCAACCGGGCATGAGACTGGGCAGACATATTTACAACGAGCAGGGAGCGGTGCTGCTTGCGGAAAATGTCGAATTAACACAATCGCTGCTGGAGCGGTTGGAAAAATACGGAATAGACTATTTGTATATCCAGGATGCGCTGACGGATGATATCGTTCCGGACGATCTGGTCTCGGAGGAGACCAAGCGCAGGCTGTTCACGGAAATCCGCACCACCTTCCGCAAGCTGATGAACGAACCGGGACGGAAAACACTGGCTAATTACCAGCATTTCGGAAAATCGTTCAGACAGCAGATGGACCACGTGATCGATGATTTATCCCGTCATAAAGACGCCATGATTATGCTGGGCGATATTCAGATTAAAGACCACTACTTATATCAGCACTCGCTTAACGTCTGTCTGTATACCACCATGCTCGGGATGAGCCATGGATACGAAAGGGATGAGTTGATGACGCTGGGCCTCGGGGCTCTACTTCACGATATCGGCAAAACGCAAATCTCGGAAGAGATTCTCTCGAAACCCTCCAAGCTGTCCGAACCGGAATGGTCCGAAATGGAGAGGCATACGGTATACGGATATCAAATGCTCAAGAATGAAGCGAACATCCCTCTGCTCTCCGCCCACTGCGCGTTTCAGCATCATGAACGGATCAACGGCAGCGGGTATCCCAGAGGAATCAAAGACGAAGAGATTCATTCCTATGCGAAATGGATCGCGATGGTCGATTCCTATGACGCAATGACGACTCAGAGGGTTTACCGCAAGGCGATGCTTCCCCACGAGGCGCTGGAAGTCATTATGGGCGGAGCCGGTACCCTGTACGATACGGAGATGCTGAACCTGTTCCGGGATAAGGTGGCCATATACCCGCTCGGCGTCACCGTTGCGCTCAATACCGGCGAAATCGCCGTAGTGGTCGATCTCAACGCTTCGGCCCCCCAACGGCCCGTGGTCCGTGTGGTCAAGAACGAAGCGCGTGAATTGATAGCCGCCCCCTATGAGATTGATTTATCCAAAAAACTGACGATCATGATTACGGAAGTTCATCCCCTGTAAGCTGTGGCGCCAAGTAAGTACGATAGAGGGCCCTATTATTTCTGAAATAACTCGTTACAAGCCGAAAGCCGACGGAGGGCTCCGTTTGGCTTTTTTGTGTTTCTTTCGCCAGGGCAGATATAAAATGGAAATCCCGCAACCATACTAAAGGAAGCGATTACGGAAATCCCGCTTAGACGGGAGGCTTCCGGTAAGATGCAAGAGGGCCAGGGAGGAATCGGAATGAGCGGAATGAACGGTAGAAACAGGAATGGATTGAAGCCTGGCGAAAAGACGGGATTTTTCTTAAAGTGGGGCTCCGTCATGTACCGGTACCGCAAACGGGTATTGACGGTATGGGTCGTTTTGTTTGCCGGAGCCGCAATTTTAGCGGGGCAAGTGCCGGCGCTTTTGAAAGACGACGGGTTTACGCCGAAAGGCAGCGAATCCGATACCGGGTTTCACCTGATGCGGGAGAAGCTGGGGGTTCCGCCTTCCTCCCTGCAGCTCGTGTATGAGGGAAACGGCAAAGATTTGACGACGGACAAAGCGAAAGCGTCGATTGCCAAATCGCTGGAGCCTTTGAAGTCTCTGCCCTATGTGGATTCATGGGCGTTTGTCGAAAGCCCGAGAAAGGAATCGGACCGGGCGGCCGAGATTCAGGCGGTGAACGTAGCGCTTACGCTTGAAGTGGAGAAGGTGCTGGAAAAATACGGCGAGATCCAGACTCGTTTGATTCCGCCTCCGGGCACGAAAGTGTATGTGGGCGGAGCGCCGGCCCTGCTGGCCGATATGCAAAAAGCGAGCAAGAACGATATCGCCAAAGCGGAGATGATCGGCCTGCCGATCGCGCTGATCGTGCTCCTGATCATTTTCGGCACGCTGCCCGCGGCTCTGCTGCCTCTGATCGTCGGACTAGCCAGTCTGACCGCGACGCTGGGGATCACGTACTTTATCGCCCGCCATGCCGCCTTGTCCAATTTTCTACCGAACATGGTAACCATGCTTGGGCTTGCGGTCGGAATCGACTACGCCTTGTTCATGGTCAGCCGGTTCCGGGAGGAACTGAAGGCCGGCAGGGAGGTTCCGGATGCCGTTGCGGTGACCTGCGGGATGGCGGGACGGAGCATCTTCTTCTCCGGAATCGCCGTACTCATCGGGCTGTGCGGCATGCTGTTCGTGGATCTCTCTTTCTTCCGCTCGCTCTGTCTCGGAGGGATGCTCGTCGTAACGATCTCCGTTCTGGCCGCCAACACCCTTCTGCCGGCGCTGCTGGGGATGCTGGGCGGACACGTGAATTCCTTGCGCGTCCTGCCGAAAGCGTGGTCGGAGAGAGGCGCGACACGGCGCTTCTGGGAGAAGACGGCTTACTTCGTCATGCGCCACCCGGTCGTTCTGGCTCTCGTGCTGACGGCGGCGCTGTCGGCCATGATGCTGCCCATACGCGGCATACAGCTCAGCACGCCGAGCGGAGATGTCCTGCCGCCGCAGTACGGCGCCCGGCAAGCCGACGATCTGGCCGCCCGGGCTTTCGATCCGCGGGAGCTGAACCCGCTGCAAGTTCTGGTCACGGCTCCCGGGGGCAGGTGGGATGCGGCCGCCGCCGGCCGCCTGAGGGAGTATACCGCCTCGTTGAAGGCGGCTGCCGGAGTCAGGGCCGTGCGCAGCGTGCTGGACGGCTTCCCGGGCCTCAGCGACGGGCAGGCGGCCGCGCTGCTGAGCGAGCCTTCCCTTTCTTCTCCGGGTTCTGGGAAGAAAGGGGACGCACGCGACAGCACGCTGATCCGCGTCGTCCCGGAAAGCGATCCCGACGACCGGGCGACCGACGCTCTGGTGCGGAGTCTCCGCGGGCTCGACCGGCGGCAGCTGGACGTCCATATGACGGGCGGTCCCGCGTACCGTCTGGATATGCTGGACCGGATTCAAGACAAGCTGCCGGTGGTAATTATGTTTGTCCTGGGAGTGACGTTTATCGTCCTGCTGCTGGCGTTCCGCTCGCTGCTTCTCCCGCTTAAAGCGGTCCTGATGAACGTATTGAGCTTGGGGGCGAGTATCGGCGCGGTCGTGCTTGTTTTCCAGCACGGCTTCCTGGCCGACATGATGAGGGTAACCTCGACCGGTTATGTGAGCGCTACGGTGCCGATCGTTATTTTCTGCGTCGTCTTCGGCATTTCGATGGACTATGAGGTATTTCTCATTTCGCGGATAGCGGAAGAGTACGACCGCACCGGGGACAACGAGCGCAGTACGGCCGAGGGGCTGATGAAAACCGGCTCGCTAATCACGAGCGCGGCTTTTATCTTAATCGTCGTGGTCGGCACGTTTATTTTTACCGATATCGAGATTATGAAAGCGCTGGGCCTCGGCCTTGCGCTCGCCGTGCTCATCGATGCGACCGTTGTCCGCATTCTGCTCGTTCCCGCCTTGATGAAGCTGTTCGGCAGACTGAACTGGTGGGCGCCGGCCTGGCTGCGTCCCCACGGGCCGAGGAAGGAAGACGGCCCGGTACTGTAACGGAGTTTATTTCATTTTTCAGTGGCATCGGGTACAATAGAGGGCATACGTTTGCGTAAAGCGGCGTATATTCCAGGGGGATTCGGAAATCACCCCAATTTTGGTACCGGATGTGAAGAAGAAATGAATGAACGAACAGCTGTCCCGGCTTTAATGAAACTTTCGCCCTCCTACGATCCGTGGGATCCGATACGTTCGCTCCAGCAGTACGGCCGTCACACGTTAACCAGTGTGGAATTCACGGTTTCGAATTTGTGCAACATGCGCTGCGAGCATTGTGCGGTGGGCGATACGCTTGTCATGAAAGAAGGGCCGAAGCTTGCCCTGGATCATGCGCTCCGCAGGCTGGAAGAAATCCGGCACCTGGAAACGATCAGCATTACGGGCGGGGAGCCCATGTTCTCCGAGAAAACCGTAAAGGAATATATTGTCCCTCTGCTGCGGTACGCACGCGAGAGAGGAGTCCGCTCGCAGATCAACTCCAATCTCACCATGGAACTGGAAAGGTACGAGTGGATCGCTCCATATCTGGATGTGATGCACATTTCATTTAATTATACGTGCGCGGAAGATTTTCACGAGGTAGGTTTTGTCCGTTCGGGACGGCCTGTCGGAATGCAAGCCGCTTCCAAAATGTACGAACGCATGCTGGATAATTCCGTGGCACTTAGCAAGGGCGGGATGTTTATTTCGGCGGAATCCATGCTGAACACCCGCACGAGCGAGAAAATTGTTCCTATACATAAAATCATTGAAGAAATCGGATGCCAGAGGCATGAGGTTCATCCCATGTATCCGAGCTCTTTTGCATCCAATCTGCCGATTCTCACCCTGGATCAGCTGAGGGACACGATTCACCGTCTGCTGGACGGGCGCAATCCCGAGATGTGGATGCTGCTCGGAACGCTTCCTTTCTACGCGTGCAACGGCGCCGAGGAAGACCGGAAGCTCCTGAGCAGGCTGCGAAGCGAACCGAACCTGACGGTCCGCAACGATCCCGACGGGCGCAACCGTCTCAACGTCAACATGTTTACGGGTGACGTTTACGTGACCGATTTTGCCGACGTCCCGGCTCTGGGCAACCTGCGCGAGGATAAGCTGGAGACCGTATTCGAGCGGTGGCTGAACCATCCGCTGAGCCGAACGGTCGATTGCCATTGTCCGGCCGTTTCCTGCTGCGGTCCCAACCTGCTGGTGGCGAATTCTTATTACTCCGGCGAGGATTTCACACGGCGTCAGGCCATTCTGACGTAATTTAGCAGCAAAGGAGACTGAGAACCATTGGGGAGTTTTGAATGGGATAAAATTTTACTGAACATGGCACTGGTCTTATTACTGGTACTGCTCAACGGGTTCTTCGTCGCCGCCGAGTTCGCGCTCGTGAAGGTGCGTCAATCGAAACTTCAGCAGCTCGTGAATGAAGGGAACAAGAAAGCGAAATTCGCTTTTACCGTCACCAAGAAGCTGGACGCTTACCTGTCCGCCACCCAGCTCGGGATTACGCTTGCGTCTCTCGGACTCGGCTGGGTCGGGGAGAGCGCGATTGCGGAGCTCATTATCGAACCGCTTTTCCATGCGCTTAACTGGCATTCGACGTTCCTGTCCGGAACGATCTCGCTGGTCTTGTCCTTCTCTATTGTGACGTTTCTTCACATCGTGCTGGGGGAACTTGCGCCCAAATCGCTGGCGATTCAGAAACCCGATGCGGTTTCTTTGTGGACTTCGGCCCCGCTGATGTATTTCTATAAAATTTTTCTTCCCGCTATCTGGGTTCTCAACGGAGCGGCACGCCTGCTTCTTAAAATGTTCGGCGTTCAGCCGGCCAATGAACACGATGCCGCGCATACGGAGGAAGAAATCCGCATATTGATGAATCAGAGCGCCAGAAGCGGACACATCGACCGCGACGAAATGCTCCTGTTCGATAATATTTTCGAATTCTCCGACCGTATTGCCCGCGAGGTGATGCTGCCCCGCACGGACATGGACTGCTTGTTTATCGACCAGCCTTACGACGAAATTTTGCAGCATATTTACGAGACGAAGCATACGCGCTACCCTGTGGCTCTGGGGGACAAGGACCAGATTATCGGCTTTGTCCACATTACCGATCTGCTGACGGCGGATGCCACGGCCGGGGTCGAGCTGCAGCAGTTCGTGCGGCCGATTCTCAGCGTGCCGGAATCCATGGAGATCAGCCAAGTGCTCAAGCTTATGCAAAAAAAGCATTCCCAGCTTGCCATCGTCGTGGACGAGTATGGCGGCACGGCGGGGATGCTGGCGCTCGAAGACATCATGGAGGAAATCGTCGGCGAGCTTCATGACGAATTCGACGAGGATGAGAGACCGAGCATCGAAGTCAAAGGCAACATCACGTCCGTCGAGGGACGTACCCTGATCGAAGATTTGAACGTACTGCTTCATCTCGAAATCGAGGATGAGGAAGTCGATACGATCGGCGGCTGGGTGTTCAAGACGCTTGAAGGCTCCCCGATCAAGGGAAGGAAAGTCGTGTTCGGCGGACACACGTTTGAAGTCGCCGAGGTGGACCGGCTTCGTATCACCCGCGTCAATATCACGAAGAACGAAAGCGAAACGCCCAAAGATCCTGCAGCCGGACTGGAGGAATAAAGGGGGAGTTCTTTCACGTGTCGTGGAAAACCCTGCTTATACTGGCTTTCGGGCTTCTGCTGCTGTACGGCTTGTTCACGGTGGGAATGCCGTTCCTGCTGGCGATCGTGACCGCGATGCTGCTGGAGCCCGTGGTGACAATGGGAATGCGGCTGCTTAAACTGCGCAGGTTGGCAGCCGTTTCTCTTGTCAGCACGCTGTTTACGCTGCTTACCCTGGGACTTTTCTCCATGATCGGCGTCAAAGTCGTGACGGAATTCATGAACTTTTGGGGCAAAATCCCCGTTTATCTGGAGGAAACCGGCATTTATGTGGAGGATGCGGCCGCAAGGGCGAGATTCATGTATGAATCCCTTTTCCCGGGCGATAACTCTCAAATGCAAGTCTGGCTGCAAAACGGACTGGCTTCCGCCGCCCAGGCATTAGAGCGTTTTATCCTGCTTTTGTCCGACTCGTTTCTGGGAGCGGCCGCGGCCATCCCGAACCTTCTTATTTTGTTCATCGTCTACTTGTTCTCCCTCTATCTATTCTCCTACTCGCTGCCCGTATTGAAGCAATCCTTCCTGAATATGTTCGATGACCGTTCCCGTGAAAAAGTCGAAAGCTTGATCGTGTCCCTTCGTCAGGCGTTATTCGGATTTATGTACGCCCAAGTTATGATGTCGATGCTTACCTACGTGCTTACGTTGATCGGCCTTTTGTTTATCCGGACGGACTACCCGCTCGCGATTGCCCTGCTCGTCATGTTTATGGAATTCGTGCCGGTAATCGGAACGGGACTTGTTTTTCTCCCGTGGGCGGTTTACAGGATGCTGCTGGGCGACCCGGGCATGGCTATGCAGATTATGCTGCTGTTTATCGTGATTACGCTGGCCCGCCGGGTTATCGAACCGAAGATTTTAAGCAATTCGGTCGGAATCAGCGCGCTTGCGGCCATGATTTCCCTATACATCGGTTTCGAGCTGATGGGCGTGGCCGGCATGTTTTTGGGACCGCTGCTTGTCATTCTTTTTCAAACGATGCGGCAGGTCGGACTGCTGCAATTCAAGATTAACCTGGATTAGAAAGTCTGTTTCATATAAAAAGAGCCTGTCGCCCGAGTGGTCAAGCCCCCATTTAACGGACATTGAAAAAAGCCTAGGCTGCAAGCTGGCGTCGATACTCCATCGGCGTCAGCTTGTTTAGCTTTCGCTGTGGACGATGATGGTTGTAAAAATGGATGTAATCCGAAATTCTTTTTTGTG
>NZ_FNVF01000020.1 GCF_900107975.1 Paenibacillus sp. UNC499MF
AGCGCCGATGGTACTTGGACCGAAGGGTCCTGGGAGAGTAGGACGTTGCCAAGCACGAATAAAACCTTTTCGAACTCCAATTCGAAAAGGTTTTTTGCTGTTTAAAGATAAATTCAAGATGGTATGAAAAAAGACCGGTCAAGGATAGAACCTCGGATCCGATCTTTATGTGCCGCGCAGTCCCCCAAACGGGTGGGGCGTCGCATGACGTTAGCCGCCCATCACGATATATTTTCCATTTCTGAAATTGATAATTTCCATTTTTGAGATGCATTTTTACCAATTTTGTTTCCAGAGAGATACTAGGCAGTCAGGTACGAAACTTACTGCTTGTAGCATGATGTTTCATTAGCACGGAGACGCAGCCAGCCGACCTGGTATTGTTTCCGGAACATCAGAAACATATAAAACCGTCCTCCTAAAATCCACAGGTGCACAAACAAGATATTGGACAAGGCCGGAGCGGTGAGCCAAGGATACAGAAGCAGTATACCGGCGAAGCCCGAGATCAGAAGATGCAGGTGAAGACGGACGAAAGACCGCAGCATCACGTACTGATCAGGAATATAGCCCGTCCAAAAATGAGCAAACCGGAAAGACCAGCCTTGAGGCTCCGCTTTTCTCACAAAATGCAGATACCCGCGTATTGCCAGCATATGAAGAAGTTGAACGAAAATATAGCCGAGACATAAAGAAAGCAAGCTGTTTGTCAGCAGGGCTTTAACCGTCCATACCGCGGCAAACGCGTAATAAACGCCGAGCAGCAGGAGATGATGCGGTATTCGCCGAAGAAGGGTGTAGGTGTAGATAATCGCATCGCTGGAAGTGTTGTTTTTCAAATTGGAAAGCCTCCGTATAAACCGTCTGTTGTCCTAGTCAGTATCTCATAAGTAGGGTACTCTATCTATATCGGATTTAAAGCTGCGGTTTTTAAAGATTAAAGGGGAGAAAGCTTGCTGTAATGGAAGCTTTGCGCGCAGGCAAAACCGCCGAACCCCGCATTTCGTGGAGCGAAGGCACCGTAGCGTGCTTGCAACCTTTCTTTTGCGTCTAAAAGAATCGTAAACCGGACATACTGCTAATAGGAAAAAAAGTAGAGGTGATCCGTATGGAAGACCCGGTTCTGGTGAAATGTATCGTGTGCGGAGAAGAAAAGCAGGAAGGCATTCAGATCGCTTCGGAATTTATCTGTGATGCTTGCGAGGCTGAAATTGTGCGCACCGATGTGATGGATGTTAAATATTCTTTTTTTATCCGCCAGTTAAAGCAGATTTTTTATAAGCAAAACGCCTGAGTTCGGGCGCAGTAAGAATGATGCGTTAAATATGCCTTGATTTTCTGGACGGCTGACAGGTATGCTTAATTTACTTCATGAATATAGGATTTCAAAGGATGCTTGGATATGCCAAATCGCGAAAACGCGCCCCTTTTTGAAAAAATGAGGGAGCATTATGAACGAAGACCGGCCAGTTTCCACGTACCCGGTCATAAATCAGGCAGGGGAGCGGACCGAGAGGCCGCTCCTTTTTTTGGGCCGCTGATGGCGCTCGACTATACCGAGATCAGCGGCCTGGACGATCTCCACCAACCCGAAGAGGCGATCCGCGAGGCACAGGCGCTCGCGGCGGATTGTTTCGGGGCGGAGGAGACGTTTTTTCTCGTTGGCGGCAGTACGGCCGGCAACCTGGCCATGATCATGTCGCTGTGCGGGCCCGGCGACATTCTTCTCGTGCAGCGCAACGCCCACAAATCCGTGCTTCACGGATTAATGCTGGCCGGCGCGCACGCGGTTTTTATTTCCCCGCGGACCGACGGGGAAAGCGGTATACCCGCCTCCGTCAGGCTGAGCGACGTCGAAGACGCGCTCTCCCGGTATCCGGAGGCGAAGGGGCTGCTGCTGACCAATCCGAACTATTTCGGAATGGGAGTGAATTTGCGCCCCTATGCCGATCTGATGCACCGGCACGGCCTGCCGCTGCTGGTGGATGAGGCGCATGGGGCGCATTACGGCTTTCACCCGGCGCTGCCGGAGAACGCGCTTGCCTGCGGCGCCGATGCCGTGGTCCAGTCCACCCACAAAATGCTCACGGCGATGACGATGGGGGCGATGCTTCATCTCCGGCATGACCGGCTGGACCGGGAAAGAATACGCATGCTGCTTTCGATGCTCCAAAGTTCGAGCCCGTCCTACCCGATCATGGCTTCTCTGGATTTGGCGAGGAGACAGATGCATCTCAACGGGAAGAAGCTCGTCGAAAGAGGATTAAAAGCCGTTCAGAGTCTTCGTGAAGGGCTGGAGGATCTGTACGGTTTCCGGCAGTTGAAACATCAGTCAGGACAAGCCGCCTATGAGCACCTGGATCCTTTCAAAGTAACGATCTATGACGGGACAGGAACGCTGAGCGGCTCAGAGCTGCAGGGACTTTTGGAAGAAGCCGGATGTTTTGTGGAGCTCGCCGCGGATAAAGCCGTTCTGCTTCTGCTGACGCCTGTCTCGACAATAGAAGATGCGGAGAGAGCTTTGAAAGCTTGCGCAGTCATTTCCGAGGAATACTTGACAAATAAGCAGGAACTTCCGGGCACCAGCCCGAATAGTATGTATGAGCCTCTTCTTAACTCCGTTTCCAAACCCGTTCCCATGAACATACCCGTTACCCGAGACAGGAAGGACCGTGTACAGGAGTCTGTATGCATCATGCCGATTAAGAATTCCGCCGGTAAAAGATCCGCTGAAATGGTGATCCCCTATCCGCCCGGAATTCCTTTGCTGTATCCTGGAGAGCTTATTCAAGAGGATACGGCGGCCGAGCTTAAGCGGCTGGCCGATTCGGGAGCGAGATTTCATGGAAGCCGTGAGGCGGCGAAGGGCTGTCTGAAGGTACTGACGGATACTCCGGAAGATACCCGTGAAAGCAACATAGAATAACTTCCGGCCTGAAGGTTGGTTTCGTTTTCATTTTTAGGAGGGTAATGTGAAAGAACTATTTCTTACATTCGAGGGTCCTGACGGCTCGGGCAAAACGACGCAGCTGCGTAGATTGGCCGAATCGCTGCAGGCGCTCGGATATGATACAGTCGTAACCCGGGAGCCGGGAGGCACACCGATCAGCGACCACATACGCAGTCTTGTTCTTACGCCGGACTACAAGGAGATGGCGGACCATACGGAAGTTCTGCTCTATGCCGCATCTCGTGCCCAGCACGTCCGGGAATTGATTCTACCGGCGCTGAAGGCGAACCGGATCGTGCTTTGCGACCGTTTTGTCGACGCGAGTCTGGCCTACCAGTCTTACGGACTCGGAATCGGCCTGGAAGAGGTAGCGGCGATTAACCGTTTCGCGACCGGGGGCCTGGAGCCCACGCGTACGTACTTGCTGGATGTTCCGGTTGAAACGAGCCGCCGCAGGCTGTTGGCAAGGACTCAGTCAGCCGGCGGAGAAGGCCTTGACCGGATCGAACAGAAGGGCGAAGCGTATCATACCCGCGTCCGGGAAGGGTTTATGAAGATCCTGGAACAAAATCCGCAGCGGATTTGTCTGATTAATGCGGACCGCACGCAGGACGAAATCGCCCGTGATATTTTGCAGGATTGTAAACAACTGTTAGATCGTGTCTTTTTTCCAAAGCCTGAGGTATAATGAAAGAGGGGGATCTGCGATGAAACTCGTAATCGCCGTTGTTCAAGACAAAGACAGCAATCGTCTTTCCAATGCTTTGATCAAGGAAGGGTTCCGTGCAACCAAGTTGGCCAGTACCGGCGGTTTTCTGCGTGCGGGCAACACGACGTTCATGATCGGTATCGAGGATGAGCGGGTTCCGGAAGTTTTCAAAGTGATCAAGGCTAACTGCAAAGTCCGTGATCAGCTTGTGACGCCGGTATCGCCGATGGGCGGTACGACAGATTCATATATTCCGTTCCCGGTTGAAGTACAGGTCGGCGGTGCCGCCGTATTCCTGCTTCCGGTCGAACGTTTTGAGCACTTCTAAACCGGCAGGAACCGACCGACGGTACCCGCCAATACGCAACAAAAGGGGAGCATGAAGCTTGAAAATCAACCCGGGGTGGCAGCCGATCGGTAAGAACGTAAAAGTCCCTGAAACGGCGCCTACTCTTCAAACGCCTCCCAAAGACTTTTCCGCCTTTATGCTCAAGCATGACGAGAAGGTCACCATGGAGCAGCTTAACCGGATGCTTCAGCAGATCGGGCTCCAGGGTGACCGTCTTTCCAGATCCATGACGCTGCGGGAGCTCCGGCAGTACAAGCTGCTGATCAAGCAGTTTCTGGAGGAAACGGCCCGTCAGGGCGTCGGCTTGCGTGAAACTCGCGGATGGGACCGGAGAGGCCGGACGAAGAGGTATAAGCTGCTGGAGGAAGTAGACGGCGCACTGCTCGGCATGGCGGACGATCTGCTTGAAACGGAGCAGGGACGGCTGGAAATTTTGCAGCGGATAGGCGAAATACGAGGCATGCTGATCCACTTTTTATTTTAAAGGCAGTGGAGAATATACAAATGTCTTTTCAAACGATCCCAGGCCAGGAAACGGCCAAGCGCATATTGCAAAGCGGCTTGCGGCAGGATAGAATATCGCACGCTTATATATTCAGCGGTCCGGTAGGTACGGGGAGGAAGCAGACGGCCCTTATGCTGGCGAAAGCGATCTACTGCACGAACCTGAAGGATGACGCCTGCGGGGAATGTCTGGAGTGCAGGAAGGTCGAGCATGGCAACCATCCGGATCTATACAGAATCGAGCCCGATGGGGCTTCCATCAAGATTGACCAGATTCGCGAGCTGCAGAAGCAGTTTGCCTATCGTTCCGCCGGTTCGGGCACGAAGATTTATATTCTGAACCAGGCGGAGAAAATGACCGTTCAGGCTGCCAACAGCCTGCTTAAGTTTTTGGAAGAACCGAATTCGAAAGTGGTTGCGGTACTCATTACCGAGAATGGACATGCTCTGCTGCCGACCATCCAGTCCCGTTCCCAATGGATTTCATTTACACCTATGCCCCGGGGCGAGATGGCGAGAGTTCTGCTGGAAGAAGGTCACCCTGCTGCCCTGGTGCAGCCTGCCATTCATCTGACGGCCGGCATCCAAGCGGCCAAAGAAATGATTCAGACAAATGGGTTTGCCGAAATCCGCGGCACAATGATACAATTGTTGAGGGAAACGCTGACACGCTATCCGTCTTCCTTTGTTACGCTGCAGCAGAAGTGGATCAAAGCCGGGCTGGCCGATCATACGGCTCTGCTTTTCGATCTCATGATTTTATGGTTGAAAGACATGGTTTCCCTGCGAATCGGTCGCAAGGAAAATTTCGTATATATCGACCAGATGGACTGGATGGGGCCGCTGTCGTTCAAGAGGGAAACCGGGGATTGGGTGCGTTTGCTGGCCCGTGCGGTTGAACTTCAAAAACGGCTCCGGTTCAATGCCAATCCGCAGCTGGTTGTCGAGAAAATGCTAGTGGACATACAGGGGGTGTAACATGTATTCCGTCGTAGGTGTCCGCTTCAAAAAGGCGGGCAAGGTGTATTATTTTGATCCCATTGACCTTCCTGTGGAACAAGAGAACGCCGTAATCGTTGAGACCGCCAGAGGCATCGAATATGGTAGAGTGGTCATCGGAAAGAAAACCGTTCAAGAGAACGACGTTGTCCTTCCGCTCAAGAAAGTCATCCGGATTGCGAATCCGACTGATGCCCAGCTTGTTGAAGAGAACAAGAAGGCGGCCAAAGATGCTTTCGGGATTTGTTTGAATAAAATCAAGGATCATCAGCTAAAAATGAAGCTGGTGGACGTGGAATATACATTTGACCGGAATAAAATTATTTTTTATTTTACGGCTGAGGGAAGGGTGGACTTCCGGGAGCTGGTTAAGGACTTGGCGAGCATTTTCAGAACGCGTATCGAACTCCGTCAAATCGGGGTGCGGGACGAGGCCAAAATGCTGGGCGGAATCGGACCGTGCGGCCGAATCTTGTGCTGTTCTTCTTTCCTGGGAGATTTCGAGCCGGTGTCGATCAAGATGGCCAAGGACCAGAACCTGTCCCTGAATCCGACCAAAATTTCCGGATTGTGCGGCCGGCTTATGTGCTGCCTGAAGTTCGAGCATGACAACTACGAGAGCGCCAAAGACAGCGTGCCTTCCGTAGGAACTTATGTGATTACTTCACTTGGCAACGGCAAGGTGCTTTCACTGAACATGAACGAAAAAACTTGCAAGGTTCAGCTGTACGATATCGGCAAAATAATGGATCTTCCTTTTGACGATGTAGCGGAGCAAGATTAGTTAACGGATGCGGGAAGCGTTACTTGAGGTGAGACAGTGGAGAAACATGAAATGTTTGCGCAAATCGACGGTTTGGAAGAGCAGATCGGAAAAGCATACGCAGAGCTTGGCGATTTGAAGAAAACCATCATTTCTTTGCTTGAGGATAACCAAAGGCTGATGATGGAAAATCAACAGCTTCGCAAATTGCTGAAGCAGGGGGATGCCGAGGAGACGGACTCCGAACCCGAGAAAGGCATTGAGCCTGTAATCGGCGAAGGATACGACAACCTGGCCCGTCTGTATTATGAAGGCTTCCATATCTGCAATGTCTATTACGGACACTTGCGGACGGAAGGAGACTGTTTGTTCTGCCTGTCTTTCTTAAATAAATAACGTAAGCCGTAGGGAATTTTTCTCTACGGTTTTTTCCATATGAGAATTCCGGTTAAAATAAAGGAGGAGTCCGCTTGCAGGTTGCACTGCATGAAACGGAGCGGATCGATGATCTGCTGACACATGATTTGAAAATCATCCAAAGCGAAGAAGTATTTGCTTTTTCTTTGGATGCGGTTTTATTGGCAAGGTTCTGCACGGTACCCCCACGGGGCAAAATTGTGGATCTGTGCTCCGGCAACGGAGTCATCCCCCTTCTGTTATCTACAAGAACAGCCGCGGGCGAGATCTGGGGCGTGGAAATCCAGGAGCGCTTGGCAGGTATGGGGAAGCGCAATATTGAGCTGAACGGTTTACAGGAAAGGCTTCACATGGTACATGCCGATCTCAAGCAGATTCACCGGACGCTGGGAGCTTCGCAGTATGATCTGGTGACGGTCAACCCGCCCTATTTGCCGGTCCCGGCGGGCGAACAAAACCGTAACGAGCACGTAGCTGCCGCAAGGCACGAGCTTTTCTGTACCCTGGAGGACGTGGTGGCCTCTTCGGCTAAACTGCTCAAAGCCGGAGGCAAGATGGCCATGGTACACCGGCCGAACCGGCTGGTCGATATTTGCACATGGATGAGACAGTATCGTGTCGAGCCCAAAAGAGTACGTTTCGTTCATCCGAGGCAGGGAGAAGAAGCGATGATGGTACTGATCGAAGGCATCCGTGACGGCAAAGCGGATATGCGGACTCTTCCGCCGCTCTTCGTTCACGAGGAAGGCGGACGATACTGCGGCGAACTCCATGCCGTATTTTACGGGGAGAAGAGTGAGCTGGAACCAGGCGGGCAAAAAGCCCCGGAAAACGACGAAAGAAACAGAGGATAACCGGCATGAATTTTAACATACAGCGAAGCTATATAATGAAGAAAGACGATCAGCGCCAAATCGGGAAGGAGGGAGATGCGGCCGCTGCGGTCGCGGTTGGTACAGAGTACGGGGCAGATAAAATAAAGGAACAAGCACCGTCGGAACCGAAAGATTCACTGAACCTGGAAAAGCAGGCCGATGCCGAAGCAACCGGCAAAGATAAGGACCGAGATGCCAGCTTATCTCCGCCGGAACAGGTTAAGGGAAGGGGCCGCAGCCGGGAACCGGAGAAGACGGCCGGGGCCGGGATGCTCTATCTGGTCGGTACTCCGATCGGCAATCTCGAAGACATGACCTTCCGGGCCGTCCGCATCCTCAAGGAAGCGGACCTAATCGCCGCGGAGGATACGCGCCAGACCCGCAAGCTGCTGACTCACTTCGACATTTCCGGGAGGCTCGTCAGCTATCACGAGCACAACAAGCAGGCGAGCGGCCCGGAGCTGGTCCGGCTCATGAGCGAGGGGCAGACCGTCGCGCTCGTCAGCGATGCGGGGCTGCCGGCGATCTCCGATCCGGGGCACGATTTGGTCCGGCTCGCAATTGAAGCCGGAGTCAGGGTCGTGCCGGTCCCCGGAGCGAACGCGGCCTTGTCGGCCCTTATCGCTTCAGGGCTCCCTACCGATGAATTTACTTTCATCGGATTCCTGCCGCGCGATAAGAAAGATCAGCAGCGGGAGCTGGCGCGGCTGGCGCCTGCGCAGGGCACGCTGCTGTTCTACGAATCCCCCCATCGGGTTGTCCGTACGCTCGAGCAAATGCTCGAATCATGGGGGGATCGGGAGATCTGCCTGGCGCGCGAATTGACGAAGCGCTACGAGGAGTTCGGACGCGGCCGGATCAGCGGCGCGCTGGCCCATCTCGGCGAGCATCCGCCTCAAGGCGAGTACGTCGTCCTCGTGGAGGGACGCAGCGCGGCCGAAACGGCGGAAGCGGAAGCCGCATGGTGGAAGGAGCTTTCGCTGGAGGCGCATGCCGCCCATTACATGGAGCAGGGGCTTAACAAGAAGGAAGCGATCAAAAAGACCGCTTCCGACAGGGGGCTTCCGAAGCGGGACGTCTACAACGAACTGCTTCAGAATTGAGTCTCACGCGGCGAGGGAAATCATGCTGAGATCGGGGTAAAGATGATTAGCCATCGTTCTGTGATTTTGCACGGGGGTGCGGGAAGCACGCGGTGCGTAATCTGGGCTATTGTCGCCTAAGCTATCAGAAACGCGGATAGGCTTATGCCGATCAAAGATTTTTCGCTTCCACCACCGCCTCAAATAAAGCATAGGTATTAAGTGGCAGCTGCTCCGTCCGGGGCACTTCGTCCGTATCAGGGACACCTGACATCCGGCGGGGTTTTATACGAGGAAGCTCTTCAAGGCTTCTTGCTGCTGCTCAATATCCGGGCGTTCGTGCAGCTCGTATCTGAAAAGCTTTTTCATTCCTCCAGACAAAAAAATGTCCCTAATCCGTGACGGTGGTCCGCCGGGATCAGAGACGTAGAGGAGATATGAAAAAGGTTAGAATTACCAATGGGAACTTTGCTAGTTCTTATTATATACTATTTTTCTTATTTTGTCACAGGTATTGGCATTTCATTTAAACATTCGTGACAAACAATTTTTCCTTTGAAATAAGTCACATTTTCAGCGTTGCCGCAGAAAATACAAGCAGGCTCATACTTCTTGAGCATGATGCGCTCGCCGTCTACATAAATCTCAAGCGCGTCTTTTTCACCGATACCAAGTGTGCGGCGAAGTTCGATTGGAATAACGACACGCCCCAATTCGTCGACTTTTCTTACAATACCTGTGGATTTCATCATATATAAAAGCTCCTTCCAATCTACTGAAATAATTAATCGTCATTATTCGACATAGTTTTCGATATTCATGATACCAAGCATTCCCAAAATAGTCAACCCAAAATTGGTCTCTAATTGCAGTTTTTATATTTAATGAATTCTTTGTGAAGTGCCGAATTCCTCCTAACCCTTAAAAATAAGTGGATCTTATGCGGTTAAACGCTTTCTTCTAAAGTGACAATTGTTTTATTTATGTGACAAGTAACGCTTAGTTTGGAAAATAACCTGTAACATTATTCGACAAAATACTTGCTTAAATGAGCAAATAGTCGGCTTTTATGTCGAAAAGGAGGCGGAAAAATGATAGAAGAAAAAGTTTTTAAAGACCCTGTCCATAAATATATTTATGTGCAGGACCGTACGGTTTGGGACCTCATCAACACCAAGGAATTTCAGCGGTTGCGGCGTATCCGCCAGCTGGGCACTTCATTCCTGACTTTTCACGGTGCGGAGCACAGCCGTTTTTCCCACTCTCTTGGCGTTTACGAGATTACGAGAAAAATTATTTCCCAGTTTGAAAGAAACTCGTATGCGGACTGGCCGGAAGAGGAAAGGCTGCTTTGCTTATGCGCCGCCCTGCTGCATGATGTCGGTCACGGACCGTTTTCCCACTCTATAGAAAAAGTATTCGGAACGAATCACGAAAATTGGTCCTGCCGGATCATTTTAGGTGACAGCGAAGTGAATCAGGTGCTTTCGAGGGTCTCGCCGACATTTGCTCATGATGTTGCCGGTGTCATTTGCAAAACGTATCGCAAGGAGATTGTAACGAGTCTTGTTTCGTCCCAGCTCGATGCCGACCGGATGGATTATTTGCTGCGGGACGCGTATTTTACCGGGGTTAATTACGGAACTTTCGATCTGGAGCGTATTTTGAGGGTAGTCCGGCCTTATAAAGGGAAAATTGTCGTAAAAGAGAGCGGGATGCATGCCGTCGAAGATTATTTGATGTCCCGTTACCAGATGTACTGGCAGGTTTATTTTCATCCGGTTACCCGGAGTGCGGAAATTTTGCTTGGGAAAGTTCTGGAGTGCGCCAAAGCGCTGTTCGAAGACGGTTACTCGTTTACATTTATGCCGGAGCCCATCCTTCATCTTTTCCAAGGGAAGCTGTCACTGGGGGATTATTTCCTCCTCGACGAATCTTTGATGCAGACGGTGCTGATGTATTGGAGTATGGAAAAAGACCCGGTGCTGGCTGATTTGTCGGGCCGTTTTCTGCACCGCCGCTTGTTCAAATTCACAGCCGTGGAAGAGTGGGACAAAGAGCTGCTGACGGAATTCCGGGACGCTCTGGAGGAAGCCGGTTTTGATGCCGATTATTACCTGGAACTGGATTTTCCGTCGGACCAGTCATATGACGTGTACCGGCCCGATACCGGCAAGGAAGACAAACAGCCTATTTTACTGCTTGACGCCCAGGATAAACTGACGGAAATTTCGGCACGCTCCGAAATCGTCAAATCGATCTCGGGTATCCATATGGGACAGCACCGCATCTATTATCCCGCCGAGTTGTTTGAAAAAGAGGGCGGCAGGGCCGCGGCCCTCCGCAAGAAGCTGTTCGACGCCTAATTCAAAAAACAGACGAAACAAAAGGAGTTCCCGTTATGCTGACCGATACTCATACTCATATGAACAATGAAGCTTTCAACGAAGACCGTGATGAAGCTATTCAAAGGGCTTGGGACAACGGTGTGACCCGGATCGTTAACGTAGGGTTTAACCGCGAAACCATTCCTTCTTCCATCGAGCTTGCCGAGAAGTACGACTTCATATGGTCGACAGTGGGCTGGCATCCTACCGATGCCGTGGATATGCGGCCGGGAGATCTTGAATGGATCGAAGAGCTGTGCAAGCATGAGAAAGTAGTGGCGATCGGGGAGATCGGGCTGGATTATCACTGGGATACGTCTCCGAAAGATGTGCAGGCGAAAGTATTCCGCGAGCAGATCCGCCTTGCACGCAAGGTCGGGCTTCCCATCGTGATCCATAACCGCGAGGCTCATCAAGATATCGTCCATATCCTGAGAGAAGAAAAAGCCGCCGAAGTCGGCGGCATTATGCACTGCTATTCCGGAAGCTGGGAAACGGCGAAGATGTGCCTGGATATGAATTTTCATATTTCCTTCGGCGGGCCCATTACGTTCAAAAATGCCAAGCAGCCCAAGGAAGTTCTGAAGCAGGTACCGCTTGACCGCCTGCTCATCGAAACGGACGCGCCTTATTTGACGCCGCATCCGTTCCGGGGCAAGCGCAACGAGACGTCCTACGTGCGTCTCGTTGCCGAGGCGGCCGCCGAGCTGCGCGGCATGAGCCTCGAGGAACTCGCCAAGGTGACGACGGACAATGCCGTGCGCCTACTCGGCCTCAAATGAAGCGGTAAATTTCCGCTTCATGACCGTGGCGCAAAGCACGAGGCCGAGCGCGAGGCCCGCGAGCGGAGCGGCTGCATAGACGCCCGATCCGCTTAACAGCATCAGCAGGGTAAAGATGATTCCCTGCAGAGCGAAGGCGGCGCTGATGATCCGCACCACGGCGTCCACTTTCCGGCGCGGATCTACCGGATAGGTCTGCAGCCAGAACGTGTAGCGGTGCGACTGCTCCAGCGAGGTAAGCTGAATCAGCGAAATGAACATGGCCACGAGGCAGACGGCGGCGGCCACCGGCACGGATCGAACGGCCGCGGCCGCCAGACCTGCCACAAGCGTGATCCGAACGATGATGCCGAGCAGCTCCGAGCGGACGAACGTCTTCGTGAAGAGATACAGATAAAGCGAGGAAGACCGGAACGAATACCGGTTCGTAATGCCCGCCAGCCATCGTCTTTGCTTCACCCGTACCGGGAGCTGCGGCACATCGGCGAAGCCGCTGAAAAACAAGTACAATCGGTACTGCTGCTTGCGGTCGTTGTCGATGAGATAATCCCAGGCGACGCCCATTACCCGTTGTCCGGGCCCGAGCCTGTACACGACCGCCCAGACGGCAAGTCCTGCCAGGAGAACGATCCCGCCCGGAAGCGGACCCGTACCGAACAAGGCGAATACGACGGCCGCGGTTACGACCCAACGGTACCCCGCCGAGACCTGACGCCAGACTGGTGATGAAAAACGGCCTTCCTGCCACGATCCGAGCAGGTTGGCTGTTTTTATTAGAAGAACAAAAACAGCCATCAGCCATAAAGGCTGTCCTTCCGTACCCGTGCAGTGTTTGTACAGAGGCCATGCAATCAGCATCAGAATGATGGATCGTGCGGCCTGGATACCCAAACTGTAGCGGAAAGCCGACCGGAAGAACACGTTCATAACGGGTTCCAGCGGAAGCAGAAACACCCGGTCCGCATTCTTTAGAAGGGTTCGCACCGAGCCGGCCGCAAGAGCCGGAACGAGGAGGAGCAGAACGATCCAAATGTAGGGAAAAGATGTCGGAAGCTGCTGAAGGATTTTTGCATAATAATAGGAAGAAACGATAAAAATCAGGAAAAGAAAACCGAAAAACTGGCTTCTTGCGACATAAGCCCAGTAGCGGGACGTTTCCTGCCGGTAATGGTCGAATCTGCGCTTCCAGAGCTGCCGGACAGCCCCGGCCGTGCCCTCTTTGTGAACGGCTGCTTGCTGGTTCATGCCGGATTCCTCCGCACCAGCTCATAGAACAGCTCGTCCAGCGTCGCGTCGGACAGCCCAGTCTGTTGTCTCAATTCTTCCAGCGTGCCTTGGGCAAGAATTTTCCCCTGATGGAGAACGACGAACCGGTCGCAGTATCTTTCGATCGTGGCCAGGATGTGGGAACAGATCAGGAAGCTTGCGCCTTTTTTCTTGAAATCCGCCATAATGTCGAGAAGAGAGCGCATCGCCAGCGGATCAAGGCCGAGGAACGGTTCGTCAATGACATAAAGCGCGGGCTCGACAAGAAACGCATTCATGATCATGACCTTCTGTTTCATCCCTTTGGAAAGCTGGCCGGGGAAGCTTTTGCGCTTGGGCTCCATCTGGAACTCGCTCATCAGGCGGCCGGCGCGTTCCTTGAACGCTTCCTTCGGAATATCGTAAGCCATCGCCGTCAGTTCCAAATGCTCTTCAATCGTCAGATCATCGTACAATTCGGGAGACTCCGGGACGAAAGAATACGAGGACCGGTAGCCGAGCGGATCTTCCTCCAAGGTCCGGTTACGGATGCGGACGCTGCCTTCCTGCGGCTTCAGAAGTCCCAGGATGTGTTTGATGGTCGTGCTTTTTCCCGCTCCGTTGAGTCCGATCAGACCGACCATTTCACCTTGTCCGACTGTAATATCGAGATCGCGTAGAATCGGTTTTCCGGGCAGATAGCCTCCGCTGAGACGGGAAATGTGAAGAATTGGATTCATGCCTTCACCTGCTTTTCTTCAATCGGTTATTGCGGCTTTGGGCCTTTTCGGGCGGTTTGCCGTATCTTTTATTATAGTCAAAAAATGCCTGGAAGCCCAATCCCCAAGCGGAACGGCGGAAATGGGGAAAACTAGGAGCGAGATAACGGGAGAAAAAAGGAGAACGACTGCAAGATAATTAGATAAATGCCGTTGGTTTGGTTAAATTTGCTTATTTTTAAGGAATATGACCCCTTTACAGGTTGGATATTTGAGCGTAATATACTTTCATGATAACTTAATAAACGCCAAGTTTTAACGCTGAGTTTCCGTAAAAGGAAAACGGGGGAACCGCTGTCAAGGTCGGCACAGCTTTTGAGCCGATACAACAGGAAACAATTTGGGGTGAATCTCAATGGCAGGTGCAGGCAGCACCGCCGGCGAGTAGGGCAGCTCTCACGGCCCGAATCCGTCAGCTAACCTCGTAAGCGTACCGGGAGAGATAACCAACTGTCGTGTCATTCTGTTTAGTCGCGCTCACACACAGGCCACCGGGAAGCTTTCTATTTCCGATGGCCTTTTTTGTTCCATATCGGACGGGTATTCGACCCGCATACAGGTAAACATCAAGCGGAGGTGATGCCGACCCCGTAGAGACTGAGAGCAACCAGTCAGCCGGCGGGAAAGAAGCCAATTGCAAGGGTTCCGTTAGGAACCGCCAAATAAACCTAAGTCGCGTCCAATCATCATGCGTATCACAGAGGCGAGGCTTTGAAGGAGGACCGAAGAAGTGGGCAATATCTCGCAACCAGAGACCCATGTTAAGCGATCATCCAGCATGTCCTTCGCATTGCGATGGAAGCATGAAAACTTGCGTATGATCATCCTTGCAGCTATCATTTCATTCGCTTTGACTTTCATGTTTTTGGTGTTGTTATACGGTACGGCTGGTAAAAGCGTATCATTGGTGGTAAACGGACGAGAAACCGTTGTGGAAACAAGACAATGGGTCCTGCAGCGCCTACTGGATGAACAAGCCATTACAATCGGTGAGCACGATCAGATATCTATGCCGCTGGACGGCAAGATTCAAGACGGTCAGAAGATTGTCATCGATCATGCATCACCCGTGCAGCTAACTGCCGACGGGCAGACACAAACGGTGCACACCACTGCGAAAACGGTAGATAAAGTTCTGCAAGATTTAAATATTTCGCTGGGTGAGCACGACAAAGTGACTCCGGCCAAAGACACGGAGCTTTCAGCCAATGCGGCTATCGAAGTTGTCCGGGTGAAGAAAGAAACGGAAGAAATTTCGGAGCCGATCGCTTTCAGTGTGGTCCAGAAATCCGATGAAGATCTGCTGAAAGGCAAGGAGCAGGTCGTACGGGAAGGCCAGGAAGGCGTATTGGTCAAAAAGAAAGAGAAGATTTTCGAAAACGGAAAACTCGTATCCGAGCAGGTTATCGATCAAGCAGTCAAAAACGCCAGTGTGGATAAGATTGTGGCTGTAGGCACAAAAAATCCGGTCGTTACGGTGGCAGCCGCATCCGAACCGGTTAAGCCTAAGCAGGTAACTAAAGCAGGTACCAACATAGACGCGAAGAAAATATTAAAGAACGTTACCTTGACCGCTTACTCTTCCCAAGAGCCGGGCGTCGGTAACCGGACGGCCAGCGGAACGAAACCCGTGCAGGGCCAAACGATTGCGGTAGATCCATCCGTTGTGCCGTTAGGCTGGTGGGTATACATTGAAGGAATCGGATACCGCCGCGCAGAAGATACGGGCGGTGCCATTAAAAACCAGAAAATGGACGTTTATTTCGACAGCATGAGTTATGCCAAGACTTTCGGTGTGAAACGGGGATATACCGTTTATGTCATCGGCCCGAATAAACCGACACAAGATTAGGATAACATGTTACCTGTAACGAAGATTTACAAACCGGTAACAAACCGTATGCAAAAAGAAGAGGGATGCCCTCTTCTTTTTGTGCGCTTAAGAGAGGGTAAAGAACATGATCAAAGAAATCATTGTTGTCGAAGGAAAAGACGATACAACCGCCATCAAACGGGCGGTCGAAGCGGATACGATCGAAACCGGGGGATCGGCAATCAACCGGGCGATTCTGGATCGCATCCGGCTTGCCCAGGAACGAAGAGGGGTTATTGTCTTTACGGATCCGGATCATGCGGGTGAACGCATCCGTAAAATCATTTCGGGCAAGGTTCCCGGCTGCAAGCACGCTTTTCTCCCCCAGGAACTTGCGGAGAAGCGCGGCGACATCGGGGTGGAGAACGCGACGCCGGAGGCCATAAGATCGGCTCTCGCCAACGTCAAGACAGAGTATGAAGGCGCCGTATCGTTGTTAACCTGGGAAGATTTGATCGCCGCGGGACTTGTTGTTCATCCCGATGCCGCGGCCAGAAGGCTCGAAGTAGGAAAAAAGCTCGGAATCGGGTATTGTAATGGTAAGCAGTTTTACAAGCGCTGCGCCGCTTTTCAAATTTCCCGGGAAGAGTTCGAGGCTGCCGTTGAGCAGCTGGACCTTCCGGAGCAATAATTACGCACAGGCAGCTTCCGTAAGGAAAGCTTGGAGGATGACTATGAACTCAAATGGACAAGGCGGCGGCCCGTTCTTTGCTTCTGAAGATGTGGCAACGCCCAAACGCACCAAAGATATTCTAAACCGGCACAATCTCGTGCTCAAAAAAAGTCTGGGACAGAACTTTCTCACCGACGGGAATGTTCTGCGCAACATCATCTCCGCGGCTGAACTCTCCCCCGAGAAGGGAGCGCTGGAGATCGGGCCCGGCATCGGCGCGTTAACCCAGCAGCTGGCGAAGGAAGCCGGGCGTGTCGTCGCGGTGGAGATCGATCAGCGTCTGCTCCCCATCCTGCGGGAGACGCTGTCGCCCTACCCGTCGGCCGAGGTCGTTCACGGCGACGTATTGAAGCTCGATCTGAGACAGCTGATCGAGGAGAAATTCTCCGGCTTGTCCGGAATCAGCGTCGTCGCCAACCTTCCTTATTACATCACGACGCCAATCATCATGAAGCTGCTCGAAGAGAAGCTTCCGCTCGAAAACATCGTCGTGATGATCCAGAAGGAAGTGGCGGACCGGATGGCGGCCAAGCCGGGCGGCAAGGAGTACGGCAGCCTCAGCATCGCCGTACAATTCTACTGCGAAGCGGAACTGGTCACCATCGTTCCGCGCACCGTTTTCGTGCCCCAGCCGAACGTGGACTCGGCTGTGATCCGCCTGCGTCTGCGCAAAGGACCTCCCGTTGAAGTAGCGGACGAAGACTTCTTCTTCGAGGTGGTACAAGCCAGCTTTGCGCAGCGGCGCAAAACGATCTATAACAACCTCGGAGCCCGGTTCTTCTCCAAAGAGAACAAACGCGATTTGGAGGCTCTTCTGCTGGAGGCGGGCATTGAGCCCAGCCGCCGCGGCGAAACGCTCAGCATGGAAGAATACGGCCGTGTGACGGAAGCTCTGCGGAACTGCCCGACCTGCAGCAAATAGAGAAGCGGGCTAATCACCAATTGCCCACCCCTGCCATACGATAGGCTTAGGAGGGGATGGCTTCATGAGGCAAGGCGATCTGGCGACCCGCAAATCCTACGGCAACGATATCATTTTTCGAATCCAGGAGATCGATACGACATGGGCGATTCTTCGGGGCGTCGATTTTCGCCTGCTGGCGGACGCTCCCATTACCGATTTAACCCGCGTAACGGCTGTCCGCGATTCGGACTTTCCGAGAGTAAATCTGCCCAGGGTAGGCGAGACAATCCGCAGCATCCGCCAGTTTCGTCAGGAGCTGTATCAGCTCAACGATAATCTGGTGCGTAACAAGCTGCCCGAGAATACGCAATATTTCGAGATGCCGGGTAAAATCCTGCATCTGGACGGCGACCCGAACTATCTGCGCAAAAGCATGAATTTGTACGGAGAGCTCCGCATTCCTGCGGAGGGCTTCTATGTGAGCGAATCTCAGATGGCTGTCACCCTGCAGCGGCTTCTGCCGCAGGTGAAGCCCGATATCGTCGTTGTCACGGGACATGACGGCCTGCTGAAAAACAGAAAGAAGCTGGACGTACACCAGCTCGACAGCTATAAAAACTCGCTTCATTTCGTCAGAGCCGTCCAAGTCGCGCGGCAGTACCAGAGCAACCGGGACGCCCTGACGATCGTGGCGGGTGCCTGCCAGTCACACTTTGAGGCGCTGCTGCAGGCGGGAGCGAATTTCGCCAGCTCCCCCGCCCGTGTGCTCATACATGCGCTGGACCCTCTGTGTATAGCCGCCAAAGCGTCCTACACATCGATTCGCGACACCGTATCCATGGCCGATCTTGCCGGAGTTACGGTGACGGGCCTTGACGGAGTCGGCGGCATTGAAACCAGGGGCAGTTACCGGATGGGTGTGCCCCGGCTCGTGAATCTGACTGCGGAAGCCACTGTTTAAGCTTCTGACGGGTGCCTGGCGAGGCGATAACGGGAAGCATTGCTTGCAAGCTTGGGAATAGAGGGTGCGGCTTCAGCAGCACCTGTCCGGCGTTTAAAATAAGCGTACAGAACCATGTATCTTGGATACAAGGGGCTGTACGCTTTTTTATATAGATGAGTTTCATAGCGGGGGACGCCGGGCTTCTAAGGGCTGACGGAGCTTCGGAAAAGGCAGCGATGCATAATTCTTCAGGTTTTGACAAAAGCTACGCCCAGGTAAAGATTTAAAAATAGGATTTTATACCGTTGACAACGTATTTGTCCGGCTGATATAATATTTGGCTTGTTTGACAAACGCACTGTTTTAAGGTATAATAAACAGAGAAAGAGGTGGTAGATCACAATGGCTAAAAATGCGCTGTTGGAAATCAAACGCAGTCTTGAGCCTCATGTTGGACAGAAAATCATGTTGAAAGCAAATGGCGGCCGTCGGAAAACCATTGAGCGTTTCGGTGTTTTGGAAGAAACCTACCCTTCTGTTTTTATCGTAAAGCTAGACCAGGAACAACAAACATTTAAGCGGGTCTCGTACAGCTACGCGGATATTTTGACCGAATCCGTTGAAGTTACGGTTTGTGACGATGACGCAGCAGAAGAACTCCGCATCACGTATATACAGCATTAAGAACAGCGGCACTCCTTTGGGAGCTGCCGTTTTTGCTTTTTCGGGAGCTTTTGTGCAGCGGAATGGAACAAGCGGCGCTTTCCGGTCCGTACTCAGGACCGCATGTATGACATTCCGTTCCCGACGCATACTACTGGGGAGCCCTACGGCAACCGCACCTTATTGGTGCACCCCTACCGCAACCCTACTCTAAAGGAGGAACTAAGATGAGCAGAAGAAGAAGAGGCGTCATGTCGGATGAGTTTAAATATGAGCTCGCAAAGGACCTTGGTTTCTATGAGACCGTTGAGCGTGAAGGCTGGGGCGGGATACGTAGTAAAGATGCGGGGAATATGGTGAAAAGAGCTCTCCAGATCGCTGAGCAGGCTGTAAAACGCCGTCCATAAGACTGGATGTCAGCAGCAGCACGGAGCTTAAAACCCGGAAGAAGCGAAAATAGGGCTTTCATCAAATAGGCGACTGTTTTGTTAACGTTCTGTCCGGTCACCCGAGGCTATACGAAAAGGACCAGTGAGAAATAGTGCTGCCTTGAATTCGGACGGTAATCGGCTGGATGTTTAATAAGGAATACAATTGTTAATAAATAAGTAAACAAATGGGAAATGCCCGGCCCGCCTGTATTTAAGCTGTGTCGGAAGCTTTAGCTTTTCTTAGAGGCATTTGCTATAATATGTGAAGCTATTATCGGCAAAGCGCCCAAAAGAAGGTGACCGTTGTGAAAATATACGAAAGAGCTTCGGCCAAAATCAACCTGTCCCTGGACGTATTACGGAAACGGGAAGACGGCTACCACGAAGTGGAAATGGTTATGACGATGGTCGACCTGGCCGACCGGATCGAAATGCAGGAACTTCCGCGGGATACGATCATCATTTCGAGTCAGGCCGGCTATATCCCGCTTGATGAGAAGAACCTCGCCTTCCAGGCCGCGAGGCTCATAAAAGATCGGTACGACGTCCGCAAGGGCGTCTATATACATTTGGACAAAAAAATTCCGGTGGCCGCAGGACTCGCCGGAGGAAGCAGTGACGCCGCGGCTACGCTGCGGGGGCTGAACCGTCTGTGGGGACTCGGTATCCCCACGGAGGAGCTGCAGAAGCTGGGCGGCGAGCTGGGCTCGGACGTACCCTTCTGCGTGACGGGCGGAACCGCGCTCGCTACAGGACGCGGTGAGATTCTGCACCCGGTGGACAACCCTCTCCAGTGCTGGGTCGTTCTCGCCAAACCGCCTATCAATGTGTCCACTTCGGAGGTTTACGGCAAATTGAATGCCGCGGGAATCAACCATCATCCGGACACCAAACAGGTTCTTGAGGCCATCCGGCACAAGCGTTTCGACGAGTTGTGCGGAAGCCTCGGCAACGTGCTCGAAGAGGTGACGCTCCAGCTCTATCCTCAAGTCCGGCAGATGAAAGAAGTGATGGAGAGGCTGGGCGCCGACGGCGTGCTCATGTCGGGCAGCGGTCCAACCGTATTCGGGCTCGTGTCGAAGGAAGCGAAGGTGGCCCGGATCTATAACGGGCTGAGAGGATTCTGCAAGGACGTATACGCTGTGCGGATGCTTCCGTAAGGCATCGGACATTTCGAGATCCGCTGCGATAGCTCCCCGTGAGGAGCTTTTTTTCTGTCCCGGTGGGGGCTGTCATGTCCCGAATGTGACGTTTTCCTTGTATAGGTTGTACAAAGACGGACAAAAATGGTATATTCTCTTTATAATATTCGGTTTTTATTAGGGGTGCGTCATGAAAAAATTGAAGCGAAGCGCTCGGTTGGTTGAGATGACGCAGTATTTGTTGTTTCGGCCGCACACGCTCATACCGCTGACTACATTCGCGGAACGTTACAGTTCGGCCAAATCTTCGATCAGTGAGGATCTGGCGATTATTAAAGAGGTATTCGAGGACGAAGGACTCGGAGAACTCCATACACTTGCCGGTGCTGCCGGAGGCGTGAAATTCATTCCGAAGGTCGCCAAGGAAGCGTCGCTTTCATTCGTGCAGGATTTGTGCAATCAGCTTGAGCAGCCGGAACGCGTGCTGCCGGGCGGATTTTTGTATATGGCCGATATTATGGGACGGCCTCAAGTATTGAACGAAATCGGCAAAACGTTCGCTACCGCTTTCGCGGGCAGAGAGCTGGACGTCGTAATGACGGTGGAGACCAAAGGCATCCCGCTTGCTTACGCGACGGCTTCCTTTATGAACCTGCCCGTCGTGACGGTGCGCCGAGACAGCAACGCTACGGAAGGGTCCGCCGTAAGCATTAATTATGTTTCGGGATCCAGCAAACGCATACAAACGATGTCACTGGCCAGACGGACGCTCCAGGAAGGAGCGCGGGTCTTGATCATTGACGATTTTAAAAGAGCGGGCGGCACCATTCAGGGAATGGTGGACCTGCTGGGCGAATTCAAAGCGACGGTAGGCGGTGTCGGCGTGTTCATCGAATCGAACGAGGTCGAGGAAGAGCTGGTGAAGGATTATATCTCTCTGGCCAAGCTGACCGGCGTCGATTCCAAAACGAAACAGGTAACCGTCATTCCTGGAAATTATTTTGATTCCGAATAAAGGAGAGATCCAAGTTATGCGTATCCTTTCAACGAATGAAGCACCGGCCGCCATCGGGCCGTATTCCCAAGCGGTACAGGTGGGCAATCTCGTTTTCACATCGGGACAAATTCCATTAAATGCCGAAGGCCAGCTCGTAGAGGGCGGCGTGACGGAGCAGACGCATCAGGTGTTCAGAAATCTCCAGGCGGTACTTAAAGAAGCGGGAGCGACTCTTCAGAACGTGGTCAAAGCGACCGTCTTTATTAAAGATATGAACCAGTTCGGAGCCATTAACGAAGTGTACGCTTCTTACTTCGGCGAACATAAGCCGGCGCGCTCTACCGTAGAAGTGGCAAGGCTTCCGAAAGATGTGCTTGTCGAAATCGAACTGATTGCGGCGATAGCTGTCGAAAACGTTTAAGAGCACATTTAATTTCAGGAAAATCTAAATTTTTCCTCTTTATCCAGAAGGAATTTGCACGAAAATGTGGAAGTATACACCAAGTCCTGCGAATGGAAAAAGGTGGTGAACACAGTGCAAATTACAGATGTCAGACTTCGCCGGGTGAATTCCGAAGGAAGAATGAAGGCGATTGCTTCCATTACGATCGATAACGAATTCGTCGTACACGATATTCGCGTCATTGACGGCAATAATGGAATGTTTGTTGCAATGCCTAGCAAACGGACTCCGGACGGGGAGTTCCGTGATATTGCCCATCCGATTTCATCCACAACCCGCGAGAAGATTCAAGCGGCGGTTTTGTCTGAGTACGACCGTGCGGCTGCGGAAGAGGAAGTTATTGAAGAAGGCGCATAATCAACGCCGGTTTTGGCAGAAGGAGTCCTGTACCTGCAGGGCTCTCTTTTCTTTTTCCGGCAGATAAGATATAGTCATGGGTGAAACCCAGAGGAGAAGAAGGAGTGGATTGAAGTTGAAGCTGATGGCGATTGTACTGGCCGCAGGACAAGGAAAACGAATGAAATCCAAGCTGTACAAAGTGCTGCATTCCGTCTGCGGAAAACCGATGGTGGGACACGTACTGGATACACTTGAACATATACAAACGGAGAAAACGATCGTAATTGTAGGCCACGGGGCCGAAGCCGTTAAAGGCTATTTGGGAGACCGGGCGGAGTATGCTTTACAGGCTCAGCAGCTCGGTACGGGACATGCCGTCCTTATGGCGAAGGACGTTATCGGAGCGGAAGACGGCGTGACCTTCGTCGTATGCGGAGATACGCCGCTTGTCCGTCCGGAGACGCTGGAGAAAATGCTCGAGCTGCATAAGGAAAAAGGCGCCGCGGGTACTATTCTGACGGCGGAAATGACGGATGCCACGGGCTACGGACGCATTATCCGCGGCGAAGGCGGCCGGGTTGACCGGATCGTCGAGCAGAAGGACTGCAGCCCGGAAGAGGCGGCTGTGCGCGAGATCAACACGGGCACCTACTGCTTCGATAACCGCAAGCTGTTTGAAGCGCTGGAGAACGTGAAGAACGAGAACGCCCAGGGCGAGTATTACTTGACGGACGTAGTCGGAATTCTGAAGAATGCCGGCGAGATCGTCGAAGCGTACTGCACGCCGGACGAGGCAGAAGCGATTGGAGTTAACGACCGGATCGCCCTTTCGGAAGCGGAGATGCTGATGCGTCAGCGCATCAATCGCGGCCACATGGTGGGCGGGGTAACGTTCATCGACCCTTCTCAAACGTATATCGAGAAAGACGTCGTGATCGGGCCGGATACGGTCCTGTATCCGGGAACTACGCTGCGGGGCAAAACCGTCATCGGATCGGAATGCGTGATCGGGCCGAACACCGAGATTTGCGACAGCACGCTGGGCGACGAAGTAACCGTCAAGCAATCGGTGCTTCAGGAAGCCAAAGTCGGCAGCCACGCGAATGTGGGGCCGTTCGCTTATCTGCGTCCGGGAGCGGATCTGGGCGATCATGTCAAAATCGGCGATTTCGTTGAAATCAAAAACGCCAAGCTCGGCGAGGGATCGAAAGTGTCTCACCTTAGTTACGTGGGAGACGCCGTTATCGGCAAGAACGTTAATTTCGGCTGCGGCGCCATCACGGTCAATTACGACGGCTTCAACAAAAGCCTGACGGAAGTCGGCGACGATGCCTTTATCGGAAGCAACGTAAACCTGATCGCTCCCGTTAAAATCGGCGACGGAGCTTATGTTGTAGCGGGGTCGACGATTACGCACAATGTGGAAGAGAACGACCTGGCGATCGCCCGTGAGCGTCAGACAAATAAAAAAGGTTATGCGGACCGCATTCGCAGCAAGATGAAGGCGAAGAAAGAAAACAAGCACTCCTGAACTTTTTTGTGAATAATTGATTTAAACCTCCCCGAGATGGGTAATTTATCTTTAGCCATCTAAAAGGGAGGTTCTTTTTGTATGGGAGTAGCTCTTAAAGGAAATACCAGAACCAATGCCACCAAGTCGGAGGCGAAGCAGCTGCGCAGACAAGGCAAAGTGCCTGGCGTAGTTTACGGGAAAACCACGGACAGCCTGACGGTTGTTCTGGAGCGGAAGGAACTCGTGCCGCTGCTGAGAAGCCACCCGAATGCGGTGATTGATCTTAATATCGAAGGCGTGGGCAAGCGCCCCGTACTTATCAGTGGAGTTCAGAGAGACAGCCTGAGTCAGGATGTCATCCACATCGATTTCCATCAAATCAACATGAACGAGCCGGTTAAAGCTACGGTTGCCATTGAGGTCGTGGGCGAAGCGGCAGGCGTGAAGGAAGGCGGCATTCTCCAGGTGGAGACGGCGCAGCTGGATGTCCGCTGTCTGCCTGACGATCTGCCCGACTCCGTTCAGGTGGATATCAGCAGCCTCGGGATCGGGGAGAATATTCTCGTATCCGATCTGAAGCTGCCTGAGAACGTCGAAGTGAAGACCGAAGCGCAGGACGTTGTTGTAACCGTGCTTCAGCCGCAGAAGGAAGTTGAAGAAACGACTGCGGACGAGCCGGCTGCCGAAGCCGAGCCTGCGGGTGAAGAAGCTGCGGAACCGAAAGAATAACATGGCCTTCGGGCAAAAAGAAAGGCTGCTGCCGGCTTTCCGGCAGCAGTCTTTTTTATCTTTTACCAATGGAGCAAAGAAAACGGACAAGCTATGTAAGCGCTTGCCAAAAAGCGCCTAATAACCGGGTCTCGATACGAATGTGAACATGCCGCGGTTGTAAAACGTGTTGTTGATCTTGATGAAGTGGGAAGAATAGTGATAGACGAAGCCTATATCTTTGTGGGCGTTAAGATAGTATACTTGGACAGGAACCTCCGCTTCCAAATGATCTTGAAAATGATCGTCCTGGTAAAGCTGCTGGCCGTTGTCGTACATAAGATTCATCACCTGCTACCCGTATTTTTGTGAAGCGTAAATCATGATGATTTGCGCCAATTTATGACTTTATATTTGCGGCTGGGACCGGCAAATGAGCCGAGCGGCCGAAAATCCGCAGACCTATGCCCGGTCCGCGCAAGGTACCACTATATAGTAGACAAGTTTCGGCAGGCAATCGTTACGGCGTCTAGTTAAAAAAAGTAAAAAAATTTTGGGAGTGAATGAAACGTGAAATGTTTTGTCGGTTTAGGCAATCCAGGGAAACAGTACGAACATACACGGCATAATATCGGGTTCATGGCGATCGACCGTTTTGCCGAGAAATGGGGCGTCTCTTCGTTCCAGAATAAGTGCAAAGGCCATCTGGCCGAAGTGCGCGTGAACGGTACAAAGGCCTACTTGCTGAAACCTATGACCTATATGAATTTGTCGGGAGAATCGATCCGGGCCTTCATGGACTTTTATAAAGTCGACGTGTCGGATCTCGTCATTTTGTACGATGACATGGATACGCCGTTCGGGAACATCAGATTGCGTTACCAGGGCAGCGCAGGCGGCCATAACGGGATCAAATCCATCATCGCCCACACGGGCACGTCTACGTTCAACCGCATCCGCATGGGGATCAATCGCCCGAATCCGGGTTATCCGATTGTCGACTATGTCTTGTCGAATTTCAGCAAAACGGAGACGGGGGCGCTTCCGTCCGTTCTGGATAAAACATGCGAAGCGATGGAGCACTGTCTGAGCGAGCCTTTCGAGAAAACGATGGCGGTTTTCAACGGAAACGGAAATTAGCCGGGCGGCCCGGGTGCGATAAAATGAGTATGCCGGGCTGATACAAAATGGGGCGCGTCCTCCCTGTGCCTGGGCTTCAGGGATGCTAATCCGGGACGGGGGCATCGGCTTCTCCAAGACACATTGTATGCCACACACGGGCACGTAAATTACTTCCAATGCCGGCTAGGATTTTAAAGTTCGGGCCATACTAAGGAGTAATCGAAACCTGCGAGGAGGCATACATTGATGTCAGTAAAATATATTTGCCGTCACTGCCAATCGTCTATCGGAGAAATCAGCCGGGATCAAGTAAGTGAATACCAGCTCGGTTTCCATTTCTTGACCCCCGAAGAGCGGAGCGATATAATAGCGTATAACATGGACGGGGGCGTTACGGTCAAGGTGGTTTGCGATTACTGCAAGCAGGCACTGGACGCCAATCCGGAGCTTAACCTGATCGGCAGCCCGCTGCAGTGACCGAATCCGGCCGCTGCCTGCGTGCTGCTTAGGGCGCTTATCCCGTACTCCGGACATGTGCCAAAAATTGTGTCATGACAGCCTAGGCAAGCGCCGAGGCTTCTTTTTGTGAGAGGAGTGTACTTGATTTGCAAGCTTTAATACAAGCTTTTTCAGCGGACCGCGATTTTCAAAGTGTGATTTCGGGTATTCGTTCCGGCATGAAAGAGCAGTTGATCGCCGGATTAACCGGCTCCTCTCGTCAGGTGATGCTTGCCGCACTGATGCAGCAGCTCCAGCGTCCGCTTCTCATCGTTACGCATAATATGTTCTCCGCCCAGAAGATTTTCGAGGATCTAAGCGAATGTCTTCCGGAAGACGGGGTACTCTTATATCCTGCACAAGAGCTGCTTGCCGCCGAAGCGGCTATTGCCAGTCCCGAAATGCTGGCGCAGCGGATCGATGTGCTGACGAAACTGGCCGGCGGATACCGGGGAGCGGTCATTGTGCCGTATGCCGGGTTCCGCCGTCTGCTTCCGACCAAAGAAACTTTCGAGGAAGCCCAGCTCACCGTGCGTTTGGGGGATACAATTGACCTGGAGGAATTTCTGACCCGTTTGACCGAACTCGGTTACGAGCGTGTGGAACGGGTGGAAGCGAAAGGGGAAATGAGCGTCCGCGGGGGAATCGTGGATTTATTTCCGCTGACTTCTTCCACTGCCGTCCGGATCGAACTGTTTGATGTGGATGTGGATTCCATCCGTACGTTCGACGTATCGGACCAGCGTTCCATCGACAAGCTGGATTCGTTCGTAATCCAGCCGTGCCGGGAAGTTCTCTTAAATAGAAAGCGTTTCCAAAGCGCTGCCCAGCATGCTTATGAACTGCTCCAGGCCCAGCTTGCCAAAATGACGGACCGTCAGGCCAAGGACAGGCTGCTGGAGGGAATCGGACATGACATTGAGCTGCTCCGTGAAGGGAACACCTTCCAGGGGCTGTTCAAGTATGTCTCCCTGCTCTATCCGGAACGGCAGACCTTATCCGATTACATGCCGGAAGATACCGTGATGCTCGTAGACGAGCCGGCCCGGCTTGTGGAAACGTCCAAGCAGCTGGAGCGCGAGGAAGTGGAGTGGGTCACCAGCTCTCTTCAGGACGGGAAGGCACTCCCGGCTCTTACGCTTTCGAAGCAGCTGGAGACCCTTATGCAGCGCCGCACCTATCCGACGCTTTATATGTCGCTTTTCCTGCGCCAAGTTCCGCAGACCCAGCCGCAGAATATCGTTAATTTCATGTCACGGGTCATGCAGAATTTCCACGGGCAGATGAATCTTCTGAAAGCGGAAATGGAACGGTGGAAAAAGACGGGAAGCCGCGTAATCATCCTGGCCAACGGCGAAGAGCGGATGGAGCGTGTCCGCCGGGTGCTCGGGGACTATCAAATCGAGGAACCCGAGATTATGAACGGGAACCTGCAGACCGGTTTCGAGCTGCCGTCCATTCATCTCGTCGTGATAACGGAAGGCGAGATGTTTACGCAGAAGCAGCGCAAAGCGCGCAAAGTAGACAAGAAGATCGAGAATGCCGAGCGCATCAAAAGCTACCAGGAGCTTAAAGTCGGCGACTACGTCGTCCATGTTAATCATGGGATCGGGAAGTATGTCGGGATCGGCACTCTTGAGGTTGGCGGCATTCATAAAGATTATTTGCATATTGTTTATGCGGGCGGCGATAAGCTGTCCGTCCCGATCGACCAGATCGATCTCATTCAGAAATATGTCGGCTCCGAAGAGAAAGAGCCGAAAATATATAAGCTTGGCGGGGCCGACTGGAACCGGGTAAAGAACAAAGTGCGGACTTCCGTCAAGGATATCGCCGACGATCTCATCAAGCTTTACGCGGACCGTCAAGCGACAACGGGATACGGCTTCAGCTCCGATTCCGCCTATCAGCAGGAATTCGAAAGCATGTTTCCGTATGACGAAACGACGGATCAACTCCGGGCAATTGGGGAAATTAAGAAAGATATGGAAAAACCGCGTCCGATGGACCGGCTGCTTTGCGGAGACGTCGGCTACGGCAAGACGGAAGTGGCTATCCGCGCCGCCTTCAAAGCGGCTATCGACGGCAAGCAGGTAGCCGTCCTGGTGCCGACGACCATTTTGGCGCAGCAGCATTACGAGACGTTCCGCGAGCGGTTCTCGGGGTATCCGTTCAACATTCAGGTGCTGAGCCGCTTCCGTTCGAAGAAAGAGCAGAATGAAACGACCAAGGGCGTTAAGGCCGGCACCGTCGATATCGTAATCGGAACGCACCGTCTGCTGTCCCAGGATCTGAAGTTCAAAGATTTGGGGCTGCTCATCGTCGATGAGGAGCAGCGTTTCGGCGTCTCGCACAAAGAGAAGCTGAAGCGGCTGAAAACGAATGTCGACGTACTGACGCTGACCGCAACGCCGATCCCGCGCACGCTTCACATGTCGATGCTGGGCGTCCGCGATCTGTCCGTTATCGAGACGCCGCCGGAGAACCGCTTCCCTGTACAGACCTACGTGCTGGAATACAGCACGACGCTCGTCCGGGAAGCGATTGAACGCGAGCTGGCGCGCGAAGGACAGGTGTATTTCCTGTTCAACCGCGTCCAGGGGATCAACCAGATGGCCGAGCAGATTTCCATGCTCGTGCCGGAAGCCCGCGTGACCGTGGCGCACGGGCAAATGTCGGAGCAGGAGCTTGAGAAGACCATTCTCGATTTCCTGGACGGCGAGTTCGACGTGCTCGTAAGCACAAGCATTATCGAGACCGGCGTCGACATCCCGAACGTGAATACGCTGATCGTCCATGACGCCGACAAGATGGGCTTATCCCAGCTGTACCAGCTGCGGGGCCGGGTCGGCCGTTCCAACCGGATCGCCTACGCGTATTTTACGTATCAGCGCGACAAAGTACTGAACGAAGTGGCGGAGAAGCGCCTCCAGGCAATTAAAGAATTTACAGAACTTGGATCCGGGTTTAAAATTGCCATGAGGGACTTGTCCATCCGCGGAGCCGGCAATCTGCTCGGAGCCGAGCAGCACGGGTTTATCGCTTCCGTCGGATTCGACCTGTATTCTCAGATGCTAAGCGAAGAAATCGCCAAGCGTAAGCTGGAGCTGGACGGAGAGCAGGCGGAGCCGGAGAAGGAATGGATCACGCAGCTTGACCTTCATCTGGATGCTTACCTCCCTTCGGATTACATTTACGACAGCATGCAGAAGATCGAGATTTACAAGAAAGTGGCGAATATCCGCTCCTTCGCGGAAGCGGAAGACCTTGACGAGGAATTGGTGGACCGGTTCGGCGATCTTCCGCCTGCCGTTTCCAATCTTTTGGCCGTAGCCAGATTAAAGGTGTATGGAGCCGAATATAAAATCGAATCCATCTCCCAGAAGGGCGACGATTATCAGATTAAGATTTCTCCCGATGAGACGGAAAGACTGGACGGACAGAAGCTGTTTACGATTTCGAACGGCTTCGACGGGCGGGTCAAGCTGATTGCCGGACCTCAGATTCATGTTCATATCCGCGGCAAAGGGCTGTCCCCCGAGGACACAATCGCATTGGTGGAGCGTTTTCTGTTACAATACAGGGAAGCCTTGAAAACGAAGGGAGAATTGCAGAATGCAACACAATAAATCAGGTTGGGCCAAAAGCAAGTGGCTGCTGCTTGCCGTATTAGTCCTTGTTTTGGCCGTGGCCAGCGGATGCGGCAAGAAGGACGAAGGAAAAGCCGGCACGCCGGAAGAAGTTATCGCCACTTACAAAGACGGGGGCAAAGTGACCCGCGGAGAGTTTGACAAGCTGCTTTCCTTCAACCGTCTTCTGTATCCGGAATACGCCCAGTTCGAAACCGATCCGGCTTATCAGCAAAGCATGCTGGAGCAGTATATCATGCTGAAGGTCCTTTCCGGACGTGCAAGCGATGATGTGAAGAAAGAAGCGGACAAGCAGGTAACCGAACAGGTGACGCAGCTGAAAACTTACCTGGGCGCGCAGGAAGGCGGCCTGGAGAAGAAGCTAAAGGATGCTAAGCTCGAAGAGAAGGACGTTGAGGACCTCATGAGACTCAGCGTGTATTCCACGAGTCACTTGGAGAAGCAAGTTACAGACGACGAAATCAAAGCCGAGTACGAAAAGGCCAAAAAAGCGGACCCGAACGCCTACGATGTAGCGACTGTCCGTCACATTCTGATCGGTCTTAACGATCCGGCTACGAATAAAGAACTCCGCACGAAAGAAGAAGCTCTGAAGCGTGCGAAAGAAGTGCAGCAGAAGCTGAAAAACGGCGGAGACTTCGATGCTCTTGCCAAAGAATACTCGGATGATCCGGGTTCGAAAGATAAAGGCGGCAAGTATGAGAACGCCAAAGTCAGCCAGTGGGTGGCCGGCTTCAAAAAGGCTGCTATCGAACTGCCTCTGAACACGATCAGCGATCCGGTTGAGACCGACTACGGATACCACGTCATGAAAGTGGAATCCCGTAAAACCGAAACCGTCGAAGACGCCAAGAAAGAGCTGGCCTCCGACCTGGCGCAAGTGAAAATGAAGGAGTTCGTGGAGAAAGAGCTTCCCGGCTTGATCGAAACGAACAAGCTTCCTAAGCCGACCCCGACTCCGGCCGCATCGACCAATCCGAGCCCGGCACCTGGCGGCAGCACGGCACCGTCTGGCAGCACGGCGCCGGAAAGCACACCGGCTCCGACAGGAAGCCCGGCTCCGCAGACGACGCCGAGCGCGGCGCCGACTGACGTGCCAGGAGCGACGCCTCCGGCCGCTAGTCCTTCGCCGGCGGCGAAGTAAGCTCATCCGCGAAGCCGCGCGGAACATTCTTTATACCACGAAAGCCATCTCGTCCACCGGACGGGATGGCTTTTTATTTTGCGTGGATGGAAAGAGGGAAATGTATAAGAATATGGGGGCGGATGAATACTATGGTCAGAATCGAATCGCTACACCCTTCTCTTTTAAATACACGCAGATCGGCGTCCAGTCGTATCCAAAACTTCAAGTGAAAGTGGGGCAACAAGAGTCATGAAAGCAACTGGAATCGTTCGTCGCATTGATGACCTGGGCAGGGTTGTCATTCCGAAGGAAATACGGCGCACACTGCGCATCCGGGAAGGCGACCCGCTCGAGATATTCGTCGACCGCGACGGTGAAGTTATCTTGAAGAAATATTCCCCGATCGGCGAATTAGGGGATTTTGCCAAAGAATATGCCGAGTCTCTCTATGAGAGCACCAATCATATCACACTGATTACGGACCGGGATACGGTTATCGCCGTAGCGGGCGGTTCGAAGAAAGAGTATATGGACAAGCAGATCGGGCAGATCGTGGAGACTACCATGGAAAACCGTAAACCGACGATCGAGAGCGGTTCGGGTACATACGAAATCTCCAAGGACAATCCCGAAACTTACAGCTCTTTCGTCATCGCTCCAATTGTTGCGGGCGGAGATCCGATCGGTTCGGTTATTCTGATGAGCAAGGACGAAGAAGTCACGATGGGCAACATGGAATCGAAAATGGTGGAGACTGCAGCCGGTTTTTTGGCGAAACAAATGGAGCAGTAACCGAAAGCTTCCCTTACTTGGAAACCAATTCCGGATGTAAGGGGGCTTTTTTTGTTTTATGAGGAAATTTATATATAATGGGAAGAGTCCTCTTTAATCCGTATTTTTCAAACATCCTAGTGTAAACCCCCAGAAGGAAAGCGAGGCTTTAAGCAGTATGAAAGCGACAGGTATAGTTAGACGCATAGACGATTTAGGACGGGTAGTCATTCCGAAAGAGATCCGGCGCACCATGCGCATCCGGGAAGGCGATCCCATGGAAATATTCGTGAATCCCGACGGTGAAGTCATTTTGCAGAAGTATTCACCGATCGGAGAGCTTGGAGATTTTGCGCTGGAATACGCGGAATCGTTAAATGAGAGCACGGGGTACCAGGCCGTCATAGCGGACCGGGAAACCTTCATCGCAGCCGCGGGCCGCGGACGTAAAGACTATGACGGCAAACGGGTGGGCGAGCTTGTAGAGCGCGTCTTGAACGGAAGACAAACCTTGGTTGAAGAAGCGGCCGGAAGCTACGAGCTGGTTAAGGATGCGGCAGACGCTTACGGCTCGTTCGTGATCGCACCGATCCTTCACGACGGGGATACGATCGGCGCCGTTCTGCTGGTCAGCAAGGAAAACGATGTGGTCATGGGCAAAACCGAGCGGATCATGGCCGAAACGGCAGCTTCCTTCTTGTCCAAGCAAATGGAAGTGTAGCTACAAAGGCAGACTTATTTAATCAATTATCGCAGGAGAGACGTCCATGTCCATGGAAAAGAGAATGCGGAAACAGCCCGTGACGGTGAAAAGCTCCCTGTTCCTTAAAGGCGCAGCGGTATTGGCCGCCGCGGCGGTATTCTCCAAACTGCTCGGCACCCTTCAAAAAATTCCGCTGCAGAATATAGCCGGAGACGGGGCTTTCGGCATCTACAACGCCGTTTATCCGCTGTACCTTCTGATTCTTTTCCTGGCGACGGCAGGTTTTCCGATTGCGGTCGCAAAATTCGTCGGGGACCGGGCGGCCGTAGGCGATCATGAAGGGGCGAGACGGGTGGCCGCCGCCGCAGCACTGCTTCTGACAGGGACCGGACTGATTTGCTTTCTCCTGCTGTATTTCGGAGCGGATTCCCTTGCTGGCTGGATAGGCACCGCGGATGCGGCTGCTGCCATCCGGAGCATTTCGTACGCGCTTCTGCTGGTTCCTGTCCTGTCGGTTCTCCGGGGCTATTTTCAGGGCTATCAGAATATGGTTCCCACCGCAGTATCGCAGGTAGTCGAGCAGACGGTTCGTGTACTTACGATGGTTCTACTTCTGCTGTACTTGACGAAGCAAGGCGCGGGAGACGGCGATATCTCCGCCGGAGCCACATTCGGTTCCGTAACCGGGGGCGCGGGGGCCATGCTGCTGCTTCTGTTTTATTGGCAGAGAAGCAAAGAGAGGAGAGCCGGAAGCCGGGCCGCTTCAAAGGCGGCGGAAATCCCGGATCGTCCAGACTCCGGTGATGCCCCGCATAGTGCTGTGAACAGTCTTGGACGATCGACCGCCGATAAACCGGCCGCTCCGGGAGAGGCTGTCCAGGCTGAAGCCGCCGTCTCCGCGGGGGCCAAAGAGCCGTTCGGGCGGCTCATGCTCTCTATCGGCGCTTACGCTCTGCCGATCTGCCTCGGCTCCATCATGACGCCGATTCTCAATCTCATCGACGCCTTCACCATCCCCCGCCTGCTCCTCGGCGGGGGAGCGGACCCGGCCGAGGCGATGCGCCAGTTCGGCCTGTATAACCACGGCCTGCCCTTGGTTCAGGCCGTGACGATGGTCGCGTCCTCGCTGACGGCCGTGCTGGTGCCGGCAATCGCCGCGGCTAAGGCGGCGGACCCGGCGCAGCTGCAAATCCGCACGGAGCGGACCGTGCGGATGACGGGCCTGCTCGGTCTGGCCGCGGCCGCCGGCCTGGCCTCTCTCACCGTGCCGGTGAACGTGATGCTCTATCAGAGCGAAGAAGCGTCCGGCACGATGGCCCTGCTCGCGCTCACGGCGCTGTTCGGCACACTCAACATCGTGCTTGCCGGAGTGCTGCAGGGCCTTGGCGCCGTGAACGCCCCCGCGCTGCACCTGCTTGCTGCGGCTGCCGTCAAGATCGGCGGCAGCCTGCTGCTCGTGCCGCGCTGGGGGATCGCCGGCGCAGCCGTGTCGGCGGTGCTCGCGTTCGCTGCCGCGTCTGCCCTGGGCCTCGCCGAGGTGCGGCGGCTGACCGGCGCACCGGAGCGGAGGCGCGCCTCCGCCCTGGCGCCTCTTGCCGCCGCGGCGCTCATGTGCGCCGCCCTGGGCGCGCTCCAGTTCGCGGGAGGGCCGCTGCTTGGCGCAGCCACCCCGGGCCTCGGCCCGCGCGGACAGGCCAGCGTGTTGGCGCTGGCCGGGGTAGCGCTCGGCGCAGCCGTATACGCGCTCGCGCTGCTGCGCCTCGGCGCCGTGAACCGCGCGGAGCTGGAGCAGCTCCCCGCCGGCGGCAAGCTGGCTTCGGCGCTGACGAAGCTGCGCCTGCTTCCGCAGGGGGAGCGGCCCTAGAAGCGAGCCGCGAGCGGCGCCCCGCCCCGCCCGCTTCGTGATAGACCGCGCCGTTTCGGCGTAAAATAGCAGCGAAAATACCCGGCTCCGCTGACGCGGGAACCGGTAAACGCATGGGAGGCAAGGACTATGACGCAAGGAATTACGGTTCTCGGACTCGGTTCCGGGGACGAAAACCAGCTCACGCTCGGCGTGCTGCGCCGGCTGCGGCAGGCTCCGAAGCTGATTCTCCGCACCGATCATCATCCGGTTGCCGCTTATCTCCGGGCGGAGGGAATCCGGTATGAAACTTTTGACGCGATATATGAAGCGAAGGACCGCTTTGACGACACGTATGAGGCGATAGCGGCTTCGCTGCTGGAGTCGGCCCGAACGCAGGCGGTCGTGTACGCCGTTCCCGGACATCCTATGGTGGCCGAATACACGGTACAGCTGCTGAGGGCCAAATGCCCGGACGCGGGCATTCCGCTGGAAATTGTGGGGGGAGAGAGCTTCCTCGATCAGGCGTTTCTTCGGTTCGGCTTCGATCCCATCGAAGGGATGCAGCTTCTGGATGCGACGGACCTGCGGCCCGGCATGCTGAACCCCCGCTTGCATACGGTGATCGGACAAGTGTACGATACATTTACGGCATCGGATGTGAAGCTTACGCTGATGGAGCTTTACCCGGACGATTATACCGTCTATGCGGGCCACTCCCTTGGCGTGGCGGGAGAGGAGACGGTCGTCCGGATTCCTCTCTACGAGCTTGACCGGATCGAGGGCTACGGCAACCTTTCTCTTGTATGGGTGCCGCGCAGCGACCGGGACGAGCTCCGCAACCGTACGCTGGATCGGCTGCATGAAATTGTGGCGATTTTACGAAGCCCTGAGGGCTGCCCCTGGGATCGCGAACAGACGCATGCCAGCCTCCGCAAAAATCTCATCGAAGAAGCGTACGAGGTTCTGGAGACGATCGATGAAGACGATCCCGACCATATGTGCGAGGAGCTCGGCGACCTGCTGCTGCAGGTGATGCTCCATTCCCAGATGGAAGAGGAGACCGGCGCTTTTACCGTCTATGACGTAATCGCGGGGCTCAACGAGAAGCTGATCCGGCGTCATCCCCACGTGTTCGGCACGGAAGGTGCGGAGAATGCAGAGGAGGCTCTGGCCAACTGGCAGCAGATGAAGGACGAGGAGAAGCGCCGCAAAGGGATTGATCCGTCGAAGCAGTCGGCTCTGGCGGGCGTGCCCAAGGATTTGCCTGCTTTGATGAAAGCCCTGAAGCTGCAGAAAAAAGCCGCAGGCGTCGGTTTCGACTGGTCCGAAGTCGGGGAAGTGATCGGTAAAATCACCGAGGAACTTGGCGAAGTGCAGGAAGCGATGGAAAACGGAGCGGCAGCGGAACGCCTGGACGAACTTGGAGATCTTCTTTTTGCCGTCGTCAATCTGTCACGTTTCCTCAAAGTCGATCCGGAAGAGGCGCTGGCTTCGACCAACCGCAAATTCGTACGCCGGTTCCAGTATATTGAAGAGCGTCTGGAAGCCCGGGGCAAGTCCCTGACAGAGGCGGATTTGGCAGAGATGGAAGAATTGTGGCAGGAAGCAAAAAAACTTCAATCCACGCAGGGTTTTCAGCAGGATTTTCCAAGCTGAGCAAGAATACTTAGTTTCGGAAGCGGCTTTCCTGTGAGATTCAAAACCAGCTACATATTGTCATTCACTTTAGGAGGTATTCGAATCATGAACAAAACAGATCTGATCAACAACATTTCCACAAAGAGCGGACTCACCAAGAAAGACGTGGAAACCGTCCTTAACTCTTTCCTCGGTGAAATTACGGACGCCCTGTCCACAGGAGATAAAGTTCAGCTGATCGGCTTCGGTACATTCGAAACCCGCAAACGTTCCGGACGTACGGGCCGCAACCCGCAAACCGGTCAAGAAATTTCTATTCCGGAATCGAATGTTCCTGCTTTCAAAGCGGGCAACAAGCTTAAAGAAGCCGTAAAATAATGAGACTCGACAAGTTTTTAAAAGTATCCCGGCTGATCAAACGCCGTACGGTGGCCAAAGACGTCTCCGATCAGGGACGTGTCTGGATCAACGGGCGGGATGCGAAACCGAGCTCGACGGTGAAGGCGGGCGATGAGCTTACCATTCAATTCGGGCAGAAGAAAGTGACCGTTCGCGTGGAACAGCTGACGGAGTCGACTCGTAAAGAGGACGCGGCTCACATGTACACGCTTCTGCGGGAAGAAGCGAATAACGGATAACCAAGAGGCTGAAAGGCGGCTTACGCCGACTAGGCCTCTTTTTTACATGCTTCCGGATGATTCCGGGTGTTCTAAAAACGGACATCCCCCCATATCGTAGTGGTAGGAAAAGCTGTAGGGGGGACTCGCCATGATGGAGGCCGGAAAGACCAAACGGCAGGAAGTGAAAATGCTCAACCGCAAGCTGCTCGAGATCTCCGGTGTGAAGAATGTGGAGAGCTTTGACAGCGAGGAATTTTTGCTGGAGACGGACTGCGGGTTTCTGCTTATTAAGGGACAGAATCTGCATATCAAGAATTTGAGTCTGGAGCAAGGGCTGGTGGCGATAGAAGGATACGTCAATGCCTTGTCTTACGTGGACGCGAATTCCCCGGAGAAAAACAAGGGATTTCTGGGTAAGCTGTTCAAGTGACACTGAACGTCCAGTTTTTAACCTTGTGGTTAATGTTCGTCAGCGGGATGGGGCTGGGGATGCTCTACGACGCCTTCCGGGTGGTGTTCGTGCAGCTGCGGCTGCCGCGCTGGACTTTCCCGCTTGCGGATGTGGTTTACTGGATTACGGCGACCGTCTGCGTGTTCGGGACGCTCGTACGCAGCAATCAGGGACAAGTCCGGTTCTTCGTCTTTGTCGGCTTGATTATCGGCCTGCTTGTTTACATGATGACGATGAGCCGCACTGTCCGTAAGCTTATCGGGGTCCTGATCCGGGCCGTTAAATGGCTCCTCGGGTTCATGAGGCGAATGTTTACGCTGCTCTTTATCAAGCCTGCGGTCGGGTTATACAAGCTGGCCTGGGTACTGCTGGGCTTTTTGGCGGCGCTGGCTATGTTCCTGTTCCGAGTTGTGGTACAATTGTTTTACCCTGTGTGGAAACTGCTGCTTTGGCTAACGCGTCCCCTGTACAAGCATTTACGGGTACCTGCCCGCGTGCTCCGGTGGATACAATTTCTGAAGCACCTGTTTCAGAAGTGGTTTCGCAAGGGTAAGTAACCGGGTATGGGTCGGTTTTTCTATGACCCTGCACGATCAGGAGGCTCAGAGATTAATGCCTGTTTCACCCAAATCAACGCAGACGCAACCTAAATCGAATAGCAAAGGCACGCGCCGCAGATTCCGTATTGCCGCCGTCATTCTGCTCGGTTTCTTGACGTGGGCGGGAGTCACATTCTGGGGACAGCATGGCAAGATCAGCGAGAAGCGTGCAGAAATGCAGCAGATCAAACAGCAGTTAACCGGTGAACAGAAGCGTAAAGCGGACCTTCAGCAGGAAATTGCCCGTTTGCACGACCCTGAGTATTTGGAGCAAGTAATCCGCAGCGAGTTGAATTATGCCCGCGCCGGAGAAACGCGTTTTTTTATTCCGACGTCCAAATCACAAAATCCGTAAAACCGGATTATTTGGGCTTTTCTCCATGTTGACCGTCTATTCAGCAATGGGGTATAATCGGCATAGCCATTCTTTTGAACAATCTAAGGGAGGAACATTGTATTTTATGGCAATAGAAGTGGGCAGCAAATTAGAAGGAAGAGTGACCGGGATCACTCACTTTGGGGCATTTGTCGAGCTTGAACAAGGTGTCACCGGACTGGTGCATATCTCGGAGATTGCCGACAACTACGTAAAGGATGTCAACGACCATCTCAAGCTGGAAGACAAGGTTCTGGTCAAGGTCATCAACGTGGACAAGGACGGGAAAATCGGCTTATCCATCAAGCAAACGATTGAAAAGCCCGCTGAACCTGCTCGCCCTGAAAGACAAGGCAATGGCAAGTTCGACTCCCCTCGTTCCGGAGATCGTGGCGGATTCGGTAACCGCGGAGATCGCGGCGGTCGCGGTGGCGGCTTCCGTAACGCCCCCGGCAAATTGTCTTTCGAAGACAAGATGAACCGTTTCCTCAAGGACAGTGAAGAGCGTATTTCTTCGCTGAAGAAGCAAGACTCCAAGCGTGGTGGACGTGGCGGACGCCGCGACTAATTGTTCCTCGCTCTACTATTTACACAAATCTACAACCACATTCCGTTTCGGCGGATGTGGTTTTTTTGCGTCGATTAACATGCGGTTATTCGGGGAATCGACACGAGCTTACCGCATACGCATCCCTTTTACGGGCGATAGGCCGGCTCCGCTTCGGAACGGCTGTTCGGAAGGGGGGGAGAAGCGCCCATGGAGTAGGCGTTAGCGCGACCTGACAGGCCCCCCTTTTTTGTCGGAAATTTCTTAAACCCTAGTAACTCATTGTGACAAAATTTATGATAGAAGCCCCCTATAATAAACACCACTAAGAGAAATGGTGGTGTCTGAACATGGAAAAACGAAATGGTGCACTTTCCATCGGTCTGCAGTGGGCAGGCGCGGTGCAGCGGACGAAATCGGCAGCTCAGGGCAGAGTGGCGGAAAACAGACTGATTCAATCGTTTGTAGCCAAGAAATGGTCTATCCTGCTCTTGCTGATGGCCTTTCTGCTGGGGAGAGCCATGATCCTTGAGGAGCTTGCTCCGTTTTCGATAGCTTTCTTTGCCGTGATGTATTTCCAGCGTCGTGATTTGCTCTTATGGACAGGCGTCTTTCTATTCGCGGGAAGCTTGCTTGCCGTACAGCCCCAGAGCGGGTTTATCCTGACGGAAATGATCGTGTTCCTTCTCATCCAGAAAGGACTGGAGAAATACGAGCGCTCGGATATCTCACTGGCGCCGGTACTGGTCTTCATCACGACGCTGCTCGTGCAGATGTTCGCCCATCTGGTCAGCTCGGACCTATCCTGGTACTCCTTGACGATGACGGGTGTGGAATCGGTACTGAGTCTGGTGCTTACGCTTATTTTTGTACAAGCCGTTCCCGTCTTCACCCTGACCCGCAAAAATTATCAGCTCAAGCATGAGGAGATCATCTGTCTCATCATTCTGCTGGCGTCCATGATGACCGGCACGGTGGGCTGGACGCTCGGACCGGTTACGGTTGAGCACGTTGTGTCCCGTTACCTGATTCTATTATTCGCACTGGTGGGCGGAGCGCCGTTCGGAGCCTCGGTCGGTGTGGTGACGGGACTTATTTTAAGCCTCGCCAATACAAATGCGATTTATCAGATGAGTCTGCTGGCCTTTTCGGGCATGCTGGCCGGCCTGCTCAAGGAAGGCAAAAGGATGGCGGTAGCGTTCGGTATGCTGCTCGGCTCTTCGATCCTCTCCATTTATATCGGAACGCAGGGGGAAGTCATGAACTCCACCTGGGAATCGGTTGCGGCGGTCGCGCTTTTCCTGCTCACACCCAAAAGCGTTCTGCAGACGCTGGCCAAATACGTGCCGGGCACCCAGGAAAACCTCAAATCCCAGCAGGATTACGCCAAACGCGTCAGAGATATTACGGCCGGCCGGGTCGAGCAGTTTTCGCAGGTGTTTATGCAGCTGGCCCGGAGCTTCAAGCAGCTTACGGTCGAGAGTCAGCCGGTTCCGAAAGAAGAGGAGATCAGCCATTTCATGGAGGCTGTGTCCTGCCAGACCTGCCAAATGTGCCCGAAGCGGGTCCGGTGCTGGGATCAGCGCTTTTATCAGACGTATGAGTTTATGACAAGCATGATGACGGAAATCGAGCTTAATCCGAATTTCTCACGGAAGCAGATTCCGATAGACTGGAAGCAGGCCTGTACAAAGCCGGATCAGGTGCTGGATGTTATGAAAAACCAGTATGCGAAATATCAGAATGATATGCACTGGAAAAAGCAGATTTCGGACAGCCGCCAGATTGTGGCGGATCAATTGAGCGGTGTGTCCCAGGTTATGGAGGATTTGGCGAAGGAGATCAAGCGGGAGGGCCAAGAGCTGTTTCTGCAGGAAGAGCAGATTCGTCAGGCTCTGGAGGATCTCGGACTGTCCATACACAGCATTGACGTTATTTCGCTGGACGAAGGCAACGTGGAGATCGAAATCATCCACCAGTATACAAAAGGCTTCGATGAATGCCGCAAAATCATAGCGCCTCTGTTAAGCGAAATTCTCGGAGAACATATTGCGGTGAAAAACGAGGAAATGCTCCCGCGGGGAGAAGGCTACAGCACGGTATCGTTCGGCTCGGCCAAAGAATTCGAAGTGGAGACGGGAATCGCGGGAGCAGCCAAAGGCGGAGAGCTGCTTTCCGGGGACAGCTTCTCTGTGGCGGAACTCGGCAACGGTAAATTCGTCGTGGCGCTGAGCGACGGGATGGGTAACGGCGAGAGGGCCAGGGCGGAAAGCTCGGCTGCGCTGACTATCCTGCAGCAGCTTCTTCAATCGGGCATGGACGAGAAAATTGCGATCAAATCGGTCAACTCCGTTCTGCTGCTTCGTTCTTCCGACGAAGTGTACGCCACCGTGGATATGGCCCTGATCGATTTGTACAGTGCGGAGACGACGTTTATGAAAATCGGCTCTACGCCGAGCTTCATTAAAAGAGGCAGCGAAGTTATTCCGGTGATGGCCAACAACCTGCCGGTCGGAATCCTGCAGGACATTGAAGTGGACCTGCTCTCGCGTTCCCTTCAGCACGGCGATCTGCTGATCATGATGACCGACGGCATTTATGACGCACCCGGACACGCGGTCAACAAGGAGATGTGGATGAAGCGGGTGATCCAGGAAATCGACACGGATATTCCCCAGGATTTTGCCGATAGTCTGCTTGAACGTGTTCTGCGCTGTCATCACGGAGAGATTATCGATGATATGACCGTAGTCGCGGCACGTGTCGAAAAGCATCAGCCGGAATGGGCGACATTCCGCTGGCCCGGCGTTAACCGGATCGAGCGGCCAAAGGTGGTGAGCTGAAAAGGGGAGTGAAAACGTTTGACCTGCCAGTTTATGAGCAGAAAGGAGGCCGAATGCTGAATTTTCGGATGTGTTGACGTGCAGCGGAGTATCCTAGCGGGTGCCTCGCTGCTTTTTCTTGAAAAAGTTCCGCGCTAAGCCCGTCAGCGTCAGGCGGTCCTAGGGCCCGGCGGGCTTGTGGTTGACTACCGTCATGTGACGCCGAGCACCACGCGCTGGGAGTTTCGCGCTGACCGGCGCCCGATTTCTTCCGCCCCTGTGATTAGAATCTCGCAGACTTGGCGAAACTAGTAAGAACATTCATAGGTTGGAGGCGGAAGAGATGAAACAGATCCTACTAATCACCGACGGCTGTTCGAACGTCGGAATCAGCCCGGCGGCCGCTGCCGCGGAAGCACGCTCGGAAGGCATTACCGTCAACGTAATCGGTGTCGTTGACCAGGGAGAGCTCGGTCTGCTCGGCGCCGAGGAAATCCGCGAGATTGCGAAGGCCGGAGGCGGCATGAGCCGGATCGCAACCCCGCAGCAGTTGTCGCAGACCGTGCAGATGATGACGCGCAAGACCGTGACGCAGACGGTGCAGCAGGCGGTCAGCCGGGAGCTGCAGAGCATACTCGGCAGCGGGGACATGACCGAGCTTCCTCCTGCGCAGCGCTCCGAGGTCGTGCGCGTCATAGACGAGCTCGCGGAGAGCGGCTCCCTCCGCGTCGCGCTGCTGGTGGATGCCAGCGCCAGCATGAAGCCGAAGATGGCGGCGGTGCGCGAGGCCATCTCCGATCTGCTGCTGAGTCTCAAGGCGCGAAGCGGAACAAGCGAGCTGGCGGTTTTTCATTTTCCGGGCCGGCATGACGGCGATCCCGATGTGGTAATGGATTCGGGCTGGACGTCAAATCTTGCAAATCTGGATAAGATGTTCTATAAATTAAACATGAAGGGCACCACCCCTACCGGACCCGCCATGCTCAAAGTGGCGCAGTACGTATCGGGTAAACCTATCTATTCAGACGATGAGGACGGGATGCTGCGTGACTACGTCGTATGAGCCCGCCCTGCCGCTCGGTACGACCCTCAAAGGGATCTGGAACGGCAGAACTTATACGGTTGTGCGCGGGCTGGGTTCGGGAGCGAACGGTCAAGTCCTGCTTGTACGCAGAGGCGAGCGCCGGTATGCGATGAAGATCGGATACGACCCTCTCGACCATCAGTTCGAAGTAAACGCCCTGCAGTCCCTTTCCAAAACGGATACGTCGTTCAGCCGGTTTCTGCTGGATGCCGACGATGCGGAATTCGAGGGACGCCGCTTGTCGTTTTTTATCATGCCTTACATACAAGGCCTTTCTTTATCGAAATACATACGCACCTACGGCAAAGACTGGATTTACGTGATCGGATCGAATTTGCTCAAAAAGCTTACGGAGCTGCACCGGAGCGGCTTTATCTACGGAGATTTGAAATCCGATAATCTCGTTCTTACGGAGCACGGAAGCGTGGAGCTGATAGATTTTGGCGGGATGACGGTCAAGGGACGTGCGGTTAAGCAGTTTACGGAGATTTTTGACCGCGGCTACTGGTGTGCGGGAGAACGGGTTGCGGAGGAGAGCTACGATTTGTTCTCGTTCGCCGTTCTGATCATCAAAACGCTGGATGACAGTGACTCCTTCCGCCCTGCCCTGCAGGCGCTTCCCCAGAACCGGAGTATCTCCATGCTGGAGGATATCGTCAAAAGCAGCGAACGGATGAGAGGTTTGGCTCCCTTTTTGCTGAAGGCTCTGAATAACCGGTTCGCTTCTTCGGAAGAAGCGCTTGCCGTATGGAGGGAACAGGCGAAGAAGGCGCGGGGCATCAAGGTCCCGTCCGGACGAAAAGAGGCTCCCGGCATCGTCCTGTTTTTGACGATATCCTTGATTATCTTACTCGGGACGATCGTTTATTTTTATCTGGAATGAAAAAAGGATCGGTTCCTGCCCTTTTGAAAACAAGGGCCGAATAACAGGTGCTGCAGCGCTGGCGGAAAGCGGGGAAGGAATCATGGAAGGAAAGCGGCAGCCCGGGGAGGCTAACCACATAGAGCCCGGCAGCAGGGGGCTGGATCCGGCATTCCGGGTGCGTGCGGCCGTCGAGAAACGGATTGCCGAGGAGGGGCTGCTGGAGGCCGGCGATATTATCGTTGTCGCCGTTTCGGGAGGGCCGGATTCGGTGGCGCTTCTTCATCTGCTGTACGGCCTGTCGGGTCCGAGAAATTGGCGCCTCGTCGTAGCGCATGTGAATCACCGGTTCCGGGGTGAGGAATCCGACAGAGAAGCGGCGTTCGTCGCTTCCTATGCGGAGCGTCTCGGATTGCCCTGCGAGTCGGCTTTTATCGATGTGCCTGCTTATATAGAAGAAACGGCTTTGAACTCGCAGGTCGCCGCACGGCGGAAGCGGTACGAGTTCCTCTATGAAACGGCTCGTAAGTACGATGCGAATAAAATCGCGCTGGCTCATCACGCCGACGATCAGGCCGAAACGATTCTGATGCGGATTTTACGTGGTACCGGGCCCGGCGGGTTGACGGGAATACCCGAGCGGAGAAGCGAAAAAAAAGTGGAACTCGTCCGGCCTATGCTTCGTATATACAAGAAAGAGGTAATTAGTTATTGTGAATTCCTGGGGCTTGCCTTCTGCCGGGACAGCAGCAACGATTCGCGGAAGTATTTCCGGAACCGGATACGGCTGGACGCGATGCCCTATTTGCGCCAATATAACGATCAGCTTCCGGAGTCCTTGAACCGGCTGGGTGAAATCATGACGGCCGAGAACGACTATATGGAACGCGAAGCTGAACGCGTATATGCTTCCGCCGTCAGGGCCGAAGCGGGTGCGGCGAGCTTGGATCGGGGTGATTTTGTTCACTTGCACGTCGCTTTACAAAGGCGTGTGATTAAACTAATATTAAATTATCTCGCTTTTCAAGAGGAAAACGTCGATTATGCAAGATTAGAGGCGATTCGTACGGCAATCGTGCAGGACAATCCCTCCAATCTCACATGGCCAATCGACGGACAAATTGCCTTGATTCGTGAGTACGAACGTATCTGCTTTCGATCCGAGACATCAGCCAGGTCGGGGGATGCGGCTTTTTTGCATCAAGTGGACTTGCAGCAGCCGTTTCTGCCTATTCCGGAAGCCGGAATGACCTTTGTTTTCACGGCCGCGGAGCGGGATGAAGTCGGCGGTGCCGATATTCACGGAACCTGCCCCGACGAGGCTTGGTTTGACCTTGATGCCCTTCGGATGCCGTTGTCGGCGAGAAACCGGCAAGCCGGGGACCGTTTGGACGTGTTTGGTTTAAACGGCACCAAAAAAGTAAAAGATATTCTCATGGATGCCAAAATACCGCCCAGCCGCAGAGACCGGCTTCCGCTGCTTATGGATGCAGAAGGAAGGGTTCTGTGGATACCGGGCGTTCGTCGTTCCCGCCACGCGCTGGTCGGACCGGGAACCGTACGTTGTTTGCACATCCGGATTGAGCCCCCGGTGACTGAGGGAAACGGCCTTGGAGAATGATTTGTCACAGTTTTCATATTATTAAGTAGGGGGAGCATCCTTGTTTAACGACATTCAAGAAGTTTTTTACTCGGAGGAACAAATTCAAGCTAAGGTACAGGAGCTTGGAGCGCAAATATCCAAAGACTTCGAAGGCCGCAATCCGCTTGTGATTTGTGTGCTTAAAGGAGCTTTTATTTTCATGGCGGACCTCGTGAAACAAGTTACGATTCCGCTTGAGCTTGACTTTATGGCGGTATCCAGCTACGGACAATCGACCAAATCGTCGGGTGTCGTCAAAATCATTAAAGATTTGGACGTATCCGTAGAAGGACGTCACGTACTGATCGTCGAAGATATTATCGACAGCGGTTTGACCCTGAGCTACCTCATTGACGTGCTTGAGAGAAGAAATGCCCAGTCCGTGTCTGTGGTTACTCTGTTCAACAAACCTGCCAGACGGTCCGTCGATCTGCAGCCTGATTATGCCGGATTCGAAATTCCGGATGCGTTCATCGTCGGTTACGGACTCGATTACGCCGAGAAATACCGCAATCTTCCTTACATCGGTGTTCTGAAACCCGAGATTTACTCTTCTTAAGAACACCCGGGTATGTCCCACGGCCGGCTTTGTTGTGATGCTAAGACATGCTGTGGTAAAATATAAAAAGTGTGTCGTTTGAGAGGAGGTAGCGGATGAATCGCTTTATCCGGAATACCGGTTTTTATTTATTGATTTTCCTGGTAACAGTCGGTATTGTGCATTTCATTAGTACGCAGAACGATCAAAAAGAAGCGATTACCTACAACCAGTTCCGGCAGGAGTTAACGTCCAAGAACGTCGAGAAGCTTCAAATTAAAGTCGACGGGGGCACGTACCTGATCAACGGGCAATACAAGAATCCTAAGGCGGCGGATAAATCCACATTCGTTACCCGTGGTCCATTTGATTCACGTGTAGTAGAGCTGATCGAAACAGCGGGGGTTCAAGAAGAGTATCTGAAAATGGAAGGCGACAGCGTTTGGATTTCGTTCCTGACGTCCATCATTCCGTTTGTGATCATCTTCGTCCTGTTCTTCTTCTTGATGAACCAGGCTCAGGGCGGCGGCGGCAAAGTCATGAATTTCGGCAAGAGCCGTGCACGCTTATATAATGAAGAGAAAAAGCGCGTCACGTTCGAAGACGTGGCCGGCGCGGATGAAGAGAAACAGGAATTGGTCGAAGTCGTCGAGTTCCTTAAAGATCCGCGTAAATTCTCTGCAGTAGGAGCCCGCATTCCGAAAGGCGTGCTTCTCAACGGTCCTCCGGGTACCGGTAAAACCCTGCTTGCCCGTGCAGTTGCGGGTGAAGCCGGAGTTCCGTTCTTCTCCATCTCCGGTTCCGACTTCGTGGAAATGTTCGTCGGTGTCGGTGCCTCCCGTGTACGGGATCTCTTCGAGAATGCGAAGAAGAACGCGCCTTGTATTATCTTTATCGACGAGATCGACGCCGTCGGTCGTCAGCGGGGCGCAGGCCTCGGAGGCGGACATGACGAGCGTGAGCAGACGCTCAACCAATTGCTCGTCGAGATGGACGGCTTCGGTGCGAATGAGGGAATCATCATCATCGCGGCAACCAACCGTCCGGACATTCTGGACCCGGCGCTTCTTCGTCCGGGACGTTTCGACCGTCAGATTACGGTTGACCGTCCGGATGTGAAAGGCCGCGAAGCGGTTCTCAAGGTTCATGCGCGCAACAAGCCGCTGGCCAAAGACGTAAGATTGGACTCCATTGCACGTTACACCACCGGCTTTACGGGTGCCGACTTGGAGAACCTTCTTAACGAAGCGGCGCTTATTGCAGCGCGCCGCAACCGCAAAGATATCTCGATGGCCGAGATCGAAGAAGCTTTCGACCGTGTTATCGTCGGTACGCAGAAGAAGAGCCGCGTAATCAGCGAGCGCGAGAAGCGTACGGTAGCTTACCATGAATCCGGTCACGCCATCATCGGTTACTATGCCGAGAACGCGGATATGGTTCATAAAGTGACGATCGTTCCACGCGGCCGCGCAGGCGGTTACGTTATGATGCTTCCTAAAGAAGGCGAAGACCGGATGATGCAGACCAAGACCGAGCTGCTTGATAAAGTCACCGGACTTCTTGGCGGTCGTGTTGCCGAAGAAATCTTTATCGGCGAGATCGCAACGGGAGCGTACAGCGACTTCCAGAAAGCGACCGGAATCGTTCGCAAGATGGTTATGGAATTCGGTATGAGCGATAAGCTCGGACCGATGCAGTTCGGCAGCAGCCAAGGTCAAGTATTCCTGGGCCGCGATATCGGTCATGAGCAGAATTATAGCGATGCGATCGCTTATGAAATCGATCAGGAAATGCAGCTGATCATCCGGGAGTGCTACGACCGGGCGAAGCAGATCCTGAACACTCATAAGGACAAAGTTCACCTTGTCGCCCAAACGCTTCTCGAAAGAGAAACGCTCGATAAGGAACAGATCGTGGAGCTTCTTGAGAAAGGTCAAATTTCGGGCAATGAGGATATTAAAGTGACGATTCAGGGACAGGATGACAGCGTTAAGCCGGAACCTACACCTGAAATCGAACTGAAAACCGAAACGCCTGAACGGACCAAACTGAATCCGGATAAACCGGATGATGAAGGCAACAACCAGGCATAGCCGAAAGAACTGAGTATACAACCGGATGTCCCCGCGGACGTCCGGTTTTTTCATTTTAGCGGCCGGATTTGCGGATTGACACGTCTAAACATGTTGTGTAAATTTAGTTGTGATACTTGAATTGCTTTTTACAAAGAGTTCATAAGGGTGAGAAGGCGATCGCCATGGCATATGAACATAGGGCGTGCCGCTTTATATAAGGAGGATGCATTCATGGAGGCATTGGCTCTCGAAAGAAAAGCCGAGCAGAACAGACTGCTGAAAGAGCGAATTTTAGAGCTTAAGAAAGAACGCAATGCCATTATTCTCGCTCATTACTACCAGCGTGACGAGATTCAGGAAGTCGCCGATTTCCGCGGGGATTCATTTCTTTTGGCTCAGAAAGCCGCCGAAACCGACGCAGATGTTATCGTTTTTTGCGGAGTACACTTTATGGGGGAAAGCGCTAAAATTCTCGCTCCAACCAAGACGGTGATTATTCCCGACGAACGGGCCGGCTGTCCAATGGCCGACATGGTGAACGTGGAAGGGTTGCGGGCTTTGAAGAAGGAGCATCCCAATGCGAAGGTTGTCGCCTACATTAACACGTCAGCGGAAGTTAAGTCCGAAACGGATATCTGCTGTACCTCCGCGAATGCAAGGAAAGTCATTGAATCCATTGATGCAGAAGAAATTATCTGGGTACCGGATAAAAATTTAGGCGACTATGTATCAAAATTCACAAACAAAAAAATGATCATCTGGGAAGGCTACTGCAATACGCATGATATGCTGACTGTGAAAGATGTCGAAGAGATGAAGGCAGCTCATCCCCATGCTCAATTTGTGGTTCACCCGGAATGCCGGCCTGAGGTCGTCAAGCTCGGGGATTTTGTAGGCAGCACGACGGCTATTATCAAATACTGCCGTGAATCCGATTGCCAGGAGTTTATCGTCGGAACGGAGGACGGCACCGGATATCAGCTGCGTTTGGACAGCCCTAATAAAACTTTTCATTTTGCCACGAAATATCTGGTATGCCCGAATATGAAAGTGAACAACTTGAAAAAAGTCGTCCGGTGTCTGGAAACCATGCAGCCTGAAATTTATGTAGCACCGGAAGTGGCTGAAAAAGCAAAGCTTTCCTTAGAGCGCATGTTACAAGTTAAGTAGCATGCGCTACTCTCTTTGTTGAAGGCACGGGTGAACCGCCATGATACCTAGATACTTAACGGATACGGATTTGTCCGCCATACCGCGCTATACAACCGACGTAATCATTATTGGGGCGGGAATTGCCGGTTTATTCACGGCTCTTCAGGCCAGCGCTTCACAGCGTGTGCTGTTAATTACAAAGAAATCGCTTCTGGACAGCAACACCCGGTATGCCCAAGGGGGGATTGCCGCGGTAATTTCCGATGAAGATTCACCGGAGTATCATCTGCAGGATACACTTGTCGCCGGAGCCGGGTTGTGTTCGCGGGAAGCTGTGGACGTACTGGTTCATGAAGGACCGCAGGGCGTACAGGACCTGATCCGGATGGGAACGCAGTTTGATTTGGAAAACGGGGAAATCGCTTTGACGAAAGAAGGCGCTCACAGCCAGCGGAGAATTCTTCATGCGAATGGGGATGCGACCGGCGCGGAAATTGTGAGGGCGCTTTCCGAAAATACCAAGAATAACGCGTCTATTGAAATTTGGGACGATCATATGGTGATTGATCTGATTACGGTTGATGGAGAGTGCCACGGCGCTCTGGTTCAGAAGCCCGATGGTCAGCGTCTGTATGTCCAAGGCAACGCGACCGTGCTGTGTACGGGCGGTGCGGGCCAATTATTCCGTTATACGACCAATCCTGACGTTGCGACCGGAGACGGGGTGGCGATTGCCTTTCGTGCCGGGGCGGATATACGTGATATGGAATTTATCCAGTTTCACCCGACCGTGCTTGTTTACCCGGGAGCGCCGCGTTTTCTTATCTCGGAGGCTGTCCGCGGTGAAGGCGCCTATTTGCGTAACATCAAAGGGGAACGCTTTATGGAAAAATACCATCCCCAGCTTGAGCTCGCCCCCCGCGATATAGTAGCCCGCGCGATCGTCAGCGAAATTGAGGAGACGGGTTCTAGTTTTATCTACCTGGATATTACCCACGAGTCGGAACAGATGATCCGGCACCGGTTCCCTACCATCTATGAAACTTGCCTGTCATTCGGCTTGGATTTAACAAGCGACTGGATTCCCGTTGCCCCGGCCGCCCACTATATGATGGGAGGGGTAAAGACCGATTTGCATGGGGAAACCAACATCAAGAGGCTGTTCGCCTGCGGTGAAGTGTCTTCAACCGGTGTGCACGGAGCCAACCGGCTGGCGAGCAATTCGTTATCCGAAGCGATTGTTTTCGGACGCCGGATTATAGAACGCATCCGCACGCTGGCCCCTCTTCTGCATCAGGTGCCGCAAACGGGTGACGAGACGGCTGTCCGTACGGAGCTGCCGAAGCAGGCAATAGTAGAGAAGAAATTGAAGCTGCAAAAGATCATGGTCCGTTATGCGGGTGTGCGCAGGGACGCGTCCGGACTTCAGCGGGGACTCGAGGAGCTCAAACGGCATCTGCCGTCCTTTGATTCCTGCCTTACCCGCAGGGAAGATTATGAATTCGCCAATTTACTGACCTGCGCGTTGCTGACAGCCGAAGCCGCGCTGCGCCGTGAGGAAAGCCGGGGCGGGCATTACCGGGAGGATTATCCGCAGCGCAATGACGAGCACTGGCTTAAACATACCGTATTCAACCGTGAATGTGGTCTGACGGAGGAGTGGATACTTAATGATGGAATTAAACTTTAAACAAATACGCCAAAACATCAAGCTGTGGCTCGACGAAGATATCGGAACCGGTGACGTGACCACGATGTACACCATCCCTGCGGACCAGCAGAGCAAAGGGATCATTCATATGAAAGAATCCGGAATTGTGGCCGGTCTGCGCGTAGCGGAGGAAGTATTCGCGGAAGTGGACGGGAATCTGGTGTTTTTGCCTCAAGTGAAAGAAGGGGAGTTTGTCTCCAAGGGAACGATTATTGCCGTGGTTACCGGAAGCACCCGGAGCATCCTGAAGGGAGAGCGTTTGGCTCTCAATCTTCTCCAGCGGATGTCCGGTATCGCCACGCGTACGCGTCAATATGTGAACGCGCTGGAGGGACTTCCCACAAGGCTCGTCGATACGCGGAAAACGACACCGGGGCACCGGATGCTGGAGAAATACGCCGTTCGAGTCGGCGGCGGATTCAATCACCGCTACGGCCTGTACGATGCCGTCATGATCAAGGACAACCATATCAAAGGCGCTGGCAGCATTACGGCGGCGGTCCGTGCGGCACGTTCGAGAATTCCCCATACGATGAAAATCGAAGTGGAGGTGGAGAACTTCGAACAACTGGACGAAGCTATCGCGGTTGGCGCGGATATCATCATGCTGGACAATATGAAAGCGGCCGATATGGCCAAGGCCGTTTCCATCGTTAAAAGCCAGGCTCCGCATGTGCTGGTCGAGGGTTCGGGTTCCGTTACGCTGGAAACGATCAAGTCGCTGGCGGAAACAGGGGTACATGTTATTTCCGTCGGAAGACTGACCTACTCCGTATCTGCGCTTGATATCAGTCTGGATCTTAACGAGCAGAAAGGAGTTTCCTTGTGATTTTAGTCGTAGACGTTGGCAACACGAACATAGTCCTGGGCATTTACCAGGGCACCGAACTGCTTCACCACTGGCGGCTCAGTACGAATCGCTCTGCGACCGTGGATGAATACGGGATGATGTTTCATAATCTTTTCCAGTATGCGGGTATTGAAACCCACCAGATTGAAGGGGTCATTATTTCATCTGTCGTACCGCCTCTGATGTTTGCGCTGGAACACCTTTGTTTAAAATATTTGAAGAGAACGCCGCTTATTGTCGGTCCCGGCATCAAAACGGGACTTAACATCCGGGTCGATAATCCGAAGGAAGTGGGGGCGGACCGGATCGTCAATGCCGTGGCTGCGCTTGAGCTCTATGGCTCTCCGTGCATCATTGTTGATTTCGGCACGGCGACCACGTACGATTATATAGACAAGGCCGGGCAGCTTATCGGATGTGCGATTGCGCCCGGCATTGGAATTTCAACCGAGGCTCTGTATCAGCGGGCGGCCAAATTGCCGCGTATCGAACTGATCAAGCCCAAGAGCGTTATCGGACGCAACACGATATCGTCCATGCAGGCCGGAATCATTTTCGGCTACGTCGGCCAGGTAGACGGAATCGTGGACAGAGTCAAGCAGGAATTCGGCATTGCTCCTAAGGTTATCGCGACCGGAGGACATGCCGAGCTGATCGCAAGCGAATCCCGTACGATCGATGTCGTCGATCCGATGCTGACCCTGGAGGGCCTGCGCTTCATTTATGTTAAAAATACGAAGCAGGAATAGCTTACAAGAAACGGGGTAACGTGATGAGTGATTATTTAATCCGGGGAACCGCGCTGGAAGGAAGAGTCCGGGCGTTTGCCGTCCTGACGACTTCCATTACGGAAGAACTCCGCCGACGGCACAATACGACACCGACAGCCACGGCTGCCCTGGGAAGAACGGCCGCTGCAGGGCTGATGATGGGAGCCATGCTGAAGGGCGAAGAAAAGCTGACCCTGCAGGTTAAAGGAGGAGGCCCTATCGGTTCTATCGTCGTTGACGCCAATTCCAAGGGCGAGGTGCGGGGGTATGTGGACGATCCGGGCGTAGACCTGCCGTTAAATGCCAAAGGTAAGCTGGATGTGGCGGGCGCTGTCGGGACGGAAGGCTTTTTATATGTAACGAAGGATCTTGGGCTTAAAGAAAATTATGTCGGCAGCATTCCGATCGTTTCCGGCGAACTGGCCGAGGACTTTACGTACTACTTCGCCAAATCCGAACAGACGCCTTCGGCTGTAGCCCTTGGTGTGCTTGTGGACGTCGACCGGACGGTTAAAGTCTCCGGAGGATTTATTATTCAGCTGCTGCCGGGCTTAACGGACGACGAAATTACCGAAATCGAGAAGACGCTGGCGCAGATACCGCCGATTACAACTTTGCTGGACCGCGGCGCATCGCTTGAAGAGGTGCTGAAAGAGGTTCTGCCGTCCGTGGAAATTATGGAACGCTCGGCCGTATCTTTTCAATGCAAATGTTCGCGCGAGAGAGTGGAGCAGACTATTATCAGCCTCGGCCGGGATGAGCTGCAATCCTTAATCGATGAGGACGGACGCGCGGAAGTTGTCTGCCATTTTTGCAACGAGGCTTATCAGTTTGAACGGGAAGATCTGCAGACTATGTTGGATTCCATCAACAAGTAACAAATCGAGGGAGAGAGCATGCACAATGTAAAAGTGTTGTGGGGAGCTATCCTCGCTTTGTCGATAGGAGTCATTGTTCTCTTGTCGCTCTATTTGTCGGACACGGGATTAGGGAAGAAGTCGGCGGCAGGCGGACGTTCTGGGGATACTCCTGCCGATAGTCACGTTGTGGCCCGGATAACGGGCCGTGAATTTACACAAGGCGAATTGACGGAGAAGTTGACCAAACACTACGGTGCCGAAATGCTCAATCAGATGCTGGACCGCGAAACACTCCGCCTCGAAGCGAAAGAGCAGGGAGTGGATGTCGGCGAAGCGGAAATCAGCCGCGAGCTGAAGCGGATGCAGCAGGGCTACGAAAACGAACAAAACTTTTACGACTCGATGAAAGAACAGCTCGGAATGAGCAAAGAGGACGTGCGGGAAGACATTCTTTATAAACTTTTGCTCGAAAAGCTTGCGACGCATAACGTCGAGATAGCAGACGACCGGATTACGAAATACATACAGGGCCATCCTGAAGAATTTAAGCAGACCGCTCAAATTCACCTCCACAAAATGATCTTGTCCACGCTGGATCAGGCAAAAAAGGCCACGGCCGCCTATAAGGGCGGAGAGAGCTTCGAGACTTTGGCGAGGGACCGCTCTTTGGACGATTCCGGAAGCCAGGGGGGAGATCTGGGCTGGATGGAGGAGGACGATCCGTTCCAGCCGGCGGAAATCATGAAGGCGGCCCGTAAATTAGGGGTAGGCCAATTGAGTACGCCAATCAAGACCGCTGGAGGATATGCCCTTATTTTAATCACGGAGAAAAGAATGAATACCGGTCCCGACGAGGCGGCTATCCGGGAGAGCGTACGGAAACAGCTCGCCCTGCAGGAAGCGCCTCCTCTTAACGAGTATTTGCTGTCCCTCCGCCAAAAGTGGAAAGCAACCATGGCCGACCCGGGATAAAACCCGAATTCTTAGAGAATTGTAAGGTGTTGACAAGGGTCTTAGGCACTGATAATATAGGATTATAATACCAACCTAATAACTCGGATATAAATCCTTTTTTCCAAACCTGGGAGGGTGACACGAATGGCTAAATTGGTGGAAAGCATTACACAGTTAATCGGGAATACGCCGCTTGTAAAATTAAACCGGGTCGTTCCGGAAGATAGCGCGGAAATTTACGTAAAACTCGAGTTCCAGAACCCGGGAGCAAGTGTAAAAGACCGGATTGCCATCAGCATGATCGAAACCGCTGAACAGGAAGGCAAGCTGAAGCCCGGCGACACGATCGTAGAGCCGACAAGCGGCAACACGGGGATCGGTCTGGCTATGGTGGCGGCGGCGAAAGGATACCGTGCCATTCTGGTTATGCCGGAAACGATGAGTATGGAGCGCCGCAATCTGCTGCGCGCTTACGGTGCCGAGCTTGTTCTGACACCGGGAGCCGAAGGCATGAAGGGTGCTATCCGCAAAGCGGAAGAGCTTCAAGCGGAGAACCCCGGCTATTTTATTCCTCAACAGTTTAAAAACCAGGCGAACGTTAAAATTCACCGTGAAACGACAGGTCCGGAAATTGTCGAAGCCATCAAAGGCCACGACGGCAAGCTGGACGCTTTTATCGCCGGTATCGGAACGGGCGGAACGATCACCGGTGCGGGTGAAGTGCTTCGCGAGAACTTCCCTGGCATCCAAATCGTAGCGGTAGAGCCAAGCGCTTCGCCGGTTCTGTCGGGCGGCAAGCCGGGCCCGCATAAGATCCAAGGTATCGGTGCGGGCTTTGTGCCGGACATTTTGAACACGGAAATTTACGATCAGATCATTCCGGTGGACAACGAGGATGCTTTCGAAACATCGCGCCGCGTCGCCCGTCAAGAAGGAATTCTGGGCGGTATTTCCTCCGGTGCGGCAATCTTCGCCGCCCTCAAAGTTGCCAAAGAACTCGGACCCGGCAAACGTGTCATTGCCGTGATCCCAAGCAACGGCGAGCGTTACTTGAGCACCCCGCTTTACCAATTCGACGAATAGAACCGGATCAAGCCGGGAACGCTCCAAAAGTCTTCAGCAGATCTTGCTGGAGGCTTTTTATTTTGGGCCAATTCAAGTATACTAAGGGACAAATCCGGCGCAAATTCAATCTCCGGGTCCGTTTTTACATCATGCTTTAAAGCTTAAAGCTTTCAAGTTTTCCGGTGTTTCAGATCGAAGATAAGGGTGGAACAGACGGAATTTGTCGAAATAACACAATTCGTACTTTTTTGAATGAACGCGAAACTATCTTACCTTACCGCATGAATATAGAGCAGAATGAGGGAGCTGGCTGCATGTCTGCGACATCAATAACGTTAACTACCTTGGCTGACTGGATGGAATGGGCCGAAGCGGGCGTCTACACTTCCGTTCCTTATATAACCAGTATCCCGTGGACGGAGGAAATCAGCACGTGGGAACATGCTTGGAGAGCGGCGGGCACCCACGCATTCGTGCTGGAGAGCGGCAGAGGAGGCCGGTATACCTTCCTTGGGCTGCATCCGGTTGCGACGATAAGCGGCCGTGGGGCATCGGCACAGGCTGCCGAAAGAGACGGAACCGTTCCGCACGGCTGGCGGACCGTTCCCATGCAGGGCGCCCCGCTGGATGCCGTCAAGCGGTGGATGGCTCCCTGGCGCTCTCCGAATGTGGCGACTGCCCCCAAATTCACGGGCGGCTGCGTAGGCTTTTGGAGCTACGATGTCGTGCGGAGCATGGAGAAGCTTCCGGAACTGGCGGAAGATGACCTTCCGCTGCCGGATTACAGCTTCGCCCGCTACGACGAAGTCTGGGTCTTCGACCGCGAGGGAGGCAGGCTTTACGCGGCCGTGCATACCCCTCTGCCGGCGGAGCCTTCCGCCTCCGACCTTTCGCGGCTTTATCAGGCCGCCGTGCAGCGCTCGGAAAGCATGCTCCGGCTCTGGCGCGGGCTGGCCGGGGACGCCGAAGCCGGCGCCAGCCGTCTCCGCCGTGAAGCGGAGTGGCAGGCGCTTGTGAGCGCCGGCGAAGACTCCACGCTGGAGGCGGAAGCGGCGGAAGGCGCAAGCCGCGCCTTTCCGCGGGAATCGTTCATCCGCGCCGTCGAGCGGATTCAGGCTTACATCGGGCAGGGGGATGTTTTCCAGGTGAATTTGTCGGTCCGCCAAAGCAGACCGCTCCGAACATCGCCCGAACAGATCTACGAAGCGCTGCGCATCGTGAACCCTTCGCCCTATATGGGGCTGCTGAGGTTCCCCGGCTTCGCGCTGGTGTCGGGATCGCCCGAGCTGCTGGTCCAGCTCGAGGGCAGGCACCTGCGCACCCGGCCCATCGCGGGTACGCGCCCCAGAGGCCGCACGCCGGAAGAGGACGCCCGGCTTGCGGAAGAGCTTCTTTCCAACGAGAAGGAACGTGCGGAGCACGTGATGCTCGTGGACCTGGAGCGCAACGACCTTGGACGGATCGCCCGGTACGGCTCCGTCAAGGTCGATGAGTTTTTCGTGATCGAGCGGTACTCTCACGTGATGCACCTCGTCTCGGAGGTTACCGGCGAGCTGCGGGAAGGTCTGGACGCTTTCGACGTTATTGCGGCCGCATTCCCGGGGGGAACGATTACGGGAGCGCCGAAAATCCGGACGATGGAGATCATTGAAGAACTGGAGCCGGTCCGGCGCGGCCCTTATACGGGATCGATGGGATGGATTGACTACAACGGCAATATGGAATTTAATATACTTATACGAACGCTTGTCGCGGCCGAAGGCAGCGGGTATATTCAGGCGGGAGCGGGCATTGTGATCGATTCCGTGCCGGACCGTGAATACGAAGAGGCCCTGAACAAAGCGCGGGCGTTATGGAAAGCGATCCAATTCAGCGAGCACAGCATGAGCCGAGCAGGGACAGAAGTCCTGTAGAAGAGTAGAGGAGGAAGACAAGCATGATTCTTGTCATTGATAATTACGATTCGTTTACGTACAATCTGGTTCAATATCTGGGTGAATTAGGGCAGGAAATCGTCGTGAAGCGCAACGATGTCATCGATCTGGCCGGAATTGAGGAGCTTTCTCCGGATCATATTCTGATTTCTCCGGGGCCGTGTACCCCGAACGAAGCGGGCATCAGCCTTGGCGTGATCCGGCATTTCAAAGGCCGCATTCCCATTCTGGGCGTCTGCCTGGGCCATCAGGCCATCGGTCAGGCTTTCGGCGGAGACGTGGTCCGGGCAGGCAAGCTTATGCACGGCAAGACATCCCCGATTCACCATGACGGCAAAACGATTTTCAAAGACATTCCTTCTCCCTACACGGCAACACGCTACCACTCCCTGATCGTCCGCAAAGAAACGCTGCCGGATTGTCTGGAAATTAGCGCCACTTCGGATGAAGGAGAAATTATGGCGCTGCGTCATAAAGAATATCCGATCGAGGGTGTGCAGTTTCATCCGGAGTCGATCATTACGGACCACGGCCTGACGCTGCTCCGTAATTTCCTGGGTCAACCCGTATCGGCGGGAACCGGGGCTTAAATGAAGATTTGGATGAACGGAAATTTGGTAGAAGAAAAAGAAGCGGTCGTTTCCGTTTACGACCACGGATTTTTATATGGCATGGGGCTGTTCGAGACGTTTCGCACGTACAACGGACACCCTTTTTTACTTGGGGAACATATGGAACGAATTCGCACAGGCTGCGAGGAGCTCGGCATTCCCCTTCTTACGGACGAGAGCGGGATGAGAGGCAGAGTGAAGGAGCTTCTTGAGGCTAACGGTATGGAGGATGCCTATTTCCGGTATGCCGTTTCGGCCGGAGTGGACATGCTCGGTTTGCCGGGCGGCGCTTTTTATGAAAATCCCTGCGAGATTCTTTATATCAAAAGTCTTCCTCTACGCAGAACGGATGAGCCTGCCTCACGCCACCTTCAGCTTCTGACTTTAAGGAGAAATACGCCGGAAAGCGGACGCAGGCACAAGTCCTTTCATTACATGAACAATATCCTTGCCAAGAGGGAAATGATGAATTATCCGTGGGCGCACGGGGCGGAGGGACTTTTTCTTACGGATAACGGAGGGTTTGTAGCCGAAGGAATCGTAAGCAATATTTTCTGGATTCAAGGGTCCGTTTGTTTCACTCCTTCTTTGTCAGCGGGAATCCTTTCCGGCATAACGCGGGCTTTTGTCCTTAAGCTTGCGGAAAAGGAAGGTCTGGAAGTAAGAGAAGGATTATTTCCTTGGACCGTGCTGTGTGAGGCCGATGAAATTTTTGTGACGAACTCCATCCAGGAAATCGTTTCCGTAAATGAACTATTTGATGAACGGGGCGGCTCGGTAACCGTCTCACGGGGAAAGGCCGGACCTGTTACGAGCCGCCTGGCTCAGTTGTATCGGGAATATACAAGATTACTTTAGCCTTAGGAAGTGAATTTTAGGATGATTCGAACGTTTGCAGCAGGAGAGACAAGCTTTGAACTCGGACGACGGACTCTCCTTATGGGAATACTGAACGTCACGCCGGATTCTTTCTCCGACGGAGGCTCTTATACCACAGTGGAGCATGCCGTACAACACGCGCTGAGCATGGTGGAAGAAGGCGCGGATATGATCGACATCGGCGGAGAGTCGACCCGTCCGGGTCACGCGCCTGTTTCGCTCCAGGAGGAACTGGAAAGGGTCGTGCCTGTTATCCGGGAACTGATCCGGCACGTGAAGGTTCCGGTTTCGGTAGATACTTACAAAGCCGAGGTTGCCAGGCAGGCAATCGAAGCGGGCGCCCATATCATCAACGATGTATGGGGATTCCAAGCGGATCCGGACATGGCCGGCGTGGCCGCTCAAGCCGGCTGCCCGGTTATTCTCACGCATAACCGCCGGGAGGCGGTATATACGGATTTTCTGGCGGATGTTCTGCAGGATCTCCGGGAGAGCATTGATCTCGCATTGGGTGCGGGAGTGAAGAAGTCGAATATCATCTTAGACCCCGGTATCGGATTCGCCAAAAGCTACGAGCAGAATTTATGGCTGATGAACCGGCTGGAGGCTATCGCGGAACTGGGGTATCCCGTCCTGCTGGGAACTTCCCGCAAAAGCATGATCCGCACGACGCTCGGACTCCCGTCCGATGATGTCGTTGAAGGAACGGCGGCCACAACGGCGCTCGGGATTGCCCAGGGGTGCGATATCATCCGTGTACACGATGTGCGGGCAATGAAGCGGGTAGCGGTCATGACGGACGCAATCGTTCGCGGACCCGGAAGTATGTAGAGCATGAGTCCGGCCGGGTGAGCTCTGGGGGTTCCGGCTGGACGATTTTGCACCTATTTGTTTTGAGGCCTGAGGAGGAAGACGCGTAATGGACAAACTTATACTGACACGCATGGAGTTTTACGGGTATCACGGCGTTTTTGCCGAAGAAAATAAACTGGGACAGCGTTTTTATGTGGATGTCGAGCTGCACATGCCGCTGGATAAGCCCGGCCGTACCGACAACATAGAAGATTCCATCAACTATGCGGAGGCTTATGCCGTTATTAAAGAGGTCGTGGAGAAAAGAACCTTCAAATTGATCGAGGCTCTGGCGGAGCAGGTTGCATCCTCCCTCCTTGAAACTTATACTAGTATCGAAGAAGTGACGGTGCGGGTGATCAAACCTCATCCGCCATTCGATATTCATTTCGCGGGCGTGACAGTCGAGATAAGCCGGAAGCGGGCGCAATCATGAGTCCTGCCGACATCACGACCGCGTACATCGCGCTTGGCTCCAATATCGGAGACCGGGAACGGTACCTGGCCGAAGCGCTTAAGAAGCTGGACGAACATCCGCGTATTCAAGTGCTGGCCTGTTCGGCCATTTACGAGACGGATCCGGTCGGGTATGTGGACCAGGATGCTTTTTTAAACATGGCTGCCGCCGTTCATACGGGCCTTTCTCCGGAAGAGCTGCTTGCGGTCATGCAGAACATCGAGCAAGTGCTGGGCAGAGTCCGAGACATTCGCTTCGGTCCCCGAACGATTGACTTGGATTTGCTGCTTTACGGGGAGCGGGAGATCCGCACGCCGGATTTGATTATCCCGCATCCCCGTATGCAGGAGCGAGCGTTTGTGTTAGTCCCCTTGGCAGAACTTTTTTCCCATATACCGAACACATCGTTTGCATCCATAGAGAAACAGTTGGCTAAACTGGATGGAAAGGAAGGCGTTATGTTGTGGAAAAAAATGCAGTGGCCCAGCGAATCCGGGCATTCCGCAAGCTGAAAGGATACACCCAGAACCAACTCGCCGAACTGCTCGGCGTTTCAATAGCCGTTCTCGGTTCCATTGAACGGGGAACACGTAAACCGGACACCCGGATGATTCAGAAAATATCCAATGCCTTGGGCATTGAACCGGAGGAGCTACTTCCGCCCTCCGGCAAATAGGAGGAGAACACATGTTAAAAATAGGCGACGTCGTCGCCCCGAATAACGTTGTACTGGCACCGATGGCCGGCGTATGCAATCCCGCTTTCCGTCTGATCGCCAGAGAATTCGGATGCGGCCTGGTCTGCGCTGAGATGGTCAGCGACAAAGCGATTGTGCACGGCAACTCCCGTACGATGGAGATGCTCTATGTGGATGAACGCGAGAAGCCTCTCAGCCTGCAAATTTTCGGCGGCGATACCGATACGCTCGTGCAAGCGGCTAAATATGTCGACGCCAATACGAATGCCGATATTATCGATATCAATATGGGCTGCCCCGTACCCAAAATCACGAAATGCGATGCGGGGGCACGGTGGCTGCTCGACCCTTCGAGAATCGAAGAGATGGTTCGGACGGTAGTAGGCTCCGTGAACAAGCCTGTTACGGTCAAAATGCGTATCGGCTGGGATTCCGAGCATATTTACGCAATCGAGAACGCCAAGGCGGTCGAGCGCGGAGGCGGCGCCGCCGTCAGCGTGCACGGCCGTACGCGGGAACAGCTCTATACCGGCAAAGCGGACTGGAACATCATCCGCGACGTCAAGCAGTCCGTTTCCATTCCGGTAATCGGTAACGGGGATGTCGTAACGCCCGAAGACGCCAAACGGATGATCGATGAAACCGGTGTAGACGGCGTCATGATCGGCCGCGGCGCACTGGGCAATCCTTGGATGCTGTATCGCACCGTGCAGTATCTGACCAAAGGGGAGCTGCCGCCCGAGCCGCAAGCCGAAGAAAAAATGCGTATCGCGACGCTTCATATGGATCGTCTGATCAAGCTGAAGGGCGAGAACGTGGCCATCAAGGAAATGCGCAAGCACATGGCATGGTATCTCAAAGGCATGAAAGGCGCCGCCCGTCTGAAGGACGCCATAATGGAACAGACGACCCGGGACGGTATGGTCCGGATTCTGGACGAATATGCGTCTTCATTCGACAATATGTCCGATAATCAGGAAGAACAGCCTGCTTTGCACTAAGTAAAGGGGGCGCTGGGTTACATTGACAATTGCAATTGGTTGCCCTATAATCAGGCAATAAGTTGCATCTTTACGTTAAGTTTTTTGAATAAATGAGTGAATTCGTATAGCATTTCCTTGAATTTACACGACGGGAGATAGGTTTGTATGAGTGAAAAAGAAGTGCTCCTTACCCAGGAAGGCCTCAAAAAACTTGAGGAAGAACTCGAGCATTTGAAATCGGTTAAACGCCGCGAGGTGGCCGAACGGATTAAAGTAGCCATCGGCTACGGAGATATCAGCGAAAACTCCGAGTACGAGGATGCGAAGAACGAGCAGGCTTTTATTGAAGGCCGCGTCATTACTTTGGAGAAAATGCTCCGCAACGCCCGTATCGTAAATTTAGACGAAGTTGACACTAATACGGTCAGCGTGGGTTCGATCGTAACGCTCAAAGATCTCGAATTCGGCGATCTTGTCGAGTATACGATTGTCGGTACAGCCGAGTCCGATCCTTTCCTGAATAAAATTTCCAACGAAAGTCCTGTAGGCAAAGCGATCCTTGGCAAGCAGAAGGGCGCTAAAGTCGATGTGACGGTACCAGCCGGCGTTATCCAATACGAAATCATGGACATCAAAAAATAAAACCGCTCTTTCGGAGAACATCCGAAGCCGCGATTGCAGGAAAAGCTTCCTTTGGAAGCTTTTTTCGCGTAAAATAGACCGTATAATTACGGGCAGCCCGCATAATAAGCGCTGTTTTTCTCCTCTTGAAAGCATTATCGGGAGCGGGAAGGGCATGCTAAAGGCTTCGCAAAACGGAGCTATAACATATAGGAGTTGAAAGCATGAGTCAGGAACTCGAGTTAAACGAATTGTTACAAATTCGCCGGGACAAACTGGACGAGCTTCGTGGTCTGGGCGTAGATCCGTTCGGCGATAAATATGTACGGACCCATACGGCCAAACAAATTTTGGACGCTTACGAAGAAACGCCTAAGGAAGAACTGGAGCAGCAGACGGTTGAAGTGAGCATTGCCGGACGTATCATGCAGAAACGTGCAATGGGTAAAGCGAGCTTTGCTCATCTCCAGGACATCACGGGCAAAATTCAGATATACGTTCGTCAGGACGCCCTCGGCGACACGAAGTACAGCGCTTTTGATCTGCTGGATATCGGTGATATGGTAGGCGTGAAAGGCACCGTTTTCAAAACAAAAACCGGCGAAACCTCCATTAAGGTACAAGAGCTGGAAGTGCTGACGAAGTCGCTTCTTCCGCTGCCCGAGAAATATCACGGTCTTAAAGATGTCGAAACCCGTTACCGCCAGCGTTATGTGGATCTGATCATGAACCAGGATGTGAAGGAAACCTTTATTCTGCGTTCCAGAATCATTCAATCCATGCGCCGTTACCTGGACGGTCTCGGCTATCTTGAAGTGGAGACCCCGACTCTTCACGCTATTGCCGGAGGCGCAGCCGCGCGGCCTTTTATCACGCATCACAACGCGCTCGATATGCAGCTTTACATGCGTATCGCTATTGAGCTGCACCTGAAACGCCTGATTGTAGGCGGTTTGGAGAAAGTATACGAAATCGGGCGTGTTTACCGTAACGAAGGTATTTCCACCCGTCATAACCCTGAATTCACCATGATTGAATTGTATGAGGCTTATGCGGATTACAAAGATATTATGGCGCTGACGGAAAATATGGTTGCCCATATCGCACAGGAAGTATTGGGTACGACAACGGTTCAGTATCAAGGGCATGAAGTAAACCTTGAGCCGTCTTGGAAACGGATCTCTATGGTAGATGCGATTAAAGAAGTAGTCGGCGTTGACTTCAGCGTACACATGAGCAATGAAGAAGCCCAGCGTCTGGCAAAAGAACACAAGGTTCCGGTTGAGCCTCACATGACTTTCGGCCACATCGTGAACCAGTTCTTCGAAACGTTTGTGGAAGAAACGCTTATTCAGCCTACGTTTATTTACGGACACCCGCTTGAAATTTCGCCGCTTGCGAAGAAGAATCCGGAGGATCCGCGATTCACGGACCGCTTCGAGCTCTTTATCGTAGCGCGTGAACACGCCAATGCCTTCACGGAGCTGAACGATCCGATCGACCAGCGTCAGCGTTTCGAAGCGCAGCTGCTTGAGCGCGAACACGGCAACGACGAGGCCCATGAAATGGACGATGACTTCATTCGTGCTCTTGAGTACGGCATGCCGCCGACAGGCGGACTGGGAATCGGTATTGACCGCCTGGTTATGCTGCTTACCAACGCTCCGTCTATCCGCGACGTGTTGTTGTTCCCTCATATGCGCGAGCGTCAGGGAGAATAAATTTGGTTGTAAAAAGGCGCCGATGTGGCGCCTTTTTAAATTTTTTGTGCTTGTCCAAAAATTGGGCTTGCATTCTTTTTGTCAGCGTGGTATCTTATTTAAGTCGCCGCTGAAACACGGTGCCGACAAC
>NZ_FNVF01000011.1:0-8593 GCF_900107975.1 Paenibacillus sp. UNC499MF
ACGGGTGCGTGGATTGAAATGTTTATGAAATTCATCTGCTTGTCCGTCAATGCCGTCGCACCCCTAACGGGTGCGTGGATTGAAATGGGTTTGCCTGTCACCACTGCTTGCCCAGTGCGGGCAGCGTCGTACCCCTTACAAGTGCGTGGAATCCAACTGCTCACCAGCACGATACATGTAGACCCATGATGCCAACTTAAACAAAAAAAGAGCTTAAGAGCCGCTACAGCGGGCAAATCTTAAGCTCTTTTTTACTTTCCTCCAGCAGAAGTTTGTGCTCTTCTTCTGATGTTTTTTATTTCTTTTACGTCTATTTTGTGAAAAATGTATATTATAGGAAGGGATTAGGTGTAGGTCTATAGAATTACCATATCTATATGATTTGTAGGTATATGGTTCTATTTTCAGGCAGAATTAGGGTCTTGTAAGGGAGGAACCGGGTTGGAATTCATCGCACATATACGGGAAAGCGACGGAGAACATCAAAGTGTGGAGGACCACCTTTTAGGGGTCCAAACGTTAGCCGAGTCCTACGGAGAAGGAATAGGCATTAAGCACATCGCAGGACTCGCGGGACTTCTACATGATTTGGGTAAGTATACGGTTGCTTTTCAGGAGTACCTGCTGAAGGCACTTAGAAATCCCGAAGCCCCGCCCAAAAAAGGGTCCGTGGATCACTCTACGGCTGGCGGACGTCTGCTGTATCAGCTTTTTCATACAGGCAGGATTGAGAGGGATAAGGGAGTTTTAGCCGAAATCGTGGGCAATGCGATCCTTTCTCACCATTCCTACCTTCAGGATTTTTTAAACCCTGAGTCGGAATCGAATTATTTGCAGCGTGTGCGGGATAAAGAAGCCAAGGAGTTGAGCGAGCTTCCGCAAGTTGTTCAATGTTTTTTTGAAAAGGTGATAAGAGAAGAAGAGTTTTACAGGTATGTGGAGCAGGCTGCGCTGGAACTGAAGATTTTTCTTGCACAAGAGTCCCCCCTCAGTCTGGAAGCACGATGCATGTTCTTAACGAAGTACGTGTTCAGTGCGCTGATTGATGCGGATCGAACGAATACCCGATGTTTCGAGGAAAATATCCCTGACGTTCCGGTGAAGAGGCCGCCGAAAGAATTGTTCGGCACCTTCTATGATCGGCTCATGGCTGAGATCGAGTCATTGACGGAGCATAGCAAGGCAGACTCGTCGATTAAAACTCTCCGTAGGGAAATGTCCGAGCAATGCGACAAGTTTGCAGAGAAATCGTCGGGTATTTACACGTTGTCCATTCCCACGGGAGGCGGGAAGACATTGGCAAGTCTCCGATATGCGCTCAAGCACGCACAAATGTACGGAAAAAAACGCATCATCTTCGTTCTTCCCTATACGACGATCATCGAGCAGAATGCTGCGGAAGTACGCAGGGTTCTCAAGGATGTGGAGCATATTTTGGAGCATCACTCCAATGTGATTGAGGACGAAAACGACGAGGATGAACATATGGATGGCAAGGTCAATATGCGGCAGAAGCTGAAGTTGGCGAAGGATAACTGGGATTCTCCCATTATTTTTACAACGATGGTGCAGTTCCTGAATGTGTTCTATGCCAAGAGCAGCCGGGATATTCGGCGCCTGCATCATTTAAGCGAGTCGGTCCTTGTGTTCGATGAAGTTCAGAAGGTTCCGGTTTCGTGTGTGTCGCTGTTCAATATGGCAATGAATTTCCTGAACCAATTTTGTTCGTCCAGCATTGTGTTGTGTACGGCCACACAGCCGGCTCTCGGTTTTGTCGAGCACAAGCTGCACCTGAGCCCGAAGGCCGAGATGGTCGCAAATCTGGGTGACGTGATAGCCGCGTTTAAGCGGGTGGAAATCGTGGACCGTGCCACTGATGAGAGATTCAATACCGACAAACTTACGGAATTTGTTGCGGAGAGAATGAAAGATGCGCAGAGCGCGTTGGTTATTCTCAACACCAAGTCTGTCGTTCAGAGGGCGTATGAAGAACTAGTTAAACGTATGGACGGCATTCCGGTCTTTCACTTAAGCACCTCCATGTGCGCGGCTCACCGCAAAGACAGGCTGGATGAAATCAGACAACTGCTTACGGATAAGAAAAAGGTTCTCTGCATCAGTACCCCCCTGATTGAAGCAGGCGTGGATGTGAGCTTTGAATGTGTAGTCCGCTCGCTAGCGGGGCTGGATTCGATTGCACAGGCAGCAGGCCGATGCAACAGGCACGGGGAGCGTGAAGTGCAGCAGGTCTATGTGGTAGATCACGACGAAGAGAACCTGAGCCGTTTGCCGGAAATAGAGCGGGGCAAGAAGATTTCGAGAAGAATATTAATCGACTTGAAAAGAGATTCGTCTAGTCACGGCGGGCACTTATTGTCCGTAAAAGCCATGGAGCGGTACTTCAGGGAGTTCTATGAAGATTTTGACGCAAACCTGAATTTCCCGGTACCTAAGCTGGGTAGCAACCAGACCTTAACGAATTTGTTGTTCGCTCCTGTAAACGATAATGTTTATTTTCAGGATTACCGGAGCAACCGGGGAGAGCGCCTGCCCTTGTTTCTGGCGAACAGCTATAGGACGGCTGCCGAGCATTTCTATGTTATTAAAGACAGCGGGGTATCCGTCATAGCCCCTTACGGTGATGAAGGCAAAGAGATCATTGCGGATTTAAACGGCGCGGGTCGTATCGAAGATTTGACTCGGTTGTTAAAAAAAGCCCAGCAATACACCATCAATCTTATGAATCATGAACTGATGCGGGTAGACAAAAACGGCGGACTGGAACGCTGCCTGGACGGACAAGTTCTCGTGTTGGGAGAGGGCGCTTACAATCGGGATTTTGGTTTCGATGGGGAGAACGAAAGCTGGGAAGGGCTGCTGATGGCTTGATAGCTCTTGCAAGCGACCTAGAAAGGAGGTGACTCGATGAGAAACTCAGTGGAGTTTGTCGTGCACGGTGACTATGCTTTATTTACAGATCCGCTCACGAAGCTTGGAGGAGAGAAGTGTTCCTATCAAGTCCCCACGTATCAGGCAATCAAAGGGATAACGGAGAGCATTTACTGGAAACCTACCATTTTCTATGTGGTAGACGAGATTCGGATCTTGAAACCCATCCGTATGGAATCCAAGGGAGTTCGGCCTATCGACTATAGCGGAGGAAATACGCTTGCCAACTACACTTATTTAAAAGATGTTTGTTATCAGGTCAAGGCCCACTTTGAATTTAATGAGAACCGCCCCGATCTGGCTTTCGATCAAAACGAACATAAACACCACAATATTTTGCTGCGTTCGCTTAAAGCGGGAGGCCGCAGAGATATCTTCCTCGGAACAAGAGAGTGCCAAGGCTACGTGGAGCCGTGTGTTTTTGGCGAAGGGAAAGGTTTCTACGATGAGTATGGAGATATTCATCTGGGAAATATGGTTCACGGCATTAATTATCCGGATGAGACGGGTCGGGATCAGATGGAGATCCGTCTGTGGAACCCGGTCATGAGAAATGGTGTCATCGAATTTCGTAAACCCGAGGAATGCATACAAGTGCGCACCATCTCGGAAATGAAGCCCAAGCATTTTGACCACACCAATGTGGAATCGGTGGATGCGTTGCTGGCAAGATGGGGAGAGGGGGGAGTTAATCCATGAGTTGGCTGCTGAACTTGTATGAAACGTATAAAGCGAATACGGATAGGGTAGGAGTCGTCGAGAAGGGCGTGAACGAGCGCGAGTTTACACTACTGCCTGTGTCGCATACGACTCAGAACGCGCACATCGAGGTGCTGATCACGGAAGACGGCGAATATCATTCCGCCGAGGTGATCGAGAAGAATGATGCCAGCACGCTCATTCCAAGCACGGAGAAGTCCGCGAGCCGGGCGGGTGCTGTCGTTGCGCCTTACCCTCTTCACGATAAGTTGAGTTACGTGGCGGGCGATTTCCGTGACTACGGCGGGGTGATTAAGGAAGAAGAGCCTTTTGGCGCTTATATCCGGGAGCTTCAAAACTGGGCGGAGTCACCTTATGCTCATCCTAAGATTCAAAGCATCTACCGCTATTTAGGCAAAAGACGATTGATTCAGGACCTGGCGGGCGAGAAAATCCTGTGTCTGGACGAGAGCGGACGTCTGATCGACAAGTGGGATAAGAAGTATGAGTCCCTGTATCCCGAAAAACCGAAAATTTTCGGTGTATTGGCAGGCGAACAGGATAGCGCCTTCATACGCTTCACGGTGTATTCTCCTGAACGCTCGTTGACGGAAGTTTGGAAAGACCCCGATGTATATGAGTCGTTCATTCGGTATTACAGCGAACAGTTGGGCAGTGAAGACATTTGTTACGTGACGGGGGAAAGACTGCCCGCGACGGACAAGCATGCGAATAAGATCCGCAACGCGGCGGACAAAGCGAAGCTAATTTCGGCGAACGATAAAACGGGATTCACTTTCCGGGGCCGTTTTAGCGATAGCGGCCAGGCGGCCAGCATTTCTTACGAGGTTTCCCAGAAAGCTCATAATGCGCTGAAATGGCTGATCAACCGGCAGGCTAAAACCTTCGATCAGCGGGTGTTTCTTATCTGGGGGAATGAAGTGCCGGATGTTCCCGATCTGTCCGAAGACACGTTTGCCTTGGACCCCGAGGCGGCACAACAGGAGCGCCTGCCATCCGGCACAAATCAATCTTTTGCGCGGGAACATGCCAAGGCGATGGACGGTTTCCAGAACCGGCTCACTTCGAAGTATAAAGACCATTTCCGGTCCGACGTTAACATCCTCATCCTGGATTCGGCGACGACCGGAAGGATGGCCGTGCTGTATTATCGCAACATGAACAAGGAGCTTTACCTGGAAAAGCTCGTTGAATGGCACTCCACCTGCGTATGGCTGCACCAGTATCGCACGAACAAGCAGAAGGAGTATGTTCAGTATTACGGAGCCCCGGCGACGAAGGATATCGCGTTTGCGGCTTACGGTCCGAGAGCGAGCGACAAGCTGGTCAAAGGGCTTATGGAGCGCATGCTGCCCTGCATCCTGGATGGCGACAGAATTCCTGCGGATATTGAACGGAGTGCGATACAACGTGCTTCTAATCCGGTTGCTCTGGAGAAATGGGAATGGGAAAAAGTACTCAGCATTACATGTGCCCTTATTAACCGAAAGGAGAGATATCCCGTGGCATTAAACAAAGAAATTACGGACCGCAGCTACTTGTTCGGCCGCTTGCTTGCCGTGGCCGACGTGCTCGAAAGAAGCACGCTGGACAAAAATGAGGGTCGCGCGACGAACGCGATCCGATACATGAATGCGTTCTCCAGTCACCCGGAGAGAACGTGGAGGATCATCCATCAAAGTCTTCAGCCGTATCTGGACCGTCTCGGGGCTAATGCCAGAAGGTACACGATGCTTTTGGAGGAGATCAGCACGAAGCTCGACATGGAAGATTTCAACAATAAGCCGCTTTCGGGAAAATACCTGTTAGGCTACTACAGCCAGCGATACGACCTATACCAGAAAAAAGAGAAAATCGAGGATGCCACTGAAGCATCCGATCAGGAGGAGAGATTACAATGAGCAGCCTGGATCATAAAATTGACTTTGCAGTCGTCCTGTCGGTCACGAGCGCCAATCCTAACGGGGATCCTTTGAACGGCAACCGTCCGAGACAAAACTACGACGGCTATGGAGAAATCTCAGATGTCGCGATCAAGCGCAAAATCAGAAACCGTCTGCAGGATTTGGGCGAATCCATCTTCGTTCAGTCCAATGACCGCAAGAACGATTCATTCGGCAGCTTAAGAGAACGTGCGGACGGCAACGAGGAGCTGAACAAGATTATCAAGGCCAAGAAAAGTTCCGGCGACGATTTCGCTTGGGTGGCCTGTCAGGAATGGATGGATGTGCGGAGCTTCGGGCAAGTGTTCGCTTTCAAAGGCGGCGCAAAGGGCGAAGGGGTTTCCGTCGGGGTCAGAGGCCCGGTATCCGTTCATACGGCCAAAAGCGTCCACCCGATCGATATTACGAGCATGCAGATTACGAAGAGCGTCAATTCCGAGCCCGGCAAGGATAGAGGCCCCGATACGATGGGCATGAAGCACCGGGTCGATCATGGCCTGTATGTATTCTATGGAAGCATCAATACCCAGCTTGCGGAGAAAACCGGTTTTACGAACGAGGATGCGGAGAAAATCAAGCAGGCACTCGTGACCCTATTCGAGAATGATTTATCATCGGCAAGACCCGACGGCAGTATGGAAATCCACCATGTATACTGGTGGGAACATAGCTCCAAATTGGGTCAATATTCCTCGGCCAAAGTCCATCGCTCCTTATCTGTTAAGCCAACGATTGAAGAACCGAAATCATTCGAAGACTATACGATTGAATTGTCCGAACTGCCCGGCTTGAAGGTTGAGGTTTTGGACGGACTTTGATGGAGAGCGGTGAAGAAGAGTACCTGATGCTTTCGGGCATCCAGCATTTTGAATTTTGCAGACGTCAGTGGGCGCTCATTCATATTGAACAGCAGTGGGAAGAGAACGTGCGGACGGTGGAAGGCAAGCATCTTCATCAAAAAGCCGATCAGCCTTTTGTCCGGGAGAAGCGCGGGGACAAGCTTACAGTTCGCGCTATGCCGGTGAAGTCGGATGAGCTTCATTTTTCAGGGATATGTGATGTGGTCGAGTTTATTCGAAGTGCCGAAGGCGTCGAAATTCATGGTGCGGAAGGCACATACAGAGCGGTACCTGTGGAATACAAACGAGGGAAACCTAAGGTCAACGACGCCGATGTCCTCCAGTTAGCCGCCCAAGCTCTGTGTCTGGAGGAAATGCTGCTGTGCGAAGTTCCTATAGGCTATCTATATTATAACGAGATTAAGCACAGAGTTGAGGTTGAGCTGACAGAGGAAATTAAACGAAAAGTAAAATCAATTGCCGCTGAAATGCACGACTACTATAAACGCAGACATACGCCGAAGGTAAAGACAGGCTCATTCTGTCAAAGCTGCTCCCTCTTACCCATTTGTCTGCCGGAAGTGATGAGTAAGCGTTCGGTACGCAGTTATATGGAAGGGAAAATCAGCGAATGAAGAAGCTTCTGAACACCTTATTCGTTACACAACCGGACGTATACCTTTCTTTGGACGGCGACAATATCGTGCTGCTGAAGGAGCAGGAGAAGGTAAACAGAATCCCTCTGCATAATCTGGAATCCATTGTCGCGTTCGGGTACACGGGGGCAAGCCCGGCACTTATGAGATACTGCGCGGAGCGCAACATCGCTATCGTATTTCTAAGCATGAGCGGAAAATTTTTGGCAAGAGTAGTCGGGGAAAGCCGAGGCAACGTCATTCTTCGCAAGAAGCAATACCTCGTATCCGAAAGCGAGCTTCTGTCGGCTCAAATAGCCCGCAATTTTATTGTCGGTTAAATATATAACCATAAATGGATGCTTGAGAGAATGACAAGGGACTATCCACTGCGCATAGATGTGGAGAATTTCAAAGAAGCATCCCGGCAGTTGACCCTTCTTATGAAAAGCATCAGACAATGCGAGGACTTGGAGCGGCTTAGGGGGCTGGAAGGACAAGCGGCCCTCATATATAACCAGCGGTTCGACACGATGATTCTTCAGCAAAAGGAAGATTTCCCATTTTCGGACCCGGTCGCGCAGACCGCCCTTGGATTACGTCAATGCTATGCTGTCGCTGGCGTATACCCTTCTTGCTCACGATACTTCAGCCGCTTTGGAAGGGGTAGGGCTCGATGCTTATGTGGGTTTTCTGCACCGGGACCGTCCCGGCCGCGCTTCGCTGGCACTCGATCTGATGGAAGAGCTGCGCGGCGTCTATGCCGACAAGTTCGTCTTGTCCCTGATCAATAAAAAAGGGATTCAAAAAGAAGATTTCGTTCGCAAAGAAAACGGAGCGGTCCTCCTTACAGAAGACGGCAGAAAGAAATTCCTGACCGCATGGCAAAGCAAGAAGCAAGAAAAAATAACCCATCCCTATCTAGGCGAGAAAATCACATGGGGATTGGTGCCGTACGCGCAAGCGCTGCTATTAGCACGGCATTTGCGCAACGATCTGGATGAGTATCCTCCATTTTTATGGAAGTAGGTGCAGCCTATGCTGGTGTTAATTACTTATGATGTCAGCACGACAAGCGGAGCGGGACAGCGAAGGCTGCGGAAGGTGTCGAAAATATGCCAGAATTACGGTCAGCGTGTCCAGAACTCCGTGTTTGAATGCGTTGTTGACGCTGCGCAATTTGCTGTGCTAAAAATGAAATTAATTGAAATTATCGATCAGAGTGAGGATAGTCTAAGATTCTATCGACTAGGAAATCAGTATAAAACCAAGGTAGAACATATCGGCATTAAGGAATCGCTCGATCTGGAAGGTCCATTGATTTTGTAGTGCGAATGTGAAGTGAACATGATTTCCCAGGGGGATTCGCACCAAATATTATCCAGAAATAAATACCCTAAACATAATATGGTATTTTATATTTGGAATGAAAGAGTTAAATTCTATATTATTTTTGGTAGTAAGTCGTTTTTGGCCATTTATTGGTTAAAAAGCGGAGTCGCACCCC
>NZ_FNVF01000011.1:10353-33022 GCF_900107975.1 Paenibacillus sp. UNC499MF
AGGCCGGTAGCGTCGTATATCGTGCTGTTTTCCACACCATCGAGCTCGCACAACAAAAAAAGAGCTTCAAAGTCTCAGACATGCTGAAGCTCTGGAGCTCTTTTTTATACAAATTCACTTATTTCTGAATCAAGGTAATTCTTGCGGTTTTCGCGCTGCGCGCAGGCGGGGGAGCATCCGGGTTGTCGCTCGTGACCTGGGTTTCGACGTACAATTCCTTGTTCCCGCTAAACTCGTAAACGAGCATGTAAGAGCCCTCCATTTCATCCCAGCCTTCCTGCAGAGGTTTGCCGAGACGGTCGATGACTTTTTGCAGAGTCATGGGTGAATTGAGCTCGATGGCAGAGATTTTATTTTGGGCACCGACAAAAAAGGAACACTGGCAAGGCTTGTAAAGGTAACCTGCACCGCCTTCTCGATGCTGGTCCTGCTTTACCTTGCCCCATTTGGCTTCGACGGTTTTGAAGTCCGTGCCGAGCCCGAACTCGATGCCGCCGAAATACCCTTTTTTCATGCCGGCCAGGGAAAGAGGCTCATTGGCTTGTCCAGCCGGGGCGGAGGAACCCGGGGCAGCCGACGGTTTAGGCGTGACTGTCTGCGACGAACCGGCCGAGCCCGGCGAAGATGCCGATTCTGCTGCCGATGTCGCGGAACCGGTTTTGTTGACGGAAGCTGCGGAGCTTTCCTTGCCTGCGGATGAAGAGGAGCCCGCCTTGTTTGCCGCTGCCGAAGATCCGGCGGAAAGGGCTGACTCCGAGCCTGGCTCCTGCTCCTGCGCAGCCGTTTGTTTCTGCTGAACGGACGCTTCCTTTTTAGAAAAATCGACGCCAAGCTGCTGCTGAAGGGCGATGATTTTGCCGACGGATTCAAACAGCAGAGAGTCGGCCTTTTTGATATGATCCCCGAAGGTGACAGCGGAAGCTGCCTCGGTCGTGTTGATGTAGTCCATCAGCCAGTACATGCCTTGGGCTTTGTGATCGTAAGCCTGGGCGTACTTCTCTCTGGCGCCTTCGAGCTGGGTCGTCATAGCAGGATCGAGTCCTGCCGGAACGGGGATTTTCCGGACCTTTTCCGCTACGTTCGAAAATTGATTATAGGCGTTCAAAATAACCGCCGAATCCGGCATCACATTCTGGTACATCTTGCCGATTTCCAGATCGGCCTCTTTTTTGGCTTCGCCGGCCGTGCGTTCCGCCGCATACAAGGCTTGCTCGAACGCAAGCACGAGGCTGGCTTGTTCTTCCTTTTCACCATCGGCTAAAGCCGCGGTTTGGACCTCAACGGGCGGATTGGAGGGGGCCGCTTTCGTGTCGCTTTTCAGCCCTAGAGATTTCTGATAAAGCAGGTAACCCAGCACGCCGACGGCAATGAGCAGGATTATAATAATGAGGGTGCCCAGAGCTGCGTTTTTCTTCATGAAAGATCTCTCCCAAAGAGTGTAAGTATATTCTTTCTTTATCGGCAGAGGTGAGGGAAAGATTGAGGTCGTGGGGGACATTTGTTAGGTCTTAAGAACTATGCGCATAAAAAAGAAAAAAAGGCTGCCGGGTTTATTCGGCAGCCTTTGCTTTGAACAGGCGGGGCAGGGTTCGTTTCGAAAACTGGGGGCTAGCGGTGGAGTGTGCTTCTGGGGCCCTGCGCTTCTACGCCATGTTATTTCTAACGCGAGCGATTTTCCAAGACGCCCGTTGAGACGCTGCACTGGGGCCGGTCGGAGACCGGTCCAACTCCACGTCACCGTGACGGGTGAGGAGCCTCATGTCTACGCCCTGTGCACAACCGTCCGCGTTCTCGCAGCTTTCGGCAGGCGTGGCAACGGACAATGGTTGCGGCTGGGAGTCTCGCGAAGCGTCACACCAGCCGCGTTCTCACTGTCTTCGGCTGGCACGGCCGCTACGGCTAGGGACCTCTCAAAGCGTCACAACGCCGAGCGCCCTCACTTCGCCTCCAGCAGCCGTAGAAGCAGCGTGACCGCTTCCGCCCGGGTCGTGAGGCCCTGTGGAGCGAAGACGCCGGGACCGCGTCCCTGCACGAGCTCCTTCTGCTGGGCAGCGGCGATGTAGCCTGCGGCCCAGCCGGGGATCTCGTCCGCGTCGGTGTACAGCCCGCGGAGCACATCCGGCGCGGCCGGCTGCAGCTTGGCCGCTTTGGCCGCCAGCGTGAGCATCTCGGCGCGGGTGACCGGCGCGTCGGGCCGGAATGTGCCGTCCTCGTAGCCCGAGGCGATACCTGCGCGCTGCGCGAGCGCGACGGCTTCGGCAGCCCATACCGGGATGCTGGCGCTGTCCGCAAAACCAGAAGCGGAAGCCGGGCTTTCCAGCTGCCGCAGGACCTCTGCGTAAGCTTGCGTCAGCATCACGGTGAACTGGGCACGCGTGACCTGCTCCTGCGGCCGGAACGTTCCGTTCTCGAAGCCGCTGACGATGCCGCAATCCGCCGCCCGGGTAACCTCTTGCTCCGCCCAGTGGCCTTTCATATCTTTGAAGGCCGCTGGATGCGTGGAAGGGGAAGGACAGCCCGGTCCTTCCGGAACTTCCGGCTTGCCGGGTACCCCGGGCTCACCCGGCTTCTCCGGCTTACCGGGATCTACAGGCGGCTTAGTTTCTTCCGTCGGAGGAGTCCCTCCAGGCGAAGTGCCTGGCGAATCGCCGCCGGAATCCTGCCGTGGCAGACGGGTGATCAGCACGTCATACGTCCGCACGGTCTGACCGTCCGGTGCCGTGACCGTTACCTGAACCGGGTTGGCTCCGACACGAAGAGCGAGCGGTGCCGACGGTTTTCCGTTGAGAAGCGGTGCCCCGTTGACTGTCACAAGCGCATCGGGATCGTAAACGGATGCGGTAACGGTCGTCCGGTCCGTTCCGTAATCAACGGTCATTTCGTAACGGAGGGTACCCGTGTCGAAAACCGGGTTCAACCGGCCCGCCGATAAATCAAGCCCGGTCAGGCCGGCATTCGTGCTCAGCCTGCGGGTCATGTCCACCACATACGACTGGGTGGTGATACCGTCTTGGGCCGTCACGACAACCGTGATGGGATTCACGCCCGGCTTGAGGTTGATGGCTGCGGACGGCTGTCCGCTGACAATCGGCAGACCGTTAACGACGAGAGTCGCATTCGGATCGTAGACAGAAGCCGTGACGGACAGGCTGGACGTTTCCGGGCCGACAGTCGCCCGGTAACGGACCATCCCGCTTTCAAAAACGGGATCGAGACTGCCTTCGGAAAGCGTAAGCCCGCTGAGCAAGACGTTGCTGCTCGGTGCCCGGCTCACTTCCAATTGATAGCTCTCTGTCGTGACGCCATCTTGAGCGGTTACCGTGACGGTGACCGGATTGGAGCCGACCTTCAACTGTAGGGGCAGACTGCCGGCATTTCCGCTGAAAACAGTGCCGTTGATCGCCAAGGTCGCCACGGAACTCGAAGCTTTGGCTCCGACGGTAACGGCATACACATCGTTGGTAACCGTGGTTGAATAAACGGTAGTTGCGCCGTCAAAACGGGGAGTGAGCTCACCCGGAGCAACCGTTAATTCACTAAGGGTCACTTCGTTGGAAGCCGCCCTTGTAACGGTTACCGTATAAGGAGTCACCGTAGCCCCATCTTGGGCCGTGATTTCTATCGTAAAAGTTTGGTCGCCCACTTCCAGGGCAACTGGGTTGGTCACCGGCTGTCCGTTTTGCAGCACGCGTACGGACGCCTGCACATCTTCCGCTGCTGCCTGGATGGAGGTAACCGTTACCGAGTAGGGCACTTGAGCCGTGTACCGGTAAGTGGAGGCGGTTACCGTTTCGTTCAAGGCAGCTCCGCTGAGGCTGAGCGAGTGAAGCGCGGCATTGGACGAAACAACGGTAAATGCCGTTTCGGACGATAAAGGGCTTTCGTTGCCTGCGGGGTCAACCGCAAGAGCTGTAAGTCGATGCGTCCCTGTGGATAAAGAGGACGCAGGGGTGAAGCTCCAGCCGCCGCCCGGACCGGCTGTTGTGATTCCCGCAGGGGCGCCGTCTACATATACGTTCACGGTCACGCTTTCCTCGGCTGTTCCTCGAATGAGGGGCCGGTTACTGTTCGTGACGGTTCCCGCTGCAGGCTCAGTAATGACCGGTGCGGAAGGCGCCGTGGCGTCGATGCGGAAGGCCGTTTCGGCCGAATACGCTCCGATGTTGCCTGCGGCATCGGCGGCCGCCGCTTTCACGGTGTGCGGTCCGTCTGCAAGTGCGGAAGCCGGAATGTACACCCAGCTGCCATCCGGTCCGGCGGTAACGGCTTGAACGATACTCCCGTCAAGCACGATGTTGATGACCGCGTCCGCTTCGGCATGACCTTCGATCTTCGGCGTTTTTGTGTTTAAAAGCGCGTCCGCAAGAGGCTTCAGAATGAGGGGAGCCGCAGGCGCCTGCGTATCTACGGTGAACTTTAACAGAACGGAATACGGGCCGACATTGCCCGCTTTGTCTTCTGCGCTTGCCCGGAGAGAATGGGCTCCGTCGGCAAGCGGTGCGGCGGGAGTGAAGGACCATTTTCCTGCTCCGTCCGCGGTCACCGGCCCAGCAACCGGGGTGCCGTCCAGCTCGACCCGGATCAAGGCTCCCGCTTCGCTTATTCCGCTGAACACGGGCTGATTCCGGTTCGTATGCTCTCCGCCGGCCGGGGTCATCACGACAGGCGCGGGAGGCGGCGTCGCATCGACCGTCCATGTTATCGTCCTCGCGGAGGCGCTGTTGTTGCCGGCCTCGTCGGATGCATATACACGGACGGTATGCGCACCGTCTGTTAACGAATCGGCTGCAGCATAACTCCATGTTCCTGCGTCGACCGCCTGGACGCTGGCTTTAAGCGATCCGTCGACATAAATATGGACGAAGGACTGGGCTTCCGCAGTTCCGGAAATGACCGGTTTGGCGTCTTTAGACAGCGATCCGTCCGCCGGAACCGAAATCACGGGTACGGCGGGAGCCGCCGTATCCAGGGTAAAGCTTACCGCACCGCCGGCCGGGCTCGTATTGCCTGCCGCGTCCGATGCGGACGCCGTAACGGTGTGCGTTCCGTCCGTCAGCTGAGCGGGCAGACTGTAGGTGAACTTGCCCGCGTTATCTGCTTGTACGGACGGATAGGCTTTCCCGTCTACGGTAACGACGACGGAGGAAGAAGGCTCCGCCGTTCCCGTAACGGAGGGAACGGCTTTCAACAGCGCCGCGTCCGCAGGTGACGTAATGGCGGGTGCGCCCGGCGGAGTCCGGTCGATCTTGACGACGGACGTGGACTGCTGACCGGCGTTGCCCGCTTTATCGACCGTTCTGGTCGTGACGGTAGTCTGTCCTTCGGCCTTAACGGTCAACGGAGCGGTATAGGCGGTCCAGCCGAGCGTCTCCGCGCCGGATAAGCTGTACTCCGTGCGGCTTACACCGGCACCGCCCGTATCCGCGCCGTGCGCGATCGCTATGGAAACACCGGACGCGGAAGTCCAGCCGGCCGCCGACGATGTAATGTCCGGAGCGGCGGGAGGAGTCCGGTCGATGGAGACGGTGGCTGTCCCCGCTGCGCTGACGTTTCCGGCTCCATCCGTCGTTCTTGCGCTCACGGTAGTCTGTCCGGGAGCGGTAACGGCGACCGGCCCCGTATAAGCCGTCCAGCCTTTAGTCACGGCGCCGGACAGGCTGTACTCCGTTGTTTTGACTCCCGAGCCGCCTGTATCGGTTCCGGGATTAACCGTGACCGGCACGCTTGCCGCCGCCGTCCAGCCTGTTGTTCCGGGCGAGACCGCCGGAACGGAAGGAGGGGTTTTATCGATTCCGATAACCGTTTGCGCAGTCTGGCTTACGTTGCCGGCATTGTCGATGCTTCTGGCGTTCAGCGTAGTCTGGCCTTCGGCCGTGACCGTTACGGGTCCGGTATACGTTTTCCAGCCGGAAGAGGACGCTCCGGACAAGCTGTATTCCATCCGGTTCAGGCCCGAGCCGCCATCGGGGGATGCCGTAAGCGTCACGGAGACATCCGACGACACCCAGGGGGCTCCGGACGGAGAAATCGAGGGCGCTCCGGGAGCTGTCCGGTCTATCTTCACGTCCGCCGAAACTTCCTGGCTGATATTCCCGGTTTGATCGACCACCCGGGCATGCAGGGTCGTGATTCCTTCCGCGGTGACGGTGACCGGTCCCGAATATGTCGTCCAGCCGAGCGTCGTCGCGCCGGAGAGACTGAATTCGGTTCGGTTCACGCCCGAGCCTGTATCTGTTCCGGGCTTCACGGTAACTTGAACGTCGGCCGCCGCCGTCCATGATGCGTTCGCCGGGGTCACGATAGCCGCTCCGGGAGCCGTCTTGTCAATGCTCACGGAAGCGGCAGCGAGCTGGCTGACGTTGCCGGCCTCGTCCACGCTGCGCGCGCTGACGGTGGTCTGACCCTCGGCGCTTACCGTGACGGGGCCGGTGTAAGCCGTCCAGCCGAGCGTGCTTGCCCCGGACAGGCTGTACTCGGTCCGCTGCACGCCGGATCGGGCGTCAGTGCCGGGCGTGACGGTAACGTCCACATTGTCTTTGCTCCAGCCGGTTACGTCAGGCTTGACGGTAGGACTCGTGGGCGGAGCTTTATCGAGGGACACGTCGGCCGTGCTTTCGGCGCTTACGTTGCCCACGTTGTCGATTGTCCGCGCGTGTACCGTCGTAATTCCTTCCGTGCCGACCGGAATTGCTCCCGTATAAGGCGTCCAGTCCTGCACGGCAGCGCCGGTAAGCTTGTATTCCGACCGCTGCACGCCCGACCCGCCTTTGTCCGTACCGGGCGTAAGTGTGACCGACGCGTTCTGATTGGTCCACGTGGGGCTTGCGCCTTTTATAACGGGAACAGTCGGGGCTGTCTTGTCTACCTTCACTACGGCGGTCGTCACGCTGCTCGCGTTGCCCGCTTTGTCGATGGTCCGGGCGCTGATCGTGGTCTCTCCCGAATTGGCGATGGTGATCACATCACCGTTTGTGTAAGGCGTCCAGCCGAGCACAGTCGCACCGGACAAGCTGTATTCCGACTGTTTGACGCCCGAATCCGCGTCCGTTCCGGCCGTCAGGGTCGCGGTGACATCCGCGGGAGACCAGTCCGCCGAGGATGTGGTGACGAGCGGAGCCGTAGGCGGCGTGAAATCAAACGAGAGCTTGTATACGGTCGTGTTGAGGCCGTAGTTCTCGTCGTATCCGCCCATAACATACACGCTGCCGCCTGTCAGCGACATTTTGGCGTTTTGCAATCGTTTAAGAGAAGGAGTGTCTTGGGTCCAAGTGTTGCTGACCGGATCATACAAATAGAAATTGTAATTGCCCATTACGAGCACCTTGCCGTTGGGCAGCGTCACCTGGGGGTGCCGGAAGAAAAGGTCGTTATATTGATAAGGCAAACCGGCTGCTTTGGTCCAGGTATCGGCGGCCGGGTCGTAAATATAGGAAGCAAACGAATACACGTATCCGCTCAAGCCCCCCGTTAACAGGATACGGCCGTCCGCCAGAGTGCTTTGCGCCGCTCCGTAAATGCCGATCGGAAGCGGGGCTTTCTCCGTCCAGGTATTGGCGGCGGGATCGTAGATGTACGTATTGTTGTACAGTGTGCTGGTGCTCGGGGAAAAGATGGAGTCCGCTCCGCCGACACTGACGATTCTGCCGTCGGGCAATGTGCTCTGCGAGTTGCCGAGTATATTTTTTGGCAGATCGGATGCTTGGGTCCAGGCGTTTGTAAACGGGTTATAAATCCGCGCCAAATTATTGTACACGTACCCGGTGCCGTTTAGAAAAGCGTTGCCGCCCGTGACGATGACTCTTCCGTCCTTCATCTCCGACTGGGTATGGTAGGCCAGGTTCAGCGCGGGCGCGTAAGTGGACCAGCTTTGGGTTGAGGGCGAGAAGGTGTACGAGTTTTTGGCGAACGAATTGTTCCGGTTATATTGACCACCGGTTACAAAGATGCTGCTGCCGTTCAGCACACCGCTTCCCGAAACTCCCGCCAGGTCAGCGGGCAAATCGGCCGAAGCGGGAAGAGCCTCCATCATGACGGCCGCATTCGCCGATTGACACCATCCGGCCAGTATCCCTCCTATCAGGACAGTCGTCCCCCATATTTTGCGCAGCCTTTTAGACATGAAGATGTCATCACTCCTTTGAGAAATGCGGTTGCGGCTTCCGAAAAAAATACTTCTCAGACGGCCGCAAATAAGTAGCAGGGGTCCAGTGTAGCAAAAACTATAGGACTTGAGAATTAACTTTGGTTAATTGCATAAAATTTCGGCAAACGGCGGGAAAAAGACCGGCGCCGGGCCGGTTCGGGAAGTTACAGGCAAGGCCGGAGGGCTGACAGCGCGACATTCTTGTTTATTTTCATAAAATCGGTTCCCCTTCATATGTCGGTTTTCGGTATCCCAATATTTTGATAAATAGATATCTCGGTATCTTGGTATATCGATATATCGGTATTCTGGAGAAAAACCGGTAAGAGGCCGGGAAACGAAGGAGGCAGTTTGTGCTAGAATAAAAGAATGAAAGGAAGGAAAGAGCGGGGGAAGTTCGCTTTCTCTCATAAAACTATATGTCATTAATAAACATCAGGCTTAAGCAAACCCGGCTGCGGCGCAGTCCGGAAGCAAGGAGGACACCGTCATGAACACAGCGCAGGACCACTTGACCCGTTCCATCCGGGATAATTTTATCGCGAAAATTTCCCATCCGGCCGGCCGGACAGAAGGCTATACTCTCAAACAAACACCCGCATACATAAGAGCGGATTGCGGTCTCCCTTCGGATACGTTTAACGTGACGGTTTTGCTTCACACCCGTCTCACACCGGAGGACGAAGCTATTCTCGAAGAGGCGGTTCATTATTTTACAGACAAAAAATACCCGATGGCGTTATGGTCTTGGGAAGACAAGGACAGTGTCACTTTCGAGACTTTGAGGCAGGCAAGTTTGAAAGAAGCGGAAACGAACATCGCGATGTACGCGAATTTGGACGCTCTTGATCCCGGGACGAACTGCCCTGCGGATTTCCGCATCAAGGAAATCACCTCCCGTGAGGAAGCGGAACAATTCGGAGCCGTACTTGCTTCGTTGTTCGGAGAATCGGAGGAGGGAGTAAGCGTCAGGGCCTTCTACCGGAAAATAGCCGCGCTCCCGCTGGAAGAACAGTCCCCGATGAAGCTGTATATCGGCTCGTACCAGGGGCAGCCGGTTAGTACCGGTACGCTTATGTTCACGGATGACAGCGTCGGCATCTACGATATCGCAACCTTGGCAGACTTTCGGGGACAAAGCTTCGGTTCCGCCATGTTTCGCTTTCTGATCGGGGAAGCGCGGAAAGGGAAGCCCCGGCTGTGCGTTCTGCAGGCTTCACCGGACGGGATCGGGATCTACAAACGGGCGGGATTCGAACCGGTTTGCGAGGTTACGGTATACGAAAACAGGCACTTGATTGAGTGAACTGGGGTTACTTTGCGTAAGGGGATGACGGCTCGACCGACCGCACGCAAAGAAAGCGTTGAATACCGTAATGAGACGCTTTCAGGCCGGGAAACATGCGATCGGTCCGAGACCGAATAAAAATACGAAGCCGCCTGCCGGTTTATGGGGCCGGCTTTTTTGTGCTTTTCCGCTCAGCAAATGACTCTTCCTGGGGCATGTTTAGTTTTTGTTCAGTTTGTTTTGATACATTGGAGAACAGACAGAAGGAGGGGGCACTTTGAACGTACTGATTGCGGATGACGCCGCGTTTATGAGAACGCTGATCCGTTTGTTTTTGGAGCAGATGGGGTATACCGTTATCGGTGAAGCCCGGAACGGGAAGGAAGCGGTCGATTTATACGGCCTTTTAAAGCCGGATCTTGTGACGATGGATATTACCATGCCCGAGATGGACGGGATCGAAGCCGTCAAATCCATCAGATCCGCTAATCCCGACGCCAAAATCATTATGTGTTCCGCCATAGGGCAGCAGCAGGTTGTGATGGAAGCGATCCGGTGCGGAGCGAACGATTTCGTGGTCAAACCGATTCAGAAGGAACGGCTGCAGGAGGCCGTCGAGAAGCTGTTTGCCGGGCGGGGGCTGAATATCGGCGTTTTGTAAAGCATTTAGTCTTCTCGACAACAGCAGCGGAACAATCAAAGGAAAGGCTTGGCTAAATTAGGCTGAGTCTTTTTTGGCGCGGAACGGGGTGCTCCTGATGCAGCAGGGCCCATGGATTCCCGTCCTCCGGTTTAAACCTCGGCTTTCTCCCCGATAAATTCCAGAAGCTCCCGCATCGCGTAAGAAACATACCTTTCCTTGTTCCACAATACATACAAATTCCACGGAATGCCCGGCGAGGTTTCGGGAATAACCCGGACGTCCGGGTTCGCTATTTTGGACGTGATCGGCTCCGGGATAAAAGAAACACCGAGTCCTCCGGCGACCATCTCCACCAGCAGGTCCCACTGCGAGCTTTCGTGGGCGATGGCGGGGTGAAAGCCGGCGCTATGGCAGGCGTCCAGGACGTGATGCCGCACGGCGAAACCCTTGGCGAACAGCAGAAACGGCTCCCGGCTCAAATCGGCGAGAGAGACTGTTTGCCGTTTGGCCAGCGGATGCGTGCGATGCAGCACGAGGGAGACGTGCTGGCGGATGAACGGCAGCCGTCCCAGGCTGGAATCTTCGTCCGGCGAAATGACGACGCCCATGTCGATCGATCCGTCCAGAACACGCTGCTCGACGGTTTTGGCGCCTTCCTCGATCATGACGAATTGAATCGCGGGATATTTCCGCTGAAAAGGCGCAATCACGCGCGGGAAAAAGACGGTGCTGATCACCGGCGGCAGTCCTATACGGATGGTGCCCGTTTTGAGCTGGGACACGTCGTCCAGCGTAGTGTAGAGGTCGTTCACGGACTGGAGGATAACCTGCATCCGCTGGATAGCGGCGGCGCCCGAGTCGGTGAGCCGGACGGTTTTGCCGCTGCGGTCGAAGAGGGTGACGCCGAGCTCGTCCTCCATGTTTTTGACCAGCTTGCTTAAGGTTGGTTGAGTCATATGTAAAATTTCGGCGGCCTTCGTGAAATTCTGCTGCTTGGCGACCTCCAGAACGGAGGCGAGGTTCCTTACATCCACGTCATTCATCCCCAGCCATAAAATTTTGGAATAGTAGCTATTCGATGTCTGAATTTTACCTTGCCTCACCGGCCGTGTAAACTGGAAGCGGACACAGAACGTTCAAATTTCAGGGGGACGTCCCGGAATTTCATGAAGAGCAGCACGCAACACAAAAGAATGTAAGGGCTTACAAGAGATCTTCTAACAGAAAAGAGGAGAAGGCGCATGGTGTTTGTTCAGGTCGTGGCGATTGTGCTCGCCTTGGGGCTGCTGATGTTTTTCGCTTACCGGGGGTATCCGGTGATCGTGTTCGCCCCGATCTTTACGCTGCTGGCCGTGGTCATTTCCGGGCTCGCGCTTATGCCGAGCTACACGGAGACTTATATGGCGAATGCGGCGAACTATATTAAAACGTACTTCCCGATCTTCCTGCTCGGCGCGATTTTCGGCAAGGTGATGGAGCTGAACGGAGCGGCCTCCTCAATTGCCCGGTCCATCGTCAAAGTGCTCGGCTCCAAACGCGCCATGCTGTCGGTCGTGCTGGCCTGCGCGGTGCTGACTTACGGCGGTGTCTCGCTGTTCGTGGTCGCTTTCGCCGTCTATCCTTTCGCGGTGGCGGTCTTCCGCGAAGCAGATATTCCGAAGCGGCTCATTCCCGGCACGATCGCGCTCGGCGCCTTCACGTTCACGATGGATGCGCTCCCCGGAACGCCGCAGGTGCAGAACATTATTCCGACCACGTATTTCGGAACGGACGCTTACGCGGCCCCGGTCGTGGGGATTGTGGGCGGAATCATGGTGCTGGCGGCGGGCATGTTCTGGCTGGAGAGACGCCGCAAGCAGGCGGCTGCCGCAGGCGAAGGCTACGGAACCGGACACAAGAACGAGCCGGAATCCGCCGAAGGCCAGCGTTACCCGAACCTGTGGGTTTCGCTCGTACCGCTCGCGTTGGTGCTCGTGTTCAACTATCTGCTGAGCCGGGGATTTTTGACGGTCAACACGTGGTACAGCCCGGAGCTTCTCAAGACGTTTAACATCGCGAATGTGAAAACGGTTGCATCTTCATGGGCGCTCATTATCGCCCTGTTCATCGGCATCTCGGCGGCGCTCTGCATCAACGTCCGGCACGTACAGAGCAAGCTGGCGGCGGGGCTGACGGCGGCCGCGATGGGATCGCTTCTGGCGATTTTCAACACGGCTTCCGAGGTCGGCTTCGGCAACGTCGTCAAGACACTGCCCGGCTTCAAAGCGATCCAGAACTTCATCCTCAATATCAGTTCCCAGCCGCTGATCAACGAAGCGGTATCGGTCAATATTTTATCCGGGGTTACCGGCTCCGCATCGGGCGGGCTGTCCATCGCGCTGGAAGTGATGGGCAAGCAGTATCTGGCCGCGGGCCAGGCGGCGGGCATCAGCCCGGAATGGCTCCACCGGATCGCTTCGATGGCGTCCGGCGGCATGGATACGCTGCCCCATAACGGCGCGGTCATCACGCTGCTGGCGATCACGGGACTCACGCACCGGCAGTCTTACAAGGATATTTTCGCGATAACTGTCGTCAAAACGCTTACGGTGCTTATTCTCGCCGCCGTTTTGTCCTTTATGTAAGAGGGCCGGTTCAAAACAGCTCAGATCAACTTAAATCACCTCAGTCCACATAGAAGTTTCCTGTCCAGTATTCGTTTTAATTCCATTTTGAAGAAAATCACGGAAGGAGTGGCGGTCATGACCCCATTTTTAGCTCATAAAACAGCCCTGGTAACGGGAGCGGCCAGCGGCATCGGCCTTGAAATCGCCCGCACCTTCGCCCGGGAAGGGGCGAAGGTCGTTATTTCCGACATTCAGGAGGAAAAGGCAAAAACGGCGGCTCGGCAGCTGACGGACGAAGGATACGAAGCGATCGGACTCGTCTGCGACGTCACCGACGAAAGCCAGTTCGCCGGAGCAATCCGTACGGCACACGAAGCCTACGGCCGGTTCGATATTCTGGTGAACAATGCGGGCCTACAGCACGTCGCGCCTATCGAGGAATTCCCGGTGGAAAAGTTTGAATTCATGATTAAAGTGATGCTGACCGGGGCTTTTATCGGGATTAAGCACGCCCTGCCCATCATGAAGGAGCAGCAGTACGGGCGGATCATCAACATGGCCTCGATCAACGGCGTCATCGGTTTTGCCGGAAAGGCCGCGTACAACAGCGCGAAGCACGGTCTCATCGGGCTTACGAAGGTAGCGGCCCTAGAAGGCGCGGCGCACGGCATCACGGTCAACGCGCTGTGTCCGGGTTACGTGGATACGCCGCTCGTAAGGGGCCAGCTGGAGGATCTCGCAAGAACTCGGGGCGTCCCGCTGGAAAGCGTGCTGGAGGAGGTCATCTACCCGCTGGTGCCGCAAAAAAGGCTCCTGTCGGTCGATGAAATCGCCGAATTCGCCATGCTTATTGCCAGCGACAAGCTGAAGGGTGTGACGGGCACGTCCATGCTGATCGACGGCGGATATACGGCACAGTAGACAGAGACATCAAATCACGCGAGAGGAGAGGGGCAGACATGAGCAAGGTACTGAAATCAGCGGAGGAAGCCATACGTATAATCGGCGAAGGATCGACCCTGATCGTGGGAGGCTTCGGCCTGTGCGGCATACCGGAGCATCTGATCGCGGCCCTGCAGCGACAGGGCACAGGGGAGCTTACCGTGGTGAGCAACAACTGCGGAGTCGACGATTGGGGGCTCGGGCTGCTGCTGGCGAACAAGCAGATCAAGAAGATGGTGTCTTCCTACGTCGGAGAAAACAAAACGTTCGAGAAGCAGTACCTGAGCGGCGAGCTGGAAGTCGAACTGGTGCCGCAGGGCACGCTGGCGGAACGCATCCGGGCAGGCGGAGCGGGCATTCCCGCTTTTTATACGGCGACGGGCGTCGGGACGCTGGTAGCGGACGGCAAAGAAGAGAAACATTTCGGGGGCCGCCCGTATATTCTGGAAAAAGCGATCACCGGCGACTTTGCGCTGGTAAAAGCGTGGAAAGCCGACACGGCAGGAAACCTCGTGTTCCGCAAAACGTCCCGCAACTTCAATCCGCTCGCGGCGGCGGCAGGCAAGATTACGCTTGTTGAAGCGGAGGAAATTGTGGAGGCAGGCGAGTTGGACCCCGATGATATTCATACGCCGGGCATTTTTGTCCAGCATGTCGTGCCGGGCGGGGCTTACCAGAAACGGATCGAGCGTCTGACGGTCCGCGAAGCGAAGGAGGAGACGGCATGAGCTATCCGCGCAAAATAATCGTGGAACGCGCCGTACAGGAAATCCGCGACGGCATGTACGTCAACCTGGGGATCGGCATGCCGACCCTTGTGGCCGACGAAATTCCCGCCGGTATCAAGGTGATGCTCCAGTCCGAGAACGGCCTGCTGGGCATCGGTCCTTATCCGGAGCGGGGCGAAGAGGACCCCGATTTGATCAACGCGGGCAAAGAAACCGTCACGGCGGTGCCTGGCGCATCCTATTTTGACAGTGCGGAGTCGTTTGCCATGATCCGGGGCGGCCATATCGACCTGGCCATCCTGGGCGGGATGGAAGTATCCGGCGGAGGCGACCTCGCGAACTGGATGATTCCGGGAAAGATGGTCAAGGGCATGGGCGGTGCGATGGATCTGGTGAGCGGAGCCAAGCGCATCGTCGTCATTATGGAACACGTGAACAAATACGGGGAATCCAAGGTGAAAAAAGCCTGCACCCTTCCTTTGACGGGCAGGGGAGTGGTGGACCGGCTCATTACGGATCTGGCCGTGTTCGATTTTACGCCGGAGGGCATGGTGCTCGCCGAGCTGCTCGGTGAAGCGGAACTGGACGAAGTCCGGGCCAAAACGGAAGCGCCGTTTACGCTCGGCCCTCTTTTAAAAGAACGGCTTGAAGCCTGCGGACAGGAGGGGTGAACCGAAATGACCAGAGAAGCGGTTATTGTCAGCGCGGTACGTACGGCGATCGGCAGCTTTCAGGGCTCCCTGGCCGGCGTGTCCGCCACGGAGCTCGGAAGCATCGTCATCCGGGAAGCATTGAACCGCGCGGGAACGGAGCAGGAGCAGGTCCATGAGGTGATCATGGGCAATGTGCTCCAGGCGGGATTGGGGCAGAATCCGGCGAGACAGGCTTGGCTGAAAAGCGGGTTTTCGGACGGCGTTCCCGCCCTGACGGTAAACAAAGTATGCGGCTCGGGGCTCAAAGCCGTCATGCTGGCGGCCCAGTCGGTCATGCTCGGAGATGCCGACATTGTGGTGGCGGGAGGCATGGAAAATATGAGTGCGGCGCCGTACCTGCTGGAAGGCGCCCGCTCGGGCCTGCGCATGGGCGACGGCAGGCTCGTCGATTCCATGCTCCGCGACGGCCTCTGGTGCGCCATGTGCGACATCCACATGGGCGAAACCGCGGAGAATGTCGCGGACCGGTACGGCCTCTCCCGCGAGGAGCAGGACGAGTTCGCGGCTCACAGCCAGCAGAAGGCGGAACGGGCGGCCGCGGACGGACGCTTCCGGAGCGAGATCGTGCCGGTCCCCGTCCCGCGGAAGAAGCAGGACCCGCTGCCGTTCGACCGCGACGAGTTCCCGCGTGCGGGTACGACCGCGGAGAAGCTCTCGCGGCTACGCCCGGCGTTCCGCTCCGGCGGGACCGTGACCGCGGGGAACGCCTCCGGCATCAACGACGGGGCGGCCGCCGTTGTCGTCATGTCGGCCGGGGAAGCCGTCCGGCGGGGGTTGAAACCCCTTGCGCGGATCAAGGGGTACGCCTCGGCGGCGCTCGATCCCGCCGTGATGGGCCTCGGGCCCGTGAGCGCCGTGCGGCGGCTGTTGAACCGGACGGGCGTGCCGATCGGCGGCATCGACCTGTTCGAGTTCAACGAGGCTTTCGCGGCGCAGTCGCTTGCCGTGGGGCGCGAGCTCGGCGTACCGCCGGAGAAGCTCAACGTCAACGGCGGCGCGATCGCCCTCGGGCACCCCATCGGCGCCAGCGGCGCGCGCGTGCTCGTGACGCTGCTGCACGAGCTGGAGCGGCGCGGCGGCAAGCGCGGCCTGGCCTCGCTGTGCATCGGCGGCGGGCAGGGCGTGGCGCTGCTGGTGGAGCGCGATTAGGGCGAACGATCGTATCGGCAAGGATCGTTCACAGGTATACGGGCTGACGGGTCTCTCATGTTGATTAGAGGCCCGTTTTCTTTTTTCGCAGGGGATTTCATATAGGTTGTTAATAATGTGGCAGGTGGTATATATTTACATTAAACGCCTGAATGGAGAACCGCCATGAAAAAAAGCTTGATTCTGCTCGTGACCGTTTTGCTGTTAATGAGCTGTTCGGCTGCCGGAATTCCCTACGACGGTAAAATATCGGACCGGTTGGAGGCAAGTGTCAGTGAAATTGAAGCCGGTCAAACCGTCGAGCCGGACCGTTTCGAAGAATACGATTGGGTGTATATCATTCCGCCTTACACGGGGGGAGAGGCGCTCGATAGTTTGGAAGTGGATGAGCAAAGCAAGAAATATATATACAAGCAAGCTTCATCCTATGAAAATTATTTTCTGGTCACCTCCAAGGATGGAAAAGCCGTTTCATACGCCATACTGGATAAAAATTTTAGTACAGAGGGCGGGAAGCTCTTGAAGTATAAAGGTTCCGATAAATTGTTGGTCAGAAAGGAAGAGACGGGAGGAAGGCCGTTTTTGTTTTTGCCGAAATAAACAGGCGGCTTTTTTTAAAGCTGTTACATTATGCACGCTCAATAACCGGGGCTCTTAACATTAAATGAGGTGAACAAGTCCGCTCTATGACGGGCTTTTTTATTTTTTTGTCGTATGAAAACAGGCGCATGCCCGGGGGCTGCCCTCGTATCGTGGAGAAAAAGGGCACGGTTTAATTCTTGCGTTGAATCCCTATAAACCAAAGAAAACCCGCCGGGGGCTGTGGTACAATACAACAGCATCGCTACTTTTTTCCGGCAGGTGAAAAACAATGAGGATTTTATATCATAGAAGTGTACAGAAACGCGATTTGTTTACGGTGGTGCACACGTATGGCGGTCATAAGCGGTACAGGAGCCGAACGGATGGCTTACAGGGGTTTTGCAAGCGGTTTCAAGGATTGTGGAAAGGCCTATGAAAAAACAGGGACTGTTTTTTATACTCGGGGCCGCGCTTATTCTGCTGCTGCCGGTGTATTCCGTTTTCCAGCACGTCGTGTCGGTCGGCCGGAATCCCGAAGCGGTCCGGGGAGAGCTTGATCTCAGGGGCTGGAACTTTGCGGAGCGGGGCACGGTACGGCTGAGCGGCGAGTGGGAGTTTTACAGGGGGGAACTGTTCGTTCCCGGAGATTTTCATCCTTCCGCGGAAGAGGGAAGGAGGCCTCCCGTTCCGACCGGCATGGCGCAAATTCCGGGGAAATGGAATGCGTATATGGGCACGGAAGGGGATACCGGCGCGGAAGGTTATGCCACGTTCCGGCTTAAAGTGCGGCTTAACGAAACCGACGGGGCTCTGTACGGCATCCGCACCGGCAATATCCGCACGGCTAACCGGGTGTTCGTGAACGGCCGGGAAGTGGGAGCGAGCGGAACGCCGGGGCGTACGGCCGCCGAAGAAAGTCCCGACAACGTTCCGTATACGGGGTTTTCTTATCTGCAGGGCAGCGAAGCCGAAATCGTGGTTCAGATCTCCAACCACAGCTATTCCTCCGGCGGTATGTTCACTCCGATTTTGTTCGGAGACGAAAAGTCCGTCATGAAAAGCCGGGAAGCGGCCTTATTTTCCGAGTGGATGACGATGGCGGGTTTCCTGATTCCTGGACTTTATTTTCTGGTTTTGTACAGGATGCGGAGAAAAGATCCAGCCTCGCTTTATTTGGGGCTGTTCTGTCTCGTGGGGCTGTTGTTTGTGCTTACGCACGGGGAGAAGCTGCTTGCCGCCGCCTGGCCGGGGTTTTCCTACACCTGGCTGCTCAAAGTGCAGCTCATGGTGTCTTCATTCGTGTACTTTTTCTTGCTTCGCTATGTAGCCGTTGCCGTACCGGGCGGCGTTCATCCGCTGGCAATGCGTCTGAGCTCCGCCGTGACGGCGGCCGGTCTGCTCGCGGGCCTGCTGCTGCCGCCGGCTGTTTTCTCGCGGCTGGAAGGGCTGATCCTGGCGGTTTCCTTCCTCAGCATGTGCTATATCGCGTTCGTACTACTTAGGGACGTGCGCAAGCGCTCCGAGGACACCTTGCTCATGATCGCCGGTGTGATGAGCATTCTGATGGTCATAGCGGCGTACGTGCTCAACCTGGTCGGTTTGTACGAAGGGTTGCTGCTCATTCCGGCCGAAATGCTGCTGTTCGTGCTGACCCAGGCCGTCCTGCTTGCGCAGCGGTTTAACCGGACTTTCGTAGAGGTGGACCAGCTGTCGCGCAGGCTGCTTTCCCTGGACGGGCTGAAGGATGAATTCATGGCGAACACGTCCCATGAACTCCGCACGCCTCTTCACGGCATGGTCAACATGGCGCAGTCTATGCTGGAAGGCGCATCGGGCGATCTGAACGGCAAGCAGCGGAACGATTTAGCCATGATTGTATCGACGGGCCGAAGGCTGACTTATCTCATCAACGACATTCTGGATTTCAGCAAGCTTAAAAACGGCGAAATTGTGCTGAAACGCCAGCCGGTCGATCTCAAAGCCGCAACGAACGCGGTGCTGGAAGTCATGACGCATGTCGCGAGGCATAAGGAAATTACGTTCCAGCAAAATTGGCCGGACCGTCTTCCCTGGCTGCTTACGGATGAAGACCGGCTCCAGCAGATTTTGTACAATTTGCTCGGAAACGCCGTGAAGTTCACATCGAAGGGCAGCATCACGATCGGTGCGGAAACGAAGACGGGCCATGTGCTAATCTACGTCAAAGACACGGGAATCGGGATCGCGGAAGATCGCATGGCAGACATCTTCCATGCGTATGATCAGGCCGCAGGACCCGAAGACCGCGATTACGAGGGAACCGGCCTCGGACTGAGTATTACGAAAAAACTGGTCGAGCTGGGAGGCGGGGAAATCGAGGCGGAGTCCCGGCTCGGGAAAGGCTCCGTTTTCCGGTTTACCGTTCCCTCAACTACGGATGTCCCTGAAGCGGCACGGTTTTCCGGGGGGAGTTCCCGGACGCGGGCGGCAAGGAACGAAACGGCTGCCGCCGTCCTGCCCGCAAGCCGGGAGGACCGGACGTCCCGCAAGATGGACGCGACTGTCCTGCTCGTCGACGACGATCCGGTCAACCTGCAGGTGCTGTACAACCTGCTGTCGGTTGAAGGATACCGGCTCATTGCGGTGGACGGCGGGGCCAAAGCGATGGCGCATATCGTCTCGGGGCAGTCTATCGACCTGGTCATTGCCGACTGGATGATGCCGGGCATGTCCGGCCTGGAGCTGTGCCGGGCGATCCGCGCCCGTGTCTCGCTGGCCGAGCTGCCGGTTCTGCTGCTTACCGCGCGAAGCCTGCCGGAGGATGTGCGTACCGGTTTCCAGGCGGGCGCCAACGATTTTCTGCGCAAGCCGGTCGATGCCGACGAGCTGAGAGCCCGGGTGCGGACCCTGCTTGAGATGCGCAAGTCCGTGCGGAACGCGGTTTCGGCGGAGATGGCGTTCTTGCAGGCGCAGATCAAGCCGCATTTTTTGTACAATGCGCTCAATACGATTATCGCGCTCCTGCCCTCCGACCCCGACAAAACGACCAAGCTTCTTCTGGAGCTCAGCCGCTACCTTCGGGGCAGCTTCGATTTTCAGAATCGCGACCAGTTGGTACCTTTGCAGAAGGAAATGGCTCTCGTGCAGTCGTATTTATTTCTGGAGAAGGCACGTTTCGAAGAACGGCTGCAGGTAGATTACCATATTCGGGCCGAGCCGAACCGGCTGATCCCCCCGCTCAGCATCCAGCCTGTCGTTGAGAATGCGGTTCGCCACGGCATTATGAGGCGTGCGGAAGGCGGAACGATCGGCATTACCGTCGAAGAGCGGGATGATGGCCTCCTCGTGGAAATCACGGATAACGGAGTCGGGATGGAATCCGGACGCGCGGCCTCCCTCTTGTCTGCGGAAACCGGGAAAGGGGTAGGTCTGATCAACATCCATACCCGTCTCCTGACGATGTTCGGGGAGGGGCTGGACATCCGCACCGGGGAGGGACAGGGAACGACCGTCCGTTTCCGCGTGCCGAATAGCGGGGGAAGCCGGGGCCTTTCGGGAGGAGAGGAATAACAGTGAAGGCGATTCTGATTGACGATGAAAAGCCCGCTCTGATTCAAATGGAGCGTCTGCTCCAGACGGACGGGCGCATGGAGATCGGGGGCTTGTATACGCAGGCCCGGCATGGCATTGAGCATATGGCTTCCGAGAAGGCGGATATCGTCTTCCTGGACATTGAGATGCCCGAGATGAACGGCCTCGAAGCGGCGGAGCATTTGTACCGGCTGAACCCGGAAGTTCAGATCGTTTACGTGACCGCCTACAATGACTATGCAATCGAAGCGTTCGAGCTTGGCGCGCTCGATTACCTGCTCAAGCCCGTCGATCCGGAACGATTCGCCAAGACCGTCAGCCGCCTGGAAGCGCGTCTTAGCCAGCTTCAGGCCATCCGCCGGGAGGCGGTGCCGTCGGGCGAACCGGCCGTACGGTGCTTCAAGCAGTTATCGCTGGCGGGGAGCGGCGGGGCAGGGGGCAGCTTGAGATGGCGCACGCAGAAAGCGCAGGAGCTGTTCGCCCTGCTCGTTCACCACCGGAGCAAACGGGTGTCCAAGGATGTCATACTGGAAACGCTGTGGCCGGAGCTTTCTCTGGACAAAGCCGTAACCCAGCTTCACACCTCCGTCTACCAGGTGCGCAAAATGCTCAAAGCCTGGGGAATGGGAGCAGGCATCGATTACTCTCACGACAGCTACCGCTTCACGGCGGACGATGCCCGCATTGATGTGGACATGTTCCTGGCCGAAACCTCCGTCAGTGAGATTACGTCGCAGGAGCAGTGGCGGCGGCTCGACCGGGCGCTGCTTCTGTACCGGGGAGATTACCTGGAAGAGCACGATTATTTCTGGGCCAGGTCGTACCGCGCGCAGCTTCTTCAGCAGTATGTCCAGGCCAGTCTTCTGGCATCTGCATACGAGGTGGCGGCAGGTCAGCCCCAATCCGCTCTCCGGCGGCTGGAGCTGCTTCAGAAAAAGGAACCGTTCTCGGAAGAAATTTGCCGGGCGGGGATGAATGTTTATGCCGGTATGGGTGACAAGCCGTCGGTCAAGAAATATTACGAGGCATTCGCCTGCGCTCTCCGCGAAGAGCTGGAGTCCGAGCCCGGCCGTGAAACGACTAACCTGTATAAACACTTGATGCAGAGCATCTGAGCGATCCCGGTTATCCCGGACGAAGCCTTTGCCGTTATTGAGCGGCGGGGCTTTTTTTACGGCGTGGAAAACGGAGGGAGGGTTTTTTGCGGACGGCGAATCCGAAACAGATCTTTTTGGCGAAAAATGACGAATTTTGTCCAGAATCCGTTCAGCGGCGTCTGATACAATTTTCCATGTTAAAAACAGGGGGAAGGGACTGGATTAAGCTCAGATAAAGAGAAAAAAATGCGTGGATAGCCGTTTTGTCAGTACGTGAAAAGTTTTCTACAAATTATGAGGTGAATGTATGCATCAGAGAAAATCCTCTTTCCGATGGATTTCGGTATTGTTGATGAGCGTGATTGTACTTAATGTTTTGTTCGGTGCAGCGGGGCCGGTTAAGGCGACGCCTCCCGGGCTTTCTGCCTATAATGCCGCGGCAACGGCTGCGGAAATGCATCAGGCTATTCTTGATTATCCGGATGATATTTTCGCAACTCAACAGGATAAAGACAGTTTTTACGCGAACAGGAAAGCGGATAACGACTTTATCGTGGACGACCTGATCAGCAAGCGTCCTTTTGCGACGGTTACGGATCTGCGCGATGCTTACGGCATTGCTTTGGATAACCGGAATTTCTTTTTGTTTCTTCATGAAGCAACGGATAAGTCGGGAGTAAGTGCCGCACTTGGCTGGGTTATCAACGGAGCCCTCCTCAATCCCGGATTGGATTTGGACAAATATGCCGTTCTGGACTATACGGAACAAGCGGTCGTGGACAAGGCCGTACTCGACGGCATTCCTGTCAACGGGTATGTCGCCGCGTTCGGGATTCAAACCATCATAGACTCGACGATCGGCCAGATTGTGTCCGGAGCCCTTCAGGATGACAAGACGGCTCTGGAGATCGGTTATGCGGCGGGAGACAGCGCCGCACAGGTTACCCAGAACGTAACCCTCCCGGCTGCGGGAACGCATTTCACGCAAATCACCTGGACCGGAGGCAACGGGGTCATTGATCCCGCGACGGGCACAGTGACGCCTTCGGCCGGCGGAGATGTGGTGGCTGTTCTGCAAGCGAAGATCAGCAGAAATAACGAAAGTTTGATCAAGGACTTTACTTTAACCGTTAAAAGCTCGGCGCCTCCTGCCGCGCCTCCGGTGATTACGGCACATCCGCAAAGCACCCCGCCGGTGCTTGAGGGAA
>NZ_FNVF01000011.1:33827-162450 GCF_900107975.1 Paenibacillus sp. UNC499MF
GTTCCCTCCGATGATTACGCTGCATCCGCAAAGCCCGCTGCCGGTGCTTGAAGGAAGCCCCGCTTCTTTCAGCGTTATGGCTACAGGAATGGGGCTGACGTATCAGTGGCAGGTGGACACGCAATCAGGCTTCCAAAACCTGCCTGGCGAGACGAACGCCACGCTGAGCATTCCGGCCGCTTCGATGGGCATGAACAACAATAAATACCGTGTCGTCGTATCGGGTATGGGCGGCCAGCCGGTGACATCAAATGAGGCGGTGCTGACGGTGCTGCCGATCATTCCGACGTTCCCTCCGGCGATTACGGTACAACCGCAAAACGTGCCGCCTGTGTCTGAAGGTGCACCGGCAGTTTTTGCAGTTGCGGCCACGGGAACGGGACTCACGTACCAGTGGCAGGAAGACAGCGGCATGGGCTTCCAGGACATGCCCGGCGAGACGAACGCCATCCTGAGCATTCCGGCCGTTTCACTGGGAATGAATGATTACAAATACCGCGTTGTCGTATCAGGTACGGGCGGCCAGCCGGTAACATCTCATGAGGTGATCTTAACGGTCATTCCGACATTCCGGGCACCGGTCATTAAGGAGCAGCCTGCCGGCAAGGCAGTGGCCGAAGGCGGTATGTTCAAGCTTTCGGTCGAAGCTTCGGGACTCAGCCTGACCTATCAATGGCAGGTGGATACGGGTTCGGGTTTTGTGGGAATTCCTCACGAAACTAACCGCTCTCTCAGTGTGCCTTCCGTAACGAAAGCGATGAACGGCTTTAAGTACCGCGTCGTCATAGCGAATCCGGGGAACCAGCCGGTAACGTCCGAGGAGGCGCTTCTGACGGTGTACACCGTTCCGTCCGCTCCTGTGAACGTGAGCGCCGCGGCGGGCAACGGACAAGCCGTCGTTTCCTTTACGGCACCGGTCTCCGACGGCGGCAGCGTCATCACCGGCTACGAAGTCACCGCTTCGCCCGGCGATAAAGTCGTGAGCGGTACGGCAAGTCCGATCACGGTGACCGGGCTTGCGAACGGAACCGCGTACACGTTTACCGTTAAAGCTCTTAACGAGGCGGGCGGAAGCGCGGCTTCGGCTCCATCGAATTCCGTCACCCCTTATGCTCCGTCAAGCGGCGGAGGCGGTGGAGGCGGAGGTTCTACGGAATCGAGCACGCCGACGCCGACCACACCACCCGTTACGGAAGTACCTGCCGGCGACGGAGCCGATATCCTCGTGAATGGGAAAACCGAACGCGCCGGAACCTTGAAGTCGTCCGAAGTTAACGGACAATCTGTTCTGACGATCATAGTCGATCCGAAGAAGCTGGACGATAAGCTGGCGTCCGAGGGCCAACATGCCGTCGTGACCATCCCGCTTGCGAAAGATAAGAAAGCGGATGTGCTCATCGGCGAACTGACGGGCCAAATGGTGAAAGCCATGGAGCAAAAGCAGGCGGTCGTTAAAATCTCCGCCGGAGACATCATTTACACGATTCCCGCGGAGCAAATCAATGTCAGCGTCCTGTCGGGACAACTCGGTAATCCGGCATCCCTGGACGCTATCAAAGTGCGCATCGAAGTTGCCGCTCCGTCCAAGGAAACGCTGAAAATCGTCGAAAATTCGGCTTCCACCGGGAATTTCACGCTGGTAGCGCCCGCCGTTAATTTCGCGGTTACCGGAACTTACGGCGGCGCAACGGTTGAAGTGTCCCGTTTCAACGCCTACGTAGAGCGTATGATCGCCATCCCGGACGGCGTCGATCCGGGCAAAATCACGACAGGCGTTGTCGTGGAAGCGGACGGTACCGTCCGTCACGTGCCGACCCGTATCGTTAACGTGGACGGGCACTATTTTGCGAAAATCAACAGCTTGACGAACAGCACCTACTCGGTGGTCTGGCATCCGGTGGAATTCAAGGACGTTGCCGGACACTGGGCGCAGAATGCGGTCAACGATATGGGCTCGCGCATGGTCGTGAGCGGTGTCGACACCGGCACGTTCAATCCCGATACGGCGATTACGCGTGCGGAGTTTGCGGCCATCATGGTGCGTGCCCTGGGACTTAAACAGGAAAAAGCGTCCGCGCCTTTCTCGGACGTGAAAGCAGCGGATTGGTACAGCGCCGCGGTTCAGACCGCTTACGCGCACAATCTCATTGTTGGTTTTGAAGACGGAACGTTCCGTCCGTCCGACAAAATCACCCGTGAACAAGCTATGGTCATCATGGCAAAAGCGATGAAGACCACCGGCCTCCGGGACAAGCTGCCGTCCAAAGAAGCGGCGGAATCGCTGGCTCCTTATGCGGATGCCGCAGCGACTGCCGAATGGGCGAAAAGCGGCGTGGCCGATTGCCTGCAGGGCGCAATATTTGCGGGCAGAACCGCCACGGAGCTGGCTCCGAAAGCGTCGATTACAAGAGCGGAAGTCGCCGCCATCGTGCAGAGACTTCTTCAGAAATCCGAACTGATTTAAGAAGAGGAGAGTTATTCCTACAGCGGTCTTGCAGACGGCTGGGGAATGACTCTTTTTTTGTGCAAAAAGATAGAAGGCAAGGACATGAATTTTTAACGGAGCGGTTGACTTCAAAAAATGGAATAGGTACTATAAAACTAGGAATTAGCACTCAAGTCAACGGAGTGCTAACTATGATCTTGCGGAAGGAGATTCACTCATGGCCAAGAAGCAGTTTAAAGCGGAATCCAAGCGTTTGCTGGAAATGATGATCAACTCGATCTATACCCAGAGGGAAATCTTTTTAAGAGAGCTGATTTCGAATGCCAGCGACGCAATCGACAAAATTTACTACAAAGCCCTCACGGACCACAGTCTGGAGTTTAACGCCGACCATTACTTCGTTAAATTGAAGGCTGACCGGGGAAGCCGCACGCTGACGATTACCGATACGGGGATCGGCATGACCAAAGAGGATCTTGAAAATAACCTGGGCGTGATCGCCAAGAGCGGTTCGCTTGCGTTCAAAAAAGAAAACGAAGCCAAGGACGGCCATAACATTATCGGGCAGTTCGGCGTCGGTTTTTATTCGGCTTTCATGGTGGCGGACGTCGTTACGGTGATCTCCCGGGCGCTGGGCAGCGAGGAAGCGTTTAAATGGGAGTCCAAAGGCGCGGACGGCTACACGATTGTGCCTGCCGACAAAGAAACGGTCGGAACCGAAATCATTTTGAAGATTAAAGAAAACACCGAAGACGACAACTACGACGAGTATTTGGAAGAATACCGCTTGAAAGCGATAATCAAAAAATACTCCGATTTTATCCGCTATCCGATCAAGATGGACGTGTCCGGACGCAGGCCCAAAGAAGGCAGCGACGACGAATTCGAAGAATATCAGGAAGAGCAGACGATCAACAGCATGGTTCCGATCTGGCGCAAAAACAAAAATGAGCTGACGACGGAAGACTATGAAAACTTTTATGCGGAAAAACGGTACGGATTCGACAAGCCGCTCAAACATATCCATATCAGTGCGGACGGCGCCGTCGTATATAAAGCGATTCTGTTTATCCCGGAAAGTACACCTTTCGATTATTACACGAAGGAGTACGAGAAGGGCCTGGAGCTGTATTCCAACGGCGTGCTGATTATGAACAAGTGCGGGGATCTGCTGCCGGATTATTTCGGTTTTGTAAAAGGGATGGTCGATTCGGAGGATCTGTCTCTGAACATTTCCAGGGAAATGCTGCAGCATGACCGCCAGCTTACGCTGATCGCAAAAAATATCAAAAACAAAATCAAGAGCCAGCTGCAAAGCATGCTCAAGGATGAGAGAGAGAAATACGAGCAGTTCTACAAGTCTTTCGGCCGGCAGCTCAAGTTCGGTGTCTACAATGACTACGGCACCCATAAGGACGATCTTCAGGACCTGCTGATGTTCACCTCTTCCAAAGAGAAAAAGCTCGTCACACTCGATGAATACGTATCGGCCATGCCGGAAGACCAGAAATACATTTACTACGCGTCCGGGGAGTCGATTGAGCGCATCGAGAAGCTTCCGCAAACCGAGATGGTCCTCGACAAAGGCTATGAGATTCTGTACTTCACCGACGATGTCGACGAATTCGCCATTAAGATGCTGATGGCCTACAAGGAAAAAGAATTCAAATCTGTGTCCAGCGGCGATCTCGGAATCGAGCCGGACGCGGCGGACAAGCAGACGGAAGAAGAGGAAAACGACAGCAAAGATCTGTTCGAGACGATGAAAACGATCCTGTCGGACAAAGTGAAGAACGTCAAAGCGTCCAAACGTCTGAAATCCCATCCGGTCTGCCTGTCCACCGAAGGCGAGCTGACGATCGAAATGGAGAAAATTTTGAAGGCCATGCCGAACGGACAGGAAGTTCAGGCCGACAAAGTGCTGGAAATCAACGTTAACCATGACGTTTTCCGCTCCCTTAAAGAAGCGTATGCGAACGATAAAGACAAGCTGAACCTGTATACCAATCTGCTGTACAATCAGGCTCTTCTGATCGAAGGTCTCCAAGTGAACGACCCTGTCGAATTTACGAACAATATTTGCAAAATCATGGTCTAAGCCGCATGCGGTTCAGACAAAAAGGCCCGTTCCTTCCGGAACGAGGCCTTTTTTTGTGTGTTTGGGCGGGAGGGAAACGGTACAGGTAAGCGCAAGTTGAAAGCATAAGCAGGTGTAAGCATAAGCGTAAGAAGTGCAAGTATAAGTGCAGGTATAGGTGCAAAATACAAGTGCAAGTGCAGGTGCAAAATACAAGTGCAGGCACAAGTGCAGGTACAAGTGCAGGTACAAGTGCAGGTACAAGTGCAGGTACAAGTGCAGGTACAAGTGCAGGTACAAGTGCAGGTACAAGTGCAGGTACAAGTGCAGGTACAAGTGCAGGTACAAGTGCAGGTACAAGTGCAGGCATTGGGATACCGCAAGCCGCCCCTTTCCTTCCGGTTGTAAAAAAGGCGGGCGAAGCTGCCTGAGGTTTCCGGGACGCTGCCCGTTAAAATTGATTCGGCGTGTATGTCTGGCTCTCTGTCGTACCGCCCGTCATATGATTCCGCCGTTGAAGCTCGTGGACGCCCATTACAACGGCGATCAGTTCGAAGCTGTCCAGCAAGGGCGAATCGTTCCTCAGACGGAAGCACCGGATTGGAGCCAGCCGTTCACCTGGCGGAACTCGGCGGCGAGAGCGCCCGATGCGTCCCGGATCGTATAGTGTTTGGACAGGAGCGGCGATTCAATGTCGAATAACCCGCGCCTGCCGGCATCGTATTCGTATTTTTTAGCCAGCAGCGTAAACCGGGGACGCAGTACACCGAGCATGTTTCCTTGGTTGTCCGTAATCTCCCATTTTCGTCCTAGGGATAAGAGCCGGAACGAGCCTGAACATACCTTGCGCCCGCCGGTATCCAGCACGGATAAAGACGAACTTAACATGTGCTTCATATCCAGCGTACCGGCAGGAAGACCGCTTGCCTCCAGAATAGGACTTTTACCGGAACTGAAAAAATTTTCTTTAAAGTAAAGTTCCATTTTTCGATCACTCCTTCCAAAAACAAGCATTTCCTTTATTTACTGCATACGGCATGAAGGCGAAAAGGTTCCGTTCAGGGCTGATCCTCCGGAGGAGGCTTTCCGGCTCATAAAACGAGCCAAAGCTGGGAATAATTTAGTTGTCCCGGACTGTTTAGTTACACCGGACGAACAGTACACCTTTGAATAACTGATCTCCGGAGGAACCGATGACCTATACGAACGAACAACTTTGCCGGAAAGCGCGGGAGCTTGCGCTGCAGCACGTAACGACTCTGCCGCGCACACGGCCTGCTCATATCGAAGAACATTTTACGAAAGACATAGAAAGCTTGAGGGAATTTGTACGTTCCCTCCAGACGGTTCATGCCGGCTGTACCCAACCGGCCGAGCAATGGCTGCTGGACAATGCTGAATTTATCGAAGAGCAGGCCCAGGAAGTCAGGGCTCTGCTGCTTCAGGACGCGCCGGGCCGGATGCCGAGACTGCGCGGAAACGGAATTCTCCGAATCCAGTCCATGATGGAAGATTATTTAACGCATGTCGAGGGGATTTTGAGTGAGGAAACGATTCTCGCCTATATCCACGCCTACCAGGAAGTGAGCGCTTTAACGCTGACCGAAGCCCGTTCGGTGCCGCTCATTCTGCGCGTGGTTCTGGTGAAAAAGCTGGCGGAAACGATGGCTTTCGTCCGGGAACGCCGCGAAGTCTGCATAGACGTCGGACGTGTCCTCTCACGGATCGAGCCGGCCGGCTTAAGTCCCGAAACGGTCCATGCCGGATTGGAGACAACGGGGTTGACGCTGCCTTTGCCGGGCCCATGGATCGTCCATTTAATCGGCCACCTGCGGGAATGGGCCGGAGATACCGCTTCGGTCCGGGAATGGCTGATTTGCAGCTATGAAAACGGGGCGGAGGACTTGGACCGCGTCGTTTCTTACGAGCATCAGCTTCAAGCGGCCTATCAGGTACGGGCGGGGAGTATTATCACCAGCCTGCGCAAAAACGAGCGCTGGGACTGGAACGATCTGTTCGAGCGGATCAGCCTGCCCGAGCGGACGCTTCGGCTTGAGCATACGGGCGTGTATCCGCTGCTCGACGCATACAGCCGTAACCGGATTCTCGCCGAAGTGGAGCGGCTTGCCCGCCGTCTCCGGGTGCCTGAGAATCTGGTTGCGGGCCAGGCGGTAGCGCTGGCCAGGGAAGCGGCGGCGAGAGCTGAAGCCGCACTAGCCGGTTCCGGCGGGCCGCCTGCGTCGGGGCCGAGCGCGGCATCGCCTGAGGCGGACCGCCCGGCTGCGGGGGCTGGCTCTGCGCCCGTAGAGGCGTCTGCGCCGGCACGAGCAGCCGATGCGTCAGCCGCAGGCATTAGGGCCGCTAAGGCAGATGCGTCCCTTCGACAGGCGCAAGCCGCGGAAACAGGGGGCTCTTCCGCCTCAAGCGGTGTCCTCATTCTCCATGAAAATGGAGAAGTTACAGCGCCTCTGGCCGCGGGGGAGCGATCCCGCCTGCAGTTTCCTTCCTATTATTTGTTCGAAGCGGAAGGTGTACAAAAGCTGATTGCCTCCCTGCGGAAATGCAGTTCCCCCCGGACAATGCCGGAGAAGGCCCTGGCCAAGCGGCCGGCCGGCACTTATTTCGCCTCGATGCTCGGCTTGTTCGCTGTGCTCTGGCTTATCGCGGCCGCATGGATCGGAAGCGGGTACGGTCTATCCGCTTCCGCCTGGGCAGCCGTTCTCGCAGCTTTGCTCTTGCCCGTGAGCGAATGGGGAATGACCTGGCTGCATTTCGGCATTGAGCGGATTTGCCGGCCGCGTCCTCTCCTCCGGTACGATTTCTCCGCCGGTGTGCCGGCGGAAGCCGCCACGATGGTGGTTATACCGGCGATCTGGTCGTCGCCCGACGAGGTAGCCGAGCTTGCCGACCGCCTGGAGGTTCACTATCTGGCAAACCGCGACACTAATATTCACTATGCTCTCTTGGGCGATTTTACGGATGCACTGGATGAAAAGCTTCCCGAGGACGAACGGCTGGTCCGCTTTGCCGAAAATAAAATTCGTGCGCTTAACGAAAAGTACTCCGCGGCAGGCGGAACGACGTTTCATTTATACCAGCGCCGCAGACTTTGGAACCCCCGTGAGGGTGTGTATATGGGCTGGGAGCGCAAACGCGGCAAGCTGGTCGAATTCGTGGAGCTGCTGAAAGGCAGCGGCGAGACCAGCTATGCGGTGAAAGTCGGCGATGCGTCCGTTCTTCCTCATATCCGGTATCTGATCACGCTGGATGCGGATACGCAGCTTCCGATGGGCAGCGCGCAGCGGATGATCGGCACTCTGCATCTGCCGTACAACCGTCCGCGCTTGAACAAGGCCCGGACACGGGTCGTGGAAGGCTACGGGGTGCTTCAGCCCCGCATCGGGATCAGCCACGATTCGGCGATGCGCTCACGGCACGCGTATTTCTGGTCGGAGCCGGGCATGGACCCCTATGCGTTCGCGGCTTCCGACCCTTACCAGGATGCGCTGGGCCAGGGTATTTTTACGGGAAAGGGCATCTTCGATGTGGATGTTTTCGCCGAACTTCTGTGCGAACGGATTCCGGACAACACCGTACTCAGCCACGATCTGCTGGAAGGCGGTTTTATGCGTGCCGCCTTGTTGTCCGATATCGAGCTGATCGACGATCATCCGGCCAAGTTTGTTTCCTACCAGAAGCGGCTGCACCGGTGGGTACGCGGAGACTGGCAGCTGTTGTGCTGGCTTTTTGCCAGCATCTGCGACCGCCGTGGAGTGCTGCGGCCCATTGATTTATCTTTTCTGACCCGCTGGCAAATGCTCGATAACTTGAGGCGAAGCCTGCTTCCACCCGCGATTTTCATCCTGTTCGTTCTTGCCTGGACCGTTCTCCCGGGTTCTCCGTGGCGCTGGTCCGCCGTACTGCTGGCGACAATGTTTTTACCGCTGCTACGGCAGTTGTTTATGCTCCACCGGGTTTATGGGCAGCGGAGGCGGCTGCTGGCAACGGGCCTGCATGTCCTTGTACAGATTTGGACGCTGCCTTTTCAAGCGGCTGTGCTGCTGGACGCGATCGGCCGAACGCTGTACCGGATATTGGTCAGCAAGCGCCGGCTTCTGGAATGGACAAGTTCGTCCCACATCGAGCGAAAAAGCCGGGAACAGCAGCACACACCGCTTCTTCAAGCGGGCTGGGGCTATGCGTTCATTATTGTGTTTGCACTTGCCTCGGCTGTGCAAACCTCTGCGTCTTTGCTGTGGGCGGGCCTTGCGCTAAGCCTGTTCTGGGCGCTGGCTCCTCTTGCCGTTTCATGGCTGGACCGGCCGGTGGCGCGGGAAGAAGCACCGCTGGGAGCGGAGGAACAAGAGAAGCTCCGGGTGCTGGCGAGACAAATCTGGTCTTTTTATGAAGACTATGCCGGCCCCAAGGATCATTACCTGCCCCCGGATAATGTCCAGGTAGACCCGCCGAACGGGGTGGCTCACAGGACGTCCCCGACCAATATCGGCTTTTTGCTGACTTCGGCGCTTGCCGCACGCGAATTCGGTTTTATCGATACGCCGAAGCTGGTTGAAAAGCTGGAAAATACGATCGGCACGGTCGAAAACCTCGATAAATGGCACGGTCATTTATACAACTGGTACGACACGCTGACGCTCCAAACTTTGCCGCCGGCCTATGTATCTACCGTCGATTCCGGAAATTTCGTTGCAAGCCTCATGACCGTTAAGCAGGGACTGGCAAGCTGGCTGAAGCAAGAAGCGGAAAAGCAAGGCGGTTTTGCGGGGATCAGGCCGTCTGCGGCAGGAGCTTACGGTACAGAATTTGCCGTTGATCTGGAGCAGAATCCGTCGGGGGAATCCGCACTGAACGGGTTAGGCGAACGAGCCGGAAAAGGCAGGGAGGACGGCGTAAACGGCATAGATGGCGAAAACCGTGAAAACTGTGAAGACCAAAGCCATGCGGACCAAAACCATGCAGACCAAAACCATGCAGACCAAAACCGTACAGGCCATCAAGCAGGCCAAAACTCCCGAATCGGCAGCGGCCCGGCAGTCCTCGCGGTTGGCGAAAGCAAGCCTGAGCAGATTGTTCATGCGGCTCCGATGAACCTTCCGAATTGGCTGGTTCGAGGGGAGCAGCTCCTCCAGCGGATCGAAACGCTCATAGCGGCGACCGATTTTACGCAGCTTTACGATCACAAAGCGAAGCTGTTTGTTCTCGGTTATCATGCCGCGACAGGGGAGCGGGACAGCATTTTGTACGATCTGCTGGCGTCCGAAGCGAGGCAGACGAGTTTTGTCGCTATCGCGCTGGGCCAGGTGTCCGTATCCCACTGGATGGCGCTGGGCCGCACGGTTAAGCTCCAGGGGAACAATACCACGCTTATTTCATGGTCCGGCACGATGTTTGAATACATGATGCCGTGGCTCATTATGCGGACTTACCGCAATACGCTCTGGGACAGCACCTACCGGGGCGTCGTCGAGCGCCAGATGGAATACGCCCACGAACGGGGCGTCCCGTTCGGCATTTCGGAATCGGGCTATTACGCGTTCGATTACCAGATGAACTACCAGTACCGGGCATTCGGCGTGCCGGGACTCGGCTTCAAGCGGGGGCTGGAAGAGGATCTGGTTGTCGCGCCTTACGCGGCGGTTATGGCGCTTCCGTTTGCCCTCCGGGAAGGGCTGAAGGACCTGGACCGGATGGAGGAGCTTGGAGCGAGGGGCAAGTATGGCTTCTATGAAGCGATCGATTTTACGGCAGACCGAATGCCGCAGGGGGAAGACTGCAAAATTATCCGCAGCTTTATGGCCCATCACCAGGGCATGAGCCTGCTGACGATCGCGAACCTTTTGCTTCCCGTTAAAATGTACGACTATTTTCACAGCGACAAGCGCGTGCAGGCGGCCGAGCTGCTCCTGATCGAGCGCATTCCGCCGCGCGAGTCGATGCTGTCCCGTGAATTGGCCGGAAAGCCGCGGATTCAAAAGCCGGAAGCGGAACGAACGCATTCCGTGCCTGAGAACGCAGCGGCCGATACGCCGGCGCCGGAAGTGGGCGTCCACTCCAACGGTACGTTCACGACGGCCGTCACCAACAGCGGAAGCGGATTTATCCGCTGGAACGGACTGGCCGTTTCCCGCTGGCGAGAAGATCCGGTGGGGGACCCGTGGGGCGTGTACCTCTACATCCGCGACGTTACCCGGGAGAAAGTATGGTCCCCGACGTTCCAGCCCTGCCGCGTTCCTTCGGACTCTCAGAGTGTACGCTTCTCGCAGGAGCGTACGACCTTCCGGCGCGAAGATGACGGCATGGAGACCGTTCTTGAAATTACGGTCTCGCCCGAGATGAATGCTGAGGTGCGGCGGCTGACGCTGGAAAACAAAAGCGGCGAGGCACGCATCCTCGAAGTGACGACGTTTCTTGAAATCGCTCTGGCCCTGCCCGATGCGGATAAAGCTCATCCGGCTTTCACGAAGCTGTTTGTCGAAACGCAGTTCGAGGAAGAGACGGGCTGCCTGCTTGCCCGCAAACGCCCGCGGAATGCGGGCGAGAAGTCGCTCTGGGCCTTTCACAACTTAGCGGCCTTCGGCGCTGCCTTGGGCCCGGCCGAGTTCGAGACGGACCGGGCTGCCTTTATCGGCCGCGGCCACTCCCTTGCAAGGCCGAAAGGGCTCACCGCCCGCCTGGAGGGGACGGTCGGTTCCGTCGCCGATCCGGCCTTCGTCATGCGCCGCCGCATCTGTCTTAAACCTGGCGAGAGCATTCGGCTCTGCGCGGTTACTGGCGTCGCGGATTCCAAGGAACAGAGCCTGGAGATGGTCCGGCGGCTTTCCGATGACCGTCAGGTCGACAGAACCTTCCAGCTCGCCTGGACCCGCAGCCAGATCGATCTGCAGCATCTGCATGTGACGCAGGCGGAGGCTTCCGTCTACCGGGCGCTGGCGGGCCGGGTGCTCTACACGGGGCCGCTCGGGCCCGAACAGGCGGAGAGCATAGCGGCCAACAGCAAAGGGCAGCAGGGGCTCTGGGCATACGGAGTTTCCGGCGACAGGCCCATCGTGCTGGCGAGAGTTGCCGAAAGCGCAGATCTGCCGTTTGTGCAGAAGCTGCTCGGAGGCTTCGAGTATTTGCGGCGGCACGGGCTGTTTTTTGATCTCGTGCTGTTTAACGAATCTCCGGGCGGGTATCAGCAGGAGCTGAGGGATGCCCTCGTCCGCTTGTCGGAGCAGGCAGCCGGGAACCCGGGCGCCGCCGGCCAGGGCGGCATTCATGTCGTTCCCGCTTCCGCAATGCCCGAAGAGGATAAGACGCTCCTGCTTGCGGCGGCGCGGGTTGTCCTCCGTGCGGACGGGCCGAGCCTGCGGGCGCAGTTGAAAATCTGGCCGCGCAAGGAGGCCTACGATGTGCCGCTGCCGGTTTCGGCTGAAATAGCCCCGAATCCACTCGTTCCGGATGCTTCAGCAGGCTACGGCACGGCTGAGGCTGTCGGCACAGTGGGCGCAACCGCCTTCTCCGGTACGGACGAAGTTTCGGCGGAGGCTGCCGGCACAGACTCGGGCACCGTCGCCTCCGGCACAGCCGGTAGTCCCGGCACGGTAACCGCAGCCGGCGCGGAATCAACCACAGCCTCCGGCAAAGCCGCGGCCTCCGTTGAAGCGAACGATACCGCAGCGGCCGCAGCCGGTGTCTCCGGCATCATGGGGGAGGCCGCCGGGGCGAAACCTGCCGCCGACACCCTGTTTTTTAACGGATGGGGAGGCTTTTCTCCGGATGGCCGGGAGTACCGGATCACGCTCAAAAACGGGGAGCATCTTCCGGCTCCGTGGATTAACGTGATGGCGAATCCGCGGTTCGGCTGTCTGGCCTCCGAGCTGTATACGGGATACACGTGGTGGCGCAACAGCCGGGAATGCAAGCTGACCCCGTGGTCGAACGATCCCGCCCTGGACCCGCCGGGCGAAGTCTTTTATATCCGCGATGAAACAAACGGGGACTATTGGCAGATGACGCCTTCCCGGCGGCAAGACGACCGGTCCGTATATCGGGTGGCTCACGGCAGGGGATATTCGCGTTATGAGCATGAAAGCAGGGGGATACGACAGCAAATGACGGTATTCGTTCCCCTGGAGGATCCCGTCAAGATTATCGAAGTGAAGCTGCGCAACACCACATCTCATAATAAATCCTTATCCGCTACCTACTATGCGGAATGGGTGCTGGGCGTCCAGCGGGAAGGGAACGCCTCCTTCGTTCTGACCGATTGGGACGGCGAGGCGGACAGCCTGATCGCCCGCAACGCCTATCAGGAAAACTTCCGGGATGCCACCGCCTTCCTTACAGTGCGCGCCGGTGGAAGCCATGTATCCTGGACGGGAGACAGGCTTGAATTTATCGGCCGCAACCGGACGATTGAAGATCCGGCCGCGATGAGCCGCCTCGACCTGTCGGGCGTGACCGGCCCCGTTTATGACGGATGCGGCGCCGTGCGGACGAAGTTTGAGCTGGAACCGGGCGCCGTGCGGACGGTTTATATTCTTCTGGGCTGCGGGGATTCCCGCGAAGAAGCGGTGAGGCTGGCCCGCAAGTACGGGGAGCCTGAGGCTTGTACGGCCGCTTATGAGGAGATTCATGCGTTCTGGGAAGGTCTGCTTGGAACCGTGACCGTTTCCACCCCTGTGCCGGAAATGGACATAATGCTGAACAACTGGCTGCTGTATCAGACTTTGGCCTGCCGCATGTGGGCCCGTACCGCATTCTATCAGGCGGGAGGAGCTTACGGGTTCCGGGACCAGCTTCAGGATTCGCTGGCTCTGCTCAACAGCCGTCCGGACTTGACCCGGGCCCAGATTCTGCTTCACGCGTCCCATCAGTACGAAGAAGGGGACGTCCAGCACTGGTGGCACGAGGAGACGCACCGCGGTATCCGCACCCGTTTCTCGGATGACCTGCTCTGGCTGCCTTACGCCGTATCCCGGTATATCGATCATACGGAGGACCGGAGTATTCTCGATGAAACTGTGCCGTTCCTGACCAGTCGGCTTTTGGGACCGGAGGAACACGAACGCTACGAGGAAACGGTCCTGTCCGGCAGCAGCGGAACGATCTTCGAGCACTGCCTGCGGGCAGTGGAACGGGCTCTGAAATTCGGGGAGCACGGGCTGCCTCTGATCGGCATCGGCGACTGGAACGACGGCATGAGCATGATCGGTCCCGAGGGCCGGGGAGAGAGCGTCTGGCTCGGCTGGTTCCTTGGAGATGTGCTCCAGGGCATGGCCGAACTTTGCGGAATCCGCGGTGAAGAAGAGATGGCCGAACGTTTCTGGAGCGGACGGGAGAAGCTGGCCGCGGCGCTGAACGAAAGTGCCTGGGACGGCCAGTGGTACCGCCGCGCCTTTACGGATGCGGGCCAGTGGCTCGGGTCGATCCACAATGCGGAATGCCGCATCGATTCCATCGCCCAGTCCTGGTCGGTCATCTCGGGCATGGCTCCGGACGATAGGTCCCGGCAGGCCATGAATTCATTCGACCGGGAACTTGTCGACCGGAGCTTGTCCGTCGCTCATATTTTGACCCCGCCTTTCGATAAGACCGATCCGAGTCCCGGCTATATTCAGGGCTATCCCCCGGGTATCCGGGAAAACGGCGGACAGTATACGCACGGCGTGATCTGGAGCATTGTCGCCTGGTGCGGACTGGGGAACGGGGAGAAGGCGCTGGAGCTGTTCCAGATGTTCAATCCCGTCATGCATACCAAGACGGCAGCGGAGGTCCGGAAGTATGTCGGCGAACCTTATGCCATGGCGGCCGACGTATATACGGAGCCGCCGCATAGAGGTCATGCGGGCTGGACCTGGTATACAGGCGCCTCCGGTTGGATGTATCAGGCGGGGCTGGAGTGGATTCTCGGCATCCGGCGCCGGGGCGCGAAGCTGTATATCCGCCCCTGCATTCCTCCGGAATGGCCGGAGTTCAAGGCTGTCTACCGTTTCGGGGAATCCGAATACCGGATCACGGTCCTTAATCCGTCGCGGAAATCAAGCGGGTATACGCGGCTGACGTTCGACGGACAGGAAGCGGACGGAGATTTTTCTTCCGGCGGCCCTTTTGTTCCGCTGGCAGACGACAAACGTATCCATGAGGTTGTCTTGACTTTGTGAACGGAGGGGAGAAAGTCCCCTCATAAAATGACGATTCGAAACCTAAACTATTCAAGTTGTTAACCATCAACCTAGCGGAGGGATTTCACATGCAGCAGCAAAATTATTTCAACAATCAGATCCAGCAAGGAATACCTAACTTTAACCACGGCGGCCACGAATTTTTTGACATGCACGAGGTGCTTTCCGGCACGATCAACGTCCTCGACCAGTTTATGCTGTTCCGGACTTTCGTCAAAGACCCGGAGCTTCTGGACATCATTGACCGCCAGTACAGCTTCATTCTTTCCCAGTACAACCTCACCGCGGAATGTTTCGCGACAGGCCGCAAGCCGAGCCACGAGACGTCCACGTATATGATGCAGCAGCCGACCAACATTCAGTACGGCATCAAGCCGAGCCAGCCCAAGAAGCCGAACCAGTCTCTGGCGGACGTGAAGGACGCGGGAATCAGCGGCCATATGCTCGGACTGATCAAAACGCATGCGGCACTTCTGACTATGTCCGCTCTGGAAGTTACGAACCCGGTTGTCCGCCGCGTGCTTGCTTCCCAGGTTCAGAATTTCGTCGAACTGGCCTATGAGATTTTCCTGTATCAAAACAAACATGCGTACTACCAGGTGCCCCAGCTGCAGCAAAACGATATGCAGAGCATGCTGAACACGTTCGTACCGACGCCGGGCTACCCGCAATCGCCTATCGGCAATCAAGGCATTCCGGCGAATTTCGCTCCGCGCTACCAGTAAAAATATAAGAAACCCGGCTGCGGTTCTCTGAACCTTACCGGGTTTCTTTTTTGTTCACGAGGGGTCATTTTTGGAATTTATTTTTCATCGCCATAAACGGGCACCGCGAAGGGGACGTTTCATCGTCCCGCAGGAAATACTGTTTCCACTCCTGATTGTCCGGCTGGCCGTACCATTTTAAGGAGGCATGCACCGGTACATCGTCGTAGGCCGCGAGTTTTTCACGGATCATTCTGCTGATGTTCCGGCCGAACGCGGTCGTTTCGTTGATTTCGTCGAAAATCCAGCGGGGCTGGAACGCGATGAGGAACGAAGAAAAATGCCGGCTTCTGCGCCGTCCGTGCGCAGGTGTCGCGCAGAAAGCGAAATAAGGCTCACCCGCGAAACAAAATTCCCATGTGGACGTCCCGGGGTCCTGCGGGATATCTCCGGGCCAAGGGGCCGGATCTTTGTCGTGCAGCCGGTTGAGAAGAGACCAGAAAAGGAGCTCATACTCCCGGACGTCCGCTGTATTCGTCAAATCCTCCGGCGTCTCGTAGAAGATAACGAGCGAAGCGTATCTCCCCGTTTCACGCGCACATTCGCCATATGCGCTAAGAAGCTCAGCCGTATCCGAAACGGCCCGGTCGGTTCGGGGATCGGGTGCAAAGCCGTACCGGAGATTGTTCGAGACGAAGCCTCTGTGTCCGGGTACACACGGATACTCGCTGCCGGGTCCGGCAATCATCGCGGCGAATTCACCGAACGCCGTCCGCTGCCATTCCGGAAGCCCCGCCCCGTGCTCCTCGATCCAGATCTTGCTGCGAAGTTCTGCCATCTTCACACCCTCCCTCTTTACACAAACCAGTGTATGAAGACAGACGGGAATGGGTGTATGCCCTGCGGCACACTGTTATTCGGGGCAGCAAGGGATCAGCCCGCAAGCATCAGAAGAGCCTGATAGCCGAAATAAAGTCCGAACATGATGAGCGAGATTCCTGCGAGCAGGGAAGTGATCTGAAGAATCAGACGGTTGCCGAATCTGTGGAAAGAGCTTGCGATGAGAGCCATCGAGACATCCCAGACCATAATGCCGACAAATATGCCGAGGCTGTGCCAGAGCGCCTGGCCGGCGCTGTGGCTCTGCGAGCTCTGGGCAAGGATGGAGCCGTATATACCCAGCCAGAAAAGGATGGTCAGCGGACTCGTAAGCGCCATAAAAAAGCCGGACCGGAAAGAACTCATTTCGGACGGAGACTCGCGCATCTCGCTGCTTTCCCTAATCTTGAGGCTTTTAAGAGTAACGATTCCCGTATAAAGAAGAACAAAGCAGCCGAACAGCCAGAGGAAGGTTTTCATAAAGGGGGTATCGAGGAAATGGGCAACGCCGAAATAAATCAGCAGCATGTAAAAAAGATCGGCAAACATCGCGCCCACTCCGACGAGCCAGGCGTGAAGAAAGCCGAAACGGACACCCTTTTCGAGCTGGGCGGCATTGATGGGTCCTACAGGCGCGGACAGCGATATGCCAAGCACGATATAGGTCAAGAAGGCATTCAAAAAGCAACACTCCCCTTAGAAATGGATGACAGGTACAAGCGTACAAGTCATTGTATTCAGGGGATGTCCCGCTTAGAAGAATTTACAAAATTTCCACATCGATCGGTGTGCAGACGTAACCGTTGCAGATGCTTTCCGACGCCGGACAAGCCGACATCGCGACGAGCAGGTCGGTTTCCGCGCGCAGGTCGATATAATCGCCGGCTTTGGAGAGCGGCCTTTTAACCTCGATGGAACCGTCCGGCTGAATCACTGTGTGCATAAACAAATTGAACGGATAATGCTGCTCCGGAGGCTCGATGCCGAATTGGGCGATGGCCCGGTTCAAATTGTGGTAACAGCACAGATGATCTTTTTTCTGATACGTGAACTCGTACATTTCCGGCCGGCAGGCGGAGTTGATAAAATCATGCTGGCCTACGGTATCGGCCACAATGGTGAGCAGCGGCGTATACCGGGTGGAATACAGAATATCGCCGGGCGCCACTTTCATTTTGCGCAGGGCATCCATGGTGACGGTCGGATCGAATTTCTCCGCGGGATCGTCCGCCCGGAAGGCTGCGATATCGGCAACCTGCTCGCCTTCCACGTCCGTGATCCGCACGGTCTGGCCTTTGAGCAGCCGGAATCCGAGCCCTTCGGTTGCGGGTATCCGCCATTTTTGTGTGGACAAATCGGTCCTCCTCCTTTGTATGGAAAGATTTTATTAGTATGGCTTGGACCCAGCGGAGGTATTCGCCGTTTGTCTTCAATCGGAGGGTTAGAAAAGCCGGCCTGAAGGTTGTAGAAAGGCCCCGTTTTCCGCCTATAAAGCGAGGGGCTGCGCCCTGAATATTTAAGGGGAGTGAATCTGAATGGCCTATACCTTTTCGACGGTTACCGCATCCAACAAAGTGAAGCTTTACGCGATTAAAACAAGTCCCAAAAACATTTATATCAAATCGATCGGCGCATCGAGCGTGGTCGGACAGACGGCTTACGGAGTAAACGGCGGGTATTTTTACGACGGGACCCTGCTGCAGATAGCGGTGAACAACAATATTCCCGTGGCGCCTAGCCGGTTGACGGCATCTTCCTGGACGGGAGCGGCTCCTCGCAGTATAAAGTGGCCGAAGGCTCCTACGGCGGTTCGGATGCCACGCCGCGGCTTGTTTATCAGATGGTCGCTTTGAGGGGCTGACATATATGTAGATTTTTTGAACTTCCGAACAGAATACTAAATTTTATTTATAATTATATTAAAAAATCCAATAAATACCTTAAAAGACTCAAAGTAAGCGCTTTTGAGTCTTTTTTTGTTTACAAATAGCGAAAATTCTAAAACATTCACCTATTAGAGTTAGATAATCGGAGAAAAATGGAGGAAATTTTTAGTAAACGTGTGATGTATTCGCTTTATCGGTTCTTGTAAGAGTTTTACACTACTACTAGATTAGACTAAATTAGATAAAAAGAACTACATTTCCAGAAGAAAGGAGATTATCGGATAAATCCTTTAACGCTGTAATGCGTGCCTTAACCGGAGGAGACCTATAGACAAAGAGAAAAGATAGGAGGAGTAGAGAGATGCAGATACTGTTATACGTAACGACCCTCGTTTTTCTGGCGTTTCAGCTCTTGTATACCTTTATTCCGCTGCTGTTCAGCAAGGTAAAGAAGCTGGAGGAAGGCCTGGAGGAAAAATCGATTTCCGTTCTTGTGCCGGCCTACAACGAGGAGCTGACGATCCGCAATTGTATCGAAGCGATGGAGGGCCTGAAGTACCGGAATCATGAAATCATCATTATCAACGACGGGTCGAAAGACGCCACTCTCCGGAAGCTGCACGAGCTGCTGGATCTGCAGGAAGACGACCGCCAGGTCATGCAGGAATTAACTTATCAGCCGGTTCGGGCCTTTTACCGGTCCCGGCAGTATCCCCATATGTATGTCATCGATAAGCACAACGGCGGCAAAGCCGACTCCCTCAACGCCGGAATCGATTACGCCCTTTCGGACATCGTCATTACGCTGGATGCCGACTCGATGCTGGAAGGGAACTCCCTTCAGTATGTGAACCAGTATTTCCACGATCCCGATGTAATGGCGCTGGGCGGTACCGTCAAGATTGTCCAGGGCGCGGAAAGGAAGGACGGGCGGATCCTGGAGAGATTTACCGGCAAAGGACTTATCAAAAGTCAGATCATCTCCTATATTCACGGATTCTATGTCAGAAAGCTTACCCAGTCTGCGCTTAACTCGATCGTGGTCATTTCCGGCGCTTTCGGCGCTTTTTACAAAGAAGTGCTGATCCAAGTGGACGGGTTCAGGAGCACAGTCGGCGAGGACATCGATATCACGCTGAAAATCCACGAATACCTCAAAGCGAACGGGCTTTCGAAGAAGCTCGTGTACGCCCCCGAAGCCGTCTGTTACACCGAATGCCCCGAGAATATGCCGAACTTCTACAAACAGCGGATCCGCTGGCAGAAAGCTTTTATCGACTGCATCCTCATTTATTGGTCGGACCTGCCCCGCAAGTTCAATCTGGGCGTCCGGCTGTTTTTCGCCATTGACGGCTTTGTATTGGGAACGCTGACGGCGTTCACGACGTTCGTGTATTTGTTCCAGCTGCTTATAGCGGGGGACGGCATATGGATGGCGCTGCTTATCCTGTCGGCGACCCTGCTCATTAACGCCATTCAGATTATCATTGCGCTCGCGCTGTGCAAGAAATACGGGAGCACCTACACGCTCAAAGACTACATCCGCATGTTTATTTTCAGCCAGCTCGAACTGCTGACATACCGGAACGTGCTGCTCTATATCAACATTGTGGGGACATTCAAATATTTCGATAACGACGAAGGCTGGGGGTATGTCGAGAGAAAAGGAATCGCGTCCATCTCCCGCAACGTAACCGCCGCGCCTGCCGCACCCGCTGCAGCCCCACTATCCCAGAGCTAACGGAGGAAACCTTATATGAACAACGCAGTGCTCAAAACGAACCGGATCATTTACATCGATCTCCTGCGGATTCTTTCGATTCTCGCCGTGATCATTTTACATATTACCGCCACCCTGCTGACCAGCACGAACGATTTCGATACCGCCTCCTGGTGGGTGAGCAACTTGTTCAATTCCGCCGCGCGTTTCGCGGTGCCCGTCTTTTTTATGATCAGCGGAGCGATGATTCTGCGGTCGGAAGTTAAATCCTACAAAACGTTCTTTCTGAAGCGCATCATGCCGCTTGTCGTTTCGCTCGTAAGCTGGTCCCTCATTTACAGCATTTTCACCCAATATTATTTGCAGAAAAGCACGATGGGAGCGGGGGAATTCCTGCTCAGCTTCGCTTACAAATTCATGCTGGACCGCAACTATATCCACCTGTGGTTTCTTTATGCGATCATCGCTATCTACCTGACGGTGCCGCTCATCAGCCGCTTGGTTAAGGCTTGCACCGAGAAGGAGCTTAGGTATTACCTGCTGCTCTGGTTTACCGTCAGCATCGCGTACCGCTTCATTACGGACAGCGTGCTGCGGATTACATCGGAAAGCCTGTACGTGCCCATCATGAACATTCCGTTGTTTATGGGGTATCTCGGCTATTTTATCCTCGGCTATTACTTGTTCCATTACGAAATATCGCTCAGGCTGAAAAACATCCTGTTCAATCTGGGAATCGTCTCCTTCTTTCTCACGCCGGTGGCCACGTATTTCGCTTCCGCGTACAGCGGGGTGCTGGACGAAATGTTTTACGGCAATTACTCCGTCACGACTTTCTTCATGGCGGCCGGTCTCTTTATTCTTTTTAAAGAAAAGGATGCCGCGATCAGCGCCAGAGTCAACGACAAAGTCAAACGGCTCGTCGGCTCCATTTCCAAAGCGAGCTTCAGCATTTACCTGATTCACCTGCTTATCGAAATTATGGTCTCCCGGAGAACGGAGGTAGAAGGAAGCCTGGTCGAGACGACCGTCACGCTTCTGTTTAACCTCGGCGCGGTTTTTGTGGTCAGCTATCTCCTCGTCAAAATCCTCAATCTTAACAAACTGGTGACGAATGTCTTATTCGGAGGAAAAGGATAACGATGAAAATACACCTGTATACGAAGCTGTTCGTCGCGCTGCTGATTTCCGGAATGGGCCTTTACTTTTATAACACCACCCAGGCCAAAGACCATAAAATCAATTCCGTCTACGTCATTCCGACGGGGGACAATCTGGCCGAAATCAACTTCGAGGAGAAAAAGATCGACATCGCGTTCCTGGCTTTCGCCCAAATAGGGGACAAGTACAAGGTAGCGTTCCATAAAGACGAAGCCGCGGATGCCGAAATCAAGGAGAATATCAAAAAGCTCAAAAAAAACAACCCGAAAACGAGCCTTGTGCTCGCGGTAGGAGGATACGGGGCGGACGGTTTTTCCGACGCCAGCCTGCAGGAGAACCGCCAGACGTTTACCGACAACATAGTAGCCCTGGTCAAAGAGCTCGGCTTGGACGGCGTCGATATCGATTGGGAATACCCGGCCTCGGATGCCTGGGGAACGCAGAAATCCCGCAGCGAAGACACGCAGAACTTCACCTACCTGATGAAGGAACTGAGAGAGAAGCTGAACCGGCTTCCGCATAAGAACAAGAAGTATATCCTGACCTTCGCGTCGGGGACGCAGGACTGGTACTTCAAGAACGTCGAGGTTAAAAAGGTTGAAAAATACGTTGACTACATCAACGTCATGAGCTACGACCTGACCGGCAAATGGTCGGATACGACGGGGCTCAACTCCAATCTGTACAAGGATGCGGAGAATAAATCCATAGACAGCGTGGACAGCATCGTGCAGCTGTATCTCAGCCACCAGATCGATCCGGCCAAGCTGCTGCTCGGAGTTCCCGCGTATTCGTACGGATGGGAAGACGTCAAGAGCGACGGCGACGGGGCGTTCTCGCCCGGCAAGCCGATCGACATCGACAAGACCGATCTCAGCTACAAGACCATCGAAGAGAAATACATGAACAAGAACGGGTTCAAACGGTATTTCGACGAGAAGGCCAAAGCCGCTTATTTGTACGACGGCAAAACGTTCATTTCGTACGAAGATAAGGAAGCGCTCCGGGAAAAAATCGCCTATATCAAGGCGCATAATCTGGGCGGCGCCATGGTCTGGGAATATTCCCAGGATGCGGACGACGGGCTTGTGAAGTTCCTGGGCGACCATTTGAACGAGTAGGAAAAGGGAACGGCGCTTCAGAAGCGTACGGCCCCGGGCTGTCTCTTAGGAGGCAGCCTTTTTTGTATCGGGGAGCCGGGTTCAATGCAAATGACACCGCGGCTATATTCGTGGAGTAAATTTCCGGCCGATAATATTGCCGTCCTTATAGCCGTCGTCCCCGAAGAAATCTTTTGCCAGATGCATGTATAAGCGGGGATGAACAAGCGATAAAGGTTCCGATTCCGAAGGTTGGTAATCTTGAAGGGAAGCATAACGGCTCAAGGCTTCTTCTCTTACATAAAGCAGGATGTTTTGTGCGTACCACCACTGGACATGAGCATTTTCCCAGACCTGACTGCGGATACAATCAATAGCGACAAATCCTTTTTTGTTAAAAAGCTCCGCCCAGTAGCCCGGCCACTGCTCGTTAATATGATTTCTTCCCCCCTGATAAGGAATAGCCGCGGAGAATAAAACGGCATCCCCGTGAGAAACGAGGGTATTTACATAGGTCTCGGCGGAAGTGTGGGGCAGGTGTTCGCCGACCTCCAGGGAAACGACCAGATCATACTGCTTCCCGGAAGAAAAAAACGTGGCAAGATCATGTTTTCTGAAATTCTCTTTCGGTATTTGGAGCATGTCCTCATTCACATAATCACCGTCTACCCCCAGGATTTCCCCGACTCCGCGATCTTTAAAAACGGAAAGCCAGGCACCCGTGCCGCACCCGATGTCGATGACGGATTCCGGGTTAATAAGGTCCAAGAGAATAGGAACTATCTCGCAGGCCGATTTCCTGGACCCATCCTGCTGTGACTTAAAAAAATCCGAGTTATAAACGGTTTCGTTCATTGTTCTCACCACTCCTTTTCCACTGGAAATTATGTCAGCCGTTCTCGCTGAATTCCTACTTTTTTTCAACTGTTTACGTATAATTGAATCGGTAAAAGTATTTTATGGTAAATTATACCTTAATTTAATCTTTGCTTACAATCGTTTAAAAAATGTTACCTCTTTTATCTATACGCTTGTACAGACGCATAGGTATAAAATCTGGTAATTAGGAATCAAAAAGAAATAATACAAAAAGCCGCCAATCCCGGAAACAGGAATCGCGGCTTTGTGCATTTGTTATGTACACGCTTATTTCATAAAATTTTTGTTTTAGGAAGCGATAATTTTAAGGGAGTAGTATCCAAGAAAACCTATTTTAAGCTATAATTCGAGAAGGAATATACTTACAAATAGAATAAAGTAAGGAAATTAGACCCAGTACTCTTTTGGTTGCGACGGCTTTTTTTGAGCGGTGTTAGTACTTTCTAGGGAGAAACGCTCCAGTAGGGAATTCGGTTGAGAAGCGGACAAAGATTCTGCTTTCATTTTTCTAATAGTTGTTCGTAGTTCCGGGGACCAGAGAACAAGCTGCATGCTGATATACCTCCTAATAAATAAGTGTGTTTGTTTAATATATACCACATTCTCTAGGTCGAAAGTAGGGAATATTTTGTACTCAAAATCTGTTATAGGTATACTGGCTGTACTGCTAATTGGAACTCAAGTTGGGTTTACACACTTTTTATTTTCTTCACCATTTGTGGGAATTCATATTCAGGAAAATGAAGATCATCAGTGGGTGATAACAGGTTTTGAAACACAGCAGGTATCAGGGGATTTAGGAGTTAGAATCGGCGATCAAGTCATTGCCGTTGACGGAAAACCACCCGCTTCCATTGCCAGTGTAGTTAAATGGGATGCAGTTGGGCGGGCTGAGCAGATGCAAATCATACGTGGAGATGAAACTTTTACAATCGCACCGACTTCGCATGTAACCAGTTATGATCTGTGTAATATTTTCGGACAAATTCTATGTTTCTTTACTTTATTCATCTTAGTTTGGAAGATGCCGCCCTTGGCGTCATTTCGTTATTTGTGTCTAATTTTTTTAGCTTTAGGAATCTTATTTATGTCCTTACCAAGTTCTTTAAGATCTGACGGGTTTGCAAAAAACATGGTTTTGACCGCTGTGATGTTGCTCCCTGTTTTGTTTTATCACTTTTTTATCGTTTTTATGAGAGAGCGCGGCAAAACAAGAACGGATGCTAATTCTAAATTGCTACTTATTTTGTATATTTTTATTGGATTGAGTTTTCTCGTCCAGCTTGTTTATGTAGTTCCTTCAGAATTAACCAGAAGGGTGTTCCAATTCATGGAGAACACATCCATGGTTGTTTTTGTAGCGGGCTTTATCATAAATATGGTGTTCCTCCTATCGCTGTATCAAAAAGAACGGAAGAATAAGAAATACGTAGCAGATATTATTAAAACAATCATGCTTTCACTATTAGTTTCATTTGGTCCTATTACTCTCCTGTATTTTGTTCCCAGAGTCTTTTCGATGACGTATATTGTAGATCCTATCTACAGCGGGCTCTTCGCTTTACTCTTCCCGATACTGCTTACCTACCTGATCGCGACCAAGCAGCTTTACGAGATTGATTTATTTGTCCGTCGGCTGCTTTTTATGGCCGTTATGTCTATCATTCCTTCCGTGTTTTTTACAAGTGTGTTGGTTGCGTATCTGCCTGATTTGCCCCTCCAACAAATCATTCTTGTATTTATGCTTGGATGCATGTTTTGCTCGGCGTTCCTCTTCTCGCTTGAATATTTCACAAAAATAACAGAGCCTTATTTTTTTCCAAGAAGAAGTCTACATCGGGATTCACTTCGCCGAATTACGGATCAATTGAGTGAAATCACGACCTTTCGGGAATTTAAAGAGGCGGTTTTGGAAGATATCGTGTCGGTTCTGCAGGTTTACGGAGCAGCTATCGTGTTTGCATCTTCTACTGAGGTTGATGCAGTATGCGACGGTGAAATCGATGAACGTATCGTTAAGCAGCTTGCGAAGGATAAGCCATTCCAAGAATGCAGAAGCGGCGAGTATTTCATTTACCCCATTTCTAAGCATGGAGAATATACCAGTCACCTGATTTTGACGGAGGAGAAAGAAAATACATATGTGAGTACGGAAGATCGACAGTGGCTTCGTACCGTAATCGGGCATCTTTCTGTGAGTCTGGAGAATGTTTATTTGATTCGCACGATGCAAATGAAGATGCAGCAAATCGCTTCCCAAATTCCGAACGAAGAAGCGACGGATGCCTTGATCTGGTTCCGGAAAGTCCTGTTTGACTTACAGGAGAAGGAACGCATACGTATCGCTACCGACCTGCATGATACGACAATGCAAGATTTGTTCTTTCTTAAAAGAAGATTAAGTAATTTGAAGGAAGAGCTAACGCCTATGCAGAGAACGCAAATAATAAACATAATGGAGTACATTGATATTATTAATGCAAACTTGCGGCAAAGCTGCTATGAACTGCATCCGCACTTAATTAAAGAAACCGGTATTGTAGTCGCTCTGCAAAAATTAATCGATCAAGAAATGAAACTTGAATCGTTTGAAGTCGAATTCCGCGTCGAGGAAGCCGACACTGTCGAGCGGTTAAGCCTGGAAACAAAACGCCATTTGTTCCGCGTTATCCAAGAGCTTCTTAACAACGCAAAAAAGCACTCCGAGGCAAACCTGCTCTCTATTCGGTTAGGTGTAAATAACAAGCAGATTTTACTCTTCTATGAAGATGACGGGAAGGGGTTCAATATCGATATTTTAGATTGGCAGGATGGCAGAATATCGGGAATGGGGATGAAACAATTGAAAAGCAGAATCATATCCCTGAACGGTCAATTTTCTTTGGAAAGCAGTGAGGGCAATGGCCTAAAAATTCAAGCGATCATTCCCTGGAAGGAGGGAGCTGCATTTTGAATGAGGAAATTCGAGTGATCATTATAGATGATCATCCCATCATGGCGGAAGCAACCAAGCATATTATCGAAAAAATTGAGGGATTGAAAGTGGTCAGTATCGCAACAAATGGGGTTCAAGGGATGGATATGATTAATTTATATGGCCCAAACCTCGTTATGCTAGATTATCAGTTGCCGGATTGTTCGGGTATTAGCGTTGCTAAATGGATTAAAGAGACGCATCCGGCAATGAAAATCGTGATGATAACCGGCTTTGATGTTCTTGATTTGGTTGCCCCGCTAACGGAGATAGGGCTCCACGGTATTATATCCAAAGAAAAAGAAGCCCCCGTCATAAGGCGGATGGTCGAATGCATATTGGATAATCAGTTGGTGCTGCCCCATGAAACCATTGCGAAGCTCGTTTCCGATCCGGAGAAAGATCCGGATCAATTGACGGAAGAGGAGAAGAAAATTATGATTTTGGCCTCTTCTGGAGAAACAAGCAGCCAGATAGCAGATAAGCTTTTTGTCAGCAAAAGATCCGTCGATAACTATATGAGTGTCATATATCGAAAACTGGCTGTCCGTTCCAAAGCGGAAGCCATCGCCGTATTCCAAAACAATCGAAAAAAAGGGACCGGTATCTAGGGGAATGCGCAATATGAATAGGTATATGACCAAAAATAATTCCTTATATTACGTTCTCCCTAATTTCAAAGAAACGGTGACTATTCTGGTCTTTCCGTTAGTAAGCCGCTCTGCCGGCCTGCAGGATCTGTTCGAAGCCTGTACGGTGTATAAGTTGGAGAAGGATGCCGTTTTGGATGAGTTCGATCACTTAAAGCATCCTGAGAAGGGCACCCCTTTCGGAGAAATAGGCTTTTTTCTAAAGCGGCAGGTAGTCGATGAGATTCGCTCCTTGACGGGTAACCGAAAGGAATAATCGCAAAAATGCACATAAAAAAAGCGTCAGCTCCCAGGAGCCGGCGCTTTTGGCGCTTCTATGTGCAGTTCCGTCGTCTCGTGGGGCGATAGGACGCCGGGCTCCGCCGGTTCATCCCCATAGCGGGCGAGCGCCCGCGCCGCCGAATCGGCCATCCGCCACCGCAGATGCCGCCCTTCCACGACTTTTACTCTCATTCCGAGAAAACGGATTTTCGATAAAATGTACTCCGCGTCTTCGCTCATATAGGTCAGCCGGATCTGGTACAGATCGTTCTCGTCATCGTAGTTTACCTCTTTCTCGAAGCAGGAGAAAGCGTACAGAATCCGCGACAGCTCACGGTTATACGTGCGGACGACCTCGATGACCGAGCTTTCTTTGCGAAGCAGGGTGCTTTGATCCAGCTTGGCGGTAATCTCCTCGTACACACCGTCCGCCGGGGCCTCAGCCTCCAGCTCAAGGATGCTGCCGAGCTTGGTCGCCATATACATGCGGTTTCGCAAATGGTACCAGAGCAGGTACCATTCTTTCTTCACCATGGAGTATTCCAGCTTGTAAGGGATGCCCGACTGGCTTTCCATCGTGCGACCGTTCCGGATCCGGTAGCTGAGCCGGATTCCCTGCCGTTCCCGCATCAGGCGGCGCAGAGGGCGCAGAAGCGGATGGTACACCTGCTTGTCGGGGCTTTTGGCCTTCTCCGTAACGAGGGAAGCCGTCCCCAGATCCGGCTCCTCTTCGAGAAGGCCGCGCAGCTTCACCAGCGTTTCGGCCGCAAATGCTTCTTCCGCAGCGGGATGCTTCAAAGCGGATTTTAGCCAGGTGCGCTCATGGGAGGTCAGCGTTACGACACCGGATTCCTCCAGCCGGGAAATCATCTGGTAGTTAAAGATTTTCTCGAACAGGTTCATAGTAGGCTTGAATCTCCTTCCATTCCGCTATGAATTCCTTTCTAAGCTGACGGGGCGCCAGCACTTCACAGCTGGACCCGAAGCTGCGGAGCCAGGGCTTAATCTCGGTGCATCCGTTGACCGTAATTTCGTAGACGAACGATTCCTCGTTCTCTTCGGTAATCGTTCCCCACTGCCCCTGGAGCAGCACCCTCTCTTTGATAAAATCGGCCGGAGCATCCAGGGGCCTGTAGAAACGCGCCCGGACCTTGACGGGCTCGGAAGTATCGATGAGCCAGCTGTAGCGAGTTTTCTCTTCCAGCTCCGCGAGCTTGCGCCGGAACTCTTCTTCCGGAACCGGGTTCTGCTCCTCGATCTGGGTGAGGCCCTCGATCCGGAACTTCATGATTCCCTGCCGGGCGTCGCTTGCAAGCAGATACCATCTGCCGTATTGATGGTCATACACAACCTTCAGGGGAAGCACGTGCGCCTGTTTCCCGTTCGTCTCCCGTTCAAAGAGCGGATTCGTGTTGCGGGAGGCATAGCTTTTGTGCGTCTTCGGCGAAAAATACAGAAACCGGAGCTTCCTCCGCTGCCGGATGGCCTGAAAGAGGGGAAACAGATGCGCTTCGTCCAGAATGCGCGAGTAATAGTGATATTTATATAGAAAAGGCTCGGCGATCGCCGCTTCCAGCCCCTGCTGCCGGATCGCTTTCTTGAGGCTGTCCCGGAGGAGATAGCCCTGCACGGAAGGAAGCCGGGTATTGGCCATCACGTCGGCGAAATCGTACAGATCCAGAAGCTCCTCCGGGCTCAAGCGCCGGATCAGATCGTTGTGCAGGCGGTACCGGTAAGGACGACTTCCGCCTTCCTTGCGGATCACGCCGACTTCCTCCAAATATTTGAGGTCGGAGCGGATCGTTTTCTCGTCGGGGAGAGGAACGTCGCCCGGCATTCCTCCGCAGCATGCGTCGATCAGTTCCCCGGCCGACATAGCCTGGTCCCGATCCTGCATGGCCGCCAGCAGGAAGGGCAGACGCCGGCTCTCGGACTCCTTCATCGATTTTGCCCGGTAGAGGAAGAGGAGCAGAGGATCGGAGGACTCATAGTAATTGAAGCGGAGCATTTCCGCGAATTCCCGGTCCTGTCCTTCGGCCAGGGGATAAGAGACGGTGCTCGCTATTTCTTTCAGCCGCCGTAACGTTTTATCGAAAGTATGTACGGAAATGCCCAGCCGTTCGGCAAACTGCTGCCGGCTGTAGGCGCCGCTTGTCAGAACAAGCAGGCGAAGGAATTGGATTTCTTTATCGAAGCTTTCGCGGGCCATGGTCTTCCCCCGTTTCTATGCCCTAAATTCTGTCATCTTTTCATTGTATCAAAGGCGGGAGACGGGGGGAACGGAAAACTTTCTCCGGCGTCGTAATACTTTCGCCATGTTCCGCTGCCGCCGTATGAGCGATAATGAAGGTACAAAGAATCAGGCAGGGAGAAGATGGTTATGGCTATCGTACAGTTGAGCTCGACAAATCCGCAGTTTTCATATCTCATCCGCAAAAACCCCGAATCGGGGATGCTGATCAGATCGGTCCGCAAAGGCACGGCTTACGGCTGGTACACCGGCGAATCCGCCTTTAACGTGTATTTCAAGGACGCCGACAACGAAATTTCGTACAAACAGCATGACAAAGAAGAGTTTGAATATCTCAACGTTTCCCGCTACAATACGCCGCTGTTTCCGCTGAACGCGTGGAACGAATTTTTCACGGCACCGCTTAAAACCAGGGACGAACGTGATTCCGAAGGATATGTACATACCGTCCGCATTCCGATGATTCATATCGAGCTGGTCCGCTACATTCATTTTTTTGAAAAGCATTTGCCGGATTTTTCATTCGAAATCGTCCATCAGGCACACAAAACCTACTCCTTGACGGTGACGACCGGTCTCAGTTTATACCACCTGCTGCATGCCGTCAGCGTGCTCTGCCTGTTTCTGTCCACATTCGGCAACGAATATATCGATATTTCCGATCTTCTGCTTGAGAAGTATATCCGCAGCGTGCAAGTGATCGACGCGCCTTTTTATATCCGGAGCCTGTTCGTGCGGAATTTCCTGAATTCGCGTGAGCGTTTTAAGAAGTATAAGGGAGAACTGGAAAAAACGGACCGTTACGCCATCGATTTCGATTTCGGAGGGACCGGTCACCAGAGGCGGTCCTTTATCCGCGGGCGGCTTCCTTTTGATAAAGCGATTCTCGATATCGGGTGCGGGGAAGGTTTCTATGCCATCCCTTTCGCGGCCAAACTGGAAGACACTTACTACGCGGTGGATATTCATGAAGAAACGCTGGAGACGGTCCGCCGCAAGGCCCGGGCCAAGGAGCTGGATAATCTCGTTACCCTGCCTTCGATCCGGCAATTCCTCGACCAGTACAACGGTGAAAAAGTCGATGTGATTATGACGGAGGTCATTGAGCACATGAGTCCCGAGGAAGCACGGGAGCTGATCTTGCAGGTTTGTGCGGAAGTGGATTTCGACCGGTTTATCATTACGACGCCTAACGCCGATTTTAATCCCTTCTATGAGCTGGACGGCTACAGGCATCCCGATCATAAATGGGAGATGGGCGAGGAAGAATTCGGGCAGTGGATCGGCGGTTTTATCGAGACGGCAGGCTGTCAGGCCGAACCGGCGGCGATCGGGGACGGAGTCAACTCCATCCGCACGACACAGGGTGTTATTTTAACGAAAAAGGAGGCGTAACCCGTGCATATTCAAACCCGTGTTCATACCATTTTTATGCTGGTCGGTTCGACCGAATGCGGCAAGACGACTTTTGCCAAGGAAGTGCTCATTCCCGGGCTTCAATTCGAAGCTTCCGATAAAGCGGTGAAAGCGAACGTCCAGTATTTGTCCTCGGACCGTATCCGGCAGGAAATCCTCGGATTCGATTACGATAAATACGATCAGATTATGCTGGAATCCAGCGGCCAGGCTTTTCAGCTTTTGTTCGAACGGCTGAGGATGGCGACCTCTTTTCCCGTTAATGCCGAATTTGTGGTGGTCGATACGACGGGACTGGCCGAGGATTTCCGCGAGAAAGTCCGCGCGGTGGCGAAGGAGAACAACTACAACCTGGAAGTTATCCTCTTCGATTACCGGAAACGGCACGATTATTACGCGTCGGAACGCTCCAAAAAGCTGATTACATCGCATATCAACCGGTTGAAACAAGACGTGATGGGCTCGCTCTCCCGCGAAGGGTATACGAAAATTCACAAGGTGCGCGCCAAAGACTTCTACTTCCCGGAGGAAGGGAAGGCTAATGAAGCCTATACGGTTGAAATTGCGGACCTTGAGGAATATTTAGCCGCCGTACTTCCGCAGGAAGACGACTACATCATTGTCGGAGATGTGCACGAATGCGTGGACGATCTGAAAGGACTCCTGCTCGATTACGGCTTCAAGCTCAGCGGCAATTCACTGGAACTGCCGGTTAAGCTGCGCCATACCAAAATCGTGCTGACGGGAGACTGGATCGATAAAGGCCGCCAAACGAGAGCCATCGTGGAGTTCCTTTACGAAAACCGCGAACACTTCTTGTTTGTCCTCGGCAATCATGAAAACTTCGTGTTCAAATATTTGAAAGGCGAGATCGGCGGAGTTGAGGAAGAGCTTTTTCAATCATATTTCACGTCCGTGGAGACATTGGGGAAGGATGCCGAACTGCTGCGGAAATTCAACGAGCTCGTCGAAATGTCGAAGCCGTTTTACCGGAAGGTAGGTACCCGGGGGCCTTCGTTCTATGTGACCCATTCGCCTTGCCGCAATAAATATATCGGGAAGCTGGATGGAAATTCGGCGCGTCACCAGCGCAATTTCAGGCTGGACCGGGGAGAGCCTTACGAGGAGCAGCTCGCTTTCCTGAAAGAAGAAGCCGTGAAAAATCACCCGTTTCACGTGTTCGGGCACGTTGCGGCGAAGAACGCGTTCCGGATCGGAAACAAGGTCCACGTGGACACCGGGTGCGTAAGCGGAAATAAGCTGACCGCGGTAAGCCTCTCGTTCAAGCCGTTTTTCAAATCGCGCGCCGCCGGAGAGGCGGTTCTGCCGGAGGAGCTGCCGGTTCTGTTCCGGGAAGAGCGCAAAGTGACTCTCGGAGACTTGGACGCCGAGGAACTGAGGAGGCTGCATTACTGCTCCAGGAACCGGATCAACACCATTTCCGGAACGATGTCTCCCGCGGACAAAGACGAAGCCGCCGGCGAGCTGGAATCACTGAGGGAGGGTCTGCGCTACTTTGCGGATCATGGAGTGGATAGAGTCGTGCTTCAGCCCAAATATATGGGCTCCCGATGCCAGATCTACTTGCACCGCGATCCCGGTCATTGCTATGGCGTCAGCCGGAACGGCTACAAGATCAAGGGAGCCGATTTAAGCGGTATTTTCAGAAGCTTGCTGGATAAATTCGATTCCTATATGGAAGAAAACGAGATCGCCATGCTCCTGCTCGACGGCGAACTGCTTCCTTGGCATGCGCTGGGCGAGGGGCTTATCGAGCGCCAGTTCAGACCGATCGAGAAGTCGCTGGAAGCGGAGCTGGATTTTCTGAGGGCGAACGGCTTCGAGGAGGCGTTCGGCAAACTTGCGGAAACCTACGCGGCAAGCGGCTTCGAAAAAGATCAGTTCACGATGCCGAAAGCCCTTTTAAGCGAAAAATACGGTACGAGCGTCTATCAGAACTACAAGCACATGCGCGGTCTGCTGGAGAAGCGGGTCCCGCTGGAGGAGCACGAGGCCGCATACCGCACGTATAAAAGACAGCTGGAGCTTTACGGAGAACCCGGCGAGCCGGAATACAAGCCGTTTGCGATCCTCAAGATGATCCACGAAAACGGCGAAGAGCAAATTCCACGGATGACTACGTCCGAGATGTACGCCTTTTTGTCCGGGGATAAATATCTCCTGCTGAATTTGAGTGACCCGGACAGCTATGCGAAAGCGGAAGCGTACTTCGAGAGCCTGACGACCGGTCTTCATATGGAAGGAGTCGTTATCAAGCCGGAGCTGCCCGGCAGTGAGACCGTGCCTTACATGAAAGTCCGCAGCCGGGATTACTTGACCCTTGTTTACGGATACGATTACCGCTTTCCGCACAAATACGCCAAACTCATGAAGCAGAAAAACATCAGGCTTAAGCTGCGGACCTCGCTGAACGAATACCTGTTGGGTCAGAAGATGCTTGCCGTGAAATACGGCGATATTGAGCCTGACCATGAGGGATACAAGGAAGCGGCGGCCAATGTGCTGTTTGAGGTGGCGAAGGAGAAAGAGATCGACCCGAGATTGTAGGGTACCTGCACGGCGCGCAGAGCGCCAATACCGCACATAGAGCACTTAAACCGTCCTGACGCTTGCGTTAGGACGGTTTTGGTGTGTGTGGGGGAAGGGACTCTACATTTCTGCAAGAGATCTCATCATCGGAAAACGAGGATAGAATAAACCCTCTTCCTCCGAACCAAACTAAACCGTACCTACATATTCGGACCAGGAGGCAGACGATGTACTTCTATAAAGAAGATTTAATCAACATGATCGTTCCCGACAAGCCCGACCCGGCGGCAGCCAAAGTGATCCAGGAAATTCTAGGCGGTCGTTTCGGTGAAATGCGCACGATGATGCAATTCTTTTTCCAGAGCAACAACTTCCGCGGCAAAGCAACGCAGTTCCGCGATTTGATCCGCGGCGTTTTCCTGGAGGAACTCAGCCACGTGGAGCTCGTCCAGCATACAATTAATCAGCTGCTCACGGGATCGGGAGAAGAAATGCCCGGTGATTCCGGTGTGGACGGGGCTCCGCTGAACGAAGCGGTCAAGCATGCCAATCCGCACCATTTTATTATCGGGGCTCAAAGCTCGCTTCCCGTCGATGCGGCAGGAAACCCGTGGATGGGCAATTACGTCTACGATCACGGGAATCTGATCAGCGACCTGCTGGATAACCTGGTGCTGGAATCGACCGGCGTTCTCCAGAAATCACGCATTTACGAGATGAGCTCGAACAAAACGTTCCGTGAAACGCTGGCGTTCCTGATCGTCCGCGACAACGCCCATCAGAACGCTTTCGCCAAAGCGCTGGAGTCGCTCGGCGTAAACTGGGGCAAGCTGTTCCCGGTTCCGAATTACGACCTTAACAAATATCCGGAATGCCGCAAATATGTCGATATGGGCTTCCATAACGCCCAGTTTAACTTCCGGCTGGATAATACCCGGATCGGCGAGATTTACAGCGGCCAGTCGCCGAGTCGAAACGGAGGCACTCTGGAAGTTGTGCCGCCGCCGGAAGGGTTCCCGCTGCCCTATCTGCCGGAGCTTCCTAACGAACACAGCCCGGGTCTTTACGATCTTAACGCGTAAGTCCGTCAGCCCCGAACCGGTTTCCACCCGGTCCCGGGCTTTTTTTATGCGTCGGCGGGGGACATGCGGAGCTTAGGCCTTCCGGCAAACCAAGGCCCTCGCCTAACGACCTGAGCACACCGCCAGTTCCGTTCTTTCATGGGGTGACAATCCGGCAAGCAGGCGGAAAACGGCCATTTCGTGTATATTGGAAGATGTATGTCATCACCCGCACCGAAGGAGTGTCCGCAGTTGAAAAACCTTCTCGTGACCGGCTACCGGGCGCATGAGCTGAACATTTTTAACGAAAAGCACGAAGGCATTGAGTATATCAAAAAAGCGATAGCGGGCCGGCTGATCCCGCTCATCGAAGACGGGCTGGAGTGGGTGATCACGCCGGGGCAGTACGGGGTCGATCTCTGGGCATGCGAGGTTGTGATCGAACTCAAGAAGCAGTATCCGCAGTTGAAACTGTCGATTCTGACCGCCTACGCCAACCCGGAAGAGAAGTGGAAGGAAGACAAGCAGGAGTTTTACCGCGGCATCCTGAAGGACGTGGATTTCTACGGGGCTGTCAGCAAACAGCCGTATGCCGGCGTGTGGCAGCTTCAGGCCCGGGACGACCTTCTCCTGCGCAAAACGGACGGCCTTCTTCTTTTTTATGATGAAGAAGCGGGCGAGGGGAGTCCCCGTTTTATGAAAGAGCGGGCCCTCAAGAAGCAGAACGAAGACGGATATGCCGTCATGATCATTACGCCCGAAGAGGTTCAGGACATAGCGGATGAAGAGAACCGGGCCGATTTTTACTGAACCGGACCCCGCCGTTTCCGCCTGTTTCCGGCCGTCCTTCCGCTGTCTCTCCGGCCTCTCCGGCAATACCTTCCGTCTCTCGCCGATTCGGCGCCTTTTCCCTGAGACCGGCTGTCAGGCAGGTTCGCCGACCTTTTTCCCTCCGGCCTATATGACATTTGTCATGTGCCCTCATGACGTTTATGACTACTGCGCGAAAGCGGTTCTCTTTATAATGAAGGTAGAATAGCGCGCTGATGCCAGGGATTTAGCCCCGCATCGGAACGAGGAGGACACATACTAATGTCTCAAACGAAAGTTATGAATTTGAAAAAAGATGTCGCCCCCTACGAAAAGACCGATACAAGATCAAGCATCCGGCAGGTTTTCAACACGATTGTGCCTCTCCTCCTGCTGTGGTACGCGGCTTATGCAAGCCTTGCCGTCTCGTACTGGCTCACGCTCCCTCTCGCTTTACTCACAGCCGGATTTGTCATTCGGACGTTCATCATATTTCACGACTGCTGTCACCAGTCTTTCTTTAAAAGCCGCCGGGCCAACGATATTCTCGGCACGATTACCGGCATTCTGACGCTGTGTCCTTACGAGCAGTGGAAATACAGCCACTCCGTGCATCATGCCACCAGCAGCAATCTCGACAAGCGCGGCACCGGAGACATGTGGGTGCTGACCGTAGAAGAATATGCCGCATCTCCATGGTTCCGTAAAGCCGCTTACCGCATCTACCGCAATCCGCTGGTTATGTTCGGCCTCGGGCCGATAGCCGTCTTTCTGATCCAGTACCGTTTCAACCGCAAGAAAGCGAAGCGCAAGGAACGCATCAACACGTATGTGATCAACGTATCCATCGTGCTGCTGTACGCGCTGATGTGCTGGCTGATCGGCTGGCAGGCGTTCGTGCTCGTGCAGGCGCCGGTATTCTTCGTATCGGGACTGCTTGGCATCTGGCTCTTCTACGTACAGCATCAGTTCGAGGATTCCTACTTCGAGAAAGAAGACGAGTGGAGCTACGTGAAAGCGGCCGTTGACGGCAGCTCTTACTACCAGCTTCCGAAAGTTTTGCAGTGGATCACAGGCAACATCGGCTACCATCATGTTCATCATCTGAGCCCTAGAGTGCCGAATTACAACCTGGAAAAGGCGCATAACTCAACGCTTCCTTTGCAAAAAGCGACGACCATTACGCTCCGTACGAGCCTTCAGTCTCTCCGCTTCCGTCTGTGGGACGAGAAAGGGAAGACGTTTGTAAGCTTTAAAGATGTCAAACATGTGCTCCGCAGGCCGGGAGCAGCAAGCGATGTCCTGAAAAATCCGAAACCGGGTTTCCAGGGCGAATAGTCCCAAACTTAACGGTTTATGCTAAAATGGATGTAAAACGGCGCCACAGAAAAGGTGAAGAGACCATGCAGAATTGGATTCGAATTTTTCAGAAAAACACCGGTCTCAGTCCTTACGTGTGGGTAGTCTTTTACATCCTTCCTTTTTATTTCATATTCAGTTCGGGCTCCACCCTCAAGAACGTCTTCGGCATCGGCATGATCATTGTGTTTTTCAGCTGCTACGTGCTGTCCGTCGTATCGAAGGGGTGGCTTGTGTATTTCTGGACGAGCGTGCAGATCGTCGTTTCGATTGCGATGACGCTGCTGTTCGGATACGTGTATTTTTCGCTGTTTCTCGCTTTTTTTATCGGGAATATCCAGAACAAGATCGGCTTCTTTACCTTCTATACCATTCATCTGGTAAGCACGATCGCTACGATCAATTTCGGTTTCGTCACGCAAAATCCGATATTCATTACGCAGCTTCCGTTCGTGCTGATTTCCCTGATCGGGGTCATTCTGCTTCCGGTCAACACGTATACGAAGAACAAGCGGGATAAGCTGCAAGGGCAGCTGGAGGACGCGAACAAACGGATTGACGAGCTGGTCAAGCTGGAGGAGCGCCAGCGGATCGCCCGGGATCTGCACGACACGCTGGGGCAAAAGCTTTCCCTGATCGGACTCAAGAGTGATCTTGCGGGCAAGCTTATCGCCAAGAATCCGAACCAGGCGCGGGCCGAGATTAACGATGTGCGGCAGACCGCGCGGAGCGCGCTGAAGGAAGTGCGCGAAATGGTGACCAACATGCGCAGCACGCGGGTCGCCGAAGAAATGTTCCGGGTCAAGCAGATTTTGAAAGCGGCGCAGATAGCTTTCAAGCTGGAAGGCGACCCGAAGCAGATCGATACTTCGCTGATGACGGAGAATGTCGTCAGCATGTGCCTTAAAGAAGCGGTCACCAACGTGGTCAAGCACAGCGGTGCGACAGCCTGCACGATCGTGATCGAGCCGTCCCGGACGGATCTCGTCGTCAAGGTCAAGGACAACGGAAACGGCCGCGCGGAGCAGTTCGATTATTTCCGCGGAAACGGGCTGCGCGGCATGAAGGAGCGCCTGGAATTTATTAACGGCACGCTGGACATCGTCTCCGAGGGAGGGACCACGGTCGTCATTAAAATTCCGATCGTTTTGAAACAACCGGCAAAGGAGGCGGGAGAATGATTCGCATTGTGATCGCCGAGGATCAGCGGATGCTGCTGGGCGCGCTTGCTTCCCTGCTGAACCTGGAAGAAGATATGACCGTTGTCGGCGTTGCGGGCAACGGGGAAGACGCCCTGAAGCTTGTGCAGGAGCACAAGCCGGACGTCTGCATCATGGACATCGAGATGCCGGCCAAAAGCGGGCTGGACGCGGCCGAGGAGCTGAAAGGCTCCGGCTGCAAGGTCATCATCCTGACGACGTTCGCCCGCTCCGGTTATTTCGAGCGCGCCATGAAGGCCGGGGTGAACGGCTATCTGCTCAAGGATAGCCCCAGCGAGGAGCTGGCGGATTCCATCCGCAGTGTGATGGCGGGCCGGCGGCTCTACGCCTCGGAGCTGGTGGACGAAGCCTACAGCGAGGAGAATCCGCTGACGGAGCGGGAGAAGGAAGTGCTGCTTCTCATCGCCGACGGCAAGAATACGAAAGAGATCGCCAGCCAGATGTACATTACGACCGGGACGGTCCGCAATTACATCTCGGTGATCCTCGACAAACTGGACGTGAGCAACCGGATCGAAGCCATCACCCGCTTCAAGGAGAAGGGTTGGTTCAAATGAACCGGAACGCAGAGCCGCAACCGTTCCGATTCTGGAGTAGCACCATTCGTGCCGGGACACGCTCATCCACTAACCATACAAAACCAACCTTTCCGTAAACGTGTGCCTTGTGAAAATGGCGCAGATGCCGCGGAAAGGTTTTTTTGCTTTCCGGGGGCCAAGCGGAAATAAAGGCTCAAGCCGCCTCGGGAGGAGAGGGCCCGAGCCTTTTGCTAATCGGAATAACTACCGTCAAACGGCAGCGTAGACCGGCCGGAAAAGGGAGCGGGGAACTGCAGGCGCATCAGGCGGGAAGCAGCGGCATTGCGTTACCCCGTAAATTCGAACGACACCGCGGCCATAGGGGTCCCGTTCACGAGAATGCGGACCTCATGTTCTCCGGCATAATAGGTTCGGGTGGTAAGAAGCTTGAACGAATGCCGTTTGACAAGGGGGTGAGTTCCCGGTCCGAACGGTTTCTCGGTCAGCTTGAAGCGTTTCGGGGCAAGCGTCCCGTTTTTTTTCCGGTACCCGATTTCATAATCTATCCGCAGGGCCTGTATGTCTTCCGATTCGTTCATAAGCCGGAAAGAAAACTCAAGATTTTCTCCCGCCGCTATGCTTCCGATTTTCACGTCCAGACCATGAACCGAGACGCTCCGATTCTCTTCGTAACCGAAGAGGGAGAGCGCACGGGAATCGCCTTTCTTCAGCAGCGAGCGGCAGCCGTGTTTCACGATCCAGTTGGTTGCCGTGGTTTTTCCATACCAGCCCTTGGCAAGCACCAGCACGAGCTCGGGATGGTCCTTGGATATGTCGTTGAGGTTGTTCGCCACGCTCTTTCTCACATATTCCGACGGGTCTTCCTTCAGTGTTTCAAGGATCGGAAGAATCGGGCGGGGATCTTTCCGCAGAGCCGGCAAATTGGAAGCCCACGGAAGACGTGGTCTGCAGCCTTCGCTGGCCAGACGCCGGATATGCTCGTTCTCATGGCGCGCCCACTGCTTCATATGCTCCAGGGTACGTCCGGGTTCCTGCAGAAGAAAAGGACGGACGGCAAATTCGGAGCTGGAGTACGGAGTGAATATTTGCAAAAACTCCATAGACAACTCGTACGAACCGAGTCCGTTAAGCTCTATGAAGTCGGGAAAGAACAAATACTCTACTCCCCGGCACTGCGGTGCGACTGCGGCCAAAACTTCCAATGCTTCGGGATAAGAGGGAGGCAGCGTCTCCGTAAGCGAACGGGTAATATGCCGCATCCGCTGTTTGAACGCCTCCTGATCCCAGTTATCGTCATAAATGGAGGAACGGAAGCGCTCCCCGTCAAATGCGGGATACTTCTCTTTAACGAAATGAATAAAACGCTCGAAAAAAATTGGACTATATAAATCTTTAAGCAGTTCCATGACTTGCCCCTTTCCTGATTCAGCGGTTGTAATCAACTTATCATGGAATGGTGACAAGGATTGTCAACATTTGTGAGGTATACTGGAAGCAATTCTTGAAGCAATTGCGGAAGCAGTGCCTGAAATCAAATCGAAAGCAAGGAGTCCATATCATTGTCCAAATCCCGAAGACAGATTGAACTGATGATTACGCTCAATACGAAACGGAGGTTTACGGCAGGCGAACTGGCACAGGAGTTCGGCGTTTCCAAGAGAACCATCCTCCGGGACTTGCAGGAACTGGCTGAAGCCGGCCTTCCCTTATACTCCGAGCCGGGAGCGGCCGGAGGATATCAGATGCTGAAAGAGAAAACGCTGCCGCCCATTTTATTTTCGGAAAATGAAGCGGTCGCGATGTTTTTCGCTTACCAGTCGCTGCGCGACTATCCCGACCTGCCTTTTCAGCCGGAGTCGATCTCCGCACTTAAAAAGTTTTATCATTATCTCCCGGAGGAAACCCGGCAGCGGATTAACGGGCTCCGGACGCGTTTCACGTTCTGGACTCCGCAGCGCCATGTGGAAGCTCCCCATCTGGCCGGGCTGCTGGAGCAGGCTCTGGATCAGCGTATCATCCGGATCGGGTATGACGCCAATACGGATGTCGTCTCGAGAAGGGTCCAGCCCATCGGTATTTATGCGACGAACGGTTTGTGGTACTGCCCGGCCTACTGCTTCGAACGCTCCGCGGTCCGTGTGTTCCGCGTAGACCGGATTACCTCCATCGAGCCGGTGGAGGACCAGAGCGGCAAGCGGAACTATGACAAGTTCACCGTCCAGGATTATTTGCAGGTATCCGATGAAGAGGGGGCTTCGCCTTTGCACGTGAAGCTGGACAAGGAAGGTGTCCGAAGGTGCAGCACGGAAACCTGGATGGCCGAAGGGCTGACCGTTTACGGGGACGGGACGGGGACGATCAGCCGGATGATCCGGCCGGACTTTATCCCGTGGGCCGCCCGCTTTTTTGTGAGCTTCGGCAGGGAAGCGCGTGTGGAGCAGCCGGCGGCTCTGGTAGCCGCCATCCGGGAGCTCATCGCGGAACTCGGCGAGCAGTACCCCGGCCCCGCCTGATGGGGCGCGCGTATTGCAGGCCGCCGGCTGCGGAACGCGGAAGCCCGTTCTCCGCTGCGCCTGTATCGATCGGCGCATTCCCGCTTGCGCCGGCTGCGGAAGGTGCTGTGCCCGCAGAAATTCCCGCTCCCGCCGCTGCGGAATCCTTCCGCACGATAGGTGCCCGGCGGGGGACCGGCTGTACGGCGCTGGCGGCTAGCTTTTGCGCGCTGTTTTACAGATTTTGCCCAGCGGCTTGAAGTAGGAGATCGCCGTCATAAAAACAAGCGCCGCAATGTTGGCAGCCGCTCCTCCGAGCAGCTTGTAGGCGGTGTCGACGCTGGCTCAAAACATAAAGTCCTATTCGTTCGCCGAATAATCTCATTTCAAAACCTTGACGGTTCTCTGGGCCGGTCAAGGTTTTTTGCAGATTCATTTTTTGCCCGTAAGGCTATTATAGATAGAGACAGGTACACAGGGGCCAATAAAAGTGAGTGCCGCAGAGGAGAAAAATATGATCCGTTTCGAGAACGTCTCTAAACGTTACGCGGACGATACGGTAGCCGTAAACGATCTGAATCTGGAAATCAACGAAGGGGAATTTTTCGTCTTTATCGGGCCCAGCGGGTGCGGAAAAACGACGACGCTGAAAATGATCAACCGGCTTATCCCGCTGTCCGGGGGAACGCTGTGGATCAACGGGCGCAAAGTGAGTGAGTACGACATCCACGAGCTGCGCTGGAATATCGGCTATGTGCTCCAGCAGATCGCTCTGTTTCCGCATATGACGATTGAAGAGAACATTGCCGTCGTGCCGGAAATGCGCAAATGGGACCGCGCGAAAATAAGCGCGCGCGTGGACGAGCTGCTCGATATGGTGGGACTCGAGCCGAAGACCTACCGCTCCCGCAAGCCGAAGGAGCTGTCCGGCGGACAGCAGCAGCGGGTAGGCGTTGTCCGCGCTCTGGCTGCGGACCCGCAGATCGTGCTGATGGACGAACCGTTCAGCGCGCTCGATCCGCTCAGCCGGGAGAAGCTGCAGAACGAGCTTCTGGAGCTTCAGCAGCGGATCAAGAAGACTATCGTGTTCGTGACGCACGATATGCAGGAAGCGATGAAGCTGGGGGACCGGATCTGCCTCATGAACGAAGGCGAAATCGTCCAGCTGGACACCCCGCAGGGGTTTTTACAAAATCCCGCCAGCGAGTTCGTGGAACAGTTCGTCGGCGGGCAGAAGCCGCTCTTCGGCGGCCGGCTGACGCTGGAAGATGTGCTGCTGGAAATCGGCCCGTCCGATTTCCCTCCCCGTCCCGCGGCTATCGCCAAGGCGGAAGTGCCGCTGGAAGCGGCCCTGCAGCTGCTTGCCGATGAAGAGGTTCTCGCCGTTGAGAAGGCGGGCGTGATCGTGGGCTCCGTCTCGCGGCAGGCGCTGCTGAAGTTCATGGCCGGGCGGCTGAAGGAGGGGGCGCGGACATGAATACGCTGGCCGAAGTTTTCCGCGAGAGGCAGTCCCAGCTTCTCGGCGCCGTGGCGGACCATATTCTGCTGTCCGTCATCGCCTTGTTCTTCGCCGTCCTCATATCGGTTCCACTCGGCATTTATTTGACCCGGAAGACCCGCGGAGCGGAAGGCATTATCGGCATCGCGGCCGTCCTGCAGACGATTCCGTCGCTGGCGCTGCTCGGCATGCTCATTCCGCTGTTCGGAATCGGTCGGCTGCCGGCGGTAATCGCTCTCGTCATCTACGCGCTGCTTCCCATCCTGCGCAACACGTACACGGGGATCAAAGAGGTCGACGCCTCGCTGATCGAAGCGTCCAGAGCGATGGGCATGAACAGCCGCAGGCGTCTGTTCAAGGTCGAGCTGCCGCTCGCGCTGCCCGTCATTCTGGCGGGCATCCGCACGGCCACCGTGCTCATCATCAGCACGGCGACGCTGGCCGCTCTCATCGGAGCGGGCGGTCTGGGCGATCTCATCCTGCTCGGCATCGACCGCAACGATTCCGCGCTCATCATTCTCGGTGCGGTGCCGGCGGCGCTGCTTGCGATCTTGTTCGACCTGCTGCTGCGGGCGTTCGAGCGGATGTCTTTCCGGCGCTTCGTACCGGCAGCCGGGGCGGCCATCCTGGTCGTGCTGCTTCTGCTGCTTGTGCCGTATTTCACGGGCGGCAAGGACAAAAACCTCGTGATCGCAGGCAAGCTCGGCTCCGAACCGGAAATTTTGATCCAGATGTACAAGCAGCTCATCGAGCAGGACACGGATTTGAAGGTCGAGCTTAAGCCGGGCTTAGGGAAAACGTCGTTCGTTTTCAACGCGCTGAAGGCCGGCGAAATCGACATTTATCCGGAGTTTACGGGTACCGCCATCTCCGAGTTTTTGAAGGAGACGCCGGTCAGCACCGACCGCACGCAGGTGTACGAACAGGCAAAAACCGGCATGCGGAGCAAATTCGGCATGGAAATGCTGACGCCGATGGCGTACAACAACACCTATGCGCTGGCGGTGCCCGCGCAGTTTGCCGGAGAGCGGGGGCTGAAGACCATTTCCGATCTGAAAAAGGTGCGGCAGACGATCAAGCCCGGCTTTACGCTGGAATTTTCCGACCGGGAAGACGGGTACAGGGGCATCCAGAAGCTGTACGGCCTCCAGTTTGCGGACGTCAAAAAGATGGAGCCGAAAATCCGCTATCAGGCCGTACAGTCCGGCGATATTAATCTTGTGGACGCCTACTCGACCGACAGTGAACTGAAGCAGTATAACCTGACGATGCTGGAGGACGACAAGCATTTGTTCCCGCCGTATCAGGGCGCGCCCGTGCTGCTTGCGAAGACGCTGGAGGAGCATCCGGAGCTGCGGGAAGTCCTGAACAAGCTGGGCGGCAAGATCACCGACGACGAGATGCGCGAAATGAACTACAAGGTAAACGTTCAGGGAGCGTCGGCGGAACAGACCGCCAAGGATTATTTGATGCAGGCGGGGCTGCTGCGCAAATAAGCGGAGGACTGCCGAGTCGAAGCCGCTTTTCGCCCGCCTTCCCGCTGTCTGTATGAACGGCCTTTCATACGTAAAAAAACCTGCCGGAGCTGAAGCTTCGGCAGGTTTTTGTTATATCGCATAAATTATAAGAATTGTTAATAAGTCCGGTCAGCTTCTTACCAGCTTCAGAAATTCGCGCATAAAACCCGGCAGATCCGGCCAGGCATGCCCGGAGACGAGGTTTCCGTCCACGTGCAGTGTTTCTTCCGTATAGGTAGCCCCGACGCTTTCCACGTCGTACCGGCAGGCTGTGTAAGCGGTTAGAGTGCGTCCTTCGAAGTACTTGTTGGTTTTCAGCGCGGCAAGCACGAGAGCGGCATGACAGATGGCTCCGACAGGTTTGCCTTCCTCGAAAAAGTGCCCCACGATGCGGGGGATGTCGGGATCGAGCCGGATATATTCGGGCGCACGGCCGCCGGGAATGATCAGACCGTCGAAATCGGCCGGGTTTACGTCGGCGAACGAAACGTGTGATTCGAGAAGGTATCCGGGCTTCTCCGTATAGGTGTCCCAGCCCTCGAAGTCGTGGATGACGGTTTTAAGCACTTTTTGCTTGGGAGACGCGAGAACCGCTTCATAGCCTTCCTCCAGCACGCGGTAGTACGGGTAATACACCTCTAAAGCCTCGACTGCATCGCCTGTAATGATCAGGATCTTTTTGGACATTCGATCACTCCTACAAGGATTTTAGGCTTGGATCACCTATATCCATATTTTGCATCGGGGGCAACTATATGTAAAGAGGACGGACTTCGGTTTTTGCGGAAGGGAGCGGCGGTACAAAACGCGGGTATGCCGTCAAGCAGATCTCCGGGCAGACATGTTACACTGTACCTGATAGGGTCTTGCGAGAAAGGGGAGCTTTAACGTGAATAGTCAAAAACAGGCCAAAATAGCGGTTGCGGGAAGCATCAATATGGATTTGGTCGTTACGGCCGAGCGTGCCCCCGTTCCCGGTGAAACCGTAATGGGCCGGGAATTTCGGATGATCCACGGCGGAAAAGGCGCCAATCAGGCGGTGGCCGCAGCGAGACTTGGCGCGCAGGTGTCCATGATCGGCTGTGTGGGCGATGACACGTTCGGCGCAAAGATGCTTGAGGGCTTGCGCCGGGAAGGCATCGACACCGCCTTCGTCAGTACGGCGGAAGAGACTTCGTCGGGCGTCGCGCTGATCCAGGTGCAGGGCGGCGGAGACAACAGCATCGTCGTTGTGCCCGGAGCCAATGCCGCCCTGACCCCGGAACGGGTGTCGCAGGCCGAAGAGGCGATCCGCCGTGCGGACGTTCTGCTCGTCCAGCTGGAGATTCCGCCGGAAGCCGTCCGCAGAGCGGTGGAAATCGCGCGCCTTCACGGCGTGAAAGTCATTCTCAATCCGGCGCCCGCCACGGAGCTTCCGCTCTCTCTTCTGCGGCAGATCGATCTCATCACGCCTAACGAGACGGAAGCGCTTATTCTAACCGGCGGTACTGCCGATGCCTCGGGGCAGGACGGGACGTCCGTCTCTGACAGCATGAGGCGGCTTAAAGAGATGACGGACGGGGCGGGCATCGTCGTAACGTGCGGCGGGAAGGGCGTGCTCTACGACCTGCACGGGGAGCAGGGGGCGCATCCGGCCTACCGGGTGGAGGTGGCCGATACGACCGCTGCGGGCGACTCGTTCAACGCGGGACTGGCTGTCCGGTGGAGCGAGGGAGCGCCGCTGGAGGAAGCGGTCCGGTTCGCCTCGAAGGTCGGGGCTCTGACGGTGACGCGGTTCGGCGCGCAGACCTCTCTTCCGGCCAGAGAGGAAGTCGAGGCGTTCGAGGCGCCGTTCCGGGACGGCACGGACTAGCGCGGAACGGGCCTCGTATCGTCAAGCCCGGGCTGAGACGGAGCGGGCTTTGTGCTGTGAGGCGGGGCCTTACACGGACGGCCTAACGAGCCCGCTTTGCCGAGCCCTGACGGTCCGCTTGCCCCTCGGCGGCTTCGCCGAGCCATGTCCGGCGAGCCGGCTCCTCCTGGAGCAGCGGCGCTAAACGCCCGCCAGGCACTTTGGCGTTCCCGGCCCGATCTGTCGGCTCCGACCGCCATGGACGGCCTGACGAGGCCCCTCTGCTGTGCCTCGTCAACTTGCTGTGCCGTCACGTCCGGTGTGCCGGACAGTGCATCTTGGCGGGGCATCCCGCCGTGCGAGACGGCCCACCCGGCGGGATGGTCCTGCCTGACGGTCGTCCTGCCACATCGAGGCGGCCCTGTCCGGCCGCCCGCGCATGCCAAGATTCCGCCTGAAAGGAAGAACCGTACCATGAAGCACGAATATGCCGATCGTATCGGCAAAGTGAAGGCCTACATCGAGGAAAACTGCTCGCGCAAGCTCGATCTGGACACGCTGGCGGGCGTATCGAACTTTTCCAAATATCATTTCTCCCGCATTTTTGCCGCTGTAACAGGCGTTACTCCGGCGGCTTACGTGACCCGCAAACGGCTGGAGAACGCCGTCCGGCTTCTGGAAGATACCGACAGGACAGTACTGGATATCGCGAATTCGTGCGGGTTTGAATCGTTATCGACATTTAACGGTGTTTTCAAAAGGCGGTACGGGAAGTCTCCGAGTGAACTCCGCAACGAATTTCAAAACCGCAATTTTTCGTTAGGAGACAGCAAGATGCAGGAAGAACTCTCCTTCTCCCGTGAGTATGATGAAAGTGCCGGTAACGGAAATCACTTTCTGAGGAGGATTTGGAACATGAATGTCACGCTGAAAGAACTGCCGGATTTGGAAGCGGCTTGCGTGCGCCATACGGGAAGCTATCTGGAAACGGGCGGGGCCTGGGAGAAGCTGGGGAGCTGGGCCGCCCGGAACGGCCTCACTCCGGAAAATCAGCAGTTCATCGGGATTTCGCTGGATGACCCGTCACTCGTGGACGAATTTGCCTGCCGTTATGATGCCTGTGTCACGCTGCCGCCGAATTTCGAACGGGAGGGCCATACGGACGTCTTTTTCAAAACGCTGGAGGGCGGCCTCTACGGCCGGTACGCCTTTTACGATACCGTGGACAAGCTGGCCCTCGCTTACGCAAACCTGTACGGAAACTGGCTGCCGGGGAGCGGGTATGAAGCGGACGACAGGTACGGCCTGGAGTTTTGTATGAACGATCCGGCCCGGCACCCGGAAGGCAAGGCAAAGGTGGATCTGTATATTCCTGTCCGTCCCCAAGGCTGACTTATTCCGCTGCGAGAAGGTGTAACGTTGAACATTGAAACTGTATTCGCGCAAGTTCCTGTTCTGGATTCATCCGGGCTGGTATTGAAAAAAATCGGAGAGGACAGCCTCGACGAAGTGTTTCGTATTTACGACAACGAGGAAGTATTCCGCCACTGCGGCATTATCCCCAAGCATAACAAAGAGACGGTCCGGTCGATGATCGGTCATTTCGAGAGAGATTTCGGCAAAAAATCAAGAATCAAGTGGGGAATCTTCCGCAAAGAGGACGGCAGGCTGACGGGAATCGCCGAAGCTTTCGATTTCAACCAAAAAGTCGATATGGTGACGATCGGCTATTTCCTGGCGGAAGATTGCTGGGGCATGGGAATCGCCTCGGAAGCCGTCCGGCTGTTGACCGCCTATCTGTTTACGGGAGCGGAGGTAAACCGGATTCAGGCCCAGGTGATGCCGGCGAACGACGCCTCCAAGAAGGTGCTGCTCAAGAACGGCTTCCGGAAGGAAGGAATGCTCCGTCAGGCCGCTTTGTGGTCGGGCAAAGGAATCGTCGATCTGGAAATCTACGCGATTTTAAAAGAAGACTACGACGCGGCACCGGATAAATAGAGGCATTCCGGCATGTCAGGCACATTCGCTCAGGCGGATGTGCCTCTTTAATATTTTTAACTTTTTATTTTATGAGGTAAAATAAACCTGACACGACTTTTTAACAAACGGCAGGGAGCGTTCGGCGCAAAATCTGCCGGTCTTCAAAGGAGAGAGAAATGAAGGGAAAAGTAAAATTTCTGATCGGCTGTTTGGTTGTGCTGGCGGCAGTTGCCGTGGCGAGCCCCGGGATGGCTCTGAATATCGTCGTTTTCCTCCTGTCTTTCGCGGCCGCGGGCGGAGCCGCCCTTTTTGTTCACGAGCTGGGTCATGTTCTGGGGGCGTTTATTACGGGGAGGAAAGTAATCAAATTCAGTCTGGGGCCGGTAACCCTGTCCGTTCCGCAGAAAAAATTGATTTTTTCGTGGAAAAACTTTTATTACGTCGGGAATGTGCTTGTGGATGTGGCCGATTTCCGCGACGAGGCTTCCTACGAAAGAAATAATAAGAAGCAGTCTGTCATTTTTATTCTGGGGCCTGTGATGAGCCTGGTGACGGGTATTCTGGCCTTAACGCTGCTTAAAAGCAGCTTTGACTACCTCGTGGTGACGCTGTTCGGTATTTTATCGCTGGCGATGGGGCTGGGGACGCTGATCTTCTCGGACGGCAGGCTCGCCAAGACGATTTCCGATCCGTACGAATCGCTCTATTATTACTGGAATATTTTATTTACGATCCCGAACGTTAAAGAAGAGAGCCTTAAATTTCTGCTGCTGAAGTCGGAAACGTATTTGTTCGATAAATATATCGGCAACAAGAAAGGGATCACGGAAAAGTTTACGGATCTGTTCGTGCTCTATTACGCGAAATATTTCAGCCAGGTAATCGGCAGGGACCGGATCAACGCGATAGATTTTATGCCGTTTCTTATGGACGCCCTCAGCAGTGAAACGGGGAACAGACACAACAAAATGATCATTTCCCACATCCTGTGCGAGGAAGCGATGGGCTGGAGTATGGCGGGCAGGCAGGAGGAAGCGGAATCTCTGTATGCGTTTGTCCAGGAACACGGAGTTACGGAGCCGATCACTAGGCTCAAAGTCGAAAGCGTTCTGAAACGGTCGGTGGAGCTCGGCCGTGAGTATGCCGCACAGCGGAGAGCGCTCGTCCAGAACAACGTGTTTGATTATTACGAAGAAAAATGGTTGAAGGAACGCGGTCTTCCCGGGTTTAAGTAAGCTGAATAAAGCTTGTGCCAGAGGCTGCCCGCAAGGGCGGTCTTTTCGTTTTCCGATGTTTACACTTTCCTTATTTTTCGACATGTTTTTTATTGGGCTGAGTGGGTAAAAATAAAAATAGTCTTTTTTTAACCTGAACTGGGATAGGGGGAAATCAATCATGGCACTGACACCCGAGCAGCGGATCACCCTCCATGGCTTTAATAACCTTACAAAGTCATTGAGTTTTAATATGTACGATATCTGCTACACCCGTACCCGGGAAGAGCGGCAGGCGTATCTGGAATATATCGACGAGCAGTACAACGCGGAGAGGCTGACGAAAATTTTGAATACCGTGTCCGACATCATCGGCGCCCACGTTCTGAATGTCGCCAAGCAGGACTACGAGCCGCAGGGCTCCAGCGTTACGATGCTCGTATCGGAAGGGCCTGTCGATGCCGCGTCCACGGAATCGTTCGAGGAGTCCCCCGGGCCTCTGCCGGAGGTCGTTGTCGCTCATCTCGACAAAAGCCACATCACGGTCCATACGTATCCGGAATACCACCCCGACGAGGGTATTTCCACGTTCCGGGCGGATATCGACGTCTCCACCTGCGGCGAAATTTCTCCGCTGAAGGCGCTCAACTACTTGATCCATTCGTTCGATACGGATATCTTTACGATGGATTACCGGGTCCGCGGCTTTACGCGGGACATTCACGGGCATAAACTGTTTATCGATCATGAAATCAGCTCCATCCAGAATTATATTCCGCAGTCCGTCAAGGACAAATACCATATGATCGACGTGAACGTGTACCAGGAAAATATTTTCCACACGAAATGTAAACTGCGTGAATTCGATTTGAACAACTATTTATTCGGGTATACGAAGGACAAGCTGACTGCCGAAGAGCAGGAAGAAATTACGGAAAGCCTGACGCTGGAAATGGACGAGATTTTTTACGGCAAAAATATTTATTCGGCGACAATTGATGAGGTAGACGGGAAAGAGTGAGACAAGCGGATGGGGAAAAGAGGCACGGAAAAACAGTCGCTCCGTGCCTCTTTTGTGTGAAAGCGGTAGGCGGGAGCCGGTCTTCTTTCTTCTCGCACTTGCTGCCGCGCTTCTAAGCATACCGCCTTCCTACCGTCAACAAAGGCCCGGCGCGGTTTGCGTGCTCGGTAAGAACAGGGTGCGGTTTCTCCCGTGTTTAACCCGGGCCGGTCCGCTGCGGGCCTAGAGCGGTCCGCGGCAATAACGTCAAAAGGCCGTCCCTTGCGGGACAGCCTTTTGGCGTTCAAATTGAAGCGGGGCAGCTTACTTGTCCCGCGTTGGGGGCGCACACACGCCGTCGGCGCAGGCTCCGTCAGCCGGTCCGCCTTCCGCGCCGCTCAAAATCGTGAGCGGTTTGGATTCGCCGTATGCTTTCTCCAGAGCCTGCACGAAAACTTCAAGAGGCTGGGCGCCCGAAATGCCGTATTTGCGGTCGATTACGAAGAACGGAACGCCGGTGATGCCCAGCTCCGCGCCCTCCTGCTCGTCGGCGCGCACTTCGTTTGCATAGGTGTCGCCCGCAAGAATCCGTTCGGCCTCGGCTTTATCCAAGCCGACTTCTTCGGCAAGAGAAGCCAGCACGGCAGGATCGCCGAGATGAAGGGAATCGGTGAAATAAGCCTTCAGCAGCCGTTCGGTCATTTCGTGCATTTTGCCGTGTGTGTCTGCGAAATGAGCCAGACGGTGCGCGTCAAACGTGTTGGTCAGGACTATCGTATCCATGTGATAGGTAAGCCCTACGGATTCCGCCTGCGCGACCACGTTGGCATTCATCGTTTTGGCCTGCTCCACGCTCATCCCGTATTTTTGGGAAAGCATGTCATGGACGCTGTGGCCGATGTCCCGAGGGGAATTCGGGTCCAGCTCGAAACTGCGGTACACGACTTCAAGCTCGTCCTTGTGCGGAAATTGTTCAAGCGCCTGCTCGAACCGGCGTTTGCCGATATAACAGAACGGACAGGCGAAATCGGACCAAATCTCAATTTTCATTTTAACAAACCTCCACATTTCTATTTCGGACCGTTTGCGCGCGGAGCAAACAGAAAGTTTTTTGTGCTATCTTGTAATCATTATAGTTACAGTTTTATCGGAAAGCAAGGCTGCATGGAAAAACGGCACATCCAGGTCCTATACGGCAAAATTTTTTTCGCCAAATTCCTAGAGAAACAGGCGGAATAGACAGAAAAAAGCGGTCGAGCGGGAAGCCTGGATGTGACGGCACTTGACAACGTGTAACTGTTACCAATAAAATAACAGTCAGGCGCAGGAAAGGCCCTGAAATAAATCGGCTCTTACAGGCGTCAGAACAAAGGCCGGAGAAGTCAACAGGCGCGGAGTTACACCGCAACACTTTTATATCTCCGGACAAATTGGAGCAAACTAACCCTGTACGTGTGAACGGATATAGAGGAGGAAGAACCAGATGAACAGCAAGTTTAACGCTTTGTTTGAAACCTTTAAGCTTCCTAGCGGCGTGGAGCTGGGTAACCGGATCGTGATGGCACCGATGACGAACTATTCGTCTCATGAGGACGGTACCGTCTCGGACGCTGAAATCGCATACTATGAACGCAGATCCAATGGAGCGGGTCTTGTAATTACCGCTTGTACGTATGTAACGCCTAACGGCAAAGGGTTCCCCGGCGAGTTTGCCGGAGACCGCGATGAAATGATTCCGAGCCTCGCCCGCCTCGCTTCGGCAATCAAGGGGCAGGGAGCCAAAGCCATTCTGCAAATCTTCCACGGCGGCCGCAGCTGCCCGCCGGAGCTGGTGCCGAACGGCGAGACCGTAAGCGCAAGCGCCGTGTCGGAAGAGAAGGCAGGAAGCGTCGTGCCCAGAGCGCTGACGGATGCCGAAATCAAAGACATTATCCGCGACTTCGGCGAAACGACCCGCCGCGCCATCGAAGCGGGCTATGACGGCGTGGAGATCCACGGAGCGAACGGTTATCTCATCCAGCAGTTCTTCTCCCCGCATTCCAACCGCCGCGATGACCGGTGGGGCGGAGACGTGAACAAGCGGATGACTTTCCCGCTTGCGATCGTCGACGAAGTGCAGCGTGTCGTGGCGGAGCATGCGAAACAGCCGTTTGCCGTCGGCTACCGCTTCTCGCCGGAAGAGCCCGAGACACCCGGAATCTCCATGGACGATTCCATTCAGCTCGTAAATACGCTGGCCGACAAAGGTCTGGACTATATCCACGTATCCCTGATGGATTTCTGGTCGGCTCCGAGAACCCAGGATGATAATCGTCCGCGGATCGAGATTATCCTCGAAACCGTCGGAGGAAGAACGCCGGTGATGGGCGTAGGCTCTATTCACACGGCCGACGACGCATTGAAAGCGCTGGAGACGGGCGTGCCTCTGATCGCCCTGGGCCGCGAGCTGATCGTGGAGCCGGACTGGGTCGGTAAAGTAGCGGACGGACACGAGTCGGAGATCAAGACGACGCTAACGAAAGAAGACCAGGAGCGTCTGGTCATTCCCGACCCGCTGTGGAACGCGATCATAAATACACCGGGCTGGTTCCCGGTCGTTTAAACCGCGCACGCAGCGGCCGACTGCGACAATTGCGGGCAAGCTGCCGTACTCGCGGCAGCGGGGCATATGCTGAAAGCCGGATGGCGTTGCCCTAAAGTCACGTTATGCGGACCGTGTTGACCACCGTCATATGATGCCGAGCACCGCGCTCCGGAAGCCTCACGTTAGAAGGAAGAAGAAAGAAGAAGCCCGTGTCTGCTGCGGGCTTCTTCTTTTTAAATCATTTTGGCGGGATGACAAACGAGGCCGCAGCCTGGATTCAGCCGCCGTAATTCCGAACCTCCTGGCATAAAAATGACGCCCCGCAACCCGTAAGGATTGTGGGGCGTCATTTGTCCCGGAGAAGCTGCCGCGATTAATTGCTATCAGTTCGAAGCCGGGGCTGGAGCGGGTCCGGATTTTTCAGAATTCAAGCTGGTGTCGAGGGTTGATTTCGCTTTGTCGATTTCTTCCTGCGTCAACGGTTTTCCGACGGCAAAGCTTTTGATGATTTTTTCGAGCGAGGCCGTGTCGAAATCTTCCTGTGCATACAGCTCTACGGTGAAACCATTATCTTCCCAGAGTACAATCCCGTTCGCAAAATAGACTTTCTTCCCGGCGATAACCTCCGTTTTAACCTCGTCAGTTGTCTCAATACCGTTCTCGCCTCCCTTAGAGATCAGGAAGTTAACGGTTTTTTCGCCTTGTCTGTACTGTACTTCTACCATGGTTTTAGCTTGAATAACGGTGTTGGAGTATTCAAAATCGGCTATCCAGGCAGGCACAGGGAAATTCATGCCTGTTGCTGCCCGGGCTTCCTGCACAGTCAGCTTCGGCTGTTCCGGAAGCTTTATCTCCCCGGGCTCGGCGGCTTTGTCCTGCTGGGCCGGTACGTTAGTTTCAGGTGCCGGTCGTTCCTTGTCGGTTTGGACGATTTTCATATTGCCCACTTGGAAACGTGCCAGGATGGAATCGAACATCCCCTGTGCGTATGAGGTGGTCGAAAGAGCGCCTCCAATGATAATTACAGCAGCGGCCGTCGCGGCAGCGGTTTTCCATTTTTTATTCAACATAGTGATCGCATCCTTTTTCGTGTTTTCGGGTTGAATGGTTCCCGTCTCCAATTTGTTTGCCACACGCTTGAAAATACGTTCTTTGGTCAAGGGATCGACCTCCATGTTTTCAAGCAGATCAACGACATTTTCACATGCTTCCGGATTCTGTTTTTCACTCATTCCTGAACCTACCCGCCTCCAAAATTTTTTGCAGCTTTTTTAAACTTCTGAAGACTACGACGCCGATATTGGACTCGCTGACCCCCATCAATTCGGCGATTTCCGAATTTTTCAGACCGGCCGCGAACTTCATTGCGATGATATTGCGTTCCTTGTCACGCAGTTTCCCGAGCGCATTAAACAGTGCCCGATGCTCATCGCCCCGGATAGCGAGCTCTTCGGGTGACGGCTTAGGCAGGATGTGTCCGGTAATGGAATCCAGTGAAAAATGGAATCTTTTTTTTCGAGCGCGAAAGTAATCGGTCACCGCGTTTCTTACAATCGCGAACAGCCATACATCAAATTTGGCTTTTTCTTCCGAGAAGCTGTTGTACTTGGAAATGACCGTCTCAAAAACCTTGCTGCAAATATCTTCCGTCTCGTAAGTATTGTGAATCCGATAGTAGATGTACTTGTAAACGCGGTCGATGTACATTTCATACAGCTCTGAAAATTGTTCGGAGGTTAAAATATTTCCACGCGTTGTCTCATCTTGATTGCGGTAAATTTCCATATTTATTGAAACGCTCTCCAACTCCTTTCCTCCTTTCTTTCTTCGGTTAAGTGTTCTGGGCGAGGAAATTTACGTATGTTAATACGCAGGCAAGTGAAAAGCATTAACAAAACGGTTTAAAATTGTTGATTCCAGCATAGAACAAGGACCCGCGGGAGAAAAGCAAATCAGTGAAAGAAGTCCGGAGGCGGATGAACGGTTGAGAAATTCCGGGGACTTGGAGAACTTTTGTTTATAAAAAACTAAACAGCCTTGATCCGGTCAACTACCGAATCAAGGCTGTTTTTGGGCTGTCTTATTTAAGAAGATAAACTTTCATGTGCCGGCTTCATATTTGCGTGCTCCACTGTCAGCCGGTGATATTTTCGGATGGAGGTTCCGATGATGGAGGGATAGTCCGAAGGCTAGGCGCGAAGCAGTTTCAGATCGAACTCGGGCACAAGCCCTTCCTTCGCGGCCCGTCCGAGCAGCGCTTCGACCGCTCCGTAACCGTCCTCGCCGAGGTCCCCCGTGAACGAATTCACGTACAGGTCGATATGCGCCTTGGCGACTTCGGGAGACATCTCCTGCGCGTGCTGGAGCACGTATGCCTGGGACGCTTCCGGATGGGCCCACGCATACTCGACGGAAGAGCGGATCCATCCCGCCACCGCTTCCGGGTCCATCGAACGCTTTGCGATAATGGCGCCAAGCGGAATGGGGAGTCCCGTGTCGGACTCCCACCAGCTGCCGAGATCGGCCAGCAGGCTGAGACCGTAGGACGGGTAGGTGAAGCGCGCCTCGTGAATGACGAGGCCCGCGTCGATCTTCCCGTCCCGGACGGCCGGCATGATCTCGTGAAACGGCATCACGACGATCTCGCCGACGCCTCCGGGAATCTGCTGGGCGGCCCACAGCCGGAACAGCAGGTACGCGGTCGAGCGCTCGCTCGGAACGGCGACGCGCTTGCCGGAGAGGGACGCCGGATCGGCGGAGCCGTTCGACAGCACGAGCGGCCCGCAGCCTCTGCCCAGAGCGCCGCCGCAAGGGAGCAGGGCATAGTCGCGGAGAACCCACGGCAGTGCCGCGTAGGAGATTTTCATCACTTCGGGACCGCCGGAACCCGCGGCCAGACCGTTGGTAATATCGATGTCGGCATACAGGACATCGAGCTCGGGCGCGCCGGGGACGAGCCCGTGCACCCAGGCATGGAAGACGAACGTGTCGTTCGGACACGGGGAAAACGCGATTTTCATAACAGCACCTCCGGTAAGACTGAACTTGCTTTCTCCAGCATGGCGAGCGCTTCGGGAATTCGCCATGCCGCTTTGTTGCGCGGCCCTACCGCGTTGGAGACCGAGCGGAGCTCCAGGCACGGGATGCCGCGGGCGAGGGCGGCGCTTGCCGCGCCGAAGCCCTCCATGCCCTCGGCCGCGGCGCCGGGCACCCGCCGGGCGAGCTCCAGGGCATGCTCCGCCGTGCCGGTCACGGTGGAGACCGTAAGCACAGGTCCTGTGCTTACGGGCAGCCCGGCGGCCGCCAGGGCTTCGGCGACGCGGCCGGCAAGCGCCGCGTCGACAGGCACGCGGGCCGAGCCGAAGCCGAGCTCGTCCAGGCTGAGGAAGCCCCCGGGCGTCTCGGCGCCCAGATCGGCGGCGAGTATTTCGCTCGACACGACGAGCGAGCCGACCTCGGCCCGGCCCTCGAAGCCGCCTGCGATTCCGGCGGCCAGGACGAGGTCGTATTCGGCGGCGGCGAGGGCCGCCGTCGTGGAGACAGCCGCGGCCACGGGACCGACGCCCGCGAGCTCCACCCGGAAGCCGGGCGCTCCGGCTAGACCGCGGAGTACGGCGTCCCGCTCGGCTTGGACGGGCGTCATGATCAGGACGCGCTTGATGGGAGGCGTTTCACCCGCAGGGAGCGGGGAAGAGGCCGAATAAAAATCAGGGCTCATTTGTAAGATCTCCTTTAAATGCTGATCCGGATAAGCTATATTATAAACCAATGCTTCGCGGTATAAAAACTTTAGGACTAAACAAATTTTCTTCATTGTCAAATTTATCCGCATTTACGCACGGATCGGGAAGGACTGGAACGCGCTTTTTCCGAACTATTATTTATCTGAATCCATTTCGTGCCTTTCTTGTTCCGTGGCAGCCTCATCTGCCGCACATCATCCCCGGGCTCACTCTTCACGCATAAAGGAGACACACATCTTGAATGAATTTATCATCGGCGCTGCTGTATGCATCCTTCTTCTGACCGTCCAAATCCTTCTCATTCTTTACAAAAGAAATCTGGAAAAATGGAAACATCATGAACAGCTCGTCAAAAAATACGGCCTGCTGGTCAATATTATGCATACCGTGGATGTGGGCACCTGGTCGTATGATTATTCGTCCCGGCGCGTTCCTTTTACATCGGAAGCCCTGCTCAAGATTACCGGCTACCGGCCCGAATATTTCGCTACCCGGGAAGCCTGGGAAAGAATCATCCATCCGGACGATTTTCAGCGGTATAGAGCATCGTGCGTCAACGTCAAAGAGGGGATTTCCGATTTCAGCGAATACCGGATCGTTCACGCCTGCGGCGATGTCCGGTGGGTGCAGGTGCGGATGATTCCGACGCTGGATGAAACGAGCGGCGCGTTGCTGCGTCTGGACGGGGTGGTGCTGGACATTACGGCCCGGAAAGCGGCGGAGGAGGCTCTGCAGAGAAGCGAGCAGCGCTACCGTTCTCTCTTCGAGCATCATTCGGATGTGATTGTGGAGCTGGATCTGCACGGGAAGGTATTGGATATCAATTCGGCCGCCCTGGAAATTACGGGGAGCCGGCACAATATCGCGAACCCGCTGTCGCTTATCGAACTGTTCGGTGTGGACAGCCTGAAACGGATGTCGGTGTATTTCGGCCGGGTGGTGCAGGGGACGAACCAGACATTCGAAATGAATTCTTATCATACAGAAGGCCGTATGTACCACTGGGATATAAAAATGGTGCCCGTGTATGTAAACGACGCGGTTACGGGAGTTTTTGTGCTGTGCAGGGACATTACTTCGAAGAAACTGACCGAGCGGTCGTTACAAAAAAGCGAGGCCACCTACCGACTGATCGCGGAAAATATGACGGACCTCGTGGCCGTGGTAGGCAGGGACGGAAAGTTCCAATACACGTCCCCTTCCTATAAAGCGAGGCTGGGATTGGACGAATCCACCGCAGCCGGCCTGTCGCTGTACGATAGTATGCATCCCGAAGACGGGAAGCTGATCCGGCTTAAGCTGGAAGGAATGCCGGAATCGGCTTGCGTATGGACGGCGCGCTGCCGGCTTATCCATGCGAACGGCTCCGAGCTGCATTTCGATTGTGTAGCCAACCCTGTCCGGGAAGCCGACGGGAAAACGGAGAGCATCATCATCGTATCCCGGAACATCACGGAGAAAGTGCTGATCGAGCGGGAGCTGATGGAGAGCGAAGAGCGGTACAGGCATCTGATCGAGCTGCTGCCTCAGCCCTTGACGATGATCCGCGACGAGCGGTTTATTTACGCGAACCCCGCGGGGCTGGAGCTGTTCGGCGCCGCGCTGCCCTGCGATGTCATCGGCCGGAGCATCTACGATTTTATGCATCCCGATTATGTGGAGCAGGCCCGGGGCCGCGCGCTTGCGGTGGCGCAGGCGAAGTATGCTCCGCCGCTGGAGTACAAAATGGTCCGTACCGACGGCAGCGTCATCGACGTGGAAGTGACGGGCATCTACGACAGGCTGTCGCTTTCCTCCCTTCACGTGCATACGGACATTACGGTGCGCAAGCGGATGGAGCAGGCGCTCCGGGACAGCGAAGAACGCTACCGCAGTCTTGTGGAGCTGTCTCCGGTTTCGATCGCGCTCTACAAAGACGGGCAGGTCATCTACGCGAATCCCGCCGCGGTGCGGGTGCTGGGTGCGGGAAGCGCGGAGGAGATCATAGGGACGACGCCCCAGGACTGGATCCAGCCGGATGCGCCGTTCGAAGGAGAGCAGGCCATCCGGGATCGCGGGTCCAGCGCTCCTATCGATCTGGCCATCACCCGGCGCGACGGCAATGTGGTCGATATGCTGGCGACGGCGATCTACGACGCGCGTTCCGAAGCTTTCCTCGTTTTCTTCGAGGATATTACGATACGCAAACAGGCCGAAACCGCCCTGCAGGAAAGCGAGAGGCTGAGCCGCCACCTGGTGGAGTTGTCGCCGATTCCGACGATTCTGACCCGGGACCACAAATTCGATTACGTCAATCCGGCAGGCCTGGATCTGTTCGGAGCGGGAACGACCTGCAGCCTGATCGGCCGCTCGATCTACGATACGGTCCATCCGAATTCCAGGGACAAGGTGCGCGCCCGTCTGAACGGGGTTTACGAGAACAAGGAAGCCACACGCATCGCCGAACACAAAATCGTCCGGCTGGACGGCCGGATCATCGACGCCGAAGTCGTATCCATTCCCATTCCGTATATCGGCATGGATGTCGCCATGACCATCATCCGGGATATAAGCGAGCAGAAGAAGGCGGAGAAGGACCGGGACTATGCGGAGCAAATCATACGGGAGAGCAAGGATCGCTATTATGTGCTCCAGACGAGTCTGGACCGCTTCTCAAGCGATTTATTCGGACTGATGAACGTGCAGGAGCTGGACCGGAGGCTTATTCAGGAAGTGCGGGAAATGATCCGAACGGAGAAAATCAGTCTCGTTGAAGTGGACAAGCAGAACAAGATTACCGTCAAGAACGGCAGTTCGGATATTCCCCAGCACGTCTGGGAGGAAATTGTGGAGGGCTGTTCCGACCCGCTGCCCGTCTGCGAAATTATCGACACGCCGGACGGCCATCTGATCCGCATCGGAGAAATTAAAGGGAAAAGCTACCTGCTGTGCATCGGGGAGAAGTCTCCTTCTCTCGTTTTACAATCCAAAAGGGTATGGATCAAAACGATCGCCCGCTACGCGAGTGTCCTGTACGATAATTTCAGAGTCATCGAAGATCTGACTCAGGAGCTGCGTGAGCTGGCGACCCGGCAAAAGACGCCTTCCTGGCTGATCCGGCTTTTATTCGCTCTATCCGAGAATGAAAGCAAGCGCCTTTCCCAGGATCTGCACGACGGAGCTCTGCAGGAGCAGATCATCTGGTACCGCAAGCTTGACGAGATCTCGTCCGATGACGAGGTTCCGCAGGGACTGCGCGAGAAGCTGGCTCAGATCACGCAGGGGCTGCTCGATGTCATTTACCAGATCCGCATCACGTGCAACGAGCTGAGGCCGCCGATGCTCAAGGAAGAGGGCCTTGTGGCTTCTCTGGAGGCCCTGTTCGAATTTACGCAGCTGCGGACCGACTATTCCATTGCTTTTGACTACACGGGCTTTCACGGCTCCCTGCACGACGACGATTTGTTAATCGGGTTGTATCGAATTGTACAGGAGCTTCTGGCCAACGCGACGAAACATTCTAACGCAGCGAAAGTTCAATTCAAGTTGTCGGCTCACTCCGACCGGATTCATCTGAGTTATGAGGATAACGGAATCGGTATGGATGTTAGTGGAATGGTGGAGTCCTTTAACAGTATGGGAGTTTACGGCATTAAAGAAAGGGTTCGCAGTATGGATGGCGACGTTGAGTTTTACTCCTCCCCGAACAATGGGCTCGCCGTTTTCATTAACGTACCGGTGAAACAGAATCAGAAATTCGAAATCAGAAATTGGAGTGTTAGGGATAACCATGATTGAGATCTTATTGGTCGACGACCATCCTTCCGTCATGGAGGGGACGAAAATGCTGCTGGAACAGGACACCAATATGAAAGTTTCCTTGGCTCATACGGCCAAAGAAGCGCTGGAGCTGGCGGTTGCCCAGCATTTTGACGTGATGCTGATCGATCTGCATATGCCTACGATGAACGGGATCGATCTGGCCAAACAAATTCTCCACCTTATTCCGGACGCCGTCATCCTGATCTACACCGGCTTTGAATTTAACAATCATTTCAACCTGATGATTGAAGCCGGAATTGCCGGGTTTGTTCTCAAAACGGCAAACAAGGAACAGCTCGTAACGGCTGTGAGGTGCGCTCTCAGGGGGGAAGCCGTGCTGCCTTTGTCCCTGGTCAAACAGCTGAGGCGGACGACGGGCAGCCAGTTTGCGGAATCGGCAGGCGGCAGTCCCGAAACGCAGGCGGTCAGCTCCAAGGAATACGAGATTTTGAAAGAGATCGCGAAAGGGAGAAGCAACAAGGAAATTGCCGCATCCGTCCTGATGAGCCAACGCTCGCTGGAGTACTGCCTGACGAACCTCTTTCACAAGCTTAACGTGAAATCACGGATCGAAGCCGCCATGAAAGCGAAGCAGCTGGGCCTGCTGTCCGATGAAGATTTTCCGAAAATGGCATGATAAAAAATTTATCAAGTTCGACATAAAACCGGCCGTACACAGTTGTGATACGGTTTTTTTGTCTATTCATTACCATTAATCCGACAGGAATTTACAAGTTTCCGCAATATTTTTGCGGGTTCCCGCAAAGGTTTTTCGGTTACCACCGCTCTTTTGCGGTTTATGATTAGTACAGCTTCTAGGTCTTTTAACCTAAGCCGGATTGCTCAGATTTTTAAAGCTCCCGAAAGGGAGGAAGCGGATTTGCCGGTAAATGCCTGCCTCTATCCGCGGCCGGATTGTGGCGAGGATACGGGCAGAGATCATTTTATACACATAAAGGTGGTTGATTGAAGTGCAGAATCCGAACGGAGTTAAAGATTTGCTGAACAGTACCATTGCATCGATGAGCCAGGTTTTTCCCATCTCCATCGACACGAAGCCTCCCAGCATGCTGCAAAATGCGGTCATCCAGGGCGAAATCGGAGTGCTGATCGGGATCGTCGGGGATGTCGAAGGAAGGCTGGTTATCGAAGGAGATATCGAAACGTTCGGTAAACTGGGACAATCCATGTTTGGCATGCCTCTTGAAGGTGAAATGCTCCATAGTTTTGTAGGGGAAATGGCGAATATGATTGCCGGGAATACGTCGGCGATTATTTATCAAAAAGGACACAAAATCGATATTACCCCGCCCACCGTCATGGTAGGACAAATGCAGCTTTACGGATTCGAGAAGGGGATTTCAATAGCGGTTTCCCTTGCGGAAGTCGGAACCATCCATATGATCCTTCTTTTGCAGAAAACCGAAGCCGCATAAAAAAAACGTCGCGACAAATCAACAATTTTAAGGTGGGGAAGCACACATGGAAAAAACGAGATTTATAAGAGCGCTGTGGGACAATTCCAGAGGAAGAAGCGATTATCATCCGGAAAGAAATGAGGGAGAATTAACGAGCGAAGAAATAGACGACATTCTGCACGACCTGGAGACCGAGCTCAAAGTGATCGAAGGACGCAAAGGCAGGAGGTACGGACAATGAAATGGTACCGCAATTTAAAAACATCCGCGAAGCTCGTGTCGGCTTTTGTATTTATCGCCATTTTGCTGGTGTTCACGGGTTTTTTCGGGCTTGTCAATATGAGCAGGCTCAACAACAGCCTAAGCAGCATGTATGAAAATAATCTGGTTCCGCTCCGGGTCGTTTCGGACGCTTCCTTCTATTATCAGGTCATAAGAACGGATCTCCGGGACTTGAACGATCTTGCGGATACTCCGGCCCAGAAGGACGAGTACAAGAAAAAAATCGACGAGAACGTGAAGAAAATCGGCGAAAAAATAGGAGCTTACGAGAAAACGGACGTTACCCAGGGTGAAAAAGATCTGCTTCAGGCTTTTCATCCCGTATGGGAGAGCTACCAGAAGCAGCTGGAGGAAGCCGTTAAAATCGGCTACGGCGATGACCGTGAAGCGTTTAAAGCCCTGCTCGCGAGCGGAAGCCTGAAAACCAAGGGCGATGAAGTCATGAAGGCTTTCGACGACATGTTTGAGATTAACGTGAAACTGGCGGAAGAACGCAACGCCGAAGGCGCCGCCTTGTACAAAAGCTCCAGCAACGTGACTTTTGCGGTTATGATTGCAGCGTTCCTGATCTCTATCGGATTGGGCTACGCTATCGCGCGGATCATTTCCCGGCCGCTTAACAAGGTGGTCGGCCTGGTAGGTAAAGTTTCCGCAGGCGATCTGACCGAAGTCACGGATATCGACACCCGCGATGAAATCGGACAGTTGGCCAAATCCGTGAACGAGATGGTCTACAGCCTGCGAAGCACGGTAGGCGGCATCCTGACGTCGGCCGAAAGCGTGTCGGCGGCGGCCGAGCAGATTTCGGCGAGCACGCAGGAAATCGCGAGCGGAAGCGTCAGCCAAGCTAACGCCGCGCAGACCATCCACGAGCTGTTCAAAGAGCTGTCGACCGCGATTACGTCGGTCGCGACGAGCGCCGAACAAGCTTCGGAGGTTTCGTCGGATGCGCTGGATATCGCCCAGCAGGGCGGCAAGATCGTGAATTCGTCCATTGAGAGCATGAACCAGGTCAATGAGCAGGTATCCAGACTCGAACAGGATTCCAACAAAATCGGAGAGATTATCGAAGTGATTGACGATATCGCCGAGCAGACCAATCTGCTTGCTCTTAATGCGGCGATCGAAGCGGCACGCGCCGGGGACCAGGGACGCGGGTTCGCGGTCGTGGCCGACGAAGTCCGCAAGCTGGCCGAACGGAGCGGGGAAGCGACGAAGCAGATTACCGCGATTATCAAGGGCATGCAGGAGAATACGCGCCAGAGCGTCAAAGCGGTCGGCGACGGTGTGGTCCTGTCCCGCCAGACGGGCGAATCGTTCCATCACATTATCGGCATGGTGAACGAATCGGCCAATAAGGTGATGGAGATCGCCGCGGCAAGCGAGCAGCAGGCGGCGCAATCCTCCGAGGTCATGTCGTCGATCGAGAGCATTTCCGCCGTAACCGAGCAGTCGGCGGCAAGCAGCGAAGAGACGGCCTCCACGGCCCAGTCGCTCGCCGGATTGGCGGAAGAGCTTAACCGGACGGTAGCGGTGTTCAAAATCAGCAAATCCGCCTAACGAGGCAGGGACCCCAGTCAGCCTGATTGGGGTTATTCTTTTAACGGCGGGAGCCGGATTCCTTACGAATGACAGGGAGGACCTTTTTTATGCAGGGAAGCGGGCACGAGCAATATGTGGCGTTCGGCATCGACCGGGAACAGTACGCCATCCGGATTTACGATATTCACGAGATTATTAAAATGCAGGCCGTTACGGCTATTCCGAATGTCAAGCCTTACGTCAAAGGGGTGATCAACCTGCGGGGGCGGATCGTCCCGGTCATTTCCCTCCGGACTTTGTTCGGTATGGAAGAGGCGGAGCCGACGAAGGCATCCCGGATTGTCGTGGTTCATCACCTGGAGGACACCGTCGGAATTATGGTGGATTATGTGAGCAAAGTGACGACGTTCACGGACATACAGCCTCCACCGGAGCGGGTGGGCGGCGTACAGGGCGGATTTTTTACGGGAATCGGGCTTGCGGACAGCGGCCTGGCGGGGATTTTAAAACTGGACGAAGTTCTGCTTCACGAATAGGAGTTGACTGGCATGTTGTCCGAGTATAGGGAAATCTTTCTGGAGGAGCTGGAGGAACAGCTTCAGGTCATGGACGGGGAGATTTTGAAGCTGGAGCAGTCCGGTGAGTCCGGTATCGTCATTCAAAGCCTGTTCCGGGCCGCTCATACGATCAAAGGATCGTCGGCGGCAATGGGCTTCGAAGAGATGAAGCAGTTAACCCATGAGATGGAACATTTGCTGGACCGGGTCAGAAGCGGGCAGCTTGCCGTGTCCGGCGCTTTGGTCGATCTCCTGTTCACCGCGCTGGATATTCTCAAGCAGCTTAAGCAAGACATCGTTGGCGGGGAGCCGCCTTCCGCAGATATTTCGGACTGTGTCCGCGCGCTGAGAAGCTTCGGCAGCGAAGATTCTGTTCTCGCCGGAGATAGGCCGGAAACAGCGGAAACGCCCGCTCGCCGCGGCAAACCGTCTCTTTCGCTTGATTTGGAGCTTCGGGTGCAGGAGCGCATGGAACAAGGGCAAGAGCTGTTCTGGGTGGACATCCGGATCGCTTCCGAATGCCTCATCCGCGGAGCCCGCGCATACGTTATCCACTCCGCGCTGAATGAGCGCGGCGACGTGCTTTTGGCCGATCCGGAGCCGGAAGGTCTGGACGAGGAGGGCCCCGGAGATCTGCTTTTCCTGTATGCGGGAAAGCAGTCCCAGGAGGAACTGCAGGCGTTCGCCGACGGCCTCATGGAAGTCGAGCGGGCCGTGGTGGAGCCGCTTGCGCAGGAAGAAGCGGCGGTAACGGGCGCCCAGGCCGCGCGGGATGCGGCGGATGCAGCGAACAGCGCGGCGGATGCAGACGCCGGGGGCCGAGCGGGCGGCGGCATGGCCGCAGAGGACTCGGCAGGCCATGCGGGCATGAGCGGCAGCGCAGACGCCAAGGCGCAAGCGGCGGGCCATGCGGGCGTGAGCGGCAGCACAGACGCCCCGGCGCAAGCGGCGGGCCATGCGGGCGTGAGCGGCAGCACAGACGCCCCGGCGCACAGCACGGGCGGCGCCATGGCCGCCGCCCCATCGCCGCAAGCCTCCGCACCGCCCTCCCGGGCGGCGGCCGCGGATGCTCCGGCGAAGGCCAAGTCTCCGACGATCCGCGTGAGCGTCGAGCGGCTGGAGCACCTGATGAATCTGGTCGGGGAACTCGTGATCGACCAGACCCGCATTCATCAGGTGGAACGCACGCAGCGGCGGCGTATCGCCGATGAGAGCGTTGACGAGCTGGGCCAGATAGCCGACCATCTGTCGCGGATCATCGGCGATCTGCAGGAAAGCGTCATGAAGACGCGGATGCTGCCGATCGAGCAGCTCTTCAACCGCTTCCCGCGCATGATCCGGGATCTTTCCCGCATGCTGGGCAAGGAAATCGAGCTGGTGCTCGAAGGCAAAGACACGGAGCTGGACCGGACGCTCATCGAGGAGATCGCCGACCCGCTTATCCACTTGATCCGCAACGCGGTGGATCACGGGATCGAGAAGCCGGAGATCCGGACGCAGTCCGGCAAAAGCGCGGGAGGCGTCCTTACGATCCGGGCCGCCCACGAAGACAACCAGGTCGTCATCTACGTGCAGGACGACGGGGCGGGGATCGATCCGGCCCGGATGATCCGTTCCGCGCTGGAGAAGGGGATCATCTCCCGGGAAGAAGCGGAGCAATTGAGCGAAAGGGAAGCCGTAGAGCTTATTTTCCGCCCCGGCTTTTCAACCGCCAGCACGGTAAGCGACGTATCCGGCAGAGGTGTCGGAATGGATATCGTCCGCAGCCACATCGAGAAGCTGAACGGGCTGATCGACATCGAAACCCGCCTCGGCCGCGGAACCTGCTTCAAAATCAAGCTTCCCCTGACGCTGGCGATTATCGTAGGGCTTCAGGTCAAGCTCGGCGGGCGCACCTTTATCGTCCCGATGAGCAATATAGCCGAGATCGTCCGCGTAAGCCCGGACGACATCCGGAGCATCCGGGGACAGTCGGTCATCGTGCTGCGCAATCAGGTGATTCCGGTGGCCCGGCTGCATGATTATCTTCAGATCCCGTATACGGAGAATACGCGGAGCCACATTCCGCTCGTTATCGTGGGATCGGCCGAGAAACGCCTCGCTCTGGTGGTCGACGAGCTGATCGGCAACCAGGAGATCGTCATCAAGTCGCTGGGGCCTTATATCGGAAAAGTCGACGGCATCGCCGGGGCGACCATTCTGGGCGACGGAAACGTGGCCCTTATCCTGGAGATCGCCTCCATCATCGGCCGGACCGGCGTCCGTCCTCATTAGACCGGCATTTCCGGCGGTCCTTCTTTTTATAGTCCTTGCCGGCCTCCTGCCGGTTGAAGGGCTATTTTTGTTTTCTTTTATCGCCCCTTCGTAAAAACGTATACCTCCCCCGAGTAAAAATTTGTATAATAAAAGGATAGCTGTACCGGAAGAGCGTACGAAGGCAGGTTCCTTTGACGTTCTTTTCCTGCATCGGGGGCTTCCGATTTTTTGAAACGGGCCGGGACAGCCGACGTATGAAACCGTGTTTCATTTTAACGGTTTCAGGTATACTTACTTACTGCCGGATGATAGAACAGAGGGAGGGAAGACCGTGAAGCTTTTTAACGGCTATTATATAAAAAAAGGCAGACAGTACATAAAAGAAGGAAATTTCGCGAAAGCGCTCCAGTATTACGAAAAAGCCGATTACGGCAAGCTGGACACCGCCGAAAAGATTCGGGTCGCGGAGGTGTATCACGAATGCGGGCATACGGAACACGCACTGTCTCTCCTGGGGAACATTATCGGGCGGGTCAGTTCGGATAAGGCCCATGAGCGGCGGGCGCATATTTTGCAGGAAATCGGCCGGGAAGAAGAGGCCATGCGGGATATGGACGAGGCCATCCGGCTCAATCCCGAGCCTTACATGTACTGGTATACGAGGGGGATATGGCGCAAGGATTTTCAGGATTACGAGGCGGCGGCCGCAGATCTGGAAGAATGCGTCAAGCGCGAGCCCGAAGATTCCGTCGTATCGACCTACTACGAGCTGGGCATGTGCTACTGGCGGACGGACGATTACGAACGGGCGGAGCAAACGTTCCGCAAAGTGCTGTCGTATGCCGACCGGGACATTCCCATTTTCCATTACAGGCTGGGTAAGACGCTGGAAATTTTGGGCCGCCCGGAGGAAGCCGTCGGTTACATGCGCAAAGCCGTCGACCAGGTGATCGAATGGGAATACATTTCGGATAAAGGGCAGCGGCTCGTGCTCAACCGGACCGGATACGGTCCGGGAGCTTTCCGTGTTTTCATGGATGAGACGGAGCGTACGTGCGGATTCCGCAAAGATCTGGCGGGTCTGTACACGACTTTGAAGCGTTACGAGGAAGCTCTGGAAGAGATCGACCGTGCTCTTGAAGCCTATCCGGACAATGACGGTCTGTATCTGCAGCGCGTGGGGATCTACCGCAGCCTGGGGCGCTGGGAGGACGCGGAGCGCGAGCTGGATGTTCTGGAGAAGGAGCGGGACGTGGAAGAGCGGGTTCTGTGGATGGAAAGAGTCCTTCTCTACCGGGCGCAGAACCGGGATTCGGAAGCGGTGCCTCTGCTGCTCAAACTCTACGGGCAGGATTCCGCGAACCCCATCGTCTGCTACTGGCTGGCGGACGCTTACCTGGATCTGGGCCAGACCGAGAAAGCGCTGGAGTTCAACAAGCGGCTGCTGGAACTGGAAGAGGACGATCCTCTCAACGAACAGCAGCGGGGGCTGATTCTGGAAGAGACCGGCGCTTACGGGCAGGCGGCGTCCGCTTACGGCAGGGCGATCGCGATGCAGGACCGGGCGGATTTCCGCATGAAGCGCAGCTACGCATATTTCATGGACTCCCGCTTTGACGAGGCCCTGATGGATCTGCATCATGCGGCGGAGCTGGAGCCCGCCATTTCCGAAGGAGCCGGCTACCATCATGCGATGGGGCGGGTGCTTGAGGAGATGGGCCATCTGGACATGGCGATCGCTTCTTTTACGAAAGCGATCGACATACAGCCGGAGCATGCGGCCTATTACGAGAGCCGGGCGAAATGCTACCTCACGCTGCGCGAGCTGGAGAAAGCGGAGCTGGACTGCATCGTCGGCTACGATAAGGACGCCTCCTATACGGACCTGATCAGCCTCCGGGGCAATGTGCTGTATTTGAAAAAAGAATACGCCGAGGCCCGCAACCTCGCCAGCCAGTTTTCCAGACTTCATCCGGACAGTCCGTCGGCTTTTTTCAATCTGGGCATTGTCTGCTTCAAGCTGGAGGGGGAAGAAGATGCGGCGCGCAACGCTTTCGACCAGGCCTTGGCTCTGGACCCTTCCTACGGCGCCTGTTATATTTACAAGGCTTATCTGGATTACGGACGGCTGGATTTTCCGGAGGCGATCGAGAACCTCGCCAATTGGAGCTTGTTCACGTTCCCGGAGCTTTCGCTTGAAGAAAGACTGGAACATCTGGAAGAACTCGACGGGCTGAACGAGACGGTACTGGAAGGAGCGGCTCGGCGCATTACCGAGCTGTATCAGGGTCACGTATATCTGTCTTAAAGGTGTCTTTGTGTTTCAACTTGCGGACGGCTTGTTATATAACGGATAGAGGAAAAAATTAGGGGGGATTGTATTGCTGCCGGTTCATCAGCCTAATGATTTGATCATTTATCCGAGTACCAAAAAAACGATCGGGCTTGTTTTGGCCGCACTCGTTTTTGTCGTTCTGGGCGTTGTATTCATAGGAGTGGGACAGTCGGAAGAGGAGAATTCCCTGGGACTTGTGGTGATCGGGGGCATCAGCGTTGTTTTTTTCGGGGCGTGTCTGGTGTATCTGGTTTACCGGCTCTTTAACCGGAAGCCTTCTCTAATCGTAAGCGATGAGGGGATTGTGGACCATTCGTCGGCTATCGGCGGAGGAGAGCTGAAATGGGCCGACATCGAGGGAATTATGCTGTACGACTATATGGGCCAGCGGTTTATCGGCATCCGTCTGCACGACACGGAAACGTTCCTCGCCCGCCAGAGCGGGTTCAAGAAAGCGCTTATGAAAGCGAATCAAGGACTGGTGCAGGCTACGGTGAACATTACGCAAACTGCCGTAAAGATGCCTCTGGAGGATCTGTACGTGCTGATGATGGAAAAATGGGAGAGCGACCGCGCCAGCGCCTAGGGAGGCGGGCCGCACCCGTCAGACATTACATAGGGCACGGCCGACGGCGGACATACGCGGCCGTCCGTGCGCCAAAAGGGCGCTCTCCATGTTTCGTGGAGAGCGCCCTTTGTTTGATCAGCCGCGCAGAAGCGACTCCGCCCCGTCGACGTAGATTTCCGTCCCCGTGACATGGGAGGACTCGTCGGAAGCGAGGAAGAGCACGAGATCGGCCACCTGCTCGGGTTTTCCCGGCGCGCCCTTGAGCGGGTGATCGCCTTCGGGGAATTCGACCGGGATTTGAACTTCCTTCAAATCGTCGGTCGGATACGTGTTCTCGTCGATATTCGTGTCGATTGCGCCCGGACAGATGGCATTCACCCGGATTTTGTACCGGGCAAGCTCCAGGGCCGCCATTTTCATAAAGGCTACCTGGCCGGCCTTTGTCGTCGCATACGTGGAAAATCCGATATTGGAAAAGACGCGGTTGCCGTTAATGGAGCTGGTGATAATAATGCTTCCGCCTTTTTCTTTCAGATGAGGAATCGCGTACTTGACGGTAGCGAACGTTCCGCGCAGATTAATGTTAATCGTCTGCTCCCATTCGTCGATTTTCAGCGTTTCGATCGGAGCTTTGGTTCCGTTGATGCCCGCATTGGCGAACAAGATATCGATGCCTCCGAACTTGCTTACCGCCTGCCGCAATCCCTGTTCGATCATCTCCGGCTTGGAAATGTCGCACTCGATCACGAGAGCTTCTCCGCCGGCGCTTTCGATCGTCTTTTTCGTTTGCTCCGCTTTATCCGGGGTGCGGTCAAGCATAACGACCTTAGCTCCCTGCTGGGCCAAACGGATAGCCGAAGCTTTACCGATTCCGGAGCCGCCGCCGGAGACGACGGCAACTTTACCTTCCAAACGTTTATCCGGCATGTGTATGCCCTCCTTGTCAGCGTGAGTTCCGCCTGCCCGCAAGATCCGAACGGGATACGGGATAGCGGAACGAGATAAGTCCTTTAAGGAATTACCCTTACGCCGGGCGGAGTGAACCAGTTAATGGTTCAGGGCTTCGCGGATGCCGTTCAGGTAGACGATGCCGAGGGCGCGGTCGTAAAGCCCGTAGCCGGGTTTTCCCGTTTCGCCCCAGATCATGCGGCCGTGGTCGGGACGCAGGGGGCCGTCGAAGCCGACTTCTTTGAGCGCCTTCATCACTTCCACCATGTCGACGGACCCGTGCTCCGAGAGATGGGAGGTTTCGCAGAAGCTTTTCTCCCCGATCCGCTTGATATTGCGGGCATGAACGAAGTGGATGCGCTTCTGATGCCCGAAATGACGGAGCATGGCCGGAAAATCGTTGTCTTTATGAGCGCCGAGCGAACCGCTGCACATGCACAGGCCGTGATTTTGACTGTCGTGGAGCCCGAGAAAACGGTCAAGGTTTTCCCGGTTGGTAATAATGCGGGGAAGCCCGAAGATCGGCCACGGCGGGTCGTCCGGATGAATGGCCATTTTGATGCCCTCCTCGTCCGCCACCGGCATGATTTCCCGGATAAAATAAGCGAGATGCGTCCAGAGCTCCTCTTCGTCGACGTTTTTATAATGGTCGAAAAGGGTTTTGAGCTGGTCGTCGGTATAGCTCGTGTCCCAGCCGGGAAGCTTAAGCTCGCCTGTAAGCGGATTCATTTTCTGCGCGACTTCTTCCTCGTAGATGAGGGCGTTGGAGCCGTCTTCGAGCTCGTAATGAAGAGAGGTCCGGGTCCAGTCGAAGATCGGCATGAAATTGTAGCAGACGGTATCGATTCCGGCTTTGGCCAGGTTGCGCAGCGTTGTTTTGTAATTGTCGATATAGGCCTGGCGCGTAGGAAGACCGAGCTTGATATCCTCGTGAATGGGGACGCTTTCAATGACGTCCAGCCGGAGGCCGTGATCTTCGATCGTCCGCTTCAAGCGGGTAATTTTGTCGAGCGGCCACGCTTCTCCGACGGGAACGTCGTAAATGGCCGATACGATTCCGGTTACGCCGGGGATTTGCCGGATGTTCGTTAAAGTTACGGGGTCGTTCTCGCCGAACCAGCGAAAAGTCATTTTCATGGTTTTCATCCTTTCTGTGTGATCAGTCGGTGAAATAGTGGGGAAACTGCTCCCGGAGCTGCGGGATCTCATGGTCCAGATTGCCGAGATGCCGTTCCAGCAGTTGTACGGTGCCCGTTTCGTCGTTCTTTTTCAAGCTGTCGAACAGCTCCAGATGTTCTTCGACGAGTTTTTCCGTCAGCACAAGTTCTTTCATTGCCAGGTATCTGAGACGGTTCAGATGGCCCCGCATATGGTAAACCACTTCCAGCAGAGTCGCGTTGCCGGTCAGTTCGAGGATGCATTTGTGAAAAGCCTCATCGAGCTGGAGGAACTGAACCACATCCTGATGATCCGCCGCCTCGCTCTGCTCCCGGAGAATACGGCCGATCTGCCTCTCCGCGTGCACGAACTTCTCCGAACTGTCCCAGCCTCCAGCCGCGAGCTTGAAAGCGCTGCTCTCCAGGCTGAGCCGCACGAAGCTGCTTTCCTTTACTTTGGATTCCGAAATACGGGCGATCTTCTTATGTCTCTGGGGAAGCACCTCGATCAGGTGTTCCGTTACAAGAAGCTGGAACGCGTCCCGGATCGGTGTCCGGCTGATCTTGAACGTATCCGCGATTTCGCTTTCGAAAATCGTTTGGCCGGGTTCCAGTTTTAACGTAATGATGGAATCCCGCAAGGCATCATACGCTTGTTCGCCCAAAGACTTGCCGCTCGTTATGCGGGGGACTTGCCGGGTAGACATCAAATGACTCACCTCCATGTAATTAGCTTTTGATTAAAAATAAGTATACGTGTATACACGTATACGCGTCAATGAAAATCAAGCCAGATGCTGGAAGATTACATGATAGCGGCATCTGTCAGATCAAGAAAGGCGGCCGCCGTGTTCCGATGATCGGTCCGCAGGCAGGAAACGGCTCGGCTGCCGACTGTGACTTCCCGGACACGAAGGATGAACAGGGCCGAGCCTTCGGGAGCGCGGATAACCGGACATTTTCCGCACGGCATGCGCTGCTCAGGCCCGGCGTCCCGCAGCTCGTGCCCCCAGCCCGCGTCCCTGCAGCACAGCTGCGTAGTTTCCGCGTGCGTCCGGACCGCCCACACATAAAGCAGGCCCCGACTTATCGGGCCGCCATGTGCTGCCGGATAAATCGGGGCCTTGCCGGCTGGGCTGCGGGAACGGCTTTACGCCTGCTCCTCGCGGGCCCATTCGGCGAGGTATTTCCTGTGCTCCTGCTGCTGCCGCTCGCTGACTTCATGGCCGGAGAAAGGATGCACGTCGATGTGCTTATCCCCTTCGATCCGGTTGTAAGCCGCGAAGATGGTTTCCGGCCAGCACACCATATCCTTGAGCCCGACGGTCATCCGGACAGGCACGCGGATGCGGTGGGCCAGGTTCATCATATCGAAATGGGCGAGCGTTTCGAATACAGGCTCCAGCCGGTCGGGATTCCGCTTGATGAAATCGGCGGCTTCCTTCAGAGAACCGACCGAGTTCAGCACGCCGAAATCCATGTGGCACATATTCGGGATGTCCGCAACGATCAGCGACACTTTCTCGTGGAGCGCGCCCGTGATCAGCGAGAGGCCGCCGCCTTGGCTGCCACCCGTTACCGCGATTTTGGATGCCTGCACTTCGGGCCGTCCGGTGGCCCACTCGACCGCTTTGTACGCATCCAGCGTAACCGCCATGTAATAGCAGCGGTCCTTGTCGAGGATGTTCTGCGTCATCCAGCCGGTGCTGGTTCCCGCGTCGTAGTCGAGCCGGTTGCCGGTTTCGCCACCCTGGCCCCTCACATCGACGGCAAAAACGGCAAAACCCTGAAGCAGCCAAGCCGCATATCGTTCCGGCAGGCCTTTGTCGGCCGTATACCCCGGGAACATAACGAGACAGGGGTAGCTTTTCTTTTGCAGAAAAGAGGGAACCAGAAACCATCCGTGAACAGGGGTTTCGTCAAAGCCTTCATAAGCAACGTGATACGTATCGACTCCGTTCATGAGCGAGTCTCTGCGTTCGACACGGGCGTTCAGGGGCTTGTTTTTGAAAAGGTCCAGCTTCTTGTCCCAGAATTGATCGGCTGCGGACGGGTCAAGCGTCAGCGCGGGCTTGTACTGATGAAGAGTATGAATTCTTTTCTCGACGGCATTCATTTCCTAATCCTCCAGCAACTATGAAGTTTTATTCCATTTATTATAAACTTGCGAAGCGGAAAACACACGATGTTTTTGTACGCGGAAGGACAGGAAGAAACGGATCGGTTCGCAAAATAAGGTTGTAACCGGGGGCTGCCGTAACTAAAATGATAGAAAAGCATATACCTAATACCGCCCTATAAAGGAGAACGCCTGCCATGACTACGGACCAGGTCCAGATCAGACCCGCTGCGGCCGAAGATACCCGCCAGCTTCACGATCTTATGATCCAATATATCGTCGACTTCTATAAAAGGCCGCGCCCGGACGAACGCGAACTGGTGAAGCTCATTGATCATCTGCGGGAGAACCCGTCCGCCGGCCTGCAGTTTGTAGCGGAAAAAGACGGCATGCTCGTCGGCTTCGCGACGCTGTACTTTTCATTCAGCACGCTTCAAGTCAAAAGGGCGGCCGTGCTGAACGACCTGTTCGTCGATGCTTCGGCCCGCGGGCATAAAGTCGGAGAGCGGCTGTTCCGCTCGTGCCTCTCCCATATCCGGGAGCACGGCTTCGCCTACATGACGTGGGAGACGGCCAAGGACAATACGGCCGCCCAATCGCTGTATAACAAAATGGGCGGGCATGTCTCTACGGAATGGCTCGTATACGAGATGGAGTAAAACGGACGGCAGCCCGTCCGGGGGCGGACAGGCTGCTTCAGGGGTACGGTGCGGGCTCCCGGTTTACCGCTTCGGCGTACTTTCCGCGGGCGTATCGTACCGGACGGGCCGGAACGTTCCCGATGCGGCGGATTCACGGGCCTGGATGCACATCAAGGCGCTTAACAGGCCGTCGTCCATTGTAGCGACCGGCGCAGCCGCGCCCCGCATGAGTCCGGCGAAATTGGCCGCAAGGGCGGAATCGCCGCCGAAATGATTGTCGCCCGCTCCGATCTCGTAAGTTTCCACGCGGGGCGTGTGGTGCATGAACACTTTCACCTGGCTCGTGTAGAAATCGAACTCGACAGTGCCTTTGTACCCGAGGAAACGCGCTCCTCTGGAAGCGGCCGCCCGGCGGGCGAAGAAATTTTGCGAATACGACACGTGCATGCCCGATTCGTAGCGGATCAGCGCGCTTCCGGAATCCTCGTTGCCGGTATCCTCGGCGTATACGCAGTATTCCCATGTCTCCGGGATATCCTTGGAGGGGAACGCCGTGCTGTCCGGGCAAGTCCGCTTCTCATCGCATTCGGCACATTTCAGTCCTGCAGGCTTCGTGCCTTTGAAAATTTGCTTGGACGTCATGGCGGCCACGTCCGTCGGAGCGAGGCGGAGAACCGAATTGATATAGTCGAAGTCGTGTGTCGCCTTCTGGAGGAACAGCCCGCCCGTCTCGGCCTCGTCCCGGTACCAGTTCTGGTAATACACCGCTCCGTACGGCACGTTATTGACGGCCTGCACGTGCTCGACGGTGCCGATTTTGCCGGAGTCGATGATTTCCCGGACCATATTGACGATAGACGTGACCCGCAGGGGGAACGACACTACGACCGGCGAACGGGACGCCTCGTAGCCCTGTTTCAGCGTCAGCAGGTCGTCCATCGTCGTCGCGACGGGCTTTTCCAGATACAACGGAAGATTGCGGGAAAGCACCTTGAGCGCCATGGGCGTATGCAGGGAGCAGCGCGTTCCGATCAGAACGCCATCCAGCTGTTCGTTGTTCAGCATCTCGTCGGCGGATTCATAGAAGGAGACGTCCTCCCGGCCTTTTTCACGGAACTGTTCCCGCAGTTCTCCGAGACGGATATCCGTGACGGCCGTTATTTTGCAGTCGGGATCCTCCTTCATGATCTCCGACGCAACGTGGCGGATGCGGTCGCCATAGCCGATTATACCCAGGTTCATGGAAGCTCCTCTTTTCTGAAAGCGCATTTGGATAAAATTAACGTCCTCTACGTTCAGTATAAAAAGGGAAGCCTTCTTTTTCTTTGTCCGAAGGGCCGGATTTTTTGTCCCTTTTAGTTGAAAACGGTGAGGAGGTGACAGAGTGGGGGAAAAGGAATCACGGAAAAAAAACGGTGTCCGGGAAGTTCCGACTGTCGGGGAAAAGCAGGAAAACCGGAAAATTCGGGAAGACCGGGCGAAGCTGGAGGAGCGAGAGGTGCTAAAGGGAAACCAGGAAGCGCGAGAAGCACAAGAAGCACAAGAAGCACAAGAAGCACAAGAAGCACAAGAAGCTCGTACCTGGGAACTTCAAGAAGCTAGGGGGACCGGAGAAACCCGGGAAGCTCGCGAAGGCTGGGAAACCCGAGAAACCCGAGAAACACGAGAAGCCCGGCTTAACCGGATGCAGAGGACGCATCTGGAGCAGGTAATCGGAATCGGCAGCCTTATTACGATGTACTATTTCGAGCATGGGAAGGACTACGTGTTCCGGGGGGAGCGGCATAACTTCTGGGAACTTCTGTACGTGGATAAGGGAGAGATCGAGGTAGTGACCGATGACGCGGGACACGTTCTGAAGCAGGGCATGGCCATTTTCCACGAGCCGAACGAGTTTCACAGCTTCCGTGCCGCTCCTGGCAGGGCGCCCAATGTCATCGTGCTCACCTTTGACTGCGATTCCCCGGCTATGAACGCTTTCGCGGGCGGGGTGCTGAGGCTGGAGGACGAAGAAAGGGAGCTGCTGGCCCGGATAATCCAGGAAGGGGAGAACGCGTTCGAATTTCCGTTCGAGTATCCGCTGAAGCGAAGAGAGAAGGCTCCGCCGGGTTCCGAGCAGCTGCTGCGCTGCTATTTCGAAGCGTTCCTGATCCGGCTGCTGCGGCGGGCGCCGTTTGACCGGGAAGCTTCGCGGGCTCAGATGTCTTCTCCGGCACGACAGAAAAATCAGGAGGAGCTGGCGGCCAGAGTGATTGCCTACATGGAAGCGAATGTGGAATCACCCGTTACGCTGGATGAAATTTCGCGTCATTTTCATATCGGCAAAACGGTGCTCAAAGAGACCTTTAAAGCGCAGACCGGTACAACCGTCATGAAATATTGGAGCCGGATCAAGATCGGCCAGGCCAAGCTCCTTATCCGGGAAGAAACGTGCAATTTTACGGAAATCGCCGGGAGGCTCGGATTCGGGAGCGTGCATCACTTTTCCAAAACGTTCAAGAAAGCGTCCGGCATGAGTCCGTCCGAGTATGCCCGTTCCGTGAAGGCGAGAATGGGACCGGCAGACGGCCGGGTGTAATTAAGATCCAACAAGGCAAGGAGGCCGAAAAGATGGGAACACAAGCCAAAACAAACGCGTGCCGGATGCTCGACAAACTTGCTGTCCCGTATACCCTTCACGAATACGAGTGGGATGAAGATCAGCTTGATGCCGGAACCGTGGCGGGTAAAGTCGGGATCGGAATCGGCAGCCTGTATAAAACCCTCGTTCTGCGCGGGGACAAAACCGGGGTTCTGCTGGCGTGCATACCGGGGGACAAAGAGCTTCACTTGAAGGCGCTCGCTTCGGCAAGCGGCAACAAGAAGGTGGATATGGTCCCGGTGAAGGAGCTGCAGGCGCTGACGGGGTACATACGGGGCGGGGTATCTCCGCTCGGCACAAAAAAGAACTACCCGCTGTATCTGGAACGCGCTGCGCTGGACACCGAGCCGGTCAGCATTTCGGCCGGACGGCGCGGGCTGCAGATTTTCCTCAGCGGGAGGGATCTTGCGGCGGCGGCGGACGCCATTCCGGCCGATATCACGCACTAAGCGGCGCGAAAAGCCACCGCGTCGTAAGGCTCCGCCGGAGGCCCGCGCACACACAAAAGCCCGCCAGCGTATATGCTGGCGGGCTTTTCCGGCCTCCACGCAAGGTGCGGGCCGGGCGGTTTCCGCTGCCGGAAACGGACAGCCTGTGCCGCGGGGCTTACTTAACCGTTTTCGGCTCCGGGTAGTCGACTCCGAGCGTATCCACCGTGACTTTCTTCATCGCCGGCGGAGTTTTCGGACGGTCGTTGGCTTCCGTAGGCTGGTTGACGATCTCGTCGACCGCTTCCATGCCTTCGGTTACTTTACCGAAGGAAGCGTATTGAGCGTCGAGATGAGGAGCATCCGCGACCATGATGAAGAATTGGGAACCGGCCGAATCCGGGTCCTGGGAGCGGGCCATCGAGAGGACGCCGCGGGTATGCTTCAGCTCGTTCTTGAAGCCGTTGGAGGTGAACTCACCCTTGATATCGTAGCCCGGACCGCCGGCGCCGGTTCCTTCGGGATCGCCGCCCTGGACCATGAAACCGGGGATGACCCGGTGAAAAATTTTACCGTCGTAAAATCCTTTTTTGATAAGCGAGATGAAGTTGTTCACCGTATTCGGAGCCACTTGGGGATAAAGCTCCGCTTTGATGATTTTGCCGTTGTCCATTTCGATGGTCACGACGGGGTTTTTACCGTCCGTCTTCGGCGGTTCCGAACCGCCCGCGGAGCCGGCTGCCGTCGGGGACGGTGTCGGAGCCGGAGTTGCCGTACCGCTGCTGTCCGTCTTCGCTTTCCCGCATCCCGCGGCGATGACCAGAAGAGCCATCACGAGAAGCAGAAGACCTGTAAAACCTTTGCGCTTGCCTGTCATGTCATTCATACCACCTTATCTGCATGTTTTCGTTTCTATCATACCGCGTTTGGGTGCCGGATGGAAATTTTGGGAACCGCGTAAACAGGAGTACCCAAGTTTTGACTTGGGTACCGGACTGTGCTACATTTAATTCGTACATACATTGTGGACAATTTAATTTTTGCAAATCAAAATAAAAGCGGGTACCTGTACCGCGCCGGGCAGCCGCCCCGGGAGTGCAGGACCGCAAGAACACGGAGGAAGTAGACGATGAGCGTATACCCTTATTCGGCCAGAAGCATTCGAGGAACGGAAACGAAGCTTGAAGAGTACAAAGGCAAGGTGCTGGTGATCGTCAATACCGCAAGCCAATGCGGGTTTACGTCGCAGTACGCCGATCTGCAGAAGCTGTATGAAAAATACCGCGATCAGGGACTGGTCGTTCTCGGATTTCCGTGCAACCAGTTCGGCGGGCAGGAGCCGGGCACGAACGAGGAAGTAGACACCTTCTGCCAGCTCAACTACGGCGTTACGTTCCCACTGTTCGAGAAGATCGACGTGCGCGGTGAAGAGAAGCACCCGCTTTTCGCTTACTTGACCGAACAAGCTCCTTTCGAAGGCTTTGACCTGAATCATCCGAGCGGTAAAATGCTTAACGCGTTTCTGTCGGAAAAGCAGCCGCATCTGCTGGAGGGCGACGATGTGAAGTGGAATTTCACCAAGTTCCTCATCGATCGCGAGGGGAATGTGGTGAAGCGCTTCGAGCCGGGCGTCGATCCTCTGGATATGCAGCCTGCCGTCGAAGCGGTCCTGTAACAAACGCGGACGCGGGCTTAGGATCGAGCCTGGGAGCACCTTGACTGCCGGAGGGATCTTATCCGGCCCAAAAGAAAAGGAACCTACGTCGTAGGTTCCTTTTGTGCGAACAGGGCCAGCTTTTCGAACGGGTTGTTCGTGAAGCTGTCGCCGGTTTTGTACACGACCTCCGTCGTATACAGGGGAAGATCCCCCGCCTGATTCCGCTCCAGCACGAGCCGGTCGTGCAGATGGATGAACAGCTTGGCGGTATTCATCGCATCGTCCAGGGCCCGGTGATGGGAGCCGTCGAACGGGATATTCCAGTATTCGAGGGCGGTTTTGAGGCCCATCTGCTGCTGCTTCTCCTGCTGGACGAGTCCGGCCATGAGCTTTTGCAGGTTGTTGTGGTTGCAGATCCAATCGGTTTTGACGCCGTGCATCCGGCAGTCGCTGCCAAGCTGGATCAGGTCGTCGGGACCCCACGCGCACAGATAGTATTCTCCGTCTCCGATCCACTCCAGCAGACGTTCCAGTACGAGCGGCCAGGACTCCGCCGATTGCAGATCGCTTTGCTTAATTCCCGTCAGGGCCTGGGTAGAAGCGGAAACAACCGGGGACCGGTCTGGTTTTACAAAAGACTGGAACGTGCCGGTTACGGCAGGTTTGCCGTCCGTGAATTCAACGGCCGCCGCTCCGATTTCGATAATTTCCGAAACGTGGATCTTTTTGCGGGTAACGGTCATCTCCAGATCATACACAATTACTTTCAAAGAAACTCACCTCCTAGAGAGAAACCCTCATCATATCGTGTGCCAGCTTCACACCGGGTGTGCCGGTTTTTTTATATTGGGCTAAAACCTCTTCGTAAGGCTCGTCATCCGTAAGATGAATGGCGATCACTTGAGGGATCCGGGCGACCGGATAGTAGGTCAGAATGCCCTCCAGGCTGGTATGGATGCTCATATCGCCCCGTGCCTGCGTCGCTTCATGGATCAGAACGTCTATCCGGGGCTGGCTGCGTATCCATTCGCTCGGCGCCGTGTCCGCCGAATAGATAAGCACCTTGTCACCGGATTCGACCCGGATGCCGGACGTGGAGCCCGCATGCAGGCTCGTGAAGGCGGAGACGGTCATGTCGCCCTGCGCGAACAGGGTTCCGGGCTCTGCGCAGTCGAAAGGCCGCACCGTGATTTCGAAGCCGATCGGCCATTCGTCCGTCCGGTACGCGCGGAGAATGTCGCCGAGCTGGTCCCGGTGATCCTGCGGGCAGCAGATGATGAGCGGCTCTTTTCTTTTGCCGAGCCACATGCCCCAGAGCAGAGAAGGGAGACCGAAAATATGGTCGATGTGGAAATGGGTAAGAATGACCCCCCGGATGGACTGCAGCGGAATTTCAGCCTGCTTCAGTTTGCCGAGCGGATTGCCGCCCACGTCTATCATCCAATTGCCTTCCTCATGCTGAAGAAGCAGGTAAGTGTTGTCCCTTTCTCTGCTTCCCGAAGCGCTGGCACTTCCTAATATAAGAACGTCCACGGTGTTTTCCTCCGATCTGTTTGTCCCAAGTACTTATTAATGTATCGGCAATCGGCGGAATGTGCAAGAAAATCCTTGAAGGGGCGCCGTTTTCGGCTCTTCGGCCCTTGCAGCGGATTTTCAGGAAGAAAATTTGCGCTTTCTGCCCTCCGGTGTTTTGACGCCTCTTGCAAAATGGTAAGCTTAGAACAAACGGAACCGTTATAACGGAGGCTGCGTATGACCATTTATAACAAACTCGTTCGGGATCAAATACCGGCAATCATCCGGGAAAACGGACAAAACTGCCGCACGCGTGTGCTCGGCGAAAAAGAATACAGACTTGAACTGAGGCGGAAGCTCGGGGAAGAGTTAAAGGAATATCTGGAAGCCGGAGACGATGCTCATGCCGTGGAAGAGCTGGCCGATCTGCTGGAGCTTTTGCATGCCTTGGCGGATATGCACGGTACCTCCCCGGAAGAACTGGAGGCTGTACGCAGGCGGAAAGCGGACAAGCGCGGAGGGTTCCGTGATAGGATCTATCTGCTGGAAACCGAAGAGCAGGAGAAATAGAAGGCCATACAGCGATATTTGTCGAATGAAATCATGCTTTGTCATTTATTTTTCCAAAGAGGCAGGAAATATAAGTGTATTTGGCGAATTTTGTCATATCAGGTAAAAGTCTATTCTTTTCCATTTCTCTTCAGAGGTGCATACATAATGACCAAATCAAGAGCAACGGCGGTCCTGGCGTCCGTCTATATCGGGATCGTGCTGCTTGCCCTGCTGTTCGTCCCGGCCACGGCGCGGGGGCAATCTCCCCTGGATACGATCAAGATTACCGAATGGGCATATAAATGGGACAGTCAGGGGACTGGCTTTGACGAGACACAGGCTCCTGCCAACACTGACGGATGGATGACCGCCAACGAGAAGGGAGACATGCCGGTCAAGCCGGAAGGCGTTTCCGCACTCTGGTTGAAAATCGAGCTGCCCCGCCTGGAGTGGGACGAGCCGGGCATGCTGATCGGAAAACTGTACGGCCACCGCATTGAAGTTTTTACGGATGAACGTAAAATCTACAAAGCGGGACACACGTACGTGTACGATAAGAACCGGCTGCTGATTCCGCTCAGTGCCAAAGACTCGGGCAAAACGGTTTATATTCATATCGAAACGAACAGCGACCGGATCGGGCTCCAGAAAAACGTGAAAGTCGGAGACTATCAGGCCCTGCTTCCAGGCTATGTCAAAACGAATCTGACCGATGTTTTACTGGGCTGCGCCTTCGTGTTCATTGCCGTTCTGATGCTGATCTGCACCGTATTTCTGAACCGCGGGCAGCTTGCCAAATGGCTCTCGCTCAGTCTCGTCATTCTGGCCATCGGAATGCTCATGATCGGGTCTTCCCAGTTTACGTATACGTTTTTTGAAGATCAGGGCAAGTGGATCGAAAGCTTGTTCGACCTTGCGCTGTTTGTATTTTTGCCGACTCTGACGGTATATTTCGAACAAATATTAGGCCACGGTACCTGGTCGATGCTGACGAAATACCGCTGGTTCCAGATCGGATTCTCGGTTCTCTGTATTTTGTTCCTGCTGGTCAACCATTTGGCTTCCTACCGGTATGACAAAGTTTATTATTTCGTAACGGTTACGATGCTGGGGGTTACGATGCTGATCCAATTCGTACTGCTGATCGGAATGGCCATCGCTCACGCGGCCAAGGGCAGCAAGGACGGGGTGACTTTAACGACGGGAATCGGCCTGTTCGCGGCATCCGGAATCGTCGATCTGCTCGTATTTTATGCCAAGAACGAACAGTACGAATTTGTTTACTGGAAGTTTGGGATCGTGTGCTTCGTGACGTCGCTGATCATTATTCTCGGGAGAGGATTTGCCCGCGATCACGAGAAAATCGTGAGATATTCCAAGGAGCTGGTGATGTACAATAATGAGCTTCAGCGAGCGGAGAAAATGGAGATCATAAGCGACCTCGCCGCCTCCGTGGCTCATGAGGTGCGCAACCCTCTGCAGGTGACGAGAGGTTTCCTTCAATTGGCCGCAGAGAAGCTGGATCAGAAGGAAAAAGGGTACATGAACATGGCGATCGAGGAACTCGACAGGGCCTCCAACATCATTACGGACTTCCTTACGTTCGCGAAGCCGCAGCTGGAACATATCACGTCTCTTAATGTCTGTCAGGAACTGAAGCAAATCGAGGGCATTCTGGTTCCATTGGCTAATCTGCAAGGCGGTGAAATCACGCTGGAGGTGCCGGAGGATCTGTACATTGAGGGCAATTCTTCGAAATTCAAGCAGGCGTTTATTAATATCATTAAGAATAGTATCGAAGCGCTGGACGGACAGGGTCAGATCCGGATCTGGGCGTATAAAGAGAAAAATGAAGTGTGGATTCATATCCGGGATAACGGAGAGGGGATGGAAACAAAAGAGCTCTCCAAACTTGGAGAGCCGTACTTTTCAACGAAAACCAAGGGGACTGGCCTGGGTCTTATGGTCACCTTCCGAATCATCGAGGTCATGCATGGCCGTCTGGAATTTAAGAGCGAGAAAGGTGTCGGCACTGAAGCGATCGTCCGGTTTCCTTTGATACTGGGCTAGCCGGTTTGTAGGCGATTACCAGACGCTGTTCGGGTCGGAATCGGCGCTGAGTACTTCAGCCGGATTGGGAGGAATTACGAGAAAGTAACGGCCCGGAGCTTCGTCCAGAACCTTTACGTCCGCCGCTTCCGGCAGCTCGATGTCAAAGGCTTGCTTTAAGGCTCCCTTAGGGTCGTTCAGCAACGCTTTCTTGAATTCGGGGTCCGCCCAAGCTTTCTCAATGATTTGATTTTTTAAAATCTCTTCTGCTGACACAAGGCTCATCCTCTCAAAGTAAAGGGTTCATATTCCGCCCTGAGTATAGCATGTGCATAGGTCTAATGTCATTAAGATTTGTTTCTTTTTGACAGAAGGTAGGTAAATCCTCCTAGTTCCAAAAGTCCCCTTTCTTTGTCAATCCGGGAGGCTTCGGACAGAAGGTCATCCAATAGGGATTGATGAAAGGCGTCCATATGCGGGGCATGGAACAAGCCCGTCGGGGCACCGCCGAACCAGGCCGATGCAGCCTCGGCATAATCGCGCAGGCAGCCGTGAACGAACACGGCTTGTTTGACGTTGTCTTCCGTAAGCGGCTCATCCGCCTTCAAGCCTCTTCGTGTCCGGATCAGGGAGAGGAGGCAGTTGTAGCTGCCCGTCTCCAGGTCTTCCCGCCAGTCGGCCCAGTCATCGGCCATTTGCAGGGCCAGCAGCGTATGATCGGTCTGCCGTGAGAACGGCCCAATCAGCTCCTCCTGACCGCTTAGCAGCAGGGCGCCCGTACTTGCCAGCTTAACGGGAGCGGCTTTATGCGCGATGCGAACGGGATCATCGCGGAAATAATCCGCTTCGTTCTCCCGGGTTACACATTCCGCCCACTGCCCCAGCCAGGTGTCCGCGTGCGCCCAGAACGGGGAATCGGAAGAGAAGTACCCCCGGTAGAGACGGGAATATTCGGCCTGGAACAGATTCGAGAGGGGCAGCATCGTCCGGCGCTCTTCCGCTCCCGTATCGGTGTCCATGAGATCGTCCTGGACGAAAAAATGAAGCATCACGAACACATTGGCTAACGAAAGCGTTCTGTACGTACCGGCGGGGAGTTTGGTCTGTTCCCTCAGCCAGAACGGCAGCAGATAGCAGATGTAGTTTTTCGTGCTGTTTTTTTTCAGGGGATGAAACTTGTCCAGAAAGTCCAGTCCTGCCTTGTTCAGCGGGGCGGGAAATGCGGAAATCCGGCGCACCGCCTCATCGAAAACAAGCTCCAGCTCTTCTTTGTAGTCCGTGAACCATTTCATGCGGACACCTGCCTCTTCTTCGTTCTTTTCCAAGTATAGGCCACAGGAACTAGACCGGCAAGATACGCCGGATTCTCTTTTGTGCAAAAAATGAACTCAACTCTTGCCCGTCTTCCTCCGATAAATAAAAGGCTGACATACATAACTGGAGGAGAAGCAGATGAATCAGGTGTGGAAGAAAATGAAGCTGAAAAATTCCCTGAAAACAAAGCTGATCGCCGCTTTTCTGCTGCTTTCGCTTGTGCCGCTGGTCGTGACATCCATCGTTCTTCTGAATATGGCGAAAACCAACACGGAGAACGAGATTGCCTACAACATGAAAAACCTGGCGAAGTCCAATGCCGATAGCGTAGATTACTGGGTGCGCCAGCGAATATCGCTGGTCGAAGAGATGATACAGAAGCATCCCGAGATGGCTAAAGGGGAAAAGACCCAAATTTTGAGCGTGCTCAAGACGGTAGGAGAAATCGACAAAGAATTCGAGTACTACGCCTACGTGGAGAAGGATGGTACCAGTACAAACACCGCGGGCCTCGTATCGAAAGTCGGGGAACGCGATTATTTCAAAAAAATGGCCGAGACAAAAAAAACGGTCGTCAGCGACATGCTGATCAATTCCAAAACGGGAAAACCGGTTATCGTCATCGCCGTGCCGATCGTAGAGGGAGGCGAGTTCCTCGGCGCCATTCATGCGGTCATTAACCCCGACATTCTTCAAAAGCTCATAGCAGGAGTCAAGGTGGGCGAGAACGGCTTCGGTTACCTGATCTCCGGTGAGGGGACGTATTTGACTCATCCGGAAAAAGAACGGATCGGGAAGAAGCTTGATGAGGTCATGCAGCCGACCGAGCTGAAGAAATTCAAAGAACAGGTACTGGTGCAAAATGACGGAGAAGTCGATTACAAGTCGGTCGACAACATAGCCCGTACGGCTTCCTATCATACCGTATCGGCCACCGGCTGGAAGATGATTGTTCTGACCAATGACGTCGAGGTTTTGGAGACACTCCAGAAGTTCGTCCGGACGACTACTCTCATCATTCTGATCGTGTGCATACTGGTTCTGCTCATTTCCTGGCAGATCGGCAGGGTGGCCGTTGCGCCTATGCTGCATCTTTCGGAAGTATTGAAGAAGGTTGCGGGAGGAGATCTGACTCCCCGCTTGAAGGTAACTTCGAAAGACGAGATCGGGGATATCGCCCAAAATACGAACAAGATGCTCGAATCGATGAGTACGATCATCGGGGACGTGAGCCTCATGGCGGAGCAGGTTGCCGCTTCCTCGGAAGAGCTGACGGCTTCGTCGGCCGAATCGGTCGAAGCATCCAAGCACGTGGGCCAGTCGATCGAGGATATCGTCCGCGGCTCGGAAACGCAGGTCCAGAGCGCCGAGCAGAGCTCACAGGCGATGGAGGAGATGGCCGGAGGCATCCAGCGGATCGCAGAATCCTCGTCGACGGTTGCCGATACGACCAACCGGACGGCCGCCGAAGCGAAGCAGGGGAACAACGCTATCCAGATGGCCGTCCGTCAGATGGATTCTATCCGCGATTCCGTAACCCTGACCTCCGGAGAGCTTAAGACGCTCGGCGAGCATTCGCGGCAAATCGGCGACATCGTCGACGCGATCACGCAAATCGCGAGCCAGACCCAGATGCTCTCGCTCAACGCCTCCATCGAGGCGGCCAGAGCGGGCGAGCATGGGCGGGGCTTCGCGGTCGTCGCGGGCGAAGTGAAGAAGCTCGCGGAGCAGTCCGCGAAATCGGCCGCGCATATTACGGAGCTGATCGCGCACATCCGCACGTCCACGGACAATGCCATCACGACGATGGACCGGGGCGTCGCTGAAGTCGGCAAAGGTGCGGAAATTATCCATATTGCCGGGATCGTCTTTCAGGATATTTACACGGCCGTTCAGAACGTATCGGATCAGATCCGCGAGGTTTCCGCGGCAACGGAGCAAATGTCCGCCGGCTCCGAGGAAGTGAGCGCTTCGATGATGGAAATGCTGCAAATCTCTCAAGGGTCGGCCGACAATGCCCAGATGATTTCCGCGGCATCCGAGCAGCAGCTTGCTTCTATGGAGGAGGTTTCCTCCGCAAGCGAGTCTTTGAGCCGGATGGCTCAGAATTTGCAGGAGAGCCTTTCCAAATTCAAAATTTGACCGTATTTAGAATGAGACCTGCTTTCTCTCCGGAGAAGCGGGTCTTTTCCTTATACGGCGAGACGGACCACGGCGCGGCGCCGCAGGACGCGCCTGGGTTTTGCGGGCCAAATTAACCGGTCCTGATGGATTTGGTTATGTAACTGTGTTAATTTTATATAGAGATTATTAACGAGAGGATACACATTCATGTTCGGTCTTGAACACCTTGAACTGGATACCTCTTTCCTTACTTTGGAAGGGGATTGTCCGGTATCGCAAGCCAAGGCTCTGCTGGAACAGGTCCGTTTTGTGATCGTGGACACGGCCCCCGGCGCAGCTTATATTATTTCTTATCAGGAAGCCAAATTTCTGGATGTCTTTCATCCGGATATGACTATAGAGGAGTGGGTCCGCCGTACAGGCTGGCCCTGCTCGGCCGTACTGCCGATGTCCAGGCTGGGCGGGCTTCAAACCGATTGGCAGAAACCTGTTCTGATTCTCGGCGAAGATTCGGAAAAGCTCGGCATCGTTACGGCCGAAGCGATGATGAATTGCCTGCTCCAGGAGAAAAGGCAGCTGGTGTCTTATCTGGACACCCTCGTGGAAACCGTCAACGACGCGGTGACGGCCGTGGATCGCGAAGGCCGTGTGATTTACTGGAACCGGACGGCGGAGCAGGTGTACGGGATCGGCAAGCAGGACATTATCGGCCGGACGATCGGCGAGCATTTTGAGAAAGAATCGATCATGCTTCATCAAATATTGGACGAGGGCCGTACGATCCGCCAAGTCTATCACCAGCCGGCTCCGGACACTCATGTCCTGATCAGCGCTTCTCCGATTGTGGAGAACAATCAGATTATCGGCGGAATCGCCACGGAGCAGGATATTACGAGGATCGTGCGCTTGAACGAAGAGCTGTATTCGGCCATACCGCTGCGGATCGAGCAGGACAAACCCTTCTCGTCCATTATCGGAATGGGCCACGACATTAAACGCTCCCTGGAGGTCGCCCGCAAATTCGCCCGTTTCAGCACCCCCGTGCTGCTTGTCGGGGAACCCGGCTCGGGCAAGGAGATGCTCGCCCAGGCCATACACTACAGCAGCGAGCGCAAAGACGCCGCTTTCGTTTCCCTGCACTGCGGAGCCATTCCGGGCGGTCTGCTGGAAACGGAGCTTTTCGGCTACCAGGGAGGCGCTTTTACAAGCGGGGAAGATCACGGGAAGGAAGGGAAGCTGGAGCTTGCCGACGGCGGCACTCTGTTTCTGGAGGAAGTAGGGGAGATGCCTCTGGATATCCAGCTCAAGCTTTCCCAGTACTTAAGAGACAAGTCGTTCCAGCGCTCAGGCGGGGAAGAGAGCATCCGTACGGATGCGCGGATTATCGCCACGACGCATACCTCGCTGCAGCCGCTTATGGAGCAGGGGCTTTTTCTGGAAGATTTGTTTTATCAGCTCAATGTGATGAGCATTGAAATCCCGCCCCTGCGCGAGCGGAGAGAAGATATCCCCGAGCTGGTACAGGCTTTTATCCGGGAATTTACCGAGCACTATCACAAGCCAGTTCCCAGGATCGATCCGGACGTGCTGAACGTACTTATGAACCATGACTGGCCCGGCAATATCCGGGAGCTGCGGAATGTTATGGAGCGCGCGGTCATTCTTTGTGAAGGGGATACGATTACGGGCATCCACCTGCCGCCGGGTCTTTCCTCCAAAATGCAGCATGCCGAGTCTTTCCCGGAAAGGGAGGAGACGGGTACGGCGAAGCCTCATTCCTCTTTTCAACAGGAGGATCATCTGATCGAAGAAGCTTTGCGCAGGGCGTACGGCAACAAAAGCGCGGCCGCCAAGCTGCTCGGTATTTCCCGGGGAACTCTCTACAAGAAAATGAGAGAATACGATATTCAGACGGAATAGCGGCAGTTCCCGGATGCGGACATAGCAACCTATATAAGGCACCTCAGGACAGAAAACTGTTCAGAGGTGTTTTTTTGTTGGCTGAAATTAGAAGAAAGTGTATACAAGTGATGAACATTACTGTATTATTGGACATATATTAAACATATGTGTTCATTTAAGTGAACACAATATTCTATAATTTGGAATATGGAGGCATCTTTATGGAAGCCATCATGAGAAATATGTTCCAAGCGCTGGGTAAAAGCCATTCGGCGAACAAAATGGCCAAAAGATTCGGTCTCCGGTTTGGCGCAGCCCGGTTTGTGGCGGGAGAATCCATTCAGCAGGCGATTGAAGCTGTCCGCGGATTGAACAGCGACGGCCGTCTGGCCACGCTGGATCATTTGGGCGAATTTGTATTCAGCGAGGAAGAAGCCAACGAATCGGCCGAAATGTGTATCAAGACTTTGGAAGCGATTGCAGCGTCCGGTGTCCAATCGAACCTTTCGCTTAAAATGACATCGCTGGGGCTGGATATCAGCAAAGATCTGTGCCTGCAGAACATGCGCCGGATTCTGGACTGCGCCCGGAAGCACGGGAATTTCGTCCGCATCGATATGGAGGATTACGAGCACTGCCAGATCACGCTCGATATTCTGCACGAGCTGCGCGACGAATACGATAACGTCGGTACCGTCATCCAGGCTTACTTGTACCGCTCGGAGCAGGATATCCGCGATCTGAACAGCATCCGCGCGAATTTGCGCCTGGTCAAAGGAGCCTACAAGGAATCGCCGAAGGTTGCTTTTCCCGAGAAGAAAGACGTCGACGACAATTATAAAAAGATCATTAAACAGCACTTGTTAAACGGCAATTATGCCGCTATCGCCAGCCACGACGAAGCAGTCATTAATGAGATGAAAGCTTTTATCCGCGATATGAAGATTTCGGGGGATCAATTCGAATTCCAGATGCTTTACGGAATCCGCGAGGATCTCCAGAAGCAGCTGGTCGCGGAAGGATACCGGGTGCGCGCTTACGTGCCTTACGGAATCGACTGGTTCGGGTATTTTATGAGGCGGCTTGCCGAGCGCCCGGCCAACGTCTGGTTTGTTTTGAAAAACTTTTTTAAATAATTTTTTTAGATAACCTATCTTATTCTCTAGGAAGAGGTGCCTACTATGTCTACGAACCAAACGACAATTGCCCCATTTAAAAACGAGCCGTTTACGGATTTCACGCAAGAGGATAACAAAAAAGCGATGCAGGAAGCTCTGGCTAAAGTTAAGCAGGAACTTGGCCGGGAGTACCCTCTTCACATCGGCGCGGATAAAGTAACGACCGAGGACAAAATTGTCTCGATCAATCCCGGGAACATCGACCAGGTAATCGGCCGTGTCAGCAAAGCCACTCAGGAGCTCGCCGAGCGCGCAATGCAGACGGCTTTGACTACCTTTGAAACGTGGAAAAGAGTGCCTGCGCGCGAGCGCGCCGAGTATTTGCTGAAAGCGGCGGAACTGATGCGCCAGCGCAAACATGAATTTTCGGCCTGGATGATCCTGGAGTCCGGAAAGAACTGGGCGGAAGCCGATGCGGATACGGCGGAAGCGATCGACTTTATGGAATTCTACGCGAGAGAAGCGATCCGTCTGAGCGAGACGAACACGCATCAGCCGCTGACGAAGCTCGACGGTGAAGATAACCGCGTGACCTACATTCCGCTGGGAGTAGGCGTGGTGATTCCGCCGTGGAACTTCCCGCTGGCGATTTGCGCCGGTATGGCTACGGCGGCTGTCGTGTCGGGCAACACGGTGCTTGTGAAGCCGGCATCCACTACTCCCGTCATCGCCCACAAGTTCGTGGCACTCATGGAAGAAGTCGGCCTGCCTGCCGGCGTAATCAATTACATTCCGGGCAGCGGCGCCGAAGTCGGCGACTACTTAACGACGCATCCGAAAACCCGGTTCGTCAGCTTCACCGGCTCCAAGGAAATCGGTCTGCGCATCAACCGTCTTGCCGCCGAAACGGCTGAGGGTCAGATCTGGATCAAGCGCGTTATCGCCGAAATGGGCGGCAAGGACGGGATCGTCGTCGATGAAACCGCCGATCTTGAGGCGGCTGCCGCAGCCATTACCGCTTCGGCTTTCGGCTTCCAGGGACAGAAATGCTCGGCCGGTTCCCGCGCCGTTATTGTGGAATCCGTCTACGACGAGATCGTGGAGAAGGTTGCGGAGCTGACCAAGAAGCTGGAGATCGGTGTCCAGGATGAAAACTACGCCGCAGGTCCCGTAATCGACGAGAACTCGTACAATAAAATCCTCGAATATATTGAAATCGGCAAAAAAGAAGGCCGTCTCGTTACGGGCGGCGGCAAAGCCGAAGGAAACGGCTATTACATCCAGCCGACTGTTTTTGCCGATGTGGACGGGAAAGCGCGCATCATGCAGGAGGAGATTTTCGGTCCCGTTCTGGCCATCGCGAAAGCGAAAGACTGGAAAGAAGCGATCGCCATGTACAACGATACCGAATTCGGCTTGACCGGCGCCTTCTTCTCCAAAGACGAAAGCCGTATCGAGACGGCACTTCAAGATATGCACTGCGGCAATCTTTACATTAACCGCAAATGTACGGGCGCACTGGTCGGCGTGCATCCTTTCGGAGGCTTCAATATGTCCGGTACGGATTCCAAAGCCGGCGGCTACGACTATCTGCTTCTGTTCACACAGGCTAAATTGACTTCCAGAAAACTGTAAGATTGCTCTAGAAAACTTACGGCAGCGGAAGATTTACGTCCAACGATTATGTTCAGTCGAATCGCGAAAAGTGCAAGGACTCTTCTATAGAAGGCTGCTTTAAGGATATAGGGCGGAAAGGAACGAAAGTTCCTTTCCGTCTTTTTGTTATTCATGAGGTGAATTAAATCTTTCCCCTTTGGGTTAAACATCATATGATTGCTGTAACGCCTATTATGTTTTTGCAGGAAGAGAGGACCTATTATGCTTACTTCACTAAATGCGATCGAAGCATACCGCCGGGGGGATGAAACTCCGGTTTCTGTTTATTCGTGGCTCCGTTTTCTCGTTTCGGCGGAAGAGCGGATCGTCAATCTGGAGCGGATCCGGTCCATTCATGAGCTGGCTGAAGCCAACCCGGTACTGGATTATGTGGAAAGAACGCTGCGTATTCTGGACGGGCTCGGGCTTTCTTTCTGGGTGAAAGAAATTTTGGAAACCGTCCTCGTCTGGTCCGAAACGGCCAAAGGCGGAACGGTCCGGCAGCGGATGCAGTGGCAGGCCGACGGAATCAATTTGTTCGTTCATAATATCGGGTCCGCCCAGCTCTTTGACCGTTTTAACGAAACGGGTGAGACGGAGACGGATAAGATTCGCGTAATCCGTACCTTGATCGAAACTCACGGCTTGATCGGCCAGTACATACGGGGTGAAGTCCCGTTCGAAGGAAACGGACCTTTGACGGAAATCGTGAAGCGGGGGCTTCTAACCCCGGGAGAGCTCCAGAGTCTTTTGCTTCCTTTGAATCAGTGTGTCATCGGCGCCGTTTCGCCCGAATTATGGAACACGGTGCACAGCGAAGTGGAGAAACTGGCCGAGCATATCTCAAAGGGGCAGCACCCCGGGGGATGGTCGGTCCGTGAACGGCTGCGTAAACTGAGAAGCAGATCTATCCGGCGGGGGGAGAACTTCGAGGCCGAATACGAGCGGGTAGCGGAAGCGCTGGAAGCGGTTGAACGCGCTCGGGGGGAAAAACCGGGAGAAGGGGAATCCCGGAACCGGGACGTATTGAGCGGCGTAGTGCTTGACGCTGGGGCCGGACAAGCCGGGCAAGCTGCGAAGACTGGACAAGCCGTGAACGGACAGACCGGGCAATCCGCGGAGACTGCCCGGCACACTGCACACATTCTCGAAAGAGCACTGGAGCCTCTGGCCGGGAAAACACTGTGGTACGTGGAATCCGCACTTCAGGACTTCAGCCTGGAGGAAGTCGTGAAGATCTTTATGCTCGCTTTGCAAACGGAGGCAAACACCGTCATGCCGGAGGAGCCGGTCCATCATATCAGCTTCGAAAGGCTGATGAACGCCATGTATTATGATTACAAGGGCGTTAAGAAAATCAACGTCTACAAGAAGCGTATCATCGAGAAGTTTCTGCGGGAGTTTGCTTTCGAACATATCGGAACCGACGGGGCACCTGTAAACCCCCACCTGGCTTATAAAGTGGAACGCAGCCCTTCGTCTGCGGATACGGTCTTCTTCACCTTCGAGTTTTCCGCAGCCGCCGAAAAACTCATTGAATTTTGTATGGAAGCGGAGAAATCTCCGCTCTACGAGAAAGCGGTATTGCTTTTGTTCGATCTTTTCGAGCTGCGGCGCGACGCCTACGACCGGTTTCATAACGAGGACGAGTATCTGGAGACGATGAACCGGACCGCAGACTACAAGAGCGTGATGCTGGATTTCATCACGGGAGAAAAAGTGCTCGATATCGGGCCGGGCGGCGGAGTTATGCTGGACCTGATCGAGCAAAGGCTGCCGGATAAACAGCCGGTCGGGATTGACATCTCCACCAATGTCATTGAGGCGTTAAACCGCAAAAAGCAGTTGGAAGGACACCGCTGGGAGGTTCTGAAGGGCGATGCGCTCAACCTGAAAGATTACGTGCATCCGGGAACCGTCGGAACTGTCATTTTCTCCTCCATTCTGCATGAATTGTACTCGTATATCGAATGGAACGGGTCCAAGTTCAACCGGGACACGATTGCAGCCGCTCTGCGCAGTGCTTTCGACGTCCTGGCCGTGGGAGGGAGAATCATTATCCGTGACGGCATCATGACGGAACCCGTAGAAACAAAACGGCGCATCCGGTTTCTGGCCCGAGAGGACAAGGAGTGGCTGAAGCGGTACGCGGGCGATTTTGCCGGCAGGCAGATACAAGTTGAGTACATGGGAGATGGCGATGCGGTAATGCCGGTGAATGATGCGATGGAATTTCTCTATACGTATACGTGGGGAGAGGAAGCCTACGTTCACGAAGTGCAGGAGCAGTTCGGTTACTTTACGCCTTCTGACTATGCCGACTTTATTGGAAAGGTGCTGGGTCCGGAAGCCGTTATTGTGGAGTTCCGGCACTTCCTGCAGGAAGGTTACACGGACGCGCTTGCGGACAAAGTCGTTTTTATGGACGAGGCCGGCGATCCGGTTCCCCTTCCGGACAGCACTTGTCTCATTGTTATAGAAAAAAGAGGAGAAACCCACCTTGACAATTAGTTTTAATGTGTCATAATGATAATATCAAATTGATTATATAAATCTTTTTCTCTAGGAAACGGCAGGTGAAAACATGGACACGAATTCCGAAGCCCTGAATTACTCGGCGGACAAATACAGAACACCGGACGGCGCTCCCGCGGATATCGTGATTTTTACGATCACTTCGACCGAGCGCGGCACGGTCAAAAAATCGCTCCCCCACCGGGAGCTGCAGGTTCTGCTTATCCAGCGTAAAGCCTGGCCGTTCGCCGGCCAGTGGGCGCTTCCCGGGGGCTTCTGCAAGGACACGGAGACGGTCTACGATTGCGCAAAGCGTGAGCTGCAAGAGGAAACCGGAGTCGAGGAAGTGCACATTCAATACTTCAATGTGTACAGTACGCCCGGACGTGACCCGCGGGGCTGGATCATCTCGCATGCTTTCTTCGCGCTGGTGCATGAACAATACTTGGCCGGCAGGCAGGCGGCGGACGATGCAGCCGACGTTAAGCTTTTCTCCGTGGAAGAGGCGCTGGAGATGGAGCTCGCTTTCGATCATAAGCAGATTCTCCAGGACGCCTTGGATCAGGTTCGCAGGCAGATGCTGACAACGATTATCGCCAAGGAATTTCTGCCCGATGAATTCACGATCAGCGAATTGTACCAGGTTATCCGGACGCTGGTGCCAGAGTTTGAGGAGAAAAATTTCATCCGTAAAATTACTTCCACTCAAAGCCGCAGAGGCATTATAGAGGAAGTGAGGGATTCACGGGGTGAGCGCAAGTTCTCCAACCGCTATTCCCAGCGCGCGGCCCAGCTTTACCGGTTTACCGGAGATGTGCCTCAGCTGTCACTGTACAGCTAGGCTTTTCTTTTAAAACTTAATATTGTCGTTTTAATATTATTAAAATAATTATTTGGAGGGAACGAAATGAAGAAAACGGGAACTATGCTTGTGCTGCTGGCCGCTATGCTGACGGTCGCATGGTTGACATCATCGTCGGCGCTGGAAATTGCCGCTACTACGACAGGACTGCTTTGCGTCTGGCTGACGGCCAGGGAAAACATATGGTCGTGGCCGATTTCCCTGATTAATGTGGCCTGCTTTTTCTATATGTTCTGGGAGGTAAAGCTCTACGCGGATATGGCGCTTCAAGTTTTCTTTTTCCTGTTGAGCATCTATGGCTGGATCGTCTGGCTCACAAAAAGGGGAGGCGCGGAAGTGCGTCCGACGAGGAAAATAGCGCCGTGGCTGATCCTTCCTCTGATTCTGTTTCTGATCGGCGCGACGGCAGGCTGGGGGTATGTTCTGCACAAGTATACCGACGCTTCCATCCCTTACGCGGATGCGTTCATCGCTACGCTCAGCATCATTGCCCAGCTGCTCTTATCGGCTAAGATTCTGGAAAACTGGACGGTCTGGATAGCGGTGGATGTGCTGTCGATCGGCATGTACGCCTATAAGGGGCTGGATGCGATTGCGTTCTTGTATTTGATCTACCTGGGCATCGCGATATCCGGACTGATTACATGGAAAAGAAACTATGCCGCAGCGGGACAGGAAAGGTTTCGGTTCCCACAGAGGCCCGCAGGAGCTCCAAATGACACGGAGGAAGGTGTATGCAAATGAAAACGGATAAGAGGACTGTGCACGATCCGGAACTGAAAAAGGGACCTGTAACCACGGGCTTTACTCTGGGGAAATTCGCACCCCTTCATAGAGGGCATCAATTGATGATCGAGACGGCGATTGAGGAGAACGACGAAGTGATCGTGCTCATCTATGACAGCCCGGAAGTCACGGATGTTCCGCTACCCGTAAGGGCGGGCTGGATACGAAAACTGTATCCCGGCGTAGAAGTTATCGAAGCTTGGGACGGACCGGCGGAAAGCGGATATACCCCCGAAATTCAGAAAATGCATGAGGAACATATTCTTGCCCTGCTTGGCGGAAGGAAGATTACGCGTTTCTATTCCAGCGAAAGATACGGAGAGCATGTAAGCGCGGCGCTGGGGGCGCAGAACAGACAGGTAGATCCCGGCCGGCTGAAGGTGCCTGTCTCCGGTACCCGGGTTCGTCACGATCCGTACGGCCGGCGCGGGTATGTTGATCCTGTCGTCTATCGGGATTTAATTACGAAGGTTGTGTTCCTGGGAGCTCCTTCGACGGGAAAAACGACGCTCGCCAGTTACTTGGCGGATCTCCACGGAACGAGCTGGATGCCTGAATACGGAAGGGAATATTGGGCGGAGCACCAGACCGGCCGCCGTTTGTCGAAGGAGCAGCTCCTGGAAATCGCCGAGGGCCACGTGCAGAGGGAGGAGAGGCTGACGGAGGAAGCCGACAAGTTTGTATTCGTCGATACCGATGCCCGCACAACGCTGCGGTTCTCGATGTATTATCACGGCGAGGCGCTGCCGCGGCTTCACGAATTGGCGGAGGCTGCCGCGGCACGCTACGATTTGGTCTTCGTATGCGACACGGACATCCCTTACGATGACACGTGGGACCGGTCGGGCGACGCCCAGCGGAATCTGTTTCAGAAACAGATTCTGGCGGATCTGAACGTGCGCCGTATCCCTTATTTTGTGCTCAGGGGTACGCTGGAGGAGCGAGCGGCCCGGGTTAATGCCGTTCTGGCCCGCTACCGGAAATACCGCAGCCTCGCCGAAATGCTGGTATAAATACCCAGCGGAAGAGGAAGAGGGGGAAACGAAAAGGAAAAGTCAGAGGAGAGTCCTGCCGGGGCTCTCTTTTTTCGCGGGTAGAGAAGTTTCTCCTTATTGTAATCCGTGAGAGACACTCGTACTGCCTAACAGAGCCGGCACCCCGTTAAACGCCGGGAGCAACCACTTCCACCTTGATCCGGTCGGGATCTTCAAAATAGACGGCATAATGCCGGGGGCCACCCGCATGAGGATGATCTTCCCGGTACAAGACACGGACACCTTTTGCAGTCAGTGCTTCCGTCAGCTTGTCTACCTGTTCTCTGGATTCCGCGTGAAAGGCAAGGTGGTTCAAGCCGGTACGCCGCCTGTGGTAAGGAAGGTCCAGAAAACGGTCTTCGGTCTGGACAAAAACGAGATACGTGTCCCCGTGCTTCCAGCTGATTCCTTGGTCCCAGCGCTGGAACCTCTCGTATCCGAGCTGACTCAGCAGCCATTCCCAGAACAGAGCCGATTCGTTCAAATCGGATACATTGATTTCGACGTGATGAAGCATAAAAAAACCTCCCGGGAGCTGTTGTAAACAGTATAAATAAGAACGCTTGTTCCTGTCAATTCCTTTTTAAGTCGGAAATGAAACGAATGCAAGAAAACGTTCATTTTTCCAAAAAAAGATATTGATAATGATTCTCAATGTTGATATACTCGTTTTGGGATTTTGTGATGAACGGACATGAGAACCATGCTTTTATCATCCTGTTTTAGCTAAATCAGCCAAAAGAACTCGAGGAGTTGTCTTTATGAAGATTCGTTATGTCGCGCTGTTTGCAGCGTGTACGGTGCTTTTTACGGGATGTGGTTCCAAAAACAATGAAAAAGCGGGTGCTCCCGCAACTCCGGATGCCAAAGCGGCTCCGGTCGCGGCTTCGACTTCCCCGGCTCCGGCAGGCGACGAATCGTGGAAACCGATTCTCGACGCTTACCGCACGTACGCCACGGAACAATCCGATCTGTTCGTCAAAGAGACGGAGAAGTTCGTGAACGCCGTTAAATCCGGTAAGGTTGAAGAAGCCAAGAAACTGTACGCGCCGACCCGGATGTATTATGAAAGAATCGAACCGATCGCCGAAGCGCTCGGTGATCTGGACCCGAATATCGATGCCCGCGAGAACGATGTCGAAGAGAAAGACTGGCGCGGATTTCACCGTATCGAGCAGGCGCTCTGGCAGAAAAACACGACGAGTGGCCAGGAAGAATATGCGGACCGTCTGTTAAACGACGCGAAGCAGCTTCGTGCCCTGATCGAAACGGTCGAGGTGGATTCGGCTCTGCTCGTAACCGGTGCGGTTGAGCTCCTGAACGAAGTTTCCGCCTCCAAAGTGACGGGGGAAGAGGAGCGTTATTCGCACACCGATCTGTATGATTTCGTAGCGAATGTCGAGGGAGCCAGGAAGATTTATACCCTCTTACAGCCTAAGCTCAAGAGCAAGGACGCGGCGCTCGAAGAAACGATCGGAGCGAAATTCAAGGACCTGGAACAAGCGCTTGCCGTCTACAAAGAAGGAGACGGGTACGTCTCTTACGAGAAATTGACACAGGATGATACGAAAAAATTGAGCCGTCTGCTGGATGCGCTGGCCGAGCCCCTTTCTCAAATGGGAACGATTCTGGGAGCGGCTGCGAAATGAGCGGGAACGACAGCGAACGGAAAAAAGGGATTTTCGATAAACCGGTCAGCCGAAGAGATATTCTGAAGCTGGCCGGAGTTGGCGGCGCCGGGCTTCTGCTTGGCGCCGGCGGCGTCGGCAGCCTCGTTGCGGCGCAGGCTTCCAAAGCGGAAAAGGCGTTTTCCGCCTCGGGGGCCGAAACGGATCCCCAGGGCGCGGTGCCTTTCTATGGCGGCCACCAGGCTGGGATCGTTACGCCCGTGCAGGATTTTATCTGCTTTGCGGCGTTTGATGTGACGGCTTCTTCCGCCGCGGAATTACGCAAGCTGTTCCAGGCATGGACGGCCGCCGCGGCTAATATGGCCCAGGGCAAAATGGTCGGCCGGGACGACGGAAATGAGCTGCTGCCTCCCGCGGATACGGGTGAGGCGGCAGGGCTTACGCCGTCCCGGACTACGATTACCTTCGGGGCGGGTCCGTCGTTGTTTGACGGCCGCTTCGGTTTCGCCGGCAAGAAGCCGGAAGCGCTCCAGGATCTTCCCGCTTTCGGCGGCGACGAGCTGCGGCCCGAATGGTGCGGCGGCGATCTGTGCGTGCAGGTGTGCGCCAACGATATGCAGATCGCGTTCCACGCGATCCGCAATCTGGCCCGCATCGCACGGGGCAAGGCCGTTCTGCGCTGGACGCAGGAAGGCTTCCAGCGGACGGGATATTCGGACCCGGCCAAGGCGACTCCGCGCAACCTGATGGGCTTCAAGGACGGCACCGGCAATCCGGATGTGAAGGATGAGCGGGAGATGAAGAAGGTCGTGTGGGCGGACGGCGCGGACGGAAGCGGCTGGATGCACGGCGGGAGCTATATGGTTGTTCGCCGGATCCGGATGCGGATCGAGGTCTGGGACCGGTCGAGTCTGGCGGATCAGGAGGCGACCTTCGGCCGCCACAGGGACAGCGGCGCCCCGCTCGGCGCGGCGGGCGAGTTCGATACGCCCGATATGGAGAAGAAGGATGCCTCCGGCAAGCCGGTCATCCCGGATACTTCCCATATGAAGCTGGCCCGGGGAGACGGCTCCGTCAAAATTCTCCGCCGCTCTTACTCCTACTCCAGCGGAATCGATCACAAAACAGGCCAGCTGGATGCGGGTCTTTTGTTCGTTTGCTACCAGCGCGATCCGCGCAAGCAGTTTGTTCCCATCCAGAAGGCGCTGGGCAAGAGCGATAAGCTTAACGAATATATCGTGCATATCGGCAGTGCGGTTTTTGCCTGCTTTCCCGGCGTAAAGGAGGGCGGTTATATTGGCGACACCCTTTTTTAAACGGAAAAAAAGCAGCCTTTCTTCGGCCGCAAGCCGGGGCGTTTTCAAAATCGGCCTGGCCGCGCTCCTGCTGCTGATCAGCGTAACGGCCGGCCCTGCAGGGTACACTCCCGCTTATGCCGCCGGCGAAAGCAAGGCGTCGGGCGCCGACGCTATGCTTCCCGTTGTAGGGGGAGCGCTCGTTGAAGCCGGCCAGGGAAGCTGGGCCAAAGCCGCCGGGCATCTGGCGGAGGCCGACCAGCTTTGGCAGGCTGACGCCGCCAAGTCCTCCGCTGCCGCGGCGGACGTCAATTCGGCCTTGGCGCATGCGAAGAAAGCGGTGGCCGACGGGGAGAAGGATCCTAAGGCCGCTACCGCGGCCTTGTCCGAGCTTGCCAAGGCCGTGAACAAGTATGCGAAAGAAGGCCGGCAGGACGCAAAAACGGGCAAGTCCGGACAGGACACGGCGGCAAGTCTTCTTCCCGTCATGACCAAGCTTGCCGGGAGCATCCGGTCAGGTGACTTGACCCGGGCCTACAACGATTATAAAACCTTGAACAACGGCTGGCTCAAAGTCGAGCAGGCCATCCGGAGCGACAATTTTACCGTATACAGCGGGATGGAGACGCAGATGAGCATGATCCGCGTGGCGCTGCAGGCCGAGCCCAAACAGCCGGAGCAGGCGGCGGAAGAAACCGCGGCTCTCATTCAGCTTGTGAACGATTATACGGCAGGCAAAATCGTATCCAAAGCCCCGGAACCTGCCGACATGTCCGTTGCGGAGCTTATCGGAATTCTCGACCAGGCTTCTTCGGACATTGCGGCCGGGCATCATTCGGAAGCCGCCGGGCAGATGCAGGCATTTATTCGGAAGTGGCCTTCAGCCGAAGGCCAGGTCAGAATCCGTTCCGCAGATGTCTACACGCAGGTCGAAAACCAGATGACGGAAGCTTCGCGTTATCTGCTGTCGGTTCCCCCCGCCGGCGATAAAGCGGAGCAAGTTATCACGGCCATGCGGGAACAGCTTCAGCCGATGACGGGCGAGAAGCGGTACACGGCCGTAGACGCCGGGCTTATTCTGCTGCGCGAGGGACTCGAAGCGATTCTCGTTATCTCGGCGCTGCTCGCTTATTTAAAGCGCACCGGCAACGGGAATAAGCGCGGATGGATCTGGTCGGGCGTCGCAAGCGGACTGCTTCTGAGCGGAGCGATGGCATTCCTGCTTTCCTATACGATTTCCCAGGCCGCCTCGGGCAGTACACGGGAATTCATAGAAGGCGGAACGGGGCTGCTTTCCGTTGTTCTTATGCTGACCGTAGGCAACTGGCTCCACGCCAAGTCCAATGTGAAAGCGTGGAACAGCTACATTGACCGGCAGATGGGCAGCGCTCTGGCCGGCGGAAGCTTATGGTCGCTGTTCGCGGTCTCTCTTCTCGCCATTTTGCGGGAAGGGGCCGAAACGACGATCTTTTACGCGGGTATGGCGCCTTCGATTGCTCCGTCCCAGCTGTTTCTCGGTATCGGAGTGACGCTGCTATTGCTGATCGGTATCGGTTTCGCCATCATCCGGCTGAGTGTCAGACTGCCGATCCGGCCCTTTTTTATGACGGCGTCGGCGCTTATTTATTACCTCGTTTTCCGCTTCCTCGGAGAAAGTATCCACTCCCTCCAGGTGGCATCGGTGATACCCGCTCATTCGGCTTCCGGCCTCCCGTCCGTGGGCTGGCTTGGAATTTATCCGACCTGGGAAACGCTGCTCCCACAATCGGCCCTGCTTGCCTATATAGCGTTCAGGCTGCTTAAAAAAAGATCCGGTAAGGCGTCTTCAGAGCCCGCTCTTACCGAACGTTAACTTACCGTAAAGAACCTTGCTCCATTCTAATGGGGAAGGTTCTTTTTTTCGGCGTTAGGAACTGCGCCGGGGCACAGGCGCTTTTTTTCTTTTAAAAGGAGTCTGCCATAGAAAGATAAAAGATTAGGCACCGGCACGCTTGGGCCAGCCAAAAAACTCCCCTATACAAGGGGCCGTTATAAGGCGCTCGTGTATAGGAGAGCTAGGGGGGCAAGACCTTGGCAGGTCCCGCAGTTTGAAGGCGGAAATCGCGAAGGCCGGAGCCTTGCCTGCTTACAGCTTATCCGCGTACTTGACCAGATCGTCCAGCATCAGGTTGGCGGCTTTGATCCCGCCTGAAGTATTCCAGATGATTTCATCGATTTGGAAGGCTTTGTTGTTTTTGGCCGCGTTAAGATTTTTGTAGAGCGGGTCCGACATCCATTCCTGCTGGGTTTTCGTGCCGCCTTTAGAATCATCGTAATCGGAATTGAAGTAGAAGAGGATATCCCCGTCCATGTCGACCATGCGTTCTTTTGTAATGACCTCCATGAAGGCGTTCTTGTTCTGGGCCGCTGGCCGTGCGAAGCCCAAATCCTTCAGAATAATGCCGGAGAACGTATCGTTCTGGTAAATACGGACGGCTCCCGGGAGGAAGCGGACGATGGATACTTTGGCCGATGTTTTGGTGCCGAATTTCGCTTTCACATCCGCCACATGCTTGTCGTAAGCGGCGAGTGCTTGTTCGCCCTCTGCTTTTTTATTCAAGGCTTCGGCATAGAGCTTGAAGTTTTGTTTCCACTGCCCGGTTAACGTTTCGGCGAAAACGGTCGGGGCGATCTGCTGGAGCTGGCTGTATATTTTCTCGTGTCTGACTTTGTTTCCGATGATGAGGTCGGGCTTGAGAGTCACGATCAGCTCCAGGTTCGGCTGGACTTCCTCTCCAAGCTCCGTGACGCCCTGCATCGCATCTTTAATGTGGGGATACCACGTCTTACCGACGCCCGATTTAACCGCGCCGACAGGTTTGACGCCGAGTTCCAGAAGAGCCTCGGTTCCTTCGTTGGTCAGAATCACGACGCGCTGCGGAGTGCCTTTGATCTCGGTGTCTCCCATCGCATGCTTTACTTTACGCGCGGTATCCGCCGCCGCAGGGGCAGGTGATGACGTGTTCGGTGCCGCTGAACCGGCGGGAGCCGTTTCCGTTTTGCCGCACCCGGATGCAGCAAGGGCAAAAATCGTGAAAATCAAAAGAGCCAGTGTAGACAAGGACCGTTTACGACGGTTCATTTCTTGGTTCCCCCTCAAGATTATGTAGGTACGGAGAATGCTTGTATGTTTTATGTTGATTATGATTCTCATTCTCAACGTTATTAAAAAGCATTTCACGCCTTCTGTCAATACTTTCCTTTGGAGGCTGCCATTATAAATGAAATGCGTTTTAACAAAACGTTAATGCCTTCCGTGATCTCCTCTAATATTCACCCTACATAATGAAGGCAGAAGCTCATTCGGGTAAATACCGGGAGGACCTTAACGATGAAACTGTTCAAAAGCTTAAGCGTACTGCTGATCGCCGCAAGTTTTTACAGCCAGGCTGCCTGGGCTTCGGTCGAGGAAGGCTATGAACCGCTGAGGGATATGCTGGAACAGGCAGGAGCGCACGTGTCGTGGAATCAAAGCACCCAGACGGCCCATTTTGCTCTGCAGAGCGGTCTTGAAGGTTCGGTCACCATCGGGAACGACGGATATAAGCTAAACGGAACGGACGGAAAATTGAACGGGCGCGTGAAGCTGATCGGGGACAAAACATATGTGCCGCCGGGCTTCGTCGAGCTCGTGCTCAGCAAGCTGCGCAGCGGCGGCGGGGATCAGACGGCTGCCGGCGAGGAGCTTGTCCGGGTAACGGCGGACGGTGAAACGGAAGCGGTTGACACGGGGGAAGATGCGGCCGATGATCCTGCCATCTGGGTCCATCCGGACGATCCTGCCAAGAGCAGGCTGATTGCGACCAACAAGGGCGGCGGCATTCTGGTCTATGACCTGAACGGCAAGCAGGTCCAGTCCTACAAGCTCGGCAAAATGAACAACATTGACGTGCGCTACGGATATGAGCTCGGCGGCAAGCCAATAGACATTGCGGCGGCGACGAACCGGACGAGCAACACGATCGACGTGTTCTCGATCTCCCCGGAGACGGGGGCGCTCACGAATATCGCGGCCAAGCCGATCAAACCGGACATGGGCGAGGTATACGGCTTCAGCCTGTATCACAGCCTTAAAACCGGCAAGTATTACGCGCTTGTACTCGGCAAAGAAGGGGAATTTGAACAAATCGAGCTGATACCCGGACCGGCCGGTGTGGAAGGCAAGCTTGTACGCCACTTTAAACTGGCGTCCCAAGCGGAAGGAATTGTCGCGGACGACGAGTACGGGACGATCTATATTGCGGAAGAAGATAAGGCCATCTGGAAAATCAGCGCCGAGCCGGACAGCGGCCTGAAGCCTTACGCCAAGGTGGATGAGGCGGGTAAAGGGCATTTAACTGCGGATATCGAAGGATTAACGCTCTATTACGGGGCGGACGGCAAAGGCTATCTCCTGGCTTCCAGCCAGGGTAACAGCACTTACGCGGTTTACAACCGCCAAGGCACAAACCGCTATTTGGGCAGCTTCGCCGTCAAGGACGGGCTTATCGACGGGACAACGGAGACGGACGGAATCGATGTCGTCGGATTCGGTCTGGGTCCGGCCTATCCTAACGGGATTTTCGTGGCGCAGGACGATGAGAATGTGGATAACGGAAACAAACGCAACCAGAACTTTAAAATCGTGTCGTGGGATAAGCTGGCGAAGTCGTTCCACGCTCCTCTCCGTATCGACAACGGCGTGGATCCCCGCAAGCTCACCCCGCGTAAAGACGGTTGACGGTTTAGACAGGCAGACAGGTTCGGAAGGCGCAGGAAAGCATGGGCCGGCCGGAACTGTCTGTTTTTTGCGTCCTTATCCCTGATTTTTGAAAAGCCGGCCTTTGCTTTCTGGCGGTTAATCTTTTATCATGAAAACTAATTTAGTTTACTGTTCTGTTCCCGTATGCGCGGGTGCGGTTATATAAAAGGAGTGGATAGAATGTATTTGCCGTCTTTTCAGCTGGAAGGCAAAACGGCTCTGGTGACCGGGGCGGGAAGAGGCATCGGCCGGGCGCTGGCTATCGGTCTGGCGGAAGCCGGAGCGGATGTCGTGCTGCTTTCGCGGACACAGAGCGATCTGGACGCGGTAGCGGCGGAAATTGCCGAAGCGACCGGGCGCAAAGCCTACGCGATAGCGGCCGATGCGGGGACGCGCGAAGGCGTGACGGAGGCTGTCGGCCGTGCCGTACGCGAAGCGGGACGTCTCGATATTCTCGTCAACAACGCGGGCATGAACATCCGTACGCCGGCGCTCGAAGTAACGGATGAGGAGTGGGACGCGATCGTGCAGACGAATCTCAAGTCCGCATTTCTGATGTCGCAGACCGTCGGGCGCCACATGAAGGAGAACGGGGGCGGACGGATCGTGAATGTCGCCTCCGTTGCGGGCCATATGGCGCTGCGCACGGGAGTCGTGTACGGCTCGACCAAGGCGGCACTCATTCAAATGACCAAAATCCTGGCGCTGGAATGGGCGAAATACGATATCCTGGTCAACGCCATCGGTCCCTGGTATTTCCCGACGCCGCTTACGGAAAAGCTGCTGGCCGACGAGTCCTTCGTGGCCGAGGTGACGGGCCGCACGCCGCTGAAGCGGGTAGGCAGGCTGGAGGAGCTGGTCGGGCCGGTCGTGTTCCTCTCTTCGGATGCGGCCAGCTATGTGACGGGTCAGACGCTTTATGTGGACGGCGGCATGACCATTTACGGATTCTGACGACAGACGTGAAGGAGGAAGACAGATGAAACCGTTGCCGCTGCGTCTCAGCGTGCTGGATCTCGTACCGGTCATGCAAAAAGCGGATTCCTACACGGCGCTTGGACAGGCCGTCACGCTGGCGCGGACAGCCGAGAAGCTCGGCTATACGCGCTACTGGGTATCCGAGCATCACGACATGAAGCAGCTTGCCTCCGCGTGTCCGGAAGTGCTTCTGGCCCATATCGGGGCCCACACGGAGCATATCCGGATCGGATCGGGCGCCGTTCTGCTGCCGCACTACCAGCCGGTTAAAGTCGCGGAAGCGTTCCATCTTCTCGCGACGCTGCACCCCGGGCGCATCGACCTCGGCATCGGCCGGGCTCCGGGCGGTTCCGCGCATGTCACGCTTGCCCTGAGCGGCAATTTCCTGGAGAATGTGCGGCAGATGCCGGACAAAATCCGCGATCTGACGGCGCTGATCGAAGGCGAATTTACCGTGGAAGGGGAGCGGGTAACAGCCCGCCCGGTTCCCGCCGATTCGCCGGAGCTGTGGCTGCTCGGCACGAATGCCAAAAGCGCCGCTTACGCGGCCGAATACGGGACAGGCTACGTATTCGGCCGGTTCATGAGCGACAACGACGGCGCCGCCGTGCTCGGAGAGTACCGCAGCGCTTTCCGGCCTTCCCGCCTGCTGGCGGAGCCGAAAGCCATCGTCGCCGTCGGCGCGGTCTGCGCCGAGACGGAGGAGCAGGCCCGCGAGCTGGCCGCAGAGGCGGCGGGCTGGCTGAACGCCGGGCTTCCGGCCGCGGAGGAGGCTGCCGGAAGCGAAGCCGCTCATGCGCCGGGCCGGGAAGGGCAGCGGGATGCCGCTCCGGCGGAGGACGGGGCCGCTGCGGCCGGCACGCGGCCGGAGAAAGCGGAAGCGCCCGACGGGCGCACGCTGGTCGGCACGGCCGGCCAGATCAAGGAGCAGCTGCGCGAGCTGCAGAGAACGTGCGGGGCGGATGAGTTCCTCATCGTGACGCAGGTGCCGGATTACGCGCAGCGTCTGAAATCTTACGAGCTGCTCGCATCGGGCATCATCGGGCGGGAATAAAGGGCCGCAGCTCCGGATAACCTGGAGACGGGCGGCGGAGCATTTTCGGCTTCTATCCGCCTGAGACCTCCGCTCTATCCCGCAGACGATTCTTCCTGTACAATATAAACCAACGCATAGGAACAAGCCGATTTACTACGAAATCTAATTTAAGCAGGTGACATAATGGGTGAAATGGACGGACAAACGATTCAAGTATTGAACGCAAGCATGATTCACGATGCGGAGAACGGATATATCGGCAAAGTGGAATTTAAACTGGCGGAAGGCAAGACCGCTTATGAAGTGGCCCTTTTCAGCAAAAAGGGGAAAGAATGGATGTACAGCTTGAACTTTACCGCCGAATCCGGCACGGAAGAAGAAATTGTCGCCATCGAGCAGCAGCTGGAGGAAGATGACGATCTTTTTGATTTTCTTGTGGACACGGCGCTCAGCCGTATGGAACAGGATCCTTCCGGAGGCGTGGAGGGGGAATAGTCTCCTTTATGCAGGCCGTGTTTCCGCCGCATTTCCAGAAGCGATGCCCGCAATTCCGGTTGCGGGTATTTATGCTGGGCGAAACCGTCGCGAAACTTGCCATAGCGGCTGGAGCCGTGCTATTTTTAGGCCATGCGGGACACATTTTAACCTGGACGGTTAGACGGGAGGAATATAGATGACAGAATTCGAAAAAAAGGCGCCTGCAGAAGAACTGGCTACCTTTGCCGGAGGCTGCTTCTGGTGCATGGTGACTCCTTTCGAGGAACTGCCGGGCATTCATGGCATCGTATCGGGGTATACGGGCGGCAGCGAGACCGATCCGACCTACGAGCAGGTGAAGGCGGGAGAGACCGGCCATGCGGAAGCGGTGCAAATCCGGTTCGACCCAGACGTTTTTCCTTATGAAAAGCTGTTGGAGCTGTTCTGGCAGCAGATCGATCCGACGGATGCGTTCGGGCAGTTTCAGGACCGGGGGCTTTCCTACCGGGCGGCTATTTTTACTCACACGGAAAAACAGCGGGATCTTGCGGAGCAGTCCAAGCTTGAGCTGGCGCAAAGCGGCCGTTTCGACAAGCCGATCGTGACGGAAATCGTGCCGGCGGGACCTTTCTACGCAGCCGAGGAGTATCATCAGGATTACCACCGTAAAAATCCGAAGCATTATAAAGAAGACCGTGCCCAATCCGGGCGGGACGAATTTATCGGCAGCCACTGGAAATAACCGCGGTACCGTACCGTTAAAAGGAAGCCGGCGGACGTGCCGGTACCGGCGAGATGATCAACAAATGCGAAAGAAGTTGAGAGGAGCCTGTCAATCATGAGTGTACATATCGGAGCGAAGGAAAACGAAATCGCGGAACGTATTTTGCTGCCGGGAGACCCGCTGCGGGCGAAGTTTATCGCCGAGAATTTCCTGGAGGATGTCGTATGTTATAACGAAGTGCGGGGGATGTACGGATTTACCGGAACCTATAAAGGCCAGCGCGTCTCTGTTCAAGGGACGGGCATGGGCGTGCCGACCATTTCGATCTACGTGCACGAGCTGCTGGAAAGCTACGGCGTGAAGACGCTGGTGCGCGTCGGTACGTGCGGAGCCTTCCATGAAGACGTCAAGGTGCGCGATCTTGTGCTTGCGATGACTTCGCATACGGATTCCGCGGTTAACCGCATCCGCTTCAACGGGCTGGATTTTGCCCCGGCCGCTGATTTCGGGCTGCTGAAGAGCGCGTACGAAGCCGCCGAAGCCGCAGGCATGCCCGTACACGTGGGCAGCGTCTTCACGAGCGACACGTTCTACCGCGACGACGAAGGGGCGACAGCGGCTCTGCTGACGAAGTACGGCACTTTGGCGGTAGAGATGGAAACCGCCGCGCTGTACACGCTGGCCGCCAAGCGTAAAGCCCGCGCGCTGTCCATTCTGACCGTCAGCGATCACCTCGTGACCGGCGAGGAAACGACGGCGGAAGAGCGCCAGACGACGTTCCGCCAGATGATCGAAGTCGCGCTCGATACGGTGATCCGGTATTAAAATGTCGGATTCAACTAACTTGCCCGCTAGTTCAATAAAAAAGACGCTCCCGGGATTTCGCTCGGGCTGCGTCTTCCTCCCCTGCTCCGAACGGAACAGGCCGAATCCCTGACCCGGTGTCGGGGATTTTTTGTTGCGGCAGGAGACGGAAAGACCTTATGCTGCCTGCCGCATGTCTTAACAAGGCGTGTCTTTTAAGTAGGAGCCTGGTACGTGCATAAAAAAAGAATCCGAAGTTAAACCGGATTCCGCCTGTGCTATTAGGTTTCTAATTAAAGTGCCTTCTATTTCCACCTTCTGCTATACCACCATTTGTGATGCGGTTCAGCTTGACGGGATCAGTCGCGAAAAATGCGAAAAGAGCTGGTAGATGGCCGGCTCCCTGATGAGGGATAGCTACCTTCCTTATGAAAAGGTAGGAGCAGGGAATTCATCAATTCTCATACGAAGTAAACTATACGGTTTTTCCCGCTGGTCTCTTCCATAATGAAATCTCGCCTGCCGATGTAATTGATTCACAATGACATATAAGTATTGATCGGGGCCAATCGAAAAAGTATCCGGCCATAAAATTCTCGGGTCATGTGCGATGGTTTCCATAGTGCCATTCGGCAATATCTTCCGGATACTGTTGTTTTCATAGTCTCCCGCATAAACGGTTCCTTTTGCGCCGGTGATCATTCCATCAGACGCGCCTTTTTCCCCCCAATACCGCACATAGTGGGATAAATCCATGTCCTGTATCCTTCTGTCTCTTAGGGCTTCTGTTGAGATCGAGAACAGCTGACGGCTGGTTAGCGGAGCATAAAATAAAATCTTTCCATCAGGAGAAATCGCTAAACTATCGGAAGCCAATCTGAATGGGGACGTCGAGCCGTCCGGGTTTCGATTCATCAAAATTCGACCTTCTACTTTCGGTAAAAAATAGGGGTCAGGTGAAGTTGATAGGGCCCCATTTAACCGTCTGAACGCGTTCCCATTTTCTAAATCTACGACGATAACAGCCCCCGGCCCTTTGGAAGAAGAATCCGTTATATAGGCATAGCCTGCTCTTCCAACCCGAAAATCCAAACGGACATCATTCAGATAAGTTGTCGGCAGGACAACATCTTCGGCAAAGGTATATACTCTCCTTATTGTATTCCTGCTTAAATCAACAGCAACTAATTTTGCTCCCCCTTGAATAGGTTCAGAAAAATTTGGTGCACCTGTATCCAGTACCCAAAGGGTTCCTCTTCCATCAGCAACGATACTTTGGACACTGACGAAAGACATTGTAATATTTCCGGTATTAACCAAATTGGTTTCTAAACTGGGATAAGGCTGCAATTCACCCTCAACAATTTCCGCCACAGTAAATTGAACGTCGTCTCCCCATTTCGGAAAGCAAACAAAAATACGACCGGTTTCGGAAACGCTGACACCTGTAGGCATAGCCCCATAAAAAGCATGCACCAGTTCAAACTGCCCAAAATATTTTTCTATAGGTAACCTAGGATGCATGATATCCTCCTCATCAAATCCGAACGTATATCACCTATATATGATGAAAAATTTTTGTAATGCCTAGTTCTTGATAAATTTTTCTATCCGGTTACGTGCACCTACTACGAGTTCCTCTCTGGGGTTCTAATGCTCCGGAGAAGCGGAAAGCGAAGGTATGGATGCGGGAGTTTATTCATCGGAAGCATTTTAACGTGGGAGCAAAGCCGCTTGTAGACGCAGACCGGGGTATCCGATAAAATACGGGGATACCAGTCACTCAACAGCAAGGAAGGGATCTTGATGAACTTATCCGCAGACGGCCGGCCTATGTCGTCTTTTGTATACAGCTTCGCCTGCCACGAAGATGAAAAGGAGCTCTGCATGCTGGAGCTGCGCACCCTCCTGGGCGTCCGGCCGCAGGACGGTTGGGCCGAGAGCCCGCTGGACCTCGACCCGAGCCGGAGCCCGTTTATCCGGCACCGGCTGGAGGTCCGGCTCCAGGCGGCCAGCCTGGACGAGCTGGCCGAGGAGGCCGAGTCGCTCGATTTGAACGGGGACACGTTCAAGCTGCTCTATGTGGAGGCCGAAGGGAAGGCCTCCTACGACGAGCGGCGCGCCATCGAGCGCCTGATCGGCCGGCATGTCCGGGGCAAAGCGGACATGAAGCAGCCCCGGCACCTGCTCGGCGCGGCTTACGCCGGCGGCCGCTGGGTGCTGGGCCCGTGCCGCCGGAGCGAAGCTCTCTGGCTGGCGCACAACAGCAAGCCGCGGCACTACTCCACGGCCCTGAGCACGCGCGTGGCCCGCGCCGCGGTTAACATCGCGGTGCCGGACCCGGCCGGCATCCGCGCAGTCGATCCGTGCTGCGGCATCGGCACGGTGCTGGTGGAGGCGTTGTCGATGGGCATCGACATCGTCGGCCGCGACCTCAACCCGCTTGCCGTCCGCGGCGCGCGGGAAAATCTCGCCCACTTCGGGTATCCCGATGTGGTGAAGATCTGCGACATCCGCGATCTGGATGGCGCTTACGATGCGCTGCTTCTCGATATGCCGTACAATCTGTGCTCGGTCCTGAGCACGGAGGAGCAGCTCGAGATGCTGCGCAGCGCCCGCAGGCTGTCTCCGCGGGCGGTCGTCATTTCGGCGGAGCCGGTAGACGCCGCTCTGGAGCGGGCGGGCTTCGCCGTGAAGGACCGCTGCGTCGTCCGCAAAGGGAACTTCGAGCGGCAGATTATCGTGTGCGAGCGGCGGGAAGACGAGGCGGAATAGGACGACGAAAGGGAGGCGGATATCTAAAAAGCTGTGTAATACGCAGTTAAAACGGTATTGTCAGCAGCAAAAATAAATCTAAGATGGGCGGACCATCTAAGGACTCTGGCTCTGGTGCACAACGTCTATATATAGAGCGGACAGGCCCGGTAAAAATCTTTAACCACGACAATTAAGTGATGGATCCTGCCTTGGCGGGCGGTCTATCGCTTTTTTTATTTACCTTTCACATGATAACAACAGCAATCAGGCCCCAACCCGTCGGTAAAGCACGGGTTTCCAGGTTATAGGTTTGAGCCGGAAATCCTCCGGCTAACTCTTGTTATTTGCAAGCCGATGTTTTATATTGACATAATAGTAGGTCAAAAATAAAAGAGGTGAACGGACGGGATGACTCCACGCACGAAGGAACAAAACGAAGAGATCCGGCTGAGGCGTCTGGCACAAATCCGGAAAGCCGCTGCCGATGTGTTTTTGAATAAAGGGCTTTTACTGGAAATCCGCGATGTGGCTGCGCAGGCGGGACTCGGCTATGGCACGGTATACCATTATTACAGCAATAAGGGTGATTTGCTCCACGATTTGCTGTGGGACGCGTTGGAGCGGGCAGGGGGATGGCTGGAGGCCCCTCTGGAGGCTCTGCCGAAGGTCCCGCTGGAGGCTCAACTGAAGGCCCCGTCGGAGGTCCGGCGCGCTTCGGCTTCAGGGCAGGCGCCGACGGGTGGGCTTTTCGGCTCCGCTGCCGAGCCGGACGCCGAGAGCTCGGCTGCCGCGGATTCCCGAAGCGGAGGCCGCGAAACGGCCGCTGCCGCAGAGCTTGGCCCCGTCGCCGCAGCCGGCGTCCGGCTGCTGCAGCTATGGGCGGAGGACCACGCCCTGTATCTGCTGCACAAGCAGGCCGGTGAGGGCTTTGCCTGGCTGCCTGAAGCGCGCTCGGCCCCTCTCGCGTCCGCCTTTCGCCGGGAAGTGCTCGCGCCGCTTTCCGCGCTGCTGGAAACCGGGCGTGCGGCGGACGGGGCTGCCGTTTCCGGTATAAACGGTGCGGAACCGCCGTATCGGCGGCAGCACGCGGAAATGCTGCTGGCCGCCTTGGTCGGCTGCGCCTCGGTTTCGCTTCGCCGCGGAAAGCTGCACGAGGAGGCCGGGGATATCGCCCGTTTTTTAAAATTATAGTAGAAATAAGGGGGGAATAAACCAAGATGATCATTTTAAAATCACCCAGGGAAATCGAAGAGATGAAGCCGGCGGGCCAAATCATTGCGGACTGTTACCGCGAGGCGGCCAAACTGATCGAGCCTGGGATCACTACCCGGGAAATCAATGACTTTGTTGCCAGACACATCACCAAGCTGGGCGGCAGGCAGTTTACGAAAGGGTACAACGGTTTCCCCGCCGAAACCTGCACCTCGGTCAACGATGTGGTGGCCCACGGCATTCCTTCCAACCGGGCGCTTAAGGACGGCGACTTGCTCAAGCTTGACATCGTCGTGGAATACGGGGGATGGTTCGGCGATTCGTGCCATTGCTATGCGGTGGGCAATATCCGGCCGGAGGCGCAAAAATTAATGAAGGTGACCAAAGAATGCTTGGATCTGGGGATCGCCCGGGCGATCCCCGGGGGCAGGCTCGGAGACATAACGTCGGCGATTCAACAGCATGCGGAAGCGAACGGGTTTTCGGTCGTACGCGATCTGCTGGCGCACGGGATCGGGCGGAGCCTGCACGAGGAACCGAGCTACGAGCATATCGGCGCAGCCGGCAAAGGCATTCGGTTAAAGGAAGGCATGGTGTTTACGATTGAACCGATGCTCAACGAAGGTACATTCCGTATCATGATCGACGACGATCAGTGGACGGCGAGAACAGCCGACGGCAAATTGTCCGCGCAGTATGAGCATACGGTCGCAATCACGCCGGATGGGCCGTTGATTTTGACGGCGCAGTAAGAAGTGGCGAATGTACGGGAAAATGCGTCCTAATGGAAAATAATTTTGCCGCTTCGGGTGGAAAAAGGTGCAAATTCAAAAAGGAGAACAGTGAATCCCTGTTCTCCTTTTTTTGTTCTGCGTGGAGGTTATTCCTGGCCCGAAGATGATCTGTTTTTATTTCCATGGCCCGACTGCTTATCATTGTCGCCCAGTCCTTCACCGGCTTTGTTGCCTAATGCGGCGCCCGCAACCCCGCCTGCCAATGTGCCCAAAGGGCCTAGAATGGAGCCAACGGCAGCGCCTGCCGCAGCACCTCCGACGGTTCCCACAGCTTCACCGGCATTAATACCGTCTTGGCCGTTGCTGTTGCGGTTCTGTTTATTGTTATTCTCGGACATGTTGTTTCCCTCCTTGTACGTACGTGATACGGAAGCACAGCTTGTTTGGATCAGCGATGGTCCCAACCTAGTGTACCCGTCCTTCAGGAAAGACATCCCATGATTTCTGTAACGGTTTTAAATCAAATGAGCTGGTCGAGGTTTGTTAATCAAGCTAAAATTAATCCCCAAAAGAGCAAGCAGAGCGGGCAGCACCGCCAAGCTTGCTTTTTTGTGTTCTGTTAAACGAACTGAAAGTAGGATCGTACTTTTAAGACGAGACACCGGAATTTTTACCCTTTTAAAAAAAGGCATTGAAATCAATGTAACTCTTAGTTATAATACAAAGCATAACAAATAATAAAACGCTTTCATTAAGAGAGGGTGAAGCAATGAACCTAGCCGGAATGAACATTACGTACAAGCATTTTCCGTTTCAGCATTTCCTGGATTCCATGTCGGAGCTAGGCATCGGTCATATCGAACTGTGGGCGGGTGAGCCTCATTTGTATGTCTACCGCAATGTTCTCGGTAACTTAAGGCAAATCAGGCAGCAGTTGAAGTCAAGAGATATGCAGGTTGTCTGTTACACGCCGGAGCAGTGCGTTTATCCGTTCAACATCGCGGCCTCAGACACGCATTTGCGGCAGAAGAGCATTGATTATTTCATCGATAATCTGTACGCCGCGCTGGAGCTGGGGACGGATATGATGCTTATGACTTCGGGAATCGGGGACTTCTCGGTATCCCGGGAGGAATCGTGGAAATATGCAACCGATTCGATCTATAAGGTATCGCGGGTGGCTGAGAAGGAGGGGATGACGCTTGCATTGGAGCCTCTGACCCGGTTCGAATCGAATCTTCTGACCGATGTGGAGGGAATACTGAGGGTGATGAGGGACATCGATTCCCCTTCGTTAAAAGGAATGATCGATACCGTAGCGATGCAGCTCGCAGGTGAGACACCGGAGGATTACTTTACGAAACTGCCAGAGCTCTGCCATTTCCATCTGATTGACGGAGACCGCTCTTCCGATGCGCATCTGGCTTTAGATGACGGGGTGCTGAATTGGAGGGAATATGTAGCAGCGCTTCAAAGCCGCGGTTATCAAGGAGCTTGCACCTTAGAGATTATGGGATCCGGTTATTATGAGAACCCGCATGAGGCACTTAAGAAATCAATCAGGAAAATAAGGGATATGGAAGTCCTATCATCTTGATTTGGAGGAACTCGCTATGAGTAATGACACACTTACACGAAAACTGGGTTTCTGGTCGGCCCTGGCTATCGCGGTTGGAACTACGGTAGGTTCCGGAATATTTGTCTCTTCGGGAGATGTGGCAAAAGCGGCGGGTCTTCCCTCGATTTCAATCCTGGCCTGGATTATAGGCGGGATCATCGCAATTCCCCAGGTCATGGTGCTGGCTGAATTATCCACGGCTTATCCGCAAAATGGAAGCGGTTACGTTTATCTGAATAAAGCGGGCTGGAGGCCCCTGGCCTTCCTGTATGGCTGGGCGACATTCTGGGCGCTCGATCCGCCGTCCATTTCAATTATGGCTTTGGCCATCGTGGCCTACTTGGCAAGCTTCTTCCCGTTCTTTGCCGGGTTCGCCGGCAAGCTGCTCGGGGTGGCGATCATTCTGATTATCACATCCATCCATTACCGCAGCGTTAAGGGAGGCGGAAGCTTTCAGGTCATTATTACCGCTGTTAAAATTATACCTTTCCTGATTGTTATTGTGCTCGGACTTATGTATATGAATTTTGACAACTTCTCTTACACTCCAGCGGCGGGAGCCGGAAGCTCAAGCCTTATCGGAGGCGTATCCGCTACGACCTGGGCGTACACGGGAATGGCAGCCATCTGTTTTATGGCCGGAGAATTCAAAAATCCGGGGAAAGTTCTCCCTAAGGCGTTAATCAGCTCGGTGCTGATTATACTTGGCCTTTATACACTGCTTGCGGTGTGTGTCACCGGCTTGATGCCGTTCGACAAGCTGATGGGCTCCAGCGCTGCCGTGTCCGACGCCGTAAAATACATTCCGGGATTATCTGGTATGGCCTCATCCTTTGTGGCCGTTACCGCAATCATTGTTATTCTGGGTTCTTTGAGCTCGTGTATTATGTTTCAGCCGCGCCTGGAGTATGCCATGGCGAAGGACGGACTGTTCTTCCAACGCTTCGGGAAAGTCCATCCCAAATTCGAAACCCCCAGCTTCTCGATTATCGCTCAGGTTACATTTGCCTGTATTCTTGTCTTCTTCAGCAATCTAACGGAATTGCTGGGTTACTTTACACTCATCCAGCTGGTTATTAACATCCTGGACTTTGCCGCCGTCTACAAATGCCGGAAGAGAGACGATTATAACCCGATCTACCGGATGCCTATGTGGAGAGTAACGACCATCCTGGCGATCGCCGGGGCGGCATGGCTGGCATGGGGAACCTTTACGTGGGCTCCGGTTCAAGGCATGATTGCGGCTGCAATCGTAATCGCGACAGGCCTGCCCGTGTACTATTACTGGGAGAAGAAATATGGCTCCAAAAAGTCCGGGGACAGCGGAGTCGTAGCGTAGTCAAAAAAATGTTGTTTTAATTGTAATGTTAATTTATAATACAAGACATAACAAATAAAATTGGATCATATTGGAGATCGTCTCTAATATGGGGAGGGAACGAACATGTTGAACTTTGATGAACAGTTATTCCTTAAGCTTGTGGAACAAGAGGGCCTTGCCTTCAGAGGGCAGATTGAAGAGATTGTGGACGGAATTTGCAAACAAGGGTACAGCAACCTCTTTCTGATCGGAGCGGGCGGTACGATCGCCATGATGTATCCTTACGAATATATTTTGAAATCGAACTCGACGATTGACGTGCATGCGGAGATCGCCGCTGAGTTCATGGTCATGAACAACCGCCATTTCAGCAAAGATTCGGTATGTATCTTCACCTCCGTATCCGGGACCACTCAGGAGACTGTGGCCGCAGCCGAGTTCTGTAAAGAGCGGGGCGCGACCACCATTGCCCTCGTAGCTGAACCGGACACACCGCTGACGAAGATTGTGGATCACTGCATCACCACCGGCTCGGAGAAGCATTCCTTCGATACATTCTTCATGCTGCTGCACATGGTCGTATTCCGCTTCATGTATAACAACAACGAGTTCCCTCAATATGATCAATTCGTCAAGGAAGTCTCCCTGCTGCCGCGTGCGATTCTGGATGCGGTCAAGACATTCGATCCGAAAGCGGAAGCCTTCGCTAAGGAGCATAAGGATACCGACTACCACATGATGGTCGGCTCCGGAAATCTGTGGGGGAATACGTACTCCTACGCGATGTGCATTCTGGAAGAGATGCAGTGGATTCACGCCAAATCGATCCATGCGGCGGAATTCTTCCACGGCACGCTTGAGCTGGTGGTTGAGGATACCAGCGTGATTTTGCTGAAAGGTGAAGACGAAACCCGTCCGCTTATGGACCGTGTAGAACGTTTTGCCGAGAAAATTACGAAGAAGCTGACCCTTATTGATACCAAAGAATTCAAAATGGAAGGCATCAGCGAAGAGTTCAGAAAGCATTTTTCCGTTAATATCAACTGGTCCGTGCTCAGCCGCATCAGCGTCCACCTGGAGCGCGAGAGAAACCATCCGTTAACGCTTAGAAGATACTATCGTCAAATGGAATATTAAAATGTCGTGAGCACTACTTTGTAGTGCTCCTCTTTTAATCGCAGGGAAGGCGGGAGCAAGATGAGAATTGTTACAGTCGGAGATAACTGCATGGATGTCTATCAGGCCAGCGGCAAAGCTTATCCGGGCGGCAACCCGGTGAATGTGGCCGTTTATTTGACCGAGCTAGGCGCAGAGGCCGCTTATATCGGCTGGGTAGGTACCGACATGTATGGGGAGATTATGATTCAGGCGATTCGGGATAAAGGTGTGGACACTTCCCGGATATCCAAAAAGCCTGGAAAAACAGCGGTAACCCACGTCGAGATGATGGGAAACGACCGCAAGTTTGGCGATTACGACGAAGGAGTTATGGCACAGTTCTCCCTTACTCCGGAAGAGCTCGGCTTTGCGGGAAATTACCAGCTTGTACATTCGGGAATATGGGGGCATGCGGATAAATATTTTGCCGCGTTTAAGGAAAAGGGGCTGGTAACCTCCTTTGATTTCTCGGATCAGCTTGGCGACGAGCTCGTACAGACCTTAACGCCTCACGTGGATTATCCGTTCTTCTCGTATACCCGGGACGATGACTATATCCGGGGACTGCTGACCGAAGTGAAGCAGAGAGGTTCTCAGATTGCCGTAGCTACCCTGGGTGAGAACGGTTCACTTGCCTATGACGGAGAGCGGTTCTATACGTGCGGTGTCGGTAAGGTGGATGTGGTGGATACGATGGGTGCGGGAGATTCGTTCATTGCCGGGTTCATCTACGGCAGATTGAAAGGGATTTCGATAGAAGCGTGCCTGGAGCTTGGTGCGGCCACAGCGGCCAAGACCATAGGATATTTCGGGGCATGGTGACTGATGCAGGCCATCAATGTATAATACGTAGTATATAATCATTGATGGATAAGGATGAATGAACGATGAATTTAAATCCTTCAACCCCCCAGCCGCTGTATATGCAGATCCGGCAAATGTTGAAGAATGATATCCAGGACGGAAGATATAAACCGGATGAACAGATCCCGACCGAAGCGGAGCTCTGCGATACGTATAAGGTAAGCCGGATTACGATCAGGAAAGCGATCGAGGAACTGGTGCGGGACGGCACGCTGACGCGGATTCCCCGCAGAGGCACTTTCGTGGCCTCGAACAAGTTCCACAATGAGCTGTTATCTGTAAGCGGATTCTCGGAGTTCAGCCATCAGCTCGGCATGATCCCCAACTCCCGGATTCTCCGGAGCGAGGTCATTCAGGCCTCGGAGGAGGTGGCCGGGCATCTTCAGATTGAGGAAGGCAGTCCCGTGCTGGAGCTTGAGCGGCTGATGTACGTGGATGACCGCCCTCTTTTCTATGATATTGCCCACTATTCACTCACCCGGTTCCCCGATCTGGAGAAGAAGATTGCGATGAACGAATCGACCTACAAGATTCTGTCGGAGGACTATCATACCGAAATCGTAAGCAATGATAAGATCATCGATGTCATTGGGGCGACCAAAGATTACGCGAAGCTTCTTGAATGTGATATCGGGGCGAATCTGTTCCGCATCTTAAAAATTGCTTTCGACTCGAACGATGAGCCGGTCCACCTCTCCAGCTTCATGTGTGAGACCAACCGGGTCAATTTGACCGTTCATCGAGCCAAATAAGGTCATGCCTAGCGGAATGAAGACCCCAAAAGAAGGGGTCTTTTGTTTATTCGGGGGATTGAACTATTCCAGCCTGAACCCCTGCTTTTCCAGAAACGGCTTCAAATGAGCGCGTACAGGCTGGCGGTACTTGTCCGCCATGCTCCGGGACCAGGTGATGCTCTGTTTGCCTCCGGTCCGTTCCTCGTAATATTTCCGTGTCGTTTCGTCGTACAGGCGGACACCTTCGTCCGAGCGTTCGCTCTGATAGCCGTTCTCGTGCAGAACGGCCGTCTGGGGAAGCCGGGGGCGGAGAGAAGGCTCCTGATCCGGCACGCCTACGCACATTCCGAACACCGGATAAACGAGCTCCGGAAGGTTCAGCGCTTCGGCGACGCCGTCCGGGTTGTTGCGGATGCCTCCGATATAGCAGATGCCGAGGCCGAGGGATTCGGCCGCTATCGCGGCATTCTGGGCGGCCAGGGCGGCGTCCATCGAAGCGACGAGAAAGCTTTCGGTGTTCTGGTGGAACACTTCCCCGGACTGCTCGGTCGCTTTGCGGAGCCGGTTCAGGTCGGCGCAGAACACGAGGAACAGTCCGCACTGCTCGACATAGGCCTGGTTGCCGGCGAGCCGGGCCAGTTCTTTTTTGAGCGCGGGATCGCTAGCGGCGATGATGGTATAGGCCTGAACGCTGCTTGACGTGGAAGCCATTTGTGCGGAAGCGACAATCGCTTGCAATTGATCGGCCGGAATCGGGTCCGGTTTAAACTTGCGGATGGAGCGGTGCCGGGTCAGCAGATCGATAACGGAATTCATGGTCGCAGTCTCCTTTTTCAGAACATAAGATAAATGTTGATCGTGTTGTTACAGTTAGTTCTATTATAAGCGAAAACTTGGTAAGATCGTACTTGTGGCAGGAAATATAAGGAAGTGGAGGAAGCCGGAAAAAAGGGCCTCAGAGCAGCGGCGGGGTGCCGGTGAGCCAATTGCGGCGGGACGGGAAGCGGGAACGGAAGTTAAAACGACGCGGGAGGCCGAATATGGACGAACGGATGGAACGGACCGAAAGGACCGAAAGGACCGAAAGGACCGAAAGGACCGAACAGACCCGACGGGATGTTGTCCCGCCGATTGCCGGGAGAATTCCGCTGAAAAAGCGGTCTATTATACTATGGGGCGTCCTTGTGCTGCCGCTTGTCGCGGCGCTGTCCGCATGCAGTGTGACCCACGGTGTGAAAACGGAGACCATCCGGGCTGCCGCCAAGTCCATGAAAAAGAACCTGAAGGGGTATAAAGGGCTCTATTGCACGTTTACCCGGCCCGATGTAACCTGCAGGATCGACTGGAAAGGGGAACCGGACCCGGATACGCATGCGGCCGTCCTTACTGCCGTGAAGGCGTTCGTCACGCCCGAGCATATGCGGGAAATCGCCCGCAGTGTAAACTGGAATCCGGAAATTTCCGAATTCCATTTACTGCTCAATACGGATGATAACAAAACGGACGCGGAGCACGCATATTTCGCCCGGTATTACAAAACGTCGGATGCGAGCGACGATTCCGAAGCCAACATAGACGCTTACAGAACCTGGACGGAAGAAGGAACGAAGGCAGGCCCTCTTGAAACCGGGTCTGACTGAAAGGCTGCCTTGGCGGCCTTTTTTTTGGCTGGATGGCAGGGGCAAGCCGTTTCCGTCGTCCGCTTGGTATACCGCGTCATGTCTGGGTTGGAAGCGCCGGGAGCGGTCCGGCCGCTACGGGCTTTTTATAAAAAAATCCCAAAGCGGGAACGGTTTCGCGGTTTCTGTTGTCTAATGGGTGGAGGTGAAGGCGTTGGGGGCTCAGCAGGTGAACGAAGAGGGAAAACCGGCCAAAGAACAGTTTCGGACGGTGATGCTGGATTACGGGCAGGACGTGTGGAACTACGCCTTCTTCCTGACCGGGCGCAGGGAACTGGCGGACGATATTTCACAGGATGTTTTTTTGAGTGTCTTCCGTCACCTGGATACGTTCGAAGGAAAAGCTTCCGTCAAAACGTGGCTGTTTGCCATAACCCGCAACACGGCGCGCAATCATATGCGGACGGCTTTCATGCGCAGGGTGATTCTGGTCGGCCGTGCGAGGTCCGGCAGCACCCATCCGTCGGCGGAGAGCGAAGTGATGGAGGCGGCTTTTACGGACGAGATTTGGGAAGTAGTCATGAAGCTTCCCGCTAAATTCAGGGAAGTGCTCGTGCTGGATGCCAAATACGACATGACGATGGGGGAAATCGCCCAGGTGCTGGGCGTGTCGGAGGGAACCGTAAAATCGCGGCTGTCGCGCGCACGCAAAAAGGTGTCGGAAGTATGGAAGGAGGAGTCTGCTTATGAACGGGCCTAAACCGGAATGGTACGATAAGCTGAAATCGGGGCCATTTCCGAGAAAAACCTTCACGATGGACGATATTTACCGCATCGAGCAAAAGGCGTCGGAATCCGCTGCGGGCGGCCGTGTGCGTAAGCCGGGCTTCCCAAGAAGAAAGAGAACGCTGCCCGTACTGGCGGCTGTGCTTCTGTGCCTGGCGGCGGCCACGTTCCTGTTCCGCGGAGAATTGGCTCCCGCCGTTACCAAGGCATGGTCCGGGTTCGTGAAGCCGACGGAGCCGCCGCAGGCGACCGCTCCTCCTTTGCAGCAGGAAACGGGAACCTTCTATCTCAAAGGAGACGCGACAGTCGTGTCCGAGCCGGAAGCTTTCGGCGGCGAGGAAGTCGGTACCGTAAATTCAGAGCAGCCGGTTACGGTTCTGGAGAAGCGGAACAGATTCGTGAAAATCGGCGAAAAGCGCTGGATTCCCGAGTGGTACCTGAACAAAGACGCGGAGAAGCGGCTTAAAGAAGTGCGGCTCAGTCAATTTTTGAGGGAGAGGCCTGTCGTGACGACGAATCCTTATTACGGCCTTATTGTAGAAGGCGTTAATTTTTCGCTGTATCCGGAAGAACCGAATCCTTCCGGCGGGGTTTTGAAGAACGGCAGGGTTGTTCAGGTTATAAAGGATTATCGGGATTGGGTTTGCGTCAATGTCTTCTCCTATGACGGCCGCCAATATGCGGGAGATAAGTGGGTGCCCAAAAAAAACGTGGGAGTCTACGATTCCAGCCTTGCACAAGAAGGATTGCTCAAAAATCCGGTGGAAGCTAAAGCCCCCGCCGGAACAAAGCCGTACCCGACTCCCGGTGCGAAAATACTGATCGATGAGGAAGTGGACGGGTTTTACATGATCCGGACAGATACCGAGTACAGGGGAAGAATCGGTAAATCGGATTTTCTTCCGAACCCGTTCCTGGGGCTGGACCGCAAGGAGGATACAGACCCTCAGTGGTACTTCACTCAGCAAGAAATGTCGGACCGCTATGAAGACTTCGCCAAAACCCGGACGGACGACTCCCTCAAGGGGCTGGAGCCGATCGATATTTTCCGCTATTACGTGACGGCTTCGGAAAAAGGGGACTGGGAGACGGTCTACGCCCTTCTGGTAAAAGGCAGCGATTACGCCACGCCGAGCCGGGAACAATACTTGACCGAAATCGGCAGGGAACCGGATGCGGACAAACAGGCGAAACAGAAATGGGACGCTTTGCGCAAGGACTACATGCTGTACCAGGAAATCAGCGGAGATTCCGCTTCTATTGTCATGACGAAGCGGGGATCCGTTTCGGCGGAGGATAAAAAAGGCTTCAGCCTGACCCGGAATAAAGCCGGGATCTGGAAAGTGAGCTGGCTGCCTATGCAGTAAAGGCGGATGGAAAAGGAAAGAGCCAACTTTGCGTGGTCGGGGCAAAGTTGGCTTTTTAGCGTGCGGGGACCTGTGTAGGTGATGCCCTTTATGATGAAAGCTCGATCAGTTCGTGAAAACGTGGTTCCCGATCACGGCCGTTCTCGGACGCGATTTGCTCCAGGACGAAGTGGCGACGTCGGGATTGTAGTAAAACAGCGCGCCCCCGGTCGGATCGGAGCCGTTAAGGGCGGCGCGTGCCGCTTTGTAAGCCGTTTCGTTAGGCTTCAGCCAGTACTGGCCGTCACGGATGGCGGAAAACTGTCCCGGCTGGTGAATGACGCCCGGAATGGAATCCGGGAACTGGTTGGACTGCACGCGGTTGATAACGACGGCGCCGATCGCAACCTGCCCCTGGTAAGACTCGCCGCGGGCTTCGGAATAAATGATGCGCGCCATTTGATCCAGAGCGTTCTGCTTCGGAACCGCCGCTTTCTCCAGCTTGCCGAGAGTCTTGGAGTCGGCTTCGCCGTCGACGGGAAGGCCGTAGGCGCGCTGGAACTTTTTCACGGACTCCGCCGTTTTCATTCCGAAATAACCGGTGACGCCCGCGTCAAAGTACCCGAGCGTGTCAAGCCGCTCCTGAAGGTCCAGAACGTGCTCGCTCTGGGTTCCCGTGGACAGGGACATGGCCGAGGCCGGAGGGGCCGCGCTGACAAGGCCGATGGCGCATGCGGCGGCGGATAAAAATATAGGCAATTTTTTCATGGTTAAAGGAAAACCTCCTCTTGTTTTTATGACCACGTTTTGTGTACGTGCGATAGGGACTTAAGGGCCTACGATGGTCATCAAAAGCTTCCGCCCACGCTTATCGGCGGCTGCAGGGGAGTGACGGAGGGCCGGCTCGATTCCGGCTCGTCCTTTATACTGTTCGGGGAGCACCGCCGAATTGTTTCCGTAGGAACGAAAAAAATGGATAGGCGATCCAGTTTTGAAAAGAAAGAGACCCGCAGCAACGGGCTGCGGGTCTTAAGATTTATTTATTAAAAGGGGGTCGAGTTTTAGTATAGGGCTTTTATATTAAAGGAAGATGAAAACTGGATTGCAGTTATGTTACAAATTGTTATCGGAATGTATTCTCTTCGTCCGGGGAGTGGTATAGTTCTAGGGTGAGCTTTCAAACCAGGCTTGCACAGGGCAGCACAGAGAATAAAAAAGACAGAAGTTGAAGGTGAACGGTTTTGAGTCAGGCCCCTTTTTACACCGTGCCTCCGGGTACGGGTCATACGAACATTCCGCAAGCCGCCATGGCTTCCGCACATACAAGCAGGGAACTGGTTCCGGACGGAGACCGGGACGCTTTTTACTTCCGCCGGCTGGAGGAACGGGGCATCGCCCTGAACGAGCCTCAGATCCGGGCGGTGAGACATTCCGAAGGACCGCTGCTGACGCTCGCGGGCGCCGGTTCGGGCAAAACGTCCGTGCTCGTCTGCCGGACGGGCTATCTGCTCGCGGTGCGCGGGATCCGGGCGGCGAGCATTCTGCTTGTCACGTTTTCCAGCAAAGCCGCCGCCGAAATGAGAGAACGAATCGCCGCGCTGCCGGGAATAACGGCCCAGGAAGCCTCCGGGCTTCAAGCGCGGACGTTTCATTCTTTTTTTCTGCGGATCATCAGGAGTCAGGGCGTTCAGGAAGAGATCTTTAACGAGACGCGCAGGCAGCATATCCTGCTTAAACAGATTATGCGGGAGCTGGGAATTCCCGATACGTATCAGCCCGAAACGCTTTTAACGCTGCTTTCCTCCTATAAAATGAACCGGACGGAGCTGCAGGATCTCCCACAGCAGACGAATGAAGAGAAAGAAATCCGGAGTATTCTGATCCGTTATGAAGACTGGAAACGGGCCAACGCCAAAATTGATTTCGACGATGTGCTTCTCCGGGCGTACCGGATGCTCAAGGAGAACGAGAGCCTGCTGCGCTCGCTGCAAAACCGTTTCCAGTATGTCATGGTGGACGAGTTCCAGGATACGAACGGCATCCAGTACGAGCTTATCCGCATGATTGCGGCGCCGCAGAACCATTTGATGGTGGTTGGGGACGACGACCAGACGATTTATTCGTTTAACGGGGCGCGCAGCGAATTTATTCTCCATTTTGAAAAAGAGTTCCCGTCCGCCAAGGTGATCACGCTGGCGATTAATTACCGCTCGGGGGCGTCCATCGTCGGGCTCGGGAACGAGATCATCCGGCACAACAAGATGCGGCGGGTGAAGACGCTGAAAGCTGCGAACGCGGGCAGCGCCCGGCCCCAGTATATCCGGCCGCTTACGACCGACGAAGAGGCGGAAATCGTTCTCTCCCGTATCCGCCAGGATGTGGAGGGCGGGAGACGAAGTTACGGGGATTTCGCCGTGCTCTACCGCTCCGCAAGCAACAACCGCGCTCTGCTGGAGCAGCTCGTTCTGCGGGAAATCCCCTATATCGATTACGGGGACGGGCAGCTGCTGTACGAGCATTGGCTGATTAAACCCGTTCTCGATCATATGCGCCTGTCGCTGAACCGCCGCGACTTCGAGGCGATGGAGGGAGTGCTGCCGTCGCTGTACATCAACCGCGAGCACGGGATGGCCTATATCCGCCAGCAGGAGGCCCGGCAGCCGAAGAAAGGGCCCCTGGTCCATTTGCTGGCGATGCCGGACCGGAAGGACTTTCAGAGAGAGAAGATCCAGGCCAGACTGGAACTGATTCGTGAGCTGAAAAAGCTGGAGCCTCTGGATGCGATCCGCAAAATGAGGGTGCATTTCTACGACGCCTACGTCGAGACGGACGGGCGGAAGCAGCCCACCCAGCACAAGGAAATGCTGAAGGAGATGTTGGACGAGCTGGAAACGTCGGCGCAGCGGTTCCGCTCCACGGCCGAGTTCATCCTGTTCGTGGACGACGTGCTGTCCCGGAGCAGACAGAGCGGCCGCCATCTCTCCGAGGAGCAGGGCAACCGGGTCGCTTTGATGACCATTCACCGCTCCAAAGGGCTGGAGTTTCCGGTAGTCGTCCTGCTCGGTGCCTGCGAGGGAAGCCTGCCCCACAGCTCCGCTTTGGACCCGAAAGCGGAGGGTGGCGCCGCCGACCTGGAAGAGGAGCGGCGACTTGCCTACGTGGCCGTAACCCGGGCCCGCGAGGAGCTTATCGTAAGCTCGCCTTCCCTCTACCGGGGAAGAAAAGCGGGCGTCTCGCGGTTCGTCGTGTCCGCTTTTACGGGGCGGAGCGGCGACTCGCCGGTTTCCGGCCGCCGCGCGCAGTCGGCCTCCGGCAAGCGGACGGTGACGGCGGTCACCCGCACCGCACCGGCGTCCGGCAGGTCACCGGAGCGGAGCGCACCGGCCGCGCCGGTACGCACCGAGACGGTGCCCGCGTGGCTCTGCACCGGACCCGGCTGCAACGCCTGGGTGCGGATTGCCGCGGGCGAACCCGCCGCCCTCGGCAAAGCTTCCGGTGCGCCCGCCAAGGCCTGCCCGCTGTGCGGGGCGCCGATGACGGCGGGCCGCCGGGAAGCGGCCGTGCGCACGGCAGGCCGGTGAGAGCCCGGCGTGAGGGCCGCAGACGGGCCGGCTTGCCGTCGGGGGCGCGGCTTGAAGCGCGTCCGAGGCTTTCCCGCTCGGCGGTCGCCGTACATGCCGCCCGTGCTCCGGCGGGGTCGCTCATGCCGGAGAGCGTCATTGCGCTGCGTCGTCCCGCCCGCCTCAGGATATTCAGGCGTTATGCACTTGCCCGCATACCCGTATAAAAAGAACGGACCGGCACTCATTGCCCGGTCCGTTCTTTTTTATTTCCATAAGCGGAGGAGCGGCCCGTCCTCACCGAATACGGGATCGGTGTCGGGTACGGGAACGCCGCCGATCTTTACCCGGATGGCGGGTGTTACGCTTTCGCTCTCCTTGTGAAGATCAGGCTCCATGCCGCCCGGATAGGCCCCTACGATCTTGAAATCGGAGCTGCCGGACAGCTTTTTGTGTCCGGTTCCGGCGGGAAGCACGACCACATCGCCGGTCTTCAGCTCTATCTCTTCCCCGTGCTCGCCGCCGAGCCGGACTACCGCGCTTCCGCTAATGACCCCGAGCACTTCGTGCGCGTTGCTGTGGTAATGATGGTAGTCGAACACCCCGTTGGTCCAGCTGTTCAGCCAGTTGTGCCGGTTAAACAGCTTTTCCGTCTGTTCCGTATTTTCCGAAAAAGCTCCCCTGTACAGAAGCACGGGCAACCGGGGGTGGTTCGGAATTCCACCGTCTTCCTTGAAAAACCAGGTTTTCACGTTCGCCTCTGCCGAACTCATTTTAAATCCCTCCTAAATCGACCCCCAAAATAAACATTTAAAACTTTTGAGAGTAAATGTTGACTCTATACATAGTTAACCTTCCTGATATTTTTTTAACAAAAGAAAACAGAACGGATAAAAGACCCCCTCCGTTGCGAGCGGAAGAGGTCTTTTTAGAAATAAGCTTTCGAAAGCTTACCCGTGGAAATCCCCGGGAAATTTAAAAACCAGCCGTTATTGGGGATTGGTCGTCCAGATGCCGGCGGTCTTGATGAACACGCGCGGCGGAAGCTTCAGCGCAGCCGTAATGAGCTCCGCTACGTCTTCCGGCTGCATCATCCGGTCTTCGTCGCCGATTTTGAGGCCCGCATTGCTTGCCAGCTCCGTATTGACTGTGCTTGGCGTCAGCGCCGTTACACGGATATTGGATTTACGCACTTCCTGCATGAGTGCCTCGGTCAGACCGAGAACCCCGAATTTGGAGGCACAGTAAGCGGAGCCGGTCGCAAAACCGCGTTCTCCGGCCGTAGAAGCCACGTTAATGATATTTCCGCTGTTTTGGCGGATCATTCCGGGAAGAACGGCGCGTGTCACATGGTACGTTCCCATAAGGTTGACCTGAATGATGCGCTCCCACTGCTCGGGGTCCATTTCCGCCACCGTACCGAACTGGGCGATTCCCGCATTGTTGATCAAAATATCGACATGGCCGAGCTCTCCGGTTAAGGAGGAGATAGCCTGCTGCACTTCGGACGGTTTCGAAACATCGGCGGAAGCGTGGAAAACTTTAACTCCGTATGTACCGGCAAGCTCTTTTTGGAGGGCTTCCAGGTCAGCCGTACTTCTGGCGAGCAGCCCGAGGTTAACGCCTTCTTTGGCCAGCGCGACGGCGGCTGCTTTGCCGATTCCTTTGCCGGCTCCGGTAATGATGGCCGTTTTATTTTTAAGCTCCATGATTGTCTCTCCTTTATTCCCTTGAGGGATCTTTGGTTACTCTGTTAAGTTACCATAATAGTTACAGTTTATCAAAAAGGTTGTCATTATTTCCCGACTAAGTAGACGGCTTCTTTAGGAAGCCTTTTTTTGGTACGGGTGTTTAATTTTCTCAAGACCCAAGCTGTCTCTTAACTGCATACATATTCTAGCAGGAATCCGAAAAAGGAGTGAGAGAATGGCAGCTTTAACTTCGATTATTATATTGACCCGGAACGGGCTGGAGCATACCCGGGCTTGTGTGGAAAGCGTGCAAAAGCATACGTCTTTGCCATACGAATTTATTTTTGTGGATAACGGATCGACCGACGGGACTCTGGCCTATTTATCGGCCGTCCGGAATGCGACAGTGCTTGCCAACTCTGTGAACAAAGGTTTTGCGGGAGGCTGCAACCAGGGGATCCGGGCGGCCAGAGGCGACTATCTGCTGCTCCTGAACAACGATGTCGTCGTTACGGAAAGCTGGCTGGAAGGGCTGCGCGGCTGGCTCGATTGGGATCAGACCATCGGTATCGTCGGACCTGTCTCCTGCAACGTGGCGCCGATTCAGCGGATCAAACCGGACCCATACCGGACTGTGGACGAAATGCAGCAGTTTGCGCGCAAGTGGAGAGAGCAGAACATAGGGATGGGATTTTATCCTCATCGGCTGATCGGTTTTTGCATGCTTTTCCATAAAAAACTGATCGATACCATCGGAGGCTTTGATGAACGTTTTTATCCCGGGGGATATGAGGATGACGATTTTTGCCTTCGTGCCCGCCTCAGCGGAAAAATATTGTGGGCCGCCTGCGACGTTTATGTGCATCATCACGGCCACGCGACTTTTGCGGCCAACGGACTCGCCTGGAATGAGCAGGGGCTGTACAATGCGGAAATATTCCGGAACAAATGGAATTTGGAAATCTCTGCGGTAGAGCTGGAAAAAACGGGCTACAACCCGAGTCATATCGTCGAGAAGGTTAAAACGTTTTGCCCCCAAAATCATTTCGTGCCTTTAAGTGAAGAATGAGGCCCGGCGTGAGCCCGATTTTTTCGGCAAAGGCTAACTCTACAAACCAACTCCTGCTGGAATTAATAGATTAATAGAGGAGGTGAGGTTATGACCGTTTTATTTAACAATCTGATTCAAAACGGCAGCTTTGAACTGGGAACCATGGAGTCCTGGGGAGCCTACAATGCCGTTGCAACGAGTACAAACCCCAAAGTCGGCGCGTATGCCTGCCTGATGACGGGCGGCACTGTCGGTGCCGGGATCGTCCAGGCGGTTTTTGCCCTGCCGGGAGAAAGCTATTCGCTCTCCGCTTCATTCGCTAAAACGGGAAGCGGCACAAGTCCGCAAGTTAATGTGACGCTGGCTTACTACGATTCCTCGTATTTGTTCATTTCGAATGGAATAGCCCGCACCATTCAGCAGGGTACCCTGCCCGACGTATCAACCGGTTCATGGAAAATGCTTTACGAGGTAACCGATCCGGTACCTGCCAATGCGGCGTATGCTTCTTTTCTGGTGACCCTTTCGCCCTTGGCGAATTCATCGAACGTCTTGGTGGACGAAGTTGTTGTTATGAATGCAAGCTCCAGTGCATCGGGCGCCACAGGGGCGACGGGAGCACCCGGCCCTGCAGGACCGACAGGAGTGACTGGCCCTGCCGGAGCCACGGGCGCGACGGGAGCTG
>NZ_FNVF01000012.1 GCF_900107975.1 Paenibacillus sp. UNC499MF
GTCAGTGACAAGAACTTATATCGTTTGCCGTATTGGGATTTAGGACAAGAACATATAGAAGGTACATCAATCATTTGAAGGAAAAAAACCTGAGGTTTGTGTCGGATGACAATATATAAGCATTGAAAACGCGACTGTAAGACATATGTACAAAATACGGATTTTATGAAGTAGTATGTATGAAAATTGAGAACACGTATCTATCTTATACTTAACTGACTACTTCTGACTTCTGCGCCTGATCATTTCATAAAAAGGTAATCGTTTCGTTCGTCATATTGTCGTTACCGTAAGAAAACAACATCTCCAAAACTGATTGGCGTTATATGCTGGACGATTTCGAATAATTTCGAATAATCTCAGCTACCAGTGATTCTGTAACATTTTTTCATTTTTTCGCCGGCTCCTTAACTTGTGTTTTACCTTGAAAATGTGCTAAGTAAAGACGGCCATACGGAAATTTTCTCTCTGCAGGATGGACATAATGTTTCCCCCGCTAAATAATACAGATGCCTAACCAATGTTTGCTCCCCGATCGCTTCCGCCCGCTCCGCTAATGTTCGTATTTCTTCATCTGCAAATGACGTGACCGGGACGATCACATGGGATTCCTGATCAATTTGAAAGACGGGATCTTGTTCATAGGCTAGAAGTATTTCGTTTTCTACAGAATTATCTTCATACGGCCAGATGAATATATCATTTTCGCAAGTCGGACACACGGCCACATACTCATCACCGTTAATAAAAGTCATCAACATATCGGCAAGCATATACGAACCTCGATAAGCGGCATCCGCAATAAGAATATAACGTTTCTCCGTCTCATCGATGGAATGACGGGCTGTATAGGTGAATACTTCCTCTGTAAGCGCCTTGAGTTTACCTATGGCCTCTAAATACTCACGATACAATTCAGTACAGACAGAGCTGCCTACATCTTCAGCCAGTTCGCCCCAAGATTCTGGAAATGACTCCTCTTCGTGTCCGTGTCCTTCACGTCGGCTAGCCTCGATTATACCGCAATTTATAAACAGCTCTTTGCGCACTTCAGCATCGGATGTAGAACATGCTATTTGTGCCAAAAACGGCATCGCTGCATAGGTAACCGTATAAATCGTATTTTGATGGTACAAGTACTCTTGAAAGATTTCATCAAAAATTTCCTGACTATATTGCCGCATAAGCTGCTGCAATAACACAGATACGTTTTCTGCAGAACTGTACGGTCCTCTCAGCTTTCCCCATACATCGCTATCCCACTTAAGCAAGCTTTCCCTCCGTTCCCAACTTCCAAATTCCACCTTTTCTATATGTATCACATAAAAAAACTCTGGAATCAGTGCCCATCATCCAGCGCCTCTATCTCTTTTATACGCTTTATCACAACGGACGCCTAAATCTGGATAATCGGCAGCTTTCTAATTCTTCGATCCGTACGTCGTCTATTATTTCGCTTGCAGCCAAGTGACTAATAACTGGAGCCAACGTAATGGCTGAATGCATAACAGTTAGATATAGCCCCTTTAGCTGATCAATAAAGCCAACTATAGGGTATCCGTCCGCAGGCATAGGTCTCATTCCTACTTTGATACTTTCCAGCTCCAAATTTTCTCCGCCTTTTAAGCCATGACGAAGGATTTCAAACGTTCGTTTTCCAATTGCCTCCGGCCCATTTTCTCCAGTCTCCTCCCTATAATCTTCGGCCGCTATTAGCGTATCGTCGGTTAGTTGTCTTGCTTCAAATTGTGAATTCGAGATTAAAGTATGGATTAACTTTTCGTTCGATTTCATGCGAACAATAATAGAAGGCGAAGGAGCGACTGGAACATCCAGGCCTAACGGCTTACAGAGTTCTGGTACGGCTGCACCGGCTGCTACCACGATAACATCCGATTCGATAAAACCGTTTGATGTGTGAACGCCAACAACCTTGCCATTCTCTATCCTGATTTTCATCACTTTCGTACCAAAAAGTATTTTCGCTCCATTTTCTTCAGCCTTATCCACCAAAAGTTTTGTTGTCCAAATAGGATCAACAGCGCCTTCTTCGCGCGCATAAACAGCCTCTTCGGGATATTCCCTCAAGTTAGGCTCCAGCTCAATAATCTGCTGACGATTTAATTTTTGTATATGAGACTCTTCCATGCTTGCAGAGACACCCCATGACAGCGCTCCGTGCCAGTTTATCTTCAGCTCCGTCATTTCTTTTTCTAACTCATGATATTCGGTTAGTGCGGCATCATATAAATGCCGATATTTTTGCAAAACCCGGCTCGAGGAATGAATCCAAGCGAAGGATTTTTCGGTTACTTCACACCCAGCCGTTGGATTGCACTCGATTAAAGTGACATCCTGATTCCGCTTTGCCAAGTTGTATGTCATGGACGCCCCAACAATCCCTGCGCCGATCACAACAATTTTTTGTTTACTGGTCATGGCGTCTCCTCCTATCACTGATAAGTTATCTCAACCTTACAATAGAAATCTAATTATTTCTTCGGAATGTATCGTTATAATCTTATTTTCCTCCAGTAAGCGAAAAAAGCTGCCGATTGTGTCGGAAGCCTTTCTCGTGGTTGGCACTATCATTTTCATCGTGCCAGCATGTTTTTCATAATCGTTTTGACCCCTAATTCGATTCCCAACGGTCCGCCGGCTGCGATTGAGCTGTCTAACTGATACATTCGCCCGTTTTTGACTGCGTTCAACGATTTCCAGGCGGAATTGCTTTCCAAATCTTTCAGATAGCCTTGCAGCTTTTTCGAAGATCCGCCAATGTCAGCTACAAACATGTAATCGGGATTCATTGCGGCCAGCCCTTCCAGGGAGATCTGTTCCCCTTTGGTTGACATATCGACATATCGGCTTGGCGGCTGTAAAGCAAGACCGCTTTCCTTATTGAAAACGAATTGTGTTGTAAAGCCCCAAAACAGCTTGTCTCCCAGCATAATGACGCCAAAGGTCTTGTCACTGAATTTGTTCAATTGCTCTTTTGAATCCGTGATCAATGCTTCAATCCGTTTAATTTCGGTCTCAGCTTTTTTCTCTTTGCCGAAAATTTTACCATATTCCTGGAGGGCTCCCTGCCAGTTGTTCTCATTGCTATCCACCGTGATGACGGGGGCGATTTTCTCCAGCTGATCTCCATAGCTGCCGTACCGTGCAGAAACCATAATAATCAGGTCAGGTCCGACTTCCAGCAGTTTCTCCATATTGGGGTTCGTCATCGAACCGATATCCGTTATTGCGCTCGATTTGTAGGGCGCCAATGACTCCCATTCGTCCAAAACATTCAAATCTGTCGCTGCCGCAGGAGCTTCATCCAGCAAAAACATATGCTCGAAGTTGCGGAAGAACAAGAGCGCTACTTTCTCCGGTTTTTTTTCAAGCACGATTTCACGACCAAGCGCATCTACATACGTTCTCGGCCATTGGCCCTCTTCTTTCTTGGCTTCTTCAGCTTTTTCAGGTGCTCCTGCCCCCGCTTGATTATTGCCAGGCTCCGGCGTTCCAGCGCATCCCGCTAAAATACCTGCCGCAAGCGCGAACGATAAGAATAATCGTATGACTGCTTTCATTCTGTCTCCTCCTATAAAACGTAAGTTTCGCTTGACTGATCAAACTATGGTCAGTGTAGCAAAACGCATATTAGATAGGAATGGGACCATCCTGAAATTCATATGGATTATTCCTGAACTTCCCGCGAAATTCGCCCGGAGAGAGACCTACCTGCTTTTTAAAAATACGGCTGAAGTACAGCGCATCCTCATAGCCTAGACTTTTCGCGATCTCGCCGATCGGCGCGTCATTCGCAAGCAAGCTCTCCTTAGCCCGGTTCAGACGGTAGGCCATCAAATACTTGCCCGGTCCCATTCCCGTATGCTTTTTAAAGACATAGAACAAACGGTTTTCATTGATGTCATTTTGTTCGGCCAAAGCACGGACGCTGAGTCCATCCATATAGTGCTCATGTATGTATTTCGATACTTGCTCAAATAGCGCTTGTTCTCCATCGCTGTTTTGATTGCGGGCACAAACAAACAGTTCTTCCAGAACACAACGAAAGAGCGTTTCTGTCTGAAAGGTCGAAATTCCGCCGGGTTCTCTCGATGAACGCCACAAGAGCTCCAACAATTCCAAGAGACGGGGACTCTGTCCCGTGTTCAGCTGAAAATGCGTTTTGGACAAGCAAAAACCAGACGGCTCCGGTGCGCAGATTTGATATATAACAAGCAGATACTCCCACTTCGTACAGCCAACAGCCCTTCGGTTCAATGGCATTCGAGCCCCGCCGTGAACCACGTTACCCGGAGTCAGCGTATACACTTTGCCGCTGAAATCAAAAACGGCCTTGCCCCTTAAGGGGAAAACAAATCCTGGGAAAGGCTCCGTATAATCATCGCAGCTCTTCCCTGAATCCCGCACGTAACGGCAGACTTGCTCCACCCGAAACGAGGTGCGCGCAAAATGTTCTGCAAGCTTGTTAATGTCCATATTCTTTAGCCTCCTGCAATCAAAGCCCTGCCTACATGTGGCTGCACCCACTGCTGCGACCAAATGACACTTATACATCCCCGACGGGCATATTTCGTCTTTTATATTGAGAATGAGAATCATTATTACTATAATAGCATTTTCATATACCCAAGTGAAGCTATGATCGATCCTATTCCTTCTTTCGATTCTTGCGGAAGCAAAACAAAAAAAGCCGCAATTAAGCGGCTTCTAAGCGTCCTATGTTAATATTGCTGCTCTTGTACTATCCAATCGCCTCCATCGGTATGTTAACGGAAGCCATCGCATTTTTCTTTTGCTCATCATTTACATGCGTATAGAGCGCAGTGGTTTCAATGGATGAATGCCCCATAAGCTCCTTCACGATTCGAATATCATGCCCTTTTTTGAGCATCATGGTTGCAAAAGAATGCCGCAGCTTGTGGCAGGATAAATTCATGTCCGTTACTTTCGGATTTTTCTCCTTAAAAGCTGAGAAAGTTTGGCCGGCAATCTTCTGAATCTGCCTGATGGAGAGCCGTCTTCCCTTTTGTGATACGAAGAAGGCGTCTTCTTTTTTGCTGTAAGGAGTAAGCCTCTCTTCCAAGACTTTGCTTAAATAGTCCTTAAGCATATCGGGAAGCGGGATTTCATTCCACTTTCTCCCCTTACCGAACACTTCGATCGTTCCTTTTGCCTTTTTGAAGTTTAAGAGGTTCAATCGGTGCACTTCACCTACTCGTAACCCGCAATAACCCATTAGCAGGAATATGGCGATATTCCGATTCCGATACCTTCCGTTAATATACTCCAGGCTTTGAACCAGCTCATCTTCTTCAAGATATACGGGTTTCTTGTTTTTTTCGGTTTTGGATTTTTTTACTTCCAAGGCCGGATTCTTCGCTGCCAGCTCAAAGTCGATTAAAGCGCTGTAAAAGGATCTTATTGCTGAAAGCGACCGGTTTCTTGTGGACTCACCGGCCGTTTGCTGCTTGGAAACAAGAAAGTTGATAACGTCTATTTTGCCGGCTTCTTCAATTGGACTCCCTTCTAAAGATTGGAGAAAGCTCAGTACTTCCCTGATATATTCTTTTTGCGTTGCTTCGGTATATCCCGAATGTTTCATCCATAATGAACATGCACGGATCTGCTCCGCATATCTCTCTTTAATTTCATCGCTATACTTCAAGGCGCGTTTCCCTCCATCAGCAAGTACTCACCGGGACACCCGGGTTATTTATAAATGTTAGATCGATAATCGCAAATCGATTTTTCGCCGTATCCTAACAGAAAAAACGATCCGTATACCACTTTTGATGACAAAAACACTCCTGCTCTTGGCCGTAAATGAAAATAAAAATCGATTTAAAAGGAAAGTGCGCCAAATATGTATTTGGCGCACTTATTATAACACATTTTTTCCTTAGTTGGGTCCACATAAATATCCGTTATTATCATGCAAGATTACCTTATTAAAGCGGGATACATGCCGTCACCGGCTTAACTAATATACGCATAGCTGCGAATGCTGCCAGCCCCATCCTGCCGCAATTATGCGCCTTCATCCCTGCAGCGTTTCTCCCCGTGTTCATAGATCCACAATATTTATACCATAATATTTATTATGTAAACAATAAGATCGGTTTCCTTATACCACCTTAATCTAACCTCCCATCCCATATACAGCCGCAGAAAATATAACCGGGAAAAGGGTATCTTCATTGTTCCATTACGCGCTCGTACTCACTCCAGTTATTTGATTAACCTTCATTAAATAATTGACGCTTTTATTCCAGTTTCCGGCATAAATCGGTGAATACATGACACACTAACGGTACAACAAGTTCAGGAGGATAGTTTGCTTGCTCATTCATACAATCGAAACCTTCCCGCTCTTCTATCGTCTTCCCACGGCATATGGAGATGCCAACGGCGTCAAATCTTACCGAACCACTTATTTGTTCCGGATTACTACAGATACCGGCATCGAGGGCTGGGGCGAGTGTGTGGATTGGCTGCCCACCTTGCATAAAGGTTTTCAGGAACGCATCATTCCTTATTTGACAGGCAAACCGGTCGTAGAAAGAAGCAAACTGGTCTCGACTTTAAAAAAGTGGCATTCGCGTACAGCCACGGCTGTCAGTATGGCTTTAACCGAAATTTTGGCGAAATCGGGCGGGCTTTCCGTATGCGACCTGTGGGGCGGAAAATATCGGGACAAAGTACCCGTCTATGCCTCGTTTCAATCCTATTCAGCCGGACACGATTGGCAAAAACGTTCACTTGAAGCGATCCAGAGAGCGGTTACCGCCGGATTTAACAGCATCAAGATAAAAATAGGCGGTAAATCAATTACTGAGGATCAAAGCCATGTCTTGTCCGTACAAAACTTGCTGCAAGAAAAGATCGGTTTGGCTTTGGACGCCAATCAAAGTTATGATGTGGCGGCAGCTCTTCAGTGGAAGACTTTGCTCGAAAAATGGCCCAATCTCATGTGGATGGAAGAACCGCTCCAAATTAAATACATAGCCGAATATACAGCATTAAGAAACCGGCTCTTTGTTCCCTTGGCCGGAGGCGAAAACATCAAAATGGCATCGGATTTTATTCCCCTGCTTTCCCGGCATGCTATGGATTTTATCACTCCCGATCCCTTGCATATTACAGGGATTGACGAGTTCAGGGAAACATTAAGCCTCGCCAGAAATTTTGGCATTCGTGCAACACCTCATGCTTATGACGGCGCATTAACACGCTTATACGCTTTATTCGCTCAAGCCTGTTTGGAGCCATGGAGCAAAATGGAAACGGACATGATCGAACCCGTTTAACCGTTTGATTTCGGTTCAACCTTCAAACGGTGAAATAGCCATTCCATACGGCGTCGGAATCGGAATTGAAATAGACCTGGACATGCTTGCATTTTATCAATGGGACGGAAGCAGTTACGGCTAGTCCAAGACAAACGTAGAATAGCTTGTGCTGTTTTAAGATGTTGCCTTTTTCATATGTCACCACAACCCTCAAACATAACATAACATAATATAATATATATTATGTAAATAAAATGCGCCCTTCCATGCCCGCCAAACAAAAAAGACGCCCGATAACGGACGTCCTGCAAACCATCTTGGATTACGTACTCGCTCTTCTAAGCAGAAAATACGAAGCAGCGGCAAATATAAGCGTGAACGGAAACAGCCAAAGGGCTAATTGTACTGCCGTATGCCCCGCTATCCATGCAAAAATGGCACTCCACCAGCCGTTGGCGGTACAAAGGAAAGCCGTTACAGTGATCATCAGGAAAAGAGCCGCCATCAGGATGAATGTCCCCTTCCCCCCGAATCTGCGTTGGAAGCTTCCGATCCCAAAACCGGCCGACAGGTTATAAAGAAGCAGGCTTAAGAAAATAACGAACTGCTCAAAAACCGATCCGTCGCTCAAATAAGGCAAGTGGAAGAAATGCAGGCTGCTTCCCCAATCACCAGTCCATACTTCCAGCAGGGAGAACAGCAAAATCAGCAGAGCGGTCAGCACGGATACCCCTGCAAACATAAGCAGTGTCCCTTTGTAATAATCGGTACGCCGTACACTGAAGCCGAGAGCGAATGGAAATGTCTGAGCGGCCGTGAGAATCCCCCCGATAAACAGGCAGACAAAGACGGAAGCCAACCCGCCGGTATAAATCTCCACACTTCCCGTCAGCCTGCTCACCACATAATTAACGATAAAATTCCCCAATAGAACCCCGCCGGGAACGTAGAGCCATAGCACTTTATTCCGGTAATGAATACTCATGATTCCGGACAACCGCTGCAAATTCATAACCCGTTCACCGCTTTCTCTTCGAGATTGGTTTTCGTCAGGTAGATGATGAGCTGCTGCAGGGATACGGGAGCGATTTCAAGCCCCATATCTTTGGCCAGCAGCTTAGCCCGTGATTCCGAATCTCCCGTAACCGTGACGGAGAGCATTGACGCGAACGGTTCCCGGTGAATCACTTCTTTTCCTTTTACGAAAGATTCCACGCTCGCAGCCGGACCGACCACGGTATAAGCCATTCCGCGCAGTTCTTCCGTTTCCGCATCCAGGATCAGTTTGCCGCTGTCGATAACAAGCACATGCTCCAGCAGCCGGCTTACTTCGTCGATCAGATGGGTGGATAAAACAATCGTGCGCGGATACCGCGTATAATCTTCGATCAACCGGTCGTAGAATAGGCTCCGTGCCACGGCATCCAACCCCAAATAGGGCTCATCGAAAATAGTGAGCGGCGAACGGCTGGCAAGGCCGACAACGACCCCGACCGAGGAAAGCATGCCTCTGGAAAGCTTTCTGATATTCCGCTTCAGCGGCAGTCTGAAGTCCCGGATCAGCGATTCCGCGAAATCTCCGTCCCAATTCGGAAACACGGCTGCCGCTACTTTCAGCACATCCGCTACCCGGAAGTTATCGGGATATTTCTGGCTTTCTTTAATAAAGCAGATCCGTTTCATCACTTCGTAATTTTCATACGGGTGCTCCCCAAAAACCCGCACTTCCCCGCTCGTGGGAAACATTTGTGCGGTAACCATTTGCATCACCGTCGTTTTGCCCGCTCCGTTTCGGCCGAGCAGACCGTAAATTTTATCCGGCTCCAGAGAAAAACTGATCCCGTCGACCGCCGTAACCTCCTGGAACGTTTTCGTAAGCCGGTTGACCTGCACAACAGCTTCTTTCATTCGCTTCTGTCCCCTTTCCGGATCATTTCAACGAGCTGCTCGGTTGTGATGCCGAGTTTCTCCGCTTCCTGGACCATCGAGACGACGAATTGCTCGTAAAATTGAGTTTTCCGCTTCTCCATCAGTCCTTGTCGTGCTCCTGCCGCAACAAACATCCCGATCCCCCGCTTCTTGTATAAAATGCCTTGGTCCACCAGCAAGTTGACGCCTTTGGCCGCCGTTGCCGGATTAATCTGATAGAACGATGCGAATTGATTAGTCGAAGGAACCTGGGTTTCCTCTGGCAACCGCTGCTCAATGATGTCATCTTCGATTTTTTCCGCGATTTGCATAAATATAGGACGGCTGTCATCAATTCTGAACGACACTTTTATCACCACTCTCATGTTCAAACTTAACTGGTTAGTTACTCATGTAATTAACCATACAAGAGAAAAGGCGTCTCGTCAATAGGCGCCTTTTCTTTTTCACGATATAGACATAATAATTATTATGTAAACTATAACGAAATATGATTTTCTTAATCTTTTACCGGGATGCAAAAAAGCCGCCCGAAGGCGGCCTATAAAGTATATTAGCCAAGGTCTACGTTATGGTAGACCTGCTGTACATCTTCCAAATCTTCCAGAACATCGATCAATTTTTCGAATTGGGCCTGTGCGTCTTCCGGCAGCTCCAGGTCGTTTTGCGCGAGCATCGTTAATTCCGCTACGGTAAACTCGGTGATTCCCGCGTTCTTGAAAGCCTCTTGCACCGCATGGAACTGATCGGATTCGGCATAGACGATGACCGTATCTTCCTCCTCGATGATGTCGCGGACATCCAGGTCCGCTTCCATCAGAAGCTCCAGCACTTCTTCGGAAGACTTGCCCTGCACGCCGAACACAGCCGTCGGATCGAACATGTAAGTAACCGAGCCGCTGACGCCCATGCTGCCTCCGTTTTTGTTGAAAGCGGAGCGTACTTCCGACGCTGTCCGGTTCACGTTGTTAGTCAGCGCATCGACAATGACCATGGAGCCGTTAGGCCCGAAACCTTCGTAACGAAGGGTGTCGTAGCTTTCTTCTCCTCCGCCTTTCGCCTTCTCGATCGCACGGTCGATAATCGCTTTCGGCACCATGTATGTTTTTGCCCGCTCCAGAACGACTTTCAGAGCACGGTTGGATTCCGGATCAGGCTCGCCCTGCTTGGCCGCCACGTAAATCTCACGGCCGAATTTCGCGTAAATCCGGCTTGTGCTTGCGTCTTTTGAAGCCTTTTTCTCTTTTATATTGTTCCATTTACGGCCCATTAATGATCCCACTCACTTTCAGAAAGGTATTTACCGAGGATGGCAGCGGTAGAAGCTCGTCTTCTGCCCTAGTAAGTGCTGCCTCTATTATAACGTGTATATTATATATCTAATGTGACCTCTTGAACAAGTTCGAATACGTGCAGAATCGCCTGCCGCCCGCTTCTCCTCCCCTCCACAACAAAAAAACCCGCCGTAATCGCGGGTTTTGTCGCTTATCCTATAGAATCGGAGAAACCAGACGGGCTACCGACTCCTTCATACGGTCCAGGAGAGACCGGGCTTTGTACATATCGGGCGCAAACTGCGAGCAGTATAGCATGTCCTCTTCGAAAATAAGCCGCTGCCGCGTAGCCGTCCGGGTATCAAACAGAAAAGCATTCACTTCAAAATTCAGCTTAAAGCTGCGCATATCGAGATTGGCCGTCCCGACCGAAGCGACTTTGCCGTCGATAACGATCGTTTTCGCATGGAGAAAACCTTTCTCATACAGGTACCCTTTCACGCCCAGCTCAAGCAGTTCTCCCAGGTACGATTTGGTGGCCCAGTAAACCATTTTGTGATCGGGAATCGACGGGATCATGATCCGGATATCCACGCCCGACAGCGCGGCCATTTTCAAAGCGGTCAAAAGGCTCTCGTCCGGCACGAAATACGGGGTTTGGATAAAAATGCTCTCTTTGGCCGCATAAATCATTTTGAGATACCCGTTGCGGATTTGTTCCAGCTCATTATCGGGGCCGCTTGACACGATCTGGATGCCGACCGATCCCTGATGCTTGATCAAAGGATAGTAGCGCGATATCGCCTTCAGATAGTGAGAGGACGCCAGATTCCAGTCCATAAAGAACTGAGCCTGCATTTGCAGAACGGCGCTGCCCGTGACCTTCAGATGGGTATCGCGCCAATCGCCGAACCGCTTGTTGATGCCGAGATATTCGTCGCCGATATTAAATCCTCCGATATATCCGGTCTGGCCGTCTATGATCGCAAGCTTCCGGTGATTCCGGTAATTGACACGGAAATTCAGGTACGGAATACGGGACGGAAAGAAAATCGCCACTTCTCCGCCCGCATCCAGCAGCGGCTTGTAAAACTGACGGGGAAGCCACGAGCTGCCGATATCGTCGAAAAGAAAGCGGACCTCGACGCCTTCCTTCGCTTTCTCCGCAAGCGCCTCGATTATTCTGCGCCCGAGCCGGTCGTCTTTGACGATGTAATACATCAGGTGAACGTGGCTCTGCGCGTCTTTAATCGATGCCAGCAGAGAGGCGAATTTGTCATTGCCGTCCGTAAAAATCTCGACCTCGTTGTCCTGGGTATAAACCGCGGAGCTGCTGGTCAAGTTCATATAAATGAGATCCTGATAATCGGCCATGACCGGATCCTTGTATCTCACCTGGCTTTCACGGAAACCTCTGCGCTGGGATTCGATCAGATTGTCGATATCTTTCTGATTAAACTCCTTCAGCTTGTAAATTTTGCGCCGGCTCATGTTCTGTCCGAAGATCAAGTAAAGAATGAATCCTATCCCCGGCAAAAATATCAGAACCATTACCCAGGCCCATGTAACGCTGGCGTTCCTCTTCTCCATAAACACGACAGCCAGAGCAAACAGAAAGTTCAATAGAGGAACAAAAGAATAAAGCTTCATCAGGATGTCCAAAGATGCGTACCTCCATTTAACTAAGGGATCCGGAAATAGTTTGGTTGCCGGTCCCTTTCATGATCATACATCATTTTGGATGAAATCGAAAAGTTTATCCCGGTTTCTTTTCGAATAAATTGTCGTATACGGGGAATTCTTGACGTTCGCACCTGCAAACATGCTAAAATAACATGTCGAAAGGCACAATTTTTAAGGAAAGGTGCGATCCGTCATGCGAACAGAAGATCAAGTCCAAAGAAAGTTAACGGAATTAAATAAACAGAAGCAATCGGTGCAGGAGCGCCTGAACAGCGATCCGGACAACGATTTCCTGAAAGCGCAGCTGGAAAAACTCGAAGATACGACGCTTATGCTGGAATGGGTGCTCAATGCGCCTTCAGGCAGCTACCATAGTTAATCTCATTAACTAAAAAAAGAACGGGCGCATGTTACGCCTGTTCTTTTTGCTGCCGCGCCCCATGAATGCGCCAGATTCTCTTTTGGCTTACCTGTTTACTGAATTCATCAATTGGAAGAAGTATTCAGGTTTGTGGGTCTTGTTTAAGTTATACCAGGAATGCAGGGTATCCGGTGCAAATACGTCTAACTTTTTCAGTACTTCCATCGTAAATTCCAGAGGAGCTACTCCTGATGCGGTAACCAGATTCTCATCCGATGCTACAGGTCCCGTCTCATAAAATTTTTCTCCTTTGTAATGAGGACAAACCATTTTAAGATAGTCCAAATCATTGCTTGTATGCGTTCTGGAATCCAGATAACCGGCGTTTGCCAACCCCTCGGTTGCGCCGCAAATTGCTGCGACAGTCGTGCCAAGCTTTAAAGCTTCGCCGGTTTTTTTCAAGATAGGTTGATGAATACCTTCTCCCCAAGTGTTCCCTCCAGGCAGAACTAAAACATCTTTAGCCTGAACCGCACACTCATCAATAGAAAGATCCGGTACTATGCTCAGTCCTCCCATCGTAGTCTTCCTTTCTTTGGTGACACCTACCGTAACTACGTTTAGAGGCGCTACATCTTTTTTGAAATATCTTCCCGTGTTTAGTTCGGCAATCAAATATCCGTATTCCCAGTCTGACATTGTATCAAACACATAAAGATAAACATTTCGGGTTTGCATCCGTCAACACTCCAATCACAATTGATATAGCCTATTATAAAATCACTTCCCTGACAGATAAGGTCAGTGAAGCAATCTCTTTTTCCCCAAGAACGGATCTTTTTTTAACTTTGACAACAACTTTATTCCATAAGAAAAAGCCGCAGCAAGCGCGGCTATTGATCAGGTACAATCATCATGACCTGTTACTCAATCACTACGGTGATGGTATCCTTCTCACCGGAACGGACGTCAACGATTTGCCCGTCGAGCTCATTCTCGATTGCATCGATCAGCAGATCGATATCGATATCCTTCACATATTTCGCAGCCTGCGGAATATTGGACGAAATGCTGTGCCCCGCTCCGAGTACAACCTTCACAAAAAAAAGCTCCCGGAATATCCCGGAAGCCGCTAATCCTTCAATGCTTTGTTGCCGTCTGTAATTTATGATGGACATGCGAAGAGCAAGGTGTATTCTTGAAGGTGTCACATAAAAATCTCTTTTCTTAATTTCCTGCGCGAATGCCGCAAAATCAGCTCCGCATCAAACAGCTCGTGAACCAGAAAACAAACGGAGCCGCTGCACGTAAGCTGATACTCTTTTACGGGAAAAAGATCCGCTTTGAGCTTAACCGGGTGGAAATAAATCTCGGCGCTCCGGTCGTTCTCGTAGCCTGCGTACAAAATTTCCCGCTTCGCTTCCAGACTGTCGATCAGCTTCTCCAAATGAAGCTCCTCATGATTCATCCCGTCAAGCGTGCCTTCCGGCAGCCCTTCAAGATGAGCGTAAATCGCCTTGTGAACAATGGTCTCTTCCCTGTATCGATATGAACTGACTCTGCGCAGCAGCGGGCTTGTCTGTCCGAAGACGGCGCGAGGTCTTTTATGTAAGCTTTTAGCCGGGATTAGTACCTGTTCGACGACTTCCTCTCTCAGCTCTTCCTGGAGGATGATTTCCAGCATCTTAATGGATGAGCCTTCCGAATGCATAAGCAGATCAAACAAATAACGCTCGTTGCCCCATATCGACCACTCTTTCTCCACTCGCCCCCGTCCTCCTTTTTAACAATTCGGTCTCCCTGAATTATGGTAAACGATTTCCAGTCTTTCAGCTAGGTTATCAAATGTCTTGTGGAGGGATAAATTTGCAGAGAATCCGCGATATCCGTAAAAAAAGAGCCGTTCACCCGAAGGTGTAGGCTCTTTGGCTGATTCAAGGCTAGCGGCGGCCGGTTATTGTCCTTTGCTGATATAGAACGTAACGCGGTCGCCTTTATTGGCCGGCTGATTAGGCGGGGGATCCTGCCGGAATACGGTGCCACTTTCGGCAGGATTCGGTTCGATGAAGAACGAATACCGCATTCCGGCCGCTTTCACCGCCTGCTCCGCGGCCTCCTGGGTCATTCCGATCAGGTTCGGAATCTGGCCCGGCACCGCATCCGTTGGCGGCGTGGGCGTCGGTGTAGGCTCCGGAGTCGCCGTGTTAACCGCCGGCGTAGGCGTAGGCGCCGGCGTGGCAGTCGCCGTATTGCCTGCCGTGCCGCCGCTGCCGCTGCCGGGACCTTTGCTGGGTCCTCCCGGCAGCAGCATATACATGAACACGGCGATGCCGAGCAGGACTACGGCCGCGGTCCCCAAGGTCCAGATGGTCCGTCTGAGCGGCATCTTCTCCCGGGTATCGGCTTCTTCCGCTTCCGGCTCCTTTGCCCTTGGAGGCTTCTCCGTGCGCCGCACCCGTTCCGGCGCAGGCTCTTCCTCCTGCTGGTACTGGATGCGCGGCGGAGCGGACTCCCGTACAGGCTCTCGCACAGGTTCCCGAACCGGCTCAACCGGAGGGGCCGGCGGTATGAACGCTTTGGGCGGGGCCTCCGCCGGTTTCTCCAGGGCGATGATTTCCCGCAGGCTGAATATAAAAGAAGACAGCGAAACTTCTTCACGGAAAACACGCCGCGACAAAGCAAGCAGCGCTTCTTTCTGTCCGTTCGTCAGGCCGGTCAAGTTCGGCACTACATTCTCCTGGTACTGGTCGAACGTCGCCGGACCTTGTTTCGAGTGTGTGCTGATCTGATAGAGCAGCGTACACAAACCGAGCGAGCCGCGCGAAACCAGTTTGCCGGGAGACCAGTAATTCATCACCTTCAGGCGGTTATCCTCCGTCAGCCACATATTCTCGGCCGTAACCGAGAAGCCGGAGATTCCCTCTTCCATCGCTTCCTGCATGCCTTTGCCCAAATCGAAAACAGCGGAGACAATTTCTGTGCCCCGCATGCGGTGGCGTCCCAGCTGTGCGGGAAGCGGTGTTCCTTTCTGTGCGGTCAATACCGTGTATACGTGATTTTCGGCAAGTCCCGCATTTAAAATATGAAAAAAACGTTCGTCCGAAAACTGTGCGGCCTGACCGAGCACACGCAAGTAATCGGATGATGAAGCGTCCCCTGATTTTTCTACCATGAGCAGAAATACATCCCGGTGCAAAGACAGGTCTTTCCCTGCATACATGACGCCATCCGCCAAAGGATGAATCGGTTCGGTCAATACGTACCGCTCTCCAATGCGCTGTTCCATTTTAACAGTCCTCCCGTCCGTGCGATCCTCTACGATATCCAATCGTTCTCTTTCTATAGTATACCATTCGGAGCTTATTCATGTTTTGTGCGCGAAAACAAGCGTCTCTCGTGTCATTATGAAGGAAAACGGAGAAAATAGCAAAAATCCTTCCCGCTTCTTCCAGTTTTGAAAAAATGTTTTATAATGGGGAAAGGCCTTTCCGGAAAAGGCTGGAAACTAGACAGAGAGAATCGTAAAGGAAAGGGTGATGAGAAATGAACAGACCGCTGACCCGCCGTCTGGACCGGCGATATGTGACCGTATCTCAAATCACGGCGCTGCTGACTAACGGCATTTTGCTGCTGGCTTCGCTAGCTTATCTGGCGGCAGCGCAGAGCCGTGACTGGTCCATGCTGCCCGGCTGGATTGCGGCAGCCGCTTTCGCCGTATCGCTTGTATTGTTCACTTTCGTAATTCCGCAGGCGAGATACCGGCTCTATGCGTTCGAAGTAACCGAAGAAGAACTGGAAATCCGCAGCGGTTGGATCTGGATTACGAATGTTCTGGTGCCGATGGTACGTGTCCAGCATGTCGAGCTTGAGCGTGGACCGCTTCAGAGGCAATACGGGATCGCCGAACTGAAAATCGTGACAGCCGCAACGACCCACCGGATCAGGGGCCTCAGCGAAGACGATGCGGAAGCGTTAAAACATCGGCTAGGCGTGCTCGCAAGGGCGGTGGACGCAGATGAATGAGCCGCGCAAATTACATAAGTCATATATTCTTTTCCCCGTCTTAAAGGGGCTTCAAACCCTGATTCCGGTGTTGGTGCTGATATCCGCACGGGAAGGAGAATGGAGATGGATTCCTTTTCTGATCCTGCTCGGCGTCTGCGCAATGTTTGCCGGGTTTGGTGCGGTCGGCTGGAGCACATTTAGCTACCGGCTGGAGAAAGACCGTCTCGTTATTCAGAAAGGCCTTATTTTTCGCGAGGAAAAAATGTTGTATTATCCTAAAATTCATTCCATGAACACGGAGCAGCCTTTAGTCCAGCGCCTGCTCGGCGTTGTGCAGCTCAAACTCGAAATGCCGGGCGGTAAAGGCGAGTCCGACGGCGTGCTGCCGGCCGTATCGGCCCAAGAAGCGGCAGCGATTATCGGGGAGATTAACGCTTTCCTCTCCTCCTCCGGTTATGCCCCCCTTGCCGCAGAAAACGGGGAAGGAACCGGAGGCACGGAGAAAGCAGCCGCACCATCTGCGGGATCTGCCGGCAAAGAAAACACGCAGCCGCTCCCCGCATCGGCGGAGGCAGAGGGCGTGTATGCTTACCGGGCATCGGCCGGCACGTTGATACTAGCCGCTTTCTCCACGCTGAACATCGGGCTAATCGCGGCCTTCGTGGCCGGTGTCATGTCTCTTGCCGACGACTTGCTCCCCGGCAATGTATACGAGCGGTTATGGAACGCCCGCAATGAACTGAACGGCGGCTGGCTGGTCTACGTCCTGCTGGGCCTGGGAGGTCTGGCGGCGGCATGGCTGCTGGCCGGACTCTTGTATCTGCTCAAATATGCGGGATTCAGCGTCCGGGCACATGCCGGGACACTCACCGTTTCTTACGGGCTGCTGGAAAAAAAGAAACACACCTTCCAGGAGGCGCGCGTGCAGGCGGTGCTGATTAAAGAAGGGCTGGTGCGCCAGCTTCTCGGGCGGGCACAAATCGAGCTGCGGGTCGTCTCTTCTTCCAAAGAAGAAAAAATCATGCTTATGCCGCTGATGTCCGCCAAGCGGATTCCGGAGCTGCTGCCGATTCTGCTCCCTCGTTTCAGCCTGCCGGAAATCGAGAGCCGGCCTCCGGCAAGAGCGCTGCTGTATTACAGCCGCACCGACGGTGTCATAGTGGCTGTACTTGCGGCGGCGGCCGTCTATGTCTGGGGGACGGCCGCCCTCTGGGGACTGCTGCTGCTTCTGCTCGATTTCGTCTGGTCCTATTCCCGCTTCCGAAGCTCGGGGATGACTCTCCACGAAAATCAGCTTACCGTCCGCAGCCGGATGGTCGCGAGGTCAACCTGGCTCGTGCGGCGGCCTCAAATTTTGAGCCTGCGCCTGAAAGGCACCTCCTCTCAGCGCCGCAAGCATCTTCTCAGCCTGTCCGTATCGGTTATGGGAGACACGGCCGCTGCCGCCTGCGAAGTCTCCTTCATCGAAGAACGGGATGCGCAGCGGGTATGGTCCTGGTTCAGCAGAAGCACGGATCATGCGCATGTCAAGGACTGAGGCTCAGCTTTGATGCCGGAGCCGGACAGCCCGGTAAAATTGAAATGGCAAGCGCCGATTACATTCGCAGGAACATCAAACGGATGAAGAGGTCTCAAGGGGTTTACTCTAAAAGAGTAAATCCCTTTTTTCGTTATCAGTTCCAAAACCGCTGCTGCCGGCTTTCATGATTCGCATTGCCCCGCATTTTTTCACCCGTGTTTAACCAAAATGGAACATGTGTTCTTCCCTCGTAAAAATCGCATTTCGTAATCCCGACGTTCCTCTTTTTCATTTTTAGAAGGTTTTTTCCGTTATCCAGCATTTCCCTTTCGCCTCTTTTCGTTTCATCCCGCTTCAGTTGCTTTAAGGAGAAGGAGCGGACAAATCCTTGATTTGGCTGACATTCCTCATATTCGAAAGGAGATTAACGATCATGAAAACCATGTATACGACTTCCGCAACGGCTCAAGGTGGACGCAAAGGACGGGTGGCTACCCCGGACGGCAAACTCGAATTACAGCTCAGCATGCCTAAGGAAATGGGCGGCGACGGTGGCGAAGGAACGAACCCCGAACAATTGTTCGCTTCCGGTTATGCGGCTTGTTTTTTGAGCGCGGTTGAGCTGGTCGCCAAGAAAAAAGGCATCTCCACGGAAAACGCGAAGCTGACGGCAGATGTTTCGATCGGTAAAAACGAGGATGGAAGCCTGCAATTGGCGGCTAAACTCCAGCTTTCCGTACCCGGAGCGGATAAGTCCCAAGTGGAAGAGCTGCTTGAAGAAGCGCACCAGGTTTGCCCGTATTCCCGTGCGACACGCAGTAATATAGAAGTAGAGCTCCAAGCGGTTTAAATCTTCCAATCCCTACCTGGATAAAGTGGATTGCGGCTCTGCTCATAGGCTACAATAGAAAAGACGGCATATCCGTCCATCTTCCCGGTAGAAGGAGATCCCACTATGAAAAACTTTACTTTCCATAATCCGACCAAGCTCATTTTCGGTAAAGGACAGCTGGAACAGCTGCCTAAGGAGCTTACCGCATACGGCAAAAGAGTACTCCTCGTATACGGCGGCGGCAGCATCAAGCGCAGCGGGCTATACGATCAGGTCGTTTCCCTGCTTAAGGGTGCCGGCGCCGAAATTTTCGAACTGGCCGGCGTAGAGCCGAACCCGCGCGTAAGCACGGTAAAACGCGGCGCGGATCTGTGTAAGCAGGAAAACATCGACGTGATCCTCGCCGTAGGCGGCGGCAGCGTCATCGACTGCACGAAAGCGATCGCGGCAGGCGCCAAATACGACGGAGACGTATGGGATTTCATGACGCGCAAAGCTTCCCCTGCGGATGCCCTGCCGTTCGGAACCGTCCTCACGCTTGCGGCGACCGGCTCGGAAATGAACTCGGGTTCCGTTATCACCAATTGGGAAACCCAGGAGAAATACGGCTGGGGGTCCCCGCTCGTTTTCCCGAAATTTTCTATTCTCGATCCGGTCTTCACGACAACCGTACCGAAGGATCAGACGGTGTACGGTATGGTGGACATTATGTCGCACGTATTCGAGCAGTATTTCCATCATACGCCAAACACGCCGGTCCAGGACGGTTTTTGCGAAACCATTTTGAAGTCCGTGATCGAAACGGCTCCAAAGCTTGTTGACGATCTTGAGAATTACGAATACCGGGAAACCATTCTCTATAGCGGCACAATGGCTTTGAACGGCCTGCTCGCTATGGGAGTACAGGGCGACTGGGCGACCCATAACATCGAGCATGCGGTTTCAGCCGTCTACGATATCCCTCACGGCGGCGGTCTTGCCATTCTGTTCCCGAACTGGATGACTCACGTTCTGGACGAGAATGTCGGACGGTTCAAGCAGTTCGCGGTCCGTGTATTCGGCATTTCGGCAGACGGCAAATCCGACCGCGATGTGGCGCTCGAAGGCATTGAAGCGCTGCGCCGCTTCTGGAATTCCATCGGCGCGCCAAACCGTCTGGCGGATTACGACATCGACGACAGCAAGCTGGACGTCATGGTCGACCGCGCGATGGTCTACGGCCCGTTCGGCTACTTCAAGCGCCTGGACCGAGAAGACGTGACGGCCATTTACCGGGCGTCGCTGTAACCGCCGGCAAGCGGTAGGGACCATCCCGACGGGGCCGTTCGCCAAGCGGCTGGCCGCACGCAGGGTCAAGCCCCTGCCCGCATAGAAGAAGCCCCGCTTCATTGACAGTTGTCAGTGAAGCGGGGCTTCTTTGCGATGCCGGGCTTGGCCTGCCCTGCGGGTGTTCCCGGCGCGAAGCCGCTTTCCCTGCCTGCGGCGCCGCCTGATTTTTGGCGCTGCAAGCTGGCAGCCGTACGGCGTGCTGGCAGTGCCGCGGCAGGCGAGGGCGTGCCGAAGCCGGAGCAGCGCCTGCATGCGGCGATCATCGCCGGCAGCAAGCCAGGTCAGCCGCCTTCGAGCCCGGCGGGCCGCAGCGCAGCGCCGTGTTTAGGCGTCTCCGCGGCCGGGCACCTCCCGCCAGGCTTCGCGCCAGGCGGCGAGCTTGCGCTCCCAGCCCATCGCGTTGGCCGGACTCGATGACGGCAGCCGGATAAAACGCAGCCGGCTATGATCGGTCAAGTGAGCGGCATGCTTGCGGAACAATTTCTCCGAAGCCGCGCCGTTAAACATGACGGTACTCAGGCTAGGATACTCCGCGAAGAGCGCGTCAAAATCGTTTACGTCCGGCTCCCGGATGTTCGCATCCAGACTCCCTTCTCGTTCACAGGAGGACAGCACATCCCATAAAGCGATTTTGCGGTCGATTGCGAACTTCAGCCGTTCTTCATATGTATTCGGCACCCCGTCTTCACCATGCAGCGAAGCGAGCAGCCTCCAGAAATCGTTGCGCGGATTTCCATAATATTCCTGTCTCTCCAGCGAAAGCTCTCCCGGCATGGAGCCCAAGATCAGCACGACGCTGTCCGGAGCGATGACGGGCGCGAATCCTTTACATAACATAAGTCCCTCTCCTGTTCTTATTTTCCCCATCCCGTTGCGTAAAAGCCGTGTTCGCGATGCCATTCCGCATAGAAAATTTCTTTCATCTGCTTAAAACCCGAATCCTCGATCTGCTTCTTCAGCCATTCTTCATCGCGGCCGATACGCTTCAGCTCTTCAAGCTTGATTTCTCCTTCTTCGATCAAAGGAACCGGAAGCTCCACGGGCTCTTCCGGCAGGTTCAAGTCTCCGCGGACAACCGTGTCGTAAGGTGATTTTTTCAACACGCTGAGCGAACCGTTGTTTTCAAAAATGCCGTAGGCGACTTCATGAAGGGAAAAAATCCCCTGTTCCCTCAGCAGCATAAGAAGCTGCTCCAGATCGAGGCTGTTCGATCTCATCGCCTTTACGTTCAGCTTCCCTTTATCAATCACGACAGCCGGACTGCCTTCGAACGCGCGGCGCAGTTTTTTATACTTTTGCGTAATTTTTTCGAACGTCAGAGAAAGCACGGTCCAGAAGGCAAGCGCGAACAAAAGCTCAAGATATTTAACCTCTTTATCATACACGGTGTTTCCCACAAGTTCACTCAGCATAAGAGCCGACACGAAATCAAACGGGGTGAGCTGGGAAATCTCCTTCTTGCCGAGCAGCCGGGTCATTCCCCATAGGCCGATGAATCCGGTTATCAGTTTAATTCCGATATACATATAATCCACGCTGGAACACCCGCTTTCTGGTCAAGGTAATGGCGGTAACCTGACAACAGCTGTCATGCCGTTCAGTTAGTACTCAATAACCGGAAAAGACACTTCGCAAACAGGATTTCCGCGCCAGCCGTGCATAGTTTATAATAGTAGAAGGACAAACAGGGAATTAAGAATTGAACAGGATGAAGCGATAAGTTACATAACAAATATTATGTAAACAAATTTCCTTCTATCTTCGGAACGAATCTGTATCGTATACCAACCGGTTTAGGAGAGTCTTCGTTTTTGCTGCACTTCCGGCTTCTATTTGGTTCCCGTTTTCCGCATGCAATGTATATTTTGTTCCTATTCAGCATAGCTGCTCAAGTCCGGTTTTCCCGGCTCGCTCGATTAAGAAACGTATTGAGGTGCACCCGATGAATATTCAAAAGCAAAAAGATCGTGAAGAACTCGATAAAAGAATTCCTTCTATGCCCTGGTATGTAGATAAGTTTATCCATCATAAACTTCCGGACCTCTCCCCTTCCACCCTGCTTGAATATGTACGGGATTACGAAACGTTTTTCTCCTGGCTTCTGGCCGAGGGGCTGAGCAGTGCCGAAAGGCTTGCGGATATCCCCCTGGAGGACCTGGAAAAGCTGCATATGGAAAGCGTCGATCATTACCGGGCCTACCTGGCGACGAAGAAAGATCAAGCCAATACGAAGATTACGATCAACCGCAAAATTTCGTCTCTGCGTTCTTTGTTTCACTATTTAAGCCAGATCGCCGAGGATGAAAATTATTATCCGCTGCTTAAACGGAATGTTATGGCCAAGATTGAAATCAAGCGGACGAACAAGGCCAAAGATTTGGCGGGAAAATTGGAAGGAAAGCTCCTTCAGGAAGATGAGATTTTCGAATTTATCGACTATATCCGCAGCGGATACGAACAGGACATTGCGACCAATAAGCAGGCTTTATATGCGTACGAGCTGAACAAGATCCGGGATGCTTGTATCGTAAGTCTTATTCTTCATTCGGGCCTGCGTGTCTCGGAAGTCGTCAATTTAACGCTGGACGATCTTGATATGAAAAAAAGAACCGTGTACGTGTACCGCAAAGGTAACAACGACGGTTCTTTCAAAACACGGGTATTTTTCCGGCAGGAGGCTGTGGACGATTTAACCTGCTATCTGCAGCTCAGAGAAACGCGCTACCATCCCCCCAAGAAGGAAAAGGCGCTTTTTCTGACGATACCGAACGGCAAAAAGGAAGGGCAGCTGATGTCCAAGCGGGCCATTCAGGAGATGGTGATCAAATACGCGAAGCGCTTCGGCAAGCCGTTTCTCAGTGTACATAAGCTGAGGCATTCGTTCGCAACCGACTATTATCTGCAAAACGATTTATACAAAACGCAGGAACAGCTTGGACACGCGTCGTCCGATACAACGCAGATTTATGCGCATCTGACCGATAAAACGATGGAAGAAGCGATCGACAAGCGAAAAGAAGGTTAGAATGCGTTTAACGTCATTAATGTTTAATGGCATTAACTACATTCGTTCTTTTCTTAATTCCTTTCCCGCTTCCCGCCAACCGTGGTTATTGGTTTGTTGCCGGAAGGATATGTTCCCGATAAGCCGTGTATTTAAGGTCATTAACTACAATCATTTAACGTCATAAATAAATGCTTTTTTAGTTAGATCTAACTTTATTTCACTTAACTTTGCCGTAAAGGATGCCGTGACTACCATGACTATGACTACCGACCGTATTTATTTTCGCTATTTGACTCCTGAAGATGCCCCCGCTCTCCTCGATCTTATGCAGAGGAACCGGGCCTATTTCGAGCCCTTTACGATTACACGACCCGAGTCGTTCTACACGCTTGAAGAACAGACCGCACGCATAGGGATGTGGACCGAGGACCGGGCAGCGGACAAAAGCTACAATTTCGGAATATTTTTTAAAGAAAACGATGTGCTCATCGGCGAAATGTCCTTGTTCCATGCCGCTCGCGAACCGGCGCACAAATGCATGATGGGATATTGTCTGGACCACGCCTACCAGGGCAAAGGAATTATGTCCCATGCGGCTTGCCTTGCCTTGGAATTCGCTTTTGCCGAAGCCGGGTTTCACCGCGTGGAGGCGGGCGTTATGCCGCACAACATCGGCTCCATCCGGGTGCTGGAAAAGGCGGGTTTTCAGCGTGAAGGCCTCGCGCGCAAAAACGTGAAAATCAACGGAGTCTGGCAGGACCATATCATGTTCGCCATCCTCGAAGAAGACGAGCGGCCGCGGCCTTAACTTCCGGTAAAAATGACCCCAGCCTGACAAAAGACAGTTCATACGGAGCTTGCGTAAGCTCTCCCGAACTGTCTTTTTAAATGCCTGCGGCTCTACCGGTATACAGGGTCCGCTATGGCCGGCTATTTCTTTTTACGAAGGGTTTTCGCCGGTTTGAGGGAAGCCGTTTTCTTTTTTAGCGGCTTCTTGGTCTCTTTCCTCCGCTTGCGGGGAACCGGAAGCGGATCCCGCTGGGGAAGAACAGAGCCTGGCTCATGCCGGAACGTGCTTTCAAGCGGCTGCCGGCTTTCCGCTCTGGCGGCCTCTTCCCTTCTCCGCTCCGTCAGGAGAAGCGGCTCTTCGTAAGTACCCTGCGCCAGTTCTTCCAGCTCCCGCTCGGAAATCGGCTCCTTAACGGCCACGAAATAATACAAGATTTCGTCTACCACATTGAGCGTGGATTGACGCAGCATGCGCCGGTCTTCATCATCATAGATGGGAGACAAATACTGCGGCAGGTAAAAAAACTCGCAGCGCAGAAGTCTTAAGTCGATTTCAGCCCTGGAGGCTTTATCCCATCCGGCGGGCACGTCCGTCATATAGGTGTTTTCTCGCAAAGGATCGTAGACATACAATTCGTTCGTAAAAAAACGGGGAAGCTGCTCGTCGAACCAGGAACGGAAATTGGGGTTTACCGCATGGTAAGACGTATGGGCATATGGAGCAAGCAGACAGACGACCGCTTTGTGCCGGCAAACCCGGTAAATCTCTTTCATTACGTTCATCAGATCAGGCACATATTCCAGCGAGCGGCTGGCCATGACGAAATCAACCGTATCGCTACCAAGCGGGATACCTTCATTCAAATCGCACTGGAGATCAACACCGGGGAGCGGCTCTTTGTCGATGCCGATATAGCCGGGATGTTTGCGCAGGCCGCATCCCAAATCGATTTTCATACCCATCGCTCCCTATCCCTTTACCAGATACTATTACCGTATGGATTAAGAGGATGTTTGGCGTGGGTCAAGCGCCAATCTCCCGGAAATTGTGCGAATCGGCTTGCCGGTGTTTGTAGGTATCCGTATCCTCAGGTTCCAGAATAAGCGTCACTTCAAGCGTCGCCATATTTTTCCCCGTATAAATCGGTTCGAGAAGCTCGGGAATCCCGAAGTTTTTGGTTTCTAGGCCGGTGCACCTGACTTTCAGTTCCATCAAGCTGCCGTTATGCTCGATATTCCCTTTAAACTGGACCGGCTGGGTCATATTCCGTACGGTCAATTCGCCTTCGATCGTGAGCGGATGAGGGATTCCCTCGAGAAACGGATTTTCAAAACCGCCCACTTTCATGATCCTAAACGAGGCTTCCGGGTACGCCTTTACGTTAAAGAAGTACCAGTCCCGCAGCTTCGCGTTCCACGCGGGATCTTCCGAATAAAGCGATGTCATGTCCGCCGCAACCGTGCCCGTTATGTGTTCCCTATCTTCCCGGGTGATTTTTAACAGTCCCGAAAGCTTCGGAAACGTGATATCCAGTGATTCGTGCGGAGAGAGGACCGTTACGCTCGCCGAAGACCCCGCAGTTACTTTCCATGTTTTGCCGAGTTGGAGCGGGCCCAGCTTGTCTCCTTTTTGTATTTCTTTCTCTTGAGTCCATAACGGTTCCCTGGCTATTGCGATGTATCCCGTCAAACTCCCCAAAATCAGAACAGCCCCAAGCGTACCGAACCACCAATAGCGACTCCGATTCATTCGTAAGCAATGCCCCCTTTTTGGATTAACCGGATGACTTTATGGCTACATAATATTTATTATGTAAACAATAGACTGCTTTTTATAAGCGCTTTCAGTTCACTTCCTAAAAGCCACCGTTATAGGAAATTTGTCCTAGATAATTAATTCGTCATAAATATTCATATTCCTTTCCCAATTTTTCTGGGTATACGGAATTATTCAAATTTTAAGACAATTTTTACATTCGCCAGGAATCGAGTACAATAATGGAACCAATACTCCCCTTGAAGAAGGTGTCAGCTTGAAGACTCATCTCTTGATTGCCGATGACGACGCGCACATCCGCGAACTTCTGCAATTTATTTTCAAAAAGGAAAATTACCTCGTCTCCGAGGCCGCCGACGGCGAAGAAGCCGCTGCCTTGATGGAACGCGAACAAATTCATCTCGCGGTGGTCGACGTTATGATGCCGGGCAAAAACGGTCTTGAGCTTTGCGAGGAAATCCGCAGCTATTACGACATCCCGGTTATTCTGCTCACCGCCAAAGGTGAACTGGAAGACAAGGAAAAAGGCTATCTGTCGGGTACCGATGATTATCTTGTGAAACCGTTCGAGCCTAAAGAACTACTTTTCCGGGTAAAAGCTTTGCTGCGGCGGTACCAGTTCGTGTCCTCGGACGTTATTACGCTGAACCGCACCGTTATCGACCGCAAAAGCTATGAAATCCACATAGACGGAGAGACGTTCGTCATCCCGCTGAAAGAATTTGAACTGCTGGCCCAATTGGCCAGTCATCCGGGACGTATTTTTACGAGAGAACAGCTCCTGGAACTGGTCTGGGGAGCCGGATACGAAGGTGGCAGCCGGACAATTGATGTGCATATTAAGCGGCTGCGGGAACGTTTTAATGAAAAATCGTGCGATTTCATACTGACCACGGTACGCGGTCTCGGCTACAAACTAGAGGTCTGCTCTCCATGAAAACCTTATACGTACGTATCGTCGTCACCTTCCTGCTCATTGCGATGATCAGCAGCGCGGCCGCCCTTCTCCTTTCCAACGGTTACTATTCCGCCAAGCTCCGGGACTATAACGAACAGAAGATTTTAAAAATCTCTCAGGAAATCCGGGGTTTGTACGAAGAGACTCCCGGACTCCAGCTTCACGAATATTTGACGCGCATCGCCAATATGGGCTTTCAAGTTTATGCCGTTGACGATGAACTGCAGGGTACTTTCTACGGGTCGCCTTTTAAACATAAGGAGATCGAGCGGGACACGATTGTCCGCGTGCTAAGCGGCGACACGTATCACGGCGTGATGGAAGAGCGCCATCTGCTCCTCGTTACCGGCTTTTTCGAGAACAGCATCCGCAACAGCATCGGCCTTCCCGTACGAAGCGGCGGCAAAACGATGGCTTTGTTCATCCGTCCCGACATGGAGCAACAGATCGGGGAAGTCCGGATTCTGATGGCGCTCCTGCTCGGCTTTACGTTCCTGCTCAGTCTGGTGCTGATTATTATTTCCACCCGTTTTATCGTCAAGCCCGTGCAGAAATTGACGGAAGCGACGAACAAGATCGTTGGCGGAGATTATAACATCCAAATGGACGTTACGCGGAGGGACGAAATCGGCAACCTGGCCCGGCATTTTACGCTGATGGCGAAGTCGCTCGAGAAACTCGATCAGATGCGGCAGGAATTCGTCGCCAATGTCTCGCATGAAATACAGTCTCCTCTTACGACGATTCAAGGCTTTGCCCAGAGCATGCTGGATAATGGCGCTTCACCCGAGGAAGAACGAAGATACCTCCGCATTATAGAAGAAGAAAGCCGCAGACTTTCGGCTCTCAGCAAAGAGCTTCTGACGCTCGCCGCCCTGGACAAAGAGACCAGTGTCCTTAAACCCGCTTCCTTCCGGCTGGACGAACAGATCCGGCACATTTTTATTACAACGGAATGGCAGTGGACGGAAAAAGAACTCCGGCTCCAATTGGATCTCCCCGAGCTGGTCATTTGCGCGGACGCGCAGCTCTTGTACCAGGTTTGGTTCAACCTGATTGCCAACAGCATCAAATTCACCCATCCGGGAGATGCGATTTCCGTCCAAATCCGGCAGGAAGAACACGATATCCTCGTATCCATCGGCGATACCGGACCGGGTATTCCTTCCGGAGACCTCCCCCATATTTTTGACCGTTTCTACAAAGGCGACAAATCACGCAACCGCTCCCGCTCCGGCAGCGGCCTCGGACTCTCCATCGCCCACAAAATCGTGTCCCTGCACCGGGGCAGCATCGAAGTACTTAGCCATCCGGGCGAAGGAACGTTGTTCCTTATCCGGCTTCCGCGGCTGTAACCTTCCGTTCATCGTCCGTTCATAATCCTGTCCTACAATTCATGTGAGAATAAGGACAGGAGGTTATGAACATCATGAACAACCCGTGGAACAAACTCGCGCGCGCCGTGAGTTCCCCCAAAGGGGCTAAAATCGTCGTCGCCGTGTGGATAATCGCAATCGTGATACTCAGCCTGATCGCTCCCGGGGCGAAACAAGCTGCCGTAAGCAGCGGAGAAGGCAGCGCTCTCGGCGAGACGCCTTCGGAAGCGGCTCAGAAAATAATGGATGAGCGGTTTCCGTCCGAGGACGGTTTGACGGCCCTTCTCGTTTTTCACGGCAAAAACGCCATTACAGCCGAGGAACGGTCGAAGATCGCGGAAATCAGCGAATGGCTGGCTTCCGCCGGAAAGCCGCAGCAGCTTGCCGGAGCACTTCCTTTTCACACACTGCCCAAAGCTGTCCAGGACAAAATGTTCTCCGATGACGGCTCGACCGTCCTGCTCAACGCGGCTTTCCATAAAAACCTGGAATCCGGACAGCTCTATGAAGGATTGCAGCAGATTCGCTCGCATGTCGAGCAGACGGGAATCGGTTCCCTGGATTTCAAAATCACGGGTCCGGCCGGCATAGCGGCGGATACCACTTCCCTCTTCAAGAACGCCGACTTTGTCCTCATGTTCGCTACCGTCGGCCTGATTCTGGTGATCCTGATGATCATTTACCGGTCACCGCTTCTAGCCGTCATTCCTCTCGTCATTTCCGGGATGGTCTACATGGTCGTGGACCGGATACTCGGCCTTGCGGGGAAATACGGCTGGTTCCTCGTCGACAAGCAGGCGCTCTCCATCATGATGATCCTGCTTTTCGCCGTACTGACCGACTACTGCTTATTCGTACTGGCCCGTTACAGGGAGGAACTCAAAACGGCTGCGGGAAAATACGAAGCCATGCAGCAAGCCTTAAGCCGGGTTGCCGAACCGATCCTCTTTAGCGGCGGTACGGTGCTTGTTGCCATGCTCACGTTGTTTACGGCCGCTTTCAAGCCGTACCACCACTTCGCGCCCGTATTTTCGACAGCTATGGCCGTTATTCTGCTCGGCGGACTTACCCTGATTCCCGCCGTCTTCGCCCTGCTGGGCCGAAAAGCGTTCTGGCCTTTCGTTCCGAAGCCTTTGGAATCGTCCGCCGGAAAAGCGAAGGGCTTCTGGGCTTCCATGGGCGGATTCGTTACGGGCAGGCCCGGTTTAACCGCAGGCATCCTGCTCCTCGCCCTGCTCGCGTCTTCGCTTAGCGTCACTTCAATGAAATACTCGTTCAATCTCTTGAAATCTTTTCCGGACAATACTTCATCCCGCCAAGGTTTCGAGATTCTTGAAAGTAAATTCCCGCCGGGACAGCTCGCTCCGGTGACGATTCTCCTTACCTCGGAGAAAAAGCTGACGCTGGACGCCACTTTTTACGACAAAATCGGCGCCCTCGCCGGCCGCTTAAAAAATGAACCCGGTGTGAACGCCGTATCTCCGGAGATTAAGCCCGCCGCGACGGAAAGCGGCACACAGCTGCCGAAAAACACAATATCGGCGGATGGAACCGCCGTGAAGCTGCAGCTGACGCCGGACAGCAATCCGTACGAGCCCGTCTCGCTCGATCTGATCGGCCGGCTTCGCGACAAGAGTCCGGCGCTTCTGGAGCAGAGCGGACTGAACCCGTCCGAGTTCACTCTGCATTACGCGGGACAAACAGCGGAGCAGCTTGACGTGAGAAACATGAACAAGCGGGATACGATCCTGCTGTTTACTCTCATTACGCTGTTTATTACCGTTATGCTGCTCATCCAGACCAAGTCGTTCAAGCATGCGCTCACTATGATCGCAACGATGCTGCTGTCTTATACCGCTACACTGGGCCTCGGCTGGATGATCTTTCATTTCATGCTCGGTTACGACTCCATCAGCTACCGACTGCCGGTGTACACCTTCGTTTTCCTGATCGCGCTTGGCGTCGATTACAACATTATGCTCGTATCGCGCATTAAAGAAGAAGCGCTGAGCCATACGTGGAAAGAAGCCGTAAGCCGCGGGGTCGCTTTAACGGGAGGGGTAATCTCGTCGGCCGGACTCATTCTCGCCGCCACATTCACGGTGCTCATCACCCAGCCGCTGCAGGAGCTCTTCCTGTTCGGCTTGACGATGTCGCTCGGAATTCTCCTCGATACGTTCCTGGTGCGCGGCATGCTGCTCCCCGCCCTGCTGATCTTCGTCGGGGACCGCAAGAAAAGCCGTATAGACCGGCAAGCCGGGGCGGATCTCGTTTCGCCCCGCCGGCAAAACTAATCTGAGGAGGAGTTGTACGATGTTCGGATTCATGGTATTTCTTCATTTAACGGGTTTATTCGGATGGCTGGGAGCCCTGCTCGGCATTCTGGTCACTATGCTTTTGCTGAAAAAGCAGCTCGGTTCTGCTGACGCGAACGCCCTGGCCGGTAAAACCATCACGATATTCGGACGAATCGCTCATCCGAGTTCAATTCTCGTTCTTCTCAGTGGTGTTTATCTCATTCTCCAAATGGGCCTTGGCCCCGGCAAGCCTCTCTGGCTTCAAGTGATGGAAAAAGGCGGAGGTACGATCATTCTCCTTGGAGTCATCTTTACGGCGGTGCTCGGGAGAAAAATGAACAAACGGCTAAGCTCTGCCGGCGGGAGTACCGTCAAGTTAACCGGCTACCTCGGCACAGTGAGCGTCTTCATGGTTCTGATTGTTTCGGTCGTTCTGGTCGTCAGCTTGAAGCTGTAAACCCTCTGCTTCACCACAAACTGGTTATAAAAACAAAAAAAACGCCTTTACGGCGTTTTTTTGTTTACCTTTTAATTGGAGCCGCCGGCCGGAACCAGCTTGCGTTTATTTTTGCCGCTCCAAGAAGTCGAAATGATGAACGAAATGACGAGGATAACCGCACCGAACATATACGGAAGGTTAATTTGTACGTCGAACAGAATGCCCGCAATGGCAGGACCGAAAATATTGCCGAGACTCATGTATGCATTGTTCATTCCCGCGACGAAGCCCTGCTCGTCTCCCGCCATTTTGGACAAGAGTGTGTTGATTGCGGGACGCATGATGGAAGTCAGGGTGAAGAACAGCATCGTAACCAGCAGAATGTACCAGAAGTTGCCCGACAGAAGCATCAGAATCAGACACAGCGCGGACAGGATAAAGGTCAGATTAATAAGCTTCTTCTCCCCGAAACGGCGGATAAGCTTGTCGATCAGCATCGCCTGAATGACAGCGCCGATCAGTGCTCCGACGGTAATCAGAACCGAAATATCTTTCGCTGTATATCCGTATTTATTATCCACGAACAGCGGGAATACCGCTTCGAAGTTCGCCAGTCCGAAAGTCAGGGCAAACACCAGGAGCAGAAGGATAAAATAAGGGGCTTTAAACGACTGTCCAAGCTGGATAAAAATACTTTCCTTCTTAACCTGAGACGAACGGTTCGAAGCCAGCTCTTCTTTGCTGAGCGATTCCGGCAAAATAAGCAGGGAACCGATCATGGCCAGAGCACCGACTGCGGATGACACGTAGAACGGAGCGCGCAAACCGAGTTCCGCCAGAAACCCGCCGATGCCGGGTCCGATAACGAAACCGAGCGACATGGCCGCACCGAGCATGCCCATTCCTTTTCCGCGTTTATCGTCAGTCGTAATGTCCGCAATGTAAGCCATCATGGATGGGATCATAGCGGCCGCGCCGATACCGCCGATCAGACGGGAAGCGTACAGCATCCAGACTTCGGAAGCCATGGCGAACAGCAGATTGGAGATCGTGAACAGCGCCAGACCGGACACGATCATTTTTTTGCGGCCGTATTTGTCCGACCACTCCCCACCGATCGGAGAGAAAATAAACTGAGTGAGGCCGAAAGCCGCGACGAGATAGCCCGCCGTCTTGCCTCCCAGACCAAACTCTTTCAAAAATTCAGGCAGGACCGGAATAATAAGTCCGATACCGAGCATCGCGATAAACATATTGATCATCAAGATGACCAACGGCGAGCGGCGGTTTTTCATTGTGCTCATTTGGATTCTCCCTTCAGCTATCCTTATATAAGGGTAACTGCTTCTTTTTGTATTACAGAAGTATAGCGCACAGATTAACTTTTAGTCAATTTGTAAAGTTGTAAAGTTTTTTTATAAGTTTATCTTTCCCGGACGGACTTGACTTTGAACAGTTCTCATTCCTATGATAAGGTGGGTATCGAATGCTTAACCGAGGTGAAAAGATTGCCGAGAAATCCAGAGAGAGACCAGGAAATCCGTAAAGAACGATGTGACCAGATCTTATCCGCGGCTGTCGAGCTCTTTGCCAAAAACGGGCTCAGTTCCACGAAGATTTCGGATATCGCCCATAAAGCCAAGATGAGCCACGGCCTAATTTATAACTATTTCCGATCCAAAGAAGAAATTTACATTTCAATCGTGGAGAAAAACCTGTGTATCCTGACAGCCCTTTTCGAACAGGCGCACAAGCTGCCGGATGCCGATTCCTACGAAAAGCTGACCTGGCTGCTGGATCAGGTACACAGCGAAAGATGGGATGACGCCGTATTCTATCAGGTCGTCGCCGATCAGATTCTCACTTCCGACTCCGTGTCCGATGAGCTGAAAATGTCCGTCCGCACGAGCATTCGCGATAATCTGAAGCTGCTCATCCTCATTTTCCGGGAAGGCCAGGAGAAAGGCGAATTCATTCAAGGCGATCCGCGTGAGCTGGCCTTTTATTTCATGAATATGATTCAGGCCGTCCTTCTTGCCGAAACGAGAGGAATCTATTTCACGGGCACTCCCCTGCACCGGAATTTGCTCCGGCTGTTTTTGCCGAAAGCTTTATAGTCGCCAGCATTTGCAGCCGGTCGCACCTATCCAGGTCGGCCGGCTTTTGCGTACCCTGCAAAACGGGGCACGAAATGTCGGATCCCGAATTTTCGTTTCTGCTATCGTAAAGCTGAAAGGAGGTTACCCCCATGAACGGGCTGGAGAAAATGAATGACGCCCTCGCTTATATCGAACAAAATCTGACGGGGGATATTGATTTCAAAGAAGTTGCCCGGCTTGCCGTTTGCTCGGAATATCACTTCAAAAGGATGTTTTCTTCCCTGGCCGGAGTTACCCTCTCGGAGTATATCCGCCGCAGACGTCTTACGCTGTCAGCCTTTGAGCTGGCCCACACGGACCTTAGGCTGCTGGATGTCGCCGTGAAATACGGCTACAGCTCCGCCGATTCTTTCGCAAGGGCATTCCTCAGTCTCCACGGGGTGGCTCCATCCGAAGCGCGGACCCGTGGCCAATCTTTAAAAGCTTACCCGCGCATGTTTTTTCAATTAACGACACAAGGAGGAAATGAAATGAACTATCGCATTGTAGAAAAAGAAGCCTTCCGGATCGTCGGCCTCTATAAGAGAGTCCCTCTCATCTACCGGGGAGTGAATCCCGCCATGGATTCGATGTGGCAGAGTCTGACCCCCGAGACGATCACACTGCTGAAGTCGTTGTCCGACGTAGAACCGTCCGGCATCATCAGCGCGTCCGTAAACTTCTCCGAAGGGCGTCTCGAACACGGGGAGCTCGATCATTATATCGGCGCCGCAACAACGAAGGACTGCCCGGATCACCTGGCTCAGCTGGAAGTTAAAGCTTCCACTTGGGCGGTATTCGAAGCGGTCGGCCCCTTCCCGGATGCCCTGCAAAATGTATGGGGGCGAATTTATTCCGAGTGGTTTCCGTCTTCATCCTATGAGTCGACCCAAGGCCCGGAAATTTTATGGAACGAAAGCAAAGATACCAGTTCCCCGACTTATAGAAGCGAAATTTGGATTCCGGTTGTGAAGAAGTAAGTTTCCATAACTTTACCGAGTTAGCAAAGTGATAGCTCAATTAAAAAAGAGCCCCGTTAATCAACGGGGCTCTTTCATGTCCGGTTCTGGAATATAACGTATGAATCAGAGAAGTGCGGATTAGATCTTCATCACGCCGCCGGTGCTGGCGCTCGTTACAAGCTTGGAGTAGCGGGCCAGGTAGCCGGTTTTCACTTTCGGCTCGAACTCTTTCCAGCCTTTGCGGCGCTCTTCCATTTCTTCGTCGCTGATTTTCAGCTCGATTTTACGCTCGATCAGATCCAGTTCGATAATGTCCCCGTCCTGAACGAAGGCGATCGGTCCGCCTTCCGCCGCTTCCGGCGAAATGTGGCCGATGCTGATTCCGCGGGAGGCGCCGGAGAAACGGCCGTCCGTGATCAGCCCGACTTTGGCGCCGAGTCCCATGCCGACGATTTGCGAAGTTGGAGCGAGCATTTCCGGCATGCCGGGGCCGCCTTTAGGACCTTCGTAGCGGATGACCACCACGTGGCCTTCTTTGACTTTGCCGTTGGCGATGCCGTAAAGCGCATCGTCCTGGGAGTCAAAGCAGATGGCCGGGCCGACATGGCGTCCGCCTACGGAAGGATCTACCGCGCCGACCTTGATGATGCTGCCGTTCGGCGCCAGGTTGCCGAACAGGACCGCAAGGCCGCCGCGCTCGGAATGCGGGTTATCCAGCTTGTGGATAACATCGGTGTTCAAAATTTCCGCGCCCGCCACGTTCTCGGCCAGCGTCTTGCCGGTAACGGTCATACAGTCGCCTTTAATGGCGCCCGGCTTTTTGAGAAGCTCGTTGATAACCGCGCTCACGCCGCCGGCTTCGTGGATATCTTCGATATGCCAGTCCGATGCGGGAGCGACTTTGGACAAATGCGGCACGCGGTTCGCCACTTCGTTGATGCGCTCGATCGGATATTCGAATCCCGCTTCATGAGCGAGAGCCAGCGTATGAAGAACGGTATTCGTCGATCCGCCCATAGCCATATCCAAAGCGAACGCGTTGTCGATGGCATCGATCGTAACGATGTCGCGCGGCTTCAGATCGAGCTTGATCAGCTCCATAAGCTGCGTCGCGGACTGTCTTACGAACTCTCTGCGCTCCGGAGATACGGCGAGGATGGTGCCGTTGCCCGGCATAGCCAGTCCCAGCGCTTCACACAGGCAGTTCATGGAGTTAGCCGTGAACATGCCGGAACAGGAACCGCAAGTCGGACAGCCGTATTGCTCAAGCTCAAGAAGTGCTTTATCGTCGATCTTGCCGACCTGGTAGGCGCCTACGCCTTCGAATACGGAAGTCAGGGAAATCGAACGGCCGTTGCTGTCCTTACCCGCTTTCATCGGGCCGCCGCTTACGAATACGGTCGGAATGTTGACGCGCAGGGCGCCCATCATCATGCCCGGAGTGATTTTGTCGCAGTTCGGGATACAAACCATGCCGTCGAACCAGTGCGCGGAAACGACCGTCTCCAGGGAATCGGCGATAATCTCGCGGCTCGGAAGGGAATAACGCATGCCGATGTGGCCCATGGCGATGCCGTCATCCACGCCGATCGTGTTGAATTCAAACGGAACGCCGCCCGCTTCGCGGATCGCTTCCTTAACGATTTTACCGAATTCTTGCAGGTGAACGTGTCCAGGTACGATATCGATGTAAGAGTTGCATACCGCGATAAACGGTTTGCCGAAATCCTCTTCTTTGACTCCGGCTGCGCGCAGCAAGCTGCGGTGCGGTGCCCGGTCGAACCCCTTCTTGATCATATCGCTTCTCATGCCTTGTTTAGCCATCTATGATTCCTCCCGCTTCTATCAAGTGCGTTGCCGTTTTACTGCATTAAAAGGAATTGTATCACGGATAATCCTTTTTTGCCTATCTTTTTTGCAAAGGAATGTCGAAAAATATCAATCGAAAATTTTCGCACGTTCTAGGGAAGTGAGCTTGCGGCCAGCAATGTCCAGGACGATCTTCCCTCCGGCAAGGCCCCAAATGCGGCTGGCATACCGTTCGGCGAACTCCACATTGTGCAGGGAGCAGACGACCGTCACCTTTTCCTTTTTGCAAAGCTCGCGCAAATCTTTCAGCACGCTGTTAGCGGCTTCGGGATCGAGACCGGATACAGGCTCGTCCGCAATGACAATTTTTGCGCCCTGCACGAGCGCCCGCGCGATCGAGACTCTCTGACGCTCTCCCCCGCTCAAATCCTCGACCTTTTTCTCGGCTTTGTCAAGCAGACCGACTTTCTCCAGATAGTCCATGGCAAGCACATGCTCGTCCCGGGCATTCGTGCCGGTCAACACGCGCATGACGGATTTCTCGTAAAAACGTCCTTTCAGCACGTTCTTGACCGCCGTCTGCTTCCGGTCCAGTGCCGGGCTCTCTTCAATAAACGCCCAGTCCCGCTTCAGCTTGAACTTCTCGGTGATCCCGAGCGAGGTGACGTCCCGGTCGTTATAGATGAACTGGCCGTCATCCCATTTTTCTTTCAACGCGATGCACTTCAGGAGCGTCGTTTTTCCGCTCCCGCTTGCGCCGACGAGCCCGATCAGCTCGCCTTCGTCGATTTGCAGCGATATTTTGGAAAGGATCTCCTGACCCGTGGTCAGCTTCTTGGTCAAATTGCGTATCGTCAACATCAGCCGTATGCTCCCTCGTCTCCGTTAGGTGCACACGCTTACAACTGCGTGCGTCAGCCTTTGCTAGTTTCATCTATTATAGCAAAAACACGGTCGATGAGAAATCGTTGGTCAGGAGAACGCACGAAACCCTCCCGGCGGTGTCCGAAAGAAGACAACCGCGGAAGGGTCCGCAGAAACCGTTTATGACCTTGTGGCTTTAAGGGTTAACCGGCCCGATCGCCGGAATGACACGGATGTCGACGCTTCGTCTTTTATTTCTTCAGGCTTGCGTTAAGCTGATCGCACTCGGCGGCGGTCACGTTCTGACCGCAAACCGCAATCTGATCCTTCGGCTTGCCGTCCGCGACATCGCTGACAAGCTTATTGCCGAGAATATGGTTCAGCGCGTTCAAGTTGTAGCCGTTGTCCTGCTCGATCTGCCAGCCGAAAATACCGGCAAGCCCGTTGTCCTTGGCATACTGCGTTTTGAGCGCGACGGTGCGCGGCGTTTCGACGGTGATAAACGAGCCGATCGGATTTACGAGATAATCGGCATTGGCCGCTTTGTCGGTGTAAAGCTTATAACCGTTCTTAGGCTTCAGATCTTTATCCAGGTAATTCTGATAGAGATCGTAACCTTCGACGACTCCGGCTTCCCATGAGCCAACGCCGGCTATGCCGAGGATCAGGTTTTTGCCTTTCCAGGCGAGGTCGCCGAAAGTCGATTTACCGATTAAACCGTTCGTGTATTCCGTAATGTCTCCGTTTTTCATTGCCTTGGCACGATGGTAGTTGGCGATGCCGATCATGATTTTGTTGGCCGGAACGCCGTATCCTTTAAGCAGCTTGACAGTCGTATCCAGGGACAGATCGACGTGCTTGCCTGTGGCCGGGTCCTTGGTGTTCGGGTTCGGATAAAGCGGCGTGTGATGGCCGAGCTCCCGCTCCCAGGCTCCGCTCAGGTCATAGGTCATGGCGTAGAGACGGTTAAGATATTTGCTCGCTTCGGCCCAGTCGATCTTGGCCAGTTTGTCTTCCGTGGCCGGAATCGCGCTCGACAGGCGGTATTCCTTGCCGGTTTTCTTGGTGAGCCAGTCAAGGCCGGCCCGCAGTTCTTTCAGAAGTTTGATATAGTTCTCGGGATCGTCTTTGCGTGCCATCCCTATGACGGCACCGTCGGAAGCGGGATATTCCCAGTCGATGTCGACGCCGTCAAAGCCGAACTGTTCCAGGAAGCGGACGACGGAATCGACGAACGCCTTACGGCGCGTCGTGTCGGAAGCCATCCACGGGAAGCCTTCGCTCAGCGTCCAGCCGCCTACGGAAAGATCCAGCTTCAGGTGCGGGTTCGCTTTGCGGAGCTGATAAAGCGCGCCGAAAACGCCTGCGACATCGTTCGGATCGAGATCGTACATGCTCTCGGTTCCCGTGATTTTGCCTCCCGTCTGACCCGGAAGCGTACGCAGGAAAGCGGCTTCAAAATCCGCGATGGCCATCGCTCCGTCAGGCAGGCTGCTCTGCTTGCACGTCCGGTTGACCGAAGCCGGCGCAGTTGTCGGGAAGCCGGGGTCCTGCGTGTTCTGGGCAGCCGGGAAGCAGATGCCCGCGAAGCCGTAGACGAGACGGTTCACGTTCTTCACCGGAAGCTTGGTGAAATCGAAACGGCGGCCGTAGATGGCCCAGTCGCCGAGGTACTCGACCACTTCCTGCCCGGCGCTCATTTCATACGTGTTGTGCTGCGTCGGCAGTGTGCCGGAAGGAAGCTTGGCGACCCGGCCGCCGTTGTCGGCGTCAAAGCCGGGATGGTTGCCGCCGGGGTCCGTGGCGGGATCGATGCCGCCCTTGGTGCCGCCCGTTCCCGTACCGGATACGGGGTGGCCCGCGCTGACGGCTCCCGTCGGGTTAAGTTTACCGGCGTTCGTGTTGCCGGTTCCCGGATTAGCCGTGCCGTAATCTATGTTGTTCGGGATGGATACCGGACAAAGATCGTTGCTGATCTTGCCGGCTACCTCCCACATGTTATAGGTCGTGTCGTCAGGCGCGATGCCATGAACATCGTTAAGGGCTCTGTAAGCTTTGCCTTTATAGCCGACAATTTTGCCTTTGGCGTAAATTTTCGAAGCGCTCCAGTCCGGGGCGCAGAAAGGCGTCGTCGGCTCCGGCTTGGTCGGATCCGAAGAATCCAGCTTCCAGAGCGTCGGCGTCGTTGCAGGCTCCCAGCCAACGAGCGCGGTGTGCGCGGCGAGAGCTTTATACGTTTTGCCGTTATAAGTCACAAGATCGCCTACTTTGTAGGCGGTGCCGGCCTGCCAGGAGGGTGCACCGGTACCCGGGCTAGGACTTGGAGTTGGGCTCGTACTTGGAGTCGGGCTTGGACTTGTACTCGGTCCGGGACTCGGGCTTGGGCTTGGACTCGGGCTTGGGCTTGGACTCGGACTTGGGCTCGGTGTAGGGTCCGACGATTTTTTCCACAGTGAAGCTACGTTCGGGGGTTCCCAACCGTTCAAGGAAGTATGGGGCTGCAGGCATTCATACGTCACACCGTTGTAGGAAACAAGATCTTTCGCTTTGTAAGCCGTGTTCGGCGCCCATTGGGCGGCCGCTCCCGATGATGTCGAGGGATAGATGGGAAGTAAACTGAGCAATAAGGTGACCAGCAGCAGCAATGGGAGTAATTTCTTACCGTACGCTTGCGTTGCGTGCATAAAATAACTCCTTTCACTATTTGGATTTTGTGCGGTCCTTGCCTTCCCTGGCAGGCGTAAAGATTCTATCGTCTCCTTCCTTGTAAATTGTATAAAATCTCCCGAAATGAAAGGAGCTTATACCGGTGTCGGCGCTGAAGCCATGCTCTTATTTTTAAATATGGAAGCGTTTTCCACAAGGGGGACATTCGCATGATGGAGGGAGAATTATATCCATTTTACTGGAAAATAAAAAGAAGCCCTAAAGGCTTCTTTTTGTACATGAACTATGCGTGACGCCGAGCAACGAGCTCCGGGAGCTTCGCGCGGTGAGAAATACGGATCGAAATCCGTTGCGGCTGGAAGAGCCTTCTATTCCGAAGCAGAATCTAACGGCCCGGTTTCCCCTTGTTTCATCACATGAATACCCGCCAGAAAAGCCGAGATAAGCAGCTTCTGGCTCTCCTCCACCGAAAGCGCCATCCCGAAGCCTCCGGAACGCTCGATGGACGAGAAGCCGTGCAAAATGCTGCGGAGTCCTCTTGTCGCGTGGATGGCCGCATCTCCTTCCAGCCCGTAATAGCCGAGCACTCCGACGATAAGGCTGACTATTTCCGCCGAAATGCGCTCCAGCTCCATCTCCTGCCGGCCGGGTGCGCGGAGAGTCGCTTCGTAAAGACCGGGATGTTGGCGTGCATAGGCCGCGTAAGCCGCCCCGAATGCAAAAACAGCCTCATCCCCTTCCGATCCTTCGACGGCAGCGGCCAAATCGCCGTGAAGAATCGTCAGGCTGTAGAGAGCAAGTTTGGCCCTCAGAGCACCCAGTCCTTCGATATGATTGTACAGAGACGGAGAGCGCACGTTGAGCTTTTTTGCGAGCAAGGCCAGGGTCACGGCCTCAAAGCCGTGTTCGTCGGCCAGCTCGGCAGCCGCTCTGAGAAGCGTTTGTTCATCGAGACCGATTCTGGGTGACATTTACAGGGAACTCCTTCCGTTCAACGCGGTTGCGAGATTACGTTCGGCGGCGGAAATGGCCAGATCCAGCTTGACGGCAGGGTCTTGCAGCATCGTTCCATGGCCGACCGCAAGCAGAGACGGGGTATAATGCCGGAGCTTCTTGACGCTTTCCAGCGCTTCGTATTTGTTCCAGGTAGCCAAGGCCGGAAACGGGAACAGCAGCTTAACTTGACCGGAAACCGCTATCCCCGCTCTGAGCTGAAGAGCGTCACCCGCAATGACGGCATTGCTCCGCACATCGAGAAAGCTCATCGAGCCCGGCGTATGTCCCGGTGTCGATAAGGCAAGCAGGGAGCCGATCCGGTCACCTTCCTTTAAAAGCACGTCGGGGACTGTTGTCACCTTCTTCGGAACGGCCCCGCGCACGGGCAGTTGAGGCTCATCCGCATCAAGAGTAACGTCTCCCTTGAGCAGCCGCGCGTCACGAGCGGAGATAAATACCTCCGCATGTGGCAGGGTCTTCTTAAGCTCGTCGAGAGCGCCGACATGATCGTCATGGGCATGCGTCAGGACGATCCGCTTGATCGGCTTGCCGATCTCCCCGGCGGCTTTCATAATGCCTTTGGCACTAAAAGGCATCGCCGCGTCTACGAGCGTCAGTCCGTCCTTTTCTTCCACCAGATAACAGTTTACCGGGAAAAGCCGGGGTAAAAAAGCTAATTGATACAGGTTTCCTGCTTGCGTAATTTTCATCGATTATTCCTCCGTTTTCAAAACTAATATCGTTAGTTTTATAATAACTAATGCGATTAGTTTTGACAACCCTTAATTTCCACCTCCTCCTCTGCCCACCGGAAAAAAAGCAAAAAGACCCCTGAATGGTCAGGGGTCTTGCATTCAAGCCTGCCGATAGAAGCACAGGTTCCTCCGCCTTCTTACTTGGCCTGCGAATGCAGACTGCGGTTCCAGTGGCGGTGCTGGGCGACGGCCGCCGCGAAATCACGGCTGAAGCCGGCAGCTTCGTCCGCACACTCCGCCGTCAGAACACCCGGCTGAATTTCCGGCGCAGCCGGAGCCGCAGCCTGGGCGTTTCCTGCTTCCGAAGAACCGGCAATTCCCGCTGCGGCGAGAAGCTCCGCGCCTTCACCGACAGCACCGATGGTCTTATAGTGCTGGAAGGCTTCTTTAACGAAGTCCGCAGATTTGGAATCCGCCAGAAGCTCGTCGGCGCTTTGACGCCCTCCTGCGATATAAACGGCGTCAAACAGGACGGAATCGGCCGTGAGCAGGGAATGATCCACTTCCAGCGGATTTCCGCCGTCGCACACGATCGTGCCCAATTGCACGCTGACCACCTCCGGTACGAGACCAGCCGCTTTCAGCGCTTGGAGCATGCCGCTCACTTCTTTGCCGCGGAAGCCGTTGCCGGCCAGCACGGCCACCTTGCGGGTCAGCGGTGTTTTCACCGTGTTCATCTGGCTGAGTGCCGGCGATGACAGCGCCACGCCGTTATCGGCCGCGCCTTCCGGCGCTTTGGCGCCGATTCCCGCCGCGATCCGTGTCGCCAGATCCACACTTACCTGACTGAACATATCGACGGCCCGCTGGCGGATTTCTTTCGTTTTCACTTTGCCGAGCTCGAAGCGGAAAGCGTTCACGATATGCTGTTTTTCCACGTCAGACATGCTGTTCCAGAACAAGGTCGCCTGGCTGAAATGATCCTTGAAGCTGTCGCTTCGCGCCTGAATTTTGCGGCCTTCCACCTTCTCCGCATAGTGGGCATAGCCGCCCTCTTTTTCGGACGCGGGCTCCGGAGAGTTGCTGGCCAGAGAATTTTTGTGATAGCTGACCGGACCGCGGTTGATCGTCATCCGGTGCATGCCGTCGCGCTGGTTGTTGTGCACGGGAGCGACCGGACGGTTGATCGGGATTTCGTGGAAGTTCGGCCCTCCCAGGCGGGAAAGCTGAGTGTCCGTATAAGAAAACAGTCTGCCTTGAAGCAGAGGATCGTTCGTAAAATCAATCCCCGGAACGACATGTCCCGGATGGAAAGCGATTTGCTCGGTTTCGGCGAAGAAATTGTCGGTATTGCGGTTGAGCGTCATTTTACCGATAATTTTCACCGGAACCTGCTCTTCCGGCCAGATCTTGGTCGGGTCGAGAATATCGAAGTCGAACATAAATTCGTCTTCTTCTTTAATGATCTGAACGCCGAACTCGAATTCCGGGTAATTGCCCGTCTCGATGGCATTCCACAAATCCCTGCGGTTGAAGTCCGGATCTTTGCCCGCCAGCTTCTGCACTTCGTCCCACACAAGGGAATGTACGCCCAATAGAGGCTTCCAGTGGAATTTGACGAAGTGGCCTTTGCCCTGTTCGTTTACGAATCGGAACGTATGTACACCGAAACCTTCCATCATCCGGAAACTGCGCGGAAGCGAACGGTCCGACATCGCCCACATTACCATATGAGCCGTCTCGGTATTGGAAGTCACGAAGTCCCAGAACGTATCGTGCGCGGACTGGGCCTGCGGGATTTCATTATGAGGCTCCGGTTTGACCGCATGGACAAAGTCCGGAAATTTCATCGCGTCCTGGATAAAGAAGACGGGCATGTTGTTGCCGACGAGATCGTAATTGCCTTCCTCCGTATAAAACTTCGTAGCGAAGCCGCGGACGTCACGGACGGTATCGGCAGAGCCGCGCGACCCGGCAACGGTCGAGAAACGAACAAAAACCGGCGTTTTCACGGAAGGATCCTGAAGGAATTTCGCTTTTGTATATTCCGTCATAGGTTCGTATACCTGAAAATAGCCGTGCGCTCCAAATCCTCTTGCGTGTACGATACGCTCCGGAATACGCTCGTGGTCGAAATGAGTCATTTTTTCCCGGAAATGAAAATCTTCCATCAAAGTCGGACCGCGTACCCCTGCTTTCAAGGAGTGCTCATCTTCACTGACCCGAAGGCCTTGATTGGTCGTCAACTTCTGCCCGGAATCGTCCACCCGGTACTGTTCAAGCTGGTTATCCTTGCTTTGTTCGTTTACAGGTTCGCGCTGATCGTCTTTTTTCATCGGACAACCTCCTTTGATCGTTTAGGAAATGAACTCTTCTACTTAGTAACCTGTTTGGGGTAAAGCCAAACGGATATGAAAAAATGAAGATCGTTACATTTTTTGCCATGCGACAATTTTCAACAGCCGGCTGCCATCCGACCGACACAAAAATCCCCGCCTCTGGGGCAGGGATTCCGATTGCCGAGTGACGTCTAGTACAAGAACGTGCGGGAAACGATAACCAGCAGAATGAAGAGAACCAAAATTACAGCCGTGCTGGTGTATTTGATTCCGTAGCCCGCTCCAACGCCTGCTCCTCCGACATAACCCATGCGTTAACACCCTTTCTTTAGTTGGGATAATACATCGTATGCGCCGTGCGTTTATCGTTATTGGACTCCTCTCCCGCTCCCGGAAAATTTTTGCGGAATCGGCGTCAAACGGGAAGCCTCTCTTCAAGGTCGGCATCAAACTACCAGAAATGGTCATGACATTGACCTACTAAGAGGGAGGCTCTCCTTTTACAATGAAATAAATTCGCCCCGCAGCGGGCCTGTCAACCTGGAGGAACCAACTTGATGAAGCTGTCTTTAAGCATGTGGAGCATGCATCGCACGACCCGCGAGAATCAGGGGAACGTCCTGGATTTTCTCGCTTTTTGTCGGAGGGAAGGCATCCGGCAGGTGGAACTTCTCGATGTTTTCTGGAAAGATAAAGAAGCCGAACTTCCGGCAGTGCTTAGCTTTATGAAAGAAAACGGAATCACCTTGTCCAGCTATGCCGTCGGCAACGATTTCGTAAAAGGGACTCCCGGCGAAAGAGCCGAAGCTCTCCGGGTGGTGACGGACGGGATCGAAACGGCTGGAATGCTCGGCGCGCCGGTTGTCCGCGTTTTCTCGGGGAATTTGTCGGACGCTTTTACGTTCGATTCCGCTCTCGACTGGATTGTATCCGGTCTCCGGGAAGCGGCCGCTTCGGCCGAAAAAGCCGGCATCACCCTATGCCTGGAAAATCACGGCAAGCTGGCCGGTAAAGGCGATCAGGTGCTGGAGATTTTAAAACGCGTCGATTCACCGGCCCTGAAATCGACCTTCGATACGGGAAACTTCCTGCTCGTGGACGAGCAGCCCCTCCATGCGCTGGATGTTCTGCTTCCTTACATCGGGCATGTGCATATTAAAGATTTTGCCGAGACGCCGGAAGGACGATATAAAGCGCTCAGCGGCAAAACGTATGAAGGCGTCTTCGCCGGAGAAGGAGACGTCCGGCTGGACTCGATCGTCACGAGGCTGAAGGAAGCGGGATATAGCGGTGCCTGTGTCCTTGAATACGAAGGAACCGGAGACGAAGCCGAAGGAATCCGTAAAAGCTATGAAAATTTCAACCAACTTGTCCAGACCAAAGGAGAATAATCCCATGACCCCCATACAGCAGGCAGATGTCGTCATTATCGGAGGAGGAACGGGCGGGTTCGCCGCAGCGCTCGCAGCGGCCGAGTCGGGCAAAAGCGTCATCCTGACGGAAGAAACCGTATGGATCGGCGGGCAGCTCACCAGTCAGGCGGTACCGCCCGACGAACACCCGTGGATCGAAAAATTCGGCTGCACCCGTACCTACCGCAAATTCCGTGATGGCGTCCGCAGCTATTACCGGGATAATTTCCCGATGACACCCGAATCCAAAGCGATTACGGAGCTTAACCCGGGCAGCGGCTCCGTCAGCCGGTTATGCCATGAGCCCAGAACGGCGCTGGCCGTTCTCCAGCAGATGCTCGCTCCTTACGTTCACAGCGGACAAGTGACGATCCTGCTCCGACATATTCCTGTCCGCGCGGAAACGTATGGAGACGCAATCGCATCCGTGGAGGTGAAGAGCCTGGACAGCGGTATGCTGACCGTCCTCAAGGCTCCCTACTTCCTGGACGCAACGGAATGCGGTGATCTGCTGCCCCTTGCGGACGCCGAGTATGTGACCGGCGCGGAATCTTACGCGGAAACCGGAGAGCCGAACGCGCCGGCCGGAGATCCGCTTCCCGGAGATATGCAGGGCTTTACGTACTGCTTCGCGGTGGATTATCTGGAAGGGGAGCATCACGTCATAGAGAAACCCGACATGTACGAATTCTGGAAAGCGTATAAAGCCGATTTCTGGCCGGACCGTCTGCTCAGCCTGACGGGTGTGAAACCGGCCACGAACGAGCCGGTCCGGTATGAGATCTTTCCGGGGACGGAGCATTTCTCCCTGTTCCGGTACCGGCAGATCGCGGACAAGGAGCATTTCCGCGAAGGAACCTACCGCAGCAGCATATCGCTCGTCAACTGGCCGCAAAACGATTACTGGCTCGGTTCCATCATCGACGTCTCCGAGGAAGAGAAGCAGAAGCACCTGTACGAGGCCAAGCAATTGTCGCTCTCTCTCCTGTACTGGCTGCAGACGGAAGCGCCCCGCCCGGACGGCGGCACAGGCTACCCCGGCCTGCGTCTGCGCAAAGATGTCGTCGGCACGGAGGACGGCCTGGCGATGTATCCATACATCCGCGAATCCCGGCGGATCAAGGCACAGTTTACCGTACTGGAGCAGCACGTCGCCACGGCCAGCAGACCCGACGGCCGTGCCGAAGCGTTCCCCGACAGCGTAGGAATCGGCTGCTACCGCATCGATCTTCATCCGAGCACGGAGAACCGTCCGTATATCGACGTCTCCTCCCTGCCGTTTCAAATTCCGCTCGGCAGCCTCATCCCGGTACGCGTGCGCAACCTTCTGGCCGCCGCCAAGAACATCGGGGTCACGCATATCACGAACGGCTGCTACCGGCTTCATCCCGTCGAGTGGAATATCGGCGAAGCGGCCGGCCATTGCGCCGCTTACTGCATCGACAACGGCATGACGCCAAGCGAACTGCGCGCCGATCCGGCCGAACTGGCCAAATTCCAGGCGCATCTGGTCAAAGCCGGCATCGAGCTGGAATGGCCTGCCCTCAGGCCGGTCTAGGCAGAGCCGGAGGCGGCCCCTCCGGTTCGCAGCCTTCTGCGCTGCGTGAGGCTTCCGGCGGCTGGTGCCAGGTGGTGACCACTGTCACGTGAGCCAGGCGGGCATGCATCGTTTTGCGCGATTACTTATCCATGCTTATCCTCGGATATTTGTCAGTTCGCCAATACCGCTTTTATTCAATTGATTTCAACGATAATTAAACCGGCCAGTCCTAAGGCCGGACCAAAGCCTCCAGTTCTTTCTGGAGGCTTTTTCTTAAGAGAAAAAAAGCCCCTGAGCCCGCTAAGTTTTTGTTATAATCAGGAAATACGTTTTAATTCAGGAGGTTAACGAATGACCGGCTCTCTTTCGGATGATTTGTTCATCGGCTCGATGATTTCCCTGTTGGTTTGGGGATGCACCAGCGGTATTTTTACGAGGTTTAATCTGACTGGCACGCAAGACGGACACATACAGCCTCCGGACGCCGAGGAGTATTTCGCTCCAAAACGCGACAAAAAGCCTTTTTTTCACGCTTTCCGTTCTGTCTTTTTTATTTGCGCCGTGCTCGGTTTTGCCGCTTCCGTTCTCGTTTCTTATTTCCAACTTTAATCGTTAGCAGCCTGTTTGTTCCCTCATAGCTCTCTTTGAACGCTGATTACACCCCGGTCGAAAAGGGTAAGCTGGAAATTGGGAGTCCATCCGATGGGATCCTATATAATGAACGCCCGATACGGAGGTGCGACGATGAGCCGCCGGAAACTGCAGGAAAGACTCAAAATGAAAAGCGTGGAGCCTCAGCACGGAGAACAGTTCAACCAGCTGCTCCGTTATGTGTTCCAGGTTACAAACCATGATTTGCAAACGTTCGGCTGGGAAGACCGGGAAATCGCCCAGGCGAAACTGCCGGTGCTGAAGCAGGCCGATGTTTTGGGCTGGTTTGACGAAGACAAACTGATTTCCCAGCTTGCCGTGTATCCGTTTCAAGTCAATATTTTTGGCCGGCTGTACGATATGGGCGGCTTGACCGGCGTCGGCACTTATCCCGAATATGCCAATATGGGGCTGATGAACCAGCTGATGCGGCAGGCTCTCACTAACATGCGCGGACGCAGGCAGTCCATCTCCTATTTGTATCCGTATTCCATTCCTTATTACCGGCGCAAGGGCTGGGAAATTATTTCCGATAAAATTTCGTTTGAGGTCAAAGACACGCAGCTGCCGAAGCTGAAAACGGTCCCTGGCAACGTGGAACGGGTAACGATTGAACACCCTGATATCAAAAGCGTCTACCAGCGCTTCGCCCTGCAAAATCACGCCGCCATGCTGCGCAACAATTTGGCCTGGGAAGAATATTTACGCTGGGATCTCGATGACATGACCGTGGCCATTTATTACGATGCCGATCACGAGCCGTCCGGATTTTTGCTGTACTGGATTGCGGGTGAAATTTTTCATATGAAGGAAATGGTTTTTCTTGACGAAGAAGCCCGGACGGGCCTGTGGAATTTTATAAGCGCGCATTTCTCTATGGTCACCTATGTAAAAGGCCACACCTATAAGGACGAGCCGATGTCGTTCCTTCTGGAGGACGGGGATATCAAGGAAACGATCGCGCCTTATTTCATGGCCCGGATCGTGGATGTAAGCCAGTTTATCGAACAGTATCCGTTCCAGGCACAGGGCGAAGAATGCAAACTGACCTTCAATCTGCATGATCCGATGCTGGAATGGAATCAGGGAACGTTCACTTTGACCGTGGACAAAGAAGGACAAGGCCGGCTGGCCGACGGGGGCGGAGCACCTTCCGCATCCTTCGATATCCAGACTCTGACCACGATGCTGATGAGCTACAAGCGGCCTTCTTACCTGCAGCGGATACGCCGGTTTCATGCGGATAAAGAATCGGTTCAACTGCTGGAGAAGCTGATTACGAATGACCAGCCGTATTTCTCGGATTACTTCTAAGTCATTAGCCAGAAGACCGCTTCACGCCTCTTTAAAAAAACACGCAAAAAAAGCCGCTCCTTACCGGAGCGGTTTTTGTGTATTCCGAGGTCTAATCGTCGAGCTCTACTTTAGACAGCGGCTTCAAAGCCGGACCCTCGATCACTTCGCCGGTATACGCGAAGCGGGAGCCGTGGCAGGGACAATCCCATGTCCGTTCGGATTCGTTCCAGTCGACCTCGCAGCCCATATGCGTACAGGTCGTGTCGACCACGTGCAGGCTGCCTTCGCGGTCGCGGTAAGCGCCCGCTCTTTTTCCCCGGACCCGCACCACGGCCCCTTCATCCTCCCCGAGCTCGCCGGGTTCTTTCGAAGGGAATTCCAGCTTGCCGGTAATGAGTTCTTTGGCGACGTTCGCGTTTTGCGCGATAAAGGTTTTAACCGACGGTTTTGCATGAAACCGGGAGGGCGAGAACAAGTCCTTATAGGGACTCTCTTCCCCGAGAATGAGCTTCGCGTTCAACTGGGCGGCGGCAATGCCCGTGCTCATCCCCCACTTCTTGTAGCCCGTGGCGACGTACAGATTCGGAACGTCATCCAGCTCCTGGCCGATATAGGGGATCGTGTCGAGCGTGTACAGGTCCTGAGCCGACCAGCGGTACGCGATTTCTTTTACCCCGAAGGTTTCCCTGGCGAATTTCTCAAGCGCCTCATAATATTGGAACGTGCAGATGCCTTGTCCCGTCTTGTGGCCCTCTCCGCCCACGATCACCATCGGCTCTCCGTTAATCAGCACGGATCTCAGGGAACGCTTAGGCTTGTCGGCACTCAGGTACATGCCGCCGGGATAGCGCTTGTCCGTTTTGACGGCGAGTACGTAAGAACGCTCCGCATGTAGACGCGCAAAATACAGCCCATGCAGGTTGTTAAAAGGAAAATGGGAAGCGGCCACGACATGCGTGCTGCTGACGGTAAACCCTCCGCTTGTTTGGAGAACGGACGGACTTCCCGGCTCGTAGCCGGTTACGGTCGTATCCTCGTAAATCCGTCCCCCTTTCCGTACGATTTGTTCCGCCAGGTGCGTCAAAAAAGGGACGGGATTATACTGGGCCTGATCTTTCATCACGACCGCGCCTTTCGTCTCGAAAGGCAGGGCTGTTTTTTCCGCATAAGCTCCCGGGATTCCCAGTTTCTCGTATGCCTCGTATTCCTTGAACACTTTGTGCAGAGAGGATTCGTTCTCCGTGTACACGATGGCGTCCTGTTCTTCAAACTGACACTGGATGTTCTCCGCCTTGACGAGATGACGGACGAACTGCAGAGCGTCCCGGTTCGCCTCATAATACAATCGTGCGTTTTCTTCGCCGAAATCGGTCATATACTGATCGTAGATCAAATCGTGCTGGGCCGTAATCTTGGCGGTCGTATATCCGGTCGTCCCGTGTAAAATGCGGCCCGCGTTCAGAACCGCGACCTTCAAGCCTTTCATGGCCAGCAGGTAGGCCGTCGTCAGGCCCGTTATCCCTGCGCCGACAATAGCGGCGTCCACCCGGATATTTTCGTTCAGCCTGGAATAAGAGGGAATCTTCGCGGAAGCCAGCCAGTACGATTCCGGAAACTGGGGGAAAGCGGCGGATGATCTTGAGTTGGTTTCGTTCACGTGGATTAGCTCCTTTTACCATTATTCTCCTAACTTCTCCAGAGCGGCCTCATTCTATTCGTTCCGTACCAAGTAAAAAAGCACCCGGAAGGGTGCTTTTAAGCGTAAATCAGGCGTTATCCACCTGCATAATGTCCATAAAAGGAACTTTCGTCAGCTGTTCGCCGTCCTGAACGTGTACGAGTCTTGTCCGTGGATCCATGACCGTAATTCTGCCGTAGACCTGCTCTTCCCAGCCCCATACCGTAAGAAGAATCAAGGAATCCTCGTTCTTGGCTTCCACCAGACGGTTTCCCAGTTCTTCCAGCTCAAACTCATCCCGGGTCGGACGTTTTACTTTTGCCTTAGCCATGATACCTCCTGAATGACGGTCTTACCTTTTGCCGTTTATCCTCCTATCTTACCATGTTTACGGGTTTCTTCCAACGGTTTGGAAACTCACTTTCTTGCATTTCTTCTCTTCCCGCTTGAAAAAAACCTCTGCCCAGTATATTGCCGGACAGAGGCTCGAATTTCGGAATGGCTTTGGGGGTTACGATGGTCGGACCTGGGACAGCCGAACCTTGGTTTAGACCGGTCAGCCTTGAGAAACCGCCATCGTTTCCCGGCTCTGTTTGGCGGCCGCCACCATGTTGCGCAAGGCGGCCACGGTTTCCTCGGCGCCTCTCGTTTTGAGTCCGCAGTCGGGATTGATCCAGAACAGCTGCGGGTCGAGTACGCGCAGCGCCCGCTCGATCATGCTCGTCATTTCTTCGACGGAAGGAACTCTGGGACTGTGAATGTCATAGACACCCAGACCGATTCCTTTCTCGTACGTGTTCTGCTCGAAGCTCTGAATCAGTTCCCCGTGGCTGCGGGAAGTTTCGATAGAGATGACATCGGCATCCATATCGCGGATAGATCCGATCATGTCGTGGAATTCGCAATAGCACATATGCGTATGAATTTGCGTCGTGGCCAGGACGTTCGCGGTCGTGCTGCGGAAGGCGTTGACCGCCCAGTCGAGATAAGCCTCGTGCTTCTCTTTCTTGAGAGGCAGGCCTTCGCGGACAGCGGGTTCGTCGATTTGAATCATTTCGATTCCCGCATCTTCGAGAGCTTTCACTTCCTTCTCCAGAGCGAGGGCAATCTGATAGGCGACGATTTCTCTGGACAGGTCGTCCCGGACGAACGACCAGTTGAGAATCGTGACCGGTCCGGTCAGCATCCCTTTCACGGGACGCGTCGTGAGCGACTGGGCATAGACCGTTTCTTCGACGGTCATCGGCCGGGTAAAGGCCACATCGCCGTATATGACCGGCGGTTTTACGCAGCGCGATCCGTAGGACTGCACCCAGCCGCTGCGAGTGAAGGCGAAGCCGTCCAGCTTTTCGCCGAAAAATTCCACCATGTCCGTCCGTTCGAATTCCCCGTGCACGAGGACGTCCAGGTCCAGCTCCTCCTGCAGCTTCATCCATTTCCCGATCTCGCTCCGGATAAACGCTTTGTACTGCTCGTCCGTCCATTCCGCTTTTCTCCATTTGGACCGCGCCTGTCTTACTTCCGCTGTCTGCGGGAAGCTTCCGATTGTTGTCGTCGGAAGAAAAGGCAGCTTCCACTTCTCACGCTGCAAAGCCCGGCGCTCGCCGAAGCCCACACTTCGTGCCGCCGGTACTTTCTGAAGCTGCAGAGCGGCCGCCTGTACGGCTTTGTTGCCGCGGGCTTCGGAAGACCGCAGGGCGGCAAGCGCTTGTTCATTCCGCCGGAGCGCTTCCGTGGTTTCCGCCGTTTGGGACACCGCCGCTTTCGCCAGCAGGACGATCTCCTCCAGCTTCTCGTCGGCGAAGGCAAGAGCGTCTCTCAGCGCCGGTTCCAGCTTATCTTCGAGGACGGTGGACACCGGCACATGCAGAAGGCTGCACGACGTCTGGACAATCACCTGCTCCCGGGGGACGACGGCCAAAATATCTTGAAGCGTATCCAGCTTCTCCTTCAAATCGGAGCGCCAAATATTCCGGCCGTCCACGATACCCGCTCCCAAAATTTTGCCGTCGGGAAATCCTTCGCTCTTCAGAAGCTTCAGCGTCTTTTCACCTCCGTGCACGAAATCAAGCCCGATCCCGCTTACGGGAAGCCGTACGGCCCTGCCGTAATGTTCGACGGTTTCGAAATAGGTCTGGAGCATAATGTTCAGTCCCGGAGCCGCCTCGGCCGAAGCTTTGTAGATCCGTTCGATTCGTTCCATATCACCGGCGCTTATGTTAGTCGACAGCACCGGTTCGTCGATCTGCACCCATTCGGCGCCTTCGCGCTCCAGCTCTCCCAGCACTTGGCCGTACAGCGGAAGCAGCCGGTCGATCCAGGCATCGGTTTCCGTATCCGCATAGCCTTTGGACAATTTCAGAAACGTAAACAGTCCGAGCAGCACGGGCTTTCCCTGGATTCCGAGCTTTTCCTTCGCTTCGCGATAAGCTTTAAGAGGCTTGTTCTCGACCAGCTCCGGCTCGGCCCCTTGAAGTTCCGGCACGATATAATGGTAGTTGGTGTTAAACCACTTCGTCATTTCGCACGCGGCCGCTCCCTCTTCGCCTCTCGCCATCGCGTAGTAGGTGCGCAAAGGCACTTCACCGCTCTCGTAAGTGAACCGGTCGGGCACAATGCCGAACATGACGGCCGTATCCAGCACATGGTCGTATCCCGTAAAATCGTTGACCGCGATAAGCTCAATGCCCTTCTCCCGCTGCTTGCGCAAATTTCCCAAACGGATTTCCGCCAGCTTGCCCGTCAGCTCTTCTTCGCCGATTTTACCGGCCCAGTAAGACTCCAGCGCCTTCTTCCATTCACGTCCCGCTCCGATCCTCGGGTATCCCAAACTGCTGCTTGTCAATGCGTTCATGATCTTGACCTCCTGATAGTCGCTTGAATTGGATGTTTGCATGAGTTCTCTGCTTCGTTGCTTTTTTTCCTGATAAAATAAAAAAAGGACGTCATTATCCCCGAAGCAGACAAGGATAAAGACGCCCTCTGTTTGTATATACAGCGGCCCGTACTTTAACACCTCCCTATCTCCCGTAGGTAAAGCAGTGCTGTCAGAACAGGCAGGTCTCCTGGCTCCAGAATCATCATCTTCGGCTGCCTTCCCGGTCTAAAACCAGTGGCATGTTCGCCTTGACTCCTCTGTTACAGTGGCGGGACCGCGCCGGTTTTTCACCGGACTTCCCTTTTAAGCTCCAGTTCCCCCGAGGGGCTGGGCACCTATTCCCAACATATTCAATTGGTTAACTTAGAATTGACTATACACAACGCGGCATATTTATGCAAGCTTTATTCTGACGGAATGCCGAAATAGGTAAGCAGAGCTTCCTTGTAGGCGGCATCGTTTTCAGGAATGAACGTATGTACGCCTTCGGGCGTGAAAAGCTTGAACTCCTTGCCGGACAAAGAATTTCGTCCTTCCCGCGTCCGGATGGCAGCCATCGCATTTTTTGTAAAAATGGAGTCCGGGCTGTGCTCGCACCAGAAGCTGGCCATGACAAAATCTTTGGGCAGCTGGGGCTCCTCGGTGAACGAGTAAATACGCCTCCAGCTGCCGTGATGCTTCTCGCAGAGCACCCAGCCGAATACGGGGTCCCGCTCCATGACGTACAGCTCTTCGCCCTGCCGCTGCTCCAGCTTCTCGGCGAGACGGACGGGCCTTCTCGGCACAATGCCCCCGACACCTGCGTCGCATAAGTAGCTGACTCCTTCCGCTTCCACTTTTAGCACGTGATGCCGGCGCTTTGGCGGCAGCTGCGTCTCGTCTCTCCAGAACCGGGCGACATAATCGGTCACGGGGTAACCGAGCTGACGCAGCAGCCAGCCGAACAGGGCGTTCAGCTCGAAGCAGTAGCCGCCCCGCCGCCGCTCGACGATTTTGTGGTGCAGGCGTTTTATGTCCAGAGACAGCGGAACACCGTTCAGAATATCCAGATTTTCATACGGAACGGTATGCAGATGCTGCTCCTGCAGCCCGGCAAGCGCTTCCAGACTGCCATCCAGCGGCCCTTCGTAACCGATCCGGTTAAGGTACGCCTGCACTTCGGGTTTTAAAGCTTCTCTATCTGTTCTCACAAGAATCCTCCTTTACGTCATCCTTGCAGATCGTGATTTCTTTGGTGCGCAGATCCACGATACGGCTGCGCACATCGCATTTGGAAATAAACAGCGGATTGCCGTCCCGGTCCATCCAATACGAGATAGGCAGCGAAACTTCACTGCCCCGAAAGGACCCGTCCGCATGACTCGTCCCGATAACCATGGCCTGATGCCGGGAGGCGATTTCTTTCGCTTTTGCAACCCATTCTTCGAACTGTTCATCACTAAACATGCCGACGCCGATCGGCTGAACAAACAAATCGGTCTGGGGACCGTTCGCTTCCCCCACCTCATGGAGAATCAGTTCGTCACACAAAATCGGAGTGATAACCAGCCCTTCTACCAGCGTGGATATATAACCGCTATATTTCGCCCGGTCCATCACCACTTCACCCTCCCGGTTAATGATCACGGCACGATCTTTCGGATTTTTAGATCCGCTTATCAGACACGTACGTGTATGGGCTGCTAGCTCACATGCCTGTGGCAAATTCGAATGCAAATATCCTTCGGGGAAAACAACCGCTGTCACGTCGGGATATCTCTTCAGTTCCGCTTGCAGTTGTTCCAGATTCCGCTCCAGCTTAGGCTGGCTGACGAGTATTTTCATTCACAACACCTCCGGCTTGTTCTGAAAGATTCAACAACTTGGTGAAATAATCCTCCATGTTCACCAGTATTTGATGATTTTCCGCCCGAACGACATCATTATTTATTGCATTATCTGCCAGAGAACTCCATAATAGGAATCTGAGTTCTTTTTTCTTTCAGAAAGAGAGTGCGGCCCGTGAAAGATATCCTAGTCCATTTATTCATCATGACATTTCCGCCCCATATCTACCAGATTTTTATGCTAACCCGATATTACAAAAGAGAAAAAATCCGGAACCGGTTTCTGATGGGAATCCTGATGGGATTTTCCGGGATTTTCAGTATAAGCTATCCGGTCATGTATCTCGTTCCCGATTTTTATTGGGATTTAAGAGGCGTTCCTCTTCTGCTCGCATTTATGTACGGAGGGTATTACGGCGGGTTTACGGCGCTCGGGATGATGCTGATTTTTCATGGTATGATGTTCCCGTCTTTCGGTGTTTCGGACGCTATCCTTTATGCGGCCGGATTTGTTCCCGTCCTGCTGAGAGCACGGGTCTTCTACCAATATCCTTCGCGGAAAAAAATCGCCCTGTCGCTCTTGTACGCGGGCATCGGCACCGCCGCTCTGCTCCTCTGGCTGTCTTACATCGTTTCGCATCACGGTTTTGTCTGGAAGGACCTGCTGCCGCAAGTAAGTCTTCTTACAGTCGTACAGCTTCTGCTGCCGGTTCTGCTCATCCTGTGGTTTCAGCATATGCTCCGGCATGACCAGATGAGTATCGAAATCCAGAAAGCCGAGAAGCTCCAGCATCTAAGCGATCTGGCCGCGAGCGTCGCTCACGAGATCCGCAATCCGCTTCAAGTGACGCGCGGTTATATCCAGATTTCACAGAAGGAAGCCGACGAGAAGCTTGGCCGCTATTTAAACATCGCCATCGGTGAACTCGATCAGGCCGAGAAAATTATCTCTGAATTTCTGCTGTTCGCTAAACCCGAATTGACCGAAACGGGCATCATCAATATCGGCGATTCGCTTCACCAGGCTGTGACGATGCTCGAACCTTACGCCAGCATGTCGGGAGCCGTCATCCGGCTTTCCTGCGAGGACGATATTTTTATCGAAGGAGATCCTTCCAAACTGAAGCAGGCGTTCGTCAATCTGATCAAAAACGGAATCGAGTCGACCCAGACGGACGGTCTTATCCGGATTCACGGTCATATCCGCAAGCAAAAAGCCGTTATTACCATCACCGACAACGGGAGCGGCATGACCAAGGAAGAAATCCAGCGGCTGGGAGCTCCCTTCTATACGACGAAAAGCAGGGGGACCGGGCTCGGCCTCATGGTCACTACCCGCCTGATTGATGCCATGCGCGGAAAAATGCGGTTTGCCAGCGAAGTCGGCAAAGGGTCCGAGGTTATGATCATCTTCCCTTTGTCTGCAAAAAAAAGAGTATCTATTTCCGGAGAATAGATACTCTGTTTCTTATACGTGCACGAGATGCTGCAGGGTTTGGCGGAAAATTTCTTTCACATGATCGTCGTCGAGGGAGTAAAAAACGGTTTTGCCGCTTTTGCGCCGCTTGACAATCCGGACATTCCGTAAATACCGGAGCTGATGGGAAACGGCCGACTGCCCCATTTCCAGCACGACGCTCAGATCGTGGACACACAATTCCTGCTGGGATAACGCATAGATAATTTTGACGCGCGTGGGATCTCCGAGTGCCTTGAACATTTCGGCCATGTTAACGGCCATGGATTCGTTCATTTTCGCATGCTCCAGAGCGGTCCCGTCCGGTTCCGTCCCCGCGCAGGATTCGTCACAGAGGTCTTCGATTGGTTTTTGCATGATCCATTCACCGCCTTCGTTTCCATACGGCTTATTATATCAAAAACATTACGGTTAAGGGAGTCCCTTCTCCGCCGCGCAATAAGAAAGTGCCCCGCACCCGGTGCGGAGCACTTTTTTTATTGTTTTAAGATCATGAAGAGGGCTTCTTCTCGATAAGAACCGTCAAGCTGATCAGCGTGACGAAAATGGTGGCTCCCATGTCCGACAATATAGCGATCCACAAGGTCAGCAGTCCGGGGATCGTCAGCAGCAGGGCGATGGCTTTCAAACCGAGTGCCAGGCTGATGTTCATCTTGATCACCCGGTTCACCTGCCGCGCCACCGAGATGGCTTCGGGCAGCTTGCCGAGGTGATCCTGCATCAGCACGATGTCGGCGGTTTCCACCGCGCTGTCCGTACCTTTACCCATGGCGATACCGAGCTGCGCGGAAGCGAGAGCCGGGGCGTCGTTGATGCCGTCCCCGATCATGGCAACCGTTCCCTGCGCGGCAAACTCCTTGATCTTGTCGACCTTCTGTTCGGGAAGCAGATTGCCGTAATACTCGCTTACACCGACGGCTTTGGCGACTTTCTCCGCAGTCTTCCGGTGATCTCCGGTCAGCATGACCGTTTTATGAATGCCCGCTTTGTGCAGGGCGGCGATCACTTCGCGGCTTTCTTCCCGGATCTCGTCGGAGATTCCGAACATGCCAAGCACTTTTTCCTGATCGGCGACTATAACTAAAGTAAGTCCTTCTTCTTTCAGAGAGTCGATTTGCTGCTGAATATCCGCCGGAATCCGCAGGTGCTCGATGCTTTTCTCGTTGCCGAGCCAGTAGCGCTCACCTTGGAAGCTCGCCACGACTCCCCTGCCGGATACCGTTTCGATAGAGTCGGCCTCTTCGGCCCGTATGCCCTTCGCTTCGATTTCCTTCATGATCGCTTTGGCCAGCGGATGGGAAGAAGACTTCTCGATAGCACCGGCGACCGGATAAAACCTCTGCTCATCCAGCACGACAGTTTTCTCCACATGCGGCTCCCCTTTAGTCAGCGTGCCGGTTTTATCGAACGCGAGCGTATCGATTTTGCCCAGCTGCTCCAGGAATACGCCGCCCTTGATCAGAATACCGTGGCGGGCGTTGCGGGTAATGCCCGATACGATGGCGATCGGCGAGGACAAAATCAGGGCGCACGGGCAGCCGACGATCAGAACGGCCAGCCCCTGATACAGCCACGTCGACCAGCTGCCGCCAAGGAACAGCGGCGGAATGACGATGACGAGCAGCGAGATGATCATAATAAGCGGCGTGTAATACTTGGCGAAGCGGTTGATAAACAGCTCCGTCGGCGTTTTCGTCTCTTGCGCTTCTTCGACGAGATGAAGGATTTTCGCCAGGGACGAATCCTGATACGCCTTCTCGATGCGGATTTTAAGCAGCCCTTCGTTGTTGATGCTGCCTCCGAACACCTTCTCGCCGGGCGCTTTCTCCACCGGCAGAGATTCACCGGTTATCGCGGCTTCGTTGACCGAGCTTCTGCCTTCTTCCACGATGCCGTCGGAAGGAATTTTCTGTCCGGAGCGGACCTGAACGAGATCTCCGATCTTAAGCGACGCGATCGGGACGACCGTTTCTTGGCCGTCCGTCAAGAGCACCGCTTCTTTCGGAGCTACCTGGAGCAGCGTTTCCATGGAACGGCGGGCTTTTTCCATTCCCATTCCTTCGAGCAGCTCGTTCAGACCGAACAGGATGGCGACAAGCGTCGCTTCCTTCCACTCCCCGATCACGATAGCTCCAACAAGCGCGATAGTCATCAGCGTATCGATGTTGAATTTCAGGCGGAACAGGTTTTTGGCGCCTTTAACAAACGTCATGTAACCGCTCAGCGCCATGATGATCAGATACAGCGGAATGGATACATAAGCGGGCACCCGTCCGTCCGTGAAAAACGCGATAGCGAAAAGCACAGCGGAAATGACAAGATTACGGGTGATCGCCCGGTTGGATTGTCCTCCGTGATCATGGTCGTGGCCGTGGTCGTGACCATGCGAGTGGCCGTTATGGCTGTGACCGTGCCCCTCGTGCGAATGCCCGCCCGCAGGCTGGGGTTTGACGAAATAAGCCCCGTCGCTGCTCAAAATCTTCTCGACCGCAGGCATGGATATACGGCTGTCCACGGTCAGCTTGCCGCTGTTATAGCTGAGTCTGGCTTCCGCCCCGTGTTCCAGCTTCTGAATCTGTTCTTCCAGCTCGCGTGTACAGTTGGCGCAGGTAAGACCTTTTATGCGGTGCTCCTCCATCTCCATTCCTTCTTTCCAAACAAACGTTTTTTATAAGGTATGCAAAATATGAGTATATGTTCATATAATAAATTTCTGGAAACGCAAAGTCAAGATGCTGGAAGTTCATGGAGCGCAAAAATATCCGGCTCCCTCCATTCCGCCCTTCCTTTCCGCTTCCCTTTCTCCGGCCGACAAGACCGATTAGAGACTGAAATCCGAAAGGATGCTATGATAAAAAGAACAGGCACCAAAGGAAATCGGGAGGTTCGGATTCCATGACGGAAACGTTGTACAAACAGTACCACCCTCTTCTTTATTCCATCGCTTACCGGATGCTCGGCACTTTGAGCGATGCCGAAGATATCATTCAGGATGTTTATCTGGAGATCCAGCAGCAGGATCTTAGCCGCATCGGGAATATCAAAGCTTACTTATGCAAGGCGGTTACCAACCGGTGCATTAATTTTCTTCAATCCGCACGCAGCCGAAGGGAAGTTTATACGGGCGAATGGCTGCCGGAGCCGTCGGCCGTCCTTCCGGACCTTGCCGAGCAGGTGGTGCAGGAAGAAACCGTCTCCTATGCGCTGCTTGTTATGATGGAGATGCTGAACCCGGTCGAGCGGGCGGTATTTATCCTGCGTGAAGCGCTCCAGTACAGCTACAAGGAGATCGGAGACGCTCTCCAGAAGTCCGAGGAGAACTGCCGCAAAATTTACAGCCGCGTCAAAACGAAGCTTGTCCGGAAGGAGGCCGCCCCCGCGCAGTCAAGCAAACGGGAGGAACAATTCGTGAAATTGTTTATTGAGGCGGCCAAAACGGGCGATTTTGCGGCTTTTATCGCGCAGATGACTACGGAAGCCGTGCTCGTTACGGACGGCGGCGGCAAAGTACGCTGTGCGCTGCGTCCCATTTACGGCCCGCAGCGAATCCGGGCGCTGTTCGAAGGCATCTGGCCGCGCGGTTATTTCAGCGGCTCCCTCATTCCCGCCCGGATCAACGGAGAGCCGGGCATCGTTCTTCTCCGCGGCGAGCTTCCGGTCCTTGCGGTCAGCATTCGATGGGACTGGGAACAAGACCGTGTAGACCGGCTGTATATAGTCGGCAATCCCGAGAAGCTGCACGGAATCCGTCTATAGAGTTAACCCCAAGCAAGGAAGCGGAAAACTTTTTTCCGCTTCTTTCTTTTTTTCTGTCACAAAAAAGCTTCCTAATCTGTTCTATGACTGAACTGTAAATAAGAGGAGGAAGATACTATGAAAACACGTCTTCAAATGGACCAGCTGATTCCGAAAGGATATACCGCCATGTTAGGGCTGGAACAGTACCTGGGATCCGCCAGCCTGAACAAATCGCTGAAAGAGCTGATCAAAATACGTGCATCCCAGCTCAACGGCTGTGCCTTCTGCATCGACATGCACACGAAAGACGCGCGCAAACACGGGGAAACCGAGCAGCGCATCTACGCCCTGAACGCCTGGCGTGAAACGCCGTTTTTTACGCCGGAAGAACGTGCGGTGCTCGCTTTGACGGAAGCCGTTACACTCGTCGCCGAAACCCATGTCCCGGACGACGTGTACGACGAAGTGCGCCTCTATTTCGATGAGGTACAGACCGCCGAGATTATTATGGCCATCGTCGTCATAAACGCCTGGAACCGGCTTGCCGTAACGGCCAGGAAAATGCTGGCCGCCGACTGATTTCTCCGTATACTGCCTTCGTTGGAAGGCTGCAAGCAAACAGACTCTCTTGTCATAATCGGCAGGGGAGTTTTTTGCCGTGGCAGCAGTCTCCCCGGCGGCAATCGTCCCCGCTTTTATACGTCCTCCCCTTTAAGCTTGTCCGACTTTCCTGCATAACTTGCAGAAATTTCCGCATTCTAAAGAAAAAGAAAACCGGATGCTAACAAGGAGGAAATTCCATGGAAACGAAGGGACTGATGTACGAAAATATACAAAAGCTTCTTGCCGGAAGCGAGGATACCGTTTATCAGCCTTTTCTTCTGTACGAACGCTCCTGCGTCCTGATCTATATTCAGTCGATTGTCGATGTGAAGACGCTCCAGGAGAAGGTCGCTTCCGTCCTCGTCGCCGAAGCCCAGGGAGACCATGAATACGAAGAGTTTCTTCAGCTTTTGGACGAAGGGACGCTGTTTCCGCTTCCCGCAAAGCCTGTTTTCGCGTCGCAGGATGCGGTCCGGGAACTTGTGCACGGCAAAGCGGCGCTCTGCATCGAAGGACTTGGCTGCGCCTATATATTTGATGTCGTTAAATATCAGAAAAGAGCCGTTTCCGAATCCCAGAACGAGCTCGTCGTTATCGGTCCTCAAGAAGCGTTTATCGAAGATATCGTCAGCAACTTGTCCCTGCTCCGGCATAAAATCAAGCATCCTGATTTGAAAACCGTCAAATATACCGTAGGCACCTATACGCAGACGACTGTGTACATGATTTATATCGAGGGACTGTGCAAACCCGAAATTTTAAAAGATCTGGATAAAGGAATCAATGAAATTTCCATTGACGGCGTGCTCGGAATCAGCTACTTGTCGGAGCAGATGAAGAAAGGGAACAAGACACCTTTTCCCCAATTCCAATATACGGAACGGCCGGACTCCGTCGCCGCTTCCCTGCTGGAAGGCCGGGTTGCCCTTATGCAGGACGGGACACCGTCCGCGCTTCTCGTTCCCGTCACCCTCTTGTCTTTGCTCCAGTCTTCCGAGGACTACTATCAGAGCTATTTGTCGGCAAGCTGGATTCGGCTGGTGCGGATTTTTTTTGCCTTGATTTCGATGCTTCTGCCTTCGTTGTACGTGGCAATCACTACTTTCCAGCCCGAAATTATCCCTTCCGATCTGTTGCTTACGATCTCTGCGGCCCGCGAAAATATCCCGTTCTCCGCACTGACGGAGGCTCTTATTATGGAGCTGACCTTTGAAGGGCTGCGCGAGGCGGGAACGCGCATTCCGAAGCCCGTCGGCCAGACGATCTCGATTATCGGCGCCATCGTTATCGGACAGGCGGCCGTACAAGCCGGGATCGTGTCGGCTCCCATGGTCATTGTCGTCTCCATCACGGGGATCGCCTCTTATATCATCCCCCATTTCGAGCTGGGTCTGGCCTTTCGTCTGCTGCGCTTCCCTCTCCTGCTCCTGGGGGGCACGACGGGGCTCATCGGCGTTTTTACCGCCACGTTCATCGTATACGGGCATCTCACCAGCCTGAGATCGTTCGGCGCCCCTTACCTAAGCCCGCTGGCGCCCCTGGTTCTCCGGGACTGGAAGGATATCTTTATGCGTGTGCCTTCGCCTTCTATGACCAAGCGTTCCAAAGCGTTCACCGACCGGAATTTCAGGAGGCAGAAATAACATGCGGAGGATCAGACTTCTCCTGGCTCTGCTTCCGCTGCTGCTGATGACAGGCTGCTGGTCGAAGGTCGAAATCGACGAACAGACGTTTATTTTCGCCTTATACATCGATCAGGGGGATACTCCGGATAAGGTAGAAGTTACAATCAGCAGCCCGCTGCCGAACCGCCTTATGTCAGGTCAACAGGCCGGAAGCGGCGCCGCCAACGGTAAACCTTACGCCATGATCAGCAAACAAGGCACCTCCATTCCTCAGGCTCTTATGCTTATTCAACGAGATCTGACCAGGAAGATTAACTTCGGGCACACCCGGGTCGTCACTGTAGGTAGACAATATGCGGAGAAGGGGATCAAAGATATGCTGAGCTGGATGCAAAGAGAACCTACTTTTCATATCAGCGCTATTGTGAATACGGCCCCGGGCAGGGCAAGAGAGATAGCGGAACTTGCGCCCGTTTACGAACAGATGCCGGCGGAAGTGATGCTCAAAATGTCCCTGCAAAAAGCGATGTTGGATACGAGCGCCAAGCAGTGCTTGATAGCAGAAGCTTCCGGTCAGGGGGTCGCAACCAATTACTTGTCGGTGGGCATGATGAAAATGGCTAGCGAGAACGAACAAGCCGAGAAATGGGCGGGCATTCAAGGACTAGCCTTATATAACAACGACAAGCTAACGGGAGTACTTCCGAGCGCGGAAGGCAGGGCCATAGCCTGGGCCTTGGGCGGGTTGGGCAGGCAAGTATACACCCTATCCTGGGACGACGGTCAAAGTAAGGCGGACATCCTCTTTAATCATTTGACGAGCAAAAAATCGGTCCGGATGGGACCGGACGGTCCCCGGTTCACGCTGACCCTTAAAGGCGACGGAGATCTGATCCAGAAAAGGGATCCCATGAACCGCGACGATAACGAAATAAACACTATCCTTGAACAGAAGCTGCGGGAGAAAATCCTAAAACAGTTAAAAAACGCATTCAGCAAAACACAGCAAGCAAGGTCGGATGTGCTGCAGCTAGGCATGCTGCTTGAATGGAAATATCCGGAATTTTGGGAGAAGAAGCGGGAAAACTGGACCGATTACTATAAGAACGACCTCGTTATCGAATTTAAATGCGAGATTAATGTGAAACAGGTCGGAATTCAATCTTAACGTTCCCAATCGGGTCCGTCATTCTACGGGAAGGAAAATCCGCTATGATCGCTCTGGCTTTTTTCGCTATCGGCTTGCTCGAATGGTTTAGAACCAATCCCAAACCTCCCGGCGACACCGCCAAATTCTGGGTTCTTTTCTCAGTTCTGGGTTGCTGGAACGTTCTGGCCTCCGTCTTTACATGGTGGCCCCAGCCCAATCAGCTCGCGCATCTGCTGCTTGGTTGGCTGGAATAAAGTTCTTATTTCCGATTGAAGGAGGTGATCGTTTGCGCTCGACGTCTTGGCAGACATTCCGGTTTGCAACGATTTACATGATTTCTCAGCCGATCGCTTTTCTAATTACCCCTCTGATTTCAACCTCCGGCTATCAGGGCTGGATCTCCCTGCTTCTGGGAGGACTCATCAGCGCTTTATTCCTCTGCTGCACGGTCTATATCGGTCGTTTAAGCCCTGGCGTGCCTTGGGTTCAGTCCGGCGAACAAATTATCGGAAAATGGCCGCACCGCTTCTTTTTGTTCGTTGTTCTGTACTGGTGCGTTTATTACGTTTCTATTGATCTCGAGAGCTTTACGCTGTTCTACGGATCGATTTATATGAGAGAAACGCCTCAATGGTTCCTGCAGCTTATGATCGGGCTGGTTATCGTGATTACGGCGCGCTGGGGATTTGTCTCGATTGTCTATATGGCGGACGGACTTTTCCTCATTACGATAATCGGGATCGTTACCATTTTGGGCTTGTTCACGGCGAACGCCAATTTTCAAATGTTCCCCGCCTTATGGACCCATCACAAAATGGGCTTGGCGTTTCGGGATACCTTTACCGCCGTTTCCTGGTTTGGCGAATGGTTCGTTTTTTTGTTTATGGTGCCCCATCTGAAGTTCGGCCCCAAAACGCTTCGCAACCTGCTCTTGGCCTGTCTGCTAGTGACGGTTGCCGTCTCCTTGCAGTGGATGCTGACTTTGTTTAATTTCGGCGCGTATTACGGGAGCCGTATCCAGTATCCCCTGCTCGAATTGATCCGAAGTTCAACGTTAAGTGGATTTCTCGGCAATGCGGATCCCCTGCTGATCGGCTTGTGGACGACATCCATGTTCATTCATGATGCGTTTCTCCTGTATATAGGAACCAAATGCGCGGCGCAGCTGTTTAAATTTCAATCGAGAAAAGCGATCCTTCCTCTCCTGGGCGGAACCGCTGTAGTAGCGTCACTCCAATATTCCCGCGATACGACCCGTTTTCTATCCGATACTAACTCCATGGCCATCGTCGGCTTTTGGGTGCTGGTAGACGCACTGCCCGTTTACTATGCGATTATCGCTTTTGCAAGAAGCAAGCTCGGAAAAAAATACGTCCAGGCCGGCGAATAAAGAGCAGCCTAACTCCGTTTGTAATAAAGTTCTCCGTACAAATCCGTTTTGGGCTGTGCTATTGTGTAAGAAGAGCCGTCCTCGAAGCAGCTTCAGGCGCTCATTTACACTGAAAACTGGAGAGATATCATGTCAGCATCTGCCGTAAGCCCAACCGTTCGTTTGGAATTTTACAAAACCGAGTATGACGAAGGACTCCGTTCTTACTATTTGCCGGACGAGCAGCTGCAGTTCAGCGCTTTGCCCCGGGAAGTGCTTACGTCTGCCGCAGGGGACCCTCACCGCTATCCGGTCGTCATTATGGCCGACACCGGACCTGTCGGTTTTTTTGTGTTATATGACGGCGAAGAGACCGCCCTGTATTCGGACGATCCGCAGACGATTGCCTTAAGGGCATTCTCGGTCAATCACTCGGAACAGGGAAAAGGTTACGCCAAGCAGGGACTGCTCCTGCTCCCCGATTTCGTCCGTAAGGAATTTCCTCTGGCGCGTATCATTGGACTCGGGGTGAATAAGAAGAATATTCCGGCACGCGATTTGTATTTGAAATGCGGGTTCGAGGATCACGGGAAAACGAAGATCGGTCCGCTGGGTCCTCAGCATATTCTTACCCTGCCGTTGTAAGCAGAGGCAGATGCGGCCGGGCGGCTGCATCTGTTTTCCCAGCAAGGAAGACTCATTTTACTGCTGCCGGCGGTTCGGCTTGACGTTTTACCCTCATCATAGTAGTATCATGAAATAACACTATATAATATAAGAGAGGAGGCTCCCTATGATCGAAGAGCTGCGCAAAATCGGGCTGTCGGATCTTGAAGCCAGGTGTTACCTCGCTTTGCATGAGGAACCGCACTTGTCCGGCTATGAAGTCGCCAAGCGGGTGTCCGTTTCCCGGACCAATGTATATGCTGTGCTCCGCGCTTTGACGGAACAAGGCATATGCCGGGTCATCGAAGGAGATCCGGCGCTTTATGACGCCGTTCCGATTGAGGAGCTCATCCGCACCCTTCAATCCGATTTCGAGAAAACTTCCGCCAAGCTTCTTCAGGAGCTTAAGCCGCCGCCCCGGAAGACATCTTCTTTCTATTCCTGGTACGGTGAAGAGCCGCTTAAAAAGGCGATTCGCCGGATCATAGCGAATGCCCGTAAAACCCTTGTGGTCGATATATGGGCGGAGGATATCCAGTGGGTCGAAGAAAGCCTGCTCGATGCGGAGCGGCGAGGCATTTCCGTTACGGTCATTACAATCGGCGAAACGCACAGCCCCCTGCGGCACGTACTCGTTCATCAACGAAGCGAGGAATGGAACAATACGGCCAGCCGGAAGTTTTCGATCCTAAGCGATTCCACCGCTGCCATTATCGGCAGCTTCACGTCCGGCCTCAAACTGTCTGCGCTGGAAACGGATCATCCTTCGGTTACGGAGCTGCTGGTCACCTCCCTTTATCACGATGTGGTGCTGGAAACGATCGAGCAGGACTTCGACGGGGAGCTGCGTTCCGCCTACGGGGAGGATTACAAAAAGATACTTGAGCCTTACCGGGAAATTTTATAGGGGGAACTCCCCCACCTTTTTCAACGGCGTCAAAACTTTGCCTGCGGATAAAAGCTTCTGGATTCTGGACCCGGTCGACGGCGGCGCTTATCTCCACCAAGATGCAGTGAAAAAATATTGAGAACCTGATCCATTTATTTTATGACATTAATTAAATATTTAATTAATCTCATTAACTATTGTGGTTACTTAATGAGATTAATTATTTAAAGAGCCTGCTTTGGGCTCTTTTTTTACCGTTTCTCCGGTCATCCTTAACCACTAATCTGTCTGCTCGCTTGCGCAGCATGTTAAAATTCGGCCCCCGTCGAATAGTGGTTGTGCTATTGTGGAAGTATGGAAATTCAACCGCTTTGGAGGGATGCGAACATGAATGCTTCACCCGATACGATTACCCTGGCAGGTTTAATCGGAGAACCGTCAAGGATGCGGATGCTGCTCGAGCTTCTTAGCGGCAAATGCATGCCGGCAAGCGAGCTGGCCGGAGCCGCCCGCATTACTCCCCAAACGGCCAGCTCTCACCTGGCCAAGCTGGTGGAAGGCGGTCTGCTCACGGTCGAGCTCTCGGGACGGCACCGGTACTACAAGCTTGCGGGCCCCGAGGTGGCCGAAGCGCTTGAAGCGCTGAACGCGCTGGCGCTGCCTAAGCCGGTCAAGTCGCTGCGGGAGCACGACCGGCTTAATCATCTGCGCTTCGCCCGCACCTGCTATGACCACCTTGCGGGGGAAGCGGGAGTGGCACTGGCGGACCGCCTGCTTGAGTCAGGCATCATCGGCCAGTCCGGCCGTGATTTCACGGTGACGGAGAAAGGCGAAATCTTTCTCCGTGCCTTCGGCATAGACTGCGCGGAGCTCCGCAGAAGCCGCAGACATTTCGCCAAGTGCTGCCTGGACTGGAGTGAACGCAGGTATCACATCGCCGGCAGCCTTGGCGCCGCCTTGACGGAGCAGCTGTTCCGACGGGAATGGATCGAGCGTATTCCCGGCGGGCGGGCCGTCCGGATCACGGAATCCGGGCGTGACGGACTGAGGCACTTAGGGGTGAACCTGAGCCTGCGCTGATATCGCGCTGAGTTTGCATCGATGATTCGACGGAGGCCGAACAATCTGGCGTGTATACTTCTTGCGAGGTGATAGTGATGATCAAACAAGAAGCACAGGAAACATTCCGGACAATCCGGCCTTCGATTCTTTATTTCGGCACGCCCGTCGTTCTGCTCACCACTCTTAACGAGGACGGAAGTACGAATATCTCTCCCCTGTCGTCCGCTTGGGCGCTCGGCAGCCGGATTATACTGGGCATCGGAAACGGCGGAAAAGGGCTGGAAAACTTGTCGCGTACGGGCGAATGCGTAATCAATCTTCCGGACAGCTCGCTGTGGGAACAGGTCGAGAAGCTGGCGTCCCTGACCGGTAAATCTCCCGTTCCGGAAACTAAACGCGAGTTATACCGGTACGAAAAAGATAAATTTACGGCTGCCGGCTTTACTTCGGTTCCGTCCGAACACGTAAAGCCCCTGAGAATCCGGGAATGCCCGCTCCAAATCGAGGCCGCTCTTGCGGCCCTACATCCGAGCGATGGATTCTGCATCGTGGAGACGGAGTCCCGGGCCGTTCACGCCGAAGAGCGGATCGTACTGGGAGAACGCTATGTGAATCCCGCCGCCTGGAATCCGCTTATTTACAGCTTCCGTCATTACTTCGGCTTGGATGCGGAGAAAGGCAAATCGTTCAGGTCCGAAACCTGATCGGCATGCGCATTGCTGGGCATGCCCTACTCTAGCATCCATTCCACCCCGAACGTTCCTTCCGCATATATGCCTGATCGTCTGCAGCAACAAGGGTGTATATGCCGGATACCGGTGCGCGGATACGGATTTTGTCAGGCTGCGCGGATCTCAGGGGGCCTTCTGCACATCAGTAAAACGGACCCCGTATCCGTCTTTTTTATGCTCCGCGATAGATCACAAAGGCGGTTCCTCCCTTCGGGACAGGAACCCTAACCGCTTTTTCCCCGTTAAAATAAGCGAAGCCTGCCTCATAGGACGAAGGAGTGCGAACCTCCTGCCATTGTATCGTTTCCGTACTGCTTGGGATTGCAAGCCCGACATTTAATAGATTTGCGTATCCGGGAGGAACGCCTCCAGATTTTGCTTGACTCTGTGCAGGAATTGGCCGGTCACCCTGCCTTCGAGAATCCTATTGTCACTGGAGAGGCAGAGATTCGCCATGGAACGGACGGCAATCATGTCGTCGACGACCCGGGGTCTTTTGACAATCGATTCGATCGTCAAAATAGCGGCCTGGGGGTAATGGATTGTCGGGGAGGAAAGGATGGAACCGAAAGCCCCCGTATTGTTGATCGTGAACGTTCCGTCCTGCATGTCGTCCAGTGTGAGGCGGCCCGTCCGGGCTTTTTGTGTCAGGGCTGCGATTTCGAGGGCGATCCCCGCTACGCTTTTCTGGTCGGCATATTTGATAACGGGAGCAAGAACCGAATCCTCCGTTCCTATGAGCAGGGAAATGTGGACATTGCGCTTCCTGATCATTTTGTCCACGGCCCACACCGAGTTCATGAGCGGATAATCCTTAATGGCCGAAACGACCGCTTGGATAAAAAAAGCCAGATAGGTCAAATTAACGCCTTCCCGGCGCATAAAATCATCTTTAAGCAACGTCCGCAGCTTCACCAGATCCGTTACGTCCGTTTCAATCGACGTTAAGGCGTGGGGAATCTCGCGGACGCTCTGCAGGGTGCGCATGGCTATCGTACGACGAACAGGCGTCACTGTAATAATTTCTTCCGCCTCGCCGACTGTCTCCGCATCCGTTTGACCAAACGGGACAGAAGGATTGTCCGGCCGAGGGATGCCGGCACTTCTTGCGTGAACAGGCTTTTCGCTCGTTTCCGTTTGATTTATCAGGCCATGCTCCATATGCTCCCGCTCCTTTTCCCAACTCATAACCGGGCCAGCCGCCTTTCTTTTACGAAATTCATTGGTAATCTTACATTTTTGTATATAAATCCCTTTGGTTGTTCAGAATTTTACCGCACATGTTTACAAGCTGTCAATTGAATTGCAAGCCTCGAAAAACCGTTCATTACTTCTGACAAACTCGTCAAATCTCGCTCTTTGAAAGAAATCATCTAGCTGGCTAACGATTCAATTGGATGCAACTGGAAATTCGGAGAATATATGATACAATATAGGAATAAGTATTAAATAAGTCCTATTCTTGTTTCAGGCAGTACTTTCTAAGGTGGGCTGACTGATTTTTAAAAAAGAAAAAAAAGCCCTGCCGCATGGCAAGGCTAATAGACTCGTTTGTAAACCATTGCAAATCCGCAAATCTTCATCCGTGTTCAAAAGCAGGTTTGTTGTCCTTGTCGAAACCGACCGCTTTTCTTTTCCGGCCCGCCTTAGAAGCTAAATACGGAAGCAGGTAATAATCAAGTCCGAATCTACCGGCGTTCGCTCCTGCGGCCGCCACGAAAAATCCGAGCAGGATCATCCACGGATTCGTGCTCACCGTTCCCGCAAACATGTACATGAAGTTCATCAACAAACCGAATGAGGCCGCTACAGCCGTCAATCCCCCGAGAATCAAACCGAGTCCGACCAGAAGCTCTCCCCACGGAACCAGTAAGTTAAACGCTTTGACACCCGGCAGGGCCACATTTTCCAGAAAAGCATGGTACGTCGGATAAACGAGTGCGTTAGTCGCCTTATCCGTCACCGGCTTGGCGATAGCCCCCTTCATGAAACCGGTTGCGTCAAAACCTCCCGTAATCTTGCCCCATCCGGCGCTTGCCCATTTCCAGCCCACATAAAGACGAAGCAAAAGCAGTAAACCCGAAGCGTAAACATTCGTTCTTAACCAATTCATCATTCCGATCATCTCCTTTTGGTATGGCTCCGCATCAGCATGTCAGAGCTGTGTTTTGGTGAAAATCTCCTTCCAATTAATCCAATACTGGATATAGATACCCTCCTTTCCATGTAATGGTAAATGTCGCCTTAATTGTACTTGATTTTTAAAACGCTATCAATTTGTTTTTTGCCATTAATTAATGGACTTTTCTCACTCTCACATCGAATGTGAAGCGCAAATGGCGCCAATTCAAGGTGAAACAAAAAAAAGCCCCGTATTACCGGGGACAAAATTTAATGAATCTGTCCTCATTCCCGGAGCTCTTCCCGCAGCGGTTTTACGCGATCCGGAATGTCGGCCGTTCCGCACGGGACAAGCTGCGCACGGAAGGTGCCCTCATAGCCGAATACCGGGCCGAGCACTGGATTTCTCACGTTGACGGTAATTTTATACGCGTCCTCGCGGTCATCGTACCATTCGCAAACATCGGCGATACCGGTTATTGCGGCGGGGAAAGGAAACTGGAGAGACCCTTCATAAAACCGCTGATTCCCGGACCGGATGCGGATTCCACCACCGGGTGTTGGCGCAAGATCAAGATCTACGGCAAGATGCTGCTTGTTTCCGAGATAATCGACGATACGCCCGCGCCGGCTGCTGTAAATCATCGTGGCATCGAAATGCCGCACTCTGGAGCCGAATGCGAACTTCCGGATCCACGTTACCGTTTCCCGGCCGTAGCTGTCCCGGTAAGCGAAATTTTCGATCGTGAACGGAATTTCCGTACCGCTCTCCGGAAACATGATGTGCCGCGAGGTGCCGATCAGCAGCGGAAGAGCCGTCCACTTGCTGGTCCAGACGCGGTGCATCACCCCTTCGCCGACGGAAGCGACGCCGTCTCCGCTGCCGAACCCGAACCGCTCCCGGATGCGGGGATGCAGCCTGGCGATGTCTTCTCCTAGCGCCCGCTCGTATATGGATGCCATCGCGGCGCCCCCTCCTTCCCGTTGCTGCGCGGCTTGCGCAAGCATCGCCCGGCTTGCGGCAAATCCCGCCTGGACCAGAATGCAAGCAGGCACAGGCCCGCCATCGCTCCGCTGAGAGTCAGCGGATTAAACGGCGCCTGCAGCAGCTCGGGACTCCGGGCGAGTGCGGCCGCGGGCAGCGCGATCAGCAGAGCCGCCTGCGCAAGGTAAATGCCGCCCTGCCTGTGAACCGCGGCAGCCAGCAGGCCAAGGCCGATCTCGCCCGCTCCAAGCAGGGCGAGCACAAACCTCTCGCCGCCGGGGAACCATCCGGCCGCCTGCAGCACGGCCAGCTCGCCTCCCTCCGGGAAGAGCAGCTTCGGCACCAGCCCCTGGTACAGCCACAGCAGCGCGAGGAGCCCCGCACTAAAATAGTGCATAAGAGCGCGCTGGATGCTGACCGAAGGCGGGATTCCTTTTTCCAGCCAGATCCGGAGCATGTCAAAACTCCAAGCCGTCGCATAGCCGAATAGCGGACGGAACAAGATCCTGTCGAACCAGCGCCCCGCCGCTCCGAAGCGCGTCTCGTACGTGTAGGAGGTCGCGAACGTTACTCCGCCGCCCTTGGGCGTATATTTCCAATACCCGCTTCCGCTGCGGATCAGCGAGATCCGCTGTGCGGAACCGAACTTGAGGCTCGAAATGCGCTCCCCGGTCAGCAGGTTCACTTTGGCTTTCGTCTCGCCCGTTCCCGCGATGTCCATTCCGAAACCGATTCTCGTCCGGTAATGAAACCGCTGAGGTTCTCTTTCCCCGCTTCGGGGCAGATAGGTAATTTCCGTAAAGCGCAGATCCCACTGCTGATGCAGTCTCGGAGTCTGCGTCGCTTTCCAAAGCGCCTCCATGTCCGTCTGAATGTCGAGCTCCACATAGATCGGTCTTGCTTTCATTCGTCTCTCTCCTTTCCGTGTCCCGGCGGTCTTCCGCTATCCATGCCATCGGTCTCGAACCCTTGCTCCATAAATCTCTTCCCTATGTCAGAGTCAGGGAGAAGGCAGTCCGGCCTCCGTCCGAACCAGAGGTGCCGTCTCCGGGCAATCCAGTCGTATACTCTGTCTCTTATAGAAACGGGCACGACGGCGAAAACACCCAGTACCGGCCACATACCCGGCATGTAGCGGAAAACGCGCAGAGCCGCCGCGGATTTCGTATACGCCCGGCCGTTCCGGATCAGTACGAACGTGTCCGGGTCCCCCGCCGCCAGCCTTTGCTCTTGTAAGAGGCGTCTGCCTGCCTCCGACCGGATAGCGGCAAACGCAAAACGGCACAAGCGGTCCCGGCGGATCACAAACCGGCTGATTCCGTGACACAAGCTGCAGGATCCGTCGATCAAGAGAATGACGGAATCGTTCCCAGACGCCTTTTTTTGTCTCCCCATTGCTCCCGCCCCTCACGGCATTTCTCTCCTGTCTCCGCTGTCTTAACGCCAGTATAGGGCACAACGGTGCTTTTGCTCAGTTCTAACTTATTTAGGACGCGGCAAAAAGAGGTTCTACGAATCGTAGAACCTCCTGTCGTTCATACCGCCGGAACAGGGGGTCATTCCGCTTGTTTATCCCGCGAAATGCCCCGCCTCCGCACTTTTTCGACCGCTTCTTTACTGCTTTTGACGCCCAGCTTTTTAAGCATCTTATTTACCTGGTTTTTCAGGGTGCTTTCCGCCTTCACAAGTTTTTTCTCGATTTGGGACTGCGTATAGCCCTCCTCGATCAATTCGAAGACCTCCCGTTCGGCTGCCGTCAGCTCTTTCAGCTGTTCTTCCCTTTTGAGCCGGGAAAATTCTTTCAGTAAAGCATCCATGGCTGCAGGATGGCGATAGGCACTGCGAACGGCTTGGGGAACTTCGCGGAATCTCGTCTTTTCAATATAATTGACGGCTCCCGCGGTAAAAGCTTCCGTCATGACATGCTCGTCGGACATCGAAGTCAGCATGATGATCTTGACCGGACGCAGTTCCAGCATTTCCACGGCGGTATAGATGCCGTCAAGTCCGCGGTCGGTCAGCTGAATATCCATCAGCACCACATCGAAATCAAGCTTCGCCGCCATATTGACGGCCTCGTCGGGATGAACGGCCGCGCCGACGACCAGAAGATCGTCTTCCTTATTTAAATAGGAAGTCATCGCTTTGATCCAATCCGGATCATCTTCCACGAGCAGTATTTTGATAAGTTCCATCTGAATTCTCTCCGTTTAATTGAAGAATTTTGTTGCGCGGAAAATAAAGACGCACGCTCGTCCCGGCACCCGGTTTGCTTGAGATTTCCACCGAGCCTCCGGATTTCTGCATCACATTGTACACGTAAGACAAGCCGAGTCCGTAATTGTCCGCTTTTTTCTTCGTCGTATAAAACGGCTCAAACACGCGCGAGAGCGCGCCCGGAGGAATCCCGCAGCCCGTGTCGGAGACGCTCAGCACAGCGCCCTGCCGGACCGGCGCCAGCGTCACGGTAAGCGTTCCCCCGCCGGGCATAGCTTCGGCCGCATTGCCGAGCAAATTGCCGATTACCTCCGTCAGGTGAACGGGATCGAGCCGGACCGACGGACGGCATTCGAAAATAGTCTTGATTGTTATCTCCTGCCGTGCCAATAACCGTTCGTGCAGACGGACAGCGTCCATAGCCAGCTTATCGAAAGGCACCGGCCGTTCTTTAAGTACGATCTCCTTCGTCCGGTTATGAATACGGCCTACCATATCGAGCATATGGTCTGAAGCGGCTGCGATAATCCGCAGATGCTCCTTCGCTTCCGCGTCCTTTTCGCCCAGACTTCCCTGCAGATTTACCGTGCTGAGCGAAATTTTGCCGAGCTCGTTTTTGATCGAATGATTGAGCAGTGCCGTTCCCGATGTGACCGCCTGCATGGTCGTGTCAAGCGAATCTCTTTCAAAACGGAGCCGGATGCCCAGTACACCGTAAACAAAAACGCAAAGCAGCGCCACCGCAAACGAATATAAAATAAAGACGGAAACATACCGGAAGAAATCGAATGCAGGAGAAAATACGCGCGCCACGTTAATAAACAGCAGTACGCCAAGCAGCGTGGGAACGATGATCAGCGTCGTGATGAGCCGGTTTCTTCTGTGAAGGGGATTTTCTTCTTTTCGTAGAGAACGAACAAGCAGCCAGCAGGCGCTCAAATAATAAGGAGCCGTCCACAAAAGCAGAGGACCGTAATGGATCGCAAACGCATCCTTCGAAGCCGTGTACGCCAGCATGGCCGGAACGGGCAGCAGCAGCAATCCTTTGGCAAGCCGCCGGGCCCCCGGTTTGTTCTCCAAAACGCCCGCATAGACCAGACTGAAAACGAGGACCCCGTAAGGCGTCAGCGTATGGTTAATAAATTCCGATGCGTGAGCGAGTTCCGTAAAGCCTTTCTGCCGGAGCAAGCCGGTTAAGCCGCCTATGGAAGCGCTGAAAAGAAAAAACGCCGCCCACCGGTTTGTCTCTTTATGAAGGTGCGGAATCAGAACAAGCAGCGATGCCGTCGAGAGGGCCAGAAAATAAAAAATCATCGTATCACCTTTAGATAAGCAGTTAAGTTTTATCCTACCATATTCCTCCAAGGAAATCCGGTCACGGATAGCTTTTACGGAAAATTCTGATAGTATAGAAGGAAGGGCTCCTACCGGGAGTCTTATTTTTACATAAGGAGGCACACCCCTATGACGACCAACTGGAAAAAAAGGCTTACCGGCATTGCCGGCGCGGATTTGGGGATGGAAGGAGGAATCTACTATGAACCTTAGTCTGACGGGTTCCCGGCACCAGCTCATTAATCAGCTCGTCTATTTCGACGAGGAACTGCATCAGTTCCTGGAGCTTTATTTTCCCTCCCCGACGAAATCGCGAATTTACACGGAGGAGCGCCTTCACGAATATTCCGAAGCGCTCACGAATCTGATTAGTGAATTCAGCGAAGAGCTTCTGCATTCCAAAGTGCTGATCGGCAGTAAAGTGCAGATCCGGTACCTGGATGATAACGAGTCCGATACGTACTCGATCGTTTTTCCGTCCAAAACGGACCCGGCCAGCAACCGGATTTCATTCTTATCTCCTATCGGAAGCCATCTTCTGCTGGGATCGCGGGAACAGACGTTTACGATCGAAACTCCTTCGGGCGAATGCTGCGTGAAAATCGAAGATATCCGGTTCATGAACGCCGGTGACGTTTAACGGTATACGATTTGTATCACAGGCCGATGAACAAGCAACCTTCTAGAAATTTTTTCCGTTAGTAAGGTTGAGGTGAACTACATGATGAAAAATAAAAAGAACATGATTGCAGCACTGACTCTGGGATGCTCTCTACTGGCAGCTTCTTCCGCTTCGGCGTTTTCCGACGTTCAAGGCTCGGATGCAGCCGTTATCGAGTCTTTACAGAGCAAGGGAGTGATCCAGGGCGTGTCGGAGGACAAATTTGCGCCTCAGGGCAAGCTGACGTCCGTGCAGGGCGTACATCTGATCGTCAAGGCTCTGCAGTTGAAGGCGGCCGGCGGAGCTATACCTGGTCCGGATGCGCCCTGGTACGCCGAATCGCTTGAAATCGCCGCAAAAAACGGTCTGCCCGTCGAACTGGCGGCAGATTCGTCTGCCGAGCTGACCCGGGAACAGTTTGCGCATCTTTTGTTTAAAGGAATCCGCGCGACCGGCGACTACCCGCTGATCAAGATGTATATTCAAGTCGCGGACGAAGACGAGATGACCCCGTCGTACCAAGGCAGCATACAGAATCTGCTGCTTATGAAGGTAGCCTTCCTCGACGGCAAAAACGAGTTCCATCCGCAGAATCCTATTACCCGGATGGAAGCGGCCGGTATGATCGCCAAGGCGATTGAATTTACCGACCGCTACAAGGAACGGACGGACGAGCAAGAGAATAAGGAAGTAAGCTTTACGGTCGAAAAGGTAAACGAGGACATCAACAAAATCGTACTTACCCGCAAGGAACAGCCGAGTCCCGGATACGGTCTGTCGATTACGAAAATCGAGATGAACGACAACGGGCACGCGAAAGTCCATTACAAGCTGACTTCTCCCGAACCGGGTAAAATGTATCCTCAAGTCATCTGGTCATCGAAAGCCGAAACCTATCTTTCAAACAAATATAAAGTCGATATCCAGGCCGACTGATTGACAAGCGCCGCTTCCGTTTAGAGGAAGCGGCGCTTTTTTATCCGCGAATTGTCGCCGGCCGCCGCATAAGCACTTTCCTCCCGAACCGAAGACGAATGCCTTCTGATTAAAACAGTTTTATTGGGGTAAAAATGGAAGGAAAGCTTAGCGTCTATCTCGCTTTGGAGGTATCCCCAATGGCTGCACGACACATAACCGGAAAAAGCTCCGAAGGGCGTATCGCCTACCTCGGACGCAATTTAGGATCCGGATTTCTTTTCGGAGTCGGAATGGTTGCTTTTATCGATGAGACGGTTTTTCATCAGCTTCTTCACTGGCACCATTTCTATGACAAGTCCACCTCGGACATCGGACTGATCTCCGACGGTCTGTTTCACGCGTTCAGCTGGTTTGCGACGATCGGCGCCCTGTTTATGTTTGCCGACCTCCGCAGACGGAACGTCTGGATAAAAAAACGGTGGCTCGGCGGCTCGCTTCTCGGCAGCGGTATTTTTCAACTTTATGACGGAACGATCCAGCATAAACTTATGCGTCTTCATCAGATCCGCTATGTAGACGATGTAGCGGTGTACGATATCATCTGGAACCTGCTGGCCGTTGTCATGATCGTCGCCGGAAGCTTGCTTGCAGTCCGTGCCCGCAGAGAAGTGGAAGCGGCGGAAGGAAGCGGTGCACGGTGAGCGGTCATGTGCATCACGACAGCGCAGCATGGCCGGGCTGGCTTTCTTTTGTGCCCTTCCTGCTTATACTTCTGCTTTACGTTTATGGCGCGCTTAAAAGCGGCCGGAGCTACAAAGCATGGCCGCTCCGCAGATATTTGTATGCGTTTCTCGGTATTACGAGTGTCGCCGCCGCTCTTGCGGGTCCCCTTTCCGACAATGCGCGCACGGATTTTGCCGCGCATATGACCGGGCACCTGCTGCTCGGAATGCTTGCTCCGCTCTTGCTTGCACTCGCGGCACCGGTCACGCTGCTCTTGCGATCAATGCCCGTCCAGGCATCGCGGCGTGTTGCCGTTGTAATGAGGCACCGGGTATTCGGCCTGCTGAGCGACCCGCTCACCGCTTCTTTTCTCAACATCGGAGGACTGTATGTTCTTTACTTGACGCCGTTATATTCCCGGATGCATCACAGCTTCTTATTGCACGTGCTCATTCATGCCCATGTTTTCCTGGCGGGCTACTTATTTACGGCTTCTCTTATTTCCGTGGACCCGGCGCCGCACCGCAAAAGTTTCGTATACCGGGCCGTCGTGCTTGTCCTTGCTCTGGCCGCACACGGAATTTTGGCGAAATATTTATACGCCCACCCCCCGGAAGGTGTTGCACCGGAGCAAGCGGAAACCGGATCGCTGATCATGTATTACGGCGGCGATGCCGTAGATATTGTGCTCATTACGTTATTTTTCCTGCAGTGGTACAAAGCGGCCCGCCCCCGCAGCGCCGCCATCGCCGGCCTGCCTCAGAAGAGCCGGAACTCTTAAAACAGTTCGGGCTTTTTTGTCGTTCCGGACAAGGTGCTGATCACCGACAACTACTGGTACATGGTCGATTCTTAACAATTTCTGCTGCCGGATTTTACGGAAAGCGGATTACTGTGCTGCGGCAGTTCACCGTAAAGGAAGGAAGATTTTTATAACAAAAAAAGCTTGATAAACAGGAACGTTTGTTCTAATATAAGAATATTAGGTAATTAATGGAGGGATTTACAGCGATGGGCACACTTCATTCCGGCAAGAAGGATAACTTTAAAACTTCAATCCGTCCTTGGTCAGATACCGATTTCCCCCTGCTTCAGCGGATGAATACCGACGAAATGTGGGCCCATCTCGGAGGACCAGAAACGGAAGCTGCGGTAGCTTCCAGACACCAGAGGTATTTGAAACCCGTACCGGGCAAGGTCCGCATGTTTACCATTTTTTCAGATGAAGACACTGTGGGCAACGTAGGCTACTGGATGCAAAGCTGGAAAGATCAGAACGTTTATGAGGTGGGCTGGGGCGTACTGCCCGAATATCAAGGGCGCGGCATCGCTTTCACCGCAACTTCGGCCATGCTCGCCATTCTCCGAAACGATGTGCCCGGTGCAGTCGTTTATGCGTTTCCCGACGTGTCCAATTCCGCTTCGAACGCCATTTGCAGGAAGCTCGGCTTCTCGCTCGCGGGAGAAACGGAAATCGAGTTTCCAGCAGGTTCCTGGATGAAGTCGAATGAATGGAGACTTCAACTTTCCGGACAAACAGAGTAGCTGACAGTTTCGTTTTCTTCTTTTTGAGTTACATCGGCCGCAATTCATGCCCGCGCTGGTTTTCTCAGTTTTGCCTAAGTTCTCAGATTGCCTGGCTTTGCGAGGTTTTGAGTCTGCCTGGTCCTCCGCCAAACTGTGTGTTTCCCGCACCTTTTGGAGCCTAATACTCCCTGCTTTTCTCCGTACCGTACCCCATTTCTCAAGCGTTCCTGCATTTCTTCGATTGTTATCGGGTTGAGACCCCACTATTTTACATATTCGGCGCCGCTATGAATGAACGGCAGCGCCGCTTCCCTTCTTTACTTAACTCTCATTCAACTGCAGCTGCCAGGTGACTCCGTAACGATCGCTAATCCAGCCGAACATTTTACTGAACGGATAAGATCCCAGTGGCATCAAAATCTGCCCTCCCCGGGACAATTCTTCGTAAACACGCTGAATTTCTTCCTCGTTCTCAAAAGCCGTATACAGCGAAATAGCGGGGGTAAACGTCCAATCGTGTTTTATATTGCTGTCGATGCACATAAAGACTTGTCCGTTTAAAGAAAACGACGCGTGCATAACGCTTCCTTCCTCGCCGGGTTCGTTCGGACCGTATCGCGTTATCCGGATGATTTCCGAGTTTTCGAACACCGACGTATACAGATTCATAGCTTCCTCCGCCTGCCCTGCAAAGGTCAGAAAAGGTGTTACCGGTGACATCTCACCCTTACTCATTCGAACCGCTCCTTTACGTAGTTATCTTGCAAAAGTTAAGAACAACGCATTGAATTTATGGAAAGCAAAAAATAAAATGGATTGATTCTCCAAATGTGTTTTTCTATAATAGAGCTGATTGCCAAAAACAGAAAGGAGGTCCCATTATAATTAAATAATGCCCCTATACATGGAGCATTTCCCAAAGCCGGCCCTTTTAAAAACAGATAAGGAGTGATACTTGATTGGATCGCACATATAGGCGCACCCGTCCCGCTCTGTCATTTTTTACGGTCATCACGCTCTTGATCGGCTTATTCCCTTCAATTTCTGCAAGCGCTTACTCCGCCTCGGCTTCTTCCCTCGCCTCCAGCTCAGTAACCGGCATCACATACGGCTCTTACAGTTCCATCTCCTTGACGCCTAATCCGGTGACAGTTGCTCCCTCTTCCCTGCAGCAGTTTGCCGTATCCGCTTACGATGCCAACGGGAACGCGTCTCCACTTCAGGCGGGCGATGTCACTTGGTCTGCCGACAGCACGATCGGCACTGTGGATACGAATGGCTTGCTGACGGCTGCGCCGGTCGGCAGCGGCTTCAAAGCCGGTTATGTTACCGCTTCTTACGGAGGGTTAAAAACCCAAGCGCTCGTAATGGTCGGAAACAAAGCGACAGCCTTGCTTGAAGATTTTGAGACCATTAACAACGGCAAAGCACTGTTAAGCGCTGGAACCGCGGGAGCGGCGGGTACGAAAAGCTCCATCGGGCTGGCGGAAAGACCGGAGCCGGTGCTTTACGGAAGCCGCTCTCTTAAATTTGCTTACGACATGAGAGGAACCGCCGGTACGTCGGCCGCATTCGTCAGTCTCCGGAATCCCGACACGGGAGCTCTCGACAGACCGATCGAGGGCACGCCGAAGAAGATCGGCGTCTGGGTTTACGGAGACGAGAGCAGTCATTGGCTGCGCGCAAGGCTCAGAAATCAGGCAGGTGTTTCTTTTACGGTCGATTTTACGAGCAGCACCGGCTTCAACTGGAAAGGATGGCGCTACGTAACGGCAGACATTCCTTCTTCACAGCCAGGTCCCTTCAAGTTTATGGATCTTTATCTGGTTGAAACGAAGGATACGAATAAAAATGCCGGGATCCTTTATTACGACAGGTTGAGCGCAATCTACTCAAACACCGAAATTACAGGGCTGGACCTGACCGGATTGACTCCGATGAAAACCGGTCAGAGCAAGAACGCGGAGGTTTATGTGACCAAAGCCAACAGCACCTCGCCTCAACAAGTGGATAACGGAGTCAGTTTTTATAGCAGTAATCCCGATGTAGCCACCGTAGACGCCGGCGGCCGGGTAAGTGCTTTGAATGCCGGAAAAACGGTAATTGTCGCTATTTACTCCGACAGTCAGCCCGCCGCGTTTGAAGTGGACGTCACCTCTGACGAACCCCAGGTGCTGGGCATTCAGGCCTTTGCGCCGGAACGGCTTGAAGCAGGCCGAACGGGTGCTTCCAAAGTTTTCGCAGCTTACGCCAATCTGGCAGATCCGCTCGAAGTCACGAAAGAAGCCCGGTTCGTAAGCTCCAACCCTTCCGCAGCCGAAGTAACGGCGGACGGAAAAATCATAGCAAAATCGCCAGGTACCGCTTCGATTACGGTTAGTTTCGCGGGCCGGCAGACGACTGTTCCCGTTACGGTTATCGAACCCGTTCCGGTTCTTACCAAGATTCAGCTAACCGACGTCAAGTCGATGAAAATCGGAGCCGTGCGGCAGGCCAAAGTGCTTGCCACTTACACGCTGCTCGACGTACCTCAGCCGCCGGCGGCAGCGACAAGCGGCGTGGTCTTTACGAGCAGTAATCCCGCAGCAGCCGAGATCGACGCCACAGGAGCAATTACGGCCAAGAGCATCGGTGTGACGACGATAAGCGCCTCGTTAAACGGCAAAACCGACACGTATTCGCTCGTCGTTAACAAAGAAACCGGCGATCCGAAACGCGAAATGAGAGCCGCCTGGATCGCGACCGTCGAAAATATCGATTGGCCCGCAAAAGGAACATACGATGCGGGGCAGCAGAAACAACAGCTGATCCGTTTGCTTGACGAACTTCAAGCCACGGGAATCAATACCGTGATTTATCAGGTCCGTCCGACATCGGACGCTCTCTACCGTTCCGCCTTGAATCCATGGTCCGCCTGGCTGACGGGGACGCAGGGCAAGGATCCGGGTTATGATCCGCTTGCCTTCGCCATCCAGGAAGCCCATAAACGGAATATGGAGCTTCACGCCTGGTTCAACCCATACCGCATCAGCAACGATACGGATAAAAGCAAGCTGGCGGATAATAATCCCGCGGTTCTGCATCCCGATTGGGTCGTCTCTTACGGAGGCAAGCTCGGCTACAATCCCGGCAAACCGGAAGTGAAACGGTATATCATCGACAGCATCATGGAAGTGGTAAACAACTATGATATCGACGCGGTACATTTTGACGATTATTTCTATCCTTATCCCGTAACCGGCGTGGATTACCCCGACGCTGCGGAATATGCGGCCTACGGATCGGGTATGAACATAGCGGATTGGCGCCGCAGCAATGTAGACTCGCTGATCCGGCAGCTCTCGGGCGAAATTAAAAAATCCAAATCTTACGTGCAGTTCGGCATTAGTCCATTCGGCATCTGGAAAAATAAAGCGAACGATCCGGGAGGTTCCGAAACGAACGGACTGGAAAGCTACTCGGCGATCTATGCCGACAGCAAAAAATGGGTGGACGAACAATGGATCGACTACATTACGCCTCAGCTGTACTGGAACATCAATTACAGTCCAGCTGCCTACGATAAGCTTATCGACTGGTGGAAGCGGCAGGTAGAGGGCAAACACGTTCTGCTCTACGCGGGTCACGGCGTTCATAAGATCGGAGCAGACGACCCGAACTGGCTGGATCCGGACCAGCTGCCTAACCAAATTTTGTTCAATCGGAATTTCACCGACGTTAAAGGAAGTATGTTCTTCTCCGCCGCGCAGGTTCTGGAAAACAAACTTGGTTTTCAAGACCGCTTAAAAACCGACTTGTATCTCTATCCGGCCCTTATGCCGGAAATGAGCTGGCTTTCCAAGTCGATCCCGGCCGCCCCGGCCGTAACGGCAGCAGCTGAAAGCAGTGGAATCAAGCTGAGTATCCGAAACGAGGCGGGCGGCACGGCCGGCACCTATGTGATTTACAGATCTGAGGGCACCGGGGCAGCAGACATTTCGAATCCCGCTCACATCTGGAAGCAGGTAAAAGCAGGACCTGCGGGACTCCAAACCGTGCCGGACACCACCGTGCAAGCGGGCAAGACCTACACGTACGTCGTGACGGCTCTCGAACGCGGAAGCAGCTTGGAAAGCCAAGGAACCACCGTTACGGCAACCGCGCAGTCTTCTTCGGGCTCAGACGGCTCGGGTTCGGGAGGCTCTGGCTCGGGAGGCGGTACGGGACCAACGAGTCCGACGGTTCCTACGCCTTCACCGCCGGGCGGGATTCAAATCATAGACCCGTCCGAGCTTAAGGAAACAGACGGTAAAGTAACCGTTTCCGTCCCGGCGGGCATCCGCGAGATACATCTGCCGGCCAAAACGGGTACGATTATCGGCGGCAGCCGCCCGCTTATTCTTCAGTTTGCCGATGTAAGTGTGTCGGTCCCGAACCCGGTCATACAACAGTGGCAGGCGCTGACGGCCGATACCGGCGCGAAGCTGGTTTTCAAAGCCGAGCCTGTCGATGGAAGCCGGCTGCAAGCTCTGCTGCAAACGGCCAAGCACAAAATGGGCGTTGAGGTCCGAAGCCGGGGAATGTACGACTTCCGGATGGAAGTCCAATCCGGAGGCGAATCCAAAGCCGTGTTGGACCGCTTCTCTGCTCCGCTTGAAATCGCGTTTCATGGGGCGGGAGGAAGCGACTTGAACCGTACGTCGCTTTATCACCTGGTCGAAGACGGAACGCTTCAATATGTCGCCGAACAGAAATTATCAGGCAGCGGAACGATTGTGGCGAACATCAGCCATTTCAGCACTTACGGCTTGTTGGAAGTAACCAAATCATTCCTGGATGTAGACGCCGGCCATTGGGCGTATCCGGCAATCAGCGAACTGAGCCGTAAGCTGATCATAAACGGTGTTACCGAGAACCTTTTCAGTCCCCAGCGCCAAGTGACCCGGGCCGAGTTCGCCGCCCTGCTCGTACGCGCTCTGGGGCTTCCCCAAAAATCGGGAACTCCCTTCACGGACGTAAAAGCCGGAGACTGGTTCGCCGGAGAAGTCGCAGCGGCATTTCATGCGGGAATCGTGACCGGTATGACGGATTCGCAATTTGAGCCCGGCGGAACGGTCACCCGCGAGCAAATGGCGGCAATGCTGGTCCGTGCCTACGAGATGGAACACGGAAAGCTGACGGCCGCGGCGCCTCCCCTATCCTTCACGGATGCCGAAAGCATCCGCGAATGGGCTAAGGGCGACGTCGCGAAAGCAGTCGCCTCCGGGCTCCTGAACGGGCGCGAAGGCAACTTATTCGCGCCTCAAGCTATCCTTAACCGTGCGGAAAGCGCACAGGCGGTTTACAATCTTTTGAAATAACGGGCAGCTCGCCCGCCCTCCCGCAAAAAAACACAAGCTGGCACCGGAAAATTCCGGGCCAGCTTGTTTTATGAAACGGGATAATTGCATAGATTTCGGTTTGCTTTACTTGATGTAATCTTTGATGTACCGGTCTCCCCAATCGCACATTTGATCCAGAATCGATTTTAACGACCAGCCCAGGGGACTCAGCTCATAGACCACTTTAGGAGGCACCTGATTATAAACGGTTCTGGTAATAATTTCGTCTTCCACAAGCTCTTTAAGCTGCTGCGTCAACATTTTCTGGGTGATGGCCGGTATATCTTTTTTCAGCTCGCTCGTTCTTTTGGGGCCTTCGGTCAGGTAGCACAAAATAACGGTTTTCCACTTACCCCCGATAACATCGAGAGTCGCTTCTACCGGAATATTATATCTGCGTTTATTTTTTGGCTTTACGGTCATGAGCTGCTGCACATCCTTATCGTCCGAATGTCTTTCGTACGCTTCCTACGCCCATTTTAACCTACACCGCTGTCATTAACCAGTATTTGTCTAAAATGCGAGCCTGCATTCAAGTGTAAAATGGCCCGTGAAAAGTATGCCGCAAAAGGAATTTTCAAGGCACCGATTGGTGCCTATAACACTATTTGGTAGCAATAGAACAAAAAAGTGCGTACTTCCCATCCCCGGTTTCGGGAGGCATAATACCCTTGTACCCGGTAAAAAGAGGGAACTCCGGTGCCTATGAAGATTCTTAAAGTGCGATGGACAAATCTATCGGAACAACGTCCGGAGGGCCGCCTTTTTCACGAAGCATTCATGAGACGCAAGAAAGGCTTCTTAGCGGTGTTATTTCTAAATGAAGAGCATGTCCGGGATCGTTCGAAGAGATTCGGCATGCGTATTTTTATTATCAAGGAGGTTAAAAAATGAAAGTGCTGACGGTTGTTACCCACCCGAGAACCGATTCCCTGACCATGGCGGTTGCCGACCGCTTCGTTCAAGGCTTGAAGGAGGCAGGACACGAAACGGAAGTGCTGGATCTTTACCGCAGCGGGTTTGACCCCGTCCTGAATGAACCGGATGAACCCGACTGGACGGACAGCGGCAAGCAATATTCCGCTGAAGTGCATACCGAAATGGAGCGCATGAACCGCCACGAAGGGTTGGCTTACATTTTCCCGCTTTGGTGGTACGGGATGCCGGCTATGCTGAAAGGATATATCGATCGCGTGTGGAACCACGGTTTCGCCTATGGTCCCCGCAAGCTGCATCACCGGAAAGTATTGTGGCTCAGCCTGGCCGCAGCTACTTCGGAGCAGTTGGCCAAAAGAAAGTACGACGAGATGGTACACCATCAGCTCAATGTCGGCTTGGCGGAATATGCCGGTATTTCAACTTCCAAAACTGAATTCTTGTATGATACGTTGAACGCCGATCCCGGTCATATTCAAGATTTGCTTGAGCAGGCCTACAAGCACGGGCTGCACTACAGCCGCGAGTAGCAGACGCCTCTCTTTGCCCTGCAAAAAAAGGCACATAACCCCATGGGGATAGGTGCCTTTTTCCTATAATCATTTATTTGCAGTCTGCACAGCCTTGACATAACAAGACTGATCGACCACGTTTTGAACGGCGGGTGCTTTCGGATTGATTCCATGGGCGTCCATGTAAATCCTCCCTTGCGGCACAGGTTACGTACTATTTATGCCGAAGGAGGCGTGCCTAATCGCGAAGCTCCTTTTGCCTGTTTCTGTTCCGGTACGTCCAGCCGAGAAGGACAGCTATGCCGACGATTACGGAACCGAGCGATACCAGATAACTTCCGTAAGGCGACAAATATTCCACTTCAATAAGGGCGAAATCGGAAGGAACTATCACAAAACGGACTATTTCCAGCCAAGCCAGATGAAATCCGATACACATCCACAAATTTCCGGAGAAAATCCGGCACAATTGAAGCGCGGTACCGAAGGCAATCAGATTCACGATATAGTCGAAGGTGATCAGATCCCATGTCCCCACTCCGGCGGCAACCATAGCGGCAGTTAAAGCGACAGGGGCTGACACAAAAAGAACGACCTGCAAAAGCAGAGCCAGCCAACTGCCGAATCGTGTGCGCAGGTTGGTGTACAGATAGCCCCGAAACGTCACTTCCTCCGGAAACGCCTCGTAAAAAAAAGCGATCGGAATGTTAATCAGAATGACAAGCAGAGTCTCGACAGGCAAATGTACATCCACCACGCGGATCCAGCCTGCCAGCGTTCCCGCGAGCAAAGCAACGCCCATCATGGCACTTAAAAAGCCCGCTCCAAGCAGCAGGTACGGAAGTCCCGACGGCAAAGGACTCAGCCCCAAACCGCTCCATGGCCTGTTGTCGGCATACCGTCTCAGCAAATAAATTAGCGGCACGGCGACACTCGACGTCACGACCGCGAGAATAATCTGCTGGGCAAGGACGGGAAAACCGTACCTTTGTGCGGCCAGAGTAACGATGACAGCCAGTCCCAATGCGGCAACGAACGACAGCCAGCCGAGCAGGATACGCCAACCCAAGTGAATCCTTCCTTCGCTATCCCGGATAAAACGCGTGGACGCATGGCTTCGCTCCGTATCAACTGAAGGGTTAATAACACATTCTCCTCTCTTAAACTCCTGGGCGTCTCTCTACCTTTTCTATCGACACCTTGTATATATAGTAGGTTGAAAAGAATTATGTGCTTGGAAAGCGCCCATTTATCGGATATTTTCGCAAAAATGGCCGGATGTTCCCCGATTCTTGGGGCCCTGAATGGGCTTAGCTTTTCCCCGGCTAAACCATACCTTACATAATCCCGCCGTAAACGGGCATATTAGATCAGAAAAAATAGGCGAAATAAGGGAGCGAAACGTGTGGGTATTTTAAGCGGCAATCCGAAAGATGAACCGATGCACTTCGGAGAAATTAACAGCGTGTGGCAGTTTTCCATGGCAGCTAAAGGCTCCGTCTCCTGCTACCAGGCGTATTTGAATCATGCCGGCGATAAGGACCTCAAAAAAATACTGGACGATCTTATCGATCAGGCAAAGCTTGAAATCAAAGAGTGTGACACATTGCTAACCGATAACGGTATCCCTACGGCTCCCGTGCTGCCGGAACGGCCCTCCGTTAAACTGGAAGATATCCCGCCAGGTGCCCGTTTCTCGGATCCGGAAATTGCCGCGAAGCTGGCTGCGGATACGGCGATCGGCCTGGTTGCCTGCAGCCAGGCTATGGGTCAGGCTATTCGGGAAGATATCGGCGCATTGTTCGCCAAATATCATCTGACCAAGGCCGCCCTGGGCACCCGTATTTTGGAGCTCAACAAGGAAAAGGGCTGGCTCGTCCCTCCCCCGCTGCAGCTGAAACGTCCTGAAACCGAATAAGCCTGTCTATGTCAGTGTATCCTGCCTCCCGGCAGGATTTTTTTATTTCTCCCAACTATTTTATTCTTCGACTCTTCTTCCCCTTCAGGATGAAAAATGTCAAAAAAGAGAAAATTTCTCCCTGATAATAAAAAAATCCCCCTTTTTCTGGTAAAAAGTTTAAACGATAATAGGAGAGCAAGCAGATTCACAGACTTGCAGCAGCACGTTTTACAACAATAAATGACTTCCGCTGCCGCCTGACGAAGGTACCGTTCCTTACTTGCGGTTTTCTGTGATCAGGCTAGTCTTTTGAATGGCCGATCGTACGGAAGTCATTACGAAATGAGGTGGAGCAGCGAAAAACTTTCATGTAAGCGGTATCACATCTTTCTATTATAAGGAGGCATTAAGTAATGAATTGGCAATCTATCCGCTCTCAATCTCCCAAGCAGATCGTGTTACGCGTTCTTCTCATCTTATCCCTGCTTGTATCTCTGCTGCCTTTCCTCGGTTTGAGTACGCAGCAGGCTTCCGCAGCTTCAAGTGTTGCGGCTGCCGCTTGTACGGAAGCGGCCTGGGAATCGGCTAAAGTCTACACGGGTGGACAAAAAGTTTCTTATAACGGTAAAGTATTCGAAGCGAAATGGTGGACGCAGGGTGAAACGCCTTCCCAGACGAACACGTGGGGAAGCTGGAAATACGTCAGCGACTGCACAGGCGGTGGCGGCCCGGCGGATACAACGGCTCCGACGGCTCCTGCAAGCCTGACTTCGACCGCCAAAACATCCACAAGCGTTACGCTTTCGTGGAATGCTTCCACGGATAATGTCGGCGTAACCGGCTACAACGTATACAACGGTTCCGCACTGGCAGCATCGGTAACCGGTACAACCGCTACGGTAACCGGCCTGACAGCCAACACCGCTTACTCTTTCAGCGTTAAAGCGAAGGATGCGGCAGGCAACTTGTCGGCAGCCAGCAATGTTCTCGCGGTGACTACATCCACGGACGGCGGAGGTACGACACCTCTTACTAAAATCAACGGCGCCTACGTTGCTTCCTGGCATTTCCCGGCCGTGAGCACGGTTCCCGCCAACAAATTGACGCACATCTTCTATGCGTTCGCGGATGTCGCCAATAACGGCGTCAGCGGCGGAGATACTTCGCAAATCGCCCAACTGGTCACGCTGAAACAGAAAAATCCGAACCTGAAAGTTCTGATTTCAGTAGGCGGATGGGGCCGTTCCGACGGTTTTGTAAGCGCGGCTTCCAACGATGCGAACCGTACCGCTTTCGCTAACAGCGCCCTGCAGTATATCCGTGCCAACAAGCTCGACGGAATCGATCTGGACTGGGAGTATCCGACAGCGGCGGATAAACAAAACTATACTCTTTTCCTGAAAAAGCTTCGTGAAGTTCTCGATGCCGGAAGCGCGGCCGACGGCCGGACAGGCTCCAAAAAGTATGAAATCACTGCGGCTATGGGCGCTTCCGAGTACGGCGTACAAGGAATCGACCTGGGCAGCGTACACCCTTACTTCAACTTCATTAACATCATGACCTATGACATGCAGGTAGGTGCCAACACGCACCACACGAACCTGTACACGTCTTCTCTCAATTCTAGCTACAGTGTGGATAATGCCGTGAAGCTTTATAAAGGACGCGGCGTTCCGTCCGAGAAAATCGTAATCGGCGGAGCCTTCTATTCCCACGGTGCCGGCGATTACACGTATGACGAGCTCAAAGCCAGCTACATCAACAAAAACGGCTGGACCCGCCAATGGGACGATGTTGCCAAAGCTCCATACCTCACTAACGGCAGCAGCATGCTGAGCTACGACGATGCGGAATCTCTGACTCATAAAGTCAACTATCTCAAAAGCAACAACCTGGGCGGCATCATGTTCTGGGAGTATGGTCAAAACCTGGGCGGAGAGCTTTTGGATGCCATCTATACCGCTCTGAAATAAACGTTGGTTCCGTTCGGAACGAAAAAGCTGTCCCGTTGTCCTCCTTGGACCGGGGCAGTTTTTATTTTGGAGGTTTAGTTACTTCTGCCTGAATCAGCCGTTTACTTTTGAGCGGAGACATGGTATAGTTATTTCGAAAATAGTAGAAATAAGAAAATCAGCAGGCAGCATATCAGGCCGGATGAAAAAAGGGTGCAGCTAGCATGGAAACGAATCAAGCCGTTAAAGTACATAGGGCGCTGGGTGAGCATACGCGCTATAAAATCGTTCAAATTCTGTCCAAGGAAAGCAACCTTTGTCCAGCGGAGCTCGAGATCCGCTTGGAATCGATCGCTCTTTCCACCTTGTCCCATCATTTAAAACAATTGGCGGACTGCGGACTGCTTCATTCCCAGAAAAAAGGAACCTACATTTACTACAGTCTGAATGAAGATACGGTCAAAAAATATGCGCCTTATTTGGCCGAGTAGTTTTTTTGTTCAATATTTCGATATAACTAGAAACATCTAAATAAAGGCTTTTTAAATGAAAGACTTACGTGCCTTAACAGCTTGATCACCCCTGATTTTTATATCTATCTATTTTCTATTTCTATATTTTTAGAAATATAATATTACAAGAAATGAGGATGACACATGTTTAAACCGTGGAAAATTTATATGCTTGCTCTGATCAGCTTTCTGGTGGGAACGTCCGAATACATCATTGCCGGAATTCTGGATAAAATCGCCGCCAGCCTCGACATCTCCCTGGTTGCGGCCGGTCAGCTGATTACCGTCTTTTCGCTCGTTTACGGGCTCGGGACTCCCCTGCTAATCGCTTTGACGGCCCGCTGGGAACGGCGCAAATTACTGATCTTCTCCCTGGGGCTTTTTGTCGTCGCGAACGTGCTCGCCTATATACTGCCGGGCTTTGCCGCTTTTGTAGGAGCCCGCGTTCTGATGGCGCTCGGTGCGGGTGTAGTCGTCGTGACCGCCTTGACCTTAGCCGCCAAAATCGCCCCCTCCGGTAAACAGGCAAGCGCGATAGCGACCGTCATTATGGGCTTTACCGCTTCTCTCATCGTGGGTGTTCCGCTCGGAAGGCTGGTTGCGGCGGCTTATGACTGGAAAACGGTTTTCGCCGGGATCGGCGCGCTCGGACTGCTGGCGATGTTCATTCTGTCCGTCACCATCCCGAAAACGGAAGGAGACGCACCCGTTCCTCTTCGCGAACAGCTGAATTTGCTCAAACAGCCGCGGATACTCCTGGCTCTGTCGGTAACTTTCTTTTGGCTCGGAGGATATTCCATCGCTTACACTTACATTTCCCCGTATCTGCTGACGATTACCGGAATGAATGAGAAGATGCTGAGCGCCGCACTGCTTGCATTCGGCATCGCCAGCCTCGTCGGTTCCAAGATCGGCGGCTACAGCGCCGACAAATGGGGGGTGTTCCGCACGCTCATGTCCGGCATGACTCTGCACGTCATCACGCTGGTTTTGCTGACGCTGGCCGCCCACTCCCCTGTCGTCGTATTCGCCTTGCTGATTTTGTGGTCGTTCGCAGCCTGGTCTTCCGGCCCGACCCAGCAGTATAATCTCGTCACAATGGCACCCGAATCATCCGGAATTATGCTCAGTCTGAACAATTCCGTGATGCAGCTTTCCATGGCGGCCGGTGCCGGGATCGGGGGTATTATTGTCGGAAGCGTCTCATTGAACGCCGTTACATGGATCGGAGCTGCCGGAGTCGCTGCCGCAATTCTCATCAATCTCGTCTCTTTCAAGCTTTCGAATGCGCAAAAACGCAAATCAGAGAACATGCAGCACGCCTGACTGTCTGAATGCAGGCGCCAAGTTATCCCGGCGGAGGCAGCTTTTTTACGAACGACTCGTTCTTGCACGGTGCTGCCTTGCTGAGTCCAGCTCCCTGTTCAGCTAAAGAATAGCAGCCGGTAAGAAAGCTCATCCGCCGTTCCTTTACAAATTCTCCATCATACACTTACTTAACGTTAACAAAGCCCTGCTATAGTCAGGTTTAGTAGTTCATACATACTATCCGACTTAGAAGGGGAGCTGCAACAATGAAAAAGAATTGGCTTATCGCCGCATCGGCAGTACTCACGCTCGTATCCGGAACGGGGTCCGCTTTTGCCGCGGATCTGAAAGGTTCTACGGCGGATTCGGTCACCTACACCAACAACGGGGAAGCCGTTGCTCCGTCTGTTCCGGCCGTGAACATTGACGGCAGTCTGTATCTGCCTTTCCGCGCCCTCAGTGAAGCGACCGGCAAATACGTCGACTGGGACGAGTTCCGCAGCCGTGTTTCTCTGACGGACAAGCCTGCACTGACAGGCAAATACAAATTGAATGCCCCCGATCTGGCCAAAGGCGTCAAAATGGGCATCGGCTCCTCGCTGACCCACATTCCGGGCGATCCGGACAACGTTTTCTACACAACGGCGGACCGCGGCCCGAACGGAGAAGTCGATGTGAAAGGAACGACCGTCCGTACGTTCCCGCTCGTTGATTACACGCCGACCATTTACAAAATCGAAATAAAAGACGGTCAAATCAACATTCTCGACCAATTCCCTCTTAAGTTGAACGGAATCAATCCGGCAACCGGAAAAGCTAACGTCAGCGGTCTGCCGAACATCAAAGGACGGGACGAAGTGCCTTTCGACGCCAAAGCCGAGAAAGAACTCGCATACGATCCGTACGGCCTTGACGTAGAGGGCCTGGCCTACAACCCTAAAGACGACACGTTCTGGATATCGGACGAATACGGTCCCTCCCTCGCGCATGTAAAACGCGACGGCACCCTGATCGAACGCATCGTGCCTAAAGGCTGGTCCGCTCAAGTATCCACGCCTCTGGTGCCTGCCCGTGAAACGCTGCCGGCCGTTTACAACAAGCTCCGCCAAAACCGCGGCGCCGAAGCCGTAGGCATCACACCGGACGGTCGCTATATGTTTATGGCGATGCAGAGCCCGCTGCGCAGCCCGAATAAGGAATCCGACAATTCCCGTCAGCTGCGTATCGTCAAGTTTAATCTGGAAACGCTGGAGCCGGTAGCCGAATTCGCTTACCTTGCGGAAGACGCCAAAGGCTTCAAAGGATTGAAGCAGGCCGACATCGTCATTTCGGACCTCGTGGTGGTGGACGAAAATACGCTGCTTATCGACGAGCGCGACAAAAATGCGGGAGACAAAGCGCAGCTCAAACGCGTTTATTCCATCGATCTGACCAATGCAACCAACATTCTCGGCAAATACGACGACACCAAAACGGCAGGTAAAACACTGGAGCAAATGACACCGGCCGAGCTGAAAGCTCAGGGCATCCTTCCTCCTTCCAAAAGAACATTGCTCGATCTGGTCGCTTTCAAATATCCGTACGAGAAAGTGGAAGGCGTTTCTCTCGTAAACGGCAATACGCTTGTTATCGTCAACGACAACGACTTCGGCGTCGACAGCAGCTCCCCGGAAAACGGCACCGAGCTCTGGACATTCAAGCTCCCTTACTCCATCAAGTAAACGCGTAAAATAGCTAACCCGGTTAGGACCTCGGTCCGCCGGGTTTTATTTTTTTGGACACGGCTCGGGTACTCGGAAAATTTTCTATATTAAAATGCGAAACGGTCTTGGCCGCTGTTCTGCCGTTTTGCTTTTCATAAATTACCACCGGTCAAAACGGACTTTTATCCTCTTCATGAACATGCATGATCATCAGCGTATTGGATACTCCGAAACTCATCATCGCGTCCTGGAACGCGGCAAGCGATTCCATCGATTCGCTTCTCGTTTTTAGCATATAATTGAACTCTCCGCTAATCCGGTACAGCTCGGCCACCTCCGGGGAAGATTCGCAATAACTTACAAACTCCCGGCATTTAACGGTTTTAAACAACATAAAAGCTTGAATGCCCCGGTCTAATTTACCGGGATCGAACTTCGCTTTATAGGCGGTAATAATCCCCTGCTCTTCGAGCTTTTGGATGCGCTCTCTCACTGCCGGCTGGGTCATGGAAATGATGCGGCCGATTTCGGCAACCGGTATGCGCGCGTTTGTATGCAGCAAGTTCATGATTTTACGGTCGGTATCGTCGGGCTTAGCCGTCTCTCGCATTATAATCCTCCTAAAGCTTTTTGACGATTTTACTTATAAAACGGAAAGTATTTCGGCTCGAATCCCTTTGATTATACCTGTTTCCTCTTCCGAATTTCCATATAATTAAACCTATAGAATCGGAAAGGATGATACGCATGCATGATTTGCACGACAAAACGGCGCTCGTCACCGGAGCGAGTCGCGGAATCGGAAAGGCAATCGCCAAGAGATTGGCCCGTGACGGAGCTTGGGTAGCCGTTCATTACGTCCGGGACAAGGAGGCGGCGGAGCAGACTGTTGCCGAAATCATGGAATCCGGAGGGAGAGCTTGCAGCGTGCGGGCTGATCTGGGCTCCATGCAGGGCGTGGAACAGCTGTTTGAGCAATTGGACACCCTCTCCGTCAAACATACGGGAAGCAGTTCCCTCGATATTCTCGTCAACAATGCCGGAATCGGCACACAAGGTTCGATCGAAACGACGACCGAAGAAGAGTTTGACGAGCTGATCGCCGTCAATATCAAAGCCCCGTTTTTTATTATTCAAAAAGCGCTGCCCCGGCTGCGCAGCGGAGGACGCATCGTGAATATTTCCTCTGTGGAAACACGCATCGCGTTCCCCGCTTCCATTGCCTATGGGTTGACGAAAGGCGCCTTGAATACGATGACGCTGCCGCTGGCGAAACAGTTGGGCGAAAGAGGCATTACCGTGAACACGATCCTCCCCGGCTACACGGAAACCGATATTAACGCGGACATTCTGAGCGATCCGGCGGTCCGGGAGTATGCGGCAGGCATGTCCGCTTTCGGCCGACTCGGACAAGTCGGAGATATCGCGGATGCGGCGTCCTTTCTGGCGTCGGAGGACAGCCGGTGGGTCACCGCCCAGATTCTCGACGTATCCGGCGGCGCCCGTCTCTAAATACCGGAGCAGCGGCTGCAGCTCGGACACCCGTTTTGCCAACTAAAAAGACAGACTCTCTTCTAAAAGAAAGTCTGTCTTTTTTCATTCCGCTTATGAAGTTAGAAAGCCGCGGACGATCCGGATATATTCATCCGGTTCTTCCATGTACCCCACATGAGAGCTGTTCTCCAGCACATGAAAATCCGAATGCGGAACCAACGAATGATAATAAAACGTAGACTCCGGCGCCGCTTCGTCATACCGGCCGCACAGGAACAGCGACCACACGTTAATCTCATGAAGCCGCGGTGTAACGTCGTAGGTTTTCAGACTGCCGGTCGGACAAAATTCGGAAGGTCCCCACATGGACATGTAAATGTCCTTATTGGCCTTTTTCCGGCTTTCCAGCATGACCGCCGGCTTCGGATCTATGCGGCATACGTGGCGCCGGTAGTATTCATCCATCGCTTCCCGGTAGTCGTCCGAATCGGTTGTGCCCTGCTCCTCGCTGCGCGCGATAACCGCCTGAACCTCCTCCGGCAATTGAGCCAGAAAGCGGTCCGCATCTTCTTTCCAGCGCGCCGCGCTCAGGCAGGGACTGGAGAAAATGACGCTGCGCACTCCGGCGGGCTTGCGCTCGATCAAGTAAGAAGCCGCAAGCATTGTGCCCCAGGAATGCCCGAGCAGATGAACCTCGTCCAGCCCGAGTGCCTCTCTGACACAAACCAGTTCATCCATGAACCTTTCCGTCCGCCACAAAGAGGGATCTTCCGGCCTGTCCGAGTTGCCCCCTCCGAGCTGATCGTAGAAAATAACCGGCCGCTCGGCCGCCAGCACGTGCAGCGCCGCTTTTAGCGGATCGTGCGTATTGCCTGGCCCGCCGTGAAGCACAAGCAGAGGCGTTCCGCCTCCTTCTCCCAGCGAGCAGTACCACACTTTGCCCCCGGGTACTTCGATATAGCCTTCCTTTTGCCGCATCCCCCATGCCTCCCGCTTCCTATCGTCCTTCCATTATAAAGCTTTCCGCACCTTTATGAAATGCCGGATACCTCGCCTCTTCTTCCCGCCCGCAAGGACAGAGCAAAGCATAGGAACAGGATAAGTGCAGCCGAAACGTACGGATAATTCAAATTCCGGTCGAAAAGAACTCCGGCCACAATCGGGCCCGTGATATTCCCGAGACTCGTATACGCAGAGTTTAGTCCCGCCACATAGCCTTGATGCTCGTTTGCCATTTTGGACATCTGAGTACCGATCGCCGGACGCAAAATATCGATCGACAAAAATACGATAAACGTCACGACGACAATCATCCAATATTGATGAACGAATAAAGTCAGCAAAACGAACAGGCCGGCCATGGCCAGGCAGACCGAAATGACGGTTCTTTCTCCGAAACGATTAAGAATCCAGCCGAATATCGTGACCTGCACCACTGCCCCCGAGATAGAGCCGAACGTAATGATAAAAGCGATATCCTTCGGTGTAAATCCGAATTTATGATCCACGAAAAGTCCGAAAACCGTCTCGTAATTCGCCAGTCCGAAAGACATCACGAATACGATCACAAGGCTGATAAAATACGGTTCCTTGAAAGAACTCATCATCTGAGCCATAAAGCTCTGCTTCTTCACGGAAACCGCTTCAGCTTTGACGGAAGGCTCCACAGGTTTCGATTCAGGCAGAATAAACAGTGTGACAACCGCGGCGACGGCGCCGACGGCCGCAGCGGCGTAGAAAGGCGCGCGGATGCCGAATTCCGCGATAAAGCCGCCGATGCCCGGACCGATGATGAAGCCCGTCGTGATCGCGGCGTTGATAAATCCCATGCCTTTGGCCCGTTCCGCGGTAGTAGTGACGTCCGCTATGTAAGCCATAATCGAAGGCATAATAAGCGCCGCGCCTATCCCTCCGAGCATTCTGGAAGCGAAAAGCAGGACGGGCGAGCTCACTACGCCGAAGAGCAGCTCGGACACGGTGAAGATGACCATGCCGGCCACGATCATTTTCTTCCGGCCCAGCGAATCGGAAAGCCTACCTGCCTGCGGCGAGAATATGAGCTGGGTCAGCGAAAACGCGGCAACGAGAAAGCCCATAATGCTTCCGTTTAAATGAAGTTCATCCATATAAGTCGGCATAATCGGTATAACGAGTCCGATACCGGTAAATACGAGAAAAATATTAAGCATGAGAAGCAGTACGGCCCCTCTGTTTCTTAGCAGCAAATCCACTTCCATCCCCTCCTCCACGAGTTTTATCTGTATAATTATCTATCCGGGATCGCTTCATGCGCCATTCGTATACTGAACGTTCGTTCTGTATTGGGTCGTGACAGAAGACGTCAACAGGCTCAGCCGCAAGATTCCTCAGCGGTCAGCAGTCAGCGATAAGCGGCCATGCCTTTTATCGGCCTGGTTTGGCGATTCCGTGCAGGAAGACGCCGAAAGCGAGCCGGTACAGCTCCAATGCTTCCTTCGTAGTCGATTTCCGCGACATCTGGCTCAGACCCATAATCAGACTCTCCAGAATCAGGGCAAGCGGCTTCACATCGGCACTGCTGAATTCGCCATTGTCCATACCCTGCTGTATCAAGGTCTGATTGAACTTTAGATGCCCGTTCACAAGCTCGGCGATCCGTTCTTCCACATCGTTCGTTTTCTCTTCGTTATTGAAAAACTCATCGGCCGCTTTGGTCAGAGGATGATTCAGATCTTCGAGGACCATCTGCTCCGCCATTCCCAGCAGCTTCTCGGTCGTCGTTTTGTAAAGCGGTTCTTTTTCCCGCCATTTTTCTTCCCATTCGCGCTCCCACTCGTCGATCAAATAAAGAAACAAGCCTTCTTTACTTTTGAAATGATAATAAATGTTCCCTTTGCTGCTCCCGGTGGCCTCCACGATATCTTCGATAGAAGTGGCTTTGTAACCCTTCTGGACGAACAAAGTCCTGGCGGCCTCCGCAACCCGTTTTTTTGTCTGTTCGCTTTGCAGCTGCTTTTTATTCATCCGCACCGCTTCACTCCTTCGTGGATGGTTTAACGGCAGCCGTACTGCCGGTCTTTTCACGAAAAAAATAATACTGAACGTTCGTTCTGTATCTTATCAAAATCGGCCGGTTTAGGCAAATTTTTTTCCTCACTGCCGGTTCCTTCCAAAGAAATAAACCGGCACAAACCGTGCCGGCTCCAGTTTTATTCCCTATCTAGCACACCAGTCTGCGGACGGCGGCGTTTTCTTTTACCTTCTAAAAATCAGAGTCAGGGAGCATCCGGGCCCACTTCCGCCGGGGTCAAAGGATGATTCGTGAAGCTTGTCGCGCTCGAACGCTCATCGGCCCCGGCGTCGTTCACCGAGCGGATTTCCCCGTCCATGTCCTCCTGGACAAAAGAATAAGACCCTTTGGCATAATTGATCGCCGGGCTGGAAGCCGATAATTTCTGCAGCCCCTGCACAGCCGTCAGCAGCGGATTCTTGTTCCAGATCTCGGCGGACGTTCTGTTGTTATTCGTAACCGTCCCTCCGTAGCCGATGTTGCCTTCGAATACCGTATTCGTCGCAGCAGCCTCGTTATAAAGGATACCGGAGCTGTTTTTCACGATATTGTTGGCTACCCGGCTGTCTACCGGGGTGAAAGCTTTGCCCGAGCCGACTACGATACCGGTCGTGCTGTTCACGATCGTGTTGTTCACAACCTGGGCCCGGTAAATTCTCCACTGTGCCTTCAGATCGTCTTCGCTCGGATTCGAAGGATAACCGCCCGTTCCCCCGTCGTAGTTTCCATTGTCCAGAATGATCGCGCTTTCCGTCAGATTTTCCATATAATTGTTGTAGATCTTATGATCGTTCCCGTAAAAACGGATGCCTGCCTGCTTCGTTTCTACCCCGTCGCCGAGAAAGAAGTTGCCGTAAAAACTGTTGCTGTGTCCGTGTCTCGAAGTAAGTCCGCCCTTGGACGTTTTAAACGTATTATAGCGAACGGTATTGTTGCTGCTTTTCACGGAAACGATTTCCGGTTCCCCGTCCGTATTTTCAAACAAATTATACTGGATTTTGTTAAACCCGTCGGAAAGCGAGATTTTGGATAAGCCCAGCCGGATCGTTTCTTTGCCGTTGTCGACCCATGGACCTACATCGTGAAAATAATTGTATTCGATTACATCATGCTGGGAAATGTTCCCCTGTCCGTCACCTTCATAAGCAATCAGAGGATTGGTGTCTGTTTTGTTGCCGAAATCGTTGCGGTCGATCTGGTTATGATGGCTGTTCGTACCGCTGACCTGAAGCCAGATAGTGTCTTTGCCCCGTGCAGGCAAGGCAAACGTGTTGCGCGTCAGCCGGATATGATGGGACCCGTTCAGCAGGACGCCCTTGTCTGCCGAATTCGTAAATTTCAAGCCTTCAATCGTGACGTACGACGAATTCTTGACTTCGAACGTAGCGGAACCCGTAATAACGGCTTTTCCCCGGTTTGCGGACTTGATCGTAATGGGGTTAGCTTCCGTGCCGTTTTTGTTTTCGATCAGAATCGACGTATTGCTGCCGCTGACCGTATAGCTCCCGTCCGCCAGCACGATCGTCTGCCCCGCGCTTGCGTTTTTCAGAGCCGCCGCCAGTTCTGCCGAAGTCGATACGGGAATTCCTCCTTGGCCGGCGTTTTCTCCGTAAATTTCGACCTCCGTGTAGCTGTTCCACAGATTCGCGGAATTGCCGTGTCCGACGATTCTTACATACCGCGCCGAAGACACATCGGTAAAATCAAAAGTCTGAAGCTGCGTGTTCAGGCTGCTCGTCACATTTGTCTTTGCATTCGTGAACGTGACGTTGTCCGCCGAAGTCTGGATATCGAAAGTGGATGTCCGCGTGTCGCCGCTCAGAAAAGCGATCTTGATATAGGAGACTTTACGGAGCGAACCGAGATCGAATAAGATCCACTGGCCGTCGCCGTTCGAAGACCAGCGGGTCCCCAGGTTTCCGTCCACCGTATTGCCCGGCTTGTTGCCGTCATCGTTGCTTGCCGTTACGGATGAAGCGGAGATCGTAAACTTGGAGTCCGCCGCATAACCTTGAGCGGGAACCAGCATGAGAAGCAGACAAAGACTCAGAACGAGCGAAAAAGTACGTTTACTTGCGTTCATCACAACACATCCTTTTTTGAACGTATTTTCGGCGCATGGCTTGACTCTCGGTTTCTTTCTCCTTCCGGTAAACAGATTGCAGAGTGCGCACTCTACTTCCGGTATACCGCAAATATCCCGCCAAAGCCATCTTTAAATCCCGGAAAAGCTCCTCAAAATCCGGAATAAACGGCTCTATTCTTTAAAAAAGCCTCACCTTCATCGTTTCCAGCCAGGCCCTGGCGATCAGGCCGTGGCCTGCAGCCGAGGGGTGTACCCCATCCGGAGCCCAATAGGCGGCGGGAGCTTCCGCGGAAGCGCGGGCGAACAAGCCGTCGAGCGGAACAAGCCGGGCGCCGAATTCACGGGCCAGCTCCCGTACGGCCCCGATCTTCGGATCGAGATCTTCCCGCCAAGCCTTGCGGTCTTCCGGCACGGGCAGGACAAACGGCTCCATCATCACGATCCGGGCTCCCGTTTCTTCCTTCGTTCGCGTCAGGAGCTGGCGGTATCCCGCGGCAAACGTCTCCGGTGATGTGGGGTCATTGCGGTCATATCTTCTCCAGCAATCGTTGATCCCGATATAAATCGTGACCCAATCCGGCTTCAAATCGATGCAGTCCTGCTGCCAGCGGTTCTGCAAATCTTTCACGCGGTTTCCGCTGATACCCCTGTTAAGAAAAGCAGCCTGTTTTTCGGGATAAGCGGCGCCGTACAGGCCCGCTATCATCCCGACGTAGCCTTTGCCCAGATCCGAATAATTTTCCCGGTTTCGGCCGGTATCCGTAATGCTGTCTCCTTGAAAAAGCAGAAGTTCTCCACGTCCGATCATTATCTCTGTCAGCTCCTTCACACTCTCTACTCCTCCAGCAGGCTTCGGAACGGAAATCCGTGCAGGCGCCATGGCTTGGAGCCCCCGAAATACCGGACAGGCCCGGTCTTGCCCTCCACGGATCTGATCTTCAGCCGGGGTTCCTCGCCGGCCGGATACAAAATCGCTTCATCCCCCCGTTTCAGCGGAAGCACAAGCGATTCCCGGCTGTCCGCCAGCTCCACGGTATGGCGCGTATTCTCTCCGGCCAGCCGCCAGTGCACCGTACCGGTCCAGCCCGTCCGGATTTCGCACGGTTCTCCCGCCAGGCTCTTGACCCGTACGAAAGCCGTGGCACCTCCGCGGCGGACGGCGCTGACGAGGAAGGCGCCTTCGGCGCGCAGGTCGTGGAAGGCGGCCTCCTTCCACTCTTCCGGAATCGCGGGGAAGATCCGGATCGTGCCGCCCCAGCTCTGCAGCAGCATATCGTGCAGCGATTCGGCCCCAGCCAGGGGCGTTTCGATGACAGGCCCGGCTTCTTTGTACATCGTATTCGGCTTGATGTTGCCGAGAAGGGTATGCAGCAGGCGCAGGGCCGTGTCCCCCCAGCCGAGCGTGGCGGCGATCGAAGCCGCCCCGGTAAAGCTGAAGCCGCGCAGGTCGCCTTCGCTGTCCAGCCAGTGCCGGAGGGAACGGTCGATAAGCTCCCGTTCTTCTTCCCGGTCCGGGCTGGCCAGGTGCAGCGGAAAAACCGCCAGCAGGTGGCTGAAGTGCCTGTGCCCGAAGGCAAGGGGGACTCCGCGGCCGACCATATAGCCGCTTTCGTCCACCGGCAGCGGCGTCAGGTTGTCCAGCACTTCGCGCCATCTGCCGGCCAGGGGATCGCCGCTTCCGAGCCTTGCGCTTATGGCAAGCAGCGTCTCGCACCCCCAGTGGAGCAGAGCCAGGTCGTAATGGCAGTCGCTGACGGCCAGCCGTTTGAACGAGCCATACTCCGGCGAGATCGTCGGAGGCAGGTGCAGCTTCCCGTCTTCCCCCGTCTCCAGCAGGTGCAGGTAGTAATTGACGCTTCCCCGCAGCACGGGATACAGGATGTCCTCTAGCATCCGGTCGTCCATCGAATAGCGGTACTGCCGCCAGAGACAGTGGCAGAGCCAGGCCAAATTTCCGGTCTCCTCGCCCACTTCACTGCGCAGGTCAAAGCTGCCGCTTCTTCCCAGCCCGGCTGAGTCGTGACGGTACGGCTGAGGAACATTGTCTCTCAGGTTCTCTCTGTTATCCGCTACCGCTTTGACCATCGACTCTCCAATCGCGAGGCGGTTGGACGCGTACACCGGGGAATAACTCATCTGTACGTTCATGTTGAACCAGTTCCCGGCCCAGGGAGTCGGTGCGAGCCACGGACCCTGATTGTCCAGCAGGGCACTGTCTCCCCTGGCTGCCGAAGCCAGCTTATACATCTGAATCCAGTAAAAGCTTTCCAGACGCCGATCGGGGATGGAGACAAAGCTTTGGCGGTAATAGCCGTGCCACCATTTCCGGTGGGCGGCCACCCATTCGCCGAAATCGGCGGACGCCGCTTTCCGGACGGCTTGCGCCGCAGCTTTTTCCGCCTGCCCGGAGCAGCCGTTCTGGACAGAGACGAAGGCGATTCTCCGTCCTTCCGGAAGTTCCGTTACGGTCCAGGCGGTGACGCATCCTTCGCCGCCATTTTTTCCTTCCGCGAAGCGCTGGACCGTGCAGGTAATTCCGTCCTCCCGGAACGTCTCGTGTCCGGTATCCGGAATGTACTGATTCACGTTGATCCCGTCGGCAAACTTGAGCACTTCGTCCACTGCGGAGTGAGGCACCCATACTAGGCGCGCCTCCTTTTCTTCCTCCGATGTTTCCAATTCAATCGCCATAACCGCTTCTTCGGCATGCACAAGCGCCCGGAAGCGCACTTCGCCGCATGTCGTAGTCAGCAGGCCCCGAAGCTCGGCGTTCCACAAATCCAGCCGCATCCGCGTTGGATTATAGATCAGGCCCGTCAGCTCCAGATTCATTTCGCCTATCGGCACACGGGGTTTAAAATCTTCGCGGTCCGTGCGGGTCGCCGTGACATCGGTCCGGCCCATCACAAACCGGAGCGTCCGCCGCTTTTTTACATTTTCCGCCCCGTAGACCATCGCTCCGATCGTTCCGTTGCCGATGAAAGCGCCTTCATCCCAGCTCGTCGGTTTTACTACCCATTCCATATCGTGCTCTGCCATAAAAGCCCGCCAATCGAGATCCAAAAGCGGACGGTACGTTACGGATTGCTTCATGAAGCGTCACTCCTATCCTTTTATCGCTCCGATCAGAGCTCCTTTTACGAAATATTTCTGTAAAAACGGATAAACGAGCAGAATAGGCACCGTTGCGACGATAATGGTCGCGTACTTCAGCGTGACGGTAAGCATAGCCACATCGCCTTCCGATGCGCCCAGATTGGAATTCGCTTCTCCTTGCAGAAGAATTTCGCGCAAAATGAGCTGCAGAGGAAACATGGATCTTTCCTGCAGAAAGATAAGGGCGTTAAACCACGCATTCCAGTGACCGACACCGTAATAGAGCAGCATAACGGCAAGAACCGGAAGCGATAGCGGCAGGACGATCCGGAAAAGAATGACGAAATCGTTCGCCCCGTCGATTTTGGCCGATTCCTCCAGCGCATCCGGGATGCCCTCGAAAGCCGTTTTCATCAGAATCAGGTTAAACGTGTTGACCGCCGTCGGGATAATGAGCGCCCACAACGTATTGGCAAGCCCCACCCCTTTGACCGTCAAATAAAACGGGATAAGACCGCCGCTGAAAAACATCGTGAACACGATAAACAGCATGATCCTTTTACGGTAAGCGAGACTTTTGCGGGACAGTGCGTAAGCGCCGAGCGAGGTCAGTAAAATATTGATCGCAAGACCCGCGATGACCACGAAAAACGTGTTGCCGTACCCTTTCAAAATCATGGGATTTCGGAAAACATTGGCGTAGGCGTCCAGCGAAAAGCCGACCGGTTTCCACAGAAACCCTTTGTGCGCGAGAAGACTTCCCGCATCGCTGAGCGAGGCGAATACGACATACACGAGCGGATAGATCGTTACGATCATCAGCAGTGTCAGAAAAAGCATATTGAAGCCGTCAAACGCCCGTTCGGAGAAAGTCCGTCTGTTCACAAGGCATTCCTTCCTTTCCTACCAGAGACTCGTGCTGTTCAGCTTCCGGCTGATCCAGTTGGAACCGAGAAGCAGCGTGAAGTTCACCGCGGAATTGAATAGACCGACCGCGGAGCTGAAGCTGTAATTAAACTCCTGCAGGCCGACGCGATACACGTAAGAAGACACGACGTCCGCGGTATCGAACGTGCTCGGATTGTAGAGGAGAATAATTTTTTCAAAACCGACGTTCATCATACGGCCCAGTTCCAGAATCAGCAGAATGATGATAGTCGGCATCAGTCCGGGCAGCGTCACGTTCAGCATCTGCTTCCAGCGCCCGGCCCCGTCCATTTTGGCCGCCTCGTATTGTTCCTGGTCTATGCCGGTCAATGCGGCCAGATAGATGATCGTTCCCCAGCCGATATGCTGCCAGATGCCCGAGGACACATAAATGGTTCGGAACCATTCCGGTTCCAGCAGGAGCGTCAGCCGTTCGCCGCCGAAGAAAGCGATGATATCGTTAATCACTCCGCTGCTGGCCGTGAAATCTTTGATAATGCCGCAGATAACGACAAGGGAAATAAAGTACGGCATATAAGTGACGGTCTGAACCGTCCGCTTAAAGATCGAGTTCCGCACCTCGTTCAGCAGCAGAGCCAGAATGATCGGCGCCGGAAAACCGAAAACAAGTTCGTTCAAGCTGATCAGAACCGTGTTTTTGATCGTTCTCCAAAAATAGGCTCCGGTGAAAAAGTTCTCGAAATGGGCAAATCCGACCCATTCGCTTCCCCATATGCCCAGCCTCGGCGAAAAATCCTTAAATGCGATAATGGCGCCGTACATGGGAGCATAATGGAAGACCACGTAGTACAGCAGAACGGGCAGCAGCATTACATACAGAAGCTTATTTCTGCGGATATCGAGCAGGAGGCCGGGCCGGGCTTTTTTCCGAGCGGCCGTGTACGTTAAAACCTCCTGATTTATGGCAGCCATGATACAATCCCTCCGTTCGTATCGGCAGCTCCGTCCAGACACATGCAGCAAAGCACGCGCTAGATGTGACCGGAAGCTGCCGCAAAGCATATGAGATTAGCGCTTGTTGTAGCGATCGAAGGCATCCTGGTAAATCTTCGTCACTTTATCGACTCCCATCTCCTTGATCCGCTTTACGTATTCGTCGTATTTGTCGAGAGGTTCTTTGCCCATCACGAACTTGATAAACATTTCTTCCTTGTAGCTGGTGATGGCCGTGTTCAGCTTGGCGATCTCTTTGCTTTCCTCTACGGTAGGCGTAAGAAACTGCGGCATAACATGCTTCGCTGCATCGGTTTCCGACCATATTTTCAGGGCCTCGTCCTGCTGCTTGAACGTATTGAAGTTTTTCCGGCTGTCTCCGAGATAGGGCCCGTTCGGTTTCGTGTACTGGGAAATCATCTGCTGGAGGGTATATTTCCCGTCCTTCGCTATTTTATCGGTGAACTTAGGAGTTCCGTTCTCTACGCTGTAGCTCTCCCCTTCGGTACCAAAGTTGAAAAGCAGGCTGCCTTTCTCGCCGTAAGCGTAATCCAGCCACCTCACGGCCAGCTCCGGATTAGCGGCGGCGTCCGTAACCGCTTTGCTGGCCGCCGGGTTATACTTGAAATCCCGCTGGCCGATGAACGGCCGCTCTCCTTTGGTCAGTGTCGGATACGGAGCGGCGACGAGCTGGAAATTCGGGTTTTTCTTCTTCCCCGTTTCCATCCATCTTCCCATTCCTCCGCTGAGGAGGTGAACCGTCGCCCCGGTGCTGTCGTTCAGCATTTTCGTGTCCAGGGATTTGGAATCCGTATTGAGGGCGAAATCTTTATCGATCAGCCCCTCCGCATACCACTTGCGCAGAAGAGTCAGCGCGTCTTTAAACTGGGGATCGACCGGCCCGTATCTGACCTTCCCCTGGTCGTCGATATAATAGCGGTTTGCCGTTTTATAAGCGCCGATGAAAGCGTCCTGGATGTTAAACTCGTTCTGATACAAGGCGGAAAACGGCGAAGCGGCCCCTTTGCGCTCTTTAAACGCTTTCAAAACGGTGTACCACTCATCAATCGTGGCCGGAACGTCCAATTTCAATTCGTCCAGCCAGTCCTTGCGGATCATGGGTCCCCGGAATACAAGACCGTTCTCCGGACGGATCATCGGAAACACGTAATAATTCCCGCTGTCCGTTTTGATCATTTTGTCCAGCTCTTTGTCTTGTTCCAGCAGCTTTTTCAAATTCGGGGCATACTTGTCGATGTACGAATTGAGCGGAACAATCACCTTATCGGCGATAGCTTTCTCCGGTCCGCCCGGGTAAGATCCGCTTCCGCCGCTCCAGTTGTACTCGATCACATCGGGCAAATTGTTGGATGCGATCAGAAGATTGAACTGATCTTTGGACTGTCCGTCGGCCGGATGTGTGTACTTGACCTTGATGCCCGTTTCTTTCTCAAGCTGTTTGCCGAACGGTGAGTCCGCCAGATTGGATACGAACGCGGAAAGGTTCGTGTCCATGGGCTCCCACGAGGTTAGCGTTTCTTCCGCACGAATCGGATATTTGCCGGGTTCCGAGTCCATTCCGGGCTCCTTGCCTTCCTTTCCTCCTCTTCCACCGGCCGAACAAGCCGCCAGCATAACCGACGCCGCAAGAACGACGATGACGCCCGAGCGGGTATTTCTGATCCCCGAATGTCTGACCATGTAAACCCTCCTCTACAAAATCACGGATGCACGGCTGCGTCGCACATCTCAGTGTCAGTATGACCTGCCGTTATCTCTAAAAGATATCTTCAAAAGCCGGAATGCTTCATCAATTTGCTGAAAAACGTCCTGCACGGCGGGCTGCAAAAACCGCAGTCCGTCTGCAAAAAACATATAAATAACCGGAAACGGCTCCGGTGAAGCCTACAAAATCTCTTTGTACTTGCCCGGTGTGACGCCTTCGAATTTTTTGAAAATCCGGTTGAAGGTATTGATATCGGAATAGCCGACTTTCCGGGCGATTTCGATGATCGGATCGCTTGACTGCGACAGCAATTTCTTGGCTTCCGCGAGACGGATCTTCTGGATCACGTCCAGCAGCGCTTCGCCCGTCTGCGCTTTAAACTGTTTGGATAAATAAGAAGGCGTAAGACCGAACGCTTCTCCGATCATCGTGATGTTCAGATTTTCCGAGCTGTAATTGTGCCGTACATATTCCATTACCTGCCGGCTGAGCTGATCGTGCTCCGGTTTACGGCTTTCCTGGATAAATCCGCATACGCGCTCGAGCACCTCCCGCATGCCGGCGGTCATTTCCTTGAGCGTCTCCGAACCTGCCAGCCGTTCGGCCGGATTCAGTTCACGGATCAGCTCCCGTTTGCCGGGCAGTCCGATTTCATCGAGCGCTTTGAGCAGAGTACCGACCAGATCGAACAGAAGACAGCGGCTTAGCGGCACGGACAGTGTCTTCCGGACCACATTCAGCTCGATAACCCCCTCCACGAGAGCGTTCGCCTGGACGAAGTCCCCCGCTTTCACGAAGTTGATCAGCTGCTGCTCCACATGCATCGGATACGAGTAGAAAGCCGCCTCGCCCGACTCGTCTCCGCCGGGCAGATCACCGTACGCGATCATTTCTCCGCTTCCCATGACAATCCGGTACTCCATGGCCCCCAGCGCTTCCTGATAAGCGAGCGGAATGCCTGCAAGCCCGGGATGGACGCCGCTGATCGCGATCGTTAGCCGGACCTGAAAATGGTCCTCCAGAAACGTTCTCACCTGTCCGGCAAGCCGCCGGATTTCTTCTGTGCCGGCCTCCGGTCCGATATTCAGAATGCAGGCCTGCACATCGTCTATGCCGGTCGTGACCGCGCGACAGTTTCCGGCCGCCGCCGCTTCTTCCGCCACATTCATCAGGAGAAAATGAATCTGCCGGATCTTCTTGGCGTCGTTCCCGCCGGACTCGTCCCATTTCCCGAATTGATCGATCCGGAAAAGCAGGACGGCATAGTTCTCGTACTGGAATCCGATATCGTGAGCCGCCAGCGATTCGTGAACCGGGACGTTGGGATCGAGCCTGCCTTTGAGCAGGCCTTGCAGAAAATGGGACCGGATCGCATCGCGATGCTGCATCAGCCTCCTGCTGACAATCTCCTTTTCGGCGAAAGCGTTGTTCAGCGCGTTTTGGACAAAGCCGTATTCATTGGAGCCTTCATCGAACGCCACGCCGGACTGCACAGATAGATTGCGGATCAGAACGTGAATGGGGCTGTAGTTCTTTTTCAGAAACAGGAACGTCAAAATCCCCCCAACCAGGAGGCTCAAAAACAAATTCACAAAGATAAGAATCGACATATGCTTCATTTTCTCGTTATAAATGTCCGCCGGCATCATCGACACGTACTTCCAGCCGGTTTGCCCGGAGGTCGTATAAGACACGGCCATTTTCCCGCCGGACGATTCTTTATAGATCAGCCCGCTTTTGCCCGAAAGCTCCCCGTAAGCCGGAAATTCGGTTTTTGATCCGGGACCGGAGGAGGCCAGCAGACGGTTCTTCTGATCCAGCACGGCGACGGAAGCGTGATTGACGGACGAGAGATTCGCCAGAAGCTTGGAATCTTTAATCACAAAAAGAATGACTCCGCCCGGTAGATCCGGGTTGTCCAGAATAATCGACTTCGCGTAGAGGACTGCGCTGGCAGTGCCGCCGTTTTCCATAAGCGTCACAGGCGCGTACTCCTGGATAAATCTTTTATCGAAAAAAGATTTCCATTCGCCGTAGCCCGTACTTTCGTTTTCCCGTAAAATCTCGTACAGAGCACGACTGTCCGTCCGTTCGCGGGAGGAGATGACCGTATCGCTGTTTTTGTAATAAACATAAATCTGATCGATAAAATCGTTGGCCACCTTGTATACGCCGAGATCGCCAGCAATACCGATCAGTTCGTAGTGATCGTTGTCCGTCAGAGGGCTGCCCGCATGAATAAAACCCGCAAGCCGCTTGTTGAGCGCCATTTCGACGCTGAGCCTTTCGATGCCCTTCAAATGATTGTCGATCGCCTGCTCCATTTGGCGGATTACGGCCTCGTTGGACCGGTTTACTTCCGTCTCGACCACATTCCACGTCACCATATAAATAATGCCGTTGATCAGAACGGGAACAAGCAGCACGGTCAGGTAAGAAATGAGCCAGGTTACGATAACGCTGCGCCGGTTAAAACGAATTTTCTTCATGCTGTACACTTCTCCACCACCTCGTCATGTAAACGCTTTATTTGCTCTATTATACCGAAAAGCCCGGCCGGTAAGAGGAGTGAAACCCGTGCTTCTTTTAAGATTTTTTTGTAAAGGTGCGTAAAAAAAGCCAGTGTTCTCAGCGGAACAAGCTGGCTTCATGACAGCAATCACATTCCTGCGATGCGGTCGTATTATTTTTTGGCGGCAGCAATCATAAACCGCTTCGAGTTCGTTCGGATTCCTTTGGCCGTACGGTTCTTTTCGCAAAACTTGCGCAGAATGGCGCGGTCGTTTTCCTGCTCGCCGAAGCCTGGAATAATGGGCGTCATTTGCAGCAAATAGTCCAGATCCTCATACGAGGCATAGTATTCAGCCGCATCATATTCGTTGTAGCGGAGATCGCCGAAACCGGCCTCTTCAAGCTCGGAAAGTACACGTTCCCGCAAATCCGCTGCGTCCGTCTCCAGGCCCTGGCCTCTGCCAAAAGCCTGCTTCAGGTTCAGCTTGTCGTGCGGACTCACCTGCTGCGTCAGAAATAAGCCGCCCTGCACCAGGACGCGTGCGGTTTCTTGTGCCGAATAAAAGGATTGGCGGCAGGAAACGAGGTTAAAAAATCCGGCGGGGAAAGCAATTGCCTCCGCTTCCATGTGCAGAAAGCGCACATTTGACTTCGCCGCTTTTTGCCGATTCGTGTCAGCAGTGCGGATCATGGCCGGCGAATGATCGATCCCCACTAAGAGCAGCGCGGAATCTGTCATGGTCAGCAGCCGCTCCCCGCCTCCCGTACCGATATCGAGAAGAAGGTCTGATTTCCGGCAGCTGCGTGCCACCTCTTCGAAAAAATCCCATCTTTTTCCCTCTACCGTAACTTGGATATGGCTAAAGTCCCAGCCGTTGATAGCACCGGCTTTTTCGTAAAATTGTTTGTCTTCCATACGGTTCATCTTCTTCTCCGCCTTTTTAAATGAGTTGTCGGTATACGATTTTCCGTTCCAGTTAACCGTGTTGGTATCCCAAAGGGCAGACTTCCCCCTTGGCAGCCGGTACGCGTTTTACCCGGCCCGAAACACAGATACTTCGAACAATACGGAATGTCAACCCGTTCACCTCATTTCAAAAGTCAAAACGATATAAAAAGACGCCCTGCCGAAATCAACCTGAATTGGCGCAGCTCGACTTCATGACGCCAGTCTGACGACCAGAATTCCGGCCAAAGCCAGAAGCATGCCGCAAGCTTCCCTACGGGAAATGTTCTCTTTGAGATAGAACTGCGCGTACAGCAGAACCAGCACGACGTTCATCGCGGATATGGCGGATACGATCCCCGTCACTCCTCCCCGGAATGCGGGGATGATGAACAGCATACCGGCCAGGTTCGTAATGCCTACAGTCATTCCCCAGAGCACGGTCCGTTTCATCGACCAGACCGGAGATGCCGCTCTGACCGGGCCGCCCGAGTTTTGCAGCGGCTGGCGGCTTTCTCCGCTGTTGGGGGAACTTCCCGATTCGCCGGAGTGCCGGGAAATCCGGGCTTGCTGCCCATAGGGGCCTTCCCCGGTCTCCCGTTCGCGCGGGGTTTCGTGCGCCGTCCCGGCGGCCGTGATTTTCAGCCCCTTCTCCGCCGGAGTCTTCAGCCGGGACAGCAGGTACATGCATGCGAACAGGATAGTGCCCGTGCCGTACATGACCGTTAATACGGGCAGGGTGTTCGCTGCCGACAAGGTCGCCTGCTTGGACGATAAATCCGTAAAGCCGAAAAACAGCATCGTAAGCAGGCCCCACTGGATGCCTTGCAGCTGACCGAGCTTCAGATCATGCGAATACCGGATGACGAGCAGGCCGAGAATGACAATGCAGAAGCCGGCCATCTGCACGAGGCCGAGCGCCTCCCCCCACATAAAATAAGCGAGAGTCACCACGACCACCGGGGGCAGACCCGTAAACAGCGCGATCAAGGAAGCTCGTCCGACCGAATAGCCTTTATACATAGACGCGTTCGCAATAAAGGAAAACAGTCCCATAGGGACTCCGAACCACACGCCTTGACTCCATGTCTGGTTAACAAACAGGTTAACGACAAACGAGATCAGCGCCCCGGACAAATAAACGCCGAAAAGCAGCACGTTCCGGTCGGTGCGGCGCTGGGAAGTCCATTGGTACAAAATTCCGCGCAGCCCGAAAGAGACCGCGGCAAGTGAAGCATACATAAACCACATCGTAATTTTCCTCCGCTCTGTACAATCCACCAAGGTGTAATGTCTATCATCTTTATAGACATAATAGCCTTTCGCAGCGCCCGTTGTATACCCGGTCCCCGATTTGCTTTGCTAACCGAGGTTCTCAGGTCTCGCCGGAGCTTGATTTTCACAGATTAGCGGCCGGTCTTTTTGTGCAAAAGTTTCATTAAACGGGCCAGTATTTCGTTATCTTGCGGTTTCATTCCCGAACCGGTACGCAAATGTTCTGCCGGAGGTATACTGTTTTCAGACAGCCTAAGCGGACAGTCTAAGCGCTGTTACCGTTATTAACCGAAAGAAAGGACCGTTCTGCCATGAAAAATCATTCCGCTGATTTTGCCCTGTACCGGACCTTTTCGCAGGCCGGGGCAATAGGTCAACTTCTCCCGGCATCGCCGGAACCGGACCGTACAAGCTCTGTCACACACTCCATATTTTTAAGCAATGTGAGGACCGGCTTATGCGCCGGAGGAGGGAGCTCGTCATGCCCGATAATATAGCGGAGCGTATCGCCGGGCTGGATTGGGGCTTCATCCGCCAGTCTTTAGACGAGCACGGATATGCGAAGCTCCCTCCTATGCTCGATTCCTCGCAGTGCGAAGAGCTTATCGGCGGTTACGGAGAAGAGCCGCTTTACCGCAGCACGATTCATATGGCGCGTTACCGTTTCGGACTGGGCGAATACAAATATTACCGGGCTCCCCTTCCGGACGTCATTCAAGAGCTGCGCGAAGGATTTTATCCTGCGCTTGCGGATACGGCCAACTCCTGGCTGAGGCTGCTGAACAAAGAAGCTGTTTATCCCGGTTCGTTATCCGGTTTTTTGGAACAATGCCGCCGGGAGGAGCAGACACGCCCTACCCCGCTCATACTGAAGTATGAAGCGGGAGGCTATAACTGCCTGCATCAGGATGTATACGGAAGCGTATTTTTTCCCTTTCAGATCGTTTTTGCCTTGAATCAGAAAGAAGAGGACTACACGGGCGGAGAATTTCTGCTGGTGGAACAGCGGCCCCGCGCCCAAAGCAGAGGGCATGTCCTTACGCTCGAACGCGGCGAAGGGTTGATTTTCCCCACCACCCATCGTCCTGTGTCCGGTTCCCGCGGGTACTACAAGACTACGCTCCGGCATGGCGTAAGCACCGTAACGACGGGCACGCGCTACAGTCTGGGACTTGTTTTTCACGATGCCAAGTAACTGCCGCTGCTCATGTCAGGAATTCTGGAGTTGGGGAGCTCAGAGGCACTGGAGACTATAAGTTCAACTCATGCGGAAAGCGCCCTTTTGAGTTATACTGGATAAATCTACATAGAGGAAGGACTGAACGATGCGCAGATATCAATACTTTAACCCGCCGAAGATAAAAAAATGGAGGTAAAGCTATTGATGAAAGACAAGCTGAAATCGGAAAGACTCCTGCTGCGGACTATAACGGAAGCGGATGCTCCCCGACTGTTCGAGATCTGGTCTTCTCCCGATGTAACGAAATTTATGAATATCGATCCGTTCACGGAAATTAAACAGGCAGCGGATATGATTGATTTTCTGAACGGATTGGCCCGGGAAAACAAGGCGGTCCGCTATGCGATCATCGACCGGAAATCGGGTACGATTATAGGTTCCTGCGGGTTCAACGAACTCGATTACGGACAACGGAGAGCGGAAATCGGCTACGATCTGGACCCTGCTTTCTGGGGAAAACAGTATGCACCCGAGGCGATCGGATGCATGCTTGCTTATGCGTTCGATGAACTCGGAATGAGCCGGATCGATGCTAAAGTCGAGCCCGAAAACGTCAATTCCATCAAAGTTTTAAGGAAATTGCGTTTTACTTTCGCCGGCACGCTCAGGTGCGAAGAAGGCGCCGATTCCGGCCCTTCTGCACCGCTTTTAAATCTGTATACGAGAAGCCGGGAAGACTGACTCGCAGCCGCTCCGGCAACGCAGCAAAGGCTGCCGCACATTTGCGGCAGCCTTTTGGCGCTTCGTCTTGCTCGCGTATCTTGGAGCCAACCGACAGTCTACTATAGCATCGGTACGATTTGCCTGAGCCGGCTCACGGCTAGTTCACGACAAGTTCGGGCTTGTTAGCCGGATTTTCCCGGCTGTTAAACTGGATCGTACGGTCCTGGTCGGACACGCCTTCCACTATCAGCGTGACGATGCCGTCCGAGAGCTGGTCCTTGACGAAAGACGTGACGTCCAGCTCATAGTACGTCAAGTTGCTTCCTACCTGAATGGTGGACAAAGCACCTGTGGTGGCGGCCGGCGCGTTGTTCCAGGTAAGCCCCGTCTCCGTCCAGCCGTCGGCGGCCGCTCCCGACACCTTGACCTGGACGTTCGAACCGTCCTGCGTGTTGCCGCCGAACAGGCGGAGCTTCGCGGAATTCACGGCAGACACACCGCTGACGTCGAATTTGAGGTAAGCTTTCCGGGTGTAGCCTGCGGCCGTGCCGTCTTTGACGTACAGCGTCGGGGCTGTACCGTAATTGGTCCCGGCGCCCGAACCGTCAAGCACGTAGGCGTCGGCTGTCGGCGCTTTAACCCCTGCCGGAGGCGTTACCGTAACGCCGGCGCCGTTGTATGCGCCGATATTCGGCACGGCCGTTGCGGAAACGGCTCCGCCGAAATAATCTTTGCCGCCGTTGTCGGCGATAAGCTTGCCGGCGTTCAGCGCCGGGGAACCGGCCTTCAGGCGGTAGGCCGCCGCCGTGGACAGACCGGTGCCTGCGCCTCCGGGATTTACAAACGCCGGATCGGCCGTCCGTTTGCCGGGATCGGAAGGTTCATTTGCCGAATGGGTTCCGCTGGCTTCATAGAAAATATTGTTGCTGAAAGAGGTCTGGCCCCAGTTGGCCGATGTTCCCCAATTGGTCGCTACGGACGGATTCGTATTGTAGAAAATATTGTTCATAAACTGGTAGCCGGTTTTCGTGGCATCGTTGCCGCCGATTACCTTGTGCGCGGCTCCGTTGTAGTAAAAGACATTGTTGTAGATCGAAGCCGGAGTCGCCTCGTTCGCATTAAAATGACGGATAATGTTGCCTTCGTTCTGGCTGATATGATAGCGCATCACATCGTTCTTGTTCGTTCCCATCATCAGCACATGTCCCATCGGATTATCGTGGCTGTAATTGTACTGGTAGGTCGTATTTTCCAGGTACAAATCGAAGTCCCACGCGCAGCCGTCCTGATTGGACGCCGGTCCGCCGAACGCTTCGTTATACTGCAGGACGGTGTTTTTGGCGACGGCCAGCCAGATGGCTGCAATCGCATTGGTGGAGGCGACACGCGTACCGAAACGGTTTGCCACGTTATATTCAACGAGAGCCCCGTCCGTGTCCCGCAGAATGATGCTGTCTCCGCCGACATCTTCCAGATTGTTATGGCCGATATAGACGTTCGTATTCCAGTTGCCGTACGTGCGTGTGCTCGTCGTACTGAAGCTGTCGTCGTTCACATAGTTGCTGTGGGCCGCAGCCCGGATTCCGACGCGGTCCACTTTGCGGATGGTATTGTTTTCGATGCGGACATCGTTGAATCTGGCATACGTGCGGGTAGAGGTCGACGCGGTGCCTTGAATAACCGTAATAATGCCGCCGTTTTCCTTCGGTCCCGCGTTATTGCTGCCGTCCACATCGTGAACGTCATTGCCCCTGATATAAATGTGATTGTAAACCCGGTCGCTTTCGTTCGCGTCGATGACAACGAAAATTCCTGCCCGGAAGGCGGCGGAGTCGTTGTTTTCCACGGAAAAATTGTCATCGTTCGTGACTTCCAGGTTGTTGATTTCCCAGTACTCCTGATTGCGCAAAAATACCGTTCCGGTGTTGTACGTTTTCGTACTGTTGTAAACGGTCTGATTAAAGCTGCTGCCGCCGCCGTTTATAACCGGCTTGCTTCCGCTTCCGTATTTGTCGATCACGATCGGGCTACCGTTCGCACCCGAACCTTTGGGCCAAAGCTGGCCGTTCCAGATTCCGCCGGATTTGAACAAAATCTGATCTCCCGGCTGAAACGTCGTTGCGTTCACCTTGGCTAACGTCTTCCAGGCCTGCGCCTGGGAGGTGCCGTTGTTGGCATCGTTGCCGGCCGCCGAATCCACGTAGTAAGCCGTTCCGGCCGCATGAGCCGGCTTCACTCCATAGAAAGCGTTTACAAAAAGCGATAAAAATAAAACGGCTGCCGTCCAGGCACTGATCCTGCTGGAAATTTTCTGCACGATGACTTGCCTCCTTTTTCGTAATAAGCGATAGCTTCGCCTCTTCACTTTACAAAAAATTCCTCTCCCCCCAATAGGCACGATTTTGACTTTCCTGTGCAGCCTTTTTACTTTATGGCGCGTGTCTTCCCTTCCTGTGAGAGCTGCTTTGTGACGATTATTTCGGTCCCGGATATACGCGAGGCCAGTTCAACGGCATATCTTTCTTCCGTAAAAAGAATGCGTACGCGCTCTTTCACGTCTTCGAAAGGCTCGTATTCCGCCTTTCCCCGTTCCGCGCAGCGGATGACATACAACCGGTCGGACTCCCCGATCACTCCGCTCAGCCCGCCCGTTTGCAGCCCCTCCGCCGCTTGAAGCAGCGCCGGATACTTCTCCGCGTCCGCTTTGCGCTGTTCCGGTTCGAACCACCGCACTTCCGCCTCAAGACCGCTGTCAGCATGCCCCGCCAGGCTTTCGAAAGCTTCTCCCGCCTTCAGTCGGGCCGCCGCTTCGTTCAGCTTCGCGGCACCCTTTTCGCTGTTCTCCGCCGATAAAAGCTCCAGGCGGATTTTGGACGGACGCATGAACCGCTCGTCCTTCATGCGTTCATACGCGGCCCGCAGCTCGGCGTCACCGGCGGCAAAATCTTGTCCGGCCAGCGCCTCTTTCAGCCGAAGCTGCAAATTCGACTGCTCGTACCGGTAGAACCCGGCCGGATCGTAAGCGAGCGGGCCGTAGACCGGTTCGCCGCGGCCGGATGCGGCTTTGCGCCTGGCGTTCTCCTGCTCCCAGCGCTTCTCGAAGTCGCCGAAGCCGAGACCGCCGGAGCCCACTCCTTTTTCCCTTGCCCAAAGCTGCTCGGTTTTAAGCTCCTTCACCCGCTCAAGCGTCTTCGCGTCCAGTTCTTCCGGTTTAACCGTACTTCTCAGCATGTCGCGGATCAGGGCAAACTCGCCGTATTGGACAGGCTCATTTCCGATAGAAGCGACGACGGCATACGGCTCCGCCGATGAGGAATTATAGTGGGCAAATCCCGCCGCCGCGGCACCAGCCGCCAAAACGAAAGCCGACACGATGATAATCCGGGCAACCCGGTTTTTCTTCCCGCGCGGTTTCTGTACGGGCTTTCTTTTATTACTCATCATGACTCCCTCCTTCCAAAGATTCAGCCTTCCTTTTCCCTATCTTAAAAAAGGCCGTGCCGGTCTGCCAGGAACTCCGTTGACTTTTTGAAGCGAAAATGTGAACGATTTTGACTTTTTCCCCCATGGATTCCCATAATCCGGCAAAATAACTTCTCTCTATAGCCCGGTTGAGTCATGTTATTTTTCACATTCATGGATATAATTGGTTTACGGAATTCCGGAACTACACAAGAGGAGGAAAAAAAACGTTCATGAAAACACGAAAATATCATTTGTGGGTGGGTTTAATCGCTTCGATTTTTATTTTTGTGGAAGCGCTGACAGGCATGCTTCTGGTGCACACAAGCTCCATGGGTTTCAACAAGCAGGTTCAGACGTACGAAGCTCCAGCCGCAAGCTCCGACCAGCAAACTTTGAATGTGGCGGAAGCCGTTTTGAAAGCGAGCCAATCCGGCGCTTTCGATCTTTCGGAGGCTAGACTTGTCATGAATCATACGCTGGGAGACGGCCATCACGGTCAAGCGGGGGATTACAAAGTCCGCCTGCGGGACGACGATCAGACCCTGTACGTGATCGATCTGTACGGGAACGTGATCCGCAAAGAAGTAAACGCTGTCAACAATTTTGTCCGTGATCTTCATTTCGGTGAGCTGTACGGCAAAGACATTACCTGGTTCGTCGATATTGCCGCCATTGCCATCATGTTTCTTACCGCCACCGGCATCATTCTTTCCATCCGTGTTCTGAAAGCGGGGTCGATACGTAAAAATAAGCGCAAGAAGGCGGAGGCCGCCGGCTAGATCTGAACTTATAGAGGAGGTACGGATAATGTCCACGATTCTCGATACGATCGGCAACTCCCCTCTCATACGGTTAAACCGGCTGGTGGAGTCGGCGGATTCGGAAATTTATTTGAAAATGGAGCGGACCAATCCCGGCGGCAGCATTAAGGACCGTCCCGCGCTTTACATTATCGAGGAAGCGGAAAGAAGGGGCTGGCTCAAACCCGGCGGCACACTCATCGAATCGTCTTCGGGTAATTTCGGCATCTCGCTGGCCATGATCGGCGCGGCCAAAGGATACCGCGTCATCGTGCTGGTGGACCCGAAAACGACTCCCGTCAATCTGGCCATGATGAAAGCTTACGGTGCGGAAGTGATCGTGGTCACCGAACAGGATGACAGCGGATCTTACCACAAGACCCGGATCGCGCTGGCCAACAAGCTGCACCGTGAAATTCCCGGCTCGTTCCGTCCGGATCAGTGCTTTAATCCTTGGAACGGGGAAGCCCATTATGTTCAGACGGCGAAGGAGCTGATGGAGCAAAGCGGCCACCGGATCGATGCCGTTATCGTCACCGTCAGCACAGGCGGCCAGATCGGAGGCCTCTCGCGCTACATCAAGGAATACGCCCCGCATGTGAAAGTGATAGCGGTCGATGCGGTCGGTTCGACCATATTCGGCGGCAAAGCTCACGCCTATCTGCTGCCGGGCATGGGACTTAGCTGGACGCCGACCAATGTGGACGATTTGCGTCGCATCGACGAAGTTTACAAAGTTCCCGATGAGGATGCGTTCCTCATGTGCCGGATGCTTGCCAAGCACGAAGGCATTTTGGGCGGCGGCTCGACAGGGGCCGGGATGGTCGCGGCCTGGAAGCTGGCGCAGCTCATGGGCAGCGGCAAAAGGATCGTGTGCGTTGCCTCCGACAACGGAGAACGCTACCTGCCGACTATCTATAATGACGACTGGCTGCAAGAACGCGGGATTTTAACGGATATCGGCCTGCAGGAAATGAAAGTCCGTGTCCGCCAGCTGCCGCCCTACAGCAGAAACCCTCCCGAAACGGCCAACTACAAACCCGAGCTGGCCGAACAGCTGGATTCCCCCAGCCGCTTGATTTCAAGGGAGCTGTTCCGGCATGGATAACCCGTATTCTTTCAGGGCTCTGCAAGTATATGCGGTTACGATTCTCTTTTACTGCATTGTCTACATGGTGTTGATGATTCTTCCCTTTTATGCCATCACCGCGGGTGCCGGTGAAATGGAAATCGGTCTGATTATGGGCACGACGATGTTCGCTTCCATGATCTGCAGACCTCTGGCCGGAAGCGTTATCGACAGATATGGAACCCGGAAAATATTTGTGCTCGCCCTGCTTCTGTTCACCGTTTCACTGGCGGGCTATTTCATTCCGAATTTGTGGCTGTTCGGTCTGGTCCGTGCCGTTCAAGGCATAGTAGCCGCTTTTTTCTCCACGGCCATGGAGATCATTACGATGGACCTGCTTTCCGAGAAAATGAGAGCGCAGGGCTTGTCCCTTTATTCCCTGGCGACCATGATTCCTTCCACCTTCGGACCGACCATCGCCCTGCTTCTGAAAGACTGGCTGCCGATGACTTGGATTTTCGGTTCGCTGTTTATGATGAGTGCGGGAATTTTCCTGTTCGGGCTTTCGCTTTCCAGGCAAATGAAGCCGGAATCCGCTGTTCCGGCGGCAGAAGCCGAGGATGAGCCGGCAGCAAGCCCGCTTGCCCGGAAAGGCGTGTGGAAAAGCCGGGCCCTGCTCCTCTCCTCCGCCGTTATGCTGCTTGCCTCCGTCGCCAACGGAGCCATTTTCACCTTTCTTCCCTTGTATCTGGAGAAACAAGGTTTGAAATTCGCGGAGCTTTATTTTCTTATCCAGACGCTCGTGCTGGTCTTGACCCGGTTCGCGGGCCGGAAGTATATTCCTTCCGACGGCAGCTTTCCCGGGAGGATTCTGTTCCCCGCTCTCGCGTTAGCCTGTCTGGGCTCGCTGATTCTGGGAACCAGCCTGTCACCCGCCGCGCTGTCGGCCGCCGCCGTCTTTAACGGCATTGCGTTCGCCCTGCTGTACCCGTCGCTGCTGACCTACGTGTCCTTCTCCGTGCCGCATTTTGCGCGCGGACTGTTGATCGGTCTATTCATAGGCGCCGCCGATCTCGGATTTTCGCTGGGCGCTCTAGCCATGGGGCCTGTCGCTTATTCCTTCTCGTTTCCGGTCATGTTTATTACGGGGGGCGCGCTTTGTTTTCTAGCCGGTTTGGCGGGCTTAGGCTTTCGCGTGCGGCGAAAGGAACAGGGAAAGAAGACGACGGCGGCAGGTTTGTAGATGCTGCTGTTATCCGGCTTCGGCTAAGTTTGTACGACAAATCCCTTGTATTGTCTAGTTTATTCCTCTCTGCCCCGTGTCCAAGTAATTAGGGAGAGGAGCTGATGAGAATGAATACGCATAAAGAGACAAACAACCATGCTTATTTCATAGGAGGTGGCATCGCTTCCTTGGCGGGAGCCGTCTTCCTGATCCGGGACGGCGGCTGGGCAGGCGAACGGATTCATATCCTGGAAGACCGCCCGGTAAACGGCGGTTCTCTGGACGGAAGCGGGAATGCGGAGCAAGGGTATGTAATCCGGGGAGGCCGGATGCTGAACGAGCCGACCTACGAATGTACGTGGGAGCTTCTGGATTCCATTCCTTCGATCGACTCGCCCGGCAAAACCGTCAAAGACGACATTTACGCCTTTACGGAAAAATATCCGACCCACGCACAAGCGCGCCTTGTGGATAAGGACCGGAATATCGTCGATGTGGAGCATATGCTCTTTTCCAATAAAGATCGTCTTGATCTCGGCAAGCTGCTTGTCACACCGGAAGATCGTCTCGGCAAGCAAAAAATTAACGAATGGTTCGAGCCCGAATTTTTTGAAACGAATTTCTGGTTTATGTGGGCGACGATGTTCGCTTTTCAGCCTTGGCACAGTCTGGTGGAGTTCAAAAGATATATGATCCGGTTTATGCATGAGTTTCCCCGTATCCATACTCTGGCCGGTGTCGCCCGCACGCCTTACAATCAATTCGATTCGATCGTGCTTCCGATCCAGAAGTGGCTGGAAAGCCAAGGCGTCCGCTACGAGAGAAATACGCGCGTAACCGATCTGGATTTCAAGCCGGATCCCACGGGAAAAAGCCGGGTAACGGCGCACCGCATACAGGTCGTTAAAGACGGGAATACCGGCTCGATTGCGGTGAATCCGGACGATCTCGTGTTCTTCACGAACGGCTCCATGACGGAAAGCTCCGATCTCGGTTCGATGACCTCCGCACCTGTTCTTGGAGAAAAAGGACCTTCGTTCGGGCTTTGGGAAAAAATTGCCGCAAAGCTTCCGGGCTCAGGCAATCCGTCCGCTTTCGACGATCATATTTCCGAGTCCAAGTGGGCATCGTTTACGGTCACGTGCAAGGACCCGATGTTTTTCGATTTCATGGAAAACTTCTCCGGCAACAAAGCGGGTACGGGCGCACTCGTTACCTTTAAGGATTCCGGCTGGCTGATGTCCGTCGTGCTCGCGCACCAGCCGCATTTCCGCAATCAGCCGGAAGATGTGCAGGTATTTTGGGGCTATGGCCTCTTCCCTGACAAGCCGGGTGATTTCGTACCGAAGAAAATGTCCGAATGCACGGGAGAAGAAATTTTAACGGAACTGCTGTCTCATCTGAAGCTGGCGGAAAAGCTGCCGGAAATGCTGGAAAATTCCATCTGCATTCCCTGCATGATGCCGTTCATCACGAGCCAGTTCATGCCCCGTGAAGCCGGGGACCGGCCGCAAGTCGTACCGGACGGCTCCGGTAATTTCGCTTTTATCGGGCAATTTACCGAAATACCGGACGATGTCGTGTTCACGGTGGAATATTCCGTCCGAACGGCTCAAACGGCCGTCTATAAGCTGCTTGACATCGACAAAAAGATTCCCGGGATGTACCACGGGAACCATCATGCCAAGGTGCTGTTCGATTCGCTGGTGACAATGGTCAAATAGCCCTGCTCCGAGAAGCTCCCGCCAAACCGGCGGGGGCTTTTTGGGATTTCCGCTACATTTCCCCGCCTCCGCTGACAGGCAAGTAAGTGCCCGTCAGATAGGAGCTGTCTTCCCCTGCGTAGAAAGCGATCGCGCGGGCAACATCCTCCGGCCGGCCGATCCTCCCGAGCGGCAAATGTGCCGCTTGCTGCTGTTTGAACGCTTCCGGTATCGACGCCGTCGCATCGGTTTCCACCATGCCGGGCGAGACGATATTCGCGGTGATGCCTGCGCCGCCGAACTCTCCGGCAATATACCGGACGAAGCTGTTTAAGGCTCCCTTGGAGGTGCCGTGCGATATGAACAGCGGTGCCGCATGGTTGCTGAGTCCGCTGGACACATAAACGAGCTTTCCGTACTTTTTTTGTTTCATAAAAGGCAGTACGGCTTTAGTCGAAACGAAAGCGGCTTGAAGCTCATCGTTCGTCTTCTGAATGAACTCTTCCCAGGACATATCTTCGAAAGACTTCTGGACAAAATTCATGCCGGCGTTATGAACCAGAATGTCTACCGTTCCGAAGCGGGATACCGTCTCGGCCACGAGTCCGTTCATCTGTGCCGCACTGCGGGCGTCCGCCTGCAAAGCCGCGGCTTCTCCCCCGTTTTCCCGTATGAAAGCAACGACGTTCTCCGCGGCCGAAGCATTGCTCGCATAATTGACGATGACCTTGGCTCCGCGTTCGGCCAGCAGCTTAGCCGCTGCGGCACCGATTCCCCGGCTCGAACCCGTCACAATGGCAACTTTCCCTTTCATTTTCCGCTCACTCCTTTTTCATTCGTATGTATCCGCATATCAGCTCAAGCCTCAAGCTGTCTACATAACTAAGACACTTCGCCCGAACGAAGTGTTTCAGCATGAAAAGAAATTTGAACCCAAACCTCCCCCGGTTCGACTAAATCTATGAGGATAAAAATTGAAAGGAATGATACATTATCATGCTAAAAAACAGAAAATGGATCTCCGCCGGATTGGGTCTGTTGATCCTTGCCGCAGCTCTTCCCGTTAATGCGGGGGCAGCATCCAAGGAGTCCGCACCCCGCGCGCTAACGCTGGAACAAGTAGCAAAAGAAATCAGGGGAAAAGCCCCGGGCCTCGTTTACGTGGAATGGAAGGAGATCAGTAATCTCGAAGACGGAAAAAGTAACGTTGTCTGGAACAAATCGTGGGAGGATGCTCCGAATGCCCGGTTCAGGCTGGAAGTCAGCTATGACACGGCCGGGAAAACGCTGAATACTATCGTCATTAACGGAGACGACGGCCTTTCTTATATGGCCGAAGGAAACAAAACAAGCAAGATCAAACTGAATGGCATGGAATTTAACAGCTACTCTAAACTTTCAAAAATGCGCCTTGAAACATTCCTGATAGATACGGAAGATCCCGCTTATCAAGGAGAAGAAACCATTTTAGGCCGGCAAGCTTACCACCTTTCCGGTAAAAGCAAGAAAACGGTTCTCAAGTTTACCGACCAAGCAGGCAAGGAGATAGAGACGCCTGTGGTAATGCCGGCCAGAGAACAATGGTATGATACGGAAACCGGTATGCTGTTGAAAGAACGGGCGGCTAAGCCTTCCGAAAGCGGTTTTGAAACGGTCGTTAGCGCTATAAAAGTGTCACCGGAACTTACTCCCGATGTATTCGACTTCAAGTCGATAACTAAAAAGCCGGAAGGGATCCAGGTAACCATCAACGGTCAAACACAACGGTTCGAGCAGCCGCCGGTAATCGTAGAAGGCAATACGCTGGTACCGTTAAGAGCTATTTTCGAAAAGCTTGGCGCAAACATCACATGGAACGAGCAGGAACAATCCGTTACGGCCGTTAAAGGCGGCTCCGCGATCTATTTGAAAATCGGCAGTAAAAGTGCAGCCGTTAACGGCGAAAGCAAAATACTAGAAGTTCCTGCACAGCTCGTGAACGAGCACACGATGGTTCCGGTCCGGTTCATCAGCGAAGCACTCGGTGCCGATGTAAAGTGGGAACCTTCGTCCCAAACGGTGATTATTACGAACCCGTAAGGAACTTGCCTCCTTCAAGCCGGCCTGCTTCCGGCACAAGAAACGAAAAACCAGGACAGCGATACACTGCCTGGTTTTTTGCCGTCTGAATGACGACTCCTATTTCAATCATTCAATACGTCTTTTTATCTAATTTTTCAAGACTCTTGAACTCATATCCCTGCTTGTGCGCTTCATCAATAATTTTGTCCAAGGCATCCGTATTGTCCTTTGAAATCGAGTGAAGCAGAATGACAGCCCCCGGATGCAGCTGGGCGATAACTTTATCGTAGGCATATTTCCAGCCCTTCTGATCTTTCACGTCCCAATCTTTATAAGCAACCGACCAAAATACGTTGGTGTATCCCTGTTGTTTGCTAGCCTCTAAAACCCGGTCGCTGAAAATTCCGCGCGGCGGACGCATGAAAGCCATCGTCTGCACACCTGTCAGATTAGCTACGGCATTTTTGACCCGGTCCAGCTCGGTTTTTATTTTCTCATCGGGGATTTGGGACATATCCGGATGACTCCAGGAATGATTTCCGATAAGGTGGCCTTCGGCTGTCATCCGTTTAACTAATTCGGGTTTATCTTCGACAAAATGGCCGGTTACGAAAAACGCCGCGGGTACCTGTTTGGCTTTTAAGACATCCAGGATTTTGGGAGTACAACCGTTCTCATATCCGTTATCGAAGGTGAGATAAAGTTCTTTTTTATCGGAATTTCCCAGAAAAACGGCTCCATGCTTCTCCAAAATGGTCTTGAATCCTTCTTCATTAATGGAAGCCGGCTTCCCTTTCTTACTCTTCTTGAATCCGAAATGATAAGGCTTATTTCCCCCGTCGGCTGCCAAGGTATCTAAAGGAAACAGCGTGATGAAAAGGGCGAATAAAGCAAAAACGATCGTAAACCGCTTCATGATGTCCCTCCGTTATTCATATCTTTGATTCATTTAGTAATATGTCTTTTACCGGAAGGATTCATGCGATTCCATGCTTTGGAACTTTGTGGGACCTGACAAATGACAAATAAAAAAATACCCGCCGGAATGGCGGATATTTCTTCTAAGTGGACGATGTCTCCTATTTTGTGCTCGAAAACGTGTCTCCATCCTCAATTTTTCCCGATTGATAGCCTTTGCTGAACCAGAATTTTCGTTGTTCGGAAGTGCCGTGCGTAAAGCTTTCGGGAACCACGTAGCCGCGCGCTCTTTTCTGAATCGTATCATCTCCGACCGCGCTGGCCGCCGTTAACGCTTCCTCCAGGTCTCCCGCTTCAAGCACGTCCATCCCCTTGGCATGATGTGCCCATACACCCGCAAAATAATCGGCCTGAAGTTCAAAACGGACCAGATATTTATTGAACTCCGCTTCACTCATCTTTTGACGCAGCGGCATGATTTTGTCGGATGTCCCGAGCAGTGTCTGAACATGGTGTCCGACCTCATGAGCAATGACGTAAGCCATCGCGAAGTCTCCGGGTGCATTGAATTCCTGCTTAAGCTCGTTATAGAAGCTGAGATCTATATACAGCTTGCGGTCGCCCGGACAATAAAACGGCCCCGTTGACGATCCGGCCGTCCCGCAGGCGGATTGCACCTGGTTCGTGTACAGAACAAGCGTCGGTTTTTCATAAGTCAGACCCCGCTCCTTAAACTGGGCGGTCCATACGTCTTCCGTATCGGCCAGCACAACAGAGACAAACTGGGAAAGCTCCTTCTCCTGCTGCGTTTCTTCGTAGGGCGCGTTTGATCCGGAGTCCGTGCCCGTCAAATTACTTAGCAGATCGCCTGGATTTCCTCCAAGCAGGGTCATAAGGAGCACGATAATGATCCCTCCGATACCTCCACCGACGAGCGTTTTGCCGCCTACTCCCCTCCGGTCTTCCACGTTCGAACTTCCTCTTCTTCCCTGCCACTTCATCGCTTGTCCTCCCCCTGTTGTATAGAAACAATTCCGGTTAGAATGAATGATTTATATAGGTATATACCCGATCTGCACAGTCAGAAACTTAATGAAAGCACACCGCAAGATTTGCTATCCAGTCGTTTCCAGGAAAACAAAAAGAACCGCGCATACCGCGGCTCTTTCAACAGAAACTTTCATTCCATTATTTCCCGATTACACGGCGCTTTATCCCTGAGCGGCCGCGCTCTCGTCCATATAAATATACTCCCAATGATGACCGTCGATATCGCGGAAGCTCCATGTATACATAAAGCCATGGTCCACCTTATCGTTCATCGGACTTCCTCCTGCAGCCAGTGCCTTGCTTACAATCTCCTCCACCTGCTCTTTGCTGTCCGCAGACAACGCCACAATAACTTCCGCACTTCTTCCCGTATCTGCTATTTCCTTGTTTGTGAATGTTTTGAAGAAATTCTCCACCAAAAGCATCACATAAATAGTATCGCTGACAACCATGCAGGTTGCATTTTCGTCCGTAAATTGGGGATTGAATTCATAACCGAGCGCCGTAAAAAATTCAACCGATTTGTCCAAATTTTTAACCGGTAAATTCACAAAAATTTTGTCCGATTTAGCTGCCATGCAGAAATTCCTCCACATCGTCTATTGAATTTTCCGGAAGGTCTTTCCGGTTGCTTTTATTGTAGCATGGGTTCCAAGCCGGCATTTCTCTTAAATTGCGCTTTTAGTTACGGAAGATATACTGCGGATAGCCGTCCGACGAATGATCCTCTTCTTGGATAATCACTGTTATTCGTTATCCTCTATAGTTGGTCATGCATGTCGTGAAATGTTTAGCGATATGTTGCTGTCTCATTCCTTTATACGTACATACGTTTCACTTTAGAGGTATAATGGGGATAAGAGGAGGTGCTTCCAGCTATGTCAAAGCGGTTTCAAATAACGGTTAAATTGGAGCGTCCCGCAGCCGATAAATGGCAGGCGATCATCAGCAACGATGCTTCATTCGATGGTGTCTTCTTTTACGGAGTGAAAACGACAGGTATTTTTTGCCGGCCATCCTGTAAATCCAAAGAACCCAAACGGGAAAACACCTGCGTTTTCCAAAATGCCCAACAAGCACTGGAGGCCCGGTTTCGTCCCTGCAAACGTTGTAAACCGACCGGCAGCCGGCTGCCCGATGCTGATTGGATCGAACAAATCGCCCATTACGCGGATAACCATTATAAACAACCCCTAACGCTCAGAAGCTTCTCGGAAATTGGCCACGGCAGCCCTTATCATCTTCAACGTACGTTCAAAAAAGTCAAAGGAATGACTCCGTCGGAATATCTTCAGCATATCCGCATTGAAAATGCCAAAAGACTGCTCGGAAATTCAACATTATCCGTCTCCGACATCGGTTCCAAAGTCGGCATCCGGAATACCTCATATTTTATTACACTCTTTAAAAAGAAAACCGGTTATACGCCCGCAGGCTACCGGCAGACTCAATCCTGACTCATAAGATTGAAGGCTGAATAACATTGCGGAAACAGGTGCGAGCTGTCCATGAAGACCCTATAAAACTGAACTGAGGAACGGAGAGGTTATGAAACTGGAATACGGTTATAAAACACCTAAAACTCTGCTTAATAAAGGAACGGGCTTCCTTGCCGGGTATACTCACTCGTTAAATCCTTATACCGGGTGTTCATTCGGTTGTTCATATTGTTATGTAAGAAAAATGCCTGTCTCTACTTTCCGCGGAGCCGAATGGGGAACTTGGGTGGATATTAAGAAAGACGCGGCCGAACTACTCCGCAAAGAGCTGCGCCGGGCGAAAACGAAAGGTCCCGTCACTATTTTTATGTCTTCGAGCACGGATCCGTATCAGCCGGTTGAATACAAAGAACAAATCACCCGTTCGCTGCTGGAAGTGATGACCGAAGATCCCCCGGAATTTGTGCTGGTGCAGACAAGAAGCCCATTAGTAACGCGCGATTTGGATTTGCTTCTTCAATTGAAAGACAAAGTTCGTGTAAGCATGACCGTAGAAACCGACTTGGATGAGATACGCAAGCGCTTCTCCCCAGGGGCACCTTCCATACAGGCGCGGCTGAAAGCTCTTGAAACGTTAAAAGCGGCCGGAGTTCCTTCGCAAGCTGCGATTGCTCCTCTCCTGCCAAGCAGTGAACGATTTCCGGACCTGTTAAAATCGGTCGTCGACCGGGTTTGCGTGGACGATTATTTTATGGGGGACGGCAGCGGCGGGAGAAGAACCCGGAGTCTGAATATGGAGAACATCTATTTGGAGTTAGGATTGGAAAAGTGGTATCATCCGCATGCTTACCGGATTATAGTTGAACGCTTGAAAGAAGTGTTTCCCGGGAATGGGATCTTTATAAGCCAGGAAGGTTTTGAACCGTAGACTTTCTATCGGCAGCCGTGTTCAGACAAATCATGAAGGCAAAAATCCGCAGCTCTGCGGATTTTTGCTTTTATTGGGATCTACTGCTGAGATTCCCTGCATGCCGATGTGTCGGACGTAATCATCCACGAGATGCCGAATTTGTCTTCCAGCTGTCCGAACAGGGCGCCCCAGAAAGCCGGCTCCAGAGGCTGTTTGACGCTGCCGCCCTTCGACAAATTGTTAAAAGCCGCGTGAGCTTCTTCTTCGGTAGCGAATTCAAGACAGAGACTTACCATATTTCCCGGTGTCAGCGATTCAAACATCGAATCCGACATGAGAAAAGTAACGCCGGCCGCAACCAGGCTCAGGTTAATGACTTTATCTTTCAGTTCTTCTTCGCTCGCGCCCGGGACCTGACCGTACGTCGTAACGGACGTGATCTCTCCTCCCAGCGCCCCTATGTAAAATTCAGCTTGTGCCCGCGCGTCTTCGGAAATAATATACGTCGTATGCGTAGCCATTCATCAACATCCTCTCGAAAGGTATATGTGGTTCTTATAACTATCGTAACACTGATTAACAGCTCATATTTCTTATAAATTGCGGTCATGCGTGGAAACCTCTCCCGTTACTCGCTGCCTGGGGAACTTGACCGCCTCAGAAAGTTATTCATGAGTACCGGCAGAGAGATTAGAATCGGCGGATCGTCATAGCGCGGAACGTGCAAAGTTACGAGCTGCTGCGGGACGGGGATGCCCGGTTTAACGACGATCGGTTCCCTTGAACGGGTTCGCAGCGTCGCTTCCGGCAAAAGAAAGTCAACCGCCTTCGTCCCCCAGGATACGGAGGTCGCCATCAGGTAATAAGTGCCCGGTTTGACGTCAGCAAGGCAGAAGCTTCCCAGCGATGAAAGCAATGTGCCGTACAGCGGCAGCCCTTCCGGAATCGGTTTGGCGAACAGGCCGAGCAGAATGACGCCTTCGAACGGAATCGCGGCTTGAACGATCCCTTCGATTGTTCCGAAAGGCAGCCGTGCGGCGGGTTCGGGCATCGACCAGTCATCGAGCTTCCGGAGAGAATGAAAGTGGCTGTCGGCGAGAAGGGTAGAATTCCTGAATTCCGACGGAGTCATTCCGACTTTCTCGGTAAACCGCGTTGTGAAAGTACCCAGGCTTTGCTGTCCGATTTCAAGACCGATGTCACGGATGCTCAAATTCGTACGGAGCAGGAGATCTTTGGCTTTCTGAAGACGAAGCGATGAAACGTAGTATTGAGGAGTAAGTCCGGTTTTTTCTTTAAAAATTCTTGTGAAGTGATACGGGCTGTAAGCCGCGTAAGCCGCTAATTGGTTAAGCGAGAGAGGCTCGAAAATGTTCTTCTGAATATACAAAATAACCTCGTCGATTTCGGAATACCGGTCAGTCAAACGCTTCACCATCCTTGTATTCTGTGCTCACCCATTTTACCACATCCTTCCTCGCCCGGGTACGAACAAAACATTAATTAACGAATGTTTGTTCCCTTTTTTAGTATAAAAAAGCCTGCCCGTCAAATGCGGGCAGGACTTTTGCATACATTGGCACCGGACCGAACCGGTTAAAACACTTTCGTCGTCCAGGATTCGCAGTTCCATGTCTCCGTCACGACTTCACGATAAAATTCGGGTTCGTGGGAAATCAGCAGGATGCTTCCCTTGTAAGCTTTGAGGGCACGCGCCAATTCTTCCTTCGCATCTACGTCCAAGTGGTTGGTCGGCTCGTCGAAAACAAGCAGGTTGGTTTCGTTGTTGATGAGCTTGCAAAGGCGGACCTTGGCTTTCTCTCCGCCACTGAGCACCGTGATTTTACTCTCGATGTGCTTGGTTGTCAATCCGCATTTCGCCAGAGCGGCCCGCACTTCAAACTGGGTATAGGAAGGGAACTCTTTCCATATCTCATCGATACACGTGTTGTAGTTAGCCTCTTTCATTTCCTGTTCGAAGTAACCGATACTGAGGTGTTCCCCAAGCTGAACGGAGCCGGACAACGCGGGAATCTCGCCAAGAATGCTGCGCAAGAGCGTCGTCTTACCGATCCCGTTGGCACCGACAAGGGCGATTTTCTGCCCGCGTTCCATGCGGAGATTGAGCGGTCTGGACAACGGCTCTTCATAGCCGATGACTAGGTCCTTCGTTTCAAAAATCATTTTACCTGACGTTCGGCCCTCTTTGAAGTTAAACTGCGGTTTCGGCTTCTCCTTGGCAAGCTCGATAACGTCCATTTTGTCGAGTTTCTTCTGACGGGACATTGCCATATTCCTGGTGGCGACACTCGCTTTGTTACGGGCCACGAAGTCTTTCAGGTCCGCGATTTCCTGCTGCTGGCGCTTGTAAGCCGATTCCAGCTGCTGTTTTTTCATCTCGTAAACTTGCTTGAAATGATCATAATCTCCTACATACCGGTTTAATTCCTGGTTTTCCATATGATAAATCAGGTTAATGACGCTGTTCAGGAACGGAATATCGTGTGAAATAAGAATAAAAGCGTTCTCGTATTCCTGCAGGTAGCGCTTCAGCCATTCGATATGCTGCTCGTCCAAATAGTTGGTCGGCTCGTCAAGAAGCAGAATGTCCGGCTTCTCCAGCAGCAGCTTCGCCAGCAGCACCTTGGTCCGCTGACCGCCGCTGAGATCGTTGACGTCCTTGTCTAGCCCGATATCGGTAAGACCGAGGCCGCGGGCGGTCTCCTCGATTTTGGCGTCGATCATATAAAAGTCCTGATTCGTCAGCGTATCCTGGATCGTGCCGACGTCTTCAAGAAGCTGCTCCAGCTCTTCCGGCGTCACATCGCCCATCTTCTCGTACATGCCGTTCATTTCTTGTTCCATATCGAACAGATATTGAAAAGCCCCTTTGAGAACATCGCGGATAGTCATGCCTTTGCTGAGTACCGCGTGTTGATCCAAATAGCCGACCCGCATCCGTTTCGACCATTCCACTTTGCCGTCATCCGGCTGGAGCTTGCCTGTAATAATGTTCATGAAGGTAGACTTACCTTCTCCGTTGGCGCCGATTAATCCGATGTGCTCGCCTTTAAGGAGGCGGAAGGACACGTCGTTGAAAATCGCGCGGTCTCCGAACCCGTGGCTCAGTCTTTCTACGTTTAATATGCTCATGAATAGACACCTTTTCTTATAAACTTTTTACTTGCTTTATTATAAGCGTTACAGGGTGGACAACTCAATGCACGATTGAAAAAAAGCCGTTTTCTTTCAAGGTTGCCGCATCGCCGGCCGTCATGAAAATCAAAGCCCTAATAAGAAATGGAATTTATTGACATACCAAAAACGAACATGCTAGAATTCTGGTAAATGTTGGACATAACCTTTGATTCTATCATTTTCTTTCTTCCTTTCTCCGGATGTTATTGCTGGACGGCAGTGAACACACGACCGACAAAGTCTTCCGATATGAAGCGTTCTGCGCTTACATATAAACCGCCTGCGCGGTAATTTTATGGAGAAGGTGAGGAAGAAACATGTTGAAGAAATGGTTGTTGTCTCTCGCTCTCGCAGGCTCGGCCCTATTGAGCGGGCAAGCCGGACAAGCCGAAGCGTCCGCGTCGGCAGTCCCTGCAGCAGCGCCGGTTGCCGTAAAGGGAGGCGAATTAAACTCCCCTGCCGAATTCAAGTCCGGCCGCCATGCACTGCCGGATTCAAGCAAGCCTCTTGAAGCTCCTCTGTCGCTGGAAAAAGACGCCCGCAGTCAAGGGTTAACGGTGAACGTGAATGCCGCGCTCAACAACAACCCCAACAATGCGGCCCAAGTCGTAACGGGAGCCGTTTATTCGGACAAAATTGCGGAAGCGGACGGACAGCGGTGGTACGTCTTCCAAACGAGCGCTCCGGGCAAGCTCACCGCCTATCTCCAAACGATTCCTTCCGCTTCCATTGATTACGATCTTCACTTGTTCCGGTATGACCCTGCGACGAGCAGTCTGGTAGAGCAAGAGACTTCCTCCTACGGTCCCCAATCCAACGAGCAAATCAGCAGGATAGCGCCTGCGGGCATTTATTTCCTGGCCGTTTCGGCCTACACGGGATTCGATGCCAACACGTCTTATTACTTTACCGTCGTAGAATCGGCATCCTATGATACGGCCGAGCCTGACGATAATATCTGGCGTGCCCAGCTGAAAACAGATTCATTTGCGGTTAGCGGCCGGACGATCGATAACAGCCTGGACGCCGATTGGATCAAATATACGGTAACCGCCGCAAAATCATTCCATATCAAACTGGCCAACAGCGCGCCCGGTACTACCTATCAGCTGCAAATTTTCAACCAGAACCTGGGCTCGGTCGGTACAGTGGATCAGAACAAGGATGTCGACGCCTCCCTCTCTCCGGGCACTTACTATCTGCGGGTAGTATCCTTGAATTCGTTTAACGCTTCCGCTCCGTATTCACTTACTTTCAGCGAGTATAAAGCTCCGGCATCGGTAGATATCGTAAGCATTAAATCGGATCCGAATGTCGACGCCGGGCAGCGGATCAATTACGGAGAAGGAAACAAATGGAGAATCCAGAATTACTTGACGGTGACCGGTCTCGCCAAAGACGCTTCGGGAGCACCTGCTTTCAATGCTCCGGTTACCGTCTATATACAAACCAAACTTAACAACAAAATTTATAGCGGAACGGGTACGACAAGCAGTAACGGAACCGTCAGCGTAACGATCAGCGGAATACAGCCTGCCATCGGGCAAAATGTGTTCTACGGCTACGCCTCCACCCATTATTACGATATTATTCCCCTTCTCGTATACTCCGGCGGAACACAGCTGAGCGCCAACGATAATTCGCTCTATCATTTCGGCTATTCCATTTACAGCCCTCATTAACTGCTTAGGCTCGCGTAAAAAAGAGCCCGACCTCGTCGGGCTCTTCTGCATGCCCCTAGAAAGGAGGCAGCTGATCCAGATTGTTCGACTTTACTCCATCGGGCTCGCTGCGGAGGATATCGCGTCCGTAACGGTGAAACACATCCACATGTGCCAGAGCGCCCGATTTGGCTTCATTCAGTGCGGAAACGTAGTCAAGCTCGCGTCCGGAAGACGTTTTTACGGCAATAATATCCCCGTCGTCGTTTTTGCGGACGGCTACAATCGATTCCAAACCGTCCGTGGCTGCGTCTTGCGACTGCTCCTGAACGGCCTGGAGTTCTCCCTGCTGCTTGTAATTCTCGTAAATCGCCTCAAAATCTGTGTTCGTCGGTCCTTCATTCATCTGAATCACCTCGGTTATAGCATGTCTGTTTTTGCGTACTTTTATGAAAGACGCTCACCTAGGCCGAGGCTCTGCCAATGCCATCCTGTTCCGAGAACAGCAAAAGTCTAACTCAAGATCCCCCAGTATGCTTACTGTTTCTAACTGGTATAGAAGCGGTCCTTCGGATGAAAGTTACGCTTGGCTTCGTTTCATCAGAGCATGAATCGTATCGGAAACAGCTTTATCGTGAGGCGTCCAAACGATCGGACCGATTTCCTTCTCATACTTGCGGCCGCTTAACACGAACGGTTCTTCCGTCAAGTAGAGCATTTCGACGACTTCTTTCATAACGGGATTAAAAAGCCCCGCCAATGACAAACCTATTCGTCCGAGCGGGAATACGGGTTTCCGCTTGCCGCTGGCCCGCTGTGCGAGCTGCACGAGTTCTTTCCCCGACAAAAGTCCGGGTCCCGGAATGTGCCAGTTCTGACCCTCGGTGCCATCGCGTCCGGCAATCTCCACAATCATTCGGGAGGCGTCCGGCAAGTATACATACTCCCGCGGAACGGTCATATTGCCGATAAAGGCAGTCGGCTTCCCGGCGGCTATCGCTTCCATGGTGACGGAAAGATAGGAAGCCTGGGCGGAAGGCCCGTAATAATCGGGCAGCCGGACGATAAGCGGTTTCGCTCTTTTCCACCGCGAGGCGAAAATCAGCTGCTCATACGCAAGCCTCACTTTTCCCTTACGCGTATGCGGATGTTTGGGATGATCCTCTTCCGCCTTCGCCGCGCCGGTTCTCCTGCCGTACGGATAAATTCCGTCCACCACGACAACTTTGACGGCCAGGTGCTCGGCAGCTTTCATAACGGCTTCGCCGAGCGGCAGAAGTCTCGATTCCATTTCGTGGTAAGGAATGTTCGCGCTGTGAAACAGGACATCGGCGCCTTCCGCAGCATTTATGATGTCGGCGGACTCGAAGGCATCTCCCTTTACCAGCTTGAGATGCGGGGGATTTCCCAGCTCCTGCTTCAGCTTTTCCAGTTTAGCGTCGGACCGCCCGAAAGCGACCGTTTCTATCCCTCTGTTGACCAGTTCCTCCGTAAGAGTCGTTCCCACTCCGCCTGTCGCACCCAATACAACTGCTTTTTTCATTAGAATCGCTCCTTTTTTGTTATTGATTGACCAATTACTAATATTCAAAAAAAATTTTCTTCTGCTTGTTTTATTTTTTTAGCATCAAGTCCGGCAGCCCGATCGCCATCGATACATTGCACAGCATGCCTCTGGCCAGAAAATCCGATGTCCGTTGCTCCGCCTCTTCCATGCCCGCCTCTTCAAAGGCGTTCAGCACAAGCTGTTTAACGCGGCTCATCCCCTGCTGCATCGCTTTGCGGACCGCTTCTTCCTGAATCGTCTGCGCCTGCATCTGAAGCAGAATTTCACTCCGGTGAGCGAGCAAGATGCCTTCATACGCTTCTATAAAGCCTCTCTCCAAAGTATCGGGAGAAGCCGATTCCAGCACCTGCCGGAAAGCCGTTTCTATCCGCTGCCACGATACTTGCAGCGCTTCGACAAGCAGCGATTCTTTGGTGAAAAAGCGGTATACGTACGGCTGGGATATAGCGGCGCGCTCGGCAACCTGGGCCGTAGTCGCGCGGTAATAGCCGATTTCGGCAAATACTTCGATGGCCGCGGATACGATATCGGTCCTGCGGCTCGCGGAGGACGTATTTTTTTTAACCATATGCCTCCTCCTTCTACTGATTTTTTTAGTTATTGATTGGCCAATCAATAATTTAAATCCATCATATGCCACTCCGTCCAGATTTGCAAGTACTTTTTCATAAAAAGAGTCAGACTGCATACAGTCCGACTCTTTTAAGCGGCAGCAGCGAATGAAAAGCAGGCTCCGTCCCCCTATTCTTCCGGCAAAAGCAGGCTGTGCTGGCACACGGTTTGCAGATCTCTCCACGTCCGGTTAACCTGACTGTCCTCCATTGCCGCCGACAAGCCCAGCAGCGAGAAAAGCTCGAACGTGCCTGTCAGCACGCTGCGTACCGTGCTCAGGCATTGTTCGGACACCTGCTTCTCGTCAGACTCGGACATTCGTCCGTGCCGGACTAGCTCTTCCCATGAGCGTGTAACAGCCGAATAGAAAGCGGACTCTGTTCTGCCCAGGAGGGCTTCCTGTTCCTCCAGCTTACTCAGGACGTGCGGCTTCCGCTCCTTCAAGCGGATATATTCGTGGGCTTCTTCCGCGAAATGCGCGGCAATGCCTAAGGCGACCGCGGCAAACGAAGCCTGGGCAAACGGGACAAACGGGTACCGGTAAATAAGCTCGTCTTCGTATGCGCGGACTTCCGTGAACAGGAATGTCATCTTGTCCGGGACGAACAGGTCCTCAACGGAAACGCTGTGGCTGCCGGTTGCCTTAAGGCCGAACGTATTCCAGTCCGGGTGAATACGGACCTGATCGGGCATGAAAATAAACGAGCGGATTTCCGCATTCTCTCCCCGCTCGTGCCCTTCCGCTTCCTCGACCGCACAATTAGCGGTGAACATTGTGGCATGCGCGGCACCGCTGCAGTATTTCCAGCGGCCGCTCACCAGATAGCCGCCCTCTACCCGTTTTGCCGTACCGGTTGGCGCTCCGCTGCCCGCAACGACGGCCTTTTCACCGGCAAACAAAGCCGCTCCGACTTCCGGCTTCATTAACGAAGCGAAAAAACCGCCGCCGGCTCCGATGGTCACCAGCCAGCCGAAGCTTCCGTCTGCCCGCGAGCATTCACGGAAAATCCGGAGAGCGTCCGGAAGCGGAGTCATCCGCCCGTTCAAATCATCGGGAACGAACAGTTTGAACCACCCTTTTTGATAAATCAGGTTAAGCAATCCTTCCGTCAGAGCTCCCTCCGACTCCATATGCCGCGATTGTTCTCTGATCCGCTGCACGTCCGCTTGTGTAACTATCATAAGTACCGCATCCTTTGTTTTTTATGTTTGAATGGACCTTTCCGGGGATTCTGGCTCTATGCAGGTAAAATCCCGTGTATGTAGGACTCTATGTATTTTAACACGGATAACCTATCGTTCACGACGATTTGCCGGCAGCCGCCTTTTATAAAGACTTGTAAAGAATGGCTATAAAGGAAACTGTCCCTCGGAAGACGTCAGCGGCTGTGTTAAAGTAAACGTATCTTAACAGAGGAGGCGTTACGTGTGGTAGATTTTATCCGGGTCAGATCTTTGCACATCTAAGGATGGTGTCAAAGACTCTGTGTGTCGCATGCAGAGGACTACGGGATAGGTCTGTCATTATACAGGTAACCCTCGGACGGTTAAACGAAGAGGTTCATCTATAGACCCTATATATCCGCAGGCAGGAAATCCGCGCGATTTCTGTGCCCGGTCCTCTTGTATCTTCAGCACGGAAACTATTCTGGTGCTGTTTTTATTTTGTATCGAGAGGATGATTTGTATGGAACGACAACAAAAAAAAGCGATTCTTATCGGGATTCATCCGGGCAACCGTACGGATTTCGGCTATTATATGGAGGAGCTTGCAAATCTGGCCGCCGCGGCCGGAATTGAAGAAGCCGGCAGGGTGACCCAGAAGCTGAGCCGCAGCAATCCTTCCCATTATATCGGAAAAGGTAAAATCGATGAGCTGCTGGAGCTGATTCATGCTCAGGAGGCCGATGTCGTCATCTGCAACGATGAGCTTACGCCTTCCCAGCTGCGCAATCTGGAAGCGGCCCTGGACCGGACCGTTATGGACCGGACGGCCCTTATTCTCGCGATTTTCGCCGAGAGAGCCCGGACGAGAGAGGCCCAGCTCCAAGTCGAGGTGGCCCGGCTTCACTATATGCTGCCGCGGCTCGTCGGTTTGCGCGAATCGCTCGGACGGCAGGGCGGCGGCTCGGGACTCAAGAACAGAGGTGCCGGGGAAACGAAGCTGGAGCTGGACCGCCGCAGAATCGAGGAACGGATCGTCATGCTGCAGAAGGAGCTGGAACAGCTCGTCAGCCATCGTCAAACCCAGCGGAAGAAACGCCGCAGGAACGATATGCCCGTCGTCTGTCTCGTAGGCTACACGAATGCGGGCAAATCCAGCCTGATGAACGCGATGATGGAGACCCATAATCCCGGTTCGGGCAAGGAAGTCATGGCGGAGAACCGGCTGTTCGCGACTTTGGAGACTTCGGTGCGCAGCATCACCCTGCATGACCGTAAATCTTTTCTGCTGACCGATACGGTCGGATTTGTCAGCCAGCTTCCCCATCACCTCGTTAAAGCGTTCCGTTCTACACTGGAAGAAGTCGCGGAGGCGGATTTGCTGCTGCACGTCGTCGACAGCTCCAGTCCGATGGTTGAGCGGCAAATCGCGGTCACGGAGGAGACGCTCAAGGAGCTTGGTGCCGACCATGTCCCCAAGGTGTTCGTTTACAACAAGGCGGACTTGGCCTCTCTCCCGTTTCCTTCCACGGATAACGGCAAAGTCGTGCTCTCGGCCAAACTGGGTTCCGGAATCTCCGAACTGACGCGGGAGATCCGGGAGCGTATTTTCGAGCGCGATGTCCGGTGCGAAGTTCTCGTCCCTTACGACCAGAGCCGCGTGACCGCTTATTTCAATGAGTTTGCCAACGTCCGGTCTGTCAGCTTCGAAGCGGACGGCACACGTCTTACACTGGAATGTCCGGAATCCGTGCTGGAACGTTACCGCGGCTCCTACATTCCGCTTTCGGAAAGCGTTCATTTTCCGGGCAGCTAAAACACTTGCTTTTCATGTACCCGTAAGCGCCCGATCAGTTAACTAAAAAAAGATACCCCTTGATGTCCGCGCGGCGCGGCAGCGGCGGGTATCTTTTTTTTTGCCCTCCCGTCCATAGAAAAAAGCCTCCCCGGTCCGGAGAGGCTCCATAATTACGGCTTGCACAGCCGATTATGCCGTTTTATGCCGTTTACATGAATGTGGTAACGATCAGAAATAAATTCAGAAAAATAACGATTGCGGCGATAATCCAGCCCAGCACCGTCGTCCACCGCTGATTGACGAGGCCGCCCATAATCGAACGGTTGCTAGTAAAGAGCAGAAGGGGCACCAGCGCAAATGCGATGCCGAACGACAGCACAACCTGGCTCATAATTAGCGCTTTGGTCGCATCGATTCCCATCACGATAATGACCAATGGCGGAATGGTCGTAATGGCGCGGCGCAGATATAAATTAATCCGCTTGTTAATAAAGCCCTGCATAACCACGTCCCCGGCCATTGTTCCGACAGATGCGCTGGAAAGACCCGCAATCAGGAGGGCCAAGCCGAACGATACGGCGGAAACCGGACCGGCCAGCTCGTAAAACTTGTGGAACGCGTCATCAAGCTCTTCCACACCGAGCCCGTTTTTGAAAAACAAGGCGGCGGATATAATGACCATCGCCATATTCACCGCGCCCGCGATCACCATCGCCAGAACGATATCGACAAATTCAAGTTTGAAAATCCGTTTCTTCTCCTGCTCGTTCTTGCCGACAATCCGTTTCTGAGTCAAAGACGAATGCAAATAGATGGCGTGCGGCATGACCGTAGCTCCGAGCATTCCCGCCGCAAGCAAAATGCTGTCGACCCCTTCGAATCTCGGGGTGAAAATACCGACGGCTACCGCCCCCGCATCCGGCTGCGCGTTAATTACCTGGAGCGTAAAAGAGCAGACGACGATCAAGATCATCCCAGCTATTCCGGCCTCCAGCCATCTGTATCCCCTCCGCTGCAGCTCAAGAATAGCGAAGGAGCCTACCGCCGTAATCAGCGCGGCCGGCAGCATCGGAATGCCGAACAGCAGATACAGGCCCAAGGCGGCGCCTATGAATTCGGCGAGGTCCGTCGCGATGATGACCAGCTCGCTTTGAATCCACAAGAAGATGGACACCGGCTTCGGAAAGCGCTCGCGTGCGATTTCCGGCAGGTTCATCCCCGTCGCAATGCCGAGTTTTGCCGATAAAGCCTGAATAAGAACCGCCATCAGATTCGAGACGGCAACCACCCAGAGAAGGAGATAGCCGTACTTCGAACCTGCCGTTATATTGGTTGCGAAATTTCCGGGATCCAGGTAAGCGACCGCTGCGATGAAAGCAGGCCCCAGAAAAGGAAGCAATCGTTTAAGTCCCTTCACGTCCCCGCTCAAAACGGATTCTGCGGTAAGAGGTATTCGTTTATATTTCGTGATGTCTTGTTCAGCCATAACCCTCACCTCTTGCCTAAAAGTTACCTGCGTGCACAAATGTTTCTCCCACGCAAAATATTAACTCGATTATAGACCCTTCTTCGCCGCTTGTAAACCGTCAACCTCTCTGTCCAACGGACTTTCACCTATTCTCTGAACTATTGTATGTAAATATTACGCCGGGGCGCCATATCCTAAACGTCTTTAACCTTATCTTTGGAGTGAAAAACGGAATCCGCAAATATTTCCATTAGATGGTTTTATAACTTCCGTTAGTTAGCATGATTAAGGCGTTATTATGTTTGATTATCCGGAAGAAAACGTAAATAAACGGAGAAGGGAGAGGATACAATGAGAACAAAACGGATGAAGAGTTCCGTCAGCGCTATTCTCGGCGGAACACTTCTGCTTGGTACTCTGGCGGCGGTGTCCCCTGCCCCGGCTTATGCGGCGGCGGACAAAACCCGATACAAGAGCTTTTTCAACGCGGCACGTGAAGGCCCCGTCATCCCCGGTCTGAAAAGCGACAAGAAGTGGGTCCCTCAAGGACTCGCCCTGTGGACCAGCAAAAAATGGATCATCGCATCCCATTATTCCGGCAACGATACCGAAGCGAGCAGCATTTCGATCACCGACAAAACGACCGGAAAACGGTTAAAAACCTTTTATTTATATGAAAGCGGCGGCAAGAAGCATACGGGGCATGTCGGCGGATTAGCGGTGAGCGGCCGTAATTTGTGGGCGACCTCCGGGAAAAACGCGTTTCGTATTCCGCTCACTTCACTGACCGGTCTTCCCGATTACAGCAAGATCGTGATGAAAAAATATCCTCTTTCGCATCAGGCTTCGTATGCAACGTTCTCGGAAGGTGTGCTCTGGATCGGTACCTACACGAAAGGAGCCACCTGTACCACCACCGGGCCACAGGGAATGGTGTACGGATACCGTTTGCCGGCCAATGAGGATCTTCCTTCAAAAGCCAATTACACGTGGAAAACTCCGGACCGTGTCCAGGGCATGGCGTTGACGAAGGACAAGGTCATGTACAGCCAGTCGTGCGGCAGGAACAACGACAGCAAACTGCTTATTCACAAGCGCGGCTCGGGCGGTGCGAAAATAAGCCAGCTGACGATGCCTCCGATGTCGGAAGGAATCAGCTTCTACGGAACCGATCTGTACGTCAGCTTCGAATCGGGGTCCAAAATCTACGACGGCCGGGACCGGCTGTATAACTTTTATTACCTGGATACCAAAAAGTTTAAATGACGCGGTTGACGCTTCCTCCACAGACAAAAAACCCTGCAGAGCCTAATATTAGGCTCTGCAGGGTCTTCTATCGCGCACTTTACTCCGGCCGGATAACCGACACGCGGTTTCTGCCTTCGTTTTTCGCCTTCTGCAGCGCATGTTCCGCCGCGTAGACGAGATCATCCGGACTGCTTCCCGGCTCCGGATAAGCCGACGCCACGCCCAGACTTACGGTGAGATAATCACCGCTGTCGCTGTGAGTCTGCGGGATTTTCATGGAGAGGACGCCGAGCCGGATCTGTTCCGCCAAATCGACGGCCTTCTCCAGTTCGGACCCCAGCCGGAGGACGAATGTCCCGCCGCTGTAACGGGCGATGACCGCTTCATTCGGCTTGCCGATCGCGACAAGGATATCCGACATCCACTGAAGGCAGGTGTCGCCTCCCTGATAGCCGTACAAGGCGTTGTAGGCTTTGAAGTGGTCGATGTCCATCAGAATGAGCGAAACGGGCATTCCCGCCGCCGCGGCACGTTCCCACTCCCTCGGGAGATTGTCGTCGAAGAAGCGGCGGTTGGGCATTTCCGTTAGGGAGTCCGTGTTGATAAACGTCTGCAGCTGGCTGCTGACCTCCGAGAACTGATCCTTCTCCCCTTCTTCTCTGCGCCGCGCGATGGCGAACAGGGAAGGCTTGCCGCCGTAAATGACGCTCGCCATCGTAATTTCAAGCTGCAGCTCTTCTCCAAGCACGGTCACGCAGATTCCGTTTATCGTGAACAGCGAAATCGCAGACACGTCCAGCTCCGCCATTTTCCCCTGCAGAACCGGCAAGAAATCGGGGTGAATGAAATCCGCCACCGCTCTGCCGGTCATCTCTTCGGGGTCGGAGGCTCCAAAAAGCTCTGCGCCCTGTTCGTTGCAGTAAACGATCCGCTTGTCCGAGATTGTGAAGAAAGCAACGGGTGAAAGCTCCATGAGCTGCAAATATCTTTTCTCGTTTTCTTTGAGAATCCGGGAATTTTGCTGCGCCTGCTCTTCCGCCTGCCGCATCTGGTTCTCCGTCTGCTTCAGCACAATCGATTTCAGATCCGGCAGTGCTCTCAGCTCCTGGATTTTCCACGGCAGAGAGGACGACTCTACAACCTGTCTCCATTTCTCGAACGATTTACGCGGAGACAGACGGAAGCCGTCGTTCTCCTTTAAGACGGCCTTGGCAGGATCGCCCGCCCAGTTGACGATCTGGACGACCTCGGGACGGAACCAGATGATATAATCTTTGCCGTCCGAAGACAGGGCCAGATAAAGGGCTCCGGAAGCGGTCTTTTTGTAAGCGGCCGCAGGCGGGTGTTCCTTGCTGAGCCGGGACGTATGATACTCGTAATCCTCGGCTTGTCTGGACATCCAGAACGCCAGTTCCCGGATCTGCTCTGTTTCCGGAGCGGCGCCGAATACCATCAGCTTGTCCTTGTAGCTGACTGCGACACCGGACGCGTTCATTACCTGCAGAAGCGATTTTTCTTCGAGTTTAAGCTGCTCCATGACACGGTTTGCGCTGGTATTTCCGATAAAAATATTGGAAATCCGGTTAGCCCTCGTCTTCAGTTCAATCTCCGTCTGATAATCGTCAAGCTGCTGTCTCTGATACAGTTCACTGGAGAAAAAGAAGCCCAGGAAGTTGCACAAGTTACGGACCCGATGGGTGATATATTTCGGAGAATAGTGGTGACAGGTAACCAGCCCCCACAATTTGTTCTCATGAATAAGCGAGATCGTTGTCGTCGCTCCCACTCCCATGTTCTGCAAGTATTCGATATGCAGCGGAGAGACGCTGCGGAGCACGGACAAGCTTAAATTAAGCGGTCTGCCGGTCGCGGGATGAAGCGTAGGGACGATCTCCACCGGCTTGTAATGCACATCGACGATCGTCCTCAGCCAGTTCCGCAAATACAGCTCGCGGGCCTGCTTAGGGATGTCCGACGCGGGATAATGGTGACCGAGAAACGGCTCCAGCCCGTTCTCTTTCGCCTCGGCGATCACCTTGCCGTTCCATTCCTCGTCGAATTCGTATACCATCACCCGGTCGTAGCCCAGCATTTCCTTGATCTGTTCGGCCGCCAGCTGGCTGGCCTCTACCCGGTTGCCCGCCCGCTTCATTTTACAGAAGAAAGCCTGAATCCATTCGTAGTCCTGAAAGGCCGGTTCTTCTTGGCCGGCGGCCGGTTCAAGTTCGAGAATTAGCGATTCTTCGCTTTCGTGCATAATCCCGTAAAAGGAGACGGGCTCGCCCCTCACTTCGATGGAGATCGTCATGTAATGCAGCTTGGAAGGATCGAACGTCCGGTTTCCGAGTTCATGCTGCAAAGCGTCAAGCTGTTGTTTGCCGACCACTTCTTCCAAGGGGAGTCCCAGAAGCTCCTCGGGAGTCCGGCCCAGAAAAAGATCGACATTCCGGCTGCATTGAACGATCAGCGGCCGTTCCGTTGTATGGGTAACGGCAAGAAGCACACCGTGCGGCTGAATCAGACCCGGAATATGAATAGGCTCCTTGTCGCAATTCGTCAGGTCAATCTCTTCATTAGGGGAAGTGAAGTTCCCTTCCGTTAAAAGAGTCCGGTTCAGAATCTCCGGGTCTCTTGGCTTGCTTGTATCCGACATAAAGGCATCCGCCCCTTATTTATTTAAATTACAGCCTCATTTGCGGCCGGGGCTTCCTTCAGCCATTTATCCAGAAGGATAAAGGTTTCCTTGGCGGCGGCCACAACCTGTTCCTGCTCTTCTTCCTTCACATTCTCCAAAAGAAACTCGCGGAATTCGGTCCACTTGGTCCGGACATCCGCTCCATAACTGCTGAAATAACGCCCGTTCACTTCGGGATCTACCGAAAGAACCGCTCGCAGCTGTTTCGTAATTAACTGCCCGCCGAGCGTAGAGCCTTCCAGTACGTACAAATAACCGAGCGCACGGGGTAAAGTGGAGACATCCGGAATGCCGGCGCACAGCGGCAGGTCCTCGATTTGCCCTTTTGTCAGGCCAAGCTGCTCCAAGTCGCTTTCGAGAAGGGGCGCTTTCCGGCGGGATTCGATATCGAAACCGCGTTCCTCCCATTCCGGAAGCGTGCCGAGCGCTTTTTCCGACGGCAGAATAAAGCCGTAAAACTTCTTCAGATAAGCTTTATAGGTTTCGAGCGTCAAAGATTTATTCATAATCGCTTTCGCATACGCGTTCTGTTCGATCTGGTCGTGAAAGGACGCCGTTTCTTCCCTTAAGCGGCTGACGATAGTAGTTGTCATTATGATTTCCCCTTATCCTTTTTTTATAATGATAGCAAAAGCACGGAATAAAAGCATCCGCGGCGTCCCCTCGCCTAACGGAAATCACCCGTATCCGGCTTGCGCGACACATACCCGTCGTGTCCGGCCGGGAAATCGGGAAATGTTCGGATACTTTCCCTGGAAATAAAAAAATCCGCGCGTTCCGCGGATTTTTCGAGCAATTTCTTACTTGTTCAAATGGTAAGGAACCGTTGAAATGACCACATCTTTGCGGTTAAACAGGTAAGCTCTGAGCAGCAGACTGGTCTGGTTATGCAGAATGTGCTGCCACCAGTGTTTCGTGATAAACTGCGGAATCAGCACGGTAATATGGTCGGTTTCCGCCGTTTTCCACTCCACCGTATCGACAAACTTGAGGAGCGGCCGGATAATGCTGCGATAACTCGAACGAAGTACGATCAGCCGCACGCCCGGGTCCCATTCCGCCCACTTCTTCTCCATGCGCTCGATATCTTCATCGTTAAAACCGACATAGACGGCCACCACGTTATCCGTAACGGATTTGGCGTAGCCGAGCGATTGCTTCACGACTTGAGTGATTCCGGCGATCGGGACGACAATCGTGTTGCCTTTGATCAGCGGTTTGTCGCGTGAAAGGTCGATGCGGAGCTGATCGGCCGTATTTTCGTAATGCCGTTTGGTCTGGATAAAAATAAAGATGACCAGCGGCAGAAAGAAAAACACCATCCAGATCTGGCTGAACTTCGTGAATACAAAAATCAGGGAAATCGTCAATGTCGTCAGCATGCCGATCGTGTTGACGATAAACCGGCCGAGCCAGCCGGAAGGTCTAAGCTTCATCCAGCGGACCATCATTCCGAGCTGGGAAAGCGTGAAGGGGATGAAGACCCCCAGAGCGTACAGAGGGATCAGGTTCTCGGTGTCGCCGTTGAACACGATAACGAGCAGAGCCGACAAGACGCCCAGATTGATGATCCCGTTCGAAAACCCGAGACGGTCGCCGCGGACCATAAACATCCGGGGCATGAATTTATCCTTAGCCAGCATAAAAGCAAGCAGCGGAAAAGCCGAATACGCCGTATTGGCGGCCAGAAACAAGATCAGCGCCGTAACGCCCTGAATAAAATAATAGATAAATCCGCGTCCGAAGGTCGCGTTCGCGATTTGCGAGACGACGGTTTCTTTCTCGCTCGGAGCAATGCCGTACCAGTACGCGAGAAGGCTGATTCCGATGAACATGGCACCGAGAATCGTGCCCATCATGACCAGCGTCGCCGCCGCGTTGCGCTCGGCCGGTTTTTTGAAGTTCGGGATGGCGTTGGAGACCGCTTCAACCCCGGTCAGCGCCGAACAGCCCGAACTGAAGGCTTTCAAGATCAGAAACAGGCTGATATTCGATACGGTCGTACTCATTTCGGGAACAGCGGCATGAACGCCGCCGGTGAAGTATTTGACCACGCCGGAAACGATCAGCACAAAGATTGAAATGACGAATAAATAGACTGGCAGAGCAAGCACCGACGCGGATTCCGTGATGCCCCTCAAGTTCATGATCGTCAGAAAAAGGATCATCGTCAGAGCGATCAGCACCCGGTGATCGTGCAGGGACGGAAACGCCGACGTAATGGCATCGGTTCCCGCGGAAGAACTCACGGCCACCGTGAGGATGTAATCCACGAGCAGCGAGCCCCCGGCCAGCAGGCCGGTATGAACGCCGAGATTGTTTTTCGCGACGATATAGGCGCCGCCCCCCGTAGGATAGGCAAAGATGGTCTGCCGGTAGGACAAGATGAGAATAAGCAGCAGACCGAGTACCCCGAGTGAAATGGGAACCGAATACCAAAGTGCCGTAAAGCCCGCGGCCATCAGAACGATCAGAATTTGCTCTGTCCCATACGCGACGGAGGAAAGCGCGTCGGAAGACAGGACGGCAAGTGCCTTCAGCTTGTTAAGCTTCTCTCCTTCAATCTCCGCGCTTTTCATGGGACGTCCGATTAGCAGTCTTTTAAATTTACCGACCATGGCGATACTTCCTCTCCATTTTCTTCTGCCCTGAACGTCTTTGCTTCACAGCGTATGTCCCGCTTTTCAGGTTATTATTTTATTTTTAACGCCGGGATATCCAATTAAAAACAAAAAATTCGGGATCAAAAAACCGCGGGAACGAGACATTCCGGCGGTATGGGTACGCAGTGTATGAAACTGTTCAGCCATTGCGGCCTTAGCAAATTAAGTATAGCCACCTTAAGGCGGCGATGGCGGAAGATATAGGCGTAAAATCGCGCATTGCAGGTCATTTTGACTTGAAAAAAGGGCTTTTTTTCGGCCGCCCGCTTCTGAAGCTTCTTTTTTGACCGGTTTACGTGTCATACGGCGGGCTAACGTTTTAAACTTGCAAAATAGAATCGAGCTGATATTTCAATCTCTCCGACAACCCCGGACGTAAGGCCAGGAAAGTGGCATCGTCGGTAAGATGAACACTGACAAGCCCCGCCATGCGGAGGGTCATGAGGTGGTGGTGGACATTCCCTTTTGCCCCGCCGACCGCTTTCGTTATGTCTGTGAACGATCTTCTTTCAACGGACAAAAGCTTCAAAATCTCCAGTCTTTTTTCGTCGGACAAAGCTTTCGCGGCAGCGGAAACCGTAAAGATATCGGGCTTCTCAATATCATGAGGATACAAAACATTGATTTTGTCTTTAAGGACGGCAAACGTGTTCAGAGGCCGGAAATGATACGCCGGGATGAGATGAACTTTACGGATCGCGGTGAGTTCGATACGCATTCCGGTCACGAAAGTCTCCACGATATCCTCCGCTTTTTTGCCTGTGCGCACCTCCTCTTCTACCTCCCGAGCTCCTTTTCTTAAAGCATCCATGCCCGTCCACCGGGCCATATACTTCTCCTGCCAGACAGCGAGCAACTCCGTGAACAGATCTCTTTGTTCCCCCAAATGGAGCCAAACGGGATTTTTGCCGTCCGCCATATAGGATGCGAGCCGCTCGTACAGCTCTCCCGCCGAAAGCGCACTTACCCATTCCAGGAAGATATCCATAGAAGCCGCGTCCGGGCACTGATCTACCAGCACCGAGAGCAGATCGACGAACGTAAGATCGTCCAGCGCGTCCAGCTTTTCGAGATAAGAAGGTTCCATAATATCCCGAACTTGCCGATGCCAGGAAGGTCCGACGTACAAATATTTAATGTTCTGCCTTCTTTTATATAAAAGAAAGCTGAGCAGACACTCGTGAACCGGTGAGAATGCGGTTTCGATCTCGTAGGTCATATTCTTCAAACCCCTCTCGCGAACTTCGATACGAATAGATTACCATATCCGGCAGACTTATCCTAACGGTTATGGAATTAAACGAATATAAAGTTGTTTTTGTTTTGCAGACTTATATTTTTAGTTCTTGTTTCATTGAACACTATATGCTATTTTATAACTATCACTCATTCTGGAAAAAAAAGGAGCCCGCATATGCAAACGCATACCCTGCTCGGTTTGTTCAAAAACCGCAATTATGCCTATCTTTTCGGGGCACAGCTTCTGTCGCAGATCGGCTCGGTTACCGGGCTCACGGCCTTCGCTTTCTATATGCTGGACAAATTCGGCAATCAGCCCGTTTATGCGACGGTAACGGAGATGATGTATTCCCTTCCCACCCTGTTCCTCTTCTTCCTGACCGGCGTCGCGGCGGACCGGTTCGACCGCCAAAAAATCGCGGTAAGCTGCGATGCCGTCAACGCCGTGCTGAGCCTGCTTCTGCTCGGGGCAATCGTGTGGGGCTGGATGCCTCTCGTTTTCGCCCTCTTGTTTATCCGGAGCGCCGTCAGCAAAATGTTTCAACCCGCGAATGCGGCGTTGGTACGCGGCGTGCTTCAACCCGCGCAAATGCCGGAGGCCATGGGCATGAACCAGATGCTGATGAGTGCCTTCGTTTTGCTAGGTACCAGTCTGGGGGCCGTAAGCTATTGGTACTCCGGCATTCTCGGGTCCGTCGCGATTGATGCGGCAAGCTTTGCCGTCTCGGCTCTGCTTATCGTGCGGTGCAATATTTCTCAAGAAGCGCGGCAGCCTAACGGACCCGCTTCCTTGCGAATGCTTAAACTCAAACAGGTAGGCGAAGATTTCACCAGCGGGCTCCTTTACGTCCGGCGTCACTCCATCGTGCTATCACTGCTGGCCGGCATTCTTATTCTCGGACTGGCAAACGGAGGCGGCAGCGTCATGTACCTGTTCAGCCTCAAATACAAGCTGGCCCCGGATACTTACGAATCACTGCAGATCGGGATGACTGCCGTACTCGGCGCCGGCATGCTGTTCGGCAGTATCGTTTCCGTCCGGCTGGCCAAAAAAATCCCGCTGTACGGCATGATTATCGCCAGCTTCTTCCTGGGCGCCGTTACCCACTTCCTGCAGGCGCTGGCGGAGGATACGGTCACGTTCATGGCTCTCTATCTGCTGTACGCGTTATCCATCCCCCTCTGCAACGTCGCTTTCTTCGGCTGGCTCGCCCAGGTGACCGAAGACCGCATGATGGGCCGGGTCCAGGCGCTCATTCAGCCGATTATGATGCTGACGTTCACAGCTATGCAGGCATGGATTGCCTACGCTTTTCCCGCACAGCTCTCTATCGAGTCCATTTTTTACGTCGTGGGAGCCGCCGAACTGGCGTTGGGCTTGTTTTACCTGCTCGTGCTTCCTCCTCTGGCGAAGAAAAGAGCGGCCCAAGCGGCGGAACAAGCCGTATGACCGACTAGTTCCCGAGCCTACCCCGTCCACAGAAGCCCTGCTTCTCTGCTTTTCCGCGCCGCCGATATTTCCAGCCCAGGATAATGCGGCGCACGACGGCGGAGGCGTCCCACAGGGCGGAAACCCGCCTGATCCTATTGCGCGGAAAATGTCCGCTCGTTTATGTCACACCGGGTTGCGGCATAACCGTGCAAATTGACCCGGAAGACCAAAAAAGACAGGAACTCATCGGCTCCTGTCTTTGGCAGGCACGGTTTCCCCGTCCGCCCTGTATTCGTGCTTCTTCTTATGGACTTATCCGCATTTCGATGCCGAGCGCCTCGACACTGTCGATCCAATCCCGCGGGCAGCCCGAATCGGTGATCACCATCGAAAATTCCTCCAGCTTGGCCACGCGGGCAAATGTCGTTACGCCGAATTTTGTATGGTCGGCAACGAGAATGGATTCTTCCGCCCGCTGCATAATTTTCTGCGAAAGAAGAGCTTCATCCAAATGATAATCGGTTATCCCGTCAACCAGCGAAATCCCTCCAACCGAGATAAACGCCTTGTTTACCTTAAACTGATCAAGCAGCCGATCCGTCAAAGCGCCCGTCGCAGCCTGATAATGCCGGTTGATTTCACCTCCGGCAAAAATGATTTTGCCCGCAAACATATCCATCGCGGCCGTCAACACCGGCACGGAATGCGTAATCAGCGTCACGTCGGGGCGATTCCCGAGATGACGCAAAATTTCGAGCGTCGTTGTTCCGTTATCCAGTATGACGGTTTCGCCGTCCCGGATCAGGGAAGCCGCAAGCTTGCCGACGGAGGCTTTCTCATCGCGCATCATTTGCGCACGCTTAAGAAACGGCGGCTCGATCCGGTCGGATCGCACTTTTACGGCGCCGCCGTATACTTTGCGCAGCCTGCCTTCTTTTTCCAGGCGATCCAAATCTCTGCGCACCGTTTCCGTAGACACGTTAAATTCGGCGGAAAGCAGATGAACCTGAACCTTTCCTTCCATTTCCAGCTGTTTTAAAATCGTACTCCTTCTGTCTTCATAAGTTAAGGACATAAACGGCCTCCGGTAACAATTTTTCCCTAATTCATGTTGAATGTTGTTGTTTTACCTCAGTTTAAAAGCAGCTATGCCTTCTGTCAACTTTCCGATGCGTCCCGCCCTCATCACGAGTAGTCTGTACTCCACAGCAGGATCGAAGAACGAAGGCTTAATAAAAAATTCTGTTTTCACATTGACAGCTCCGATACTCAAGCATACAATTACACTTAAATCCACATCAATATTCATAATACATCAAACAAACAACATCGGCTCTGTGATTAAAAATCAAAATCTCCGGGCAGATGACAGCTATGGAGATGATTGTATGATACTGCTTGCTTTTATACTCGTTGTGCTTTCCGGCCTCACTCATTCTGTCTGGAGTCTGTTCGCGAAGAGCAGCCGCAACAAAAGCGTTTTTTTATGGTCCATCTCCATGATCGCAGCCGTTGCACTTTTTCCTCCGTTCATCCGGGAAATATCGACCGCATCGCTTGATACCGGCGCCTGGCTTCTGCTTCTGGCCTCTGCCGGGCTTCAGGCCGTCTACGGACTTCTCCTGTCACGCACTTATCAGATGGGGGATTTGTCCCAAGTGTATCCGATCATGAGAGGCACCAACACCCTGCTTATTCCGGCGTTCGGCGTCGTATTTCTGGGGGAATCTCTGTCCGGTCCCGGCTGGATCGGTCTTCTCTGCATGATTCTCGGCTTCGTTATGCTGAGCGGTCTTCCGACGCGCCGATCCGCCATACGCGGAGAAGGATTTTCGCTTGCTCCCGTGCTGATGGCCTTGGGCGTCGGCTTGTGTACGACTGCCTATGTGCTCGTGGACAAAATCAATTTGCAGCACGTATCCGCTCTAACCCTGCTCGAGGTAACCAGCCTCGGCTTCGCGGCCGGATTAACTCCGACGGTTCTCGCGTCCCGGCAGCTCACCGCCGAATGGAAGCTCAACGGGAAACGAATTGCGCTCGGCGCCATCTTGAATACCGGCTCCTATTTGCTGTTTTTGCTTGCGCTCGCCTATGCGCCGGTCGCACATGTGTCGCCCGTCCGCGAAATCGGAACCGTGTTCGCCACCCTGCTCGGCATTTTCGTGCTGAAGGAAAAACAGGGTACGCTGAGGATCGCAAGCGCCCTGGTGATAACCGCCGGAATCATGCTTATCGGATTTTTCGGCTGAACCTGACAGAGGGTGGTTGACCACCGTCATGTGACGCCGAACACCGTGCGCCGGGAGCTTCGCCCGGTGCGGAAAGAGAACCTGCCGGCGCTCCGGCTGTTCGACTGCCCCCGTAACTGCCCAGCATGCCGGGGTCCCGCGGCCCTGCATGTCCGCATGCCGAGCGCTTACAGAACATTCACGCTGCGCAGCGTGCGGTGCGGCGCCGCATAACTGAGGCCATCTGCTCGCAGCCGCATTAAAAAAGCCCGGAGACCCGGTTCCGAATGGAACCTAATCTCCAGGCCCGGCTTTTATACACAGCCCCGGTTGCCTGATTGTACGGCTGATGCCCGTTCGTTTGCTGCACAAGTGCCGCATAGCCGACAGGGATCTGCGAACACCGGCAAGTTCCCGTGCATCGCTTCCCCCGCTGCATCCCCGGCTTTCCGGGTTATTCGCTCTACATTTACTCCATCGTCCACCCCGTCACTTTTTTAACCGCCGCATCCGCATTTTTCAAATCCGTTTCTCCCATGCCCAGCAGCGAGCTCCACTGCTTCACCCGGTTTTTGCCGTTGGGAGGCTGGTTGTATTCGTTCGTATCCACCACCAGCGTACGTTTGGCGTAGAAATTCGTCATAAACGTTTTCTCGTTCGTGCTGTTTCCGGATTTGGCCAGGATGCCTTCCAGACTTCCCGAATCTCCCTGGGCCCCCTGATTCAAAGCCGTGTCCACAAAAGAACCGATCGTCAAGGCCGAATTAAAACCGCGCTTGCGCGCCTGATCGACACTGTATTTGATATACACGTTATAGAACGTGTGCCACATGGCTTCTCTCCATGCCGCATCGTTTTGCAGATTTTTGATTTTACCGCAGAATACCTTCTCGCTGTCGGTAATTTTCAGGATCGATCCCTTCATGGAACCGTGGGCTCCGATCCGGGCAAGGCCGCCTTCCACGGAAGGGTTTGAAGCTCCTTTTACGGCATCATATTCCTTGAACAGCGCAGGTCCGTCCGGGCCCGTATCGTTGGTACCGCCAGTCGTCGCTCCGAAAATACCGATCGTGTAACCACGGTCATCGTCTATGTCTTCACAGTACCCGTAGTACCCGGTCCATTTCAATGAATCTTGTTCGGCTTTGTTCACCAGCTTCATAATGTTGTCCCACTGTTCGCCGTCCAGGCCCGTCTTCGATTTCAGAAACTGCAGAGTAGACGGTGAGAAATTGTCATCGGGGGAGCTCGCCGCAGCTTCCGCATAGGCTTCACCCTGTGCCTGATTTGCGTCAGCGGAAGCTTTTACGGGAAAAGCAGCGGACGTGAACAAAATCGTGCTCGTTAAAGTAAGGCTCAGTGCGGTAAGCAGACGTGATTTCACCCGTTTTCCTACGGATACCGGTTGGTTCTTTTGCAAACAAATTCCTCCTTAAAATTGTAATAAAGTTAAAGCGCTTTAACTTTTGAAGCAGGCAGGCCTCCTTACTCCCAACATATTCGGCTCTCTCGTGCCCTATACCTCTTGTGCAGGTATTAAGATATTGTTAATTTATTCCTGTCCCCGGCACCGTAAAAAGGAACTGCACCAAAAAAGCTCCCGCCGGTTTTCCGGACGAGAGGCTTTTTTTTATAAAACGTGCGCCTTCGGCAGCCGTCTCCCTAAGAGGCATGGCATGAAATCAGGCGCTCCGCTGTAACTGGACGGCCGGCAAGGAGAGGCGAACTGCAGGCATTTGCATGAATACGCAGAAGCGCGGCAGCCGGCGTTGCTGTGCTACCTTTTCGTGATCATCCTGAGCAGACAATCTACCCGGGGAATCCGGTAATCGCCGCTGCCGTCCGCAGAGATTACCATAAGTCCCGACAAGACGGAAATATAAGAAGCGATCATTTCCTCCGTATCGCCCGCTTCCAGCTCGCCCCGCTCTTGTCCTTCACGGAACAGCGGCAGCAGCGTCTCCACGTACGTTGCCATGGAATATTCCCGCATGAGCTGATTGACTTTGTCCGGCACTCCCTCCGAGGTCCGCGCCTGGTGAATGAGCATAAAATAAGGCGCCCCGCTCTTATCGAGCATCTCTTCGGATAATTTGCGGATTTTATCAAGCGGCGTACCCGGAATCCGGCAAACTTCCTTCATCGCTTCCTGTGAAGCTTCCATGGCGCCTTGGACGAGCGTGGTAAACAATTCTTCCTTCGAAGCAAAATAATGATAGAGCAGGCCGTGGCTGATTCCCGCCTCCGCGGCGATCATGCTCATTTTCGTACCGATAATTCCCCTTCTCGCAAAAACCTTGAGGGCGGCCCCCATGATTTGTATTCTGCGTTCATCCCGTATCTGATTCAACTGCTGGTCGTTTAATGGTGCCACAGTAATCCTCCACTTCACGTGCTGATGCCCAAATTATATCATCCTTTCAGACCGTTTCGTAAGCCGTTTCGGAAAACGCCGGGACGATCTTCCCAAGAGCCGCGGACAGGCAGCCGCTCCCTTCTCGAAGAAGCTCGTCAAGCAGCGCCCTGCCCTCACCGGAGGAAGAAAGCACCTCGCGAACCAGATCCGGCTGGAACAGGTGATCCGGAGGCAGGGAAAGCGTATTGACGGCCCAGTACAGGCCGAAAAATTTCATATTCTTTTCACCGGTCGCATATTTCAGCACCAGGTTCATATATCTCCGGCCGAATTCGATACCCATCAGGGGAACGGCACCCGAATACGAGACGCCCTCCCAGCGGAGATCGGCCGCGCAGTTTAACCACCAGGCAGGCTCGATAACGTCCTGGAGACGGCGCAGCACACTGCGTTCGAACTCCGGAGAAGGGGCCGGCTCCAGAATCTGCTTCCGCAGACAGGCTTCCAGAGCCTCCGCTTCGATGGCCGCCACCGTCATCCCTTGTCCGAAGATCGGATCGTAGATGCAGAAAGCGTCGCCGAGAACAAGCAGGCCCGCGGGCCAATCCGTCATCTGCTCGAAATGCCGGCGGTACAGCTGCGGCACGCGGAATCCTCTCGGAGAAGCGGCCGGCTCCAGTTCTCCGAGAATTTCGGCGAGGGCGGAGCCGGGGAGCGCGGCGGCGGCTTTTTCATATTCGTCATCTCTCGTAGGCGGGTATTGTCCTCCCGGACGGTACAACAGCATTTCCGCCCGGTTGTTTTCGATAAAAGACAGCACGCCCGTAAATGTACCTCTAGCCGGCTGCCCGGCGATATTAATCACATCCCATTCCTGGATGAGATGCTCCTTGCCGGCCGGTACCTTGTACCTGCGGGTACTGTATCCGAGGTCCACGTTCAGGTAATCGGAAGGGGGCACCTTCAGCCCCATAAATTCCAGCCATTTCGTCAGACCGGACAGCCTGCCGCCAGTATCGATAACGAGATCCGCCGGATACGGTTTCTCTTCTCCGCTTCTGCTTCTGCCGCGGACAACCGCTCCCGTCACTTTCTTCCGGTCCGGCGTGCTCATAAGCCGAACGGCCTCATGACCCGGAAGTAAAGACACATTCGGGATGCGTTTCACCCGTTCCCGGATGACCCATTCCAGAAGCGCTCTTGTGAACTTGATATCACTGCGCGGATAGGGCCCGCTGATCGTTCCGTACTCGTTCGTGTTCGTCACGGTTTTGTTCAGAGAAGAAAGCGCGCCCAGCTGAAGCAGATCCTCCTCATAGCCGGGAAAATAACGCTCGAAAATCGTCTTTCCGCGCTGCGTAAAACGATGCGGATGATAACCGTGAGGCGTGCCGGAACGATCGGCGGGCTCCAGTGGAAATTCGTCTTTGTCGATAACGAGCACCTCTTCATAAAAATCCGCGAGCACCCTGGCGGCCAATAATCCGCCTATGCTCCCTCCGATTACAAGCGCTTTTCTTTTTTCGCGATTACCGTTGTCAGGTGTGTTCATCTAATACGCTCCTTCTTTTGATTGATTTATTCAGTCAATTTCCATATAAAAAATTTTCTGCCACTAAAGCGGTTATTACTTGGATAATTGATTTATGATTGATTAATTCAGTCAATATTAGATTAAGACAGATTTTTCCATTTGTCAATAGGTTTCAACAGCAGAGCGATACCACAAAAAAATCCCGCCCTTTGCAAGGACGGGAACGGGAGCGGAGGATACTCAGCGCTAAGGCAGTATGAATTCGTACAGACTGAATCCCCCGGACTCGCCTATATAGGTATAGCCGCAGTTTTTGTAAAAAGCGTTCAAAGTCTCATTGCCGGCGATGCAATCCAGACGAATGCGGTCTTTCCCCGGAAATGACATTTCCCGTCCGATCCAGTCCATCACCGTTCTTCCCAAACTTCGGCCCGCTTGTCCGCGTTCAACGACCAGACGGTGAAGGTAAACGGCGGTCCCGGTTTCTCCGGGGTCCAGACGCCAAAGATTGCGGTCCCACTCGGCGGGTTCCTGCTGGAGAATTACACAGGCCAGGAGCGTACCTTCCGTCCCCTTGAACACGACAACCTCTCCCCGTTCCAGAGCGCCGGCCATATCGTGATCGTCACTGCCGGACAGCAGTCCGGACCACTGGGTCGATCCTTTGCTCCGCAGCCATTTTGCGGTATCCACCATCAGGCGTTCAATTTCCGGGTATTCTTCCATACCCGCTATATTCGCCCGGATCTCAGAATTAACTTGTTCGTTCAGGAGTATCATAGTCGGCATAGAACACCTCTGTTCAGCTTGTATATTTTGCCGTCTCGCCCGGCTACGTGATTGTACCATAACCGGCGGCGGCATTTCTAACAGCACGTGGCGGAGTAAAAGGACATAGGGAGACGGCTCGTGCCTGCGGCTGAATTCTGTATTCCCTTCGTTCTTCAGGAACGGAAAAATTCCGGCGGATAGCGATACCGCAGGAATGGAGCCGGGAAGCGTATAGCCGATTTAGAGTTCCAGCAGGAGAAAACAATCAGGTACGCCGCGGGCCGGAACGGCTCAATGCGAACCGGCCGCGCAAACAGTCGTATGAGTGATTCCTGCGGGTCCGCCGCGGGTAAGTAACGCTCACCGCAGTTAACCCTCCACGGGAGACAAGGAAAGGTGAGCTATGAACCGAACACGCCCCTCATGGCCGAAAAGAATCGCAATCTTCCTGTTCGCCGTCTTTTTCGCCGGCGCTTGCTTCTATCATTTTAAAGAGGCCGAAGGCTTTGCCCGTATGCTGCCGGAATTCGTCCCCCTTCGGGTTCCGATAATCTATGCGACAGGCATCCTGGAGCTTGTGCTTGCCGTTCTGCTCCTTGTGCCTTCCTTGCGCAGGAAGACCGGAGTGATCATCGCCGTCTATCTCGTGCTGGTGTTTCCGGCGAATATTTACGCGGCCCTGTACCACATTCCCGCGCCGTCCCAATCGTATACGCCGCCTTCGCTGCTGTGGCTTCGGCTTTTGTTCCAGCCCCTTCTAATCTGGTGGGTGCTGTGGGCATCGTCCGAACCGGCAGCGGACAATCCGCGCCTTGAAGAACTGCCGGCAAAGAAACTCTTCATGTAAGCCTACGGCCGGAGCAGACTACAGTCAGATTTAATTAATGACATTAACCATATTAATTAACGCCGTTAATTACTTAAAATCTTTGCCGTCCCTTCCCCCAAAAGCTGCTGTATTCAGCGGCTTTTCCCTGTGGTTCTTTAAAGTGCCTGTTCCCTATCCGGCTGGGAGGAAACACCTGTACCTAAAGATCCCGTTTCCGCTTCCTCATAAGCGGCAGGCACGACCGGAAGCCGGATCGTAAACCGCGTGCCCTCGTTCCGGCGGCTTTGAATATCGACGGTACCGCAATGCTCTTCCAATATCCATTTCGCTATCGATAATCCGAGTCCGGTACCCGGCGTTTCGCCTCTAGAAGGATCGGCCCGGTAAAATCTGTCGAAGATATGGGGAATATCTTTCTCATCCATGCCGATACCCGTATCCTCGATGATAAGCTCCACATATTCTTCCCCGGCCTTTGAGTAGAACCTGACAATGCCGTTTTCCGTATACTTGAAAGCATTTTCCACAAAAATAAAGAGAAGCTGCTGCAGGTAATCACGGTCGCCCACAACGAACAAAGATTGAACCTCGTCCAAAGGCCCGGCTTGAAACTCGGCGGATTTCGCCAGTACCTGGGATTTGCGGACAACATCCTGGACGACGGCGCTAATGCTCAGCCTGTCTTTTCTCAGATGCAATCCCGAATCGGCACGCGCCAAGGTAAGCAGATTGTGGACGAGCCTGCCCATCCGGCTGGCCTCGTCGGCAATATCGTGAATAGCTTCAATGGAAAGGTCGAGCCGGTCCAGGTCCATTCTCTGCTCCGGTGTCTGCCGGAACGACTGCCACGCCTTTTGTAAAAATTCCGCATTGCCGCTTATCGTCGTCAGCGGCGTTCTCAGCTCGTGAGAAGCGTCTGCCACAAACCTCCGCTGGGTCATATACGACTTGTCCAGTTCCCCGTACATGTGCTGAATGCGTTCCAGCATGCCGTTGATGGTCGAGCCCAGCAGGCTCACCTCGTCTCCCGTAGGTTTAACGGCGATCCGGTTGCCGAGATCGTCGCTTTTCTGAATTTGGCGGGTCGCTTCAATCAAGGCGTATACAGGCTTTAACGCCCGCTTGGAAGAAAGCCACCCCATAAACGAAGCCGTACAGACGACCACGAGGGAGAGCAGTATCAGCACCAGACGGAGTATAGACAGAAATTTGTCGATCAGGCCGATGTTATAAGCGGACTGCAGCACGCCCACGAGCTTCCCGTTCAGCAGCAGCGGCTGGTTGTAGATAAGGAAGGGCGTTTGCTGGACATCTTCCGTGATGTAGTAGCCCTCCTTCTTCTTACCGGCGGCATCTTTGGAGAAAGGCAGCTCCACCTGGCCCAAATTAGGCGTCCTCGCCTTGTCGCCGTTGATCAAGTTGACGAGCTGCAGGAACATGCCCGACTGGACGGTATCGACATGGTCAAGCTGTATGTCCAGATTTGAACCCAGCGGATCCACTTTGAGCTTATAAGTGACACTCTCCTGCAGGACTTCCGTCTGCTCTTTGAGCGAATCTTTAAGGTCGTTCATGAAATAGATTTGCAGAAAGCTGTACAGGACGATTCCGAACAGCAGCAGTGTCGCGGAAAGAATACCCGAATATAACAAAGTCAGCCGCATGCGTATAGACATAGCTTCCTCCAGGATTTTTCCTTGATTATCCTTTACGAATCTTAAAAGCAACTTAATAGAACCTAAAAATTGCTTCCGGCAGGCCGAAGCAGAAAATGCAAAAAAAGCCGTCCGGGGACGGCTTCAGGACAACGCTTATCATGGCGCGCCGCTGCACCGGCCCGGATGACTCAGCCCGGGCCGGCGGCAGTGGAGCGCTTTTTTCAAAGGTAAATCAATCTTTAGAAATCAAAGTTGTCCGGGTCCGGACCGACTCTTTTGTTTTCGTTCAAGGCGCTGATCCGGCTCATTTCGTCCGCCGTCAGCTCGAAATCGAACACGCTTGCGTTTTCGATAATGCGGTGCTCTTTCGTCGATTTCGGAATGGTCACGACGCCGTTCTGCAAATCCCATCTCAGAATAACTTGCGCGACGGACTTGCCGTAACGGTCTCCGATCGTTTTCAGCACCTCGTTATCCAGCAGCCCGCCCTGCATAAGCGGAGACCACGCTTCAAACTGGATTCCCTGCTCGCGGCAGTAAGCGCGCAGCTCTTCCTGGGTCAAGCGGGGGTGGAATTCAACCTGGTTGACCATCGGTTTGATTTTCGCATCCTGCAGAAGATCCTGCAAATGATGGACATGGAAGTTGCTGACTCCGATCGACCGGGCTTTGCCCGACTCGTAGATCGCTTCAAGCGCGCGCCACGTGTCTTTGTATTTCCCTTGGACCGGCCAGTGGATCAGGTACAAATCCAGGTAATCCAGGCCCAGCTTGCGCAGACTGACTTCAAATGCCTCTAGGGCAGCCTCATATCCCTGGTCCGCATTCCAGACCTTCGAAGTGACGAAAATTTCTTCGCGTGATAGGCCCGTTTCGGCAAGGCCCTCCCGGATTCCTTGGCCGACCCCTTCCTCGTTGCCGTATACGGCAGCCGTATCGATACTCCGGTACCCGTTTTTGATAGCCGTTTTAACCGCTTCTACCAATTCGGGTCCTTCCTCTACTTTAAAAACGCCGAGACCGAGCCAAGGCATGTTAACTCCGTTGTGAAGAGTGATTGTATCTTGCAGACTTCCAGTCATTTCCGGATGACCTCCTGTTGTTTAGGCTAAGATGTAGCATGTCCTATTATGCGGCTTACTTACTCTTTCGTGAAGTAAGCACTTTAAAGTACGATAGGTACTTCTATGCGCCCTAGGCACTTGAAAGTACCCGGGTCCGGACTCGCCCAATTTTTGTACAAAATCAAAATCCGTGCCGTGGATTTGTCCATTGCCGGCCGCAGCCGCCTACGCTATGATAACAACAGCCGATAATGAGAATCATTATCGATACATAAGACTGATGGAGGCTGACCGACTCATGAAATTGGCACGATCTGTTTCAACTTTGCTCTTCACTACCCTGCTAAGCGCCGCCTTATTAAGCGGGTGCGCTGGCGCCGGATCACAGAAATCCGGTGATGCCGCAGGCACACATACCGGAAATCCGACGGGCTCCCCCGCCTCCGCTGCCGATAAATCCGCCTCCACTCCCCGCAAAGTTACGGATTACAAGGGGCATACGGCCGAAATTCCGGCCGCCCCCAAGAAAGTCATTTTTTACGGGGAGACATTCAGCGACCTTGACGCTCTGGGCGTACAGGCCATCGGAACGGCAACCAACTGGCTCCACGGCACGGTGTATGCGGACAAGCATAAAGACATTACGGATATCGGGTCCCCCATCAATCTGGAGAAAGTGCTGGAGCTGGGGCCTGATCTCATCCTCACGGGAAGTACCGACGAGAAAGAATACGAGCAGTTGAGCAAAATCGCTCCAACGCTCATGTTCAATACGTTCCTGCCTCTGAAAGAACGGCTTCTTCAGCTCGGCGATCTTCTGGGCAAAAAGCCGGAGGCTGAGAAATGGCTGGCCGGTTACGATGCACGTTCGGAAGCGATGTGGAAGACTCTTCATGACGCGGGAGTCAAACCGGGCGAAACGGCTTCCGTGTTTACCTATTATCCCGGCAACCGTCTCTTCGTAATGGCAAGCACGGGGCTCTCCCAGGTTCTCTACGACAAGAACGGATTTCTGCCGACCCAGCCGATCCGGGCCGTGCTGGACGAAAAGGCCGGTTTCAAGCAAATTTCGCCGGAGGTTCTCCCCAAAGTGGCCGGTGACCGCATCTTTATTCTGACTCCGGTAGTCAAGGAAGCGCAGCAGTCGACGGAGGAACTTCTGAAAAGCCGGATTTGGCTCGATCTTCCGGCCGTGAAGAACGGAAACGTCTACACGCTTGATATTCTCAAGTCCGGCAGCGACGCCGCTACGAGAGAATGGCTTTTGAACGAAATACCGAACCTGCTCAAAAAATAAACAGATCTCACTAACATGTACCGTTCTTCTCAGCAGCAATACTCGGAGGCATATTTTAAAAGAAGCTTTCAACATCTGTTGAAATGCTTCTTTGTTTTAGTTACAATGTATTTAATTGATAATGATTATCAGTATCAAACAGGATGTGATTTTATGCCTTCTTCCGATCCCGGCTCTCTTCCTTTACGTTCGCTGCTGTTCCAATTCGAGGCTGCCGAAAAAATCGAACCCGGTACGTATGCCCCCGTTTCGGTACCCGAATTCGATGCGGACGAAAAACCGGATCTCCATACGCTTCTGCTCATTAGCGCCGGTACCGGTACGCTGAGAGCGGGAGATGAAACTTTTTTCTGTGCACCCGACAAATGTTATATGATCCCGCCGGGGACTTCATACCGGCTCCGCACGGACAGCGACCGGTGCTTGACGTTCTACCGCATCACGTGCCGAATCGTCGTTTGCGACGGCTCACATTCGTCTTTGTTCCTGAATCCGCTCATTCGGGGCCGTGTGGAATGGGCGGTCTATCCTTTCGCGAAAGCCGAGCGTTTTGCCGAACTGCTCGCGGAGTCCGAGCCCTCCGGTGAATTACAGCATTTTTACCGGCAGCTGCAGTTTCAGGAACTGATGGGTTTTCTGCTGGAGCACAATTTGAAAAGCCCCGAACCGTCGAGCAGCGCACATGCGGTGGAGAACAGCATCCGCTACATCCGGGAGCACTACAGACGTCCGATTACGGTAAAGTTTCTGGCTGAGCAGGCACAGGTTCCCCACTGGCAGTTCAGCACGATTTTTCAGGAACTGACGGGCAAAAAGCCGCTGGATTTCCTGAACGAGCTCAGAATCGAGAAAGCCAAGGAATGGCTGCGATCGACACGGGACCCATTGCGGGAAATCGCTCGGCGGGTAGGCTTTGCCGATGAATATTACTTCAACCGGCGCTTCCGGCAGCTTACCGGCGTCACTCCGAGACAATACAGCCAGTCTCTGCAAAAAAGGACCCGGCTTAAAGACTGGACGGGTCATGAAGTCGAAATTCCCGCGCTCCCCCGCCGGGTGATTTATCACGGGGAAACGTTCGGGGATCTCGCCGTCCTGGGTGTGGAAGCCATAGGCGGAGGCTATCCGTGGATTAATCAGGCAGGCCGTCTCCAACCTCCGGTCAAAGACCTGGGATTTCCGATCAACCCGGCTCTCACCCAGGCGCTGAAGCCCGATCTCATCATCGTCTCAAGCGAAGATGAGTCGCAGTACGATACCCTTCGCGCGATTGCCCCCACGCTCACGTTCGATTCCTTCGCCCCCATTGGCGAGCGGATGAAGCTGCTGGGGGAAATTCTCGGCAGACGCCGGGAAGCGGAAACCTGGCTCGCCCGCTATGAGGAGAAAGCCTCCGCCATGTGGAGCCGGCTGCAGAATTGCCTGCGGGCGGAAGAGACCGCGTCCGTGTTCACATTTGCCAGGGGCCGTTTTTTTGTGATGGGCACGATCGGCCTTTCCTCCATGCTCTTCCATCCGGACGGTTTCCGGCCGGCCGGCAAAACGCGCGGACTTCTCGATAAGAACCTCTCTTATCTCGAACTTTCGCCGGAAGACATGAAAAATTATGCCGGTGACCGGCTATTTGTGCTGCTCCCGTCGGATCCGGAATCCCGCCGGGCCACCGCCCGGCTCATGCGGTCTCCTCTCTGGACGGAGCTTCCCGCTGTCCGCAGCGGCTGCTGGTACGCGGTCGAAGCGGACGAGTGGAATTTCGCCGACGCCATCACGATGGAGAAATTTCTGGGCGAGCTTCCCCGTCTGCTCGGCAAAGAAGCGCAGTTCATACCCGCCCGTGGCGGCGCTCCTTACCGCCGCAAGCCGGATGAAAGCTGAAAAACCCTGCCGATCGCAGCGTGGTCAAGCCCCCATTTAACGGACATTGAAAAAAGCCTAGGCTGCAAGCTGGCGTCGATACTCCATCGGCGTCAGCTTGTTTAGCTTTCGCTGTGGACGATGATGGTTGTAAAAATGGATGTAATCCGAAATTCTTTTTTGTGCTTCATCAAGACTTCGGATATTATACAAATAGAGCCCTTCCGTTTTGAGATGCGAGAAGAAGCTCTCCATGGAGGCATTGTCTAAACAATTGCCCCGCCTAGACATGCTGATTCGGGCGCCAACCTTTGGCAGCATGTCGTGATACGCGTGAGACGTGTACTGGAATCCTTGATCGCTGTGAACGATCAATCCGGTCACGTCTT
>NZ_FNVF01000014.1 GCF_900107975.1 Paenibacillus sp. UNC499MF
TGCTGCCGTGGCGTGCTGCCGCAGACGTCTAGCAGCAGCGGGAGATTTTCCCGTCCTTGGCGTCGTAGCGGTTGTCCTGGGCCTGGCGGAAAAATTCCGCACGGCTCAGCACAGGCTGGTCTTTGTGGGCTTCTTTCATATGGGCCACATAAGTCTCGTAGTGGGGAACGCCGACCAGTAGATGGATGAACTGGCTGCGGTAGCTCCAAATGAGTTTCAGGCGCTTAAACATATTTCGTCGCCTCGGATCCGCCCTTCCCGCCGCGCGGGATATACGGGGCCTCATAGAGATCCAGCGGTTTGTTCGAAATCGCCTTCAGCCATACGCGGATGGCCGAGATAAACACGATGAGCACCACGATCATGAAAAATCCGCACAAGGCCGCGTCGATATAATCGTTCATCACGATTTGCTTCATCTGGGCGGCCGTCTTGGCAGGGGCCAAGATTTTGCCGCTGTCCAGCGCGCTCTGGAACTGCTTGGCGTGAGAAAGAAAGCCGATGTTCGCTTTCTCGTGGAACAGCTTCTGCCAGCCGGCGGACATGGTCACGATAAGCAGCCACGTTGTGGGCAGGAGCGTGACCCAGGCGTACGCCTTTTTGCCCATTTTGAACAAAATGGTCGTCCCCAGCACGAGCGCGATCCCCGCCAGCATCTGGTTGGCGATGCCGAAGAGGGCCCACAAGGAGTTGATGCCCCCCAGCGGGTCTACAACGCCTTGATAGAGGAAATACCCCCAGCCCGCCACGCAGAGAGCCGTAGCGATAAGGTTGCCGACCGTGGACCGGGTATCCCCCAGCGACTTGCTGGCATAACCCAGCAGATCCTGGATAAGAAAACGGCCCACGCGGGTGCCCGCGTCGATCGTCGTCAGGATGAACAAGGCTTCGAACAGGATGGCGAAGTGATACCAGAACGCCATCATCGTTTTGCCGCCGATCACGCCGGACAAGATTTGCGCCATGCCGATGGCGAAGGTAGGCGCGCCGCCCGTCCGCGAGAGGATGGTACTCTCGCCGATGTCCTTGGACAGCGTGGTCAGCTGCTCCGGCGTGATGGTGAAGCCCCAGTTCGTGATGGTCGCCGCCGCGGTCGCCACATCGGTACCGCCCAGCGCCGCCGCGGACGAGTTAATCGCGAAGTAAGTGCCGGGCGTGATGATGCAGGCGGCGATCAGCGCCATGATGGCGACGAACGATTCGACCAGCATCGCGCCGTAGCCGATCGGACGCGCGTGGGATTCGCGTTCCAGCATTTTGGGCGTCGTGCCGGACGAAATCAGCGCGTGGAAGCCCGACACGGAGCCGCAGGCGATGGTAATAAACAGGAACGGGAACAAGTTCCCGGCGAAGACGGGGCCGGTTCCGTCGATAAACCGGGTCGTGGCCGGCATGGACAGATCCGGCAGGACGAAAATAATGCCAAGCGCGAGTCCGATGATCGTTCCGACTTTCAGGAACGTGCTGAGATAGTCCCGGGGAGCGAGAAGCAGCCAGACCGGCATGACGGAAGCGAAAAAGCCGTAGGCGATCATCATCAGAGCGATAGTTTCCCCGCTGAAGGAGAAGAGCGGTGCCAGCGATGCGCTCTCGGCGACGAATTTGCCTCCGATGAGGGATAGAATCAGCAGAACGACGCCGATAAGGGAAGCTTCACCGACGCGGCCGGGCCGTATGTAACGCATATACACACCCATCAGGAGTGCGATCGGTATGGTGGCGGCAATCGTGAACATACCCCACGGGCTGCCGATCAGCGCTTTGACGACGACGAGCCCGAGCACGGCGAGAAGAATGATCATAATGCCGAGAATGCCCAGCATGGCGATCGTGCCCGTCACCCTGCCGATTTCGTCCTTGATCATATCGCCGAGCGATTTACCGTTTCTGCGCGTTGAAGCGAAAAGAATGACGAAATCCTGGACGGCGCCGCCCAGAATAACGCCAAGAATGATCCATAGCGTTCCGGGCAGATAGCCCATCTGCGCGGCAAGTACGGGGCCTACGAGGGGGCCCGCGCCGGCAATGGCCGCGAAATGGTGCCCGAACAGCACCCACTTGTTCGTCGGCACATAGTCTTTGCCGTCGTTGTTCAGCTCTGCGGGTGTTTTCCGGTTGTCGTCAAGCACGAATACTTTGCGGGCGAGAAACCGGCTGTAGAACCGGTAGGCGACCGCATAACAGCTCACGGCCGCAATGACGAGCCAGGCGGCATTGATCGACTCCCCGCGGTTAAGTGCGACAAGCCCGAAAGCGAACGCGCCGACAATGGAAATCACCCCCCAGAGCAAGATTGATTTCCATCCGTTTTTCATAAATACGCCTCCTTACTGGTTATTATGGTAACGTTTACAAGTAGTATAGCAGGTTTTTCCCGGTTGAGAAGAGTCTGGGTGACCAAACCGTTTTCAAAAACGCGAGATTTTCGACGCATAAACAAGCTAGCGCGTAAAAAGAAGAAATGTAAGCGCATTAGGGGATTTCTTTGGCTTAAATCGGTTTAAAACCAATCTCCCCATATCTTTACAAAGCACGTACGGAGGTGTAACATTCATTCCATCAATTGAAAAAAACAGTTTCTTGCTTTCGCTGAATTTCCCCATCCGGGGAAGCGGGGGAACCATCGCAGCATTGATCCGGTGTGAGAGCCGGAGCCGTGTCTGCAGGGGTGAATCCTGAAGCGCCGGAACCCATGGATCCGGCAATCAGGTAGGGCGACTCTCACCGCCCGAATCCGACAGCTAACCTCGTAAGCGCATGAGTTCGGGAGGGGTTGAAGAAGCTTGTGATCGGCATCGACCACAGGGACTTCGTTTCGCTGTGGTTTTGTTATGTGCAAAAACATCCGAAAATGAAAAATGTGCCAAAAAATGAACATGCGTTTTTATCGCTGAGTTTCCGTGTGAAGCGGAAAACGGGGGAACCAACGAGGACTTGCAGGCCTGAAGGCCGGTCCTCATGGGGTGAATCCAGAAGCGGCATCCGTGCCGTTATGGTAGGGCGACTCTCACGCCCGAATCCGACAGCTAACCTCGTAAGCGTACCGAGAGAGGCGACTGCTATCGCGCTTCGGCCATAGTCTTTTTTAGGCTGTGACCGTCAAGAAGCCGCGTGAAGAGTTCCTCTTCCGCAGGCTTCTTTTTTTGCTGCCCAAAACATGAAAGAGGGATAAAAAGTGGACGAGAGAAAGATCCAAACCTATACGTTGGTTTCCGCACCGAATGTCACCGGCGAGAACTTTATTAAACTGCTGAATATTTACCGCAAACCCTTCGCGGCGCTTGTTAATAACCCCGTGGAAGGACAGCGGATGAAGAAGCTGGGAGTCCGGCATCTCGTGGAGGTGGATACCGTGCGCCACGAAGCCTGGGAAGTCCCGGAGCTTCCGATCGGTGACGTGTATCTTTTCGAAGACAGCCTGCCGCTTTGCTGCCGGTATCTTCAGATGGTCCGCAGCTGGACAACCGGAACGATTTACGTGGTGAAAACGAACGCCACACCGCGGTTGATTTATAAAGCGCTCGGCGCCGACCATGTGGTGCATACGAATACCCGTCAGGTCTCTTTCCTGCTTGGAGCGGCACCGGGCCAGGTGCCCGAGGAAGCTTTGCGCTGAATTTGCGGAACAATTTGTGCGAACGATAAAGAATAACCCTATAAATAGGAAAGAAAGGAGCCGGCGCGCATGACGGATCTTTATATGATTTTGCTGCTGGCAGTCATTTATTTCATTTTTTACGGATTTCTGCTCTGGTGTGACCATGCTGCGGACGGCCCGGAAGGCGGCCGTTCATGATGATTATCGCGCTTTTTACGGCAGGGCTTTTCCTGTATCTGATATACGCGCTTATTCATCCGGAGAAATTTTAAGGCGCCTGCGGGCGCCCGGAGAACCCTGCGCGGAGTTGTTTGAGGAGGATCGGAATCTATGGAGATATTGCAAATTTTAATCGTAATCGCGGTGCTTTGCCTGCTGGTGAAGCCGCTTGGCACTTATATTTATCACGTTTTCTCGAATGAAAAAAACCGGACGGACAAATGGTTCGGCTGGCTGGAAAGACCCATTTACAAGCTTGCGGGCATCCGCAGCGAGCACGGCATGACGTGGAAAAAATATGCGGGCAGCCTCGTGCTGACCAACATCGTGCTTGTGGCGGTCGGGTATTTGATCCTGCGCCTGCAGCGCGCTCTTCCTTTTAACCCGAACGGGATCAACAATATGGAAGCGACTTTGTCGTTCAATACGATCATCAGCTTTATGACCAACACGAACCTGCAGCACTACAGCGGGGAAACGGGGCTGTCCTATTTCTCGCAGATGGCGGTCATCATGATGATGATGTTCACGTCCGCCGTAACGGGAATCGTGGTCGCGATCGCGTTTATCCGCGGGCTGACGTCCAAAGGCAGCACCATCGGCAACTTTTTTACCGATTTTGTAAAAGGCCACACGCGTCTGCTGCTGCCGCTGGCCATCGTCGTTACGCTGCTGCTTGTCGGCCTGAAGGTGCCGCAAACGCTGGACCCGTCGCTGGCCGCAAAGCCGCTTGAAGGCGGAGAGCAGCAAATCGCTATCGGACCGGTAGCGTCGCTTGTGTCCATCAAGCATTTGGGTACGAACGGAGGCGGATTTTTCGGAGTGAACTCTTCCCATCCGTTTGAGAATCCGTCCCCGCTGACCAACGTGATCGAAATGCTGTCCATGTGGTGTATTCCGGCCTCATTGACCTATACCTTCGGACGGTTTGCGAAGAACCGGAAACAGGGCTGGGTTATTTTTACGGCCATGATGACGTTGTTCCTGGTCTTCCTGTCGGTCGCCTTCTTCTCGGAAAAGGCCGGCAATCCCGCCTTAAATGCCCTTGGAGCGGATTCGTCCATCGGCAGTATGGAAGGCAAAGAGGTGCGGTTCGGCATTGCCCAGTCCGCGCTGTTTACTACGGTAACGACGGCGGCTACGACAGGGTCCGTCAATAACATGCACGACACGCTCACGCCGCTGGGCGGAATGGTTCCGCTCGCCCAAATGATGCTGAACTGCGTATTCGGCGGGGACGGAGTCGGGCTGGTCAATATGCTCATGTACGCCATTCTGGCCGTCTTTCTGGCGGGGCTTATGGTCGGCCGGACCCCGGAATTTCTGGGACGCAAAATCGAGTCCCGCGAGATGAAACTGATCGCCGTCGCGATTCTGGCGCATCCGCTTATTATTCTGGCTCCTACGGCGCTCGCCTTTATGACGGAGCTTGGCAAAGGAGCGGTCACCAACCCGGGGTTCCACGGAATCTCTCAAGTGCTGTACGAGTTCACGTCGTCGGCGGCCAATAACGGCTCCGGCTTCGAGGGCCTTGCGGACAATACGCCGTTCTGGAACGTTTCCACAGGTATTGTGATGCTGCTTGGCCGTTACGTGTCGATCATCGCCCTTCTGGGTGTGGCCGGCTCGCTGGGCCGCAAGCAGTGGGTTCCGGAAACAATCGGTACGTTCCGTACGGACAATGCCTTGTTTACCGGGATCGTGGTAGGAACGGTCGTCATCATTGGGGCGCTCACCTTCCTACCGGTACTCGCGCTTGGTCCGGTGGCTGAATATTTGACATTGCGTTAATAACGATGGGGTGAAAACGGATGAACTCAAATGCTTCTCAAACGAAACGAAAATCAATGCTGAGCGGGGATATCGTCAAACAGGCGGTCGCGCAAAGCTTTCTTAAATTAAATCCGGTTACGATGATGAAAAATCCCGTGATGTTCGTGGTAGAAATCGGAACCTTCATGGTTCTACTGATGACGGTACTGCCGGGCTACTTCGGAACGCAGGACCGGATCGGGTTTAACTTGACCGTATTTCTGATTTTGCTCTTCACGGTGCTGTTCGCCAACTTTGCCGAGGCGCTGGCGGAAGGCAGGGGGAAAGCCCAGGCGGACTCGCTTAAGAAATCCAAGCAGGAAATTCAAGCCAACAAGGTGGTCGGCAGCGGCATCAAAGTCGTTCCGTCCACGGAACTCCGCAAGGGCGACATCGTCGCTGTCGCCCAGGGAGAAATGATTCCCGGCGACGGGGAAGTGATAGAAGGGCTGGCCTCTGTGGATGAATCGGCGATTACGGGTGAATCCGCGCCGGTCATTAAAGAAGCGGGCGGCGATTTCAGCTCCGTTACGGGCGGCACGCGGGTCGTGAGCGACGCGATCCGTGTAAGGATTACGAGCGATCCCGGCGAGTCTTTCATCGACCGGATGATTTCCCTCGTGGAGGGAGCGTCCCGTCAAAAGACGCCGAACGAAATCGCGCTGAACACGCTGCTTATTACGCTGACGCTTATTTTTCTGATCGTGGTCGTTACGCTGAAGCCCATCGCGGGGTTCGTGAATGTCGAGCTGGATACGGCCGTCCTGATCGCCCTGCTCGTCTGCCTCATTCCGACGACGATCGGCGCTCTGCTGTCCGCTATCGGGATCGCGGGGATGGACCGGGTCACCCAGTTCAACGTCCTGGCCATGTCGGGTAAAGCGGTCGAAGCGGCCGGAGACATCAATACGATCATTCTGGACAAAACGGGAACCATCACATTCGGAAACCGGATGGCCAGCGAATTTATCCCGGTAGGCGGCGCCTCTACGGGCGAAGCGGCTGCCTGGGCGGCCGTCAGCTCGGTGAAAGACGAAACGCCGGAAGGACGCTCCGTGCTGGAGCTGATGAAGAAGCAGCACCTGGTTTACGAGCCCTCTCTCGCGGAAGGCGGGGAGTTTATCGACTTTAAAGCCGAAACCAGGATGAGCGGCATCGACTTGAAAGACGGGAGAAAAGTGCGCAAGGGCGCGGTAGACGCCGTCGTCCGCTGGGTGCAGGAGCAGGGCGGTACGGTTCCCGCCGATCTTAAGGCTAACGGGGACGCGATCGCTACGGAAGGCGGGACTCCGCTCGCCGTAGCCGTGGACGGCAGGGTGTACGGCCTGATTTACTTGAAGGATACCGTGAAGCCCGGCATGAAGGAGCGTTTCGATACCTTGCGCCAAATGGGGATCAAAACGATCATGTGCACCGGCGACAACCCGCTCACGGCGGCTACCATCGCCAAAGAAGCCGGCGTGGACGGCTTTATCGCCGAGAGCAAGCCGGAGGATAAAATCGCCGTGATCCGCAAGGAGCAGGCGGAAGGCAAGCTTGTCGCGATGACCGGCGACGGCACGAACGACGCCCCGGCGCTTGCCCAGGCCGACGTGGGCCTGGCGATGAACAGCGGCACCATCGCTGCCAAAGAAGCGGCCAACATGGTCGATCTGGACTCCGATCCGTCCAAGATCATTGAAGTGGTCGGCATCGGCAAGCAGCTGCTGATGACACGAGGGGCGCTTACCACCTTCTCGATCGCCAACGACATCGCCAAATATTTCGCGATCATCCCGGCGATGTTTATGCTGGCGATTCCGCAGATGGAAGCTCTCAACATCATGCGGCTGGGGTCGCCCCTGTCGGCGGTTCTGTCCGCGCTTATCTTCAACGCGGTCATCATTCCGCTGCTCATTCCTCTTGCGATGAAGGGAGTCAAGTACCGCCCGATGAGCTCGACAAAGCTGCTCGGCCGGAACCTTTTTGTTTACGGGCTGGGCGGAGTCGTCGTTCCTTTTATCGGAATCAAAATGATTGATCTGGTCGTTCATGTCTGGATCTAGGATCTGTTTTCATGAACACCGAAGCCATAAAAGCGCAAATGAATGGCAGAAAATGCGCTGCAACCAAAGAACAACCACAGGCCGGGAATGCCTCTCGAAGGCTTCTCCCGGTATAAGAGAGGATTGAAAGAGGATGAATCCAGGCACTTCGGTACCTAAAGAAAACGGCGAGTGGAACGGATCCGTCTTGTCTATTGCCGTCCGTATCAGCATATTGTTTATCGTGCTGTGCGGGATTATTTATCCGCTTGTGTCGACAGGACTGGCACAGGTCATTTTCCCCAAGCAGGCCAACGGCAGTGTCATCAAGAACGAGCAGGGGGACATCGTCGGCTCGGAGCTGATCGGGCAACTGTTTACAGATCCGAAGTATTTTCACGGCCGTGTCTCCTCCATTGAGTATAAAGCGGAGGCTTCGGGCTCGAACAACTATGCGCCTTCCAAACCCGAACTGGTCAAGCGCACACAGGAATCCATCGATACATGGAAAAAGGAAAACCCGGACGTGCCCGTCAATCAAGTGCCGATTTCCTTGCTCACGAACTCATCTTCGGGTCTCGACCCGCATATTACGCCAGAATCGGCTGAAGTCCAGATTCCCCGTATTGCTCAAGTGACGGGAGTATCGACTGCCCAGCTTCAGGAACTGGTGAAAAAACATACGGCCGGCCGGGACCTTGGCGTGTTCGGCGAGCCTCGTGTGAATGTGCTGGAATTAAATCTGGATTTGAAAAAGGCAGCCGGGAAATAACCGGATACCTGCACACTAATTAACGCATGTCCGATCCGATCAGGGGGCATGCGTTTTGCAAATTTTCAAGGCGAAAAAAACCGAATTTATACGTATGAAAAATGTGTCTCTACTATTATATATAGTCCCTTTGCAGTCCGAGCATACGGACCCACGTTTTCGAAACGCTAATGCTTGCATGATGCTTACAAGACGGCGGGAATTTCGTGGGAGAATAGTGTGAGGTATAGGATGCGTCGTTTATGATGCCGGGGCAAACTTTAGAACATGGGACAAGGAACGGGAAAGGAGCCGGAGGATGGATAATTTCCGGAGAAGAACGCCCGAAGAAATTTTGCTGTCGATTTCGGAAATCCACCGGGGCAGGCTGAAAATATATATCGGTGCCGTCAGCGGATCGGGGAAAACGTACCACATGCTGCGGGAAGGACAGACACTTCGCGAACAGGGAATCGATGTCGTGCTGTGCGCGGTTTCCATGGAAGGACGGCCCGAAACGCTGGAACAGGCCGGCGGGCTGGAACGGGTTAGAAGCATCGAGTGGATGAAGGACGGGGTGAGGCAGCAGGATTTGCCGCTCGATGATCTTGCTGCCCGCAACCCTGAAGTGGTGCTGACCGACGGTCTTGCTCATCGCAACCGGCCGGGAGCCCTTAATGAGACAAGGCTGGAGGATATCAAATTTTTGCTGAGCAAAGGGATTAGCGTGCTGGCAACCGTGAACGTATATGAACTGGAAGGGGCGCGGGAGCTTGCCCGTAAAATGACGGGCATCGTAGTGGAGCACACGGTGCCTGCGGATACCCTGGAGTTGGCTGATGAAGTGAGGCTTATCGATGCCACGCCCGAAACGATCCTTAACCGTCTTGAAGAGGGAGGAATGAGGGGGTGCCAGTGGCACGAGCGCAAAGTGCTGGAACGGGGGAATATCGGCGTGCTGCGTGAGCTTGCCCTTCGGCTCGTAGCGGAAGGAGTTAACGAATCCTTGGAGAAGCACCGGGGAGAGATGGGCATGACCGGACCTTCGGGAGCGGATGAGCGGATTTTGGTTTCCGCCCAGTACCATTGGAACGGGTCCATCTATGTCCGGCGGGGCCAGCAGATAGCGGACCGGCTGAGCGGCGAATTGTTCGTCGTCTCATTTGCCCGGCCGGGAAGAGCTTTATCCAAGGATGCGGCTGCGTTTCGCCGTTCGATCATCAAGCTGGTCGAGAAAGTGGGCGGCAGTTTCGATGAGCTTCCCTTTCCAGGAAGGCGGAAGCTTGCACAGGCGCTCATCCGTTATGCGATCGACCGCAAAGTGACCCGGATCGTGCTGGGCCATTCCAAGCACAGCCGCCGGCAGGAGTTTTGGCAGGGCTCGGTGCTTAACGATGCGGTGAGCCGTCTGCAAGGGATCGATCTGTTCGTGGTTGCCGACCGGGCGGAGAGGGACGGAGAGCGGATCCTTCCGGCAAAACGAAAGAGCGATGCCCAGAAGCCGGTCGAGCTCTACCGCCGCCCCAGTCCCCAGGAGATGGAACGGCAAATCAGGAAAGCGCGGCGAGGACGCTTTAAGGTTTATATCGGGGCCGCTCCGGGCGTCGGCAAAACTTACAGCATGCTGCGGGAAGGAAACGATCTGCTGCGTAAAAATATCGACGTGGTCATCGGCCTTCTGGAGCTGCACGGCCGTAAAGAAACGGCGGATCAGGTCGGCGATCTGGAGCTGATACCGCGCAAAATCATTACCTACCGGGAAACCGAGTTGCAGGAAATGGACACAGCGGCTGTGATCCGGCGGATGCCGGATCTGGTTCTCGTGGATGAATTGGCTCACACGAATGTGCCTCAGAGTGTCAACAAGAAGAGATATGAGGACATACTGGAGATTCTCAATGCCGGTATTTCGGTCATTTCTACGGTGAACGTCCAGCACCTCGAAAGCTTGAACGATTCCGTCGAGCAGCTGACGGGCGTGCGGGTCCGGGAGACGGTCCCGGACAGCATACTGCGGCTTGCCGATGAGGTGGAGCTCATCGACGTTACGCCGCAGACGCTGCAGCAGCGCATGAAGGAGGGCAAGATTTACGGGATGGATAAAGTGGACCAGGCGCTCGGCCACTTCTTCAAAACCGTCAATCTGATTGCCCTGCGGGAACTCGCGCTGCGCGAAATCGCCGACGACGTGGACGAGCGCCTGGAGGCGTGGGAACGCGTCGGCTCCCTGCGCGGCCCCTGGCGGCGGGAGGAAGTGATCTTCGTCTGCGTGAAGCTGAACCGGCACGCGGAGCGCATCATCCGCCGCGGCTTCCGCATCGCTTACCGGCTGAAGGCGCGGTGGCACGTCGCTTACATCCGCTGCGGATCGCCGGCGGAAGGAGAGGATGCGCGGATCGCCGCGCTGCAGACCTTGACGGAGCGGCTCGGCGGCCGCTTCGAAGTGCTGGGCGCCGCGGGACGGAGACGCACCGCGGCGGGGCTGCTCGCGCGGGCTTTGGAGCTGAGCGCTACGCAGCTCATCATCGGCCAGGCGCGCGAGTCGCTGTGGGAGCGGCTGTTTCACGGTTCCATCGTGAAGCGGATCATGCGCGGGGCGCGCAGCATGGACGTGCTCGTCGTGGCGGAGTCCGAGTCCGCCAAAGACAGGCGGGGCCGCCGGGCCCGCGGGTGAGCGCGGCTTCCGCGATGGCGCCGACGGCAAGCAAGCGCATGAGCGCAGTCCCGATGACGCCGGCGGCAAGCGCCCGGATGAGCGCGGTCTCGATGGCGACGGTGGCAAGCGCACGTGTGAGCGCAGTCTCGATGTCGTCGGCGGCAAGCGCACGGGTGACTGGGGTCTCGATGACGTGGGCAGTACACACACGGTGAACCCCCGGTGCATGAACTCCATCCGCAGCCAGGGCCTCGGCCACAGCCACACACGCAACCATAGCCGCAACGATAGCCGTGTCTATATGAAGCGCGCCTCTGTGATCGCTGCCGCAGCCGTCCGTGCTGATCCGGCATTCAGGGTGCGGGGGCGTCGCTGGCTGCCCCGTCGAAATCCCGGCTGACGGCAACAGCTTCGCTGCGTCAATCGGTATGCTCCACAGTTCCTTATTCCTGTTATATCAGCCTTTTAAGCCCCTTATAGGGGCTTTTTTATGAGAACTTTATGCAATTAAAGGTTGACAAATAACATAATTCCGATAAAATAAGTTGGTATAAGAATAGGAACGGGACATACGAAGCTTCTGCTTTCGTCCGAGCCTGAAGGAGAGATCAAGCGATGATACAAATCAAGCATGTTCGCAAAACCTTCAAGCAGCGCAGCAGCGGATCATTTACCGCTATTGACGATGTTTCGCTGACCATCAGGAAAGGCGAGTTCGTGTCTCTGCTCGGCCCCTCGGGCTGCGGCAAGTCGACGGTGCTCAACATGGTCGCAGGGTTGGAAGGCTACGATGAAGGAACGATTGAAGTGAACGGAACGAAAGTGACGGGGCCGGGCTCCGACCGCGTCGTCGTTTTCCAGGAGCATGCATTGTTTCCATGGCTGACCGTGCTCGACAATGTCGCCTTCGGCCTTAAACAGAAGGGCATTCCGAAGAAGGAACGCTACGAGAAAGCGATGGAGCAGATCAAGACGGTCCACCTCAGCAAATTTGCCGACCGTTATCCGCACGAGCTGTCCGGAGGCATGAAACAGCGTGCCGCGATTGCACGCGCCCTTGCCATGGACCCCGAGATACTTCTCATGGATGAGCCTTTCGCGGCGCTCGATGAGCAGACCCGCCTCATTTTGCATAAAGAACTTGAAGAAATCTGGATGAAAACGGGCAAAACGATTTTGTTTATTACCCACAACATTCGTGAAGCCGTCATTTTGTCCGACCGCGTCGTCGTCATGTCGACCCGGCCGGGTACGATCAAGAAGGAATTCGCCGTGCAGGCCGCGCGTCCGCGCGACAATGCCGACTCCGTTATCCACCATGTCGAGAGCGCGATCATGGACGTTCTTGCCGAGGAGCTCGAGAAAGTGGTAAAGGAGGAGATGGGCGATGAGTACAGCCTTAAGAAGAACGATTTTTCTCGTGATTCTGCTGATAGCGTGGGAGGCGGGATATAGAATCTTCGATTGGGGATGGAAATTCCCGTCTCTGTTCCAGACACTGGACGCCTTCCGACTCGGTTTTACGGACGGGCAGCTTCTGGAAGCGACGTTCAGATCGCTCGGCCGGCTCCTGACCGGGTTCGGCATATCCCTCGTCATAGGTACGCTGCTCGGTTTTCTTTTCGCACGCTTCCGGTTTTTGGACGACACGCTCGGATTTGTCGTGGTTGCCCTCCAGACGGTGCCGAGTATTGCCTGGCTGCCGTTCGCGATCATCTGGTTCGGACTCACGGACACCTCCGTTATTTTCATCACGGCGCTCGGGGCTACCTGGACGATGGCCATGTCGAGCCGCACGGGAATTATGAACATCCCGCCGATTTATCTGAAAGCGGCCCAGACCATGGGAACGGGCAACGGGCTGCGGATGTTCTGGCAGATCATGGTGCCGGCGGCCTTCCCTCATCTTATCAACGGGGTGCGGGTAGCCTGGGCGTTCGCCTGGCGGGCGCTCGTAGCCGGGGAACTGATCGCCAAAGGCGTCGGCTTGGGCCAGCTGCTTCAGCAGGGACGCGATATTGCGGATACCGCGCTTATGCTTTGCATCGTCATCATTATCGCCGTACTCGGCACCATTTCCGATCATCTCTGCTTTAAAAAGCTGGAGGATAAAATCTTGATCCGCTACGGTCTAGCCTCAAGCGGCAAATAAGCAAGAAACAGACGAACAGATAAAGGGGAGTTTACGATGAAAAAAACAGCATGGCTGCTTGCGCTCATTCTGCTGGTCGGCACGGTGCTTACCGCATGCGGCGGCGGGGATTCCAAAAGCTCCGGCGGGAGCGGTGACGGCAAGAAGCCGGAAACAGTCCGCGTCGGTATTTTCAAAAACGTTACGCATGCCGCGGGTTATGTGGCGCTCGAAAATAAATATTTCGAAAAATATTGGGGCGAAGGCGTTAAAGTGGAGGTCACGGCTTTCGATAACGGCTCGGACTTTTCGACCGCACTGGCGACGGATCAGATTGATCTCGGCTTCGTCGGTCCCGGGCCCTCCACCAACCAATACCTGAAAAGCAAGAATTTCAAAGTCATTTCCGGTTCCAATAACGGCGGCGCCGTACTGGCTGTCCGTAAAGACGCGGGAATTTCAAGCGTGAAAGACCTTGTAGGCAAAACCGTCGCCATCCCGACGCGCGGCAGCACGAACGAAATTTCGCTGCGCCTGCTGCTTCAGCAGGAAGGGCTGAAAGTGACGACGGATAAGTCCGGCGTAGAAATTATCGCCCGCGCTCCGGCGGATACGCTGGTTGCCATGCGCCAGAAAGAAATCGACGCCACGCTTATCCCGGAACCGTGGGGAACGCAGATGGAGAAGGAAGGCATCGGCCAAATTCTCGTGGATTGGGACAAAATCCCGCCTAACAACGGCAACTATCCGCTGACGATCCTCGTTGCGGGCGACAAGTTCCTGAAGGACCACCGCGATATGGCTAAAGGCGCGATTCAGGCGAATATCGATGCGATTAACTTTATCAAAAGCAGCCCCGATAAATCGTACGATCTGATTAACAATCAGCTTAAAAAGCTGAGCGGCAAAGGACTCGATAACGAGCTGATCAAAGCGGCGCTCTCCCGCCTCAATCTGACCCCGGATGTGAGCAAGGAAGCGATTGAAGAAATGGCGAAAGTATCGATCGATGCCGGCTTCATCAAGAACGTGAAGAAGGAAGAGCTGGATCTGAGCAAGTTCCTGGATCTGTCGCTTCTGGACGAAGTGAAAAAAGAGAAAAAGTAATTCTTATGAAAAAGAGTTGGAAAAAGGACAGCCGTATAACCGGCTGTCCTTTTTGATTTAGGGGCGTATTCTACTCCGTGTCGCACAATCTGCCCTTCGGCTGTGCAATGCTCTGCAAAGCATGGACCTAGCACGGCACAGTGCAGTAAGGTGCCGGGCCAAAGCAGCCGTGCTGACAGTATCGCATAACACATTCGGGCATAACGGCGACAAGTCCGGAATCCGCCAAGCGTGACTCGCTAACCGGGCTCGGTCTGCCAATCAAGCCGGGCCTGTCATCAAGCCCAGCCCATAGGCTCGCCATCGAGCACCGCCTGTCGACCAAGCTGGGTTGCCAGTCTAGCTAAGCTGCCATCATGCTCAGACCAGCTCCCGGCCCAGCACGGCTTCGGCCGCCTTGCGTCCCGAGATGACCGCGCCTTCCATCGTCGCGAACATCGGCTGGCGCGTGTAGTCGCCGGCAAGGGCGAGTCCCGGCACAGGCGTACGCTGCTCGGGGCGGAGCCTTTCGCTTCCGGGCCGGACGGAGTAGAAGTGATCCGGTCTGCGGATCACCCGGTAATCCTTGGCCTTCGCGCGCAGGTCGAGGCCGAGCTTGTCCGCATCCGCGCACACCCGCTCGAAAACGAGATCATCCGGCATATCGATGAACTCGTCCGGGGGTGAGAGGATCATGGAGACGCGGCCGGGCAGGTGAGGGAACGTCGTGCGCGACTGCTCGCTGAAGCTGCCGATGCACGTGCCCGGACCGAAGGTTACGCGGTCCTGCGGGAGGAGCGGCTCGCTGAGCTCCAGCTGAATCGTCACGTCGGGCATCGTCGGCAGCTCCCGGATAGGCTGATACCACGCCTCTCCCCCGAACGGCGGCTGGAGCAGCCGCTTGGCCGCCGAGATTTCCGTGGCGATGACGACGTGAGAGGCGTGCAGGGTCCCGCCCTCCTGCAGGGAGACGCCCGTGACCCGACCGTCTTCCAGGCTTAACCCTTCGGCAGGAGTGCTCAGGCTGATCCGGCAGCCTCTTTTTTCAAGCGCGGCGAGCAGCGGGTTGATCATGACGTCGGTCATGCCGCCGTTGAACCCGCCGATCTGCATCTTGTAAAACTTCGGCACTCCCGGCGCAAAGAGCCCAAAGAAAACGAGAGCGGAATAATTCTCCGGAGGGAGGAACAGCACGCCGGTCGTCAGCGGTCCCAGCACATGCTGCAGCGCCTCCTCTTTAACGCCGTGCTTACGGGCGAATTCGGCCACGCTGTACGTATCCAGCTCCATCCGGTTCTCCGACAGCAGCTTGAGACCCTCTGCCACAAAGGGCATCAGGGAAGCTTTGTCGACCGGAGAAATAATATCGTTGTTGGTGAAAGCTCCCGCGATCGTTTTAATTGGTGATTTTAAGGGGGCGATCCCGAATTCTCCGGTCGTTTCCCCGTCAGGCAGCCGGATTTCGAACGTTTTTTCCCAGGTCAGCATGCTGTTCGGCTTAATCCTGGCCCTTTTCAGCAGATTCGGAAGTGCTTCATAAAACCCGATAAATTTATGAAAACCCGACTCGACTTCCATACCGGCATCCGCCCAGTTTGATGTGCGGCCTCCGGCGAAAGGCGCCGCTTCTATAATATGTACGCGCTGCCCCTGTTCGGCGAGCTCAAACGCGCAGCTGAGGCCTGCCAAGCCTGAACCGACAACAAGTGTATCGAATTGAGAATTGTTCACGATCTCCACCGCCTCTTTCTGTAAGTAAGCGGGGGACACAGCCTTACCCGCATCTATACCCCTTTACCCAGGGAAAGAACGGATTAATCCTCTCTGGGCTGAGGAGGCGTAAGTTCCGGGTAGGGGATATTTTCGTTGGGCGCTATCGGCTTGTATAGAAAACAGTTTCCGGGAATTGTAAGGTTAGGCTCGTAAACGGCCAATTTATGGAGGAAATAACAGCTTTCCGGCAGGTGGTGATCCAGGAACCGCAGCGTCAGGCGGCTGAGAAGTTCTTCGTCGACATACATATCAATAACTTTGACGACAAAATCATAAAAGTTGACGATGGCCACCGCCACATCGGCAGCGAAACGGCGCTGAGCCGGGAAGCCCGGAGGAGTGAATCGGAGGTAGCCTCCCATGGCGCGGTTTTTGACCATATAAGCCTGGAAGGCATTGGAATACCGGCGGGCCTGTTCCGACAATTCGATTTCTACGGGATCGAGATGGTCCCAGAGCAGAACGGCATGGCCGAGCTGATCTTCCAGCCACATATCCAGCAGTCCGTACAGCGTCAATTCTTCCGCTTCGACTCCCCGGGTCCAGAACGACAGCAGCCGGAGATATTCCTCGTTCTCGATTAACGTTCCGTTAAAATAAGAGGGAGTCAGCTCCAGTACGATTTTATTGCTTATCCGCAGGCTTTGGATATGTCCCTCGAACTGGTAGTAGCCGCTTGCCGCCGGCAGAATATCCTGGGCCAGCTTGATCATCACCGGTGAAGATACCGGAAGATCCTGCGGAGTCAGCTCGACTTGTTTGATAAGGCCGGCGAAAGTCTGGCGGAATCCGTTTGCCGCCTGGATCAGAGGCTGCTCGCTCGGCGCGAGGGCCTGCCATACGAAGGTCGCATGATCATAAAGAATGCCTAGCCAGAAACGGTGCTCCGTCCATACGCTAAGCTTAGGTGTTTGGGCCACCGTAAAACCTCCCGTTCTTTTGTATGCCTGAACTGTGATTGTATAACGAGCGCACGCCGGGACGCCTTTGGATGTTTTCCTTCTATTAATAGCAGGCGCTTAATTGGCGCTGGCTGCCAGTGACTGTTCTTCTTTGCGGTTCTTGGCCGAAGGAGCGCTGGAGATCGGGCTCGGCGCTTTGTCGTCCTGTCCGGAAGCCGTCATGGCGCTCGTTCCCTGGAAAACGCCGCCTTCCTGAACGATGAAAGCCCGGACTTGAATGTTCCCGATCAGCTCCCCGGTGCTCATCACGGTCAGCTTGCCTTTGGTCGCCACGTTGCCTTTGACTTTGCCCGCTATCGTGACATCCCTTGCCTGGATGGAAGAATGAACGACGGCATTTTCCCCGATAACGATATCGCCCGCGCATTCGATGTCGCCAAGCACCTGTCCTTCGATACGAAGACTGGCTTCCGAAAGAATCTTTCCTTCGCAGACCGTGCTTTCTCCGATGATCGTGTCGGTCGTTTTGTTGTCCGTATTCCGTTTTTTATCGAATACCATGTCAGTTATCATCCTTTCGATCGGAAATGAGGTAAGGAGAGGGGTTGATTTTCGTGCCGTTTTTATGAACTTCGTAATGCAAATGAGTTCCGGTGCTTCGCCCGGTCGTTCCGACGCGTCCGATAATTTGGCCCTTGCGGACCGTGCTGCCCGGCTGTACCTCCATTTTGTTCAGGTGGAGGTATTCGGTTTCGATGCCTCTCGTGTGGTCGATGCGGATATGATTCCCGTGCTGGGAATCGTAACCGGCCGCAGTGACCGTGCCGTCGGCAGCGGCATAGACGGGATCGTTCAGCTCGCCGTCGATGTCGAGGCCCGTATGCACATTGGGTCTCCCGGTAAAAGGATCCTGCCTCACCCCGAAACCCGAGGTGACCGTTCGGGAATCCGACGGCCAGATGGTAGGGGTGATGCGTTTCAGCCGGCGCGCTTCCTGCAGTTTGCGCTCGCTCTCCGTCAACTGTACCAGCAGACCGTCGATGTCGCCGATCATTCCGGAGAGGCTGGACTTTGTCTGCGCCGCCAGTTCGTTCATTTCTCGGGGACCTGCCGGCGTTTCCGTGCCGCCGACGTCCGAATTGGACGAAGTGGGGGGAGCTGCGCTTTTTCCGGAAGAAACCGGGGTGCCCGGACTTATCTTGTTCTCCAGCTTGCGGATTTCCTCCAGCTTGCTTCTGAACTGCTCGGCCTGCTTCGATAAATCGATCAGTTCGATCTGCAGCTTTTCAAGCTCCGAATCTTTCAGCATCAACTGTTCGGTAAGCTGCTTTTCCTGACCGGTAAACGTTTCGGTGAGCTGCTCCGTAGTGCTCCGGTGGCTGGTGTTCTGTACGTAGATGGTCAGAGAGAAGCCGAGGATGACAAGGGCGGCGGCGGATGGGACGGCATACAGGCTGATGCGGGGGACCCTGAAACGGAGGACCCGCTTGTCGGCGCCGGGAATGAACATGAGCGTCAGTTCTTTCTTGTCCTCTTTGGTCTTCATGCGATGAACCTTCCTTTCGCGCGAAACCGAACCCCTAACGAATTGTATTCAGGACTTTTGGCGTACATGCCGCATAAATTCGGACAAATAACGGGCGAAGAGGCTGAAATGCCTGTTCTTACGCTAAAAACAGGACCTCAAAAAAAGTGGGGATAAACGAAAAAGAGCCCTGACTTTCCCCTTATTGTAGGAGTGGTCATAGCTCTTCCATATAATGTGAGTATAGTGTGAAGTCCGCGGTACAAGTACGTCAGCGGAGCATTTGCATGACGCTTTTGGCAAACAGGCTGGAAAGGCGCCGGCCGCTCTCTTTGCGTGTGCTTTTATCGCGCCTTTTTTCCATAAAACGGGCAAAATACCCATCCAGCTCATTCAGGGAAGTCAGTTCCTCCCCGTAGCCATGCTCCGTGAAGTATTGGCAGTTTTCTTCCTCCTGGCCCGGAATCGGATTGTAGAAGAGCATCGGCACCCCTTTGATCATGGCCTCCGTGCAGGTCATGCCGCCCGGTTTGGTGATCAGGAGGTCGGACACCTGCATGAGCTTGCCGATCTCCCGCGTATACCCGAACAAATGAATGTTCGGATGCCGGTACAGATCATTCGATTGAAGCTGCTGGCGCGCCTTCTCGTTCGTGCCGAGGCAGAAGAGGAGCTGAACGCGGTCGCGCCACTGGACGATGCGCTTCAGCAGCTTTTCGTCGAGCAGACCCCAGCCGCCCCCCATGAGCATCACGGTCGGCATATCCCGGAGTCCGAACTCCAGGTAAATCTCATCGACCGAATACTGCTCGCTGATGCTCGGGTGGACGGGCAGGCCCGTCACTTTGATTCTGCGTGACGATACGCCCTTCGCCACAAGTCTTCGTTTCACGTCGGGGGCCGAGACGAAATACCTGTCCACTTCCTCGTTGATCCACGACCCGTGGGCATCATAGTCCGTCAGCAGCGTACAGAGCGGGATATGGAGCCCGTTCTGTTTTTTCAGGCGCGATACGATCAGGTTAGGAAAAGGATGGGTACAGATGATAATATCCGGCCGCAGCTGCTCGATCACGGCTTCCGCCTTCCGGTAAAAAATCCGGTGCAGAGCATGCTGTAAAAAACCGTTCAGCGGCTTTTTCGACTGGGAGCGGTAAAGCTTCCCGTACAGCTTCGGCTGGGAGACGACAGTTTTGCGATAAGCTGTAAAGATCCAGGGTGCTATCGTCGGATGCAGAAAAGCACCGAGTTCCAGCACGCGGATGATCAGCCCGGGATTCGTCCTGCGCAGAGCGGACGCCAGTGCGTGGGCCGCCTGGGTATGTCCGGATCCGAATCCCTCCGAAAGGAGCAGAATTCGTTTTTTTCTCAAGAAACCTCACCTTTCCTTAATCGACAAAATAGCCGGGAAGCGCGCGTGCAGGCTCTGAATTCCGAATGGAGGTCTGGCGCCGGATCGGGCATTTTGTGTTCGGCGGTCAGTGCTGCTCCGCCTCTCTTTTCTTGTCTGTGTAACATTTCCGGCAGACGGGAATGTAGCTCTCGTTGCCGCCGATCTGGATTTGCTCCCCGTGAAAAATAGGCTCGCCGTCCTTGCAGCGCATGTTCATCGTAGCTTTTTTATCGCAATACCAGCATACGGTTTTGATTTCTTCGATTTTATCGGCGATGGCGAACAAGCTGGCGCTTCCTTCGAAAAGCTGACCCATAAAATCCGCCCGCAGCCCGTAGGCAATAACCGGAATATTAAGGTCGTCCGCGATTTCGGCAAGCTGCTGGATTTGCCCGGCGTTCAGAAATTGGGCTTCGTCGATCAGAATACAATTCGGCCTTTCTTTGGCCGCCAGTTCTTTCATATTAACCCCGTCTTGAATGACGATGGCGCTCTTCTGCATACCGATGCGGGAGGCAACGATGCCGATTCCGCTCCGGTCATCCACCGAGGGAGTGAACAGCAATACTTTCTTACCCTGTTCTTCGTAGTTGTGAACAGTGCGCAGCACTTCAATCGATTTGCCGCTGTTCATGGTTCCATACCGGAAATATAATTTAGCCACAGGTGTCGTCCTCTCTGTTACCAATAAACAATAAACCATCAGGTATATGCTATCATAGCATGTTTTATACGTCAGAAAAAAGGGCATCGATGGAAGCCGGAACCAAGCGTTGGCGGAAAGTGGAAAAAGCTGTCCGTTTATATAGCTAACTTCCTCACGGCAAGTTATGATAGAAGAACAAAGATACGGCCGCTCCGGACGGACCCCGGTCTGGCGGAGCGGTATCGGGGGAGAAAGGCAGGAAAAAGACGGAATGAAGGCCGTACGGGAAGGCAGACGGAAGAATAAGCGATGGGTAAGACGGCTGTACGTCGTCTTGTCCTGCATGGGAGTGATCCTATTATATATAGTAGGAATGAGCGGATGGATTTATTATGTCGGGGAAAATTCCCGCGGCAGCCGGAGTGACGCGATCATCGTTCTGGGCGCGGCCGTCTGGAACGGAAAGCCCAGCAACGCGATGAAGGAGCGGCTCGATATCGCGGTCGAGGCTTACCGCGGCGGGCTGGCCAAGAATATCATCGCAACGGGCGGCACGACGACAAGCGAACCGACGGAAGCCAGCGTGATGCGAACCTACCTTGTCGGCAAAGGCATTCCGGAGACGGCGGTCTTTCTGGAGGATGAATCTACCTCCACGATAGAGAATCTGGACAACAGCCGCAAGATCATGGAGAGGGAGAAGTGGGAGACGGCGGTCATCGTAACGCACGGCTTTCATACGTACCGTTCCCTGCTTATGGCAAGGAGCCTAAACATGAACGTAACGGCTGAACCGGTCCGGATCAAACCGGTGGCGATCTACTATTATACGCTTCGCGAATGCGCCGGAATTACCTATTTTATGAGCGAACGCCTTTTAAAGACAATCGGAATCGGATAAACCTCCTTGTCCAAACACAAACATTTAAAGGGTAAGTCCATGTTAACTTTCGGATTTGAAAATTTTGTAAACTAACATTAAATGGTAGATTTGTAGATTCATAAAAAGCGAAATTTTTCCGCGAAATCTCTGAGTTTCAAGCCCTGTCCAGTGTTTCCCATTAAAATTTTTTTTCAACCCATAACCTTTTTTTAAATTGCACTCTAGAAAGTCTAATGTTAATATAATAGAAAAATATCGAGGCGAATCGCTAAAAGATTCGGTTTTTGGGCAAATACAGGCGAATTTGGCAACTTACGCGCGTATTTCCGGACTTCACCCCTTTAATGCAGGCATGGAAACGATGCTGTACCCAAATAAACAAGAGGAAAGGTTGCACAATCATGAACAGAAACGCTTCCCCTTCCAAACAAGGTTTGTACGATCCGCGGTTCGAGCATGATGCCTGCGGGATTGGATTTGTTGCGAATATAAAAGGCAGGCCTTCCCACGAAATCGTCGGGCAGGCGTTGAATGTGCTTTGCAATCTGGACCACCGGGGTGGCCAGGGCAGCGAAGCCAATACGGGTGACGGCGCGGGTATCCTGCTGCAGATTCCGCACGGATTTCTGAGCAGGGTGTGCGCCGAAGATAACATTTCCCTCCCGGAAGCCGGGACTTACGGAGTCGGCATGGTATTCCTCCCGCAGGGGCTGGAAGCCAGGCAGCAATGCGAGCGCATCGCGGAGCGGATTATCAAGGAAGAAGGCCAGCAGTTCCTGGGCTGGAGAACGGTACCTACCGACAACGCCACACTCGGCGAATCGGCCAAAGCTTCCGAACCTTTCGTGCGTCAGCTGTTCATCGCCCGCAGCGGAGATATCCAGGACGAACTGAACTTCGAACGCAAATTGTATGTGATCCGCAAACGGATCGAGAATGAAACCCGCGCTCTGGATAACGCACAGCTCTACTTCCCCAGCTTATCCAGCCGTACCATCGTATACAAAGGCATGCTCACGCCCGAGCAGGTAGACGCTTATTACACGGAACTGCAAGATCCGTCCTTCGAGACGGCAATGGCCCTCGTTCACTCCCGTTTCAGTACCAACACTTTTCCAAGCTGGGAACGCGCCCACCCTTACCGCTACGTCATCCACAACGGTGAAATCAATACCCTGCGGGGCAACGTTAACTGGATGCACGCCCGCCAAGCCATGATCCAAACCGATTTGTTCGGTGAAAATTTCCAAAGTCTTCTCCCGATCGTCGATACCGACGGTTCCGATTCTCAAATTCTCGATAACACACTCGAATTCCTTACGCTTTCCGGACGCTCTCTGCCGCACGCGGCCATGATGATGGTACCGGAGCCGTGGTCCAAGCACGAAACGATGGATCCGGCAAAACGCGCTTTCTACGAATACCACAGCACGCTGATGGAGCCGTGGGACGGACCTGCCGCGATTTCGTTCACAGACGGCCGCATTATCGGCGCCCTGCTCGACCGCAACGGTCTTCGCCCGGCACGTTACTACATCACGCATGACGATCTCATCGTCCTGTCGTCCGAAGTCGGCGTACTCAGCATCGAGCCGGAGCGGATTGCGCGTAAAGAACGTCTGCAGCCGGGACGCATGCTCGTCGTCGATACGGTGGCGGGACGCATTCTGACCGATGAAGAGATCAAAGGACAGATCATTAACGAGCAGCCTTACCAGGAATGGCTCAAGAAGCATCTCGTTTCCATCGGGGACCTGCCGGAAGCCGCTTCCGAGCCGCAGCCGGCTCACGATCTGCTCATCCAGCGCCAGCAGGCATTCGGCTATACCTTTGAGTATCTTCGCAAATTCCTTGAGCCGATGGCCAAAACCGGCGTCGATCCGATCGGTTCCATGGGCTACGACGCGCCTCTGGCCGTTCTGTCGGAACGCCCGCAGCTGCTTTACAGCTATTTCAAGCAGCTGTTCGCTCAAGTAACGAACCCGCCGATCGACTCCAACTTCGAGGAAATCGTCACGGCGCAGGAAACGACGATCGGACCGGAGCGCAACCTGATCCGTCCGGAAGCGGAAAGCTGTCGTCAGATCCGGATTCCGACTCCGATCATTTCCAACGAGGAACTGGCGAAGCTGCGCTACATCAAGCGTGACGGCTTTAAATCCGTCACTTTGCAGACTATCTTCCAGGCATCGTCGGGAAGCCAAGGGCTTGAGCAGGCGATGGAAGAGCTCTATGCCGCCGCCGATAAAGCGATTGCAGACGGAGCTACTTTCCTGATCCTCTCCGATAGAGGCATGGATGGGGAACAGGCGGCCATTCCGGCTCTGCTGGCCGTTGCGGGCCTCCATCACCACCTGATCCGCCAGGGAACGAGAACCAAAGCGAGCCTGATCGTCGAGTCCGGCGAACCGCGCGAAGTGCATCACTTTGCTCTGCTGCTCGGTTACGGAGCGGGCGCGATCAACCCGTATCTCGCTTTCGAGACGCTTAAAGATATGATCGGCAACGGTCAAATAAAAGATATCACGGAAGAGAAAGCTTCCTACAACTTCATCAAGGCATCGACCAAAGGGGTCGTCAAAGTTCTTGCGAAAATGGGGATCTCGACCATCCAGAGTTACCGCGGGGCGCAGATTTTCGAAGCGGTCGGCCTCAGCCAGCAATTCGTGGACCGTTACTTCACCTGGACTTACACGCCTGTCGAAGGCATCGGCCTCGAAGGAGTGGCACAGGAGACGCTGCAGCGCCATCAGCGGGCTTATTCTCCGCGCGACGGGCGCGATCCCGTTCTGGATGCCGGCGGCGAGCTGCAATGGCGTCAGGACGGCGAGGATCATGTGTTCACGCCGGAGACGATCCACTCGCTGCAGACGGCGGTGCGGAACAATGACTATTCCATGTACAAAAAATTCGCGGAGCTCATCAATCGCCAATCCAAGAAAGCGGCTTCGCTGCGCGGCCTGCTTAAGCTGAAATCGGACCGTTCGCCGGTTCCGGTGGCGGAAGTCGAGCCGATTGAAGCGATCTTCAAGCGTTTCAAGACCGGCGCGATGTCGTTCGGCTCCATCAGCAAGGAAGCGCACGAAGCGCTTGCCATCGCCATGAACCGTATCGGCGGACGCAGCAATACAGGCGAAGGCGGGGAGCACCCGAACCGCTTCACGCCGGACGAGAACGGCGATCTGCGCAGAAGCTCCATCAAGCAGGTAGCTTCCGGCCGGTTCGGCGTAACGAGCAATTATCTCGTCAACGCCGACGAGATTCAGATCAAGATGGCCCAAGGCGCCAAGCCTGGAGAAGGCGGTCAGCTGCCTGGCAAGAAAGTCTATCCTTGGGTAGCGGAAGTGCGCGGTACGACGGCCGGCGTCGGCCTGATCTCACCGCCTCCGCACCATGATATCTATTCGATCGAGGATCTGGCGGAACTGATCCACGATCTCAAGAACGCGAACCCCCAGGCGCGCATCAGCGTGAAGCTCGTCTCCGAAGTCGGTGTCGGCACGATCGCGGCCGGCGTGGCCAAGGGCAAGGCGGACGTCATCCTGATCAGCGGATACGACGGCGGTACGGGTGCTTCGCCGCAGACGAGTATCCGCCATGCGGGGCTTCCTTGGGAGCTTGGCCTGGCCGAAGCTCACCAGACGCTCATTCTGAACAACCTGAGAAGCCGCGTCGTACTGGAATCCGACGGCAAAATGATGACCGGCCGGGACGTTATCGTCGCGGCGCTGCTGGGAGCCGAGGAATACGGCTTCTCCACCGCACCGCTTATCTCGCTGGGCTGCATCATGATGCGCGTGTGTCACCTCGACACGTGTCCGGTCGGCGTAGCGACGCAGAATCCGGAGCTTCGCAAGCATTTTATGGGCGAGCCGGAGCATGTCGTGAACTTCATGCACTTTATCGCGCAGGATGTCCGCGAAACGATGGCGGAGCTCGGTTTCCGTACGCTGGAAGAGATGATCGGGCGCACCGAATTCCTGACCCAGGAAGAAGAAGCGGGCCACTGGAAGCTCGAAGGCCTGGATCTCAGCCCTCTGCTTCACCAGCCGGAAATGCCGGAAGATGTCGGCCGCTACAACCAGATGCAGCAGGATCACGGGCTGGATAAATCGCTCGATATGCGCGAAATCCTTCCGCTCTGCAAGCCGGCGCTGGAGTACCAGGATCATGTCCGCATCGAGCTGCCGATCAACAACACGAACCGTGTTGTCGGCACGATTCTCGGCAGCGAAGTGACCCGCCGTTACGGCGCGAAGGGGCTTCCGCACGACACGATCCGCCTGCACTTCAACGGCTCCGCCGGTCAAAGCTTCGGCGCATTCGTGCCGAAGGGCGTGACGCTGTCGCTGGAAGGCGACGCCAACGATTACGTCGGCAAGGGATTGTCCGGCGGTAAAATCGTCATCTTCCCGCCGAGCGAATCGACGTTCGTGCCGGAAGACAACATCGTCATCGGCAACGTGGGCTTCTACGGCGCTACCGACGGGGAAGCGTACATCCGCGGTATCGCGGGCGAACGCTTCGCTGTCCGCAACTCCGGCGTGCGCGTCGTTGTCGAAGGCGTGGGCGACCACGGCTGCGAGTATATGACGGGCGGACGCGTTGTCATCCTCGGCAAGACCGGCCGCAACTTCGCGGCGGGCATGTCGGGCGGCGTAGCTTACGTTCTCGACGAGGACGGCACGATGGCAAGCCGCTGCAACACCGAAATGGTGTCGCTGGAGCAGGTGGAAGAAAGCTACGAAATCAACGAACTCAAGCTGATGATTCAGCATCACGCAACCTTTACCGACAGCTCGATCGCACACCGCGTGCTGGGCCGTTGGGATGAATATATCTGGAAATTCGTGAAAGTCATTCCGAAGGACTATAAACGGATGTTCGATGCTATCGAACGGATGAAGAGATCCGGACTGAGCCAGCAGGATGCCGTTATGAAGGCGTTCGAAGAAAACACGCGCGATCTGGCCCGTGTCGGCGGCAACTAATTCATAACGAGCAGGACAGATTCTAAACGATGGAGGAAGCGCAATGGGAAAACCTACCGGATTTATCGAGTTTCAACGCGAGCTGCCCACCGAGCGCGCCCCTCTGCAGCGGATTCAGGACTGGAAGGAATTTTACAATAAAAATTCCGAAGAGAAACTGCAGGTTCAGGGAGCACGCTGTATGGATTGCGGCATACCGTATTGTCATACAGGCAAAATTATTGCCGGATCAACGACTGGTTGTCCGGTAAACAACCTCATTCCGGAATGGAATGACCTCGTCTACCGCGGTCAATGGCGCGAAGCCCTTGACCGGCTCCACAAGACGAACAACTTCCCGGAATTCACCGGCCGGGTCTGTCCCGCTCCATGCGAAGGCTCCTGTACGGTGGGGCTGATCGATTCTCCGGTTACGATCAAGGACATCGAGAAAGCGATCGTTGACCGCGGTTTTGCGGAAGGCTGGATCGTGCCTGAACCGCCGAAGACGCGTACGGGCAAGAAAGTCGCCGTCATCGGTTCCGGTCCGACCGGACTCGCGGCGGCGGCACAGCTCAACAAAGCGGGCCATACCGTGACCGTTTACGAGCGTGACGACCGGATCGGCGGACTGCTGACCTACGGCATCCCGAACATGAAGCTAGAGAAGCATCTCGTGCAGCGCCGGGTTGACCTGCTGGCGGCGGAAGGCGTTAACTTCGTCACTAATGCGGAAATCGGCAAAAATGTGCCGGTCGATCAGCTGAAGGACGAGTTCGACGCCGTCATTCTGGCAATCGGCGCCACACGCCCGCGTGAACTGGATATTAAAGGCCGCGAGCTTAAAGGAATTTACCCGGCGATGGAGTTCCTGCACAAGAATACCAAGAGCCTGCTCGATTCGAACCTGGCTGACGGCGAGTACATCAATGCCGAAGGCAAAGACGTTATCGTCATCGGCGGCGGCGATACCGGTACCGACTGCGTTGCGACTGCCGTGCGCCACAAAGCGAAGAGCGTGGTCCAGTTCCAGTACCGCGAGAAGCCGCCGGAAACCCGTGCGGTAAGCAACCCTTGGCCGGAATGGCCGAAGGTTTACAAGCTGGAGTACGGTCATGAGGAGGCGAAAGCCGTTCACGGCAAAGATCCGCGTGAATACCTGACGCTCAGCGAAAACTTTGTCGGCGACGATAACGGCAACCTGACGGGGCTCAAAACCGTCAAGGTCAGCTGGAAAAGCGATGACCAAGGCCGTCTCGTGCCTGAAGAAGTGGAAGGCAGCGAGAAGGTTTACCCGGCTCAGCTCGTTTTCCTGGCCATGGGTTTCGCGGGTCCCGAGCAGAACCTGCTTGACCAGCTCGGCATTGAAAGAGATGTGCGTTCGAACGCGAAAGCACAGTACGGCAAGTACAAAACGAACGTGGAAGGCATCTTCGCCGCAGGCGACGTACGCCGCGGTCAGAGCCTTGTCGTATGGGCCATTAATGAAGGACGGGAAGCGGCACGCGAAGTGGACCGTTTCCTGATGGGCAGTTCGAACCTTCCGTAAGGTAAAATAAAAAAGGAGCCGAATGGCTCCTTTTTTTTACGTTTACAAGCTAACGGCTTGTTTGCCGCTGTAGTCGGATATCACCTTCGGAACTTCCGTCAGGGAAGGCAGCGTGAAGAAGGCGCCTTTTGGCGTTGCGGTAATATCGACGATATTGTATTTCCATTCCAGCTGGGCCGGAATATGAATGGCATTGATTCCCGCTTCGATGGCGGGAAGGACATCGGTCCGTACGGAGTTGCCGATCATCCACGTGCGGGCGCGCTCGAACTGCTGGGTATGAATAAGAGTTTCCATAAATTCGCGGGTTTTGTGCAGCGCGACGAAAATCCGTTCGCCGAAATAACGGTGAAGGCCGGCTTCCTGGATTTTACGCATCTGGATCGTGGCATCCCCGCCTGTGTACAGGTACAGCTCGTGTCCCTGATCCATAAGGGATTGAAGAGTCGTGTCCATCATCGGATACGGCTCGATCGAATGCTCGTAAACGCTGTTGCCGAGCTGATAAAGCCACTGCTCGTCTTCTTTCCGGGGAGTTCTGCCGTAAAGCTCGGAATAAAAATGATAAGTTTCGATAAATGACTGCGGAAAACGCTCCGCTTTGAATCCGTGGATTTCCACACCCGCCAAATCTATTTCAAGCTGTTTGTGTTTAATGTCTTCATCCGTGAGGCGATGGCCCGCGAACCAGGTCAGCATCGTATCCACGAACTGCTGAATCACGACATTAAAATATTTGTTGCAGTGAATGAGTGTGTCATCCAGATCGAACAAAATGGTTTGTCTCATGTGCTTTCTCTCCTGGTCTCTAGATAGGTTTAACGATTATTATACCATGTCCGGTTTAGATAACCCAGCTTTACAAGACAACGTGGTCGGCTTATGTTTATAGGATCCGAATAGTGGATTAAGAGTACGTAAAACCTAAAGATACGGCAATCCCGGCCGGCAAGGGCCGGTTACGGAATAGAGAAGGGGGAACCGGCCGATGCTGTGGCTTGTCATTGCGCTGCTTTTATTTATTTTTCAAATCGTCACGATCGTTATGGTGGAGTTCAAGAATCCGACCAAAACGGTTGCCTGGCTGATGATCTTGTTTATCCTGCCGGTCATCGGATTTATTATGTACTATTTTCTGGCCAAAGAATACTCGCAGCGGCGCAACGTCAAACGTAAAAACCGGCGGGTGCTCGGGGAAATGCAAAGAGAAATGCGCCGGGAGCTGGAGAAGACAAAAAAAGGCGAGGATTATCCCGTGCCCAAAATTGTCAAGGAACCCCGGCTTTTCGGTTTACTGAGCAACATCCCCAGTTCGCCGATTACCCGCAATAACGAGGTGGAGGTATTGACCAACGGCGAGGCGGCTTACCAAGCCATGTTCGATGCCATGGAGAAGGCCAAACATCACATCCACTTCGAGTTCTATATCGTGCGGCACGATGACACCGGCAAGAAATTTCAGGAGCTTCTGATCCGGAAGGCGCGCGAGGGCGTGAAGGTTCGGGTCATTTATGACGGAATCGGCAGCTACAAGCTTGCTTCTTCTTACATACGCGAATTGATTGAAGCGGGAGTCGAGACCTATTGTTTTCTTCCGGCTTTTATCGCTTTTTTCGATAAACGAATGAACTATCGGAACCACCGGAAAATTATCGTAGTGGATGGAACCGTCGGGTTTGTGGGCGGCATTAACATAGGTGACGAGTATTTGGGAAAACATCCGGTTCTCGGGTTTTGGCGGGATACTCATCTGAAGCTTGTAGGCGATTCGGTCTATTATTTGCAGAGCACCTTCTTGTCCGATTGGGAATTTGTCTGCCGCCAGAAGCTGGTGGATACGAATTTTTTTCCGGAACATACATGTATAGGCAAACAACCCGTTCAAATCGTGGCCAGCGGTCCCGATGCCCACTGGGATTCTATTCTCGAATCGTATTTCGGCGGGATTACGACCGCAAAGAAACGGATCTATATCACGACCCCTTACTTTATCCCCGATGCCAGTCTGATGATGGGGCTTAAAACGGCGGCCATAAGCGGCGTCGACGTCAAAATTATTTTCCCGCAGATTCCCGATTCCTGGATCGTCCATTATGCTTCCCTGTCCTATATTCATGAGCTCATGCAGACGGGAGTGAGGTTCTATCAGTACCAGCCCGGATTCGTTCATGCGAAAGTCACCATCATTGACGATTTGTTCGCCACCGTGGGGACCGCCAATATGGATATGCGCAGCTTTTACAGCAATTTCGAACTGAACGCGATATTGTACGACGCGGAAACGATCCAGCGGCTGGAGCATGATTTCCTGGAGGACTTGAAAAACAGCAAACGCATCATCCTGTCGGAGTTTGAAAAACGTTCCCGTTTCCAGCGCGGCAAAGAAGTGCTGGGAAGGCTGCTGTCCCCTTTGTTCTAAAAAAAGCGGCCAACGGCGGAAAAAGCCCGGTCTCACTTGAAAAGTGAAGCGGGGCTCTCAGGTTTGGGCCGGGGTTCAGTAGTGGAGTATTATGAGGAGCGCGGCACAGATTTTTTGAAAAATAGAAGAAGCAGAAGGCTGGGCGTAAGACCGGCCAGACCTATCGAGTCCATAAGCAGGAGATGAGTCGGGACTTGAGTGACTTCCAACATAATTAGAGCCGAAGCTGCGGAGAAATAAATCAGAGCGGCGAAATAGGAATAGAAGATAGCTTTAGACCGGAGCGATCTCATCCGTTCATCCGGTTTTTTGAGGAAGGGAGATAAATAAATATTGCATAACATATTCATTAGTATACAAGTGAGGAAGATGATGGTGGGCCAATAGGTGGGTTTACCGGCATCCAGCCGCGGAATCATTTTAAACAAAAAGAAAAGCGTAAACAGCAAACCGAGCAGCATGAACGTTCTGTCTTTCAAGGCTTCTTTGAAGTTCAAGGCAGCCATCGCCTCCCTGTATAACGAATTTGTAAACAATACATCGTCCGATTTTGTCCGTCATCCATAATTGGTAGTTAATGTATCTTATATTTTATCTCATAATCGCAGCATTGGAAAATAAAATTTGGAAATTCTTCATGCATGCAAAAAAAAGACCTCCCCCAACAGGGAAAGGTCTATCCAGGGGCCAATGGGATGGGACCGTCGCGCTATTCCAAATGAGAAAGAACGGCGTCCAGGTTCTGGGGAGGCACCTTCTCGATTAGATCCCCCATCCGCTTGATCCGATCCACGATAACGTGCAGGGTAAAATCCCTCGGATCACAGCGCTGCTCGACTTCTTCCCACAGAAGCGGGGTGGAGACCGTACCGGGCATTTTCGCCCGCGGCGTGTAGGGAGCGGAAAGCGTTTTGCCGTACCAGTGCTGAAGGTAATCGAAGTAGATGAGATCGCCGCGGTTCTTTTTCAGACGCTCGATCGTAAACAGCTTCGGGTATTTCTTAACGACGAAGGAGCCGATAAAATAGCCGATTTTGCGAAGCTGCTCGAAGGTATATCCGTGCTGAATGGGCACGTAGATTTGTACGCCGGTCGCTCCGGACGTTTTGGGCACGGACTGGATATGAAGAGAATCCAGGACCTCTCCGATCAAGTGGGCGGCTTCCATAATCCGCGGCTCGACTTCCAGGCTGGGGTCGATATCAATGAGCCACTCGGCCGGCAGCGTCTCCCCGATGCGGTGAAACGAAGGATGAAATTCCAGGCAGGCGAGGTTGCCGAGCCAGATCAGCGTCGGAAGCGAATCCAGATTCACATACCGGATGCCGTCCAGCGGAGCGAGATTCACGAAATCCGGAACGGGCTCCGGGGTATTTTTCTGATAGAACGATTTATCGTGAATGCCGTGTGGGAAACGGATCGTCGTCAGATGCCGGTCCCGGCAGTAGCGCAGCAAATAGGGGGACAGCTCAATCAGCTTTTGGAGGAAATCGAGCTTCGTAATTCCCGCCTCGGGCCAGAGCGGTTTTTCGGGATTGGTAATCGTCAGTTCCTGCCCCTCCACCACGATGGTGCCTTGCGTTTTTTTGTACCCTGTGGGCATCCTGTGCACTCCTCCCGGACGTACGAGCATTTATACACATTGTGGGCGAAAAAGACGCCGCCTATTCTTTGCACGCGCGGCGGTTTTCCGATTAGACAAAAGAATAGGGGAAGAAGCCGGATTCCGAACGGATCAAATAGCTGTTTCAGGAAGTATGCCGGATGTCTAAAATAGAATGTAAAAAGCCTTGATCCCCACGATATCCGGAATCAAGGCCGTATCTTACTAACTTCCTTACCTATTATTTATATTTTACATTAGGTCTCTTCTCTTTAGGGAGCTTTTCTATAAACGAGTCTTCAAAATTCAAATGTTCTTTCAACAGGTGAGGCGGAGTTTGAGACATCCATTGGGTGAGAGAAAGATCCGCAAAATGATCGCTTTTAAACATTTCCAGGAATTTCAGGGGCTTGTCCCCGGTATTTTGAATATAGTGTCCCATGGCAAACGGCACGTAGCCCACATCGCCTGCCCGGTAATCATAGGTGCGGGCTTTACCGCCTGAAGCGAATACGGTCATCCGGCCTTGGCCTTCCAGGTAATATTGCCACTCATCCGTATTCGGATGCCAGTGCAGCTCCCGGATGCCGCCCGGCTCGACTTCCACTAATGCGGCTGCCACGGTTTTGGAAACTGGGAAATTGTTCGAATCGGCGATCCAAACCCTGCCTCCGTCGGTTTCAATAGGCTTGTTCTCCGTCAGTTTATAACTGAACGATTCCTTGACCGGATCATTGAGATCTTTCGGCAGCTCCTGAATAATCGGACCCGGAACTTCACCTTGATACATGTAAACTTCTTGTTTAGGTATCTGGTCAAAAGCCTTTTCGCATACGCCAAAGTTTGCCGCCAGAACATCTTTAGGTGTGTGGGCAAACCAGTCGGTAATAGAGAATGTGCTGTTCTCCGAGAAACTGCCGTCATCGAAGACAAGAATGAATTCGACGCCTTCGCTCAGGCCTTTGATCGAGTGCGGAATGCCCGATGGGAAATACCATAGATCGCCTTCTTTCACATCGTCAACGAAATAACTGCCGTCCGGGTTAATCGCTGTAATCCGCGCGCTGCCTTTGATGATAAAGGACCATTCCGCTTCCTTATGCCAATGAAGCTCACGGACGCCGCCCGGCTCCAGATGCATATTAACGCCGGCCAATTCTTTCGCGGCAGGCATTTCCCTGATCGTGACTTCCCGGGACCAGCCCCCATGCTCCACACGCATATGGGAATCGGAATAGGAGAATTTCAAGTTGGGCATCGTTCCGTGGTCGGTATCCGGAGGTACAAGGATATCGGGGTTTTGCAAATCACGGGGAATATTACGCGCGCCCCAGATATCTCCGCCTTTGTCTTCTTTTCGGGGTTGGGGAACGTTATGATTCGAGCAGTTGTTCATGTTATTGTTCATGTTAGTGTCAGCCTTATTGTTTTCGTAATTTTTCATGGATATCACCTTTCTTTTATATAATATTAATGAAATATTCCGTCCAATATTTCCGTGTCTAGTCGCCGATCGCCAAGCCGTCCGCCCGCGGATCAGCTCCGGCTTCCAAGTGCTCCGGCCATATCCGGATCGCTTGGGCATGGCCCATCAGGTCGCTGAAATTTTCGAGAATCTCGACATTTTCATGTCCCAGCTCACGCAGCTTGTCCGCAATTTTCGGATCGTATCTTCCTTCAAGTCTCAAGCCTCTGACGTGGTCCCCCCATGTCCTTCCCAGGAGCCAGCGCGGAGCATCAATGGCTTCTTGTACGGAATATCCTTGATCCAATACCCGCATAATGATCAATGCTTGCGTTTGAGGCTCTCCGTCACCGCCCATGGCGCCTACAACCATTTCCGGTTTATCGTCTTTCATAACCATCGAGCATGTGAGCGTATGTGCCGGACGTTTATTCGGCTCCAGCCTGTCGCGGGATTTCGGATCCAGAGAGAAATGGGTGCCTCTGTTTTGCAGAAGCATTCCGGTATCGCCTGCGACTAAACCCGAGCCCCATTCCCAATAAAGACTCTGAATGACGCCCGCCACGTTGCCCTCTTCATCCACCGCACAGCAGAAAGTCGTATCTCCTTTTTGACCTAATCCTTTTTCGGGAGGCCCCAAGCTGGGGTCATGCAATTTTTTGACACGGTCGCGGAAATATTCCTTGCTTAATAAAGTTTCAAGCGGAATATGATAAAAATCCGGGTCATCCAGGTAAGTGTCACGGTCTTTAAAGGAGAAGGCGGTTGCCCTCGTAAAAGCATCGATAAATTCACTTTCCTCATGCTTCATCCTGCCGACGTCCTTGTGCTCCATCATGCCTAAAATTTGCAAGGTTACAAAGCCTGCAGAGTTCGGCGGCGGAGCCAAAACCTTCCGGTCCCGGTATTCGACCTCTATAGGGTCGAACCAGTCAGCGCGATGATTCGCAAAGTCTTCCGTGGTGAGAAAGCCTCCGTTTTCCTGAAGAAAATCGCACACTTGCTTGGCGATCTCTCCTTTATAAAAAGCGTCAAATCCGCCTTCGGCTATCTTTTCAAGCGTTTTGGCCAGATTCGGATTCCTCATAATATCGCCGGCCATATAGGGAGCAACCCCATCTTTCAGAAACGTTTTGGCTGTGGTGGGGTAGGTCCTCAGCAGATCGATGGCAAATTCCGAGAATCTTGCTACGGAGTCACCTGCCGGAAATCCGTTTCTCGCATAATCAACGGCCGGTTCCAGGCATCGGGACAGGGGCAGTTTTCCGAACTTCCGATGAGCTTCAAGCCAGCCGCTCACTGCACCGGGCACGGTATTAACCGCTTTTGGCCCCCGCACATCGATTCCGTCCTCCCGTGAATAATTAGACATGGAAACGTTCGAGCCCGATCTTCCGGTGGCGTTCAGCGAATGTTTTTTTCCTGTTTTCGCATCATAGATCAGCCAGAAAGCATCTCCGCCGGCACCTGTCATATGAGGGAATACGACGCTTAGTACACTGTTAGCGGCAACCATGGCATCCACTGCGCTTCCGCCCTCGTTAAGAATACGATTGGCAGCCATAGAGGCCAAGTTGCTTGGTGTAGCAACTGCCGACTTCCTGGCTATACAAGATCTGCCGTAGCGGGGATCGATATCCCTACCGATCTTGTACGAATTGATATTCATTTGCTCACCTTCCTAATGTAAAGTTGCTTCCTTGCAGTAAGAAGCACTAGTCCACTATTTAACCAATATTTATAAGATTAAACTTTAATTTTCAATTAAATTCTTCTATTTTATCCCAATTTATTGTATTTTCCAGTATCAATGCCAGTGTAATCCCCACAAGCAGACCATTGTTGATAAAAGGTTGTATAAAGGTCGGTAATCCTGAAAAATACGATTTCGGAAGTATCATGAGGACTACCGCTATAAATACCGGTAAAGACGAGCGGTATACATTCCGTTTATTCAACTTTATCTTCTTGAAAAATTTCAGGGAGGACAGCAGCAGCTGCAAATAGGCAACGAACAGCACCGTGCTGCCTACACTCAGGGGGATGTTGGAAAAGAAATGAGCGATGGGCGGAATAGCCCCCATGATCAGGAATAACGAGCCGCCGATAATAAAGGGCAGCCGATTAATGATTCCCGACTGCTTTAAAAATCCGATGGAGGAGACAAAGGGCGCATAAGGAACCAGTCCGAATAACCCGCTGATCCCCGTGAAAATACCGGAAACGATCAAGCTGGCATCGAATTGTTTTTTTTGTGTGGTGCTGTCGTATAAATCCTCGGTCCCCTTTAAAGCCCCGAATGTATTCGCCAGATTAAGAAGGCCTGAAAGCACGGCCACCATAATAATCCCTATGTTTAAATCCGGCTTGCCCAGCATAAAAAATTCGAGTTTAAAAGATGCGGTAGGCGGAACAGTCTCTTCCTGGCCCAAAAACAGCTCAAATGCACCCCAGCCCGCAACGATTCCCGCCAGCAGAGAGTATTTGCTGAATTTGTTTGGCAGGGTAATATTCACCACAATGATCAGAAGCATCATAACTAGCGATAGAAACGAAATACCGAGATTAACTTTGGCGTCATCCGGTGAATTGCCCATGGGGATACCCAGCATGCCCTTGAGGAAAATCTGGATTAATTGAAAGCCGAACAACAGCATGAAAACACCCATGACCCCCGGTTTAAATAAGTTAGCCAAGGCGGCCCCCCAGCCGAAAATACCGACCGTTAACGTCACAACGGCAGAAATAAGGATTCCTACGGTAAGACTTCCACCCAGTTCGTTTAATGAAATGTTCTGGGCCGCCGCTATGCTTACAGTGGTCAGAATCATGCCCCACCATAATCCGGATTGGCCTTCCAGTATGGCCCGGCGGTGTCCGAGAAAAGCCTGGCAAATACAAGCGCTTCCCGTGACGATAAAAGTGAGCTGCAGGGTCGTCATGATACGATCCTCCGATAATTGGAACGCCTGGCCGATAGTCAGAGGAACGATGACACTGTTGGCAAAGATGAAAAATAACCACTGCAGCCCCGCTATCCAGTTATCCCCCTTCAATACATCTTTCCTTTCATTTCTCCTAACCTCCTTTCATAGCTTTGAACTGAACCGCCGGGATAGCAGCGATTTACAAGAAGTTACCTGGCGGCTTTCAAATGTTTACCCATAAACAAAAATAAATATAGGTATTTTGTGAAAATAAGTTCATATTAAAATTGTATGTAATGATAACTTTATAAGAATAGATGTTTATTTATATAAATTGAATATTTATCCAGTGAGTTAAACGGCACCTCGAACAGGCTGCGAAAAAAATCGGCGGATGATGGGAATAATGTCGGGTAACAAACCTTTTCGGAAGAAGGCACATAATGAAACTGACACCCGTCATTCCCTTTGAACCCGTAAGTTCAAGCAAGACGCCCGAAGGCGAAAATTGGATAACCCAGATTAAATGGGACGGCATACGAATGCTGCATTACTTTGACGGAACCGAAACCCGCTTGTTCAACCGCAAGCTGAATGAACGTACGCTGCAATATCCCGAACTATTGGATACGCGAAAATTTTGCCAGGCCGATTCCGTGATCCTTGACGGCGAAATTATTTGTCTGGATAATAACAAACCGTCCTTTCATGAAGTGATGAGAAGAGAAAGCTTAAAGCAAAGCGCCAAAATAAAACTTGCAGTAAACCAAATTCCGGTAAGTTATATGGTGTTTGACATTCTTTATCTCAATGGAAAATGGGTTATCGACCAAAATTTGCGTGATCGCCAAAAGTTACTCCACAATGTCATCGTGCCAAATGACCATGTACAACTCGTCCCGAATGTCACGGATGGACACGCTCTTTTTCAAGTTATGAAGCAGCATCAAATGGAGGGAGTCATTTATAAAGACCTCCAGAGCGCGTATAGCTTAAACGGGAAGGACGGCAGGTGGAGGAAGCACAAAATATTTGTCGACCTTTATGCGGTAGTCGGCGGGGTTACTTTTCGTGATCGCATTGTGAATTCGTTACTGCTGGGCCTGTACGATAACGAAGGGAAGGAACTGACGTATATTGGCCATGCCGGAACGGGGAAGCTAACTAATAAAGAGTGGTTGGAGATAACCGCTTTAGTGAACGAATTAGCTATAGAAAATAGACCCTTCGTAAATATGCCTTTACGTCAGAAGGATGCCGTATGGATACGTCCCGCGCTTGCTGTTAAGGTTGAATTTCTCGAATTCACCCCTGCGAACACAATGAGACATCCAAGCATTCAAGCCTTTGTCGATGTCCCTCCAAGAAGCTGTACGATTTCTCAAATACAATAACAAAATGAATATACGGTATGATCTGAAATTTGAGGCAGCCGAAAATCCAGGCTTTCCTTTCCTCCGCTTCAAATAATTGTGCATTCCTGGAGGAAAACGCAGCCGGTACAAACAAAAACGAGCCCCGAATCGAATCGGAGGCTCGTTATTTACGTCATTATCCGGCAAGTATCAAACCAAGGAGGCGCCGAAGCGAAACCGGAGACAGCCGGAACCAAAACCGGGCGTGGCTCCGTGGCTCCGATTCAGGATACCGTTTCCTTCGCCTTTTCTTTCGTCTTGCGCGGTTTTGCCGCTTTCGGCTTCGCTTTGGCTTTGGCGTCCGACTTGTCGGCCGCGACGGGCTTGACCGCTTCGAGGCTCGCTTGAAGCGCGGACATCAGGTCGATCACGTTGGTACGTTTCTGCTCCGGAGCGACCTGGACTTCTTCGCCGGCGACTTTGTGCTGGATCGCTTCCATCAGCGCGCTGCGGTATTCGTCCTGGTATTTCTCCGGCTCGAACGGAGTGGACAACTGCTCGATCAGCATTTTGGCCATCGTGAGCTCTTTGTCATTTACGTTCGAGGCTTCCGGAAGATTGGGAACCTGACTGATCGCACGGATCTCGTCCGGATAGAAAATCGTTTCCAGAGCGATGCAGTTATCGATAACCCGGACGGCGGCGAGACTGCTTTTGGAACGGATAGAAATGGTGGCGATCCCGATTTTACCGGTCTGTTTGATCGATTCGAGCAGCAGATTGTAGGCGTTGGCGCCTGTATCACCGGGAGAGAGGTAGTAAGTTTTCTGAAAATAAATGGGATCGATGTCAGTCAAATCGACAAAATCCAGAATTTTAATTTCTTTAGTCGCTTCACCGGAGATTTTCTCCAATTCTTCTTTCTCAAAAAGAACGAAGCGGCCGGGCTCGTATTCATAGCCCTTCGTAATTTCTCCCCACTCCACTTCCGTGTCGCAGGTGGTGCATTTTCTCACATAAGAAAGAGGGGTTGTACAGCGTTTATGAATGTAACGCATGGAGATGTCTTTCTCTTCCGTAGCCGAGAACATTTTAACGGGAACGTGCACCAGACCGAAGCTGATGGCGCCTTTCCAGACCGTATGCATGAGGGGAAACCTCCTGGGGCGCCCGCGTGGGCGGGCTTATTTTGCCGGGTCCGTACGGAACCGGACGCTTTGTGGCCTTACTCTTTTAGGATCAGTATGTCCAAAAAATTCGCCGGATATGAATGCTTTAGGCGGTTTTGTGCCACGCTAACCGGAGCCAGGTTTACTCCGGGAAGTGGAGGTGATGAAATGGGAGACGACAAGAATGAGAAAGAACTTAAAGACAGCACCCATCAGGGCCGGGACGATTACTACATGGACATCGACCGGATGATCAACGAAGGGCTCGGCGGCGGCCAGGTTACGGTTCATAACGGTCTGATCGAGGAGTCCACGACCGATACGATGGGATATCCGGAATCCGTAACGGATAACGGGGAAGAGTAAGGTTGGCGCCTGCATGAAGAAATGTACATGCAGGCGCTTTTTTTGCGGCGCGGAGAAGGAGCCGGAAGAGCGTCCGTGCCTTGACGGAACCCGGATATCCCGGTTGCTAGAGGAAGGATAGAGGGCTATAATAGGAGGCAAACCAAACCGGAGGAGCCCGCCTATGCAGCATGACGAATTCGGCCTGATCCGCCTGCTGACGGGGGACAGACAGCAGCGCGACGGGATGCGTTCCCAGGGAGTGGTCGTCGGCATCGGTGACGATGCGGCCGTAGCCGCCTTGTCCCCCGGTATGCAGCTTGTCGCCTCCTGCGACACGATGACCGAAGGGATTCATTTCCTGCCCGTGACGATGCGCGACGAGGACATTGGCTTCAAGGCGATGGCTTCGAACATCAGCGACATGGCCGCGATGGGCGCAAAGGCGCGCTATGCGCTTGTCGCGCTGTCTCTTCCGAAGGATGCCGACACCGAGCGGATCCGGCGCATCTACGCCGGATTGTACGAGTGCGCGGACTTGTTCGGCGTAGCCGTCGTCGGCGGCGACACGACGTCCACGCGCGGCGGAATCGTGCTGACCGTCACGATTCTGGGCGAAGTCCCCGCAGGCGGGGCCCTGCTGCGCAGCGGCGCGAAACCGGGCGACGCCGTCTTCGTGACGGGGCCGCTCGGCGGCTCGGCCGCGGGGCTGAGCTACCTTCTGAACCGCGGCACGGACGCGGCGCAGTGGGGCGAGCTGCCGGCCGAAGCGGCCGGACTCGTCCGCGCCCACACCCGGCCTCTGCCGCAGGCTGCGGCCGGGGAACTGCTTCAGCGCACAGGCTTGTGCCGGGCGCTGAACGACATCAGCGACGGGCTCGCGAGCGAAGCCGGCGAAATCGCCGAGGCTTCGGGAGTCGGGGTCCTCATCGCGGAAGAGAAGCTGCCGCTGGCGGAAGGGCTTCGCGCCTGCGCGGAGAAGCTGGCCGCCGACCCGCTGGAGTGGGCGCTGTACGGCGGCGAGGACTACCAGCTTCTCGGCACGGCCGCGGAAGCGGATCTGGCGGCTCTGCGGGAGGCCTTCGCGGCCGCGGAGCTGCCCCTGCACGTCATCGGCCGTGTGACGGGTGCCGATGACGGAGTACGGCTGCAGCGCCCGGACGGTTCGGTGCAGCCGCTGCCGAAGCGGGGCTACAATCACTTTGCTGCGAAATGAGAGGAAGCGACGGAAATGGCTTACCAATATAAAGCCGCAGACGAACGGGACACGGAAGCTTTGGCAGCCCAGCTTGCAGCGCTTGCGGGTCCCGGCGCCGTAATCGCGCTGGACGGCGATCTTGGCGCGGGCAAAACGCGTTTTTCGCAGGCGGTGGCTAAATCGATCGGGGTGCAGGGCGTTGTCAACTCCCCGACTTTTACACTGATTAAAGAATACGAGGGGCGGGAGTTCCCTCTCTATCATATGGATGTTTACCGAATTTCTTTGGAAGAAGCCGAAGATTTGGGGCTGGACGACTATTTTTACGGAGAAGGCCTGACTTTAATTGAGTGGGCCAGTCTGGTGGAAGAGCTTCTGCCGCCGAACCGGCTTGAAATTTATATCGAGCACAGCGGAGGAGACGAGCGGGTGTTCCGCTTGAAACCGGCCGGACAGCCTTACGAGAGCTGGTGCGCAAATTTGAAAGAGAACGGATGGTTGGTATGAGCAGCGAAAGCGGGAACAGTACGCGGGAGCGGGAAAAGGCGGCGGATTCTCCGCAGGCCGGAGACAGTGAGGACCGGGACCGCAGCAGGCCCGTATATGACGGGAACGGGTATGTGCTTGCGTTGGATACGTCCACGGCTTCGCTGGCCGTTGCCCTGCTTCGGGACGGCTGCTTAGTCGAAGAAAAACACACCATCGTGGAGCGCAATCATTCCATTCACCTCATGCCTCATTTGCAGGAACTGCTTGCGTCCCGCGGCATTCAGCCGAAGGATCTTGCCGCGGTCGTGGCTGGCCAGGGGCCGGGCTCTTATACCGGCGTACGGATCGCGGTAACCGCGGCGAAAACGTTCGCCTGGTCGCTCGGCATTCCCGCTGCGGCCGTCTCCAGTCTGGAGGCGCTGGCGCTTGGCGGACGGACGGCTTTGCTCGCCGATACGGCCGGCAACGGTGCGGACGATGCCGTGCGCTGGTTCGTGCCCTTGATGAATGCCCGGCGCGGGCAGGCCTTTACCGCGGTTTACGCCTCGGCAGGGAATGGACCGGCCGCCGGGCTTTTGGGCTTGGAAGGGGCGAACGGCGGCGCGGAATCGGGCAGCACGGGCAGCGGATGGGCCCGGCTTCAGCCGGACGGCATCCGCCTCGTGGCGGATTTTGCGCGGCACATCGGGATCGCTGCGGGTGGAGCTGAAGCCCCCGGGACAACTGGGGCGGAATCCGCGGGCGACGGCGGAGCTTTTGTCGTGCCTTCCGCATTTGCAGAACCTCAGGAGATCGTTTTCGTCGGCGAAACTTCCTTTTTCGAAGAGGCGATCGGGCAGGCAGCGGCGGAACTGAACATCCCTGTGCGTGTTCTTCCGTATGATATGACGGCGGCCGAGGTGGGTCTGCTTGGCCTGGACCGGTTAAAACGCGGGGAAACGATCGACAAGTATACGTTCGTTCCGAACTACACCCAGCTTACGGAAGCTGAAGTGAATCTGATGGCTAAGGCCAAATCCTGACGGAAAGGGGAGGGGCTCTTTGGACGAACGAAGATGGGAGCAGCCTGTTTCAACCCCGATTTTCCGTGTGATGAGGCTGGACGACATCCCGCACATTTGCGAAATTGAGCAGGAAGCCTTTACGACGCCCTGGTCGGCAGGCGCTTTTCACAACGAGCTGACGAGCAATCATTTTGCCCATTACACGGTGATGATGGTAGACGGCGTTATTGCGGGGTACGGGGGCATGTGGCTCATTATGGATGAGGCTCATGTGACCAACATCGCGATATCGAGCCGGTTCCGCGGCCGCAAGCTGGGCGTTTCGCTCGTTCACCAGCTTCAAGCGAAGGCTAGATCGCTGGGAGCGGTCCGCATGACGCTGGAAGTCCGCGCGTCGAATTACGTGGCGCAGCGCCTCTACGATAAAATGGGCTTCCGGTACGTCGGCGTCCGCAAAGGCTATTATACCGACAATAACGAAGACGCGATCATTATGTGGGCGGATTTGCCCGACACGAATCAACCCGCCTGAGCGGCGGCAGCGTCCTGTTCGCATTCGATAAAAGGGAATGAAAAAAACGTCATGAACACTACAAAGCCTGTGTACATACTGGCCATTGAAACAAGCTGTGACGAGACGTCCGCAGCCGTGATAGAGAACGGGACCGTTATCAGGTCCAACGTGGTTTCAAGCCAGATCGAAACCCACCGGCGCTTCGGCGGCGTCGTGCCCGAAATCGCATCCCGCCAGCATGTCGAGAGCATTACCTGGATTTTGCAGGAAGCGCTCGATCAGGCGGGGCTTGCGATGAAAGACATGTCCGCCATTGCGGTCACACAAGGGCCGGGGCTTGTCGGCTCTCTGCTTGTCGGCGTAGTGGCGGCCAAAGCGCTGGCATTCTCGCTCGGCCTGCCTTTGATCGGCGTGCATCATATCGCCGGGCACATTTATGCGAATCAGCTTGTCCACAAGCTGGAATATCCGCTGATTTCGCTTGTCGTCTCCGGCGGCCACACCGAGCTTGTGTATATGGAAAGCGAAGGAAGCTTCAAAATCATCGGACAGACGCGGGACGACGCGGCCGGTGAGGCGTACGACAAAGTGGCGCGCGCCTTGAAACTGCCTTATCCGGGCGGTCCCCACATTGACCGCCTTGCCCAGGAAGCGGACGGGGAAATTCCGATGCCGCGTGCCTGGCTGGACGATTCCTACGATTTCAGCTTTAGCGGCTTGAAATCGGCGGTCCTTAACGTCCTTAACCAGTCGCGTATGCGCGGAGAAGAGCCCGTGGCGGCCCATGTCGCCAAAGGTTTCCAGTCCTCCGTGGTGGACGTGCTGGTGGAGAAAGCCGCGCGGGCCGTCCGGGAATACGGCGCCAAGCAGCTTCTGCTGGCGGGAGGAGTGGCGGCTAACCGCGGACTGCGCGAAGGGCTGACGAAGCGCTGTGCGGAGCTTGGCGTGCCTCTGCTGCTGCCGCCGATGGACCTCTGCTCCGACAATGCCGCCATGATCGGCGCCGCCGCTTTCCTCAAATGGAACCGCGGGGATATCACGGGGCCGGAGTTTAAGGCGGAGCCGGTGCTGAGCCTGGAGAAGTGGGGATACTGAGGCTTATTGGAAAAATTTATAGGAAGCTGATAGCGTTAAATATCAGATTCTTGCAAGCTGTCGAGAAAATCTCGACAGCTTATTTAATGTTCATTTAATCTAGGACATCACCCTAATGGTTTACTTATATTTTTTATTGAACAGCGGATGCCATTACCTTCACTGTAATCCCTCTAAATGCTCATCCTCGGTATCGGATCTTTAAGTACTAGTTATATGTTTCTTATTTTTTAGAAGAAGAGTATGTAATCCTTAAAATTGACATAAATTTCAATATGAGATATAGTGATTCCTATGAAATTTTAAAGTTTCTATAAAACTTTTGCTAGATACTGCTCTAAAGAAGGGTTGTTGAAGGAATAACTCTTTAAGTCTTACATATTATTCTCTTTCTCTGAAATAAGATTAAATAGAAAAGGTATATCATATAGTTAGTGTTGATAAAAATATACAATTAGTAAAAAATTGACAATAATTTATTTAAAATGTATATTATTTACTGTAGATCTACAAAATATGAGATATAAATTGGAGGTAAAGATGAAATTTCAAGTAAAGAAGTTAGCTTTAGGTGTAGCTTTGTCCGTTGGATTAATTGGTTCCCTACAGTCAGCGGTATTTGCGGGAAATACAAGCGATAGTAGTTTTGCAATTGGATTTGACGTGGCTGTTGCAAACGATCAATCTTGGCTTAGACCGCCTAGATTAAAGCAAGATGCAACATCTTCCTACGTTAAAGGAACCCAATCGGATAACAGTAGAGTCTGGTATGCTGAAGTTTATGCTAATTCTGCAGGTGACAGGTACGAAGATGATCTGAATAAATATTTTTATAAAGCTTCCAGTGTAAAGAAAGCCATATATCCAAATAACGTAGGTGTATATATTTCTAACTTGGCTTATGAAAATAATGGAAATAAGCAGGTGTATGTTACCATTAAAGGAACAAACGATGGTACAGCTTCCAAATACAATGTATACGGTAAATGGAGCCCAGATAGCATTTAACTATTTCAAACTAGCAACTCTAATCAGAGTTGCTAGTTTTTTGAAGGAGATTGTACATCTATGAAAACTTTAAAAATAGAATGTATACGAGCTTTTTATAGCCGCTCGTTGCTATTTGCAATTCTTGCAGGTTTGGCAATATCTATTATTCACATTGCTACGAGCGTGCTTCCTTATTATCCGGTACCGTTAATAGGCGCTCAATTTATGACTCCCTATTTATTTTGGCTGGGGATTGATGGGGCGTCCTTTACTAATATGCAATTCTACTACCTTCTACCCTTACTTGCTTCTATTCCTTATGCGGATTCCTATTATCAAGACTATAAAAGCGGGTTTAAGAAGCTTTATTTAATTCGGACTACAAAAGTAAGCTATTATTCATCTAAGCTTCTAGCCGTTATGTTGGTAGGAGGTATAAGCATCCTTGTTCCCTTGTTATTTGATCTTGCAGTTTCAGCCATGATTCTCCCCAGTGTTCTTCCGCCGCATTTGAGTTACATGAGTTATTTCAGCGTTCAATACGGTTCCGAATGGTTGGGGTTATTTTTTGAGCATCCATTTTTGTACATATTTATTTTTATCGGAATAGCCTGTGCCTATGCTGCTGTCTTTGCAGCGTTGAGTTATGGAATCTCCTTTTTCTTGAAAAATCGCTTTGTAGTTTTATCAGCCGTTTTTTTGCTGAATTTGATTGCAACCATCATTATTCCATACAAATGGATACCTTTTGTCCTGATGAGAGCGAGTACGGGTATGATCGACCATCATCTTTTTCGTATTATAACTACTTTACTGTTTTGTCTGTTGATCGCTTGCATTCTTATCTTTTTAGGTTCCAGGAGGAGGGATGTGATTGATTAGTCCATCTAACAGAAGCCAGCGTCCTCTCGTATACCTATCCGGACCCGTATGTTTTTGCCTCATAATTACACTTGTATACAGTGCTTATGTGTATCGAATTTCAGAGTCCATTCAATTTATGGATGCGATAAATGATGTATTTAGTAGAAGTTTGTTGTTGATTATTTATATTCCTGTGGCATTATTCTCTTATTTTTATTATTTGGATCGTGATTTTCAACAGTCGCATCAGATTATTCGTTACAGAGTAAGGAGTCGCATCTGGTATCTGAAAATAAAATATATGGCTATGACAGCGACGCTTATCATCGTATTCTCCATGCTCGCTTTACTTTTAATTTCACTGATTTTGAATAAAAACTTAAATTCATGGATTATGATGGAAGGGGCGATCTACCATGAAGCATTAAATAGGAATATGACGTCCGTTTGGACCCAAAATAAATATTTTTATCATACGGGTATAATCATGACTCTGCGTTTTTTTTATTACGCCGTAACTTTGTTTTTTGCTTTATTGGTTACGGAGATTATCCGTACATGGACCAAGAATGCGGCTCTAGCTATTATCCTAACATTTATCGTATTAAGTGCGGAAATAGGATTATTAAGCTCAGATATCCCGGTTAAACTATTATTTTATTATGTGGTTCCCAATATTGAGCGGTGGTTGAGTCCTTCTTCAATTATATGGGGAGTTGTGTATTTAATAGGGGTTATTGCAGCTTTAATCCTAATCGGTGAGAGGATTTTCGAAAAGCAGGATTTTAAAGCACATGAGAAGAGTGAACAACAATGAGACCTATACGTATCTTATTTAGACGAGATTTTATCCACGGTTTTCAGCTTAATTTTATGAAGTGGATTTTGGCCGGTGTTGTTTTAGTATTGATCGTTCTCTGGGCAATCTGGAACAGAGTAGATGGAGAGAATAGAGGCATACTAATTCTTGTAAATATTTTAGAAGGGTATGCTCCTGGAGAAGGAGAAAATTTGAAGCTTCCTTCGGATTGGCTTGCGATACATATCGTATTTCTTTATGTCATCGGCCAGTATACATCGGAGGATTTTCGCGTTAATGGCACCTACATCTTCCCGCGTGTTAGAAATCCATGGAGATGGTGGATGTCCAAAATTTTGTGGACTGTGCTCTCTGTCGTTCTTTATTACGGTTTACTCTTAGCAGTAGGATTTGTACTTTCTCTTTTATTATTGCCTGCCATACTCCCGGTAAAAGGATTAGAGGATTTTGAGTTGCTCATGGTTGCTGTCCTGCTTTCAAGTGCCCTTACCTTACTTATGGGTCTGCTGCAGACTGTTTTAAGCTTATGGTTCAGCACCATTATGTCTTTTTTTGTTACTCTAGCTGTGTTACTTATTTGTTGCTATGTCCAATCGATTTGGCTTCCAGGGGACTACGGCATGTTAATTCGCTCTCCATACTTGGAAACTCGTAACCTTTGGGATTTAACGGCTGCTTTTTTATATTTTTCTGTGAGTTGCACGGGGCTTGCCTTTGCTGGCCACTACGTTATTCGAGGGAAAGACGTGCTGCCCAAATCTGAATAAAAGGGGAAAGTTATTTAATGGATGTTTCTTATGTGAAGATAAATGACGTAACCAAGAAATTGCAGGGACAGATCGTTTTAAATAAAATCGATCTTCATCTTGAAAAAGGAAATATTTACGGCATACAAGGCAAGAATGGTTCGGGGAAAACCATGCTTTTACGTTTGATTTGTGGGTTAATTGTTCCCACGGAAGGTTCAGTGGAGGTAGCCGGCAAGAAACTGGATTCAAAAAACTCTTTTCCTGAAAGTGTCGGTATTCTTATCGAGTACCCCGGCTTTTTGCCGCAATACACGGGATTTAAGAACCTGCAATTGCTGGCAGCCATTAGGAAAAGAATAGACGATCGGCGTATCCGTGAAGTTCTGGAGATTGTAGGGCTGGACCCGAATGATCGAAGGAAATACCGGAAGTATTCGCTTGGGATGAGGCAAAGGTTAGGCATCGCTCAAGCGATTATGGAAGACCCGGATCTTCTTCTGCTTGATGAACCTACAAATGCTTTGGATACGGATGCGGTAGAAAATATGCGGTCTTTGCTGCTTCGGATGAAACAGGAGGGCAAGACTATTGTAATTGCCAGTCATGATCGTGAGGAACTGGAGAAGCTTTCCGATGAGAAGATCATTATCGAACGCGGGACGATCGTGGGAAGGCAAAGAAGCGAGGAGTTTAAAAAGGCAGGCGTCACGTTATGAATTGGCATATTCGGAAAATAAACGGGCTGATAGGTATCTCTATCCTTGTCTTTCTCCTGATTTTTATATACAGGTTTCAGGTTGTGAATGCTTCTTTGAAAGAGAATTTCGAAACTTCGGCGCAATATGCAAGCCGGCAAGCTGCTACAATCGAGGCATTTGGTCGGAAATATACGATTGAGCCGTACCGAATTAACCCGGAAATGACAGCAAAACAAGCAGGAGCCGAAGTAGTTATTGACGTTCCCGTAACGATCGAGATTATAGATGAGCAAGGCAGGAATGAAGAGCTTGCTATTGGAATTTCATCGATTTCTACACATTCTTTTTCCGGTTATGGATTTAATGACTTTGAAATTATGAGGGACACGGGAAATTCACAAAATTTCAAAACGTTAATGCAATTAAAGGTGGGAGAAAGTGTTAGCGGTATTATAAATATTCGCGTTCCCGAAAAAATTATTAATCGGCCTGATCTAGCTTTAACTATTCTTTATCCTACTAAACATCATGTGGAGAGACTTACCGATCGTAAAGTTTATCTTAATACCGATGAAAAGGGGAATACGCGGGCAATCTATACACCTGATGGAAACAAGGGAGAAGAGGCCGGCAAGGCAACCCCGTCGGATAAGGAAAAGCTGCCGATGGAAACGGCTCTAGCTTTTGAAAATGCCAAGATTCAGAAAGATGGTAAGACAATGTATAGACTTCTTTTGGATAAGGAAGGAATGAGTTCGTACGGGATTGATAAAGACAAAGGACCGCTTTATCCCGATCGTTTGATAGCTAAAGAGTCAGTAAAATATGAGGATTACTACAATAAGCCCGACAATACTCATTATATTTTCCTGCACTATAAGGATCCGGTTATTGGTTCTCCGGTGGAAAGTATGTACAAAATCGGGGAGAAGAACGAGGAATTCAGGATTATGAATGCAGGCAAAGAAGAAATCGAAGCGGCAAAAACGAAATACCCGCAAATAAAATAAGAAACAAAGACAGCCAACGGAGTCTTATCGGCAACCGGGGCTGTCTTTATTTATCACGCCATTGTGCTATGCGTGTGAACCGAATCAGAACTTCTTCATCTTAATCATCAGACGGAAATTCCATAGCCTGCTTCAAGTGAATTCTATTCCTCGCGTTTAATAACAGGGACTCCCAAGGCCTCGCGTGCCATGTCTGCATATTGCTCCAGCCCTGATTTAAGGGCGAACAAGGCTATGCTAACGGGGTAGGCCACCTGGAACTGCACGATATGCTCCTTCATCCTCGGCCAGACGCGTCCGCCCGCTTTTTCATATTCCTCCAGCAGCCGCGACAAGGCTTCCTCTCCGAAAACGGTGTAAAACGCGGAAAAGTCCGCCGCCGGGTCTCCGCATTCCGCCTCCGTCCAGTCCAGCAGCCCGCAAACCCGCTCGTTTTCGTCGACCAGGATATGGCCGGGATGCAGGTCGCCGTGGATCAGCGAGGTGTGCTGCGGCCAGTAGGAAGCATCCGCGAGCCAAGCCTGCCAGCGTTCCCACAGCTCCTCCGATACGCCGTAAGCCTGCCGGACGACTTCCATACGTGCCGAGGCGCCCGCTCTCAGGTCGCCGGCTTCAACGGCCAAGAGGCCTGCCTGTTCGGCGGTCCGGCCGTTTATCCGGTGCAGGGCGGCGATTGCGGCCGCAAGCGACTGAACGAACTCGGAGGAAAGCGCCTCCGGATCGATATGCCACTTGTAGGCCATTGCAGTAGTGTCTATGGTGGCTGCGGGCGTTCCGGGCAGCTTGCGATAGGCAATAAAGTCGGGCCGATTGATTTGCCAGCCGGGAACGGCAACAGGCAGCTTACGGCTTACAAGCTCTAATACTTTCGCTTCGTAAACGGCAGATTGGATCACGTCCGGTCGCCTCGGAATACGAAGCATCCAAGCCGCGCCGTCCGTCGTGCGGGCGGAGGCCGCCAGAAAGTCCAGCCCGGAATCGTTCAGTTCCATAGACTGGGACAGGTCCAGTTTAAGATTATATTTTACCGCCAGTACGCGAAATTGGTTGAGTTGCTCTTGTTCCGTTAACTGCGTCGATTTTTTTGTGGAGTCGTTCATATCGGACAGCACCTCTTCATCTTTAATCAAGTAATCGAATCTTATGAAAGCATCCCTACGAGGCAGCACAAATGAGCCTGATCTCTCTTTTTTGAAAAAAGAGCAGGTGTAATGTGTCAGTCCGTCTGTATTACCTGATCCGCATGAAGTGGATAACCATGTTAAACGCCCCTCCCATCGAATTTAGGGGAACCCCTTTTTAACTTTACCATGGGGAGAAACGCCGGCAACGGGCGAGTTTTTCTGAAAAAATTTATTCCGCACTTTTTTAAAATTTTGAACATTTTGACATTTTGTATTGACTTTGCGTTTTCGCGCATATTATAATCACAACAAGTTCAAAACGTACACGCAACGAACGGGAAAAGTAAGGTCATTCATGTCGCACAGAGAGCTGCGGGTTGGTGCAACGCAGCGGGATGAACCCTGAACTCGCCCGGGAGCGGTAAAACTGAACAACGCCGGCAAGCCCGTCCCGAACTCGGCAGACATTGTCTCCCGGTCAGGACAGAAGTCTTCGAAGCATCCGGCGAAGTAAGTTTTAACGGCTGGCCCCCGTGATCGGGCAGCGATTGGAACATCCCGGTATCCGGATACCGGCCGACCTGATTTCAATCGCATCGAGTGGATCCGTCTTGCAGCGGATCAATGAGAGTGGTAACGCGGAAGGCTAACGGCCTGTCGTCTCTTGAAGTAGAGGCGGCAGGTCTTTTTGCATACTTGGCGGAAGCCGGATTTGCAGACAGCATCGATAACCGACAGTGAGATAAATAGACATAACTGAGCAAGCCCCGACCAACGGTAATGAACGATGGAACAAGTAAAGCAAGAAAATTGCGGACACAACCTGTGATCATCGCAGGCTTACCGAGCGGACATTCAGGCAGGAGCGGGTGTCCGGGGAAACACCGAAACTTGTATATCCATAAAGGCAATGAACAAGAGTAGTACGATCCGGTAACGGTACAGAGAGCTGCGGGTAGGTGCGACGCAGTCCGTAAGGGATGGGAACTCGCTTGGGAGCCGGGAGCCGAACGTCACGAATGCCGCATGCGCGGCGGTCGTCACCTAAGCTGCCGACGGTTGGCCTCCGTTAACGGGCGCGCAGCAATGCAGGTTGAAAAGCCGTTCGCATTCGCTGCCGTAAGCGGACTTTCCCGTGGGGAAGGTCAACAAGAGTGGTACCGCGCCGGCACAGCCGTCGTCTCTTTTCGGAGACGGCGGCTTTTTTGCGTGCTCAGGGCGGCTGAAGCGGGCATGTCGCAAAAAACTCCGGACCGGAGTTTTTAATAAACCCGAAACGGGTAATCAGGAGGATAACGAAAATGACTAAACGGCAAATTAAAATTTTTGATACGACTTTGAGAGACGGCGAGCAGGCACCGGGATGTTCCTTATATCCGGAGGAAAAGGTCCGCATCGCGCGGCAGCTCGTGAAAATGGGTGTGGATACGATCGAACCCGGTTTCCCGATCTCAAGTCCGGGCGATTTCGCCGCTGTGCAGCAAATTTCCCGTGAACTGCAGGGGGTAGAAATTTGCGGCTTCGCGCGTGCGGTCAAGATCGACATCGACGCGGCGGTAAAAGCGACTCAGGACGCCGCTTTACGGCGTATCCACATGTTTATCTCCTCCTCGGATATTCACCTGGCCTTCCAGCTGCGCAAATCGCGCGAGCAGGTGCTGGAGGAGGCGCGCCGGATGGTTGCCTATGCGAAGCAGTTCTGCGAGCGGATTGAATTTACGGCCATGGATTCCAGCCGCACGGGCCGGGAGTATTTGTATGAGATGGTGGAAGCGGTCATCGCCGAAGGCGCGACGATCATCAACCTGCCGGATACCGTCGGTTACGCGATGCCGGAGGATTACGGCAAAATGTTCTCGGATGTACGGAAGCATGCGAGAGGCGCAGACAAGGTGGAATTCAGCACCCACTGCCACAACGACTTGGGCCTTGCGGTTGCGAACAGCCTGGCGGCCATCCGCAACGGGGCGAACTACGTGGAAGTATCCGTCAACGGCATCGGAGAGCGGGCGGGCAACTGTTCCCTGGAAGAGATCGTCATGGCGATCGAGACACACAAAGACACGCTGAACATGGAAACCGGCATTGCGCTGGAGGAAATCTATAATACATCGACGATGGTCAGCCGGATGATGAATATGCCGATCGCGTTCAACAAGCCGGTCGTCGGCCGCAACGCCTTCCAGCACGAATCGGGCATCCATCAGGACGGACTGCTGAAGAACCGGAACACGTACGAGATTATGGAGCCTGAGAAGCTGGGCATTCCGCGTTCGATGATCATTCTGGGCAAGCATTCCGGACGTCACGCCCTTAAGCACCGGATCGGCCAGTACGGAGTCGACTTGGACGCTCAAGCCTTGGAAGACGTGTACGCCCGCTTCAAAGACATGGCCGACGAGCAGAAGCACGTCACGGATGACGAGCTGTTGAGCCTGGTCGGTGACGCGGGAGCCTCCGCGGCGGAGCGCTTCTCGCTGGTACAGCTTCAAGTCGTCAGCTCCAGCGACCGCAGCCGCGTGGCATCGGCCACCATCCGCGATAACGAGAGCGGCGCGGAGGCCACCTGGTCGGGCACCGGCGACGGACCGATCGAAGCGATCGTCAACTGCATCCGCCAGGCGGTGCCGATGGATGTGACGTTCGCCGATCTGGAGCTGTACTCCTTATCGGCCAGCGAAAAAGCGACCGGCGAAGCGACCGTGACGGTCTCCTGCGGCGCACAGACTTACAAAAGCTCCGGCCTGGATGTGGATATCCTGTTTGCGGCCGCCAAAGCGTTCCTCTCGGCCTGCAACCAGGCCGTACGGGCCAATCCGAATGCTTCACAAGGTGTATCCTTAATGGCTTAAATTATTAACAGGATGGGTGTGAAGAACTTATACACACCCCCTGTGGATAATGTGTATAACTCTAAAAAATCCGTATTTTTCAGGCTTCCGTTTTTTCCTCCTTTTCCGTATAACTGTCGGATAACATTTTCAGTGAAAACTGTGGATAATGTGGATAAACCTGTTCATAAGTGCTTAAAGCGCCGAAATTCCGGCGCTTTTTTTAATTTTTTTTGTGGATGAAGGTGTGGATAAAAAACATGGTTCGGCCATGGAAAAAAAAGTGTATATAAAAGGCAAAACTTATCCGCAGGGGAGTGAGCCTGAATGAATAGAGAAGCCTTTTATCACGGAACGAGAAGCAACTGGGCTTATGCGTACGACAACAAAACGATTCACTTGAGAGTCCGTACACAAAGGGACGATGTGGAAGATGTGACGGTGATCGCCAGCGATAAATACGACTGGGACACCTTTTATCAGGAAATCTCTATGGTTAAAACCGCTTCGGATTCCCTGTTCGATTATTGGGAGGCGGAAGTGGTGCCGAGTTACAAACGGTTGTCTTACTGCTTCAGGCTGAGTGCCGGAAACGAGCAGCTGTGGATGACGGAAACCGGAATCCATTCCGAACAGCCCTATCCGCCCGGAGGCTATTACGCGTTCCCGTATATTCATGAAATCGACCTGTTCAGCCCCCCTGCCTGGGCCAAGGATGCGATCTTTTACCAGATATTCCCGGAGCGCTTTGCCAACGGAGATCCCGGAAACGATCCGGAAGGCGTGCAGCCATGGGGCGGAAAGCCCGAGCGGGAGAACTTTTTCGGCGGAGATCTGCAGGGTGTGCTCGATCATCTCGATTATCTCGTCGATCTCGGCATTAATGCGATCTATTTCACCCCGGTGTTCAAGTCTCCATCGAACCACAAATACGATACGCTGGACTATACGCAGGTGGACCCTCATTTCGGCGATAACGCCCTGCTGAAGAAGGTGGTCGAGACCTGTCACGAACGCGGAATCCGGGTCATGCTGGATGCGGTTTTCAACCATAGCGCGCTGGAGTTTCCCGCTTTTCAGGATGTGAAGGAGAAAGGGGAGGAGTCCGCTTTTGCCGACTGGTTCCATATCAACGAATATCCGGTTGCCGTAAAAGACGGGATTCCGACTTACGACACGTTCGGTTTTTTCGAAGGCATGCCGAAGTTCAATACCGCCAACCCCGAAGTGAAAAAATATCTGCTCGACGTCGCCAAGTACTGGATCGAGGAGATCGGTATCGACGGCTGGCGGCTGGATGTCGCCGATGAAATCGACCATCGCTTCTGGCGGGAATTCAGGCAGGTGGTTAAGGCAGCCAATCCGGAAGCTTACATCGTCGGGGAGGTTTGGAACGATTCCCTGATGTGGCTGCTGGGCGACCAGTTCGACTCCGTCATGAACTATCCGTTCTCTGACAAGGTGCTGGAATTCTTCTCGGGTCCGGGCATGGACGGGCACTCCTTCGCGAGCAGCATGGGCTTCCTGCTGATGCGGTATCCGAAACAGGCCAACGAGGTCGTCTTCAATCTGCTGTGCAGCCACGATACTCCGCGTGTTCTGACGAGAGTAGGCGGCGACAAAAGAAGACTGAAGCTGTGCGTAGTCTTCCTGATGACGTACATGGGGACGCCGTGTATTTTTTACGGGGACGAAGTGGGCATTCAGGGAGAAGGCGATCCGGACTGCCGCCAGTGCATGGAATGGCATCCCGATATGCAGGACCGCGAGCTGCTGGACTTCTACAAGCTGCTGATTCATCTGCGGAAGGAAAACCGGGCGCTCCGGGAAGGCAGCTTCCGGTTTCTGAAAGCGGATCACGGCGATCCCTGCATCATTTACGAGCGGATCGACGCCCATACGCACTTTACGATCTGGATGAACAATACCGAGGAACGGGTTACGCTGCAGCACCCTATGGTGGCTGAAGATTGGCGCGATGCGCTTTCACAGGAAGAGGTCAAACCGGTGGACGGTGTGATGCATATCGAGCTGGAGGAGCTTGGGTATAGAATTTTATATAGAACGTTAAAAAAATAGTCGAACATTGTCGATATAGTTCCTATCTAACTATTTGGGGGGAACTATGAAATACTTAAAACGAAGCGTGACGGCGAAATTGATCGCGATGATGGCGGCATTGGTGGTGGTCCTTTGTATCTTGATCATGACCTTGACGTATTTATCGCAAAGAAGCGATTATTTTACCCGGCTCAAATCGATTGAGCGGGTTGTGGAACTGGGATGGGAGCAGCAGCTCCCTCTCCTTACAAAAGCGGTGGATCAAATGAAAAGCGCAGGAAAACCCGACGCTGCGGCCACGGAGCTTCAAGCGATCCGCGCGATGTTGGAGCATTATGTCAAAGAAGGGGATATGGCGAACGTCGTATTATACTACCCGGAAGAAAAAACGGCGGACGGGAAACCGGCTCTGACGGTTATCGCCGCGAACGAGACGCTCGATAAGGCGGGGCTGAAGCCTTTGTCGGATTACGCCTTCTCCGAGGAGTACACGAAAGCCTTCGAAGAGGTAAAAAAAACCGGCGGACAGGGGCGCACGCCCGTTTATACGGATCAGGCGGGGGAATGGGTAACCATTCTGAGCCCGGTGAAGGATGAAGCGGATAAAACAGTCGCTTATGTCGGCGTAGATTTCGATTACGGCACGGTTTCCTGGGATTTAACCAAAAGGCTGCTCATGAGTCTGGCCTTTTACGTGGGTATTGCTCTGCTGTTCGCCTGGCTTCTGGGCGTATTCACCCGCAGGATTCTCAAGCCGATCGGGGAGCTTTCCCGTTTGTCGCTGGAAGTGGCGGAAGGCAATCTGGCGGTCTCCATTCCGGTCCGCAGCGAAGACGAGTTCGGTAGTCTCGCCCGCAACTTCAACGCGATGACCGCAAGCATCCACAGCCTTATCCTGGGCATCCGGGAGTCTTCCGACCAGGTTAGCCATGCCGCGGAAGTGCTGGATACCAACGCGAAGCAGACGACGCAGGCCACGCACCAAATCGCGACGGCCATCGAGCAGGTAGCGTCGGGAGCGGAGCGCCAGCTGCAGAGCACGCAGGAAAGCTCGAACGCCATGGAAGAGATGGCGACGGGCATTCAGCGGATTGCCGAATCCGCGGGTTATGCGGCCCAGTCTTCGGAATCCGCTTCCGAAGAGGCGGCGCGCGGCAACGGGATGATTCAGCATAACGTGAAGCAGATGAGCCTCATGAACGAAACGGTACAGCGTTCGGTGGAATCGATGAACCAGCTTGAGCAGCTGTCCGAGGAAATCGGCGGTATTACGGCTTTGATCTCGGATATCGCGAACCAGACGAACCTGCTGGCGCTGAATGCGGCGATCGAGGCTGCACGGGCAGGGGAACACGGACGCGGCTTCTCGGTCGTATCCGATGAAATCCGCAAGCTTGCCGAGCAGTCCAAGCAGTCTTCGGATAAAATCGCCGAGCTCGTCGTCACGATCCGCACCGGTACGGGGCAGGCCGTGGGCGCGATGAACCACACGGCCGAAGAAGTGACGGAGATGACGAAGCTCGTGTCCGAGAGCGGGGAAGCCTTCCAGCGCATTGTCAATCATATGGACGAGCTGGCGAAGCAGATCCTGGAGGTTTCCTCGTCCTCGCAGCAGATGTCCGCGGGAACGGAAGAAGTCGCCGCGTCCATCTCGGAGCTGTCCCACATGAACCAGCAGACCGTGGAAAGCTCCCAGACCGTCGCCGCTTCTTCGGAAGAGCAGCTCGCTTCCATGGAGGATATTTCAGCTTCGGCCGGTGCGCTGAGCGATATGTCCCGGGAGCTTAAGCAGAGCATCAGCCGGTTTAAGCTGTAGGGGTTGACCACCGTCATGTGACGCCGAGCACCGTGTGGTGCGAGGGGCAGGGACCGAACGGTTAACGGATGCCCGCAGTATGGCAGGAGTCCACCGATATCGCCTGCCGGGTGCCGGGTGGGGTGCCGACGCGTGGTGCGGAGTGCGTGAGGGAGCGACCGCATAGGAAGCTTAAGTACCTCGCTCAGAATCAGATAAGAACAGCATGTCGCAAAAAAGAGGCCTGCAGGGGCCTCTTTTTTTTGTATGTTATTGTTTTGGAAGCAGCCGGTCAAGCCGCAAGTGTCTAACCCACAAGAGTCTCCCATTCCTCGTAACATGCCTGCAGGCTTCCCTTTTTCTGCTCGATGAGGGTGTTCTTCTCCTGGACAAGCACATAATCGTTGTAAACGGCCGGGTCCGCCAGTTCCTCCTCGAGAGCGGTCACTTCCTCTTCCAGCCGGGCGATATCCTGCTCAAGCTGCTCGACCCGCCGCTGACGGTTGCGTTCTTCCCGCTTGGCCTGCTTATCCGCTTCGTAAGACGAAGGTTTATCCGCCTGCTGCGCCGCGGAAGACGCAGCGGATGCCTTGGACTTGCTGTCACGGGCCGCCTGTTCGCGGATACGCTCGGCCTCCATTTCGGCAAGCTCAGCTTTTTTCTCGAGATAGTCGTCGTAGTTGCCGAGATAATGGGTCACGCCGTGGCGCTCCAGTTCCAGCATGCTTTCCGCCATTTTGTTCAGGAAATAACGGTCATGGGAAATGAAGAGCAGGGTGCCTTCGTAATCGAGCAGAGCCGATTCGAGCACTTCCTTGCTGTACAAGTCCAGATGGTTGGTCGGCTCATCGAGTATGAGCATATTCGCATTCAGCAGCATAAGCTTGGCGAGCGCCACGCGCGCCTTCTCGCCGCCGCTTAGGGATGAGATTTTTTTGAACACATCCTCGCCGCTGAAAAGAAAGTTGCCCAGCACGGAGCGGATGCGCGCTTCTTCTATAGTAGGAAACGTATCCCAGACCTCTTCCAGGATCGTTTTCTGCGGATTCAGCGTTGTCTGTTCCTGATCATAGTAGCCGATCTTGACATTGGTCCCCCAACGGATGGTGCCGGTATCGGGGGACAGCCTGCCGATCAGGGTTTTCAGCAGCGTCGTTTTGCCGATTCCGTTGGGGCCGATCAGGGCAGCCGTTTCGCCGCGCCGCAGCTCAAACGAGACGGAATCGAGAAGGCGTTTGCCTTCGCCCACGGAAAGCGCCAGATCCCTCACCTGCAAAACTTCCTTGCCGGATGTCTGATCGATCTGGAAGGAGAAGCTGGCGCGTTTGAGATCGCCGAGCGGCTTGTCGATCCGTTCCATCCGCTCCAGCGCTTTGCGCCGGCTCTGCGCGCGTTTGGTCGTGGTGGCGCGGACGATATTTTTCTGCACGAAGTCTTCCATGCGGGAAATCTCTTCCTGCTGCTTCTCAAACTGCTTCATGCGGATTTCGTAGTCCGCTTCCTTCAGTTCGACGAAGCGGGAATAGTTGCCCGTGTAACGCTTGGAGGACGTCCGTTCGATTTCGTAGATCGCCGTAACGAGCGAGTCGAGGAAGTAGCGGTCGTGGGATACGACCAGAATAGCGCCGGGATACCCGCGCAGGTAGGACTCCAGCCACGTCAGCGTGCGGATGTCCAGATGGTTGGTCGGCTCGTCGAGAAGAAGCAGGTCCGGCTCTTCCAGAAGCATTTTGGCGAGCGCGAGACGGGTTTTCTGCCCGCCGCTCAGCGTCTGGATGAGCGTATCGGGCGGAAACTCGCCGAATCCCATGCCGTGAAGAATACCGCGTATTCTGGCTTCGATCTCGTACCCGCCCTGCTCACGGAACCACTCGGATCTGGTAGAATACCGGTTCATCGTATCCTCGTACGCCTTGGCGTTATCGATCAGCTTCGGATCCGCCATCTGCTGTTCCAGCTCGCGCAGTTCTCTCTCGACGGCATAGAGCGCCGTAAAGACCGTGCGCATTTCTTCGGCGATCGTTTTGTCCGTCTGCAGGCCGCCGTTCTGGCGGAGATAGCCGATTCTGGTTTCTTTGGCTTTAAAAATGTCGCCCTCATCGTAAGAAAGATCGCCCGCGATAATTTGCAGGAGAGTCGATTTGCCGGCTCCGTTCACACCGACGAGTCCGATTCTTTCGCGGTCTTCGATTTGCAGGGATATGTTAGAAAGCACGGACGAGGTGCCGTAGCTTTTACCGATTCCGTTCACTTGGAGAAGCATCTTTCGTTATTACCTCCATGATTCCACAATTTTCTTCATTGTACGGCTGTTTAGTTAAGCCGGGCAAATACTCCGGCGGAATTTCTGCAAGTGGGTTCTGCCGCGGTTAAGAAAGGCTCTTTTTAGTGTACAGGAAAAACGCCCTCAGGAAAACTGAACACATTTTTTTCAAACTTCCCGGCAATGTGATAAAATAATGTAAACTACTGTCTGCACGTGCCTACTATATAAAGAAGGTCCTTTGCCCCGCAGGCAGACAACCATCTGCGAAATTCCGCCAATCAGTCCAAACTAACAGCCCCAGCCGGAAAGAGGTTGCAGCTTTATACATGAATAACACCGACAAAAAAGAACTCCGCCGGCGCATCGAAAGGCTCCGCTCGGCATTAACGCCTGAAGAGAGAGCGGGCCGGGAACGCCGGATCAACGAAAGATTGACAGCCTGGCTGAAAGGCGTAATCGCCGGCCGGAACCTTTCACCGGGTGCCTTCGCCGGTGCCCTGCCTGCCCCGGCAAAAAGGCCGGAAGACACGGCCCGCTTGGAAGGAGCCTGTCCGGAAGACGGAGCTTCCGGCATACGATTACCTGCGAACCGGGAAATAGCGGGAAGCTTCGGTACATCCGGGGCTCCGGATATCCCGATTGTTCTTGCGTATGTTCCCTTTCGCACGGAATGCCGGATTCACGAAACCGTCGAAGCCTGCTGGGAAGCGGGCATCCGCGTTTACGCGCCTCGTTCGCTGCATGTGACGAGAGAGCTGCTTTTTCACGAAATAAGGCGATGGGAAGATCTGCAGGAAGGGATGCACGGCATCATGGAGCCGGACCCTCTGAGCCCGGCTTTGGAGGATCCCCTTGCCGCTTCAGCCGTTCTCGTGCCGGGGCTTGCTTTCGACACCGCTTGCGGAAGGCTCGGTTACGGGGGCGGCTACTACGACCGCTTTCTCCAAAAGCTGTTGACAACCGCCAGGGAGGAAGGACGGGCTGCGCCTTTTTTTGCGGCCGCGGCTTTTGACGTGCAGCTTGTGGAGCACCTTCCCGTGGAACCGCACGATATCCGTCTGGACGTGCTGATTACGGAGAGCGCCGCATATAACCCGGGATCCGGCAGCGGACCGGAAGAGGGGAGAGGATCGGATGGAGCATCCGGACAAACTGACTCATTTTAATGAACAAGGCCGGGCCAGAATGGTCGACATCAGCGAAAAGAAGGAGACCAGACGGACCGCCGTTGCCCGTACCAGCGTCACGATGCTGCCGGACACGCTGCTGCGTATCCGGGAAGGCCGTCTCGCCAAAGGCGATGTGCTCGCTGTCGCCCAGGTGGCGGGCATCATGGCGGCGAAGAAAACCGCCGACTGGATTCCGATGTGTCATCCGCTTGCGCTGTCCGGAGTGGATATCCGCTTTATTTACGAAAGCGGGACGGAGCTCGGCATCGAAGCCGAAGTGCGCACAACCGGGCCTACGGGCGTGGAAATGGAGGCGCTGACGGCCGTATCCGCCGCGGCCCTGACCGTGTATGATATGTGCAAAGCCCTCCAGAAGGACATGGTGATCGGGCCTACGATGCTCGTATCCAAAACCGGCGGTAAAAATGGAGATTTTCACAGATTTGATACCCATTCTTAATCAAATTTTGTTACAGTAGAGGAAGAGGTGAGAGGAATGCGCTGGAAAGTTGCGATTCTAACTGCCAGTGACCGCGGATCCAGAGGAGAACGGGAAGATACGAGCGCTCAAGTCATCCGCGAGCTGGTAGAGGAAGAGATTCAAGGAGATATCATTGAATACCGCGTCGTACCGGATGAAATGGACGAAATTATGGCGGCTCTTATAGAAATGACCGACTACTTTCAGGCGGATCTCATCTTGACGACAGGCGGAACGGGCCTCGCCGCCCGGGACGTTACCCCGGAAGCGACCTTGAGCGTCATCGACCGTTCGGCGCCCGGCTTTGCCGAAGCCATGCGGATGAAATCGATCGAGAAGTCTCCCCGGGCTATGCTTTCCCGGGCTGTGACCGGAATCCGGGGCTCTACGCTGATCATCAACCTGCCTGGAAGCCCGAAGGGTGTCCATGAAAGTCTCATGGCCATTATTGACGTGCTTCCTCATGCCTTGTCGATTCTGACGGGCCGGGAGCAGGAGCATGCGGATGAAAGCTGACTCCATGCTTCGTGAGTTGAAAGTGGAGGATGCGATCGGTCTGGTCCTCGCTCACGACTTGACCCGGATTATCCCGGGGGAGTTCAAAGGCCGCTTGTTCCGTAAAGGCCACCAGATTGCGGAAGAGGATATTCCCGATTTGCTGAGCATCGGCAAGGAGCATATTTACGTGCTGGAGCTTGTCGAAGGCTACCTTCACGAGGACGAGGCGGCTCTCCGTCTGGCGAATGCCGTGCGGGGAGCGAATACGGACAAGACGGAACCGCATGAAGGCAAAGTGACCCTGAAATCGGCGATTCACGGCCTGGCCAAGATCGACAAAGCGTTTGTCGATCAGGTCAACGGCATGGGCCGTATCGTGATGTCGACCATCCGCACGAACACGGTCGTACAACCCGGGCAAGCTCTGGCCGGCACCCGGGTCATTCCGCTCGTCATCGAGGAGGAGCCCGTCGCCCGCGTGGAGCGGCTGGCTGCGCTGCGAAGAAGCGGCGGGACCTTGCACGCGGACGCCGGGAGCTTGGAGCCGCAGAGCGGCGGACCGGCCGTTGACGCGGCGAGGGCGACGCTCCCGGCAGAGGCCGGCCCGCTTGCCCCGACGCCGGTTCCGGCGGTCAACAGCGCGGCTCGCGATGCTGCCGTCCGGCGTGAAGAGGCTCCGGCGGCAGCGGCGGGGCTTGTCGCCGTGAAGCCGTTCCGCAGCCTCCGGGTGGGGTTGATTACCACCGGCAGCGAAGTGTTCAAGGGCCGAATCCGGGACAAATTCGGCCCTGCCGTGCGAGCCAAAGTCGAAGCGCTTGGCTCGCGGGTGATCGACCAGCGGTTCACGCCGGACGACATGGATGCGATCGTGGCCGAGATCCGGCATTTCCTCGGACTCGGCGCGGATCTCATCCTGGTCACCGGCGGCATGTCGGTCGATCCCGACGACCGCACGCCCGGGGCGATATCCCGGGCGGGCGCCCGCATCGTCAGCTACGGGACGCCGATGCTGCCCGGCTCGATGCTGATGATGGCTTATATCGGCAGCGTCCCCGTAATGGGACTGCCGGGCTGCGTGATGCACGACCCGTACACGTCTTTCGACGTGCTTCTTCCCCGGATATGCGCAGGGGAAGAGATTTTCCGCGAAGACATTACGGAGATGGGCTACGGCGGCCTGCTGGGCTGCTGATTACACATTTTGAAGGAGGAAACATTCCGGATGTTCCAAAATATAGGCTTTACCGAAATTTTGCTTGTTGCCGTCGTGTGCCTGCTGCTGTTCGGACCGAGCAAGCTTCCCGAGCTCGGGAGAGCTTTCGGACGCACCTTGAGCGAGTTCAAGAAGGGCGCGCGCGATATGATGTCCGACCATGACCAGGCGGACAAGAAAGCGGCCGAAATCAAATCCGCCGCCGCAGCGCCCGAAGAAGTGCCGGCGCCGGCCTCTTTAACGGAAGCCGCTCCCGCACCGTCGGTCAGTGAACGGGCGGTTTCGGACAATCCCCGTCGCCTTCCGGACTAAGGTTCCGGTTCAGTGAAGCTATACGTAGATAGGTTGGTGCTGCATGGATAAAGAACAACCTTTGGTCGAGCATCTGGCGGAGCTGCGCAAGCGGATCTTCTGGGTGCTGGGAGTCCTGATCATCGGCCTCGTCATCGGCCTTGTTTTCGCCAAGAACGTCATCCTTTTTCTGAAATCCGTGCCTCCCGCCGATAAAATCGCGTGGCATGTATTTTCGCCGTGGGACGCTCTCCGTTTATACATGAACTTCGGCTTCGTCGTCGCTCTGCTCATTACACTGCCGGTGATCCTTTACCACATCTGGGCGTTTGTAAGTCCGGGTCTCCGGGAAACCGAGCAGAAAGCTTCGATTCTCTACATTCCGGGAGCGGTCGTCCTGTTCCTGGCCGGTCTTGCTTTCGGCTATTTTGTCGTGTTTCCGATGGCTTTTTACTTTACGACGGCAATCAGCCGGTCCATGGGAATAACCGAGCTCTACGGGGCGGCCCAATATTTTTCGTTCATGTTTAACATCATTTTGCCGCTTTCGGTTCTTTTCGAACTGCCGATCGTGGTGATGTTTCTGACTAAACTGCGCATTCTGAATCCCAAAAGGCTGGCCAAAATGCGCCGGTACGCTTACATGGTTCTGGTCATTCTCTCGACCGTCATCACGCCGCCGGATGCGATCTCCGCTATTCTTGTGGCGCTGCCGATGATTGTGCTGTATGAGTTCAGCGTCTTGCTTTCGGGTTTTATTTATCGCAAACAGCTTGTCCAGGACGCGGCCTGGGAAGCGGAATACGGGGAACAAAAGTAACGGGCTGTCGGAAGACGGCCCTTTTTTTATCGGGATAGGCAAAGGGCGGCGCAGCGGACGGGGGAGCCCTTTGTAGGACAAGGCTCTGCCGGAAAATGCAGCATTTCCCTCGTCTTAAGACAGCCTGCACCGCATAGGATACGAAGTTGGAACCGTTTTTTTCGCCCGGGTCCGGTAAAACTCTTTTACAGGAGGAATGAAATTCCGGCAGCCGGGGAACAATGGGTGAGGCGTTTCCTTGGGAATGGCTTCCATTCTGCTTTTTGCGGCAAAAACAATAAAATTTAACAAAACCCACTTGCAAAACGATGGCAAAATCATTATCATTAAAAGTGTTGTTAGCACTTAAGATGTTTGAGTGCTAAAATCTCGAAATCCATTGACTACAAACTAAACTGAAGGAGGCTATTTATCCATGATCAAACCGTTGGGTGATCGCGTTATCATTGAAGCCATTGCGAAAGAGGAGACGACTGCTAGTGGCATCGTGCTTCCGGACACAGCTAAAGAAAAGCCGCAGGAAGGCAAAGTTGTAGCAGTTGGAAGCGGCACGCTGAAAGACGGCGAGCGCGTTGAGCTGGAAGTTAAAGAAGGCGACCGCGTTATTTTCTCCAAATACGCAGGGACTGAAGTGAAATACGAGGGCCGCGAGCTGTTGATTATGCGTGAGAGCGATATCCTCGCTATCTTAGCCTAATTTAGCGGATTCACATACTTAAGCCACTCATTTGAATACTTACCGCCTGACGCTGCGGCCGAAGGCCGGTTATCGGAACCGATATAGATGCACGTGAAGAATAACATGCAAGCAGAATCAACATTTCAGGGAGGGTTTTAACGATGGCAAAAGACATTATGTTTAGTGAAGACGCGCGCCGCGCAATGCTTCGTGGTGTGGACGCTCTGGCGAACGCAGTTAAAGTAACACTCGGACCTAAAGGCCGCAACGTAGTACTGGAGAAAAAATTCGGAAGCCCGCTCATTACCAATGACGGTGTGACGATCGCGAAAGAAATCGAACTCGAAGACGCTTTCGAGAACATGGGCGCACAGCTTGTAAAAGAAGTCGCGACCAAAACTAACGATGTTGCCGGTGACGGTACGACTACGGCTACGGTTCTGGCTCAAGCGATGATTCGCGAAGGTCTGAAAAACGTGACCGCGGGCGCTAACCCGATGGTTATCCGCAAAGGCATCGACAAAGCCGTTCGTGCGGCTGTCGAAGAGCTTGCAAGCATCGCGAAGCCTATCGAAGGCAAGCAAAGCATCGCTCAAGTAGCGGCTATCTCCGCTGCTGACGACGAAGTCGGCGAACTGATCGCCGAAGCGATGGAGAAAGTCGGCAAAGACGGCGTTATCACCGTTGAAGAATCCAAAGGATTCGCGACTGAGCTTGAAGTGGTTGAAGGCATGCAGTTCGACCGCGGATACATCTCCCCGTACATGATCACGGACACGGACAAAATGGAAGCCGTTCTGGAGAACCCTTACGTTCTGATCACTGACAAGAAGATCACGAACATCCAGGAAATCCTGCCGGTTCTTGAAAAAGTGGTTCAACAAGGCAAGCAGCTCCTGATCATCGCTGAAGACGTAGAAGGCGAAGCACTCGCTACGCTGGTCGTTAACCGTCTGCGCGGTACGTTCACTTGCGTGGCTGTCAAAGCTCCTGGCTTCGGCGACCGCCGCAAAGCTATGCTGCAGGACATCGCTGCCCTGACCGGCGGCCAAGTAATTACCGAGGAACTCGGCCTTGAGCTGAAATCCGCTACGGTACAACAGCTGGGTACGGCTCGTCAAATCCGTGTAACGAAAGAAAACACGATCGTTGTCGACGGCGCTGGCGCTAAAGAAGACATCGATGCGCGTGTTTCCCAAATCAAAGCGCAGCTGGAAGAAACCACTTCCGAGTTCGATAAAGAAAAACTGCAAGAGCGTCTGGCTAAACTTGCCGGCGGCGTAGCCGTAATCAAAGTCGGCGCCGCTACCGAAACCGAGCTGAAAGAGCGCAAACTGCGTATCGAAGACGCACTGAACGCTACTCGTGCTGCGGTTGAAGAAGGTATCGTGGCAGGCGGCGGTACGGCTCTCGTGAGCGTGTACAACGCTGTTGCCGCTGTAGGCTCCGACGGCGACGAGAAAACGGGCGTAAACATCGTTCTGCGCGCTCTGGAAGAGCCGGTTCGCACGATTGCCGCGAACGCTGGTCAAGAGGGCTCCGTAATCGTAGAGCGTCTGAAGAAAGAAACGACCGGTATCGGCTACAACGCCGCTACTGGCGAGTGGGTGAACATGATCGAAGCCGGTATCGTCGATCCGGCGAAAGTAACGCGTTCCGCTCTGCAAAACGCGGCATCCGTTGCGGCTATGTTCCTGACAACCGAAGCGGTTATCGCCGACAAGCCTGAGAAAGACAAACCTGCTATGCCTGACATGGGCGGCATGGGTGGAATGGGCGGCATGATGTAATAAGGGCTTCAACCCCTTATTCATCAAGTGTTTTTAGTGAAGCGACATAGCAAGGGTAACATTTGAGTAACATTGGTCCGTAATTTAAAAGCTTCTCATGAGTTCTGCGAACTTGTGGGAAGCTTCTTTCTTGTTCGGCTTGGTTACGTGAAGGTAAATGTTTCTTGTGGTATCGTCGTCACTGTGACCGAGTCACTGCATGATTTGCTCCAAGCTTACCTCGGCCACAGCAAGAAGCGATGTGTGCGTATGTCTCAATGAGTGTGGGGTCAGTTTATCATTCAGCTTGCTAATTTTCAGTAGGCGTGCCATTCGGATCGCCACCAGCTTCAAATACATGGGGTAACCTGGATTTCTACCATCAAGTTGAGCAAAGACGAAATTCTTATCATGGTACGGCTTATTATCTTTAGATTGTAGCTCTCTGAATTTTAATTGTGCAGCCTGCAAATTCTTTAACTCCTCAAGAACTAAATCCTCCACATCGATCACTCGTTTTGATTTTTTTGTCTTGGGAGTCAGCAGCATATAATCATTCAATATATTTCTAGGATTATAGTAGGTCTTAGTGATGCTAATCGTTTGTTCATCAAAGTCAATATCTCCCCATTTAAGCGCACATAATTCACCGCTGCGCATGCTCGTGTATGCATGAGTAAGGAATAGAGGGTAATCACGCTCGAGACCAAATTTCTTTGCGGCTTGTAAAAACAGAGCTAGTTCTTCTTTTTCCATATATTTCGGAATCTCAATCCCCTGCTCCAATTCTTCAACTGTTAACTGCTTTCTCGGCACGATGGCATTTGTCGTCGGATCCGTCTTAATTACGTCGAGTTCGACGGCACGCTTGAATATCATTCGTCCGGTTCGGTGGGCTCCGTCAATAGTGTTATTGGCGTAACCTTTCTTTTGAAGAGAATTTAGAGCGTCTTGATACTGTTTCTTGGTGATATCAGACATCTTTAATTTGGCGAAATACGGCTTTAAGAGGCTGATTTCATGCTGTCTTACCCTGACCGTGCTGATTTTCACTTTTCCGGTTGATTGATAACCCAGTAGCCATTCCTGGGAGAAATCTTCAAAAGTTATCTTTTTCTCCTGTACAAAGGTTCCCTGTACAAGTTCGGAAAACACTATGGCAGCGGCATCCGGCCAGCGGATCCGGCACTATATCAACCGCGACATCCCGGAGGGACTCAAGCATACATGGGCAGCAATCACGGCCGGCGCTCTTACCAAAGAGCAGTCGGCCATTATATTTCCGCAGGCTCAACCGGTGGAGGCTTTCGTGGTGAGTCTTGGAGACACATCGATCAAGCCGATCAAAGCACCGGAGAGCCCGCCGTCGATCCGGCCGACCGTGGCAGCCATCGACACGGAGTTGCTCGGATATAAAGCGGATTTGAATGCTTACCGAAGGCTGAGGTGGTAAGCGTGATTGACTACGACAAGTATCGTCGAGCGATCGAACAGCATTACACCGACCGCTGCACGATCAGCCGTGTGATTGAGCTGGAAAAGCCATCTGGCGAGACGGTGCAGGATTTCAGTCCAGCTTACTTGGATCAGCCTTGCCAGCTTTCTCAAAAAGCGCTTGCTGTAAACGATCAGACGGAGGCCCAGAACAACATCGCCTATGAGACAAAGCTGTTTATCGCGCCGGAGCTGACCATCCTGCAGGGGGATGAAGTTACCGTTAAGCATGTAGAGCGGGAGCTGACCTTTGTAGCTGGTGAGCCGTACCTTTATCCCACTCACCAGGAAGTGGTCTTGCAGCGGAAGGGGGCGGCATAGTGGCAAAGTGGGGAAACTTTGACTTTGGGGAATTATCCCGGATTGCCGATAACTTGAAGCAAGCTCTCGACCAAAGAATTATCGATGGATTTTTTCGTGATTTTCTCCTTGAGATGGCCTTTAGAGCCGAGCGGAAGATCAAGAAGCGTACACCGGTTGATTCGGGGGAGCTGAGGAGAAACTGGACCGTCAGCAGGGTCGAGAAACACGGAAATGCTTATGTGGAGCAAGGGGTGCAATAAATCAGAGTGAGGCTTTCCGATGCAGACCGGAGAGCTCTTATTTATGGGAGGTTAGTCATGAAGAAATTTTTAATTGTCATTGATTTCGGCCACGGCGGCACAGACCCGGGAGCCAAGGGTAACGGATTACGTGAAAAGGAGCTTACACTCGAAATTGGTAAGCGCATCGGGGCGTTCTTGGGGGACCGGGTAGACGTTCGCTACACGCGAACCGGTGATAAATTTGTAGACCTTTCAGCGCGGGCAGCATACGCAAACAGTGTGGGGGCGGATTATTTTCTGTCTGTCCATATCAACGCGGGCGGCGGGACTGGTTTCGAATCTTTCGTGTATACGTCTATTAAAGCGGGTTCATCGACGGAAAAACTACGGTCCATCATTCATAACCACGTAGCACCGGTGCTTGCCCGCCGTGGCCTGCGGGACCGTGGCCGTAAGTCCGGCGACCTGGCCGTTTTGCGTCAAACCAATATGCCAGCGGTGCTCCTGGAGTACGGCTTTATTGACACGGCTGCAGACGCTGGGCTGCTTAAAGACGATAGTTTCATCGACGAGCTGGCCCGCGCAACGGCGGACGGCTTGACGGAAGCTTTCGGTCTGCCCGCAGCTCCCGCGCCGGCGGGGCCGGATGCGGACCTGGAGAGGGCGCTGGCAAAGCTCCACGCGGCCGGCGTAATGGATTCGCCCGACTTCTGGGCTGCCAAACGCGCGGGCCGGCGGTACGGTCAATGGCGAGTTTGCTGCGCTGCTGATTAAACGTATAGCCGATATTTTTTAAACGAGGGAGGAGGTAATGTCTGTGAATAATGATCCCCCCGGTATAATAGCCGGGGGGATTTTAAGTCTTGGTTTTCGAATTTTTAATTTGAATACCTTGTGTTTGAAAAAGGAATTCATGTATAGTGGTGTCAAGATAACAAATATATTGGAAAGTGGTGCCACTTTTTGTTGGGGAAAAAAATAAGAGGAATATTGGGGATGGATAGGTCCGTTCATATTCCTGAGTTAGACGGGATTCGTGCAATAGCAGTTTTAATGGTGTTTATATATCACGCGTGGGGCAATTCAGGTATACCCGAGTTAAATATATTCGGGTGGGACATTACTTTTTTACTCAGTTGGGGTCACCCTGGTGTTAATTTGTTTTATGTTCTTAGTGGCTTCTTATTATTTATACCTTTTGCGAATTATTATTACAACGCAAATAAATGTGATACTCCACCAAGTTTAAAAAAATATTTCATTCGTAGAGCGTTACGTATACTTCCTGTTTATTATGTTTTTTTGGTTTTAAGTATTTTGTTGACAAACAATATTACTATTCTATCAACAGAGGGAATAAAGAAACTTTTTATCAACATTTTTTTTCTACAAGGTTTTTTTCCGGAACATATGATCAATGGGGTAACATGGACCTTATCTAATGAAGTTCAATTTTATATTTTGCTTCCATTTATAGCTCGTTACTTTATTGGCAGAAGAGCCTTGATTGCGTTTCCTGCTACATTAGCTTTAGTAATCATCTACCGGATAGTTTGTTTCTTTATTTATAATCCAAACATTGACTCGATTGATTGGAAATATTACTATCTGACGGAATATAATATTTTAGGATGCATAGACAACTTTACAATTGGGATGACAATTTCCAGTATATTTTACTACAAAAAGATTGGGAGAAATCGTCACATAGATAATCTTATTATTTCAGCAAGATACCTTACTTGGTTGACGCCTTTGTTTTTTGGAATGCTGTTTTATACATATTACTCTTGGAGATTTAAACAAAACTCACATTTCAGTTGGTTCTTTTTTTCTTTTGGTTTTGATTTCTTTCTGTATATTTTATTCGCTTTAATATTCTTATATGTGCTATTTCAGAAAAGCCTATTAACCTCTATTCTTAGTAATACGTATTTAAGAATAATAGGGGTAATAGGTTATAGTGTTTATATCTGGCACCTTCCTTTAATGGATAGTTTGAATAAGACAAATTTCATTAACAGTACGGAAGGTTGGGAAAAATTTTATCGGTTAATACCATTTTCATTACTTGTGATTATACCGTTTTCATTTTTTATGTTTATCTTAGTGGAGAAATATTTCATGGACTTATCATCTTCATTAACTAAAAAACATGAAGACGGGATGGCTTCAATGAACACTATAAAAGATAAGATTACTTTTTAGAAATGATTGTCTTTCGTTCTCGTTTGCATTCTGTCGATTGTATACCCCCGTGCCTAATGGCCGGGCTAGTGTATACATTATGGGTGACTGGTTACCGGAAGCTGTTATCATTGAGCCGTGAGAACGGGCTGAGGATAAACCGGTATCAAGCACAGAGTATCCAGAAATTTGGCTGCTATAGTACCAAGAAAAAGATAGGGGTAACAAATGGGTAACGGAAGCCACGGAAAAACCGTAATATCATGTGTCACATAGAACAATTAACAAACGCTGAAAACCTTGATTTTACGGGCTTCCGTGGCATTTTATTACATATGGAACAGCTACGCAAAAGTATGGGCGGCATGATGTAAGAAGGGTCTCAAAAACCCTGTAATACCAGTAAAAACAGGCTCCTACAAGGGGCCTGTTTTTTTATAATCACAATAAAATCACTCTTCTTGCAAAGGGGCCTGTTTTGAGTTTTGATTTTTGAAGTTTTAATTTGAACACCTTGTGTTTGAAAAAGGAAGTCGTGTATAGTGGTCTCAAGATATAAAACTATTGGAAAATGGTTCCTGAGAACATCAATAATAAAAATTTAGAAAAACTCGAAGACATCGAATTTTTCGCCGAAACGGAATTATGCTTTGGAGATAAAAATCTTGGCCTTTTTTTATTAAAGGCGCTAGCATTTATGGAGCGTCAGTTTTCCGGTGTGGATGATACTGTCCTTAAGAGGTGATGGATATGCAGAACAAGAGAGAGTCAAGCAAAGAAAAAATGCTGAACTTCGACATCAGAAGAACAATCATTCTTAATTTATATATTAAAGAATGGTCTATGCCAGAATATAGAGTCATCATGACAAAACCGGAGATTGGCGTATATATTGAGATCTATTATTTCCCATCAATGAATGATAAAACTCCTGCTAGATTCGCAACAGTCGGCCTATCTAATTCCATTCGAAAAACCGGAAAACCTACTGAGACTGAATGGATGCTAGCTTTAGAACCCGATTTGGGACAAGAAAGCATGGATCGTATAATCTCCTATTTCTGCGACCTGATTGCCCATAATATTGAACATATAAAATCTTCGGAAGCACCACGCGTAATGACTGAGAGCGCACTCGCACCAGAGAACTGGACTACAAAAGCCCTTATGATTGATGAACTAAGAGGAGAGAGTGAGGATTTAGAAGAAATAAAAATAGGTGAAGAAACAATTAGTGTCTTGTGGGTTGTACCAATTACTCATAAAGAAGCACATATAATTTTACAAGAAGGTATAGATGCTTTTGATATTTACATAGAAAAGTCTCCGTATTCAATAATAGATCCCACTCGTCCTTAGTAGTAAGCAGTTCCATATATTTCGGTTTCCAGCGCCAGTGAACGGCGATAAGGGGCCGAGGAAAATAAGCTGAAGGGGCTGGTGCACCCAATGACCAACATTACGGAAATCAATAGCCTAGAAAATTGGCAAAATGCTTCACGTGAACGCCGCGAAGATATTTGCAATTCGATAATCAATAAATTACCAGAAAGATTCAAGCTCGCTAAACCCTATATAATAAAAAATCCTCAAAATGGTAAAGAAATAGAAATACCCTGTTTTTATGATGAGCTTTACGAAACACCTTTAAATTTAATATTTGGAGGAGACTTTATTTATGGTGCATCCTCTCAACATATTGAGAGCATCAGAAATATATGCACACCTAACGATTGGTCCATGATTTCTCAACTTATCCATCAATCTGAGGATAATGAAAATACTCGTATAAACCCATTCCTTATGAGCCGTTTCCCTGTTTACGAGTGGGTATTAGAGGAGAACATTAATCTATCCAATGATGAAGAACGGCCTGATTTTTATAGCGAAGATGGTCCGTTCCCCGCCTATGTTAACTTACAAGAAGCAAAGTCGTTTTTGGAAAAAACCGGGTATAGAATGCCATGGGACTTCGAGTGGGAGTATGTCTCTAAGGAGTTCAACAATAATTTATTCATTTGTGGAGAAGAAATTCCATCACGAGATTTATCCGATGACATCTGCCTGACACAATTTGGTGATAGCAGGCTCAATAATGCAGCTGCCAATATTTTTGGCATAGCAGGTCTTGCCATTGCGGCATTCACCCGCATTGGAGGAGCGAGCGATGAAATAATAGTTCGTGGAGGCGCTGCCGGATTCTACCCGTTTCAACACCCTTCGCAATGGGCAATGCTATTGACCGAGTTGCAAGTACCTGTAAAAAATATGCCTGGCCAGTTAGCAGGTCTACGATTATGTCTCGACATACCCAAAATATAATGCTCCAAAGCCTTGTGAATTAAGGTTTCCCGTAAGGGGAAGACCGTTTGACCGGATCTGTTAATAAGGCCTCTCAGAGTTTATATCTGAGAGGCCTTTTTGCGTCTTTTTCACTTTTTATGCGATAGGGTTTTAAAAAATCTTTATCAGATGTGAGAAATTTTATAGATTGTAAACTACTTTACAGAATATTTAGGGAGTAATTAATAAAATGAATGCATATCCAATTAGTTGTGATGGGTTCCCAACGAAATCAGGCGCGCCTTGTCTTCAATCACATACTTGCCGTTTTGTTTGGAAATGACGCCGGTTAGTTCCAGTTTTTTTAGGGTGTTTGCCGCTGTCACTCTCGATGTGCTCACCAGATTGGCCAATTCTTGGTGGGTGAAGCGGATTCCAATGAACTCTTTGTCGCCGCTTTTTATCCCATACGTATCCACTAATTGTAAAAGCGTGTGACAAATTCGCTGGATAGCGGAATAAGAGCTTAGTTGCAGCAATTGGGACGACATGATTCTCATTTTTAAGTTTACCAAAACCAAAACCTGCCGCGTAAGCTCGAAATCACCTTTTAACGTTTCTTCGAATTTTTTGCGGTCAATTTTAATGACAGTGGCTTTACTGGCGGCAATAGCGCTATGGTTGTACGATGCGGCATTGTCAAAAATGCCGTTTTCACCGATCATCCCGTTTTTTCCAATGATTGCGATCGTTTTTTCGACGCCATTAAGGGAGGTCACATATAATCGGATACGGCCGTTCAGAACCAGATAGACAAAATCGTTAGGCTGATTTTCCAGAAAGATAAAAGCATGCTTTTGTAAAACCAGTTTTTGTCCAAGTTGAGGGAGCGGATGCCAATGAAAAGCCAAGCTGTCCAGCCAAGATGTTACCGAAGAATTGATAGCGCTTTCTATCTTGGTCATAGTCATTCTCCTCAAATATAAATTGAAAGCGGGCGATTTTTGTGGAATATCCTTTTGATAAGGAAAGACAATATTTTCCGATATTGAAAAATAAGATTCAGCTGTCCAGTTGTTCTCAAAGCGCAATGAGCCTTCAAGTGGAGGCGGCCATGAAAGAGTATACCGACGGCTGGTTAGCGGAAGGAATGGACTGGACGGCCTGGGTGGATCGGGTAGAGATGGCTAAACAATCTTTTGCCACCCTGATTAATGCGTCATCGGATGAAATTGCAGTGCTTCCGTCCGTTTCATTAGCGGCGGCAGCAGTTGCATCGGCGCTGCATTTTACAACACCCAGAAATAAAATCGTGACCACCGAAATGGATTTCCCTTCAATCGGGCATGTCTGGTTAGCTCAACAATCCCGGGGGGCCCAAATCGCCTTCGTTCCGAGTGAAAACAACGAGATTCCGATTGAATTTTATGATCAATGTGTGGATGAACAAACTTTGATCGTCTCCATGTCGCATGTTGCTTATTATAATGGACTTAAACAAGATTTAAAACAGATTTCCTCCCTTGTGCACGATAAAGGGGCACGGCTGTTTGTCGATGCGTATCAGTCAGCGGGCTGTGTCGCTATAGATGTGAAGGAGATGGACGTAGATTTCCTTGCGGCAGGAGCCCAGAAGTATTTGCTGGGGATACCGGGAATCGCTTTCTTATATGTGAAGAAGGAACTTGCCGATGAGCTGCAGCCTTCCATTACCGGCTGGTTCGGCCGGATAGATCCTTTTTCCTTTGATGTTAAATCATTGGATTATGCGGAAGGAACCAGGCGATTCGATACGGGAACTCCTCCAATGATCAACGCTTACGCCGCTAATGCAGCCCTGGAACTGATGAATCAGATAGGTGTAAATCGAATTGAATCCTATCTTAACGAATTATCGAACTTTGCCATCTCTTATGGACAAGAAAAGGGACTAGCCATTGCAAGCCCGCTGGATCTCAAGCGAAAAGCGGCTAACACGGCCTTTCAATGCCCGGACGCATCAAGGATTGAATTGAAAATGAGGGAAAGAGGAGTTATTGTGTCAGCGCGCAATGATGTGATTCGGATGGCACCTCATTTTTACAATAAAAAAGAAGAAGTGGCCCTTGCAATCGATATGCTGTGTGAACTGAAATCGTAATTTGATTTCTTAATTGTATACGCTTACTTTTACCGAAAATTATGAATAAGGGAGAATGCCAGATGACGAACAAGAAAATTTTCAAGAACGCTTTGCTCATAGATGGAAAAAGCGACACAGTGCAAAAAGAAGCTCTGGTCATTGTGGAAAACGAGAAAATCACGTATGTCGGCCGCTACGATGAAACCATTGTGCTCCAAGCCGGTGATGCAGAGCTGTTCGATCTAAAAGGCATGACCTTGATGCCGGGAATGATTGATACCCACGTCCATCTGTGTATGGCAGGCGAGCCGAGCACCTTCACCGACATGGTCATGGATACGGCAGCGTTCGCCGCAATTAAAGGTGTAGAGAGAGCCAAGCGCTCGCTTCAAGCGGGGTTTACGACACTTCGTACCATGGGCGAAAAGGGACATATTGATATCGCCATTAAAAAGGCAGTCGAACAAGGAATTATCGTCGGCCCGACGATTTTTGCCAGCGGGAAAGCCTTGACCATAACGGGCGGACACGGAGATATGTTTCCTGAGGGCGTCAATATAGATGGAATCGGCATCGTCTTGGACGGTGTGGACCAGGCAAGAAGAGCGGCCCGCGAGCAGCTAAAGCTGGGTGCCGACAACATTAAAATGATGGCTACGGGCGGAGGGATGTCGCCAGGTCCGGGAACGATCGCTCAATTAACCATTGATGAAATGCAGGCTGCCGTAGAAGAAGCGGTGAAATTCGAGAAAGTCACAGCCGCCCATGCCATTGGCGTAGAGGGAATTCATAATGCTTTGAAAGCCGGTGTCCGGACCATTGAGCATGGGACATTCTTGGATAATCGAGGGATTGAGCTCTTTTTGGAGAAAAACGCTTATCTCGTTCCGACTCTGTCTGCTTTCAAAACGATTAAATACGGCCGAGCGGGCGGCGTCCCTGAACACCATATTAAAAAGGTGGAATACTACCAGACCGCCCATGAAGCCAATTTACAAAAGGCGATTGCGGCAGGCGTCAAAATCGTCGCCGGTACGGATGCGGGAACCCCTTTTAATTACCACGGGGAAAATGCGTATGAACTGGAGTGTCTCGTGAGAAACGGTTTGTCTGAAATGGATGCGATTAAAAGCGCTACGCAAGTAGCGGCGGAAGCACTTCGTTTAACGGAGCTAGGGGTCATCGAGCCGGGGAAAATCGCGGATATGATCGTCGTCGACGGGAATCCGCTGCATGATATCAAAATCCTTCAAGATAAAGCGAGAATCAAGCGGGTCTTTAAAGGAGGGCAGCTCGTTCATACGAATTCTGCGGATTGCTGATTGAGATTGGAAAAAGCTTGAGGGGGTTAACTGGAATGAGAAGTTATTATTGGCTCGTTATTATTCCGTTTATCGGAATGCTCGGAGGCGCCGTTGTCTTTAATCAAGTTACTCCTTACGTATTAGGTATGCCATTCCTGCTCTTCTGGATCTTGCTGTGGATCGTTCTCTCTTCGCTTACGATGCTGGTTATTTATCAGCTGGATAAATCAAACGGATTGCTCGATAGGGAGGGCGATGAGGTATGAATACGGCTCTGCTCATTATGTTTGGGTTTCTTCTGCTGTGTCTCTTTCTCGGGTTAATGGCGAGAAGAGGAAAAGATATGAATATGGAACAGTGGGCTGTAGGCGGACGGGGATTTGGCACCGTATTCGTTTTTCTATTACTCGCCGGGGAGATTTACACCACTTCTACTTTCCTCGGGACAAGCGGCTGGTCCTATTCCAAAGGCGGCCCGGCATTTTATATCCTATGCACCTCTTCCTTAAGCTATTTACTCGGGTATTGGCTGCTGCCGCCGATTTGGAGATATGCAAAAGAGCACAAACTTGTTTCACAATCTGATTTCTTCGCTATCAAATACAAAAGCAAAGGTTTAGGTGTATTGGTAGCGATTGTAGGTGTCTTGGCACTCATCCCGTATCTGATCTTGCAATTTAAAGGATTGGGGATTATCGTATCCGCAGCCTCATACGGTTCGATTTCGCCCTCTCTTGCCATTGTCATCTCTACCATCGTCATTACGATTTATGTAAGCGTTTCCGGTATTCATGGATCGGCATGGACGGCCGTCATCAAAGATATCTTAATCTTTATAATCGTTCTCTTTTTAGGTATCTATCTCCCTTACCACTATTATGGCGGTATTCAATCGATGTTTGAGGCAGTCAATGAAGCGAAACCGAACTTTCTGCTTGTTCCTGATAAGGGCTTATCTTTCTCCTGGTTCATTTCGACAACCTTGCTCACTGTGATTGGCTTCAGCATGTGGCCCCATACTTTCGCCGCCTATTTTTCCGCAAAAAGCACGAATGTATTTAAGAAAAATACGATTATCATGCCCCTTTATACACTGATGCTGCCATTCGTATTAATCGTCGGGTTCACGGCGATTCTACAGGTTCCGGGATTAACCGGTCCCAATGGGGATTTGGCGCTGTTAAAAATATCGATCCAAACGTTCGACCCTTGGTTCGTCGGTTTTATCGGAGCTGCAGGATTATTGACAGGGATCGTTCCCGGCTCCTTGCTGCTCATGGCCGCTTCAACAGCTGTCGCGAAAAACATCTACCAAGTCATTTTTCCTGCAACCACTGATGCGGGGCTTAGCAGGGTTGCCAAGCTGCTCGTTCCGATTATCGCTCTCGTTTGCATGTTTTACGCCATTTTCAACAGCAGCACGATCATGACCCTGCTCCTGATGGGCTATAATTTTGTGACCCAGTTATTCCCGCCCTTGCTCGCTTCTCTGGTCAATAAGAGATTCTTCACCAAGCAGGGCGCTGCGGCCGGAATGCTCGTCGGTGTTCTCACTGTCATTCTTATTACGCTGAACGATCTTACGATAGCTCAGCTATTCCCGGGTCTGCCGCAAGCCATTCAAGAATTAAATATCGGGTTCATCGCCGTACTTCTAAATACGGCTGCATTAATCCTCGTCAGTATGCTTACACGTAATCAAGCCATTCAAACGAATAACGTTGGTTTAGAGAAGGGGGCTTAGCATGAAAACCTATATTCGGAATGTTACTTTATATAACGGGCGAGGCAGCAAAACGGAAGGTGCCAATCTCCTTTTTGATGAAACCGGAATTCTTGGGTTAGGCAGCCATGATCTAGCGAATCAGGCTGATCTGGTCATTGATGGCACAGGATTAACCGCACTACCCGGTCTCATCGATCTGCATGTTCATTTAACGATGGATGGCAGTCCCGATTCCATGGGCAAAACAATAGGAGATTCGGTCGGTGTTGCCGCCTATCGCGCACTTGTTCATGCAGGGAAACAGATTCAATCAGGCGTAGTCACCGTTAGAAATTGCGGTTCGAAATACAATATAGATATTGAACTGCGAAAAGCGATTTCAGAGGGGATTGTAAAAGGCCCGAGGATTTTTGCTTGCGGTCAACCGATTACGATGACAGGCGGCCACTGCCATATGTTCGGTACTGAGGCAGATGGCATCGAGGAAGTTAGAAAAGCGGCGAGAAGCAAAATAAAAGAAGGGGCCGACTTTCTTAAGCTCATGGCTACAGGCGGTGGATTGACACCCGGGGTAAAGGCAGGAGCTTCCCAGTTAACTGAAGAAGAATTAGCTGTCGCTTGCCAAGTTGCCAAAGAGGCCGGAAAACGAACAGCCGCACACGCCCAAGGCAACGAGGGGATCAAAAATGCGATTCGTGCAGGCGTGACAACGATTGAGCACGGAGTTGAGCTGGATGATGAAGCGATCCGATTAATGAAGGAACGAAACACGTATCTCGTCCCGACATTGGCAGCTCCCTATCAGATTGTAAAGCATGGAATGGCTGCCGGCATACCGGAGTTTGCGGTAAGAAAAAATGAGGAAGCCATGATTCCCCATCGTGAAAGCTTTCGAAAGGCACATAAAGAGAACATAAAAATTGCCGCCGGTACGGATGCGGGTACCCCGTTTAACCTGCATGGAGATTTTGCGACGGAGCTTGAGCTCATGAAAGAAGAAGGCATGTCCCTGCAAGAAGTCATACACGCCGCTACCTATATGGCTGCCGAAGCGCTTGGCATCGAGGGGGAGACCGGCAGCTTAGAGATCGGGAAATGGGCGGATGTCATTCTCCTCGAAGGCGATCCCGAAGCGGATTTCTCTGCTTTTCGCAGGGTAACCCATGTATTCAAAAGCGGAGTAAGCATGCACACGCTTGCTTTGGAAGTTAGGGATAAAGGCTGATCGCACTTTGACAAGATTTGTCCACGAAGAAGACCGATTAGACACTTGACGAAGCATGGCTTCTTTAACTGTATGCCCTATCCCTGTGGCTTAGGGGCTTGGTAACTTACCGGAAGAAGTCATGCGGCGGGCAAGTGGTATAGGGTCTTTCTGCCAGATACGCTTCCCCCTGAGCGGGGAATGCCATCGTAAGCTGCTTATACCGGAGACACAATCCAGGAGTACGATCTCCGCTGCAAAAAGTGAAACGATTATGGGAGATCTCGCGTATGGAATAGAAGATGATCGGCTGACGTGTTTTTCTTTTTGAATCACATTTGGATTTTTCTGGTATACTAAAAGAGTGAGGAAGCAAAAGGAGGCGCTTAAGGATGACGGAAATCATCAAAGGAATCATTCCCTTGATCAGCAATCTGCTCCTGGCCGTAGGCAATTTCTTTTTACAGAAGAAGATCGACAAGACCGATTGGAAAGTACCTCAGCGGGAAGAAAATACGAATTAGACTGCCGGATAAAAAGGCGGTCTTTTTTTATGTCTATAGTCTTGAAAAGGGGATTTCTGATGACCAGTTACGTGCCTTGAAGTGGTAAATAAAGAAGGGTGCAAAACACAAGGTGAACCCGGGCCTATCCGCTGCCGGTTATAGAATCCTTGGCGTGCCTGTAGCCGCCAAAGATTTTGTTCGGGTAGCAATCGGCCGATTTATGGGCAAGAAAATTAAGCTAAAGCGGTAGTCATAAAAGGCATAAAAAGTAAAAGACAGTTCCTTTGCAGGAACTGTCTTTGTGGGTTGCTTAAATAAATTTAGCCGCCGTCAGGAAACGCTTCAGCATCGTTGCGCTTTGTGCGCGTGTAGCCTGCTGAAGAGGCTCGATCGTAGTAGAAGTCATGCCGTCGATGATACCGAGGCTCAGTGCCGCAGCAATTTCATCTTTGGCCCAAACGATTTTATGAGAATCGTTGAATTTAGTCAGCATGGCTTGTCCCTTAGTGATTTCCGTGCTGGTGTTTACCCCGGCGTAGCTAAGAGCACGAACGACCATGGCAGAAAGCTCTTCACGAGTAATCTGACTGTTCGGACGGAACGTACCGTCTTCATAGCCGTCTACCAGCTTCAGCTTGGCTGCTGTCGCTACAACATCCGCATACCACTGGTTGGAGGCTACGTCTTTGAACGTGGAGGATGCGCCAGTGTTCTGAATACCCAGCGAACGAACGAGCATAGCTGCGAATTCGGCGCGAGTTACGCTGCGGTCTGGCTGGAAGGTCGTGTTAGTTACCCCGTCGATAACAAGCTTGTTAGCCAGCATCGTAATGTTCGATTCTGCCCAATGTCCTTTGATGTCCGAGAAAGTTTTGTTAAGCTCAAGCACACCGTAAACGCTGTTGCCTTGACGTTTTACCATTACGTCTGTTTTGCCGTCGCTAAACGTGTAGAAAGCCGGAACGAACGTCATGGTTTTGGTCGTCTCGTTATACAGGAAGGCTGTTGTTTTTGCCTGATTCAGAACGGTATCGAAGTTCAGGCTGCGAGGCACATAGACATTGCCTGTATTGATCATGGAAGTCTTACCGGCAGAAGTAGCTGCTTCAAGGTTGAAATCAGCCGGAGTACCGATAATTTTACCGCCCATTGCGGCCGCTTCCGTTTGCATCGTGCTGCGCATGCTTTCGGAAACGAACTTCACGGTAACACGGATATAAAGGTCAGTTGTTCCGACAGATAGGGAGGAAGCAAGGGAATCGTAATTTATTGCCGCAAGAGGAACATAGTAAACGGCGCTGCCGTTTCTGACTGTAATTTGCTTGTTGTCGCTGTTCTCTTTCAGCACCCATGCCGGGATATTTACCATATCACCGTTCAGAACAATCTCCAGCGTATCCCCTTTGGCAAGGGCATCCTTCAACGCCTGCGCGTCCAGAGAACCGTCAGCGCCGGCTTTAATGGAATTTACGGCTGTGCTTCCGTCGCCAGGAGTGGTCACTCCTCCACCGTTCCCGCCACCGCCACCAGTGCTTCCGCCGGGAGTAGTGGAACCGTTATCGGAATCATTGTCGTTATCGTTGTCGTTGTTATAGGCTGCATTGTTAACAGTTTCATACACGGAATCCACTACCGAATACAATTTAACATAACGGTAAGCGGAGTCGACAACCGTTTGGAAATCGTATTTATACTGCTGTTTGGCTTCATCGAAATAATTCGCGTAAGTAGCTTTGACTACCCCCACATATTGACCGTCCGGACCATAGAGGCGTAGTTCTGTTTCATCGCCGCTTTTGTGGTCTAAGTATACGGAACCCTTAACCGTTCCGTTGTTGAAGGAGACACCGGAATAACTTGTTTGTGCAGAAGCAAGAATCGGCATTAGAGCTGAAAGCATCAGCGTCAAGCACAGCATTTGGGCTGTTTTGGTGAACCATTGATTCATCGGGGCAACGCTCCATTCTCTCTTTTGTTTTTTGTCTGTAATCTTGATCTTAAGTTTCATCTTTTGTCGATTCACCTCCTTCGCGATGATAGTTCATCCATGTAAGTATTTAACAAGAATAATTATCCGAACATTGGAAAAATGAAACAAAAAATGTGCTAAAAGCACCAGAATACTATTTGCATGCTGGGACTTTTTTGTATCGTGCGGTGAAAAATAAGGACAATTTGCTTTTTAAACTTCCCAATTGGCCTAATTGATTCTAAAATAAAAAGCCTGTTCTCCACGTTAACGGGAGAGCAGGCTTTTACCTTTTATCTTATAGCGGGGGTGTGTTTGCGATAATTTGATCAATCTCTTGCTCGACAGTCGGAGTTAATGCTTTTACCTTATCCATAGCCGGTTGATCGGTTTTGTTTTGCTTTTTTAGAGCTGCCAGATAATAGCGGGCACCTGTCTGGGCATTCTCGTCTTTAAGTTCACCGGCAATGAAAGGTTTCAATAAGGCTTCCGCATCGGCGTACTTGCCTTGAGCAAAGTACATTTGACCCAGATAAAGTCTGATGGGTTCCGTTACGTTAAATTCACGGCCCTGGAGCTGTCCTTCAGGAAGCTTGGCCAGTTCCTTCATGCGATCGAGAACTTGCTGGTAAACTTGGAGAGCCTGATTCCACTCCTTATCTGCAGCAGTCTTATCCTTGGCGGCATATCCTTCAAAACCGGCCGTAACATGATATTGAATACTTCTTTCGTAGAAGCTAATGTCCCATGGATAATAGCTAAGGCCATTTTGGATAAGCTTCTCGACTTGCTCTTGCTGCCCTTTAATCTGAAGGGTGTTTAGTTCACGGTCCAGAAGAGATTTATTGTAAGGTTCTTTAGCTCGTGCAGTATTGATTAACGCTATTTCTTCATTTAAATATTTTTCATCTTGAGTTTGTTTATAAATTTGTGCCAAAAGGTCCACTTTCAGCAAAACATATTCAGGATGATTTGCTCTTAAACTTAATGCATTATCTAGCGGCGTTACAATTTCCGTATAGTTTTTCGAAGTTTTAGCCACTTCCAGCGTTTTATTATAAGAACTGTTTGCACTCAGATAACGGGCGGAAATGAACAGAGTAACAATTGACAAAACAATAATAACCGATGGGTATACATATTTCACCGATGGAACTTGTTTGGCAAATTCCTTCGTTTTAACGCCGGCAACCATGGCTCCTAAGCAAAGGAATACTAGCGCTCCAATATACACGTAACTCATATCAAAGTCGAGTACGCTGTGCCCCAGAATAGCAATGACAAAGATGAAATAAACGAAATGTTTGTCACGTTCCTGTTCCGTGCTGCGGATATAGTTACGAATGTAAATCGCAAAAATGGCAATCAGCAGTACGGCCAGGATCACGATACCGATAGCCCCGACTTCAACGAGATACTGCATGAAGAAGTTATGCGCCTGGCGGCTTGTGTAGGGGTTGTTCTGATATTGCTCGTACAAACTCGACCAAGCGCCGCCGCCTGCGCCGAACAACGGATAGTCCGCGAACAGCTTGGAAGCGTCTTTGTAGAAGGTTATTCTCTCCAGTACGCTGTGTTGGCCGAAATTGATCGTCTCCAGCCGGATCCGTACGTTTTCGGGAAGCAGATTTTTAAGCGAAGTGGCCATGACCACGAAGAACCCTAAGAGACCTAGGACAATGGAACCCGCAGGAATAGCGAAAAACGACCATTTTTTGGAGGAGAATTTCTCCAGCTTGCTTTCCAGTAACGGAGCGACAAAACGCTGCACCAACAAGGCAAGGATTCCGTAAATGACACTGGACCCGATAAGCAGCAGCCAGCCTTTGCCCGAAAGAGAGGCCGAAAACTCCTTGTTCACATCAATGCCTATCGTTGTAATTTTGCTTAAAACTGCAAACGAAGCGAGAGTCGACAATACCGCATGAATAAGCAGCAGGATTTGCCTAGACGGCTTCTGAAAGATTAGAATAAGGAAGAAAATAATGGGCAGAAAGACAATCGCACCGCGTGAGAGGGTCAGCATAAAGGAAACCAGGACCGGTACGATGAACAGGGCGTGTACCAGAACTTTGGACCAGCCGCGGTTCTTCGATACTAGGAATAGTCCTGCGCCCCACAGCGCGATCAAGAAGCCCGCATACGTATTGGCGTACTGGAACACGGAGGTCAACCGCAAACCGTTTGAATCCGTCATGACAGCGTCCTTGTAGATGCCGGTAGCATCTATCGAGGCAAACCAGCTTACCAGCGTTCCGGCGAGCTTGCCGTTTCCAAGCCAGTTCATGATACCAAAGATCACAATTACATAACCGCTGGTCAGGAGCCCGATATGAATGATTTTATTTCCCAACGCCGATTTGGTCAGATAGGCTCCGATTAGGAATAGCGTTACGAGCACGATCTGAATAAGCAGGAGGTTTACCGCCGAATATTTGGAAGCGGCCGGCAGCAAGGAAATCAGGTAACTGAGCGGAATTAAGAAGATAAACAAACTCAGAAGATCTTTGCGTTCCCGAAGCTTCCAGAAGTAGAAGAAGTAGATTCCCGTCAGGAACAGAAAAATGGAGGCCCATATCACGGCGGAATAAATAGGTCTTTCAAAGTTCAGCGAATTTCCGTTAAACAAGGCCTTCTGAAACGGGGCCCAGAACAAAAACAGGGTTACGAACCCGATCAACAGCCAAAAGATGATAGAACTCTTTTCAGCCTGTTCTCTTTCGTCTAGCTTTGGCTTTTTATACGCGTACATCACAGTCTCCCTCTCCGATAAATCTCGACAATATTTTATCATAGCGGAGAAAATATTCCAATTTGTGATTGGATGGGGTACAGTTAGGTTTGATGTAGGGCGGACGAATGTAGAATTGCCATATTCAAATGATCATGACCGAGGGGTTAAGAGTATGATTTTTTTTAAAAAGATGTTAGACAGCTTAAAAGATTTTTTTAAGTCACAGAAGATGATTATTATGCTTGCGAAAAAGGACTTCAAAAATAAATATTTAGGTTCTGTGCTTGGAATTACCTGGGCATTTTTGCAGCCCCTTATAAGTCTACTGATTTTTTGGTTTGTTTTCCAAGTTGGTTTTAAAGCTACTCCAATAGATAATTTCCCATTCATTCTCTGGCTGGCAACAGGAATGATCGTTTGGAACTTTTTTGCGGATAGTGTTAGTGGCGGAACGCAAAGCATTGTCGAAAACAGTTACCTTGTAAAAAAAATCGTTTTTAAAGTCAGTGTGCTGCCTGTAATTAAGATATACTCATCTTTTGTGGTTCATTTATTTTTTATTTTGGTTCTTTTCGTTATTTTTATTGCTTATGGTATTTATCCGACTTTATATGTTCTGCAAACTATTTATTATTTATTTGCACTCTTCATGCTAGTATTGGCAATTTCGTGGATTACGTCATCTTTGACTGTGTTTTTTAAAGATGTCGGGCAAGTAGTCTCGATGATTTTGCAGTTTGGATTCTGGTTGACCCCGGTCTTTTATTCTTTTGCCCAAATTCCTGAAAAATTCCAACCGTTCATGAAATTAAACCCTATGTTTTACATCGTAGAGGGATACCGGGACTCATTTATTTATCAGCACTGGTTTTGGGAACATCCAAAGCTGACGATTGTTTTCTGGACGGAAACATTCATTTTATTGGTGATTGCTTACATTTCATTTAAAAAATTGCGGCCGCATTTCGCCGATGTGCTATAAAAGGGAGAAAAAATAATGGCTGGTAGTGAACAACAAATCTCAATAAAAATAAGAAATCTATCGAAAACGTACAGGCTCTACAATAAACCTGTTGACCGAGTAATAGAAACTTTTCATCCTTCAGGAAAAACAAGACATAAGATATTCCATGCTGTAAACAATATAAGTTTTGATATATATAAGGGAGAAACAATCGGAATTTTAGGTAAAAATGGGGCGGGGAAATCTACGCTGCTCAAAATGATTACGGGTGTGTTGACTCCTACATCTGGAACTATAGAAGTTGAGGGCAAAATTTCTGCCTTATTAGAACTAGGTGCCGGCTTCAATCCGGATCTGTCCGGATTAGAAAATGTGTATTTCAATGGGGCTATAATGGGATACTCGAAAGAAGAGATGGATAATAAAGTCCAGAGCATCATAGACTTTGCCGATATAGGAGATTTCATTAATCAACCGGTGAAGAGTTATTCGAGCGGGATGTTCGCAAGGCTTGCCTTTGCTGTAGCGGTTAACGTGGACCCGGATATCCTGATCGTAGATGAGGCTCTTTCTGTCGGAGACGTAGCTTTTCAAACGAAATGTTTTCGTAAGTTTTCGGAATTTCAGAATGCCGGAAAAACTATCCTATTCGTTTCTCACTCGTTAGATAGTATTTTAAAATATTGTTCCCGTGCGGTTGTTATAAATGACGGTGAGATGGTTGCTGAAGGAAAAACTCGCGAAATGGTAGATGTTTTCAAAAGAATATTAGTAAACTTGTATGACATAGAGGATGATTTAAAGGTCAACAAGGAAACTTATGCAGAATCCGTCCAAGGAAAATGGAAACAATACTTTCCGGTTAATAGTGCGGTTCTTGAATACGGAAGTAAAGCGGTGGAAATTGTTGATTTCGGTATTTTTGATGAAAAAGGACAACCGACCTCTAAAATTTTAAGCGATGAAGTCATGGAGTTTCGAATGAAGGTACATTTTCAAGAAAAGATAGAAGAACCGATTTTTGCTTTCACTATTAAAGATTTAAAGGGACACGAATTAGCAGGAACGAATACCTGGTTCCAAGATGTGCCGACTGGTTCTTTTGCCCCCGGTGATACCGCGACCGTCAAATTCAAGCAAAAACTTCTACTTCAAAACGGGGTGTATACTTTATCGCTCGGGTGTACGGGTCATCAGTCTGATGACCTTGTTGTATATCATCGTCTTTATGACGTTCTTTCTTTTGAGGTCCATAGCGTAAATAAAATTGTTGGGATATATGATCTTCAATCTGCTATCGAACTTGAAACATGAGAAGGGAGGATTCTTTTATGAATGAGCAAATTGGTAACGTCATCTTAAATTATGAATTTTATGACGACACCATTACTTATAGCGACGGTCCGATTGAAGATGAATTATTAGCAATAGTGAAAGAAAACGAGGTTGAGAAAGTTCTTAAACAAGATTCCCGCTGGCCTATTTTGTATCATTTATCACCAGCAAGAGAAAATTTGTTGGAGTGGCTTCCCATTGAAAAAAATGCAAATGTGCTTGAAATCGGTGCGGGATGCGGGGCCCTTACCGGTTTAATGTGTAAGAAGGCTAACAAGGTTGTGGCCGTAGAGCTTTCTAAAAAAAGGGCTCAAATAAATGCCTACCGGAATAAAAATCAAGCGAACTTGGAATTAGTCGTAGGCAACTTAAATGACATCCGGTTTAAAGAAAAATTTGACTATATTACGCTCATAGGGGTTTTAGAATATGCCGCGCGCTTTACTAAGCACGATAATCCATATGAATTTTTTTTGAAACAAATAAAAGAACTCTTAAAACCTAACGGTAAATTAATTATAGCAATAGAAAATAGACTGGGTTTGAAATACTGGGCTGGTGCAAGAGAAGATCATACAAATGAGCTTTTTGATAGCCTGCATAATTACCCGGAAGATAAGAAAGTACGGACCTTCTCTAAAAGAGAATTAACAGACCTTATATCTGTTGCGGGCTTTACTGAGAATACCTTTTACTATCCATATCCGGATTATAAATTGCCTGTTTATATATATTCGGATGCCTGTAAACCCGATCCAGGTATATATTTTGAACACACTCCCAACTATGATTCAGAGAGACTTGTACTGTTCAATGAAAAGAAAGTGTTTGAAGGATTGGTCAGCAGCGGGTTAGCAGAAGATTTCTCTAACTCTTTTCTAGTGATATGTCGAAATTAGAGGTGAGTTTATTGGATGTGATTTTCGCTAAATACACTCGAGAGCGTTTACCGAACTATCAAATTGCCACTTACTTTGCTGTGGATCAAGGGAAGAAAATAGTGTTAAAGAAGCCTCTTAGAGAAGAGGCGGAAGCACATGTGGCAAAAATGTCTGAAACCTATAATTGGATAAAAACAGAGTACGATTATATCAGTCTCGTTGAATGTAATTTAATAGACAAACAGGTCTCTTTCGAATTTCTGGAAGGCGAAAGTTTAGATGCTTTGCTTTTGGATGCGGCAAGAAAAAATGACGTTCATTCATTTAATGAACTTATAAACAGCTATTTATCTTTTGTAAGACAGTTTGGTGTTACAAAAGAAACTAACGCGGCTATCAAAACTCCTTTTTTTGAAGTTACTTTTTTAGAACCGTTGGAACTCATTAAAATAGCCAATATAGATTTGATTTTTGAAAACCTGATTAGATATCAAAACGCGTTTACCATGATTGATTATGAGTGGGTTTTTGAATGTGCGATACCTTTAAATTACTTGCTTTATCGAAGTTTTCTTCTGTTTTATCATAAGCATCGAGAAGAGCTTGGTCACTTTATATCCCTGGAAGAGCAAATGGAAGCTTGGCAAATAAATCCATCGGAATTAACGGTTTTTGATTCGATGGAGAAGGCTTTTCAAAGATATGTGATGGGGAATACCTATGAGTATGCCTACTCTAAACAATATCTACAGCCGGCCCAGAGTTTGACAATGCTCAAGAGTAAGTTGAATGATTCGGAATTAGCGATGAACAAATTAGAAGATGATTTAATTTTACAGGAGACTGAGCTGGAGAAAATGAAAGTTCTTAACAGGGAGCTTGCGAAACAAGCAAACCAGTCACTTTTGGTGCAAAATAAGTTGGAGCTTTCTCTTCATGAAGAAAAAAAGAAAACCGAAGAGTTGTTAATTCGTTTAGAAAACCAAGAAGCGAAATCAATCCTGTTAAGCCAAGTGACGGAACAAAGTCAAGATTGGCATGATACGAAGAATTTATTAGAAAAATTGTTGCGCCAGTTAACTGAAAAGCGATTTTTGAAAGTATTGAAATTAAATAAAAGCGAGAGTGAAAAATCGATCATATCAAATATTGTAGCTGACTTGCAGCGGTTATTCGATGAATACCTAATAAAGAACGAAACTTATGAAAAAGAAATTCATGCGAAGTTAAACCACCTTTCGGTTCTCCTTCATGAGAATTCGGGAAAAGTGGATGACTTAACGCGTCTTACTATTCAGCAGCAGAGTGAATATGAAAAGATACTCCAGCAAAATCATGTTAACTTCGTAGCAATGCAACATTTTAAGAATCTTTATGAAGAGCAGTTACATGTACAAACTCTCTACGAGGAGTTAAAAAAATCTTATCATGAGGCTTTTCAAGAACTTCAAAAATATAAATGAGTGGTTCATCGAGGTGGCAAAATGAAAAAAAAAGTCTTAATCCTAAATCCTTATCTTCCTACATTAGGTGGCGGCGAAAAGCATATGGGTTACTTATGTAAGTTCATTGAGGAATATTATGATGCGGTTGAGATCGACATACTCGTTCATAATTATAATAATATCGATGTTCATTCGGAAGATTATCCTGATTTAAGCCAACTGGAAGCTAGATTTGATCTTAAGTTAGAAAAGACCAAATTACTAAAGATAGATCTTACGAAACCAGAAACTTTGAGAGAGCATTTTCAAAATAAACGGTTAATTGAAAATATGACTTCTAAATATGATTTGTTTATCAATTTTATGTACCAGAGCAAACATATCGGGAAAGCGAAAAAGAATCTTTATTCATGCATGTTTCCGGCTAAGCGTTTCCAGTTTGATGAGCTTTCCAAAAAAATTATGGGACGGTATTTAGATTTCAGATTTAAAAACAGTTACGATTATTTTATGACAAACTCGGAGTTCACGAATCACTGGCAGGAGAGCATATGGCATACACAGCACAAAAATAAGATTATCTATCCTCCGGTATTCTTTACGGAATCACTTAGGGATCAGGAATTCAATCAAAAGAAAAATATTATCCTTTCGGTAGGGCGGTTTTTCGTTGGGGCTCACAACAAAAAACAAGATGAGCTTGTCGATTTTTATATTGAAAACAGCAATCGGCTAAAAGGCTGGGAATTTCATTTGGTTGGAGCCTTATCTAATTATTCGGAAGATATGGAATATGTGGAAAAAATTAAATCGAAAATAGAAGGCTATCCGATTTATCTTCATTTAAATGCGCCGTTAAGTGAACTTGAAACTCTGTACAGGGAAGCGAAGATTTTCTGGCATGCGACTGGATACAACGAGAAAGATGATCTGTTTCCCGAGAAAATGGAACATTTCGGAATTACCACTGTTGAAGCGATGAGTTACGGAGTTATTCCCGTTGTTATTCGTAAAGGCGGTCAACCTGAAATCGTGAAAGAAGGGGTAAGCGGCTATCTTTGGGACTCCAAAGAAGAATGCATCCGAAAGACGATAGATTTGTTTGACGATAACCTGAGAGTTCAACTTACTGAAAAAGCATTTGAACGTTCTCAAAAGTTTTCGATTGATAATTTCTATAAACAAACAAAGGAGGTATTCGATGCATTATAATATCTCCATAATTATAGTTAATTATAATGGGTTAAAATATATAGATCAGCTTTTCCAGTCCTTTAAATCTTTACAGGCCGAACACTTTAATTATGAAATTATATTTGTAGATAATCATTCATCTGATGATTCCATTACTTATTTAAAGGAAAATTATGCGCAGGATTGTTTGAAGATCGTAGAATCGGATAAAAACTTAGGCTTTGCCGGCGGCAATAACCTTGGTGTTCAGCATGCTTCGGGAGACTACATCGTTTTTTTAAACAATGATACTAAGGTGGATCCGGAATGGCTGTCTAATTTATATACTTGTATGATGGATGAGAAAGCCGGAATCGTTACCTCCAAGCTTCTTTTCTTTTATGATTTTGTGAAAATAGGTGTACATACAAATGATAAACTCATCATTGATAACGAGGTTATCATTAATAGTAAAACCTATAAACTAGATCCTAAATTTTGCAAAAATATGCTCGTTTATGAGGATCATTCGGTCTGTTTCGGACATTCTTATTTTTACTTGCCATTACTAGACGGAATCGATTCTCATGACATTTTGATAAAAAAGAAAGACCCGGAAACACATGGAAGTTTATTCATGGATAACGGTAGTGAATATGAACCTGGAAAAGCAATTCACCTGTCGTCGAGTGAAGCGGCCCATTCCTCCATTAAATTAATTCAAAACGTCGGTTCGGGTATCGATCAAGGGTTTAACGGGTATGATATCGGATTCTGTGAAGAAGATAAAGGCCAGTATGAACAAATTAGGGAAGTAGAGACAACTTGCGGCGCAGCCATGATGATGAAGAAGGATGATTTCATAAGTGCAGGCATGTTTGACGAACTATTTTTTATGTATTATGAGGATACGGACCTTGCTTTTAGAATAAAAAAAATGGGAAAAAGATTGATCTACTGTCCTTCCGCCGTAGTCAGACATATTCATACCGGAAGCAGCAAAGAATGGTCTCCCTTTTTTATTTTCCACGTATATCGCAATAGAATGTTATTCATACTCAAAAATTTTTCGAAAAGTATATTTATAAAAGAATATATCAGATTCATAGCTTCCGTTCTTAAGTCGGCCGTTTCAAAAGAGCAACAGGAAGTTAAAAAAGCGAAATGGGATTCTTTACGTTCCTTAAGGCAAAATATTACGCGTTATAAAAAAATGGCTTCTAAAGGAAGAGCTTAATGAAAATTATTCTCCTGTCAGGCGGATCGGGTAAACGTCTCTGGCCACTGTCAAATGATTCAAGATCCAAACAATTTCTTAAAGTCCTTAAAAATGAAGAGGGCCAAGCCGAATCCATGGTTCAACGAGTGTGGAAGCAGCTTTCGGCCGCGGGGTTAAGTCAGGAGGCTTTTATAACAACAAACCGAGGTCAATATGAAAGCATTGTCTCTCAACTCGGTCCGGAGGTGCCTGTTATTATCGAGCCTTCCTCGCGGGATACTTTTCCCGCTGTTTCGCTTGCGGCGACCTACTTACATAGCGAGCTTAGAGTTTCGGGGGATGAGACAATCGTTATTTTACCGGTTGATCCCTATGTAGAGAATGAGTTCTACCATAAGATAAAAGAACTGGATTTTTTGCTGGAACGCACAAAGGCGCATCTTGCTTTAATTGGAGTAACACCTACCTTTCCGTCGGAGAAATACGGTTATATTGTACCTAGCCTTGGTCAGGAAGGCCCCTATTCTTGGGTAGATTCATTCGTCGAAAAGCCAAACATGCAAAAAGCTGAGCAGCTAATCTCCCAAAATGCACTTTGGAACTGCGGCATATTTTCATTTAAACTTGGAACTTTTATGGAAATATTGGAAAGCAAAGGAATTGTAGCGGATTTCGATTTGATGAAAAAAAACTATTCGGAACTACCCAAAATATCTTTAGATTATGAAGTAGTGGAGAAGTTAAGCCAAGTTATCGTAACGGAGTATAAAGGTACATGGAAAGACCTGGGCACCTGGAATACCTTATCCGAAGAAATGGGGAACTCCATATTAGGCCAAGGCTTGATGGATGAAGAGTCAAAAAACACTCATATTGTAAATGAACTGGAGATTCCGGTAGTTGTGTTAGGCTGCAGTAATCTGGTGGTTGCAGTCAGTCCTGACGGTGTACTCGTAACAGAAAAGTCGGCGAGTCCGAAGCTAAAGGAAATTATTAAAGAAATAGACGGAAGACCCATGTTTGTAGAAAGGCGATGGGGATGGTACCGTGTTTTGGATTACGTGAGTTATCCGGATGGAAAAGAAGTGCTTACAAAAAGAGTTCACATAAATAAGGGGAAAAACTTATCTTATCATTATCATAAGTGCAGAACCGAAGTTTGGAGTGTTCTTTCCGGCAAAGGGCACCTTATTCTGGATGGTGTATACAGTACGATACAGGCCGGTGATATAATTAATATTCCCGCTGGAGCCGTACATAGTATATACAGTGAAGAAGAATTGGAATTCATAGAAATACAAAAAGGCCCATTCATTAGGGAAGACGATGTTTATCGTTTATTAATGGAGTGGGAAGAAATCATAAATAATATCCAGGTAAGCAAGCTATAAGGAGAAAAACATTGAAAAACAGAGATGATGTAGCTGACATTACGAAAGGTTTATTAATTATTTTAGTCGTATTTGGGCACTCGGCTTTTATCCAGTATTATTCTAATTTGCATACTCTTATTTATTGGTTTCATATGCCTGCTTTTATCTATATGAGCGGTTACTTTTTTAAACCCGTTGAAAGAGAACATCTAGGGGCATGGATAAGAAAAACTGCAACCCGGTTTTTTGTTCCGTATTTTTTTATCATCACTCTGATCACAGTTTACCGATATCTGTTTACTCCAATCAACCAGCAGCAATTTGGAAATGAACTGCTTCATATTTTAGCTGGCGGAAGGTACATAGATGGTTATTATGCGCCTATTTGGTTTATAACTTGTCTCTTCTTTTGCCAATTAATTTTCTGTTTGCTTTCAATGTTTATAAAAAGCAAGTTTCTTCAATTTTCTATTATTTTTCTGTTCTTCATGGCGGCCCATCTGGAGTCTTATTTATTTCCCGGCTTAAAGATACCAATGAACATAGATGTTGCCTTTTTTGCTCTGTTTTTTTATGCAATGGGTTTCTATACAAAGCATCTTATTAAGAAAGAAAGCATTCAATTTGCCGCTTTTCCTCTGCTTTTACTCGTTATTTACTTAGTAAGAAAAGGGTATTTCGAGTATTTCCTCGATATGAAACAGCATAAGTACGGGAATATTCTGCTAGATATTTTAATTCCTCTTTTAGGAACAGTTGTAATTTTTACTATAGGGCGAATGTTTGTGAATTCTCCTTTTAAAAATCTCATGGTCTACATAGGCAGGAATTCACAAATTATTATGTATCTCCATTTGGTTACCGCAATTGAATTGTACAGAATAGGTTTATACACCAGCGTCTATGTATTTGTTTTGATCGGTGTGTGTTTGCCAGTTATTCTTCAGGAAATCTTTTATTTTGTGAAGAGTAGAATAGCAAATTCAAAAAAACAGTTACTGGGTAGAGGAGAGAGTTCCCTATGAATAAACAAATCCATACACACCTTCTCTCTTTCTTATTTTTTTCGTTTCTTGGTGCTGTTTTTTTAGGTGATATTCTTAATTTCATTACATTCTTATTAAACGTGAATATTGCATTTAATTTTGTCGTGCTCAGTCCCGTTTTTATGATCGGCATTGTTTGGTTGTTCAAAAGATTTTTTAGCATGGAACCCTTTTTATATGCACATTCCGATCTTATATTTATGGGCGTATTAATTGCATTCACATTTTTGGCGCTTCCCTTTCCGGATTACGGCGGGGATACCGTTAACTTTCACTTGCCTATGCAAGACTTACGTTTCATGGATAATATTAACGAGAATTTTCTTCCATCCTCATATGTAACCTTTTTTCCGTTCTTCCCGGACGGGCTTTATAAAGTGTTTCGAAGTTTATTCGGATATCGTGCAGGAACCCTTTTAAATACTTTATTAATTGTTGTGATTTTTTATCAATTAAAAGGAATTTTAAAAGCGGCCTTGCATCAGCATAAATTGAATGTAGCCTTGCTTAGCTTATTAGCTGCATTTTTGGTTTCCACAGAATTTATTCTCGCCAATATTGGCGTATACATGATTGACTTGATCGCTATCCCCATTCTGCTTGAGCAGTTAAAGCTCTTAACCAATGGGAAATCGTATAGCAGAAACACGTCCTATTACTTTGCGGCGCTGTTTGGATTTTGCGTAGCTTTAAAATTAACTTTTGCTATCTTTTCTTTCGTGCTTCTGTTTATATATGTTATCAAACACATAAGAAATATTACTCTTAAACAGTTCGGAATCTCTGTACTTTTGGCTTGCATACCATGCATCCCCTATTTCTTATATACTTATTTGAATACCGGAAATCCGTTATTTCCTTTCTACAATCAAATCTTTAAATCTGAATATTTTTATATGGATAGCAATTTCAAAGACGATCGATGGGGGCCTCATTCCTTTCTTCAGATTTTGTTTTGGCCCGTTTATATGTATTTTCATCCTGAAATACTTTCTGAAAAAGCAGCCTACACAGGAAGAATCAGTTTAGGATTTATGGCAGCAATATTCCTGCTTATAGTTGAACTGGTCAGATTCAAAAAACCAAGAAAACTTTCTGAACTGTTTCTAAGTATTCTTTTTATCTGCTGTCTTTATATATGGACGATAAGTACAGGCTACATAAGATACGGATTATATTTAGAAGTTTTATCCGGGATTCTCATTGTTACGGTTATATTTAAATGTGTCCATTCAAAAAAAATCGCTTCAAATATGTTAGGTTATATTTTTGCTATCTTACTTATCGGACAAGTGCTTTCAAGTTATCATCTGATTTTAGCCAAAGATTTTAACTTGGGAGATAAGCCTTCTTTCCGAACCAGCAAACAGGCTTTGAAAAATAATTTTTCTCTAATTTTTAACGACAGAGTTGATAAAGACACGGTCCAGGATGTGGAGGCCTGGGTGCTAACCGGACCGTCCGGTTACGCAATTTCTTTAAAGCCGAATATACCTACAATTAATCTTCAATTTGAATGGTGGAAGGCTACGGCGAATGAAGCTATTGTTAGCAAAACAAATGAGTTTTTTGCTAAAAATCAATCAAAAAAAATATACACCGTCTATAACCCGCATAACGGAAACCTTACGGAAATTGTAAAAAAACTAAGCCAATATAACTTGCGCATTACCGGCAGTAAACCAATTAAGCACCCTTATCTACTAGAAGGACAAATCATATATCTAATGAGGATTGAACAAAGTAATGGGGTTCCTCATAACGAAGGGAATTTAGTGAAGGATGGGTCTTTTGAATCTGTTTTAGAAAAAACTTCCTGGGAATCACAAAACCTTCGCAAAAGTGCTATCGTTCAAGAAGATGCGCAAGATGGTAAGATATATGTAAGAGCGGCTGCTGAAACCCCTATCATGCAAAGAGTAAAAGTCGAAGCTTTAAAAATCTACAAGCTTTCGTTTTACAGCCGAACAGAGGTGCTGAATAATTCTGCGACCAGGCTTCAAATTAACTGGTTTAATGATTCTAATCAATTGGTATCGACTTCGATAAAACTTGTGCAAAGCACACCCCAGTGGAATAATTATGAAATGTATGAAGTTGCTCCGGAAGGGGCGACCAATGGGGTCGTTATGATCAACTCTCATGAGAAGTATAATATTGAATTTGACAACGTTGTAATGAATGAGTATTAGCAGCAGCAGATAAGCAATAGGGAGGAACATGAAATGAAAGGTGTTATTCTAGCTGGAGGAACGGGATCAAGACTATATCCGTTGACCAAAGTCACCAATAAACATTTACTGCCTGTAGGTAAATATCCAATGATTTTTTATTCCGTACAGAAGTTAAAAAAAGCGGGTATTTCAGATATTCTGGTTGTAACGGGAAAAGATCATATGGGAGATGTGGTCAATTTGCTCGGCAGCGGATCAGACTTGGAAGTTTCATTTACCTATAAAGTCCAAGACGACGCAGGCGGGATCGCACAAGCGCTGGGTCTGGCCGAACAATTTGCTGCCGGAGAACAAATCGCCGTCATTTTGGGTGACAATGTATTTCAAGACGATATCTCAGCATATGTTAGTAATTTCAAGGTACAATCCGAAGGCGCTAAGATTTTAATTCAAAAAGTGCATGATCCCCAAAGATACGGAGTGCCTGAGCTGGATGATGACCGGATTGTGTCGATCGAAGAAAAACCGTTGACCCCCAAAAGCGACTATGCTGTTACGGGAATCTATATGTATGACAGCCAAGTTTTCGATATTATTAAAACGCTGCACCCTTCTAAACGTGGGGAGCTTGAAATAACCGATGTTAACAACGCTTATATTGCAAAGAAGCAACTGACGTATGATGTGCTCCAGGGTTGGTGGACGGATGCAGGCACTCACTCATCGCTTGCGTTGGCGAATGAATTGGCTAAAGAAATTACGTTCGGTGACGAATTCGGGAAATTAAAATTGTAATAAAGGAGCTTGGACAATGAAACTAATCAAAACCAAGTTTTCTGAAGCGTTTCTTATCGAACCTACAGTCCATGGCGACAGCCGTGGATTCTTCATGGAAAGCTATAACCAACAGGTGTTTGAAAAACTGGGAATCTCCTATCACTTTATTCAAGATAACCACTCGCTTTCTTCCGAAACCGGCGTTCTCCGGGGGCTTCATTATCAGCTCAATCCTAAAGCGCAGACCAAGCTTATCCGCGTGCTTGCCGGAGCCATTTACGACGTTATCGTTGACATACGTAAAAAATCACGGACGTACGGCCAGTGGCAAGGTTTTATATTAAGCTCGGAAAATAAGCGCCAGCTTCTTGTTCCGCGAGGTTTCGCTCACGGTTTTTGCACGCTGGTGCCGAACACGGAAGTATTGTATAAGGTAGACGAGTATTACTCCCCTGAAAATGATAGGGGGATCATGTGGAACGATCCCGCACTTGCTATCGATTGGCCCACATCCAGTCCTATACTTTCGGCAAAAGATGAAAAACACCCGAGCTTGGCGGACGCGGATAACAACTTTGAAGAGGAGGTCGGGTCATGAAACTTCTCGTAACAGGCGGAGCGGGTTTTATCGGAAGCAACTTTGTGCTTTATATGCTTAAAAAATACCCGGATTACCAAATCATCAATTTGGATGCCTTGACTTATGCCGGAAATCTGGAGAATTTAAAATCAGTCGAAAACCATCCCAACTACCGGTTCATGAAAGGGGATATTTCCGACCGGAACGCAGTAGAGCGGGCTTTTGAGCTTGGCGTTGACGTGGTCGTAAACTTTGCGGCCGAGTCTCACGTGGATCGCAGTATTCTGGATCCCGGCATTTTTGTTCAAGCCAATGTTATGGGGACTCAGGTACTGCTGGATGCCGCCAAAGCCCATGGGATTACTAAATTTATACAGGTTTCTACGGATGAAGTGTACGGCTCTCTTGGGGAAACCGGGCTATTTTCGGAAACGACGCCGCTTGCTCCTAACAGTCCTTATTCGGCTAGTAAGGCAGGGGGAGACTTGCTCGTTCGCGCTTATCACGAAACATTCGGGCTGCCGGTTAATATTACGCGCTGTTCCAACAATTACGGACCGTATCAGTTTCCGGAGAAGCTTATTCCGCTTATGATTGCCAATGCCCTGGACGGGAAATCTCTTCCCGTTTATGGAGACGGCCTCAACATACGGGACTGGCTTTACGTGGAAGATCACTGCTCGGCGATCGATCTAGTTCTGCACAGCGGACGGGACGGGGAAGTGTACAATATCGGAGGAAATAACGAGCGTACCAACCTGGTCATCATCCAAACGATCTTGGCCGCACTCGGCAAATCCGAAGATTTAATTACGTTTATCCAGGACCGTCCGGGACATGACCGCAGATATGGAATTGATGCAAGCAAAATAACGACAGAGCTGGGCTGGCAGCCTAAGCATAACTTCGAGTCGGGAATCCAGGAGACCATACAATGGTATCTGGACAATAAAGAATGGTGGGAACGCATACGTTCGGGAGCTTACCAATCCTATTATGAACAGCAGTATGGTTCTTAAGAAATACGGAGGTTCCTATGAAAATCTTAGTTACCGGAGCAAAGGGACAGCTTGGAAGCGAAGTTTGCAGGCTGTTTGAAGCAGAGGGGCATGACGTCTACGGATTCGGTCGAGAAAATCTGGATTTCACGGATCAGACGGCATGCGGCCGGATCATTCGGGAAATCAAGCCGGACGTGCTGATTCATTGCGGCGCCTATACGGCCGTAGACAAAGCGGAAAGCGAACCCGACGAGGCATACCGGGTAAATGCAAGCGGGACGCGTAATTTGGCTGTGGAAGCGGAGAAACATAACGCGAAGTTTTGTTATGTCAGCACGGATTACGTATTCGACGGCAGCGGTAATACCCCTTACAACGAGTATGACAACACGAACCCCCGGACGGTCTATGGAAAGTCCAAAAGGGCCGGAGAAATCCTTGCCCAGACATTGAGCAGCCGGTATTTTATTGTGCGGACATCGTGGGTGTACGGCCGGACCGGACAAAATTTTGTAAAGACCATGCTCAAGCTGGGCGGAGAGAAAGCCTCCTTGAATGTAGTCCATGATCAAACGGGCTCCCCGACTTATGCGGCGGATCTGGCTTCCTTTCTGATGGAACTTGTACAAACGGAGAAGTTCGGGATTTATCATGCTTCCAACAGCGGGACGTGTACATGGTATGAGTTCACGAAGGCGATATTCGAGGATTCGGATATGAAAGTGGCCGTGAATCCCTGCACGACGGATGAATTTCCGCGTCCCGCGGAGCGGCCGAAGTATTCCGTTATGGATCATATGGGTATCCGCTCCAACGGTTTTCAGGATTTAAGAAGCTGGAGGGACGGATTGAGGGACTTCCTTAAGGAGTACCGGAATGGGGAATGACCCGGTCGTTGTTCTTTTATCTACATATAACGGGGCTAACTATCTTGAAAGCCAGCTGAATTCGATATTGGCCCAGACCCATTCAAATACGAGCATTTTGGTAAGAGATGACGGGTCCAGCGATACGACTCTGCTTATTTTGAAGCAGTATGAAATGAAGTACGATTGTGTTCAACTAATGCCGCAAGAAGACAACAAAGGGCCGAAATTAAGCTTCGGCCGGCTGCTTCAGGAAGGCCTCTCGGGAACAAAGGCGAATTATTTTATGTTCGCGGATCAGGACGACGTCTGGCTTCCGGACAAAATCGAAAAGTCTCTGGCCAGAATGAAGCAGCTGGAAGAGACTTGCGGGCAGGGGCCCTTATTGATTCACACGGATTTAAAAGTGGTCGATGAACGGCAGAGGGAGCTTAACCCGTCTTTCTGGAACTATCAAAAGCTGAATCCTGCTAAGGATGCTTTTCCGCGCCTGCTTATGCAGAATGTCATTACAGGCTGCACGATGATGATAAACCGCCGGTTGGCCGAGCTCAGCCTTCCCGTACATCGGGACGCGATTATGCATGATTGGTGGATTGGTCTCGTAGCCAGTGCGTTCGGCAGGATCGGCCATGTGCCGGAGCCGACGATGTTATATCGGCAGCATGGTGAAAACAGCGTAGGGGCTAAGCGATTTGGGACGGCTTACATCAAAAATAAGCTGTTGGAACCAGTATATCTGGACAAAAACATACGGCAAGCGAGGGCTTTTGAGGAACAGTTTTCCGAAGCACTCCCGGAAGAAAGCCGCCAGTACTTGAGGGAGTTTATCAAGCTGGAAAGGAGTTCTTTTCTAAGAGGCCGGGCTTCTCTCCTTAAAAACGGGTTTTTAAAAATAGGTATTGTGCGGAATTTGGGGTTATTTCTCAACTGGAAGTCGTAAAGACCTTTAGCTCTATTGGAGGTCTTTTTTATTTAAGGCGGTTTTGGCCTATTCACAATTTTGCATGGTATACTAGGAATATCTAGTAAATTCGGATGGAGATTCAGATGGACTTAAGCATTATCATCGTTAATTATAATACCCGCCGGCTGACGCTGGATTGTCTGCATTCGGTATATGCTTCCGTAACGGGATATACATATGAAGTACGTTTGATCGATAACAACTCTTCGGATGATTCCGTTTCGTCCATTCGCAACGAGTTTCCGCAGGTAGATTTGATTGCGAACCAGGAAAACGTTGGCTTCTCCCGGGCGAACAATCAGGGCATAAGACTGGCGCAGGGCCAATATATTTTATTGTTGAATTCGGACACGATTGTAGAGCCGGATACGTTTCAAATTATGCTGGATTATATGAACGGGCATCCGGAAGTCGGCGCAGCGGGCTGCAAAGTGGTGCTGCCTGACGGTTCTCTCGATAAAGCGTGCAAACGCGGTTTTCCGACGCCGTCGGCGTCTTTTTATTATGCGTTCGGGTTTTCGAAGCTGTTCCCGGATCGTCCCCGGTTTAATCAGTATCAGCTCGGGTATTTGAACCCGGATGAGGAATACGAAATCGATTGCTTGGTCGGGGCGTTTATGATGGTCCGCCGGAAAACAATCGAGGAAGTCGGAATGCTCGACGAAGAGTTTTTTATGTACGGGGAAGACGTGGACTGGTGCTACCGGATCAAGGAAGCGGGCTGGAAAATTTATTATTACCCGCGCACCAAGATTATCCATTATAAAGGCGCAAGCAGCAGGCGCAAGCCATATAAAATCATCTACGAATTTCACAGAGCCATGATCTTGTTCCATCGTAAACATTACAAACGCAATTACTCGTTCCTGACGAATGCCGCCGTTTATATAGGGGTGGCGGTCAAGTTCGGGCTTGCGCTGCTGAAAAACAAGGCGCTGCCGGTCAAGAAGTCTTTGAACCAAACGGATGTCGGAGCGTAACGTACAAGAAGGCCACACAGCGCAGGTAGTTAAGGGCTTGCAAATCTAACCCTATCCTGCACGGATTCAATTGTATGTATGATGAGACAACGATTAGCTTGTTTCCTACCAACGATTTTTGAGGTGAATCTTCCATGCTTCGCAGAAATCAACAATTTCTAACCCAGGTCTATGCGATTTTTGATTTCGCCGTGATTCAGACCGCCTTCCTGATCGCCTGGTGGGTTAAATTCGAGAGCGGCTGGCTCGATGCCAACCAGCCGATCCCCATCTCCGTTTATGCCGCTTGGAGCGCGGTTTACGGGGCTGTAGCCGTAGCGGTCGGCTTTTTCGTCGGACTGTACGGACCGAACCGCAAGAAACGGTTTGCCGATGCGCTGATCAAAATCGTACAGACGCATCTGATCAGCTTGTTCATCCAGCTAAGCTTGCTCTTCTTCTTCAAGGAAGTGCACATTTCCCGTGAATTCCTCGGGATGTATATTGTGCTGGATATTGTGCTCATCACCGTGTACCGCTACGCTTTGAAGGAAAGCCTCAAGCGTCTTCGCGAGAAAGGGTACAACAAGCAGTTTGTGCTCATTCTGGGCGCGGGTACGCTCGGCCGGCGCTTTCACGACAAACTGCTTCAGCATCCGGAGCTCGGCTATGAAATTATCGGATTTCTTGATGATCACGGAGAGCATTCGGAGCACAAGGATCTTCCGGCCGCTCCCTATAAGCCCGTTATCGGTACACTCGACGATTTGGAAGAAATTTTGCAGGACAAATTGATCGATGAAGTCATTATCGCGCTGCCGCTGGACGTTCATCACAAATTCCCGCGCATCATTGCGGCTTGCGAGAAGGCGGGCGTGCGGACGCTGATTATTCCCGACTTCTTCGACTATTTGCCGGCACGGCCGTTTTTCGATAACTTTGCGGGAATGCCCTTGATCAATGTGCGTGATATTCCGCTGGATATGATCAGCAACCGGATGATCAAACGGACCTTCGATCTCGCGTTTTCGCTTACGGCCATTCTGATCACCCTGCCGGTCATGATCGTGATTGCCGCGGCAATCAAATTGACGTCGCCCGGGCCGGTCATTTTCAAGCAGGAGCGGGTAGGGTTAAACCGGCGGAAATTTTACATGTACAAATTCCGCTCTATGCGCCAGGAGACGGCGAACACGTCCGACACGGGCTGGACGACGGCAGACGATCCCCGTAAAACGAGACTGGGTGCCTTTCTCCGTAAAACGAGCCTGGATGAGCTACCGCAGTTTTTCAATGTGCTTTTCGGGCATATGAGTGTGGTCGGACCGCGGCCGGAACGGCCGTTTTTCGTGGAGCAGTTTAAAGAAAAAATTCCGAAATATATGGTGAAGCATCATATACGGCCCGGTATTACAGGCTGGGCGCAGAGCAATGGCCTCCGGGGGGACACCTCGATTTCGGACCGGATTCAGCACGATATTTTCTATATCGAGAATTGGTCGTTCCTCTTTGACATCAAGATTATTTGGAAAACGATCGTCAACGGCTTTACAAACAAAAATGCCTATTAAGTATATTCCGCCTGCATCTTCCCGATACTAGGATCATATCTTGGTAACGGGGAGGTTTTTTTTATGATCGATCATGAAGACGCTTACCGGGACGACCAAATGCCAATGGGGCGCGGTCTGATTATCGGAGTGCTGATGGGAGCCGTCATGTGGGCGGTCATTATCGGCGGGTTTCTTTACCTGGTGAACTAATGAGGGGAAAAATAAAAAGACGCCAGACCGATTTTTCCGGTTATGGCGTCTTTCCGTTTGGTGCAGGAGGCAAGCGGCCCGGCCGCTCCGCTTAATCGGCCCAATCGCCTCAGCGGTAATGAAACGGCCGATTTAAACCGATGCGTCAAGCGGCGCGTCGCAGCCTGACGGCATCAAAGATTTATCTCGCCGTCCAGCCGCCGTCGATGATCAGCTCCGTGCCGGTGACGAACGAAGACTCGTCCGAAGCGAGATAGAGGACTCCGTACGCGATGTCTTCAGGCTTGCCCAGGCGGGGCAGCGGAGTACCCGTTTCGAACATGTGTCCCGCACCCTGGTCGAGGGCTTCCTGAATCATCGGCGTCACGATGATGCCCGGGTGAACGGAGTTCACGCGGATTTTGTCCGGGGCCAGCTCGACAGCGGATGCTTTCGATAAGGAGCGGAGAGCTCCTTTTGCCGCGGTATAACCGTTGGTGAAGTTGAGGGCGACAATGCCGGCGATAGATGAAATGTTGACGATGGAGCCTCCGCCGGCTTTCCGCATTTCGGGTACGACGTATTTCATTCCGATGACGCAGCCCGTCAGGTTAATCGACATGACTTTATCCCAGTTCTCCATGGTGAAGGTATCAAGCGTGCTGTCCGTACTGATGCCCGCATTATTGACAAGAACATCGACCTTGCCGAACTGCTCCACCGCTTTCTCAACAACCCGCTTCCAGTCTTCTTCCGATGCCACGTTATGCTTAAGGCCGAGAGCCTGTCCGCCCGCGCCGCGGATTTCATCCACAACACGGTTCAGCTGTTCTTCCTGCAGATCGGTTGCGACTACTTTCGCACCTTCGGCCGCGAACAACTTGGCTTCGGTTTCCCCTTGGCCCATAGCGGCTCCCGTTATAATCACGACTTTATCTTGTAAGCGTCCCATTTTGAATAACCATCCTTCCGGCTAAATTTTGGAAGCGTATTCATTACGACGAGCTCCCGCGCCAGTGAATTTTATCGACAAGATGTTGTTTAATCGACATCTCGTTAATTATAATAATACCGAGCCCGCAAGGAACGCTCAACCAACAGCTTTCATGGATTTGTCGCTTAATGGACAATGCCCGGCGCTTTGTTGCAGAAGGCTGAGATTTTATACAAGGAGAGCGTTTATGTCGATTAAAAATAACTTGGACCCGCGGGTAATCAGAACCCGCTTCATGCTGCGGGACGCGCTGATCGCTTTGATCGGGGAACAGGGGTACGAGAAAATTACGGTCAGGGACATCGCCAGCCGCGCCTCGCTAAACCGGGCGACCTTTTACCTCCATTACCGGGACAAACAGGATCTCATGGAACAAAGCATGGATGATACATTAAAGGAGCTGGTGGACGGACTCCAGCCTCTTTTCGAAGATGCGTCGGAGTTTCGTTTTGACGGCGGGAAGCCGCATCCTACATTTGTCTGGCTGTTCGAGGAGATTGCCCGGCATGCGCGGTTTTATCAAGTGGTTCTCGGGGAGCAGCGGATGCCTTATTTTACCCGCGGATTGACGGATGTGATTACCGGGTTTGTGACCAAAGGGCTCGGAACGGTAGCTCCCGAAGAGCGGCAGCTTGCGGTGCCCAGAGAGATGCTCGTAAGCTATGTAGTCTCGGCTTTTCTCGGCGTGATCCTGTGGTGGCTGCAAAGCGGCATGCCGTATACGGCTCCCTATATGGCGGAGAAGTTAATGCGCCTGGCGACCCGCGGTCCTTACGTGGACGATCCTTTTACCGGGGCAAAAGAATAAGCCGGTTTCCCGGCAGAAGGGGATAACAGATCCCTACGGCCGTAGTGCCGGATCAATCTATGGTGCCCAGCACGTCAAGGAGATCCTTCAAGGCTCCATTGAACCGCACAAGCTGTTCAGGGCTGAAAGAGTCCGCTTTAACACGCAGCAGATTTCCGATCTCCCGCTTGTATGCGCTGATAAAAGCCTTACCCTCCGCCGTCGCGTGAAGGAGAGACGCCCGCCTGTCCTGCGGATCCGGTACACGTTCGATATAATCCAGTTGAAGAAGCTTGTCCACGATAGGTGTCAGCTGCTGTTTGGAAACGCCCAGCTCGGCGGCGAGTCCGGACATGCGGAGCATCTCTTTTTCTTCTATCATCACCAGGGCGTAGAACTGCTGGGGACCGAGAGTCTGTTTCACCTGCTGTTCAAACAACCTCATCATTTTTTTCTCCAGCAAAGGCATCAGTAAAGCCCAAGTGGCGATCATTTCGTCTGTGAGTTCTTGCCGGTCCTGCCGATTGTCGTTCATAAGCTTGTGTGAACCTCCTTTACCGGATGCGGCCGTGTGCCGATCAGCCAGTGCCGTTGCAGAGCGCAAAGCGCAAAGCGGAGAGTGCGATCCGCAAGTCATGGCGCCCTGCGCTCGTTTGACAGGCCAAAACGGTTATGTTATTTTCGACTAATAGTACATAATTGTTTACTAATTAGGCGGTGAATGATTTATGATAGAAACCCAACCTAATCGTATGCCTTTTGTCTGCTGAAATCAAAGATAAGAGGTGGTTGGAATGAAAAGAAATAGGTTGAACCGGCTGTTGGATGAAAAAGTACTGGAATCCGCAGATGGAGGAAGCTTTGACGGAACGGTGCTGGTGGCCGTAAACGGCGATATCGTGCTGCACGAAGCTTACGGCTGGGCCAATCGTGAACTGGAGGCGGCCAGTAGACCGGACACGGTGTACCGGATCGGTTCCGTTACGAAACCTCTGACGGCAGCGGCCGTTATGCGGCTTGCGGCAAAAGGAGCGCTCCGCACCGAGGATCCTGTGGCGGAATATGTGCCCGGCTTCCCGTCAGGGGACCGGATCACGCTGCGGCACCTTCTGATGCACACTTCCGGAATCCCGAATCTCACGGAACAGCCCTCGTTTGCGGAGCAGGCGAAGACCCGCCGGAGCGTGGATGAGCTTATCGCTTTATTCCGCGGAAAGCCGCTCGAATTCGAACCGGGTTCCCGGTTCAAGTACTCCAATTCCGGCTATATTCTGCTGGGAAAAGTGATTGAAGCGGCAAGCGGGCACACTTACTCCTCCTATATGAAGGAGAATGTGTTTGAACCTGCGGGCATGTCCGCTTCGGGTCTCGACGATAACCGGAGTCTGCTCCAAAAACGCGCTGCCGGTTACGAATTCGATGCCTCCGGAATGCTGTGCAACGCTTCCCATATCGACATGTCGAACGCGTTTGCGGCAGGCGGTTTGTACTCGACGGCAGCCGATCTGTACCGGTGGGACAAGGCACTGCGTGAAAACCGGCTTCTGCCGGAGGATATCCAGTCCGACATGTACCAGCTGCACAATCCGGCCGGATATGGATACGGCTGGTTCAATCAATCGGAGCCGGACGGCACCGTGTATCATCACGGCGGAATTAACGGATTCTCGTCTTCATTCGTCCGCGACTTGAAGCGGGGGATTACGGTTATCGTGCTCAGCAATACGGCGTCCGTAACTCCTTCCGTCCTGTCCGGTGAGCTTCACAAGCTTGCCGTCCGGGCCGATGGTTCCCGTTAGCCGTATTGCGGCAGGCTCCGCCTGACACACATGGCAGGCTCCGCCTGACACACATGGCAGGCTCCGCCTGACACACATGGCAGGATGCAGCCGGGCAGTAAAAAGAGGCTTTCTTATATAGAAGGCCTCTTTTTCGCATGCAGCTTTTCGGCCGTCCGGCACAGACACAATCCGGTTCCGGAAGAACAGACGGACGAGGGACAAAACCACGGCTTGTCAAACTAGTCCGCATAATCGGCCAAGTCCTTTCATAGACATGTATCAGTACATTTACTTAAGGATGAGGGGATGATGACATGCGTCGGGTCACATGGATACTCGCCATCGTGATGAGTGCAGCATTGCTTCTGGCCGGTTGTGGAAAAAAGGATGCAGGATCGGTAGTAAAAGATTTGGATCATGTGATCGGCAAGCTCGAAAGCTATCAGGGCACGGGACGCATGGTTCTTCAAACCGGGCAGGAGCCGCAGGAATACCAGGTGGAGGTATGGTACCAGCAGCCGCACTACTACCGTATTTCCTTGACCAATGAGAAAAAAGACATCACGCAGGTTGTGCTGCGAAACGATGACGGGGTGTTTGTTTTGACGCCGCATCTGCATAAAAGCTTCCGGTTCCAGAGCGACTGGCCGGAGAATCAGGGTCAGGTCTACCTGTTCCAGTCTCTGGCTCAGAGCATTCTGCTGGACACGGAGCGCCAGTTTACGAAAGACGGCAATTCGTTCGTCTTCGACGTGGCGGCGAATTATGCCAACAGCGGACAAATGGCGAGACAAAAAATATGGCTGGATCAGAAAAGCCTGGCGCCACAGAAGGTGGAAGTTTCCGACAGCAGCTCGAACGTACTCGTCAAGCTTGATTTCACGCAGTTCGAATTTGGAAAGAAGCTGGAAAAAGACAGCTTCGACATGCAGCGCAACATGACCAGCTGGGATCTGAAATCGCTGGATAAGGACGCGCCTGTCTCCGGCGCGCTCAAAGATCCGGCCGCGGATGCGGCGTCTCCGGACGGCAAAGCGGCCGCCGGTAAAGATGCCCCGGCATCCGCCCAGACAGGCGCAGCCGCCGGCAAGGACGCGGCTGCCTCCGCGGCCGGCGCGAGCGCCGGAGCATCCGCCGACGGCGGCAAGGCCCCGGCCGTGTCGCCGGGCCAAGACGCGGCCGCTGCAGGCAAAGCCGCAGACGGCTCCGCGAAGGCCCCGGCCACGGCGGCAGGCTCCGGCAGCGCGGCTGCTGACGCCGGCAAGACGCCCGCTGCGTCAGGCGTCCCTGCTGCGGGCGGCACAGCCTCCGCCGGCGGCACCGGCGCCAAGCAGCCGGCTCCCGGGGCGGCGGGCACTCCCGCAGCCGGCGCGGCCGGCGCGGACAAGAACGCCGCGGCCAACAGCAGCGCGGGCTTCGGGCTCATCGAGCCGTCCTACATGCCCAAGGGTGTCGCGCAGCAGGACATCCGGGATGTGAAGCTCGGCGAGAACACGGGCATCATGGTCCGCTACCAGGGGACCTACAACTACACGCTGCTGGAGTTAGCCCCGCAGACGCAGACCGTATCGGTCCTGCCCGGCGATATCGTCGACCTGGGCTACACGCTCGGCGTGGTCACCGGCGACGAGAAGAAGACGCTGACGTGGACGTACGACGGCATCGAATTCCGGCTGGCGACCGCCGATCTGCCGCACGACGAGCTTGTCAAAATCGCCCAGTCCGTTGCCGCAGAAGCGGGCAAATAACCCGCAAAGCCCCATGGATTGGGGAATTTTGCCCGGAACAATTCATTGACTTCATCCAGCGGAGCCTTTAACATGGGTGTAACGGAGGACGGCGGAAGTGCCGGCCAATTAGGGAAGGGAGACCCTGTTTATTCGGGATCTCCCTTGTCCCGTGTACAGTCTTGAAGAAGGTGAACTTTGACGTGGATGCTTTTTACCGTCCGACTTACGTGGAAATTTCATTGGATGCGCTCCGCAGCAACCTGGAGACTTTCAGGCGCGTGCTGCCGGGGAGCGTACACATGATGGCGGTTCTGAAAGCCGATGCCTACGGACATGGCGCCGTAGAGGTTTCGAAAGTGGCAATGGAATGCGGCGCAACCTACCTGGCCGTAGCTTTTCTCGACGAAGCGATGGAGCTGAGGAACGCCGGCATCACGGCGCCTATCCTCGTTCTGGGCTACACGCCGCCGGAAGGGATCGGACTTGCGCTGGAACATGATATTACGCTGAGCGTCTATACGGAAGAGCTTCTTGAAGCGGCTTCCGGTTATGCGCAGCGTGACGCCGCAGCGGGTGGGAACAAACCGCCGTTAAACATTCATATTAAAATCGACAGCGGCATGGGCCGGATCGGCCTGCACGACGAGGACGAAGCCGTCGCGTTTATCGCGAAAGCGCTGCAGACGCCGGGAATCCGGGTCGAGGGGCTTTTTACCCACTATGCCAATGCGGATGAAACCGACAAAACGTATACGTACGAACAGCACGCGAAATTTTCCGGAATCGTCCGGAAGGCCGGTGAGCTGCCGGGGGCGCGTTTTCCTTTTGTCCACGCCGGCAACAGTGCGACGGCCATTGATTTGCCCGAACTTACTTACAACATGGTACGTCTGGGCATTGCGATGTACGGCCTCTATCCGTCGGAAGAGGTGAACCGGGAGCAGATCAGGCTGAAACCCGTACTGAGCCTCAAAACGGGAATCGTCCACCTGAAAACTCTTCCGCCCGGATCGGGAGTCAGCTACGGCACGATTTATCACACCCAGGGCGATGAGCGGATCGCCACACTGCCGATCGGCTATGCCGACGGCTTCTCGCGTCTGCTGACGGGGAAGGCCGAAGGGCTGGTCCGCGGCAGAAGAGCTCCGGTCGTAGGCCGGATCTGCATGGATCAATGTATGCTGAATACAAGCGATATTCCGGAGGCGGCGTTCGGGGACGAGGTTGTCCTGCTCGGCGAGCAGGGCGAAGAGCGCATAACAGCGGAAGAAATTGCCGCCAAGCTGGGCACGATCAATTACGAAGTAACCTGCATGATCTCTCACCGGGTTCCCCGCGTTTACGTAAGCGGCGGCCGCAGAGTGAAGGCGGTCAACTCCCTGTTCAGACATCTTTTTTGACGGATCGACAGGACTTAATCAAAATTCCACAATTTTTCCCGAAGGAAAAACAGGATTTCAGGGTATGCCCTCGAATAGATTACAAGGGAGCTTGACGATGCGTATGGCATAAATGATATACCACACGCATATATACTGGAGTAGTATAAATTTACTACTGCATCGACATAATGGTAGTAAAGTGTTTTCGGATGTTTCTTGGGGGTGCGAAATCGGTGAATAATGCTCATAACACGAAGAGGATCATGATCAGTTTGCCAGACAACCTATTACAGGAGGTCGACGGCATTGTGGAGAAAGAGAACTCCAACCGAAGCGAGTTTATTCGCCAGGCCATGAAGCTGTATTTGCTGGAACGCAAAAAACGCAGTCTTCGCGAATCCATGCAGAAAGGCTACATGGAGATGGCCAAAATTAACCTAACGATAGCGGACGAAGCTTTTCAAGCGGAGGAAGAGGCGGACAATACGCTGGTACGCTTAGTAAGCGGGGTGTAATAATTTGATTGTTAAACGTGGCGATGTGTACTTCGCAGATCTTTCACCGGTTGTCGGTTCCGAACAGGGCGGCGTCCGTCCGGTGCTGATTATCCAGAACGACATCGGCAATCGCTTCAGCCCGACGGTCATCGTCGCCGCAATTACGGCGCAGATTCAGAAAGCGAAGCTACCGACGCACGTGGAAATCGATGCGGAAACGCACGGTTTTGACCGGGACTCCGTCATTTTGCTGGAACAGATCCGTACGATCGACAAACAGCGGCTGACCGACAAAATTACGCATCTGGATGAAGAATCAATGCGCAAGGTGGACGAAGCGCTGCAGGTGAGCGTGGGACTGATTGATTTCTAGCGATGAAATGAGGAGCGAGGGGCCCTAACAGCCCTCGTTTTTTCGTTTCTTTTACAAAGGTTGATACGGAAACGGGATCAGCCGCGCCAGGCGGCATGGTTAGGAGATTTTCGGTGACAAGATCGGGCCAAGTACATATCTGCCCGGATGAAAGCTACAAAACGCATGGGGGAATAACGATGGCAAACACGGATGTCCAGCACGCAGACAAGCAGCAAACACCTAAGAGCTATGAACGGACCGAGGAAAAAACGGCGGCTACGGCGGCCCGGATCGTCAAACAAATCGCCGGCGAGCTTCAGCTCAAGGCTTCACAGGTTCAAACGACCGTAAATCTGCTGGATGAAGGCAACACCATCCCGTTTATCGCGCGGTACCGGAAAGAAATGACGGGAGAACTCGACGAGAATTTCCTGCGGGATATCGAGGAGCGGCTGAATTACCTCCGCAGCCTGGAAGACCGCAAGCTGGAAGTGCTGCGTCTTATCGACGAGCAGGACAAGCTCACCGGCGAGCTTCAGGCTTCCATTGAAAAAGCGGTAAAGCTCCAGGAGCTGGAGGACTTGTACCGTCCTTACCGCCAGAAGCGCAAAACACGCGCGAGTGTCGCGAAAGAAAAAGGACTGGAGCCGCTGGCGAAGTTCATCCTGAAGCAGCCTCAGAAAGGCTCGCTCCAGGAAGAAGCCGCGAAGTATGTCCGCGAAGACAAAGGCGTCGCCACCGCCGAAGAAGCTCTTCTTGGCGCGCAGGACATCGTCGCCGAGCAGCTCGCGGACGATGCGAAAATCAGGGCCTGGGTCCGCAAGTTTACGCACGACAACGGGATTCTGCGTACGGAAGCGAAGAAGCGGGAAGAAGAGTCCGTTTACGAGATGTATTACAGCTACCAGGAACCGCTGAAAAAAATGCCGCCGCACCGCACGCTGGCGATTAACCGCGGAGAGCGCGAGGATGTGCTGAAAGTGGCGCTCGACGTTCCCGTGGAGCGGATCCACGAATTCATCGGCCGCCAGGTTATCCAGGGGCCGTCCGTAACCCGCGACGCGCTGCAATCGGCCGTGGAAGACGCCTACAAGCGTCTGATCGCGCCGTCCATCGAGCGGGAAGTCCGCGGAGAGCTGACGGAACGGGCGGAAACGCACGCGATCCAGATTTTCGCCGGCAATCTGCGGAATCTGCTGCTCCAGGCGCCCGTTAAGGGGCAGACCGTGCTCGGCGTCGACCCGGCTTACCGGACCGGCTGCAAGCTGGCCGTCGTGGATGAGACGGGCAAAATGCTGGAGGTCACGGTGACGTATCCGACGCCGCCGAACAACAAAGTCGCCGAAGCGAAGGCCGCTTTCAAGCGCCTGATCGACACGTACGATGTCGGCCTCATCGTCATCGGCAACGGTACCGCTTCGCGCGAAACCGAGCAGTTCGTGGCGGATCTGATCGCCGAGCTCAAATCGCGCAAGCTCCAGTACCTTATCGTCAACGAGGCCGGCGCAAGCGTGTATTCCGCTTCGAAGCTGGCGCAGACGGAGTTCCCGGACCTCGACGTCGCGGAGCGCAGCGCCATCTCGATCGCGCGCCGCCTGCAGGACCCGCTCGCGGAGCTTGTCAAAATCGAGCCGAAGGCGATCGGCGTCGGCCAGTACCAGCACGACGTCTCGCAGAAGCATCTCGACGAGAGCCTCAAAGCGGTTGTCGAATCCGCGGTTAACCATGTCGGTGTCGACGTGAACACGGCATCGCCGTCGCTGCTTTCCTACGTCTCCGGAATCAACAGCACGATCGCGAAGAATATCGTGAAGTTCCGCGAGGAGAACGGGAAATTCGGCAGCCGAAAAGAGCTGCAGAAGGTGCCCCGCCTCGGCGCGAAAACGTTCGAGCAGTGCATCGGCTTCCTTCGGGTACCCGGAAGCGGCAACCCGCTCGACAACACGCCGATCCACCCCGAGACTTACGGTGTGGTGGACAAGCTGTTGGCCGAGCTGAGAGTCGAGCTTGCCGGGATCGGCTCCCAGCAGCTCAAGGAGCTGCTTCAGCGCCAGGAGCCCGAAGAGCTCGCGCCTAAGCTCGGTATCGGCGTGCCCACGCTGCGCGACATTCTGGACAGCCTGCAGCGTCCGGGCCGCGATCCCCGCGAAGAGCTCGGCACCCCGATCTTCCGGACCGACGTCCTGCAGATCGAAGATCTGAAGCCGGGCATGGAGCTTCAGGGTACCGTGCGCAACGTGATCGATTTCGGCGCTTTTGTCGATATCGGCATCAAAAGCGACGGTCTCGTTCATATTTCCCAGCTCAGCGACAAGTTCGTGAAGCATCCGATGGACGTGGTGTCCGTCGGTGACAACGTAACGGTCTGGGTATTGAACGTAGACGTGAAGAAAGGCCGTGTGGGCCTGACCATGAAACAGCCGCAGTAAGCGGAACCTGCCGTAAAGAACCTCAAGATCCCAAAGAGCTTGAGGTTTTCTTTTTACTCATGTTTACTTATGAATTCCGCGCCGCTTCTCGGTGCCTCATGGCATCTCGACAAGGCAGAGCAGGAATAACTCTTGTCCGAATGGGCAAAAACAGAAAAGATAGCTGCCGCTGGAATCCGGCAGACGATCAGAGCGGAGGGAAGGTCCATGCTTCACACATGGTTACGCAAGGGAGGGACGCTGGCGCTTGCCGTTCTGCTGATTATATCGGCCGGATGCGGCACGCCGGGACCGCAGGCGGGTCCGGACACAAGCCAGAGCGGGGGAAAAGATATTCAGCCCAGTCCGACACCTACGGTCGAGGATCCGCTGAAAGATCAGATCGCTAGGATGACGCTGGATCAGAAAATCGGGCAGATGGTCATCAGCGGCGTCGACGGTTTGGTAATGGACGAGCATGCGCGGCAGCTGATCGATACGTATAAGGTCGGCGGCTTTATTTTATTTAAGCCGAACGTAAAAAGCGCGGGCCAGGCGGTGGCCCTTCTGAATGCGCTCAAAGAAGAGAATGCCCGCACAGGCAGCAAAATACCGCTTATGCTGAGCGTGGACGAGGAAGGCGGACGCGTCAGCCGTATGCCGGACGAATACACGGACGTACCCGCGGGCCGGGTAATCGGCAATACGAAGGACCTGCGCTTCGCTGCGGAGATCGGGGACCTTCTCGCCCGGGAAGCGGTTTCCCTCGGGTTTAACACGAATTTCGCTCCGGTGCTCGATATCAACAGCAATCCGAAGAATCCGGTGATCGGCGACCGGTCTTTCGGCTCGACACCCGAGCTTGTCGGCAGCCTCGGCGTCGAGATGATGAAAGCTATGGCCGCGCAGAAAGTGATCCCCGTCGTGAAACATTTCCCGGGACATGGCGATACCGCCGTCGATTCGCATATCGGGCTGCCTGTCGTGGAGCACGACGCGAGCCGTCTGCGTTCCTTTGAGCTTGTCCCGTTCGTCAAAGCTTTTCAGAGCGGGGCGGACGCGGTCATGGTCGCGCACATCCTGCTTCCGAAGCTGGATGCCACGTATCCGGCTTCCTTGTCTCCGGCGGTCATTACCGATTTGCTGCGCAAAGAGCTGAATTTCGGCGGTGTCGTGTTCACGGACGACCTGACGATGGGCGCCATCGTCAAGAGCTACGGAATCGGCGAGGCGGCCGTTCAAGCCGTGAAGGCCGGTACGGACGTAGCTCTCGTCTGTCATGAATTCGACAATACGGTCCGTGTCGTAAAAGCGCTGAAGCAGGCAGCCGAAACCGGGGTTCTCTCGGAGCGCAGAATCGACGAGAGCGTTTACCGGATTCTGAAGCTGAAATACAAGTACACGTTAGCCGATCACCCCGCTCCCCAGCCGGACGTCGGCAAAATTAACGAGCAGATCGGCCGCGTCCTGGACGCCCGTCTTCCATAGAAGCGCCGGACGCGACAAAAAAAGCAGGTAATTCCGCTGTTGCGGAGCTACCTGCTTTTTTCAAAGGATCCCGACAGCTCGTCGGGCGATCTCCGTGTCCGGTAAAAAAACCAGCTGTCGTTAAGTAAACGAATTTGGCGAGGGTTTTTGTTCTGGAACGCTCGCATCAGCTGGTTGCAGAGCCATTGCGGCATAACGCCATCCCCTTCCTGACTGACTACTTACAGCATATGGGGAAGAAGCGCCCGGCGTGCAGGTCCTGCAGGCTTTTTTTATCGGTTAAGCGGAGATTTACTGGCGGTCTTCCTCATACTCCTCGTACCATTGCTCCAGTTGCGCCTGCAGCGCCCGGATTTCGGTGAGGAGCGATACGAGCGGGTAGGCGGATTCCTGAATGGAAGCGAAGGAAGCCTCCAGCTTATTGATATAGTCCAGACCTCCGGTTACCGGATAAGCGGTACCCACCGGTTCCAGGTTGTCGCACTCGGCGATAACGACCGGCAGTTCAGGCACATTGCGGGCGGTCAGCTTCTCGATTTCTTTGTGCAGCCGGCCGTTCAGGGCCGTAAGCTGATACATGTGCGTAGCGGGCATTTCGACAAATTCAAGCTGGTCCTTCAGTTTCAGGATTGCATATTTCATAACGCTGGTCGGCATAGCGGCGGTGCTCCTCTCGTGCATCACGTTCTCGTTTTCTACTTGACAGTATAGCCCTTCATTAGGTACAAATTCAAGAGAGACTTATCCGCGGGAACATACGGAAAATACCGTTTCCAAGCGGGGAAAGGAGCGGCTCGCTATGGACGACGCGCAGCTTCAGGAGTGGGTGGAACAGATTTCTCTGCAGGCGTTCGGATGGCCGTTTCGCCACCGTGCGCGGTTTAACCGCAGGCTTCGTGCCACGGGCGGGCGCTATTTTACGAAATCTCACGATATCGAGATCAGCTGGCACCAATGGGAGACCTACGGCAGGGACGATGTCGAAAAAATCATTAAGCACGAGCTGTGCCACTATCATCTTCATTTGCAGAAAAGAGGGTACCAGCACCGGGATGCCGATTTCAAGCTGCTGCTCAAGCAAGTGGGCGGGACGCGATTTTGCCGGGCTCTGCCTCAGCGCAAGGAACCGGCGCCCTACAAATACAAGCTCCAGTGCGTGGCCTGCGGCACCGAGTACTACCGGAAAAGAAAGATGGATGTGCGTAAATACTCGTGCGGAAAATGCCGGGGAAAGCTGCGGCTTTACACGCTTGACTTTCCCAAACGTTCATGATAAATTAATTATTGTCTTTCCCTGATAGCTCAGTTGGTAGAGCACTCGACTGTTAATCGAGTTGTCACAGGTTCGAGTCCTGTTCGGGGAGCCA
>NZ_FNVF01000015.1 GCF_900107975.1 Paenibacillus sp. UNC499MF
TCAAAGCAGTGACCGGCTTCCCTTTAGGCTCCCAATTCTCTTGAATCACGTGCTCGATAGCACCCGTAGCGGCATTGGTATGGAGGGTAATCTTTTTGCCGGTTCCTCCTTTTTCCTGCAGGATGATGCTCGTTTGAACACCTTGAACTTGACTGGCCTCGATTATTTGAAACGATTTTGTTTCGGGAAATGCATGGTACAGCCGCGCATTGAAAAGGCTGCCGGTTCTGCTAGTTAGCCCTTAAGCTTAACCGAATGTACTTATAAAGCGAATTGATGCATTACATGCATTACATCCCTTACATCAAATATTTTCCCGTTATCGACTGCTCCGCATGGATGATCTGCTCAGGTGTGCCTTCGAATACCACCTGTCCGCCCTTGCTGCCACCGTCCGGCCCCATATCGATGATCCAGTCCGCCTGGCTGATCACATCGAGGTTATGCTCGATGACGATCACCGTATTTCCGGCATCCACAAGACGGTTCATGATCTCCACAAGGTGACCGATATCCGACATATGTAAGCCGGTCGTAGGCTCGTCCATCACATAGATGCTGCCCTTCTTGTGAAGCTCGCTCGCCAGCTTGATGCGCTGGCACTCCCCGCCCGATAGCGTACTGAGCGGCTGGCCGAGTGTGATATAGTTGAGCCCCACATCACTCATCGCCTGGAGCTTGCGCACCACTTCTTTTAACTGGAAAAAATCCAATGCCTGCTCTACTGTCATCTCCAGCACTTCGGCAATTGACTTTCCGTTCAATTTGTACGAGAGCACTTCTTCCTTGAAGCGTCTGCCTCCGCATACTTCGCATGGCAGCTTCACGCTGTCAAGAAATGCAAGGTCCGTATAGACGACCCCCAGCCCTTGGCAGTTCTCGCAAGCTCCCTTGGAGTTAAAGCTGAACAAGCCCTGGCTCACTTTGTTCGCGGCAGCAAAAGCTTTGCGCACATCATCCATAATGCCCGTGTAGGTTGCCGGATTCGAGCGGGTTGATACTCCTACCGCCGACTGGTCAATGACGATCGCATCGGGGTGACCGCTGAGGAACACTTCGTTGATCAGCGTACTTTTGCCCGAGCCGGCGACACCCGTAACTACGGTCAGCACTCCGGCCGGAATGTCTACGCTTACGTTTTGCAGGTTATGCAGGCTGGCATCCCTGATGGACAGCTTGCCGGACGGCTGCCTGCACTCTTGCTTGAGCAAGAGCGGACGCTTCATATGGGTGCCTGTCAGCGTATCCGCCTCAAGCAAACCCTGGTAGCTTCCTTCATATACGATTGTACCGCCGCGGCTGCCGGCATGTGGCCCGACGTCGACGACATGATCCGCCACCTTGATTACATCGGGATCATGCTCGACGACGATCACGGTATTGCCTTTGTCCCGCAGCTTCTGAAGCAACTCATTCAACCGGTGTACGTCACGCGGGTGCAAACCGATGCTGGGTTCATCGAAGATATACGTGACATCTACCAGACTCCCGCTTAAGTGCTTCACCATCTTGACCCGCTGCGATTCGCCGCCGGACAGCGTATCCGTTTCGCGGTCCAGAGTCAAGTAGTCCAGTCCGATGTCCGCCAGATGCTGGAGCCTCTCTGTCAACGATTTAACAATCGGCGCGGCAACGGAATCGTCAATCTCCCGAATGACGCGAATAAGCCGGCCGACCTCCATGGAGGACATCTCGGCAATGTTGAGGCCATTGACTTTGCAGCTAAGCGCGGCCTGATTGAGCCTTGCGCCGCGGCAGCTGGAGCATGGCCCCTCGGAGATGTACGGAGCAACCGCTTTTTGTGTGCGCTCGGACTTCGTCTTCACGTCCTGTTTGATGTATTTGTTGGTGAACTTTTCGATAACGCCTTCGACCGTAATATTCGTTGCCTTCCCGGCGAAATCCATCTTCACTTTCCTGGCTTTGCCGTACAGGAGCTGCTCCAGCTCCTCGTCCGAATAATCGTTCAGTTTCTTATCCGGATCGAAGGGCCCTGCCTGCACGATCATGTTCCAATCCCATCCGTTCACCGAATAGTCCGGCAGCCTGATTGCTCCTTCATGGAGAGACTTGTTCATATCCAGCGCTTTACTCAAGTCAACGCCTAATTTGCGGCCGATTCCGCTGCATTCGGGACACATGCCTTGGGGATCGTTGAACGAAAACATGTGCGCTTGCCCTACATATGGCTGACCCGCTCGTGAGAAAAGAAGACGGAGAATGGGAGAAATATCCGTAATCGTGCCCATCGTGGAATGAGAACCGCCGCCCAGCCGCTTCTGATCGACGATAACGGCCATGCTCAAGTTTTCGATCGCGTCCGCATCCGGCTGCGGATAGCGGGGCAGGAAAGTGCGCACGAACATGCTGAAGTTCTCGTTCAGCAAACGCGTAGATTCCGCGGCAATCGTATCGAAAACGATCGATGACTTGCCGGATCCGGATACCCCGGTGAATATCGTGATCTTCCGCTTGGGAATGCGCAGGGATACGTTTTTGAGATTGTTTTCCCTCGCAGCCGAGATGACGATGTATTCCTGATTGGCTTCACTCATGATTAACATCCTTCCGGCAGTTAAATTGGGACTGATTCATTTTTTCTATGAATGAAATAATAAGGGGACGAACTCGGAGCTTGTACACGGTGGTTTTAATGTTGTTCACATATCGAATTTGTAAGGTGTTCCACAACTATATTGGTCACATATAGCTTTACCCATACGCATTTGACGCAAACCGGAACTCGAGCGAAAGGAACTTGTCAGGTCAGCCGAAGTAGACATAAACCGGCTGCTTGGCAGTTTGCAGCCGGTTTATGTGGATCCGCATATAGCAGGGTTTAGGTATCCCGCAGTTATAGCCTTCAGAAACAAAAAGTTATTTCGGAACTCGATTATTGTTCCAATACCTTTTCAAGTCCGCCGCACCATTTAGTCCAGCCATACTTGGCTCCATTGAGTGCCGGTTCATTCGAGATGCCGGTTTGTTCGAGATGGAGGTTAACTTTCCCCTCCCCCAAATCTTCCAGCGTCCAGGTGACCGTGTGTTTCTCTCCACTGGCCCATGTATACGACAAGCGGTTGGGTTCATCCACAAGGAGCACTTCACCTTCGATAATTCCGTTCCACCATTGAGTCGGCTGCGCACGGAACTGAAACCGGTGTCCTACGACAGGCTTAAAATCATTCTCCATTGCCTGACCGGTATGGATGTCGGCCACCCACTTGGCAAGCTTGCTGGAGTCGGTTAAAGCGGACCACAGCTTCTCGATCGATGTTTTGTACTGAAAATCAAGGGTTAATGTTAAACTCACTCTTCTTCCTCCTCTAATAGCTGGTTTAAGCGTAATAAATTCGTACTCCAAAACTTGCTGTAGAAAGCTACCCAATTTTGAATTTCTCTGAGCGGAGAGGCATTCAGCCTAAAACGTGTTTCTCTGCCGACTTTTCGGTCAATGACCAGACCGGCCTCTTTCAGGATAGTCAAATGCTTGGATACCGCTGTACGTCCCATTTCAAACTGTGCCGTTAATTCATGAAGAGGTATCTCTTCAGCCTGAGCCAGCAGATGAATTAACCGGCGTCTGGTTGGATCTGCAATCGCGTCAAACACATCCCGCTGATGGTCCTCGCTCACAACACCCTCTCCTAATAATTCAACGATTCTTAATTGGACACCATTTGGTGACATTTTGATTGTATGACACCGTTTGGTGTCGTGTCAACTTACTTTGTAAAATCACCCTATTTTTAAAAATTTAATCATGCCGGTTCTGTGCTCCCCACTCGCATAAACCTTCCAAAACGGGCAGCAGAGTTTCCGCTTTTTCTGTAAGACTGTATTCGACTTTAGGAGGAATCATAGCAGATGGAAAGAAGGACACTCTGTGATGAGTGTCCTTCATATATGCCGGTCGTACCGGCAGTTTACGCTTATCCTTAGTTGAGTAATCGGAGCCAAAGTAGATGCGGTTACCCCGATCGTATCCAAGCCACTTTAGGTCCTCGATGATCACGTTGACGTACTCGCTGTCTTCTTTGTGCGGGTTCTTATCATCAAAGCGTAAATGATGTCCCGTTAAAATTTCACTTCGTTTGGCAGCTATCTGATTTTTACTATTATTTTCCCTTTCGCCCTTCCCGACTCCGCATATTCCATCGCTTTTTGAGCATCTTCAAAAGGAAAAACTTTATCAATTACAGGTTTGATTTTTCCAGTCTCAATATAGTTTGCGATGACACGTAACTGCTCTCCGCTTGGCTTCATAAACAAAAACGTATATTGAACATGATGCTTTTTTTCAAGCGCAGTAAGCTTATGACTTGCTGCTGAAAACAACAGCGTTTTAAAAAATCCGGAACCATATTCTTTGCCAAAACGAGCATTCGGCAATCCCGAAACGGAAACAACTTTTCCTCCGCTTTTTATCACTTCGAATGATTTTTCGAGTATCTCGCCCCCAAGTGTGTCAAATACGGCATCATAGTTTTTCAGTAATTCTTCAAATTTTTCCGTCTTGTAATTTATAATTGTATCTGCACCAAGAGATTTCACTAAATTTGCACCAGCTTCACTGGCAGTCGTTGCAACAGTGGCACCCATTAATTTGGCCAGTTGAATAGCAAAGGTACCGACACCGCCAGCCCCGGCTTGAATTAAAATCTTTTGTCCCTTTTGTAAATGCAAAATGTCTGTTAGGGCTTGATAGGAGGTTAACCCAACCAGTGGAACCGATGCCGCTTCTTCAAAACTCAAATTTTTAGGCTTTAGGGCGATGTCATCTTCATGAATAGCGATATATTCAGCAAAAGTACCGATTTTACTCTTACGTGGACGTGCATATATTTCATCACCAACTTTAAAACGAGTCACTTTCGCGCCAACTTTAGCAACGACACCAGAAAAGTCATTCCCTAAGATAAGAGGCATTTTATATTTAACTAACAATTTCACTTTCCCATCACGTATTTTAAAATCAATAGGATTAATACTAGCTGCATGAATTTCTGCAAGCACCTCATATTCTCCAATTTCAGGTGTAGGGATTTCTGCCAAACGCATCGGAACTTTCCCATACCTATCCACAACCATTGCTCTCATCACCTATACCTCCAAATCATCAAATCATGTCTGTTTAAATTTCTTTCTTATCAATAAAAGTTCTGCATAAACTTATCTATATCCGAAACAAGCGTTCTTAATAAACCTAATTCTGTACGTACATCAATATAATAAAAATTTTTCGTCCCTTCTTTACGCATTAAAATAACGCCAGCCTCTCGTAAAACCTTAAGTTGATGGGACACAGCGGGTCGGGAAAGATGTGTTTGTTCAGTGATTTCACCCACGCGCAATCCTGTTTGACAATCCGTCCCCATGAGAACCAACAAGATCGATTGACGTGTTTCATCACCAATTGCCAGCAGTACTTTTTGACAATTAATAAAATCCTCTTTGATTATTTTAAGCTGGTCCTGTTTATTCATTCAGTAATACCCCCGACAATCAGTTTAATGGTTTAAGCTGATGAACCATATCACTGAAGACAACAATATACGATTGTTTTGTCAGGTGCAATATTGAGAAAGCAAATCGAGACGAATACATCATCGTATACACGTCAGAGGCTTACCAGCGTGCGATAAGCTGTGGTTTTACCTACGCTCCTGCTCAGCCATGTCTCAAATCCTCATTTTTTGCTCCAGGAATCCTTTAACGGAACGATCCGGTTAAATACAAGCCGATCCTTAGTACTGGACTTTGTGTCTGTACAAAAATAGCCATGCCGGAAAAATTGGAGTTTCTGTTCCGGAGAGGCATCGTGGACAAAAGGTTCTATACAAACATCCTTTAAGGTGACCAGCGAGTCAGGATTTATCCTTTCCGTCCATTCCTTATTATCGTCTTTCGAAGGGTCTGGATCGAGCAGCAGTTTATCATAAAGATTAACATCAACCTGAATGGCGTGGTCCGCGGATACCCAATGAATGGTCCCCTTCACCTTGCGCCCGGTAAACCCCGTACCGCTCTTCGTAAGCGGGTCGTAGGTACAGCGAAGTTCCGTAATTTCACCTGATTCCCGGTCCTTTACCACTTCTTCGCATCGGATGAAATACGCACCTTTCAGCCTTACTTCGGCATTCGGACTCAGTCTGTGAAAACCTTTGTCCGGCAGCTCCATAAAATCGTCACGCTCCATGTAAATTGTGCCTGAAAAAGGAACTTCTCTTTTCCCCAAAGATTCGTTTTCACTGTTGTTTTCTATGGATAACAATTCCATCGCATTTTTAGGATAGTTGGTAATGACGACTTTCAGAGGATTTAATACCGCCATGACACTAACCGTTTTTTCTTTTAAATCCTGTCTGAGGCTGTGATCTAGTAAAGAGATATCCACCGTGCTTTCCGTTCGAATATTGCCGATGGTTTCAATAAACCGGCGGATGCTTTCCGGTGTGAAGCCTCTTCTTCTAAGCCCTTGAATGGTTGGAAGCCTTGGATCATCCCAACCGTCAACGCATCCTCCTTCTACCATCCGTCTTAGAAAACGTTTGCTCGTCACAACACCTGTTAAATTCAGCCTGCCAAACTCCCTTTGCCGCGGCGGCTCGTGGTAACCAAGTTCTTTTAAAACCCATTCGTACAAGGGACGATGGTCTTTAAATTCAATGGAGCACAAAGAATAGGTGATTCCTTCGATCGCGTCTTGAATAGGATGAGCAAAATCGTACATCGGATAGATGCACCAGTCGCGTCCAGTCCTGTAATGCTCGGCGTAAACAATTCGATAAATAACAGGATCACGCATATTTAAATTGGGCGATGCCATATCAATTTTGGCGCGAACAATCTTAGAAGCAGCGGGGAAATCGCCTTTTTTCATTCGCTCAAAAAGTTCGAGATTTTCTTCGACTGAGCGGTTTCTATAAGGGCTGTCTACGCCAGGCTCCTTTAAAGTCCCCCGATACTTCGTCACTTCGTCTGGCGTTAAATCACAAACGTAGGCTTTTCCCTGCTTGATCAGTTTAACTGCGGCTCTGTAAATTTCGTTGAAGTAATCGGAGCCAAAGTAGATGTGGCTGCCTGGATCGTATCCAAGCCACTTGAGATCCTCGATGATCGCATTAACGTACTCGATGTCCTCTTTAAGCGGATTCGTATCGTCAAAGCGTAAATGAAATGTCCCGTTAAAGTTATGGGCCACCGAATAATTCGTATGAATGGCATAGGCGCTCCCGATGTGAAGATAGCCGTTAGGCTCCGGTGGAAAGCGCGTGCACATTTCCCTGTCAAAAGGGTTATGTTCAAGCTCTTCTTCAATCAACCTGAACATAAAATTTTCAGTCAGATGCCCCTTCTCGTTAACCATGCCGACTCCTCCTAATGATCTGGTTATGGGTAAATCAACAAAAAAAAATCTCACCTCCAAGACCTTAAGTCTTGGGGACGAAATTTTCGTGGTACCACCCCAGGTTCATTAATATGTCGCCATATTAATCTCTTCAAGTACGGCATGGCCATGCATGCTTATACTCTAGCTCTGTAACGGGAGCTCCCGTAATGCCATCCCCGTGTAAGGTTCCGGCATTCTGCTCAGAGGCTTGTTTCAGGGAAATATTCTTGACTCCTTTTCACCTGCCGGAGCTCTCTGTACAAGAACATGTTCCCTTACTCTTCTCGTCATCGCGTTTAATTATTTAAATCATAGTATCAAAGCCTTCCTTTTTTTGCAAACTGCCGACAATTTCGTCAAAAATGGCTAAGTTGTTACGGACACGCCAAGCTTAATCATACAGAAAAAAAAGTCTGCCGTGAGCCGTAATTACCCGGCTTCCGGCAGACTTTTTTCACTTCACTAATTCGATTTCGATTGACTTGCCGTCTACCGCATCGAATTCAACGGTGGTTGTCGCGGCGCCTGTGCTGAGGATGCGCGCTTCGCTGCTTGGCTTTTTCAAAAGCCATAAGCCGTTCAATGTGACCGTGACCTTTTTCAGTACGCTTTGTTTTAGCACGTCGGCATTCGGTATGGACTGGTTCGGATATTTAGGCAAACGAAGATCGGGATCGGCGACGCTCAGTACAACTTCATTCGTGTCCGTCTGCCGGACGATCGCCGTAATCGGATCGCTGCTGCCGTACAGCAAACCTTTGTTAACCGGCGTGCCGCTGTTAAAGATCGCATATCCCGTCAGCAGCTTGCCCGGCTCGGTATTTTGAACGATATGAGCGCTGCTGTCCTTCTGCAGCACGGTATATTGGGTATTGTTCGCGAAATCGGCTGTCCCTTGAGCGCCGGCTCCGACTTTAATCGCATACTCATAGCCGGAAGACGCCGGAGCCGTGCCATGATTAATGTACGCAGTCGTATAATGGCCGGACGTATCCGCGGTTCCCGAGCTGTCCTTGGAATGCTGTATTCCCCGAGCTATAACCGTGCCTGCCGGATTCGGCAGCACGTATCCGTTGCCGTATGGATCCACGATCCATGCTTTGGTTGTTCCGGTAACGGTATTCGTATAAGTCGGGCTTACGACCGGCGTAGTGGAATTATACCAGAAAGGCGTCGAGCCGCTTGGCATATACGATTGAAACAAGACAGTTTCCGTCGGATGTACCACATCCGTATTTCCGATGTCCGAGCCTAGGCTAACAATCTTATCCCCGAAGAAAAAGACGGATTTGTTCGCTTTAAAGCTCGTATCGTAGACGGTATCCTGAAGCTTCATGGCGAAAAGACCATATTGGTTCTTAAGAGATACGCCTCCCGCAAACGTACTGTTTGTAAAAGACCTTGTCGGTCCGCCTTCGGGAAGCGCAAGCTCGTTCAGGGACAAATGCTTGACCGTCGTGCCCGGCCAGCGGCTGAAATCCCACCCCGCGCCGACGTTAATTCCGCTTTCAATAATTCCGGAAGTCGGACCGTTATTGATTATCTGCAAATTGCCGTAACTCTGATACCGGCCGTATATATTTTCCGAAAGATTCTCCGTCGTTTGCGGGTCGAATTTATTGGACGCTTCGAAATCCCAGGCGTATTGGCTCCAGCCTTTGAGGCCGACCAACTTGTCGTTGATTCTGTTGACCGCAAGCGCGCCGTAAGGCTTCACCCAAAAGCCCTGCGGATTAGCTTTTGGACTGAATCCCGCTTTCGAGAGCGAATCCGCCAGCTGCAGGCCGCCAAGCGTATCCAAATAAGAAACGCCATACGTATCCGCCGACGGGAACAGCTCGTTTTGCAGCAATATCGACTGCGGGTCCCACAGTCTCATGAAAGTGGAGGCTAATTCACTATCGGTCGGGCTCTTCGCAAGCGCCAAGTAAGCGTATGCCGGAAGAATGCCTGTGATGGGTCTTGTTTGACTGGGGAAACGGCCTGTCGCACCGATCGGCATATCGTATTTGTTGGAAATCTGTTCAATGGTGAGCAGGCCTTTTTTGATATTGCCGAATGCGGAGTCGGACAGCGCAAACGGCGTACCATTCAGGAAATAAGTGATTAATGACGCGGCATGAAGCGCATCCGGTCCGTAAGCGTTCAGGTACACGCCCCTGTGATGGAACAGGGAGCCGTCCGGCTTGATCGTTCCGGCATAGCCGGGAGCGGTTTGCAGCGCTTGCTCGTACATGCCGATCAGACCTTTCATGTACTGGACTTTTTTAGGCGTATTATCCATACCGAGCACATAGAGCAGATCGTACAGGAACTTCGTCCGGAATTCGTCCGGCGTCGTTTCCACGTATACGGAATTATCGAACGTTTTGCCGAAATTGGAATACCAGAAGCTGGTTCTGGACTCGCGTTCAAATATTCCCGCTTCCTTCAGTTCGCTGCGCATCAAATAAACCGCATGAAAATATCCGTTGTTTTTGTTCATTTCATGATCCTGCGTACCGAGCGCGCTGCCTTCCGCCCAGCCTTGATCGTTCATATAATCGAACACATCGATCACTTTCTGCTTGCTGGCCGCATTTCCATTGATTTTGTAATCAAAAACGAGCGGAAGGAGCACTCTTTTGCTGACATCCTCACCGAATTTGCGCAAGTGCGGGTCGCGGCTCGCATACAGAGCGTCGCCGGTTATCGAACCATCGGGATGTCTCGTGATATCCAGCGTATTGTAAGCTGCAAGCCCCGCCGTAATAAAAGCCTGAAGCGAGTCGTATCTTGTTTTCAGTGGGCCCGTCAAGCCCGCATATTGAAGCGCATCGCCATAAATCCACTTTTCATATTTATCCGCAATCGCGTCAAACGCCTGGATCTGCTGCGGAGTGATCGCCGGTTCCAACGGAATCGTAGGCTGCTGCTGACTGTACAAATAAACATTATCCCAAGTACTGGCGCCTACATCGATACCGGGTTTAGGCATCTGGTAATCCGCGGACCGGGCTTTAATCATGGATGAAGAGAACTCCAGATTATCGAAGTAAAGACTGCCGGAAGGAACCGAAGCGGGAGGGACAATCTGCATCGTTTCGAGCGCATTGCTTTGGCTTTTCGTGTAGGCGGGATTATTCCCCTCCTCCCTGAATTTAACCCAGACGGCCCGCCATCCTTTGAAGTTAAGATTCACACCGAAAGAGTAATGATAAATGCCGCTGTTGATTTCATTGATTTTGCCGAAATTAAACGTGACTTTGTCATTCACCGGCGATTCGTTGTAGATCCACAGCTTCATGCCGCCGTTCTTGACGTTGGCCGCCGCCAGATTGGCCGGCTGGGTATCGCGGAGCTTAGATCCGTTGGACCAGGTCCATCGCAGACTGCTCAGGCCGTGCTTGTAATGCTTGCCGGAAATGGCTGCGGAGCCGCCGTTTTCTACGGTCCATGTCGACGGAACCGCCGCCGCTTCAAACGATTCGGTCTGGGAATAATCGTCTGCGGCTAACGTCTTAGCAGGAACTGAAGTCCAGACGGTCGCCAGTATCGCCGCTGCCGTCAGGAAGCTGATCCCCTTTTTCCATACGCTTGCCCATCTTTGGTTCATCACTTATCCTCCCTTGAATAGGTTCCTTGTCCAGGAACGAATGTATATGAAAGAAGCCCGCTTTGTCCAAGGACATTGTCAATACGTCCTCTTACAAAACGAGCCTCCAGTCATCCAGTCGGCATTGGGTTCACCCGCGGTGAAGTTATTTTAATCGCTTATAATCGTCTACGGTAAAGTCTTTGTCCGTATCCCAATTCGGGAACGAAAAATCGTTTCGGCTGACGTTCACACCGCCTGATTTTATTTTGCCGATCGCATCGTCCAAGCCTTTGTTGGCCTTGTCGTTATATGCCCTGAGCGCTCCGGCCCAATCCTTCTGCGCACCCGTCAGCCCCGCCTGCAAAATCTCTCCGAAAGCCGGCCTGATCTTCGGCTGCGATAAGGCGCCCAGCTCGACGATCACTTTCGCCGTTTGCGGGTTTCTTACCGCGTAGTTCGGACGCTCGTGCAGCAAATCCTTGTGAAGCCGGACAAACTGCTCGAACTCGGGATACGGATACAGCTTTTTGTCGTTATTGATGCTTTCGATCGGGGTCAACGCAACACCCTTGTTCAAGTAGTTCTCGTAAAACAACGGCGATGCGAAGCCGTTCTCGATAAACTCACCGGTTTCCTTCGGATGCTTCGTATGGGCGGAAATCAAATACCCGGTCCCGGTAGCCCGGTTGTAATAATAACCCGGTTTGCTGCCGTCCTGCGTAGGCACTGCGGCCAGCCCGAAATTCGCGCCCGGCGTGTCGCGTTTGATGATCCACATCCGCGCGCGGCCTTCTATGAAAAACGCGGCTTTCGCCTGTCCGAACAGGACGGTGGCCTCCGCCAGCTTCATCGTATAAGATGACGGAAGGATACTGCCGTCGTTCTTCAATTCGTTCAGGAAAGCGAAGGAATCAATCGTCGCTTTGGAATCGAACGCATACGTTCCTGTTTTGTAGTTAAAACGATAGGAGCCGTCACCCACCTCTTCCTTGTTCAGACCGGCCGCCAGCCCGTCGACAATTTTGGTGATTCCCGAAGCCGTGGCGCTTTCCCCTCCGCTGAAGACGAGGCCGTAAACGTCTCCTTTGCCTTTTTCCGTGACGGTTCTGGCCATGCTGCGCAGCTCGTCCCACGTCTTCGGCGGCTTTTCTGGATCAAGGCCCGCGTTTTTAAGCACATCCTTGTTGTAGTAGAGAATGGAAGTGAGGACAGGGCCGGTGATCGGCCAGGAATAAGTTTTGCCGTCGATCATATTGACGCCTTCCTGGAAAGAGCCTTCGGCGAACTGCTTCTTCCATTGGTCCGACACAATCCCGTCAAACGGCAGCGCCCAGCCGCTTGCGACAACCGTCCGGACATCCGTATTTTGCGGAGTCACGAATACGTCCGGCAGCTCGTTCGAGGTTGCGGCAGCCTGGATGGCCGTATGATATTCGGCCCAGGGCATGTATTTGGCCTCGACGCGTACTTTGCCTTTATGCTTTTCGTTGTAGGCTTTGACCATACGCTGGCCGGGACTGTCGTCGCCTTTCAGAAAATCGTCGCCCCCCCATAAGGTGAGAACAACCTCTTTGCCATCCTCCGGCGCCGATTTGCCGTTTGCTTCTGCCGCTTTGTCGGAAATTCCCGAGCATCCGCTCAGAAGCAGTACGGCGCATAACGCAAGCGCCCCTCCCGCTTTCCCTTGTTTGTTCGACATGAGTTCTCCATCCTTAGTCCGATCGGACATTATTTTTTTGAAATGTAACTATCCTTTAACGGCTCCGGCAACTCCTTCGATAAAGTAACGCTGGAGCGCTATGAATACGGCGAGAATCGGCAGCAGCGAGATGCTTGCGGCCGCCGCCATCCCCGTCCAGTCCATCGTCTGTTCGCCCACAAACTGATACATCCCCACGCCGAGCGTGCGAAGCTCGGGTTTGGATAACGTGAACACAAGCGGCATCAAAAACGCGTTCCAAGTCCACATGAACTGCATGATGGCGGACGTCGCGATGACCGGTTTGGCCAGCGGCAGCATAATTTGCGCAAAAGTGCGGAAAAATCCGCTGCCGTCCATTTCGGCCGATTCCTCCAGCTCCTTCGGCAAGCCTCTGAAGTAAGCGACGAAAAGCAGAATAAACAGCACATGCCCCCCTCCGACTTCGGCCAGAATAACGCCCCAGATGGAGTTGTTCAGACCTATTTCATTCACCAGCATGTAGGTCGGAATGATCGTATAACCTTTGGGCATGAACATCGTGGCTGTGATAGCCGAGATGAACAGCAGCCTTCCGCGAAAGCGGTAGCGGCCGATCGCATAGCCTGTGAGCGAGCAAACCGCAATGACGATGAGCACGACAGAGACGGTAACCACAACCGTATTCCAGAAATAGACCGAGAAATGCGCCGTCTCCCAGGCCCGCCGGTAATTAGCGAATTGGAACTTCTCAGGCAAAAGCGAGATGCCCGATGTGATGTATTCATTGTTCGTTTTGAACGAGGACAACAGCATCCAGACGAACGGATAGATCCACACAATGCCCACGCCGATGAGCCCCAGATGGGCCGCCACGAGAAACGGCGAAGAGCCTCCCCGTTTTCTTTTCATGTTGCCTCTTCCCCTTCCCGTCATCTACCCGCGCCCGCGGATCTCCGCCCGCCGCTCAGCCTGACAAGCAGCCCCAGAAGCAGCGAGATAAACATCACGGCTATGCCGTATACAACACCCGCGGCCGAAGCGAAGCCGATCCTTGCCTCTCCTTTGCCGGCGAACGCATACCGGTAGATATAGATATCCACCATATCCGTTTTAAAAGCGGGGCCACCTTCGGTCATTGATTTCACCAGATCGAAAACATGCAGGGCATTGACTGCCGACACCAGCAAAATCACGGTTCCTACCGGAATGAGTAGAGGCAGGGTGATATAGCGAAACAGTTGCAAGTGAGAAGCGCCGTCGATGCGGGCCGCCTCAAACAGCTCTTTCGGCAGCGATTGGATGCCGGCCAGCCAATAAATCAGCTTCATGCCGAAGCTTTTCCAGATGCCTACGAGAATGACAATAAGCAGAGCGGTGTCCGCGGAGCCCAGCCAATCGACCGGTTTATGTATGATTCCGATTTGGAGCAGGATCTCATTGACCAGTCCTTTGTAAGCTCCGAAAATAAAGCGCATCACGAGTCCGACCACTGCGGTCGTCGTCACCACCGGCAAAAAATAAATCGTACGGTACAGGACCTTGCCGCGTATCCAGTCCGCATTCAGCAGAAGTGCCATCAAAAGCGCGAGAGGCACCTGGATACTGACAAGCCAAACCATAAAAACAAGACTGTTGCGAAACGCGTTCCAGAACAGCGGGTCGGCCAGCGTTTCCCGGAAGTTGTCCCATCCGATGAACATATGCAGCGGTCCGTAACCCGACCAGTCGAAAAAAGCATACACATAGCTCATCGCTATGGGATATACCGTGAACGATAAAAACAGAATCAGCTGCGGCGCGATAAACAGCCAGCACCACAACGCCTTCCGGCTGCGGTAATGAAGCCTGAAACGCTTGCGCTCAGCGCTTTTACGGGAATGTGTCTGCACGGCAGTTTCCATCATGTGCCCCTTTCTCTTAAAACCCGTCGCGGATCTCCCGATTGCATAATAAAAAGACCTCCCCCATGAAAGTGTTCAAGGGCAGACGTCTCCGGTCGTCCGGTATTCGTCATGCAAAATCGTTAGGAATCGTTTTGAAACGTCTTGCTGCTGGCTGTCGGCTGCTTCCCTCAGGCAAGCGCATAGATCGGGGATAACCAGGCACACTGGCCGTTCATCTGCCGGATTTCGACGTGATACACGTCGCACTCGGACTCTACGGCATCGTCGATCCAGGTTTCCCGCAGCGTATACAGCCGTTCTTCCACGGCACGGTGAATCATGAAGGCTTCGGAATTATACGCCCTTAGATGGGTAGTACGGTTCCCTTCAAGCAGTTCTCCGATTGCGGCCGATATGATGCCGCCATTCAGTTCCACGCTCACCACCGTGCCGAGGTCACCCTCCACTTCCAGAATGAGTCCTGCCGTATGAGGATGCAGCGTGGTGGGATTGCGGAATGTCGTACATGTCCATTCCACGGTTGTATCCGTCTGCCGGGAGATTTCGTTGCTGAGCGCGTTCATAGCGGGGTTGTCCTTCAAATCCGGCGTCGGGGCCAGAATGCTTCGGCCGCGGAAGCACGTTTCCACCGACAGGAGGTTCCCCGCATGGATCTCGGCTTTCCCCTGCCAGGCATATCCGTTCCTGGCGTTGCCCCAGCCGCATTCGACTTTTACTTTATATTTGCGGCTTCCGGTGCCGGAATTCGGCTGCGGAGCGGTCAGATCTTCGCCGTTGAAAACTTTGAACGGCTTCACGTTTTTGAAAACGACGACTTTGTCGATTTGATCGCTTGCCGTTATCTCCAAAGCGAAATTCCGCTTCGCCCCCTGTACTTCGCTGCCCATGGGAGCTCCGTTGAGCGTAAAGCCGCAGCGAATTTTATCGCCCGTCACGGCATACGTCCGCCTCGCCAGAATCGCGTCCCAAATCGCTTCGCGTGTTTTCGATTCGGCCAGAACGGCTAAACGGCCGTCGCCGTACGATCCCGGATAGCCGGCATGATGATCCGTGGAGCCCACGAAGCCGAAACGAAGCTTGCGTTTCAGCGCCGCATACACGCTTGATCTGGAGTCCCGGGGACCCATATCGTGGTAGTACGGATAGGGACTTTGATCCGATAATCCGCTGCCGTGCTTGGAGTACACTTCCACAATCGGGCTGGCTTCCGGATCGAAGCTTTCCCAATTGCCGCCGCGATAGCCGGGCGTGTAACCGACATGATGCGGGACCGCAATAACCCTGTACTTCCTTAGCTGCTCCAGGATCGCTGCGGTCGAGCTCCCCCCGACTAACGGAAGATCGTCATCCGGCGATAAGAAGTGATGGTCGCCGTATCGGCTCGAATGTGCTTCGTAGCCTTGAAACGTAACAAACTCGTGCGGGACGTGGAACGATTTAACCGTTTCGCGTACATGTTCCCAGCTTCCGCGCAGTTTGGCGAAACCCTCCGTATGGAAATCGACCAAATATTCAAGCCCCTGCGTACGATCCGGCATATCGTGCCAAGATGCATGCCCGATAATGGCGCAAAAATCCAATTGGCTCCTGGCAGCCTTCAGCGCGTTTTCCAACCCGCCAAAGCCGTAACTGATTCCGCAGTGATTATGTAAATCTCCCCAATATAAATTCATTCTCTGCCCATCTCCTGTCGTTCCGTCAAGATTGATGACCGGTACCCTTTTGTTCACCAGAACGTTTCTTTCTGTCCGCGCAGTTTCGTCAGAGCTTCAGCGAAAAAGTAATCGCCATAGATCCAGCCGGTGCCGATATTATCGTTTCCCGGGAATTTGCCGGTTCCATGCAGTCAGATTACTTCCTCCTGCCTTATGCGCCCGCTCTTCTTCCACCCATTTCATCCGCATCTGCCGCAGACACTTTCCCCCGCCTCCTTATCGTCTTCCGTGCGTTTGAAAGGGGCCGTAATGGGACAAAAACCGTTGGTAAGCATCCTCCGGCACCGTCAGCATATCTGCCGTTTCCCCCATATGGACTCTAAGCGCGTCCAGCATCGAACCGATCCGGCCGTGTTGTTCGGGAAGAAAGGCAAGATTGCGCATCTCAAGCGGATCGGATTCCTGGTCGTAAAGCTCGATAAACAGTTCGTCTTTAAACATATCGACAATCAGTTTGTAAGAACCTTCAAGGACACACCGCTGAAAATTGCCCCGGGCGCCGTTGCCGTCAAACTGGATAAAGATCCGCTCGCGTTGAAGCCGGTCGACTTTTCCGCCTATCAGCGGCATTAATGAAATGCCGGATATGTTTTCCGGCGCCGCGATTTGAAGATAATCGCATATCGTCGGGAGGACATCGACTGCGCTGACGAGCGCGCTGCTGCCGGAGATCGCCGGAGAAAAGCTGCGCGGAAATTTGAAGAAAAGAGGAGTGCGGACCGCTTCCTCATACATGCACATTTTCTGCCAAAGCCTGTGGGAGCCGAGCATCTCGCCGTGGTCGCTGGCAAAGACGATAAGCGTCTCGTCATAAATCCCCTCCCGCTTCAGCTGCGCGATCACCTCACCCACACAATGATCCAGCAGCGCCGTCAGACCCAGGTAGACGTTCCAAATACGCTTCCATTCCATGCGGGAATACGTGCTTCCGAGCATACCAGGCAAATTGTACAGCTGCAGGGGAGATTGATTGTCGCCCCATTCTCCGACATTGTCGGGCACTTCCGCATCTTGAATCATGGAATACCACGGTTCGGGAATGTGAAAAGGCGGATGGGGGGAGACAAACATCGCCGTAAGCGCAAACGGCTTGCTCCTGTCGCGTTCCCGAATCGCGTGCAGGCAATCTTTCAGAATAAAGCCGTCATAAAAATAATCCAACTCTTCCTCGTAACGTCCGGTTGCCGGTATCGAATAATTCCGCTTGCGTGTGACGGCGCCATACACTTGCTCGGGGACAGGGCCTTGATAAGCTTTGCCGCCGGGCTTCGGCTTCCCCCGCTCTTTCAGAAACGCTTCGTACCGCTCTTCCAAAGGAAGCCAGCGCGTCTTGCTGCCGGCCTCATGCTCCGGCTTCACCTCCGCAAACAAATGCTGTTTGCCGGTATGCCAACTATCCCATTCGCTCTCCAGCAAATCATACCAGTGCGTATGATCTGAACGAACGCTGCCGTGTCGTCTCTCTTGTTCCGTCCACGCATTAATGAGCGAGCCAGTCACATTCGGATATTTGCCGGTTAAAAATGCGCCTCTGGCGGGAACGCATAACGGCGAGGCGCAGTAGGCTCTCGTGAAATCCACGCTTTCCGCACGCAGCCGGTTCAGATTTGGCGTGTGCCCTCCAATGGCATCCCATCTCAATTGATCAGCCATTATGAGTACAACGTGTGGTTTACCGGGTTTACTGGGTTTACCGCTCAATCCTCCACACCTCTCTTCGACAATCGCAATAATTTATAAACCATAATTCCTATTGTTTTACTATGGTATTACGAATTAGACCCATCATAAGCTCCTCCCATTCTTTTGTCAACATTTAAACTAACTTTGGAATCTGCTATTATGGAATTAAACTTATTTTCTTTGCATGTTCGAACACGAAAGGAATGGCTTATGGATACTATTCGCAAAGTTGTGGATCAAAAAGGGAGCAAATCGGCGATTATTCAATCCCTTCGCCTCTACGGTTCAATGTCCCGGATCGAATTGGCGCAGCGGACGGAATTAAGCCGGGCCACGATTTCGATGTCGATCCAGGAACTTATCGAGCTGGGCATTGCCCACGAAACCGAAACCCGGCAATCGACGGGAGGCAGACGCCCGACCGATGTCGAGCTGATGCCGAATACGCATCTGGTGCTGGGCGCCGACCTCAATCAGCATGGATGGATGCTGGGCGCTTTCGATTTGCTTGGCAGCACCGCGGACAGCAGGCACATCCCTCTAAGCCGGCTGACTCCGGAAGCCGCTTTTCGCGCATTGGTTGATGAATTGCCGTCATTTATTTCAAAACTTGACAAAAGTCCGATGCCTCTCCTCGGTATTTCCCTGCCTGGCATCGTTGATTCCAATCAAGGTGTTCTGCGGAGTTCGGCTGTGCTCGGATGGCAGGAGGTCGGGTGGGGCTCCCTTTTCGAACGGGAGCTCGGATGGCCGACAACGCTCATTAACCGCAGCAGGGCCCGAGGATTAACGGAGTGCCGCTACGGCTCGGGAAAAGAGCACCGGCATATGATCTACATCGGGATCGACGCCGGGATCGGCGCGGGCATCTATGTCGATCGCGAATTGATTCACGGCGCCATTGGCGGAGCCGGTGAGATCGGCCATACAACGGTGACCGACGGCGGGCCCCTCTGCCCTTGCGGCAACACGGGTTGCTTGCAAACCTTATCAGCCGCACAGGCGATCGAATTGGAAGCACGCAGACTGCTTCGTTCTGGCGCCGCTTCCTCCATGCAGCCGCAATCCGTCTCGGACCTGCAGCTACTGCGGGCCGAGCATGTTTGCGCCGCCGCTGAGCATGGCGATGAGCTGGCCGCGCAAATCATCGAGAAAGCCGCGTCTTATTTGGGTACGGCCATGGCCAATCTGGTTAATTTGCTTAACCCCGAGTCCATCATTCTGGGCGGTCCTATCCCTAAAGACAGTTCTCTGTACGTGAAGACGGCGGAAAAGGTCATGCGGCAGCGGGCGATGAGCACGCTCTCATGGGATACCGAAGTGAAAGTCGGACAATTCAAGGAAATCGGCGGCGCGCTCGGCGCGGCAAACTTCATCCTGGACAAGCATTTGTCGTTCTCTTATCTGGCGCCCTAAACAATAAAACAGAAGGGCGCCAAAAAGCAGCGTCTCTCCTGTTTTCCGGTTAGCGGCCGGCGTATAATCTTTCGAATGCATCGGCCGACTTATGATCGCCATGTCCGCGCAATGTGCTTATCCATCCGTCCAGCGTGACATATTTCCAAGGCCCGGTTTCAATCACTTTTTGCAGAGGATCGGTGAAATGTCCGTGCCTGTTTGCCTGCCGCCGCTTCCATTCTTGAAGCCGCCGGTCCATTTCCTGAACAATTTCGGGGTATTGTCCGGCCACATTGTTTGTTTGATAGGGATCATTCTCCATATTGTACAGGCTGACCGGTTCGAAGTTGTATAACCCGGAATGATAGGTCCGGATAAAATACCAGACAGAGTCGCGGACAGCCCGCTGGCATGTGTAGAGGGCATGGTCCATGATCAGGTATTCGCGCCCCTGCCAAGGTTCGTCACGCAGTGCCCGTAAAAATGATTCACCGTCCCAGCCGGAAGGAACCGTAAGTCCTGTCAGTTCTGTCAAGGTAGCTATGACGTCAACATTGTAAACAAGCCCGTCCAGAACCGTTCCGGGTTTTGTGATGCCCGGCGCTTTTATAATCAAGGGAAGGTGGTGCACGGATTCCGTCGCACTGGCATGTTCGGCGTAAATGCCGTGTTCGCCCATCGACTCCCCGTGATCGGCGCTGACGATAAAACAAACGTCATCTTCAATACCCAGTTCCCGCATCGTTTCCATAATCTCGCCTACATGATGATCCATATAGCTGATGCCGCCGTCATAACCGTTCAGCAAATGGACGAAGTCTTCCCTGTTCGCAATTTTCCCTGGCATCGTACCGGGAAACGAAGCGTCCGTATGTAAATAGACGGCCGAATGAGGGAACCTGTCTGCTTGATGCGCGGCAATCCGCTCTTCCGACGGGTACGCTTTCGCCTTGCTTCCCTCCCACTGAGCGGCATAGGACTCGGGATACGTGTACAGTGTATGCGGGTCCCAATACTGCACATGAAGAAAGTAGTTCTCTTCCTTCCCATGGAGTTTCAGCCAAGGAATGACGGCCGCATTAACTTCGTCGGCATCTTCGTTGCCTTCCTTCAGCGTGTGGGTATGTACCTCATTCCAGCCTGCAAAGTACCACCAGGCATGATGGCGGTCGCCGAACGAGGAGAAAGTAACCGTTTTATAGCCGGCATCCCGCAATCTGCGCGTAAAAAAGGCATACGGCTCGCTGTGGCTCTCACCTTCCGGATAGTAAAAATCATATCCGGGTCCCCAATGTGTAAGCGCACCATGGTTGATCCCGAATCGTCCGCTTATAAAGCTTGCCCTTGAAGGCACGCAGGGGGACGAGGCGCAGTAGCAGTGATTGAACCGCGCGCCTTGTGCGGCGATCGCATCGATATTCGGCGTCGTATTGCGATTGTACCCGTAACATCCCATATGATCGGGCCGGAGCGAATCGATATCCAGATAAATAATACGCACAGCTTCACCTCAAGTCGTCATTATTTATTAATCACATAGGAAAAGATGGATTAATTCGTTGACAATCATATCGCATAACCAATTATTTTACAATATTGTGCTTTACTAGAATCTGATTTTATTAAATCAGGCAGGAAATCCGTTCTGTTAAAGTCATACACAAGTAGATAAAAAAACCACTCCTGATTATGGAGTGGCTTCTTCAATGCGATTTCTCTATAAGGAGAAAATTTTCCCCAAGTAATTTTACCGCAAAATTATCGAGGGTGGACTGAATTTGATTTTGGAATTTTATCGAAAATATGATATCCCTTTCTCACTAGGCAATCTGCGTAATAACCAGGTGCGCGGAAACAGGCCTTGTTCCCCCAGCTAATGGAGTGATTGTGAGTGCCGCGGCATTGCCGGCAGGATTTCGAACGGTGACGACTGAATTGATGACCGTTGTTTGAACAAGAGCTATTCCTAGTATTTGAGAAGTACCTGTTGCACGCCCGACCACCGTATAAGCCAGATCAGCGCCATTGAGCGTCAATATGAGTTGACCCGGTTCGTTCACACCTACCTGAAACAAAACCTGATAAGTACCGATATTGGCCAAGTTAAATGAGCTCGCATTTACACGGGTAATTTGAGTCCCGCTGATTGGTCCGTCTTGCGGAAAACTTACATCCGTGTCGGGAGCAACAGTTGCTGCATTATCGGGAGGCATCAAGGCAAAAAAGTCTGCAAAGCCTATTACTCCACTTGCCGGTCCGGCCGGGCCTGCTGGTCCCGCTGGACCCGTCGCCCCTGCTGGTCCCGGTGGTCCTGCCAAGCCCGCTGCGCCAATTGCTCCTGCAATTCCCGCAATTCCTTGAGGGCCTAATGCTCCTACAAGTCCTTGGGGGCCTATTGCACCAATTGCTCCCGCTAGTCCTGCGAGTCCCTGGGGTCCAAGTGCTCCCGCAAGTCCTTGGGGACCAAGTGCGCCAATCGCTCCTACAATACCTGCAATTCCTTGGGGCCCTAGTGCTCCTGCAATTCCTTGGGGTCCAAGTGCGCCAATCGCTCCTACCAGACCTGCAAGTCCCTGAGGTCCGAGTGCTCCTGCAATTCCTTGGGGTCCGAGTGCGCCAATCGCTCCTACAATACCTGCAAGTCCCTGAGGTCCGAGTGCTCCTGCAACTCCTTGGGGTCCGGCTTCTGCAATTGCTCCCGCGAGTCCTTGAAGTAATTGCTGTCCTGTAAGTCGACGATTTCTAATTATAATTTTTTTAATGATTCGAATATGACATTTCTTTCTTTTTCTTTTCGGAGGGCAAACAATGACGGTTTTCTTTTTGCAGCGCTTTTTTCTTTCCGGACAACTCAACAACGACACCTCCCTATAAAGATGGTACAGTGTACGTGAGTCGTTTGTTTTAGTCATGGACTAATAGCTTGGTATTGGCTAGACTATAAACTATTTTTAGAATATTGGGTTGTGATAGTAGGATTCTAGAACACAAATTTCTGCACACATTTAGTTGTGGCCGATTTTAACAAGCCTAGAGGATCGATAATGAATATATAACAGCCGAAGCATACATCTCATATCAACACGGCTCTGCCGCCCATTTTATAAATAATCACCGAACAGCTCCGATACGATTTCCTCATTTAGCTTTAACGAACCCTGCCAGCCTGCCCAAGGCATTTCCATATCCGAGCGTCCTCTCGTGTTTTTCAATTGACTTTCACAAGAGGCGATATCTCCAAAATCCGTCCATGAACTAGGACCCAATGTTAAAAATGAATTCGGAATTACCCCAACTCGGGCCAGGGAATCCAATATCCCCCGCTTGGTATACTTGTCGCCGCTTAAAATTTTGGAGGCTATCAAACGTTTTTCAAATTGGCCCGGTGTTTCATCCTCAGGGGCGGTCCGGAGCAAACCCAATAATTCAGAAAAGGTTTGGATATCTTGCTCTGTCGGTTGTACAACAGGCGCGTCCAATAGATGTTTCAGATTGAGGTACGCGTAATGGGGCTGGGATGAATAAGCATTCCCAATATAGAGACAGTATTGAAAGTAAGCGTCATTTTCAAACCACGGCTTGTCCATTCCCTGACAAACCCAGCAGCATACAAATTGTGCCCGCTCCTCATAAGTATGCATGGCCAGCGTATTTAATTTGTGCCAAGCGGATAAAACGGAACGCCCTCGGGAATAACTTCCGCCCACCCCGGCGACGAAATTATCTATACATCTTTTTTTGCTGAGAGCAGGATTGTCTTTCAAGGAGAGAAGCTTTTGCAAACTATCACGATGATCGGCGAAATGTACGATTTCATTGGCTCTCCATCCGTGTTGTTCCAACAATTCACGTTCTTTTTCAAGGAGTGTATGTTCAGAATAAACGGAAACCGAACGTTCGCGGTCATATTCGGAGTTGTCGTAGCGATATAGCTTTTTGAGTACACGCATGATCTGGGGAGTCATAACATTCATCCTTTCGCTGTGCTTTCTATCAGGTACGGTGTTCCGTTTTCTCTTCCTATCGCTCTTTCAAATTACAATAGCACGGGATGGTATTTTTTCCAAGGTAAAAAGCCCGCAATCTATATGCAGGCTCTATTAATATTGAGGGAAGGACCGGTTAAGTCTCGGCAAACCCTTACGATATGGGACCGCTCCCTTTTTCCCGTCTGATCCGTTCCAGCAAATCGCGTAGCTCTTCCTCCCCGCACCAGAAAAGCGGCTCCATCACATGCCGGATCCTTGGGCTTCTGACTAAATCGAACGGAAGAAACGCCGGGGCAGCCGCAGTCTGCTCGTGAAGGGCTTCTTCCATCTGTATGGGCTGACTTGTCTTATTCGGGGCAAGCAGAGTTTTTTCCGGTATATAGGTTCCCGCTGTCAAAAGAAGAATGACTTCCCCGGATATCCGGGTTAGTTCTCTAAGCAGCTTGACTCGCACCACAGGATGGAGCACCCGGATCATATCTGTCACGATACAAAGCTCGAACGTCTTATCCGGCAGGTAACTCCGCAGCCCCAGCGAGTATTCGACTACCCGGGAAGGAAACTCTGCGCGGAACCGTTTAAGCGTAGGCCGGTTATGAACATAGATATGCGAGACATCCAGGCGTTTCACCAGCTCAGGATCATCGGCTCCGATCAGCAGCGTACGGGATGATAAGGCGGTGCGGGCAGAGACCTTATCCAGCTTTTCGGCTGAATAGGCCGTAAGCTTGGGCAGCTGGAGCGTATTCATTTTTTCAATAAATGCACCATAAAAATGTCCTTGATACTCGGGAAACAACTCCGTTTCCAGCTCCTTGAACTTGGTGTGCATCTGTAGACGGTTCTGGTAGTCCGAAAACGCCTGCCGGTCGCCGGAAGAAACGGTCCCGTGCGGATAGTGGATCGCGTATGCTTGGCGGTCCGAGCGAAAATTCATGCCTTCCCGGTGCAGCCGGTACGCGAAGTCAATATCCTCCACCCCCCAGCCCTTGTAGGATTCATCGAATCCTCCTATAGCCAGTGCCGTTCGGGCCGGAACGGTAATCGCTCCCGAATAACCCAATTCCCACGGAAGCGCAAGCTGCTGTATATCGTCCCGCATATACAAGAAGAACGGCTCTCTGCGGTCTTTCCAAGCGGGAAGCTTGCTGAGCTTTGCGGCGATTTCTCCGATATTGTCCGGTGTAATCCCCTCCACGACAGAAATGTCCGTTTCAGCCGGGTCCAGATCAATCCCGTACATGTTGTGAAGGGTTACGGTGTCCGGCGATTTCTCGTAAAGCGTGAAAATCCGGCTCACGAAATTTGGAGGCACCAGCATCCCCGCATCCAGAAAACAAACGTATTCTCCGGCAGCTTCCCGGAGTCCCGTGTTTCTGGCGCAGGACCTTCCGGAATGCTCGTCACGCGGCCGGTACATATACCGCAGCTTAGGTAAGGCGGGACGAATCCGTTCGATATAACGAGAGGTTCCGTCGGAGGAGCCGTCGTCCACAACGATAATCTCCGCTTGTTCCGACTGAAACCACTGCGCATCCTGCCGGGCCAGGAACTGCAAGCCTTTATACAGAAGAGGACCACAGTTATATGCCGGTATTACGATCGAGAGTTTCAACCTTCCTCACCTCCTACCGCCAATCGTTGTCCAGTGTCCGGTTGAACATAAACGCGCAGCCCCAGACGCCGCCGACAGCCAGCAGCGCAATCAGCCCCATCGGCACGTAAAGCTCCGTTACCCCCGAGCCCGTCAGCCACACCTGGCGCACGACCTGGACGTACCATTCCATCGGATTGATCGCGGCGATAAACTGAATCCATTTCGGCAGCAGCTGGATCGGCATCATGGCGCTCGACAGCATAATGAGCGGCAGCAGAGTCAAATTCAGCACGGTGACGAAAGAAACCGTTTTGCGGGTCAGCAGCGCGAGGATGTAAGAGAACGAAGAAATCGCGACCGAAATCAGATAACCGAAAAGGATAATCGCAAGAACGGATACGGCGGACAAATTGCCGCTTGCTCCGATCACAACGGAGATCAGCACGATTACAAGCGCCTGTACGACGCTCATTGCGGCCGAGTAGGACAGATTTCCCAGAATAACAGCCGAACGGCTGGACGGAGTCGAAATGATTTTTTCGATAACGCCGGACTGGATATCTTCAAGCAGGGCCATGCCGGACCATCCCGACGCATACAACGTTGTCATGACAACTACGCCCGGCGCAAAAAACTGCAAATAGGCGGCGCCGTTCTGGCCGAAGTCCGGGATGCTCGATATCGGCGCCAGAATTTGCCCGAACAGCAGCAGCCAGATCAGCGGAGTGGACAGATTAAACAAGATATACAGCGGTTTTTTGACCGCGTAAATATAATTGCGGTAAAACATGGAGCTGAAGTCATACCAGAACTGCTGCATTTTTATCATCAGCCAAGCTCCTTTTCGTATACTGAATCATGACATCGTCCAGGGTAGGCTGCGAGATGCGTACGGAAGTCACGTGCAAATTTCTCGATGCGAACCAGTCGATCAACTGGCTGATATGCTTATGAGCGTAATCGACCCAGAGTCGAAGCTCCTCCCCGTTCTGACCGACGGAGATTTGCCGCAGGCTCACAAGCGGGAGCGCTTCTTGAATTTGCCGCTGCAGCAGCGCTTCGTCGACCGCAGATATCGAAGAGGAGAAGGCCAGGAAAATCTGGTCCCCTCCGACTCTGTCTTTGAGAACCTGCGGCTCCCCGATGCAGACGCTGTGACCGGAATCCATAATCATAATGCGGTCGCACAGCTTATCCGCTTCTTCCAGATAGTGCGTAGTGATGAACACGGTTGTCCCGCGGTCATGAAGTGTGTTTAGCGCTTCCCACAACTGCTGCCGGTGCTCCAGATCAAGCCCGACTGTCGGCTCGTCGAGGAACAGAATCTTAGGCCGGTGCAGCAGTGCCGAAGCGATAAACAGCCTGCGTTTCATGCCTCCCGAATAGGTATAAAGCAGCCGGTCCTTGACCGCAAGCAAGTCCACCGTTTCCAGCGCATCCGAGATTGCGCGATCCATCCCGGTAGAACCTATATGATAAAGCTTGCCGACCCATCTCAAGTTTTCATACGCGGTTAAGCTTTCATCCAGGCCGCCCTGCTGGGAAACGTAGCCGATCCTGCTCCTTATTTCGCGCGGCTGCTTTGCAATGGATTCACCGAACATCCGGATAACCCCGTCCGTGGGCCGGATCAGAGTGGTGAGCATTTTGAACGTCGTGCTCTTGCCCGCCCCGTTAGGACCGAGAAGTCCGAAAACTTCGCCTTCGTTAACATCGAATGTGACATCGCTGACCGCTTTGACGTTTCCCTTGTCATATACCTTGGTCACATGCTCAACTTCTATGATAGACATCGTTATCTCCCCCGCTTTTGCCGGAATTGCTCTGCGGCGATGCAGCTGCGAATTTATCCGGCAGCCTTTTCAGAATGCGTTCTTCTTCACGAATCAGCTCTTCAAACTGAGGATAGAGACGCCCGTACTCCTCGGTGCTGTTTCTGAGAATGGCCAGAGCGACAAGCTGATTAAACTTCGTCCACTTATTTACGAGGACATCCATATCCTTGCCGGCTTCTATTCCTGTTCCACCCAGGAAAACGGACAAATCCTGACGGCTTCTGAGAAGAATACGATGAAAGGCATGAATTTCATTGATTTGCATCCTTATTTGCTCCGGAGGAATATGCTGACGCATCACTTTCAAGGAATCCGTATAGATGCGGCCTTCATGCAAGTTAAACTCCAACGGATAATTTTGCACCGCAGACCGGTACAGCTCCATTTCATCCAGGCGGTCCAGAGCGCCCTGTATGCTTTGCGTATCCTCGCATTCCCAGTACATGAAAGGCGTGAATTTCCCGGCTTGCCGGTAATTAAAAGCCGTATCCAGCATGAATTCAAGCTGTTCCTCCGATACCGGTGCATATTCGTTATTGTAAGGACTATAGACGCGGCATTCGCCCTTCCCCGTAAATCCCGTAAGCAGCAGATAGTTCCAGGAATCGCTGTCATAGGTTGTCGTCTCGAAAGGGGCATGCTTCAGATTGTGGGCAGCCGAGATAAATCCATGTTTCCGGGTGAATTCCCTGGCAAAATTCACGGACTGCCTTACATCCCGAAATTCGGGAACGACTGTACGGACTGCCGGGAACTCTTGCTGAAATTGTTGTATCAAGTCTCCGGGGTGAGGGCCCGAAAGCTTCGAATACCCATGAACGACGCAGTGGATCACCTGAAAATAGTCCGCCTGAAGCAGCCATTTTTCCAGCGGAAACCGAAGCCCGTGCCGGATCGTCAGCTCGTTGTAAAAACAGCCCAGCAGACAGTTGTAGGCGGGTTGCAGCGTCAAGACGTCACCCCGCCTCTGCTTGCCGATTCAAGGAGCGGAACGAGTCTCGGCGTCTTTTCCAGGGCGGCCAATTGATTCTGAATCTGCAAGGAGGCTTCCGTGCTCTTCATCGTTAAGCCTTCATGCAGCAGGAATTCGAAGCGTTCGCGGTCAAGGTCGTTTTCTCCGCATACGATTCCAAGACCGGCGCGCTTCATACAGTACGCGTTGAAACTGCGTTCATACGTATCGGGAAAAAGCAGCCCGGGAACATGATGCCTCATAGCGGATACCATCATGGAATTGGAACCGGGCGTAATGCAGAGGCTTGAATGCGCCATAATGGTTTCGGACGGAACGAAAGGCTCGAAACGGATCCGCTCTTCCCGAGACTTCAGAGGATGGTCCAGGAAGGCTGAGTTGTACTTGCCGATAGCGAATACGGCGCGTACGGGATTTTTCTCAAACACGTCATACATCATTTCAAACGTGCTGCGGGAATTGATACCGAACGGGAGCGACGAGAGATAAACAAATAGGAGCGGCTCCTTGCAGGTTTGCTCCCATTGTTTAAGCCAGCCCGGTTCCTCTTTAAATGCGTCCGGAACCAGCTGCCCGACAAATTCCGCATCCGGTTCGTACCGGAGCAGTTCAGGCTCCAGTTCCTCGCAGCTGGGCACAAGCAGCAGCTGACAGTGGTCGAATAACGTGTGGCAGATATGGTCGACGGGCGGCATGCCATATTTATGAAGCACGCGGTTCCATATATTGCGGACTCTTCTCAGAATGAGCTTGCGCCCGGGATGAGAATCTTCCAGTTCGATGTTATGAGCCGGATGAATGGGCCAATTGACGATAGACGCAAGCCGGACGCCTTCGATATGGGCCGAGATGGCAATCGTGAACTGCATATCCGCAAAAACCAGATCCGCCTGAAAGTCCCGGATCGTTGCCCGTTCCCGCTCAACCGTGTCGAGCAGATGAAAGTCATCCGCATGACCGGAGACGAAAATTAAATCTTCATAAGTGTGATAGCCGAAAAACGGGAGCTTGTTCTCAATGTAGGGGGGCTTGGGCACAGACTCGTAGAAGCGGACTCCGTCCGGAAACAAATGACGAAAGGATGCCGGAGCGAGCACGGCGACCTGATGTCCCGCCGCCATTAACTGCTCGGCCGCCGCCATGCTTCTCACGGCGTGCCCGTAAGTTTCCGCCCAGTTGCTTGTTACAAGCAAAACCTTCATTGTCCCTTCGCCCCCTTCAAGTAAACGATCATTTCGGCTGCTTTAGCAACCGTTTCCCCCTTTACGGAAGCCTGGGCGTTTCCTTTTACATACGGACCTTTATGGCTCAGAACCTCATAGAAAAGATCGAGCCTGTCACCGGGCAGTACAGGCTTATGGAATTTGATTTCTTTGATGGAAGCGATCATTCCAGCAAAAGGCGCTTGGCCGGGCTTGTGAATCGCAAATGCGCCAAGCTGCGCCATCGCTTCCGTGATCAGGACGCCGGGCATGATCGGTTCATCCGGGAAATGGCCTTGGAAAAACCATTCGTTGATCGATACGTTTTTGTAGCCCCTTGCCCATACCCCTGGCTCCACTTCCGTTACTCTGTCAATGAGCAGAAACGGATAGCGGTGCGGCAGTACGGATGTAACCGGAGTTTCCATCAGATGACCTCCTGACTGGCGGTTGGATAATTGGCTGCAGCCACGTAAAAAAGGGATCGGGGTCGTAGATTTTCAGCGGCAATCATGGCTGTCCTGCCCCCAGTTTATCCAGGACAAGCCGATGAATCTTACGGATCGTACTGAAGTGCTCTAAATCGAGCGTGCGGTAATCTATACTGATCCGGTAGCGGCGTTCCAACTGTTCGATGAGCCAGATCAGCGAGAAGGAATCGAGCTGCAAGGGCATGTCCGATTCCACCTGCTCGTCCAGAGTCTGAAAAAGACCCGATTCAATGACAATGGTTTTGATTTCAGCGATGTGTACCATGAGAATGCTCCTTTAACAATTCTCCCCGCAGTAATTTACCGGCAGCCGACAAGGGAAGCTGTTCGATTACATGAAGCTTTTTGGGGATTTTATAATCCGAAAGAACGTTCCGGAGCCAGCGGATGATGTCGTCCAGCGGTTGAGTCACGGCCGGCTTGTCCCATACGATGAAGGCTTCGATGACGCGTTCGAGCACCGGATGCTCGTAGTGCACGGCTGCGGCCTCTCTGATCAAGGGATGTTCTCTAAGAGCTGCTTCGATTTCTTGAAGCGTAACTTTGAGCCCTCCGATACTGATTTGATCGTTGCTCCGGCCGATCACCGTAAGAAAGCCATGCTCATCGATATGAACAAGATCCTGCGTATATAGCGTTCCGCTGGTCCCGTCCCCATGTGGATCGGTTATCCAATTGTCCTGCTTGTCCGCATAAGGACTCTTATCCAAACGGATCGCCAGTTGAGGCTGCTCCTCGCTCCATTCGTAGCGGATATGCTGCGAGATTTTACCGAGGGAAGGCGAGTGGCTGTCCGTAAAGTCAACCGAGATATAGCCGATTTCGCTCATTCCGTACTGCTGTCCGATCGGCAGGCCGATACGTTCACGATACCTGCCGGCCAAATCCGACGGGAGCGGCCCTCCGGAAGAGATCAGATACAGCGGCTTACCGCTCCGTACATTGCCTGATTGACGGACAAACTCCTCCATCCGGGCTTCCATCAGCTTGTAATGAAAAGCTACGCCATACACATGCGATACTTCATAACGCTCGATAGCGGAAACGATTTCTTCACCGTTTATGAAGTCGGGGAACGCTACGGTTCCTCCCTGCAGCAGCGTATGCATGGCAGCCGACATCAGACCCAGCGCGTGACTCAGGGGAACCAGGCACAACACCAGACTGTTTAAACCGGGGCTTCCCTCTTCGCGGGCATAGCCGGACCATTCGTCCAGCAGCGACTGATAGGTGCGTGTAATGGACTTCGGTGTTCCCGTCGAACCGGAACTGAACAAAGTAAGCGCTTGCCACTCGTTCGAAGGCTGCGGCACCCCGTCCGAATTGTTGCCGGCGGGTGCGGAGCGGTCCGCATTTTTCCCGTCTTCCGCTGACAGGGAGACGGCCACTTCCGGCTGGAAGAACGAGACGACCTGCTTGGGATTGGGGAGTTCGGCACTTAGGGTCAGATCCGGTGAAAACAGACGAAGGCGGGCCTGCTTTTCGTCTTCTTTCATCCGCTGATCCAACAGAAGAACGTGATTGCGCTGCTGCCAGTTTGCCGCTGTCCATTCGAGCAGCGTGTATGAGTCCGGCAGGTCGATAGCCACCCGGCAGCTCTTCCACCCCCGGTCTTCCAGCCATTTCTTTTTGTCTCCGATTCTGCCGTTTAGCTCGGCGTAGGACAAGCTCAGCTCCGACGACAAGAGGGCCGTTTTAGGATGAGGCTTGAAAGTGATCATAATCGCCCCTCCCCTCCGGAAGGCACATAAAGACCGTAACCCCGGGCCGCATTCCGCTCATAAGTTTCCAGCCATGCTTCCAGAGCGATGACGGGTTTCAGACCTCGGTGCTTTGCATGTTCCGCCGCCTCTAAGGCAAGCGAAATGACGCCTCCCGATGCGCGGGGATCTCCTCCTTCTCCCGGATGATCCGAAATCCAGTGGGAAGACCGGATGGACCGGCTGTCGCACAGGGTGAGCAGCACGAGATCCGCTTCACCGTCCTCGATATAGTCCTCCGCCTGCCGGATCAGTGCATGCACACCTGCAGCCGTAACGCTGATACAGCTTAACGGTCCGTGCACGCCAAGTTCTTTGGCGATATATCCCATCACAGAACTCGGCACAGAGGGAGGAAACATGATCGGGCTGACTTTCCTTCCCTGCAGGAGATCCTTGCTCGTTTCCTGGAGCGTCATCATATCGGTAAACAAGCTTCCGAGCAGGATCGCCTTGCGTTCCGGCTGGATATCCCCGGATCTTGCTTGTTCTGCCGCTTTTACCGCCGCATGATAAATCAGCGGATTGTACGGGGAACGGACAAACCCCCGAAGAGGCGGAATGGGATCGTGGTCGCTCTGTTCGTGGAAACCCGTAACCGCAAGCTGCATGTTCCGTGCAGCCGGTCTATGCGCCTGTTCTGAGAGTTCCTTCATCTCATTCCCCTCCATTCCATCTGCGGAAAAGAAGTGTGCAGTTGTTTCCGCCGAATGCTCTTGAGTTGGACATTACCACGTCCAGCCTCTTCTGACGGGAGCCTTCCGTCACATAGTCCAAGTCAAGCCCTTCATCGGGCTCAACAAAATTCGCGGTCGGAGGAATCTTTCCTTGAATCAGAGCAAGAACAGAGATAATCGCTTCAACAGCCCCGGTAGCTTCCAGCATATGACCCGTTGTCGATTTCGTGGAGCTGACGGGAATATGGCGGGCGTGCTCTCCGAAAACTTGCTTGAGCGCATTCGTCTCGCTGCTGTCATTCAATGGCGTCCCGGTTCCGTGCGCGTTGATATAGTCCACTTCTTCTGGTCTGCAGTTCGCTTGGCGCAGAGCGGTCTTCATCGATCTCGCCAATCCGTCTCCTTCGGGATCGGGCTGCGTAATATGGAAACCGTCCGAACTCAGGCCCCAGCCGATCATTTCCGCCAGAGGTTCGGCGCCTCTAGAGAGCGCATGCTGTAGCTCTTCTAAAATCAGGATAGCCGCCCCGTCGCCGATAAGAAGACCGCTTCGATGCTTGCTGAACGGACGCACCACTTCTTCCGCCATGGCCCGGCTTGAATCGAAATTGTAAAAAACGATCGGATAGAGAACATTGATCCCGCCTGCTGCCGCAACCGGTGTTCTCCCTTTGCGTACCTGATCGAAGCCGTAACCGATCGCGTTGGCCGAGGCCACGCATGCATTGGTAAACGCCAGGCATTCGCCGGTGGAGCCGATTATGCCGGCAACCGCCGCCGCCTGTTCGTAAGGATTGGAATCATGAATGGATACCGGCCGTCCGCCCTCCGATCGCGCAAATTCGGTTTTTTTGCTTGCGACTGCTTCTTCTTCCCAGCCGGGTGAGAACTGCTCGTAATAGTTGAGAAGATAGGTGCCGTCTCCCAGATTTCCGACAGCCACTGCGGCTTTCTCCAGACTGCTCCCGTGATTCTCCGGGTCAAGCCCCGCCATCGCTAAAGCCTCACCTGCGCAGTACTCTGTAAAAAACTTGTAGGAACGTTCTTCGACAGGCGCCTCTCCGCCTACTTTCGTATAACTTCTGGAAGTATCGATACTGTGTAAAGGCCGGAAACAATGCTTGCCCTCAAATACGTTGTCGAAAATGGGGGCCTCCCCTAACCCGAAAGGGGTTACAACCCCGTATCCGGTTATCACGACACGTTTATCCATGAATGAGCTGCTGCCTTTGGATAAACTCATGAAGCTCCGCGATGTTCATCTTCCCGACTTTGTCGATATCGTCATCGGCCACTTTAAACCGGAATTCTTCTTCCAGATTTACAATAAGTTCGAACAGGGAAATGGAATCAAGGCTGAATTCCTCGCCAATCGGCTCCTGCGGATCTACATCCGGCTTAACTTCGATGTTCATTTTCTCCTCGCAAATGCGGGTAATGAGAGCTTTCAGTTCGGTAATCGCTTTCATAAATTTTCCTCCCTAAATGGTTGTAATCGGATATCCGGATTCACGCAGCGGCTCCAATACGATCTTCCTATCGCCTCTGTTCAGCATCGTGATCAGTTCATTCCTGGCACTCACCCGGGTGCGCTCCATCATTAACTTACGCGGGCTCAATGCAAGCTCCGTTCGAAAACGCGGAGTAAGATGCGGCGAAACGACCGGCATGCTTATTGACGTCTGGCCGGCCTGCTGCACGGGATATTCGTTCTCAAAACCGGGATCGTACACATATACGATTTTACGGGCGGTTCTTAGCAGCTCCGTTATAATCTGTCCCATCATATAAGGCTGAAACAAAAGCACAAAATCGGTTATTAGCGCTGCTTCGAAATAACTGTTTTCATAAGGAGTATCACAGCCGAGCCGGCAGCGGATTTCTTGCGAGAGAGAAGATGGGAACAGACTTTCCAACCGGCGGTTCCATAGATAGATATGAGTGGGATTCAACTGCCTGGCTATGTTCTGCTCGCTTACTCCAAGCAATAAGGAAGTTGACGCGCTGCGAAAGTGCTCGTTATACAGGTGTTGAATAAAGGGGGCCTTAAACTTATTCATTAGCATGGATAAGTCGATGTACATCAGCTTCTCCAGAAAAGCGGAATAGAACATCCCTTGATAGTGGGGGTAAGCTTCCGTTTCCAGCTGCCACAGCTTACGGTGAATACTACGTTTGTTGCGAAAATCGTTTTCCATTCTGTCTTCTGTTCTGGCGACGGGATGCGGAAGATGCAGCACAAAGGCATGCCTCTCCGAACGGAAAGAACATCCCGCTCTGTAGAGCCGGTAAGCGAAATCAATATCCTCCGAGCCCCAGCCTCTAAAAGTGTCATCGTAACCTCCCACCTCACGGACACGTGAAGCGGACACGCTCATGGCGCCTCCCAGTCCCATTTCCCAAGGAGCGGCAAGCAGATCCAGATTGTCCCGGAGCATCCTGAGAGCCTGATACCGGCTGTCCTGCCATACCGGCGATACGGATAGTTTCGCCGCTTCTTCCCGCAGATTGAGCGGGGACAGCTTATGAACTACGGTTGTATCATCCCGGTCAGGGTCCGCATTTAGCCCGAGTACCATGTGCAAAAGCACGAGATCCGGCCGTTCCCGGAACCGGGCGACAACCGTATCGAGATAGTCAGGCGGAACTAAGATTCCGGCATCCAGAAAGCATAGGATATCGCCTGTCGCCGCTTGAATTCCCCGATTGCGCGTACGGGAGCGGCCGGAATGTTCATCGCGCGGGATATACAGGTAAATCAGATGATCCAGACTTTCCCGCGCCGCTTCAACCAGCTCCGCCGTGTCGTCCGCAGATCCGTCGTCCACGACGATGACCTCGAACTCTGTCCGGCTTTCATTATGCTGGGCCGCGAGATACCGCAATCCCTCAGCCATAAATTCGCCTGAGTTGTACGTCGGAATCACAAACGAAACTTTATATGTCATTTTCATCTCCCATCACAGCAATAAATGAAATCTTTGAGTTTACACAGTACAACGGATGACTGAGTCTTTATACCTCCTCCTTCCTTATTACCTACAAGTATAGTGAAAAAAATGTTATTTTCAAGCAAATATGATATTTTTTAAGTATATAATTCATCTTTCATAACCTTACAGGGGTCAATAAATTTGTAAAAATGGAGTATAATGCTCTATGCTGTCGAAAAGATTCCGTTAAATCACAAATTATGTCTCACCGCTTTTACAGTGAAAATTTATCCCTATAAAAACAGACACTTTATTCCTAATACTGTTAGATTTAAACTAATAAATTGAAAATTTAACCATTTTATATATAATCAAGAGTAAGAAACAGAGATTAAGGGAGGTAGTATGACCATTTACACGGACCATGACCAGGATAAGCGCCTCATATCCGATCTTCTGCTGCAAACGGACGGAACGACAACACGCACGATTGAGATTATCGTCGGTAATCAAGTAAATATTCATGTGTATGAACATGAACGGGCAGCTCCGGAATCCGTTCCGGAAGACATCCGGCAAGCTTTTCCGGCCAACGGGCAGTTCATCAGACGCCTGTCGAGCCTGACATTGCCCGGCCGTGTGCTATCTTACAATATTGTGTACGCGAACCTGCTGACACTCCCCGCGGATTTGGCCAGGCAGCTTGATAACCGGCAGTTTCCGCTCGGCAAACTGCTGGCTGAATATCCGACCCGCCGGGAAATCACGGAGACAGGAATCGAACATAGAAGCGGCATGGAAGCATTCGCCTCCTATTCCCTGTCGGCTTCCGCTTACCTCATGAAAAAATATAAAATCATGGGTGGAGATTCGTGCTGGTTCTACCTGATCGAATATTTTGACCGGGACGCGATTGTCCGCTCGGCTTCCCGCATTTCTTCCGCCAGCGGACGATAACGCCCATTCGGGGACTCCTGCCGCCCAATTTCTCCAGGTCCTCCTTAATAGCTACAAAAATCACCGATTTACCCGTCTAAGTTCCTTCAAGAAAATGAGCCGTATTCTTTTCGGGGCCATCCTCCGCCGGATGGTCTTTTCTTTATAGGTTGAAGGATTCACTTAAACCCCGCAGAGCAGTTCCTTTCCCTTCTTGCTGTTTTTCGAAAGAACCTCGCTTATTTTTTCAGCTCTTGAATGTAGACATGTTTTATCCCGGCCACGATATCTTCTTTGCTATCATGGAATTACATGAAATAACTACAGAAGGAGGTAATAACAAGTGGAACAAGGCATTATGTCAGTATCTTAAAATAAAAGGCGAGCAATTTAGCTACTGATGAAGCTGTGGCGCAATGCTTTACACATATCAACAAAGGCACAAAATAGAGAAAGGTGGTAAATATGAAAACAGTCGACAAAATTTATGAATCTATTGTAACCAATATTAGTACTGTAATTAATGGAGAGTGGGTGAAAGCAAAATTAGATATTGAAGTGATTGGTGAAATGGTTAGTTTCACAGGAAATTATTTGAGCAATAAAAATGAAACAAAACAAATAGATGTAGATGAATTTGATTTTCAACTAACATTTGATGTTCTTGAACTTCATAAAATAACGACTGAAGGCGGGAATAATAAATGGAACAGAGCTGTTTTTTCTGTACAACCTGACGGAGCATTTGATATGGAATTCATTTGGGATCAGGAACTACAAGATGAAATTGAAAGATTAGCATGACGCTCACCTACGATTGAGCGGTATAGCTGCGAAAGTAGAAAATATTGGAAAATCCGCTAAACAAAACGCCGCAACCCTATCATTCGGATTGCGACGCTTTTGTTTTCGTTCAATCATCCTTCTACCGTTCTTTAGCAAGCCGTGCTTCCAACTTGGCAATCAACTGCTGCACATGTGCCCGCCATTCGTCCCAGCTCGACGATTCCCGCCACAGCTCCGCCAAATCCCCCTCGCAGTCCCCCTCAATGTCAGTCCAAATCACGTTCAGATGCTCCAGCAAAGCCCCAAGCGCGGCACGATCGGCCGTGAACGCCCGTACTTGCGTCAAGGCGCGTTCTTCCTCCTCATGATCGTAATCCAAACTGCCACTCTCCAGAAACTCGATATACAGCTCCGCGAGGGCGAGCACTGTTCCGTCATAAAGGAAATCATCCTCACCAAACTTCGCCATCAATTCACCCAAATCCAACGTGTCACGAGGAAGCAAGACCTCTATCGCTGCCACTAGATCCAGCCCTTCATCACTTTCCAATGCTTTGATTCCCCATGCTCCCATTCGATGTCCTCCGGTCACTGTTCGTCTCTTTATTATATGGAGCATGTCCAATGCACGTCAAATGTTACCATGACTCCTTGAATGGCAACACCCTGCACTCACAAGGAGAGCTGATTCCGTCAAAAGGTAATCAAGACCGAAAGAATTGCGGAGAAAGTTCAGCTAACGAAGACGATAGTTTAACGAACAGGTTGCAATTGGTACATTTAGCGCTCATAAAAATCTCATTCATCGGCAGTTGTTCGACTTCAGCCCCTTTTATTGGACACGACCACCTTGCATTGACAAGGGGGTGACAAAGGGCACCTCATTCATGTAGAGGGTACCAAATCAAAGTTGCAGTACGGTAATTGGTTCGTTATCACAGATTTCACCGTTGTCACGAAAACCAAAGCTTTCATAAAGCTTTTTGGCAGCGAAGTTAGCAGCTCCATATGGAATCCAGCAGTACCGTGCCGGCCCTGCCGGAAAGGTGCGGATAAATTCCAAGATTTTGTTCATGGCTCCCCGGCCGTAGCCCCGGTTCTGGTATTGCTTGTCAATCATTAGTCGTAAGATACAATAGCTTTCGTCTGCAATTGATGGGAGCTCGTACCCGGTGATTCCATAAGTCAACATAACAAAACCGACGGGTTGCTCATCTGCATAAATGGCAAATGGAAATGGATGACCTCCATTGGTAGCAAGCACATAACAAGAGGCCATGCTTGACAGATTAGAAGCTACGAAGCGGCGTTGTTCTTCTGAAACTTCTAAGTTAAATATGGCACGTCGGTTTTCCAGCGTGATTTTTCTGAGAGTAATCATATAAAGCTTCTCCGTTCATATTCCTTGGTTCGTTCGTCTTAATCATTCATCCTGTTGCTGGCCTTACAATCGTTTGACCATATGAATGTCGCAGGGCTCTTTTTCAAATAGCTCCTCATCGACCTCCGGCGTAATGGCCGAACCGCAGCTCCTATAAAAATTTACAGCGGATTCCGTTTCCGTAGAGGAGATGTACAAGTATTTCGCGCCTTTTTCGACTGCCGCTTCGCTTAACTCTTTCATGATCCGGCTCCCGATTCCTTGTCTGCGGTAATCCCGGGTAACATACATCAGGTCTATCTGAAGCCGGTCCTTCTCCCGGCCTCTAAACGTATTAGCCAGGACACCGAACCCGACCAAGGTATCCCCGTCGTACGCTCCCACTGCCGTACCGCCGTTTTCGAGTTCACGCTCATACCGTGAAATGATCGAAGTATAATCGTCTTCTTTCCAGTTGGGGCATTCATGAGCGGTTTTAGTTTCCTCCAGAACTTCATCCTTACATGTGTAGATCCGCTCTATGGTTTCGGAACGGTCTATATCGCGTATTTTATACGAATCTTCGAGCTTCATCCGAACGATTGAAATCATACTCTTCCTCCCTATTGCATCGTTATAGGTCTGAACTCAATCAGGAGCCATCCGGGGATTTATCCACGCCTTTCAAACGCGAAACGATATATATTCATGTCTTTAATCGGAAAACGATGTTCTTGTCCTCCGACAAATAGCGACTTTCAATGGGACCTTGTTCCTGTCCCTGGGCTCATTTCTTTCAATGCAGCACGCCCCCACTGATCTACGAGCTTACAATAACTATCGGCGTCATGCATTTGTAGGCCACATACGATTGTCATGGTCCAAGCTACCTTTGGGAGTGATTGTAGAGCATTTACCATTCATTGAGATGATTACCGATTTATATTTTGCATAATTGCACTGTAAAGAAAATCTGCTAAACCCTCATTGCCATATTGATTAAAGTAGCTTTTGAATCGTGCATCGAATTTGTAGGTATGGGCTATGCAAGCCAGTAACTCTTCATCGCATGTCATGAAATGCATTAGATTTTCTTTCCACTCTTCGATTAATCGCTGCACTTCATCGGAGGAAGGATCCTGATCGATACAGGACGCAATTTGTTTATATATTTCTTCAATATCGGAAAAACGTTTCTCTTTTTCATCTGCTGATAAATTTTCCATCGTTTCATTATACACTTTGTACGCATCTGTTTCGCCATAAATGAGTCTTGCTTCATTGGCATACTGTTCTTTCAATGGCAAAACGGAAGAATGGTTAAAAATGTGCAAATTACTAATATCATTCCCCGAAACGTATTCATCGAGAGCAGTTATGATGTTTTCCAGTCTTTGTTTTCATAAAGTTTGTCCCTGCTTCTTTACTATTTGTCTCTGTTCTTGCCTGGTCAGCTTTAAAATGTCCGCAATTTCTTTCAAGGAAAAATCCAATTCTTTTAAGAATAAAATGGTTTGAAGTTTTTCCAAACAGCTTAGATGATATAGGCGATACCCTTTTTCCGTCAGATGTGTCGGTTTAAATAAATCGATTCTATCGTAATAATGCAAGGTACGAGCTGTAATGCCTGTTATCTGAACAATATCTTTAACCGCCAATAATGGTTTCTTCATCCCAAAATCCTTTTACTTCGTCTAGTATTTGAGCAGCAGGCGTTATCGTGGCCTCAAAGATCGTTTTCCCTGTTTTTCTTAAATAATACTGGATTAAATAATATCCGCAAGCGTAGCCGGCGCTGTAAGGCATATTGACCGGTTTAAAGTTCTGAAGTTCTGCGATCTCATCACCGTAAAGATACGGGGCAAATTGATCAAACCCCGTTAATTGCAATTGCTCTCGGAGTATGGGCTTAATGCGCCTGTTAAGTGTTTCTGCATTTGTTTTCGTTACCCAAGGGCCGAGCAATTCTTCTCCAAACATAAACGCAGCAAAGTTTTCAGCTAATCCTTCACTTACAATTAGCTCGCCCAAATTTACGGTGTGATCCCACTGAATAAATTGATATCGCACATTATGGTTGCATTCGTGCGCCAGCGCAGCCTTCATTCGAGGAATCGTGTACTCATTTGGCAAGAGTGTACCCCAGATAAACCCGGGGATCCCCCCAAAGCCGCTATATCCTTCGTTTATTGTTAAGGCACGGTTTTCCGGATTCCCTAGTTGAACGGTAAACAAATATTCAGATACGGGGAGACTTATTTCGTGTTCTATAAATAGACGGAGGCCTTTCCTTACAGCGTGCTCACACTCTAACCAAAAAGAATCTGAGGAAATCAACTCTACCTCAGATGAAATCTGCTGGGTAATCTGATCAGGAGATCGATGCATCATACTATTAAACGTAATAACGTCAAAACCATTCGCTTCTTCCGCTTTAAAAGGGATTTGTTGAATTTGCCATTGTTTCGTAAAGGGAGCCATCATTTCGTTTCTGAATAATTCAAGCTTTTCCTCGGGTGAAGCTTGGATAACTTTTTTATAAATATGATCTGAACGCAGTGATTTTATGTTCATCTCTCTCAACTCCTAGTTAGGTTAGTATTCTTAGAGAGAATTATGCACTATGACCTAACGTCATAGTCAAGACTCTTGAATCGAAATTAATTTACATGTTTATAAAACCATCCTGTTCGTTAGCTTAATGAAGCTGCCGATCAGCGCCGGCAGCTTCGTCCTGGTCGTTTATTCAACTAGTGTTTTCCGTTAGCGTAATAGGTATGGTTAGGGTTATGTTTTTCTACAAATAAGATTTCCATAAACCTAATTGGAGGCGAAACGCCGGGCGAACGCCACACATAGTACGACACCGATATTCACGATAAAAATCGGCCAGCCGATATATTCGTGCAGAACGACGGCCGTCAGCAGCAGGCCGAAGAAAGGCTGAAGAAGCTGCAGCTGTCCGACTGCGGCTATGCCTCCCTGGGCAAGGCCGCGATACCAGAATACGAAACCGATGAGCATGCTGAACAGGGACACGTAAGCTAGACTTAAAATGGCAGAAGTACTTATACCCGTCCATGAATCCGGCATGGAATAAAACGAGAGCAGCGACATAACGGGAAGTGAAAGAACGAGCGCCCAGGAGATCACCTGCCAGCCCCCCAGCCTCCGTGAAAGCCGTCCCCCTTCCGCATAACCGTACCCGCATACGAGGATAGAAGCCAGCATTAACGAATCTCCGGCCGGTGAAGAATCAGCCCCTTGCGATAAGGCGAATCCCGCCACGAGGAAGCTGCCCAGAGCCGATAAGATCCAGAAGGCCGGTTGAGGACGTTCACCTCCCCGGAGTACGCCGAAGATCGCCGTCGAAAGCGGCAGGAGCCCTATGTAGATAATGGCATGCGCGGATGTGACGTACTGAAGGGCCAAGGCCGTCAGCAGCGGGAAGCCTACCACTACGCAAAGTGCCACTAACACGAGCGGAACGATGTCGCTGCGGTGAGGACGCTGCTGCCGGAAGATGAGAAGAAGGGCTCCCGCCAACACCCCTGCAATCGCCGCCCGGATTACGGTGAGGAATAACGGATCGAAATCCGCCACGGCCAGCCGGGTTGCGGGCAGCGATCCGCTGAAGATAAGCACGCCAGCGAATCCGTTGATCCAGCCGCTTGTCGTTTTGTTCATTACAATCACCTCAAATAATTGTCCTATACAAAAATGCCCGATACTTTGAGTAAATAAAGAAATAAATAATCGTATATTACACTTTTGTATGAATAGTTGTATTATAATAGTCACAAAATAACCTGTATATTGATTATTTATCTATCTGTATGGGTACAGATATCGAACTAATCTCTGGATCTGGGGGGATTTTAATGACAAATAAAAAAGAAAATATTCTGCAAATTATCCGAGCGGATATCGTGAACGGTCTCGTTAAACCGGGCCAGAAGCTGCCCTCTATTCGTATGCAGAGCCGAAGATTCGGCTGTAGTCTTAATACCGTTATTAGTGTTTATCAGGAACTCGAAAAACAATATCTTATTTATTCGCGTCCGAAGAGCGGTTATTTCGTCGTAGCCAAAGAAGCGCTCCTTCCCCTGCTGCAAACAAAACGAATCGATTTCGCGTCTGCGGCTCCCGACCCCGCGTCAATCCCGCAAACGGATTTTCGCCAATGCTTGAACAAAGCGATGGAATTATTCGAGACGTCGATATTCACTTATCCCGATCCCCAGGGGCTGCTTTCTCTTCGAGAGGAGATCGCGAAGCTTTTTCAGCAGCAGCAGGTTTTTCCTTCGGCACGGCAAGTTTTTATATTTTCCGGCGCCCAGCAGGCTCTTCATCTTCTGGCCGGAATGCCGTTTCCCAACGGAAAAACGAACATTCTGGTCGAGCAGCCGACGTATTGGGGGATGCTTGCCGCACTTAAGTCACAAAGACAAACCGTAATCGGGGTCGAAAGAACTCCCGACGGAATTGACTGGGCCGCTTTGGAACGCCATTTTCAAAGCAACCAGATCAAGTTTTTTTATACGATCCCGCGTTTCCAAAATCCGTTAGGCACTTCTTACACGGCGGAAGACAAAAGGAAGCTGGCAGAACTCGCCAAAGCCCATGACGTTTACATTGTGGAGGATGATTATCTTGGCGATTTGGAAACAGATCGTAAAGCAGATCCGATTCACGCTTATAATGGGGCAGGTCATGTCATCTATCTCAGAAGTTTTTCCAAAGTGATGCTGCCCGGATTAAGACTTGCCGCTGCCGCAGTACCCGATTCGTTTGTTCCTGTCCTCCAGTGGCATAAACATTCGGCGGATCTGAGCACCTCGGTGCTTTCTCAAGGTGTGCTTGAGATTTATATGAAATCCGGCATGTATGCTCATCATGCACAGGAAATGAAATCCTTGTACAACAAGCGCATCCAACATCTCAAGGAAGTGTCAAACCGATTCTTGCCCAAAGATTGCTTATATACCGTTCCATCATCCGGAGGACTCTTCGCTTCCATCCGGCTTCCGGATTCCGTTTATGCGGAAGATCTGGTCAGCCGTTTGGAGAATCGCGGCGTGGATGTCCTGTCGGCCGACAGGCATTTCCTTAGTACTTTTCCCAAGCCTCACTTGCTGCGTATTAGCATTATCAGGACCGATGAGCGGGATATTGAAGAAGGTATCCGTATTATCGCAGAAGAATTGGAGCGTACCCCGATTACAAGCAGCTCTCCTAAGCCGTTCTTCCGGTTATGAGCAGAGCAGGCACCGGATAATAGCGCACAAAAAAACCTGCCGTTTTCGACAGGTTTTAATCCTTCATGCGTTCCGTTGGTTCTTCTATCCTTGGGTGTTATCGTCCTCTTTATATTCTAAAAGATCTCCAGGCTGACAATCGAGAGCCTTGCAGATCGCCTCTAAAGTCGATAACCTAACCGCTTTTGCCTTCCCGTTTTTCAATATGGAAAGATTGGCCATCGTAATTCCGATTCTCTCCGAAAGTTCGGTAACACTCATTTTTCTTTTAGCCAGCATCACGTCAATATTAATGATAATCGCCATGTTATTCACCTCAGACCGTCAAATCATTTTCAGATTTTATATCTATCGCTTCTTTTAACAGCTTTTGGAGAACAGCCGCAAAAACGGCAATGACCATGGAGGCAAAAATAAGGACCAAACCGATCACTATGATCCCGGGAGCGTCGTCTTTCTCCGCCAAAAGATAGAAAAGCGGCATGCCTGCGACATACAAACCGCCGAAAATGACGGCACAGATTTTTATGGTCTTCAATGTCTGTACGGATAGCTCCGAGAAAGCTTTATTCTTGTCAATGTAGCTTAAAAGTTTGAAAGCCTGATACAGGGCAAAGTAAAAGGGCAGCGCCGTTGCGTACAAATCAATCCATAGGAGATATTTCAAGTAAGTATGTTCCGGATACAATTCCGCTGCAAAATTCCCGATTCGGGGCACCAAAAAAATACACATGGCAAGAACCGGAACTCCGATAAGAATAAGAGCCACCTTTAAAAAGAGAGTTGTTCCTCGTTTCATAACGCACCTCGCTTAGTTATTGTTCGTATTGAATTTAACACAAAATTTATCGTAAAACAATATATTTTAATTGCTTTAGGATATGTTTTGATTGTTTTATTCATACCTGTTTATTTCACGCAAAATAAAAAGCATCTCTCTTGGCAGAGAAATGCTTCTTAACTTAGCACGATTCGATCATGACCCCATCCGTTTAACCCGCTTTGACTCCATGAACAGCGCCCTTAAAAGCGGTCATTAATTTTGACCAACAATTCCTTTAAAATCCGCTTCTCCTCTTCGCTAAGGGCTTGCACGATCTCGTCCTCCACTTTCTGAAAGGAGTCATTAAAGGCTTCAATCAACTCAACGGCTTTTGGCAGAGCATATATATTTTTTTGCCGTTCATTATTGGCGGGGATTTTTCGTTCGATGTATCCTTTCTTCTCAAGACCTTGAAGCAGGCTTGTAATGCTCGCTCCGCGCAGATGAAATCGGTCGGCTAGATCCTTTTGGATTAAATTGTTTTCCTGGTTCCGGTAAATATAGTCGATTATTTTTCCTTGCTGCGCGCTTAATCCCAATTCTTTTATGCTTTCATCCGCTTTTTTCTTTAACTTGAGGCCAATAACCTGAAATAATTCCAGATAAGGCGTATCCTTGTGAGATTTCATGCTTGTACCTCCCCTAAATGTTAGAAGGCTAACTTTTAACAGTTAAACTATACGAAAATTATTTCTTGTTGTCAAATAAAACTTAAATTGTTGACTGTTAGAATTCTAACTGTTATACTCCGAATTGTCTCATCAACTACACAAGGAGGAATAACATTATGAAAAATAACGCTCAAAACTCTTCGTCAGAAAAAATTACGGTGATTACAAACGCACGTATTTTCGATGGGGAAAAACTTATCGATTCGAGCCATGTAGTTATCAAAGGGGAAACTATTGTTGCGGTTGGTGGAGATGTTCCGGCACATGCAACCGTCATTGATGCAAAAAATGCGACATTAATGCCGGGCCTGATCGATGCGCATGTTCACACTTCCATCGGCGGACTGCGGGATGCTTTGAAATTCGGCGTTACGACAGAGCTCGAAATGAACGGTGATTTTACGGAAAGAGGACGTGCGATTCAATTGAAAAATGTGGCCGACGCTGCCGATGTCCGTTCTGCCGGCACAGCGATTACCGCGCCAGGCGGTCATCCGGATGAACTGCTGCCCGACGGGGATGAAATTCCTGAGTTCGTATTAAAAGAACTGGAAAAGTTATCGAAAGAAGACCGGGAAGCTATGCTGGCCGCTTACGCTCACGATCACGAAGAAATCCCCCAAGTGACGACTGTGGAAGAAGCGGTCAAACATGTGCATACCCAAGCGGAAAACGGGGCCGACTATATTAAAATCATGATCGAAGAAGGAACGGTTATGGGCGCGCCCGGCCTGCCTGTTTTAAGCGACGAGATTTTGAAAACAGCCGTGGAAGAAGCCCATAAGCTCGATAAAATCGTCATTGCCCACGTTTTGACCGCTCATTCTTCGCAGACCGCCATCGATATTGGAGTGGACGGATTGGGCCACTTGTTCATCGACAGACCCGAAAACACTGCCGAATTAGTAAAATCCATAGCCGAATCGGGCGCGTTTGTGACACCGTGCCTGGTATTGAACTCGTCCATTCTTGGGAATCCGGCATCGGAATTGGCGAATGATCACCGTGTGTCTTCCAAATTAAGTCCCGAATGGATCGATATTTTGAACTCCAGCTTCAATACTTTTCCTCAAGGCAGTATGGAGAATAGCTATAAAAACGTGATGGATCTTCACCATGCCGGAGTCGATATTCTGGTAGGAACGGATGTCTCCCCTGTTCCCGTTCCGAATCTCGGCGGTCTCGCCCACGGCGCCAGCGTACATCATGAAATGCAGCTGCTGGTCAAGGCCGGGTTCACTCCCATAGAAGCGCTTCAGTCCGCTACCTCAAAACCGGCCCGCCGCTTTGGTCTTAACGATCGCGGCCGAATTTCCGAAGGCGCACGTGCTGACCTCATACTGGTAAACGGCGATCCGACAACCGATATTTCGGATACCTTGTCGATCGAAGCCGTGTGGTTCAAAGGCGCGCAGCAGCTACAGCTATAGCTCATTCAATTGATACAGGCACTCTGTTAAAGAGTGCCTGTTCTTTCCATTACAAGGTCATGGCGTGCCCATATCTCGCAAGGAACGCTTCCTTCGATTTGTAATCCTTCATCACGCTGCCGACGCGCCGCCAGAAGGACCGATCGTGATTCATATGCAAGAGATGGCAAAGCTCGTGTATGACGACGTAATCAATAACGTCCAGGGGTGCCATTGCCAAACGGTAATTGAAAGTAAGATGCTTAGCTGAGCTGCAGCTGCCCCACTTCGTTCGGGACTCCTCGATGATAAAGGATTTGGGCGTGACCTTCAGCTGCTTCTGATAAATTTTGATGCGCTCCCCGATCACCTTCTTGCAGCTCGCGAAGTAAAACTTCTTCAGATCATCTTGAAGCTCTTGCTCTGTACGCCCGTTTGTTTCGATTAACTCATGAAGCGGATAATACCGGCCAAGATGAAGAAACTTGCCTTCTTCTTCATACTCCCGAAGCTTCTGAGGTTGGCGAGCGGTCTCAATCGCCTGCAATTGCTTTAAAATTATATTCTCATGCTGCCTTACCGCGTTCGTCACCACATCGTCAGCCGTATGATTTGGCGCCTTCACCGTGACGAGTCCCGAAGGGTCGATGTGGATGGAGAGTTTTTTGCGCGGACCGTACTCCACATGAATGTCTATTTGCCGTTGGCCGAGTTCAATTTTCATCATCCACATCATTTCCGTTCGTTTTTAGATGGACAAGCAATTTTTCGTTAAAAAGGTAAAACACGCACCGTAAATTACTTTACGGCTTGGCTATCATTATAACACCGGACCGCAGTTTTACCACCTGGTACAGCCTCAAAATTCAAAACAACCCGGTCATCACTGACCGGGCTGTCTGGTGCTCCCTATTTCATTAACGTTTGTCCCAGCCGGCTTCCAGCGTTACGAAATGACCCCTACTTTAACCTCTTAACCGCAAACATGTGCCTGATAATGGGCCGTATACTCAACGTATCCGCCATCATTTGAAACATGCTGGGAAGTGATTCCCTTGAGGTACCATGTAGTCCCGTTCTCGGTAAAATGATCCGAAAAAATTCCCGTCCGATTTTTTAGATATCTGTTCTGAATCGTATCATTGCAAGCAGCGGGAGTCGAAGTGTCTGCTGCGGCAAAAACCGGTGCCGCCGAGAATAACAGAGATAACGAAAGTGCCGAGTTGATTAAAATTTTCTTCATCATCATTTAACATCCTTTCACAACCGAATTGTTTTATTGCTTTTACAGCAGTGCCCGCCATGTTAAAATTTTTTTGGCATCCTCCTCTGCTTCTGGATTGAGAATGAGTACTCTGCTCTCGAATTCAAATTAACATTTATGTATGATATTAACAATAACTGTATAATCGATCGTCATCAGATTACCATGTAAAGTAATTTAATTACCATAAAAAGGATACATATCGTTTTAAGTGTTCATTTTACAGGTTTCATGTCTATTAACAGTCTATAAACCGACTTATATATACTAATAAATGCAGACATGGTACCATAAATATGTATTTACACCATTCAATGTGAAAAGGAGTTGTGTTGATGAAAAAGGTTATGAAAGCAGGCTTGTCGGTTGTTATGGCTTCTTCGCTCCTAATAAGCTTATCGGGAATGGCATCCATTGGACATGCGGCGGACAACAAGTTACTTCAGGGTCCTGGGTCCACTAGCGGATTGGCTGAAGAGACCGATCGGACCGCATCTGTTTTGAATTCCGGTGATAATCTGATTGCGAATCCGGGATTTGAAGACAACTTGGCAAGCTGGACCAATTGGGGAAATACCGCGGTCGTCACCTCTCCGTCCTTTGCGGGAGTAAAAGCGGCTCGTGTCTCTTCCGGTGAAGGAGGCGCGGGGCAAATCATTTCGGGCATTTCACCGGGAACGACCTATGTTTTGTCCGGTCACGGCAGCGTAAGCGCCTCTTCGGATACGGCCATTGTCGGTGTAGATTGTTTAGACGTAAATAACAATGTACTGGCCAAGAACACTTTAAGATTTAATCAAACGCTGTATGAATTTAAATCGACTGCTTTTACGACCGTTCCAGGCACCGCCAAACTCCAGGTATACATATATAAAAATGCCGATAGCGGGGCAAACGCTTATTTGGACGATCTTAGTCTTAAAGCCAGAAGCGGTGTCCAAGCGATAAACAAGGACGTCAAAGCCATGTGGGTTTGGCAGGAAACGACTTCTGTGCTGCAGGATTCAGCGGAACGTTCGACATTGTTTCAATTCGCTCAGGACAAAGGGGTTAACGTTCTTCTTCTTTACATAAACAAGACCCATTTGACCACCAATAACTCGCAGCTTAAGCAATTTATCTCTCAAGCACATGCACAAGGAATACGGGTGGAAGCGGTAAGCGGAGAGATAGATTGGGGATTGACAGATAAACATTCGATAGGGCTGGAAAGAATAACCGATGTCATTACCTTCAACGGAAGTGCGACAGCGAACGAAAAATTCGACGGTGTGCATCAAGATATCGAAGTTTACCGGAATACAACACTATGGGAAGCTAATAAAGCCCTTGTCATGCAGCAAGCTCTTGCCTATATCGATAAAGCCAAGGCACTTATGAACGGGACCGGTATGACATACGCTCAAGATATCCCGAGATGGTATGACGGTGCGGAATACACGGTTACGTACAACGGCGTCGATAAAGGGTTTTATAAGCATTTGATCGACCGGCTGGATTGGGTTGGATTGATGGACTATACGGACCGGTATTCCGACGGTCAATGGCAAGCCGTCCGGGACGCCCAGAACGAAATCGACTATGCGGCACAGGTTGGCAAAAAAGTTACCGTAGGACTTGAAACGATTGATCCCGTAACGGCGGGCGGAGACAGCGTGACCTTTTACGAAGAAGGTTTGGACGATCTGGATCGCGCACTGGCCGCATTAAAAGCTCACTACGACGGACATGCCGGCTTTGGCGGCGTCGCGGTGCACAGCTACGGCAAACAAAAAGGAAACGCCTATTATTCTCTGCCGGTTAAAGCGGTGAATCATTACTAGAGACGTTATTAAAGCGAAGGGCACTCCCTAAAGGAGTGCCCTTTTCTTTTATATCTATAGTCGGTTTCCGCTTTAATCTCTTCGATGGATACCTTGTCCAATCTTACCTCTCCGGCTACATAGTATGTTCGGGCTGTTTGGACAATTCACTGAAATATTCGGCAACGACCTCGCGGAATTCCATAGCAGCCCGTGAAATATACCGGCTTTTGTGCCAAATTAGAGCGATTTCCCGAATCAATTCACGGTCCTCTACATGAAGATAGCGGATATGTTCTCGTGAATTCCTTGCCGTACCCGGTATGAAGGCGATGCCGATTCCCGCTTCCACCAGAGCGCTCAGCCTTGCGGGCTCATCTCCCTCATACACATATTTAGGAGCAAATCCGGCCGTTTCGCACAGCGTGTCCACCTGATCGCGAGTGCCGTAACCTCTTTTTACCCCTACAAACCACTCATTCCTTAGTTCTGCCAGAGATACGCTGCTCCGGTCCGCCAGCCGGTGCCCCTCGGGAACAGCAACAAGAATCGGATCGATGAATACGATCTGACATTCGATCTCATCCCCTTGTATGGGAGGAGATGACAAGCAGAAATCGACCTCACCCCGATGAAGAAGCGTAACCATTTCCCGTGTAGTCAGCATTTGTACATGAAAATGGATAGAGGGCCGCTTTTTGCGGAACTCCCGAAGAATATGGGGTAAGGTGCTTGCGGTAGTCACCGCCAATTCGAGTGTGCCCTGTTCCGGGCTGGACAAATCGCCAAGCTCCTGCTTCCCCTGCTCCAGCTCGAATAGAGCCCTCTCCGCACGGCGTAGGAATCTGCTGCCGAATTCATTCAATCTCAGCTTCCTCCCTATCCGGTCGAACAGAGGAACTCCCAGATCCTCTTCCAAGCGCTGAATCGTTTTGCTTAGGGACGACTGGGTAACGTGCAGACTCCGGGCGGCTTCGGTCATATGTTCCAAACGGGCGACCGTGAGAAAATATTGCAGTTGAAGAAGTTCCATGCGTGCCTCCCTTTATTCCTTCAAATCTATTAAATCATAACATGAAATGCGTTGGAATAAATAACGAATCTCTTGTACGATGTCATCAATACACGTTGGGAGGAACGAAAAATGAACGTTCGCAGCTGGTGGCTGATGACTTCAGTCGGTCTTGGGATTCTGCTCAACCCGTTAAATTCATCCATGGTTTCTGTGGCTATTCCGAGTCTGCAAAAAGTGTTCCACCTGGATTTTACAGGTGTTTCCTGGATTATTTTTTCTTTCTACATTGCGAGTGCCGTCGCTCAGCCTGTTATGGGAAAGGTCAGCGATTTATTCGGCCGGAGAAAGATATTTCTTGCCGGACTGGTTATAGCCTTTGCCGCGTCATTGTTGGCTCCGCTGTCGCCTGGCTTCGGGTGGCTTATCGTGTTCCGCATTGTCCAATCCATCGGAACTAGCATGATGGTTGCGGTTGGAATGGCCCTAGTGCGAGTTCATATTACCGAGAAACAGGCGACTGCGCTTTCTGTTTTGTCCATTTTCCTGTCAGGAGCGGCGGCAATCGGCCCCTTTATCGGCGGAGTCCTGATTCATTGGTGGGATTGGCGTGCTATCTTTATCGTGAATATCCCGTTTGCGGCTGCGAGCTTTCTATTGTCTTGGAAAACTATCCCCCGGGATGAATCGCCAGCATCCGCTGCACGGGGCGTATCTTTTCGTCAATGGTTCCATTTGATCGATGCGCCAGGAATCCTGCTCTTCACAGCGGGTCTGGTTGCTCTGCTCGTCGGAGTGCTCTCTGCAAAATCTACCGGGCATATCTCGTATCGGCATGTTCTTCTCGGCCTGGCAGGGCTCGCTGCGCTCGGGGTATTCGTACGGCATGAATTAAAAACGGCGTCACCCTTCATTCCTTTGCGCACATTCGCCAGCCATCGTGAGATGACTTGGGTCAATGTCCAATTCATGCTTGTCAACGTACTTTTTTACTCGCTCTTCTTCGGGCTTCCGTCTTACTTGCAGCTGGTTCGGGGTATCAGCGAGTTTCATACGGGAATCCTCATGCTCAGCTTAGGCTTATGCTCACTGGCCGCTTCCCCGCTGGCAGGACGGTGGATCGATAAATCGGGACCAAGACCGGCCTTGATCGTATCCGCACTCCTGATGACATTCGGATCGGTGTGGCTCGTGACCTTAAGTCGGGCGTCTCCCGTTATCGGCGTGTGTCTGGCGTTAGCGGCATTCGGGATTAGCAACGGATTGAACAGTGTCGGTATGCAGACGGCCTTGTTCAAAAGTTCACCAAAGGAAATAATCGGCGTAGCATCCGGATTGTTTAACACATCCAGATACTTGGGAACGATTCTCTCTTCCTTGCTAATAGGTATCGTAATGGGAGGCGAGTTCAGCTTCGGGGGCTTTCGCTTGCTTGGAATTATCCTCACCGTCATTGCATTATCTTTGGTATTCATGAGCTGGCGGCGCGTGGATTCGGCGCAATTGTAGAAGTAATTGCACGCATAGCCGTTGTCTGGCGGAACAATCGGAAGGCCCGGTCAAATGACCGGGCTTTTCTTTCTTGCTCCTTACGATCCTTATCATCCCTATCATCCGCAAGTAGACTCCGGATAAAGCCCGGCATGTTGTTTGGGGATTGTTTTTTTCGTTTCAGGGTCATTTTTTAGACAGGTTGGTTTTTCCATATATGATTAGTTCAGTAAGCAGAATCCATAATACGAGGAGGAATGATTCATGAAAAAGATAGTTTCCGTACTCATGACTGCCGTGTTTTTAGCCGTACCGCTCACCCCCGCTTTGGCTCAATCGATGGATGATCCCGTTAATGAGAAGGCGAAGGTGCTGGCCTCGAAGATCGTGTCCGACTATGGGGCAAGCGGGATCCAGTATGCGATCAGGGATCACGGATCCGTTGTTTTATCCGGCGGCGCAGGTTTGAAAGACAAAGCTGCCGGCACTCCGGTAACGAAAGACACGATGTTCGGAATAGGCTCTGTAAGCAAAGTGTACGCAACGGCCGCAGCGATGAAGCTCGCGGATAGCAAGCAAATTGAACTCGATAAACCGCTGACCACGTATTTGAAGGACTTTAAAATGGCCGATGAACGATACAAAAAGATTACACCGCGCATGCTGATGAATCATTCTTCGGGACTTTACGGCAGTCATTATGAAAACGGATTTTTGTTCGATGACAATGACACGAAGACTCATGATGAACTATTGACCAAACTGCGATCCGAACATTTAAAGGCAAATCCGGGTGAATTTTCGGTCTACTGCAACGATGGTTTTCAACTGCTTGAAATCCTGGTTGAACGCATAAGCGGCTTAAGCTACAGCGAGTTCCTTCAGACTCATTTTAGCAAACCACTCGATTTAAGCTCTACCAAAACACCGCTCGATACGTTTGACAGAAACAGGCTTGCAAAAACGTATGCTCCCGGGAGCGATCAGGTTTTGCCGGTTGAAAATGTCAATCTCATCGGGACCGGAGGCGTATACTCCACGGCTGAAGAATTAAGCAAATTCGGCGATGTTCTAATCGGCAACCGGACGGATATTTTATCCGTGAAGTCCACCACAGCTATGCAAAGTCATGAGTACCGCAAAGGATTGTGGGTACCGGAAGAGACCAACATTATTAATTACGGACTTGGCTGGGATGCCGTCAAGTTAACCCCGTTCGATGAATACGGAATCACCGCGGTATCCAAGGGCGGGGACACACAAATGTATCACGCCACTTTGACGGCCCTGCCGGAGCATGATATCTCCATAGCTGTGCTTTCGTCCGGAGGATCTTCCCTCCACAACAGCATCATGGCATCCAATGTTCTACTCGAATACGTGAAGAAGAAAGGCATTATTCAAGAGATTTTGCCTGAAAAAACGCCATTGCCTGCCGTCAAAGCGGATATGCCTTCGGAACTGCGTGCTTATTCGGGATTATACGGTGCTACGGGTAAGATGATCAATCTGGAAATCAAAGACGGAGAGATTGATATGCCCGCTTTAGGAACGCCTGCTCAAAAATTCGTCTACACAGGCAACGGGAAATTTAAAAATAAAGAGGGAAACCTTACCGTAAGCTTCGACCGGCTAAAGAATGGAAAAACCTATTTGAAATTAAACGCGCTTCTGAGCTTTCCGGGATTAGGACAAACGGTTATGGTTGCGTATGAATATCAAAAGCTGGACCGCAATCCTCTGGACCCTGCAACCAAAAACGTCTGGGAACAAAGAAACGGGAAGCTTTATTACGCTTTGGATGAAAAAATCACTTCCATCGGGTACGGGAAACAAGCGCTTTTGACCAAGGAAATTACGGTTGATTCCGATTACGGATACGCCTCCGGCACTAAAATTTTTAACAAAAATAAAGCCGTCAACGCAGTCGCTATTCCGGTCATGAACGGCCGAGACTCTTTTGACTTGAATTTTTATAACAAGAATCATAAAGAGTATTTAACGATCGCCGGACAAACGTATATCAAAGGAGACGATATTCAGCCCTTCTCCCATGGAAACTCCGAAATTCGCAGCATTCCATACAATGGTCAGGCCGCATGGTACAAGATTGATAAACAATCAGCGGGACGGACATTAACCGTTAAGGCACCGGTAGGCGGAGAATTCGCGGTTTATGACGCGAAAGGAAAGCTTGTGAACTTCTCCAGGATCAGCAAACGTTATTCGGCCGTACTGCCTGAGGGCGGGCTGATTGTTTTCGGTGGTCATGCGGGCGATGTATTCAAAATCGATCTGAAGAAAAACTAGACCGGCGGCGGCATTACGCACATGGATTTGAATGCGGCGGAAATACCCGCAGCATTCGGCGGTAACGTGTGGAGATTCGTATATAGACAAGGTGAACAGCCGGATCATTAAATGATCCGGCTGTCTCTCGCCAAATCGAAAGAAGACAGTTCTTATTAGCTGCTTATTTAGCTTTCTGCTCCGCTCTGTATTCTTCACGCCGTTTGACACGCTCGGCTTCTTTCAGCCGAGGGCAAGTAAAACAATAATATCCGCCATCAACCAGATAATACAGGCAGCAAGCCGCTTTCAACCGCACTTCCTTATCGGGAGAGGCCAAGGATTCGGTCCTATGGAATTTGACAAGGAGCGGGTTTTTGCTTCTTCCAAAAACTGTCCCGTCCAATGATTTCACAATTCCGTAGTTACTCATCATCCGGTGCTTGACAGTCTCGCTTTCTTCCGATTCCATCAGTCTTTCGTATCCATACTCAAGCATCGTCGGCAGCTGGCTCCACAGCATGCCCGTCTTTAAGGTGCCTGCTTTTGCAATCGTCTCCAAAACCGGCCGCACGGTCTTTGATAGAAAGCGGCTCAGCTTCTCTTCCGACCAGCTTGCGCGCTTGCTGTGTTCGTCGGGACCGTCATGGAGCTCAAGATTGTTCACCAAAAAGTTAACCGCATAATATTCGCGGCCATTATATAAAGCGGTATACATTTGAACGGTCAGATTATCCAACGTGAGATCAGGCGTTTTGTTCCAGGCGGACAACATATATAGGAGGCCAAGAAGCGGACCTTGGAACCAAGCCGCCATATAGACTTCACCAACTGACGGATCGAGTCCTTTTATTAGAGGCGTGTAAAAATCCAGCAGCCGCTTTATTTTATTCTCGTCGGTCAAGTCGGCAGCCGGGCAGCTATACACGGGATTTTCCTGTTTATTAGCCGTCAATTTAAACGTACTTTCAAGCTTCTCCAGCATGGCTTCGTTCATCGTCGTTGCTCACCCCTCATTCTACCCTTATACGTACATGGAATTTTATTCATTATACCTTTATTGATAATGATTATCAATAAAGGAATCTTGTCGCACCAGCTATTTTCCTCACGGAGAAGCTGTTGCTGTGCTAAGTAAATAAACCCTAATTTCCCGTCCCTTAGGGCGGTTTGTTAGGGTTTAAGTGCCTCTTTTGAGGGCCTCATTTTACTTCTTTCATAAATTCTCTAAAGTTTTCAGCGATTTCTTTAGAACGGGTATGATGTAAATAATGCCCTCCTTCAAACGTCATCATTTTTCCGTTGGCTGACTCTTTAACCTGCTCTTCATGTAAAGATACCCAATCTTTCCGTTCCGCATTATTCGCTTGTACAAATAAAAGTAGAGGGAGATTGGAAGGGAATGTTAATTGCTGAGCTGCCGCGAAATTGGGAGATATGGCTTCCATTTCGTTCAAAGTGCTGGAGTTATACACGTTTTTGAGAGTAATCATTCTCATTTGTTCTTTTGTTTTATCATCGAACGGCAGTGCAGCATAAGGGTCCGTACCCAAATTCATGAACAGTCTGGCCAAACCCGATTGTTTGAGAAATTTAAACGTTTTTAATGGAAAATTAACATCCATACCAGGCTGTGTCGGAACACTGCTGTCGATCCCAACAAATGCCGTCACTTCGTTTGGATACTTGTGCACATAATCCAGTCCGTAAATACCTGCGATGGAATGGCCCATTAGAACGTACCGGTCAATATTCAGACCCTGCAAGGCTTCATGAATTTCACTGACAATATTGTCCGTGCTTCGCTCTTTTTCGGTTTCATCGCTTAATCCATAGCCGAAAGGCTCGACCGCAACGACTTTATAATAAGGGGACAGCTCGTCTATGAGCGGCTTAAAATCAAGTGCTGGCGCCGCCGTGCCATAACCGGGTAAGAGTACGACGGTGTCCTTGCCTTTTCCTTGAATAAACACATTCATATTTTTGCCGTCGACGGCTACACTCTGACCATAGTGTTCGATTTTTCCTTGCTCCGATTTATTGCTAACCAGATTAATGATAAAAACTATGGCTAGAAAAAGGACGATTAATATCGCGATAGCTCCTAATGATTGAAGTATAATTCGAAGCGGCTTACTCATTCTCTTTTTTGTTGCCTCTTCTTGTAGTTCCATACTCATCTTCTCCTGTCCGCCTCTGTTTGTGGGGCTGTCTTAAACGGGCCGCTATGGATAGCTTACACGACAAAGATGTACTCCCTATGACGACAATATGAACGGAGTATGAACAAGCTTATGGTAATTTGACTTCTTTTATTTCTTTCATAAATTTTCTAAAGTTCTCCGTAATTTCTTTGGAATGGGAACGATATAAATAATGTTCTGCTTCCAGCAGTACCACTTTCCCATGTACAGAATCTTTTATTTGCTTTTCATGCTCCGGTATCCATCGGTCCGCTGCCGGATGATTCGCTTGGATAAAGAAAATAACCGGAAGGTTTGTGGGAAACGTTGAATTCTCAGCCCTCGTAAAATTAGCATGCATATTTTCAATTTCGTTCAATTGATTGGGGTTATACATGTTTTTGTACATAAGAATTTTGATTTGTTCTATGGTTTGATTATCATAGGGCAGATCAACATATACGCCCATATCAGGTTTGGTTAGCAATCTGGTGAAGCCTGATTTTTTAAGTAGTTTAACCGTTTCTATTTCCGAAGATGAAAACCTCTTCTCGCTTAGCGCTGGAACACTACTGTCGAGCCCGACAAATGCACTCACCTCGTTTGGGTACTTGTTTACATAATGAAGTCCGTAAATGCCTGAAATGGAGTGGGCCATTAGAATATATTTGTCAATCTGAAGACTCTGAAGCGCTTCATGAATTTCACTCACTATATTTTCTGTAGTTCGTTCCTTCCCGGTTCCATCACTTAAACCGTAACCAAATGGCTCGACCGCGACGACTTTATAAAAGGGTGACAGCTCTTCTATCAGCGGCTTAAAATCAAGAGCCGGTGCTGCCGTTCCAAAACCGGGCAGGAGCACGACGGTTTCTTCACCTTTTCCTTGAATAAACACATTCATACTTTTGCCGTCGACGGCTACAGTCTGACCATAGGGCTCTAATCTTTTTTGCTCCGAATGGCTGCTGATTTTATCCGTTGAATAAACAATAGCTAGAAAAAGGACGATTGCCGCAAGGATTGCTCCTATGATTTTAAGCAAAATTTTTAGCACTTTACTTGTTCTCGTTCCACTCCTCGTTTTCTTATCCTCTTGTTGTGTCACTTTCATCTTCTCCTGTCCTCATCATGAAGAATTCTAAAATAACGTTTAGACAATCGGAATTATATTCTTATTTAATTCCTTCCATAAATGCCCTGAAGTTTTCAGCGATTTCTTTTGATTGGGTATGGTGTAAATAATGTGTTCCTTCAAATGTCATCACTTTTCCATGCACAGAATCTTTTACTTGCTCTTCATGTAGAGTTGACCAACCTTTAAGTGCTGCACTATCCGGTTGTAAAAAGAAAATAACAGGAAGGTTTTTTGGGAATGTTAAATTTTCAGCCGCTTTAAAATTAGGAGCCCTATTTTCTATTTCATTCACAATGGTGGGATTTCTAAAGTTTTTGAAAGAAAGAATTCTCATTTGTTCTTTCGTTTCCTCATCAACGGGTAGTGCAGCATATGGATCAGCACTTAGTTTCATTATCAATCTGGCTAAACCAGATTTTTTGAGTAGTGTAATTGTTGAATTTGATATTGGAGATTCCACAACTTTATCACCGTATTGCTTTGGAGCACTGCTATCGATCCCGACAAATGCACTCACTTCGTGTTCATATTTATTTACATAATCGAGTCCGTAAATCCCTGAAATGGAGTGGGCCATTAGAATATAACGATCTATATGAAGACCCTGCAGCGCTTCATGAATTTCGCTCACAATATTGTCTGTGCTTCGTTCCTTTTCGGTTTCATCACTTAATCCATAACCAAAAGGCTCAACCACTACGACTTTGTAAAAGGGTGATAGCTCTTCTACTAGCGGCTTAAAATCAAGTGCTGGTGTTCCTGTTCCCAAGCCCGGCAGCAGCACGACTGTTTCTTTGCCTTGTCCTTGAATCAGAACATTCATATTTTTCCCATCTACGGTTACAGACTGACCATAGGGTTTTATTCTTCCTTCCTCCGATTTGCTGCTGATAATATTAACTGTAAACACAATGGCTAGAAAAAGTACTATGGCTATAACGAATACTGCTAAGACTTTAAGTAAAATGAGAAGCAATTTTTTCATCTTACTAGCCGGTTCTTTGCCTGTTGGTGTGTCCAAGTCTTTTTTCTTTACCTCGTTTATTTTCACTCGTATCTTCTCCCGTCGTTATCTCTATTTTGGGCAGCCTTAACGGACCGTTAGGCAAATCATATCCGACAAAGATGTACTCCCCATGACGACAAGATGAACTGAATATGAACATGTAAAAAATGCTGAGGCCCACATACAAGGAAGCTTGCATGTGGGCCTCAGCAAGGAGAACTCGGTCTAGTCAATCCGAATAGATACCGATGAGTCTGACTATTCTGTTGACGAAGTGATTGGCAAGGCGACAATAAAGGTCGTTCCTTGACCAAGCTCACTTTCCACTCGAATGTCGCCTTGATGCAGCGATACAATCTGTTTAACGATGGCAAGTCCCATCCCACTCCCGTCAACCTTGCGACTGTGGGAACGATCAGCCTTGAAAAATCGCTCGAATATACGCTTCTGATCCTCAAGGGGTATGCCGATACCGGTGTCGGATATTCGGACGGTCACGGTGTTGATATCGTGTTGAATGCTCACGCTAATCATGCCGCCATCCTCGGAAAATTTGATACTATTCCCGATAATATTCGTCCATACCTGGTTTAACAGCTCATGATCCGCCGTTACTGGAAGCGTCTCTAAATCAAGCACAAACTGCAGCCCGCGAGCAGTCCATTGCGGCTGGAGCGCCACGATGACTCGTCTGATCTGTTCATCGAGGCTTAGTGTGGTTAAACGAAGCTGCTGTGACTGGGATTCAAGCAAACTCAGTTTGAGCAGGCTATCGCTCATTTTGGACATCCGCTTCGCTTCAGCGATAATAATGTCCAGATAACGGCTTCGTTCAGAATCTGCGAGGTTTACTTGTTTAAGCGCTTGAGCATAACCGGATATCGAGGTAAGCGGTGATTGTACTTCGTGCGACACATTCGATACGAATTCCCTGCGCATCTGCTCAAGCTGCTGCAGATCGTGCATCATGTCCTCGAAGCTGCGAGCCAGCGTACCCAGCTCACTCGCTTGCTTAATATTCAGTTTGACGTTGAAATCTCCGGCTGCAATACGTCTGGTCGCTTTTGTCAGCTTTTTGATCGGTCTGACCAGGAATACAGAAGCAACGAGAATCAATAAGCTTCCTGCAATCAACGAACAGATTGCAAAGATCAGTCCCCACTTGGCGACAAAAGAGGCGGAAGGGGGGGCGATCGTTTCCAGAAACATCGCTTTCGTTCCCGTTTCCGTTTTCAACGGCAGCCCTAAGAGGACTATAGCGATACCGTTCGGGGTGTCTTGAACAACGCCTCCATCGATAACTTTCTGTATCTGCTCCATCGTCACCATAGCAGGTTTGTGTCCGTTAAGTTTACCGTAAGATTGGAACTTACCCGTTGCTTCGTAGATTCGGATGTAATAGGAATCGAGCTGCTTCATTTCGCTTACGAACGAATCCGCTTCATGCGGCGGAAGGGTTTTGTAAATCCGGGCGATGTCCTGGCCGAAGTTACGTAAGTTGATTTTCGCGTTTTCGCTAAATTTTTCTTCGAATATCCAAGTTGACACAAAAAAAGCAATGACCGTGCCTGCGATAACGCTGACTAGAAATGTCAGGACAACCCGTATATATAAGGATCTGATCATTCACAAACCTCAAGCCGGTAGCCAAGCCCGCGCACCGTTTCGATCCGAAAGTCGGGTGTCGAGGCGAACCGTTCGCGCAGGCGTTTGACATGTACGTCTACCGTCCGGTCATCTCCGGCGTAATCGATTCCCCAAATCTGATCGATCAACTGCCCGCGCGTATAGACTTGTCCGGGTGTGCCGGCGAGCTTATACAAGAGTTCAAACTCCTTGAGCGGTAGCGTGAGCGACTCCGTCCCTCTCATTACCTTATAGGTCTGGCGATCAAGGATCACACTGCCTAACTGAATTGTCTGCGTAGATCCAATCCGGTATCGTTTCAATAATGCCTTAACACGAACCGTCAATTCCAGCGGATCGAACGGTTTCGTCAAATAGTCGTCCGTCCCGAGTTCGAACCCTTTCACTTTCTCCCATGTTTCGCCTCTCGCAGTCAGCATAAGCAAGGGAAGATCAGGATTGGCTTTTCGGAGTTCCTTGCATAACGCCCAGCCATCCATAACCGGCATCATAATATCGAGCACGACAAGATCAATATGCGTCGAGGCATAGACCGCCAGCGCCTCCTTGCCGTCTGCGGCTTCCGCTGTTGCGAAACCGTCGTTACGCAGAAATAAAGAGACGAGTTCGCGAATGTTCGCATCGTCATCGGCAACCAGTATCGTAGGCATTCGTTTCCCTCTTTTCGGTTATCCAGCTTATCTAATAGCAACTAGTATACAATAAATAGCTTTGAAGTACCCCCCTCCCTGCTGCCTGCGAACATGGAAACCGCCTATAAACAGCCATTGTTCGCTTCACCTTTATGCCTCGTATTACATAAAAAAGCCGCAAAATTCGCGGCTTTTCGCCAGCGCGAGTTGTTGCCCATGGACAAAACTCGTACCGCCTGCGGTGAAATTTGGATGCTGCGTTAAAACGCTTTACGAAAGCCTATTGTGTGGTAATCATCCACGTGACACCGAATTTATCTATGACTTCCCCATAATAAGCACCCCAAGGCTGCAGAGCGAGAGGATATTTGCTTTCGCCACCCTCGCTCAGCTTGGCATATGCGTTACCGGCTTCCGATACATCGTCATAGTTCAAGGCAAGACAGATGCTGCGGTTATACGAAACCGGCTCGAATGAGTCGGACATCATTAACGTATTCGTGCCTGCCACTTTCAAAGTCAAATGCATGACTTTGTCTTTCATGGCCTCGGGTGTTCCCGGCATCTCGGCAAATGTGTTAAGAAAAAGAATTTCGCCTCCAAGCGACTCGACATAAAAATTAGCTTGACCTCTTGCATCCTCCGACATCAGATAAGAATGAATTTGTGCGCTCATAAAAGTTCGACAACCTTTCCGTTTGAATTTGACTTTCTATCCTTACGACGGATGAACAAGGGTGAAATCGACAAAGGTCATCTAACTTTTTAAAATATTTTTATCCTTCTCATTTGATACAAGGTTTGGGAACGGTTAAAACACAAAACAAAACAGACCGAGCAAAGAAGAACATACATCGCACTTCTTCCTTGCCGGTCCGTGTAGCTACAATTTTAATTTTCTGCCGTTTTATTTTCTGTGGAATAAAGAGTCGCTTCGGCAACCTGCGCTAAATCCTCCGCTTTCGCGCTGATCTCCTGGATTGTAGAGGAGAATTCCTGAATTGCCCTTGACTGGGTATCGGTTAATGTGTGGATATCGGAAAACGCATGGTTCAACCGCTGTAAAAGCTCTTGAATATTTTTCGTGATGCCGTTAATCTGCTCCACATTTTCTTTGGAGCTTGTCGCCAGCTTCCGGATCTCGTCGGCCACGACGGAGAAGCCTCTGCCCACTTCCCCCGCTCTTGCCGCTTCAATGGCGGCATTAAGGCCGAGCATGTTGCTCTGGTCCGAAATTTCCTTCACTGCGGCGGAAATTTTGCCGATCTGCTGCGCACTGGAGCTGACATCCTTCATTTGGCTGGTTACGTCGGTAACACGCCCGGTAAGGTGAGAAACGGATTGGCTGATATCTCCGATAGAGGCGGTTGTTTGTTCCACAATAGCGGAAAAACTTTCGGCCATCTCGAAAAGTTTATTCGCTTTCTCAAGACTTGTGCCCATGCCTACTCCGCCGATCACTCTGCCCTGCCCGTCGTGAAGCGGGATGGCACGTGCCGCAAGCGGAAAACCAAACAGCTCTTTCGGGACGACAGCCGTTAAAGCGGTATTGCTGCGGATCGCGTTGGTTACAATGTCCCCCTCCATTAAAGGGTCACCCGGACTGACGTTAAGCGAGAAGGTTTTACCCGGAATGTTGATGATCAGCTTCTCCGTGTCGTAAATGCCGATCGTGATGTCATCATGCGTAAGACTGCCCAGCAGCGGGGCTACCTTTACAAAGGCTTGAATCAGCTCATGCTGCGTTTGTACGTCTGTTACGTTATTCATGCTCTATACTCTCCCCGGCTCTTAATATGGGAATCTCCTTTGCCCGTAATTCACCGAAATCCATTTCAGTGTCGTGAACTCGTCCAGGCTCCATTCGCCGTTGAGACGGCCCAAACCGGACTGCTTTTCACCGCCAAAAGCTACAATCGGCTCGTCGTTGATGGTGACATCGTTGACATGGATCATACCGGTGTGGATCTTCTTCGCCATTTCTACGCCGCGTTCAAGATTAGAGGTGTGAATGGCCCCGCTGAGCCCGAAACGTGTATCGTTGGCAATTTCAACGGCTTCCTCTTCGGTTTCGAACGGAAGGATGCAAATAACCGGGCCGAACAGCTCTTCTTGGGCTACTTCCATATCCGGTTTGACATTGGCGAGGGCGGTAGGCTCAACCATTCTGCCGGTAATCTTGCCCTGTACCAGCGGTACGGCACCCTGCTCAATGCCTCTTGCAATCAGCTTGTCCAGCGTCTCCGCCTGACGGTTGTTGATGACGGGACCGATAACGGTTTGCGGATCACTAGGATCACCAGTTGTAAGCGTTGAGACCTTCTCTCTGAATTTATCCACAAATTCCTGATAGATCGACTTCTGTACAAGTATCCGGTTAGCCGACATACAAATCTGGCCTTGATGCGTGAATCTGCTGAACGTAGCCGCTTGTACCGCGTAGTCAATATCCGCATCCCCGAGCACAATGAACGCGCTGTTCCCGCCCAGCTCAAGCAGCGGTTTTTTGAAATTTTTGATCGCCACTTGGCCGATATAACTTCCGACCTTAGTCGAGCCCGTGAAAGAAATGACTCTCGGAATCGGATGCTCGACGAATGCGTCGCCAATCTCCTTAATATCCGTAACCACTACATTCAACAAGCCCTTCGGTACGCCCGCTTCTTCAAAAATCTTGCCGATCAGCGTGCCGCCCGTAATCGGAGAATCCTCGTGCGGCTTAAGCACGACCCCGTTGCCGGCACCCAGAGCCGGAGCGACCGACTTCATCGACAAAAAGAACGGGAAATTAAACGGGCTGATAACGCCCACCACGCCGACGGGGATCCGGTACAGCCGGTTCTCCTTGCCGTCCTCGGTAGAAGGCAGAATCTTGCCCTCCATTCTCAAGGGGAACGTAGCCGCTTCCTTGATCATATTTTTCACAAGACCGATCTCGAAAGCCGCCTTCAGACGCGTTCCGCCCGGCTCCTGCACGATCAGGGACGTAATTTCTTCTTCATGTGCTTCTATGTATTTAACCGCATTCTCTAGGATGTCGCGCTTCTTGTAGGGGTTTACCTTATCCCATTCCAGCTTTGCCTGATAGGCGGCTTGGTACGCATGGTCTATATCGGCAACATTGGCTATTTGAAAAGTGGTAATAACGGCATCATTGTACGGATTGATGTCTGGCAGCGTTTTGCCACTCCGGCCGTCTCTCCATTCGCCGCCTATAAATTGTTTTCCTAACAGTTGGTAGTCCATATGATCTCCTCTTTTGTCTGTTAATTTGCAGCATCCTATATATCGACAAACTTCCCAAATTTGTTAAGTACTCGGGAGACTTATTCCGCATGTTCAGGAAAGTGTCACAATGAAAACATATGTCAAAAATACGGGGCCCGCTCTCTACCTGTGAAAAAGAAAAAATCCTCCCTGTTGGTAAGGAGGATTTTTCTTGAGATGCCCGGCAACGACGCCAGTCTTGCCGTTCCCGCTGGGGGCATGCTTTTACTTCATGTGGGACGGGCTTGTTTTCCGGATGTGAAAAAGAATGTCGAATTGCTCTTGCAAAGAAGCATCGAAGTATACCGGCGCGTTCGGGATGAGTTGTCCCCCTAAGCTGAGCAGCGGCCGCTTTTCACCAACCCATTGCTTGGCCGGTCCTTCAAGATGACGGGCATCCAGCAGGAACATTTCCGGCGAAACTTTTCCAAGCGTGTAGTTAGAGCTGTTCACATCCTGTGGAATTTTTTCCGTGGAAAGCTTACCGGTACCGTCGGGTCTGTATTCGCTGTATAAGGTGAAATCTCCCTCTGAGGTGGTGCTTCCCATTACGATATACTGGTCGCCGAGACGATTCTTCAGGAAATTACCGGAACCATCCGGATATAACTGCTTGTCGATAATTCCTTTGGCAACGTGGATGTTGTGGCCCCATACCATCGTTTTTCCGTCAAGCTCCTTCTCGGCCCACACCGCATGGTCGGCCAGATACTGCTCATGCAGCTTTATCATGCTTGGATAGTCATCAGGAATCAGCATGGTTGTGAAATTCCGTATAGCCATCGCTGTTCCTTTCACCCAGGTAAGCTCGGCTGCATCTTTCTCTTTGTCAGCTTGTTTGGTCTTCTCTTCGAGCAACCGGACGACTTTCTCGGCGTTAACCTTGTACCGCTCTCTTACTTCGGGCGACAGCTTCATGTAGTCCGCCAAGTTTCCGGTCGAGGTCTCAAGCTCTTTGTAGCTAAGCTCCACTTCTGCCAGCATATCGGGATAATGCCGCTTAACATAATCCGTCACTTTATGATAGACACCCGGATCCAGCGTTTTTAAGTCAAGTCCGATAAATTGAATCTTCTTCTTGTTCGCGGGATCGGCATTATAATCTTTCATCCACTCCACCATGGCGACAATTTCATCCGTCGGATACAACAGATTCAAAAATTCTCTTGGATTACCTTTTCCCGTTTGGATATATTCGTTCAGCTTTAAACCGCTACCCCAATCTTCCTCCATCCCGAAATTCGTAAAACCAAGCTCGGTGACCAAATACTTCACGAGCCGAAACTTCATCGTAAATATTTCGGAGCTTCCGTGAGTACTCTCTCCCAATCCCACATAACGGGCCTCTCCGATCATGCTTTTCAGCGGCTGCAAATCATCGAATGGTTGTGCAGGGTCAATCGTCTTCAAAGGCTTTGCCTGCGATTTAATGGATGAGATAACATCGTTCCGGGCCGGCTCAGGTGACTGTGTAACCACTACCGTTTTAGTCTCCCCTTCCTTTGCGCATCCTCCAACCAGCATAGCGGCACTAACCACCGCTACGATTCCGCCGTACATCATTTTCTTTTTCATCGTCTCCACCTCATTCATATCATTAAGCAAGATGATCCGCAGCTGTTACAATGCGTCAATCGCTTTGAACCGATTGTCACTCATTGCCTGTCATTTTTCCTAGTGATGAACTGTCATAAACCGGATTTGACAAAACATCATGTGGGATGAAATTACGTTTTCTCACTGTCCATAATGACAAGACGACGACGATAATGAGCTCACCGGACCTAACCAAATGACAAAAAAGGATGTGAGCGCACAAAAAAATCAAGCGGCAGCCTTAAGGACCGACGCTGGCTTCAGACGCATGTACGGCAAAAATTTGTTTCGATACACATACTAATTAATCAGGAAAGAAGGTTCATAATGGTAACTTATTCAGAAACACTCTCGACCGGGGAGCATGTGCGACAGGCAAAAAAAGGACTTCGGCTCTTTCTGGGCATCTTGCTCGTTTTATCGATTATTATGAATGCCGTCGTAATTTTGACTAAAAGCGTTCCGCTCATCATCGTGTATATGTTTATACCCTCGATTTCTTCTATACTTGCCCGTCTCATTCTCAAAGAAGGATTCAAAGACGTATCGTTCAGTCTCGGAAGCGCAAAAATATGGAGAGGCATCGGATTGGCCGTGCTGATTCCCATCATTATCTGCTCGATTACTTACTCCATCGCCTGGTTAAGCGGACTTGCCGCATTTCAGCTTCCTGTGGGCGGTACGCTAGAACCGATCTTTCAACTGCTTGGACTGCAGCATTTACCGGCCCCGCTGCATTTCGCTCTCATAGTCGTGCTGACCGGAATTCTGGGGAGCCTGATCAACTTCATCCCGGTTATGGGTGAAGAACTCGGCTGGAGAGGTTACATGCTGACTAGGTTAATCGATGCCAAAGTATCCCGTCCTATCCTCCTTAGCGGATTGATCTGGGCAACCTGGCACGTTCCGATCGTCATTGCCGGTTTATATGTGGCGGGAACGTCCCTTATTCTTTCTGTAATCGGCCTTTACTTGTGTATCGTTCCGTTCGGTTTTATTATCGCCCGTCTGCGGCTCATTACAGGCAGTGTCTGGCCGGCGGTTATTCTTCATTCCGCGTGGAATGCCGTCATTCAAGGACCGTTCACGCATGCGACTGCCGGAACTGGTACGGAGATTTGGATCGGAGAATCCGGTCTGCTTACCGGTCTCGTCATTATTCTTACAGCCCTTGTTGTCTACCGGGCAACAAAGCAACAGGCGCGCTGACTTCAAGCGGAAAGCTTGCGAATCATCCTTGCGCAGCAAAAAACAGCCTTCGTTCGGCCATCTGCCGGACGAGGGCTGGTTGATGTTTCTGTGCTTTCTTGAGATGTATATATCTTCCAGTTGAAATTAAAGTTCTCCTTCTTTATATTACATGACTACGCAATTCTTCATCTTCTACATACAAAACAGAACGATTCCGCGAATAATTTTTTGCAACCGGAACGTTTCTTTTCCTACTTGATAAGTGAAGGCCTTTAGGTGGTTGACTGCTCTTGTAGCAGCCTGCCGACAGCCGCAGTTGTCGGCAGGCTGCCCGTTCCCCCGAGGCCAAACGTGGACAGTGCTCCGCACGCGTTGCCGTATTGCAGCAGCTCCTCCCCTTTTAGGCCGTGGAGGGAACCGTAAATGATGCCGGCGTTGAAACAATCCCCCGCTCCTGTCGTATCCCGGGGAGATACCCGGAACGGTGCGGCTGTTACGACGCTCCCGTCCGGAGCAAGAAGGCTCGCGCCCTTGGACCCTTGCTTGACGGCCACCCGCCCCGCTGCGCTTCCGAGCTTCTCACGGATATCCGCGATCCGGTCCGCTGCGAAAATATGCAGCGCCTCTTCCTCGCTCGGCATAAACAAGTCCGTTTCCTCCAGCAGGGAACGGATGCCCTTCGAATCCCACTCGTTGCGCACGTCCCATCCCGCATCGAATGAAGTACGCGTCCCCCTGGACCGGGCTTCTCTGAAAAGGTTTTTCCAATGGGGTCTCATGCCGTCCTGCAAAAAGTAGGAACCGAAATGCAGATGGTCCGCTTCGCGCAGAATACTTTCCGGAATATATTCGGGTACTAACATCGGAATACTGCCCGGATAAGTCAAGAGACCCCGGTCGGAAGGAGTCGTGAACGACAAGGTGACACCGGTCTTCACATCCGGCAGTACGGTCACTCCGTCGGTGTTCACCCCCATCCGCTCCAGCTCACCGATGCAGAAGGCGCCAAGGTCATCCTGGCCCGCAACTCCCACGAACCTTACATCCACTTCCAGACTGGCCAGCGCACATGCGGTAATCGCGGAAGAGGAACCGAGCACGGTTTGGAATCCGTCTATGATTTTCTCCCGGTTCCACTCCGGTATTACATCTTTGCCTGATACGATCAAATCCGCATTCAGCTCGCCGGCGACGACAACGACCGGTTTATTCTTGCTGTCGGTATGCATCATTTCAGCACCGGGACGAAGTCCCGCTCCGCTTCATATAGCTCCTCGAACATCTCGCCGATTTCTTCGAGCGAGCATACGGCTGCGGATAAAGGGTCCACCATCAGGGCATGGCGGGCCATTTCTTTATCCTTGTGGAGCACAGCACCTGCAGCCAGTTCGAAAAAGGCCATATTGGAGCGGCACAAAGCGGCGAGATGCTCCGGCAAGCTGCCGAAATGACAAGGATGAATGCCGTTGCGGTCGATCATGCAGGCTACTTCCACGATACCGTCGCCCGGCAGATTTGTGATCAGGCCGGTATTCGGCACGTTGCCGTAGATGACTTTCGGCTCGTTTTTGAGCATTCCTTCGATAATGATAGCCGCATATTCGTTACTCGGCTGGAGCTCAAGCGGCCGTTTTCCTTCGAGCTGCTCGATGATTTTCTCATCGTTTTCCTTACGCCATATCGGCCAATTATCCGCGTAATAACCGGTCGCCCCGTTGTATCCCGAATTGCAGTGCCGGTCGATTAACGATTGGCGTTTGCGGTAATAAGGAATGTATTCGGAGAAATGCCCGCTCGATTCCGATACGAATGCCCCCAGATATTTCATCGCGTCGAAGCGTACCGGGTCTTTTTTCAGCAGCTCGGGGTCTTGAATTTTCTCCAGAAGCAGCGGGTACAAATCTTGCCCTTCATGGGTCAGTTCGACAAACCAGGACATATGGTTGATGCCTCCCGCTTTCCACTGCATCCGCTCGTATGGCACGCCGGCATATTTGGCCAACTGACTGGACGTGTTTTGAATCGAGTGGCACAGGCCCACAACGGGAAGCGTCGTGATGCGGGATGTGAGCAGCGTGACGGCCGACATCGGGTTCGTATAATTGAGAATCGTCGCATCCGGGCACAAATCCTCGATATCCCGTACGATGTCCATCCAGGCAGGAAGCGTCCGCAGCGTTTTAAACAGCCCCCCGGGCCCGAGTGTATCGCCGATACACTGATTTACGCCGTATTTCAACGGAATTTCATATTCGTAACGGACGGTCTGCAGCCCGCCCACTTCAATCTGATTAATGACGAACTGGGAGCCGCCGATTACTTCCCTGCGGTCGGTAGAAGCGATTACGTTCCATTTCTTCCCCGTATTCTCGATAATCCGGGCCACCAGCTTGCGGGCAATCTCCAGCCGTTCCCCGTCGATATCCACGAGTGCGAGGGTTCCCCCTTCTATTCCTTCGATCAGTAAAATATCCGTCGTTATTTCCTGCGTAAATGCGCTTCCCGCGCCGATAATTGAAATTTTAGTCATGGTTGTTCTCTCCTTATCAAGGTCTATTTCATGCCGGTCATCGTCAAGCCTTTAATAAATTGCTTCTGGAAAATGAGAAATACGATAATCACCGGAATCGTTATTAGAACGGCCGCCGACATGACGACGTTATAATTGACGGTATGCGTTCCGTTAAAATAAACGAGAGCCAGCGGCACCGTCATTTTCCGGGAGTCGTCCAATACGATAAGCGGCCACAAATAGTTGTTCCATGAATTCATGAAAGTAAAGATGCCGAGCGCCGACAACATGGGAAAAATAAGCGGCGTAATAATCCGGACCATCAACCGCAGCTCCCCCGCACCGTCTATTCGGGCGGCATCGAGCAGATCCTGCGGGATGTCCTCGATAAATTGCTTGGCGAGAAAAACGCCGTACGAGCTGACTAGACTCGGTAAAATAATCGCCAGCAGTTGGTTGACGAGACCGAGTTTAGCCGTGATCAAATAAGTCGGGATCATGACGACCTGAAAAGGGATCATCATCGTGGCCAGAATGAGCAGGAACAAGATCTTTTTTCCTCTGAACTCGTGTTTGGCGAAAATATAACCGGCCAGCGCGCTCGTAAAAAGAGTCGCTGCCGTAATGACGACAGATGTCACCGCACTGTTTAGCAGCCATCTTACAAAAGGCGCGTCCACAAGCACTGTGCGATAGCCCTCCAGACTTGCCTCTTGCGGGAACAAGGTGCTCGATCCGGAGACAATTTCCATATTGCTTTTCAGCGAAGACAGAACCATCCAGAGATACGGCAGCAGCATTAAACAACCGGCAGCCGCCAGTACGATCAGAATCGCTCCGTCCAGCCATCTGTTTCTACGTTGCATCTTATTGGAGCCTCCTTCAATGTTCCCAATCCGTGCGGCCCCATTTAAGCTGCAGGACGGTCACGGCCAGAATAATCATCAAGAAAACAGTCGCCATCGCAGACGCATAGCCCATGTTGGAGTTGGAAAAAGCCATCTCATAAATATGCAGGGCAATTACTCTCGTTTCGTTAAACGGTTCTCCCTTGGTCATGATCTGGAATTGGGCGAAGGCCTGAAAATAAGAGACGACCGTAGTCACGGATACGAACAGCATCGTTCTCCGCAGAAGGGGAAGCGTCAGATACCGGAATGAATGCCAGCGGTTCGCTCCGTCCAGGAGAGCAGCTTCGTAATACAGCCCGGGAATGGAATCGATTCCGGCGATGAACAGGACGATATTGTAGCCGATGTCCGCCCACAACGTCATGATAATGACGGAATACAGCGCATAATGCGGGTCGCTCAGCCATTGGACGGGCGCCATGTGCAGCTTCTCAAGCAGCATGTTGAACAAGCCGTGATTATAATTGAACATTGTGCTCCACACGATAGCCGTTCCGGCAAGCGGAGCGATCGTCGGCAGGAAAAACACCGTGCGCATTAAATTGCGCAGCCATCCTGTTTGCAGCCGCTGAATGGCCACCGCAATGAGCAGAGTGACGGCTATATTCACCGCAACGGCAACGACTACAAATTTAACCGTCACCCAGAGCGATTTGAGAAAGACCGAATCTCCCAGCATCCGCGAGTAGTTCGCCGCACCGATGAAAGTCGTGCTGGAGCTGAGGGGATTATATTTGAAAAGGGAAAGCCCGAGACTCCAGCCGATCGGGAGAAAAGCGAATGCGCCGAATAACAGCAGGATCGGTATCAGTGACAAATAAACAAACGCGCGCGCGTTCTTTCGGCCTTTATGTTGGGCTGCCGGTGGAATCTTTCGAGTTCTGCCTGCTGCCGGTTCAAGATTCATACTCCGATCACTCCGATCATTTGTGTTGATCCTGATTGTCGTTTATTGATTTTTCAATGCCCCTCAGACCCGCTTCCACGGTTTCCTGTCCGCTTGCCATTAATTGAAAATGGTCGTTGATCACTTTGAAGAAATAATCCCGGTCCGTAATCGGTCCGATCCACTCTCCCAGCGTCAAAATATCCAGCGAAGTTTTCATAAAAGGATTAGCTTTGAGAAATTCGGGATTTTCGGCCACCTCTTTTTTGGCGGGGACCGTAAACGTGCTCAGATTCCATTCCAGCAGATTTTCGTTGGAAGAAACGAATTCGATAAAATCGACGGCGGCTTTCCGCTGCTTGCTTTTTTGTGCGGCTACCAGTCCCCAGCCGGATTCGGCAGCATATGTGGGCGGATTCTCCGTGAAAGACGGCACCGGCACATACTCGAAGTCGTCTGCCTTGTATGTATTCAAACCGGCGGCTATGGACCAGGGTCCGCGATACGTCATTGCCGAACTTCCCTGAAAGAAATAGTCGGAGGTATCAAGCTCGCCGCCGAACGTCGTGAGATCAGCGACTTTATCGTCTTTGATAAGCGAGATTAGAGCTTGCATCGCTTTTTTTGCCTCCGGCGTCCGGAAGTTCACGTGATCATTTTCGTCCCAATACTTCCCTTTTTGCTGCAAAATCATGGACAAGAACGTGAAGGTGATATTGTCGCCGGATACAAAATCAAACCCTTTGACCTTGATGCCCTTTCCGTCCCGGACCGTCAGCTTACGGGCGCTCTCCACAAGCTCTTCCCATCTAGAAGGAGGCTGGGCGATCCCCTTCTCTTTCAACATTTGCGGATGGATCAGCATGCCGCCGTTTTCGATGTTGAATTCGAGCGGAAGTCCGTAAAGCTTACCGTTCAATGAATATCCCCCTAGCGGGGCTTTGTAATAGCCGTCCCGGAGACGTTCGCCGTCCGGTATTTCCGCCAGCAGCCCGTTCGTGGAGTAGACGGGAACCCAGGTGCCGAACATCTCGGCGATGTCCGGAGGATTTTTGGCAATGAAAGAAGCTTTTAGCTTCTGAGGGTAAACATCGTATGGAAAGGATTGATAGTCGATCTCTACTTCCGGATACTTTGCCTGATAAGCGGCAATCAAATTTTTATACGCATTCATAAAGGCATCTTCCTGATGGCTCCAAAAAACGAGTTTCACTTTACCGTCCGGATTTGCAGAATTATCAGCCGTCGTTTCTTTATCATTTGCGCAAGACGAAACGATAATCATTGCAAACAACAGAGAAATAAATGAAAAAAAACGGACTATTTTCAACTTGTAACCCCTTTCTTTTTATTTCATCTGGAAATTTCTACGTCTACATAGAAATAATACCTCCACAAAAATGAGACGTCAATATTTATTTTGCATTTTATATGCAAAATTATGATCATTAATTGCAAATTATTTGTTCTTATTTTCAGTTGACCTGCGTTTTTATTTTACTTAACATAGAGAGTAAGAATTTTTGTTCGTTCATCCTTAATGAAATGAAGGCAGGTTATAGCATGCCCACACTAAAAGATATAGCGGACCGGGTCGGTGTCTCCATTTCTACGGTTTCCCGTGTTCTGGCTGACGATATCAGCCGCGCCTCCCTTAGCAAAACTCGCCGAAAAATTTGGGACGCTGCCCAAGAACTCGGCTACACGATCAAGCTTTCCGCACAAGAGCCTGTGAAGAGAATAGGCTGTATCGTTTCTACGATGCAGGGAAGGCGCTACCATCCCTACTTCTCCGTTATTTTCGAGGGAATAGAGAAAGAATTGTCTCTTCACGGCTATCAGATTGCGTTCACTTATACGCAAGAAGATTTGCAAAAACCTGAAATTTTGCAGCAGGTCATCCACAAAGACCAAACCGGAGGCCTCATTATCATCGAGGGCATCGAGAAGAATTTGTATGATTATATCCGCAAGCATGTGGAACATATCGTCGGGATCGACGTATCCGATCCGGATATTCCTACTATCTCCTATGACCGGGTCGAAGCCGCTCGTACAGCCGTCAAACATTTAACGGATCAGGGCCACCGGGATATCCTGTTTATCGGAGGCACCGGCTTGTCCGGAGAATTCCAGAGGGAAAAACGCTACCGGGGATACAAGCTGGCATTGGAGCAAGCCGGTTTGGCGGTTCAGCCGCAGTATGTGCTTAACGCCGAGTGGGAACCCGATCAGGCTTACCGGCTCGTCCTGAATTACATCGACGAACATCGCGGCCACCTGCCTACCGCCGTTTTTGCGGCCAGCGATATTATGGCGATGGCGGCGATGCGCGCCATTTCCGAGAAGGGCTATGGAATCCCGCAAGATTTCGCCATTATCGGTTTTGACGACAATGAGCCTTCCCGTTACACGGTTCCCCCCCTCTCGACGATTCATATTCCTACCTTTGAAATCGGAAGTGTCGCCGCAAGAACGGTCCTTCAGGAAATGCAAACGCCGTATCCTCTCCCAGTCAAAATTTTGCTGCCGTTTCAACCTCTATTTCGCCAGTCAAGCGACCGTCGTTTGCATAAGCTTCAAGACAACAACAACGCAACCCGCTAAACACGGTCGCCCGGCAAAGTCATCCTCCTCCGTAAGGACATTATTTTCCCGGTCGGAGTGATACCTCGACTTAAAGGCCGATCCGTTTATTCATAAAAACAAGCCATCCTGGACTAAATTGAAGGATAGCTTGTTTTTTATTTTTTCAAAAACTCCTAACATTAGTTACCGACGATCTCGGATCATCAAGATCCGCTAAATTACTTTTACTTTCTTCCGCTCATTATTCCTAGCAAAATCAACAAAGTACTTACATGTACTTAAAAATTAACTTGAAATACTTAAAATATATGATAAATTTACTTATGAGAGGTGAAAATGATGTATCAAGAAGAACGATTACTGAAAATACTCGACTATATTAATAAACACCACGCGATGAGTGTGATGGATATTTGTTCGCTTCTAAATGTATCTAGGGATACGGCCCGAAGAGATATTGTTAAATTAGTGCAAGAAGGGGTCGTTATTCGTACACACGGAGGTGTCGCTCTCCCTCAATTACAGAAGGAAATAGCCACTTATCAGGAACGTTTAATTGACGAAACAGACAGTAAAAGAAAAATCGGGAAGTTAGCGGCTAAATTAGTTCAAGATCACGAAACCGTCATTTTGGACGTATCCACTACGGTACAGTCCGCAGCCGAACAAATTTCTGCTAAACATATTACGGCGGTAACGCACTCCATAGATATTGTAGGGATTCTCTCCGGTCGGGAAGATCTGCAAGTTTATGTGCTCGGCGGCTATTTACATGCCAAAAACCGATTGTTATACGGACCTTCCGTCATCGACAAGCTAAGGGAATTAAGAGCCGATAAGGCTTTTATCGGAGCTACGGCTATACGAGCCGATGGGCTTTACTTTCCGTACGAAGAGGATGTTTCGGTTAAAAAAGAGATGGCCCGCAGATCGGATCAGGTCATTGTTGTAGCAGATTCTACGAAGTTTACAAGCAAGTCGGTTTATCGGTTGGATTTTGATTTTGTAGATATTTTGATTACCGATCAAGAAGTGCCTTTCGCTATTAGAGAAGTACTTCATACTAAAAATATAACGCTTATACAATGTGAGGAGAAAGACAAATACGAGGAGGAATATACAGATGAGTCTTAAAATTTTGCACAATGTAAACGTGGTTCAAGAAGATAACTCCGGTATGTCTGCCACACTTTGGATACGAGACGGAATTATTGAGCGGATAGAAAGCTCCCTATCTGCTCTTCCGGAGGGTGATTATGAATTTATGGACGGTCAAGGCCACTTATTAATCCCGGGCATGATCGATGTCCATATTCACGGCGCCAACGGTTTCGATATGATGGATGGAAGCGAGACGAGTATTCAGGAGGTTTCGCGAGCTTGTGCAGCAACGGGCTGCACCTCATTTCTGGTCACCTCCGTCAGCTCGACGATTGAAGCATTAATAGCCATGATTCGTAGTGTGAAGCGTGTCGCAGGGCATGAAGCCGGGGCCAAAATTGCCGGGCTTCATCTAGAAGGTCCTTACCTGAATCCGAAGCGTAAAGGGATGCAAAATGAACGGTTTTTAAGACATCCGGATCTTACTGAAATGAAAGAAATTTTTGATGAAGCGGACGGGCTGATCAAGATGGTTACAATAGCTCCTGAATTACCCGGCGGTATGGAACTCGTCTCTTTTCTGAAGGAGAGGGGCGTAATTATCGCCGTCGCGCATTCGGATGCCACATACGAGGAGGCCAAACAGGCCTTTGAAGCGGGAGCCAGTCATGTTACGCATTGTTTCAACGGCATGCGTCCGATTCATCATCGGGATCCCGGTCTGGTTGTAGCCGCTTTTGAGCAAGAACATGTAAGCCTCCAAGCGATTGTAGACGGCATTCATTTGCATCCCGCGATCGTTCGAATGATGCATCGTCTCAAAGGACCGGATGGCATGGTACTTATCACAGATGCTCTGCAAGCCATGGGGCTCGGTGATGGGAAATATATGTTCGGCGGCCATCCCGTTACGGTTTCCGAAGGTGTAGCACGCCTTGAGGACGGAACTTTAGCTTCCAGTACGGTTACGATGAATGAGGCACTTCGTCTAACCGTAGAAACCGGTATTTCTTTAACGGACGCGGTTAAAATGGCATCCAGTTCACCTTCACGGCTGTTAGGACTGGCTGCCAAAGGTAAGATTTCCGCGGGTTTTGATGCCGATCTTGTCTTGTTAGACGAACAATTTCAAGTACAATGGACAATGATTAAAGGTTCTATCGTCTAATTAACCAACATTTAAACTCCCTCTCCCTCATCTTTAACCTTGGATTTCTACAATAGAAAAGGAAAAAAGATGAAAAACGGGAAAGATTGTTATGCGTTTGTATGAAATTCTGCTTATTGGCTCCAATCTGGTTCTGCTGGTGGTACTGCTTTTCATGAGGAATCGAAAAAATCAGCCTAGGTGCAGGCCTTGCGGCTGTCTTCGCTCTCCTAGCCTTCCTCAAAATCACCGCGGGCTTATGGTTAGAGTGTGGTATCCCGCAAAACCTCAACCCGGAAAAGGGGAAAAAAAGCCCTGGAGGTTTATGCCTCCAGGGCTTGCGGCGTTCTAGCGTTAAGGAATGACCTTCCACACGTTAGTGCCGGTCGGAGTTTCGCCTTGTGTCCACCATTTGGCTTCATAGTTGACACCGTTGTAGGATACCTTGTTACCGCCCACATAAACTGTAGTCGCGCTCCAGGCCGGATACGTGGTTGTGCTGCCCCCTGTAGTTTTGACTGTCACTACGTTTGAGGATGGAGACGCTTTGCCTGAAGAATCGATAGCGGACACGGTAAAGCTGTAGGAAGTGCCGTTCGACAAGCCCGTGTTCGTGTAGGATGTCGAAGTTGTCGTGCCTACCGCAACGTTATCGCGGTATACTTGGTAGCTGGCCGCGCCCGCTACGGATGCCCAGCTCAAGGAAACGCTGTTTTCCGTTACGGCTGTGGAAGCCAGGTTTGCCGGTGCTGGAAGCGCGCTGCCGCCGCCGAAATCCACATCCGCTACGTTGACGTAAGCGGTAGGCGCTCCGGAGACTTCCCAGATAGCCAGAATGACATGGTAACCGGTTCTCTCGGGAACGTTACAATTCGTCGTGTAGTAGTTGGAAGGGCTTGCACCGTTCAGATCCACCTGGCAGAAAGGCGTCAAGTCAAAGGAAGCTCTCGTGAGAGGAGCATTCGGATTCCAGCCGGGCTTGGTGATGAAATATTTAAAAGTCGTCGTGGCGTGAGCGGCGTTCAACTGCCATTTGAAAGCCTGAGGACCCGCTTTCATAGGTACCTTGCTCCAGCGTGTGAAGGTTTGCTCATCGAGTTTTGGGAAAGTATTGCCTGCACTCGCGATGTGTCCGTCGCCGGGGCCTCCGTTAGGGAAGCCTTTGCCCGCTTCGGCGCTTTGCGGCTCGTAGGAAGCCCCTCCGCAATCCGTATTCACGTTGTTTTTGCACAAAAGAGCACGGCTTGCAGGTACATCCAAATACCCGTGAGCCGAGCTTTTTTCGGGAAACAAAACCATCACTAAAGCGAGCATCAGCAGCATTCCGCATGCCACGACCAGTTTTTGCAGCCAAGCATTGTTCGGCAAAGCCAAATTCATCATTCATTCCTCCTCAATTTTGGGTTTTCAAACAGAAAAGCGCTTACATATTAGGTTTAAGTCTCTCACCTCTTTCCTATGTTTATCCTACGAGGATGAGTATTGCTAGAAGAGACCCCGTGGATATATCTTCCATATTATAAGCCTAAATGGTTTAGATCACAATCATTTTTAACAAAAAAAGGTGTACTTGTAACGAAATGTATCATTTTTCTTCTACAGCATACGTTCCTATTCATTTCGTCGTTTGGAAAAAATGCTGCCGTCAAAAACTCACCGTATGCTCCAATGTCAGACTTCCCCGGTTTCGAAAAAACCGGTATATCCGGCGGTGCGCTCATGATGACGGCATGCAAGCAAAAAAAAGCCGCCAACGGCGACTTTCTTATGCGTTCTCCTACGCAAGGCATTTACAATTACCGCCGACCGGCCAGCCCCACAAGCTCGTTAAGCTGTTGTGCGCGCTCTCCATCGGCTTTGGCGGCCAGTTTCTTCAGCTTATCCGCACCGCCCCAGATCAAATAAAGGATATGCTCCGCTTCATAGTGGCGGAGATTTCTGACCTGTTCAAGCAGCAGACCGAGGTTCTTGCCGTCCTCCATCTCCGCTTTAATCTTCAGTTTCATGGAATCCGTACTGTGCAGCATGCACTTCACCAAAACAGGAATGGTCTCCGCGTTAACGCCGTGCCGTTCGACCAAAGCGATCGTGAATTGGTTTTGCACCGATTGGTGTTCCTCATCAACCTTCGTCATATAGTCTTCGACTAACGGAAAATAAGCCCGATTCGCCAAGCCGAGGCCAAAGACCGCATAACTGCCCGGCATGCAGCTCTTCTCCCCTTCCGTATCCGCATACCATTCGAACGGTTCCATCGCAGTCCGGGCGTATTCCTCCAGAAGCGGATGCAGGCTCGGGTATTCCAGGGCTTGGGCGAAGAAGCGGTGCGTTCCCGACTTGGCCAAGCCTTTGATCGGCAGCCAATGTTTGACGCCGGATTTTAGCTTGATCTGATAGCTTTTGGGGAAGCCCAGGCTGAGCAGGCGGGTCAGAAACCTTAGCGCACGGCCATAGCTCTCCTCCGTTTCCTGTTTAATAACCAGAGTTACTTCGGCAAACACATCGTTGGCTTTGCATTCAACCCACTCATCGCTCCGGCAGACATCTTCCTTGGCGAGCGTTCCGCTGCCTTCCGCCGTCAGACGCTTGGCCTTATCGCTTCCCAGCTCGATAGCGCAGTTCAGCATAGAAAGCCCCGTGCTTCTGCTGTAAGAGGGCTCATATTTTAGAATCATAACCGCGGTATAGATGACGAGTTCGACGGGACCCCGCTCGGTATCTTCCAGCCGGGCCTCGCTCTTTTTCTTATATTCTATGGGCAGTTGTTCGCTTACCGGGTCAAAATAACGGGGCAGCCAGCAATCTTCCACCCAATTGCGCAGGGCTGAGGTCACATCTTTCCGGTGCTCGGCAAGGTGTTTATTTCCTTTGTTCACCTTCTGGATCTTTTCGAAAATGGAAATAATCCGCCCGGCATCCATTTCCGGAAACAATCTTTCGTCCAACAGATGTCTGGAGAGGAAAAACGTCTCCAAAGGTTTGGTCGGGTATTTTCCCTCTTCAAGCTTTTTCGCGATATAATCGGAGATTCGTTCCAGCAGCAGCTTCTTCTTCGCTTCGTCGATGTATTCGTAAAGAAGAACGTGAATCTCGCCGTCCTTCGTCTGAAACTTACCGTTCCAAGTGAAATGATAGTCGATTACCGCGGAAGGAATCTCCTTAAACGTATCCCGGATATAAGAGGCCAGCTCGGGGACAATTCGTTCCCGCACATGTTCCCCGGTCAGCATTTCCGCAGGCCGGCTCTTTCCGGCCCCGTCTTCCGGTATCGCAAAGTCGATCTTATTATCCGTTACGGTGACCCTGCCCTTGACGTATTCAAGCAGAGCGTAATCGTGAATTCCGAGCTGCAGCGTAGTGCGTTTTATGATTTGATTCGCGTCCTTGTCGCTGATATAGGCGATCCATTTATCGATTTGGCGCTTCATTTCGTCCAGAATCGTTTCGGGAGTGAGATCCATGTCGTCTAGTGCTCCTTTATATGGCGGTATAGATGAATAGTCGTCCAACGCATTAATGGTTGAATATTACTTTATATTACGACATGTTAACAGGATGGAGCATGCAGACATGGAAGGGTCTTATTTTCGCCCTGTATTTTCTTAATTATTGGTATTTAAACAAGCCGCCCTGCTCATATCCTTTTACGAAAGTACGTTTACTTGGGGGGAATTATATGGCTGATGTGTTTGTTTCCCGTTCGTTGGAGGAAATTAGATTTTGGTCGCGCATTATGAAAGAGCATTCTTTTTTCCTGCGTTTAGGATTCCGAAGCGAAGACACCCAACTCATAAATGAAGCCAACCATTTTTACCGTACGTTCGAAGCGATTGAGCAGAAGGCACATTCCTTTCCCGAAGAAACGGATCCGGCTGTGATCTGCACCTTTAATCAAGAAGTACACACAGCCGCTTCGCATATTTGGGTTTTTAAACGAAAAGTACTCGGCCTCATTCTGACTTGCCGGCTTCCGGGGCAAACGAACTTTCCTCTCTTAGTGGATCATGTCAGCAGAGAAGCAAGATATTTCCGCAATCGTTTGGAAGAATTGAATCAAGGGAAGCTAGAGCCGCTTCAAGATGCCATTATTGATGAAAATGTTTTTTTCTTACGCATTATGGCGGACCATGCAAAATTTATCGGGCATCTGCTGGACCCTTCCGAGCGGAAGTTAGTGGAACAAGCCCGGGATTTCAGCCATGATTTCGATCAATTGTTATATCAGGCCAGGGATATGGACTCGATGCGCCCTCAATCTCAGACAGCGCCGTTGTTAAACCAATTTCTTGATCAGAATCGGGTATCGGTTGCGTCACTAAAGGATTTCAAGAAAACCGCAAGAGATTTAATTGAGCAATGCAAAATAAAAAGCATCATCCATCCTTTATTGGCAGACCATGTTTTTCGTGAAGCGGAAAGGTTTCTGGAGATCATCGAGATGTTCGAGCGGTCTTTGACAGGCGTAAGCGGCGGCGTTAATCCTGCTTTCCATCATTAGGTAAAAAGACAGATTCCTTAACGGCTTCGATACGCAATCGGCTGGTGTCGAGCATCCACTGCCCTTCCCGCAGAAGGCGGGGCGTAACCTGTGCCTCGACGGCTTCATAGATGGATGCTTTGTCGGCCGGAGTTACGTCCGGAAAGAAATGCTCGGCGAAACTGTCGAGCCAGAACCGGACTCCCTTCTCTCCTTTGAGCGGAGTGGGCTTGTCGAAGTGCTGAGCCAGTGTGACCCGGAAGCCGGTCCGCTCCAGCAGACCGGCGTACTGGCCGATCGTGGGCAAATACCACGGATCCCGCCCCTCCCACACATACCCATGCTCCACCAGGGCCTTCTCGATGGCTGTGGTCAGTACGGCTACGTTGCCGCTGCCGGCGAATTCCGCAACGAATCTGCCGCCGTCCCGAAGGGCCAGCCAGATGGTACGGGCGGCAGCGGGAGCATCCTTGATCCAATGCAGCGCCGCATGTGAAACCACAGCGTCATAGCGGACATCGGTCCTGAAACGGCTGGCATCTCCCACTTGAATCTCCAGCCCGGGATGTTTCTTTCTCGCCCGCTTCACCATTTCCTGCGATAGATCGATGCCCGCAGGTATAGCACCGGCAGCCGCGATCTCGGACATCAAATCCCCGTTCCCGCATCCTATGTCCAGGATCCGCTCACCGGGCTGCGGCTGCAGCAAGGACAAGACTCCGGCTCCCGGGTTCGTACTAAAATTTTGATTAACTTGAGACAATTTCGAATGGAAAGGATTGGTGTCGGATTGGCTGCACATAGAGGTAAAATCTCCTTCTGTTTATAATTGGCGGGAAAGCTGAATCATCCACGCATCTTTTATGGATTATACGGATGGATGATATCCACAATATATCAAAGGATTGCTCTTTGCCTTAGGTGTAACAAGAACAATTCCACCGGACAAGCACCCGGTAAGTCCTTTATCATCACCCGGCATTGACCGTTTGTAACTGTGACGCTCCGGTCATTCCGCTTTAGGCGATTGGAGCACTTTTATAATTATGGACTTCATGCATCCATGATAGCTGCGAATACTTCGGAATGTCAAGCGTCTTTTTGAAAGCATTTGAAGCAGTTGGTTGTATCCCGGTGCCCGGCTTTAGAAAGTTTAAGATGTTTCCAAAATCATCTTAGCCGCTTGGATCTGACTCATAATCCGCTGTTGAAAGAGCTTTACTGCTCGGAAAATAAACTATCGGAACTCCGTACAGACTGCAATCCGATGTGAAAGAACGGGTGTATTCCGATAACCTCATTTTTGAACCGGACCATTCGATCGATGGAATGGGAACTTTTCGATATGACAGATCCTTCTGTTCTTATCAAATGACTTTGGACTATAAGGGGAAGGAACTGTCCGTCAGAGTCGATGTACCCGCTAAAGCGGGTATGATCCGCCTGTCGTCTGTGATCAGCAGAACCTGGGAGCGGTGACTCTCTCGTCAATGGTAAGAATGACTCTTTAGGCCAAATAAAAAAGTCCCCGATGCAGGGACTAAAATGTATACGCTCGTTTCTTTGCTGATAAAGGTATGCCGGGCGGTCTGCTTAAGCGATGACCGCAGGCAGAATATGATCTTTTATCAGCGTCCATCTGTCACGGGGCTGCACGATAAATTCGGACACAATGGCAACGATCAGTTCTTTCCCGGGTATACAGCAAAGGACATTCCCGCCGTCGCCCAGCGCCATATAGGCATAAACTCCGCCTTCATCGCGCAGCCACCACAAATAACCGTAATGATTCTCATTCATTGCTGTCGATTCATCAATCCATGTTTCCGAAATAATCCGGGTGTGATCCCAGAAGCCGCGGTTCAAATAAAGAAGACCGAAACGCGCCATATCGCGGGGAGTGAGCGTGAGTCCCCAGCCTCCCGTGGAGTTGCCGTCGGGATCGTTAACCCAACCCCTTACTCCCGTCCCGAATAAGTCCTCGAACCCGAACGATTTCATTCCGTAATCCGGAATCTTTTGCATACCGATGGCGCTGAATAACCGTTCGTTGGCAAACTCCCGTGCACTTCTGCCTGTACTGCGGGTGATGATGCCCGAAAGCAGGTGCGCCCCCGCCGTAGAATACTTAAATGCTCCGATCTCACCTTTTTGACCCAGCATATCCAGCGTGTACTTTACCCAATCCGGCTGCATACACATCTTGTCGAGCGGTTCATGCCAATCCTCAAACGGATAGGGAGCCGTCATCGTAAGAAGGTGGCGCAGCGTGATGTCACGTATGTGCCCGTCAGCGGCATCGGGAATATAGTCGGGATAAAAATCCAGCACCTTCTGATCCGCATGTTTAATAAAACCCGCGTCTATGGCAATCCCGATCAGAGCGGACAAAATACTTTTCGTAACCGATGCCACATGGTGCGTATCATCCGGTCCGTGACCGTTGTAATAGTTCTCATAGGCAAGAAACCCTTTCCTAACGATAACCATTCCGTTTATGTTGCCGTACCCGGATCGTACAACAGGTTCGAGTTCTGCAAGCTTTTCCGGGTCCATTCCCAGAGCTTCCGGATCTTCGGCTTGCCATTTTTCAGTCGGCCAGCAGCTGTTTCGCATGATCCACACCTCCCTATGTATTGTCAGTGTATAAGCCGTTTCTTCTTTACCGGAACATACACTTCGGTAACGATATCCCCCGACACCTCGGCCTGGTGGGGATCGGTTACATATACTTCGTAGGGCGGCCTCACCCATTCATAGCCTTCATTCGCTATCCATTCCGTAAGCCTGGCATAAACCGGTCTTAATTCCGGGTAGGAACCGTTCCATACGGACTTCGCGCACAGACCTCCCGGCAAATCCCGCGTCCCCTTAACCGCCTCCGCAATCGGGATCGCAAACTCCGTATCACTGCCCGCAGGATCGTAATCGAGGCTGTGATAAATCGTCATCGGCGTCCCCAGCATGGTGAGCTTTTCGGCGGCAATCTTCTCGTACAGCCTGCTAAAATACTCCGCATAGCCCGAGGCAAAGTCATCTCTGCTTAACATCTGACGCGTAAAAAGGATATTCACGGGCAGGGTTTCAACAAGCTGCACTTCTATTTGGTCCACGTGTGACATCAGGGGTATGCCCTTCTGCAAATGGACGATGTCCGTACTTATCTGATTCAGCGTGTATTCCAAAGCATTCAGCCTCTCCCGGATTTCCTTCCTTTTGCGGCCAAGAGCCGAATAAAGCTTCTCTTCCGAATGATCCTCTTCCGATTCCAGCAGCGCTTTGATTTCTTCGAGAGAAAAATGATATGATTTCAAACGGTTAATCAGAAGCATCTTTTTCAGCTGGCCGATGGAATAGTACCGGTATCCGTTTTCGGGGTTAATCTCATCGGGTTTAATTAATCCGATTTCATCGTAATATCGAAGCGTTTTTGTGGATACTTCGCATATTTTCGAAAATTCCCCAATCGATAGCAAGCGATCACCTCCATTCATCCGGTTATTTAAGAGTTTAAGAGCTGAGCTGTGCGGCGGCTCTGTGCCTTTGTTCTACTTCACTGTACAGCTTCCCCTAAGGGCAAAGTCAACGGCCGATTAGCGGCCTCCTCCTGTAAACGATGTCTTTTGCTTGGAGGAAACGTTTATTGTCACCGCAGCAGACACACGGCAAAAAAAAAATGTGACCATATTCCGGCCTGGGCCGTCTAACTAGTATAAATATAAGCTTACAAGAAAGAGGAGTGTGGAAAGTGGATTTAACGAAACTTGCGGTTAAAGCGATAGCCGGCGACCGTGAAGCTTTTGTCAGCCTTGTCAGGCAATCGGAGGATTCTTTACACCATATGGCCAAATCCATTTTGGGAAAAGACGAGGATGTCGCCGATGCGCTGCAGGAAACCGTATTCAAGGCGTACAAAGCGATTCCTTCCCTGCGCGAGCCGAAATTTTTTAAAACCTGGATGTTCCGGATTCTCATAAATGAATGCCATACGATTCTTGCAAACAGGTCCCGAACCGCAGCTTACTCGGAAGTACCGGCAGCCTCTTCCGTTTCCGATGAGTACGATAAAGTGGATTTGAGAGAAGCGGTAGACCGGTTGGATGAGAACCAGCGTATCGTTGTCATTCTGCATTATTTTGAAGATTTGCCCCTGCGCCAGGTGGCAAGCGCCCTGAACATTTCGGAGAGTGCCGTCAAAATGCGCCTTTCCAGAGCGCGCGATACCCTGCTGAAACAATTTAAAATCCTTCGCGAAGGGAAGATCAATTATGGATCCGTTTAACCTTGGGAACGAATTAAAAAAACTGAAAGAAGTGAAATCCGCAGATATGGCTATTTCATCGCTTGTCCGCTCTCGCCTGGATGAAACCTACGCTTCACTCCCGGATAGGGCTTCCACCCGCATGCATAAACCGAAGTCCCGTCTGCGCCGGATCGCCTCTGTTACTTCAGCGGCTGTTATCGTCGGTGCGGCGCTCTTCGCTTCCGGCTTCGTGTCTCCCGTAATGGCAAGCTCGATCAAGAGTATTCCTATACTCGGAAGCCTCTTCAGCTCCATTGAAGGCGATATCGGGCTTCGCAACGCCGGCGACCTCGGGCTTGCTTCACCCGTGAACAAAGAGGTATTTTACAAGGACGTTAAGCTTGAGGTAACCGAAACGGTCTTCGACGGAAGCCGGGCCGCCTTCTTGCTCAAAGTGTCGGCTCCAAATCTGCGTGATGGCAAGTATAATAACGGAAAAAAGACAGTGAATCTTAATAACGCCATTGACAACGTTATTTTCAGCGTAGACGGGAAACGGCAGGGTGATCCGGGTTCTATTCTGAAAGGCGGATTCTTTGCGGGAGCCGGGGAAGCAAATCCGGACATGCTGATCTTCGAAGAAGTGCTGGACACATCCGGCTCCCGCTCTGTTCCCGATTCGTTCAATGCCGAAGTAACGCTCGTCTTGGACGGGATCGATCACGAGTTTAAACTGGATGTCCCTTTCCGTAAGTCCACGGACCGGATCGTTAACAGGAATCCGAATTCGGCTGTCACCAAGGATGAGCTTACATTCTCGGTATCCGCTCTGCAAGCGACGCCTTTGACGACCCGCATTTATTCTTCCATAGCCTTGGATAAAGTCTCCGCTTTGAATGTGAAAGAAGAAAACAGATTGCGCCGGATCGGTATAGCGGTTTTCGACGATCAAGGCCGGCAGCTGCCCTCTTTGAACGGGGATGGCGTATATGAAGGGAATCGACTGAACTTTGACAACCGGTACGCCTCAACACCCGGGAAGACGGGCTATTTAGTTTTAAAACCTTTTGTGATCAAGGATGATTTTACGGAAAAGGTGCATGAGGATCAGTACATCAAAGGGCTTGAAATGAAAATCGACGTGCATGCTGCCGACTGAACGGGGGAAATTCGAAACTGATGTCTATCCAATTTACAATTGAGTCCTACTTCATACTGATACCGTTATTTTTGATTTTCCTGGTCGCTTTGTTTGAGATTTCAAAATTTAAAAAACGCAAGTTTACAGGTATGCAGTACATCTTGCTGATTTCATTTTGCATCTATACATCGGCAGTCATTCATTTGGTCTTTTTTCCGATTGACATCAATATCGGGCTGTATGCCAATCAGACGCCGTGGTATAAAACGATTAATTTTATTCCGCTTCTGACGCTTGACATAAAGACTTTTGTCCTGAACGTCCTTATGCTCGTACCGCTGGGCATTTACCTGCCTCTCTTGAACCCTAAATACGGCACCGTTACGAAAGCGGCGAAACTGGCACTGGTTGTAAGCCTCTCCTTAGAAGTATTGCAGTTGGTCATTCGGATCACTCTGGGTAACGGAAGGAGCACGGATATAAATGACCTTCTGGCCAACACGCTCGGGGGAGTCCTTGGCTTTCTTATCTACAGGATGCTGATGCGGTCGGCCGCTATCCGGCGTCTGGCAGACAGGTTCAAGTTGTAGCGTCCAACCCGGCGGGTTTACCGGGCTGCTCAATTACCTTCTCCCCATAAGATTGCATAATGATCTGATTTATAGTATATCTATTGGTGACCTGTACTCACCGGAAGGAGAGTGTAATTTGTGAGGGAAACCTGTGTTCCGTCCGGCGTGGCACTGAAAGACACCGGGTTCGGATATACGCTGTCCATAATAGGCGGCAAATATAAGATGATCATTATGTATTGGCTGGCCGAGAACAAAGTGATGCGGCACAATGAGCTGAAACGAAGTATCGGAAGCATTCCCTATAAAACACTGAGCGTCATGTTAAAAGAAATGGAAGCGGACGGACTTATCCTGCGCGAGGAATTTCCCCAAGTGCCGCCTAAAGTTGAATATTCCTTAACGGAACGCGGCCTGTCTCTCCTTCCCTTATTAAACATGATGTGCGAGTGGGGAGAAAACAACTTGCCGGCTCCGCAAACCGGACAGCGATAAGGCTGACGAAATCAAAAGAAGTATCTCCCCATGGGGAGATACTTCTTTTTTTGCAGCTCTAAAGCAAAGGCGCCTGTTACAAATGATCAATAAAATTTATATAATTTTGTGCGCTTTTTTCCAGCAGGCTCCCCGGAGGCTCGTTTTCATGGCCGGGTTCATTTTCACCGGGCTCGTTTTCCGTACCGTAGTGGGCGAAAAACGAACGATAATCCGCCTCGCAGTAAAGGAAGGTCGTTTCAAACGGGGCTAATAGCTGCTCCAGCGTATAACGGTACCGCCCCTCTTCCCTGTAATCTTCTCTTTTAATCCCCGCGGATACAGCTAGAGCGGCTTTGCGGTTCTTTAATTTATCGCCGCCCGAACCATAGGCCCAGCCGTATGCCAAAACGTCGTCCAGCCATTTTTTAAGAAGGGGCGGACAATTGAACCAATAAATAGGGAACTGCAAAACAAAGCTGCCGTGCGACTCAATTAACCGCTGTTCCTTCTCCGCATCGATCTTCCCGTCCGGATAAGCCTTATGCAGGTCATGCACCGTATATTTTTCCGGGAATTTGCTCAGTTCTTCTATCCACCGCTTATTGATGACAGATGTCTCCAGACTGGGATGTGCAACGATAACAAGTGTTTTCAGGGCTTCGTCCTCCTACAGGTGTATTTACCTCTAGAGTATAAAGGCCCTGTTGCAAATACGTAAGTATGCACTTTTAGAACATGTACTTACCTAAAGGTAAGTGTGAGAGCTGCCCATCCTTCGCTTTCTTGTTGAAACTAAAAAAACCCTTACCCGCCTTTTGAAGACCGGTAAGAGTTTTTTTATGAATAACTCGTTTCCTTTACGGGCACAGGCGTCTTCGGGGATTCGGAAAAAGTTACGGCGTAGGCGTACCGCCGTTGGCGTTAAGAGTCTCTCCGCTGATATAGCTGGATTCCTGACTGGCCAAGAATACAAAGGCCGGGGCCATTTCGGCAGGCTGGCCGGGACGTCCGAGCGGCGTATTCGCTCCGAATTCCGCCAGTTTCTCGGTCGGCTGCCCTCCCGCTACCTGCAGGGGAGTCCATACGGGGCCAGGCGCCACCACATTCACCCGGATGCCTTTGCCCGCTACCTGCTGTGCGAGTGCTTTGCTGAAAGTATTGATCGCCGATTTCGTAGTCGCGTAATCCAGAAGTATCGGTGACGGCTTATACGCCTGAATGGAAGAAGTATTGATAATGGAACTGCCCGGCTTCATGTGTCCGATCGCAGCCTTGCAGAGCCAGAACAGAGAATAGACGTTAGTCTTGAAAGTGGCGTCGAATTGATCGGTCGTCAGATCCGCAATGTCCTCCACGAACTGCTGCTTGCCTGCCACGTTGGCAAGAATATCGATTCCGCCCAGTTTTTCCACCGCTGTCGCAATCAGCTGCCCGCAGTACTGCTCGTCCTTCAGGTCGCCTGGAAAAGCGACGGCTTTCCGGCCCGCTTCTTCGATCAGCTTGACGACTTCCTGCGCGTCCGCCTCTTCCTCCGGCAAGTAAGACAGAACCACATCGGCGCCTTCACGGGCAAAAGCAATCGCCGCCGCGCGTCCGATTCCGCTGTCGGCTCCCGTGACTACCGCTTTGCGGCCGGTTAGTCGCCCGGTGCCGCGATAGCTGGTCTCTCCCGCGTCGGGTACGGGAGTCATTTTGTTCTGAAGCCCCGGTTCAGGCTGTTTTTGCTTCCATTCAGGTGAAGCCTTCGGATATTGAGTCGTTGGATCCTGCACGGTATTCTGGTTTTGATCCGGCATAGTGAAGTCCTCCTCTTGGTCGTATCTGTATCGTTCGACAGTTGACGTAAAAGTGATTAACACTTCTCTTTGTAACCAAGATGGAGGACATTTAAACGATAGGTACGGCGGTCTTGGATCAGTGCGCCTGTCACGGCAGCCCTTTTCAAGCGATCTGTCAAGGGATTGCCGGATTTTTGCAGTACGCGGTGCCGGATGCCCATGACGGTGGTCAGCCAGTCCGATTCCAGCCGCCTAGGATTGAACCATGAACTCGATAACCGGATAGGAAACCACATGGCGATCCCGGTAGGTAAGGAGAACAAGATCTTCTCTTGAACTCATAATGCCACGGTGTAAAATGGCTGTCTTAAACCCGCGTTCAATCGCTCCATTGTAGGTAAATAAGACGCAATTGCCGGCGTCAAAGCCCGCTACCACGACCAGGCCGATCTCGCGATCAAGCAAAATCCGTTCCAGATCCGTTTGCCAGAAAGCGTTGGAGAACGTTTTCTTCACAACAAGATCATCCTGCTCCACTACAATCTCAGGGATAAACCGGAGCCGTTCAGGAACCGCGTCTTCCTCGTCTTCCGCCCCTTCCACATCCTGGATATGAATGACTTGGTGGCCGCCTGACCGCAGAATTTGAGCCGTATGATTTATATACTCGCTTGCGGCTGCGACCGGTTGATCCTGAAGAAATTCAATTTGCATATCGACGATTAAAAGGGCAATTTTCATGGATTCACTACCTCTCATATACTGGAGCTTTTTTTCTACACTATAGCAAAGCAAGAATAAAGTTGTATATGGATTTATCGGGTATAGCTGATCTTTATCCGGAATACGGAAAAGGCAGCAGGTCTCTATGACCGGCTGCCTTGGTAAATTGCGGGCTGTTTTAATGCGGGAGGGGCTGTATCGGATATGCCGGCTTTCATTTGTTTGTATGGTTCGGCCCGGCATAGAAGCTATCCAGATAATTGTGAAGCAGGGAGACGAGATCTCGGCCGTCTTGCTTTACTGAAATTACTCCCTTGTCTGCATCTGAATTTGCCGGGCAACCTTTTCGCCCAGTTCCTTCGAAGCTTGGTATAAATAACTCAAGGCAATATTTTGCGTTTCTCGGGATATACCCGCAAGATCGGCGGAAAGATTCCCTGCCAGATGCTCCTGCTGCACAGGCGGCAAAGCGCGGTAATACTGCCCGGCCTGCGTAAAATCATCCGGTTTGGACAGGTCTGACCGCATAAGACGGCCCTCCACATATCTACCGCTGCCGCTGGTCACAAGAGAGTCGGGCAGCCAATTCGCCTGATGGTTGACCGGAATGCTGCGGAAATCTGGTCCCAGCCGCCGGCGCTGTGAATCCCAATATATATTTGCGCGTCCCTGCAGCATCTTATCGTCCGACAATTCGGCTCCGTCCAGAAGATTGGAAGGCGAGAAGGCAATTTTCTCCACTTGCTCCATATAGTTGTCTGGATTGCGGTTCAACACTAACCGGCCGACCGGCACCAGAGGATACTGCCGTTCATCCCAGACTTTGGTATCATCTAATGGGTCAAAAGGAAGCCGGGCTTCGTCACCGGGATTCATAAGCTGCACATGCAGCCCGTATTCCACGGTTTTTCCCGCCGCCAGGGTATCGTACAAATCTTTGCCCGCAACATCGGGATTCTCCGTCAACCGGGCCGCTTCCTGACGATCTATACCCTGAACGCCGGCGCACGGAATCCAGTGGTATTTCACATAAGTGCGTACACCACCGGCGTTCCTCCATACATAGGTGTTTACGCTATGGCCCGGGATGTGGCGAAAACTCTTGACCGTACCCGCGTCCGAGTAGAGCCGGACCAGGAAATGCGTCGATTCGGGCGCTCTGACGACGAAACTCCAAAACCTTTCCGGATCGATCAGGTTATTAACCGGCGAGGGCAAGAAGGCTTTAATGGACTCCGGAAAGCGGATGGCATCCCGCACGGAAAAAACGGGAATATGATTGCAGACCAGATCGAATACGCCTTGTTCGGTATAAAACTTGGTGGAGAACCCGCGTACGTTGCGGGAAGTATCCGGAGTGCCTTTATTGCTTACGGCGAGGGAAAATCTTACGGTGACGGGGACCTGCTGACCCACATTCTGCAGAAATCCGAGTTTTGTGTAAGCTGCCATGGAATGAGCGGTCTGAAAGTAACCGAAAGCGCCGTAGCCTTTAACGTGAACCGGTCTTTCTAAGATTTTTGTATGTACAAAAGTTTCCAGGGTTTCGTGTAAAATATTGTCCTGTTCCAGTACAGGTCCTCTGTCCCCTACCGTCTGGGAATGATAAACAGCAGGTATATCTCCCGCCCGCCGGGCAGAAAAGTGATCTTGGGCAGACTCGTTTCTGAGTACATTTTGCCCCGCTGGTCTTTGCGGAGGAACGCCTTGCGGAGCCCTGGTGTCCGGTTGAAACCGTCCGTTGATTCCTTCCATCCTCATCCTCCTCACACGTCCGATTTTTTTGCGGCTACCCTATTGTATATGTTGTACTTCGGAGCATTTATAACCCTCCGTTCCCTATATTCGTGGAAGGGGCGATGATCATCCCCTCCTCCCTGCTCGGTTACATCACGAACGGTGATTTTAAGGGCAGCGTGTCAAAGCTCGTTCCCGGCCGCAAGCTTAACTTCGTCACGCTCCGTTTACGCAAACGCGCTTAGGCCGCTAACGACAAAGAAGATCACTCGGGGAGTGATCTTCTTCTTATCTATAGGGTGTAAAACGCCGAACCGCATGTTCTACTGAATCGTTTCCAGGTGCTCGACTAGGCGATCCCATGTCTCGGTGATGCCCTGCAGCATTCCCATATCCATGACCTGCTTCAAGCTTTCGGCCGATGCATATTCGGCTGTGCTGATGACTTTGGTGCCGCCTTCGACTTCAACAAAGTTCAACGTGCAGAAAGTAGCCGGCATGTTTTCCGCAACATTGCCTTCCGCGTCAGAGAAATAGTCGGTATACACGATCTTCTCGGGCGGCTGAATTTCACTGTATACCGCCTTGCCCCACGATTCCATGCCATAGAAGTCGCCTTGATTCTTGTCCTCGCATTTCATACAATAATGCCAAACGCCGCCGACACGGAAATCGACGTTAATTACCGGTATAGTCCAGCCTCTCGGACCCCACCAGTGCTTGAGATGTTCGGCCTGCGTGAAGGCCTGGAATACCAGCTCGCGTGGAGCCTTGAATACACGCTCAAGTGTCAGGGTCTTGTCTTCTACCTTGGAAGTAATTGGGGTTGTCATCCTACATTCCTCCTCGAATTGGTCCTTCTTTTCATCTTTTGCTCTCAGTCCTGCCGGTCTTCTTCGTTTGCCGGGTTCTGCAGCTTCTGTAAATAGTCGTCCAAACGGTCGAATCGTTCTTCCCAGATGACGCGGTATCTCTCCAGCCATTCGTCCAGCTCCTGAAACGGTTCCGGCTGAAGGCTGTAGATCCGCCGATTCGCATCTACCTGCGCCTTGACAAGGCCCGCTTCGCTCAAAACGCGCAAATGCTTCGATGCCTGAGGCTGGCGCAGCAGAAGGCGCTCTGCAATATCCCCTACCGTAAGCGGACGTTCTCGCAGCAGTTCCAATATCAGCAGCCGGTTCGGCTCAGCAAGAGCACTCATGACGCGAGCGTCCATCGTCATCCTCCATTCTGTGTCGGACTTGTATGTAAGAGTCTGAGGGTGTTTTCACGATTGCTTTTCTTGCTGAATTGAATATACCATATAAGGAATATTCCTGTAAAGGAATATATTTGATTAAATTTTTTCAACGGATTCTGTACACGTTTCTGCCGGATTAATCGCCGTTCCCTTCTTTACGATTCGTAAAGAAAAGGTAGTCTCTTTTCCTGCAAGCTTGGGTAATTATTTCAAAAATCGGTTTGTATTCTGACGAATCGTTTGAATTTATACGCTCTATGTAACGAATAGTTTTGATAGTCTATTCACATGCTATAATTTATCTAAGGAGGTTAGGTATGGATCCTATCGACTTACAAATTACCCGGCTGCTTGAAGAGAACGGGAGACTTTCTCACGAAGAGATAAGCAAATTGCTCCACATCTCCCGTCCGGCGGTTCATCAGCGAGTCGCGAAACTTGAAAAAAACGGAATTATTAGAGGTTATCGAGGCATCGTTGATTGGAGCAAGTTGGAACAAAAAATCAAAGCCTATATCTACGTAAAGATGAAGTGCCTGAACTTTAAGGAAATTTCGGGCCAAATCGTCGCCCTCCAGGTTCCGAATGTCACGATTCTGGAATGTCAGCGGCTTGCGGGAGAATGGTGCATGATGCTTAAAGTAAGGGTATCCGATCCCGGTCACATTACGAATTTAATCGATGAAATGGTTAAGATTGACGAAGTTCTGGAAACTTCCACGACTTTCATTTTGTCTACCGTCTATGAAAACGGACAGAAAGAAAATTGAGTCCGGACTATCCGTAATTTTCATGATAGAACCTGAAAGGAAGAAGAATATGAAACAACCTGCGGCGACAAAACTTCCTCAGGCAGGGGTTCCCCCATTTATGGCCATTACGGCCGCACTGCTCTTGGTTTACTTGTTCTGGGGCGGGACCTACCTGGGCATGAAGATTGCTATTGAAACGATCCCGCCTTTTACGATGGGAGGTATTCGTTTTCTTAGTGCTGGGTTCATCTTGTACATACTGGCACGATTCAAAGGAGTAAAACGCCCGAATGCCGGCGAATGGAAAGGAGCAGGAATTGCAGGAGCCTTGCTGCTGCTGGGCGGTAACGGGGTCGTCGCTTGGGCGGAACAGCGAGTCCCGTCCGCCGTCGCTTCCCTGCTGGTAGCTACGGTTCCTTTGTGGATGCTCGTATTCGGTTGGGCAGGCCCTAGCCGGAAAAAGCCCTCGGCAGGTGTCATGACGGGAATCGTACTCGGTTTCGCGGGAATCGTCATCCTCGTTCACCCGGGTTCATCTTCCGGCGGAAGTCTGGATATGGCAGGCATTGCCGCTCTCCTGCTCGCTTCCGTCTCTTGGTCAATCGGCTCTTTGTATTCGCGCAAAGCCAAGCTTCCCGAATCGCCGCTGCTGTCTACCGCCGTCCAAATGGTCGTCGGAGGAAGTTTGCTTTTAATCGTCTCACTTGTACTTGGCGAGTGGTCCGGCTTTCAGCCGGGTGCCGTTACCCTCCGTTCTTTCGCGGCCCTTGGATATTTGATTGCATTCGGATCTATCGTCAGTTATACGGCCTATATCTGGCTGCTGAAACATGCGGAACCCGTTCTGGTTTCCACCTATGCCTTTGTCAATCCCGTCGTCGCCGTATTTCTGGGCTGGTTCCTTGGCGGTGAACAGCTCTCCTCCAATTCGCTTACGGCCGCTTGCTTCATTGTAGCCGCGGTTGCCGTCATTACGGTTTCGGGAAAAAGCACAAGCGGGAGAAAATCAGCCCGACGGTCAGCTTCCGTTGCCGGCCGCGATTGAGCGGTATTCTAATCGATACGCTTCAACATAAAAACAAGCCATCCTTCGTTCGCTTTCCGAGGATGGCTTGTTTTCGTATGCATAGTAGATGATCGTCCAAGCAAAGAATATAAATCTTTCATATCTTATAGCAAATCTAGCGAAAGGAGAGAACAAGAATGCCATTCTCTACAGGTATAATTACGAATACAAGAGACGCAGGTACCGCATCTTCCAACATCGTGATGAACGTCAGAAATCTGGACCTTACAAACCCGGTAACCGTTACGGTGCAAATATTCGCTTCTGTGAATTCCACTACTTTCTACACGGCTTACCTGATCACGTACGTAGTTCCTGCAAATTCTTACAATGTCAGAGAATTTTTTATCGCCGGAAACGTCGCTTACGAAGTTCAAATTAACACAGCTTCCGTAGCAGCCCCCAACGCGTTGCTGTCCGTGTTCGGTATCGACGGATTCGGAAATCTTGTCACCGATCAGCGTATTCTTCAATCTGAACTGAGCTTTATTTCTTCCCTTAGTCCCGTGATGTAAAGGATTCCGCATTCTTCACAGTCTCTTTTGTGAAGAATCTACATAGGAGAGAATCAGCCGGATAGCTGCTATAAAAACTGCTGCTGCCGCTTACTCGGCATTGATTTTTTTGCTCGAAATCCAGTGATGGGTTGCAAGAAGGATCAGCAGGATCCAAAGGAGCGTTACTAAAGTATGCGCTAACGTTCCTGACGGGACCGATCCGTTAATCAGCATTTCCATGGCAAGCTTGCTCATACTCGCGGGATTGATTAAATCGATAAGCGGGCTTATACCCGCCAACATTCTGAAGCCGATAAGCAGAACAATGGCTAATAGGGCAATCATACTCTGTGTATTAAACAGGGCGCTGAGCATGGTTATGAAGGACGTAACAAATAAAATCCAAACCAGATACAGCAGCAAGGAAGCTATCATCAGTGAAAACGGAACCTTCGTATAAAGAAAAGTTACATATAAATAAGAAACGAAATATCCTATGGATACAGAAAAAGCGGCCATGGAATAATGGGTGGCGATTTTCCCCGTCAAATAGGAACGGACCGTTACAGGCCGTGTCAGGATAAAAGCCAGCATGCCGCTGCCCTTCTCGGTTTGAATAATCCCCATCATGGAGATGGCTAGAATAATCAGACCGAGCTGATCAAACTGAGATCCTAACGTGCCGGCCAGGACTTCCCCGCCTTGTTGGGCAGACAAGACCGGATCGATAGTAATCCCCTTCCCGCTCCCCAACGCTCCGAGAATAGATGGCAAGTAATACGTGACTAGGGGCTGAGTCATTCCCAATAAAATGAATACTATCGGCAGCCAAATCACTTTTAACTCGCGTATCAGTTGAATTCCTTCTTTTTTTACGAGCACTTGAAATGCAGTCATTTACTTCACCACCAGCTGCAGAAAGATTTCTTCTAACGTATCGGTATGGACTTCGAATTTTAAGATGTCTACTCCATGCATAAGAGCATTTTCCAGCAATCTGTTTTTATCGGTTCGGATATTTTCGACTTCTATATCCATCCTGTGTCCGGTAACCTCTATGTTTTTCACATAAGGCAATTTTTTTGCGGCGTCCATCCAAGTTAAATCTTTCGCTGTACATTGAATGCTCAGCTTGTTATTGTTACCGCGGCCGAAAAGTTCGGCAATCGTGGTATCCTCTATTTTGATGCCCTTTCTGATCATGACGAATCGTTCGCATATTTCTTCGGCATCGCTCAATATATGGGTGGACAATATAATGGTAGTATCTTGTTTGATCTCCCGGATCAGGTTCACCACTTCCCGCCGTCCGACCGGATCCAAAGCGGATACCGGTTCATCCATAACGAGGAGCGCAGGCTTGTGCAGCAGTGCCTGGGCGATACCGAGCCGCTGTTTCATACCGCCGGAAAAGGTGCCGACTTTTGCATTCCCCGCCTCGCCCAGCCCAACTTTGGTCAAAATCTCCGGAATGGACTTAGCTAATTCATCTTTGCGCAATCCGGAAAGTTGTCCCATGAACGCAAGCGTTTCCCGGGCCGTCATCCAAGGATAGAAATTGGGGTACTGCGGCAAATAGCCGATTTCTCTTTTCATCCGGGAGATCTTGTTTCCATTAAGCAAAATTTCGCCTTCGTCCGGTTCGATCATATCTGAAATCATTTTGATCAGCGTCGATTTTCCCGCTCCGTTCGGACCGATCAAGCCGACACATTCCCCTGCATTAAGCTCCATCGAGAAATCATGGACCGCTATTTTATCTTTGTACGCTTTCTTTACCCGCTTGATTTCCAATTTCATATTTTCACGTCATCCTTCCGGCCCAGCACGAAGTAAAGAATGGGACCCAATGTAGGCACGAAAAAGATGAGACAAGTCCATACGAGCACATTCTTTCTCGTCGCCCTGTGGCGGAATACATCAATTAAGGCAATCAAGACCAATAGGGTACCTATGGCTATAAACGGGAGAAGCATGGGCATCAAAGCCATGAAATCAAAGTCCTTTAATTCGTCAAACCCGTAGTGGAGCTTCATGCGTATCATTCCTTCATTTTATTATCGTTATTGATAATGATAATATAAACGATAAACCGTGTTCGTTGCAATACCTATTCTCATTATTTATAATAAGAATCAAAATAAGGAGCACCAATAAAACCAATTTAATCCCGTATAAGGAGAAAATGATGGCTAACAAAGTAGAAGTTTTAATGCATCCGGTAAGAATGAAAATCTTGCAGGTGCTCATGAGAAACAAAGACACGGGGCTGACATCCCTGGAAATGGTCAAACTGATTAAAGACGTGCCTCAAGCCACTCTGTACCGGCACATCCAGGTGATGCTGGATTCGGGGATCATACGCGTATTTAAAGAGAAGAAAGTGAAATCCGTCGTGGAAAAATATTATGTTCTGAATGAACTTGAGGCGAAGTTGAATGTCGAAGAATGGAAAAAAGCTTCTCATGAGAAGAAGCTTGATTATGTTTCTTATTACCAGCTCTCTCTTATGACTCAGTATCAAAGTTATCTCAAAAAATTAGAAGAACAAAACACCCCGGAAGACGACGGGGCCACCTTTTCACTGGTAGAACTGAAGCTGGGCGAAGAACAATTTAGCCGCTTTCAGAACGAATTAAATGAATTAATGACCAAGTATTATCATTCAGGCAGCGAAGATACGGGGGCACCGGTAAGGACAATCGCCTTTACGATTATTCCGGATGCTTAGAGGGCCGAGATGCAGCTAAAGCCTGCTTCACGTCCTCTCTGCTTCCGGTCCCCGGGCGGACCGAGTTAGAATTGTATGCGCCGCTTGAAATCATGAAGGGCTCCTTACCATCTCGAAGCTCAATTTGACGATAGCTTTTTACGTCTGACGCTGTAGTGTCTCATCGAACGAGGGACACCTTTGATTTCAAGAATACCTGCATAAATCAACTTCCTCAGCCGGTATTCGAAATAGGCGGCTCCGATAATTTGGTCACAGCAGCCTATCGCCTCTCCAATCAGACGGGCCGCTTTGAGAAAGCTGGAATCGGAAGCGGGTTTGAGGCGGTCCAGCGTTTCCAGCAAGTACGAGTCATAACAATCATCCGGCACCTCTGCCACTGCTCCGTCCCGCCAAATCCGAAGTGTTCCTTTTTGCTCTAAGAGAGCCTGCCATTCCCGCTCCAGCTTGGCCCTATCCGCATCATTCAGGCAGCTGCTATCGTCCATACGGACAAGTGCCGTCTGCAGATGGTTTGCCGGAATCTCCCCCCGAGTATTTAAAACGGTGAGTTACATCCGGAGAATTAATGAGCTCCTCACAGATTTGACATGTATCGTATACCGCTAAACCATTGGGACGGCCGCTCATCAAACGGACCGCGTGCAGCATCCCGATCCGCTCGCATGCGTTGCGGCTGGTCCAGACGATTGCCTTCGCCTGATGCGGAATCTTGCTGACCCTATCCAGTAACTGTTTGTACTCTTCATCAGAGTCATCAAAGACTTCACAGTCTTCTGAAATATGGTCCTGAAACCAGTCCCGTCTTGCTTTCCGTCCTTCGTATGAATCCAGCTCGCCAAGCGGTCCAATGGCGTAGTTATCCGGCAGAATAATCAACTTGTGTGTGCCCTTCCAGTTGAGCTGCTTCAAAGCCGCTTTCATAAGGCCCGCAAAGGAATCGCCTGCAACAAAATGGACATGGGTACAGGCCGGATCCGGGTCCCAGGCGGCTCTTTTCTCTGCGGATTCAATTAAATCGTCATATATCTCAATGAGCTCGGATATCGCTGTTCCCGGTGGCGCTTCCTCTTCCTTCAGCTTCCTGATTTGTTTCAAAGCAAATGCCAGATAAAGCTTCGCGCCCTGTCCTCCCAAACTATCGATTGCCCTCGCGATACCCGGTCTATCTCCCATCCTTATCATCCCTTTCTTTCCTGGGCTATCTCCCCATACAAAATATCGCTTTACACGGTTATCTAAAATAATTCAGTAAAACCGACACAATCACCAGAACGATAGGACCAATCACCGCGAACCCGATAAAAACGGCTAACAATTTATAAGGGGTCGATAATCCTTTTGCGCTTAAATGATCGATTTTTTCGTTTAAAATTCTTAGTTCTTTTAATATTTCCTTATTGATCTCCTCATTCATCCTGCATCCCCTCTTTCTTATGTAACCAAAAATAACCCGTTACCTTATTTTACCATAGTCAGGATTGTTGCTGCCTGTATCTATATTTAGAGCTAAATAATTACATCCCGAGATAATAGCCTTGCAAAAAAGACCTGCAGCTTTAAACTGCCGGTCTTTTCAAGTGTTGAGTGGAAGGATAAAAAGCAAGACTCAGCGGGAGCCGCTTGGCACGATTAAAAGAATACCGAGTGCGATAATCATCATAAATAAGTACCGTTCAAATTTTTCAGCGGAAATACGCTTGTTTAAGACGACACCAAGCCCCGTAGCCGCAAGAATAGCCGGTAAAGAGTACGCGTACAAAACAAGTGCGTCTGGTGTCCATAATCCGCCTAGTGCATGTCCGGTCACAACGAGTAAGCCGGATATAAGAAAATGGGCTTGCAGCGTGCCGCGGAAACGATCCGGATTCCAGCGCCGCAAAGTACCGTAAACAACGACCGGCACACCGTTAAAATTATAGGCGCTGCCCAGTACGCCGGAAGCAAAACCGAACGGCAGCACCCATCCGCGGTTATTAAGCAGAGGCTGTCCGATTTTCTGGGAAAGCATCTTCTTCAGCAAAGAATAGCAGCCGAAAATCATCAAGAAAACGCCAAGTGCGGAAGTAATCACTATGGCAGGAACCAGGTGAAGCAGGATAAGCCCGAAAGGAATTCCTATTATGGTGGATACGGCCAGTCGTATCAGAACAGGACGTTCGACATGGCGCCAACCGCCGAACACGGTAAGCAAAGCAACGGTCAGTCCCGCCAAACCGATCAGGGAAACCGACGTTTGCAGCGGCACCGGCAGCAAGGCCAGCAAAGGCATGCTCACGATCGCTTCCCCGAACCCGAACACGGATTTCATGAAGGCGCCCACAAAAACCGCAGCGACCACAAGCACGATCAGAGAGAGTGTCATTGTTCCCTCCCACCGGCCCGATAAGACAGCCTGTTCAACAATTTTGCATGGAACAAGAAATAATGCAAAGAACCCCTCCTTTTTGTACAGATCTATATAGTATCACATGATTATCTTATATAAAATGCGTGTTTTAACGAGTTTAATGCGCTATATAAGCGATTTAAATGGCATAACACAAGATCCTATACACTAAATTCTTTACAGGTCATTATAAATGAAACGAGGAGTTCTGGCGAGGTGTTCGCATTGAATTTTTTATTCCCAAAACATCTGGTCTACGTACAAATTTTCCGCCATACATTCTAAACGGAATAAATCATACGAACGAAGGGAGATTTGAGGATGAGGAAAAGTGTAATCACCGTTCTTTCCGGTTTTGCTTTATTGCTGGCCTTATCAGCGTCAGTTTCCGCGGTCGATGCCGCAGCGAAACCTAATTTTACTACGGAGACGGGATATGGGACGGAAGCTTTAAGGCCGTTTCAGGCAGTAACGTGGATGTTGTCATTAACGATTGGCAGCCGCATCATAAATTAAAAGTGAGGGTGTGTAAAAGCGGAGGAAGCTGTACGTCTTATAAAATCATCACAAATGAGGTTAATTACACCACCTTTACTAACTTGTCATCCGGCACTTACTATGGCGACGTAATCAAAGCAGAATATCCAAGTTTCCCAACATCAGGTTCTATTACTTTCAGTGTTTATTGAGGGGAAGATTGTATTGGCGGACAATGGGACAGTTACGTAACGACAACTACAACTCTTCCCGGTGTAGGTGTTCATATCGCTGTGGATTATGACGTTTCCAAATTCAAGGTTCGTTTATGCAGCCGGACACCGGCTGGATTGTCGTTAACACGCATCTGTAGCTCGGTACAGTTTGCAGCGCCTGCCCGGCATGACAGACCAAATGAAGGACAGTGCGGCACATCTTGCCTCACTGTCCGTTTCCTGCTTCACTCAGGAGCCATACCATCTCGATGGCAGCATCCTCCCGTTTTTTATCGATAGCCGCGTACTTCACCCTGATCGCTCTGCATGCTGCTCGATGATTTCCGCCAAGTACTCGGCATCTCGCGCCATCCAGCCCAACAAAGCGGAGCCGCGGCACGTTTGCCAAGGCAGGCCCACATAATACAATCCCTTCGCCTTGCTGACCCCTTTGACATGAATCGGTTTTCCGTTGGCATCTGCCGCTTCCGGAATACCGATCCAGGGATAATCACTTCGAAAACCGGTGGCCCAGATGATGTTAGCCGCCTTCATTCTTGCTGCATCCTCAAAAAGGATCTCTCCGGAATCCGCATCTACCGCTCTTTGCCTTAAGGAAACGACTCCTTTTTTCAGAAGAGCTTTCAATTCGGTGCCGTATACTTGCTCGGGTTGTTTTTTCAGCCAGGAACCAAGCGGAGACTCCTTGCCCGCTTTCAACAAACCGAATGTCTCAAAGTACCAGAATATGTTTTTACCGAATATACGCATCGGTTTAAAACTCATGGGACGGCTTGCCGAGATCGTGACTTGCCTATGACCGGAAAGTTCAACCGCGATCTGTGCGCCCGAATTGCCGCCTCCGACGACCAGTACGGGACCGTCCGCAAGCTGTGATACATTTTTATAACCGGAAGAATGGATCTGCATGACTTCCTCCGGCAGTTTTTTCGCAAAATCCGGAATGACAGGTTCGTGAAAAGGCCCCGTGGCCACAACTACTTGACGGGCAATAAAGGTTTCCTGCCCGGTTTCGATTTTAAACCCGTGCTCATGTTTCGTAAGTGAATGTACTTTCGTTTGATGCCGGATGGGCAGATCGAAAGCTTTCGCGTACGCCTCCAGATAATCGGCCGTTTCATCCTTGGCGGGTAAACCGTCAGGAACCCCTGGAAACTTCATGCCGGGAAGGCTGCTGTACATCCTTGGTGTAAACAAAGTCAAGGAATCATAACGCGATCTCCAGGAATCTCCGGTCCGTTTATGGGCATCGAGAATGAGGAAAGGTATTCCTTTCCGCTTCAGGAAATACCCCATCGCAAGACCGGCTTGTCCTCCGCCGATGATAATAACTTCCACATGATTCATTTTCACATTTCCCCTGGCTGCGATTTTATCGTTAACCTAGCGTTCCTTTAACAAACCTTGAGCGAATGTACCAACACCGTACCGTAGAAAATCTTCGACTTTGACGGACGTTATTTTCTGACCGTAAAGCGAAGCCGACATAAAAAATCCGAGGTTCATCCAAATAAAAGTCATCGCCGCCGCTTCTAGATCGGTTCGCTCAATAGCTCCCTTCTCATACATACGGCTTAAATAACCGATTAGCAGCTCCTTTAATTGAATCGGTATTGCGGCCGTTTTTTCGTCCAGTTCAGGAAAGTGCCCGGTCTCTCTTAATCCGATTAACACCATTTCGCCGTTGTGCTCCATAAACTCCTGGTACGTCCGCGCCACAAGGATCAGGTCGGATTGAAGCTCCCCCGTCAGGCTGTCAAAAACTTGATGGATCCCGGGAACATAGGAATACCGGTCCACTAAAGCGTCCAAAATCCCCTGTTTGTTAACAAAATGCCGGAAAATCGTACTTTCGTTCACGCCGGCTTCTTTTGCGATGGCGCGTGTAGTCATGCCCTTGTATCCTTTTTCCTTCATTAAAGAGATAGCGGCAGTTAAAATTTTATCCCGCGTTTCTTGCGCATTTTGTTCCATCTGCATCACCTTTCACGCGTGCAAGTACTTGCTTGCATTAACTATAACATGGCGGAGCCTATTTTGAAAAGTTTATTCCGGCTTGTCTACTTTTACTGTCCCAAACCAAGAATCTGGCTTTTCCCTCCGAAACGAACGAGGAGATCTCAAATTGGGATTTGCTTTGGAAGGAACTAGTAATTCCTGATAGAATATATATAAAGATGATCCGGCAATAAATTTGCACACCTAAGGAGATAAAACTATGGCAAATAACAAGTTACTTCGAATGGACAATGTCGGCATCGTCGTAGAATCCCTTGATGACGCAATCTCCTTCTTCGAGGAGATTGGCTTGAAGCTCGAAGGACGAGCCACTGTCGAAGGTGAATGGGCCGGTCGCGTAACCGGGCTGGGTTCACAGTGTGTAGAGATTGCTATGATGATTACCCCGGATGGCCACAGCCGGATTGAACTTTCGCGATTTCTCACTCCACCGATTATATCAGATCACCGGAATGCCCCTGTAAATGCCCTCGGATATCTACGCGTCATGTTCACCGTTGAAGACATTGACGAAATGGTATCCAGACTAGCTAAGCATGGTGCTCAGCTCGTTGGCGAAGTGGTTCAGTACGAGAACTCGTATCGGCTCTGCTACATTCGTGGAAAGGAAGGACTTTTAATCGGGCTGGCTGAACAACTCGGTAATAAATAAGTGACGTTTAAAAGCAGACTTAACTCAATAAGCCGCCTCTTCAACGGGGGCGGTTTTCTTATCGTAAAGATCAACATCAGGATTTACCATAGCCTAATCTTTAAAAGACCAAACGAATATGCTAGCATGGTTTGTATTCCGAGCTGCATGTCAAAGGAGGAATTGCATTGGAGGATTTAAACAAATCCGAATGGAAGGAAGCTTCCATAAAAGCGGTTCTGTTCGATATGGACGGCGTCCTTATAGACAGCGAACCGATTTATTTTGATATTGAACGCAGTTCGTTCGACCATTTCGGCGTGCCCGTGAGCGAAGAAGATCATCATAGTTTTGTGGGTGTAACGCTGGAGTCCATGTGGCAGCAGGTTCTGGACAAGCACCGGATTCCGTTTGCGCTGGAGCAAGTACTGACCTATCACAAGGACAATGTGATGAATATGTTGTCCGGACATACGGGACTTACTGCCATGCCTCAGGCGGAGCGCTGGCTAAGCTGGCTGAAAGAAAAGCAGATTCCGGTCGCTGTCGCCTCCTCTTCTCCACGGCCGCTTATTGAGCTGATTATGGACAAGACCGGCCTTGGGCCTTATTTCGACGTACGCGTCAGCGGAGAGGAAGTCGAACACGGGAAGCCGGCACCGGACATTTTTCTTCATGCGGCGGGCTTGCTGGGAGTGGAACCCTCTTCTTGTCTCGTCATCGAAGATTCGCGCAACGGCGTTAAGGCCGCGAAGAGCGCGGGCATGCGGTGCATCGGGCTTCAGAATCCCGGTTCGGGCAATCAGGATCTTTCACTAGCCGATTACCGGATAAGAAGTTTCGAAGAGCTCTGGGCCTTAAAAGATTCGCTGCCTTTTGCCCCGTTTTCTTCGCTGACTTAACATCTGCAAAAGACGAAAGGGCTTGCCTTCTAATGAAGATAAGCCCTTTTGCCATTCCCGCCCATGCTTTCCATTCACTGAATATACCTTCTGAAGCCCCGTATTTCCTTGAAAGAGAATTCATTTGATGACACGAAAACCTCAGATTTGTAAGAAATGTTCCGTCCCTATTCCGCACAAAAAAAGCCAGCCGGACTATCGTACCCGGCAGGCTTTCCGCTTTTGCATCATTTAGTTTAGACAGCACACGGTTTGTACAAACTACTCTTCCTGTACGTCCGCCTCTAAATCGCTCGCAACTTCAATGACTAAGGGAATCACGACCTTGTTCGTACCGGACACGTAGATATCCCCTTCGTAATGCCTGAATGGAATCACGGTATCCCCGTCATAGCTCCACATAAAAAAGTCCCCTTCAATGGACATACTGGTTGCGCCCTTCACCGTAAAAACGGTTGTATAGGAAAAATCCGCTTTGGACGAGAAATACTGTTTGCACTCTTCCAAAGAGATCGTTTTTGCGGAATTGCCGTTTTCCTGAAACGCTCTTGTAATCCGGTAACGCTGGCTCATTGAGATGCCTCCCATATTTTTAGTACATCTATTATATCTCAGGAATGCATAAGGGCAAAAGGATCAACCCGTGAAAGTTATGTTGTTGTTCAAGGCCGCAGCCTGTATCCTCTCCATTCATCCTGTACAGAAAGATGTTTTATTTTTTTCTTTCCACAAGGATCGGGACAGGTACTAAACCGTAATCCAGCATGGAATCCAGAAGTTCTTTACGGTCTCGAAAATGGTGGTAAAAACTTCCTTTACTTATTTTCAGCGCCTTGGCAAGTACTTCGACACGAACTTCATGTATGCCGCTTTCGGCCAGTTTAGTTAACCCGGCTCTTACCCAATCTTCCCTCGTTAATTGCATGGTCCCCCTTAGATACGGCAGCGTATGTTTTTCGTCAGAATACTCTTTGGATTTTATCTTGTCAATGGAGCTACGTATTCCTTCAAAGCTTCCAATTCATGAATCAACTGCCTAAGAGTTTCTTCTTTTTCAGATTCATTTTGTTCGTCATACAAAAATTGTTCCGTGAATTCCCAAATATCTTCAAGCAGCCTCCTGATTTTATAAAATCTGAGCGCTTCTTCATCTAGGATATAGTTGGGATGTATTTTTTTGTATAAAGCGAAAAAATCGTGAAAATAGCTTTCATCCGTCAGGAACATCAAGTCGGCTTCCACGGGTGCCAGTTTTACCCCCTCCCAATCAATCAGAATGAGCTGTTGATCGCTCTGCATCATGTTCCAGGGATGAATATCCGTATGGCACCAACGTAAAGGCAGCATGCGGCCGACCAATTTCAAAGATAAGTCCTGCAAAATAGATACCTGTTTAAGCAAAACGTTTTCGTAAGGCTTTATGGCAGATATGAATCTTGGAGGCGTATGGCGGGATGCCATCGTTTCGCCGAGTGCGTACACAAACGAGACCTGAAAATCCTCCGTCAGGTGCTCCACAGGCACAGGGATGGAATCTCCGGCCTTGTGCAGCTCGGCCAATATCGTTGACAATTGTTCAATCTGAGTTTGGTTTAAAGCTTTTTTTCCGATCGTTTCTCCGTGAATATATTCGTAAAGAAGAAAAATACCGTCCACATTTTCGCATACATATTCCCCAGATTGAGTTTTCAGAGGCACCGTGATTTTACCGGCCAGGTTCGTATTTTCGTTAAGCCAGCAGGTCACGGGGATATATGTATCCAGCATTGCGGTTAATTTTGGAGTCGACGACCGCTTTTTCTCATACTCTTTCAAAAAATAGGTTGAGTTACTTGAGGTCTCGATCCGGTAAGCCAAGGAAGCCCAGCCTCCTTGCTGCCTGTTAATGCTAAGCGGCTCCAGAAGATAATGTTCCGCAACCAATTTTGCGAGCCGTGCGAGCTTCAAGCTCTCTATTTCCATTCCTTTTCCCCTCCAGCGGTTGTCAATTCGTTAACGTTATTTTAAAACAGTCTGCGGGCAGCAGACATTCCCCGTCCTTGAGCCATGAATTCACATTCGAATTATCCTTGGGAACTTTGAGCATTCCTGCTATAATACTCGCTATAGTCCCCCCTATAAAAAATAAAGGTGAAATTATATGCTGTCATTTGCCCGATTGATTAAATGCAAGCCCCCTATCCCGTAATGATCGTGCCGAATTGAGATTTTTCAATTTATAGGGGGCATGAACTGTGTTAACCAAAAAAATCTCAACACCATCCATCCTGCTGTTTATTATTCTGGTGGGTTTTCCGCAAATCAGTGAAACGATCTACACGCCTTCTTTACCGGACATCGCGGATCAGCTCCAGGCCAGCCGGAACTTGATCCAGTTGACGCTCAGTATCTACTTCCTGGGCTTTGCCCTCGGTGTTTTTTGCTGGGGAAGACTCTCGGATTTTATCGGCCGTCGTCCCGCGCTGCTTTGGGGTATTCTCGTTTACGGGATCGGAAGCTTGGGGTGTTATTTGTCCGGCACCGCCGAATGGCTGCTGGTAAGCCGGTTTGTTCAGGCCTTTGGAGCCAGTACCGGCTCGGTTGTCACGCAAACCATTCTGCGCGAGAGTATCGACGGCGCCAAGCGTCACGCCGTTTTCGCCCAAATTTCCGCAGCATTGGCGTTCACTCCGGCGATCGGCCCGTTAATTGGCGGGTGGGTCGATCAAGCGCTCGGTTTCAGGGCGGTTTTCCTCACGCTTGTTATCATGAGCGCAGCCGTTTTTGCGTATACGTTCGCCGCACTTCCCGAGACAAAAGGAGCCGTAACAACTAACATAAAAATCCGGTTTGTGCTGCGGCGCATGATCGGAGATAAAAAGCTATGGGCATTCGGTTTTCTCATCGGTGCAACCAATGGCCTTTTGTTCAGTTATTATGCCGAGTCACCGTTTGTTTTTATGGAGTATTTTCACCTGACACCGGGCGAATTCGGTATTTTCGGTATTCTCGTGGCGCTGTCTTCCATTCTCGGCGCCTTGTTGTCGAAACAACTGTTAACGAGATTCACCGCCGAAAAGATCATCGTCACCGGTACGGCCGTATCCGCTGCCGGAGCGGCCTGCATGACCGCCATCATTTTGTACAAGGCGAGTCCTTCCGCAACCTTTCTCATCCTTCTGGCCATCTGTATCTTCATCTTCCTGCTTGGAATCGGGATGGCTATCCCCAACTGTCTGAGCTTGGCTCTGGTCCGATACGGCGATGTGCTCGGGACTGCGGGCGCCATCTTCGGTTTGGGCTATTATATCCTTGTCAGCTTGATCACGAGCGGCATGAGTTACCTTCACAACGATTCTTTACTCACGATGCCGCTTTATTTTCTCGTCTTGTCGCTGATTATGGTATTCGTAAGCAAAAAGCTGCTGCCCGTAAAATAAAGCGGCAATCTCAGGCAACGTTCTTCACTTCAAAAGCCGATTTTCTGAATTCAGAAAATCGGCTTTTTTTCTTTTAAAAAAACTTATGTTTATGCTCCCGCACGCTTAATGATCCCTTCCGACTATATAAGTCAACAAGTGCTTCAGGAAAGCGGTATTCCGCGGAATCTCTTTCAGCATTTCCATTGCCAGGCAGTAATGCTCCCACATCTCTTTAGCTGCGCCGTCCCGTCCCAATACCGTCACGAAGGTCGAGTTGTTGTTTTCAATATCTTTGCCGGCAGGTTTACCGAGTACGTCCAAGTTTCCTTCCGCATCAAGCAAATCGTCTTTGATCTGAAAAGCGATGCCCGCGTGGTAGGCGAACTTTTTCAGCGCTTCGATCTCGGAAGCCGGAACTTCCGCAAGAATGGCCGGCATGACGAGTGCCGCCTCGAATGCGATGCCGGTTTTATAAAAGCAGATCCGGTTCAACTGCTCCAGGGTCAATGCTTTTCCCCTGGCCTGCAAGTCCATCGCCTGTCCCATGCACATCTCCTCGGTCTTTTCGGCCGAATAGCGGATAAGGGCAAGGACGGACTTAGCCGGAAAACGGTCCAGCGACGTCTGCTCTTGGGTGGCCTTCTGGATCAGGTACAGTCCGGTCAGTTCCGCGGTGGCTATGTTGTGCACCTGATGCAGGGTCGGCCGTCCTCTCCTCGTGGACGCGTTATCCTGGGAAGGCAGGTCATCGAAGATGAGGGAAGCGGTGTGCATATATTCGAGCGATCTGAGCAGCGGGACGATCTCCTCCGCTTGCAGACCGTATTCGTTCACGCCCATCACCCAGGTCAAAATAGGCCGGATTCGCTTCCCCGAGCCTTCCAGACTGTAGTTGGCCGCGTCAATCAGCGCCTCTTTCATCTCGGGCATTCCGTGAGGCTTGGATATATGCAGAAAGCTGTTGATCTGATCACGTACGTCGGCGACCGTATCGGAGAAATCCTCTTTCTCTCTCTTGTTGTTTCGGAGCACGGCAACCACCTGGTCCCGCAGCAGTTTATCAAAGAAATCGACATCGTCCGCTTTGCTTACCATGGTTTGGATAAGACGATTAAATTCGGGATCTCCCGAAGCGAATATATTCATGATATCGTTATACTTCTCTCCACCGAGACGTGCTTTACATCGTTTGAGACCATTGATCGCACGATCCAGGATGACTTCACGGGTCTTGGCATCGGACCGGTACACGTTATGAATCAGATGGGAAATAACCGTCCAGTATAATTCATAGGGATTAATCAGATCCGGACGGCGATCCCGGTATTTTAAGTAGTAGGTATAAGGAGTTACCGCCTCGTCTTCCCTGTCATCGAACATATCCGCGAAATCATCGGCCAACTGGTTGTAGATGCCGTAATAAAAAGTCCGGTTGTCAAAGCCTTCGTCCGCGTCCGCACTAAGTACGGAACGTACAATCAGCCGGGAAGAAGAGGATTTTAGAATGATGGGGATATACAGCTCTTCATTCGTGTAAGTCTCGCAGGACAGGTCCTTCTTACGGTCAAGCTCTTGGGAGTGGAAAAACACATACGATTGTTCGTAAAAGGTTTTTAATGTTTCCGGCCTCTGATACGATTGGATCGACTGAAAAGCATCCCGCAGCTCCGCGTGTACGAATTCCAGCAAAGTCCGGTTATTGTAGGACCAATCGCCTAATTCAGGCACGGACCCCGTCAGAAGCGCGTTTCGTATCATGCGGGTAAACTCTTCTTTCTCCCGGTCGGTTAATATCCCCGAATCGAGAAGATCGTCTATAAAAGGATAGGTCAGCCCGTATGAATAGCCGAGCCGGATAGCTTCATCAAGTCTGCGGGACCGTTCATCCGCCGGCGTTGTATCATCCATATCGTCGTTAACGTGCAGAATAACCCCGAGAATGATTTTGAGCAGTTTGCGCTGAGCCTGCTCGGCATTCATACCGTCCGGAATACGGGAAGAAACGCTTTTGAGCTTGGCTATTAACCAAATGGCGGCGGATTCGATCCCTTCCTTCTGAGCCCACCGGTATAAGCCCGCCCAGCTTATATAATCCGGCTGATCTCCCCCGTCTGTTTTGCCGGAATTTATCAACTGGTTTTTGACGTCGCCGATCAAGTGCCGGATCTTCTTCTGTGTGCCGGGAGAATCTAGGGCTTGGCCCAGATCACGCAAATAAATATAGGAAATGCTCCGGTCCAGATAATCGTCCAATTTTCCCGTGTAACGAAGCCATTGGATATACCGGGAATAGTCCCGCGAATCGGGCTTTCTTTTTCTTCGGGTCAATAAGGAAAATAGCGAATAAGGCGGGAGATGATCTTTTTTCCACAGGCGGATATCTTCAGTCAGGACAGACACATAACGCTTCTCCTTGACCTGCTCGTAAAGCGATGTGAAATACTGAGCGGCTCTCTGCTCAGCCAGCCGGTACCAGGTATCGGCTTGGTCTGTAAATGTCTGGTTCATAGGATGCACGACCTCGACTTCTATTTGGTTAAACCGTCTTAAAGGAACAGCTCCTTCGCCGGACGGCAACCGATTTTGTTCTATTTATACGGGAAAAAATCGTTCAGGTTACGAAATGTTTATCCGGGACCGTAAAAAACCATTCGAAAAGATGCCGGGAGAAAAATAAAAGAGCGTCTGTGATGGCCACAGCGCTCTTATTTTGATCATTTCCGCATGATCGTACCGGCCTATCAGCCGATGATGAATTCCGTTGAACAAATAGCCATGAGAACATGTCAAATACCCCCTCCTGGATGAAGCGGGGGTATTTGACACTCATTTTCATGTAGGATGAACATCATTTTGCCAACCTGATTCGGCTTGCCTGGTTATTTCTTCGAAGATGGTTCATTTTTGTGCTCAATCACATGCAATACTTTAGGTTCAACGCCTTTTAACATTTGTTCATTGGATTGATTACTCTTAGGTACTTCGCCTTGCTTTTCACCTTGAAGCTGTCCATCAACCTGTGTTTGAGAAATGACAGCAATCACCTGTTGTTTGGAGACATTTTTAGACGCCGCCACTTCCACGACAGATTTACCTTTTGCCAATTCGGCTTTCAATTCTTCCGGGCTGATTTTCAGTAAGGAAAACAGTTTCGGATCATTCAAGAAACCATCGGCAAAATAATCAGGCTTGCCGTCTCTCGTGAAATAACCTTCCACTTTAGTTCCTGCAGATGCAGG
>NZ_FNVF01000016.1:0-8989 GCF_900107975.1 Paenibacillus sp. UNC499MF
ATCCATTTTTACAACCATCATCGTCCACAGCGAAAGCTAAACAAGCTGACGCCGATGGAGTATCGACGCCAGCTTGCAGCCTAGGCTTTTTTCAATGTCCGTTAAATGGGGGCTTGACCAGCCTTAAAGGCAATCCGGATGGAGGTTTTTCGGTTTTTTTACAGTGCGCCTGAGTTATTCTTGCCGAATTCTTTCTTGACGGGTGATTCCTCGCCCGGCAGACGATCTTCGTAAGAAGCGGAAGCGGCTTCCGCGGCGGCTGTGCCCGGCATGACTTCGGTATCGGCCGGAAGGGAGGAGCCGTTCAGCTGTTTGCGCAGCTCCTTGATTTCCTTCTGCATCTGTACCTGACGCAAAATTCCGAACAAGCCGACGATAAGCCCGCCCAGAACGGTAGAAATCACGATGACCAGAATGAGGGGCGCGTTCGTTTCCATAAACACGAAATTGACACGAACCCGGTCCATGTTCACCACCGCGAAAACGGTCGTAATGAGAGCGAAAATAAGAGCGCCGATCAGAAGCCATTGAATACGGTTCGATTTCATAAAAATCTCTCCTTTAGACCGGGAAAAAGACCGTGAAACGCGTTCATCGGCCTTTTTACTCCGGGTAAAGTCCTCGTGAATTATTTCGTCAGCTCTTCCATCTGATCCAGCACGGAAGCGAATACGCTCATCGCCTGCTTGATCGGTTCAGGAGTTGACATATCCACGCCGGCCTTTTTCAGAATGTTGATGGAATAGTCGCTTCCGCCGCTCTTCAGGAAGCCGAGGTAGCGTTCCACGGCAGGCTGGCCTTCGTCGAGGATCTGTTTGGAGAAACTCGTGGCAGCCGAGAAGCCCGTCGCATATTTATACACATAGAAGCTGTTATAGAAGTGGGGAATACGTGCCCATTCCATTTCGATATCTTTATCCACTACCATGTCTTTACCATGATAGAGGGTATTCAAATCATAATAGATTTTGCTGAATTCCTGCGCCGTGAGCGATTCGCCCTTTTCCATCTTCTCATGCGTGATTTTCTCAAACTCGGCGAACATGGTCTGGCGGAACACGGTCGTACGGAACTGATCGGCATAATAAGTAAGCAGGTACAGCTTCTTCTTCGGATCGTCCGTATGCTTCAGCAGGTAGTCCATCAGAAGCGCTTCATTGAGCGTGGAAGCCACTTCGGCGAGGAAAATCGTGTACTGGGCATCCCGGTACGGCTGATTTTCGTCCGACAGGTAGGAATGGATGGCATGACCCATTTCATGCGCCAGCGTAAACATGCTGTTCAGGTTCTCTTTGTGGTTGAGCAATACGTACGGGTGCGTGCCGTAAGCGCCCCAGCTGTAAGCGCCGCTGCGCTTGTTCTGGTTTTCGTAAATATCGATCCAGCCGTCCTTGTAGCCTTTTTCCAGCGTTTCCACGTAGGATTCGCCGAGCGGAGCCAGGCTTTCCTTGATCGTTTCTTTCGCTTCGTCGTAGGTAATTTTCATCTTGAGATCGTCTACGAGCGGCACGAACAGGTCATACATGTGAAGCTCGTCGACTTTGAGCAGCTTTTTGCGCAGCTTCATGTAGCGCTGAAGAAGCGGAAGCGATTCATGAATCGTATCGATCAGATTCGTGTATACTTCCGGCTTGATGTTGTCGCCGAACAGGGACATCTCCAGAACGGACGGATATTTCCGCGCCTGCGAATAAAAGATGTTCTTGTTGATGTTGGACGAAAGCGTAGCGGCTATCGTGTTTTTCTGCTTGGCATACGTCTCGTAAACGGCTTTGAAAGCTTGCTCGCGTACCTGACGGTCGCGGCTTTCGAGGAACTGGATGTAGCTTCCGTGAGTCAGCTCGGCTTCCTCGCCGTTCTCGTTCTTCACTTTAGGGAATTTCATGTCCGCATTGTTGATCATGCCGAAAATGTTGCTCGGAGCGCCGGACATATTGCCGGCCATCGCCAGCAGCGCTTCTTCCTCTTTGGACAGCACGTGCGGCTTCTGGCGGATCATTTCTTCCAGCGTCGTTTTGTATGGCGCCAGATCCTTGTTCTCCACGAGCGCCTTCAACTGCTCCTCGGAGAGGCTGACGATTTCGGGAGAGATGAAAGAAAGCGCCTGGCTCACTTCCACGCTGAGCTTCTGGGCTTTATCCGACAGAGCCTGGTAAGTAGGGTCCGTCATATCCTCGTGATGCTTCATGTTGGAATATACGTAAAGTCTTTCGGTATGTAGAGAAATGTCGTCCTCCAGCTCGAAGCATTGCTTCACAGCCGCTGGATCGCTTAACTTGCCGTGAAACTGGCCGATTTTGCCCAGCGCTTCTTTCGTTTCGTTGTATTCTTTGTTCCAGGCTTCTTGATTGGTGAAAAGATCCTCCAGCTTCCAGCGGTGTTCGGCCGGAACGTCTTTACGAACGGGAATTTGGTTCATGGGAACCCTCCTGACAGATGATTTCGGATTGGCGGCCGAATGTGCGCCGCTGCCGGGAACCAGCGTGGACGCGAGCAATCCGGCCATAAGGGCGATCGGTAAGAGGCGCATACGGTTTCACGCTCCCCCAGACGGATTTTCCCAGTTGACTTTTCGGGAATCCCGTCTAGTATGACCGATCGGAAGATTAATTATCATTATAGGGGAATGCGTTTGCGAAGTAAATTCGCCCGCGTTTACCCCGCCATTCCTAACTTGAAGAGAGATACGACGACCAGTGAAAAAGAGCATACCACCAGAATGAGCGCGAAAATGGCCATCGGCCTGCGCAGCTGCTCCGGTATGCGGTTGCGCGAGTAAAGCACAAGCAGCGCGAAAGCGAATCCCGCGATAATAAAGAGCAATGCGTCATTTGAAATTCCCAAAATACGTTCACCTCTTGCCATTAAGCATTTTAACTAGTATGTCATACAACTTCGCCTCATGCGGTCAATTTCCCTCTTTTCCGGCTGACGTGCAAAACCCGCCGCCTTTCAGCAGAAAGGGGCGGGTCCTATAGCTTCCCGGTATACGGAAGCGGGTTGTCAGCCGGCGGATTTAACGGACTTCGGATCGTTGTCCGGTCCGACCTTGACGAAGACGAGACGGCCGCTCGGGTCCGACTGCACGGTGAACCGGTCTTCCGGTGCGATATTGGCTTGGTGGCCCACATGCTTGGGAAGGGTAAGCTGGCCGCGGTCGTTGATTTTAACGGAATAGCCCGACATTTTCACGACATAACCGGTCACGAGCACCCCGACGATAACGACGGCGATAAAGAGCCATTTTACAAGGGGATTAGCGGAGAAATAATCGTGCATTATGAATTTTTCTTCCGTCAGCATTTTGGCTGCAGTATAAGCGAGCACCCCGGAGCCGATGTACATGACGATCGGAAACCGGTCGACGACTTTAATGAAAATTGTGCTTCCCCAGACGACGATCGGCACGCTGACGAGCAGTCCGATAATGACGAGGCCGATATGGCCGTGAGCCGCACCCGCGATCGCGATCACGTTGTCAATGCCCATTGCCGCGTCGGCCGCGATAATGGTAGTGATGGCCGCTCCGACGGTATTTTTAGCCGCGATATTGTCATGATCGCTTTTATCCGTGAGAAGCTTGAGCGCGATCCAGATTAGCAGCAGACCGCCGACGAAGAGCAGTCCGGGAATTTGAAGCAGATACACAACGAGGACGGTCGCGATTACGCGGATGCCGACCGCACCTGCAGTCCCCCAAAGGATGACCCGCTTCTGCAGGTTCTTCGGTACGTTTTTGGCGGCCATCCCTATGACGATGGCGTTGTCTCCCGCCAACACCAGGTCGATGATGATGATGTTGAGCAGGGTTAGTAAGGATGCTGTTGAGAACCAGTCCATGATAGTGAGTTCACTCCTTCATCTTAAAATAGGGTTTGCAAGTCAGGGACTTCTAATTCGGCAGCAGCCTACAAAAAAATGCCTTACCGAATTAACCGGTAAAGGCATTTTTCTCCAGCTAAGAAGAAAAGACCTTTACCAGCGTGCTGGCAAAGGTCTTGCTAACAACTCACGTTGCCAATAAAGCCGGGGCTGTTATTATACAACCCGAACTGACGACTTTACTGTAGAAGCTACTCCCCTTTGACTGTCCCGTACATTTAGTTTTCTGTGCTCAGTATACCGCGCCTGCCGCAAATACGTCAAGACATTTGTTCGCCTGATTCAGACGTTACGGAAAGCTTCCATCATGGCGTCATATTCTTCGTCGGTTCCTTCGAAACGATCCCGCGGGAATCTATCCTGAGCCCACTGCATCAAGGCCGGACGGCTTAGAAAAGTGTGGGTGTCTTCACCCCATTGATCCGAAATTTCCCTGGCGACAAGCCGGGAACCGTTCACTTCGACCGTAACCATATTCCATTTGTCTCTTTTGAAGATGACATGTTTTTTTATCACGTGTGACATGAGAATTCTCCTTTAATCTGGTTTGAAGGATGAGGTACGAATATAAAGGTAAGAATGCCCCAACCGTTTGCATCTTACTTTAGCATAAGGAATTGAAAATTTCACTAGCCTAAACCGGGCGGAGATGCTACAATACTTTCAATCTTTATGGAAAAAGATGGATGGGGCATATAGAGAGCCGCCGTCACTTGTCCGTAAAGCGCCGTCCATAGGGACGGCAAATCAGTTTAGATGAGCCGAGAAGAGGAGAGTGCAGTTGAGATGGAGACAAAACGCTTTTATGAGCAGACGGGTGTCGCTATGACATGCCGCAATTTTGAGGAATACGTACGGATGTTCGATCTGGATCCCGATAAGCTGAGAGGCAAGCGCGTGCTGGATACCGGCGCCGGCGCTTCGGCGTTTACGGCGGAAGCATCCCGCAGGGATATCCACGCCTGCGCGGCGGATCCCTTGTACGCGATGGAGCCTTCGGAAATCGAAGGGCTGGGCCGAGAGGAGATCGACCGGTTTATCGTCAAGCTGACGGAGAGAAGGCACATGTACGATTGGGATTTCTACGGGGGCCCGGAGCTTCTGAAGGAGCTGCGCAAACAATCATTCGCGGATTTCTCCGCCGATTACGCAAATCCGGTTTCCCGCGAACAGAGATATACGGCGGCGTCGCTGCCGGAGCTTCCGCACCCGGAAGGGGAGTTCGATCTCGTGCTGTGCAGCCACTTCCTGTTTCTGTACGGGGAGCAGTTCAGCCCGGAATTTCACCTTCAGGCGATGAGAGAGCTGCTGAGGGTTTGTAAACCGGGCGGAGAAGTGCGAATTTATCCGCTGCTGACGTTCGGCGGAGAGTCGTATCCCCAGCTTCCCGCGCTGCTGAAAGAGCTCGCCGCAGAGGGCGTCACCGCCGAATATAGGCCGACGCGGCTCGCTTTTATCCCGGGTTCGAAGGACTACTTGACTTTGCATAAAGTTGCAGATTGACGCCTTTCTGGCAGTTGAACTGGCAGACAAAGGATGATATAATATCGATATTCGCCATAGATGGCGATACATTTAGGAGGTTGTTCACTTGAAAGGTACAGTTAAATGGTTTAACGCAGAGAAGGGCTATGGCTTCATCCAAGTAGAAGGCGGCGAAGACGTATTCGTTCATTTTTCCGCTATTCAAGGCGATGGATTCAAAACTCTTGACGAAGGCCAAGAAGTAGAATTCGAGATCACGGATGGTAACCGCGGTCCTCAAGCAGCTAACGTCACCAAGTTATAAGATCCAGGGATAACCACCTTCTTATAAATAGTGTCATAGCAAACCAAGACAGCTCCCGATCGAAAGATTGGGAACTGTCTTTTTTGCGGTCTAAATTCGGACCTAACGGCTCATGCCGGATTGCTTCCGATGCCGCTCCAGAGCATGCTGACGATTTTGTCGGCGGCGAGCCGCTTGTCGGGATAGGTGAACGTACCGTCAGGCTGTTTGCTGTGTCCGACCATGAGCAGGGCCATGTAAGAACGCGCCGCGAGCCAGGAATCCGCTGTGCCGATTTCGCCCTTTTCGGAGGCGTCGGCGAAGGCATCGGCGAGAGCTTCCAGAAGCTGATGCTCGGCTTTTCGCATATTTTCCGTCTGCTCCGGAGTGAGGACGGTTTCGATTTTGTTCATAAAGCCTTCGAAATCGAAGCTTGTCGTGGCTTGAAGATGATTATAGGTCACTTCCAGCAGCCGTTCCCGGAGAGGAAGAGGCTTCTGGAGAATTTTCAGCGTGGCCGCCCGCACCACATTCATAAGCCGGATCGTCGACTCGGTGAGCAGCACGGCTTTGGACGGAAAATAATAATAGACCGACGCCTTGGTGACGCCGCTCGCTTTCGCTATATCATCCATGGAAACGGCATCATATCCGCTGCGGATAAATTCGTGCATGGCTATCTGGAGAATCCGGTCGGAAACAGGGGCCGCCTGCTCGCTGGAACGGGGCCTTCCGGGAGGTTTTCGGGAAGTTGAAGACATAGGCAGTGATCCTTTCAAAACGGGAATCTGAGAAACTCATTAAAAAGTATTATACCACAAACCGTGAAGTAATCTCAGTGAACGCGTTTTAAGGAATAGTCTTGCCGCGCTAAAAAACGGGTAAGAAAAGGGAACCGGAAAACTTTTGGTTGATTAATTAACTGACCAGTATATATAATTATAACGGACATAAAAGTATTCCGCTATAGGGAAGGTACTTACAGCTTTAAATAACCGGATAAAAGGAGAGAATGTCTCAATGAAATCATCGTCCTTTATGGAGGGAATGCTTTCCAAAGTAGCGGGTCCTAGGAGCAAGTGGGTTACGGTAGCGGTCTGGATCGTACTGACCGTTCTGCTCAGCGCTCTGTGGCCCGGCGTCAACAGCCAGGAAAATAACGGGGCGGATCAGCTTCCGGCGGATTCGCTCTCCGTACAGGCCGCGGCGCTTGAGAAAGAGCAGTTTCCCGCAAGCGGCGGCGTACCGGCGCTGGTTGTCTTTTACCGGCAGGCGGGGCTGACCGAAGGGGACCTCGGGGCTTTGCAGAAAATAGCGGGCCGGCTGGCGGCATCGCCGCTTCCGGAACAGACTTCGGTGGCCCCTTTTGACAAAATGCCCTTGCCGGCTTTGAAGCAGTCCGTTAGCAAGGACGGGACCACTATCGTGCTTCCGGTGTCGTTTAAAGAAAAAACGGAAACCAAAGTGCTGAAAGAGAGCGCGTCAAAGCTGAAGGAAATAACGGCTGCCGTAACGGGAAGCGATCCTTTTGCCGTTAAAGATCTGAAAGGGGACGGCTTGATCGCGCGTATTACCGGTCCCGTCGGAATCTCCATGGATGCGAACGACTTGTTCAAAGGAGCGGATTTTTCGCTGCTGATGGCAACGGTCATTCTCGTGCTCGTACTGCTTATTCTGCTGTACCGGTCGCCCGTTATGGCGATTGTCCCGCTTGTCGGGGTGGCGTTCGCGTACGGCGTTATTTCGCCGATTCTCGGAAAGCTGGCGCAGCTTGGCTGGATCGTGGTGGATGCTCAGTCGATCTCGATCATGACGGTGCTGCTTTTCGGAGCGGGAACGGACTATTGCCTGTTTTTTGCAACCCGTTACCGGACGGCGCTTCTGGAGCATGATAACAAGCATCTTGCCTTGAAAGAGGCGCTGCTCGGTTCGGGCGGTGCGATCGGTATGAGCGGGCTGACGGTTATCGTTTCGATGCTGGCGCTGCTTTTCGCCAAGTACGGGGCCAATCACCGGTTTGCCATTCCGTTCAGTCTGGCGATATTTATCATGGCCGCAGCGAGCCTGACGCTTGTACCGGCGATTCTGGGCATTCTCGGACGGAAATCCTTCTATCCTTTTGCCCCGCTGACGCCGGAACAAAGAGCCGCTAAGGAAGCGAAACGCGGAAAACCCGTCCGCGGGCAGCGTGCCGTAGGCCGTATGAGCGAGACGCTCGGAGAGATGGTGACGCAGAAGCCGAAGACGATTTTGACGGTAAGTCTGATCGTGCTGATCGTCCTGGCGGGCTTTTCGTCCCAGATCAAATATACGTTTAATCTGCTTTCTTCTTTTCCGGAAACGATGTCGTCCAGAGAAGGCTTTACGCTTCTTTCCGAACACTATTCCCCGGGCACTCTCGCTCCGGCCAAAGTAATGGTGGATACGGAAGGGAAAAATGTGGACGCGGGAACCGGACTAAAGGAACTCCCTTTCGTGGACTCCGTCTCGGAGCCTGTAAAAGGAAAAACAAATCCCGACATCGTTGCCTACGATGTGCTGTTCAAGGATGATCCGTTCGAGCTGGAGTCGATTCATCATATTCCGGATCTTTACGCGGCTGCGGAAGCTTCCCTGAAAGAGGCGGGAGTTACGGACACCGGTTCCCATGTACGGGTCTCGGGACAAACCGCCGAGCAGTACGATACCGAGAAAGTGACGAGCAAGGACACGAAGGTGGTCATCCCGATTGTAATCGGAATTATCGCGCTGCTGCTCCTGGTCTACCTCCGTTCGCTCGTGGCGATGGTGTATCTGATGGCGACCGTTTTGCTGTCTTATTTCTCGGCTCTAGGAGCCGGCTGGCTTATTTTGCACACGTTCTTCGGAACCGAGGCGATTCAGGGACTGATTCCGCTTTACGCGTTCGTGTTCCTCGTCGCCCTAGGTGAAGACTACAATATTTTCATGGTTTCGGGTATCTGGAAAGCAAGCAAAACGCACAAACTGAAAGAAGCGATCCGGATAGGCGTCAGCTCGACAAGCAGCGTGATCACTTCGGCGGGACTGATTTTGGCAGGCACGTTTGCGGTTCTGTCCGTGCTGCCGATTCAAGTGCTCGTGCAGTTCGGCGTCATCTGTGCGGTCGGCGTTCTGCTGGATACGTTCATCGTCCGTCCGTTCCTTGTGCCGACGATCACGCTTCTGCTCGGCAGAGCGGCCTTCTGGCCGGGCAAGCCTGGAATGGCGGCAGACGAGCGGAGCGCCACGCGGCCGGGTAACTGACACAAAAAAGGAGAGCAGCGGCTTTAGCCGACCTGCTCTCCTTTTTTGTGTGTGCCGTGCGAGGCCCGCCGCCGT
>NZ_FNVF01000016.1:9079-61354 GCF_900107975.1 Paenibacillus sp. UNC499MF
CCCGCCGCCGTGCGAGACCCGCCGCCGTGCGGGGCTACTCGCCCAGAGCGCTCCAGACGGCGCGCGCGTAGGCGAGCCTCATGCCGGCACGCTCCATGTTGTTCTGGCTCGCGCTGCCGAAAGCGGCCTGGGCGGCCGTGAGCCGGCAGCCCCGTTTGGCAGCCTCGTGCATGCGTACCTGCAGCATAGCACTGTGCAGGCCGCGGCTTCTGTGCTGCGGTACTGTCGCGGCCAGGGTGAAGGAGGCGATGTCGCCGTCGATGTGCATCATGCTGACTCCGGCCGGCTCATCGTTAACGTAACCGAGGTACAAATGCCACCCCGGCCGGTTCAGCAGCACGATGTTGTTATCGATAAAATGCTGCTTCGCGCTCACATCCATCCCTGTGCCCACGCAGTGCAGTTCCCCGTAGAGGTCGAACCGGGCGGCCGACGTGATCGGCTCTATCCGGATGTGAGGCGGAAGTACGGGAGCGACAGGTTCCGGAAGGCCGTACATGTAAGCGTGAAAACCTTCCTGATAAAAACCTTGCCGTGCCAGCGCGTAAGTAACGGACTTATCCGTTTTGCCGGGAGTTAGTTCAAATGTGCAGGAGCGGCCGCAGTCCGCGTAAAAATGAAGAATCTTCCCGAGCTCTCCGACATCTTCGGGACCCAGACCTCTGACGGTGTTAAACAAGGGCCAGGGCATTCCCTCCGTGCAAACCGCGCTTGTCTGTCCGAACCGCGCCGTATGAACGCCCATCGGATTGCCTTCACGGCTGCCGATGGCTTCTATGCGTGAAGTCCAGAAAGCGGTTTCCGCCTGTTCCAGACGTTTTGCAAGTTCTGCTGTAAGTACGGGTAATTGTGCCATAATGACCGCCTCCGGTAGTTCGTTAACATGGAATGAAACGTAATAAGGATAAGGCCGAAAAGAATAGCCGAAAAGAAAGCCTCCCGGTTTCCGGCTTGGAAAGGGGAGGCTTGGAAGGTTTTGCTGCGTTCGGTCCGTTCAGCTGATAATTTCGAGGATCTCGTCCACTTCTTTACGGGCCAGCTTGCCCGGACGCTCCTGTGGATGACCGAGGGCGATGACCATATTGACCTGCGCTTCCTGCGGGATCGGGAGAAGCTCGCGGAGCCTGTGCTGGGCAAGGAGGACCGGTCCTGTCATGGGACAAGTCGCCAAGCCGCGCGCATGAGCCGCCAGCATCAGGTTCTGGGCCGCCAGGCAGGAACTTTTGATGCCTTCTTCGTCCCAGACGGAGTTCTCAACAAGTCCGATCGGGTCGAAAATGCGCTCACGGAATTTGGACTCGTAAGGAGTGGCCAGGCAAATGATGAGCACGGGCGCGCCCGAGAACGCGGTCGCATACGGTCCGAAAGACTTGACGAGAAGCCGCCCTTCGCGGGATAAACCGCGTTCTTCGGCATCTGCTGCCCGTTTGTGAAGTTCTTCCCATGTTACGTCTTCGATAGTTTTGATGAGTTCGCCGTTCATCACGGCAATAAATTTCCATGTTTGTGAGTTTGTATCGCTCGGTGCGAATCTGGCGCAGTCAATCAGTTCGCGTACATCCTCCACCGAGACAGGGTCTTGCGTGAATTTCCGGACGCTCCGTCTTTCGAGCACGATGGATTTGAAATCTTCATAGTTCATGCGTACAGTCCCTACTTTCCGCTGGTTCCTGGATACTGTCCTTAAGACTTGGTACTAATATCTTCTCCTAATTATAGTCCAAATCCGGCAGTTTGCATAGGGAAAGCCGATGATGGACAGGCAGTCCGTTCCGCCCCCGATTGTTATTGCAGGACGACGGTGTCTCCTTCGTTCAAGCCGCTGACCACTTCGGTTTTGTCGGCGGTTTCCATACCGATGGCAATTTCTTTGCGCTCCACGCCGCCCGGAGTTTCAAGCATAACGAAATGCTTGTCCTTATCACGCTGTACGGCAAGGGTGGGAACGACAAGAGCGTCGGCCTTGCGGGCCGTTTCAATGGTTCCCGTCAAACTGAGGCCCGCGATAAGCCTGTCGTTAGGCTCCAGAGACACGGTGACTTCAAACTGGGCTGTCGCCGAGGCGGCGGCTTCCGTTCCCGATTTGGCGAATTTGGACACTTGCTTGACTTTGCCTTTCAGCGGAACGTCGGGGAGAGCGTCGATCTTGACCACAACGGGCATATCCGGCTTAATTTGGAAAACATCGAATTCTCCCACATAGCAGAGCAGCTCCAGCTTGGACAAATCGACAATTTTGCCGATCCGGTTATTGGCTTGAAGTGCCTGCGGAATTTTAGAAGAATCCTCGAAAAGGAAAATGCCGCTCTCCGGTGCTTTGAAATTCGCTTTGGCAAGCATTTTCTGTTTTTCACTCAATTGGCTCTGGGCTGTCTCGCGGTTCATGGTATTAAGCTGTGCCTGGATTTTGGCGCTTTCGGCATCGACATAGCGTTTCTTGGCGTCCGCTTCCGACATGCCGCCCGATTCGCCGGAACCTGCGGGAGCATCGGAGGAGCGTTCCTGGAATTTGGCAAGCTGCGCTTCCAGGTCTTGTTTTTTCAGGTTGGCCTGCATCTGAACGATTTCGGCGTCGATTGCGGCACTGTCGAGAACGAAAAGAGAGTCGCCCTTTTTGACCTGGGCGCCGTCGGTTACATTCCACTTCACGATATCCCCGCTAAACGGGGCGTGTACCCAGGTTTCTTTTTCATAAGACGATTTGCCTTTCACTTCAATAGAGCCGACCAGCTCTTCGCGGGTGACCTTGAAAGACAGGGGATTGTTCATTGCCATATCGGCGGGATTGGGACCTGTTTGAGGATGGCTTTTTATGTATAAGAACGCGCTGATTCCTATGACGACAACCGCCGCCGCCACTGCCCATACTTTTTTCTTCATCGTTACGGTTTCCACTCCTATTCGCGTTTGATTGCCGTAAGGGCGTCGGTTTTGGACGCTTTGACTGCTGGATAAATTCCCGAGAGAACCCCGGTCATGATCGCAAAGAATAGACCGACGGGAATAATCCACGTGGAGATGAACAAGATCTGGGTGTCGTCGCCCGCAGAATTTTTGCCCATCATGAAGGTGAGGGCGTTAATGCCCCAGACGACCCAGTAGGACAGCATAATGCCGAGAATTCCGCCCAGCAGCCCGAGAAGTGCCGACTCTACGATGAACATATTCCGGATCTGCCTCAGGTTTGCTCCAAGCACCTTCATGATGCCGATCTGCCGTCGTCTCTGGTACGTGGACATCGTCATGGCGACCACAATGGAAATGGAGGCGATAAACAGGACGAACAGCCCGACGCCGAGAAAGACGACCCGGATGATCACAAATTCTCCCTGCATTCTTTCTTCCTGGTGAAGATTGTTCTGGGTATTCAGCCGGAGCTTCTGAATCTGTTTGTCGACGGTTTCTATCTGGCTCGAATTCTCGACTTTGACCAGAACCTCCGAGTAAGATTCGCCTGAGCCCATCCGTTTCGCGGTCTCGCTGTCCGGCGGAGCGGAAGCTTTGACGGCTTCCCGGATTTGTTTGGCTAAAGCGTGGGATATGTATCCTTTTTTGTCATACATCACCATGTTGTTGGGCACACTTTCCCCTTTTTTCAGGACACCGGCGACCCGCACGGGGATTTGTGCCTGAGCTTTGCCCGCCGAAGCGCTAGGGTGTTCCATGGTGAGCGTAATTTTCTTCTGGTAAAGGGATGTCGGAATTTTATCGAATTCCCGGAACGTTTCCCAGACCGACGGGTCGTTCTGATTCGCCCGCATTTGACGCTCCCGGTTTTTCATGGTTTCTTCGTCGAGAAGCCCCATGGTGGCGCCGGGGCTCAAAATAATCGTGTTTTCGATTTCGGAGGGGCCGCCCTGCTGGAACTCGTGCCCGAACTTTTCGAGCGTATCCAGGTCTGTGGCGACCAGCTCGAAACTGCCGATTTTGCCGTCGTCGAGTTTAAAGAAGAAGTGGCCGACCTGTTGAAAGCTGGCGACGGCTTTGACGTGCGGCAGCGTCCGGATCAGATCGAGCTTCTGATTTGTAATGGAACCGGCTGCGGATCCGGATTTGTCCGGAGTGGAGTCCCCTGACCCCTGTTCCTGACTCTGATCGTTCCTGATCGTAATCTCATCGGTCTTCAGGTACGCTTTCATCTGCTGCTCGCTGTAGTGGGAAGCGGATTCCCCTACGGCCAGGGCGACGACGATAGCGGCGGAACCGATGGAAATTCCGAGCGCACACAGAGCGGTGACGACCTTCCGCCGTTTGAGCTGGTCCCAGCCGAGCCCCATGTAATCGCGTATCTTCATGGCCGCTCACCTCCGGCCGGCTCTGAACGGAAAGCGGTGCCCTCTGCGAGCGCCGAAGGAACTTCACCGGCCAGTGCCGCCGCCGTTTCTTCTTCGGCGTGCAGATAATCGCTGTCTTCGGCGAGCCGGCCGTCTTTCAGCTGAATGACCCGCTGCGTTCTGGCCGCCACTTCGCGTTCATGCGTGACGATGATAAACGTAAGCTGAAGCGTGCGGTTCAATTCGAGCAGCAGGTCGATGATCTCCTTCTCGGTCTTGGTGTCCAGGTTTCCCGTAGGCTCGTCCGCAAAGACGACGGGAGGACGGGTGATCAGCGAACGCGCGATCGAGACGCGCTGCTGCTGTCCGCCGGACAGCTGGGAGGGGAAGAGCTCCGTCTTCTCCGCCAGTCCGACCTGCGTGAGCAGACTCATGGCGCGCTCGCGCCGTTCGCCGGGCTTGACGCTTTGAAAGACGAGCGGAAGCTCGACGTTCTCCCGCACGGTCAAATGCGAGATGAGCTCATAGGATTGAAAAATAAATCCGATATGATGGCGCCGGAATTCGGCGAGCTTGTTTTCGCTCATGCGCTCGATCGGCTGTCCGGCGATGAGAATGCTGCCCTCCGTCGGCTTCATAAGTCCCGCCATCAGGTTGAGCAGCGTGGATTTACCGGAGCCGGAGCTTCCGAGCAGGGCTACGATTTCTCCTTTGTTCACGGTAAAATGGATGTCTTTCAACACCTGGGACTGTTCCGTACCGCTTTGAAAGGTATGCGAAAGCCCGCTTACCTCAAGCATGCGAATCCTCCTTTTTCGTTGAAATAGCAGTTAATCTGGCTTCCAGCGCGTTCAGACGGGCATGGAATACGAGGAAACCGGCCGCAGCCGCAACGGCAAGCCCCGATCCTATTCCGTAGAGGACCGTGCTTCCGTAATCCGCATAGATCAGGCCGCCGAATCTTCCGCTGATGATCCCCGCAAGGCCGGACCATGTAACGGCGAAAATAGCCTGGCCGGAAGCTCTGTACTCATCCGGGATGATCTGGGCGAGATAGCGCAGCGCCGTGACGAAGAAAATGCCGAAGGTCACGCTGTGCATAGCCTGTGCGAGCAGAACCCAGCCGGTATGATCCGACAGGCTGACGATCAGGAAGCGGATGGCGTACATAAACCCGGCAATGGCCAGAAGCGGCAGCTCTTTGTAGCGGTTCCCGTATTTGCCCAGCAGAAAAAACACCGGAATTTCGCTTAGCGACGAAATCATCATCGCCGTACCGACCGTCATGTCCGAGGCCCCCAGCTCGCGCAGATGCAGAGCCAGAAAGCCGTCATTGATCCGATGCGAAATCGACATGATAAGGACGAGCAGGAGGAAGATCAGCAGCCGGGGCGAACCGATCACTTTTCCCATGCCCTTAAAGTCCATCTTGCTGTAAGCAACCCGTGTATCGACCAGGCCGAAGGTGAAAATCAGCCCGATGACAATAACCGCTATACTAATAGACGAAGTAAGGCCGATATTAGTTTCTTTTATAAGGAGCCCGAAAAAAAGCGCCGAGAAAGCGAAGCCGATGGAGCCGAATATCCGGAAGGAGGAATAGCTCTTTCCCGTCTGGCTGGCGTGCAGCAGAAGCTGGCTGTCATTCAGGGATTGGGCGGGCTGCTGGAAGAAGTAAAACCCGGCCATCAGGGCGTAAAGAACGGTAAAGGAATCGGTCCCGAACATGGAGACGACGAAAACAAGCTGACCCACGTACAGGGTGATCATAATCGGCTTGATTTTTTGCAGCCGGTCGCTCGCGAATCCCCAGACGAGGTTGGCTAAGATGCTGACCATCGGTCCGATGGAGTACAGCAGTCCGATCTCGGCTTTGGAATAGCCCCGCGAATCGAAATAGAGCGGGAAGAACGAGGCGATAATGGCCATCATCATATAATAGGAAAAAGTAAATCCGCGAAGGACGAAATCATTTTGTTTTTTCAAGGCATCCACCTGTCTTCGTTGTTCTGTAAAAAACAGAGGACGCCTTGGGGGCGTCCCGTATTCTTTCCATCCAGTATACGGACGCAGGAGGCGGAGGCGCAATTGAGCATTCGACCGCTAACGGCAGTGGCGGGGAGAATAGGGGGGGCTGCTCATGCAGGTTGCTCTTATATGAACAAATCCGGTGCGATATCCCGGAAGAAGGCGTTAAGAACCGCATGATAGGCGGAAGGACACATTCAGCCTGCCGGAACCATGACAAAAGTCATATCCGGTATAATCGGGTTGGAGTAGGATGCGGGTAACGGCAGGGGGCAAATTACCGGTAACTTGTAGTGGAAAGGTCACGGCGCCTCGTGATACATTAGAACATAAGATTGTTAGACAACGCGCCGGATTAAGCTGAAGGGGGTGCCTTGTGACCTGCCGTTTTATTTTTGACGAGCGATTGGGAATAGCGGTCCCCGAGTTCGACAAGGAGTGGGAAGAGTATTCTCTGGAGGAAAGAGAAACGATTCTGCTTGAGTGGGAACAAATACGCGGAACGATTCCGGACCGGATCAAGCAGCTTGAAGGGCAGATTATCGCCAAACAGAACAAGCTGAACATCGAGGACGATTTTCCGGCCTCCTGTACGCTCAATTCGCAGATTGCCGATCTGGCCAGCGCCATCAACGACCTGCATCTCTGGTTCCGGACGAATCAGGAAGTGGATAGCAAGATACACGGTTAACGGGCAGAAGTTCCTTCCGGTGATTTTCTCTCTGCTCGGATAACCGCGGAATCTTGCTGCGTCACGACTGCGGGAGGAGACAAGGTGTAAAAGCTCCGCAATTCTGGTAAGATAGAAAGAAAAATTGAGATTGGATCTGAAGCGCCAGGTCTGAGCCGCAGGAAGGAGTGCTCGAGGTGCCAACAGAAAATGAGAAACCGTCTTGGATCAGACTGATCGCCAAGCCTCTGCTCGGAAGACAGCCTTCGCTGTACCCGATCGAAGAATGGGATTCGCTGATCGATGTCCGGATCGATAAACTTCAGGTTTCCGCATTATGCGGAGACAATCCAGATAATGAACCTTATGCACTGGCGCTAAAATCGGGACTCTATTTGTTTAATGAGAGTCTTGACAACAGTCATGAAATTTCCCAGTCCATTACAAATGAAACCGGAAGCTATTGGCACGGGCTGATGCACCGGATGGAAGGCGACTACAGCAATGCGAAGTATTGGCTGCAGGACGCGGGCAACCATCCGATTCATACCGACCTGGTCAACGAGGTCCGGTCCTTTCTGGACCGCCAGCCGGGGCTGCGGGCGATAGAGCATGAAGCGATGAAAGCGAAGATTGACGTTCTTGTTACTTCTCCGGAGTGGAATTCCTCCGTATTTGCGGATGCTGTCGAGCTTCAGGTAACCTTGCTGCAAAATCCGGATATCGAAGCCTGGCTCACCCATATCCAATACCTGGAATTCAAACTGCTGCTTGCTTACTGCTATCGCCAGTGTTATGGAGGAGAACTCGTTGAACTTGCCGAATAAACCATCTTTAAACGTTCCCCGGGGGCCTTTGGCTCTGATGTACCGGGTGTACAAATATGTTCTTCCGGGCGTTAAACGGGAATTGGAGGGCTGGCGCCGCGAAGCGGAGCGGATTCCGGACGAGGAACTGCGGACGCAGGCGATTGCCAGCATGACATCCAAACAGTTTCACTGCCAGGGCGGCGCCATTTATGCGGTAATCAACTTGCCGATGAGGCAGGTGCTCATTTCACTGATTGTCGCGTTCCAGACCATCAGCGATTATCTGGATAACCTGTGCGACCGCAGCACTTCGCTGGACCCGCAGGATTTCCGGATGCTGCATCAATCCATGCTGGACGCGGTTGACCCGGCGGCTCCCCTTCACGATTATTACGCCTATCGCCTTGAGAAAGAAGACAACGGCTATCTGGTCAAACTCGTGCAGACCTGCCAGCAAAGGATCGCCGAGCTTCCTTCCTACGGGCTGGCGGCCGATGCGGTCCGTTCGCTCGTGGGACTTTATTGCGATTTGCAGGTATACAAGCACATCCGCCCCGAATTACGAGAACAAGCTCTGCTGGACTGGTGGTCCGGACACAGTGCAAACTACCCGGATTTGACGTGGAACGAGTTTTCGGCGGCCACCGGATCGACGCTCGGCATGTTTATGCTGTTCGCGGCGGCTTCCGACCGCAATCTGGACCGGCAGCGGGTGGATGGGATTAAAAGCGCCTATTTTCCTTATGTATGCGGACTTCATATTCTGCTTGATTATCTCATCGACCAAGAAGAAGACCGTGTCGGCGGAGATTTGAATTTCTGCTTCTATTACGGGGATATGGATGAAACGATTCGGCGGATCGCTTATGTGGCCGAACAGGCCAAGGAAGGCACTTCGAAGCTGGAAGACGCCGCGTTCCACCGGATGGTTATCGAAGGGCTGCTTGCCCTTTATTTGTCCGACCCCAAAGTGAAAGACCAGCCGGTCGTCCGGCAAATTTCCCGGAATTTGATGAAAGACAGTTCGATCAGCCGATTGTTTTTCTGGATAAACAGCCTTGTGATCCGCAAAACGTCCTGATCTCTCATTATATTGCTCATAGATAAGCAAGGAGGAACTTTAATGACAGCAGTTAAATCCATCGCAGTTCTTACAAGCGGCGGCGACTCCCAAGGGATGAACGCAGCCGTACGCGCCGTCGTGCGCAGCGCCCTTTATCACGGTGTGAAGGTATTCGGGGTCCAGCGCGGCTACCAGGGGCTGATTAAGAACGATATAACGGAAATGGACCTCAGAAGCGTAGGAGACATTATCCAGCGCGGAGGAACGATCCTGCAGACGGCCCGTTCCAAAGAATTCATGACGGCGGAAGGCCAGCAGCTCGGGGCGGAAAATCTCCGCAAGAGAGGCATCGACGGTCTTATCGTTATCGGCGGAGACGGTTCTTATCAAGGGGCGAACAAGCTGAGCAAGCTCGGAATCAAAACAATGGGGCTTCCGGGAACCATCGACAATGACATTGCGTTCACCGACTTCACCATCGGGTTCGACACGGCTGTAAGCATCGTCGTAGACGCGATTAACAAGCTCCGCGATACGATGACTTCGCATGAGCGCTCTTCGGTAGTCGAAGTTATGGGCCGCCACTGCGGCGAAATCGCCCTGTACGCGGGCCTGGCGAGCGGCGCCGAGACCATCCTCGTGCCCGAAGTGCCCCACGACTGCCAGGAAATCGCGAAGCGGATGAGCGACAACTTCGCCCACGGCAAGCGTCACAGCATTATTCTCGTTGCGGAAGGCGCAGGCAAAGGTGACGATATCGCCCGCCAGATCATGGAGCATAACGGCATTGATGCCCGCGTGACCGTCCTCGGTCACATTCAGCGCGGCGGAACGCCGACCCATACGGACCGCATTCTGGCAAGCCGCCTCGGAGATTTCGCCGTACGCAGACTTATCGAAGGCGATTCCGGCAAATCCTGCGGCGTAATCAAGGGCGAGCTCGTTGCGACGGATATCGATCTTGTCGTGAACACGAAACGCCCGTTCAACATGGAGCTTTACAACCTTGCGCTCCGCTTGTCGCAGTAATCCGACGATGCGGATGACCCGCATGCCGGGACGTCCCATTATACAAAAGCCTTCCTTCTCCAGCGCCCTGAGGGGCATATGGGAAGGAAGGCTTTTTGTGATGCATGGCCGCGTAAAGTCCGGCCTGTCCGGGAAGATCCGGCGCTGAGCGGCTTATCAATAGCCGTGGCCGGGATCGATCCGGTTGATCAGCGGCTTATTTTCGATAAAAAGTCGGATGTTCGGAAATAAGATTTCCGCACAGCGCTCCACATATTTCGGCGTATTTCCCGCAATATGAGGCGTAACGGCAACCTGCTCCATCTCCCAGAGCGGGGAATCCACGGGAAGCGGCTCTTCCTGGAATACGTCCAGCGCGGCGCCGGCAAGAGTTCCCTGCCGCAGCGCTTCGATCAGAGCCGTTTCGTCGATTACGCTGCCGCGGGCCATATTGACGAGAAACGCCGACGGCTTCATGAGGGCCAGTTCCCCGGCCCCGATCAGGTTTTCCGTCTCGGAGGTAGCGGGAACGATGACAACGACGAAATCGGATTCACGGAGGAGAGACTGAAGCCCGCCCGTTCCTTTTCTCACTTCATCGAAATGGTCCTTGTCCCGGCCGGAGCGGCTGTAGCCGATAACCTTCATGTCGAAAGCTTTCGCCTTGCGGGCAACCTCGGAACCGATCGCTCCCGTGCCGATAATACCCAGCGTCTGGCCGTGAAGCTCACCGGTACGAATCCGGTGGTTCCACTCCTTGTGCTTCTGGTTTTCCAGCAGTGTGTGCGTACGGCGGACGAAATCGAGCATGACCGACAGCGCATATTCGCTCATTTGGATGGAGTGGACACCGCTCATGTTGGTGACCTGGATGCCTTTCGCTTCCAGCTTCTGAAGGGGCAGCTTGTCGACACCGGCCGAGAGGGTTTGGAACCAGCGCAGCTTGGGCATCTGAGGGAGCCAGTCGTCTTGAAACGCTCCGGAAGTGAGGAGAATGTCCGTGGAAGCGAGCCTGTCGCCCGCTTCTTCGGCAGTCGGAAACTGCTTCAGAGAGACGGTATTCTTCAAATCTTCAGGAAGATGCTCCTGCAAATACGTCAAATCCATTTTCGTTAAGGCCGTTATGTTCAGCATTGGCGGTCAGCTCCTTTTCTTTATTTTAAACAAAAAAGATGGAGAAGAAAACCGGAGAGAGCCCCGAAGCGAACCGGGGACCATCTAGGCAAATCCTTGACAATTTGGTAACATAAAGGGAATCTTGCAGAGATACCGAGTTAATCGGTGGGAGAAGGAGGGTATGAAGATGTTCCTTTACAAAGTAGAACTTGAGCTTAAAGAGAGCCTGGCGTATCTGATTGTTGCGGCCGAAACGGACGCCAAGGCGTTCGATGCGGTAGAAGGTCATCTTGTCCGCCATTTCACAGTGGCGCCTGAAGTCGTGCAGACGACGATCATTGAGAAAAAACGGGTTGGAAACGGAGCGGGGTATATAATCGAATCCGCCGTGGAGAGTCCGGTTTAAGAAAAGGGGAAGCGTAAAATGAAAATCGTAATTATTAGCGGCAGCAATCGTGAAGGGGCCAGCACGACGTTATTAAGCGCCTATGTCGGACAAGTATTGACGGAGAAAGGGGCGGAAGTTACCCTGGTCGACCTGTACAAACAGCCTGTCCCGCTCTACAGCCCGGATCCGAGCGTAGTCGAAGACGAGAATCTGGTACATATGAAAAAAGCGGTCATGGAGGCGGACGGCATCGTTCTGGCGACGCCGGAATACCACGGGGCCATGAGCGGCGTGCTGAAAAACGCGCTTGATCACATGGATGCCCAGTACGTGGACGGCAAAGTCGTGCTCTCGATGAGTTCCGCAGGCGGAGCGGTCGGAGTCAGCTCGCTTCAGCAGCTCCAGACGGTTGTGCGCAATCTTCACGGCATTAACTGTCCCGAATGGATTTCTATCGGGGGCGCGGGCCGGGCGTTTAACGAGCAGGGCGAGCCTGAAACGGTCCAAATCCGCGAACGGATTCTTAGGACGGTCACTTACTTCCTGTCCATGACGGAGACTTTCCGTAAATCTGTTTAAGATCGAAAGGAGAGTCAGACACCGGATGGAAAATAGGATTTTGGGCCGGACCGGCCTGCAGGTAAGCACGCTGGGATTCGGAGGCGCGGAAATCGGGTTCCAGGGCATTGATCTGAGCACGGTCGAGAAGCTGCTGGGCGACGCGCTGGACGCGGGCCTTACCGTTATCGATACCGGAGAGTGCTACAAAGATTCCGAGGAATTGATCGGAAAAGCCGTCTCACACAGGCGCTCCGAATTCAGCCTGTTTACAAAAATCGGCCACGGGTCCGGTTTTCAAGAAAACGACTGGGATTTGAAGATGCTTGAAAAAAGCATCGACCGCAGTCTGAAGCGGCTGAACACCGACTATGTGGACCTGCTGCAGCTGCACAGCTGCCCGGAGGAAATTTTGCGCCGGGGTGAAGTGATCGAGCTTCTTGGTAAATTCAAGCAGCAGGGGAAGACGCGCTTTATCGGCTGCAGCGGAGACGGGCAGGCCGCTCTCTATGCCGTCCGGACAGGGTTGTTCGACACGCTGCAGACGTCGCTAAGCATAGCGGATCAGGAGGCGATCGAGCTGACGATTCCCGAAGCCCGGCAGCGGGAGATGGGCGTTATCGCGAAGCGGCCTCTTGCTAACGCCGCCTGGCGGACGGGGGAGAAGCCTGCCGACAGCTATCACCACGAGTACTGGGAGCGCCTCAAGCAGCTGCGGTATCATTTTCTGAATGAAGCCGTACCCGAAGCCGTCGCTTATGCGCTCCGGTTCACCCTCTCCGTACCCGGTGTCCATACGGCCATAGTGGGAACTACGCGTCCGGGACGCTGGGAAGAGAATGCGGCATTCCTCTCCAAGGGGCCGCTTCCGATCGAAGCGATCGCCGAAATCAGGGGCCGCTGGCAGCAGGCATCCAAGGGAAACTGGCCCGGCTTGCGCTGAACAGCGCGGGAACGCTTCATCGGGAGTTACAATCAGCATAAGCTTTCCGCAAAACAGACCGGCAAGAGAACTCTCTCGCCGGTCTGCTTTTTGTTTTACAATTCAAGTTCAAATAAAAAAGACCCTGCATGCGTTCACGCGGAGTCTTCTGTGTATAAAGTGGGTGTATACAATTATTTCCGCGCTTCTTCTTCGACGGAAGAATTAGTGTTGACTTCTTTACGCGCCGGAGCCGCTTGGTTCGGTTCGTCGGAAACGAGACCGTTAGTCGCGTCCTTGAACTCTCTGAACATACGTCCGAAGCCGCGTCCCAGTTCAGGCAGTTTGCTTGGTCCGAAAAGCAGTAAGGCAACTAGAACAACGAGCAGTAAATGCCATGGAGAGAAAAAATTCATTACATGCACCTCCAATTCGATGCCGGCATGCAACCAGGCTATTCAATCGTGCCCTTATCATATCATGTAATGGGACACCAATCCAGTTCATTTGCTACTTTTTTGTGAATATATATAAAAAAACACCCCCCTTATTGAAGGAGGGTGTTTTTGCGGTTCTCGTTTATGCTAAACTGTACAATTTCAATCACATCTTCTTGGTCCAGGGACTGAAGTCCGTTCACGAGGACGATTTCGGAATTGAGTTCCGTACGCGTTAAAAACGTATAAAGCTCCGGGGTGTAAGTCTTCACGATATGAGACAGTTTTACGGTTTCCATTTCCATCATCCTTCCTATCCGGATTTGATGAGAAAGCTAAGCGGAAATATACTCGTAAACCGAAATGAAGCCAAGCTGAAGCCTTCTTTCATTATACCATAAAGAACCGCGGGTTGCATGGGCACATCTTGGATAGCTGCGGATAAGTCCGGCGCTATTGACGGCGGAATTCGCCGAGGACACCGACCGTTTCGACCACGTTCACGAACGCTTTAGGATCGGTTTCTTTGATAATTTTCTGCAGGCCGACGAGTTCGTAACGCGTCGTCACCGTCATCAGGAGGCTCTGTTCCTGATTCGTATAAGCCCCTTCGGTACGGATGACGGTCACCCCGCGCGGAATTACGAGAAGCTTCTCCAGAAGCGCATCCCTCTGCTTCGTCACGATAAAGGCGGTCACTTTTATATGACGGATATGAATCGTATCGATTACCTTGCCGGCAATATAAATGGACAGCATCGAGAAGAGAGCGAGGTCCCAGTTGTTTTTAGCGTACCCGAGCATAAAAATAACGCCGCCGTTCAAAGCGAACAGCATCTGGCCGAGAGGGAAGTCGCGCTTGCGCGTCAGAATGGAGCCCACGATATCGAACCCGCCCGTGGAGCCGCCCGCCCGCATCGTGATCCCGGCACCGATTCCAACAAGCACGCCGCCGAATACGGCCCCGAGAATCGGCTCCTGCACCAGCCCGCGGACCGGAATCAGCTGCATGAACCAGGTCGTGGCGATAACGGACGCGAGGCTGAGCACAATGAACCGGCGCCCGATGATGATGAGTCCCCAGATGATCAAGGGCAGATTCAGAACGAAATATAAAATGGAAATATCCATGTTCGTCAAATATCCGATAACCATCGCAATACCGGATACTCCGCCGCTCAGGAGTTCGTGCGGAATAAGAAACATGTTAAAGCCGAACGCGACAAGCGCCGCGCCGAGTAGTACAACCGCGATGGAAATCCCTTTTTTGTCCACACGATCACCTCAAGAAGTAGTATGCAGATTAAAAGTACCACTCATCCGGGATAAACATCAAGAGGAATTGACCGGAGGTTAATAAAAAAACGGACCTTTTCGAAAATAAACCTGTAATTGCACCCCTCAGGTTACTTTCAGCCGGTCCGTTTGTGCAGTTAAGAGTAATTGTGCGAGTTCTGGACGGTGCCGTCTTTCTTGTGGATAACGGCTCTCGTGTTGGCATCGGAAGCAAGCTTGTCGGCTTTTTTGACCGCGTCGCTTTTCGTGTCCGCTTCATAACGAGGTTTGTCTTCACCCTCGGCTTTAACGGCCCAGCCGTCACCGTCGGGCACGACATGGAGCGGCGAGGAGTGAGAGGAAGAAGCCCGTCCTTCCGTACCGCTTTCGCCGCCGCTCCGGTGGTCGGGATGATTGTCTTCCCATTCCTCCGCTTTCGCGGTAGCAATCGCGATGGCGCGGCCTTCCTCGTATCCGTCGCCGAGCAGGGCGTTGGCGATTTCAACGGCTTTCTTGCGCACCCGCTCGGGCAAGTTTTTCATTGAGGGCGGATAGTCGTTTTTGGTCCAAGGCATGATCGTTCCTCCTTCCGGTATGCTTCTATAGCATGCTCGCTGTTCTCTTACCCGAATGGCGGAAGGATTAACCAGAAGGTTTGCACCAGTGCGAAGCTCCCAGCGCGGTGCTCGTCTTCACATAAACGGCGGTCAACCACTCCCATGCAAAAAAAGCCGTGCGGCTGTCCAGCGGACAGCCGCACGGCTTGCTTTTTCCCGGACTAGCGCCCGAAAAGGCTGGCTTCGGATGCATGGAATCGTGCCGCGGCCGTCTTACCGCCGCCTCTTGAAAGATCCGGACCGCCCGCTGGTTCCGGGTCTTGTCCCGATTCCGCGCTTGATGCGTCCGGGCTTCGTGATCTCGCCGCGGCGGTCGCCGGCTCCCGTTCCGGCTCCGATCCCGCCGGTCGTACCGGACGGGCTGCCAGGAGTGCGGAACGACCCTTCGCGGTCCGACGTTACGGGCGGTTTGGTCGTGCCCGTACCGGTGCCGGTGCCGGGGGAATATCCGCCGGGTGTCCCCCGGTAGGTCGGGGTGGAGCGGTAGCCGCGGTAATCGCTGATTCCGCGGCTGTTGAAAAATCCGCCGCCAAGAACGGATTGGAGCATGGCAACGGTCAGGAAGGTTTGCAGGAAGGAGGGCGAGTAATGCTCCCTGGCATATTGGATGGTATCCACCTGCACCAGGGTATTCGCCGGGTTTTGCTCGTCCCGCTGCAGGTTGATGACCTTGTCGGGATAGAGCAAAAACATCTGATCCTGCGATTCCTTGCTGATCTCGCGCGGCTTCTCCCGGTCGGCGAGTTCCTTGGCCACTGCGGGTACGTCCTTATTCTCCGCGGTGTATACTTTCGATAAATTGCTGCCCGATCCGTCGGCGCTGGTCAGATTATATTCCTGCCGGACGAAATCGCTGGCGTTGGGGGCGCAGCCCGCGAGCAGAACAAATACTAGCAGGCAGGAAATCCATGATGTCCATTTGTTCAAGCGGAAGGCACCTCCTGAAGGCTGAAGGGGGATCAAAAAAACAGAAGCCTCCGTTTAACTGGAGAAGCCGCACAGGCTGTCTGTGCGGCCGTCTGCAGCCTCAGCGCCGGTTGCCGCCGGAACAACGAACCGAGTTTTCCGCCGCCCGCGGGACGTTAAAGCGTCGCCCGCATAAACTTGACCTGCGAGGCCGGCGTGCGTTCGCCCTGCATGGCGACGAATTTGCCGTCCTGCCATTGCAGGAAGAAATAGCGGTCGTCAGGTCCGAAGTATCTCCAGATCATGACTTCGTCGCCGCTGCGGAAATCGGTGTTGCCTTCCGAACGGGTCACATCGCTGCGGTGATGCTCCAGTTCAAACGTGTCCTCTCCGTCAAGCTCGAGCCGGGAAGGAACGTCGTTCGGATCGTCGAGCGCCCCTTCCATGAAATCGCAGAGGAAGCACTCGTAAGAACGGCCTTTCTCGATGAGCAGGCAGCGGACGTCTTTGCCGCTCTGAAGATAATACGCATAGCGGTGAGGCTCGAAACCCCTGTCGAAATAAATGACTTTCCCGGAAACGACGTACTCCTCGAGATCCACGTTGACGATATCGCCGACGCGGGATTCCTCGAAAGGATTCGCTTGTCTGACCGGTTCCTGCTGCTTGTTGCTGCGGATAATGTTACCTACGCGTTTGAATATAGACATAAAGGGACGCTCCTTACGTTTAATCTGGTGTTCTTCTGTCCATTATATACGATGAAAAGCGATTAAGGTTTCGATGACAGACCCTCTTCCTCCCCGCACATGGGCAAATAGTCACTGGAAAAGCTTGAGTAAAATATGTTATACTAGTCGAGATATTCTTAAGGGCGGCTCTACGAATTAGGATAAGGGCAATTCGGGATAGGGTTTCCGCACGGATGAACGGATGTTAAGGAAGAAAAGTCGTGCTTAAGGGTATATAAAAGAAGAGAAATCTTCATCGGATAAAAGGAGAATGAACGGATTGAAAAATTTTTCAGAATTTGATTTAGATGCAAAAGTAATTAAAGCTATTACAGAAATGGGTTTCGAAGAATCGACCCCGATTCAGGAAAAAACGATTCCGCTTGCGATTGCAGGAAACGATCTGATCGGCCAGGCGCAAACCGGTACGGGTAAAACGGCCGCTTTCGGTATTCCTCTCGTAAGCAAAATCGAGCCAAGCGAAGAGAAGATCGTTGCACTTATCATGTGCCCGACCCGCGAACTTGCCATTCAAGTTGCGGAAGAAGTCAGCAAACTCGGACGCTTCAAAGGCATCCGCTCCCTGCCGATCTACGGCGGACAAGATATCGGCAAGCAAATCCGCGCGCTGAAGAAGAGACCTCAAATCATCATCGGTACGCCGGGACGTCTGCTTGACCACATCAACCGTAAAACGATCAAGCTCGAAGATGTTAAAACCGTCGTTCTCGACGAAGCGGACGAAATGCTCGACATGGGCTTCATGGATGACATTCAGTCCATCCTGAGCCTTGTACCTGCAGAGCGCCACACGATGCTCTTCTCGGCAACAATGCCTCCTAACATTCAGAAGCTGGCTCAACAGTTCCTGACGAATCCTCAGCATGTATCGGTTATTCCTAAGCACGTAAGCGCTCCGCTTATCGATCAGGCTTACATCGAAGTGCATGAGAAGCAGAAATTCGAAGCGCTCAGCCGTCTCATCGACATGGAGTCCCCGGAACTGGCGATCGTATTCGGACGTACGAAGCGCCGTGTCGACGAGTTGGCGGAAGCCCTGCAGAAGCGCGGTTATGCCGCTGAAGGCCTGCACGGTGACTTGTCCCAGAACCAGCGTGACAACGTTATGCGCAAATTCCGTGACGGCAGCATCGAAGTGCTTGTCGCTACGGACGTGGCGGCGCGCGGTCTCGACGTTTCCGGCGTAACTCACGTCGTTAACTTCGACCTTCCGCAGGACCCGGAAAGCTACGTTCACCGGATCGGCCGTACGGGCCGCGCGGGCAAAGAAGGAACGGCTTGGACGTTCGTAACGCCGCGTGAGATCGATCACCTGCACTTCATCGAGAAAGTAACCCGTCACCGCATTCCTAAGAAACCTATGCCGAGCCCGGCCGAGGCTATGGAAGGCAAGCAAAAGGTAACGGCTGAACGCATCATCAACCTACTTCAAGAAGAAAAGCACAACGAATTCAAAGGCGTAGCTATTCAGCTTCTTGAGGAATACGATTCCGTCAACCTGCTTGCAGCGGCTCTTCAGCTTCTTACCGGCGGTGAGAAGAAGGAAGTATCCGTAGAGCTGACTCCGGAAGATCCGATCCGTGCGAAGAAGCGCCGTGTTGACGTGCGCAGCTCCGGACGTAAAGTTAACTACGGCAGCGACCGCAGAGGCGACGGCCGTTCCGGCGGAGGCTACGGCTCCCGCTCCGGCCAAGGCGGATCGCGCTACGGTTCTTCTTCCTCTTCCCGCGGAAGAGACGGCGGACGCGATTACCGCGACCGTGACCGTGACAGCCGTTCCAGTGGCGGATACGGTTCCCGCAGCGGCGGTTCCGATTACAATCGTTCCGGCAGCTCCCGCCGCAGTGAAGATTCCAACGCTTAATTGATCCCCATATCAAAATGACGACCCCGACGGGTCGTCATTTTTTTTGGAGATTCGCGTTAAATTAATTCGGACGGATTTGTTCAGGAATGATTAGTAGAGGAAAGAACGAGTGATGATAACCAGCAGAATGAAGAGTACCAGAATCGCACCTGTGGAAGTAAAAGCGCCGCCAACACCAGACATGTAATCTCCTCCTCGTGAATGATTTGAAGCTGTATTACCTTAACAGAATATGCCTGCGGGGAAGAAAAGAAAGGGCGGCTACCTATGCTCTACAAAATAGGCTATAATAAGAATTAACATCTACAGAGGGGGACAAGGGTTTGGAATTTAGAGGACTAATGGGCGGCTTTTACCGGATTTCCGAATGGATCATGAGGCTGTCCGCCATTAATCTGCTGTGGATTCTTTGCAGCATTCCGTTTTTCTTTTTTGCGTTAGCCGGGCTTACTTCGGGCCAAGCGGATATTATGGTGCAATCGCTTGTTTTAATGGGTATATTGGCACCGTTTACACTGTTTCCTTCTACGGCTGCGATGTTCACGGTAGCCCGTAAGTGGGTGACCGGGGATGAAGATGTGCCTCTGTTCAAAACCTTCTTCCGCGGCTACAAAGAAAACTTTCTTCAGAGCATGATCGGAGGCATCGCCTTCGTGTTATTCGCCCTGATTCTGTTCGTGAGTTACCGGTTTTACGCGGGGCTCGACAGCGCGCTCTCCCTTCTGTCCTATATGTTCCTGGCCATGGGAATTTTGCTGATCGGCGCTTTTTTCAATTTCTTCTGCATCATGTCCCATCTTCATATGAAGATTGTGCAAATCATCAAGAACGCCATCCTGCTGACGATCGGCAATCCCGTGACAAGCGTGATGACGATTATCGGGAACGTGGCGATCGTGATCATCAGTTTCCGTTTCAGTTTCCTGCTCGTATTTTTCGCCGGCAGCGTCAGCGCGACTTTCTCGTTCTGGCAGTTCAACCGGAGCTTCGAGAAAATCAAACGCAAGCAGGAGGCGCTGGAAGAGGCTGAACGCGAGCGGCTGGAGGAAGAGAACGGGCAGGCGCCCGAGCTGGATACGGCGGCCGTCCGGGTTGACGATTCGACAAAGAAAGAGTCTGACAAACTATAGCCCCGGTCCCTTTTTCAACGGCGTTCTGAAGCGATAGACCTATTCTTACAAAAGACAGTCGATTCCAGTTGAATCCGGTTCGCGATTGTCTTATAATAGGGATACAAACAAAATCCTGCGATGTACGTTTCGGTTTCTTTTGTTTTAAACCAATGATTGTTTCTCGGGAGATCCATATTGAAGCGCGGCTGACATGCCCCCGAAAAGGGACTTCAAAAACGCTTCTGCGATCACCCACCTGCTAAAGCAGGTTTGAAACTATTAAACCGGACGGCATTTGCGGGTTTTTTTATGTCTTCATACATGCGAATCTTAAAAAAAGACACAGCTTCGTAAACGGGGCTGTTTTTATTTTGTCCGAAAAAGGGTAATTTAAAGAGAAGCTACAGGAGCGGACCCTTTTTGTATTGGAACCATTTTTATGCTATGGTGAAAAAGTGGAATGTGAATGTACATAGAGATCAAAAATTTTGCCGAAAGTGGTGGATCGTGTATGAAGCTGTTTCTTGATACGGCCAATGTAAACGAGATTAAAGAAGCGCACGAGCTGGGGGTTATTTCCGGAATCACGACGAATCCGTCTCTGATTGCCAAAGAGGGACGCGATTTCTTTGAGACCCTCAAGGAAATCGTAGACATCGTAGGCGATCTGCCGATCAGCGCCGAAGTTGTCGCCACGGATGTGGAAGGAATGGTCCAGCAGGGCGAGAAGCTTGCGAAAATCGGCAGCGGGATCGTGATTAAGGTTCCGATGACCGCGGACGGTCTTAAGGCGACGAAGCGTTTCAGCGACCAAGGCATTAAAACCAACGTGACCCTTGTTTTCAGTTCCACACAGGCGCTTCTGGCGGCACGCGCGGGAGCTACCTATGTATCTCCGTTCATCGGACGGCTCGATGACATTAACCAGGTAGGCATGCATCTGATTGAAGAAGTGAGCCAGATTATTACCGTACACGAGCTGCCGACACAAATTATTGCGGCAAGCGTGCGTCATTCTACGCATGTGATCGAGGCTGCCCTCTTAGGTTCTCATATCGCCACGGTGCCGTTCAAAGTAATCGAAGCCATGATGAAGCATCCGCTGACCGATGCCGGAGTGGAACGGTTTATGAAAGACTGGGAAAGCGCCAATCAGAAAACTTTTTAAAGAAATCAGGGGCGGATATTCAAGTGAAACATGACCCCGTATAAATTAGAAGCCTCTCTGCGGAGAGGCTTTTTATTCATAGAAATGCGGTAAGGATGGATGAAATTGGTTATTTAGCCGCTGTTCAATAAAATGCCCAGGGATTTATGCCCGGTTTTTGCCGTTCTCCTCTTTTGCTTCCCTGCAAAGAATGGTAAGATTGTTTTTAGTGTGGTTTGGCAAGCAGTCTGGATATGCTTCATGAAGGGGGAACGACTTTGAAACGAACGTTAGTCGGTTTGCTTCGCAGTTTCGAGACAACCGGTGAGAAAGCCAAAGATCCGGAATTAAAAACCCGTTACTACAAATTATCCAAAGACCAGGTGTGGGAAGAAACCGTCGGAATGATCAAAAAAACACCCGGATACAAACTTCTCCACGAAGTAAAGAATGTCGGAGAGATTGTGGTGGAAAAGCGTACGGCTCTCGGACGTACTCAGGATATTACGATTACTTTGTTTGAGGTTAATCCGACGACAACGGCTATTGATATTTATTCGGCTTCCCGCGGGAACATGGGGGACCTCGGTTCCAATTACCGGACCATCCTGGATATTTACAAACAGCTGGACAAAAAGCTGGCAGCTTACAAAATCAGCCGCTAACGCTTAAGCTTCTTGAGGCGGCTTCGCAGGCATAAAAAAACAGCAGAGGATTCGATGAGCGCATCGATTCCTGTGCTGTTTTCTTTTTATCCGGGAGAATTATACGAGCTTCTTAACCGCTTCGATTGCAGCCTCGTAGTTCGGGTGCTCGGTCATTTCGCCGAGGTACTCCACATACTGGATCTTGTCATTGGCATCAATGACGAAGATGGAACGCATGTCGAGCTGGAGTTCTTGAATCAGAACGCCGTAAGCTTGTCCGAAGGACTTCGCTTTGTAGTCGGACAGCAGGACGACCTGGTCGATGCCTGCCGCACCGCACCAGCGGGCTTGCGCGAAAGGAAGATCGACGCTGACCGTGAGAACGGCTACGTTATCGCCGAGCTTGGCGGCTTCTTCGTTAAAACGGCGGGTTTGAGCGTCGCATACGCCCGTATCGATGGAAGGTACCACGCTGATCAGCTTCACCTTGCCGGCATAATCCGAAAGGGAAACTTCGTTCAGGAGGTCTTTGTTCAGTTTGAAATCCGGTGCTGCATCGCCGGCTTTAAGCTCTGGACCGACGAGTGTGATCGGGTTGCCTTTGAATGTGGCTGCACCCTTGCGTTCTTGTGTCATATGTATTCCTCCTTATCGATTATACGAAAAGAACTGGAAATTCCAGCCCTCCCTATTATACCCTCGCGTTCAAGGGGTTGTCCAACCCTCTTGAGGCGAAAGCCCATGCGGGAGCGGTTCTCGGCAACTCCCAAATCGGCTATAATAGGTAGAGATGGAAGCACCTGCTATGGGGGAGGATCATGTGGAGTTACGACAACTGCAGTATTTCGTGAAAGTGGCCAGAAAACAGCATATGACGCAGGCGGCCGAAGAGCTTCGCGTGGCCCAGTCTGCCGTAAGCCGGCAAATCCGCCAGTTGGAGGAGGAGCTCGGTGTACGCTTGTTTGTCCAGAAAGGCCGCAATCTGCAGCTGACTCCGGCGGGAAGGCTGTTTCTGGGCCGGGCGGAGCATATTTTGACCGATTTGGAACGCGCGGTGGGGGAAGTCCGTGAATTTCTGGATCCCGAGGGCGGTGAGATTCGGGTCGGTTTTCCTCATAGCGTATCCGTTTCCATTCTTCCCGCGTTTATATCCCGCTTCAAGAAAGAACATCCCAACGTTAAATTCCGTTTAAAGCAGGGAACTTACACGAGTCTTATTCGTGACGTTACAGAAGGCGAAATCGATCTCGCGATCATATCGCCGTGTCCGGAGACGCACGAGCTTGTGAAGGGAGAAGTGATGCTTACGGAGGAGCTGCTGGCTGTGCTGCCGCCTAACCATGCGCTGGCCGGCTTCAAAAGCATCCGGCTGGAGCAGCTGAAGGAGGAGCCGTTTGTTATGTTCGGCGAGCAGTATTCGCTTCGTCCGATCGTGATGAACGCCTGCCTTAAGGCGGGGTTTGTGCCGAAGATCGAATTCGAGGGAGAGGAAACGGACACGATCCGCGGGCTCGTCGCGGCGGGGATGGGCGTCAGTCTTCTTCCCGAGCTGGCGCTGCGCTATTCGACGCATATCGAGCCGTGTGTGGTGAAAGTCGATCCGAAAGTAACGCGTACCGTTGGCGTTATCCGCCGGAGGGATGAGAAGCTTCCGCTCGTGACTGAGCTTTTCAGCCGGTTTCTGATGGAATTCCAGCCCGCGTCGGATCTCAGTCCGAACAGGTCCAAGGACGGGGTGAACGGGACTTAGCCCGTTAACGGCATCCGGTAAGGATGACGGTCGACTTCCCTTTAATAAAAGAAAAAAAGCTTTCGTCCTTGAAGACGAAAGCTTTTTGAGGTTTGCGGGCGTTCGGTGCGCCGGAATAATATTGCCGCATTAATCGTCGGAACGGCTGTTGAAAATCATGACATACTTAACAAGCTCAAGCAGCGAGATAAGGGCCGCAGCCACATAAGTCAAGGCGGCCGCGTTAAGCACTTTGGCTACGCCCTGCTCTTCTTCGTTAGTAATAAAACCGCCTGCGATCATAAGCTCACGTGCCCGGTTGCTGGCATTGAACTCGACCGGCAGAGTCACGAGCTGGAAAAGTACGGCGGCGGAGAAGAAGATGATACCCAGAAGAAGCAGAACATCAAACTGCTGAAAAATAAGGCCTGCGATAAGCAGAAGCGGAGCTACGCCGGAAGCGAAGTTGACGACCGGGAACATCTTGTGGCGCGCAACCAGCATAGGGTAATGCACCTGGTGCTGAATCGCGTGGCCGACTTCGTGACAAGCTACCGAAACGGCCGAGATGGTGCTTTCGTAATAGACAGGTTCGGAAAGACGCACCGTTCTGGAGATGGGATCGTAGTGGTCCGAAAGAGCTCCGGGAACCGGTTCGATCGGAACATCGTACAGCCCTTCCGCGTCGAGCATGCGGCGGGCCGCTTCGTATCCGGTCATACCGGATTGAACGGGTACTTGAGACCACCGGTTGAACGTGCCGCGTACCCGGAACGAAGCCCATATGGATAAGCCGAATGCAATGAAAATAAGAAAATCCATAGGATGAAAAAACATAGCTGCAGACCTCCATAGTCAAGATATCGCGGGGATCCGTTACGTAAAGGGACCTTTGCCGAGCAGATAGAGCAGTGCTTCGACGCATGCGGCGGTAGGCTGAGTAATCAGATTATAAATCTTCTTGAGCTGATTCGGTTTCAACTGCTGAATCATAGGATCGAGTTCCTTGATTTCTTTCTGCAGTTGGCCGAGCAGCACCTGATAAGATGTCAGCTTATCGGTCACATGTTCGTCGTGAGCCGCTTTGTCCAGCTTCAGCATCGTTGTACGGATTTCTTCCAACGTATATTTCTCTTTTTTCATCTCTTCAATACGTTTGAGCCGCAGCAAGGTTTCATCCGAATACAGGCGGTAATTGGTGTCCGATCTTTTCTCGGGATGAATCAGGCCCAGCTTGGTGTAATAATCGATCGTCCTGGGGCTGACTCCCGCCAACCGGGACAACTCTCCGATTCTATGAAGCTTCATATCCCCATGATTTGCCCCTCCTTTAAAATTTGTTGTTCGCACGTATTTACCTCAGCCTAATGATACCCGATCCTAAACCGTACAGTCAAACGTAATGCTTTTGACATTTTGATGAACATAAATATACTTTACATGTACATGACACATTATGATAAATATATTGAAAAATTTAGAAAAATAATAGATTTTCAACAAAAAATCATCCGAAAAGTGAACGAAACCTATTGTATTTATAAGAATCGTTCGCGTATAATGACAATAATCAATTATTGTGTTAATAAACCTGACATGAAAGGGCTGGTATCTATGATTAAAAAGACACTGATCGGGTTAGCGCTTCTCAGTATGGCTTTTCCGACTCTGGCATTTGCGGAAGGGCCGACGCCGGAACAATTACAGGCCGCGATCAACTCGGTTTGGGTGCTGGTCGCCGCTATGCTGGTCGTTTTTATGCAGGCCGGTTTCGCTTTGCTGGAAGCAGGCTCGACCCGGATGAAAAATGCCGGTCACGTGGCGGGTAAAACCATTCTCACTTTCGGAATCTGCGCGATCGCATTCTGGGCCTTCGGTTTCGGGCTTGCCTTTGGAGACGGGGCCGGATTGTTTAACAACAACTTGTTCGGTCTGTCCGGTTTCTTCATGGACGGGGTTAACGCCGATGCATTCGTTTCTTTGAGCGCTTCGGACGTTCCGATCACGATCAAGTTTTTGTTCCAGCTGGCCTTTGCGGGCGTTTCTCTCGCAATCGCGTGGGGAGGCTTCGCCGAACGCGCCAAGCTGCCGGTTTACTTTATTTTCGGCCTGCTTTTCACTGTCGTGATTTATCCGATCGTGGCCCACTGGGTTTGGGGCGGCGGCTGGCTGTCCAAGATCGGTATGCAGGACTTTGCAGGCTCCACGGTTGTGCATCTGCAGGGAGCCACTGCCGCACTGGTGGCAACCATCCTCCTGAAGCCGCGTATCGGAAAATTCAATAAAGACGGCTCACCCAATAAAATTCCGGGTCACAATCAGGTGCTTTCCGTGCTCGGCGTCATCATCATCTGGATCGGATGGTTCGGCTTTAATCCGGGCAGCACGCTCAGTGCAATGGGAGACGGGTTCTTCGGCTATATCGCCTTGACGACGAACCTCGCGGCGGCGGCGGGCGGCGTAGCCGCTATGGTGGTGTCCTGGATTTATTTCGGCAAATCGGATATTCCAAGCATGCTGAACGGCGTGCTCGCGGCACTTGTCGCGATTACGGCTTCCTGCGCGTTCGTTACGCCTCTGGCGTCGATCGCTATCGGAGCCATTGCGGGCGGAATCACTTTTTTTACGGCGCTCTGGTTCGAAAAGAAAGGCATCGATGATCCGGTCTACGCATTTTCCGTGCACGGGATCGCGGGGATTTGGGGCACGCTGTCCACGGGATTCTTCGCTACGCCGGAACTGGCCAAAACGGTCAACGTAGGCGGAGCGGGCTTGTTCTACGGGGGCGGTTTTCACCAGCTGTGGGTGCAATTTATCGGAGTTGCTGGCGCGCTGATTTTCGTTCTTGCCATTTCCTTCGTCGTTCTCGGACTCATTAAGGTGACAACGGGTCTGCGCGTTACGGAAGAAGAAGAAATCATGGGGCTGGATTTGGCTGAGCACGGCACTTACGGATATCCGGAGCAGATGAACCACGTTATCGAAGCGCACACACCGGTAAAACAGTCCGATGAGGGCGGCCGTTCGGTGCCGGTTTCGTGAGCGAGTCCGTCCCGGACCCGACTCATCTAAGGAGATAATGGTCATGGAACTGACAATTGGCTCGGCCTGGCAGATGCTCCGCACACGGATCAACCGTGCCGAAGGTTCGGATGAACTGGCTTTGATCCGTGCGGATATGCAGGATTTATTCAGCAAGGAAGCCGGAGAGGGAACGACGGTTTTAGTGTACAAAGAGCTGAATTTCACACACGATACCATGATCCGGAAGATGATTTTATTGGCGGAAAAACGCCTGGCGGCGGAAGGAGCGGGAGAACCCCCGCTCCCTTACGCGTTCCTGCTTATGGGAAGCGGCGGACGTGAGGAACAGACGCCGTGGAGCGACCAGGACAACGGACTGGTTTATGAAAATCCCCCGGAAGGCATGGAAGCTGCGGCGGACGGATATTTCAGCAAACTGGCACAACGAATCCGTCAAGGCTTGGAGCTGGCAGGATATCCTCCGTGTACGGGGAGGGTGCTTGCCGAGAACTCGATGTGGAGAAGAAGCGAGTCAGGCTGGGAAGATCAGCTCGGCGGCTGGTTTGCGGAGCCCGTTTGGGAAAATGTCCGTTATTTGCTGATCGCGGCCGACTTAAGATGTGTGTACGGCAGCGAAGCTCTGGCAAACCGGCTTAAACAGACTTTCCACGAGACCATATCCCGCAACCGCCGGCTGCTCCAGCCGCTGCTCGCCAACACGCTGCACCACAAAGTGCCGATGGGCCTGCTGGGGCGTCTGGTTACGGAGCGGTACGGACCTTACGCGGGAGGCGTGGATATCAAATACGGGCTTTATATCCCGCTCGTGAACGCGGTTCGTCTGCTGGCCCTGGAGAACGGAGTATCCCATTCCTCTACTCTCAAAAGAATAGCTGCGCTCATGGACAATGGGGCTCTTTCGGATGAGACCGGTACCGCTTGCCGCGAAGTGTTTCTGAGCTCATTGAAGATGAGGCTGAGTACGCCTTTTTACAGGAAAAACGGACATTTCGCGACTGCGGGCATACTGCCCGCCGAGAAGCTGACCCGCGAATGCAGAAGGGAGCTGAAAAACGGCCTTAAATTCGGGAGAGCGCTTCAGCGGAAGGTTATCCGGCAGGTGCGGGGTTCCGTCAAAGGCCGGGATGCTTCCGACGCCAAGCCGCGCGGGCATGCCGGACAATAGGACGGGAAAGGAGTAAAACGATGAAAGAGAGCGGACCCGGCGGCGGTATGTGGAGGCTTTACAAGATGGGCGGACTGACTCCGGCGATTACATCGGTGTTTAATCCGCGCAATGCCCAGCAGATGGCGTTTATCCGCCAGCTTCTGAAGGATCAGCGCAGACACTCGCTGCTGGACACACATCTGCACAATCTTAAAGTGGTTGTTTTTGATCTGGAAACAACGGGCTTCTCCTCGTCGGGGGACGAGATCATTTCGATCGGCGCCGTATCGATGGCCGGGAGCCTGCTCGAAGAGAAGACGTTTTACACCCTTGTGAATCCTAACCGGCCGATTCCCCCTCATATCGAAGAGTTGACCGGAATCCGGACGGAAGAGGCGGCCGAAGCGCCGGACTTGATTACGGCCCTGCGTGAATTTTTCGAGTTTGTCGGCGCACGGGTTTTGCTGGCGCATGGCTCCGCCCATGACAGAGCATTCTTGAATGCGGCGCTCTGGAAAACCTCCAAAGTCAGCCTCTCCCACCGGGTGCTGGATTCGATGATGGTGGCCAAATGGCTGATGCCCCGGCGCAAAGACTATACCCTCGATTCTCTGCTTGAGATTTATAAGCTTCCTGTGCTGAGAAGACATCACGCATTGGACGACTCTCTGATGACCGCCGAGCTGTGGAAGAAGCTTCTGGAAGACATCCGTGAAATGGGTGTGGATACGCTTGGCGATCTGTATGCCCTTCTCAGCAAAACTTAGGACTTAAAGAAAAGCGACCATAAAGGCTCGTGAACGAACAAAGCAAGCAGATTGCGGAAAGCCGCGAAATCTGCTTGCTTTTTTTGGTTTATGGCGCTTCTATATAAAGCGGGATTTTACGGAGCAAGCGCGAATCCCAGGCGCGCGCTGCGACGCTGCGCGGTGGTCGGCCGGGCCCCACGCGGAGTCTTGAGAGGCTTGTAGTCTTATCGGACTGGTCAAACGGAGTGGTTGCTTCAACCGGCTCTATCCGATCGGTCCTCCACTCCTTGACGGAGGGACTCACAATGCGGATCTGTCCCGTATCCACAGTTGTCACGGCCTTATTGGCGGAAACAGACGATTCGGACGGCCCGGGTGAAGCACCGCTGCCGCTCTCCAGCGGCTCCTCCCAAGCGTAAACTGCGGTTTGGGGGACGGAGCGCTCCAGGGAGACAATCCAGAAGGAGGGCAGCTCCGGCCACAGCCGAAAGGCCGAAACGTCCTCGTGAGACGGCAAAGCGGGCGTGCGGGGGTGGGAGTGGAACAGTCCCAGCAGTACGGGATCTTCCGAAGCCTCTGCCCGCCGGTCATTCCCGGTTGTTCCGCCGCCCAAATGAATCATAATATCGGATGGAGACATTCGGAAAGAGCGGGTGGGGTGCTCCGAAACATTCGCAACCCACGCAAAAGAGGAGACATATGCGGTCTGCTTGCGAATTTTTCCGTAGACGAACCCGCACGCTTCTTCGGCGGGAAATCCGCCGAAGCGCTCCAGCCATTCCGTATACAGGGACGGGCTTACTTTGATTTCAGTTAACCGATTCGCGTTCATCATGCGCTAATTATAGCGAAATCCCGTGCCGCACTCAACGGATCAGCTTATTTTCCCCTGCGGTTTAACAAGGAAAAACACGAGAAGCAGCGTCACACCCGCCAAAGAGGCGACGGTTATAAAAATGAGCCGGTCGGATTTATCCATCAGCCAGCCGAAAATGGGCGGACCGAAGGCCACGCCGATGAATCGGAGGCTGTTGTAAATGGACGTGATCATACCGCGTTCGCTTTTTTCCACGGATCCGGTGATCATCGTATTGAGACAGGGGAGAAGCAATCCGGTGCCGATAGCGCTCAAGGTAAGCAGTCCGATAAACAAATACAAGTTCTGAAAAGCGAAAATCGTGGATGCCAGGGAAAGCGTCATCGTTAACAGGCCGATGTTGATCAGCCAACGCATCAGGGTGCCGTTTTTCTTGATTAGAGCTCCGGTTGTGTAAGAGGTAATAACCATGCCCAGGAGAGGAATGGCCAGGACGAGCCCTTTTTTGACGCCATCAATGTTGTAGGGTGGCTCTTCCAGTATGTTGGACAGATAAAACAGGACGCCGAACAGGATAAAAAGCGCTAGCGAGCCCGCGAAAAAGGAAGTGATCAGCCAGCGTCCCTTATTTTTCAGAATGGTCCCGATTTTGTGAAGATAAGGTTTGAGCTTCGTCGGTTCCTTCTTGCTTTTAGGTTCGTGAATGAGGAACATCATAGCCAGCAGGGCCAGAACGCAAAAGACGGGAAAGGCGAAAAAAGGCATATACCAGACGATAAGGGCAAGCAGGGAACCGAGGATGGGACTGAGCACCTTGCCGAACCCGTTGGATGCTTCCGTCAGGCCAAGGGCCTTGCTCTCCGTACCGCCTTTATATAAATCCCCGACGAGCGCCATCGCGATGGGGGCCGTTCCGGCCGCGCCGATTCCTTGAATGGCTCTGGCTATAATCAGGATCGTATAGGATTTCCAGATCGCTCCGAACGCCGCTAAGACTCCGGCCGCCCCATAGATGATAAGCGACGGGATGATCACCGATTTCCTCGTAAACCGGTCGGACAAGTAGCCCGAGATAGGGATGATCAGTCCTGCGGTTATCGAAAACAGAGTGATGACCAGACTGCTCTGGAATTGGGTGATGCCCAGCTCGGTCTCCAGTTGGGGGAGAATAGGGACCAGCATAGAGTTGCCGAGTACCAGCACAAGCGGTACGGTCGCGATGGCCATAAATTCAAGAATCCGGCCTTTGCCGCCCCCTTCTTGTTTGCCGCCTTCAGCCGTCTGTTCGGCGGTAAACTGGTAATCGTCGTTCTGGTCACTCTCGAAAATGATGTCAAGCCCTCGGGATTTCGATTTTTCCATGTGGTTGACCTCTCTTCTGACTTGGTACGGATAGGGTTTCCCCGGGTCGGAAGATCATACTTTTTAAACCGTTCATAATGTTGGAATCGGATAAAGATGGAGATACTGACAGTGTATGTACCTGATTTTGAGCTTCCCGTGTGATAGAATAAAAAGCGAATGATGCGGAAATGAGGGCTGAAATTGAAACGGAATGCAGCGATTCTGGCCATCGTGTTTCTTCTGGCCGCGGCTATACTTGTCCAGATGGGCAAAAAAGACGAAAAACAAGCGGCTGCGCCTACCCAAACGGGCCCCCGGCCCGGCATGCTTGTGCCTTCTTTCAGCCTGCCGGACTTGGAAGGTAAGCTTTACAAGGTCGGAGGCGCGCGCGATAAGCCGCTAATTTTGAATTTCTGGGCGTCCTGGTGCGGTCCGTGCAAGATGGAAGTGCCGGATTTGATTGATCTTCAGACAAAATACGGGGACAAAGTGGACCTGGTGGCGATAAATGTAACGAGTCAGGATGACGAGCAAAAGGCGAGGGCGTTCGCCAAGGAGTACGGCATCAATTTTCCGGTGCTGCTCGACGAACCCGGTAAAGTTTCGGAATCGTTCAAGTTTCTGGCTATCCCGACGAGCTTCCTCGTAGACAGGAACGGAGTCGTCCGGGAAGTGGTAAACCTTCTTCCAAAGGCGGAATGGGAGAAGAAAATTAAAGCTCTGATCAAGGGGAGCTAGAAGGTAGGGGGATCTCTGGCGTCTAGTCCCGTCGCGATTTTCCGTAAAACAAAAAAGCCCCGTTTCGGGTCCGTGTCCAGGCCAAGCTGGCCTGCACGGAGGAAACGGGGCTTATCTTTTTGTAAAGTAAACTAATTAATGGTTCACAAGACCGACCGGTCTTGGATCGAGCGATTCTCTCGCGACGCAGGACTTGCCGATCAGAGCATACCGGAAGCTGTCGACGAGCGCGTGCCAGCTGGCTTCGATAATATTGGAGGAAACGCCGACGGTATTCCATTCGTTCTCGAAATTGCGGGATTCGATGAGAACGCGGACTTTGGAAGCGGTGGCTCCTTTGTCGTCAAGCACGCGTACCTTATAGTCGGACAGGTGCATCTTGTGAATGTCCGGGTAGAAAGGCAGCAGCGCTTTACGCAGCGCGTTATCGAGCGCGTTGACGGGACCGTCGCCTTCCGCGGCGGTGTACATGGACTCGCCGTGCACGTTCACCTTGACGAAAGCTTCGGAGCTTACCGGGCGCTCCGCCGACTTTTCCACGAAAATTTTGAACGATTCCAGCACGAACGGCTCCTGAAGCTCGCCGGAAGCTTCACGCATCATCAGTTCCAGCGAAGCATCCGCACCTTCGAACTGGTACCCCTCGTGTTCGAGGTCTTTGATGCGCGAAATGATTTCTTTCGCTTTGCCGTCCTGCTGCTCCAGATTGAGGCCGAGCTCGGCCGCCTTCGACACGAGATTGCTCTGTCCCGCGAGCTCCGAAACGAGAACGCGCTGTTTGTTGCCGACCTTCTCGGGAACGATATGCTCGTACGTGCTCGCGTGCTTGAGAATAGCGGACACGTGGATGCCGCCTTTGTGGGCGAAAGCCGCGCTGCCGACGTACGGCTGGTTCATCGGCATGTGCATGTTCGCGATCTCGCTGACGTAACGGGCGACGGGCCCCAGCGATTCCAGCTGCTCATCGGAAATGCAGGCGAAGCCGAGCTTAAGCTGCAGATTCGGAATGACGGAGCACAGATTCGCGTTGCCGCAGCGCTCGCCGTATCCGTTCATCGTGCCTTGGACCTGTCGGGCGCCGGCCCTTACGGCTGCCAGGGAGTTGGCGACCCCCAGCTCGCAGTCGTTGTGGGCGTGGATGCCTACGGGAGTCGTGATCTGTTTCTTGACCTCCGTGACGATCTCGAAAATCTCTTCCGGCATCGATCCGCCGTTCGTATCGCAAAGCACGATCCAGTCCGCGCCGGCTTCCTGCGCCTGACGGATCGTCTGGATCGCGTAGTCGGGATTGTTTTTGTAGCCGTCAAAAAAATGCTCGCCGTCGTAAATCACTTCAAGACCGCAGCTTTTCAGATAACGGACGGAATCGAAAATCATCGCCAGATTTTCTTCCAGCGTCGTCTGAATGGCGGTGTGAACGTGAAAATCCCACGATTTTCCGAAAATCGTCGCGACTTTAACGCCGGATGCCACCAGCGTCGTCAGATTGGGATCTTCTTCGGCTCTGGTGTTCTTGCGGCGGGTGCTGCCGAATGCCGTTACTTTCGCATGCTTAAGATTCAGTTCCTGAACACGGTTAAAAAATTCAATGTCTTTGCCGTTGCTTCCGGGCCAGCCGCCTTCTATATAATGAACGCCCAGCTCGTCGAGCTTCTGGGCAATTTTCAGTTTGTCCTCCACGGACAGGCTGATTCCTTCGCCCTGGGTTCCGTCACGAAGCGTAGTGTCAAAGATTTTGATTGAATCGGACATTTCGGTGCTCCCCCTCTAAACGTGTGGCTGTTCATTTTTTGAATGTTTTCTCGAATGTATAATGCACGATTATACCATAATTTCACCCATAAAGAATGAATTTTCGCAAATTTTGGACGATAGCCGTTCTTGATTCCGAAAGCGGACAGGAATAGACTAAGAATGAGAAGAAATAACGAGGACAAAGTGCGCCGCACGTGCTTTAGATACATAATTCGGGACTTTAAGCGTCCCGCGGGAAGGAGGAAACCGGGATGATGGTACAGGAAGGGTATCCCAAAAACGGACGAGTCATTTTACATATTGATATGAACGCGTTTTACTGTTCCGTACACGAAGTCGTGGAGCCCGAGTTGTACCGAGGCAAGCCGATCGCGGTGTCGGGCAGCGTCGAGCAGCGCAAAGGCATCATCGTAACCTCCTCCTATCCCGCCAGGGCGCGCGGCGTCAAAACGGGCATGCTTGTCCGGCAGGCGATGAGGCTTTGTCCGGAGCTGGTGCTCATCAAGCCGAACTTCGATTTGTACCGGCAGTTTTCCCGGGGCTTCCGCCGTATAGTCTATGATTATTCACCGATGGTCGAGACCATGTCCATTGATGAATGTTATGTGGACATAACGGGTTCCAAGCAGTTCGGAACCCCGCTTCAGATCGCGGAGGAGATTCAGACCCGGATACGCGAAGAGCTCGGACTGCCCTGTTCGGTCGGCGTGGCGCCCAACAAGCTTCTGGCCAAGATGGCTTCCGATATGAAAAAGCCGAACGGGTTGTTTGTCCTTCGTCTGCGGGACGTGCCGAAGGTTCTCTGGGACCGGCCGTGCGGAGAATTGTACGGCATCGGCAGAAAGACGGCCGAGAAGCTGCAAAAGCTGCAAATTCACACGATCGGCCAACTGGCGGCCGCCGACGAAGGGCTTCTACGCAAGTCGTTCGGCATAAGCGGACCCGCTCTCAAGCAGGCCGCCAACGGCATTTCGCGTTCGGAAGTAAACCCGGAGCGCGAGCCGAATAAATCGGTCGGACATACGACGACGCTTCCATACAATTATACCGACCGCAAGGAAGTGTTTCGTGTTTTCCTGAATCTGGCGGACCAGGTCGGGCGCCGGCTCAGGCATCAGAAACTGATGGCTTCGACTGTGCAGATCACGATCCGGGACCCCGATATGAAGACGATCACGCGGAATGTGACGCTGAACGTCCCGACCGATCACCACGAAGATCTGTACAAGGCCGCGTGCGAGCTGTTCGAGCGGCACTGGGAGCCGGAAAAGCCGATCCGCCTCCTCGGCATCACGGGCCAGAACCTGACTCCGAAGGAAGAGGCGGCCATTCAGCTCGATCTGTTCAGTTACGAGCAGCAGCCGAAGAAGGACAAACTGAGCGAAATCATGGACGCGCTCCGGGATAAATTCGGCGAAGATGCGGTGCTCACCGCGGGGATGATCGGAGACAATCCTTCGGCGCATATCCGCAACCGCAAACGGAGGGGAACTTCTTTGCAGAAAGACCCCGACGGAGATTCATTCCCGTTATAAAAGCCGGAAGCCGAATAACATCCGGCCCGGAATGAAATCTTAAAGGGGAAGAGCCGGACACCGCGCGGCGGCTGGCTTTTCACTTGTACTTTCCGTTGAACTTTCGAATACTTTATATTATAGTGGACAATGGAGGACTATTAGAGGAGGAATTCATATATGGCTAAGTATACATGGGTGGAAAAAGACACCTGCATTGCGTGCGGAGCTTGCGGCGCAACTGCTCCAGATATTTACGACTACGATGACGAGGGTATTGCGGAAGTGATTTACGAAAACGACGGTAACCACGGCGTAACCGAAATTCCGGAAGATCTGTACGACGATCTGCAGGATGCGCAAGACGGCTGCCCGACCGATTCGATCAAAGTGGCCGATACTCCTTTCAATATGTAAGATCTCTTTCTTTATACAAATAAAGCCTTGTTTCCCCATAGGAAACAGGGCTTTTTTGTCTGTTATTGTCGGAAAAGATCAAAAAGAGAGAAAAAAATAGAATAATAGACATTTTTAAAAGGAAATTCAACGGAAGGAGTTCTCCTGCCGATAAAAGGAAAAGAAGCACCGGTAATCCTTGAAGCAGGCGGTGAAAAAAGTGAGCACAGAAAAACCGGACGAGAAACTGGCCCGATTTTTGAGGCACAATCCCATTGAAGACCGGGTTTACCTGAAAGAATATGTCCGGGATCATCCGGACCAGCGGATGGCGTGGTACTTGCTCGGCAGGGAGTATGCGGCCCGGGGAGACCGGGGGAAAGCGGCTTACTGTTATGCGCAGTCCGGCGAAATCTATGAAGCGTTCGAAAAGCGGAAAATAACCGTCGACTGGTCGGCGCTCGATTCCTCCGTCCCCTGGCCGCAGGAGCTGAAGACGGCGGCCAAGCGGAGCCGCCGCAGAAAAGCGGCGCTGACGGCCGCCCTGCTGGCGCTGATCATGCTGCTGCCTTCCCCGGCGGGACCGGACGCGGGAGACGGGCGCCCCGGCGGAAGCGGCGCCGCATCGGCGGAACTCCCGGCTGCGGACGGGGAGCTTCGCGTCTACCTGGCGGCGGAGGGCTCCTCCGCCGCAGAAAAGTCCGCGAGCGGATCGCTCGGACAGATGCTGCTGCGCGACAGGCGGGCAGGCGGCGAAGCCGTCCTCTTGTCCGCGCAGGGCGCGGACGGGCCGGGAGGCGGCTGGATCGCCTGGCACCGGCCGCTGAAGCCGCTCCTGTCGGTCGCAAGCGGCGGGCCGGCAGAAGCGGCGGCGATCGCCTATTTCGACGCCGCCGCCTGCAACTGCCGCCCGGACGACCCCGGCCGCTTCGCGGAGCCTGCGGGAGCCTGGCGGCAGCGCCAGGAGCAGCTCCTCGTGCTGCGCTCGGCGATGGAGGCTTACCGCGCGGCGAGCGGGAAGCTGCCGGAGCGCCCGGAGGAGCTGCTGAGGCCGTATCCCGACAACGTGATGTCGGGACTTACGCCGTACATGCGGGAAGCGTTCCCGCTTGTACGGGAGGCGGCTGCCGCGGGCGGAGGAGCCGCGGGCGGGACAGCCGGGGCTGCCGGCACGGAAGCGGGCCCCGGCACGAAGCCGCCCGCCTCTTCCGCCGCCGCGGAGGCGGCGCTCAGCGAGCCGCTGGCCATCCTCGTGGACACGAAGCTGCACCGGCTGGCGCTCGTGAGCGGCCGGACCGTCGTGCGGAGCTACGAGGTCGGTCTCGGAGGCGCTCGGACGCCGCTCGGCGAATTCGCCGTCTCCGAGAAAGTCCGCAATCCGAAGGGGCGGACGAAAGGCGAGTTCGGCACGCGGGGGATGACGCTGTCCGATACGGACTATGCGATCCACGGGACCAGGCACCCGTCCTCGATCGGCAAGGACGAATCGCTGGGCTGCATCCGGATGAAACAGGAAGACGTGGAGGAGCTTTTCGATATGGCGCCGAAAGGGACGAAGGTCACCATCGGCAGCGGGCTGCTCCCCGCGGGGCTCGTTGGAGACGGTCCCGGAGGCGCGGGTGCAGCTAAAGGAAGCGGAACACCAGGGGCCGGATTCGGCCCGAAGGGAGCATTCAAGCTTCCTTCGGAGGTTCAGGAAACCAATCCGGGTAAAGTGTACCGCTGGCTGGATTAAATCCCGTCCGTTAAGGCGGATGCGAGAGCGCCTTCCCTGCCCAGTGCGGGGAAGGCGCTTTTTTGTCATTGGGAGGCAAATTCTGCGCGGCACGGGAAACGGGGGAGCGCCGCTTAAATACGCCTTTTTTAAAGCTGATTAAAGCGATCCGTTTTGTAGAAATAGGTTCTGCCGCAATTAACGCTCAAAATAACCAAACGTTTGTACGGAACGAGTGATAAAACGAACGATTTATGTGTTATAATATATTTCGTTCGTGTTTAATGCGGTTTAAAGGGAGTTATGCACCTTCGTCACAGGTTTCTGTACGGGTAAAAATCTTTGCATTCTCGCGTGGAACGCGATAAACTGACAGATGAGAGTACTGAGGAACGGAGTGTCAACTATATGGTATACAAGAAGATCGCCAAGCCGGTCCTGTTTCGCCTGGACGCGGAGAAGGCGCACCATTTGACGATTAACGGACTTAAAACGGCTGCCAAAATTCCTGGCATGTCATCCGTTATCGGCGCTGCCTGGGGGTTCGGGCATGCTCCGGAACTGCACAGCACGCTGTGGGGAATCGCGTTCCCTAATCCGGTAGGACTTGCCGCCGGACTGGATAAGAATGCCCAGGCGGTGGAGGGGTTCTCCAGAATGGGATTCGGATTTATGGAAGTGGGGACCGTTACCCCCAAGCCGCAGAGCGGCAACGACAAGCCGCGGCTTTTCAGGCTTCCGGAAGATGAAGCCCTGATTAACCGGATGGGCTTCAACAATATCGGCGCGGAGGCGATGGCGCAAAATATGAGCCGCCTCGGCAGCCGTCCGATTCCGGTGGCGGTCAACATCGGGAAGAACAAGACGACGCCCAACGAGCAGGCGGAGGAAGATTACCGCTCCTGCATCCGGACTTTGTACGGGCACGGCGACTTTTTCGTCGTTAATATCTCTTCACCGAATACGCCCGATCTGCGTAATTTGCAGCATGGCAATGATCTGCAGAGATTGCTTCATGCGGTTACGGGCGAGATGAAGATTCAACACGAGCGTAACGGCGGCGCGGCCAAGCCTGTTCTCGTCAAAATCGCGCCCGACCTGACCGACACCGAACTGGAAAATACGATTGCCGTCATCGGCGGCAGCGGGGTTTCCGGAATTATCGTTTCGAATACGACGCTTGGACGCGACGGTTTGAATCATCCCAATCGGGATCAGGCAGGGGGCCTGAGCGGACGTCCGCTGACAAACCGGTCGACCGAGCTTATTTCGCGCGTGTACCGGATGACGGAAGGACGCATCCCGATTATCGGTTCCGGCGGGATTTTCACCGCGCAGGATGCCTATGACAAAATCCGGGCGGGAGCGAGCCTCGTCGAGGTATATACGGCGCTTATATACGAAGGTCCGGGACTTTTGAAGAAATTGAATGAAGGTTTGTCGACCCTGCTTAAAAAAGACGGCTTTACCCATATTTCCGAGGCGATCGGGGCAGATCAACGTCGACTTTGACCGGAAGTGGAGGCAGTTCTTATGGATGGAAGAGATTGGAAGAAATTTCTGTTTCCTTATGAACAGACCGTAGAAGAACTCAAAATTAAATTCAAAACGCTCCGGGCGGAACTTAAAAACCGCGAGGAATATTCTCCGATCGAATTCGTGACCGGGCGGGTTAAAAAAATTTCCAGCATTTTGGATAAAGCCAAAAAGCTGAACGTGCCGATGGACGAACTCGAAACCGGCATCGAGGATATCGCGGGCATCCGCATCATGTGCCAGTTCGTGGAAGACATCGAAACGATGCGCGAGCTGATTCACCAGCGTAAAGATATGAAAGTGCTCTACGAGAAAGATTATATCGCCAACAAGAAGGAAAGCGGTTATCGCAGCTTTCATATTATTATCGAATATCCGGTTCAGACCTCTCTTGGGATGAAAAAGGTGCTTGGCGAAATTCAACTGCGTACTTTGGCGATGAATTTCTGGGCGACCATCGAGCATTCCCTGAATTATAAATACAAGGAAAGTATGCTCCCGGAGGAGGTCCGCACAAGACTAAGCCGGGCGGCCGAAGCCGCTTATCTGCTGGATCAGGAAATGTCCAACATCCGCGGCGAAATCGTCGAAGCGCAGAAGCTGTTCGAAGACAATTCGAATCTGGTTACCGTCATTCTGAACTGCATCCAGGTGCTGTACTTCTATCACCGGGTTCGGGAAGCGGTCCAATTCCAGATGCGGTTTAATGAAATTTTCGAAAAGGACGATACGCGGGCCATGCGCGAACTCCAGGATGAAATCCAGGAAGCCATCAAGCGGGCGAAAAAAGGGGAGCGCTGATTTGCGTCCCTACGATCCTTTGTACATCGCTTTTTTGCGCGAGTTTAATGTGAACCGGGATTACTACGAATGCCACGAAGTGATGGAAACCCTTTGGCTGGAGGAAGGCAGGAAGCCGTTTTACCAGGGGCTGCTCCAGATTGCCGTAGGGCTGTATCATCATCAGAACGCTAACGTGTCGGGAGCCGTTAAACTGATGGAATCGGGGATCGCGAAGCTGCAGGGGTACCCGGACATGCTCCTCGGAATAAATCTCGCCCTGCTGCTGCGGGATGCGGAGGCCTATCTCATCAAGCTCCGGAATAACCGGGAGAGACCGTTCGAACCGTATCCCCTGGATATTCGCATCGTGGGTGAGGAGCTTGCGGGGCGCGTCAGTCAGCTTCAAGCCGGACCGGAAACGGACAGGGAGGAATCGTGATGGTTCCCGGCTGGCATCATACGCAAATTACGATGATGATTTCCCGCTTCGGGCTGTTTTCATGCAGCGACCCGTTTCGGAAACGGGATACAGTTTATGAGGCGGCTCGGATTCTGAACGAAGCGGCGGAAAAGGAACCGGCAGGCACAAGGCCCGGCCGGTTTTTTTGCAAGCGGGGACAGAGACCCGGAACGGGCGGGAAAGCGGCGTTCTCCGGCAGGTGTTACGCGTGCTCGCTGCGTGTTACGTGGTACTCAGTACCCGGTATGCGGTGCGCGGAGTGATACGTTACATACGAAAAGGAGTGGGGGAGTATGGCGGATTATCAAAACAGGCCCTTGTCGCCAGACGATCTGGATGTGATAAGCGGGCTGCCCCGGCATGCGGGAGAGCTGTTTTACATGTATCCGAAGGGTGTGTATCCGTTAACGCCGGAGCAGATTCGCGAAACGCTGAAAACCCGGTTTTGCCCGACTGTTATAACAGCCGAAGGCGGGGAAATCGCGGCATACGCCAATTTGTACGACTGTGTCCGGGGGGCGGAATGCTGGCTCGGAAACGTGATTGTGGCGCCGGGCTACCGGGGTAAAGGAGCGTCCTCCTATCTGATTCGGACGATGATGGACAAAGCGAAACGGGAGTTCCATGCCCCGTATCTTAACCTCATCTGCCACAATACGAACACACCCGCGCTTCTCTTGTATACGAAGCTCGGTTTCCGCCTTTATGACGTGTCGGAGAAAACGGGACCGGACGGGGAGCGATTGGCGGGCATACATATGCGCGTCTCTCTTTAAGGCGGGGTCCGGGACGAGGAGCCGGTACTTCGCATCCGGCCGGAAGCCGACAACCCGGAACAAGGAAGACGAAGAAAAGGCCGTGAATGTCACGGCCTTTTTGTTTTGCCTGCGGACTTTGTCGAGTCAGTAGAGTCTGCAGAGTCTGCGGAGTCTGTGAAATCTGCGGAATCTGCGGAATTAAGCCTCCGATTTTTTTGCCGGCTGTCCGGACATCTTCCGGGGAGAAGCGGGGAGGCATACGCCGACCACTCCGGCTATCATCAGAGCGGCTCCGATCAAGTGGAAATACGCCAGTTTCTCATGAAGAATGAGCACACCGGCCGCCATGGTTACGATCGTGGCCAACTGGCTGAAAATGCTTATTTTGAAAGCCTCCATTTTGGAGAGGGAGTAATTGGACAGAAATGAACTCGCCAGCGAGGACAGCACGCCCAGAAAAACGACCGAGACGGTGAACGTGAGATCGCCGAAAGGCTCGAAATAGTGCGGAAGCGTGCCTTGGGCGGTGCTGCGGATGACCGCAAATCCGTTAAACGCGATGAAGCCGAAAAGCAGCGATACGAACGTCAGGTCGAGCGGCGAATAGCTGCGGCTTAATTTTCTCGCGAGCACGCTGTATCCGGCGGAAGAAAGAGCGGACAGCAGGATCAGGAACAGCCCGGCCCCGTTCAGTGTGCGAAAGTCCAGCCCCTTCATGGCGAAAATATAAACACCGCCTGCCACCGAGAGGGCGATGAACAGCTTCTGCCGGGTGGTTGTTCGTTCCTTCAGCATAACCGAAGCGAGCATCATGGTGAACACGGGAGCTGCGGCTTGAATGATTCCGGCTTCGGCAGCGGACGTCTGTACCAGGCCGAAGGTTTGAAAAGCAAAAAACAGAACGGGATACAGCACGGCCATCGGGAGGATGGCTAAATAATCCCGCTTCCGGATGTTCAGCCGCTTTCCGCTGATCGCAAGGAACACAAGCAGGGCGGCCAGGGAAACCGTAAACCGGTGAGCCAGCAGGTCGAACGGCCCCGTGGAAACGAGGGCGGTTTTTACGAATATAAAGGATAACCCGATGATCAGGGCGTAAAGTACGGCGGACAGATAAGCTTTGGCGAGCGGTGCTGTTTTCATGGCGATCTATTCCTTAGAGCTTGCATGCAGAGCGGTTTATTAAGGTCCTTATCTAGATTTTAAGGGGATTGTACCTGTGCTACAATAGGTGAAAAAGATGATCTGTACCGGTACAGATTCAATGAAGAAGGGGAAGCATGCACAAATATGAAGAAATTTTAACCGATCTGGAGCGGCAGATCGCGGACCGGCGCTATAAGGAAGGCGGCAAACTTCCCTCCATCAGGCAGCTTTCCGAAAGCTACCGGGTCAACAAAAGCACCGTTATCCGTGCGCTGGAGGAGCTGGAGAGCCGGCATCTGATTTATTCCATGCCCAGAAGCGGATATTTTGTCGTTAAAATGTCGTGTGATTCCGTTCCGGTCCCGGCGGACGATATCAACTTTGCCGTCTCGGCTCCGGATCCGGCCTTTTTCCCATATCTGGATTTCCAGCACTGCATAAACAAAGCGATCGATACGTACAAAAACGATTTGTTTGTGTACGGGACGCCTCAAGGGCTGCCTGAGCTGCTCGTAAGGATGCAGAAGCTGCTTGCGGATTATCAGGTGTTCACAAGCGTCGGAAGCCTGTTTGTCGTATCCGGCGTGCAGCAGGCGCTGGCCATTCTGGCCGCGCTTCCTTTCCCGAACGGGAAGACGAAGGTGCTGATCGAGCAGCCCGGCTACCACCTGTTCATCGAACAGCTCGTGACGCACGGAGTTCCGGTCATGGGAATACGGCGTTCGCGGGAAGGCATCGATCTGGACGAGCTGGAGCGGCTTTTCAAGACGGAGCCGGTCAAGTTCTTTTATACGATGCCGAGGTTTCACGCCCCGCTAGGCAGCTCATACCCTACGGAAGTAAAGAAGAAAATCGCGGCCCTTGCCCGCAAGTACGATGTTTATGTGGTGGAGGACGACTATCTGGCCGACTTGGAGCCGGACGGCAAAGCCGATCCGATTCATGCTTACGATGGAGGGGCGCGCGTGATTTATTTGAAAAGCTTTTCCAAAATCATGTTCCCCGGTCTCCGCATCGGCATGGCAGTTATCCCCGCAAGCCTTGTGGACCTTTTCAGCCGCTATAAACGGATTGCCGACATCGACAGCTCGATGATTTCCCAGGGTGCGCTGGAAATTTATTTGAGAAGCGGTATGTTCGAACGTCACAAGCATAAAATCAAAGCCGCCTACGCGGCCAGGTCGCGGGTGCTCCGGCGAATGCTTGAGGAGTATAGACCGCTTGCATGCGATGCAGTACAGGAAATGGTGGAAGGGGAGGCGCAGTCTCCCGTCCATACGCACCTTTTGCTGAACGCGTCCGTGCCCCAAACGCAGCTGGCGGAGAGGCTGCGCAAAAAATCGGTGGTGATCGAACCGATCGGCAAGCACTATCTGCCGGGTTTTCCGCGCGACAATTATTTGAAGCTGAATGTCTCCCAAGCGGGAGAGGATGAAATCCGCAAAGGGATCCGGCTGCTCATGGAGGAGCTGGGACGTTACGGAGTCCGCTAATGCCTCCTGCACCGGCGGCCGTCAGACAAAAAACGGAGACTGCTCCAAGCGGTCTGCCGTTTTTTTATAGGCTCAAAAGGACATTGACACTATTGTACATATTGTATATAGTATACATATACAATATAAACAGATCGAATGCGAAGCGGGTGAACTATGAACATTATTCTTTCGCAGAGTTCAGGCGAGCCGATCTACGAGCAGATCCGGCAGCAGATTCAGCGCCAAATTCTGCAGGGGGAGCTGCTTCCCGGTGAAGGTCTGCCGTCGATCCGGCAGCTGGCCAAAGACCTGCAAATCAGTGTAATCACGACGAAGCGAGCCTACGAGGAGCTGGAGAAGGAAGGGCTGATCGACTCGGTCGTCGGTAAAGGCTCCTTCGTCTCCGGTCTTAACCGGGAATATATCCGGGAACAGCAGCTGAAGCAGTTCGAAGCGAAATTGTCGGAAGCCGTCCGGGAAGCAAAGCGCCTGGGAATAACGGTGGAAGAAACGGTCGAGACCGTCAAAGCGCTGTATGAAGAGGAGGAAGACATTCGATGAATGCGGTGGAATTTCAGCATATTTCCAAAACGTATCCCAATTTCAACATTCAGGATTTGTCCTTTGCAGTTCCGAAAGGATACATTACGGGTCTGATCGGACCTAACGGCGCGGGCAAGAGCACCCTGATCAAAATTTTGCTCCATCTCGTTATTCCGGAGCAGGGGCGCGTCTTCATAGAAGGAATGGAGATGCCGGAGCGGGAGAAGGAGATCAAGGGAATGATCGGTTTTGTATCGGATCAGAGCCATTTCTACGAGCATCTGACCGTCCGGCAGACCGGCAGGCTTCTCGCTTCCTTTTACCCGAAATGGGACGAAGCCCAGTTTCAAACGTATTTGGAGCAGTTCGAGCTCCCGTCCGGCAAGAAGATTTCGGACTTATCCAAAGGTATGAAGATGAAGTTCGGCCTGGCCGCGGCTCTATCCCACGGGGCCAAGCTTCTGGTGATGGACGAACCGACCGCGGGGCTCGATCCGGTTTTCCGGCGAGAGCTGCTCGATCTGCTGGCCGATCTGATGCAGGATGAACAGCATACGATTCTGTTCTCCACGCACATTACGACGGACTTGGACCGGGTCGCGGATTACATCGCTTTTATGAACCGGGGGAAGCTCGTATTCAGTGAAAGCAAGGATAACGTCCAGGAACGGTATGCCATCGTAAAAGGAGGGACAGAGCTGCTCGATGCGGACATCCGCAGGCAGTTCGTTTCCATCCGGGAAACGTCCGTAGGCTTCCAAGGCCTGGTTTATAACCGGCCGCAGGCGGAAAAGCTGTTCGGAGGCTACGCGGTCATCGAGCCCGCCACACTGGAAGATATCATGGTCTACACGGTCAAAGGAGGGAACAGCCATGCTGGCACTGCTTAGCAAAGATTTCCGCGTGATGAGAAAAGAGCTCTTGTGGATGGCCGTCTATGTCGTTTTCTTTGCCGTCTCTTTTTCCGGTTCCCGGATGGGCGGTGTAGTGGTCCAGCTTGTTCCCTCCATCATGCTCTTGTTTATTTCCGCGAATCACGACGTGAAGAACCGTAATTTCATCCTGCTGGGCAGCCTTCCCGTGCGGCGCTCGGACATCGTGCGCGCCAGGTATGTGAGCGTTCTCCTGTTCGGTGTACTGGGAGCGGGGATCGGTTTTGTCGTAAGCACGGCAACGTCGATGATCCGGGGAATGGGCGGCGTATCCGCTTTCTACTGGGGAACCTCGGGGCTTCTCGGCATTATGCTGCTCATGTATGCGGCGATTTACCTTCCGCTGCATTACTGGCTGGGTGACAAGTACCTTCAGGTAATCAGCGTCATCATGATGATTCTGCTGTTCGCGTCGACTTCCATGCTGGGCTTCATTGTAGGAGCGACGGACAAATGGGGGCTTCCTTCCCCGGCGGCAGTCACGGTTATCACGTTGGCGGGAGTGTCTGCATTTTTCGTTTCTTATCTGATTTCGCTCGGAATCATGAAAAAGAAAGATTTTTGAACAGCCGCTCCGGGGAGCGGGAATAAAATAACAAAAGCAGCGGATAAGCTCCGCTGCTTCTTTGATTTACTTGCCGTTATGTTTGAGGAAAAATTCTTTGAACTTCTCACGCGTGTTGCCTTCGGTTCCGCCGTTTTCCGGCACGCCGCCGACCATGCGTTCTACCTCTACGCCGTCTTTGTAGTATACGAGTGTGGGCGTAAATTCGATGTTATATTTTTTCCAGCCGTCCTGGAATTCAAGCAGGTTAAACTGCTTCACGTCGATGCCAAGCTCTTTTTGCAGCGGAACAAGTACAGGCGTCGTTACTTTACAGTGGGGACAATCCGCGCCGTAGTAGTACAGGAAGAAGCTTTCTTTGTTCGCGATGCGTTTGTCGAGCTCTTCGGGTTTGATCAGGTTCTGGTAATTCGGATCTTCAAGCAGTTTCTGAGTGGCCGGCTTCAGCTTGGAGGCGGATACGCCGTAAAGCTTGTTGGCCGCTTCGTCGTTGCCTTTGTTGGAAGATTTCGTGACCATGAAGATAGCGGCGAAAAGGACAACGATAATGCCTAAGTAAATCGCTAATTTTTTCATAATTCACTCCTTATAAGGTTACTTGTTTAGCTAGAATAATTTCGAGACGAAAGAACGCAAATCCTGCTTATACTTCATGAAAAAGTGAGAAAATCGTGAAAGATTTCCTGTTTTTTTGTCAGACCGAAGGTGCAAGCAGGCCCGGAATAGTCTATAATACGGGGAGCCGCACTAATTCCGCCCGGTATGCTTTACCAGAACGCTTCGACCGATGACCCCGATTCGCATAAAAGGAAGTCCACCGAACATGCCCCGGCCCCGGATTCAAGGAGGCGAGAGGGCTTTTATTCATAGGGCGGAAAAGCAGCAAATATAGGCAGGCTCCATCAAAATATGGCCTGGAAGGAGGCGGAAGGGCGATTAAAAGGAAAACACAGCGGCTCGATAAGGTGCTGGCCAATCTCGGATACGGTTCACGGTCCGATTTGAAAAAGGCGGTCAAAAACGGCCTCATCGAAGTGAACGGCATCCGGATTAAAGACAGCGGAATGCAGGTGGACCCGGAGGGGGACGAAATCACCGTAAGCGGGGAAAAAATCGTTTACCGGGAATTCGTTTATCTTCTTCTGAATAAGCCGCAGGGCGTCGTTTCCGCAACGGAAGATAACCGGGACCGCACGGTAGTGGATCTGCTCGGCGATGCTTATGCGCCTTTTGACGTATTTCCCGTCGGCAGGCTGGACAAAGATACAGAAGGGCTTTTGCTGCTTACGAACGACGGCAAGCTGGCCCATAATCTCCTTTCTCCGCGCAAACACGTGTCGAAAACGTACTACGCCAAGGTAGAAGGGGCGGTCGGAGATAGCGACAGGCAGGCTTTTGAGGCGGGCGTCGAGCTGGATGACGGGTATGTGACGATGCCGGCACGGCTCCGCATTCTGGGATGCGATACGACTGCCGAACCGGTGCGCTCGGAGATTGAGCTGACCATTCAGGAAGGGAAGTTTCATCAGGTGAAACGGATGTTCCAGGCAGTGGGCAAACGGGTCGTTTATTTAAAACGCATCTCGATGGGACCCCTTCAGCTCGATCCTGCTTTGGGACTGGGCGAGTACAGGGAATTGACCCGGGAGGAGCTGGATCTGCTTCAAGGCAAGCCTTCTCTTGATTCCGCCCCCGGTGCCCACGACGATCTACATAAGTGAGACGAAGCGGAGACGCTGGGAGGCACGGCATAGGCTAGTGGTAATACCAGATGAGATAATACCAGATGATAACGGAGTGGAAAGGAGACCTGCCCCATGACTTACAAACTGATCGCCCTGGATGTTGACGGCACGCTTCTGAATGACGACTATCTCCTTACCGAACGGACCCGGGAAACCGTGCGCCGTGTACACGAGCAGGGCAGCTCTATCGTGCTCTGTACGGGCCGCGGGCCGGCAAGCGCCATTCCGGTTCTGGAGGAGCTGGGACTGGAAGGAACGGTTATTACGCACAACGGGGGCGCCACCGTTCAATCTCCCGGGCTGGAACTGATTCACCAGTATGCCTTTCAGGTGAGCCAAATTGCCCCTATGATCGCTTACTGCCGCGAGCACGGGGTCCACTTCGACATGTGCGCCCCGTTTGACATGTACCTGGAGCGTTTGACCGAGATCGAAGAGGCGATGTACAAAAAGTTTTTCGTCACTCCGCATCTCGTTGCGGACGTTACGGCTTTGACGGTCCCGCTTGTCAAATTTACGCTTTACAGCGCGGACCCGGCCGTCATGGACCGGGTGGAGCGGGAATGGTCGATTTCCCGGCTGTACGGCGATCTCCGCATGATCCGCAGCGGGGATCATTTTATCGACGTGATGCACGCGGACGCGACGAAGGGCAACGCGCTGCGCAGCTTGTGCACAAGCCTTGGCGTCCGTCCGGACGAAGTGCTTGCCATCGGCAACTATTATAACGACCTGGAGATGATCTCCTTCGCGGGTCTCGGAATCGCGATGGCCAATTCTCCGGCCGGCGTTCTGGAGCAGGCGGACGGAATTACCGCGTCCAACAATGAAGACGGCGTGGCGCAAGCGCTGGAAACGCACGTCCTGCATGCGGTCCCTCGGGATTAAGCGATTGAACGGACATCCCGTGGCGGTTACTAAAAAAAAGAAAAGGCGGTGCTGCCCATGACTCGGACCGGTAACACCGACAAAACGAAAGTCCTGCTGGCGATCATGGTCGTGACCTTCCTTTCTTCCATCGAAGGCACGATCGTGTCGACCGCCATTCCCCGCATCGTCGGCGATTTGGGCGGCCTGGACTTGATGAGCTGGGTAATTTCCATTTACCTGCTCACGACTGCGGTTTCTACCCCGATATTCGGCAAGTTGTCCGATTTGTACGGACGCAAGAAAATTTTTATGATCGGAACCGGCTTGTTCCTGATCGGCTCGACTTTGTGCGGAATCGCGCAATCAATGGAAATGATGATCTTCTTCCGGGCGGTCCAGGGGATCGGCGCCGGAGCCATTCTCCCCGTTACGATGATTATCGTCGGGGATATTTATTCGTTCGAAGAACGCGCGAAGATCCAGGGCTGGATCAGCGGCATCTGGGGGCTTTCGGGTATACTCGGGCCCCTCGCGGGCGGTCTTATGGTCGATTATGTTTCGTGGAGATGGATTTTCTATTTCAACATTCCGTTCGGCATTATTTCCATGCTGCTTATTTCCGCCTATCTGCACGAAAATCTGGAAAAAACGAAGCGGCCGATCGATTATCCGGGCATCGTGACGTTCACGGTCAGTATGACGGCTCTGATCTATGCCCTGCTTAGCGGCGGAGTCCAGTATGCCTGGGGCTCGCCTGTCATTCTCGGCCTGCTGCTCGTCTCCGTCATCTTCCTGTTTATTTTTATCGCGGTCGAAAAAAAATCACCGGAGCCGATGCTGCCGCTTGACCTGTTCAAGGACCGGCTGCTTACGCTCATCAACTCGTCGGGCTTCATTCTCAGCGCGATTCTCGTTGCGGTCACGATTTACCTGCCTCTCTGGGTGCAGAGCGTGAACGGCGGCGGGGCAACCGGCTCGGGCTTCGCGCTGATCCCGCTGTCCATCTGCTGGACCGTCGGCGCGGCTCTGGCGGGAAGAGGCTTCGTACGCCTGGGCGTAAAAACCGCCGTCCTGATCGGCGTAGGAGCGATCACGGCGGGTTCCGTCGCCCTGGCCCTGATGACGTCCGCGACTCCGGGATGGGCGCTTGAAGTGTACACGGCGCTGTTCGGGATCGGCTTCGGCTTCGCTTTCACGGCGTATACGATCACGATGCAGTCCGCCGTGGGCTGGAAGCTGCGCGGAGCCGCCATGTCCTCGCATACGTTCATCCGTACGCTGGGCCAGACGCTGGGGATCGCGGTGTTCGGGATGCTCTACAACACCTCGCTGCACTCGTATCAGCAGGCCCATCCCGAAAAGGTCGGAGGCGTCGACCTCAACAAAGCGCTGGACGCCCACGGACGTTCCGCGTTCTCGCCGGAAACGATGGCGGGCATCCGCGATTTGTTCGCGTTCAGCTTGAGCCGCATCTTCTGGTCCCTGCTCGTTCTGGCGGCCATCGGTATCGTGCTTACGCTGCTGCTGCCGAAACGCTTCAAGGTCGAAGACGAGCCGGAGCCGTCAGGGGCAGCGGAACCGTCCCGGCAGTCCTGACGGATGGAAAGGAGATCACCTTCCGCTCAGATAGATCAAAAAGGCTTGTCCGCTCTGCTTCTGCAGACTCCGGGCAGGCCTTTTTTTCTATGGGCTTGCCTCCCGCTTGTCACATATATTTCCGGGAATCCGGGTACGCTAGGAGCAGAATCTTCCGGGTAAGCCGTTTTGGCCTGGCCAGAACTTGCTGCATCGTCCGGAAAATACCGATAAGGGAGGCAGAGCGAATGGCCCAGCTAGTACTAAGACCCGACCTCAAAACGGCGGGCGGAGAAGTGACGGAAATCTTGGTGGACGGCCGTTTTGCCGGAATTATCAGTTTGGTGTACCGCGAAGGGGACCGGATGACCGGGGGTATTCAGCTTGAAGATGCCGCTTTATCTCCCGCCGGCAAAAGAGAAGTGGATGCATTCGTGCGCAACCATATTCAATGGCTGGTCGACGCGATGAATATCCGGGAATGCGACGTTGTACTGACTTATGGCAGCTATGACCATATTATCGGCACCCCGCTGCTTCCGGAGAAATCCCCGGCGGTGGACTATGAGGACGATGAAACGACGGCGGAGTGGGCCGGTGACGACTCCGTATACGGAGACTACGAGGAAGAAGGACTCGATGACATCTCCATGGAAGAGGACGCCTACGATACCGAACCGGATTACGAGCTGGTGCTTCTGGAGGATATGCGAGGCCGGGTGGAATACCAGCTTTTTGATCCGGGCTCCCGCCTGGTGGCGGAAGCGTCATGCCGGATCTACGGCAGCGAAGCCGTCTGTATGCTCGACTGGGTATTCGATCCGCTTGAGGAAGAGATGGAACTTGCGGCGAATCTGATTGTCGCCGATTTTCAGGAAGAAGAAACCGAAAACTTTTTGTTCCACAGCCGCTTTGACGGGGAAATCGTGGATTCGATCGAAATCTCGCTGGAAGAGGCAGACGAGCTGAGCGAGCTGGACGGTGGAGAAGACGAATACTCGATCATTCTGGCAAGGGACGACGGCGATACGCTGACCTATGAGATTTACGAGCAGGAGTACGGCGGCATTCCCATCGGAACGGCCACTATTGACGTAAGCGAGGATCAGCTGACCGGATTTATCGATTTCCGGCAAACCGACGATTCCCGCCAGAGGCAAGAAATTGCCCGGCTGCTGATGGAGGAGCTGGACAAGGAGCAGGATTACGATTCGCTGCATCTGTCCATGCTGTACCGCAACAAGCTGATCGATGAACTATTGTTCGAAAATGTTACGGTTTGATAACCATACGGCGCGGCGCTCGCGTTCCGCGTTTTACCCCTAAAAAAAGAGAGGTCCTCTTCGCCGGATGACGAAAGGGACCTCTCTTTTTTGGTTTGTGCCGGGCTTTGGGGGGGAAAGCTGCCGGACAATCGGACAATTACTTGTTTTGGTTAACCAGATCTTGCAAAGTTTGAAGCGATTGAACGCCTACCATCGTTTTGACTTCGCTGCCGTTTTTGAACAGCTTCAAGGTAGGAATGCTCATCACTCCGAATTTCGAAGCCGTTTCGGGGTTGTCGTCGACGTTGATTTTCGCGATCGTTACCGCTTCGCCGGCTTCTTCCGTGAGCTGGTCCAGGATCGGGCTCTGCATTTTGCAGGGACCGCACCATGGCGCCCAGAAATCGACGAGAACAAGGTTGTTGTTATCCAGCGTTTCCTGGAAAGTTTGATCGGATACGTTTAGCAAAGACATAGGAATCCCTCCATGTGTGAAATTTTGAGTGTAAGACGGTTTGACTGGCTCGTAAAGGATGATGCGAAAAGCCATAGAGCGCGCCCGCCCCAAATGGGAGCAAGCGGGTTTAGATCTGTGTGTCTTTAAACGGTTCGGGCCGCCGGATAAACAGGTCAGAACGAATTTTTGACGACAACTTGCTCCAGAGGGAAGCGGCCGGAAGCATAAGCCGGTTTCGCCGCTTTGCCGACGGAGATCAGCAGAGTGGGGATGTAACGCTCGGGAACGTTAAACTCCTGCACGAACGCGGCCGGATTGAATCCGCCCATCGGGCACGTGTCGTAGCCTAGCGCTTTAGCCGCGAGCATAAGCTGCATGGACGCGAACGAGGCGTTGCGGATCGCTTCATCCCGAGGGATAGTGCCGCCGCTTGCGTAGGCGCCGTTAATTTGCGACACGAGCGTGTTCTTGATTTCCGGCGTCAAAAATCCGCCTTCTACAGCCGCTCCGTAGATCGTCTCGGCGTTCAGGTTCGCCTGCAGGTCGCCCAGGACGGCGACGACAAAGGAGCTTTCCGCGATCTGCTTCTGGTTGTTTGCGATCGGCAGCAGACGCTGTTTGGCGGCCGGATCGTCGATCACAAGGAATTTCCAGTGCTGCAGGTTCCAGGAGGACGGGGCTTGGTTGGCCGCGTTCAGGATAAGCTCCTTATGCTCCTCGGGGAATACGAAATCGGGATCGTACGATTTTACGGAGTGGCGCTCCGCAATAATTTTCAAGGTTTCGGGAAAAAGCTGCTGGGTCATAAATATCCTCCTTTTGGCGGTTCGAAACGTTATAGGTAATGTGTGCGGTTTTACGGAAAACATGTCTGGTTTCCGCTTATTCCGCGTAGTCAATTTTTTCAGGCCAACCATGTTCCGGTCAAAAAGTAAAAAAAGCGGGCTGCCGGCCGTCCGGCAAACATGGAGAACCTGACAGGCCCGCCGGCAGAAGGACGGGTATCCGGGCATAACGGATGCCGTCTGGATGGACTAAACTGTAACTAAATTAGTTACGCTATATCTAGTATAATAAATATTACAGTTCAAACTGTCAAGAGCAACTTTTCACATTCGACAATTTCAGTCATAATCGGAAGTGGAAGGAAGTGGAACTTGAATGAGTGTCCTGCAAAATGAACTGACGCACCTTATCTTTCTGGCGGAGGTCGTAATCGCAAGCCGCAAAAAAGAAGTGATGGAAGATACGCTGCAGTGTCTGCTGTATATTATCAAGTCGCTGTCCGAAGTTGAAGTGCCGGACAGTGTTGCAGAACAGATCGCTCATTTGACGGAACGTATAGAGGACAAGCTGCGGCAGGAAAACGAACGGATCCAGGAGATACAGGCAAATCTCGGAGGGCTGGCCAAACCCAATTCAATCGCTTAGCCGTCCGGATTCATATAAACCAAGATAAAACCCGCAGGGACCTGGGCTCCCGCGGGTAGTTTGATTTGCTTATGTAAGGTCTGCTGTCACGGGAGGCGGCTGCCCGGAATTATCCGTTGCGGCTGTTGCGTTCTTTCCAGAACAGGGCGCTGAGCATGCGCTCTACCCATTCCTTATCCTGCGCCGTCAG
>NZ_FNVF01000016.1:62284-106595 GCF_900107975.1 Paenibacillus sp. UNC499MF
GCAGCACCCGCATTTCTGGTAAACATTAGTTAACATGCTTATCATAGCAGGGAAAATGTGGTTTTTCAATCGGGGGTAAAAGAAAGAAGATATATTATCAACTATAGTAAATATTTGTGTTTACAATAGTAAATTATAATGCTACCATGGAATTAATTAGGAAATGGGAGCCGTGATTTTTTATGAGAATTATCGCCAAATCGGATGAATTTATCCGCAGAAGAATGACCCTGGGGCTGACTCAGCGGGAGCTTGCCAGACAGACGGGATTGAGCCACGCGTACATAAGCTTGCTGGAGCGTTCGATGAAGTCGGTCGGTCCGGGAGCGGCCAAGCGTTTGAGCATCGTTCTCGGAAAGCAGGTCGAGGAGTTGTTCCATATTCAGTGAGGAGAAGGAGCGGTCTTGCCAGAGGCCGCTCCTTTTCTTTATCACCGCAGAGCCTTGTTTTTCCCTGCCGGAAAACCAGATGGGGAAGAGTCAGGCGCCGAATTTGACGACTTTGTTCTTCCCGGTCGTTTTGGCCTTGTACATCGCTTCGTCCGCCTGTTTGATCAGCTTGTCTCCCGTAAGGCCTTTCTTGTACGTGCTGAAACCCATGCTGACGGTGACGATGGTTTCTTCTTCGATGCGCTTGCGGATTCTCTCCGCGAGTTCGGCGGGTTTGACATCGGGATCGGTCAGCAGAATAACCAGCTCCTCGCCGCCGTATCGTCCCACAATGCCGCTTTCGTCCGCTTCCTGACGCATGATGCTGGCTACCTGCTTGAGCATCTCGTCTCCCATGTGATGGCCCTTGGTATCGTTAAGCTTTTTAAAATTGTCTATGTCGCTGAACAGGACGGAAACGTTCAAATTCAGCCGTAAGTACTGCGAAACTCGTTTGTCGAAATATTTGCGGTTATATACCTTGGTCAGACCATCGGTAATCGAGGACTGGTAAATCGCCTGCATAAGCTCGACGACCCGGTCGAACAAAAGGAAGAAAAGAATCGTCGCGTAGATCACCGGAATAAACCATTCCGCCAGCATCAGCCATTTCTGCTCCCCTTGAAACAGGTAAAGGTTGACCATATGTGCCGTTTGTCTGGCGAAATACAAAGTCATCACGGCCTGGAATTTTCCCTGCTGTCCGATCAGAGGAGTAATGGTATACGCGCACAAAAAGATCAGCACAAACATATAAAGCTCCAGCGGCAGATCGGCCAGCAGCGCGGCCTGCTCGGGGCTTCCCCCGGAAGGCGGATAGAAATGAAAAGCGGAAACGCCGAGGGCGACCGCGATCAAGCCGTAAAAAGATAAATAATGACGCCGCCGCGTCGGGTTATACAGCTGATAAATGCCGAGATTGACCAGGACAAAAGTAACCGCCTGGAGAAGACTGTCCACAAAGCCGGACATCCCTTGAAGCTGGCCTGAGGCCTGCCAGTAAATCCGCAGGAGGTTGTGGACGAGCATAAGGATGAGCGAAACGGTCATCGAGAGATAGCCTTTTTTCCTGCGCGTGTAATAAAGCCTTCCTGAAATGAAAATCATCAGGGTAATAATGACTAGCATCATGGAGCTGGCCGTTTCCGGACCCCATGTTTCAATCGGATCGTTCCACAAGTTCAACATTCCTCCGAAGTTGTCCGTCCCGTCCTGCGGGGTCCGGATTCAAATGTACGTTCGCATTTTCAGGCGACTTCATTATAGCAAAATAGGGCGGGGACAAGAACAACTTTTTTCGGAAAACTCCCCGAAGTCCGAAACGCCGTCCGGGCAGGAAGGGGCGTGTTCTCTTTTCTATTAGCCGGGCAGAAGGTACAATGAGAAGAGGCTGAGCGTATGATGCTGTAAGCCGGATTTGCGCCGCAGGAGCGGACGGAGGATCAGGAGTGTGCACCGATGAACATTTTGCAAGCGTTATTCTTCCCGCCGGAGCAGCCGGGCGGAGTTTCTTCCATGGTCCCGTATATCACCGAAAAATTTAATAAAAGAGGCTGGGACATGGAGCTTTTTTCCCTTCCCAGAAGGGTCCGGGGCAAGGGAACCGAGCCCGTTACCTTCAGCACGTTCGATTGGACCCGTTATGCGGGAAATCCGATCGTGGACAAATATATCCAGACTTACAAAGACTACGTATGGTGGACAAAGCTTCGTATCCGCAAAAGCTACGATCTGATTCACGCCCATCATCCGATTGCCGCGCTCGCTATCAAGGAAGTGTTTCCGGACACGACCGTCATCGTAACGGTTCACTCCAGCTACGAGGGAGAGCTTCTGCTGAACGGAAAAATAGAGGAAGGCGGTCCCGAACAGCTCTTTCTGACATCGATTTACGGTGAAATGGAAGCGCGGCTGGACCAGATTTTAACGGTTTCGAACTCATTTAAAGGCTATATAAGCGAATATATCCAGGACCCCGACCGGATCGGGGTTATTCCCAACGGCTACGACGAGAAGCGCTTCCGGCCGATTTCCCACGAGAACGAAGTGGCCCAGCTCATTACGGTCTGCCGTCTCGTTCCGGCCAAAGGGCTCGAAACGCTTCTTCAGGCGTGCGCGATGCTCAAGGAGCGTGGGCATCCTTTCGTCCTCCATATTATCGGCGACGGCCCTTCACGGACAGAGCTGGAAGAATTGGCGAAGAAGCTGAACTTATATGAAGATATTATTTTTTACGGGTACATGCTTCATCCGGAAGAGTTTATGCCGTTCTTCGATATTTTCGTCCTTCCTTCGAAGGCTGAAGCGTTCGGCTCCGTATTCGCGGAGGCGGCTCTATGCCTGCTTGCCCTCGTGGGCACGAATGTCGGAGGGATTGCCGAGCAGATCGAGAACGGACGCAACGGTCTGCTTGTGGAGCCGGGGGATGCTTCCGCACTCAGCCAGGCGCTGGAGAAGGTCGTCGTCGATCCGACCTACCGGTATCAGCTGGCCCGTGCGGCTTCCGAGAAAGCGAAGAAATCGTACTCGCTGAACCGTGTAATCCGTCAACTTCGCGGAGTGTACGAGAGGTACGGGAAATGAAGCGGCATACCGGTATAAGACAGACGAAGGAGGCGGACGCATGAAGGCGCTGAAATTTCTCCATGCCGCCGACCTTCACCTCGACAGTCCGTTCAAGGGGATGAACTCGGTTCCCGACCGGATCCGCGGGGTGATCCGGGAATCGACCTTCGGAGCGTTAAGCCGGCTCGTCCGGCTGGCGGTCCGGGAGAAGGTCGATTTCGCTGTTTTCAGCGGCGATATTTACGACGCCGGCGACCGCTCCCTAAGGGCTCAGCTTCGTTTCCGCAGCGCCCTTGCGGAGCTGGACCGGGCGGGAATCCCCGCCTTGATTATCCACGGCAATCACGATCCGCTCGACGGCCGGGGGGCGTCCCTGGAATGGCCGGCGGGCGTGCACGTATTTCCGGCGGACAAGGTCGGGACGGTACGGATCGTGAAGGAAAACCGCGGACTTATCGCCGAAGTTCACGGCATCTCGTATGCGTCCGCGGCCGTAACGGAAAACCTCGCCCTGCGTTTCCGGGGCGGGGACGCTTCGGTTTTTCAGGTGGCTCTCCTCCATACGAATGTAGACGGCCACCCGGGCTACGACAACTATGCGCCCTGCAGCAGAGGAGATCTTACGGGGCGGGGAATCGACTATTGGGCTCTGGGCCACATCCATACGAGAGAAATTCTCATGGAAGCGAAACCCGCCGTCGTCTATCCCGGCAATATACAGGGCAGGAGCATACGGGAATGCGGCCCGCGAGGGTGCTATATCGTGACCGTGGATGAGAACGGGAGCCCTGCTCTGGATTTTCACGCGCTCGACGGGGTGCGCTGGCAGGAGGAATCTCTATCGATCGCGGGCATCGGCTCGGAACAGGAACTGCAGGAAAGCCTGCAGGATCTGCTGGCCCGGGTAAGAGAGAAGGCCGAGGGCAGACCTTCCGTCGCCCGGATCATTTTGGAAGGCCGGGGGCCTCTTCATTTGAAACTGCAGACAGGTAGCACCCTCTCCGACCTGCTCCGGGAACTTCGCGAGAGCGAGCTTCTGGCGCTGGCGGGGCGTTCGGCCGCCGGATACGGCAGCGGCGCAGGCAGCTTCGGAGCGGGCGGCAATCATACGGACGCGCCGCTCCCAGAAGAGCACCGCAAGGATGAGACCCCTGATTCCTATCGTGGGGAATCCTTCTCCGGCGAAGTCTTCCGCAATTCGGAAGCGGACGCTCCATTCGTGTGGATTGAATCTATAGAAGCCCGGACCGGGCAGGATATCGATTTTGAAGGGCTTCTCCGGGAGGAGAGCTTCGTAGGCGACCTTCTCCGGCTGGCGGAAGAGCTGGCGGCGGATGAGGCAAAGCTGCGGGAATTTGCGGGAGAGGCGCTTGGTTCTCTGCTGGACCAGAACGGAGCTTCCAGGCTTTTCGCAGGAGCCGGCGGGCTTCCCGATGACATAGGGGAATGGCTGGAGGCGGCGCGGGAACTCGCCGTCGACCAGCTCATGCCGGAGGGGAGGGGCAGCAAATGATGATCCGGGAAATAAGAGTCCGCGTGTTCGGCTCCCTGCACGACCGTACATACCGGTTCGATTCGCCCGTTACCGTGCTTTACGGGCCCAATGAGGCGGGCAAAAGCACCCTGCTCGGTTTCATCCGCGCCGTTCTGTTCGGGTTTCCTACGCGGTCCCAGGCTGCCGACCGCTACGAGCCCGAAGGCGGAGGTCCCCACGGAGGGGCGCTGCTGCTGGAGGACAAGCAGGGCCGGACCGTCCTGATCGAACGCTACGCGGATCACGGCGGTCCGGGACGCCCTCCTGCAGCCGGAGCCGTCAAAGTAACGCTCGAAGGGGGCGCGATAGGCGGCGAGGAACTCCTCCGGCAGCTGCTCGGAGGATTGTCCGCAGAGCTCTTCCGGAGCTTGTTCGCCTTCGGGCTGGGCGAGCTTCAAGAGCTGCGTACTCTCCAGGGAGACGACATCGGCGGCTACCTTTACGGAGCGGGCTTCGGCGTGAGCGGGAGCGCCGTAGTGGAAGCGGAGCGCAAACTGGCCGCCAGGGCCGACGCCCTGTTCAGGCCCAGAGGCCGGACCCAGGAGCTGAACCGCAGCATCCGGGCGTACGAGGAGCTCCGCTCCAGCCGGAGCCGTTCCGCCGACGAGATCAGCCGGTACGAGGAAGCGACGGCGGAATGGAACCGCCTCGGGGACCGGCTGCACGAGCTGGACTCCGCCCGGGCGGAGACGGCCGCAGAGCTGGAGTGGACCCGGCGCTGCGTGAAGGCCTTCGAGCCGTGGCTGAAACTGCGCCGGATTCAGGAAGAGATAGCGGAAATTCGTGAAATTCCCGGATTTCCGCTTCATGCCGCAGCTCGCTATGAAGCCATCCGTCAGGAACGGGACGAATTCGAGAATGAGCGGCGTCAGTACGAGGAAGAGAGCATAGCGCTTCTGCGGGCTCTCGAAGCCCTGCCCCTCCGCGAAGAGCTGCTCGAAGACGCGGCCGAACTGTCCGCCCTTGAAGAAGAGGCGGCTTCGTACCGGAGCGGGCAGCTAGCGGCGGCTTCCGCGGAGACGGAGAGAACTCAGCTGAACGACGCGCTGGCGGGTCTCCTGCGGCAGCTCGACGAGCAGTGGACGCGGCAGGATCTGGCCGATTTCCCCGTATCGGTCGGTATGAAAGAGCACATCCGGGAAGCGCGGGATGCTTTCGCCAAATGGGACGGGGAGAGAGCGCTGCTCGACAGCGAACTGAGCCGGGTGTTCGGCCGCCTGGAAGAGCAGCAGGGCGAGCTTGCCGAGCGGCAGCTGGAATGGAGCGAATGGCTGACGCTGTCGGGTCTCCGGGAAGACGCGCCGGGAGCCCGCACTGCCGCGGAATCGGGTCTACTGCGGCGCTTATCGGCCGATTACGCCGAGTGGAGAGTGCTGAAAAGCGAAGGAGAACAGCGGGAGCGGCTCCGGGAAGAAGAACGGCGCAGACAGGAGGAGTTCGGAGCCTGGTCGAACAGGAGCCGGAGCGAATCCGAGCTTTCAAGGAAGAAGACCGCTTACGCAGCGGCGGCTGTCGCGGTTCTTCTGCCCGCGGCGCTGCTCTTCAGCGGACAGAAAGCTGCGGCTGCCGCCGTATTCGCCGTGCTGGCGGCCGGTACGGTCTGGCTGATGCTCGGCTCGCGTGCCGGCAGCCGCGGAAACGGGCGCGGCCCGGATACCCTTCCGCCGGAATCCCGGTCGGAGGGGAGAGGGCGTGCCCGCCGGGGAAGAGCGGCCTCCTCCGGCGCGTGGTTGTCCGCTGCCGAGCAGCAGGGCGAAGCTGACGCTGAGGCAGACGGCGCAGATGCCCGTCTGGAGTCTGACATGGCGGCTCTCCGGCAGCGGCTTCAGCAAAATCTGGCGCTTCTTCTGGGCGGCAGCGGAGCGGGAAGCCGCGAAGCCGCCGCGGCCCGTGGTGCTGGTGCACCCGGTGCGCCCGGCTTATCCGGTGAAGCTGCGTCTCGGGGCCGGATGCCTCTGCCGTCCTGGCCCGAGACGCTGAACTGGCTGGAACGGGAGCTGGAAAGCTGGCTGACCGGCACCGATCTATGGGCGCAGCACCGCTCCGAAATGGAGCGCCGCCGGGCCAAGCTGGAAGAGCTGAAACAGAGCATTCAGTCGCTGGAGAAGCAGCAGGAGGCGGCCTCGGCCCGTATGCGCTCGCTGGAAGAGCGGGCCGCGGCCGGGCAGGAGAGCTGGAGCGCCTGGCTGCGCGAACGCAAGCTGCGGCCGCACCTGTCTCCCGAAGCGGCGCTGGATTCGCTGCAGCTCATCGCCCGCGGGCATGACCTGCTGCAGCGACTTGCCGGCTGCGAGGCGAAGCTTGCCGCCCTGCAGGCTTCATCCGCCGCGTTCGAAGAGCGGACGGCCCGGCTGCTGGGCGCCGCCGAGGCGGCGGACCCGCTGCTGGGGCTGCGGCGCCGCTCCGAGCGTCTTGCGGAGCAGCGCGAGCTGCTCGCAAGGCGCGAGCGCATGGCGGCCGAGGCCGCGGAGGCCCGCCGCCGGGAGACGGCTGCCGCGCAAAAGGCGCGGCACGCGGCCGGCCGGCTGCAAGCGCTCCTGAGCGAGGCGCAGGCCGCCGGCGAAGAGGAGCTTCTCCGGCAGGCGGCTCTCCAGGAGCGCCGGGCCGGGCTTGCGGCCGAAGCGCGGCTCCTCTCCGGCGCGCTTGACGCGCATGCCGGCGTCGCGCGGCGTGAGCGGCTCGATGAGGCCCTGGCCGGTGCCGACGAAGGGAGCCTCGCTTCGCGCGAGGAGGAGCTGTCCGGCCGCCTGAGCGGCATGGAGGCCGAGGGAAACCGCCTGCGCGACAGGCGCGGACGCCTGGCCGGCGAGCTGGAGAAGCTCGAAGGCGGGAGCGAGCGCGGGGATCTGCTTCAGCGCACCGAGGAGCAGCTAGCCGAGGTGCGGGAGCTCGGCGGCAAATACGCGGTGCTCGCGATGGCCGCCCTGCTCGTGAAGCGGACGCGTGAACGCTGTGAGCGCGAGCGCCAGCCGGGCGTGCTCCGCCGGGCTTCGGCGTGCTTTGCGGCGATGACGGGCGGCCGGTTTACGCAGGTGGTCGCGCCGTTCGGACAGCAGCGGCTCTATGCCGTACGGCCGGACGGGCGGCAGGTGGATTCATCGAAACTGAGCCGTGGAACCGCGGAGCAGCTATACTTGTCGATGAGATTCGCACTCGTCGAAGAGTTTACCGGCGGAGCTTCCCTGCCGCTCGTTTTTGACGATATATTCGTCAATTTCGATAAGGAGCGGATGGAGGGGGCGCTGCGGATTATCGGGCAGCTCGGCGGTAATCGGCAGGTTCTGCTTTTTTCTTGCCACGAGCATGTAAGAGACGCGGTGAGAAGGATTTCTCCCGCGGCAGGTGTGCTTAATGTTTAAGAGACAACCAAAAGACCCTTCTTAATTTAAAGGAAGGGTCTTTTGGCTTTTCATCGTATATGTCCTGAATGTATACGTTCTATTCTCTTTTGCCTTCGGGAGAAAGAACTTTGAGATGGATACGGACCCTAACTTCCAGTTTTTTGATTTGTTCTTCCCAGTTTGCCGTATCCCAGCCCCTCATCCGGAATTGCTCGCCGATCCCGAGAATATCGAGGCCCTGCTCCTTGGTGCCGTTCAGCAGTCTCGTAAAGTTTTTCTCCCAGAGCCGGCTGCCTTCTTTTTCGATTTCGTCCACATGACGGTACGGACTATGCTCCTTGCTTTCCAGGATAGTGGCTTGAATAAAGTAGGTAAAAGTTACCCGTTTCCGGGCAATCTCCATTTTCCGCCGGACTTCTTTAATTTGCAGAGCGTTGCGTTTCCCGGGATCGGCATGCAGAATAACTTCTTTTCCCTGCCGGTTTACGAGCACATTGAACTCTCTGGACTCGATCCCGTTCAAATGATAAAGAAGCCGGTCCCGGCGGAGAAAGCTTTCCCCCATAAAGTTTAATTCCTTGTTTTCAAAGCTGAAGCGGTTGAGATGGATGCTGTGCAGAGTGCTCATGACCGCTTTGTTCACCTGCCAGAGGCGGCTGGCGAGAAAGGTCGGGACAAACGCGTAGCCTTTGGTTGAAAAATTCGTCAGCCCCCCGTTATCTTTCCGGAACAGTTCGCTTACTTTGTCGGTGGTGACAAACATATGAACGGTCTGGTCGATGTTCGGCGATCTCACCAGAAAATCCATGTAAGGATAGATGCCTTCTCTGGCGATTTTGTCGCTGAACATGATAAAGCTGACTTTATCGAGGGACAGCTCTTTTTGCAGGCGTGTCCGGATCTGCCTCAGGCAGTCGGGAATATTCGACCCGATCGCTTGGCGGATGATATATTTGGGTGTTTTTCCGCCTGGGCTGCCTTCGCTGCCTCCGCTTTTCATTCCGTCCATGTCGATTTCCATCATGCTGATTTCAAGCTCGCCATTGTCCGCACGGTCGATTCCCATCCCGACGATAAAGGACTGTTCCCGGATCTCCGAAATGCTCAAACAACCGGCAAGCGCTGGGGCTCCGGTCACAAGCATGAGAACAAGCAGCCATTTTCTCATCCCGTCTTCTCCTTCCTGAAAAGACTGACGATCCACATGTAATTGGGGATCAGGACGAAAATAATGCCGAATACAAGCGCGGTAATGTAGACCAGCCGATCGACTTCGTTCACGGTCAGAGTCCGGAGAAAAGCGAGAGACATGAGGACCGAGACGATCACGTACATCCGTTTGATCCGCCGGGTGTTGAAAAGCCTGCAAAGCGCCTGGGAGCAGCAGGTGACGCATACGATCAGAATCATAATGTTGACCAGCACGAAAAACAGAGGGGCCAGGAAGCTTAGCTTTTCAAAAGGAAGCAGGAGAAAAGGCACGGTTTCCATCGACTCCTGATACGGGAAAGTGAACGTTTTGGCGGTCTCGTAACCGAAGACCATAATGGGCAGCAGATAGGAGAGCATTACCTCGGCCCCGGCCGTAACGGTAGCGACTGCCGACAGACGAAGCAGATTTTTATCCGACCGGATATATGGATACAGAAAATAGAGGACGGCGAAGCCTTTAAACAGGTAAAAAATCGTCAGCATATTTTTGCCGAGCAGCCTCGGCAGGCCGAAATTTCCGAGCGGCAGCAGGTTGGTGACATCGATGTTGCGCAGCTGGGGCAAGTTGATGCTGAGCAGCCAGACTGTCATCACAAAGCCGAGCAGCAGGAAAAGACGCGCCCAGGCTTCTATCCCTTTCCAAACCATGTAAAGCACGACGGGCATAACAAGAAGCACGATCGTGTAAACCGGCGTATATTTCAACTGCAGATAGGAAACCAGGAGCCAGTGTTCGCCGAAAGTCAAATCTCCCCAGATAAAAAAGTAAACCGCGATGCAGCCGACATATACGGCCGATAAAAATTTGCCGAGATACAGTCGGGACCACTCCGCGATATCGCCTTCGGGATGCCGGCTCGATAAGCGGACCGCGACATAGGTATTCCATAAGGAAATGGCCAGCGCAAGCAGAAGCAGCACCCATCCGTGCTGATCCATCTGCTGGGACAAGTAAGCCGGGAATCTCAGCGGACCCATCGCAATGGAGGCGACCGCCAGTATGACGAACCATTGAAGTCCCGAGATGCTCGGCCTGGTCATGACGAATCTCCTCTCTGGCTGTGTTTGTCCACCGGTTTAAAGACCGGGTCCCGGTCCTTCAATTTCTGCGCGCTCGGCCTGAAAAACTGCATCCGGATCGCTTTTAGGCTGAGCGGGCTGAAAGGCGCCGTGTACGGGATACTGAGCGACTTGGTAGAGGCGAGATGTCCCAGCAGCAGGACGGAACACACGGTGATTCCGTAGAAGCCGAACAGCCCCGCCGCCAATATAAACGGGTATTTCCACAGACGCGCCGCATAAGAAATCTGATACGAAGCGATATAGGCTCCTACGGCGGAGATGGAAGCGACGATAATCATAAATTTGCTGGTCAATCCCGCCTGTGCCGCCGCTTGGCCGATAATCAGGCTTCCGACGACATTCAAGGCGGAGCCGACATTGCCGGGGACGTAAGTCATCCCCTCGTTGAGCACATCCATGACGATCATCATCATCAGCGTTTCAAACAAGCTTGTATAAGGGATTCCGGCCTGATCCTGGGCGATGGAGATGGCGAAGACTGTCGGAAGAATGGACGAGTCTACCGTAACCAGGGCCAGATAGACCGCAGGCGCGTAAATCGCGATGACAAAAGCCAGAATCCGGACAAGCCGGACGAATGTCGGAATAAGCGAGCCGTGCATGACCGCTTCCCCGCCGATAAAGCTGGTGAGCACGGTATTCGGCAGGAAGGCGATAAAAGGAGATCCGTCCATGAGAATCCCGATTCTTCCTTTCAGGAGATTCAGGGCCGAACGCGCCGGCAGCTCGCTTTTTTCATATAAAGGGAAGGGAGTCAGATTAGGGCCGCTTATGAATTCCATCAATTCTTTCATCAGCACGACGGAATCCGTCTGGATGACTTCGATTTTGCGCTCGATTTCGTCCACCCACTCCTGCTGGGCGACGTCGTTCAGATAGACGACCGCTACGGTCGTTTTGGACCTTTCTCCGACCTCGTAATAATGAACGATCAGGTTGGGGTCCCGCAGACGTCTTCTCAGCAGTCCGAGATTAACGTCGATATCCTCGACGAAAGATTCTTGAGGACCGAGGAGCACCCGTTCGATTTTGGGAGGCTCGATGGCGCGTCCTTTTTGAAAAGGCACCGGAAAAGACAGCGCGCTGTGCGGCAGCCGGTTATGAAGCAGAATGACGTCTCCCTGTAGCAAGCGCTTCAAAGCGTCCGACACTTTCCGGATCTGGGTTCCCGTCGGGAAGAGAGTCGGCCAGTCGTCCGGCTGCGATTCCCAGCGGCTTAGACGGGGGGCGACGTCGTTTTGAAACAGGCTTTTGTCGATAGCGGTACTGATATACATACAGCCGGAACTGCCGTTGTCCGTGAGGCTCCACTGAAATTCGTCGGTCGGCAGAAGCTCCTGGAAAAGCTGAATAACCGCGTCCGTGTCGGCGGCAAGAGGTATTTCCCACTGGTCGGCGTTTAGTGTAGGCGCCGCCGGGAGCGCCGGGCGTCCGTGATGCTTCCGGCTGTCGTTCTGGTCGGTCATAGTGTCCCTCCACTCGTGCTAGAGTTTTAAGGTTAGACTTCCCAGATCACCGGAAAAATACCATTCGGAACCGGATCGGAGCAAAGGGGATAATGGCAGAGGCTGGAAAAAGAGGGGTCAGGAGACGTTGTTGCAGGTGAACGGCAAACCCGCTGGCGGCATCGCCATACAAAAGAAACAGGCGTATTCTCCCCGTTTCAGGAGAATACGCCTGTTTTATGAATGCGCCGGACCCGGTGGTCCGGATCTGGGTAGGGTACGGGGCGGACGCCGTTTTTTGCGTGGCTGTCCGCAGCAGCAGGCCGTGGCCGTATCGGCAGACGTACAGTCGGTTGCAGGAGCAGGCCGCAAAGGCATACGTATTAGCTAGCGGGTCGCAGGAGCAGATCGTACTGGTCACCCGCATCAGCCGGCCGCATGAGCAGACTATATTGGTCTTCCGCAGTAGCAGGCTGTATCAACCGTCCGCACCAGCAATCCGCATCTCTAAGCCGTATCGACCGCCCGGATCAGTAATCCGTCACCGTGACGGAGCGGAAGATCCGCTCGACATCTTCGGCGGTAACGACCCCCGCCTGCATCTGCAGGGCGTTGGCGCTTCCGCATGCCGCGCCGAAGCGGACCGCATCGGCGTCGCTGCTTCCCCGGCGGAGAGCCGTAACCATGCCGGCCACCATCGCGTCGCCGCTGCCGACCGGGTTCACGGCCCGGATCGCCGGGATGGCGACCCGACGCACGCGGCCGCCGCTGCCCGCGAGAGCTCCGCGCGCACCGAGCGAGACGACGACGTGCCGGATCCCGCGCTGCATCAGCTCCCGGATGCAGGCGGCCAGCTCGTCGTCGGAGGCAGCGGGCCTGCCGAGCAGCCGCACGCTTTCATGCTCATTGGGCTTAATGAGCAGGGGCATCGCCTCGAGTCCGGCAGCCAGGGCGTCGCCGCTTGCGTCGAGGACGGCCTCGGCGCCCGCTTCTTTTGCGAGCGCGATCAGCTCCGCATAAAGCGTGGGAGGGCAGCCGAGCGGGAGACTGCCGGAGAAGCACACGTGCGTGGACCTTCCCGCGAGCGCTTTCACCTTCTCCTTGAGGGACTGAAGGGAGCTTTCGGCGATGGCGGGACCGGGCTCCAGCAGCTCCGTCTGCGTGCCGTTATCCGCATCCAGGACGGTCAGGCAGAGGCGGGATTCGCCGGGGACTTCCGTGAAGTCATGAGGAATGCCCTCTGCATCGAGTCCGCTGCGGATAAATTGTCCGTTGAACCCGGCCACGAAGCCGGCGGCCGTGACGGGTTCGCCGAGCAGCCGCGCTACCCGGGCGACATTGATTCCTTTGCCGCCGGGCACGGCGATCATGTCCGATACGCGGGATACCCGGTCCATTTCGAAGCTTTTTACGCTGTAAGTTTTATCGATTGCCGCATTGAGGGTGACGGTGGTAATCATCCGGGTTCTCCTGTCCTGACTGAAATTATCTGAAATCTTCGGCGCGGCCTACACAGCCGGTTAGGCGCATTTTCGCCTGTGCCAGCTCTTTGACGGCTGCTTTGGCCGGTACCATATATTTGCGCGGGTCGTTTTCATCCGGATTGGCCTGGAAGACCTTCTTGATGGCATCGGAGAAGGCGATGCGCAGCTCTGTGGCGACGTTCATTTTGGCCATGCCGAGGGATACGCAGCGTTTCACCTGCTCTTCCGGTATGCCGGAGCCGCCGTGCAGAACGAGAGGAAGGCTCACTTTGCGGTAGATTTCTTCCAGCTTGCCGAATGCGATTTTCGGTTCACCCTTGTAAATGCCGTGAGCGGTCCCGATGGCAGGCGCAAGCGTAGGCACGCCGGTCAGTTCCACGAAGCGTACGCATTCGTCGGGATCGGCGAGGAGGGCGTCCTCGTCGGCTACGACGATATCGTCCTCGACGCCGCCCACTTTGCCAAGCTCCGCCTCCACGTTTACGCCGGCAGCCCGGGCGACTTTCACGACATCCTGCGTCTGCCGCACGTTGTCCTCGAACGGATGCATGGAAGCGTCAATCATGACCGATGTATAGCCTTCCCGGATGCATTGTACGATAAGCTCGTAATCCGTACAATGATCGAGATGAAGCGCGATCGGGACGGAAGACCGTTTGGCGGCGGCGGATGCGGCAGCCACGATATAGTCGGGGCCCAGGTGCTTCACCGTGCCGACCGTGGTTTGCAGAATCAGCGGAGCCTGAAGCTCCTCGGCCGCCTCGACGACGGCCTGCAGCATTTCCAGTGTGTGCACGTTAAAGGCCGTAATGCCGTAACCGTTTTGACGGGCTGTTTGAAGCAGGTGCGTGGAAGAAATCAAATGAGCCATTTTGAAAAACCCCTTCGTATAAAATGATTGAAACGATCAAAATTATGATTTATAATGTCATTAAGTTGATTATAAGGGAGGAAATTAGAAGATGTCAAACGTTCAAGGCCAATTAACGTATACCGAAATCAGCGCTCAGTCCGCCGCTCTGCAGGCCGCTTGGGATCAGCTTCAGAAGCAGTCCGACTGGGTGAACCGTTATATAGGAAACGATCAATACGAGGAAGTCGTTTTTATCGGATCGGGCTCTTCCTATTACCAGTCGATCACGATGGCGGCGACGTTCCGCAAATGGACCGGACGCAGCGCATCCGCTCAGCCTTCCTCCGATATTTTCCTGCTGCGCGACGCTACTCTCCCGAGAGAGAAGAAGCTCCTGATTGTAGGCGTATCGCGTTCGGGAGAATCCCACGAGGTACTTCTTGCGCTTGATTCCGTCAAAAATGCGGCTCATATCGATACGTGCGGCATCACCTGTCACGAGACAAGCAAATTGTTCGGAATGACGGAATGCCTGCTTTCTCCGCTGGGCAAAGAGAAGAGCACGGTGATGAGCAAATCGCTCAGTTCCATGACCTTTATGATGCAGGCCGCAATCGCGATGGCGGCGGGCAGCGACGCATACTTACAAGAGCTTAAAACTGTGTTAGAATTAGACGAAGAACTGGTCAAAGCCTCGGATACGGGCATCAAAGAATGGGTGTCGGCGCACGACTTCAACAAAACGGTCTATCTGGGACTCGGAGCACTCGGAGGTTTGGCGCTGGAAGCCTGCCTTAAGCTGAAGGAAATGACGTATACGTGGACGGAAGCGTACGGCACGCTCGAGTTCAGACACGGTCCCAAATCCATCGTCGACTCGGGTACGCTTGTCTGCTTCCTGCTTTCGCAGTCCGCCCGCGAATACGAGCTGAAGGTAGCCAGGGAGCTGAAGGAATACGGGGCGACGATCCTGCTTCTGGCCGCGGAGCGCGGGGAAGACACGGATTTTGCGGATCTGGTTCTGGAACTCGGCGGAGCCGCGCTCAGCGATGAAGCGCGCAGCGTATTGTATTTGCCCGCTGTCCAGTACAACGGCTATTACAACGCGATGAAGCGCGGGCTGAATCCGGACGATCCGCGCAACCTTACCCAGTTCGTCGAAATTTAACCTTGTGACGGAGTGACAGTTGAAATGAATGACACGACTCCTTCCAAAGGAGATCTCAGGCGCCAGCAGATTATGACGATCCTCAAGCAGCAGGGGCGCATTACCATTGGGGAGATCATCGAGCATTTTCAATGTTCGGAAGCGACGGCAAGACGCGATTTGGACCTTCTGGAGAAAAAAGGCGAGGTTGTCCGCACCATCGGCGGAGCCCTTTTCGAAGGCCTCACGGCGGTCCGCGAAACCTCGTTCGCCGAGAAGAAGCAGCAGCTCTGGCTGGAGAAGGAAGCGATCGCCCGCAGGGCGGCCGGCCTTATCGAGGAAGGGGACAGCGTCTGCCTGACCGGCGGCACCACAACTTTCCTTATTGCCCGCGAGCTGAAGCAGCGCCAGGGGATTACGGTCGTGACCAATGCCGTGAATATCGCCATGGAACTGGCCGACAGCGAAGGTCTGCAGGTCGTCGTCGTCGGCGGCGTCATGCGCAGCAAAAGCTTCGAGCTCAGCGGGCCGCTGGCCGAGAAGACGATCGAGCATCTCAACATCGAGAAGCTCTTTCTCGGTGTGGACGGCGTTTCCGCGGACAAAGGCATTACGACGTTCTCCGAGCTCGAAGCCCAGACAGCCCGTCTTTTGATGAGCCGCACCCAGCATACGATAGCAGTGTTTGACCATACCAAGGTGGGGAAAGCCTCCTTGTTCTCCATAGCTCCGCTTGCGGACGTAAACGTGTGTGTGACAGACGCGAGGTTGGAACCTGACATGGAGAAGGTTCTTGAGCAGCACGGCATTACCACTTTGTATGCGAACGCATAAGGGAAAGGACGGACGGGAATGAGCTTTTTCATCGGCGTTGATCTCGGAGGAACGAATATTGTATGCGGGTTGTTGGATGAGGAATTTAACGTCCTCGCCAAAAGCAAACAGCCTACGGAAGCGGCCAAAGGCAGCGACTATGTGCTGGAAAAGATTGCGGTTATGGTGGAAACGCTGCTCGTAGAGCAGAATATCGCGCCCGGACAATTGAAAGCGGTCGGAATCGGGACGCCGGGCTTTATCGATCCGGTTCGCGGTGTGTGCGTATTCGCCAGCAACCTCCGCTGGAGCGAAGTGCCGGTATCCGACCAACTCGGAGCAAGACTGGGCGTCCCGGTCTTTATCGACAACGACGTCCGGATGTACGTCTACGGCGAAGCCATGAAGGGACCGGGCCGCGGCTACGAGCATGTGCTCGGAATTACGCTCGGGACCGGCATGTCGGCCGGCTTGGTCAATAACGGCCAGCTGTATTACGGCGGCGGCTTCATGGCCGGCGAAATCGGACACATTCGCGTCGACGATGCGGAAACGACGCCTTGCGGCTGCGGACTCGTCGGCTGTCTCGAAACGATCGCATCCGCGACGGGTATTGTCCGCCAGGTCAGGGAAGCGCTTGCGGCAGGCCGCGAGAGCATCCTGGGCGAATGGTTCCCCGGTGAGGAAGCGGCTTCCGTTACGGCCGCGGACGTGTCCCGCGCGTATGACGAAGGCGACCGCCTGGCGATCGAGGTCATGAACCATACCGGCAAGCTGCTGGGCCGCGGACTTTCGTATGCCGTAACCATGTACAGCCCCGACGCGCTGATTATCGGAGGGGGAGCATCCCTGGCCGGCGAGCGTTTGTTCAAGCCTATGCGCGAAGAACTTCAGAAGTCCGTTTACAAAGGCTACTGGGAACGTCTCACCATCCACCCCGGCACCCTTATCGACGACGGCGGCGTCATCGGCAGCGCGGCTTTCGCCGCTAACCGCGCGGCAGGAATCGTCTAAGCCTTTTTTCGGAGATATTCGAGATTTTTCTAGGTATAAAGTCATTATTTATGCATGTAAAAAACAGGAAAGACCTTTCCCTATGTCGAAGTAGGACGGAAAGGTCTTTTTTTTGCTGCGGCACAACTTGTCCGCCGCAATCGTCGTCTAAATAGAAGACCGGGTACATAGAGGTTCCGAGGAACTGGGGGGACAGACATTTGTCTGAGAAGAAAAAGCCGGCAAAACCCGGAGAACGGGAAATTACTTATCAGGTAGGACGCCGCAAAGGCCGTATCCGTACCGGAAAAGGGAAAGGCTCCGCGCAGAAAGAGAAGAATTCCGGACCGAAGCGGGAGCACGTTCATTCGACAAAATCATCACATAAACGCGAAAAAGGAAAAATTACGGCCGCTCGTGCGCATTCCCGAACCGAACAAGTTGAAGGGATGCAGGCTGCAGAAGCGTCTGAGTTTATAGAACTTCCAAGCAATCCTTTCCCTGCGGCTGCTTCCGGCGAAAGCACGTACCGTGAAGAGGGCCCGCCGGGCCCGGTGGTTCCGCCGAACCCGAAAACGCAGACGGCCCGACTTGCCGGGCAGAACAGCCGGCTTATGGAGCTGCTGTGGCGGTCGACTCCGCTGCCCGGACGGCGGGCCGCGGCCCTAATAAACTGGATTCTGCCAGTCGCCGCCGCGGCGTGTACCGTCTGGGCCGTGTCGAAACTATTATCATTCGGCTGAACAGCCTGCCATAAGGGAGAGGATTCCAATTCAATTGTTTACGATTCTGGCCGTTTTTACAGCCTTTTTCGGGCTTTTTGTCACTGCTGCTTCCGCATATACCGCCTGGATGCTTCACCGGATGTGGAAACGGGATCTGCGGAGTGCCGCTCCCGGTCATGCGGCGGAAATTTTGCAGCGGATAACCCCGCTTGATTACGGGCAGTTTGCGCTGACTGCGATCGGCATGGTAATGCTTCTGGCCGATCTTGTTGCGGTACTGCGCGATGCGGATGCTTTTCCCGATTATCATATCGGCTATTTGCTGTGCGGGTTTTTATTCGTGTTCCTGGGTATGCTGATGAGCTTCGGCCGGCTGCTTCTGACGGTCCGGGCATGGCGCTCCTCAGGCGGCGCGGCTTTTCCACATCATCACGGCCAGCCACACCGAGCTGACAAGGCCGAATAACGGATAAAGCACTGCAAGAAGCGGCTTAAAGCCGATCAGGCTGACGACATAACTGAGCGCGATAAGCAGGAGAAGAACGGTTCTGCGGCTCAGGCCCGTCCGCTGCTGCAGCTGCAGGGTCAGCCCGTAAGTATTGGAAAGATACGTCGTAAAGATTTCACCATAGATGACAAGAAGATATGCAAAAGGGATGAAAGTTCCCATCCCGTTCATAATCCGGGCCATCGGAATGCCGAACTGGCGGATTCCCGGCATTTGCGCGCTCAGGGCATAATGCGCGGCGAAGAGCAGCAGGCCGATTCCGATTCCGCCGAGCAGAGCACCCCGGAAGAGTACGCGCCGGTCTTTGATTTGAGCGCCGAGCGGAACGAGAACCGCTTGGGCGGTGGCGAGGTTAAAGCCGACGTAGAGCAGGGGCGCGGTCCAGGCGCTGAGCGGCGAATGGTCGGTACCGAGGGTCAGCCATGCCTGCGAAGTGGGGAGCTTGTTTGTGTAGAGCACCAGAATAAGACTGAATGCGGCCATAACCGGCACGACGATCGTGTTTACCGTCATAATCGCACCGATACCGCGTGTAATCACGGCATAGGACAGGAGCGCGGTGACGAGCAGTCCGCTCTGGAAGGGCAGGGACAAGTGTTCGGAGAAAACCGTTCCTCCGCCGGCCAGCATGACCGATGAGATGCCGAAAAGAACGAATAAAGTGAACAAACTGATCCATCCGCCGAGTTTCGGGCCGAATAAAGCGGTATTCAAATCTTCATACGATTCCGCCTGGACATCGTGCGCCATAAGCATCATTTTGATGCCCAGCCATACGAATAAGACGCTCGCGAGCGCGATGGTCAAAGAAGCCGCCGCGCCGTAGCGGGTAAAAAACTGCAGGATCTCCTGACCTGAGGCAAAACCCGCTCCCACGACCGTCCCGACATACGTAAAAGCAACCTGTGCGGTTTGCGTCCATGTTTTAGAAACCATTGTTCTCACCCTTCACGTTTCGTACTAGTACAAGGTATGTTTCGGACCGGACGGGCATGACAGCAACATAAGAAACGCGCAGGAACAACCCCGTTAGGAGTGTTATGTAGTGAAAGAAACGATCTTTGAGCTGATTTCCAATTACGGGTATACGGCTCTTTACGCTCTGCTTGCCGCCGGCATAGTCGGCCTGCCGATTCCCGACGAGACGCTGATGACGTTCGTCGGCTCGCTCACGATGGACACCGGTCCGTTGAATTTTACGCATTCGCTTATCGTCTCCTACCTGGGGACGATGACGGGGATGCTGATTTCCTATACGGTCGGACTCCGGCTCGGCAAGCCCTTCCTTTACAAAATCGGAAGGTGGGTGCGCATCAAGCAGGAGCGGATCACCCGTACGGAGCTGTGGTTTCAGAAATACGGCATGTGGGCCGTCTTTTTCGGCTATTTCGTCCCGGGGCTCCGGCATTTTACCTGTTATCTGGCGGGAGTCAGCGGGATTACCCTCTGGCGCTACCTGCTTTTTGCCGGATCGGGCGCTCTGCTGTGGTGCTGTACGTTTCTTTCGCTCGGACATTTTATCGGGGCCAACTTTGAAGCGGTGCTTCACGGGATTCACTCGTATCTCGGCATCTGTATCTTATGGCTCGCCGTTGCCGCGGCAGTCGGTTTTCTTATTTACTATCTCATCCGCAGAAAAAGAAAAAAGAACAGTTAAAAACCCGCCAGCCTTAGGGCTGCGGGTTTTTAACTGTTCTTGCACCGGCGCTTAGCTGGCCGGGAACAATTTGATCGATTGGATCGTATGGCTTTCGGGATCAAGATCCAGCTTCAATACGGTGTTGCGGGCTTTATAGGTCAGCACGTAATCCGTGCGGTTGTCGGGCTTGCCCAGAACGCTCGCGGCATCATCGACGGTTTGTCCGAGACGAAGCCCGCCCAGCCCCGGATCGATATCGGCCGATTGAATCTGGACGAATTCGAGGCGGTCGAACACATTGAAACCGACGGAAAAGGACCCGTACTCGTATACCGTGACGGACTGCGGATCTTCATCCATGACGAACATGTTTTGCGCTTTTCCGAAGAGGTTCAGAACCTCGTCTTTGGTCGTTCCCAGCGTAACGCCCATCAAGGCCGGGTTGTTGGCACGGTAGGTGTTTTCCGGAGTAACCACTGGCTTGGCTTTGACCGGCCCTTCCGTATTTTCGTTGGAAGAAACCGCAGCCGAACGATCGGGAGCCGGCGTCTGCCCGACTGCACCGGAAGGAGAAGGCTTGGCGTTTTCTTCAGATTCCGCCTGATTTGCGGAGGGACCGGCAGGTTCTTTCCCCCAATACGTATGTACAGCTTCACAGCCTGCCGCCGCCGGCAGAACGGAGATCAGAAGACCGATCATCGCTGCTCTGCGGAGTTTGTTCTTCATTGCAATCGTTCCTTTCTTCTGCCGCACCGGTTTCGGACGCGGAGCGACATTCCTTATCATACGCCCTAGGGACGAATCGTTCAAATTTCATATTGGCTTGGATGAGGTGATAGTGGAGACTGGAGTCGTTGTAACGCCACCATAATCTGCCTTGCACGTTTTAAGCCGGCTTTTCTCGCTTTACCGGCGGTAGGAAGAATGAGGACGCCCTCCTATTTATACAGACTGGTCAAAGGGCCGAAAAGTTCCGGGAGAAAGGGCCTAAGGCGTAAAATGGGACTTGAAACCTATGTTTGGCTTGTGGTACGTTAACACATATTCAAAGGTGGAGGAGAAGCTATGGAACTGTTGAAACAACGTATCTTAGAAGCCGGAAGCGTCGTTTCCGACCAAGTCGTTAAATTGGATGCCATCTTGAATCATCAAGTCGATCCTGCATTGATTAAGGAAATGGGCAAGGAATTCGCACGGCGCTTTGTAGAAAGCTCGCCTACCAAAGTGCTGACTGTCGAGTCGTCCGGAATCCCGCTTTCTTTTGCCGTCGCAAGCGAGCTGGGCATCCCGTTTATTTTCGCCAGACGCAAAAAGTCGGTGACTATGGGCGAGGATACTTATTGTGAACGTGTACCGTCCTTCACCAAAGGAATCGTGACGGATATTATGGTTTCTTCCCAATATATAACCGCAAACGACCGGATTTTAATCATAGACGACATTATCGCCAACGGCGATGCGGCCAGGGGGCTGATCCGGATTGTGGAGCGCTCGGGAGCTGAACTGGTCGGAGTCGGGATCGCGGTAGAGAAGGCGTTTCAAGCCGGAGGCCGGGCGATCCGTGAACAGGGGATCCGTACGGAGTCTCTCGTAACGATAACTTCCCTCGAACAAGGACATATTGTGTTCGCAGATTGACCGTTATTTTATGAAAACATTTTCATTCTGCTTCAATGCTTTCCTGGAAGGGGTAAATTCGATATAATAGAGGAAGGTAACTGGAGAGGAGGGATCGCTATGGGAAATGAGCAAATTCCAGCCGAATATTTGCTGGAGAAGCTGTCCGAAGCGAAGAACCATTTCGAACGCGCCCTAGACTGCAAACACACCGAGTTTGATGATTTGTACCCGTATATGATTGAACACCCTCAATTTTTCTGGTATAAACGATACGTGGCATGGTCTGAACTTCTTACGGTGGTCAAATTCTTTATGGAACTTTCCGTTCCGTGGGAATCCCAGTTTACGGTTCAGCAGGTCGATTATATCAAGAAACGCGTCATGTCGAGCAAAGTATTGGATTGCTGGTTTGAAAATACGGATTCCAAAGAACACGTCGGCTGACGTGTTCCTCATAAGCAAGACCTGCCGGGAAGCCGGCAGGTCTTTTTTTAATTCAACACATTCATTTCTTCGATATGTTTGCGGGTTTCTTCCGTCCCCAAATTGTAAAGCGTCTGATAAATCTGCTTGAGATCATAGTCGTAGGCGTCGTTTTCTTTATCCTTGTGATATTCCTTAAAAGGCAGGAGAGCCCGGAAATGCGTCTGCTCGTCCGACTCGTCTATAACCTCGAAAAGCTCGGCCAGTTTGTCGATTTCCTCATCCGTTGCCTTAATTTCGAAATCGAAGTTGATCTCGTCCGCTTCGTCGACGATTTGTTTGGAACCTACGCTGACGTAAAATGTTTTTTTGCCGTCCATCGCTCTTCGCTCCCTTCATATAAGCCTGACCGCAGGTTTTATCCCTTCATTTTAAAAGGATTGCCCAACTAGCCGGCTTCTAAAACCACGCAGTCTGCAGATTTTATTACCCGGTGCCCGAAAAAAATGAATCAGGCGGTTCCATCCGTTCTACAGGCTTCTTGGCTTGCCGCCGGGTTTTGTGTATGCTAGTAGGGATGCTGGCTTTGCCTTTTGCGGGCGAGCGGGCCGAAGATACAATTGCCCAGGAAATTTTTTGGAGCAAAGGAGGGCTTGTCATGATCAGCGACGAGCAGTTAGACCGATACCGGATTGACGGAACCCTGCTTAGAATTGTCAGGGACGCGGATCCGCGCAACGATATACGAGGCTATGTGGTGGCATGGAACGAGTCGTCCGTTGCCATTCGCAAACGCAGCCGGAAGCTGGTTCAACTGGATAGAAAGTATGTTTATCAGCCTTATACGGAAAGTCGTCCCGCCGAGTATACGCTGCCCCGGGAAACTAATGAGGGTGAGGAGGCCTGATCCGTTGAACACTCCAAAATCACTCATCTACTCCGAAAGCCGACCGGCCGCAGGAATAACCGCAGGCGTAAACGGAGGCGAAGCGGGAAGCTATCTTCTGCTGGAGTCTCTTTCGCCTCTAAGGACGTTAAGCTCCGCGCCTTGGGGCGGGGGGTTCGGTTACCACCGTACAATCATCAACCGCAAGGTAGATAAAACGTATGCCTGCGGCAATCCGGTCACTGAGATGAACGAATTTCTGGGGACGGTCGGTCTGAACAGCGAGGAAACGGCCTGCCTGCTTACTTCCGTGCATATGAGCGGCCTCGGCGAAAGTCATCTTCGAATGGACGATCCTGTTCCCGTGACGGTAACAGCCGGCGTAACCGGGTTCGATTCTTGCGGTACGTCCGAAGGTAAGCCGGATGCTCCCGCCGAAGCCCGGAAAGCGCACCGCCTCTCCGGTGCGCCTGACGCAAGGCCGGGAACCCTGGTGACCGGAGGAGCCGGGCTTCCGGCCGGCGCAGGCAAAGGTGCCGCGGAATCGGCGGCCGCTATCGCGGCGGACACCGGAATAGCCGTCAGCGCCTGGGTGACCGTCGGCTATTCCAACATGGCGCGGGCCGGACGCGGGCTTCCGGCTTCGGCGCTGTTTCCCGGCACGATTAATATTATCGTGGCCGTGGAAGGCGAGTTGACCGATGAGGCTATGGTCAACGCCGTCATAACCGCCACCGAAGCGAAGGCGGCGGCTCTGCAGGACCTCGGCGTAGCGCTGGAGGACGGCAGCGGGGCGACGGGCACGACGACGGACGCCGTGCTGATCGCAGCCACGCAGAAAGGCCGGGTCCACCGCTACGCGGGAACGGCCACTTACCTCGGCCATATGATCGGCCGGTCCGTTTATGAAGCCGCCATGCAGTCCGGCTTGGCTTACAAGAAGGCTCTGGCGCTTCCGTAAGGTTTGGATGCCGGGGCGCACCGATCACGGCTTGCGGCTCACGGCTTGCGTTCCGGTGTCTCATGACGTGGCGGGCCGCAGATCTTAACTCGCCTATCAGTCCGCCCGACGCGGCGGTTCACCGACACGCAACGATAAGAAACGAACATAATGATACGTCCCCGCATCAGCACAGCGCATCCTTTCCTTAGGATCGCGCTGTTTCTTTTTGTCCCTATCATGTTAGAAAAAACTCCGGAATAAGCATGAAGTAAGCGTAAACAAGCAAGTTTAAACTCTTTTCGGTAAGGATGCCGATTCTTCTGAAACCGCTGAACACTCCGGCCGTATCATAAAGAAAAGAGAGGGGGATTGCCGTGGAATGGAGTTTGGATATCCCGGTGCTGTTTCTGGCACTCGGGTTTACCTGCTGGTGGCTGGGCGAATGGATTTCGCTGACCCCTCTCAAAGCCGTGGAATTTCCCGTCCCGCAGTTCTCTTCGGATAAGAGCGGTACGCCGGTACTCATCCGGCCGATCGGATTCGGATTTTTTAGGACCCGGCGGAAAATCCCTGCCCGGAGCGATCATCATTCCGGTGAACCGGATTCCTCCCGTTTTAGCGTTGCAAGTTACTGCCGGTATGGCCGCTATCAAAAAACGGGAGGAATCCTTCATGTCACTTTTACAACCTTTCATATCTTTATTGGACCTTATTCTAAACGCTTTAGCCGCCTTTACGACTGATTGGGGGCTGGCGATCCTGCTGCTTGCCCTGCTTGTGCGCAGTCTCTTATTCCGTTTAAATTTGCTCAGTGCCCGGCAGCAGGTGAGACAAATTCGAATGCAGCCGGCTATCCGGGAGCTCCGTGAGCGGTATGCGGACCAATCCGGCAAACTGGGCGAGGAGATGCTCCGGCTGTATTCCCGCTATGGCATCAAGCCTGGGCTTGCTTTTGCGGCAGGGCTTATCCAAATGCCCGTCTTCATGAGCCTTTACCCGTATTTTTCCCAGCATGGCGCCCAAATGACCACCATGCTGATTCCGTGGATGCAGATGCTGGGCGTTCCCGATCCGTCCTACGCGCTTCCCGTACTGTACGGGATAATCGGATGGCTCGGGATGCTGATCAGCCTCGTTCCGGATCAGGCGGCATCCCAGCCAGCGCTGCTCAAGGCGGGAATGCCGCTTGTCATCACGGTCGTTTCATTAGCGGTGATGTGGCGCTCTCCGGCCGCCCTCGTTCTTTACTGGGCGGGAAGCGGTGTCATAACTTTACTGGAACGGTTGTTTTTCCGCTCTTCCTTCGGTCAGAAACTTCTTCATAAAGGAATTCCGGCCCCGGAACCGGTAAACGATTAGCAAGTAGCTGATGAAGAAAAGGAGAACCTCGAAGAGGCTTTCCTTTTCTTTATTTTGGCCAAAATGTATCGGGTTGGTTCTTCTCAAAAAAAGATTAATAATTTGTTTGACAAACGTTTTGGGGCATGATATATTTAATCTCGTTCTTACAAAGCACGCGGTCGTGGCGGAATTGGCAGACGCGCTAGATTCAGGTTCTAGTGGTGTAACAGCCGTGGAGGTTCGAGTCCTCTCGACCGCATCAGCAATACAGGAAAGCCACTGGCTACCGGTCAACCGGAGCAGGTGGCTTTTTTGTTTTTTTAAGAAAAAAACCTTCTTTAAAATGAAACGGTTGCCCGGCCTTTTTCGTATAACGATTTATAAATAAGTGGAAAATGGGTAGTAATTGAAAAGGAGTGTTGTAATTTGGAAAGAACGATGACGTATTCCCACCAAGGATCTTTGTCACACATCTTGCGGACATTTGCGCTTTCTCTGCTGATCTCGTTCGTAGGCATGCTGGCGGGCGCGATGATTGTCCCGCCCTCGATCGTCCCGCTGTTTATTGTCGTTGAGCTCGTCATGATCGTAGCGGCCATTGTCGTTCGTATGCGCGGCAAAAACATCGGTTACGGGTTCTTGTACACCTTTACGGCCATTTCGGGCGTAACCATGTATCCGGTCATTATGTCGTACGGTTCGCTGATCGGTGCCAACCTCGTGTCCGGCGCTTTTCTGGCCACGGCCGTCATATTCGGAGGACTTGCCTGGTACGCGGCCCGTTCCGAGAAGGACTTTAGCTTCCTGGGAGGTTTCCTGTTCGCCGCTACGATCGGTCTTGTGCTGATGGGCGTGCTCTCCCTGTTCGTCAATTTCGGTTCGACCTTGAATCTGCTGTTGTCCGTCGGCGGAATTTTGATCTTCAGCGGCTGGGTGCTGTATGATGTCGCTCAATACCGTGAAGGCGTTGCAGCGGAAGAAGTACCCCTCGCCGCACTGAATCTGTATCTCGACTTCATTAACCTGTTCCTGTATATTCTGCGTTTTATCGCTTCGATTGTCGGCATCAGCCGCGATTGAAGCCGTACGGATTACAGCATATAGACAAAAACCGGCTGACGCTCTGGGAGCGTTAGCCGGTTTTTTTGTGCCGTTTCCCAGCGGTCCCGATGTGTGTCGTTGGCTTTCCGGCAGGCGGTTTCACGCTTGCTGGCGATGTCCGTTTTGTTCCTCCCTGGACAAAGTGTCCGTATTTCTTACGGTGTTCGAGATCCGCCTGGATGGCTGCCTGGATCATCGGGGAGAAGGAGTTGCAAGAAGTCCTGTCCGGAAATGGGCGCGTGGCGGGTTTTACGGAAAGGCAGTCGGGGAAATACTAAGCCTAAAGAATCGCATTTCTTATGCGGGAAGGGAGACTGACAATGGCAAAAGGCGGAGAAGAACTCGTGAAATATATAACGGAGCAGGTGGTTCACTATATAGAAACTCCAAGACAAGTACGCAAGGAAGCGCGTGTCCGGCACAAAGAAACCAGAGAAAGCTGGTCGGTCCACTGGTTCGGAATGATTCCCCTCTCTGTCTCTATGCTCGTAAAGGCCGTAAAACGCCGGAACAGAGACTGAGTGCTCTGCCCGTTTTTTTTGAAACAAGAAGGCGATGTGAATCCGCCTGTGCTGCTGCCGGGAAAGTGAGCATTCATACAAGGTGTCAAAAAAGAAGCTTCCTCAGGTTCCTGAAGGAAACGGTAAACCGTTCCGGGACCCGGGGAAGCTTTTCTATGGGAAAGAGGAGGAGATACCGTCAGTCGGGTAAAACTTTCCGAGCGAAACCGCGGCGTCGAGCAGTACAAAACGCCTGCCTTCCTGCTCGAAGGCAATAAAAGCGGCACCGCCTGTCCAGCGCAGCGCGCCCGTTACGGATAGGGGCAGCGTAAGTCTGCCCTCGAAGCATTCACAGACGAAGGTCAGTGACTTGCCGGCCGCAAGGTAAGGAGTCAATTCTTCATACGAACGGATAGGGAGCGCGTTACGGGTCAGCCAGCTGATCTGTTCATAAGGATCGTACGGCGGAACCTCAAGCGGCGTTCCGGGTGTATGTTCAACGGCTGCGCCATGCAGCCTGAGCAAACTTGAAGCATTCCCGGGCGAATAATTCCGGAAGGTCCGGATTTCGCCGGTTTTGGCATCAACGAGAATACGATTGTTCCCGGCAGGAACGGTCCAGACGGCATGGAAGGCATCCGTATAAAAACGGCGCAGCCTTGTTTCCGCAGTGTCCAGCCAAGTTTTATAAGACATGGATGAAGGTATGATGGCATGCTGCACCAAGGTTCGGTACAGCGTCCGGGTACTGAACAGGGGATGTTCGCCCGTTCCGTATTCGATAAGCTGCAGGGTGCCGTTTTCGGCGGCGGAAACGATCAGATAGCCTGCTTCAAGTCCGTTGTCCGTCAGCGGGACGATCCAGCCGTGCGTGCCCGGTCCGAGAGGAGCGACTGTCCATTGGGCGCGGCTCCAGGATTCGAAGCCCTTTTGTGAGGCAAGTCTGTCGATCCAGCGGACAATGTGTTCGTTCAGCACATTATCGGAGTTTGCGTTTGATGCAGCGGCGGCACTCTCCGGCCGCTTATCGGACGAAACGTCCGCCAGAACTTCGGCTGGCCTGCTTCCGGGAAGGACCGTGTACCTCTTGTCCAAATAGGCTTGTCCGGTTTGCGGCTCGCTTCGTGTTTCCAAGCTGTCAAAGACTTCTCCGGCTTCAGCTGTGAAGAGGGATTCGCCCTGCGTGAACGAAGGGGGCCAGGCAGATAGCCAGACAACAAGCGCCAGAAGCGCTGCCGTCCATAGAGCTTTGCGGTTCATTTGTTCACCTGCCTGCCGTTCATTCTATAAATCTAGTGTAAAGCAAACTTTATAAAAAGTTTGTTAAAACGTGTAGGCGGGCCCGTAGGAACTTTTAGCGACTTTCGTCGCATCTTCACCTTTCGTCCGCCCTTAAATGAAATAATCCGCAATTGATGACGGATACGTGCACTCTCGGCCGGTACTGCCAGTCTACTTCCGCCTGCCGGGCCGCATAGCGGGTCTCCAGCTCTTCCCGGGCTTCCGGTTCGGCTGCCATAAGCATTCCTTCGTAATACAAGCGGACGAGCTGATGCTCTTCGGCCAGCACCTGATTGGCGCGGTCCGCCCAGCGGTGGTCGGTGCGGCGGATTTTCTGCTCCAGGTAATCTTCCAGGATCGAGGCGGCTCTCGACAGGGTCAAGTTATCGCCGAGCAGATGAATGTTGGCGGGCAGTTTCGGCGCGAGCTTTCTTGTCAGCATGGAAGGATGAAACTCTTCGCGTATTTCTCCCGTCGTCATTTGAATGGCCAGGGAGTGAACCTCACTGCGTTTCATATCGCAGGCATACTCCACCTTGTAGTTCACATTCATCCAGGTGCAGTAGGTGAGGGGAGCGGAGCGGGCCGGCAGAGAGCTGCCGGCGGCCTGCGGCGGAGCCTCGAACAGCCGGGTAAACCGCCCGTTGTTCAAGGCGGTCGCGAAGAGCTGCTGCAGGCGGCGGCTGCCGTAAGTAACCTCGTCGCGGGGGACACGGCCGATCGGCGGAGCGGGGGCCGTGCCGAAGTACCGCCCGAGAATGCTGTCCGCGGAGCGGATCGCTTCGGGCGGGCTTCCCCCGCTGACGGCAGGACCGGCACCGGCGGAAGTCCCCGGGCCGGCCGCGCCCTGCGCTGGGCTTAAAACGACGCCGGCTGGGAGGGGACCGCCTGCGTTTACGGCGCTCCCCGCACTGGCGGGAGCGGACACTCCCGAGCTGACGCCAACGCGAGAACCGGCTGGAGCGGCTCCACCGGGGCTAATCGCGCCGACGGTACCGGCGGAAGCGGCCCCTCCGGCGTTCAAAGCTCCGCCGCCCGTGCTGCCTGCGGCGGGGAGAGAGGCGCCGGCGGAAGCCGGGTGCTCCGTCGTCCCTGGCGCAAGGTCAGCCGCAGTGCCCGATCCGGCCGAGCTTGCAGAGACGCCTGCGTGGGCCCCTGCCCCGGCCGAAGCTGCCGATCTGCCGGCCTCAGCTCCAGGCACGGCGGCGGTGTCTGTCCGTCCCTGCAGGGCCCCGGGCACGGGAGAGGTCCCCGGCTGCCCGTTCCAGGGCCCGGCCGGTACGGGCCGGGACGCCGCCGCGGCTGCCGCGTCCCCTTCCGGATCGAACACGAAACGGTAGGTCATCGTTTCGGGTTCGACTCCGGTGCGCTCGACGAAGCTCCAATAGTAGGAGCGGCCGGTAAGTTCTTTATCCGCCTCCGGAGAAAGGTTCACGATGACGGCGTGCTTCGTTTTTTCGATAATGCGGCAGTTGTACGCTTCCAGAAACCGCATGACAAAGCGTTCAACCTGGGCGGTATTCATGGTTCACCCCGACATTCTGCCCGATGGCGCTGAGTATGGAACCGATTTTGGCTTTCCTTTCGTTTTCGGGCTCCAGCTCCTCACGGATACCGGACAGCGAATCGCCAAGCCGGTCGATCTGCCGGCGCATTTCTTCATCGGAACGCGATTCCATCATCATTTTGAAGAGCGAGCTTTCCAGCGAGGTCGTTTTTTTCTCCAGCCGTTCCAGAATCGAATCGAGTTCGCCGATGACCAGCTCGAACATATTGATTTTTTCGTGCAGCAGGTTCAGAATATGCTCTTCGATCGTATTGCGGGTAGAAAGGTTGTAAATTTTTACGTCGTCCGTCTGACCAAGCCGGTGTACCCGCCCGATCCGCTGTTCTACCCGCATGGGATTCCAGGGCAGATCGAAATTGATCATGTGATGACAGAATTGAAGATTAATTCCTTCGCCGCCCGCTTCTGTAGCGACAAGCACCTGTACACGGGTGCGGAACAGGTCCATCATCCAGTCTTTTTTGCCCCGGTTCATTCCCCCGCGATAAGGCACGGCCGTGATTTTGTTTTCTCTTAAATAGTTCAGCAAATATTCCTGAGACGCCCGGTACTCGGTAAAAATAATCACTTTGTCATTGATATCCCGGATGAGATTCAGAACGGTTTCGGCTTTCGTGTTTGCCTGAATGCTGCGGATTCTTTCGACCAGCTCCCATATTTTGGCCCGGACCGGAGAGTTTTCTTCCGTTTTTTTGAACATGTTGACCAGGGTGATAAAAACCGCGTCACGGGAGCTGCACACCTCCCTTTGAAGGGTGATAAGCGCCAGCGTATTGCTCGTCTGGCCTTGATTTTGTTCATACTGGCTGCGGATAAAATCCGTGACGCCGTCGTAAAGCGCCTGCTCCTCGGGAGAAAGCGTGAGCGTAATGTTTTTCACGATCCGTTTCTTGAACTCGACATTTCCGTCCCCGCGCCTGTTGCGGATCATAATTTTGGATAGCTCCTGCTGGAGAACGCCTTCGTTTTTCGGCATCCTTTTGGCCATAACAAAGTTAGCCTGAAAATTCGTGTGAGCCCCGAGCTGTCCCGGCTTCAGAAGGTTAATCAGATTGTACAGTTCTTTAAGATCGTTCTGTACGGGCGTGGCGGTCAGCAGGAGACAATATTTTTTCCGGAGCTCTCCGACGAACTGATAGTTGGTCGTCTTTTTGTTTTTCAGCTTATGGGCTTCATCCACGATAAGCATGTCGTAGTCCAGACCGAGTACGATTTCCCGGTGCGGATCACGCTTGGCGGTATCCATGGAGGCGACAATCACGTCGCACGTCTGCCACATATACGATTTTTTCTGGGCGGCTGCCGCGATCCCGAATTTCTGATTGAGCTCACGGACCCACTGCAGGACAAGCGAAGCGGGAACCAGAATGAGCGCTTTGCGGACAAGACCGCGGATCATGTATTCTTTTAAAATGAGCCCGGCTTCGATCGTCTTGCCCAGTCCGACTTCGTCGGCCAGAATGGCCCGTCCGCGCATGTCGTACAGCACTTTCTTGGCCGTTTCGATCTGATGGGTCATGGGTTCGACCCCGTTCACATGTTTCAGGCACAGGAGCTCGTCGAAGGAGTGGATCAGGTTGGATTTTTCCGCCTCGTAAGCGAGCTGGTACAAGGTCCAGTTATCCCAGGGGCCGTTGCGGACGACACGCGACTCCCAGTCCAGAAACCATTCCCGATCCGTGTGCATGTTCAGCCCTTCATGAATAGGGCGGATGTGCTCCGTTGTCTGGTTGTTCATCTAGGCTCTGCCTCCTTCTCGAAAATGGGCCTTATCCGGGGCGCTTCATATGTCCCCTGTGCCCTCTCGTGCATTTGCTGCTTAAAAATAATAGCGATCCGGCGCAGCCGGTGTGCAACTTTGTAACTAGTATGATCCAAAGAAGGAGGTTTCATAACGGCTGCGTATTTCCGGGACTTCCGCGGTTTTATGGGCCGTATATAACTTCAACCGAAGCTCTATCGAATGTAATCGGGAGAGCTCCTGTGCTATGATAAAGAAATGATCGGGCATTCATAACCAACACGGACGGGGCGGTTTTCCGTGCCTGCCGTTTTTGATAAGAAGGGAAGAGGAACATGACAACATGGCGGTATATGCATACGGGCAACCGGACGGCGGCTGAAAATATGGCGATTGACGAAGCGATTCTTATCGCCCACAGCGAAGGCAGGGTCCCGCCTACGGTTCGTTTTTACGGCTGGGGGCCGGCAGCGCTCTCCATCGGTTATTTTCAGAAAGCGCGGAAGGAGATCGATCTGGACAAAGTCGCCGGCCAAGGTCTCGGATTCGTACGCCGTCCGACGGGCGGACGGGCGGTGCTTCACGATGCCGAGCTTACCTACAGCATCATCGTTTCGGAGCGCTACCCGGGAATCCCGACGAGCGTAACGGAAGCATACCGTGTTCTCAGCGAAGGACTGCTGCTCGGTTTCCGCAAGCTGGGGCTGGCGGCCGAGATGGTCAATCTGGCAACCGAAGAGGAGAAGCGCAAATACGAATCGCTCGGCTCGGCGGCCTGCTTCGATTCTCCTTCGTGGTACGAGCTTGTGGTGGAAGGCCGCAAAGTCGCGGGAAGCGCGCAGGTGCGGCAGAAGAATGTCGTGCTTCAGCACGGTTCCATTTTGCTGGAACTGGACGTCGAGCAGTTGTTCGGCCTGCTGCTTTTCTCCAACGAGCGGATTGCGGAGCGGATGAAGCAGAGCTTTGTGCAAAAAGCGGTAGCAATCAACGATCTGCTCCGGACTGCGGAGCTTGCCCCGGTAACGCTCGGAGACGTGGAGACCGCATTCCGTGCCGGCGTGGCCGAAGGCATGGGCATTGAGCTTGAAGACGGAGCGTTGACTCCGTACGAGCTGGAGCTTGCGGAAGAGCTGGCGCGCGATAAATACAGCACTGATGAATGGAATTTGAAGCGGTAGCGGCAATTTCGGAATGAGGTGAGTGTGCGATGTCGATTGATACGATTATAGAACGGACAGGGAAGCGCCCGCATACGGCGGAAAGCCTCGCGGAGGATTTGCGCAGACTCGGTGTGAAGGAGGGGATGACGCTCCTGGTGCATTCCTCCCTTAGCTCACTCGGTTGGGTGTGCGGGGGCACACAGGCGGTCATTGCGGCTCTTCGTGACGCACTGGGCAGGGAGGGGACGCTGATGATGCCGACCCACAGCGGCGACTTGTCGGAGCCTTCGGCTTGGAGCAATCCTCCCGTGCCCCAGGAATGGTGGGATGTGATCCGCAGCACGATGCCGGCCTACAAAGCGGAGGAGACCCGAACGTATTTTATGGGAGCGGTGCCGGAAGCGTTCAGAACGTACCCGGGGGTAATCCGCAGCAATCATCCCCAGGTTTCGTTTGCGGCGGTCGGACCGCAGGCGCAGAAGCTGACCGGGGGCCATTCCCTGGCATACGGGCTCGGAGAGGGGTCGCCGCTTGCCCGTCTGTACGAGCTGGACGGTCATGTGCTGCTGCTGGGAGTCGGTCATGACTCCAACACGTCCATCCATCTGGCGGAATACCGGGCGGCGTATGCTTCCAAGAAGGAAATCAAGAACGGGGCGCCTGTTCTTGATAGAGATGGCATCCGCCGATGGGTGGAATTTCCGGACGTCGGAATCGACTCGGACGATTTTGAGCGGGCGGGCGCGGATTTCGAAGTCGGGCACTCGCCGGTCATCCGCGGCAGAGTAGGCTCGGCTGAAGCGGCCTTAATGCCGCAGCGCCCGCTTGTCGATTACGCGGCCGCATGGATGAGCCTCAACCGGTAGCGCCAGGGCGGCGCCCGCTTAAAGCGGAGCGACGCCGGTTTTCGCGCTGCATGATTACCTGGCTGGAACCGGCGCCTGGGCCGGGAGTCAGGGAGCGGCGCCCGCACCAAGGCGGCAGGTCGGGATACGTGCATCAAAAGCGACGCCGGCACCGACGGTCTTAGCGCGGATGCGCCGTACTCCGCTTCCCCCGACCGTGCAAAAAAGCCTCCAAACCCGCTAGAGAGCGTGGTTTGGAGGCTTTTGCCGTCCGGGAGGTATCAGCGGCTTCCGGCGGGAATCGTCGCTTCGAAGGCCTGCTGGAGCCGTCTGGTAACGGGGCCGGGCCTGCCGTCTCCGACGGGCGAGCCGTCCAGCAGCACAACCGGCATGACTTCGGAGCCCGTGCTCGTGATGAAAACTTCATCGGCCGCGGCGAGTTCGTCGGCCGTGAAAGCTTCTTCGCGCACAGCAATGCCCAGCCCTTCGGCGAGCCGGAGAACGAGCGTGCGGGTGACGCCCCGCAGGATATGATGATCGGCGGGATGTGTTTTCACGGAACCGTCTTTGACGATCATCACGTTGGACGCGCTGGCTTCGGTGATGACTTCGCCGCGGTTGAAAATCACCTCTCCCGCCCCGCTGTCAAGAGCCTCCTGCTTCAGCAGGACGTTAGGGAGCAGGTTCAGCGATTTGATGTCGCAGCGGTGCCAGCGGATGTCTTCCCGGACGATGGCGGAAATCCCGTTTTCGAGATCTTTCAGCGGGCGGTAGAACGGGGAGCACCAGCCTGTCACGACCGGCTCGGCCGCGGCCGGAAACGGGTGAGAACGCGGCGCCGAGCCGCGGGTGATCTGAACATAAACGACTCCTTCGGGGATCCCGGAAGCCTCCACAAGCCGGTCCAGCAGATTCTCCAGCTCTTCAAGCGGATAAGGGAGGCCGATCCGGACTTCCGCCATGCTGCGGCTGAAACGTTCCATATGCCCCTGAACTTCAAACAGCCGTCCTTCGTAAATACGGAAAACTTCGTAGACTCCATCCCCGAAGTAATAACCCCGGTCCAGGGGAGAAATTCGGACTTCTTCGTCCGGTACAAGCTGATTTCCGAAAAGCATCATCGGGTATGATCTCCTTTAAGTCATCTTTCTAAAGCCAGAATATGCGCAAAGTGCTGTTGCGGCCGGGTCGTCGCCTGTTGGTTGAGCTTATGTACGGATAATACGAAAAATTACCCAACTGGCGAACGTCCGTTTCTTTTTTCGACGGATCTGTTTATAGTATATAGGGGAAAGAATACCTTACACAATAACAAGCCGGTGGCCAGTATGCACGAAAACCGGCAGAAACACATGTTCATAAGGGTTATCGGTTAAGCGCTGTGACTCGTACCTTTTACGCTTCAAATTGTCGAAAAATGTCGATTTTTATAAAACTACCGCGAACGAAATAAAGAGCAAGGCGAAGAAAAAGCGAGAAAACAAGCTCATGGATTTTATTATCCCGTTGAATTCATTCGTAGTTTATTCGTAACACAACATCTAGTGTTGTATAATCTTTTAAGGACACTATATATAGTGCTTACGTACATACCGCGAATTACGCGCAGTGGTGCGGGTTCCCGGGTGCAGGTACATTGATTTGGGAGGGTGTTGCCGTTTTGAAGACGATGCAGCGGAAAAGTTTGGAAGGTTTAAGCGAGAAAATCTTTTTGGATCGTTACGCGTTAAAAGATGCGGACACGAACAATACGAAAGTCGGAGACGTGGTGCTTGTCCTGACCAAGGATGACCCGAAATTTCCGGCCAAGGAAGTCGGGGAAATCACGGCACGCGATGGACGTAATGTGACCGTTAAGCTGCGCAGCGGTGAAACGATCGAGTCGAACATCGACAGATTGACTCTTAATATAGAAAAAACGCCGGATGAGCTGTGGGACCGCCTGGCCAAGGCGATGGCTTCCGTAGAAGCGACACCGGAAAAACAGAAGGAATGGACGGAAAAATTCCGTTACATTCTCGACGATTGGAAGCTTGTTCCCGGTGGCCGTATCGCGGCAGGCGCGGACGCCAGCGACGAGCTGACGCTGTTCAACTGCTATGTCATTCCGTCTCCGCATGACAGCCGCGGCGGCATTATGGCGACTTTGTCCGAGATGACGGAAATCATGTCCCGCGGCGGCGGCGTGGGTATTAACCTGTCGTCTCTGCGTCCGCGCCGCGCGATCGTCAAAGGCGTGAACGGTTCTTCCAGCGGCTCCGTATCTTGGGGAGGGCTTTTCAGCTATACGACCGGTCTGATCGAGCAGGGCGGCAGCCGCCGCGGTGCCCTGATGCTTATGATCAACGACTGGCATCCGGATCTGCTTGATTTTATTACCGTAAAATCGACGATGGGCCAGATTACGAACGCGAATCTTTCCGTTTGCGTAAGCAACGGCTTCATGAAAGCCGTGAAAGAGGACCTGGATTGGGATCTCGTGTTCCCGGATACGACGGATCCCGAATACGACGAAGTTTGGAACGGCGATCTCAATGAGTGGAAAAAGCTCGGAAAAGCCGTAAAAGTGTACCGTACGGTTAAAGCCCGCGAAGTCTGGCATACGATCATCGAATCCGCTTGGCGCTCCGCGGAGCCGGGCGTCGTGTTTATGGAGTACTACAATCAGATGTCCAACAGCTGGTACTTCAACCCGATCATTTGTACCAATCCTTGCGGAGAGCAGGGGCTTCCGGCCTGGGGCGTATGCAATTTGTCCGCCGTTAACCTTTCCAAGTTTTACGACGAGGAGAATGACGATGTCGCTTGGGACGAGCTGGGCAAAACCGTCCGTTATTCCACCCGTTTTCTGGACAACGTCATCGACAAGACGCCTTACCACTTCGAGGAAAACCGCGAGAACCAGCAGGGCGAACGCCGTGTCGGACTCGGAACGATGGGACTGGCCGAGCTGATGATCAAGCTGCGCATCCGTTACGGCAGCCCGGAATCTCTCGAGTTCCTGGATAAAATCTACGGTTTTATGGCACGCGAAGCATACCTGGCTTCCTCTGAAATTGCGGGCGAGAAGGGCTCATTCAAGCACTTCGACGCCGAGAAATTCCTGCAAAGCGGTTTTATGAAAAACATGGACGAGGTTTATCCGGAAGTGACGGAATCCGTCCGCAAGAACGGCATGCGCAACGTGACCGTTATAACGCAGGCGCCGACGGGAAGCACGGGAACGATGGTGGGAACTTCCACCGGTATCGAGCCTTATTTCGCCTTCGAATATTTCCGCCAAAGCCGCCTCGGCTACGACAAGCAGTTCGTGCCGATCGCACAGGAATGGAAGGATGCGAACAAGGATCAGGACCTGCCGGATTATTTTGTGACCTCCATGACGTTGTCCGCCGAGGACCATATCCGCGTTCAAGCCGCTATCCAGCGCTGGGTGGACAGCTCCATCTCCAAGACGGCGAACTGTCCGGCCGATTTCACGGTCGAAGAAACCGAGCGGCTGTACGAGCTTGCGTTCGATCTGGGATGCAAGGGCGTAACCATCTACCGCGACGGCAGCCGTGACGTTCAGGTGCTCAGCACGGGTACGGACAAAGACAAGAAGGATGAGAAGAAGACCGAAGCGGCCGCTCCTGCTCCTGAAGTGCCGATAGAGACTCCTCCGTCTGTGGCAATTGCTGCGGAACCGGCAGCCGTGCAGACCGATGCCCTTTCCGGCAACGTCTTCGATAAAGAATATAAACGCCGTCCGCAAATTTTGCGCGGCGCTACCTATAAAATCAACACGCCGTTCGGTATGGCGTACATTACGATCAACGACATGAACGGCTCGCCGAGCGAGATTTTCCTGAACGTGGGAAAAGCGGGCTCCGACGTCTTCGCCATGGCGGAAGCACTCGGCCGCGTCTGCTCCTTGTTCCTGCGCTACGGCGACCACGGGAACAAAGTGAACCTGCTGATCAAGCATCTCAAAGGCATCGGCGGTTCCGGTGCCATCGGCTTCGGCGCCAACCGCGTCGAGTCCATTGCCGATGCGGTCGCCAAAGCGCTTGAGATGCACGAAGAGGCGATGGCCGGCGAAACGGGAGCGGAGGCATACGTGACGGCTACGAAAGAGGTCCTGCATGAAGAGCCTGCTGCTCTTGGCCATGCTGCGCCTTCCGCAGCTGCCGCGCCTGCCGGGCTGACTTCGCTTGACCTGTGCCCGTCCTGCGGCTCCGCCTCGCTCGTGAACAGCGAAGGCTGCAAGAACTGTACGAACTGCGGATACAGCCGCTGCTCGTAAGAGTATTTAAAGATTAAATTATTGAATGTTTTGTGAGGCAAAGGCCCGATTAACGTCCATTGACGTAATTGAGGCCTTTTCTTCTTTTCTAAAGCCTATATCCTAGCTTTTATATGTGTCTTCGGAAAATTAAAAAAAGAGCGTATGAGTTTAATACTCAATCACTCTTTTTTTTACCTTCAGACTGCTATTTTTCTTAATTTTATTGATCTTTCTAAGACTATTGTCTGATATCCACTGTTTTTGTGATGGAGTCCCAATTTACTTTTGCTTCAAATGTCTCGCTTACCATTCTTACAGGTACGAAAGTATAACCATTTATCATCTGTATCGAAGATTCAAGTAGTATTTCTTTACCGTTTACTATGGCTTTATTCGATCCGATTTGTAATTTTAAAGCAATATCCAATTTTTGAGCCGTCACCGTTTTCGTGTTATTGTCCCAAGTTACGCTAGCGCCTAGCGCTTCAAAGATTTTTCTCATGGGGACATAGACAGAACCGGATATATTTTGCGGAGCTTCCTCTTGTGTATAGTCTTGAGCTTCCTCATTTATTTTTACAAAAATTCGTTCACCATATGAAACCGCCGCTCCTCGTAAAGCTCTATCTTTGAGTTTACTTATGGATCCTTCATTTAACGGGTTATTGGCCAAATAAATTTCCTGAAGTTCCGTTTGATGATCCAGATGACTTATATCTTGGATTTGATTATTGACTAATGAAATCTTTCTCGGAGTTAATTGAGATAGTGCGGATATATCTGAAAGAGAATTGCCATCCAAATACAAGATATCTAACATCTTCAGCGATTTAATCGGACTAAGATCCGTGAGTTGGTTATTGCTCAAATCAAGTTGATAGATACCGTTCTGAGCCTCTATTCCACGCAGGTCACTAATTAAGTTTCCGCTCAGAGAGAGCAGAGCGAGTGGAGGCAGGTTTTTCAGAAATTGAAGCGAAGCAATTCCGTTTGAACCTAAATAAAGTGAACGTAATTCAGGTAAGTTACCCAAAGATTCCGGATCGGATATGGAGTTGCCATTAAGCGATAACAACCACAATTTTGGTAAGTGAGCGATAGGTTTAATGTTTGAAATCCGATTTTGATTAATTCTTAATAACTCGAGTTTGTTTGCATGAGACAGGGGTGAGAGATCTGAAATCTCATTATTGGAAAGATCAATCTCCTGTAAGTTAGCGAGTTTTTGAAGGCTGCTTATATCGGTTATTTGATTGTTTTCAAGCTGGAGCCATTTCAGATCCGGGTGATTTTCAAGAAAGTTTATATGGGAAATACGAAGAGAACCGATACTTAACAAATTAAGCTTAGGAAAATGGTTAAGGATACTTAAATCTTCAACCGGATTTCCAGTCAATTCGAGGCCAGTCAAATGAATTGATTTTTTTAATGGACTCAAATCTTTAACCCGATTGTATTTTAGGCCGATGAAATCAAGATTAGGCAGAGTACTTAAAGGTGAGATATCCGAAATTCTATTTTCTTGTAAGTTAGTAGAAAGTAAATTTTTGAAATTACGCATGGGAGATAGATCCTGAATTTGATTTTTATAAGCGTCAAACGCTGATAAGTTTTCAAGTTTCTCTAAAGGATCGATATTTTGCAGCTGATTTTCGGATAGGTTAAGTACTTTTAATTTGCTTAAATTTCTAAGAGGGCTTAGGTCTGTAATATGGTTCTGACTGACATCCAGATTAACTAAAGAGGAAAGATTGCTGAGGGGCTGAATGTCACTGATTTGATTTTGCCGCAAGTTAATCGTTCTCAATTTTGTTAATCCGCTTAAAGCCTTGATGTTTTCGATTTTATTTTGAGTTAATTTTATTTCCACCAAATTTTTGGCGTATTCTAAGCCATTTAGCGTCTTAATGCCCTGCCAATCAGCGGGCCCAATTATTTTCAAGTTCTCCATGTCTCTTAATGTTATGGGACCTTCATTTTTATGAAGTTCACTTCTAATAACGGTTTCAAGTGCGGAATCCTCGATCTCTACTTCAGAAGATTCTGCAAAAATTTTTGTCGGAAAAATTAAAACCAATAAAAGCACCATACTTAATAAGCAAGAGACAAACCTAGCTTTTTTCAAATAATTCCCTCCCATAGATAAACCCCTAGTTTCATTTTCCTAATGATTGAACCAAACAGCCAGATCACTCGGTAATCTAGTTTCTATTGGTATTCGGTTATCTCCTTCTGTCAGAATTAAAAAATTTTCAAGAACTGCCTTATATCATGAACCCATGCATAATCAAAGATAAAAACGTCGGAAGGAAGCGATGCATGTTTTCTTCGTTCGATTACAACAGCGATTAGCTAATACTATAGAAGAAAGCCGGTTGGGAGAAAAGGAATGCAGAACGAAAAGTTTTTGCGGCACCCCGATGTAGAAGAAATGAAATCCATTTTCCGTGAGGCCGAGGGCCTGATTAAAATGGTGACGATCGCACCGGAGCTCCCGGGCGGGATGGAACTCCTCCGCTTTTTAAAAGAGCAGGAGGTTGTTATCGCCGTCGCCCATTCGGATGCTACTTATGAGGAAGCTAAGGCGGCTTTTACGGCCGGGGCCAGCCACGTGACCTACTGTTTTAACGGCATGCGGCCCATTCATCACCGCGACCCGGGACTTGTCGTGGCCGCGTTTGAAGAAGGGCATTCAACCTGCAGGCCATCGTGGAAGGGGTTCATTTGCATCCAGTCATTGTGCGTCTTATGCACAGCATCAAAGGACCCGAGGGTATGGTACTGATCACAGACGCTCTCCAGGCGATGGGGATGGGCGACGGCGTTTATACGTTTGGCGGGCATCAGGTAACCGTTCATGAGGGAACGGCGCGGCTTTCGGACGGAACACTTGCGTCCAGTACGGTGACCATGAACGAGGCGCTGCGGCATACGGTAGAAACCGGTATTCCACTGACAGATGCCGTACATATGGCGTCCGGAACTCCCGCGCGCATCTTGGGATTGGATCGCAAAGGTGACCTAGCCGAAGGGTACGAAGCGGATTTGGTTCTGCTCGATTTGGATTATAACGTTGTATGGATCATGATTGGTGGGGAAATGAGCGAATAAGTAACTTTCCAAAATTTTCTTTTGACTCTATATTTCATACTATCGACCTAGTATAATAAGGTCGTTATATGCGTTTAGACCCAAAACTACCTGCAACAAGAAACGGCGTATACAACAAACTTATTATACTGACGGAGGGAACCCGTAAAATGAAACTCGCAAGATTACGCCGTTTTATGAATTTGTTTTCATTATCTGTTCTGGTTCTGGGTGTGCTGTTGCCGAACTTTGTTCAGGCGGCATCTACAGAAAAGCTAACGGACCTGGGGCGCTCATATGCCCAAAAAGAAATAACGAGTCTCATCTCGGACGGAATCCTATCCGGATATCCGGACGGAACGTTTAAGCCAGAAAACCCTATAACACGCGCCGAACTGGCCAAGATTCTTGTTCTGGCTCTAGGATTGAAGGAAGAACCGGCCAAGTCGGCTTCTTTTCACGATGTAGATGCCTCTAGCTGGTATAGCGGCTACGTAGGTTCACTTGTAGCGTCCGGCATTACGCAGGGCACGACGGAAAGCACTTTTTCTCCGGATGCCAAAGTAACGCGTGAAGAGCTCGTTGTTTTCTTTGTACGGGCATTCGGGCTCGCTGAAAGTGTTTCTGCAAAGAGTCCCGCTTCAAAGCTGGCCGATCTGGATACGGCAGCCGAGTGGGCGATACCATCCGTTTCCCTTGCTTATGAGATCGGTTTTGTCAACGGGATCGATAACGGTTCCGGTGGGTTGATTTTCAAACCCAAAAGCAATTCGGACCGTCAGGCTGTAGCCCGTCTGGCGTATGAATTTAAAACAAACAAACAAGCCTATGTTAACAAAGCTAAGGAAATATTGGCTTCCAAGCCCGAAGTGACTCAACCGGAGCTGCAGATCCAGTCGCTGACTTCGCAGAGCAGCACAACAATTGAAGTTACATTTTCTTCGGCATTAACGGAGCTGAACAAGGAAGATTTCAAGTTCGATCATGATCTTCTCGTTACAGCGGCGGATTTCAAGGCAGGCAGCAAAACCGTTGTTGTGCTCACGACAATGACGCAAAATTCCGGTACGAAATACACATTAACGTACAAAGGTAAGCCCAGCGGCAAGTCCGTTGACGGTACGTCTCCCGTGTTTGGCGGCGGCGGTGGCGGCGGTTTTGGCGGTGGCGGAGCTCCAGGCGGCATAGCGCCGACAGTCGAGCAGCTCCTTGCCAGCGGAAAACCGCAAGGGGCTATTACGGTCCAGGCATCGGGTACATACGGCCCGGCAAACGGTAAAACAAGCGTCCAGACGTTAATCCTGGATCCGGGTCCTGCAGGCGAAGTAAGCCTGAACAATATTGATGCAGAGCAGTTGGAAGTACGTTCGGGAAGCGCGAACTCCATTAAGCTGCGGAATGCTGTCATAAAGACTTTGAAAGTAAACGCGATAAACAACAACGGACTTCCCGTAAGAGTGGAAGCCGGCGACGGAACCCAAGTCACACAAACTGAAGTGACCACTCAAGCCGTATTAGAGGGCTCTTCCGTGCAAGGCGGATTCGGCAAAATCAAGCTGGATGGTTCCGGTAAAAAAGTGAGCTTCAAAGGAAAGATCGACAGCGAAATAACTGTCCATTCTCCGGGAGTAACTATTTACGTCGAGTCTCCTACGGCAGGCAATAATCAGCCTACCATACTTACGAAGTTAACTGTTGCAGCTGCCGATACAACCGTCAATATGGCCCCTGGAGCGATTTTGTCCGAAATAAATTCAGGCCAGTCCGTGACGTTGACCGGCTCTTCCGAATCTATTGCTAAAATCAAGCTGAGCGGCGGTGGCTCATTTAAGCTTGATCCCGCCGTAGCAAACGAGGTCAAAGAAAAGGCAATTGCGAACGCGAACAAAGCTTTGAAGGAGTATATAGACGCGTCAGGCAATTTTTCTGAGTTTTTGGCCAAAGTATTAGAAACGGACAAAGCTATCCAAATAGCGAAACAATATGGGGCTGAAGAGCAGGACTTTGCTAGTATCCAATCTTTCTATTTCAATCGTGATACTGTATATGAACTTAACGAAGCCTTGACTGCTTTAACAATCGGGTATGTGCCGGGCGATTCGTCTAATCATGTCACAGAACGACCAACCTTGCCCGCTAAAAGTGTAAACGATACTCATATTTCTTGGTCATCCAGTGATCCGGATGCATTAAGCATGTGGAGTCCATATTTAAATAGACCAGCTTCAGGTGCAGGCGATAAGGAGATTACGCTTACCGCTACGCTCTTTAACAAAGCTTTTTCGGCGACGAAGAGCTTCAAAATGACAATAAAACAGTTTAACGCTTCAGTAAAATCAGTTGCTGGTCTGAAGCCGGATTTGCTGGTTGTGGAATTCGACGCGGCCGTTGCCACCCAGGAAGCTTCCTGGTACCAATTTACTAATGGACTACAAGTTCTGAAAATAACCCAGTACCCCCAGTATCCGAACTTGGTACTGCTTGGTGTAAATTCGCAGAAAGCCGGCAGCAATTACAATCTCACGTATAAGAACGCTCCAACCGGTGTAACTTTCACGGGAAGTGCAGCAAGTGAGTGCTCGGCTGAATGGTGCACTATACCTGGCAGCGGTCAAAAAGTGCCGGTACCCGGCGTGAATGTACCCGGTAAAGTAGAAGGATATGTCCTCGAACGTTTAACCTACCCTTCTATAGACACTATCGTTTCGTTGGAAGGTACAGGTTTAACGGCCAAGACTGATAGCCGAGGGTATTATAAGTTTACTAATGTTGCTCCTAATGTCAGCTATACCATTACAGCAACAAAGCCGGGCTTTTCAACCGGAAGCACTGCTGAGTTCAGCATAGCGCCGGCTCAAACTTATATGGCGCCAACTGTATTCATTTTTACAGTTCCAGATCCGGTTTCCATTATGCAGCTAATGCCTATTAATTATAGCGATAAGGTATATCTAAGTTGGTCGATGTCTTCTCACCCAGGCTCTGAAGTTACTTTTAATGTTTATCAAAATGGGACTCTCCGTGTTTCAGACTATACGGGTAGCAGTTTAATGATTGATGCATTAAAAGCGGGTGAGACCTATACGTTTGGGGTCGAAGCGTGCAATGAGGTCGGCTGTTCCAAAACTCGTGCCGAGCAAACGATCCAGATGCCTTTAAATTTATCGGTGCACAGCTTTCAGCCGTATAATTCCGTGACTTCCGATGTATATGTTGCATTAAAAACAACGAGTAGAAACGAATATTCTCTTTCTCAGCCTTATCCAAACTTTGATTCCATACTGGTTGAATTGAAAGAGGGGTTTGACGACGGTACCCCGGGAACACCGGCAATGCAATCCGATCTGGATTTGTCAAACGCAAAGATCACCGGAATCGGGGTAGAATCCTTTAATTCTTCCGTTCAAATTTATCAGGGTAGACTCTTTCTTAAGATAGACATCAATACGTCTGTAAAATCTAAATTCGATAAATATGTAATCAGCGGAGTAAAATATAAACAGAAAGCCGCGGAAGTATATCCTTTTAGTATTATCTTTAAATAAGGCTTAATGTTATTCAAGGCTTCCTTGCGCATTTACTGGCGCTAAGGAAGCCCTTTTTTATCTAAACAAGGACAGTGCTTATAATAGCAACCCAATGAGGTTGTAATCAGTTGAAAAAGGGGTATTCAAAAGCTCTGCTGAAGCTAGAGCCCCCTTCCACAAAATGGTTGTTGCAAAAGGCTTTGAATGCTGGTAAAGTTACTTCTTGCCGGCAACAACGAAACACGCCGC
>NZ_FNVF01000010.1 GCF_900107975.1 Paenibacillus sp. UNC499MF
TGCTGGTTGTAAATTAGTTCTGTTCAGTTTTCAAGGAGCTTACTTAATGTTTGCGTCACTTGCGGTGACAAGAACTAATATTATCAGGCTTTTTGACTATTTGCAACCCCTAATTTAAAAGAATTTTCTTCCAGGTGTTTAATGACGTTGAAAATTGGGTACAAGCCCGGAATTCAAATACTTCCTCTCCTTTAAGTGCCTAAAAGTGATTGCTGACTTTGTTCACTGTAGCCTGCCGATACTTGGCATCTATTGCAGCAGATCCATTCATTGCGGCTGTAGGAGAAACCGCAGAACGAACCAAGCCGTGCCGGAGTTTTAACGGTGGACTTCTTCTATATATAAGAGTAAAGACAAGGCCCGAACGAACGAGCCTTGTCTCTTGTATCCCAGCGGGGCTTATTGTTCTCCGAGCAGCTCCAGAAGTTCCTGCTCGTTATCTATAACGCGGATGCCAAGTGACTGTGCCTTGGCAAGCTTGCTGCCGGCACTCTCCCCGGCAATCACGATGTCCGTCTTCTTCGAGACGCTGCCGGTTACTTTGGCGCCGAGGGCCTCGAGCTTATCCGCCGCTTCGTCCCGGCTCATCACGCTGAGCGTACCGGTCAGCACGATGGTTTTGCCGAAGAGGGGATGGCTCTCGTCCGCTGCGGCGGCGGGCTTTTCTTCCGCGCGAGGGTGGACACCAGCCGCAAGCATGCGGGATATACTGTCCTGCATGAGCGGATCGCGGAAGAAGCTGTAGATGCTGTCGGCCACGATACCGCCGACATCCGGCAGCGCGATCAGCTCTTCGATCGACGCCTCCATGACTTTATCCAGGCTGCCGAGATGCTCAGCCAGCACTTTGGTCGTGGTTTTGCCCGTATTCGGAATGCCTAAAGCAAACAGGAAGGACGAGAGGTCGCACTCCTTGCTCTTCTCGAACGCGGCAAGCAGCTTGTTGGCTTTTTTCTCACCGAAGCGTTCCAGTTTGATCAAGTCGTCATAAGTGAGCCTGTACAGGTCCGCAGGATCGCGTACGCCCACCTCCTGATAGAGCTGTTCCGCCGTCATGACGCTGAACGTATCGATATCCATCGCGTCACGGGAAGCGAAATGAGTAATTCTGCCGATCATCTGAGGCCTGCAGCCCAGACGGTTCGGACAGAACAAGTGGGCTCCCCGCTGTTCAAGCGCAGTTCCGCAGGCAGGGCAATGATCCGGGTAAACGATTTCTTCCCCGTCGGTCTCTTCCGTGGCTTTACCGAGTATTTCCGGAATCACGTCGTTCGAACGCCGGATATAAACAAGACTTCCCAGAGCATGCTTCAAGTTTTTGCGTTCGATATCGCCGATATTGTTCAGCGTACAGTTTTGTACGGTTACGCCAGCCAAATCGACCGGTTCCACGCGTGCCACCGGCGTTATTTTACCCGTGCGTCCCACTTCCCATGATACGGATTCCAGAACGGTCGTAACCTCTTCAGCCTCGAACTTGAACGCGATAGCCCAGCGCGGAAATTTCTCGGTATACCCGAGCACTTCCCGCGTACGCATATCCGCCACTTTGACTACCGCTCCGTCGATGAGGAAATCGTAGCTCAGGCGATTGCTTCCGATACGCTCCAGTTCATCCATAACATCGTCGATAGAATCGAAAAACTTGATGTCCGGGTTAACTTTAAACCGGTTCTCCCTAAGAAACTCCACCATTTCCCGATGGTCGGTGAATCGGAGGTTATCGGAATAGCCCACATTATAGAAGAAAGCGCTCAGTTTGCGTTTGGCCGTTACTTGCGGATTAAGATTGCGGAGTGCTCCCGCGGCCGCATTCCGCGCGTTTTTGAACGGTTCGGCCGCCGTCTGATTGTACTGGTCCAAAACGGACAGAAACATCAGGCCTTCACCCTGCACTTCAATGATCCCGTCTTTATAAGGAATCTCCAGAGGGACGGAACGGATGGTTTTCACCTGTTCCAGAATTCCTTCTCCTACCGTTCCGTTGCCGCGGGTCGAAGCCTGGACAAGCGCCCCCTTGTCATACGTCAAATTGAGCGTAAGTCCGTCAAATTTAAGTTCGACGACGAAAGTCGGATGCGGCAGGGGATTGTCCGGGTTCTGTTTATTGTATTCGCCGACGAGTTTCAATACGCGCGTTAGCCATGCGTTAAGACCGTCTTTGTCGCGCGTCTTATCCAGACTCCACAGCCGGGAGAGATGACGGTGGGGTTCGAACCCTTTCAGAAGCTCGCCGCCGACACGTCTGGTGGGAGAGTTCGGAAGCGTCACTCCGGATTCCCTCTCCAATTCCACCAGACGGTCATACAGCTTGTCGTATTCGGCATCTGTAACTACCGGGCGGTCCAGCGTGTAATAGTTGTAATTGTGCTGCTCGATAGCTTCGATGAGTGTCTTCATCTCCGCAGTGAAGTCGGCCATCAGTCTTCTTCCTCTCGTCTCATCTATTCCTTGAATATTATTTATTGCTTCGTAATCGGCGCAAACTTGGCCAGCAGACGTTTGACGCCTACAGGCGCCGGAAAAGCGATCTGGAGCTCGGTATCGTCCCCTTTACCTTTGACCGCCACGATAACGCCTGTACCCCATTTGCCGTGGGATACCTTATCGCCCATCTTGAAGTCTCCAGGCTGGCTTCCCCCTGCCGCAGGGGCCGTACGCGGCGCACTGCGAACGGTGGAGGCTCCCGGAGAAGTCTTGCCGAATGAGGAAGCCTGGCTTCCCCAGGAAGAGCCTCCCGCTGCCGATTGTCCGAAGCTTGTGGAACCGGAGCTTCCGAAGCCGGAAGATGTGCGTCCGCCGAAGCTCGTACCGCCGCTGCGGGACCAGCCGGAGAATGTGCTGCCCCCTCCGCCGGAAGAGACAATCTCCATAAGTTCCTGAGGGATCTCTTTCAAGAACCGGGAAGGCGGGTTCGTGCTTGTCCGGCCGAAGAGCATCCTCATCCGGGCGCAGGAGAGGAAGAGATTTTCTTCGGCACGCGTGATTCCCACGTAAGCCAGGCGCCGCTCTTCTTCCAGCTCCTCATTGTCCGTGGCGGCACGGCTGTGAGGGAAGACACCTTCCTCCATTCCGATAATGAAGACGACGGGGAACTCCAGGCCTTTGGCGCTGTGCATAGTCATCAAGACGACAGAATCCTGAGGCCCCTCCTCCTTGTCCATCGTGTCTATATCCGCAATAAGCGCCAGATCCGTCAAGAAGGCGACAAGAGACTTGTCTTCATTGCGGGTCTCAAACTCGCTGGTAACCGACAAGAACTCGTCGATGTTCTCCAGCCGCGATTTGGATTCCAGCGTATTCTCACGTTGAAGCTCCATCCGGTACTGGCTCATTTCCAGTACTTTTTCCGTCAATTCCGTGACCGACAAGTATTCCACCATCCGGTGAAGGTTATGGATCATGTCACGGAAGTCCGCCAGCGCGTTGCGCGTTCTCGCCGTAATCTCCAGCGATTCCACTTCATCGAGCATAGCGAACATGGAGATGCCCCGTCTGGCCGCGAAATCGGCCACCTTATCCAGAGTAGTATCCCCAATTCCCCGTTTAGGAACATTCACGACCCTCGTCAGACTGATATCATCATCTGGATTCGAGATAAGTCTTAAGTAAGCCAGGATATCCTTGATCTCTTTACGGTCGTAGAACTTGACGCCTCCCACGATCTGATAAGGAATATCGGATTTAATTAGAATTTCCTCGATTACCCGGGACTGGGCGTTAGTCCGGTACAAAATGGCGTGGTCTCCGTATTTTTGCGCGGAACCGACGTTTTTATTGATTTCACCGGCGATAAAATAACCCTCGTCATGCTCGGAATCCGCCTGGTATACCCGGATTTTGCTGCCTTCGCCTTTGTCGGTCCACAGATTCTTGGCTTTGCGGCCCGTGTTGTTGCCGATCACCTTATTGGCTGCCTGCAGAATAGTCGAAGTGGAGCGGTAATTCTGTTCCAGTAAAATGGTCGTGGCGTTCGGATAGTCTTCCTCGAAATTGAGGATATTCGTGATATCCGCTCCCCGCCAGCGGTAAATGGATTGGTCGGAGTCCCCTACGACACACAGATTTTTGGACTTGTCCGCCAGCATCTGGCACAGCATGTACTGGGCGCGGTTCGTATCCTGGTACTCATCCACGTGGATAAAACGGAATTTATTTTGATAAAAGTCCAGAACTTCGGGCACATCGGTAAAAAGCTGGATCGTCGCCATGATAAGATCGTCGAAATCCAGGGAGTTATTGCTTTTGAGTTTTTTCTGGTACAGGGCATACACTTTGGCTACCAGACCGTCAAAATAATCTCCGATTTTCTGCTCAAGACGCTGAGGGGTCACCAATTCGTTCTTGGCTGTGCTGATCGCGGCCTGAACGGCTTTGGGCTCGAATTTCTTGGTATCGATGTTGAGTTCTTTCATGCAAGTTTTGATAACAGATAATTGGTCGCCGGAATCCAGGATGGAAAAATTCGAGGTAAACCCGATCCGGTCGATATCGCGGCGCAGAATCCGCACACACATGGAGTGGAACGTGGAAACCCAGATGTCATTGGCGGACGGGCCCACAAGGTGTTCGACCCGTTCACGCATTTCACGTGCGGCCTTGTTTGTAAACGTGATGGCCAAAATGCTCCAAGGGGCTACCCGCTTCGCTCCGATCAAATAAGCGATTCTGTGGGTCAGAACCCGGGTCTTGCCGCTGCCCGCTCCCGCCATAATGAGAAGAGGCCCTTCGGTCGCTTCCACGGCTTTACGCTGCTGAGGGTTGAGCTTCTGAACGGCTTGCTGTATATCAATCATGAGATTACCTTCCTTCCACGGCTGACCGGCCGATGCCGGTCCCCGCTTGTTTATATCAACGCCCGCACCGTTTCCAGCGCACGGTCCAAATCTTCATATACAAGGTTGCCGACCACAATCGTATCGGCGGCTTCGGCCGCCAGCTTCGCTTTCTCGGGACCGTCGATGCCGCCGCCGTAGAATAGCCGGGTTCCTTCCAGAACTCGTTTTGTCCTTCTGACGAGATCCATGTCGCCGAACGTCCCGCTGTATTCCACATAAAAAATAGGCAACCGCAGCAGATGCTCCGCCATGCGGGCATAAGCGACAACGTCACGTTCGGTCAAGTCGGTACGGGCTGCGGTCACCTTCGCGGCGGTAGATTCCCCGTTCAGGATGACATACCCTTCAACCAGAATCTCGTTCCAGTCCATGATAGCCCCGTATTCTTTAAGCGCCTCGTGATGACGGCCGAGAATCCACTGGGGATCTCCCGCATTAAGCACCATGGGAATAAAAAACAGATCAAAGCCCGGCACAATCGCTTCCGCATCGGACACTTCCAATATGCAGGGCACTTCAAATCCGCGTATCCGCGCAAGCAGATCCACTGTATTGTCAAACGTTACACCGGACGAGCCGCCGACAAGAATGGCATCGGTGCCGGACAAGCAAATACGCTCAAGAGCCTCGTCGGATATTTCCCGGTCGGGATCGAGCTTAAACACATGTTTCCAGGTTGAGCTGTCTACGATCAAAACGTTTCTTCCCTCCGCTCAAGCATAGGCGAAAAAGCCGCCCGTCTGCACTTCAATACCCTCAGTCTATGCTACGCGTCCGGGTGTGTCAAATAAGGAGACAGACCTCTTTTTATTATAAAACAGGAATGTACGTTCCCGAAAGGAAAACTTCCGTTTGGAGAGGTGGGAGTGAAAGGAAGCTTGGAGTTTTCGGCCCCGAAAATAAAAAAGAAACCGGTCCGAACGCGAGGTTCGTCCGGTGCCGGCTTGGGGATACCCGGTTATGTAGGACTCGAAAAAAACCGATTATTTTTGAATCGTTACATCGAAAACCTTCTCCACATTTAAAGGAACATGGTCGTTCTGCTGGAGGGACAGCTTGATCGTATGTTTACCCGGAGGAATGTTTTCGAGCCGGACCGGTGCGTCTGTCTTCAGCATCGCTTTCTGCACGCCGTCCACGTAAATGTGAAGGTGCCCTTCTCCCTCTTTGGGCGCAGCGCCCACACTGTCACCGGCGATCGTTAAATTATTTACCTTGTAGGAAATAACGGCGGACGTGCCTTCCTGCGTCAAGGTTGCATCGATAGTCGGGACCGCGCCCGAAACGGCTTTACTGCCCGCCTGATCCGATTTGTTCTGGAAACCGCATGCCGTCAAGGCCCCGCTGCAGGCGAAAACAAGGAGAAGCATGAGCACAAAAGATCGTTTAAAACTTATTTTACGCATGATTTAGACACTCCTTCGATTAATTAAAGTGGCCGGGAGGGACATCCCTGTAACTTGTATATGTGGCGCAATGAGGAAACATGCCAGCATCTTCGGGAAGGGCATAATGTAAACGGCGAAAAGGACGTGAGAGGAGAGGCGGCTATGGTCAAAAAGAAGGAGCCGGGCACCTGTGAATTATGCGGACGTCACGAAGTGGAGCGGACCGAGCACCACTTGACTCCGAAAGAGAAAGGGGGAACTTTTCTGCCGACGGCTATGCTTTGCATTCCTTGCCACAAGCAGATTCACGCCCTCTTTACGAACGAACAGCTTGAGCGCGGGCTGTATACGCTTGATGCGCTGCGAGGCGAAGAACGGATGAAGGCTTTTCTGAAATGGATCCGCAAACAGCCATCGACGTCTCTTCCGCGAATCCGCAAATCCCGGGAATTACGGCAATAAAAAAACGCCTTCGACGAGGCGTTTTTTGGATTGGTGCTATCGGCTGGCCGCCGTCTGACTAGAATGACGGGAAGGAGCCGTTAACCCTGCGGACGGTAAGCAGGCGGCCTGCCGCCGCCCTCTCCCCCGTACCGGGAGGGGTAGGGCTGCTGGGCGGACGGTGCCGCGGGTGGCGTCGGGCTGCCCTGCTGCTGCGGCTGCCGGCCGGCGTAAGGCTGGCCGTACCGCTGAGGATGGCCGGCAGAGTAGGCGCCTGCCTCCTGACCCGGCTGCGGACGGTAAGGCGCACGAGCCGGGGCCGGGCCCGGACTGCGGAAGCCGCCGTAGGACACTCCGACCGGGGCGCCGGAAGGGGCAGCGGGCTGCCCGTAGGCCACGGGCGGCGCTGCCGCGGCAGGCGTGCCGTAAGGCGCCGGTCCGCTTGTGGCGGGACGGCCGTACGGGGAGCGTGGAGCGGCATACGGCTGCGCGGGTACAGCGGGAGCGGGGACGCTTCCAAAGCGCGAGGGAGCTGCATGCACGGGGGCGTGGCTTTCCACCGGGGCGGCAGCGGGCTGCGCGGGCACGGCGGGCGCTGGCTGCTCCAGCGCAGCGGGAGCGGGGACGCCTCCAAAGCGCGAAGGAGCTACATGCACGGGGGCGTGGCTTTCCACCGAGGCGGCAACGGGCTGCGCGGGCACGGCGGGCGCTGGCTGCTCCGGCGCAGCGGGAGCCGGGCCACCTCCAAAGCGCGAGGGAGTTGCATGCACGGGGGCGTGGCTTTCCGCCGGGGCGGCAGCGGGCTGCGTGGGCACGGCGGGCACTGGCTGCTCTGGCGCAGCGGGAGCGGGGACGCCTCCAAAGCGCGAAGGAGCTGCATGCACGGGGGCGTGGCTTTCCACCGGGGCGGCAGCGGGAGCCGGGCCACCTCCAAAGCGCGAAGGAACTGCATGCACGGGAGCGTGGCTTTCCACCGGGGCGGCAGCGGGCTGCGCGGGCACGGCCGGCGCTGGCTGCTCCGGCGCAGCGGGATCTTCCGCTCCCATCTCAACAGTTTTCGCGGAAACGGAGTCTTCCTCTCCAGGATCGGACGGCCCGGAATGATAGGCGTCTCCGTATGAAGATTCATAAACGGGAGACGCGGAAAGAGAAGAATAATAATCGGGACGTTCTCCGAATATTTCAAGTTCTTTCTCTTCATATACAATCGGTTCTAAGACTGCCGTCTCCTCTTTGACGCTATACAAAGCCGAAGCCGCTCCTGCCGATGCTTCCGGGTCAGCTTCTTTCGCTTCCATACCGGCAAAATCTTTCCGGATAGCGGCTTCCAGTTCGGAGAGCGCACGATCATGGCTGGCAATCTCCTGTTGTACGTCTTCTCCGCTGGCGCTCCGGACTTTCTTCTCGTCCACGCGGGCCGCCAAAAGCCTGTACAGCTTATCCTGATCGTCCAGAGTCTGCTGAAGAAGCTGGCGGTAAAGAGCGCGAATGCCGGGCTGCCGGGCATCCCATGCGGCCGAAGCATATCTGGACGCAAGCCTTTTAAAATCCTCCATCGTCCGTTCGGCTGCCTCCCATTGTTTCTCCCCGGCTTGTTCACATTGAATTTCCTGTTTCATCTGTTGCCACCTCCATTTAGTCCATACGTCTTTTTGTAGAAACCCTCGACGGCCTAGAGCCGATAAATGCAGGGCAAAGGCTCATAATTCCGTGCTTCTGAGGGCAGCCAGAAGCTGCCGGGCACAGCTGAGGCGGAGCACAGCCAATTGCCCCAGTACCTCCTGAAGTTCCGCATCTGTGGAAGCTTCGGCTTCTTCGGCGCAGCGTTTTGCCAGCGTATGCTCAAAACGGATCAGGTCTCCCAACGACTGAAGCTCAGGAAGAGTGACCCTCTCCAAATGTTCTTCTTTGTAAACGGCACGATGCTCTCCGGCATGACTGATTAACATTTCCCTCTACCCCCTGAACTGTTTTTATTAGCATGCCCATTTTTACCCATCCTATGTACTCCCTCTCCTCACCTCCCAGCTTCTCAAACCCAGCTTCCGAGCATAAAAAAAGAATAAAAGCGCCAGGCGCTTTTATTCCTCAGTTGCTTTCCCTCCCTTACCGGAAGTCATGAGACGTTATTCCTTTTTTACGTTGGAAACCGCTAGTTCTTCCATGGCGGCCTGCGGAATGGCATAAGCCCAATCCCCACCCTGCTTGGCGATCCATACGGATTTACCGTCGGAGCGGCCGTTGTACGTGTCCTTCTGCTCTTTGCCTTCAACGGTGCGGACGATCTCAAGCTTCCACTCCCCCGGCTTGATCGAAGCATCGGCGGACGGTTTCGGCAATTCCTGCGTTTGCATGAAAAGCACTTTGTCCAAAACCTGAGTCGCCTCCGCTCCCTCGATCTCACGGTCAGGCAGCTTCCACTTGGACTGGGCCGCGGATTTATCGGCCTCGTTCTTCGTCAGGGACCATTTATGATCCTTCCAGGAGAACGTGACGCTTTTAACCTGATCGTAATCGAATTTCACCGGACTTGTTTCCACGAAATCCAGCGGAGACTTATTTAAGGCGGACAGGGAGGATTCTCCGACCTGATAGACGGCAGGAGAACTTCCCAGCTGTACATAGACGTAGCCTTGCACCGGCGTTGGCGATCCTGCTTTCACTTCCTGTGAAGTACCGTCCGCAAGGTTTACCTTATAGACGGATGAAGGCTTGTCGAGCCCGTATTTGGCCAGATCGGACGCCTTATCTTCCACGATCCTTTCCTGTGTCAGCAAGTTGAAAGAATCGATCCAGCCTTCGGTCAAATTAGGATTAAGCGGAGCGGCCGAGGGCTTGGTCATCGACCAATCGCCGTCCTTGCGGACCAATTCCGTCTGCTCGTCTCCGCTCAAGATAGAAAAGCTTTGGACATCCGCTACATTTACATGGACAAGAGGCTTGGATGTCTCCATTTGTTTTTCCTTGAAAAAATCCTGGCTCCAGGCATACCAGAGACCGCCCAGAAACACGAGAATCAAAAGCAGCGCGGGCGCGAATTTTTTCACCCTTTTCTCCTCCTCCACCAGATAAACCCGCCGAGCAGCAGGAAGATCAGCGGCATAAAGACGATCGCCACGAAAAAGATAGTTTTGGCCTGCCCCGGAGTTAATGCGGCGGTTTGATACGCTTCATTCTGTCTGGGCCGGATCGTCACCTGATCTTTCTTCTCCTGAAGCCATCCGATGCTGTTCATCGCAAAATCCCGGTTTCCCTGCACGTTGATCTCCTGGTCCATCAGGAATGTGGAACCACCTAGTATGACAGCCTTAGGCTTGCTGTCTTTATCTTCTACCGCATAACCCAGGTTGAGCGGGCCCTTCACATCTTTGTCGTCCTGATTCGTCTGAGATTTCATCAGCCCGGCGATATCCGTTTCACCGTAGGCTTGAGCCGACGTCTTCAAGATCGGCGTGCTTTTAAAATCCCCCTCTTCTTGAGCGTCCAAGGCAACGGCCAGCGACATCATCGTCAGAAGATTGTAGTTTTTCAGCTTGGTCGTGATATCGTGATCCCCATACTCCGGAATAATCGTAAGCGGATCGTACAGGGTGCTCTGTTTCGCTTCGATGGCAACCGCATGCTGATCCTTGACGCCGTATGTATTCATCAAGGTATCGATATTTTTCCATTTTGACGCCATTTCCTGGCTGAAGCCGAGGGAGACGTACAGCTTGCCTTTTCCGCTCAGGTACTGCTTGATCAGTTCCGCTTCTTTGTCGTTCAAATCGGTTTGGGGACCGATCATGAACAGCATGTCGGCATCGTCCGGAATTTTGCCTTCCCGGTACAAATTAAGATCTTTAACCGTGTAATTCTCGCCTTCCAGGCTCGATTTCAGAACGGTCATTTCCTGGAGCGTAATTTCCTGGTGTCCCGATAAGAAATAAACCGTATGCTTTTCGGTGCTGGTCAGGCTTTTGACGGCCTGGGTCATCTTCTCTTCCCCGGCAAACTGATAAGAGCCGGAGCCCTGGCCGGCCGTGAACATCTCCTGGAAAGTGATCACTTTTTTCTGGCTGCCGCTTTCGAAAACGAGACTGCTCTGCTGTACGCCGTACTGCTGGACTTTGGAGGGCTCTTTCAGCATGTCGTACTGGTTATACGTAATCTTGCCCGTACGCTTGCCATATTCCTGAACCATGTCCGTCACTTCACGGGTCAGCACGCCGTCCGGATCCTCCTGAGGATTCGTAAATGCCGTCACATGGATATCCTTGTCCAGGCCTTTCAGGGTTCCCAGCGTTTGATCCGAGAGTGTGTACATTTTATTTTTGGACAAATCGAGCTGAAAATCTTTCAACGAATGGAGAAAGAAGGTCAGCAGAATAAAAATTCCGATGACGGCGATTGAAATCACCGCCGTATTTGTACCGCGCAGCCATTTCTTCATCGCTGTCACCTCCACCGTTTTCTTTCAAGGGTCTGCATGCCGAGAATAAGGAAAACCGCCGCAAGCGTCACGAAGAAAAGGATATCCGCTCCGTGAAGAATCCCCTTCTGCATATTGGCCATCCGTCCGCTCATCGAGAACTGGATAATCCATTCCCGGAACTTGCCGCCGAATCCGTCGGCCATCCAGTCGATCAGCCAGAAAAACAGAAGAAAAGCAAAACCCGCAATACCGGCCACCATCTGATTGTTGGATAACGTGGAGGCAAACAGGCCGATTGCCATCATAGCGGCTCCCAGCAGGAACATGCTGAGGTACGACAGCCACAGGACCGGCTGGTCCAATGTGCCGAAGGCCGACATGATCAGCGGGTAGACCAGACTGCACAAAGTAAGCAGAAACTGGACGATAAGCGCAGCCATGTACTTGCCCAGCACGATTTCGCCGATTCCGGCAGGTGAGGTTAGCAGCAGCTCATCCGTTCCATGACGGAATTCATCCGCCACCAGACGCATCGTAAGCAGCGGGATGATGAACAGGTAAATGAACGTAATATTACCGACCACATAGCGGATATCGATCAGGCTGGGCTGCACCATGACAAAATTCAAGTAAAACATGATGCCCGAGACCAGCACATAAAAAGCGAATGCGACATAAGAGGTCGGCGAGTAGAAAAACAGCTGCAGTTCTTTCGAGCAGATCGCCCACGTTCTACGCATCTTCGCCGCCCCCTTTCGATTGGCCTGCTACCTTACTTCCGGACTTATCTTTCAGCGGCAGCCATCTGCTGACCCGGTCCAGCTTGGACGTCTCTCCCCGACTGCTCTCCCGGTCCCCATCGGGATCTGCGGACAAGCTCTCGTCGGTCGTCAGCTTGAGGAAGATATCTTCCAGACTGAGGCTCTCCCGTTTCATCTCCAAGATGGGATAGCCCGCCTCCGCGAGACGGAAGAAAAGCGGCTCGCGGATGTCCGTACTGTCGGCTGACGATACGAGCAGCTTGACCGTGCCGGGTGCTTCCGGCGCACCGCCAGCGGGAGAAGCATCCCCCGGGCGGGAGACCGGCGTGGCGCCGGCCTGCTGAGGCTTCGCGGGGGCATCGGGCGCAGCCGGATCATCGACGGAGCCGATAGAGCCCGGCGCTTCGGGCAGTGCTTCCGGCACGTCTGCCGCATCAGCGTGCAGCTTCGTATCCGCCTGCGGCAGAGCCGTGGCGCCGGCGTCGGCGCCTGCCGCATCAGCCGGCTGCGGCGTACCCGCTTCGGCCGTCTCACCTGCCGCAGCCGGTGCAGCTTCACCCTCATCGGCACTGCCGGGGGCCGCTCCCTGCGCTTCCGCGTCAGCCGCCCAGCCGGCTTGGGACTCCCCGCTTGTCCGGATTCCCGGCAGATGGGGCCCCCCCGCATATACGCCGCCGGAAGCATCCGCAAGCTCCCGCACGGCGGCGATGCCTGCGGTAGAGCCCAGCAGCGAGATGACTTCCTCTCGCGGTCCCTTCACTTCCAGCGACACCTCGAATGTGTCGCCCATCGTCGCGCCAAGCATCTCCGGCTTCTCGTCGAGCACGATCTGCCCCTGGTTAATAATGAGCACCCGGTTGCACAGGGTATTCACTTCGGGCAGAATGTGCGTGCTGAGCAGCACCGTATGATTCTCCCCCAGCTCGCGGATCAAGCTGCGGATTTCAATAATCTGCTTCGGGTCCAGACCCGAAGTGGGTTCGTCCAGCACTAGCAGGTCGGGCTTATGGACGATCGCCTGCGCGAGTCCGAGACGCTGCTTGTATCCTTTGGACAAGCTGCGGATGATCTGGTTCTCGCGTCCGTTAAGCCCCAGCTTGTCGATAATTTCGTTAACCCTGCCCTTTTGCGCCCGGACAGGCACATCTCTTAGGTCGGCCACAAATTTAAGGTACGACCTCACGGTCATTTCCGGATAAAGCGGCGGTGTTTCGGGCAGATATCCGATCTTGCGCCTTGCCTTGCGGGGATGATCGGCCATGGACAAGCCGTCCACCAGGATGTTCCCGCCCGTCGGATTCAAGTACCCCGTAATCATCCTCATGGTAGTCGTCTTGCCTGCTCCGTTGGGCCCCAAAAAGCCCACGATTTCCCCGCGCTGCATGGAGAAATGAATATCCTTCACTCCCCGCGAGTTTTCGTAGAGCTTGCTGACTCCGTTCACTTCCAGCAATCCTGCCCCCTCCTTTTCAACTGTAAATTAGGGTGTTCATCAGTTACATATTCTCGTACAGATAGACAACGTTCTTTTGTAGAAGCCGTACTCAATATATCCAGGGCACAATAAAACAAGCTTAAACAAAACTGAATTTTGGATTAAAAAAATGTGTCTGAATTGTGAACGAAATATTTTTCCAAGTAAGTCCTTTCCACCATCTTCCTTATTTAAAAACTAGCTCAAAAGTAATCATTTCCTAAATCTTACTTCCTAAAATCCCGTATTGCGGCCTATACCAGCGGCACATTCCGCAGCGTATGGCAGGGCCTTACCTCTTTAAGAGGCGCGACGTTCACCGAAACGCTTAAAAATGGCGTGAAAGCGCTGGGACAGCAGCTGATGAGCAAAGGCTTCAAAGTAACCTTTTCTATGAATCTGGGCATCAGCTTTGCGTCGAAGCTTGCCTTTGAAGGAAAATTGCCTACCACCGGGGAAATTCTTCAGATGGGTGCAGAAAGCTTTGTCGGGGCGCTGGTTATCGATAAAGTCGCCGATCTGCTCAGCCTCAGGCCGTAAAGCCTTCGGCAAACGGATGGCCAACTATTTCGTCGGCGCCGCAGAAAGTTTAGCCGTCGATGCCGTGATCAAACGGAAAGAATCGAACTACGGAGAAGTCGCGCAGATGAGCTTTATCAAAGCTTTCATTCTGCAGCCTTTGTTTAAAGCCCGGTTAAACCATGTCCGTCTCAAGCAGGATATCGGGACCACTTTGGGGGAAGTACGGCAGCAAGCGCCCGATTTTGACGCCTCGAATGTATCTCGCAAACAAATGACTAACCGCTCGCTAGATCAGATGTGGCAGAATGAAATCAATCCGAATACGTTGAATCAGAATTCGATCGACCATTGGAACCGGCGCGGAAATCGGTTACCCAAAACCAGTTCGATCGGCTGGTACAGAATGATCAGCAGCTGAATAAAATCGAAGACACAGAAACTGGTTGAAAAAAGCACAGAGAAGGTCGTTGAGAAAGGGGTAGAAAATAACTACGGGTTAAAGCCGGGGAAATAACCATTCTTGCGAAAATTGGGACGTGATGCCATGAAACTTCTGGAGAACGTGAGTGAAAAAAAGTTAGCCAACTGGCTGTTTATCCATACGATTATCTTTTTTATAGGATTGTTGATCGTCTCGTATTTGGGCGGCGACCATGATTATATTTCATTTCGTACAGGCGTTATTATTGCAGCCGTGCTCTATGCCCCGGGTCTCTTCCTGCTTATTGCCTTATACATCCGGGCCGACCGACAGACACGCAAAGGATATAACCTGCGGCTCCTACTCGTATTGGCCCTTGTGGCCGCAAAATATACGTTCTTCTAAAGATGGACTCTCAAGTTCACATCAGCATCAGGTAGCGGCAATAAGCAAATATCCCGCTGTAAAAAGGAGGGATCTCTCATGAATCCGATAAAAATCACACTTCTGGCGGCTAGTGCAGCCTCTCTCCTGGCAGCCGGCTGCAGTTCCGGAGGAAACGGGTCCCCTCCGGATCGGCGTCCACGCCTGCCTCATCCGTCTCCCCGGCCAATTCCCCTAGTGCAGTGCCAAACGGAAGCCCGGCGCCTGCGGAAGTCGGCAAGGAGAAGGTTAAAGTAGAAGTGGTTGCTTCCGGGTCGAAAGAAACGGCTTCCGTAAGCACCCCGGTCACGGATATAGCCGGCCATCCGGCCGAAAAGGCTATGCCCGTGCTGCTCGAAAGCGGTGCCGTCAAGCCCGATGACGGCGGACGCTTCCGGCCGGACGAGCCGGTCACCCGGCGAGAATTTATTCATTTTAAAGCGGCGCGCACGCTGGACATAGAGCAGCTCTCATTTGAAAAAGATATCGAAGCAGCCGCGGCAGCAAACGTATCTTCGAAGGATTTTAAGATCACGGTCCGCTCCGACACGCGGAGCATTAAGTTATAAAAACCCGGTCGAAAACTAAAAACAACCACCAGGCAGTTGGAGCGGATTGCTTCCGGCTGCTTTTTTATATGCCCAAATCCCGGGTTTGGAAAAAAATATGTACTGGAACTCCGACGATTTTCCCTCCCGAACCGTCTAATAAAATAGAACCTGGAAGGAGGGACCTTTTTCTGGACACCGAAATGCTTGTCCGGGCGGCACGGAACGGGGACGATCAAGCTTTTACCCGGCTTATGGAAGAGGAAAAAGCAAGGCTGTACCGCATTGCCTACGCCTACCTTCACAGCCGACCGGACGCGCTGGATGCTCTGCAGGAAACGGCTTTCCGGGCGTTCCGCAGTATTCGCAAGCTGCACGATCACGCGTTGTTTTCCACTTGGATTACGCGTATTCTGCTGAATTATTGCGCCGATGAACGAAAGCGCCAAAAACGTACCGTTCCACCGGATTATGCGGCTCCGACAGAAGTATCCGGCCCGCAGCCCGACAATCTGGATTTATATATGGCCCTGGACAGCCTTCAGCCTTCCGAAAAACAACTCGTTATCCTCAAATATATGGAGGACTGGACCTACCCCCAGATCGCCGCTCTGCTGCAAATGCCGGAGAGCACCGTCAAAACGAGGGCGCGAAAGGCGCTCGATCAGTTAAAATCGATTCTCGGAAGGGAGGATAAAGCTTATGGAGGAGCATAACTGGCTGCAAAAAGAACTGCGCGGAGCGGCAGACGGGGAAATACCCGCCGAGGCGGACCTTGCCATTGCGCAAGGTGTTCAGAGAGCGAAAGCCTTACAGCGCCGGAACCGGACATCTTTAACCGCTGCGGCTTCTTTTTTCCTCCTGATTACTGTATTTGCGGCCTTAATCCATGTGTCTCCCGCTTTCGCCTCCGCGATCCGTCAGATCCCGGGTATGGAGATTTTCGTCCGGATATTGAGCACACAGGATAAAGGGCTGGCGCGTGCGTTCGATAACGAATTTTTTCAACCGATCAACATCTCCCGCACTCAAAACGGGGAAACTGTCACGCTTAACGGCATAATCGCCGATGAATCGCGGATCGTCGTTTTTTATTCGTGGGGCAATGCCCCCACCGCTCCGAAACACGGCCCTGAGGTTAAGCTGCGCCCTGCGGACGGAAGTCAGCTGCCGGCCTTAACGAGTTATCAGCATTCGCCCGTTCCTGCCGAACCTGTATCCTCGGGCAGCGACTATTTGGATGCGATGCTGGCAGAGGGTGCTCCGATGCCGGACGACTTCATTTTCGAAGCCAGGCTGGAAGGCGATGATGGTCCGGTAATGCAGATACCTCTCAAGCTCGACCGGGAGCTGTTTATGAACCGGGTAGAGACGATTCCGATCGGTAAAAGCGTCGTCATACAAGGTCAAACGGTCACGTTTAACGAAGCCAAACTTTATCCGACCCGGGTACTGCTGGACGTTTCGTATGAAGAAAGCAACACTAAGCAGCTTTTCGGGCTGCGCGACATTCATTTGGTCACCGAAAAAGGGGAACGCCTTACGTCCTGGAGCACCTCAAACGTTAGCGAGAATAAAAAAATAATGACCTTCGAAAGCTCCTACTTTACCCGACCGAAGGAACTATACGTGGAAGGCAGCCTGGTGACTGCTCTAGACAAAGATCAGTTGACGGTGACGCTGGATGCGGCAAACAAACAGATCCTGTCTCCGGACAACCGGCTTCAGCTTCTGAAGCTGACCGACCTGGGCGACAGCTATGCCGTGTCCCTTAAATTAAGCGGGCTGGAGTCCTCCTGGGACAATATGAGCTACACGACTTGGAGCGATTGGAAAGATGCGAACGGAAACACTGTCGAAGTATCAAACCGTACTTCAAGCAGGACTTTTGGAGAAGATCCTGAATCCAGCGCATCCCTGGAATCTTTTATGATTCCGAAGAAAGACAATGGCGGCGTGTTGACCACTACTTTACAAGAGTGGCCGAATCCTCTAAGAGAACCGTACCGCATTCGTATCAAGTAACGCATCTATAATCAAAAAAAGACCCGCCGGTTTCCGGCAGGTCTTTTTCTGGTTCCGTCCCGTACAGAGTCGGCGAGCTTGGTACGAAATCCACGATTCCGTCCCTATCCTTTTCTATAAAAAGAGCCCTCGACCGCATCCTAGTGAACCGATGAGTACGTTCGTCAGGATGCGGCACAAGGAGCCCATGTATGTTACATCCGCAGAACAGGCAGCATCCAAACTTTGCCGCCAAGCTTCCGCAGCGCAGGCGGAAGGTCCGTACGCTTCCTCTTGCACCCGGGAAAGCTCCGCCTTATTCCATCGTATCCACGCGGCCCCATTTGACAAGCTGACCGCGGGTAACGCCAAGCTGGTTGGTCGCTTTGAGCGTCTTCCACACCTGCGTGCCGGTAATGTTGCCGCGGATCGCCCGGCGGTACAGGTCGAGCACTTCCTTGACCTTCTCGGGGGATTCCTCCAGGAATTCGACGCGGTAGGAGCGTACGCCCAGCTCAAGGAAGTGGTTCAAATACTCGGCGCCGGACTGCTCAATGGCATTGTAGACGGTATTGCGGCAGCCTTCATCCACACGAACCGGATGAGACATACCGATCCGGTCCTGCAGGGAGGCGCGGTGATCTTCGCAGGGACGCCCGCAGTTCGTGTAGTCCGTGCCTTCGCTCATAAACGTGCAGTACACGCAGTGCTCCGTATGGAACATCGGCATATGCTGCTGAATCACCATCTCCATCTTCGACGTATCCGTGCGCGACAGCATATCCACCATCTGCTGGATATTCAGATCGTACGACGGAGTGACCATGGAGCACCCGGCATCTACGAAGAGCGAAGCCGTCTTATGGTTGGCGATATTCAGCGAGAAATCGCCGATCAGTTCCGGCTGGTACTCCTCCGGGTTTTCCGCGCGGTACTTCATAAAGAAATACATCGCACCGGTATTCCGGATAAGTACCGCATCCGGCCGCAATTTCAAAATATTGCGGAAGTAGCCGGTCTCGCCCGGCATATGAATGCGCGGAGTCGCCAGCGCGATCTTCTTGCCCGCGGCATGAGCGGCCTCTACAGCCGCAGGAAACTGCTTGATGAACTCGAAATCGGCGTAGATCATATCCACGTCGGTTTCGACGGCCGCAAGCACCTGCTCGATGCCGCGGCAGAGCGCGGTCAGGCGCACGCCGTAAGGCTGCGCCCCGCCACCGGCGGCGGAAGGGACGGCTCCGGTACCGTCCGCAGCCCCGTTCGCCGCGTCAGCCGCGTGCTCGGAGCCAGCCGGCTGTGCCTGTGCCGCTTCCGCAGGCACCTGCTGTGCGCCCGCATCCGCGCGGCCGCTTGCCCGGCGCTCTTCGGCGCTCACCGGCACCTGCAGCAGCTGCTCGTCGGCGTAAGCGTCGACTTCGCGCTTCATGTAGCGGCGCGGTTTCTGGCGCTCGGCTTCGAGCAGCTCCACGGCGCGGCGGCGCAGGGCGTTCAGCTCGCGCATCGGGACGATCACGTCGCCGCTGAGCTGGACATCCAGTCCGGCCAGCTCGAAGATCGTGCCGCCGAGACGCCCCAGCTGCTCCGCCAGCACTTCTTCGCCGAGAGGGCGCTTCAAAGCCGCTTCCAGCAGCGCCTCGCTTTCCACGAACACACTGTGGTTCGAGGAAGGATCGCTCCACCAGGTCTTCAGCGGCTGGCCTTCCGCCCCGGTGACGCGCACGTGAACCGGGAACGTACGGTACGGCTTCTCCGTTTCGTACGTTTGACGCAGACGCTTGTCGAGCGCCGGATCGCTCGTCTTCCAGATCCGGTCTCCGACGCGGACGCGTCCGAGATCGACATCGTTGCGCCCCGGGACGATCTCAATCAGACCGCCTTCGGCCTCGCCTTCCATCTTGACGCCTTTGCGGCGCAAGTCGTACACGCGGCCGCCCTCTTCCTTCTTCGTCGGGTCGCCCGCATCGAACACGATCCCGTCTCCGCGCTTGAGCGGCGCCTCAATCTCGCAGATGACCGCATCGCGCAGAACCTGCTTCACGCGGCCGAGGAATACGCCGCGGCTCTTCGGGAAGGTGCCGTCCACGAGCTTCTTGTTGTTCGTGCCTTCAAGGAACCCGCTCGTGAATCCGCGGGAGAAGCTCTGCTGGAGCTCGCGGATATCTTCCTTGGACGGCTTCTCATCCTTGCCGTCGAAATACGCGTCGATAGCGCGGCGATATTTGCTCACGACGTTGGCCACATACTCCGGACTCTTGAGGCGTCCTTCGATCTTGAACGAAGTCACACCCGCTTCGATGAGCTGGGGAACCAGCTCGATAGCGGCCAAATCTTTGGGCGACAGCAGGTAAGCCACGTCCCCCATCGGCTTGGGCTCTCCATCGACGATCAGGTCGTACGGCAGCCGGCAGGCCTGGGCGCACTCACCGCGGTTGGCGGAGCGGCCTCCCCACATTTCGGAGGTCAGGCACTGTCCGGAATAAGAAACGCACAGCGCACCATGCACGAAAACTTCCATCGGAAGCTTCGCCTGATCGCCGATCGTTTTGATCTGCTTTAAGTTATTTTCGCGCCCAAGCACGACTCGTTCGATCTCGAACGGTTTTGTAAACTCCACCGCCTCCGGCGAAGTAATGGTCATCTGCGTCGATCCGTGGATCGGGAAGTCCGGTGAGATGTCGCGGATCATTTTGACAAGGCCCAGATCCTGCACGATTACCGCGTCCACGCCCGCATCCACGCAGGCTTCGATAAGCTCCTTCGCATCGCGGAGCTCGTCCTCAAACACGAGAATGTTGAACGTCAGAAAACCTTTGACGCCATATAAGTGTAGAAACGACATAATGTCGGACAGTTCATCCATCTTGAAATTGTGCGCGCGGGCGCGGGCGTTGAATTTCTCAACCCCGAAAAAAATCGCATTGGCGCCGTTCGCTACGGCCGCCCGCAGGCAATCCCAATCGCCGGCAGGAGCCAAAAGCTCTATATCTTCTCTGCGTAAAGATCGCATGATTCATATCCTTTCATTGTGCAAATCAGGTAACATAACTAGTGTACCTTTGTGAATGTTCGCCCGCAACCCGCAAAAGCCCCCGCGGCGCCCTTTTTTTGTCATAAGGTTAAAAAATAAACGTTCCGGACAAATTTGTCCGCAGGCGATTTGCCGCAGACGGCTGGAGTGCAGACTTTTTAAAGAGACCCCTCACCGCTGCGCTGCGCTGCGCCTCGCCTGTTTGGAGCATATGGGATAGCCGTATACAAAATGCGAAAGCTTCCAACCGGCCTATTCCGCACAAAAAGAGCGCTGTCGAGAGACAGCGCCCTTTTTTTCTTCCTATCAAGATCTTAAAAAGGATAAGTGCTTAGTGAGGCAGATCGTTGGAGACAACTGTTTGCAGCGTTTTGTTGCTGTCGGCTTCCAGCTCCCAGAACATGACGCCGCGCAGTCCTTTGGACTTCGCATATTCGTTCTTCGCGTGGATCGAAGCCTCGTCCTCGTAGGTGATGAAGATTTTGCTAGTCGGATTGTACAGGTAAGGTGTCTTGGTCACATCGTTCCAGTAACGCGTGAAGCCCAGGCCGCCCACCGTGTATTTACCGCTTGCGTCTTTCGTCAGATAGCCTTTGTTTTGCAGGTACGAGAAATTGAAAGTGGAGCCGTCCGAACCCGTGTTGGCAGAGCCCGTGCAGCTCTGATACAGGCCGTCGCCTTTGGCTCCCGCGTTACATCCGTTCCAGCCGTAACCGTAGAACGGCTCGCCTACCGTGATTTTGCTGGCTGGCACGCCTTTGTTCAGATAAATTTTGACCGCGGAATCCACATTGAACTGCGGAGTTCCGGACGGATCGCTCGGATCATTGTAAAGCGGTGCTACGTGATTGCTGGAAGTATCCCAAGGACCGTGGAAATCGTACGTCATGATGTTGATCCAGTCCAGATAGTTTGCCAATTGGGTGATCCAGTTGGATGTGCCGCCCGCATCCGCCACGAAAGTGGAGTTAGCTCCGGAAGCGATCGTGATATAGTACTGCTTGCCGTCCTTCTGACCGGCCGTATCCAGCTGCTGGCGCAGAGTTTGCAGCAGCAGGATATAGTTCGCTTTATCCGCCGCGCGCTGGCAGGTTTGACCGGAAGCGCACGGTACGCCGATAGCGTTCGGATATTCCCAGTCGATATCGATGCCGTCAAAATTGTACTGGCGGAGCAGAGAAACCGCCGAAGTGGCGAAGTTTTGGCGGGCTGTCGCATCTGCGGCCGTGTTCGAGAACTGGTTGGACCAAGTCCATCCGCCCACGGAGAAGAACAGCTTCAGCTTCGGATTTTTCGTTTTCAGCTGAGCCAGTTTTTTCAGGTTTTCGTAGCCGCCGCCTTCGCCGACGTCATCGACATAAGGATCGCCCAGTACGATGGACCCGTTCGGTGCGTTGTTTGCGGTTCCGTTGCCGTTCTGGCAAGGCCAAGTTTGCGCATTCGGGTTCTCAGGGTCGTTGGAAGGGTTGCCGTGTCTGCCGTTCCAGCAAATATCCAGGAACGCGTAGTTGATTGCGGATATTTTCGTTGCGTCCACATTCGCCGGTGTGAAAGACGGCGTATTGTACGAAGTCCAGCTCGGGAAGTAAGCGATAATCTCGTTGCTTCCGGCCGGCTGGGTCGTCGTCGTTGCCGTTACTGCCGCGCTTGCAGGGGATACGTTGCCCGCCGCGTCCTTGGCTTTCACGGTGAACGTGTACGCTGTATTCGCCTGCAGACCCGTCACCGTGTAGCTCGTCGTGGACGTCGAACCCGCGAGTGCGGTGCCGTTGTATACGTCGTAGCCGGCTACGCCGACGTTATCGGTAGAAGCCGTCCAGCTGAGCGCTACGCTGTTAGCGGTTACATTTCCGGCTTTCACATTAGTCGGAGCAGTCGGTGCCTGCGTGTCCGGGGCAGCCGTCTTGACGGTTACCGCCGCACTGGCCGCGGATACATTGCCGGCAGCGTCTTTCGCCTTCACGGTAAACGTGTAGGACGTATTCGGCTGAAGGCCGGTTACCGTATAAGCAGTCGTCGTGGAAGTTCCGGCGAGAGTCGTGCCGTTATAGACTTCGTAACCGCTTACACCAATGTTATCGGTAGAAGCCGTCCAACTGAGCGCGGCGGAATTCCCCGTTACGGTACCCGCTGTCAATCCAGTAGGCGCAGTTGGCGCCTGAGTGTCCGGAGCGGCCGTCGATTTTTTCCAAAGCGCCGGTACATTCGGCGGTTCCCATCCCTGCAGAGCCGTGTGCGGCTGTATGCATTCATAAAGCGATCCGCTGTAACTGACGACGTCACCTTTCTTGTAAGCCGTTCCGGGTGCCCATTCCGATGCGCCCAAAGCGCTCAGCGGCAAGGATACGAGCAGCAGCAGGACGACCAATAGAAACGCTAATCCTCTTTTTGCTTGTCCATTCATTCGTTAATTCTCTCCCTTCATAATTAGGAAACTTCCCGGGACAAACCGGCTACCCGTCCGGGCACAGCCGTCCCCTTGACTGTGGTTCGCATCTCGACCGTCAGCCTGTCTTTCTTTCGTTTATCTCCTCCTCCATGTCCCTGTAAAAGTTAAATGGCTTTAACTTACAGGCTATAAAATGTGCATCTGCGGATGCATGCGTCCGGGTCATTTTTATCACCGCAGTTCTCTTAATACCTAAACAGTTCGACTCTCAATATTTATTTCCTTCCTTTTCCAGAAAAATATTTTGCGTCCCGGCTGCGCGGCTGCCGCATTGATTTTTTCTCGCAACTTAGGTAAACTATTCCCAACTGCATACGATGCGGCCGTGAAGGACCAATAGTACCTGAATTTCCTTCGAATCAGCGATCCGGGAATGGTGAAAGCCCGGACAAGGAACCAGCGAAACGGCAGTCCGGAGCCGCGTGCGGAAAGAAAGGGGATGCGCCAGCCAGGCGCCATTCGCCGTAATCCGATCCTTTGTCCGGGCAGCATGCGCCGGGCGGGTACGGAAAGACGGGGAACGGCGGATATCCGGGCGGAGCATCAACTAGGGTGGAACCGCGGGTGCTCAAGCTCTCGTCCCTAGGCATATCGGATGCCTGTGGGATTGGGGGCTTTTTCGATTGGGCGGCGGAAGGCTCCTTACGGATCTGTGGAGTCTGCCCGGACGGAAATTCCCATAACCCCGGCAGCGATCAGGCGATTCGGCTTGCATCTTGTTTTAACCCATTCCCGACATACGCAAAGGAGCGAAAAAAATGAGCGTCAACATGGATCAGATCGTAGCTCTGGCCAAGCACAGAGGTTTTATTTTCCCGGGTTCCGAAATTTACGGCGGCCTGGCCAACACTTGGGATTACGGCCCCCTCGGCGTAGAACTGAAGAACAACGTAAAGCGCGCCTGGTGGAAAAAATTCGTCCAGGAGTCTCCGTACAACGTCGGTCTGGACGCGGCTATCCTGATGAACCCGCAAGCATGGGTGGCATCCGGCCACGTCGGCAATTTCAACGATCCGATGATCGACTGCAAGCAGTGTAAAGCCCGCCATCGCGCGGATAAAATCATCGAAAACGCACTGGATGCCAAAGGCATCGAGCTCGTGGTAGACGGCCTGTCCTTCGATCAGATGAAAGCGCTGATGGACGAACACGAGATAGCCTGCCCGGACTGCGGCAGCCGCGACTTCACGGACATCCGCCAATTCAATCTGATGTTTAAGACGTTCCAGGGCGTAACGGAGTCCAGCTCCAACGTCGTCTACATGCGTCCGGAAACCGCACAGGGTATTTTCGTTAACTTTAAGAACGTACAGCGCACGATGCGTAAAAAGCTTCCGTTCGGTATCGGCCAGATCGGCAAAAGCTTCCGGAACGAAATCACGCCGGGCAACTTCACTTTCCGTACGCGCGAATTTGAACAGATGGAGCTTGAATTCTTCTGCAAACCGGGCGAGGACATGAAATGGTTCGAATACTGGCGCGCTTACTGCCGCGACTGGCTCTTGAACCTCGGCGTGAAAGAAGCCAGCATCCGTCTGCGCGACCACTCCGATGACGAGCTGTCTCACTACAGCAACGCCACGACGGATATCGAGTACCGCTTCCCGTTCGGCTGGGGCGAGCTCTGGGGCATCGCCGACCGCACCGATTACGACCTGAAGCAGCACATGGAACACTCCGGCGAAGATTTCAACTACGTGGATCAGGAAGCGGGCAACGAGAAGTACGTGCCGTACTGCATCGAGCCTTCGCTCGGCGCCGACCGCGTCACGCTGGCCTTCCTGATCGACGCCTTCGAAGAGCAGAAGCTGGAAGGCGACGACAGCCGCACCGTGCTTCATCTTCACCCGGCGCTTGCTCCTTTCAAAGCGGCTATTTTCCCGCTTTCGAAGAAGCTGTCCGAAGGCGCGCAGGCGATCTTCTCCGACCTGGCCAAGAGCTTCATGGTCGATTACGACGACACCGGCTCCATCGGCAAGCGTTACCGCCGTCACGATGAGATCGGCACGCCGTTCTGCATCACGTACGACTTCGAGTCCGAGCAGGACGGTCAAGTTACTGTCCGCGACCGCGACACGATGGAACAAACCCGGATGCCGATCAGCGAGCTGAAGGCGTTCATCGAGAGCAAAGTCCAGTTCTAAGACAGACTTCATCAAGCGACTGAAGGCCTTTTACAGAAAGGGATCGGGGTACAGCCTGAATCATCACAAGGCTGCCCTCCCGTCCGCAAAGGGCATCATTTAAACCAAAAGCCCGGCCACCGCAGGAACCTGCGTGGGCCGGGCTTTTTTTCATGGATGTACCGATCCGGTTCTATACCTTGAACTTCGTCAGCGATTCGCTCAACTGGCTGGAAACGTCCTCCAGCTTCACGGACAGCCGTACCAGCCCTTCGCTCACGCTCTGCTGCTCGCTGCTCAGGGAAGCGACTTCCTCGCTTGTCGCGGAAGATTGCTCCGCAACGGCACTCACGTTGGTCATCGCATCGGCGAGCGTCATCTGGGACTCGTTCAGCTCATTTATGGAAGTCGAGACCTCATCCAACTGGATGAGCAGATTATCCATTTCGTTTTTCACCGAGGAGAACATCTGGTTCGCTTCCTTCACCGACTCCGTCTGTTCGCGGAACAGCGGATATGCGGCCGACAGCGCTTCTACCGTAGCGTCCATCTCACGTTGGATTTCCTCTGTGATATGGGCCACGTTCACGATCGATTCTCTGGATTGGTCCGCCAGATTGCGGATCTCACCGGCCACGACCATGAACCCCTTGCCCGCCGCTCCGGCGCGCGCCGCTTCAATACTTGCGTTCAGAGACAAAATATTCGTCTGAGCGGTGATTTTTGTAAGTACATCGAGAATTTTACGGATAGAGCTGGTGCTTTGCTTGAGCGTATCGACCCGGTCTACGAGAGAGTGGGTCATCTGCTCGCTCTGCATGGTTTTCTGGGTTAGCTCATCCATCTGCTCGATGCCCCGCTCACTCATCTGCTGCACTTCGGAAGTGGCGATAGACATCCGGATGTTTTTCTCGATCACATATTTCATCTGTTCGGAAATTTTGGTGGTCAGATCGTTTCCGTTCTCGGCCGCAACCGCCAGGCTTGTTGCCCCTCCGGCGATATCTTCCGTAGCCGTCGCGATTTCCCGTGCCGAAAGCGCGGTCTTCTTCGAGGCGTCCGTCAGCTCGCGCGCCGTTTCGAGAACGCTGTCCGCCGAGCGGTTCGTCTGGTTGACGAGATCCGTGATTTTACTCATCATGCCGTTAAAGCTCTTGCCCACTTGGCCGATTTCATCCTGACGCTGGGTGAAGAGAGTGCGTACCGCCAGGTTGCCCTTCTCCCCTTCGTTCATCAGGTGGCCCAGCTCGACTAGCGGTTTGCCGATCATGCGGCTCATCAGCCAGCCGACCACCACCGCCAGCAGAGCGGAAATAATCGCCACCCACACGGTCAGCGCAAAAATGCCGTTCGCTTTTTCCGTGATTTCATCCAGCGGGGCGTAGCCGTAAATGAGCCAACCCGTCTGTTTGCTTTTTGTATAAACGATCAGATTTTGTTCGCCGTTGACGTCCGCCTTCGTTCGCCCCTGATCCTGAAGCTGGCCTTCCAATTTAACCTGTGCCGCCTGACCGATATGGTCGGCTTTCTCGGTCACCGTCAGCTGCTGCTTTGTATTCATCGCTTCGATCCTGCCCGTCTGGCCGACGCGAATGCTGGAAAGCTGGTTATACAGATAGTCCGTTTTGATCTCCAGCAGGACCATGTAATTGCTTTGTCCGTAATCGTTCTTCATTACACGGGCCACGCCGAAAGTAGGGAAAGAAAGCTGTGTAAAATAGCCGTTGATTTTGGAATCGAACCAGACCGCCTTGCCGTCCGCTTCCTTCACGCTTTTGATGAGCGCCGCGTTCTCCTGAATGAGCTTCTCTTGGCCGTAGCCTGTGGGAATCCCTTTTTCGGTCAGCGGAATAACGTAGATGCCCGCGAGATTCTCATCCGTTTGCGAGTATTTCTTAAGGTTGCTGTCGAGATTCATCCGGGCGATGGCGATATCCGAATCGGAATTGTTCGGACGTGCCAGTTGATCCACCGAGGCTCCGACCGTTTTGTCGATCATGATATCCAGCGACATCTTCTCATAAGTCCGGAAAAGAAAATCGAGCTTCTCCCCCGTCTGGATGACGGTCTGCTGGGCCGCCTTCGACACCTCTTCTTCCACAACGTTTCTGGATGTCCGGTAAGACAGCGTTCCCACAATCACAACGGCGACCAGAATGCTGAGAAAAAAGATGACGAACAGCTTCGTCCCGACCGCTTTCAGCGCCGGAACCGAGCTTTTTCCCGGCCCCTGTCCGGACGGATCTCCCGAAGCGATTTTTGCCGGCGCAAGGTTCTTTATTTTTCGGGCCGCGCTCTCCCAAACTCCGGCTGCTTTCTCACTCCACTTGTTACTCATAGCAACTCCCCATTTGTCAGAATAATTTCGCGTTGTAAATATTCACCTTTTCTATATATCGGCGCCCGGGGTTTTAATTATGAACCTAATTTTCGGCAAAATTTTTCGGATTCGACGAATGCGCGGAACCGCGCCGCAGCCGCCCCCAAAGTTAACAAACGGAGGGAGAAGTGCTATAATGGCAAGGATCATATACAAAAATCGAGGGATGAATTTGTCGAAAAAAAGAACCGCCATAGCGGTATTTTGCCTGGCCGCTCTTCTTCTGGCAGTCGGAGCCGCAGCCTTCCTCACCGGGAAGAAGGAGCAGGTCCGGCTTCTGTACGCAACCGGCGGCGATCGCTATGATACGGCGGCATTCGAACAGTTCCGGCAGTCGCTGGCGGCGAATCTGGAGCTTGAACGGAAACCGATGGACGAAGTATCGGCCCGCAAGCTGCAATCGTACGAGGCGGTCGTGCCGGACCCGGAGCTCGCAAACATACCCGACAACGGATACATCCAGAAGCTCCAGGACTATGTGCAAAACGGAGGGCATTTGCTTCTCGACAACGCGTTCGCAAGCAAGTTTCCCGCCGATTTTCTGGGAGCCTATCAGACGCAGCTCATAGCGCCGCCGCAGGCCAAACCGCAGTTTCAGTATCCGGCCGTCCCGGTGAACGCTCAAGGCATGCAGGAAGTCATCAAACTATTCAGCGATAATTTCTTCAAACGCGAGACGATGGACAATCTTCCGGGCTTCTATTGGGGCTACGGCCTTGACCCTTCAACGGCGCAGCCGCTGGTTACGCTGAACGGGCAAGCGCTCGTCGCCGTCAATAAAGTCGGCAAAGGAACGGTACTTCTGAGCAGCACCTTCCTGCCCAACCGGTACTTTATTACAGGCTACGATCTTCAGAGCGGCACGGACCCCGCGCAGGGGTTCGGCAGTCTGGCCGCCAAATACGATCAGCAGCGGAGCCTGAAACCGGGCACCGCCTATTTCGACAAGAAAGACCTGAAGCTGGAGCCTTACTTCCACTTTGCTTTCTCGGCGGCCAACGCCCAGTTCCGCACGGAATTTGTCTCTTACGTGTCCAAGGAAACCTACGGGTACAGCGTGACCAAAGTACTCGGTCCTTACGGACGCCCGGCCATGTCCTACCAGAACCATTTCGAGGCCATGCCCGCGTTCAAGGACAAGGAAGCGATCCAATGGGCGGAGCTGACGAAGAAGTACGATCAGATCCCGTCCTTCTCGCTGGTCCGCTCCGCCTTCTATTGGGGGCAGTGGAAAGAGAGCGTCTCCGTCCACCTGAACGGCGGATCGAACGAGAAGCCGCAGTTCAGCGGAGAATCGCCCGCTTCCTATTACAGCAGCGGCATGCATCTGCAGTCCGAGGAAGGCGCCATACGCCTGGCGGAGTACCCGGACTACAAATCGCTGGCCGACCCCGTGGAAGGCCCGCACCGGCTCGTACCGGCGTTTGCGGATATTAACGGGGACGGGAAGGAAGACCTTCTCGCCGGCAGCAGCGACGGGTACGTCTACGTGTACCCGAACCTCGGACCAAAGCCCGAGGCTTACGAGCGGGATCCCGCGCCGGGCGGCCTCAAACTGCCGGACGTGTACGGCAAGCCGGAGAAGCTGCTGCTGGCGAGCGGCCAGCCGCTCAAGACCGGTCCGCATGCTTCCGTGCATGCGGTGGACTGGAACGCCGACGGGAAGATCGATCTTCTCGTCAGCGATGCCACCGGGGCCGTGCAAATCGCGCTCGGCCAAGACGGCGGGCGGTTCGCGCCGCTGACCGCCCTGCAGGACCCGTCCGGGCCCATCAAGGTGCCCGGACCGGCTCTCGCCGCCGCGGGAGACCTCGGCGGCCAAGGCTTCCCGGACCTTGCCGTCGGTGACGCCGACGGCAAGGTCCGGGTGTACCGCGCGCCGCAGGCAGGCGCGCTGCGCCTCTCCGCCGGCGCCGTAGTCGCGGACGTCGGCGCCAAGTACGCCGCGCCGTCCGTCCGTGACATGGACGGCGACGGCCGGGCCGACCTCGTTGTCGGCAGCAACGAGGGAGATCTGCGCGTGTTCCGCCAAGAGAGCGGCGGAACCTTCACCGCCCAGGGAAGCGTAAACGGCGCCACGCTGAATCAGATGGGCACGAACGCCCTGGTCGGCGGGCACAACTCCGTGCCGGTCTGGCACGACGTGAATCACGACGGCGTGGAGGACCTGATCGTCGGGCAGCTGGAATTCGGCTCGCCGGTTCCGGTTGATTCGCCGGCTTTCCCTTACAAGGCGGAGCTGCAGGAGTTCCTGCAGTATACGAAGCAGAACCATCTCGAATTGTATCCGCACATATACGTGCACAATTTCGTCAGCGACGCCCAGGAGAAGCAGGAGATCGCCCTGCACAAGCAGGCGTTCGAGAAACTCGGCCTGCCCTGGACGATGCCCGGGACGAATCAGCACACCTGGCGGATCAACTTCCCGGACCGTCTCCAGACGCTCCGTAACGAGAACGAGCAGGGAATCTGGTTCAACTTCGGCTTTACGCCGTCTCACACGCCTACGGAGCCGCGGCTCGGTACGGATTACATCTGGGGGCTTCCTTTCCTGCTGACGAAGGACAAGACCGGCAGCGATCAGCCCATGCTGATTTACACGCCGGCTCCCGTACTTCGCAAAACGGGTGAAAGCTCTACGGTCGATATTTATGATTCTTACGTTAAACGCGATATGCCCATTGATTACTTCGAACACATCGAGTATCATTTCCCTGCCCGCACAGGTGAATTGGAGGAATTCGCTTCCTTCCTCGATGACATTCGGAATCAATACGATTATAACTTTATGACGGAACCTCAAATGGCCCGTTCCTTCCTGACGACGCTGACTACACAGGTAACGGTGAAGCGTACCTGGGCCGATTACATCTTGGACGAAGTGAAAGACCGGATTTCGGGCAAGGGCCTGCATCTGTCTCTCACGATCGGAGCGGATACGTCGGCCGTGCCGAAGCAGGCGGCCGAGTACGCCAATACGCCGGGCGTTGTCGTGGAGAAAGGCGAGAAATACGCGCCTTACTCCCTAGCCGCCAAGTCCGACGTATATACGGAGCGCGACGGCAAGCTGTATCTCGGCCTAGCCCGTGACGCGCAGCTTCATATCGGCAAGCCTGCCGGGGAAGCCCACATCGTCCGTGCCAATGTGCCGTTCGAGCTGGATACCCGCGAGAGCGGCATCTGGAAGCTCGATCTGCAGGCGGCCGGTCTGCAGCAGATCAAGATCTACAGTCCGGCCGGACTGACCATTCAGGGAAACCCGGCCGATATCAAGCTTGAGCAGGATGCGGCGACCGGCACGTATACACTTACACGTTACGGAGATAAGACGGCCATCCGCTTGTCTCTAACCAAATAAAAAGGGATCGGCCGGATGATACCTGCCTGATCCCGTGTACAGCCGGTGCCTGCCGTCCTACGGTCCATCCGGCTGTACGCCTTCTTTACACAACCCTATTTGCCCGGGAGGCCCGACTGACTATGGAAGAAATCATGAAGCAGCTGGAAGAACACATCAAAAGCCGCTATGAGATTGAAGAAGACGACGAGGATTTCGGCACAGACGTTCATCTGTTCGATTACGGCTTTATCGACTCGATGGGTGCCACGGCACTGATCGCGCATATCGAGCAAACGTACGGCATTCAAGTGACGAATCAAGATCTGATGCTGTATCCGATGAACACCGTTCGCGAGATCGCCCAATTCATTTCCACGAAAACCGGGAGGTAACACCATGGAATGCAAAATATCGCTGGAGCGGCTTTCCGAAAGCCAGCACGGACAGGTTAAATACGCATCCGCTTTCGTGGATGAGCACATTCAGGAAATTTCCCTGGAAGACGGACATCTCCGGATTATCCATACGTCCCCGAACGGAGACGAAGCGATCCGCGAACGCGTAGAGCGTCTTATCGAACGCTTCTCCAAGGGCGACTTCGGTTTTAAAGAAAATGTCCTGTTCCGCAACGAGGTTTCCGTTCCCTACAGCGGCGACATTATCCGCGAACTCGTGGAAAGCAAAAGCATTAAAGTGCTGGAGCCGGGCCTGTTTATTTTCCGTGAGCCGTTCTCCTCTCTTATGCGGTTTCTTGACTATTCGTTCGTTACGAAGATCGCCAACCGTTTCCAAGTAACGGAAGAGTCCTACCCGGCCGTCATTCACTCGGAAACTTTGAACAAAACGAATCACTTTACCTCTTTTCCGGAGCACATCCACTTCCTTACACATTTGCGCGAAGATCTCGACGTGATCGAATCCTTCTCCGACTCCATTCGCGCTACCGGCGGCTGGAAGGACGAGCTTCCGCTTGATCTGAACGCTACTATGCCGAAGCCTAAGTTCACCATGAACCCTTCTACCTGCTATCACTGCTACGAAGGACTCCAAGGCGAAACTCTCGAAGGAGACGGAATCGTCGTAACGGCTGTCGCGAAATGTCATCGGTTCGAGTCCAAGAACCATACCGATTTCGGCCGTCTGCTCGATTTCTCGATGCGGGAAATTATTTTTGTGGGAAAACCGGACTTCGTGAAGGAAAATCGTCTGAAATCCATCGAATACATTAAAGAGCTTGCCGTAGAGTGGGAAGTCGACAGCCTGCTTGAAATTGCGAACGATCCGTTTTTCACCAACGATTTTCAGGTAAAAGCGTCCTTCCAGCGCAACCAGGAGATGAAATACGAGCTGCGGTTGACGATTCCTTACCTGGACAAGTCTATCGCTTGCAGTTCCGTCAACTTCCACAGCAACACCTTCGGCAACGCCTTTGACATTAAAGTCGGCAAGCGTGCCGCCGTTACCGGCTGCGTAGGATTCGGCATCGAGCGCTGGGCGTTTGCGTTCCTTGCTCAATACGGTATGGATGAGGCCAACTGGCCGGCGTCTTTCCGTGAGCAGTACCATGCTTGGCAACAAAAATCCCTATAAAGAGTGATCGTGTGAACATACTCGCTTTTTTCAAGAAGAACAGCTTCGTCCTGGGGCTGCTTCTTATTTTTGTGGTCGCTGAAGCTCTCGTCATGTGGTGGAATCCGCTGGAGACGAGCCGCCGGTTCGGCAAGGACGACTTTACGAAGACGCTCTACCATCACGGCTGGTCGCGCACGGGAGCCGTATTTTACGGCAATTCCTCCGTTACGGGGGCTTATATTGAGGATAAGTCGGCAGCCAAGCTGGTTGAAATGGGTTTGTCCTACGGGAAGCTGACGGATTTGCAGCAAATTCTTCAGCGCGGTCTGTACACCGTGAAAGATGAATTGGTCATCGGCATCGATGTGCATACGCTGCTGGACAAAATGGAAACCGACTACCGGTTCCCGTGGAACAAGCCTTGGTACAAGCCGTACGTGTACGCGTACCGGGCGGACTTCCTGGATGCGGGCAAGGAACTGGTCCGCAATCTCGCTTTTCAGGGAAATCTCGCTTATGAGCCACGCTGGATCGACAAGGAACTGTATCACGGGTATGCTGCGGAAGAGGCGATGACCAAGAGCTGGACCCGGTACGAGAAGGATTACAACTGGATGACGCTCAAGGACATGGAAGACAACCTGGACGCGCTCCAGTGGGTGCTGGATTACAGCCGGGAGAAAGGGATTCCGCTCCGCGTCGTTTGGATGCCTTTCCGCCAGGATCACGTGAAGCCTCCCTATGTCGAAGCCATGAAGCAGGAAGTGAATGCGCGTCTTAAAGCCGCGGACGTTCCCGTGCTTGATCTCATGGACCGTTACGCGCCCAAGTACTTTCATGACCTCGTCCACCTTAACCGGGAGGAAGGGGCTCCCTTGTTTACGAAGGAGGTTGACGAATGGCTGCTTTCTTTAAGAAAACTTTCGAAGTCCTGATTTATGTGGCCATGCTTTACTTGGTACTTGTTTATTTTACCGGACAAGGTTTGTTTATTTACGAAGGGTTTTAGCCCCTTGCTCACCCCTGGGGCTTAACCTGTCCGCTTATGTTTATGTATCGACTCACTCATTCTCCGTCCGTTGAAGGAGCCCTGTTATGTTTTATTTGAACATGAACGCGCTGCTCGCCATGTGCGGCATGGTGTTCGTGCTGATGGCGACGAGAAAATGGCCGCAGAACAAACGTATCCTGATGCTGCTATTCAATCTCGGCTTTCTTTTTCTGTGGAGCGGCAAACTGTTTGCGTTCTATATCGCCTATACGCTGCTTAATTATATTTTCTTCGTGTATCTGTGCCGTACGCCCGTCTGGCGGAAATTCGCGTTCGCGCTGTTCATTCTCGCCAATATAGGGGCCGTCGTCCTGTTTCACATGCTGGGCAAGCAGGACTCCACTTCACTCCTGGCAGACGGCGTGATGACACTCGGCATCATGTTCAACGTGCTCAAAATTATCGATGCGCTGTATTTCGCTTATTTTTTCGGCAAAGACGGCCAAGCCAAAGTTATCGACTACGTGAACTATATTTTGTTCGTTCCCACGTTTACTTCGGGGCCGATCTTAAAGTTCCGGGACTTCATGGCCGATGTAAAAGTGCCGTATAAAGTGGATGCGCCCCAGTTTGAGGCCGGCGTGAAACGGATTATTTTAGGCCTTTTCAAAAAAGTCGTCGTGGTCGTCTGGATGACCGATCTGTTCAATAAAGTGATGGACCAGGAGCTTCATACGCATCAGAGCCTTTTCTTGATGATCTGGTTTTATCTGATGATTTACATGGATTTCTCGGGCTATTCGGACATTGCCGTCGGCTTCGGCCGTCTGATGGGCTTCACAATTCCCGAAAACTTCAAGAAACCGTTCCTCTCTCCCACCCTCACGCAGTTCTGGCGTAACTGGCATGCGACCTTGGGCGATTGGTTCCGCGATCATATTTTCATTTTCTTTTCCCGCAAAACGCCATCCAAGCTCATGACCGCCGGACTTTCGATATTCATTATGACATTGATGGGACTGTGGCACGGCTTCTCATGGCTGTTTCTGATCTACGGGGTTTATCACGGGGTCATTATCGCGATTGAGAATTTGCTCGGCAAGACGACCGTCATCCGCAGAAAGGTATCCAAGCCATACTTCTATATGAGATGCCTCCTGACCCAGGCGCTTGTCGTCGCTGCCATTATCATTAATTTGAATAACCCCGACGTGGTTATGCGCGTGTACAAAGGTCTTTTCCATCTCCCCTTTTAATGGCGGCAGGTGGGAAGGCCCTTTTTATTTTCCGTAAAAAGCAGGAGTGATTTCCTTGACGGAACTTGCTGAGGCTGTCCGCTTCATTTCCGGGCAAAGCGGTGATATAATGAGTGTACGCGCGTTCTTTTTTTAAAATCCGTGGAGGTGTACAAAAATGAAGCTAGGCGTGTTTGCCGTCCTTTTCGGACAGAAACCTCTAGAAGAAGCACTCGATTACATTGCAGAAAAAGGCCTTGAAGCCGTTGAGATCGGTACCGGCGGTTACCCGGGTAACGCTCACTGCAAACCCGAAGAACTGCTTGCCGACGAAAGCAAGCTGAAAGCTTTTAAACATGCGTTCGATTCCCGCGGCCTGACGATTTCCGCACTCAGCTGCCACGGCAATCCGCTTCATCCTCAAAAGGCGATAGCCAAACAGTTCCACGAAGATTTTATCCGTACGCTCGAACTGGCTGAGAAGCTTGAAGTGCCTGTCGTAAACGGATTCTCGGGCTGCCCGGGCGATCACGAGGATGCCAAATACCCGAACTGGCCCGTTGCTCCCTGGCCGAACGATTTTCAGGAAATTCTCGACTGGCAGTGGACGAATAAAGTGATCCCTTACTGGACCGAAACCGGTAAATTCGCTTCGGACCGCGGCTTGAAAATCGCCCTTGAGCTGCACGGCGGCTTCTCCGTTCATACACCGGGCACCCTGCTCCGTCTGCGCGAAGCGGCCGGCGAAGTAATCGGCGCGAACCTGGATCCGAGCCACATGTGGTGGCAGGGAATCGATCCGGTGCAAGCCGTTCAAATTCTTGGCCGCGAAAATGCGATTCATCATTTCCATGCCAAGGACACTTCGATCGATCCGATCAACGTAAACAAGCATGGCATTACCGATATGCAGTCTTACTCGCTTATGCTGGATCGCGCTTGGCAGTTCCGCACCGTAGGCTATGGCCACGATATGAAGACATGGGCAGATATCATCAGCGCCCTGCGTTTGGTCGGTTACGACTATGTCGTGAGCATTGAGCACGAAGACGGCCTCATGTCGGTTAACGAAGGCTTCACGAAAGCCGTCGAGAACCTTCAGCAGATTCTTATCAAAGAACCGCTTGGCGACATGTGGTGGGTGTAACCCTCTCATATCGGCCTCGACCAGCGACCGAATAAAACAAAAAGAAAAGCCTCTTATCCGAAGATAAGGGGCTTTTCTTCATGCGCTGCTATTTGTAAGCGGCAGCTTGTTACCAGCCTTTGATCATGACGACATCCATGAAAAGGAATACAGCCAAGCTAACCAACGCGAATGCTATCGCGAAAACGTTTTTTCTTTTGGCCGCGAACAGACGGACCAAACCGATTGCGATCAGGATCGTAAAGATGATCACAAATGGATCGAATCCGGAAAAACTGGATGCTTGTGCTGCCTCTTCTGCAAATAACATTGAGAGACCTCCTTCATTTATCCAACCAGGTAACCTAACGAAATAGCCTTTTACTCTCTATGTTAGCTCTATCGGTGTCAAGATGCAAGGCCCTAGTCTTGATGTTAACAAGTTTGTCACGATTTATTCATTTCTATGAATAGAGCGGTCAATTATAAACAAAACCTGTCTCTTTCATAATAATTGTTTATACCCGCTTTGGCCCCCTACGGATTTACGCCCTGACCTAAATATGATACGATCAACCTATCCTATTTCACACTTTTTCTATCGGAATTACGTATAAAAGGGAGGTCGCAAGCATGGCTTATCAACCGATCTGGACACAAGACACGTCAAAGCTGAACAAAATGGAGCTCGTCAAGCTTCAAAAAGACGGACTCGATGTGATTCGTACCATTATTGAAAAGTATGCTCTGGAAGGATACGATTCCATTCCTGAAGACGATATGAATTTATTCAAATGGGCTGGTGTTTATCAGCAAAAGCCTAAGGACGGCCATTTTATGATGCGCGTTCGCATCAACTCCGGCGTATTGACCAGCGCCCAAGCCCGCGCACTAGCCGCCATCGCGGAAGATTACGGACGGAATCTGGTCGACGTCACAACGCGTCAGGCGATTCAGTTTCACTGGTTGACCGTGGAGAACCTCCCCGATATCTTTAAACGGCTGGAAGAAGTCGGCCTTTATTCTTATGAAGCTTGCGGCGACTGCCCGCGTACGATTGTCGGCAATCCGCTGGCAGGCATCGATCCCGATGAGCTTATGGACACCACTGCCCTGGTAAATGAAGTAAACGATTTCTTCCTGATGAACAAAGATTTCTCCAACCTGCCGCGTAAATATAAAATGTCGATTTCCAGCAACGTCTATAACTCGGCTCATGCCGAAATTAACTGCCTCGGTTTTACACCGGCCGTTAAAGTCATTGACGGAGAAGAAGTGCTCGGCTTCCATGCTTGGGTCGGCGGCGGTCTTTCCGCAAAGCCTCATCTCGCCAAGCAGCTTGACCTCTTCGTGCGTCCGGAAGAAGTGCTGAAAGTCGCCACCGCGGTAACGGTTATTTTCCGTGACTTCGGCTATCGCGAGAAGCGCCATCATGCGCGCCTGAAGTTTCTCGTGGCCGATTGGGGCCCGGAGAAGTTTCTGGAGAAGCTCATCGAGCTGACCGGACCTATGCCAACCCGCGGAGAAGAGAAAGTTGTCGGCTGGACAGCGGCATATTTTGACGGCGTTCACCCTCAAAAGCAGGAAGGCTACAGCTACATCGGCCTGAACGTGCCGGTAGGCCGGCTTAATGCGGAAGAGCTGCGTGAGCTGGCCCGCATCTCGGACCAGTACGGCCAAGGCACGATCCGCACGACCATGTCGCAGAACATCATTCTGTCGGATATCCCGAATGACCGGGTGGACGATGTTCTCCAGGAAACCGTGCTGCAGCGTCTGACGCCGTTCCCGAAACGTTTCATGAGCCGGACGGTATCGTGCACAGGCAACGAATTCTGCAACCTGGCGATCGTAGAAACCAAAGAACGCGCGCGCCGCGTTGCCGAGTATCTGGACGCCCATGTAGACCTGGACGAAGAAGTCCGCATCCACTTCATCGGCTGCCCGAACGCCTGCGGCCAGAAACAAATCGCGGACATCGGCCTACAGGGTACGCTCGTTAAAACGCCGGACGGCCCGGTAGATGCGTTCGATATCGCGGTCGGCGGCATTCTCGGTCCCGGGGCCCAGTTTAACACCGGTCTGAAGGGCCGTGTCAAAGGAGACGACGTAGGTCCGGTCCTTGCCGAGCTTATCCGTTTCTACAAGGAAAACCGCAGTCCCGAGGAAACGTTCCATCAGTTCTATCTTCGTGTAGGAGCACCTGCATTCCAGGAAAAATTGACGGAAATCCTTACGGTAGCTTCCTAATACGAAAGGCTGGGGATGAGCTGAATTCAGGTTCATTTTCAGGTTCATTTGCCGGGTCACAGCATTCCTTAAGTTCGTACAGAACTTGGTTATCATTCCCATTTAATCTTAAAAACCTATAGAAAACGGGCAGGGTCGTTTAAAGACGATTCCGCCCGTTTTCTCTTTATTTTCTCTACCGAACCGGACACAAAAAAGCAGGAACAAAGCGATGCCCGCTTTAATTCCTGCTTCTTTTTTGCTGCAAGCCGCTGGTGGCGGTCCGAACCGAATAGTTCTTCCCTTAGCTGACCGCGTCCTCCAGCATTTCCTTCGCACGCTCGGCATAATCGTCCGAACGCTTGCGGTCGCGCTCCAGTATCGGTTTGAGATACTGGCCGGTATAGGAGCCTTCTACTTTGACGACGGATTCCGGTGTGCCGGCCGCGACGATTTCGCCCCCACGACTGCCTCCCTCAGGACCCAGGTCGATCAAGTAGTCGGCCGTTTTGATTACATCCAGGTTATGCTCGATAACCAGGACAGAATCTCCGTTCTCCACTAGACGGTGGAGAACTTTCAGCAGACGATCGATATCGTGAATATGCAGCCCCGTAGTCGGCTCATCCAGAATGTAGATCGTCTTACCCGTGCTGCGGCGGTAAAGCTCTGCCGCCAGTTTCACACGCTGCGCTTCCCCGCCGGACAAGGTCGTTCCGGGCTGCCCCAGCTTCATGTAACCCAAACCTACATCCAGAAGAGTATAAAGCTTGCGGTGAATCCGCGGTATATTTTCAAAGAATTCGCAGCCATCTTCAATGGTCATATCCAGGATATCGGAGATGCTCTTTCCTTTATAGTTGACTTCGAGCGTTTCACGGTTGTACCGTTTGCCTTTGCAGACTTCACATGGCACATAAACGTCCGGAAGGAAGTGCATCTCGATCTTGATGATCCCATCGCCTCTGCAGGCCTCGCAGCGTCCGCCTTTCACGTTAAAACTGAAACGCCCCTTCTTGTAGCCGCGGATCTTCGCTTCCGTCGTGGATGCGAAGAGATCACGGATATCATCGAAGACCCCTGTATACGTTGCGGGGTTGGAACGCGGAGTCCGTCCGATTGGCGATTGATCGATATCAATGACCTTGTCCACGTGCTCCAGACCTTTCATCTCACGGTATAAGCCTGGGCGTACCTTAGCCTTGTTAAGATCACGTGCCAGAGTCTTATACAAGATCTCATTGATAAGTGTACTTTTCCCGGAGCCCGACACACCCGTTACGCAAGTAAATACTCCCAGCGGGAATTTCGCGCTTACGTTGCGCAGGTTGTTTTCTTTGGCTCCTTTGATTTCGAGCCACTTCCCGTTCGGTTTGCGCCGCTCCGCCGGAATCGGAATAAACTTTTTGCCGCTCAAATATTGACCTGTCAGGGAATTATTATTGTTCATGATTTCTTCCGGCGTTCCTTGGGCGATGATTTGTCCCCCATGAATACCCGCGCCCGGGCCGATATCGATAATATAATCGGAAGCCATCATGGTGTCTTCGTCATGTTCCACCACGATCAGCGTGTTCCCCAGATTTCTCATATGCTCCAGCGTCTGAATCAGACGGGTATTGTCACGCTGGTGAAGGCCGATACTCGGCTCGTCCAGAATGTAGAGGACACCCATCAGCGAGGAGCCGATTTGAGTGGCCAGCCGGATACGCTGGGCCTCGCCTCCGGATAACGTTCCAGCTGCCCGGTGCAAAGTCAAGTAATCCAGCCCTACATTCACTAGAAATCCCAGGCGGGCTTTGATTTCTTTAAGAATCAGGTGAGCGATCGTCCGCTCTTTCTCGGACAGCCCTCCGTCAAGTTCCTCAAACCAGTTCTGAGCGTCTCCGATGGAAAGCTCCGTGGCATGAGCAATGTTGGTTCCCCCCACCGTTACGGCAAGAGTCTCCGGCTTAAGACGCTGGCCCTTACACTTCGGGCACGGTTTGGAGCTCATGTACGCCTCAATGTGTTCCCGGATTCCATCCGAGAAGGTATCGCGGTAGCGGCGCTCCAAATTCCGTACAATGCCCTCAAACGGCACGTAGGCGTCCTTGACGGTTCCGAACTCATTCTGATAACGGAAGCGGACACGCTGCCCGTCTGTGCCGTACAGAATGATTTTGAACTGATCCTGGGTCAGTTCCGACACCGGAACATCTGTCGGAATATGATAATGGCTGCAAACGGCCGCCAGGAATTGAGGGTAGTAAGTGGATGTGCTTCCCGCCCACGCTTCAAAAGCACCCTGGTCGATCGTCTTATTCGGATCGGACACCAGAAGGTCCGGGTCTACGATCATCTGACTGCCGAGACCGTCACACTCCGGACAGGCTCCGAACGGACTGTTAAAGGAGAACATACGCGGAGACAGTTCATCGATGCTGAACCCGCATTCCGGACAGGCGAGATTCTGGCTGAAGAGCAGTTCTTCCTGGTCGATAATATCGACGATAATGCGGCCTTCGGAGAGCTTTAGCGCCGTCTCCAGGGAATCGGCCAATCGGCTTTGAACGTCTTCTTTAACCACAATACGGTCAACAACAACTTCGATGTTGTGCTTCTTGTTCTTCTCTAGAGTAATCTTGTCGGAGAGATCCATAATTTCTCCGTTAATCCGCACGCGGACGAAACCCTGCTTCTGGATATCGGCAAGCAGCTTGGTATGCTCGCCTTTTCGTCCCGAAACAAGCGGCGCCAAAATTTGAAGCTTCGTCCGTTCCGGATATTCCATCACCCGGTCGACCATTTGCTCGACGGTCTGGGAAGTGATTTCGATGCCATGCATGGGGCAGTGCGGTTTCCCGATACGCGCAAAGAGAAGACGCAGGTAATCGTAAATCTCCGTTACGGTTCCGACCGTAGACCGGGGATTCCGGCTGGTCGTCTTCTGGTCGATCGAGATCGCTGGCGAAAGCCCTTCGATGGAATCGACGTCCGGCTTGTCCATTTGGCCCAAAAACTGCCGCGCATAAGCAGACAGCGATTCAACGTAACGGCGCTGTCCTTCCGCATAAATGGTATCGAAGGCCAGGGACGACTTCCCGGAACCGCTGAGTCCCGTAAGCACGACGAACTTGTCGCGCGGAATGGTCACATCAATATTTTTCAGGTTGTGTGCCCGTGCCCCTTTAATGACTATGTTTTCTCTGGCCACTTTGTACGTACACCCTCTCTATTCGCAGGACGCCCAGTCCATTTCCGAACATTGAAGCATGTCCGGTTTCTGAGGCTGAGCTTCCTGTTAGTTAATCTCTTGGATACTCCACACGTTTTAAAATCCTGCCTATCTGCCGATTCCGGACTTTACGGACCGACTCTTCGAATATAGCAGAACAGCTTCACACCAAAAAGATATCTATGAACAAAACCCGTCCGTCCAGCTGTCGCTTGGACGCGGGTCCTATAAGCAGTATCGGAACGTATATACGTCAATATATACGATAATCTATCAATCATGCAACTGTCACCCCCAACTATAAGGGTGCGCGTACTCTATTTACCACAATTGACTCGCTTATTACCAGTTATGCCCGTCTTGGGCCGGATATAAGCAGACAGACAGGCAGGATCCCTTACTGTTCTCCTGCCTGTCTGTGCTGCGGAACTGCTATCTTAACCTTCCGCTTTCAGTTCAAGAAGAGCATCGCGCAATTCCGCAGCTCTTTCAAACTGCAAATTTTTCGCCGCATCTTTCATCTCCGCCTCGAGACGTTCGATTACCGCGGCGCGATCTTTCTTGGACATCTTGCCGGTCTTCACTTCTGCCAGATATTCCGTCTTCTCCTCGGCGACCTTCGTCGCCTCGATTACGTCGCGAATCTTCTTGGCAATGGTTTGCGGGGTAATTCCGTGCTCTTTATTGTAGGCTTCCTGTATGGTCCGGCGGCGTTCGGTTTCCTTAATCGCCTTATCCATGGAATCCGTAATTTTATCGCCGTACATAATAACGCGTCCGTCCGCATTCCGGGCCGCCCGGCCGATCGTCTGGATCAGCGAACGTTCCGCGCGGAGGAAGCCTTCTTTGTCGGCATCCAGAATAGCTACCAGCGAAACTTCCGGCAAATCAAGCCCCTCTCTGAGCAGGTTGATTCCGACAAGAACGTGGAAGGTACCTAGCCGCAGGTCGCGGAGGATTTGCATCCTCTCCAGAGTCTTGATATCGGAGTGCAGATAACGTACCTTGATGCCGATTTCCTTGAAGTAGTCCGTCAGATCCTCGGACATCTTCTTCGTGAGGGTCGTCACGAGAACCCGCTCGTCCTTGGCGATCCGGTCTTGAATCTCGCCGATCAAATCGTCGATCTGGCCTTTGGTCGGCCTCACTTCAATGATTGGATCAAGCAATCCGGTCGGACGGATAATCTGCTGGACCATCTCCGGGCAATGCTCCAGCTCGTATGGCCCCGGCGTCGCCGAGATATAAACGATCTGGTTTACCTTGCGTTCGAACTCCTCAAACTGCAGAGGACGGTTATCCAGCGCGGAAGGCAGACGGAATCCGTGCTCGACCAGCACTTCTTTGCGCGCCCGGTCCCCATTGTACATCGCACGGATCTGGGGCAGCGTCACGTGGGACTCGTCGACCATCACCAGCATGTCGTCCGGGAAATAATCGAGAAGCGTGTAAGGCGTCGCCCCGCGCTCGCGGAACGTCAGCGGACCGGAATAATTCTCAATCCCGGAGCAGAAGCCCATCTCCGCCATCATTTCGATGTCATACCGCGTTCTCTGCTCCAGTCTCTGCGCTTCGAGCAGCTTGCCCTTGCTGCGCAGTTCCTCAAGCCGTTCCTCAAGCTCGCGCTCGATGTTCACCAGCGCACGCTTCATCGTATCTTCTTTCGTTACGAAGTGAGATGCCGGGAAAATGGCGATATGATCGCGTTCGCCCAGAATCTCACCCGTAAGCACGTCGATTTCGGTAATCCGCTCGATCTCGTCCCCGAACAGTTCCACGCGCACGGCCTGTTCACTTCGGGAGGCCGGAAAAATCTCAATGACATCGCCGCGTACGCGGAACGTGCCGCGCACGAAGTTCATATCGTTGCGCTGATACTGGATGTCCACCAGCCGGTGGAGAATCTCATTGCGGGACTTCTCCATGCCCGTGCGCAGCGACAGCAGCAGCGAGCCGTATTCGGCAGGCGAACCGAGGCCGTAGATACAAGACACGCTCGCTATGATAATAACGTCTCTGCGCTCAAACAATGAACTCGTCGCCGAGTGGCGGAGCTTATCGATCTCTTCGTTTATGCTGGAGTCTTTCTCTATATACGTATCCGAAGAAGCTATATAAGCCTCCGGCTGATAGTAATCGTAGTAGCTGACGAAATAAGACACGGCGTTGTTCGGAAAAAACTCCTGAAACTCGCTGCAAAGCTGGGCCGCCAGCGTCTTATTGTGCGCAATGATGAGAGTCGGACGGTTTAACTGGGCAATGACCTGAGCCGCCGTAAACGTCTTCCCCGTACCTGTGGCGCCCAGAAGCGTCTGATGCCTATTTCCGTTCTGTATGCTTTTGACGAGTTCCTGGATCGCAACAGGCTGGTCTCCCTGAGGAGAAAAATCCGATACGAGTTCAAACTTGTTCGTGCTCTTGATTATTTCACTCAAAATATATCACCCACCGTCAGGTAGTCAAATTTAAAAGCACGCGGCGGCTTGCACCCCGCATGCCTGTCTTAATACCTATAAACTTTTACCCGTCTTGCTCCGATATAGAACATATATACTTACCTACAACGGAGATATTCGGGCTGCCGGAAATAAGAATATGTGTTCCCGTATAATTATACTCTTTTTATGAGCCGGTTGCAAATATTCAAACGCATTTTCATTCCCTTATTTTAGGCGGCAGCCTGGTCTGCATCATGAACATATTTCGATTTTAGAGGTGGTCAATTGTGGATTTGGCAACATTGTTAGGGCTTATACTCGGCCTGGGGGCGCTAATCGGAGGATACATGTGGGACGGCGGTCATTTGACCTCGCTCCTCGTCCCGAGTGCCATGCTGATCGTCTTCGGAGGCACCTTCGGTGCTGTGGCGGTGAGCTTCCCGGTAGCAACACTCAAAAAAATTCCGAAAGCGCTCGGAATCGCATTCAAGCAAACCCAGAGAGACACGACAGCCACCATCGACGAAATCGTTGACATGGCTTCTATCGCCCGCCGCGAAGGCGTGCTCGCTTTGGAACAGAGAGCCCAGGAACATCCCAATCCTTTTCTGAGAGACGGGCTTATGATGGTCGTGGACGGAACGGATCCGGAGCTTACCCGGCAAATTCTCGAGCTTGAAATGGACTCGATCGAACACCGCAACGACGGCATGTCCAAAATGTTCGAAGCGGCAGGCGGCTACTCCCCGACTATGGGAATTATCGGAACGGTGCTCGGGCTTATTCACGTACTCGGCAACTTGTCCGATCCATCCACACTCGGCCCAGCCATCGCGGTCGCATTCTCCGCCACCCTGTACGGGGTTATGTTCGCCAACGTGGTCTATCTGCCGATCGGCAACAAGATCAAGTTGCGCGGCAAAGAACAAATTTCCGAAATGGAACTGATGCTGGAAGGCATTCTGGCTCTCCAGGCCGGTGAGAACCCTCAGCTGATCCGCAAAAAGCTGGCCTCCTTCGTTCACGAGAAGAATGCCGATAAGCAGAGCAGCGGAGAGGCGGGTGCCGTCCTTGCGGAAGAGAGGTAAGAAACAAGAAGAACACGTTAACCACGAGCGCTGGCTGATTACTTATTCCGACTTGATTACGCTGCTCCTGGTGTTTTTTATCGTGATGTACGCGATGAGCAAAGTCGATATGAACAAATACGAGACTATGGCCAAGGCCCTGAATTCGCAATTTATGAAAAACGAATCCCTGCTGCCTCAAGGCAGCGGCATTTCCGGCACGATTATCCCTACGGCGAGCGACGGAACCAAGCCTAAGAAGGAAACCTCCTCAGAGGAAGCAGCCAAGAAGGAGCAGCAGCTCAAGGACATGCTCCAAGCCATCCAGGCGTATATCAAAGATAACAACCTGGAAGCCAAAGTATCCGCATCGGATACACCGAGAGGCATCGCCATTACGCTGAACGACCTGTTCCTGTTCGATCTGGGCAAAGCCGACCTCAAACCGGCCGCTTATCCCGTTCTCGAAAAGCTCGCTACTCTTCTTCCTACGCTGAGCAACCGGGTCAGTATCGAAGGGCACACCGACAATATTCCGATTTCATCCGGATCGGCTTACAAAGATAACTGGGGACTCTCGTTTGCGAGGTCGCTTTCCGTGCTCCGGTATTTCACAAATACGGCTAAGCTGAGCGATGATCATTTGATGGCGACGGCTTATGCGGATACGGTTCCCAAAATGCCTAACACGAGCGAAGAGAACCGCGCCAAGAACCGGCGCGTGGAGATCGTCGTGCTGAGAGAATTCCAAAATGACGAGCAGCAGCAGCAGCCACAGAAAGAAGCGCCGCCGGCAGCGGTCGCGGAAGCGGCTCCCGTCATAACCAACTAAATTGAGGTTCCTTTAGCCGGAAGCGGGGCAAGCCCGCCACGCTTACCCGCTGACGCAAAAAAACCTCGACGTTCACCCTAAAGGTGACGTCGAGGTTTTTTTATTTGCTTTAGAGAACTGCCGGCCGAAGAATACGCTCCGCCCGTTCCCTAAAATGTTTCTTCCGATGATTTCGTCAACAGTCCGGTCAGCTTTCTCGTAAAATACGTCAGCAGAGGAAGCTGCCGGACCTCCACGTAATAAACGGCATCCTGGTCCGGGCAGATGACGATGCCCAGCTGATGATGCTCGCCCGCGAAGACGGCACGTTTATGAAAACGGATCTCGCCTTCCATGTTGACGATCTCCAGCTTACAGTACGCCGAGCTCACCTGGATTGCCTGGTGCAGCTCGGTTTTGCTGTGAACCCGGACGCCGTTTACTTTGTGCACAAGCTCTCCGGGTTTCAGCCCCAGCTCGGCGGCGGGACTGCCGGGCACCACCGCCAGAATCTTCAGCCCGCGGGGCTGGTTGATAAAGCACGGGCTGCGCTGCGCCTCTTCCCATCGTCCGTACCAGATCACCGCTTCGTGCAGCACAATGCCCAGCACGGCGGCGACAACGGTGAACGGACTCCAGACCTGCGCCAGCAGCGCGGCGAGGAAGAGCACCGCTGCGTAGACCAGCAGCATAACGGAGCTGCGTCTCACCTTCTGCTCCGGAAGCCGGGTCATCGTCAGCTCCGTAAAACCGATCATGGCGGGGAAGGCGAGCAGGCTCCAGCCCGCCATCAGCGCATCGCCGGTAAACAGCGGCGACCAAGGAAAATCAACCGCTCCCGTCCCCGCTTGAACCGGAACCGCGAGGAAAAGCGGTACCGGCCAGAATCCCTGGAGCTGGTAACCTCCGACGATCTTGCCCCGCTTGCCTTCATAGAACATAGGACTCGCCATCCGCGCTCCCTGTGAACGGATCAGCAAGGCCTCCGCCGCATGGAGAACGGCCACCAGAGCCAGCAGGGACGGAACGTCCGCATTCCTTACGACACCGGCCAAACTGCTCCAGAAACCGTCTCCGGAAGGCTCGGGAAGGCTCGCCAGCACTACTTGCAAAATACCGAGAAGTCCCACCGAATACGCCAGGCACAGAAACCGGATGCGAATGAGAATCATCACGACGGACAGGCCCCAGAGCAGCAAAATCGTATCGGCCTGCAGGGAGACGCCTACAAACATCATGACGACCGACACGCCGAGACCGGCGACCCATCCCCATAAATAAGTCCGCCACGTTTCTCCGATCAGGGAATGAAGGCGGGTGGCAAACAATTTTCGCTCGAATTGAATTTGTTTCCGGTACTGCAGAAGGACGAGAAGAAGTCCGATATACGTAAAAGGGTTCAGCCATAACCGGCCGAACGCCATCAAGAAACGTCCGGCAATATCCGCAATAATGTCCATAACTCACTCCCTCGAGGCTCGAAACACGCTTCTTTTTTGTACAAAAATCCGAAGGTCCGACTCAGTATATACATTCGACCCGCCCCCTTCATTTCCTTCCGTCCCCACGCAATTGGCAAAAAGAAGAGGACGGCGGGACCCGCGCCAAGCGCGTAAAATCCTGCCGTCCTTCTCTTATTTCGAAAGCTGGGTTTGCAGCTCCTTAACGGCCGCTTTCAGCTGGTTGTCGTTCTTCGGAAGCTTAACGGCTTCCAGAACGGCGCTTTCCAGCTTCTTGGCGGTTGCCGAATCCACATTGCCGGTTACAGGCAGGCCGCTGCTCTTCTGGAACGCCTTGACGGCATCCGCCGTTTTGCTGCTGTAGTAGCCGTCTGTCCGGCCCGGCTCATACCCTACGCCGGTCAGCATCAGCTGCAGGTTTTTCACATCGTCGCTGTTGCTGTCCGGCTTCAAGGTATCTTTCTTGGACAGAATCGACGCTTTGAAGAATGCCGGCTGCTCGACCGCGATATCCGGTTCGATCCCCTTCTTGTGAATCCAGTTGCCATCCGGGGTCAGCCACTTGTAGACGGTCATTTTGATATTGCTGCCGTCTCCCATTTCCTTGACATACGTTTCCTGTACGGTGCCTTTGCCAAACGTAGTCTCGCCGACGGTCTTGCTGCCGACCGCCTCTTTGAAAGCACCGGCCAGAATCTCGGAAGCGCTGGCGCTTCCCTTATTCGTGAGCACGACAACCGGATATTTCTTGCTGCCGTCCTTGGATGTCGTCGCTTCCCGTTTGCCTTCCCGGTTTTCGATCTGAACGATCGGTTTGCCCTTCGGTACAAACGGTTCGACAATATCTATCACAACGTTGAGAAGCCCTCCCGGATCGTTCCGGACATCGATCACGAGTCCTTTCATTCCCTGCGTCTCCAGCTTTTTCAGCTCTTCCTGGAAATGTTCCGCGGTGTTTGCCGAAAACTGGCGGATTTCGATTTTGCCGATACCGCCTTCGAGCATTTCGCCGAAAACCGTCTCAATGTCGATTTCGTCACGGACTACAATCACTTGAACCGAATCCGTCGAACCTTGGCGTAAAATCTCCAGTTTGGCCTGGGTGCCCTTCTGTCCGCGGATTTTGACGACCGCTTGATTAACGGTCAGCCCGTCCAATTTTTCGCCGTTAACGGATACGATTACATCGTTGGCCATAATTCCGGCTTTTTCGGCCGGGGACCCTTTGATCGGGGATACCACCTTGATTTTGCCGTCCTCCGACGTAACCTCGGCTCCGATTCCCTCGAACGAGGAATTGATGCTTTCGCTGAACTGCTTCGCTTCATTGGAATCCATGTAGACGGTATACGGGTCTTCAAGCGACTCCAGCATTCCGTTGATGGCGCCGTTCATAATTTTGTCGTGATCGACCTTGTTCAAATACTTGTTCTCGATCAGTTGGTACGTCTTTGCAATTTTGCCGACGTCCTGACTGCTGAGTCCCGAACTTCCTGCGGTTGCCGAAGCTCCGACGGAATTGCTCCCGAGGGGCAGCAGATTTCTGCCCGTAAAGGTCAGCGTCAGAATGCTGCTTGCGAACATCCCCAGCAGAACGAATGCGATCACCGTACGCCCTTTGAATTGCACTGCCGTTCACCACCTTTGTACTTGCACCCTTATGAGCTGCTCTTGCTAGTGTATGACAAGCTCTTCCAATTTATGAGTGCCAGTCGCCGAAAACATTAATAGCCGATATAGCTGGACGGATTGACCGGTTTCGAATTGATCCGGACTTCGAAATGCAAGTGATTCCCGGTTGATCTTCCCGTGGAACCGACCTCCGCGATTTTCTCTCCGCGTTTTACGGATTGTCCTTTGGAAACCTTAATGCCTCCGTTACGTATATGTCCGTAGAGGGTCCAAACGCCGCCCCCGTGGTCGATAATGACACAGTTGCCGTAGCCGCTCCACTCGGAAGCAACCAGTACGGTGCCGGATTCCGCGGCGTAAATATCGGTGCCTTGCGGAGAAGGCATATCAATTCCCGTATGACCGGCGAACGAACCGTTGATCGGATCTACGCGGCCTCCGTAACCGGAAGACAGCGAGACTCTCTTCGGAAGCGGATACCCCATGCTGCCGCCGGAACCTGCTGCCGGGCCACCGCCACCGCCGCTGCCCGAGCTTCCGAACGAAGAAGAGTTCTTCGCTGCCGCCGCAGCCGCAGCGGCAGCCGCTGCAGCCTTAGCATCGGCCGCTTTCTTCGCTTGAAGCTGGGATTCTTTCCTCGCATATTCCATAATCGCCTGTTCCTGGTCGCTGCTAATTTCCTCCAGGTGCTGCTGCTCGGCGGACAGGGACGCGATTTTTACTTCTTTTGCTTTTTCCTTGACGAGGAGATCCTGTTTAAGATCCTCCGTCTGCGCGTACAGGTTTTTTACATAAGCCAGCTGCTTCTCGATCTGCTGTTTCTTTTCGGCTACAAGCGCGCGGTCTTTCTTGTTCGCTTCCAGGATCTCTTTATCCTGGCCCACGATAGATTTCAGTGCGGACATCCGGTCGATAAAGTCCGAGAAGCTGGTAGAGTTCAGAACGACTTCCAGATAAGACACCGAACCGTTCTCATACATAATGCGCATGCGCTTCTTCAAAAGCTCGTCCCGGGTTTCAACCCGCTTCTCCGCTTCGTCCAGCTGCTTGGCATTCTCTTCGAGATCCTCGGTCGTGTTCTCGATCTGCACGTTCAAGCCGGAAAGCTTGGCTGTCGCGCTGTCGAGCTGATCCATCAAGGTTTCGATATCCTTGGCGGTTTCCTGTTTTTCCTGCTGAACCTGTGTAAGCTGATTTTGAACGTCCTTCGCCTTCTGTTCGGCAGCGGACTTCATTTTTTTCATATTCGAAATTTCCTGATCGATTTTGGCCGAGTTGGAAGCCCCGTTGGCCACCGCATACGGCAGCAATGTTGTCGAGATTCCGAGTGCAACCACTAAAGGCATGAGTCTTTTCTTCAAGTGTTGATCCTCCTCTTACACATTGTGCATGCGCCCATTCACGTCTACACTTTGAGAAACTTGCGCACGGAGATGATGCTGCCCCAAATTCCGATAAGGAAACCAAGGCACAACAGCAGTCCGGCAATGACATAACTGACTTCGGCAAAAGGCTTTAATTTGATAAAGACCATACTCAGGTCCGACTTGCTCGAATCCACCAGCTTGTTGTATCCGTACAGGAGCACGGCCACCGGTATGGCGGAACCGCCGATTCCAAGCAGCGCGCCTTCGATAAAGAACGGCCAGCGGATAAAAGCGTTCGTTGCGCCCACCAGCTTCATGATCGAGATCTCTCTGCGTCTGGCGACAATGGTGAGCTTGATGGTGTTGGCAATCAGAAATACGGATGTAAAAGCGAGCAGAGCTACAAGAACGAGTCCGACGTTGCGGACGATTTGCGTGATTTTGAACATGTTCTCAACCGTGCCCTGGCCGTACTTGACGCTGCCGATCGGCTTCGGTTCCTTGCCTTCGTTAAGCCCATTGATTTTATCTGCAACTCCCGCCACTTGCCGGGGGTCTTTAACCTCTACTTTAAAAGCGGGAGGCAGCGGGTTCTCGTCGCCTTCGAAACCGTCCAGGAAACCCTTGCCTTCTTCCCCCAGCCGGTTTCGGAGATCTTCAAGCCCCTGCTCCTTCGAGACGAAAGTAACCTTCTGAACTTCCGGCAGAGCGTTCAGCTCCTGTTTCAGCTGGTTCGTCTGCTCTTCGGTGATATTCAAATCCATGTATACGCGGATTTCGACTTGCTTTTCTATTTGATCTGCCACGTAATTCACGTTTAATGACAGCAGCAGGAATAAGCCAAGTATAAAAAGCGAAATGGTGATGGAACTGATCGACGCGAAGGTCATCCATCCGTTGCGAATGATATTGCGAAAGCCTTCCCGCAGATGGCGGGCCATTGTTCTACTCTTCATAGCCGTACTCACCTCGCAGCTCGTCACGGGCGATAATCCCGTTCTCGATAGCGATAACGCGCTTGCGCATCGTGTTGACGATTTCTTTGTTGTGGGTCGCCATCATGATCGTCGTTCCACGGAAATTGATTTCTTCCAGAAGCTTCATGATTCCCCATGAGGTTTCGGGGTCCAGGTTTCCTGTCGGCTCATCGGCGACAATCACGGCCGGGTTGTTCACTATTGCCCGGGCAATTGCAATCCTCTGCTGCTCTCCGCCCGAGAGCTGTCCCGGGAAAGAATTGGCCTTATCCTTCAAGTGCACGAGATCGAGCACTTCCATCGTGCGCTTTTTGATCAGCTTCTTCGGCGCCTCGATAACTTCCATCGCGAAAGAAATATTTTCATAGACGGTCATCTTCGGCAGCAGCCGGTAATCCTGAAAAATAACGCCGATGTTGCGGCGCACATAGGGGATTTTCCGCTGTTTAAGCTTCTCGATGTTAAACCCGTTCACGAATATTTGCCCTTTTGTAGGTCTTTCCTCCCGATAGATCATCTTCATAAAAGTAGATTTACCGGCGCCGGAGGGCCCGACAATATAAACGAATTCGTTGCGGTCGACCTTGACGTCGATCCCCCGCAGCGCATGAGTTCCGTTCGGATACGTTTTCCAGACATCCTGCATTTCGATCAAAATCATCACTTCCTGTTAACGGCGGATTGATCCTAGCTCATACAAGTTCGACAGCCATCTTAAAATTCCTTTTAAAAAAGGGAATATTCAACATCTTTTCACAACGGACGCGAATTTTGTTGGGGTTTGCCCTCTTTTCGACTCAGGCATATTTGTCCGATGAATCCATAGACATGTAGAACAGGCATCCGTCTGAATGTTCAAGTTCAACTTGAGTCCAAAGTGTCAGTGCGCCAAATTCTTCGAAGGAGTTTACTTATGAAGCCAGTTAAGCGTGTGCTAACGACAATTGCCATCGTCCTGCCGCTGGCGGCCCTCATAGGACTTGGCACCATCGCCCTTTACGGCTCGCGTCCGGCTTTTCCGGAGCAATTCTCCGTATCGGGATGGAAGGTTGGCGGAATGGCTTACGCCGATTTTCCTCAGCAGTTGAGCCGCCAGGTCGCGCTTCTGAATTCCGTTTCCGTACAGCTTGTTTCCGACCGGAAGGAGGTCCCCTCCCGTTCTCAGAAGCTTCAGGATCTGGGACTGCGTGTAGACGACCGCGAGCTTCAGGACCTCCTCCGCGAACTTACGGAAGGAAATCTGCTGGATCGCGCGCGCAGCCGCTGGAAATTACGCCATCATGAGGCGAAAATCGGCTTGTCCATAGAAACGGACCGGCTCGACAAGAAGCTGCAAATCCTGTGGCCGGAACTTTATGCGGTACAGCCCGTATCCGCCCAACGTATCGTTACGCCCGATGACCGCGTGGAGTATAAAGCGGGACAACCCGTCCTCCGCATTGACGCTCCGGGCTTGAAGGCGGACATAGAGCGGCAGATCCGGCACATAGATCCGAAACGGGCGGAGAATCCGCTTTCCATACAAGTTCCTTTTCGGCTGCAGCAGCCCGAGGTGACGGAAAAAATGCTGCGGGACCAGCATGTGGACCGGCTTCTCACGCAGTTTTCGACTCCGCTTAACCAATCGTCGCCGGGACGCAAGCATAACGTGCGTTCGACCGCAGCGACGCTCCATGAAGTAATCCTGAAGCCGGGCGAAATATTCGATTACGCCCCTATTATTGAACAGACCGGCATTAAATTCGGCTTCCGGGAAGCTCCCGTTATTCTTAACGGAAAGCTCGTTCCCGGTGTAGGGGGCGGAATTTGCCAAGTTTCCACCACGCTCTACAATGCTGTTCTGCGGGCCGGTCTGGAGATTGTCGAACGAAGAAATCACTCTCTGCCGATCAGCTACGCCCCTCTGGGGCAAGATGCCACCTTTTCGACAGGTTTCATCAATTTTCGCTTCCGAAACGACACAAAAGCCCACCTCCTTATCCGAACGCAAATGTCGGATACGGCGCTGACTATTAAACTATTCGGGAGCATTCCCTCGGATACGACGTATGAAATTATGTCGAATAACGTCGAGACCATTCAACCGCCCGTTAAATATGTGCACAACCCCGGTTTAAAAACCGGTGAACAGGTGGAGCTAAGTCCCGGCAAACAAGGGTTTGTGGTCGATACCTACCGGATAAAAAAGCAGGGCGGCAGAGAAATCTCCCGTGAAAAAATTTCCAGAGACCGCTATACTCCGCAAGCGAGAGTCGTCGCCTCGAATACGGGCGTACTCAAGCCGCCGGCAGAACCCGCTCCTCCGCAAAAGAACGTCATTGAAGACGGAGTCACCCGGAACGGCAAGACACCTTAGCGCCTGCAGGGCAACCTGTCCACCCGGCTAAGGAGGGACAGGGCGAAACAGGAAAGGCCCTGAATAACCCGTGCGCGGCACAACGGCCAAACGCATGAATTTCATGAGCCTTTCGGTTATTTCCCCATTATTTACTTTTATCGATCTTGCTGTCAACCCAGCTTACAGTTACTTCCAGCGCCTTCTCCGCACGCGAAATAGCTCCCTCTACCTGGCTGCTGGCCGTGCCTCCGTATACGTTGCGGGCATTAACCACCTGCTCCGGCTGAAGCACCTCGTAAATGTCGTCACCGAACAGTTCAGAGAACTTGTTGAACTCTTCCATGGACAGATCAAGCAGGAATTTACCCTCTTGAATGCAGTAGAGAACCGTCTTGCCGATCACTTCGTGAGCTTGGCGGAACGGCAATCCTTTGTTAACGAGATAGTCCGCAATGTCCGTGGCGTTGGAGAAATCCTGATTCACCGCCTGGCGCATGCGGGCTTTGTTCACTTTCATCGTGGAAATCATCGGTGCGAAAAGCTGCAGGGCGCCTTGAAGGGTGCGGACCGTGTCCAGCATGCCTTCTTTGTCTTCCTGCATGTCCTTGTTATAAGCCAGCGGAAGCGCTTTGAGAACGGTCATGAGACCGAACAGGTTGCCGTACACGCGGCCGGTTTTACCGCGGACAAGCTCGGCCACATCCGGGTTTTTCTTCTGCGGCATGATAGAGCTGCCCGTACAGAACGCATCGTCCAGTTCCACGAAATTGAATTCGGTGCTGGACCACATCACCAGCTCCTCGCAGAAACGGGACAGGTGCATCATGATGAACGAAGCATTGGCCAGGAACTCCAGAATAAAATCACGATCGCTGACCGCGTCCAGACTGTTCTCATACACTCCTTCGAAGCCGAGCTGTTCCGCCACGAAATGACGGTCGATCGGGAACGTGGTTCCCGCAAGCGCGCCTGCGCCCAGCGGCAGGACGTTGATCCGCTTGTAGCTGTCCTGAAGGCGCTCGATATCACGCTGGAACATCGACACGTAAGCCATCAGATGATGGGCGAATAAAATCGGCTGCGCACGCTGTAGATGCGTGTATCCCGGCACGATTGTATCCAGGTTAGCCTTGGCCTGAGTCAGCAGTGCCTCTTGCAGCTTCTGGAGCAGGCTGACGAATTCCACCACGCGCCCGCGCAGATAGAGGTGCATGTCGGTCGCCACTTGATCGTTACGGCTGCGGCCCGTGTGCAGCTTGCCGCCTACCGGCCCGATCTCATCAATCAGCGTTTTCTCGATATTCATATGAATGTCTTCGTTGGCGATCGTGTATTCCAGCTCGCCGCGACGGATCATGCCCAGTACGCGGTTAAGCCCGTCCTTGATCGTTTCGACATCCTCTTGAGGAAGGATGCCGCACTGGCCGAGCATGGTCACATGAGCCAGACTGCCCTGGATGTCTTCTTCCGCCAGTTCTTTATCGAACGTGATGGAAGCTGTGTATTCTTCTACTAATTGGTCGGTTTGCTTCGTAAACCGGCCGCCCCATAATTTCGACACGGCTGCTGCCTCCTTCGATTTCAACGGAACAACGGGCCGCTTCCGGCCCGTTCCCCGTTTCCTGTTTTACAGGTATATAAACAAACGATTGGTTTCCCGCTTATTTCCCGGACTGCTGCTCTACGCCCGAGCTTACTTTCAAACGCAGCGCGTTGAGACGGATGAAACCGGCCGCATCGCCCTGATCGTAAGCTTGAGTCGGGTCGGCCTCCATGGTTGCGATATTCGGGTTGTACAAGCTGACGGGGCTCTTCACGCCGGCCGCAATCACGTTGCCTTTGTACAGCTTCATGCGGACCGTGCCCGTTACGTTTTTCTGGCTCTCGGTTACAAGCGCCTGAATGGCCAGACGTTCCGGAGCAAACCAGAACCCGTTGTATACGAGCGTGCTGTATTTGGAGATCAGGGAATCGCGCAGATGCATGACTTCACGATCCATCGTCAGCGATTCGATCCGGCGGTGAGCCGCAAACAGAATCGTGCCGCCCGGAGTCTCGTATACGCCGCGGCTCTTCATACCCACAAAGCGGTTCTCGACCATATCGATACGGCCGATGCCGTGCTTGCCGCCAAGCTCATTGAGCGTCTCCATCATTTGCAGCGGGTTCAGCTTCTCGCCGTTGATAGCTACCGCGTTGCCCTGCTCAAATTCAAGTTCGATGTATTCCGGCTGATCCGGCGCATCTTCCGGAGATACGCTGAGCACGTACATATCGCGGTTGGAGTCGGCGCTTGCGTCGAACCAAGGATCCTCGAGCATGCCGCTCTCGAAAGAGATGTGCAGCAGGTTGCGGTCCGTCGAATACGGCTTCGACGCGGTCGCCTGCACTTGGATGCCGTGCTTCTCGGCATACGCGATCATTTCGGCGCGGCCCGGGAACTGCTCCCGGAACGCTTCCAGGCGCCATGGAGCGATTACGCTGATTTCCGGCGCAAGCGCAGCGGCCGTCAGCTCAAAGCGCACCTGGTCGTTCCCTTTGCCGGTTGCGCCGTGCGCAATGGCCGTAGCGCCTTCGGCGCGGGCGATCTCGACCATGCGCTTGGCGATCAGTGGGCGTGCGATGCTCGTGCCGAGCAGGTACTGCCCTTCGTAGAGCGCGCCGGACTGGAACATCGGGTAGATGAAGTCGCTCGCGAATTCTTCGCGGAGATCATCGATGTAAACCTTGCTGGCGCCGGTTGCCAGCGCTTTTTCTTCCAGGCCGTCAAGTTCGTCCTTCTGCCCGATGTCGGCTGTAAATGCGATAATTTCAGCATCATATGTTTCTTTAAGCCAAGCCAGAATAACGGACGTATCCAAACCGCCCGAGTAGGCCAGCACGATTTTTTCTTTAGCCATGTTTTCCCTCACCTTTGCTGCCATAATTTTAGTTACATAATCGAAGCCATAACGGCTTTCTGCGCGTGAAGACGGTTTTCCGCCTGATCGAATACGAACGAATTCGGTCCGTCGATCACGCCTTCGCTGACTTCTTCTCCCCTATGTGCCGGGAGACAGTGCAGGAAGAGATAATCCTTCTTCGCGTAGCGGGCAAGCTCCTCGTTCACCTGGTAACCGCTGAAAGCACGCTCGCGCTCCTGCTGCTCCGCTTCGAAGCCCATGCTCGCCCACACGTCCGTGTAAATCACGTCCGCATCCGCTACCGCTTCCTTCGGATCTTGAGTAACCAGCACGGAGCCGCCCGATTGGGAAGCAAACTCCCTGCTGCTGCGCACAAGCTCTTCGTCCGGCGTGTATCCTTCCGGAGAAGCGACTGTGATGTTCAGGCCGAGTTTGGCCGCTCCGACAAGCAGGGAGTGGACCATATTGTTGCCGTCGCCGACATAAGCGATTTTAAGCCCTTCCAGGCGGCCTTTATGCTCCTGAATCGTCATATAGTCCGTCAATGCCTGACACGGATGAGAAAAGTCCGTCAACCCGTTAATAACCGGAATGGTCGCGGCACGCGCCAGATCAACCACATTGCGGTGGGCAAACGTACGGATCATGATGCCGTCCAGATAGCGGGACAACGTCTGCGCCGTGTCGGAAACCGTTTCTCCGCGTCCGAGCTGGATGTCGTTTTTGCTGAGGAAAAGAGCTTGACCCCCGAGCTGAAACATCCCCACTTCAAAAGACACACGCGTCCGCGTGGACGATTTCTCGAATATCATGCCGAGCGTTTTGCCTTTGAGAAGCTCGTGAGCTTCACCGGCCTTTTGCTTGGCCTTCAGATCGCGGGCCAGAGTGATCAGGTGGTTAAGCTCCGCGGTTGTGTAATCGACCAGCCCCAGAAAATCTCTTCCCTTAAGCTGCTGCTGCAATTCTTCCTGTACCGTGCTGGACATGGGAATCCGTCCTTTCTTTCCTGCAAAATGTCGGAGCGTCCGCAGGGCTGCGGACGACCTTCTTGTCTATTGTACTAAAGCAGAGGCTTTTCTTGCCAGCACATCGCAAACGACGTCCAGGCCCTTCTGCAAATCTTCTTTCGGAATAACGAGGCTCGGCAGCAGACGCACCACTTGCGGGCCGGCCGATACGACCAGAACACCCGCCTCGTGAATCTCGGCTATCAAATCCGCTGCGGGTTGTTTGCATACGATACCGATCAAAAGCCCTTCGCCGCGTACTTCTTCAACGAGCGGGTTATCCGCAAGCTTTTCGCGAAGCGTCGCAACCGTCCATTCGCCCAGCTCCGCCGCACGCTGAGGAATTTGCTCGCTCAGCATATATTCGACTGTCGCTATAGCCGCTGCGGTCGCGATAGGCGTTCCCCCGAATGTGCTGCCGTGGGAGCCTGCGGAGAAAGCCGGCGCCACTTTGGCGTTGCCCAGCATGGCCCCGATCGGGAAGCCGCTGCCGAGACCTTTGGCCAGCGTAAAGATATCCGGCTCGATGCCGTAGTGCTCATAGGCGAACAGCTTGCCGGTGCGCCCCATACCGGTCTGAATTTCATCGACGATAAGGAGCAGGCCGCGTTCCTTGCAAAGTTCGGCCAGCGCCTTCACGAAAGCGGGATCCGCCGGGATTACGCCGCCTTCGGCTTGAACCATTTCCAGCATAACGGCGCACGTGCGCTCGCTGATCAGCTTTTCGACGGAAGCAAGGTCGTTATAGTCGGCGTAGACAAACCCTTCGGGAAGCGGGTGGAAGCCTTCCTGGACCTTCTCTTGTCCGGTTGCGGTCAGGGTAGCCAGCGTACGGCCGTGGAACGATTGCTGGAACGTGATGATCTCGTAACGGTTCTCGCCCAGCACCTTCTGAAAATAACGGCGTGCAAGCTTGATCGCCGCCTCGTTGGCTTCGGCGCCGGTCGAGCAGAAGAACACGGCATCCGCACAGCTGTTGTCAGTCAGCAGCTTCGCCAGCTTTTCCTGATTCGGGATATGAAACAGATTGGACACGTGCCAAAGCTGGTCGAGCTGCGCCACGAGCTTCTCTTTGACAACCGCCGGGGCATGCCCCAAATTCGTAACGGCAAGACCGGCCATCAGATCAATGTACTCCTTGCCCTGGTCGTCCCACAATCGGCTGCCTTCTCCCTTTACCAGTGTGATCGGAAACCGGGCATATGTCGGAAACAAACTGCTTGCCTGCTGAACCATGTTCTTCACTCCCATCGTTTAATTGTTCAAGATAACTGCCGTTAGCGGATAATCCGGGTCCCGGCCTGCGATCCGTCCAGAACGCTGCTGAGAATGCCGGGGACGGAACCGTCCACGATCACGACTTCCCGCACATCTCCCTGGATGCACTGGATCGCCGCCCGCACTTTGGGGATCATGCCCCCGTAAATATCTCCGCTCTCGATCATCGCTTCGATATCGGCAATGGTGACGGTCGGAAGCACCCGCTTCACACCGTCCTCCACCTTCATAATACCGGGCACATCGGTCACGACGATCAGCCGGTCCGTACCGGTCCGGGATGCGACTGCGCCCGCTGCCGTGTCGGCATTGATGTTGTACCGCTGACTGCCGTCGGCGCCGAGGCCGATCGGAGCAATAACGGGCATATAGCCCATCGCGACCACGCCTTGAATCAGCTCCGCGTTCACATCGGTCACGTCGCCGACAAGTCCTACTTCGGTGGCGTTGGCCACCGGATGGGCCGTGATCAAGCGTCCGTCCACTCCGGACAGTCCCAGAGCCTTGCCTCCCGACAATTGAATGCGTCTGACGATTTCTTTGTTGATCCGTCCGGCCAGCACCATTTCGACGACGTCCAGGACAGCCTCGCTTGTTTTGCGGAGACCGCCCACAAACTCACTCGCGATGCAGAGCTGATTCAGCGTCTCGGATATGGCAGGTCCACCGCCATGCACGATGACGGGCACAATGCCGCGTTCCTGAAGCTGTTTTAAATCGGTGAAAAAAGAATCCGGCAGTGCGGCTAATGTACTCCCGCCGCACTTCATTACAAAACTGTCCATGTCTCCCCTTGCCTCCGTTCGTCTTCCCAAGCGGGTCCTGGCGGCCTAAGTCCGGTATGCCGCATTGATTCGGACATAATCATAGGTCAAATCGCAGCCCCAAGCGGTCGCGCCGCTCTCTCCCATATTTAAGTGCACGTCTATCTGCACGATATCTCCTTTTAGGTAAGCCTCCGCCCGGTCCTCGTCAAACGCGACCGGTCTGGACTGCTTCAGAACGGTGATTCCTCCAAGACTTACATCCACTGTCTCCGTATTCACCGGCTGGCCCGCGCGTCCGACGGCCGCAATAATGCGTCCCCAGTTGGCGTCCGCTCCGAAGCACGCCGTCTTCACAAGGCTGGAGCCTATGACGGTCTTGGCAATCGCACGTGCGGCCTCCTGTGAAACGGCTCCGTGCACGTTGACTTCGATGAGCTTCGTCGCTCCTTCGCCGTCTCTGGCGATCGCTTTCGCCAGATGCTCCGACACGTAGCGGAATGCCGCCGCGAAGTCATCCCAGTCCGCATGGCCGGGCTGAAGCGCATCCCCGCCGGCCAGACCGCTGGCCATCACGACGACCATGTCGTTCGTGCTGGTATCGCCGTCCACCGTAATCATGTTAAAGGTGGAATCGGTCGCTTCGCCAAGCAGCTGCTGCAGGTGCTTGCTCTCAATGTTCGCGTCGGTGGTGACAAAACCGAGCATCGTCGCCATGTTCGGATGAATCATCCCCGAACCTTTGGCCGCTCCGGCGATATGCACCTCGCGCCCGCCGATGTTTACACGCACGCAGACGACTTTCTTCACCAGGTCCGTCGTCAGGATCGCCTGGGAAAAGTCTTCTCCGCCTGCGGCGTGAACCTTCTCCGGCAGCGCTTCTATGCCGGCGAGCACTTTCGTCATCGGCAGCAGTTCGCCGATGACGCCAGTCGAGGTGACGCCGACCAGCTCTTCGGCGATTCCGAGACGGCGTGCCAGGGACTCACGCATGGCACGCGCATCCGCGAGTCCCTGCTCGCCCGTGCACGCGTTGGCGTTGCCGCTGTTGACGAGCATGGCCTGGAGCCTGCCGCCAGCGGCAATGCTTTCCTGCGTCACGCGAAGCGGCGCAGCCTGAAACGCGTTAAGCGTATAAACGGCCGCAACGGCCGCAGGAACGTCGCACACGATCGCCCCGAGATCGTTGCGCTCAGTTTTCTTCAACCCGCAATGCAGGCCGCCTGCGCGGAAGCCTTGAGGTGTAGTCACCGTGCCATCCGGCACGACGGTAAAACGGCCTAGCAGCGTCATGGATGCTCACCTGTCCTTTTTTTCCATTATCCCTGGGATATCTAAGTATCCAGTAAAATCCCAGTCCCGGTAAAATATATTATCGGACCCTCTTCAACTTCATAGAGTCTCTTATCGTTATGCCTGGCAAGCCATCATGAAACGACCGGAACAATTACGGATAAACCGGCGTAACCTGGAGACCCGCAGTTTCATCCCAGCCGAGCATCAGATTCAAATTCTGGATAGCCTGCCCCGCCGCGCCTTTCATCACATTGTCGATAACGGATACGACGGTGACCCGGTTCGTCCGCTCATCCACGGCAAAACCGATATCACAGTAATTCGAGCCCCATACTTCTTTGGTCGCCGGCCACTTGCCTTCTTCGCGTATCCGCACAAAACGGCGTCCTACATAGAAACTGCGGTACATGTCAATGAACTCGCGGGTGTCATGCTTTCCGTTCAACTGCGCATAACAGGTTGCCATAATACCGCGCGTCATCGGCACGAGATGAGTGGAGAACGTAATAATGACTTCACGTCCGGCGGCATCGCTAAGTACCTGCTCGATTTCGGGAATATGCTGATGGCGGTTAAGTTTGTAAGCCGAGAAATTCTCGTTGGCTTCCGCGTAATGAACGCCAAGGCCCAGACCTCTGCCCGCGCCGGAAATACCGGACTTGGCATCCACGATAATTGTGGATGGATCGATCCAGCCCGCTTTTACAGCCGGAACCAGACCAAGAAGAGTAGCCGTCGGGTAACAGCCGGGATTGGAAATAAACTCTTTGCCCGCTACCTGCTCTCCGTAGATCTCGCACAAACCGAAAACCGCTTTATCGAGATCCTCTTGCGATGCTCCTTCGCGTTTATACCACTGGGTATAAATCTCCGGGGTTTTCAGCCGGAAATCTCCGGACAGATCGATCACTTTGAGACCCGCCTCCAGCATTTGCGGAGCCAGCTTGACAGCTACCCCTGCCGGTGTCGCCAGAAATACGACATCCGCTTTGGACGCGATTAGCGGTACATCCACAGCATCCAGCGAATCGTGCATAATGCTGTTCAAATGAGGAAATCCGTCCGAAATGGGCGCGCCTGCGCTTGAAGACGAAATAACCGAAGTGATGGTTACCCGCGGATGTCCGAGCAGCAACCTGATCAGCTCCACTCCCCCGTAACCGGTTGAACCTACAATAGCCGCTCTCACGTGTTCCGTCATTGCTTTATCCCCCAAACGTCCTAAAAATGATATGTATTATTATACAGACATAGGTATAATAATTCAATGACTTTTTTACCTTCCGAGGGTCCTCTCTTCAACAGCAAAAAATGGCGTACAAAAAAACAGCTGCCTATAGAGACAGCCGTTTTTCTGTTTAAGAATACAGGTTCGGATTCCCGTTTATCGGAGAAGTCCGGTCTCCCGCCTTTTCACTTTTATGCAAAATGTTTTGTATATATGCAAAGTTATACCGCCCGTTTGAAACCTTCGCCCAGCACCTCGTTCGCGTTGCTTAAAATAATAAACGCATTCGGATCGATGGACTGTACCAGCGCTTTAAGCTTGCTGACTTCGCTTTGGCTGACGACTACCATAAGCACAAGCCGCGCATCCCCCGTGTATCCCCCGGCTCCGGTAAGCTGGGTCAGTCCCCGGTCGAGATCATGAAGAATGGCTTCGCGAAGCTTCTCGGGGTCATTCGAAATGATATAAGCTACCTTCGAAGTGTTGAGTCCGACTTGGACGATATCGATGGTTTTCGTAGTTACAAAGAGACCGATAAGCGCGTAAAGGGCTTTTTCGGGACCGAAAAAAAGACCCGCCAGCAAAATGACCATTCCGTCAAATACGGCGACCGATACGCCCAGGCTCAGACCGGAATACTTATGTAAAATTTGCGAGGAAATGCTGAAGCCCCCTGTCGATCCGCGGCCGCGGAATACGATCCCGATACCGAGTCCCAGTACCATGCCGCCATAGATCGTCGCAAGCAAAATGTTATGAGTCAAAGTCGGCAGATTGCTCGTCAGCATGACGCAGAGCGGAAGAACGATCGAACCTACGACAGCCTTAAGGCTGTAAGAGCGGTCCAGGAGCCACAAACCGAGCAGGAACAAAGGAATATTCAGCCCCCACTGCGTTAAAGCCGGCTGCCAGCCCAAGGTTTGCTGGATAATGGTCGACAGGCCGGATACTCCTCCGGAAGCAACCTGGTTGGGATTAAGAAAGACATTAAAACTGATGGAAATAATCAAACATCCGATCAGCAGCATCGCATATTCATACGCTTTTTGCTGCGGACTGTTCAGGACAAGACGGGCTTTTCTCCGTTTGCCTTTGGCCATAGCCATGGACTTTCCTCCTATCTGCTGCCGGCCGTTCGCGCCGGTTATCTCTAGTTTTGCCTGATGAAGGTCTATTGTTGTATGAGTAAGGCACTGGAATTATTATGGCATCAAAAGAGTCGTTTGCCTACATCTAATTAACCGGTGGTTAAAAATAAAGAGGCAGCGCTGCAGAACCTTGTTGCAGACTGACTTGAACGGGCCGGACATCCTTCCGGTTTTGAAAAAACTCATGGATTTTACGGGTGTTCACTGGTTTGTCCGCGCCGGTGCTAAAACCTGCTGAGCCGTCCGTCTCATCTTCACCAGTATATAAAAAAATGCGGGGCCGCAGGCACTCGGCCTCCTTCCCCGCACGACACTATTCTTCCTTCTTCTGGATCTGCAGGCGCAGATAGGCATCGATGAACGGATCGAGATCGCCGTCCATTACCGCTCCCACATTGCCTGTCTCTTCCGTAGTCCGGTGATCCTTGACCATGCTGTAGGGATGGAAGACGTAAGAACGGATCTGGCTGCCCCACGCAATGTCGGACTGCTCTCCGCGGATTTCCGCGAGATGCTTCTCCTGCTCCTCGATCTTCTTCTCGTAGAGTTTTGATCTCAAGTGCTTCATGGCCCGTTCCCGGTTCTTGATCTGGGAACGTTCCGTCTGGCACGTCACCACGACGCCCGTCGGCAAGTGCGTAATCCGCACGGCCGAATCCGTCGTGTTGATGTGCTGGCCGCCCGCTCCGCTCGCGCGGTACGTGTCGATCTTCAAATCCTCCGTGCGGATATCGACCTCCACGTCGTCTTCGATCTCCGGGACCACGTCGCACGACACGAAAGACGTGTGGCGCCGGCCCGAAGCGTCGAACGGCGAGATGCGCACGAGACGGTGTACGCCCTTCTCCGCTTTAAGATACCCGTAGGCATTGTGCCCCTTGATGAGGAGCGTAACGCTCTTCACGCCGGCCTCGTCTCCGGGAAGATAGTCGAGCACCTCGACCTTGAAGTCCCGCTTCTCGGCCCATCGACGGTACATCCGCAGCAGCATCTCCGCCCAGTCCTGGGACTCCGTCCCGCCCGCGCCGGGATGCAGCTCGAGAATGGCATTCAGCCGGTCGTACGGCTGATTGAGCAGCAGCTGCAGCTGGAAGTCTTCCAGCTTACGGAGAACGCCTTTCAGGCCGTCGGCCAGTTCGGCCGCCATGTCCTCGTCGTTCTCCTCGTCAGCCAGCTGCGCCATGACTTCCAGGTCTTCATATTCATTATTCAGCCCCTGGAACTGATCAACAACGCTTTTGATGGCGTTGAGTTCGCCGATGATTTTCTGGGCCTTCTCGTTATCGTCCCAGAAATCGGGCGCCGCCATCTTCACTTCATAATCTCCGATCTCTTCGAGCTTATGATCTAAGTCAAAGAGACCCCCTTAATTCCGTTAGTCGCTTTGCAATTTCGCGCAGGTCTTGTTTTACTTCCGGTTCCAGCATACCAACACCTCGGAGTCCTCATATTTGTACTAGCAGTTAGTTGCAGCTTTAAATGAAAAAAATGCGTATCCCGGCTTTTTAGGTTTATCATAACCGGGTTGATGCCAATATATAAGCGAATATGCAAGGTTATGCATGATGTATGCATAACCTTGCATAAGATACAGCTTATCAAATGCCGAGCCCGATGCGAATTACGCTCCGTGGCACTGCTTGTATTTCTTGCCGCTTCCGCAAGGGCAAGGATCGTTGCGCCCGATCTGCTCTTCTTTGACGATCGGCTGCTTGCCTGCGGATTCCACTTTAGGATCCACGGCCTGGCCTTCAGCAACGGCTTGACGCTCCAGGTTGCTTTCCACATGCGCCTTCATGATATAAGTCGCCACTTCTTCCTGGATGCTGTCAACCATTTCGTGGAACATTTCGAAGCCTTCGAACTGGTACTCACGAAGCGGATCCGTACCGCCGTATGCACGAAGGTGAATCCCTTGGCGAAGCTGGTCCATCGCATCGATATGATCCATCCATTTGGAATCGACCGCACGCAGTACGACGACTTTCTCAAACTCGCGCATAAACTCGGCGCCGATTTGTTCTTCGCGCTCGTTGTATTTATCTTTGACTTTCTCATCAATAAATTCAATGATTTCGTTGATCTCTTTACCCCAGATATCTTTGCTGACCAGCGCATCTTCGGAAAGGAAGTTGTTATTCACGTAATCGACAACCGCCTGAAGGTCCCATTCTTCCGGAATTTGAGATTCGCTGCAGTGGGCGTTCACGATACGCTCAATGCTGGAACGAAGCATCGTTTCGACGATCTCGCGGATATTCTCGGACTCAAGCACCTCGCGGCGCTGTTTATAAATAATTTCACGCTGCTGGTTCATAACGTCGTCATATTGGAGGACGACTTTACGCATGTCGAAGTTGTTGCCCTCTACACGCTTCTGAGCGGATTCGATCGCACGCGTGATAAGCTTGCTTTCGATCGGCTGATCTTCTTCCATGCCAAGACGGTCCATCATAGCCATGATGTTCTCTGCGCCGAAGCGCTTCATCAGTTCATCGCCGAGCGACAGATAGAACTGGGAGGAACCCGGATCACCCTGACGGCCCGCACGACCGCGGAGCTGGTTATCGATCCGGCGGCTTTCATGGCGCTCCGTACCGATAATATGCAGTCCGCCGGCTTCATGGACTTGGTCGCCCAGCATAATATCGGTACCGCGGCCCGCCATGTTGGTTGCGATCGTTACGGCGCCGGCTTGTCCCGCGCGGGATACGATTTCCGCCTCTTCGGCGTGGTACTTCGCGTTAAGAACCTTATGCTGAACGCCTTTTTTCTTCAGCATTTCGGACAGCAGCTCCGAATTCTCGATAGATACGGTACCGACCAGTACCGGCTGTTTATTTTTGTGGCGCTCGACGATTTCTTCCACGACCGCTTTGAATTTGCCCAATTCCGTCTTATAAACAACGTCAGGCATATCTTTACGGATCATCGGACGGTTAGTCGGCACAATAATAACATCCAGACCGTAGATCTTCTTGAACTCTTCTTCCTCCGTTTTTGCCGTACCGGTCATACCGGCCAGCTTGCGGTACATACGGAAATAGTTCTGGAAGGTGATTGTTGCCAGCGTCATGCTCTCGTTTTGTACCTGGAGCTGCTCTTTCGCTTCGATCGCCTGGTGCAGGCCCTCGCTGTAACGGCGGCCTGTCATCAGACGGCCCGTAAATTCGTCGACGATCAGAACTTCATCGTCCTGAACGACGTAATCCACGTCGCGGCGCATAATGACGCGTGCTTTCAGAGCCTGGGTAACATGGTGGTTAAGAGTAACGTTCTGATGATCGAACAGGTTCTCGATCCCGAACGCCTTCTCGGCCTTCTCCACGCCCTGCTCCGTCAGAGATACGGAACGGACTTTAATATCAACGGTGTAATCCTTCTCCGCTTCCAGCTTGCTCACAAAACGGTCCGCCGCATAATACAAATCCGTAGATTTGGCAGCTTGTCCCGAAATGATCAGCGGTGTTCTGGCTTCGTCGACCAGAATCGAATCCACTTCGTCGATAACGGCAAAATAAAGCGGACGCTGAACCATCTGCTCTTTATAAAGCACCATATTATCGCGCAAATAATCGAATCCGTATTCATTGTTCGTGCCGTACGTTACGTCGCAAGCGTAGGCCGCCTGCTTCTGCTCATGCGAAAGATCGTGAAGATTGACCCCGACGGTCATCCCCAGGAAATCGTAAATCTGGCCCATTTCGCCGCTGTCACGCTGCGCCAGATAGTCGTTGACGGTAACCACGTGCACGCCTTTGCCCGCCAGCGCATTCAAATAAACGGGAAGCGTACCGACGAGGGTTTTACCTTCACCGGTTCTCATCTCGGCAATCTTGCCTTCGTGGAGAACCATACCGCCGATTAGCTGCACGTCATAGTGACGTTTGCCCAGCACCCGCTTGGAAGCTTCACGCACGACGGCAAATGCTTCCGGCAGCAGGTCATCCAGCTCTTCACCCTTTTCCAGACGCTCGCGGAACTCAACGGTTTTGCCTTTTAATTGATCGTCGGACAGAGCGGAAATTTCCGGCTCCAGCCCATTTATAGCATCGACTGCTTTCCAATATCGCTTGATTTCACGTTCGTTGGAATCACCAAACATTTTTTTGACCAGTCCTAGCATCGGTGAACCCCTTTCCCTTACACTCAGTATCCTTAAATTGTATCAGTTTGCTCGTCAAGCCGCAACAAAACAAGGCTGCAGAGCGGGAACATTTCAGTTTATCAGATGTGCTTCTCTGTAGCAAACCTACTCCTTTACATACGTAAAAGCTCGCGCTTTGTTGCAGTTCTTGTCGGCAAAGTGCCTCAAATGCTATTTTTTCATTTCCAAAGTTGGTGAAATTTTACCGGCCGGCTCGTTGAACAGACAGGAACCTTGAAAATCGGTTTTGCTGCTGATTTCCGAACCGCCGAGCCTTGTCTACTATATAAGGAAGAAACGCGACGGAAGTCTCCACGCGATCACGGCTGCTTCCACCCGATTCTTACATGTTCGGTTTTAAAATAACTGTCTGTAAACATTTAAAAAGCTTGACCCTGTCGGATCAAGCTTTGGTTTCATTTTCAATTGGAAGTTCGTTTGCATTGGCGCAATCAGCAAGGCGGTTGAGGTTAAATAGCCGGTTCGATAAGACCGTACCTACCGTCATCCCTTTTATAAACCACATTCACTTGCTCCGTGTCCATGTTGGAAAAAACGAAGAAATCATGACCAACCATGTTCATCTGCAGAATCGCTTCATCGATATCCATCGGTTTCAGCGTAAACCGCTTCGTGCGGACCAGTTCGTAATCCTCCTCTTCCTCATCCATGGTGAGAACCGGGCTTTCCAGCTTGCTCAACTCGCGTTTGTTGCCTTCCAGACGGATTTTACGATTCATTTTCGTTTTGTGTTTGCGGATTTGGCGTTCCAGCTTGTCGACCACCAGGTCAATTGCCGCATACATGTCTTGATCTTTATTCTCGGCACGGAGCAGGACGCCCTGGAGCGGAATCGTCACTTCCACCGTGTGGATGTTTTTGACTACGCTAAGTGTCACAAATCCTTCCGAGTTGAGGGGGGCTTCAAAGTACTTCTCCAGTCTGCTCAGCTTTTTCTCCACATACTCCCTGAGGGCAGCTGTTATCTCGAGATGATCTCCTCGAACGGTGAATTTCATATAAAACTCCTCCCTTCTGTCTCTATTATACACCAACTATTTTGAATATTCAAAAAATCTTAAAATACGTTCCGTGTCCGTTCTGCGGCTGAATTGTGAACTCCACGCGCATCAAAAAAACACCCCGGACCGGAATCCAGGGTGCTGGTTCAAACATCTTTGCCATGTTTTATGAACCGGCCAAACGGCCGAATAATTACAGCTTGTTTACGTTAGCTGCTTGTGGTCCGCGAGCGCCTTCCACGATGTCAAACTCGACAGCCTGACCTTCTTCTAGTGTTTTGAAACCGTCAGTTTGGATTGCCGAGAAATGTACGAATACGTCTCCGCCGTCCTCGCGCTCGATGAAACCGTAGCCTTTTTCCGCATTGAACCATTTCACTTTACCTTGCATCGGACACATTCCCTTCATCTTCAAATAAATGTAAGCCTTTGCTTACCTTTTGAATATATCACCACGGAAATAATTGTGTCAATCTGATGACAAGATAATCCTAAATATTTTGAAAATTTAGGTATTCACACTTTCGACAGTATAGGCTTTAAGCCCTAGATCCCTTGTCGAAAGCGGGATTTAAGCACTTATTCACAGAGTTATCAACAAAGTTATACACATTGTCCACAGGGTTAATAAGCGCTAATTTGGGAACTCCAACAGAACGAAAGGGTAGAATTCGAACGCCGACAGATCCTTTAACGTCGTTTGAACGACTTCTCCTTCTTTATCCAGAAGAGTGAGACGAGCCCCCCGCTTTGCGATCAGATCGCCGATCAACTCAAGGAACGGACCTTCATCCACTCCCAGCATCGCCTTGTTCCATTCGAAAGTAATCTTCTTAATCTTGCGGTTTTGAATTAATTTTTCCATTCCCAGAAAAGCATGATACTCTCCACCCTCGATATCGATCTTAACCAGATCAATCGTATCCAACTCTTGCAGTTCATTATCTAAAGAAACAGCTTCGACGTCCCGGATCGTATAGTTATCGATCAGATTGTCGTCCTTAGGTTTTTCCTTCCATGAAGAATATCCATGAAATCTTTCCGAGCTCCGGAATTGAAGCGTCTTATTTTCCGAATAAACCGCTTTGTTTAGAACGGTCACGTTCTCCGTCAGCCAGTTCATAGCAAGGTTATCCTTTAGGACAGCAGCCGTGTCGGGGTCCGCTTCATATCCTATAACTTTTCCCGTATTTCCGACTACTTTGGCGGCCAGTACCGTAAAATAACCGATATTGGCTCCCACGTCCACGACCGTATATCCGGGTTTCAGCTGGGTAAGAAAATATTTCGTTAACGGAACTTCAAACATTCCGGTCGTTACCAGTGTCGGCATTAGACTCAAATCAGTGGACGGTACCGTGATTACGGCGTTATACGCTAACTTCACCATCATTTTATTGTTCCCTATATAGGTTCCGTGCATGATTATCCGCTCTCCCTTTATCTGTTCACTGTTGTAAATTTTTTAATAATGCGGAGCTGTTCAGGAAAAACTCGGGGTAATGAGCCGCGTCTCCCACTAATTTAGCTAATCCTATTACCGGGCCTGCCTCGCTCCCTTTACCGAGCAAAGTAAGCACAAGAGCATATAAATAATATAAATCTGTATAATCCGGGTGCTTAGGAAGAGTCCTATTTAAAATCTGGAGAGCATCATCGTCTCTCTCGAGTTCAATCAAACATAATATAAGCCATTTTGTATAAATGCCTTGCTGGTCTGGCGAAGCATGGTTTGTATTTATCAAGCGCTGCCACAGGCGATAAGCTTCTTCCGGCATTCCTTGTGCAAGCACCCCGATAGCAGTATCGTGATCGGATTCGGGCGATATTGCACTCCGGGCTAAGATATACGCTCTGTCTACGGACATTCGGTTTCCCGGCTGCTTTCTTACAGCCGCCGTCTCCCATCTGCCGAATGAATGATTCTCAATGAGAGAATATACGGAGACAAGCTCGATTTTATCTTTGCTGCTATGCAGCAGCCTTTTTATGAATCTTCCGAATTCCTCTTCATTCACGAAGTCTTTCTCCTGGATCAAGATGTCCCATTCATCCAAAGAATTCACCGGTACAGGATCGCAGCCGGCCGATTCCTTATAATAGTTCTCTATTTGCGGCAGAACCGCATTCCAGGAGAAACGGGCCGCCGTTTCCAGACCTTTTACAATCTGCTTTTCTCTCAGCAAAGGATTTTCAAGCAAATAAGTCAATTGTTTGGATAAGCTCTCCGGATCACCGATTTCCGCCAGCAAAATATTAGATCCCTCTGCCGCATATTCCAGAACACCCCGATTACGGGTACTGACAACCGGGCAGCCGCTAGCCATGGCTTCTATCACGGGCAGTGAAAAAGACTCATAATGGGATCCGGAGACAAACACGGACGCTCCCCGGTACAGCTCGGCAATTTCTTGCTGAGTCGGATTCACATGCACTTCGGTAATCCATGCTTTATCTTTAATAGAAAATTGAGGCTCGACCGGTGTAATCCATATTAAATCGTAATGTTCCTTGATTGCTGCTGATTTCAGATAGGCCTCCCAAACATCGTGAATGCCTTTAAAAGCTATTTGCTCGTTTCCCATCATTAATAGGTAGGGGCGCTTTCGGTCAGGAACACTGCCTTCAGGGTTAAAGGTATGAGAATCAATCCCGTTATGAATAACAGTAGAATCACAATGATACAAATCCCGAAGCAGGTTATGGGCCTGGTTTGAAACGGTTAATATGCGATCCGCATAATTCAACTGTTTTTGTATAAATAAGGACTGTTCTTCTTCCAGCTTCTCCGGTTCAAATAAATGCTTATCCCCCTGCTCGAAATAAACAACCGGTGCGATCCCCGTCTGTACACATTCGAAAATGTGGTCGTAGTAGGTGGCCACAATTAGATCGCAGAGCGGAATCCCCTGCCCCAAATCCAAAGCGTAGGGTAACTGAATATATTCTGCCTGCAGCGGAAACCATTCAGGAAAAGGATGCCTGGATATAATGGTTATACGGAAGCCCTTTTCCATTAGTCGATTGGCTTGCTCAAAAACTATTTTAACGCCGCCCCAAATACCGACCTGATTCATAACGAAAACGATATGGAGCCGGTGCTTCGGACTCATTTGCTTAGCTTGCAGAGGTCGTTTGGGACAAGTCTCCGCTTTTACATCTTGCATTCGTTTGTATTGAAGATCGGAGCGCAGCTTTTGCAGCATGATTTATTCTCCTTTGAAGCGTTACAGCTGTTGTTCTCAGTCTTTTACTAATAACGAGATGTGCGCCAACGTGTAGTAGTTGTTTCTTTTTAACTCTTCAACAATAGATTGGAGATAAACGCTGGTGTGCTCGATAGCTTTAGCGAAAGATTGCACGGTTCTGACAAGGATCTCATCATTTAAAACTTTGTGCTTGCCCGCTACACCCACCAAATGAATTTTCAGCATTCCATACATCACCGCTAAGAGGGCGTATTCATCAAAGAGAGAATTGTTTTTTACGGATAAGTTAGGAAACAAGGAATTAAACAAAAAGTTAACCAAGTAATTTTCTAAAACATATTCTTTTTCTTTCATATAGGGAGAATAATAAGCTTTAAAGTTTTCTTCGTAATTCACACGAAACTCATCTAATTTAAAGTCTGCTTCGGCAAGTTGTAAACCCTCTAACATATCTGTAAATGTCACGTGGTATCTATCCATGGTAGCCCCATAAGCCAGTCTGGATTTTATAAGTTCAAACAAAGCCTGTAATTGCAAGTCCAAGTTTACACGTAGCTTTGAAATGGATTCCAAATACTCGGCACTCATGAGTTTTGAACGAAACGATTCAATAATGTCCGTTGCTCCCAAACCAAGACCTTGATCGATATCCTTTTGCAAAGCGTCTATAAATAACCCGAGCATAACCAGTCGGTCACCCAACGGAATTGCACGTGTTTGAATCATTTCGATAGCGAGCATTCTTATCGGCCAAAAATGTTGAGTGTAATCGGCAGCTCCTTCATTTCCATGGTGTTTGATGACTGGCCAATTGGGTTGAATTTCATATTCGGTTTCATCAAAATCAATACCATTGGGCTCAAGCAGGACCAATCGTGCGATTTCGGGACAGGATACTCTTCCGGAGAATTCAAACGTATCGTTGTATTTATTCAGATTTCTAGGATACATGCGGCAAGTAGTAGATAGAGCGTCTTCACCCATCTTCAATTGAACCGAGCACCATTTTTCCTCGGTAAGCATAGGACAGTGTTTGTCTTGACCCATGACAATGCTGGCATAGTATCTATCGCTTTTAGTTGCGCTATTTTTATTTCTCTTTATAACATTACTTAGTTTAGTTTTCAGCTCGGGGTCGCTTGCCTTTTGATATTTTTTATACGTCTGTTTATCGATGGATACTGTCCATCCCGCACAGCATGTATCTTCACAATCTCCGCCTAGGCATTGAAACTTTTTCATATATTCGGGTATTAACGTGTTCTGTTTCATTGTCTATCCTCTTTTCTTTACGTTCTAAGTTGAGTGATCCGCTCTACTGCAGGTTTAAAATCAGCCTCGGCACTATGTTTATATGCAATCAAGGCTCTATCTATCTGACCCGTCAATTCATAATACAACCCTAAATTATAATAAGCTTTGAATGAACCGACTCCTGCAACCGTTTCATATTTTTGGGGATCAGGTTCCCCTAATTCAATGCAGCCGAGAAATATATCCGGAATTAAATGAACATGTTCAGCTGACTTCAATTCGACAAGTGTACATCCGTAAAGAAAGTATAAATCCGTATAATCCGGAAATAATTGAAGACCGATTTGTAAAAGTTCAAATAACTCACTAAATTTTTTTGTTCTTAGCAAAGCCCATCCGTAAGCTTGAATGAGCGCACTGTAGTACGCATGATCCGTATTTGAAAATTTATAGGCTAGACTCAAGTGATGCGCGGCCTTCACATAGTCTCCCGACGCTGAATACGTCCGGCCTATCTGAAAATGTATATAGGAATTTTTGTTGTTCTTTTCCAACTCCTTAAACAACAAAGTTAAATTGCGTTCGTATTTATTGTTGGCGATGATTTGAGAGGATAAATACCCCGTGTGTCGTAACACAATATCCGATTGAATAAATTTCAGTGCTTTAGTTGAACATTCTATTTGTTCATGCACTACACCTTTAAAAAATAATCCACTGTCTTTATTAAATATTCTCGAGATATTTGCACTCGAAATTCCATCATCCGTCTCATTGATAATGCTAATTTTGGCCACTAAACTTTCGTCGGTAAGCAGTCGTTTGCCAACCTCGCTAAACGCTCTCTCCTGCTTGGGGGCAGCCATTTCATCTGCGTCTATCATGAAAACAATGGGTCTGGTCGCTAACTGAATTAATTCGTTTCTGACTCTCGAAAAATCATTTTGCCAGACCGTTCGATAAACAGCAGCACCTTTTGACATAGCGATATCGGCAGTTGCGTCTTCTGAACCCGTATCGAGCACAATGATTTCTTCTACATAAGGACGTATAGAATCCACGCAATTCCCAATCGTATCCTGTTCATTTTTAGTCATAATACACGCCGATATAGGTTGTTTCATGGAATTACCCCTCATCAAATTGTTATGAAAAAAGGGTGCCTGCAAGAGGCACCCTCTTAAACCTTACCGGTAAGTGAATCCACCAACAAGCGTAACCGTTTGTCCGTCCGGATTGATTACTTTAATATCTACAGGTCCCGTTTTAGACGTTATAGGAATCCTAAACCGAAGTTGCGTGCTGCTCAAAAATGAAGTTGCAATCGGAGTCGCCCCATCTACGGAAACTTTAGCTCCATCCATAAAATTAGAACCATTAATATAAACCAATTCTCCACTCGAATTCAAAGCATTATTCGGTGTAAGATTCGAAATAACAGGGGCCGGTTTCATAGGAGGAGCATCATAGGTAAATCCGTTTGCCAATATAACAAACTGGCCGTCCGGATTAATCACTTTAACATCCACCGGTCCTGTTTTGGAAGATGCAGGTATTCTAAACCTAAGCTGATTGCTTCCAAAGAACGACGTGACGATTGGCGTTCCGCCATCAACAGAAACCTTGGCTCCCTCAATAAAATTAGAACCATTCACATATACCAAGTCACCGCCTGTTTGAAGAGAGTGATTTGGCGATAACGTTGAGATGGTCGGTGCGGGCTTCAAAGGAATCGGATCAAATGTAAAGCTGTTGGCTACTGTCGTGATTTGACCGTCAGGATTAACAGCCTTAACGGAAACAGTCTCCGCTTTACTCCAAATAGGTGCCCTTACACGAAGCTGCTTATCGCTGAGGAAGGAAACGCTGGCTTCTTTCTCACCAAAGTAAACCTTCGTGGCCGGATCAAAATTTGCTCCGTCGATGACTACAAAACCACCTAAATCCAACTGCATATGATTAGGTGTCAAATTGGTTATAACAGCAGGAGCTACGGGAATATACTCGAACCCGGCTACAGCTACGGCTACCTGCCCATCGGCATTAGAAACCGAGACATCAACTTTTTCTGCTTTTGTCCAGACTGGGATTCTCACACGCAATTGTTTATCGGAAAGAAATGAAGTGGTGATTACTTTATCTCCGAATTTAACACTTGACTGTGCGTTGAAGTTTTCCCCATTGATTACAACAAGAATACCTCCGGTAATCGGAGCTTGCGCCGGGCTTATACTAGTAATTACAGGGGCCGGGCCAAGAACAGGGGCCGTGTAAGTAAAAGTACTTGTTGCTTGAAGGCCATCGGGATTTGTAACCTTTATTTCTACCGCACCTTCTTTGTCTCCCAGAGGGGCCCTCACACGCAGTTGGGTATCACTCAAGAAGGAAGTTGTCAGTTCCTTGCCGCCGAAAGTAACTTTGGCGCCGGATTTAAAGTACTTTCCATTGATGGTTACAAAATAGTCTCCTTTTACTTCACCCGAATCTGGTGTTAAAGAGGAAATTTCAGGGGCCGGGTCTGCCGGCGGGTTCGTAAACTTCAAAGCTCCATCCAACAGCACAAACTGGTTGTCTGGATTGATTACTTTTACCGTAACGGTTTCTTCCTTACCCCACACAGGGGCTCTAAAGCGAAGTTGTTTAGTGCTTATAAACGATGTGGTTTGCTTGCTGTCATTTAACCAAACTACAGCACCCTCTTGGAAGTTATCTCCGTTAACATAAATGAATTCTCCACCCGTTCTTACTGTTTGAGATGGGGTTACACCCGAAATAGTCGGAGCCGGCAGAGGTGCTGGTGCCCGATATTCGTAAGCTTCTTTAAGAATGCTCTCGCGGTTATAAGTATCTGTTACTTTAACATCGACTTTTCCCGCAACAGCCGTTTTTGGTGCTTTGAATGTGAGAGTATCGCTGGAGAGCAAAGTATAAAGTACTTTAGTATCCGCTACATATAAACTCAGCTCACTGCTCAGATTAGTTCCTTTAACCGTAATTACATTTCCTCCGTCCAGCGGTCCACTTACGGGAGAAAGCGAGACCAACTCGGCAGCTTTCGGAAACTTGTACGAGAAACTTTTACTCAAAACAGCAGATTGACCGTCCGGGTTTTTAACCGTAATATCTACTGTTTCTTCTTGGTTCCATTTTGGAGATCTGACTCTCAAATGCTTAGAATCTACAAAGCTGCTTGCCATCTCTTTATCTTTAAAAATAATTTTGGCATCCGGTAAGAAATCCGTCCCTGTGATGGTAACTAAATCCCCTCCAGTTACTAAACCGGAATTCGGACTAATACTTTCGATTACCGGAGCCGGGTTCAGGTACTTAAACGCTTGGTCTAGGGAGCCCTCCAACTTATCCGGATTGATAACAGTAACCTTCACACTTTCAGCTCTAGGCCAAGCCGGTGTCGTTATTTTTAATTCCGTCGATGAAACAAATTCAGCTGGTACTGCAGTAGTGTTGAATTTAACAACTGCGCCCGATTTGAAGTGGCTTCCCTTAATGGTAACAAGGTCGCCGCCTTTGCTGGATCCTTGGTTAGGCGCTACTTCTGTTACACTAGGGCCAACCAGGTATTCATACGCATTTTTTGCCGTAACACTAGTGTTGTCTGAGTTTACAATCTCAATATCCACAAACCCTTCAACATCGCCAGCCGGCACTGTTGCAGTAATTTGAGTGCTTGTGGAACTTTTGATGATAGCTTCATGTTGGCCGAATTTCACCTTTGGGTTAGCTAAAAAATATTTGCCCGCAATGACAACATCGTTTCCGCCTGCCAGGACCCCGTTATTCGGGGTTACAGACAGAAATTCCGGCACCGCATAGTAATTATAAGGCGCGCTGGCGGACTGTCCGTCATTGTTAGTGACTTTTAAGTCAACCGAACCTTGATTTCCCGCAGGCGCAACAACCGTTAACTTAGTGGAATCGATGAAATTTACAGAAACCGCTTCTTTGCTTCCAAATGTAACCGATGGATTTGCACGGAAGTTCTTACCATCGATGGTAATGGTTTCGCCGCCATTAATAGAACCTTTATCAGGTGTTAGGAGCGTGATTACTGGAGCCGGATAAGAAACCTTAATAAGAGGATTAACGACCTTGGTTGCACTAGGTACGCCAAGATAATCCTTAAAGGTTACATCGATATCCTGACTTCCTACGGATAAATCCCCGATTCTTTGTCCAGATTTATGTCGGATTTTATAATTGAACGTCAATGTTTCTTTTTTCAACTCATTAAACTTCCAGGTAAGCGTATTCCCACTTACAGTCGGTTGAGGAATATTGTCCTTATAAGAACCTGGAACGATTTCGAATTCCGGAGCAACGGAATCTTTGACTGTCACATCATACGCGCTGGCCACACCAATCTCACTTACGATGGCTTGATAAATTTCTGCCAAGCCTACGGAACCAAGCACAAAGTGGTGATGTTGGGCTGTAGTTGCCATATCTTTCATTAATAGATTTGGTGCGCTTGTATCAGGATTTTCCGTCTTCTTTAATAGTGCGATTGTATAGAAGACTGTGCCTTCGCTCTTAGCGGCGTTAGCCTGCTCTAGGGCTACTTTACGCGCATTGTCTACGGGAGCCGGCTCTGTGGCCTCTCCATCCGTTAATAGCAGTATAACCGGTTGGGCATCGGTTCTATGGGTAGCCAGGAGCTCTCGCGCCTTTTTTATTGCTGCCATTGTTCCTGTACCACCGGATGCGTTTATACCCGTAATGTAATTTTTAATATCCGCCGGGTTAGAAGAAAGATCTTTAAACTTAACATCACTTGCGAAATCAACAACTCCTACGCGGTGTTTGCTGAAGTCGATTAGATCAACGAAGCCTTTGGCTGCATTTTTAGCATTCGTCATTTTATCTTCGCCGTTATTATTTTGAGGAAGCATACTGCCTGATCTGTCAATGATCAATATGATATCATTTGGTTTAACGAAATTGACGCCGTCTGATCCTTGCACATTTACAGTTACATCTGCTTCTCCGCCTTCTAATATGGAAGTTGGATTTACTTGCTTAGTTACTCTTACAATTTCATCGGCCGCTTCAGCCGAAGCAAAAGTAACCGGGAAAACCGATAGAAGCAGTACGATAGATAAAATTAATCTGATGGATTTTACAACGGTATTCTTCACGGGCAAGCCTCCTTCGATTTAGTTCCTGATATCCACAAAAAAAGCATCATTAGTATAAGATGCTTTTGTACTATAGGCATTAGAAACATTTTTCTTCATTTCCATTGTGTTTATTTGATTTTTTATTTCTTTTTGTTCCTGCTGTATGACAGCAACAACTTTTTTGTGCATGTTCTGAATTTGTTCTAACGTAAGCATATCTGCAGTAGTAAAGCTTTTCTTCTCAGAGAGATCAAGATACAATTGGTCAATTTGTCCCTCTATTTGCTCATAACGCTCGAAGCTTGGAGATTCAAGCAGAAATTTATATAACCCGGCGAGCTCCTCTAATAATAAATTACTGCTACGCATTTTCGCGGTACCCGCCGGTTTTTAATGAAGCCAGTGCCTGCTTCCAAGTTTCGGCCATTCCTCTTGCAAACTCAAGGACGTCCTCCAGGATGTTCTCGTCTTTCTTGATAATAAAATTGGCGATATGCTGGTCGTAGAACAAATAAAGCTTTTGCAAATCTCTAGATATATCGTATTTCATATCTAAAGTAACGATTAATTCACTAAGAATACTTTTGACTTTGTAGAGCGGCTGGTTCATTTCCTCATACTGATTCTGAGAATACAGCTGCTTAGCTTGGAGCAACAATTTGACCATTTCCTGATATAACAGCAATGTCAATTCTCCCGGGCTTGCCGTCTCTACACGAACCTTCAAATATTGCTGCTGTTTTGCATTCTGCATTGTAACCCTCTCTCAATCAGTTGTAGTTTAATGTCAACCGTCTACTTAACGGTTTAATTGAGACGCTATCCAGGAACCTTGGCTGTTCAATTTCTGCAAAGCTTGTTCCATAGCTGAAAATTTTTTATAATAGCGGTCTTCAATATCTCTTAATTTACGCTGGAGATCCGTTTCTCTTGTTCCCATTTCCTTTAACTGCTTGCCGAGAACACTGTCATCCAAAGATTCGTTGGAACCTAAACCAATCTTCTTAGTAAACTTCGTCAACTGGGAAGTCATTACCTCGTATAAACGATCACCAATTCCCTGTTCACTTTTTCGCTTCTTGATATTTTCCGGTGTGTCGCTCGGTGTAGTGGAGGTCTTGGTGAAAAGTTGGACAACCTCGTTAAACCGGGTGTTCAAAGCGTCATTTAACTTAGCTTCGTCGACTTGAAGCTTTCCGTTTTCCCGGAAATCATTTTTGACTGTAATTCCGATTTGCGAAAGAAGCCTAAGCTGACTTTTAGGATCCGCGGGTTCGGTAATTCCTTCAAGAGGCATGTTTAAAGCGGAACGCAATGTCATTAACGTGTCTTTTAACAGGCCGTCGTTATAGAGATCGCCCTGACGCGCTTTCTTCTCCCACAAAGCAATCTGAGCTTCCGTCATACCCTCTTTTTCCTCAGTGGTTAAAGGTTGATAGTCACGGTTCTTCTTGGCTGTAGTCGCTTCCGTATACTGATCGATAAGTTCGTTGTACTGTTTGACGAAACCTTTGATTTTATCGGCTACAGCCGTATGGTCCGCCACTGCTCCGATAGTCGCTTCGCCTTGGCTTCTTAAAGAAACCTGTACACCGTTGATAATAACGTCATTTGTCTTGGCCGTAATATCCTTACCATTCACATTATATTTGGCGTCTTGTCCTTGTGAGGTTAGAGGAATGTTTCCGAATAAGTTTGTAAAGGTTCCATTCCCGTCATCCGTTACCTTAACCGTTGACTGAGCACCAGTAGATGTAGAATTTAAATATAATACACCGCTGGAACGGTCGAAGCTAGCCTTCACGCCCGTTTTTGCCGCACTTCCGTTAATTTGCTTGACTAAAGACTCTATCGTTGAATCCGCACTTACTGTAATTTGTACAGATTTACTAGGGTCCGTTCCCTCGATAGTAAAACTTCCGCTTACATTCAACTGCTCTGTCGGCAACTTAGTTACCTTATCGCTTATGATAGAAGCAGAATTAGCCAATTGCGTAATTTTAACGTTGCTTATACCTGGATTAGTACCGCTTGATGTTACTTCCAGAACGGTAGGATTGGAAGAATTAGACTTTACCGCTTCGAACTTGTTCTCAAAGCGCAAATCATCAATTGTTTTACGAATGGACAAAAGCGATGTGTTCATAGTCCGGTAATCTTCTCTTTGCCACAAGACCAGCTGCTTTTTTCTCAGCAAATTATTTAATGGTACCTTTTCGGTGTCCATCAATTTTTTGATAAGACCATCTGTATCCAATTGTCCGCTAAAGCCCGTCAGCCTTGTAGGTCCGCTTATACCAGCCATCTTACATCTCCCTTCTAGATTTTTTTGTCAAGAAATACACCTACGTTCACACACATGTTATACATAAGATCCAGCATTCTCTCAGACGGTATTTCTCTAATTACTTCATCCGTATCGTTATTGACGACCACTACCATAATGGTGTTTGTCTTCTCATGAACTTTTACTTTAATATGTGTATCCGTTTCATGAAGTGCCTTGTTAACACGATCCACAAGTTGCTGAATGTTTTGAGGATCCGCATTTACTGATGGAGTAAGATTTTCATTAGCCGCGTCGGAAAGTAAAGTATCCGAAATTGTATTAAACAATGGTGTTGAAGACGTAGATGCTGTTCCGGGATTGATCTTCATCCTTTAGAATCTCCCATCACCTGTCGATATGTCAAAAAAGCCGACCGGAATTCCGGCCGGCTTCTCTCATGGATTAACGAAGCAATTGCAGAACGCCTTGCGGCTGTTGGTTAGCTTGAGCAAGCATCGCAGTAGCAGCTTGTTGAAGAATTCCGTTCTTCGTGAATTCGCTCATTTCTTTAGCCATGTCTACATCACGAATACGGGATTCAGCAGCTTGAAGGTTCTCAGCAGTTGTACCCAAGTTGTTGATCGTGTGTTCCAGACGGTTTTGAACGGCACCCAGGTTAGAACGAGTTGTGGATACTGTATCGATAGCTTTTTGAACCAATTCCATGTTTTCAGCAGCATCTTTGTTGATATCAGCAGCTGCAGAAGCCGAAATATCTTTCAGGGAACCTGCATCTACGCTAAGAGTAACTGCTTTCATGCTTACAAGAGTCAAATCGATAGTTTCACCTTTGTTAGCTCCTACTTGGAACTTCAAAGTAGTTGTGGAACCATCAAGAAGTTTCTTGGTATTGAATTGAGTTTGGTTCGCGATAGCATCGATTTGGTTGCTAAGTGCGTCTACTTCGGTTTTGATCTTAGCAGTGTCGGATGTAGTCAACACTTCGTTCGCCGCTTGAGTGAACAGTTCACCCATACGTTGCAGCATAGCGTGTGTTTCGTTAAGAGCACCTTCAGCTGTTTGGATCAGGGAGATACCGTCCAAAGAGTTCTTGGAAGCTTGCTCCAGACCACGGATCTGGTTACGCATTTTTTCAGAGATAGCCAGGCCAGCTGCATCGTCAGCCGCACGGTTGATACGGAAACCGGAAGAAAGTTTCTCCAGGGATTTGCTTTGTGCAGTGTTGTTGGAGCCCAGTTGACGTTGTGCATTGTAAGAGCTGATGTTGTGGTTAATACGCATGATTATATTCCTCCTTGAATGTAGGCAGTGATCGCATCCTTGCGTTCACCTAATTGTGGATTCAGCGAGTTTAGTCGGCCGCCAAAGCCCGCTTGCCTCCCATAATATATATATCGGATCGCAGGGATAGTTACTTTAGAGCTATTTTGATAAAAACGAAAAAAATTATTTGCCTTTAACGGCTTTTAGCAAGGATGCCGCATTGAGATCGATTTTGACTGCCGCTTGATTTTCCGCCTGAATTGCCTTGTAAACCTCTTCACGATGAATCGGAACATCCTTAGGTGCTTCTATTCCGATCCTTACCTGATCTCCAGCAACATCTAATACCGTGAGGACGATGTCCTGACCGATTATAATTTTCTCACCTTTTAGGCGGGAGAGTATCAACATATCAGGCTCCCCCCTTGATTAAAGAATATCGGATCGGGTAATTCGTGCTTTCCAATACAATCTGGGCCGCTTTATTACTTTTTTTATTCAAAATGATTGGTGCCTTCAGATTCATCGTTACATTATCCTTGGCTCGCACACTTACAATGCCATATACTTGCGTGTCCCCTTCGTTCTTTATTTCAAGCTGTTCGCTGACAGCCTTGGGAAGCTCGAACTCATAGGCAGGTTCAAACAGAAAAGGTTCCGCGATAACAAAGGCCAAATCCGCATCACTCAATGACTGGAGTACATGAAAAGTAGGATCACCGTTATCTAATTGCAATAACGCATAGCGGCGGTTAGTCTCAAATCCAAAGATACCCGCTTCAAATGTAATCAACTGCTCATCCGAAACGTCAATTTCACCAAATCTTGTAGATTGTACGATCATTAAATTTTCCTCCTAATAAAAAGAAAGAATAGCTATAAAATTATAGCTATTGTCTCATATGCTTTAAATAGATGCATCCCAATTTCCCCCGACTACGGAAAAAGAAATTGCATTTTTTTGCGTAACATAGGCTTCTAATTTGCCGGCTTCATATTGAATATGCGGAGAGTTCAACTTGGGATCAAAAGTAATCTTACCGTCTTGGACGGTTGTATGGATTACACTCGGTGCATATTGAATATCCACATTATCATATGAGGGCTCGGCTGTTACCTGCACGGGACGGTCTTTAAAAGCATTCTGCCGGGCGATGTCCGCAAACGCATTGGAATGATTAGTGATCTCCATCATTCGGTCACCGTTCTGGGCAATCTCCGCAATATTCTGCATAGAAATGTCAAAAGCGCTTTGTGCGATAAGATCTCTCATTTCAATGAGTTTGGAGGAACCTAAGGCAGACCATGCTCTTGTGGAGTCAATCTCAAGATTTGACTTCTCCGTCTCCATGCTAACTTTGGTATTGTCCTGCTGAAGGTTTAATTCCGCTTTAGGTTGTTCGATGGATAAGTTACCCTTTGTGGAAGAGAGTCCGATTTTGGTGTATTGCTGGCTGATCTGAATACGCGGAATTTGCATATAAGGCTCCTTTTATCTCAGGAAGTCGAGCAAGCTTGGACGAATAATCCGTCCCATCGTATCAAGAGAAGCCTGAAATACGCTCTCCGCAGTCTTTAAATCGGTAATTGTTTTGGGTACATTTACATCTTCGATTTTAGATTGCAGATCAGTGTAATTTAAAGTTAAATCTTCCAAACGGTCGGTTGTAAATTGAAGACGATTTTGGCGTGCACCAACATCCGCTTGTGCGAAGAGAACCTGATCCATAGTCGTCTGAATCTCTTTTATACTTTTTTCGATGTCGGCTGTATTATCGCCGGTTAAAGCAGTCTTAAGGTTATCCAGCACTTTAAAAACATTCGCTGCCTTGGTCGGATCAGCCGGGTCTTGAAACGGACCGAAAACATCCTTTCCCAGAGAATTTACATCTACGTAAATTCCTGCACCTATCTGATAGCGCATAACCCCATCATCAAGGCTGTAGGAAGTGTTTGCCGGATCGTCCGAAAAAGGCTTCTGGTCCGTCGTTTGTCCGTTAAATATATATTTCCCCTTGAATTGAGAGTTGCCGATGGCAACCATTTGTTTATAAAGCTCATCAATTTCCTGACCAAGAATCTTTCTGGCTTCGGGGTTATTGGATTCAGTTGCTCCTTGTACAGCTTTTTCGGAGACCGTTTGTAGGATTTTCACAGCTTCGTTCATCACTGTATCCGTGAAGTTCATCCAAGAATCCGCGTCTTTAGCATTTTCGGCAAATTGATCCGTCATGTCAATTTCGCCTCTGTAACGAAGCGAGCTGGATATGCCCACCGGATCGTCGGAAGGCCGGTTAATTTTTTGCTGCGTTAACAGCTGTTCTTGATATTTATCCAGACGGTTATAATTCGTTTGGAGATTTTTCATCATCGACGAACTCATCATGTTCTGTGTGATCCGCATTTAGCTCCCCCTCCTATCTGCCGACAACGCCGGTTCCGTTAATCAATTTATCGAGCATTTCATCTACAACGGTAATAACACGAGCCGAAGCGTTGTAAGCGTGCTGGAATTTAATCAGGTTGGCCGTTTCCTCATCGGGCGACACGCCGCTGATCGATTGGCGCAGGCTGTCCGCGTGGTCGGTGAGCAGCTCTCCGTTTTCGAGCATTTTCTTGGCATGATCGGTCTGAACGCCCAACTGACTCATTACCGCTTCATAGTAACCGCCGTACGTGGAGGACGCCGTGAGGGCTGTACCGCCGAAGTCAAACGTCTTCTCCGCCAGACCGCCGATAAGAAGCGCCAGATCGCCGTTGCTTTGCACCACTTTGTCGGTAGGTGCCGCAGGCGGTTTACTTACGGTTTCGATGCGTAGGGAAGCCGCGATCTTCTTCAGATCTTTGGCGATATCCGGATTAACCCGGATGTTCGCTGCGGTAATTTTGCCCGCTCCGTCGGAAGTAACGAAAAAGTCCTTCCCGTTGGTAGCCGGATCCTCGAGGGTGTATCCGAGCTTGTGTAATCCGTTCAAGCCATCGACGGTTACTTTCGCGTCGGCAGCCAGTTTGCGCGGGTTCGCCGGATCCATTTTGGCTCCTGCCGGAGGCGTCATGCCATTAGGCAAAATGCTTCCCGCCGGGAGGGTAACCTCAATTTTGCCGGTAGCCAGGGTATTGGCCATAAGGTCGATTTGTTTGGTATATTCGGCAATGAATGTATCCCGCGACTGGACATAACCGAAGATTTCGCCGGAAGTAACGCCCGCAACATCGGCCTGCACAATTGAATCCGAATTGAGATCGTCGATAACTTGTTTGGCCCCGAACGTGATCTGGTAAGTCTGCGACGTTTCCGTTACTTTCACGTTACCGAGCTTGGATAATTGATCGACGAGGTAGTCGCGTTTATCGCGGAGGTCGTTGGCATTATCTCCACCCGACTCAATATGCTTGATCTGCTTCGTCAAGTCCGAGATTTCCGTCACATAGCTGTTCGCTTCGGATACTTTAACGTTGATTCTTTCCGTGATGTTGTTACCCATCGTTGTAAACTGATTAGCCATGCTGTTAAAAGAATCGGCCATCGCCATCGCCTGTTGAACGACTGCAGAACGGGCCGCCAGGTCTTCCGTACTCGGGTTTTTGCTGAGCGTCTGCCAGGCCTTCCAGAATTCCGTAATATTCTTAGCCAGGCCGTTTTCCGACGGTTCGTTAACAACGCCTTCAATGTTGCTTAGCGTTTCCGAAATCACTTTCGATTCGTTCATTAATGAGTTCTGATTCCGGTATTCCACGTCGAAATAAATATCCCGGATGCGCTGGATCGCATTGACTTCAACCCCCATACCCAGCTGGCCGGGAGAGGTCGAATTGGTCACAGAAGGATATTCGAGCGGACGGGCGGCAACCATCTGAGCCACCTGACGGGAATATCCCGGAGTGTTGGCGTTGGTAATGTTGTGACCCGTTGTATTCAGCGCGACTTGCTGTGCGATAACACCGCGTTTGCCGAGCTCCAGTCCATGAAATGTAGAACGCATAAATTCACTTCCTTTGCTGTTGGGCCTTAAGCGGCCGGAGTATGTGCCGGGCTAAGCCCGTGTATCGAAGTAAGCGTTCTTGCGTCTGGCCTGTCCCTGCTGGGTCGGGTTCGCATAGATCGCGTCCTGCTCGGGTGTTGCCGTCAAGAGATCGAGTGAAAGGTCGATGAAACCGAGTGACTGTTCCACCAGCTGCTGATTTAAGGCATTGAGCTCTTTGAGCTGTCGGATTTCTTTCAAAAGCCGCTCCTGGCAATCCATCAGCTGCTGCTTTTCCTCCGCCTTGAAAACCAGCTTAACCAGTTCCCCTACAGTTATAAAAGGGTTCGTTTTATAGCAACGTGTCACCAGGTATTCATTGATCTTGACTACACGGCGCTGATCCAGCTCCTGGATTTCTTTAACGGCCTTGGATTCTTTCTGAACAATAGCGGACAGTTCTTCTATGGAGTTTTGAAGAATCGCTTCTTTCTTCCTAGCCCCAAGCTCCCGAAGTTCCTGGTGACATTCAATAATGCGATTCAAGACATTGACGATTTCGGATACGGACACAGCTCTTCCCCGTTTCTGCCGGTCTTATTTGAGGTACGGAAGGAGCTTCTCGGCAATCTTGCCCGCTTCCACATGGTAGGTTCCCGATTTGACCTGCTGCTTTAATTCTTCTATTCTGCGCACTCTATTCTCATCCCCCGCGGCTCCAAGCAGTTCTTTAGCTTCCGTAGAAATTTGAACTTCGTCTTTGGGACGGTTACGTTTATCCGCGGCAGCCGTCTGAAACTGTTCCTTATGCTTGGCATACGGATTTACATTTCCGATACGATGGCTATCATTAATTTTCATAGTTATTCACCTCTTGTTATCTGATGGAGGATCCTCTACTTTCCAAGGCCGCTGCACGGCTCGATTCTACAAAAAAACCGATAATGGTTATTACTATTATCGGCAGAAGGATATGATCTTTTTAGTTAAATGCAGCTTTTCTAATTAATGCCGGTCTTTTAAGCGGTCCGTAATACGAAAATGATGAGCGTCTTTTTCCGTATTTCCGCTGTTTTTGCTCTCATCCATTACCTGATTCACGTCCCGTACGAGGCGCTGGCGGCAGGAGTCGCACATGGTGTGTTCACGAATGGGATTTCCGCAAACTTCGCAGGGATAAGTCAGATTGGGTGAATCCGCTATCGAAATGCGGCCCTCGCGAATAAAACGGATAATCTGGCGCATAGGAACTTCCGTCTCTTCATGCAGCTCCTGGAGATCGCATTTACGATTCTGCCGCAGGTAATCCGCACAAGCAACATACTGAGCCTCGATGTCTTTGACGCAGGCCGGGCAAGTTTCGGCAAAGCCTTTCACAAACAGCTTTCCGCAGCGCGGACAGTTTTGAACGTTCATACTCATTATAATCACCTTATCAAGCTTCAAGTATAGTATACGACTAGTGTAACGTATTGGACTTGCGTTGAGAAGGGGCCTTCTGAAAGAGTTGGAAATATGTTCTTACTATCCGTGTATGCAGTATGGCGAAATTACCGCGCCCACATCAGTCCGTAAACCTCTGCCGGCAAAGATTGCGTTATAGCCCGGGCACATTGGTTTAGAGTACTCCCTGTTGTGTAGACATCGTCCAATAGGAAGATCCGGACCGGCCTTCCTTGACACGCAAGCTCTTCCTGCTTCCGCGTAAGCGACTCCTCGGCTTCCTCAAGAAGCTTGAAGGCTCCCTGGAGATCGTTGAGCCGCTCCCCTCTAGACTTGAAGCTCTGCTTAGCCGTGTGTCTTGTCCGTTGCAGCAGTGGTATCACAGGCAGCGAGAGCCGTTTCCCCAGCATTGCGGCCATAGCCTCGGCCTGGTTGAAGCCTCTTTCCTCCAGCCGGCTCGTATTCATAGGTACGTAACTGATGCAATGGAAGCCCGGACTATCCTGCCCGGCAGCAGGCAACTCCTTAACCAATTGATGATAGGCATGCACCAGCATCCCGGAGAAAAGAGGGAGCAGGCGTTCATTGCCCCTGTACTTATAGGAGGCGAGCCACTCTTTCATCAGGGAGTTATAACGGACTGCACTTCGACTGTACCGGAAAAAACACGATGTTCTGCGGACGCAGTCCGGGCACTCATCCGGACGGCCGCAAACCGGGCAGCGGACAGCCATTATCCAAGGAATGGCGTTAAAACAGGTCATGCAAAGCCCGAGACTCTCTTTTGCGGAATTTCTGCGCCCGCCGCAGCAGATGCAATTAGTCCATTCCCTGCCATGTGTGTTTACCTCGGCTTCAGGAAGCTGAAACCATCGTTTTACCCTACTCCACCATTCCGCAGGCGGCTTGTGATTAGAAAGACCGATCATATGTCTATACTCCCTTCCAAATTACTTGCTTCACTTCCACCTAGCTTTCTTCTGCTATCCCACTTCGACTAATTTAATTCCACCGACTCACTTCAACTAACTTACTTTAATAAGTATCCTCTTCTCCGTGCTGTCCGGTTCATTTTTCTAATCTGCCGGACAGCCCCTCTTTGAGACACCGTATTTTCCGGCCCTGCAAAAAAGACAAGTCCCCTGGGATCATCTTTCGATCTTCCCGCGCGGCCCGCCATTTGAACCAAAGCGGCTTCGTTGAACAGACTGGAATCGGCATCGAGGATGAATACATCCGTTTTGGGTACGGTTACGCCGCGCTCCAATATCGTGGTCGTGACCAGAATGTCCGTAACCTTGCCGCGAAAGTCGGTTACCTTCACCGACCTTTCGCGGTCTTTGGACGATGTGCCGGCGATAACCTTGTCCGGCCAGAGGCCTTGGAGCAGCCCGACAAGCGGGTCCACCAGCTTGATCTCCGGCACGAACACGAACAGCTGCGCGCCGCGTTCAAGCGAGCCCTCCAGACGCTTACGCAGCGTCTGTGGGAGGGCACCGCTGCGGAGAATACGCCGCAGCGAAGGCACCGGCACCCGCTTGGGCACAGGCAGCGGGTGCCGGTGAAAACGCACGGGCACGGTAACGTGAGGCAGGCGTCCGGACGCCGCCTCGTGCTGTAGTGCCCGCGGGGGCGTCGCCGAGAGGAGGACGTAGCGTCCTCCCGGCGCGAGAGCTTTGCGCGCGGCGAATTCCAGCGCCGCGCTGTTCAGGTACGGGAAAGCGTCGATCTCGTCGATAATCACGGCATCAAAAGCATGCGCGAAGCGCATAAGCTGATGCGTGGTCGCGATCGTGATATCGCCGCTTTCCCAGGTTTGGCTGCCGCCGCCGTACAGCGTCACGATGCTGCGGCCCTCAAACGCACGCGTCAGGCGCGGCTGCAGCTCGAGCACGACGTCCCGGCGCGGCGTGGCGATGGCGATCTTGCGTCCGTGCGCAAGCTCGTATTGGAGGAGCGGGAAGATCATTTCGGTTTTTCCCGCTCCTGTAACCGCCCAGATCAGGAAGCTGGGCGCTGATTTACCGCTGCCTGCTCGCCCGCCAGAGCCTTCGTCGCTTCCGGGCGGCTCTGCTCCTCCTGCCGCCTTTTCGCTGCTGGGTGAGTTTCCAGGTGAAGTGCCGCTTAAAAAGGCGAGTGCTTCCTTCGAAGCTGCTGTTTGAGCCGGGCTCAGGCCCCATGGGGTCAAATAAACCTCCATGTCAGGGATGTTTACCGATTCCCTTGTGAGCTTTTTATGACTAACCCTTCCCATGGGGTTTTCTTTTACATCAGAAGTACCAAAAGCCTCCTCCTCGTCCCCGCCGTTTTGCTTATTTCCTTTAATCAGCAACGTACATGAGCGTACTCTTCCCATGGTTAGACACTCTTCACAATACGGGCAGTCCGTTCCGCAATGATAACAGGGCGTAAAATGAAGTTTGCCGCTTCCGCACCTTTTGCACCTATATTCGGTCTGCAGGCACCAAAAGGCAGGGAACTTTCTTATACGTTTACTCTGTAATCCATTGGTTAAGGTGATATCGCCATTTAAATAAGCCGCTTGAATGTAAGCTTTCCAAGTTCCATTTTCCAAAAGTTCTGTCATATCGGAAGCGTCCAGCAACCGGAGAACTTCTTCACTTAAAAGACTTCTGCCGTGCAGTGCTTCTATAAGACGATCATAAAGAATGGAATTGTCAGGAAATACAGATAGGCCGTAAGTAAACCATTTGTCATAGTCTATCGAACGGAAAGTGAGAGATTGAATGAGCTCAGTAGGCACAGGCGGGGAAAGACGCGTTAATTCTTCCGGGAGGAAAGAGAAGGTGTGCTTTCTGATCTCTGGGGATGGAGAATGTCTTAAATCTTCCGTAGGACCGGTTAGAGTCTGTTCTTGCAAAAAGTCACTTAACGAATCGGATGATGAAAAATTAGAATGAATGGCATCAGAGGGGGCGAAAAGATCGGAATTCGCTTGGGAGGTACTTCTTTTACCGGTAGAGTAAGAACGGTGGATAGGCAAAGTGTTAATTTCAGGACAATGAGGGTCTTCCTTTAACAAGGGAGGCGAGTAACTAGACGGATGTTTTTCGAGGGTAATAGGAGGTAAGCGTTTCTTGCAAGAGGGAGAACTCAGCGCGTCAATCAAAGCCAAAGCTTGTCCTATTGAAACAGGAGGCTCCAGCAGCACAATCCGGACAGAACGTCCGAGCCGCTCGAACCAGTACGTGAAGTCGACGGCCATTGCGAGGGAAATGTGCCATTGCCAATCATTTTCGTCGGCAGCAGCGTAAACCTGAACTTTCATGACTCACCTTCTTCAACGCTTATTCGGTTGTAAACGATTACGTAAACTACAGACGGCTCAAAGCCAATGAATAATCTTAGGGGTTTACTCAAACAACGGAAGTTTAACGAGCTGCTTCTGGTTGCTCACATGCATAACTACGAGGTTATCACGCCCGGATGAGAAAGCCCACTCTTCCCAGGAGGATTCAGGTAAAACCGTTCTGATCTTAAGCTCGTAGGAACGTGAAAGCTTCTCGGCGATCCGCAGCGTATCGTCCGTAGAACCTTCGTCAATTACGGATACGGACAGCGATTTTCCGCCGAACCTTGCAAGAAAAAACAAAGAACGGATATACCATTCGATATGCATTTGGTTATCCTTGGTCACTAAAAGCAAATGGTACGAACGTACCGCTTCATTGGGGCGTTTTAACGCATGGAGCATACATACACAGAAGATGTAGCTCCCTACAAATAACATCAATCCGGTCCACATGACGGCTCCCTCCCTTAGCATACTATATGCCTTGGCGGGAGGGTTGGTTCCTAGAGAGTCACCCAGCCGTTTTTGATGGCGATAATAACGGCCTGTGTGCGGTCGTCTACTTCCATCTTTTGCAGAATGCTGCTCACATGATTCTTTACCGTTTTCTCGCTGATATAGAGGAATTCTCCGATCAGCTTGTTGCTTTTGCCTTCAGCCATCAAACGCAAAACTTCCGCTTCACGCTTGGTCAGCGGGCTTGTCGGAACATGAATATATTTTAGGCCCGATTCCTGAACGCCGTTGCCCGATCCCATCACACCGTTATCATCCAAATAAGTCATACGACGAAGCTGGTTGATCAATTTGCCGGTTACTTTCGGGTGTATATAGGCATGTCCGGCTACAACGGAGCGAATCGCATTAATCAGCGCCTCCGCCTCCATGTCCTTCAGCAAATATCCGGAAGCACCTTTGCGAAGCGTCTCAAACACATAACTCTCATCGTCATGAATCGAAAGGATAATCACCTTAACGTCCGGAAAAATAAGCTTTAGCCGCTCGGTAGCGACGACGCCGTTTTCCAGCGGCATATTAATATCCATCAGGACTACGTCGGGCTGCATTTCATTGCAGAGCTCGATAACCTGAATACCGTCGCCGCATTCCCCGATGACTTCCATATCGTCTTCCATATTAATGATCCGTTTGAGGCCTTCGCGAAACAGCTGATGATCGTCCGCAAGAATGAGTCTTACATTACGCTTGGGACTCCCCTGGTTGTCCATTACCAATTTCCTCCTTGTTCTCTGCGCGAATGGGAATCAACATCGTAATCTTCGTTCCCACGTCCTTTTCTGAGTAGATGGCCATGTCCCCTTCGAGTAACTTCAACCGTTCCCGCATCCCGATAATGCCAAAGTTGTTGCCCTTGGCAATCTTATGCTCCGTCAAATCCACATTGAACCCGATTCCGTTATCGTTAATGGAGATACTGACCAGATCCTCCTGGAATGACAGCTCAAGTGTAACGAACGTTGCGTGGGCATGCTTGAGAATATTGGAGAAGGTTTCCTGAATCAGGCGGAAAATAGCGACCTCCATTCCCGATGGAAGTCTCGTTTCTTTGCCCGAAATTTCAAGCTTCGTATGTACCTGTGTCTTATCTTCAAAATCCTGAACGAATTTACGTACGGTCGGAATCAAGCCCAGATCGTCCAGCGCCATCGGCCTGAGATTGAAGATCATTTTACGAACTTCCTCCAGCCCGCAACGCAGCTGGGACTTAAGATCTATGAGTTCTTCCTTTGCCGCCGTATATTCCTGCTTGGTTACCATGCGCTCCGCAATTTCCGTGCGAAGTACGACGTTCGCCATAGTCTGCGCTACCCCGTCATGAATCTCGCGGGCCATGCGCTTGCGCTCGTCTTCCTGGGCCAAAATTATTTTCAGCCCGAGCAGTTGGCGGTTTTTGGCCGACTCCAGAATACGGGTGACCTGATTAAGATCACCCGATAAATATTCGAGAACGACATTCATCTGGGAGACGATCATTTCCGCCCGCTCGAGCTGTTTGTCTACGTTTTTGATTCTTTGTTGGATGTCGTTGCGTCTTTCTTTCAGGTGATTCTCTTTTTCTCTCGATACCGTAAGCTGCAGTTGGAGCGATATAGCCGCCTCATAGGCGGTTTTGATGTCATTTTCCCGGTATCTCGCAAAGTCACGGCTTACTTCCGTAAGACGGATACGCGCACGTTTGTAGTCACGTTCCAGGTTGTCCACCAGCTCGATCGTCTGGGTAACTTCATCCTTAACTTGACTTGATTCCCTAAGAAGCGACTCTCGTTCGCCCCGGGCACTTTCGCAAATTTCGAATACCTGGTACTTGCTGCTCTCCATGACTTCGATGGCGTTCTTGATGACACGGTCTAATGCATCCACCTGCAAATCGCTCCAAGCCCCTTTTCAAAACAAATTGGTCTGCCTTCTATAGTACCATACTTTGTGCTGTTTGAGAGTAAACTAATAGAACTATTTATTGCAGGTTAACGATCTGTTCGGCCTGATTCCACGTGACTTTCCAGCCTAAAGTTTCAGTCAGCAGACGCAGCGGAACCATCGTTAAATTGTTCATGATACGCGGCGGAACCTCGGCGGTAACCCGCTTGCCGTTCGTGATTAAATCCAGTTCATTGTTCCACATATCGACGATGTTCCCGTCTTTTACAACCGTTGCCCGGAGTGCCTCCTGATCCCACAGCACTTTCGCTCCCAGCGCTTCGGAAACAAAGCGGGTTGGCACAAGTGTGTTGCCGCGGTCGTTAATCGGCGCTTGCTCCAGCCAGTATGATTTTCCGTTGACGGTTGCCATCTGGTTCCCGATTTGCAGGGATACCTTGTTCAAGCTGCCGGATGGAGTCCCATAATTCGGATAGCTGAAGGAAATATCGTCAAGCTCGATTTTGCCTTGCAGCGCACGTTCGTCTTGACCCTGCTCTGGATTAACCACATAGATGCTGCGCAATGTAAGCGGGTATTTCAGGTTAAGGCCGGACAAGTTGGCCGAAATGGACTTCCAGCCCTGCCAGTTGATATTTTTGGCGAGCTCTACCAGTTCTTTTTTACCATCCGCATCGATCACCTCGGCACGGAGCCAGTTTTGGCTTTCGTCACCTTTTACTTTCAGGTTGATCGTTTGCGGATAACCGTACAACTGCGCACCGGTATTGTTAAAGACCGCATACGATGCCTTGTTGCCGCTGCCTTTTGTAAAATCGTAAGCAAGCTGCAGACTGTTGTTACCGGACTCGTTCTTCACGATGCTTAGCTTCGTGTCAACCTCTGCCGGGAAACTTTCCGTCGTCGTAAGTACCGACTTGTCGTCGAGGTTGTACCACATGGATTCATTGCCGAGCGGAATGTTCAGCATACTGCTGTAGCCGTCGTATCGGGCGATAACTTGGGCATTCTTGCTGCCCTCCAGGCTGTCCACTTTCAGGACGCCGTTCTTGACTTCGCCCTTCACGCCGAGCACTTCCCACTCAAGCGATGCCGGGGAAATTTCCTTGGTTTTGCCGCTCTTGGTCGTTGCGGTTACGCTCAGATTGTAGCTTCCTCCCGCAACAAGCCCTTGTCCGCTCGCTTTCGAAACCTTCATAGAGCTGATATCCGCACGTCGTATTACTTTTACATCCAGATTCGACGAACCTGCGCTTGTTGTTGCCGTAATTTTACCGCTGCCGAAGCTCGTAGGAATGAAGGCATTTCCTTCAAATTTGCCAAGATTGTTAGACACACTCCAGGTCGGCTGAACGCTTTCTGAAACAATCGGGTTGTAATATTCGTCATAACCACTGAAGGTAAACGTCGCTTTCTCGTTCAGGAACAGCTCTGTATCGCCTTTCATAGTGAAGCCCTTCGGCTGGCCTTTCGGTGCCGTCGAGAAAACTCCCAAGGCATTCACGACTGCCCTCTGTGTGCCATATTCCGTTACATGAGCCAGCTGGATATTGTTCGTTCCCAGAGGACGTTCGACCATTTGCGTGGAACCGCCGCCGTCCAGATTCATCGCTTTGTAAGCCCCGATCTGAATCAGAAAACGCTGGAATTCCTGCAGGCTCATACCCGCACTGTTGTCATTCTTATCAGCTGTAACCAGGTAAGCCTTCTTCATATCCTGGGAGTATCCTACGCCTGTGCGGGAACGGTATCCTCCGAGGGAAGAAACGTCGCGCGAGAACGAAGTGGCTTTGGCCGCGTCTACGAGGATGGAGTGGCCCCCGATCATTGTTTTAAAAGCATCGTTCGCATAGGCCGTTCCTGTACGCTGGTTAATAAATGCATAGTTTGCCGTAAGAGGATCTCCGACTTTTAAATGTTCTTTAACGAATTGAGCGGATTTGCCCGCGGCTCTTAAAATATAACCGTTCTTAGGCGGCTCGATTTTGATGACCGTGTCCGGTGCGATTTGTTTGATAACCCCGTCTTGTACCAGGACTTCGGTCGGTACGGATTTCCCGTCATTCGAACGGTCTACCTGTCCCCAAGCATCGGTATACATGAACAACCCGTCCGTATGGCTGTGAGTACCGTCATCATACCAATAGTACGTTTTGTTGATGCCTCCGAGTTCGAAGGAAGCGCCGTCCTTGGCTTTTACCGCGCCTTGGAAAGCAAACAGGTCAATCACCGGCTTGTTATCCTTTGTTATTCCAAAAGCGTACAACCCGGACATCTTGTTGGATGGAGTGGACATGATTTGTCCGTTGGTGATTTGCGGACCCAAGGGCACGCCTTCCGCTTGCGTATTAAAAAAGTCCCCGTTAACCGCCGCGACTGCACCGGCCGCTTTTGCCATCGTAGCCACCGTCTGCTTGTCGGTAAACTGATTATTTTTCCCCGCGATCACATCCAGTTTCACATACGGGTTCGTCAAGTCTACTTCTACTACGTTGGCGGTAGCCGAGACCTTCTTGTTGTTTCTGGTAAAGTTCCAAACATACTTCTTCATAACGGCACCCGAAGTTAAAATGCTCTCCGACTTCAAAGTAACCGTAGGGTCAGCGGCAAATGTGGGAACAGGCAGGGATACGACTACCTGAAAAGCAACGACGAAAGCGAGTGTCGATCTCCACAGCTTGTTGGTAAACCTCATTCTTCTTTCACTTTCCTCTCTCCTGAATAGGTAAAATCAACTAGGACACACAATAGTATAGACTCATAAACTAGCTAAAAAGTTACGAAATTTATGTGATTTTTCCTAGAGTAATTGAGAAAAGAGAGCAAAACGCTCGGAATTTGGTCCAAACTGGAATAATCGGGTCTCAAATCGGTCTTTTTATGCTTTTTTGGGGGTAGGCGAAAAATTAGAGGCGCTTAAAGGAGTTAGCGATCATGGGACTATTAAGTAGAGCTAATCGTAAAATCATTGTTCAGTTGCGATAGTTTTACACTATTCTGTTCTACATAAGGGACCGCTGCTCCCAAATCTCACTAACTTCCGTTTCTATCTACATAGCTACTTAACTCAAATCAATCCTATGCACATATACATTTAGCGAACAAAAAAACACGCCCTGACCCGTTAGGATCAAGCCGTGTTCTTCACGTCTTTTCAGACAAGTTGTACTAAAATGAATCTTACAGAGCTTCCGCTTTAAGCAGTTCAGCTTTGTCTGTACGTTCCCAAGGAACATCCAGATCGTTACGGCCAAAATGACCGTAAGCAGCCGTTTGCTTGTAAATCGGACGACGCAGGTCAAGCTCCTTGATGATACCGGCAGGACGAAGGTCAAAATGTTTGCGGATCAGCTCAACCAGCTTTTCTTCGCTCACTTTGCCTGTGCCGAACGTATCGATGCTGATGGAAACCGGCTTAGCAACGCCGATGGCGTAAGCAAGCTGTACTTCGCATTTTTCCGCCAGTCCTGCAGCAACGATGTTTTTAGCGACATAACGAGCCGCGTAAGCGCCGGAACGGTCGACTTTTGTCGGATCCTTACCGGAGAACGCGCCGCCGCCGTGACGAGCATAACCACCGTAGGTATCTACGATAATTTTACGACCGGTCAGACCGGCATCGCCTTGAGGTCCGCCGATTACGAAACGGCCTGTCGGGTTGATGAAGTAGTTGGTGTTCTCATCCAGGAATTGCGCCGGAACGATTGGCTTGATAACGTGTTCTTTGATGTCTTTTTGGATTTGCTCCAAAGTAACATCTTCACTGTGCTGTGTAGATACTACGATTGCATCAACACGTACAGGCTTGTCCCCATCGTACTCAACCGTCACTTGAGTCTTACCGTCAGGACGGAGGTATTCCAGGGTACCGTTCTTGCGGACTTCAGTCAGTCTGCGGGAAAGCTGGTGCGCCATCGAAATCGGCAGCGGCATCAGTTCAGGTGTTTCGTTCGTTGCGTATCCGAACATGAGACCTTGGTCGCCTGCACCGATCGCTTCAATTTCAGCGTCGCTCATTTGGCCTTCACGGGCTTCAAGAGCCTGGTCTACCCCTTGTGCAATGTCAGGGGATTGTTCGTTCAGGGATGTAAGGACTGCACACGTCTGATAGTCGAAACCATACTTCGCGCGTGTGTAACCAATATCCTTAATTGTTTTTCTGGCAATGGCTTGAATGTCCACATATTCGGAACGGGACGTGATTTCGCCGATGACCAGAACCAAACCGGTAGCCACAGATACCTCACAAGCTACACGTGCGTTCGGATCGTTCTCCAAAAATGCGTCTAACACCGCATCGGAAATCTGATCGCAAATTTTATCGGGATGACCTTCTGTCACGGACTCGGATGTAAACAAACGTCTGCCGCGTTCTAGTGCCAATGTCATCGACCTCCTACTTGATTTAGTATGTAGAAACAAGTGCGAACTTACACAAAAAATGAACCTTTTCCTCGGTGGAAAAGGTTGCTTCAGGACCTTCTTGAAGTTATGTTACTTCATTTGTCGATGAATGTCAACGAAACAGGTATGAATTATAAAGTGAAGAGAACCTCTTCCGCCCTGCGGATTAACCGGCTTGTAATTGCCCCGCCAACCGCACCGCTATCCCGTGAACTGATGTGTCCCCAGTAGTCTTCCTTTATTGAAGCTGCCGGGATTGAACCCAGCTCGGAAGCAAACTCCGTGCTTAAATCCAGGCTTCCCAAAGCTTGTTTTCCCACTGGCAGGCCCATTTCCGCAGCGATTTCGTATTTAAGTAGGTCTAAAGCTTTGTGCGACTCGGGGACTACTTTATTGTTGTTCTTCGACATCTTTTTCACACTCCTTCACTAGTTGTGGGATTAGTATCACCTTCCCACTTCATTCGACCCGTATAAGTTGTTGTCAGCTTGGTTAATTTATGGGGAGTGAAGGTATGGGATGGACTGATGTTCTTAAACGAAGGATGGTCATTCCTAAATAGTGCAGCATAAAGATCAAGGTTTAAATTATAATCAAGCAGGAATTTCAAACATTTTTACGCATAAGGTTTTGAAGCTAAAGCCAAAATTTATGCAAATGTCCAACAAGATCTAGGTAAGAACAATCATTATTTGCCCAATTCCGGCTTTAAGTAGAGTTTTACAATAATTATTTATAAAAAATGGCGGGATACCAATACTGGATCCACGCCACTTTAATTTCTATAAAAAGTTCCATGCCTGTTTATACCTTATTGAGAAACCTTAGTGCCATCTGCATTTTGCACTACATATCCACCACGGACCATTACGTATACGTCTGCTGTTTCCTTAAGATCAGGCTTAACACCACGACCGTCTCTCGGGAAAATTAGCAGGTGATTATTTTGTACCACTGTACCAGCAGCTAAGTCTTTGCCTGCCGTTACATCTGGAATGCCATTATCGTCGTTGCTCACGGCTAAAGTTTTACCATTCCGTACAATCAGTTCCGAGCCTGCATCCGCGAGAATAGTTTGTCCGGCTTTAAGCACAACTACCTTCATGGCATTGCCTTGACCTGTAGATGGCGTTCCACCACCATCGTTGTTCGTTGGCAGTTTTGCGATTTCTTGTGCAATGATTTCTTTAATTTTGCTCTCTGTTAAGCCATTGCTTCCTCCACCTGTACCGACAGATCCACCAAGCCCTTGAACGTATTGTTCCAGATAGCTCTTGGTTACGATCGGATCATCTGCTGAGCCGGGTGTGGGAGCGGCGGCATGAATAGGAGAAGCAAGTACTGTTAATATAGCCAGCCCGAGTCCTATTACTTTCTTCATATAAATTACCTCCTTAAGAAAAAAGGAGACCCTATTGGGTCTCCTTTTTTTTGTCACCGGCATGTTGATTACTGAACTGTGATCACAGCAGAATCGGACTTACCGTTAGCGTTAGCTGTAAGAGTGAAGCTTGTTACAGTTCCACTGATATTGATTGTACCGTCAGTGGAGATCGTAACAGAACCGCCACCTTGAATATCAGTTGCAGTGTAGATAACACCCAGGATGTTGTTGTTGGCTGCAATTACAGCATTGCCATATTCAACACCATAGTTATCAGTTACTGTCAACTTGAGGAGTGCTTGAGCAGTTTTAGGAGAAGTTTTAACGAAAGTATCTTTGTCGTTATCAGCTACAACCTTAGCAACTTGAACAGCCTCATCTTTAACATTGATAGAGATGGAAGCAGTTTTTTGCTCACCTTTTGCAGTGTTGTAACCAACAGCTACAGTAGTGGAGCCTACTTTATTACCCAGTACGTAAGGTGTACCACCAACTACTTCTGCTTTTACAACAGAATCATTGTAAGTAGCAATGGAAGTAATTACGTTGGACGGAAGAGCAACAGTATCACCAGCGTTGTCTTTCGCAGTAATTTTAACTTTTTTACGAAGTGCACTCTTCGTAATATCTTCTTGATCTCCGCTCAGTTTATCAACTGCTGCATACAGATCAGTTACAGGAGTTACAGTGTAGGAAAGATCAGAATTCTTGTCGATAACTTTTACATCTTTAGTTACACTTGCAAGCACATTACCTTTGGAGTTGATAAGCTCAGCTTTGAAAGTACCCGTAAGGTTAGTGTTTGCATTGTTAGCAGCAGCGTCAACAATTACATCAAAGCCTTCGTTAAAGTCTTTAAGTTTATCTGCTTGATATTTCTTAGGAGTAGTAATAGCAGTAGTTGTATCACCATCCGCATAAAGACCGATGCCAGTACCGTTAGCTGTAAAGGATACTTGAACATAAACATCGCTTGTTACCGCTGCTTTGTCAAGCTTCGAATCGAATTGATCAAGTACATTCAGTTCGATATCAGCAGTTGCACCTGGCAATGCTTTCTTAGCTGGATCGTTTGTCAGCTTAAGCGTGCTTGCAATACGAGCGCCTTTTACATTGTAAGTTTTTGTGTCGAACGCGTTAAGTCCTGGGGAAGTCAACACGATGCTTACGCTGATAACACTCTTATCTGTTGCTTGGAAGTTAGAAAGACGGATTTTACCTTTTTTGTCACCGCTTTGAACGATTTCGATGTTACCAGTGGAAGTCGAAAGGTTCACAGTGTTGTCATTGCTGTTGCTTTGACCAAATTTCAGGCTGTTAACGATATCGTCTGCACTCAGTTGGTTTCCGTCTACATCAAATGCAGTCAGATCGATGAATGCTTCGTCATCGCCTTCGGAAATTTCTTTGCTAGCATCGCCCAGTTTAACCTTCGTAGCTACTTTCGAAGATTTAACGTTGATTTTAGCAGTGGAGAAAGAAGCTTGAGTTTGAACATTCAGCGTGTAAGTACCGGACTTAGCAACGTTGTCAAGCAGGGATACTTTAATGTTCAGAAGACCTTCGTTTCCAACTTTAACCACTTCAGTTTTCAGGTTTTTCTCATATTCAGAGAAGAAACGAGTAACTGTTTGATCATAGTTTTCGGAATCGTCAGCAGCTACCAGGTTACCGTATTGATCATAACGAAGGAATTCTACAGTAGCTGTTTGGCCTTTAGCGGAAAGAGCATCGCCATTGGAGTATTTCACTGCACCCAGCTCACTCTTCGTGATGATAGGCTGTGTTCCAACTTTGAATGTTTTATTTACGCTAACACGGGAATCATTCTCGATGATGTTTACTGCAACCACGCCATAACCTTGCTTGTAAAGGTTATCGTTTACAGTAGTATCGAGGATCAGACGAAGGGAACCGTCATCTGCTTTAGTAATTCTTTTTACTACATCGTTGTTGTTACCAGCGTATACAGTGTAAGAACCAGCTGGCAGGGAAGCAGCTTCACCGTATTGGTTAGTAGCAGCAACTTTGATCATTACGTTCTTGCTGTAAGCGATTGTGTCGCTAGGGTTCAAGAATTCGATCTTAGTCAGCTTCTCGTCTTCAGCGGAGAATTCTGCTACAGCTTTGTCAACTGTTTCAGCAGCCAGACCGCTAAGCGTTACGGAGTAAGCACCAGCGCTCAGTTTGCTGTTAGTCAGTGTAAGTACAGCAGATTTCTTGTCGTCTGCCCATTTAACGTCAGTTGCTACGGAAGCAGTACCTTTTTTCAGAGCAAGGGATGCTTTAGCAGTATCAACTTCACGGTTGAATTTAACTGTTACAGTCTTAACGCCAGTAGCTTTAGCTTCGGATACGGAAAGCTTCTTGCTAGCGTTGCTAAGTTGTTGTGCTTGGTAAGAGGAAGTTACGAGCAGGTCGCGCGTAGCAGCTGTAGTACCGTTGAAAGGTTGGCCAGCTGGAGCTTCGAACAATTTCAGTTCTTGTGCCAGTTGAACATAACCTTTAGCCCAGTCGGAAACTGTTTTGTCGGAAACACCTGGTTTAGCAAGTGCTTCGGACTCTTTTCCAAGACCACGGATCAGGAATGTAGCGAGTTCTTCTTTAGTTACATCGCCAGCTGGAACGTATTTGCCTTCTGCTTTACCGTCAGTGATGCCGGCAACACGAAGAGCTTCGATGTAAGGAAGAGCGTAACCGTTAGCAGGATCGCTGGATTTAACGTCTTCGAAGCTGGAAGTAGTAGCGGAAGATTTCAGTTCGAAAATCAGAGCTGCTACTTTAGCGAATTGGGCGCGGTTCATTTTGTCGTTCAGACCAAAGCGGCCTTCTTCAACACCGTCAAAGATGCCTGCTTGAATCATGGAATCGAACTTGGCTTTTGTAGCCGCGTCCAGATCTTTAAGATCAGAGAAATCATCAGCCTTAGCTGCGAATGCTACGGAAGAAAATACGGACAATGCCATAGCTGTGGAAAGAATTACGGATAAACTTTTTTTCATAACCTTTTTGTCTCCTCCTTGAATATCTTTCGGGTTTTGAGAGTGATTAGAAATTCTAGAGCTCATATTACTCATTGAATGATTCACCCCCTTTCCAGAGTGGTTGAGCCTAAATGTATAACTAATTCATCTGCAGCCTAAAAGACCACATAGAATCTAGTAACGAAGCTAATAGATATGTAGACATCTAACACCACTTTAAACATTATACATGGGCGTTATTGCTACGTAAAGAAGAATTTTGAGAAATGATTCCAGAAAACCTTGCGTTTTTGGAGCTCTCTTGCTCTTCCAATGTATTAAACGAGCGGTTTCGAAAAAAGTTGCGGCTGTTGCGATTTTTTTTATTTTTTTTGAAATCTTTTTGTAACTTTTTTCTTGCCCTTATGTATTATAGCTTGGGATAAATAGGGATGTCCAATTTTGAAGACTCTGAGCCCGGATTGCTTAATATACGAAGAAGACACGACAGCCAAACGCTGCCGTGTCTTTTCTTTTTATCCTTTTTACTTCAACTTGCCCTGCTGCTTCATGACACGAATGGCAACAATAGCCGCCTCGGCTCTCGTGAAGGTTTCCAGCGGATCGAAACGGACGGTTTCTTTCTTCTGGCCCTCGATAAGCACGTTAGGCTTGCCTTCGATCAATTTGGCATTCGCAACGGCCTCTACGGCCGGCTGGGCATAATAATCGATTGTATTCGCATCGGTAAATTTCTTTTGCAGTCCTGCGAGAATCTTTTTGTTATCCGTGCCCAGCTTCAAATCCGCCGCACGGGCAATCATTACGGACGCATCCTGACGAGTAAGCGAGCTGTCCGGACTAAAGCGGTTGCCCGCCGTACCCCTGACGATACCTGCTCTTGCAGCTGTTTCGATGTACTTGAAGTCATACAATCCATATAGATTTTCAACCTTAAATACGTCGATAAAGGTCGGTGTCCCGCTGTAATTTAAAGGAAGATCAAAAATACGAACGAGCATAGTGGCGAACTCGCCACGGGAAATCGGTTCGTTCGGGCTGAAAGAATAGTTCGTTTTGCTGTTCATGATCCCTTTAGAGAACAAGGTTTCCAATTCGTTTCTTGCCCACGGATGGCCTGTTACATCATCGAAGCCTTTATCCATGTACATAACTTGATAGTAACCGAATTTCTCAAACGGAACCGTTACGGTGTTGCTCTTCACATCCACAACGCCGCCAAGATTAACCCAACCGCGTCCTGTCAATGTATTGTACTGCTCATACGTATCAAAGAAGAAGACGGAAATATACTTACCGGCGTCGTCACGGATAGCTTGGTCGAACTTAAGAGTCAACGTACCGCGTTTGGTAGGCACTACCGTTTGGTCGACGGAACGGGTGTAGAAGTTGTTTTTAAGATCAAACGGTTCCATCCCTCTTCCCCGGAGAGCGTTTTGCAAATAATCTTCTGTGGATTGTCCGCTTGCTTTCTCGGGAATCGTACCTGAATCGATATAGAACAGTTTGCTCGCTGCGCTAAAGTTGTCGCCTTTGCCTTTTCTGGCAAGTAAAGATTTGGCGTAGTCGCTGCTGAACGGATTGCCGATCTTGTCTACACGGCCGTCAACGGTATCTGCAATACCGAAGTACACTTTACGGTCGGCAGTAATGTATTGATTGTTATCGAAAGTTGGTTTAAAGCGCATAAGCTTGGTGTCTTTATCGAACTTCAGTTTAACGTCACCGTTAAATACGTTGAAGTTACTGGTCATATCGTCCAGATATTCCGCTCCGGCAACCGGCGTATTCGTGTTGTACAACACGATAGTACCGTTTGTTTTCGAAGTTCCGCGGTTTACCGTGAACTTGATCGTGTTTTTACCCGCCTTCAAGTCTCTCACTTCATAAGAGAAACGATCGACATCCAGGCCGTTTTCGTTCAAGGTTTGCTTGCTTGCCGTCTCTTTACCGAAAGTAACGCTGTCCGCTTTCTCGGCATCGATTACGATCGTGTAGAAGTTGCTGTTGATGTTCGCTTGGTACTCGTGCTTCTCATTTTCGATAAGTACCGGCTTTTTCACGACATACGGCAGCGGTTCGCGCGCAATGGTAACCGTTTTAGAAACACTCATGTTAGCCTGGTTAGTAACGGTGAACTGGAACGTCATTTCGCCTTTTTCAGGAAGCTTAATGGCATTCGTTCTAAATTCAACGCCCGAGCTAGGCATACCCGTAAAGAATCCTCCGCTCACGTTCGTGCTAGAACCGTTAGCGCTGCTCCATACATGGTAATCCGCGCGTGGATTGCCGTCTTTATCTTTCGAGTACACGTTCAAGGAAACGGTAACGTTGCCCGCATTAGTCGTGTTAAAGAATTTACCGTTCAATTGAACGGTGCGTTCATTCGTGGCATACATGTCGGGCTTCTGGGCTTTCGGATACTTACTCTTGCCAACCGAATCTTCATTCGGTACGAAAAGAACGATTTCCGGCGCTTCGGCCGTGATCAGGTTAACGTTATAAATCGCCTTGCTGATCAGCGAGTTGTTTACATACATAAAGAACTTGATCTGGTTAGCGCCTTCGCTGAACAGTTGAGCCGGCGTGATGCCGTATTTCGTGCCCAGTCTGGCCAGATCGAACTTAAATTGACGATTAGCGTCAAAGTCGCTTGCTTGAAGCTCGATCATTTTGTCGTTGACATAAAGCTCGACTTTGTTGCCGGCGCCTGTAGGCAGGTAGTTGACCGCTTTACCCGAAAGACAGGCGACGGCGGAGCCGCAAGTCAGCTCTTTAACATCACGGAGTGTGATGCCTGTATTGCCCGGGCTTGCGATTTGGTTCGCGATAATATACGGTGCGTTGTTAATTTGGATCGTATACTGACGGCTTCCGTTTTCAACTAGTATGCCTGAAGCATCGACCGGAACAAACTTGATGTTCTTTTGGCCGTCGGTGATATTCTCCAGTTTGTAGATAAATTCATTGTTGGTCGGATTGGCAACCTCTGCGATTTCTTTGCCATCCAGGAAAACTTTGATCTTAGCTGTGTGTCCGTTAGCTTTAATCTTCATTTCTACCGGCAGTTCGTTAACCTCGGTCGTTGCAGACTCGGTCAAGGAAGTGTAGATGTTTGCGTTCGTAGCGGCGTCTTTGCCCGTTACCATCGAAACATCAAGAATGCCGGCTTCGTTCGGATTGGTGTAGTTAAAGGTATACGAAGACTCCCCTTGTCCGGCCGAACCTGTTGCATCTTTGAAAATAAATTGAATCGTTTGCGGGTTACGGGCAGCTGTCCATTCGGTCAGACCGGCAACGTTAAGATCCAGAACAAGATCATAAGCCGCATATTCATTGGCACGCGTAAACGTGGAGTTCGGTACAAATTTCTTGACTGCGCCCCCTACGGAGCTGCTTGGCGTATTCAGGTCAAGACCCGCAGCTACCTGCTGGCCGTTGATCAGCACATCGACACGGTTCTGACGCAGTGCGCCGGTCGAATCATAGTCGACTTTAAGGCTTGTTCTAAGCGTCAGTTCTTTTACGTCAAAGTTAGGCTTGTCCAGCAGAGACTGTGTAGTGCCTGTGCTTGTAACACCCATTTGTACCCCGAAAGCAAACGGCTGGCCGTTGTCGTACACGAACCGTTTTTCCGTCTGGTAGGAGTTTGAATCGTTACTGGAATCAAAAACAATCCGGTTATCACCGGCTTTCAGACAAATCTCACCCGTGGAACCGCAGCCTGCGGCGGCATCTCCCCCACGGAAATAAACCATGCCTTCGGTCCGGTTAAGAATACCGATTTTAGGAACCGTACTGCCGGTTTCATAAGCTTTCACTTCGTTCGCGTTGGAAGCTTTGGCTTTAATATCGACAGCCGTAACACCCAGCTTGATGTTGCCGCGGTCAACCGGATAAATCTTGCCGTCCACGAGACCGGCGTTATTTACCGTAAAATCGGTCAGGTTGGTCGTTGGCGTATAGTAAATCCACCCCGGTGCGGAAGACAACGTGTTAGTATCTCCCATTTTGACGATAATACGGTTTAAACCTTCGGAAAGCGTGATGTTAGAGAATGTAATCTCGTTCGCGCCCGTTTGTGTAGGTTTGTGGGACTTCTCCACCGTAACCTGCTTTGTATTAACGTTCATGATCTCATAGTAGATCGAGCTGATCTGAGAATCGCTGATGTTGGAAATACTCGCTTTCAGAGTGAACGGGTTGCGTGTTACGCGAGTAACGTTGTTGTAATCCTGTGGAGCTTCCTTGTCCGTACCGAAGTTTACGGTCTGGTTGTACATGTTGGTGATGGAAATGGTGGAAGCCGCGTAAGCCGTAAGAGGCGGAAGCAGGCTAATCAGCATCGAAAAGAGCACGAGAACGCTGAACCATTTACGGGTATGCTTTTTCAAAACAAAACTCCTCCTTATATAAATGGATGAAATCTACAATGGAACGTACAATCTTGCTGTCTGCGGGCCCCCTTCCGATGTTGAGCGAAGCTGATCATGGTGTCCTTTAAACAGTTGTATTTTAAATATCGGCCCGTATCGCCGAAATGTTTAGCCATTTCTCATTTTCTGGAATAAAAAAGACACAAAAAAACCATTCCGCGGATGGAATGGTTAGATATTAATTTTATAAGTTCAGTTAACTTATTGCCGGAATACGTGCCGCTATTTGGGTAAACGGCTGTTTACCGAAGGCTTCACAAACAGCTTCTGAAGAAAACGGATGACCGGCTTCTGACTGTTGCTGATAATCCCGATCGCTTCGGCACCTACCACCAGTACAAAGAGCAGAATGACGACGATCAAAACCGTTAACCAGGCGGAATCCGTGTAGTTATTCAAAATGATAGCTACCGCGCCGAACATCGCCGCGATTCCGTAAATAATCAGCACCGTGGTGCGGTGGCTGAATCCCAGTTGAAGCAGGCAGTGATGCAGGTGATTCTTATCCGCTTCCGAGATCGGCTTCTTGTTAAGAAAGCGTCTCATAATTGCGAAGAAGGTATCGGACAACGGGACACCCAGAATCATGATAGGCGTCAGCAAGGAAAGAACGACGGATACTTTGAATCCGAGTATCGAGAGTGTTGCCAAGGCAAAACCGAGGAACAAGGCTCCCGAATCTCCCATAAAAATCTTGGCCGGATGAAAGTTGTAGAACAGAAATCCGGAAATGCTTCCAAGAAGAATGGTACAAAGCAAGATGACGGTAAAAGCATCGCTGAACGGTGTGAGCAGCGCCAGAACCAGAATGGTACCCGTACCGATTCCGGATACACCGGCAGACAGACCGTCCAAACCGTCGATCAGGTTCACCGCGTTGGAAACGCCAACGATCCAGAGAACGGTCAGAGGCATGCTCACATAATCGGGCAAAGAGAAATGTCCGCCGAACGGCACGTTGAATTCGTTGATCTTGAGTCCGCACGCCACTACGATAATGGCAGCTATCAATTGACCAAGAACCTTCCATCTGGGAGAAAGCTCGAAACGGTCATCCAGAGCGCCGGTAAGCACAATAACAAATCCTCCGAGCACCAACGCCAGTGCCGCGTTTCCGTTAACATCGGAAAGGGCCGGTGAAATGACAAAGTATGCTCCGACAAAAGCCAAGAAAATCGCAACTCCACCCATACGCGCCATGATTCTCGTATGTACCTTGCGGTGATTCGGTTTATCAATGGCGCCTACCCAGAAGGCAAAACGTTTGACCAGCGGGGTCAACAACAGTGCAAACAGGCAGGATACAACAAAGCCCAGCACATATAATCCATACATAATCGGTTTTTTCAACCCCTCTTGTCGCGAGTAACTTGTACTGCCGACAAAATTATACTGCTACTTTATAAACATTACCAGTCCTATTTTACACCTAAACAGACGGACAACGCCAATTTTCAATGGTTTTCATCGGTTTTTAACACATTTTCTTTGTCGCGAATCACTTTCCACGCAAATTTGGGCAAAGCCAGCATGCGTCCGAAACGGGACGGCTCCTGAAGCAGTCGGTAAAACCACTCCAGCTTAAGCTTTTGAAAAATTTTGGGTGCACGCTTCAGCTTGCCCGCAAAAACGTCGAAGCTTCCGCCTACGCCCATTATAACAGGAACGTCCAGGTCCCGCTTGTATTTCGCAATCCAAGGCTCCTGCGTCGAGGAAGAACGGCCGACGAGAAGGATGTCCGGCTGCAGCTGCCGTATGCTGTCCACAACCTGCCGGTCTTCCGCTTCTCCGAAATACCCGTCCCTGTACCCGACGATATCAATGAGCGGATATTCGCGGGCCAGTTTAGCCGCAGCCGTCTGGATCGTTTCCTGAGTGGTGCCCAGCAGATAAACTTTCCATCTGCGGGGCTCTCCGGTTCTCATCAGCTCATGGATGAGATCGATGCCCGGAACGCGTTCGGCGACAGGCTGTCCGACATAGCCGGCGGCCCAAACCAGTCCGGTTCCGTCCGGGACAATCAGCTCCGCTCTGCGCATCATCTCCATATAGGCCGGGTCCTCAAGGGCCGACATGATCATAATCGGATTGGCGGTTATGATCTGATGCGGAACGCGGGACTCGATTGCCTCCGTCAAATAGGCGACAGTATCCTTCATATTCATTTTCGAAACGGGAACGCCGTAGATCCGGACAATCGGCACGCTTGCGTTTGCATTAGCAGTCATTGGTCTTCATCCCTCTTAACGGTAAAATTGCATGATTTGTTGCGCCGGCAGCTGCGCCTCTTTTTTAAGCCGGTCGATGGCCGCTTGCTTGCCGTCCGCCCACTCGCGGCGGCCGTCCAGCAGCCGGCCGATCTCGGCGGCTACCGCCGCGGCGTCGAAGCTCTGCGTCGATGCCGCCGCCTTCATTCCGAGCCGGGCGAGGAATTGGTCGATCTTCGGGTCGTAGGACACGCCGACCATGGGCACGAACTGCGAGGCGGCATAGATCAGCGAATGCAGTCTCATGCCGACGAGCACATCGCAGGCGCTCACCTCGGCGAGCATGTCCTGCGGATGCGTGACGCCGCGCACGATGCGGACGTTGCCGCCTTCTCCCGCGGACGAGAGACGCTCCGCCACATAGGCGGAAGCTTCCTCGTCCGAAGGGAGATGGAACGGCAGCAGCCGCACCTCGACGCGGCGGCTGTCCATCACGGCGCGCAGCGCCTCGGCGAGCGCGTCCAGCTCGGAACGGTCCGCGTTCCAGAAGCGGACGGATACGCCCACGACGGGAACGCGGCCGGTTTCGCCGCCGGCACCGGCGGCTCCGGCTTTGCCGGAGGCTGCCTCCCCGCGGAGGGGAAGCCCCATGACCGGGTCCGGCACCACGCTGACCGAAGCGGCCGGCACGCCCATGCGTCCGATCAGATCCGCGGATTCCTGGTCGCGGACCGTGATCATGGCGCACTTTTTGAAAGTGGACCGGATCCAGGAAAAGAAGCGCGGGTTATTCACCGGTCCGATCCCCTGCGAATAAATAAAGGTCGGCTTGCGCATCCACTGGGCTAGCTTGAGGACAAGCAGATAATAAGGAATCGTGCGGGAGCTTGTCGCATCCTGCAGCAGACTCCCCCCGCCGCTGATCAGACCGTCGGACGATTTGATTGCCCGGAACAGATCCGGCACTTTCATCCGGTGGCAGGCCTCGACTCCATACATCTCGCGTGTACGCTGGGGATTGGCGGACAGCACGACAGGCTCGATTCGAATGCCCGCCGTCTCCCCCTGTTCTTTTAGCGCAAAAAGAATCGATTGCAGAACGGCCTCGTCCCCGCTGTTGTCAAAACCGTAATAGCCCGAAACAACTAACCGTTTGCTCTTGTGCGCGACTTCGCGGCCCATGCTTTCCAACTCCTTGATGCAATTTCCCAGACGGCGATCAGCACGAGTCCGATCATGGCGCCGAATACGATTCCGTAGGTGATCCGGATACCCGAGATCTCAAGCGGCGTGTGCAAATGCGCGAATGTATCCACGATGGACAGCTGTCCCACAACGCCGATCAGCAGAAGATAGACGGCGTTCCGGTATTTGACCGCCAGATAGGCTCCGAGCAGGAAAAGCGGATGCGCCAGCAAAAATTCCTTGGTCCGCGGACGGACACCCAGCGTGTTTTCCAAGAAGGAACGGAAGTAACGCTCGAACGCGGAAGCTTGTCCTTCATTGCCCGTACGCGACAGGTAGTAGAAGATAACTCCGGCTGCCGCGGCTGCCGCGACAATCCAAAGCACGCTGACGTTTGTGAAAAGAAGCTTTTTCACGCGTTCTCCGCGTTCCCGGTAGTTTAAGGTTTCCCGGAAGAACAGCAGGTAGAGACCGACGATGGCGATCGGCAGCAAGTGCAGAAGGCTCACACCGCGGAACTGCTGGAGTACCAGGAAGTACGAAATGTGGTTGAGCAAAGCAACCAGGTAAACCACTCCGATTAAGGAGATCAGTGTCGTTTTAATGAGCTGCCACAAGGCATAGAGCACGGCTGATTTCGCCTTGGCGGCCCGTCCCGATTGAACGGAGCGGATCGCCTCAATCACCGCGATGCTCGGGGCCGATATCGCACAAGCGAGCGCGAGTCCCTGAGCGTAAAGATCCGGCGATTTAAAATACAGTCCCGCCGCCCCCAACAGGCCGATGACAAACAGCGCCAGCACGGCTTCGGGAACGAAGTAGCCGATCAAAAGTACAATCAGGCTAACTCCACCGATCAGGGTAAAGAATCGGGCAACGTTCTGATAAGCGTTATACTTATAGTCGAAATGCTTGGCCGGTTCCACTTTGAATCCGGCGTCTTCGATCCGTTTGATCGCACCGTCTTTGCCGTTCAAGCTCTCGTACAAGCCATCCAGCGGAGTGAGGATCGCAGCCTTGTCCAAGTTTTTAACGGCACGTCCGTTCAGGAAGATCATCCGGATGTTCCGGTCTTTAACCGCCAGCACAAAACGGTCCGCCGTTTGTTGAATACGGGCTTCCTGATCTTCTTTGGTCAAGTTTTCCGTCAGTTTCTCTCCGTCTTTCTCCGTGAAAGAGTGCAAGCGGACGACGTTATAGTCGGTATCTTTGGCCAGAGAGCCAAAGCCTTTTTGCGGCTGTTTCAGCATTTCGATATTGGCCAGGCCCATATCGTACTTTTTCAGCAGAATCCCCATCTTATGGAGAGTAACTTGTTCGGGATCGTCCGAGTATCCCGGGGCATAATCCCCGTCAATGATGACACGGCGGGCACCCAATTTGTATAGTTTCGCCAGCATCGCATCCATCTCGTTCGTCACGAATTCACGTTTGTTGCCGAGACGCACCACGATACGGAAGCCTTCATCTTTCATCATTTGAAGCGTAATCGGATCGGGATCCATCGGCTTCATGTTAGCTTCTTCCATGTTCATTTCGATAATCATGCCCGACTGGTTTTTGAAGCTCCACGGGCTTGTTTTAATGCCGAGCTTGTTAAAAGCCGTCTCGATCATCGGTTTGATCTGGGACTCCGATGCCGGATCGGTGAACAGGATATACGTGAAATTTTCGTTCGGCGAGATCGGCTTTTGCGTAAGGGAGGTTGCATCCTTGGAGGAGAACACTTCGATACGACGGCTCAATCTCAATTCGGAAAGCGTCGATTCGTACACGGCAAGCGATCCGATGCCGGCTTTTTTCATCGCCTGAAGCTGTTCCGATACAAATCCTTGCGGATTCGGCCGCATGTCGGCCATCTCCAATAAGTCGCGATAATCAAACACAAACTCCACTTGATTTGCGGACTTCTCCGTCTGGTCGCGGAAGAAGGCAAGCGGCAGGGAAGCCAGAAGGCCAATAATGACAAGCCACCATAAAAGCTTGCGCAGCATCCGGTTAGCCGCAGTATACCTGTGTACCAATCTGTTCAACTCCGTTTCTTGAATCATGCGTCATTTGTACCCGAAAACCTCTCGGCCCCGGCACCGTATGGATGCAGGGGCCTTAGAGAGGTTCGGTTATTGCTGCTCTACTCTGCCGAGAACGAAGCGAACAAGTCCGTCCAGCTGCTTCGCCGCCTCGTCGCCCGTCGTTCCTTTTACCGCAAAGTAGAATTTGATCTTCGGTTCCGTTCCAGAAGGACGGAGGCAGAACCAGGAGCCGTCTTTGAGCTTGAATTTCAATACGTTCTCTTTAGGCAGCCCGTTGATGCCGCGGCTGTAGTCTTCTACTTCCGCAACCTCGACGCCCTCGATGGAAGCAGGCGGGTTGTTTCTCCAGTCTTCCATCATCCGGCCGATCTGCTCCACGCCGTCTTTGCCTTTAAGCGTTTTGGACTCCAGTTTCTCCAGGAAAAAGCCGTGCTGACGGTAAAGCTCCTGCAGAACGTCGTAAAGCGTCTTGCCTTGGCTCTTGTAATAAGCGGCCGCTTCACAGATCAGCATGGCGGCCACGACCGCGTCTTTATCCCGGGCATAGGTTCCCGCCAGGTAGCCGTAGCTTTCTTCATATCCGAACAAGAACCGGTGCTCTCCGGTCGATTCGAATTCGGTCATTTTCTCTCCGATGTACTTGAATCCCGTCAGGGTGTTAAGCACCTTCGCTCCGTAGCTTTCCGCGATAACAGCTCCCATCTCACTCGTTACGATGGTTTTGATCACAACGCCGTTAGCAGGCAGCTCTCCGCGCTCTTTTAGAGAACCCAACAAATAATTGACGATTATGGCGCCCGATTGGTTTCCCGTGAGTACGAAATATTCGCCTTTATCGTCTTTGACCACTGCGCCCATCCGGTCGGCATCCGGGTCCGTTCCCACGATGATATCAGCGTCCCACTCCTTGGCGTCTCCCAAAGCCAGCGTGAAAGCTTCGCGCTCTTCCGGGTTAGGCGACTTGACCGTGGAGAAATTGCTGTCGGGCTGCTCCTGCTCCTTCACCACGCGCACCTGTTCGAAACCGATGCGTTTCAAGGCTTCGCGAACCGGTTTGTTGCCCGTCCCGTGCAGCGGAGTGTAGACGATGCGGAAATCTCCGCTCGTTTGCTTGATAACATCCGGATGCTGGCTCACGGATGTAACGGCCGCATAGTATTTCTCGTCCATTTCTGTGCCCAGCCATTCCAGCAGACCCTTCTCTTCGGCTTCGGAGCGGGAAATCTTGCGTACGCTGTCGAATCCCTCGATCTTCTGGATGTTTGCAAGCACCTGTTCGGCATCATGCGGCACCAGCTGGCCTCCGTCGGCCCCATATACCTTATACCCGTTATATTCCGGAGGGTTGTGGCTGGCCGTTACAACAATACCGGCGGAAGCTTTCAGCTCACGTACGGCAAAAGAAAGCTCGGGTGTCGGACGCAGCGCCTCGAACACGTACGCTTTCACTCCGTTGCCCGCAAGGACAAGCGCAGCCTCCAAGGCAAACTCCGGCGACTGGTGGCGGGAGTCATACGCAATGACAACGGAAGGCTGCGCCCCGCCGTTTTTCAAGGCGAATTCCGCAAGAGCCTGCGTAGCCTTTCCTACCGTATATAAGTTCATCCGGTTCGTGCCCGCGCCGATTACGCCGCGAAGACCTCCGGTTCCGAATTCAAGATCCTTGTAGAAACGGTCTTCGATCTCTTTGTCCTGTCCTGCAATGGATTGAAGCTCTTTTTTCGTTTCTTCGTCAATAGACGGGTCCTGCAACCATTTTTCATAAAGATTCTGTACACGAGTCATCGTTCATCGTCCCCTTATTAAAATGATAGGATCTTTTTTATCCGTTTAGGCGTTTGCCAGCGCAAACATGATTTCACCTTCGGCTACCAGCTCTTCTCCGACTTTAGCGGTCGCCTGGCCTTTGCCTATGGTACCCTTCAAACGGGTGATTTTCACTTCCAGCGTCAGCGTGTCACCAGGAGTTACCTGTCTGCGGAATCTGAACCCGTCCACACCGGCCAGCAGACCGATTTTCCCGCGGTTGGCTTCCACATTCAATATCGCAAACGCCCCGACCTGTGCGAGCGCCTCCAAAATAAGAACGCCCGGCATAACCGGATAGCCCGGAAAATGTCCCTGGAAAAAGGGTTCGTTCGCCGTTACGTTTTTGAGGCCCACGGCACGGACGCCGTCCTCTACCTCCAAAATGCGGTCTACCAGCAAAAAGGGGTAGCGGTGCGGGATAATCTCCTGAATCTGCTTGTTGTCCAACATTACAATCTTGCTCCTTCCGACGCTTTCCGTTTGTATATTTTGGTTTGAAACAACTCACAATAACCCTATCCCTTCACGGCTGCAGAAGTGAAGGTTGATATAAGGGAGCGTATTTTACGGCCATCGAAAAGGGCGTGGAATATGCTCTTTTTTTGCTTCCCTATCCTTTATAAACAATTTTTCGAGGTTCGAACAAGGTTCTTTATGACCCTTTTTTTACCGGGCTGGTTTCCTCCGCGCTAAATTGCCGCGTTTTCCGGTTGGCCGCATAGAACTGGGCCACGTAAATAATGGAAGTGACGAAGGAAAACAAGATGACGGCCGCCAGGTATCCCGTTGCATAAGGAACGTGAAAGAGGATGAGCAGGACAGCCAGGTAATATAGAACTGTCGTCAGCTTGCCCATGGCATTGGCCGGAAGCGTTCGTTTGCCGCGGAAATGAAAAAAAGCCGACCCTGCGATCATGCCGATATCCCGGATGAAAAAAGCTGCTGCGGCCAGCCAGGGAATCATCCCGGAGCTGAGCAGGGAGATGATAACCGCGATCATCATCAATTTATCCGCTAGCGGATCGAGCATAATGCCCATCTGGGTAACCAGATTCCGCTTGCGCGCGATATATCCATCTGCAATATCAGTTATGCCCGCTAGGACGACAACGAGAAAAGCCAGTTTAGTATAGCCTGCATAGAAAATGTACAGATAGACGGGAATTAGAAAAAAACGGCTTATGGTAAGCAGATTCGGTAAATTCAATCGTCTCTCCCTTTCTACGGCTAAAGCTGGAACAGGCGCGATTCCTCTCATTTTCATTGGTTTCCATTATACCGTTTCTCCGGGCAAAAAGAAAACTCCCTTGCGGGAGCCCACGCTCAGTCTGCAAACACCAAATCGAAGAGATGTTTCCAGGTGCTGATTCTGAATATGTCTAAAGTCGGCTGACCGCCGATGCCTGAATATCCGATCCAAAGCCCCACGATCAAGGCTCCCAAAAAAATGAGCGGAACGCGCAGTTTCTTCAGAACGCGAAGCGTCCCGGCGGACCCGGAAGTCTTGTCCGGCTTACCAGCGTCCGGTTCTTTAGCCTGCGTAGATGATGATGCTTCCGTCTCCTTGCTCTCTTCTTCCATGGACACGAGAATCGCCCCTCCTTCACGCATTAGCCGCGCAAGTTGTTAGCGAGCCCCATCATCGTATCCGCCGAGGAGATTGCTCTAGAATTCAATTGGAAGGCACGCTGAATCATTACAAGTTCGGACATCTCCTGCTGCAGATCCACGTTGGACTGCTCAAGGAAGCCCTGCTTGACAGTCACGCCGTCCGTATTGGCCGCAAAAACGTTGTTCTGCGCCACGTTCGCCGGCAGACGGAAGTAGTTTCCGTCGGCTTCGCCGAGCAGCTGCGGATTAATGACTTTGACCAGTTTAATCTGGCCGACTTGCCTGCCCGTACTCGCCGGATTGGCTTCGTTGTATACGACTACCCGGCCCTGTTCGTCCACGCGGACGCGGCTGTTCTGCAGGGTCGGATCGGCCGGATCGATCGCAATCTCAATCGGCTGATTGCTGGCCGTATCCTTCACGAAGTAGCCGTCTTTGGTCGCAAGCCCCATGGCTTTAGTTACAGCGCCCGTAGCCGGGTCCACTTTGTTGTACGCGCTCAGCTTCAAAGCTCCGTCACGGGTCCAAGCCGGCGTGTTGGAACCGGGAATGGTTACCTCGAAGAGACCGTCCCCTTCGATTGCCAGATCGTACGGTTCATCCGTCGGTTTCAGGCTGCCCTGCGTCATAATATTCTGCAGGCCGACCAGCTTGGCGCCCCAGCCCTGAGGCAGCCCGAGAGAAGTCATCCGTCCGGTTTTCATAAAACCCTGCGGCTGATTCATCGTGTTCGTCAGAACATTTTCGAAGCTCGCTTCCTTCTTTTTGTATCCGACGGTGTTGACGTTCGCCATGTTGTTCGCCAATACATCCAGCTTCTGCTGCAGGCCCTGCATCGTAACCGATGCGTTAATAATCGAGTTGTTCATTGTGATCTCCTCCAAGCTTTCCGGAGAAAGCCGCTTCGAAAGCATTCCCTGAGAGGGATTTTATCATGCCTGCTGTTTATACCCGGCCTACGTCATTGACAAGCTTGTCCATACTGCGGTCGTAGAATTGGACCATCTTCTGGTTGGCTTCATAAGCCCGTGCCGCCGTCGTCATATCGACCATTGCTTGAGTCGGATCGACGTTGGAACGCTCCACAAAGCCCTTGCGGACCTCAACCTGGTCTCCTGCCGCCAGTGCGACAACTTGTCCCTCGTCATTAGGGCCTACCGTGAAAAGGCCGTTGCCTTCCGGAAGGAGCACATTCGGATTCTGTACCTTCATTACGAGCGGAATGGGAGGATTGTCCGGATTGTATTGAACTGTCCGACCGTCAGCCGCCACTAAACGGTAACCGTCCGCATTCGCAACGTAGCCCTCCGCATCAACCGTGAATTTGCCGTTGCGCGTGTAATGACGCTCCCCCGCAACCTGCGGGTTCTCGACCACAAACAGCGCTTCCGGCTGGTATACGACCGTACCGTCCGGCCCGACAGCCTTGCCGCCGTTATCAAACCTCAAACCGTTTACCTGAATATCGGAAACAAGCGCGTAATCAAGCGGATTTCCCGTCTGCTGAAGCGGACCCTGTGCCATAAGCCTGGCGGTTTCCTCGGCAAATACGCCCGTATTCATTCTGCCCACATTCACTACTGTTCCGTCACCGGCTTCTCCTCCGCGAATACGCGAGATAAGAACCTCGGGAAATGAACGTGCGGAAGTGCTTTCCTGTTTGAAGCCCGGTGTATTGAGATTGGCAATGTTGTTCGTCACGGTATCGTGTTTACGCTGCTGCATGGTCAAGCCGGATGCCGCCGTGTATAATCCCCTAAGCATGAGTCACCTCTATACGAATTTTCGTTTGGTCACCTTGTCCAGGTTGTCGAGCATGATGCCCGTACCTTTGACGACGCAGTGCATCGGGTCTTCCGCAATCAGAACGGGAACTTTAAGCTCGTCCGCCAGAAGCTGATCCAGACCGTGAAGCATGGCACCGCCGCCTGTCAAAATAACCCCTCTATCTATTATATCGGCAGAAAGTTCCGGAGGTGTACGTTCCAATACACTTTTTGCGGCAGTTACGATAGAAGAAATCGGATCCCACAGTGCTTCCTGCACTTCGCCGGAGCGAATTGTGATCGTTAAAGGAAGACCGGACACCATGTCCCGGCCGCGGATATCCATCTCATTCGGAGCGCTGTCGGCTTGTACCGTACCGATTTTGACCTTGATGTCTTCGGAGGTGCGTTCGCCGATCAGCAATTTGTATTTGTTCTTGATGTACTTGGTAATCGCCGTATCAAATTTATCGCCGGCGATCTTAATGGAGGAAGAGGTGACGACATCACCCATGGATAACACGGCCACGTCCGTCGTCCCTCCGCCGATATCAACGACCATATTGCCGCTCGGCTGGTAAATGTCCATTCCGGCGCCGATTGCAGCGGCTTTCGGTTCTTCTTCCATAAACACTTCGCGTGCGCCGCTGCGTTCAGCCGCTTCCCGAATTGCTTTTTGTTCCACAGAGGTAATGTTGGTAGGCGCACAGATGAGGATGCGAGGATGTGAGTACCAGCTTTTGCCCCCAACCTTGGAAATAAAGTGTTTCAACATCGCTTCAGTAATTTCAAAATCGGCGATTACACCTTCGCGGAGCGGACGAATAGCCACGATGTTGCCGGGAGTACGTCCTACCATTCTCCTGGCTTCTTCACCGACCGCGAGAACGCGTTTTGTATCGCTTTCGATCGCCACAACCGAGGGCTCATCGAGCACTACGCCGCGTCCTTTCACATGTATCAAGACGTTCGCAGTGCCCAAGTCGATTCCGATATCCTTACTTAACATGAAAAATAATCCTCCCTAAACTAACCGTCCATCCCCATAAACTGAAGCGGTGCTTCGAATAGTATACATATTTTTCATTATAAGCTAATTTCGCAGAAAAAAACAGAAATTCCTCTTTTTTCGGGACAATTTCGACAATTTTCCGGAAGGAAGGGCGGGCTTGGGAGTCAGGATTTAACCGTAACAAGCGGTTCAGCGGATTTGACAGGTTTGGTCTTGCGGTATTTGATTTTGGTCGCTTCCCCTCCCCTAAGATGGCGGATCGATTTGTGGTATTCGAGGATCGTTTTGACCTGGTTGGCCAGCTCCGGGTTGATTTCCGGCAGTCTCTCCGTCAAATCCTTGTGCACCGTGCTTTTGGAAACGCCAAACTCCTTCGCTATGGTGCGAACCGTATTTCTCGTCTCAACGATGCAAGTTCCGATCTTAATGGTTCGCTCTTTGATGTAATCGTGCACTCCCCTCGCCTCCCTACTCGGATAGTTTGGTACATTATATGAGGGGTAGGGCCTAATATTCTTTGTTTCCGCCGCTGACAAGCTATTTCCGTCCATTTATTTTGACGGACAAGGTGAATGCTTGTCCTTCGGACGCTCTTCGTATGCAAGCAAAAAAAGACGGATAGGGTTTCCCCCATCCGCCGATATGGTAAAGATTTATTGCGGTTTGAATTCCGGAAGCAGCTGCTCCGGCAGTTCGGCCGTGCCGTCTTCAGCCTTGCGCACTTCGAAGTGAAGGTGGACGCCCTGGTCCTTCTCCAGCTCGTTGCGGCCGGCTTTTGCGATAACATCGCCTTGCTTAACGGCGGCGCCTTTGGCAACTTTTATTTCACCAAGGCTTTGATAAACCGTTACAAGCCCGTTGTCATGCGTAATCTCAACCAGATTGCCCACGACCGGATTTTTGTCCACCGCGGTTACTTTGCCGCTGAGTGCCGCGCTTACATCAAAAGCCTGCTTGTCTGCGCTAACCAGATCGACACCAACGTGAGGGGTAATGGTATCTCCGTATTCGATCATCGCTGCTTGCTTGGCTTCATTGCTGCCTTTGCTGTCGTAGGACGGAAGCGAAATCGTTACTTGGCTGCGGTCTTTTACCGGCCATTGGATGCTCTCGGCTTTGGCACCTACGGGAACGGCGTTGTCTTTGTTAGCCGTTTCACCAGCAGGTTTATCGGATTGAACGGAATCAGCCGGCGTATTCGTGGCGACCGGTTTCTTAACCGCATCCTGATAGACCCACATTAAGGTTAAGATAATTGCCGCTGCCGCTACATAAGTTGCCGGGAAAACCCACTTTTTGGCCAAAAATCTCTTCCATGCGGAGTTAGGGACATTTGCCGCTCCCGTTACAGTTTGGGGAGCTTCTTCCTTGTTCTGAAACTCTTGTTTACCATCTCTCATATGGTTATCACCTCAATAACCATTGTTGACACGTTTGAGAGTTTTATACATTTACCCGGAAGAAATTCTAGCAGGTCTTATTTTTGAGTTTTCTTGTTCAGTAGAGTGGAAGCGGAAGTCAGCTTTGCTCCGGGATAGTAATAAGCGGTGATTTCCTCGGCTTTCTTCCCTTCTTTAGCCATTCCGTTCGCTCCCCACTGGCTCATCCCGACTCCGTGTCCGTATCCTTTTACCGTGAACGTCCAATCCGCTCCGCTCAAAGCCGCTTCAAAATCGGTAGAGTTGAGGCCCAGCTTCTCTCTTATTTCTTTTCCCGTGAATGTTTTGCCCGCTATCGTGGCGGTCTTTACCCGCTTGGACGCCGTCCGTTCCATAACTTTTACGCTGCCTGAGTTTAAGGAAGACGAAGCCGGAAGCCCCATCTTTTGAAGAATGTCTTTATAAGAAAGAGTTATCGTTTGTTTGAATTTGGGTGAAAGCTTCTCATCCCACGGACTGCCGACCGACTTCAGATAAGGAACTTCGGATCCCCAGACATTACGGACATCCTCGGTATATCCGTTGGAAGTGGAGAAAAACGTGGCCTGAATCGGCTTCCCTTCGTAGGTAAGAATGAGATCGGCCGTAGCCTTTACGGCGGCATCGACTTTTTTGCTGTTCGATTCATAGGCGGTGCCTGTCCATTGTTTCCTAAGCTGGTCATCGGTCAGGTAAGCTTGATGCTGAATCGTGTCCGTAACCCAGGCTTCCTTGACGGGGACGTTGCTGAAATCTTCCGCTAAAATCCGGCGTACGATATAGGTACGGGCCGCGATTGCCTGGGCTTTAAGCGCTTCTTCCGAAAACTCCGCAGGCATTTCCGCCGCCACTACCCCTTTCACATACTGCTCCAAACTTACCGTCTGAATTTGCTTCTGCTTGGACAGGTAGACAGGAACCATTACCATGCCGGCCGATGAAGCGACTGCTTCGGTATCCGCGGCATCCGAAAAATCGTCCTTTTGCTGGTTGACGACCAGGGCGGGCAGCAGCACGGTAACCAGCAGCAAACCCGAAACCGCAATGCCCGTCCAAAGCAGCGCCGGCTGTTTGAGCTTTGAACGTCTCTTAAACTTCATAGATGGCCTCCGTAAATGTTCCGTTCCGTACCTGAAGTACGGAGAATGGCAGCCGAGAACCGCCCTTTAAGGAAGGACAGCCTAAATCCGCTGTCGGCAGACGGCCCATTCTTCCTCTTTCTGCGGAACGGGATTACTCTCATCTTATGAAGACATTTGCTAGATTAGAACGAAAACCGGCACCCCGATAGGAGAGCCGGTTTTCATCTTATATCTGATTCAATCCGGTAACGGATCATGAAAGTACAGGTGCTTAAGCCCAGGTAGGCTGAACGGCGAACAGTCCGATTTCTTGCGGTATCTCCTGCTCTTCTTCCTGCGGGACGACCCGTTGAATATCGGCACCCACCGAACGGAGCGCGGAGGTAATATCCACGTATCCCCGGTCAATGTGGTGAAGCCCGGTAATCTCGGTCTCTCCCTCGGCCACAAGAGCGGCCAGAATCAAAGCGGCACCCGCGCGGAGGTCGGTTGCGCACACTTTGGCGCCTTTGAGCTTATTGCTCCCGCTCACGACAGCCGTACGGCCGTCGACTTTGATCGAAGCGTTCATGAGCATAAATTCGTCCACGTGCATGAACCGGTTCTCGAATACCGTCTCGGTAACCAGACTCGTGCCGTCCGCAACCAGCTGGAGCGCCATCATCTGAGACTGCATATCCGTCGGGAACCCGGGATAAGGCAGTGTCTTGATATCGGCCGCGCGCAGAGGTTTATCGGCTCGGACGAGAATACCGTTCTCATCCTCTTCCACGTGCACGCCCATCTCCTGCAGCTTTGAAATCACGGGGCGCAGGTGATCGCCGATGGCTCCTTCCACGTACAATTCACTGCGTGTAATAGCAGCGGCGATCATATAAGTACCCGCTTCAATGCGGTCCGGTATGACGCTATGTACCGCGCCCTTCATTTTTTCCACGCCTTCAATGCGGATGACACCCGTACCGGCACCCCGGACAACCGCGCCCATCGCATTCAAGTAGTTGGCCAGGTCGACGATTTCGGGCTCTTTCGCCGCGTTTTCAATAATCGTCGTGCCCTCGGCCAGAGTTGCGGCCATCATGATGTTCTCGGTCGCGCCTACACTGGCGACGTCGAGATAGATTTTCGCGCCTTTGAGACGCTTATCCACTCTGGCTTCGATATAGCCCTGGCCCAGCTCGATCTCCGCTCCCATGGCTTCAAAGCCTTTGAGATGCTGATCGATCGGACGCGTGCCGATGGCACAACCTCCCGGCAGGGAGATACGGGCTTTGCCCATGCGGGCCAAAAGCGGTCCCATTACGAGAAAAGAAGCCCGCATTTTACGAACGAGCTCGTAAGAAGCTTCGTACGTCTCGATCGTTTGAGCATTTACTTTCACGCTCTGGTTATGGTAGCTGAGCTGCAGGCCCAGGCTTCTAAGTACTTTGTTAATTACAAGTACATCGTCAAGCGGAGGAGCGTCATGTATGACACTTTCTCCTTCCGCAGCCAAAATTGATGCCGCAATGATGGGCAGTACAGCGTTTTTGGCGCCGTTAACTTTAATCTTGCCGGCTAATTTACGGCCACCGCGGACGATAATTTTGCTCATCTCGGTCCCTCCGCGTCTTAATTTATCGTTCTAATCGGGTAAAACGTGACTGTCGGTCTATGTCGTCATGAACACACCATTCATACAGTTCGGAATGGGGTCTGGGTTTGGCACCGTTGTACTACCATTGTTTACAAGTCTAAGCGATGTTATTCGACAAAATGTCAAAAAATTCCGTTTAATCCTACAGACCATTCCAGATACTTTAAGAAAAAACTGGCTACCAGGTAGCCGAGTCCGATGGACATAAACACTTGCAGCATCTTGGCTGCCGGACTGCGCGGCTGCTTCAGCAGCACGTCGAACCGGAACTGCTGGAGTGCCCACCACGACAGTCCCACGGCGGCTAAATACACAACAATATTGATCAGGGGCATTTGCGGAACAACAGTTGTCAGTTCTTCCATATTCGACATGTTTCTACCTCTTCCTCCCGAAAACATTCGAAAGCCGGGACAAAAGGGCTGCAAAATCGGCCCGGGTCGCCTGGTTGTCAGGGTGATAAGTCCCATCCGGGAAACCCCGGATCCAGCCGTCCCCGGACATTTGCTTCAGAATGCCAACACCCCAATACCGGTCGTTAACGTCCAGGAAAGGGGAACGCCCCCGGTATTTGCCTGCCATCTGCATCGTATTCGCGATCACTTGCGTCATTTCCATCCGGGTCAGAGGCTGATCCGGACGGAAATGCCCATCCTCATATCCGTCCATGTAACCGGCCATTGTTGTCCTTGCAATGGAATCATAGGCCCAATGGCTGCTGCTGAGATCCGGATAGTCTACCGCCCTGCTCTTCTCCAGGCGGAATCCGTTCGCCAGCATTACAGCGGCCTGTGCGCGGGTGATCGGCAGGTCAGGGTAAAATTTGTAGCTCCCGTCTCCGTCGATAACATGCCTGCTGGCCAGGTCTGCGATAGCCTTCTCGGCCCAATGCCCGTGAATATCGGAAAATCCGGCAACGAGAGGCTGTGCGGCCGCATTCAGCTGATACATCTGCTGGTTAGCGGCCCTATCACTCTGCAGCTTGATATAATACAAGCCTGCCGGCAAGCGCCGGTCGAGAACGAGATTCTCGGCAGTTCCTTCGCTGCTCTTGCTGTCGAGTTGCTTCAGAGTCTGATCGTACAGCGTGAACATCACATCGCATCCCCGCTGTAGAGAGCCAAGCTTAAGCTGCATCAGACTTTCCTGCTCCAACCGGAATTGGAACCAATCCAAATCTGAAGAACTCTCTATAACGCCGGGATGATCGGCTTGCAGTGTCAGTGTCGTAGCCTGGTAAGGCTTATTATTGGGTTCATTCGGGTCAATCAGCTTAGGTGTATAATCAACCGACAGCGTGTATTCTCCCATCACCGGTTGCGTATTGTCCTTCACATTGCTGATCCGGATATAATAATCGCCTGCCGTGACATTCATAAGTGGAGACGCCTCGGTCGCTCCTTCTCCAAACTGGTCAAAAGTTGTCGATTTTTCTCCCTTTTTCTGAATCAATACTACCGGGTCTATTCTAGCGGTATCCACGGAAGTTTTCAAGCGGAGAGTGCCGGATTTCGTAAAAGAAATCACAAACCAATCCTGATCGTTCTCCTGATGAAACGTGCCCTTTAAAATCTGACTTCTCGCAGGCAGGGAAGTCGCCTTATACTGATGGTCGTTATCTTCAAAAGCGTCCTGATAAATCTGGAAATCGGTCTGCAGCGTATACAGGACGGCCCCTGCTTTGCCCGGATCCAGAAGACTTGCCGCGATTTTGCTCTTTCCCTTCTGAACAGGCAGAGTCACAAGCGGATTTTGAGGGTCCGTGGTGAAAACCTCTTCTGCCTCTTTATTATCCCGAAAGTACCGAATAGAAACAGGACTGCCGTCACTTGTTTTTAAGACAAGCTTCACAAAACCGTCATAAGGACTATCCAGTGTAAACCAATCGGTATCTTTTCCGGAGCTGAAATCCGCATGGATAAGCGTGTGCACAGGCAGCATAGGCGCATGACCCGAATCGTCGTTTGGCTCGAAACGGTCGCTCAGCAGCGGCTCCTTCAGCAGGCGGTCGACCCGCAGGAGCCCGAAGCCTGTCGTCGCATCCCAGCCGGGCGACTCCAGATCATCCGCCGTCTGCTTGATGAGCTCCCTGAGCTGCCAGGGCTCCAGATAAGGGGAGCGGCCCCATAACAGCGCCGCGGCTCCCGCCACCTGCGGAGCGGCCATCGACGTGCCTTCCTTGCTCTCGTAGCCCCCGCCTTTGGCGGTGGTGTACACCTGCCAAGGCGCCACGAGATCAAGATCCGGTCCGTAATTCGACCGGTCGTCCGCGTGGCGCGCGGAGGTCATGCCGCCCACCCCTAGCACCGTCGGGTACGCGGCGGGATATTTCACGCTGCCGCCTTCGTTGCCGGTGGCGGCGACGAGAAGCACGCCGCGCTCCTCGGCATAGCGGACCGTGCCGGCCATGAAGCTTGAATATTTATTCAAGCCCAGCGAGAGCACGACGATCTTGGCCCCGTGATCGACGGCATACCGGATGCCTTCGCCAAGCTTGGTCTCGCCGCCCGTACCGTCCGCTTCCAACGCCTTGATCGGCATGATTTTGGCGTTGGGCGCGATGCCGGCTATGCCTTTGTCGTTGTTCATCCTGGCGGCGATAATCCCGGCCACGTTCGTACCGTGGCCGTTGTCATCCTGGGGCTTCTCCTGCGGATTAAGCAGATTCGCCCCCGGGACGAGCCTGCCTTCCAGATCGGGATGCGTCAGGTCAACGCCCGTATCCACGACTGCCACGATGACAGGCCCGTCGCTGTCGCCCGCCTGTGCCCAGGCTTCATCCATATGTATGTCATCCAGGTAGGTTTGTTTCACCCGCAAAGGATCGCTGGAAACCGGATACGCCTGTACGTTCGATATACCGACGGTCCACACGAGCAGTACAATCCCGAGCCATCCATACATCCATTTATATCGAAATTTTCGGTTCATTTGAAGAGTCCTCTTTCGGTCATTTTAAAAAAATAAATAAGCCCCGATAATTGCACGCCGCCTGTCTGCACATCAAAACAATAAAAAATAAGCCCCTCCACTGCCCAAACAGCGGAGAAGCTTATATTATATCAAATTTATGACAGGATTAGGAGGTCCCTAGTCAAACTGAATATCCGGTCGATATAAGCGAGCAGATATCCGGGAATAAGTCCAAGCAATACCGTCAGACCCGCACACAGCCAAAGGGTGATTCCCAGGGGAACCGGAACGCGTACGGGCCGGTCTTCAAGATCGGCGCGCATGAACATTTGCCGGATAATGCCGAAGTAGTAATAGAACGAAACGACGCTCGTAATCATCATAACGGCACCGAGCCAGTATAAATGCGCCTGCATCGCGCCGAACAGCAAATATAATTTCCCAAAAAATCCCGCGGAAACCGGAATCCCCGCCAATGACAGAAGCAGGAGAACAGCGGCCGCAGACGTCCAGGGAGCACGGTAGTAGAGTCCGGCAAACCCTTTAATCTCCTCGTCTCCGGTCGATTTTTCTATAATCTGAAGGACGGCGAAGGCTCCGATATTCATCAACATATAGGCGATCAGATAAAAGAAAAACTTGGAAAAGTTATCCACCTGCACCAGATTGATATGGACGGCCAAAGGCACGAGGAGATAACCCGCATTGGCGATACCGGAATAAGCCAGCAGCCGTTTGGCGTTTTTTTGCCGCAGCGCGACCGTGTTGCCCCAGATCATCGCCGCTGCCGCCACTACTGACAGAGCCAGGAAAATATCCTTTTGAAGCCCTTCGTCTCCGAACTGTCCCAATGCCAGAAGCACATAAAAGACCCGGAACAAGATGGCAAAAGCCGCCCCTTTGGATATAACGGCGAGAAAAGCGGTAACCGGCGTCGGAGCTCCCTGGTAGACATCCGGCGCCCAGGAATGGAAAGGCGCGGCGGCTATTTTGAAACCGAACCCGGCTAAGAGCAGGAAAAAAGATACATACAGGAGCGGTTTGTAGCCCTCATAGCCGGCCACGATGGCCGCCTGTATCGCACCCATGTTCGTTGTTCCCGCCATCCCGTAAAGGAAGGACATGCCATACAAAATAATGGCGGACGATATTCCGCCCAATATGACGTACTTGAACGCGCCCTCGTTGGACCGGGTGTTTTTCTTTTTCATGGCGACAAGCACGTAGGAAGTAATGCTAAGAAGCTCCAATCCGACGAATAGCGTGATGAGGTCGGCGGAGGAAGCCATCACCATGGCCCCGAGCACAGCCGGCAGCAGGAAATAATAATATTCCCCGACGTGCGGTATTTCCCCGTCTTCCACGCTCCCGAGACTCATTAGAACGATAAGTGCGGTTCCGCCGAGGAATACCAGTTTCAGCAAGTTTCCGAAATCGTCTATACGGTAACTTTCGTTAAGGAGCACAATTGCCTGATCGGGATTAAGCTGGGCGATAACCAAGGCGATAGAGACCGCGATGCCGGCTAGAGAGAGCCAGCCGATCCATTTCCGGTTGACCGCCTTCGGCAAAAACAGATCGAGCACCGACAGCAGGATAGCCGTGATAACCAGTGTTATTTCCGGGAGCAGATGCGTTAAATCCTGTACATGAATTCGTATCGGTTCCACGTTCTACCCCCCTATCTTCCCAGCTAAGCTGTGAATCGTCTGATGGAATCCGTTTACCGTCTGCTGCAGAGGCTCGCTCAGTATTCCCGGATATACACCGAGCAGAAGAATGAAAGCGACCAGCGCAATCATCGGCACCACTTCTACAAAACGGGCATCCGGCAGTTCCTTGAACCGTTCCGGCAGCGGGCCGTGAGTAATTTTCATAACCCCCCGCAGAACATAAGCGGCCGTCAGGATAATGCCGACTGCACCTATAATCGCCAGAACCCGGGCCGTACCGAACAAGCCGATAAACGCCAGCAGTTCGCTCACGAAGCCCGAGAGCCCAGGCAGTCCAAGGGAAGCAAGCCCTCCCACAAGCAGAATAGCGCTTAAAAACGGCATGGATTTTGCCAATCCGCCCAGCTTGCCAAGCTCCGTCGTGGAGGTCCGTTCGTAAATACTTCCGACGAGCAGGAACATGAGAGCAGAGATCAGGCCGTGAGAAACGAGCTGGAAAATCGCCCCCTGCATGCCGATCGGATTAAAGGCCGCCAAGCCCAGCAGGACAATGCCCATGTGGCTGATACTGGAGTAAGCGAGCACTAGCCTGAACTCATTCTGGACAAAAGCCAGCAGGGCCCCGTACAAAATGTTGACGACTCCCAGCAGGGCAAGTACCCACGCCCACTCCTGCGCTTGGGCCGGAAAAAGCAGGATCCCGAAGCGGATGAGCCCGTAAGCGCCCATTTTCAGCAAAATACCCGAGTGAATCATCACCACGGGAGGCGGAGCCTCCGTATGCACCTTGAGCATCCAGGTGTGAAACGGAAAGATCGGCAGCTTGATGCCGAAAGCGACGAGCAGCATGATCAGCAGGACTGTTTTCATGCCCCCGCTCAGGAAAAACGGGTTTTCCGCTCGGGGATCAGGCGATGCCTGATTCACCAGGGCTGCCGGGTCCTGCAGCAGATTATGTACAATCGTCTGGATATCGCCGCTGTAGAAAACGGTCAACTGATTGCCTGCAATCTGCTGTGAAATTCCCGCCGTCGTGACGAGAATAACGAAGGCGATGAGCATGATGGCCGAGCCGAGTCCGTTGTAAATCAGGAAGCGGCTGGCAGCCTTTTCGCGGTCCACGCCGCCCCAGATTCCGATCAGGAAAAACATCGGAACGAGGGTGATTTCGAAAAAGAGGAAGAACAGGAACAGATCCTGGGACGTAAACACGCCGAAGACGCCGACTTCGAGCAGCAGCAGCCAGATCGAATAAGCCTTCCACCTTTTCTTGATATAAACCGAAGCCAAGGCGGCCATTGTGAACACTAACGCGGCAAGGAAAACGAGCGGCATCGACAATCCGTCAACGGCCAGATGATATTGAACGGTCCAGTAGAAGCTGGCGAGGCCTTCAACCCCTTCTTTGTTGAGGGGGATGCGGATCCAGTCCAGCTGCTCCTTGAACTGCATCCCCGCCGTCCCGTTGGAATAGGCCGCATACAGCCACACGCTGAGCAGAAGCGGGATTCCGGTCGCCGCCACGCATACGGCCTGGAGCGCCTTTCTGTTCTCCTTCGGCATAAAGAGGAGGACGAGCACGCCCAGCAGCGGGGAAAACACGATCAGACTAAGCAGGCTAGCCGACATGGATAAACCTCCTTCCGGCTATAGCAAGGATGAGAACAAGCAGGCCGAGCAGGGTGATCAGGCCGTAGGTCTGAACTTGGCCGTTCTGCAGCCGCGAGCCCGTTCGGCCCAGTCCGACGGCGGCTGCGGTCGCGAGCCTGACGGCACCGCCCACGATAAACGTGTCTACGGCCTGCAGCAAATACCCGATTCCCCGCAGCGGAAGGACAATGACCGTCCGGTAAATTTCGTCGATATAATATTTACGGCGCACGAGATTGTACAGCCATGGAAACTTTGCGGAGAACAGAGAGCTTTCCGGCTTCCTTGCATATAGCAGGTAACCCAGAACAAGGCCCAGAACGCCCGCTGCCGTGGAGAGAACCATCACGCCCGCGTGAACGGCGGGTTCTTCGGTTCTGCCTGTCAGCCAGTCGCCGAACCACCCGCTCCACGGGGTGTACAGAAAGCCTGCAAGAGCGGCAGGAACCGCCAGCAGAAGGAGCGGAACGGTCATAGAGGTGGGAGATTCGTGAGCCTCTTGACCGCTGCGCGATTTGCCCCAGAATACCAGGAAAAAGAGCCGGGCCATATACAAGGCCGTAAAGAAAGCCCCGGCAATGCCGACCCAGAAGAGAAGCGAATTCGTCTCGTAGGCCTGGGACAGAATCGCATCCTTGGACCAGAAGCCGGAGAACGGTGGAATTCCGGACAAAGCCAGCGTTCCGATGGCGAACGTCCATGCCGTAATCTTCATCTTTCCCCCGACTCCGCCCATCTTGGTAATATCCTGCGTATGTACGGCATGAATGACGCTGCCCGCGCCCAGAAACAGAAGAGCTTTGAAGAACGCGTGCGTAAACAAATGGAACATGCCGGCCGTATACGTGGCGCTCACTCCAAGCGCCATCATCATATACCCGAGCTGAGATACCGTCGAATACGCGAGAATCCGCTTGATATCGTTCTGCGCCGTTCCGATGGTCGCCGCGAAAATCGCCGTAAAACCGCCTACATAAGCGACGACCTGCATGGCCGTATCCGATGCAAGGAATACATCGAACGTGCGTGCGACCAAGTAGACCCCGGCAGCGACCATAGTCGCCGCATGAATAAGCGCACTGATCGGAGTAGGTCCTTCCATCGCATCTGGCAGCCAGGTGTGCAGAGGAAACTGTCCTGATTTACCCATGGCTCCCATAAAGAAAAGAAGCGCGATCCAAGTGGCGGCGGAGCTATCGACCTGACCGCTTGTAAACGCATTTTGTACCGAATTAAAATCCAGCGCATGACCCGGCATGCTCCAAAACAGAAGCAGAATTCCGATAAACAGACCGAAATCGCCTATTCTGGTTACGATAAACGCTTTTTTTGCGGCCGCCTTCGCTTCCGGTTTCGTATACCAGAATCCGATCAGCAGGAACGAACAGACCCCGACAAGCTCCCAGAACAGATAAAACTCCACCAGATTGACTGAAATCACCAGTCCCAGCATCGCAAAAGAAAAGAGCGATATGTAGCTGAAAAACACATGGACCCGTTCGTCTTCCTTCATATAACCGATCGAATAAATATGGACGAGCAGCGAGACGAGAGTGACAATAATGAGCATGATCGCGTTTAAATTATTGACCTCGAAACCAAGGCTTACCGATAAATCGCCGATCCGCAGCCACCGGAAACCGTCCCAGGTGTAATCCTGAACGCCCTTTCCGATTCTTTCGATGAAAATGAGAAGCGCCACGACAAACGAGACGAATATGGCGGCCGTGCTCAGATACAGTCCTGTTTTTCTTGCCGACCTGCCTGAAGCGGTTATCAGTACATAGGCCAGGAGCGGAAACAACGGGATGAGCCAGGCATATTGCGAATAAACGGAAATCATATTATTCCTTTCCTCCTTCAAGGCCATGACGTTAAACAGCTCTGCCAATCAAAGATGAGGATAGAAGCCGGGCCTTTCGCCGCTAATGTTTCATGGAGTCCATTTCGTCCACGTTGCCGGTTCCTTTGTTGCGGTACAGGGCGATCAGGATCGCGACGCCTACAGCCGCTTCCGCCGCAGCGACCGTGATGGTGAACAAGGAAAAAATCTGACCGGTCAGCGCAGGCTGTGCGCCCATTTTGGCGAACGCGACCAGGTTCAGGTTCACGGCATTGAGCATAAGTTCGATAGAGAGGAGGACGATGACGCCGTTCTTCTTGGACAAAGCCCCGTACAAACCGATGCAGAACAAAATGGCCGCCAGTGTCAGATAAGGAGTCACTACACTCGTCACGTTAATCCTCCTCTCTTTTGGCAACGACAATCGCCCCGATAAAAGCTACCGTCAGCAGCACGGACATAATTTCGAACGGAATGACGTATTCGTTGTACAGCAGTTTTCCGATCTCAAGCGTATTGTCCTGTCCGGTTTGAAGAGAGCCCGAGGCCGAAGGAAAGGTCGTATTTTGAATCGCGTAAAAGAGGATGCCGAAGAGTCCCAGCGACCCGATACCGAGCAGAATCTTCTGGACCGGACCGCTCTTGGCTCTCTCTTCCGCCCGGTGGTTGGTCATCATAATCCCGAATATCATCAGGATCGAAATAGCACCGGCATAGATCAGAATTTGGACAAAACCGACAAACTCCGCTTCCAGCAGTACGTATAATCCGGCCAGACTCACGAAAGTGAAGGCAACGGACAGCACCATATGAACGACTTTGGTGAACGTGATCATATAGATGGCGCCCCCGATCGCACAGATGGCAAACAGAAGAAACCACCAGTTCTGGCCTTCCGACAAAAAGCTTCCCAGGCCGCTAAACATCTTTCTTCGCGCCTCCTTTGGGAAGAGCGGAATTGTTTTCTTTACGCACCAGCGTGTTGTTGTCCGTGAGCCATTTCATATCTTTAAACAGCTCGTCACGGCTGTAGGCGCTCAATTCAAAGTGGTTGGTCATCACAATCGCTTCGGTAGGACAAACTTCCGTACAGAGATCGCAAAGGATACAAATTTCAAAATTGATATCGTAGGTGTCGATAATTTTCCCTTTTTTATCGGGATCGGGATTCGGCTTCCCTGTCAGGGTTATACATTCCGTGGGACATACTTTCGCACACATATTGCAGACAATACATTTATCCGGTTCGAAATGCTGGATTCCCCGGAACCGGTCCGGCATTTGCAGGGGTACATCGGGATAAGCGTAAGTCACTTTTTTCTGGGTCATCGTTTTGAGCGTCACGCCTAATCCTTTGATAAGACCTTTCACTGGTCCTCTCCTCCTTTTACGACTTCATAGAACGGCGGCAGCCGCCTTATCCGGTAAGCCCCATGTAAAGAGCCGTTATAAAAATATTGAGCAGCGCCAAAGGCAAAAGAACCTTCCAGCCGAGCCCCATCAGCTGATCGATCCGGATTCGGGGCAAAGTCGCTCTGATCCAGAAAAAGAAGAAAACGATGAACGAGAATTTAAGCAGGAACCAGACAATGCCCGGAATAAAGGTAAGAAAAGCAAAAGGAGCGTGCCAGCCGCCCAGGAAAAGAACGGTAGTCAAGGAAGCGATAGCGAATACGTACACGTACTCCGCAAGCATGAAGAAAGCGAAACGGAATCCGCTGTATTCGACGTGATAGCCGGCTACAAGCTCCGATTCGGCTTCGGGCAGGTCAAACGGGGTGCGGTTGAGCTCGGACACGCCCGCAATGACGAAGACGATAAAACCGATGATCTGGGGGAGGAAGTTCCAGTTCCAGAAATTATCTCCCTGGGCTTCCACGATTTTATGAAGGTTCAAGGTGCCGGTCATCATGATGACCCCGATCACGGAAATGACGAGAGGAACTTCGTAACTGATCATTTGAGCGGCTGACCGCATGCCCCCGAGCAGAGCATACTTATTGTTGGACGCCCAACCGCCGAGAATCATGCCCAGTGTTGAGATGCCGGACAGCGCCACGTAATAAAGGAGGCCGACATCAAGATCGGCATGAATGAGATTAGCCGTGAACGGAATCGTCGCCACAACGACGAAAGCCGGGACAAACGTAAGCACAGGCGCGAGAATGAACAGTTCCCGGTCCGCTTTGCGCGGAATGGTATCTTCCTTGATAAGCAGTTTGAACACGTCAGCGACCGTTTGAAGCAGTCCCAGAGGGCCTACCCGGTTAGGGCCGTATCTCCCCTGCATCCAGCCGATGACTTTACGCTCGAAGTAGATGGCATAGGTAACAAACCCCAGGATGATCAGAAGCAGCACAACGCCGTAGGCCGCGAAAATAAGCCCGGTCGTCCATGACAGCGGTTGTCCGACCAGATCCAGCATCAGCCGTCCACCTCCCCTACAACGATATCGATTCCGCCGAGAATAGTAATGAGGTTGGTCATGGTCTCCCCGACCAGCAGCTTAGGCAAAATTTGAAGATTAACGAAGGAGGGCCGCCGGAACTTCAGCCGGAACGGTTCAGGACGCCCTTTGGACATGATAAAACAGCCGATTTCCCCCCTCGGTGATTCGATCGGTGCATAAATATCGCCTTCGGGCGGCTTGATGACCCGGGGAGCTTTTCCCATCGTTTCGCCTTCCGGAATCTGATCCAGCGCCTGTTCGATGATACGCAGAGATTGAACGATTTCTTCAAGCCGAAGGAGATAACGGTCATAACAGTCGCCGTTGGTTCCTACCGGCACATCAAAATCGAAGCGGTCATAAATACAGTAAGGCTGATCCTTACGCAAGTCCCATTTCACTCCGGTACAGCGCAGATTGGCCCCGCTTAATCCGTAAGCGATGGCCGTGTCGGCATCGTAGCGGCCTACGCCCTTGATCCGTGCCAGGAATATTTCATTGCCGCTGACAAGGCGGTCATACTCTTCCAGCTTACTCTTCATGTAAGGGATAAATGCCCGGATTTTGTCCAGCCAGCCTTCCGGAGCATCCCATTTGACGCCGCCGACACGCATGTAATTATAGGTGAGCCTGGCACCGCACAGCTCATTGAAAAAGTCGATAATCATTTCCCGGTCGCGGAACGCATAAAGAAACGGACTCATCGCCCCGATATCCAGCAAATATGTTCCCCACCAGACAAGATGACTGGCAATCCGCTGAAGCTCCATAACCAGAATACGCAAATATTCGGCTCTTTCCGGTATCTGCAGACCCAGCATCCTTTCGACCGCGTTGACCAGCACATAATTGTTTGTCATGGCCGATACGTAGTCCATCCGGTCGGTATAAGGGATGATTTGAGTGTAATTGAGATTTTCCGCAAGCTTCTCGGTGCCGCGGTGAAGGTAGCCCATGACCGGAATCGCCTCTCGGATAATCTCTCCGTCCAGCTTCACGATAATCCGGAATACCCCGTGGGTACTCGGATGCTGAGGCCCTACGTTAAGCAGCAGTTCTTCTGTCCGTAACAAAACGCTACACCTCCGGGTCGTACGCTTCGTAATCTTTGCGCAGCGGGTGGCCTACCCACTCGTCCGGCATCATGATGCGCGTCAGGTTGGGATGGCCGGGAAATTCAATGCCCAGCAGGTCATAAATTTCCCGCTCGTTCCAGTCCGCGGTCGGCCATACGGAAGCTACGGAGGGAACCGACGGAGCTTCCCGCTCTGTGCGCACGCGGACTCCGTATTCTTGGCGCAGCGGGATAGAGAGCAGATGGTAAACCACTTCCAGCTGGTTTCCGAGATCGACGCCGCTTACGCTGCGCAGGTAGCCGCACTGCAGCTCCTCGTGCTGCAGAAAAACCTCCGCGGCACGCACCCAGTGCTCGCCGCGGATAACCACGAAGGGACGGTGACCGTCAATTTCGTTGATGAACGCTTCATCAACGGCATCCCCGGCCACCTCTCCCTTCAGGATCTCGACCAGCCGGTCCAGCAGCGGCTGGTTCGGGGACGGCGGCTTCGGCGGAGCATCCTCCGCCGGAGCCGCGGTTTTGGCGGCGCGGGCAGCCGCCCGGGCTGCGCGCGCTTCGGCGGCGGCTTTCGCTTTGTCGCCGCCGTCTACGGCTGCTGTCCCTTCCGTCGGGACAGCGGTGTTGGCCGCGGCGGCCGGAACGGTGCCGCCGGATTCATCGGCAGCGGCGCTTCGCGCTGCCGCACGGTTTGCGTCCGTGCGCTGCGCAGCACCGGACGCCGGGGTCTCCGGCGCCGGTCCGCCGGTGCCCTTTTCCGAGGCGCTCCGCTCGGACGAACGAGCCGGAGATGCAGTGTCGTTCCCCGCCGGTTTTACTTCCTCCGGAATCGTATGTAACTCCTTATTTTCCTCTTTCGACAAAATTCCTTGTTTTTCCTTATATTCAATTGTATTCGCTTCCAAGTTTTCGTCTGATTTTGTCGGTTTTGATTGAATATCGGCTTCCTGAGGGTCTTTCTTTTCCTTTTCCTTATCGGTCACAGGTTCGTCACCTGCTTTCCGGTTTTCGCCTCGTATCGGATTTTCTCCTGAAGCTTATTGATTCCATAAATCAATGCCGCCGGGTTCGGTGGACAGCCCGGAATATACACATCGACGGGAACAACCTGATCGACACCTTTTACAACCGCATAAGATTTTACGTACGGACCGCCTGCCGTAGCGCAGGAACCCATCGCGATAACCCACTTCGGTTCCGGCATCTGATCGTACAGACGACGCAGCAGCGGAGCCATTTTCTTGGTTACCGTACCGGCCACGATCATCACATCGGATTGGCGGGGAGATGTTCTGAAAATGACGCCAAAACGGTCCAAATCATAATGCGACGCGCCCGTCCCCATCATTTCGATGGCACAGCATGCAAGGCCGAAAGTGAGCGGCCACAAGGAGTTGCTCCTTGCCCAGGCTTTGACCTGCTCCAGAGTTGTCATAAACACGTTGCGATCCAGTTCGGCACGATCCTCCGGAGTTATCGACTCTAAATTGAAGTCCATTGCAGCACCTTCTTCTTCCAAGCATAGAGTAACCCAACACCGAGAAGCAGGACGAAAATACACATTTCCACCAGTGCAAACAGCCCCAGCTTGTTATATGCCACGGCCCACGGATACAAAAATACGGTTTCCACATCAAAAATGACAAACATTAAGGCGAAAAGATAATACCGGATATTGAACCTGACCTGACCTTCCCCTACCGGCTCATTTCCGCTTTCGTAAGTGGTCGCTTTATCTTCGTTCGGCTTGTTGGGTCTAAGCCATCTGCCGATCGTAAGAGCTGCAACCGGAAGCAAGATGCCGAGTGCGACGAAAATGGCTACGATCACATACTTTACCGTGTACATCTGATTGAAACCGCCTCCATTTTCATAAGAAATCTTGAATCATCTCATAAAATTTGGTAATGTAATGCCTTTCCAATTATAGCATACGCTCAAAAAATGTGTCTAATGAAAATGATTTTAGTTGTAAACGCATTCTTTGACAAAAAATAAAAAACAGAAGACGCATTAAACGTCCTCTGTTTCTGCTTGCTTATTTTTGCTCGTAAACCCCGATCCGGTTCAACGCCCGTTTAAGAGAAAGCTCGGCGCGCTGGAAATCAGCTTCGTCTTTCTTACCCGTTAAACGTTTCTCGGCGCGTTCCTTCGCAGACTTCGCACGTTCGATGTCAATGTCGCCAGGCAGCTCCGCACTTTCCGCCAGGATGACAACCTTATCTTTGCGCACTTCCATGAAACCGCCGTTCAAAGCGACGATATCTTGTTTGCCATTCTCAAGCTTGATTGTGGCGGGTGCGATTTTCAAAGGTGTCACAAACGGAATGTGGTTCGGAAGAATGCCAAGTTGGCCTTCGATGCCGTCGACACTTACCATGTGAACATTCTGGGTATATACGATGCGCTCCGGAGTTACGATTTCCAAAAGGAAAGTACTCACGCTCATTCCTCCCCAGAACTTTCGCTAGAAAGTTCGTTCGCTTCGTAAGCTTTTCACCTTGTCCAAGAGAGGGCATCGTGAGAGTTCCTCTCTCCGACTCGGATCAAACCAGGGAAAGCAGGCAGACGCCTGCATGACCCGATTGCTTATACCATCGTTCTTGCCTTTTCAACGGCCTCATCAATCGAACCCACGTTAACGAAAGCTGCTTCCGGCAGGTCGTCATGCTTGCCGTCAAGCAGTTCTCTGAAGCTGCGCACGGTTTCTTTAACCGGGCAGTAGAGACCTGGCATACCGTTAAACGCTTCGGCAACGTGGAGCGGTTGGGACAGGAAGCGTTCTACGCGTCTTGCGCGGTTAACGGCAATCTTGTCATCCTCGCTCAACTCGTCCATACCGAGGATCGCGATAATATCTTGAAGTTCTTTGTAACGTTGAAGCAGACGCTTAACGCCTTGTGCCACTTCATAGTGCTCTTCGCCTACTACCTGAGGAGTCAGGATACGGGAAGAGGAAGCAAGCGGATCAACGGCCGGGAAGATACCTTTCGCGGCAATGGAACGCTCGAGGTTAGTCGTTGCGTCCAAGTGGGCAAACGCAGTTGCCGGAGCCGGGTCAGTATAGTCATCCGCCGGTACGTAGATCGCTTGAATCGACGTTACAGAACCTTTGGTCGTGGAAGTAATACGCTCTTGAAGTTGACCCATTTCGGTTGCCAGCGTAGGCTGGTAACCTACCGCGGACGGCATACGTCCGAGGAGGGCGGAAACTTCGGAACCCGCTTGTGTGAAACGGAAGATGTTGTCGATGAACAGAAGTACGTCACGGCCTTCCTCATCACGGAAATACTCCGCCATAGTCAGACCGGAAAGAGCAACACGAAGACGCGCGCCTGGAGGTTCGTTCATTTGACCGAATACCATTGCGGTCTTGGCGATAACGCCGGAATCACTCATCTCGTGATAAAGGTCGTTACCTTCACGTGTTCTTTCACCTACGCCCGCAAATACGGAAATACCGCCATGCTCCTGCGCGATGTTATGAATAAGCTCTTGCATGGTTACGGTTTTACCTACACCCGCACCACCGAAGAGACCGATCTTTCCGCCCTTCATGTAAGGAGCAAGAAGGTCGATAACCTTGATACCCGTTTCCAGCATCTCGGCTTGAGTCGTCAGATTGACGTACTCAGGAGCTTGCTTGTGAATCGCGGATGTCAGGGTCCGGTCCGCAGGACCTTTACCGTCGATCGGATCGCCCAGTACGTTGTACACGCGACCCAGCGTAGCAGGACCGACCGGTACGGAGATAGCGGCACCCGTATCGATGGCTGCCATTCCGCGCACGAGACCGTCCGTGGAAGACATGGCTACACAGCGTACTTGGTTGTCGCCAAGGTGTACGGCAACTTCAACTGTCACTTCGCTGTTTTCTTGATCAGCGGATTGAGCAGTTTTTTGAATTTTAATGGCATTCAGAATCTCGGGCAGATGTCCACGTTCGAACTCGATGTCGACAACCGGTCCCAAGACCTGAACAACACGTCCTTTGCTCATTGTATTTCCCTCCTGTACTCAAATGCTTAGTTCCGCACTGCGCATTAATTCAATGCGTTGGCACCAGCAACAATCTCCGAAATTTCCTGGGTAATTGCCGCCTGACGTGCACGGTTGTAGGAAAGTGTAAGCTCTGCAATCATCTTCGTCGCATTCTTCGTCGCGCTGCCCATAGCGGTCATACGCGCGCCGAATTCGCTCGCTTTGCTTTCCAGCACGGCGCTGAAAATGACCGTTTCCGCATACTTCGGAAGCAGTACTTCCAGAACGCCTTCGGCGGAGGGCTCATATTCGTAGGAAGAGACAGCGCTGCTGCCGGACTCCGGCTGCTCGAGCGGCAGCAGTTTTTTCTCAACCGGCGTTTGCGTAATTGCGTTATGGAACTGGTTGTAATAGACGTACAGCTCGTCGTAATTGCCGTCGATGAAGTTCTGCACAGCGGACGAAGCGAGCTGCTTGATATCGGCGAACGTCGGAGAATCGCTAAGGCCTGTGACTTCGTCAAAGACCGGGATGTTTCTCCGCTTGAAGAAATCCCTGCCTTTGCGGCCGACAACGAAAACCGCATATTCATCCGAAGATTTATGGCGTTCACGAATAGCGTTTAACGCCTTCCGAAGCACGTTGGCGTTAAAACCGCCAGCGAGTCCGCGGTCAGAAGTCAAAACCAGATATCCCGTACGTTTGACTTTACGAACCTGGAGCATCGGATGCTGAACGCCTTTCGAGCCCGCAGCCACACTAAACACAACTTCGCGGATTTTGTCCGCATAAGGACGGGAAGCCTCCGCATTGGTTTGAGCGCGCTTCAGCTTGGAAGCCGCCACCATCTCCATTGCTTTAGTGATCTGCATTGAGCTCTGTTTGCTCTTAATCTGACGCTTAATCTCGCGTATACCCTTAGCCATACCGTTTCACCCCCTGCAGCTTGATTATGGAATCGCAAATTCTCATAATTATCCGGATACCGAGAATCCTTTACGGAATGTCTCGATAGCTGCAACCAGCGCTTTTTCCGTGTCGGAAGTTAGATCCTTCGTGTCGCGGATGGAGCTGGCGATTTCCGGTTTGTTGGCATCGAGGTATGCAAGGAATTCTTTTTCGAAACGGGTAATGTCTTTAACCGGCAGTTCGTCCAGGAAACCTTTAGTAGCGGCATAGATGCTGATAACCTGTTTTTCGAAAGGCATCGGCTCGTTAATACCCTGCTTCAGAATTTCCAGTGTACGCTCACCGCGGTTCAGACGGGAAAGCGTTGCTTTATCAAGGTCGGAACCGAACTGCGAGAAAGCAGCCAATTCGCGATATTGTGCAAGGTCAGTCTTGAGGGTACCGGCAACTTTCTTCATGGCTTTCACTTGAGCGGAGCTACCTACACGGGATACAGAGATACCCACGTTGATGGCCGGACGCTGACCGGAATAGAACAGGTCGGACTCCAGGAAGATTTGACCGTCCGTAATGGAAATTACGTTGGTCGGAATGTACGCCGATACGTCACTCGCTTGAGTTTCGATGAATGGAAGCGCCGTGATGGAGCCTCCGCCCAGCTCGTCGTTCAGCTTGGCTGCACGCTCAAGCAAACGGGAGTGAAGGTAGAATACGTCACCCGGATAAGCCTCACGGCCCGGAGGACGACGGAGAAGCAGGGAGAGCTCACGGTAAGCGGCAGCTTGTTTGGACAGATCGTCATAAACGATCAAGACATGCTCGCCTTTGTACATGAAGTATTCGCCCATTGCGCAACCCGAATAAGGAGCCAGGAAGAGCAGTGGAGCCGGTTCGGATGCACTCGCGGTTACGACGATCGTGTAATCGAGAGCGCCGTTGCGGCGGAGTGTATCCACTACGTTGGAAACGGTGGACTGCTTCTGTCCGATGGCAACGTAGATACATTTCACGCCATTGCCTTTTTGGTTGATGATCGTATCGATGGCAATCGCCGTTTTACCGGTTTGACGGTCACCGATGATCAACTCACGCTGGCCGCGGCCGATCGGCACAAGCGCGTCAATCGCCTTGATACCGGTCTGCATAGGCTCGTGTACGGATTTACGCGCCATAACGCCAGGAGCCGCGGATTCAACCGGACGGTAGCCGGAAGCTTCGATCGGTCCTTTGCCGTCAATCGGCATACCCAGTGCGTTAACAACGCGTCCGAGTAGCGCTTCGCCTACAGGCACCTGCATGATGCGGCCTGTACGCTTAACTTGGTCACCTTCGCGGATTTCCGAGTACGGACCGAGAATGATGATACCCACATTGTTTTCTTCCAGGTTCTGCGCCATGCCCACAACGCCGTTGGCGAACTCGAGAAGCTCACCGGCCATGACGTTCTCCAAGCCGTGCACACGAGCGATACCGTCACCGATAGTGATAACCGTACCGACTTCAACGACTTGCAGATCTGCTGTATAATTTTCGATTTGCTGCTTAATCAGCGTGCTGATTTCATCAGGTCTGATACTCAACGAACCTCACCCCTATCTACATTGCTTGAGCTTGTTTCAGCGATTTATCCAAACGTTCGAGTTTGCCAGCCAAACTGCCGTCGTATAGACGGTCACCGATCCGAACAGTAATGCCGCCAAGCAAGCTCGGGTCGACTACCGTCTGTACACGAATTTGTTTGCCGGTTATACGGCTAAAGTTGTCTGCAATTTCCTTGACTTGTACTTCAGACAGCGGCAGGGCTGTATGAATCGTTGCGTCTGCCTGGCCAAGCGACTCGTTGGAAATCTGAACAAAGTCGGACAGTACAATAGGAAGCAGGGATTGCCGTCTTCTATCGATCAGGAGTTTAATCGTATTCATAACGAGCGGAGAAATCCGATCCGCAAAGATGTTCGACAATAGCTGACGTTTTGCAGGCACGTCGATATTCGGATGATCCAGAACGCTGCGCAGTTCCGCATGATCCTGGATCGTCTGAACAATCTCGGTCAGTTCAGTTTCAACTTGAGCGACCGTGTTCTGCTCCTTCGCAGCTTCAAAAAGTGCTTTCGCATATCTTTTCGCTACCACGATGTCACTCATTTAGATCCCCCTACCTCATTCAGGTAATGGTTCACCAATTCTTCCTGTGACTTTTCGTCAACTTGCTTTTCAATAATTTTAGAAGCGATCATAACGGACATGGCGCTAACTTGACCGCGCAGTGCTGCAACCGCTTTGTTTTTCTCGCTTTCGATCTCGCGTACCGCTTCTTCTTTCACGCGGTCCGCTTCGCTTTTCGCTTTATCGACGATTTCTTCGGCTTGCTTGGAGCTCGTCAATTTAGCTTGCTCAATCATTTGGTAAGCTTCTTTACGTGCCTCTTGAATTACCTGCTTCTGTTCTTCGAGCATTTGCTCGGCTTGAACACGACTTGCGTCAGCAGAGTTCATCTGGTCGGCAATCAGCTTTCTGCGCTCTTCCATCGTTGCGAGCAACGGACCGAAGGCGTATTTGCTGAGCAGCCAGTATAGAATTCCGAACGCGACAAGCGCGAATACGAACGATTCCCAATTCCAAGACATTCGAGTCACTCCTTTCCGTAACTGTGTGCTGGGGCGATTCTTCAAGAACCTAATTCATAGCGAAGGCGCGGATGGCTCAGGCCTTCCCCGCCCAACCGAGGCTATGCGAATTAGCTGAAGAAAATCAGGAAGCCCAGAACGACACCGATAATCGGAACAACCTCGACGATACCAACACCGATAAACATAGTTGTTTGCAGTGTACCGCGAAGCTCAGGTTGACGAGCGATACCTTCTACTGTCTTGCTTACGATCAGACCGTTACCAATACCAGCGCCAAGTGCGCCCAAACCGATTGCTAATGCTGCTGCCAGGAATTCCATGAAAAATTTCCTCCTCAGAAAATAGGTTTTGTACCTGTAATGTGTATATGGATCCCACGCCTTGCGGAAGCCGCGCAGAGCTGCTAAACGCAGCTGAGCCGATCATTTAGTGATCTTCATGATGAACGGTAGCTTGGGAAATGTAAACCATGGTAAGGATGGTGAACAAGAATGCCTGGATGGCACCTACGAAGATACTGAAGCCCTGCCAAACGGCGAGCAGCGGTATTCCTACAACACCCAGCATCATAATGGTGGAGATCAGAACCTCACCCGCAAAGATGTTCGCGAACAAACGAAGAGCAAGCGTCAACGGCTTGGAAAGCTCTTTAATGATGTTCAGCGGCAGGAAGAACCAGAACGGCTCAAAGTAGTGCTTAAGATAATGCTTCGTGTTCTGTGTCAAACCGAGTGTATTCGTCATAACAAACACCATCAGGGCGAGTGCGGACGTTACGGAAAGGTCGGCTGTCGGTGATTTCCACCAAGCCACAGAAGCATGCTTGCCTGCTTCCTCCAGCTCATGAATACGGGCATCCGTCAAGACTTGCTGACCGAATAGCGTAAATCCATGATGATGGTCGGTTACGATACCGAACGGAAGACCGAGAAGGTTGGAGACAAAGATGAACATGATTAATGTCAATCCTAACGAAATGTAGGACTTTGCCTTGCTGAGCGGCATCGTACTCGCAATGGTGTTATGAACGAACTCAACGACCCATTCCATAAAGTTTTGCAATTTGGAAGGTTTGTCGACGGACAGGTTCCGTACGGACAGAAGAGCCAGGACTAACACAACCACGCAGGATACGATAATCGCCAAAAAGGTTGAAATGTCAATATCGATACCATTTTCGAAGTGTAGCACGGGAAACTCATGCATTTTCCAATTTCACCCCTTTCCATGCATTACGGTTTGTGTGGACGACTCAAAATGCCGACTAGCAAAAGTATAAATGGAACCAAAAAGCAACCAATTATGGTTGAGGCGATATCAAGGTGTTGTGGAAATTTAAGCGCAATCATAACGGCAAGGAGCACTGTGGCCAGACGGCTTAAAAATCCGAGACTCATACGCTGTGCGCCCCGCTCCGCAACGGTTTTGCCGATCAAATCGACTCTGCGCTGAAGGAGCAAAGCATTGATGCCGCTTGCAACCGCACCCACTGATAATCCTGCAGCTACCGTACGTACGGAAGGGACAAGCGCCCAGACCAGTAAACATGCGGCTAGAAGCAGAAGTGCGATACGCATAGCTTTCTTGAGCAGGTCATTCATCGGGTTCCTCCAGAAACTTCTTAAGCAGCATGATAACCGAAGCGATCCCCGCGAAGAGACCGAGCATCACGCCTGCTACTATCCAGCTTCTCGGACCGCCAAAACGCTGGACTGCGAAGTTCGCGGCGAAGTAGCCGAGCAGTGTACAGATAGCGATATCAAGCCCGAGAGCGCCTACAAGGCCGGCAGCCCTCCAAGGATTATCGCGGTTTCCTTTGTTTTTCATGGCTTTGACCCCTATCAATCCTCATATATTGTATCGGAGCAAAGTCTACTTTGTCAATTCGTATAAAATCAAACATTTCGTGAACAGTATTGCAGAAATCCCTTATATATCAAGGGATTTCGGCATTTAAAACCAAACAGTGGAACTGTACAGTGTGACCTTTGTCATTGCATCGTCACAATGTCGAATGAGTTGAGCTAAAAAGAGTCCGGTTTTTCCGTTTTATAGCCGAAATGGTGAAGGATTCCCTGCACGATTCTGCGGGAAGCCTGCCCGTCTCCATAAGGGTTCGCAGCGTCTTTCATGCGATCATATGTTTGCGGATCGGTGAGCAAAGCGCGTGCGCGCTCGTAAACTTTCTGCCCGTCCGTACCGACCATCTCCAGGTTGCCGGTTTCCACACCTTCCGGACGCTCCGTAGTGTCACGAAGAACCAAAGTCGGAATCCCGAAAGACGGAGCTTCTTCCTGCATACCGCCGGAGTCTGTCAGAATCATGTAAGTGTGCGGATAAATATTGTGGAATTCGAACACGTCGAGCGGATCGATCAGCTTAATTCTCGGGTGGTTGCCCAGAATTTCATAAGCAGGTTCCTTAACAGCCGGGCTCGGATGGACCGGATATACGATCGCGACATCCTCAAATTCGTCCGCAATGCGCTTGACCGCGTTGAAGATCTGACGGTGCGGCTCTCCCTGCGCTTCCCTGCGGTGGGCCGTCATCAGGATGAGACGCTTGCCTTCCGCCCAGTCCAGAACCGGATGGTGGAAGTCCTTCTTCACGGTATACTGGAACACGTCCGTTACGGTGTTGCCGGTAACATAAATCGTGTCTTCCGATTTATTCTCTCTGCGCAGGTTGTCTGCCGACAAACCGGTTGGAGCAAAGTGCAGATCCGCGAGGACGCCTGTCAACTGACGGTTCATCTCTTCCGGATACGGCGACATCTTGTTCCAGGTTCTGAGGCCCGCTTCCACATGACCGACTTTGATCTGCTGCAGGAAGGCCGAATAGCTTGCCAGGAAAGTCGTCAGCGTATCGCCGTGCACCAGAATCAGGTCCGGCTTCGCTTCGCGGAAAACAGGTTCCAGCCCTTGAAGAACCCGGATGGTGACTTCGTTGAGTGTTTGACGGTCCTTCATGACGTTGAGGTCAAAATCTGGCTGGATATTGAACAACTCAAGCACCTGATCCAGCATTTGACGATGCTGGGCCGTCACGGCAACGAGTGATTCAATCTGTTCCGGATGCTTCTGAAGCTCCAAAATAAGCGGAGCCATCTTGATGGCTTCCGGTCTTGTCCCGAAAATCGTAATGACTTTCAACCTTTTCATGAACGTACGTCCCTCCAAATTACTTATTTCGTACCGAATAACCGGTCGCCCGCGTCTCCCAGACCGGGAATGATGTAACCGTGATCGTTCAAATAATCGTCGATAGCGGCCACATAGATGTCAATGTCCGGATGCTCTTTCTGGACGGCTTCGATACCTTCCGGAGCGGCGATCAGGCACATCAGCTTGATTTGCACGCATCCGCGGTTTTTCAAAGCGGTGATAGCCAGGTTGGCGGAACCGCCTGTCGCCAGCATCGGATCCACGACGATCAATTCTCTTTCCTGTACATCTGTGGGTAATTTCACATAATACTCGACAGGTTGAAGCGTTTCGGGGTCACGATACAGCCCGATATGACCTACTTTCGCGGCCGGAATCAGATTCAGAATCCCGTCCACCATGCCTAGCCCTGCGCGAAGAATCGGGATAATGCCGAGCATGCGTCCGGAAATAATCCGGCAGTCCGCGGTCGCTACAGGCGTTTTGACCTGTATGTTCTCCAGCTGGATGTTACGCGTAATCTCGTACGCCATCAAAGTGGCGACTTCATCCACCAATTCACGGAAATCCTTGGTTTTCGTATTTACGTCTCTTATGTATGTGAGTTTGTGCTGAATCAAGGGGTGGTCGCAAATGAACACCTTACTCATAGTATTCCTCCCGAATATCGATCTGGCTGATCTGGATGTCTTTCCAACTTTCCACAAACCTCGTCCATTATATCATATGTCTGTTTATATATCCTCCCCAAAAAGCACACTCTCTTATGACAAGAATCTGCTTTTGTATGAACAATCCGTCTACTTTTTTTCATAAAAAAAGGAACCCCCTGCGGGTTCCCGGATTAACTAGCCGCCCGCTGATAAAGCAGGCTATTTATAAGGAAAGAATTAATATTCCAATCCCGTGTAAAGCGGGAATTTGGAGGTAACTTCTTTGACGAGTCCACGGGCTTGGTCGTGAACGGCGGAATCGCTCGGATTTTTAAGCGTAAGGGCGATAATCTTGGCGATTTGCTTCATGGCTTCCGTATCCATTCCACGGGAAGTCGCGGCAGGCGTACCGATACGGATACCGCTCGTTACGAAAGGACTAGTCGGATCGAACGGAATCGCGTTCTTATTGACGGTTACGCCGACTTCGTCAAGCAGATGCTCGGCGTCTTTACCCGTGATGTTCAGGCTGCGCAGGTCGATCAAGATCAAGTGATTGTCCGTGCCGCCGGAAACGAGGTCGATTCCTTCGGCCGTCAAACCTTCCGCCAGCGCTTTGGCATTATCGATAACGTTCTTTCCGTACGTCTTGAAGTCGGCTTGCAGAGCTTCACCCAGCGCAACGGCTTTGGCGGCGATGATGTGCATGAGCGGTCCGCCCTGGGAACCCGGGAATACGGCCTTGTCGATGGCGGCGGCCCAAGGCTTGCGGCACAGGATCAAACCGCCGCGCGGTCCGCGGAGCGTTTTGTGAGTCGTCGTCGTGACAAAGTGAGCATGCGGAACCGGATTCGGGTGCAGACCTGCCGCAACAAGACCCGCGATGTGAGCCATGTCGACCATGAACAAGGCGCCCACTTCGTTCGCGATTTGGCCCAGCTTCTCGAAATCGATGATACGCGGGTAAGCACTTGCCCCTGCAACGATCAGGCGGGGTCTATGTTTGAACGCCGCTTTGCGGACATCATCGTAATCGATACGGGAATCCTTCTCGCTTACTCCGTAAGCTACGAAGTTATAGAGGATGCCGGACGCGTTGACGGGGCTGCCGTGTGTCAAGTGTCCGCCGTGCGCCAGGTTCATACCGAGAACGGTATCGCCCGGTTTCAGCGCGGCCAGGTAAACGGCCATATTCGCTTGAGCGCCGGAGTGAGGCTGTACATTGGCATGCTCGGCCCCGAAAAGTTCTTTCGCACGGTCACGCGCGATATCTTCGACGATATCGACGTACTCGCAGCCGCCGTAATAGCGCTTGGACGGATAGCCTTCCGCGTATTTGTTCGTCAGCACGGTGCCCATAGCTTCAAGAACCGCCTGGCTTACAAAGTTCTCGGAAGCGATCAGCTCGATTTTGTCGCGTTGACGGCCAAGCTCCAGGTTCATAGCCTCAACGATTTTCGGGTCCTGTTTGCGCAAAAATTCTACCATCTATAACAACCTCCCATGAATTTAAAATCACAACCAGTTTCGCTTTGTACGAGCCGCGATAAGCGGCGGTAAAATTCCCCGCTTATCGCGGCTTAAGGTGCATTACTCACAGGTGCCGCTGTCTTCAGCGCCTCCCGAAACCGTGCCGGCAGGCGCGCCGGCGCCGGCGAATACGGGAATGCCCGGACTTTCCGGCACGGCTTCGTACACGGCCCGCTGTCCGCCGATCAGCTTCGGACGCGTGTAGGCCATCGTCACGTGCGCCTCGCCCACCTGTTTCACGGGCGGACGCACAGGGACGGCAACCCGGCGGAGGTGCATGCCGATCAGGGTGTCGCCGATGTCGATGCCCGCATGGGCGGCGATCTCTTCCACGACGCATGCGCGTTCCAGGTGCCGGTAAGCATGGGCGGCCATCGAGCCGCCGGCTTTGGGCACCGGCACCACATTCACCGGCTCCAGCCGGGGGTCTTGCTCCAGCAGCGCTTCTTCGACGACAAGCGCGCGGTTTAAATGCTCGCAGCACTGGAAGGCGAGCCGCAGCCCGTGTTCTTCCGCCACCTGGACCGCGGCGGCAAAAATGCGCTCGGCCGCTTCCGGCGTGCCGGACGTGCCGATTCTCTGGCCCCGTACCTCACTCGTCGAGGTACCGAAAACGACGATCTGGCCGCGCTTCAAGCCGCCGGCTTCGATCAGCGCCCGGAAATTGGCCTCGACCGCAGGCCCTATTCCGTCCAGCCAAGCTTTCTCACCGTCATTCATACGATCACCTCCATTTAAAATAGAGCTCCTTACGGATGAATCGTATTTTTCTCTTCGAGCAGCTTCACTTTGTTCAGGCGGTTCTCATGACGTTCCCCGTGCGAAAACTCCGTCTCGATCCAGATCTTGACGATTTCCTGCGCTACGCCGGGTCCGATTACGCGTTCTCCCATAGCAAGCACATTCGTGTCGTTGTGCTCCCGGGTTGCCTTCGCGGAGAACATATCGTGCACAAGCGCGCAGCGGATGCCGGGCATTTTGTTGGCGGCAATGGTCATGCCGATGCCTGTACCGCAAATCAGAATGCCTTTATCCGCCTGTCCGTTAAGCACCATATCGCAAACGGGGACGGCATAATCCGGATAATCGACCGATTGTTCACAGTTGCAGCCGACATCCTTTACTTCGTGACCTAACGATTCCAGGTAAGGAACGATAACATCTTTAAGCCGGTATCCGGCGTGATCGGCGCCAATTGCAATTTTCATTGAAAAGCCCTCCTCGGGTGGGAATAAACTGCGTTTGGCTCTATTATAACCCAAACCGATCAGCCGGAGAAAAAAACCGCCAAATTCCGACTTTACCTGCACCTGTGAAACCGTTAAATGACAATGAAAAAAAGAGCATGACACACGTGTAAATACGCATGTACTGCTCTTTTGCCCAGGCGACCGGCCGTATACCCCGATGCTCCACTGTGGTTACACCCACTCGTCGCCAGTTACACCGGGTCTTCTTTTATGCCCCTATCTTACCGTATTCCCGCAAAACTGTAAAGCCGCTAAAAAATGAAGATTTTGTTAGCCCGGCGAGCAGAAGCCCCGGCCATTGTGGCCATTCATCGGCTATCCTTTATCTTTTGAACCAGTTTAACGAGCGCTTCCTCGATTTCTTCCGCCGTATGCCGGTAAAGCTCTAGCGAACCGCCGTAAGGATCGGAGATATCATAATCCGGAAACTTTTTTTCCAGATGTTTAAGCCGGGTTCTCTCTTCCAGCGTGATTTCTTGGGAAAGGGCCTGCTTCACCTGCAATTCGGCGATCAGCTTCTCCCACTCTGCGGCCGCTGCCGTGACCCCGGAATCGTCTTCTACAAATTCTTTCAATGTATGTGTTTTATCCGCCGCTTGCGGAAACCGCTGAATTACGGCGCGTTTATGATCTTGTGTCATCGTTAAGATGAGTTCGGCCCAATCCACGTCTGCGGATCTGAGAAGACTGGAGCTGATAGAAGCTTCACAGCCTTTTTCACGCAAAACGGAAGAAGATTGCCGGGAAATCGGACTGCCGTCGGAAGCAAAAACCCCTGCAGAACGGATCTGGACTTCCAGGTTTTCCTCCCGGGCCATATGGCGCAGAATCCCTTCAGCCAGCGGGCTGCGGCATGTGTTTCCGGTACAGACAAAAAGGATCTGTTTCACGTTCCGTCTACCTCCCTACAGAGTATTCGAACGGGTTCATTCCGCTCTCTATTATTGTACCGCTTTTTTTCAAATCAGGAAAACTTACAGCAAAAATTTCAGACCGAACAGCAGTAAAATCAGACCGCCCAGCGCTTCACCGTATTCACCGATCCAGCTTCCCACCCGGCGCCCGAGTAGAAGCCCCAGAATCGACATACCTCCGCCCAGAAGCCCGAAAAGCAGAACCGTCAAAACTACATCCGTCGCGAAAATACCCAGCGAAACTCCGACCGAAAAAGAATCCACGCTCACGCTTAGCGCAAACAAAATCATTCCCCAAAAGGTACGATGATCGAAAGCGGGGGAATCTTCTCCCCGGAAGGAGCTGTAAATCATATGAGATCCGAGCAAAATGAGCAGACCGCCCCCGGCCGCCACGGCAACCTGTCCGAGCAAAGAGCCGAGATAATGGCCCGCATACATGCCGAGCAGAGGCATGAGGATATGGAAGAGACCGATGACGATGCTGATTTTAAGAATATGCAGCAGGCGTATTCCTCTCATTCCGATTCCGATTCCTAAAGAAAACGCGTCAAAACCCAGCGCAATGGCCATGATGAAGATCGTCAGCAGTTGGCCCCATACGAAAGGTGACACGCCCGCCAGTGCCGCCATTGGTATTTCCCCCTGTCCGCTTTTTCTCTCTCAAGATATGCGGACAAACCGGGAAACATGCTATGGACTTGTACCTGACTCCATGGGTAAAGGCTGCTAGCTTTCGTGATAAGTATTGTGTGGAAAAGGATACTGGCTTCCCGGAACTTTGGCGCCTTGCGGTGCACCGGAATACGGCATATTCCCGCTGCCTGTAGGAATCAAACAGTCTGAAGGCGTTCCGCGTGCAGCGATACCCCTTCCGCCGCTTAAACGCGGATAACTTCTTGACCCGCGGCTTTCAGCAGCCGGTTCATGACCGCACGGCCTATTCCCGTGTCCGGGCAGCCTTCCGCGAGAATATACGTCGCTCCCTCGCGGTCGAACTGCCGCAGCGCGGCATACAGGCCGCGCGCGATCGTCTCCGGCTCTGCCAATGAGCCGGAGGAGACGACGGCGTCCGCGTGATGCAAACCGCGGCGCTCGTCATAGGTGAGCACCCCCGTGCGCTCACCGCGGGCCTTGGCGGCGTCAAGGTCACGCCGCATCCACTCGGCGACGGCCTGCGGATCGCCGCCCAGCACCACGCGCATGCTCCCCTTCGGGGCGTAATGCGCGTATTTCATGCCGGGAGCCCGCGGCGTCCCGGCCGGTTCTTCGGTGCGCATAGGCTCGCGCACCGGCACGTCCGGCAGCACCTCGCGCAGCTGCTCGGCCGTAACCCCGCCGGGGCGGAGGATGTAAACCGCCCCGGACGCCCACTCCACGACGGTCGACTCTACGCCGACGCCCGTCGGTCCGCCGTCGACGATGCCGCCGATTCGTCCGCCGAGATCCTCGGCGACGTGTTCCGCCATCGTCGGGCTGGGACGCCCCGAGCTGTTCGCGCTCGGGGCAGCCACCGGGCAGCCTGCGGCGCGCAGCAGCGCCAGGGCGACCGGGTGGTCGGGGATGCGGACCCCGACGGTAGACAGCCCCGCCGTCACCAGCGGGGATACCGCGCCCGCGCGGACCGGCACGATGACGGTCAGGGGCCCGGGCCAGAAGGCATCCATAAGCCGGAGCAGAGGCTCGGCGGGCACTCCCTCCACGAACGCGTCCATTTGAGAGCGTTCCGCGATGTGGACGATCAGGGGATTGTCCGACGGACGGCCCTTGGCCCGGTAAATGCCTTCGACCGCAGCGGAGTTGGTCGCATCCGCTCCCAAGCCGTATACCGTTTCGGTCGGGAACGCTACGGTTTCTCCCTGAACGAGAAGATAGGCCGCTGCGGCAATCGCCTCATCGGCGGTTTGTCCGGATCCGGTCTCCGCTCCCGCTTCATTGTAAATCTGCCATAGTTTAGTCGTTGTCAAAGCTGCTCACCCTTACTGGTTTCCGAAATTTATCTGAACAGATTCAGAAAGAATCCGATGATACCTTGAAGCAGTTCCCACAGAAAAAATTTCACTTCCGTATCTCCGCTTGCGGCCGCATCGGCAGCCGATCCTTCGGCGGGAGTGTTCGCCGCTTTTTTCTGCGCGTCAGCCGTCTTAGCTTCACCGGCAGTTTTTGCTTCCCCGCCGTCTTCAGCAGGAGACGCCTGAGCCACAGCTTCACCTGATACACCGTCTACAAAGCAAAGCGGCGGAAAAAGTACACACCACCAGTTCTGCCCTTTCCCTTCTCCGAGAGACACGCGCAGAGCTTCATAATTCCCGGCCGGATAAACCCGGCTGCCGTACATTTTGGTCGGAAACGGAACCTGTCCGAGCTCTACTGTGTAAGGAATACCTCCAAGACCTCGGGACACAAGCGTGTCGCGGACGACTTTTTCCAGAACCGGAAGGTTCCGCTGCACAATTTGCCTCGCCTCATCTATGGATTGCGGACCCGTAACCCATTCGTTCATCTGAGCGATTATGGCGTCCCGCACCTGCCGCTTGACAGCCTGATCCTCGGGCTTATCGGAGTTGGCCAGGATACGAAGACGGATCGACTGATCCGGGATAGCCCCTTCTGCCAGAGCTGCGTTCGAGCGCGTGCCTTCCCAGCTCATCATCATGATAGCAAGAGCGAAAAACGTATAAAATAAATGCTTGTATGATTTACGGATGACCATAATGAATCCCTCCCGTTTGCCGGAAAAACAGCATCAGCCTCGAAGCCGTTTCTGTTTCTTCCTCTGTAACGGTTAGTATGGTCAAAAGGCAAATCTTTTAAACTAGCAATCTATGATTTTTTTCACGTGGAACAATTTTGATGTGTGGAACATATAAAACAGCCGGAAAAGCGGCCGCCTAACAAAGCTGCAACCATAGCGGCCTCGGATTTTCCGGAGTTGGCGAGCGTGAGTACCGAACATGCTGATAGGTTTTAAAATCGGCCCTTGCTAGATGCTAGGTTTATAGATTGCCTGTTCGGGGAAGGGTAATAGCAAAACCTGTTTCGGAGCCATCAAAAGTTAACTTTTACCCATTCGGGCCTGCTAGACCAACCGCCCTAGTTCCGACAAAAGCCACACATGAGTATCGGCAGTCGCTTTACATGTGTTGTATGCGATTTTTTTAAAAGGATAGTCACAGCCCTTTCCATGGGCAGCAGCAGCTCTCTTGTCAGGCCCGGCCCAGATTCTATAAAGCCTCGGGCTTTCTGGTTGAATCAGCAGCCTCATCAGCCGTGCAGCCTTTTCCGCTTTGCGAGACCCCAATCACTCGTTAGAGCCGGCCTTCCGGCGGTCAATCGTTGTTTATGGCTATGACATGCCGGTCGATGCCGGCCAAGTCTTTCACGAAGCGGATCTCGCTCCACTCTCCCGCTGCGCGCAGCAGCTCTGCTACAGCCTCCGCCTGGTGGATACCGACTTCCAGTCCGACCAGTCTCGGCTGTTTCGGCAACAGCGGGATCTGGCCGGCCAGCCGCCGGTACAGATCCAGTCCGTCCTCGCCCCCGAACAGCGCGAGGTGCGGCTCATAGTCGCGCACCTCCGGCTGCAGCGACGGCGAATCCCCCGCCGGAATGTACGGCGGGTTCGAAACCAGGATGTCGACGGGCAGCTCCCGTTCGATGCAGGGCAGGAGCAGATCGCCCTCGTAGAAGGCGATCCGCTCCCCTACGCCGCACCGTCCGGCGTTGCCCTTGGCGACCTCCAGCGCCTCCGGCGAGAGGTCGCATGCCGCGGCGCGCCAATCGGGGCGCGCATGCAGCAGACTCACCGGGATAGCTCCGCTCCCGGTGCCGATATCCGCAAGGAGCGGAGCGCCTTGCGGAAACAAGCGCGAGCCCTCGCGGAGGATTTCCTCCACGAGGAGCTCGGTTTCGGGACGCGGGATGAGTACCGCGTCCGTGACCCGGAGCGTCAGGCCGTAAAACTCCTGCTCGCCGGTAATGTACTGTACCGGCTCCCCGGCGGCCTTACGCTCCACGACCTCGCCCCACTGCTCCGCATGCGCAGCGGGAAACGGCTCTTCCAGCCGGAAGAAGAATTCCGTCCGGCTCAGACCCAGCACGTGCTGAAGCAGAATCTCCGCACAGATAGCCGCGTCCTGGATTTGCCGCTCTTTGAAAAAAGAAGAAGCCTGGGAATAGGCTTCTCGGATTGACATGCCGGCTTGATAAATAAGCCTGTTCATGATGATTTTATTGCTCCCCTTTTTCAAGAAGCTCGGCCTGCGCCGTCATAGTCAGAGCATTGACGATTTCATCCATGTCTCCGTTCAAAATGGTGTCCAGCTTGTGAAGCGTAAGACCGATGCGGTGGTCCGTTACGCGGCTTTGCGGGAAGTTGTAGGTCCGGATGCGCTCGCTGCGGTCACCCGTGCCGACCTTGCTCTTACGCTCCCCGGCATACTTCGCTTCTTCTTCCTGACGTTTTACATCGTAAATGCGCGCGCGCAGAACCTGCAGCGCCTTCGCCTTGTTATCGTTCTGGGACTTGCCGTCCTGACAGGTCGCCATAATGCCTGTCGGCACGTGCAGAACCCGGACCGCGGACTTCGTCGTGTTAACGGACTGACCGCCCGCTCCGCTGGAGCAGAACGTATCGACCCGGATATCGCTGTCCTTGATCTCGATATCGATCTCTTCCATTTCGGGCATAACGCCTACCGTGGAAGTGGACGTATGAATACGGCCGCCCGATTCCGTTACCGGAATCCGCTGAACGCGGTGCGCGCCGCTTTCGTATTTCATTTTGCTGTAAGCGCCCTTGCCGTTGATCATGAAAATAATCTCTTTAAAACCGCCAAGGTCGTTCAGGTTCGCTTCCAGCACTTCGGTCTTCCAGCCTTGAGCATCCGCGAACTTGGAGTACATGCGGTACAGGTCTCCCGCAAACAGGGCTGCCTCGTCGCCGCCGGCCGCGCCGCGGATTTCCACGATCACGTTCTTGTCATCGTTAGGATCTTTAGGCAGCATAAGCACAGTCAGGCGTTCTTCCAGCTCATTTTTGCGGCCGGACAGCTCCTCGATCTCCATTTTCACGAGATCGCGCATTTCGTCATCGAGCTTCTCGGCCTGCATGGCTTTCGCCGCATCGAGCTGTTCCAGCACGTCTTTGTATTCTACATAAGCATCGTAGGCTTCTTGTAGGTCGGATTGTTCTTTGGAGAATTCCCGGAGCTTCTTCGTGTCGCTCGTTACATCCGGGTCACAGAGCAGCTCGCTCAGTTTCTCATAGCGATCCGCCAGAGCCTGCAAACGATCCAGCATTTGGACCACTCCTTACCATAATGTCAAAATAATCAGAGCTTTGCGCCGTTTTTGCAAACAGCCTAAACCTCGAACGTTTCCTTCGGCAGTCGCCAGGATAGTTTACGTAAGTGAACGATTAACCGTTCGAGGGCTTTTTTACCGCCGAGCGTTGTATATCCTTATTTTCTATATAACACCGTAACAAGCTAAGGAAACGTCTAATAGCTGATCCCTAAACGTTGAAACGGAAGTGCATGACGTCGCCGTCCTGCACGATATATTCTTTGCCTTCCAGACGAAGCTGGCCTTTTTCTTTAGCCCCGTTCATCGAACCTGTTGCGGTCAAGTCTTCATAAGATACCACTTCCGCCCGGATAAAACCGCGCTCGAAGTCCGTATGAATGACGGCAGCCGCCTGAGGAGCTTTCGTTCCTTTGCGGATGGTCCAAGCTCTTACTTCCTGGACGCCGGCCGTGAAGTAGGTATAGAGACCGAGCAGCTTGTAAGCCGCTTTGATCAGACGGTCAAGACCCGACTCCTGCAAACCGAGCTCTTCCAGGAACATTTCTTTGTCTTCGCCTTCAAGCTCGGCGATTTCGGACTCAACCTTCGCGCTGATAGCCACAACCTCCGCGCCTTCTTGAGCCGCAAACTCGCGGACCTTCTGCACGTAAGGGTTGTTGTCGCCGTCCGCCACTTCCGCTTCGCTCACGTTAGCGGCATAAAGAACAGGCTTCATCGTCAGCAGATGAAGGTCGCGCACAAGCAGACGCTCCTCGTCCGTCAGCTCTACGCTGCGGGCCGGCTGGTCGTTGTACAGGGCTTCCTTGATTTTCTCGAAGCATTCCACTTCTGCGGCATACTGCTTGTTGCCGCCTTTCATATTTTTGCGCGAACGGTCAATGCGCTTCTCCACGGAATCCAGGTCCGCCAGAATGAGCTCCAGGTTAATCGTCTCGATATCGGAGATCGGATCGACTTTGCCGGACACGTGGGTAATGTTCTCGTCCACAAAACAGCGGACTACGTGCACAATTGCATCCACTTCACGAATGTTTGCCAAAAATTTATTGCCAAGGCCTTCGCCTTTGCTCGCGCCTTTAACCAGACCTGCAATATCCACGAATTCAAACGCAGTCGGCACGATGCGGTTCGGATTCACAATATCGGCCAGTTTCTGCAATCTTTCGTCAGGCACCTCAACTACACCGACGTTCGGATCAATCGTGCAGAAAGGATAGTTTGCGGATTCGGCACCCGCCTGTGTAATCGCGTTAAATAGCGTCGATTTTCCTACGTTCGGCAACCCGACGATTCCTGCTTTCAAAGCCATGTATGTGACACTCCTTGGTTCTCAAATTAAAAAAATGCACCATATTCTATTATAAACCATTCGTCAAGGGGTTACAATTTGCCTGTTTGGGCGGAATTTAACCAGGGGGGGGCGGCATAACCCGAAGGAATAATCCAACCGATAGACATGGGAAAACATCCTAACCCCCTCAATCAGGAAAAAGGCAGGATGGTCATTTAGCCTGCTTGCGGTTTTCAACCTCTATATAAATGAAACCAGCAATTCAGGGACATTTTTTATTCATTAATAATTAGTTCCCGGACAGCTCTTAATTCCTCGAATTCCTTTGTTAATTGGTCGATGGGCTTGCTCCCGTCTTTTAACTGATGCTCGATTTCTGCAAGCGTCTTTATCTTTTCATTCAGAATTCGGGCAGCTCTTTCATACGCCTTCCCATTTACGGGGTCATTCTTCTTAGTCTCGTAGTAACCGTTGATTTCCAATGTATTCTTCAGCAATCTTATATTTTCTTCAAGTACTGCCTTAGTGTCAGGCGGGTATAATTCATCCTGCAAAGTCCCCGCTTCAATTCCGATTTTCTTGACCAATCTCTCGTCTTGCTCACGTTGTAATTTTTCGGCCGTTGTTTCGGAAGCCCCGGACTGTCTGGAATCGAGTATAGCTCTTAATCGCTGTTCTTCCTTCTTTAAAGTTTCCAGCCTCTCTTTCTTATCAAAACCATTTGCCTGACTGGAACCGTTACATCCCGATCCGACTATGATAAGAGCGGTTGCCGAGCAAACACCGACTATCCATGTTTTTTTAATATTCATCAACGAGCCGCCTCCTTAATTGCCTAGTTCTGAGCAATGGTTGCGGAGTAACATGCCGTCGGGTAAGTGTATCAAAGCCATTGTCGGTGAACCTTTGGAATTTTAAACCTTTTAAGTTATGTATGATTCCACGCAGTTATTTATTTTTCAAGCTTTTGAGCAGCCCCGCCGCACACAATCCGACAAACAGAGCCGTGCCGTGCAGTAGGATCGGGAGCCAGGCGGCGGCATCTACCGGAAGCACCATGCCCCATAGGAAAACGGGCGGAAGCTGAATCAGCACAAGTACGACCGCAATCCCGGCCAGGACGTTACAGCTGAGCCCGCATGCTTTCCCGGGCCGGATCAATCCGACCAAACCGGTCAGCAGGATGGCCCCCAGACCGATGGAAAGATAAGCCCAAAGCTTTAGTCCGCGGGGTTCGGCCACAATTTCGTGAGCTATAAACTGAATGGAGAATGCCGTTTCTCCGCCCCAAATCGGGGTATATAAAATACCCAGCAGCAAGCTGAGCAGACAAGTTCCAAGAATGAACAGAAAATGACCTTTGGCGAATTGCTTTTGTCCCATTGCTTCACGGTTGGCTGACAACCTGACCCCCTCCTGAAAATGCTCTTAGTTTAATAACGACTGGGAGTCCCTAAAAGTTCCAGTCCCACCTTCTAATAACAAGAGTTTTTCATAAATTTTTCTGGGAATAAAAAAAGGCAAGTCCGGACTCCGTTTAGGAATCCGTCCTTACCTTTTTAAACGTTATGTTCATTCAAGAACCGGTTTACAGCTCAGATTGAGGATTAATGCTGATTCCTGAGCTATCGGAGTTTTTTTCGGGAAGCGCGTTCTTCCGGTGGAAACCCTTACTGTAGTAAACGACAACGAGAGCGATCAGCCAGATCGGCCCGACAATCAGCGCGACACGTGTGTCCTCGGAGAAGCCGAGTAGGACAATGACGAGCACGAGGAACGCCAGAGAGATATAGGAAGTATAAGGCGCCAGCGGCATCTTGTACTTAAGATTGCGAACTTGATCCGGGCTTAATTTCTTGCGGTATCTCATTTGAGAAATAAGAATCATGCCCCATGTCCATACAGCTCCGAAAGTAGCAATACTTGTTACCCAGGCAAACACTTTTTCCGGAACGATATAATTGAGAATAACACCGATAAGAAGAGCGATAGCCGAAACGACGATGGCTTTGCCCGGAACGCCGCTTTTGGAAACCTTACGGAAGGAATCCGGCGCCTCGCCCTGCTGAGCCAGGTTGAAAAGCATACGGCCCGTACTGAAAATACCGGAGTTGCAGGAAGACAGCGCTGCCGTCAGAACGACGAAGTTGATAATTCCCGCGGCTCCCGGAATTCCGATTTTCTCGAACGTCATTACGAACGGGCTGCCGGCCTTGCCGATTTCATCCCACGGATAGATGGACATGATGACAACAAGTGCGCCGATATAGAAAATAAGGATGCGCCAGAAGACGGTATCGATGGCTTTCGCCAAGGTTTTCTCTGGGTTTTGGGCTTCACCCGCCGTTACCCCGATCATCTCAACGCCCAGATAAGCGAACATAACCATCTGGAAGGAGAGCAAGAGACCTGTTACCCCGTTAGGGAGGAATCCTCCATGGCTCCAAAGGTTGCTGAATCCGACCGCGATGCCTTCGTTGCCGAGTCCGAAGAAAATCATCCCGGCTCCGATAACTATCATGCCGATAATCGTGACGATTTTAATCAAGGCGAACCAGAATTCGAATTCCCCGTACGCTTTAACGGCGATCAGGTTAATGCCGCTCATGAGTACAAGCGCACCTAGTGCCCAGAGCCAGCGCGGAGTTCCCGGGAACCAGTACTCCATATAAATGCCGACGGCCGTAATTTCGGCCATACAAGTGATAATCCAGAGGAACCAATAGTTCCAGCCTGTCAAATATCCGAAAAGCGGTGAAATATGATTTCTCGCATACCGGCTGAATGAACCGGCTACGGGATTTTCAATGGCCATTTCCCCGAGCGCTCTCATAATGAAGAAAATGATGAGGCCTCCAAGCGCGTATGCCAGCAGAATGCCGGGACCGGCAAGTTTGATTGCGGATGCGGAGCCGAGAAACAGGCCTACACCAATGGCGGCACCAAGCGACATCAAGGTGATATGTCGTTGTTCCAATCCTCTTTGCAGTTCATGAGTCTGAGTTTTTTTGGACATAGGTACCTCCTGAAGATTCGTCTTAAACGTGTTCTGATTATACCCTCTTGAGGGCTTGAAGTCTGTCCACCAAAAGTAGCTAATTTCTGTAAAAGTAAGCGTTATCAACTGTTTTATGTTTATTGAAAGCGCTTCATTTACAAAAAGAAGTGTAGCATATTTGTGTGTGATCTGTTTTTGTGTGATTATGAGAATGTTTCCCCCGCGATTTGTGCAAATACACAAACCGTCGCGTTCCGTCTATGGCTTTTCGCACAATCGTTTTATAATAAAAGTACTGACTTTAAATGAACCTTACTTATATAAAATAAACCCGCTTCGCAAGCCAAAGGAAATGGAGTCAAGACCTGCATGAGCAATGAATTAAATCCGTTCGACCGAAGTTTTGAAAGTTTGGAAGCATTGGCGGATACCATCAGCGAGGTGCTCGGCTGCGCCATCACCATTGAAGACGCCAACCACCGTCTTATCGCCTACAGCACGCATGAAGCGCAGACGGATCCCGTACGGATCGCCACGATAGTCGGCCGCCGCGTGCCCGAGAAGGTTATCGCCAGCCTGTGGCGTGAGGGATTTATTCAACGGCTGATGAACAGCGAGGACCCCGTGCCGATCAAAGCGCTGGACGATGTGAAGCTCGGACGCCGCATTGCCATTTCGATCCGCAACAACCGCGAAGTGCTCGGCTACATTTGGGTACTGGAAGACGCCCGGCAATTGGAAGAAGCGGATTTCCTTCAGCTTAAGCACGCCTCCCGCGCGGCCAAAACCAAGCTGCTGCAGCTTCAGCAGCAGAAACGCAAGGAGCAGGAAGGCTTTGAGGATTTTTTCTGGCAGCTGCTGACCGGCCATATTTCCTCAGGCGACGCCGTCCGGCAGAAGTCCGACAAGCTCGGCATTCCTCTCATGGACTGCTTCCAGGTCATGGTCGTCGAATTCGATTCGGACATCAGCGAGCAGAGGGCCCAGCAGATTCGTTATCTTATCAGCACGACTCAGCGGATTCGCATCGCCCTTCATATTGTCGACCGCACCCAGCTTGTGCTGCTTGGGACCTCTTCTTCCCGCAATCAGTTTGCGGCGGATTCCTCGGAGTTTCTGCGCCTCTTTGCCCAGCAGATGAAGGATCGGTTCGGCGTCTCCCCCGGGCAAACCGCTATCGGCAATATTTATGAAGACTATGGCCTAGTCGAGAAAAGCTACAGGGAGGCTCTCTCCGTTCTTCAGGTAAAGCGGCAGTTTCCCCAGGAAACGAAACGGTTTATCCATTACAGGGATCTGGGTTTCTATCGCTTTCTTCCTCTTATGGCCGAGGAAAATCGTATTCACGCCCACACCAATCCGTCCCTGCTTAAACTGCGGCAGTACGACCGGGAGCATAACGGCAATCTTCTGCATACACTGGAAGTATTTCTTCTGCAGGACAGCAACGTCAAAGACGCGGCCGATGCTCTCCACGTTCACACCAACACCCTGAACTACCGGCTGAAACGGATTTCCGAAATCGGGGATATCGACCTGAAAGATATGGACCAGAAGGTGAGCCTGTATCTCGATTTGAAAAGCGAAAAATTGTAGCGTCATTCGGCATTCTATGGCAAGCTTTGTGGATTTACACAAAAAGCGGGCGCTTTTTTCTCGAAAGTGCACGAAGCAAAAAAGCGTTTTCAAAACTATACTAGCCTTAGATTTCCTAATCTAAGGAGGCAGTTTTTATGCGGATAGGTGTTCCTAAAGAAATTAAAAATAACGAAAATCGCGTCGCCGTAACTCCTTCGGGTGTTGTGGCTTTTGTAAAAGCAGGTCATGAAGTACTTGTTGAGAAAAATGCCGGAATCGGCAGCGGCTTTACGAACGAAGAATACTTGACGGCAGGAGCTTCCCTTCTTGATCAGGCGGCAGATGTATGGGCCGGAGCGGACATGATTATGAAAGTGAAAGAACCGCTCGCATCCGAGTACGACTACTTCCGCGAAGGTCTCATTCTCTTCACCTACCTTCACCTTGCGGCAGAGCCCGAGCTGGCTAAAGCACTTACGGCAAAAGGCGTAACGGCTATCGCTTACGAAACGGTCGAAGTAAACCGTACGCTTCCGCTGCTGACTCCGATGAGCGAAGTGGCCGGACGCATGTCCGCTCAAATCGGCGCTCAGTTCCTGGAGAAGCCGCACGGCGGCAAAGGAATCCTGCTTGCGGGCGTTCCGGGCGTACAGCGCGGTAAAGTAACCGTTATCGGTGGTGGTGTCGTAGGCACGAACGCAGCGAAGCTTGCGGTCGGTCTGGGCGCGGACGTAACGATTATCGACCTTAGCCCTGAGCGCCTTCGCCAGCTGGACGACCTGTTCGGCAACCAAGTGAACACGCTGATGTCCAACCCGCTGAACATTGCGGAAGCGGTTGCGGCTTCTGATCTCGTGATCGGCGCCGTTCTTATTCCGGGTGCCAAAGCGCCTAAACTGGTTTCCGAGGCGATGATCGCTTCCATGAAACCGGGTTCCGTAGTCGTTGACGTGGCTGTCGACCAAGGCGGTATCATCGAAACCGTCGACAAAATCACGACGCACGACAATCCGACTTATGTGAAGCATGGAGTCGTTCACTATGCGGTTGCGAACATGCCGGGTGCGGTTCCGCGTACATCTACCCTTGCGCTGACCAACGTTACGCTCCCTTATGCCTTGCAAATCGCAGGCAAAGGCGTGCTTCAAGCCGTAAAAGACAACGCCGCTCTTCAGCTTGGCGTCAACGTGGCCGGCGGCTCCGTTACGTATGAAGCGGTTGCCCGCGATCTTGGCTACGAATACGTCCCGGTCGGGAAAGCACTGGACAAAATCTCGGTTTCTTCCTAAAATCAGATCTGTCCCGGACTATCCACCGCACTGAATTACACTATATGAAAAAACACCGCGGTTTCCGCGGCTTTCATCCCCTCGAAGCTGCTTCGGGGGGATTACCTCTTTTCGGGTAACCTATCGTTAAAATGTTTTGGAGGCGAATTCTGCATGCATCCTGCCAGTTACCGCGATACTTGGGCGGAAATTTCGCTAGACGCGATCGAACACAATGCACATACGTTCAAAAAAAATCTGCGGCGCGGCTGCAAGCTTATGGCGGTCGTCAAAGCCGACGGTTACGGCCACGGAGCGTACGAAACAGCACGTGCCGCTCTGCGTGCGGGCGCGGAGTACCTCGGTGTCGCTCTGCTGGACGAGGCGCTGGAGCTGCGTGCGGCCGGTATCACGGAACCCGTGCTTGTACTGGGCTATACGCCTCCCCGTTCGGTCAAGAAAGCCGTTGAAGCAGACATAACGCTCACCGTCTTTACGACCGACGTGCTGGAGGCTGCCGGAGCCGCCGCGATGTCGTCCCAAATGCCTGCGCGCATCCATCTCAAAGTGGATACCGGCATGACCCGGATCGGCGTGAGAACGAAGGAAGAAGCTTTAAGCCTCGCCCGTCAAGCCATCCAGACGCCGGGTGTGGCACTCGAGGGGATTTTTACTCACTTCGCGACGGCCGACAGCGAAGACGATACGTTCACCCGGGAGCAGTTCCGGCGTTTTATGAACATCGTCGATCACCTGTCCGATGCAGGTATCGGCATCCAATTGCGCCACTGCTGCAACAGCGCCGCCGCGATGCAGTATCCCGACATGCACCTGGACATGGTCCGTGTCGGGATCAGCTTGTACGGCTTGTTGCCTTCCACGCCCGCCGCGCGTGACACTCACTCTCTTCAGCCGGCGATGCAGTTCAAAACCCGGCTCGTTCAGGTTAAAGATATCGAGGTCGGAACACCGGTCAGCTACGGCAGCACCTTCGTCGCCAAACGGCCGACACGCATCGGCACTATACCCGCCGGTTATGCAGACGGTCTCTCGAGGCTGCTTTCCAACCGCGGAGATATGCTCCTTCACGGAAAACGTGTCAGAATCGCCGGAAGGGTCTGCATGGACCAGACGATGCTGGATATAACGGATGTAAAGAATGCCAAGGAAGGCGATCCTGTGACGATTTTCGGTCAGTCCGAGGATGCGTTTCTGCCTGTTGACGAACTCGCCGGACTGATGGGTACCATCAATTACGAGGTCGTTTGCCTGATCGGAAAACGGGTTCCCAGAGTTTATCTGCACCATGAGAAGCCGGTGGCATCCGTCAACAAGTTGATCGGAGAACTCGCTGCCGAGGGTCTTTCATCCCGATAGATATGAAAATACAAACCGGATGCCGCTTATCACGAAGCAGACGAGCCCCGATAGCGCCGACGCTTCCTTCCCCGCTTTTCCGGGGCCCGGTTATACTCCCGTCGTAAAAATCCGTTCCCGGCACTTAAGGGAACGGGTTCTTTTTTTCGTGATCCAGCCATGGTATATTCAATAGGTTAGTCACAAAATATCCACAGAATTATCACTTGTCAACATTGTTATCCACAAGTTGTTAACAAAGATTTACCGAAAAACGTTATCCACTTGTGGGTAACGTTTGATAATTTCTGTTCTTCCTAACCAGAAGAAAATCGCTCTTTTGGTTTATGTTCGAATTTTCCGAATTTTACGACTAAACTGAATTTTCCTCAGTATTCATGCGGGTTTGCACTTGTTTCTTCTCTCTTCTTTTATTAGGTATCTCTGACGCTTCCTGCTTATTTATTTTTTTCATAAATGTGAATCATTTGCTTACTATATCTATTTTGGATAGACTAAGGTACACTACTCAGGTAAAATGAGTAGAGTTATCCACAATTTTATCCACAACATGTTAACAAAGGAATAAACGTTCGGGGCATAACCTTATTTTTTGGGGCTGATCTTTATGCGTAATACGCCGGACAAGGAGCAGAAACAACATTATGGAAACCTTACAATTTGACCATGAACCTCACGATCCTATACAAGCCGAACACGAAAAGTGGATGCGCGAAGCCATGCTGGAAGCGGACAAAGCAAAAGCGCTGATGGAGGTTCCCATCGGGGCCGTTGTTGTCCACGGCGGCGAGATCATCGGACGCGGCCACAATCTGCGCGAAACCTCGCTCGATCCTACCGCTCATGCGGAAATTATCGCGATACGCGAAGCCAGCGAAAAGCTGGGTGCCTGGCGGCTTCTCGACTGCAGGCTCTACGTTACGCTGGAACCGTGTCCGATGTGCGCGGGCGCCATCGTCCAGTCACGCGTTCCGCAGGTGATTTACGGCACGCCCGATCCCAAAGCGGGCTGCGCCGGAACGCTGATGAACCTGCTGCAGGAAGAACGCTTCAACCACTGTGTTGACGTGATCAGCGGAGTGCTGCAGCCCGAGTGCGCTTCCCAGCTGACCGACTTCTTCCGGGAACTGCGCCGCCGGGCCAAAGAAGCGAAAAAGGCGCTGGCGGCAGAGGAGTAACCGGACATCCTCCAAGGTTTTAACCTGGAGATTCTTCCTCCCTCAAACCATTCTGTGGTATACTAAATAACGGAATTTGTATATGCGCCCGTAGCTCAGCAGGATAGAGCGACAGTTTCCTAAACTGCAGGCCGGAGGTTCGAATCCTCTCGGGCGCGTTCCATATCGACTCGCAAACCCTTGTGCCGCAAGGGTTTTTTCTTTTTGGTTCGCGAACTTAATGCAGAAACATACTTGTTTTTGCCTAAATAAACATCCGTCTGCCTTACCGGAGTGAAAATTATATCGGGCATCCACCGGTCTCCGATATTGCGTCTCGTCATTCCCGTGGCTTCTTTCCTCTAACCGACAAATTATTTTTACAATTTATTACAAATTTTAACCGAGATTAAAAATATATCTCCATTCGCCTTTATCCTCTCTACCCTCACATGAAGTGGAATTGACCCTTGATTAGCGTTTTTTCTCCCTTCCACCCCTTACTCCAATCAGGGTTTCCGAACTCATGCTTCATCCCGCTTATCTTCCTTCCCCGCCAAAAAGACAAACCGTGGTGGATTAAATACTAAAACTTAATTTAAAAGTTTTTGAGCAATTTAACCAAATTTTAATTTACTTTTTTTGTCTAAAAAAGTAAAATCATAGTTGAAGAGATCGTTATGGATGTTAAGGGATCTATTTACATTTAATCCATTTCACGTCTACTGGCCTATTTCCTCTTTTCGCCCCTATCTTCCGAATTATTCGTACTGTGACGAAAGAACGAATTTTAAGATCCTCGCTTCTAGAAATGTCCACAATAATTAGCGGCAATCGGTACTGGTTTTGCGCTTTTAGCCTGTTCGGTATCACTTCTATTTTCGTGCGGTTCTGAAAATGGGGTTCTTTCTTATTTTGCATTTACATCGGAAAGGAGATCTATGTATGAGTAAATTGCTGCGTCTTTCAAAGATTTTTCATCCGAAATCCGGCCGCTCTTTCATGCTTCCGGTAGATCACGGCACCACCTACGGACCACTTAACGGTATCTCCTCCATGCCTGACTTGCTGCGTATGGCCAACCGTTTCCGTCTGCAGGCAATCATTGCTCATAAGGGGGCCATCCGCCGTGCCCTTGAAAGCAGCGAATCGCCATGGGGAACCGAATTCATCCTTCATCTCTCGGCTTCTACTCAAATGTCACCGGATATGTCCCGCAAGCAAATCGTATCGACCGTCCGTCACGGCCTGCAAATCGGAGCTATCGGCCTTTCCGTACATATTAATCTGGGAGTTCCCCAGGAACATGAAATGCTGCGCGATCTCGGCCTTATCTGTGATGAGGCTTATGCCTGGGGTCTTCCCGTCCTGGCTATGATGAACGTCCCCGATGAAGATCTTTCGGACCGGGCGGCGACCAACAAAATAGCTCATGCGGTCCGGATCGCCGGGGAACTTGGCGCGGACCTCGTTAAAGTTCAAACGCCGGCTACTCCGCAGAGAGCGGCTGAAGCCGTAGCTGCTTTTACCATCCCCGTTCTGATGGCCGGAGGAAGCTCCGTAGGCGACAAGCTCGCTTTTTTCCGGGGAGTCAGGGATATGCTCGATGCCGGCGGTAAAGGCCTTTGCATAGGCCGGAATCTTTTCGAAGATTCCCGCCCCGATGATATGTGCCGCGCACTCGGAGATCTCGTTCATAGGGACTGCAGCGCGGAGGAAGCCTACGAGACTTATTTGGCCGCCGCCTCCCGTATGCCGCTTATCGCGAAACAGACGGAACCCGACAGCGCCGCCGCTCAATTTGACACTTGGGAGGAATACGCATGATCATTGACAGCCACGCCCACATATCGAGGCAGGATTACAGCAGCCCTGAACGTCTGCTGGACGATATGAAGACGGCGGGTATAGACAAGGCCGTCCTGGTGCCGGGCGGCATGCTGGACGTTAGACGAATGACCCGGTACGTCACCGGAGAGGAAAAGCCGATCCTGACGGCTCCTCCCAACGACACCGTACTGGAGATTATCCGTGAATACCCGGATAAATTTTACGGAATCTGCTGTATTAATCCGAACGACGGGGCTCCGGCCGCTCTGGCTTCTTTGGAGAAGGCATGCCGGGACGGATTCAAGGGACTCAAAATGTCGCCTCTTGTCCATGAGGTTACTCTTATGGGAGACGTTGTTAAAGAACTTGCCGCCCTGTGCGGAGATTATGGGATCCCCTTCTATACGCACCTAGTTATCCAAGCAAGAGCGAATACGGCCGCACTGGGTTCGCTTGCCGAAGCTTTTCCGGGTACTAATTTCGTTATCGGCCATATGGGTTTCGGCCCGCTAGACATAGACGCCATAGAATTAGCCGCCCGTAGGGAAAATGTTTACCTGGAAACGTCTACCGGCAATCCGCTGTCCATTCAGACGGCGGTTAAACTGGCGGGTCCCGACAAGCTTATGTTCGGTTCCGAGTTTCCCTTGTCGGACCCATTCGTGGAGAAGGTCAAAATCGACCGTCTCCCTATCTCCGATGCGGATAAAGAAACGATTTTGCATCATACGATTTCACGCTTGCTTGGACTATAATATTCGCCGTATAAGGAGGGAAAGCACGTGGCCGTAACAGCAAGAAGCCAAATGGAATTGATGTCCGGGCAAAAAGCGGGGGACCGGTTCGAGCCGCACGTCCGGTGGCTTAACAGCCTGACCGAACGCGGAACGTCGGTAGAGAACCTGAGTCAGGCGGAAGTGGATGCTTATCACCGGAGAGCCTTACGCAGCTTGCTTCAATTTGTGTATGAAACCAATGAATTTTACAAACAGCGTATGGATATGGCCGGCCTGACTCCGGAAGAGGCTTCCACTCCCGCTTTATTTGCCAAACTGCCTTTCCTGACTAAGGAGGATTTGCGCAGCGATCCCCGCTGCATCATTTGCTCGCCTGATCTGGCTCATATTCATACTTCGACCGGTACAACCGGAGGCAAGCCGATCTTTATCGGCCATACTTTGAATGATCTTTACCGGCTGGATACGGCTCCCCGCTACCCATCCCTTATGCAGAATACGCGAAATACCGTAGTCGGCAACGCCTTACCCTATGAAATGAGTTCTTCCGGACTCTCATTCCACCGGGTGTTTCAATATATGCAGAACTGCTGTGTACTGCCTGTCGGTAAAGGGGGAGCATACTCCCAACCCGATAAGGCTCTCGAGTGCATGCTGGCCTGGGATATGCAAACCTTGATTATTGCTCCTTCTTACGCCGTTACCCTGGCTGAACATGCGCAAAAATTAGGAATCGATCTTCATCGCGATTTCAATTTGCAGCATTTGTTTTTGACTGGTGAAGGCGCTTCAACCGCTCTCCGGGAACGGGTCGAACGGATCTGGAACTCACCGGTGACAACCTGGTACGGTTCGCTTGAAGTAGGTCTGATCGGGATCGAATGCCTGGAGCACCAAGGCTACCATTTGGCCGAAGGCCATACTTATACCGAAATCATTCATCCTGTTACGGGAGAGCCCCAAGCTCCCGGCATCGTCGGCGAAGTCGTTCTCACTACCCTGATGCGCGACGGCATGCCCGTAATCCGGTACAAAACGGGAGACCTCGGCTACATTGAGGAAGGTCCCTGCCCTTGCGGCTGCCGTCTGCGCCGTTTGCAGCTGAGAGGACGTATGGGTGATCAGCTCGCCCTCAACAGCGGGGATTTTTCTCCCCTGTATCTTGAACAGCAGCTCCTGCAAATCAGCGGCACAGGCAATTGGTATCAATTTATCGTTGAAAACGGGGAGCTTTCCGTACTCGTCGAAACTTGCGACTCCAGTGTAGACCGGGCGGGGCTTTTAAAGGAGATAAAACTGCGTATCGAAGCGAGTATCCGGCAATCCTGCGACGTTCAAATCGTCGATTACGTAGAACGCGACGCGGGGAAAGCCCGCCGGGTTATTCGACTATAACAAGAGGAGATCTGCGAAATGAGCAAAGTGCTGAAAGAAACGCCTGAAATCGATCCGAAAGCATCCGATAATTCCAATCGTCCGACCGAAAAACCTGCTGAAGCGAAAACAAGCGGCGCAGCCGTTCCCGTTTCCAGCCTCAATCAGGCCAAAACTAAACCTATCGCGTCCGTACGCAGCAAGTACGCGTGGTTCGATATCAGTACTTTGACCGCACCGGAGCAATGGGGCGCCATCGTACAAGCTATGCCCCACCAGAAATTTACCGGTGTCGTGGCCAATGAGCAGCAGGTGAAGCAGCTTCCTCCGAATTTGGATAAAATCACCTATGTCCAAGGCACTCCTTCTCCCGATAAGCTGACGGCTTTAAACGAAGCCTACGATATTCTGGTTTTGGAACCGTCGGTGATCAGCAGCAGCTGGTTCAGACGCAACCGTGAAACCATCACCTGTAAAATAGGAACCAGTGTAAATGTAACGGACCCTGAGACTCTACAGCTCGCTGTAGCGATGACGCACGAAGTGTCCCTGCTAATCGTTGAATTTCGCGACGACACCAAAATTCCACTTGAAATCGTTCTGGCGGACGCCCAGAATTTCGGCACCGAGGTAGTCATGAAAGTACGTGACGATGTCGAGGCGAAAGTCGTGTTCGGCGTACTCGAATGCGGGGCAGACGGAGTCCTGATCGCATCTGGCGATCTAGGCCAAGTATATGCGGTAGGCGAAGTCATCACTTCAACGGGACAAAAAGGCGGCCAGCCGCTCCAGAAGCTGACCATTACACGGACGGAGCACGTCGGCATGGGCGACCGCGCCTGCATCGACCTGACAAGCTATCTCGGCCTCGATGAAGGAGTGCTGCTTGGCTCTTTTTCCTGCGGTGGCATTCTTGCCTGCAGCGAGACCCATCCGCTTCCCTACATGCCGACAAGACCTTTCCGCATCAATGCGGGCAGTCTTCACACCTACGTGCTGGCACCGGATAACCGGACCTGGTACTTGTCCGACCTGCGATCGGGTATGGAAGTCCTCGTCGTCAGCACATCAGGCAAAGCGAGACGCGTATCGGTCGGCCGCGTGAAAATCGAGCGGCGTCCCCTGCTCTATATCGAAGCCCAGGCGGAAGACGGGACAATTCTCAACGTCATTATGCAGGAGGACTGGCACGTGCGCGTATTCGGCACGGGGGGACAGCCGATCAACATTACAACATTGAAGCCGGGCGATCAGGTGCTGGGCTATACGATGGACCCCGGCAGGCATGTCGGTGTGAAGGTCGATGAGCTGATTATCGAGCAGTAACGCATTCTTCAGGTCTAAATTTTTCGACCTGCACGATCCCATACCCATTTAAGGGGGAACATCCTGTGTCCGAGAAATTTACCGCCCTTATGGAGCGATTGGAACAATCACCTTTCTATAGACAGCATCTTTCCCCGGACGATCGGGAAATCAGAGATATTTCCCGGATCGGGGAATTGCCGCTGACGACCAAAGACCAGCTTCGCGAAGCCGGTCCCTGGAATCTGCTGGCGGTGCCGCCGGAGGAAGTCTGCCAATACTTCGAAACGTTCGGGACGACCGGACTGCCGGCCTCGGCCTGGTACACAGTCCGGGACCTGGAAGCGGGCGGCCGTCAGATCAACGACTCCGGCTTGCGCCTTAAACCCGGGGACCGGCTGCTTAACCGGTTCCCGTACGCACTGTCCCTTCCGGCTCACCTGGTTCAGCAGGCCGCGCGGCAGGCGGGCGCATGCGTGCTTCCGGCCAGCAGCCGGAATACGATGACGCCTTATCCGCGCATCATCGAGCTGCTGCGCAAGCTGAACGTGACGGTGATGACGGGTCTTCCCCGCGAGATGGAAATACTGGCGGAAACCGCGCGGCTGCATGGATTCAGCTGCCGGGAAGACTTCCCGTATCTTCGGGCCATCGGCGTCGCGGGGGAACTTCTTGCCGAGCCGCGCCGCAAGAATATTGAAGAGTTATGGGGCGTGCCAGTTTACAACCTCTACGGCTCTACAGAAACGGCCAACATAGCGGCGATGTGCGAACACGGCGTCCTGCACGTGGCCGAAAAAGATTTCTTCGTCGAAGTGCTTCAGGAAGACCTGTCGGCTGCGGTTGAGCCCGGCGGAGGCAAAGGTCTTGCCGTGATCACAACGTTGACCCACGAGGGCTCTCCCCTTCTCCGTTACTTAAACGGGGACGTGATTTCCCTCGAAGAAGTCAACTGTCCGTGTGGAAGAAACGGACACAGACTGACCCATTACGGACGGCAGCATGACAGGCTGGAGGTATCCGGACGGATATTGGAACCGGCGGACATTCATAACGCCGTGTATTCGCTGCCGGATCTGCCGGATGCCTGGAAAGTATCGCCCGTGCAGGACGGTCTCCATTTTACGTTCGAATGGCAGGGGAAAGACGCCGGGGTGCTCCCGCATTTTGCGTCAATTCTCAGCGAACAGCTTCAGCTTCCGGTTGCTGTGGAACCGAGCGAACCGGGAACCCTGTTCGACCGCCGCCTGCTGCTTGAGCGCCAGGTCAGCACCAAGCCGCTTTATATCGTAAAGCCGGCAGAAGTTGTGCTTTAAACCGCCACACGTTCGGCGTTTATATCAATAGGATCAAGCAAACCCCCGTGCCTTCTTGGCCGGGGGTTTGTTGGTCTTTGTAGAAAAGCCGTCAGACTTGAACGAACGGCTGCCTTCTGCTTAAAAGCTCTCCAGCCTTCTCGCTGGACAAAGGCGGGCTGATAAAGAAGCCTTGACCGATCGTGCATTGGTGTTCCTGAAGAAAATGAATCTGTCTCTCATGCTCGATGCCTTCTCCGATAAGCTGGAAATTTAAATGCCGGCCCATATCGATGATCGTTCGGACAATAGCTTCCGTGTTGGCATTGAACGTAATTTCTTCTATAAAGGTGCGGTCGATTTTAATATGGTCGATAGGCAGTTTGTCCAATAAGAAGAGGGAAGAATAGCCGGTTCCGAAATCATCGATCGAAATCTTGACTCCGATCTTCTTCAATGCGGTCAAGATCACAAGAGACTGGTCCAGATTCTGCATAATGCTCTCGGTAATTTCAAGCTCCAGATGCCCGGGGTCCATATCGAATTCTTCGAGGACGCTTTGGATCGTTGAGACGAGCTGCTTATCCTTGAATTGTCTTACGGAGATGTTGACGGCCAGACGGATTTCAGGCAGTCCCGCTTCTCTCCACTGCTTGTACTGGTAACAGGCTGTGTGGAGCACCCACTTGCCGATAGGCACGATAAGCCCTGTCTCCTCGGCGATCGGAATGAACTCTCCGGGCGTGACGACACCGAGTTCCGGATCCATCCAGCGGATCAAGGCTTCCATCCCTACGATCTCACCGCTGGCCAGGTTAATTTGCGGCTGATAGTGAAGAGTGAACAGCTGCTTCTCAAGCGCTCTGCGCAGCCCATTCTCCAGCTTTAGCTTGCGGGCCAGCCGGTTGTTGTGTACGCGGTAAAACTGGTAATTGTTTTTCCCGTTTTCTTTGGACAGATACATCGCCATATCCGCATGTTTAATCAGTACGTCACGGTCCATACCGTCCTGAGGGTAAATACTGATCCCGATGCTTGTCGTCGTATAGACCTCATGCCCGTGCAGCTGGAAAGGCTGTTTAAACTGATCCAGCACCGCCTGCGCCTGGACACAGACCCCGTCTTCCGTCACTCCTTCAAGCAAAATGACGAATTCGTCTCCGCTGTGCCTGAATACGGTATCGGACGGACCCAGACATGCCTGCAGCCGTTCGGCCACCTGTCTAAGCAGCAGATCTCCGTATATATGGCCGACGGTATCGTTAATATTTTTAAACCGGTCCAGATCCAGAAAAAGCACGGCCAATTGCGATCCCGTCTGTCCCGCTCTCTCGATCGCCATATATAGACACTCGTTGAGGTAACTGCGGTTGGGCAGTCCCGTTAAGGTATCATGGTAAGCCATATGATTTATCTTTTCCTCGGCCTTCTTGCGCTCCGTAATGTCTTTGCCGATGCTCATGCACGCCGGCTTGCCCCCGTAATTGGTTGCCACGAGTACCAGTTCGCAGCTTCTTACCTGTCCGTCCAGACGGACATACCTCTGCTCCATGCGGGCGGAGACCCCTTTTTCCAAAACTTCGTTCACATGCTCCAGAGCATTCTTGCGGGATTCCGGATGGAGAAACCTCAAGGCCGACCGCCCTAAAAGCTTGTTCACGTCTTCCGCGCCCAGTGATTGGACGGCAGCCGGATTGGCATAGACGAGCTTGCCCTTCTGCTGAACCACAATCGGCTCCGGACATATCTCGATCAGACTCCGGTAGCGGTTCTCGCTTTCTTTAAGCCGGTCGCGTTCTATGATCATTTGCCTGAAAAAATAGCTTAAAGCGGCATAAACGACCGTGTTAAATACGACACCGACAAGATTGGCCCGGAGATAGTCGAACTGGACCGTGCTTGAATAGGTGAGCAAAAAAAGCAGAAAGCCCGCTCCGACAATGGTCGGCACCCACAAACCGGGAAGCAGGAAAGCATAAAGCAGCAGCAGAGTGTACATGATGGAAGGAAGTTTGAAATAATCGATGTTGTGAAGCAGAGTAAACAAGGTAATATAGGCTATCGAAGCGAGGATGTGCTGCAGCACAACTGATTTTCTCAGGAATACGGCGGATAGAATAGTCGTCAGGAACACAAACACTTTAATCATATGATCCTGTCCGACCGAGAACAAGTTGTTCACGATAGTGAGTACGAGAAGCGTTAATAAATAAGCCTTGCCATTTCGCATAATGTGCCGATATACGGGACTAGACCGCAGCTGCCTCATTCAAGTGCTCACTTTCTTATGGAATTATAATCTTCATACATTTACCAATTATTATCATTATAGCAGATATCTACTAGACTAAAGGGATACATTTCTCTTGTTTTAGTATAAATTTATTTTTGTAAAAGAATAAAACCGGCCGCACAAGACGACCGGTTCCGAATAAGGCTCATTTCGTTTTCGCCGCGCTTTCCACTACCGGTAAACGACCCCGGCCTGTGCTTTAAGCACATCGCGCAGCAGCATATAAGCATCCCCGTTGGTCAGCTTCGATTTGTTCCCGATACCTTCGTAAGTAGCGGGCTCGATCAGCTTCTGTTCCAGCACATAAGCGGCCGACTCGCTCCGTCTTACTTTTGCCCCTACCGCTTGGGAGATGGTCCAGGCCGCCTGATCCCACGTCAAGGCAATATCGCCGGGTTTGGTCAATCCTTTGACCGCCGCATCGGCACTGCCGTTTATGGCTTTGGGATAGGTCCGGCCGAGCACCGTCTTCATCGTGTTAAAATGGTTTGCGAACCGCCGAGGGTTGGACGGTTCGTCTAACTGGAACTCGTTCTTCTCGCCCCCGGCGGCGATGCCGAGACTCACTGCCGCCTTCAAGCCTTCATAAGCTTTGTGCTTCGTATACGATGGCGCCGCGAATTTATAAGGCTCCAGCCGCACTCCCTGCTTCACCAAGGTCTCCTGCAGCTCGGTGACCATCGGCTTCGACAAAGACAGCTCACGGAAGCTGACCTTGTTCTTGGCCGCTACCGCAGCCGCCGCACCCGCCGCTTGGCCCGATGCCATTCCGACCGGAACGGTCCGGGCAGACCCGTGGGGCAGCGAATCGAAGCTCGCCGAGCGTCCGACCACCAGCAGCCCGTTTATTTTCTGAGGGACCAGCGCCCGGAAAGGAACGGCATACTGGATCGGCTTCAAAACGATATCTCCGCGATACTTGGCGTCCGTGCTTTGGATATCGATGTTGTAGGAGCCGTAGGCAATCTTGTCCCACTGGTCGCGGTTATCCAGCGCATCTGCCATGGTAAGCCGGTATTCGCCGATCATATGGCGCGTTTCCCGGACGTACAGTTCTGGAGCCGAGCCGTCCAGTTTGAGAGGCCCGAATTCCGGAAATTCTTTTTTCATGTAATCCAGAACATGCGGAAGCTCGGCACGGCCGATTTCCATTCCTTCTTTGACGGAAACGGGGTCAAGCGGATTCACCCCGAATATTTGCAGCGCATTGATCAGAATCGAGCCGTCGTTCTGGCGGCCGATATTCAAGCCGCGCATGCGAACCCGTTCGGGGTTCGTCGATTTGTAGTCCCACATGGCCGAGTACCCCCAGCCGCTCATCGCATCGGCACCCATGCCCCGGAGCAGATGCGGGTCGTTCTCGCCGTTCTTTTTCATCTGCTGCCAGATTTCTTCCGTCATTCCTTTCAATCGGAAAACGAGCGTAACAGCCATGAGCGATTTGTCATCCCCGAGGTCCTGCCGTCCGATTGTAAAAGGCGCGCCGGCAGCCGCTGCCACATCTCCGTCCTGAGTGGCGTCGATGACGGACCGGGCGCTCACTTTGTGTTCTTTGCCGTCGGCCGTCGTGATGCTCAGTCCCGTTACGGTCTGCGAACCGTCCACCGTTGGCGTAAAGCTTTTCGCCTGCATCAGGAGGTCGATTTTCTTCTCCTTCCGCACCAGATCGTAGAATGCGTTGGCTGCCGTTGTGATGTCAAAGGAAGTCCCTTCGACTTTCTTGCGCCATTCCAGGAAAATTCCCTCGTTCAGAAACTTGGAAGCGTCGGATTTTCCTTCTCCGTCAGGCGCAAAGCTGTTGTCCAGGCTGTTGAGCCAGCCTTCGGTGAATAAGCCGCCCAGAACATTCCGGCTGCGGTTCTCCACGAGAAGCGTCTTCTGTCCGTTGCGTGCCGCCGATACGGCCGCGGCAATGCCTTCCGGGTCCGTACCCGCCACGATCACGTCGTATTCGGAATCGGGCGCTTTAACCGAGGCCACTTTCTTGACGGCCTGGGACTGACCGGGATTGACCGTATCCGTTCCTTTCCAGGCCGACCAGGCCCACCAGCTTAAGCTGATCAGCAGCAGAAAAGAAAAAGCGCTTATTAATCCCATTCCCTTACGGGGATAAGTGCGTGGCTGACTCTCTTTTTTTCTCGAATCCGTCGTTTGCGTCATCTTCAACCTCATCCTTCTGCGAAATAGGTTCCCCTCTGTTTCCAAGCAAACAATCCGTCGATAAATCTCTTATTTAGACGAAGTTTGGCGGGGATAGGTTTCATTTGGCAGGGCCCCGAGCGAAGCGCCCGTTGTGCCGGCCCCAGGCGCAGCATGCCCCATCCGCAAAAAACGGGCTCCCTCCCAGGAACCCGTCGCTCCACGGGTTTTCCCGAAGGAGATGAGATGCACATTACGTTATCTCGGTGTATAAAAGTTTTGTGTGTAATATACGTTCATGGAGCCGCCGAAGTAAACTCCGACGCCCAAGCGGGTTGTATCGCCCATTATGTTTTTGCGGTGTCCCGAGGAATTCATCCAGCCGTTCACCACTTCAATCGGTCCCGAGTATCCGGCCGCGATGTTCTCCGCCGCACTCCGGAACTTCAGCCCGTCCTTCTCCATCCTGTCGAAAGGAGAAAGTCCCTGCTTATTTGTATGATCGAAATACCCGTTCACGGCCATATCTTCGCTGTGCTTGCGGGCCGTCGAGGCGATGGACTCGTCCCAAACGAACGGCGACTTGCCGTAACGGACACGAATCGCGTTCGTAAGGTCGAACGTCTGTTTCTCGTAGGCGGTCCGCTGATCGGCACTACGCGTGGATAAGGTGCCCGAGCTGCTTTTTGCGGCAGATAGGGACGTATCCTGGACGAGCATGCCGATCAGTTTCCCGCTATCGTTCGCATCGAAGTAGAAGCTGACATTCAACCCGTCAGACTCGAACGAGACCGTTCCCTTCTCCGAGCCGCTAACGGCTTTGGCACCCGCCATTTTCTGGCGGACCGCTTCCTCGTTCATAGCCGGCGTAATTCCGTTCGCTTCCGTCCAATTTCCGGTAACCGTATACAACGCGGCAACTTGGCCGTCCTTGATACCGGCCTGCAGATAATGCTGATAGTCTTTGTTGTTGTAGATGTACCAGGTCAGTCCGCCGCCTCCCGTATCTTTACGGACGGGCTCACCCAGCCGTTTGATGAGATCGGCTTCCGTGTCGCCAACGGCGGCACCCTCGATCGCAAAATGCCGATCCGCCAGGCTGCCCGTATTTGTAGTGCCGGCATTGCCGGCACCGTCTGAATTATTAGGGTTTGGGGTATAAGCAACCGCAACGAGGTCACTCTGCACACCCAGCAGATTTTGGAGGAACTTCAGCGCCTCCGCGCGGGTTAAAGCGTCGTCGGGACGGAAACCGTTTTCGCTTCCGTCCGTTTTGCCTTGAGACAACCCTTGATCCAGCAAACGCTGAACCGCCTCTTTGGTCGAAAGCAGATTGCCCTGCGTAGCCGCAATCAATCTGGCGGCATCGCCCCGCAAATATGGGGACGTTGTATTTTTAAGCACGGGCCATGAATAAACAGCGGCTTTGGTATAATAAGGATCGAACCATTGCGAGCCTGCCGGCGTTCCGGATCCCACTTTGTTATAGGCGCGCAGCAGAAGGGCCAGAAACTCCGGTTCGGTAACGGCCTTGTCCGGCCGGAACGTACCGTCGGCATAGCCGTCCGTCATCTTGTGCTCATACGCCCAGCGGATCGTTTCTTCAGCCCAGTGCCCCTTGGTGTCCTTAAAAGCCGCTTTATAGGAAGGGGCCGCCGTTTGAGACGCCGCAGCAGCCTTGTGGCTGTTACCGCCCAATCCTGAAGCCAGCAGAGCTGCCGTCAAAAAACCGCCGATCAATATTTTGCCTGTTCTAGTTCTCATACCCTCACTCCTTGATCGGAATTATGATGCCGCTCTTCTATTCTAGCGAATGATGGGGGCGGGGTAAATTGATAATTTGATAGATTTTGGCGATTGAAGAAGTTTTTTCTTCGTGAGACGGGCCGGCAGACCTTTCCCGGCATACTAAAAAGACCGCCTCTCGGCGGTCTGTTATGTATATATAGCGGAAAATGAGACTGATCAGGGGAATAAACGGATGGTCGAGACGACAGGATTTGAACCTGCGACCTCTTGCTCCCGAAGCAAGCGCTCTACCAAGCTGAGCCACGTCTCGATTACTCGGAAATAGATCAATTCGATACTAAATATTATAGCACACCGGCAAGGGAGATCAATACTTCTCTTTCGTAAAATACTCCGTTAAAAGCCGGCAATCGATCAACCGCCCAAAACTATTTTACCTCTCTTATCGTTGAAAGAGTACATACGCGTAAAGTAAACCACCTTCACAAAGGAAGATCCGCATGATCGAGATCCGTAACTTATCTAAAAAATATAAAAACCAGCCGGCTCTCACCGGGGTTAATCTTGAGATCGGGCAGGAAATGTTCGGCCTGCTCGGGCCGAACGGAGCCGGCAAAACGACGCTCATGCGTATTTTGTCCACGCTTCTTGAGCCCACGGAGGGTACTGTGCGCGTGGGAGGATTGCACCTGCTGTCGGATGCCGAGCATATCCGCAAAATCACGGGCTATCTCCCCCAGTATTTTCACCTGTACCCGCAGCTCACAGCCTACGAATTTCTGGACTATGTGGCCGTCATGAAAGGCATCAAAAGCGCCCGCGAGCGCAAATCCCAGATCGGCGAAATTCTGGGTCAGGTCAATCTGACCGAGAAGGCGGGCGCCAGGATCAAAACCTTTTCCGGCGGCATGAAACAGCGGCTGGGGATTGCGCAGGCTCTCCTCGGGGACCCCAAGGTGCTCATCGTGGATGAGCCCACGGCGGGGCTCGATCCCGAGGAGAGAGTCCGCCTCCGCAATCTCCTGAACCGCTCCAGCCTGACCCGGACGGTGCTGCTGTCCACGCATATCGTCGCGGACATCGAGAGCAGCTGCAGCCGGGTAGCGGTGCTGCACCGGGGCCGCGTCGCCTTCGCGGGCAGTCTCTCCGGCCTGCAGGAGTGCGCCGAGGGCATGGTCTGGGAAGCGGAGCTGAGCGAACGGGAATTTGCGGCCTATGAGCCGCATCAGGTCGTAACCGCCCGCCGGACCGGCCACGGCATGCTCTGCCGCATCGTGTCCGCAGCCCCGCCAGCGGGCAATCCCGCTCCCGTGAAGCCTACGCTGGAGGACGGCTACCTCGCACTGATCGGAGGTGGCCGGCGTGAATAGATGGCTGCGCGCTTTCTCGCTGGAACTGCGGCTGCTGCGCAGCAATCCCGTTCTTCTGGTCCTCCCGCTCCTGTTCGGAGCCTGGATGGTCTACTCTCTCGCGGGCATCGCTCCGCCCGTATCTCAGGATCTTTATTTGTATGTCTATGACTTTCATAAGGTCAAGCACACGCTGACTTTGGGGGCGGCCATGCTGCTCGGTATTCTGCTTATCCGCAGGGATACCGCCAAAACCGCCTACGAGTGGACGGCCGGCCTTCCCGTCTCTCCCGCGGTTCTTTTCAGCGTAAAGTATGCGGCCGGGCTTCTCTATCTTTCCTTGTTTACCGCGGCCATGGCGGTCGTTTACGTATACTTTGCCCTTCGCTACGGAATCAGCAGACCTGTCATGGTTCAGGAGCTTACGTTTTTTGCAATCCAGTACGAGTGGTCTTATATGGTGACTCTTGCCCTGGCCATGCTTCTGGCCATCAGCATCCGCAACCGGATCGTATATCTGATCGGCTTCTGCGCCTGGGTTTTCGGCACGTTTTTTATCGATCAATTTATTATCGAACGCCTCGGAATTCTGGAACTGCGGGTACTGAAGCCGTTTCATCTCAGCGGAATGACGCTGGATTCCTTCTATGGCAATGAGGCATGGGGACCCTGGATAAAAGAACGGGAAACATGGCTGGCCAGATGGTTTGTGCTCAGCTTCACCCTGGTTCTGCTTACCGTTTGCGTTACCATACTGAAATGGGTCCGTCCGAGCGGAACACGCGGGAGATGGGCGGCGGCCCTGATCCTTTTTACCGTCCTGTCCGCGAGCTCTTACTACACCTATATAAAATTCTGGACTCCGCATTTTGCGGCTTATCGGGATCAGCTCGGCAATGCTCCGACAGAATCGGTCTATAATCAGCGCACGATTACCCAGTTTGCCGTTAATTCTTACAAAATGGAGCTGGCTCCTGTTTCTCCGGATGGGCTCCAAGCCACTGTAGAAGTGTCGCTCCATCCTGCCGATTTACCGCAAGGCGACGTTTCCTTTACCCTGCACGATTATTTTCACGTGGAACAATTGTTGCTTGATAATCAGCCTGTGCCGTTTAAGCGCGGCGGCAATTTGGTTTCCGTCGAGAGCCGTTATTTTGATTCTTCCAAAAGCAGCCAAATTCTTACCTTCTCTTATAAAAGTAAAGGCTTGAACTGGACATACGGGCCGCGGCAGGGGGAGCAGATTATCTCATTCGTAAAGGACCCTTATTTGTACCTGCCCCACTCGGCCGCCTGGTATCCTTTACCCAATAACGGACCGCTCTACCTTACCGATGAACACAATAAGGAACTGTTCTACGGCGGACCCCAGCCTTTGGCGCAGCCGGCCGATTTCGATGTCACTTTTAAAGGGTTTTCTACCCCCATATACGGTTCTATTACGGAGAAACAAGGTTCCGCGAGCATCCAGCATTTTGAGCAGAAGGGTATAAAGCATCTGACCTTCCTAGCAGGAAACCTTATTCAGTTCAGTGACGCCAAGGGCAGCCTCAAACTGCAGACAACTCCGGGCAACCGGTTGGAAGCCGACCTATTCTGGAAAGATATCCTGAGGATGAAAGCCTATTATGAAGCTGTTCTGAAAACAAATCTAAGCGCCGTGCGTAACATCGTGTATCTGTCTTACGGGAATCTAATTTCTCCGGACAGCCATCAATCGGCGGTTGCGGGAAGCAGCTATTATATCAACGAATCGAAAAATCATAACCTGGACGATTATCAGCGCATTCGGACCACTTATGCTCTCCTTTTCGGGGATGATGTCTACCAGGTCAGCTACGCTGAAGTTTCCAGAGATGCGAACGGCAGCATGGACGAGTCCGTCAAACCTTCCATTTTTATGGAAATCCGCTCTGCGTTCTTATACCTGTACTATAGGGACGGGCTCCAGCTTACGGAGGAGCAAATCAGAAGCGTTCAATTCTCGGACCAGTTTCTTCCGAAGGATAGGATGCCCGGAGGCCGGGGCCTCGGCCAGCAGATCAAGAACTCGATTCTCCTTCAAGTCCGGGAAGCACTGGATACGGGAAAAGCGGAAGAAGTGAAGAGAGTGCTTGCCTATTTCTACAAAAAGGGCCTCAGCGCTCCCGACGCTCCTTTCCGATACCCGGTAGTCACGCTCGATGATTGGAACAGGGAGTGGGCAAAGGTGTTCGGCTCATGAGCCTTTGGCTGCAGGACCTCAAAGGGTTTAAAAGTATATGGGGCTTGTTCCCTCTCCTTTACGTGCTTATGCTGGGATTCGCTATGTGGAACTCGGATCCGGAGCAGCCGGGCAATGCGTTATTTTATGGAGAGCTTGCCTTCTATCCGCTGGTTGTCATGCTTTGTGCCGCGCTTTTTCATCGCGAGCTTGACGGGCCCATGGAAATTTACGCGGCCTTTCCCTTGTCCCTGGCTTGGATGCCGATGCGTAAAGGGCTGATCCTGCTTGCCGTCTGCGCAGGCTATCAAGCCTCATGGTTTGCAGCCTATCAGGCAAAATTCGGGGCCGTAACGACGCTGATGTTTCCCTATGGCTCTGACGGTCAGCCTCACATGCGTACGTTAAACGGCTTTATGCCGCTTCTGATGCAGATGCTACCAGCTCTGCTGTTTGTTTCCGCACTTACCGTTACGGTCATGCTGGCGGTCAAGAAGCTGTATGCCGGGCTGTTTGCGGGGCTTGCCTTCTGGATGCTCGATATCCTTTCACATGGAAGCTGGTTTCCTTACTTCACCATTTATACGGTCCATCTTCAGGAGCAGGCTAAAGAGATCCCGGATCTTTTTCTTCCGAACCGGCTTGCGCTGCTGTGTGCTGCGCTGATTTTATCCGTGTTCATGATTTATACGGCTCGGAAACGCAGCCGCTGGATTGTCTCCGAAGAAGAATAATACAGCCGGCCGCCGCATAAGCGGGACCGGAGAAAGGAGGAGAGCCATGCTTACGGATGAAGAGCTGGTCCAAGCTATGGCCCGGGGCGATCAGGCCGCATTCGAGGCTTTTGTGCACCGCTATCATGCCCCGCTTCAGCATTATCTCGAACGGACCCTGCACGATCCCCGCAAAGCGGAGGATATGGTCCAGGAAGTATTCGTGCGTCTGCTCAAACAACTGCAGAAACAAATCATCCCCGATCACATCCGACCCTGGATGTACCGGGTAGCCTTAAATCTATGCCGGGATTATTGGAAGAGCCTTGCTTACAAAAACGAGCAGCAATTAACGGCCGAACCGCCCGAAGCGCAGGATTTTCAGCCTTCCGTTGTAGAAATCTACGAGCGGCAGGAAGCACGCAAAGAAATTATCGGAGCCCTTGGCTCCCTTCCCGAAGTTCAGAAGGAAATCGTCATACTCCGTTTCTTTCATGATCTGAAGCTTCAAGAGATTACAGAGGTTCTGCAAATCCCGCTGAGTACGACGAAAACCCACCTTTACAGCGGCCTTCGTAAGCTCAAAGCTCTACTCGGCTCCAAAGCCGGAAGCTTAACGGACACCGCCGGCGGGCAAAAAGAAAATCACGGCAAATCGACCAAGGAGGGAACCCCTTATGTATGAACCTGACGATAAAGAGCTTGACCGGTTGGAGAAAGATGTAGCCTCCCTGCTGAACGGATACCTGGTTAAGACGCCTGATCGTATAGACACTGCCCGCCTGCTCGGCAGGCTTCAAAGCCACTTTGATGCCATTCGCGAGAGCAGTACGGGTGCAGCCGCGCCTGAATATTCTGCCGACCTGCGGCCGTCTTTGTGGAAGCTTTGCCGCCATCAGCTTTTTATGTACAACAAGTGGTTCTGGCTGCTTAGTCTGCTGCTCTTTGCCATGCTGCTGCTGCTTAACTCGCCCTACACCATAGCAGGCTCCCTGCCGGGCCGCTCGTCTTATTCGCTGGCTTTCCCGCTTCTGCTCGTTTGCGGCTTTCTGTACCAGTACCGAAGCTGGAACGAAGGGATGCGCATGATCGAGAGCGTTACGCCCTATCCCCCCGCGCTTCTCATGTTCAGCCGTCTAATCGTTCTGCTCATAACGAATGCGGTACTGGGCCTCATTGGCTCTCTCTATACGTTTGCAACGATGAGCTACTCAAGATCATGGATAACGGTTCCTTTTCTTTTCGATTGGATTGCACCGCTTCTGCTCGTAACGGGCTTAACCGCCTATTTTATGATGAAGCGAGGCATGTTATCGGCCATAATGGCCGCTCTTATAGGCTGGGGGGTAGAACTGTTCATGGAAGAGTGGCTACGCCGGGAACTAACCGGACCGGTCTGGAACTGGGCGCTGATTCTTCAGGCGGTGCTTATCGCGGCGGGTGTCCTTCTTCTTCTGTCGGCCTACCGGAAAAGCCTGCGTCTCTCAAATGTGCAGGGATGGCGGTCCGCATGATCCGCGTTAATCAGCTCGTCCGTCTCTACGAAGGCCATATCCGGCTTCATATAGACCGGCTGACACTTGATCCGGGACTGATCCTGCTCGTCGGAAAGAACGGAGCCGGCAAGTCCACGCTGCTCCGTCTGCTGGCTACCGCTGATTTTCCCGACGGAGGGGAGATCAGTTATACGGAGGGGACCGTCAAAGAGCAGCTTCCCCAGATCCGCAGCCGGATCGGTTATGTGCCGACGGATGTGGAACTTCATGAAGATATGACGCCCATCCGGCTGATGAATTACATGTGCCTCCTTAAAGGAGCCGACCCTGCTCAAGGAGAACAACTGCTGCGTGAGCTGCATCTGGAAGACGTCAAACGGAAGAGGATCGGATCGCTTTCTCAAGGAATGAAGCAGCGCCTGGCAATCGGCCAGGCGCTGCTCGGATCTCCGCGCTATCTGCTGCTGGATGAGCCTCTTAACTATCTCGATTCCATCGAGCGCAAAACGGTCATCCGCATCTTGTACCGGCATGCCCGCAGCAGTGTCGTGCTAATCGCGGCTCATGAGTTGAACGAATGGCAGGAAGCCGATCAGCTTCTGTGGCTGAACGCCGGCAAGCCGGAATTTTACGGAACGCCGGAAACGTGGAGGCAAGTACCTCTCGGAGTTTGGCAGGGAACTCTTCCTCATGCAGACATCTGCCCCTTCGACGAGGCTTGCGTAATGATCCGAAAGCTCGCTGGGGAACATATCGAGTGGCGGGTATTCAGCCCCGAATGTCCCGCGGCGGGGTTTGTCCAAGTCCCGCTGACAACCGAGGACGCGTATTTTATCCGCTCCCGGCGCTTGCTTTGAATCTTAATCAATTCCGCCTTTGGCTTGCCCGGCTGGCGGTTTTTTTGTGCCTGGAAAAATATTTTTACCGGAAGTGCAGAACTCGAATGAAATCGCTTCGTCTATAGTGATGGAGAGGGGAGGGAGAAAGACATTTTAACGCAGCAAGAGGAACTGCTTGTCCAAGGCATGCTTGCCGGAGATGAGGAAGCCTTTCGAGAGGTTGTCCGGACTTACCGGAATTACGTGTTTCAAATAGTGTTTTCGGTCGTGCGGCATCCCAAAGATGCGGAAGACGTCATGCAGGAAGTCTTTCTCAAGATGTATACCTCCCTCCCCCAAACCGAGGTAAAAGGCTTGAAAGCTTGGATTTCCCGCGTGGCCGTCAACAAAGCGATCGATTACAAACGCAAAGCTTACCGCCAGCGGGAAGCGGCGACCGACGGTATGGAAGAAGCAATGCCCCCTCCCTCCCTGAGCGGGTCCGATACCGAAGATCCCCTGCTAAGCAAAGAGCTTCAGGCGCTTGTTATGCGCAAACTGGAGGAGCTTCCCGAAAACTATAGAGAAGTCATTATCGCTTTCTATTACGAAGATAAATCGTACCAGCAAATTGCCGATGAGCAGGAAGTTACCGTGCAAACCATCAAATCCAAACTATACCGGGCAAAACAGTGGATTAAGCAGCACTGGAAGGAGGAAGAGTTCGAATGAGTCATAGAAGCCGGGATGAATGGAAGCTTTACATTGCCGGAGAAATTACGGATGATCGTCAGAGAGGCCTTTGGGAGGATCACTTGTATGAATGTGATCTTTGTCTGGAGATGTATACGGAATGCCTGGAATTCTTGTCTCCGACTCTTCCTCTTCCGGACGAGGCCGACACAGAGCGCATGATCGACCAAATTCTATCCCGAAGCCGCAGCCTGCCGATTCTGCAGGAAGCGGTCCCGATAGCTGTACAGAAGCGGGAAGATACCGAAGGTGCACCGGACCGGACGGAAGCGAAAAAACGCCGGAAAGCCCGCTCTCCGAGACGTACGGCGTTTACTCATTACGCCATCGCGGCAGCGGCTACGTTCCTGCTTATGACTACCGGCGTGTTCGGCAAAATGACGGACCAGTTCTCCGTAGTCCGAGCCGAACAGAAGAAACCGCTCAGCACGCCGGTGTCCGATCATCTGATGGAGCAAACTTTCGCTTTCTTCGATTCTCTGCATGCCCAGAAACCAAAAGGAGGACATCCCCTTGAACCCTAGATCCAACACCGTCGCTCTGCTGCTCTCGTTTATACCCGGACTCGGGCATTTGTACTTGAAGCGTATTTTCAGGGCCTTTCTGTATGGAGCCGGTTTCTTCGGTCCGGTCGCTTTGGCCTTTCTCATCGTTGTCGAGGGGCATGGCGGTAAAGACTTCGCCCTCATTCTCCTGCTTTTTGCGGCCGCCTGCTGGGTCGTTAACATGATCGATATGTTTATCACCCTCGGCAGCACGCCGTCATACCCGCCACCCGGCTATCATGACTACGGAATCCCGGGCCACGACAATCTGGGTCATGGTCACGGACCGGGTCCCGGCTCCGTTCCGGAATTCAATCCCGCCGTCTACGAATGGCAGCGCAGGGAAGAACGCCGGAAGATCATCCTGGCGTCCTTCATTCCCGGCCTGGGCCATTACATGCTGGGCATGATGTACCGCGGGCTCTCCGCCATGACCTTCTTTATCGGAGGAGCGATTGTGATTTTCTTCGGAGCATCGCTCACCCATACGGCGGAATTTCTCTTCTTCCTGCTCGCGCTGCCCGTGCTTTGGATTTACATTCTTTTTGATGCCATCCGGCAGCTGGAGAAGAAACAGGCCGGCTTGGAGCTGACGGACCGGACGTTCTTCGACGACTTCAGCGAAAGCCGTCAAGAAGGCAGACGGAGCAAGACAATCGCTACCGTTCTGGCCGTATTTCCCGGTGCCGCCCACCTGTATCTCGGGCTTCAAATGAGAGGGCTTCAGATCATGGCAGGCTTCCTGTTTTCCATTTACATTATGGATGTGCTCCGCCTGTCGCTCTTCCTGTTCCTGATCCCGATCTTCTGGTTTTACAGCTTCTTCGATGCCCTGCAGCTGATTTCCCGGCAGGAATTCGGATATGTCGAAGACAAACCGATTTTTAAAGGAATCAAGCGGCACCAGCGTAAGATCGGCTTTCTCATTATTCTGGTCGGCTTGTATTACCTTACGAATGAAGTACTGCTCGACGTATTGCGGAGATATTATCCGGATTGGCACTGGCCGTATTCGATCTCTGCCTACTTCCAAACCTTTATCGTCGCCTTGGTTCTGATCGGAGGCGGGTTAACCCTGCTGCTCAATCCGCCGAACCGGAAGTCTTAAAAATCTCCATGCCAAGCTCCGCAGAGCATGACGCCCTGCGGATTTTTTCTATGCAACGGGAAATGCGCACTTTCCTCGCTGTTAAACATGATGCAATCGTTCAGACCAGATCGCAGGCTTCCTCGGGCATCCAGTGCTTGTCACGGCCCTCCCATTTGACGTTGCAGCCGATCGGGTTTGTGACAGGGGTAGGAACAGGTCTACCCGCTGTAATCGCCTCCAAGGCCTCCTGGAGGTTGTTAACGGTGATGTTAGCGGTTTCCTTCGGATTGTCGACTCCACGACCTGTGTAGACAAGCTTACGTTTGTCATTAAACACGAAGAAATGAGGCGTACGGAGAGCACCGTATGCAAGAGCAACTTCTTGACTTTTGTCGTGTAGATAGACCCAGGGAAATTTCTTCTCTTCCATGCGTTCTACCATTTTTTCAAAAGAATCTTCCGGATTGGTCTGGGAACTGTTGCTGTTGATCGCCACGAAAGCGACCCCTTGTTCCGTAAACTGCTCCGCCGTCTGCCGTGTGATTTCTTCTGAACCCAGGACATACGGACAATGATTGCATGCAAAGAAAACAACCAAAGCTTTGGCATGCCGGAAACTGTCCAATGTGTAAATATCGCCGTCCGTACCTTGTAAACGAAAATCCCTAGCCCGGTCTCCAATTCCTAACGTAAATCCCATGATTCATCCCTCCTTGACTATAAACTATACCTTATCAGTACCTCTTATGACGAAGTTAGAATCGTTTGTTACCAAATTGTAAGAAATTTCATGCATATTAAAATGAAAAAGGAACCCCTAAGGGTTCCCTTTTGTCGGTGATTACTGGGATGATCTTCAACATCTTGCTGTTCACAAACCTTCACAGTGAAACGGCTTTTAGAACACGTCCCGGTGTCTTTGGCACATCTCCTCCAGTTTGGCTTTACAAGCTCGAATGACCTTCAGATGATTGTTCTGCTGACTTTTCCAACGGAACCACACCTCTCTGTGTTCACCGACAATTCTAGTATGTCCTGGTTCAAAGCTGCTATGCACGTGCGTGTAAAAATTTTTTCGGGCTGTTCTTAGCTTCCTTCTCCCTGATTTTGACGGGAATGATTCCGGTTTTTCACTTTCTTCGAGCCCGATAGAGGCTCATTGGCAGGAGTGTTGTATCTTTCCCGCTCCTCATGAGTTACGCTCTCTCCCACAGGCTGCGTCTTTGGTTTGGACATCTTTTTCACCCCCAAACGGTCCGTTTTCGAAATTTTTAGCTTCTATTCTTCGTGGTTCAAGGCATCCTGATGACGGCGGTCATTGGTCTGCTGCTGAATTTGCTGAGCATCATGACTGTTTACCGCCGATTTTTTCAAATCCTTGGCCACATTTTGCAGGTTCTTATCCCGGGTTCTTTGTCGGGTCATGATCGTTCCACCCCCCATTTCGGCTAAAAGCAGTTACGCATGCGTGAGCTCTTGCAGCACTTGAGCACATTCGTGAATATGACGGACATAATCCTTAACCAGTCCTTGGATAACTTCACTCGTCTCATCCACGTGCACGTCATCACGCTCTACATCCACCAACTCGACCTTCACTTCACGCGAGTCTACGTAAGTGCATTTAAAGTCGAACGTGTAATGCGTTCTGCCCGCGTTCGTGATATGAATCCGGACTGCCTGCGGATCGGCCTCGTCGGGCCATACGCGCGCATGATCGGACTCGGGAAGCGTGTTGGGCAGCTGCTCCATCCAGGCTTTGGCCAACTGCTCTCTTTCCACAGACGGCTTTTCCGTCTTGATCATCCTAAACCACCCCCTACCGTTAACATGCGTCAAGGCGTGGTCTGCCTATTCCCCTTCCCTTACAGTAAAAGCTGGGTAGTTTCAAGCTGAGCCGAACCTCCAACCTCCATAGAACAGCCCAAGCAAATCTCATTCGTTTAAAAAGCCATAAATGCAAAAAAACTGCGGCACTTAAGCCCGCAGTTTGTAAACTCTTGTTTTTTAAAATATGGAATGGCGGAGAGGGTGGGATTCGAACCCACGGTGCCCTCACAGACACGGCGGTTTTCAAGACCGCTGCCTTAAACCACTCGACCACCTCTCCAGAAAGCTACCGGCTTCCGATCACAGAAGTCAGTAACTGTAACAGAGAAATTTTATCACATTCAAAGTTCCATTTACAAGTGTTAATTTTTACGCAAGACCGTAACGCCATTCATGTAAGGAACCAGCACTTCCGGAACCGTAACCGAACCGTCTTCCTGCTGGTAATTTTCAAGGATAGCCGCTACCGTCCGTCCGATGGCAAGCCCCGAGCCGTTCAGCGTATGTACGAACTCCGGCTTCGCTTTGGCATCTCTGCGGAAACGGATATTGGCACGGCGCGCCTGGAAGTCCTCGAAATTGCTGCACGAGGAAATTTCCCGGTAGGCTTCCGAGCTTGGCAGCCATACCTCAAGATCGTACGTCTTAGCCGATGTGAAGCCGATATCGCCTGTACAGAGCGTCAGAACGCGATAAGGCAGCTTCAGAAGCTGAAGCACGCGCTCCGCGTTCTGAGTGAGCTCCTCAAGCTCCTGGTAGGAGTCTTCAGGCTTGACGAGCTTAACCAGCTCCACTTTGTTAAACTGGTGCTGGCGGATCAGGCCGCGGGTATCTCTTCCGGCAGCTCCGGCTTCGGAACGGAAGCATGCGCTGAACGCGACGAATTTACGCGGAAGCTGCTCCGCGGCAAGAATGTCATCCCGGTGGTAATTGGTCACCGGTACTTCCGCCGTCGGAATCAGGAAGTATTCCGAATTCTCGATATGGAACACATCTTCCTCAAACTTCGGAAGCTGTCCGGTTCCCGTCAGGCTGTCCCGGTTTACGATATACGGAGGAAGCATTTCCTCGTAACCGTGTTCCGTACTGTGCAGGTCCATCATAAAGTTCATCAAGGCGCGCTCCAGACGGGCACCCAAACCTTTATAGAATACAAAACGCGAGCCCGTTACCTTACCGGCCGCTTCAAAGTCGAGGATTCCCAAGTCCGTAGCCAAATCCCAGTGGGCTTTCGCTTCGAAGCCGAATGCGGGCACTTCCCCGTTGCGGCGGACTTCAATGTTGTCCTCTTCCGAAGCCCCTACCGGCACGCTTTCATGAGGAACATTCGGTATAGAAAGAAGCAGGTGATTCAGCTCGACTTCCAGTGTCCGGAGCTCCTCATCCAGTTCTTTAATGCGGTCACCCACGCCTTTCATTTCGGCAATCAGATCGTCCGCGTCCTCTTTCGCCTTCTTGCGCATCGCCACTTCCTGCGATACCGTATTCCGGCGGTTCTTCAGCTGTTCCACTTCCTGCAGCAGCTCTCTGCGCTTTACATCGAGCTCCGCAATGCGCGTAACTTCTTCGAGCTGCTTGCCTCCGCGGTTTTTCATAGCGGTTTGAACCGTTTCTATGTCGGTACGGATTAATTTAATATCAAACAAGGAGACTCCTCCTCCTAAAGTTGTATAAATGGAACAAAAGCACCCTTCTCTCGTATGGAGCAAAAGAGGTGCTTCTGCTTTTGTTTCGATTAACGGGTTTCCCGAATCATATCCAGAAAATAAGCGTGCATGCTTGAATCATCCGTCAGTTCGGGATGGAACGAAGCCGCAAGCAGATGACCCTGTCTGGCGGCCACGATTTGACCGTTGTACTCGCTTAACACGTCCACGCCGTTCCCGACATGTTCGATAAGCGGCGCACGGATGAATACGGCTCTTACAGGCTTGTCAATGCCCTTGACGGGCAAATCGGTTTCAAAGCTTTCACGCTGCCGGCCAAAGGCATTGCGCTGCACGGTCATATCCATCAGCCCTAGATGGGCTTCTTCCTGACCCGCGATTTTATCCGCGATCACAATCAGCCCGGCACATGTGCCGAAGACCGCTTTCCCCTGATTGGAGAAATCCTGAATCGCTTCGATAAAACCGTAGCGTCTCATCAATCTTCCGATTGTGGTGCTTTCGCCTCCGGGAATGATCAGACCGTCCAGCTCGGCGAGCTGTTCCGCGCGTTTTACAACAACGCCTTCTCCGCCAACCGCCTCGATCAGACGGATATGTTCCGCTACGGCTCCCTGCAGAGCCAATACGCCAACTTTCATCGTTATCCCCGCTTCCTGCCTCGGCTGATTACCAGCCGCGATCCTGCATCCGCTCGGAAGCATGCAGCTTGGAGATTTCGATGCCTTTCATCGGAGCACCCAGGTTTTTGGAAACTTCCGCGATCAGCTTGTAGTCTTTGTAGTGCGTAGTCGCTTCTACGATGGCACGCGCGAATTTCTCAGGGCTGTCCGATTTGAAAATACCGGAGCCTACGAATACACCGTCCGCGCCAAGCTCCATCATAAGAGCCGCATCCGAAGGAGTCGCTACACCGCCTGCGGCGAAGTTGACGACCGGCAGTTTGCCGTTCTCGTGAATATATAGAACCAGATCGTATGGAGCACCCAGGTTTTTGGCTTCGGCATACAGCTCGTCCTTCGCCAGGCTCTGGATTTTCCGGATTTGAGATTGAATAAGACGCATATGACGAACCGCTTCAACGATGTTGCCCGTTCCCGGTTCACCTTTCGTACGAAGCATGGAAGCTCCTTCGTTGATACGGCGCAAAGCTTCGCCGATATCTTTCGCTCCGCATACGAACGGAACCGTGAAGTCCTTCTTGTCGATGTGGAAGACTTCGTCTGCCGGTGTCAGTACTTCGCTCTCGTCAATATAGTCCGCACCCAATGCTTCCAGTACGCGTGCTTCCACAATATGACCGATACGCGCTTTCGCCATTACCGGAATGGAAACAACCTTCATAACCTCTTCCAGAACAGTCGGATCCGCCATGCGGGCTACGCCGCCGGCCGCACGGATATCGGATGGTACCCGTTCCAGTGCCATAACCGCGGAAGCACCCGCAGCCTCTGCAATCTTAGCTTGTTCCGCATTCATGACGTCCATGATGACGCCGCCTTTTTGCATTTCAGCCATGCCTCTTTTTACGCGCGAAGTACCCGTCTCCATCTTAAATCCTCCTGGAATTTATATCCCTAGCTAGATTTTTCGTTCATGAACTTCTAAGCTAACATTTTACATGAACCTGTTCGCGAAAACAATAACTTTTCCTGAGAGAACCCGCTTAGAATAAGCCTTTAACCCCGTTGAACAGGTCTGCGAACAAGTTTTTGATCGCCCGCATCATCATCCGGAACCAGCTCGCTTTTTCCATATCGTTCGCTGCCACCAAGTCAACCGTTTCGGAATTTTTTCCATAGGTCAAGGTAGCCGTACCCAGCTTGTCTCCCTTTTTGAGAGGAGCAACCAGTTTGTCCGCTGCCAGCAGATCAACCTTCGTTTCCAGCTTCGTATCCGCGGTTCCTTTCTTCACGGCAAAAGCTACATCGTTTTTCAGGACAGCAGGCGCTTCCAGTTCTACGCCTTTTGTAATCGGCACCGTTTTTTGGGCGTCGAGAGCTTCTCCGGCTTTAGCCAGCGATTTGAATTCGAAGTTGGTAAATCCGTAGTCCAGCACTTTGCGTGTCTGGTTAAAGCGCTCCGGCTCCGTCTTTGCACCCATTACAACGCTGATCAAGCGCATGCCGTTGCGTTCGGCCGTACCTGTAAAGCAATACTTGGCTTCATCGGTATGCCCGGTTTTAAGGCCGTCCAGACCTTGATAGGCATATTTCTTGAAATTCACATTATTGCTGTTGCCTTCAAGCATCCAGTTGTAATTAATCATCGGGCTTTTATCCGATTCGCGTAATTTCTTTGAAGGAACCTTTGTATACTCCAATACTTCCTTATGCTCTGTAACCAGGTGTCGTGCGAGTATGGCTACATCTTTCGCCGACATCACCGTTTCCCCTTGAATACTTTGAGGGGCATTCTCCTTAATATCCGCTCTGGATAGGCCCGTCGCATTAATGAATTGGGCTTTATCCGACATGCCGAGCTCTCTTGCTTTGTCGTTCATCATCTTGGCAAAGCCTTCTTCCGATCCGCCGAGCTTTTCGGCAAGAACAATAGAAGCATCGTTGGAAGAATAAATCGACATGGCATAAAACAAATCTTTAATCGTCAGTGTTTCGCCTTCCGCGATCAACTGGCCGGATCCGATTACGTTAGCCGCGTATTTGCTTGCCGTGGCCGTATCTTCCCACTTGAGCTTGCCATTGTGAATCGCTTCCATAACGAGGTATTCCGTCATCATTTTGGACATGCTTGCCGGAGGCAAGACTTCATCGGCATTTTTCTCGAATAAAATCTGTCCTGTGCTCGCTTCCATCAAAATAGCAGAACTAACATCCAGTTCGGGTTCGCCGTCAGCCGCCAACGCGGTAACCGCAAATATGTGAAGGAAGGATACTTGTAGCATTGCAAAAACAAGGGCCAAAGATACTTTTCTTTTCCAAAAACCAAATTTTTTCAACTCACACACTCCTATTTGTAAATTCATGATGTGTCTTATTGTACCATCCCCGGGGCATAAAAAAAAGGAGACCCCGGTCCTGAAACCGGGGCCCCCCATATAGCGAAAAAGAATAGCTTATAGCGAGTAGTTCGGTGCTTCTTTCGTAATCTGCACATCATGCGGATGGCTTTCACGAAGACCTGCGCCCGAGATACGAACAAACGTTGTATCGTTGATCAAAGTGTGGATATCAGGAGCACCACAGTACCCCATACCGGAACGAAGACCTCCAACCAGTTGGTAGATGGTATCGGCCAGCGGTCCTTTGTAAGCTACGCGTCCTTCAATACCTTCCGGCACCAGTTTCGTTTCGTTTTCCTGGAAATAACGATCCTTGCTGCCTTCTTTCATGGCTCCGAGGGAGCCCATACCGCGATAAACCTTGAAGCGTCTGCCTTGGTAGATCTCGGACTCTCCAGGGCTTTCTTCCGTACCTGCAAAAAGGCTTCCCAGCATAACGGCGCTGGCACCCGCGGCAATCGCCTTGACTACGTCACCGGAGTACTTGATGCCGCCGTCTGCGATAATCGGCACGTTGTACTCACGTGCAACAGATGCACAATCGTAGATAGCGGTAATTTGAGGAACACCGATACCGGCGATAACACGGGTTGTACAAATTGACCCCGGGCCAATTCCGACTTTGACGATAGAAGCGCCTGCTTCGATCAGGTCTCGTGTTCCGTCTCCGGTAGCCACGTTGCCGGCGATAAGCGGCAGCTCCGGATATTGGTTGCGAAGCTTTCTGACCGTCTCCAGGATATTGATATGATGTCCGTGTGCCGAATCGACCACAAGCACGTCCACTCCGGCTTCTACAAGAGCCGCGGCGCGTTCCATTACGTCTTTGGATACTCCTACTGCGGCTCCGCACAACAGACGACCGAATTCGTCTTTACCCGCATTAGGGAATTGAATAGCTTTTTCGATATCCTTAATAGTGATAAGGCCTTTCAAGACAAAAGCGTCATCCACCAGAGGCAGCTTCTCGATTTTGTGCTGTTGAAGAATACCTTCAGCCTGCTCCAGTGTTGTCCCAACAGGAGCCGTCACCAGATTTTCTTTCGTCATGACTTCCTCAATTTTAATGGAGTAATCATGAACGAAACGCAAATCACGGTTGGTCAAAATCCCAACCAGCTTCTTATTCTCATCGACGATCGGTACGCCGGAGATTCTGAACTTCGCCATGAGGGCTTCCGCATCGTATACATGATGCTGCGGTGTAAGGTGGAACGGATTCGTAATAACACCGGACTCCGAACGCTTAACGCGGTCTACCTCGCCTGCTTGCTGCTCAATGGACATATTCTTATGAACAATTCCGATTCCGCCTTCACGGGCGATTGCAATCGCCAGCGCGGCCTCTGTCACCGTATCCATCGCTGAACTGAGGAAAGGAATAGTTAATTTCACTTTCGGGGCAAGCTTGGTGGAAACATCAATCTCTTTACCGAATACATTTGATTTACGAGGCACCAGAAGTACATCGTCAAACGTCAATCCTTCTTTTGCGAATTTAGCATCCCACACAGGGTTTGCCCTCCTCTTCTGTCTTTAGATATTATTGCAATCATACATAAGGCGTTTTTTCATGTCAAGAAGCAGACCATGACAATCTTGGTGCTCCTTGCTAGCATGTCTCTTTTCTATAACAAAAAACCTTTTCGAATTGAAGTTCGAAAAGGTTTTATTCGTGCTTGGCAACGTCCTACTCTCCCAGGACCCTTCGGTCCAAGTACCATCGGCGCT
>NZ_FNVF01000017.1 GCF_900107975.1 Paenibacillus sp. UNC499MF
AGCTTTTCAGCTTTTCAGCTTTTCAGCTTTTCAGCTTTTCAGCTCACTCAGCTTAATAGCTTATTCCGTTTTCCCTGTCTCCACTTACTTCCTACGAGAGATCGATTTACGAACCCCCGCTTAACGCAGTAAGCGCCGTTCCTGCCTTATCATGCCGGTGTTATCATGCTGGTGTTTCCTTCAATTGCCCGCATAGCAGCTACTCCGCGTTAACATACATACTTGCGTAAAATTTCCCGCCCAAATAGAAATCGAGGCGCCACTGTCCGCTCTCGTCCAGCTTGATAAGCGAGGGCTGGGTAGCGTCCGCCCCGTTGACCGGACCGTAGGTCGGTCCCCACTCATACTCCCAGACAATGCTGTCGTCTTCGTTGATCAGCACCGGTTTTTTAACGCCGTCACTCGTATGGATGCCTTCGATCCGCAAATTTTTGCCTTCGAACTCTTCCCTGGTACCCCAGAAATGCCAGACGATTTTGTGTGGGTTAAGTGTGTGAATTTTACCTTTCAGGAAGCCGATCTTACCCGGAATTCCGGTAAACCACAAATTTCCGGAGGCGAAGATCTGGCTGGGGCTTCGGGCTCCTGCTTCGTCGTATCCAAGCACTTTTCCCTCAATGTTCCCCTGCGCCAAGGCCCCGAACTCCCGGCTGTCATGGCTCTGTGCCCAGAAATCTCCCAGAACGAAGAGTGCCCCCTTCGGCACCTCCGTCTCCGCCATATTCGTATTGAAATAGGCTTTGGTGTCTTTAACGCAGTCCGGAGGGCAGGCATCCTTTCTGCCTGATGCTTTCATGTTCTTGAAGTAGGCGGCTTCGTCCAGCCCAAAACTTCTCGCTTGCCCGTAAAACGTATCCAGCTTCTTCCCGTTTACGTAAACCTGGCCTTCCTCGATCTTAATCTTCTCTCCGGGCAGCCCGATCACACGGGCCGTTTGAGAGTCCGATCCGCTGATTTCGGGGTTAGGCGTAAATCCGGGAACGGCCGGCAGCCGGTAATACAGCACATCTCCACGGCGAAATTGCTCTGCCGTTCTAATCTTGGGATCTACGACTAATCTCCCGAATCCTCCGCTGTAGTATTCCATTTTCTGACCGGCCATGCTCATCGAGTAATCGTCTACCAGCACTAAGCCTTCTTTCGCTTCCACACGCTGAGGATACTTGGGGGTCGTTACATCCCGGATCGCTCCGTTCGCATTTTCCGAGAGAGGCCCGATGAACAGAGCGGCACAGAAAACGATCAAGGCCGTCAGAGCCGTTCCCGCCAAATAGAGGCGCCTGCGCCTATTTACGGGCTTGTGTGCTTCCCTGCTGCTTCCGCTCTTCCACACCCTCCGTTCCACGGCATCCATCGACTCCGTTTCGAACATCGGCTTTTTAAACGGCCTGCCCGCAAGTTCAAACGGATCCGTCTCGATTTCCGTTTTCTTCATACCGGAACCCTCCTTTCGCTAGTTGAGCCGCTTTCCGGCGCGCCCTATGGATGCGGGACTTTACCGTCCCTTCCGAAATTTCCAGGGCGGCCGCTATTTCCGTCACCGACATGCCGTGCATGGATTGCAGCACCAGCACCTCCCTGTAATGGGCGGGAAGCACCAGCACGATTTTCCATGCCTCATCAGCCACATGGCGCTCCAGAAATTCGCTTTCGGCGGACGGGCTTTCTCCCCGCACATAATCGGCCAGGATCACCCGCCGGAAAAAAGCTTTTCTCCGGTACGAATACGCGGTATTCCGGGTAATTTTCAGCAGCCAAGTCTTCACGCTGCATTCGCCCCGGAAGGAACCGACGCTGCGGAACGCTTTTACAAACACATCCTGCGCGATATCGTCGGCAAGATCCCTTTTTTTCGTTAAAAAATACGCATAGTTCCATACGTCTTCCCCGTGCTGTTCCATTAAAGTTCTTAGACCTGACGGATGAAGTTCGGACACGTACTTCAAATAATCGTCGTCCACGCGCTCCCCCCTTTCTTTTCTGATCAAACAGACTCCCTGCAAAAGAAAAAGTTCCCGCTTTTGGGAACTTAGGACATTTTATTTTCTGTTGTTTAGTATACCATACAGAGCCGGATCAGTTAGGCCAGCATGCCGCTGACCTCCGCATTACGGGACGGCAGGGCAGCCGTTTTCTCCTGCATAAGCCCCGCCAATTCCACGACACGGCAGGCATAAGCCCATTCGTTGTCGTACCACGCCAGCACTTTGATCTGATCGCCCATCGCCATCAGGGAGAGACCGTCCACGACAGCCGAGTTCGGGCAGCCCACATAATCGACGGACACGAGCGGCTCATCGGAGTAGGCGACATACGGGGACATGGAGCCTTCAGCCGCATTGCGGAAAGCGGCCTTTACGTCTTCCAGCGAAGCCGTGCGGGATACCTTCACGGTTAAATCCACCAGAGAAACGTCCTGGGTCGGCACGCGAAGCGAAACGCCTTGAACATGCGCCGCCAAGTGGGGCAGGACATCTGTAAGCGCTTTACCTACACCCGTCGTCGTAGGAACGATCGATTCGGTGCACGCCCGCGCTCTGCGCAGATCGTTATGCGGATTGTCCAAATGCTTCTGATCCGACGTATAGGAGTGCACCGTACTCATCCAGCCGCTCTGTACGCCGAACGCCTGATCCAGAATATGAAGAACGGGAGCTACGCAGTTCGTCGTGCAGGAAGCGGCGGATACGAGGGTATGCCGCGCGGGATCATAAAGGTGGTCGTTGACGCCCATCACCACGGTAAAATCCATCTGCTTGCCGGGCGCGGTAATAAGAACTCGGGAAGCTCCGGCCGCCAAATGTCGCTGCGAACCCAGACGGTCGTTGAATTTACCGGTAGCGTCAATGACGAGATCGATTCCCATTTCTCCCCACATAATGTTCTCCGGTTCCCTTTCGTACGTCAGCCGGATGGACTGCCCGTTAATGACCAGGCACCCGTCGGCAATGGTGACATCCGCGTTCCATCTTCCGTGGACCGAATCGTATTTTAAAAGGTGAGCCAGCGTCTCCGCCGGATAAATGGTATTGATCGCCTTGAGCGGAGAAGCCTGCCCTTTATCCGAAAACATTTTCCGGACGACAAGACGTCCGATTCTCCCCATTCCGCTGATCCCGATTCCTCTAATTCCTGCAGCCTGTGACAAACTAACTCCTCCTCTTAAGGTGAAATATCAGATGCTTCACTATTGTTGGTTAATTAGTACATCACAATTATAATTTATGACGTCATAAAAGACAATAGTATGTTTTAATTGTTTATATATGAGTATTATACAAAGGTCAATTCCTCCTTCTTTCTTTCAAAAGGATAAAAAAAGAGAAGTGCTCTTGAGAGCACTTCTCTTTAAATCGGGAAAGTTTTATTCCTGCCAGCCTAGTTGACTCAGGCAGGAGCAGGTGTGACTCCGCTTCTCAGCGGGTTCTTCCGGCTTCCTTCTCGCTTCTTGTGATTGTCTTCTCGCTTCTTGTGGCTGTCTTCTTGTGGCTGGCTTCCAGCTGTTTTCGTTCTATCTTTAGGCTGTCTATTTCCAGACTTCCCGGCCGTTCACTTGCTTGAATGCATGGTCAACGGAAGCTTCCGTCACGTCCTTATATCCCCAGAAGCTTGCGGGAACATCGGACCATGCCTGCGGAATGCCCGCAGGGACGCTTTCCGGCTGACGGCCGAGCAGTTTGTTGAAAATAACGACCGCCTGCGCTCGGGTGAGCGCCTGATCCGGTCTGAAGGTACCGTCCTCGAATCCGGTGAGAAGCCCGGCTTTCTCGGCTTTCCGGATATTTTCGGCGGCCCAGTGGCCTTGCAGATCAGTGAAGGCGGATGCTCCCTGCACGCCCGTAAGCTGTCTCAGCTTTACGAGAATCGTGGCCATTTCGGCGCGCGTCAGGATGCGTTCCGTATAAAACTTGCCGTCCGGGTAGCCGTCCATAAGCTTGCCTCCGAACGCGGCCGACACGTATTGGGAAGCCCAGTGCGAGGCCGGTACATCGGCAAACGGATTTTGTGCGGCGACGAAAGTTTCATTCGTGAAAAGTCTGGCCAGTATGGCCGCCAGCTCCGCCCGCGAAATTCCCTTGTTCGGACGGAACGTTCCGTCCGGGTAGCCTTCCATGTAAGGCTTGTGTTCGTGGTACGTCCCCGTGGGTTTCAGAGCGATATCGAGTTTTAAAGAAGTATAATCTTTCGCAACGATTCCGCTGCCCCGGTCGCTTCTGCTGTCGTAGGTCTCGTACCCGTCTTTTTCCGCGATCAGATAGTAGGCTCCTTCCGGATACACAAGCCAGCCGTAACGGCCGTCACCGGAAGTGATTTGGGCATTCTTGTTCTGGCCAGGCAGCATTTTCGCAAGCTCCGGCAAAGAAACCGGCGTTCCCGCGATTCTTCCGGCGGAACGATTTTTTTCCGTATCGGCCCAGTACAGGGTTACCTTGACTCCCGCAAGAGCCGTGCTTGTGACCGAATCGCGGACCGTTCCGAACGGGTTGATTTCAGGCGTCCGGAACACGGCCGTGTCGGAGCTTACGACAAGCGTTCCCGCCGCACCGGCAAGCCTTTCGCCGTGAGGAGCCGTCAAGGAAAGAACCATTTTATAAGTTCCGGCGGAAAGCGAGTACAGCGTAAACTGTCCCGAAGTATTGACACTCACGTTTTGCTTGAACGGCGTAGCGCCGTCAGTGCTGTAAATGTCCGCAAGCAGCGTCACGTTATCCCCGATGAGCTTGGTGACGGATTGGTTAAGCACCTCTCCGGAGGAGGAAACGACCTCGATACGTCCGTTTATCGTCTGCTCGGGTGTACCGCCGCCGCCACCGCCACCACCGCCGCTACTTTCGCGTGTAAACGTAACGGTGTATGTTTTGGCGGTCCCGTTCTGTGCGGTAACGATGATCGTGACCGGATTGGCGCCTACGCTGAGCGTAATCTGACGGCCGCTTCCGGCCGGAACGACCGTTCCGTTAACCGTTACGGAAGCATTGGAATCCGCAGCCGTCGGCGTTACCGTGACTTCCGCCACGGAATTTTTCACGGCAGCCGCGTACGCCGTCACAGCCGGCGCAAATACCGGAGTCAGCGTTCCCGCGCTTACAGTCAAACCGCTGAGGTCCGCGTTGCCGGACGGAGGAACGGCCCGGGTTACAAGGATCACGTAGCTGTTCTTCGTTCCATCCTGGGCTGTAACCACGATGGTTATGGTGTTGGTTCCCGTTGCGACGGGAACGAGTTCAGAGCTTCCGGCTGTCACGATGTGTCCGTTCACCGATACGGATGCCGTGCTATCGGCCGCCGCCGGTGTTACCGTAACCTCGGATATATCGTGGGTAACATCCGCGGTATAGCTGGTCTGGGTTCCGGCAAAAACCGGACTAAGCGTGCCGGAGCTGATCGTCAGCCCGCTTAGCAGCGCGTTGCTTGAAGGAAGCGCTGCCCGGTTGATCGTGACCGTGTAGGTCTTCGTTGTTCCGTCCTGCGCCGTCACGACGATCGTGACCGGATTGGCTCCCGTGTTTAGCGGGATATTTACGGCCTGCCCGCTGGAAGCGGGATTTCCGCCGATTGTCATCGTCGCGGTAAGATCCGCAAGCTGTGCGGTAAGATCCAGGTCGTATACATCCGATGCCACTGTCACCGTGTACAATTTCGTTCCTGCGGCAAAGGCAGGCGTCAACGCGCCCTTGCTCAGCGTCAGAGCGCCGAGATCCGCATTGCTTGAAGCCGCACGTGTGACCGTCACGGTGTACGTTTTAACCGTGTTGTCTGCCGCTTTGGCGACAATCGTGATCGGGTTGGCCCCCACATTCAGCGAAATCGCTTTAGGGGTTCCGCTGGCAGCGGCATCCCCGTTCACGGTCAATGATGCGGTCCCATCCGCAGTCACGGCCGTAATATCGATTCCCGCCGAAGCGTTCGGTACAGCCGCCGTGTAGGCAAGCTCTGCCGGATCAAAAACCGGCGTCAACGTTCCCTCACTAAGCGAGATACCGCTTAAGTCCGCGTTACCTGATGCGGCACGGGTGATCGTCACCGTGTAGGTTTTGACGGTCCCGTCCTGCGCCGTCACTTGGACTTTCACCGTATTGGAACCTACATTCAACGTTACGGCAGAAGCGGTTCCGCTCGTAACCGGTGTTCCGTTTACCTCGATGGAAGCCGTGCTGTCCGCCGTCGCAGGTGTGACGTCAAGCGTGTTCACCGCGTTGGCCACATTTGCCGTATAGGCCGTAGTCCCAGCCGCAAAAGCCGGATCGAGCGTGCCCGCACTTAACGCCAGCGAGCTTAAATCCGCATTACTCGACAGCGGAGCGGCACGCTTTACCGTCACCGTGTACGTTTCGCTTGTCGTCCCGTCCTGCGCCGTTACTTTAACGGTGACGGTGTTGTCGCCGATGTTAAGCGACACCGAAGCCGCCGTGCCGCTTGGCACCGATTGACCGTTCACGGTCAAGGCTGCCGTGCCGTCCGCGAGTACCGGCGTTACATCAATGTTCGATACGCCGGCAGCCACTTGCGCCGTATAGCTTGTAGTGCCCGAAGCGAAAAACGGGGTTAACGTGCCCGCACTCAGCGTCAAGTTGTTCAAAAGCGCGTTGCTGGATGGCGCCCTGGTAATCGTCAGCGTATACGTTTTGGGCGTACCGTCTTGCGCGGTGACGAGCAGCGTAACCGTATTGGCTCCCACGTTCAAGGAGACGGGAACCGGAGTGCCGCTTGTCACTGCCGCGCCGTTGACTTCGAGCGTCGCCGTGCTGTCCGCCACCGACGGCGTTACGTCTAAACCGAAAACACTGTTCGGAACATCTACCGTGTAAAGCGTCGTCCCCGCTGCAAAAACCGGGTTTAGCGTTGCGCCGCCGCTTAGCGTGATTCCGCTCAGATCGGCGTTATTGGAGCCCGCCGCCCTGGTTACCGTAACCGTATACGTTTTCGTCGATCCATTCTCTGCCGTAACGAGAACTGTAACCGTATTGCTTCCGACGTTCAGCGATACGGAAGATGCATTCCCGCTCACAACGTCATTCCCGTTGACTTTAACTGAAGCATGACTGTCTGCCACCGTAGGCGTTACGTCAAGATCAGTAACTCCATAAGCCACGCCGGACGTGTAGGTAACCGTACCGGATACAAAGCCGGGATTTAAGGCAGCTCCGCTTAAGACCAGGTTACTTAAATCGGCATTGCCGGATAACGGCACCGCTCGGGTAACCGTGACCGTGTAAGTCTTCTGCGTCATCCCATCCTGTGCCGTTACGAGAACAGTGATGGTGTTGGCGCCCACATTTAACGGTACGGATGACGGACTGCCGCTGGCCACCGTGCTGCCGTTCACCTTGAGAGTCGCCGTGCCGTCCGCCAGTGTCGGCGTTATGTCGATGTTTGCTACGTTGTCCGCCACATTGGCCGTGTAGCCCGTCGTGTCGGATGCGAAGGTAGGGTTAAGCGTTCCCGCACTGAGCGTCAAGCCGCTCAAATCCGCATTGGCGGATGCCGCTCGCGTTACGGTGACCGTATACGTCTTCTGCGTCGTCCCATCCTGCGCCGTTACGAGAACAGTGATGGTGTTGGCGCCCACATTCAACGGTACGGATGACGGACTGCCGCTGGCCACCGTGCTGCCGTTCACCTTGAGAGTCGCCGTGCCGTCCGCCAGTGTCGGCGTTACGTTAACGCTTGTCACGTTGTTGGCCACTCCGGCCGTGTAGCTCGTCGTACCCGAGGCGAAGGGCAGGTTGAGCGGTCCCGTACTCAACGTCAAATTACTCAAGTTCGCGTTGTATGAAGCTGCTGCCCGGGTAACTGTGACTGTGTACGTTTTTTTTGTCGTACCATCCTGTGCGGTGACTTCGACACTAACCGTGTTCCCACCTACATTAAGCGTTACGGATGATGGGCTGCCGCTGGCTACCGTGCTGCCGTTCACTTTAAGCGTCGCCGTACCGTCTGCAACCGTCGGGGTCACATTAATGCTTGCCGTGCCGTATGACACATCGGCCGTATAATCGGTTGTCCCGGATGCGAATGTAGGGCTGAGCGTTCCAGCGCTTAACGTTAAATTGCTCAGACTAGCGTTCGTAGAAAACGTGTTATACTGTGTCAGCATAAGCCCGCCTTCTCCTAAAGTCACAAACCTTCCGCCTGCAAATCCCACATGGTTTAAGAACCCGCCGATCCCCGTTTTCTCCGCAACCCATGTAATGCCGTCGGGTGAGGAGATTATCGCCCCGGGTCCTCCTATATCGCCTACGGCCACATACTTGTTCGCGCCATAAGCAATGCCATATAGGTTCATTCCTGCCACGGATACCGTACGGGGCGTCCAGGTGATGCCGTCGGAGGAGGTAAGCGCCTTCTGATTTAACCCGCCGGCAACGAACTGGCCGGCTCCGTAAGTAACGCCCATCAAGTCTCCCGGACCGCCCGAACGCGTCGTCCAGGTGATGCCGTCGGGAGAAGTTCGTATCGTGCCGGCACTCCCAACCGCAGCGAACAAACCGCCTCCGTACGCAGCGCTGTAAAAATTGTTCGTAGTTCCCGAAGTCCTCGCCGTCCATGCGATACCGTCCGGAGAACTCAGAATCACCCCGCTATACCCCGCGATGACCCATACGGTGCCGTTATAGGCAACCCCACTCAGATTGGCGGATGATCCCGTCGAGCGGACCGTCCATGTTACGGCGTCGGGCGAGGTTGCGATTTTACCGCCCGCTCCCGTCACCATCCATTGGTTTCCGGCATAAATCACCCCAACCGCCGACGAAAGGGCAATGGTTGTTTTGCTCCAGCTCAGCCCGTCGGACGACGTCATAATCGTTCCTGAGTTACCGACGGCCACCCATTTTCCGTTTCCGTAAGCAACCTGGTTTAGATCCGTTCCCGCATTGTTAGGAACATCATCCCACGTGCCCGCCGCTTCCGCTCTCCCTGTCCAGCTTCCCGCTCCACCTGTACCGGCAACAAGCAGGAACACCAGGGCTATCCGCAGAAAGCGGCCCCAAAATCCCGTTTTACCCAGCTCCCTCATGTGAACCTCCAATATCGATTTATGAATGGTGACTGAATGTATGTCATCTTGATGTTTAAAAGACGCTAGTAATTTTCATCCCCCCATAAGACCACCGGAATACAAGCCTTTATTTTGTGACTTAATTACATTTTAATTGAAAAGGAAGAAAAACTCACCAAAAAAATACAGACAAACAGCCTATTACATGTCACAAAATGTATATATTTTGTCGAAACCTTGTGGTATTCTGAAATGGAAAATAGTTCTTATTCCTTAAGAGGGAGGTCACCCGTGTTAAAAAAATTATCCGAACCGGATGACCAGCCGTTTCTGTTCGAGCTTTACTGCAGCTCCAGGATGGCGGAAGTGCGGGCTTGGGGCTGGGACGAAGCTACCCTGCGTTCTTTTCTTCACATGCAGTACAACGCCCAGACCGGATCCTACCGGCAGCAGTATCCCGAAGCGGAGTCGTACATCGTCTGCCAGGACGGTCAACGGGCCGGAAGAATTCTTATCCACCGGACGCCCCGCTGCATAAGAGTTGTGGATATCACCCTCCTCCCGCACTTCCAGAATCAAGGACTCGGTACAAAGCTGCTTCAAACCTTCATGGAAGAATCCCGCGAACAAAACCTCCCGCTCCGGCTTTCCGTACTCAGAACCGGCAGAGCGCTGGCCCTGTATGAACGGCTGGGCTTTCAAAACGCGGGAGAAAGCGACATGTATCTGGCTATGGAATGGAATCACGAAACTTGTAAAGAGGTGACCGCTCATGAGTGAATCTTATTTAGGCGAAATACGGATGTTCGGAGGCAATTACCCGCCGCAAGGATGGGCGCTTTGCAACGGCCAAATTTTGAACATTGCGGAGAATGAAGCTCTTTATGCTCTGCTTGGCACGACGTATGGAGGAGACGGCCAAACCACATTCGGGCTGCCGGATTTGCAGGGCCGTATCCCGGTTCATCCGAGTCAGGGGTACATCCGGGGATCGAAGAGCGGCACGGAAACCGTGACGCTAACCCAGCCACAGCTGCCTCAACACAACCATATTCCTTTTGCGACTTCAACCCCCGCTACGGCAAACTCTCCTGTCAATAACACTTGGGCAACCGCCATCACCCAGAATTATGCGACTTCCGGCACGACAACGTCCATGAGTTCGCAGGCCATTTCCACCGTGGGCGGCAATCAGCCGCATAACAATGTGATGCCATCGGCTGTCATTACATTCATCATCTCTCTTTACGGGGTTTTCCCGCCGCAGCCTTAAAAACAGTTGATCTTATAAGGAGGAACTAACTATGTCCGAACCATTTGTGGGTGAAATCCGGTTATTCGCCAACAACTACGCTCCGCGCGGCTGGGCTTTTTGCGAGGGACAAACCCTGTCCATTAATACGAACCAGGCTCTTTACTCTCTGATCGGCACCGTTTACGGAGGCGACGGTAAAACAAACTTTAAGCTTCCCGATCTTCGCGGCCGTGTCCCGATTCACGTAAGCTCTACCACGCCGTTGGGTCAGTCCGCTGGTGAGGCGGCTCATACGCTTACTGTCAATGAGATGCCTGCTCATACACATCAAGTGTCCGCTTCGGGGAACCCAGGTTCCGCCACTACTCCCGCGTCGAACGTTTGGGCAGATGAAGCGGCCCTGTACGAGCCGCTTTCGACTCCTACCGTTGCAATGAACGCAGGCACCATGTCCATCGCCGGAGGAAGTCAGCCGCACAGCAACATGCAGCCGTATCTGGTGGCTAATTACGCCATCGCCCTAGTCGGCATTTATCCTTCGAGGAACTAAAGAGAGGAGCACTATTTTATGGCTGACGCTTACCTAGGAGAAATCCGCATATTTGCAGGTAATTTTGCACCATACGGCTGGGCGCTCTGCAACGGGCAGCTCATGTCGATTTCCCAAAATACCGCTCTCTTCGCTATTTTGGGTGTCCAATACGGCGGAGACGGCAAAACCACATTCGCCCTGCCGAATTTAATGGGCAAAGCTCCCATGCACCAAGGCTCCGGGCAGGGACTAACTCCGCGCGTTATCGGTCAGTCGGTCGGCTCCCCTGCCGTAACTCTGCTTACGACGGAAATCCCTGCGCATAATCACACTCCCCAATCGGTGAATGCCATTGGCAGCGACACTAGCCCGACTAACAATTTCTGGGCGCAATCTCCGGCAGAAGGCCGTCCCGGCCGGGAAAAACAGCGGAATCTATACGATCCAACTCCCACCGTACAAATGAGTCCAGTCAACCTTTCCGTTACCGGCGGCAGCCAGCCGCATAACAATATGCAGCCTTACCTTGCGATGAATTTTATTATTTGTTTATCCGGTGAATTTCCGCCTAAACAGTAAGCGGGTTTTAAAAAAGCCTGTCCGCCCACTAAAAGGGCGGAAGGCTTTTTTTGTTGTGGATGTTATTTTGGAGCTGATTATAAAACCAATGCTCAAGCTGTATATTTTTATTTCTTGAGGAACGTAAGTAAATACATTGTGTTTGCATTGATATTTAAGACAGTGATAACGTGAGCGGCGGAGGGCGTAGGAAGATCCGGCAGGGAGACATTTTGACGAAAGTCTGACGACAATTTATAGCGACATACGAAAATAAAAAAAGGTTAGAAAAGTACCGGGTGCGGGAGAAGCTTCCATGCCTCGGCTTCCTGCTGGTATACGAGATTTTTCAGATAGGGCAAAAGCTGTGCGGCCAGCTCCTCCCGTTTTAATCCGATTTCCAGCACGGCCTTGAGATAGCCGAGCTTATCCCCGATGTCGTAGCGGTTTCCCGCCAGTTCCAGGGCGAGCAGCTCCTCGCGTTTCGCGATCTCGTGCAGCGCGTCTGTCAGCTGGTATTCGCCGCCGGCTCCTTTTTCGATATTTTCCAGTATGGGGAAAATAGTCGGCTCCAGAATGTACCGGCCCATGACGGCCACATTGGATGGTGCGCTGCCGAGAGACGGCTTCTCCACCAGTCCCGCTACGCGGTGAATCCGGTTCCTTCCTCCGGAAGAATCGATGATGCCGTACTTATCCACCTCGGAATCCGGTACGGGTTTGACCCCGATCACCTGCCGGCCCGTCTCCTCATAGAGGTGAATCATTTGCCGCAGCGCTGGCGGATCAGAGACCATGATATCGTCCCCGAGCAGGACGGCGAAAGGCTCATCGCCTATAAACTGCTTCGCACACAGTATGGCGTGCCCGAGTCCGAGCGGTTCCTTCTGGCGTATAAAATGAATTTGGGCCATGTCGCTGATCGCCTGCACTTCCTTCAGCAGCTTCAGCTTGCCTTTCTCGCTTAACGTCTGCTCAAGTTCGACCGAGCGGTCGAAGTGATCCTCGATAGATTTCTTATTCCGCCCGGTGACGATAATAATGCTTTCGATCCCGGACTGGACCGCTTCCTCCACGATATATTGAATGGCCGGTTTGTCCACAATCGGCAGCATCTCCTTGGGCTGCGCTTTGGTCGCGGGCAGAAAACGCGTTCCGAGCCCCGCTGCCGGAATGACGGCTTTTTTGATCGTCATGACTTTTCACTCCCCGTATAAGTTGAAGTTGGTAAGCGGAAAACCCAGTATCGGCTCCCTGCGTAATTGATCCATGAGCTTGCGAATGTTGCCGCCAGTTTACCAGTGATAAGTGGCAAGCCTAAAGCGCTGTATGCCCACTGGAGCAGAACCGCCGATACGGCCAGGGAGATCAGATTGATCAGGAAAAATTTTGCGATTTCCCGGGTGCTTCCTCCCTTTCGACTGCGGAAAGTCCAGCTCCGGTTGAGCATATAGCTGTTCAGCACTCCTAGCAGGTAAGCGATAATCTGCCCCGTCAGATAGGGGACGCCCGCTGCCGTCAAGAGCAGGAAGGCTGCGAAATCTACGCCCGTGTTCAGCAGGCCGACCAGTCCGAATTTCATGAGCGGCAGGAGACGATTACTCCGGCTGCCTAACCGTCCCGCGCTGCTCAGGCCGCTTTTCCCCAGGTTACTCAAGCTGCTCAGATCCCTCGGGTTCCTCCTGTTACTCATAACCGGCCAGTCTCTTAGGCATTGGCCCTTCATCCTTCCGAAGACCGTGGCATTCCCGCACGATATACAGCGGTCTGCCTTTCGTCTCGTCGTAAATGCGGCCGATATATTCGCCCAGAATGCCCAGCATAAGCAGCACAAATCCGTTAAAAATGAGCATGATGCTGACGACTGACGGCCAGCCCTTCAAAGTCGCGTCCGTAAATAAAGCGAGGTATACGACATAGAGAAGGTAGAGAAATCCCGAACCCGAAAGCAGAACCCCGAGATATCCGGCCAGCTTCAGGGGCTTGTATGAGAAAGACGTAATGCCGTCCAGGCTGAGCTTGATCATCCTTTTGAGCGGATACTTGGTCTCTCCCGCCAGGCGTTCGTCCCGCTCATATTCGATCGCCGTCTGACGGAACCCTACCCAACTGACCAGTCCGCGGACAAAGCGGTTGTTTTCGGAAAGCTTCTTCATCTCGTCGCAAACTTTGCGGTCCATGAGCCGGAAATCTCCCGTATCCACGGGTATATGAATGTCCGTCGACGCCCGGAGCACGCGGTAGAACAGACTGGCCGACCATTTTTTGAATAAGGTTTCCCCGCTCCGCTTCACCCGTTTCGCATAGATGACTTCGTAGCCTTCTTTCCATTTCTCAAGCATTTGCAAAATGAGCTCCGGCGGGTCCTGCAAATCGGCGTCGATAATGATAACCGCATCCCCGGAGGCGTAATCCATCCCGGCCGTAATCGCGATCTGGTGACCGAAATTACGGGAGAAGTCGATAAGCTTCACCGTTTCGTCCCAGGTGCCGTACTCCTTGATGATTTCAGCGCTCCGGTCTCTGCTCCCGTCATTGATAAAAATCAGCTCATAGCTCTCAGAGGTTTCGCTCATCACGACTTTCAGGCGCCTGTATGTTTCCTGAATGACCGCTTCCTCGTTATACATCGGAATGATAATGGAATACTTTACCTTCTGCGTCATGACGCGTCCCCTCCGTTTTCTATCGTCACTTCATATAGAACCATGCTTCCCATGCGGCCTCCGCCCATCCCGGCGGCCGCTTCGGACCCGGTTTGAGTCTGACCGGACCCGGTCTGCCATTCGGCGGACGAAATTTTCTTGCCGTGCTGCGCGAGCCACTGGGTAAGCTCCGCATTGCCTCCGCGGCCTCCTCCGCCTTCGGAGATAAGGAAATATTTTAATTGTCCGCTTTTCACCATCTCTTCCAACTCGGCAGTCGTATAGACCGGATCATTGCCCGAGAATCCTCCGAGCGTGATCACTTCTTCCCCTTTGTCGATGATGTAAGGCGCCGCTGTATTGTAGTCGGATGTCGCAAATAAATAGGTCGTGCTGCCGATATGAGCCTTCATGTAAGCGAGCAGCGCTTCGTCCACGCTTCTGCCTCCCATGCCGCCCATTGCGCCGGAAGTTCCCCGGTCTCCGGTGGTCCGGGACGCATCCCCGCCGGCTGTACCGCCGTTCGCCGCCGCGTCCTGACCATTGCCCCCGCCGGCATCCGGAGTGCCCGGGGCTGTGCCCTGTTCCGCGCCATCCCATCCCTGAGTGCCCTGTCCCGCTCCGCCTTGACCGTCGCCGCGGGGCATCAGGCCGCCGCCCGGTCCCTGGCCCATCGGGCCGCGGTCATTGCCGCCGGAAGGGCCCGCTTGCGGAATCATGCTGTTGAGTCCGTACGTAATCGGAGTCGCCGCCCAATACGCCGGGCCGATGAGCAGGACGAGAAGTCCCGCGACGGCTGCCGCGTAAGAGAAGCGCGTTGTCTTGAATCTCAGCGTGATGAGCAGGATGGCCGCCGCCCCTCCGGCAACGCCGACGCCATAGGTCCAGCCGCTGCCGATGGTCCCGTTGTAAGGCGCCATAATGAAGACTTGAAAAGCTGCCGTCACTGCCGCGGTATGCGCTCCACAGCTCAGACCAGCCCGCACCCGCCAGCGCGGCGACCGGAGGCGCCAGCATGATCAGATAGTAGTGGTGGAAGAAGCCCGCCACACTGAAGAAAGCCATACCCGGAAGAAGCCAGGCGAGCCAGAACAGGCTCTCTTTGTGCTTCCGGGTGAAGTTGCTGCGGCGCAGGCCGGCGAGCAAGGCGGCGGATGCCAGAGCCGCGAACGGGATCATCCAGCTCGCCTGGCCGGACAGCGCCGACTGGAACAGGCGCAGCGGACCTTTCTCGCCCGTGCCGAACATGCCGCCGCTGCCCCCGCCCGGGCCTCCGCCGCCAAATCCCAGCGGCTGGCCTTGGCCGTCTGAGCCCGGTGCGCCAGGCATCCCGCCGCCGTCGGCTCCGGACGGCGCAGCCGCACTGCCGCCGGTGGCGCCGCTGCCGCCCGGCAGCGCGCCGTTGTCTCCGGCTCCGCCGCCCGCGTCATTCCGGCCGCCGCCTGTTCCAACGCTGCTGGCGCCTGTGCCGGCCGTTCCCGGAGCCGTGCCCACGGCGTCGCCGGTCTGGCCGTCCGCCGCGCGGCGCTCGCCGCCGGGCATTCCGCCGCGGTCGCCGCCGCCGGGACCGCCGCCCTGATTGCCCGTCAAGCGCGAAACGCCGTTATAGCCGAAAGCCAGCTCCAGGACGGAATTGGTTTCGCTGCTGCCGATGTAAGGCCGCTCGCTGGCCGGAATGGAATCGACGATAACCGCCCAGGAGACGGAGATGAGAAGCATAAGAGCGAGCGCGCCGGAAAGTACGCCGGCTTTCTTTTTCCAGGTGCTTTTAAACGCGAATAAGTAGAAGAGAACAAAAGCAGGCAAAATCATGTAAGCCTGAAGCATTTTCATGTTAAAACCGAGTCCGATAAGAGCAAACGCGCCCAGCAGACTGAGGACGCTGTTTCGTTTAACGGCTCTGAATAGAAACCAGGTGCCCAGAAGAAGGGTAAAAACAAGCATACTATCGATGTTGTTGGTCCGGCTGACTGCCACCGCAACCGGTGTGCACGCCATAACGAGGGCCGCTATTCTGGCCGCCGCCGTTCCGAAGGAAGGTTTAACGAGCAGGTAGATCAGCACAATCGACCCGACGCCCGCAAGGGCCTGGGGCAGAATGACGCTCCAGCCGTGAAGGCCGAACAGGTAAGCGCTCGCCGTTTGAATCCAGAACGTTACCGGCGGTTTGTCGACGGTTACGGAACCTGCGGAATCGAGGGAACCGAAGAAAAAATTGTGGAAGTTCTGCAGCATGCTCGCTACGGCCGTCGTGTAATACGTATTGGCGTATGAATCGAGCCAGATGTTATAGGTGTTCAGAAAGACGCCGAGCAGCAAAATAAAAACTAGCGGAAGATCGACCCGGAATCGTTTGGTGCTTATCATGGTTTTCCACTCCTTAATTGTCTATTGGTAAAATGAAATTTACATCCCCGGGCAAAAACGTTACCATCGAGAAAGAAATAAAGGCGCCGCTGTTGTCCGCCCGCTCCGGCGATCGGCCAAAAGCCTCTTTTGCGCCGCTTCCGCCCCGTCACCGGGTATGCTTGTATTGTGCAGGCTGTGCCTGAACCCTTCTTGAAGGCTGGCTGAATGTTTGCTGAAAGCCCGGGCGGGCGCACCATCATTAAGCGGAGGCTCAGGCTTCATTCAGATTCCATTCAGTTTCGTGACGGATAATCCGTATATAGGTAATAGAAAGCAGACCCCGAAAGGTGATTCCGCATGAAAAATGTAAAAGATATCCGGATCCTGCTTGTCGATGACGAGCCGCACATCCTGCAGTTTCTCGAATTCGGCCTTGTGAATGAAGGCTTTGCTATTAAAACGGCACCGGACGGCATGAGCGCTATTAATCTGGTCCGGGATTTTCAGCCGCATGTCGTTATCCTTGACGTCATGATGCCCGGCATGGACGGCTTCGAGGTGTGCCGCCTTCTGAAGAAGAACGGCAGCAATATCGCCGTCATCATGCTCACCGCCAAAGACGAGGTCGAAGACCGCGTCAAGGGACTGACCATCGGCGCGGACGACTATCTCGTGAAGCCGTTCAGCTTTGAGGAGCTGCTGGCCCGGATCGAAGCCAGGCTGCGCAACCAGTTTCCCGGCGTTTTCCGGGAAATCGCGATCGGCCCTTTCCGGATCGACGACCCGAGAAAGGAAATTGTTTTCGGAGAGAGCGCCCTGGAGCTTTCGCCAACCGAGTATGAGCTTCTCAAATTTCTCGTCGTCAATCACGGCATCGTGCTGAGCAAAACTAAGATTCTGGAAAAAGTATGGAGCTATGACTTCGGCGGGGAAGAAAACATCGTGGAAGTGTATATCCGCTCGCTGAGGGACAAGCTGGGAGACAAGGAGCACCGGTTGATCCGCACACTCCGGGGCGCCGGCTACCGGCTGGACTGGTCATGAGAAGCGGCCGGTCTCTAACCCGCGCCGCCCGCCTGCTGGCCCCCCGTTCCCTGCAGTTCCAGCTGCTGTCACGGTCGCTCTATATTCTGGCAGCCCTGCTGATCCTGGTCGGAGCCCTTCAATCGGTATGGATGAAAAACTTCCTGTACCGCAACCGGGCCGAAACGATGTCCATTCAGCTCAGCGGACTTCCCCGCGACCTGCTTGACCACTCCTCCCTGCTTCCCGACAAGCGAGGTAAAAGCAAAGAAGAGGAAGAGATCCAGCCTGGAGCGGAGCGCCCGCGCGGACCGCTGCTGTTCCTTCCGGACACGTCGCTCGCGTTTATCGCTCCCGACGGAACCTTTACGGATTTGACGAAGGAAAACGGGATGATCTCTCCGCAGCTTCCCGCGGAAGAGTACACCGCCATCCGTGGGGAGATGGCTCCCCGGCGGCCCGTTTCGTATAAAATCGTGCAGGATGCCGAGGGAACCGAGCAGCTCGTCGTTCTCCGGCCGGCGGAACGGTCCGGCAGCTTCGGCGGCCTCATCCAGATGGGGACCGGCACGGCCCAGCTGCAGGCCGTCGTGATTCAGCAGCTCTGGATCTACGGGGCACTAGTCGTGCTTGCCCTGGCAGGCGGCCTCGCGCTGAACATTCCCGTGATGCGCCGTACGCTCCAGCCGCTGAACAAAATGGTCGAGGCCGTCGAACAGACCGACGCCGGCAACCTGAACGAACGATTTCCCGAGACGCAGGGGCAGCTGGAGATCGACTCCCTCGCGAAATCGTTCAACGGCATGCTTCAGCGCCTGGAGACTTCTTTCATCGCGGAGCGCGATGCGAAAGAACAGATGCGGCGCTTCATCGCCGACGCCTCCCACGAGCTGCGCACACCGCTGACCTCGATCCACGGCTTTCTCGAGGTGCTGCTCCGCGGGGCGGCGGACAATCCGAAGCAGCTCTATGCCGCTTTGACGAGCATGCACGGCGAATCGACCCGCATCAAGAAGCTGGTCGAGGATCTGCTTACGCTGGCCAAGCTCGACCGGGCTCCTCAGCTTCAGCTGACGGACACGCGGCTCGACCGGCTTCTCCTGGAGATGGAGCCCCATCTCCGGATGCTGGCGGGCACCCGGACGGTTCATATCGACCTGACCGCAGGCGTTGGGGGCGCCTTCGATCCCGACAAAATGAAACAGGTGGTCCTGAACCTGTTTCATAACGCGGTCCAGCATACCGACCCGGAAACCGGCGTCATCACAGTCATTTTATCCGCCGACAAGGACGGGATCTCGCTGAAGGTGAAGGACAACGGTCCGGGAATCCCCGAGGAGCACGCGGGTCATGTGTTCGAGCGCTTTTACCGCAGCGACTCCTCCAGAACCCGCAAGCACGGCGGAGCCGGACTCGGGCTGTCGATCACGAAATCGATCGTCGAAGCCCACGGCGGTACGATCTCCGTCCGGAGCCGGGAAGGCGCCGGCTCGACGTTCATTCTCGCCTTTCCTGAAACCGGTGAAAACAACGGCGGAAAAATGGTAAAATAAACGGGATAAACAGAAAGGCGGAGAAGCGATGGTATACGCATTTACGATTCAGCCCGGTATTTACCACGCCTTCGAAGACGAGGCGGAGCAGATTGAACAGTGCAGGGAATGGGGCCTGTTGTCCGGTAAGGCAACCAAGACCAAGGCCTTTTTTTATAAGGGAAACGGCTTGAACGTTCCCTGCACCATCGTCGGATACACCGACAAAATGACGGCTGTCATCGAATTTGACAATAAGCAGCAGCACTGCATCCATCCTTCCTACCTGAAGGAAATGCAGGCGGCGAATTACGGGCAGCGGCAGTGGTCCGCAGGCGAAGCCGCTCCGGAAGCCGGCGCTTCGGAAGGAAGCGATCCGGCCGGGAACGCGGAGCCCGCAGTTGAAAACGCGGCGAACGGGGCTGCCGAGACTCCGGCAGATGCCGCGGGGCAAACTCAGCCTGCCGCGGACCCGGCACCGGCGCCACGGATGGAGTCCGTGTCCGGACAAACCGAGCCGGCCGAACCGGACAAGCCCGCGAGCGCTGCCGCGGCAGCCGATGCGCCTAAACCGAAGGCGAAGAAAGAAAAAGCGCCCAAGCTTCAGCTTCCCGAAGGAAAAGTGAAGATGACCGCCACGGTACAGGAATTCACGACGGTACCCAATCATTTTTCCGATAACGACGATGAGGTTATCATTTACGAGAATGTGGCCATTGCCGAACCGGAAACGGAAATAGGCACCGCCTGGTCCAGCCACAGCGCAACGCTCAAAAAGCTGGAGCTCGAAGTCGGCGATACGATCACGTTCGAAGCCAAAATCGTGGCCAAGAAGCTGACCCGTTATCCCGTGCCGTACAAAATCAACAATCCCGCTAAAATCCAGAAAGGGCAGGACTAGCAGACCCAGCGGTCTGCTGCGGGCTACGCGTTACGGGTACGTGGATACGGGTTGCGGACATGCGGGGTGCTGGGTACAGTTAATTCCCGGCCGCGACCTGTTGCCGGTTTCGGTTTGTTCCGGATTCAAACGGAACCGCATAAAGATCCATTTACAGAAAAAAGCTCCGTTCCGACGCACCTTTCGTGCTTCGGGGCGGAGCTTCTTTTGTAGGATACCCGTCAATATTTCGTCAACCTTTCTTCACTGTTTACTCACAGATATTGTGAAAATAATCACAGCTAGATGTGTAAGATAAATATAGAAGGTTTTGGGTTAAGTAAGCTAGGGTCTCGTTTTATATTTAATTCCCGGGGCGGTGAAAGCATGAATCCGTTTAAACGGCAGGAGAAACGGCTGATGATCCTTATGTTCGTCGTAGCCGCCGTTATGCTGCTCTCCTTTCTGCGCAGATTGCTTGCATAACCTTACCTTACGTTTAGCGAGAACAAGAATATCCCAGGGGGAGTTGACGCATCGTGTTTCATTATGATCCTGTGCTGTACAGCCGCATACTCACCGAAGTGACACTCGCGTTTCACATTATTTTCGCGACTATCGGTGTCGGCGTGCCGGTAATGATCGCTCTGGCCGAATGGACGGGCATCCGCAAGAACGACCGGTACTACACGCTGCTGGCCCGCCGCTGGGCGCGCGGCTTCGTCATCACGGTCGCCATCGGCGTCGTGACCGGAACGGCCATCGGCCTCCAGCTCAGCCTGCTTTGGCCGAGCTTTATGGAAATCGCCGGCCAGGCTATCGCGCTGCCGCTGTTTATGGAGACGTTCGCGTTCTTCGTCGAAGCGATTTTCCTCGGCATCTATTTGTATACCTGGGACCGGTTCAAACCGAAACGGCATCTCATGCTGCTCATCCCGGTCGCCATCGGCTCTTCCGCCTCGGCATTTTTCATCACGACCGTAAACGCGTTTATGAACACGCCGCAGGGCTTCACGCTTGAGAACGGCAAAATCACGAACGTGGACCCCATCGCGGCCATGTTCAACCCGGCGACGCCCACGAAAGTCTCTCACGTCCTCGCTTCGGCTTACATGACAAGCGCGTTCATTCTCGCGGCCATAGCGGCCTTCTCGCTGCTGCGCCGCAAAGGAGACCGTCTTTACGCCAAGAAGGCGCTCAAGCTTACCATAACCGCAGGCCTTGTGTTCGCGCTGGCAACGGCCGCGATCGGCGACCTCTCCGGGAAATTCCTGGCGGCGTATCAGCCCGAAAAGCTGGCGGCGGCCGAATGGCATTTCGAGACGCAGACCAAAGCTCCTCTTGTATACGGCGGTATACTGACTGAGGACAAGGAGATCAAATACGGGCTGAAAATCCCGTTCGCCCTGAGCATTCTCGCCGGCAGCAATCCCGATTTCGAAGTCAAAGGGCTGGATCAGATTCCCGACGAGCTGGAACCCCCGCTCTATGTCCATTACTTCTTCGACGGCATGGTTACCATCGGCATGTTCACCATCGTGATCGCAGCTCTCTACCTGTGGCTTAGCCGCAGCAAACGCGCCTCGAAGCCGGCTCCGCGCTGGCTGCTCCGGGTGATCGTCGCCTGCGGGCCACTCTCCATGATCGGCATCTGGCTCGGCTGGTTCTACGCCGAAGTAGGCCGGCAGCCGTGGATTCTCCGCGGCTACATGAAAGTGGCCGAAGCCGCCACAACGTCGGCCCACGTCGACACGATGCTGCTCCTGTTCTGTCTGCTGTACCTCGTCCTGGGGCTGACCGCGATTAAAGTGCTGTCCAAGCTGTTCAAAAACAACGACGTTGCGGATGAATTGATCGCATTCGGCGTTTTCGAGAAAAGGGGGCCGCTGGAATGAACCTGGAACTGCTCGGCATCACCGTTCTGTGGGTGTTTCTGTTCGGGTACCTGATCGTGGCTTCCATCGATTTCGGAGCCGGTTTCTTCAGCTACTATTCCGTCATTACAGGCAGCAAAAATATTACGCACCGCATCATTGAGCGCTATCTTTCTCCCGTCTGGGAAGTCACCAACGTGTTTCTTGTTTTTTTCTATATCGGCCTGGTCGGATTTTTCCCGGAAACCGCCCGCTATTACGGCACGGCGCTGCTCGTCCCCGGCTCCCTGGCGCTGATTCTTCTCGCTTTGCGGGGTTCCTACTACGCATTCAGCACGTATGGGTCCAAAGACAACCAGTGGTACATGCTCATCTACGGAGCTACCGGGCTGCTGATCCCCGCCGCGTTATCGACCGTGCTGGCCATTTCGGAAGGCGGCCTGATCGTTGAAACGGCCGGCACCATCACACTGGACTGGAGCGCCCTCCTGGGCAGCGTCTACACCTGGTCGGTCGTGCTGCTCGCCATCGTCAGCGTGCTGTATATCTCCGCCATGTTCCTCGCCTATTATGCGCATAAAGCGAAGGACAAGGCCGCTTTTGAAATCGTACGCGGGTACGCGCTTTTCTGGAGCGCTCCGACCATTCTGGCCAGCGTGCTCGTCTTTTTCGCGATCTCCCGGCACAATCCCGAACATTTCACCAAAATGCTCGATCTCGCCTGGATGTTCGTCATCTCGTTTCTCTGTTTTCTGATTGCCGTCTACGCCGTCTGGAAAAAAAGACATCTGGGACTCGGCTTCACCTTCGTCCTGCTTCAGTTCGCGTTTGCCTTTTTCGGGTACGGAGCCTCCCATCTGCCTTACATTCTGTATCCGTACATCACGATTCATGAAAATTTCACCAATCCCGCCATGGGCACGGCGCTTATTATCGCGTTTATCGCCGGTCTGCTGATCCTCATACCTTCGCTTGTTCTGCTTATGAGACTGTTCCTGTTTGATGCCAGCTATGTTCAAGGAAACCGGGATAAGAAAGGATGAAGCCATCGTGGAACATTTTATGATCATGTATGCTCCTCCGATTGTCGTTGCGATCTCGCTGCTCTTCCTGTTTTTGTGGGCGCCCCGCACCAAAGATGTCACGGACGAGCCGGAAAATGAGCAAGGACGGCGTATGCGCTGAACCTCCCTGTCTAACCCGTACCGATCCACCGTTCCCTTCTTTTAATCAGCAAAAAAGGTGATTCCCTCAAAGGATCGCCTTTTTTATTTTACCTGCCGCTTACATGGTGATAATTTGCAGAAAACGATCATAAACTAGTATGTAAGAATACATTACCGAAGGAGGTGCCGGCCCATGTATTACGAAGAAGACCGCGAACCGTTCGAAGACGATGCCGTAAACGACGAGAAGGAAGAATAGGCATTTCCTCATGCTGCCCTACGAATGTGACGCCCCGTTTCTGTTTCCACGTTTCCTCGTTTGATGGTGCAACACCGCATTTCTACACCGATACCCGCGTGTCTCCAAATCAATTGGCCTGACGGGAAGCACTTCTCCCACCCATGACTCGACAATCCTTTCTTCTCGCATTCTTCCACACGGCAAAAAAGCCCGTTCCCGCAAACGGAAACGAGCTTATTTTTGTTCATTGTTTAACGAAAAAATCCGCCCCGTAACCGAGGCGGACTTTTTGTGTTAAGCGGACTTTGCCTGCTATTATTTGTCTCCGTTCAAGTAAACCGCTTTGCCGGTTTTCGCGGATTCGTAGATCGCTTCGAGAATCTCCGATACGACAAGCGCCTGTTCCGGTGTAACTACCGGCTCTGTGTCGTTCTGGATCGCGTCGATCCACATGCGCATTTCAAGATCGGGAGCATTCTCGGACGCGCCTTCGTAGAAAGCGACGCCGCCGCTCGAAAGCTCGATATTCTGCGTGTACAGGCGGCTGTTCTTCTCGCCGTTGATGCGCAGTCCGTCCTTCATGTCGGCTCCGCCCTCAGTGCCGCTCAGCGTACATTTCGCTTCGTCGACTTCCAGGGTGTTCAGCGCCCAGCTGGATTCGAGCATAATCGTCGCGCCGTTCTCCATCGTGATCATGCCGAAAGCGGAATCTTCCACCGTGAACTTCGCCGGGTCCCAAGGTCCCCAAGCATTGGCCGCGTTAGCCCGGTGAGAGAGCTTGTGGTACGATGTGCCGAGCACAACCTTCGGTTTGTAGTTGTCCATCATCCACAGCGTAAGGTCGAGCGCGTGAGTTCCGATATCGATAAGCGGGCCGCCGCCCTGCTTTTCTTCATCCAGAAACACGCCCCAAGTCGGAACCGCACGGCGGCGGATGGCGTGTGCTTTGGCGAAGTAAACTTCCCCGAGCTCGCCGTCTTCGCAGAGCTTTTTCAAATATTGGGAATCGGAACGGAAACGGTTGTTATAACCGATCGTCAGCTTCTTGCCGGTCCGTTTGGCTGCGTCCACCATGCGGCGGGCGTCCACGGACGTTTTAGCCATCGGCTTTTCACACATCACGTGCTTGCCGGCTTCCAGTGAATCGATGGTAATGTCCGCGTGTGAATCGTTCGGCGTGCAGACATGAACTATATCAAGGGAGGAATCTTTCAGCAGTTCACGGTAATCCTGGTAAACGCAAGCATCGCCGGCACCGTATTGTTCTTTGGCTTTTTCCGCCCGTTCGATGACAATATCGCAGAATGCGACAAGTTCAACGTTAGGCAGCTTTGCCAGACTCGGCAGATGTTTGCCGTTTGCAATCCCTCCGCATCCGATAATTCCGATCCGGTACTTTTGTGACATTGCAGTTCCTCCTTCAAATGGGTCAACATAGGTATGTAAAATAGCAATCAGACAGGTTGGCGGCATAATGTACGCGCGTTCTAAAATTTAGCGGCTTCCCCTGCCTGCTCGATCGTACTACAATAAAGTATAGAAGATACCTCGCCAAAATAAAATCACAGATCTGGCGATACTTATATGCGATTTTGTCATTCGGGGGCAGAGCTGGTGGAAATCTATAATGAACAGATAAATTATGAAAACCCTTTTTTGTCCATGCGTGTCTTTCAAGCCCGTCGTGACGATGAGCAGACGAGTCCGTGGCATTACCATAAGGAAGTCGAAATGCTCGCTATCGTCGAAGGGGAACTCGACGTTTACCTTGAAAATGAAAGAGTGAGCCTGAAAGCGGGGGACGTCGTCCTCATCGGTTCCTCCGAGCTCCACCGGGACCGTTCTTCGGCAGACACCACCCTCGTCTACTATGTGTTCCAGTTCGACCTGGAGCATTATTTCGACGAAAGCGGGATAGCGTATTTGCGCTATTTTTCGGAGACCCAGTCCGCGCTCAGCAAGCTGAACTATATTTTCCGGGAAAATACCGCTATCCGCGACGAAGTATTTGCCTGCATCCGCAACATTTACACCGAATATGCCGGTAAAAAAGTCGGGTATGAGATCGCCATCTCCATTCTCGTGAAACAAATCGTGCTCTCTCTGCTCCGCAGCGACGAGAAACGCCTGCTCGATTACGGCAACAGCGCCGATTTGATCCGTCTGAAGCCGGTTTTCGAGTACATCGACCGGAATATCGACGGCAAAGTTTACGTGGATGAAGCGAGCAAGGCCGCAAACATTTCCTACTACTATTTTGTGAAATATTTTAAAAAAGTACTCGGCATTTCTTTCCTCGATTACGTGAATTTCAAAAAAATCAAAAAAGCCGAGAAAATTTTGCTGACTCAGGACATAAGCGTGGCCCAGGTCGGCGAACAGATCGGCATGCCGAACATGGCTCATTTTTACAAAACATTTAAAAAGATCAATCACTGCTCGCCCCATGAATTCCGCAAAAAAATGCTAGAGTGGAACCGGTAAGGGGCGGATAGCTTTTGCCGCGAGGGCCTTGCACTCCGCAGCAGCAGGGCCTTGCGTCCGTGCCCGGATGGCGCACGCCTGCCTCCCGCTTCCTGCTGCGCCCGCAAAGCGCCGTGCACTCCCGCGGCAGCAGCGGCCCCGCTCGCCGTTGCTCGGATGGCGCAAGCCTGCCTCCCGCTTCCCGCTGCGCCCGAAAAGCACCGTGCACTCCCGCGGCAGCAGCGGCCCCGCTCGCCGTTGCCCGGATGGCGCATGCCTGCTTCTCGCTTCCCGGTTACGTACGCGAAGCGCCGTGCACTCCCGCGCGGCAGCCGCCTTGCTCGACGTGCCCGGATGGCGCACGCCTGCTTCTCGCTTCCCGGCTGCGTCCGCGAAGCGCCGCGTACTCCCGCGCGGCAGCAGCCTTGCTCGCCGTGCCCGGATGGTGCACGCCTGCTTGCCGCTTCCCGCTGCGCCCGCAAGACGGCAGCGCCGCCGCAACAAACCGAACAAAAGGCAGGTCCCACAAATGGGCCTGCCTTTTGTTCCTGCTGCGCCGCCACGCGGAAAAGCCCCGGCAATAACCCGGGGCTTTCCGTATCGGGCGCGCCATCGCTCGCTCGCGCGGCGCGATCCCAAGACCGGCGGCACTGAACCGCGCCGGTCATGTTTACACCTTGCGGCCCTGATGGGCGACGAGCTTATACCCTACGCCGCGGATGGATTCGATCTGAACCGACTGCTGGTTCATCTCCAGCTTTTTGCGCAGCGAGCTTACGTGAACATCCACCGTCCGCTGGCCTCCGATATAATCGAAGCCCCAGACGATGTTCATCAGGTCATCCCGCGTAATCACGACTCCCGGCCGCTGCACGAGATACAGCAGCACCTCGAACTCCTTCGGGCGCAGCGGGATCGATTCTTCCCCGAGATATACTTCGTACTTCTCCGGGAAGATTTGCAGATCGCCGACCGCGATCACCTTGTCGGTCGACTTTTTGCCGTCGCCGCCGGGCTCGTCCGCCTGCGTGCGGCGCAAAACCGCCGCCACCCGCGCGAGCAGCTCCGCGACGCCGAACGGCTTCGTAATATAGTCGTCGGCGCCGTGCTTCAGCCCCTGCACGACTTCTTCCTCCGCATTACGGGCCGTCAAAATCACCACGGGCGTCGCATTGCCCTTCTGCCTCAGCTTGGACAACACCTCGAATCCGTTCAGCCCCGGAAGCATAATGTCCAGAATGATCAGATCGTACGGCTGCTGCATCGCGGCCTGAAGGCCGTCTCCCCCGTGATCCACGACCTTCGTTTCGTAGCCTTCCTGCGTCAAATTATAAGAGAGCAGCCTCGCTAACGTAGGCTCGTCTTCGATAACCAGAATTTTTTGTGACATCGTGTCCCCCACGCTTGAACGTCTTATACTACTATCTTAAGTTTATCATAGCAGTGGAATGTAAATCGAATGTAAATAAAATATTAACGCCGCGTAAACTTGTCCAAAAAACGAAATCCGCCGCCGTTACGGGTGAATAACCGGAAGCTCGATAATAAATTCCGTCCCGTAACCGACCTCGCTCTCGACCCGGATCGTTCCGTGATGCATTTCAACCAGATGCTTCACAATCGACAGACCGAGTCCGGTTCCGCCTGAACTGCGGGAACGCGCTTTATCCACCCGGTAAAATCTCTCGAAAATTCGCGGAAGGTCTTTTTTCGGAATCCCGATCCCCGTATCCTTAACGGAAATCCGGATCCGCTCATCCTCACCATCGGCTCCCGATCCCGCAAGCTCGGCCGCAACCGATACCCGGCCGCCTTCCGGCGTGTAGTTGATCCCGTTCGCCATCAGATTAATCAGAATCTGCCTCAGCCGATCCTCATCCGCTTCCAGAAACAACGCTTCATCCACATTCATGCTGAGCGCGATCTTCTTCTTGTCCGCCTCCGCTTCCATCATATGAAGCGATTTTTGAATGATGCTCTGGAGATGAGTCGGCGACAACTGCAGCGGAATGCGCTTCGATTCGATTTTGGACAATTCCAGAATATCGCCGACCAGCCGGTTCAGCCGCTCGCTCTCATCGAAAATAATTTGCAGGAACGACCTCGCCGTTTCCTTGTCGTCCAGCGCTCCCGCCAGCAATGTCTCGGAAAACCCTTTGACGGCGGCAATCGGCGTTTTCAGCTCATGGGACACATTCGCCACAAACTCGCTGCGCATCCGCTCCAGCCGCCGCATCGCCGTAATATCGTGCAGCACGACGAGCACGCCCGACCATTCGCCGTCCGCTTGTGAGATCGGACTCAGATTGATTTCCAGAATCCGTTCCGACGGATAGTAGAAAATAATTTCCTCGCGGATATGCTCGTTCGTTTCGATGCATTCCTGAATAAGCCGAGTCAGCTCGAACTGCTGCTTCGCTTCATCGTATTTTTTTCCGTATAATTCATTGGAAGAAAAACCGAGAATATCTTCGGCCGAACGGTTGACGAGCACGATCCGCTGATCGCGGTCTACCATCAGAATCCCGCTTCCCATATTCTCCAGCACGCCTTTGAGACGGCCTTCGTTCTCGAGAATGCGGTTCATCTGCATATGCAGACTGTCCGCCATCCGGTTGATGGCCTGTCCGAGCTGGCCTACTTCATCCAGGCTTTTCGTTTCCACACGCGCTTTATAGTTGCGGTTTGTAATCTGTTTCGCCACATTCGTTATATTCTCGATCGGCCGGGTCAGCCCGCTGGCAATCCGGTAGCTGGTCACACCCGCAATAAGGAACAGAATGCCCAGACCGATAAGCAGGAAAAGCCATAAATGGCGGATCGTCTTCTCCACCTGCTCGAGACTCATGGCCATACGAAGATAGCCGGACTTCTCACCGCCCGCGGTCTGCACCGGAATCGCCGCATAGAGCATATTGCGCTTCAGCGTGTCGCTGTACCGGATCGCGTATCCGACGCCGTCCCGTTTTGCCTGCTGAATCTCGCTGCGGCCCGCATGGTTGTCCATCTCTTCGGGATTTTCGTCCGAATCTCCCATCACCTTTCCGTCTTCCCGGACATAAGTCACTCGCGCATCCGTAAAATCCTTCAGCCGTTTCGTCTGAGACGTATAATACGGCACAAGAAAAGCCGAATCCCCGGCCTTGTTCCAGTCGCCGGTCATTTCGATCACGCGGAGCTCGCGCACCAGATTGGATTCCAGCTCCTTGATATGTGAATCCTCCAGCAGCTTCGCCATAAAGATACCGGCGATCAGCATGGATATACCGATCATCAGCATGAGGATCAGCGTCAAACGGGCTCTGAATTTGAGCATAAGTTTACCTTCACTCCAAACATGAGGTCATCTTAACGGGTTTCTTCAGGAGATCAATCCTTAGTGTACGCTTCCCCGGCACGTAAAAAAAGTAAAGATTATGTAAAGGAATACGCGAAAACGCCGTTAAAAAGCATGTAAAAAAACCGGAGGCTTTCCGCCTCCGGCCCGGCGGGCTCAAGGCTTCCACCCGCGATATAAGTGCGTTTATGAAATTTTTAAAATCCGCATGGACAAATCGCTCTATCCTCTGATACGAACGGCACGAAGGTCCGTTTTCACGAACGATCGTCTTTATGGTCCACCTATCGCGAACGACCGGTCTTATCGCCCGAGTCCATGCGTATCGCAAACGACCGGCCCCATTGCCCGTCTACGAAACGGCTGGCCTAATCGCCTGTCCACGCGAGCAATCGGCCTATCGCCCGGCCCTAAGTAAACTTAGGCGAAAACGGGCTCCTTGAACTGCTCCAGCTTCTGCAGCGAATCTTTCTCTACGTCCGCATGGAGGCTGTTTCCGTGGGAGTCCATCGTTACGATGGCCGCAAAGCCTTCGGTCTGCAGATGCCACATGGCTTCCGGAATCCCGAATTCCATAAAGTCCACGCCTTCGACTTCCTTGAAGCATCGCGCATAGTATTGCGCGGCCCCGCCGATCGCATTCAGATAAACACCGCCGTGCTCCTGCAGGGCAGCCAGCGTTTTCGGCCCCATACCGCCCTTGCCGATGACGGCGCGGATGCCGAACTTTTTAATAATATCGCCTTGGTAAGGCTCCTCACGGATGCTCGTCGTAGGGCCGGCCGCTCTCACTTTCCAGTTGCCCGCCTTGTCTTGGCTCATAACAGGTCCGCAGTGATAGATGGCGGCACCGTTCAGATCGACCGGCGAGTCGTGGTCCATCAAATATTTATGAAGCGCATCGCGTCCGGTATGCATCGTTCCGTTGATGATGACCACGTCGCCCACTTTCAGCTGACGGATCTGCTCCTCGCTGATCGGCGTTTGCAGAACGATCTCACGACGCTCGTCAGATGCGCCGGCATCAGGAGCGGCAGCTACGGCTTCGGGCTGCGAAGCTTCCGCCGCATCCACCGCCTGAGCCGCCTCGTTCATCGGCTGGTCGGAACCGCGCTCATACACCCAATCCTGGATTTCTCCGGTTTGGGCGTTCAGGACAACTCCTTGGCGCCGGTAGGCCCAGCAGTTATACGCAACCGAAACGAAGAAGCTTGCGGGAAGACGGTTCATCACGCCTACCTTGCAGCCGAGAAGCGTAACCTGGCCTCCGAAGCCCATCGTGCCGATTCCCAGCTTGTTGGCATTCTCCAACACATAGTCTTCCAGCTTGCGGAGATCTTCGATCGGATTCACATCGTCCAGAGAACGGAACAGCTGATGCTTGGCCAGCTCGTAGCCGGTCGTGCGGTCGCCGCCGATGCCGACTCCGATTACACCCGCGCTGCATCCCTGACCCTGCGCCTGATAGACCGAATGCATCACGCATTTGCGGATTCCGTCCAGATCGCGTCCCGCTTTACCGAGACCGGGGATTTCCGCCGGGAGGCTGTACTGGATGTTTTTGTTCTCGCAGCCTCCGCCCTTCAGAATGAGCTTCACTTCGATATCGCCGCGTTCCCACTGTTCAAAATGAATAACCGGAGTTCCGGGGCCCAGATTGTCGCCCGTGTTGGCGCCTGTCAGGGAATCGACCGAATTCGTACGCAGCTTGCTGTCTTTGGTCGCTTGGGCGACGGCTTCGCGGATTTGCCGCTTCATCGTGATTTGGTCAGCTCCGACCGGACAGTGTATAATAAACGTAGGCATTCCCGTATCCTGGCAAATCGGAGATACGTTCGCTTCCGCCATTTCGATATTTTGGGCAATGGTGCTTAACGAAAGCGCCGCGCGAGTACCCGCATCCTCACGGGACTGGGCATTGCGGATCGCCCGGCGGACGTCGGCCGGAAGGTTAGTGGACGTTTCCACAATCAAATCGTAAACACTTTGTAGAAAATGCTGCATGGTGTTATTCTCCTCTCCTCTTGTCACTGCAAAACAACCGTAAGACCGTGATTTCTGTGGTAGTCATCGTTATTCTTACTATGCTTTAATTATAACACACCGTTCACGCCGCTTGTTACCACGGAAATATGATACAAGGAGCATGGCATTCATGTACAAAAGACTACTGAGCGCGCTGCTGCTCGCCGTTTTCGGGCTTGGCGCGCTGCTCATACCGACCGGTGCGGACCGGTACAAATTGTGGTACAGAGATCAGGTAGCCGTCCTGATGTACCACCACATTCACGATCAGGATACCAGCACCAGCACCATTACAAGCAAGCTGTTCCGCGATCAGATGAATTTTTTGCTTGCCAAAGGCTATCATTTTATTTCATTGCAGGAATTCAAACAGTATCTGGCGGGCGCTAGCGTCCCGGACAATGCCGTTCTCGTCACCTTCGACGATGGTTACGAGAGCGTGTATTCGCACGCCTATCCCGTGCTGAAGGAGCTTAAAATTCCCGCCGTCAACTTCATCATTACCGAGACGCTGGCCGATCCCAAAGCGACCATGATTCCTTCGATGTCCAAGGAAGAACTGATCCGGATGTCGCACGAGACGAATTTCATCGGTAATCAGTGCCACACCAACGCTTCCCACCGCAAGCTGGACAGCGGAGAAGCCGCCCTCGTCGGACGCGAAACGGTGAACGGCGCTCCGGAAACGGACGAGCAGTACCGCAGCCGGATTTATAACGATGCCGCCGCCTGCGCGTCTAACCTGTCTCCGCTCCAGGAGCTTCCCGTCGACACGGTCGCCTACCCTTACGGCATCATTGCCGACGAAGGCGCGGAGATGTACGGCAAAGCCGGCTTCCGCTACGGCTTTACGATCATCCCGCAGATGGCTACGCGCGATGCCGACCGGATGCACATTCCGCGGATCAATGCGGGAAGCCCGTGGATCACGCCGGAACGGCTGCATACGACGCTCAAACGGCGGGCGGTCGCCCGGACGCAGATGTCCGATACCGTGCGTCTGTCCGAGGCGGTCGCCCGTCTCGGAGGTACCGTTACCGACGACGGGCAGTCGGTAACGATCCGCTCCGATGACCGCGTCTTATCGGGTCCGGTGGGCAGCCGCCGGTTCAAATCCGCCGATTCGGCCGTCGAACTGTCCGAACCCGTGCGCCGCGAGCACGGCCAGCTCGTCATCGGCTTGTCCGATTTGCAGCGGCTGCTCGGACGCGAGGTCACTTACAACCGGACCACCGGCCAAATATATTGGCGGCAGGAACCCCGGATCCTGGCGTCCCAAGACAGTAAGAGTCATCAGGGAGGAACGCCTTAAGATGGAACATCATTTTTTCGCCTACTTGTACCGGATGCGCTACATAGAAAGATGGAGCCTGATGCGGAGCACCGTGCGGGAGAACGTGGCCGAGCATTCCTTCCACGTCTCTCTTCTCACCCACGTGCTCTGCACCATCGGCAACGAGGTGTTCGGCCGGAGCTGGCCGACCGACCGCGTCGTATCCATGGCTTTGTTCCATGATGCGACGGAAGTCATCACCGGCGATATTCCTACTCCGGTGAAGCATCACAACCCGCACATTCTGCGGAATTTCCGCGAGCTGGAGCAGCTGGCGGCCGACAAGCTCGTCCAGATGATTCCGGACGAGCTCCGGCATGCTTACGAGCCGCTTATACTCGGCCCGGCCGATCCCGAGCTTGCGCGGATTGTCAAAGCCGCGGATCTGCTTGACGCCTATCTCAAATGCACCGCCGAGCTGTCGGCGGGCAACCGCGAGTTCGGCACCGCCAAGAAGCAGATCGAGCAGTCCATCACGGAACTGAACATGCCGGAAGTCGAATACTTCCTGACGCGTCTCGCTCCGAGCCTGGAGAAAACCCTAGACGAGCTGTCCGATTAAGATCCGGACCGCTCGTTTTTGTATGCCCGGCGCCGCCGAAGCGGCTGTGTACTGGCGGGAACGGCGTACCGCCGCTCAGCTGGCCTCCGCCTCACAATATCTGCGGAAACTTCTTAAGCACGAGCAGCAGTACAAAAGCCAGTCCCGCAGCCGCGCTGTACCAGAAAGCCCCGCGCGTCCCTTCGCTCCGCCCGTTGATGACGCGGCGGAGGGCCACTCCGAGCATGCCGCCGGCGGCTCCGACTACAGTGAACAGCGTGATGACGACCGTTATCCAGGCTGCCGAGTAGGTACCGAGGCTGAGCAGGTAACCGCCGGTCGCAAGCTGGGCCAGTAAAACCCACTGGCCGATCCGGTTAAGATGCCGGATCAGCTTGAGCTGACCCAGCCGGGCATCTGCGGGCTGTTTAAGGCTGCTCTGGAGCAGAAGCGGAAGCAGCAAATAGAAGCCCAGCGTGATAGCACCCGTTACGTGCAAAAACAGCAGGGTTTGCATGAGAAGCACAATAAGTCCCTTCCTTCCGGAATTTCGGCCCGATTACATCCGGGCAGAAGAAAAGAGCCGGAACGGCTCTTTTCTCATCTGTCAGACTCTATATGCGGCAACCGCGCTTGATTTAAGCGCCTGTTACGACTTTAATTACGCTGCGGACGGAATCCGCGGATTTATCCAGCGCCGCTTTCTCTTCTCCTGTAAGTTCCAGCTCGAATACTTTCTCGATGCCGCCCGCGCCCAGCAGGGTCGGTACGCCCATGAACAAGTTTTCGTAGCCGTACTCGCCTTGGAGGAGAGCGATAGCCGGAATAATGCGTTTTTTGTCTTTCAGAATAGCTTCCGCCATTTGAACCAGGGAAGCGGCCGGAGCATAGTATGCGCTGCCGTTGCCGAGCAAGTTGACGATTTCGCCGCCGCCTGTGCGTGTACGCTGAACGATCGCCTCGATGCGCTCGGAAGGGATCAGCTTCTCGATCGGAATACCGCCTACGTTGGAGTAACGGACGAGCGGAACCATATCGTCGCCGTGGCCGCCCAGCACGAAGCCGCGAACGTCTTCTACGGATACGTTCAGTTCTTGCGCGATAAACGTGCAGTAACGAGCCGTATCCAGCACGCCGGATTGGCCGATTACGCGGTTTTTCTCGAAGCCGAGTGCTTCGTAAGCCACGTATGTCATGGCATCGACCGGGTTGCTCAAGATGATAACGATGGAATCCGGGCAGTGTGTTTTTACGTTTTCGCAAACGGATCTTACGATTCCCGCATTGGTATTCACGAGGTCGTCACGGCTCATTCCCGGTTTGCGGGCGATGCCTGCCGTAATGATGACGATATCGGAGCCGGCAGCGTCTTCATAAGAAGAAGTGCCTACGATGTTGCTGTCAAACCCTTGGACCGGGCTCGCTTCCATCATGTCCAGCGCTTTACCTTTTGTCGGATTTTCCAGCTGCGGAATATCAACGAGGACAACGTCGCCCAATTCTTTTTGAGCCAGCATCAATGCCGTTGTCGCTCCTGTGAAACCTGCACCTACAACCGTAATTTTGTTGCGACGGATAGCCATTTTTAGTTACCTCCTGGTTATTGTTGCACGCTTCGGACAAGCGGGCATGTTTTTAGGAAAATGTAAAAACAGCCTTACCTGCTGCTCCGCGATAGCGGAAAGGGAATAAGAAGGAATAGCCGGGCAAGCCCGGCCGGTCCTTCTTATTCGTAAAACAATTAGCCCATGTGCTTGATGATTTCGTCGCCGAACTCGGAGCACTTGATTTTAGTCGCGCCGTCCATCAGACGTGCGAAGTCGTAAGTAACGGTTTTAGCGTCGATTGCGGACTCGATGCCTTTATAGATCAGGTCTGCCGCTTCCTGCCAGCCCAGGTGCTCAAGCATCATAACGCCGGACAGAATTACGGAACCCGGGTTAACCACGTCAAGACCGGCATACTTCGGAGCCGTACCGTGAGTGGCTTCGAAAATAGCGTGACCTGTCATGTAGTTAATGTTCGCTCCCGGTGCGATACCGATACCGCCTACTTGTGCAGCCAGAGCGTCGGACAGGTAGTCGCCGTTCAGGTTCAGCGTTGCGATAACTTCAAAATCGGTCGGACGAGTCAGGACCTGCTGCAGGGCGATGTCGGCAATCGCGTCTTTTACGACGATTTTGCCGGCTTCTTCGGCTTCTTTTTGAGCCTGGTTAGCAGCGTCGGTGCCTTTCTCTTCTTTGATTCTGTCGTATTCCGTCCATGTGAATACTTTGTCGCCGAACTCTTTCTCGGCAAGGGCATAACCCCAGTTTTTGAAAGCACCTTCGGTGAATTTCATGATGTTGCCTTTGTGAACGAGGGTAACGCTCTTACGGCCGTGTTTAATTGCATATTCGATAGCCGCACGGATCAGACGCTCGGAACCTTCTTTGGAAACCGGCTTGATGCCGATACCGGAAGTTTCCGGGAAACGGATTTTGTTCGCGCCCATTTCGTTTTGAAGGAACTCGATTACTTTCTTCACTTCCGGGGAACCTTCTTGATACTCGATACCCGCATAGATATCTTCCGTGTTTTCGCGGAAAATAACCATGTCAACGAGCTCAGGGTGTTTTACCGGGGAAGGCACACCGTTGAAGTAGCGTACAGGACGCAGGCAAGTGTACAGATCCAGTTCTTGACGAAGAGCTACGTTCAGGGAACGGATACCGCCGCCTACCGGTGTAGTCAGAGGTCCTTTGATGGCTACGATGTACTCGCGGATAGCTTCGAGCGTATCGTTCGGCAGCCAGCTGTTGTAGGTGTTGAATGCTTTTTCGCCGGCGAATACTTCGTACCATGCGATTTTCTTCTCGCCTTTGTAGGCTTTCTCTACAGCCGCGTCAAGAACGCGCTGGGAAGCCGCCCAGATATCCGGACCTGTTCCGTCACCTTCGATGAACGGGATGATCGGGTTGTTCGGTACGTTCAGCTTACCGTTTTCAATCGTAATCGCTTGTCCTTCGGTAGGCAGTGCATAATTTTCAAATTTCGGCATGTTAAAATCCTCCTAATCGATTATAAGATCATAGTCGCGCACCCGGTTTAAACGCGGGCGCACGCAAAGAGAAAGCCGGATTGTTCGGGCGGGGGACGGCTCCGCCGTTACTCCCGTTGCCGCCCGTCTTCATTGCCGGCCTGCTTAATTAACGTTCTTCGATCGGAATGTACTTCTGATTCGTAGGACCTGTGTACTCGGCACGAGGACGGATCAGACGGTTGTTGTCGTATTGCTCCAAGATATGAGCGGTCCAGCCGGACGCGCGGCTGATGGCGAAAATCGGCGTGAACAGGTCACGAGGGATTTTCAGGGAGGTGTAAACGGAAGCCGAGTAGAAGTCAACGTTCGGCTTCAAACCTTTGAGGCTCGTTACCAGCTCGTCGATCTGAATGGACATTTGGTACCACTTGCCAAGTCCCGTCGATTCCGTCAGCTGCTGGGACATCTTCTGCAGATGCTTCGCGCGCGGATCGCCGTTCTTGTATACGCGGTGTCCGAAGCCCATGATCTTCTCTTTGTTCTCAAGCATCTTGTTGATGTAAGGAACGACGTTATCCACTTCGCCGATATCCTCGAGCATCGCCATAACGGCTTCGTTCGCGCCGCCGTGCAGAGGCCCTTTGAGGGTACCGATTGCGGACGTGATGCCGGAGTAAATATCCGTCAGTGTCGCCACGGTTACGCGTGCCGCGAACGTGGAAGCGTTGAGCTCATGATCGGCATGAAGCACGAGCGCTTTATCCAAAGCTGTGATAGCGGTTTCATCCGGCTCTTCTCCGGTAAGCATATAGAGGAAGTTCGCAGCCAGGGACGGGTATCCTTTGGAAGCGAGAGGCTCTTTGCCTTCACGGATGCGGGCGAACGCCGCGATAATCGTCGGAATTTGGGCTTGAAGCTTGATCGCCTTGCGAACGTTGGATTCGCGGCTCATATCATTAGCTTCTTTATCATACAAAGCAAGAGCGGATACAGCCGTACGGAGCGCTGCCATCGCGTTTGTATCGGAAGGATACAATTTAATTTGTTCAAGAACCTGATCCGGAATGGAAGAACTCGCATTTAAATCGCTGCGGAGCTGGTCCAACTCGGCCTGGTTGGGCAATTTGCCGAACCAAAGCAGGTAAATGACTTCTTCAAAGGAGGCATTCTCAGCCAAATCATCGATATCTAATCCGCGATAAGTTAACACACCGTCCACGATGGAACTGATCGACGATGTTGTCGCAACAATACCTTCCAAGCCTTTGGTAGCTGTCATGGAAACCTCTCCTTATTTCACTGGATTGACAAAAACTGCGGTAGCTTTCTTACTAATAATAAAGGATTTTGACCATTATGTGAAACAAAAGCCCATAAAACTTCATTATCAGTACAATAAATAAACTTTCTTGCACGTTTCGCGTACATTCGCCGGGTTTGTGGTCTATACTCGGTATTGGTACAATAGGAACCAGAGCAGTAAGCAAAATCGGCCATTCATTCATCATACCATATTTTTCACAAACTTTCCCGTTTATAGGAGCCCGAACGCATATGAACAGCAGCCGCTACGCTATTATCGACATCGGATCGAACTCGGTCCGCCTGGTCATTTACGAGGTAACGCCCCAGGGCGCCTACCGGATCTTGCATGAAACGAAAGAAACGGCACGCTTGTCCGAGCGCATCGGCGAAGACGGGGCGATGACGCACGAAGGCATCTTGTCCGTCGTGCCGCTGCTGCGCCGTTTCAAACGGATCTGCGCCGCCTACTCCGTCGATTCGGTGAAAGCCGCCGCGACGGCCGCCATCCGCAACGCCGCCAACGCCGATGACATCGCGCGGGAGCTTGCGGAGCGTTCCGGCATCGTCATCGACATCCTCTCCGGCGAAGAAGAAGCGCGCCTCGGATTTCAAGGCGTAGTCAGCACGCTCGACGTCCGGGACGGCTTCATCGTGGACATCGGCGGCGGGAGCACCGAGATTACCCTTTTCCTCGACCGGAAGCGGGTAAAAAGCGTTTCCTTCCCGTTCGGAGCCGTGACGGCCGCCCGCGAGTACACCACGGGCGGAGTGGTCCGGCCGGAACGGATCGAGGCGCTTAAGGCACTCGTCCGGGATACGGTCGACCTTCACCCCTGGATCCGGGAACACGCGGATCTTCCCCTGGTCAGCCTGGGAGGAGCCGGACGGGCGCTGGCGAAGCTCAATCAGAAGCGCGTCGATTACCCGCTCCCGGTGATGCATAACTACGAGCTGGAGGAAAGCGATCTCCAGAGCTACATGGACCTTCTTCCGTCCCTTCCCGTGGAGAAGCGCAAAAAGCTCGACGGCCTGTCCAAAGGACGCGCCGATATTATTGTTGCCGGAGTCGTCCTCCTTCACTCCGTATTCCGGCAAACGTCCGCTTCGCGTATTATCGTGAGCAGCGCGGGGCTTCGCGACGGCCTGTTCTTCGAAACGGCCATGCCCGCCAGACTGCCCGTCACCGATGTGCTCGAATTCAGCGTGGAGAACATGCTGAAGCTGCATACGCCTCTGCCGCACGACCATCTCCGCCGGGCGGCCGCGCACGCCGCAGCTCTCTATGACGCGCTGGCGGATAACGAGCCCGGGCTGCAGCCGCGCCACCGCTCGCTTCTTCACGCCGCAGCGCTGCTGCAGCGGATCGGCTACACGGTAAGCAGCTACCAGCACTGGCGTCATACGTTCCATCTCATCACGGAATCCCGCATCGACGGGCTGACCCACCGTGAGCTCGTGCTTTGCGCCCTGATCGCCACTTTCAAAAACAAAAACCGGACCCGTCAGCAGGCGCTTCCATACGCAAGCGTGCTGAACAGGTCCGATGAAGACATTGCGGCCAAGCTCGGCTCTCTTCTCCGCCTGGCCACCTCCCTGGATTACGGGGAGAACGGAAACATCGCCGAACTGGACGTGCGTTCCGCTCCGGGCGAGCTGCATCTGCATCTGCTCTGTAAAGAGCCGGACCCGTCTGAAATCGGAACGATCGAAGAAACCGCCGAGGAGACCGGTAAATACTGGTCATTTACCGCATATATTCACGCTTCCGCACTTTCCACCGGCTGATCGTCATGGCATCGAACTGGCTTCTCACCTTGGGCCCGTTTTCGGCCGCCCGGATATAAGTTCCCCCGGGCTGCAGAAAGCGGGCTTTTACATTGTCACGGAGACACAATTCAAGCAGATTGATCACACTCTGCTGCAGCTCCTCGTCCCTGACGGGACACATCAGTTCAATCCGCCGCGTTAAGTTGCGGGTCATCCAGTCGGCGCTCGACAAGTAGACGTCGGGACTTCCCCCGTTTTCGAACCAGTACAGTCTCGAATGCTCCAGAAAACGGTCGACGATACTGCGTACCGTGATGTTTTCGCTCAGATCGGGCACCCCGGGACGCAGGACGCAGACCCCTCTCACGATGAGATCGATCTTTACGCCCGCCTGCGAAGCTTCATACAGCGCGTCCACCACTTCCTGGTTCGAAAGCGAGTTCATCTTGGCCACGATACGGGCCGGCTTGCCCGCAAGCGCGTGGCGCCCTTCCCGCTCGATAAGCTCGATAAGACGAGTCTTCATGTCCGCGGGAGCGACGATAAACGCCTGCCAGTCATGAGGCGACGAATAGCCGGTCATTTCGTTGAACAAGGCCGAAGCGTCCTCCCCGATCACCTGGTGGCTTGTGAACAAGCCCACATCCGTGTACAGCTTGGCCGTGCTGTCGTTGTAGTTGCCCGTGCCGACATGAACGTATCTGCGGAGGCCATCCTGCTCCTGCCGGACGACCAGCGTGATCTTCGCGTGGGTTTTGAGGCCGACCAGACCGTACACGACGTGGCACCCCGCCTTTTCCAGCTTTCTGGCCCAGGCGATATTCCGCTCCTCGTCAAACCGGGCTTTAAGCTCGACGACGACCGTCACCTGCTTGCCCGATTCCGCCGCTCTGGCCAGCGCCCCAATCAGCGGAGAATTGCCGCTTACGCGGTACAAGGTCATTTTGATGGCAAGCACGTAAGGATCGTCGGACGCCTGCAAAATAAAATCCGCCACCGTATCGAAGCATTCGTACGGATGATAAAGCAGCACATCTCTCTCCCGGATCACCTCGAAAAAGTCGTCCGTATGCTCAAACTCTTCCGCGTAAACCTGCTCCAATGCGGGATAGTACAAATGAGCGCGCCCGCCGACCAGCTGAGGAAGCTTGATCAGATACGTCAAATCGATCGGGCCGTCGATTTCGAAACAGCCTTCTCCGATTTCAAATTCATCGCGCAGCAGCTCCAGGGCGTAAGGATGGATTCCTTTCTCCACCTCCAGCCGGACAGGCGCTCCCCATCTGCGCTGCTTAAGCTCTTTCTCGATCTCTTCCAGAAGATCCTCCGCGCCTTCCTCGTTCAAAGTCAGGTCCGCATTGCGTGTGAGCCGGAACCCGTTGACGGCAATCGGTTTATATCCGCTGAAGAGAGACTCGATATGATGCTTGATCAGCTCTTCCATCCGGATAAATTCCAGCTTCTTGCTGTTGGTACGCACGGGTACCCGGACAAGCCTGCCCAAATTATGCGGAACTCTCACAATCGCAAAATAGGTGCGTAGATCCGTCGGCACGCAGCTTTCGAGAACGACGGCCAAATAATTGGACTGCGTATGCACCAGCGGAAAAGGCCGGCTCTGGTCTACGGCCATCGGCGTCAGCACGGGAAACACGATTTCGTGAAAATAGGTGTCCATTTCCTTCTGCTGCGTGCTGTTCAGCTCGTCGTAAGAAGGAAAAAAAATCCCTTCACGGGCCAGCTGGCGGGTCAAATCGCGAAAAGCTTTATACTGGTCGGCCACCATGCGGTTCGCTCTCTTTAACAGGCGCTTGAGCAGACCGGACGGCGTATAGCCGGTAAAATCTTTTTTATGATAGCCGGCCTTCATCTGATCCAGAATTCCCGCTACCCTTACACTCATAAACTCATCGAGATTACTGGACACGATGGACAAAAACTTGGCTCTTTCCAGCAGCGGAGCCGTCGGGTCCTGCGCTTCCTCCAGCACGCGGCGGTTAAACTCGATCCAGCTCAAATCACGGTTTACATACTTATAGCAATCATTGCTTTTAGCGCCTTCCGGCTTGTGATTGTTTTCCACGGAACCCCAGCTCCCATTTTTTCTGCGATTTCTATATCTCTATTGTACAAGGGTTATTCAGGGGGCATGTTTGCGCTGTATTTTTGCTTTGTTAATTTTGTGTAAAAGTTTCGCGGAATGTTTTCCCCGTATTAAATCTCCCCGTTTCGGCGGTCAGGCAAGGATTTGCGCCGACAGCGGCGAAAAGAACGAACTAGAGCCTTTACGGTCTTTTTCCGGCCGAAGAGACGACAAGAAAGGAGCCGCCCTTATGGAACAAGCGCACGGTACATCCGCAGCCGCCAGATTCAGCAGAGCCTGATTGCGGGTATTGTTTCTCAGAACTTAAGACAGGCACGGCCTATAAACGAGGGAGTTCAGAGAAACACTAGTCATGCTCCCCGTGATCCGGGATTCAACCCGTGCTGGTGATAACTCATTTCGAGCGAGAAAGAGGAAGCCTATGAGAGTGTTCAATCCGTACCTGCTGCACAAAATTTTCCGGGGGGCCCTGGTCCTGCTGTTCCTTGTGGCGGGCTGGCTGCTGCTGCGGTACGTATCCCCGCTGATTTATCCCTTCATTATCGGATGGCTGCTGGCCTATGTATTGAATCCGATCGTCAACATGCTGCAGCGAAAAGCCAAAATGCCGCGCTGGCTGTCCGCAACGCTGGTTATTCTTCTGCTGATCGCCATCACGGTTACGGCCATGACCCTGCTGGTGACCAAAGTAATTGTAGAACTGGGCACGCTGGCCGAAAATTTACAAAGTATGATCAACGGCTGGAAGGATCAGGCGACCGGATTTTTAAATTCGGCCTGGTTTCAAGGGATTGTGGGGCAGCTTAACGATTTCATGCGCGCCAACAATCTCGACCTCAGCAGCAACCTCAGCTCCGTTACGGGAACGGTTGCCGACTTCAGCTCCAACGCTTTGAAATATATCGTCAACTCGCTGATCCATATCATCCAGTCCCTGCCGAACATCGCCACCGTATCCATCATTGTTCTGATGGCGACCTTCTTTATCAGCAAAGACTGGTACCGTCTCGTAATGCGCTACACCGTGCTGGTGCCGGAAACCGTCCGCAAAGCGACCCGTCTCATCTCCAGCGATTTGCAGAAGGCGCTGTTCGGCTTTATGCGCGCCCAGCTCATTCTCATTTCCTTGACGACGGTCGCCGTCATTATCGGGCTGCTCATCCTGCAAGTGGACTTCGCCATTACCATCGGCCTTCTGATCGGCCTATGCGATCTGATGCCTTATCTCGGCACCGGCGCCGTCCTCGTTCCGTGGATCATTTACTGCTTTTTCAAAGGCAACCTTTTCCTCGGAATCGGATTGTCCGTCCTGTACGGCCTGATCGTCGTAGTGCGGCAGATTATGGAGCCCAAAGTGCTCGCCTCAAGCGTGGGGCTGGATCCGCTCGCCGCCTTGATCGCCCTGTTTGTAGGACTCAAGCTGTTCGGCGTCGTAGGACTCATCCTCGGCCCCGTGCTTATGGTGGTCTTGACGGCGGTGTATAAAGCAAACGTCTTCCACGACATTGCCCGTTACATAAAAAATGGCCCGGCCGCGAACACGGAGGTTCGCTGACCGGGCTTTTCTTTGGACCTGCTTAACCGGAAACGGCGGAACCGCACAAGCTGCTGTTTCGCCGTTTCCGTTTTTTATTTTACCTGCGATTAATGAACATAAACCGTCCGTTCCTCATCAGCTTCTGCAGCAGAACCAGAATTCCCATTTTAAACAGGGAACGTGTAAAAGGGACCACCAGCAGCAGACCCGCCAGATCGGTAAGGAAGCCCGGCACGATCAGCAGCAGGCCGCCGACAAAGACGCAGACGCTGTCCAGCACGGAATCCGTCGGGTTCTGGCCCATAGACAGCTGATTGCGGGCATAGGGCAGAAAGCGGGACGCTTCCTTTCTCACGATAAGAGCCCCCGCGGCACCCGTCAGCAGAATCAGCCCGAACGTCATCCAGCCTCCTATCAGATGGGCCATGCCGATGATACAAGCGATCTCAAGGACCGGTACGATAATAAAGACAGCAAGCGCAATACGCAACACCGGCTATCCCTCCCTTTGCAGCCATTCATATAATTCAGGCGCTTCCTTATCTATACGTACAGGCCTCCAGGAAGGATTCACCCAGGCGTGCTTCGTAGTACCCGTGACAAGAAGTTCTTCCCCCCGCCGCACTTCGTACTCAAACTCCAGCTTCACCGTCGTGTAGCTTGTGACGCGGGCCAGAATCGTAATTTCGTCGTCATAACGGGCCGGGCGCACATACTTCAGTTCGGCACCGACGACCGGCAGCAGCAGCCCCAGCTCCTCCATCCGCTTGTACGGAAAACCTCTGTCCCGGATATATTCCGTGCGTGCGATTTCCAGCCAGGTCAAATAATTGGCATGGTATACGACTCCCATCTGGTCGGTTTCCTGATACCTGACCCGGATGCCGTACGGAAACCATTCGCGCTCCTTCGTAACTTCGTTCGGCAAGGTCCTTCCTCCTGTCTTTTGGTTGTCCCGTTGTTGAGACTTTTTGTCCCCGGGTTTGAAAAAAAGAGTGAACCCGCTGTCAGGCGGACTCACTCCTTACTTATCCGAGTCGGTTACAGGACGCGCGCACGTCCCGAGTATACAATCCCTACTTCAGGGAACAAGGTAATTTCCATGTCGTCCTTGATCAGGTCAAGGGCACGTTCAACCCCGACGATAACCGGGATGCCCAGGCTGAGAGCTACCACCGCGGCGTGGGAAGTAATTCCGCCCACGTCCGTGATCAGACCCGCCGCACGCTCGATAGCCGGCATATAGTCCTTGTCGGTCGTGTTGGTGACCAGGATGGCGCCGTCCTTCATTTTGCTGACGGCCTCCTCGGCTGTTTCGGCCGTTACGACGATGCCTTTCGCGTGCTGGGTACCGATACCGGTTCCTTTGGCGATCATTTCGCCGACCTGGTGAACCTTCATCAGGTTCGTAGTACCGGAGCTTCCGATCGGCACGCCGGCCGTGATCACGACGATATCACCGAGATCCACGTAGCCTTCGCGGATGCTTCCGTCAACCGCCTGCTCAAACAGCTCGTCCGTCGTCTGAGCATCTCCGTGAAGAAGTACCGGCTGTACGCCCCAGACAAGGTTCAGACGGCGCATAACCTGCGGATTGCGCGTTACGGCAACGATCGGCGCCTTCGGACGGTACTTGGATACCATTCTGGCGGTATATCCGCTTTCCGTAGCGGTTACGATCGCTTTGGCATCAAGCTCCAGAGCGGCGTTGGCGACGGATTGGGAAATGGATTCCGTTACCGTCGTTTGCAGCGCGTGCGCTTGACGCAGGAAAATTTCGCGGTATTCCAGTGCCGCTTCCGCACGCTGTGCGATGCGGGACATGGTTTCTACCGCTTCAACCGGATATTTCCCGGCAGCCGTTTCGCCGGACAGCATGATCGCGTCGGAGCCGTCGAACACGGCATTCGCCACGTCACTCGCTTCGGCACGGGTCGGGCGCGGATTGCGCTGCATGGAGTCAAGCATCATCGTAGCGGTAATAACCGGTTTGCCGACCAGGTTACATTTCTTGATCATTTGCTTCTGCACAACCGGCACGTCTTCCGGCGGAATTTCCACGCCAAGGTCGCCGCGGGCAACCATCAGGCCGTCGGAAACTTCCAGAATTTCATCGAGGTTGTCTACGCCTTCCTGATTCTCGATCTTCGAGATGATCTGGATGTGCGAAGCGTTGTGGCGCTCAAGCAGCTCGCGGATTTCAAGCACGTCGCTTGCTTTACGGACGAAAGAAGCGGCGATGAAATCGATGCCCTGCTCGATACCGAATACGATATCGTTAGCGTCTTTTTCCGTAATACCCGGCAGCGAAATGCTGACGCCCGGAACGTTCACGCCTTTTTTGCTTTTAATCGGACCGCTGTTCACGATGCGGCATTTGATATCCGTTCCTTGAACGGCTTCAACCGACAGACCGATCAGACCGTCATCAATCAGAATCGTGTCGCCGGGCTTAACGTCTTCCGCCAGACCTTCGTAAGTTACGGACACGCGTTCACGATCTCCGAGAATTTCTTCGGTCGTCAGGGTAATCATCTCGCCCGCCGCCAATTCGATCGGCTCTTCTTTCAGCTTGCCGAGACGGATCTCGGGGCCTTTCGTATCCAGCAAAATGGATACGTTGCGGCCTCCGAGCTCTTCGCAGGCAGCGCGGAGATTTTTGATCCGGCCGCCGTGCTCTTCAAAATCGCCGTGAGAGAAGTTCAGTCTCATCACGTTCATTCCTGCCGTTACGAGCTTCTTGAGGTTTTCTTTGGACTCGCTTGCCGGTCCGATGGTACATACAATTTTTGTCTTACGCATGGTTACCCTCCTGAGTAAATGTATATCTGCCGATTTGTCTGAATTTGAGGTATCTGTCTTCTTTGAGCTCCTCTTCCGACATCGCTAACAGCGGCTGCATGTGCTCCAGAACGGCCGCCTTAATATTCGCCGACTGGAGCTCCACATCACGATGGGCGCCACCCTGCGGTTCGGAGACGACGCCGTCGATAACGCCTAGTTCCTCGATATCCTTGGCGGTGATTTTCATCGCTTCCGCGGCATGCAGAGATTTGGATGCATCATTGTACAAAATGGAAGCCGCTCCTTCGGGACTGATGACCGAGTATATGGCATTCTCGAGCATAATCACTCGGTTGCCGACGCCAAGCGCGAGCGCTCCGCCGCTGCCTCCTTCGCCGATCACGACGCAGATCACAGGCACGCGAAGACCGGCCATGACGAGCAGATTGCGCGCAATCGCTTCCCCTTGGCCCCTCTCTTCTGCGGCGTTGCCCGGAAATGCCCCTTTCGTATCGATGAACGTGATGACGGGACGGCCGAACTTGTCCGCCTGCTTCATGAGACGAAGCGCTTTACGGAAGCCTTCCGGATGCGGACAGCCGAAATTGCGGGCGATATTGTCCTTCGTATCCTTGCCCTTCTGATGACCCACGACCGTAACGGGAAGCCCGTCCAGCTTGGCGACGCCGCCGATAATGGCCAGGTCGTCCCCGTACAGGCGGTCTCCGTGGAGCTCCACGAAGTCCGTAAAGATTCTCTCTATGTAGTCGATGGTCGTCGGGCGCTGCGGATGCCGGGCCAGCTGCATTTTCTCCGATGCGGACATCGTGGAATACAACTCCTGCTGCAGCTCGGCATACCGTTCCTCCAGACGACGGATTTCATCCGTAAAATCGATTTTTTTCTCCTCACCGAAACGCTTCAGTTCGTCAATTTTGCTGCGAAGCTCAGTCAGTGGCTGCTCAAATGACAATTCACCCGCCATAATTCGCATCCCCTTTCACGTGCATATCAAGCAGCTTGATCAGCGTGGTCCGCATGTCTTTACGTGCCACAACCTTGTCCACCTGTCCGCGCAGAAGGTTGAATTCCGCGGTTTGGAAGTTGTCAGGCAGTTTCTGCTTGATCGTCTGCTCGATGACACGGCGGCCGGTAAAGCCGAACGATGCTGCGGGTTCCGCGATAATAATATCGCCGAGCATGGCAAAGCTTGCCGAAACCCCTCCGAAAGTCGGATCGGTAATGACGGAAACGAACAAGCCGCCTTTTTCATCCAGCTTCTGGATAGCCGCACTTGTTTTAGCCATTTGCATGAGACTGAGAATGCTCTCCTGCATGCGGGCTCCGCCAGAAGTCGAGAACAGAATGAGCGGATACTTCTTCTGGATGGCGCTCTCAATGGCGCGCGTCAGCTTCTCGCCTACAACGGAACCGAGGGAGCCGCCCATAAAGTCAAAGCTCATCGCGCCAAATACGACCGGATATCCCCCGATCGTGCCTTCACCGGTAACGATGGCGTCCTTCAGGCCGGTCTTGTCCTTCGCTTTGGTAATTTTATTCTCGTAATCCGGAAAACCGAGCGGATCTTCCGAAATCATATTCTCATCATACTCGAACAGACGCCCTTCATCGAGGGTCATCGTCATACGTTCCATCGCATTTAATTTGTAATGATAATTGCAGGACGTACAAACTTTCAAGTTTTTCTCAAGCTCTTTACTGTATTGAATAGTTCCGCAGCGCGGACATTTATTCATCAGCCCTTCGGGTATGTCGCGTTTCGCTTTCTCGGAAGGGATAGTTGCATATTTGCGTTTTTGAAAAAGATCCTTTAGCACATTTGCACCTCTCTGGCTTACAATTTCCGCTCAGCCGTATCGCTGCGGAGGTTTCATAAAACAAACGCCTTCGCAACCGCTGCGGTCAGCGATGTAAAATGGTGTTGAGTACTTCTTGAACCTCTTCCACTTCACCCTCGGGAACCACGATTTCAAATTGGTTCTTGGTCATGGAGATTGCTCGAATTTGGACCAGAAATCCCTCCTCCGACAGGCGTTGCTTTATACGCTCCGCAATTTTGGCGGTGGGGGCAATATAAATCACGGTCCACATGGGGATATACCTCCTCAACAGTACCCGGGTAAAATGGATAGCGCCAAAACGAAAATGACGCAGCAGCGTATCTCTAGCCTTCACTTTCCGTTCTCTCAAGTCTATACAATGGAATAATGATAACACAACCTCTAATTTTACCGCAAGGAAGGGTTGTCTTCCCCAAGAGGCGTCCGCTGCACCGACATTTGAGATTACAGTTGGAAAAAGAAGGATATCGCATGCCGCGCCCCGCTGTTCACAGCCCGGATACCAAGGCATTTCCTCCGTTAAAAAAGCGTTTCCCCGCTTAGGCCCGACAAAAAAAACTTCCCTGGCCCGGGGGCTGGTGAAGTTTTTGTGAATCGGACATGCGGACGCTGCCGCCGCGCCGGCCGCTTCGCCAAGACGGCGCCCCCCGTTCGAGGACTTGCCGCAGAAAAGAATCGGAGCTGGGCAGGCTCCTTCGTATTCACTCCGTTTTCGCCCTTTTCGCAAAATTCCTCGAACTACGTCGAAACGGTTTTGTTCCGATGGGCGATTGCGGCGGATGCCGCCGCGGCCAGACCGGCCGCAAGATCGCCGAGAAACACGTGAATTTCCCGCTCATGATCGTTGAGATCGCGGATAACGCCTAGTTTCTGCTTATCCAGATAATCGAAGCTCGTCAGAACGATCATACCATACACATGTACAATTCCAAAAGCCAGCGTTTCGTCCACCCCGTAAAGGGGCTCGACCGCTTCCATAATGCTTTGCAGCGGCTCGGGAAGAAGCTTGCGTTCCGCCGGCTCATCCGGCGCGCTGCCGGTCATCGGGGTGTACTGCAACTTCGCGTTTGGCAAGTGGTTGACCACCGTCATGTGACGCCGAGCACCGCGCGCTGGGAGCTTGGCGGGGTGCGGAAAGAGCACACTTATCACGCTTTCCAGGCAAGCCTACATCGTTAAGCTTTGTTGTAAGGCCCCTGAGACGGAAAACAATTTCGGCGATACTCACCGCGGTCACACCCTCTTCCGCAGCATTTGCAGCACCGGCTCCGAACTCCTGCTTCATTCTTCCCTTATCCGGCTGTTCTGTTACCTAGCGAATGCGGGCAGGCTGCCGCTTTTGGCGGTTTACAAATGACGCCGGAAAAGGAGGATTATTTCACCTTTACACAATCCTTTCCCATCAACTGTTCGATCGAACGGAACAGCTCCGGGGAAGGCTTGACGCGGTACTGGCCGCTCAAAGCCAGCAGCCGCTGGGTGCGCTCGTAGAACAGCGCGACCTCCAGCGGTCCCGCGTGAAGCTGAAGCAGTTCCTGCAGCTTCACGAGGTTTTGCGGCTCTTCCAGGTGAGCCGCGATCTTGACATACACCCGCTGCCGGGAAGCCCCGGCGGGTGTGCCCTGCGCGGCGGAGCGCCGCGTTTCATCCGCGGACCGGGCTGCGGATGGGCGCTGCGAATCCGCGCTGCCGCGGACCGCGGCACGGCCGGGCGATCCCGTCCGGTCGGCGGTTTCGCCGTCCGGATGCGGGCCGCCTCCCGGGTCAGCGTGGACGCCGCCCGCTGCCGGGCCTGCGCCGGGACGCGCGCCATCGGCGCCAAGGCCGCGGTCTTCAGCGGCTCCGCGGCGCGTCTCGCGCACGACGCTGGAGCCGCGGGCGAAGCCTGCGCCGGATGCCGCCGCGGCCCCGGCCGGCCCCGCTTGGCCGCCGCCGTCTCCGGCAGGCCGCGGGCCGCTTTGGCCGGCTTTCGCGCCGCTGCCCGCTCCTCCGGCGGGACGCGCGTCTGCGTCGGCATTCACGCTGCTGCCCGTTCCCGGGCTCCCGCCGGGCCGTACGCCTGCGCCCGACTGAACGCCGCGGGCATCACCGGCCGCAGCGCGCCCCCCCTGCGGCGAAGCTCCGGCTCCCCGCGGCGCACCGCCGCCGGAGGCAGACTGGCCGCCCGGGCGCAGCGGACGGCGCTGCCAGCGGCGGACGGCCGGATCGTCCGGTGCAGCCACGGCCTCCGCCAGCAGCTTCGGCGGGTCTTCGTCCTGCAGCTGAAGCTTGGCTTTGACAAGGACGACGCTGCCTTTCTGTACGAGCGGAGCATGTTTTTTCCATGTTTCGGGGAATAAAACGACTTCAACCCGCGCAATCCGGTCTTCCAGATCCATAAAAGCCATAGGCTGGCCTTTCTTCGTGACGATCGTTTTACTGGAGACAACCATCCCCGCCACAATGACTTCACTGTTGTCGGCGTAATCCTGTAAATAATGGAGCGGGTCCGCTTCGAGCTCACGGAGCAGCGCTTCATGATCATCGAGCGGATGACCCGATATATAAAGCCCGAGCAGTTCGCGTTCATACTCAAGCTGCTGCGTACGGGAAAGCCGGGCCACTTCCGGAACCTCCACTTCCCAATTCGGTTCTTCAACGAAACCGAATAAGTGAAGCTGCAGGTCATCACGCTCTTTCCGCCATTTCACCGCCGCCTCTACCGTGTCGTCCAGCATGGCGACAAACTGTGCACGGTGGCCGGGAAAGCCGTCAAGCGCCCCTCCCTGAATGAGCGATTCGATCACGCGTTTGTTACAGACGCGCAGATCCACTCTCCGGCAGAAGTCGAGCAGGCTCTCGTAAGGTTTCTCCCGCCGCTCCTTAAGGATCGCTTCGATGGCGTTTGTGCCCACATTTTTGATCGCCGCCAGGCCGAAGCGGATGGCTCCCTTAACGCCGGCAGAAGCTTCGGAGCTGCCTGCGGCGGATTCCCCGGGATCCACGGCCGGAGAATCTTCTCCCCCGGCATGAACGTGTCCTGCCGTCCCCACGGGCTGTCCGGCTGCACCTCCGTGAACCGTTTCCGGTTGTCCTTCTGGTGCAGCCTGCAGGGATGCTTTGGGGGCGACAGGCGTAAAATTAACGCCGCTCTCGTTCACATCCGGCGGAAGAACTTCAAGCTTCATCCGTCTGCATTCGTCGACATATTCGGCCGTTTTGCGGTGATTACCGACGACGGCCGTCAGCATGGAGGCCATAAAATGCCGCGGATAATGCGTCTTCAGGTGCGCCGTCTGGTAAGCCAGCACGCCATAGGCAGTCGCATGCGCACGCGGAAATCCGTAATCCGCGAACCGGACGATCATGTCGTAGACGCCGTTCGCTTCTTCTTCCTTATACCCTAGCCCTACGCTGCCTTCCACGAAATGCGCGCGCTGTTCGTCAAGCACTTCGCGCTTCTTCTTGGAAACGGCACGGCGCAGCAGGTCCGCTTCGCCTAGCGAAAAGCCCGCCATTACCGAAGCGATCTGCATAATCTGTTCCTGATAGACGATAATGCCGTACGTATCCTTAAGGATCGGCACCAGCGCTTCATGCGGAATCTGAGGCTGCGTCAGCCCGTGCTTGCATTCGATGTACCGGGGGATAAACTCCATCGGACCCGGACGGTACAAGGCGATTACGGAGATGATATCTTCAAAGCCCGATGGCTTCAAATCCCGGAGCACCTTGCGCACACCCGGCGACTCCAGCTGGAAAATCCCCGTCGTCTCCCCTCTTCCGAGAAGCTCGTACGTCAAAGGGTCGTTATCCATATCCAGCTGCGCCAGATCCAGCCGGATGCCTTCCTGCTCCTCAATGGATTTCAGGGTCCGTTCGATGATGGACAAGGTCCGCAGACCGAGAAAATCCATTTTAAGCAGGCCGATGGCTTCCAGATGCTCCATCGAATATTGGGTCAGCGGAGTCTGTCCGTTCCCTTCCTGCAAAGGAACATAGTGAGTCAGCGGTTCGCGCGAAATGACAACCCCCGCGGCATGTGTCGAAGCGTGTCGCGGCATTCCTTCGACACGTTTCGCCATGTTCAGCAGCTCCGCGGTTTTAGGGTGCTTCGCGGCCAGATCTTTCAGATCCGGATTCACCTTCAAGGCCGCTTCCAGTGTCATTCCAAGCTGTCCCGGGATCATCTTCGCGGCGCGGTCCACTTCGTTGTACGGAACGTTCAGCACCCGGCCGACGTCTCGTACGGCCGCCTTGGCGGCCATCGTACCGAAGGTGATAATCTGGGCAACGTGCTCCTGCCCGTATTTCGCGACGACATAGTCGATGACTTCGTCCCGCCGCTCGTCGTTAAAGTCGATATCGATATCGGGCATCGTGATCCGCTCGGGATTCAGAAAACGTTCGAAGAGCAGTTTATACCGGATAGGGTCCACATCGGTAATCTGGAGCACGTACGCAACGAGGCTGCCTGCGGAAGACCCCCGCCCGGGCCCCGTCAGAATACCGTGCTCGTGCGAGAAACGGATAAAGTCCCAAACAATAAGAAAATAATCCGAAAAGCCCATGCTTTCGATGACGCCGAGCTCGTACGAAAGCCGTGCGTCCAGCGTCTGCCGGTATTCCCCCTGCGGATCGTTCCAGCCGGGCTGGTTTTCATAGCGGCGCGCCAGCCCTTCCGCGCACAGCTCCTTGAGGTATTCGCCGGCGGAGAGCCCCTCCGGGATCGGTTTGAATTTCGGCAGGATAGACTGATCGAAATTCAAAACCAGTTCGCACTTCTCCGCCACAAGCAGCGTATTGTCGAGCGCCTCGGGTACATGTGCGAACAGTTTGCGCATTTCGTCTTCGCTTTTCAGATAAAGCTGGCTCGTCTCGAACTTGAGTCGCTGGGGATCGTCCACCGTCTTGCCGGTTCCGATACACAGCAGCACATCCTGCACCGCTTGGTCCTGTTCCCTGACGTAGTGTACGTCATTGGTGGCGACAAGCGGGATGCCCGTTTCGCGGCTCAGCTCGATCATGCCCTGCATGACTTTTTTCTGCTCGATGGACCCGTGATCCTGAATTTCAAGATAAAAATCTTCGCCGAAAATAGAACGGTACCTCTCGGCGGCCGCTTTGGCCTGCTCCTTGCGGTCGTGAAGCAGATGTTGGGACACTTCGCCGCCCAGGCAAGCGCTCAGACATACAAGTCCTTCCGAATAGCGGGCGAGATGGTCGTGATCAATACGCGGTTTATAGTGAAACCCTTCCAGGTGGCCGACCGAGCACAGCTTCATCAGGTTCTGGTAGCCCTGCATGTTTTTGGCCAGCAGAATGAGATGATAGATCGGCTGCTCCTGCCGTGTGCCTTTGGTCCGGATCGTCCCTTCCGTAAAATAAGCTTCGCAGCCCAAAATAGGCTTGATGCCCTTGGCCCGGCACGCCTTATAAAACGGTACCGCTCCGTACATGACGCCATGATCCGTCAGCGCAAGTGACTTCATGCCCAACTGCGAGGCGGTCTCCACGAGGTCCTGGATGCGGGCGGCACCGTCAAGCAGGCTGTATTCACTGTGAACATGCAGATGTATAAACGAATTCATGGCCATTACTCCTCCGAAACTTCCTTTCTTCTATTCTATCACAATTTTCAAAAAGGCGAAAATGCGTTCGCCCCGGAAAAATTTTCCCCGCAGCCGTTTTGTCTATAAAAAAGCCGCCTGTACCCGTAGGGACAGACGGCTTCTAATCGCTGCTGCTGCCATGCGTCCGCAGCGGCTTATTTTTGTTTGAGGCAGGCCTCGCGGCAATGCGTACCGGAATGCGCGAATGCGCATCCGCCAGCCGTCTTTCACGCAAAGCCGCAAGCTCCGAGCTCACGGTGCTTGACGTTCAACCACAGTGATCAACCAGCACAAACCCTCTAATTCGCAAAAAGGCCTGTACTTCTCCCGCTTTCTGCGCGCTCTGTCCGGCTGCTCGGTTACCGGTAAGAATCCAGAAGCGCCTTGAACACTTTGCCGGAGCGCTCGATCTGCTTGACCGGCACGCTGTAGGACAGCCGGAAGTGTCCGCCGCGGCCGAAGCCGCTTCCCGGCACGATCAGAAGGCGATGCTCCTGCACCGCTTTCAGGCAGAACTCGACGTCGTCGGCAATCGGTGTCTTCGGGAATATGAAGAAGCCTCCCTGCGGCACGGTGAATTCATACCCCGCCTCCTGCAGGACTTCGACCATAAGATCGCGGCGTTTGCGGTATTCCTGCTGCTCGACGGCAAGCGTATCCATACGCGTAATGACACGCTGCATCATAACCGGCGCATTGACAAATCCGAGCGTCCGGTTGCTGAAAACGAAGGCCTGGGCAAGCAGCTGCGCGTCGTCTGCCGAAGCGTCTACCGCGACATAACCGAGCCGCTCTCCGGCGATGCCGAGGTCTTTGCTGAACGAGCTGACGAGAATCGTACGCCCGTATGCGGCAAACGGGTTCGGCGGAACCGCGTCGTACACCAGTTGGCTGTAAGGGTCGTCGTACACCATGTAGATCAGGCCGCCGTGTTTTTTCTCGCCCTCTGCGAGCACTTTTCCCAGTTCGTTTAAATTGTCCTGCGTAAGCAGCGTGCCGGTCGGATTGCCCGGTGTGTTGATAATGATCGCGCGCGTTCTCTCCGTGATCGCCTGGGCGACACGCTGCGTATCGACGCTGAAATCGTCTGCGAGGGGAACATGAACCGCGACGCCGCCGTGATTGTCGGCATAGTAGTCGTATTCCACGAAGTAAGGCGTCAGCAGAATCACTTCATCGCCGGGATTCAGGATGCTTTTCAGGACTACGTTCAGTCCTCCGCCCGCACCGACCGTCATGACGATATGCTCGGGCTTGACGCTGCCTCCGTAACGGCCGTTGAGATAGTCCGCCACTTTCTGTCTTGCCGAGGGCAGTCCCTGATTCGGAATGTACTGGTGCTTGCCCAGCTCGCCGCTGTTCACCGTATCGGCCAGTGCTTTCAGGAAAGTCTCGGGCGGCTCGACCACCGGATTTCCGAGCGAGAAATCATACACTTCGTCGGCTCCGTAAATGTCGATCAGCCGCTTCCCTTCATCGAAGAGCTTGCGGATCCAGGAGCCTTTTTCAAGCTGGCCTGCGAGTTTTTCGGAAATTGCGCCTTTCGCTGGAGATGTCATAGCGTTGCTCCTTTAGTACATTTTATTTTTGTAAACAAAAACGGGGTTTAATCTCCCGATGGAACCGTTTCATTCTCCGGCCGGCTAACCAGTTCTTCAAGGAGAGTCAGCAGCTTCCGGTTCTCTTCTTCCGTTCCTATGCTGATCCGGATTTTGTCCTCCAGCAGCGGGGAATCGAAATGCCGGATGTACACGTGCCGCTCCGCCAGCCACTGGGTAATCCCCCGTGCGGATAGTCCCTGGCCCGCCGGAGGCGTGCAGAGCAGGAAGTTCGTCTCCGATTCGGGGACGGCAAACCCGAGGCTGCGAAGACTGACGCCCAAGCTGCTTCTGGAAGCCCGGATACGGCTGACGGTTTCGTCGAAATAGGCCCGGTCCCTCAGCGCGGCAGCCGCGATCGTTTGCGTGAGCATGCTCACGTTGTAGGAATCTTTGCATTTATCGAGCGCCTCGATCAGAGCCTCGTCCGCAAACGCATAGCCGAAACGGATGCCGCAAAGCGAATATGATTTCGATAACGTGCGCAGAACGAGCAGGTTCGGGCAGCGGCCGATAAGCCTCAAAGCGCTCGCTTCTCCATCGGCAAAGTCGATATAGGCTTCATCGACGATCATAAGCCCTTCGTACCGGTTCGCAAGCTCCTCGATCGCCTCCACGGACACCAGTAATCCCGTAGGGGCATTGGGATTTACGAGAATGATAGCCTGGGAAGGCACGGCGAGCAGAGCTTCCGTATCGATGCTGAAATCCTCCCGTGTCGGTACGAATTCGCAGTGTACCCGGTGTATGTCCGCCGCGGTCCGGTAGAGCGAATAGGTCGGATAAGGCAGGGCGATGGTGCTTCCCTCTTCCAGAAACGCTTTGAACAGGAGGGAGATGATCTCATCGGAACCGTTGCCGCAAAATACCTGGCTGCGGTTCACACCGTAGATATCCGCCAACACCTCCCTTACAGGCTCGGCCGTAGCGTTGGGATAGCGCCTCAGCAAGGCGTAATCGAAACCCGCAAGCGCCATCCTCACATCCGGTGAAGGCGGGTAAGGATTTTCGTTGGAATTGAGCTTGACGACCTGCTGCTCCGCTTCCGGCTGAAAGCCGGGTATGTAGGGGGCCATGCTGCGAATATGGGCTTTGGCGTACAAGAAATCCGCCTCCTCTGCTCTTATAAATCTCCGGTGAAAATTCTTTTTTAACCAGTATAACGCAAATTTCCGAAGATTCTAGCAAAAAAATAGAGACCGGTCCGTTCTGCAAGAATCGCGGACTTTCTCTCTTTTCTCTATCATAAACGCTCGCGGAGCTTCATAGACTATACCAAAGGGATCCTATCAAAACCGCACAGAAGTCCAATAAAGAAAGAAGGGAATCAGGTGACGGCCTTTGTCACTTCCGCGATACTCAATTTTTTCGTAGCATTCGGCGTCGTCATGGGAGGCAGCATGCTTGCGGGAATCGGCTCGGTTCTGTCACTTCAGCCCCCGACTTACAAGATGCTGCTTATCGCCGAGAATATTAAAATTTGGGCGATGGTCGCCGCAATCGGAGGCACGATCGATCCCATCCGGATGATCCAGGACAACTTCCAGGACGGGCAGCTCTCCCCCGCCTTCAAGCAAATTCTGCTGATCATCAGCGCCTATATCGGGGCGCATATGGGCACGTCGCTCATCCAGCTGATCTGCAAGGGGGGCGGGCAGTCTTGAAAATACCCAGCTTCGACCGTTACCCCCGTTTCCTTGCGGGTATCGGACTTTTTTTAGCGGGAGGGGTCGTCGGCAGCGCCGTATTTCTAAGCTTGTACCATCATACCTACAACGTGCTCGTGATTGAAAACTGGAATCTGAAAAAAGAAAACAACGGGCTTCAGCTGGATATCGAATCTCTGAATAAATTCAAAAACAAACAAGGACTGATCACGCGTGTGACCGTCCATTTGTACAATGATATTCAGCATCCGCTGGAAAGCCATGTTCAGAAAGCGCTGGAAGACCGGGTCAAGAGGGATCTGAAAATCGTCGAAGGACAGAAGCTGGGGGAAATCCGGGATTCACCCCAATTGTACGAACGCCTCATCGCGAACAAAACGTATTACGGCGTAATCGATAAAGACTACATCGTCAACGTCAAAGCGATGGCGCTCGTACAGTCGGAGCTGACCGTGTGGATTACGGCGGACGAGCCCAAGAAGCAGGCTCTCCCCGATAAAGGGACGATCGTGCCCGATCATGACGCCTTTAACGGCTCTTACTAGCCTTTCCTATTTAAATAGACGGCAAGGGCTGAATCCGGGGGCGTTACAGCTCGAAACGGGCCAGCGCGATCTCCCGGAAAGCTTCCTTGTTCGCGGAAGCGGCCGGGATTTCGGCAAACAGCTCGTCCGCATGGTGCAGATACAAGTTCTGAATCGTACGCGTGTATTCGATGCAGCCCGAGTCCACGACATACTGGACGCACTGCGGCTTATGCTTTAAAAATTGCGGCTGGTCGATCTCACCCTTGTAATACTGCTGGATGACCGGGAATTCCGTATCTTCCTCGTCCAGAAGGAACAGGACCGGAATGGTTTTCTTTTTCTGCACGAGATCGTTTTTGTAATCGAAGCGGAGCAGGTCGCTCAAATCGTTGTCGAGCTGGGCCATCAGTCCCATATAGACGGCCAGGCGGTTCAGCTTGCCGACGGTATCCTCATCGGCGTTCGCGTCCGTGCAGGCGTAACCCATGTACAGAGCCAGTTGAACCAGCGTGCCGGACTTGCGCTGTACCATTCCGACGTAGTCCTCTTCCGTCTGTACGGCATTCGTCACGTCCAGGTGCTGGCCGTTAATCGCCTCCGTAATAAATTCGCATACTTTGGCGGGATCGGGCAGAGGAGCGGCCGGATATTGGCGGCGGAGAGCCCCCAGTTCGGAGACGGATGCCGTCACGAGTCCCGTGTATACGTTCAGCGCCTGCTCCTGGGGCACGGTCATCCACGGCTTCTCCGTGTTGTCCTGATCCTGGATATCGTCCATGATATCCAGCGCGAGCAGCATAAGCTCGGTCAATGCGGCGGTCCGGTGAATAGCCGGATTGCTTCCGCCCAGCAGATCGTGAACGCTCCAGGTGAGCTCTCCCCAGATAGAATGCTCTTCTTTTTTGTCCGCCACGCTTCTTAACAGCAGTTCTTTCAAGGAAGGTACGGTAAAATACGTTTCAATAAGATCCTGAATATCGCTCCAAACTTCAGCCTTCATGCTGCACCGCCTTTTCGGGATTGGTCAACGCTTGATTTGTAAAAATTTCTCGATAGCCTGAGCCCGGGATTTCACCCCGAACTTGTCGTAAATTTTGCGCACGTAGTTGTCCACCGAGCGTTTGCTCATATGAATCTCATCGGCAATCTGCTCATTGGTGGCGCCTTTGACGATCTGGTTCATGATGTTGATTTCCTCGTCGGTCAAGCTCGACAAATCATCGTCCGGATGGCTGAGCCTCATCTGGTGCAGCAGGGAGATCGGAATGACGGACTGGCCCTCTTTCAGAGCCCGCATCATGTTGCGGATCTGGTCTTCGCTCGAGTCTTTGGACATGATGCCGCATACGCCGAGCTCAAGAAGGTTGTTCAGAATCGGCATATAATCAATGCCTGTGAAAATCACGATCTGGACGTCCTTGTTCAGTTCCTTCATTTTGACGGCGACTTCCATGCCCGTTAAATCGGGAAGATGAAAATCGAGAAAGATGATGGACGGATTCAGCTTCACCATCATTTCCACGCCCATTTCCCCGGTCGTCGCGACGCCGACCACTTGAATATTCTCCTCCTGCTCCAGAATAAACTTCGTGCCGTATGCCATGGCGGGGTGGTCGTCAACTATTAGGATATGTTGTATTTTATTCATGTCGGTATGCCTTCCTTTATAGGGATCTGAATTCTCACTTCAACGCCTTTACCCGTCATGGACTCCATCGTAAACTGCCCGTTTAAATGCAGGACCCGGCCTTTCATCTGCTCCAGGCCCATACCGGAACGGCCGACTGTCTTGCCCGACGACGAATTGGGTTTAAAGCCGATTCCATCGTCCTCGTAGTGAATGCTAACCTCGCTTCCGCTTGCGACAAGCCGGATGAAAAGCCGGCTGGCCTGCGAATGTTTCTTCGCATTTGTAATCAATTCCTGAATGACGCGGAAAATATGGCGTTTCGCCTCATAATCGAGATTCTCCATCGCCGTCGTCTTTCCTTCCGTCACGAACTGAATTTCGTAATCGCCGAGACTCGATTCGGTATCCACGAGGTTCTGCAGGGCACGGACAAGCCCGATATTTTTAAGCAGATAAGGATTCAGCTCGAAGCAGCACTGCCGCAAATTCATATTGATCAGTTCCAGGTGGTTCAAAATATCTTTAAGCTGCCGGTGGTCGTCGGGATTAAGCAGCTGCTTCTGAAGATTTTTCAATTTCCGTTGGACGAAGAAAATATCCTGCATGGTCGTATCGTGCAAATCGGTCGCGATCCGTGTCCGCTCCTTCTCCTGCAGATCGAACATGGTCTTGCGGAACCAGACGTATTCCTCGCTGCCTTCCTGGTTGGGAAGCTCCGAGGCCAGCTCCAGAAGTTTCATGTTCAGCTTGCGGATCAGATACAGGTTCTCCAGGCTGACCGACAGGTACGAAATAATGAGACTCAGCCACTGGGTTTCTTCCCGGTTCATAAACGTATTGGTCTTCTTTTTGGCCATAACCAGATAGCTCACATATTCCTCGTGCCCTTTGATCAGCGTTCGCGTATATTCGGAGTCGAACCAGTCGCCGGTAAGGAACCGCCTTTTCACATCCTGCTCGTCGATATTCCCCTCACTGATGATTTCGAGGGTTCCGGACGCATACTGAATGACGATGGCCCCTCCGTATACTTGCAAAATGTCCACGATATCCACCAATACGATATCTCTGAGCTCGCGGAAATTCGTAATGCTGCCGAGGGCTCCGGCGATTTTTTTGAGTGCCTGCTGGAGGTAATATTTCCTGGGAAACATAATCTTCTCCAGCCGGGTCGCGAAATACTCCAGAGAGTAGGTGACGAACGTCAGCACGACCATCGTGGTCGTAAAACTGATCACCATATGCTTCAGTGTCGCGTCTTTCTGGAAAATAAAATAATTGACGGCTACAAGCACGGCGCTCGGCAGTACGGAGATCACAGCTGTGTAGAAAACCCGCCGCAAAATGATATCCAGGTCGTAAAGCTGCTTGGACATAATGAGATAGCCGAAGGTGACGGGGAAGAAGAGAATGAACCAGCCGCTGTAATAAGAAAATGCCAGTTCCGTCTGAAACAGAATCCTCGGGATAAAGTTCAGGAACGCCAGCGGACAGAAAGACAGGCCCAGGCAAAATATAATCGTTTTAATAATGGTAAATAAATAATCGTTCGATTTTCTGTATTTCTTGTATAAATGGACCAGCAAATAAATATTCATAATAAAGCCGGCTATGAAGAAACTCATCGTGCCGTAATAAATGATTTTGTAGAACTTGAAGTTCGCCTCCGGGAAAAACATGCTGAGCTGCAGCAGAGAAGAGAATCCGATGGCGGCGTACACGTATTTCATGTAGCGCGTCGAGAATGTGAAATTGGATCGTTCCCGGAAGAACATAATCAGAAACTGCAGAAACAGAAAGGGCAGGCACGCTACCAGACTTGTCGTCATTCCCTTGGCCAGAATATCGGTCCGGGTCGATGCGCCCAGACACATAAAGATCAGCCCGATATTCAGAAAGACGGCGGACAGCATAAGGGCCGACCGGGATTTGGAAAGCCGGCTGTAAATCAGAAACGCGAAAACAAAAGCAATGATCTCGCCCAGCAGGGACAAAATATCGACCGTCATGGACGTGGCATGATCTCGCGTCGTAAAGGTCAGTTCTTTATCACCGCGAAGGACGGTAATGACGTCCGCCTGCTCGATACTGTAATATTTCTTGACCGTCAGATGCTCCTCCGGCCTTTTCCCGTCTATGCTTACGATCTTGTCGTCCGGCTTAAAGCCGATCTTGGAACCGATGCTGACCCGCTCCAGCTGTGTGATGACCCATTCCTGCTTGGGGTTCTGATCCACGATAATACCCAGGTACGGATACCGGTAAGCTACCCTTAAACACCAAAACTGAAGGAAGATGATGCCTATAAAAAACAATATCATCCATTTTTTTTTGGAATTCATAAAATCCACCTTTTCGAGTTCAAGTTTTTAAGGTAATATAGGAAATAAGTTTTATATTAATTTCAAAGTGAGGTGTCTGTCATGCAAACGGCAGTACTATGGTCCCGTGAACTGAAGCAAGCTGTTAAAGAAGCTGTAAGTTCCAAAGCGGCTCCCGTATCCTCCGCATCTTTGTCCAAACTTGAAGTAGAATCACTGCAAAAAGCGGTTTCCAGCGAGAAACCGGAAGTTAGATATATGATGTGGTAAACCTATCCACATCATAGCAAAAAACAAAAAGATTGCATATCAGCCCACTGCTGATATGCAATCTTTTTTTATGGTCCATCTGCACTAGACTGCACAACTGCGCAAACCCGTTTGCGCAGTTGTTCACGGGTAAAGACCGAACTGCCATAGCAGAATTTATTTTAAGACATAAGTTCCTATATGTGTCTTTAAATCAAACTGTATTTCTTCCATTATTATCCTTCTTTAGTTGCGCATCAGTGAAAATAATTTTGCATCCTTGCGAAACAAAATTGCGCTGATAATGTAAGGTTTTAAAGATAATATAAAAGTATACATTTTTATCCATAGACCAGAACTTAGGAGTGTTATTTATGACCCAGTACCAATTCGATAACTTTTTTGAAGATCTTCTCAAAGATACGCTGATCGAAAAGTTCGAAACTGTGGAAGTACCACGGCTGCAGCTGGAATCCTCCTGGGAGAAACTGCAGCAGAAACTAGAGATAAGCAACTGACCCGTTTTGCGCCTTCAGGCTAAATTAAAATTTGTATTCGACAGAAAGAACCGAACTCCTTCTTTACCCATGACAGCCGGTTGCCCCAGAGGCCCCGGCTTCGTTGCTTTTTCCGGGGAAAATCGGTACAGTTAAAGCAAAACATCTGTAGGGGGCTTTCCGTACATGTTAGAAACGGTTCAAATCGTACTATCCGTGCTTATTTTTATTACCCTGCTGTTCTCGGTCGTCTTCAGCTTCCGCTCCCGCCGGAAAACCGATCCCAAACAAAGAGGCACCAACGCCGCGCTGATGAACATCTGCATGGGGCTGATGCTTATTCTTATTGCCGTGACGCAGCTGTTCTTCCTCTCGGATACGCCGGTGCGCCGTATATTCGGGACCGTCTGCCTGCTGCTCGGGCTGTTTAACCTGTTTGCGGGAATCCGCAATTATTCGTACTTCTCCCGCATGTCCCGCTGATCAGACGCCGTCGATAAACTGGGCCGTCAGCATCGCCCGGCAAACCAGCGTGCCCGCATGGTAGATCTGCACGTCGATTTTGCCGAATTTGCGGCTCACTTCCAGAATGTTGGGCCGGATCTGGATCTCGCTTTCGATCTGCACGGGTTTGATAAAGTACGTCGACATGTTATCCATCACGAGGTCCCCCTTCTTGACGGTCTGTACGACGCGGTACGCCGCTTCCGTCATGAGAGTGGTCAGGACCCCTTCCGAAACCGTCCCCAGATGATTCGTCATCTGGGGCGTTATCGTTCCGCGGAACACCACGTTCCCCTGTTCGTCCCGGAACTCCTCGAATCTCCCCCAGATAAGATCCTCGAACGTCTCCCCGTTCTGCGGCTGCTTCTGGATATACTGCATCGCCTTGAGCACATCGTTGCGGTTGATCACGCCGAGCATTTTGCGGTTACCGTCCACTACCGGCAGCAGCTCGATCCCTTCCCACACCATCATATGGGCGGCGGAAGCGACGGAAGTCTGCGGGCTGACCGTCAGCGGATTCCGCGTCATCAGGCGGTCGACAGTCTGGCCGGCATCGGCCCCCAGCATATCTTTCGGGGCCACAAGCCCGATAACGCGGTTCCACTCGTCCGTGACGGGAAACCGGCTGTGCCCCGTCTCTTCGACCAGCGCGCTCCATTCCTTGACCGTGCTGTTCGCTTTCAAGGCGAAGACATGCGGATTCGTCGTCAAAATATCCTCGACAAGAAGAATTTTTTTCTTGATGAGACGGTCATAGATGGCGCGGTTAATCATCGAAGCCACCGTGAAGGAATCGTAGCTGCTCGATATGATGGGAAGCTCCAGCTTATCCGCCAGCTTCGTCATCTCCGGACTTGTATGGAAGCCGCCCGTTATGAGGACCCCGGACCCCTGCTCCAAAGCCAGCCTGTGCACTTCCTCGCGGTTGCCCACGATAAGCAGGGACCCCGCCTCCACGTAACGCATCATCGCGTCGAGTTCCATCGCTCCGATCACGAATTTGTGCAGCGTCTTCTCCAGTCCGTTCATTCCGCCAAGCACTTCGCCGTCCACGATATTCACGACTTCTTCGAAGGTCAGCTTATCGATATTGCGGCGTTCCCGCTTGCCGACCCTGACCGTGCCGACCCGTTCCTTCGTGGAAACGAGGCCCTGGTTTTCCGCTTCTTTAATGGCCCGGTATGCGGTGCCTTCGCTCACTTCGAGCTGATCGGCGATTTTGCGGACGCTGATCTTGCTTCCGATCTTCAAGCTCTCGATATAGCGGAGAATCTGTTCGTGCTTCGTTAACGATTCTGTTCCCGTTTCATCCAACTGTACTACCCCCGTCCGATTCGCTGTATTAGTCTGTTAAGTTTATTATAGACGAAGAAAAACCAAACGAAAAGCGCGGAAGGCGCTGTCCGTCTGGTTTTTCTTCACTATTATCTCCGCATGTTCACGAGGGACTGCGTCGTTCGCGATGCCAGTGGCGCCCGCGATGCGTGCGCAATGTCCCAGATACCTGCGGCGCTCATGATGTACGGAGCACTTGCGCGGTGTCCGCGATATCCTGATTCCTCGGATGTACGGAGCACTTGCGACGTTCGCGATATCCTGATTCCTCAGGATGTACAGAGCACTTGCGACGTTCGCGATATCCTGATTCCTCAGGATGTACAGAGCACTTGCGACGTTCGCGATATCCTGATTCCTCAGGATGTACGGAGCACTTGCGGCGTTCGCGATATCCTGATTCCTCAGGATGTACGGAGCACTTGCGGCGTTCGCGATATCCCGGGGCACTCACGATATGCGCAGCACTTGGGAAGTTCGCGGCGCCCCTGCTCTGCGGCGTCCGTGAGCCCCTGCATCTGCCGTGATCCCCGGACTTACTTGCGCAGGCCCAGCATTTTCTTGCCCTGCAGCCGCTGCTCCATCCGCCAGCGTTTCATCCGCTTGATGCGGACGATCTCCTGCCGGGTCTCCTCGTCGACACCGAGCAGCTCGTGCAGATGTGCCGCGATGATCAGCAGGGCGAAACAGATCCAAAGCGCACCGAACACCGTCGGCAGGGTAAAGCCTCCCCCAATATCAAGCTGCGGTACGGAGTACAGCAGCATACCAAGCGCGAGGCTCATAAAAATCACGTTCTTGAAACCTTTCACGGCTGTTCACGCTCCCCCTGAAGTGACGGCATTCAGACATCCCGCCTTATAACCGCTGCCCGCGGCAGCTTCGGGACATGCCGCCTGTACTACATCCTATGACAGTCTCAGGGTCTTTATGATTACGTTTTATACGGCGGATTTAGCGGTTGTACTGGCGTTCTTCGTTCCGTGTTTACTGCCCATGAGCTTCGAGCAGAGAAAACGTCCGAATTTGGTATAGTCCCGGAGTCTGCGATCCAGGTCCCGGTTGTGCTGTTCCATTTCTTTTTCCAGATAATACGGTTGTGGATACATGCGTCAAACCCCTTTCTTTGTGTTAAGCGGCCGGCTACCTTTGATTATAGATGGAATAAGAGGAACAAAAAGAGTATAATTACCTTTAATATTTTCCCCTTTTTTACACCTAAAAGGAGACCGGACTTTATGCAGCTTTACGATTATTATCTGCAGCTGCGCGTCAGCCAGCCGCAAGCGCGCGAAGGCGAGCCCGTTCCGATCACGCTCGATCTGCTGGCCGGCCATTGGTTCTGCACCGTACGGAACGTGAAGCTGCTGCTTAAGAAGATGGCTCATTTGGACTGGATACTGTGGCAGCCGGGCTGCGGACGCGGGCGTTCTTCGCTGCTTACTTTCGTGATTCCGGCGCCGGAGCTTATCTCCCGGACGGCGATGGACTTGACCCGGAAAGGCGACTTCAAAGCCGCCGTCGAGCTTATCCACACCTATGGACGCATCTATGCCCTTAAGGACAGTTTTCTTGAATGGATGTCCGGGTATTTCGGCTTCAACTCCGCAGCCTCCGGGGGAGCCGTCCAGGATACCTTGCGGCTACCCTTGTTCCGGCCCCCGGTTTCGCTTGATCCCGCCCACGCCATCTATGCCGTAGACTGTCATCTCATCAGCCATGTGTTCTCTACGCTGCTGGAACTCGACTCCGCGACGGGAAACCTGCTGCCCCAGCTTGCCTATTATTGGGAAAGCAGTGCGGACGGAACGGAGTGGACTTTTTATCTGCGCAAAAAAGTTTACTTCCATCACGGCCGGGAAATGGATGCGGAAGACGTAAAATATACGCTGGAGCGGCTTGTCGAGCCCGCTACAGACTCAAGCTGGTCCTGGCTAATGCGGGACGTGGCATTCCTTCTTCCCGTAACCCCGCACATACTGCGGATCGGACTCAAGCGGCCCAACCATCTGCTGCCTTTCTTCCTGACGTTCCCGGCGGCTTCTATCGTACCCGAAGATGTGGCCCGGGATAATCCTTCCCTCTTTGGACGCTCCCCTATAGGTACAGGACCTTTCCGGATGGAGTTTTATGACAAATACATCTGCCGGCTTCATGCCTTTGACGGGTATTACGGCGTTCGTCCGCATCTGGATGTGATCGAGATGTGGATTTTGCCCGAACAGCTTGCCGCTTACCGCCCTAAAGGGGAGGATAAGCTCATCATCTCCCACGGGGATGTCCCGATGCCTGAGGACGAGTATGAGCAGCAGGGCTTTCAAACCAAAGAGGAGCATGTATTCGACGGAAGCACCGTGCTCACATTCAACACCAGACGGGGACCATGCCGGAGCCTGCCGCTCCGTCAGGCCATCGACCGGCTTATCGACCGTAAGGCCATGGTCCGGGAGCTCGGAAATAACCGGGTCGGCCCCTCGCGGGGCATCACGCGGGATTTTCTGCTTCGTCACGGTTCCCGCCGTCATGAACATTTTGACCGGGATGCAAGTTGTCACGAGTCTTCTTTGACCGCGGAAGAGCTGATCAGGGCTTCGGGTTACGCCGGCGAGACGCTGCGGCTGGTTGCGTACGCCCAGCATGGCGAAGACGCCCGATGGGTAGCGGGGAAGCTATCGGAAGCCGGCCTTAACGTGGAAGTGGAAACGATGCAGCCCGCCGCTTTTACCGACCGGGAGTATGTTCATCAGGCCGACCTCTGCTTGTTCATGCCCCTTTCCGACTCTCCGCTCGGTTTTCTGGGGCATCTTATCCAAACGTCCAGCTTTATTTACAGGCATATGAGCTCCGGGCTGCAAAGCCGCATACAGAGCGCAGTGGGACAGATTCAGCGCGAAGCTTCCTTCGAACGGCAGGCGGAGGAGCTCCTGAATATTGAGGAAATGCTTCTGGCAGACACAGCCTTGCTTTTTTTATTAAAAAAAACGTTCCGGGTCGCGGTTCATTCCTCGATCGGAGGCGTCCGCATAGACCGTCAGGGCTGGGTCGATTACCGCCATCTTTTCGTAAGAGAACGATCCGCTTCGAAAACGTTTGATGGAGATGAATTTTCCGCTGACGGAAGCAGCGGGAAGTCCACGACGAAAGGCAGTAAAAAAGACGCCCGGCTCTAAAAGAGCGGCGGCGCCTGACAGTGAATTTCACGGTAGGGGAACTAGTAACACGTTTGGGGAACGGAGCTTATAAGCGCACCGCACGGGATCGGCGCGCCATCGAACAGGACAAAAAGCCGTCAGCCGCGGGTATCCGCGTTTGACGGCTTTTTTGGCGTTCGCTGTCTGGCTTACGCTACAGGCGCACGACGACGCGGCCGCGCATGCGGCCCGCCAGGATGTCCTCCAGCGCCGCAGGCACCTCCTCCAGCGCGATCTCCCGCTGGATCATGTCTCCCAGGCTGCGCGGCTTAAGGTCGCCGGCAAGCCGCTCCCACAGCTTCCTGCGCAAACCTTCTGGACAGTAGACGGAGTCTATGCCCAGAAGGTTCACGCCGCGCAGGATGAACGGGTACACGGTGGCGGGGAACGTCCCGCCTCCGGTAAGCCCGCTGAGGGCGACGGAGCCGCCGTACCGTACCGTGCCGAGCACGTACGGAAGCGACGCCCCGCCCACAGGGTCTACCGCCGCGCTCCACTGCTCGCGGCGGAGCGGCTTGCCGTCTTCTGCCGCAAGCGCTTCGCGCGGCAGCACTTCGCTTGCTCCGAGTCCGCGCAGGTACGCGTGCTCGGAGCTTTTGCCCGTGCTGGCGGCGACCTCGTAACCGAGACCCGCCAGCATGGAAACGGCGGTGCTGCCCACGCCGCCGGTTGCCCCCGTGACAAGCACGGGACCTTGGCCCGGACGCAGGCCGTTGTCTTCCAGCCGCTGGATGGAGAGAGCGGCCGTGAAGCCGGCGGTGCCGAGTGCCATGACGTCCCTCATCGTCAGGCCGTCCGGTACGGGCACCGCCCAATCCGCCGGAACCCGGGCCAGCTCGCTGTATCCGCCGAAATGTCCGGTACCGAGCGCGTAGCCGGTGACGAGAATTTCGTCCCCTTCCTTGTACCGCGGATCGGCCGAAGAGACGACGGTACCCGACAAGTCGATGCCGAGTACCATCGGATAAGAACGGACGGTCTTGCTCTCCGGCGTGGAGGCAAGCCCGTCCTTAAAGTTGACGCCGGAGTAGGCAACCTTTACCAGCAGCTCGCCTTCGGGCAGCTCCTCCGTCGTCATTTCACGTATCCCTAGTGAAAAGCCCTGCCCGGTCTTGTCGACCCGCAAAGCGCGGAATGTGGAATCTGTCATGATTCATCCCCCCTCATTCCGATCTTATCACGATTGCTGCCGTCGAGAAAATGCGGGGTGCCGCTTCCGACCGGAGCCCGCCGCTTTCCCTACGGCAGCAGAGAACCGTTCAGTCCATCCCCGAGCGCTGCATCTGCCGTTCAAGGTGAAGCGCCAGAAATCCGATCTCATCCATCGGAATCGGTTTTTGCAGATTCGCTTTGAGCAGCTCCGCCAAAAGGACCGCTTTTTGAAACGCCAGAGGATATTCCTCGCAGATTTTACCCAGCAGGGGATTCCGTATCGTTTTTTGTTCCGTAATCCGGTCGATAAGCGCTTTTAAATGAGAAATAAAACGGACGGTCGAGAAGGAATTATCGAAATCCAGGCCGAGTTCCTTCGCTCTCTCGATTACCTGTGCGACCAGCCTGACCACCGCAAGCGCCGTGCCTTTCTCCACCTTGGTCCGGGCGGTATGAAAATGCATCGCCAGAAACGCGATTTCATCGTCCGGCAGCTTTACATCCAGATGCTGATTCAGGAAATCGATCGCCTTGCTGGCTATCCGGTATTCTTCCTCATACAAATGCTTGATCTCGTATGCGAACGGATTGAGAATATGAACCCCCCGCTTGCAGCGTTCCACAGCAAAGTTGATATGATCGACAAGCGCGGCGTGAATCGTTTCGGAAAATTCCCCTTCCAGATGACCCTGCGCGTAAGCGATCACTTCTTCCGTAATCCCGATAATTTTGACGTCGACGGCGTGAAGAATATGCTCGTAATGCTCCAGCACTTCCGAGGTATGCAGAAGAAATTCCTGCGAAATGTCGGCGTCCTGTATAATCATGCCCGGTACCTTTTTGAATCCGATTCCTTTGCCGAACGCAATTGAATTTTTGCCGGTCGAAAGCTTCGTCATGACTACATTATGGGAAAGCACGTGAATGATTTTTCTTTGAATCATAAGGTTCTCCTCCATCTATGCAGCTAAGCGTTTGGCAATGGATTCCTTAATCAGTTCCGAGTCCGTTCCGAAAATAACGTGCACGTGTCCCTTTCCCATGTTCATAATTCCGAATGCACCCAGTTCCTTCAGTTTTTCTTCCTCCACATGCTCGGCTTCTTTAAGCCACAGCCTCAGCCGGGTAATGCAGGAATCCACTTTGATGATATTGTCGATGCCGCCTACGCTGTTTACGATTGCCGTAATCCGTTCCTCCTCCGGTGGCGGAGCCGAAGAGACGATCGCCGCGGCCAGACCGGGAAAATCTTCTTCCCTGCCCGGGGTTTTCAGTTTAAAGGCTTTAATGAGAAACAGGAACAACCCGTAATAGACGACAAAATAGACCGCTCCGATGATCAGAAACATAAAAGGAAATTCCTTTAATTTCCAATTCAACAGTAAATCGATAATTCCTCCTGAAAAACTGAAACCGAGCTTAATATTGAACAGATGCATGAGCAGCATCGCCAGACCGTTCAGTACCGCATGGACTCCGTAAAGTAGGGGTGCCGCGAACATAAACGAAAATTCCAGCGGCTCCGTCACCCCGGTGAGCATCGAGGTAAGGGCGGCGCTGTAAAGCAGGGCCGCCGCTTTGTTCCGTTTCTCCGGCAGCGCGCATTTGATCATGGCCAAGGCGGCCGCCGGCAGACCGAATATCATCGTCGGGAAAAAGCCGCTCATAAACATGCCCGCGCTCGGATCGCCCGCGTTGTAACGGGTCATATCGCCATGAACATAGGTTCCGGGAGCCGTCATGAACTCCCCCACCTGAAACCACACAATACTGTTCAGAATATGGTGAAGACCCGTAACGAGGAGAAGCCGGTTCAGAAAGCCGTACATAAATACGCCGATTCCCCCGGCATCTACGATCCAAAGACCCGCATCCCGGATCACCTCCTGAACCGGCGGCCAGATCAGTCCCATAATTCCGCCCATGACGACCATAACGAGCGAGGTAATGATCGGCACAAAGCGCCGGCCTCCGAAAAACATGAGATAATCCGGCAGCTTGATGTTATGAAACCGGTTGAACAGCATTACGGTGATAAGGCCCGTCATCATTCCTCCGAGCACGCCCATATCCAGATGGGCTCCGGGAATGGACTGCTCCGCGGGTACGCTTTCAAAAATAGCAAGCGCTCTCACAAATACGACGTATCCCACCGTTGCGGCGAGCGCCGCCACTCCTTGACCGGACGTCATGCCGATCGCGATGCCGATCGCAAACAGCAGAGGAAGGTTATCCACAATAGCCTGCCCGCCGGCGCTGAATATTTTGGAGATGAAGATCAGAAAAGGATCCTCGAAAGTAAAAGCGCCGAGCCGCTGCAAAATTGCGGCGGCCGGCAGGACGGCAATCGGTATCATCAGAGACCGGCCGACTTTTTGAAGCGTATGCAGCATGTTTGCTCACCTTTTTTCATGTTGCGGAGAAAAGCGGCGGGCCGTTATTTGACCGCACCCGCTGTAATTCCGCTGGCAATTTGGCGCTGAAAAATGAGATAGAAAATCATGACCGGCACCATGGAAATGAGAAGCGCCGCAAACAGCGGACCCCATTCCGTCCGGTACTGCATCTCCCCCTGCATAACGGCAATGCCCACAGGAAGAGTGTATTTGGAAGGTTCGCTGTTGAGTACGACACCGAGAATGTATTCATTCCATGTATTCAGCACGTTGATAATGCTGACGGAAATGAGTCCCGGCTTGGCGAGAGGCATCATAATGCGGAAGAAAATGCCGTAGTAAGAGGCGCCGTCCATCATGGCCGCTTCCTCGATTTCAGACGGCAGCGTTTTGAAGAATCCGACCAGGACAAACACGCTGAACGGAATGGTAGAAACTGTGTATACGATGATAAGCCCAAGAAGGGAATTGGTCAATCCCATATCGCTCATCAGGAAGAACAAGGGAATCATCCCGAGGAACATGGGGATCATCATCGAAGCGATATACACGTAATAGAGGACGCCGCTTCCCTTGAAAGCAAACCTGGCCAGTATGTACGCCGTCATTGCGGAAAGCACGAGACCGGCCAAGACACTGACAACCGTAACAATGATCGAGTTCATAAAATAGCCGCCGAACTGGTATTTATCCCAAACGTAACTGAAGTTGGAGAACAACAGCGGAAATGTGGGTAGATGCCACGGTTTACCCTGGAAAAACTGCTGGTTATCCTTCAAGGAGCCGAGTACGGTCCAGATGAGCGGGTAAAGCACCATGATCGCCCACACGATTAAAAGCAGGTTGACGACTATGCGCCAAAACGGGTTTTTCAGTCCATCACTCATGCATATAACCCCTCTACGAAATTTCTAACGGTTCTCTTTTCATAATCCGCTGCAAGGCAACCGTCGTTACCAGAGATACAACGAGCGTTAATACGCCGATCGCGGCCGCATAGCTCAGGTGATACTGCCTGAAGCCCTGCTGGTACAAGTAGGAGCCCAGTACCTGGGTCGCATTGTCCGGCCCGCCCTCTGTCATAATCGAGACGATGATAAAGGAGCCGTTGAGCGTAGTCATCACGATCCAGATGACGGAGGTTTGAATCTGCTCCCATGTCAGCGGAAGCGTAATGTGCCAGAACTGCTGCCACTGTGTGGCGCCGTCGAGCCCTGCGGCTTCGTACAGCGAGTCCGGGATGCTCAAAATTCCCGCGATGAGAAGCAGGGTACAGAAACCGACGCCGGCCCAGATCGAAGGCGGAAGGAGCGCCCACATCGCCGTTGCCGCATCTCCCAGCCAAGGGAATATGAAATCCTCCTTTTTGATCGCACCGATCAGAGAGTTCAGAAAGCCCAGGTTCGGGTTGTAGACGTAGCGCCACAGCACGCCGACGACTACGACGGAAATCACGTTCGGGAGGAAGAAAATAGCCCGGTAGAACCCGGAGCCTTTAATTTTGAGACGGGTAAGCGAGACTGCAAAAAACAGGGCAAGCACCATAAAGCCGATCACTTTGCCCGCAACCAGAAAATAATCGTTCAGCAGGGCCTTCGGTATAATGGGGTCCTTGAACATTTCTTTAAAATTGTCCAGCCCGATAAAATTGTAATCCATGGAGCCGCCGGACCAGTCGAACAAGCTGAGATAGATGCCTTTCAGCATCGGGTAAACGGTGAATACGAGATAGAGCAGCAGAGTCGGAAGGATAAAAGATGCAATAAACAGATTGCGTCTTACCTTGGAGCGTCCGCTCTTCGGCTTTTTCGCCACGATGGCTCCGGCCGGGTTAGTGACAGGTGTTCCTTTCATGCGTGAACCTCCGCTTTCCTGGGAACGACAATAAGGGAATTCGCATTCCCTTATTATCACTCCGGAGATATGGGTGCTTATTTTTTCAATTTGGCGCGCTGCTTGGCTGCTTCGTCTTCCATACGTTTCGCCCACTCTTCTTTGGTGATCGTGCCTTGAGTCAGAGCCAGCGTGGAATCGTTACGCACTTTTTTGAGGTCTTCCGGAATAACCGGTTCCGGTGCTACGACCGTTTCCGGGGAGCTGTAGGATTTGATGGCCGTTTTGGCCAGGTTGCTTGCGGACGTGTTGTCGAGGTTCGTTTTCACGTTAAGCAGAGCGCCTGTCGCTTCCGCCCATTTTCCCGCCTGCTTCTCTGTAAAAATAAACTGGATGAACGCTTTTGCCGCTTCCGGGTTTTTCGCTTTTTTAGCGATACCCATCGTGGCCGTAGTCGGAATCGCTACGTTTTTGCCGCCTTTTTCCTGGGTAACGGACGGAATAAATCCGAATTCGAAGCCCTGCGGGACGTCTTTCTTCATTTCGTTCTCGACCCAGAGTCCGTTCGGGATAAAGGCCGCTTTATGCTGCAGGAACTGCGTTTGGGAATCCGTATGGTTCAAAGCGACGGAGCCCTTGTCGATAAAGCCCTTATCACGCATTTGAATGATCTTATCAAGCGCTTTCATAACCGGTTCGCTTTTGAATACGCCTTCTTCCATGTTGTTGATTTTCTTGATGATGGACGTATCGTAGTTGTTCGCCGCAACGGTTGCGGAATCCAGGAATGCGCCGTTAATGTAGTACGGGTACACGCCGGTGTGAATGTAGACGCTCATCTTGCCGGAAGCTTTGATTTTGTCGCCTACAGCCAGGAAGCTTTCCCAGTCCTTCGGCTCTTCCCAGTTGTTTTTCTTGAATTCGGCGCGGTCCCAGAACGTTCCCCAAGAACCGAATACGAGCGGAACGTCGTAGTATTTGCCTGCTTCGTATTCTTCCGGCTTGGAAATGAACAGGTCCATAATGTTTTTGCCGTCCGCGTTCTTGGCGGTTTTCAGCCAGTCGGTAATGTCCATAAGCTGGCCGTCCTGGTACATCGTTCTCGCGTTGGCGCCTGCGCCGTCGATATAAACCACGTCCGGCGGATTGCCTTGAATCCAGCGGGGTTTCATCTGATCGTTGATCTTGGCTCCCGCAGACTGCTTGATTTTCAGATCCGGGTTGGCTTTCTGAAACTCGTCGATTGCCGCTTTCCACCAGGTATCTCCGTATCCGCCGACAAAATACTGGATTTCGAACTCACCGGTCAGTTTCTTGCCCGCTTCTCCCGTGCCCGCGTTAGAGGACGCTCCCGGGGTAGCTGTCGGCGTAGTCGTTGTGCTTGTCTTGCTGCATCCTGCCGCGATTGCGGATACCATCATCAAAGAAAGTCCCATGTTGAGCCATTTGTTTCTTTTCATGTGTACAAACACTCCTTAAAGGTTCTTTTGTAATCGGTTTCAAACTGAAGCGGTCCCCCTGATGCTTTGTCAATCAACGCCTTCTTACCGGGAGTTCCTCACCTCCTTAGCGGCCCCGGAACAACAAAAAAAGGACATAGTCAAAGAAGCAAAATCACTTCTTTAACTAATGCCCTTTCGGTAACATGTTAAAGTTTGGGTATGTAGTTGTCGGGGTGAAGCTAATTTGAAATTACTTACATCTTACAAGGACTTTAGTCTCCCGTCAATCCTTTTGTTTACACTTTGTCCATATTTGTCATCCTGTGCCGCTTCTTCTCCCAGCCGCCGGCAGGGAATTCAGCTTCTCCCCTAATCCCCCTTTCGCGCAGGTCATTCCGCCTAGTACTTCCCCCGCCAAGTCATTCCGAAAGCAGGCTGAAACCTGACATTCGCCCTTGCACCAAGGGATATATGTCCTCATATGATGGAGTAATTCTTTAGTTTCAGCCGACGGTACCGCCGGTACCGCAAAGCGAAGGAGCTTTTCTATGACCCGCATCGTCCATGTCCGCAGCCTCGATCCCGCCCTCTACGAAGACGAGCGGACCGTACTGCTCAGCGCGGGGATGATCCGGGCGTGCCGGTTGGCCGCGGACAGCACCGTCAAGTTCCGCTTCGGTTCCGCGTCCTGCGAAGGGCTGGTCCGGACGGCTGCGGCGCCGGCCGCGAGTCCCGGCGAAGAGCTTGGCCTGCATCCGGAGCTGGCGCGCCGGCTCGGCATCCGCGGCGGGTGCAGGCTCTCGCTCGTGTACCAGCCCTCCGCCGCCACGCTTTACGCGGGTCCGCTCGTCGGCGTTCTGCTCAGCCGGCTTTACCCGTCTCAGGAAATGCCATTCGGTTCCATGACGGCTTTTTGCCGGGAACTGGGCAAAGCGGGCGAGGAAGCCGGGGTCAGCCTGTTCTTTTTCTCTCCCGAAGAAATGCACACCTTTCCCGATCTGGCGGGCCTGTATTTCGACGGAGAATGGCGAAAAGGAGTTTTCCCCGTCCCGCACGTCATATACAACCGGCTGACTTCACGAAAATACGAAAACAAACCCGAAGTCCAGCATTTTCTCAAAGCCGTTCAACTGCGTCACCAGACGCGCATTTTCAACGATAAATACCTGGATAAGAACGCCGTATTCTCCGCTCTGGGCGGTGAAGCCTCTCTCCGGGACTGTCTGCCGGAGTCTCATCCTTTCTCCAACTATCACATGCTGAAGGCCATGTCAGGCCGGCACCCTGTCCTTTTTATAAAACCGGCCTCAGGCAGTCTCGGCAAAGGAATTTTCCGCCTGCACGTCCGGGAGGACGGAAGCTGCGAAGTCCGGTTCTCCGCGCTCAGCGGAACCGTGGCGCTTCACTATCCCGATCTTTTCGAAGCCTATTCCCATATGGCGGGAAAAATCCGGACACAGGCTTATCAGATCCAGGAAGGTCTGGATCTGATGACGATCGGCGGCCGCCCCGTCGATTTCCGCGCCCTCGTACAAAGAGACGGCGATGGAGAATGGGTGCTGAGCTCCATCGTGGCCCGGATCGCGGCCGAGCAGCACTTCGTCTCCAACCTTGCGAGAGGCGGAACGATGACGGCCGTGCAGGAAGCGCTGGCGGGGTCTTCTTTGGCCTCACGCAAAGGGAGCATCCAGCGTACTTTAAAAAGCACGGCGCTGACAGTCGCTCAGGCTATCGGCAGCAACGTCAAGGGAACGTTCGGGGAGCTGGGCGTGGACCTGGCTCTGGACGCGGCCGGCCGGGTAAAACTGCTGGAAGTGAACTCAAAGCCTTCCCGCGAGGAATTCTCTCTTCCCTCCGCGTCCGACGAAGCGCTTGCACGGCCCTCCGTCAGGCGTCTCCTTGAATATGCCGTTTATTTGGCCGGCTTTATGTAAACCAGGAAGGCGGTGGGGCGTGTGGATCATGCAGCGAATCGGTATCTTGGCGTTTTGACCTCACCGGGCAAGGAAGCGCCCGCCGGAGATTCCGAGCCCTTTTTCCGGAGGCTGAGCCTGCATGGGGCGGCGGCAGGGATCGAGGTCATCGTGTTCAGCCCCGATGGAATCTCTTTCGAGTACGAGACGGTGGACGGCTTCCTGTACAATCCGGCGGAATCCGCCTGGAGAGAAGGCACCTTCCCTCTTCCCGCCGTCCTTTATGACCGCTGCTTTTGCTCAAGTGCCGCGGAGCAGCGGCTTTACCGCCGGCAGCTGAACCGGCTTCACGGGCTGCCCGGCATCCGGTTTCTGGGCGGAGGCCTCCGCGGCAAATGGGACGTCCAGCGCCTGCTGGCCGCCGACCCGGCTCTTGCCCCGCATTTGCCGCTTACCCGCCGCCTGACTGCGATGCGCCGGCTTGAACGGTGGCTGGAGCTTTACGGCGCCGCGTTTCTAAAGCCCGAAGGGGGCATGCACGGCAAAGGCGCCCTGCATGTTTACCGGAGTCCCGGCTCGGATTATCCCTGGAGCGTACGCGGCCGCGACCGGGCGAATCGTCCGGTGCGGCATGATTTCGGCACGGTGCAGGAGATGCTGGGCTGGGTCCGCGGCTTCATAGGCAATCGCCGTTACTTGCTCCAGCAGTATCTGCCGCTGACTACCACGGACGGTACGGCTTACGATATCCGTTCTCTTATGCAAAAAGACGGACGCGGCCTGTGGAAGCTGACCGGGATGGTTGTTCGCACAGGCGGTCCGGGGAGCGTCACATCGAACCTCCACGGCGGCGGCACCGCCCGCGCGGCCGAAGCTTTTCTGAAGGAACAGTTTCCAGCCCGGGCGTCCGGCAGGCTGATGAAAACTCTGTCCGTTTTATCCCATCGAATTGCGCTTATTCTGGAATCGTCGCATGGGCGTCTGGCCGAGCTGGGCATCGATTTCGGCGTTTGCCGGGATGGACGCATCCACATTCTGGAGGTTAATTCCAAGCCCGGCAGAGCAGCCTTCCAGAGCATTGACGGCGGAGAAACCGCCCGCTCAGCCGCCTCTAATCCGGTCCGGTATGCCGCCTATTTGCTGAGAACGCAGCGGGAACCGGCAGGGGCAACAAGTTTAGGAGGGTAACCCAATGAGTTTGACGACGTGCACGGTTCACGTAAATTCCAAACAAGAAAAAAGCATTTTGGTATCCGGTGAACTGGCCAAGGCGCTGCGCTTGTCGAAAAGCAAGTCGCTGCAGCTCCAGGTCGGCTCCAAAACTGTTACACTTCCGGCCCGGTATATCAAAAAAAGCGGACTCCACCTCTATCTGCCCCAGTCCGTCATTACTTCCGTGAAACTTCCGCGGATCGGTCCGTGCCTGGCAGCGAGCGGAAGCGGCAAAGATATCCGGCTCGGTCCCGTCATCGGGATTCTGACGAATGTGGCCAGCTCCGCGTCCGGTCCTTTCGGAACGAGAACCCCGTTTATCCGCTCGCTGATGCAGCCGGGCGAACGCAAATCGTTCCACATCGCCTTTTCGCCCAAAGATGTAAACTGGCAGCAGGGAACCGTAAACGGCTATATGCTTCAGCCTCAGGGAGGCTGGGTCCGTAAAACCGTTCCGCTTCCGGATGTCGTTTACAACCGGCTTCCCAGCCGCAAGGCGGAGAAATTGATCTCCATGGAGGACTTCAAGCAGCGCTTCGTGAAACGGAATATCCCACTTTTTAACTGGGCTTTCTTTGACAAATGGGATGTGTACCGGCTGCTTGAAGACGATCCGGCTTTTAAATACGTGCCGGAATCGGTTCTGGGCCCTTCGGCGGAGCAGTTGAAGGACCTTCTCACCCGTCACAAATTTATTTATCTGAAGCCGACGGCCGGAAGCCTCGGCATCGGTATTTACCGCATTACGTATTCGACGGACCGCGGATATTTCGTCCGTTACCGCCGCAACGGCAAGAATGTGCTGCTTCGCTTCAACAAATTCGAAGGTCTCGTCAAAATGCTCGGCATCAACCGCGGAAAGCTGACCAGCTATGTGACCCAGCAGGGAATCCGGCTGATCGAGATCGACGGCTGCCCCATCGACTTCCGCTTCCATCTGACCAAGAACGGCAGCAACCAGTGGGTCGTCGCCGCCATCGGCGCCAAAAAAGCGGGCAAGGGAAGCGTCACGACCCATCTGCGCAACGGCGGTCAACTGATGACGGCGGAGCAGGCGCTGAGGCAGGTGTACGGCAGCAGAAGCGACGCCGTTTTGTCCCGGATGAAAGAGACGTCCATCGAGCTTGCGGAAGCGATCGAAAAAAATTACAATCACCGTTTGGGCGAGCTGGGCTTTGACCTCGGCATCGATCAGAACGAGAAAACATGGATGTTCGAAGCCAACGCGAAGCCCGGACGTTCCATTTTCAAGCACCCCGGTTTGAAAGCCCAGGATAAAGCCTCCCTCAACTATATCTATGAGCACTGCGTCTTTTTAAGCCGCTTTCGTGCGAGGAGGGATGGTTAGTGGACGTTAGCGCCCATAAAAAGCAGCAGCCTCTGTGCATCGGAATTTTGACCACACCGGATCCAAAGCGCCGATTTTCGGGAAACCGCGAAAACTTTATTGATTTGATCAAAGCCGGCTACGAACAGGGTGCTCTCGTTTATGTCGTCACTACATCCGATTTGAAACTGAGCGGCAAGCAGGTTCAGTCCTACTGCTACCAGCTGGCTACGAAGAAATGGAACAAACAGCTGATGCCTCTTCCCGACGTCATTTATAACCGGATTCCGACGCGCCGTCTCGAAATTCAAAGCGACGTGCAGCGGACAATCCAAGCCTGCATCCGCAGCAAACAGGTGCACTTGTTCAACCCGTTTTTTTTCGACAAATGGACGCTCTTCGAATGGCTCGATCAGTCTCCTGAAACGCGCAAATACGTGCCCGTAACGAAGCAGCTGAACAATCAGGCCGTCCTGGAGACGATGCTCAAACGGTTCCCTTTCATCTACCTCAAACCCGTTGAAGGAAAGGCCGGCAAGGGAATCATGCGCCTGGAGCGAATCACGAAAAAAAGCGGAGCCCAGACCTACAAGCTGACCATGCAGGAAAATATGAACTCCCACTACGAGCTCTTTACGAACTTGACCGATGTGTGGAACCGCATTGCCGAGAACAAAAAGGACGAAAGCTACATTATCCAGCAGGGAATCCGGCTGTCGAGCTTTAACAAACGTCCTTTCGATCTTCGCGCGCTTCTTCAGAAAACATCGAAAGGCACGTGGAGCGTAACCGGGATCGGAGCCAGAGTGGCCGGCAGGCGGAGCATTACAACCCATGTGCCTCGGGGAGGCTCCATCGACGATCCCGCACGTCTGCTGGAAAAATCGTTTGGCCCGGCCAAGGCCAAAGGTATTCTCCAGCGGACCCGGAGCGCCGCTCTCCTAATGGCGAGCAGCGTGGAACAAACCTCGAAGCAGAAGCTCGGAGAGATGTCGATGGATCTGGGCGTCGATCTCGACGGCCGCATCTGGTTTTTCGAAGCCAATTCCAAACCGATGAAATTCGACGAACCCCACATCCGCAAAAAATCGCTGGCCCGCATTATCGGCTACAGCCTGCATCTGGCAAACAAAAAGAGCAAATGAACCCATAAAAAAACCATCCCCCGATTTACGGAAGGGATGGTTTTTGATGTTTGCGGCTGTCGCCCGCGCCCGCTCTTCTCCTGGAATTCCAGGCTTGGAGAATCGCATAACCGGCAAAAAGAGCCATAAACGGCATGAGCGGAGCCGAGTACCGCGAATGCGCCAAATATATCATATGCAGCATGGACATATAGACGAACATCACCGTCAGCAGGTAAGTCAGCCGCTTCTCCCTCGCCAGCCAAATTCCCCGGATTCCGAACCCGAGGATCGTATAGTGAATCCCAACGGGCAGAATGAGACTCACCCAATTCGCGGCGTTCCAATAATACACGTCCCCCCAGAACGTCACGAACTTCCCGATCGTATACCACTGGAGATAGTACAGCGGCTGCTCCGCAAAACCCGTTCGGATCCGTTCCTTGGCCCACTGCGTATCGAACGCGTCATTGACCCACAGATCGTCGGAGGAGTGCCACGTCCGCTGTTCGGCCAAGGGCGGAGGCCCGTATGGGAACGTGCCGAGAAGCAGCGGGTTTCCGCTCGATTTCGTCAGCGGAATAAACTGCCCTCCGGATACTTCGTAATTGCGGACCCACCACGGCATGAGGCAGAGGACAAATACCACGGCCGAAACCGTCAGACAAGCGGCCAGCCTTTTCCACGGAATCGTGCGCCAGTAAATGAGAAGCAGCAGGAAAAATCCCGGCCAAAGCGCGATTGTAGGCCTGACGTAAACGGCAAACGCCCATACCAGTCCGAACCAGACGGCATTCCCCGCGTTCGGCTTGTCCATCGCTCTCAAGGCGCCGTGCACCAGAAGCATCAAGGCAAGCACAAACAGGGCTTCCGTCAAAATATAAAAGGAGATGTTCCACATCGGCGGATAAACGGCCGTCAACACGACAGCGATAAGCGCGGTTTTCTCGTTGAAAAGTCTCTTTCCGATTTTGAACAAAAGAATCATCGAAAAAGAAACCATCACGACCTGAACTACCCGAATCGTCTGCTCCAGCACGTGCCCGGTTCCGATTCCGCTCATAAACAGGGCGATAAACGCCGGAAGCGCGGGAGTGATAAATACCGTCGGCTTGGACGGGTCATTGTAGGTAAACATTCCTGTTTCCAGCCAAATCCGCGCGGTTTCCAGATAAGACTGGTCATCCGATCCCAGGTTGTAGGAGGAACCGTATGTGAATACCACCGCCAGCTTCAGCAGTGTCGTGAGCAGCACAACGATCCAGAGCCAGCCCCGGACCGGTACAGATCGAAGCCTGTACATCATGATGCATTCCTCCGCTTTCCCTAAAAAAATAAAAGCGCGTTACGAATAACGCGCCGATAAACCGATCATTCCCACGCCGATCAGAATCACGACACAACCGGCGATTTTAAGGAGCGACAGCTGTTCGTTGAACATATAATACGCGCCGATGACGGTAATCAGATACGCGATGCTCTGCATCGGGTAGGCGATGCTTATATCCACTTTATTCAGGATAAACAGCCACAATACCGTCGCAAGCCCGTAAATGAAGAGGCCCCCCAGAATAAACGGGGAAAACATAAGATGAATGATGCTCTGCAAGCTTTCGAAAGGGTCCGCTTTGCGTGAGAGCCCGTATTTCCACAAAAATTGGCCGCTTACGAGCATAAGCGTGTTCAGTAAAATCAGTCCGATATGTAACGGATTCATGGCGCTTCCCGTCTCCCCGCTCCTGTGTAGCTTTCTTGATTTCGGCTTTGTTCCTTAAGCCGCATGACTTCGTTCTCCAGATACGCGTGCTCCTGAGCGAGCGTCTTGATCTGTTCCTGCTGCTTGGACAGCAGGATCGTCTGGTGGACGAGCAGGCTCAGCGTAACCACGATCACGATCAGGAAGATCAGCGACGGCATATACGACACGCCGATCCAGAGAGCGAAGCGGTTGAGCAACGGGATACAAATGCCCGTGACAAGTCCCGCCAGCGCGATCATAATCCAGGTGAACGCGTGGCGGTCTCTTAATTTGTGCTTGCTGGTGTAGAAAAGAATCTGAAACAAGAAAATGACCGTAACTCCGATCGTAATAGCCTGAATCAAAATAAGTGCCCTCCCTAGAAGCTTCTCCGGATGATCGAAAACATGGTTACTTTCAGCATGTAATACACCGACCGGATGGGATTAATGGACGAAACTCCGCCCTGCCGTTTTTTCATCTCCACGCTGATTTCTTTGATCCGGTATTTGCTGCGGGCCATGGAAACGAGAATTTCCACTTCCGGATAATCAACCGGATAATAGGTCGCAAACTCCCCGATGATCTTACTGTTGACGATCCGGTATCCCGAAGTAGGGTCGAAGATCCGGTTTCCCGTAAGAAGGCGGATCAGCATGTAGAAATAATAGATGCCTATCCGTCTGGGTAGGCTGCTTTTGTAGGAACTCTTCTCGACAAAGCGTGAACCGATCACCATATCGGCGCCGGACTCCCGGATTTCCCGCACCAGCTTATCGATGTCCCGGGCGTCATGCTGACCGTCCGCGTCGAGCTGGATCGCATATTTATAGCCGTGTCTCGCGGCATAGCGATAGCCGGTCTGCATGGCTCCGCCGATGCCGAGATTGACGGGCAGACGCACTCCGTTATAACCCCGTTCGCGGATGATCGCCGCCGTGCGGTCTTTGGAGCCGTCATCCACGATCAGATAATCGTACTCAACGTGTTTCCGCAAATGATCGACGGTCTGTTCGATGGCGTCTTCTTCATTATAAGCCGGAATAATAATGAGTACATCACTTTGTCTGGACATTACTTCGTCCTTCCTCCTTCATTGCTTTTCAATCACCTTGTCCGGTTGTGTCAATCAAGTTGTACAGGCGCTTGGCGGCAACTCTCTTTATTCTTTAGTAAGAACTTTGTATTACTTGTTTCAAATCAGCTTTAACTAGTATATAGGATATCCCTCGCGCTGGAAAGGACAACTCCCGAATCATTACCCCCGTTAATTCCATGCCGAAACCCTTCTAAGCCTTGCCCGTATAGTATCCCATACCAATATCCAGTATTTGATAAGGGAGGGACCACATGGAAGTCTGGTATTGGGGCCTTTTTACAGCCGGCATTCTTTTCGCCTTGGCTACCCTCATTTTCGGCGAAATTCTCGGCCATCTCTCAGGTATGCTTGACTCCGCTTACGGACACCATCTGCCATTCCTGCAGCCGGCTGTTCTCGTCGGGGGAATTACCACCTTCGGCGGAGCCGGAATTCTGCTCTCCAGGTACACGGAACTGACTGACTGGCAGAGCGGAGGGCTTTCTCTGCTGATCGCCGCCGTATTATCCGTCCTGGTGTATCTCGTCTACGTCAAGCCGATGGAGAACAGCGAAAATTCGGTCGCTTTCTCGCTGCAGGAGCTGGTCGGCAAAATCGGTGAAGTCACCGTGCCCGTGCCCGCCTCGGGTTTCGGCGAAGTCATGGTGCGGACCGGCGGCGGAGTGACTAACCAGATCGCGGAAAGCTTCGACGGACGGAGCATTCCAAGCCACCTTCGTGTCGTCGTCGTGGAGGTAAAGAACAGCGTACTGCTCGTCTCCCCGCTGGATTCCGATCCTCTTAATTAAACAAGCAAAGGAGTTTTGCCCATGATGAACACAGATGTACTTCTCATCCCCGGTATCGTAGTCGGCGTTATTCTCATTCTCGGTATCGCCTTCTGGGCCCGCTACAAAACGGTCAGTCCCGATGAGGCAATGATCGTTACAGGCTCATTTCTGGGAAGCAAAAACGTCAGCATCGACGATTCCGGACGCAAAATGAAAATCGTGCGCGGCGGCGGCGCGTTTATTCTGCCGATTTTCCAGCAGTCCCAGTTCCTTTCCCTGCTTTCCCACAAGCTGGACGTCATGACGCCGGAAGTATACACCGAGCAGGGAGTGCCGGTTATGACGGATGCCGTTGCCATCATTAAAATCGGCGGCTCCGTCGAAGATGTGGCGACCGCGGCCGAGCAATTTCTCGGCAAGCCGACCGAAGCGCTGAAAAGCGAAGCCCAGGAAGTTCTCGAAGGGCACCTGCGGGCGATTCTCGGTTCCATGACTGTCGAGGAAGTATACCGCAACCGGGACCGTTTTGCCCAGGAAGTTCAAGGCGTAGCAGCGCGTGACCTCAAAAAAATGGGCCTGCAGATCGTCTCCTTCACGATCAAGGACGTCCGCGACAAGCACGGCTACCTCGATGCGCTCGGCAAACCGAGAATCGCGGCCGTGAAGCGCGATGCGGACATCGCCGAAGCCGAAGCTATACGGGACTCCCGTATCCAGAAGGCGAAGGCCGAGGAAGAAGGGCAGAAAGCCGAGCTTCTACGGGATACGAACATCGCCGAGGCCGGCAAGGAGAAGGAATTGAAGATCGCTGCCTTCAAGAAAGACCAGGATATGGCCAAGGCCGAAGCCGACCAGGCTTATCACATCCAGGAAGCGCGCTCCAAGCAAAGCGTAGTCGAGGAGCAGATGCGCGTGGAACTCGTCCGTAAAGAGCGCGAAATTGACCTCGAATCCAAAGAGATTTTGCGCCGCGAGAAGCAGTACGACGCCGAGGTGAAGAAGAAAGCCGACGCGGACCGGTATTCGGTCGTTCAAGCAGCCGAAGCCGAGAAGTCGCGCAAAATGCTCGAAGCGGAAGCGCTTCAGTTCCGCATCGAAGCGGAGGCCAAGGCGATGGCCGAGCAGAAGCGGCTTGACGGTCTGGCCATTGCCGACGCCGACCGGGCCCGCGGTACGGCCGAAGCCGACGTCATCCGGCTGCGCGGTCTCGCCGAGGCCGAGGCGAAGCAGCGGCTCGCCGAAGCGTTCGAGAAGTTCGGCGAAGCGGCCGTGCTGGACATCATCGTCAAGATGCTTCCGGAGCTGGCCGGCAAGGTGGCCGAGCCGATCAAAGGCATCGACAAGCTGACTGTTGTCGATACGGGCCACGGCGAAGGCGCCGCGCGCATCAGCAATTACGTGACCTCGCTGATGGCCACTGCGCCGGAGATGCTCAAGAACGTCTCCGGAATCGACGTCGAGGGGCTTATCAAAGGCTTGACGACAAGAAGCGCCAAGCCGGCAGCGAAGCCGGCTCCCCTTACCGCGGAGCTGGAGCCCGCATCCGCAGCAGGGGCCATCGCCGCCGCCAAGGAAGACGAACCCGGAACCGCCTGATCGCCTCGATCGGCTGACCGGCCGCAAGCAATCCGATGGGAGGAGCACAGCCTCCCTGCCAGGAAAAGAGAAGCACTCCCACGCGGGTGCTTTTTCTTTTTTTCAGGCAGACGGCGCGGTCCGCAATGCCCCTGACCCCGTACACCGGTCTTTTTCGCAAGACAAAGTATATTCCTGAAGCGTGAAGGCTTTAGACGGCTTTGCTTCCTTCGGATTCCGAACGGATCTCTGTCCGGACCCCGCTTTCAACCTGGTTACGGCTGCGGATAAGCCCCGCCGCCCAGGAAACCGCCTGAACCAGCAGCGCGGATATAATCAGCATAAGAAACGGCATCATGCCGATCGTATACCGTGCTTCCGGGATAAACAGAAGCTGTGTCCCCAGCAGTATAAGAAATACGGTAATCAGGTACCGGTAGCTTTTATGGATAAAGAAGGCGATCAGGGATCCACCCATTCCCGCATAAACGAGAAGCTTGTGAAACCTTGGAATCCAGGGCGCATACCAGGCAGGCACCGAGGTGCCGTAATCTCCTATGTACAGCTTGTTCAGAAACATTTCTTTCATTTTGCCCACCGTAAACCAGCGGATCCAGAGTGCCGGGTCGGTCTGGAGCCCTTCTTTTATTCGTTTAATCGCCTCTCCCTGCTGGTTGCTGAAATCGACTTTGCTCCAGTCCAGCGTTCCCCGGTAATAAGGATCGGTTCCGCCAAGCAGCGGATTTCCCGCTCCCCCTTTGGAAATGAAAATCAATTCGTGAAAGGTGATCGCATTGCGTAGCCACCAGGGAAGCATCCCCAGCGCAAAAGCGAGGACCCCGAAGCCGATTTCTTTAAAATAAGGTTTTTTGTGCTGAATCCACAGAAAAATATAAGGAACCGGCGCGACTACCAGCGTGTTCGGCCGGATCAGAACCGCCAAGGCAAGCAGAAGACCGGCAATGAGATGATCCTTGACACGGTTTTCCTGTACGATTTTGACCTGATAATAAATGAGCGCCATAAACGAGGTAAGAAATATGACCTCCGTCAGGATCAGGGAATTGATTACAATGAAGGTTCCGTAAACCGATGCGAAAAATGCCGCGACCAGCCCGGTCGTCCGGTTGAAAAGCCTCATCCCGATCCGGTAAATATACCAGATGGCGCCGAGCGATATAAAAACCTGGAGCACGCGAACGACCATAAACGTACGCTCTATATCCGCGTATCCGAATACGGCCAGTATCGCAGCCAGAAACACCGGAAAGCCCGGGGTCACTAACGTATTGGATTGGGCTTCGTTATAGCCGTAGATCCCTTTTTCAAGCATTTGTACCGCCATGGCCGTATAGTTCTTCTGATCGTACTCCACGGGCTCGTATTGTTCTCCCAGCACATAGACAAGCCGCAGGCCGAGCGCTAAAGCCAGAATGAGCACGATCAGCATTTTTTTCCACAACCGGGATGCAGCCACGCTCTTCTCCCCCTTCTTTTCCCTTATTCTTCCTGCCCCTTTAACGCGGATGAGATTCAAAAGGTTTCATTTCTTAAGTAATCATAAGAATTGAGCTTAAAGCGCCGCTGCGCTCCCCGCTGTACAAGCATACCCGGGAAACGTCAACGGCCATGCGGCATCCGGTCAATTGTACGTAAAAATCATATCGTCCCGACGTACGGCCTACCCTATATATACCGATTAATTTCCGCCTAGAAACAAAAATCCCCGGCGGGTGGATAAATACTTGTCCCGCCGGGGATTTCCTTTATTTGATTGCGTATAAAAGACGGCGTACGATCAGTTTTCCTCGCCGGGAAGAAGACCCAGCAGCTCCGGAAACGCCGTTATCCGGACATCGGCTTCGTCGAGTTCGCCCTCGGAACGGAACCCCGCATAATCGCAGCCGATCACCTTAAGCCCGTTCCGGTGTCCCGCTTCCACATCGGAAGAACGGTCCCCGACCATCCAGGCGCTCTGTAAGCCGTGCTGCTCCAGGAGCAGTTTCACAAGATCCACCTTGGATTTCGTTGCGTATTCGCCCGCGCTGTACAGCCCGGTAAAGAGAGGCGACAGCCCCTTCATCCGGATCACTCCGCGGACATAGTCCTCCAGACCGTTGCTGGCGACGAAAAGGCGGATTCCGCGCGCATGAAGCGCCTGCAGCGTCTCCTCGACCCCATCGTAAAGCATGCCTTCTCCCCGAAGCAGCCGGTCCATCTGTTCGGCAAGCAGAAGCTCGTCCGCACGGCTGCGGACCGCAGCCGGAACATCGGGCAGAACCCGCTCCCAGATCTCTTCGAGAAGCATGCCGAGTCCTCCGAGTATACGTTCGTCAGACGGCGTCGGTCCTTCGTAGACTCCTTCCCGGCGAAGAGCGTCAAAAGCCGCATGATAGGCCGGCAGAAGAAGCGTTTCCGTTTTGAAGAGCGTTCCATCCAAATCAAAAAGCATCGCTTGCGGTATACGGGACTGATTCATAGCTGGACTCCACATCCTAATGGTTTTCTTTTAAGAATGGCAAACCGTACCCGGCTTGTCAACTTGGCCCACAGAATATTTTACCGCGGCCCGTCCGCTTTTCCGAAGGACTTCCTATTGATGTTAAGGACGAAATATTTTAGAATGAATATGAAAATGTTTTTCTTGTTAAACTACTGTTTCGCTAAAATTTTTTTCAAAAAAGGTGCGGATTCTTATGTCCAGCATTCTTCGGGCCATTGAAGAACGGAAGCACGGGCTGAACCGCCAGGAACAGGTTCTCGCCACTTATATTCTCGAGCATTCCAGTCAAGTGGTACGCATGGGAATTACGGAATTGGCGGAACAGTCGAAGACGAGTCCCGCTACGATTTCCCGCTTTTGCAAAACGTTTCATTTCCAGGGATACACCGATTTCAAATTCCAGCTCGGCGCGGAGCTCGCTACGCAGCCGGCCGGCCAGTCTTATCAGGATATCGTCGCCGGGAATCCGCTGGAGAAAATCGTGTCCGCCATGGAAGCCAATCATATGCGCTCTATCGCGGATACGACGCGTCTGCTTGATCTTAAGCAGGTACAGGCCGCGGTCGACGCGCTTCAGAGCGCCAGGCAGATCGATCTCTACGGCGTTGCCACTTCGGGAGTCGTAGCGCTCGATTTTCACCAGAAGCTGGTGCGGATCGGAAGGTATGCGACCGCATGGTCGGATCCCCACATGCAGATTACGTCGGCTTCCAACCTGCAGCCGGGTGACGTCGCCTTCGCGGTTTCCTACTCCGGCGATACGCCTGAAACGATTCAGGCTCTGCTTTGCGCCAAGGAACGGGGGGCCACGACGATCAGCCTTACCAAATACGGCTCCAACCCCCTGGCGGATCTTTCGGACATCAAGCTGTTCGCCTCTACGCTGGAGGAAGGCATGCGCCGCGGAGATATGGCGTCCCGGATCGCACAGCTTCATGTGATAGACATTTTGTTTACGAGCCTGGTCAGCGACCGGTTCGACGAGCATGTCACCCGTTTGGAACGGACCTATCAGATGGTCCGCAAATACCGGAGCAAAGGGAGAGAGTAAACGATGATTATTCACAAGTTTGACAATCAGCAGGAATTAAACGAGGCGGGCGCAGGGATTATTACCGCGCTTGTACAGACGAAGCCCGACGCGGTTCTCGGTCTGGCAACGGGAAGCACGCCGATCGGCATTTACGAAGAAATCGTAAAAGCGTACAACAAAGGACGCGTGAGCTTTAAAAACGTGCGCACGTACAATCTCGACGAGTATGTGGGACTTCCTGACGGACATGCCGAAAGCTACCGCACTTACATGAACGGGCATCTGTTCCGTCATATCGATGTGCAATCGGAGAGCACCCGCATTCCGGACGGAAACGCTGCCGACCTTCAGGAGGAATGCGCACGCTATAACCGCGAGCTGGATGAGATCAAGCAAGTGGACCTGCAGATTCTCGGTCTCGGCCACAACGGTCACATCGGCTTTAACGAGCCGGCGGACGAGCTTCATGGCGGCACTCACCTGGTCGAGCTCGACCACAAAACGCGTGAAGCCAACGCGCGCTTCTTCCCTTCCATTAATGACGTTCCGACACATGCTCTGACAATGGGCGTAGGAACGATTCTTAAAGCAAAAACGATTCTTCTCGTCGTCCGCGGCGCCGATAAAGCGGATATCGTGCACCGTGCCCTGACCGGACCGATTACGACCCAATGTCCGGCAAGCCTGCTGCAGACGCACCCGCATCTGATCGTTCTTCTCGATTCCGAAGCAGGGAGGAACTTCGTATGAGTACCTCCGCTTCCGCGCAGGAGCGCATTTTAATCGTTAACGCCAAGATCGTGACGGAAAATACGATCGTCGAAAACGGCGCGCTGCTTGCCGTGGACGGCCGCATCGAACGCATCTACAAGGCTCACGAACTCGGGGAGCTTGATTTGGCCGGAGCCGTGGACGCGCAGGGCAGCTGGCTGCTGCCCGGTTTTATCGACGTTCACGTGCACGGGGGCTTCGGAGCCGACTTTATGGACGCTTCCGCCGATTCTCTGGAGACGATCACCCGTTTCCACGGCACCAAAGGCACGACGGCCATGCTGGCCACGTCCGTTACGGCGTCCCGCGAAGCGCTGGATGCGGTTATCACCGCCACAGACGCTTACATCCGCGGCGGAATGCCGTATGCCCAGCTGATCGGGGTGCATCTGGAAGGCCCGTTCATTTCTCCGAAATGGAGCGGCGCCCAGAACCCGGAATTCATCTCCCTGCCGACATCCGAATGGCTTGAAGACTGGCATGCCCGCTTCCCCGGCCTGGTCAAAATGATGACGCTCGCGCCGGAACGGGAAGGCGCGATGGAGGTCATCCAGTGGCTCAGCGATCACGGAATCGTCGCGGCCGCAGGGCATACGGATGCCGACTACGAGACGATCGAACGCGCGGTTGAACATGGGTTAAGTCATGCCGTTCATACGTTTAACGCCATGACTCCCCTGCATCACCGGAATCCCGGCACGGTCGGCGCGGTACTGACCGACCCGCGGATTCATGCCGAAATCATCGCCGACGGCGTTCATGTGCATCCGGCCGGCGTCCAGCTTCTGACGCAGACGAAGAAGCAGCACAACCTGATCATGATCACCGATGCGATTTCCGCCGCGGGTCTGGAAGACGGCGATTATAAGCTGGGCGGACTCGACGTGATCATGAAGGACGGCATCTGCCGTTTGAAAGAAGGCGGAAGTCTCGCCGGAAGCACGCTGACCATGATCGACGCCTTCAAATTCATGGTCAACAAGATCGGCGTCAGCGTGCAGCAGGCCAGCGAATACGCCAGCGGCAACCCCGCACGGCAGATGGGCGTTGCGGACCGGATGGGGTCCCTCGCACGCGGCAAGCAGGCGGACTTCCTGCTCGTCAGCCCTTCGCTGGATCTCGAACGCGCCTGGGTGCTCGGACGCGAGCTTTCCCTCGTGACGGAAGCTTAAGGCTAAGCCTTCCGTCCTTTAAACGGCAAAAAAACCTCGTACATGAACGTTACTGTAACGTTCCGTACGAGGTTTTTTTATGCCCGTCGCGGTCAGCTCATGGTCCGCGATTTGAACATCCGGTGGAGGCCGATCGTAGCGGCGCCGATCGAGGCGCCGTACTCCTTCCACCGGGGCGAATGGACCGGCGTCGGCACGATCGCCTGTTCGCGGCTTTGGATGCGCTCCGCAAGACGTGCGAAGAACGGCTCGCTCTCGCCTATCCAGCCGCCCAGAATAAGCTGCTCGGGACTGAGCAGCTGAAGGACATGCCCGCAGTAAGAGGCGATCGTCTCGATGATCTCCTCCAGCTCTCCCGCGAAGGGCTCCGCTCCCTGCATGCCCAGGTCCACGAAACGGCGGACGACAAGCGGTTCTTCGTCTTTCACATCCCCGAAAGTGTCCGGATACGTCTCCAGCAGACGCTTGGACAGATTCGCCGTGCTGAACCGGCTGAACTCACGGATACGTCCCGCACGATCATGGCGGCCGCGGTAGATCTGGTTGTTCAGCACAAGGCCCGCCCCGATTCCGTAATCGATGAGGATGTAGACGATCGTCTGGAGACCTTTGGCCGTTCCGTTAAAACGCTCCGCGAAGCCCGCCGCGTCCAGATCGTTCACCAGATGCATCGGAATGTTGAACTCCTCGTAAAGCTGCGTTCTCAGCGGGAAGTTCTCCAGGCCCAGCACAGTCGAATTGACCACGTTCTCGCGCTTCTCGTCAATCCGCCCCGGAATCGATACGCCCATCCACCGGATGGTGGAAAGCGGCGTCTCCTGCTCCTCCAGGAAGGCCCGGATGAGCTGGGGAAGCTCGCTGCGCATCGCGATCGGCCCGAAAAGGGGCTGTGCGGGCTGCAGAGGCTGCGAAGCTAGCAAATTGCCCCGCAGGTCGAGCAGAACGCAGCGGGCCGGGGCGTTGGACAGGTCTACGCCAAGCACGCAGCCGCCGGCCGCGTTGATGTCCAGAAGCGTCATGCGCCTGCCGACACCCGAGCCGGCCGTGCCTGTTTCGCGCACCAGCCCTTCCCGGATCGCTTCTTCCATCAGAACGGAAACCGTCGTGGGGCTTAGTCTTGTTTTCCGGGCCAAATCCACTCTGGAGATCGGTCCCTGCTCATAAATATTGTTCAGCAGCAGAGATTTGTTAATCTCCCGCAGCATTTGTTGATTCCCAATCTGATTCATATTCCTCTACTCCCTGCAAGCCTTATTTCATCCACTATCATTGTGCCACGGGCATCAGATTTCCCGCAATGCCGGAACCCCGCCGTTACCCTTAAAGAATGCCGGTCAGGCTCACTCATGTCAAAATGCTTCCGGATCTGTCAAACGCCTGCAGCCGTATCCGTTCCACGTCCAGCCGCCGTTTGCCGCATACCGCGCCAGATCAGCAGAAATCCTATCATTCCGATCAAAGATACCCCCGCTCCGATACCGTACATTTTAGCGGCTCCGAGCGTATCGTACATCCAGCCTCCCGCGAATCCCGCGAAAATACCGGAAACCCCGCCCCACGTAAGCGCAAATGCCGCTTGGCCGGACGCCCGCATACGGGCCGGAATCAAATGACCCGTCAGGTTCGTTCCGATGTAGTAGTAGCCTCCATACGTGATACAGTGCAGAAGCTGAATAAAGATCAGCTGCATGGGGCTGTTCACCAGCATCATGAGCAGCCAGCGGATGCTGAACAGCAGGCTGACGAGAGCCAGACAAATAAACATCGTTCTGGAATCCCGTTTCAGATAGCGGTCCAGCAGAAGAAATACGGGTGCTTCAAAAACGGAAGAAAGAAAAGCGGCCCATCCGATCCACGTCGCGGATCCCCCCATATCCGTAAGGTAAATGGACACGAAGGTCGAGTTAATGGAATTCGGGACCGAAATCAGGACCCCCAGCAAAAGCAGCATCAAAAACGGGCGGTTGCCCAGAAGCTGCCTCAATCCCCCTCCCGGCAGCGTATCGGCCGCCGCAGCGGGTTTCGGCTGGGGAATGCTGAAAACGAACAAAAGCGAGATCATCAGAATACCGCTGTACAGCCACCAAAGCTGTTCTATGCCAACCGCAGTCAGAACGGGTCCCGCCGCAACGGCGGCAATAGCCCAGCCGAGCGAACCCCAAAGACGGAACGTGCCGAACTTGTAAGGAGTATTTTCAATTGTGCTGAGAATGAGACTGTTGCTCTGGGAAAAGGTAGGGCTTTGAAAGAAAAAGTAAAGCAGCAGAACCAGGTAAAGCCAAGTGAACGAATGCAGGTGAAAAACAGGCTGAACCACGATAAGGTTGCAAATGACCAAAATAATCAGCGTACGCCGCACATTCTGCATCCGGTCGCTCCAATAACCCCAGAACGGGTTGGCCAGAATGGAGACGAAAGGGCCTCCGGCCATGAGCATGCCGATCTGAAACCGGGTTAAGCCGTGTTCCAGAAACAGGAGCGGCACATAGGTGAACAAAAGCGAAAAAGCACCGTACAAAAAAAGAATATACAGCTTAAACATCGTAAATGAGCGCCGTTCGGCGGCTCCGGTTGTCATGATGGGCTAACTCCTTTGCGATTCGGTTGCAGGCGAACAGGCATGCCTTCCGCCAGGCGGCAGATAACGGCGATATGCGGAAGCGCGGTTGCTTCCCTATGGCTACCGCCGTATCCCCTCACCCGCAAGCTTCGGCTTTCCGTCTTGGAAGCGGCGTACGCCGGTTTCCAGACGGCGCCGTTCTAATGCGGCCGGCCGTTATGTGACAGGCCGGAAAGTACGCTTCCCGCTTCGCTTAAGCTTTAAGCCCGTTCTCCACTTCCTCTGCGGAAACCTCGCGGCCCTGAGCGTCGGAAAGGTACATGCCTTCGCTGATCAGCATCGTCTGCAGAGCGATTTCCGCCGTCGGAAGCAGTTTGACTCTGCCCTGAAGAGCGGCGATCCAGTGATGCTGGGAAGAGTCGTAGGCTTCTTCGTCGGCGCGCAGCCGGTGCCAGCGCAAATCCGCCGCATCCAGGTCGATTGTCGTGTCCATATCCATGTCGCATCTTGTCGAGTAATGCGTCAGCTTATTGCCGTCCGGCCCTCCGACCGGCAGGCGCAATCCGCCTTTGGACCCAAGAACGGAGCTTCCTTCGAACGGATTCATATGCACGGCCCAGGATTCGATGATATCCATCGTGATGCCTTTCTCGAAACGCACCAGACCGATCGCCAGCTCTTCCACATCGAAACCGCTGGATTCCCGGCGGCCCGGGTCCATGTCTGTCTCCTGGTAGAGCTTCCCGGAAATCCGCTCGACTTTAGGCAAATCCAGCAGGTACAGCATCTGCGAAATGTGATACACGCCCATATCGAAAAGCGCGCCGCCCGCAGCCGTCTCTTTACGCGTGAAAGCCGGGGTGCCGTAGCCGTCCACGAAAGGGCGGTTCCGTCTGCGGTAGCCTGTGGAACGCGCGTGGAATACACGGCCCAGCTCGCCGCCTTCGATCAGCGCTTTCGCCGCTTTGGTTTCCTTGCGGTAGAGCGTCCCGAGCTGGATGTGCAGCATCTTCCCGAATTCGCGGGAAGCGTCTACCATCGCTTTGCCGTCCGCGTAGGTACCCGCGATCGGTTTCTCGCAGTACACGTGCTTGCCTGCCTTCATAGCGGCAATCGAAATAGGGGCGTGGAAGTTGTTATGCAGGCAGACATCCACTGCATCCACGTCGTCACGCTTTAACAGCTCGTTGTAGTCCGTGTATACGTCGGGAATACCATAGATCTCCGCCACACGGCGCGCTTCCGCCTCGTTCACGTCACAGACGGCCACGATTTCCGCGTCCGGAATTAATTTATATTGATCGAGATGAATTTTGCCGATTTGTCCGACTCCGATAATGCCGATCCGAATTGGGTTCATGTTAAGCCTGTTCCTCCCCGTTGTTGTCGTCTTCGCTCATAAGCAGCAGGTGCTTGACCGTGGTCAGAAGCCATTCGACTTCCAGATATGGCTGTTTGTGAGCATGGTGCTCAACGCCCCAGTAGCCGTCGTAGCCGCTCTTTTTGAGCATGCGGATAGTTTCAACCGCGTCGTCCGCCTCGGCCGTCTGAGGGTCGAAATGAGTATGTACGGTCCACGGAGCCACGATAGCGTCCCCCTGCTCCCGGTCTTGATCCCAGCGGTGCATATGAAGCAAAAATCCGTAGGAACGATGATTCACGGCTTCGGCAAGGCGTTTCATTTCACCCGGCACGAGAGACGGGCCCATATGATTCTCGGGACCTATCGTAAATCCGTTTTCCTGCGCGATTTGACAATATTCGCGGTAGCGTCCCGCCACATAATCCAGCTCCTCCTCGGAGAAAGCCGATTGACCGCGGCCGCCCGTATCGATCCGGACCGTTTTCGCTCCCAGCAAAATGGAGGCGTCCAGGTATTCCAGCGCGTTTTTGTGAAGCGCTTCCCTTTTATCGGCATCGGGGTCCCACAAATGAGCTCCGTCAATGGCAATATTCACGAGCGTCATTTCTTTCTCATCCATCGCCTGACGAATCTTCTTTAAATAGTCCCGGTCCGGCAGCTTAAGCAGCGGATGCGAGCGGTCCGCAAATTGTCCGTTCCATAAGTCGACTGTGGTAAGCCCGTAACGGTACCGGACGGTTTCCAGATAGCCGAATACATCCATCGTTCCGTTCAGAAAAGCCTGGTTAAAAGAAAATCCGCCTACTGATACTTTCATGAGTAAGTCCTCCTGAGAATTAATTATTCCAGCGGAAAAACTAATTAAGCAAACAAAAAAGTGAATTCATATTCACTTTGATTTAAATGTTAAACTGTCTCTTTTGTCATGTCAACCATAAAGTAGAGGATTGCCCGGCGTTTTTTTTCTGCGGGGATAAAATTCCGGTCTGCCTCCAGCTTCTTCCTCGGGCTGCGGAACCCATGCCAGAATATGGGCGCTGCGAAAAAAGCGGAGCGCCTGCTGCGCGTAACAATAAGCTTTGACTTTATCGCCTGTTATGGCTAGCGGCCGAATGTCGCGCTGGCTGATCGCTCCCTTCCGGTCCATATAAATAATCTCTACTTTCCTTCCCAGGTATCGCTCCAGCGTGGACATAAACGGCCAGCCTCCTTCTGAGTTATCGCATATTTCCGAACAAAAATAAGAACGTTTGTTCCTATTATAATTCCCGGAAAGCAAAAATGCAATCACCCTTCTTTTGCCAATCCCGAAAATTTTACAGCAAAAAACCGGACGTCCTCAGACGTGCCGGTTGCTGTAAGCCTTTCGCGTATCCACGGTAATATGGAGAACCCGGCCGTTGGCCTCGTACTCGATCTCCGGAGTTGTTTGCCCGTAATACCACCATTTTTGGCGCTCTTCCCCTTCGCCTTCCTCCAGGTAAAAGAGGTTAAGCTCCTCCCTGAAATCCGCGATTTCACGTGCCGCGTCCAGATCGACTGCGCTTATCTCAAAACGCCAGCCTCCCGGAACTTCGGACAGATGCAGAAAACCGTCAAGTTCTTTCGTATCCAGCAGCATCCTGCTGCCAACTGCGTGCTTCACGTATAAACGGTGAGCCTCACTCATAGGTATTCCCCCTCTTTGCCGCGTATCAAGGCAGATCAATCAGCATAAAGCGCGCGCCTGCCGCGCTGCTGATCGTGAGCGACGGAGTTTCCGTAATCCGCGCCGAATCTCTTTTACCCAAAATCGTCCCGCTGTTAAGCGCAGCCTCGCCGTCCAGGACCATGAAGAAAATCCGTCTGCCCTCCGGTTGTTCGAACGTGACCGCTTTCCCTTCGTCCAATTCGGATAAGTAGATACTCATATCCTGATGGATGCCGGCGACCCCGGGACCGGCCTTTGATTTGGACACAACCGGCAGCAGGCTATTTTTCAGCGCTTCCACCCGGAACTCGGTCGTTTCATAGGAAGGCTCCAGACCGCGCTCTTCAGGATCGAACCACATCTGCAAAAGCGTAACATCCTCTTGTCCCGGATTCATTTCCGAATGAATAATGCCGGTACCCGCGGTCATCCGCTGAACGCCTCCGTAGGTCGTGACGGCCCGGTGGCCGGAGCTGTCTTCATGCTGAAGCCGCCCTTCCAGAACGATAGTCACGATTTCCATCTCACGGTGAGGATGCGCCCCGAATCCCCGTCCGCCCTGCACCGTGTCGTCATTGAGCACTCTCATGGGACCGAAACGGGTATTGTCCGGATCATAGTAATCCGCGAACGAGAAACTGAAGTGGCTGACCAGCCAGCCGTGATCCGTAGAATACCGGGATGATGCGGGAAAAACTTTTATCATGATTAACACAACCTTTCAAAATGATAGCTAAGCCGGCTTTGGGATTTCCAAGCCTCGGGGATACGGCTGTCGGGAATTCCTGTGTGGAGAGTCCTATTTCGCCAGATTACGAAAGTCTGATCTTATCCTTGCATACATTCTTGCATACATTCTTTATTCTACATGTATCATACACAAATAACTTACTAATTTCAAGTTACTATATATTTCGATAAAATTACAAATGTTTCATTTTGTCATCAATTTGTTACCCTTCTTTCCTCATGAACGCATACAATGGGAATTAGGACCAAGTCATAAAAAAAACTCCCGCCTGAGCGAGAGCCTTGTCCGATTAATTGATATAAAAAAACGGAAACTTTTTCTAATGGAAGAGTTTCACAGCTCTGTGGAGCGGGTATTAATTCTTATCATGCTTCGAATTTTTCAGTTGGGTGATAACTTCCTTGATTTTCTCGGGAAGGGGAAGACCGAGCCGGCCATAATTTTCCGTAATGGAAATCAACTCATTGACCAGATAGAAATAAATAGCGGCGTTCATCACAACGCTGCCCCCAATGAGCATGTCCATCCGGTGACCCAACAAAATGATGAGCAGCATAAGCCCTTTCTTGGCGAGGCCCCAGAAGCCGATATTGCTGTTCAACCCGGACTTTTCTTTCAAAGAGGCCGCAACCCCGGTTACATAATCGATTGCGACAGCTACGAGGAAAAAGCCCAGCAATTCAGACCACCCTCCAAACGCATACGTAACGAGCGTGGCGCCGAAAGCCGTCAAGCTTCCAAGAATCGTTTGGTTCATCTTAATCCCTCCTTTCTCTACCATTCTATGAAACGGGCAGTAGAAAGGAACGACACTTGGCTAGTGCTTACAAATAAATAAAAACCGCCCGGTGGCACCCGGACGGCAAAAAATTTACATTTGTATGATTACATGACGCGTTTGGCTCCAACATAACGAGAGCCCCAGTAAGCGCTGCCCAAGCTGTCCACTTTCACTCCATCATCTGTCGCGGAAATGAATTTGTCAGCCCCTACGTAAATACCCACATGCTGCATTTTGGAATTGCTTGCGAAGAATACAAGATCGCCCGGCTGAGGGTTGGAAACTTTAACCCCTGCGCTGGCATACATACTTGCAGAAGATCTAGGCAGGTCTACCCCGTTCTTATCGTACACGTATTGCACAAACCCGGAGCAGTCAAATCCAGATGGCGTAGTACCGCCATACACGTAACGAACGCCTTTATATTTGTTGGCCGTGGCTACAATCGTATTTTCCTTCTGCGATTTCTGAGGCACGGTTGCATACCAAGCCGGGGAATGATACTGTCCGTCGGCATCGAAAATTGCAATCGTATTCACATTATCCCATTGTACACGGATAGCCAGTGAATCTGCCAGAAATCTCATCGGAACATAGACCGTATTGTTCAAAAACTGCGCTTTGCTTGGCAAGTCGATCTTCTTGCCGTCCACGAGAGCTTGATTCTCCCCCGTAGTAAACGTAATCTTGTGGCCGTTCCCGGTCACCGAGATACTCATTTGAGCCCCTGCACGTTCCCATCCGATTTGTGTTCCCAATTTCTCTGCAACAGGACGAAGCGGAATCATCAGGTTATTGCTGGAATCGATAAAAGGTGCGGTACCTTCGGTATTCACCAGTTGATCGTTGACCTGCACTTTAGCGGAACGAGCGGCATTGGCATGAGCATCAGAAGCCGCGAATAAACCGGCCGTCAGTACGGCGCATGAAACGACAACGCTTTGTACCCAAATCTTCAAAACGATTTTCCTCCTTGGGCCTCCGAGGTTAGTTGACGGGTTCGGGAAAGAGGTTCCCTAGCTTGCAAAACGACAGGCATTCACCCCAGAAATAAGTCCCCCGTACAGGTGCTTTGATTCACCGGATTCGGCTTTTGTATAAATTGTGTCAAAGACACTCCTAGAAAGGTTAACATAATTTACATAATCGGACAACCCTTTTTGTTGTGTCTATTTTGTAACAAATCCCGGATAAAATTCCTCCCTCTAAACAAAACTAATGAAAAACGCCATTAGAGGAGGGTTCCCATGAAACGTGCTGCCTTGGCTGCCTCAGCCGCCATTTTGCTGGCCTTCGTCTCCGCATGCTCTCCGGAAAAGGTGCCCAGCGAGGGCTCCGCCTCTTCACGGCTGGACGAGAACCGTTTTATCCCGCACTCTCTAAGCGAAGAACCGGCGGCCTCATCCATACCCCGATCTGCCAAAATCCCGTCTGTTAAAGCTCCGGCGATCAAGGGAAAAAGCGCTGCCACACCATCGGCCTTACCTGCCGTTCCGCCCCCTTTACCTTCTTTGCCGGCTAAAAAAGCTAAAAAAACAGCCGCTCCCAAACCGGAGCCGAAAAAGAAAGACGTACCCGTCCAAAAACATCATCAGGCCAACGCTCTACAGAAATCGGAGCAGCGCAAGCTGAGTTTAGCCGACATTCATCATAAATACCCGGCGGTTTTCCGGATGAGAGGAACTTCCAAAGGAAAAAAAATCGCGCTCACGTTCGATGACGGGCCCGATCTCAAATATACGCCGCAAGTGCTCGATATTTTGAAAAAGCATCAAGTAAAAGCTACCTTCTTTGTAATCGGGAGCCGTGCCCGGGCACACCCCGAGATGATCGGACGGATGGTACGAGAAGGACATGTTGTGGGAAACCACTCGTACAGTCACCCTTTTATGCCCAAACTGTCCGCATCGGAGTTCTCTTCGCAAATTATGCGCACCCAAGACATTATCAAACAGCTGGCCGGATATACGCCGCGGCTGGTGCGGCCTCCTTACGGAGCCATCAATGAAGAGCAGGTGCGCTGGATGTCCGACCACCGCCTGCTGGTAATAAACTGGGACGTGGATTCCCTGGACTGGAAGGGATTGTCGGGCAAGCAGGTGTACCATAACATCATAGATAATGCCCGGGCCGGTTCGATCATTCTGCAGCACAGCGCGGGAGGGAACGACAAGCACGATCTCAGCGGTACGGTCTCCGCCCTCCCCGATCTGATCCGTTCCTTGAAATCAAGCGGCTATAAACTGGTCACGGTTCCGGAGCTGATGGGAATATCGAAAGGTCTTTAACGCGCAAAAGACGGGAGCATCCGCTCCCGCCTTCTTTTCGGCTCAATTATTTAAGAATGTATACTTTCACACTTTGGTATCCAAAGTTGTTTACTTTCTCTTTGGAGCCCGGAACGAAAATATCGATCCGGTTGCCTTTGATCGCGCCGCCGATGTCCGTCGCTTTGGCGATCATTCCCTTGGCCGGAAGACCCGGGAAAGCGTAACCCGTCACATAGACGGTGGAGCCCAGCGGAATCACTTTCGGATCGACCGCGATCGTACCGACGGTCAGTTTGTTGCCGTAGTAATCGATTCCGGCATATCCGCCGTTCTCGCTCGGGTCCGCGGAATAAGCGGATGCCTTGATATTCAGCACTTTTTTGTATTGAACCTGTTTGCCCGCGGCCGTTGTCAGCTTCTGGCCGGACTTTGCGGCAGCCGATGCGGGTTTGGCGGCCGGTTTCTTAACGGCCTTCTTCTCCGTGGTTTTCTTCGGCTCGGAAGCCTGCGGCTTGCCGTTCTTCTGAAGTGCCTCCGAAGGTTTTATGGCGTCCGTCTGGCTTGGCGCGGCCAATGCAAGCTGAGCTCGAACCGGGATTTTTACCGTCGCTTTTAGAGCTTTAAGCTGCTCGGGCGCGGCTTCTCCCGCAATTTTCAGCTCGCTGCCTGCCGGCAGACTCAGGGGGTCCGCATCAGGATTCAACGATAACAGATCAAGAACGTCCATACTCATTTGGGAAGCGAAATTCCACATGGAATTCGGCTCGGATAATACAAGAATTTGATTTTCCGGTGTCAGGAAGGATTGGGCAAGCTCCTGATCGGCTGCTTGTCCGCCGGTATCGGTAAGACCGATTGCGATCTCCTGATAAGATTTGGCCAGTTTCCAATAAACCAGGCCATCGTTTTTAGCCGCTTCCGTTTCAGCCGCCTGGGACTGGAATGCGGAAGAGGCCGCCACCACTGCACCCAACAGCAGAGTGGCGCAGGTTTTTTTCCAATGATGCTTTAAAGCCATAGTTGATGTACGCTCCTTCTCGGTATTGCCTACGAGGTTAGTTGTCGGGTTTGGACTGAGAAGTCGCCCACGCTGCTGCCAGCGATTCACCCCTATCGGACGCCGCCATACAAGTACGGTTCCGAAATGAATCATCCCCCGCACCTCATCCCCCTCCTGGAAAATCCGGGAAAAGGAAGAAGTTTCGGCTCTCTACACAAGCTATCACATACATCTTTAGAAACAAACACACACAAATTGGCAATAAACATGCTTTTCATTTTTTTAATCCGTCGATGAATCGGGAGCAATAAGCTGGTCTAGCAAGCCTATCGGTAACTTTTTTCCTTTTGTACGCCTAACAACGAAGAGAGCAAAATTAACGTATCACTCACTATACCCTTATGTAATTCTCATTTGTTTCTCAGAAAAGACTACGTTTATTCACCATATTGACAGGTAATTCATCCCACGGGAGGAAACCTTTATTTGGCGATCCGTTTGTTTTCTCTCGGTTTTTCTTCTATTTTTATGACTGCTTTGCTCTGTGCCGATTCCACAGTCGGACTCCTCTTCCCTTCGTAAATATCATCGAAAGGACGAAACGGGACATTGTCGGAGCGGTCGAATTCTTTCGGTTTTCGCAGTCCTAATGATGCCGCTAATAGAACTAACATGCCGATCAGCAGACTTAAAGTGATCCCCATAATAGCAGCCTCCTTTTAATTCCAAAATATAGGTTTGATCCCTAATTACTAAGAAACTTATTCCAGTTTATCATACTTATAGGTAAAATGTGGTATTTTATTCGGCAAAACAGACGATTTTTTTACGATTTTTCATAAGTACGACATAATTCTTGCCTATATTCTTCTTCTAATAACTAGCTCTGTATAGTCTCGCGTTTAAAAAAGTTCGATTTACATGTCACTTATATATAAGTAAGACACCTTCAGAAGGGGAAATGTTCCGGTAAATTTAGTAATCTTATTCAATTTTTCCATATCCCTCGAAAACTTGCGTTTCGCTCCCCCTTAAAATCCCTGAAAAAAGACGGGTTTCCCCGTCTTTTTGTCCGGTCCGCTAGAAAATTTTCTGGGCGGCCCTTTCGTCTTTAAGTATTTCCACCGCTTCGCGGAATCTCATCGAATGGACGATTTCACGTTCGCGCAGGAACTTAAGGCCATCCTGAAGATCAACGTCGTCCGTCAGATCAATGAGCCACTGATACGTGGCGCGGGCCTTTTCTTCCGCCGCGATATCTTCGTACAGGTCGGCGATAGGATCGCCTTTGGCTTGAATGTAAGCCGCCGTCCACGGCACGCCGGCCGCATTTTGATAAAACAAAGCCGAGTCGTGATTAACGTAATAATCGCCCAGCCCTGCGGCTTTAAGCTGTTCGGGAGTCGCATCTTTCGTCAGCTTGTAAATCATCGTGGCAATCATCTCAAGGTGAGCGAATTCTTCGGTCCCGATGTCATTCAATACTCCGATCACTTTGTCCGGAATGGTGTAACGCTGGTTCAAGTAGCGCAGCGCGGCAGCAAGCTCCCCGTCCGCACCCCCGTACTGCTCGATCAGAAGTTTGGCCATGTGCGGATCGCATTTGCTTACACGAACCGGATACTGCAATTTCTTCTCGTAAATCCACATTGGAATCCCTCATCTCCTTGAGCACATCCGTGCTTGATCTTCCGGCCAGGCCATACCGACAGTTCCCTCCGCACACGTTACACTTGCCACGGCCACGGAGCTTCGGCCCATTCCCAGGTTTGCTGCGGCAGGGCATTTTGCCCGTATTGAAGAAGCGGTCCATACAAACGCTCATATTCCAGCGCGATTTGCTTCCGTTTTCGGGAAAATTCATTGAACTGCTGCAAAGCGTTTATATCTTCGGGATGAGTGTCCAGGTACAGGGTCAGTTCGACCAGTACGAAATCGGCCGCCTGCAGATCGTGCAGAAGCCGGTAATAATTGTCATCCAGCTGTTTTTGCATAGTGGTGTCGCTCCCCTCTCTTTCGCTTTCCGACCGGCTTAGCACTTGGGTTCGTAGTTGCTGTATAGCTCCGGCCAAAGGGTACCGAGCTTCAAAGCCTCATAAGGACTGAACTGCGGCAGGCACATGGGCTGGAACTGGATAAACAGGTTCGGCGGAGTTACGTACGTTTTGACAAGCTTCGGCGGACAGGGATCAAACGGCCCCACGAAGGGGTGGTACATGCGGACTTCAGGGTACAATGCGCTTCCTCCTTGTAACCGGTAATGGTGTCGCTCTGCAATACCATATGGCATTCGCCCAGCTGCGGTATGGGCAGCCGCCCAGATTTCCGAAATAAAAGCGGAATAATCCGCAAGGTTGTCATCTCTACCGTCTCTATGAATATCTTATGATAGAAAGAGAGACGATCCGGGGAAAGCCTTTTCCCCTTCAAAAAAGGAGTGAGATGGCATGTCACATCATCCGAAAACTCCCCTTCCGACCCCGCCTCCGCAGCAGATGGAATACAGCGGGTATACGGTTCCGTTGTACTCCACCGCCGGAATCCTGGCGGGCGCGGATACGTCCCCCGAAGCTCTGCTGGAGCTGCGGAGTCTTCTTATCCGGTCCGGCGTCAAGCGCATCGTTCCCTGCAAAGACTGGCATTCCGCCGCCAAAATGCCTCTGGCCGTCTATATCGGCAAGCTGCCGGCCGATCCGGCCGTCCAGCGGGAATTTCGCAGCCGGCGCAGCGGCGATCCGCTAGGAATTCCCGAGGAGGGCTACACCCTTGCGGCACGCCGCGGCAAACGCGGCGGCAGCATGATCGTGCTGGCGGGCGCGGATCATACGGGCACGCTCTATGCGGTACGCACGCTCAAGCAGCTCATCCGCAAAGGCCCGATGATGGCCGCGGTGCCGGCCGTCACGATCCGGGACTTTCCCTCGTTCCCCGTCAGAGGCGTTGTGGAAGGCTTCTACGGCGGCCCGTGGACTCCGGACGACCGGGTTAATCTTATCGCTTTCCTTGGCGATCATAAAATGAACACGTACCTCTACGCTCCGAAAGATGATCCTTACCTACGCGACCGCTGGCGGGAGCCGTACCCGGAGGAGGAGCTCCGTCATATCCGCAGGTACGTGGACGCTGCCGAGAAAGCCGGCGTCCGCTTCGTTTACGCGCTCTCCCCCGGGCTCGACATCTGTTTCTCGTCGAACGAGGAATTTCAAAAGCTGACTGCCAAAGCCAGCCAGATGTGGACGCTCGGAGTCCGCCATTTTTCTCTGTTGATGGACGATATTTTCCAAAATCCCAACTGTGCGGACGATGTGCAGAAGTTCGGCGGGGACGAGAGTCCCGCTGCCGCGGCCCAGGCTTATCTGCTGAACCGCTTCAACCGCGAGTTCATAGGGGCGCATCCCGGAGCGTCAAGGCTTATAACGGCGCCGACGGAATATTACCAGGACGGCATCAGCCCTTACCGGAAACGCTTCGCCGAATTGGTAAATCCCGGCATACTCGTCTGCTGGACGGGGATCGGCATCGCTCCGGCCGTTGTCACTTCCGAAGAATCCGAGCGGATCCGTGCGGTGTTCAATCATGATATGCTCTTGTGGGATAACTACCCGGTGACGGATTATGTCCGTGAGAAGCTCTTTCTCGGGCCTCTGGAGGGCCGGGCCGCCGACTTGCACAAGCACGGCCAGTTCGGTTACTTATCCAATCCGATGGAACACTTGCAGGCCTCTCTGCTCGCTTTGTTTACATCAGCCGAATATGCCTGGAAGCCCGAAGCTTATCAGCCCTGGGAATCCTGGGAAAGATCGCTTAAGGAATTCGGAGGTCCGCTCTATAAGGAACTGCGGATTTTTGCGGAAAATCATCTATCCTCCGCCGTTCATACCGGTGAATCTCCGAAGCTCACAGCTCTTCTTGCGGACTTCTGGGAAAATTTCGAGAAGGGCACACCGGAGAAAGCCGCAGCCCGTTTGGCCGCATACTTCGGCTCTATGCGCAGGGCAGCGGTACGTTTGAGTCAGTTGCCCAATCCCGATTTCGTAAGGGAAACGGCGGACTGGCTGAAAAAGACCGGCTTTTACGGTAAAGCCGGAGAATCCGCTCTCTCCCTTCTCCTAGCGATGATGCGGGGCAGCGATGAAGAAGCTGATGCCCGGTACTCCGCCTACGCCGCCGTTCTCACGCAGGATACCGTCGACATCGAGGTGGCGGAGCCAAGAACAGGCTCGCGCCGTATCGACGGTGAGAATCGCGAGCGGGGTGAATCCGAGCTTATCCGGTATACAGCGGACTATGGGGCGACAACCGGGACGAACGAGTGGGGTTACGAGGTGACGGTCGTGAACGGACGCATCGTCCGGGAGGGCGGCAACAACTCGGTCATCCCCGCCGACGGCTATGTACTCAGCCTTCACTCGGGTCAAGACAGAGAATGGCTGAAAAACATGACGATAGTAGGCGCGAAAGTGGACATCCGTGACGGGAGCGTAACCATCTCGGTCGAAAAGGGAATCTACCCGGTCCCCAACAAAAAGGTTTCGGCCGACGGAGTTATGGAGCCGTTCCTGCAGCGGGTCACGGCGGCCTACGAGATGTATGTCCGGTGGCGTGAGAACCGCGGATTCACCGATCCGATCAGCACACTTCCGGCCTGGGAGGGCAACGTGCTCGCTAACATGACGGACGGCAGAGGGGACACGTATTTCTGGAGCGGGAGAGCTCCGCAATCCGGAGATTACGTGGGCGTAAACCTGGGACAGACGGCGGAGGTACGACAGGTCCGCATCAGTCTGGGCCACCCCGACCCCGCCGCTCCGCAGGCAGGCGACCTCATCCGCAGCGCTTCTCTGGAAGCTTCGCTGAATGGCCTCAGCTGGACGAAGCTGGCGGAGTTCTCAGAGCAGCGGGAGATTGATTTCGTTCCAGCAGCCCCCTTACGCGCTCACTTTATCCGGCTGAAAAGCAGGGCGCCCCAGACCGAGTGGGTCATGGTCCGTGAGTTTGCGGTCACGGCGGACCGCGATCAGACGGCAAACTGATCGAGGGCGGAAATGCGGGAATAGCCTTGCTTGCAGGTTTGATTAGACTTAACAGTTTTGGTGGGGAAGGTTCGTGATCTGGCGTGGTTTGTGGGGTTCGATTCGTGGTCCACGGCGCTTTCTGGTGGATTCACGATTCGTTCGTAGCCGATTTGTATTTGATCGGCGGCTCACCCGCACTACATCAAAGCTTCATCAAGGAACTTTGAACGGTTCCTTGTGCGGATTTTTATTGGACGCTGTCTCCATTTCAAGCGGTCCTTATCTTAAAAAAAGCCTGTCATCCCGAACATAAGCTCTGAAGTGCACCCCTTAGAATGGACATTGGAAAA
>NZ_FNVF01000018.1:0-9748 GCF_900107975.1 Paenibacillus sp. UNC499MF
TGGAGCACCATGAGCATACCGCGATTCCCGCGCTTGAAAAACGCGCGCATTATCCGCTGTCTTCCGTACAGAAAAGGCTGTACATCCAGCATCAGATGGAAGGCGCGGAGCTTAGCTACAATATGTCCGGTCTCATGATCCTCATAGGAGAGTTGGATCGTGACCGTTTTGAAGCTGCGCTTCGCGGACTGATCGGCCGTCATGAAATTTTGCGCACGGCTTTCGAGATGGTGGACGGGGAACCCGCGCAGGTTATTTACCCGGAAGTGGATTTTGCCCTGGAGTACTGGCAGGCTGACGAAGAAAAGGCCCGCGAACTTGCCGAAGGATTCGTTCGCGTCTTTGAACTGGATCGTCCGCCGCTGCTGCGGGTCGGCTTGATCGGGCTGGAACGGAACAGGCATATCCTGATGTTCGACATCCATCATCTTGTATCCGACGGCGTGTCCACCGGCATTTTAATTGACGATCTTCTCCGCATGTACACGGGGGAAAATCTCCAGCCGCTGCGGATTCAATATAAAGACTTCGCCGCGTGGCAGCAGTCCGAAGCGCAGAGCGAACGATTGAAAAAACAGGAAGCGTACTGGCTGGACGTATTGGACGGCGAACTGCCGCAGCTGGAGCTGCCGACCGATTTCGCGAGACCGCCGGTGCGGAGCTACGAGGGAGACGTGCTGGATTTTGCCATCGAAGGGCGGCAGAGCGAAGCTTTGCAGCAAATCGCGGACGCGAACGGCGCGACCTTGTATATGGTTATGCTGGCCGCCTACACCGTTCTGCTGCACAAGTATTCCGGGCAGGAAGACATCATCGTGGGAACGCCGGTTTCCGGCCGGACTCATGCGGATACGGAGCCGCTGATCGGGATGTTCGTGAACACGCTGGCCATCCGGAATTACCCGTCCGGCGACAAGATGTTCCTTACTTACCTGGAGGAAATCAAGGAAACGATGCTCGGCGCTTACGAAAATCAGGATTATCCGTTCGAGGAGCTCGTGGAAAAAGTACAGGCGGCAAGGAATTTGAGCCGGCATCCGATATTTGACTCGGTATTTGTGATGGAAACGAGGGAAGACCGGATCAGCCGTTTCGGAGAGTTAACCGTCGAGCCTTATATCGAGGCCCGGACGGTCGCCAAGTTTGATCTGACCCTGGAAGTTACGCACGAGGAAGAAGGCATGAGCGGCCATTTTGAATATGCGACGAAACTGTTTACCCGGAACATGATCGACAATTTTGCCGAAGACTTTCTGACTATCCTCTCCAAAATTTGCGAGCAGCCTCATGTTCTGCTGAAAGATCTGGCCTTAAACGGATCTCCGGAGCAGGAAGAGGACTTGCTGGAAGCTATCGATATTGTTTTCTAAAGCTTTACCCGGCGGATGCGCGTGCGGCGCATTCCGTACGCACACCCGCCGGAATGCTTTTTTTAACGAAAAGAGAGGGGAACGATGAAGGTGGCTTTTGAAAAAGAAATCCTTTTTTGGAACGATAAATTCACAGGTGAAGATGATTCGCTTACCCTGCTGCCTTACAGCAAAGCACCGAGCCATGCGGCTTTAAGTGTCCAGTCCGTATCGGGAACCTTGTCCGGCGAGGCGGCGCAGCGGGTCATTCAAATGAGCAAGGGCGCGCCTCTGGCCGCTTATATGATTTTACTTGCCGGAGTTCAAGTCTTGCTGCACAAATATACAGGCGATTCCGCTGTACTTGTCGGTATGCCGGTCGTGAAGAAACCCCAGGAAACGCGGCGGCCGATTAACCATACGGTCATTTTGAAAAACAAGTTCGGAAGCGGGTCCACCTTCAAATCGGTATTGAACGAATTGAAGGTTTCTCTGCCCGAAGCTATCCGGAATCAGCAGCTTCCTTTTCTCAAAATGACGGAGAAGCTCGAGCTTCAATACACGGACGGGGTCCCGGCCGTCAATACACTCGTTTCACTGAATGAGCTGCACGGCACCGATGTCGGCCACAACGTGGTTTGGGACTGCTTGTTCCAGTTCCGTCTTGAAGACGGTTCGATTCATCTTCAGATTTCGTATAACGAAAATTTATACCACGCGGAATTTATGACCAGAGTAATCGATCATCTGAACCGCCTGCTGGCTGTCGGACTAAACAACCTGGATCTGGAAACGGCAGGAGCGGCTATGCTGTCTCCGGAGGAAGAGTACCGGCTTGTTCATACTTTTAACGAGACGGAAACGGACTATGCCGCAGAAAAAACGATTCACGGGCTGATCGAGGAACAGGCAGCCCGGGTTCCGGATGCGACAGCGGTCGTCTTCGAACAGGAACGCCTCACATACCGGGAGCTCAACGAACGGGCGAACCGTCTGGCGCGGACGCTGCGCGCCGCGGGTGTGCAGCCGGATCAGCTCGTCGGCCTGATGGCCGGACGCTCGCTGGAAATAGCCGTCGGCATATTGGCCGTGCTGAAAGCCGGAGGCGCGTATGTGCCGATCGATCCCGAGTATCCCGAAGAGCGCATCCGCTACCTGCTGGAAGATTCGGGTGCGAAGCTGCTGCTGACTCAGCGGCGGCTGCTGGACCGGATTCCGTTCGAGGGGATCGTACTGCCGCTTGACGAGGAGAGTTCCTACAGTGCCGACGATACGAATCCGGAGCCGGTTAACGGTCCCGATCATCTGGCGTATGTCATTTACACATCGGGAACGACGGGAAAACCGAAAGGCGTCATGTTGGAGCACCACGGGCTGGTCAGCTTGAAGCACATGTTCCAGGATACGCTCGGCATTACCGGATTGGACCGGGTTGTCCAGTTCGCGAGCTTGTCGTTCGACGCGTCGTGCTGGGAAGTGTTCAAGGCGCTGTTTTTCGGAGCGGCGCTCTACATCCCTACGGCCGACACGATTTTGGATTACCGGCTTTTCGAGCGCTACATGGACGAAAACGGAATCACGGCCGCGATCCTGCCGCCTACGTATGCCGCTTATTTAAACCCGGATCATATGCCGGGATTACAAAAGCTGATCACCGGCGGATCGGCCGTGTCGGCGGAATTCGTGCACCAGTGGAAAAGCAAAGTGCGTTATTTCAACGCTTACGGGCCGACAGAGGCTTCAATCGTCACTTCAGTATGGGCCGCCGAAGCGAATGATACCGGTTTGAAATCCGTTCCCATCGGCCGTCCCATCCAGAATCACAAGATTTATATCGTGGACAAGCATGGACAGCCTGTGCCCGAAGGAGTGGCGGGTGAGCTGTGCATAGCGGGTGTAGGTCTGGCGAGGGGATATTTGAACCGTCCCGAGCTGACGGCGGAGAAGTTCGCCGACAATCCTTTTACCCCCGGCGAGCGGATGTACCGGACCGGAGATTCCGCCCGCTGGCTGCCGGACGGGAACATCGAATACATGGGCCGGATCGACCATCAGGTAAAAATCCGCGGCTATCGGATCGAGACCGGCGAGATTGAGGAACAGCTTCTGAAAATCCCGTCCGTTCAGGAAACGATTGTCCTCGCGCGCGAAGAAGAAAGCGGACTGCAGCTGTGCGCCTACGTCGTGGGAGATCAATCGCTGACGATCGGTGAGCTCCGGACAGCACTGGCGCAAAACTTGCCGGGTTACATGATTCCGGCGCATTTCGTTCAGCTGTCCAAGATGCCGCTGACGCCGAACGGGAAAATCGACCGGAAGGCGCTGCCGGATCCGCAAGGGAACGCGCTGGGTGGAGGCGAGTATGTCGCGCCCCGTACCGAAGCGGAGCAGGCACTTGCCGACGTTTGGAAAGCCGTGCTGAATACCGGACGCGTCGGGGTTACGGATCACTTTTTCGAGCTCGGAGGAGACTCCATCAAGTCGATCCAGGTTTCGTCCCGGCTGCACCAGGCCGGCTACAAGCTGGAGATTCGCGACTTGTTCAAATACCCGACGATCGCTCAGCTCAGCCTGCATGTGAAGCCCGTCGCCAGGACGGTGGATCAGGGAGAAGTGACCGGACAAGCCGTGCTGACTCCTATTCAGCAATGGTTTTTCGAACGCGAATTCGCCGATGCGCATCATTTTAACCAATCCGTTCTGCTGCACCGGAAAGACGGTTTCGACGAGGCCGCTCTCCGCAAGGTGCTGCAAAAGTTAACGGAGCATCATGATGCGCTGCGGATGGCGTTCCGCAAAACGGAGCATGGCTTCACTGCCTGGAACCGCGGAATCGGGGAAGGTGAGATGTACAGCTTGGAAATCTCCGATTTCAACGGAGAGGCGAATCCCGGAGCCGCGGTAGAAGCGAAGGCGAACGAAATCCAGAGCGCAATCGGACTGGAAAACGGACCTCTCGTAAAAGCGGGCTTGTTCCGCTGTGCGGACGGCGATCACCTGCTTATCGCAGTTCATCATGCCGTCGTGGACGGTGTTTCGTGGCGGATCTTGATGGAAGATATCGCGCTCGGATACGAACAGGCCCGCAAAGGCGAGGAAATCCGTTTTCCAGCGAAAACCGATTCTTACCTTTCCTGGTCCAGACAGCTCGCGGCCTATGCGCAGAGCCCGGACATGGAGGCCGAAAGGGCTTACTGGCAGGGCGTGGAGCGCACACCGGTTCCGCCTTTGCCGAAGGATTCGGATGCGGAAGATTCCCTGCAGCGGGACAGCGAATCGCTTTTCGCCGTTTTGACTTCCGAAGAAACGGAACTGCTGCTGAAAAGAGTTCACCGGGCTTATAACACGGAAATGAACGATATTTTGATCACCGCGCTGGGAACTGCCGTGCAGAAATGGAGCGGTTATGACCGGGTTCTTTTGAATCTGGAAGGCCACGGGCGCGAATTTATCGGTACGGATATCGACATTACGCGTACGATCGGCTGGTTCACGAGTAAGTTTCCCGTCGTGCTGGAGCCGGAGAGCGGCAAAGATTTGTCCGCTCAAATCAAAGCCGTCAAGGAAAATCTGCGCCGGATTCCGAACAAAGGGATCGGATACGGGATATGCCGCTATCTTTCGGAGCAGGAAGACGGCTTGGCGTGGGGAGCCGAGCCCGAAATCAACTTTAACTATTTAGGCCAGTTCGACGACGATCTTCAAAATAACGAGATGGGTCTGTCGCCGTATCCGGGCGGCATTCCGGCGAGCGACCGGCAGGCTCGGAGCTTCGTGCTGGACATAAACGGCATGGTCCTGGACGGCAAGCTGTCGCTTGACCTGAGCTACAGCCGGAAACAGTTTAACAAAGCGACGATTGAAAAACTGGCGGCACTGCTGGAGCAGAGCCTCCGGGAAATCATCGCCCACTGCGCGGCTAAAGAGCGGGCGGAGCTGACTCCGAGCGACGTGCAGTTCAAGGGCCTGACCGTCACCGACTTGGAGCGGATCTCGGAAGATACGGCATCTGTCGGCGAGATCGAGAATATCTACACCCTTACGCCCATGCAGAAGGGGATGTGGTTTCACAGCGCGATGGACCCGCAGACAGGCGCCTATTTCGAACAAGCGCGGTTTACGCTGCTGGGTGGGCTGGATGTCGACGTTTTCTCCAGAAGCTGGACTGAATTGGCCGCGAGGCACATTGTGCTCCGGACCAATTTTTACGGCGGGGCAGGCGCGGAACCTATGCAAATCGTGTACCGGGAAAAACCCGTCGGGTTTGAATATGTCGATCTAAGTGATCTGAAACCGGCAGAGCGGGCAGTCCAAACCGATCAAAAGGCCGCAGAGGACAGGCAGCGCGGCTTTGATCTGGAGCGGGATGCGCTTTTGCGCGTTACGGTTCTCCGGCTGGAGGAACAGCGCTACCACGTACTGCTCAGCTTCCAGCATATTTTGATGGACGGCTGGTGCCTGCCGCAGCTTACGCAGGAATTGTTTGAAACTTACTCGGCCTTTGTCCGGAACGAGAAGCCGGAACGTATCGCTTCGGCGGACTACAGTCAATACATCGAGTGGCTGGGTAAACAGGATGAAGAAAGTGCTTCCCGTTACTGGTCCGGCTATTTGGCAGGGTATGAAGGACAGACGGTGCTTCCGAAAAAAGCCGATGCGAAAAGCGGCTCCTTCCAACCGGAGCATGTCGTTTGCGAGCTGGGCAAAAGCTTGAGCGAACGGATGGAACGTGCGGCCAAGCAGCATCAGGTTACGCTAAATACTTTGCTGCAATCGGCATGGGGCGTTATTTTACAAAAGATTAACGGAACGGGCGATGCCGTGTTCGGCAGCGTCGTCTCGGGAAGGCCAGCCGAGATTCCGGGAATCGAAGAGATGATCGGTCTTTTCATCAATACGGTACCGGTGCGGGTAACGAGCGAGGCGGATACGTCTTTTGCCGACGTCATGGTTAAGGTGCAGGAGCAGGCACTGGAATCCGGCCGTTACGATTATTATCCGCTTTACGAAATCCAGGCTCGGAGCTCCCAGAAGCAGGATCTCATCCACCATATTATCGCGTTCGAAAATTATCCGATGGACGAACAGATGCAGCAGGCGGGCGGCAGTCAAACCGGCGGTCTGGCGATTACGGATGTCGAGATGGCGGAACAGACGAATTACGACTTTACTATGACGGTCGTACCGGGAGAAGCGATTGAAATACGGTTCGATTACAATGCGGGCGTATTTGCGAAAGCGGATATCGAGCGTTTGCGGGGACAACTTCTGCATGTGCTCGAACAAATTGTGAACGATCCCCGGGTCAAAGTGGGCGACCTGGAGCTTGCGACGGCGGCAGAAAAATCGCAAATTATCGAAGCGTTCAACGCCACTACGACGGAATTTCCGCGGGATAAAACCCTTCATCAGCTGTTTGAGGAACATGCGGAGAGAATACCGGATGCAGTGGCGGTCGTATTTGAGCAAAAGGAACTTACGTACCGCGAACTGAACGAGCGGGCGAATCGTCTGGCACGTACGCTCCGTGGCGAAGGAATCGGCCGCGACTGCCTCGTAGGCATTATTGTCGAACGTTCCATCGAGATGATCGTCGGCATTATGGCCGTGCTGAAAGCCGGCGGCGCTTATGTACCGATCGATCCGGAATATCCGGAAGAACGTATCCGGTATCTGATCGAAGACTCGGGCGCTAAGATTATGCTGACACAGCGCCATCTGCAGGAACGGATTCCCATTCAAAGCGTTGTGATCGTACTGGATGACGAAGAATCTTACCGTCACGACAAGGCGGAATTGGAACGAATCAACGAATCGGCCGATTTGGCCTGCGTGATTTATACCTCGGGAACGACCGGGAATCCGAAAGGAAACCTGGTGTCCCACCGGAACATTATCCGGATCGCACGGAATACGAACTATGTCGAGATTACGGAGCGGGACCGGGTTCTCCAACTGTCCAGCTATTCTTTCGACGGGTCGATTTCCGACATTTTCGGCGCTTTGGTTAACGGGGCGGCCCTCGTCCTTATTCCGAGAGAGATCATGCTGGAAATCGGGCAGCTGGCCGAGTTGATCGAAAAGCAGCGGATTACGGTTTCGCTCATTACGACAGCTTTTTTCAACGTGCTCGTGGATGTAAATGTGGACTGCCTGCGGCATATGCGGGCCATTCTGTTCGGCGGAGAACGTGTTTCGGTCGGTCATGTCCGCAAAGCGCTCGCTCATCTGGGTCCGGGCAAAATTATTCATCTGTACGGCCCTTCCGAGAGCACGGTGTACGCTACGTACTATGTGGTGAACGAAGTGGCCGAGGATGCGGTAAATGTTCCGATCGGTCGTCCGATCAGCAATACGACGGCCTATATCGTGGATGCCCGCAACCATCTGCAGCCGATCGGTGTAGCCGGGGAGCTGTGCGTGGCCGGCGAAGGTTTGGTCCGGGGTTACCTGAACCGGCCTGAATTGACGGCGGAGAAATTCGTGGACAACCCTTTCGTTCCCGGGGAACGCATGTACCGGACCGGGGATGTGGCGAGATGGCTTCCGGACGGAACGATTGAATATGTGGGCCGGATGGACGACCAGGTGAAAATTCGCGGCTTCCGTATCGAGCTTGGCGAGGTGGAGGCCCAGCTCCTGAAGGTGGAATTCATCCGGAAAGCGACAATCGTAGCTCGTGAAACCGCGAGCGGGGACAAACAGCTTTGCGCCTATTTCACGGCGGACGGACAGCTGCAGGCAAGCCAGTTAAGAAGCGCCTTGTCCCGGGAGCTTCCGGGATACATGATTCCTTCTTACTTCGTCCAGCTGGATGAAATGCCGTTAACGACTAACGGCAAAGTGGACCGCAGAGCGCTCCCGGCTCCCGAACTCAGCCTTCTGGAGGGAACGGAGCATACGGCGCCGCGGACTCCGCTGGAAGCGGATCTGGCCGCGATTTGGCAGAACGTTTTGGGGCTCGGGAAGGTTGGTGTGAAGGATAATTTCTTCGAACTCGGAGGACATTCCCTGCGTGCGACAACCCTTGTCAGCCGCATACGCAAAGAGCTTCACGTAGATTTCCCTCTGAAGGATGTCTTTGTTTACTCGACAATAGAAGAGATGGCTCAAGCGATCGCAAGTCTGGCGCAGCTGTCTTTCTCTTCGATCCCGAAGGCGGAGGAAGCCGATACTTATCCGTTGTCTTCCGCGCAGAAAAGGCTGTTCATCCTTCAACAGCTCGAAGGAGCCGACCAAAGCTACAACATGCCGGGGGCTTTGCTGCTGGAAGGAGAGCTTGACCGCCCTCGTTTCCAAGAGGCGTTCAGAGGACTGATCGCCCGTCATGAGACGCTGCGTACCGGTTTTGAGGTCGTAAACGGTGAAGCCGTGCAGCGTGTATACGAAAGCGTCGACTTTTCGGTGGAGCATATCCGGGCAGGCGAAGAAGAGGCGGACGAGGCCGTGCGGCAGTTCATCCGGCCTTTCGATCTGGCGAAGCCGCCGTTGCTCCGCGTAGGCTTGATCGAGCTTGCGGCCGACCGCCACATCCTGATGTTCGATATGCATCATATCGTCTCCGACGGGGTTTCGATGGACGTGCTGGTGGAGGAATTCGTCCGGCTGTACAGCGGCGAAGAGCTGGAACCTCTGCACATCCAATACAAGGACTACGCCGTATGGCAGCAATCGGAGGCGCAGAAAGAGCAGTTGAAGCGGCAGGAAGCTTACTGGCTCGATGTGTTCCGGGGAGAACTTCCCGTGCTGGAGCTGCCGACGGATTTTGCCCGTCCTGCCGTGCAGAGTTACGAAGGAGATACGCTCGAGTTTTTTGTGGATGGACAGAAGAGCGAAGCTTTGAAACGTCTTGCGGCGGAAAGCGGGTCCACGCTGTATATGGTTCTGCTTGCCGCGTATACGGTACTTTTGCATAAATATACGTCCCAGGAAGATCTGGTCGTCGGAACTTCGATTGCCGGCAGGACTCACGGTGACGTGCAGCCGCTGATCGGAATGTTCGTCAATACACTGGCAATCCGCAGTTACCCGGCTGCCGGCAAACCGTTCTTGTCCTACTTGCAGGAGGTCAAAGAGACGACTCTCGGCGCATACGAGCATCAAAACTATCCGTTCGAAGAGCTGGTCGAAAAGGTCCGGACGGCCCGTGATTTGAGCCGCAATCCGATTTTCGATACGATGTTCTCCCTGCAAAACCTCGAGAATAAAGAATTTGAGCTGGACGGTCTTAAGCTTACTTCCTATCCGAGCGAGTACGGCATGGCCAAATTCGACCTTAGTCTGGATGTCGTGGAAGAAGGCGGCCGTCTCGAATGCAGCCTGGAGTATGCGACTTCCCTGTATAAAAAAGAAACGGTAGAACGGATGGCGAAGCATTACGAGCAGCTGCTCGGTGCCAT
>NZ_FNVF01000018.1:9758-76984 GCF_900107975.1 Paenibacillus sp. UNC499MF
CGGGCGACCACGCTCGTCGGCAAAGTCCACAAAGAGCTGAACGTGGACCTGCCGCTGCGCGATGTTTTCCGGCATTCGACGGTTGAAGAAATGGCCGAAGCAATCGCCCGGATGGAACGGCACGAGCACGTTTCCATCCCTGTTGCCGAAGATCGGGAGTACTATCCGATGTCGTCGGCGCAAAAACGGCTCTATATCCAGCACACGCTGGATGGAGCGGATGAGCTTTACAACATGCCGGAGATGCTTCAGCTCGAAGGGCCGGTGGATATCGGCCGCATAGAGGAAGCTTTCCGGACCTTGATCGCAAGGCATGAGACGCTGCGTACCGGATTTGAAATGGTGCACGGCGAACCGGTTCAGCGGGTGCATGCTCATGTGGAATTTGCAGTCGAACGGAGCAAAGCGGCCCAAGAGGAGGCGGAACAGATCGTCCGCCGCTTCGTCCGCGCGTTCGACTTGAAGACACCGCCTCTGCTTCGCGCGGGCCTGATCGAGCTGGAGCCGGAGCTGCACCTTCTAATGTTCGATATGCACCATATGGTGTCCGACGGTGTGTCCATGTCGATATTGGTGGACGAATTCTCCAGACTCTATGCGGGAGAAACACTTCCTCCGCTGCGTATTCAATACAAGGATTACGCGGTGTGGCAGCAGAGCGAAACGTACAGGGAGCGCACACGGCGGCAGGAGGCGTACTGGCTGCAAGCTCTCGCCGGCGAGCTGCCTGACGCCGAGCTCCCGGCCGACTATGATCGTCCGTCGGTACGGAGCTATGAGGGCGCTCATCTGGAATTCGAAGTCGGCGAGGAGCTTACGGCAGAGCTGAATAAACTGGCGGCCCGGTCCGGAATCACCTTGTTTATGATCCTTTTATCCGCCTACAGCGTGCTGCTGTCCAAATACAGCGGACAAGAAGATGTGATTGTCGGAACGCCCGTCGCAGGCAGAACCGATGCGGATCTGGAGCCGGTTATCGGCATGTTCGTCAACACACTGGCGATCCGCAACCGGCCTGCCGGTGATAAAACCTTCCTTTCCTACCTGGAAGAAGTGAAGGAAATGGCATTGGGAGCTTTCGAGCATCAGGATTATCCGTTCGAGGAGCTTGTGGAGCGTTTGAATGTGAAACGCGATACGGGTCGGAACCCGCTGTTCGATACGGTGTTCGATATGCAGAATATCGAGGAGCACGACGCCGAGCTGGGGACCCTTCGTCTTAAGCCGTATGAGCTGGACGATTTGGAAGAAGCGAAGTTCGATCTCACCTTGTTCATGTCCGAAGAGAACGGAACGCTCAGCGGAGGCTTCTTTTACGCGACGAAATTGTTCCAAGAGGGAAGAATCCGGACGATGGTCCGGGATTACCTGCATGTCCTGTCCCAGATTTGCGAAAATCCCGAAAGCCGGTTAAGCGGGATTCACTGCCTCAAGCCTTCTGCCGGCACGAAGAGTTCGGTAGATGCGATTGAATTTGCCTTTTAGACAAAGCCCTGACAGCTGCTAGGTGTTCATGCCTGAAGAGTGTGTGTCCGGTAAAAAGGGACGCGCACTCCGGGTATGGGCGATCTTATTTTAGGGGAGGTACGCATGAAATCACTGTTTGAAAAGGAAGAAGCGTATTGGAAACAAAAATTCAACGCCGAAGACAGCTTGACCTTTCTTCCGTACAATCCGCCTTCCGAGATTATGGACCGCCCGGATTCCGAAGAGAAACCGGACGTTGTCAGCCTTACGCTGCCGCCGGAATTGTCCGGAAGAATCCTCCGGCTTGCCAACGGCTCGGATCTGGCTGTTTTTATGATCGTCCTGGCGGGGGTAAACTGCCTGCTCCACATTTATGCGAGACGGGAAAATGTGCTCGTCGGGATTCCTGCCGATACGGGAAACGGGGAAGAGCCGGCGATCCACGATTTTCTTCTGATTAAAACGTACATAAACCGCGATAGCACGTTCAAATCCCTGCTTGGCCAAGTGAAGCCGGCTATCGGCGAAGCGCTGGAAAATCAGCAGCTTCCTTTCAGGAAAATGACGGAAGCCCTAAACATCGAGATTGCTCCCGAAGGAATTCCTGTCTTGAATACGATTGTTACCTACAAAAAAATCCATAAGGCGGATATTCAAGGAAAAGCCGCTGCGGATACCGTTTTTGAATTCGATCTGAGCGGTGACTCCATCCGGATGAACGTCTGTTTCAACGGCCGGCGGTATGATCCCGGTTTTATCGAAAAGGCCGCGGCGCATCTCGTGCAGCTTTTGTCCGTCCTGTTATTTCAGCCGGATCTTGAATTGGGTAAGGCGGATATGCTTACTCCTTCCGAGAAACACCGGCTGCTTGCTGAATTTAACGACACGGAAACGGACTATGACCGGGACCAAACGATTCATGGTTTGATCGAAGAGCAGGCTGCCCGCGTTCCGGATGCGACAGCCGTAGTTTACGAGCAGGAACATCTCACTTATCGGGAGCTCAACGAGCGGGCGAACCGTCTGGCGCGGACGCTGCGTGCGGCCGGTGTGCAGCCGGATCAGCTCGTCGGCCTGATGGCCGGACGCTCGCTGGAAATAGCGGTCGGCATTTTGGCCGTGTTGAAAGCCGGCGGCGCTTATGTGCCGATCGATCCCGAGTATCCCGAAGAGCGCATCCGCTACCTGCTGGAAGATTCGGGTGCGAAGCTGCTGCTGACTCAGGGGCGGCTGCTGGATCGTGTTCCGTTCGAAGGAACCGTATTGACGCTCGACGACGAGAGCTCCTACAGCGGCGACGGAACGAATCTGGAGCCGGTTAACGGTCCGGATCATCTGGCCTACGTTATCTACACGTCGGGAACGACGGGGAAACCGAAGGGCGTCATGGTGGAACACCACGGCCTGGTCAGCCTGAAGAACATGTTCCGGGACACGCTGGGCATCACCGAAACGGACAGAATCGTCCAGTTCGCGAGCCTGTCGTTCGACGCGTCGTGCTGGGAGGTGTTCAAAGCGCTGTTTTTCGGGGCCGCTCTCTACATCCCCACAGCCGAGACCATTCTGGACAACCGGTCGTTTCAGCGCTATATGAACGATAACGGAATTACGGCGGCTATCCTACCCCCGACGTATGCGGCCTATTTAAATCCGGATCATATGCCGGAGCTTCAAAAGCTGATCACCGGAGGCTCGGCTGTATCGGCCGAATTCGTTCAGCAGTGGAAAGACAAAGTGCGGTACTTCAACGCTTACGGTCCGACGGAGGCGTCGATCGTCACTTCCGTTTGGACGGCCGGCAACGGGGATAACGGGCTGAAGCCGATTCCGATCGGCCGGCCGATTCAGAACCACCGGATTTACATCCTGGATGATCACCTGCAATTGGTTCCTGCTGGAGTGGAGGGAGAGCTGTGTATAGCGGGCGAAGGCTTGGCGCGAGGATATTTGAACCGTCCCGAGCTGACGGCTGAGAAGTTCGTCGAAAATCCTTTTTCGCCGGGCGAGCGGATGTACCGGACCGGGGACCTGGCCCGGTGGCTGCCGGACGGGAACATCGAATACAGGGGCCGCATCGATCATCAGGTGAAGGTCCGCGGTTACCGGATCGAGACGGGCGAAATCGAGGAGCGGCTCCTCCAAGTTCCGTCCGTGCAGGAAGCGATCGTCATCGCCCGGGAGGAGGCGGACGGCCAGCAGCTGTGCGCTTACTTCGTGGCGCAGTCGAAGCTGACGGCCGGCGGGCTCAAGGAAGCGCTGGCTAAAGTGCTTCCGGGCTACATGATCCCGGCGCACTTCGTGCAGCTGGTGCGGATGCCGCTGACGCCGAACGGCAAAATCGACCGGAAGGCTTTGCCCGCTCCGGAAGAGAGCGCAGAGGAACCGGCCGAATATATCGCTCCCCGCACGCTTTTGGAAGTGAAGATCGCCCAGATCTGGAAGGATGTGCTCGGTCTCCGCAGAATCAGCGTGAAAGACAACTTTTTCGATCTCGGAGGCAGTTCCTTGAGTCTTATGCGGCTGATTCAAACGATTTATGACGAAACCGGCATCGAAGTTCCGCTGAATCAGCAGTTTAAGAATTTAACGGTGGAAGCGATGGCGCTCGGAAGCGGTGAATCGGGCCTGGAGATAAAGGGGCAGTCGTTCATCAAGCTCAATAAGAGCGGAGCCATGAACGTATTTTGCTTTCCGCCGGGAAGCGGATTCGGTATCGGGTACCGGGAACTCGCAAACCTGCTGGACGACCGTTTCGTCCTGTACGGGACCGATTTTATCGAAGATTCAGAAAGCTACGAAGCGATGCTGGACGGCTATGTCGACGAAATCGTGCGCCTTCAGGAGGAAGCTCCTTACGTGCTGCTCGGCTATTGCTTCGGCGGCAATTTGATGTTTGAGGTCGCTCAGAGGATGGAGAAGAGAGGCTTCCGCGTCTCGGACTTGATTATGGTGGACTCCTGGATTAAGGAAACCTTGACACCCCTGGAGACAACCGACAGTGAATGGCAGGAAATACTGGAGGATTTGTCGGAATCGGAAAAAGAACTAATGGCGAACCCCGTTATCCGCGAGCGTGTCGGCAGCAAAGTGCGTGCAACTTTGATGTATGAAGCGCAGCTTATAAACAGGGGAACGGTTGAAGGGCATATCCATGAGCTGATCGCCGAAGACAGCGACGCCTTCCGGCTGGAGCACGGCCTGCCGTCCTGGCGCGGAGCGGCTGCGGGAATCTACACGGAATACAAACTCGCGGGCGCACACGAGAAGCTGCTTGAACCGGAATGTCTGGACGGAACGGCCGAAGTCATCCTCCGGATTCTGGAGGAAATCGCTCGGCGGAGCGGTGCATCGACGAAGGTGCTGCATGGAAGCTGACGGCCAGTCCATCACCGGGAAGGGGGAGCTAATGGCGGCACAAAAAAGCAAGCGCGTGTATGCGGCATGGAAAGCGTTCCGCTGGTTATTAATATTTGTAAACCGTCACAGAGGGTGGATGATCGCAGGCACCGTATCCGCGATTGCGGCAGCCGTTATCGAAGTATGGACGGGCAGCTTGATCGAGCAGCTGACCTCCCAGGCCGAGAACGGAGCGGGGCCGGTTGTCATGGAAATCGTTTGGACCGTTTTTTTCGTCATTCTGATCGGGGTGCCCGCGAAATACTTGATGATCTACGGAGTCGAGAGAAGCAGCGCCTCGGCTGTGAGAGATATCCGCAACCATGTGATGAACCATATCGGCAAATTGCCTATTCATTATGTGGAAAAACAGCATTCCGGCGATATTTTGTCCCGAATCAGTAGTGATCTTCAGCTTATTCAGCAATTTATGAGCCGGGATCTGGCCCAATGGTTTTATCATCCGCTGCTGTTCGTGGGCTGCTTCACCTATCTGATCTGGATTCAATGGGAGCTGATGATGTACAGTCTGCTGCTTTTTCCCGTATCCCTGCTTGTGTCTCACTGGATCGGCAAGCAGCTTCAGCAGCTGACGGAAGAAGCCCAGGCGAACATGGGACGGATGAACATGAATCTGCAGGATACGCTTGGTGGTATGCCGGTGGTGAAAAGTTACCTGCTGTCAGGACTGCTGTTCCGCTCCTACCAGTCTCTCTTGCTGCTGACGGCTCAGAAGAAACTGGCCGTGAAGAAGAGGGAAGCGTGGGTCAATCCCCTCTTGTCGACGCTCATGATCAGCCCAATTATTTTTGCCGTAAGCTACGGCAGTTATCTGATTTCCAAGGGGGAGCTCGGTACCGGAGAACTTATCGCGTTCCTCTACCTGCTCAATCTGTGTCTGGAGCCGCTGGATCATATTCCCGAGCTTATCACGCGCACGTTTGAGATGTCCGGTGCTTTAAAGCGGGTTTCCGAACTATTGGAACAGCCTGCCGAAAATCAGCAGGGGCATGCGATCGCGAAAACCGCCTCTGCTCCGGTCGAGTTCCGGGACGTGTCTTTCTCCTATGAGAACGGATCTCCCATATTGCAAAATTTGAGTTTTACGGTTCCGGAAGGAAAGACGATCGCCCTGGTAGGCGCAAGCGGCGGAGGCAAGAGCACGGTTTTCAAACTGCTGTGCGGTTTTTATCCGCTGGAGGACGGGCAGGGGAACATTCGCGTATTCGGCCAGCAGGTAAACGGCAGCAACCCGGATCAGCTGCGTTCCCATTTTGCCGTGGTGACTCAGGAGTCTTACTTGTTCAGCGGCACCGTAGCCGACAATATCGCGTACGGCCGGGAAGACGCGTCCATGGACGAAGTGATCGCCGCGGCAAAATCGGCGCAAGCGCACACGTTCATTATGAGTCTGCCGGAAGGGTATCAGACATATGTCGGGGAACGGGGCGGCTTTCTCTCGGGGGGCCAGCGTCAGCGGATCGCCATAGCCCGGGCTCTTCTCAAGAATGCTCCGATTCTATTGCTCGATGAGCCTACATCCGCTCTGGATCCGGAATCCGAGGGTGCGGTGCAGGAAGCGCTGGGTGTTCTGATGAGAGAAAGAACGACAATCGTAATCGCCCACCGGCTGTCTACCGTTCAGAATGCGGACGAAATATGGGTTATGGAACACGGAAGGCTTGTTGAAGCGGGGACCCATACGCAGCTTCTGGAGAAGAAAGGGCTGTACGCTCAATCGTATCTCCAGGAGTTTACCGGTCCTGCGGAAAGCAAGGAGGTCGTTTACACATGAAGAGCGGCGGATTAGTCTCACAGGTGAAAGAACTGTTGTACTTAATGAGATTCATGAACCGCAGACGCAAAATTCAGTACTACACGGGTCTCGGTATTACGGCAGTCAACCAGACGTTGTTTCTCGTTTCCTTCAGTCTGGTTGTCCAGAATCTGGTCAACTTTGCCGATTACCGCGATGCGGCTCTGATGTATCGTGCTTTTTATATTCTTGCGGGAGCTTTGCTTCTCGAAAATGTCATTTCCCCCTGGTTCACGTATTTGTATCACCGCAGCGTCGAATTTACGATTGTGGACATGCGTGAGCGTCTGTACCGGAAATTTTGCCGGCTCCGGCCGAGATACCTGGAGCAGACGCATCACGGCGACCTGCTGTCGCGTGTAAACAACGATGTGGCCGCGGTGGAACTCACCTTTTCCAGCATTTATTTCATGCTGCTGCTGCAGGTGGTGTTCAGTGTAGGCTCTATCATTTCGATGGTGCTGATCGACTGGAGATTCGCTACCGTTTCGCTGCTCGTTCTGCTTGTTTCATTCTCGATCAGTGCCCGGTTTGCCCGGCAAATCCGTGTTCTTTCCGAGAAGTCGCTGCAAACTCTCGCACGGATGACCGAAAAGTTTAAGGACTTTATCGGAGGCATTCAGCTTGTGAAGCTGTTTCATATTCGGCCGGTTTATTCGCAATACCGGAACCTGAACGAAGAAGTGACCCGGCTTGCCGAGCAGACCGCAAGGAAGAACGGGCTGCAGGCCGCCGTCAACCATTTTGTCAGCTATGTCACGTTCTGCGGCATCATCGTCATCGGAAGTCTGCTATACGCTTACGGGCTTATCGGAATGGGAAGCGTTGCGGCGCTTGCCGTTCTCCAGATCAACCTGACCCATGCGATTATGAATTTCGGGACCGTGCTGTCCATGGCGCAAAATTCGCTGGCCGGCGCGCACCGGATTGAGGAAATTTTAGCGGAGGAAGAAGAGCCGGAGAGGCTTGGATTGCCCGATCCCGCAAAATCCTCGGAAGCGATGGTGGAATTCCGGGACGTGGAATTTTCCTATCAGGCGGACAAAAAAGTGCTGTGCAGGATGTCCATGAAGGTGTATCCGGGACAGGTCGCGGCGATTGTGGGCGCGAGCGGGAGCGGCAAAAGCACCTTGATCAAGCTGCTGCTCGGCTTTTATCCCGCGGACAGCGGAGAGATCTTGCTCGGCGGCAAACTGTTCGGCTCGTATACGCTGGAAGAAATCCGCGGGCAGATCGCTTATGTGCCGCAGGAGCCGTTTTTATTCAGCGGAACGATCGAAGAGAACATCCGTTACGGCAATCCTCAGGCAGCGGCGGACGACGTGATCAAGGCGGCCAAGGCCGCGTATGCCCATCATTTTATCGAGGAACTGCCGAACGGCTATCAAACCCAGACAGGGGAGCGGGGAGCCTCCTTGTCGGGCGGGCAGAGGCAGCGTATCGCCATAGCCCGGGCCATCCTGAAAAACGCCCCGATTCTGCTTCTCGACGAGGCCACGTCCGCGCTCGACAACGAGTCGGAGCATTGGGTGCAGAAGGCGCTGGTCGAACTGATGAAGGGCAGGACGACGATTCTGATCGCTCACCGCCTGAGCACGGTGGAGAAGGCGGATTCCATTACCGTGATGAATCAGGGCACGGTTGTAGAGCGGGGAACGCACCGGGACCTGCTGGCAAAAGGCGGCTATTACGCGAGGCTGTATGGCTGAGAGACCCGGACCCGGCACAAAGCTATACCCTTATGCCCGCGCAGGGCACAATATCCTGAACCGCAGTCCGGTGAACCGGACTGCGGTTATTTTGCGTGCGGAAGGGAACAACTGCTGATAGAGCAGTTTTATGTATTCGCGCGTTCCGGACCGGAAGGATGGATAATCCGCTCCATATCGGTATAATGAGGGTACGAAAGTCGGGCGATACCGGGCGTGGAAGGTGATGAAATGAACAAGGATTTTAAAATGATGAAGGCGCTGATCGAGCTGCTGGATTCCGAAGAACGGTGGTTTACTTTCGGCGAGGCCGAAAGGGAGCTTGGCATATCGGACAAGTCCGTCCGGAGACTGGTGGAGGAGATCACGGCGCTTATGCCGGAGACAATGAGTATCGAAGTTTCCAGAGGCAAGGGCATCTTCTTCCGCCGCGAACGTCACGGACCGACTATCCGGGAAGTCCTGGTGGAGCAGTTCAGGCAGACATCTTATTACCGCCTCATGCACAGGTTGTTCATCTACGGTGGTCAGGCTTCTGCCGAGGAGCTTGCGGAGCTGCTTTATATGAGCGCTTCGTCGTTTAAAAAATTCATTATTCAACTGAATCGGGAAGATTTGAAGCCGTCCTGCCTGCGGCTCGCTTATTCTTCTCCGGCGCTTAAAGGAAATGAAATACACATCCGTTATTTTTACTGGAAATTATTTTCCGATTCACACCCCTATACAGGCTGGCCGTTCGCAGAGGTTGATTATCATCAAATCCGGGACTGGATAACGGAATTGGAAGAGGAGCAAGGAATCGTTTATTTTCTGAATTCCAAACGGAGTCTGATTTTCCTCATCGCCGTTACGCTGGAGAGAATCCGGCAGGGTCATTCCGTTTCGGTAAGCCGGGAGCTTTACGATTGGGAGAATGGCGCTTTCCATGAATCCGTCCGCCGTTTAGCAGGAAAGCTGGGACAAGAGTACGGCCTGGACATGGCCCGGGAAGAAATGTACTTCCTGCAGTCGTTATTCAGTCTGAGCCAATACCATTACCGGAACGAAAAGGAAATGGCCCTGGAGCAGGAGGAGGCTCTTCAGCGGAACGAGGAGCCCAAATACCGGATGATCAACAAACTTTTACCTTTGCTTAGAGAAACCTTTCCTTCGTTAGCTGCCGGCCGGAGGTTTGTCATGGAAATGTGCGAGTTTTTCGAGAAGCTGATGATCGATAATGCCATTCCCGAACTGATGGCCGTATCGAAAAGCCGACTGATCGCCTACATGCGCCAGGAAGAGCCTCTTATTTACGAAGGGGTAACGGAGTGTATAAACCGGTGGAGCCGTGAATACCCCGCCGTATCGGTCAGCTCGTACCATCTCGTCAAACTCGGTTTTATCGTCAGCTCCAATGTCCGGTATAAAAGCAAAAAAGCTTTTCTCATTATCGGCGAAGAATTTTCCGTCCGTCATTATGTGGCGAACCGGATTAAACGAGAGATCGGCGACGAGTTGACGATTGAAACTTCCATCCTGCATGAACTAAGCGATGCAACCGTACGTGAGAGGGAAATTGATTTTATTATAAGCACGATGCCCGTTGCGCTGAAAACCGTGCCCGCCGTGATCATTTCCGCGATACCGACGAAAAGGGATCTGGAAAACATCCGCAAAGAACTGCTGGAGTAAACGCTTGGTCCCGATTATTCCGTATTCAACGGCTTATAAGTGTCTAGTTTCCGGCCGCGGATTCTTTTATGCTGTGGTTGAAAGCGGTTGCGAACCGCCGATCCACGACAATCGAGGAGGAAACACAACATGAGTATCCACTTGGAAGCCAAACCCGGAGAAATCGCCGAACGCGTCCTGCTGCCGGGAGATCCGCTGCGTGCTAAATTCGTGGCCGAGAATTTCCTGACTGATGTGCGCTGCCATAACGAAGTGAGAGGGATGTACGGCTATACGGGGTTATATAAAGGAGTTCCCGTTTCGGTTCAAGGTACCGGTATGGGTAATCCTTCGATGAGCATTTACGTGACGGAGTTAATCCGGGATTACGGGGCAAAGAAACTGATCCGGATCGGTACGTGCGGCGCGATGCAGCCAAACCTGAAGATCCGCGATCTTGTGCTGGCCCAGGCGGTCTCGACGGACAGCAACATGACGGACAAAATGTTCCACGGCTGCAGCTACGCCCCCACGGCCGATTTCGGTATGCTGATGCAGGCGTATCAGGGAGCGAAGCGGAGCGGCGCCAACGTATTTGCCGGGAATGTGTACAATTCCGATGAATTTTACCGCCATACCCTCGACAGACTGCATACGTTTATGGAGTTCGGCGTTCTCGCCGTCGAGATGGAAAGCACCGCGCTTTACACGCTTGCCGCCAAATACGGAGTGAAAGCGCTGAGTATTTTGACCGTGGGCAGCCAGCTTCTTACAAACGAACGTTCCGCGCACAAAGACAGCGAGCAATCTTTCAACCAGATGGCCGAAGTCGCCCTGCAGACGATTATCGAGGATGCCGTATGAAATATGCGGTAGCTTTGATCGGCCTTATCGTCATTTTGTCGCTCGCGTGGCTTGTCAGTTCGGATAAGAAAAAAATCAAGTACCGGCCTGTACTTGTGATGATTGCCCTGCAAATCATTTTAGGAATGATTTTGCTTAAAACGGGTGTCGGGGAATTTCTGGTTAAAGGATTCGCCGACGGGTTTGCCAAGCTGCTCGGCTTTGCCAACGCGGGAACGGACTTCGTCTTCGGCGGAATCGTAAACGATAAAATTCACTCGTTTTTCTTTCACGTCCTGATGCCGATCGTGTTCATGTCCGCTCTGATCGGAATCTTGCAGTATTACAGAATACTGCCTTTTATTATCAAATACATCGGGCTTGCCTTAAGTAAAGTAAACGGCATGGGAAAACTGGAATCTTACAATGCGGTAGCATCCGCGATTCTCGGACAGAACGAAGTGTTTATCTCTATCAAAAAGCAGATCGGGCTGCTGCCGAGAAACCGGCTCTATACATTGTGCGCGTCCGCCATGTCGACAGTATCCATGTCGATTGTCGGTTCCTATATGACGATGCTGAAGCCGGAATATGTGGTGGCCGCGCTGGTGCTGAACCTTCTGGGCGGATTTATTATCGCGTCGATCATCAATCCGTATGAGGTGAAGCCGGAAGAAGATATTTTGGAAACCCGGGACGAGACGAAGCAGACATTTTTCGAAATGCTGGGCGAGTATATTATGGACGGCTTCAAAGTCGTCGTAATCGTCGGCGCCATGCTGGTCGGATTTGTTGCTCTCATCGCCATGATTAACGGCATTTTCAGCGGTGTGTTCGGAATTTCGTTCCAAAACATTCTCGGGTACGTTCTTGCTCCGTTCGCCTTCCTCATAGGCGTTCCTTGGAACGAGGCCGTACAAGCGGGAAGCATCATGGCTACCAAAATTGTAGCGAATGAGTTCGTGGCTATGCTTGATTTTGTGAAAATTCAAGGCGATTTCAGTGAACGTACCCGTGCAATCGTGTCCGTATTCCTTATCTCGTTCGCTAACTTCGGATCGATCGGTACGATCGTGGGCGCGGTGAAGGGGCTAAACGAGAAGCAGGGCAACGTAGTGGCCGGTTTCGGGCTTAAGCTCTTGTACGGAGCGGCTCTCGTAAGCTTTCTGTCGGCCACGATTATAAGTATCATATTCTGATCATTGCCCATTGATTTTAAGATATACTCCAGACATATGAAGAACCGAGTGCAGCTTTGACTAAGGCTAACCGCCAAAACTCGTAACCTCGAAAAGTATTCCGTCCAGAGCGGTAAAATACAGGGTGTAGCCGTTCCGGATCTTTTTGGGGCCTTCTTCCACCGGAATGCCGGAGCTGAGGAGCCGGTTGTAAAAAGCATCCACTTCCTCCGGCGTATCCCTGTAAAAACCGAGATGAAAGTCTTTGGGGTAGGCGGGAGGCTGTGCACCGGGTTTAGAAAAATTGCTGAGAACGAGGCTGAATCCCTCACTGTCGCTCATGGCGGCAATGACTTCCCCTTTCTGTTCGAGCAGCTTAAAGTCGAAAATTTGTTCGAAAAAAAGCCGGGCTTCCGTCAAGTTGTTTACACACAGATTCAAATGGTTAAGTTTCATGATTTTTCTCTCCTTTTGGGTTCCTTTAATCTAGGCTTCGGTACGTAATTTGACGTGCGACTACGGAATGATGCCGAAGCTGTTACTGAACGGGTTTAACAGTAGTGAATATAATCTAATGGCATTAGAATAATCTAATGGTGTTAGAATATAGGACTATGTTATACTTGTCAAGTAAAAAAGGAGGGAGCTTTATGGCAAGAAAACGGACCGTTTCGGCTCATCCGCCAACCGGACGTCATGAGGATGAAAATCTGCATACTCCGCTGGACCGGAACCGGATTGTCCAAACAGCGCTTCAGCTTCTGAATGAAAGCGGCCTGAAAGAGCTGAGCATGCGAAAAATCGCGGATAAGCTTCAGGTTAAAACCGCCTCTCTATATTATCACGTCGAAGACAAAGACCAACTGATGCGGCTGCTGCTGGATCAAATATGCGGGACCATGGCTTGGCCGGACTCATCGCTTCCATGGAATAAGCAGTTGATAATGTGGGCGGAGCAATTCAAGCATGTTCTGCTTTCGCACCGGGATGCGGTGGAGTTGTTCAATTCGGGCTTTGGCGGAGGCTATGAACGATTAACGCAGATGGAAAAACTCTACGGGTTATTTGTTACGGCGGGATTTAAGGACGATCAGATCCCTTGGATCGCTTCGATGGTCAAAAATTACGTGCTCGGATTCGCCGCCGAAGAAGCGAGAATTCACGCATTTGCCGGTGGGGTTCAGACAACGCCGAAGGAACTTGGCGAACAGTACAGCTGTTTTTTCAGGCAGCTTCCCGAAGAGCGGTTTCCGCATTTGATTCGACTTGCCTCTCATACGACGAACACGAATTGGGCGAAGGAGTTCGAATTCGGACTGGGTGTGCTAATAAACGGCTTTGCGGCGAAGCTTCAAGACAATGCGTAACCTTTTCAAACACTATCTCCTATAAAAGAATACAAAACCACCGGCTGCGAAATGCCGGTCAATGAGCCGGAAGCGATTTATGCTTCCGGTTTTTCAGGTTTTTACAGAGAAGCGGCATCAACGAGCAGGGGCGGAACGGAGCTTGAAGATGTCTGGGCCCGAACTACGCGGGAATCCGCAAATCATCCGGAGTTAAATGAAGCGAAATCAATTAATTAATGAGATTAATAATAAATGACGTGTAATTATGGACACTTGGCCTGTGCGTCAAAAGGAATACGAAGTATTTCGTGATCCCGAAATCCGGCAGGTTATGGAGAAAGAGAACATCAAGCTGATTAAATGACGGAATTTACGCGATTTGCAGCGAATCGATTAAACGCATCGGTATGGGAATGGGTACCGGCTAAGCGCTAAAGGGCTGATCGCACCGTAACCGGAGCGGTCAGTTTTTTGGTTCAGAAGGAAGCTGACATGAAGATAATTAATAGGAAATCCATATTAATTACTCGACAAACATATATTTTTCATATCAAAAAAGGCTTGTTATAATCGGAGGCAAACGATGGGAGGCTGGATCAATGAAATACAGGAAGCTGGGAAAAAGCGGCTTATCAGTCAGTGAGATGGCTCTGGGGAATTGGATCACACACGGGGCTCAAGTGGATGACAGCACGGCGCAAGCCTGTGTGAATGCCGCACTAGACGCGGGGATCACGACTTTCGACACGGCGGATGTTTATTCCGAGACGAGAGCGGAGTCCGTGCTGGGAGCGTCGCTCAAAGGAATCCGGCGTGACAACATCGAGCTCTGCACGAAAGTATTTCATCCGACAGGCAGCGGACCCAACGACAGAGGGCTGTCGCGCAAACATATCATGGAAGGCTGCGAAGCTTCCCTGCGCCGATTGCAAACCGATTATATCGATGTGTATTACGCACACCGGTTTGATCCGGATGTGCCGCTTGAGGAAACCTTCTTGGCTTTCTCGGATCTCGTCCGGCAGGGGAAAGTTCTTTACATCGGGGTCAGCGAATGGACTGCCGAACAGATTAAGCGGGGTGCGTCTCTGGCAAAAGAGCTGCGCGTTCCATTTGTGGCGAGTCAGCCCCAATACTCCATGCTGTGGCGGGTGATCGAAGCCGAAGTTATCCCGGCTTGCGAGCGTGAGGGCATCGGACAAGTGGTGTGGTCGCCGCTGGCACAGGGTATTCTTTCCGGCAAATATGCGCCCGGCAAGCCGGTGCCCCAAGGTTCCCGCGCTTCCGCAGCGGCGGGTGCCCCTTTTTTCGATCGTTTAGCCGGACAGTGGCTGCGTGAAGAAACGCTCCGGGCTGTCGAGCGGATCCGTCCCCTTGCCGAACAATCCGGTTTGACAATGCCTCAGCTTGCATTGGCATGGGTTCTGCAAAACCCGCACGTTTCATCGGCTATTATCGGGGCCTCAAAGCCCGAGCAGGTAAAAGAAAACGTAAAAGCGGCAGGAGTCGGGCTGGATGCCGAGGTTATGAAGCAGATCGACCATATTTTAAACGGCATTGCGGAATTTGACCCGGGAAAAACCTGTTAAGCATGCGGAGCCAAGGCCTCGGCGGCCGTTTTTTCTTCCAGAATGTTAAGAAAATTCGTCAGAACGGCGTCGCTGTCTGATTTCCAAGACGCATAAAGAGGAACGGACGGCGTGATTTCACTGAAGGAGCGGAACACGACATCCTCCCGCCGGAAGGCGGAAACCGAAGAAGGAACTATGGAGATGCCTATTCCCGCCGCCACGAGATTAACGATCGTATACATTTGAACCGCTTCCTGTACGATACGGGGCTGAAATCCATGCTTTCCGCAGAAACCGAAAATCAGCTCATGAAAAGCCGCCCCTTTATTGTGCGGAGGCATGATAAAAGGCTCGTCCGCCAGAGCATGTATAGACAGAGACATTTGTGCGGCTAACGGGTGAGTAACGGGCAAAACGGCAAGCAGAGATTCGTTTGCATAAAGACGCGAATTTATGTGAGCCGACGGGCCGGCCGAACGCAGGAAGCCAACGTCGATTTTTTTGTCGTGCAGAGCTTTCAGCTGCTGGGTGGTCGTCATTTCCGTAAGCGTGAGCTGAACATCCGGAAACTTTTCGCGATACGCTTTTAAGACTTCGACCATGGTGCCGCCGACTGCCGAATCCACGAATGCGATGGACAAATTTCCGGTTTTACCTTGTCCGGCGAGCTGTGTTTTTCGGATCGACTGCTCCAATTGAGCGACAAGGCTTCTCGACTCTTCTAAAAATACCGCTCCCGCAGGAGTCAGCCGAACCTGCCGTTTGGTACGTTCGAACAGTTTGACCCCGAGTTCTTCCTCCAGGACCTGGATTTGCTGGCTTAAAGGAGGCTGGGTCATGTTAAGCTTCTTCGCGGCCCGGTTGAAGTGAAGCTCTTCCGCCACGGCGATAAAATAATGCAATTTTTTCAAGTCCATACGTTCAAATTTCCTTCCGCAAGAAATAGTCAATTCCTTTGCAAATTCACTTTATCACAGGCTCTCACGCGGCGGCAAAATTCCGTACGAGGGTCTGTATTTTTCTTTTATTGAGTTTTCTCCGATCCGGGTAATGTATGGCATAACGCAATTCGGCGCTTGCCGTACAAAAAGGAGAGGGGGAGAGGAACATGTACCTTCAGAGCCGTTTTTTCCGTATATGCCTGGGAATTATATCGGTGCTTCTGATTATTCTGCTGTTCAGCAAGATCAGTTTCGTGTTCAATCCCTTGATCACGATGATCAATATTTTGATCGTTCCGTTTATGATGGCGGGCTTTTTCTATTATCTGCTCCGCCCCGTGATCCATTATTTAACGACCCGGAAACTGAATAAAGTGTTGTCTATTCTTCTGGTGTATTTTGTACTGGGTGCGATCACCGTCGTCTTCGTAGCGGGCGTATGGCCGACACTGCAGCACCAGGTGGAGAATTTCGTAAACGGGGTTCCCGGACTGATCGAAAACTTCAAGCATCAGATGGCCAGGCTGCAGCAGAACCGGATGTTCTCCATGTTCGCAGGGAGCGAATCGGATCTGTCGACCAAGCTTTCGGATTATTTGAACCGCGGGATTACGGCGGCTTCCGATTATGTGTCCAATGTGGTTTCGATTTTGACCAATTTTGTGATTATTATTGCGACAGTGCCGATCATTCTGTATTACATGTTGAAGGAAAGCGAGCATATTCCGTCCTCGATTCTGACTGTCATTCCAAGGCGCTACCGCCGGGACGGGAAGGAAGTGCTGGGCCAAATCGATTCCGCGCTGAGCGGGTTTATCGTGGGTCGCGTCATCATCACCTGTTTGCTGGGTGTCATGCTGTACATAGGTTTTCTGATTATCGATCTTCCGTACTCGCTTCTGCTGGCCATCGCGGCTACGATATTGAATATCATCCCGTACATCGGGCCTATTCTCGGCGCTATCCCGACGATTATCGTCGCTTTTACCGTTTCCCCTGCCATGGTAGCCTGGGTGCTGATTGTAACGGTTATCGCGCAGCAAATCGAAGGTAACCTGCTTTCTCCTCACATTTACGGAAAAAGACTCGATATCCACCCGCTGACGACCGTGATCCTGCTGCTGGTCGCCGGGGATATCGCGGGAATACTTGGCGTGATTCTGGCGATACCCGCGTACATTGTGCTGAAAATTATAATCGTGCGCATTTATTCGCTGTTTCTGGCGGAGAAAGTGGAGGAGCTCGTGGAATAAAAGCCGCTTCTCCGTAAGAAAGGCTGCCGCCGGGCAGTCTTTTTCTTTGGGGAAAGAAGGTGGTAAAATTTACGGGAGGAGGGGATTGTTCATGCAAAACGTGCTTATTTTGGGCGGAACGCGCTTTTTCGGTAAAAAGCTTACCGCGAATCTGCTTAGAAGCGGGGCCGATGTAACCATTCTGACCCGGGGGAATGCTTCCGATTCGTTCGGACCTGACGTCAAAAGACTTATTGCCGACCGCACGGATGCGGCAGCGCTGCGTCAGGCGGTCGGTTCCGGAGACTACGACGTGGTGTACGACAACATTTGTTACACGCCTCAAGATGCGGAAGCCGCAGTCCGGTTGTTTGACGGCCGAGCCGGCCGGTATATCGTGACGTCATCGAAGAGCGTCTACCCGTTTGGCGGCCCCCGCAAAAAGGAAAGCGATTTCGATCCTTACCGCTATCCGCTGCCTTCCGAATACCCGGACAAGCCGGATTACGCGGAAGGCAAGCGGCTTGTGGAAACGGTATTGTTCCGGCAAGCGACTTTTCCGGCCGCGGCCGTACGGTTTCCCATCGTGCTCGGATCCGATGACTATACGCGCAGGCTGCATTTTCATATCGAGCATATCAAGCAGGGACTTCCGCTCGGTATCCCGAACCCGGATGCGCTCCTGACCTTCATCGACTCCGATGAAGCGGCTTCTTTCCTGGGCTGGCTTGGAACTTCCGCGCTGGAAGGACCCGTGAACGCCTGCTCCAAGGGAGAGACTACGCCGGGTAAAATCGTCTCCCTGATCGAGGAAGCTTTGAACACGAAAGCGCACGTTGCCGACAAAACGGACGATGATCACATGTCCCCGTTCGGCGTACCGGAATCCTGGTACATGGACACGTCCAAAGCCGAATCTGCCGGCTATACGTTCCGTCAGTTGGACGACTGGCTGCCGGACTTGATCCGCAAGCTTGCAGGAGAAAGCTAGACTGGCATAGTTTGCAGGGCTAAGCGTCACCGTGGAGCAGAAACGCTCGCATAGGTTGCCGTCGGCAGTAAATGGCCGGAGATAGCTGCACTTTGGTTGCGGAATTACAAAAAGCACACCCCTATAACGGAGTGTGCTTTTTTGTATGGGATGTAGTCAGATGTTAGCTTCAATCTCGGAAGCCTGTGCTCCCTCATGCGGCTTGTTCTCATTCCGGGTGCGAACTCCGGCTTTTGGCTTGAATGGATAAATTGACATAAACAAGCTTAATCCTGCTATGAACGCGAATTCTTCAAAATTTGAATAACTCGTCAGTATCGATTGCAAAGGTGTTACAAAGAGAAATAGAGGATAGAAGCTCAGAACAAAAAAAATGACAAAGACAGTAAAAAATAATGCCCGATGAACATGCGGTTTACTGGTTATGAAAAGCGTACCGCTGCAAAAACCCGTTCCCATAAACAGCAAAATTTTAAAGATACCGAGCAAGGGAAAAAAAGTCTGGGGTAGCCTCGCAAATCCTTCGTCGATAGATGCTCTAAGCTGTGTCGTAACAAAAAAGAAAATTGCGGCCCCGATCAACCAAATAAAAATAAACGCCGTTTTGTTCAGTTTCACAGAAAAATACTCTCCTTAAATTGCGATAGGTTGTTTTTACCGGACAATCGGCCTTCATTACGGGTAAAAAAGGCACGCTCTATCAAGGGAGCACGTCTATACGCGATTCAAGTTAACCGGCCTTTAAAAGTTCTAGTAGCCTGCGGCCCGGTCACTTACGGGTTCTCCTGCCTGGTGCGGATGAGCCGGGGACTTTCCCTTGAATTTGTAAAGCGACATAAATAAGCACAAACCCGCTACGAACGCGAATTTTTGGTAATGGAGAATAAGGAAATCTGTCATCGGCATAGGCATGGCAAATATCAGAAGCGGGTAAAAGCTCAAGAGAAGAAACACAAGGAATACCGTGAAAAACAAGGCCCGGTGAACAGTCAGTTGACTGGTTAGAAAGAGAGTGCCGCTGTAAATTCCGGTCAGCATATACAACAAAATTTTGAAGCCGCTGAGCAAGAGAATGATTGAGTAAGTAGATTTGATACTTTCAGCATCCAGAAACCGTTCCAATTTTATGATCCCGTAAAAAACAATTGCGGCCCCGATTAACCAAATAAAAATAAACGCCGTTCTGTTTAATCGCATAGAAAGAAATCCTCCTTGAAGTTGTCAGGTTAAATTTACCATATTAATTGGAATATGGGTAGCGAAGCTGTATGGACGATTGACTTTCCGCCGGGAAGAATCCGTTTCCCGCTTGCCAAAGCATATATTGTCGTATATTATAGACATTATAGATCCGCAATTAAAAAATGACGAATAAGCTCGTTAATCTTCGTTCATTTTTAATTCGCACGGGAAGGAGGCGCAGCCCAATCATGCAATTTTCCAAAAGCACCGGATACGCTCTGCATGCACTGATTCATTTAGCCCATACGGAGCGCGGCCGCAACGTAGGCATTAAGGAATTAGCGGCCTGGCTCGGCGTGTCCGAAAGCTACTTGTCCAAAATTATGTCCAAGCTTCGGCAGGACGGTATCGTTCGTGCGGTACCGGGAGCAAGCGGGGGTTACGAGCTAGCGCGGAAGACTGATGAAATCTCTTTTTTTGATGTCATTCAGGTGATCGAAGGACGCCAGCATATGTATGAATGTTTCAAAATCAGCGAAGAACATCACCCGATGTTTTTCGAATCGGAGATTCTGGAGCCTGAATCGCCGGACGGTGCGGACGACAGAGAATGTCTCGTTAAAAAAGTGATGATGGGCGCCGAACGGCATCTGAACGATTATTTAAGAAAGCACACGATCCAGTCGGTACTTGACTCGGCGTCCGCCTGCAGCGGCGAAGTCACGCACAAGAAGGAATAGCCTTTTTGTATTCTAATTATAGACATTAAAGATCCATAAGGAGGAGAATATGGAGCAGCATATCGATGTAGGCATTATCGGCGGGGGGCCGGCGGGTTTGAACGCGGCCCTCGTACTTGGCAGAGCAAGGAAAAGTGTGGTCGTTATCGACGAAGAGCGTCCGCGCAACAGGGTTACCCGCGAGTCTCACGGCTTTCTGACACGGGACGGCATCAGCCCCGCAGAATTCCGCCGTATCGCGAGGGAGCAAATTGCAGCGTATCCTTCGGTCTCTTTCGATGCGGATGCGGCCGAATCCGTCACGGGATCGGATGGCAATTTTCAAATCACGACCCGTCAAGGAACGGTCTACCGGTGTAAAAAACTTCTTTTCGCTACGGGAAAGAAAGACCTTCCGCTCGATATTAACGGTTTGGCGGACGTTTACGGCAAAAGCGCGTTTGTCTGTCCTTACTGCGACGGATGGGAATTGAGGGACCAGCCTCTGGTTCTGATTGTCAAGGGAGGGGCCGCGATGCATTCGGCCCGTACGATTTCCGGCTGGTCCGCGCGGACGACGATCTGTACCAACGGTCCCGATGAGCTAACGGAAGAACAGCGTGAAGAGCTTAACGCGCATCGTGTGCCGGTTTACGATTCGCCCATCGTGCGCATTGAATCGAGCGGCGGCATGGTCGAAGAGGTTGTGCTTCAGGATGGCAGCGCCATTCCATGCAAAGGAATTTTCTTCGCGCCCAAGCTGGCCGCCGGTTCGGATCTTCCCCGTGAGATCGGCTGCCGCATGACGGAAGGGGGATCCGTGGTAGCCGATCCTTTCGGCAAAACGAACGTGCCTGGAGTCTTCTCTGCCGGAGATTCCGCAACCGAAATGTATCAGGCGATCACGGCCGCCTCTCTCGGATCCCTTGCCGCCGTCGGCATAAACACGGAGCTGCTTGCAGAAGCCTGGGGCAACCGCGACTAGCGGCAGCTTCTGCAAGTACATGGATGCAGCGGGTATGCAAGTGGCTGGCCTGTCCAGTCTGACCCCGCAACCTCTTCTTTTTAAGTAAACGCAGCGGCCCTCTGAGGCCGTTTTTTTATTGTTGGAATCGTGCCGGTATTATGTTGACTGGTCGGTTAGCATCCGGTACAATTTTATTAACCGATCGGTTAGTATAGAGGAAGGAGGGCACCGGTTGCCTTTACAACTTTACGAAAGAAACGCGATCTTCGAAGCTTGTCTTTCCGTTTTCGCGCGCCACGGGTATAAAGACACTTCGACCGGAATGCTGGCGGAGGCGGCCGGAATTTCCAAGGCGTTAATTTTTCACCATTTCAAAAGCAAAAAACTGCTGTATTTCAGCCTGGTGGATCACTGTTTCGAGAAGGCGAGGGAAGAACTCCGGTTGGAAGCTGTTCCGGACTACGGTGATTTTTTTGAAGCGATTGACGCACACAGCCGCAAAAAGCTTGATTATTTCCGGAAGCATCCAAAAGATATTCAATTGATTTACGAGGTCTATTATCAACCCCCGGAAGAGCTGAAAGAGGAGATCGACAAGAAATACGGGCACGTACTAGCTTCCAAGCATGAGGTGTGGGAGCGGTTGTTTGAGAGTGTGCCGCTCCGGGAGGGAGTGGACCGTAAGCAGGCATTTGAGCTGGTCATCATTACCCTGGAGCATTTTGAGAACAAGTTCGTAACCGAGGTTACGGATCTTAGCGCCATCGACGACCATTATATCGAAAACATGTTCAAAAAGATGAATGAATTCTGTACCATGATCCGTCATGGCATTGCACAGAATCATGCTTAAACGATGCAGCACGATATTTTCCTCATAAAGGTCAGCCGGTTTTCCGCTTATTCGCTTTTAAGAAGAAGGGAGTAAATCCATGGAAAAAATTACGGGCGGCGATTTAAATTCGCCGGAAACGATGCGTGATGTGGCCGCGTTCTATAAACGGCTGGCTGCACAGAAGGAGCCGCTTATCCGCCTGGATGATTTTTACGGTATGGGAGGGGCCTGGGTCGCTTATCGTCACGAGGATGTGGCCGCGATGCTGAAAGATCCCCGGCTTGTCAAAGATATGAGGAAATACGTGCCGCAGAACGAGCCGGAAGCAGCAGGGGCAAGCACGTATGTGGGCAAGCTGTTTGAATGGTTGAGGAACATGCCGAATATGCTGACGTCCGATCCGCCCGATCATACCCGGCTGCGCAGGCTCGCTTCGAAAGCTTTTACCCCTCAGATGATTGAGGGTCTGCGTCCGCGCATCCAGCAGATCGCCGACGAGCTTCTGGATGACGTTCAGGAGCGGGGCCGGATGGATCTTGTCGCGGATTTCGCTTACCCGCTGCCGATTATCGTCATTTCGGAGATACTGGGGATTCCGGCGGCAGACCGCAGCCTTTTCCGGGGCTGGACTCAGAAACTTCTGCAGGCCGCAACGGACCCTAGTCAAGGTTCCGCGGCGGAAGATACGCTGGATGAGTTCATTGCGTATATCCGGACGCTTCTGGACGAAAAACGCCGCAATCCCGGCTCCGATGTGACAAGCGGTCTTGTCCAGGCGTACGAACAGGGAGACAAGCTGAGCGAGAACGAGCTTCTCTCCACAATCTGGCTGCTTATCATCGCCGGTCACGAAACGACGGTCAACCTGATCGGCAACGGTGTGCTCGCGCTGCTGCAGCATCCTGGACAAATGCGCCTGCTCCGGGAAACGCCGTCTCTCCTCCCGAATGCGGTAGAAGAACTGCTGCGCATGGAAGGCCCCATTGTCATTGCCAGCCGGTTTGCCGGAGAGAACATCGCCATGCACGGCAAAGTCATCCGCGAAGGGGAGATCGTGCTGCTGACTCTGGCCGCCGCCAACCTGGATCCGCAGAAATTTGCGGATTCCGATAAGCTCGATATCACCCGTGAAGAGAACGAACATCTCGCCTTCGGCAAAGGGATCCACCACTGCCTCGGCGCGCCGCTTGCCCGAATGGAAGGGGAAATTGCTTTCGGCACGCTTTTGCGGCGGCTGCCGGACCTGCGTCTTGCCGTCGAACCGGAGAGGCTCGTTTATAACCATGGAAAGCTGCGCTCACTTACCAGCCTGCCTGTAATTTTTTAATCGAAAATTAGAAAAAAGACCAGCAAAAACAGAGGAAAACGCACTTGCATTGAGTTTTAGACATCCTACTCTATGTGCAAACAAGTAAAGCCCCATCCAATTGGACGGGGCTTCGTTTGTTACCTGATGTATGGATCATTGACCTATTCCTCTTTAGTTCCTCCAGCCGCCCAATAGCCAGCCGGAAAAGCAACCAGGAATGTGGCAATAAAGCGGATAGTCATGTTTGAATCATAGTAAAAATCAAGTCTTGTCGCAATTATAAGGACCGCAAGGACAAAAGGGACAGTCAGAAGTACTCTCTGGGTGCAAGTTTTCACAGCATCACCACCGTTTTACAGCTTAATTATATTTCTTTCGTAATCAATTAAAATTTATAACCTGTATCAACGTAAGGCTTACTTAAGACCGTTTTTTCAACTGTGTTCTAAACGGGTCAGTGCAAGTGCGGCAGACAGAATTTGTCAAATGGTTTTCTACACAGTTCTATCCATTAATGCCGATTTAATGGATAATACCATAAAATAGTACCGATTATTTACAATTCAGTCAATAGTAACGTAGAGTCATACATGCTCTAGCCGTTAAGTAAACTTGGTCGCAACTTTTATGGAAACGACCGTAGGACAACGTTATCCAGCTCTATAACGATATACCTAAGTATCCAAGCATCACAAAGGAAAGGCCATCAAAGAGAAGACCGCATCCTTAAATCGTTTTAATCCCGCACGCAGCTCTCTTTCATTCAAATAAGAATAACTGATCCGCACCCGGGATGCCGACTCTCTCAGCGGATCACAGATCGTACCCGGGACGAAGGTAAGGGACTGCTCCATGCAGCGGCTGAGCAAGCGGTCCATCGGTACCGAAGCCGGCAGCTCCACCCACAGATTAAATCCGCCGGCAGGACTGGTCCACCGCCAACCCGTTCCGGCCAATTCATCTTCCATGATGTCCTTGCGCACCGCCAGGGCGATTCTCAGTTTCTCCAGATGCTGCTGCATCCGGTCGGAGAAGAAATAGTGCAAGAAAATTTTCTGATTGAGCAGGGGAGCCCCGCTGTCGGACAACGATTTGGCCCGGATCAGATAGGTCATGATCGACGGACGGCAGGCCACAACGGCAACGCTTAAGCCGGGAGCGATATATTTGCTGAAACTGCGGAGATAGATGACGTACCCTGCGGTGTCGTAAGCAAAGAGCGGCAGGGGAGGCTTATCGCCGAAGTAAATATCGCGGCACGGATCGTCTTCGATCAGCAGGCACTTGTACGTCTCCGCGAGCTCGACCAGTTTCTTCCGCTGTTCGGCCGGTACGGTATAACCCGTCGGGTTGTGAAAGGTAGGGTTGAGGTAGAACAGGCGCGGCCTGCAGGTCCGCATGAGCAGCTCCACCTGCTCCAGATCGTAGCCGGACGGATGAATATCGACCGGTATGATGCGGGCACCCTGCCGGCTGAAAACGTCTATGGCCGGACTGTAAGTCGGCCGTTCCAGCATAACGGCATCCCTCGGTTTTACGAGGACTCTGGCGACCAGATCGATGGCCTCCTGGGAACCGGAGGTGATGAGCAGTTCATCGGGAGACACGAAAAAACGGTAGTTCTTCGAAAAATACTCGCGAAGAGCTTCCCGCAGCTCCTGATCCCCCTGAACGGTCGAGTAGGTGCCCAGCACTTTCGGATACAGATCGAACACTTTTTTTACATATTCCGACAAGTACAGATTCGGCAGCAGGTTAGGATCGAGCAGCGCTTTGGAAAATTGATAGTCCGCCTGCACTTGATGAATTTCCGAAAGATGGCTTTCATGCACATACGCGGAAACGATCGGATCGTTCGAAGAACCCAAGATCGACCGGCTGCCGGGATGAACATAGTACCCAGATTTGTCTTTTACATACACGTCTTCACTGTTCTTCAGCAGCTGATAAGCCTTGAATACAGTCAGCCGATGGACCCGGAATTCCGCCGCCAGCGACCGGATCGAAGGAAGCTTGTCATGCGCTTTCCATTCTCCGCGTCTAATCCTTTCCAGCAGATAATCGTAAATTTGTTCGAACAGCTTATCCGAATGGACGTTCCGATGATTTTCTTTTTCCACCCTGCATCGCTCATTTCCTCGGTTTCGGTTTCCTCCAGTATAGCCGATATCGGCGTTAATCTGTTCTGCACTTTAAAATCTGTTCTGTTCAACCCCCTTTATACTGGGGAAAAGGAGGAATGGATATGATCCCGTTCAACTATATCCTGATGTGTTTAATTTTCGGGACAACTTTTTTGGTCATCAAAGTGGGGATCGACGCCGGCGCGTCCCCCTTCTTCTCGGCCGGAATCCGGTTTTTTCTTGCCGGCGCTATTCTGTTTATTGCCATGATCCTGCAAAAGAAAGCGAGAATCTCGCTTCTGCTACGCAAAGAGATGGTGCTTACCGGACTCGCGCTTACTTTCGGTGTTTTTGCCAGCCTGTACTGGGCGGAGCAGTATGTAAGCTCCGGAATCGCCGCCGTACTGTCGGCAACGGCTCCGCTTATGATTATGCTGCTCCAGACGGTCATGACCCGGCAGAACATGTCCGCATCGTCCTGGACAGGCTGCCTGGTGGGACTTGCGGGTGTGATTATTTTGCTCCTGCCCGGTATGACCGTCGCTTTCAGCACGGTTTGGGCGGCGGGATGCATCGCGGTTTTGACGGGGCAGATCTTTTATTCGGCGGGCACGGTGTATTCCAGGCGGGTGATTCGGAGATTTTCGGATACGTCTCCGATTGCGCTGAATGCGGCCCAAATGCTGCACGGGGGAGTCATGCTTCTGGTATTGTCGCTGTTCACGGAGCAAATACATCCGGAAGCGATGCTTGTTCCGGAAGCCGCTTTTTCACTGCTGTATCTGGTTGTTTTCGGCTCGATGATGGGGCACACCATATTTTACTGGCTTGTAGCCAAGACGAATCCCGTTTTTCCGTCCACCTGGCTTTATGTTTCTCCGCTGATCGCCCTCAGCCTGGGAGTTTATCTTTACGGTGAGCCCCTCTCGTTTTTATCGCTTCTGGGGGGAGTCACTATTATCGCGGGCATTCTTCTGATTAATCTCAAAAGCCTGCGGCAGCTCGCGGGCAGCCGGACTAATCTGGCTGAACGAAGTTAGCGGGCGGGAGGACTTACGGACCAAAACCGGCAGATCATTCGATATCAAAATGTTCACAAATATGTCACTTATGCGGAGCCTTTCATTGTCCCTATAATAACAAAGGTAAACAGAGAGGATGATGGAAGTGCCGACAACGAAGAAAGAACATATTTATTATGGCTTGATGATGTGCTGCGGGATGGTCGTGGGTATGATGTCTTATAATTTAATTAGGAATGGCCTCATCGGCACGATATCCTGGCAAGGATTACTGCTTCAATTCGTACTTTGCTTTATTACCGCGTTTCTTGTGGAATCGTTTGTCGTAGGTCCCCTGGCGAAGAAAATTGCTTTCTCGCTGCCTTTTGACAAGTCGAAGCAGATACTGGTTATCCTGTCCATGTCCGTCTGTATGGTAACCGGAATGGTTCTTGTTATGTCGGTGTACGGACTGGCGACGTCTTACTTCATGAATCCCCCGGCGGGACAATCATTGCTGGGAAGCTATTTTACGACGGTAGGTAAAAATTTTATATTTGCTCTGCCTCTGCAGCTCCTTATTGTAGGACCGATTGCCCGCTATTTGTTTAAAAGATTCATTAAAAGCGAAAAAATGACGATATCTCCAACCTGATTTCACGTATTTTCGGATATTTGACGGAATATGACGGAATTTTGTTTGAGAAAAAGATTGACACGGTTATATGAATCTGTTACCTTGAAGGTAATTTCATACCCTTCAAAGGGGAGTAGCTTATACATGCTTAGTCGTCATTACGTGGCTTTATCGCCTCCGGCTTCGCATGCGACGTAAGAACGATCACGTTGTTAGCGAGACCTTTGCCTTACGGCATCGGTCTTTTATTTTGGGAAAAACAGCAGCCTTTGCCGGCCAACCGGTGAAGGCTGTTTTTATTTTGCCCTATTTCGGGGGAGGGAGGAAAAGCGGCGCGAGCTTTCAAGGGAAATTCTTTACCGCAGCATCAGATTACACGAGGAGGTAGATCAGCCCCATGTTAATTTCTTCATCTGCCCGGCTGAACGAGAAGGCGCTCGATATTGCGGCCGCCAGGCATCAGGCGATTCTGAGCAATCTTGCGAACGCGGATACGCCCGGTTACAAGAGCCGGTTTGTTTCTTTCGAAGAGGAGCTGGAGAAAGCGACGGAAGGAACGACGTCTTTGGAAGGCACCGTGACCCACAAGCGGCATTTCAAAATTCCCGGATCGGGAGAACCGGACCCCATTAAAACCTCGGTTCTCGGTCCGTATGCTTTTAACACTAACGGAAATAGTGTCGATGTGGATTACGAAATGTCCTTAATGGCTAAAAACCAGCTTGCCTACTCGGTTTTCGCCGAAAGGGTGAGCGGACATTACAAGAAAATGAACGGGCTGCTCAGAAACTTGACATAACCCGCCCGGCGTAAATTCAACCTACCACAAAATTGCAGGAGGATAACGTATGGATGTTTCTCTAATTCTCGAATACGGCTGGGTGCTGCTTGTGCTTGTCGGCTTGGAAGGGCTGCTTGCGGCGGACAATGCCCTCGTGCTCGCCATCATGGTCAAACATTTGCCCGACCAAGAAAGAAAAAGGGCGCTGTTTTACGGATTGGCCGGCGCTTTCGTCTTCCGCTTTCTGTCGCTGTTCATCATTTCTTTTCTCGTTGACGTCTGGCAGGTTCAAGCCATCGGCGCGGTGTATCTGATCTTCATCGCGCTCAATCATATTTTCCGTAAAGTTCTGGTCAAGAAGAGTGAAAACGGAAGCGCAAAAGAAAAACCGGCCAAAACGGGCTCTTCCTTCTGGGCGACCGTTTTCAAGGTGGAGCTGGCCGACATCGCTTTTGCGGTCGACTCTATTCTAGCGGCTGTCGCCCTGGCGGTGGCGCTGCCGGAAAGCGGACTGCCGAGAGTCGGGGGGATGGACGGGGGACAATTTTTTATCGTCTTTGCGGGGGGACTCATCGGATTGATCATTATGCGTTTTGCCGCCTCCTACTTCGTGAATCTGCTCAACCGGAGGCCCGGCCTGGAAATCGCCGCGTTCGTCATTGTGGGCTGGGTGGGGGTTAAGCTTATCGTATACACGCTCTCGCATCCCGCGCTTTCCGTTCTGCCCGAAGGTTTTGCGAAGCTGCCGGCCTGGAAATATACGTTTTATGCCGTTCTGGTTCTTATCGCCTTGTGCGGCTGGTTTCTGTCGAAAGAAAAAAAGGAAACGGCGGTCTGACGGAGCCAACGCGGCTATTTCCGCGGTTATTAGAAGATATGGGGAGGAGAGATGGGAATGGAGCAGTGGATTACCGAAACGATGGGGACATTCGGATATTTCGGCATCTTTCTGCTGATTGCGCTGGAAAACTTGTTTCCTCCGATTCCTTCGGAGGTTATCCTGACCTTGGGCGGGTTTATGACGATCACCTCCGCCTTGACGGCAGCAGGCGTTATCGCGGCCGCAACCGCCGGTTCCGTGCTGGGTGCCGTCTGTCTGTACGGAGCCGGAAAGCTAATGTCGATGGAACGCCTAAAATCTGTGGTCGCCCGGTATGGCGGTGTTCTCCGGCTGAAACCGGACGATATCAGAAAAGCGGGCATCTGGTTTGACAAGTACGGTGTGTGGGCCGTCTTTCTGGGGCGGCTTGTGCCCCTGATCCGCAGTCTGATTTCCATTCCGGCGGGAAGTGCGGGAATGAGCTTCGTTCCTTTCCTGCTTCTCACTACGGCGGGTTCGCTGATCTGGAACAGCGTTCTCGTCTATGTCGGAGCGGCCGTAGGTGCATCCTGGGAGACGATTGTAGGCTATATGGACATTTATTCCACCGTTATTTACACGGGACTGGCTCTGTCCATCGCACTTGTCGGTTTTCTCTTCGTGCGCAAACGGATGTTAAAGAACGATCCGGGGAAAGAATCGGCGGAGATCCGAACCGATAAATAAAGGACAAGCCTTGGAAGTTTCAAGAAGCTTGTGCCGAGCAGGTAGTGAAAACAAACCGTTCCCATTCCGGCAGGATACGAAAAGATGGACAAAAGGGGTGCTCGCAAATTTCGCGGGCACCCTTTCCGTTTGAGGCTGTACTATTCGTTCCCCCTTTGAATTGTGGCGTCCAGACCGGCGGCTTCTGAATTCAGCAGCACGCTCACACCTTCTTTCGGCTGAATAACCTTCCCTTCGACGACAACATTGAGCCGGCCGGTAACGGGATCAATAACGAGCCCATGTACAAGAACCGATTCCGGGAACAGGGGATGCGAACGGATCATGGATACACTGTTCGCGATGCTTTCTTCCATGCTGGAAAATCCGGACAACCATCCGTTCAGATCAATGACGGCTTCGGAAAGCGTCCGCATATAAGGATCCGGGTCAATGAAGCCCCGGGCGCATTCGATATCGTCGGCGCTTCTTAAATTCGCTATCCTGCAATCGCGATGCCCGATCACGAATACTTCCCGGGCCTTCGATTCGCAAATGGCAAGGAGGATGCTTCTCAGCACAGTGCCCGACGGATGAGACACGACAGCACCGGCGTTTTTGATGACTTTGGCATCTTCGTTGCGGATTCCGAGTGCTCTTGGCAGAAGTTCGGGGCTCGGAATATCCGTGCACGTTAGGATCACCAACTGTGTATCCGGGTAAGTGGGCGCCGGTAAAGGGAGCGTCTGTTTTTCTTTCAAGAAAATCCGGTTGCGAGCGAGTACTTCATTCAGGCTTGACATGCAAAACACCTCCTTTCTTTTGTGATCTAAATTACCAAAATTAGTAAATTTACATACTAATGTTAATTTGAGACCATGTATTCGTAAATAATAAAAATCAACGAAAAATGATACATATCAATTTAACCCCTGCTTTTTACCGAAAATTGATTCATTTTACGGATATATAAAAAAAAATCCCCGATGTGTATTGCGGAAATCCGCCTATGTGAAGTAGACTTAACCTGCACAGATGAGAATGATTATCAAAATCAGTGAATGGAGCGAAAGCACAGATGAGAGAAAAGGGTCTGAACAAGGCAGTGTGGAGTATGCTTACCGCGCTGGCTTTAGCGGCAATGTTAAGCGGCTGCGGGGAAAAAGGAGGGAGTGCTGAGAGCACTGCCGTAAAAAGTACTCCCGCCGGGGAGAAAACTGAGGGGGATAAACGCCTCGTCAAGGATGCTTTCGGTGAAGTGGAGATTCCCGCAAAGCCGAAGAAAGTGGCGGCCATCTATCTGGAAGATTACGTAACGGCGCTCGGTGTGACTCCGGTAGTCCAGTGGTATCATCCTAACTGGGGGATTCAGGAGTATCTAAAGCTGAATGTGCCGAAATTTGATATGACCGGAAGCATAGAGGCTCTTTTAGAGGCCGGTCCCGATCTGATCATCGTAGACGGCGGTGCGGATAAAGCCAAATACGACATGTATTCGAAAGTGGCTCCGACTTACCGGCTGCCCGAGGACATTTTGACTGATGCGCCGGCCATCCTCAAAACGACTGCCGACCTGCTGGGCGTGCCCGAAAAAGCCGAGACGATCCTGAAGGATTATGGAAAAAAAGTCGACGATGCGAAAACGGCCCTGAAAAAAGCCGTCGGAACAGAGAAGGTGGCCGTAATCCGTTTAAATGTAGGAGAAAAAACGTTTACGCTGTTCGGCGTCAACAACCGGTTTATCGGTTCCATTCTGTACCGTGATCTGGGACTCACCCCGCCTCCTATGGTCAAAGATATGAAAGAGTTTCAGCAGATCATCTCCGAAGAAATGATTCCTCAAATCGACGCGGATCATATTATTCTTCTGCCTTCCAACGGGGATTGGGCATCGGAAGAAAACAAAGAAGCGGTTCAACTCCTAAAAAGCCCGTTCTGGAAGTCGGTTCCCGCCGTAAAAAACGGACATGTGTACCAGGTAGAACGTACCCACTGGCAAACCGGTGCCTTTTTGGCTAACGGGATGAAAATAGACGATTTATTAAAGCTCCTGGTGAAGTAACTCGTGAGGATGAACGTACATGAACGATAATCAAGACAGAACGACTGGACGCCGCGCCTCGTTTTATGAGCTGACCGGCATAAGCCGCGAAAATGCTTCTCCGGGATGGAAGCAGGAGCCGGCCGGAGCCGGCGGTTATTTCATTATGGCGGTGACAGGCGGAAGCGGCACCATGACGATAGACGGAGAAAGTTACGCCGCAGAGCTCGGGAAATGCTATCTCGCCGCTCCCGCAAGCGATGCTTGTCTGGAATCCGCTGTTGCGGACGCAAGCTTCTACCTATTGAGATTCGAGGTTCTGAAGAGGCAAACAGACGGCCAAATCTCGGCAAGAGATTTTTCATTCCCTGACAAGCCTGATCATTGTGAAGATGAACCTTCTCGAGACCCCGGAGCCGCGAAGGAGACGCTGCTGGAACCCGGTGAAATCGTCTGCGCGTCCTTTGCTTCCTGTGTCACGATGCTGGAGACGATATACGACCTCCGCCATCCGGCCGGTGAATTCGAATCGTTCGATGCTCATGTGCGTTTCTACGAATTTCTCCGCTTCCTGCTTCAGCAGCGCGCTGTCATATCCGGCGGTCTGGACGCGATGCAGGCAGTGGAACGCTCGATTGTCGTCATCCGGGACAATTACCGGAGCACACTGACGGTAAAGGGTCTGGCATCGGACGCCGGTTTGGACCGGTGGAAGTATTCCCGTCTGTTTAAAGAACGGACGGGAACGACTCCGCTCGATTTTTTGAACCGTATCCGCATTGAACGGACGAAAGAGCTGCTCATCCTGACCGACGATCCTTTGTCGGGTATTGCAGATCACGCCGGCTTTAACAATGAATATTATCTCAACCGGCGTTTTAAACAAACCGTCGGCATAACGCCGGGACAATACCGGCGTAATCACCGGGAGCAAATCCGTGTTTTCGCTCCGTACCTGGAAGATTTTTTGCTGGCGCTGGAGATTAAGCCCTTTATGCAGTGGTACTGTGAGGGATGGGGGAAACAGGATTATCTGGGCATGAGCGATGTGCCTGTTTTTGACGTTTCGGAGGGAAATATAGAGCCGCTTGCGAAGGAGAAGCCGGATTTTATTTTACTCGACGCAGGAACGCATCCCTCAAGTTACAGCGGGCTCGCTCCGACGTATAAGATGGCTCATCCGGGGGAGGATTGGAGATCCACGCTGGATAAACTGGCGGATCTTTTCGGAAAGAAGAGCCTCGTCAAGGACATTGTCGGCGAGTACGAAAGCAGCGCTGCCCAAGCAAGAGAGGCCCTCGGACTTACCGTGCGTGACCAGACCGTGGCGTTCCTGCGCATTTCGGCCGAAGCCGTTACGTTGTACGGAGGACAGGAGCATGGCTACACAGGACCCGTCCTGTACAGAGATTTAGGATTGACCCCGCACCGCCTTGTCAGCGAATTAACGGGCCGCTCCCGCAGAAGCGTCGCTTTGACTCCGGAAGGCCTGGCCCGTCTCGATGCGGATCATCTATTTGTGACGTATGACAGGCGCTTCGGGCACACGGCCGGAATTCATGAAGACGAGCGGCTCGCTATGCTGCCCGGAATAAGGGGCGCCAACGTCTATGAGGTCGATTTCCTGACCTGGATGAACTACGGCATCCTCTCCCGGGGGAAAAAAATCGATGACGTGCTGAAAGTGCTGGCATGAGGTTTGGCTCATGCATGCGGTGTCACGGATGCGGCCTGCTTTTCAGGTAACCTATCAGACTGATAATCGCCACAAAAGCCAGCACATGAGACCATGAAGCGGCATTCGTTAAGTTTAGCCCGAAATAAGTCGTTTCCTCTTTGACATACAGCATTGTGAGCGCGATTTCTTCGCGGAGAAGCATACTCACCACGATTAAAATGAGGAAGACGTTGCGAATAAGACTCACCTCCTTTTAGCTTCACTATACCATCCAAAAAAGAGAAGTATGGATAACTAAGCTTGAGTTCATGATAGTTTTTCCTCCGTCGGCGGACAGAATGCGCTTTTTGCAACAGCCGGTTAACGGGCCAAACTGTCTCAACCCGTGCTTTTTTCGCTAGTCTGAGGTAATCTTAACGTATACGAACCAGGGGAGGGGCCGGGATGAACGAACCGGGAATCGTCACGTTAAACAACGAGAATATCAGCGGGGAACATATTTGCTGTGCCATATCCGATAAGAAATGCGCCAACGGAGTCAAGCTGAAAAAGGAATGGCTTCAGCAGCGCTTTCAGGAAGGTCTGCGTTTCAAAAAGCTGGATGTCCGGCAGAAGGTATTCATCGAATATATTCCGGCGGAATACGCCTGGTGCCCGGTGGAGGCTCCCGGTTACATCTATATCAACTGCTTCTGGGTAGCAGGTTCTTACAAAGGAAAAGGTTACGGTAAAAAGCTTCTCAGGGAATGTCTGGAGGAAGCGGGCGCGACAAATGGCGCGATTGCGGTAACGAGCCGGACCAAAAGGCCCTATTTGTCCGACAAGTCTTTTTTTGTCCGCAATGGATTCCAAGTGTGCGATCAGGCGCCCCCTTATTTCGAGTTGGTCGCGCTGAAATTCAAGGAAGACGCACCGTCGCCGAAATTTAAGCCAAGCGTGCATAAGCAGAAAGTAGATGTTCTAACCGGATTTCAGGTTCTGTACACCGCCCAGTGCCCCTATACGGACCATTATGTCGGCGAACTTGCGGATTGTGCGCGAGAGCGCTCCATCCCGGTCGAAATCAGGAGAATCGAGTCTGCCGGTGAAGCGCAATCCGCGCCGACGCCCTATACCAGCTACAGCTTGTTTTATAACGGCCATTTTGTTACACATGAAATTTTGACCCGGAGCAAGTTCGATAAACAAATAGACGGCTGGATAGAAAAGTACGGTTTGCCGGACGCCTGATAAAAACGGTATATTTGCGCATGCGGACGAGCGGCCTGAGCAGCAAAAGCTTCGAAAATTCGAGTGCGGAGGCTGAATGATGAAAGAGAAATTTGTGTTTCGTTAAGTCCGGGGACCCCCGGGTATCCGATCGTTCCTCATGCTTTTTACGGTTGCAAAACAAATAGTGGAGGATGAACATGGATATTCGGATCAGAGAATTAACCGCGGATGATGAGTTTAGAAGCATTGAAGTGGACGGGAGCTTTGTCGTCGATTCCGTACTCGCACTTACTCTGGAGAACGGCCGGATCGGCTATACCGTTACAGAAGTGCCCCGTTATATCAAAAATTATGCGGACGAACCGGACGGGGAAACGGAAGACAGCGGGTATGCCGGCCATATTGGGAATCCCGATAAAGTCATGTATCTGGCCTGCTCCGGTAACCGGCTCATAGGTCAAATATCGCTGCGGAAGAATTGGAATGCCTATACTTACGTCGAGGACATTAAAATAGATCCCGCCTACCGGAGATACGGTGTTGGCCGTAAGCTGATCGACCAAGCCAGGCAATGGGCGAAAGCGGGTGGAATGCCGGGGATTATGCTGGAGACGCAGAACAATAATGTCCGGGCCTGCAAGTTTTATGAAAGCTGCGGGTTTGTGCTGGGAGGATTCGATTCCTGCTTATATAAAGGTCTCGATAAACAAAGTCAGGAAGTTGCGCTGTACTGGTATTTGATGCTTGACTAAGCTTATGCCTTCCTATCGGACGGGGAGGTCATTTTCATTCTTCTGTCCGCTTGACTGCAGCTTGATTTTCATGTAAATTGATAAAAATAATTACATGAAAAGCGTTGAACAAGGATACGGAGTTCAGCGGTCGCCGCACAGAAATGAAACCCGGAGGCTGAAAGGTTTCACGAAACGATCGGACTCTATCCCGCCTTGCCAGCTGTAACGGGTCTCCATTGGAGGATGCCATATAACCGTTACCGGGTTAAGCCGTTATCCGAATGAGGACCGCGCACGCCTGCACGGTTGAATTAGGGTGGTAACACGACACATTCGTCCCTGACGAATGTGTCTTTTTGTTATTTTACGAGTTTTCATAATGAGGTTACCAAGGAGACGATAGCGATGAGACAAAGCCGATTATTGCTTAACACTTTGCGGGAAGCGCCTGCTGATGCGGAAGTGATCAGCCACCGGCTTATGCTGAGGGCTGGATATATCCGCCAGCTGGCGGCTGGGATTTATACCTACCTGCCTCTTGGAAGAAGAGTTTTAAGAAAGGCGGAGCAAATCGTGCGTGAGGAGATGGATCGCGCTGGAGCCCTGGAGATGCTCATGCCGGTTTTGCAGCCGGCAGAACTGTGGAAAGAATCCGGGAGATACTCGGTATACGGCCCCGAATTAATGCGCCTTAACGACCGGCACGACCGGGAGTTTGCACTTGGCCCGACTCATGAGGAAGTTATCACTTCTGTCGTGAAGGGAGAAATAAATTCATACCGCAAGCTGCCGGTCACGCTGTATCAGATTCAGACGAAATTCCGCGATGAGCGGCGTCCCCGTTTCGGATTGCTGCGCGGACGCGAGTTTCTTATGAAAGACGCCTATTCGTTCGATACCGATTGGGAAGGGCTTGATGAATCATACAGGAAGATGTATCAAGCTTACAACCGGATACTGACCCGGTGTGAAATCAATTTCCGTGCCGTCGAGGCCGATGCGGGTGCGATAGGCGGAGAAGGCGGCACGCATGAATTTATGGCCCTTGCCGATATCGGGGAAGATACGATTGCCGCATGCACCCTTTGCGAATATGCCGCCAATCTCGAACAAGCGGAATCCAAGGCCGTACGAATGGAGTCCACTGAACGATCCCCGGAGGAGAAGCCGGTGAAATTTCATACGCCTGACATCCGCACAATCAGTCAGCTCGTTCAGTTCCTGGGGGTTCGTCCTTCCGATATTATGAAAACGATTGTTTATGCAGCCGATAAAACGGCCGTCGCAGTTGTCGTAAGAGGAGACCGGGAAGTAAACGAGATTAAAGTGCAAAATTTCCTTCGGGCCCAAGATTTATCCATTGCGGATGCAGCAGCTGTTGAAAAAGCTGTGGGAGCACCTGTTGGTTTTGCCGGACCTTTCGGCCTGAACATCCCTGTTCTGCTCGATGAAGAGGTTCTCGGAATGGCGAATGGAATCGCCGGTGCCAACGAAGCGGACTACCATTACCGAAACCTCAATCCTTCACGTGATTTGACCAATTATGAAATCGGCGATTTCCGTCAAGCTGCCGAAGGAGACGGTTGTCCGCGCTGCGCCGAAGGCGTACTGAAGCTGTCGCGCGGTATCGAAGTCGGGCATGTATTTAAATTGGGTACGAAGTACAGTGATAAATTGGGGGCATCTTTTCTGGATGCGGCCGGCAAAAGCGGCTCCATCATTATGGGCTGCTATGGAATAGGGGTTTCCCGTATTCTTTCCGCCGTAATCGAACAAAATCATGATGCGAACGGCATCATTTGGCCCTTCGCTTTAGCGCCCTATCAGGTTCATCTTATTCCGGTTTCAGTCAAGGACGACGCTCAAATGCGGATGGCGAATGACATGTACCGGCACCTGCAAGAGAAAGGGATAGAGGTGCTCATGGATGACAGAGACGAGCGTCCCGGCGTTAAATTCAAAGATTCGGATTTGATCGGGATTCCACTGCGTGTTGTAATCGGCAAAGACGCGGTACAGGGCAGGGTGGAGTTTGCAGAACGCAAAAGCGGGTTGAAAGAGATCATCACCGTCGAAGCCGCTTGCGAGCGGATTTTCAAACGGGCCCGCTTAGCCAAACCTGCGGATTGACAAGACCGCAGAAGCATTATAAAATAGCTCCAAATGAAAGGGAGTATTCCAGATGAACAGCTTGGGAACTGAAAAAAGATATCCAAAATGCCGCTCCGTACAATCGGATACAAACGATGAAACGTTGTCCGGAGCTTAATCGAGAAGCGAACCGCTTTTCATTCATCGGCTGATAGCTTTCGAATTTGCGTGAACTTTTCATGCTTATTTGAGCTGCCGTCCGCCGATTAAATTAAGGCTGCCGACAATAGTTTGTCTGCAGCCTTTTGCGATACTTTGTTCAGTTTCCGCTGAAGATCGTATTGCTGTATTTGTACGCAAAATACAGAAAGCAGAAGGTTTGTGCCGTACCGGCGCATTCTTTCTGCTTTTTTTTTATGGGGAAAAGGAGAAGATAAACATGAGCTTGCTGGAAATTACGGGTATGTCCCACTCGTTTGGAGACAGAACGTTATATAAAGGTGTGGATTTCGAATTATTCAAAGGGGAGCACCTGGGGATCGTCGGACAGAACGGTACCGGAAAAAGCACACTTCTGGGTATTTTGACGGGAGAAATCATACCCGATGAGGGAGTCGTACGCTGGCAGCCGAACGTCCGGATCGGTTATCTCGATCAGTATGCCGTTATCGACGGAAACTTGACGGTTATGGAATATTTAAAAACGGCTTTTGCCCCACTGTATGAGCTTGAAATGAAAATGAACGCTCTTTATGAAGAGAGCGCAGTCACGGGGAAAGAAGAACTTCTGTTGAAAGCCGCACGCTGTCAGGAAGAGCTGGAGAGACAAGATTTTTATGGAGTAGACAGCACGATCGGGAAAATCGTCAACGGGCTCGGGCTCAGCGCCATCGGGACAGAACGACCCATTCATGAATGGAGCGGGGGACAGCGGGCCAAGGCGATTCTGGCGAAACTGCTTCTGGAAAAACCGGATGTGCTCCTGCTCGACGAGCCGACGAATTTTCTCGATAAAGAGCATATCGGCTGGCTGACAGATTATTTAATGTCATTAACTAATGCCTTCGTCGTTATCTCGCATGATTCTGCTTTTCTCGATAAAATCACGACCTGCATTTGCGATATCGAAGGCGAAACGATAAAAAAATATCCCGGTCAATATTCGGATTTTATCCGCCAGAAGCAGCATTTGCGTGAGGAGCATATCCGGCGGTACAATGCCCAGCAGAAAACGATTCAAAGGACGGAAGAGTATATCCGCAAAAATATGGCCGGAGTCAACTCCAGAATCGCCCGGGGCCGCAAAAAGCAGCTGGACAAAATCGAGCGGATCGCGGCGCCTGCTTTTGTCTCCAAGCCGTCCATCCGCTTCAGGGAGATGCCGCTCGGGGCTCAGGAAGCTCTCCGTGTAAACGGACTGGAAGTCGGGTATGGCGTCCCGCTGCTGCCCAAGTTAACTTTTTCCGTCAGAAACGGGGAAAAGGTCGTCATTACCGGCTTTAACGGAATCGGGAAATCGACGCTGCTCAAAACGCTCACGGGAAAAATTCCGTCTATCTCCGGCGAATTTCGTTTTGCCGAACCGGTCAGGACCGGCTATTACGAGCAGGATTTAGTCTGGGAAAACGACACGCTAACACCGGTTCAGTATATGTCGGATTGTTATCCGCAGCTCACCAACAGAGAAATCCGGCGCCATCTGGCACAGTGCGGAGTCAACGAAACAAAAGCTTCCCAATCACTTTCTACCTTGAGCGGGGGAGAGCAGTCGAAGGTGAAATTGTGCCGACTGCAGCTTTCGCCCTGTAACGTGCTCCTTATGGACGAGCCGACCAACCACCTGGATGCGGAAGCGAAAGACGCTTTGCGCAGCGCCTTGATTCATTTGGGCGGCAGCCTCATTCTGGTGTCTCACGAGCACGAATTTTACGAGGGGTGGGTGGACCGGGTGCTCGAAATCGGGAACCTGAAGCGCTAGTTCTAAGAGGTGGGACGTCCTCTTCATACCGTATACGATTGTGTAACAAAGAAAAGCACAGGGAAAGCGGGCCGATTCGTTTGGCCTGAAATTCCCTGTGCTTTTTTACTCTATTCCTACTGTAAAAACATGCGGAACTGACTATAGGATCGAAAAGATCCGCTTATTTCGGTCTTCCGCTTTGCAGCCCCGCCGAAAACACAAGCGCGATAACCACGGCGGCGGCTATGGCCAGAAAAGCGTCGGAGTACGGAGCGGCGTCCAGAACATAGAAGGGGTTCAACGCACCTTGCGCGTCTTCTTTACGAGCCGCCAGGAAGGCTCCAATAACGGAAGCGCCTGTACCCGCCCCGAGGAATAAGGCTCCCTGGAATATCCCGAGCCCCGCGCCGACTTGCTCATCTCCAAGCGTATTGGCGGCAGCGTTGTTCGCCGGCGAATTGGTAAAGGCGACGCCCAGGCCAAGACCGAGCATACCGGTCGCAGCCAATAGAGGAGAACTCCCCGCCGCAAAAGTGGAAATGAACAAGAGCGAAATGCCCATGAGCGAAAGTCCCGCGGTAACGGGGATTTTGACTCCTATCCGGTCGGAGAGACGGCCGGCCGCAGGGGAGAAGACCGCTACGGCCGCTGCGCCCGGAAGCAGAACAAGTCCCGCTGCTGCAGGAGACAGGCCGTTTACTTCGACAACGAGAAGCGGGACGAAGACGAGCGACGAGACGTAAGCGAACATTGTGAAGAAGCCGACCCATACGGCCGCTGAATAACTTTTATCTGCAAATAAGGCAGGCGGGACAAAGGGATGCTCCGCGGTAAAAATTCGCCGGATGAATGCGGCTGTCAGGAGACAAGCGCCTGACAGGCTGCCCCAAGAGGCCGGCGACCGGAATCCTTCCGTTTGTCCCTGTGTGACGCCGAAAAGGAATAAACCCGCCGCAAGGCCGAACAAAATGCCGCCCGGCAGATCCAAACGGCTCTCTTCGGGGGTTCCGGTTCCGGCACCGCCAGGCAGCACATAAAGAGCGCAGGGAACAAGTGCCAGCAGCAGAGCAAGCGTGAGCCAGAAGAGTGATGGCCAACCGAATATTTGGCCGACAAGACCGCCAAAAATCGGCCCGGCCGCCGTTCCGAGACCGATGCTGCCCGCAAGGAGACCGAGCGCGGCGCCTCTGCTTCCGGACGGAAGAACTTGAGAAACCGCGATGACGGAAAGAACCGGGACGGCCGCGGAACCCGCACCTTGCAGCATCCGGCCCCCTACCAAAATCGGAAGGGTAGGGGCGGCTGCGCAGACGAGGCTTCCGGCGGCAAATATCAAGAGAGCAAAAGCATAAAGCTTCCTTATACTGAAAAAATCCGAAATACGGCCATATATCGGAACACCGATAGCGATCACAAGCAGCACCCCGCTCACTACCCAGCCGGCCCCGGCTTCGGAAGCCCCGAAATCTTTGCGGATGAGATGAAGAACCGGGTTGACCATATCGGCCGTCATGCAGGCAACGAATAACGAAAAAACGAGCACAAGCAGCAGAGGGAGCTGCCGCGTTCTTTTCAAATCAGTTTGAACGTTCATCTAGGTTTACCTCCTAAAATTAAATGGGGTTCAATCTTAGGAGGGAGATCCCATGCTGTGTTAATCAAGACAGTCACCTCCCTTCGGAAGAGATGTACGTGCACGTAATTGAGCACAAAAAAGACGCCTGAACAAACTGGCGCCAAGTCGCTGCATATTGAATGAAAACCTGCTGGTTACTCACAAACGTTCTTTCATTGGGCAGATTTCCTTACGCGAGGCAAAAAGCGTCCGGCGGCAGTTTCTATGAAATTCGCTTCAACGCTGCACGAAAAAAGGCAGACGTATCCCGTCACTGCCTGATCGCCGGATTTTTTGATTCTCTTTTTAACCGGAACGAAGTTCGGGTTCATCGCTTTTTGCCTCCTTTCCTGCGTGATTGTCTCTAATTTTATGGGATCACACTTTGAAAATCAACATCGCTTACAGAGCTACAACAAATTTTTCAAATAATCATCCTTCCACTGGAAATAAACTTCCTTATTTTCTTCTCTTGATAACACAGACTTAGGATATGGCAATGCCAGCTCAGGCATCTGCTCCGGGCTGAAATAACGAAGTTCGGCTGTTTCGCTGTCTAAGGGATCCAAGATGCCGGAATGTACGACGCAATCGAACATAAATATGGTATATTCCACTTTATGGCCGTTCGGATACTGATACCGGTATTCCTTTCCGCCGAATACGCCTATCAATTTGCTCGGGACAACATAGAGACCCGTTTCTTCACGCACTTCACGGACTATCGCTTCGGCAGGCGCCTCGCCGGGTTCAATGGCTCCCGCGGGCAGACTCCATTTCTCGCCGTTTCCTTTGTTTTGCAATAAAACTTCTCCCGAATCATTCCGGACAATTCCCGCAACACTGGGTATGAAGATCCGTTCACTGCCCACTTTTTCCCGCAGATTTCTATAATAATCGGACATTCCCATTTATCCGCCCCCTTAAATTTTTTGCGCAAAACCTTATATTTCTTTATTGATCGAGAACTTCCTTCTTGTATATTAGCTGCTAAACGGCTTCTTAACAAAAAAGACAGCCCCAATCGCGAGGCTTGTGTATAGGAAGGACGTCTGCCGTCCCGCAAAAATTAATTTCTTTAAAGAGCGTGATTTAGTATGCTAGAAGATAAGACTTTACGGTAAGGGGGAGTACAGGTTGAACGATAAAGATGCTTTAAAAGAGGCTTTTAAACGGACCTCCTATCCGCTCGGCGGTAACGGGCAGCGGGAAGCCGGGGTATTGAAGCAGGTTTTCGACGGGGTGGAGGACACACTGGAAAGCGACGTTTACGGAACAGGGAAGCTCATAGAAGAGTTTCAAAGCAAAATAGCTGCTTACCTCGGCAAGGAATCGGCCGTATTTTTCCCGAGCGGAACGATGGCCCAGCAAATTGCGCTAAGAATCTGGTGCGATGAGAAAGGGAGCAAGCGGGTTGCGTACCATCCGCTCTGTCACCTGGAAATTCACGAGGAAGACGGTTTGAAGGAGCTGCACCACATAGAGCCGGTTTTGCTGGCGGACAAGAACCGGCTGATTACGCTTGCGGATGTGAAGCAGGTAGGCGAGGAGATCTCTTGCCTTCTCCTTGAACTGCCGCAGCGGGAAATTGGCGGTCAACTGCCGGATTTCGAAGAACTGGCGGCCATCTCCGCTTACTGTCGCGAGAAAGGCATTAAGCTCCATTTGGACGGAGCGAGGTTATTTGAAATTGCGCCCTACTACCAAAAAACGGCGGCTGAAATAAGCGCGTTGTTTGACAGCGTGTACGTGTCCTTCTATAAAGGAATCGGAGGCATTGCGGGAGCCGTTCTGGCGGGAAACAGCGACTTTACGGAGCGTTCCAAAGTATGGAAGAGGCGCCACGGCGGCGATCTCATTAGTCTTTATCCGTACATCGTTACGTCGGATTATTATTTTGACCGGCGGATCGGCAGGATGGCGCAGTATTACCGAGAAGCGAAGGAACTCGCGGCTTTATTCAACGAATGCGAAGGGATCCATACACGGCCCGCTGACCCGGTTTCCAACATGTTTCATGTTCATTTCAAGCTGCCGGAGTCCGCGGTCATTCCGATTCTTATCGAAGTATATGAAGCCACTGGGGTGGGGCTGACTTCCTGGGTGCGTGAACGTGAAGAAGAAACCTGCTATTTTGAAATCAGCATAGGCGACAAGTATGAGAGCGTGCCGAAAGACAAGCTTCATGAAGCGTTCCGCCTGCTGAAAGAGAAGCTGGGAGCGGCTTTGTACATATGAAAGAAGGCGCGCTATGAAACGGACCTTGGTCATCAGTGACATACATGGAGAAATAGACAAGTTTACAAGACTGCTTGAGCAGGCGGGCTACGATTGCCGGCAGGACCGGCTGATTTTGCTTGGCGATTATGTGGATAAAGGCCCCGATTCCAGGCGGGTAGTGGAAAAGGTCATGCAGCTTCACCGGGACGGCGCGGTTGTTCTCAAGGGAAACCACGATCATATGATGGTAAAAGCGTTCGAACGTGATCCCGTATTTGTTGAACGCTGGTTCCGGAACGGGGCGCGGACAACATTAGCGAGCTACGATCATGGAGGAGCCGCAGCGGAAGCCCCGGTTCCGGAAACAATGGAGCTTACGCCCCTGCTGGAAGAGCACCTCGCCTTTTTAGACGGGCTTCAAACTTATTATGAAACCGAGGACACTATTTTTGTCCATGCCGGCGTGCATCCTTCCACTTCGCCTGCGGAAACGGATCCTTATGTGCTGATATGGATCCGCGACGAGTTTCACAAGGGTTACCGGGGCAAGAAAACGGTTGTGTTCGGGCACACGATCACGCAAACCCTTCACGGGAAACAAGAGGTTTATTTCGGCGATAACAACATCATCGGAATTGACGGCGGAGCGGTGTACGGAGGGCTGCTGCACTGCCTTGAACTGCCGGGCCGTCATGTCTATTCCGTCAAATAAACAACCGGCTGCGCACGAAAAGGACGCTTTGTAAAAACGCGCTCGCTAAGCGGGAACAGCCTGCACCCTGAAAAACCGTTCAGAAGCTGAACGGTTTTTTCTTTTATAAACAATTGGACAGAGGAAAGTAATAATTCCTTAACAAAGGCTTTAGGATTCGTTTCGGATTGAAAGCCGCTTACCGTTGTATAATGCAAACAAACGTCTTATCCAGACCAATCCAACCATAAAAACTGCTTAAGCGGCCGCAAGTTTGCAGAAAGAAAGGATGCCCTTCCATGTACCAAGGAAAACTCCGTAAAATGACGCTCTTCCTGTTAGTCTCCTACACCGCATTGACTCTTTATTTCTTATATATCGGATTTGACCGGAGTTCCCGTCTCGCCAACCGGGCCATGCGCTACAATTTAAATCCGCAGGGAATTCCGCTGCATTTTCCGATGGGGCGGGATTTTCAGAGCTGGATTTTCGAATTCGGCAACTTTGCCGCTTTTATTCCTTTCGGTTTGCTTATTCCGCTTTTGTTCCGCAGTAAATTTATTCCGTTTATCGGGTGCTTCCTGGTGTCGATCACGTTTCTTGAAACGATGCAAATGCTGACACGCTTGGGTTCTTTCGATATTAACGACATCGTGATCAATACGCTGGGAGCCGCCGTAGGTTATGGAGCGCAGCGCTTAGTCCCGGGCAGCCGGGACAATTTGCGGGGCATCGTCCGGCTTGCCGTGATGACGATTATCCTGTCGGCCGGGACGGTTGCCGCTGTCGGCGGGATGAACGATTCCCTGGAAAAAGGGAGCCGCAGTTACCTGTTTACGCCCAAGGAGCTTCCGCCGCACAGTATAGTGCTGCATAACGAGGTACAGCGGCAGAGGGCGGACTAAGCTGCTGAGGATGCCGGTACCGGCGTTCTATAACCATCCGCAAACCATCGATGGTCTGATCCGGCATCTCGTTGTCCGGACGATTGATCAGTTGGGCGTATCCTTGCCGTCGGCCAAACGATGGGAGGGCATGAAAGAAGCTTGACCGATATTGAATCAACCTCTCCCTTGACGTATAGTTGAATTAACTTACAGACTTAACCATTCCAAGGGAGGAAGCGGAAGTATGAGCGAGAAAGCCCCTGAGCCGGTTCTTTGTTTTGAAGATCAAGCGGCGTTTGAAAGTTGGCTCGAAAGCAATCACGGAACATCGACCGGAATTTTTTTACAAATCGCGAAAAAAAACGCCCGCCTTGTTACGGTTTCTTATCAGGAAGCTCTCGAAATCGCGCTCTGTTACGGATGGATCGACAGCCACAAGAAAAAGCTGGACGACGAGTCGTGGATTCAGCGGTTTACACCGCGCGGCGCGAGGAGCATCTGGTCCAAGGTGAATAAAGATAAAGCGGAGCAGCTGATCGCGGATGCGAGAATGAAGCCTCCGGGTCTCGAAGCCATCGAGGCCGCCAAGCGCAGCGGTCAATGGGACAAGGCGTACGAACCGCAAAGCAGCGGCAGCGTGCCGGAGGATTTTGCCGCCCGTCTGGAGCAGAATGCCCGGGCTAAAGCGTTCTACGACACGTTAAACAAGCAGAACAAATATGCGATCCATTTCAGAATCGAGAATGTCAAAAAACAGGAAACCCGTGAAAAACGTATCCTACAGTTCATAGACATGCTTGAAAAAGGCGAAAAAATTTACCCTTGATGGGGTCGGGCGATCGGGAATAAGGGGGAAATAGGGTGTGCCATTCATTGGCACGCTTTTTTTTTGCGTCTAAAATAAGAACTTCTCGAAGTTTGACAACCGGATAAACGTATGGCGAGGCAAAACGAAGAAGTGAAGCAGGCAGAGCTGAGGAGAGGCGTTTAAGTCCGGCGGGACAGGGCAAGCTTAACAATAATAAATAACGTAGACAGGGGGAAACCGGATGTTTCATTACAGGGTGACGGCCGTTATTGATAAAAGCCGGTGACCTTCGGAAGAACCCGCAGAAGGCTGAGGAATCAGTCTTCTTTTTTATACGGATACCGGACTTATGAGTATAAAAGAAGGGAAATCACAGTTGACAAAATAAGCCTTCCCCTGTAAATTGATAGTAACATAATGATAATAACAAATTATTACGAACAGGTGGCTGAAATGATGAAAAGAGACCGCAACGGGCTGACAGAGGAGCAATTTCTCGCGCAATACCGTGCGGGAGACTTTGTGCGGCCGTCAGTGGCAGCGGATATGGTGATTTTCACGGTGGCCGATACGGCGGAGTTCAACTACCGCAAGCTTCCGAAGAAAAAATTGCGGGTACTGCTCATTCGGCGGGGAGAGCACCCCTTCCTCGGAAAATGGGCACTGCCGGGTGGATTCGTCCGTCCCGGGGAAACGACGGAACAGACTGCACGCAGGGAACTCCGGGAGGAGACGTCGGTGGACAACGTTTACCTGGAGCAGCTTTATCTGTTCAGTGAACCGGACCGCGATCCGCGGACATGGGTCATGAGCTGTGCTTATATGGCCTTGATCGATAGCACCGGAGTGCGGATAAGAGGCGGGGACGATGCGGCGGAAGCCGCCTGGTTCGATGTAACCTACCGGCTTATTAACGAGGAGAAAAGGCGGGCGGGAAATGACCGATGTTTAACGAGAAGGTACGAGCTGACGCTGACCAGGGAACGCGAAACGTTAACGGCTGTGGTCGAACACAAAAAACACAAGACCGAAACTGCCGCGGCTGTGGAATACGCCATTACCGATGGTGATGGTATAGCTTTCGACCACGCGAAAATAGTCGGCTGCGCTTTGGAGCGGCTGCGCGCTAAGCTGGAGGATACCGATATCGCCCTTCATCTGATGCCGGATCTTTTCACGTTAACGGAGCTTCAGCAGGTTTACGAGGTTATTCTGGACAGGGAATTGCTGAAGGCGGCTTTCCGCCGAAAAGCGGCACCTCTTGTTGAAGATACCGGACAATATACCGAGCATGCCGGGCACCGGCCTTCCCGGCTGTACCGGAAAAATCAGGAGGAATTCGAATGACCTATACGATTGAAGGGCTTAGGAAAGCGCATCAAGCGGGGGAGAAACAAAAATTTCTTTTCTTCTGGGGACATACGCCTCCAGCCGACGGAAGTATCAATGCGAGCTGCTTCAGCCAGTGGTGGAGCTCCGGTTTTAATGTGGACGGCGAGTCTTACACCTGCACGGAGCAGTATATGATGGCCGAGAAGGCAAGGCTTTTCGGCGACGACAATATGCGTAAGGCGATAATGAACGCCAGGCATCCCAAGGAGATGAAGGCGTTCGGACGCGCGGTCGCATCTTTTGATGCGAATGTTTGGGAAAGCCGCTGCTACGCCATCGTGAAGCAGGGGAACCTTGCCAAGTTTCGGCAAAATCCCGAGCTGTGGAGCTACATGAAATCGACGAAAAACCGCATCCTGGTCGAAGCGAGTCCGGTTGACCGGATTTGGGGAATCGGGCTGGCAAAGGACCATCCCGATGCGGATAACCCGATGAAATGGCGGGGGAGAAACCTCTTGGGATTTGCGCTTACCGAGGTGAGGGACGCTCTTCTGCTAGAGGAAGCAAGCCTCAAGTGAAGAGCGGCATGTCGCCGAAGTCCTGCTGACGCAGGCGATGAAAGTGAAAGCATGACGACAACAACATGCTCGGCAAAGTAAGGTTGCCATGGCAAACCCGTACCGGAAATCCGGTACGGGTTTTAACCGTTGTTGAGGATGCGATTTCACATATCGCATAAGACAAACCGAGCCGTTCGGCGTCACATGACGGAAGCCAACTTACGTTGAGCAAGCTTTTTTACTGATTCAGACTGCGTAAATAATGTTCATACTCGACGCTGAATTCCAGCGCTTCCTTGAAATCGGCCGACAAGCCCGATAAGGCTTCCACAATGTCCTCTTGCCTCGTTTCGGCAAGGGCAATGATGCCCGGCTCGCGGGGAATACGAAACCGTGTATGGTCATGATAGGTGATAGTGACAATCGTACCGATAGGGCCATCATTCTCCGTATGAAGCGTACTCCACATCCACCGCTCCTGCTCGCTGTGGTCCGCCTTCCGGCCCCATTCACGGGAAATTTCGAAATTACCCGGAAGGCGGGGCTCCGGCCGAATCCCCGCTTCTTGAAGCTGACAGTGCACGGGGAGGAGGAGCAGGTTCAAGTACGTTCCGTAAGCCTGATCTCCCGCTTCCGCATAAGCTTTGAGCAGCCGATCGTTCTCTTTAGCCAAAATTTTCTGCCAATTTTCACGGATATGAGATTCGATAAAGGCTGCGACGACACCAATCTTGCTTTCCGGCTGTTTTTTCAGGTAATTGTTTAATGCTTGGGTTGTTTGCATATGAGGTGTAAACTCCCTTCCCACTATCCATTTTATGGAATACAACTTCATCTTACAACATGCATGCAAATGATAAACTTATCTTCACAAAACAGGCTGTTGAAGAGGGTTTAGGCGTGAAACATTAGAAAGTGCTTTAAGCTTTACCTGAGTGTACTCTTTTGATCTCATATAAGTTGCCATTTAAAAACATCCCCTTATAATTACGTACCAACAGTAAGTCCGTCGTTAGCTTTATTATGAGTCGGGTCCTTTTATCATTTCATCACTGTTTTTTTAAGGCGATAATTTCTTCCTTAGACAGCCCAGAGGACTTAGCTATGACAGATGTATCCACCCCATGCTTGAGAAGCTCCAGAGCCATCTGGATCGCTTTCCTTTTCTAGTCGCGAGCCTCACCTTCAACCAGAGCCCCTTCAATCATAGAAGCTTTATCATGCAGATACTTTTGCCTGTCTTCATACAATCGGCGGGCCTCAGCATCCTGACTAAGAAATTCCAATGTGTCCATTGCTTTTTTCAATACAGGCTCGTTCATCGTCAGCACCTCCCAATTGGATTTATCGACCCCTTTTAAGAACAGTAACCAATTGACTAATCCACCACTGTCCACAGGAGCATGATCGCTAAGTTTGGGCAATTCAGATGAATCATTGATGGCACTCTCTTAGTTGTATGTCTTAGTTATAGATTAGACACATACACACGAAGCTAACATTAAGATTCCTATGTACTTGCTCCTACAGTTATAAGAAAGGATAGGCGATATGACAACTGCAAAGTCATGGTACGATATAGTTGCTAACGGGCAGATTTGCTTAATCTAATAATTCGTAACAGACTTCATTTACATAAGAACATATGTACGATATGATGGATTGGAATATTTGGTTATATTTAGTTACCCTTATTTGTGGAGGATGACGGCATGGACAAGAGTTCTGTTCAAAGAACAAACATGATAGGCGGTGGTGAAGTTAGCGCCATCTCGATCGACGTGGATAATCGTAGTATTCATGAAACCAATAGCTTATTTTGGGATACAAAAGGAAATGATGTTTTAGGAGCAACCGCACTTCCGTTCTATGGAGCATTTGTCTCGGAAGAAAAGTGCCAGCTTTTTGGCGAAGTCTCGGGTAAAAAGATGCTAGAAATAGGCTGTGGAAGCGGCCAATCATTGCAATATCTGGGGGAACGCAAAGCATCCGAACTATGGGGGGTGGATTTATCGGAAAACCAAATCGAAAAGACAAAACAGCATTTGGCGGCGTGCGGTCTTTCAGCGACGTTAATCTGTTCACCCATGGAAGAGAAATGTGGCATACCAGAGGATTATTTTGACTTTGTTTATTCGATTTATGCCGTGGGCTGGACAACTGATCTTGAGAGGACTTTTCGCCAGATTGCTTCTTATCTAAAAAAAGACGGGGTATTTATTTTCAGCTGGTCTCACCCTATACACAAATGTGTTGCTCCAGAACATGATAGGCTTGTATTTAAGAAATGTTATTTCGATGAATCTTGGTATTCGGTAACCCTTGGCGAAAGTACGCTAACATTATCCGACCGCAAACTATCAACCTATGTGAATGCGTTGGCAAAAGAGGGATTTGTCATTGAGCAAATGATTGAGGAATCTGATGATGAAATTATGCAATCAAGTAATGGAGATTTTGCAAAAAAAGCAAAGATGCTTCCTGTAACCTTTGTAATCAAGGCACGAAAACTATAAAATACGATAGGGAAAGTTCTATCCAAGCGAAAACCACTTCATTATTGGAATGCCTTCTTCTTTACATGCTGATGCATATTTTATGGTCAAATTGTACTTTGTGCTTAGATACATTCAGGTGAGCCTTATCATAAGTGACGGCAAGTTTTGAACTTGAATTACGCACTATTAACTTATATTTTTTGATAAGGGGGAAATTTGCATAGCTATCTATTTTAATATTTCAATGCCTGTTATGGATTTTCTTACTGAGAGCCATAATGCAATGCTGAGTCATGGAGTTAATCTATATGCCGAAATATTTGTTAACGCACAGGGTGATCGTCAATATTCATCTTTTGAAATTAAGAAAATCGATTTGTTCGCCAGTTATTTTAAAGACACTGCATATAACTCTTTTTTCTTTTCCTCCTATCCGGTGAAAAATATAACACAAATAAAAGATTCTGGATATTTTTACAATACGCCAAGCACTTATTCTATTGAAGTTAATGGCGGCAGAGAAACAGATAAAAGTCGAGAACTTATACAAATGCGTATGATATCAAAGAATCCTAACAAACAGATACAATCTTTTTATCGATCTTTTCAAAGGGACTTAAAGAAAATTTCAGGATTGCAAATGCATATCCAAAAGAAATATTTTTACTTGCCAACGGAGAAAATCATAATTCCTGCTAATCCACATTCACAGAACACAAGAGATAATTGGGAAGACTTTTGTCTTTCAAAAACTGAGAGTGTCGAATAACTTAGAAAGTAAACAAATCGTCTTTTGATATAATCCGCATAATACCTTCATTTGTGATACTGTTCAGGACAATTGTGGGAATGATTACGATAGCTGAGGATCAAAGTGAAGGGGTCATCCATTACACTATCGGGTACGATAGTTGAACCAAGTTTCCAAAGGCCGCCAATTTAATTTGGTGGCCTTCATGCATTACTATGTAGGCATGTCATGCCTCTCGATTGGGTATTAAAAGATTGGGCAAAACGCACAGCGGCTAAATCGTTACGCATTTTTCGCCGATAGACCGGTTACGCTGAACCTTACCATAAGTGACGGCGAAATTTTTTATTGTATACTTTACGGCATATTCTTTTATTCATTGAAATAGGGAGGACCATGATATGGGTTCAAGAATAATGCACGTTATTATTGCTAATAGAATTGCAGAGCGTCTGTCGATGGAAGATCGAACACCGTTTTTACTCGGAAGCATTGCCCCGGATGCGGTTTCAACTAAAAACGAATCACATTTCTTTATAGGTGAACATCAGGACTATTCAAGAAGTGTGGACTACAAGGGATTTTTAAATAAGTATAGTTCACAAAGAGATAATCATTATGTACTGGGATACTATACACATTTAATTGCTGATGAAATATGGATGAAGGGTTTTTATCTTGCTTGGCTGAGAAATAGAATGGATGCAGATAAAGAATTACATGGTTTATACCATAATGATTTCAGATTACTAAACGGAAAATTATTGGAACACTACGGTTTTAGAGATGAGCTTAGAAAGACGCTGTATTACATTCCAACTATCATTGATTTAGAAGAGGTTATGTCCTAAGATGTCAAAAAATTTATTCCCTATGTATGGGGAGATATGGATTACGAAAAGGAAGTTGTACATCAAAACCTTAATGTTTTTACTTTTGATCAGATAGTAGGTTACATAGAAACATCAGTTGATTTAGGAGTATGGAATTTAAAACAGGCTGCCATCTTACACCGACTACACTCCGCCCGCGAATGGCCGGTTAACCCCCATCTTTAAAGAGGGAGAGTTACGAAGGCAAGTCAAAATGAAAAGTCCACGACATCTGAAATGGTTGGCCTGAAACGAACCGATATAGACAGCTCGAAGAACACCATAAGTGACGGCGAAATTTTTTGGTAGTGGCAAGTGCAGAAGCCTGTCCGGCAATCGGGTAACATAGCTAAATGTTACAATTACTCGGATTTGTTGGGGATCGATCCTCAGGAGATCCTCGGCATACTGACTTTTTCGTGCAGAAAATGCAAGGTAATTATTTTGTATCTGCCATAAAATTTATCTAGAAAGGAGGGAAAACGATGGATTGGTTGAACAGGATGAATAGCGCCTTGGAATATATCGAAACAAATCTAGCGGACAATATCTCATATGAAGAAATAGCGCAGAGGGCCTATTGCTCCACATATCATTTTCAACGAATGTTTCCGTTTATTACTGGAGTAACGTTATCTGAGTACATTCGACGTCGGCGGTTGACATTGGCAGCATTTGAACTGCAGACAACGAACGCAAAGGTTATTGATGTGGCTATGAAATATGGATATGATTCGCCGGAAGCGTTTGCACGGGCGTTTAAGAATCTTCATGGGATAATGCCGATATCTGCGCGAGATAAAGGTGCTTCTCTAAAAGCCTATCCTCGAATGTCCTTTCATATTTCAATAAAAGGAGATGTCGAAATGAATTACCGCATCGAATCAAAAGGTCCTTTTGAGATGTTTGGAGCTTATGGTCTGGTCAATTCCGATCCCCAAAAAGTATATGATGAAGTTGCTCAATTCCGTCAAAAATGTGATGTGGATGGCAGTGTTGAAGGGATGAATGGATTACTGGGACGCTTTAGTAACACCATCTTGCACGCTGCCTTATATGATCATACTGGAACATCGTTTAAATACATGGTGAGTTATTTTTTGCCAAAAGGGCTTGAAATTCCGGAGAGATTTACAAAACTTTCTGTTCCAGCATTAACGTGGGCGGTTTTCCCAGAACCTCAATGTGATTTAATAAAGTTATGGGGACGTATTTATTCTGAATGGTTTCCGACATCGGAATACGAGCAGGTTGAAGGCCCTAGCTTCGAAATGTATTATGGAACGACAGGGTATGTTACTGGGGAGATTTGGATTCCGGTGAAGAAAAAATAGCTTTTACTCGAGTGAATGTATTGCACTAACGAAAATGAAAGAGAACAAAGTGAATCAAAGGAAGGCCATCCACAAAGGATGGCTTTTATTCAAAACTTGCCGTTACAGACAGCGCGGTGACCCGTATCATAAATTCAGACCCTGTGATTAAGATCTACTGCCCGTTAGTTCAATGAAATAAATGATACTCATCAATTCTGGACTGTAATAATTGATCTAATGATGGAGTGGAAAGAAACTAAATAATGCTCCTTATTTCTTAAATTAGACCTAACTTTGCTTTCTCTCTATTCGGTAAATGGCGGTGCTTGGTGCGTAAGAACCTCGTGTCCTAGGATTAATGCTTCGCACCAAGCTACATCAACTGATGAAAGAAAGAATAGGGCCCCGACATATTGTCAGGGCTCTATTGTAGGTAGAGGGCACATCGTAAAATTTGTTATCTCTGAGCACTCCACACATGTGGAGTCGGTCATATTGATGGTTCGAAAATGAGATGTGGCAGGTTTGCTTAGAAGAAAACATCATAGGGGTGTTTTTCTTTTTTTAGATAAAGAAGGAAAATTGTCGATATAGATAGAAGAGTTAAGTTAAATGAAATACTTAGTCCTTCTGGATGGCGACAAGCAAACTGGAAACGTTGAGGAAGCTCTACGGAACCGATAGTATCACCGAAATGTTCAGCAAACTGATCGACGAAAAACTGGATAGCAACTTCGCCGCGCACCAGGATAACCGATCAGTCATCACATCCATTGGCGGCAAGAACAAGCTGGCTAGGCGCATTATCGAGTTGATGCCGAAACACAGCAACTATGTGGGGCCGTTCGGCAACACAGCTAGTATTTTGCTCCAGAAGGCTCCTGCAAAGAAGGAAGTGTATAACGATATTAACGAAGATGTTGTTAACTTCTTCAACGTCATTCAAACCGATTCACTGGCGCTGTACCACGCCTGCACCAAGTTGCCCTATTCGGAAGCAGTCTACAAGGACATGTTGTCCTCCCCTATCCCTGATGAGCCAGTAGAACGGGCAGCAAGGTTTATTATTTGAGCCGTGCGGGGTTCCTCGCTTCTTCAAAGAGCAGTACGGGGTTTCGAACCAATGCGTCTGATGGGCGAAACTTCGGTAAATTTTACCACAAGGAGTGCGAGCGCTTCTATGCGGTTTCAAAGCGGTTGCAATCCGTCGAACTGGTGAACCGGGATTTTCGTAAGTCGATCAAAGCGAATAGCGACAATCCCGAGGCGCTCATTCTCGCTGATCCGCCTTACTATGACGGAACTGATTATTACGAGGACAGCTTCACTCTCAAGGATCACCGTGATCTTGCTCGCCTGCTGGCAAGTATCAAGGGCAAGGCGATGATGCTACATAGCGAGAACGATCAGATTCATAAGCTGTATACGGGATTGGGGTTCAGCTTCAAGACGATACGGACGAAGTATGCTTCCCGAAAAGCGATGCAGGACGAATCAGGCAGCCGGATACGTCCAGTAGCGCCGTTGTATGTGTACACGAATTTCTAGTGGGGGTTCAAGCGCGGCAGGCTAACTACCAAGCAGGTAAGCTCGAAAGTTCCGCGAATTCCCTACATATATCGTTATTTTCGAAGTTTGTGAATAAGACGTTATGGGACAAGTTCACCAAAGCAAATAAAGATATAATTGATAAAATCAATATATGGAGGAATTATATGAACTTATATGAAGTTGATTATACTAAACCAACAGGAAAATACGCAGCAGCTATTAAAGAATATAATGAATTCTGGAGTCAGGGACAAATTGATTTTTCAAAAGCTTCCGATCCAATTGAAAAGTTTGATGATGAGACGAGGAAGTTTATTTATAACTTCAATTCTAAATTTCCCAATAATGTTGTATGGCATTATCATAGAGATAAAACATCTGTAGATTTAGAAGTAAATGCACTAAGGAAGGTCATTAATTCTGCGAAAAATGAGCATGATATTCAAGATTACATTAAGAAAAATAGAAAGTGGTTTATCCCGGCTTCAATATTTAAAGAGTATAATTTTGGTCACAAAGAGACTTATCTCTTTCCAGAAATGAAGTTAGGAAGTAGCATGCAAGCAGATTATGTTTTATGTGGTAGAAACTCTGACGGATACAGCTTAATCCTTGTTGAATTCGAATCACCGGCGTCAACATTTGTTTTAACTGATGGTTATAAATTATCAGCATCGGCTAATTCTGGCTTAGGTCAGATTAATCAATGGAAAGAGTGGATGGAATCAAATAATACAACATTTTTTAATGAGCATAAATTAACTGAGAAAGGCATAAATGTTCCTATTACAAGGATTCACTATTGTTTAGTGATTAGCAGAAGAAATCAAGTGGAGACAAATGATAGAGATCGAAAAAATAGAATAATTAGTGAATCAACGAATTTAAATATAATTAATTACGATAGAGTGTGTGATTATGTTTCTAATCTAGATGAAGGATATAGTACTTATAGATAAAAACATAATATCTGGTGAAATCATCCCATAACACGTCGATTCCCACCATTCCCCTCGATGTCGCGGTTCTTGCGAAGCAAGCACCGCGACACTTTTTCCGCTAAGGCGTTAAAAGAGGGGAACAGAGGGAATCGCGGGAACGTTATGCTGGGAGCGAATCGATATCTATCCCGACGAAGGGATTGCGGGTACCAGTACCGCGAAGCGCCATCAGTAGCAGCGGTTAATGAAGGACGCGGAGAAAGGTAAATTTGATGTAGTGCTTACAAAATCGCTTTCACGCTGGGCAAGGGATACGGTGGATTCGATTACATTGGTTCGCCGATTGAAAAGCTACGGTATCTGCTTAATGACAGTAGATGACAATTATAATTCGTTCCAAGACGATGCACTTCGCATAGCCGGCAGCCCAAGGGTTGCCGGGTGTATGCCTGCCGTAGGGGACGCCGGTTGACAGAACCGCTTTATTTTTTCTATAATGGCATGGATTTTAAGTCGGACCGGAAGGTGAAGCGGTATGTCTCCACGTACGAAAGAACAGAACGAAGCGATCCGGAACCAGCGCAGACAAGAAGTGCTTCAGGCGGCTATCCAGGTTTATGTCGACAAAGGTTATGCGGCGGCCGAAATGGGGGATATAGCGGATCGGGCGGGACTCGCCCACGGTCTCGTTTATTACTACTTCAAAAACAAGAAAGCGTTGTTCCGCGAGCTTTACGAAACGATGCTGGATGACTCCAAACGCTTTACGAAATCTTATTTTGAGCAAGAGGGGAACGTGCTGGAACGGTTTGAGAGTTATGCCCGGATCGTCTGCGAACGGGTGACGGCCAATCCCGTGGTCCCGCGTTTTTATATGCGGATTAGTTCGGATGTGCATCATTTGTATACACCGGAGGAATTTTCTCCGTTTTCTTGGGCTCAGAGCTTTTTAGAGGAAATGACCCGGGCTATTGAAAAAGGGATTGGAGAAGGCTCGATTCGGCCGGGCAATCCCGATCTTATGGCGAGACAGTTCTGGGGAGCCGTGTCGCAGGGAATGAGTTACTTGGATCAGGCGCAGCAGGAATGGCAAACAAACGGTATGCCGGAGACGGAAAAGAAGGAACAATGGAGCAGGGCGCTGGATCAGGTGGTGGAGTCGTCGGTTTCCATTTTGAAACCCCGCTAAATTTTTTTACTTTTAATATTGACTTGTATATCAATCAAAAATAAAATATGGGAAAGGAGAGTGATGTTTGTCTGAAAACGTTAGTCGTCGTGGCCCATCCGGATTTGCAAAAGTCCCGTGTTAACAAACGGTGGGTGGAGGAACTGAGGAAACATTCTGGTGTGATAACCGTTCATGAACTGTACGCCGCGTACCCGGAGAAAGTGCTGGATATCACCCGCGAACAGGCTTTGCTGGTGGAATGCGGCCGACTCGTGCTGCAATTTCCGCTGCAATGGTACAGTACGCCGCCGCTGCTTAAGCAGTGGCTGGATGAAGTGTTCACAACGGCATGGCTGTTCGGACCGGGCGGCAGGGCCGTGGCGGGTAAAGAACTCCTGCTCGCCGTTTCTATCGGAGGAATGGAAGAGACTTACGAGGCAGGCGGTTTGATCGGCTATACGATCAGTGAATTGACCCGTCCTCTGCAAGCTTTTGCCAATCAGATCGGCATGACGATGCTCCCGCATTTCAAATTTCACGGTGCGAACCAGGCGTCGGACGAACAGATCGAAAAGAGCGCGGAACGTTATATCCGGCATATCCTGACTCCCGAGCTCGATCCCCGGATCGCACGCCAGAGAATGATCAGCGAAATGAAACTAAAGATGCAGGCCTCCCTGTAAAAGCGAAGCCGAGGTTCCCCCCCGGGGGCCCCCGGCTTATGTGACGTCCGGATTCGGACAGCGTATAATGGAAATGATTTGTATGTTCCGTATGAGGTTAAGAAGCCCTTTGGACGGATATTTTTCCGTCAATACGGCCTTCATACGGATCAGCCGTTACAACAGACACAGCTTGAGAGCTTGGGAGGAATCGGACAATGAGTGCAGAACCGAGTACGGCGGGATGGGACGCCATTGAGAAGGAATTTGTTAAGCTGTATGGGGATCAGGAACCGAAACATTACGGAACGCTAATCTCCTATGCGCTGGGAGGGCCGGATCCGCTGGATGGAATCAGCGCGTACAAAACGGACGAGCCTGTCCCGCATTGGCATATCGTAACGTTCGGATTTTCGGAACTTTACGATAAGGAGTCGGATAATACGGAAGAAAGCGGATACGGATTCGAATTGACGCTCCGTCTGGCCCGGGGGCCGGAAGAAGATGAGCCTCCCGCTTGGGCGCTCAACCTGCTGCAGAATATGGGAAGATACGTATTCAACAGCGGCAATATTTTCCGGTCGGGCGATTACATGGACGCCAACGGTCCGATCTGTCTCGGTTCCGATACCCGGCTGACCGCTCTTGCTTTTATCGGGGATCCGGAGCTTCCCGCTGTCGATACGCCTAACGGACGAATGGAATTTATTCAGATGGTCGGAATAACGGGAGACGAGCTGGAAGCCATGCAAACCTGGAATACACTTGGCATGCTAAACGCGTGTTTGCCCTATATGCCGCAGTACATAACGGATTTATCGAGGGATTCCCTGCTCAAGAAGGAAGCCGTTTCCGAAGCGGCGGCAAAAGGAATCCGGGAGGACGGCTCTAACACCGGTTTCTTGTTTGTGGATCAGCTGGCATGGGAGCCGGGTAAAAAGGGCTGGCTGAGCAAAACTCCCGCAGCACTCACGCTTGGAGCAAAACAAGCCGGTATTATCGGCAAACTTCTTCAAGGCCGGATCTTGAAAGGAAGAGAACTCACGCTTGTGGGTCCGGAAATCCGGGTGATTTTCGAAGCGGGAGAGAAACCGGTGTGTACTGTCCTGGAAGACACGGTCCGGATCATTCTCGACGAGACTGCAGCCGGCGAGCTGAGCAGCGGTCTGGTGCCCAGAGAAAGCGTCCTTGAAATTCCTTCCTTGCCGGGCACCGTTATTCGCATTGTGAAGACCAACATTAAGGACAGCGACGGAAACGTAGTAGAAGTGATCGGTTGACTCTATCATTTAATGGGGTCACGCAGCCGGGAGGCGGTTAGAGGTCCTTTGGGCCGAACCGGAGAACCTGCCACCGGGCAGTTCGCAGCTTCGCTCTACGCTATCCACACACGCAGCCGATCCGTGGCGGAGAAAGGGAATCCCTTCCTCCGCCACGGATCGGTTTTTTTGTTGACGATGTGACAAAAGATGAATTCCCAAGGCTGAAACCGGGCGCTTCTTTCCGCGTATTTAGGAAGAAAATGGTACGAAATTCAAGTGTCCGGGAGTGATAGCATGGAGGAATGGATAAGGCAGGTTATGGAAATACCGCGCGTCCGCAAATGGGCGGGGACTCCCGGTCACGAGGTGTCCGTCGGTGTGATACACCCGTCAGGCACGAGCATGCAGGTTTCGGGAAGCCTCCTTCCGGACGGCGGGCTGCCGAATCGTCTGTACGAGATCGGTTCCGTCACGAAAACGTTAACCGGGCTGCTTTTGGCCGCCGGGGAAGAGAAAGGGGCCTGGAGCCGGAATGATGTGATAGCCGACTTAATACCGGAATGGGCCGAGAGTCCTTTTGCCGGGCAGACGACTTTGCTTCAATTGGTTACTCATACGGCCGGGCTCGGGCCAGTGCCGGGTAACTTCAAAGCGGCTGTCCGGGACCGTATGAATCCGTACGCCCATTATACGGAATCTCTGCTGACAGAAGCCGTCATGTCGGAGACGCCCAAGGCCGGCAGCAGGCACCGTTATTCCAATTACGGTTTCGGACTGCTCGGGTGGATTCTTGCCCGGAAGGCGGGGTTGACCTATTCCGAAGCGTTAAGCCGGTGGGTGCTGGAGCCTTTAGGCTTGTCGAGCACTCTACCCGGGGATTCTTTACCGACGGAAGGACGGCTGCAGCCCGTGTATAACTCCAAGGGAAAACCCGTGCCGCATTGGGATTTTCAGGAGACGATGGCGGGAGCGGGGGCAGTCCGGTCGACTCTTGCCGATATGCTGCAATACATACAGGCCCATCTCCGGCCCAACGGACACGTTCTGGAGCATGCTTTGCGGGAATGCCGCGATGAGCATTATCTGCTTTTCCGGGATAAAGGGATAGGTGTCGGATATGCCTGGTTTTTTTATAGGGAAAAAGACGGCTCAACGACATATTGGCATAACGGAGGAACATACGGTTCATCAAGTTTTGTCTCGTTTAACCCCGATAAACAAGCTGGTATGGTGATCTTGTCCAATTTCGGTTCGAGCGTGTGGAGCCAGATTCCATTGATTGGCGCACGAAGGATGAACGTGGACAAGCTCGCGACTCTTTTGACTGAAAAGCTTTATGTGTAAATGAGGTTTCCCCGTATTGAGGCACAAGTGAAGAATGACTACAGCCGCATAATTCGGGAAAGCAGCCGATCGCCTCGTGCGGCGGCGGCTTTCTTTTCGTTTTCGAGCGAAAAGAAGAAGGAAGCTCCATACAAAATAGAGGGTTGTAAAAATTTCCTCTTCATGATAATTTAGCTCCTATCCGGCACGAATCGGGAGGATATTTTCATGAAGTGGCTCAAATGGGATCTGAATCTGAAAATAAGATTAACCGGCGATACCGTGTTCAATCTGCTTTTCTGGATGTACTTTCCTTTTATCACGCTGTTTTTCAGCGAAGCGTTCGGTAAAACCGTCGCCAGCGTGCTTATGGCCGTGCCGCCTGTATTCAGTCTGATAGGCGGCTTGTTCGGCGGCTTTCTGGCGGACCGTCTGGGGCGGAGACCGGCCATGCTGCTGGGAGCGTTTATGCAAGCCGGAATGTTCGCCTTGTTTGCGTTCTCTTCGTCGCACTGGCTGGATTATTTCGCCTACATCGGCATCGGCCTGGGCGGAGCCGTCTACATGCCGGCCAGCTCGGCTATGGTGGCGGATTTGACGCCGCCCAAAGACCGGCGGATGGTCTATGCCACTTTCGTAACCGGGCGGAACATCGGAGCCGTGTTCGGGCCCGCGCTCGGCTCGGTTTTCTTTTTCCAGTACCGCCAGGAGCTGCTCTGGACCTGCACCGCCGTAACGCTGCTGTATTCGATGGCCATCCTGCTGATGATCAAGGAGACGCTGCCGGCAGCGGCCGGAGAAATCCGGCAGAGCTTGAAGCTGTCCGGCATTTTGAAAGAGCAGGCGGGCAGCTACGGCGTTATTTTCCGGGATAAATTGTTTGCTCTCTATATTGCCGCAGGCATTCTCGTTACGATCGCTTTTATGCAGCTGGATATGTATCTGGCGGTGTATGTGACGGAGTATGTGCCGACTCAGAAGCTGCTCACTTTCGGGGAGTGGAGCCTTACCCTCGGCAGCTCGCAGGCATTCGGTTTGATTCTCGGCCTGAACGGTCTGTTGTTCGTCCTGTGTGTGATGCCGGTAACGAAATGGTTTGAATCATGGCCGGAACGCAACGTGCTTATATTGTCTTCCCTACTGTTCGGAGCGGGAATGTTTATGTTCGGGTTCACGACACAGATAGGGCTGCTGCTGATTTTCACGGTTATTTTCACGATCGGAGAGCTGTCACGAAGCCCGGTTACCGAAAGCTTTATCAGCAAATATGCGCCGGACCATGCCAGAGGCCAATATATGGGGGCATCCGGTCTTCAGTTTTCGATCGGCAGGCTGATTGCGCCCGTTACGGTTTTGTTCTCGGCCTGGCTTCCTCCGCTGGCGGTATTCGGGTTTATCCTTCTCGTTACCGTTCTCAGTTCTCTTCTATATATGCGCCTGTTTAAAATGCTTCCCGCAAGCTATTACCATCCCCCGCGCGAGGCGGATACCGTCTGACAATGATGTGTTTGGCGGAAAATGAACGAACCTGAGAGAAAGCCGGAAAGGCTTTCTTTTTTTGCTGCGTTTGAGATAAAAAAATTCTTTTTTTGGAGGAGTTGTCGATTTTGCGGTTTGCTCTTCGTCGTTTAAAAGAAGGCGGTCGTTGAAGTAATAATGCGGGCTGATGCGAACAAGAGAGAGCCGATAAGAAAACACCCGAGAAAGCAGCGGCTGAAGATAGACACGGAGGAAAGAAGGGACCAGTGTCGTCCAGTACTTTCCAAAAACAGTGTATCGTTTTAAGATAGCTAAATAATCGGTCCAGTCAAAAGGAGACATTCATGATGAACTTCGTCATTTCAAAAGACGGCACAAAAATCGCTTATGACAAGTCGGGGCAAGGTCACGCGCTCATTCTGGTAACGGGAGCGTTCAGCTACAGGAAATTCCCGGCACAAATGCAGCTCGCCGAACTGTTGTCGGAACAGTTCACGGTTTACAATTACGACCGGCGGGGAAGAGGCGACAGCGGAGACACACGGCCTTATACCGTCGAACGCGAAATTGAGGATTTGCAAGCGGTTATTGAGGAAGCCGGCGGCTCCGCTTATGTCTGGGGCTTGTCCTCCGGAGCGGTTCTGGCCCTCCAGGCGGCGGCTGCCGGGACGGACATTGCCAAACTGGCTTTGCACGAGCCTCCGTTTGTGGTCGATCCGGCCGACCGGAAGCCGCCGCACAATTTTACGGCGCATGTAGGCGACCTCATTGCCGCGGACCGACGTGCCGAAGCGATCAAATATTTTATGACCCAGGGCATGGGTGCGCCTTCGTTCGTGGTCGGCATGATGAAGCTGATGCCCGGTGTCTGGTCAAATCTGATGGCCGTTGCCCATACGCTTCCTTACGACGCTGCCCTGCTCGATGGGTATATGGACGGAAAGCCGTTGCCGGCCGAATTATGGCGCTCCGTCACGCAGCAGGTACTTGTGCTTGAAGGCACGGAAAGTCCGGCGGGTCTGCGTCATGGCGCCCGAGCACTCGCTCAAGTCTTTCCCAATGCGCGGCTGCTCAGCAAAAAGGGACTCGGCCATACGAAAAAACTCCCCGCAAAATTAATTTCAGCGGAACTTTCGGCGTTTTTTACCGGAAAACAGTAAAATTTCATCCGGGCAGGCGACAAAAGAGCCTGCGTAAAGCGGCCGCTTTAACGGAGCGGCAGGAACCGGGGCTGCTTACGGCGAAAAATAGTAACCAAAGTTCAGGCGTTGTCGAATCGGGGTATTCCCGTTCGTTGTATAAATGAAGGTCCACAAGAATAAAGGAGGCTTATACATATGAGATTTATGATGATCGTTAAAGCGACGACTGATTCCGAGGCGGGTGCACTGCCGAGCCGGGAGCTTCTCGAGGCGATGCAGAAGTACAACGAAGAATTGGTAAAAGCGGGTGTTCTGCTCGCCGCCGACGGCCTGCAGCCAAGCTCAAGCGGAATCCGGATTTCCTATCCGGAGCCCGGAGGCAAACCGAAAGTGGTGGACGGCCCGTTCACCGAGGCGAAAGAAATGATTGCGGGCTATACACTTATTGAAGTCAAGACGAGAGAAGAAGCTGTCGAGTGGGCTATGCGCATGCCCGATCCGCACGGATACGGACAAGGCGAGATCGAGCTGAGACAGGTGTTTGAGATAGAAGACCTGATGAGTAATCCCGAGACGGCCGAGAAAGAAAAATCGCTCCGCAGGCAGGTAGAGGAGCAGAAGAAAGCGTGACGAAATCTTCCGCACACCGGACGATCGACGCCATATGGCGTATCGAATCGGCCAAGCTTATCGCCGGGCTTACCCGTATGGTGAGGGACGTAGGGCTCGCGGAGGATCTCGCGCAGGATGCCCTCCTGATCGCGCTGGAGAAATGGCCGGTCTCCGGCATTCCGGACAATCCCGGCGCCTGGCTGATGACGACGGCGAAACGGCGTGCGATCGACCTTCTGCGGAGAACGAAAGTGCGTGACCGGAAATATGCCGAAATGGCCCGCACCATGGATTTGTATACCGAGGAAGACCTGGATGACTCAGGGGACGGAGAAATCGGCGACGATCTCCTCCGCCTGATTTTTATGACCTGTCATCCCGTACTGTCCCGGGAAGCCAGAGTGGCGCTGACGCTCCGCCTCCTGTGCGGACTTACTACGGACGAGATCGCCCGGTCCTTCCTGGCTGCGGAATCAACGGTGGCCCAGCGGATCGTGCGCGCCAAAAAAACGTTAAATGCGGAGAAAGTACCGTTTGAAGTCCCCGCCGGAGAAGCGCTTAAAGAACGTTTGTCGGCCGTGCTTGAAGTGATTTATTTGATGTTCAACGAAGGCTATTCCGCCACGTCGGGGGAAGACTGGATCAGGCCGCTATTGTGCCGGGAGGCGCTGAGGCTGGGACGCGTGCTTGCGGAAATCGCTCCCGCAGAAGGGGAAGTCCACGGTCTCGTTGCCTTGATGGAAATTCAGTCCTCACGGTTCCGGACACGGGTCGGTCCTGCCGGCGAACCGGTCCTCCTGATGGACCAAAACCGCGCGCAGTGGGACCGGCTGCTGATCCGGCGGGGATTGGCGGCACTTGAACGGAGCCGCAAGCTCGGACGCCCGCTCGGTCCTTACGCGCTGCAGGCCGCCATCTCGGCCTGCCATGCGGAGGCGCGGGACGCTGCCGAGACCGACTGGATCCGCATCGCGGCTCTTTACGAAGCGCTCTCCAGAGCGGCGCCGTCGCCGATCGTCGAGCTGAACCGGGCCGTCGCCATCGCCATGGCATTCGGACCGGCCTTCGGGCTGCAGATAGTCGACGAGCTGAACGGCGAACCCGCTCTGAAGGGCTACCATCTGCTGCCGAGCGTCCGCGGCGATCTTCTGGTAAAGCTCGGACGGCTGGAAGAAGCCCGTAGGGAATTCGAGCGGGCGGCTTCCATGACGCGCAATGCGCGGGAACGTGACCTCTTGCTGAGCCGGGCTGCTGAATGCGGGACGGAAGCTGCGGAATAATTTTGTGCCGGCTTGTCGATTGCAAGGCTTCTCGTTCGTTGTCCTAATAAAGGGAAGAGCTGCGGAGGAAATGACGCAAGCATTCTTCCCGCAAGGAGGCGACGTAAATGCGATTTATGCTGATTGTACAAGCGACAGGCTATTCGGAGGCAGGAGTAAAACCTTGCCGGGAATATGCCGAAGCGGTGGCTGCTTACCGCAAGTCACTGGCCGAGGCAGGTGTGCTGCTTGCAGCGGAAGAGCTGCGGCCGAGTTCCGCCGGAATCCGGATAGGCTATCCGACCAATGGAGAGGAGCCTGAATTCGAGGCAGGGCCTTTTGCGACGGGGCAAGGGCTTCCGGCGGGATACACGCTTATCGAGGTGAATTCGGCTGAAGAAGCAATAGGCTGGGCCCGTCAGATGCCGGTTCCGCCGGGACTCGGGACTTTCGGAATCGAAGTCCGAGAGCTTGCGGAGCAATCCGTTTGGGCAAAAGAAACGATGAATCGGGCCTTGGAGGCCGATTTGAAAGATCAGCTCGATATGCTGAAACATAGCTAAAAGGAGACTAGAATATGACCGCCACAAACCAGGAAGTAACCGATTTTATAGAAGCGCTGAAGGAGCAATGGCAGAAAGAACTGTCCGCCGGGTTGCGTGAGGTCGTTCATCAGGCGATTCCCGAGGCGTCGGAACGGATTCAATACAAAAAACCGCATTTTCTGAAAAACGGAAAATACGCCGCAGTAATCTCGACTTCGAAAGATGCGGTGAGCTTCACGATCTTTAACGCCGCCGGTCTCCAGCTGCCCGAAGGAATGTTTGACGGTCCTCCCGAAAGAAAAACGTTGAAGCTGCGCAAAGGGGATACGTTTGATACGGGGCTCCTGGTTCCTCTTCTTGTCCAAGCTTCAAGCGCACTTTAATTTCTCAGGTTACAAAAAAAGCAGGGACTAATTTAGCCGGCGCTAAGTTAATCCCTGCTTTTTTGTCGCATGCGGATGGTTTCTTACCGTGTGTTAGACTGTGTATAATCCGGAAATCAAACCGAAACGAAAGACGTGTATCCTGGCAATGTCTTTACCCTTGGAGCCTTAGAGGGTACACGTCTAATCGTTCTATACCTGTTTGGCCACCCGTGCGATATTTTCGTTAACACCGCCTTGAACGAGACCGCCGTGGTAACAGACCGCTCTTGCAATGTCGAAGCCCACGAACTTTTTTAGAGACTCCAGCGCCTGCCCCATGTTGGGCGTAGCGGCCGGATTGGGACCCGTCAATTCGCCGTTCTTGGCGATCATGGCGTCACCGGCAATGAGCGTCTTGCTGGGCGCATGGTACAGACTGACATGGCCCGGAGTATGTCCCGGGGTGTGGATGACAGTCAACCCGCCGCCGCAGGGCAGCGTCTCTCCGTCAGCCAATGTCCGGTCCACGTTCGGGCCCGGCGGATTCAGGAACGTCCGCTCGAACTGCTCCCGGACGTCTGCCGGCACTTGCTCCAGGAAGCCGGCCAGCCGTTCCGCCGTCATTTTCAGCATCGGCTGCGTGCCGTTAATGGCGCCTTCGTCGCCGGGGTGGGCGAGGACGTCTGTCTGGCCGCCGGCTGCAGCCAGAATACCCGGCAGCCCACCGATGTGGTCGATGTCCTGGTGTGTCAGAACGATAGAGCGAAGCGGCAGTTCTCCGATGCCCGCTTGTTTAGCCAGCTCCAGAATGGCCGGAGCGGACCCCGGCATACCCGTATCGACCAGCGTCCAGGAATCCTTGTCGAACAGGATAACCGGATGAATCGTCATCGGTCCCAACTGCAGCTCCAGCATTTCAAATCCTTCGGCAATTCGCATATGAACGCCGTTCCAAGCCTCATTAAGCGGCCCGAACCGGCTGCCTCCTCTCGTAGTGCGTATGGAATGATATTATTTTAGAATTTAAAATTTGACGTGTCAATAAAGTGGAATGCGGCCGCAAAAAGGGGCACCGCCGGCCTTTTACAAGACAGTCCTGACTCAAATTATGTTCAATACGCACCAACTCAATTTAAGATAAAATGATTCCCTGCCGGGAATTATTTTGAAAAAAGAATTAAAGAACCGAACCTTTTTTCGATAGAGAGACAATATAGGGTGTAAGCTGCTTACTCAGGAGGGCCCTCTGAATGCAAAGTGAATATATGTACCAGTTGCTCGCACAAATGAAGGATGGTGACCAACAGGCGTTTCACGAGATGTATGACGCCACCTATCAGGACGTTTACCGAACCGTCTCCTTTCTGGTGGATCATCGGCAGGACCGGGAAGATGTCATGAATGAGATCTATATGCAAATGTGGACCTCGCTTGCCAACTACGATACGAACCGGCCTTTCCACTTCTGGCTGCACGGCCTGGTCATCCGTCAAGTGCAGAGATTTCGGGTTAAAAGCTGGCGGAGATTCCGGATTTTTGAGCGCATCCGAGCCTTCTCCCGGGAAGAGTCTCACTGGGATCAGCCTGCCGTATTGACGGACGGGACGAACCAGATGATATCGCAGGCCATTCAAAAACTGACCGACAAACAGCGAGCGGTGATTGTTCTACGCTTTTTCCACGACTATTCGCTGGAGGAAATCGCGACATTGCTCGATATTCCGCTGGGTACCGTCAAGTCCCGATATCATGCCGGTCTTCAGGCGCTTCGAAAAAACGTATGGAATCTCCCCCCGGAAAGGATGGAAAAGATCAATGACTATTGAACGCAAAATCCGAGAACATCTTCACGATGAAGCAGAAACGATGGAATGTCCTCCGGCCATTACCAGACGAATCGAACAATCTTATTCTACCTATTTACAACAAAAAAGGAGAGAAACAACCATGAAAAAAAGACTGATTAGCGGAATAGTTGCCGCTGCGATTCTGATTCCAACCGCTGCATACGCGGCTCCAACTTTGATTGAAATGCTTACGAGAACACCAATGACATCCGAGCAAGTAAAAAAGGATGAAGTTGGCAAAGCGGCACTCGAGAAACTGTACCATGCATTTCCCGAAACAAAATCGTTTGAAATAATCGAGGCCAGTCAAGTTCAAGGTGTTCAAACGAGCATCATCCTGCAGGAAAAAGGAGGAACCGGCAAAAAGATTACCCTCCATACCAATGCCGCTACGGGTGCTATCGAGCACGTGATTCAAGAGAATTGGGAGCCTAAAGGGAAGCCGGTCACTGCTTTGAACGAGCAGGACATCAAACCGAAGACAGACTATCTGATTGATAAACTGTATGGCAGCGTGAAAGAATACGAGTTTGCTATGGAGCAAATGGAAAATAAGGATCAAAAAACGTTTATGTTGAA
>NZ_FNVF01000019.1 GCF_900107975.1 Paenibacillus sp. UNC499MF
GTTTGGTGACGATGGCGGAAGGGAACCACGCGTACCCATCCCGAACACGACCGTTAAGCCTTCCAGCGCCGATGGTACTTGGACCGAAGGGTCCTGGGAGAGTAGGACGTTGCCAAGCACGTAAGAGTCCTTTTGAACGTAACCGTTCAAAAGGACTCTTTTTGTTTTCATCACTCTTTACATAATAAGATCCTTCCACTTATCAAATATCTCGACCTAGTGGTCCCACGAGAACGTAATAAAATTGCTGGACTTCTGTACGGAGTGCTGTAGTTGACTGTGTCATGAAACGGCAGCACCAAGCGTTGGGAGCTTCCCGCGGTACGGAAGTACGGAGAGTGTAAGAAATTGTTGAATAAAGGCGAAAAGGAATAAGAAAATGTTTTCGCGAGACCGAAATCTTATAAAAAAGCGTAAATTCGAAGACAATGACAGGTAAGTTTCAGAATAAATAAGCATGCTTTTTCATTAAACTGTTTAAGAAAAGCGTTTTTGAACAGGCTTTCGGAAGGGTTTCAAGAACAGAAAGCGAACTTTACTTCTTTTTCATGAATTGAATGTTCGTATTTCGTTTGACAGGCAAAAAGGTAACTGGTACACTAGAGGAGCGACAATACCTGACAAAACACGTAAATATAATTGTTTACAATCTCGTATAATCATCGGGGATATGGCCCGAAAGTTTCTACCCAAAAGCCGTAAATTTTTGGACTACGAGAGCGAAGCGAGGGGATCCCAGACGGGGGTGCCTTATGTTTGTGTCTCTTGCAGTCCGGCAGATAGAAGTGAAGTAATCTATCTCTGGGCTTTTTTTGCGTCCGGGGATGGAGAGCAGAGGCTTGGGGCTTTCTATTTAAAGAGGTTACCAATATGATAGAAAAGGCGGGTTACGGAGATGTCAGCACGAGTTGGAGTCATTATGGGAAGTAAATCGGATTGGGAAACGATGAAGCATGCTTGCGATGTGCTGGACGAATTCGGCATCCCTTATGAGAAAAAAGTCGTGTCGGCGCACCGTACACCGGACTTGATGTTCCAATATGCCGAGCAGGCCGCTGAGCGAGGACTGCATGTCATTATCGCGGGAGCGGGCGGCGCGGCTCACCTGCCGGGCATGGTGGCAGCAAAGACGGAGTTGCCCGTCATCGGAGTTCCCGTTAAAAGCAGAGCGCTGAACGGGCTGGATTCCCTTCTCTCGATCGTACAGATGCCGGCGGGGATTCCCGTGGCTACGGTCGCGATCGGAGAGGCGGGAGCTGCGAACGCCGGACTGCTGGCGGCGCAAATTCTTGGAGCATTCGAGCCCGAGCTTCAAAATAAAGTGCGTGAGCGCCGCGAACGCATCAAAACACAAGTGTTGGAAGCGAGTGAGCTTGAATGACAGCGAAGAACAGCGGAGAAGAAACAACAAAGCTGAACGGAAGCTTAAGCACTGGACAGGATCTAAGCCGAGCTGGGCAGGCGGAGAGGTCATTTTCCGAGGCTGCTGTCGAGAAGTCCGTTCCCGTACAGCATAACACCTTCAAGGACCACGAAACTGAGCCGGGGCAGGATGCCAACGCTGTAGATAAAATTACGGCGCAGGACACCAACCCCGTAGCTTCTAAAGCGGCGCAGGACGCAAGCCCAGAAGCTCCGACTACGGGGCAGGACGCCATTGCCGCGGAAACGGGTACATCCTCCCTGCAGCACAAAGTCATTCCGCCCGGAAGCACCATCGGTGTGCTGGGCGGCGGCCAGCTCGGCCGCATGCTGGCGCTTGCGGGCCGCAATATGGGCTACCGGTTCGTTACACTCGAACCGGGCGCAGACTCGCCGTGCGGACAGGTGGCCGACCGGCAGATCCAGGCTTCGTACGGAGACGTGGACGCGGCGCGCGAGCTTGCGAGAGTGTCCGATGTCATTACGTACGAATTCGAGAATGTCGACGCCGCGGTGACGAAGCTGCTGACGCAGGAAGCCTATGTGCCGCAGGGCAGCACCCTGCTGTACACGACGCAGCACAGGCTTCGCGAGAAGCGTGCGATCGAGGCGGCCGGCGTGAGGGTGGCCCCGTATGCCGAGATTACAAGCGAAGAGGATCTTCGCGCTGCTGTCGGCAAATTCGGAACTCCCTGCGTGCTGAAGACCGCAACCGGCGGATACGACGGCAAAGGCCAATGGGTCATCCGCTCGGCGGATGAGATTCCCGGTGCTTTTGCCGAACTGAGCCGGGCGGGCACGGATCTGGTGCTCGAACAGTTCATCCGTTTCGAGAAGGAAATATCCGTAATCGCGGCGCGGAGTCCCCGCGGAGAGGTGAAAGCTTTTCCGGCAGCGGAGAATATTCATGTCGAGAATATTTTGCATATGTCGATCGTGCCGGCTCGGATCAGCGCCTCCGTTCAAGAAGAGGCCGAGCGTCTGGCGATCCGCATCGCGGAATCGATGGAAGCGGTCGGGTTGATCGCCGTTGAGATGTTTTTGACCCAGGACGGGGAGCTGTTCGTGAATGAGCTCGCGCCAAGGCCGCATAATTCCGGGCACTATACGATGGAGGCTTGTCTGACTTCTCAGTTCGAGCAGCACGTCAGAGCTATTTGCAATCTGCCGCTCGGTCCGACTGAGCTGCTGACACCGGTAGTGATGGTGAACGTGCTTGGAGAGCATATGGAACCTCTAATGAAATGGTTCTGTTCGGAAGAAAGCGCGGCCTCCGATGGTTTGACGCCCAAGCTTCATTTGTACGGAAAAGATGAAGCCAAGGTCAAACGGAAGATGGGACACGTTAACCTTCTTACGGACGATACGGCAAAAGCGGCGGAGTGGATGGAAAGCACGGGAATCTGGGATTCTATACGATAGGCAGCCGGCCTCTTCTCTTGAACGCCGCGTACGGTTATCCCTGGTCGTAAACGCTCCAGGAGCCGCACGGGGGGTCGAAAGGTCGAACGGCACAAAGCCGGATGCAAGTAGATGCAGATCAGCCCATTAAGGGGCATGAAACACATAAGCTTCGTCAAAACCGGAAGCACAAAACAAGGGTACCAACCCAATCGGAATACAGATGGAGGATTAACCATGATCGAAAGATACAGCCGGCCTGAAATGGTCAAAATTTGGACGGAAGAAAACAAATTCAAGGCGTGGCTTGAAGTTGAAATTCTCTCCTGCGAGGCTTGGTCAGAGCTTGGCGTCATCCCTAAGGAAGACGTGAAAGAACTGCGCGCCAAAGCGGATTTTGATATGGACCGCATTTATGAAATCGAGCAGGAAACCCGTCACGACGTGATTGCCTTCACGCGCGCGGTATCCGAGAAGCTCGGTCCCGAGCGCAAATGGGTGCACTATGGACTGACTTCCACGGACGTCGTGGATACGGCTCTGGGCTACCTTTTGAAGCAGGCGAATGAAATTCTTGAAAAAGATCTTCTCAACTTCATCGAAATCTTGAAAAACAAAGCGATTGAGCACAAACATACGGCTATGATGGGACGCACGCACGGTGTTCATGCCGAGCCGACTACCTTTGGTCTAAAAATGGCCCTGTGGTATGAAGAAATGAAACGGAACCTGGAGCGTTTCCGTTTTGCCGCGGACGGTGTGCAGTACGGTAAAATTTCCGGCGCTGTCGGCACTTACGCGAACATCGATCCTTTCGTGGAACGCTTCGTGTGCGAGCGTCTGGGTACGAATCCGGCTCCGATTTCCACACAGACCCTTCAGCGCGACCGCCATGCGGAATATATGGCTACTCTCGCCCTGATCGCTACGTCTCTGGACAAGTTCGCCACTGAGGTACGCGCCCTTCAGAAGAGCGAGTTCCGCGAGGTGGAAGAAGCTTTTGCAAAAGGACAAAAAGGTTCGTCGGCTATGCCTCACAAACGGAATCCGATCGGATCGGAGAATATTTCCGGTTTGTCCCGCGTTATCCGCGGCCACATGGTTTCCGCTTATGAGAACGTCACGCTGTGGCACGAGCGCGATATTTCGCACTCCTCCGTCGAGCGCATTATTTTGCCGGATGCGACAATCCTGCTTAACTACATGCTCAACCGTTTCGGCAACATCGTGAAGAACCTGACGGTGTTCCCTGAAAATATGAAGCGCAACATGCAGAGCACGTACGGCGTACCTTTCTCCGGCCGCGTGATGACGAAGCTGATCGACAAAGGCTTCAGCCGCGAGCAGGCCTACGACACGGTACAACCCCGCGCCATGCAGGCTTGGGAAGAGCAGCGTTCGTTCCGCGAAATCGTGGAAAACACTCCTGCCATCACCGAGCTGCTGAATGCGGAGGAAATCGAAGACTGCTTCAACCCAAGCTGGCATCTGAAGCATGTGGATACGATTTTTGACCGTCTGGGCTTAAAATAATTCAGAACTTCTGCTTGGGGAGGACGCAAACATGGGCGCATCCGTCGCATTGTCGACCGCCGAACATCTCATTAAAGCGCCTTTGGTATACAAAGGCAAAGTCCGTGAATTGTACGACTTGGGCGAGCATTTCCTGATCGTCGTCACGGACCGCATCTCCGCTTTCGACTATGTGCTGGACCCGGCTGTGCCGGATAAGGGCAACGTGCTCAATACGCTGAGCAAGTTCTGGTTTGAGCTGACGACGCCTTTTATGGAAAATCACGTGGTTCACTGCGACGTTGAGCTCCTGGGAGATCTTGTTACGGAGCCGGCGCTTCTGAAAGACCGAGTAATGGTTACCAAAAAAGCGACCCGCATTCCTGTCGAATGCGTCGTGCGCGGCTATATTACCGGCGGAGGCTGGCGCCAATACCAGGAAACCGGCATGATCAACGGTATCCGGCTTCCCGAAGGACTGCGCAAGAACCAGGTGCTGGAGCACCCGATCTTCACTCCGGCGGCGAAGAACGATGTCGGTCACGACGAGGACATCACTTACGATCAGATGTGCGAGCTGGTCGGCGAGAAGGTAACGGAGCAGCTGATGACCAAAAGCATCATGCTCTACACCCTCGCTCATACGTATTGCGAGCACCGCGGCATCATTTTGGCGGATACGAAGTTCGAATTCGGATTTATCGGCGGCGAGCTGATTCTGATCGACGAAATTTTCACGCCGGACTCTTCCCGTTACTGGGCTAAAGATAAGTACGAGCTGGATACGGAAATCGATTCGATGGACAAAGAACCTGTCCGTACGTATCTGGCGAACTCCGGGTGGAACAAGAACAGCGCTCCGGATCCGCTCCCGGATTCCGTGGTGGAGGAAACTTCCCGCAGGTACCGCGAGATTTTACAGCGTTTAACGGAAGAAACCGAGTAAGAGAAGCTGCGCCGGGTTTTGCCGAGTGAGGCAGAGCCCGGTACAGACTTTCGGGACACGGTCCGTTATCCGGGAAGATGTGCAGGCGTCCGGTCAAGCCGTCAGGCAGGCTGGGGTTTATCGGTCCGTTAACGATTTCCGTCATGAAAGATGAAGGGAACGGACGGTTAACCGCCTTTACAGCACGGCGATTGAAGAATCTATCGGCCTTATTTTTCAGGAGATTAACTTTTTCAAGGGTAAAGAGTCAGAAGATTACAAAAACAGATGCCGAGAACGGTCAAACAGCCGCATGTAAACACGGCGATCGTGATACCAAGGGAGGACAAACCGTAATGAAAGCAACCGTCTATGTGACGATTAAGCAAAGTGTATTGGATCCGCAGGGAAATGCCGTTCAAGGCGCACTGCACTCAATGGGATTTGAAGAAGTCGGCAAAGTACGCGTCGGCAAGTATTTGGAGCTGGAACTGGATACGACGGACCGCGCGGAAGCGGAAGAGCGTCTGAAAGCTATGTGCGAGAAACTGCTGGCGAATACGGTCATTGAAGACTACCGCTTCGAGCTGAACTAACGGATCAGGAGGACATTCCCATGAAATTTGCGGTACTGGTATATCCCGGTTCGAACTGTGACATCGATTGCTACAAAGCGGTCGAGGACACAGTGGGCGAACCCGTCGATTACGTGTGGCATACGGCCACGGACTTGTCCGAATACGACTGCATTCTCGTACCGGGCGGCTTTTCTTACGGCGACTATCTGCGCTGCGGCGCGATTGCCCGTTTTGCTTCGGTAACCCAGGCTCTGGTGAAGGCGGCGGAGCAGGGCAAATATATTCTTGGCATTTGCAACGGTTTTCAAGTTCTGACGGAGGCGGGGCTGCTGCCCGGCGCACTGCTGCGCAACCGCTCGCTTAAATTCCGCTGTCATTCCACTTTGCTTAAAGTGGTGAATAACGCGACTCCGTTCACTTCCGATTATGCGGAAGGCGAAGTGATCGACATCCCGGTCGCGCACGGGGAAGGCAACTACTACTGCGACGAAGAGACGCTGCGCGGGCTTCAGCAGAACAATCAGATTGTTTTCCGTTATGAAACGGACACGAACCCGAACGGTTCGGTTGACGATATCGCGGGAATTTGCAACAAAGAAGGCAACATTGTGGGCATGATGCCCCATCCGGAACGGGCCGTGGACGAGATTCTCGGTTCGGCTGATGGCAAACGGATGTTTACGTCGATTTTAAACGCTTGGAGGGAAAAACATGGCACAGCAGTTAGCCGCTAAGGAACCGAACGCGGAGCAGATCGCCGAGCAGAAAATCTATAAGCAGATGGGCGTAACCGATGCGGAATACGATCAAATCTGCGGATTTCTCGGACGCAAGCCGAACTACGTGGAAATCGGCGTCTTCAGTGTAATGTGGTCGGAGCACTGCTCCTACAAAAATTCCAAGCCGCTTCTCCGCCGTTTTCCTACGACCGGCGAACGCGTATTGATGGGCCCTGGCGAGGGCGCGGGTATCGTGGATATCGGCGACAACCAGGCTGTCGTGTTCAAAATCGAAAGCCATAACCATCCGTCTGCGATAGAGCCGTACCAAGGCGCCGCAACGGGAGTCGGCGGCATTATCCGCGATATTTTCTCGATGGGCGCGCGTCCGGTGGCGCTTCTGAACTCTCTGCGTTTCGGACGTCTCCAGAACGACCGGGTTAAATATTTGTTCGAGCACGTTGTATCGGGGATTGCCGGCTACGGCAACTGTATCGGAATTCCGACGGTTGGCGGCGAAGTTACCTTTGACGAAAGCTACGAAGGCAACCCGCTCGTCAACGCTATGTGTGTCGGTCTGATCGACCACGACAAAATCCAACGCGGCGTAGCCAAAGGCGTAGGCAACCCGGTTTATTATGTCGGCCCGGCAACAGGCCGCGACGGTATTCACGGCGCGACCTTCGCGTCCGAAGAGCTGACGAGCGAATCCGAAGCGAAGCGTCCTGCCGTACAGGTGGGCGATCCGTTCATGGAGAAGCTCGTGATGGAGTCCTGTCTTGAGCTGATCGACACGGGCATCGTGCTCGGCATTCAGGATATGGGCGCGGCAGGTCTTACCTGCTCTAGCGCGGAAATGGCGAGCAAGGCGGGCAACGGTCTTGAACTGTACCTGGACGAAGTGCCGCAGCGCGAGGAAGGCATGACGCCTTACGAGATGATGCTGTCCGAGTCCCAGGAGCGTATGCTGTTCGTTATCGATCCCAAGGATGAGGCGCAGGCTCTTGAAATTTTCGAGCGCTGGGGCGTCATCTGCGCCAAAGTCGGCAAAGTGACCGACGATGGCCGCCTGAAGCTTTTCCACCAAGGCCAAGTCGTGGGCGATATGCCGGTAACGGCACTTGTCGACGAGTGCCCGGTATACAACAAACCGTCCGCTGTTCCCGCTTATTACACGGAGCAGGCGAACACGGATACAAGCCGTTATGAAGAAGTGACCGATTTGAACGGGGCGCTGAAAAGCATCCTGGGCTCTCCGACCGTGGCGAGCAAAGAGTGGGTCTATAACCAATACGATTACATGGTACGCACAAGCACGGCCGTACAGCCGGGCTCGGACGCGGCGGTTGTCACAATCCGCGGCACCCGCAAAGCGCTTGCCATGACAACGGACTGCAACAGCCGTTACGTGTATCTCGATCCGGAAGTGGGCGGACGCATTGCGGTCAGCGAAGCGGCGCGCAACATCGTCTGCTCCGGCGGCGAGCCTCTGGCCGTGACGGATAACCTTAACTTCGGAAGCCCGGAGAAGCCGGAAATTTTCTGGCAGCTTGAAAAAGCGGTCGACGGCATGGCCGAAGCCTGCCGCGAGCTGAGCACGCCGGTTATCGGCGGAAACGTATCGCTGTATAACGAGAACGCGAAGGGCGCCATTTACCCGACGCCGGTTGTCGGCATGGTCGGCCTGATCCAGGACACGGATCATATTACGACCCAAGGCTTCAAGAACGAAGGCGACGTTATCGTCCTGCTGGGCGAAACGAAAGCCGAGCTCGGCGGAAGCGAGTTCCAGAAGGTTGTGCACGGCGTGGTTGAAGGCCGTCCGCCGCAGCTGGAGCTGGAGACCGAGAAGCGCCTGCACGCGGGCGTACTCGCCGCGATCCGCGAAGGTCTCGTCGCATCGGCGCATGACCTCTCCGAAGGCGGCCTGGCGGCTGCCGTAGCGGAAAGCAGCATCTCCGGCGGGCTCGGAGCGGACGTGAACTTCCGCACGGAGCTGCGCGCGGATCACGCGCTCTTCAGCGAGAGCCAGTCCCGCATCCTGCTCAGCTGCCGTCCGGAGAAGCAGGGCGCGCTGATCGCCCTGCTCCAGGAGAAGAACGTACAGGCGGAAGTTATCGGAACGGTAACCGGAACGAACGTGAAGGTCGACATTAACGGAAAACCTGCCGTTCAAGCCTCTATTTCGGAGCTGAGGCAGGTTTGGAAGGACGCGATACCATGTCTGATGCAGTAACATCGGGTAAGGGGCTGTGGACCGGTTCTTACTATAACGAAGGCCATGGCGGACATGACGGTCTGTTCGACAAGTTAAAAGAGGAATGCGGCGTGTTCGGTGTCTTTGGACATCCGGACGCCGCTTCCTTGTCCTACTACGGGCTTCACGCGCTGCAGCACCGGGGACAGGAGAGCGCCGGCATCTGTACGGCGGACGCGGATAATTTTAACTACTTCCGGGGCATGGGCCTTGTGAAGGAAGTGTTCGATCAGTCGAACCTGCCTACGCTTGTCGGCACGTCGGCTATCGCTCACGTGCGTTACTCGACGGCAGGCGAGAGCAAGCTGGCGAACGCCCAGCCCTTGGTGTTCAAATACCGCGAAGGCGATCTCGCCGTAGCGACGAACGGCAACCTGGTGAACGCGGGCGAAATCCGCCAGCAGCTTGAAAAGCAGGGCTCGATTTTTCAGACGACGAGCGACACGGAAGTAGTCGCACACCTGATCGCGCGCTCCAAGCACGATGATATCGTCGACGCGGTTAAAGACGCCCTGCAGCAGGTGATCGGCGCCTACGCGTTCCTGATCCTGACGAAGGACAAGCTGATCGCGGCGCTCGACCCTAACGGGCTGCGGCCTTTCGCGATGGGCAAGCTGGGCGACGCGTATCTGTTCGCGTCGGAGTCCTGCGCCTTTGACATCGTCGGCGGCACGTATATGCGCGATCTTCTGCCGGGCGAGCTGCTGGTTCTGGACAAGAGCGGGCTTACTGAAGACCGTTTTACGGAAAGTCAGACACGCGCTACATGCGCGATGGAATATATTTATTTCGCCCGTCCCGACAGCGACATCGATGCGATTAACGTCCACTCCGCCCGCAAGCGGATGGGCAAACGCCTCGCGGCGGAAGCGTTCGTGGACGCGGATCTGGTAACCGGCGTGCCGGATTCCAGCACGTCGGCCGCCATCGGTTTTGCCGAGCAGACCGGCATTCCTTACGAGCTCGGACTGATCAAAAACCGCTACACGGGCCGGACCTTCATTCAGCCGAGCCAGGAGCTGCGGGAACAGGGCGTGAAGATGAAGCTGAGTGCCGTGCGCAAGGTTGTGGAAGGCAAGCGCGTCGTCATGATCGACGATTCGATTGTCCGCGGAACGACTTCGCTGCGCATCGTAAACCTGCTCCGGGAAGCAGGAGCGACGGAAGTGCATGTGCGCATTTCCTCGCCTCCGTTCCAGAACCCGTGCTTCTACGGAATCGATACGCCGAGCCGCAAAGATCTGATCGCGGCGCAGAAGTCCATCGAGGAGATCCGTCAGGCGATCAATGCGGATTCACTTTACTTCCTCAGCCAGGAAGGGCTGATCGATTCTATCGGCCGCAAGGACGGCGTTGAGAACGGCGGCTTCTGTACAGGCTGTTTCGATAACCGCTACGTTACGTACGTGAACGACAGTGAAGACGCGGTGGGCTGCGGCTGTTAATCCGGCCGTATGGCCTCCGGTCGCAGGTGGTAACCGCCGCAATGATGCTAAGCCGTGGTACGCCTTAGCAGCTCAACGCGAGGGCGACCTGTGGCGAAGTTCATAGGCGCAGCTTCACAGCAGCCGGCAGCGGTTGACTGCAAACCGCAGGCACAAAAGGCCAAGCACCACGAGAATTCCAGTGGTGCAGCCTGCTTTTTTTGCCAGCAGATGTTCAAAGAATGGTTTACCCATAGAGCGACAAATGATGAATCAGAAGATAACCAAGCATGGAAAGCATCACCGCTTGTCGGCGGTCTGCTTTTCAAACCAATAGGGAGTGAGACTAGTGTCGGAGGCATACAAAAAAGCGGGTGTCGACATCGCGGCCGGTAACGAAGCCGTAGAACGGATGAAGAAACATGTGCAGAGAACATTCCGTCCGGAAGTGCTGACGGGACTCGGCGGATTCGGCTCGCTGTTCAGCCTGAACAAGGACAAGTACGAAGAGCCGGTACTCGTATCGGGCACCGACGGCGTCGGAACGAAGCTCAAAATCGCGTTTGCGATGGACAAGCATGATACGATCGGGATCGATGCCGTGGCGATGTGCGTCAACGATATCGTGGTGCAGGGTGCGGAGCCGCTCTTTTTCCTGGACTATCTGGCCTGCGACCGTGTCGTTCCCGGGAAGATCGAAGCGATTGTAAAGGGGATTGCCGACGGCTGCGCGGAATCCGGCTGTTCGCTGATCGGCGGAGAAACGGCGGAAATGCCGGGCATGTATACCGAAGGGGAGTATGACATTGCCGGTTTTACCGTAGGAATCGTCGATAAGAAAAAAATCATCGACGGCTCCACCGTCCGCCCAGGCGACGCTGTAATCGGGCTTGCTTCGAGCGGCGTGCACAGCAACGGCTTCTCGCTCGTGCGCAAGCTGCTGTTGGAAGAAAAGGGACACAGCCTGAATGACAACATCGAAGAGCTTGGCGGAGTTCTCGGCGACGTGCTCTTGGAGCCGACGAAGCTGTATGTGAAGCCGGTTCTCGGCATTCTGGAGCAGGTGGAGATCAAAGGGGCCGCTCACATTACGGGCGGAGGCTTCCTGGAAAATATTCCGCGTACGCTGCCGGAAGGCGTGAACGTCAACATTCAGTACGGTTCCTGGCCGATTCTGCCGATTTTTTCACTCATGCAGCGTGAAGGAAACATTACGAACAACGATATGTTCCGCACGTTCAACATGGGAATCGGCATGGTCATCATCGTGGCTCAGGAAGATGCGGAGAAGGCGCTGGAAATTGCCGCATCGTACGGTCATGAAGCTTACCGGATCGGGGAAGTAACGGAAGGCGGCAAGATCGTGACATTCCAAGGCGCGGAGGTTTAGAATGGGGAAACTGCGGATCGCCGTGTTTGCTTCGGGAAGCGGGTCGAATTTTCAAGCGGTCGCGGACGCCGTGCGCGGTGGCAGACTTGAAGCGGAGCTCGCGCTGCTCGTCAGCGACCGGCCGCAGTCGAAAGTGGTGGAACGGGCAAAACAGGCGGACGTGCCTGTTTTCGCTTTTTCTCCCAAAACGTACGACAGCCGGGAAGCTTACGAAACCGAAATTCTCCAGCTTCTGCGTGAGAAGGAAATTGATCTGATCGTGCTCGCCGGTTATATGCGTATTTTGACACCGGTGCTGGTGGAGCCGTTTTACGGCCGGATGATTAATGTGCATCCGTCTCTGCTTCCGGCTTTTCCGGGAATTAAAGGGATCGACCAGGCGCTAGAATACGGCGTTAAAGTGACCGGGGTTACGGTGCATTACGTCGACGGGGGGCTCGATTCGGGACCGATTATCGCCCAGCGCGCCCTCGAAATCCGGGAGGACGATACGGCAGAAAGCCTGACCGGGCGCGTTCATGCGGTGGAGCACGAGCTGCTCCCTCTTGCGATCGGCTGGATCGCGGAAGGCCGCGTGACGCTGGAAGGCCGGCTTGTGCGTATTTCGGAACCGGAAACGGCCGAGGCTTCGGAACAATAGAAGGAGCTTTTTGTACGGAGAGATTTAATCGATTAAGTATACAAAGGTTCAAACCAGACTTTCCAACCCATAGGAGGAGAAATCGTGGCAATCAAAAGAGCGTTAATCAGCGTATCGGACAAAACGGGCATTGTGGAATTCGCGTCGGAGCTGGCAAAGCTGGGCGTCGAACTTATTTCGACGGGGGGAACGAAGACCCTACTGGAAAAAGAGGGAGTACCGGTCATCGGCATTTCCGACGTAACGGGATTTCCCGAAATTCTCGACGGGCGTGTAAAAACGCTGCATCCCGCCGTACACAGCGGCCTTCTCGCTATCCGTGACGATGCCGAGCACCGCAAAGTGATGGAAGAACTGGGCCTCGGGTATATCGATCTCGTGATCGTCAACCTGTACCCGTTCGCGCAAACGATCGCAAAGCCGGATGTGGAGTATGCGGATGCGGTGGAAAACATCGATATCGGCGGACCGACAATGCTGCGCTCGGCGGCGAAGAACCACGCTTTCGTCTCGGTTGTGGTGGATGCGGCCGATTATGACACGGTACTTGCCGAAGTCCGTGAAAATGCCGATACGACCCTTCAAACGCGCAAACGCCTGGCGGCAAAAGTTTTCCGTCATACGGCGGCTTACGATTCCCTGATCTCCGAATATTTGTCCGGACAAGTGGGCGAGGAGTTCCCGGAACGCTATACGGTTACGTACGAAAAGGTCCAGGACCTGCGCTACGGGGAAAACCCTCATCAGAAAGCGGCGTTTTACCGCAAACCGCTTGCCGTTGAAGGCAGCATCGCGACGGCGGAGCAGATCCACGGCAAAGAACTGTCTTACAACAACATCAATGATGCGAACGCGGCACTGCAAATCGTGAAGGAATTCACGGAGCCTGCTGTCGTCGCCGTGAAGCATATGAACCCGTGCGGCGTCGGAATCGGCACGTCGGTCAAGGAAGCGTACGAGAAAGCATACGCGGCCGACCCTACGTCCATTTTCGGCGGAATTATCGCGGCCAACCGTCCGATCGACGGAGAAACGGCGCAGCTGCTGCACGAAATCTTCCTGGAGATCGTTATCGCGCCTGACTTTACGGCCGAAGCGCTGGAAATCCTCCAGAAGAAGAAAAACATCCGTTTGTTGAAGCTGGGCAACTTTAACGAAGGCGAGCGCAAAGCGCTGCACCTGGTTACTTCCGTAGAAGGCGGCATGCTTGTACAGGAAAGCGATGTTCACGCGATCTCGGAAGGCGACCTTAAGGTGGCGACCGACCGCGAGCCGACGGAAGCCGAACTGAAGCAGCTGCTGATCGCGTGGAAAGTCGTCAAGCACGTGAAATCCAACGCGATCGTGCTGGTTACAGAGGATATGACCATCGGTATCGGCGCGGGCCAGATGAACCGCGTAGGCGCCGCCAAGATTGCCATTGAGCAGGCCGGCGAGAAAGCCAAGGGTGCGGTACTCGCTTCCGACGCGTTCTTCCCGATGGGCGATACGCTGGAAATTGCCGCGGCAGCCGGAATTACGGCCGTCATTCAGCCGGGCGGTTCGATCAAAGACGAAGAATCGATTAAAGTGGCAAACGATAAAGGCGTCGCCATGGTGATGACCGGCGTTCGTCATTTCAAACACTAGAAGCGGGAGGCGGGACACTATGCGCATATTGGTTATCGGCCGCGGAGGCCGGGAGCATGCGATCGTCTGGTCGCTTCGCAAAAGCCCGAAGGTGACGGCTCTGTTCTGCGCACCGGGCAACGGAGGCATCGCGGAATTGGCGGAATGCGTGCCGATTACGGAGTTCCAGTTTGCCGAGATCGCAGAGTTTGTCCGTCAGAATGCGATCGATCTGGTCGTGGTGGGACCGGACGATCCGCTCTACGAGGGCATCGTGGATTATTTGGAAGAGCACGGCATTCGCGCATACGGACCGAACCGGGCGGCGGCGGAGATCGAAGGAAGCAAAGTATTTATGAAGCATCTGCTGAAAAAATACGAGATTCCTACGGCCGCTTATGAAGCGTTCGAGGACTACGAGGCTGCGCTGGCTTACCTGCGCAAGCTCGGAGCGCCGATCGTCATTAAAGCGGACGGGCTGGCCGCCGGCAAAGGCGTGATCGTGGCATCGACGCTGGAAGAAGCGGAGAAAGCGCTGAAGGAAATTATGGTCGAGAAGCAGTTCGGCGCTTCCGGCAACCGCGTCGTCATCGAAGAATTCCTGCAAGGACAGGAAATGTCCCTGCTGGCGTTCGTTGACGGCAATGTCGTGAAGCCGATGGTGCCTTCCCAGGACCATAAGCCGGTTTTCGACGGCGACAAGGGACCCAACACCGGCGGCATGGGCACGTATTCGCCGGTACCGCACATCCCGCAGGAGATCGTGCAGCAGGCGCTGGACACCATCGTGAAGCCGGCGGCCGAGGCGATGGTGAAGGAAGGGCGCCCGTTCCGCGGCGTGCTCTACGCGGGGCTGATGATTACCGCGGACGGACCGAAGACGATCGAGTTCAACGCCCGCTTCGGCGATCCGGAGACGCAGGTCATTCTGCCCCGGCTGAAAACCGACCTGCTGGAGATCATTCTGGCGACACTCGAAGGCCGCCTGGCGGACCTTGATATCGAGTGGAGCGAAGAAGCGGCCGTATGCGTTATTCTCGCATCCGGCGGCTATCCCGGCTCGTACCCGAAAGGACTGCCCATCGAGGGCCTGGACGCCGCGGGCGGCGCCCTCGTGTTCCATGCGGGTACGGCGCTTGAAGACGGCCGGCTGGTTACCAGCGGCGGCCGTGTGCTTGGCGTCACGGCGCTGGGCCGTGACATTGCCGATGCGCGCGAGAAGGCGTATGCCGCCGCGGACCGCATCTCCTTCGAAGGGAAGCAGAACCGGACGGATATCGCGCTGAAGGCATTGAACGCGATGAAGTAAAGGGCGGGCGGAATTCCGTTAAAGCATGGACGGCTGTGAAGCGGCGACGGATCGCGCTGAAGGCACTGAACGAGATGAAATAGAGGCCGACGGAAATCGCGTTAAAGCTTGGGCAGCGATGAAGCGGCGACAGAGGATGCTCGTTCCCCGTTCCACTCCGGCTCAGGTTCCGGTTCTTGCTTCGGCTCGGACAGCTTTTTGTGGGTTCCAGCAGTTTAACCGAATAAAACGCACGGGTCTTCTTCGGAAGATCCGTGCGTTTTTATTATTTTTCCACAGGTGAGGAGAAGGACTAGTGATTGTGGCTGCTGTCTTTTTCAGCATTCAGGTTAAGGTCTCCCGCAGTGCAGAGGGCAGCAGATTATCGGGAGAGGTGTGATTGTATGTATTCAGCACGTCAGCACGCATTCGCATTCGGGGAAATTGCTTTCCTTCATTTAAAGGGAATGTAAAGGGATTGGGAAAGGACCGGCTTATGACCGGCGCTTCTTCGCTTCCTTTTTGTTCAGCCAATACAGCTGAAGTTCGTTTCTTTTGCTGTAAACGAAATAGACGGCGAATGCGCAGCCGAATACCAGCACAATCGAAATCCAATGCTTCTGAATAAATGTCCCCATAATACTCATTTACGAAACCCTCCAATGTACCGAAATTCTCTGAAAAATTGTTTCTTTATAAACTTAAGAAAACATAAAAAGCCGGTAATTTAATAACGAAAGTGCTAGGATGGCGGTTTTCAAAGACGGAAAAGAGAGCAATCCGGCTTAGTATGACCTTAAACGGAAGGGCTATTCACAGGGCGGAAGGGAACGGGAAAAGAATTCTACTCTACTTTAGAAACGTTTTGTATCAAAAATTCAAATAACCTATTTACAAGTTACATTATGTATCGTAAAGTAGAACAGAAAAGATTTGTATCTGGGAGGGCGAGAAATGAAAAAGTTAGTTTACGGATTGACTCTGATGCTGGCTTTGTTCCTGCTTCCACTTGCGGCTTCCGCAGCCTCTGGAACGCAGTTAGAAGTCAACGACAAGGCAATCGGACTGTCGGCGGAGCCTCAAATTTCAGGAGAAACAGCTTATGTGGACTTGGCGCCGGTTCTTGGCAGTCTCGGCTACACTGTGCAGGAAAACGTGTACGGTAAAGGCTGGACCGCATCCAAAGGCGGTTCCAAAATCGAGCTGGTACCCGGCTCCAGTTCTTTTGTAGTGAATGGTGAAACGGTCAACGCGGGCGCGGCTGTACTCCAAAGCGGGAACAAGCTTAACCTGCAGGCATTCGCGGATCTGACGGGACGCAAGCTGAAAGTAGACGGGGAGAACGCACTCATTTCCTTAAATGACACCCTGCTTACGGACGTGCTGGAGACCCTCTACACAGGCACGCTGACACAATCCCCGCAAGCTCAGAAATCCCTGACGGCGGAGAATCAAGGCTACACCGGCTACATCAAGCTCTTCTACCCGAACGGCAAGGTATTCTACGACGGGTATATGGTAAACAGCAAGTTTGAAGGCAAAGGCAAGTACTACGACTCGAATGGCGTACTACGCTATGACGGTAACTGGAAAGCGAACAAATTCGACGGACAAGGCAAATCGTATTACGCCGATAAGCATCTGGAATATGACGGTTTGTGGAAAGCGGGTAAAAAGCAGGGCTACGGCACCTACTACTGGGCGTGGGAACCTTGCGGCGAACCGCCGGGCAGCATTACCGGTTATAACAAGTATGTCGGTTTCTTCGATAAAGACGAATTCCACGGCGTCGGCAAAATCAACTGGGCGGACGGAAGCAAGTTCGAAGGCTTCTTCTCCAAAGGAGGCATTGAGTGCGCAGGTGTCTTCCATTGGTCGGACGGCTGGAAATATGTCGGTATGTATAAAAACGGCAAGCGTGAAGGCTTCGGAACGGAATACAACGAGAAGGGAAAAGTCATCTATGAAGGCGGATTCCGTAAAAACCTGGCAGAAGGCTACGGTCGTTTGTACGATGCCAATGGAAAGCTTCTGTACGAAGGCGAATTCACCAACGGACATCCTAAGCAGCAGGCTGAAGCTGAAGCACGCACTCTGACAGGCTTCCAATCCCAATCCAATCAAAAGTCTGCGGCAGCTCAACTGCTGACTCATACGCATAACCAAATGGAAGTAACTTTCCAATAAGAGGGTAAAAACAAATAACCGGCGTCTCGCGATGAGATGCCGGTTATTTGTTTTTGCAGCGTGGCGTTCCTAGTCCAGGAAACGCCGGCGCAGCTCCGGCGTGGGGACCATGCACGCGTCCCGCTGCCCGAACCAGCGGTAGCGGTTGCGCGCGATCCAGCGGTACACCGCATCGCGGACCGGCTTCGGCACCGCCACGAAGCCGTACAGGAGCGGCCACGGGTACCGCAGCCGGCGCAGCACACGCAGTCCTGCGGACGACTGCGTGTAGGCGCGGCCTCCTTCGATGAGTACGAAGGAATCGAAGGAGGCCGCAGGCAAGTCGTGCCGGGCAAGCAGACGCTGCCCGGCTTCCGACTGCAGCGCCGCGAACCGGATGTGTCCGGCCGGGTCGCGGCGCACGGTGAACCGGACGAAGGCATTGCACAGGTTGCAGACGCCGTCGAACAAGACCACCGGCCCGGAGACAGCTTCCGGGCCGGGAACTGGAGCCTTCATAGGGATCACCCGCCCGTCCTTGTGAGTATACGTCAAGTATATCACAGGGGGAGCGGGGGAGGCGGAGATGAAGGCGGTCGGGGCTTTGCGCGTGCTTGAGCGGACAGTGTCCCTCATGCAAAGCGCTCTGCACAGCCCATTCTCCAGCTTTAGCTTGCGGGCTAGCCGGCTTGTTGTGTAAACGGTAAAACTGGTAATTGTTGTTCCGGATCGGGAGCGGCTTCTACGGTTGTGCTGTTAGAAGCTTCATGCACAGCCGGAATTTTGACGGAGCAGAAGTAACCGACAAGTAGGGCGCTCGCACGGAGGCTGCCTTTACGTCGGATGTGAGGGGCTGTCTCCACTTCGCCGCCCGCTCCCTTCGTAGTCGGCATCATCTCCGCAATAACTCTAATAAGAGTTGCTGCTATTGGAACATTGATGAGAACTATACAGCTTGTAGAGTCCTGCACGGTGCTGGGGCATTTTAAAACCGGGAGGAATGGAGAGATCAGAACATGCTCGCATAAAATCAAATATTTTCCTGTTTATTTTATGTAAATGGAGGAGAATTCTATATATTTTTTGTGCCGGAACCGATATAGTTCTTGATTGTGGAAGCAGTTCGGGGCTTAGGTTTTAGAGATAGCTGTTGTTTTCGGCGAGGGTAGTTCTGTGAAGCGGGAAATGTTTTTGCGGCCAGGGTAATGGTGAACCTTCAACTGAGCTGCCTGAGAGCGATCTTTTGGATGAGGCACATAGTTGGCTGTGGGAGAATGGAAAAATCCGGGCCCCTGCAGGGGACCCGGAATGCTGCATTACCTGCGCGTGGAGCGTTTGCGGCGCTTGTTTGTTTTAGTTGTTTGGCCTTTGCGTCTGGCCGGTGCGGATTTTCTTTTCTTTTTGCGCTTGGGAGTGTATGAGGAATCCGCACGTTTGGTGGCCGCCTTGGCACCGAAGCCGCTGAACAGCAGCTTGATCATGGGGGCGAACTGCTGGACGGAGCCCACGAATTTCTGAACTTTGCCCATGGTGCCGATCACGCCTTCAATTCCGCCCATGCGGTCAATGAAGCCTTTGATCTGGTTGATGTTCATCCCGCCTAAAAGGCCGCCGGCTCCTCCTGCCGAACTTCCGGCTGCAGCGGCCGGGGCCGCGGAGTTAACGGGAACGGGCAGATTCTGGCCGAATTCGGAAAATCCCGGACCACCCTGAGGAAAACCTCCGCCCCCGGGGCCACCCTGGAACCCGCCGCCTGAAAAGCCGCCCCCCGGGAATCCGCCGTCAGCAAAGCCTCCTCCGGGTATTCCGCCCTGGAAAGGAGCTCCGCCCTGCCCTCCTGCCGGACCCGGCGAGAACAAGCTTCTGGTTTGCACCTCCGGCTGTCGGCCGTGTGTCGGATAACGATAGCTCACTTGAATTCACGATCCTTTGCAAAGGATTTACTGCTGTATCCTATGTGATAGGCAAACGTTTGGACTGGACGGATATCACGGGTACGGGGAAAATATCACGGGAACCGGAACGGCCAAATGTACACTACCAGGAGAAGGTCGCGATTTAGAGCGGTAACGCTTAAAAATTTTACTGTTTTGCAATTGTAAAGGAAGGAGATTATAATAAACCTGTCGAAATAGAAGTTATTGCTCTACCGATTGTCCAGAAATACCAGATGAAATGGAATGCTAGGGGTTGAAGATATGCAGTTGAAAAAACTAAATGATAAAGCGATTGACCAGCTTTTCGAGGCGATTCTTACATTGAACAGCCTGGAGGAATGCTATACATTTTTTGACGATCTTTGTACGGTGAACGAGATCCAGTCGCTGTCGCAGCGTCTGGAAGTGGCGCGCATGCTGCGCAAAGGCTGCACGTACAATCAGATCGAAGCCGAGACGGGCGCAAGCACGGCAACGATTTCGCGCGTAAAACGGTGCCTGAACTACGGAAACGACGGTTACGTGCTGACGCTGGATCGTCTGAACCGCTAGAGCGGCCCGGAGGGGCGTCACCGGATTTTGCTCCCTAGTCAGGAGACGGAATCTGCAAAAGCGAAGCAGTGATGATTGGCAAGAGCCAGATGCTTCAGGGAAGTTGGCCGGGGATCGTGACCGGTTCATAAAGACTCTTTTTTTGCTGCTTTGTTGTCTGTGCGGTACAGATTACGAAGTGCGGAACAGGATGCCAAGAGAAGGCCGATGATGGGCTGCTTGCTGGTAAGGTCGGGACGGTAGATGACCGCGCAATTTTACGATGTCCACTGGTAGTGGACGAGTGATCTTTCAAACGGAACATGATCATGATGCTGAATGTACGGATTCATGTCGGTCATGGGGTGCCAGCCTTAAAGAAGTGGATTCGTTCGTCACCTGCCACGTCAAGACGCCTGTCGTTTAGACGATACCCGAAGGCATAAGAGTTACCGCCGGGTCATGTACACACCGCCCGTCACACCACGAGAGTTTGCAACACCTGCCGGGATGGGCGTAGCCTTATTTTTTCCGGGGGGCGACTAGCTAGGAAAGAAGCGTCTGCGCGATGCTTTTATCGGTCTGAACGGTCCGGCTTTGAGTTTCTTTATGCTGCATCTTCGGGTAAGATAAGCCGGGGCTGATCAATGCTGCGGAACCTCTTTTATAATGGTAGTAATAGTCGGATGCTTACAAACGAATGGATTCTCACAACAGCAGACCGCAAAAGGCTTATAATCCCCCTCTTTACACCCGTAAATGGGGATTTTTCCTGTTTATTGACATAAGGGGCCAGTTTAGATAGCATGAAAGCAGGATGAACGGAAGCGGAGTGAAAGCCATGCGGAAGTATGGAGTTTTGGTAATCAGCCACGGCTCGCGGAGCCGGGAATGGGTGCAGCTGGTGGATGAAGCCGTAGGGGGAATGCGGGTTCCGGAGGGCGTTCCGTTGTTCGGTTCGTTCCTGGAGCTTGTGGACGGACGGCTGATTCAAGACGGAATTACCTGGTTAGAAAACCGTGGTGTGACTGATCTGATCGTCATCCCGCTTTTTGTATCCAAAGGAAGCACGCATCTCGACGAGATCGCGTACGCGCTGGGCCTGAAGCCCGAGCCGCTTCTGCCGACGGATCTGGAACCGTTCGAAATCAGGGCGCGCGTGCATATGACGCCACCTATGGATGAGGACGCGGAGCTGCTGGCGGAGATGGTGTACGAGAAAATCCGCAGCTTGTCGGAGGACCCGGAGCGGGAGATTGTGCTGCTTGTGGGGCACGGCAGCGTCGAACAGCTTTTTCATCTGGCGTGGCGCGGAAGTCTGGAGCGGATTGCCCAGGAATTGAAAAAGACCGGCGGCTTCGGAACGACGGACGTGGCGATGCTGCTGCCGGATCAGACGAAGCGGAAGCTGGAATGGTGGCGGGAGCGGAAGCCCGGACATGCGGTCATCATTGCGCCGCTTTTTTTAAGTGAGGGCTATTTTACGAGAGAAGTGATTCCTTCCAGGCTGGAAGGGTTTGACTACCGATATAACGGGCAATCTATACTGCCGAGTCCTAAGGTCAGCGAGTGGCTGGAGCGGCAGGTTGCCTCATTTTTTAACCGGGACCATTATGAGCAAAAAAGGTGATAAAGAGAAATGGCCAAACGTGCTAGATTGATCTATAACCCCACATCGGGGCGGGAAGAAATGCGCAAGCGTTTGCCGGAAATTTTGCAGCGTCTGGAGAGGGGCGGTTATGAAACGTCCACCCATGCGACGATCGGCGAGGGAGACGCGATGCTGGCGGCCTCACAGGCCGTGGACCGCGGGTTCGACCTGATCATTGCGGCAGGCGGAGACGGAACGCTGTATGAAGTGGTTAACGGGATGGGCGAGAAGTCGAACCGGCCTCCGGTGGGTATTTTGCCGCTCGGAACGACGAACGACTTTGCCCGGGCTTTGAACATTCCGCGCGACTGGGAAGACGCCGTGGATCTTATCGTCCGCGGGTATTCGAGACCGATCGATGTCGGTAAAGTGAACCAGAAATATTTTATCAACATTGCGGGCGGGGGTTCCATGACGGAGCTGACGTACGAAGTGCCTAGCAAGCTCAAAACCATGATCGGGCAACTAGCCTATTATGTAAAAGGACTCGAAATGCTGCCGCGCCTGCGGCCGATTCACATGCATTTGAAGTCCGCTGAGATGGAAATCAACGAGGACGTTATGCTGTTCCTCATTACGAATAGCAATTCCGTCGGGGGCTTTGAAAAGCTGGCTGTCGACGCGAGCTTGAACGACGGGCTTTTTGACGTTATCGTGCTCAAGAAGTGCAACCTGCCGGAGTTTATCAAAATCGCCACCATGGCGCTCAAAGGCGAGCACACGAACGATCCGAATGTCGTCTATTTTCAGACGAAAAAGCTCGAAATTTCGTCCCCGGACTACGTACAGATCAACCTGGACGGCGAGCTCGGCGGTACATTGCCGGCGGTTTTCACCAACCTGCAGTCGCACATCGAGATCATTGTGGATGAGTCCGGCCAGTCCACGTATAAACATCAACGCAGATTAGGGAGTTAAACGATATGAGTAAAAATAAACGGCGGGGCGGCGCGTCTGCGGGGAAACCGCAGGGCGTGGGGACGCCGGGTAGGCGGCAGGGTGAGGCTTCGCGGGGGCAAAATGGCGGCGGCAGAGCCCGGGCTGAGCGGACATCCGCGCCTCAAGCCGGGAGCAAACGCTCCGCCGCGCTGGCCGGTCTGCCGGTGGAGAAGAACGGCGAGTATACCGCCGAGATCATCGGCATCGGGCATGACGGAGAAGGCGTGGGCCGCGTCGAAGGCTTCACCCTTTTTGTACCCGGTGCCTTGCCGGGTGAGCGGGTGCGCCTTAAGGTGCTCAAGCTCAAAAAGCAGTACGGCTACGCCAAACTGCTTGAAGTGCTGGAATCGAGCCCGGACCGTGTCGGCGCGCCGTGCCCGATCTATGACAAGTGCGGCGGCTGCCAGCTTCAGCATTTGGACTACGCGGCCCAATTGAAGGTGAAACGCCAGTTTGTCGTAGACAACCTGGAACGGATCGGTAAGCTTAAAGTGGCTAAAGAAGCGGGTGCCGAGACTGGAAATGTAGTTGGAGATGCTGCTGCTTTAAGAGCCGGTATGATTGGTAGTAGTACTACTCCAATTAGTAAGAGTTTTAAACCAACAGATGAAGAAATCATTGTTCCCGAAAATAAAGTGATCAACGACGAAGCGTTGGGTTCAAAAGAAGGCCCAGACGATACTATAAGCGGAAGCGGGCTCCAGCCGTTGATGGATACGGAGTTTGTGGACGTCTCCGATTTGCTGGAAGATGCAGGTGACAGAAGTTTAGCGGGTGGTTTGCATGAGCAGGGTCAAACAGTGGGTAGGGATGATATTACTATAACCACTAGAGATGACACTATTGGGGATAACACCCCAGGGGGTAATACTGCTCCAAGAACAGGAGCCGCAACAGGAACAAGCTTCATTAATGATGTTAGTGAAGATATCGGTGAAAGCATTCTTGCAGCAGGTGTAAAAAGCACAAGCCTACGCGGCGGGGAACCGGCAGACCCACTGAAGCATGGCACAGCGCATGCCTCCGAGACGGACGGCATCGTCGTGTATCCGACCATCGGCATGAGTGATCCGTGGAGATACCGGAACAAAGCTCAGGTTCCTTTTGGCGAGGAGCAGGGCGGGCTTGTCGGCGGATTTTACGCGCAGGGCAGTCACCGGATTATCGACATGGAAGCCTGTCTAATCCAACATGCAAACAACGACGAAGTCATCGCCAAGGTCAAAGAAATCGGCCGCGGGTTAGGCATTCGTGCTTACCGGGAAGAAACACACGAAGGGTTGCTTCGGCATGTCGTCGTAAAAGTCGGCTTCCGCACGGGCGAGATCATGGTCGTGCTCGTTACAAACGGTAAAGAGATTCCGCATGCGCAGGAATGGATCGAGCAGATTCGCACCGCGATACCGGGCGTGGCAAGCATTTGCCAGAACGTCAACACCGGACGGACCAACGTCATCTTCGGAGCGACGACACGCGTTCTCTGGGGCCAGGAAGTCATCTACGACTATATCGGCGACGTCAAGTTTGCTATCTCGGCCCGTTCGTTCTTCCAGGTCAATCCGATACAAACCGAGGCGCTTTACAGTAAAGCGCTCGAATACGCCGGGCTGACCGGCGGCGAAACCGTGGTCGATGCGTACTGCGGTATCGGCACCATTTCGCTCTTCTTGGCGAAGCACGCCAAGAAGGTGTACGGCGTCGAGATCGTGCCGGAGGCGATCGAAGACGCGAAGCGCAACGCGGAGCTGAACGGCATCCGCAACGCGGAATTTGCCGTGGGAGGAGCGGAGGACGTCCTCCCCGAGTGGCAGCGCGCGGGCGTCCGTCCCGACGTCATCGTCGTCGATCCACCCCGCAAGGGCTGCGACGAGCGGCTGCTCGAAACGATCCTCCAGCTCCGTCCGGAGCGGGTCGTCTACGTGTCGTGCAACGCCTCGACCCTCGCGCGCGATTTGCGCGTGCTCGAGGACGGCGGGTACCGCACCGTCTGCGTTCAGCCGGTGGATATGTTTCCTCATACGGTGCATGTGGAGTGTACAGTGTTACTTAAATGGAAGTGGGCTTCCGATTAAGCCCCTTGAAGTAATTCGCCAATTCCCTGCTCCCCCAAAATGCTTCTTTGGTTGAGATAGGTATCCGTAAATTCTTTGAAGAGGCTTATGTTAGTTCTTTACACATTCTTGTTCCTCAGTTCGAATCCTGTCTCAGGAAGATGTTTTCACAGGCGGGATTCGCCACAACCTCTATTAAACGTGGCATGGCTCAGCATGAAGAAACTTTCAATAAATTTCTTAGCCGTGACGATATAAAGGAGGTCTTAGGAGAATCACTTCATAAATTCATTCAGATGATTATGGTTGAGCAAACTGGATTAAACTTGTGCAACTAAATTGCCCACGGATTAGTTAAAGTTGAAGACTGCAACAAACAAACCAATGTTTTGGTGTTGTACTTATACTTGCAGATAACCAAGTTTGGTCTGAATGAGAATGATACCAAAAAAACTGAGTTATTTTAATTGAGCAAACACCTAATCCTTCGGACACTTAAATATTTTGTTGTCACTGTCTACTCGTCACAGGTGGAGAGCTATGTGTCGCTGGTCAGAAAGTAATTATAAGAGCCTCATTTACCTGAATATATGATGAATCAAGCATCTATTTGCTCCATAGTTTGGGGAGCAAATGATGCTTTTTAATTACTTTAATTTTGTATGACCTTACCTATGCAGGAAATATGTCACATTAAATCGAATTCTTCCGACAATAGTATATTCTGATTGGAAATGATATAGGGGGTCCTTAAAATGGTAACTACGGTTTATGAGCAACTGATAGATTGGCGAGAATTTGAATTATTTGTTCAGAAGCTGTACCAAGAAGATCAGAACTTAAAAGTAGAACATGATGTTACCTTAGTTGGGAAGTCAGGTGCCAAGAGACAAATTGATGTTCTAATTACTCAAGAAACTAAGTTACATAAATATATAACACTTGTTGAATGTAAGAGGTGGAAAGAAAAAATCGATAGGACAATTATTGACATACTTTACGCATCAATTGAGGATTTAAATGCATCAAAAGGAGTAGTATTTACTACAAGTGGTTATGAAGCAGGAGCAGAAAAATATGCTGCCTCCAAAAATATTGATATTTTTATTGTACGAGAATTGAATGATGAAGAATGGGGACTTCCTGGTAAAATAATTCATTTTTATATGCATTTTTATTCATCGAAGTTTAATGACATTTCCTTTCCCAATGCAACTTTAATTCCTTTAGTGGAAGAATTCAGTACAAATCTTGATTTGAATATAGTTATCCAAAACGATCAAAAATTAGATGATAATCTTTTTTTATTTTCTATAAAGGATGGTGCAAGGGGGAACCATTTAATTAAGTTACTCTCGGAAAAACAAAATGAATTTGTCCAGAAGATTAGTGAAGGGCTGAATTCTTCGATGGAAGAAGGAAAAAAAGATTCGTGCATAGTTGTTCTTAGTGACGTTGAAATTGATTTTAGTAATTATGAATTTCGACAGCTTCGTATAAGTCAAGGAGCTGTTAATATCGATAAGATTACATGTAAGTTATTAACACATGTTAGCCAAACAGTCTTCCATTTTGATAGAGGCGAAAGGTTAAACATGGCTTTAGTAATTGAAAACTATATTACAAACCAAAGACATATAGTTTCGGAATCGAAGGATCAAACAAACCTTCAGATAAGTGAAAATCTCGCTAACAAACTAGTTAAGGAGAAAGTCGCTAAAGGAGAGGTTTTAGAAAATGAGTCTATTATTAAGGTATTCGCTGAACCGTGGGTTAACATTGAGTTAAAGGGTAATGAAGTTATGGCTAAAACAGAAAAGTTAATTATTGCATTATAAATTTATCCGAATAAATTTGATTCGGATAAAACCTATTTCATGCTTTAGGAATCTTTTTCCACACGTATGATTACAAAATTATTGAGAGGCCTTTCAAAAAATCTTGATATTTATTTTCCCATTCGCATTTATTACGAAGACTCCTATTTGAAAAAAATCCAAATGATGAGGTTGAGATTTTTGAACATCAATTATAGTAAAGATAATGATATAGTAAGGGCGGCTTTATACTTGGAGTATGGAGGGAAATGTTTTTATGAAGGCTTACCTCTAAGATTCAAAGAAATGCACATAGACCATATTATTCCGGAATCTATAAACAATGAGGAACTTCAAGGTATCATTTCAGAGCTGAGTTTACCTATCGATTTTAAAATTAACAGCTTATATAACTTAGTTCCCTGTTTTCCTAATGTTAATCAAGTAAAGAATAAAAATCAGTATCCACATAAATTTCTAGGGCATTGTATTTATGATGGTACTGCTAAAAAAGTAGAGGGTGTAAAAAAAAGAATTGAACAGTTATCAAAAGAGTATAAGAATGATAAAGAATTAGCAAAACTAATTGCTCGTTTAAATATATCTGAAAATAAGAAGGACTTGGAAGAATTATATAATGCTTTATCAAAAGAAAAGCCTTTTGAGCTGAAAAGAAAAATCAATAAAGATGAGAATTCTTACACATACGAAAGAAGTTTTCCGAATATCAGATTAGCAGCAATTTTACCTACCTATCCTGAAATGAAGGGGAGTTGTTTAATAACTTTTAGTAATCTAAGGCTAAGGGACTGCATGATATCACTAAATCACAAACAGATAATGGATCAATTGTTCGAAGGCGCTAAAAGTAAGCTAGAAAACAAACTTAGAAGCTTTGTAAATTTTTCTGAGGAAATTGAACCAAATACCTACTATGTAAATTTAGCTAATGTTCGACTCCCTCTTGTAAAGAATGAAGTTGTACAACTATTAGAAATTATTGACGATGTATATGATTTATACATGGAAGAGTCAGCCCTTTTATATAAATCATTTAATCGAGACATTTTTGAAAGTACTGGTTCAGGAAATCGTTTGCGCTTGTTTAAAATAAAAAGACAATTATGGTTTGCACTCCAGAAATTTTGCAAGCATTTCGATTATGCTAATGGCGATTCAGATTGGCATATATTTGATGCGAGCGGTTCAATGCTAAAAGTATATGATAAAATAAAAGAGGAGTTCAGGTTATTTGTCTTCCCGCAAGTAGAACAAAAAGATTTTTTGATAGCAAAAGATGATGATGTATGGTTAGTATGGACTGATGAATTTTATTGGAATATCAAACTATCCAATTTTGAGAGCAATGATTGTTGGAGTCCCTTATTTTCGTATCAGTGGTTAGTTACGGAGTTAATTCCACAAGTGATGTTTTGGAATGAGAGCGGCAATGAAAAAATGTTTCGTAAGCGACAATCTATTGAAGAGTTTAAGAAAAGATTTGATTTAACAACATATGTAAGCTCCATGCCTAATTTAACTAATGAAGAAGCTTTATTGGATTTCGTTTCCAATCTACAAAAGTTCTTTCACATTAGACCACATAATACATTTCAGCTCAATGAACTCTCTGTAGTATATGGTTCTTTAATTAAAATAATTGAGAAAACAAATATCAGTTCAAGTGAGATTCACTATGTTTCCGGGAAATTAAACTTACGAAATATTAGCGATAAAGAAACATTGCTCCAAGGTATTTCTACCTTGCTGTTAGATGACAAGAATGAAGAAAGCGTTATTTCTTCTTTTTCTCTCGATCTTATTTTTCGATGTATGGTAGTTGTTTTGAGGGATTGCAAGAACTCTTTATCATTATTGGATACTAGGGAAATCAAATGCAAACTCAATAAGTATTATAATTTGATGATACAAGAAACAGTAAGAAGCAAACTGTAAAAATAAGTGCCACATTTAATCTCTTAGGCGTAACAGTAAATTCAGAGCAAACACCATTCAGAAAACTCTTGTTCTCACTGTCTACTCGACACATGTGGAGTGCGTGGCGTTATTGGTGAGGGATGAATGTAAATAGTACACAAAGTCATCACAAAGCTTAAATAGTTGTGTCACGAGCCAAGCGAAATTCAGGTATCCAATCCTGCGTTTCCCGAGGCTCTTTTCATTTGAGGAGATTAGGGGGAGGCTTCGAAAAGGGAATGTCCAGTTCCGGCATATAGGGAAAATGCAGGAATGACAGGGCTGGCGGTGTTTTTCTCCTTAACTCGCGCTACACCAGCTGTTGTAGATGTTCTTCTTCACAGGCAACATGCTTTATCACAAAGCAAGACGTCTTTAAAACTTATGTTTGGTTTTCGAACTGGTGAAGCTGGCTTGCGCTTGACTGCTTTTCGTTCCACAGCGCGCATGAAAATTTTTCTTAGAATTCAGTGATTATATTTATTAATACCTGTTTCCAGACCAACATCTTCGCCGTCTTGTCGCCGGCTTTCCTTACCATGTGAATAACGACAATTAATACTGTAAGATGATGTATTCCGACACATTTATTAATCAGAGCGTTTACATTTTGTAGATATTAATCGAGTGTAATTATGATAAAATAGGATAAGATTGGGAGGGTCGTCTATGCATGAAAGTGAATGGTTACCAAAAGCATTAACTAAACAAGATTTGTTGCAAATTTGTATGCTCTTTAATTTATCTATTGATGGATTTAGGAAAGAGAGCTTGTCAACACGGCCGGTGGAACAAATAAGACAGCTTGTAGCAGACTCTTTAAAACGAGGAATAGGAGCAAAAAAGCTAGAAAGAAGAAAGGTACCCATACATAGCTTTTATAACCGCATTGCCGAGGATATTTTAGAGGAAAAAACTGAACTAAGAATGAACGATTTTAATCAGTTTGCATTACAACTGGAAACAGAAGAAAACATTCGTCCTTATCAGAAACTGGCTCTCATCTATGAATTGTTCAATCACGTGTATATGGAATATTACCATACAATAACAACCAATATTACGAGAAAACAGGATATTTTTCAAGGAATTTTAGAGTTTCAAGAAGAAGCAATGCTGGATCTTTTAATAAATGATGATGAATACCCATCGCATGCAGAGTATCTGACGTTTATTAATAAACTTGGACTTATAGAAGAATATAGAAAAGCAGAAAAAGAGCTCGATAAAATGGCAAATCAAAAGATAAAGCTTTCTTATGTAATAAAACTCAACAGCATGGAAAGGTTGCTGCATTCTTTGGTGCTGTTGCCGCGGTATACTGAACTTGCGCCTTCGGTATTTAGACAGTATGTAAAGGAAAAAGAAAAATACAATGAGGGGTTTATTAATGAAATAAAAAAACAAACAGCTGCCGCAAGTGATCGGCTAGTGAAGGTAACGGATGAACTGCAAGATATAAAAACACAGAGAAACAAATATAAGGAACAGATGAATGATTTAATCATTGAGATGGATAAATTTAAAGAAGAAATCAGGGCAAAGCACGATGAAATTAATGATCTGAAGAAAGAGGTAGCTTACGCAAAAGAAAGGCTAGCGGAGGCAGAGGTGAAAAAAGAACTTTTTGATGAACTTATTCCTGTCAATAACCACGCAATTATTATAACGAATCACTCAGAGGAACGAATCAAGACTCTATTCACAAAACAACTTGTAACAAAAGCTGCATTTAACAAGCTTAAAAGTTCAGGTGAAATTAATACATTAAAGAAGAAAACAATGTTTATTGACCGTTATTCATTTACAAACACGAAGGAATGGAACGAGCTACGAAATTATCTAACACAAAATCAATTTAAATTTGTTGAATATGCCGATTACATTGAGCTATTAAAACAGTACATTTTGTTTATAGAAGAAGCATATGCGGAGGAGTACTTATGAATACACAAGTAGAGCTCTTAAACGAGAAGGAAAAGCGAGAAATTAACAATTGCTACATTTTAGGGAGACTTGCGGATGATTTTGATTATGATTACATTCCCCCTTTAGGTGTAGAAAGAAAAAGCGTAACGAAAAGCCACAAGAATGAGAACACCAATGTTTTTTATTTGCAATCACTAAGTGAAGAGCCAAAAGCGTTCAGCCAAAGACTTGGAAAAGATGAGAAGGAATGCTATGTGTCTTTTGATGACCGTAACGGCAGATATCTTCAAAGCATCAAATACTTTGAGCAGACAGATAAAATAAAATTTTTAAGAGAACATTTAGAAGGTAAACTAATCCTATTTAAACCAAAGTTAAATGTTCGAAACGGTGGAGACATCCCATATCACTATAATTTTGAAATTGTATTTGTTTTTGACGACAAATTTGAAGCCAATCATTATATTGCAGTACCCCAGGTTAAGAAAGGAATGCCAGCTGTACGATTTGAAAAGGCCCTTATGGAGCGTACTCCTATCCAGCTTTCGGACTACCCAACCAGCATGGAAATTCCTGAGTTTATTTTATGTGATGGATATTTATACTATATTCCTATGCAGGATATCCTGGAAACGAGTCATCAGAACAGCATAACCTATTATGCAAAAAGACCAAAAGATATCCTGAAATTACCAATAAACGAGTTGTCTAATTTTTGGGACCAATTGAAGGCAACGTATCGTGAGATTGGATTTATTTCAGATCTTTATGCAAGTTCTCTAAGGGACACTTTTAACTTAGTTGGAAAGCCCATTACGGATCAAGAGCAACCGATTAAAAAAGAGGAGAAAATACAAACTAATTCGCAGGCTTTGGAGCAAAAAGTAGAACAGGAACTAACGGAAGTTGATTTTATTGCACGGTTAAAATACTTTGCTCAAAAGGAAGATCTAGTGTACCGAGAGGAAGAAGCTCTTGTTAACTTTCATACAGCATTGAAAACATGTGATATAGCTGTTCTTGGCGGTATGAGCGGGACTGGGAAAACACAGCTGGCGTTGCAGTATGCTAGAGCACTTGGCCTCAAAGAGGGAGAGAATTTACTCGTTGTACCAATTTCACCGTCTTATACTGAGCCTGCAGATATCTTAGGCTACTTGAATCACCAAATGGGCCTTTTTATGGAAAGCGAAACAGGACTAGTTTCCTTTTTGGAGAGGGCGAGTGGAGAACCAGACGAATTATTTATGGTGCTGTTTGATGAAATGAATTTGGGCCAAGTAGAGCATTATTTTTCACCGTTTATCTCACTTTTGGAGATGCCTAGAGAGCAAAGAATGCTAAGACTTTTCAGCAAAGATGCGGTGTGCCATAACCGTAAATTTAAGAAGGGCATTCCAATCAGAGACAATGTTCTTTTTGTGGGAACAGCCAACTTTGATGAAACAACAAAGGATTTCTCCAATCGTATGCTCGATCGAATGAATGTCATTTTCCTTGAAAAACTATCCTTTGGTGAAGCCTTTTTTGAGAAGGAAAGTAGTTATAATGAAGTGCAGAGGGGCAATAAAGATATTACCAGAAAGTTATACCGTGAAACATGGAAATCGAAAGGTTTTCATTTAGAAGAAACCGAAGTTGCTCTCTTAGACCGTCTTCATGAAGACTTACGAGGCGTAGATGCGCAGATTGGTGTTAGTTTTCGGGTGGCAAAAGGAATTGGAAACTATATAGAAAATATTCCTGAAGATCAGGATGGTAATCCATTTATTACACGCAAAACAGCATTTGATTATCAAATCAAGCAGCGAATTTTAACGAAAATTCGCGGACACCGGGAACAAATTCAAGAACTTGTCGGTACTTTCGAGGGCGGAGTCTACCAGCAGGGACTCATTGCACGCCGCTTGCTTGAAGAGCGGAGTGGAGAGGATGAATTTAAAAGCTCTCTAGACTTTTTGGAGCAAAAGGCGAAGGAGCTGACGAGGAACGGGTATGCACTTTAATGCAGAAGAATTACCATTTGTGCTTGAATTTTTTACCGACAAGTCAAGATTCAACACAAAAAGCGTAAAGGAGTTTTGGATACGGAATCAAGTTTCTCCTGGATCGATCCGGGATTTGGTGTTGGTCAAGGAAAACATTCCAATTGGTGTAAGGCTTTATACAAAAGAGGGCGCTGAGAAAGATTTAAACGCCAAAGTAGTAATTCAAACGAGCACATATGATGAAAATGGAAAACAAATTGATATCCAGGTTCCCTTGTCTAATAAAGACGATGAAGAGTTCATTTTTGAGTATGAAGATAAGAAAGATAAGACTAACAAAGGTAAAGAGTTTCCATGGCGTTTAGGAGTATATTTTTTTGATGTTTATTATGGTGGGTATGTGTATTCTTCAGGTATTAATGTGGCTCCAATTCATGTTACAGCAGAGCAGGTGCAGCGTATGCACTTGCTCTTAGAGCAGGAGATTGAGGGAATTTGTTATGATCTCATTTATACGTCTAAATCTACAAGTAACGAATTTGAATTTTTAAAAATGAAATCCTATTACGATTATGTACTAAGGCTGATAAATGAGAAAGATAAAATAATCGGATCCTTAATACAAATCGAACGAAATCTAAAAAATCAAGTCATAACCCAGTACAAGACAGGGACATATCAAATGAAGATTGACCATATTAGTTTGCGGTGGAAAGAGGTTCGCGGCTCATCATTCGAACTAAACAAGCGAAAAGTGTTAAGTTATGATACGCCGCAAAACCGTTGGTTAAAGCACGTGCTTCTTTCCTGGCGTAATGAACTGCACAATATAGTAGAAACTATAGAAGCAGACTGGAAACAAAAAATGCTAACTATCGGCTCTAAGGAAGAGCAACGCAAGCAGAGTGAAAAGAGAATAGATACCTTTTATAATGCGCGTGAAATCTCAAAGGCATCTAAAGATTCTATGAAGTCTCAGTTTTATAGGCTAGAAGAAGATATTATAAAGATGCGCCGTGAACTCAGTGTGCTTCAAAGATGGAGTCAACTGGTGAAAAATATGATTGGGCGCTTTTCATTTATGCTCTACTCCACCGAACTGAGCGGGGTGAAACGAGGTTGGAGAAAACCATCCATGAAAGACCCAAATTACCGAAAAATCAGTGATTTATATGAAGAAGGTAGCAAGGTACTGCGGGGAGAAACCTCGGCAAAACATGTTGTTCCTATTCTAAAACCTACATGGAAAATTTATGAGCAGTTTGTTTATTTTCAGGTAGTTAATATGCTGAGGAAACAAGGCTACAGCGTAATAAACCACCATGATATGGAGAGAGTTAGAAATTTGGAATCTGGGTTTTGCGTCGAACTTGAAAACGAATCTACAATCATTCATGTCTGGTATGACAAAGTTGTCCAGCTCAGAGTGGATGCGGAAAATTCCGGTGATCTTTTCTATTCGTCACAGCAACTTATTCAGCCGGATATCCGGATTGATTTATATAAAAAAAGTAAGAAAAACATGTTTATTGCGAGTCTCGCACTCGATGCTAAACACCGTAAGTATAAATCGCTTCACAATGCTAATTTCACAAGCATTGTTTATACCCAGCTTTCAAAGTATCAAAGTATTTTTTATTCTGGTGAGTATAGTGCGCAGGGCAGGAGAAGAAGTGTTGTTCACTATGTGATCTGCGTTTATTCGCGAGATAACGATGCTCATGTAAAACAGGAAGTGCTCCCGCATGTATTTATCCAACTTTTCCCTGACATTGACCAAGATCAAATGATTGGTTACGAAGAACTGAGTTATGAGCTTTCTCAATGGCTAGAGGAGACGAAAAATATAATTCCTTAAAAAAGCAATTATCCGTATTAAAGCATGAGCTTGACTATGTCAGTAACATAGATGCAAATGATGGATGGGTAATCCAAATGGTCATCGTGGATGTGATAATGGTATGCATCAATAATAAGCCTAAGATTGAGGATACTAAATAATTGAGATTAAACAAATGTCCCGCTTTAAGCAAAGCCTCCCCGACGGAACTTCCCGTACCGGTAACGCTGTGTAATAATCTTCTCAATCATCCGGTAGATCTCAAGCAAATCCTCCATATGGCAGATCGTCGGCGTTCGCGGGTGAAATCCGTCAATCAGGTCAATACTTCTACTACCGAAAGGGCTGACCGTAGAGCTTAAACTAAGTATGAGATTTCTGGGACGGACAGTACAGGGAAGGGCTGGAAGCCAAGTACTCTGCATTAATGCTGGAATTATAGTTCTAGTGGTTGCCCTACAGCGTGTTTCCTTGGTCTATTTATATTGAAGATGATGTAAAAAACTGTTAATCAGAAGTAGCAGGCGCTAAGGTTTAAAAGTGAGGAACCTGATCACTGAAAAGGCGTGGAGTCTTGCTCCAAGCCTTTTTGTTGTCGTGCTATGCTCTTCGAAAATGCTTACCTATTATCCTCTAGTTTGTCCGTGAATGACATAACATAAGAAGCGGGAAGATTAACTATTCTTGTAAGGACGGCTTGCTGACCGGGCAGCCTCCTGTTGTTCAAGGACTTCGATGTAGTTTTCAAGAATCTTGCCGCTTCCGGCATTATCAATGGCTCTAAATCCACAAAGAGGAACTCTCCACTCCCCTTTTTCCTACAACAAAAGAACCTACCTATAAGGTAGGTTCTTTTCACTATTTAAGTAACTGCAACACCGCTTGTGGATGCTGATTGGCCTGGGCCAACATCGTTTGGGCCGCTTGCATAAGCATATTGGATTTTGTCATAGTCGACATTTCCTTGGCCATGTCTGCGTCACGAATACGGGATTCGGCCGCTATTTGATTTCCGGCAGAATTATTCACGTTGTTTAAGGTATGTTCCATACGGTTTTGCAGTGCGCCATACATCGCCCGATAGTGCAGAACTTTTTCAATGGCTCCATCCGCTTTGGCTAATGCTTGTTCAGGTATGGATGGTGGGAGCAGCCCTAAATCCTTGATGCCCAATCCCTGTGTGCCCACATTGAAAAGGGGGATAACAAGGGTCTCGTCTTTGTTAGCTCCAGCTTGAATGGTAAGTTTTGGCGGGAGATAGTCGATATCCGTGATGTCTGTATTCACGGTGGTTTCAATATGTTTAGTTTCGACAGTTTCTTGCGTTTGTTCAAACGGTTCATAATTTAATGAAAACGGGCCATATGTAAAGGCAAAAGTCACACTAGACCCGCTAGGTACATTTAGCTGCCAATTAAAATTTACTTGGGGCTGTCCTGCCGCGGGGTTATCTATGGAAAGCTCTGTCGGCGATAAAGATCCAAGCGGAAACTGAATGCCTGCGTTAGCTTCTGTCCCCGTCGTGGTAAAGGAACTGCCTCCGGGTGGACTTATTACGGTATGGCCATTAGGCAACGGGCTTCCACCGGCACCCGTGATAACTGAATTTGCTGGGGGGTTAACTATATTACTTAGATTAATATTCATGTTGAATGAATCTTTATTAGTGATTTCATATCTGATTTCCATCGAGTTATCGGCTAAAAGAGTCCTGTATCTTAGAATGGACAGGTTTGTACCGGGAAACCACATATGATCCCAAGCGGGATCACTGCCTTCGTTGCTGCGGCTTGTATATACAACTTCCCATGAACTTCCGTTAACTTCAATATCCTCCAGCATCGTACCGTATGCTTCGCCAAAATGTCTCGGTCCAAAATAGGTTTTATTCATGCCGTGAGAGTACCAGTAGGCCGGTTTGGAAAACTCAGGATCGTTCACAGCGGTCAGCGATTCATAAACAGTCTTATTGGTGTCTGTTTTGGTTGTGGTTAGCGTGTCAACATTATATTCATTGAATGCTTCTGTTCCATCCGGTAAAACAAGAGGTGTAATATTGTTCGTATTTAAGAAGGTATGGGTCGTTTCGGATGTATCGGAACTACTGATCACATGCTTTGCTTCATCCGGTGTTCCTCTTGGTTTGTATACGATATTTTTGTTTGTGGAAGATACCGGTGGTGGGTCACTTGCCGAAAAAGTACTGCTGCTGCTTGAACGATCAGCCAAAATCTTATAATCATTTCTTGCTAACAAGTTCATCGTATTGAATGAGGTTTTCTTTGAAAGACTTTCGATTTCATCCGTAAGCTGATGGATTTCCGTGTCAATTTTTCGCCGGTCTTCATCGGTAAGGGGATCATTTAATCCACGAATGGTCAGTTCCCTTTGTCTTTGTAAAATGTCCGTTATCTCTTGTAAACCGCCCTCTGCGGTTTGAATAAGCGAAATGCCATCCTGAACGTTTCTGGATGCCTGATATAACCCTCTGATTTGTGCCCTCATTTTTTCGGATATAGCCAACCCGGCAGCATCGTCAGAAGCTTTATTGATTCGTAACCCCGAAGAAAGTTTTTCCAGACTACTCGAACTTGCTTTAGAATTTTTTTGCAGCGTATTATTTATCCTATAAGCAGGTATATTGTGGGATATTTTCATTTTTCATACCTCTATACCAATGATGTGATAGGATTATTTTACCATGACTATAGATCTAGCGTACATAAAGTTAACATAAAAGTTTACATAACAGGGCCTGCAAAATTCAGTTCAGAGTGTTAAAGGAATTACGAGAGTAACTCGGCTATAATGGGGAAGGCTGATTATGCGTCTATTGTCCTGCATCCGTCCAGGGTGGAAGTCATAGGACTGAGAAAGTCTATTAAGCTCTATATGATTTTGAATTGTTTTGCAAACAGTCACAGGATTAAATGTTCATTTCTTTTATAACTAAACATTCTCTAACGTTTGATTCATTATACTAGCTATAATTGTTACAGCCGGAGCCCGCAGGTGATTCCAGGATAAAAGCCAGTGTGGCGGGAGGAGATAAATGCACATTCAAAAGTTTCGCTACGAATTAACCCGCGGGTTAGGAAGCATTATTCTCTATCTGAAAGAGAACCCCGCGCTCACTTATCGGCATCTGGATGCTATAACGGATGCTTGTATTCGGAACACCGCGTACGACCCCCAATGTGATGGAAGCAGAGAAGCCTATCTATGGGAGGTCATTCAGCTCTCCAAGGCCTCCCCTATTTTACAGGAACGAATTCTCGATGCTTTGGGAGGTAAAGTAAACGGGTGGAACCTCCTGCAAGTGTATCGATTAGCGAAAATCTTTGCTTCCCACGGCAATGCGGCAGCGGTAGATACCATGAAAAGAGGATTCCGTTACGATGAAGAATGGAATTGTTTCATAGGTGGGGAAGAGATTATTGAGGCCGGGGGAGCACAAGGTTTTTTGTTTGTGGCAAAGGAGATCGGCAAGAAGATATTGTCTTCCGAATACGAAGGGAATACTTTCATTTGGGAATCCGCCAAGGAGTTATTAGGCGAGGAAAAGGCAGCGGCTCTCCTGGTAGAGTCCGCGAAGGACGAAAGAATTAAGGCTTTTTATCAATCAGTGCTCCCGGACGAGGGTGACTACTCTTTGTCAAACGGCCGAAAGGCTCTTCCCTATGAGGAATTGAAGTCCGAAAAAGCCCGGTACCCTTACATTAGATGGGGTATGTGTGCGTCTAAGGAAGACTTGTTCAAAGCTGCCGATGACTTATTGAAAGAAGAGCATCCGAAGAAGCTGGAAGCTTATTTGTCTATATTCGTTAATGTGGCTTTTCCGCTTGATCCGCAAAAAATTATAGATCTGGCACAATCCCAAAATAAACGTCTGCGTTCAGCAGCCATTCGTGCACTTCGCAATCTGAAGAACGAGCGTATCCATCGGCTTGCCGTCCAACTGATCTGTCAACGGGAGACAGAGATAGAGGCACTGGAACTATTCACTTTAAATTATGAGGAGAATGATCTGCCTCTATTGGAGAGTATTGCTTTTAAGAAGCACAACAAGCACTCGTTTCATAACATGGAGTTGGATATGGTCAACATTTTTGAGAACCATCCTACTGCATCGTGCCAAAAGATCATGATTGAACTGTACAAAAAAGGATTTTGCTCCCTTTGCAGACGGTGGGCTGTAGAAATTATGCTGGCCAATCACATGCTGCCTGCCGCTTTGCGGGATGAAATCCAGTACGATTGCAATCCGGATATTCGGGAGCTTTGGATGAAAAGCGCGAGCGCCGGGCTTCCCTAGCCGACGCCTGCGCTTATTTTCTTCTGTAGAACTTTTCCCAATCGTTTATAACTTCCGCGTGTGTCAATAATTGTTCTCTTAGCCACTGGAATGTTTTCCATTCATGTAACGCCTGCCGCTTAGTTTTATAAAAGCGATAGTCGCAAATATTCCAGGGACAGTACAATTTCCGGTACCACTTTCCGTTTTGAACGTCGCCTTTAAAGCGGCGTACCGCTTTGCCGGCCTGCCTTTTGGTCCAACCGGTGCTTAGGTGCTGTTGGTCTTTAAATACCGGCGACTTTTTTACACTTCTGCTCATTGGGCTCTCTAACTCCTCCTTTTGGGAAGCTAGAGACCGTCTAATATTTTCATAGTTCACCCCGGCGTTTGAGTTATTCAATCCGTAGATATAAACGGATTCGATACAGGAAAAGTTACTTTTTAAGGAAAAGAAATAGTAAATATATACATAATCAGGAGGATTAATTTTATGGATTTAAAACGATTAACGGATCGTGTTTTTTATACGATGTTCAGCAAAGAATCCGATAGGCCGGTTCTCGGTTATATCAATGGGCAAACGCGATCTTTAATGGTGGATGCGGGCAATTCTAAATACCATGTCGCATTGTTTAATAAAGCTGTACGTAAGGAAGGATTGAGAATACCGGAAATCGTTGCGATAACGCATTGGCATTGGGATCATACTTTTGGGATGCATGCGGCGGAGGGGGTGACCATTGCCCACGAAAAAACGAATGCTAAACTAGCGGAACTAGCGGAGTGGGAATGGACAGATATTGAGATGAAAAAGAGATTAGCGGCAGGGATCGAGATTGAATTTGCGGATACCTGCATTCGGAATGAGTACCCTTCGCTATCGGAGATAAGAGTGGTGGCTTCTGACATCTCTTTTGACGGAACGATGGAAATCGATCTGGGAGGTATTACGGCACAATTACATCATGTAACATCTCCGCACAGTGACGATTCTGTCTGCATATTGGTGCCCCAGGAACGAGTATTATTTGTCGGCGATGCGGTTGGAGTGGATTATTATAAGGATTGCTACTTGGATAAAGATAAATTGCGTTCTTTACTTACAGCGATTGAAGGATTTGATTTTGATACGTGTGTAGTCGGACATGCCGAACCGGTAAGTAAACAAAAAATTGTTGCTGTCATGAATTCTCTTCTGGAACGTTAAAACCAACTGGTTGGTAAACGAAGCCGCAAGGAGTACGCGCCGGAGATCGAGCTTGTGAAACGCAATAAGATGACGGACGCCGAGTTTTATCGTACCAGCAGGGACGACGCGCGCAGCTCGAAGGAATTACTTTCTTCTGCCAAATCCTTCAAAACTCCTGCCGCAAAACCGATATATAAGGAGCACTTGTAAAAAAAGGAGAGTACTGGGATGTCTAAACGCAGCAAAATGAGTTTTTTGATCGGAATGGCCATTGTCCTACTGGTTGTTATGTCGGGGTGTGGAAGCAAGGAAAAGAATGAAGAGGTAAAACCGGCGGAGACGGCTAAGAGTACGCCTGCAAATACCGCGAATCCGGCGAGTGCTTCGGCTAAGCCGAAAGAGCCGACTCCTGAGTCTAAACTAAGTGAGATCAGCAACTTTATGACGTCGTCTTTTTGGAACGAAGGATTTGTGGACATCACTTGGTACGTCAGCAATGGAACAGGCAACACTGGGAAAAAGCTGGACATTGATTTCACAATAGAGCGCCTGGGCAAAGCGATGGAAAAAAAGGCGGAATACGATACGTACATTCAGGGACTGGACGCCAAGTATGACAACGTGAAGCAGGTTGGTGATGTCTCCTTTTATAAGCGTCAGGGTAGTTTGATTCACCTTCACATTGACTTCCATATGGTTCCCTCCTGTAACGGTATGCTTAATCGGCGTACGCAGTTCAACATGTTCTTCGCCCAAATGTTCATGATAAGAAGAAGACAGTGCTGCACAAGATATTTATTCCGTTCTCTCACGAATGGCTGTCGTGCCTGATAATCCCTCTGCTCATCTAACCCTCAACAACGCCCGGTGAGTCGCACAAGGAACGTACTTCTCGCACTTCTCCGCACACGCTCACCCTGTACATTCTGTTTATTCCGTACACTCTCTATGTTTCCAACCGCACGTCCTTGTACCTCTTTACCCCTCATGATACGTGAACGAACGTATTCCCACTATAATTCCCGTACGCTTCCGCGTAAGCGGTAACCCGAATCTTTTTCACACAAAAAAGGTAAACTTTTCTCCGGTCGTAATACTTTCGCCATGTTCGCGGAACCGAAAATGAGCGAAGATAGGTACAGAAGGCGGGCACGTTAAAACGGCCCACCGGATAATATCACCGAGGCGCCTGGACGGGTTACTTCGACTTTTAATCGGCTGGTCGTTGGTTCGAGTCCAACTTCCTCCATGGGGAGGAATAGCTCAGATGGTAGAGCAGCATGTACCTGTCCGACCTATTTCCTCGGTGATTTCTACAAAAGATATGCGGAGCGAGGCGCCAGAAAGGGTTTCTTCGACTTACTAGGGTTAAGTATGACGGTGTCCGAAGGACGCTGCGAACCTTTTCAACTATTTTCCTCGCTTCGCTTCTACTCAAAAAATGAATATCCGGCGAGGCGCAGGGACGGGGTCCTTCGAGCTTATCGACAATAGCAATACCCCGGGCAGTACGGCAGGTTCGACTCCTGCAGCAGACCTGTTCCGCTTTTTCTTCGCCGGAGATCTTTCTAAAAAAGGAGTGTGTGAATCATGAGTATGGCAAAAAAGCTGTTCGGCGCTCTAAGACCGGACACCTACAATAAAGATGGCTACCCCGCTTATACGCGTTCTGCGGAGGAGCGGTACGTGCAGACGCTGATGACGAATACGATGGGGAACACGTATTATGCGGACCAGCAGGAGCTGGTCGGCGATGCGGCTCAGCTTCATCATGAGATGGCCGAAACCGATCCGAATTTCATGGCGCGGGCGATTGTGTTTGCCCGGAACGCGGGATTTATGCGGCTTCAGCCTTTGTTTGGGCTGGCGATCCTATCCATGTACCGCCCGGATTTGTTTGCGAAGATTTTCCGGCACGTGGTGCGGATTCCGTCGGACTTGGCTGATTTTCTGACCATTCTGAACGGGCTCGGTCGTGGAGAAGGCGGTCGCGCCGTCAAACGGCAGGTGAACCGGTTTTTGTCCGAGGTGTCCGAATACTGGGCGATGAAGTACAACGGACGCGGTCGCGGATACAGTCTGGGCGACGCCATTGCGACTGCGCATCCGAAGCCGAAGGATCTGCAGCAGCAGGCGTTGTTCCGCTATTTGCGCGGGATGGAGGCCAATCTGGCGCTGCTGCCGCAGGTCGAGGCGCTGGAGAAGCTTAAGCTGGCCGCAACTGAGGAAGAGCAGATCCGCTGGATCGAGCGCGGCAAGCTGCCTTACGAGACGGTGACGGGAGCGATCAAGCCGTCGAAGGCGGTCTGGGAGGCGCTGCTGTACCAGATGCCGACATTTGCGCTGCTCCGCCATTTGAATGCGATGCAGCGGGCGGGTGTGCTCCAAGATGCGCGGCATGTGGAGTATATCGTGCGGCGGTTGACCGATCCGCAGGCGCTTCGCAAAGCGAAGATCCTGCCGTTCCGGCTGGCGACGGCTTTCCGGCAGGTGGAGCATCCGGAGCTGAAGGATGCTTTGCGGGAAGCGGCGGAGCTTACGTTTGACAATCTGCCGGAGCTGGGCGATCAGACTGCTATTTTCCTCGATATCTCGGGCTCGATGAACGGGCAGTACCTGGAGACCGGTGCGGTTTTTGCCCTCGCGCTGTATAAAAAGACTCGCGGGAACTCCCTGTTCTGGCTGTTCGACACGGAAGTCATGGATGCGAAGCCTTCCCGCAAAGACAGCATTTTGACCCAGGCTGCGCAGATTCATGCACGGGGCGGCACGGATACGGGAGCGCCCGTCCGCAAGCTTACCCGGGAACGGAAGAAGGTAGACCAGATCGTGATGATCACGGATGAGCAGCAGAACAGCGGCAGCCCGTTTTACGAGGAGCTGAAGCGTTACCGTTCCAAGGTGAACCGCGACGTGAAGGCATTCATCATCGACATTGCGCCTTACCGCCATGCGATGGTGCCCGCTCTGGACCCGCATACCTACTACATTTACGGCTGGAGCGACACGGTGCTGTCCTACATCGCCCAGACCGTGCAGGGCTATTCGGGCTTGACCGAACAGGTGGCGGCGCTCGATTTGGAAAGCTTCAACTGAGCCGTTATTGGAAAAAGGGGCGGGGCAGCCTGGGGTTGTTTATCAAACTTGCACCTAATAGAACAGGGAGGCGCAGGTAGACGCAGGTAGACGCAGGTAGACGAAATATTGCCGGAGGACGATGAAAAATTTCGGGCCGGAAGCAGACTGAGGTGGGGCAACCGGCGGATTGGCGCTGCTTTCGTACATTAAATGTTCGATAATAAATTGAAAAAACAAGAAATAAATGTATGATTATAAATTAGAGGGCACTCGTCTGCCTTCTTTTTTCTATGACAAATGAAAGACTGGGAGAAAGATATGAAGGGCAAAAACGAACAAATCACACGGTATTTCAGAAGCGTGATCGCGGCACATACACATTCGGGAATTAATTTTAAGGATGATTCCTTTTTTATTCTAAATCCCAATGAGTTGATGAAGGGACAAATCGATACAAATATTAGCTCAAAAATCTTTTTAGAAATCGAAAAAAAATCAGTTGCCCGAGAGAAAAACAGGACTCCACTTCTTAAACAAAATGTTTTGATTTGCGCCAAAGCTGCGAAGACCGATTATGAAGCATTCGTAAAGACTCAGGATGAAGTTGAAGAACTTACGGGCCTCTTTTTTATTCCAGCTGTTCTTGATCGGAAAGGCACGCTTACATATGATAGCAGCGACAAAAAACTTCCTTGGTTCCCAAGGGAGTATTTACAGCCCATGGTAGAACCTAAATTGTCCGTAGGTCTGGCGGAAGACGTGGACCAATTTATAAGCGGCCACGTGGATCAAATTGAACAAATGAAGACTTGGGACGAATATGCCGATTTTTTTCGGACATTTTTTGAATCGGTAACCAAAGCCGACTTTGAACGAAATGAGATTCCGAGTGCTGAAGCCGGAGACAGTCCGATTGAATTGGAACGGAACGTTTATCTGTTTATTGATAACACGGTGCATTCTACATTCCACATCATGAATTTGTACAATCATTTGCTTAAAGCAGAACAACCTCTAAGACTATATGAACGGTTTATTTCCACTAAGGCTGCCGACCTTGAACCGCTAATCGATAACAGCTTGACGACTATGCAACAGCATGCAGGACAAATGGGGGGAGGGTATCCTCTATCCCCTTCGCAAAGAGAAGCCATCAACCATTATAATCAGATGAAAGACGGAGAAGTTATGGCAGTAAATGGGCCGCCGGGTACGGGGAAAACAACGTTGCTGCAGTCCGTTGTCGCCGATTTGTATGTCAAAAGAGCATTAATGAAGGATAAAGCGCCGTTTGTTGTCGCAACCTCTACAAATAACCAGGCTGTTACCAATATCATCGCTTCGTTCGGGAATATTACTAAAATTGGCATCGCGAACCTTGAGGAAAGATGGATTGAAGGAGTCAATAGTTTTGCCGCTTATTTTCCCTCCACGCAGAAGGTAAATGAGGCTAGAAATAATGGCTACCAATATACGAATGTTAGAGGAGAGGATTTTGTAGCAAATGTAGAAACAAATGAAAATTTGGAAAAATCCAGGCTTAAGCTGCTGCAGAATTGTAACACCTATTTCGGAACGGAATATGAGGAGTTAAGTGATTGTCAGTCTAGGCTGCATGAAGAGTTATGGTTTTTAGAAGACAGAAAAAAGGCCCTGCTGAAACTGTGCGGCGACGCTGACCGCTTCAAGCATAACGAAAGAGGAATAGATGTCTGTTTTAGTTTACTTGAGGAAGAAATCGAACAGCTTCAAAAGGCTGCGGAAAATATTGCAGGGAGATTAAGAGAATGGGAGGCTTGTTATAAAAAAATTCCCTTTTTCTTAAGATGGTGGCCAAAACGAGTTCAAAAACAGTTCAAAGCATTTATGAATGATGATGAAATTACCTTTTTAAAGGATACTAGGAGTCTTCATGTAATAAATGAAGCGTACAATGTTCGTTTGGCTGATTATAATCGAAGACTTACCGCGCTTACTGAAGAACGTGCTAGTCTGATGAAATGGATGCAGCAATATGACGGTGAGTTGCAGTTGTTAGAAGAGCATGGTGTGATAATGCATAGTGACAGGAAAGAACGTTATCATATTGCGAACGGTAAAATAAACGAACTAGTGGATACCAAAATCCGTTATATGGAGTTTTGGTTAGCTGTCCATTATTTTGAGTGCAGGTGGGCCGGCGGAGAAGATGCGTTAACCGAGAAACAGAAGGGCAAGACATATAAGAACGTGTTGGAGAAATTCTACAAGAGACTGGCGATGATTACTCCGTGTCTGGTTATGACGTTTTTTATGCTTCCCAAACAGTTCTTGGCATACGGTGACCAGAAACAATTTCTTTACAATTACATTGATTTGCTTATTGTGGACGAAGCAGGCCAAGTTTCTCCGGAAATTGCGGCGGGAGCGTTCTCTCTGGCTAAAAAAGCACTCATAGTGGGTGATGTTTATCAAATTGAGCCTGTATGGGGTATAGAACGTGCGTTGGATAAAGCCCTTGCGCTTTCTAGCGGGGCTATCCAGGAACTTGATAAATATGATCAATTGGAACTTTACGGATTAAACGGATACGGCTCGAGTGTAATGAAAGTTGCCGCAAACAGTTGCAAATATCAAAAATACGAACAGCGGGGGTTGTTCTTGTCCGAACATCGTCGTTGTTATGATGAAATCATAGAATTTTGTAACAAGCTGGTCTACAAAGGCAATCTTGAGCCTAAGAGGGGCGAGGGAAAGGGACATGCGAAGCGTGCTCTAAGCATGTGGCCTCAGATGGGATACCGACAGATTGACTCAGAGAATTCGAGTAAGCAGGGAACGAGCAGATACAACCGCAGGGAAGCCTCCGAGATAGCGGATTGGTTAAACAATCATTATGAACGGATTCAGTCTGCCTATCCAAAAGAAGCGGAGAGAAATTTGATTGGAGTGATCACTCCTTTTAAGGCTCAGGTCGGCTGCATCCAGGCGGAGATCAAAAAGCGTGCTCCACATTTGCAGGCTAAGATCAGTGTCGGTACGGTTCATACATTTCAAGGGGCTGAACGGAATGTAATTCTTTTGTCCACCGTGTACGGCAAACAAGAAGGTTGTTTCTTTCTGGATGCAAACAAGAGTTTGATGAACGTGGCGGTGTCCCGTGCCAAAGATCACTTTTTTGTTTTTGGAGAAACTCAATGCTTGAAAGAAACGCTTGGCAGCGCCAGTGGATTGCTCAAGTCAAGCATAATAAAGAATCGTATATAACATCATTAGATTCCAGGAAATGCCTGCTTACCCCCAGTTGTATTTGCCAAAATTCTGTCATACAATTTTTTGTAACGTGAAAGGGGCTTCACGCAGAAAAAGCAGCGCTGCCGCTTCATCCGGATTGATCACACCAAGTTGGGGGGAAGGGTGTTACGAACTGGAGCACGGAAAGCATGAAAAGCAGATAACCAACACAAACGAAGGGGAGCGTTCTTTTGGAAGCCAAACAATTAACCAGGGGACTGAAGCCGCGGCATATTGAGCTGATTGCGCTCGGGGGCACGATCGGCGTCGGGCTGTTTATGGGATCGGCCAGCACGATCAAATGGGCCGGCCCTTCCGTGCTGCTGGCTTATCTTTTGGCCGGGATTATTATGTTTTTTGTTATGCGGATCATGGGGGAGATGCTGCTGCTCGAACCGGTGACGGGCTCGTTCGCCACGTTTGCCCACCGGTATATCGGCCCGCTCGCCGGTTATGTGACCGCCTGGAGCTACTGGTTCTTGTGGGTGACGGTCGGTATGGCGGAGGTTACGGCGATCGGGATTTACGTGGGCTACTGGTTCCCGGACATTCCCCAGTGGATCCCGGCCTTGATAGGCGTGGGAATCATTGCGGCAGCCAACCTGGCGGCAGTGAAGCTTTACGGGGAATTTGAGTTCTGGTTCGCGATGATCAAGGTCGTCGCCATCGTGTTCATGCTCGTGATCGGAACGGCCATGATTTTCTTCGGGTTCGGGAACGGAGGGCAGCCTATCGGTCTGTCGCATCTGTACAGTCATGGCGGATTTTTTGCCGGGGGGCTGAAGGGGTTCTTGTTTGCGCTCTGTATTGTAACCGCTGCCTACCAAGGGATCGAAATGGTTGGAATTACGGCGGGCGAAGCTGAAAATCCGAAGCATACGCTGCGCAAAGCGATTAAAAATATCATTTGGCGCATTCTGATCTTTTATGTAGGCGCTATTTTCGTGATCGTGACGATATATCCATGGAACCAGGTCGGTGAAATCGGCAGTCCGTTCGTCATGACTTTTGCCAAAGTAGGCATTGTCGCCGCAGCGGGCATTATCAATTTCGTCGTTCTAACAGCAGCGATGTCGGGCTGTAACAGCGGAATTTACAGTGCGGGCAGAATGCTGTATACACTGGCGCAAAACGGGCAGGCCCCCAAATTCTTCGGGAAAATATCCAAAAGCGGCGTCCCGAGAAACAGCATTATCACGACCATCTCCTTGCTGCTGATCGGCGTGCTTTTCAATTACTTGGCGCCGGATTCGAAACTGTTCCTGTACATTTACAGCGCCAGCGTTCTTCCGGGGATGATCCCCTGGTTTGCGCTTGCCTTCAGTCAGTTTAAATTCCGGAAAAAGTGGAAGCACGAGATGGCGGATCATCCGTTCAAATCCCGCTTTTTCCCGGTCAGCAACTATATTACCATCGTGTTCTTATTCCTTGTCATCATCGGCATGTGGTTTAATCCGGATACCCGGGTGTCCCTGATCGTCGGAGCCGTGTTCATTGCGGTCGTCATCGTGGGGTATTATGTTTTTGGTATCGGGAAGCGGCAGATCGCGGGAGAAAATGAGGAAGCGTAATCGGCTAGAAAGCCGGGCGAATTCGGGCGAAAGCTCGGGTTTGGCCCGGTTTTTTTGATAAGGCTTGACGGGACTATAACAAACAAAGCACGCTTCCATTCTGGTTGCGTGCTGTTTAATTTTGGAATAATTATTGAAAAACGACATGAATGTCGTTTATAATCGAGCTAGCATCCTACACCTTGCATTTGAACGGAGTTAAAAAAGATGTCTCCCAAAGTGAACGAGGAATACAAAAAGCAAAAGAAAATCGCTTTGCTGCAATCGGCCAAACAGGTATTCATTCGCAAAGGATATAACGGAGCGACCATGCAGGACATCATGGAAGAGGCTGGCGTGTCGAGGGGAGCCTTATATGCCTATTTCGATAACATTGAGCATGTTTATCTGGAACTGCTGCGGTATGAGGACCGGAAGCACGAAGATTATTTTCGGAGTGACGACACAGAGAACTGTTGGCAGCAGATAAAAAATTGGCTTTACAAGCAGCAGACCGAAATCGGGAGCATGGAGGAGAATTTAGTGCTGGCAAACTCGCAGTTTTTCTCATCGGCTCAATACCGGGACAACAAAGACGCCTATCCTTACATCGCGGCACGCTATGAAGGGACCCTGGAAGTGCTGACCGGATTTTTTGAAAAAGGGGCAGCGCTGGGCGAATTTGCACCGCGTCTTCCGGCCGAAACCATTGCCCGGTATCTGATTTCATTCATGGATGGGTTAATCATGGATACGGCCCATATGGGCCCTGAGAAAACAAAGGTGAAAGAGCAGCTGGATGCTCTGCTTTTTACAATGGAAGCTATGCTCGGTCCGGTTGAAAACAAGACGGGGACAACGGAAAAGGAGAACAAAGAGGATGTTATTTGAATCTTCGAGAGTAGCTTTCCGAAAAATGACGGAAGAAGACGCGGCCGTTTACCACACCTGGCGAAACGACATGGAAGTGATGAGAACGACCAATCCTTCCCTGGATTTGGTTACGTTTGCGGATACCCGGCAGTTTGTGGAGCAGGTGATTTTGGGATCGGATACGTCCAAAAGCTATATGATCCTGGATAAGCCGTCTGGGCGGCCCATCGGAATTACCTCTTTGATTCAGCTTGATTTTAAAAACCGCAGCGCAGAGTGCATCCTCGACATCGGTGAGAAAGAATTTTGGGGCAAAGGCTACGGAACCGAATCGTTACGACTGCTGCTTGATTACGCTTTTCTTGAATTGAATCTGCACCGGGTATCCTTGCGGGTGTTTGCTTTTAACGATAAAGCCGTTGCTTTGTACGAGAAAATCGGGTTCAAACGGGAGGGATTCTCCCGGCAGGCGGTATTCAGGGAAGGAAACTGGCACGACATTTTACATATGGGGATACTTCAAGAAGAGTATAGGCCAGGCTGACGGAATAAGGGGTCGGAGGGTTGCTAGCTCTGCTGAAGTAACGGGTCCGATATGAATAAAGGTGATCGATCATAAAAAGAGAAAAAATCATTGAACACTTGATGCTTTTGTATACGACGGATTTATCCAGACCTATTCCCTATAAAGATCTTGAGCTGATCAAGCAAGACTTTGCGCTTGAACTTTCCTTACTTTCTGAGGAAGCTTGTTTAAATGCCGACTTCAACGATTATTGCATGGCTGTCGCAGGAACTATTAGCTGTGTCATAAACGGCAGCGAAGAAAACATTCCACTACGACAAATGCAGTTAATGAAAATGCATTTTTTTGAAAGATTCCCCTCTTATAATTTTATAGAAAATAAGGTCTCTGACTATCCAGCCTTTCAGAAAGAACTTAATAGTTTTGAAGAAGCAAGAGTGCTGGTGCTGCAGTATTTTATTAGGTGAGCGGTGAAGGAACTTGAAAGCATGGGAAAAGTCCTCTACGGATTCATATTTCGATGACATAGATTTTCATGATGCGTTAGTGGAGCGGATTGAGGTAAAAGAATGGGAGATTATCGTTGAACTTGAATCGGTAAACATTTTGCCGGGGCATCCGCTCAATCCCTATGATGTTGCTAAAAACACGGACAGATGCAGGTTAATTTTCCGGCAGGTCATTTCAAATGAAGCTGTCATCTACTCCCCGGAGGAGAACATTCCGCAGCCAATTCAGTGCTCAGACTTTAAAAGCTTAGAGATTCTTAAATTCGAACGTTTCCAGTCGGGTGAATCTCAGCTCTTCAAGATTTTTGGAGCTGACGATCAATTTTGCGAGTGGGAAGTGAGGGCGGAAGGTTTTGTCCTTCAGTGGAACGAGTTTAGGGAAGATGCCTGGTTTGTAGGATGGACAAAAGATAAATAGAAATAGCGTCAAGCGGTGGGCATGAACCATCCAAACAAACAGGGAGGAATATTTGAAATGAACATTACCGTCGACCAGCGGGAGAATTCGAAAATCGCCATCGTTACAAGCGAGGACGTGGTCATTAGCAGCGTAAACGACGCGCTGGACTTAATGGCCGACATTCGTTACAACCACGAATGCGATAAAGTGCTTCTCAGAAAGGAACAGCTTACGGAGGATTTTTTTGAGCTGAAAACGAAACTGGCCGGAGACATTTTGCAGAAATATATCAACTACCAGTTAAAGATCGCCATCGTCGGGGATTTCAGCGGGTACAACAGCAAGAGCCTGAACGATTTTATTTACGAGTGCAATCAGGGGAACAACGTGTTTTTCAAAGGGACCGAGGCGGATGCGTTGGATGCGCTGCATGGGGCATGATCGATTTTCTGAAAACAAAAAATAGTAAGGCTTACAGCGAGATTGTGGAGATAGCGGAGCGTCCGGATATGCTTTTCTCCAATGATCCGCTTCAGATGGAAGCGGAAGCCCTTTACAACATGCGCACCATTCAGCGGCTGAACAAAATCATTAAGAATAACAAATTGTCCCTGGGTGAGCTGGAAGATATATTCGCTTTTGTAGAGTCGGCGTGGGCCGCTTACTTGGTGAAATTTTATCGAGAAAAAACATTTATCTTTTACCTGTGGGGAGATTACCAAATCCCTGCGCTCCGATTTTCCGTCATCTCCTATGAGGAGGGGCGGGGGCTGCCTTTCGCATGCAAGGTGAATCAGGTCAGTGATCGGAAAGAAGTTTTGCAGGCCTACCGGGAGAAAGCTTGCTTCGACGGCATACAAATTTTGCAGCATGAAGAAGACTCAGTCACGGTTAATGAAACGATTAATAAAAGGGAAGAAGACGCTGCGTATACGGTCAAGGTGTACTCCACAATTATCAAGTGTTAAGGTGACTTTATGAAAAAAGAATACGAAAAAAACTGCATAAGCGATTTTTAGGGGAGTTTGTTTATCAAATTAGCACATCCGCGCACTGGAGGCAGCAGCTTATGGGAGAAACAAGGACGAGAATGCTCGTAAATAATAACGCGTTGAAACTTCCCTGTGAGTTGAGCAGCCTAATTAGACGGTATGATTTAAACTATTATGTTTCAGCCGTTCCGTACTCCAAAACAATCGGTTGGGAAGATTGGGGAGAAGATTTCATTTATTTTAAATTCGAAGCATCCGAATTTCCTGCTGTTCAGTCCTACTCGGTTAATAACCGGGGAACATAAACGTACTTTGAAAAGAGTCCGCTCATGCGGGTTCTTTTTTTGCGGGCTAAAGAGAAAATTTAAAACCTACTTGACAGGTATGATTAATTGGTTTAATCTTACTTCAAGATCACTAGATGAACCCCGATCAAATGAATAATCATTAAACAAGCATTCATTATTTTAAAACTAAACTAATGAGGACAGCCGATTGGACCGCCAAAGGCTCCTGTAATCTTTTACGTGGCATACGTAGGGGATAACGGGGGCTTTTGTGTTTTTCCGGGCCTCCTGACGAAAGGAATGGCATGCACGAAAAAGACTGGGCGTTATACGAAGAGGCCGACTGGCTCTTCCGCAGGCTGGTACGCAAATTTGTGAAGGAACGCGACAAAATTTCCGTCGAAGGCATCACGCTGCCGGGCATGCTCATCCTTAACTCTATTAACAGAGAGGGAGAGCAGCGGATGGGCGAGCTGGCGGAGCAGCTGGATTTCACCTCCGGTGCGGTAACGGCGCTGTGCGACAAGCTGGAGGCGGGGGGCTATGCGGTCCGCATAAGAAGCGAGTCCGACCGCAGGTCCGTCGCGCTGGACATTACTGACAAGGGCCGGGAACTGCTCCGGCGGAACAGCGGGCTCAGCGGGCATATGATCGACATCTTGTTCGGCGGGTTTACGCCGGAGGAGCTGGAGCATCAGATTGCTTTTTCCCGGAGGCTGCTGGAGCGGCTGGAAGGTTTTTCCGAAGCGGTGGCAGCGTATCCCAGAGAAGATGCGGGAGGTGCGGATGAAGCGGAAGCGGACGATCCGGCCACTGGAGTTCCGTCATCCTTGGCGGCCGCAGAGGCGGATACTTCGCAGGTTTTATTGCTGCAAACATCTGCACAGCAGACAGCGTTAGCTGTCTCGGCAGGCTCGCCGGTCAAGTCAGCGAGGGGAGCGGCGACCGGTCCTGAATTGGAATCGCCCCGATTGAACGCCAAGCCGGAACGGGCAAACGACTCCGCTAGTCCAACACCGGATGTGTTCTCGGAATTGCTGCCGGAATCGTCATCTCGATCCTCAGCAGATCAGCCGCCTGCTCCTAAACCTAAAACGGCAGCCCGCAAGAAAAATTTCATTTCTTATTAATCCGGCTTGCCGAAGTTTTTGAGACAAGAGGAGTATGCTTTTCATCATCAACATGCATGTACAAGTCAGATTCAATTAATAAGCTGTAGCTTGCGAGGCAAATTCTTTTTTTACAAACCATCCAAAAGAGAGAGGACGTTACACATATGGGACATCCCACGATTTATCCGACAGGAACGACGGTTTACAAACCGGGCAAAAGCTGGAGCGGCTACACGCTGTATCAGGCGGCGGACACGGGAGTGCTGCTGATCGACATGAACGGGCGGGAGGTTCATTTGTGGAAAGGCCTGCGGGGGTTCCCGAACAAGCTGCTCCCGGGCGGGTACGTGTTCGGCAGTACGGCGGAGCGCGATCCGAAGTATGGGTTTCAAGATGAAGTGAATCTGGTGCAGGTCGACTGGGACGGCAATATCGTGTGGAAGTTTGACCGCTACCAGCACATCGAGGATCCCGGGCATGAACCACAGTGGATGGCGCGCCAGCATCACGACTACCAGCGCGAAGGCAATCCGGTCGGGTATTACGTGCCGGGGCAGGAGCCGAAAGTCCACTCCGGGAACACAATCGTGCTCGCACATAAGAACGTGAATCGTCCCGAAATTTCGGATAAAGAACTGCTGGACGATACGATCCTCGAAGTCGACTGGGAAGGGAATGTCATCTGGGAGTGGACAACGAGCGATCATTTCGAGGAGCTGGGCTTCGATGAGGATGCCCGGAAGGCGCTGTACAACGACCCTAATACCCGTTTCTTCGGGGCTAACGCCGGCGACTGGATGCACATCAACTCCGCTTCGGTCCTCGGGCCGAACAAGCACTACGATGCGGGGGACGAAAGATTCCACCCGGACAACATCATCTGGGACGCGCGGGAGACGAACATTATTGCCATTACGGACAAAAAGACCGGTAAAATCGTCTGGAAGCTCGGCCCTAACTATAATACCGAAGAGACGAAACACATCGGCTGGATTATCGGCCAGCACCATGCCCATCTCATTCCGCAGGGATTGCCGGGCGCGGGCAACATCCTGATCTTCGACAACGGCGGCTGGGGCGGCTACGGCGCACCGAATCCGGAATCTCCCGACGGCATCAAAAACGCCCGTCGCGATCACTCCCGCATCCTGGAGATCAACCCGGTCACGCTCGAAATAGAGTGGCAGTACACGCCTACGGAAGCGGGCTTCCAGGCTCCGCTCGATTCGTACCGGTTTTACAGCCCGTACATCAGCTCCGCCCAGCGTCTGCCGAACGGCAACACGCTGATTACCGAAGGCGCGGACGGCCGGATTTTTGAAGTAACGAGCGAGCATGAGCTGGTGTGGGAATACATATCTCCTTACAAAAACAAGCGCAACTCCAACATGGTCTACCGCGCCTACCGCGTGCCTTACGAGTGGGTGCCGCAGCTGGAACTGCCGGAGGAAGTCGAAATCGCACCGATCGACGTAGCGGACTTCCGTCTGCCGGGGGCGGCTGCCCGCGGAGCGGTCACGACGGTGGAAGTGAAAGGAACCGTCTCCTATGGCGAGGGCGCGCTGTGCGTGGCACGGACGGACGAAGGACAGCCGGAACCGGAGAAGGGATAGGTGAGGACGATGAGAGAAGCTGAGGAAAAAGGTAAAGAGGCTGCGGGCCATGATGCTCCCCAATCGGCACAATCCTTAGGAATCGCCGCTGCGCCAAGTCAGGCAACCGCAGGAGACAATGATGCCGACCACGATGCCCGGGGGAAGAGTACGCGGGAAGCCTCCCGCGGACAAGGCGAGGAGAGCAGTGTCAATGATGCGGCTGCAGATGATGGCGACCTAAAAGTCCGCCGCGGACTTGCCAACGAGCCTAGCCATACAGCAGGCTACCCGGCCCCGGCAGTTAGCCAACGCCAAGCCCGTCCCCACCGCTACGCCCGCACTCTGCTCGCGCTAGTGCTCACCGCCGCGATGCTGGCCGTACTGGCCGGCTGCGGCAAAGCGGCCGCCGACCCGAAACAAGGCGGCGCGGCCAAGCTGAAGCTGAAAATCGCGGACATTTCCACCAACTCGATTTTCCGCGTCGCCAAAAGCAAAGGCATCTTCGACAAGCACGGCATCGACGCCGAGCTCGTCTCGTTCGCCACACCGGCCGAGGGCGTCAACTCCCTGTTTATTAAACAGGTGGATGTCGCGTTCGGCGCGGATTTTCCTCTGCTGAACGCCGTGAGCAAAGGCGATTACGCCATTTTCGCCTCGTCGGGTACGGCAACGGATCTGAGCGCCAGCGAGTGGAAGCTGTTCGTCCGCAAGGACATCAAGAGCGCGGCCGATCTCAAGGGCAAGAAGCTGAGCTTTTCCCGCGGCACTTTTGTCCCTTACCTGTGGGATGTGTATCTGGGTCAGAACGGCGTCAAATTGTCCGAGGTGAAGCTGATCGGCCAAGGCGGTTTTGATGAAGCATACGTCGCGCTGAAAAAAGGCGAGATCGACGGCGCGTGGGTATACGGCGCGGTGCTCAACGAAAAATTCGGCGCTCTGGCTGAAGCTCACGAGCTGACGGACATGTCCAAAACGCCCGTGCGCCTCGGCAACGGCCTCATCGCCCCCACCGAGCTGCTCAAAGCGAACAAAGCCGGCTTCGTCAACTTCCTGAAAGCGATCGACGAGGCTTCCGCTTACGCACAGGCGCACCAGGAGGAAACCGCGGACATCATGTACAAGGAAGTCAAGCAGCCGAAAGAGGCGACCCTCAAGGACCTGCCCAAAAACCCATGGAAAATCGGGTTCACGGATAAAGCGTACAACGGCTACAAGGAGCAGAAAAAATACATGGTCGATAACGCCATCATCGAAAAGGATTTCGACCTCAAAAGCAAGCTGTACCTGGACATTTTGCGGGAAGCCTTCCCGGACAGGGTCATTGAAGTGAAGTAGTACGAATATCGGAAAAACGGCAGCATACCGCGCCAAAACTGAACAGGGGGATGAAGTATGAGCACTGAGGCAGCGCCGAAACGCAACGAAATCCACATCGAACGCCTGGACAAAAGCTACATGCAGCCTTCCGCGGGCGAGCTGCACTACATCATTCAGGACGTGAATCTGGCGGTCCGGGGCGGCGAGTTTTTCGTCCTGCTGGGGCCGAGCGGCTGCGGCAAATCGACGCTGCTCAGTCTCATCGCGGGTTTCGTCTCCAAGACGTCCGGCCAGGTGCGCGTCGGTGACCGCGAGGTCGACCGGCCCGGCCAGGACCGCGCCGTCGTCTTCCAGCAGGCTGATTCGTCCCTGTTCCCCTGGCTCACGGTCAGGGAGAATGTGGAGTTCGGCCTGCGCATGAAGCGTGTCCCTGCGGCCGAGCGCCGCAATATTTCCGACCAATACATCGAACTGGTCGGTCTCAAGGGACACGAGAGCAAGTTCCCGCGCGAGCTGTCCGGCGGCATGAAACAGCGCGTGCAGCTCGCGCGCGTGCTGTCGAACGATCCGGCCATCCTGCTCATGGATGAGCCGTTCGGAGCGCTCGACGCGATGACGCGCCGTACCATGCAGAAGGAGCTTCAGCGGATTTGGCAGGAAACCGACAAAACCGTCATTTTTGTCACCCACGATATCCAGGAAGCACTGCTGCTCGGCGGCCGCATCGGCATCATGTCCGCCGGCCCGTCGTCCAACATCTCGCACATCTACGACGTGCCCCTCGCATATCCGCGGGATCTGGGGTCGCCGGAGTTTTACGAGCTGTACAACCGCATCCAGGCGCATTTCGACGAATAGGGAGGAGAAGCCGATATGAACACGAACGCCATTACGGCAAAAAAACCGATCACGACCAAGCCGCCCATAGCGGCTGCTTCCGCCCGGAAACCGCTTATCCGCAAGCCTTGGTTCAAAAAAACGCTGCTCACCCTAGTCTTCTGGATCGCGGGACTGCTTCTGTGGCACGGGCTGTCGCTCGTCTACGGACCGGAAATCCTGCCCGGCCCGATCCTGACCGTCCAGGGCGGCTATGAGCTGCTCGCCGACGGCACCTTGCTGCAGTACATCGGCATCAGCTCGTACCGCGTCCTGCTCGGCTGGACCCTCGGCAGCCTGATCGCCATCCCGGTCGGCCTCGTCATCGGTAAAGTCGATGCCATCCGCGCTTTCGCGGAGCCGTTTCTGAACTTCATCCGCTTCATTCCGCCGATCGCGTTTATCACGCTGTTCCTCGTCTGGTTCGGTATCGGAGAGACGTCGAAAGTCGTGCTCATCCTGTACGCCACTTTCTTCATCGTCGTGCTGAACACCTTGACCGGCGTGCTCGCCGTGGAGGAGGACAAAATCCGCTCCGCCCGCAGCATGGGCGCCTCCGAGTGGCAAATCGTCCTACATGTCATCATCCCGTCTACCGTGCCATACATGTTCACGGGCATCCGCCTCGCCATGGGCACCTCCTTCATGGCCATCATCGGCGCCGAAATGATCGCCTCCAACGAAGGCGTCGGCTATCTCATCTGGAACTCGCGGTTGTTTTTCCGTACGGACTGGATTTTCGTGGGGCTGATCTGCCTGGGACTGATGGGTTTCATCACGGATCGCGCCGTGGCGCTGCTGGGGCGTAAGCTTTTGTCGCGGTATGGGGTTGTGGGGACAGTGGGGGGACGGCGGTAGGTTTGTTAAATGCCGCTTCAATGTCCAAGTTTCTATGATCTATATGAACGCAATTAACAATGGTATAGGGTAATGTTGAAGCGTAAGAAAGTCAATTAAAGAAACGAGTCGATTTTAATACAGAAATCCCTCTAAAGGAGGGATTTTTTATTGCCCTACACACAGTTATAGCATGGAAAGTCATCATATACTGATGATATATATGTTCCCTTCCTTACGATAAGCAACTACGGGTTGCTTTCATTAACGTTGAAAAACCTCCCTCCTCCCTCATATATAGTGCATTATTTATTAAAGACTAAACTGATACCCTTATAAGGCCGAGTTGTTAATTAGAAAAAACTTACAAAATGTAAATTATTAGGAAGGTAATCATGCAATGAATATAGAATTAAACAATGGGTGCCTAGAATAAAAATATTGGAAGGATGTGAGACTGTTGAAGAAACCATTCTCTTTGCTTGCAGCCATGTTAGTAACGGCTACTTCTATCTCGGGTGTTGCATCTGCAGAGACATCTACTAATCAGACTTCTGCCGATCAAACACAGCCTGCATTTATTAAGAATGTAACAGAATCAAACGAGTTGAAGCAGTTTATTGGTCAAAATAATGTGGTAGGTTGGGAAGTCACGAAACTGAGCCCAGAAGAATTTTATAAAAGATATGCTGAGATAACCGGGACCAGTGTTGAACAAGCAAAAAATATCCACACGTCGAAACAAGGAGTGTCTCCTTTAAATTTAAATCAAACTTACGACGCACAGTATGTAGCGGTTATAGATTTAGGAGGCGGAGTAAGGGTAAAAGCTGGCGTTCTCGTTCAAATTCAGGAAGTCCAATTTGGCGGATCGCTAGGAAGAATATTCCTTAAAGTATACGATAATACAGGGTATGTAGCACCGTATTCCGGCTCGTTCACGGTTGTTAAAAACTTTGTTCAAGGGACTTTGCAATCGTCGTCCAAACTTCAAGTATCCTATAGCGGATATGCGGAAACTGCTGTAGTCAACGGAACTTCCAATCAATTAAATTTATCCGCAGGCGAGTTAGTTAATTTGGGTTGGAGTGCATCTACAAGCACACAAACAACAACCTACTACAGAAAGCACTTTGACGGAACCGGGTATGTATCTCCATAACAGTTAAAAACTCCATCCGACCCTTCAACACTTTTAAGCTAAGTCCTAGGGCACCCATTGAATTCTAAGTAAAAACCCACTGTTAGGCGAACAGCCTTAATGCAGTGGGTTTTTGTCGTTACCCAAGATTACAAGCAGGACCTATAAAAGTTAGAACTACATGTTACACAGGCCGTCAAATACAATTGGTATATCAGCGAGGTCGGCAGATGGACTTCAAACCAACATATAAAGGCGGCGGCGGAATGAAAATCCTTAAATACCTCTTTCTATCCTTGAATAGTCTGTTGTCTTTTTACGCAGGTCTATGGGCTTATGAAAAGGTTCTATGGTTAGTTTGGGAGCAAACCATTAGCGAAGGGGACTTACGAGCCGTTCAGTATTGGGCGGGAATCGCGTATCTCATCATCTTGGTTCCCTCTTATTTCTTGATATGTTCTTATGTTGCATCCAAAATAAAATCCGGAATTATGCGGCTGCTGCTTTATCCTATCGGGTGCGCACTCGTGTTTGCTTTACCCACCTTGTTTATATTTGCTGCTTTTGGTGGCGGAAATCTTTTTTCGGCGGAGGCGTTTCTGTTTTATGTGTTTTTTATTTCTTCCGGCGTAGTATTTGGCTTGGGGTATGCTTTGAGCATGTTTTTGTCGTTAGGTAAGTTTTGAAAAGTAATTCGTAGGTGCACTCCCTTTAATGGCAAAAGGGGGTGCTTTTTTGTTTTTAACTTAATGAAGAGAATGAAAATATCGTTTACAATGGAATTATTAACCACCCTTAGCGTTGCATGATTAACTTGGGTCAAGGAGAGTTTAGAATGTCTATGAAATTAATGCTATCGGGGATTTTCGTATTTCTTTTGACCGATTTTATGGGAAATACAATGGGGATCAAGCTTTATCTGCTGGAACTTATTCTTCCTCTGTTAGGGATTGTTTTGTTTGTTTTGGGCTCTTTGTGAAAAGTGGTCGTGATTCGAGGTAAATTGTATAGCTTGATTAATCATAAAGATCGAGAGGATTAATGGCTAAGCTACGCCTAAAGAAGGGCCGAGTAAGGCAGGAGGTAGAAAATGGTTAAGAACCTGTTACCAGCCTATGGGGTTTTAACCGAATGCCGTTTGATAATTGAATCAAGTTCCTCAAAGAATCCTTATGATTGACCATATCTACAGTTTGAACGGGTATCCGTTATAGTAAAGGAATATAAGGAGTACCACAAACGAGGTGCTTTTTATTGGCGTTCCCCTTACTCTAGGCCAATCTGCATTAGAGCATCTGTCACGGTGATCCCAAGACTGTTCCCAAAACTTCGTAACTTATCTTACCATATCGTTTACCTTAACCATTTTGTGGCGATTTCAATTCACTTGTATTTCACAAAATAAGAGGCAGTATATCAAATATGTAATAAAATAAATACATATGTTGACAAAGAAAAAGCTCGTTGATATGTTGAGTGTAATTAACTTCGTAAATTTCGGTTGGTTTCTGATTGAAATATTCTATGAAAGCAGGGCGGATTTTGAAAATAATAACTTATTTTAATAATAAAGGAGGAGTAGGTAAAACTACTCTGGCTGTAAATGTGGCATCATTTATGGCAACTCATTTTGGAAAAAAAGTATTGTTTCTAGATGCTGATCCTCAAGCAAATTCTACACAAATGATGGTGCCAGATCAATTTTGGTTGGATTATTATGGTGAAAGGGCGTCTAAATCAACAATCATGAACTTTTTATCTCCGATAATCGAAGGAGATTCGGGTCTTAACTTTATTGATGAATTATACATGGGTACCGCTAATCGGTACAATGTAGATTTAATACCAGGACATCCAGGATTATCTGTTATAGAAGATATCTTTAGTGATGCATGGAATAAAAGTTTAGGCGGGGATATCGGAGGCTTTAGAAGAACTAACTGGTTAAGACAAATGAAGCAACATTATGCTTCTACTTATGATTACATGTTTATAGATGTTGGTCCTTCACTAGGTGCATTAAATAGAAGTATTTTATTAAATACAGATTTTGTTGTTACACCTATGGGATCAGATATTTTTAGTTTGATAGGTGTATCGAATATCTCTACGTGGATAAAAGAGTGGATGCATTCATACCGTCGGGCCGTCCATGTTCTTTACGATAGACATGGGTCTCAATCAGCAGAGAAGTATCTTTTTAACTTAGATATCGATAAAACTACAAAATTAATAGGATTTTCTATTCAACAATATGTTACGAGAACATTTGCAGATGGACGAAGACCTATTGCAGCTTATGAATCTATAATTATACAAGTTCCCGAGGCAATTGAAAAACACCTTAATTATTTGATTTATAATAATCTTACAATTGAGGAGCTTAATCTGGGTGATGTTCCCTATTTATATAGTTTGGTACCCTTAGCTCAAGCTAGTAAGTCACCTATGTATAGTTTAGTTAGAGGCGATGGAGTAGTAGGAGGCCAAACTAGCTCTGTTAAGAAGTATAAAGAAATTCTTGATTCTATAACGAGAAAGCTTTTGAAGAATATGGGAGATTTAAATGCAGATTAATTGGCCAGTAAATCTCGTTGAAGAGATAGCGTATAGACGATGTGTGCTTTTTTTAGGGGCAGGAATATCTGCTACGTCAAAAAATGATCTTGGAGAGTCACCAAAGAAATGGGGAGAATTTATTCAAGATGCAGTTACTTTATTGCATAGCCCTACAGAAGACAAACTAAAATTTATAAAAAAAATGATTGAACAAGGGAATTATTTGCTGGCTCTTCAATCTATATATGATTCTTGTGATCCTGGTAACTATGCTAATTATTTAAGGCAAGTTTATAGTAGACCAAATTATAAAGCATCTCAAGTACATGAACTTATAAAATCTATTGATTCAAAAATTGTTATTACTACAAATTTTGATAAAATTTACGAGAATTTATGCAATGAACATGGTTATACTACTGCTATGTATCGTGATATAGAGAGAATTTCAACAAATATGAAATCTACTGAAAATCTAATTATTAAGGCTCACGGATCTATTGATGATGTAGATAGTCTGGTTTTTACACAAAAGCAATATTATAAAGCAAGAAAAGATTATCCACAATTCTATCAGATATTAAATGCATTATTTATAACTAAAACAATTGTATTCTTAGGATACAGTTTGAATGATCCAGATATAAACCTTGTATTGGAAACAGTTGGGAATGCAAGTTCATCGAGTAGCCCCCATTATGTAGTAGTAAAACAAGGAGTAGATGAGGAAATAAAGAAATATTGGAGAGAATGTTACAATATTTATCCGCTAGAATATGGACCTACTTACCAAGATTTAGATGAAAATATATTAAGACTTCATGAAAAGGTTAGGGAGTATAGAGAAATTAAGCGTCTTCCGTAATATAAACAGCCATTTCAAGATATGAAATGGCTGTTTATATTTTACAAAGCATAGAATAAACCTGGTTAGAGATTACTATTATTTGTTGGCCTTATTTTTCGAACGTTTTTTAACTAAAGTTTCGGGCAACCATTGGCCATTTTTAGTTCTTAACTTTCTCATTTCTTCAGTAAACAATTTATTTTTATTGTTTTGTACATTATTAATATATTCTTTTTGAAATTCTAACGAATCAAATCTATTTTTAATATTCTCAACATCACCAATTTCTACACCAATCCATTTTCTTTTTAAAATCTCTGAGACTACATAAGTTGTTCCACTACCTCCAAAAGGATCGAACACTACATCGTTTTCATTTGTAGATAAGCTTATAATTCTCTCTAGAAGCTTCATTGAAAGTTCATTACTGTCTCTTGTTTTGTATTTACTATGTCTAACTGGTGGTATATCAAACCATACATCTGTGAGGTTAATACCGCTAGGATTCAATTGATCTTTATAGCCTCCGTAATCTCTGATATCTCCACCACAATGCCTACAAATTTCTAAAGGCAATCTTTGCTCATTAAAGGTATATCCTTTTTCTCCTTTTGTATAATAAAGCAAACCATAATGCGACGGATAAAGACGATTTTTAATAGGAAGCCTGTACTTAATATCAACTGCTATCCAGTGTTTAAAATTTAAATGCTTATTTAGTATTGAAGATATATGTGTGTTCCATTTGGGAAGATTCCATATAAAAAAAGATCCACCTTCTTTTAATAAATCTATACATTTAAGAACCCATGTTTCTGTCCACTTGATGTATTCCTCTTCTTCAATTTTATCATTCATTCCAGATTCATATTTTTTATCCAGATTAAATGGTGGGTCGGCAAATATTAAATCAACTGAGTTTTTTTCTAATTTATCCATTAAAGAGATACAGTCACCTTGGTACATGTTCCCGTATTCAGTTTTAAATATATGTTTATGTCTCAGTGCTATAGGTGCTGTATTATAATCGGGGCTAATAAAATCGACAATTGTTTTAGCGTTTTTTGATAAAATATCCAGTAATTCTTTGTCGAAATACCCCAATTTAATTTTCAATTCCAGTTCTGAAATATCTAAGGTTTTAATAATACAATCCCTATCTGTAACATCGGGATAGAGATTGTATTTGGGATAGTATTTTAATTTTTTTGTGGTTATATTAGATATTTTCGAGAAATATTTTAGCTCCGCATCATTAGTTATACTTAAGGCGGAGAAGAAAGAATTAGAATACATAAAACCCTCCAAAGCTTGATGACTATAGTACACAAATTAAATAGTATCACAAGAATAGAATTATGTTAAGTCGACAATTGCAGACTATAGTCTGTAGACGATACTGAGCACAGGAACAAGAATTAGGGAGGAGAGGGGGGGACTTCTTGAATCTCGAAGAGGCATTTGGATTAACTTTAAAAAAGTATCGAAATATGGGTTGTCTTTCTCAAGAAGAGCTTGCGCATCAAAGTAACCTTGATCGTACATACATTAGCTTGCTAGAAAGAGGCCTTAGAAGACCAACACTTACTACAATTTTCATTATTGCTAAATGTCTAAAAAAAAGACCGAGTGAATTGATTCAAGAAGTTGAAAATCAATTAAATGAACATTACACGAATTAAGAGACTCATCAATAAGGGAAACTTTTCAGAAGGTAAAGATTATCAACGAATCAAACAAAATATAGAGCAAGCAACAGTGAGTATTCAAAATCCACCTGGAAGCGGTAAATTTATTCTTCACGATAAAATAAAAGGTAACGGTGTTGTACCAATTAAAGATGCATTCATTACAACGTTAAATGAATTAGGTTGGGAAGATGAGAGAATAATTAGTAATATAGATATTAGAAAGAGGAAATTTGATAGTGCAATTAAACTAAGTAATGGTAAATATTTTGCGGTTGAGTGGGAAACTGGAAATATTTCCTCAAGTCATCGTGCCTTAAATCGTATTTCTTTAGGAATATTGGATGGTTTGCTTGATGGAGGTTTATTGATATTACCGTCGAGAAAAATGTATAAATATTTAACTGATAGAATAGGAAATTATCAAGAATTAGAAGCTTACTTTAGGGTTTGGGAAGCAATAGAACCTAGCATAGAAAATGGATTAATAGAAGTTATAGAAATTGAACACGATGATGTTAGTTTTGATGTGCCACCGATTAAAAAAGGGACTGATGGAAGAGCTCTTAAATAATTGAACTGAAGCATCTGATCTGATTAATCAGGTGCTTTTTAAATTTATTTAATGGTTACTTAAATGCGTACCACCTCATTACTTAAATTCTGCTACCCTATCCTTAACCCATAAAGGATGGAGGTAATTTATTCATGACTCAATTGCGTAACAACTCCCTGATCCATCGTTTCGATAACCTTGCAGACGAGGTCGATGCCTCGAAGGCTCTCCAACCCATTACCGATCAACTTAATGCTTTAGAGATGGAACTATTACAATCACTACAACCCGATCAACAATCGCTTCTTCGGGAGTGGCAGGACAAGGGAATAGCTCTGGAGTACATGAAGAAAGAGTGGATTTACATCAAGGGCGTGCAGGACGGCATCAAGATTTTGTCCCAGCTTCATAGCGAAGTCTAGGTCATGTTTAACTCTTAGTCAACCAGGGGAAATCCACATTACCTACACAGCTCAAAGCCGCGTTCTCATTACCTTCTAGGTATCGAGACCTAGGCTTTTTTTGTTTTGTGCCCTCCAAGAAAGGAAATCCATGGAATTTTAGCGAATGATGTCTTATATCGTTTTATGAATGAGGAGAAGACGTATGTTTGCTAAACTACGGGCGCTTTTTGCCAAGCCAGCATCAGAACCACCCCAAAAGAAAGCTAAACAGGCACCCGCCGCAAGACGCCCCAAAGTGGAGGCCACCCGGATCGGGGAGCTGGGGGAGCACAAAATCAATATTCAATTGGATCAGCTTCCAAAGGAATGCCGTTACCTAAGTGATCTGCTGATTCCGAATCCAAAGTCAAGGTCAGGATATTCTCAAATTGATCATTTGGTCATTTCTCCCTATGGGCTTTTTGTCATTGAAACGAAGAATTACAACGGGGAAATCAAGGGTGCGCGCAAGGACCGATACTGGCGTGTAAGCAACCGGTTCAACATGTACAATCCGCTGATGCAGAACTACGGGCATATCAAAGCGGTGGAGCTGCAAATTCCAAGTTACAAGCGGGTGAAATTCATTTCGATGATTTCGTTTACGATGCGGTGCCGTTTTAGCATAGATCCGGAGCTGCGGAAAATTAAGTCCGATGAACTCATCGTGTATGATGTCGAGCTTTCGGAGTTTATCGGGCGCAAGATGGTTCGCATGCAGGCAGAAAATCCGGAACCATCGCTATCGGAAACGGATATTAGGGGGATTTACGAGCTAGTCGCGGCAGCGAATATTATAGACACTAGGATTAGAGCCGAGCATATCGCGAAAAGCAAAAAAGCGTAGCATTCGTTACATGCGAGAGGCTGCATTTTACTAAACGGGGGAAAACAAAGATGACCAAATAGTGGATGGTACGCGCGGGAGATAACAATGAGTTAATTCCGGAGTGGCAGGCGAATAAAATTGCTTCGATCGGCTGGCCGCAGTTAGGAGATCCGAGGAAGTTTGCATCTAGAGAAAAGTTTGTTGAACATAGTCATGAGGTCTATACGGATCATAAGCCGGGGACGCGGCTCTCATGGGCGGGGCAGGTTTGGAGATATTACAATGAGGTTGCTCTGAATGATCGGGTGATTACCTATTCCAGAGAAACTCGGGAGTACTTGCTCGGAACGGTGACCAAGGCGCCAGAATACAGGACGGATATCAATGCTTTGTATCCCAATGTGATTTCCGTGGCTTGGGAATCCAAACGAATTTCCCGCGATTTATTTTCGCAAAGAGCCAAGTACTCTTTAGGCAGCACATTGACGGTTTTCCGGATAGACGATTGGCAGGAGGAGATTCTGGCTTTATTTCACCAAACGCCAGCTGCACCTGTGAATGTCACCGTTCGAGATGAAGAAGCGGCAGAGTTTAACACGGAGGAGTTTGAGGGACGGGCCAAGTCGCTCATTGAAGATCGGGTGGACAAGCTCGACCCGTGGGAGATGCAGGAGCTGGTCGCGGGGCTGCTTCAAGCGATGGGCTACCAGACGAAGGTGAGCCCGAAAGGTCCCGATGGGGGAGTGGATGTGCTGGCTCACCGGGATGCGTTCGGGTTCGAGAAGCCGATCATCAAGGTGCAGGTCAAGCATAGACGTGCCACCAGCGGCGGGCCCGAGGTGCAGCAGCTCGTAGGAGCAAGTCCTCACGGAGCGAGCTGTTTGTTCGTGTCCACAGGCGGATTTACGGCGGCAGCCAGGACCGCGGCACAGCATAACGGCGTCAAACTGCTGGATTTGGCAGGCATCGTCGAGCTGATTAACGAGTGGTATGACAAGATGCCGCCGGAGAAGCAGGCGTTGATTCCTTTGAAAAGAATTTACGTGCCTTCGTAAGGTGTAACCCACAGATGAGACCAGGCACTTTTTTGACTAGTGACACTAAGTAGACAATTGACGCGCCTCAATGATCTACTCACTTTTTTATAAATAAAGGAGACTTACCCATGTTTAAAAAGATTTTGGAAATGCTGAATCTGAATAAATCGATTGCCGAGAAAAACCTGCAGTTGGAAAGAATTAATAAGCAGATCCAGGAGAAAGAGGATGTAATCCAGGCTACCATCCACCAAGCGAGAGAGTCCGTTAGGCAGGAAGCTGAACACATCCTGAGAGAGGCTAGAAGAGAAGCAGACGCGAGTCTGGCTATCGCGAAGGGGCACCTGGCAGACATTCAAACCAAGATGGAGCAAGAACTCAGACAATCGGAAGGCATCTCGGCCGAGCTGGAGTCCAGGCAGAAAGCTCTAACCAAGATTGAGAAGACTCTTGCCAAAACGAAAAGCGAATCTCTTGGAATTAAAAATTTACTGGAGAAGTTTCCGGCCGCCGTTAAGTTTGAAGTGATCGAAGAAGAACTGGCGGTGCTTGAAGAGAGTTTGGGTGAGGGCGCTCTAAAGCCGATCGTCGAGCTTCATTTGCATCATCATGATTCCAAGAAGCTCCGGCAAGAGATGTCCGGTATCAATAAAGAGATTAAGGCTTTGCTCAAATCCTACGAAGAGCGCTATACGACGAAAGCAAACAAAACGATTTATCACTTAATGGTGATCGGTTTGCAGGCCGAGCTTCAAAATATTTTGCATACCCTGAGCTATACGAATTTGGAGAAGGCAGTCGCAAACGCAAGCGATCTGATCAACAAGTACCAGGTGATCTGTGCAGGCGGAAACTCGCAAATTTTGCCGACCATTACGAGATTTTTATCTGAGATTGAGCCCCTGTTCAAAAATGCTATTTTAGTGGAATATCAGTATTTCATCCAAAAGGAAAAAGAGAAGGAAGAGCAAAAATTGATTCGGGAGCAAATGCGCCAAGAAGCGGAAGAACAGCGTTTGCTTAATGAGGAACGGAAGAAGATCGAGCAGGAAGAACTGAAATATTTTAAAGAGATGGAGAAAAACAAGGAAGTGCTCAGCAAGGAAACTGATCCGGGTAAAATCGCTGCCCTGGAAGCAAGATTACGTGAATTGGAAGAACAGGTCCAACGGGTGGAAGAGCAGAAAGAAGAAATTACAAAGCGGGCCAACGGAAGAGCCGGGTATGTGTATGTGATTTCGAATTTGGGTTCCTTCGGCGACCGGATGTTCAAAATCGGCATGACGCGCCGCTTGAATCCGCTGGACCGGATCGAAGAGCTGGGGGACGCCTCCGTACCGTTTAAATTCGATATTCATGCGATGGTGTTTAGCGAAAACGCTGTGCAACTGGAGCAAGATTTGCACCGGATTTTATCGGATAACCGTGTAAATAAAGTGAACCTGCGGAAGGAATTTTTCTATTCCGATATTGAAGGCCTTCAAGCTACGGTGGAGGAAATTGATCCGACTGTTGAATTTATTACAACCATGGTAGCACAGGAATATCGTCAGAGCCAGAGCATGGACCTTATAGAGGAGCAAGAGATGGTGGAGGCGGTTTGAGGTAGGGGTTAAGTTAGAGCTTAGAGAAACAGAAAGCACTCTAGAGGAGTGCTTTTTTTTTGATATAGAATGTAAGATGTTTCTCAATCAAAGGAAAACGATGGTATTTAGCGAATAAGGTCATTACATCTAGTGCGGGGCCAACTTAACAGGTGTAAATTTTTATGATGCGAATTTAAACGGAACCCGGATTTTCGGTCCGCATAAGGTTAAAGATATTTGTTATACGGGTCCTTTAAACTGGACGCCTTTTCAAAAATGGACGGTTTTAGACTTACAACAAAACCCCTACATGCTTCGCCCTGACGAACTGCCGAGAGCCCTCGAAGAAAAAACAGCATAAAGCATAAACCCTGCAAAAAGCAGATGCGCGGCAGCCAAAACAGCCGCATCTAAGCTGAAAATCGAAGCGCTGAACCAGAAGAAAAAAGGAACAAGATGAACCATAATCATTACAAGAAGAATAAATTTTTGAAAGATGATTGCTAAGTTTTTTCTTCGAATTAAATAAAACAAAACAGCCAAAGCAAAACAAACGGCCAATAACAAGTTTGTTTTCCACCACCACATAAGGCTTTTCCCGATTGATGTGAACTCATGAACCAAAGTACCGACAAAAGGAATTTTGTCCAGCATGAGAGGACTATAGATCAATGAAAATCCGAACATCAGTAAGGTCAGCAAGAGAACAAAAGAGAATTTCATAAGGGACCTCCTTTTTCTTCCTTCATAATGTAACCACGCAACGCTTGGGCCTCGGGCGTTTTCAATTGTCTTTTGCCTTATGGTCCCTATAAGTTTTAATCGCGACGATCAAATTCAGAATGCCGGTGAGAAACGTCATAACCATTACGATCAGTTGAGGGAAGGTGGGACCGACTTTGACACCGTTTCCGATCGGACCGATTTTGGGCTGGTTCATGTCCCATAACCCGTAAAGTAAGCCGATTACAGGGATGAGAATGACGATGATACTGACCACAATATAGGTGACATATTTGTTCATCCGTAGTCTCCTTTCGATAAATGATCTCCTTGCTCGGTTTAGATTACGCTTTTAAATGGAATATATTATTTAATTCTCTAAATAAAAGGAGAATCCTTGTTTTAAAGCCGACCTATCTTTTTTACTTGTTGATTTACTCGTTGAAGCTGCGTTGCCTTCCCATTATGATCCGTTAACCGAACTTCACCCGCAAAGGTGATTTTTTTACGCTCAAAATCCGATATACTTAGTTAGTTAATGTCTACTAGGGAGCGTGAGAGAGTTGATTCGATCTGCAAAAAAAGGTCAAGCACAAAAATGGCTGGCCCTTGTATTGGGCGCGGCGTTAATCGCCGTACCGGTTGGGCCGGTAAAAGCGAATGGGGTGAATCCGGTTTTTGAGAACGCGGTCGCTTATGAGGTGGGCGGCTGGGCTTACGACGTCAAAACCGGAGATGTGAACGGGGACGGGCTGGATGATCTGGTGTCGCTGAATTTTCAAAATAATCAGGTGGCCGTGCTTCTCGGCAAGGGGGACGGAACGTTTGGAGCGTCGGCAGCTTTTGCGGTAGGGAGGAACCCTCGAGCGGTTGCGATTGCGGATTTAGACGGGGATCATCGTGCGGATTTGGCGGTTGCCAATTCGCAGGATAATACGGTAAGTATCCTTAAAGGCAGCGGGGACGGAACGTTCCTTCCATGGGGGAATGTTACGGGTGTAGGCGCAGAACCTTTGGAGATTGCTGTATCGGATTTGAACGGAGACGGTTATCCGGATTTGGCAGTGGTCAATAATAGTTCCGGCTCGGTTTCGATTCTGTTTAACGTCGGCGGGAGCGGGAATTTTGTGCTCGGGGCTTCCATCCCTGTCCTCGCTTACCCGAGAAGTCTTGCGGCATGGGATATGGATGGCGATGGAAAAACGGACCTTGCCGTCGCGAATTCCGGAAGCAACACGGTCAGTATATTGAAAAATGACGGCACCGGCACTCAATTCAGCCGGGTTGATTATGCGGCGGGCTCGTCCCCCAACAAAATGAAAGCAGCCGATCTCAACGGAGACGGCCTAAAGGATATGGTTTTTGCCGCCAACGGAGATAACGGGGTTACGGTGCTGCTCGGTACGGCTGGAGGAGGATTCGGACAAGCGGTGTTGTACCCTGCGGGAAATCTTCCGCTTGATGTTGCGCTGGGGGATTTCGACGGCGACGGACACATAGATATTCTCGGCCAAACGCAGGGCCAAGATTTTGCCATTCTGATGGGCAACGGAGACGGGACGTTTCAATCGCCGATCAGTTATCCGTATCCCCGTTATGCTTTTTATCTGGAGACGGGAGAGTTTAACGGGGACGGCCGATCGGATATTGTTCTGGCGAGCAGTTCTCCTTCCAATACGTCGGTAAACGTGATGAACAGTAGAGCGGAAGGGGCTTTCTCTCTTGCTTCGAATACGTTCGAAACGGCAGAGAACAACGGAACCGTCAGCGTGACGATAAAACGGACAGGCTCCGGCACAGGCCAGACTGCAGTCCGGATCAGGACGACCGATGGAACGGCGGTGGCGGGAAAAGATTATGCCGTCGTCGACGAGGTTGTCGTGCTCCAGGACGGTGAAACGAGCCGGGACTATCCGGTCACCGTTATGGACAACCAGGGCTATGAAGGGGACAAAACCTTTACGGTCAAGCTGAGCGATCCGGCGAACGGCTACGTGATGGGGGCGCCGGACGAAGCGGTCGTGACGATCCGAGAAGACGATGCTCTGCCGGATACCACGCCGCCTACGGTGGACGTTTCTAAATTCGGAGTCATAGATAGCTACGCGGGTACGCAGGATCGCCTGTATGGGGCGGCAGGAGCCGTAGGGGAAGCGGGAGCGGCTGTAAAAGCGTACTCGTGGACGGATACCGATAAGGACGGAATCGTGGGCACAGGCGAGCTCGGGATGCCGGCAGTACTGGGCAGCAGCGCAGGAGACGGCTCCGTTTCGGCCGCCGATATCGGCGACCTTGCGCCGGGAAGCTACGCTTACGTGATCACGGCTACGGATACAGCCGGGAACGAATCGGCGAAAAGTGCCGTGGCGGCCCTGACGGTGACGCTTGCGAAAGGAGCGTCGCCGGATACGGAAGCGCCGGTCTGGCCTGCGGGCGCGGCACCGGCCTTCTCGGGCGTTACCACTTCCGGCGTGAATGTAAGCTGGCCGGAGGCGGCGGATAACAGAGCCGTTGCCGGATACGACGTCTATAGGAACGGTACGCTGCTGACGACGGTCAGCGCCGATACGTACAGCTATAGGGCGGCAGGTTTGACGAGCGACACACTGTACTCGTTTGCGGTGAAGGCCAAGGACGGGGCGGGGAATGCAAGCGTGGAGCTCGCCGGAACGGTCCGGACTCTCGCCGTGCCTGTTTCGGGCGGATCGTCGGGATCTTCACCGTCGCTTTCGGCGGAGAGCAGACTGCAGGAGCTGCATTTTACGGCCGGAAAAAAGGAAGCTGCTCTGACGCCGAGTTTCCAGCCGGGAGTAAGCGATTATGCGGTCGAGACGGATGCGGACCGTGGTGTTATCCGGTATAAGACGATGGATTCCGCAGCGAGAGCCGGGGTGAACGGGCAGACCGCCGGATCAACTGGTGGGGAATATGCGGCTTCTTTGAGTGAGGGCGTCAACGTGTTTAAAATTGCCGTTCAGGCGGAAGACGGTTCCACCCGGGAGTACAAGCTGACGGTTACACGGAAGGCGGCAGAGGGTGGAACAAATCCCGGAACGAAGCCGGATGCAGGATCGGGAACTGGCCCGGGAACACCACCGGGGCCGGGTACAAAGCCTGAACCGGGCGGCAGCCGGTTTGCCGATGTTTCCGGACACTGGGCGGAAACGGATATCGGCCGGGCTATTGCTCTCGGTCTCGTCGACGGATACGAGGACGGTACATTCCACCCGGACGCGACGATCAACCGGGCCGAGTGGGTTGTTATGCTGGAGCGGCTGCTGAATGGTGCTAAAGCGGCGGGTGGGACGTCCACGGATGCGGCGTCAAAAACATCGGTCGGGAGCGCAGCAGAAACAGTGGAAAAAGCAACGGCAGCGATAGCAGTGAGCGCATCGGCCAATGCGGCGGAAACGGCGTTGGGATCAGATTCGGAAGCAGAGGCAAAAATACCGGCTGCGACAGCGGCAAGGATTGCTAAGGAGTCTGCGACGAACACCGCGCCGCTTTCCTTTGCCGATGGAGGCGCCATCCCCGCCTGGGCCGCCCGAGCGGTAGCGGATGCTTCCGCCAAAGGCATCGTGAGCGGCTACGAGGACGGAACGTTCCGTCCGGGTGCGGCCGTCACGCGTGCGGAGCTGGCCGTGATGCTGGCCAAAGCCGTGAACGGCTCTGCGGCCGGAGGCGGAAAAGCCGCAGCTTTCACGGATGAGGCCGATATCCCGGCTTGGGCCCGGCCTTACGTGCAGGAGGCGGCCGAACGCGGCCTGATCGACGGCCGGAGCGGAAACCGCTTCGCGCCGAACGAGAAGGCGACCCGGGCCGAGGCGGCCGTGCTGCTGGTTCGCCTGGCGAAGCTGCTTGGCTTGTAGGCGGGCTGCTCAATCGAGGCACAGCTCGATTTTTAGGCAAGACGCCTAGCGGGGCAACCGCCGGACGTCAGTCAAGTCACCCAACCAAGGCGGCAGCCTGGCGGGCCATTCGCTGCATGACAAGATGCAGCCTGATGCTCGCAGTTCGCAGCAGGCTGCTCAATGAAGGCGATAGCTATGGCATAGCATGTGCTCGGAGATAGCTATAGTTACAACGCAGCTAAGCTGCACAAAGAAAGACGGCACCGCTATGACAGCGGGGGCCGTCTTTTTTTGCTCCCCTAATCTATTTTCATACGAGCGAAGCTTCCGGCAGGAAAAGACGCGAACGGACAGCTGTCATCCATGAGTTTGACCGTTCTCAGTCTTCCTTGTCTTCAATGACCAGCTCCGTAACCTTTTCTCTGATGCCTTCGGTTAACCTCACATTCCAAACTTTTTTTTCCTGATCGAAAGATAGTTGCTGAACCGCCGGATGGTTAACTTTTTTTTGACTGAATGCCTTCTGTAAAATCGTTTCGGGCTCAAGCTTCGCTCCAGTGGGCTTGTCCATTTTTATTTTTTTAATAAATCTGCCGCCTGTTTGTCCAGGATAGGAGGTTAAGACATTCCCTGAAATTTCCACGATAACTTTATCGCCTATTTCTACACTGTCGGCCACGCCGGCTACCCATAGGGCATCGTAAAAATGATCGGAATCCGGAGTATCGCTTATTAATAAAGCTCTATTAGATTCGGGTTCTTTATCTACAATGAATCCGGTCTCTTCCGATTTGTTTTTGAGTGAAGTATCGGTTTCACAACCCCCCAGGACGGCAAGCAGGCAAATAAAAAAAATGAAATGCTTACGAAGCATAGCTGGCCCCCCCCCATTTCCTTAATCTGGTACTACTAAAGTGACGTGTTTTTCTTTCAAAGGTTGCACCAATGTATAAAATAACAACGGCACGAGCCTGCTTGTACTGACAGCCTTTCTTACCTTTAAATGCAGGAGGAGTTGTTAAGCCGAAAATAAAAAGCAGCTTATCCCGCTGGAGGATAAACTGCCTTTTTACTTGATCGGTTCATGTTTGTTTTTCGTCTTGACTTCCTGGTAGACGTAGAACTTTCCAACCCTCCGCAGTTTGGATCATTGTAAAAGTGTGGTCTTTTACGGTCTCACCACTTGTATTTTCAACTAATTTCACTGTGGTTTTAATTTTCACTTTTTCATCCGATTCTTGATGAATCCCTCGTATAGAAACATCCAAAGACTCAATAGTTTGAATTTCACGTTCGTAGAACTCTTTTTGTAATTTTTTATCCGTGTAGTCCCTGTCATCTAGTAACTGATTGATAGTATCCATATCTTTTTTGTTTATGGCTTCCACGTATTTTTGCAAAGTAATTTGTGCTTCCTCTTTGATGCTAGAACTTTTAGCAAGTGGAAACTTAAATGCAGTCAATAGAACAGCAAGTAAAATCACAGCTGAAATTATTCCGATTAATTTTAATTTTTTCATAAAATAATCCACTCATCCCTTACTTAGAGTCTGCTTATCACTTGTGGATAAATATACCATAAATAAAAGGTGATTGGAATTTTTGGGTGAAAACAGAGACAACACTAATTTTATTCTTACCAAGGAACTGGGGTTAGGTTGGAGAGGTATGATTCAGGTGATTATCTCCTTGGCTTATCTCGAAGTTTATCAACAAGATCTCTGGAAGAGGTGTAGTTTATGGCAATCATTTGATCAGAAGAGAGGGTGCGCGGAATGCGCGCCCTTTCTCTTTTAGCTGCAGCTGTTTTTATTCTCGGCATCGTTCATACCATTAACGGACAAAGGATGAGAGCGATAGAATGGCTTATTAAAATCCCCGTCCTAACGCCCCGGCCTTCCACCGAAGCATCTTATCCTTTATACCGCCAAGCGAGCGTAACCGGATAATGGTCGGAAGGATAGGCTCCATCGTGCCGCTCGCGATCTACGGTTGTCTGAAGCATCTCAATATCCGGCGTGGCAAAAATATAATCGATAGGCTCGCCATCGATGCCGCCTTCAAAATCGTGAAAGGTCCGGCCGACGGGCCCGTCCACAAGCGTATAGGCATCCTGCAGCTGTTCGCGAAGCAGCCGGATGGCTGAATTGTCCGGTTCGGCGTTGAGATCGCCCATGAGCAGCACCGGACAGTTCTCCTCTTCGCGGCGTGCCCGGATACGCTCCAGCAGCAGCTTCGCGCTTTCTTCACGAGCCTGCTGCCCCAAATGATCGAAATGCGTGTTAAACGCATAGAACCGCATGCCCGGTACTTCTTTGTTTTCGAAGCAGCCCCACGTGCAGATACGCGGATAGCTGCTGTCCCAGCCGAGGCTTCCCCGCACATCAGGCGTTTCCGACAGCCAGAACTGGCCGTGACTGATCAACGTTAATGCCTCGCGGTTGTAATAAATCGCGCAGTATTCGTCATTGTGCAGCTTGGCTTCCGCTTCTCCGAGGCGCCCGCTCCCGATTCGGCTGTAGCCGGCCAGACACGCATCCAAATCTTCCAGCATACCGGCGGTACCTTCCTGTGTTCCGATCAGATGAGCCTCCGAGCCCAGGATGCTATCCGCTGCGAGATGTTTGCGATGTGGCCATGCGTTGCCGCCGTCAGAGGTCACATTTACGCGTAAATTGAATGTCATGGCGGTCCAGCTTTTGCTATTTGTCATCTTGTTAGGTAACAACTCCTTTGTCTTTCTCTTCTGTTTTCACACTCCACTTTTAGTTTACACGATATCGTACGAAGGGGACCTTTTTATGTAGGAAACTCCTGATCCCGATTGAACTAGAAAGTAGAGTACCACCTCACCTACGTTCCATTCTTATAGAAAATTTTTATAGGAATGCGATTACTGTTCACGCAACAAGCGGTTACAGCCGGCGTAATACTTCTATCATGCCATATCATAAAAGAGGAAAATAATGAAAAGACTACTTCTTCTCTTCATGTTTTTTTCGTTAATGAGTCTTAATCTGGTAGGGTGTTCTAGCGGCAAAGATCCTGCTGATGTCGGCGAAATATTATTTTTATCAACCGTAGCCACAATCGAACAAGATACCGGCTATAATAACCAATTTACCGGGTGAGCTATAGCAAAGAAACTTTAGCAGCAATAAGCGAAGCGAGCAGGGAAAAATTGTTCCAACGTGTAGCCCAAAAGTACAATGCGTCGGTTCAGCAAATCCCTGAAGATTTTATCTATGGGAAAAAAGATTTGGCACTTGGCGTGCTACTCAGTAAAACATCTTCCGATAAAGTTACTGTAAATTCGATTAAAAGGATGGGTACGGGTATTTCGTATACGATTGAGCTGGTGAAACATAGGGATGACTGGAAAGTCGAGAAGGTGACGAAGACGGGTTCAGGCAAGTAAAACAAGATGCCGGACTATCTTAATCTAATAATGTGTCCGACCATTATTTTTAAAAAAAGAGCTCTAAAGTTACAGACAAGCTGAAACTCCGAAGCTCTACCTTTTTATGCCATTCGCTTATTTATGAAGCAGGGCAGCCTGAGAGCGGGGAGACATTTGCACAGTCAGCGTGTCGAGAATTTTCGTTTTAAATGCTTTGTTGTCGCTGCGCAATATGCTATGTTAAAAATAAAGATGATTGAATGTATTGATCTGTATCATGATAATCTAAAGTTTTATCGCTTGGACAATCAGTATAAAACTAAGGCGTATTATAGGCATCAAGGCATCGCTACACCTGGAGTCTCTTGATTCTTTAGTGCGAATGGGAAGCGAACATGATTTACTAGGAGGATTCGCACCAAATATTATACACAAAAAGTAAAATTTTATATAACAAGGAATTTTACTTTTTGTGATAAAAGAGTTAAAGGGAATATTATTTTTGGTTTTAAGTCGT
>NZ_FNVF01000028.1 GCF_900107975.1 Paenibacillus sp. UNC499MF
CCTTCGGAAAGCTCTCAGCTAATGCTTACGATGCCAGCTTTCCTTCGGAAAGCTCTCAGCTAATGCTTACGATGCCAGCTTTCCTTCGGAAAGCTTTGAGGAGGATATTTCATGAACAAGAAAAGTGTTCGCGATGTAGAAGTTAACGGTAAACGCGTGTTTGTACGCGTCGATTTCAACGTGCCGCTCGAAAACGGCCAAATTACGGACGATACACGTATTCGTGAAACACTGCCGACGATCAAGTTCCTGATCGACAAAGGCGCTAAAGTTATCCTTGCGAGCCATCTGGGACGCCCGAAAGGCCAAGTCAACGAAGACCTGCGTCTGACGCCGGTAGCAGCCCGCCTGTCCGAGCTTCTCGGCAAGCCTGTAGTGAAAGCGGACGAAGCTGTCGGTGAAGCGGTTCAAGCGAAAGTAAACGAGCTGAAAGACGGCGAAGTGCTGCTTCTCGAGAACGTCCGCTTCTACCCGGGTGAAGAGAAGAACGATCCGGAGCTGGCAAAACAATTCGCTGCACTGGCCGACCTGTACGTGAACGATGCTTTCGGCGCCGCTCACCGTGCGCATGCTTCCACGGAAGGCATCGCTCATCAGCTTCCGGCGGTTTCCGGTCTCTTGATGGAGAAAGAACTGGACGTGCTGGGCAAAGCGCTTAACAATCCGGAGCGTCCTTTCACCGCGATTGTCGGCGGATCCAAAGTTAAAGACAAAATCGACGTTATCAATAAAATGCTCGAAATCGCAGACAACATCCTCATCGGCGGAGGCCTTTCCTACACGTTCTTTAAAGCCCAAGGCCATGAAATCGGACAATCTCTCGTGGACAACGAGAAGCTTGATCTGGCACTCGGATTCATTGAGAAAGCGAAGAAACTCGGCAAGAACTTCCTTCTGCCTGTAGATATCGTCATCTCGGACGATTTCAGCGCAGATGCCAACACGAACATCGTCGGAATCGATTCCATTCCTGCCGATTGGGAAGGCATTGACATCGGTCCGAAAACGCGTGAACTTTACGCCGACGTTATCAAGAACTCCAAGCTTGTTGTCTGGAACGGGCCTATGGGCGTGTTCGAAATCGAGCCGTTCTCCCACGGTACGCGTGCGGTAGCTCAGGCTTGTGCCGACACATCCGCTTACACCGTCATCGGCGGCGGCGATTCCGCGGCGGCGGCGGAGAAGTTCCACCTCGCCGACAAGATGGACCATATCTCCACAGGCGGCGGTGCTTCCCTGGAGTTCATGGAAGGCAAAGTTCTGCCCGGCGTAGTCGCTCTTAACGACAAGTAAGAGATACAGAGAGGAGTTTTGAAGATCATGAGAAAACCCGTTATCGCAGGTAACTGGAAAATGTTCAAAACCGTTTCCGAAGCGGCAAGCTTCGTGAATGATATAAAAGGCAAGGCGGAAGTTGCAGGGGTAGAGAGCGTAATCTGCGCTCCTTACACCAATCTTCCGGCGCTTGTCGAAGCTGTGAAAGGCACGTCGATCGGAATCGGCGCTCAGAACTTTCACTGGGAAGAAAACGGCGCATACACCGGCGAAATTTCCGGCGCTATGCTTAAAGATCTCGGCGTAACGTATGTCATTATCGGTCACTCCGAGCGCAGAGCTTATTTTAACGAAACCGACGAAACGGTTAACAAAAAGGTTCTCGCTTCTTTCAACTACGGTCTGACGCCGATCGTATGCGTAGGCGAGAAGCTCGAAGAGCGCGAAGCGGGACAAACGAAAGAAGTCTGCCGCGTACAGACGGAAGCTGCTTTCAAAGGCCTCAGCGCCGATCAGGCGAAACAAGTCATCGTGGCTTACGAGCCGATCTGGGCTATCGGTACGGGCAAATCTTCCACGGCTGAAGACGCCAACGAAGTAATTGCTTATATCCGCGAGCTGATCGCTTCCCTGTACGATTCCTCCGTAGCGGATGCGGTCCGCATTCAATACGGCGGCAGCGTAAAACCGGGCAACATCGCCGAATACATGGCTCAGCCGGATATCGACGGAGCTCTTGTGGGCGGCGCCAGCCTGGAGCCGGCTTCTTACATCCAACTCGTTGAGGGGGCGAAGTAAGATGGCGACTAAACCGGTAGCGCTGATTATTCTGGACGGCTTCGGACTTCGGGGCGAGGTTCACGGCAACGCCGTGGCCCAAGCCAAGAAACCGAACTACGACCGCTATTGGAACCAGTTCCCTCATACGACGCTGACTGCCTGCGGCGAAGCCGTAGGTTTGCCGGAAGGCCAAATGGGTAATTCTGAAGTGGGGCACCTGAACATCGGTGCCGGCCGGGTTGTTTACCAGGACCTGACCCGTATTTCCAAGTCGATCCGGGACGGTGAGTTTTTCGACAATAACACGCTGATCGGCGCCGTGCGTCATGCGAAGCAGAACAACAAGAAGCTGCACCTGTACGGGCTGCTTTCCGACGGGGGCGTACACAGCCACATCGCGCACTTGTTCGCGCTGCTGGAGCTGGCGAAGAAAGAAGATCTGCAGGAAGTTTACATCCATGCTTTCCTGGACGGACGCGACGTAGCGCCCGATTCGGCGAAGAACTACATGGAGCAGCTTCAAGCCAAGATCGCCGAAATCGGCGTCGGCAAAGTAGCGACGGTTCAAGGCCGCTACTATGCGATGGACCGGGACAAGCGCTGGGAGCGGACCGAGAAGTCTTACCGTGCGATGGTGTACGGAGACGGCCCGCACTACACGGACCCGGTCAAAGCGATCACCGAATCGTACGAGAAATCCGTATTCGACGAATTCGTGATGCCGACTGTCATCACGGATGAGAACGACAAGCCGGTGGGACTCGTTGAATCCGGCGATGCGGTTATTTTCTTCAACTTCCGTCCGGACCGTGCGATTCAATTGTCGCAGGTGTTTACGAATAAAGATTTCCGCGGTTTTGACCGCGGCGAGCTTTGCCCGAAAGATCTGTACTACGTCTGTCTGACGCTGTTCAGTGAAACGGTCGAAGGCTACGTCGCGTATAAACCGAAAGATCTCGATAACACGCTCGGCGAGGTCCTGGCCCAGCATAACATGAGACAGCTTCGTATCGCCGAGACCGAGAAGTACCCGCACGTTACCTTCTTCTTCAGTGGCGGCCGTGACGTGGAGCTGCCGGGCGAAACCCGTATTCTCATTCCGTCGCCAAAAGTCGCCACATACGACCTGAAGCCTGAAATGAGCGCTTACGAAGTGGCTGCCGCAGCGGTGAAGGAAGTCAATGAGGACAAGCAGGACGTCATCATTCTGAACTTCGCCAACCCGGATATGGTAGGTCACTCCGGCATGCTGGAGCCGACCATCAAAGCCGTTGAAGCCACGGACGAGTGCCTGGGCCAAGTCGTGGAAGCCATTCTCGCCAAGGGCGGAGTGGTCTGCATTACAGCCGACCACGGCAACGCGGACCTCGTCCTGGACGATGCCGAACGTCCGTTCACCGCTCATACGACGAACCCGGTGCCGTTTATCGTTACATCGAACGACGTCACTCTGCGCGAAGGCGGCGTTCTGGCCGACATCGCTCCGACGCTGCTGCACCTTCTGAAGCTGCCTCAGCCGCCGGAAATGACAGGTCTTTCGATCATCGAAGAGAAGAAATAAGTAATCCTTCCGCTTTTTGATTAAGACAGCAAGTTTTCGGGAACCATTCCTTGGAATACAGCATCTTATTTTGATCGGTAAGGTGCGCCGCTGCCCTTTAAGGGAATGAGTTCCCGAAGTTTTTCATACACATAACCTTGTTAAGGAGTGTTCAAACACAATGACTATCATTTCCGACGTTTATGCTCGCGAAGTACTTGACTCCCGCGGCAATCCGACTGTTGAAGTTGAAGTATATCTTGAATCCGGCGTTGTAGGCCGCGCAATCGTACCTTCCGGTGCCTCCACAGGCGCTCATGAAGCTGTCGAGCTTCGCGATGGCGACAAAAGCCGTTACCTGGGTAAAGGTGTACTGAAAGCCGTTGACAACGTCAACTCGATCATCGCGCCTGAAATCATCGGTCTGAACTCCTTGGATCAAGTGTCCATCGACAAGAAAATGATCGAACTGGACGGAACGCATAACAAAGGCAAGCTGGGCGCCAACGCGATCCTCGCGGTATCCATGGCTGTTGCCCGCGCTGCGGCTGAAGCGATGGAACTGCCTCTTTACGTTTACCTGGGCGGATTCAACGCCAAAACTCTTCCGGTTCCAATGATGAACATCATCAACGGCGGCGAGCATGCCGACAACAACGTTGACGTTCAAGAATTCATGGTACTTCCGGTAGGAGCACCGACTTTCAAAGAAGCTCTCCGCATGGGCGCAGAGATTTTCCATAACCTTAAATCCGTACTTAAAGATAAAGGCCTGAATACGGCTGTCGGCGACGAAGGCGGTTTTGCACCGAACCTGAGCTCCAACGAAGAAGCGATCCAAACGATCATCACCGCTATCGAGCGCGCCGGTTACAAGCCTGGCGTGGACGTATTCCTGGGTATGGACGTTGCTTCCACCGAGTTCTTCAAGAACGGCAAATACGAGCTCGAAGGCGAAGGCAAATCCTTCACGCCGGCTGAATTCGTTGACCTGCTTGCTTCTTGGGTAGACAAATACCCGATCCTGACCATCGAAGACGGCTGTTCCGAAGACGATTGGGAAGGTTGGAAATTGCTGACCGACAAATTGGGCGGTAAAGTTCAACTCGTCGGCGACGACCTGTTCGTAACGAACACCGAGCGTCTGTCCAAAGGCATCAACGAGAACATCGGTAACTCCATCCTGATCAAAGTAAACCAAATCGGTACGCTGACCGAAACATTCGACGCGATCGAAATGGCGAAACGCGCAGGCTACACGGCTGTTATCTCCCACCGTTCCGGCGAGAGCGAAGACAGCACGATTGCCGACATTTCCGTGGCAACCAACGCAGGCCAAATCAAAACAGGCGCACCGTCCCGTACGGACCGCGTAGCGAAATACAACCAGTTGCTTCGCATCGAAGATCAACTGGAAGGCGTTGCTCAATACGCCGGTAAAGAAGCTTTCTACAACTTGAAAAAATTCAAGTAAGAAAACCTTTCACAAGATTAACGCTTTAGCTTTTTAAACGTCGGGGAGGGTTATGAATATGAGTGCTTGGGTAAAAACGATTTTGCTGTTAATCGGGTCGGCTTTACTAACTCAATTCATCCCTTTCTCGGCCTATTTCCGCAACCTGGACACCATGGTTCATGAGTTCGGGCACGCTGCAATGACGATGATTCTCTCGGGAAAGGTCATGGCTATCGTGCTCAATGCCGATCACAGCGGGGTTACTTACTCGTCGGTCAGCGGCTCATGGAAACTCCTGCCGATTTCGGTCGCAGGCTATGTGACGGCGTCCTTGTTTGCGGTTTTTCTTTTTTGGGCTTATGCCCGGGGGAAGCAGAGACTGGGGCTCCAGGTGATGACGGTGATCGCCGTGCTGTCTCTGGTGCTCTTCGTACGCAATGAGTTCGGAGTGGGCTGGCTGATCGGCTTTATCGCGCTGAACATCATTGTGCTCGCTTTTACGAGCGGGTTTATACGCAACGCCTACTACCTGCTTGTCGCCTTTCTTTGTCTGGAGGAGTCGGTCTACGGGCCGCTGACGCTGTCGCTGCTTGCGGCGGGGAACCCGAACAAAGCGGGAGACGCAACGAATCTGGCGTCCATCACGTCTGTGCCTGCTCTGATCTGGGGCGTTATTTTCCTGATTATTTCCCTCTGGTGCGCCAAAGCGGCCATTCAATATTTTTTGGGCGGCGACGCAAACAGGCGGAGGAAAGCCCGCAGGTCCGAAAGAGCTTATCCGATGGGACCCGGGGAACGCTGACTCCCGTTCATTTAGCAATCAAAAGGCCCACTGTATGGAATCTTTGTTCCGTCGGCGGGTTTTTCTTTTATAAAGCAGGGAAATTTAGTAAGGATGTCCAACCAGAATCTTGCAGAAAAAGGCCTTTTATGATAGACTTTTAATGCACATTCTAAAAATAAGAACATGCTAATGAGGTGTCGAATTGGTTATCTTGTTAAAAGTTTTGTTGGTTATCGCCTCGCTGGGCTTAATTGTAACGGTATTACTACAAAAGGGTAAAAGTGCGGGACTTTCCGGTGCAATCAGCGGCGGTGCCGAGCATCTGTTCGGTAAAACGAAAGCTAGAGGCATGGATCTCGTTCTGGCTCGGATTACCGTGGTTTTGGCGGCTATTTTTATTGTATTGACGGTCATCGTGGCCTACGTAGTGAAGACATAACAACTGAACAGACGGTGCACATAAATTGCAAACAGCAGGGGGATGCTACTCCTGCTGTTTTTTCATGGAGTTTTGCCGCTTGCGGACATCGAGGCGCAGCGGTGAAAAGAATTGATTTGTTTATGTTTTCGTCTTTTCAGGATATACTGATTAGTAACTTGCACCTGCTTGTCAACCGGTTAATTGTGGGTCTCGCCGGAAACCGTGAGGAATGATAAGGCAGAAGCTTAGACGAATCAACGACCGGAAAGCTGCAAGAAGACCCAACGAAGGCACTCCCGTTACCCGCGGCCGTACAGGCCGGCAGGGACACCCGCAGACAATCATACATCCGCCAGACCGAGATGCCCCGGAGGCAGGGGGGAAGCGGAAGACAGGTACCTGAAAATCGCCTAAAATGCCCCGCAGCGGGCAGAGGATGCGATTTGCAGCAGCGGCTAAACCTGTTCAAAGAAATGGTTATCGGGTATGAATACGGAGAAGCTCAACCTAATAAGAAGGTGACAACTATGGTGACAGAGCAGGATATATTAAACTTTATGCACGAAAATGCGTACAAGCCCATGACGTATCAGGAGCTTGAGAAGCATTTCGGCATTGATAGCGCTTCGGAATTTAAGGATTTCGTCAAGCTGCTCAACGACTTGGAGCAATCCGGACACGTACTGCGCACGCGCAACGACCGTTACGGAGTGCCGGAACGGATGAATCTTATCCGCGGCCGGCTGCAGGCTCATCCCAAAGGATTCGGCTTCCTGATCCCGGACGACCGGGATCACCCTGACGTGTACATTCATGCCAACGATATGAATACGGCGATGAATAACGACATTATTCTCGTCCGCGTTACGAGCAAAGGCGCCGCCGGAGGCAAGCTCGAGGGTGAAGTGGACCGCGTCGTCACACGCGCCAACACAAGAATCGTGGGAACGTTCCAAAATCATGAAAGCTACGGGTTTGTCGTTCCGGATGACAAACGCGTTCAGCGGGATATTTTTATTCCGAAAAATGCCTTCCTCGGAGCGGCCGACGGGCAAAAGGTTGTCGTTAACATTGTCCAGTATCCCGAAGGACGCGCTGCCGCCCAGGGCGAAGTGATCGAAATTCTCGGCCATAAGGACGATCCGGGTGTGGACATTTTGTCTATCATCCGCAAGTTCCAGCTTCCGGAAGCGTTCAGCGAAGAAGTGATCTCGGAGGCGGAGAGCGTGCCCGATTCCATCACGGAGGAGGAAATTCTCAGCCAGAAACGCCGGGATTTGCGCGGTAAACGTATCGTAACCATTGACGGCGAGGATGCGAAGGATCTTGACGATGCCGTGAACGTGGAACGGCTTCCTAACGGCAACTATCTGCTGGGCGTCCACATTGCGGACGTAAGTTACTATGTGACGGAAAATTCCGCGCTGGACCGTGAAGCCTACAACCGCGGATGTTCGGTTTATTTGGTGGACCGGGTCATTCCGATGCTGCCGCACCGGCTGTCCAACGGTATCTGCTCGCTCAATCCGCAGGTAGACCGTTTGACCATGTCCTGCGAAATGGAATTCGATGCCGAGCTTAATGTGGTGAGGCATGACATTTTTACGAGTGTGATCAAAACAAGCGAAAGAATGACTTATAACAACGTCCGCAAGCTGCTGACCGAGGAAGAGCCTGACGCGGAGCTTCTGGAGCGTTATGGTTACCTGGTAGACGATTTCAAGCTGATGGAAGAGCTCGCCATGAAGCTGCGGAACCGGCGTATTCAGCGCGGCGCGATCGATTTCGATTTCCAGGAATCGAAAATCATTGTCGATAAGGACGGAACCCCGGTTGATATCGTCAAACGTGAGCGTTCCATCGCTGAAATGATTATCGAAGAGTTTATGCTGGCGGCCAACGAAACGGTTGCCGAGCATTTCCACTGGCTGAAGGTGCCGTTCCTGTACCGGATTCACGAAGACCCGGATGCGGAGAAACTGGCGCATTTCATGGAGTTTATTACGAATTTTGGCTACGTTGTACGCGGACGCGGCAATACCGTTCATCCGCGCGCGCTTCAGTCTCTGCTTGAAGAGATCAAAGGGACCAAGGAAGAAACCGTCATCAGTACGGTGATGCTCCGTTCCATGAAGCAGGCACGCTACGATTCCAACAGTATCGGGCATTTCGGTCTGGCCGCGGAGTTTTACTCCCACTTCACTTCCCCGATCCGACGTTATCCGGATTTGATCATTCATCGTGTAATCCGTGAAGTGCTGGAAAACGGTAATGCTCTGACTGATAAGCGCAGTGAATATTTGCGCGGCCGGATGGACGATATCGCCGAGCAGTCTTCGCAGCGTGAGCGTGTGGCCGTTGATGCCGAGCGTGAAACCGATGCGCTGAAAAAAGCGGAGTTCATGCTGGATAAAGTCGGCGAGGAATTCGAGGGCATTATTTCGAGTGTGACAAGCTTCGGGATTTTCGTGGAGCTGGAAAACACGGTCGAAGGCCTCATCCGCCTGAGCGACATGACCGACGATTATTACCACTATCATGAGATGCAGCATGCCCTAATCGGGGAGCGCACGTCAAAAATATACCGGATCGGGGACGAAGTTAAAGTCCGTGTAGGCCGGGTCAATATGGACGAGAAAACCATCGACTTCGAAATGGTCGATATGAAGCCTCGTTCCAACAAGTTCAGCATGCTCGACCGTAGCAAGTCCGGTGGCCAGAAGAAGCGCGTTGCGGGCGGGCGTCCGGTCAAAGGCGGACGCGGTAAAGACCGCGGACGTGTGCGGGATGTCCTAGTGAAGCCTGGTACGGCCGTTGGAGCGGCCGGTGCCGCAGATGCGACAGGGGCATCCGAGGGCGGAGGTACCAAGCGCCGCAGACGCAAGAAGAAAGGCGCATCGGGTGAAGCGCCGCTCGGAATCACGCCGGCAGCGGCACCGGGCGATATGCCGTCTGAGGGCGGCAGCGTGACGCAGGAGGCTCCGGGAGCCGGCAGAGGGCGCAAGCGCCGCAAAGGCGGCAATCCGGCCGCAGCGCCCGATACAGGCCGTGAGAACGGGCCCGTGACCGAGTCCGGCGAAGATGGCGGCGGACGGCGCCGGAAGCGCAAGGGCGGCGGAGCCGAAGGCGAAGCGTCCGTAACGCCGGCTCCGGGCACTGAGCCGGGCGGCAAGCGCCGCAAAGGGGACGGCCCGACACGCGGCGTCTCGCTGCGCGGCGAGTCCGGCGAAGGCGGCGGCCAGGGCGGCCGCGGACGGCGGGGCCGGGGCGCCGGCGACGGTGCGGCGTCAGGCCGCGAGAGCGGCGGCGCGCGGACGGAGTCGACGTACTCCGGCAACTGGGCGTCGTCCGTGAACGCGCTGACGAAGACGGTGCGGGGCGACCGGCACACGCCGGACGGGCGCGATCCGTCCGAGCCGGGCGGCCGGCGGGGACGTCCGCGCCGGTAGCGGGCTGGGGCAGGCGGGGAAGGTGCCTGCCCTTTGCGGCGCGAGCGGGAAGTTGGTGGCCCCTCGCGCGCGGCCGAGCGGTCTTAAGCCGCTGTGATGAGATTTGCGGTGTGCTTTAGGGACCGTCGAAGATGTGCAGGTGAGCATCGACGCGCCGGGCGGTTAAGGTTTAGCCGCATTCTGATGGTGAGTTGTACGCACGGCCGGTGAGGCTTTTCCTTTTGCATAAACCGAGCATGAAATGCTTAAAAATTTGGTCCGTTAAATACTTACGACGGCAAATAAATACATGAAAATAAGGAAACGGCCCGGATGGTGAGCGCGTCTATTTATCGGACATGCCATGTTCCGGGCGTTTCTTGATTTTTGGCAGGGAAGTTGCTACAATAAAGAACACTCCGCCTTTTCAAAAAGGCACGGATGGGGTATTAATAGCATGGACGACTGGAGGAGATGACCGTGAGCAAGAAAGCCGACGGCAAGGTGCTGGCACAGAATAAGAAAGCTTCGCATGACTATTTTATTGAAGAAACTTACGAGTGCGGGCTTGTGCTGACGGGTACGGAAATCAAATCCCTGCGGAACGGCCGCGCGAATCTTTCGGATTCGTTCGCAACGATCCGTAATGCCGAAGCGTTCGTGCATAATATGCACATCAGTCCTTTTGAACAGGGGAACCGGAATAACCCGACCGATCCGACGAGAGCGAGAAAGCTGCTCCTGAAGAAATCGGAAATCAACAAGCTGATCGGCGCTTCCAAGCAGGAAGGCTATACGCTGGTCCCGCTCAAGATTTACATCCGCAACGGCTATGCGAAGCTGCTGATCGGACTCGGTAAAGGTAAGAAACAGTACGACAAGCGCGATACGGCAGCTAAACGCGATGCTCAGCGCGATATTCAGCGGGCTCTGCGTGAGAAGCAGAAGGTCGCCAGGTAATAATTTTTGTTTATTAACTGCTCCTTGCGGAGCGGGTGGGAAACTGAACCTGGACTTCCATGGATCAGCACCTGCTTTTGGCGGGAAGTGTGGTATAATAAAAGAGTAAGAAGAACACAGCATCCGGCTCGATGAGCCGTTGCATCCGAGTTCCTTTTCTATTACGGGGGCGTTTTTGGATTCGACGGGGGTAGTTCGAGCATGGGTAGCGGGTAGTGGGGACGCGTCCGCTTCATCAACGCTAAAGCCTATTAAACGGCAAACAACAACAAAACTACGCTTTCGCAGCTTAATAACCTGTGAGCGTGCTCCTCTCCTGTATCGCCCATGTGCCGGATGTAGGGGCTAACCTTTAGTGGGATACGCTGTCACATCTCCGCCTGGGGTGTGCTGAAGAAGACAATCAGGCTGACCTTAGTGAGAGCCGGTTACGGGGCGCTTGCTTGGGTGACATCAAACCCGTGACTACACCCGTAGAAGCTTATGTGTCGTTATCTTCGGACAGGGGTTCGACTCCCCTCGCCTCCATACAACAACAGAAAGGTCCCAGCCTTAGAGGCTGGGGCTTTTTTGTTGTTCCGGGAGGCGGGAGGAGAAGCCCGCGGGTTCAGTCCGCGCGGACGAAGCGTTAGCGGAGGAGCACGGGATTGCAATCTACCGCTAAGGTTGTCGGCAGAGGGTGGCAGCGTG
>NZ_FNVF01000013.1:0-37516 GCF_900107975.1 Paenibacillus sp. UNC499MF
TCCTCCGTATAGTGCTTGAACTTTTGTCCTTTTCTCGCTGGCATAAAAAATGCACCCCCTAGAATTTCATCGGAATTACCCAAGGGTTTTTCCAATGTCCATTCTAAGGGGTGCATTTCAGGCTTTGGGTGGAGGTTTTTTGTTGGCCTTGCCGCGCAGAGGCAGAGTTTGCTGCTGCCGCTGGAGACACCGGCAGGGGCGAGGGTCCCCGACCCGCACGCCGCCTTGGTGCGAGCGCAGGCTGGATACGCTTGCGGTAAGCGCGGCCGCACCGGGTCGCGCCGGCGTTTGGCTTCGCGCCGTAAAGCACGGCACTGCTGCTCGCCGGCGGCCTTCGCCTGCAGCGACAGCCGCTCCGGGCAGCACTTTGCGGGGGCTGCACGCCTGCCGCCGGATACGCAGGCGGACAGCCGCCGTGCGCCAAGAGCGGTTGCGGCAGGCTGTTCACAGCCAGCCGGCGAGCAGAGCCGCCGCAAGCGCAGCGGCGCCGCCGAAGAGCGAACCGATGACGTTCACGGCATCGTTCGTCATCCAGGCGAAGCCCCGCAGCGGCTCGGCGGGCCGGCCGCAGTGGGAGCCGCGCTCGATGTCGCGGCCGCATACGACGCAGCGGTACATCGCCTGCCATTTCGCGCCGATCAGCGAATCGGACAGCGATCCGGCGAGGCCGCCGGCAAGACCCGCCGCGAGCAGCGGCAGCAGCGTCTCCAGCGGGTGCGGCGCCGCGGCGGTCAGCATGACGGCTGCCTGCTGGCCCGCTGCCGCAGCGCCGGCGTCAGCGGCTCCCGTGACCGCGCCGCTCCCCAGCCTGGCGAGCAGCCACGCCGCTGCGCCGATGAAAAGCCCGCCCGCACACGTCGCAAGCAGACCGAGGGCAGTAACGCCGCCCGATGTGCCGGGGGCGACTTTGCGGCCCGTCAGGATAGAGCGGGGTGCGGTCCGGCTCAATCCGCCGATTTCCGTAGCCCAGGTGTCGGCCGTGACGGAGGCCATAACGCCTACGAAAGCGGCCCACCATGCGGGATGAGGAGCGGCCACCGAGCCGATGCAGAGCAGAAGGCCCAGCCCCCCGTTTGCCGCCACTTGGCCGGCATCTCTGTTGCCGCCCTTTGCGTAGCCCGATTCGATGGCCGCCTTGCGCTTGTGCTTGTACTTGGACAGCAGCGTGGAGGCGACAAAAAACGCGATAAGGGTTCCGAACCAGGCTGCCGATCCGAGCGAATACATGAGCGTGCCCAAAATTACCGCCGCGGCTGCACCCGACACGGTCAAGGATCGCTTCGAATAAGCGGCCCCCGCCACCAGGACGCTCCCCAGCAGCCCTATCCATATATCCGTTCCCGACATCTTCTCATCTCCCCTTCTTTCATCTTAAAATCGCCGGCAAACTCTCCCGCACAAATCCGCGCCTGCGGACCGCGGGTTTCGTTTTCCGTATTTCGGGTAAAAATAAACATAGATCCCGTATCACACATTCGTTTCTGAGGGGAGATTTTAATCATGGAAAACAACCAAAACAAACCGAACGAGGACATCAACCCGATTACGGATGAAAATAAGCACAACCCTTACACCAATCAAAAAAATAACGTGCGTCAATATGAGAACGAAGATCTCGAATCCGTAAAAGAGCATGAATATCATGACGCCAAGCAAAATTCCGCGGATCGCGATATTCATCAGGTCATGAACGGCTCGATGGCGCCGGATATGGACGAAATCAAACAGCTCGGCAAAGACATGGATGGCATGAAAACCAACGAGGATCTTACGGAGGAAGGCCTTCTTCCCGATCCGATCCAGAACGAGCGCGAAGAAGAAGCTTCCCGCTGATTTCTATCCCTTTCCATTATGGCAAAAATCGTTCATTCACGCAAAACACACCCCCTTTAGGGAGGTGTGTTTTCTGCTTTGTCAGGCAGCGGGTTCAATGGCTTTGCCGCGTATCTTGACACCGTATGAGACGGACTGGAGAAATTCCATCTGCTTTTTGTCGTAAGCCGCATCCCGTTTCACAATCTGATCTTTTTGAATGTAGTACGGGTTGAATTCCGCCGTTATTTTTCCGTTGACCAGTTTTAAGGTAAGAAGTCCGGTGTCCGCTTTCGCGTCTTTGACATAATCGGGGAACAAAAAGTTGCCGATGGAGTATGCGATAGGCTTGCCTTTGTAAAATTCGAATCCCTGAAGAACGTGCACATGGCTGCCGATGATTCCGTCCGCCCCCGCATCGATCATTTCTTTGGCAAAAGTCCGCTGCCACTCTTCCGGTTTGTGGTTTTTCTCCACTCCCCAGTGCATGTAGACAAACACGTAATCGGCGTCCTTCGCTTCTTTGCGGATGACCGGCAGAACGGCGGATTTTTCGTAAGCCTGGGCGATCCCGGGCGTATCGGGACCCGCAAACCAGTCCCGGGTCGGAATGAACCGGGAAAACGCGAGAAATTTAATCCTGGCCCCATTGATTTCAACGGTCTTGGCTTTGTAAGCTTCCGCGGCATTGCGGCCGCCTCCGATATAGGGCAGCCCCGCCTGCTTCAAATGATTCAACGTGTCCAGAAAGCCCTGCCTGCCGAAGTCGAGCACATGATTGTTTGCTATGGAAACGAGATCGAACCCCGCATTTTTCAACCCTTTAAGGGAGGGTGGGTCCGATTTGAAATTATAAAGCTGGTTCGTATCCTTCTCGGTCGCGTCGGTCACGGACGTTTCCAAATTCACGAAAGCGTAATCCGCCTTGGAAACTTCCGCTTTTACGAACTGAAAGGGATAATCCGGCCCCTTCTTCCGGATCGTTTCCTTTACGGACCAATCCATCAGAGCGTCTCCGGCAAAGACAAGATTGACTGCGGCATGATCACCCGCTTTTTTGCGTACGGCCGGTGCCGGTTCCGGCGAAACCTGCGGTTTGCCTGCTCCCTTGGCACTCCCGCCGGCAGCCGGTTTATCCCCCGCTTTGGCTTCGGATTTGCCGGCCGGTTCGTCAGGGAGGGTCTCCGCCGATTCTTCCGCCTTATCGGGTGCCGGAGATGCAGCGGGAGCGGGTGTTTTAGCGGGAGACGGAGCCGTAGAAGGAGATGGTGGGGCAGCTCCGGCCGCCTCGGAGGGAGGCTGCTCCAAAGCAATGGCCGGCTGCAGCGAGGCCGCGTCCATTTTTATTTTGACAAGCAGCAGTCCTGTTACGAGAACGGCGCTGAAGACGGCGGACACGATAAGCAGCGTCAGTCGCTGATTCTTCATCGGTATCCTCTGCTTTCCGCGGCAGGACAGTTCATCCTATCCCTCCTTACAGCTTGACTGTGCAGCGGCCCGCGGTTTCCCCGCCCCAGAGAAGCTCGAACACATCCCCGTCCGCGCAGGCCCCGACACCGGCAGGCGTACCGGTATAAATCAGATCTCCGGCTCCGAGTCCGTAATTTGTCCCCACATAATCGACGATAGCCTGAAGCGGGAAGATCATATCCCCGACATGGCCCCGCTGAACGGTCTCGCCGTTGCGTACCGTTTTGAATTCCGTCTTTTCCAGTTCGGCGGCACCGGGAAAAGGGCGAAGCGGGCCCAGAGCGGCGGAGTTCAAAAATCCTTTGGCAGCCAGCCAAGGATGGCCTTTTTTCTTCAAGACGCTTTGAACGTCACGGAGGGTGAAATCAATCCCCAGACCGAATGAATCGACAAGTTCATCCACGGTCATCCCCGGTGAATAGGACTTGGAAATATGAATAACGAGCTCTCCCTCGTAGTGGATTTCTCCTTTGCCCTGAGGCAGCTCCAGCAAATCGTCTTCCATTGCGGCAAGCGCATGGGTCGGTTTCGTAAAAATCATCGGCTCTTCCGGAACGTCATTGCCCAGCTCGGCGGCATGAAGCTTATAGTTGCGTCCTACACAGTAAATGTTGCGTACAGTTTCCGTCATCGGTCACTCAACTCCCCGTTCTGAATAAGGGCATGTATGGAAAAAAGGCCCTCTAGCGATTATAAACGTTCCGCCAGGGGGCCTCAAGGAGAACACCGGTTTAAAATTGATTTAGAAGAGGCTTTCCGGCTGTGAAAGTTACGCCTCCCGCCTTACTGAACCGGATTGGAGGATGAATCGCCCGCTTTGGAAGTCAGCGCGCCGCTGTCCGTCTCATCCGTTTTCTCGTCCTGTCCGCCTCTTTGCGGGCTGGCGGGCGTCTGGGCATGAGAAGCTTGCTTGCCTCCCGCGGAGGAAGAGCCGTAGCTGGTTGTATGCTGCTGCGTGCCGCTGTGCTGCTGGATTCCGCTTCCGGTTTGCGGCGGGTAATTGCGCTCACCCGAATACGGGGAGTTCTGCGTCTGGGAACCGTTAAGGTTGGTTCCATGCAGGCCGGACGCCTGAGTGTATGACGCGTTTTGCGTCTGGTACAGCGCCTGCTGGCCCGCACTCTCATACCCGTATGCGGAACCGTAGCCGGACGCCGTTCCTCCCGAGTACGAGGCCGGCTGAACGGAGCCGTAGACATTCGGCTGCCGGCCTTGTCCCTTGTAGGCTGCGCCGCCGTTTGAGGAAGACGGATAGCCGGCTGCAGTGAGGCCGTAAGCGGAGTAACCGCCGTTATCCGGCTGTGCGCCGCCGTAACCGCCGTTATAGCCGTAGGCGTCCGAATGCTGATTTTGCTGCTGATGGTTTAGCGGCGTGTAACTTTGCTGCTGGCCGCCGCCGGCTCCCGGATAGCCGTACAAGTGATTTTGAGCGTATTCGGGAGCATGGCCGAATTCCTGAGCATAGCCGTAGCCTTGACCGTAGCCTTGGTCATAGTGTCTCGCCGGCTGGCCCAAATCCGTTTCATGAACAGGCTGGAACGTGTGCAGGTACGTTTTGGCCGTATGATCGTGAAGGGTCGGCACCTGATATTGTCCTTGGCTGTTCATGAACAGAAACACTTCGTAGGCGTGATCCGCAGCCGCGTCGGCTGCCGTGAGAAGCATCCGGCGGACGTTGGGATCGGCACATTCCAGCGCGGCGGTCATCTGATTTTTCGCGCTGTTTTTGTGGCAGCAGAGCATCGCGGATAAAATCTGCTCATCATTGAACGAGCCGTCCGTTCCGGGCGCGACCGGTGCAGGACGGCGCAATCCGTACAAAATATCCTGTACGGAAACGAACGGCGGCTGGCCGTAGGGAGCTTGTCCACGCGCGGCGCTGTAGTCGTGCGTGTAGGCGACCAGCTCGTTATAGTGCTGCACGCCCGCTTGAAGATGGTGCTCGGCGATCGCTCTTACCTGCGGATGCCGGGCCTGCCGGGCGTAGAAAGAAAAATGCTGGATCATATTTATTTTTTCGGTCAACACTTCGTGGACCTCTAGCGTTTCGTGGGCTCCGAACGGCATGAAAAACAGCTCCTTTTGTAAGTTCTTTTACGCTTACAATTCCCTTTCCATGGAAAATTTATGCATAGAAAGTTTGTCGCCTCCACCTTACTTTGGTTAAAGATAAGGTAGGAACTACAGATGCATGCGTACGGAGAGCCATACGGAGCTGAAGGAAAAAATATTTTCTTTTTGTGATATAATAAGGGGATGAATTCCAGGACGGCACAAAAGTAAAGCATTGACAACTAGAAATGGGGGGATTCCATGATCAATTGGAGAGTAAACTTGGCGGTTTTGTGGGTCGGGCAGTTCTTCGTAATGGCGGGCATGACCATGATCATGCCGTTTCTGCCTTTATATCTCAAAGAGATGGGCCTGCAGGACGCTCAGGAAATCGCGACTTGGACAGGCATTATTTTTGCCGGCAACTTTGTCACCTCCTTCCTGTTCCAGCCGTTCTGGGGAGGAATGGCCGACCGCTACGGGCGCAAAGTGATGCTCCTGCGCTCCGGCTTCGGAATGGCGGTCGTCATGACGACGATGGGTTTTGCGCATGCGCCGTGGGTACTCCTGCTGCTGAGACTCGTGAACGGCACGATCTCCGGGTACGCTCCCGCTTCCGTCGCCCTGATGTCCACGAACACGCCGCGCGAGCATATCGGATTTGCGATGGGAACGCTCCAGTCGGGTGCCGTCGCCGGTTCCATTCTCGGCCCGTTTATCGGCGGTCTGCTGGCCGAGCTTATCGGCTTCCGTTACATTTTCTATGTAACCGGAGCCATGCTGTTTATCGCTTCGATAGTGACGATGCTGCTGGTCAAGGAGAAATTCAATGCGGCCGAAGCCAAAAAGCAGCCGAAAATATCGGTCATGCAAGGCTATAAAGATCTGAGGCCGATCCGCCAGCTGCCGACGCTGTATTCGATCACCTTCGTGATCCAGTTCTCCATCCAGTGCTCCATGCCGCTGATGGCCCTCTTCGTCGAGGAGCTCCACGGCTCGGGTGAACTGCTCGCCTTCTACGCGGGACTTGTCGCGTCCATCACCGGGTTCTCGAACATGGTGGCCGCCCCGCTGCTCGGAAAATTGTCGGACAGGATCGGTCCGCAGCGCATCCTGTTCGTCTCGCTGATCGGCGCCGCCATTTTCTTCATCCCGCAGGCCTTCGTGCAGAACGTCTGGCAGCTGATGGCGGCCCGGTTCTGTCTCGGGATTTTTATCGGCGGACTTCTGCCGACGGTCAATTCCCTGATCCGGACGTACACGCCGGTCGGAATGGAAAGCCGCTCGTACAGCTTCAACACGAGCGCCCTGGCTCTCGGCAATATGCTGGGACCTGTTATCGGCGGCGCCCTGTCCGGCTTCCTGAACATCCGCGAATTGTTCCTGTTCGCGACCGTCATGCTTGCCATTAACGCGGCCTGGTCTTACCGCACGCTGCTCGGCAAGCATAAGATTTCGGACGGCACGCTGTAGAGTACGGACGAGACGCTTGTCGGGCCGGCGCGCTCTGTCTAGGCCTCCGGCTTAATACAAGAGCCCCGGAGAAGCGTCGTGTGATTGACCACCGTCATGTGACGCCGGTCACCGCGCGCCCGAGCTTCGAGCGGTACGGAAAAACTGCACAAAAAGAACGATCCTTCCCGGGCTGCGTCCGGGCGGATCGTTCTTTTTGTGTTTGGCGAAGCTCTTGTGTGGGCGGAAGATATCCGCAAACGCACGCTGACGGACCCCTATTTTACACGCGCCACCGCAAGCCCGTCGTAGGCGGGGAGCATCGTGCTTTCCAGGCGCGGATCGGAAGCGAACCGACGATTGAACTCTCTCATCGCTTCAACCGATTTCTTCGTAACGGCCGCATCGATCGTCCGGCCCCGCATCAAAATATTATCTCCTATGATAATGGCGCCCGGGTTGGCCAGCTCGATGGCATAGTCCAAATAAGCCGGATAATTCACTTTGTCCGCATCGATAAAGAAGAAGTCGAACTTCGCGCCTTCCTCCTTCAGCGCGGCCAGACTTTCTGAGGCATCGGCCACCCGGTACCCGACCTTGTCCCCGAAGCCGGCCTTCGTCACGTTCTCCAGCGCCGTTTCCGCAAAAGCGGCGTTTACTTCCAGGGAAAGCACCTTCCCGCCGTCGTCCAGCCCTCTGGCCAAACAAATGGCGCTGTATCCGCCCAAGGCTCCGATTTCAAGCACCTGCCTGGCTCCCGTCAGCCTCACCAGCATGGTGAGAAGCCGTCCGTAACCGGGGGCAACCGAGATATCGGGCATGTTATTGGCGCGGATAGCCTCTTTAACAAGCTCCAGCGCCTCATCCTCCGCATACAGGGCCTCTAAATATTGTTCCGGCCCCAGCGCCGCCTTTTCCAAGTCCTCGTTCGTTCCATCCGTTAATTTTCCCACGGATCATTCCTCTTTTCTGCCTATGTATTCAGAAACCGCCTTTCCTCGAAAAGCAGCTCTGGAACAGCCGGATTATCGGCCACATCAAACGTGCCATGCGATACAGGGACTCCTTCTTGCGTACGGCGTCTGACCGTGAGGTCATTGTATATGAAAAAACAAGCGCATTCAACCGTCCCGAGGCCGATTTCGGCAAGATTGGCATTTGTCTCCCGCGCCTCTTTCGCCTATACTTAGAAATTACACGGATACCACCCGAAAGGAAATGAAAGCATGGCTAAATTGGATTTGATCGCCACCTGTCCCATGGGGCTGGAAGCGATCGTAGCAAGAGAGGTCAAAGAGCTCGGATACGAGGATGTCACCGTCGAGAACGGGCGGGTTACGTTCACCGGGGACGAGACGGCGATTTGCCGGACGAACCTGTGGCTCCGTACCGCAGACCGCATACTTGTCAAAATGGGGCAATTTGAAGCACGGACTTTCGATGATTTGTTTGAAGGCACCAAAGCACTCGACTGGCCCGCCTGGATTCCCGAATACGGCGAATTCCCCGTAGAGGGCCGTTCCCATAAATCACAGCTTTCCAGCGTCCCGGCCTGCCAGGGAATCGTTAAAAAAGCCGTCGTTGAGAAAATGAAAGAACGCTATCAAACGGACTGGTTCGAAGAAGACGGTCCCCGCTATGTGATCGAGGTCGCTCTGCTTAACGATATCGCCACGCTGACCATCGATACGACGGGCCCGAGCCTGCACAAGCGGGGATACCGGAAGCTCGTGACGGAGGCTCCGCTCAAGGAAACGATGGCTGCGGCTCTGGTGAACCTGAGCCGCTGGAAGCCCGACCGTCCCCTCTACGATCCGTTCTGCGGATCCGGCACGATTCTGATCGAAGCCGCCATGTCCGGCTGGAATATCGCGCCCGGCCTGCGCCGCTCCTTCCCCTCGGAGGAATGGGACATCATCGGCCGGAACCGCTGGGAGCAGGCCCGGGAAGAGGCTTATGATTCCCTGAACGACGACATTCCGCTGGAGATAGCGGGCTCCGACATCGACCCGAAAGCGATCGAGGTCGCACAGGCGGCCGCCAAAGCGGCCGGCCTCTCCAAGGAGCTGAAGTTTTACGTGGAGCCGGTAGCCAAAGCGAGACCGCGCAGTGACTTCGGCTGCCTGATCACCAATCCCCCTTACGGCGAACGGCTCGGCGAGCAGAAGGAAGTGGAACGTGTGCTCCGCCAGCTCGGACAGCTGACCGGCTCGCTGCATACGTGGAGCACGTTCGTCCTGTCCCCGAGCAAGCAGCTGGAGCATTATTTTACCCGTCCGGCCGACAAGCGCCGCAAGCTGTTCAACGGACGGATCGAATGCCAGCTGTATCAATATTTCGGACCGCTGCCTCCGCGCCGCCGGAATACGGAAACTGCGGAACAATAGCAGAGATTCGCTGCTGCAAGGTAAACCGGACCCCCGGCTCATTCGATGATCGAATGAGCCGGGGGTTTATTGGTTCTTCCGCATGCTTTCATGCCAAAGCCGGAATTATCCGGTGACTTCGTCGATACCGTCATGCGTGACTGCACGGCGCCCGCCGGCTGCCGCGAGCCCAGGCAGGAATATAAATCCCGGTCACTCCAAATCAAGACGCCAAGGCTTGCGGAACTCCAAGTCAGCGGAATATCTGTGCTGAATATTATCGTGACTACTCGGGCCCGGAAAACCAGGCCTATATACTCATAAATCCCATAAAAAAGCTTTGAATTAAAACAAATTTGATAAATTTTTGATAAAATCTTCCCATTTTACTTTGGATATGGTACTATTTGCATAGGAAATAGTACCCAATTTTTCGGACTATTCAATTGTTTATAGGGGGAACCGCTATGCAAGGTATAATGGCGCTTGTTTTATTTTTTATCTCTATGCTCACGTTCGCAGCTCTCGTTCATTCGAAATCGAAAGACCCGGGCCGGCGGTTCCGCTTCCTGCATCGTCCGCTGTTCCGCAAAACGGCCGTAGTCGTTTCCGTACTCGCGTTTCTTCTTGCGGTCGTAGTCAGCCCCAAAGCGGATGACGGTGTGCAGACCGAGGGAAAGCTTACGACAGCGGCCGTTACGGTACGCTAAAGTCCGGAAATCAAGAGTGAACACCGCTCACCGGTTCCGCTCCAACCCATAACGCGATAAATCAAAAACGGCCCCCAACCGCTTGTATGCGGACGGAAAGGCCGTTTTTTTAGCAGGATAAGCACGAATATGCGGCACATTCGCTATACAGCCGGGCTGCCGCTGTCATGCGACGCCCCAGCGTGCGCCGGGTACTGCGCAACTTATTAGACGGATCGGGTCGCCGTTCCGTATTCGCTTTCTATCCGTTTTGTAAGAAGGTGACTTCCACGCCAATATAAAAACGAACTCATGACCGTTACAACCGCCATTACCAGAAACATATGGCCGCCGATCGAGGCAAGCAGGAGACCGCCGATCCATGGCCCGACAAAATGCCCGAGACTGGTAAGGGTCTGCGCTCCGAAATACGTGCCGCGCATATGGTCCGGAGCGATTTTGTCCATGAGCATCGTCGACGCCGGGAAATTGAGCGTCTCCCCTATGGTGAAGACGACCATCGAAGCGATAAGCAGCAGCCAGTGCCCCGAAAGCGCGAAGCCGACGTCCCCGAGCGCGAACAGAATATTCCCCACGACGATCGCCGTAAGCGGTGACTTCCGGTCCGCCAGCTTGGACAACGGGATCTGAAGCACGATGACGGTGACGGCATTGACGCTCATCATCACCGCGAACAGCTTGACCCCCTGTGCAAAATTTTCGTTCACGTACTGCGACAAGGTAATGGACATCTGGGAATAACCGACCGCTCCGATCATCCCGCCAAGCAGCTGGTAGCGCAAAATCATGTCCTTGCGGACGACCCTCCATGCGGCGGCGAACGTTACCCTTTCCTTGACTTCCTTGGATACGGTTTGAACCTTAAATTTTCTCATCATGACGACGAGGAAGATTCCGTAGAACAAGTATACGATCCCTGTAAGAAGAAAAGGCAGAGAGCCTTTCACCATCCCGAAGGCCGCACCGAGCAGAGGACCTACCGCGACTCCGACATTGATCGCCAGATAGCGGAGCGAGTACACCTGCAGCCGTTTTTCTTTTTCGGTCAAATCCGCCATGAGAGCTTGGGAAACCGGTTCGTAGAACGAACGGCAAAGGCCGCTGACCAGATTAAGCAGAAGAAACAGCAAAGGATGGGTAACCAGGGAAAAGCCGACAAAAACGGCGGCCCATGTAAACAGCGCTCCCTGCATGACCACCTTGCGGCCGATCCGGTCCGAGAGCGTCCCCCCGATAAAGCCGCCTACCGTCCCCGCCAGCGAGCTTGCTCCGATAACAAGTCCGATCATTCCTTTGCTCATATCCGTAGTGGCAACGAGGTAAAGCGCCAGAAACGGCATACTCATGGACGAAGCTGCCCGCGCCATCACTGTACCGAACAGAAGCGTGTGCACGAGCGGATGATACGAAGATAAAAAATGCCGTATTCGATTCAAGCCAATCAGTCTCCTTCCGAACATTTCCGGGTATCCGGCCGACCGGGTAACCAGGAAGGCATTCGTTTACCTTCGGTCAATTGTTGTATATTTTTGTTATTATACACGACAATTCGTCCAGCACAACAAAAAAATCTTGCCGTCCGGTAAGGACAGCAAGATCAAGAACGGAGGACCCGGGCTCTTCCGCCCGTCAGGAGACTTTAAGCCGGACGTTTGGACGATCGCCACATCAGGCGTCACTGCTCCCTTTATACGTTGCGGCGTTGCCTGACAAACGTCCGGGGAAGAGCATGTGTCCGGGCGGCGGATCAAATAAGATCAGACGAGATCAGACGAGCAGACGCCCGTTTTCCAAAATCAGCTCTCCGTCGATATACACGCGGGGGGAAAGCACCATGAGGTCGATATGGACGCCGGCCGCTACGGTTCCGCCGAACGTATTGTTGCTTCCGAAGGCCACATGGATCGTGCCGTATACCTTCTCGTCCTCAAGCACGACGCCGGTGATCCGGGCTTTGTCGTTCGTGCCGATGCCGAACTCGCCCAGCAGCCGGCCGTCCCCGCCGCCAAGCATGGCAAGCAGAGCCTCGCCCTGCTCCCCGTCCGCTCCGACAAGGCGGCCGTTCTCCACGGTCAGCGTGAGCGGGGACGTCACCTTGCCCAGACCGGCAATGGAACCGTCCACGAGCAGCGTGCCCGAGGCGGACCCTTCCACCGGGGCGATATAGCCTTCTCCCGAAGGGAGGTTGCCCGATTCGCCCGGATTCAGATAGACGCCCGTGCTGGGCACGCCCGGTCTGCCCTCAATCGAGAAGGTGAGCGCCGTGTGCTCCTTCTCGATCGTAACCCGGCTTCCGGCCGTCAGCCGGGCGGTCACGCGCTCGGTCAGCTCGCGCACCTGTGCGTAGTCGGCCGAGATCGCCCCTTCACGGAACATGTCTTCCGTGATGGTCGGCATCGTCGCCACGCGCGTGCCGTTTGCGGCCGCTTCCTTGCGCGCGCCCGTATGCGTCAGCGAGTGCTGGGTCAGGCAGACGGCCACGTCCGCCTCGCGCATCGCCGCCGCAACCGGAGCCGGAGGCTCCTGGCCGGATTTCTCGCGGTGCTTCATGACGACGAGGGAGGCGTCGGCCCCCAGTTCCAGTCCGGCCTGATGGACATGCTCGGCTAGCTCTTTCTTATAGTCGTCGGCCACGACGACAAGCAGCTCGCCCGGCTTAACGCCAAGGCTGGACTGCAGCAGCGATTTACTGATCTCAATTAGGGAACGGTCCATACTCATCGTTACATTCTCCTTTAAATCTTTCGGATTGCCCGGCCATGCCGGGCTGACGGCCCCAGGTTTCTTGCGCAGCGGGGACGCCGCCAGCCTTCCTGCCGGCCGGAGCTGTCCTGCTATCGTATCACGCCCGGCCTTCTACCGTCATGTCCCTGACCATCCAGACCATCTCGTGAGCGGTTCGAAATCCTCTCTCCTCCAGCAGGCGGAGCAAATCCGTCCGGCTCGAAGGAATATGAGACGCAGTGAGTGAGGCTCCTCCGTGTCTGTCCAGAACGGCCTCCAGCAGAGTTCTGAGCACCGCCTCGGGATCCCGGTTGTCGGGCGAGGCTTCGCACTGGTAAAGTGTAACGCCGGCAAGTTTGCCCGAAGCTTCATAGACCCGCTGGTACAGGGCGTAGCCGGCCGGCTCGCCGTCTTCGAACGCGATCAGCGACTCTCCCGCCGGCAAACTGGCCCAATGCCCCTTCCACGCACCCAGGGCCGGATAGAACGGCAGGAGGCCGGCGTCTCTGGCGGTGCCGTGGCGCAGCGTGTATCGACCGGCGGCATCGTTATGCCGCGCCGCTGCCGTTAAGCCGCCGGAGGCATTGGCAGACCCGCCGGCGCGTACAGCCGCTGCGTCGGTCTCGGCGGCCGCCGGAGGCAGCGCATTGTCCAAGGCTCCCCGGCTCTCGCCGGTCACCTCTGCCGGACCGCCGCCTGCAGACCCGCCCGCTTTTCGGAGCGCCAGCAGCGTGTCCCGGGTGACGTATCCCACGCTTTCATAGAGAGCGATCGCCGGGGCATTATCCGCAAACGCTTCGATCGTAGCCGTATCGACGCCTTCTTGGCGGTAAATGTCCAGTGCGGCTTCGATCAGCTTACGGCCGACTCCTTGGCCCCTGTACGCCGGAATGATTCCGGTGCCCCCGTTCCAGGAAATTTTACGGCCCCCCGCCAAGCGAATTCCGGTCAAAACAAACCCTACCGGCTGTTCCCCGTCGAAAGCGACAATGGAATGCTGCGGCGATAATTGATCATATGCCTGTCTCGTCATATAGGCACCCGGATTTGTCGTCATGTCGACAAAGTACCCGGAAAACCCTTCGTTCCATACCTGAACGGCCTGGTCTAGTGTACATTCGGTTAATTTTCGGATAGCAATCATCTGTCTTTTCCTCCTCTTCCCTATGTATCCCTCTATTGTACACCATCGATAATCCGGTTAAAAACCGCTTTCGGCTCCTTCTTCGTTCCGGGCCGCCCGCGCTTTTGCGTTCAAAAGTACTAGCTTTGTCCCGGCGCAAGTCCGCAAAGGTCCCTGAAAAGTTCCGCCCTGAGCAGGTTTGTGGAAAAAAACGGTTCGTCATATAATGGAAATTAGAGAGAAGGAGGAGAGAGCTCATGCGAATTGCCATCAGCGGAGGAACGGGGTTTATCGGCCGCCACCTTATCGCCCATTTCAAAAAGCTGGGAGAGGAACTCATTCTCGTTTCCCGTTCGGCTTCCGGGCATTCTTATGCGGGCGTCCAAACCGTGACCTGGTCGGAAATCGAGCTTAATCCCCGGTATCTTGAAGGCATAGACGCCTGGATCAATCTGGCCGGCTCTACCATTAATCAGCGCTGGAGCGAAACCGCAAAGCGCCAGATACTCGCTTCCCGCCTGAAAACGACGGCGGCTGTCGCTTCAGCCGTTAAAGCCTTGGACAATAAGCCCCCGGTAGTCGTAAACGCTTCGGCTATGGCGATTTACGGCACATCCGAAACCCATACATACGATGAATTCAGTCCCGTCCGCGCCGACGATTTCCTGGCGGAAGTCGTGAAAGAATGGGAGGAGGCCGCTGACCGGATACCCGCGGAACGGATCGTCAAAATCCGTACGGGTCTCGTGCTCGGAACAGACGGGGGAGCCTTTCCGAAAATGGCCCTTCCGTTCAAATTCGGCGCAGGCGGCCGGATCGGCAGCGGCAACCAGTGGATGTCGTGGATTCATATCGCGGATATGGTCGCGTTAATCGATGCCTGCATCCGCAACGACGAAATCTCGGGCCCCGTAAACGCCACGGCCCCCCATCCGGTCCGTAACCGGGAATTCGCCCAGACGCTGGGCGGCGTCCTGCGGCGGCCTCATGTCCTGCCCCTTCCCGCCTTCGCCTTGAAGCTTGTCCTCGGGGAGCTTTCCATGCTGCTGCTGGAGGGGCAGCGGGTTCTTCCCCGCAAGCTGCTAGAGCATGAATTCCGCTTCCGCTTTCCGAAGCTGGAAGAAGCGCTTCTTGATCTGACCGGCGCCAAAAGCCCCGCCTGAATAACCGGATGCCGGTTTGAGGGCAACAAAAAAAAACGGCCCGGTTCCCCGGGCCGTTTCTTTGGCTACTTCACAAACTTCTTCGCATACTCGATCGCTTCGTCTTCGGTCGGCGCTTTGATATAACGGCCGTTAATAAAAACGAATGCGTAGCGGGCGCAAGGTCCGCAGTATGATTTGCAGCCGACTTTGACTTCGGCATCCGATGCAAGCTTCTGAAGCTTAGGCAGAGCCGTTTTCACCCGCATATGCTTGCATTTATCGCAAATCCGGATATCATTAGCCATTAATGATCTCCGTGATTGCCTTTGCTCGGATTCGTGATCATGAATCCTTCTTGCGGAACGTAGAAGTAATCGATCCGGATGCCGTCGAGCAGCGGCTCGTCTTTCTCCAGCAGGACGTCAATCTCCTTATCGGTAGAAACGACTACATCTTTATCCGTTTGTGTATCGAGACCAAGCGCATAGTGAGCGTGATCGCCGTGATTGTGGCTTACCTGGACGCGGACCAGAAGACCCTGGTTCTCTTCTTTCTCCAGTTCGAGTTTCAAAACTTTGGCTGCGTTGCGCGAAATTTTGACGTTCATAGTGTAGTCACATCTCCTGAAAAGTTATCATTCTTTCTTTTAATCTTTATTGTAAAGAAAGCTTCGCATGAAATCAACAAGAAGTCGCAAGCCGGAGGAGGCAAAGCCGTGACAATTCGCGGGATCAACCATCTGCTCGTTTCCGTTTCCGACCTGGAGCGGTCGATCCGATTCTATCAGGAGGCGCTCGGCGCCACGCTTCTCGTTAAAGGGCGTTCCCTAGCCTATTTCGACCTCGGCGGCCTTTGGCTTGCCCTGAATACCGAGCCGGATATCCCCCGCAGCGAGATCCGCCAGTCCTATACCCATCTCGCTTTTACGGTAGATGAGGAGGATCTGCCCGCCCTGGAAGCGAAGCTTGCCGCCTGCGGAGCCCTTCTTCCTGGCCGGGAGCGGCACAGCCGGGACAAAAGCTCCCTCTATTTCGAAGATCCCGACGGGCATAAATTCGAATTTCACACCGGCACGCTTCGGGACAGACTGGACTACTACCGGGCGGAAAAAGGGCACATGCAGTTTTTCGGCGATCCGCCGGGGGATTAAAGGTTCCGGGAGAGGAAACTCGCATGCTTCCGGCTTCCGGGTCATCGGCGCAGCGCCGCGTGACGGACCGCCGCATAAGCTGATTGTACGGCAGGGAAAAATCGCCCCGCCCGATTTGAATTTTTTGCGGTAATTTTATACTATGGAATTTAGGCTTTCTCACGGGCTTTGGAGAGCTTTTTAAGTTACGCTGACCTTTATCGGGATATCAATCGCACCAAGCGGCGTCTTTTTTTGACCCGAACGAAACTAGAAGCTGCCGAAAGGTCATACTGATGGAATATACAAATAATTCGGCAGAGGAGATGGATCGCTCTTATGGTAACGATTAAGACCAAAGACGAAATTGAAAAAATGCACCGGGCCGGCAGGCTTCTGGCGGCATGCCACCGCGAAATCGCGAAAATGATCCGCCCGGGCGTAACCACCTGGGAAATCGATCAGTTCACGGAACAGTTCCTGCACGAGAACGGCGCTACGCCTGAACAGAAAGGGTACAAAGGGTACCAGTATGCGACCTGCGCCTCCGTGAACGATGTTATCTGCCACGGCTTTCCGAAGAAGGAGCCGTTGAATAACGGGGATATCGTGACCATCGATATGGTTGTCAAACTGGACGGCTGGCTCGCGGATTCCGCCTGGTCCTATGCGGTCGGCACGGTTTCCGAGGAAGCCGGCAACCTGCTTGAGACGACGAAGGAATCCTTGTACAAAGGCATCGAGCAGGCGGTGATCGGCAACCGGATCGGCGATATCGCCCATGCGATTCAAGTGTTCGCGGAAGAACGCGGCTATTCGGTCGTCCGCGACTTCACGGGCCACGGAATCGGCCAGAAGATGCACGAGGAGCCCCAGGTGCCCCACTACGGCCCGGCCGGCCGCGGCACGAGGCTCAAGGAGGGCATGGTGCTGACGATCGAGCCGATGCTCAATACGGGCATGTACTTCGCCACCGTGGATCTCGACGGCTGGACCGCCCGTACGGTGGACGGAAGCCTGTCCGCCCAATACGAGCACACCATCGCCATCACGCAGGACGGACCGCTCATTCTGACTGCGCAGTAACCGCGGTTCTCCTGCAGCCGGGAGACTGACGGGCAGCATGCCTGAAGCTTGCGACCTGTCCGTCCCCGGTTATTTTCTACCTACATAACCTGCCAAAGCATGGCAAACCTGCCCGGCAACTACCCTGTCATCCCCCACACGTCCTGCCAGCGGCCATAACGATTACGGAGGAATGCTATGATATCGTTTTATAAACGGTACTACAAAACCATCCTGGATATTGGGCTGATCGTCCTCACCGTTTTTCTGTTCATGAAATTGTTCAGCTTTATTTACTCGATCGCCACGCCGATTTTCTGGGCTTTCATCATTTTTGCCATGATCGAGCCCCTCGCCCGCTTCCTGAACCGCAGGGGATTGAAAAAAATGCTCGCGACGACGATTTCGACGCTGCTTTTCATCCTCGTCATACTGGCCGTCTTTACCGGAGCGGGATTTCTCTTTACGAGCCAGATCGACAATCTGGTTACGGCACTTCCTAAGTATACCCAGATGCTTCAGGAGCAAATTACAAAACGTACGATCGATCTGCAAAACAGCATCGAGGCGCTTCCTCCCGATGTGATCGAGAAATCCAGGGAAATCGCCAATCAGATGGCGACGAAAGCGACAAGCTTCGCCACGAATTTCCTGAAAACCCTGCTTAATTTCTTAACCAGCGGCGTCATGGGACTCGTTACTTCTTTTTCGACATTTATGCTGAATTTCGTAGCCGGCGTCATCCTGGCCTTCTTCCTTTCCCTTGAAATCGACTGGTGGAAAAAGAACGCCCGCGAAAAAACGCCCAAAACGTTCCGCAAAGCGTTCGATTTTCTCCGCGAGAACGTTATCAAAGGCATCGTGAGCTACCTGAAATCCCAGCTCATTCTTATCTCTATCACGTTCGTGATGGTTCTGGTCTCGCTCATGATTCTCGGCATCAACAACGCTTTTACGATCTCGCTGCTGGCCGCTTTCTTCGATGTGCTGCCGCTGCTCGGCGTCTCGACCCTGTTCGTGCCGTGGATCGTGTACCACTTTATCGCGGGAAGCACGATGACGGGCGTCTGGCTGACCGTCGTGCTGGCTGTAGTCGTTCTCGTCCGGCAGGTGCTGGAGCCCAAGATTACGGGCGAGTCGCTCGGGGTATCCGCTTTTACGATGCTGTCCTTTATGATCATTTCCCTGTCGTTATTCGGGGTTGCAGGGGTTATTCTTTCCCCGATCCTCATTATTCTCATCAAAGCGTTGTATGACCAGGGCTATCTGCGCAAATGGATCCGTTCTCCCGAGGATGAATATTAGACCCGCCCGTTAAGACAAGCTTAAACATGAAAGAGGCCCGGACGGCCTCTTTTTTTTGTCTAGGCGTGAACAGCCGTGATATACTCAAGCTAAGAGAAATTTATGAGATTTGTAAACCGGAAGGCAGGGAATTTGCGATGAATAAGGTGGCAAAAGAAATTGGAGGCTGGGCGCTTTCCCTCGGAATCGCGTTCGTCATTGCACTCGTTATCGGAATCTTCGGTATTCAGCCGACCAAGGTGCTGGGCCATTCGATGGACCCGACTCTATCCGACCAGGAACGTATTTACGTATCGAAATTGTCGCACACGCTGGGCTACGAGCCTGACTACGGGGACATCGTCATTATCGACAGCCGCGTAAGCCGGGAGCGTACGCTGAAAGACGACATCATGGAACACCCGCTGTTTTCGCTGCTGAGCGGTAAAGTGGACGATAACCTGTATGTCAAACGCGTCATCGGCAAAGCCGGCGATAAGCTCCAGTTCAAAGACAACAAAGTATACCGCAACGGACAGCCTCTGGACGAGCCCTATCTCAACGAAACGATGCTGTATGAATCGAATGAGGAAATTACCGTCCCCGCGGACCATGTCTTCGTGATGGGAGATAACCGCAACAACAGCAAAGACAGCCGCGATATCGGACCCGTTCCGCTGGATCACGTGCTGGGCATCAAGATCAACGGTTAATTCCCCGATTAAAAACAGAGTTTTTCGGATCATCCCGAAGCTCTGTTTTTTTCCTTTTATTGTGTGCAGCCTATTGAGCGACCTTACATCATGTGTTATATTAAAAAGGCGGACTACGAACACTTTCCGCCTTGCACCCGGCAAACATTCATCGCTTCCGAAACCGAGCAGTCGCACCCCTAATCTGGATTGACAAGGAGTGAAGTACATGAATGCCAATCTGCACATTCCCCAAGGGGACGATACGATTCTTGTTGAAATGACCGTTAAGGAAGCCATGGCCCTCTCCGGACAGAAGTTTAACTCGGACCATAAGGTGGAAACCGAAGCCATCAAGAAAGTCAAAAAAAGTTTGGAGAACCGTCTGATCTCGGGCGTTTCACAATAATTTTTTTAAAAAGCCGACCTTGAAAGGGGTTACATCCCCGGTTCAGGGTCTTTTTTATGGGTTCTTTTGGCCTTCGCGAAGGAGAGCGGGGCGGCAATCCGGAGACCCGTATAGAAAACCCGCCGTGCCGCATACTAAGCTTCGTACACGTGCTCTGTCATGACCAATCCGACCGGACAGGGGGTGATGTCAGTGTCTCACAAACAGCAGGGCCACGCCCGGCAAAACACGACGACCCGCACTTCCGACCGCAAGAACAGCAGCGGCAAAAGCAAATAAGTCCATTCATCCTTGAAACAGGGAGGCAGCGGCCGATGATTGAAAACCTCGAAAGCAATTACGATTGCGCCCACGCGGGTCTGGACCTGCACCAGTTGAAGGAAGAGCTGAACGACCTCAGAATCAGCATGATCCCGGGGTCGCTCGTGCATAACGAGAAAGTGAACCGCCTGGAAAACCAGATCCGGTTTATCGAGAACAAATGCTCCATCCACCCCGGAGAGTCCGATTCCCTGTAAAAGGCCTTCTTATCGTTTGTTCGTTGTTCTATCGTGGATTTATTCTTGCCATTTACCGGCTTCCCAGGTACGCAAAAAAGCCGCGGTCACGGGCGGGGCTGACCCCCTTCCCGCGAGACCGCGGCTTACAAACGTCTCTTCGTGAACATTCAGCCCGATCCCGGGCGAAATATCCGATGCAAGTCTTTCCAAGCTGTCTATATCGTGTATATTGGAATTAGGCTTTCTTCCGCCTAACGGATTCATATTTATCAAGCCTGCGGATATTTGCGCTCCATCCAGCCCGTGAACCAGTTAGCCAGCATCATCGTGACCGCTATATCGTCAATCGGCATAAACGGCAGAACGTCGGGAAGTACCCAGTACAGCAGCGCCGGAACTACAAAGAGAAGTTTGCTGCCTATCGGCACGTTCGGAGACATGAGCAGTTTTCCCGCACGCTTGAATACATGGCTCCAGTGGCGGAGTGACAAAAGTTTTTTCACACGGGTTCCCTCCTTAGGGTGGACCTGATCCGTTAAAGGTGAACGTCAAGCTGAGCCGCGTTCCCGTCTGCGACGGAAGTCCCTAATAGCCTATACGCAATCCGGCATCTATCGTTTCAGATTAATCCCGTTGCGTATATCTCCTCTTACCCGGAATCGCCGCGGAAAGAACAAAGAGCATCACGCATAAGCCGATGCTCTGTCCTCAAATCTCTACATTCGTTTCTCAACTGTGCGGTTCGCCGGATTGCAGCTCACTTGTCACAGCATCCGAATCGCCGAATCGGATGTTCAATTCCACGTTCACGGGGACATGACTCCTGATTTTAAGAAACAGGCTGAGCCGCTCCAAAATCTGCGCGACCTCTTCGGCCGGGTAAGTTCCGTTTACATTGTAGCGGAAGTTGTCCGAGATCGACAAAGCCGGGGCCGAAACGACCGGACGATTGTCTGCCTGAACAGATTCGGGAAGACGCCGGAAGTCGGACGGTTCGGAAGGCCGCTCCAGTGATCTGCTCTGGGAGCGGTAATTTGTATAGCCCATAAACTTGTTGGACGTTCTGACTGTATCGTTGTAGATGTTCAGTTTTTTCAAAATGGTATAGTAGGTTGCCGCATTATTAAGCTTCCATGCCGACGTAATTTCGCCTACGGAATAATCTTCTTTCCACTGATTAATTAACCGTATTTGCTCCTCACGTTCCAACTCCTTGAACTGGTCGAGTGGCAGAATCCCGGACATACTATTCCTCCTATTCGGATTGGTCTTACTCTTTATCATAAAACAAAATTAATTAAACTTCAAAAACCTTTATACCTATAATCTCTACTAGTTTACCATTAAAATGCATAATTCATACAATTACTTTATATAGGTATCTTTTACCATTTTAAGTCATGCAAAATAAACCCAAATATGCCCGGACGCGTGTCCGGGCCTGAGTCTTCGGGATCAGTCGGTTTGTTTTCAGGCCGAATCGGCCCGCTTTTATAGGCTTACGTTAATTTTCTGCGCGTCAGAATACACGGTACCCCTTTGCCCAGCGCACCGGGCCGGGACATCCGCTCCAGATATAACAGTCCCCTTGCGCACTGCTGTTTGCAAGAAGCACAGGTAGATGATTCGACAATCCTCATTGTATACTGCACTCTGCCGGAGGATTCGATCTTCTTGCCGCCTTTTCCTTTTCCGCTCTTGCCCGCCATCGTCATTCCCTCCCCTATACGCCTGGTTCATTATATGGGAACCGCTTTCGGAGGGATTGGACGTTTGTACCGGGGGCGGCGGCTTCCTTCCGCGTTTACAGGGAGAGAGCCCGGACAAGGAGCCGGGCGGCTTCTTCGTAAAGCTGCGGAAACTGCTCCAGCGGGAGCGGGTTGGTTCCGCTTCCCAGTTCGACGGTGAATCCCGGACGCCGGAATTCGTAGATGAACCAGTCCTTGAACCCCGCATCGCTGCCCCGCAGCTTTACACTCTTGCAGCCGCTTGCCCGCTCAAGCTTCTGGGCCAGAAATTCGGCGTCTTCCGGTTCATAGTCCCGGTAGTTCCAGTATATTTCGCGCCCCTGCGTGTGGAGGGCGATGACGTGAGCGAAGCGGCGGCTGCGGGTGAATTCAGCGACGGCTGCCGCTTCGGGCTCCGTCAGCGGAGCCTCGCCCGTATAGTCGCGCGGGCCCGGGCCGGGTACTGCGCGCCGGGCCCGCTCCTCTTCCCAGAAGGCGGGAAACTGATCGTTAAGATCGACGCCGTTGATGTTCGCTTTCCACCGGCGGAAATCAAAAGAGCCTCCGTTCCACTCATGGAGGGAAGCGAAAAGGGGATGCGCCGGATAGATGCCTCCGAGCACGAGCTCGACTCCGTCGGGATTCACCATCGGCACGATCCATAAGCTCGTCTCGCGGAACAATTCCGCCGCATCGGAGCCGTGAATATCTCCTCCTTGGCGGACAGCCTCCGCGTAGTCTTCAAGAAATTTCACGGCAGCCAGAGAGGTGATCCATTCGTTGGCGTGGAACGATGCGTTGACCTGGATCTCCCGGCTTCCGGTGCCGATCCGGACCGCGGGGATTTTCCGGCCGAGCACACTACTCCCGATGCATGTTTCCTCCAGAAACGGGTATCGTTCCTTCAGAAGCGTCAAATCCCGGAGCATTTCGGGATAGCCGTATTCCTCGGCCATGCGGACCACCGTCCTGTCGCGGACAACCGGCACATCGATTGTGACGCCCGCCCGGAGCACATCCGGATCCAGGAAGGTATTCGCCTTCCAGAGTTCTTCCCGGGATAACCCGAAGCGCAGCGACACGCTTTCCCAGGCATCGCCGGGCTGAACCGTATATTGATGATCGAGTTTGGGTGGGATCAGGACAATTTGTCCCGGAATGACATACTCATGAAGACTAAGCTGCGGGTTCGCGGCCATAAGGGAGACCGCATTGACGGCATACGATCTGGCGATCCGCTGAAGCGTCTCCCCCTGTTGAACGACGTGGCGAAACGGCATACCACTCATACCTCCTCGGGACAAGGCAAAGGGAAGCCGTATTCGTTCACGCACGCGCTTCCCTGTACCGGGTTGTGAATATATGTCTATGCCCCCTCTCCCTTCTTCATGTCCCGGGCATGCAAAAGGACCGGCAGGTTCCGACCGTTTCTGAATCGAATACGGCGGAACTTACCGGTCCTGTCGTTTGGCTGCGTAAAGGCTGCGGTTTAGACGAATGTCGGCACCTGCCACACAACCGGGGTGGCGAGCAGCTGCTCGCGAAGCCAGGAGCCCGTAATCTGATGGAACATCTCGGCATCGCCGCTGCAGAAAAACTGGTGCACCGGAATGTCTTTGGTCGTCGCCAGCATTCCCTGGTGATAAAGAATCGTGCTGATTTCCCGGGCGGTCTCGTCCGCGGAAGAGATCAGCGTCACGTCGGGATGGACCACACGGGTGATCGCTTCCGTCAGGAACGGATAGTGCGTGCAGCCGAGAATGAGACAATCCATGGGCTTGTCGAGCAGCGGCTGAAGAGAATCGCGCACGGTATCTACCGCTTCCTCGGAAAAGTACAATCCCCGCTCCACGAGCGGCACCAGGGCCGGGCAGGCCAGCGAGTGAACCTGGATCGTGGGCGAGATCGTCTTCAGCGCCTGCTCGTACGCTTTGCTCCGGATCGTGCCTTCCGTGCCGATGACGCCGACAATGCTGCTTCGCGTCGTCTTGATCGCGGCACGGGCTCCCGGCGAAATGACGCCCAGCACCGGAATATCCAGCCGTCCGCGGATTTGTTCCAGCGCGACCGCCGTCGCGGTATTGCAGGCGATCACGATCATTTTAGGGTTAAATTGGATCAGGTAATCCACAATTTGATTCGTAAACGCGAGAACTTCGTCGGCGGGTCTGGGGCCGTAAGGGGTTCTGGCCGTATCGCCGAAATAAATCACTTTTTCCTGCGGAAGCTGTCGCATTACTTCTTTTACAACAGTTAATCCTCCGACTCCGGAGTCTAGGATGGCTATCGCTTGCTGCACACTTATACGCTTCCTTTGCGAATGAAATGATTGCTTGTAAATACATGGATAGAATATGATTGCCCAAGCCGAAATGTACCTAGGTATCATACCAGATTTCCGATTCGGTGCCAACGAAAGCAGCTCCGTAGCGGCATGCGCCCGGAGCTGCAGGACTGGCTGGGGTTAAGGCCCGGACGAGATCCGGGCGCTTCCGGCAATCAAGGTATCAGCGCTTGATCTCACTTACCAGACCGAAGGAGTAGCCGGCTTTTTTCACGTCTTTCAGAATGCGGTCCAGCGCTTCCATGTTTTCTTTGGAGCCCTGGTGCATGAGGATGATATTCCCCGGGTGCAGGTTGTTCATGATATCGTTGTAAGGGTCCTCGGCTCCGTTCGCACGGGGCTCCCAGTCACGCATCGCGGTTGACCAGAATACGGAGGTATAGCCCATATCCGAAGCCAGACCGAGCAGATGCGTGCTGTATTTTCCGTACGGGAAGCGGAAATATTTAACGACTTCCTGCCCGGTAATGCTTTTGTACAGCTTCTCGAAATCGGTAATTTCTTTACGTACTTGCTCGTCGCTCAGCGTATTCATATCTTTGTGCGTCATCGTATGATTGGCTATGAGATGGCCGTCCGCCGCCAGCTGCTTGATAAAATCGGGATGGGCCTTGACGTTGCTGCCTGAAATGAAGAAGTTCGCCTTCACGTTGTTCTCTTTAAGGGTCTTCAGAAGTTTCGCGGTGTCCCCCATCGGGCCGCCGTTGTCTATGGTCAGGTAAACGTTCTTGCCCTGTCCGACCCAGACGGCTTTCTCCTTGGCGGTGAAGGATTTCGTTTCTTTCGGAAAATCCGGCACCTGGCCTTTCGGCTTTTTCATGTAATACCAGGACAGAGCCTGACGGCTCCCGCCGATCTCGCCTTTCGTCTGCGGAGACGGTTTCGCGATATCCGTGGAGCCGGACGGCTTTGCCGAGGGAGAAGCGGACGGTGCCGACGACGATGGAGCCTTCACCGCGGACGAAGGCGCGGGAGAAGCTGCCGGGGACGCCGACGCGGACGGAGAAGCGGAAGGCTTCACGCTGTCTGCCGGCGTTTTTTGCGGCGTTGTTGAAGGCGCCTTGGTCGGAGCCGCGGAAGCGCCGGCGGCAGGTGCCTGAGATTGGACAGGACTTCCCGAATTTGATACGTTGGAATTGACTGCGCACCCGGCCAGTATTCCGGAAAGCAGCAGAACGGCGGATGCCGCAGCGGTTTTTTTCATGGAATCACCTTGATTTCCTAAAATGTGAGGCTAATCTTCCCAATTCGACAGCGGGCTGAGGAATCCTTGCTTAAAACTATGTTTTAAACGTAAAAGGGAACAACTATTTCCGCCGCAAATCAGGGGACTTACCGGCCCCGCCGGCAAAGGGGCGATCTGGGTGCTTATCGACGAACTTAGGCAGAAAGCAGCGGTGACCGGTTCCGTACCGGCACACTTCAACTTGATTATCGAGGATATGCAGGAGGGAGAAAAAGGCGGAGCGGAGGCCATGTTTGTGTGGCAGGAGCCATCCGGCGAGAGCGGAATTTCCGTCACCCTCGACGAGGCCGGCCGGCTCCTCTCCTACTCCGTAGACGAAGATCTATGCAAGGAAGGATCTCCGCTTGGCGAAGAGGCTTTAGGCGAGCGGGCACGCTCTTTTTTCCATGCCCGACGACCGGAAGAGGCCGGCCGGTTTCATTTGACGGAATCCCGTATCGGAGAGGATAGGGCTTTCTTCGAATGGACGCAGACCGCTCTCGATCTGCCGCTTCCTCAGACAGGCGCTTATGTCCACCTAACCTTATCGGGAGAGGTAACGGGGTTCACCTACAAAGGGACCGCAGCCGAGCCTCCTCTTCCCGCTTCCCTGGCACAGCCTGAACAGCTCCGGCGGCACATAGCCGAATCCGTGGAGATGAAGCTTACGATCGCCAAACTCCACACCGCGCTCTATGCGGGCGGCGACGACCGGCTTCATCTCGTTTATCGGCCGGAGCCCGGCTTCCTGCGCTACGATGCCGGGACAGGTGCTGTGTTGTCTGCCGAGGAACCGGAAGAGGACGAAGCTTTCACGGCATTCGAGTTATCGCCCGAGGAGGAGAGCGGTGATTCGTGCAGCAGTCTTGAAGAGCTGATCGGTATTCCCACCTATCCCCTCGTAAAAGACAGGGAGAGGGATATGGACGAGAACCTCCAAGGAATCGTCTGGCACGCTGCGGACCGGGAGGAGAACCCGGCGGACCTCTCACTGGACGCCTTTTTCCGCAGACGCATGGAAGGGACGGTAAAAGCGGTCGCCGATAAGGACACCGGCCGCCTGCGCTCCTTTATCTGGATGGTCCGCAGGCCGGGTGAGCTTGCCCTCTCCTATGAAGACTGCCTGAACCGGGCAGGCGCCTTTCTCCGTAAAGCGATGCGCGACTGGCTTGGAGTGCCGGGTCTTGCTTTTTATTTTCAGGAAAAAAGCGCCGGGGATGCCAAGTCGGAAACGGACGGCCAGCTCCGTTACTTCTTCACGTGGCAGCTGCGCTTCCGGGACATTCCCCTATACCTGCAGTTCGTGACGGTATGCGTGAATGCTTCCACCGGTCATGTGGACCGGTTCTCGGGACCCGACTGGAATCCCGAAGAAATCCGGCATCTTGCTCCGTCGGTGAAGCTGAGTGCCGTTGAAGCTCTCAGGCTCTACTCAGAGGCGGTGACCTTCGAGCTGGAATGGGAGCGGGATTATGACGCCGAATCGCCCGAAAGTGCCTACATTCTGCTGTACACGCCTGTTCTAAAAGGAAGCGGGGGAAGCCGGATCGCTTTTGTCGAGGCCGGAAGCGGAGAGCTTGTGGCCCATAAGTAAAAATGGAAACAGTAAAAAGCCGGCTCCCTTGTCTAGGGAACCGGCTTTTCCGTCCTGGTTGAGACCGACCGGATGCGCCGGTGCGAGGATGTTCAAGACGTAATCCGATAGTCCGCTCCTCATCAGCTTCGGTCACCGAGCCGCCGATCTCTTGCACAGCATGTATGACGGCGGTCAAGGCGGATTCGGGAATTCGGATTCAGGAATCCGGGCCCGTCGCGCGTGTACGCCCCGCAAGCTGGACTTCCGCTTCCGTCGGGGCATTTCTCACGCCTTTACCGGTATCGCTTCCGCTGTAAGCAGCGAAACGTATCCGGGACAGCAGGCCGACAACCGGCATGTCGATCAGACGGTACATCAAATGGGCCAGCGCAAATACGAGCGGGAGCGAAACGAGCGTAGTCACAAGGATGTTCAGCCCGTAAGACAGGCGGCCTTCAAGCCGCAGAAACAGCAGACAAGAGAAGCTGCATAGCACGGCGAAATGAACGAGATAGAGTGAAAAAGACAGCTTCCCGAAATAAGCCATCGGTCGGCTGGCGAACAGCTTCTGCCCCGGTCTGCTGTTCAGCAGTGCAACCAGCACCAGAGCCGCGCCAGCGGTCCGGTAGGTGACGGCCCCGGGGAATCCTTCCGGGCTGAGGGGCAGCCAGGCGTAGACGCTCCCCTGCCAGCCCACATAAGGAACCGAACCGAGGAAAAGGCCGAGCAGCCCGAACGCCGCAGGAAAGAATCCGGGGCGGAGCGCGATCAGATTCCGGCCGGCCCCGGCCGATAGATCGCTGAGCAGCATTCCCAGCACGAAGCCCAGATAGTAGGAATCCCGGAAAAGCCACAAGCCTGCGGCGTAACAGACAAACCGGAAACGGGACTTGCCGAAGGCCAGAAGCAGGCCATAAACGAGAAAGGAACCGAACAGCTCGTAGGTCATCGTCCAGAGTACGGGATTGTAAGCCATGCCATACCCGAAAAACGTATGGATAAAGCCCTGCTCCAGCAGTTCCGCAAACGACGGAGCCGTCGTGTACGGGTCGGGCATCGTGGCCCGCGTATACTCCCGCGCATCGTCGTAAAAATTCCAGTCCAGCTTCATAACCGCGTATGCGAGAAGCAGCGAGCAGACGGCGGGAAACGCAAGGCGGAAATATCTTTTGAGGAGCGCCGCCGTCACAATCGAGCGTTTGCGGTACCGGAAGAAGCGGCGGCTCAGGACGAATCCGCTTAAAACGAAGAAAAGGCAGACCGCGAAATTGCCATTGAACAAAAGATTAAACGGCGTACGCGGAATCCACTGGTCGAACGCAAAGTGGGAAACCTGCGGCCGGGCTTCGAACATGGACGGCAGAAACACCTGAAGAAAATGAGCCAAAACGACGATCAGAGCGGCCGCACCCCGCAACCCGTCCAGATACGTAATTTTCGGCTCGGTCATGACGGCTTCGTATCGGGCCGTATTAAGGGGGCATTGGGTTGTTCCGGTTGTTCCGGTTGTTCCGGTTGTTCCGGTTGTTCCGGCTCTATCCGGCGGCACCGGGCTACAGCCGGATCGGCCCGCCCGACTCCGAGGAGAGCCGGATGGCTTCCAGCATCCCGACGACCTCGCACCCCTGCGCCGCATCCGATAGCGGCTGGCGCCTCGTACGTACACAATCTACAAAATGGTCGATTTCCGCCTTGTAGTAGTCCACGGACGGAACGGAAAGCTTGTGTTCCACCGGAAAGCCGTTCACTTCCGTGAAAACGCTCAGCGGCTCGAGACTTCCCCCGCCTTCCGTACCGTAGAGCTCCACTTTGACGGCGTCATCCTGGCTGCCGTTGACCGCCCAGCTTGCTTCGACGGTAAGAACGGCACCGTTTTTGAACGTGATAAAAGCGGTACCCAAATCTTCGACGTCGTAGACGCCTTCCGATTTGTTGATATCGGAATGAGCGGTGTACGCCGCTATCCCTTTCGTCGAATACGGGGCGATTTTGCGGAACAGCCTGCCGGTAACCGATTCGGGCTGAGGACAGCCCATCATCCACCAGGCCAGGTCGAGCACATGGACGCCGATGTCCATCATCGGTCCGCCGCCGGAGTACCGGCTGTCCGTGAACCAGCCCTCGGGCACGCCGCGCTGCCGCAGGACTTTGGTTTTCGCGTAGTAGATGCTGCCGAGCCCGCCCGAAGCGACCATGCCCTGCAGCGCCTGCGCATCCGCGCGGTACCGGTGGCTCATGCCGACCATGACGATCCGGTCGCTCTCCGCCGCCTTGTCGCGGAGGCGCCCGGCTTCGTCGCGGTTCATGGCCATCGGCTTCTCGACAAGCACGTCGAGTCCGCGCTCCAGCGCCAGCAGCGACAGCGCCACGTGGCTGTCGTTGAACGTGCAGATGCTTACGGCATCGAGCCGCTCGGCGTTCAGCATCTCCTCGGCCGACGCGTACGAAGCCGTTCCGTATTCGGCGGCTGTTTTGTCGGCTCTGGCTTTGTCGATATCGGCGACGGCCGCAAGCTCCACGCCGGGATGCTCCTTGTAATGCTTCAAATGAAACATGTGGGCAATAGACCCGGCCCCGATAACTCCAACGCGAATGCTCATCGTTTTGTTCGCTCCTTTGCTTGTCGGCTGTCCGGCAGGCTGCGCGGTTTGCGGCCCGCAGGCGCCTTTTTTCTTGCGTACCCGGCGGACGGTTTATAACGAGCGTGGCATGAATGTGCCAACCCGTTACGTTCCCGTGTGAGCGCCGGTCTGTTTATCCACTATCTGCTGCGCAGACCATTATTTGCAGGATCAGCGTGTATCTGCAGGATGGACTATGATCTGCAGCACCGGTGGCACAGCCGTACCGGACTATTACTTCCGGCCGACTGGCGTCTCTCTGTCCGGTTAGGCAGCGTTTTCCGTCTCATATGTTCCGCCGGACAAAATACTTCAGGCCTTATTTCTTCCTGCTGCCCGTTCGGGCCCCGTTTTCCGGTATCCTTCTCATCCCGGCCCAGTTCAGATGCGTTCTCATCATCCGCCAAAATCCGTGCATAGCCGGCCGGTGAACGCGCTCTCCTCGCGCGCACGATCATGCGCCCCCCTGCCTGCGGCTATTCCCGCTTCAGAAGCTCCAGCTGCCCATGCACGTAGTCAAGTGCTCTCACGGAGCCTTCCGCCGGCTCCTCCTGTCCCTCGAACTCGACCGTGAGCCAGCCGTCGTACCCGCTTGCCGCCAGCTCCCGGAAAATAAACGGCAGATCCACGTCGCCTTCTCCCGCTATCCGGCCCGCGTAGGGCGTACCGTCGAGGGCGTTTATGCTTCCCTCCGCCCCCGGCTCCGTCCGCAGGAAATCCTTGACGTGGACATGCCCCACCAGGCCCCGCAGCTCTTGAACGGCCGAGGAGGGATCCTGGCCCACCAGCAGGAAATTGCCGGTGTCGAAAGTGCTGAGCAGAGCCGGCGAGCCCACCTCGCGGATGATCGCCGACACCTGGTCGCTGCGGCCCGCGAATAGCCCGTGGTTTTCCAGGCACAGCACCTTGCCCTTCTCTTCCGCATAAGCGGCGGCCGCCCTCAGCCCTTCCAGCACATAGCCCATGCCTTCGTCCACGGGCATCGACTCATCCGGCCGGTCTCCGGAGAAAACCCGGACGACGGGCGCACCGAAATGGACCGCCATATCGACGGCCTCCTTCACTTCCCGGAGCTGGGCGGCCCGTTCTCCGGCATCGGCCGATACGAAGTTGTTGCATGCGCAGAAGCAAGCCACCTTCAGTCCCAGCTCATCCAGCGTCCGGTCGATCTCGGGCAGCTCACGTTCCCTGTCCTTCCAGAAGACGGACAAGAGCTCCACCCCTTCCGCTTTGGTTCCGGCGGCGAACCTGAGAAAATCGGTCACATCCCATTTTCCCCCGTACCAATACGTATGAACGCTCCACATGCTCAGGCTGATTTTCATCGCCCTATTTCCCCCTCCCGGATTGTTTTCTGCGATCTGCAAATAATCTCCGCAACCTGTGGATCAAGACGCCTTATTTAAAACCCGAAAGCGTGGAACCGGCTTTCATAAAATACTTTTGCCCGAAAAAATACAGGACGACCATCGGAATCGTAAAAATGGCGGAAGCGGCCATAAGCAGCTCCCATTGAGCTCCGTGATCCTGAAGAAATCCCTGCAGCCCGACCGTAATGGTCCATTTCGTATTGTCGTTCAAATAAATGAGCGGGCCCATAAAATCGGTATAAGTCCCGACGAAGGTGAACAGGGCAATCGTCATCAGCGGCGGCTTCAGCAGCGGTACGATGATTTGCCCGTACGTCCGCAGCTCGGATGCGCCGTCCATTTTGGCCGCCTCGCACAGTTCGCCCGGAAGCCCCATCATAAACTGCCGCAGCAGGAAAATGTAAAACGGGGCGCCGAAAAAGCTGCCGATCGTCAGCGGAAGAAACGTATTGATCCAGCCCAGCTTCGCGAAAATGATATAGACCGGTATCATCTGGACCTGGGCCGGCAAAATCATCGTCGCTACGACAAGCGAAAAAATAATTCCTCTTCCGCGCCACGGGATTTTTGTGATTGAATAAGCAACAAGCGGGGCCGAGAAAAGCTGACCGGCAATGTTGATGACGCACAGAAGCAGCGTATTGCCCATGTACAGGAAGAACGGAATCGATCCGATGGCGTTCCCATAGTTGCTCCACTGCCACTTTTCCGGGAAGATGGCGGGCGGAACCTGAAAAATTTCCGACGGGTTCTTAAGCGAGGTCAGGAGGAGCCAGATGAACGGAAACAGAAAAATAAGGCCGAGCAGCGACAGGGCCGCATGCGGCAGAATCGTCCGGCGGAATATGAGAAGCGGGTCTTTGCGGCTTTTTTTCGGCACCCCGGCAGGCATACCCGGCATGACGCTCCTGCCGTCCCCGCGAAGGCTCGCGGAAGTTTTCATTTAATCACCTCCGTAATACACCCAGCGTGCGGACGTTTTCAGCACGAGCACGGTCATAAGGACGACAATGACGAAGAGAATCCAGGCCAAGGCGGACGCGTAGCCCATTTTCAGATACATGAAGGCAGTCTGATACAAATAGACGGCGTAGAACATCAGGGAATGGTCCGGCCCTCCCAAGGCGCCTCCCTGGTTGCCTCCCGTCAGAATGAACGATTCCGTGAAGATCTGAAACGACCCGATCAGGCCCATAATGAGCTGAAACAGAATAACCGGAGAAAGCCCGGGCAGTGTAATATGCCGGAACCTCTGCCATACGTTCGCCCCGTCAATCGAAGCCGCTTCGTAAAACGGCTGGGGAATTCCCTGCAGGGCCGCCAAAAAGATGAGCGAGCCCGCTCCGGAGCCCCACAAGCCCATGAGGATCAGCGAAGGCTTCGTAAAACGCGGATCGAGCAGCCAGGCCGGGTCCGGAAGATGCAGCGCCCGGAGCAGCATGTTGATCAGCCCGTAGTCCGGGTTAAGCAGCCACGTCCAGAGGATCGCGCTCGCCACTACGGGGATCACCGCCGGCAAATAATACACCGTCCGGTAAAAAGCGATCCCCTTCACTTTTACGTTCAGCAGCAGGGCAATCAGCAGCGAGCTGAGCAGTCCGACCGGCATGGAGATAAACGCCATGAAGAACGTGTTGCGCAGCGATTTGTAGAACGTATCGTCTTTTAAAATTTCCGTGTAATTTTGCAGTCCCACCCACTGGGGGGAATTGAACAAATCATAGCTCGTGAAGCTGAAATACAAGGAGCCGAAAAACGGATACAGGGTAAACGCGAGAAATCCGATAATCCAGGGCAGAGCGAAGGCAAGCCCGACCCAAAAATCCCGTCTGGCTTTACGGGAGCGCGGAGGACGGCTGGTACGGGCAGGCATCGTATCGGAGCTCATGAAGGATCTCCTTTCGGAATATCGGCCTCCCGCCCGTATGCAGACGGCAAGGCCGGAATTGCGCCGCTCCTTCCCGGACTGGCAGGCGGCGGCAGCTTTAAACGCGAGCGGCCGGACCGGCAGCGCGTCGAAGTAAGCGTTTGCAAACTAATGGCACAGAGCCTTATTTACTTGCCGGTCACTTCCCTACAAGAGGCTGGATTTTATCCTTGATCAGTTTAAGTCCTTCGTCCACCCCGACTTTACCCCTGAGGATGTCGTTGTACTTTTTCGTAATTTCGTCCATATATTCGTTCATAAAAGGCAGCGCCGGAAACGACTTGAGGTTAGGACTCTTCGCATACTCGGTATATTCCTTAAAACCGGGAACGCTGTCATACGTCTTGTCGTCGAGCGACGAAAGCCTGGTCGGCAGGTTGCCGAGCGCAGCCGTGAATTTGACCATCTGCTGTTTTTCCGTCAACCACTTCAGGAACGTCCAAGACTGGTCCGGATGCTTGGCGCCCTTGGGGATGTAAAAGACGCTGGTGGAGATGCTGCCGGCGTTTTTCAGCTCGGGTTTATCCTCGCTGTAAGGGATCGGCGCGATGCCGTAGTTCAGGCCCGGCGCATACTGCTTGATAAACGTCGGCAGCCATTCCCCGTCCAGAGCCATCGCGTATTTTCCCGAGAAAAACGGGTTCTGCGAAGACTGGTACTTGCCGAGAGACGCGGAGAAACGGTCGAGATTTTCCGTGCCGTACTTATCCCACAGCTCTTTGGAAAGCAGGATGGCCTGCTTGAAGCCCGGATCGTCCGGTGTGACTTCTTTCTTGCCCGGGTCCCAGAACTTGCCGCCGAACACCTGCGTAAAAGTATATGCGTCCGCTCCGGGCCATAAACCCAGCCGGTCAAGCCTTCCGCCCTCTTGGACAACGCTTAATTTTTCCGCGTAGGTTTTCAATTCGGCGATCGTTTTGGGCGGACCGTCGAAGCCCGCTTCCTTCAGGAGATCTTTGTTGTAGTACAGCATGCTGAAATGCATCGCAATCGGGATCGCATAGGTTTTGCCTTCGTATTGGGAAGTGGAGAGAGCCGAGGGAATAAAGTCTGTGAGATCGATCCCGTCTTTCTTGATGTAATCGTCCAGTGGAATCATCGCGCCTTTGACGCCCCAGGAAGCGACGTTCTGGCCGAATTGGGATGCAAGATCGGGGGGATTGCCGCCGGTAATGGCGGTCAGCTGCTTCTGGTAGTCACTCTGGCTGAGGCCTTTCACTTTGATACCTTCATGGGTGTCGTTAAATTCCTTGATCAATTTCTCCAGCGCTTCGGCTTCCGGTCCGGTCCAGCCGTACCAGAAATTGAGCTCCGTCTTTCCGCCGCCTCCTGCGGAACACCCCGACAAGGCGGCCGCCGACGCCATAACGGCAGCCAGCATACCTGCTGTGAATTTACGCATACCTGGACCTCCTCGTGAATAAATGAACGTGATCCTTCCAGCATGGCGAATCCTTTATGCAGTTTTCGTCCTCCTTTTCGCAGCACTCGAACTTAAGATGGAGCTATCATAGCACCCTTAAAATCAAAAGGAAACAACTTTTTTTATTTAAATTTTAGACGGAAATTATTTTCAAAACATCGTCGAACGGTGCGTAAAAAATGAATACCGGGACATCTGGCAGAGAGCCGAAAGGGGGACTTCGGGAGGAGGTACGGAGCGAATTTTTGCCTGATAATCGGAGCTTGTGTCGGAAACTATTTTTTGCGCGAAAAAAAGGGCCGGAATCCATGGAAAACAATTCCGGTCCCTTCTTCGATCAGTTGGTATAAGCCGGCAGCCAGTCTCCGTGCGCTTCTATCAGCTCGTCACAGAGCGCCACGATATCGTCGATCGAAAGCTCCGCGGACGTGTGAGGGTCCAGCATGGCCGCATGATAAATATGCTCCTTCTTGCGGGTAACGGCCGCCTCGATCGTCAGCAGCTGGGTGTTGATATTCGTGCGGTTCAGCGCCGCCAGCTGAGGAGGCAGATCGCCGATATACGTAGGCGTAATGCCGCTCGCGTCGACCAGGCACGGCACTTCCACGCAGGCTTCCTTCGGTAGATTGGTGATCAGGCCGGTGTTCATCACGTTGCCGCCGATCTTGTACGGGACGTTCGTCTCCATCGCTTCGATCATATAGGAAGCATATTCGCCGGACCGTTTGTGCTCCAGCTGCGGGTTGTTGACTAGCTCGGCACGGAGGTTTTTCCAGCGCTCGATCTGGTTCACGCATCTGCGGGGATATTCGTCCAGCGGGATGTTGAATTTCTCGATGAGCTCCGGATAATTCCGTTTGATAAAATACGGATGGTACTCCGCGTTGTGCTCGGACGACTCCGTTACATAGTATCCGAACCGGAACATAAGCTCGAAACGGACCATGTCGTGGTGCTTTTCTTTCTGCTTTTCCTTCGCCAGACGCTTGATTTCGGGGTACAAGTCTTTGCCGTCCTTCGTCACTTCAAGCAGCCAGGCCATATGGTTGATGCCCGCGATTTTGGACTGGACGCCTTCGGGGTCGATGCCCAAATGTTTGAACATATACGGGATGCATGCCTGGACGCTGTGGCACAGGCCGACCGTTCTGACCCCGCCGTGCGTATTGAGCACGTTCGTGAGTACAGCCATCGGATTCGTATAGTTGAAGAACCAGGCATCCGGACACACTTCCCGCATGTCCCTGGCAAAATCAAGCACGACCGGGATCGTGCGCAGGTTGCGGAAAATGCCGCCGATTCCGACCGTATCGGCAATTGTCTGGCGCAGGCCGTACTTCTTCGGAATTTCAAAATCCGTAATCGTACACGGATCGTAGCCGCCGACCTGGATCGCGTTAATGACCACCTTCGCTCCGCGGAGCGCTTCCTTCCGGTCCTTGTACACCTTAATCCGGCATGTGCTGCCTACGGTGTTTTTGATATGATTCAGCATCGTCTCAGAGTCGCGCAGCCGCTCCCCGTCGATATCAAACAAAGCGAGCTCATAGCCCTGCAGCGCCTCCGTTACCATGCAGTCTCCCAATATATTTTTGGCGAACACCGTGCTGCCTGCGCCCATGAATGTGATTTTGGACATTTTCTCATCTCCCGATTAAAAAAGTGGAATGCCTATACCTAGCACTATACCGCCTGAAGACGATACCGCACATGGAGACATCCCACTTTCGTATGGAGATTTGTAGTGTGAAACAGGCAGGCTTATAACCGGAAAGCGGCCGCCTTATTTTTCTTTGCGCATTTGGGCCCACAGAAGACCGAGAATAACGGTGATCAGCGTAAAAGCGGTGAAGGCCAGCAGCGGAATCGTAATAAATCCGAGCCAGTCGATGTAATCCTGATCGCATGCGACGATGCCGCATTTGGAAGCTGCCTCTTTAAAGAGGGACGTTTTTTGCATAAGATAGTGATAAAGGGAAATGCCCATCCCCCATACGGAAAACGGCAGCGCGTAAATAACCTGCTTGTTGTCCTTGCGGGTTGCGGCGATTCCCAGAATCAGCACGAGCGGATACATCAGTATACGCTGGTACCAGCACAGCTTGCACGGCGTAAAATCCATAATTTCCGAGAAATAGAGGCTGCCGAGCGTAGCAACCACGGAAATGGCCCAGGCCATGTGAAGGGCGTTATTTTTTAGAAACGAGTTCGATTTCAATACGGTACTGCTCCTCTCTCGGCTCAATCTTGACCAGCTTGTTTTATTATAAAAAATGAAGCGTCCGAAGTCTATCGTCTTCCGTTCTTCTATCGTGATTGGAGGCTTATCATGCTTAAACCGTTTCACTCCGTGTCGGTCAATCCCTACAACGGCAAAGGAGAGCTGTTCGTTCTGTTCGCGGGTCACGGCCAGACCGCTCCGCGCCACGAAGTCGGTCCGCAAATGCTCGATTACTACCTGATCCATACCGTGGAATCCGGAAAGGGACGCTTCAGCTGCCTCGGCAAAGAATATGAGCTGGGGCCGGGCGACACCTTCGTGATCTTCCCCGGCGAAGTCGTCACGTATGCTTCGGACACGCGCGAGCCTTGGCGCTACAGGTGGATCGGCTTCAAAGGCTCCTCCGCCGACGACCTGCTGATCCGCCTCGGCATCACGGCGCAGAGGCCGGTCGTTCACGCGGCGGGGCTCCCCCGCCTGCCGGTCTACCTGCGCCGGGCCGAGCGTGCGCTGCGGGAAGCTGGCCCGGCCTGCGACCTGGAGGCGGAGGGCGAGCTGCGGCTGCTGCTCGGGAAGCTTGCCGCGCATGCCGATGTCCCACGCCGCAGAGGCGAAGAAACCGACGCCGGGCGGCAGCAGGTCGACCGCGCCGTAAGGTGGCTGCAGCTTCAGTACGCCCAGCCGGTGACCATCGAGCAGCTTGCGCAGCATATGGGCTATCACCGCACGTACTTGTCGAAGCTGTTCCGGCAGCATACGGGCCTCACGCCGACACAGTTTCTGCTCAAAATCCGGATGGAGCGGGCCAAGCTTCTCATGACGGAAGGCTCGACGATCGAGCAGATCGCCTACTCCGTCGGCTTCTCCGATCCGCTTTATTTCTCGAAGCAGTTCAAGAAATGGTTCGGCTGCACGCCTTCCGAATACCGTACCAAGCACGGGCGACTTGCCTACGACTGCTCCAGATAGAGAAGACGGAGCAAGTCCCGAAAAAAGGCGTAGGTACGGGAGGCTGCCTATGTTGAAGGTCGGCGGGAGAAGGCATTAGCGGTGACAGCCGTGAGGCGTCAGCCGTGAGGCGTCAGCCGTGAGGCGTCAGCCGTGAGGCGTCAGCCGTGAGGCGTCAGCCGTGAGGCGTCAGCCGTGAGG
>NZ_FNVF01000013.1:37526-49823 GCF_900107975.1 Paenibacillus sp. UNC499MF
GCCGTGAGGCGTCAGCCGTGAGGCGTCAGCCGTGAGGCGTCAGCCGTGAGGCGTCAGCCGTGAGGCGTCAGCCGTGAGGCGTCAGCCGTGAGGCGAGGCTGCACCGGCTGTGCTCCCGGAGGCGCACAGCCAGTGTGCCGCCGCTCCGCCACGGCTTGACACCAGCGGATGGAGCAGCTTCGCGGGGCTCGCCTGCCGCTTTCCTCCGAGCGCGGCGCAGCCTCTCGCCTTCCTCTCGGAATGCCCCAATCGCCGCACGTGCCGCAACTGTCCATGCTTTAGGGCGGGCAGTGCGATTCGCCCGGATCACACGCCGACCGATCGGCCCGCCGATATGGCAACAGAGTTCCAGTTCCTTGCTCACTCGCACGATTTTGCGCCCATATAGGCAAATACAAAGATAGAAAGGAATCCAAAACCTATGAATCGCAGTCCCCTGCTCTCCCCCGGCCGAAGCTTCGAAACCGGCCGCCTGTATCTCCGGCTGCTTGCGCCGGAGGATGCCTCCGCGCTGCTGGACTACCGGCAGCGCAACCGCGCCGAGCACGCTCCGTGGGAGCCCGTGCGCGGCGAAACGTTCTTCACGGCCGAAGCGCAGCTCGCGGCCATCCGCGGATTCGAGGACGAATCCGCGAACGACCGCGCCTACAGCTTCGGCGTGTTCCATCAGCCGGACGGCCTCCTCATCGGAACGGTCCGGCTGAGCAGCATCGGCCGCGGTCCGTTCCAGAACGCGTACGTCGGCTACAGCATCGACGCGGCATACGGCGGCCGCGGCCTGATGACCGAGGCGCTGCGCGAATGTCTGCGCATCGCCTTCGGCCCCCTCGGCCTGCATCGGGTGCAGGCCGCGATCATCCCACGCAACGCGCGTTCGCTGCGCGTGGCGGAGAAGTGCAGCTTCGTGGAGATCGGCCTCAGCCCGCGGTATTTGAACATTGCCGGCGTGTGGGAGGATCACATTTTGTTTGCGCTTACAAATGAAGATTTTGAATGATTTCGTCTGGAGCTTTCCTCCGACAAATCATACATTTTTTTCTAGTTCTACTTCAATTATCTTACAAAAACGGACAAGTTTCAAGCGTTTGCCCGGGCTTCCGCTTTTATATGTGATTGGCGAAAAGCTCCTTATTAACCGATAATAGTAGCGTAAAAAACCGCAAGATTTCCGGCCTATAAACCGCCGAAAAAAGCCCGGTCATCCGCTTGGAGCGAATGCCGGGCTTTTCTTCGTATTTCGTTATTTCTTCAAGCTGTCCCATGCTTTCTGGAAGTCTTGAAGCATTTGATCTTTGCTGATCTGCTTGCCTACGTATCCCTGCATGGTATCGCCGAACTTCTTGGAAGTCGCTTCTCCGCCAGGGAATTTGAACCAGTTCCAGGAAAGTGTTTTGCCGTCTTTCGCGTATTTCATAATGTCGGCGGCAAGAGGGCCTACGACTTTTTCGTCCACGGAGATAGTTTTGAAAGCCGGGATGAACTTGAACTCGTTGGTGATGTACTTTTTACCCATTTCGGACGTAACGAGCCAGTTCAGGAACTTTTTCGCCTCATCCTTGTTCGCGGAGTTCTTGTTGATTACCCAGTTGTTCGGCACGCCCACGAGCAGTTTGTCGTTCGCGGCGGCATCGTCAGAGATCGGCATCGGAAGGAAGCCGATGTTGATGTTCGGGTTTGTTTTGGAAATTTGAACCTGCGTCCAGTTCCCCTGCTGCGTCATAGCGGCTTTGCCGGTTGCAAACTCTGTCACTTGCGTGTTGTAGTCGGTTTGCAGCGGGTTTTTGTTGCCGTATTTGAGCGTCAGGTCAAACAGTTTTACCCAGTTGTCGAAAACGGTGTTGCCCGGAATTTTTTGCGAGCCGTCGTTCAGGCCTTTAATGAATTTGTCGGGTTCCGGCTGGTTTGCAAACGGAACGTTTACGAAGTGGTTGCCGAGTACCCACCACTCGCCGTAGCCGTTCACGAATGGCGTAATGCCTGCCGCCTGGAGTTTCTTGGCCGCGTCTTCCAGCTGCGTCAGCGTTTTCGGAAGCTCGGTAATGCCCGCCTTCTGGAACAGATCTTTGTTATAGATATAGCCGTAGCCTTCGAGACCTACCGGCATGCCGTAAATTTTGCCGTCCTTGGAGATCGGATCGCCCGCGCCCTGCGCCAGGTCTTTGACCCACGGCTGATCGGACAGATCTTCCAGATGCTCCTGCCAGACGTCCAGATCGGAGTTGCCGCCGTTGTTGAAAATGTCGGGCTTATCGCCGGAGTTGAATTTCGCTTTCAGCGCCGCGCCGTAGTCCGCACCGCCGCCGACCGTCTGAACTTCGATTTTGACGCCGGTTTCTTTCTCGTATTCGGCAATCAGCTTGGAAAGGGCCTCGGCAATTTCGACTTTGAACTGGAACATTTTGAGCGTGACGTTTTTCTTCTCGCCGCCCGCCGCCGGGGAACCCGCCGGAGACGCTCCGCCCTGCCCCTCGTCTTTATTGCCGCAGCCTGCGAGCAAACCGCCTACCAGAGCGGTGGTCAAACCTACCGCGATCCATTTTTTATTTGTGGTCATGAAAGAAAACCTCCCTTTTCTAATGCAAACCTGTTTGCTGGTATTAGCCTGATCTGATGGTGCCGATCTAAAGGTGATGCTCTATGCGGTAAACCCCGGATATCGGGATAATCGCCGTTCTCTGGTGATGCGGAAAAGTGTGTGTTAGAGCGAAAAGTGCCGGTTTCCGCCGAAGTTAATCCGGGTATGCTCAGCCCTTGACCGAGCCTGCCGTGATGCCTTCGATGATGTGTTTTTGCAGCAGCAGGAAGAAGATAATGATCGGTAGAACGCCCAGCGTGAGCGCCGCCATCGCGAGATCCCACTGCTTCGTATACTGGCCGAAGAACGCGTATGTGGCGAGCGGAATCGTATGCAGCTTCGTATTCGTCAGAACAAGCGACGGAAGCAGGTAATCGTTCCAGATCCACAAGCTGTTAAGCAGAATCACGGTTACCGCGATAGGCTTCAGCAGCGGGAACACGATCCGCCAGAAAATGCTGAACCATCCGCAGCCGTCCACCGTAGCCGATTCCTCGATTTCCTTCGGGATGCTTTTGATAAATCCGTGGAACAGGAAGACGTTCAGGGAAACCCCGAAGCCGAAGTAGCAGACGACAAGTCCGAGCCGGCTGTCCATCAGCCCCAGGTTGTTCGCAACCTTCACCAGGGGAATCATAATGGACTGGAACGGGATGACCATGGCCGCCACGAACAGCAGGAACAGCACATTATTCAGCTTCGAAGGCTTGCGGACGAACCGGTAAGCCGACATGGAGGCGAAAATAACGAGCCCGATGTTCGACAGCACCGTAATCATCAGCGAGTTGCCCATCACCTGCGGGAAGTGGATGATATCCACGACTCTGGAGTAGTTGTCGAAGCTGAACGATTTCGGGAGCGAGGCCGTATTTTGCAGCAGCTCCGCAAACGGTTTAAACGAATTCACGAGCACGAAGTAGAATGGGACAAGGAATAGAATGCCCATCAAAGCCGTAAGAATTTCCAGGATAAAGGTGCGTGCCGTATACTTGTTTCCGCTGCTCATGATTCCACCTCTTTCCGCTTGGTGTAGGAAACCTGGATGAGGGAGATCAGAGCGACCACGAAGAAGAAGATCAGCGCTTTCGCGGTGCCAAGACCGAGCCGGTTATTACGGAAAGCTTCCTGGTAGATGTTCAAAGCTACCGATTCCGTAGAGTTGAACGGTCCGCCTTTCGTCAGGGACAAGTTCAGGTCGAACATTTTAAACGCCCAGGAGATCGTCAGGAACAGACAGACGGTAAAAGCCGGCATAATCAGCGGCATCGTTACGCTGCGCAGCAGCTGCCATCTTCCCGCTCCGTCGATCGTGGCCGCTTCCATCAGGTCCTTGGGCACATTGGCGAGTGCCGCGATGTAGATGACCATCAGGTAACCCGCACCCTGCCATACCGATACGATGACGATTCCCCAGAAGGCCGTGGGCGCATCCCCCAGCCATGGAAGATTGAAGAAGGAGATTCCCGTCATCTCCCCGATCGAGGCGAAGCCTTTTACGAAAATAAACTGCCAGATAAAGCCGAGCAGCAGCCCTCCGATAACGTTCGGCATAAAGAATACGGTCCGCAGAACGTTGCGCGTTTTGAACGCTTTCGTCAGGAGCAGAGCCAGGACAAACCCGACCAGATTCGTTAAAATAATCATGGCTGCCGAAAACCGGATCGTAAACCAGAAGGCGTTATGGAAATCGGTATCCTCGAAAATGATCCGTTTGAAGTTGTCCAAACCGATAAATTTAACCCCTTCGCTGACTCCGTTCCATTCCGTAAAGGCGTAGTAAAGGCTCATCAGAAACGGAACGACGACAATCAGGGTGAAAAATAAAAGCGCCGGTCCGACAAATACCCATTGCTGGAGCCAGTCGTGCGTTTTGGAGCGAGTAGTCAAGATTTCCCTCCCCCTTTCTTTGCAATCGCTTTCAAATGTGTCTTTTTATGCTTTATACTGTGATTGTAATTCAGTTTAGGGGCGTTAAACACACCTTAGATTGCTCCTTTGGTGGACTATTTTGCGGTGAGGGCAAAACTTTCGCCCGTGTATTTGCACGCCCGGCATCCTGATGTACACTTACTATGCCGACAAGAAGCCGGCACGACCACTAAGCAGCGACAGGGGGAATTGCGATGCGGTCCAGACTCCGCAACAAACTGATCGCCTTTATTCTGGCGGCGACGATCCTGCCGATCGCGACTTCCATTCTCGTCTCTCACTTCTATACGAAGTCCAAGCTGGAAGACAAGGCGATCCGGGATAATCTGAATCTGATCCACCAGGGAAAGCTCAATCTGGATACCTACCTCCAGAGCGTCGAGCAGAATATGAAGCTTCTCTACCACAATACCGTGATGCTCGAAATACTGGAGAACCGGACGGACAACTTTTTTTCCGAATCCCGTCTGTTTCTGACGGAGCAGGAAATGCTGCGCTCCATGCAGACGCTGAAATATGCGTCGCAGGATGTACGGCAGGTTTACTTATATGTGGAACAAGCGCGCAAATCGTATCTTTTATCGGAAAACAGGCTCGTACGGACCGACCAGGGAGCCGCGCCGTTCAAACCGGATATACGCCCGGAAGAAAGCCGGATTACGCCTCCCCACCCCATGTCCGCCTACGGCAAGCAATTTTTCAGCTATTCGTCCGGAGACGTGTTTACTTACCAGACGGCCTTGACCAACATTGTGGATAACATTCCGCTCGGCTCCTTGTCCCTGGATTTCTCGCCGGACACGATCAAAGCGATCTGTGACGAGCTGTATACCAAAGGAAGCGAAGAACTTTATATTATCGGGCCTTCCGGCGAAATTATGTACCAGGCCCACCCCGATCCCGAGGAAATCAAGAAACCCGTGCCGTGGCTTGGAGAGCTGAACCAGTCGGCGGCCCACGCGGAACGCGGTTACTTCCGTTCGGAGGATGCTTCCTACAACGGCATACACATTTACGAAACCATTCGTGCGCCCGGCGGAAGCTGGCTTCTCGTCAAAGGGATTCCGGACTCCGTTCTGTACAAAAGCCAGCGGGAGCTTACCGGTATCTGGACGCTCGTCGGCGTTATTTTTCTGGGACTGGCTACCGTCGTGACGATCTACGTCTCGCTGCGGATGACGGCGCCCATCTCCGCGCTGATCGGTTATATGAACAAAATCGAGTCGGGAAACATGAACGTGGACATCCGGGTCAAAGCCGACGACGAGCTCGGCATCCTTGCCAGACGTTTCCGTTCGATGATGCATACCATCAATGAACTGATTCTCCGGGAATATAAGCTGGAAGTCGCGAATAAAACGAATGAGCTCAAAGCGCTGCAGGCCCAGATTAATCCGCATTTCATCAACAATGCCCTGCAGTCGATCGCCGCCCGTTCCCTCCAGAAAGGGGACCGCGAGGTGTATTCCCTGATTTCCTCGCTCGGCAAAATGATGCGGTACAGCATGAAAACGGAAGAAACGATCGTTCCGTTAAAAAGCGAATGGGACTACGCGAAGTCCTATATTAAGCTCCAAAAACAGCGCTTCCGGGACCAGTTTGAAGCGGAAATGGAGCTCGAACCCGGACTTGAAACGATTCTCGTGCCCAAAATGGTCATTCAGCCCCTGGTGGAAAACTATTTCAAGCACGGATTCGACGGCAGCCGGAGCGATAATATCGTCCGCATCGTTTGCCGTTCCTCCGCCGCCCGCAGCCTCCTTGAAATCGAGGTTTCCGATAACGGGCTCGGCATCGGGGAGAACGAGCTGACCGCGCTGCGGGCGGACCTGGAAGCCTGCATGGCGGAAATGGGCGAGCCGGGAAACCATATCGGCTTGGCCAACGTGCTTTCCCGCCTCAAGCTTTATTACAGGGAGCAGACCACCATGGAAATCGGCCGGGGAGAAGCCGGCGGTTTCCGCGTCTTGCTGACGATACCGATTATGCAGGAAGAAGGTGAACCCGAATGAAGGCGCTGATCATCGATGACGAAGCTCACGTCCGCGAGACGATCCGGCTGCTTGTGGACTGGAAGCAGTACGATATTACCGAAGTGCTGGAGGCTTCATCCGGCGAGGAAGGCATCCGGCTGATGAATGACGAGAAGCCCCAGCTTGTCTTTACCGACATCATGATGCCGGGCTTGACGGGGCTTGACGTGCTCAGCCGGATCGCCGAAAGCGGCATTCCGACCAAAGCGATCGTCATCAGCGGCTATGACGATTTCACTTATGTGCGCAGCGCCCTCCAGTTCGGCAGCTTCGATTATCTGCTGAAGCCGATCGACGAAGAGGAGCTGGAGGAAGCGGTCGGACGCGCTGTCGCGGCTTGGCGCAGCGAAGAGAACGAACGCGCCCGGCGGCTGCAGTCGGAGACCAAGGCGAACCTGTACAAACCGATGCTGGCCGACAAGAGCTTCGTCCAGCTGCTGCTCGATCCCGAGCAGTATCCCCTTCACGCGGAAACTCTGGAGCGTGAATTCGGAATCGGCCGCGACCAGAAGCAGGTGCTTGCCGCCGTCGTCTCCCTCCAGCCGCTGGATGCGCGGCTGCAGGCGAAGTTCGAGAGCGCGATGGATCTGCTTTTGTTTGCGGTTACGAACATTTGCAGCGAATTTATGAGCAAAAGCAATCTCGGCCTTGCGTTCCGCCACTGGCACCGTCATGCGGCCGTTCTGCTCTTCTTCGACCGCTTCCATCAGGCGGGACCGATCCTGGAAGAGATCAACGCGGGCCTGTACGCCGCCCTGCGCGGGCACTTCCACCTCGGCTACGGAACGGTCCAGCCGTTCCCCTCGGGGATTCAGCGCACGTTCCACGAAGCGGAGACGGCCCTTCAGCTGCGCAATCTCCGGGAGCAGGACACCTTCCTGCATCCCTATCACGTGCGCAGGCAGGCCCTCGGCACTTTGCAGGCGCCGCTGGCCGCCTTCGAAGACGAGCTGACGCTAGCGGTCCGGATGAACGACCTGGCGGGCATCCGCCGCGCACTGGGGCTGTGGGAGACGCAAATCCGCAAGCTCCCGTATATCCACACCCGCCAGCTCGAAATGTGGTGGCAGGAGTTTGCCCTGCTGCACAGCCGGCTGCTGCTGGAGAACGAGGTTGGCGAGGACGGCGAGGAACAGCTGGGCACGGCGGACGATTTGTCATTCTGCCTGCCGCTCGACGAGCACGGAAAGCCGGATCTCACCGTCTGGACGAAGCGGATGGAATCGATTCTGACCGGCATCGCCCAGTTCCTGCTGCGGGGCGACCGGAATCCGGTTATCCGCAGCATCGAGAAATATGTGCGGCTTCATTACCGCGAACAGATTCTGCTCGACGATTTGTCCGAAAGATTCCACCTCAGTCCAAGCCATATCTCCCGTTCGTTCAAGACCGAATTCGGAGAAAATTTATCGGATTACGTGACGCGTCTGCGCATTAACAAAGCCAAGCTGCTGCTGGCCGATCCCGAGTTAAAGATCAATACGGTCGCGGAAGCGGTCGGCTATCAGGACGAGAAATATTTCAGCCGCGCTTTCAAAAAAAGCGAAGGCATTTCCCCGAATCTGTTCCGCAAGCGGAACGCGTGCCCGGCGGCGGAATGAGAGGGCGCTGGCCCTTCCGTGCAAGTGCTTCTTCCCGGGTTTCATGCCGGCATACTTGCAATTGATCCAAACTTTTATTCCATAAAATGAAGCGGCGGCCCATAAGCGGGCCGCCGCTGTTCTTTGGTATTTTTATTTTCCGAGAATGACCAGATCCGGCGCCGCGTCGGAAGCCTCGATTTCGTCCGCCGCCAGCCTGCCAGGAATTTGGCTTTCTCCGCTTTTAAAAGAGCGGATTCCTTCCGCCGCGTTGAGCGTGACTTCTTTCGCCTTGCCGACGAGCTCGGAAGTTTTCTCCCCTACGTTACGTGCGATTGCCTGCGTTTTCTCCGAGACATTGGCCGCCTGTACGGCAATATCCGAACGCAGCTCCTTGCCGGATTTAGGCGCGAAAAGCAGCGCCGTTACCGCGCCTGCCACACTTCCCAACAACGCTCCGAACACCAGATCTTTCGTTCTTGTCGAGTTAGCCATTTTACCATCTCTCCTTTAAATTTGGTGAGTTTATTTCCGGACCGCGCAAAACGTTATCCGGCAGTCCGGCCTTCAAGTGCATCCGTTCTCTGCCGATCGGCAGTCTAGTCCTTGCGTCAGCGGGGCACTGCGTCAGTGGTCTGACACTTTGGTCTGCGGCTTACGGCCTGCCTGCCCTCGGCACCTGGCTTCCGATGCTCTGCTTGCGGCGTAAGGAGCATGAGACGCAGCTTAGGGTACTCTGCCTATGTCTTACGACATACGGCCTTGGTGGGCCCTGCTCTCCGCTCACGCCTTACGACATACAGTTTGACTCCGACTCTCCGCTTACGCCTTACGGCGTATGGCTCCGGCTCTCAGCCTTCAGCTCGACCTCAGCCCGGGGAGTCCGGATCTTCTGTTTTAGCCTTCACTTTTCGGCCTGCCTGCTTCAAGCTACCGGTACAAGCAGTCGCCTGTGACCGCCAAACCCGCATGGTTGGAGCTTAGGGCGATGGATCCGTATCCGCACTTCTACGCCATTACAGCCCTCCCAGGAAAACGCCTTTTCCCCGAGGGTCCGGAGCCGCGGCGCCTGAATCCGCTGAAGATGCGGAAGACTCCTCTGCGGCGGCTTCGCTTCTGCTTTTCTGCCACCGGCGCCACAGTTCGATTCCCGCTGCCGTCCAGTCGGCGGCTTCCGCAATCCGGTTCTGCCGGGTATGTACAGCGTGCTGTACCTTCAGAACCGACTGCGCCAGGGCGGACGCCGCGCTGCCGACAGCTTCCGCGCCTTCATGGAGGGCGGTGCCGAATTTCCCGGCCCCGTCGAGAACTCCCCGGGCGGTGCGAAGGTGCAGCCGTGTCTCCGCGGCGAGCTCTCTCGTCTCTTCCAGAAGCTCCGCTGTCCGGTCCGCTGTCTCTTCCAGCTTCAGCCTGGACCGGTCCAGCGCTTCTTCGAGCCGGATCAGCGACTGCCGGAACGCCTGAAGCGCCAGCACCGCCTGCCAGACCAGGATCGCAAATGCGATTGCCGCACCGACGGCGGACAATTCGATCCACGTCATCCTTTCGCCACCTCCGCTGATAGTGTGCCCCGCTGCGGCTGTCTGTCTTCTAGACGAATGCCCAGGGGATAATACAGTATAAGCGTATCTCCCGTTTTTGACACAGGTTCCGGAAGAAAAATGGAGAAAAACGTAAAAACACCCGTCCATCCCGCACAAAACGGGAGAAACGGGTGCACCGATCAAACGTCAAACGACGTTCGATGATTGAATTTTGGGGCGGTAGCCCGGAAAAAGCTCTTTGAGCCGGGCCGTAACCAGACGGAAAGCTTCGTCCGTATCCGCGGCCTGCAGCGTTATGGCTTCCTGCTCATAGTTTTGAGCGGAATGCGCATAGCGGGGGTCGTAATAATGCTCCAGCATCAGAGCGACCGCCTCGCCGAACCGGTCTTCTTTTAAAAACTGCTCAATGGCGGCCGCAATGGGCGAATGGATCCGCTTTTTAATGAGCTGATACGCATCGATGCATTCTTCTTTATGCAAAGCCGGCTGGTATTCCGCCACAATATTGGCCACACGGCGCTCCATCGGAATATCCAGGAAAAGAGGAATTCCCGCTTCCTTGGCATTGAACAGGAAATCGGGCATTACCACTTTCCCGACGCGTTTGCTCTCCGCTTCCACGAGAACGAACGGCTGTTCATTGACCTCCATCAGTTCATGAACCAGTCTCGACTCAAACGTCTTCTGATTGCTGGGACGAAGTCCGATCTGGCCGAAAATAGAGCCCCGGTGCTGCGCCATCGTCTCCAGATCCAGCACGGGATATCCCGCTTCTTTCAGCTTCTGAAGCAGCTCGGTTTTGCCCGAGCCCGTCGGACCGCCGATCACGACACAAGCCGGTTTGAACTCGAACGTTTCCAGCTTTTCATGAGTCCATTTGCGGTAAGAACGGATGCCGCCCGCCAGCCTGTACATCTGAATCCCCATCAGGGATGTCACCGTCGCGGCCGTTTTGCTCCGCATCCCCCCGCGCCAGCAGAAGACAGCCTTCTGCCCGGGAATTTCCTCGAACTGTTTAATAAATGACGGCAGCTTGGCCGAAAAAATCTCCAGCCCTTTCTCTTTCGCCGCCTGAACGCTCACCTGTTTATAAATGGTGCCGACTTCCTTGCGTTCCTCGTTGTCGAACACCGGGATATTGCTGCTCCCCGGGATGGTGAATTCCTCGAATTCTCCCTCCGAACGCACATCGATCAGCTGGATGCCCCGCTGCTCCCGCAGCTCAAGCAGCTGTTCAACCGTTATATCACGAAACATTGCTGCAAACACTCCTTTATTATGCCGGAAAACGGGCTGTTAACGGACGGTCTTCGCGACGGCAATCCGTCCCGGATGATCGGCTGTCGTTTCGCCGATTATCGCCGCTTCGACGCCTGCGGCCAGCAGCCGGGCGAGCAGCTCGTCCGCATCCCCGGCCGCGGCTGAAATGAGCAGCCCACCGGATGTCACGGCGTCGCACAGCATCCACTGGCCGATTTGATCGATAGACGGATCGAAATCGACCGTATCCTGCACGTGCGCGAAATTGTTCTTCGTGCCGCCCGGTACGAAGCCGGCTTCGGCCAGCTCGCGCACGCGCGGAAGAAACGGCACGTCATCGGCGCCGATACGCACGCCTACACCACTGCCTTTGGCAACCTCGGACGCGTGTCCGAGGAGCCCGAAGCCGGTGACGTCCGTGCACGCGTGCACTTCGAAGCCGTCCATGACTTCGGCGGCCGTTTTGTTCAGCGTCGCCATCACCGACGTGACGCGCCGCACTTCTTCCTCGCTGAGCTGATCTTTTTTGATGGACGTCGTCAAAATGCCCACGCCGATCGGCTTCGTCAGAATAAGCTTGTCCCCGGGCTTCGCTCCCGCATTGGTCCGCACCCGGTCCGGGTGAATCAGTCCCGTTACGGCAAGGCCGAATTTCGGCTCGTTGTCGTCGATGGAATGACCTCCCACAAGCGTTGCGCCGGCTTCCTGGACTTTATCGGCAGCCCCTCTCAAAATATCGGTAAGCACCTGCTTGTCGAGCGTTTTGATCGGAAAAGCCACGATGTTCAGCACGGTCAGCGGCTTGCCGCCCATGGCGTAAATATCGCTGATCGCGTTCGCAGCCGCAACCTGCCCGAAAGAATAAGGATCATCTACAATCGGAGTAAAAAAATCGACGGTCTGCACGAGAGCCAGATCATCGCTAAGTTTATATACGCCCGCATCGTCGCTCGTATCCAGACCGACAAGCAGATTCGGATTCGGCAGCGGAGCCGGCATCCCCCGCAGAACCTGGGACAGATCGGCCGGACCGATTTTACAGCCGCAGCCTCCTTTGCTGGAGAGGGAAGTTAATTTGACGGGTTGAGATTCTTTCATGGGGTTCACCCTTTTCACACAGAATGGTTGACGCGCTTCTTCTATTGTATACCAAGCTTGGGGTTTCTTAAAATAAACTTGTCCCTTTCGGCAGTTCTTGCTGACCGTATTTGTTGATAACGCTTGTTGACCGTCCTTGTTTGATCTTTAACGTTAAGCGGAACGTACAGCTAGAGGCTTCCCTCCCTTGATCGGTCTATCGGTCACTGCGGAACGCTGCCGGTGGTTGACGTACGAACCCGCTGGTTCTTGTTGTTCGTTCTTGCAGTTCGTTCTTG
>NZ_FNVF01000013.1:49923-120102 GCF_900107975.1 Paenibacillus sp. UNC499MF
GTTCTTGTTCCTGGTTCTTGTCGTTCGTTTTTGCAATTCGTTCTTGTTGTTGATTCTCGCAGTTGGTTCTTGCGGCTCGCTTTTTACCATTCGTTCTTGCCTTTTACTCTTGCCATTCGTTCTTGCCGTTTACTCTTAGCGGTCGCTCTTGCCTTCTTCCGGCCCTTCGTTTCTCCCCAGATGCTCATGACGGTACGCCTTTTCATGTGATAACATGAAGCTATACGGGAATCTCTCCCGCTCAAACAACCGAAAGCGAAGTGAACGACTGTGGAACGTGAACAGGGACTCCAGGAACTGGAACGCACCCGTCTTATCGCCATCCTCCGGGGCGTCAAACCGGGACAAATTATCCGTACGGCTGAAGCGATGCTCGAAGGCGGTGTTACCGTCCTCGAAGTCACGCTCAATACGCCGGGAGCGTTGGACATGATCCGGGAGCTGAGAAGCAGGCTCGGCGGCCGCATGTTTATCGGCGCGGGCACTGTGCTGGACTTGGAGGACGCCAGACAGGCCATCGAAGCCGGCGCCTCTTTCCTCGTCACTCCGAACACCGACGAGGCCGTGATCGCGCATTCGGTGTCGCAGGGCATCCCGATTTTTCCGGGCGCAATGACGCCGACCGAGATCGTCCGGGCCTGGAAAGCCGGCGCGCAGGCCGTCAAAGTATTCCCGAGCACCGGACTGGGCCTCACCTACATACGCGAATTGATGGGACCGCTTGACCGTGTGCCTATGATCGCCGTCGGCGGCGTCACGGCCGGCAATATCGGCGAATATTTGCAGGCGGGCTGCTATGCCGCCGGTGCAGGCAGTTCCTTGTGCAAGCTTGCCGATATCGATGCGGGCCGCTTCGATGTGATCACGGCGAACGCACGGCGGTTTACCGGCGCCGTATCCGAGTGGAGGGAAGCCGCATGGACTTCCTGACGTTCCTCGGCACGGGCGACTCGATGGGCGTTCCCCGCGCATACTGCGACTGCGGCGTCTGTACGGAAGCCCGCACGACCGGCGTCAACCGCAGGCTGCGCTCTTCCGCCCTGCTGAACGGCGGCACGGCCGAGGGCAGTCTGCTTCTCGACTGCGGGCCGAACTGGGGCCTGCAAATGGAGCGGGCTGGCCTCAGAGACCTGCGCCATGTGCTTATCACCCATGCGCATTACGACCATATCGGCGGCCTTCCCGAGTACGCCGATCTCTGCCGCTGGCTGGGCATCCGCGGCAAGGTATATGCCGCCGCAGAGGTCGTCGACCGGATCCGCGCCATCTTCCCCTGGATCGACCGCAATCTCGATTATATCGCGGTCGATGAAGGCTTTTCCTTCGATGGCTGGGATATTCGCCTGTGGAAGGTGACGCACGGGGCAAACGGATTTTCCTTCGCCCTGCGGTTCGACCGCAAGGAGAGCTTCAGCTTCGTGTACTGCCCCGATTCCATCGGCCTGAACGAGCAGGAGAAAGCTCCTATGCGAGGTGTCGATCTCCTTGTACTCGGCACGAGCTTCTACAAGGAAGAAGGAGCCGGCCGATCTGTCTATGATGTGACGGAGGCGCTTGAGCTGCTGCGGGAAGTGAGGCCTTCCCGCACTGTTTTAACGCATCTGTCGCACGGAATCGACCTGCTGAAGGACTATGCGCTCCCCGCAGGCACCAGGTTCGCTCAAGCCGGGCTGAGCCTTGCCCTGTCCCGCGATGCCGGCTGACGGGCAGGCTCCCGCGCTCCGTGCGGACAAGAAGCGCGTTGGCGCTCAAGCCGCCGGTTATACAGCCGCTCCGCTTATGCGGGTGCGGCTTTGTATTCTTCGCGGCCTCCGGTGGAGCTCCGCCGCTGTCATCATCCCGGTATATGCTCCACGGCAGGCACCCGGCTAGGAGATGGAATGCCTTACGCATGACACTCCGCCTGGGTCTTTCATCAGCTCTTTCACCAGCTCTATACCGGCAAAAAGAAGAAGCCCGCCCGGACGTCCGCAAGGACAGGGCTGGCTTCTTCTTTTCATTTTAAAGCGGCCGGTTCTGCAGAACAGAAGCTACACGCTCTCCGCCCGGCGGATTTGATACACGCACTTGGTTCCGCCTTTGGCCAAACATTCGGTGCGTTCGACCGGCGTTCCGAGCAGTTCCTGGAACAAGGCAAGTTCACATTGACAGGCCTGCTGGTATTGGTCCGCAACCTGGGAGATGGGGCAGTTATGCTCATTCAGAATATAATCCCCGTTCTCCCCCTGCTCCAGACTTACCATATAGCCGTTGTCGTTCTGAATCCGGGCCAATTCGGCGACCTTCTCCGGGAAAGACTTGCCTTCCATCCGGGAGCCGTAACGCTCCGAAAGCTTGTCTTTGCGCCTTTGGAACAGCCGCGTCAGTTTCCCTTCGCCTTCCTCCGCAACCAGCTCTTCCAGAAGATCCAGAGTCAGCGCGTTGTATTTCTTGGGAAATAAATCATCCGCTTCTTTCGTGAGCGAATACATATGCAAAGGCCTGCCCATTGCCTGGCGTGCCAGCTTTGATTCGATAAAACCATCTCGATCCAGCGTGTTTAAATGGCGTCTGACGGCCATCTCCGTAATCCCAAGCTCCTTGGCAAGTTCCCCTACACTGAGAGGGCCCCGGGTCCTGAGCAGAGATAACACGATTTTGCGGGTCGACAGCTCTGCGTCGCGATACATGAGAATCACCTGCCTGATGCCTAGATAGTCTCATTGTATCGTAACCTTCGGCATAAGTAAATTATGAAACACAAAAGTATAAAAACACCGGGACACGCCTTTCCCCGAGTGTCAGATCATTTCTTTCTCGATAAAAGCTTCTACCGAACGGGTGAAATCCGGGAGAATAACGGGCAGCTCTTTCAGCAGAGGATGAACCCCTTCTCTGGAAAACGTATCGTACTCCTGTACGAGAGGTCTGCGAAGCTTCACCAGCGACAGCAAAGCCGCTGTCGTTTCTTCCGAAAACACTTTTTCCGTGCCCAAAATCTCAATAATGTCCTCATAGCTGCTCGCGTCCCGCATCAGAAAACCGTCAATGAGCAGGCTTCCCACATCCGTGACCGTTTCGATCGCCAGATGAAGAACGCGCTCCTGGGCCAGATACGTGATCAGGCGCTTGTCGCCGTTTGAGAATGACTGTTCCAGCTCGGTGCAGCCTGTGAGCAGTTCGGGTACGAAAGCGAGTTTTTGCTTGATTTGGTCCACATTAACATAATACATGGCGGTTATTTCCGCCTCCTTTTCTTGCTCCATTTCGACCAGGCCAGCATAATGACGAACATAACCACAACGATTATGACCAGAAGTACGCTCTGCATCAAATATTCCATGCTGAGCTTGGACTCCCCGCTATTTCCGGCGGCCGCTGCAATGTACATTAGATCCATCTGTGTTCCAGTACCTTTCTTGTCGGCTTGCGCCGCTTTCTACTCTCAACTAAGTGTAGCCAACCCCCGGCGCCGCCGTCAAGCGGAGCCGGGGGCTTCAGGGCGGCAGCTTGGCCAGCTCCTCGCCGGAGATTACTTGAACCGGGCAAGGATGGCCCAGCGGCGCTGTTTCCGCCTGCTGTATTTGGGCAGAGATTTGTATACCTCGACGGATTCCCGGAAAGCTTCCTTCGCTTTGTCGGTCCGGCCGAGTTTGCCGTAAAGCAGTCCGAGCCGGTAGTAAGCCTCCACCGAAGAAGACTGCTCGTCTCTGAAACGCTCCAGCATGTCCACGGCCTGCCGGGGTTCGGTTTCCGCGAGCGCTTCGCCCATTTGCAGGTAAGGATCGCCGTATTTGACGCGGGGGTTGAGCTCCAGCGCTTTTTTCATGTAAGCAAGGCCTTCCTGCAGCTGATCCATTTTCAGCAGACACAGGCCGATTTCGTAGGAGACATCCGCCGATTCGGACATGACCGGCTCCACTTCGCGTAAATAGACGAGCGCCTCGCGGTATTTCCGTTTGTCGATCAGCAGTCGCGCCAGTTCAAGCTTCGAAGAAGCGTGATGGGGATTCGCGCGGAGCTCCTGCCTCAGCTGCGAGATGCGCCGGTTTCTTTTCAAGGGCCGCAGCAAACTCGGAGAAAGACCGATAAAACGGCGGTCGATGACATACAAAAGAACGAGCAGAATGATCAATGCGAGCAGAGGACTCCGGGTTATGTAGAGCAAGAGCGAGAACAGAAAAAATTTCCCTAGCAAACCTATCTCTCCTTCCGACCTTTTCTTTCGCACTTTATCGTACCATAATTTTCAAAAAACCTCATGAAATTGTTTGTGTGACATTGTTGTGACAGCCGTGTGCATGGCCGGGACATTTTTCCTGGAGGAGGTGTGTGCATGGGGCCTCTTTTTAGTATAATTAGACTCAGCATTCTCACGCAGAAAGGATTTCGGTCTGACTATGAATGAACAACAAGCGCGTAAATGGAGTGTTATGCGGCGCAAGGGTCCCGGCATGTACGTTATGCTCAACTTCGCACTCCCGGTAGGACTCCTGCTGACGGCTCTGGTTTCGCTTCTGGAATACTCGCTGGCGGGCGAGCTGATCGGAATCTGGCTGCCGATCCGGCTGATCGTGTTCTGTTTTATCGGGTTCTTTATCGGAATGTTTCGCTGGCAGACGGTGGACAAGAAGTATCAGCAGGTTGCGCCCAAGTACGGATTGCCCGTTCAATTGGAAAAAAAGTCAAAGTAAACTTCGGCTGGGGCATGCTTTATCCCGCGCGGTGCCGAAATAAAAAGATCGCTTCTTCGTCATCCGGACGGAAAAGCGATCTTTTTTTACAGGGCGGGAATCTGCGGAAAGGCCGGGACCGGGCAGCGTGCGGCATGCCGTATTTGGGCCGCCCCAGACGCACGACGCCAGACCTTATACCGGATGCGCACGTTTGTGCCGCTGCACAGCTCCTGCGGGCTGAAAATGCTCCAGTGGGATCGTGACCGGAATTAGGCTAATGAAGTGGGCTTGTCCACCCTCCGGCCTTAAGTCACCTTAAACGACCCAATCCCGAGGTCAGCACGGCCCGTTTCTTGTCGAGGAGAATCTCGTGACGGTTATGAGAAGCCTTCCTCAAGCTCGCGCTTGACGTCCCCGTGCTCCAGCAGACTTGCTTCCAGCTGGTCTTTTTGCAGCCCGTAAAGATTGGTCGAGCTGTAAAACAGCTCGGCGGTAATGTCCTCGTACGCGTCATGCAGATTGTTGTTGTACCAGTCCAGAGCCAGATCGGCGTCGTTGCGGTAAACCGGACCCAGCTTGAAGGACGCTTCTCCGGCGCTGCCTGAAGACGAAGCCTCGTGAGGCTTTTCGAACTTGGCCAGCAGCGGCTTGTCAAAGCCCTCTACCGCAAATTCGACATCGGCCACTTTGGTGTCTTTGTGGTTTGTAATCCGGGTTACTCTGGCGTGTTTAATGTTCGTCATTCGCTCTCTCTCCTGTCTTTGGCATCCTATCCTTTAGCAGGTAGTATGCCCGGAGGAGCGTATTTTATCGGCCTCGGACGTTCCCGGACCGGATCAGCCGGATGGCCGCGAAAACAGCCATGACCAGCAGCACGCCCGCGCTGTCCATTCCCACGTCAATGGCGTGTCCCGTACGCCCCGGTACGAAGCTCTGATGCCACTCGTCGGATGCCGCATACACCACGGACAGAAAACCGCCGGCCAGCCATGCGGTCCAAAATGGCCTTCTCATCGCCAGCAACGTGCGGATCCAGAGAAAAGCGAGCAGCGCGAATTCCGATACGTGGCCCGCTTTACGAATGATGAATTCGGCGAAATCGTACGGCTTTTTGTACGTGACCAGCCCGCCGTCGTAAGTAAATTCCACCTGGGGAATCCACTGCCGGAGCACATCTTCCTGAACCAGATCACGAAAAAAAGGCCGCATATCCTGTTCCTGGTACGTCTCGGCGGATTTTGCGAAAATAAAAATCATCCAGACCAGCGTCGCGGCCAGCCACCAGCCATACGTGCGTAAACGCGGCTTCATGTCTTTGTGCCAGCCTCCTTACACGAACTGCCTGATATTCTCCCCACTGCGATCAGCCGGACTATCAGGTGTCCCCGTATTCTTCCTCGTAAGTTTTTTTGCGTTTTTTGGCTCCTTCGCCCGATGTCTTTCTTTGGATACTCACCAGAGCAAAAAAGTCGATAATGATGACATTGAAATAGCCCAGCAGAAAAAACGCGTTATGAAACAGCACGCTGTAAGCGTCATCCGTTATACGGGCCCACCAGAGGCAGACCAAAACCGTCATCACCGTATTGAAAAGAGTCGAAGTTCCAAAGGAAAGCCATAGTTTACGGGTGCGCCTCATCATGAAGATCCCCATAATCAGCGTGATTCCGAATATCAGGATCGTAAACACCCAGTAGAGCGTATTATTCGACAATAGGACCACTCCTGCCAAAAATTACGTTCCAGCGGAACGCATACTGACCTAAGGGTAGCATGAAAACGCGGCGGTTTACAATAAAGACGGATCGGTGAATACGTCAAAAAAAGTACTTTTTCAGGGTCCTGAAACTTTCATGCGGCTTATCTTGCTTTGAGCCCGGGATCTATGTATAATACAAATCACGGGTATAATACGGGGCCTTAGCTCAGCTGGGAGAGCGCATCGCTGGCAGCGATGAGGTCAGGGGTTCGATCCCCCTAGGCTCCATATAAGACAAAAAGCACTCTACGGAGTGCTTTTTGTCTTATATGGAGCCAGCGGGGTCGAACCCCGGGGGTTCAGTCCGCGCGCACGGAACGAGTGAATAGGCTTCGAAGCTTTGCTTCCGTGAAGGAGCACGGCGTCCGAATCTTCCACTAGAATGCTGCGCCGAGTTAGCTTCGTCAGCCCTTTAAATCAGAATTCGGACATCCCCCTAGGCTCCATATAAGACAAAAGCACTCTTCGGAGTGCTTCTTTTGTTGTTGGAGCCAGCGGGGCCGAACCCCGGGGGTTCAGTCCGCGCGCACGGAACGAGTGAATTGGCTTCGAAGCTTTCCTTCCGAGGAGGAGCACGGCGTCCGAATCTACCGCTAAAATGCTGCGCCGGGTTAGCTTCGTCAGCCGTTTAATCAAAGATTCGGACATCCCCCTAGGCTCCATAAGTAAAACGCCACTACATCTGTAGTAGCGTTTTTTATGTCCAGCGGGGCCGAACCCGCGCGGAAGAATCTCTAGAGATCGTTGCTCTATTTCCCCCTTTTCAACGAATCCACCTCGGCCTCAGATAGACCGCTGGCTTTAGCGATGACTGAAACCTGAAGCCCCAAGTCAAGCATGTTTTTAGCGATTTCGATGGCCTTCTTTTGCTCGCCTTGAGCCATACCCTTTTCCGTCGCCCATTCGATCATGGATGCTTCATCGTGCAAATACTTTTGCCGTTCTTCATATAATCGGCGGGCTTCCCGGTCCTGGCTCAGAAACTCCAGCGTATCCATGGCTTTTTTCAAAGTCGGTTCATTCATTTTCAGCACCTCCCAATTGGATTTATCCACACCCTTCAAGAACAACAGCCAGTTGATCAGACCGCCTTCAACCGGAGCAGACTTATCATCCAGCTTGGACAGCTCCATAAAATGGACCTCGATATCGTCACACAACTCCAGCCCCGTGTGATCTTCCCTCATATGAAAAACATTATGATACCGATCATTGGAAATAAACGAGTAGTTTAAAATATTAATTGTGACGCACTTCTTCAATTCCTTGTAGGTTTGACCTTCCTGAAGCTGACCGGAGTAACGCTTACTCCAGTAATATAGCGTCCTTTTTTCGATATCATATTTATTAAAAAGCTGCATCTCGATGTTAATTAGTTGACCTTCGGCCGTTTTCGCCCAAATGTCAAAGATGGATTGTTTATCAAGCGGAGCATCTTTTTCCGTATACGGGTTAAGCAGAACAATTTCGGTCAACGGCGGCTCGCCGGACTCCGCAAATGTACGATTCAAAAAAGTCAGCAGGACATCTTTATTTTCTTCACTGCCAAAAATCCGTTTAAAAACAAAATCGTTTCGGGGATCCAATAAATCCGGCATACGGACATTCAACTCCGTTTCTTTCTATTATACCATGCTTGGGTTGCTTTTTTGCATGATTCCGGCAGTTTTCCCACTATTAGCGTGCTTCCATAAAAAATAAAAAAGCACTCTGCCGAGTGCTTTTTTCAGCTGCGGAGCGTTCGAGAACTGCGATCAGCGACCGGAATCGCCCCTCTCCTTTTCCCCGGCGTTCCCCGCCGTCTCCCTCACATTCAACAACCCCTCCGCGTAGTCCGGATCTTCCAAAAGAGGCCGCCCGATCGCGATGACATCCGCCAATCCGTCCTCAAGAATGCGGTCGGCAAGACTCCGGGTATAAATCTTCCCGACGGCAATGACCGGAATCTTGAAATGTTGCCTGATCGCGGCCGCATGAGGCAGCTGATAAGCGGTGTATACGTCGCTGGGCTGCACCGGAATAATCCCGCCCGAAGACACGTGGATCGCGTCCAGCCCCGACTCCAGCGGCTTTAGCATGCGGGCCCATTCTTCCGGGATCAGCCCTCCTTCGCTGTAGTCGGTGGCCGAAATCCGAACGATGACGGGATAGTCTCTGCCCACCTCTTCCCTGACCGCACTGAGGACTTCCTGCAAAAACCTTGCCCTTTTCTCGGAACTTCCTCCGTAGGCATCAGTCCGCTTATTGGACAGAGGCGATAAGAATTGATGAATTAAAAACCCGTGCGCCGCATGAAGCTCTATTCCGTCAAAACCCGCTTCTACACTTCGCCTTGCCGCCATACGGTACTCCTGGATGATGTTATGGATACCCTCTGCCGATAGTTCTTGCGGCATGCCGTATTGATCGTCGAATGCAATGGCACTGGGCGCAACCAAAGTAGTCGTAACTTCCGGCGAAGATTTTCTTCCCCCGTGCGACAGTTGGATAAAGACCGGAGTGTCGTGCGCATGGACGGCATCCGTCACTTTCCGCAGCGTCTCCATGTGCCGGTCCGTATAGATGCCGATATCGTTTGCCCACAGTCTTCCGTTCGGAGAAACGGCCGTGGATTCCAAAATGACGAGACCCACATGCTTCGCCCTCCGCCCGTAATGGTTCCTATGATGTTCAGTGGCAAAGGCTTCGGAAGTTCCTTTATACTGCTGCAGCGGCGCCATGATCAGCCGGTTTCGTAACGTGATCCCGCCGATAGTTACCGGGTCATTTAAGGTTTTTGTCATCTCTCATTCTCCTTCGCGATTGATTAATGACATTTTATATTGGAATGTCTTCACATCACATAGTATTATTAAGAGATATCGCTTCTATGAACTAAGTTATGAAGTTTTATGATCTATTTAACCTTTAAAAATGAGGTGCTCTCCATAATGGACCAAATTGACTCGAAAATTTTATCTTTAATGCATGAAAACGCCCGGATTCCAATTTCCGAGATGAGCCGGATGATCGCCATGTCGCAGCCGGCCGTAACCGAAAGACTGCGTAAATTGGAAGAACAGGGAGTTATTACAGGCTACCGCGCGAAGCTTTCGCCCCCAAAACTCGGCAAGCAGACAACGGCGTTCATTTTGTTCAAAACGACCGATTGCAAAGGCTTCGCCGCTTTCAGCGAAAAATCCCTTGAGATCGTCGATCTATACCGGATCAGCGGCGAGTACAACTTTTTAATGAAAGTGTTAAGCGAAACAACGGAATCGTTGACCGGTTTTCTCGATGAATGCAGCGCCTACGGATTTTCAACGACCTTAATTGTGCTTTCGACCGCTTTTGAAGATAAAAGCCTGATAGGAATCGACCTGTAAGTTAGCGTAAGCGTAAAATCGCTGTGCTTCTTACAGTGCCGAATGGTTCGAGCAGTTGAAAAAGCAAACCGCCGACATCGTTCAAGCCGGATCATCCAGTACACCGCTCTTTGGCGTTTTGTTTGTGTTCAACGGTCGATCCCGGTGATTCGGTTTTGCAGATAAAATTTTTTTATAGCTGATTTCGGCATTGCAACGATACCCGTGTGACTTTATAATGGTCGGGTAAGAGGAGGTCGGTACAAATGGCAAATCACTTTGCCAGTACAAGATACGGCTCATGCGAAGCCTGATTATGGGGCGATACTTTGCATGGGCGGACATTTCACGATAACATAGTCGCCCGAAACAGCTTATATCGTTTCTAATAATGGGCTTTGCACTTATTTTTTTAGCGTAAATAAAAAATAAGGGGCTGAAAGCCATGATACAACCATTTATTAGAAACCATCAATATAATGTCATTAAAAAGCAGAGTCTTCTGCTGCAGAAAACCCACGAGACCGTTTCCGATCCGAAAGTCGTGGCATCCGTAAAAGCCAGCGCTCCGTTCAAACTGCTTGAAGCATTCCCGGACGCGGACGGCGTTCAAAAACAACTGCTGGAAAAGATTTCGGGACTGCGCACCGCAGAAGAATTCAAGCATTATCCGGAGTCGCTGCAACCCTACTTGGCACCGTTTCCGGCACTGACGGCAAAACAGATCGCCAAGCTTTTTCCGAAAAACAAGAAGCTGAAGATTCCCGACTTGTCCGAAATCGATTACCGCTATGTCACTTATTTGGGCTGGACCGATATCGCGACGAACAAACTGTTTCTCGTCTACCCGCTGAACGGGAAACTGGTCGGAATCGAAGGAAGATATACACCGGCGAACAAAGGCGTATGCTTTCTGTGCAACAAGCACGAGGAAGTCGCGCTGTTTACGGCGGTAACAAAATCAAGGCCCGCCAAAGCCTCTTCCGATTACTACAAGGCAATCGGGAACTACCTGTGTGTAGACAGTACCGTCTGCAATCAGAACATCACGAATGTCACCGCCCTCGACAAATTTGTCCGGGAAGTGGTTGGCGAGTCGTAAACGGGTGCCCGTATCCATGTAAAAAGGCGCCGCGGATCAGACATTCCGCAGCTTAATATGTAAGCGCAAAGCTAAGAGCCTGCCGTTACCGGCAGGCTCTTATTGGTTTTCGGAGAAGCCTCCGCCGTACTGACAGGGCGGGATCACACCTGTAAACTATCTGCGCTCCAGATTTTCCACATAATCCTTGGCCTCTTTCAATCCGATCCCTTGTTCGGCTCTCACCAGTTTGATCGCTTTGATTTTATCGCCTCGTGCGAGCAAGTGCTGCACTCTTTCGTCAAGAAGCGAGTTTTGTGCCGAAGCGGGCTGAAGGGGCCGGGGGTCCGCTGCCGGCTTTAACCGGTTCACCACCGTACCTTCCGCCCGCCCCTTCAGCCACTCCAGATCGGATTGGATATCGTTAATCCGGCTTTGAAGGCTGAACACTTTAATGAGCAGAAGCAGAGCGAGAATCAGAGCCCCGACCGCTACCATTTCAATCGTTTCCATGGAATCGCTCCTTTCACCCGGGGCCTGTTTGGCTAACCTGCCCACGTATAGGGAATTATACCATATCCCTTCAAGCACTTTGTCACAGCGGTAAACGGCCTCCTCTTAACCGGTCCGTTCCTTGTTGATGCGGCTTGAATGCTATACAATGGAAACAAAAAAAGACCCAAAGGGGAATCCGACGATGGCCCAAGTGGACATGCCTTCCATCCTGCTGCTCGGTTTGGCCCTTCTCGGGCTGCTCAGCAGCAATTCGACCGTTACGATCGCCATGCTCGTTCTCTTGCTCCTGCGGGTGATGAATGTTCATCAGGCCTTTCCCTTTTTGGAAAAGTACGGGTTAACGATCGGTGTCGTCATTCTCACTATCGGTGTCATGACGCCCATTGCCAGCGGCAAAATGCCCGTCCAGACTATTCTCCAGTCCTTTATGCACTGGAAATCGCTTCTCGCCGTCCTCATCGGAATCACCGTCGCTTACCTGGGCGGCCGGGGCGCCCTCCTTATGACGAACCAGCCGAATGTAGTGGCCGGGCTGCTTATCGGTACCGTGCTGGGCGTCGCCCTGTTCCGCGGCGTTCCCGTCGGACCGCTGATTGCGGCCGGGCTGCTCTCTCTTCTTATCGGCAAGGGCTGAAACGAACCTATACGCGTTCCCTTCATTACGGCCGGTACCAAACACACAAAAAAAACTGCCCTTATAAAGAGGCAGTTTTTTTGTTTATATGAGAACACCGCAAGGGGGAAGCTTATACTCGCGATGGGGTTTTCGCAAACTGGGCGGCTGCTTCGGCCGCTCTCGTTTTGGCACCCTGCACAAGCTCTTGCGCTTTGTCCGGGTAAGCCGCGATACCTTCCACGTAGACATGTTCGTAATCCGTAATTCCGATGAACGCCATAATTCCCCGCAGGTATTTGTCGGTAAATTCAAAGTCCGCGGCCGGGCCTTCGGAATAAATGCCTCCGCGCGCCTGAATGTGAACGACTTTTTTGCCGTTCATCAAGCCTTCTGGACCGTTCGCCGTATAGCGGAACGTTTTACCCGCGATCGCAATGTTGTCGATGTACGCTTTCAGCATGGGCGGGTAACTCAAGTTCCACATCGGAGTGACGAATACGTAGCCGTCAGCGGACAAAAACTGCTCCAATACTTCATTCATCCGGTTGATCCCAGCCGCTTCCGTGTCGTTCAGCGCTTCCCCCGCACGCAGTTTATCCCAGCCGTTCAGGATATCGGCGTCGATTAAGGGGATATGGTCTTCGTACACATCGACGCGCTCCACTGTGAGTTCGGGATTTTCCCGGACAGCCGCCTCCAGAAAATGCTCCCCGACCTGTAGACCGTAAGAACGGTCGACCCCTCTTGGATTGGCAGTGATATATAATAATTTGTTCATTTTGATTTCCTCCTAGTCTGATTTCGAAAAATTTGTTTTCGCTAACTTGTATTCCTTAACTTACTTTATGTAAGTATATTAGCATTATTACTTTCTTTTGTAAAGCAGCTATATTAAAATATTTAACTGTAAGTTTCTGCCCATAAAAAAACCCGCCGGTATCCGGCGGATCTTACGCTCCGATAAAGTTTTACTCCGGCATGACCCAAATAATTTGTGCCGTCCGGATAAAAAATTTCTTACCGTCCTCCTGGACCACGACATGATCCGGTTTTACGTCTGCCAGAACGCCCCGGTTGCTGCCGCGGACCGTTTCCACCACCACGCTCCGGCCCACAATCGTTTTCAGCGTCTGATACACATAGGGATCGATGCTGAAAAAAGGCTGCGGTACCGCTACCGGAGCGCCTCCGGAAGGGACACCCGCTTCAAGGGCGCCGAAGCCGCCCTGCCCAGACGCTCCTCCGGCCGATCCGACGAAGTTTCCTTGAGGAATAGGCGCCGTTCCCCCGCTGCCCGTTTGAAATCCCGGAGAATATCCCGCCTGACCGGACCAGCCGCCGTCTGCTGAACCGAAGCTCTCCGGGTAAGCTCCCTGCGGCGCAAAAGTGCCGGGCAGCCCACCCTGCGGCTGACCCTGATTGCCCTGGGGCTGATTGATCCCGCCGAAGAAGGGGGATCCCTGTTGAAGCGGATAGTCCGGCAGCTGCGCCTGTCCCTGCGTTATCTTCGTGTAATCCGGTACCCCCGGATTTCCCAAGCCCCATGGGACTCCCTGACCGTTTCCTTGCGTAATCGACATGTCGTCGCCTCCTTTGCCTTTTCACCCTGAAACATATGGCCGCTGAGCCGCCGATATGCCTGTTGACCTGCTGCTAATTGGCGAAAACTGGAGGCATATGCCTGTCTTCCGTCCATTTTCCCCGGCCAAACAGCAAAAAAGCTTTCCTCTTATGGAAGAAGAAAGCCATGCGGACATGTCCGAATCTCTAGCCGTCCGGTTTCAATGCATTCAGGTTCGTTTTGCCTAAAATTTGCTCCAGTTCCTTCAGGAACATGTTGATATCTTTAAACTGTCTGTACACCGACGCAAAGCGGATATAGGCCACTTCGTCGACCGGGTAAAGCTGCTCCATCACCAGTTCTCCGATTCTCATGCTGTCCACTTCGGCGTGGGCCATGTTGCGGACCTGCATTTCAACCTCGGAGACGATCTGTTCCAGCCGGTCCACGGAAACCGGGCGTTTCTCGCAGGCTCTGATTAACCCGCGCAAAATCTTGTCGCGGTTAAATTCTTCGCGGCTGCCGTCTTTTTTGATTACGATGAGAGGCGTTTCCTCCACCATCTCGAACGTCGTAAACCGCCGCTGGCACTTCTCGCATTCTCTGCGCCGGCGGATCGACTTGTTATCGTTCGCCGACCGCGAGTCCAGCACTTTCGTTCCGTTGTGCTCGCAAAACGGGCATTTCATCGGGATTTCCTCCTCTCGTCCGTTTTTTATTTTTCTCCCAGATGTTGCTTGTTATCAAGCTTACAAAAACGCACATAATAGTTCTACCAACGACAAGGAGGTGAACAGAAATGGGTGCAGGACAATCTCGCAACAGTAACGTACTGGTTGTTCCACAAGCTAACCAAGCTTTGGATCAGCTGAAATACGAAGTTGCCCAAGAGCTTGGTATTGCGATTCCTCAAGACGGTTACTACGGTAACATGGCTACTCGCGACACGGGTGCAATCGGGGGTCACATTACTCGCAGACTGGTGCAAATCGCCGAACAACAACTGGCCGGTCAAGGCCAATCCCGCTAACTCCTAGCGGAACCCAAGTAAGGCTTGAAGTATCGGATTCGGCGGCTACACCCGCCGGGTCCGGTGCTTCTTTATTTGGTTCCCGCGCTTTGATTCCATTCCTCGCCGTAAAGCTTTTTAAATTTTTGCTGATAATACAGCACCCTTTGTACATAGTGCCGGGTTTCGCCGAACGGGATCTTGTTGATGGTCTCTTCCGTTCCATCCCATATTCCGTTGTTTTTCCACTTGCTTACATTGCCCTGACCCGCGTTATAAGCGGCGATGGAATAGAGCCAGTTTCCCTTGTACTGCTTGTTCAGCCACGCCAGATACCAGGAGCCGAGCTGGATATTGTGCTTCGGATCGCGGAAATCGGCCGATTTCGTATTGGACGTTTCCCGTATCCATTCCGCCGTATCGGGCATGAGCTGCATAACGCCCACGGCTCCTTTTTTGGACTCCCGGTCGTGGTTGAAGTTCGTCTCCACCTTGATAATTGCGGCAATCAGAAAAGGATCTACCTGATACTGGGAAGCATTCTGCCGGATTTCTTCACGATAGTGAATGGGATATATCATCTGCCCGATAAAGAGTCCGTTGCTGAACAGAAAAAATACAAATCCGAGCAGCAGCAGGGCGAATACCCGCTTTTTCCGCAGAAGCTTCATTACAGCCCCCTTTGAAGCCAGAAACGTTCGACAAGCCGCTCCGTCTGCTCCAAGGTCCCCGAATTGTCGATACAAATATCCGCAAGCTCTTTTTTGCGTTCAACGGGCCACTGGGCCGCCAGCCGGGATTCCCCCTGCTCGGAGGTCAGCCCGTCCCGCTCCATCAGTCTCCTCAGCTGAACTTCTCTCGGCACATAAACGACCATAACGGACGAGAACATGCTTTGCAGTCCCGATTCATAGAGCAAGGGCACGTCCACCACGACAAGCTTATCCGGAAATTCATGCTCCGAGGCGGCCATTCTTTCTTTCATAAGCGCGCGGATCGACGGATGCAAAAGATCCTCGAGCGCCTTCCGCGCTTCTTCGTTCCCGAAAACCGTCTCGCCCAGTTTTTTACGGTGAAGCGAGCCGTCGGGCAGCAGCATATCTTGTCCGAAACGCGCGGCGACCTGTGCCAGAACTGGGCTCCCCGGCTCTACCACTTCGCGCGCAATCTGGTCCGCGTCTATAAGAATCGCGCCGCGGCGGACAAGCATGGCCGAGACCGTGCTTTTGCCGCAGGCGATACCTCCCGTGAGTCCTATATTCATTTCACTCGACTCCCACGTCAATCACATTTTTTAAGGATAACAGCTACAACAGCTTGGATATGCCCATCAGGATCAGGACCACTCCCGGCAGCACCGATACTTTACGTATCCAGCCGAGCCCTGAATACTTGTAGCCGATTTTCAGGCCGAAGTAAATAAAAAGTCCGCTCGTTACCACAATTACCGCCGAAGTCAGCAGCGGGGTGTATCCGATCAAAGCGGCACCGATTCCCGCGCCGAAAGCGTCAAGGGACAGCGCGATGCCGAGCAGCGTCGCTTCCGAAGAAGAGATGTTGCCGGACCGGTCCACGTCGGCTGCCGAGGGCGTACGCAAAATCTGGATCACGAGTCCGAGACGCTTGATCTCGATCGAGAACATGCGCGGCTCGCGTTCCGGCTTTTGCTGCCCAGATTGGCGGACTCCAACCGGATTCGATGGAAAAACGGCCTCCAGCCGGGCCTTTCCGGCCGGTACCGCCGCCGTTCCGTTCACCGCCTGTGTACGCTCCTTTCCTTCACCGTCTCCGTCATTGCCCTGCTTCTGCGCCAGAAACTGAACCAGCGCCCAGATTCCGATGCCGATCAGAATGACGGCACCGAGCATCCCGGCATAATGCGGAGACAAGTACCTCGACAGCCATACGCCAAAACTCATCGAAATGCAGATAATGATTCCCGAGCAAAGGGAAATGATCGCGAGGGACGGGAGCGGGATGCGGATTTTACGCAAGCCGTACATCATCCCCACCCCGAAACCGTCCAGACTGACGGCCAGAGCCAGAATCAACAGAGAAAAAAATGGAAGCACGCCTCATTCCTCCTACCTGCGTTCTCTACTCACTTATCATATGGAGGGGTAGGAGGAGTTGTGCTAAAGCCGCTTCTTCGGCGCGCTGCGCGTTCTTTTGAGGGGCTGGCATTTCAGGCAGAAATGCGTGCCCCGCCCGCCGACGACCGTTTTCTCGATGAGGCTGCCACAGTTTACGCAGGGCTTGCCGTTACGGCCGTAAATGTTCAGGGAATGCTGGAAATTTCCCGATTCGCCTTGACCGTTTACATACGATTTGATGGAAGAGCCCCCGGCCTCGACCGAGCTTTTGAGGGTATGGACAATCGCTTCGTGAAGTTTCTGAAGCTCGGTGCGGGTGAGCGAAGCCGCCTCTCTCTCGGGATGAATCCCCGCCAGAAAAAGCGCCTCGTCTACATAAATATTACCGAGTCCGACGATGTATGCTTGATTGAGCAGCAGCGGTTTGATCTTCGTGCTCCGCTTGCCGATGGCCTGACGGAACGCATCGAACGTAAAGGACTCGTCCAGCGGCTCGATCCCCAGCTTATGGAGAGGCTTGCTGTTCAGATCTTCCTCTCCCGCGAAAAGATGCATCGTGCCGAACTGCCGCACATCGCGGTATCTGAGCTCGGTCCCGTCCGTAAAACGGAAAATCACATGCGTGTGAGGCTCCACCTCGTCTGAAGCTTCATAAAGGCCGTAGCGGCCTTCCATACGCAGGTGGGACACTAACACGCCGTCATCAAGCAGGAAGCGCAGAAACTTGCCTCTGCGGCTCATACCCTGAATCGTCTGGCCTTCGAGGAGGTCGGCGAACATTTGGGGCTCTTCGGGTTTTTGAATAATCCGTTTCAGGCGGACTTCCACTTCTTGAATCGTCTTGCCGACGACCAGTCGGCTGAGAGTCCGCCGGACGGTTTCCACCTCCGGCAATTCCGGCATGGCGCTTCACCTCGGTTCATGCTGTGTTTTCACAATCTCACTCTTCTTATTTCGCTTCGTACCAGTTGTACCCGTAATCCACCTCGGCGAGCAGAGGCACGTCCAGCGCAAGCGCGCCTTCCATGACTTCCGGCACGATGCGGCGCATCGTTTCAAGTTCTTCGGGCGGAACTTCGAAAATCAGTTCGTCATGCACTTGAAGAAGCATCCGGCTTTTCAAGCCTTCCGCTTTAAGACGCTCGTCCATTTGCACCATGGCAAGCTTGATAATATCGGCCGCCGTTCCTTGAATCGGCGTATTCATCGCCGTTCTTTCCGCGAAAGAACGGAGGTTAAAGTTGGAAGCGGTAATTTCCGGCAAATACCGGCGCCGCTGAAGCAGTGTCGTAACGTACCCCTGTTCGCGGGCCTGCTGCACAATATCGTCCATATACTTGCGGACACCCTGGAAAACGGCGAAATACTGCTCGATAAACTGGCTCGCTTCCTTACGGGTGATGGCCAGGTTCTGGGAAAGCCCGTAATCGCTAATTCCGTATACGATGCCGAAGTTGACGGCCTTCGCCGAGCGGCGCATATTCGCGTCCACTTCGGATTCGGAGACACCGAATACATCCATGGCCGTTTTCGTGTGAATATCCATATTATTCGTAAAAGCTTCCTTGAGGTTCTCGTCTCCCGAAATGTGCGCGAGCACCCGCAGCTCGATCTGCGAATAGTCCGCCGCCAGAATGGACCAGCCCGGCTCCGAAGGTACGAAAATCTTACGGATTTTGCGGCCTTCCTCCAGCCGGATCGGAATATTCTGCAGGTTCGGATACTGGCTGCTGAGCCGGCCCGTGGCCGCGATCGTCTGCCTGTAGTACGTATGAACCTTGCCGGTTTCCTTGCGCACCTCTTTCAGCAGCCCTTCCACATACGTGGACTGGAGCTTGGCAAGCTGCCGGTAATGGAGAATGCCCTGCACGATTTCATGGTAAGGGGCCAGCTTTTCCAGCACCTCGGCATCCGTGGAGTACCCCGTCTTCGTTTTCTTCTGAACCGGAAGCTGCAATTTCTCAAACAGCACTTCCCCCAGCTGCTTCGGGGAGTTGATATTGAATTCCATCCCGGCGTGGCGGTAAATCTCCGTCATCGTCCGGTCGATCTGCACGGCGAGCTCGTCGCCGAGCTGCTTCAGCCCGGCCGTATCGACCTTGATGCCGCGCAGCTCCATATCCGCGAGCACGCCCGAGAGCGGAAGCTCCAGCTCGTAGTAGAGCTGCTTCATATCCGCCTGCTCCAGCTTCTCGCGAAGCGAGACGTCCAGGCGGGAGATGCGGTCGGCCTTGCGGACGAGATGCTCCGCGATAGCCTCCGGCTCCGGCAGGCGGAATTTCGCGCCTTTGCCGAAGACCGCTTCGTCCGGCGCTACATGAAGCGCGCCGTACTTGTCCGCGATGCCGCTCAGCGTAAGCGACGACTCCGTCGGATCGAGCAGATACGCCGCGAGCATCACGTCGAACGTCACGCCGGCCAGCGTGATGCCGTTCCAGGCGAGCACGAGCTCGGCGCGGTGGCGGTCCCACGTGCTCTTCGGAGCACGCTCGTCCGCCAGCCAGGCGCGCAGCGCTTCTGCTCCGGGAGCGGTCAGCACGGCCGCGGGCACGTAGTAGCCCGCTTCCGGCGTGTGGAACGCCGCCCCGACCAGCTCGGCCGTGTGGGCATTGTCCCCCACGGCCTCCACGTGAAGCGCGCTTACGTCTTTCAGCGCGCTTGTCAGGTCCGTGATGTTGTCCGCGTCTATGAGGCGGACAACCAGTTCTTCCGCGGGGCCGGTCTCCTCCCCTTGGGAAGAGTCCCCTCCTTCGGCGCCGGAGAAGTCCAGCCTCTCAAGCAGCGACTTGAACTCCAGCTTGCGGAACATGGCCGCGAGCTCGGGCGTTTCGAAGCCGGAGAAGGCGAGGCCGCTCCAGTCCGTATCCATGGGCACTTCGCGGTAAATGGTGGCGATTTCTTTGCTCATCCGGGCGGAATCCGCATGGTCGCGGATCTTCTCCTTCATCTTGCCCTTCATCTCGTCCGCATGCTCCAGCACGGATTCGACGGAACCGTACTCGTGCAGCAGCTTCAGAGCCGTTTTCTCCCCTACGCCGGGGATACCCGGAATATTGTCCGAAGAGTCGCCCATCAGACCCTTCAGGTCGATGATCTGGGCCGGAACGAGCCCGTACTTCGCTTTGATCTCCGCCGGATCGTAACGGTCCACTTCACTGATGCCTTTGCGGGTGACGGCAACCGTTACGCGGTCCGATACGAGCTGCAGCATATCCTTGTCGCCGGTAACGACCAGCACGTCCTTGCCTTCCTGCTCCGCCGATTTGGTCAGCGTGCCGATAATATCGTCCGCTTCATAGCCTTCCAGCTCGAACTGGCGGATGCCGAAAGCGTTCATCAGTTCTTTAATAAGAGGAAACTGCTCGGAAAGCTCCGGCGGCGTTTTGGCCCGTCCGCCCTTGTATTCCGTGTAATCTTTATGTCGGAACGTCACTTTGCCCGCGTCGAAAGCCACGAGAAAATGCGTCGGTTTTTCTTCTTCAATGAGTCTGAGGAGCATCGTTGTGAATCCGTAAACGGCGTTCGTATGAAGACCGGCGGAATTGCTCAGCAGAGGCAGCGCGTAAAAGGCGCGGCTCGCGATACTGTTTCCATCAATAACGATCAATTTTTCCATCTTACACCCCGAATTTTGGACATATACGTTCATGATAGCACAGGCTGGACGAATATGAAAAAGTTTCAGCCCGGTAATTTTTGAGCCTATCCTTCCGGGCTTGCGGTGATGTTCTCCGCTCTCCCCACATAGACTGATAGTACGATGCAAAGCCGGCGCGTCCGGTGTTTTCAGCTGGATTTCGTCCGGCGAGGGAAGGAGGACCGAAATGAGTCCCTTTTTTTTTCCGGCTCCCAAGAAAATGATTTTTTTTGATATGAACAATACATTGGTCGACCGCAGGCAGTGCTTCGATTCGGCATTCACGGAGGTACTGGGAGACTACACCGGAAGATGGGAACAGGAAGACGGGGCGGCTTCCCCTGAAAATGCGCTTCAGATTTATAAGCAGGAGTGGCAAAAACTGCGGAAGCTGCGCCCCCGGGGCCACCATCCCAGCGAAGAAATGCGGATATCCTGCCTCGAAAAGGCGCTGGACGCTTTTCCCATATCAGTGAACGAAACGTTTGCCAAAGGCTTTTTCGAGCGGATTGAAGAAACCGAAGGAAACTACGTCCGGCTTTTTCCCGGCGTCGAAGAAACGCTGTCGTCTCTGGGCGAGCGCTACAAGCTCGCGGTCATCAGCAACGGCAGCCGCAAAAGGCTGGAGAGGGACATCGGGCGGCTCCGGCTGTCCTCCTTTTTCCCCGAAGGACTCCTCTTCAGCTCCACGAAAGACGGGCCGCGCAAGCCGCACCCGGGTTTGTACCGGACCGCCTTGAAAGAAACCGGCATAGCTCCCGGCCAGGGCGTCATGGTCGGCAACTCCTGGAAAAACGACATTATCGGCTCTACCCGCTGCGGTCTGGATGCCGTCTGGATTTATCCGCCCCACGTGAAAAAGATTTCCCAGCGGAAAGTCGGCCGCCAGAAGGTCATTATCGTACGTTCCGTCAAGCAGCTGGTGCATGTGCTTTAGCCCCGGCTTATTATGCCCCGCCCCCGACTGCTGACCGGAAAATTTCATAAAAACGCGCAAAGCCGCCCCAAAGGGCGGTTTTTTAATTTGTCTCGCAAGTACGCGCGGAGTTTGCTTATATGTCCGGTTCCGGACAAGGTGGTTTGCTCTTGCTCTTGCTCTTGTTCTTGCTCTTGTTCTTGCTCTTGTTCTTGCTCTTGTTCTTGCTCTTGTTCTTGTTCTTGCTCTTGCTCTTGTTCTTGCTCTTGCTCTTGCTCTTGCTCTTGTTCTTGCTCTTGCTCTTGCTCTCGCTCCAGCCTATCCCTCCCCATGCTTACAAAGAAACAGCCTGCCGGACAAAGTCCCGGCAGGCTGTTTCGATTTTTGCATCTTTGTATCACAGGGCTGACTGCGTCCGTCTCCCCGCGCCGTTCGCCGCCTCGCACATCTGCACGCCAAGCACGGTGCTTCATTGCGCGCGGGCCCGGCAACGGACGGCTTAGCAGCCGTTCTACACGTTCAGGTCTTTTCTTTTGCCCGTGACCATGTAGATCACGCTTTCGCCGATGTTCGTCACATGGTCGGCCACCCGCTCCAAATAATGGGCCACCATGATCAGATGCGTCAGCTGGCGGTTGCGTGTGAAATCCGCATTCATCATTCCGATGACATCGGTCATGATCCGGCTGAAAATTTTGTCTACCTGATCGTCTTTCTCCGCCAGCGAAGCGGCCATATGAACGTTGCGGTTCATATAAGCGACAAGGCTTTCGCGAAGCATCTCTTTAGAGATTTCGGCCATCTGGGGAATATCGATCAATTCCTTGGCGAGCGTCTCCCCCGACAGGCGGATCGTAATCTTCGCGATGTCCACGGCATGGTCGGCGATCCGCTCCAGATCCGTCGCTATGCTGAGCGCCGTGCCGATAATCCGCAGATCGCCCGCCATAGGCTGCTGCAGCGCGATGAGCTTCAGGCACATTTCCTCGATGCGCAGCGTCAGCTCATCCACCGCGTCGTCGTCCTCGACCGTGCGGCGGGCGAGATCCGTATCCAGGCGGGTCAACGCTTCGACAGCCTGATGAATGGAATTTTCAACCATGGAGCCTAAATCGAGCAGTTCGTTCTGCAAATCGTCAATCGAATGTTGAAAATTAAGGCGATTATTCATTGAAGCCCCCTTAGAGTTAACCGAAACGGCCGGTGATGTAATCTTCGGTGCGCTGATCGTTCGGATTAGTGAAAATCTTGTCGGTCTGATCGGTCTCAACGAGAATCCCGTTGAGGAAGAAAGACGTGCGGTCGGAGATACGCGCGGCCTGCTGCATGTTGTGCGTCACGATAATGATCGTGTAACGCTCCTTCAGCGTCTGCGTGAGCTCCTCCACCTTCAAGGTGGAAATCGGATCGAGTGCCGAGGTCGGTTCGTCCATCAGCAGCACTTCGGGCTCGACCGCCAGCAGACGGGCGATGCACAGACGCTGCTGCTGACCGCCGGACAAGCCCAGAGCCGACTTGTTCAGGCGGTCCTTCACTTCGTCCCAGAGGGCGGACTGTCTCAGGCTGCGTTCCACGATTTCGTCGAGAACGGCACGCTTTTTCTGACCGTGAATGCGCGGTCCGTAAGCAATGTTGTCATAGATGCTCATCGGGAACGGGTTCGGGCGCTGGAAAACCATGCCCACACGCTTGCGCAGAGACACGATGTCGCTCTCCGACGAGTAGATATCTTGTCCGTCCACCTTAATGGACCCGTTAATTCTTACGCTGTCGATCAGATCGTTCATCCGGTTGAGCGTGCGCAGAAAAGTGGATTTCCCGCAGCCGGAAGGTCCGATCAGAGCGGACACGGTATTGGGTGCAATGTCCAGATCAATGCTGTGCAGGGCCTGGTTGTCCCCGTAAAAAAGGTCCAGCCCGTTTACTTTTATTTTTGTATCGGTCGCAATAGTCATGGCAGGAGCTGTCAAGGTTATTTCCCTCCCGTAAGTCTTTTTTGGATGATTCGGCTAGGTATGCCGATAAGCAGGTTGAAAATCAGTACGACTACAAGAAGGAGCGCCGCGCTGCCTTCCGCGATTTTTTTCGCATCCGGCACGATGGCTTCCGCCTGGATGTACCACAAATGCGTGGAGAGCGTTTCGCCCATCGTCAGCGGATTGAAATCCGGGAAATGTCGGGATACGGAAAGGCCCGACGTATAAATCAGGATGGCCGATTCACCGAGCGCGCGCCCGGCTACGAGCGTAATGCCCGTGATCAGGCTCGGCAGCGCGGAAGGAATCAGCACTTTCCGGATCGCCTGCCATTTGGTCGAACCGAGTGCCAGACTCGCTTCCCAGTACGATTCGGGAACGGTCCGGATCGATTCCTCCGTAACCCGGACAAGAACCGGCAGATTCAGCAGCGCCAAAGCAAGGGAACCGCTCAGAATCGAAATTTTAAAATTCATCAAGTCCACGAACAACAGAAATCCGAACAAACCGAATACGATGGAAGGCACGGAAGACAGCGTTTCGACGGACATGCGGACAATTTCGGTAAAACGTGATTTCTTGGCGTACACCGCCAGGTAAATCCCCGCTCCAAGGCCCACCGGCAGGGAGAACAGCAGAGAGAGAAACAAAATATAGAACGAGTTGAATAGCTGCGGTCCGACGCCGCCGCCTGCCACGATATCTTCCGGCTTGCCCGTGACGAAATCCCAGGTAAGATGCGGCAGTCCCGCACCGAGAATCCGGATCAGGAACCAGGCCAGGATCAGCAGGATAAAGATGCCGGCTGCCCAGAAGAACAGCGTGGCGATCCGGTCAGTCGTTTTACTGTTCATTTCACTTCACTCCTTCTTGATACGACACGGATGATCAGAATCAGCAGCAGCGAAGTGATCAGCAGAACAAAGGCCATCAAATACAACGCGTTGTTCCAGGTCGATCCGTAGTTCGTGTTCCCCATGTCCTTCACGATTGCCGTCGTCAGAACCGTGGTCGAGTCAATCAGCGACTTGGGCATCTGCGGCGAATTTCCGATGACCATGAATACCGCCATCGTCTCACCGATGGCCCGTCCGATTCCCAGCACCACGCCGGTCAGAATCCCCGGCCGGGCCGCGGGAAGCAGCACGCGCCAAATCGTCTGCCAGCGGGTGGCTCCGAGCGCCAGCGACGCTTCTTCCAGCCGCGGAGGCAGTGCGCGGATCGCGTCCTCCGAGATGGACAGGATGGTCGGCAGAATCATAATCGCGAGGATGATTCCCGCCGGTAAAATCCCGTATCCTGTCCCGTTCACCACTTTTCCGATAAAAGGCACGATGACCGTAAGGCCGATCAGGCCGTATACGACCGACGGAATGCCCACGAACAGGTCCGTTGCCGGCCGCATGATCTCTCTCACCCATTTCGGCGCGATCTTAGCCATGAAGACGGCTCCCGCGACGGCGAGTGGGACCGCAAGTACAATGGCGAGCATCGTTAACAGAAAAGTACTGAACAGGAACGGAAACGCTCCGAATTTGTCCGCGCTAGGCGTCCAGTCTGTCGAAAAAAAGAATTCAATCGGGCTGACGCCCGAGAAGGTGCGCATGCCTTGTACACCGACAAACAAAATAATCGAAAATATGACAATCGAGACGAGTGCCGCACTGCCGACGAACAGCAGCTTCATCACGCTGTCCTGCCGTTTTTGCAGTTTCATCCAGCGTGTGGGTCCTTTCTGGCTTTGACGGTTTTGCCGGCTCTGCTCCTTCGTCTTCGTTGTTTGCTGAGCGTAAGTGTTCACAAACGGGAAGCCCCCTTCAATCGGAATGCGTGCATGATCGGTAAGCACAAAGTACTAAATGATTCTTCTTAATCATAGGCCCTGTTTGTAAATACAAAATTAATCAATTGTAAAGCCCGTGTAAATTTTGCGGCAAATAAAAAAGATGCCCCGAAGTCGATAAGCTTCAGGACATCCCATGAGGTTATACGTCTTATTTTTTCAGAAGGTCAGCCGGAAGGAACTTCAGTTCCTCCACTTTTTTCGTTTGGAACTCAGGGCTCATGATGTAGTCAAGGAAAGCTTTGGTCGCGCCGGTAGGCTCGCCTTTCGTGTACATGCGCTCGGTTCCGAACAGCTTGTAGCTGCCGTCTTTGATCGTTTCTTTGGCGAAAGCGACGTTGTCGAATTTCAGAGCTTTAACGGTGTTGTCCAGGTACGGCGTATCGATGTAACCGATGGAGCCGGACTGGCTGCCTACGGCCGTTTTAACGGCGCCCGTGCTTTCTTGAACGACGCCTTCTTTTGTAAAGTCTTTGCCGTCCAGCACGATTTGCTGAACAAGCTTACGGGAACCGGAGGAATCCGGACGGTGAACGACATTGATCGGAGCGTCCTTGCCGCCTACTTCTTTCCAGTTTTTGATTTTGCCCATGAAAATATCGGCTGCCTGCTGTTTCGTCAAGCCTTCGATATTGACATCAGGATTTACGATAAGCGCGAACGGAGCGATTGCAACCACGTGTTCTTTCAGGTTCTTGTCTTTGTATTCGTCGCCTGCGGCCACGTCGGAGTTCCCGATATTCGAAATGCCGTCCGCTACGTCCTTAAGTCCTTTGCCGGAACCGCCGGCTGTCGGGTTGATCGTAACCTTCGGATTCTTTTCCATGAACAGCTTCGCCGCTTCTTTAACGAGCGGGAGAAGAGCGCTGGAACCGGAAGCCGTAACCGTTCCGGAAATTTCTTGAGCCGCCGTTGTTTCGGCAGGCTTGTTCGATGTTGCGGGACTACCTGCGTTTGTGTCTGTCTTTCCGCAGCCAGCCAAAACCCCCAGAGTAAGTACTGCAGCTAGCGAGATGGATAACCCTTTTTTCGACATGAACTTCAACATGTTGTACATGTCCTCCTTTGACGTTTCTTTCTTTGTTTTATGTTTCCTAGGACATCGTAACAAGCGAATGTAAACTGCAAGTCGTCCAAACGTAAATTTCATGTAAAACTTTTTACGGGCTGCCATTCGCCCCTCAAGTTCCTTCGAAATGAGCCTATTTAACTCCCGTTTTACAAAACCCGTCACGTTCTCTAATACTGAAGACTTATAGTTAAAGCGACTATAGACCTATATAAAGGTTGATTCCCAAACCAAGAGACCTATCGGAGGGTGAACATGAGGAACTTCTTCTATTTAAGTACAATGAAACGCAAATTGATCGCCAGCTTCGGGGTTCTGATGCTGCTGTTTGTGGCGATGGCCTTTTTCCTCGTTCATCAAATCAGTAAAATCAACACGCAGATCGCGCTGCAAAACGAACGGGTCGCCATGAAAACGACCGCGCTGGAGCTGAAAGAAACGGTTCAGGAGCTCAGCATTATCGCTTCCGGACTGGAGCTTTCCAAAGATCCTTCCTATATAGAAAGGTACGAGCAGACGAGAACCGTTTACAACCGTCTTCTTGAGGTGATTAAGGGAACCGTACGGAACGAAGAGGAAAAAGCGTGGCGCGGTGGACTTATCGTCGCTTCCGCGGATTATATCAACAATTTCGACGCGGCCGCCAAGCTCGTTCAGGAAAAGAAAGTCAGCCCCAAAGAGATGGAGCTGAGCATGCTTCATTATTACGGCGAAGGGCAGACGCTGCGCGAAACGATCTTTAAGCTGGTCGACAAGTTTTACGTCGCCTTCTCGGCCGATGCGCAGGCGGCCGTCGACGACTCCCAGAAAGTCATCGCCCAGACCGTGACCGTCGCCGTCGCCGCGGCCGTCCTCGTTCTTCTCGCTTCCGCGGCCGTCGCCGTCCTGCTTATCCGCTCCTTCCTCATTCCGGTGCGCAAGCTCCAGGAAGCGGTCGCGCGCATGGCGTCCGGCGACCTGCGGCATGAAATCGGAAGCCGCGCGGGGGACGAGCTGGGCGAGCTCAGCCGCAGCTTCGACCGGATGACCGCCCAGGTCCGCGGGATGCTCGAACACACGAGCGGCATCGCGACGGCGCTGGCCGGGCAGTCGGTCACCTTCCGCCGGGTGTCCACCGACACGGCGGCGGCCAACGCGGACATCGTCCAAGCGATGTCCGCCATCGCGCACGGCGCTTCCGAGCAGGCTGCGGATTCCGAGCATGCGTCCACCTCCGTCGCCGGGCTCGAAAGCGAGACGCGCGAGATCGCCGAATACGCGGCGGTGATGAGCCAGGCGAGCCGGGAAGCCGCGGAGGTCACCGTGCGGGGCTCCCGCTCCGTGCACTCGCTGGAGGAAGCCAGCGGCGCCACGCGGCGGGTTCTCGGGCAGGTGCAGGAAGCGATGGCGACGCTGGCGGGCGATTCCCGCCGCATCGGCACCATCCTGGACGCGATTACCGAGATCGCGTCCAGGACGCACCTGCTGGCGCTCAACGCCGCCATCGAGGCGGCTGCAGCCGGCTCCAGCGGGCGCGGCTTCGCCGTCATCGCCGCGGAAGTGCGCCAGCTCGCGCAGCAGTCGAGCGACGAAGCCCGCCGCGCCGCGGGTACGATCGCATCCGTGGAGAGCCGGATGCGCGAGATGCAGGCCCGCGTCACGGATGCGAAGCGCCACGCGGACGCCCAGGAGCTGACCGTCCGCGAATCGCTCGGCTCGTTCGGGGCGATCGAACGCGCGATGGAAGTCGTGACGAATCAGATTCAATTCGTCAACGGCCGCATCGAGCGTTCCCTGCACAGCAGCGCGCAGCTTGTCGGCACGATCCGCCATATGGCAGAAATTGCCGAGCAGACGTCCGCGGGCGTGCAGGAGGTGACCTCGGCTTCGACCGAGAACGACGCCTCCATCCGGAGCATCGCCGTGCAGGCCGACGAGATGAACGGACTCGCGGAAAGCCTGTACCGCGAGATCAACAAGTTCAAGATCGGCGAAGCTTCGTAAACGCCGGAAAAATAACCCCGAGAGCACCCCGTCATGGCGGTGCTTTTTTACATGCGGGGGCAAGTTTACGGGGTTCTCCGTTTCTGTTCGGGACCTTAGTATGCCGCCTGTGAATCACGCCGGTTGCTAATTGACCTTCGTTCAGGCCGAAGGCCCGTTTCTTGTAAAAAAAGGGCGGATAATAGAGAAAATTCTCCCTCATCGTCTAATGTTACCCCTTTTGCTTCCCTTCATTTTCCTTGATACTGAAACTAGTTAACCGATTACATCGCGAGAAGAAGAAGCTTGCCTTTCGATTTTTTTGCCCGGTCTGCCGCCTATGTCAAAGTCAGTCCAGGCCGGTCGTTCAACCTTACACTCTTCTTCTCCATTTCGACGGTTATCTCATAAGGAGGTGCATACAGCCAGGAACCGAACCCGTGCGGAACATTCCGGATGTTGTTCAAGTTCTGCGGACCTTTGTTAATGTAAGCGTTATCATATTTTCCTATCCGAAAAGGAGGCTTTACTTAATGAACCAGAAATCCCGGCAATCTGCCAAAGCCCGGCGCCCCAAATCACCGGCCCGGATCGCGCTCGGCATCCTGCTGATCGTTACCCTCATCGTGTCTTTATTCCCGTTCCTGGGTTTAGGCGCGCAGAAAGCGTCGGCGGCGGAGTCTTATAAAGTCGTGGGCTATTACCCTTCATGGGCCGCTTACGGCCGCAATTACAACGTAGCCGACGTTGATGCTTCCAAAGTTACGCACATCAACTACGCTTTCGCCGACATTTGCTGGGACGGCAAACACGGCAATCCGGACCCGACCGGTCCGAACCCGCAAACGTGGGCCTGCCAAGACGCTGCGGGAGCCAACATTAACGTTCCGAACGGCACGATCGTGCTCGGCGATCCTTGGATCGATACCCAGAAGAGCTTTCCAGGGGACACTTGGGATGAGCCTGTCCGCGGTAACCTGAAACAGCTGATCAAGCTGAAACAAGCCAACCCGAACCTCAAGACGATCATTTCCGTTGGCGGCTGGTCCTGGTCCAACCGTTTCTCCGATGTAGCCGCGAGCGCCGCAACGCGTGAAGTGTTCGCGAACTCCGCGGTTGACTTTATCCGCAAATATCAGTTTGACGGCGTCGACCTTGACTGGGAGTATCCGGTTGGCGGCGGTCTTGCGGGCAACTCCGCACGTCCGGAAGATAAGCAGAATTACACGCTGCTGCTTCAGAAAATCCGTGAGAAGCTGGATGCGGCCGGCACGACCGACAACAAGAAGTATCTCCTCACAATCGCTTCCGGCGCAGGTCCGACTTACGCGGCCAACACCGAGCTCGGCAACATGGCCAAGTATCTGGACTGGATCAACATCATGACGTACGACTTTAACGGCGGCTGGCAGACGATCAGCGCTCATAACGCCCCTCTTTATGCCGATCCGGCCGCAATCGCCGCAGGCGTACCGAACGCCGACACGTTCAACGTGGAGAAAGGCGTACAAGGGCATATCAACGCAGGCGTACCGGCCAGCAAAATCGTCCTCGGCCTCGCCTTCTACGGACGCGGCTGGAGCGGCTGCAAGAACACGGCTAACGGCGAATACCAGCAGTGTGCAGGTCTGGCGACTACCGGAACGTGGGAGAAAGGCTCTTTCGATTTCTACGATCTGGAAGCCAACTATATCAACAAAAACGGCTACACCCGCTACTGGAATAACACGGCGAAAGTTCCGTTCCTGTACAACGCTACGAACGGCACGTTTATCTCTTACGACGATGCCGAATCCATCGGGTATAAAACAAGCTTCATCAAGTCCAAAGGTCTTGGCGGCGGCATGCTGTGGGAATTCAGCGGCGACCGCAACAAGACGCTTCTGAAGAAAGTCACGACGGATCTGTCGGGTTCCGCACCGGTCGGCGACACGATTGCGCCTTCCGTACCGGCCAACCTGAAATCGACGGCTAAGACGTCCACAAGCGTTACGCTTTCCTGGAACGCTTCGACCGACAATGTCGGCGTAACGGGCTACACGGTCACATACGGCACCAAGACAGTAGATGTAACAACGACGAACGCAACGATCACGGGTCTGACGCCAAGCACGGCTTACTCCTTCACGGTTAAAGCGAAAGACGCGGCGGGCAACGTATCCGCGGCCAGCACAGCCGTTTCCGTAACTACCGACGCAAGCTCCGGCGGCGGAACCGATACGACGGCACCGACGGCTCCGGCCAATCTGGCCGTAACCGCCAAAACGTCGACCAGCGTAACACTGGGCTGGACGGCTTCCACCGACAACGTGGGCGTAACCGGCTACACCGTAACTTACGGCAGCACGAGCGTGAACGTTACCGGCACGACCGCAACGATCAGCGGCCTGACGGCCGGCACCGCTTATACGTTCAGCGTAAAAGCGAAAGACGCGGCGGGCAACCTTTCCGCAGCGGCAACCGTTTCGGCTACGACGGACAGCGGCTCCGGCGGCTCCGTTTGCCCGGCGGCTTGGGACACAAGCAAGTCGTACACCGGCGGACAACGCGTCTCTTATAACGGCAAAATTTATGAAGCAAAATGGTGGACGCAGGGCGAACGCCCGGATTCTTCCAACCAATACGGCGTATGGAAATATATCAGCGATTGCGGGGCGGGAGCGGGTTCTCCCGCTTCTGTTTCTTCCAGCGGCGCGGCGCTTGCCTCTAATCTGATCGCAGGTGCGGGCGCAGCTATTCCCGCCGTTGCTCCGGGAAGCTCTGCCGCAAGCCCGGCTTCGGCATCCGCTCTGTCTCCGAGCACGAAAGTGCTCGTCGGCTACTGGCACAACTTCGACAACGGTTCCGGCTTCATCCGTCTGCGCGACATTTCCCCCAAATTTGACGTGATCAACGTTTCCTTTGCCGAGCCTGTAGGCGGATCGACGACGGGAACGATCGGATTCACTCCTTTCAACTACACAGATGCCGACTTTAAAGCCGATGTCGCTTATCTGCAAAGCCAAGGCAAGAAAGTCATTATTTCCATCGGCGGCGCGAACGGTCAGGTTCAATTGACAACGGCCGGCGCGCGCAGCAACTTTGTAAGCTCCATGAAGTCCATTATTTCCAAGTACGGCTTTGACGGTCTGGATATCGATTTTGAAGGCCACTCCCTTTATCTGAACCCGGGAGATGCCGATTTTAAAAATCCGACTACTCCGGTTATTACGAACCTGATTTCGGCTATCCGCGAGCTTCATGATTCCTTCGGCGACAAATTCATGCTGACCATGGCTCCGGAAACGTTTTTCGTTCAGCTCGGCTACTCCTTCTACGGAGGCACATGCAGCGGCTGCGATACGCGTGCGGGAGCTTACCTGCCCGTCATTTACGGCGTTCGCGACATTTTGGACTGGCTGCAGGTTCAGCTCTACAATTCCGGACCTATCACGGGACTGGACGATCAGTACCACACAATGGGCGTAGCCGACTTCCACGTCGCTATGACCGATATGCTGCTTACGGGCTTCCCGATCGCCAAAAACCCGAACTCCGTCTTCCCGGCTCTGCGTCCGGATCAAGTCGTGGTCGGACTTCCGGCTAACGGCAACGCGGGCGGCGGCTTCACAAGTGTCTCCGAAGTGCATAAAGCGCTGGACTATCTGATGAAAGGCAAAGCTTTCGGCTCCTATACCCTCCGCGGTTCCGTTCAACCGGGACTGAGAGGCCTGATGACCTGGTCCATCAACTGGGATAAGTTCAACAACTTCGAGTTCTCCAACAGCCACCGCGCTTATCTGGACAGCTTCGGTACGGGAACGCCCGGCGATACGCAGGCGCCTTCCGTTCCGGGTAATCTCCGTTCTTCCAACGTAACGGCTACCGGCGTCACGCTCACGTGGAACGCATCCACGGATAATACCGGCGTAACCGGCTATGAGGTTTATCAAGGCACGGCCAAAATCGCCGATACGACCAGCACGACTTACAACGTCGGCAATCTTACGGCAAACACGGCCTACACGTTTACCGTAAAAGCGAAAGACGCGGCCGGCAACGTATCCGCGGCAAGCACCCCTCTGGCCGTTACTACGGCTAACGGCGGCGGCTCCGGCGACACGACCGCCCCTACCGCGCCGACGGCACTGAAAGTAACGGCAAAATCCGCGAACAGCGTCAGCCTCGGCTGGACCGCTTCCACGGATAATGTAGGCGTAACGGGTTATACCGTTTCGTACGGCACCAGCACCGTGAACGTTACAGGTACGACAGTCGTCATCACGGGACTGACCGCGAACACGGCGTATACGTTCACCGTGAAAGCCAAAGACGCGGCCGGCAATGTGTCCGCAGCCGCTTCCATCCAGGCCACCACGGATCCCACAGCTCCGGGAGGTCCTGCCGCATGGGCGCCCGGCGTCAGCTACAAGGCTAATGACGAAGTCACATACAGCGGCTCGACTTATATTTGCCGGCAGCCGCATACCTCTCTGCAGGGTTGGGAACCTTCCAACGTACCGGCTCTCTGGACTAAAAAGTAATACCGCGGAAGGCGTACCGTCTTCCTGACCGGAACGGCAAAACAGCAGCTCCGCCCCGTATTGACGGGCGGGCTGCTGTTTTTTATTTTTTCTTCATCGTATCCAATAAAATTTGCTTCTCTTTCGCCAGGGATTGTTCGATCTTATCCCTTGCGTCCGCGATAATCTGTTTGGTGTCCAATCTTTTCTCAATGCCGCTTGCGATCTCGCTTTCCCAAATTTCCTGGGCCTTGGCGTCCAGCGGCGTGGAAGGAAATTCCCTTACCCGGGTCATCAAATCCTCATGAAGCGCATAAGTTTTCTGCCCGCCGAGGAACGAATTCGTAGCCGCCAGTTCCTTCGCATTTCCGCGGGCGGGCAAATAGGCCGGAACCGCTCCGCTGAGGCCTTCCTTGCTGTATTCGGTAACGGCGAATTCAATGAATTTCCAGCCCATCTCTTTGTTGGCGCCTTTCGATGGGAGAAGAAAATTGGTGCTGTTCTGCCAGCCGTACAAGCCGAAAGGAAGTCTTGTTTCACGCCATTTCCCGGCCGTCTCGGGCGCCCACGCCTGAATTTGTTCGACTCCCCATGTCCCGAAATACATCATGGCGATCGTTCCGTCCTGAACCGCCTTCCGGCCCATATCGCCCCATACGTCCAGATGGGCCTCCAAACCGAAATCGTTAACTTTTTTAGCGATGTCGACGGCTTTGTGAAACGCTTCATTGTAGCGCATAAAATTCAGCTTGCGGTCGAAAATGCCTTCCGAACGCTCAAAGAGCTGAACCGTCTCGTTCACCCACTGCGTCAAATAAATGTTATGCTCGCGCAGCTTTTTGGCCATATGCAGCCAGTTTGCGGGGTCTTCCATATACTTGGCAAGCTCCTCGGGCTCCGAAGGAAACCCGTACTGCTTCATAATGTCCTCCCGGTAATAGGTGACGGTAGGCGCCGTGGACAGCGGAAGGCCAATCAGCTCGCTTCCGTCCGCCGACATGCCGCTTTCCCAAAGGGACGGGCTGAAATCATTCCGGTATTTCCCCGCCTGATAAGGAGGCTTAAGCAGATCCTCCAGCCCTTCGATCGCCGAAAAATTACCGAAATCGGTGCTGTCGACCATCATAACGTCCGGCGGCTTCCCATCGGCCAGCGCTTGCAGATAAGCTCCCACATATTCGGAGTAAGGAATGATCTTTATGTCAATGCTCAATTCCGGATAGCTTTCTTTAAACTTGTCCGCCATGGGCTCGATTCCGCCGTAATGGGTCCATACCGTCAACCGGTTCGGAACGGCCGCTTTTCCCGTGGAAGGAGCCGGCTTTTCGGCGGGAGCAGATGAAGCGGGATTGAGCGGTTCGGACCGGAAGCAGCCCGTGGTGGTTACTATGAACAAGAGCAGCAGCATGAAAATTTTAGTAAGTTTGACCACAACTCGTTTCCTCCCGTCGTATAGCTAATCTGAATGCACCCCGGCAAAAAGTCCGGCATAATTTCCTTTTTGAAGAAGACTGGAAAACTCCCCGGCCGGCAAAGGTCTGCTGAAATAGTAGCCCTGGAGCTCGTCGCACCGGCACTGGGCAAAGTAGGCCGTTTCCTCGGCCGTTTCGACCCCCTCCGCCACAACGGTCATATTCATGCTGTGAGCCAGCTCGATGATAGCCTTGGCTACGGCGGCCTTTTTGGGTTCCCCGCCGATATCCCGGATAAAAGAACGGTCCAGCTTTACATGTGAAATCGGCAGCCGCTGAAGCTGGTTAAGGGAAGAATATCCGGTTCCGAAATCGTCGATCGAGAGCTGAATGCCGCGCTCCCGGATCCGGTTAATGATTCCGATGACCTGTTCGACATTCTCGATAAATACTCCTTCCGTTATTTCCAGCGTCAGATAAGATTCTTCCAGTCCCGATTGTTCCAGTGCGTTTTGAATCATATCCAGCAGGTTCGTCTGGGAAAAATGCAGAGCCGAAATGTTCACGGCAACCGGCACTTTGGGAAGCCCCTCATCCTGCCACGCCTTGTTTTGACGGCAGGCTTCCTTCAAAACCCATTCGTCGATTTTGTAAATAATCCCCGATCTTTCGGCCAGGGGGATAAATTTATCTGGCGAAATGCGGCCCAGCTCCGGATGCTCCCAGCGCACAAGTGCCTCGATTCCGCTGATCGCGCCGGTAGCCGTATCGACTTTCGGCTGATAGTGCAGCACGAGCTGATTATTCGCAAGCGCTTCCTGAATGCCGTTGTCGATCATCATTTCTTCGGAAAAACGGATTTTCAGTTCTTCTTCATAGAATTGATGACTGTTGCTGCAGCCCATGGATTTGGCGAAATACATCGCCATATCCGCGTTTTTGACGATGGTCTCCATCGTGCCGCCGTCTCGCGGAAACATGCTGATGCCGATGCTGACCGAACTGTACAGGGACGATTCCATCAGCCTGACGGGTTCGTCGAGCGCCTCGAACATGCTGCGCGCCACGGCCGTCGCTTTCGCGTCATCGGCATCTTCAATGACCATGACGAACTCGTCTCCGCCGATCCGGAACAGCTTGCACGATTCGGTAACGCTGCGCGCGAACCGGTCGCCGATCTCTTTGAGCAGCAGATCGCCGATGTCGTGGCCCAGCGTATCGTTAATCTGCTTGAACCGGTTTAAATCGGCGAACATGACCGCCACCTGCTTGGGCGTATGTGCCGCCTCCGAAAGCATGCTTTGCAGGTAGGTTGTGAAATACAACCGGTTGGGAAGCCCCGTGAGGATATCGTAAAAAGCAAGCTGGTGCAGCTTTTCCTCCGAAAGACGAAGCTTGTCCGTCTGCTCCTGCAGGCGCTGGTTCATGTTCTGCGATTGATGAAACATACTCAGCAGGTTAAGGGACATCTGCCGGAAGTTATAGGTGAGCGAGGTAATCTCCGAAATGCGGCTGCTCGGCCATTCGATTTCCTTCATCTGCTTCAATTTTTCCGGCAGGTCCGTTGTGGAGGTCGCCAGTTTGGAAAGCCCCTGAATCAACACACGGCTTAAGTACAAGGCGGTGGCGGCTGCGGCTGCCGCAAATAAGAGCAGATACCAGAGCTGCGACAAGTACTGGGAAAACACGCCGACCTGATAATGGCGGATCGGAATGTCGATGTATACGTGCAGGGGCAGTCTGGCGACCGCATTATCGTAGATATAACTGCCCTCCCGCCACTGATGGGCGGGCAGAGCGGTTTGTTCGCGCCCCGGAAGGACCTGATAAAAGTTATCGTCCAGTCCCACAACATTATTGCCGCTCCTCCAGTCATAAACCTGGTTCAGCATGTAGCTCTGCCGATCGGCCGCCAAAACTTTGTTGGACCGGTCCGTAATGACGATCCTGAACAACTGCTCCGAGGTGTATTTATTCACCAGTTCCTGCAGATACCCCACTTGTATCAGTCCCTTGAGCCTGATGCCCAGAATATCCTCGGCCCCCCACTGGTTCAGCTCCTGGTTAATGCTGTTCGCCGTGTTTATCGCAAGCTGCCTGGAGTTCTGGATCGACAGCTTCTCGGAATACCAGCTGTTCATCACGATATAAAGGAGCGACGGGAGGGCGACGGCCATAATCGACAGGTGGAACAGAACTTTGCTGTAAGAGTAGGTCCTTTCCCGCTCTTTGACAAGGCCGAACCAATGAAAAAGAGGCAGGTATTTCAGCAAAATATCTGCGACAAGCGCGTTGAACAACCCGTTTGACAGCGTTATCAGGAGCATCAGGATCAGCTCGTCCGATACGAATTTGTAGAAGCCGTAATAAATGACGATCATCAGCGGGAGCCCGATCAGGAGCCAGTAAACCGTGTCCCAGGTAAGCAGCTTTCCCGGTTTTTTCCGGTTAAGGAAGCCGACCGCCGCAAGTTCGAGAAGGCCGATCCATTCAAATGTAGGATGGTGTAGTAAGAAAAAGGAGAACAGCTGGGTAACGACGCCGGCCAGGAGGCCCAGACGGACGCCGAACAACGATATGGCGAACAGGAGAAAAATGCTGGAAAACGAGAAGGCGATTCCGTAGATAAGATGAAGCCTGCTTGCTTCAAAAAGCAGCGCTAAAGCGATACAGAGCAGATATCCCAGCGTTAACCGGGCTTTGTTTTGTAAAAGGGACTGAATAGTTTTCACACGCTGTCCTCCATTTCTGCCGAAAAGTACGAATGTGAGCACTGCCCCTTGTCCGAACTTACTTCATGGATTACGGCAAAAATAAAAGACCGCTTACAAAACAGCAGCCTCCACTTCCACTCATCCAACTTCGGTAACCCGGCTGTCTAGCTGCGCTTTAGACCCGTGGCTTTGCGTCCTATGCTTTCGCGATAGTTTGCCTTTATCGAGTTATTTAACTAAAGATTCGTTAGTTAATAATTTCGACGCACTAGGTCCTTCTCCTCTTTTTAACAACAAAAAAATAGGGCAAAAGTCGCATATTTTTTTAAAAATATTTACTATCGACGGATTATACGGTAAATTAACCCTTTTCATGCTGTTATCTGTTTTTACTCTCACTGGTGGGGACGCTGCATTTTCTCCCCAAAGACGCGGCTCTGCCGGATTCCGCCCTGTATCGCCGCCGACAGCGTATGTTTTGCTCATCTTGCTGCTCCTCTCTGCTTGGACACGGAAAGCGCTGGCGGAGATTGTTATTTTGGTATCGCTTACATTTTGTTGGTAAAAACGGTCCTATTCTGAGCGACTGGGCCCTTCCTTTTATTATATAAGGTATTTCCAAAGATTACCCCATTTTTTTCCCGCTGTTTCAAGAAATTAAACTCCACATTCATAGCGAAAAAAACAAGGAAGTATTCTCCTTTCCGATACAAGACTAATTCCTCTCCGGTTCGTACAATTGACGCGGTTTTGGGTTACGGTTTGGGTAGCGGGTACGACCCTAAGTGACCGTATTGTGCATAGTTTCGGCCGTCTCTGAAAATAATGGAAACAGCCTAACAAAGCAGGAGGGACTCAACATGAATGACGAAATCAACAACGGCACGGCCGTCACGGGAGTCGGCGGACCCGCCGATAGAAGGCTCGCCGAAGGCGAGCAGGAAATGACGCTGACCAACCGGCAGGGTCATCCGATTACCGATAATCAGAATATCCGCACGGTCGGAAACCGCGGTCCTTCTACATTAGAAAATTACCATTTTCTCGAAAAGATTTCCCATTTCGACCGCGAGAAAATTCCCGAGCGCGTTGTACATGCCCGCGGCGCCGGCGCGCACGGTTACTTTGAGGCGTACGGCAAGGTCGGCGAAGAACCCGTCGCGAAGTATACCCGCGCCAAGCTTTTTCAGGAAGCCGGTAAGCAAACGCCGGTATTTGTCCGTTTTTCGACCGTCGTTCACGGCGTTCATTCACCCGAAACGCTGCGGGATCCGCGCGGCTTTGCCGTCAAATTTTATACGGAAGACGGAAACTGGGACCTCGTCGGCAACAACCTGAAAATCTTTTTTATCCGTGACCCGCTCAAATTCCCGGACATGGTTCACGCTTTCCGTCCGGACCCGGTTTCCGGTATTCAAAATATGGAGAGAATGTTCGACTTCCTCTCCAACTCCCCGGAAGCGACACATATGGTTACGTTCCTGTTCTCGCCTTGGGGCATTCCCGCCAATTACAGGGAAATGCAGGGCTCCGGCGTCAATACGTACAAATGGGTCAATGCGGACGGCGAAGGTGTGCTGATCAAATACCACTGGGAACCGATCAATAACGGCATCCGCAACCTTACCCAGACTGAAGCGAATGAAATCCAGGGTAAAAACTACAGCCACGCGACCCAGGATCTGTACGAAGCGATCGAACGCGGCGACTATCCCGAATGGGAACTCAGCGTTCAAATTTTGAGCGATGACGAGCATCCCGAGCTGGATTTCGATCCGCTTGATCCGACCAAGCTGTGGGATCACGAGAAGTTCCCGTTCCTCCCGGTCGGTAAAATGGTCTTGAACAAAAACCCCGAGAACTACTTCGCGGAAGTTGAACAAGCCGCCTTCGGTACGGGCGTCCTCGTGGACGGGCTGGATTTCTCCGACGACAAGCTCCTCCAGGGCCGCACCTTCTCCTACTCGGATACGCAGCGCCACCGGGTCGGAACCAACTACCTGCAGCTGCAGGTCAACGCTCCGAAGAAGCATGTCGCAACGAACCAGCGTGACGGTCAGATGACATACTTCGTCGACCGGGCGCCCGGACAAAACCCTCATGTCAACTACGAGCCTTCTTCGCTCGGCGGACTGCAGGAAGCGCCGCCCCGCGGCCGGGAACACGAACCGGCTTACAATGCCAAGCTGGTCCGGGAGAAAATCGACCGGCCGAACGATTTCGGACAGGCCGGAGACACGTACCGGAAGTTCGAGCAGTGGGAAAAAGACGAGCTGATCTCTAATCTCGTCAACAATCTCAAGATCTGTAAACCTGTCATACGCGACAAAATGGTGGAATATTTCACCCAGGCGGATGCGGAATACGGACGCCGCGTAGCGGAGGAGCTGAGCAAGGCTGCTGCTTCGTCCGAGCACATGGGAACTGTCGAAAACCGGGAAGGCGCGGAGAAAGCGGAACAAGCCGGCCGCAAAACGGACGGCTATTAAGATGGACAGACGCGCGTGCTAAATAAAACGGAGAACAGGAAGACTGTTCTCCGTTTTGCGTTTTAGCGCTTGGTGGTTTGGTGTTTTACGCACGGCAAAATATCCTATCACTTTCCACTTCCATTTAGGAAACATACAGGTTTACTAAGTCGGGAATATCTTCTATAATAGATGCATGAATCCTCAAGTTACTCCTCAACAACGGTAGGAAAGGGTGCTCCCTTTTCTACCGTTGTTGATTGAGCGCAGCCTTTTCTTCTAAAACTTCAGATTAGACAGGTGGTATTTGCCATGAACGATACGAAGCAGCCTTATCGCATTTTGCTTTACTATAAATTCGTCCCGATCCCAAATCCCGAGGAATTCGCCGCCGAGCACCGGGAATACTGCAAAAATCTCGGCCTGAAAGGCCGCATTCTGATTGCCGCCGAAGGCATCAACGGGACCGTATCCGGTACGGTCGAGCAGACGGAACAGTATATGGCGGATATGCACGCCAACCCTCTTTTTGCCGATATGGTGTTCAAAACCGATCCGGCCGATGAGCATGCTTTCAGAAAAATGTTCGTCCGCTACAAAAAAGAGCTGGTCACCTTCCGTTACGAGGAAGAGCTGGACCCTAACGTGATCAGCGGAAAAAGATTGTCTCCGGCCGAGTTCCACGAGCAGCTCCAAAACGAAGACGTCATCGTCCTCGACGGCCGCAGCAACTATGAGTACGACTTGGGCCACTTCCGCAACGCGATCCGTCCGGATGTGGAAGCGTTCCGCGAGTTCCCGGAATGGATCCGGGAAAACATGGCCGACCTTAAGGACAAGCAGATCCTTACGTACTGTACGGGCGGAATCCGCTGCGAAAAGCTGACCGGCTTCCTGATCAAGGAAGGCTTCAAGGATGTCGCGCAGCTCGAAGGCGGCATCGTCACGTACGGGCAGGACCCAGAAGTGAAAGGAAGACTTTTCGACGGCAAATGCTACGTCTTCGACGAGCGTATTTCGGTGCCGATCAACCACACCGAAGAAGATATTATCGTCGGCAAATGCCACCACTGCGGCAAGCCTGCCGACACGTTCATCAACTGTGCGAACGACTTCTGCCATCTCCAGCACATCTGCTGCCCGGAATGCGAAGAAGAGCACAGCGGCTGCTGCTCGGACAAATGCGAGGAACTCGTTCTTTCCGCGCGTTAAGCGGCTTCCAGGAAGGCGTATGACAGGCCTGCCTGAAGCGGACCGAAGCGCCGCCAAGAATCCCCGGACCGTCTCCGATAAGGAGATCGGCCCGGGGATTTTCTTTTTTTGGGGAAAGAGCTGCGGAGTTCCGTTATAATGGAAGCAGAACCTACGAGGAGGAGACTTTATGCGCATTGGTATTATCGGGCTCGGCGACATCGCCCGCAAAGCTTATTTACCGGTGATTACCGCAAGAAACGACGTGGAGCTTGTTTTCTGTACGCGGAATACCGCCACCTTGCAGCAGCTTGCTTCCACTTACCGGATAAGCGAAACCGTTACGGAGGTTAGCGAGCTGATCAGCAGGGGCGTACGCGCAGCATTCGTCCATTCGTCCACGGAATCTCATGCGGAAATAACGAAGCAGCTTCTGCTAAGCGGCGTTCACGTCTATGTGGACAAGCCTATTGCCTATACATACGAGGAGTCCCTGGAACTTGCGGAACTTGCCGAAGAAAAGGGCCTTATTCTGATGGTCGGCTTCAACCGGCGCTTCGCCCCCCTCTACGTCTCCGTTAAAGAAAAATCGTCACCGAACCTGATTCTGATGCAAAAAAACCGTCCCCACTCTCCCGATTTTGCGCGCCGGTTTATCCTCGACGATTTTATTCATGTCGTCGATACGCTCCGCTACCTGGTGCCGGGAGAAGTCCGGGAAGTTAACGTCACTTCCCATCAGCAGGACGGCAAGCTGTATCATGTAATGCTCCAGCTCAGCGGCGACGGCTATACGGCCGTCGGCATCATGAACCGGGACAGCGGCGCCAGCGAAGAAACCGTGGAAGTGATCGGCGGCGGCCGCAAATGGTCGGTGAAGGATCTTAATACCGCTGTAGAGCTGGCGGACGGCGGCGAGCGGCATTACAAATTCAACGATTGGGACCCCGTCCTGCACCGCCGTGGTTTCCATGCCGTCATCGATCATTTTATCCGGACGGTAAAAGAGGGCGGAGAGCCCGTACAGTCAACGCGGGATGCGCTCGAAACCCACCGCCTGTGCGAGGAGATCGTCAAAGAGCTCGAAAAGAACGGAGTATCCGCCTGGGGATAAGAGATGCCCGATTCACGGCGGATCAACGGAAGACGGCTTTTAACCGAACGCTATTCCCTGCCCGCCGCTTGAAAAGCCCGCCTATTTCGTTTGAACGGGTCCGTTTTCGCTTAAACTAAGAAAGAGTGCCTCCCTTTCCGTGAGGCGGCGCTCTTTCTTTTTTGCTTGCCGTTCTTCACTTCGTATGGCAGTTGGCCTATCCATTTCAGACCGGAGGTACTTCATGAACATCATCACAACAACACAGTGGGACGAATTGCTTTGGCGGGAAGCGGAACCCCTGTACAACGAAGCTTTCCCCGATCACGGAAGGAAGCCCATTCCGATCATCCGTCAAATGTTCGAAAGAAAGCTCTGCTTCCTTCATCTCGGCATTGCCGGAGATACGGCCGACGTTATGGCGATTACCGGGGAACTCCCGTCGGTCCGGGCGCTTCTGATCGACTACATCGCGGTCCGTCAGGATAGCCGGGGGCAGGGCACCGGACGGCATTTTATTGAAGAGCTTAAAAATTGGACCCGCGGTGAGCGCGGTCTCAGCGGCATGCTGATCGAAGCGGAGGCGGGCGACGGGCCCGATCACCGGAGCCGGCGGCGTTTCTGGGAAGCCTGCGGGTTTCATTTGACGGACTACGTTCACGAATACAGCTGGGTGCCGGAGCGCTATCAGGCGATGTATGTGAATTTAAGTCCCGAGGGGGAGCTCCCCGACGACGGCCGGCTTCTTTTTGAGTCGATCACCGATTTTCATAAAAGGTCTTATCAGCGTAAATAACGGGGCTCCGGCGGTTCGTCTCCGCTACTCCTCCGGGATTCTCGTCCTACTTCTGCCGCATGGACAAATGAACTCCCGTGCGCTATTTTTAAAGAAGCAGGCGACTTTTGGAAAAAAGGAGTACGTATGGACCAACAACGGAAACCGAAAATGTTTATCGGTTCTTCCAGAGAAGCGATTCCTATCGCGGAAGGTGTATTGGAAAACCTCTCCCCCGTTGCGCAGGTAAACCCCTGGTTTGCCGGTGCCTTCAACCCCGGGCGGTACACCATGGAAGATTTGGATAAACAGGTGCAAAGCAACGATTTCGCTCTTTTTATCCTATCGACGGACGACGTCGTTCAAATCCGAGGCAAGCAGTATGCTTCGGCCCGGGACAATACGATTTTCGAGATGGGGCTTTTTATGAGCCGCCTGGGCAGGGAGCGCGTCTTTTTCCTTATGCCGGATCGTATTCCTGAAAGCGTTAACGAAACGGCCGTAGGCGGGCTGCGGACCCCTTCGGATTTGTTCGGGGTCAATGCCCTGACGTTCGAAATCCGTACCGAACCCGATGAGTGGGTTCAAGCAACAGCCGCGGCCTGCAGCACCGTCAAAAGAAAAATGCGCGAATTGGGCTGTCTCTCGGAGCAGCTGACAGTCTCCCAGCTCGCACGCATTCTGCGTCTTTTTCGTACCCTGTTAAAAGGGGTTCCTTTCAAACCGGAGGAAGAAGATTTCCTCCAGACGCTCAGCGAAGGAATCCGGATCTCCTACACGTGTCCGCCCCAGTTTACGGTTAAGGGCGTCACGATTCACATGGCGGAGCAGGACGAGTGGATCAAGCAGGTCGCCGGCACCTCCAACATCGGCATGATAAACCGGACATATCCCCTGACGGCCAATGAAAATCTGGGTCCCGGAGACAGGCGCATCCTTGTGGTGGACGCTCATTTGAACAACAGAGTCACGATGAATCTGCACTCCTCTTCCATTGAAAATGAATATTTGATATGTTATCCTTTAGCTAAGAAGGTTGTGCTGACCGTGCATATGATCGGTCAGGATACATTGAGCTCGGAGCAGTTGAACAAGATAACCGTCCTGAACGGTCAGCTGATCAGTTCGGTAAACGATTTATTGGGAGGGGAATAAGATGAAACCGGTCAGAAACAGATCGAACAGCGGATTAAAGCGGCGTCGTTCCGCCAAATCTGCTGGTAAAGTCTTGGCCCAGCGGAACTCATCGGGTCATATTTATTCCATCGGTCCTTCCGTGGACGGGAAAGAGCAGTCTTTCCAGCTCGTTCTGGAGAAAGAAGCCGTGTACGAAACTCCCGTCTATCTTCAAGGCTGACGCCATAACCGAATGAAAAAACCGCACCTTTCACTGCGAAAGGTGCGGTTTTTTTGCCGTTCGGGCGTACGTGTATTCGTGCACTCGTGCACCCATGTATTCGTCCGTCCCGGTATCCATATTCGTGTATTCGTGCACCCGTGTATTCGTCCATCCAGGTATCCAGGTATCGGGTGTATCCGTGGTATTCGTGCACCCAGTGTCCCAATATCCCGGTATCCCCTTTATCCGATTTAACCGAATTCGGCAATGACCGCCGGGCGTTATGGAAGTGTGAAAGCACCGGGGGACGGTGAACAAAAGGATAAGCATACCGATACATCCATATCCGATATCCGTATCGGAATCTGGTTTAACGGAAACATAGAATCCGGCCGGCTTTCCGTTTTCTCCTCCGTCATCCGCCGCTAACCCGAATGAACCTTCCGGATCCGTTTCAGCTGGTGAATATGCCCCCACTCGTGAACCGCGCTGAACTGCAGCCACTGGCAAGCATTCAGCTCCACCCCTAGAGGATGGCGGGACACCAGACTGTTCGTCTCTCTGGCGGCCAATAGCGGCAAGAGCGCTTTCAGCCTGCCGCGGACCTCCGCAAGCCGCTCCAGCCCGTCCTCATACGCCACTTTTCCGGTAGGAAATGCGGACGGCGGAGAAGTTTTAGGCGTGCCGAGAAGCCCTTTTTGCTCGAACAGCGCCATGACGTCCACCCGCTTCCGGTCCTCAGGCTCGGAAGGACGTACAGCTTCTCCGCTCAGCAGCCGTCCGATTTCGGCGATGACCTGTTCCTCCACGATGCTCAGGTGCTCGATGATCTGGGCCGGGTTCCAGCCGCCTTCATACTCGCTCAGGTGCCGTTCTTCCGGCCCGAAAGCGTCCAGCGCCGCCAGAAGCTCCCGTCTTTTTTTGTCCAGAAAGGGTTCCAGTTCGGAAAAAATCATGCGTCCCGCCTCCTTGTTTACAAGCGTGCTTCTCTCCCCATCATAGCGCGTTCCCGCGTTTTCTTCATCCGCCTTATGAAGGACTTTCATTAATTTACGAAAAAATGCACCTCCAATCGCAGCGGCCGGTATAAACAAGGGGTGCTTTTCCGGTATCCACTACAAGGAGGTGCTTTACAAGCGGCTGTCCGCTACCTTTTCCGATTACATATGAGAAGTGGAATGCGCCAAGCGGGCTATCCGCGTTTTACGTGTTTCAGCCGGAGGCGCCTGAACGTAAAATCATCCGGGGACCGTTAGTCGGCAAACCGCCGGACAGCGGCCTACCTCCGAAGCTACTCTTTCATATTTTGAAGCAGCTGAACCCGGTAAGCTTCGCTTTCCAGCCCCTGAATCTCTTTGTATTCCTCTTCCGTCAGCCTTCTGGGCTCCCCGACCGATTTGGCGATCATATAAATTTTCGCGCTCTCTTCCATCACTTCGGTCCGGTAGTAAGCTTCCCGGAGATTTTTGCCCGTGGTCACCAGACCGTGATTTTTGAGCAGCATAGAGCTGTAACGGTCCGCTTTCTCCGCCACAAGATGAGCGAGTTTGTCCGTCGTCGGCACCACATAAGGGATAAACGCGACATCTCCTACAAGAGCCGCCTGATCAGGAAAAAGCATGGGCAGCTCGTCGTCCACGAGCGTCAAGGCAATGCAGTAGGCGGGGTGCGTATGCACGATAGCCTGGAGCTGAGGGTTCACCCGGTAGCAGAACAGATGCATCAGCACTTCGGATGAAGGCCGGAAAGCGGTATCCCCGATTTCACCGGTAGGAACGTGGACCGGCACCCATTGATGCGGCTCGATATCTTCCAGCGCAAATCCGCTGGGCGACAAGTACATATAATCCCCGTTCCGTGCGCTGATGTTGCCTCCGGGGCCGACCACGAGACCTTTCGCTACACTCTTGACGGCGTACTTCGTTAATTCTTCTCTGATTTTCCGTTCAGTCATTTCCGGTCACGCTCCTCTTGGGATGATGGGCATTAATCTTCCTGTAGTGCGCGTAAGCTTCCTGCCACCGGCCGGTGTCTTCGGGAGAATACACATCCGGCGGGAACGAGGCCAGCACGATCTGCCGCATTTCGTCTCGGGTATGCAGCTCGCCGCGGGCCTTCGCCTGCATGAGCAGGCTGCCGACGGCGGTCGCCTCGACCGGCCCCGCGATGACGCAACGGCCCGTGATGTTCGCCGTCAGCTGGCAGAGCAGCCGGTTCCGGATGCCGCCGCCGACCATATGGACAGCGTCCAGCCTGCGGCCCAGCAGCTCCTCGATTTCGCGCAGAGTCTGGCAGAATTTCATCGCCAGACTCTCCACGATGCAGCGGATCATCTGCGCCTTCGTCTGCGGGACGGGCTGGCCGGTCTGCGCACAGCGGCTGCGGATGCGCTCCGGCATGTTCCCCGGCGCCAGGAAGACGGGGTCTTCCGGATCGACGTAGGCCGCCGCGGCTTCTTCTCCCGCCGCCATCGCCTGCATGTCCGCGAAGGTGAGCGCTTCGCCTTCCAGCTCCCAGAACCGGCGGCATTCCTGGAGAAGCCACAGGCCCATGATGTTCTTCTGCAGCCGGATGCGTCCGTCCGCTCCGCCTTCATTCGTGAAGGCGAGCTTCCGGCTCCGTTCGGTGATAACGGGCCGCTCCGTCTCCACCCCCATCAGCGACCAGGTGCCGCAGCTGATAAACGCATAGCTGCCGCCGGCCTGCGCGGGGACGGACACTACGGCCGAAGCCGTGTCATGGGAAGCTGCCGCCACGACCGGGAAGCTGCGCATCTGCAGCTCCTCGGCCAATGCGGCGCGCAAACTGCCTGCGGCGGTTCCCGGCATCACGACGGGAGGGAACATCGCCCGCGGATGCGGAAGCAGGGCAAGCACTTCTTCATCCCAGCCGCGTTGCTGCGGGTCGAGCAGGCCGGACGTGCTGGCGATGGTGTATTCCGCCGAAATTTCTCCGCACAAATAATAGCGGAACAAATCGGGCATGAACAGCATCCGCACATCCTCTCCGGCCAGGGAGGCCGCCTCCCCTTCCGCTTCCAGCTGAAACAGCGTGTTGATGGACTGGGTCTGGATGCCTGTGCGCCGGTACAGTTCTTCTTCCGGCATCCGGCCCAGCACGCGCTTCATCGCGGACTCGTTCCGTGAGTCCCGGTAGTGGTAAGGATTACCCAGCAGCCTGCCCCTCCCGTCCACAAGTCCGTAATCCACGCCCCACGTGTCTACGGCAAGGGAAGCGGGAGCTTCCGCCGTAAAGGATTTGCAGGCACGGATGCCTTGGAGCATCTCGTGAAACAGCCGCAGAAAATCCCAGTGAAGACCGCCGCCAAGCCTGACGGGATCATTGGGAAAGCGGTGGATTTCCTCAACGGCCAGGCGTGATCCGTTATAAGTGCCGAGAACCGTCCGTCCGCTGCTCGCTCCGAAATCGACAGCCAGCATGTGAAGGCCGTTCTTTTCTACTCCCATGAAAAGTCTCCCTTCCTGCTCCGGCTTCTAGTTATACAGGGGACCGAAGTTTGCGCATGCGCGGAAGTCCGCCGCTTCTTCGTCCCGGGTTCCGAAAGAGCTCCATACGCGCGGCCGGAATATATTTTTCTCATCGACATTATGCATGGAAACGGGAATTCTCAGCATCGACGCCAGCGTAAGAAGGTCGGCTCCGATGTGCCCGTAAGAGATGGAGCCATGATTGGAGCCCCAGTTGTCCATCACCGAATACACGTCGCGGAAAGAGCCTTCCCCTGTCAGGATCGGCGCGAACCACGTCGTCGGCCACGTGGGATCGGTCCGCTTATCCAGCGCGTCGTGCACGTGATCCGGCAGATCGACGGTGTAGCCCTCGGCAAGCTGAAGCACGGGGCCGAGACCCTTCACCAGATTAATCCGGGACATCGTGACGGGCATGCCGCCCTTCGTCAGGAAGTCCGACGAGTAGCCGCCTCCCCGGAAATACTCCACGGCCGCGGGCCGCCAGGACGTTTCGCCGAGGCACTTGTCCACCTCTTCCTCCGTAATCTCCCAATAAGGCTTCATCGCGGGCGCACCGTCCCGGGATTGCTGTCCCGTACCGTCCAGTGCCGCCGGGCCGGAATTGATGAGATGAAGAACCCCTTGCTCCGCGGCGCCTTCCAGCGTATAACCCGTTACCCGCTTCACCGATTCGGGGCTCCAGTAGGTCCGGACGTCCGCAAAAATTTGGGCGGTGTGCGTCAGAAGATATCCCATCAGCATCGCAACGCCGTTCAAACTATCGTTCTCTGTGGCTACGAGATAGGGCGCTCTTCTTCCGTTCCAGTCAAAAGAGCTGTTCAGAATCGCTTCCATGAAATCCCCGTTCGGAAAATGATCCGTCCAGTGGCGCTGCCCCTGGAAACCGGACAAAATCGCGTTATGCCCCATCGCTTCCTCACCGAAGCCGAGTTCAGCCAGCTTTGGGTTCCCGGTCATCAGGTCGCGGACGATCAGGGACATTTTGACAACGGTTTCCCAGTCCTTGTCTTTACGTTCCCGCGACGTTTGAATGGCAGCAGGATTGTTGTCGGGGCCTTCCTTGCAGTTTTCCTTCACCCAGGCGAGAGCGAGCCCGAACTCCTCCTTGTCGTAAATCTCTTCCTCCATCCGGCGGACCAGCTCCGACATATCCACGTATTCATTGCGCATGCCAAGATAATTTTGGAAAAGCTCTTCATTGACGATCGAACCCGCAATTCCCATGGAAACGGAGCCGACGGACAAGTAAGACGTTCCTTTCATAACCGCCACGGCCAGAGCGGCTCTCGCAAAACGGAGCAGCTTCTCCCGCACGTCTTCGGGAATGCCGGCCGTGCCCGCGTCCTGCACATCCTTCCCGTAAATACCGAACGCCGGAATCCCTTTCTGCGCATGGGCCGAAAGCACCGCGGCCAAATAAACGGCGCCCGGACGCTCCGTTCCGTTAAAGCCCCATATTGCGTTCGGGATGGAGGCGTTCATATCCATCGTTTCGGTTCCGTAACACCAGCAAGGAGTTACGGTGACGGATACGCCCACGCCCGACCGGGCGAATTTGTCCGCCGCCGCCGCCGCTTCCGCAACGCCGCCGATACACGTGTCGGCGATGACGCATTCCACCGGCGTTCCGTCGGGATAGCGCAAATGGCCGCTGAGCAGAGCGGCTGCCGCCTTGGCCATGTTCATCGTCTGTTCTTCAAGCGATTCGCGCACCCCTTTGCGGCGTCCGTCGATGGTCGGACGGATACCAATTTTCGGGAAAGGACGGCTCCATCTGTGTTCACGGTTATTCATTTGATCTTCCTCCTCGGTAGGGTTATCGATAAACCATTGTCTATAAAAGGGTCTTTCGCAGACAAATTAAGTAACTACGCCTTTTCTTAAAATAACGTTGGCATATAAAGCGCTTTCACTAGTGGCGGCAATGGCATAAGCTTCCTTAGCCCGTTCGTAGAAAGCGAATCGCTCCAGCTGTCCGATCGTGACGCCAGGCAGATGCTTTCCGATCACTTCGGCATACGTTTCCCAAATCACCGGCTGAACCGGATCGCCCGGAACGACTGCCATAAGCGTAACCGGCTGATTTCCATATGTATCGAGCGGGAACAAAGCAAGAACCGCCTCCAACAGCTCGGGCACGCCGTGACCGTCACAGCGGACGAGACGTCTGGCATGGCTCGCCGCCGGAAAGTTGCCGTCCCCCAGGACGATTTCGTCACCGTGGCCCATTTCCATCAGCACTTTCAGGAGTTCCGGCGAAAGAATGGATGGAATTCCTTTCAGCATCCGTTTGTCTCCTCTCTGCAATTCAATTAGAGTTACCGATAACACAAAATTAACAGCTGCCTCTCTTGCTGTCAACGATTTTCTTTTATACAATTAACTCACTTAAGCATGAAAAGGTGATAACGATTGATTACCATCTATGATATAGCCGAAAAGGCAAATGTCTCCGCTATGACCGTTTCCAGAGTTATCAATAACTCGGGAAGAATCAGCGAGGCGACACGCAAGCGCGTTCGCAAGGTGATGGAGGAGCTGAATTATATCCCCAATTCCATGGCCCGCGGGCTCGTGCTGCAAAAAACGAAGCTGCTGTCGCTGCTGATCACGGATATTACGAATCCTTTCTACACGACGATTGCGCGGGGAGCCGAGGACACGGCGAAGCGGTCCGGCTACAAGCTTCTGTTCGGCAATAGCGACGAGGATTACGGCAAGGAAAAGGACTACGTGGAGATGATCCTCTCGACCCGGGTGGACGGCGTCCTGTTCGCGCCTACCGGAGACGCTTCCCTTGATCAGCTGCGCCAGCTGCAAAAGCACGGGATTCCGTTCGTGATTCTGGACCGTGAAGTTCCCGGGATCGAAACGGATGTCGTCCTGGGCGACAGTAAAGAAGGAGCGAGAAAGCTTGTCGAGCATCTGATCGGCCTCGGGCACCGGCGCATCGCTCTGGTCAACGGTTCCCCTGATGTTTCCACGGCCCGGCTCAGATATACCGGCTACCGGGAAGCTCATCTGCTCGCCGGACTTCCGGTCGACGAAAGCCTGGTCGTGTCGCTGAACTACCGCGAGTTTCAGGACGAAGCCTCGCTGCAGGCGCTGCTCGCGCTCCCTTCCCCGCCGACTGCGATTTTCGCGGCCAACAACCTGCTCGCCGTAGGGATTATTCAAGCGCTCCGCCAGAGAGGCTTGTCCGTGCCGGGAGAGATGTCGGTCGTCTGCTTCGACGATTTCGGCCCGGCCGAGACCGTCAATCCTTTTCTGACCGTAGCTTCCCAGCCCGCCTACCAGTTCGGAGCCCTCGGCATGCAGCTTCTGATCGAACGGATCGAGAACGGCCCCGGTCCGGAGAGCCGCAAAATCATGCTGCCCTCCGAACTTCTCGTCCGTTCCTCGACCCGCGCACGGGACCGGCGGACCCCGGCTGACTTATAACAGCCGGATTCCTTCCCGGATATCCTGCCGCCGGTCCCGGATATACTGTTCGATCACGTCAGGCTCCGAACGGAACAACGACAGGCCGGTTTGGCGGCCGGGGTCCTTGTATACGTCCCGGGCAATGTGCCCGTGCATCTCGTACACAACCGGCATGATCCGTTCCTTCGTAAACACCGTATCCGTGAGCTGTTTCAGAAGAGCTTTATACCGCTGCCGCGCCTCCTTGCTTTCCAGCACTTTTTCGGTCAAATCGTTGTATCCCGTGATCCTGACGAGATTACTGTTCACTCTTTTTCCGTAACAATTGCGTCCCCAGCTGCCCTCATAATCCCAAGGAATCATCCGGTACTTCCCGGTCGGTTTGTGCTCATAGATCGCATAATTATGCTCGAATCCGTCATAATTCCCCGTCATCACGGCTCCGGCCAGCCATCGCAAGTAATTGTCGAGATCCACGTGTTTCCCCAGAAAAGCCTTTAGCCGGTCTCCCTTCAGCGCATGCAGGGACTGGATGAAGGCTTTCATCTTCTCCCGGTCCTGACCCGTTCCGATAATGAGATCGTATCCGGCAAACAAGGTCTTTTTGCGCTTGCGGGTATCCGGATCTTTCAGTGAAAAATTCGCCCGGTCGTTGCTCGCATACATAAGAGACTTCATAAGAATGCCCCGCCGACGGAAAAAAGACCGCTTAACCGCCTCGATCAGCACGTACACGCCTTCGTTTCTGCCGTCGATCGTCAGCACGACGTGGCGGGTATGCGGACTCGGCACGCCGATCATCCGGAAAAACCGGAACGACAGCGCGTTGCGTATCAGCGAAGGATCGTCGTATTCCGCATTGAGATGGTAGGTCCTGCCCTTTATGCGGAGTTCATACGATTTTTTCGCATATTCGCGCGTATGACCGCCCCGGTACCCGATCCGGATAGGTACGCTGCCGCTCCCATCCGACAGAACGGCCGGTACGAATCGGCTGCTCCACACGTTTTGCCGCAGTTTGCGGTCCGCCCCGGAACCGACAGTTAGTTGAAATTGAGGAAGCGACATAAGATTCTTCCGCCTTTCGCTATAAGAAAACAGCCTATCCGTCAGGATAGGCTGTTCTCGTTACGTTACCTTATGCGAAATGCTGGCGCGGCGGCACGGCGGTTGCCTTACTTCTGCCTCATCCGGTGCGGTCGGAATGCTTAGCAGCCTTTCGATTTGCCTCCTGTACGTTTGCCTCCCGTACGACCATGCGTGCGATTACCGCCTGTACGGCCTCCCGTACGACCATGCGTGCGATTACCGCCTGTACGGCCTCCCGTGCGGCCATGCGTATGGTTACCGCCTGTGCGGCCCCCCGTCCGGTTGCCTCCCGTATGACCGTGCGTACGTTTGCCTCCTGTACGGCCCTCCGTACGGTTGCCTCCCGTATGACCGTGCGTACGTTTGCCCCCTGTACGGCCCTCCGTACGGTTGCCTCCCGTATGACCGTGCGTACGTTTGCCCCCTGTACGGCCCTCCGTACGGTTGCCTCCCGTATGACCGTGCGTACGTTTGCCTCCCGTATGGCCATGCGTGCGGTTACCGCCTGTACGGCCTCCCGTACGGTTTCCTTCTGTACGGTTACCGCCTGTGTGGCCATGCGAACGGTGTCCATGCGAGCCGAGGGGTCCTCTCAAGCTTGTAACCGCCTGCGCTTTCTCATCGTTGGCCCACCAGTCTTCGAATAAATCCGGAAATTCTGTCATGTGATGTTCCTCCTTCTATTAAGATAGTACATCTTATGAAGGTGCTTTCCGGTTGGTATGGTTATTGGTACTCGCTTGTTCGAATTGAGAGTTTGTCCTCTATCATTTGTTCTAGCACCACAAGCGGAATCAAAAAAAAATAGATAGACAACCAGTACCGTTTCTTATCCGGCACATATAAATAGATACCAGATAGAGCTAAATGACAAATGAAAGGAGGCGATGACCTCACGGTGCCGGCAAGTATTAAAAAGAAGCGCATGAACAAAGCTTTCAAACCACAAACCAACAACTTGAGAGGGGAACACCAACATGTCCGTTAACGAACTGGGTTACGTTGTGAATCTGATTGGAGAAGAAGTTAAGATCAACCGGGGCGGTCCCGATTCCGTAACGGGAAAACTGATCAATGTTCATACCGATTATTTATCCTTGCAAACCAATGAGGGAGTCATTTACATTAACGCCTCTCATATCAAAAGCGTAACGGAAAGCGCGGGAAAAACCGAATATCCGAGTTACGCGAATGTCGTTTCGGCATATGACTTCCAGGAACTGCTCAAAAAATTCCATCAAAAATTCGTGAGAATCAACCGCGGCGGCCCTGAGAAGATCGAAGGCGTCATCGCTGAAGTCAAACAAGATTACCTCGTATTGGTCGTAAACAACGAAGTCGTCCGGATCGCGCTTTTCCACATTAAAAGCATCGGTATCGCTTCCTCGAACAAAAGCGGCGGCAATCAGAAGAACCAAAGCAAAGGCGGCCAAACCCGTGGCAATCAAACCCGCGGCAATCAAACTCGCGGCAACCAAACTCGCGGCAATCAAACCCGTGGTAACCAGACTCGCGGCAATCAAACCCGCGGCAACCAAACCCGCGGCAACCAGACTCGCGGCAATCAAACTCGTGGCAATCAAACCCGCGGCAACCAATCTCACCGCAATCACACAAAAGGATTCACAGGCAGCGGCAATCCGTTCCGTTTATTCTTCTAAATGCGTGATATATCCCCTCGTTTCAGCTCCTCCGATTCAAAAGCGGCGGCCGCTCACCGGCCGCCTCCACTTCCGTTTTTACAGGTCTGCGGGATGTCAACGTCTGTTCCCTATAGACATGCTGTCCCCGAAATCTTTTGCAGGACTAGGAAAGGAGGAAATGCGATGAAGCTTCTGCACTCTTTCCTGGGTAAACTTGTCGACGTCGGCTTATCCGGAAAAAAACTGCCCCTCCGGGGTTCCCTTATAGATGTGGGCAACGATATTATCGTTCTCCACAACGGAAGCCAGTTCACTTACATTCCCACTCTTCATCTTCAATACATGACCTTGGCGGAAGATCCGACCGCCGTCGATCCCGCGCCCCAGCCTGAACTTCCATTCGATCATTCCGAAATTGCATACCGCAAAATTTTAATGAACGCCAAAGGCATTTTCAGCGAAATTTCCATCAGCGGCTCTCAGTCTTTGCACGGGTATGTCACAAGCATTATGAATGATTTCTTCGTTTTCTTCTCCCCCGTTTACCGCACGGTATACATTTCATTGGAACATGTGAAAAGCATAACCCCGTATATTTCCAACACGACGCCCTATTCTCTCGGTCAGGACCGGTTTCCTCTTCACCCCACGGGTACGACACTGTCAAGAACGTTCGAGCAGCAGCTCAAAAAACTGGTCGGCGAATTAGTCGTCTTTAATCTGGGAGAAGCCCCCAATAAAATCGGCCGCCTTAACGTGGCGGAAAACAACATGCTGGAGCTTGTTACGGCGAACGGCCAGCAGCTCTTCATGCACATGAGCCATGTCAAATCGGTTCATCTGCCTTAATCTTGACCGTCATACAGTCGCGTATAACGCGGCTTTTTTAATGCTCCGTTTTCCCGAAGACCGCGAGATATCGGTTCTTTTCGCCGTACTGCCGGCACCCGCTAAAAAAAGACACGGCACCCCGGATACAGGTCTGCCGCGTCTTATTTTTTCGGATATACGGTTATGGCTCCGTCAGCTAAAAAGCCGGCACAACGGCAACGCCATATTTGTCCTGGATGAATTTTTTTACCTCGGGACCGGTAAGCGCCGCATCAAGCTTTTTGATTTCATCCCGGCTCTCGTCGCCTTTGCGGACAACGATCACATTCGCGTAAGGAGAGTTGGCGTCCTCCCGGAATAAGGCCGACTTGGGGTCAAGCTTGGCTTCAAGAACGAGATTGGTATTGATAACGGCGCCGTCCAAATCGGGCAGCGCCCTCGGAAGCGTAGCGGAGTCCGTTTCGAAAAACTTCAGGTTTTTCGGATTGTCCACGATATCTTTAGGCGTGGCCTCGTAGGTGGTCAGTCCGTCCTTCAGCTTGATAAGCCCCTGCTGCTGCAGCAGAACCAGCGCCCGGTATTCGTTGGACGGGTTGTTCGGAATGCCGATTTTCGCTCCGTCTTTGATCTCATCCTTGGACTTCAGCTTGCTCGAATAAAATCCGATCGGTTCCACATGAACCTTGGCCGTCACCGCAAAATCAAAGCCCTTCTCTTTTTTGACCGAATCCAGGTACGGCACGTGCTGGAAATAATTCGCGTCAATCTGTTTGTCTTTCAAGGCCGGATTCAACTGGCCTTCGTCATCGAACACTTTAATGTCCAGATGGATTCCCTGCTCTTTCAATTTCGGTTTTACGACCTCCAAAATTTCCGCATGCGGCACGGCTGCCGCTCCGACGGTGAGCTTCACCTCTTTGGCGGGTTCCTTGGACGCTCCCGGCGTACTTCCGGTTTTCTCCGAAGCGGCAACCTCTCCTTTGCCTTGGCTGCCGCATCCGGCGGCCGTTAACGTGACAGCCAGCAGAATGGCGGCAATAGCACTAAGTCGTGTAGATGTCATGGAATACGCCTTCTTTCTTCTATGTAATGGATAAAAAAATCATAATGGCCGACTCTTACTCCAGTTTGTAGCGCTTGCGGATGACCGATTTGGCGATAGAGTCGCCGGACCACTGAATAATCTGGACGATCAGAATAATGAGAATAACCGTGGCGATCAGGATATCTTCCCGGAACCGCTGATAGCCGAACCGGATGGCGAGGCTGCCGAGCCCGCCTGCCCCTATGGCGCCCGCTACCGCCGTAAATTCCGTGATCGCGATGACGCCGATCGTGACCGCCCGGATCAAGGCCGGCAGCGCCTCCGGGATCAGTACGCGGAGTATGATGGTCCACGGCGAGGCGCCGACCGATTTGGCCGCTTCGATCTTGCCGGAGCTGACTTCTTTCAGCGAATTTTCGATGATCCGCCCCAGAAACGGAGCGGCACCGATCGAAAGGGACACAATCGCCGCCGTAGGTCCGAGGGTCGTGCCGACAATGAGCCGGGCAAGCGGAAGAAGCAGCACGATCAGAATGATGAACGGCAGTGACCTTACCGCGTTGATGGCGGCGCCGATCACTTTATGCAGCCTCGGCGCCGCAAGAATGCCGCCTTTTTCCGTAACCACTAAAGTAATGCCGAGCGCACTGCCAAGCAGAAAAGCGAACAGGGAAGACCAGACGACCATAAACAGCGTCTCCTGCAACCCTTCGACCAGCAGGTCGACCAAATCGTCTCTCATATGCCTGCCCCCGCTCCTTCCAGGACCGTCCGCTCCCTGCGGTAATGGTCGATAATGCTGACGAATCTTCTTGCGGTATCGCTCTCCGGCTGGAGAAAGAACTTATCCACGGTTCCGGTCTCTACAATTCTACCTTTTTCTATGACCGCCATATTGCGGCAGATATGCTGGAGAACGTCCAGCTCGTGCGTGATCAGCACAATCGTCAAGTTCAGCTGGCGGTTAATATCTTTGAGCAGCTCCAGCGTCGAATACGTCGTTTGCGGGTCGAGCGCCGAGGTCGCCTCATCGCTCAGAAGGACGTCCGGTTCGTTCACCAGCGCCCGGGCAATGCCGACCCGCTGCTTCTGGCCTCCGCTGAGCTGGGACGGGTAGACGTTCTCTTTGTCCCCCAGCTGCACCAGATCCAGAATCTCTCTTACTCTCTCGGCCAGAAGCGGTTTCGGAACGCCCGCCACTTTAAGAGGGAACGCCACGTTCTGGAACACCGTTTTCGAATCAAGCAGATTGAACTGCTGAAAAATCATGCCGATTTTACGGCGGGCCATCCGCAGTTCTTTCTCGTCCAGGTCCGTGATGCGCAGCCCCTCGATTTCCACGGTGCCCGAATCGGGCTCCTCCAGCCGGTTGAGGCAGCGGATTAACGTGGATTTCCCCGCCCCGCTAAATCCGATAATGCCGAAAATATCCCCCTTTTGTATGCGCAGATTGATGTTTTCCAGGGCCGTTACGGGCCCGTCGGCGCTTTTGTACGACTTGGTCAGATTTTCTACGAGAATCATGTGCTACACCTGCCCGGAAATTTTTTCAATAAAAAAAACCAAGCCCATCTTACCGGCCGTCCGGTAAAGAGCTTAGTTTCCAGTGATCTGGTCAACTAACGACTTATGAAGTTATTTCCGACTAAACCAATGTCTTTTGTTTAATTTATCTCAGCTTTTCCCTCTTGTCAACCGCCTTTTGAGAATAAAAAACGAGGATTGACGGCCTCCGGAGCTTGATGTTAATGTTTAACATATTATTCCTATGAAATAACTAGGTTATAAGGAGGAACGCCATTGACAGCCAAAAGACAGATCAAGCTATCCGCCTACCTCGTAGGCACCGGAATGCATGTCGCCTCGTGGAAACATCCGAATGCGCAGAGAAGCGCCAGCATCTCCATCGACTACTACAAAACACTCGCCCGGACGGCCGAACGCGGCAAGTTCGATATGGCTTTTATCGCGGACAGTCTCGCCATTAACGAGGATTCCCATCCGAATATCCTGAACCGTTTCGAGCCGGTTACCCTTATCACGGCGCTTGCGGGCGCCACATCCAAAATCGGCGTCGTCGCCACCGCCTCCACGTCCTACATCGAGCCGTTCAATCTGGCGCGTTCCCTGCTGTCCGTCGATCAGATCAGCAAAGGCCGGGCGGGCTGGAATATTGTGACGACACGCGATCTGTCCGGCAGTACGGCCCGGAATTTCGGAGCCCAGGATCACCTGGAACATGGCTTCCGTTACAAAAGAGCGGAGGAATTCGTCGAGGTAGTGACGGGGCTCTGGGATTCGTGGGAGGACGATGCCTTTGTTCAGGACAAGGAAAGCGGTGTTTTCTTTCAGCCGGATAAAATGCACCGTCTTAACCATCAAGGCGAATTTTTCTCCGTCGAGGGACCGCTGAATATCGCGCGTTCACCCCAGGGGTATCCGGTGCTGGTGCAGGCCGGGACCTCCGAATCCGGACAGCAGTTTGCCGCCAAGCGGGCGGAAGTGATTTTCTCCATCAAGTACAGCAAGCGGGAAGCCCGGGAGTTTTACGACGCGTTCAAAAGCAAAGCCGCCTCTTTCGGCCGTTCCCCCGACGAGGTCGTTATTTTGCAGGGGATCTTTCCGGTGATCGGTTCAACCCAGGAGGAAGCCGACGAGAAATACAGGCAGCTCGAATCGTATATTTCCGAGGCAACGGGTTTCAGCTTCCTGAAAGATTATTTCCCCGGTGTCGATTTTGCGGGTTTAACGCTGGAATCGCGAGCCGCCGATGCGGGTCTGGACCGCCTCCGGCTGGACAAATCCGATTACCGGAAGCACCAGCCCGTTATCGCCCGGGAAAATCCGACGCTCCGTGAAGTCTACTCGCTTCTTACGGGCTCTTTCAGCCGGGAGGACTGGGTCGGCACCCCCGAGAAAATTGCGGATACGCTTGAGGAGTGGTTTACGGAGCGCGCAGCCGACGGTTTTATGCTCATGGCCCCGCTTCTGCCGGACGGGCTTCACGATTTCGTGGAGGAAGTCGTGCCGCTTCTTCAGCGGCGCGGACTTTTCCGCACGGAGTATACGGGCGATACGCTCAGGGAGCATCTCGGTCTTCTCGTGCCGGAGAACCGCTACTCCCGGGTAGAAGCCTCCCGGCCGTAGGCGGGCACTCGCAAGCTCGCCGGCAGGCGGCCGCCTGCGCTGTGACAGGCATTCGCAGCGGTATGTGCCGCCGCAAATGCACACCGAAAAGGAGCCCCGATTGTTCGGGCTCCTTTTCGGTGCGTGCGCGCTCGACCGGGGGTCGCTTCGGCGAGTTCGGGCCGCCGTACCGGTACGGCGCCTCCGATAAACGGCTGCACGCCGGCATGTCGCCTATACGGCCATATGTCGGCATCTATCGGCACGGCACTGCGAATTCAAGCATCGTAAAGCCCCGTGCTTAAATATCGCTCCCCCGTATCGGGAGCGATGCAAAGCACTTTTTTCCCGCTTCCGAGCTTCTTGGCTACCCGCATACCCGCCCATACGGCCGCTCCCGAAGAAGGACCGAGAAGAAGCCCTTCCCGGCGTGCAAGCTCCCTGGCCGTCTCGTGCGCGTCCTCGTCCCCGACCTGCAGCACCTCGTCGTAGAGCCGCGTATTGAGGACCGGCGGAATAAAGCTGGGACTGATTCCGGGGATGCGGTGAGTCCCCGGCTCGCCGCCGGAAAGTAGAGGCGAGCAGCGCGATTCGACGACATAAATGCGTAAATCCGGCAGTCTGGATTTAAGCGCCTCCCCCGTGCCCGTTATCGTGCCGCCGGTGCCCGAGGTACATACGAATGCGTCCAGCCTCCCCTGCATCTGCTCCCATATTTCCGTAGCGGTCGTAAACCGGTGGACGTCGGCATTGCCGGCATTCTCGAACTGGACGGGAACGAAGCTTCCGGGAATCCGGCGTTCCAGCTCCCTTGCCCTGCGCAGACCGCCTTCGATCTTTTCTTCCGCCGGGTAAATGACGACAGCCGCCCCGTATGCCTGCAAAATTCCCGCCCGCTCCGAAGACATGTTATCGGACATGATCACGATAAGCTTGTAGCCCTTGACCGCCGCTACCATCGCCATGCCGATGCCCGTATTGCCGCTGGTCACTTCGATGATCGTTCCGCCGGGGAGCAGCCTGCCGTCCCGTTCCGCCTGCTCGATCATATGCCGGGCCGCACGGTCTTTTACGCTTCCGCCCGGGTTGAACGACTCCAGCTTAACGTAAAGCTCGGCGTCATTCTCACCCGGCAGCCGCCGGATACGGACGGCCGGAGTATCCCCGATCAGCTCCAATACGCTGCCCGCCATTGCGGGACTGTATCCGGCTCCCTTCACTTCTTCCCGGTCTCTTGCAGACATGAGAGATGCCTCCTCCCGCCTCCGGGATTGTGATATCAGCTTCCGATCGTCACTTCTCCCGCCTCTCCGCTGCCGGAAGAATGCAGGACTTTGCCCGTTATTTCCTGGGGTCGCTGCAGCAGATTCAGGATGGGACAGACTTCCTCGACCCCCCGGTGAAGCTCGGCGATTTCTTCTTGGGAAGCGGCCGACTCGATGTGCAGCGTGTAGCGGATGTTATGAGGCCAGAAGGGGATCTCCTCGTAACCGTCTTTTCCGGCGAACTTGTGGAGCTCGCCTTCAACCTCTACTTCCAGCGACTCCAGCGGGACTCCGCGCAGAGCGGCTTGAATCAGCGTAATGTGCGTCAGGCAGCTTCCGAGAACGCCGAGCTGAATCTCCGCCGAATTCGGTCCGAGATCGAAGCCGGCAAAATCCGGCAGGCTGTCGCTGAGAATCTGGAAATTCCGGATCCGGATTTCCCTTACGCCGCTCCTGTCCTTCGCTCTTACCTTTGCTTTCAGCACGTCCGAAGGCTGATTCGCGACTCTCTTGCGCTCCTCTTCGCGCTGCTCCAAAGACTCTTTTTTGGCGGCCAAATACTCGTTTAACTGGCTCATAACGCTCACTCCCGTTCCTATGGATTGAACTGCCGTTCCCTGCCTGGCCCCGCCCACTCTGAAGAATTCTTCAGGAAAACGGGTCAGGTTACGATTCCCCTGCGAGCGGACTCCCCGCCCACGACACTCATCTCACGCATATGCTCTGTGCAGCAGTGCTACAATGCCGCCAACTCTGTCAACCCGGCTCACACCGTCTCCGGCTGTTTCGTATACCGGTTGGCCGGTACCGGAAGCCCCAGGTTGCCCCGAAGCGTATCGCTTTCGTACTCCGTACGGAAAATGCCCCGCTGCTGGAGGATCGGCACGACATGATCCACGAAATCCTCCAGACCGCTCGGTACGGCGGCGGAAAGCATAAAGCCGTCCACGGCGCCCGCTTCGAAATATTCCTGGATAAGATCGGCGACCTTCTCCGGCGTTCCGACAAAGCGCCCTTTGGGCGTAGCGGCCTGAAGAGCCACCTGACGGAGCGTAAGGTTCTTCTCCTTCGCTTCCTCCTTGATTTTGTCCGTCCCGCTCTGGAAGCTGTTCTTGCCCAGATCGCCCAGTTCCGGGAACGGCTCATCCAGCGGATATTGCGAGAAATCGTGATGCTCGAAAAACCGGCCCAAATAATCGAGCGCCGTCTCGATCGTCACGAGGTCCGCCACCTCCTGATATTTGCGTTCGGCTTCCTCCTCGGTCGACCCGATAATCGGCCCGATCCCCGGGAAAATAAGCACTTCGTCCGGCGAACGCCCGTGCGACGCCGCCCTTTCCTTCACTTCCTTGTAAAAGCGGACGGCGTCCTCCAGATTTTCCTGCCCGGCGAAAATGGCATCCGCCACTTTAGCCGCATAGTTTTTGCCCACTTCGGAGGCTCCCGCCTGAAAAATAACCGGCTGCCCCTGTCTGGAACGGGCAATATTCAGCGGTCCCCGGACGGAGAAAAATTCTCCCCGGTGATTCAGAGTGTGCAGCTTCTCCGGATCGAAAAATACGCCCGACTTCTTATCCCGTACGAATGCGTCGTCTTCCCAGGAATCCCACAACCCTTTCGTCACTTCCAGGTATTCTTCCGCGATTTTATAGCGCAGATCATGCTCGGGATGCGGTTTTCCGTAGTTTAACGCGGAGCCTTCGAGCGGAGAAGTGACGACGTTCCACCCCGCGCGTCCTCCGCTGATGGCGTCGAGAGAAGCGAACTGCCGGGCGACCGTAAACGGTTCGCTGTACGAGGTCGACAAGGTCCCCACGAGACCGATATGTGTGCTTACGGCAGCCAAAGCGCTCAGAATCGTAATCGGTTCGAAGCGGTTCAAAAAATGCGGAATCGACTTCTCGTTGATATACAAGCCGTCGGCGATGAAGATCAGATCGAACTTGCCCGCTTCCGCCTTCCGCACCCATTTTTTGTACAGCTCGAAATTCACGCTCGCGTCCGGCTGCGCGTCGGGGTGCCTCCACATCGCCGGATTACCTCCGACACCGTGCAGAAGCGCGCCCAGCTTCAACTGTCTTTTTTTACTCATGATCCTTCTCCCCTTCCGCTATTGTCACACCGCCGCTACCACGGATTTGATCCGCTCGATTTGCGCCAGGTGGGTCTGCACATGCGCCGTAAAAGCATTCACGACAGACGCCAGAGTTACGCTTTCCCCTTTGAAATTGACACCGGTTTTCTCCCAGTCCGCTTCAGTAAGCCGCCGGAACAAAACCGCGTTGTACTGCAGCAGCGCCGCATAACCGTCCAATAGCTCGGAAACGCCGCTTTCGTTCGCCCGCTGTCCTTCCACCCACGGGTCCTGCGCGAATCCCGGCAGGATTTTATCCGAGCCCGCCAAAATTTCACGGATGCGGAAGGAGACTACGATATTGTGATCGGCCAGATGCGCCAGCACCTCCGTAATGCTCCATTTTCCCGGAGCTTCTTTCCGCTTGAGCTGCTCTTCGTCCAATCCCTCGATCGCCAGTTTTAATTGATTGTATACCGATAAGTAAAGTTGGATATCAACGTTTAAAATGCCTGAACCGCTCATTTATTTTCCTCCTTATGGAGTCATCCGGAGACCATGGGACCCGGGGACCCTTGTGTAAAACGCGACAAAGCAAACGGCCTGGTATCGAACGGCGTCCGTCCGTACAGCGTTAAATCGGCGAGAATTTCTCCGACGACACTCGAAAACTTGAACCCGTGACCCGAGAATCCTCCCGCCAGAAGAACGGACGGATGAGCCGGATGACGGTCGATAATAAACTGCTCATCGGGCGAAAGCTCGTATTTGCAGACGGCTCCCCGGTTCAACCGGCCTGCCGCCTGTGGCAGATAAGCTTCCAGCGCCCGGCGCAGGTCTCCCTCGTCCTCATCGTAACGGCCGAAAGGCTCCAGTGCTTCTCCCGCCGTCCATTCCACGCCGGTGTCGTGTCTGCCGATCTTGACTCCCGCGCCGCCGATGTCCGGAAAGCCGTAGTAGCCTCCCTCGCCGCCGCCTATCGTGAAGCCCGGGAAGCGTCCCGCATCGAACAGGGGCCGTTTCGGCTGAAACCAGCCTACCGCTTTGCGGACCGCCCGGACGGGCAGCTTCACAAACGGCTCCAGCGTGCGGAACCAGGCGCCGGTCGCGAGGATCGCCTGCTGCGCGTGGTACACGCCCTGATCCGTATGGACGGCGACGCCGCCTTCCCGGGCATAAAGCTGGCGCACGGGCGTATCCGGCAGCAGGCGGGCTCCCGCCTCTTCGGCCAGCCTCCGGTAAGCGGAGACACACTTCTCGCTGAACAGGTAGCCGGCGTCCGGCTCATACATTCCGGCGAAATGCGCCGGAAGCTCGAAGCCCGGCCACCGGCGGCCGATCTCCGCCGCGTCCAGCAGCTCGACGCGGACGCCCAGCTTCCGGGCGTCTTCGGCCCGGCTGCGGAACGCGTCCGCGCCCGCGATGTTGATCACGCCGGACGGGACTGACAGCTCTGTGCCGGTCTCCGCCTGGAGCTCATCCCAGAGCTCCTGGGCGCGCAGCGCCATCGTGATGTAGGCGGGGCCTCCGCTGTAAGCGTGGCGGATAAGCCGGGGCTCCCCGTGATGGCTGCCTTCCCCGTGCGGCGGGTTGAAGGCGTCGATGAGCAGCGTCCGCGCCCCCTGCTTCGCCAGGTGGTAGCCCGCGCTCATGCCCATCGAGCCCGCCCCGACCACGATGACGTCATACGTCATCCCGCCGTTCACCCGTTCTCTCCGCTTGCGGGCCGCTCCGAGAGTTCCAGGAGCGTCCGGACGGCAAGCTCCGAGAAAAATCGCGCGCTCACCGGCAGGGCCGCTTCATCCAGATCGAACGCCGGATGATGCCACTCGTGCGGTCCATCGGTCCCGACGAAGACGAACAGCCCGGGGACTTCCCGCTGATAGAAGGCGAAGTCTTCTCCCGCCGGAGACGGTACAGGCGTAATCGCGCTGTAGCCGAGGGCGTCCGCCGTGGTTCTCGCAAGCGCGGCCAGCTCGGCCGAGTTGTTCACGGGAGGCGGCCCCTGAATCCAGCGGAGCGACGCTTTCGTCCCGCCGGCGGCCGCCACTCCCTCGACAACTTCGCGGAAGCGCGTCAGCACGCGGCTCCGGACGCCTTCGTCAAAGGTGCGGATCGTGCCTTCCAGCAGCGCTTTCTCCGGAATGACGTTCCAGGCGGTGCCGCTGTGCAGCTTCGTTACGCTGACGACGGCGCTGTCCAGCGAGCTGATATTGCGGCTGACGATGGACTGGACCGCCGAAACGATCTGCGCGGACGCCACGATCGGATCGCTTCCGGCTTCGGGCAGGGCCGCATGCGAGCCCCGGCCCTCAATCTCGGCGATGAAGCCGTCCGCGGCCGCCATCAGCGGGCCTTCCTTGATGCCGATCGTTCCTACCGGCAGATCCGGCTTGTTGTGCAGCCCGAACACGGCCCGCACATTCTCCAGCGCCCCGCTGCCGATCACTTTGAGAGCGCCGCTCGCTTTCTCCTCGGCCGGCTGGAAAAGGAAGCGGACCGTTCCCGGCAGCTCCTCTTCCTTCTGCTTGAGCAAATAAGCCGCCCCGAGAACGGCCGCCGTGTGAAAATCGTGCCCGCAGGCGTGCATTTTCCCCGGAATCTTGGACGCGTAAGGAAGGCCGGTCTCTTCCTGGATCGGCAGCGCGTCGATGTCAGCGCGTATGGCGACCACCGGGCCCGGACGCAGCCCCCCGACTTCGGCAATCAGCCCGGTCCGCAGGGAGTAAGGGGCGATGCGGATGCCGGCTTCCTCCAGCCAGGCTTTAATAAAAGCCGTCGTTTCGAATTCTTCGTGAGACAGCTCCGGATTCTCGTGCAGATGGCGCCGGACCGCGACGAGTCTTGCGGCAAGCTCTTCCAGCCGCTCCTGCTGCGCCAGCGTTTCGCTAGTCATGGCTTTCGTCCTCCTTTTGACTGCAACTGCTTAAAGCTGCTTAAGAAAAGTGATCCTTGCTATAGTACGGCGAGAACGACTTTAAGCCTCGACCGAAACGGGCTGTCCCGCCGCTGCCGTGTCCACAGACGTGTCCTCGCCCGACAGCGCTTCAATCAGCAGCTCGAACGAGCGGATCCGCTTCGCAAAATCTTTGACCGCGGTCAAAACGATAAATTCGTTCACGCCGGTCGCCCGCTGCAGCTCCAGCAGCTCTTTTTTCACTGTTTCGATCGTCCCTTTCGTCACCGTGGGCTCCTTCACCTCGATCGTGAAGTTCTCGCTGCTCTGCTTTCCGAATTCCTCCGCATGTTCCAAGGTGCTGACCGTAATCGTGCGGCCGCTCTCCAGATGGATTTTGACCAGCTTATGGTCCCCGGCCAGCTCCGCCGCTTCTTCCTCGCTCCCGGCAGCGATGACGGACAAAGCGAGTATGGCCGCCGGCTGCGCGCCGTCCGCGTAATTGAACTCGCTCCGGTACGTGCCGATGGCTTCCACGGCCGTCTGCGGATCTCCGTTGATAAACAGCGAGAACACGTAAGGCAGGCCCAGCTCCGCCGCGATCCGGGCGCTTCCCGTGCTCGCTCCGAGTACGTAAAGATCCGCGGGCCGCTCCGGTACCGGATTCGCACGGAGACCGGCCAGCGGGTGATCTTCTTCCAGCCGGTTGTGCAGAAATTTGCGCAGCTCGGCGATTTTGTCCGTCAGGGAATCGGGGTCGACCACGTTCTTCTGCAGCGCCTGCGTCGATCTCGGCAGACCGCCGGGAGCGCGGCCGATCCCCAGATCGATCCTTCCCGGTCCAAGCGCCGACAGCACGTTGAAGTTTTCCGCAACCTTGTACGGGCTGTAATGCTGAAGCATGACGCCTCCCGATCCGAGCCGGATGCGTTCGGTTTTGGCCAGCAGATGGGAGATCAGCACCTCCGGTGAAGAACCGGCGACATGCGCGGAATCGTGATGCTCCGCCACCCAGAAACGGTGGTAGCCAAGCTCCTCCGCCCGCCGGGCCAGAGCAACGGTCCGCCTGAAAGCCTCCGTCCCGGTGTCGCCTTCGTAGATAGGGGTCTGGTCCAGAATACTCAGTTTAATGGCCATATCTTGCTTCCTCCTTATGAGAAACGGATCCCGGCCGTGCAGACGGAACCGTTTATGCACTTGCGGTTTTGCACTTGCGGTTTTGCACTTGAAGGTTTTGCACTTATGTCTTTATAGGTACGTTTTACAGGTACGGTTTACAGGTACGTTTTACAGTTAAGGTTTTACAGTTGCGTTTTAGCAGATCCGACTTTTACGCCCCGCGTTTTTAAATGGAATAGCTCAGTTCGGGAGTGATCCGCTTCAGAAATTGCCGGGTCCGTTCTTCCTTGGGCGCGTTGAACAGCTCTCCCGGCGGACCTTCCTCGACGATTACGCCGCCGTCCATAAAGACGACATGATTGGATACTTCTCTGGCGAATCCCATTTCATGCGTCACGACAATCATCGTAATGCCCTCTTTGGCGATTTTGCGGATGACTGCGAGCACTTCGCCGACCAGCTCGGGGTCCAGAGCCGAGGTCGGCTCGTCGAACAGGATGACTTCCGGATTCAGCGCCAGTGCCCGTGCGATTCCGACGCGCTGCTGCTGACCGCCGGACAACTGGCTCGGGTAGGCGTCCAGCTTCCCTGATAATCCGACTTTCAGCAGCACTTCCGCGCTTCGCGCGCGCGCCTCGTCTTTCGGAAGCTTCTGCGCGACGACAAGTCCTTCCATCACATTTTCCAGAACAGTCTTGTGTTTGAACAAATTGTACTGTTGGAACACCATGGCCGTTTTTTTGCGCAGCGTATGAATATCTTTGCGGCCCGAGCGCTTGCAGTCGACGGTAAAATCCCCGATCGTCACCTCGCCGGCGTTCGGCTTTTCCAGAAAATTAATGCACCGCAGCAGCGTCGTTTTGCCCGATCCGCTCGGACCCAGGATAACGACGACTTCCCCTTTATGCACGGTCAGGTCGATGCCTTTCAGCACTTCCTGCTTCGCGAACGATTTTGAAATGCCGGTCAGTTTGATCATGCCACTCCACCCCGATTGTAAAGAGTAAACCGCTTCTCCAGAGCGGACGATGCCTTTTCCACCAGGACCGTAATCCCCCAGAACAGAAGAGCGGCCGCTATATAAGCTTCGAAAAACTTCCAGTTCGTAGACGCCACGATGTTGGCTTGGGCGTTAATTTCCACCACCGAGATGGTAAAAGCGAGCGTAGTCGCATGCAGCATGGAAATGACGGAGTTCGTCAAATTGGGCAGACTGACCGCAAACGCCTGAGGAAACACGATGCGCCGCAGCGCCTGCGGAGTCGTCAGTCCTACGGCGTAAGCCGCTTCGATCTGCCCCCGGTCTACCGCCCCGATGCCTGCCCGGACCACTTCGGACATATAAGCTCCCGCCGTGATGGAGAACGCGATGATTACGAAAGCGACGAGCGGGATGGAACCCGAGTTAAAGGACCATCCGTAACGGTCCGCCAGCGTATCCAGCACGGCCGGAAGTCCGAAATAGACGAGGAACAAGTGCATCAGCATCGGCGTTCCCCGGATAAAGGTCACGTATGCAACCGCCGCCTGATACAGGACCGGCACCCGGTAAATGCGTACCAGCGCGATGGCCGTGCCGATCAGCAGCCCACCGGCAACGGAGACGGCAGTAACATACAGGGTGACCGGCAGAGCCGACAGCAGGCTCAGAAAGGCCGTCCCGATGAAGGAAGGATCAAGGTTCATAGCCCGGCGCCTCCTTTTTGATTCCCGGCTGGAGCCGTCTGAAGATGTTCGGGCGCGCAGCCGTTCTGCCTGCCGTGTCCGCCAGCGGCCTGCTGTGGCGCAGCAGCCTTTTCTCGGCGGCATCGAAGCCTTTCTGCAAAATAAAGCTGACGACGAAATAAATAAGCGACAGCGCGATATAAATTTCGATAAAATGCTGCGTCGCCGTGCCCAGCGTCTCGGATTTGCCGGTCATTTCCATAACGCCGAGCGTAAAGGCGAGCGAGGAGTCTTTCAGGTTGCCGATGACCAGGTTGCCGAAAACGGGCAGCGCGATCCCCAGTGCCTGCGGCATAACGATCCGGGTGAATGCCTCGTACCCGTTCATGCCGACCGCGTAGGCCGCCTCCACCTGCCCCCGGTCTACGGCCGCCACCGCCGACCGGATCATCTCGCAGACATAGGCGCCGGTATGCAGCGAATAAGTGAGAATAACGAACAGCAGCACCGGCGTTTTGGACACGTCCACCTGGACGATTTTCAATAGTTCCGGCAGTCCGTAATAGATCAGGAACAGTTGGATGAGAATCGGCGTCCCCCGGAAGAAGGACACGTAAACCTGGCTGATCCGCCTTAGGACGGGCACGTCATACAGCCGGGGCAAAGCGACAAGAAACCCGATGATCAGCCCCAGCGCGATGGAGCTTCCCACGATCAGCAGCGTAATGTGCAGATAGGAAAGCAGCTTCGGAATAAAGAAGAAGATATAGTCCGCCTCGAATCTTCTGCCCATGATACCACCTCTCTCGTACGAACCTTCGGGTTCTTATTTCTTCTGCGTGCCCACGTGCGAGAAGTCCTGACCGAGCCACTGGACGCTCAGCTTGGACAACGTTCCGTCCGCCTTTACTTCCTTGATCGCCTGATCGATCCGGTCGGCCAGTTTTCCGTCCGTTTTGCGGAATACATACAGCACATCCGACTCCGTGAGCGGCTCGCCGACCGTTTTCAGCGCGACCTTGCCGTCTTTGTCCGTATAGTTGCGGAGAGCGAAATCCGACGTTACGGTGGCGTCGATGCGCCCTTTGCGGATTTTGTCCACCAGATCGTTGGCCGTGGCGTTGTCGTACACGATCTCGATGGCGTTGTTGTTTTTCTTGTTGTACTCCTGAAGGATGTACGCTTCGTTGCTTGTCGCTCCGGTGCGGACTTTTTTGCCTTTCAGATCGTCAATGGTTTTGATGGTATCGTTATTGATCTCGACGGCGACTTTGTTCAGGAAAATGCTGTACGGCTCTTTATTGAACAAATATTTTTGTTCGCGCTCCGGATTTTTCTCCATTTGATGGGCGATCAAGTCGATCTTGTTCGTTTCCAGGCTGAGCAGCAGACTCTGAAACTCCATCGTTTTGAATTCGAACTCGTATTCCGGTATCCGCTTGTCGAGCTCTTTGATCAGCTCCACGTCAAATCCCGTCAGCTTCCCGTTCTGGTCGATAAAGCACACCTGCGGGAATTTAGTCCCCGTACCTACGATAACCTTCTTGGCCTGGCCCGCCGGGCTTTCTCCCGGTTTCTCCGCTGCCGCAGGCGTCGCTCCTCCGCCCGTTTCAACGGCTTTGCCGCAGCCGGCAGACACTGCCGCCAGCACTAAAATTCCCGCTCCCGCCAACCATTTGTTTACCTGTTTCTTCATTAGACTTGCTCCCCCGCTTCATTATGAATAATTAAAACTATATAGTGATCGTCCAGCCCCGAGTGAAGTGCGAACTATGCGGCGTATATTTCTTGCGGCTGAAGGTCTGCCTGTATCGTCGTGCTTTGTAAGCATGTCTGTTCAGATTCCCTGCACATGCTTTCTCTTTGCCGACCGCCTTGCCTGTGGCTCCTATGTACCGGATTCTTCTATGAGGCCGTAAAAAAGGCGGATTCGTGCAGTTCCAGCCGGTAGCTCTTCACAAGAACCTCGCCGTTATGGAACTCCTTGTCAAACGCGCGCCGGAACCCCAGCCGTTCGTACAGGCTTACGGCGGATGCCATCATATCGGACGTATGAAGATGAAGCGTAGAGGAACCGAGCTCCAGAGAGCGCCTCGCGCTTTCTTTAATGAGCTCCGTCGCGATGCCTCTGCCCCGAGCCTCCGGCGATACGGACAAGTAGCGGATAATCGGCGTATCGATTTCCAGCTCCGGCCTGCCGTAAGCGGCCTCCGAGGAAACGAAAAGCTGGACGGTGCCGACGATTTTCCCTTCCGCCTCGGCTACGAGCCGTGCGACGGGATTGCCTTTGTCGGCGGCCGAGCCGATATCTTCGCGGTACTGCTGCCATCTTTGCGCGGACATAACGTCCGCATACTGCAAATAAGCTTCAAGCATCACCGTGCGGACCGCCTCGCGATCCGCCTCTGCCGCTTCACGGATGACGATGGAGGGTGAGCTTCCCATTATTCTGACACTCCTTTTTCTCCCAGGTGTGGAACTGCGCGTAACAACGCAAAAAGCCAGAGAGGTCACTAGAAGCGACTTCTCCGGCTGTCCGGTCGATACTCGACAATTCAAAGCGGAATACTAAGTTTTTAATACTGTACCATTAAAGCGGGACGTTATCAACCATTTTTTGCAAGCGCAAAAAGAAAAACCACTGAGGTCGTCTGGTCAAGCCCCCATTTAACGGACATTGAAAAAAGCCTAGGCTGCAAGCTGGCGTCGATACTCCATCGGCGTCAGCTTGTTTAGCTTTCGCTGTGGACGATGATGGTTGTAAAAATGGATGTAATCCGAAATTCTTTTTTGTGCTTCATCAAGACTTCGGATATTATACAAATAGAGCCCTTCCGTTTTGAGATGCGAGAAGAAGCTCTCCATGGAGGCATTGTCTAAACAATTGCCCCGCCTAGACATGCTGATTCGGGCGCCAACCTTTGGCAGCATGTCGTGATACGCGTGAGACGTGTACTGGAATCCTTGATCGCTGTGAACGA
>NZ_FNVF01000022.1 GCF_900107975.1 Paenibacillus sp. UNC499MF
CTTCAATCACTCGTTGTTCAGTTTTCAAAGGACAAATTCTATCATTTTATCGCTTCGTCTTAACCCGCTAAGTTTCAGCGGCGACTTGATTAATATATCACAGATCGACTATTCATTGCAAGCTTTTTTTAAAATTCTTTTTTGCTTGGCTTGTTGAATGAAAAACTTGTCGAATCAGCGAAATTCAATTTACCATGAATACTTGCCTTCAGTCAAGACTTTTTTTGATGCTGGACACGGTTCCTTGCGTATTTGGATATTTCCCTAGGCGAAGCAAGCCTGGCATACATCCGGAAGATCACCTTATAGCGGGATTCTATAGCTTTCTTAATCTCCTCGTCCATTCTCTTATCGTTAAGATCGAAGAGCATTTCGTCTAATTCTTTTCTAAGTACATAGTCCAGTTCTCTGCATTCCCTGTCATTAAAAAGAAATCCAAGCATCAACTTATTCTAACTCCCCTCGAAATCGACTCTGCATGCACAACAGCGGGAAGGTCACCTGCACCCATTGAACGCAGGCAACCGTTCCGCTTTACTGTTATGCTCATGTTTGGTCATTTTTATGACGGGACTTAAGAAAATTTTTACAATTGTTATCCTTTTAAAAGCCAAAGAGTCAGTGTGCTTTCCACGACGGCCGCCAGAAGCAGCGTTCCTACGACGAGCAAAATTAAAGGCCGTGTCAGTCTCATAACACGTTTGAACTCCGCGGCGGCTTTCCCGCTTCTTTTGGAAGTGAAAAGTCCCCCGATCATCTTGATAACAAGAATACCGAGCCGGAGACCATAAGCGCAGGCCACGATAATTGCCGGAATCTCCAGAATTCCATGCGGCAGGATTCCTTTCAGAACATAAGCGAGGCTTTGCGCCTCCATCTGATATTGGATGACATAACCCAGCAGCATCCCGTTTACCAGGAGCACCATTAAGGGAAGAATACCGAAAAACAGACCGAGGTATACAAACATCAATGACTTGATCGCATTATTCAGAAAAATAACGATAAACAGCCAGAGGTTAAGATTTTCTTTGCCTTTAACCAGTCCCGAAATTTTCTCCAGGCCCTGCATCTGCTGGTCCAGAAAAGCCTGAAAGCGGTCGGGGTACATCATCCCCATTACTAAACCGGCTGCAAAAACCAAAACGGAAGCAATCAGATAATGCTTCATTTCACCGAAATGCTTAAACAGCTCTCTCCACTTCAATTTCCCGTTCTCCTTTCTCTTTAACGCATAACTCGATGGTACGAGCATACATTTTACTAAGCCGGAATACAAGCCCAAGGAGAAGGAGGCTGGAGCAAGCGTGAGCCATTTTTATGTTTTTAACGGCAAGAAAATAAAACAAGCCGTCTTTATCGGTGTCGCCGTAGTTTTTGCCGCAGGTATCGTCTATTCGGAACGGGGGAATATGGCGGTTTTCTCAAGCGGGGGTCCCGCGGCTATCTACAATGTAAAAACGGAAAAGAAACAGATCGCGTTGACGTTCGACATCTCGTGGGGTGAAACGCGTACGGCTCCGATACTGGATGTGCTGGAGCAAAAGGGGGTCAAAAACGCTACATTCTTTCTTTCCTCGCCCTGGAGCAAAAGCCACCCCGATATCGTAAACCGGATCGCCAAGACCGGATATGAAATCGGAAGTCACGGCCATAAGCATGTGAATTACAGCAGTCTTGCAGACGAGGAGATCCGCAAACAAATTCAGACAGCAGACGGTGTCCTTAAGGAGCTTACCGGTAAAAGTCCTAATTTGATCCGTATGCCCAACGGCGATTTCGACAAAAGGGTACTCGGTATTGCGGACCAGTTAGGGTATAAGGTTATTCAGTGGGATACGGACTCTCTGGATTGGAAAAATCCCGGAGCGGAGACCATTATCAGCCGCGTTGTAAGCAAAGCGCATCCTGGCGATATTGTTCTGCTCCATGCCAGCGATTCATCCAAACAGACCCATGAGGCGCTTCCCGCCATCATCGACCAGCTCAAGAGCAAGGGATATGAATTCGTGACGGTTTCGGAACTGATGAAACAGGCTCAGGCTGAGAATAAAGCCGTTGAGGAGCAGTCGTTTAAACAGGTTTACTAATTCCCGTAATCGTACATACATGTCTTGAACAGGGCAAATCCGCCCATATTTCTCAGTAATCAACCATGGCACCCGTTTATGAAAAGGCTCCCCCCCACGCATACTAACGGTACTAATTCAGGGGAAGGGAGCTTGTGTGCACAATGAATCGGAAAACGGTGCGTTATGTTCCTGCCTTAATTGCGGTTTTTCTCTTAGCTTCCTGCAGCTCCGACAATTCTTCACAGGGATCTTCATCATCCCAGGGAAATTATAAAGAAACGAAATCCATGGTGCTTGACATCCTAAAGTCAGACGAAGGCCGAGCAGCGATCGATAAAGCTTCCCGCTCCGGTTTATCCTCGGCAGGTTCAGGCAGTTCTTCGGTCAGCATGTTGACCGAAGGTCAGAAATTGCAGATGCAAACGGCGGTCAAAGATGTTCTGACAAGTACGGAAAGCAGCAAATTCGTAAGGGATATGATGAAAGATCCGCGTTTCGCCGGTGATTTCGCCAAAGTAGTGAGTACGCAGGATAAGCAGCTCCATAAGGATCTAATGAAAGATCCGGAGTATCAGAAACAGCTACTGCAAATCATGAAAAACCCCGAATACCAGCAACTTATGATGGAGCTGACCCGAACTACCCAATACCGCCAACAGATGATGAATGTTATTCAGGAATCTTTCCAGAGCCCCTTATTCCAGGCTCAAATGCTCACCATCATGAGAAAAGTCATGGAAGAGGGCATTATCCCCAAAGAAGCCGGAGGTCAAGGCCAGGGCGGGCAAGGTGGCGGTCAGAGTGGGCAAGGTGGCAAAGGCGGGCAAGGCGGCGGCGGGCAAGGTGGACAAGGTCAGGGTTCCGGAGGCGAAGGCGGCCAAGGAGAACAAAAAACCAAACAAGATCAGGGTCAGGAAGGCGATCAAGGAGAGCAAGGCCAGGACGAAAAGGAATCCCCGAACAAGAAGGGCAAGAAAGATCAAGATTCCGAATATTAAAAAAAGGACTGATGCGTACGCATCAGTCCTTTTGAGATTGTTGAACGACATTCCGTGCCAGGTCCAAATACAGTTGGCCGGTCGTGGAATCTTCTTTATAAACCGACGGGGAATAATCGGGCTCGGAGATATGGTTGTCCGGTGCGCCGAGTGGAATTTGGGCAAGCAGCTGGGTATGCAGCTGTTCCGCCAGCATGCCCCCTCCACCGCGGCCGAAGACGTAATCCTTCTCCCCGCATTTGGAACACTCGTAGTAAGCCATATTTTCCACTACACCCATAATCTCATGTTTGGTATGCACGGCCATAGCGCCCGCTCTCGCTGCTACAAATGCAGCCGTAGCGTGCGGGGTCGTGACCAGGATCTCTTTGCTTTGCGGCAAGAGCTGATGAATATCCAGCGCGATGTCGCCCGTACCCGGAGGCAGATCAAGCAGTAGATAGTCCAGTTCTCCCCAGTCCACCTCGTGAAAGAAGTTATGGAGCATCTTGCCCAGCATAGGGCCACGCCAGATCACCGGGGAATTATCCTCCACAAAGAAACCCATGGAGATGACTTTAACGCCGAATTTTTCTACGGGGAGAATCCGGTTATTGACGAGCTGAGGCTGCTCCTCTATTCCCATCATGTCCGGAATACTGAAACCGTAGATGTCGGCGTCCATAATCCCCACTCTCTTACCGAGACGTGCTAACGCAACAGCAAGGTTCGCCGTAACGGTAGACTTCCCTACGCCGCCCTTACCGCTTGCAACGGCGATAAAATTGACGGGGGAATCGGGATTCAGCAAAGGAGCCGCCCCTTGTCCCGTACCCGCGTCCGCGTCGGCAGTTTCACCGCTTTCCGCCGAGGATACACCCTCAAGAGCGGAGAGCTGGTTTTTCTCATAATCCGTTATTTCTCGAAAACGAATATGAACCCCTTCGGCTCCAATTTGGGACAAAGCGGATTCAATGCGTTCTTTTATACTTGCTTTGTAGCTTTCATCCGTAACGGACAAAACACACGTAAGAGAAACACGGTTCTCTTTAATGACCACGTCTTTAACGAAGTTCAGTTCTACGATAGAAGCTCCGTAAGTCGGATCTGTTATAGGCTGAAGCGATTGCCGGATAAGCTCTTTGGTCACCATTTCTTCCACCTCGGTAGGCTTATTTCTGTTCAGATCATTATACCACACCGATTAGGACGAACGCACTTTCTCCCCGGAGAAATAACGCAAAATCGCTTGATAGACGGACGCGGCGACTTTCTTCTGATACTTATCGTCGGCCAGCAGTCTCGATTCTTCCGGATTGGACAAGAACCCGACTTCAACGAGTGCACTCGGCATTTTCAAGGTTTTCAGCAAATAAACGCCTTTGTCCGCCTTTTTGGCGATCCGCTCCGTATTCTCCAAATTCTTTTTAAGTTCATTTTGAATTAGGGTGGATAAAGTCGCGTTGTCAGGATGATTCGGGTAGTAGAACGTTTGTGCTCCTCTCCATTTATCGGACGGAATACTGTTGAGATGGATACTGATGAACAAGTCGGCTTTTTTGCCGTTTATGAATTCGGCACGGCTTAACAGATCCTCTGTCTTCCGCCGGCTGAGTCCCTTCGTTCCCTCCTGGGCTAAATCCGTATCCGTTTCCCTGGTCATTACTACGATAGCACCCGCCTGCTGCAAATAATCACGCAAATAGAGAGTGATCGCGAGGTTGATATCCTTCTCGATAACGCCGGATTGGCTGACCGCCCCTCCGTCAGGTCCTCCGTGCCCGGCATCCAGAGCAACCGTTTTCCCTGAAAGAGGCATCGACCATTCACTCCATGTTCGGGTCGAGGGCAGCTCGTAGGTGTACATAAAGGCCATCAGCATTACCAGCAGGGCCGCCATGATGATCTTGATGCCGCTGTCCCAGGTCAGCCATACGACAAACCTTTTTCTTGGTCTCCGCATGAAAAAAATCCACCTCTGTTCCCCAATAGACTCCATTCATCTATATGGGACAGGGTGGACAATTATACCTACTGTGCGGACGTGCCTACAGGCTCTGACATGCCGTCTATAAGCACTTTGGCCACTTCCGGACGTGTGAACTCCTGAGGAGGACACTGGCCGTCACGCAGCAGAGCGCGTACTTTCGTGCCCGAAAGATGCAGGTGGTCAGCTTTATCGTGCGGGCAAGTTTTGCTCGATGCCATATTCCCGCACTTCGTGCAATAGAAGCTGTGCTCGAAGAAAAGCGGCGTAATGCCGATCTCTTCCGGTGTAAAGTTGCTGAAGATTTCCTGTGCTTCGTAAGTACCGTAGTAATCGCCTACACCCGCGTGGTCCCTGCCCACGATAAAATGGGTGCAGCCGTAGTTTTTCCGGACTAAAGCATGGAAAATCGCTTCCCGCGGACCCGCATAGCGCATGGCAGCCGGAAAAACACCCAGAAAAGCACGGTCCGAAGGATAATAATTTTCAAGGAGAACCAGATAGCTTTTCATCCGGACATCGGCGGAAATATCATCGGACTTGGTTTCGCCAACCAGCGGATTTAGGAACAAGGCGTCAACGATTTCCATGGCCGACTTTTGAATATATTCATGAGCCCGGTGGACCGGATTACGGGTTTGGAACCCTACGATAGTCCGCCAGTTCTTCTCGGCAAAAATTCGGCGTGTCTCGGCCGGATCATAGTAAAAGTCTTCGAACTTGGCCGGCTTCGGTCTGTTCAACACCTGCACAGGGCCCCCGATATAGGTAGATGGCCTCGACAACAGTTTCTGGACGCCCGGATGCTCCTTATCGTCCGTTTTAAAGACCTGACGGGCTTCATGAAGCTGATCAGCCTTATAGATGCTGGTGACGTCAACAAGACCGTATACGACGCCGTCCTCTTCTCCTACCAAAACAGCTCGTGTGCCAACTGCGAGTCCCTCGGCAGCGGACTCTTCAACCGCCAGGGTCACGGGAATGCTCCAGACGGTTCCATCCGCCAGACGCATGCTGTTAACAACCGAAAGGTAATCCTTCTCATCCAGAAAGCCGGTTAGGGGTGAAAAAGCACCTACACCTATAAGATCAAGATCGGAAATGGCCCAATTGTTTATGCGAATTTGAGGCAGACCGTCCGCAGCCGCAAGTAGTTGCTCGCGTTCGCTACCCGTAACCAGGCGATTGATCAGTGTTCCGCCGTGAGGCGCAATTGAAGATTGCATGGATGTCTCTCCTTTAGTCTTTCTGATAATGTCGGTTTCCCGCTTACTTATGGAGTCCGCATTCCGTTTTGTCATTGCCTGCCCAGCGGCCGGCACGCGGATCTTCACCGGGAGCTACCGCTTTTGTACAGTGGCTGCAGCCGATACTCGGGTAATTCAGATCGTGAAGAGCGTTATAAATAATGCCATTGGAACGAATATACTCCCATACATCGTCCGAAGTCCAGCTAGCAAGCGGGTTAAACTTAACGAGACCGAATTTTACATCGTATTCAACCTTCTTGGCATTTGCCCGGGTCGGAGCTTGGTCCCGGCGAATTCCTGTAATCCATGCATCATAATTTTTCAAAATATCCGTCAATGGGTCAACCTTGCGGATGTTGCAGCATTCGTTCGGCGCGGACAACCAAAGTTCGGCACCATATTGAGCCGTTTGCTCTTCCAAAGTGAGTTTAGGCTGAACTTGAATAAATGATTTTTGATAATGATCCTGCAGACGGTCCCTTGTAACGTACGTCTCCTGAAAATGTACATTAGTGTCGAGATAGAAAATGTCTGTTTCCGGACTAACTTTATGCAGCATATCCACCAGGACCACGTCTTCCGCACCGAAGCTGCAAGCGAGCGTAATGCTTGGAAATGTGTTCACAGCCCAACGAATAAGCTCTTCGGGTGACTGGTTCTCGAATTCATCGGCCGCTTTGTTTATTAAGGCTTCCTTTTCGAACAAATTCATAATTTGTACCCTCCCGTTTTAATTCCGAGTATCCTAATATGTTTTGTTATTTTATTTCATTATAAAACACAACTTATCGTTGTCAATAGCCTAAAGGCGATCTTTATATCATATTGAACAAAAGTAAGATAAGTTCGTTCATCATATCGCATATTTGAGTGAATATAACGTCCATCTTTCCTATCATTTATTCGTAACGGTCAAAAGGACACAAAAAAACCCTTCCGGTACATTTCTGTACCCGGAAGGGTTTGCTTTGTATAAGCCGATCTTAACGTTTCGAGAACTGAGGTGCACGACGAGCTGCTTTCAAGCCGTACTTCTTACGTTCTTTCATACGTGGATCACGAGTCAAGAATCCAGCGCGTTTCAGAGATCCGCGGAATTCAGGATCTGCTTTAAGAAGTGCGCGGGAGATGCCATGGCGGATTGCGCCGGCTTGTCCGCTCATTCCGCCGCCGTTAGCCAGTACGAGTACATCGTACTTGCCGATTGTTTCGGTCAGCGTCAGAGGTTGTTTCACGATTAGTTTCAGCGTTTCCAGGCCGAAGTATTCGTTAAGGTCACGCTTGTTGATGATGATGCGTCCTTCGCCCGGTACTAGACGTACACGTGCTACCGAATGCTTACGACGACCGGTTCCGTAGTATTGAACTTGTGCCACAAGTCAGTCCTCCCTTTCTATTAACCCCGAAGTTCCCAAACTTCTGGTTGTTGTGCTTGGTGTGGATGTTCCGCGCCTGCATATACTTTCAGCTTCAGCTTCATGCTGTTGCCAAGACGAGTCTTAGGAAGCATGCCATGAATAGCAAGTTCCAGTACACGCTCAGGCTTCTTGTTCAGCATATCTTGAGCTGTCGTAACTTTCAGACCACCTGGGTGCATCGAGTGACGGTAGTATTTCTTGTCTTGCAGTTTGTTGCCGGTCAGATGAATCTTCTCGGCGTTGATGATGATTACGAAATCTCCGGAATCCACGTGCGGTGTGAATTGCGGTTTGTGTTTGCCGCGGATAATGCTTGCAGCTTCACTAGCCAGACGTCCGAGCGTCTTGCCGGTAGCATCAATGATGTACCATTTGCGTTCAACTTCATTCGGCTTAGCCATATATGTGGTACGCATGCTCTGATCCTCCTAAAAATATATCTCCGAACTTTATTAACAAACATAGTCATAGGTTAAAATACGTCTTGAAACTTTGAGTGCTTTTGAAGTCGGGGCCGTGGGGTAGCCCTTCAAGAAACACCATCACATATTTTACAGCATAGTCCAGGGAATAGCAAGAATTAAATTACATTATTCCGCGTATTCTACATTCCACAGCATAAGCCCGTGAGCTTCAGCCGTCGGGCCCGCAAGCGCCCGGTTACGTCCCCTCAAAATCGCAGCCATTTCTTCGGCTGGGCGTTTGCCTTCCCCGATTTGTATCAATGTTCCCACGAGAATCCGGACCATGTTATAGAGAAAACCGCTTCCGGTAAAATAAAAACGAAGCTGTCCGGGCCGATTGGGCTCTGTAGACATCTGATCCGGTTCTTCAACGATCCAAGCGTCATAAATCGTACGAATACGCGATTCGGCTACGGTTTTGACCGAACAGAACGAGGAGAAGTCGTGCGTGCCTAGGATCGCCGCTAGAGCGTCTCTCATGGCATCCACATCCAAAGCGTTGGGATGATGGAATTGGTATCGGCGCTGAAAAGTATCCGGTATCCGTGCGGTACGGATCGTATAGGAATAAGTTTTTCGTTTTGCCGACTTGCGGGCATGAAAAGATAGGGGCACTTCATCCGCACGAAGCGCAACGATATCTTTCGGAAGCCTGGAATTAAGAGCAAGGCACCAGCGTTCTGCGGGGATCTGGGAGGCTGTAGTGAAGTTGATCACCTGAGCGCGGGCGTGAACGCCAGCGTCCGTCCGCCCTGATGAGGTGATCTTCACCGTCTCCCCGGACAGCATCCGAATGGCTCGTTCCAGATAATCCTGGACCGTATTGCCATGTGGCTGCGTCTGAAAACCCGAGTACGAGGTGCCGTCATAACTTACCGTTATTCTTATATTTCTCACGAATCCATACCCTCCGTATACCAAACGGATAGGTGATCGGGAGGTGAGTACAATCCGGTCAGATTGCAAAAAAAGGGCTTCAGCAGAATCCAAAGATTCTGTCCACCCTTTCCCACCCTTCGTTACGCCCGGTCTACCAGTTCCAGATATACCATAGGAGCAGCATCTCCACGACGAGGTCCCAGTTTCAGGATACGTGTGTATCCACCTGGACGCTCAGCATAGCGAGTTGCCAGCTCGGAGAACAACTTCTGGATTGCATCCTGGTCTCCTGCGGTTTCACGACGAACAAATGCAGCTACTTGACGACGAGCATGCAGATCTCCGCGTTTCGCTAATGTGATGAGCTTCTCGGCGATAGAGCGAACTTCTTTCGCTTTCGCTTCAGTTGTTTGAATGCGCTCGTTAATGAAAAGGTCCGTTACGAGGTCGCGGAACAATGCTTTCCGCGCACTGGAGTCACGGCCTAACTTTTGATATGCCATGTCTTAACCCTCCTTCTGAGGTGATTATTCTTCCGTACGCAGGCCAAGACCCAGCTCTTCGAGCTTCTCTTGAACTTCTTCAAGAGATTTACGGCCAAGGTTACGCACTTTCATCATATCTTCTTCGGTTTTGGTGATCAGCTCTTGCACGGTATTGATACCGGCACGCTTCAGGCAGTTGTAAGAACGAACGGAAAGATCCAGTTCCTCGATCGTCATCTCGAGAACTTTCTCTTTCTTATCTTCTTCTTTCTCTACCATGATCTCCGCATCTTTAGCTTCATCGGTTAATCCAACAAAGAGCATTAGGTGTTCCGTCAGAATCTTCGCACCAAGACTTACTGCTTCCTCAGGGCGAATACTTCCGTCCGACCACACTTCGAGGGTTAGTTTGTCGTAGTTCGTCACTTGGCCGACACGAGTGTTCTCTACCGTGTAGTTCACACGCGTGATCGGAGTGTAGATCGAGTCAACCGGAATGACGCCAATAAGCTGCTCATCCCGTTTGTTCTTATCAGCCGGTACATAACCGCGGCCTCTGTTCGCATGAATTCTCATATGAAGACGAGAGTCAGACGATAGAGTCGCGATATGAAGATCCGGGTTCAAGATCTCCACATCACTATCTCCGCGAATATCAGCAGCTGTGATTCTACCTTCTCCTTCGGCGTCGATCTCCAATACTTTTTCTTCATCTGAATGGATTTTCAAAGAAAGACCTTTCAGATTCAGAATAATCTCCGTAACGTCCTCCATAACTCCCGGAATAGTCGAGAATTCATGAAGAACTCCGTCGATTTGTACAGAGCTAACCGCAGCACCCGGTAGTGAAGACAGTAAGATACGACGTAGTGAGTTACCTAATGTGGTCCCGTATCCGCGTTCCAGCGGTTCTACGACGAATTTGCCGTAAGCTCCGTCTTCGCTTAAAGATACGGTCTCTATTTTTGGCTTTTCGATTTCGATCATGAAATTAACCCTCCTTCAAAACGTCGTTACCCTGGAACATTTCCATAAACGATGTAGTATGCCTATCCTTCAACATCATTATTCACATGTTTAGAATATTTATACCACATGCCGACTTGAAATTACACGCGACGACGTTTTGGAGGACGGCAACCGTTATGCGGAATTGGTGTTACGTCCTTAATCAGGTTCACTTCGAGACCAGCAGCCTGCAAAGAACGAATTGCTGCTTCACGGCCGGCACCAGGGCCTTTAACCATGACTTCAACAACTTTCAGACCATGTTCCATAGCGGCTCTAGCTGCAGATTCAGCAGCCATTTGCGCAGCAAACGGAGTGCTTTTACGGGATCCTTTGAAGCCCAGGTTACCGGCACTTGCCCAGGAAAGCGCGTTTCCATGAGGATCCGTGATCGTTACGATTGTATTGTTGAATGTGGAACGGATGTGTGCCACACCGGATTCAATATTTTTACGGTCACGACGTTTCGTACGGACGACTTTTTTAGGTTTAGCCATTATTCACTCTAACCCCCTTTATTATTTCTTCTTGTTAGCTACAGTCCGACGAGGACCTTTACGTGTACGAGCATTGGTTTTCGTGCGTTGACCACGAACAGGCAGGCCGCGACGATGACGGATACCACGGTAGCATCCGATTTCAACCAGACGTTTGATGTTCAGAGCGATTTCGCGACGAAGGTCGCCTTCCACTTTGATCGTTTTGTCGATAACTTCACGAATTTTGCTTACTTCTTCTTCCGTAAGATCGCGAACACGAGTGGATGCGTCAACGCCAGTTTGGCTCAGAACTTTCTGAGAAGTCGTTTTACCGATACCAAAAATGTACGTCAATGCGATTTCTACGCGCTTGTCACGCGGTAAGTCTACACCAGCAATACGTGCCATTGTTGAACGTGCACCTCCTTTTAACCTTGTTTTTGTTTATGTTTCGGGTTTTCACAAATTACCATGACGTTGCCTTTGCGACGAATGACTTTGCATTTTTCGCAGATCGGCTTGACCGACGGTCTTACCTTCATGTTTATTACCTCCTGAGAGTTTGCCACCGCAAACTTGCTTCGTAAGGGTTGGCCGCTATGTCGGCTAAGACTGCGGCGTAGCAGCTATTTATTTGAATCGATAGGTTATACGACCTCTCGTCAAGTCATATGGGGATAATTCTACAGTAACCTTGTCGCCAGGTAAAATCCGAATGAAGTGCATTCTGATTTTTCCGGATACATGGGCCAAAATTTTATGTCCGTTCTCAAGCTCTACCTTAAACATTGCGTTCGGAAGAGGTTCGATTACTGTACCTTCCACTTCAATTACATCTTCTTTAGCCACTGATTATTCTCCTTTCTCATCTGCCTCAGATTGTAGACTGTCGATAAACTTCTTCACCGCATGTCTTAACTTGGCATTCGTAACACGGCTGCTTTCCGTTAAACTTCTGGAAACTTCTCCGCTGATCTTGTGCTGAAGCTGAAGATGCTGAACATTCTTCTTCTTCGGCTGGTCGAATTTGCGTTTATCACCATCGGCAATCCAGACGAATCTGTCATCCTCCGTTCGGATGATAACCGCATATTGACCTTGATCTTTGCCTCGGAGAACTTTTACGATTTGACCGGGCTGCGGCAGCTGTTCCTGATCTACCAATTCGGTCACCCTAAGCCTTCAGCTGGGTTAATATTTCATAACCGTCTACCGTAATGGCAATGGTATGTTCGAAATGTGCACATAAGGAATTATCTACGGTAACAACGGTCCAATCATCCTCGAGTGTCTTTACGAATCGCTGTCCGACGTTCACCATAGGCTCGATTGCAAGTACCATACCGGGTTTAAGCCGGGGGCCTTTGTCCCGAATCCCATAGTTGGGAATCTGCGGATCTTCGTGAAGCTCCGTGCCGATCCCGTGACCGACATATTCACGAACAACCGAGAAACCCGCGTCTTCGATCACTTGCTGTATAGCGTGTGAGATCGTATACAGCCGGGCGTCCGGTTTGGCTTCCGCCAATCCGGCAAACAGCGAACGTTCAGTTACATCCAGAAGTTTCTTTGCGGTTTCAGAAATTTCACCGACGCCATAAGTCCAGGCCGAATCACCATGATATCCTTTATATTGTGCCCCGATATCAATGCTGATAACGTCGCCTTCGACTAATTTGCGGCTGCCGGGAATGCCGTGCACCAATTCTTCATTAACTGAAGTGCAGATGCTTCCAGAGAAACCGTTGTAGCCTTTGAAAGAGGGAACGGCACCTTGACTGCGAATGTATTCCTCAGCGATTTTATCCAGGTCCTTAGTCGTGATGCCCGGGCGAACCGCTGCAGCCATCAACTTGTGAGTCTCGGCTACGATCCGACCTGCTTCGCGCATAAGTTCCAATTCTACTTCGGACTTACAAATGATCATTCAGAATGACCTCGCAGCAATGAACTGATTTGGGAAGTTACATCCTCGATGTCCTGCTCCCCGTCAACCTCGCGCAATACGTTACGTTTCTCGTAGTACTCAAGAAGCGGTGCTGTCTTCGACGTGTATTCGTCCAAGCGGGTACCGACTTTCTCTTCCGTATCATCGGATCTCTGATACAATTCGCCGGAGCATTTGTCGCATACGCCTTCCTGCTTCGGAGGATTGAAAATCACGTGATACGTGGCGCCGCAGGATTTGCAGATACGGCGACCGGTCAGTCTGGCCAGCAGGAAGCTGCGATCGACTTTCAAGTTAATGACGTGATCGATTCGCTTACCCAGAGATTGCAGGATATCATCCAATGCTTCCGCTTGAGCAATCGTGCGCGGAAAACCATCGAGAAGAAATCCTTTGTCGCAATCCGGCTGCTGCAGACGTTCACGAACAATACCGTTAGTGATTTCGTCTGGAACAAGTTTGCCTTGATCGACATAGGATTTAGCTTCTATGCCGAGCGGCGTTCCTTGACTCATTGCCAATCTAAAGGCATCGCCGGTTGAAATGTGAGGAATCTGAAATTCGCTGACAATTTTCTCCGCCTGAGTACCTTTACCCGCACCCGGAGGACCCATAAATAAAACGTTCACGTTTTTCCCTCCTTCGGCACTTAGTAGTACGAACAGCACAATAGGTGCCGATGCCGCAACAAAGTGCCTACATCAGAACCTATTGCTATTTGTTGATAAATCCTTTGTAATGACGTTTGATCAGTTGGCTTTCTACTGTTTTCAACGTCTCCAATGCCACACCCACAAGGATGAGAAGTGAAGTTCCGCCGATCCGAACCGAAGTTGGCAGACCTGCCAGAGCCCCGAAGATCATTGGGAGAATCGAGATGAAAGCCAGGAAGAAGGCGCCGGACAAAGTAATTCTTGACATTACTCTTGTCAGGTAGCTGGAAGTTGGTTTTCCCGGACGAACGCCTGGAATATAACCGCCGTTCTTCTTCATTTGATCTGCCATTTGCACCGGATTAATCTGTACAAACGTGTAGAAATAGGTGAAGCCGACAATCAGTAGTACATATAGAGCAAGCGCAATCGGCGCCGAATTGTTAATGCTTAGATTACGGATAATCCAATCCGCAAATGGATTCCCCGCCCAGAAACCTGCAATAATCGTCGGGAATTGAAGCAGTGATACGGCAAAGATGACCGGAATTACTCCTGCAGCATTCACTTTCATAGGAATGTGAGTGCTCTGTCCGCCGTACATTTTCCTCCCTACAACACGTTTAGCGTATTGTACGGGTATCTTCCGAACTCCCTGCTGAACGTAGATAACGCCAACGATAATGGCTACCACTACGATCAGAATGAGGACGATTTTCAAGATGTTCAGGAACAGGGCATCTCCTGCATTCGCAAACTGCGTCTGGTAAATCTGACTGATTCCTGTCGGAATAGCAGCTACGATTCCCGCGAAGATAATAATCGAAATCCCGTTTCCGATTCCTTTTTCAGTGATCTGCTCACCTAACCACATCAGGAACATCGTTCCTGCCGTCAAGACAATCGCTATCAGAGAGTAGGTAGCAAAGCTAGGATTGATCACAAGCCCTTGGAAGGAGTTGTTAAACATGATCGCATATCCATAAGCTTGAATCACGCCAAGCACAACCGTTAAGTAACGAGTAAGCTGGGCCGATTTCTTTCTCCCCACTTCTCCCTCTTTCGCCCACTGTGTAAGCCTTGGAACAACGTCCATGGACAGTAGTTGAACGATAATCGAAGCCGTAATGTACGGAAAGATCGACATCGAGAAGATGGAGAACTGGAAAAGCGCTCCGCCGGAGAAAGTATTCAGCAGCCCGAACACGCTATTCTGGTTGGCCTGATCCTGCAGCTTCAAAAGCTCTGCATTGATATTGGGTACCGGAATGAAGGCGCCGATTCTGTAGATGATTAACACGAGAAGCGTGAAAATGATTCTCTTACGCAAATCCTCTACTTTAAAGATGTTGGACAGGGTCCGGAACATTAAATCACCTCGGATTGACCGCCGGCAGCCTGGATTTTATCTACCGCAGATTGGGAAAACTTGTTCGCCTTAACTGTAAGCTTTACAGTGAGTTCGCCGTTTCCAAGAATCTTAATTCCATCTTTAGGTGATTTTACTACACCCGTTTCCATCAGAAGCTCAGGAGTTACTTCCGTACCAGCTTCGAACTTGTTCAGGTCTTCCAGGTTAACGATAGCAAATTCCTTACGCGTTGGGTTCACGAAACCACGCTTAGGGAGACGACGGTAAAGTGGGTTTTGTCCACCTTCAAAGCCGGGACGAACACCACCGCCGGAACGGGCGTTCTGACCTTTGTGACCGCGTCCGGAAGTTTTTCCGAGTCCGCTACCTACACCGCGACCGAGACGTTTGCGAGTGTGGCGTGCGCCTTCTGCAGAGCTCAGCTCATGTAATTTCATAGTTGCACCTCCTCCAGATTGAATGGGTTACTTATGCTTGAATTTCTTTAACTTCGATAAGGTGGCTGACTTGATTAATCATACCACGGATTGCTTCGTTGTCGCTTTGAACAACAGAATGGTTCAGCTTTCTCAGACCAAGAGCCTGAACTGTCTTCTTCTGTGTTTCCGGACGTCCGATCAGACTACGTTTTAGGGTAATTTGAAGTTTAGACATGTTTATCCTCCTTAACCCATCAACTCTTCAACGGTTTTACCGCGAAGTTTGGCTACTTCTTCCGCTTTCTTCAGACGGGAAAGACCCTCTAAAGTAGCGTTCACCATGTTCATGGAGTTCGAAGAACCCAGGGATTTTGTTAAAATGTCGCCAACGCCAGCAAGTTCGAGTACTGCACGAACAGGGCCGCCAGCAATAACACCGGTACCTTCAGATGCTGGTTTCAACAGCACACGTCCAGCGCCGAAGTGACCAGTTACAAGGTGAGGAATCGTAGTTCCAACGATAGGAACGTGGACGAGGTTCTTCTTAGCATCTTCGATTCCTTTGCGGATTGCATCAGGAACTTCGGAAGCTTTACCGATACCAGCGCCGACATAGCCGTTACCATCGCCTACTACGACAAGAGCGCTAAAGCTAAAGCGACGTCCGCCCTTTACAACTTTAGCAACGCGATTAATATGAACAACTTTTTCAGTCAGCTCTAAAGTGTTAGGATCTACACGCAAGTCGTTTACCTCCTTATGAAATGTTTTCTTAGAATTCTAGACCAGCTTCACGAGCTGCTTCGGCCAGAGCCTGCACACGTCCGTGATAGAGATATCCGCCGCGGTCAAATACTACTTGGCTTACGCCTTTTTCTTTCGCACGATTCGCAATCAGTTCGCCGACTTTACGAGCGGCTTCGACGTTGCCGCCGTTGCCAACCTCTGTAAGTTCTTTGTCCTGAGTGGATGCCGATGCCACTGTTACTCCGTTCACATCGTCAATGATTTGCGCGTACATGTGCTTCTCAGAGCGGAAAATGTTCAAGCGAGGACGTGCTGTCGTCCCTTGAATTTTCTTACGAACACGCAGATGTCTTTTCAGACGTGCTTTATTCTTATCGCCTTTAGTAATCATGGGTTGCACTCCTTTCATCTGTATTCCGATGTCAGGCCGGCCTTAGGCCGCCTTACTTCTTCTTACCAGCTTTACCTTCTTTGCGGATAATACGCTCGCCTTCGTACTTAATACCTTTACCTTTGTACGGCTCAGGTTCACGAACGGCACGGATTTTGGCAGCAGTTGCGCCAACGAGTTCTTTGTCGATCCCTTTAACAATCACTTTCGTGTTGCTAGGTACGTCGAATTCGATTCCGCCTTCAGGGTTGATTTCAACCGGGTGAGAGTAACCTACGTTCAGGACGAGTTTGTTTCCGGTTTTGTTAGCACGGTAACCTACGCCAACGAGCTCCAGATTCTTCTCGAAACCTTGCGTTACTCCTGTAACCATGTTGTTCAATACGCTGCGAGTCGTGCCGTGCAGGGAACGATGCAGTTTATGATCAGAAGGTCTTTCAACCGTAATGACATTGTCTTGTACGGATACCTTCATATCTTTGTGAAGTTCGCGGGAAAGGGTTCCTTTCGGTCCTTTTACCGTGATTGTCGTGTTCTCAAGCTTTACGTCAACGCCACTTGGAACAGTAATTGGTTTGCGACCAATACGAGACATGTTTGCACCTCCATTCAATCGAGTCTAAATTACCAAACGTAGCAGAGAACCTCTCCGCCGGATTTTGCTTGACGAGCGTCTTTGTCCGTCATCACGCCACCGGAAGTGGAGATGATAGCGATACCCAGACCGCCAAGTACCCGAGGGATCTCTTGGGATTTTGTGTATACGCGCAGACCAGGTTTGCTGATACGTTTCAAACCGGTGATTACGCGCTCGTTATTCGGACCGTATTTCAGGAACAAGCGGATGATGCCCTGCTTGTTATCTTCTACGAATTCAGCGTCACGGATGAAACCTTCATTTTTGAGGATTTCAGCAATCTCTTTCTTGATCTTGGAGGCCGGAATTTCTACCGTCTCGTGACGAACAATGTTTGCATTACGAATGCGTGTAAGCATATCTGCAATTGGATCAGACATAACCATGGATGTGAACCTCCTTCCCGAAAATAAGTGGATTACCAGCTTGCTTTACGCACACCTGGAATCTGGCCTTTATATGCTAGTTCACGGAAACAAATTCTGCAAATTTTAAATTTGCGGAGAACGGAATGCGGGCGGCCGCAACGTTCGCAGCGAGTGTACGCCTGCACTTTGAACTTAGGGGGACGTTGTTGCTTGATTTTCATCGAAGTTTTTGCCACTTAAATTACACCTCCTACAAGTTTTCGCCTGAAAACTCTCTCCGATCATTATCGGCAGGGGCTTCCTTCCGAAAGCTCCGTGATGATTTGTTCTTACTTCACAAACGGCATTCCGAGTTGGGTAAGCAGTTCACGAGCTTCTTCGTCCGTTTTCGCAGTTGTTACGATAACGATGTCCATACCACGAACTTTATCAATTTGATCGTATTCGATCTCTGGGAAGATCAATTGTTCTTTAAGACCCAGCGTGTAGTTACCGCGTCCGTCGAACGCTTTGGAGGAAACTCCACGGAAGTCACGTACGCGCGGAAGCGATACGTTGAACAATTTGTCCAGGAATTGATACATGCGTTGGCCGCGCAGTGTTACTTTAACGCCGATCGGCATGTTCTCACGAAGTTTGAAACCCGCGATGGATTTCTTCGCACGAGTGATTACCGGTTTTTGACCCGCAATTTTTTGCAGATCCTCTACGGCACTGTCGAGCACCTTGGAGTTCGATACAGCCTCACCAACCCCCATGTTGATGACTACTTTCTCGATCTTAGGAACTTGCATAACAGTAGTGTAGTTAAACTTCTGCATCAGAGCAGGAGTGATTTCATTCAAGAAACGATCTTTCATTCTTGCTGCCATTCTGGTGCCTCCTTTCCGCACTTAGTCGATTAATCGATAGCTTCGCCGGATTTTTTCGCAATACGTACTTTAGTTCCGTTTTCAAGGACCTTGTAACCTACACGAGTCGGTTTGCCGCTCTTAGGATCCACGAGCATTACGTTGGAAGCGTGAATTGCAGCTTCTTGAGTAATGATTCCGCCTTGAGGGTTTTGCTGGGAAGGTTTCGCATGTTTCTTGATCATGTTCACGCCTTCGACCAGAACACGATTTTCACGCGGGTAAGCTGCGAGAACGCGACCTTTCTTACCTTTGTCTTTGCCGGAGATAACAAAAACTGTGTCGTCTTTCTTTACATGCAGTTTATGGTTATGAGACTCAAGTCTCTTTTTCGTTCTTGGCATGTTGATTACACCTCCTAAGCTTTCGTATGAAAGCTAACTTCGTAAGAGCTGCCGGACTTTCCAGAAGAAAGCCGCGCCGCAATTTAATTGTGCTGCCTGTGTTAGATAACCTCAGGAGCAAGAGAAACGATCTTCATGAAGTCTCTATCACGAAGTTCACGAGCAACTGGTCCGAAAATACGAGTTCCACGAGGGCTCTTATCATCTTTTACGATAACTGCCGCGTTCTCATCAAATGTGATGTAAGATCCGTCTTTACGACGAGCTCCGCTCTTCGTACGAACGATAACCGCTTTGACCACATCACCTTTTTTGACAACGCCCCCTGGTGTTGCTTCTTTCACAGAGCAGATGATCAAATCACCGATATTGCCTACACGACGACCAGTACCGCCAAGCACACGAATGCACATCAGCTGTTTCGCACCGGAGTTGTCCGCAACCTTCAAACGAGATAATGGTTGAATCATGTTAGTCCCTCCTTTCGGATTATACCTGTTGGTTAAACAATAACTGCTTTTTCAACGATCTCAACGAGACGGAAACGCTTGTCTTTAGACAATGGGCGAGTTTCCATGATTTTCACGGTGTCGCCAATTTGCGCTTCATTGTTCTCATCGTGAGCTTTAAACTTCTTCGTATATTTAATCCGCTTGTGGTACAAGTCGTGTTTTTTGTAAGTTTCCACGGCAACAACGATGGTTTTATCCATTTTGTCGCTGACCACTTTACCGGTTTGGACTTTACGTTCGTTACGCTCTGCCATATACGAGCCCTCCCTTCTGAATTTGCTTAACCAATCCCGAGTTCTCTTTCACGCAAAACTGTTTTCGCACGGGCGATTTCTTTGCGCAGCTTCTGAATTTGAACCGGGTTATCCAGTTGTCCGGTAGCTAGTTGAAAACGGAGGTTAAAAAGTTCTTCCTTAAAGCCGTTAATTCTTTGTTCAATCTCAGCAGTGGTTAAGTTGCGGAATTCACTAGCCTTCATGTGCTTCACCACCCACTTCTTCTTTCTTCACGAACTTACATTTAACGGGAAGCTTGTGCATAGCAAGACGCATAGCTTCGCGAGCAACTTCTTCGCTAACACCAGCAAGCTCGAACATAACTTTACCTGGTTTTACTACGCTAACCCATTTCTCAACGTTACCTTTACCGCTACCCATCCGAACTTCAAGAGGCTTTTGGGTAATTGGCTTCGAAGGGAAGATTTTGATCCACACTTTACCGCCACGCTTGATGTAACGAGTCATGGCAATACGTGCTGCTTCGATCTGACGGTTTGTGATCCACGCAGGCTCGAGAGCCTGGAGACCGAATTCACCGAAAACAACTTCAGTGCCGCCTTTAGCGCGACCTTTCATTTTACCGCGGTGTTCTTTGCGGTGTTTTACACGTTTAGGTACTAACATGATTAGTTGCCTCCTTCCGATTGAGCCTTTTTCTTAGCTGTCGGAAGTACCTCTCCACGATAGATCCATACTTTCACGCCGATCCGTCCGTAGGTCGTGTGCGCTTCAGCTGTACCATAATCGATATCCGCACGAAGCGTGTGGAGTGGAACTGTTCCTTCGCTGTATCCTTCCGTACGGGCAATCTCCGCTCCGCCCAGACGACCGCTGGTCGAAACTTTAATACCTTTAGCTCCCGCTCTTTGCGTTCTTTGCATCGCTTGTTTCATAGCACGACGGAAAGACACGCGGCGCTCAAGCTGCTGTGCAATGCTTTCTGCAACAAGGACAGCGTCAAGCTCAGGGTTTTTCACTTCTGCAATGTTGATGTGTACCTTCTTGCCTGTCATGTTGGCAATGTAGTTACGGATGTTTTCAACTTCCGATCCACCTTTACCGATAACCATACCAGGTTTAGCTGTATGAATCGTCACGTTAACGCGATTAGCCGCGCGCTCGATATCGATATGGGACACTGCAGAATCTTTCAGCTTGTTCTTCAGATATTCACGAATTTTAACGTCTTCCATCAGCAGGTCGCCGAAATCTTTCTCAGCATACCATTTGGATTCCCAATCGCGAATAATACCAATTCTAAGACCCACCGGGCTTACTTTTTGACCCACACGTTATCCCTCCTTATTTCTCAGATACCACAACAGTGATGTGGCTGGTACGTTTATTGATACGGCTTGCACGACCCATCGCACGAGGGCGGAATCTTTTCATGATTGGACCGTGGTTCACATAAACTTCACTAATAACAAGTTTGTTAGGATCCATCGAATAGTTGTGCTCAGCGTTGGCAATTGCGGAGTTCAGAACTTTCTCCACGATCGGAGAAGCTGACTTTGGAGTATGACGAAGGATTGCAACCGCATCGCCTACTTGTTTGCCGCGAATCAAGTCAATTACCAGCTGCACTTTGCGAGGAGCGATCCGAACGAATTTAGCAGCAGCTTTAGCTTGCATAGTAGTACCTCCTCCCAGTAAAAATAACGATTAGCGCTTGCCTGTTTTCTTGTCGTCATCGTGACCTTTGTACGTACGAGTTGGTGCAAACTCACCGAGTTTGTGTCCGACCATATCTTCCGTTACGTATACAGGCACGTGTTTTCTTCCGTCATACACCGCGATTGTGTGGCCCACGAATTGCGGGAAAATCGTAGAACGACGAGACCAAGTTTTGATTACCGTTTTCTTGCTCGACTCATTCAGTTCTTCGACCTTTTTCATCAGGTGTCCGTCGATAAAAGGACCTTTTTTCAAGCTGCGACCCATTGAAGCCCCTCCCTTCTCTGAACAATAAAATATTCAGATGTGTATAAATTACTTCGTGCGACGACGTACAATGTACTTGTCAGAAGCTTTGCCTTTTTTACGAGTTTTATAACCGAGTGTCGGTTTGCCCCATGGGGACAACGGAGACTTACGTCCGATTGGAGCGCGGCCTTCACCACCACCGTGTGGGTGATCGTTCGGGTTCATTACTACCCCGCGGACTTCTGGTCTCTTACCGAGCCAACGATTACGTCCTGCTTTACCGATTTTCACGAGCTCGTGATCTTCGTTACCTACAGAACCGATTGTCGCGCGGCAGCCTTTAAGCACTTTGCGAACTTCGCCAGAGGAAAGACGAATAGTCACGTACACATCTTCTTTACCGAGCAGTTGAGCTTCCGTACCGGCAGCACGAACCAATTGTCCGCCTTTGCCTGGCTTCAACTCAATGTTGTGGATAACTGTACCGACCGGAATGTTTTCCAGAGCGAGTGCGTTACCTACTTTAATGTCAGAACCCAATCCGGATTGGATTTGATCGTCGACTTTCAGACCCTTAGGAGCGATGATGTATCTCTTCTCACCGTCTGCATAGTGGATCAGAGCAATGTTAGCGGAACGGTTTGGATCGTATTCGATCGTAGCAACGCGACCCGGAATGCCGTCCTTATTGCGTTTGAAGTCGATGATGCGGTATTTACGCTTGTGTCCGCCACCTTGGTGACGAGTAGTGATTTTACCTTGGTTGTTACGACCAGCTTGTTTGCTCAGAGGAGCAAGCAGGGATTTCTCCGGTACGGATGTCGTGATTTCTTCGAAAGAAGATACCGACATGGCACGTCTTGCTGGAGAGGTCGGTTTATACTTTTTAATTGGCACCTGTGTTACCTCCTTACTTTAGAGATATTGTTATACCGTTTCAAAGAACTCCAGCTCTTTGCTGTCCGCGCTAAGTGTCACGATGGCTTTCTTCCATTCGGAAGTGTAACCGGAGTGACGTCCTTGACGCTTCGGTTTCGCTGGCATTCTGAGTGTGTTCACGTTCGATACTTTTACTTTGAAAATCTGTTCGATCGCTTGCTTGATTTCCGTTTTGTTAGCGCGGATTTCAACTTCGAACACATATTTCTTGTCAGCCATCATTTCCGTAGAACGTTCCGTGATGACCGGGCGCTTGATAATATCGCGTGGGTTCTTCATTGCGCAAGCACCTCCTCTACCTTCTGAACCGCATCCTTCGTAATGATCAATTTGTCATGAACCATTACGTCGAGTACGTTGATTCCATCAGCAACGACGAATTTAACTCCAGGAATATTACGTGCGGAGAGAGCAACACTATCTTCGTAAGAAGCAGCAACCACGAGAGCTTTACGCTCTACATTGAGGTTTTTCAAAATAGCTACGAATTCTTTCGTTTTCGGAGCGTTCATTTGAAGCTGATCCAGAACGATAATGTCGTTATCAATTACCTTCGAGGACAGGGCCGACTTGATTGCAAGACGACGAACCTTCTTAGGCAGTTTGTAACCATAGCTGCGAGGAGTCGGTCCGAATACGACACCGCCACCCTTCCATTGTGGAGCACGGATACTACCTTGACGAGCACGGCCAGTACCTTTCTGCTTCCACGGCTTACGTCCGCCGCCGCGTACTTCAGAACGTCCTTTAACCTTGTGGGTTCCTTGACGAACGGATGCTTGCTGGAGCAAAACAGCTTCATGCAGAGCGTGTACGTGAGGTTCGATACCGAACACTGCATCAGACAGTTCTACTTCACCGACTTGCGAGCCGGATACATTATAAAGAGCTACTTTTGGCATCAGTCTTCCTCCTTTCTTACTTTTTCACCGCGGATTTCACGCTAACGTAGCTGTTTCTAGGACCAGGAATGGAGCCTTTAACAAGAATTACGTTGCGTTCCGCATCAACTTTAATAACTTGCAGGTTTTGCAGGGTTACGGTTTCGCTACCCATATGTCCTGGCAATTTCTTGCCTTTCATTACACGGTTAGCTGCGATGGAACCCATCGAACCCGGTCCACGATGATATCGGGAGCCGTGAGACATTGGACCAGTGTGCTGATTGTGTCTTTTGATAACGCCTTGGAATCCTTTACCTTTGGAAGTACCGGATACGTCAACAAATTCACCCTCGCTGAAAAGATCAGCATTCAGCTCTTGACCAACTTCATACTCACCCAGTGCCACTCCACGAAATTCTTTAACGTAGCGCTTAGGAGCAGTGTTCGCCTTCTTGGCATGACCAATTTCAGGCTTAGTTGCATTTTTCTCTTTCTTGTCCGCGAAACCGATTTGGATCGATTCGTAACCGTCGTTATCCACATCTTTCTTCTGCAGAACCACACAAGGTCCAGCTTGGATAACAGTGACAGGTACTACGTTTCCTTCCGGTGTAAACACTTGAGTCATTCCAAGTTTTTTACCTAAGATACCTTTCATCGTTGACACCTCTTTTCCTTTTCGTTTCTTCTATATATAGAAGCTTTACAGTTTAATTTCAATGTCTACGCCGGACGGTAAGTCCAGTCTCATCAAAGCGTCCACAGTTTGTGGTGTAGGATTCACGATATCGATCAGACGCTTGTGTGTACGCTGCTCGAATTGCTCACGAGAATCTTTGTATTTGTGTACCGCACGAAGAATCGTGATAACTTGCTTCTCAGTTGGAAGCGGAATCGGACCGGAAACACTTGCTCCGGAACGCTTGGCAGTTTCAACGATTTTCTCAGCCGATTGATCGATCACTCTGTGATCATAAGCTTTCAAACGGATACGAATTTTTTGCTTTGCCATATAAGTCCCTCCTTCTATCGCCCAATTTAGTATCGGACATACTCCGTGAAAATCTCCTGACAACCACTCCCATGGCAAAGGGGCCGGGTGTGCCAGCAACCTCTCACATCATCGCAACGTCACAGACCAACGCTCACTATTATATCGAATACCAAAGATAAATGCAACATTTTTATACGACAAATATCTAGAAACAAAAAGGTTTCCGAAAATGTCGCTTTCATGTGCATAATCGTTCGATTTTCTTTATGAATCGTGTGCTTGTTGATGTCTTGCCGCTGGATGTGTCTGACCGAACTTTATTGACCGATTAATAGCTTTCATATAAAAAGGCCCCGCCACCAAGGGCAGGGCCTTCGTCTTACTTCGTTACAGTACAGGGGTCTCGTTACAGTACGTGTTTCATATGAAGATCGTCGTCAGACGAAATTATTTGCTGATTGTTGCTACTGCGCCGGCGCCAACAGTACGGCCGCCTTCACGGATCGCGAACTTAGTACCTTGCTCGATAGCGATTGGGTTGATCAGTTCTACCGTTACAGTGATGTTATCACCAGGCATAACCATTTCAGTTCCTTCTGGCAGGGTGATGATACCCGTTACGTCAGTTGTACGGAAGTAGAACTGAGGACGGTAACCTGTGAAGAAAGGCTTATGACGGCCACCCTCTTCTTTAGTCAGAACGTAGATTTGTGCAGAAAAGTTAGTGTGCGGGTTAACGGAACCCGGCTTCGAAAGAACTTGTCCGCGCTCGATGTCTTTACGGTCTACACCACGAAGCAGTGCGCCGATGTTGTCACCAGCTTGAGCGGAATCAAGAAGCTTACGGAACATTTCTACGCCTGTAACTACGCATTTGCGAGTTTCTTCAGCGATACCAACGATTTCAACTTCGTCTTGTACTTTAACAGTACCACGCTCTACACGGCCTGTAGCAACTGTACCACGACCTGTGATGGAGAATACGTCCTCGACAGGCATAAGGAAAGGCTTGTCAGTTTCGCGTTCTGGAGTTGGGATGTAAGTATCAACTTGCTCGAAGAGCTCGATGATTTTGTCAGCCCATTCGCCGTCTGGGTTTTGCAGAGCTTCACGAGCGGAACCACGAATGATCGGAGTGTCGTCGCCTGGGAACTCATACTCGGAAAGAAGATCACGGATCTCCATTTCAACCAGTTCAAGAAGCTCTTCGTCTTCAACCATGTCGCATTTGTTCATGAATACGACGATGTAAGGAACGCCTACTTGACGGGAAAGAAGGATGTGTTCGCGAGTTTGCGGCATAGGGCCGTCAGCTGCGGATACAACCAGGATCGCTCCGTCCATTTGAGCCGCGCCAGTGATCATGTTTTTAACATAGTCGGCGTGACCTGGGCAGTCAACGTGAGCGTAGTGACGGTTAGGAGTCTCGTACTCAACGTGTGCTGTGGAGATTGTGATACCACGCTCGCGCTCTTCTGGTGCTTTGTCGATTTGGTCGAATGCTACTGCGGATCCACCATATCTTTTGGACAGTACGTTTGTGATCGCAGCTGTCAGAGTTGTTTTACCGTGGTCGACGTGACCAATAGTACCGATATTAACGTGCGGTTTATTACGTTCGAATTTAGCCTTTGCCATGTTAAACAATTCCTCCTCGGGATAAAGTTTAAGCTTAATTTTATATTAAGCGCCTTTGTTCTTTGCAATGATTTCTTCTGCAATAGTTCTAGGCACTTCTTCATAATGCGAGATTTCCATGGAGTAAACACCGCGACCTTGCGTTCTGGAACGAAGTGTCGTGGAGTAACCGAACATTTCGGAGAGAGGCACCTTAGCACGGATGATTTGCGCACCCGAACGGTTATCCATACCCTCAATGCGTCCGCGGCGGGAGTTCAGGTCGCCCATTACGTCGCCCATGTACTCTTCCGGAACTGTTACTTCTACTTTCATGATCGGCTCAAGCAGGGCCGGGTTACATTTGTCCTTAGCTGCTTTAAGAGCCATGGAACCAGCGATTTTAAACGCCATTTCGTTGGAGTCAACATCATGGTAAGAACCGTCAACGACAGTTGCTTTGATGTCCACAACAGGGAAACCGGCGATTACACCGTTCTTCATGGATTCCTCGATACCAGCTTGGATCGGAGCGATGTATTCTCTAGGAATAGCACCACCGACGATTTTGCTTTCGAATACGAAGCCGCTGCCTGGTTCAAGCGGTTGGAACTCAACCCAACAATGTCCGTATTGACCACGGCCACCGGATTGACGAACGAACTTACCTTCAACCTTGGCACCAGACTTGAACGTTTCGCGGTAAGCAACCTGCGGTTTACCTACGTTGGTGTCCACTTTGAATTCGCGACGCATACGGTCAACGATGATTTCCAAGTGAAGCTCACCCATACCTGCGAGAATCGTTTGACCGGTTTCCTCGTTGGTGCTGGCGCGCAATGTAGGATCTTCCTCGGTAAGCTTGGAAAGCGCAACGCCCATTTTGTCTTGGTCGGCTTTCGTTTTAGGCTCAACTGCGATTTCGATAACCGGTTCAGGGAAGTTCATGGACTCCAAGATAACCGCGTTTTTCTCGTCACAGAGGGTGTCACCTGTACCTGTATCTTTCAAACCTACGGCTGCCGCGATATCCCCTGCATAAACTTCGGAGATTTCTTGACGGCTGTTCGCATGCATTTGAAGAATACGGCCAACGCGCTCACGCTTGCCTTTGGTAGCATTCAGAACATAGGAGCCGGACTGCAATACGCCGGAGTACACACGGAAGAACGTGAGTTTACCAACGTAAGGGTCGGTCATGATTTTGAATGCAAGCGCAGCAAAAGGTTCGCTGTCGGAAGATTTGCGGATTGTCTCCGTTCCGTCTTCAAGAACACCTTGAATATCCGGTACGTCGATTGGAGCCGGCAAATAGTCGATTACGGCGTCCAGCATAGGCTGAACCCCTTTGTTACGGTAAGAAGAACCACAGATAACCGGGAAGATTTGAACGGATACTACGCCTTTGCGGAGAGCCGCTTTCAGCTCGGCAACCGTAATTTCTTCACCTTCCAGGTATTTCATTGTAAGCTCTTCATCTAGCTCAGCAACTTTCTCGACAAGTTCCATACGAAGTTCAGCGACTTTGTCTTTGTACTCCGCAGGAATCTCGATATCTTCTACTTCTTTACCAAGGTCATCCTTGTAAAGAATAGCTTTCTCTTCGACGATGTCAATGATGCCGACGAAGTCATTCTCAGCGCCGATCGGAAGCTGAATAGCTACCGCATTGGCACCCAACTTGTCACGCATCGAATCAACTACTCCCAAGAAGTCAGCGCCGATGATATCCATTTTGTTGACGTAAGCGATACGAGGAACGCTGTACTTGTCAGCCTGTCTCCAAACGGTTTCAGACTGAGGCTCTACGCCTTCCTTCGCACTGAATACACCAACAGCTCCATCCAATACACGCAGGGAACGTTCAACTTCTACCGTGAAGTCAACGTGTCCCGGGGTATCAATGATATTGATACGGTGATTTTTCCATGCAGCAGTGGTAGCGGCGGAAGTAATCGTAATTCCGCGCTCCTGTTCCTGCTCCATCCAGTCCATCGTAGCTGCACCTTCGTGCACCTCACCGATTTTGTGGGTACGGCCTGTGTAGTACAGGATCCGTTCGGTTGTAGTCGTTTTACCCGCATCAATATGCGCCATGATCCCGATATTACGCGTATCTTTTAAGGAGAACTCTCTTGCCATGGTTTTGTCTCCTTCCTAATTCGAGGATCTGAATCCTACCAACGGTAGTGAGCAAACGCTTTGTTCGCTTCCGCCATCTTGTGTACATCTTCACGTTTCTTAACGGAAGAACCTGTGTTGTTGCTAGCATCGATAATTTCGAAAGCCAGTCTCTCTTCCATGGTTTTCTCACCACGAAGACGAGAGTAGTTTACGAGCCAACGCAAACCTAATGTCGTACGACGCTCAGGTTTAACTTCGATCGGAACTTGGTAGTTAGCACCGCCGACACGGCGAGATTTAACTTCCAGCACCGGCATGATGTTCTTGATGGCTTGTTCGAAAACTTCCATCGGCTCCTTACCGGTACGCTCTTGCACGAGTTCAAATGCGTTATATAGAATCGATTGTGCTACCCCTCTTTTGCCGTCGATCATGATGCGGTTGATCAGACGAGTAACCAATTTGCTGTTGTAAATCGGATCTGGCAATACGTCTCTGCGTGTTACTGGACCTTTACGAGGCATAGTGATCCCCCTTTCCCCAAAAAATAAATGCTTTAAAAATTATTACTTCTTCGCTTTCGGACGCTTCGTACCGTATTTGGAACGAGCTTGCATACGGTTGTTAACACCGGACGTATCCAGTGCACCGCGAACGATGTGGTAACGTACCCCCGGAAGGTCTTTAACCCTTCCGCCGCGAATCAGAACAACACTGTGTTCTTGCAGGTTGTGTCCGATACCCGGAATGTATGCAGTAACCTCTACACGGTTCGTCAAACGCACACGTGCGTATTTACGAAGTGCGGAGTTCGGTTTCTTCGGAGTCATTGTACCTACACGAGTACAAACACCACGTTTTTGTGGAGCGCTGATTTCCGTCGACTCTCTTTTCAGGGCGTTGAAACCTCTTTGGAGAGCTGGGGATTTCGATTTAACGACTTTAGCTTGACGTCCTTTACGAACTAGCTGGTTAATTGTTGGCATGCCGCCACCTCCTCTCTAGCATTTGTTACTTCCTTTATTGCAAGCCCACAGATCCAGGCGAGTCGTAAAAAAGCAAAGGAAAGTTTTTGTTTTTAGACTCAGCAAAAATAAGCTGGTTATTCTCACATGAAATCTAGAAACAAAAACACTCGGCCTTACTATTTATCGACGATCGCAGCCACAGCGGCTCCCACTTCGATTCCGCATGCTTTTCCAAGCAGCTTCATGGAATCTACGTAAGTAACCTCTACTCCTGATTTGGTGCAGAGATTAACAATCTTAGTAGTCAATCGCGGATCTGCATCTTTGGCAACAATAACTTCTAATGCCTGACCAAGCTCGACGCTTTTCGTTGCTTGCTTTGTGCCGACACTTAATTTCGACGCCTGTTTTACTTTGTCATATGTCATAATCCCATATCCCCCAAAGAACAGGAAAGAATATTAATTTAGGCACACTACGATATCTTAGCATCTCGGCAGGGTAGTGTCAAGAATATTACCCGTCTCCTTCGATATTTTTTACAAACTCTCGGGAGACGGGCCTTTTATTGCCGAATCAGTTCCGTTTAGTCAACGGATACCGCTTCTTTTTCTGCATTTTCTTCTTCAGCAGGCTCCTGGTTCGGATCTACGACCCGGATGTTCCGGTAACGGGTCATACCCGTACCTGCAGGAATCAGCTTACCGATGATAACATTCTCCTTGAGGCCGAGCAGCTGATCGACTTTGCCTTTGATCGCGGCATCCGTCAATACGCGTGTCGTCTCCTGGAACGATGCCGCGGAGAGGAAGGAATCCGTCTCCAGCGATGCTTTCGTAATCCCGAGAAGAATCGGTTTGGCTACGGCTGGCTCTTTATCCGCAAACAAAGCTACTTTGTTCGCTTCTTCGTATTCGTGCATATCTACGAAGGAACCCGGCAGAAGTGTAGTGTCACCCGCATCAACGATACGGATTTTGCGAAGCATCTGGCGAATCATAACTTCAACGTGCTTATCGTTAATTTCTACACCCTGGTTCCGGTAAACGCGCTGAACCTCTTGAAGGATATAGTTTTGAACGCCACGGATACCTTTGATACGGAGCATTTCCTTCGGATCGATCGAACCTTCGGTAAGCTCATCCCCGGCTTCGATCGTCTGACCGACAATCGCTCTTACACGGGAACCGTAAGGTACCGCATATACACGGGATTCAGCTTCGCCCTGAACTTCAATTTCACGGCGATCCTTGGCTTCGCGGATCTCTTTAACAAGTCCGTCGATTTCGGAGATAATCGCTTGACCTTTCGGATTCCGGGCTTCGAAAAGCTCCTGAATACGCGGAAGACCTTGCGTGATATCGTCTCCGGCAACGCCCCCGGTATGGAACGTACGCATGGTAAGCTGGGTTCCTGGCTCGCCGATGGATTGGGCTGCGATAATACCGACAGCTTCCCCGATTTCAACGTGCTGGCCGGTCGCCAGGTTACGTCCGTAACACTTCTTGCAGACCCCGTGACGGGAGCGGCAGCTAAGCACGGACCGAATTTGAAGACGTTCGATATTCGCATCGATGATCGCGTTCGCAATGTTGGCTTCGATCAGCTCGTTGCGGTTTACGATGACTTCGCCCGTTTCCGGATGACGAATCGTTTCGAACGCATAGCGGCCTTCAATACGGTCAAACAGGTCTTCAATAACTTCTTTGCCGTCTTGAATTTTGCTGACGATGAATCCTTTATCCGTTCCGCAATCATCTTCACGGACGATAACATCCTGGGCTACGTCAACGAGACGACGAGTCAGGTAACCCGAATCCGCTGTACGAAGGGCCGTATCGGCAAGACCTTTACGGGCACCGTGCGTGGAAATAAAGTATTCCAATACGGTAAGACCTTCACGGAAGTTCGACTTAATCGGCAACTCGATAATTTTACCGGACGGGTTGGCCATCAGACCACGCATACCGCCCAGCTGAGTGATTTGCGATTTGTTACCCCGCGCTTTGGATTCTACCATCATGTTGATGGAGTTGTATTTGTCGAGGGATTTCATCAGGATATCCGTGATTTCATCCTTCGTTTTACTCCAGATCGCGATAACACGGTCATAACGCTCGTCGTCAGTAATAAGACCGCGGCGGTATTGGTTCGTTACCGTGCGTACCTTTTCTTCGGAATCTTCGAGGATCTTCTTCTTCTCGTTAGGTACCACGACATCCGCCACGGCAACGGTAATACCGGCTTTAGTGGAGTAGGTGAAGCCGAGTTCTTTGATCTTGTCGAGAATGACCGAAGTTTTAGTCGTATGGTAATTACGGAAACACTCGGCAATAATCGAACCGAGGTAGTCTTTACCGACCGCTTTCGCCTCCGGAAGCTCTTCCATTCTGGCACGGATGTTGGAGCCTTTTTCAAACACGAAATAGTCATCGGAAGGACCGTTGAGCAGGTTCGCTTTAGTCGCATCATTGATGTACGGGAAGTCATCCGGGAAAATCTCGTTGAAGATGATTTTACCGATGGTCGTAATCAGATAAGCGTTCTGCTGGGCTTCCGTAAAGTTATTCTTGTTCAAAACCTTGGCAGGAATCGCTACACGGGCATGCAGCTCGGCAGTGCCGTTCTGATAAGCGGAAACGGCTTCGTTTACGGAACGGAAGATCAGGTTCGCTCCGCGTCCATGCTTGTTGTCCGTAGTCAGATAGAAGCTTCCGAGAACCATATCCTGCGATGGAGTTACGACCGGCTTGCCGTCTTTCGGGTTAAGAATGTTGCCTGCCGCAAGCATGAGAAGCCGTGCTTCAGCCTGCGCTTCGGCGGAAAGCGGCACGTGAACGGCCATTTGGTCACCGTCGAAGTCGGCGTTATAGGCCGTACATACGAGCGGATGCAGCTTGATGGCGCGTCCTTCGACCAGAATCGGTTCGAACGCCTGGATACCCAGTCTATGCAGTGTGGGGGCACGGTTCAGAAGAACCGGGTGCTCCTTAATTACTTCTTCAAGGACGTCCCAAACTTCAGGGCTGACACGTTCTACTTTGCGCTTCGCACTTTTGATGTTATGGGCAAGACCTTTGTTCACCAGTTCTTTCATAACGAACGGCTTGAACAGTTCCAAAGCCATCTCTTTAGGCAGACCGCATTGGTACATTTTGAGGCTAGGACCTACAACGATAACGGAACGGCCGGAGTAGTCAACACGTTTACCGAGCAAGTTCTGACGGAAACGGCCCTGCTTACCTTTCAGCATGTGGCTGAGAGATTTAAGCGGACGGTTACCGGGACCCGTTACAGGACGGCCACGGCGGCCGTTATCGATCAAAGCGTCAACCGCTTCTTGAAGCATACGCTTCTCGTTCTGAACGATAATATCCGGTGCGCCCAGGTCAAGCAGACGCTTCAGACGGTTGTTACGGTTAATAACGCGGCGATACAGGTCGTTAAGGTCGGAAGTCGCAAAACGTCCGCCGTCCAGTTGAACCATTGGGCGAAGTTCCGGAGGAATAACGGGCAGCACATCAAGAACCATCCAGTCCGGACGGTTTTTTGAATTACGGAACGCTTCCATTACTTCCAGGCGTTTAATGGCCCGGTTGCGGCGTTGGCCTTGAGCGGTTTTAAGTTCTTCTTTCAAGGATTCCACGTCTTTATCGATGTCGATATCCTGAAGAAGCTTCTTAACGGCTTCGGCACCCATACCTGCTTGAAAAGCATAGCCGTATTTCTCACGGTAGCTGCGGTATTCTTTCTCGGAAAGAAGCTGTTTCTTCTCAAGAGGCGTATCTCCCGGGTCCGTTACTACATAGGATGCAAAGTAGATGATCTCTTCAAGGGAACGAGGAGACATATCCAAGGCAAGACCCATACGGCTAGGAATACCTTTGAAATACCAGATGTGGGATACGGGAGCGGCAAGCTCGATGTGTCCCATACGTTCGCGGCGAACTTTCTGACGCGTGACTTCAACGCCACAGCGGTCACAAACTACACCTTTGTAACGCACACGCTTGTATTTACCGCAGTGACACTCCCAGTCTTTCGTCGGTCCGAAAATCTTCTCGCAGAACAAACCTTCTTTCTCCGGTTTCAATGTTCTGTAGTTGATGGTTTCCGGTTTTTTAACTTCCCCACGGGACCACGAACGGATCTTCTCAGGTGAGGCCAATCCAATTTTCATAAATTCGAAGTTGTTTACGTCCAACAAGGAGCAACCCTCCTTAGAATGTGCTAGTTATGGGAAGGAGGCGGACTGCTATGTCCGCCTTTCCTCTATCAGTTGCAGCTATTCGACTCCAATTTCTGCCCCTTCAAGGTTCAGATTAAGCTTGTCACTGGTCGTATCTTCCTCATCATCGAGTTCTTTCATCTCGATTTCCTCTTCGTCGCCGGACAGGATTTTAACGTCCATACCCAAGCTTTGAAGCTCTTTGATCAATACTTTAAACGATTCCGGAACTCCCGGCTCCGGAACGTTCTCGCCCTTGACGATAGATTCGTACGTTTTAACACGTCCGACCACGTCATCCGACTTCACGGTCAGGATTTCCTGAAGCGTGTAAGCCGCGCCGTAGGCCTCAAGGGCCCAAACTTCCATCTCCCCGAAACGCTGTCCGCCGAACTGGGCTTTACCACCGAGAGGCTGTTGTGTAACGAGAGAGTACGGACCCGTGGAACGGGCGTGGATTTTATCATCAACCATGTGCGCCAGTTTGATCATGTACATGACGCCAACGGTTACTTCGCGTTCAAAAGCATCGCCTGTGCGGCCGTCATAGAGCTTGGTTTTACCGTTGCGCTGCATACCGGCTTCTTCCATCGTATCGAACACATCGTACTCGCGTGCTCCGTCGAATACCGGCGTAGCCACGTGGATACCAAGCGCTCTGGAGGCCATACCCAGATGGACTTCCAGTACTTGACCGATGTTCATACGGGATGGTACGCCCAGCGGGTTAAGAACGACTTCTACAGGCGTTCCGTCCGGCATGAACGGCATATCTTCCTCAGGAAGAATGCGCGCGATAACCCCTTTGTTACCGTGACGACCGGCCATTTTATCGCCCTCGGAGATTTTACGCTTCTGGGCAATGTAGACGCGAACGAGCTGGTTAACGCCCGGAGGCAGTTCGTCGCCGTTCTCGCGTGTAAATACTTTCACGTCCACGACGATACCGTCGGTTCCGTGAGGAACGCGCAGGGAGGTATCCCTTACTTCACGCGCCTTCTCACCGAAAATCGCATGCAGGAGACGTTCTTCTGCCGTCAGCTCCGTCACGCCTTTCGGCGTTACTTTACCGACCAGAATGTCGCCCGCGCCGATTTCGGCACCGACGCGGATAATTCCGCGCTCGTCGAGGTTCTTCAGAGCGTCTTCGCCGACATTCGGAATGTCGCGAGTGATCTCTTCCGGACCGAGCTTCGTATCCCGCGCTTCAGACTCGTATTCCTCGATGTGAATGGATGTGTACACATCTTCTTTTACAAGTCTTTCGCTCAGAAGGATCGCATCCTCGTAGTTGTAACCTTCCCAAGTCATGAAGGCAACGACCACGTTACGTCCAAGAGCCAATTCCCCTTGTTCAGTCGAAGGGCCGTCGGCGAGGATGTCGCCCGCTTTAACAAGCTGGCCTTTTTGAACGATCGGACGCTGGTTGATACACGTACCTTGGTTGGAACGCATAAACTTGTGAAGCTTATGTTTGATGAGATTGCCGTTAACCAGTTTTCCGTCCACCAGTTCCTGGCGGCGCAGCCAAATCTCATTACCGGCAACTTTTTCAATAATTCCGTCATGTTTGGCAACAATACAAACACCGGAGTCTTTAGCGGACTTATGCTCCATTCCCGTACCAACAAGAGGCGCTTTAGGAATAAGAAGCGGAACGGCTTGACGCTGCATGTTCGATCCCATGAGGGCACGGTTGGAGTCATCGTTTTCCAGGAACGGAATCAGCGCTGTCGCAACCGATACAACCTGCTTAGGAGATACGTCCATGTAGTCGACGCGCTCTTTAGGCAGAGTCAAGATATCATCTTTATAACGGACGATAACACTGTCGTTAACGAATGTTCCTTCTTCCGTAAGCTCGGCATTCGCTTGAGCAACGACGTAGTTATCCTCTTCATCCGCTGTCATATACACGATTTCTTCCGTGACCACACCGGTCTTCGGATCCACGTGGCGGTATGGCGCTTCGATAAAGCCGTACTCGTTGATCCGCGCGAAGGTGGACAAGGAGTTGATCAACCCGATGTTCGGACCCTCCGGCGTTTCAATCGGACACATCCGGCCATAGTGGGAGTGATGGACGTCACGGACTTCAAAGCCCGCGCGCTCACGCGTCAAACCACCGGGACCGAGAGCGGACAGACGGCGCTTATGCGTAAGTTCTGCCAGCGGATTCGTCTGATCCATGAACTGCGAAAGTTGGGAGCTTCCGAAGAACTCCTTGATGGCCGCAATAACCGGACGTATGTTGATCAGAGCCTGCGGTGTGATGACATTCGCATCCTGAATGGACATACGCTCGCGAACGACACGCTCCATACGGGACAAACCGATACGGAACTGGTTCTGGAGCAGCTCGCCTACGGAACGGAGACGACGATTTCCGAGATGATCGATATCATCCGTGTTTCCGATTCCATGCAGAAGGTTTATAAAGTAGTTAATGGACGAAATGATATCGGCCGGTGTAATGTTCTTAACGGACTTGTCAATGACAGCGTTAGAAATGACTTTGACTACTTTACCGTCTTCGATAGGCGAGTATACATCAATCGTTTGAACCGGAATGATTTCCTCTCCGGCAACTCCGTTAGGTACGGAGTAATCTTTGAATCCGATCTTCTTCTCCAGGAAAGGAAGAACTTCATCAAGCAGACGACGGTCAAGCAATTGACCCGCCTCGGCTACGATTTCTCCCGTTTCCGGATCCACAAGAGTTTCGGCAAGACGCTGGTTGAACAAGCGGTTCTTGATATGAAGCTTCTTGTTGATTTTGTATCGGCCCACATTGGCGAGGTCATACCGCTTCGGATCGAAGAAACGAGCTACAAGCAAGCTTCTTGCATTATCCAGAGTCGGCGGCTCACCCGGACGAAGACGCTCGTAAATCTCAATCAGCGCTTTATCCGTTGAATCGGTGTTGTCTTTGTCGAGCGTATTGCGTATATATTCATTATCGCCAAGAAGATCAAGAATCTCGGCATCGGTTCCGAATCCAAGTGCACGCAGAAGAACGGTAACCGGAATTTTACGTGTGCGGTCGATTCTCACATAAATGATATCTTTCGCGTCCGTCTCTAATTCCAGCCAAGCTCCCCGGTTAGGAATAACCGTAGCTGTGTAAGTCTTTTTACCGTTCTTATCCACTTTAGTGCTATAATAGACGCTAGGAGAACGAACGAGCTGGGAGACAATTACACGTTCAGCACCGTTAATAATAAAGGTTCCGGTCTCGGTCATGATCGGGAAATCGCCCATGAACACTTCCTGTTCCTTTACTTCTCCGGTTTCCTTATTGATCAGACGTACCTTCACCCGAAGCGGTGCAGCGTAGGTTACGTCACGCTCTTTGGATTCGTCCACGGAATACTTAGGCTCTCCTAAGCTGTAGTCAATAAACTCAAGCACTAGATTCCCCGTAAAATCCTGAATCGGTGAGATATCTAAAAACATCTCCCGCAATCCTTCATCCAAAAACCATTCGTACGATTTTTGTTGAATTTCAATCAGGTTGGGGATGTCCAGCACCTCATTAATTCGAGCATAAGTCCTGCGTTTGCGTCGTCCAAATTGAACAAGATGTCCCGCCAACTTCATTCACCCCTTAAGTCTACTCAGTTCATAAAAATAAATAAGAAAAACTTCTATCGACGTACACTTCATGCGGCGCCGTCTTGTATGGTGGCACCCCCTTAAGGAAGGGCGTCTAAGCCGGGCGCACGCTAAGGTTGGACATCTCCGATCTTGTCAGAGAGCCCGTCCGAAGAAGCGACTGCAATGGATGGAGGTTTTTCTTGTTGATCCGCATCGTTATGACTAGTACTACTATTTTGTTAGAATTTCCTAAAATTTCAACATTATACTCAACGTTTGAAATTTTATTCATTTCTCTCCAAAAAAAATGCTTGACATTTTCTTAAACGAAAGACATCAAGCCCATCTTAATACTGACATTTTTTAATGATACCATATCAAGATTGTCAAGTCAAACTTTTTTCTCAAACACTTGACTATTTCTTAAAAGCCCGTATTATACGATAGCCTTTGTCTTTGGTAACTTCATCGGCCTCTCCGAAAAGCTCTTCCATCTTGGCGAAGGCCGACGGCGATCCTTGTTTCTTCTGAATAACCACCCATAATCCCCCTCCGGGATTCAGACATTCGTATGCCTGTTCAAATATGGCATGCACAGTCTGTTTACCTGCCCGTATCGGCGGATTCGTCAGAACCACATCGAATTTTTCCGTGTTTACTGCCTCCAGCTTATCGCTTTGATGCACGGTGATATTCCGGATTCCATTACGTTCCGCGTTTTGTGCCGTAAGCTCGATAGCCCGTTCGTTGATATCTACCATCGTTACATGACCGGACGGACATTTAAAAGCCGCACTCAATCCGATCGGCCCATAACCGCAGCCCACATCCAGAATACGCGCCTTAGCCGGCAGCACCATAGTTTCGATTAGCAGACGGCTGCCGAAATCGACCTCGCTCTTGGAAAAGACTCCGGCGTCCGTCTTCAATTTGAGCTTGCGATCGCCCACTTGAAACTCTATTTCCCGCACATTGTGTTTCACTGTCGGTTTTTGCGTATAGTAGTGATCCGTCAACGCGATCGCTCCTTTGTATTCAAGTCACTTTTCCTATCCTAGAATACCCGGAATTATGAAGCTCTACATAACAGCATCCAAAAAGCTCTATAAATTCAAAAGAAACCTCTTGAAGCCAGGCTTCAAGAGGTTTCTCGTGTAAAGCAAAATTATTTCACTTCGATAGAAGCGCCAGCTTCTTCGAGTTTTGCTTTTACTGCTTCTGCTTCTTCTTTGCCTACTTTTTCTTTGATAGGCTTCGGTGCGTTGTCAACCAGGTCTTTTGCTTCTTTCAGACCAAGACCAGTGATTTCGCGAACAACTTTGATAACGTTGATTTTGGAAGCACCAGCGTTGTTCAAGATTACGTCGAACTCGGATTGCTCAGCAGCTTCAGCACCGCCAGCAGCGCCGCCCATTACTGCAACTGGAGCTGCAGCAGTGACGCCAAATTCTTCTTCGATTGCTTTAACCAGATCGTTCAGTTCCAGAACTGTCATGCCTTTAATGGCTTCCAAGATTTGCTCGTTACTCATGGTTAAACCTCCATTATATTCATTCGAATGATTTTTGGGTAAAAATTAAGCTTCCGCTCCGCTTTCTTGCTTTTCAGACACAGCTTTAACCGCAAGAGCGAAGTTGCGAACAGGTGCTTGAAGCACGCTGAGGAGCATGGACAGAAGACCTTCGCGGGAAGGCAGATCAGCCAGCGCTTTGATTTGAGTTACATCCACAACTTTACCTTCAACAACGCCTGCTTTAATGCTCAGGCTTTCGTTTTTCTTAGCAAAGTTGTTAAGGATTTTCGCTGCAGCGATAACGTCGTCATTGCTAAACGCGATAGCAGTCGGACCTGTCAGATGTTCATCCAGTTCCGTCAGCTCAGCGTTAGCAGTTGCACGTCTTACCATCGAGTTCTTAAGAACTTGGAATTCTACGCCTGCTTCACGTAGTTGCTTACGAAGTTCCGTTACTTGCGCAACGTTAAGTCCACGATAGTCTGTTACGATTGTGCAGGAGCTTGCACGTAGTTTGTCCGACAAGTCGGATACGATCTGCTCTTTTTCTGCTAAAATCTTTGCGTTTGCCATAGGTACACCTCACTTCTTGTCAATCTGGTTTTCACCGAATCTATTGCAAGCATTTCCGCTGCCTAAGCATAAGAAATGCCTTCGTAGACTCTACGAAGGCATGACACTTCCGGTATAACCCGAACTTATATCATAACACCTCGGCAGGACATTAAGCTGTTTGGGATGCTCCCATCGGCACCTGCTGTCTACGGTCTATATATTCGTTTGTTAAACTAACGACCTCAGTTATGTTATCACGTTCGACACAAGATGTCAACCGTAAAATAACTTATCTGAAGGATTGAAGGTTCACGCGAACGCTCGGGCCCATTGTGGAGGAAATTGCAACGCTTTTCAGGTATACACCTTTAGCAGCGGCAGGTTTCGCTCTGAGCAGTGCGTCGATCAGCGCTTTGAAGTTCTCGGAGAGCTTGTCAGCGTCGAAAGATACTTTGCCGAGTGGAGCATGAATTTGTCCTGCTTTATCCAGGCGGTATTCGATTTTACCGGCTTTGATCTCTTGAACAGCTTTGGTAACGTCGAAAGTTACGGTACCTGCTTTAGGGTTAGGCATAAGGCCTTTACCACCGAGCAGACGTCCGAGCTTACCAACTTCACTCATCATGTCAGGAGTAGCTACGCAAACATCGAATTCGAACCAACCTTGCTGGATTTTGTTGATCATATCCTGATCGCCTACAAAATCAGCGCCGGCTGCTTCTGCTTCTTTAGCTTTGTCGCCTTTCGCGAATACGAGGACGCGCTTAGTTTTACCAGTACCGTGCGGAAGTACAACTACGCCGCGGACAGCCTGGTCCTGTTTTCTTGGGTCAACGCCAAGACGAACAGCAATATCAACTGTTTCATCAAATTTCGCCGGAGCTGTTTTCTTAACAAGCTCAATCGCTTCAGCCGGCTCATAAAGTGCATCGGCAGTAACCTGCTTAGCCACTTCGTTATATTTCTTACCGTGTTTAGCCATTTGTATTCCTCCTCTGTGGTCGTAACGGATTGCCCTCCCACTGTTTTGCGGCTTCCCGGGGAAGCCTACGAATCGAATTAGTCTTCGATCGTGATGCCCATGCTGCGAGCAGTACCTTCAACCATCAGCATTGCAGCCTCTACGGATGCAGCGTTAAGGTCAGGCATTTTCGTTTCAGCGATTTCGCGGACTTTCGCACGCTTAACCGTTGCAACTTTCTTCTTGTTCGGTTCGCCGGAACCTTTTTCGACACCAGCTGCGATACGAAGAAGTACGGCTGCCGGAGGCGTTTTCGTTTCGAATGTGAACGAACGGTCCTCGAATACAGTGATAACAACCGGAATGATCAGACCCGCTTGATCAGCAGTCTTAGCATTGAACTCCTTACAGAAAGCCATAATGTTCACGCCAGCTTGACCCAGAGCAGGACCGATTGGCGGAGCCGGATTCGCTTTCCCTGCAGGAACCTGCAGTTTCACCATTTTAATTACCTTTTTTGCCATGTGTGATGACACCTCCTTGCACGTAGTGTGGTTCGACGGGATCATTTCCCTCCCACCAGCAAAAGCCCATCCGCGAAAGAAACAGATCTGGCTAAGCTTTTCTTAAGGAACCAGCCAGAATCAGCAACCTGATTCCGCAAGAGAAACTTCCTCAATAGAGGGATTTGAATCGATGCAGTCTACAGTTTCTCCACTTGATGGAACTCAAGCTCCAGCGGAGTCTCTCGACCAAACATGTTGACATGAACCTTGAGCTTGCTCTTGTCTGCAATAATTTCTTCGACGGTGCCGACGAAATTCGCAAAAGGACCTACCTTCACGCGAACCGTTTCCTTCAGATCGAAATCGATCTTCGGTTTCGGTTCTTCCATTCCCATATGCTTCAGAATAGATTCGACTTCTTCCGGAAGCAGCGGAGTCGGTTTAGAGCCGGAACCCGTTGAGCCTACAAAGCCGGTTACGCCAGGCGTGTTGCGGACAACATACCAGGAATCGTCGGTTTGAATCATCTCTACGAGCACGTATCCGGGATAAACTTTACGCATGACGGTTTTCTTCTTGCCGTCTTTGTTTACCAGCTCTTCCTCCATGGGTACGAGTACGCGGAAGATCTTGTCCGCCATATCCATAGATTCAACGCGCTTCTCCAAATTTGCTTTAACTTTGTTCTCGTAACCTGAATAGGTATGAACGACATACCATCTCTTTTCCATATTTGCCACCTAGTTCCTGAATTTATTTGAAGACAAGCCGCAGCAACTCAGAGATCCCCAGGTCGAGCAAGAAAAAATAGACAGTCACGAAAGCCACCGTTACAAGGGTCACGGTCGTATAGCTGATCATTTCCTTGCGTGTTGGCCACTTGACCTTCTTCAGTTCGCTCCAGCTTTCAGTAAAAAACGAGAACGAGGAGCCGAAACCCTGCTTCATTTTAGCTAAGAAAGCCACGCACTACACCTCCACAGACTATCTGGTTTCGCGATGAGCGGTATGTTCATTGCAATATTTGCAGAATTTCTTGAACTCCATACGGTCTGGATGGTTACGCTTGTTCTTGTTGGAAGTATAGTTCCGTTGCTTGCAGTTTGTACAAGCTAGCGTCATAACAACTCGCATGTGTTACACCTCCCGTATCAAGATATACCCTTTTTTGCGCACAAAAAAAAAGCGATAGGGCTACCTGCAATACTTTAACATAACCGGTATGGGGTGTCAAGGATAACATCCTGCCCCGCGCACAGCAAAAAACCCTTTCTCGACCCGGGTTCTCTCCTCATTATCGACCAGCCTACATTCCCTTAAACGTGCCTTATTTCCATTACCGGCCGACGACAAAAATAAAAACACCCATTCACCGAAAGGGTGCCTCATCTATAGATCGCGTACTTCCAAATAACGTTCCAGCTTGCGTTTGACCCGCTGCAGCGCGTTGTCGATCGACTTCACGTGGCGGTCCAAATCTACCGCAATTTCCTGATAAGATCTTCCATCCAAATAGAGCATAAGCACACGGCGTTCCAAGTCGCTCAGAATCTCGCCCATCTTGTCTTCGAGTCCGCTGAATTCTTCCTGATTGATAATCAGTTCTTCAGGGTCCGTTACCTTCGAGCCGCAAATGACGTCCAGCAGCGTACGGTCTGAATCCTCGTCGTAGATAGGCTTGTCCAGCGAAACGTAAGAGTTAAGCGGGATATGCTTCTGGCGGGTCGCCGTTTTAATAGCCGTAATGATCTGCCGCGTAATGCACAACTCTGCAAACGCTTTGAATGACGATAGCTTGTCTCCACGGAAATCACGAATCGATTTATATAAACCGATCATGCCTTCTTGCACGATATCTTCGCGGTCAGCGCCGATGAGAAAATACGAACGGGCTTTAGCGCGCACAAAATTGCGATACTTGTTGATCAGATACTCCAGCGCATCGCTGTTGCCGCAATGGACAGCGTCGACGATGTCTTCGTCAGTCTTGAGATCGTAATCGGTCATTCTAAGCTCTTTGAGGTCGACACTCACCAACAATCCCTCCGGCCTGCAAAACTACCAATTTTGCTAAAAAAGGATAGGATAAGTATACATTATGTAATCTTACATCGTCAATGCAAACGGACATTCTTTTTCCAGACTTTTTCAAATGTGTCTGATGTTACTTTCCCCGTCTCCATTTCTCGAAGATCTCCCGCACTTCCTCGTTCAGCTTGCTGTCAAAGGTGTTTCGGCCGCTCTCGGACTCTTCCCGGATACGTTTGCGGACTTCCGTGCGGCTCTGTTTGATTTTGACGAAAAGCTCGGAAGCCGGAAGCCGGAGCGCGCCTTTGCCGAATATCACATGCTGCTCGGTCATATCCGAGGTCGCCACGTAAATCTGACGGCGCCGGCCGGTCAGTTCGGTAACGAGACGCTCGATCAGTTCGTCGGCCGTTTCCTTTTCTTTCGTATACAGAACGCTGAGCCTGCTCTGCACGTAGGTTTTGCCGAGTCCCGGAACCTGATACGCGTCAAAAACCAGATAAACCTTTACGCCGGAGAAAGACTGATATTCCGCCAATATGGTGATGAGCCTGTCTCTCGCCTCTTCCAGACTGCGGTCGCGCAGCTGCTTCAGTTCGGGCCAGGCCCCGATGATATTGTAGCCGTCCACAATCAGGAATTCTTTCATACGAGGTTATCCCGTCGTACGTTGTCTGACTACCTCGTACATCAATACTCCGGCGGCTACGGATGCATTGAGCGAATTCACTCGTCCGTGCATCGGCAGCTTCACGAGAAAGTCGCACGATTCTTTAATCAGGCGACCGACTCCGCGGCCTTCGTTGCCGATGACCAGAGCCAGCGGCATTTTAAAATTGCTGCGGTATACGTCTTCGGCCGCAGTCACGTCCGTGCCCGCTACCCAGACACCGCGTTCTTTCAGATCGCCGATGGTCTGGGAAATATTCGTCACGCGGGCTACGGGCACATATTCCACCGCTCCGGCCGATGTCTTCGATACGGTTGCGGTCAAGCCGACGGAACGCCGCTTCGGAATGATGACACCGTGCACGCCGGTGCAGTCCGCCGTACGGAGAATGGATCCGAGATTATGCGGATCCTCGATCTCGTCGAGGATCAGAATGAACGGATCCTCTCCTTTGCGCTCGGCGCGTGCCAGAATGTCTTCCACGCTGACGTAGTCATAAGCCGCCACCTGGGCGACGACACCCTGGTGCTGCAAATCCGGAGCAAGCTGGTCGAGCTTGCGCTTGTCGGCTGTCTGCACGATAACGCCAAGCTTCTTGGCTTCCGCGGCAACGGGCTGGGCCAGCTGCTTCTGGGCGGACTCGCTCAGCCATATTTTATGAATGGTGCGGCCGGAGCGCAGCGCTTCGAGCACCGAGTGTTTACCGCCGATGTATTCTTCCATGGTCGTGCCTCCTACATTGAATTCTGCTTAAAGTTTGTTTGCATCGGACGGCGCTTGCCGATCTGGAGCGCTTTCGGACGCCTTCGTACCTCCGGAAACGCCGGCTTGAATCTTTTCCATGCCGGTATCCGTACCGCCGGGTTGATTCGAAGCTGCGCCCGCTTCGGGCTGAGAAGCCGTCAAAGCCGCAATTTTCTCCGGCTCCAGCGAGGCTTGCATGATATAGTTCAGGCGTTCATACGCCTGCTTATAGTACAAATAGCCGATCAGGGTTTCGAATGCGGTGCTGTGCCGGTATTCCAGCACATCCGCGTTTTTGGCCGTCGAGCCGGATTTGGCGTTGCGCCCGCGTTTAACGATGTTCGTTTCTTCCTCCGTAAGGAGAGGAAGAAGCGCCTGCAGAGCTCTCGACTGCGCTTTGGCCGATACGTAGCGTGTAGCCGTTCGGTGCAGGTGATTCGGACGCTGGCTGGGCATGGAAATGACGTATTGACGGATGAACATCTCATATACGGCATCCCCCACGTAAGCCAGGACCAGCGGGTTAAGGAGTTCCGGCTTCTGGGAAGGCGGGTACCGGAACAGCTGCGGGCTCAACTTGTCGGGAGAATTCATTTCCGGCGCCAACGGATGCCCTGCGGTGTATCCTCGAGAAAGATGCCCTTCTCGGTAAGCAGGTCGCGGATTTCATCGGCGCGCGCCCAGTTTTTCGCCCGTCTCGCCTCATTGCGTTCTTCGATCAGCCCTTCGACTTCCTCGTCCAGCAGCTCATCTTCTTCTCTTGCCAGAATGCCGAGTACGGAATCGAAGTTACGGAAGCGTCCCATAATCAGTCTGAGCGTAGCCGCGGATACCCGCTCCTGCTGAAGCACACGGTTAGCTTCCGTGACGAGATCGAAAACAGCGGTAATCGCATCCGGAGTGTTGAAATCATCGTCCATTTTCGAAATAAACTGGGTTTCGATTTCTTTCACGCGTGCCTCCACCTGATCGTCCAGTGCATCTTCCTGAGCGATGCCGAGCCGGTGCTTCAGGTTGATCACACAATTCTGGATACGGTCCAGTCCGTTGCCCGCCTGCGTCAGTCCGTCTTCGCTGAAATTAAGCGGATTCCGGTAATGGGAGGACAGCATGAAAAAGCGGAGCGTTTCCGGCTTGATCTTTTTGGCGATCTCACGGATCAGCACTCCGTTGCCGAGGGATTTAGACATTTTTTCGTTATCGATATTGAGAAATTCGTTGTGCAGCCAGTATTTCGCCATCGGCTTGCCGGTAATGGCTTCGGTCTGGGCAATTTCGCACTCATGGTGCGGGAACGTCAAATCGACGCCGCCGCCGTGAATGTCAATCGACTCTCCCAGATATTTGTGCACCAAAGCGGAGCACTCGATGTGCCATCCCGGACGTCCGTTGCCCCAAGGACTGGACCAGAACACTTCACCCGGTTTCGCCGCTTTCCAAAGGACGAAATCCTGCGGATTTTCCTTACGCTCATCCACCTCAATGCGGATACCATACTGAAGCTCATCCAAATTTTGATGCGACAGCTTTCCGTATTCCTTAAAACGGGAGGTCCGGTAGTACACATCCCCGCCGTTTTCGTAGGCGAAGCCCTGCTGTACCAGCGAATTAATGAAGGTGATGATGATCTCCATGTTGTCCGTGACCCGTGGATGAATAGTCGCCGGCTCGATACGGAGAGTTTTCATGTCTTCCATATAAGCGGCGATAAAACGGTCGGCCAGCTCCTGGACAGTCTCCCCCGTCTCTTCCGCTTTGCGGATCAGCTTGTCGTCCACGTCCGTAAAGTTCACCACGTAGGTCACTTCGTAACCGATATAGGTTAAATAGCGGCGGACGACATCGAAGAAAATCGCCGGGCGTCCGTTGCCGATATGAATAAAGTTATATACGGTCGGGCCGCACACGTACATTTTCACCTTGCCCGGTTCAAGAGGTTTAAATTCTTCTTTTTCTCTTGTCATCGTATTAAACATTCTGAGTGTCATGCTCCCTAACGCCTCCATTCTTGATCTTCTCTTCTTCTAATTGTTCCCTTAATTCGTCGATTTGCACCTGTAAAGTGCGGCAAAGATCAAGTACAGGATCGGGCACGTTGCCGTGATCCAGCCGGTTAACCCGGATTCCGTCCCTTTTGACAATCTTTCCGGGAATGCCTACTACCGTAGAGTTCGCGGGAACTTCCTTAAGCACGACCGCATTGGCCCCGATCATTGCATTGTCTCCCACTTTGAAGGAGCCCAATATTTTGGCTCCCGAGGAGATAACGACCTTACTGCCGATCGTCGGATGCCGCTTGCCTTTTTCTTTTCCCGTTCCGCCGAGGGTGACTCCCTGATAAAGAATAACGTCATTGCCGATTTCACACGTTTCGCCAATCACTACCCCCATCCCGTGATCAATAAACAGCCTCTCGCCGATTGTGGCTCCCGGGTGGATTTCTATGCCTGTCATAAAGCGGCTGAACTGCGAAATGATACGTGCCGCCGCAAATAACTTGCGGGTGTAGAGCCAGTGAGCAATCCGGTGCGCCCAAATGGCATGGAGCCCGGAATAAGTAAACACAACCTCGAACCAGCTTCGGGCGGCAGGATCATTGTCGAAGACGGCTTTTATATCAGAACGTATGGTTTTCCACAAGGTTCATCACCTTCTTATTCGTTTCTGGGATGCTTAGCTCCTACCAACTGCTCCTGGCAAAAAAATCAAAAAGCCCCCGCAGCCCTAAGGCTGCAGAGGCGTATAATCGCGGTTCCACTCTGCTTGGTGACTGTGAAGTCTCCCAACTCTGCGCTGTTAACGGGTACGATCCGGCTGAACCTACAAATGGACAAGCCATCATTCGGCGCAGCAGCTCACAGGTGCATTTCCTCATAAAGGGATCGGATAACTTTCAGCCTTGCGGGGTTGCCGCTCGGTTATCCTCTCTGGAGATTCCGTCTTATGGGTACTCTCCTGTTCGGCGCTGTTCATAAACGTATAAAGTTGGTATCAGTATAGCTCAAAAGAGACAGCTTTACAATAAGGCGCGAAGCCGTTCCTGTACTTTTTCGCGGCCCAGCAGATGGATGGTCATGTTCAGGTCTCTTCCGTGCATCTGTCCCGTTAAAGCTACGCGGATGGACATAAAGAGCTGCTTGCCCTTATAGCCGGTTTCCGCCTGCACGGCTTTGAGCAGCTTCTGCACATTTTCCGGCGCCAGGCTGTCGGCCCCTTCCACCTGCTTCAAGAAGCTTTGCACCACGGCCGGCACATGCTCCTCGGCAAGCAGCGCGGCCGCTTCATCGTCGAAAGCCAGCTTTTCCCGGAAAAACAGCTCGGCGAGATCGACGATCTCCGCAGCGTAACGAAGCTGCTCCTGATACAATCCGACGAGTTCGGTTGCCCAGCGCTGCTGGTCTTCCGACAGCTCCGCAGATATAAGTCCCGCTTTCTGAAGGTGAGGAATAGCCAGTCCGGCGATTCGATCAAGCGGCGCCTGTTTGATGTAATGATTGTTCATCCAGTTGAGCTTGTCCATATCGAAAACGGCCGGGCTTTTGGAAACGCGGTCCAGATCGAATTGTTCCACCAGCTCGTCCAGCGTAAACATCTCCACTTCGCCTCCGGGAGACCAGCCCAGCAAAGCGATGAAATTCACAACCGCTTCCGGCAGGTAACCCAATTCGCTGTACTGCTGTACGAATTGAATGATAGACTCGTCGCGCTTGCTCATTTTTTTACGGTCCGGGTTGAGGATCAGCGAAAGATGCGCAAAATCCGGTACCGGCAGACCGAGTGCCTCATACAGCATGATCTGGCGCGGTGTATTCGTCAGATGCTCCTCGCCCCGGATGACGAGGGAGATTTTCATGAGATGGTCGTCCAGTACAACGGCAAAGTTATAGGTCGGAATTCCGTCGGGACGGACGATGATAAAGTCGCCGATTCCGTTCGTTTCGAATTCGACCTCTTCGCGCACTTTATCTTTGAATGCTATAATCTTATCCTTCGGTACGTGGAACCGGATAGAAGGCTTGCGCCCTTCCGCTTCGAACTCCGCCTTCTGCTCGGCGGTCAGGTGGCGGCATCTTTCCGAATACTGCGGAGTTTCTCCGCGCGCTTCCTGCTCTTCCCGTTCGCGCTCGAGCTCCTGCTCGGTGCAGTAGCAGTGATACGCGTTCCCCTCGTTCAGCAGCTGATCGATAAACGGCTGATACAGGCCCAGACGTTCCATCTGACGGTAAGGAGCGTACGGCCCGCCGATATCGACGGATTCGTCCCAATTCAGTCCCAGCCAGCTTAAGCCGTCCAGCTGATTTTGTACGCCGGACTCGACATGGCGGGTCTGGTCGGTATCCTCGAAGCGGACCACGAATTGGCCGCCGTTTTTACGGGCAAGCAAATAATCGAATAAAGCGGTACGGGCTCCACCGATATGAAGATGTCCGGTCGGACTCGGTGCGTAACGTACGCGGAGTGGGGTACTCATGGTATTAGCCTCTCTTCCGTTTTCCCTTACGGGATCCTTTGAAATAATAATTTATGATAGCACACCTTTTATCAAACAAACAACCGATTGCGCCGCTATTCCTTCGCCTCTTCCCGTAAAGCCGAGCTGCTCCGTAGTGGTCGCTTTCACGTTCACCTGCTCCAGTTCCGCATCCAGCGCCCGGGCAATAATTTCCGCCATTTGCGGAATATACGGAGCCATTTTGGGCTTCTGTGCGATAATGGTGGAATCCACGTTGCCGAGCCGGTAACCGCGTTCTCTGGCCAGGGACCAGACCCGCTTCAGCAGCACCAGGCTGTCCGCATCCTTGAATTCGGCAGCCGTATCCGGGAAATGCTTGCCGATATCGCCCAAACCCAGCGCGCCCAGGATCGCGTCCGTAATCGCGTGAAGCAGCACATCCGCATCCGAATGCCCCAGCAGTCCCTTCTCATACGGAATCGTAACACCTCCGATAATACATGGGCGGCCCTCCGCCAACTGATGCACATCAAATCCTTGTCCTACTCGAATCATCCGTCTATTCTCCTCTCCTGTTGCCTAACAACCATTCCGCCCATGGCAGATCTTCGGGGGTGGTGATTTTAATATTCGCATAGTCCCCTTCGACGACATGCACCGTATGCCCCGCCCGTTCAACGAGCATGGCATCGTCCGTGCCGAGAAATCCGTCTCGGGCCGCCTCTTCATGCGCTTCCTTTAAAAGAGAAAACCGAAAAGCCTGCGGCGTTTGGATCGCCCACAAGCTTTTACGGTCGGGTGTGGACATGATCTGACCATCCTCACTCACGACCTTGATCGTGTCTTTAACGGGAATGGCGAGCACCGCCGCACCGGTATCTATGGCTTTGTCCAGACAGGCGCATACCTGCTCTTCGGTAACGAGCGGGCGGACGCCGTCATGGACGAGCACCCAGCGCGTATCCGCACCGAGCGCCTCAAGCCCGGACCGGACGGAGTCCTGACGCTCTGCACCGCCTGCAATGACCCGGCTGACTTTATGCAGCCCGTAGCGGACGGCATACGATTCGCAGCGCGGGACGTCCGCTTCCCCGGTCACCAGCACAACGGAATCGATGCGGGCGATCTTCTCGAACAGCTCCAGCGTATGTACCAAAATCGGCTTGCCCGCCAGCTCCAGATATTGTTTGCTTTCCGCCGTCCGCATTCGCGAACCTCTGCCTGCCGCAACGACGATGACGCCGACTTTATTCACCTGCATACCTCCGGTTACCACCGGGTTTTGCTGCTGCAGCCTTATTCCTCTGCTGTAACGTGACAAGCTGCAGCCCCAGCGAAATACTCTCCCTATGATAACCCTTTATTGCGCTTTTTCCAAGAGCTTGGGCTTCGCGAAGATCATTCGTCCCGCTGACGTTTGAAGGACGCTGGTTACCATTACTTCAAGCAGGGAGCCGATAAAGTCTCGTCCGCCTTCCACGACAATCATGGTTCCGTCATCCAGATACGCTACTCCTTGCCCATGCTCTTTGCCGTCCTTGATGACCTGGACCAGAATCTCTTCGCCGGGAAGGACCACCGGTTTTACGGCATTCGCCAGATCGTTGATGTTCAGAACGGATACGCCCTGAAGCTCACAAACCTTGTTCAAGTTATAATCGTTGGTGATTACTTTGCCTTGAAGCACCTTCGCGAGCCGGATAAGCTTGCTGTCCACCTCGGAAATTTCTTCGAAGTCGCCTTCATAGATAAGAACTTTCACATCAAGTTCCTTCTGAATCTTATTTAAAATATCCAATCCGCGCCTGCCGCGGTTACGCTTGAGCAAATCGGAGGAATCGGCGATATGCTGAAGCTCTTCAAGGACAAATTCCGGAATGACCAGCGTCCCCTCAATAAACCCGGTTTTGCAAATGTCCGCAATCCGTCCGTCTATGATCACGCTCGTATCGAGAATCTTATGCTCCTCCGGCATTTTTCCTTTGCCGCTTCCGCCGTCTTTCCGGCTGCTCAGAAGATCGGAGATTTCCTCGCTCTTGCCGTAGCCGATCCGGCCGCCCATGACGGCGAGAAGAACGGTAACCGTAGCGGCCAACAGCACATGAACCCGTTCAAGCACCGGGAATACGAGCACCGCCGCAAGCAACCCCGCGATCATACCGAATGCCGCCGGAAGAAGATCGGAAGCGGGCATTTGCGACAAGCTGTTTTCTCCGCGCTGCATCAGTCTTAAAATAAGGCCCATGCCTATCCATGACACGATAAACATCCCGACAAAGCCAGCTCCGGCCGCCGTGTAATCCGCAACCGCTCCACCGTTGATTCCCGATAATTGAATAATGGCATCACTCCACCCGTAACCGAGTGCACCACCTAAGACGGCAATAATCCATTGAATCCATTTCATCTTACGGATTCACCTCCATCATCCAAAGTAAGAGGATTCCTTTCCCCTGTTACAAGTATGTTCCAAATGTTGGATGATTAAACACACGGAAGGTGTCAGATTGCCTCTCTATCCTAATTTCTATATAATGAGATGGAGACGAAACTAAAATGAGGTGCATGAGATGAGTGCCCTGTCCCTGAAAGATTTCCAGGAACAAGTTGGTGAACTGCTGCTTCGCCATCGCAGCCTGCTTGATGTATTGTCCAAATTTCAACAATCCAATGCCGGTGTGAACCGCTCTGTCATCAAATCGATTACCGAATGCGGCTGTATTGAAGTCAATGCCAAGAAACAGGAGTACTCTCCTGAAATGACATTGGATCAAGCTAAAATCGAGCTGCAAACCCATTTGGAAGGCAAGCTGTGCGAACATTGCATGGAAGCTATTTCCACTGAAATCGGGAAGCACCTTTTTTATCTTTCCGCTCTGAGCAACCTTCTTGATGTAAACTTGGAAAAAGTACTTGAAGACGAATCGAAAAAATGCTCGACACTCGGATTTTTCAATATGTCTTAGATAGAAGAAAAAAAGCATGTATTCTCCTCCGCAGCCCGGATGAAAATAGATGCTTTTTTTGTACACCACAGTATCGGTTCGCGGCAAAAAAAGAAACAGGAAGCTTAGGCTCCCTGCTCTTTTTATAGATGAGTCTTAGAATTCGCCAGATCTTCGGTCGTTTCCAGGCTTTTGTGCTTTCTGCGGCGAAGAACGAAGAGGCGATCAACGTTTTTTTTTAAGCCATAGAGCGCATAGATCACAAGCGGTATGAAAATCATTTTGGAAATGAACGATGGTTTGCTGATACCGATAATAACGGCAATGATCACGATAATCGGTGTAATCCAGATAGCGGCTTTGGGAATGCCCGCTTTCTTGAAGTTCGGATACTTGACGTTGCTCACCATGAGATAGGAAAGCAGCACTGTGCTGACCAGCAGAACATAGACGTTCAGCTCGTTGTGGAACAATGCCAGCGTTGCAAGTATGCCGCCTGCCGCCGGAATAGGTAAGCCGATAAAGTAACCCGGTGTACCCGCCACCACATTAAAACGTGCCAGACGAAGAGCGCCGCAAATCGGGAATATGGCCGTTACGACCCAGGCTGCCGCGGCAGGGCGGATATCGCCGAATGCGACAACGTACATAATGAACGCCGGTGCTACACCGAAAGAAATGACATCCGACAACGAATCCAGCTCTTTGCCAAATTCACTCTGCGCATTGAGCGCACGAGCAACTCGTCCATCCAGACCGTCGAGAAGCATAGCCACGATAACAAGCACGGCAGCCGTATCCGGTCTTTCGTTAAACACGAGAATAATGGCAAGAACGCCTAAAAACAGATTCCCAACAGTAAACAAGCTAGGAAGCGATTTGGTTATCATATTAGTTTAGTCCACCTCTAAATATACTGTACCCCATTAAAACAACGTGATCCAACCCATATTTATACTTTATGATTGTATGCAATTTAAATATGCCTGTCAATTAATACTTGCTCCTGAATTCTTCGCAGCCCTTCTTTGATCGCCCTTGCACGAACCTCACCGATTCCGTCTACCTCATCCAATTCTTCGATCGTCGCTACCGTGATATGAGGCAAATGACCGAATTTTTCCACCAGATTACTGATGATAATGGAAGGAAGCCGCGGAATTTTATTGAGCACCCGGAACCCTCTTGGAGAAACGAGTTCCTCCGATACGGCGTTGGTGTGCGGATAGCCGAGCAGCCGGATAATATGGTGCGGATCGAGCAGTTCTTCGGAAGAAAGGCGTTTGAGCCCCAGCAAAATATCTTTGATCTTCTCTTCGCTGAGTTCCCGGACATAATCCTTCAGAAGCAGACGCACTTCCAGTTCCGTATTGCCAACCAGTTCTTCGAGCTGCATGGAGATCAGGCGTCCTTCGGTTCCAAGCTCCGTAATGTATCTGTTGAGCTCATTCTTGATACGCAGCACCATCTCCACCCGCTGAATGGCATTGGTGACGTCGTGCAGAGTCACAAGCTCTTCGAACTCGGAAGCACCCAGATTGATCAAGGACTGATCCAGTTCCGTCTTGTACCGTTCCATCGTCTGGATCGCCTGATTCGCCTTGGTCAGAATAACCCCGATATCCTTGAGAGAATACCGCAGGTTTCCTTGATACAAGGTGATGATATTCCGTCTCTGAGAAATAGACACTACCAGTTTGTTCGTCTGCTTGGCAACCCGCTCGGCCGTACGGTGCCGGATCCCCGTCTCGGTCGATGGAATCGAAGAGTTCGGAATCAGTTGGGTGTTCGCATATAAAATTTTCTTGGCATCTTCGTTTAAAATGATGGCTCCGTCCATTTTGGCCAATTCATACAAGTAGTTTGGCGTAAAATCGCAGTCGATGGAAAATCCGCCGTCCACGATTTCCATGACTTCCGGAGTGCATCCGACGACAATCAAGGCTCCCGTCTTGGCACGAAGCACGTTCTCGAGCCCATCGCGGAAAGGCGTACCCGGAGCGACCAGCTGGAGCAGTTGGCTCATGACGTCTCGTTTAGTTTCTTCTTTGCTCATGTTAATCCTCCTGAAGCATTTCCGTTCTGTTAGCCGAGCGTCTTCACGCTAGCCTTGTTTTCAATAGATCCGTCTTGCACGGCCGGGCGAATCCGGCTGCATCGATTAGTCCAGTGCCGCTTTCAAAGCCTCCGACACCGTGCTTACGCCGACCACTTCGATGCCCTTCGGAGGCGTCCAGCCTTTGAGGCTTTTTTCGGGCATGATAACGCGCCGGAAGCCGAGCTTCTGCGCTTCCTTGACCCGCTGGTCGATGCGCGATACGCCGCGGACCTCTCCCGTGAGCCCGATCTCACCGAACACGGCGTCGTAAGCCTGCGTCGGCTGTTCTTTAAAGCTGGAGGCGATGCTTATCGCCACGGCCAGATCGACAGCCGGCTCATCGAGCTTAACTCCGCCGGCCACGTTCAAGTAAGCGTCCTGACTCTGAAGGAACAGGCCGACCCGTTTCTCCAAGACTGCCATAATGAGCGACAGCCGGTTATGGTCGATTCCCGTAGCCATTCTGCGCGGAGACGGGAAGTTGGTTGACGAGACGAGCGCCTGAATCTCAACCAGGACCGGTCTCGTTCCTTCCATGCTGGCGACGACTGTCGATCCGGCTACGCCAAGCGGGCGCTCGGACAGGAAAAGCTCCGACGGATTGCTCACTTCGGCCAGCCCGGTCTCACGCATTTCAAAGATACCGATCTCGTTCGTTGAACCGAACCGGTTTTTAACCGCACGCAGCACGCGGTAGGTGTGATGCCGTTCCCCTTCAAAATAAAGCACGCAGTCCACCATGTGCTCAAGCAGGCGCGGTCCTGCAATGGCGCCTTCTTTGGTTACATGGCCGACGAGAACCGTCGCTATATTCTTAAGCTTAGCTATGCGCATGAAATGGCTTGTGCATTCACGTACTTGGGAAACGGTTCCCGGGGCGGAGGATACGCTTGGATGGTAGACGGTCTGAATGGAATCGATGACCAGAAAATCCGGCTGGACTTCCTGAATCGCCTCTTCCACCACTTCCATATTCGTTTCGCAGAGCACGTAGAGATTCGGCGAAACGGCGTCCAGACGGTCCGCGCGAAGTTTCGTCTGACGAATAGATTCCTCGCCTGAGATGTATAGAACCTTCCGCCCCTCTTTGGTTAACGAGTGCGAGGTTTGCAGGAGCAGCGTTGATTTCCCTATGCCGGGATCTCCCCCGACGAGAATGAGCGAACCGGGTACGAAGCCGCCGCCCAAAACGCGGTTGAGCTCTCCGTTGTCCGTAAGCACACGCTGCTCTACACTGCTTTCTATGTTTATGATCGGAGTCGGTTTTTCTTTCGTCCGCAGAAAAGAAGAATTCATTCCCTGCGTTTTGACAACCGTCTCTACTTCTTCGGCAAAGCTGTTCCACGCTCCGCAGCCGGGACATTTGCCGAGCCACTTCGGGGTTTCATACCCGCACTGCTGGCAGATGAATTTCGTTTTTGTTTTACTCATGGCGCGAAGTTCCCCTTCTCTTTCTACGCTTAAAACGGGCAAACCGTTCCAGCGTCATTCAAAGTTTACCATTTTTGCGAATGCTATGAAAGTACTTGGCAAAAGAAAAAGCATTTTGCGGTACAACTGCATACCGCAAAATGCTTGATTATATGGCTTACTTGGACTGCGTCATCGCTTCTTCGTTCCGAAGCACAACTAGTTCGCCGTCCTTTTCGTCTATAGTAAGGGAGTCGCCCTTGGAAATGCTTCCTTTGAGAAGCTCCTCGGACAGACGGTCCTCAATGTGTTTCTGGATCGCCCTGCGGAGCGGTCTTGCTCCGTAACTCGGATCAAAACCTTCCTTCGCCAGGAAGTTCTTCGCGTTATCGGTAAGGATAAAGTCGACTTCCTGTTCTTTCAGACGTTTGCGGAGCTCATCGGCCATGAGGCTGACGATTTCAGCAATGTGCTTCTCGTCGAGAGAATGGAAGACGATAATCTCGTCGATCCGGTTCAGGAACTCCGGACGGAAGCTTTTCTTCAGCTCGTTCATTACTTTGTCCTTCATGTTGTTGTAATCTTTGCCGGAATCCTGGACAGCCGTAAAGCCGAGAGTCGAATTTTTCTTGATCGTATCGGCGCCCACATTGGACGTCATGATGATCAAAGTGTTGCGGAAGTCAACGGTACGGCCCTTGGAGTCTGTCAGGCGTCCGTCTTCCAGCACTTGCAGAAGGATATTGAACACTTCCGGATGTGCTTTCTCGATTTCATCAAGCAGGACAACGGAGTAAGGCTTGCGGCGTACCTTTTCGGTCAATTGGCCGCCTTCTTCGTAGCCTACATATCCCGGAGGCGCTCCTACGAGACGGGACGTCGAGTGTTTCTCCATATATTCGGACATATCAATGCGGATAACGGCATTTTCGTCTCCGAACAGGGATTCCGCCAAAGCGCGGGCAAGCTCGGTTTTACCTACACCGGTAGGACCCAGGAAGATAAAGGAGCCCATCGGACGCTTCGGATCTTTCAGACCCGCTCTTGCACGGCGGATTGCGCGGCTGACCGCTTTAACCGCTTCTTCCTGACCGATTACACGGTTGTGAAGAATATCTTCCATTTTAAGAAGACGTTCGGTTTCCTCTTCGGCCAATTTACGAACCGGAATTCCGGTCCAGCTCGCTACCACTTGGGCGATGTCGTCCGGAGTAACCTCCGTATCCATGCGTCCCTGTTTCTCTTTCCAATCGTTCTTCGTGCTGTCGAGTTCTTCGCGCAGCTTCTGCTCCGTATCACGCAGAGAAGCGGCTTTCTCGAACTCTTGGCTTTGAACAGCCGCGTCTTTCTCTTTGCGGATGTTTTCGAGCTTCTGTTCCAGCTCTTTCAAGCTAGGCGGTACCGTGTAAGAGTGAAGCCTTACTTTCGAGCTTGCTTCATCGATCAAGTCGATTGCCTTATCTGGCAGGAAACGGTCGGGAATATAACGATCCGACAGCTTAACGGCTTCCTCGATAGCTTCATCGGTAATTTTCACCCGGTGATGCGCTTCGTAGCGGTCACGCAGTCCGTGAAGGATTTGGATCGCTTCTTCCGGAGTCGGCTGATCCACCGTGATCGGTTGGAAACGGCGCTCCAGAGCGGCATCCTTCTCGATATATTTACGGTACTCATCCAACGTAGTGGCCCCGATGCACTGCAGTTCGCCGCGAGCCAAGGCCGGCTTCAGAATGTTGGAAGCATCGATCGCGCCCTCTGCACCGCCGGCACCGATCAAAGTATGCAGCTCATCAATGAAGAGAATGATGTTCCCCGCCTGGCGGATTTCATCCATGATTTTCTTCAGACGGTCTTCAAATTCGCCGCGGTATTTAGTACCTGCCACGACGGAACCCATATCGAGCGTCATGACACGCTTATCTTTTAACGTTTCCGGAATTTCATTGTTAATGATCTTTTGAGCAAGGCCTTCGGCAATGGCCGTTTTACCTACACCAGGCTCCCCGATCAGAACCGGGTTGTTTTTGGTGCGGCGGCTGAGAACCTGAATTACACGCTCGATTTCTTTGGAACGTCCGATAACCGGATCCAGGTTGCCTTCTTTGGCGATAGCCGTCAGGTCTCTCGCGAGACTGTCCAGCGTAGGCGTGTTCACATTGTTTCCGCTGCCGTGATTGCTCGAAACAACTTCGCTGCTTCCGAGAAGCTGCAGAACTTGCTGGCGGGCTTTGTTCAAAGAAATGCCCAGGTTGTTCAGCACGCGTGCCGCTACCCCTTCGCCCTCACGGATTAGACCGAGCAGGATATGCTCCGTGCCTACGTACGTATGGCCAAGCTTTCTGGCTTCGTCCATCGAAAGTTCAATGACCTTTTTGGCACGCGGTGTGTAAGCGATATTGGAGGGCTGCTCTTGTCCGCGGCCGATTAAAGATTCGACCTCATCCTGAATTTTTTCAAGTCCGAGTCCGAGAGCCACCAGCGCTTTAGCCGCAATACCTTCGCCTTCGCGAATCAGGCCCAGCAGGATATGCTCTGTACCTATATTGTTGTGACCCAGGCGTACTGCTTCTTCCTGTGCAAGGGAAAGAACTTTCTGTGCACGTTCCGTAAATCTTCCAAACATCATACTTAGCACCTCCATTGTAATTTCGAACGAAAGTCGTATAGTACCATTAAACGTTATGACACGGCTTGAATCTTTCCCGAATGATTTGGGCACGCCGGATATCCCGGTCGTCGGGAGATAGCAGTTCACCTGCTATTTGCTGCAAAAATCCCGGCTGTGTCATTACGAGAAGCTCATTCATGGTGTGTGCGGGAACTTCCCCCACTAAATTAAGATCTATGCCAAGGCGGACATCGGATAACCGCTGTGCCGCTTCCTTGGAATCGATAATCGAAGCGTGAGTCAGAATTCCGTATGACCGCATGACACGGTCAGTTATACGTATTCTCGACTCCTGCATGAGTTGCCTTCTTGCGGCACGCTCGTGTTCGATAATCTGTTTGGCTACACTATATAGATTATCGATGATTTCATCTTCGGACTGGCCGAGCGTGATCTGATTGGAAATCTGAAACAAATTCCCTAACGCTTCACTACCTTCGCCATATAGGCCCCGGACTGTCAGGCCAACCTGTGAAACCGCCGATAAAATTCGGTTAATTTGCTGGGTCAAAACAAGAGCGGGAAGATGCATCATGACCGAAGCCCGTATACCGGTTCCCACATTCGTGGGACAGCTGGTCAAGTAGCCGCGTCTTTCGTCAAAGCCGTAGTCGAGCTGGGATTCGAAAATATCGTCAATCTGGTTCGCCAAATCCCAGGCCTCTTTAATTTGGAATCCGGGACAAAGGCATTGAATCCGAATATGATCCTCTTCATTCACCATTATGCTGATAGATTCGTTGTCGTTAAGGATAACGGCTCCGTTCCGCGATTCTGTTGCCAGATTAGGACTGATCAGATGCTTCTCTACCAGGATTCTCCGCTCCAGTTCATTCAGTTCCGAGAGCGGCACAAGCGTAAAGTCGCTAATCGTTTTTAAGTCTTCATTGCCCAGAACAGCTGAAACTTTCTCAAGCACTTCCGCGGACTGCTGGTTCGTGGCCAACATCGGAAACGGATAATTCTGCAGATTCCGTGCTATACGAATGCGGCTGCTGATCACGATATCCGAATCGGGACCGTCCCCTTTCATCCATTCGCTTAATGCTTCCTTGACAAAATGTCTCAAAGAGGAACCCTCCTTTTCTCCAAATTCAAAGGTTTGAGGCGGGCGTCGAAGTTAACTGCTGCCGGCTGACTTCTTATCGAGGTCGCGAATACGGTCTCGCAGTTGAGCCGCTTTCTCGAATTCTTCCTGTTCGATGTGCGTCTGAAGTTCTTTCTTGAGTCGCTCTACCTCACGCTTCTGCTCGATCTCTTGTCCGGAGCGTTTCGGCACTTTGCCGACATGCTGCGTATTGCCGTGAACCCGCTTAAACAGGGGGTCCAGCTTATCTTGAAAGCTTTCATAACAGTGGCTGCAGCCGAAACGTCCCAGTTTGCTGAATTGTGAATACGTAAGTCCGCAGTGCTCGCACCTTATAGGACGAGCTTTGCTTGAAACAGTACCGGAGGAAGGATCGAAGTCGAGCAGACCCGAAAGCAGATTATGAATGGAGAAACCGCCCGGCGTACCGGGGATCAATTCTCCCTTCTCTTTGGCGCACGTTTCACAGAAGTGAAACTCTGTCTTCTCACCGTTTACAATTTTCGTAAAATGAAGCGTTGCGGGCCGTTTGCCGCATTCTTGACAAAGCACGTCAACCCCTCCTTATTTGCTCAGTAAGGATATCAGCATCGCCTTCAAAATCCGGGCACGGACTTCATCCCGCAAAGGAAGCTTAAACTGAAGCACATCCCGCGATATTGCGGCTTTGATGATGGCAGCTTCCCTCAGACTGATCAACCGGCCCTCTTCCAGGCGGTAAATCAATCCTTCGGCAGACGCTTGATCTATACTTTCACGAATGGTAGTCATGATGGTGTCCAGCAATGATCCGTAGGCGTTTAATTCGATCTTCTGAATCCGGATATAGCCTCCGCCTCCGCGCTTGCTTTCGACCACGTAGCCTTTTTCAAGGGTAAATCGTGTGCTGATGACATAATTAATCTGAGACGGCACACACTGGAATTGATCAGCTAGCTCGTTCCGTTGGATCTCTATGGACCCTTCGGGGCTTTGCTGCAGTATATGCTTTAGATATTGCTCGATAATCTCGGAAACATTACGCATCAATTCAGCCTCCCGTTGTTGAGAAGTAAATTGACTTTGACTTTCTTTGACCTTAACTCAATTATAATCATTTCCATATTACTTTGCAAGTACCTGATATCCGGTTAAGCAGAACTTCCTCTCTTTAGTTTTAACGCTATCCCGAAAAATATGCAAATACAGCAAA